>NZ_JACOPW010000009.1 GCF_015461845.1 Pseudomonas mucoides | reverse complement strand
CTTTCTCGGTCACTTGCTTGACCGCTTCGATCTTGAATTCTTCGGGGTAACGCTGACGACTCATGGCACCTCCTATTTGGGCCTCATTATGAGGCTTGGAGGTGTCTACGAAACCAGGGGCGATTCATATAACCCAAATGATAGTAGTGATAGAGAGAAAATCATTAGAGAGTTCATCTTGACTCGTCTCGAGCATTTACCATATAGGCATCGTTTTTTGATGTTTAAAATCCTTGAGGATGCTTTAGCACAGTTGAATTTTGATTTTTCTACACAGTTTGAAAGCGATTACGAGACAAATACGTCTATGGCTTGGGATGAAACGGAGATAGACGATCATCGAGGTTTTTTTGAGAATATTTATAAGTTGGCTAGTGAGGAGTGGAAGAGTGATCTTCAAAAAGCTAGTCTCGAAGATCAATCTAGTTGGTGAGTTATAATGTCTGAGAGTATAACGCGGAATCAAAGGGGGCAGATTTAATTTTGCTGCTAGCTTCGAAGGTGTTGTTGTAGAACAACAAATAAATCCGTCCCCTTTTTGGTCCCCTTTTTGAAGTGAGGAAGATTATGTTTATTGATCCTGATACTCAGCAGCCATATATACCGACGCCTTCATATTTTTTGGGTTGTTTCGATATTTATGATCGTGAGCATACTCTTGGAGAGGAACTGGAAAAATTCGATCCGAATAACCCAACAGACAGAGAAGAGTTAATACTCAAGTATTGCTTGGTCAGAAATCGCACATATCGACACCGATTTTTACTTTATAAATGCTTAGAAGAGGCGCTTCAGGACAAAAGCTACGATTTCCAGTCGTTGCTGGAATATGACCCAGAGGCATATTCCTCATTCCCCTGTGGGTGGGATGAAATGGAAAATACAAGAGTTTTTTTTGAGGATATTTATCGATTGGCGACTATCGAATGGAAAGAAGACCTTCGAAAAGCCAGTCTTGAAGACCAATCTACTTGGTAGTCGGCGTTTCTGAAACGGTAGCGAAATTTCCGGGCAAGCTCATCGGAAGTTTCCTTCAACTCGTATCGGTTTCCATGAACTGGTTTGAAATGCATTCCCTCGATAGTCTCTGGTGGTCACTGAAAATTCAGTGGCAGGGTGTAGGAACCCTTCAAGACTAGAGAGGACGCTCCGGCGTCGACACCTGAATTGCGGCCGTCAACATGCGTCCGTAAGATCAGTTGCGGCGGCTGTGCGCGGGCACGCTTCGGTGTGGTCGAGTTCTCTGGTCTCGATATTCCTACCCCGCGTATAGCTGCCACCCAAGCCTGTAGGAAGGCCGATGGTAGCGACCGTTTACTACCAGAGGGTTCAATTATGAAAAATCTTCACCCCGACCCACCCTACGAAAAACCAATCCCCCACCCTGAAAACCGCTTCATGGCCCTCACCAGCAACTGCACCGACATGCCCACGCTATTCGTCGATACCCACGCGCCGCTCGATGTTTTATACGAAGCCGCCAACTACCGAATTCGTGCCGTCACTCAGGTGCTGGAAAACATGTCGATGCGCGGTTCGGTTGAGTGTGAGTCGTTCATTCTTAGTGATTTTGCGTTGCTGTGTGCCATTCCGTTGCGTGATGGGTGTGATGTGCTGGATGTGGTTGGGCGGCGGTTGAGGGCCCGGCCTTCGGAGTAGCGTCCAGTTGCTTCTGTGGCGATGGGTTCCCCTCGCCGCAGACGTTAGTTGGAGATAAACCGGTCTTGAGTCTTGATGAAGCGGTCAAATGCCACTGAGTTGTAAACTTCCAAACACCCATAAAACACCATTTTTTGGCTCAAGTGCTTGCTGTTTGAAGATGTCTGGTTGTAGGCCGTTAATATGTAGTCAGTTGTTTCTTTGTAGGGGTCGTGCAGTACCTGAAGCGTGTCTTCATTTTGAAGAATGGTGTGCATTCCTTTGCCCATGAAGGAGAAGGCGCCAGCGGTCAGGCCGATGTCTTTCTCTAATGCTGACTTTTCATTGAATGGCTTCAACATGCAGTGACTTAGACCATAGTTCTTTAACGATTGACGCGCTTCTTCGGTGTGTTGTTCGTTAGAAACGACGTAGCCTGAATACAGTAGGCATAAAAAAGAAATGGCTGGAATACGCATTGGTTTTTCGACTTCCTGTCGGACGTTGAGATCAGTGTAGCGCTAGGGCGTTGGTAAGTATCTTCCGTTGCCGACCGAGGATTCGGGGGGGCAGGAGTCACAGGATGGCAGGTTTTGGATCTGCTTCGCAGCCCGACGGGGGCAAGCCCCCTCACCACAGGGTTTGTGGGGCTGCAAGTGCCCGCTCGGCTGCGAGGCCCTGACGTTCGCCTCGGTACAAGGTAAACTTCCCGGCCTTCGCAGGAGCAATCATGAATTATCGTCACGCCTTCCATGCCGGCAATCACGCCGATGTGTTCAAACACCTGACTTTGACCCGCCTCATCGCCCTGATGTCGCGCAAGGAGCAGCCGTTTGCCTATCTCGACACTCACGCCGGCATTGGTCTGTATGACCTGCAGGGTGATCAGGCGAGCCGTACCGGTGAGTACCTGGAAGGTATTGCGCGTCTGTGGGATCAGCCGGACCTGCCGGCGCTGACCGCCGATTACATGAACGTGCTGCACGACATGAACCCGGATGGCCAGTTGCGCTATTACCCGGGGTCGCCGGAGCTGGCGCGGCGTCTGACGCGGCCGCAGGATCGGGTGATGCTCAACGAGAAGCACCCCGAAGACGGTTTGCTGCTCAAGGACAACATGGCCGGTGATCGTCGGGTGAAGGTGCATCTGGGCGAAGGTTGGCATGTGCCGCGCGCGATGTTGCCGGTGCAGGAAAAGCGGGCTGTGATGTTGATTGATCCGCCGTTTGAACAGCTCGATGAGATGCAGCGCTGTGCGGCGTCGCTGAAAGAAGCGGTTGGCCGGATGCGTCAGACCGTGGCGGCGATCTGGTACCCGGTGAAGGACCAGCGCCTGTTGCGTCGTTTCTATCAGGATCTGGCAGGCTCGGGCGCGCCGAAGTTGTTGCGCGTGGAGTTGCTGGTGCATCCGCTGGATACGCCGAACAGTCTGAACGGGTCCGGGTTGGCGATTGCGAATCCGCCGTGGGGGCTGGAAGAGGAATTGCGTGAGTTGCTGCCGTGGCTGTCCAAGAAATTGGGGCAGACCCAGGGTGGATGGCAGATGGATTGGTTGATTGCTGAATAGCAGCGACAGGTTTCAAGCGGCAAGCTGCAAGTAAAAGCGGTGCGCGCGGGGCTTTCGCTTGAAGCTTGAAACTTGCCGCTTGCAGCTATCTTTAGATCGGGCAGGTCACGCCTGTGCCGCCAATCCCGCAATAGCCTTCAGGGTTTTTCGCCAGGTACTGCTGGTGATACGCCTCGGCGAAGTAGACCGTCGGCGCTTCGGCGATTTCGGTAGTGATTTCGCCTTTCCCGGCCTTGGTCAATTCAGCCTGGAACACGTTCCTGCTGTGTTTGGCGGCTGCTAGTTGCTCCGGGTTGGTCGCATAGATCACCGAGCGGTACTGGGTGCCGATGTCGTTGCCCTGACGCATGCCCTGAGTCGGGTTATGCAGTTCCCAGAACATCTTCAGCAGCTCGTCGTAGCTGACTTTTTCCGGCTCGTAGACCACCAGCACCACTTCGCTGTGGCCGGTCAGGCCTGAGCAGACTTCTTCATAGGTCGGGTTCGGCGTGAAGCCGCCGGCGTAACCCACGACTGTGCTGACCACGCCTTCACGCTGCCAGAAACGACGTTCCGCGCCCCAGAAGCAACCCAGGCCGAAGATGGCAAAGTCGACGTTGGTGACGAACGGGCCCAGCAGCGGGGAGTCGTGGACGAAATGTTTTTCCGGCAGGTTCATCGGGGTTTCACGGCCGGGTAGAGCTTGTTCTTTGGTTGGAAGCACGTTTTTGTTCACCAGGATTTCCGAGCGCAAGACCATGATCAGTCCTCTCAGTCAGGTTGGGATGTAGGAATCAGACCGCCAGTGTGCCCAAACCCTCCCCGTTACGCACTACCCCTGTAGGAGTGGGGTCAGACGAGAGGGCCGCGCGGGTAGCGCTTGAGCTTTTCGATCAGCTCGGCGCCGGGGATCGGCCGGTCGAACAAGTAGCCCTGACCGACGTCGCAACGGTGGCGGCGCAAGAACGCCAGTTGCTCGGCGGTCTCGATGCCTTCCGCCACGACCTTGAGTTTCAGGTTGTGGGCCATGGCGATCACAGCGGAGGTGATTTCCATGTCGTCCTGGTTGTCCGGGATTTCGTGGATGAAGCTGCGATCGATCTTGATGATGTCGATCGGGAATTTTTTCAGGTAGCTGAGCGACGAGTAACCGGTGCCGAAATCGTCCATGGCCAGGGTCAGGCCCAGGCGCTTGAGCTGGTCGAGCTGCAAGTGGGTGTCTTCGGTGGCTTCCAGCAGCAGGCCTTCGGTCAGTTCCAGCTCCAGCAGGTTCGCCGGCAGCGCTTCTTCCTTAAGGATGTTGGCGATGGACGAGACCAGGTCCGGGTCGGAGAACTGCTTGGGCGACAGGTTGATCGCCACTTGAAGATTGCCCAGTCCAGCGGCGCTCAGTTCCTTGCTCATGCGACAGGCCTGGCGCGCGATCCATTTGCCGATCGGGATGATCAGGCCGGTTTCTTCAGCGACGCTGATGAACTGATCCGGGCGGATCATGCCTTTGTCCGGGTGGTTCCAGCGCAGCAGCGCTTCCATGCCCAGCAGGCGGCCGCTGCGCAGGCAGAGCTTGGGCTGGTAGAACACGTCCAGTTCGTTCTGAGTCAGGGCGCGGCGCAGGTTGTTCTCGACGAACAGCTTGTAACTGGCCTCGGCATTCAGTGCTTCAGTGAACACCTGGACCTGATGCTTGCCGTTGGCCTTGGCCTTGTGCAGCGCCAGGCCGGCGTTGCGCATCAGGGTTTGCGGGTCGCGACCGTGCAGCGGCGCACAGGCCAGGCCCACGGAGCCGGTGACGCTGATCAATTGGTTGTCGACGAACATCGGCTTGTCGAGGGTCATCAACAACTGATGGGCGACCTGTTGGCCGGTGCGCAGGTCGGTGTTGTCCAGCAACACGGCGAATTCGTTACTGGCGAAACGCGCCAGGCTGCCGCTCGGGCTCAGGCTGTTGCGCAGGCGTCGGGCCAGGCTGATCAGCAGTTTGTCGCCAGTCTGGTGACCGAGGCTGTCGTTGATCCGCTTGAAGTTGTCGATGTCCACCAGCAACAGGCTGATCGGTGTGTCGGTGTCGCGGGCGAAGCGTTCATCGAGGTTGCGGATGAATGCCGGGCGGTTGCCGAGGTTGGTCAGATTGTCGGTGTAGGCCAGGCGCTCGATGCGCTGCTGGGCGAGTTTGGTTTGGGTGATGTCTTCGTAAATGCCGATGTAATGCGTCAGCTCGCGGTTGTCGCCATAGACCTTGGAGATCGACAGCTGGCCCCAGTACGGTTCGAGGTTTTTACGTCGGCTCTTGAATTCACCCTGCCAACTGTTGCTCTTGGCCAGCGCCGAGGGCGCGTCGAACAGCAGTTCGCTGAGGTTCTCCAGCGCCGGCAGTTCCGACAGCCGCTGGCCGTGGACTTCTTCGGTGCTGTACTGGGTGATCGCGGTGAAGCTCGGGTTGACGTATTCCACCACGCCGTCGCAATTGACCAGCAAAAAGGCGTTGGCGCTTTGCTCGACCGCACGCTGGAACAGGTGCAGGGCGCTGGTGGCGGTGCGGCGGTTGTGGTTGTTGATGACCTGGGCGAACTGATCGGCCAGCTCGCCGGCGAAAGCGATTTCGTCCGACTGCCAGGCGCGGGTCGCCCCCGTCTGTTCCAGGCACAGCACGCCGACCACCTGGCCGTCGACGCGGATACTGGCGTCGAGCATCGCGTTCACATCGCGGGGGCGCAGGCTCTCGGCCATGTCCCGGGTGCGCGGATCACGCATGGCGTTGTGGGCATCGATGGCGCGGCTGCTGTGCAAGGCTTCGAGGTAATCGGGGAAGCCGCTGACGTCGATCGGTTCCGGCAGTTGGTATTCACTGCTGGCGCGGTGATAGGCCGATATCGGCACCAGCATCGAGCCTTCGAGGTTCCACAGGCTGGCACAGTCGATTTCGTAGATGTCGCAGGCGCTGCGGGTGATCAGTTCGGCGGCTTCTTGCAGGGAATTGTTGGTGCTGTAGCGCTGGCGGGTCAGCAACAGGATCAGGTCCTGCTGGGCGCGCACCCGGTCCAGATGCTGCAATTGTTCCTGCTGGGCGCGCTGGTTGAGCTCCAAGGCAATTTGCAGCCGCGAGTTCTGGGTTTCCAGATCCTGCGCGGGCTGAAGCTGAAAGCCCTCGAACAGGTCATCGACCACCAGCAGATAGCCGCGCAACAGGTGCCGATTGTGCTGTTTATAGGCTTCGCCCAGTTCCAGCAGGTTCAAGGCGCCTGAGGCGGTGTGCAAGGTGTAGCGGATCTGGTAGTTCGGACTGTCGGTGAGTTGCTGCTGGACCGCGTCATGCAGCTGATAGCGCGCTTCGGGCTCCATCAGGCTGGCGTAGGGGGAGTCGACCAGCGCACACAGGTCGACGGCCGGCAGGCCGAAATGGCGTTCGCAATTAGGATCGAGAAACAGCAGCGCCCAGCTAGGCTCATTCAGCCGTTCGAAACGCAGCATGCCGAGCCGCGAGGGCACAGGCAACTGCGTCACTACCTCGGCCACCATACGGCTGGCGGCATCGGGTTGGCTTTTCATTGAGGGAAACTCGCTTCGAATGTGCTGATCGCGCCGGGCTCTCGCCCTCTTAACTGTTGTCTGCGGCAAGGTTGCATCATTGCGGCCCCGACTGACAAGAGACATGAAGGCCAAGTGCTATAAGAATATGTCGGCCGGCGCGAAGTTTTCTTCAGCCCGGGCTCAAAACTAATGCAATTGGCCTTCATGACCTTAGTGCAGCGGGATGTTTACCGTTTGTAATCGTTTGCCGTCCCGGTCGTGGTAATTGACCTGAACCTGCTCGCCATCAACGATCAGATGGGCGAAGTTGTCCTCGCTGACGACTTGGCTGGTCAGTTCATGCCGATAGTCCCCCGCCGCCGTTTGCGCCAGCGGCTGATCCAGAATGAAGGTGGAGGCCTTGGCGTATGGCAGCAGTTTGCTGTTGCACAGCGGCGAAGAGACAACGGTGTGCACCTCGAAGTCCGGGTTTGCGCTGTGGGTCAGGCGACTGGTCAAGGAGCCGTGGACATCGCCCGACACGAAGATGACGTTCTTGATGCGGTGCGTGCGAATCGTCTCCAGCAACCGCAGGCGTTGTTCTGGAAAGGCCTTCCAGGCGTCATCGCCATGGCGTTTGCGGTCGGGGTAGAACATCACGCTAGTGACCACGAATTTGACCCGGGCCGGGCTGTGGATCAGCCATTTGAGCAGTGTTTGTTCCTGTTCTTCATCAAGGATACGGCGATCATCGGCGGACAGGTTGCGGCGAGTACGGCTGTCGGTGACAAACCATTCAATATCACCGTCGGTGAACTGATACCAATAACGTTCTAGTTTTCTGTTTATCTGTCCGTTGGTCAGAAGTTCATGTGCCGGACTGTGGCTGGCTTGATAGAGCTCATAAGCCGCGATGGCGTTTTTATATAAGTAAGCATCGCCCTTGCTTTTGTTGGCAGGCCAGTTGTCTTCTATTTCATGGTCGTCGAGGATCATGTAGGTCGGCAAATTGGACATTAATCTGGATATGTTCGGTTGGGAAAAAGCTGCACGATACTTATTGAGTATTTCCTTGTATTCCCGGTCGGGAGCAACGAGGTTCAGGTCATCGACATAGATTTGGTCGCCGGTCATCAGCATCGCGCTGACAGGCGGGTCAACCTGCTGCGTCAAATCGGCAATCGAGGCAAAAATCCGGTCACCCCGTTTCGGCGCCGACGCAATGCCTGCCGTCATGCGTAGATAGCGGCAAGAGCCGACCACGTAAGCTCGTGGCGTGGTGGTCTTGCTGGAGCGAGTGCGGAACCGGTAAATCTCCCGTGGCCATTGCAGTGGCAGTTCCTGGACCGTTTCCACGGTATGCACCGGGCTCATCGGGCTGAACCAGCCGGCCTGATATTCGTACTCGGTGTCGCTGGCCAGCTCATTGAGCGCAATCACATCGGCCATGTCGCGCAAGCGCGTCAACTTAACAAATTCGCCTCGGGACCAATGGGCTTCGCCTTGGCGCCGATAACGAACCCCTGCAAATGCCAATGCATTATCTTGAAGTTCTCCACGCAGAAAAATGCGCGCGTGATTAGTTGTAGTGTGGCCCATAATCGGGCCGACAGTCGGTTTTAACATGTTCGATTCCATTCGAAGTAATTGCTAGCGAAGCAGGAAGTAGCTGATGTGGTTTTATTAAGTTTCAGTGCAACTAAGACTAGTTGCTGCTTCGAAGAAAATATCGGGAGGAAGTGGACTTGAGTTGTGGGCAATGTAAGCCGCTGCTGTAGGAAGAAGCTTTATTCAGGGCAAAAAAAGCCCCGCCAAATTGGCGGGGTTGAGGTACGAGCGTGGCGCTCGGAAAACGTGGAACGCGAGCGGCCCTCCGGTGAAGGAGGGCCGCTCGGTGTTACAGCAGGATGGTGCGGATGTCCGCCAGCAGGCTGCTCAGACGCTGGGTGAAGCGTGCAGCAGCGGCGCCGTTGATCACGCGGTGATCGTAGGACAGCGACAGTGGCAGCATCAGTTTCGGCTGGAAGGCTTTGCCGTCCCAGACTGGCTGGATGGTTGCCTTGGAAACACCGAGGATCGCCACTTCCGGCGCGTTGACGATCGGCGTGAAGCCGGTGCCGCCAATGTGGCCGAGGCTGGAAATGGTGAAGCAGGCGCCTTGCATGTCGTCAGCGGTGAGCTTTTTGTCGCGGGCTTTGGCGGCCAGCGCAGCGGCTTCGGCTGCCAGTTGCAACAGGCTCTTCTGGTCGACGTTCTTGATGACCGGTACCAGCAGGCCTTCAGGGGTGTCGACGGCGAAGCCGATGTTCACGTACTTCTTGCGGATGATCGCTTTGCCGCTGGGTGCCAGCGAACTGTTGAAGTCCGGCAGTTCCTTGAGCAAATGCGCGCAGGACTTGAGCAGCAGCGGCAGGATGGTCAGCTTGACACCGGCCTTCTCTGCAACGGCTTTCTGAGCGATACGGAACGCTTCCAGTTCGGTGATATCAGCCGAATCGAACTGAGTCACGTGCGGAATGTTCAGCCAGCTGCGATGCAGGCTCGACGCGCCGATTTGCATCAGGCGAGTCATCGGCACTTCTTCGGTTTCACCGAAGCGGCTGAAGTCCACGACCGGAATTGGCGGGATGCCTGCGCCGCCGGTTGCGCCGGCAGCAGCGGCCGGTGCTTCCTTGGCCTTCTGCATCATCGCTTTGACGTAAACCTGCACGTCTTCTTTGAGGATGCGACCGTGCGGGCCACTGGCGCCGACGGCGTTCAGCTCGACGCCGAACTCGCGAGCCAGTTGACGCACGGCCGGGCCGGCGTGAACTTTGGCGCCAGGCTTGGCTGGAGCAGCAACCGGGGCGGCAGCCGGTGCGGCGGCGGCAGGTGCAGCAGCGGCTGGCGCCGGAGCACTCGGTGCAGCAGCGGCGGCCGGAGCCGGGGCAGCAGCAGGCGCAGCGCCTTTGACTTTCAGCTTGAGGATCAGGTCGCCGGTACCGACTTCGTCATCCAGCTTGATGGAAACGCTTTCCACCACGCCAGCGGCAGGCGATGGGATTTCCATGCTCGCCTTGTCGGATTCCAGGGTGATCAGCGACTGGTCGGCTTCAACGGTGTCGCCGGCCTTGACCAGGACTTCGATGATCTTGGCCTTGCCCGCCGAACCGATGTCCGGGACGTGAATGTCCTGAACGCTGTCCGCAACCGGTGCAGCCGGGGCCGCAGCGGCAGGTGCCGGAGCAGCGGCGGCAGGTGCAGCAGCCTGAGCTGGAGCAGCAGCAGGGGCCGCAGCACCTGCCACTTCCAGATCCAGAATCAGGTCGCCGGTGCCGACTTCGTCGTTGAGCTTGACGCTGATGGCCTTGATCACGCCAGCGGCGGGCGATGGGATTTCCATGCTCGCCTTGTCGGATTCCAGGGTGATCAAGGATTGATCAGCCTCGACGGTGTCGCCGACCTTGACCTGGATCTCGATGATCTGGGCCTTGCCCGCCGAACCGATGTCCGGCACGTGCACTTTCTGAATCGAAGCGGTAGCCGGCGCAGCAGCTGGCGCGGCGGCGGCAGCAGGAGCAGCAGCCGGTTTCGCTTCAGCTTTTGCAGCCGGCGCAGCGGCAGCCGCAGGGGCCGCAGCAGCGGCACCTTCGACTTCCAGCTCGAGCAGTTCGTCGCCTTCTTTCAGGCGATCGCCCAGCTTCACTTTAATGCTTTTGACGATGCCGGCTTTAGGCGCAGGAATTTCCATGCTCGCCTTGTCCGATTCCAGCGTCAGGATGCTCTGGTCGGCTTCGACACGGTCGCCGACCTTCACAAACAGTTCAATTACTTCACCTTCACCGCTGCCGATGTCAGGTACGCGAATGAGTTCGCTCACAGAATCTCTCCTCAGCAGTCCAGTGGGTTGAGTTTTTCCGGGTTGATACCGAACTTGGTGATGGCTTCAGCCACAACCTTAGGTTCGATGTCACCACGGTCAGCCAATGCTTCCAGGGCTGCCAACACCACGAAATGACGGTCGACTTCGAAGAAATGACGCAGTTTCTTGCGGCTGTCGCTGCGGCCGAAACCGTCGGTGCCCAGGACTTTGAATTCCTTGGACGGGACCCACTGACGAATTTGCTCAGCGAACAACTTCATGTAGTCGGTAGAGGCGATGACCGGACCTTTACGGCCGTTCAGGCACTCTTCGACGTAGCTCAGCTTAGGCTTCTGGCCCGGGTGCAGGCGGTTGCTGCGCTCGACGGCCAGGCCATCGCGACGCAGTTCGTTGAAGCTGGTAACGCTCCATACGTCAGCGCCGACGTTGAACTCTTCACGCAGAATCTTCGCCGCTTCACGGACTTCACGCAGGATGGTGCCGGAGCCCATCAGCTGAACGTGGTGTGCCGCTTCGCGGGTGTCTTCTTCGAGCAGGTACATGCCCTTGATGATGCCTTCCTCGACACCGGCCGGCATGGCTGGCTGCTGGTAGGACTCGTTCATCACGGTGATGTAGTAGAAAACGTCCTGCTGCTCTTCGGTCATCTTCTTCATGCCGTCCTGGATGATCACCGCCAGCTCATAGCCGTAGGTTGGATCAAAGGTGCGGCAGTTCGGGATGGTGCCGGCCAGGATGTGGCTGTGACCATCTTCGTGTTGCAGGCCTTCGCCGTTCAGTGTGGTCCGGCCGGCGGTGCCGCCGATCAGGAAGCCACGGGTACGGCTGTCGCCAGCGGCCCAGGCGAGGTCGCCGATACGCTGGAAGCCGAACATCGAGTAGAAGATGTAGAACGGCAGCATTGGCTGGTTGTGGCTGGAGTACGAAGTACCGGCAGCGATGAAGGAGCTCATGGCGCCTGCTTCGTTGATGCCTTCTTCGAGGATCTGGCCCTTCTTGTCTTCCTTGTAGAACATCACCTGGTCTTTATCGACTGGCTCGTAGAGCTGGCCGACGGAGGAGTAGATGCCCAACTGACGGAACATGCCTTCCATACCGAAGGTACGGGCTTCGTCCGGGATGATCGGAACGATGCGCGAGCCGATTTCCTTGTCCTTGACCAGTTGCGCGAGGATCCGCACGAACGCCATGGTGGTGGAAATCTCACGGTCGCCCGAGCCATCAAGGATTGCCTTGAGGGTATCGAGTGGCGGCGTTGGCACGCTGAAGCTCTGCGCGCGGCGCTGTGGTACGAAACCGCCCAGTGCAGTGCGGCGCTCGCTCAGGTAGCGGGCTTCGGCGCTGTTTGGCTCTGGCTTGAAGAACGGCAGGTTTTCCAGCTCTTCGTCCTTGACCGGGATGTCGAAACGATCGCGGAACAGCTTCAGGCTTTCAACATCAACCTTCTTGGTGTTGTGCGCGGTGTTCTTCGCTTCGCCGGCACCGGTGCCATAACCCTTGATGGTCTTGGCCAGGATGACAGTCGGTTGTTCTTTGTGGTTGACCGCTTCGTGGTACGCCGCATAGACCTTGTACGGGTCGTGGCCGCCACGGTTGAGTTTCCAGATCTCGTCGTCGGACAGATCAGCAACCATCGCCTTGAGTTCTGGCGAGTTGAAGAAGTGTTCACGCACGAACGCGCCGTCTTTGGCTTTGTAGTTCTGGTACTCGCCGTCGATGACTTCGTCCATGCGACGTTGCAGGATACCGTCGACGTCCTTGGCCAGCAGTGGGTCCCAGAAACGGCCCCAGATGACTTTGGTCACGTTCCACTGAGCACCGCGGAAAACGCCTTCGAGTTCCTGGATGATCTTGCCGTTGCCGCGAACCGGGCCGTCGAGGCGCTGCAGGTTGCAGTTAATGACGAAGATCAGGTTGTCGAGCTTCTCGCGGCCAGCCAGCGAGATCGCGCCCAGGGATTCCGGCTCGTCACACTCGCCGTCGCCCAGGAAGCACCAGACCTTCTGCTTGCCTTCCGGGATGAAGCCACGGGCTTCCAGGTACTTCATGAAACGTGCCTGGTAGATCGCCTGGATCGGGCCCAGCCCCATGGATACGGTCGGGAACTGCCAGAAGTCAGGCATCAGCCAAGGGTGCGGGTAGGACGACAAACCGTGACCGTCGACTTCCTGGCGGAAGTTGTTCATCTGGTCTTCGGTGATGCGGCCTTCCATGAATGCACGGGCGTAAACGCCTGGCGAGGTGTGGCCCTGGAAGTAGATCAGGTCGCCGCCGTGTTCGTCGGTCGGGGCCTGGAAGAAATAGTTGAAGCCGATGTCATACAGGGTGGCGCTGGAGGCGAAGCTGGAGATGTGACCGCCCAGGTCAGAATCTTTCAGGTTCGTACGCATCACCATGGCCATCGCGTTCCAGCGTACCAACGAGCGAATGCGGCGTTCCATGAACAGGTCGCCAGGCATGCGTGCTTCGTGGGTAACGGGAATGGTGTTGCGGTATGGCGTGGTGATGGCGTAAGGCAGTTGCGAACCGCTGCGGGTCGCCAATTCGCCCATACGGGTCATCAGATAGTGAGCGCGGTCTTCGCCTTCTTTGTCGAGAACCGATTCCAGGGCGTCCAGCCATTCCTGGGTTTCGACGGGATCGAGGTCTTGCATGGCTTGCTCCAGGGCGGAAAGGCTTCCAGAATCGGTTGCCTGAGTTTGCGACTGGCCTTGTGGGCAGACGATATAAATTCTTGGATTGCCGAGAGGTTGTTCCGGCGGCGTGTAGTTTTACTACAAATCTTCGGGCATTTCAGCCTTTCGAATGTATATACGAGTAGTAAAACTACAGATGAATGGCTTGTGGCCTCCGGCTGCGTTGTGAGAATAATCGTTAAGGTTGGTCTTTTACCAACCACAAAAGGTGAAAGCTTGATGTTCACTGCCAAAAATAAAGAATTTTCAGCTATTTCTAACTTTTGTTCGACAGTCCTCCACGTAGTGCAATATGAAAATTCACTACATGCAACCCGTTCTACGCCGATCAAGGATAGACCATGAGCCTTCCCGCGCTTGCCGAACTGCCCGCCATTCTCCAGCCGTTTGTCACCCGTGCCGAGCAGTCGTTCCGTGCCGCCGTTGCGGCACTTGAAGATGACCATGCTCTGTCGACCTGGACACCTGAACGCTGGGCGCAATTCGCCCGTGTCGCGGCGGCCAGCGACTTTGTGATTGAACAGAGTGTGCGTGACCCTTTGATGTTGCTGGCTCTGGTGCAGTCCGGCGAACTGGACCGCAGCTTCGCGCCCGGCGAGCTGTGCGCGCAGATTGCGGCGGCGGTGAATGCAGCGCAAACCGAAGACGAGCTCGGCCGCGTCCTGCGTCGCCAGCGCACCCGTCATCAAGTGCGAATCATCTGGCGCGACCTGACCCGTCAGGCCGATCTGGTCCAGACCTGCCGCGACCTCTCGGACATGGCCGATGCGAGCATCGATCAAGCCTATCAGTGGTTATATTCGCGTCATTGCCAGCAATTCGGCGTGCCGACTGGCCGCCGCAGTGGCGAGCCGCAGCAGATGGTCATCCTCGGCATGGGCAAGCTCGGCGCCGTGGAGCTCAATCTGTCGTCGGACATCGACCTGATCTTCGCCTACCCCGAGGGCGGCGAAACCGTCGGGGTGAAACGCTCGCTGGATAACCAGGAATTCTTCATCCGTCTTGGCCAGCGCCTGATCAAGGCGCTGGACCCGATGACCGTCGACGGCTTCGTGTTCCGCGTCGACATGCGCTTGCGGCCATACGGTTCGGCCGGTGCATTGGTCTTGAGCTTCAATGCGCTGGAGCAGTATTACCAGGATCAGGGCCGCGACTGGGAACGCTACGCGATGATCAAATCGCGGGTGGTGGCCGGCGATCAAGTGGCCGGCGCGCAATTGCAGGAGATGCTGCGCCCGTTCGTTTACCGGCGTTACCTGGATTTCTCGGCCATCGAAGCGCTGCGCACCATGAAGCAGCTGATCCAGCAGGAAGTGCGGCGCAAGGGCATGGCCGACAACATCAAGCTCGGTTCCGGCGGCATCCGTGAAGTCGAATTTATTGCCCAGGCGTTTCAGCTGATCCACGGCGGCCGCGACCTGAGCCTGCAACAACGCCCTCTATTAAAAGTACTGAGCACGCTGGAAGGTCAGGGTTATCTGCCACCGGCGGTGATCAGCGAGTTGCGCGAAGGCTACGAATTCCTGCGTTACACCGAGCACGCGATCCAGGCGATTGCCGACCGCCAGACCCAGATGCTGCCTGACGGCGCGCAGGATCAGGCGCGTATTGCCTTTATGTTGGGCTTCGCCGACTGGGACGCTTTCCACGAGCAACTGATGTATTGGCGTGGTCGTGTGGCCTGGCACTTCGCTCAGGTGATTGCCGATCCCGATGAAGAGGAGGGCACTGAAAGCGAAGTGGTGGTCGGCGGCGAATGGCTGCCGCTGTGGGAAGAGGCTCAGGACGAAGAGGCGGCCTGCCGTCAGTTGGAGGAGGGCGGTTTCAAGGACGCCACCAAAGCCCTGAAAGCCTTGGCCGGTTTGCGCAGCAGCCCGCAATTGCGAGCGATGCAGCGCTTGGGCCGAGAACGCCTTGATGCCTTTATTCCCCGTTTGCTGGCTCAGGCCGTTGAACATGCCAATCCGGATCTGGTGCTGGAGCGCGTGCTGCCGCTGGTGGAAGCCGTGGCTCGTCGCTCCGCGTATCTGGTGTTGCTGACCGAAAACCCCGGTGCGCTGCGCCGCTTGCTGACCTTGTGCGCTGCGAGCCCGTGGATCGCTGAACAGATCACCCGTTTCCCGCTGCTGCTCGACGAATTGCTCAACGAGGGCCGGCTATTCAAGCCGCCGCTGGCGCCGGAACTGGCCGCCGAGTTGCGCGAGCGCCTGACGCGGATTCCCGAGGACGACCTCGAACAGCAAATGGAAGCCCTGCGCCATTTCAAACTGGCGCATCGCTTGCGCGTCGCCGCCTCGGAAATTGCCGGCAGCCTGCCGTTGATGAAAGTCAGCGATTACCTGACCTGGCTCGCTGAAGCGATCCTGGAACAAGTGCTGGCCCTGGCCTGGCGCCAGACTGTGGCCAAGTACGGCACGCCGCTGCGCACCGACGGCACGTTGTGCGATCCCGGCTTCATCATTGTCGGTTATGGGAAAGTCGGCGGACTGGAATTGGGGCATGGTTCGGACCTTGACCTGGTGTTTATCCACGACGGCGATCCGCAAGCAGAAACCGACGGGCCTAAACCGATTGATGGCGCGCAATTTTTTACTCGGTTGGGGCAGCGGATCATTCACTTGCTGACGGCGCAGACCAACTCCGGCCAGCTGTATGAAGTGGACATGCGCCTGCGACCGTCCGGTGCATCGGGGTTGTTGGTCAGTTCGCTGGGGGCGTTTGCCCGCTATCAGGAAAATGAAGCCTGGACCTGGGAGCATCAGGCGTTGGTGCGAGCGCGGGTACTAGTGGGCAGTCAGGATGTCGGCCAGGCGTTCGAGAAAGTGCGCGCGGCGATATTGGGCAAGGCGCGGGACCTGTCGACCTTGCGTCAGGAGGTCAGCGAGATGCGCGCCAAGATGCGCGACAACCTTGGCAGCAAGAGCACCGCGGCCGGCACCGGGGCAAATGCCTTCGAGGCCACGGCGCCGTTCGATCTCAAGCAGGACGCCGGAGGTATCGTCGATATTGAATTTATGGTGCAATACGCGGCCCTGGCGTGGTCCGAAACACACCCGCCATTGCTGCGCTGGACCGACAACATCCGCATTCTGGAAGAGCTGGAGCACGAAGGGCTGATGCCCGTCGAAGACGCCAACTTGTTGCGCGAGGCCTATAAAGCCTACCGCTCCGCCGCTCACCGGCAGGCCTTGCAGAAGGACGCCGGGGTGATACCAGGCGATCAGTTTGTCGATGAACGCCGGCAGGTAGTGCGGATCTGGCGCGAGCTGGGGTTAAGCTGAAACAGGATAGTTGTAACGCTGGATACCCCATGTGGGAGCGGGCTTGCTCGCGAGAGGGCCGTCACATACAACATTTATGCTGACTGTCACTGCGCAATCGCGGGCAAGCCCGCTCCCACAGTGATCTGCGGTGAATTGCAGAAGCAGGACAGAGCGCAAAACCCTGTGGGAGTGGGCTTGCCCGCGATTGCGGAGTCTCAGGCGACGTTGATGTTGGATGTAACGCCCCTCTCGTGTGCAGGCTTGCTCCCACAGTAGATCTGCAGTGTTTTGTAGAATTCTCGAGGCGGGGAGGCGTAGGCCTCCCCGGTTCGTTTTTGGAAGCCACATGAAAATTCTGATCGTTGGGCCCAGTTGGGTCGGTGACATGGTGATGGCGCAGACACTGTTTCAGTGCCTCAAGCAACGCCACCCGCAATGCGAAATCGACGTCCTGGCCCCCGAGTGGAGCCGGCCGATCCTGGAGCGCATGCCCGAAGTCCGGCAGGCCTTGAGCTTTCCGCTCGGCCACGGTGCCTTGGAGCTGGCGACCCGTCGGCGCATCGGAAAATCCCTGGCCGGCCAGTACGACCAGGCGATTTTGCTGCCCAATTCGCTGAAGTCGGCGCTGGTGCCGTTCTTCGCCGGCATCCCCAAACGCACTGGCTGGCGTGGCGAGTTCCGCTACGGCCTGCTCAATGACGTGCGCACGCTGGATAAAGAACGTTATCCGTTGATGATCGAGCGCTTCATGGCCCTGGCGTTTGAGCCCGGCGCCGAACTGCCGACCCCTTATCCTCGCCCGAGCTTGCAGATCGACCCGGTCACCCGCGAAGCGACGCTGGCCAAATTCGACCTGACCCTCGACCGTCCGGTGCTGGTCCTGTGCCCCGGCGCCGAGTTCGGCGAGGCCAAGCGCTGGCCATCCGAGCATTACGCCAAGGTCGCCGAAGCGAAGATTCGCGAAGGCTGGCAAGTCTGGCTGTTCGGTTCGAAAAACGATCACGCGGTGGGCGAAGACATCCGTGCGCGGCTGATTCCCGGCCTGCGTGAAGAGTCGGTCAACCTCAGCGGTGGCACCTCGCTGGCGGAAGCCATCGACCTGATGTCCTGCGCTGACGCGGTGGTGTCCAACGACTCCGGCCTGATGCACGTCGCCGCCGCGTTGAACCGCCCGCTGGTGGCCGTCTATGGCTCGACATCGCCGGGCTTTACCCCGCCGCTGGCCGAGCATGTCGAAGTGGTACGCCTGGGCATCGAATGCAGTCCGTGCTTCGATCGCACGTGCCGTTTCGGTCATTACAACTGCTTGCGCCAGCTGATGCCGCAAGCCGTGAACGAAGCCTTGCAGCGGTTGCAGGGCACTGTGGTCGAGGTCAAATAGTTTGCGGGTTCTGCTGATCAAGACTTCTTCGCTGGGCGACGTGATTCACGCGTTGCCGGCGCTGACCGATGCGGCGCGGGCGATCCCCGGCATCACGTTCGACTGGGTGGTGGAAGAAGGCTTCGCCGAGATTCCGACCTGGCACCCGGCCGTGGGCAAGGTGATCCCGGTGGCGATCCGTCGCTGGCGCAAGAACCTCTGGCAAACCATCAAGAGTGGCGAGTGGAAGCGCTTCAAACAAAGCATTCGTGCCGAAAAATATGATCTGGTGATCGACGCCCAAGGCCTGCTGAAGAGCGCCTGGCTGACACGCTACGTCAAGGCGCCGGTCGCCGGGCTGGACAAGGATTCGGCGCGCGAGCCGGTGGCTGCACGCTTCTACTCCCGCCGCCTGGCGGTGGGCCGTGGACAGCACGCGGTGGAGCGGGTGCGTCAATTGTTCGCCCTGGCGTTGGGCTACGACTTGCCCAAAGGCCTGGGCGATTACGGCCTGAACGTCGAACGCCTGGTCGAACTGCCACGCAAGAATCCGTATGTGCTGTTCCTGCATGGCACCACGTGGGACACCAAACACTGGCCGGAAGCCTACTGGCGTGAGCTGGCCGAACGCGTTGGTTATCTGGGCGTCGGCGTGAAACTGCCGTGGGGCAACCCGATCGAGAAAGCCCGGGCCGAGCGCATCGCCGCCGGGTTCCGCCATGTCGAAGTGCTGCCCAAACTGAACCTGGCCGGTGTCGGCAAAGTGCTGGCCAGCGCGCAGGCCTGTGTCGCCGTGGACACCGGCCTTGGTCATCTGGCCGCCGCGCTCGACGTCCCGACCCTGTCGCTGTTCGGCCCGACCAACCCGGGCCTGACCGGCGCCTACGGTAAAGCGCAGATTCACATCGCCAGCGACTTCCCCTGCGCACCGTGCCTGCAAAAGAAATGCACGTATCAACCGACGGAACAGGATGCCCGTCAGTTCAACCTGAAACGCGAGTGGCCGCTGTGCTTCACGCGTCTGAATCCCGAGCGTGTCGCGACCCGACTGAGCACGTTGTTACTGGCTGAGGAGCTGCGCTGATGCAATTGGCATTCGTCTTGTACAAGTATTTTCCGTTCGGAGGGCTGCAGCGTGACTTCATGCGCATCGCCCTTGAATGTCAGCAGCGTGGCCATCAGATCCGTGTCTACACGCTGATCTGGGAGGGCGACGTTCCGCCGGGTTTCGAAGTGCTGGTGGCACCGGTCAAGGCGCTGTTCAATCATCGCCGTAACGAAAAACTCAGTGAGTGGATGGAAGCGGACCTGGCCAAACGCCCCGTGGACCGCTTGATCGGTTTCAACAAGATGCCGGGCCTGGACGTTTACTACGCCGCCGACGGCTGCTTCGAAGACAAGGCGCAGAACCTGCGGCACTCGTTGTACCGGCGTTGGGGCCGTTACCGACACTTTGCCGAGTATGAGCGCGCGGTGTTCGCCAAGGACGCCAAGACCGAAGTGCTGATGATTTCCGAAGTGCAGCAGCCGCTGTTCATCAAGCATTACGACACGCCGCTGGAGCGTTTTCACCTGCTGCCACCGGGAATTTCCCAGGACCGTCGCGCGCCGCCCAATGCGGCCGAAATTCGTGCCGGTTTCCGTGCCGAGTTCAACCTGAAAGACGATGAACTGCTGCTGGTGCAAATCGGCTCGGGGTTCAAGACCAAGGGCGTGGATCGTAGCCTCAAGGCGCTGGCCGCATTGCCCGCCGATCTGAAGAAGCGCACCCGGCTGTTTGTAATTGGCCAGGATGACCCCAAATTATTCCAGATGCAGAGCGCTGCTTTGGGGCTGGGCGACAACGTGACGTTCCTCAAGGGGCGCAGCGATATCCCGCGTTTCCTGCTCGGTGCCGACCTGTTGATCCACCCGGCGTACAACGAAAACACCGGGACCGTGTTGCTCGAAGCCCTGGTGGCCGGGTTGCCGGTATTGGTGAGCGCAGTGTGTGGTTACGCCCATTACATCGCCGAGGCCGACGCCGGGCTGGTGCTGGACGAACCCTTCGAGCAGGCCCAACTGACGCAGTACCTGAGGGGCATGTTGAACGACGCTCAAGCACGGGCGGCCTGGAGCCGCAACGGTCTGGCCTTTGCCGAGACGGCCGACCTCTACAGCATGCCGCAACACGCGGCCGATGTGATTCTGGCGGAGCACGCTTAATGAAGTTGATGCTGGCTGAACCGTTCAAGAGCCTTTGGGCCGGACGCGATGCGTTCACCGAAGTCGAAGGCCTCGAGGGCGAGGTTTACCGTGAGCTGGAAGCGCGCCGGACGTTGCGCACTGAAGTGAACGGCAACGGTTTTTTCGTGAAGATCCACCGTGGCATTGGCTGGGGCGAGATCTTCAAGAACCTGTTGACGGCCAAGCTGCCGGTCCTCGGCGCGGGTCAGGAATGGAAAGCCATTCAGCGCCTGCAAGAAGTCGGCGTGCCGACCATGACCGCCGTGGCTTACGGCGAGAAGGGCAGCAACCCGGCAGATCAACACTCGTTCATCGTTACCGAAGAACTGGCGCCGACCGTCAGCCTCGAAGACTTCAGCATCGACTGGATCAAGCATCCGCCTGCGCCTGCGCTCAAGCGTGCGCTGATCGCCGAAGTCGCGCGCATGACCGGCATGATGCACCGCGCCGGGGTCAACCATCGCGACTGCTACATCTGCCACTTCCTGCTGCACACCGATAAACCGGTGACGGCTGACGATTTCAAACTCTCGGTGATCGACCTGCACCGTGCCCAGACCCGCCCGGCGATCACCCAGCGCTGGCGCAACAAGGATCTGGCGGCACTGTACTTTTCGGCCCTGGACATTGGCCTGACCCGGCGTGACAAATTGCGTTTCCTCAAGGGCTACTTCCAACAGCCGCTGCGCCAGATTCTGGCCGAGGAAGCGTCATTGCTCGCCTGGCTTGAGGGCAAGGCCAATAAACTCTATGACCGTAAACAGCGATATGGGGATGCGCTCTGATGGCGGGTTGGAAACTGGAGCCCGCTTACAGCGATCTGGCAGAAGATTTTGGCAGCCTTGAAGCGGTGTTCGCGCTGCAAGGTGAGCGGCTGACTCGCGACCTGTTGTCCGAGGTCATTCGCGTCAATCGCAACGGTATTAATTACTACGTCAAACGCTACGTCGGCGCCGGCAAAGGCCTGCGCCGTTACCTGGGCAAACCCCGGGTGAAAGCCGAATGGCAGAACCTCAAGCGCTTCGCCAAGTGGGGCATTCCTACCGCCGAAGTGGTGGCCTGGGGCCTGGAGCGACGCGGCGCGGCATACGACCGCGGGGCGATGATCACCCGCGAGTTGCCCAACACCGAAGACTTGTCGGCCCTCGCTGATCGGCGTGATCCCAAGTTGGCGGACCGCGCCTGGGTCGATGCGATCAGTCGGCAGCTGGCCGGTTACACCCGGACCATGCACGACAATCGCTTTACCCATAACGATTTGAAGTGGCGCAACCTGCTGGTCGATGATCAAGCCCGCCTGTTCCTGATCGATTGCCCCAATGGCGATTTCTGGCACGGCTTCTGGCTTAAGTACCGCATCACCAAAGACCTGGCCTGCCTCGACAAGGTGGCCAAATACCACCTGTCGGCGACCCAGCGCCTGCGCTTTTATCTGCAATACCGCCAGCGTGACCGGCTGAATGCCGCCGACAAGAAACGCATCCGGCACGTGGTGAGATTTTTCGAGGGACGCGAATGACTGATTTCCTGGCCGCTGAAGACCGTGCGCTGCTTGAGCGCCATGGCCTCGGCACGTTCGATGCGCTTTGGGCCAAACAGCTCGAGGCTGTGGACGAGCCCAATACCGCGGGTGGTGGCTGGAGCAGTGTGTTTCGGCTGGATCTGGAGGGGCGTGGTTTTTACCTCAAGCGCCAGAGCAACTACCTGACGCGTACCTTCCACGCGCCTTTCGGCGAGCCGAGCTTCGCCCGCGAATTTCGCAACATCAGCCGCTATGAAAAACTCGGTATTCCGGCGCTGAAGGCGGTGTTTTTTGGTGAGCGTAAAATCAACGGTGAAGTCCGCGCGGTGCTGCTGACTCGCGCGCTGGACGGCTGGGATGACCTGGATTCGCTGTTGCAGCGTTGGTCGGACCTGAGCGAGGCGCAACATTCGGCCATCCTCAAAGCCTGTGGCGAACTGGCGCGGCGCCTGCACGGCGTGCGTCAGGTTCATGGTTGTTTCTACCCCAAACATATTTTTCTTCAGGCGAGCGGCGACGGCTATCTGGCTCAGTTGATCGACCTGGAAAAGACCCGGCCGCTGTTGTTCGGTCAACGTGACCGGGTCAAGGATCTGGAACCGTTGCTGCGTCGCGCGCCGGAGTGGACCGACGCGCAGTTGCGCGAATTGCTGGCGGTCTATGTCGATCAGCCTCGGGACAGTGCGTTGGTGGACAGTTGGGTGTCACGTCTGACTGCGCGGCGCAGTCGTAAGGAGACCCGCTGATGCGTTTGTCCGAACTGAAGAACGCCGGCCGCACCCCGAGCCTGCCCATGAGCATTCCTCTGGCCGATGCCGCAGGCCCCGCCGATTTGCAATTGTTGAGCTTGCTGCGGGTCTTGCCGGGGCAGCGTTATGTGGGTGCCGGTGTCTGGCGTGGCCGTCCGGTGCTGGCCAAATTATTGGTCGGCAGCAAAGCGGCGCGGCATTTTCAGCGTGAACTGGCCGGCGTGCGTTTGCTGGCCGATCAAGGCCTGACCACACCGCAACTGCTGGCGGATGGGCTAAAGGAAGGCGAGGGTGGCTGGCTGCTGTTCGATTTCCTCGAAGGCGCCGAGAGCCTGGGGGAGACCTGGAAAATAGTCGAACACTTGCCCGTGTTGGCGGACATGCAAGGGGCCGTGATTGCCGAGGCATTGGGCGCAATCGGCCAAATGCATCGCAAGGGACTCTGGCAGGAAGACCTGCACTTGGACAACCTGCTGCGTCAGCGCGGCCGCTTGTATTTGATCGATGGCGGCGGTGTCTGTGCTGAAACGCCGGGCCAACCGCTGTCGCGCAACAAAGTCCTGGAAAACCTCGGCGTATTTTTTGCGCAGTTGCCCAAGACGCTGGAGCCGTTCATCGAAGAACTGCTGGTGTATTACTTGTTGAGCAACGGCGAGCACGCCTTGCCCATGGAGGCCTTGCAGAAGCAGATCGATAAGGTTCGCGCCTGGCGTTTGAAAGACTTTCTGATCAAGGTCGGCCGCGATTGCACGCTGTTCAGCGTCCAGCGCGGGGCGTTCGGGCTGCGGGCGATTCGTCGCGAGGAAGAGGCCGCGATGCTGCCGGTGCTGGGGCAGGCCGATGCCCTGCTCGATCAAGGCCATTTGTACAAGACCGGCGGCGCGGCGAGTGTAGGAAAAGTCGATATTGATGGTCGGACGCTGGTGATCAAGCGCTACAACATCAAAGGCTTTGCCCATTGGCTCAAACGCTTCTGGCGTCCGAGCCGTGCGTGGCATTCGTGGCGTGAAGGCAATCGCCTGGCATTCCTCGGCATTGCCACGCCCAAGCCGTTGGCGCTGCTGGAGACGCGGTTTCTCTGGTTGCGCAGTCGGGCCTATCTGGTGACTGAGTATTTGCCGGGTCCGGACATCATCGAGCGTTTTGCGCCCTACGTTGAAAACGGCCATGCGCCGGAGGCGGAGTTGCTGGCGCTGGATCATTTGTTCGCCGAACTGATCGGCGCGCGCATCAGCCATGGTGACTTCAAGGGCCACAACCTGTTCTGGCAGGAAGATCGCTGGGCGCTGATTGACCTGGATTCGATGTGTCAGCATGGCTCGGTGGGCAGCTTTGCCCCGGCCTATGCGCGGGATCGGGCACGGTTCATGCGCAATTGGCCTGAGAGCAGCGCGCTGTATCAGGTCATTGATCAGCGTCTTCCCAAGGATATCTCCGGCGCCGCCTGAATCGGACCTTCGGTCCTATCGGGAGCAGGCTCGCTCCCACAGTGGTTTTGTGCACGACGCAGATCCAGTGTAGGAGTGAGCCTGCTCCGGGCGGCGTTCCGACGACGGCCAGACCCGCCGCCTGAGATCTAGAGGACGAGTTCTGATGAATTGTCCTACGTGATCTACAGACCCCATGAACTGTGCCCTGAATAGCCGCGATGCTAATTTGCCTGACGTTCACGGAGGGCAAATCTTGACCATAAAAATGGCTGTTATGTTGGCTGCTTTCTCGCTCGCACTGACCGGCTGCGGGACCACGATGACGGTGTTGCAAGCTGATGAGGACGCAGCCCGCAGTCTCAGGAAACAAAAAACCTACTGTCAATCCATTCCCCGCATTTATAGCGGCCTGGCCTATGACTTTTGTGTGTTGAATGCCCCGCCGAATCCCACCGGCTTCCTCGTGCCGTTCGTGCTGCTGGACCTGGGCCTGTCGGGTGTCTTCGATACCGTGTCCTTGCCGTATACGATCTACCGCCAGGCTACAGATGGCAATCTCAGCATTTACTGGCGCCCGGGCCGAGGATAAGCGGGGCCTCATGCTTTCCTCCCTTGTAGGACAATAAGCGCTGGGTCATTCCCGCCATGTTTACGCTATAATCCCGCCCTTTAGCTGTCTCTCGCCGCTTGCGAGGGCACATTAATTTTTGAGGCGCTTGTCGCCTGCATGCAGACTAAAGAGGCTAGACCCCTGTGGCATTGACGATTCTTGGCCTGTCCGGCGCCCTTAGCCATGATCCTTCCGCAGCCTTGTACATCGACGGCAAGCTGGTCGCGGCGGCTGAAGAAGAGCGCTTTGTGCGCGATAAACATGCAAAGAACCGCATGCCCTACGAGTCGGCGAAGTTCTGCCTGGAACAGGCGGGCATCAAGCCATCCGACGTAGATGTGGTGGCGATTCCATTCGCACCGATCAGTATTTTCGGCAAGGCTCGCTGGCAGTACGCCAAGCGTTACTGGTACGCCCCGGACCGCGCGCTTGACGCGATCCTGATGGGCAACCGTCGCTACAAGCGTTATCGCAACAAGATTGTCTGGTGCCTCGAGCAACTGGGCTTCGATCCGAAGAAAATCAAGATCGAGCCGGTCGAGCACCATCTGGCCCACGCCTCCAGTGCTTACCACTGCTCCGGTTTCAAGAAGAAAACCGCGATCCTGGGGATCGACGGCAAGGGTGAGTACGCCACGACCTTCTTCGGTTACGGCGAGAACGGCAAGATCCACAAGATCAAGGAATTCTTCGATCCGGACTCCCTCGGTGGCCTGTATGGCGCGATCACCGAGTTCCTCGGTTTCGATATGCTCGACGGCGAGTTCAAGGTCATGGGCATGGCGCCGTACGGCGACGCCAGCAAATACGATTTCTCGCGCCTGGCTTCGTTCGAAAACGGCGAGCTGGTGATCAACACCGACTACGCCAACGTCATCGGCCTGCGTCGCTACAAAGAGAAGGGCAAAGGCTACTACTTCTCGCCGAAGCTGATCGAGTGGCTGGGACCGAAGCGCGAAGGCGACATCGCCGACGAGCCGTACATCCACTATGCCGCGAGCATTCAAGCGCTGTTCGAAAAAATCGCGCTGCAGATGATCGACTACTACCTGGGCGACGTGCTCAAGGAAACCGGCAAGCTGGCCTACGCCGGTGGCTGTGCGTTGAACGTCAAGCTCAACCAGAAAATCATCGCTCGTGATGACGTCAAAGAGCTGTTCGTACAGCCTGCATCCGGTGATGCCGGTACGGCGGTCGGTGCGGCGGCTTATGTGTCTAACGCCCGTGGCGTGCCGGTCGAGAAGATGGAACACGTCTACCTCGGCCCGTCGTACACCAACGAAGACGTGCTCGCTGCCTGTGCCCGTCACCCGAGCAAACCGGTCTGGCGCAAGCTCGCCAACATGCCGGAAAACATCGCCAAAATCATGGTCGACGGCAACCCGGTGGCCTGGTTCCAGGGGCGCATGGAGTTCGGTCCGCGTGCCTTGGGCGGTCGTTCGATCATCGGTTGCCCGAGCGCCGTTGGCGTGGCTGACCGTATCAACCACCAGATCAAGTTCCGCGAGCGCTGGAGGCCTTTCTGCCCGTCGATGCTCGACACCGTGGCCCCGCAGATGATCAAGATCGATCACCCGGCGCCGTTCATGACCTTCACCTTTGAAGTGGCTGAAGAGTGGAAGACCCGCGTGCCGGAAGTCGTCCACGAAGACGGTACGTCCCGGGCCCAGGTGCTCAAGCGCGAGTACAACCCGCGCTACTACGACATGATGAAAGCGCTGGAAGTGCTGACCGGCAACGGCGTGTCGCTGAACACCTCGCTCAACCGTCGTGGCGAGCCGATGATCTGCTCGCCGACCGATGCCCTGAACATGTTCTTCGGCTCTGACCTACAGTATCTGATCATGGAAGACATCCTGGTGGTTAAAGAGGGCGCTGACGCATATGACTCGCTCGGCTGAACGCCATGTGTTGCAGTTCTGTCACGGCTATGACGGCCCGTTTCTGGACTGCGCTCGGCAGTACGCCAGCCTGTTCGCGGGGACCGGCTATCGAGTGACCACGGTCTTTCTGACCGGGGCCGCCGACAGTGAAGTCGCTGCGGGCTGCGCTTCCGATGAAGTGCTGTTCATGGAATACAGCTCCAAGGCCATTCGTGGCCTGAAGCTGGGCGCCATCGGCGATCTGCGCAAGATCGCCGCTTCGCGCAATTTCAGTTTCTGCATTGCCCACCGCTTCAAGCCGATCTACATCGCGCTGCTTGGGACTTCGCTGCCGGTCATCGGTGTGCATCACGGGTATGGCGATTACAAGCGCGGCACTCGCAAGCTGTTCGCTCATATCTTCCGCAAGCGCCTCAGCCTGCTCGGAATCTCCGACTCGGTGCGTGACGACATGCGCAGCTGCCTGCCGAAATGGCCGGCCGGGCGAATTCAGACGCTCTATAACCGGATCGATGTCCCGGCGTTACAGACCAGCCAGGTGTCGGTTCGCGAGGCTCGGGAAACCCTGGGCCTGGCGGCGGATGCCTGGATTGTCGGTAACGTCGGACGACTGCATCCGGACAAGGACCAGAACACGCTGCTGCATGGTTTTGCCTTGGCATTACCGCAGTTGCCGGCCAACAGCCAACTGGTGATTCTCGGTAAAGGTCGACTGGAACAGGACCTCAAGGAACTGGCCCGGGAACTGGGTATAGGCGATCGGGTGCTGTTTCTCGGTCAAGTACCGGATGCTCGTCGCTACTTCCGTGCCTTCGATGTGTTCGCCCTGAGCTCCGATCACGAACCGTTCGGCATGGTGCTGCTCGAAGCCATGGCCGCGGGCGTGCCGTTGATCGCGACCGCGTGCGGTGGCGCGAGGGAAGTCGTTGAAGGGGTCGGCATCCTGTTCCCGTTGGGCGATGCCGAGCGCCTGGCTCAAGGGCTGCACCATCTGGCCGCGATGGACGAGCAGCAGCGTCACCAGTGTGCCGAGTTGATGCTCGACCGCTTGCGTGAGCGATTCTCCGACCGCGCCGTGCGCGAGGCTTTCTGGCATATGCCACACGTCACAGAACTGGCACCGAGGGGCTGATGCTCAACCGATTTCAAGGCTGGCGCGAACGTGGCTGGACGGTGATCGACGCCCCGACTTATGCACAGGCGTGGCAGCGTTTTGGCGGTAGCGTCGCGACGCATCCCATGGTGGTTGAGCGCCTGGCGCAGTTGGCCGAGATCCCTGTGCGCTACCTGGCCTGGGAGCAAAACGGTGAAGTGAAAGCCGCCATCCCGACCTGGGGGCGCGACCTGGCGCTGTCCAAAGACGTGCTCAAGCGCTGTGGCAAAAAAGGCTTGTTCGACCTCGGCAATGCCGAGGTGATCCTGCCGGCGGCCGCCGATGCACACGCACCGCTGCGCCATCGCGGGCGTTATCTGTCGGCCCTCAACGAAGGCCGTTTCAGCGATATCAAGCTACAGGCCGAACAACTGGCCATGGCGCGCACGCCCGAAGAACTGTCGAAAAAATTCCGCTACAACCAGCGCCGTGAATTGCGCCTGCTGGAAGAAGCCGGTGGCGTTGTGCGTCCTGTCTCCGAATTTTCCAGTGCTGAGCTGGCCGCGATTTATTGCGACCTTTTCCAGCGCCGCTGGGGCTTCCCGGCCACGGGTGCAGAGCGCATGGGCGAGGTGGTCGAGCTGCTGCGCGACTTGCTGATCGGCTCGGTGATTTTCCTCAACGATGCACCGATAGCGATTCAACTGGTGTACCGCGTCGAAGCGCCGGAATGGATCAGCGTCGAGTACATCAACGGTGGCGTCGATCCCGAAACCCGCGAGTTCAGCCCTGGCAGTGTACTGAGTTTCCTCAACACGCAAAGTGCCTGGGAACACGCTCGCGCCCTCGACAAGCCTTTGCGGTTTTCCTTCGGCCGCGCCGACCGGGAATACAAGGACCGCTGGTGCAATCCTGTGCCGGTTTTTACCGTGTGAGTGAACCCATGAGCCGCAAACAGCAACTGCTCAAGCGCCATCGGCGCAACAAACGCATCAGCCTGTTGATTGCGCTGGTGCTGTTGATTGCCCTTGGCGTGCTGGTGGCCTGGTGGCTGCCGTTGGTGCTTGCCGTGCTGGGCTGGATTGCCCATGAGGCCTGGTTCGCCGACCACCTGTTTTATTCCCCCCAAGACGATTACCACTACAGCTTCCCGGCCTACACCCCGCAACCCAAGGTGCACCTGGACGGTGAGCGTTTGCGGCTGGATGACGGCGTAATGCTCGTCGACGACGCCACACTGGTGTTGGCGCTGCGAGTAAAAAGCAGCTGGCTGGGACGCTTTTTCGATCCAGTGGTGGCGTTGTCGGGTGGCGATAACCCGGACTGCCAAACCTTCGAGCGTGGCGTTAACGGCCTGCGCTACCTGAACCTCAGTGGTCAGGCGCAAGTACTGTCGCGCGGCGAGTTGCGTCTGCGTGGACGCTTCTGCCGCCTGCTCGGCGAGCCGGTGCTGTGGGCGTTGGAGCAACCCGACTTCCGTCGTCAACGGGTGATGGTGATTGCGCCACACGCCGACGATGCCGAACTGGCCGCCTACGGTTTGTACAGCCAGGCCGATGAAGCCTGGATCGTCACCCTGACCGCCGGTGAAATCGAAGCCGAGCATTATCAACAGATCGGTCTGAACAAGGTCGAGGCCGCGCGCCTCAAGGGACGTTTGCGGGCTTGGGACAGCATCGCGGTGCCGCGCTGGGCTGGCGTGCCGCAAGCGCATTGCGTGCAGCTGGGTTATTTCTGTCTGCAACTGGCGGCGATGCAGGCCACGCCGACGCAACCGATCGCGTCGCGGGAAGCGGACCTGAGCGACACGCGGCTGTTTCGCCAGTTGAACCCGTTTGCCCTGCCGGGCGATACCGACGGAGCGCCGACCTGGAATAACTTGCTGGCCGACCTGCGTGAATTATTACTGCGAGCACGTCCCGAAGTGATCGTGCTACCGCACCCGACCCTCGATCCGCACCCCGATCATATCTGTGCGCAACAAGCGGTCCTCGAAGCCTTGAAAGGCCTGGAATGGCAGCCGACCACACTGCTTGGTTATGCCAACCATCTGCACGACAACGACCGCTGGCCAATGGGCGACGCCGGTCATGGTGTCGCGTTGCCGCCAGCCTTTGACCCGGCCATGCCGATGCAGCCTTGCTGCCTGCCATTGTCGTTGGAGCTTCAGCGCGATAAAGCCATGGCGTTGGGCATGATGCATGACCTGCAACCGCCGATGCCGTTCAAGCGTCGTCTGCGCCGATTGATCCAGCGGCTGTTGGCCAGGCGCAAACCGCCGGCCTACGGCGAGAACGAATTCTTTCGCAAGGCGGTTCGACGTCACGAGCTCTTGTGGATACTCAAGCACACACCAATAAACGCTTCGCAGCGGGGAGAGTTATGAGCCAGCGGCTAAAGGTTCTGCAATTGCAGCCTGACTACAACGTCAAAGCCCATGATTTTGCCGACCTCGCGGAGCAGATCGTCAAGGCCTTGCCGAACGAGCGCTACGAAGTAACGGCGGCGTTCCTGCGCGGCAAACCCGGGCCGGGTGAGGCGATAAGCCGGGCCGACCGTTCGGTGTATTTCGAGTTTTCCGACAAATCCCTCAAGGGCATGCGCCTGCGGGCGATGTGGACGCTGTACAAGTTTTGCCGTGCGGAAAAGTTCGACGTGGTGATCTGTAACCGCTTCAAGCCCGTGAACATGATGTTGACGCTTAACCGCTGGTTGAAAGTACCGCTGTGCATCGGCATTTCCCACGGTTTCGGCGAGTACGACCGGTTTTACCGGCGCCGCCAGACCCAGCGACTGATCGATCGTCACTGGCGTTTTGTCGGTGTGTCCCCAGCGGTCAAGCAGTACCTGCTGGACTGCGATTGCGGTTTCACCGACCAGAACACCTACGCGATCACCAATGCCATCGACATCGAGCAGGCCGAAGGTTTGCAGCACAGCCGCGAGCGCGCCCGCGAAATGCTGGGCATTGATCCGTCGGTGCGCCTGATTGGCGCATTGGGGCGTCTGGTGCCGGTAAAGGGCCACACCTATCTGTTGCAGGCGTTTGCCGCGCTCAAGGACAAATACCCGAACACTCAATTGGCGATCATCGGTGCCGGTCGTGAAGAGTCGCGCCTGAAGGCCGAGATCGAACGCCTGGGCCTGTCCGGGCGCGCGCACCTGCTGGGTTTCAAGGAAATCGCCTTGCAGTACATCCGCGCTTTCGACATCTGGACCATGCCATCCCTGGCGGAAGGCCTTGGGTTGGCGCTGCTCGAAGGCATGAGCGGGCATCTGCCGGTGATCGCCTCCAACGTGCCGGCCATGCTGCCGCTGATTGAAGGGGCAGGCGGGCTGGCGATTACGCCCAAGGATGTGCCGAGCCTGGTCGCGGCGCTGGATACCTACCTCGGGTTGTCGGATGACGAGCTCAAGGCCAAGGGCGAGCAGGCCTACCGTTATCTGCAGGAACAACATGACATCGAGGTGTTCCGCCAGGAGTACCTGAACCTGATCGACTCCGGTTTGGATCAAGCCCGCAAGGAGCAGCCATGAGTACCACGCAACCTCTCGTCACGGTCATCATCGCGTCGTACAACCACGGTCCCTATATTGAGCAAAGCATTCTCAGCGTCCTCAATCAGACCTACAAAAACATCGAACTGCTGGTGGTTGACGACGGCTCCAAAGACGACAGCGTCGAACGCATCAGTGCGCTGCAGGCGCAATATGGATTCGATTTTCGGGTTCAACAGAATCAGGGCCTGACGAACACGCTCAACGCTGCCATCGCGCGCTCAAACGGCAGTTTGATCGCGCCATTCGGCTCCGACGACATCATGCTGCCGGAACGCATCGCTATTCAGGTTGAGTACATGGATGGCAAGCCCGAGGTGGGTATCTGCGCCGGCAACATCGAGCTGATCGACGCCGACGGCAATCTGTACCCGGAGAAGCGTCAGCGACGTGATGTGCCGTTTCGCCGTCTGGACTTCGATGACATGTTCCTGGAACGTAAACCTTATCCACCGGCCCCGACCCTGATGATCCGTCGGGAAGCGCTGGACAAGGTCGGCGGGTTCGATCCGAACATTCGCCTGGAAGACCTGCTGATCGAACTGAAGGTGACCCACGCCGGGTACTTTATCGACGGCCTGAATGTGTTGATGGCGCGCTATCGCAAGCACCCCACCAACTCCTATAAAAATCACCGCTTCATGATCGATAACATCCTGCGTTCCTATGCGCTGTTCAGCGATCATCCGCTGTACGACGAGGTTCGCTACAAGTTTCTCAGCTCGATGTTTCTCAAGACCGCCAACCGCGATCGCAAACTGGCCCGCGAACTGCTGGCGCAGATCCCGTTGAAGGCCTGGAACAAGAAAACCTGGCGTGGTCTGGGGCGGCTGTACTTTTCACCGCTGGAAAAAGACTGACCCTGCATTGATGCACACTTTGCAGCTGGCTTCGCCAGCTGCAACAAGGATGTGCGATGCTTCAGCGAGCGACTTTCTCTGCCAGAGCCTTGTCGGCTTTTTTGCGTTGACGCAGCCACTGCAACACTTTCCTGCCGGCCGTGATGCCCGGCTTCTCGATGTACAGGAACGTCAGGCTGCTGATGATGATCAACAGGCAACTGCAGACAGCCAGCAGCGGCAGGAAGGTCCAGATATCGCGAGCGTCCAGATCAAGCGCCATCGGCAGGCGCTGGATCAACACCCACAGTACGAAGCCGTGCAGCAAATAGGTGCTGTAGCTGATTTCACCGAGCCAGCGAATGCTGCGTGGTTTCAGCGCGCCGAACAGGGTGTTGCCGGACGCCACAATCACGAAAAACAATGACATGAGCAGTATTGGCCTCACGCTGAAGGCACGGTTGAATGCCGTGAAGGCAATCGCCAATGCCAGCAGCGCGATAATCCCCGCCATTCGCGTCTGACTCCAGGCCACCAGTTGCGGCCTGCGAATCCAGTACGCAGCGCCGATACCGCCGAGAAAACTCGCCATAAAGTGTTTCTTCAGCGAGTGCTCCAGGCCAATCACTTTGTACAGGGCGACAATGCCGATCAGGCACAACACCACTTGCAACCAACTGCCCCGGTAGATAAACACCATGCCGGCAAGGGGCAGTGCCATATAGAAAAACACCTCGTAGCCCAGGGTCCAGGTGACATTGGAGATCAGCATGCCGGTTTGGTGGTATTGGTTGACGTCCGGGCGGTCGAAGGTCAGCCAGGCCAGGATCTGGCCGAAAAAGCGCATGCCGGAGTCCTTGAGCTCCCAGTTCTGCAGGTAGAACACCGTGATAAACACGATCAGCATCAGCGGCAAGTACAGCGGGTAGAGGCGAAAAAACCGCGATATGGCGAAGGCCAGCCAGTCGTGCTGGCGTCCCTGGGTGAGCAATCGGTTCCAGAACAGGAAGCCGGTGATCATGAAAAACAGCGCGACACTGCCCTGTCCGAGCTGTGAGTAGAGATTGCTGGGCGGAAAATCAATCACGCCCGTGCGCAGGAAGATCAAGGTAATGATCGAGTGGTGCACGAACACGCCGAACGCCAGATAACCGCGCAGCCCATCAATGCTGGCATAGCGGCTTTCACCGGAATGTTCGATGTGTCGGGCGATTTTCGGCACTGCGCGCAACAACAGGGCCGAAGTCGCAATGGCTAGCAGATAAGCTGCCAGCGCAATGAGTGGGTTGGTTTCAGTCATCAATGAGCCCGGGCCGGGGTGCTCCCGGCCAGCACTTGCCGGTGCAGATTCTCGACAGCGGACTTGGGTGCCGTCATGGCGTAGCCCTGAAGCAGCGCCTCGAAGTGTTCTTCGAACAACCAGCGCCGGTCCACCGTGTAGCGCTGCATATGGCGCAGATTGCGCTGACGCAGCGCCAGGCTCAAGGAAGAAGGGTAAATGCGCAGGTCAGCCACATCGATCAAACCAAACTCTCCATCCTCGAGCACCAGCACATTGCCCAAGTGCAGTGAGCGGAAATAAACGCCTTGTTCATGCAGTTGGGCCATGAACTTGCCGAAACGCTCCACCAGCGCTTGACGCACCGCCGGCGCGGTAATGCCTTGCAGGACCTGGCGCAGCGTATTGCCGGGCAGCGGCGAATAGTGCACGGCACTGCTGCCGTCCGCGAGGCGATAAAGGGCAAGAATAGGCGGGGTAGGGATCCCCAGGTTGCGCAATTGCTCGCTGTTGACGGCAAAGCGTTCGGAGTAGGGGTTGAAACTGCCCGAGGTGTACCAGCGGCGGCCACGAAACAGCTTGAGGAAGCTGCCATCGAGCAGGCGCAGGACTTTAGGGCCCAGGCCATCTTCTTCGATCACCTGCGCATTGGCAGTCAGTTGTTGCTGGGCGATCGGCGCCAGTGTCTTGACGGGCATCGTCAGCAAGCGTCTGGCGCGCTGGTTGATGCTGAGCGCGACGATCAAAGCCAGCGGGATCCACAGCAGGAACCAATGCTCCTTGGGTCGGGAGATGATGCCGCCGCCCTCGGTCAGGCCTGCGCCGATACCGAATATCAGCCAGGTCGAGGCCATGATAAACAGCGGTTGCAGACGATTGCGCCAACTGCTGAACAGTCCCCATAGCTGGGCAAACAACCAAGGCAGCAAACCCAGAATGCCGACGTAATAGAGCACGCCGAGGACAAAACTGTGAGGCTCCTGATAGTTGACGCCAATGCCAGGGTCGATGGCCAGATTGGCGTTATAACCATGACCGATCCAGGGGTGGTCGGCAATTTTCTGCAAGGCCAGTTGCCAGATTTCGAGGCGGTAAGAGTCGCCTCGTAGAATGATCATTCGCGCAAACAGCCCATAAACCGTAGCGCCGCCGGCAACCAACGCACCTAGCAATACGACGGAGCGACGGTTCCAGCAAATGAAGCCCAGCCAGAGTGCTGCCATCGTCAGTGCAACCAGCGGTGTCCTGGAGCCCGTGGCGATCACGGCGGCGAACATGATTGCCAGCGCCGGGAAGCTCAGCCAGAGCATCCGGCGGCGCTTGCAGATCATGCTCATGCTCATCCAGTAGGCTGCGTAAAAACCGTACATGTGAGAGCTCAGCAGCGGATTGTCGAACGCGCCACCACCGATCAATCGCAGGCCGGGCTGGTACACGCGGGCGAACAGGAACAGATCGTGGGTGGTACCGATCAGTCCGACTATTGCCGCGGTGAATAGCAAAGGCTGGATGATTTCGCTGCGATAGCGCACCAGAAAATAGCAACCGACAAACAACAACAAGGTATGCAGCGGTGGTTTGAACTGGCCGACGAAGCCCCCCTTGTCCGGTCCCCAGCACAAACTCAATAGCGCCCAGGCCGCGAACACCAACACGGCGACGAACACCGGTTCACGAATCATTTCCTTGAGTTCCCGGGGACGCAGGCACAGGGCGATCAGCGCTGGAATGCTGAACAAGCCATAAAAAAGCTTGTGGTGCAAACTTCGGCCCGGCAGGAAGAACAGGGCACACAGGAGCAAGAGATAGCCGAGTGGAAGAATCCAGAGGCAAATGAAATCGAAAACTCGATTTGACGCACTATTGAAACCGCTGAGTTGCATGCTGAGAGATTCAATCCTGAAGTTGATCGGCCATTTCGGGGTGATGGCTATTTGATGCTTGATTCGACGTCTAACAATAACAGCCTTTATGCGATTGCCAGAACCCTGAAGAAGCTGTGCTAAAGTCAGCGTCCTTTTTATCGACAAACGCGTGATATGACCGACTCCAGTCTCTCCGCAAGCCCATCGAGCTTGAAAATCTACTTCCGCCTGCTTGGCTATGTCCGGCCGTACATCAGTCTGTTTCTGATCAGCATCGTCGGCTTTCTGATTTTCGCTTCGACCCAGCCAATGCTCGGCTATATCCTCAAGTACTTTGTCGATGGCCTGTCCAATCCTGAGGCCGCGCTCTTCCCGACGGTGCCTTACCTGCGCGACCTGCAACTGCTGCAGGCGGTGCCGCTGCTGATCATCCTGATCGCCGCGTGGCAAGGGCTGGGATCTTATCTGGGCAACTACTTTCTAGCCAAAGTTTCTCTGGGTCTAGTTCATGATCTGCGAGTACAGCTGTTCAATAACCTGTTGGTTCTGCCCAACCGGTATTTCGACAAGCATAACTCGGGTCATCTGATTTCGCGTATCACCTTCAACGTGACGATGGTCACCGGGGCGGCCACAGATGCGATCAAGGTCGTAATCCGTGAGGGCATGACGGTGATCTTCCTGTTTGCCTCGCTGCTGTTCATGAACTGGCGCCTGACGCTGGTCATGGTCGCCATCCTGCCGTTGATCGCCGTCATGGTGCGCACCGCGAGCAAGAAATTCCGCAAGCAAAGCAAGAAAATCCAGTTGGCCATGGGTGATGTGACGCACGTGGCGTCGGAAACCATTCAGGGCTATCGCGTGGTGCGCAGCTTCGGTGGCGAAGTCTACGAAGAAAAACGCTTCTTCGACGCCAGCCAGGGCAATACCGACAAGCAACTGCGCATGACCCGCACCGGTGCCATCTACACGCCGCTGCTGCAATTGGTGATTTACACCGCCATGGCGGTGCTGATGTTCCTGGTGCTGTACCTGCGTGGCGATGCTTCGGCTGGTGACATGGTTGCCTACATCACCCTGGCCGGCCTGTTGCCCAAGCCGATCCGCCAGCTGTCCGAAGTCAGCTCGACCATCCAGAAAGGCGTGGCCGGTGCCGAGAGCATTTTCGAACAACTGGACGTTGCGCCTGAAGTCGATACCGGCACCGTCGAACGCGATGCTGTCACCGGTCGTCTGGACGTACGTAACCTGAGCTTCACCTACCCGGACACCGATCGCCAGGTGCTCAATGACATCACGTTCTCGGTCGAACCGGGGCAAATGGTGGCACTGGTCGGACGCTCAGGCAGTGGCAAGTCGACCCTGGCCAACCTGATTCCGCGCTTCTATCACCACGACAAGGGCGAGATCCTGATCGACGGTGTTGAAGTGGAGCAGTACAAGCTGCTGAACCTGCGCAAGCACATCGCCCAGGTGACCCAGCATGTGACGTTGTTCAGCGACACCGTGGCCAACAACATTGCCTATGGCGATCTCGCCGGCGCGCCGCGTGAAGACATCGAGAAAGCGGCGCGAGACGCTTACGCCATGGATTTCATCGCGCAATTACCCGAAGGCCTGGACACCCAGGTCGGCGAGAACGGCGTGCTGCTGTCCGGCGGTCAGCGTCAGCGTCTGGCGATTGCGCGAGCCCTGTTGAAGAACGCGCCGTTGCTGATTCTCGACGAGGCCACCTCGGCGCTCGACACTGAATCCGAGCGCCACATTCAGGCGGCACTCGATCAAGTGATGAAAGGCCGGACCACGCTGGTGATCGCTCACCGACTGTCGACCATCGAAAAGGCTGACCTGATTCTGGTTATGGATCAGGGCCGGATCGTCGAGCGCGGTACCCATGCCGAGCTGCTGGCGCACAACGGATACTACGCCCGCCTGAACGCCATGGGCCTCGATGCCCCGGCTGAAGACATCGCCTGATCTTCGCTCGCCGGGCGCGCAATGCGCCCGGCGATTTGTATCCAGACCTTTACCCTTCTTGACCAAACCTGCATAAATCTGTGCGACTCGCTTGTTAAGGTTCCTGAACGACCTTTGACTTCAATCGATGGGGCCATCCCCATCGCGCGGGTACTGCCATGCTGCAACGTTATCTCTGGAAGCTGTTACCCAAGTCGCAGCGGGCATTTTTGCTGGGACGCCTGTCGGTGGTAGACCGCCAGGTGGTGAACAAATCGATGTCGGCCAATGTGCGTTTTCCCCAAGCCTTCGAGCAGCTTTCCTGTCTGTACATTCATGTCCCCAAATGTGCCGGGAGCAGCATTTGCGCAGCGATGTTCGACAATTGGAGCCCCGGTCACTTGCCGTTGTACTGGTACGAGCAGCAGTTTTCCGAGCAGTTTGCGGCCAGTTTCAAATTCGCCTTTGTGCGTGATCCTCTGGAAAGGGCTTATTCGGCCTACGCGTTTCTGCGGGGCAACGAGTTGGGCCGGCGCGATCATGCGGCGCAAAAACTGGTCAGCCACTACCGCGACTTCGACGATTTCGTCGGTCGCTGGCTGCACCCGGAAACGATCCAGCGGCAATTGCATTTCGCCGCGCAAACGGATTTTCTCACCGACTCCCTGGGGCATCTGGCGTTGGACTTCATTGGGTATCAGGAGCATCTGGAACGGGACTTTCAACTGGTCTGCGAGCAGTTGGGGTGTTCGCTGGTGCTGCCTCACGTCAACAGCTCCCGGCAACGACAGCCGATGCGCGCCCGTGATTTCTGCTCGGCGCGTACCCGTCGGTTGGTACGCCGGGCGTACCAGCGCGACTACGAGATGCTCGGCTATGAATAAAGCGCAGTTGATGTCAGTTGCCGATGTCAGGCCTTACTCGCTGGCGCTGTCGAACGAGGCGCGTGCCTCAATCAAATGCCAGCGGCCGCGTTGCTTGTGGTTGACCGGGTTGTCCGGGGCGGGCAAGTCGACGCTGGCCAATGCCCTTGAACTTCAGCTCAATCAGCGTGGGCTGCACACCTTTCTGCTGGATGGTGACAACCTGCGTGGCGGCTTGTGCCGTGATCTGGGGATGGGGGCTGACTGTCGCCGGGAAAATATCCGACGCATGGCCGAGGTGGCACGATTGATGGTGGATGCGGGGCTGATAGTGATCGTTGCGGCGATCTCGCCTTTTCGTACCGAGCGCGAAACCGCCCGGCGTTTGTTCGCCGAAGGCGATTTCATTGAGGTGTATGTGAGCACGCCGTTCGCAGTGTGTGCGCAGCGCGACCCCAAAGGCTTGTATCAAGCGGCCCGGCAGGGGCGGGTCAAGGACTTCACCGGCATTGACAGCCCGTACGAGGCGCCGCTGTCTGCCGAATGTGAGATCGACACCGACGAAACGGGGCTGGCCGACGCCTGCTGGCAGTTATCGGCTTTTCTGCTCAATAAATGAACAGTTTTACCCGGCAAATCATCCCGTTGCAGCCGTCACGCAAGCCAGCGCCAACCCTGTGGTAATATCGCGCCCCTGTTCATTTTGTATGTGGGTTGCTCCATGAAGTTGTCCATGCCGCGATTCGATCAAGCCCCTGTCTTGGTGGTCGGCGATGTCATGCTCGACCGTTACTGGCATGGTGGTACCTCACGGATTTCCCCTGAGGCGCCGGTGCCGGTGGTCAAGGTCGAGCAAATCGAGGACCGCCCGGGCGGTGCCGCCAACGTTGCGTTGAACATTGCCGCGCTCGGTGCTCCTGCCTCGCTGGTCGGTGTGACCGGCGACGACGAAGCGGCCGACAGCCTGGCCAATAGCCTCCAGGGCGCAGGCGTCCGGGCTATTTTCCAGCGCATTGCGCACCAGCCGACCATCGTCAAGCTGCGGGTCATGAGTCGTCACCAGCAATTGCTGCGTATCGACTTCGAAGAACCCTTCGCCACCGACGCGTTGGCGCTTGGCGAGCAAGTCGATGAACTGCTCGAAGGCATCAAGGTGCTGGTGCTGTCCGACTACGGCAAAGGCGCCCTGAAAAACCATCAGGTGCTGATCCAGGCCGCCCGTGCCCGTGGCATTCCAGTGCTGGCGGATCCCAAGGGCAAGGATTTCTCGATCTACCGTGGCGCGAGCCTGATCACCCCGAACCTCAGCGAGTTCGAAACCATCGTCGGTGGCTGCGCCGATGAGCACGAACTGGTGAGCAAAGGCGCGCAGCTGATGCACGACCTCGACCTCGGCGCCTTGCTGGTGACCCGTGGCGAACACGGCATGACCTTGCTGCGTCCGGATCATCCGGCGCTGCACCTGCCGGCCCGTGCCCGTGAAGTGTTCGACGTGACCGGTGCTGGCGATACCGTGATTTCTACCTTGGCAGCGGCGATTGCCGCGGGTGAAGAATTGCCCCATGCGGTGGCCCTGGCCAACCTGGCAGCTGGCATTGTGGTCGGCAAACTCGGTACCGCAGCCATCAGCGCCCCGGAACTACGCCGCGCCATCCAGCGCGAAGAGGGTTCCGAGCGCGGTGTGTTGGGCCTTGAGCAGCTCTTGCTGGCCGTCGCCGATGCGCGTGCGCACAAAGAGAAGATTGTCTTCACCAATGGCTGCTTCGACATTCTGCATGCCGGCCACGTGACCTACCTCGAGCAGGCACGGGCCCAGGGCGATCGATTGATCGTTGCGGTCAATGACGATGCTTCGGTCAGCCGCCTGAAAGGGCCGGGTCGTCCGATCAACAGCGTCGACCGTCGCATGGCCGTACTGGCCGGTTTGGGCGCAGTGGATTGGGTGATCAGCTTCCCTGAAGGCACCCCGGAAAATCTGTTGCGCGAGGTCAAGCCGGACGTGTTGGTGAAGGGGGGGGATTACGGGATCGACCAAGTGGTCGGCGCAGACATCGTGACGGCTTATGGCGGGACGGTGAAAGTGCTGGGGCTGGTAGCGAACAGCTCTACAACGGCGATTGTCGATAAGATCCGTCAATCCGAGTGAGACGTTGATCATTCCCACGCTCTGCGTGGGAATGATCAACGGACGCAGAATGTGGGAACGATCAAGAGCTGACTTTTTTATGCGGCACGATTTTCTTCAGTAATTGCTTTGCCTTCCCGCGTAATCGCGCCAGACCCGAATCCTTCCCCGGCGGGCTCAGCCCCTGCTGGCGCACCCAATCTTTCCAGCGAATCCGCTCATCACGCACCACCCAGCCTTCCTGTTGGGCAAAACTCTCTGCCAGGAACAAGCCGCGCGTGCTCGCGGGGTAGAGCTGATCCTTCTTCAAGGTATACAGCTCGGCCATCGGCTGGCCGTCCTGCAAGGGCATCAGGTACAAATCCGGGCGCTTGCGGTCGAGGCGGGCCACCAGTTGATCGCCTTCCAGGCGCTCATCGACATGAAACAGGCTCAGGGATTTGGCTTCCTTGGGCACGTCCAGGCGCAGGTCATAGATCAGTTGCAACGACGCGGTGGGCAAATGCACGTAAGCCCGTGGCCGTTCGATCAGTTGCAGGTTGGCGCACCGCACCGGCCGCGCCGAACCGGACAACGGCGTCAGGCGAAACGGTAGCGCCTCGCGGTAGTGCAGGGCACTGGCATAGGGCGCAGGCAACCACGTGTCATTAAAACGCCCGCCGAGCCAGCCTTCCGGGGTTTCCAGCAGGCACTCTTCGGCAATTTCCTGAATCGCCGTGTGCAGCGGCAGGTTCAGTTCATGGGCCGGCACGTACCCGGAGATCAGCTTGAGCACCACGTCGCCACGGTCTTGCCGACGCTGGCGCACCAACACCCAGTAATCGCGATTCTGCCAATGCAGGGTCAGGCGCACCGAGACCCCGAGGTTGGCCAGTTCCAGCGCAAACCGCTCGGTGCTGGCTACCGTCACAGGACGGCGACGTTGCAGGGTCTGGGAAAAGTTGAGCGGCATCCCGACGCTCTGGTAGCTCAAGCCTTCGGGAGTCGCTTCGACGTACAATGGCAGGGTCTTGAAGTTGCTCGGGTTCTTTCTAATGAGCGTACGCGGCATGTCGGCTCCTGCTTAAGGCCGCGTGGGCGGCATCAGTTTCTACGGAGGACCTGGGCAACGGTCGCAACGTTGTGGGCGAGGTGCAGCGGATTAATGGTCCCGACAATAGCACTGGCCACACCCGGATGTTCAAACAACAACTCGAAGCTGGCGCGCACCGGGTCCACGCCTGGACTCAGGCACACATGACCGCTGGCGAGGGCTTTTTTGACCAGAATGGCTTTGCCGTGAGCAGCAGCATAGTCAATGACAGGCTTCTCGTTCTGATCGTTCAGATTGTAGGTGACCATGGCGCAATCACCTTGCTCCAGAGCCTTCAAACCACCTTCGACGGTTTTGCCGGAAAAACCGAAACCGCGAATCTTGCCTTCGGCCTTGAGCGTGGCGAGGGTCGCGTAGACCTCGCTGTCATTGAGGATCGCCATATCGTTGCCGTCGGAGTGCACCAGCACCAGGTCGATAAAATCCGTTTCCAGACGTTGCAGGCTGCGCTCCACTGAAAGACGGGTGTGGGCGGCACTGAAATCGTGGCTCGACTGGCCATTGGAAAACTCTTCGCCGACCTTGCTGACAATCACCCAGTCCTGACGCTGGCCGCGCAATAGCGGGCCGAGGCGTTCTTCGCTGCGGCCATAGGCCGGGGCGGTGTCGATCAGGTTGATGCCCATGTCGCGGGCGAGTTTGAGCAACCGGCGTGCATCATCGTCGTCGGGAATCTGAAAACCATTGGGATATTTCACGCCCTGGTCACGGCCGAGTTTGACCGTGCCCAGGCCCAGCGGCGACACCAGCAGGCCGGTGCTGCCCAATGGGCGGTGCAGATCGTGCAGGGTTGGTTGGCTCATGGCAGCAGTTGCTCCCAGGCCGGCACGCCCATTGGCGGTTTCGGTAGTTCCGGCAGAGGCTCTGGATGGCTCGGCTGGATGCCGTCACGCGTCAGGCTGGCGATGACCCGGTCGGCGAAGTCCGGTGCCAGCGCCAGTTTGGTCGGCCAGCCCACCAGCAGGCGACCTTGTTCGGCGAGGAAGGCGTTGTCGGGACGGGTGAGCCCCGATTGCAACGGCTCGGCGCGGTCCACGCGCAAGGTGGCCCATTGCGCGGTGCTCAGGTCGATCCATGGCAGCAACTGCCCGAGCTCTTGCTGGGCCGTGGCGATTTGCTCGGCAGGTTCGCGGGCAACGCCTTCAGCCTCGGCAATGTCGCCCCCCATGTACCAGACCCACTGACCGTCGGCGGCCGGGTGAGTGGTCACGGTCAGGCGCGGTTTGGTGCCGCCGCCCAGGCAATGGGCGTAAAGCGGTTTGAGGCCCGGGCCTTTGGCGATGATCATATGCAACGGCCGACGCTGCATGGCGGGCTGGCTCAACCCCAGCGCTTCGAGCAATGCCGCGGTGCCAGCACCGGCGCTGAGGACGATGCGCTGGGCACGAATCTCGCGCTCATCGACCTTCAGGCCGACCAGCACGTTGCCTTCCAGCAGCGGCTCGATCTTCTGCGCGGCGAGCAGGCCATCACCGGCCAGAACGGCCAGGCGCTGGATCAGGCTTGGCACGTCGACCACCAATTCCGCCAGGCGATAAACCTTGCCCTTGAAGCGTTTGTCTTGCAGGGCCGGCGGCAGTTGCTCGCCCTTGACCTGATCGACACGGCCGCGCACGGCCTTGCTCGCGAAGAAACTGGTGAGGTTGCCGGCGAGCGTGCCGGGGGACCAGAGATAGTGCGCTTCGGACAACAGGCGTACGCCGGACAGGTCCAGTTCGCCATCGCCCGCCAGCGCTTCACGCCAGCGGCGCGGCATGTCGGCAATCGCTTCCGATGCCCCGGTCAGGGCGCCGTGCAACGCGTACTTGGCGCCGCCGTGGATGATGCCCTGGGATTTCACACTCTGCCCGCCGCCGAGGCTGGCGCTTTCCACCAGCACGGTCGAAAAACCCTGGCGGCGCAGGCGCGCATTCAGCCAGAGGCCGGCGACACCAGCGCCGACAATCAGAACGTCGGTGGAAATAACGGATGGCATGCGGCGACCTCAGTGTTCAAGACGAGGGCGCAGTATACAGATTCATGCCAAGCGCTATGTAGCAGCTGCCGAAGGCTGCGTTCGAGCCGGGGTCGCGCTCGACCGAAGTCCTCGCCTTCGATCTGTCTGAGATGTCTATTGTCAGTTTTTACAACTGCTTCGCAGTCGGACGCAGCCTTCGGCAACTGCTACAAAAAGCGGTGCATCAGTGCCCGGCAGTTTTTGAGAACAGTTGGATGACCACGACACCCAGTACGATCAACGCCATCCCCAGCATCGCCGGCACATCCAGCTTCTGCCCGTAGATAAACAGCGCCGCGACGCTGACCATCACGATTCCCATGCCGGCCCACACTGCGTAGGCAACTCCCACCGGAACGCTGCGCACTACCAGGGTCAGCATCCAGAAGGCAATGCCGTAACCGACGATCACCAGAACCAGCGGCAGCGGCGTGCTGAAACCTTTGACGGCTTTCATCGAAACAGTTGCGATCACTTCGGCGCAGATGGCGATGGCCAGATAGTAGTAAGCGGTCATGGGTGCATCCTCGTGTGAAGTGTTGCTTTCTGAGGTCGGCATTTTAGAGACTCTTCAGATGCGGTAAAGTCATTACCTATCTGCCAAAAAGATGGGCTGGCCTATGCAATGGAATCTTGAGCAACTGCGGTTGTTTGTCAGCGTAGCGGAGCATCGTTCGTTTTCTGCGGTGGCACGTGATCAGCGCAAGGCGCAGTCAGCGGTCAGCAGTTCGATTGCGCTGCTCGAAGAAGATCTGGGCGTGAGTCTGTTCGATCGCAGTAGCGGCCGTCAGCCGAAACTCACCGAGGCCGGTAATGCCTTGCTGGAAGAGGCGCGAGAAGTGCTGCGCCAGTGCGAGCGCCTCAACGGTCGCGCGTTGGCCATGATGCGCGGCCAGGAAGCTCGATTGCGTGTGGCTCAGGATGAAGCCATGCCCTATCAGCCGATCATCGAAAGCTTCGAAGCCCTGGCGGAAAAATTTCCCAGCCTCGAAGTGCAGCTGACCAGCGCCGCCCAGGGCGATGTCGCGCGCAAACTGGTGGAGCGCCGGGCTGATCTGGGGCTGCTGTTTTATCATGACCAGATTCCCGAGGCCCTTGAGCGGCGAGTGGTGGGCAGCGTCGAGATGCTCACGGTGTGCGGCGTCGGGCACCCACTGGCGAAGCAGGCTCACGTTGATTGTCAGGCGCTGGCGCAGCATCGGCAGTTGCTGATGTCGACCCAGTCCAGCGTTTACCCCGGCAGCGAGCCCGCCAGCCCGCAAGTCTGGCGGGCCGACAGTTTCTACGTGATGGCCGAATGGCTGGTGCGCGGCCTCGGTTGGGCCTGGTTGCCCCGGCACGTGGTGCAATACCCGGCGTACCAGGGCCTGATGGTCGAACTGGACAGCGAATGGACCCCGCCGGCGCTGGTGGTGGAGTTGGTGTGGCGTCGCGATGAACCGCCGGGCCCGGCGGCTCGTTGGCTGGCGGAACGTTTTGCCGTGCACTTGCAGGCGATCGGCGAGAAAAGCCGATAAACTCCGCCGCCATGAATAGAACTCTCTATACCGCGCTGTTTTATCTGGGGCTGCCACTGGTAGCGATTCGTCTGTGGCTGCGGGCGCGTAAGGCGCCGGCGTATGCCAAACGCATTGGCGAGCGGTTCTCCCTCGCACTGCCGGTAATGAAGCCGGGCGGTATCTGGGTGCACGCGGTGTCGGTGGGCGAAAGCATCGCGGCGGCGCCGATGATCCGCGCCTTGCTGCAACGTTATCCACAGCTGCCGATTACCGTGACCTGCATGACCCCGACCGGGTCCGAGCGCATCCAGGCGTTGTTCGCCAATGAACCGCGCATTCAGCACTGCTATCTGCCTTACGATTTGCCCTGCGCCGCTGCGCGTTTTCTCGACCGGGTCCGGCCAACGCTGGCGGTGATCATGGAAACCGAACTCTGGCCTAACCATATTCACCAATGCGCCAGACGCGGGATTCCCGTGGCGCTGGCCAATGCGCGACTGTCCGAACGCTCGGCCAAGGGTTATGGCCGCTTCCGCAAACTGACGCAGCCGATGCTCGCCGAGATGAGCCTGTTCGCGGTTCAGACCGAGGCTGAGGCCCAGCGCTTTCGTGACTTGGGAGCGCGTCCGGAAACCGTGGAAGTCACCGGCTCAATCAAGTTCGACCTGACCATCGACCCGCAATTGCTGCAACGCGCCGTCGAGCTGCGCACGCAATGGCAGACGCTTGAGCGGCCGGTGTGGATCGCCGCCAGTACCCATGAAGGTGAAGACGAAGTGGTCCTCGCGGCCCATCGTCAGTTACTGGCCAATCATCCCGATGCGTTGCTGATCCTGGTGCCGCGCCATCCGGAGCGTTTCAACACGGTGTTCGAGCTGTGTCAGCAGCAGGGTTTCGCCACGCTGCGTCGTTCCACAAGCGAGCCGGTGACCTCGGCCACGTCGGTGCTGGTGGGCGACACCATGGGCGAGTTGCTGTTTCTCTACGCCTTGGCAGATACCGCTTTCGTGGGGGGCAGCCTGGTGCCGAACGGTGGGCATAACCTGCTGGAACCGGCCGCGTTGGCCAAGCCGGTACTGAGTGGCCCGCACCTGTTCAACTTCCTCGAAATCGCCGCGCAGCTGCGCAGTGCCGGGGCGTTGCAGGAAGTGGAGGATGCCGAAGGTCTGGCGCTGGCGGTGCAGCGGCTGTTCGAATTGCCGCGCGATGCACAGCGGATGGCTGAGGCGGGGCTGAAGGTGATGCGCAGCAATCAGGGGGCGTTGCAGCGATTGCTGGATGGGCTGGGGCGGTTGATCAACCGACCGATCTGAGCCTGACATTTCTGAAGAGGGGGCAAGCCCCCTCATCAGAATAATGACGTATTACTCGCCGGGTCTTGCCTTGAGCTGGGCAGCCGCAGCCTTCGCCAGATCCGGCGGCAGGAAGTCCTTGTCCGGGTTGTAGTCGGCCTTGAGGTAGCGCTTCAGGTCTTCCAGATCCCCCGGGCTCAACGTGCCGGCCTGCTGCTTCAGGCGCAGGTTGTCGAGGATGTAGTCGTAGCGGGTGTTGTTGTAGTCGCGTACCGAGTTGTACAGCGAGCGCTGCGCATCCAGTACGTCGACGATGTTGCGTGTCCCTACCTGATAGCCGATTTCAGTCGCTTCCACCGCACTCTGGTTGGAGATGATCGACTGCTTGCGCGCCTGTACCTGATCCACATCGGTGTTGACCGCGCGGTGCAGGTTGCGGGTGCTTTCGACGATCTGCCGACGCAGCGCTTCGCGTTGCTGCTCGGTCTGATCCAGTTGCGCATACGATTGACGCACCTGGGAGGTGGTCAGGCCGCCGCTGTAGATCGGGATATTCAGTTGCAGGCCCACTGTCGTTTGCTCGACGTTGCCACTGTACGGTTGGCCAAAGGCGTTCGGGTTGCTGAAGCCCAGTGCGTCGTTATCACCTTTTTCGTATTTCGCCACCGCGTCGACCGTCGGCAAGTGACCGGACTTACGCTGCTTGAGGGTTTCTTCGGCGGCACTGACCGCGTAGTTGCTGGCCAGCAGATTCAGGTTCTGGCGGGCGGCCGTATCGACCCAGGCTTTAGCGTCGTTCGGCGCCGGCGGCAGGATCGGCAGGCTATGGACGACGCCCCAGATCGAGTTGTACTGACGGTTGGTCAGGGTGATCAGCGCTTCAAACGCGTCATCGACCTGGCGTTGCGCAACGATCCGGTTGGCGCGTGCGGTGTCGTAACTGGCTTGTGAGTTGAGCACGTCGGTCTTGTCCGACAGGCCGACGTCGAAACGCTCGTTGGACTGGTCGAGCTGGCGTTTGAATGCGGCTTCTTCAGCCTTGGTCGACGCCAGATTGTCCTGGGTGCGCAGCACGTTGAAGTAGCTTTCAGCCGATTGCAGGATCAGGTTTTGCTCGGTGGCCGAGAGTTGCAGGGCCGCCTGTTCGTTGACGTCCTTGGCGGCCTGGAACTGGAACCAGCGATCAGCACGGAACAGCGGCTGCGCCAGGGTAGCCTGATACGAATTTGCGCTGCGATTGGCCGTCGATGAAGGCTGGTCGATCGCGGTGCGCACGCTGGCGACTTCGGCACCCCCTGACAGATTGGGCAGCAGGCCGGCGCGAGCCTGAGGCACGACTTCTTTCTGCGCGCCATATTGCGCGATGGCCGCCGCGAGGTCGGCGTTGTTGGCCTTTGCTTCCTGGTAAACGCTGACCAGGTCGTTCTTGGTCGATAAGGGCGCTTCTGCTGCCCAGCCCGTTCCATAAGACGCACAAGACACGGCAAGGGCCAGTGAAAGTTTGCGCAGCATAGGCGTTCCCTAGAATTAATATTACACAAGTAATTTGAGCGCCAAGGCTAAGGCGCGGCACGTACCACGTCAATGCATGGCTTGGCGTAGCGAGTGTAGTTGTGCAATGGGGCGGCAACAATCCTGATTCTGCCATTCATCGAGGTGTTTGCGCGGTGTTGGCGTTCTTTGTCAGTTGTGTCTAGACTGGCCGGGTTCTTGTCGGGGTGCCTTGCTATGAGGCTGAGATCGAATAATTTCGGATCCCGTTGAACCTGATCAGGTTAGCGCCTGCGTAGGGAACAAGATTTCTCGTCACCCGGCGAGTCCTCTTGTGCTTCGTCCGGGATGTTGTTCGACAATCGAACACCCCTCGAGCACTGAGCACAGCACCAACAGCTTTGTTATTGCTGATTGGTCGCGTCCATTCGTTACAGGTTCGCTCCGACAAAATTCCACTGCCTGGATGCTGTCTGGAGAGCCCGTGATGACGATAAAACCAAAAAATACGATGAACCTGAGTGATTCGGCCCAAGTCGATCAACAGTCGGTTCAACCGTTTACCCGCTCGCAAAAAATCTATGTCCAGGGCTCGCGCCCCGACATCCTCGTGCCCATGCGCGAAATCAGCCTGGATGTAACGCCGACCGACTTTGGCGGCGAGATCAATGCACCGGTGGTGGTGTACGACACCTCGGGCCCGTACACCGACCCCAATGTCATCATCGACGTGCGCAAAGGCCTGGCCGATGTGCGTTCTGCGTGGATCGAGTCCCGTGGCGACACTGAACGCCTGCCGGGCCTGAGCTCCAATTTCGGCCAGGAACGCCTCGCCGATGCCGAACTGACCAAACTGCGCTTCGCCCACGTCAACAACCCGCGCCGCGCCAAGGCCGGGGCCAACGTCAGCCAGATGCACTATGCCCGCCAAGGCATCATCACCGCCGAGATGGAATACGTCGCCATCCGCGAAAACATGAAGCTGGAAGTGGCTCGCGCCGCTGGCCTGCTGGACCAGCAACACGCCGGCCACAGCTTCGGCGCCAGCGTGCCGAAGATCATCACCCCCGAATTCGTCCGTGACGAAATCGCCCGTGGCCGCGCGATCATTCCGGCCAACATCAACCACACCGAACTGGAACCGATGATCATCGGCCGTAACTTCCTGGTGAAGATCAACGGCAACATCGGCAACAGCGCCCTGGGTTCGTCCATCGAAGAAGAAGTGGCGAAACTGACCTGGGGTATTCGCTGGGGTTCGGACACGGTCATGGATTTGTCCACCGGCAAACACATTCACGAAACCCGTGAGTGGATCATCCGCAACTCGCCGGTGCCGATCGGTACGGTGCCGATTTATCAGGCCCTGGAAAAAGTCGGCGGCGCCGCTGAAGACCTGACCTGGGAGTTGTTCCGCGACACGCTGATCGAACAGGCCGAGCAGGGCGTCGACTACTTCACCATCCACGCCGGCGTGTTGCTGCGTTATGTGCCGCTGACCGCCAAGCGCGTGACCGGTATCGTTTCCCGTGGCGGTTCGATCATGGCTAAGTGGTGCCTGGCGCACCACAAGGAAAACTTCCTCTACACCCATTTCGAAGACATCTGCGAAATCATGAAGGCCTACGACGTCAGCTTCTCGCTGGGCGATGGCCTGCGTCCGGGCTCGATTGCCGACGCCAATGACGCCGCACAATTCGGTGAGCTGGAAACCCTCGGCGAGCTGACCAAGATCGCCTGGAAGCACGACGTGCAGTGCATGATCGAAGGCCCGGGCCATGTGCCGATGCAGTTGATCAAAGAGAACATGGACAAGCAGCTCGAGTGCTGTGACGAGGCGCCGTTCTACACCCTCGGCCCGCTGACCACCGACATCGCGCCGGGTTACGACCACATCACCTCCGGGATCGGTGCAGCGATGATCGGCTGGTTCGGTTGCGCGATGCTCTGCTACGTGACGCCGAAGGAACACTTGGGCCTGCCGAACAAGGATGATGTGAAGACCGGGATCATCACCTACAAGATCGCCGCGCATGCCGCCGATCTGGCGAAGGGACATCCGGGCGCGCAGATTCGCGACAATGCCTTGAGCAAGGCACGGTTCGAATTCCGTTGGGAAGACCAGTTCAACCTTGGCCTGGATCCAGACACCGCCCGTTCGTATCACGATGAAACCTTGCCGAAGGATTCGGCCAAGGTCGCGCACTTCTGCTCCATGTGCGGGCCGAAATTCTGCTCGATGAAGATCACTCAGGAAGTCCGTGAGTACGCGGCCAACCAGCGGATCGAAACCGTGGATGCCGAGGTCGCCCAGGGATTGGCGGATCAGGCTGAACGGTTCAAGCAGGAAGGCAGTCAGCTGTACAAGAAAATCTAGCCACGAGCGACAAGCGACAAGCTGCAAGAAGAAGCGGATTGCGGATTGCTTCTAACTTGTAGCTTGCCGCTTGAACTTGCCTCTGCTCTTATTTGAGATAACCCCCTTGAGCATTCAACCGAGTACTTATTCCCCTGGCATCGCCGTGCCAACCGACAAACGCGTTTTCGGCGGTCGTGATCTGTTTTCCCTGTGGTTCTCCCTCGGCATCGGCTTGATGGTGCTGCAGACCGGCGCCTTGCTCGCGCCAGGCCTGGGCCTGTCCGGCTCACTGCTGGCGATCTTCCTCGGCACCCTGGTCGGCGTTCTGCTGCTGGCCGCCGTCGGCGTGATCGGCAGTGATACCGGCCTGTCGTCGATGGCCGCGCTCAAACTCTGCCTCGGCAAACGTGGCGCGAGCCTGCCGGCCGTGTTGAACCTGCTGCAACTGATCGGTTGGGGCTCGTTCGAAATCATCGTCATGCGTGATGCCGCCAGCCTGCTCGGCGCGCGGGCGTTCAGCGAAGGCAGCCTGCTGTCGAATCCGCTGCTCTGGACCATTGTCTTCGGTGGTCTGGCGACGTTGCTGGCCGTCAGCGGTCCTCTGACATTCGTGCGGCAGATCCTGCGCAAGTGGGGCATCTGGCTGTTGCTGGCCGCGTGCATCTGGCTGACCTGGAACCTGTTCGCCAAAGCCGATCTGGCTGCCTTGTGGGCGCAGGCCGGTGATGGTTCGATGCCGTTCGCCGTCGGCTTCGACATTGCTATCGCGATGCCGCTGTCGTGGCTGCCGCTGATTGCCGACTACTCGCGTTTCGGCAAGCGTGCGAAAAACGTCTTCGGCGGCACCGCGCTGGGCTTCTTTATCGGTAATTTCTGGCTGATGAGCCTGGGCGTGGCCTACACCCTGGCGTTCGCGCCGAGCGGTGAAGTGAATGCCTTGTTGCTGGCGCTGGCGGGTGCAGGCCTGGGCATTCCGCTGTTGCTGATCCTGTTGGACGAGTCGGAAAACGCCTTCGCCGACATTCACTCGGCGGCCGTTTCCAGCGGGATTCTGTTGCGCTTGAAAGTCGAGCATCTGGCGTTGGCCATCGGCGTGATTTGCACACTGATCGCGTGCCTGGCGCCATTGGCCCAGTACCAAAACTTCCTGCTGTTGATCGGTTCGGTGTTTGCGCCGCTGTTCGGCGTGGTGCTGGTGGATCACTTCATTCTGCGCAAGCGTTCGGCTCAGGTGGCGTCAGCCGCATTGCGCTGGCCGGCGTTGCTCGCCTGGTTGGGCGGGGTGAGCACCTATCACTTGCTGGCCAATCTGTATCCGGACATCGGCGCAACCCTGCCGTCGTTGATTCTGGCAGGGCTGCTGCAGCTGGTGCTGGGCCGGGCTTTCAGTTACGGCCGGGAAACAGCTCGGGCTTGATGATGCCATTCAGGCGAGGGTAGGGGATCTTCAGTTCGACATGGCCCAGCGCGTATGGCGCGATGGTGCTGGTTTCGTACTTGAGGATCACCCCACCGTAGGTCAGCGCCACGTTCTGGGTTTTCTGGAACGGCCAGCTCTTCACGAACTCCGGTTCCTGATCGAGCTTGGTGCTGATCAGCCAGCTGTTGTGCGCCACTTGCGCCGCCTTCCAGAACGCCTCTTCCTGACCCGGCACCAACATGTCCGACAGCGTCAGCACTTTGTGCTGCTGGCGTGAATAGTTGATAAAGCTGCGGCCCGGTGTGCCATGAGCGCCGCCGGTGTCCAGGTAGCTGGAAAATTCGACGATCACCAAGCCGTCATGCTGCTCACGTACCTTGGCTTGCAGGTAACTGCTGTAGCGCGGCCCGGCGGTGCGCAAAAACTCATCGCGATAGGCCGTCAGCGTCGGCGCCACCGGGGCGTCCGGTGTGGTGCGGGTCATTTGCAGCAGGCGTTTTTCGACGATGCCGTCCAGCTGCGGTTCGGCGGGGAAGCGCAATGTATCGATGTTCACCAGCGGACAATCGGGTGTGGTGCAACCCGGTTTCAGGGTTTCGGTAGCGTCGCGGGTAGTTTCCAGCGGCGCCCGGTAGTTGGGCTGAAACAGACTCTGGCAGGCGCCCAGCGTCAGGGCGATTGCGGCCACGGAGGCGATTTTAAAAAGCGACATGGGCGTCCTTTGTAAAACAGGGAAAGGCAAAAAGTTATCCGCTTCGACTCTCAACGAAGCAGTCAGTTCGCCACTAAGCTAATTAGAGTTGGTTTCGCCCTCACCGTCTATCCCGCTGACGGGAAAGGGGCTGCATCAAATGTCGCAGGCGCGTTAGGATGGCGCGAAGTCGAGGTTGCAGGTAACAAAAAGGAGCCTCGTAACGGATTTGCAGTAAAGAGGATTGTCATGACTGATTTTGCCAACGCCATTCCGACCACCGTTGATATCGTTCGGCGCGAAATGTGTTACGAGGGCTTTTACAAGCTCCACCGTGTGCACTTGCGCCACGAGTTGTTCGCCGGCGGCATGAGTCGTGAAATCAATCGTGAAGTGTTCGTGCGCCACGACGCCGTGTGTGTGTTGCCTTACGATCCGCAGCGTGACGAAGTGGTGCTGATCGAACAGTTTCGCGTCGGCGCCATGGGCAAGACCGACAACCCCTGGCTGATCGAGCTGGTCGCTGGTCTGATCGACAAGGAAGAAGTGCCGGAAGAAGTTGCTCACCGCGAAGGGCAGGAGGAAGCTGGGCTTGTGTTCGGGGCGCTCTGGCCGATGATCAAATATTTCCCGTCGCCGGGCGGCAGCAATGAGTTCGTGCACCTGTTCCTGGGGCGTTGCGACTCTACCGGGGTTGGCGGCCTGCATGGGCTGGAGGAAGAAGCTGAAGATATCCGCGTCACGGTCTGGGCGTTAGAAGATGCCTTGCAGGCCGTGCGCGACGGACGAATTGCCAACGCGGCCAGCATCATTGCCTTGCAATGGTTAGCTTTAAACCGCGCTGAAGTGAGGGGGTTATGGTCGTAAACAAGCTGCGCGATCGCTATCGGGTGGACCTTGCGGGGCTGCAAGCTTCCTGTGAGGCGAACTACGCGCGCTTGATGCGACTGTTGCCGGACATGCGCGACGAGCCGGCGGCGCGGCGCATTGCCGTAACGCATGGCGAACAGATGCTTGGCGTGCTGGCGCTGGAAGTGTTGCAGGTCTGTCCGTACACCACGACCCTGCAAGTGCGTCAGGAGCACAGCCTGCCGTGGCTGCCGATTCCGCAGCTGGAAGTGCAGGTCTACCACGACGCCTGCATGGCCGAAGTGGTCAGCGCCGAACATGCGCGGCGTTTTCGCGGCATCTATCCTTATCCCAACGCCTCGATGCACCAGCCGGACGAAAAGGCCCAGCTGAATATGTTTCTGGGTGAGTGGCTGAGCCATTGCCTGGCGTGCGGCCACGAGTACGCCGTTGTGCGGTAGTTGTGAACTGCGTCAGGTTCACAGGTTTCCCCTTTTGAGCGTCCCCCAGCATAATTGCGGCACCTATCCACCCCCGTGATTCTGCCTTGGGAGAACGCCTTGCCGAGCGTATCCACATTGACCACCGCCGATCCGGCGTTGCTGGTGCAACTCTCCGACAGCCATCTGTTCGCCGAAGCGGACGGGACGTTGCTGGGTATGAACACGCGGGACAGCCTGCAAAAAGTCATCGAACTGGTGCAGCTTCAGCAGCCGAATATCGATCTGGTCATTGCCAGCGGCGACCTGTCTCAGGACGGGACGCTGGAGTCCTACCAACAGTTTCGCGACCTGACCGGGCAACTCGATACGCCGGCGCGCTGGATTCCCGGCAATCACGATGAGCCACAGATCATGGCCGAGGCCGCGGTGAAAAGCGCATTGCTGGAACCGGTGGTGGATGTCGGCAACTGGCGAGTCACCTTGCTTGATTCCGCCGTGCCGGGTTCGGTGCCGGGGTACTTGCAGGATGAGCAGTTGCAGCTGTTGGTTCGATCGCTGAGTGAGGCGCCGGAGCGGCATCATCTGGTATGTTTTCACCATCACCCGGTGTCGATTGGCTGTGCCTGGATGGAGCCGATCGGCTTGCGCAATCCTGAGGCGCTGTTTGCAGTGCTGGATCGTTTTCCGCAGGTGCGGGCGGTTTTGTGGGGGCATGTGCATCAGGAGATTGATCAGCTGCGTAATGGCGTTCGTTTGATCGCCTCGCCGTCGACCTGCATTCAGTTCGAGCCGGGCAGCGATGATTTCAAGGTCGGGGAGCAGGCGCCGGGGTATCGCTGGTTGCGGTTGTTGCCGGATGGGCAGATTGAAACCGGGGTGGAACGAGTCACCGGGTTTGATTTTGAGGTTGATTACGGCTCTAACGGCTATTGAGTATTCAGTAAGACCGGGGGCGGCCATCGTGAGCAGGCTCACTCCTGCATTGGAATGCATACCCCTGTAGGCGTGAGCCTGCTCGCGATGGCGCCCTCAAAGGCACCACGAATTTCAAGGATATCCCCGATCCCCTCGACTCCCTGTAAACTGCGCCTCTTTACCCGACGCACAGGGAGCTCAAATGTCAGGTTCGATCCTTTATATCCACGGTTTCAACAGCGCGCCTTCGTCGAAAAAGGCTACGCAGTTGATGCAGGTGATGGACCGACTCGGCCTGAGCGATCAACTGCGCGTTCCGGCCTTGCATCACCACCCGCGCGAGGCCATCGGTCAGCTGGAGCAGGCGATTGAAGCGCTGGGGCGGCCACTGCTGGTCGGCAGCTCACTCGGCGGCTACTATGCGACTCACTTGGCCGAGCGTCATGGCCTCAAGGCTTTGCTGATCAACCCGGCCGTCAGTCCGCACCGGATGTTCGACGGGTACCTGGGAACGCAGAAAAACCTGTATACCGATGAAGCCTGGGAATTGACCCACGACCACGTGACAGCTTTGGCCGAACTGGAAGTGCCGGCGCCCCGGGACCCGCAGCGGTATCAGGTGTGGTTGCAGACCGGTGACGAAACGCTGGACTATCGCCTCGCCCAGCAGTATTACCGGGCCTGCGCCTTGCGCATCCAGGCCGGTGGCGACCATGGTTTCCAGGGCTTCGCCGCGCAATTGCCGGCGATGCTGAGTTTTGCCGGCATCGGCGCAGATTTGTATCAGGCGATCGATTTCACTGCACTGTGAACCCTCGCCCCTTATTAAACGAACACTCTTTTTACAGGCGGACGACGAGACCCCATGGCCACTCCCAGCGCTAGCTCTTATAACGCAGACGCCATCGAAGTCCTCTCGGGCCTCGACCCGGTGCGTAAACGCCCCGGTATGTACACCGACACCAGTCGGCCGAACCACCTTGCCCAGGAAGTCATCGACAACAGCGTCGACGAAGCCTTGGCCGGGCATGCGACTTCGGTGCAGGTCATCCTGCACGCCGATCACTCCCTGGAAGTCAGCGATGACGGCCGTGGCATGCCGGTGGACATTCACCCGGAAGAGGGCGTGTCCGGGGTCGAACTGATCCTCACCAAGCTCCATGCGGGCGGCAAGTTTTCCAACAAGAACTACCAGTTCTCCGGCGGTCTGCACGGGGTGGGTATTTCCGTGGTCAACGCCTTGTCGACCGAAGTCCGGGTGCGCGTCAAGCGTGACGGCAACGAATACCAGATGACGTTCGCCGACGGTTACAAGAAAACCGAACTGGAAGTGGTCGGCACCGTCGGCAAGCGCAACACCGGCACCAGCGTGTTCTTTGCGCCGGACCCGAAGTACTTCGATTCGCCGAAATTCTCCATCAGCCGCCTCAAGCACGTGCTCAAGGCCAAGGCCGTTCTCTGCCCGGGGCTGCTGGTCAGTTTTGAAGACAAAGCCACCGGCGAGAAAGTCGAATGGCATTACGAAGACGGCCTGCGTTCCTATCTGGTCGACGCCGTCAGCGAATTCGAACGCCTGCCGGACGAGCCGTTCTGCGGCAGCCTGGCCGGTAATAAAGAAGCGGTCGACTGGGCGCTGTTGTGGCTGCCGGAAGGGGGCGACGCGGTTCAGGAAAGCTACGTCAACCTGATCCCGACGGCCCAGGGTGGTACACACGTCAACGGTTTGCGTCAGGGTTTGCTCGATGCGATGCGCGAATTCTGTGAATTCCGCAGCCTGCTGCCACGCGGCGTGAAGCTGGCGCCGGAAGACGTCTGGGAACGCATCGCCTTCGTCCTGTCGATGAAAATGCAGGAGCCGCAATTCTCCGGCCAGACCAAAGAGCGTTTGTCGTCCCGTGAAGCGGCGGCGTTTGTTTCCGGTGTGGTCAAGGACGCGTTCAGCCTGTGGCTCAACGCCAACCCGGAAACCGGCATGCTCCTGGCGGAATTGGCGATCAACAACGCCGGCCGCCGCCTCAAGGCGAGCAAGAAGGTCGAGCGCAAGCGCGTCACCGCAGGACCGGCGCTGCCGGGCAAACTCGCCGATTGCGCCGGGCAGGACCCGATGCGTTCCGAGCTGTTCCTCGTGGAAGGTGATTCCGCCGGCGGTTCCGCCAAGCAAGCACGAGACAAAGAGTTTCAAGCGATCCTGCCGTTGCGCGGCAAGATTCTGAACACCTGGGAAGTCGATGGCAGCGAAGTGCTGGCCAGCCAGGAAGTGCACAACATCGCCGTGGCCATCGGTGTCGATCCGGGTGCGGCGGACATGAGCCAGCTGCGTTACGGCAAGATCTGCATCCTCGCCGACGCCGACTCCGACGGTCTGCACATTGCCACGCTGCTGTGCGCGTTGTTCGTCCAGCACTTCCGCCCGTTGGTGGATGCCGGTCACGTCTACGTCGCGATGCCGCCGCTGTACCGCATCGACTTGGGCAAGGAGATTTACTACGCCCTGGACGAAGCCGAGCGCGATGGCATTCTCGATCGTCTGGTCGCCGAGAAGAAACGCGGCAAGCCGCAGGTCACCCGATTTAAAGGTCTGGGTGAAATGAACCCGCCGCAACTGCGCGAAACCACCATGGACCCGAACACCCGGCGTCTGGTGCAGTTGACCCTGGACGATTTCGCTGCGACCTCGGAAATGATGGACATGCTGCTGGCGAAGAAACGTGCCGGTGACCGCAAGTCCTGGCTGGAATCCAAGGGCAACCTGGCCGAGGTTCTTGGTTGATGCGGCTCGGCTTTGCCCTGGCGTGTGCGTTGCTTCTGACCCCGGTTCTGGCCTTTGCTGAACCGGCACCAGAATTGCGCGTGGTCTCCGAGCATCCCGTTGACGGCATGCGCGGCGGCAACCTGTCGGGACTGGCCCAGTGCGGCAAGGACCTGTGGACGGTCTCGGATCGCGACGACGATCAGATTTACCGCCTTGATACCAGCAACGCGACCTGGCAGGCCGAAAGCGTGGGCCTCGGCGTACCTCCGGTGCCGGACAACGGATTACCCTGGGGGTTGCGTGCGCGAACCTGGGCGGCGTCGTTCGTGCGTGGCGGCGATCTGGATTTCGAAGGCATTACCTGTGACAGCGCCGGCAATCGCTACATTGTCAGCGAAGGCCATGCGGCCGTCCTCCTGGTACCCCCTACAGGGCCGGCGAGCTGGTTGAAAATCTCGCCAATGCTGGTTCGCGAAGCGCGTGCCAGCGGCATGCTGTTGCAGTTCAATGCGCTGTTCGAGGGGCTGGCGATCAATCCGGCGGGCGATCAAATATGGTTCGCTGCCGAACGTCAAAGCCGCGGCTTGTTGACGATCAAGCGCAAACAGACCGTATGGGATTGCGACGGTGGCTGTGTGCTGCTGAGCGAAGCGGGCATGGAAATGCAGCCGCCGCAGTTCCCTCATGCCAAACCGGTTAACCGGGACTTCTCCGACCTGTCATTGTTCGAGGGCAAGTTGTTTACCCTTGAGCGCAACGCCTATCAGATCTGTCGCCGCGACCCGCAGACGGCCAAGGTCGAACGCTGCTGGTCGTATGCGGCCGAGTTGTTGCAGGAAAACCGCCGTTATTCGCAGAACTACGGTCTGGAAGAGGCGTTGATCATTGACGCTGACGGTGCCTGGATTGGCGTCGACAACAATTTCGGGCCCCGTACCGATGGTGAAGTTCGCCCGGTTGTCTGGCGCTTCGCCGCGCCTGAAGGTGGCTGGAGCGCCAAGCCGTGAGTCAACAACCGCCGGGCAAGCGCGCCGGTCGTGTGTTGATGGTGCTGGCCTGGTGCGCGGCGCTGTTTCTGGCCACGCGGTTTTTCGGGCAGTGGGAAGAGCGGCAGCAAAACCCGAATGGGGTGGTCAGTTCCGAGCAGGGCGATGGGTTTATCGAAGTGAAGCTGGTCAGCAACGTTCAGGGGCATTTTGTCGCCAGCGGCGCGATCAACGGCCACCCGGTGGATTTCATGCTCGATACCGGGGCGACGGATGTGTCAATTCCGGCCAGTGTGGCCGAGGGATTGAAACTGGAACAAGGCTTCGGGGTGACCCTGAGCACGGCCAACGGTCTGAGCGAGGGCTATCGAACCCGCATCGACCGGCTGCAACTGGGCGACATTGTGTTGCGTGATGTTCGCGCGCTGGTCGCCCCTGGCCTGGAAGGTAAGCAGGTGCTGCTCGGCATGAGCGCACTGAACAAACTTGAATTTACCCAGCGCGGTGGCACCATGCTGCTGCGCCAGACAACGAACCGATGAGGCCCGCATGAGCGACTCCCTTGATCTCAGCCTGGACGGTGTAGAACGCCGGTCACTGGCTGACTTCACCGAAAATGCCTACCTCAATTACTCCATGTACGTGATCATGGACCGTGCCTTGCCGCATATCGGCGACGGCCTGAAACCGGTACAGCGACGCATCATCTACGCGATGAGCGAGTTGGGGCTGGACGCCGATTCCAAGCACAAGAAATCGGCGCGTACCGTCGGTGACGTGCTCGGCAAGTTCCACCCGCACGGCGACTCGGCCTGCTACGAAGCCATGGTCCTGATGGCCCAGCCGTTCAGCTACCGCTACACGCTGGTCGACGGTCAGGGTAACTGGGGTGCGCCGGATGATCCCAAGTCCTTCGCCGCCATGCGTTACACCGAGGCGCGGCTGTCGCGTTATTCCGAAGTGCTGCTCAGCGAACTGGGCCAGGGCACGGCGGACTGGGGCCCGAACTTTGACGGCACCCTCGACGAGCCATTGGTGTTGCCGGCACGTTTGCCGAACATCCTGCTCAACGGCACCACCGGCATCGCCGTGGGCATGGCCACCGACGTGCCGCCGCACAACCTGCGCGAAGTCGCGACGGCGTGCGTGCGTTTGCTTGATGAGCCCAAAGCCACGGTCGAACAGCTCTGTGAACACATCCAGGGCCCGGATTACCCGACCGAAGCGGAAATCATCACCCCGCGCGCCGACCTGCTGAAAATGTACGAGACCGGCAAGGGCTCGGTGCGTATGCGCGCCGTGTACCACATCGAAGACGGCGACATTATTGTCACCGCGCTGCCGCACCAGGTGTCCGGTGCCAAGGTGCTGGAACAGATCGCCGCGATGATGCAGGCCAAGCCGTCCAAGGCGCCGCAAATTGCTGACTTGCGCGACGAATCCGACCACGAAAACCCGTGCCGCATCGTGATCATCCCGGGGGCGCGCAAAAACTTTGACCACGATGCACTGATGACGCACCTGTTCGCCAGCACCGAGCTGGAGTCGAGCTACCGGGTCAACATCAACATCATCGGCCTGGACGGCAAGCCGCAGCTGAAAAACCTGCGGGCGCTGCTGGTCGAATGGCTGGAATTCCGGGTGCAGACCGTGCGTCGCCGCCTGCAATTCCGCCTCGATAAGGTCGAGCGTCGCCTGCACCTGTTGGACGGTTTGTTGATTGCCTACCTCAACCTGGATGAAGTGATTCACATCATCCGTACCGAGGAGCACCCAAAAGCCGCCCTGATCGCGCGTTTCGCCCTGAGCGAAATCCAGGCCGACTACATCCTCGACACCCGTTTGCGTCAGTTGGCGCGACTGGAAGAAATGAAACTGCGTGCCGAGCAGGATGAACTGCTCAAGGAACAAGCCAAGCTGCAAGCGCTGCTGAGCAGCGAAGCCAAGCTGAAAAAACTGGTGCGCACCGAGCTGATCAAGGACGCCGAAACTTATGGCGACGACCGTCGTTCGCCGATTGTCGAGCGCGCCGAGGCCAAGGCCCTGACCGAGCACGACCTGCTGCCGAACGAGAAAGTGACGGTCGTGCTGTCGGAAAAAGGCTGGGTCCGTTCAGCCAAAGGTCACGAAATCGACGCCACCGGGCTTTCCTACAAGGCCGGTGACGGCTTCAAGGCCCTCGCAGCCGGGCGCTCCAACCAGTTTGCGGTGTTTATCGACTCCACCGGTCGCAGTTATTCGGTGGCGGCGCACACGTTGCCTTCGGCCCGTGGCCAGGGCGAGCCGTTAACCGGTCGTCTGACGCCACCGCCAGGCGCGAGCTTCGAATGCGTGTTGATGCCGGAAGACGATTCGCTGTACGTGATCGCCTCCGACGCCGGGTATGGCTTTGTGGTCAAAGGTGAAGATTTCCAGGCCAAGAACAAGGCCGGCAAGGCGTTGCTGAGCCTGCCGAGCAACTCGAAAGTCATTCTTCCGCGCCCGGTCGCCGATCGCGAGAGCAACTGGCTGGCCTCGGTCACGACCGAAGGTCGCCTGCTGATCTTCAAGATCAGCGACCTGCCACAATTAGGTAAGGGCAAAGGCAACAAGATCATCGGCATCACCGGTGAACGCGTGGCCAATCGCGAAGAATATGTCACGGACATCGCCGTGCTGCCGGAGGGTGCCACTTTGGTGTTGCAGGCCGGGAAACGTACCTTGTCGCTGAAAGCAGACGACCTCGAACACTACAAAGGTGAGCGTGGACGTCGTGGTAACAAATTGCCACGTGGCTTCCAGCGGGTCGATGCGCTGCTCGTCGAAAACCTCAATTAGGCGTCCTAGACCGCTCGATCTACGATTTAACGCGTAGATCGACGCATTGGCGCTGGAGTCGGAACGCATATTCACGGATGATATGGCCTTTCAAGCGCCGGCGTGGCCGAGCGTTCTTCACATTTATTGAGTATTTTCACTGTGGTCAGCCTTGTGGCGGCCACCTGGATGGGACGATGACTGCTCTGCGCCTTCCTTTTATTTTGATGCTCGCTGGCGTTTTAGGCCTGGCGGGTTGCAGCGTTCACCAGCCGGTGTCGCTGTATCAACTGGACAGTGGAAGTCCGGTTGCGCCTGCGCAAAGCGCGGGCATGGCCGTATTGTTGGGCCCGGTAACCGTCGCTGATTACCTGCAACGTGAAACCCTGTTGCAGCGTCAGCCCGATGGCAGCCTTCAGGCGTCGACCGACGGTCGATGGGCCGGGAGCCTGTCTTCGGACATCGATCAGTTGTTGCTGCGTCAGGTAGCCGGTCGTCTGGACAGTCAGCGTGTTGTGCTGGCGCCCGCGACCCTCGGTTTCACGCCGGATGTTCAGGTGCTGCTGACGATTACTCGCCTGGACTCCGGTGAGTCGCAACCGGCCATCCTCGATGCGCAATGGCGTTTGATTGATCGTCGTGGCCAGGTTCGCGACAACCGCATCATTCATTTGCAGGAACAGCACGCGGGCGGCACAGCGGCGCAGGTTCAGGCTCAGGGGGTGTTGTTGCAGCGTCTGGCGGAGCAATTGTCGGTGGCGTTGAAACCATTGGCCAACCAGCCACCGATTGCTGAGGCGCCAAAGAAATCAGCTGCCAAGCCTGTAGCACCGGCGACAGAGCAAGAGAAACAACCGAAGATCCCGATGGCGTCACCGATCCGGACCGATATGGAAGTGTTCAGGTTCTAAGCCTGGACTGATCCAAAGCAAAGCCCGCCTTGTGCGGGCTTTGTTGTTTCTGCAGGTTGGAGGTCTACGGCGCTGCTGACGGCCTCATCGCGAGCAAGCTCACTCCCACAGGGGGTCTCTGGCGTTCACAGAGGCGGCGTCCACAACAGATCCCTGTGGGAGCGAGCTTGCTCGCGATGAGGCCAGAACAGACAACAAAAAACCCGCAGACAATCACTCATCTGCGGGTTTTTTTACAGCGGGGGCTAGTGCTTACGCCCGACGCTCATGCATCCGCGCCAACTGCCGCTCCAGCATCGACGGATAAGGCTCCATCAGCCGCTCCACACAGCAAGCCCCCTCAGGGCTGGCAATCGGACGAATCCGTGCGCGCTGACGGATCAGTGCATCGTCACTGATCTTGCGTTCCACCAGCAGCAGGTTGCGGCTGTGTTGCGACAGGGCCAGGGCGTCCTGGGCGGACTCGGTCAGCAGCAAGTCGATCTGACTCATACCGAACAACTCTTCACCCAGCGTCAGACCCAGCTGCAATTGCAGGGTGATGCCGCTGTCCGCGACTTCGATCTGCAACTGATGGCCCAGCGCTCGCAGCAGCTCACCGCAGCAGATGGCGTTGGTCAGGTAGTCGTCGCCGCTGTCTTCGGTGTGGAACAGCATCAGCGTGCTGCCATCGTTCAGGGTATGCAGTTCGCTCTGGTAGAGCGAAGCGGCCTGATCGAGGCAGTCGCGATAGCGTTTCAGCAATTCTTCCAGGCGTGTGCGAGGCAGGCGACGCAGTTGATCCTGGGCGCCCAGTTGCACGGCCAGGACCGCACTGTGTTGCGGCACGTTCGAGATCACCGGTTTTGCCGCCGGTTTCGGCGCGCTGGCGACCGACTCGTCACGCAGATCGGCAAACGCATCATCGTCGTCATCGTCTTCAGCGGTGCTGACAATGTGCCGTGGCGCCGGTTTGAGGGCTGCCACAGGCTTGGTTTCGTCAAAACTCGGGTCACGCAAGTTGCGCACTTCGAAGGTCGGTTCGTTGTCGTCCGCGTCTTCGTAGTCGCTCTCGTCGTACTCGGGTTCTGGCGCTGGCTCGGGTTCGGCCGGCTCTGGTGCGAAATTGGCGTGCAGCTGACGGGCAAGGTCGCCGATTTCATCCTGGCGCTCGGTGGCCGGGGTGTATTCGTCGATATTGCGCAGCCACACGCGCAATTGCAGCAGCGGCGTGGAGATGTGCCGACCCAGGCGCAGGCTCAAGGCCAGGGACAGGGCCAGCAGTATCGCACTCAAAATGCCCATGCTTTGCAGGCTGATGGTCATCGGCTGCTGGAACTGATCCATGTCCAGGCTGATGCGCAGTTGCCCGGCGGTCACGTCCTGGAACGTGATCTTGCTCTGGTACATGCCCTCGGCTTCGCCCAACAGGCTGTGCTTGGGGCGCTGACCGGCTTCGGCGAGGATGCGGTTATCCACGCTATAAATGGCGGCGTGGGCCACCAGTTTATTCTTGGTCAGGTTGTTGAGCAGCACGTTGAGGCTGAGGATGTCGTTGGACACCAACAGCTCCGTGGCGGACGTGGCGGTCTGCGTGGTCAGGCTTTCGCCCAGCGCATCGGCCTGCTCGTGCATGGCCTGCTTGAACTGCAAACCCATCACGCAGGCGTAGATCACCAGGGCCAGAGCGACCAGGATCACGTTATGGCTGGCGATGCGCAATGCAATCGGTACACGGCGATGGCGCAGTGCCCGGAAGATCAGCAGAAAGAAGTTATCGGTTTTTACTGGCGTGGGCCGGTTCACTTGAGCTCGGCTCTTTTGTCCGTGAAGTTGACGCGCAGTATAGCGACAGGCCCTAGACCGGCAAAGCGCTCACGGTGCCCGATGGTCACTGAAAGTGGGTAGAATGCGGTTTTTTTCCACTTGCGGGGGTGCGCCTTGCGCGAAATCGTCCTGATAAACATCACGGGAGTCGACCGTCCGGGTCTGACTGCGGCCATTACCGGCGTTCTGGCCCAGGGTGGTGTGAACATTCTCGACATCGGTCAGGCGGTGATCCACGACACCCTGTCGTTCGGCATCCTGGTTGAAATTCCGGATACCGAGCAAGGCAAGTCGGTGCTCAAGGACATCCTGTTCAAGGGCTACGAGCTCGACCAGCAGGTGCGTTTCACGCCGGTGTCCGAAGAGGATTACCAGCAGTGGGTCGGCAACCAGGGCAAAAAGCGCCACATCGTGACGCTATTGACCCGCAAAGTGACCGCCGGGCAATTGCAGGCCGTGAGTTCGATCACCGCGAAATATGGCCTGAACATCGATCACATCGATCGCTTGTCCGGGCGCATGCCGCTGGACACCCCGGCCGACAAGGGCAAGGGCTGCATCGAGTTTTCCGTGCGGGGCGAAGCGGCCGATCCGCAGGCGCTGCGGGCCGAGTTCCTCAGCGTTGCGCAGGAATTGAACGTCGACATCGCCTTCCAGGAAGATTCACTGTTCCGTCGTAACCGTCGGCTGGCGGTGTTCGACATGGATTCGACCCTGATCGAAGCCGAAGTCATCGACGAACTGGCCAAGGCAGCCGGCGTCGGCGATCAGGTGTCTGAAATCACCGAGCGGGCGATGGCCGGCGAACTGGATTTCCGCGCAAGCTTCAAAGAGCGCCTGGCGCTGCTCAAAGGCCTGGACGTCAGCGTGCTGGACTCGATTGGCGCGTCCCTGCGCCTGACCGAAGGTGCCGAAACCCTGTTCGCCGAACTCAAGCGCCTGGGCTACAAGACCGCCATTCTGTCGGGTGGTTTTACTTACTTTGCCAAGCAGTTGCAGGCCAAGCTGGGTATCGACTACGTGTTTGCCAACGAACTGGAAGTGGTCGACGGCAAGGTGACCGGTGTGGCGGTCGAGCCGATTGTCGATGCGCAGCGCAAGGCGGATCTGCTGCGTGAGCTGGCGCATAAGGAAGGTTTGCGTCTGGAGCAGACCATCGCGGTCGGCGACGGCGCCAACGATCTGCCGATGCTGGCGATTGCCGGATTGGGCGTGGCGTTCCGGGCCAAGCCGTTGGTGAAACAGTCGGCGAAACAGGCGATTTCTACGCTTGGGCTGGATGGCGTGCTGTACCTGTTGGGTTTTCGGGACCGTGACGGGCAGCTCTGAGGTCGTCACGGTCTGAACTGGCCTCATCGCGGTCTTTCAGGCCACACTCACAGCGAAGGCCACAACGAATCAAACACCTCCCCAACGCCGCTCCCCGCGGCGTTGTCGTTTCTACTTGTCTCCAGCGACCGATACGCAAACTGATTAAAACTGTGGGTACTCGCCACCCGCCGATCCAGCCCGGCCCGGCGTTCCTGGCCGTTGGTGTTGATCAGCACCTTGCTGCCTTCCTGAAACGGCAAACGCGGGGCGAGCACGGTGGCGGGCAGGTCGATGGCACTGATCTGCGGTAGCAACAACCCGCGCAAGTACTGGCTGTGGTCATCCCGGTTGCGCACCAATTGCAGCCCGCAAGGCTCGGCGAAGGGCGCAACCTGCTCGATGCCCATTTGCGTACCGCCACCGCGCACCTGACGAATCCAGCGCACGACCGCAATGCTCCAGCCTTTATTGACTGAATCCTCAATCCCGACCATTTCACCGGCCTGTAACTCGGCGGGCACCGCGTTGGGCCAGGCCAGGCAATAACCGCCGGGGCTGTGATTGATGACGGGCAGAGCATAGGTCGGAAAATGCCGGTTGCTGTCGGCCTCTTTGCTGTCGTCATTTTGCAGTTGCGGGTATTCAATTTCTTCGTAGGGCAGCAAGGCATCGGCAGTGCCCTGTGACGCGGCATCGAACGCCTGATGCCAGGGGTCGCTGCCCCGACTGGCCGCAGGCATTGCCGAAAACTGCGCGGGCCGGTGGCCAGGGTTTTTCAACAGGTCGCTGAATGAGCGCTGCCCGCCCAAATAAAAGTGCAGTGCGCTCATCCCCACGCACAGCGTCAACGTACCTTGACCGGCCGTTCGCTGAAAACTGCGCTCGGCCGCTTGACCCCAGGCGGCGTGCAGGTGCTGCAGCGTGTCCACGCTAAGACCCGTGGGTACGGGCAAGGCGTCTTTATTGCCTTGCAAGTGTGTTTCGATGGTGTCGACCAGTGGCTGCGGATCAAACCCCAGCAAACCGGCTTGCTGCCCGGCCCGGAACTTGTTGCGGTAACGCGGGCCAGTGTCGAGGTCCGGCGCGACGGCGAACAATCCATCGGCTGGTAGTTTGACCCGATGACTCCAGGCTTCCAGCGCTTCGGCGAGGCGGGCGATCTGGTTCTGGCGCAATTGATTGCAGCGTGACGCACCCAGCAGCAGGGCGACGGCGTAAGTCTGTTCGATGCTCAGGGAGTGCGTCTGGCTGGCCAGTTCATCGCGCAGGCTCAGGTGTTGCAACCGGTGTTCGCAGCCGATCCGGTACAACTGATGCAATTCCAGCCACACACCGTCCGGCACTGGGCAGTAGAGCTGAGTGGCGCGGATCAACTGACCGTTCAGGCAATGGAGTGCCCGTTGCAACGCTTGCGCCAGCAGTGGCGCACGGTCTTTGCTGAAACGAGGCGTGATTCGGATGACGATCTGTTTGTAGCCGATCGCCAAATGACTTTGCAGGGCCTGGCAAAGGTTGGCGATCTTGCGCGAACGCTCGTCGAGAACAATCGCCTGGTGCAGGAAATGCCGCTCCAGGTGTCTGCAGACGTAATACACCTCGGGCCTGAGCAGCTCGAGCATGGGCAGGCGATTGGCACTCGGTGTCAGCAGTTGGTTGAGTTCACCCAAGGCTTGATAGAGCTGGCGCGCGGTTTCGCCGATGTTGGCTTTGGGCAGGGCGGCGATCCAGCGCTTGAGGTCGCGTGGGGTGGCTTCGCAGAAAGTCAGGCGCAATTGCGCGGGGAGCGGGGCGCTTAGCAGCAGGTGGGGACTGGTTTCATTCATGCCGTGGAAAAACTCCAGCCGGTCAATGGGCAGTGAATGACCTGACTGTAGCAGCTATGTCCATCAGCGCGGGACAACCAGAGCGGTCGCCACCGGGTGTGTATCCGCCCCTCCGAAGATGTTCGCAAGAGCGGATCAGCGGATCAGGCCTTAGGCAGACCCATGCCCTGGCCCATCTGTACCGGCGAACCGGCCGCCAGTTCTTCGGCCCATTTGACCTGGTCTGGCCCGAACAGCACGACAGCGGTCGAACCCAGTTTGAAGCGACCCAGTTCCGCACCTTTCTCCAGATGAATGGGCGCGCGCGCGGCTTCGTCGTAGCGGAAGGTTTTCAATTCGCGTTTCGGCGGCGTGACCAGCCCGGCCCAGACGGTTTCGATCGACGCAACGATCATCGCGCCCACCAGCACCACGGCCATCGGCCCGCGCTCAGTGTCGAAAATGCACGCCACACGTTCGTTGCGGGCAAACAGCTCCGGCACGTTTTCGGCGGTGGTCTGGTTGACCGAGAAAATCCGGCCCGGGATGTAGACCATCTCGCGCAGGGTGCCGGCCAGCGGCATGTGCACGCGGTGGTAGTCCTTCGGCGACAGGTAGATAGTCGCGAAATCACCGCCCATGAACGGCGCGGCGTTGGCCGCGTCACCGCCCAGCAACTCCAGCACGCTGAAGCTGTGGCCCTTGGCCTGGAACACCCGACCGTGTTCGATCGGACCGAGCTGGCTGACTGCGCCATCGGCCGGGCTGAGGATCGCCCCCGGGGTTTCGTCGAGCGGACGAGCGCCGTCCTTCAAGGCGCGGGTGAAGAACGCGTTGAAGTGTTCGTAGGCAGTCAGGTCTTCGACCAGCGCCTGGGACATGTCCACCTGATAACGCTTGGCGAACCAGGCGGTAAAGGCGTTCTTGAACCAGCGCACGCGGCATTCGGCAATGCAGCCGGCCAGTCGCGAGAGCAAGTGATGGGGCAGCAGGTATTGGCTGAGGATAAACAGACGCTTGTTCATTAACTGTCCTTAAACCTTAAATCTCTACGGGGGTGTCGGGGTGGTTGCCCCATTCGCCCCAGGAACCGGCGTAGCCTTTGACCCGCGGATAACCGAGGGATTTGGCCACCAGATAAGTGAAGCCAGAACGGTGGTGAGTCTGGCAGTGGGTAATGACTTCTTTGTCTTTGCTGATCCCTAGCTGTTCGAGGATCTGCGGCATGTCCGTGCGGATGCGCAGGTTACGCGCCTTGTCCATGCCGGCAGTCCACTCGAAATTGACGGCGCCCGGAATGTGCCCGGCCTTGGCCGCCAGCACTTTCTCGCCGGAGTACTCCAGCGGCCCGCGCGCGTCCCAGATCGCCAGGTCGGCGGCGCCGAGTCGGCTTTGCAGGTACTCGCGGGTCGCGGTGGGTTCGTCGTGCAGGGTCAATTTCACCGGGCCGCCAACGGGGGCCGGGATCTGGATCGACATCGGCATGCCTTCTGCCAGCCAGGCCGTCAGACCGCCGTCGACGTAGTGATATTTACGGTGGCCGATGACGTCCAGCAGCCAGATAAAACGCCCGGCCCAGCCACCACCTTCGTCGTCATACACCACGTACACCGCATCGGGGTTGTGGCCCAACTCGCCAAACAGCGCTTCAAGTGCCGCTTGCGGCGGCATCAACCCCGGTGCCGGCGCCTGACCGAGTTGCGTGCGTTTCGGATCAACAAAACGCGCGCCGGGAATATGCCCTTCGGCATAGCGGGCACTGCTGGTCAGGTCCACCAGAATCAGATCGCGGGCCTCGAGGCGAGGGAGCAAGTCGCTCGGCTCGATCACCAGCGGCAAGCCAGAGAAGTCAGACATGTGAGGTCTCCAGGGCACAAAAGGGTGGATTGTAGCGCAGCGTCATTGGCCGCGGTGGCTAAAGGTGTTCAAGGCTTTCTCAATGCACTGCGCGGTTTTGCCGAAGGCTTGCACGGTGATTTCCGAGAACGGCCCGCCGCCCTGATCCGCCACCACCACCATGATCACCCGACCATTATTGACCAGTGAGCGCAGGATCAAGTGTTCGCCACGGAACTGCGCGCGCAGGTTGCCAGGCAACAACGCCGAGAACTGCGCGGTGTTGGCCGGTGTCAGGCGCACTTGGGCCTGTTGCGAGAGCAAACGTTGTAGCACAGAGCTTTGGCTCACCGCGAAATTCAGCCCGGCCGCTTCTGCTGACAAACCGGCAACCTGATGCACCCGCAGATTGGCGTGCGTGCGATCAGCCATCAAGATCATGACGCGACGCATGCCGCACGCGACCAGAGCGTCCCGGGCGGAGGTGGTCAAGTGCATCGCGTTGGTGAAGGGGCTTGGCTCCACCAGCAACTCGGCGCATTGGCTGCGCCACTTCGCCAGGTCTTCTGTGGTCGGCGCCGGGGCCGGCAGCAAGGCGGCGTGGACCCGGTTCATGCCCCACGGCCAAAGCAGCGAAACAGCGGGGTGCCAGAGGTCCGGCATGGCATGCAGTCGGGCGCTGTTGGCGGCCTGTTGGTGCAATTGTTGCTGCACGTCGGCCATGGGCATTTGCAGGTAAAGGCTGGTCAGGTATTGCCAGCGCTCGCTGTGCGGGCTGTCCCACGCCTGTTGCGCCGACAGTGCCAGACCGTTGGCCAGCAGCACGGTATTGGCCGGCTGATTGAGCCAGCGCCGCAGGGTCGGATCGTCATCGAGGCGGTTTTGTTGGCGCAACGGATGATCACTATCGCGGGCAATGCGCAGCACTTTGACCAGTTCGCGCTGCTCGGTCAGCAGCAGGCGATAACCCTGTTCTACCCAGATCGGCAGGCGCCAGATGGTCACCAGGGCCTGGCAAATATCCAGCAGGCGCACCCCGAACAACTGCTTTTCGACCTTGCGCGCCGACTCACCTTTATGGATGACCCGCAGTTCCCATTCTTCGAGCAATTGCGGATAGGTCAACGCCATCGGCCACAGCGGCGAGAGGAACAGCAGACTGCCCCAATGAATGTCCTGCCACAGCCGAGCCAGGCGACTGGCAAAAAAACCATTGGCCTGTTGCGTCGCGTGCTGGCTGATCAATTGCAACTGGCGCAAGGCAAGCGGGATCTGCATTTGGGGTTCGGCGGGGAGGCGGGCGAGCAGTTCTTCGGTGCGTTTCAAGCCGAGGCGATTGATCGCCACTTCCAGGTTTTCCGCAGGCTCGGTCATGCTGCCGTGGGTATGGCGATTGGCTTCACGAATGATGCTCAAGGCCAGGGCCGGGCTGTCTTGCATCAATTCGGCGATATCACGCAGTGAGCTGCGGTTATCGGCGATAGCCCTGCAGACACGGTCATGGCTGTCTTGCGGAACCGGCAGGCGCACGCCATCGAGAAGCTTGACCCAGCCTTCTAGAGTGGTCGGTTTTTGAGTGGGAGTGTTCGTCTGGTTAGCCATGGTTGGACGCAATCTTCGTCTGCATTACCTATGCCCGGAGTAGGCTAAATTAGCTTTTCGCTTGAACGGCCTATAGTCTGGCGCAGTTTTGCCGATAAGGAGAAGAAGAGATTTTTCGACCTCCGAATATGACCTTGAACCCGACTCAGTAAGTGCTCTCCTACCTATGGCTAAAATTCTCGGCATCATTGTCGTATTCGCGAGCGTGCTCGGCGGGTACGTGCTCTCCCACGGCAAGATTGCTGCCCTTATCCAGCCTTTCGAGGTGATGATTATCGGTGGTGCAGCCTTTGGCGCATTCCTGCAAGCCAACCCTGGCCACATGGTCAAAAACGTTCTGAAGAAAGCCTTCGGGATGTTCAGCTCGCGCTTCAACCACACCTTTTACCTTGAAGTGCTGGGGCTGATTTACGAGATCCTCAACAAGAGTCGCCGCGAAGGCATGATGGCCATCGAAGGCGACATCGAAGATGCTGCCGCGAGCCCGATTTTCGCCAAGTACCCGGCGGTGCTCAAAGATGACCGCATGACCGCGTACATCTGCGATTACCTGCGCATCATGTCCTCCGGCAACATGGCTCCCCATGAGCTGGAAGGCCTGTTCGACATGGAACTGACCAGCCTCAAGGAAGACCTCGATCACCCGTCCCACGCGGTGAATGGCATCGCTGACGCCATGCCGGGTTTCGGTATCGTCGCGGCGGTACTGGGTATCGTGGTGACCATGGCCTCCCTGGGTGAAAGCGATCAGAAAATGATCGGTGTACACGTGGGTGCGGCATTGGTCGGTACCTTCTTCGGTATTCTCGCGGCGTACGGTTTCTTTGGCCCGCTGGCCCATGCCCTGGCCCACGATGCCAAGGAAGAACTGAACGTCTACGAGGCCATCAAGGCTTCGCTGGTGGCCTCGGCGTCCGGCATGCCGCCATCGCTGGCCGTGGAATTCGGTCGCAAGGTTCTGTACCCGGCGCACCGTCCTAGCTTCGCTGAGCTGGAACAAGCGGTTCGCGGTCGATAGTGCTCTGTTTTGCAAATACGTTCCTTTTTTGGCGAGTGACTGTTGTTGCCAGACAAGGCGCCGAGACGAGTCATAGCTCGCTATGGCGAGGAGCGGCAACGCCGTATGGCGACAACAGGCACCGTCAAAAAGGAACAGTATTTGTGAGACAGAGCACTCTGTATGGAAAATAACCAGCCGATCATCATCAAGCGCGTCAAGAAATACGCGAGCGGGCATCACGGTGGTTCCTGGAAAATCGCTTTCGCGGACTTCGCGACGGCGATGATGGCGTTCTTCCTGGTGCTGTGGCTGCTGTCCACCGCCACCCCGGAACAGAAGATCGCCATCGCCGGTTACTTCAAAGACCCGGTCGGCTTTACCGAAAGTGGCACGCCGTACATCATCGATCTGGGTGGCTCCCCAACCCTGGCGCCGGAGAAAACCCTCAACCCCGAGGTGAAATCCCAGCCGCAGCCAGACCGCGTCACTGTCGACACCGAACAGGTCGAAGGCATGGCCGAGCAGGTCGAGAAGGAACGCCTGGAACTGTTGCTGCAAGAATTGCAGAACAAGGTCGATGAAAATCCGCAGCTGCAGAAATTCAAGGACCAGATCCTGTTCGAGATCACGCAGGACGGTTTGCGTATCCAGATCATGGACGCCGAAAACCGCCCGATGTTCGACTCCGGCAGTGCGCGTTTGAAACCGTACTTCGAAGACATCCTGCTGGCCATGGCCGACACCATCAAAGCGGTGCCGAACAAGATCAGCATCAGCGGTCACACCGATGCCAAGCCGTACTCGGGTACCGGCGATTTCGGCAACTGGGAACTCTCGGCCAACCGTGCCAACGCCGCTCGCCGTGCGCTGGTCGCCGGCAGCTATCCGGATCAACAGGTCGCGCGGGTGGTCGGTTATGCCTCGTCGGCACTGTTCGACCGCGAGAACCCGTTCAATCCGGTCAACCGCCGCATCGACATCGTGGTACTGACCAAGAAAGCCCAAAAGGCCATTGAAGGCTCGCAAGGTGCAGAACCTGCGCCAGAGCCGGCACCAGCCCCGGCAGCACAAGGGCAGGGCGGTCCGGGCGAAGTGCCGGCCAAACCAGTTGACCCGAACGCCTTGCCGGCGGACAAAGAGCCGCTGCCGGCCCATGAGCTTCGTGAGCGTCTGAATATCTTCGAAAACCCGGCACCGAAGCCGGCTGAACCGCCGAAGCAGTGACCGACAAAAAAGCCGACAGCGATGTCGGCTTAATTTTTGTGCCTGTCAGAAACCCCGTTGAATACGGTTCTTGAGCTGGTCGTGGAACAGCTCGGCATTGCGTTTGTAGGTGCCATAAAGGGATTCGCTGATTGAATCCAGTGTCATTGAGCGCTTGGTCGCCACTTCCTCTCGATAGGCATCGATGAAAAACTCCAGATCCCTGTCGGTGCTGATCTTGGGCCATTTATCGAGATACAGCGGCAGTTCCGCCGGTTCTGTCTTGAATGAGCAGATCCGTCGATTACTGATGGTCGCTTCACCGATTTCAAACGGCACCCACCACGACAACGCGGTCTTGCCCGAGACCACCGCAATCAGATGCGTACACGCGGTGATGTTGCGGGTGATGACCCCGGTGATGTCGTCAGTGGTCTGTGATTCCGGGTCCAGTACGTCGAAGTAGGTCTTGATGTTGGCCTGAATCAGGCGGGAGTTGATGGCGATGGCGTGGGGGCGGTCGCTATGGCGGTAGCTGATAAACACAGGCATCAGAAATGTCCTTTGATCGCGAGTTCGCGGTAGTAGGCGCCGAGGGCGGTCAGGCGGCAGCCGGTGGAATGCAGGGCGGCGTAGTACATGTGCTCGGCGTCTACCGGTTCGATCAGGCTGTGGCGGTTGCACTTTTGCAGTTGCTTGAAGATGTCGCCGTTGTCGGAATCGAACGCGGCCTCGGTCGGTTCATAACTGGGGTCCAGCGGGAATACGTAGCTAGGTTCGGGGAACCAGTCCTTGAGCTTGCGCAGGGTTTCTTCGGCAATCAGCGGCGTCACTTCCCGCAGCGGCACAAATTGCGAAACGTTGGTCTTGAACACCGGCCGTTGCTCCCATGCCCCTAACGCGTTGTCGACGAACGAATACACGCTACCCGGCGTGACCTTGCCCAGCACATTGGCAGCTCCACCGTGCAGTGCTTGCAGCAGGAGGTCGGTAAACACGCCGTGGCCGCGACCTTCGAGCGCCACCTGGTCTTTCTTGCAGGCAGTGAGAATGGTCAGGCCTTCGCTGATCACGCTGCTACCACCGCGCAACCCGCGCATGGCTGCCGCCGCGCCGGCCTGGCAGCAGTCGAGGATGATGATTTTGTTCTTGATGTGGGGGGCGTTTTCCGCCCAGTTGAGGATGTCGCTGATGCGGATGCCTTCGACGCCTTGGCCGAAATCCTGAGGGATCAGCAGGCCTTCATCGATGCTGGTATCAAATTGGCCGTGACCGGCGAAGTACAGCAGCGCCACATCGCAATCGCCGGAAAACAGACTCTGGATCTGCTGCTTCAGGTTCGTATGAGTGAGGTTTTCCTCCGCCGAAGTCAGGACCTTGCTGCTGAAGTTCGGACGCCCGTTGGCGTGGCGCTCCAGCACCGAGGCCATGGCCATCGCGTCGTTGTTGCAGCCACTCAATGGCGACACATGGGTGTAGTGGTTGATGCCTATGAACAGTCCCTTGCGCATGCTTACACCGCCGTGTGCAGGCGAATGGCGTTGACGATGCTGTTGGTGTTCCACGCACATTCGGCGTGCGCGGCATCACGCACCACCGTGGAAATCCGCTCTGCCCCAAACGGCTTGACCGCAATGATCACCTTGCCCATCCGCTTGGCGATCTCGATTTCCTTGTTGATCCACGTGCTGTAGGTCGAATACATCCCCGCCATGATCAGCACCGCCGAGCAGGGGCGGATTTTGTTTTCGATGGCGGTTTCCAGTTGCTTGTCGGTCTGCGCGTCGACGATCGGGTTGTCCGTCGGCACTGAAAAATTTTTGAAGGTGAAGCCGGGTTTGGCGTTGAGCAGGCGCACGAGATTGTCGTGGGCGTGGGGGTAGCTCCATGAATGGCTGATGAACAAATGATAGGTTTGCATGGTCGTCCCTCGGTATCGCCGGAATGCGAAGAGGGCTTGAATGTATGCACTTGATTGGCCGCAACAAGGCCTGCGCGGTTAAAGAGACGGATCCTTCCAGCGGGCGCGCGGAAGTCCTACAGAGGTGTCTGACGTTTAATCAGCGGGGAAATGTGTAGGTCGCAACAAGCGGCCCACCGTCCCGTCAGTGACGGGGCGATGGGCGCGTCTGTTTAGTAGCTGGTTTCAGGCAGGCTGGCGATGATCGAGCGGTAGCTGTTCATCCGTTGCTGCTGCACGCGGCCTTCTTCGAGGGCCTTGAGCAGGGCGCAACCCGGTTCGCGGTCGTGCTTGCAGTCGCGGAAACGGCAGGTGCCGATCAGGTCGTTGAACTCGATGAAACCGGCTTCGACGTCGGCGCGGCTGACGTGGCCGAGGCCGAATTCACGAATGCCCGGGGAGTCGATCAACTCACCGCCACCGGGGAAGTGGAACAACCGCGCGGTGGTCGTGGTGTGAGTGCCCTGGCCAGACAGCTCGGACAACGGGCCGACGCGGGCTTCGACTTCCGGCAGCAGGCTGTTGACCAGCGACGACTTGCCGACGCCTGACTGGCCGACGAACACGCTGATGCGCCCGTCCAGCTGTTCCTGCAGTTGCTCCATGCCATTGCCGTGATGCGCCGAGACTTCCAGCACCGGGTAACCGAGCGTGCGGTAGACCGCCAGCAAGGCATTCAGAGCCGGGGCGTTCTGCTCGTCGATCAGGTCGAATTTGTTGAGCAACAGCAGTGGCCGGATACCGGCGTGCTCGGCAGCGACCAGATAACGGTCGATCAGGTTCGCGTGAGGCTCGGGCAGCGGGGCAAAGACGATGACGATCATGTCGACGTTGGCGGCCACAGGCTTGAGCTGGCCACGGCTGTCCGGACGGCAGAGTTCGGTTTTGCGTGGCAGTTGCGCCACGATCACACCGATGCCCTGGTTGCCGGCACGCCAGACCACCTGATCGCCGGTCACCAGTGCCGGGAGGTTGGCGCGCAAGTGACAACGGAACACTTCACCAGCCAATTCGCCCTCGAGGGCTTCGACTTCGACCTGTACGCCGAAGTGCGCGATCACCAGCCCGGTCTGTTCCGGGCCCAGGTCGCCACCCTCAAGTGCCTCGACAGCCGAGGACTCGCGTTTGGCGGCGCGGGCAGCGCGTTCGCCCTGAATCTTTTCGATGCGCCAGTTTTGACGACGATTGAGTTGGCGTTTGGCCATGGGTGTTCCGTATCAAGAATGCAGCGATTAGGTAAAACGGCCGCGAGTTTAGCACGCCCCGCCGGTTGCCTAGGCTAAACTGCGCAGCATTGCCTAGGAGCCGACACATGCAAAACCCGCAGAATCTGATCTGGATCGACCTGGAAATGACTGGTCTGAACCCTGATACCGACGTCATCATCGAAATGGCCACCATCGTCACCGACAGTGACTTGAACACCTTGGCCGAAGGCCCGGTGATCGCCATCCACCACAGCGACGAGATCCTCGCCGGCATGGACGAGTGGAACACCCGTCAACACGGCGGCTCGGGCCTGACCCAGCGCGTTCGCGACAGCCGCATCAGCATGGCCGAAGCCGAAGCCGAGACTATCGCCTTCCTGGAGAAATGGGTGCCCAAGGGCAAGTCGCCGATCTGTGGCAACAGCATCTGCCAGGACCGTCGCTTCCTTTATACGCACATGAAGTCCCTGGAAAGCTACTTCCACTACCGCAACCTCGACGTATCGACTCTCAAAGAGTTGGCCGCACGCTGGGCGCCGGACGTACGCGACAGCTTCAAAAAAGGTAGCACTCATTTGGCGCTGGACGACATCCGCGAATCGATTGCCGAGCTGCAGCACTACCGCAAGCATTTCATCAAGTTCTGATTCGGCGGCCTCTGTGCTGGCCCCATCGCGAGCAAGCTCGCTCCCACAGGTACAGCGCCGTCCCTGTGGGAGCGAGCTTGCTCGCGATGGCGTCTTTACAGTCACCATTGATGATTGGCTAGATTCTCTGATGCCCTCTTTTGGGGCTTCGGTGAAGTGAGTAGACTGCGCGCCTTTCTGCAAGGACCGCCGCCATGTTGCTGATGCTCTACCTGATCGCCATCACCGCCGAAGCCATGACCGGCGCGCTGTCTGCCGGCCGTCGCGGCATGGACTGGTTTGGCGTGGTGCTGATCGCGTGCATCACTGCGTTGGGGGGCGGCTCGGTGCGTGACGTCCTGCTCGGCCACTACCCGCTGACCTGGGTCAAACACCCGGAATACCTGGTGCTGACCTCGGTCGCCGCCATGGTGACCGTCTTCACTGCGCGCTGGATGCGCCACCTGCGCTCATTGTTCCTGGTCCTCGACGCCGTGGGCCTGGTGGCGTTCACCCTGATCGGCTGCATGACCGCTTTGGAAATGGGTCACGGCATGCTGGTGGCGTCGGTCAGCGGCGTGATCACCGGCGTATTTGGCGGCATCCTGCGCGACATCTTCTGCAACGACATCCCGCTGATCTTCCGCCGAGAGCTCTACGCCAGCGTCTCGTTCGCGGCGGCGTGGTGCTACATGCTCTGCATCTACCTGCAATTACCCGGTGAACAAGCGATTCTGATCACGCTGTTTGGTGGCTTCCTCCTGCGACTGCTGGCGATTCGTTTCCACTGGGAAATGCCGAAGTTCGTTTACAACGACGAGGCTTAAGACTGGCACGGTTCCTGTGGCCGCTGCCGAAGGCTGCGTCCGGCTGCGTAGCAGTCGTCTATCCGGAAAGCGAGTTCTGCGGCCTCGAACGTCCGAACGCGGCCCGAGCCTTCGGCAGCGGCTACAGGAGACCGTGTTGTTTCAGGGCCCATTCGACATGTTCACGCACTAACTCCGACGGGTAATCCCTACGAGCCTTCAACGCTTCCAGCACCGGGATGCTCGACGGCGCATTGCCCAGCCCCACCGCCAGGTTACGCAACCAACGCTCATAACCCGCCCGGCGTAATGGCGAGCCTTCAGTGCTGCTGAGGAATTTATCCTCGTCCCACATGAACAACTCGGCCAGTTCCGCATTGTCCAGGTTGTGCCTTGGCTTGAAGTCGCTTTCGCCGGACGGACGGGCAAAGCGGTTCCAGGGGCAGACGATCTGGCAATCATCGCACCCAAACACCCGGTTGCCGATCAGTGGCCGCAGATCTTCCGGGATTGCGCTTTTCAGTTCGATGGTCAGGTACGAAATGCAGCGCCTGGCATCCAGAACGTAAGGGCCGACGAAGGCGTTGGTCGGGCAGATGTCGAGGCACGCGGTGCAGCGGCCGCAATGTTCGGTGGTGTGGGGCGGGTCGACCGGCAATGGCAGATCGACAAACAACTCGCTGAGAAAGAAGTAGCTGCCGGCCTTGCGATTCAGGACCAGGGTGTTTTTGCCGATCCAGCCAAGACCGGCCTGTTCGGCGATGGCTTTTTCCAGCACCGGGGCGCTGTCGACGAAGGCGCGGAAACCAAACGGGCCGATCTGTGCCTGAATTTTGTCGGCCAGTTGTTGCACGCGTTTACGAATTAGTTTGTGGTAATCGCGGCCCAGGGCATAACGCGAGACGTAGGCTTTTTCCGGCTGGGCCAGCATTTGCGCCATTTGGGTGTCGCCGGGCAGGTAGTCCATGCGCAGGGAAACCACGCGCAAGGTGCCGGGCACCAGCTCTTCCGGATGTGAGCGTTTGCTGCCGTGGGCGCCCATGTAGTCCATTTCGCCGTGGTAGCCGGCGGCGAGCCAGCGCTCCAGGTGCTGCTCATGCTCGGCCAGGTCCAGGCCGCTGATGCCGACTTGCTGAAAGCCCAGCTCGCGGCCCCAGTCCTTGATGGATTGGGCGAGGGCGGGCAGGTCTGTGGTAATTGCGGGCATGAGGCGAGAGAAACCGGAGCTGAGGTGCGTATAATTCTGCCAGACATCGGAGCCCGAAGACGCATGCCGCACACTAAAGATGATTTACCCGACGCGCTGTATAGCGCCGCGCAGGTCCGTGGGCTCGATGCGAGCCTGATCGCGGCCGGTACGCCGGGCTTCGAGTTGATGCAGCGCGCGGCGCGGGCGACCTGGCGGGCGCTGGTCCGGCAATGGCCGTCGGCGAATGAATTAACGGTGCTGGCCGGCCACGGCAATAACGCGGGCGACGGTTATCTGGTGGCAGTGCTGGCCAGCCGTGCGGGTTGGTCGGTCCGCGTGTTGGCGGTGGGCGATCACCAACGTTTGCAGGGGGATGCGGCGTTGGCGTATGCCGAGGCGGTGTCGGGAAAAGTACTGATCGAACCCTGGTCTGCACAATCCGGATTGCGCGGCGTCGTGCTCGATGCTTTGCTCGGCACCGGTCTGACGGGGGAAGTGCGTGCGCCTTACGCTGAAGCTATCGCGACGATCAATGCCAGCGGGCTGCCGGTCGTGGCTGTGGATATCCCTTCAGGGCTGTGCGCCAATACCGGTCGGATCCTCGGTCTGGCGGTGCATGCCGACCTGACAGTGACCTTCATCGGTTTGAAACTGGGGCTGTTCACCGGGGATGCAGCAGATGTGGTTGGGGAACTGGTTTTCAATGATTTACACGCCGACCCGCAGCTCGTCGAGGCCGCGGCGATCAGCGCTCGGCGCCTGACGCCCGGCAACTTGCCGCGTCCTGCACCGCGAGCGCCGACGTCGCACAAAGGCAAATTCGGCCATGTGCTGTTGATCGGCGGCGATCTCGGCTTGGGTGGCGCGATCCTGCTGAGCGCACAAAGCGCCCTGCGCAGCGGTGCCGGCATGGTCTCCGTGGCAACCCGCAGTGAGCATGTACCGGCCGCGCTGGCGAGAATTCCCGAAGCCATGGTGCTGGGCACTTCGTCGGCCAACCAGTTGATGGATTTGCTGCAAAAGGTTTCCGTATTGGTGGTCGGCCCTGGCTTGGGGCAGGCGTCCTGGGGGCGCAGTTTGCTGTCAGCGGCCGCCAATGCACCGTTGCCGCAAGTCTGGGACGCCGATGCGTTGAACCTGCTGGCCGAAGAATGTGTGAATTTGCCCAAGGATTGCGTGATCACGCCGCATCCGGGCGAAGCGGCGCGGTTGCTCGGGATCAGCACCGCCCAAGTGCAAGCTGATCGCCCGGCGGCGGCGCATGCGTTGAGCAAAAAATATACAGCAGTCGTGGTATTGAAAGGCGCTGGCAGCCTGATCGCCAGTCCCGATGGGCGTCTCACCGTGTGTCATCAAGGTCATCCGGCCATGGCCACGGCGGGTTTGGGCGATGTATTGGCCGGTCTGGTCGGCGCGCTGCTGGCTCAAGGCATGCAGGCGTTCGACGCCGCGTGCCTGGCGGTCTGGCTGCACGCCAATGCGGGTGAGCAACAAGGTAAAAATGGCCGCGGGCTGGCGGCCAGTGATCTGATTCCGGCCATTCGTCAGTTGTTGGAGGAGCAAGCACCGTGTCTGAAGTAACCCTGTACCTGGCTGATGAAGAGGCGATGACGGCCTTTGGCACACGCATCGCAAAAATCACCGAAGGGCACGGTCTGATTTTTTTGGAAGGGGACCTGGGGGCAGGTAAAACCACGTTGTCGCGGGGTATCATCCGCGGCCTGGGGCATGAAGGCGCCGTGAAAAGTCCGACCTTCACCCTGGTCGAGCCCTATGAGATCGGCGACATCCGCGCTTTCCATTTCGACTTGTACCGTTTGGTCGATCCGGAAGAGCTGGAGTACCTCGGCATTCGCGACTATTTCGACGACGACGCGCTGTGCCTGATCGAATGGCCCGATAAAGGTGCAGGCTTTTTGCCAAAGCCTGACCTGACCATTACCATTAGCCCGCAAGACAGCGGGCGTTCGCTGAAAATTTTATCCCGGGGCTCGCGTGGCGAGGCCTGGTGTGCCGCTTTGGCATTGGAATCCAATTAAATGATGGGGTCAGGTATGCGCTTTCGCGCGATGGTAGCTGCCGTAGGGTTGTTGTTTTTGGCGGTGACCGTCGACGCTGTGGCCGACGCAAAGGTCAACAGTGTTCGCCTGTGGCGGGCGCCGGACAACACACGGCTGGTGTTCGACCTGACCGGGCCGGTGCAACACAGCGTGTTCACCCTTACCGCTCCGGATCGGCTGGTGATCGACATCAATGGTGCAACGCTCGGCGCGCCGTTGAACGTCAACACTTCCAATACCCCTATCACCGCCATGCGCTCGGCTCAACGCACGCCGACTGACCTGCGGGTGGTGATCGACCTGAAAAAGGCCGTGACCCCGAAAAGTTTCTCCCTGGCGCCAAACGCCCAGTACGGCAACCGGTTGGTGGTCGACCTGTTTGATAACGCTGCCGATGCCGCGCCGTCGCCAGCCCCGACTCCGACACCGACCCCTTCGGTCGCCACGATGCCGGCAGTGCCCGTCACGCCGGTTGAGCCTGCGATCAAACTTCCTCCTGCACCTCCTGGCAAACGCGACATCCTCGTGGTGATCGACGCCGGCCACGGCGGTGAAGACCCGGGTGCTTCAGGCTCCCGCGGTCAGAAGGAAAAAGACGTGGTCTTGGCCATCGCCCGTGAACTGCAGCGTCAGGTCAATGGCATGAAAGGCTTCCGCGCCGAACTGACCCGTACGGGCGACTACTTCATTCCGCTGCGCGGCCGAACCGAAATCGCCCGTAAGAAAGGCGCCGACCTGTTCGTTTCGATCCACGCCGACGCCGCGCCGTCGGCCGCTGCCTTCGGTGCGTCGGTGTTCGCCCTGTCTGATCGCGGCGCGACTTCGGAAACGGCCCGCTGGCTGGCGGACAGTGAAAACCGCTCTGACCTGATCGGTGGTGCTGGCAACGTCAGCCTTGATGACAAGGACCGCATGCTCGCGGGCGTGCTGCTTGACCTGTCGATGACCGCGTCGCTGACGTCCAGCCTGAACGTTGGCCAGAAAGTCCTGAGCAACATCGGACGGGTTACGCCACTGCACAAGCAGCGTGTGGAACAAGCCGGGTTCATGGTGCTGAAGTCGCCAGATATCCCGTCGATCCTGGTGGAAACCGGGTTCATCTCCAACTCTAACGAAGCGTCCAAACTGGCCTCCTCGAATCACCAGCAGGCGCTGGCGCGTTCGATCAGCAGCGGCGTGCGGCAGTTCTTCCAGCAAAACCCGCCACCGGGCACTTACATTGCCTGGCTGCGTGACTCCGGAAAAATCGTTCAAGGCCCGCGTGATCACCGGGTCAGCCCGGGTGAGACCCTGGCGATGATTGCCGTGCGCTATCAGGTGTCGCCTGCCACGCTGCGCAGCGTCAACAAGCTGCCCAGTGATGAGCTGAAGGTCGGTCAGCACCTGACCATTCCAGGCACCGAGTTGGCGGCCAAAGAATGAATCAGGTCGTGATCAACAGCGCTCGCATCGAGCTGCTCAGCCCGCGACTGGCGAACCAGATTGCCGCCGGCGAGGTGGTCGAGCGCCCGGCTTCGGTGATCAAGGAGCTGCTGGAAAACAGCCTCGACTCCGGCGCCAAGCGCATCGATGTCGATGTCGAGCAGGGCGGCGTCAAGCTATTGCGCGTGCGCGACGATGGCAGCGGCATTTCTGCCGATGACCTGCCGTTGGCGCTGGCGCGACACGCCACCAGCAAGATCCGCAATCTGGAAGACCTCGAACAGGTCATGAGCCTCGGGTTTCGCGGTGAAGCACTGGCATCGATCAGCTCCGTGGCGCGCCTGACGCTGACGTCCCGCACTCGCGATGCCGATCAGGCCTGGCAGGTCGAAACCGAAGGCCGGGACATGGCGCCGCGCGTGCAGCCGGCCGCCCATCCGGTGGGCACCTCGGTGGAAGTGCGGGACTTGTTCTTCAACACCCCGGCGCGTCGCAAGTTTCTCAAGACTGAAAAAACCGAATTCGATCACCTGCAAGAAGTGATCAAGCGCCTGGCGCTGGCACGCTTCGATGTCGCGTTCCACCTGCGCCATAACGGCAAGACCATCCTCAGCCTGCACGAAGCCCATGACGACGCGGCCCGCGCCCGGCGTGTGGCGGCGATTTGCGGTTCGGGGTTCCTCGAGCAGGCGCTGCCGATCGAAATCGAGCGCAATGGCCTGCATTTATGGGGCTGGGTCGGCTTGCCGACGTTCAACCGCAGCCAGGCAGACTTGCAGTATTTCTTCGTGAATGGCCGCGCAGTTCGCGACAAACTGGTGGCCCACGCGGTGCGCCAGGCCTATCGCGATGTGCTGTTCAATGGCCGGCATCCGACGTTCGTGCTGTTTTTCGAAGTGGATCCGGCGGGTGTCGACGTCAACGTGCACCCGACCAAGCACGAAGTTCGCTTCCGTGACGGGCGCATGGTTCACGATTTCCTTTACGGCACCTTGCACCGCGCCTTGGGCGATGTGCGTCCCGAGGATCATCTGGCCGCACCGGTGGCGACGGCCGTCGTGCGTCCAACCGGGCTCGATGCCGGCGAATTCGGCCCGCAGGGCGAAATGCGTCTGGCGGCCAATGCGCTGCTGGAGCAACCTCAGGCGCAACCGTCGTTCAATACCCCGGCCGGGTCGGGCGCTGGCGCCGGTTATCAGTATCAATACACGCCACGGCCCCAATCCGGTGTACCGGTTGCTGAAGCCCAGGCGGCGTACCGTGAATTCTTTGCGCCATTGCCCGAGGCCAACGCGGTCGCGCTGCCAGCCGGGCAGGACGATATTCCGCCGCTGGGTTACGCCCTGGCGCAGCTCAAAGGCATCTACATCCTGGCGGAAAATGCCCAAGGGCTGGTGCTGGTGGACATGCACGCGGCTCACGAGCGGATCATGTACGAGCGCCTGAAAATCGCCATGGCCAGCGAAGGCCTGAGCGGCCAGCCGCTGCTGGTACCGGAATCCCTGGCTGTCAGTCAGCGTGAAGCCGATTGCGCCGAAGAGCACGCGGCGTTGTTCCAGCGTCTGGGTTTTGAATTGCAGCGTCTGGGACCTGAATCCCTGGCCATTCGGCAAATCCCGGCCTTGCTCAAGCAGGCGGAAGCCAATCGACTGGTCAGTGATGTCTTGGCGGACCTGATGGAATACGGCACCAGCGACCGGATTCAGGCACATCTGAATGAGTTGCTCGGGACGATGGCTTGCCACGGCGCGGTTCGTGCGAATCGGCGCCTGGCGATCCCGGAAATGAACGGTCTGCTGCGCGACATGGAAAACACCGAGCGCAGCGGTCAATGCAACCATGGCCGACCGACCTGGACCCAATTGGGCCTGGACGATCTGGACAAACTGTTCTTGCGCGGTCGTTGATGAGCCAGCTTCCTCCAGCGATTTTCCTGATGGGCCCGACTGCTGCGGGCAAGACCGACCTGGCCATCGAGCTGACCAAGGTTCTGCCCTGCGAGCTGATCAGTGTCGATTCGGCGCTGGTCTATCGGGGCATGGACATCGGCACCGCCAAGCCTTCGAAAGAAATCCTGGCCGAATTCCCGCACCGTTTGATCGACATTCTCGACCCGGCCGAGAGCTATTCGGCCGCCGATTTTCGTCGTGATGCCCTGGAGGCGATGGCCGAGATCACCGCGCGGGGAAAAATCCCGCTGCTGGTGGGCGGCACAATGCTCTATTACAAGGCTTTGGTCGAAGGTCTGGCGGACATGCCAGCGGCCGATCCCGATGTTCGGGCGCAGATCGAGGAAGAGGCTGCACGCCTTGGCTGGCAAGCGCTGCACGAACAATTGGCGTTAATTGACCCTGAGTCTGCCGCGCGTATTCATCCAAACGATCCGCAGCGACTCAGTCGGGCGCTGGAAGTTTATCGCGTCAGCGGTCAGAGCATGACCGAGCTGCGACTGAAACAATCTGTGCAAAGTACCGAAGCAGCCGCTTCGGGACTGCAACAATTGCCCTATACTGTCGCGAACTTGGCCATTGCTCCTGCAAATCGCCAGGTACTGCACGAGCGAATTAAACAAAGATTCACGAATATGTTGGAACAGGGATTCATTGACGAGGTCGTAGCCCTGCGTAAGAGAAGTGACCTGCATTCCGGGTTGCCGTCTATACGTGCGGTAGGCTACCGACAAGTTTGGGATTACCTGGATGGCAAGCTGACGCAAGCCGAGATGCAGGAGCGTGGAATCATTGCCACGCGCCAATTGGCAAAGCGTCAGTTCACCTGGCTGCGCAGTTGGGCTGATTTACACTGGCTGGACAGTCTCGATTGCGACAATCTGCCGCGCGCCTTGAAATACTTGGGGACCATCTCCATATTGAGCTGAGTCCTTGCAATTGCCGTCTATCCTTGGGGGTGTGGCGGCTAAAGCCATCTGTTTACCTATTTTTTATATTGAATCCTTAAAGGAGTGCGGCACATGTCAAAAGGGCATTCGCTACAAGACCCTTACTTGAATACTTTACGTAAAGAGAAAGTTGGGGTGTCTATCTACCTGGTCAACGGGATCAAACTGCAAGGCACGATCGAGTCTTTCGACCAGTTCGTTATCCTGCTGAAAAACACCGTTAGCCAAATGGTTTACAAACACGCTATCTCGACAGTGGTGCCGGTTCGTCCAATTCGTCTGCCAAGCGCAACCGAATCCGAAGCAGGTGACGCTGAGCCAGGTAACGCCTGATAGGAGTCTCCTTTGTTCTTTGAGCGCCACGGTGGTGGTGAGCGAGTCATCCTCGTTCACTTGGATGGACAGGACCCTGAGGCGCGCGAAGATCCGCAGGAGTTTCAGGAACTGGCTAATTCGGCGGGCGCCGAGACCGTTGCGTTTTTTAACGTGCCGCGTCATCGGCCAACCGCCAAATTCCTCATTGGCAGTGGCAAGGTCGAGGAACTGCGCGACCTGGTCAAGGCCGAAGAGGCTGATCTGGTGATCTTCAATCACATCCTCACGCCCAGTCAGGAACGTAACCTCGAACGTGTTTTCGAGTGTCGCGTGATCGACCGCACCGGTCTGATTCTTGATATTTTCGCCCAACGCGCCCGTACCCATGAAGGCAAGCTCCAGGTAGAACTGGCTCAGCTTGACCACATGAGCACCCGCCTGGTTCGTGGCTGGACTCACCTTGAGCGCCAAGGTGGCGGTATCGGCATGCGTGGCCCGGGTGAAACCCAACTCGAAACCGACCGCCGTTTGCTGCGGGTTCGCCTGCGACAGATCAAGGGCCGGCTGGAGAAAGTGCGCAGCCAGCGCGAACAGTCGCGACGTGGTCGTATGCGTGCGGATATCCCTACCGTTTCGCTGGTGGGGTATACCAACGCCGGTAAATCCACGCTCTTCAATAACGTGACGAAATCCGACGTTTACGCGGCTGACCAATTGTTTGCCACGCTGGACCCGACCCTGCGCCGTCTCGATCTGGACGACCTGGGGCCGATTGTCCTGGCGGACACTGTAGGTTTCATTCGCCACTTGCCCCACAAGCTGGTCGAGGCATTTCGGTCTACTCTCGAAGAGTCGAGCAATTCCGACCTGTTGTTGCACGTGATCGATGCGGCCGAACCGGATCGCATGTTGCAGATCGAGCAGGTGATGGTGGTGCTGGGCGAGATTGGTGCCCAGGACTTGCCGATACTCGAGGTGTATAACAAACTCGATTTGCTTGAAGGCGTTGAGCCACAAATCCAGCGCGACGAAAGCGGTAAACCCCTGCGGGTCTGGCTGTCGGCGCGTGATGGCACGGGTCTGGAATTGCTTGAGCAAGCCATTGCCGAGTTGCTTGGCAGTGATTTGTTTATCGGTACCTTGCGCTTGCCGCAACGCTTCGCTCGACTGCGTGCGCAGTTTTTCGAACTTGGCGCGGTGCAGAAAGAAGAACACGACGAAGAAGGCACCAGCTTGCTGGCCGTTCGCTTGCCACGGATCGAGTTGAATCGATTGGTGAGTCGCGAAGGTTTGCAGCCGAATGACTTCATCGAGCAACACACTTTGCAATAAAAGCCTGAGAAAGCGGTTGTGTCGTGGTGACAGGCATTCTGTAGCATTGGTCGGCGCGCCGTGGGTGCGTCTTTGCTTTATCAGATGGAGAGCGCTATGGCTTGGAATGAGCCGGGTGGCAACTCGAATAATCAGGATCCTTGGGGTGGCAAGCGCCGCAATAACGGCGACCGCAAGGGACCACCGGATCTCGACGAGGCCTTCCGAAAGCTGCAGGAAAGCCTGAACGGGTTGTTCGGTGGTGGTAAGAAACGTGGTGATGACGGCGGTGGTTCGGGCAAGAGCGGCGGCTTCGGTGGCATTCTTGGCATCGGCCTTGTCGTGCTGGCGGCCGTTTGGCTGTACAGCGCGGTCTACGTTGTCGACGAGCAGGAGCAAGCCGTGGTGCTGCGCTTCGGCAAGTACTACGAAACCGTCGGCCCGGGCCTGAACATCTATTTCCCGCCGATCGATCGCAAGTACCTGGAAAACGTCACGCGTGAGCGTGCCTACACCAAGCAGGGTCAAATGCTGACTGAAGACGAAAACATCGTCGAAGTGCCACTGACCGTGCAGTACAAGATCAGCAACCTGCAGGACTTCGTGCTGAACGTTGATCAGCCGGAAATCAGCCTGCAGCACGCGACCGAAAGTGCCTTGCGCCATGTGGTGGGTTCCACTGCGATGGACCAGGTGCTGACCGAAGGTCGTGAGTTGATGGCCAGCGAAATCAAGGAGCGTCTGCAACGCTTCATGGATACCTATCGCACCGGCATCACCATTACACAGGTCAACGTACAGAGCGCAGCCGCACCGCGTGAAGTACAGGAAGCTTTCGATGACGTGATCCGCGCCCGTGAAGACGAGCAGCGTTCGCGTAACCAGGCTGAAACCTATGCCAACGGCGTCGTGCCGGAAGCCCGTGGTCAGGCCCAGCGCATCATCGAAGATGCCAACGGCTACCGTGACGAAACGGTCTCGCGCGCCAAGGGTGAGGCCGATCGCTTCACCAAACTGGTTGCCGAGTATCGCAAGGCCCCTGAAGTCACCCGCGAGCGTCTGTACCTGGACACCATGCAGGAAGTCTTCAGCAACACCAGCAAGGTTCTCGTGACCGGCAACAAGAATGGCCAGAGCAATCTGCTGTACTTGCCGCTGGACAAGATGGTCGAAAGTGGTCGCAACACCAGCGCTCCGGTGACCAGTGCAGCAACCACCAGCAATGAAGCGAATGCGCGTGCAGCAGCTGATCTGCAGCAACAGCAAGCACGTACCAGGGAGAGTCGCTGATGAGCAATAAATCGCTGATCGCCCTTATTGTCGGCGTCGTCGTGGCGATCGCTGCCTGGAACTGCTTCTACATCGTGGCTCAGACCGAGCGTGCGGTGTTGCTGCAGTTCGGTCGTGTGGTCCAGGCCGATGTTCAGCCGGGCCTGCATGTGAAAGTGCCTTACGTTAACCAGGTGCGTAAATTCGACGCACGCCTGATGACGCTGGATGCACCGACGCAACGCTTCCTGACGCTGGAAAAGAAAGCCGTCATGGTGGATGCCTACGCCAAGTGGCGGGTGAAAGATGCCGAGCGCTTCTACACCGCAACGTCTGGCCTCAAGCAAATTGCCGACGAGCGTCTTTCCCGTCGTCTGGAGTCGGGCCTGCGTGACCAGTTTGGTAAGCGCACGCTGCACGAAGTGGTGTCCGGTGAGCGCGATGCGCTGATGACCGACATCACGGCTTCGCTGAACAAGATGGCCGAAAAAGAGCTGGGTATCGAAGTGGTCGATGTTCGGGTCAAGGCTATCGATCTGCCGAAAGAAGTGAACCGCAGTGTGTTCGAGCGCATGAGCTCCGAGCGTGAGCGTGAAGCTCGCGAGCACCGCGCCAAGGGTAACGAACTGGCCGAAGGTATTCGTGCCGACGCCGATCGTCAGCGCCGCGTGTTGCTGGCTGAAGCCTATCGTGAATCTGAAGAGGTTCGTGGTGACGGTGATGCCCAGGCCTCTGCGATCTACTCCAAGGCCTACGGCCAGGATCAGGAGTTCTATGGTTTCTACCGTAGCCTGCGTGCCTACCGTGAAAGCTTCGCGAACAAATCCGACGTCATGGTCCTGGACCCAAGCAGCGACTTCTTCCGTTACCTGGAAAAAGCCAAGCCTTGATACTGCGTTGACCTGAATCATCCCCCGCCTGGCGGCTAAAGCCTCGGGCGGGGTGATCCTTTGGGAAAACGTGTGTATGATGCGGCAGCCGGGAAATTCCCGGCTTTTTTGCGTCTGCACGTTTGATTGCTGTTTTTATGCAGGCTCAACAGGTTTTTCGAGGAAAGTGGTTGGCGAAGCCGGTTTAAGGCTTTTCGCCATGTCGTTCATGCGCGTGGTTTGCGTACGAGCCGACCATTTTCTGCTTCACTCAAGGCTCGCCCGAGGGCTTGCCGCCCGGATCATAGGGGAATGGCGTAATGGCAACGGTAGACCGCTGGCTGCTGCCAGATGGCATCGAAGAAGTACTGCCACCAGAAGCGGCGCGCATTGAAGTTGCGCGTCGTCAGGTGTTGGATCTGTTCCAGAGCTGGGGTTACGAGTTTGTCGTGACTCCCCATATCGAGTACCTGGAATCCCTGCTGACCGGCGCGGGCTCTGACCTCGACCTGCGTACCTTCAAGGTCATCGACCCGCAATCGGGCCGGCAGATGGGTTTCCGCGCCGACATCACGCCGCAAGTGGCGCGCATTGATGCGCACACCCTGCGTCGTGAAGGGCCGAGCCGTCTGTGCTATGCCGGTAGCGTGCTGCACGCTCAGCCTCGCGCCTTGTCGTCCTCGCGCAGCCCGATCCAGTTGGGTGCCGAGTTGTACGGCGATGCCAGCCCGAGCAGCGACGTGGAAGTCATCAGCCTGATGTTGGCTATGCTGCAACTGGCCGATGTGCCGGATGTACACATGGACCTCGGTCATGTAGGCATCTACCGTGGCCTGGCCCGCGCCGCCGGTTTGTCCGGTGAAGTCGAGCAACAATTGTTCGACGCGTTGCAACGCAAGGCCATCGACGAGGTCATTACCTTGACCGAAGGCCTGCCTGCCGATTTGTCCGGCATGCTGCGCGCGTTGGTTGATTTGTGTGGCGGCCGTGAAGTGTTGAGCGCTGCCCGCGAGCGTCTGGCGAGTGCGCCGGCGCCTGTTCTGGCGGCTCTGGACGACTTGCTGGCAATTGCCGAGCGTCTGTCCGTGCGTTTCCCGGATCTGCCGCTGTACTTCGACCTTGGCGAGTTGCGCGGTTACCACTACCACACCGGTGTGGTGTTCGCGGTGTTCGTGCCGGGTGTTGGCCAGTCCATTGCCCAAGGCGGTCGTTACGACGACATCGGCGCCGACTTCGGTCGCGCACGTCCGGCCACCGGCTTCTCTACCGACTTGAAAACCCTGGTGACCCTGGGGCGTGCTGAGATCGAGCTACCGTCTGGCGGTATCTGGATGCCTGACAGTACGGATGCGGCACTCTGGCAGCAGGTTTGCCAGTTGCGCAGTGAGGGTCAGCGTGTCGTTCAGGCATTGCCTGGGCAACCTTTGGCCGCCGCCCGTGAAGCGGACTGCGACCGGCAATTGATTCAGCAGAACGGGCTTTGGCAAGTATTGCCGCTGGCTTCTTGAGTTTTCCCGCCGGCGGCTGCCGGCACCAAGTTTGCGCGAATGAGGACAAGTGTTATGGGTAAGAATGTCGTAGTCCTGGGCACCCAATGGGGTGATGAGGGCAAAGGCAAGATCGTTGATCTGCTGACCGAACATGCTGCCGCCGTAGTGCGCTACCAGGGTGGCCACAACGCGGGTCACACGCTGGTGATCGACGGCGAGAAAACCGTCTTGCACCTGATCCCGTCGGGCGTGTTGCGCGAAGGCGTGCAGTGCCTGATCGGTAACGGCGTGGTGGTTGCACCTGACGCCCTGCTGCGCGAGATCACCAAGCTGGAAGAGAAAGGCGTACCGGTGCGCGAGCGCCTGCGTATCAGCCCGTCCTGCCCGCTGATCCTGTCCTTCCACGTGGCGCTGGACCAGGCCCGTGAAAAGGCCCGTGGCGAGCTGAAGATCGGTACCACTGGTCGCGGCATCGGCCCGGCGTACGAAGACAAGGTTGCACGTCGTGGCCTGCGCGTTGGCGACCTGCTCAACATGCCGCGCTTCGAAGACAAGCTGCGTGAACTGGTGGATTACCACAACTTCATGCTGGTGGGTTACTACAAAGAGCCTGCCATCGAGTTCGAAAAGACGCTGGCCGAGTGCAAGGAATATGCAGAGCTGCTCAAGCCGTTGATGCTGGACGTGACGGCCGAGCTGCACGACCTGCGCCGCGCCGGCAAAGACATCATGTTCGAAGGCGCCCAGGGTTCGTTGCTGGACATCGACCACGGCACCTATCCGTACGTGACCAGCTCCAACACCACCGCCGGTGGCGTGGCGACCGGTTCGGGCGTAGGTCCGATGTTCCTGGATTACATCCTGGGCATCACCAAGGCTTACACCACTCGCGTAGGTTCGGGCCCATTCCCGACTGAGCTGTTTGATGAAGTGGGTGCGCACCTGGCCAAACAAGGTCACGAGTTCGGTGCTACCACCGGCCGTGCCCGTCGTTGCGGCTGGTTCGACGCCGTTATCCTGCGTCGCGCAATCGATGTGAACAGCATCTCGGGCATCTGCCTGACCAAGCTGGACGTACTCGACGGCCTGGAAACCATCAACATCTGCGTCGGTTACAAAGATGCGCAGGGCAACGCCGTTGCTCCGACCGACGCAGACAGCTACGTAGGCCTTCAGCCTGTGTACGAAGAAGTGCCGGGCTGGACCGAATCGACCGTGGGTGCCAAAACCCTGGAAGAGCTGCCAGCTAACGCTCGTGCCTACATCAAACGCGTTGAAGAGTTGATCGGCGCGCCGATCGACATTATTTCGACGGGCCCGGACCGCAACGAAACCATCGTTCTGCGTCATCCGTTTGCTTGATAAGTCATTGAAGTGAAACACAAAGGGTCCTTAATAGGGCCCTTTGTCGTTTATGCCTCTTGGACGGCATGACCTTTGCTGTGATGTTGAATAAAAGCATCGCTTCCAGCGCGCCATCAATTTAATGGCGCCAAAGCAGAGGGATTTTAAGTGTCGGCAGTTCTCTCATTGTTACAAAGCCGTTTGTTGCGGCCCGTGTTCGTTACCCTCGGTATCGCCCTTTTGGTGCAAGTGCTGGTGGCTGTTGCTCTGACCCGGAGCACAGTGACTGCATTGGAAGCCGATCTGGGTGTGCGCCTGGGGGTCGACAGTCAAAAGCTCTCTGGCGAACTTGAGCAGGCAGGGCGTGAAGTCACGTCGAGCCTCGACAACCTATCGACCAGCACGCGTCAGCGCCTTACGGCCGGTTTGTCCTCGCGTTTGAAGGATGAGCAGGCTCAGTTGCGTGCGACGCTGGAAAAAGACCTGAAGGACTCCGCCAATGATATGGCGCAGCTCTTGGCCTCGGTCGCCCCCCGCGCGATGTGGGACAGTGACGTTCCAACCTTGTCCGAATTCGCCCGCCGGGCCCAGCGCAATCCCAATGTGTTGTTCGTGGTGTATGACGATGCGACCGGGCAGCACCTGACGCGCTACCTCAATCGTGAAAACCCGATCAACAAGGCCCTCCTTGAAAAAGGCCAGGGCGAGCGAGCGCTCGACAAAGTGCTGGATGCGGCGAAGAACGATCCTTCGGTTTATTACCTCGAAGCCTCGATCAATCCCAATGGTGTGGAAATCGGCAAGGTAATAATGGGGGTCTCCACCGCGTCAGTGGAAACCGACCTCGCGGCCCTGGACAAGCGTTTCTCGGCGCTGATTGCCAGCAGCGATCAACTGGTGGGCGACAGCCTCAAAGGCGCGGCCGCCGACAGTGCCGCGGCGATGGGTGCACGTTTGCAGTCGGCGCAGTCCACGGCGTCTGAAATGAAAGCCAACACCACCGGTACCGTACAGGAAGCGGCCGCGACCTTGCGCTGGCGCATTGGTCTGGGTCTGGCGCTGGTCGGTTGCGGCGTGCTGTTGTTGCTGGCCGTGGTGCTGGGGCGGCGCGTGGTCAATCGCTTGAAGATGCTGATCAGCGCCATGGATGATCTGGCGGCTGGCGAGGGTGACCTGACCAAGCGTGTGCAGATCAACAGCAAGGACGAAATCGGCGACATGGCGTCGGCGGTCAATCGCTTTGTGGATAAGTTGCAGCCGATCGTGCGTGAAGCCGGCGATGTGGCCCAGCGTACCGGCGTGGAAATCGGTGCCATGACCCTGCGTAATGCCGGAGCTGACAAGGCCGCCGGAATGCAGCGCGATGAAGTGGCTGAGAGCCTGCGAGCGTTGTCGCAAATGGCCGATGAAGCCCAATCTGAAAGTCATGCCATGCAGGCAGCTTTGCAGCAGGTGGTGGACATTCGTTCGGCCACGGATGAAAACACCCGGACCTCGGCGAAAGTCGGCAGCTTGATCGAGGCGCTGGCCGGGCAGGTCGACACCGGGGCGAAAGTCATCGAACGACTGGCGCAACAGAGTGAACAGATCGAAGTGGTACTGACGGTGATTCACGGGATCGCGGAGCAAACCAATTTGTTGGCACTGAACGCGGCCATCGAAGCGGCGCGTGCGGGCGAGACCGGTCGCGGATTTGCCGTGGTCGCTGACGAAGTGCGGGCACTGGCGAGCAAGACTCAGAGTTCGACCGGCGACATTCAGGCGCACATCGTTGCCTTGCAGCAAGGTGCGCGCGAAGCGGTGGCGGCAATTGGTCAAGCCGGGCGTCAGGCCAGTGAAGGTTTGCTGGTGCTGCGCGACAGTGCGCGGTTGCAGCAGTCGGTGCAGGAATCGGTCGAGCAGGTGCATGCGGCGATTGGCCTGGCGACTCAGGCAGCGGCGCATCAGGCGCAAGGTGCGCAGGCGGTGCGGGGGCGGGTTGAAACCATTCATGCGCAGGCCGAGAAAGCGGCTCAGGCAGTGGTGGAGACCACGGCCAGCGGCAAGGTGCTGGATGGGTTGGCGGCGCAGTTGAAGGCGAGTCTGGGGCAGTTCAGGGCGTAATCGGTTGTCCGGACTGGCCCCTTCGCGAGCAGGCTCGCTCCCTCATTTGATCTCTGGTGTTCACGTAGTGTGAGTTCACAGTAGATCCAGTGTGGGAGTGAGCCTGCTTGCGAAGGCGCTCTCAACGGCTCAGATACATCCGAGTCGTGAGTAGATAAACCGGCACCCCCGACACCACTATCAACAACGCCGCATAAGGCGCCGCCGCCGCAAACTCCACATTCGCGGTATGCGCCCACACCTCTGTTGCCAGTGTGTTGAGCCCGGTGGGACTCAATAGCAATGTCGCCGTCAGCTCCTTCATCGCATCCAGAAACACCAGCGCAAACGCCGCCCCCAGCGCCGGGAAAATTATCGGCAGCGTGATCCGGCAAAACGCACTGAACGACGTAGCCCCGAGTGTGCGTGCAGCCTCTTCCAGTTGCGGTGCAGCCTTGTTCAGAGCCGTTCGAATCGGCGCCTGAGCCAACGGCAGAAACAACAACGCATAAGCGATCAGTAGCAAGGCGGACGTCTGGTACAGCACCGGCACATAGTGCAGGGCGAAATACACTAGTGTCAGCGCAATCACCAGGCCGGGCAACGCATGCAGCAGATACGGCAGTCGCTCGGCCCAGATCGCCAGTGGGCCTTTGTAACGCACCACCAGCAAGCCCACTGGCACGGCCAGCACCAGGCAAAGCGCTGCGCCACCGAGGGAGAGTGCCAGCGATGAGAGCAGCGCTTCGCCGATGGCGGCGACCGGAAATGCGGCTGAGGAGCCGACCGCCAGCCAATACCCCAGCATTCCCAGTGGAATGCCACTGCCGATGATCGCCAGCGCCAGGCAGTAAAGCTGTCCGATGCCCGCCCAGGGCCCCAATCGAACCTGTTCCGCATGCCGCGCCGCACCCTGGCCGGTACGAACATGTCGGCCCTTGCCGCGAACCCGCAGCTCCAGCCATAACAACGCCAGACACAGCGCCAGCAACACCGCTGACAGCATCGCTGCATTGGCATTGCTGAATTCCAGTTCGAACTGCTGATAAATCGCCGTGGTAAAGGTTTGCAAGCCGATGATCGACAGCGCGCCGAACTCCACCAGCATGTGCAGTGCGATCAGCAGTGAGCCCGCCAGCAACGATGGCCAGAGCAGCGGCAACGTGATTCTGAAAAACACGCCCCAGCGATTCTGTCCGAGTGTCCGGGCAGATTCTTCAAGAGAGGGGTCAAGATTGCGCAAGGTCGCCGCGACCGGCAGAAAGATCAGCGGGTACTTGGACAGCGTCATCACCAAAATCGCCCCGCCCAAACCTTCAAAGTGAGCGCTCAGCGAAACCCAGGTAAAACTGCTGACAAACGCCGGAACGGCGAACGGCAAACAGAGGATGACGCCCCACAATCGCCGCCCCGGCAGATTGCTGCGTTCCAGCAGCCAGGCCAGTGACAGGCCGATTAAGGCGCAGGCTAGCGTTACCCCTACCATCAGCGCCAGCGTATTGCGCAGCAACCCAAACACATACGGTCGCCACAGCAGGTGCAATGCTTCGGCCCAGCCGGCTTGCCAGGCTTTTAGGCCGACATACATCAGCGGCAACAGACTGAGCACAACCAGCAGCAGGACTGGCAGTAATAGCCAGATCGACGGCCGTTGGCGCCGAGGCACGTACACCCCGCGTGAGGCGGGGGAGGCTGGCGAAGCGCTCATCAGTTCAAGCCAACGTCGCGTTCCAGGTCCAGGGCTTGTTCGGCGTTACCCAGATCGGCCGGTGTGACATTGGGTGCTTGCAGTTCGCTGAACGGCTTGAGGCCACGATCCGATTCCATACCTTTGTGCAGCGGGTATTCGGCGGTGGTTTGAGTGATCACGCGCTGGCCTTCTTCGCTCGCCATGTAGGCCAGAAACGCCTGGGCTTCTTTTGCGTGTTTGCTGGATTTGAGCACGGCTGCGCTGGAAACGGTGATCAGCCCGCCGACGTCGCCGCCGGTGAAGTAATGCAGTTTCGAGTCCAGTTGGCCTTTCTCGCGTTGCAGGGCGAACCAGTAATAGTTGTTAACCAGAACCGTGGCGACTTCACCATTTTCCACAGCCTTCAGGGCGACCATGTTGTTGCTGTAAGTCTTGCCGAACGCGCGCAGGCCGGTCAGCCACTCTTCGGCTGCGTCCATGCCGTGCACTTTGATGATCGCGACCGCTTGTTCCTGGAAAGCGCCACTGGTGGGCACGAAGCCGACCTTGCCTTGCCATTTTGGATTGGAGAACTCCATCACCGATTTCGGCAGGTCCTTCTCCTCGATCAGCTTGGGATTGAATGCCACCACCCGGACCCGAGCGGTAATGCCGATCCAGGTGCCGTTGCCTGCAACATAATCCTTGGGCAAAACCGCCAGCGTGGCGTCGTCGGTCTTGGCCAGGAAACCTTGCTCGCCGAGTTTGTTCAGTGGCGGTGATTCTTCGGTGTAGATTACGTCGGCAGGGGAGCGGTCACCTTCTTCCATGATCTGGCTGGCGAGCTGGTTACTGCTGCCTTTGCGCACATTCACATGAATGCCGGTCTTGGCTTCGAAAGCCTTGGCGATGGCGTCGCCGACTTCCTTGTGTTGACCATTATAGAGCGTCAGGGAAACCGGATCGGCCGCCTGGGTGAGGGGGGTGGCGAGTACCAGGCCGAGCAGGGTGAAGGTCAGGCCGCGGCGTAGGGTATTTCGAAACATCATTCGCAGGGTTCCTCACTGTCGCATTGCAAAAACTTGCAACAATGATAAACGATATTGTTTCTCAAGTGCGCCTTGCTGGGTCGGGAAGTGCCAGCTAGAGCGGCGGACCCAACACCTGCAGCAGCCGAACGCAGGCTTCGCCAGCTGCTACAAGGTCATGTGTTTCTTGAGGGGGGGCAGGTTTTCGGATGCCAGAAACGCAAAAACCCGCTTTCGCGGGTTTTTGTGAAATTCAAGGTCGTAACCATGAATTTGAATTGGTGCCCAGAAGAAGACTCGAACTTCCACGACCTTGCGGTCACCAGCACCTGAAGCTGGCGTGTCTACCAATTTCACCATCTGGGCATTTATCTTCAGCGTTGCCGCTGTTGATGTGGCGCACTATACGGAGAGCGTTTTGATCTGTAAACCCCTGATTTAGATTTAATAAATCAGAAGCTTGGAATGCAAAAAACCCGCTTTCGCGGGTTTTTGTGTGAGCCTTGAAATTGATCTAATCTCAAGCTCGAAATTGGTGCCCAGAAGAAGACTCGAACTTCCACGACCTTGCGGTCACCAGCACCTGAAGCTGGCGTGTCTACCAATTTCACCATCTGGGCAGTATCGGCAGCGCGTCTGCGTCGTCGATGGCGCGCACTATACGGAGCGTCTTTTTAACTGTAAACCCCCGACATCAAAAAAACCTGGAAAATTTCGCCAGTGGTCTTTAAATCAGCGTTGCGATGTCGATAAAGGGCTTTAGAAGGGCTGTCATAGCTTGAAATTTCCCGTTTCATTACGCCTATGCCAAACTAACCCGCATATAGACAAGGTGAAAACTCTCTAATGGCCGATTGGCAGTCCCTCGATCCCGAGGCCGCTCGTGAAGCGGAAAAATACGAAAACCCTATTCCTAGCCGCGAACTGATCCTTCAGCACCTTGCTGATCGAGGTTCGCCTGCTAACCGCGAGCAGCTGGTCGAAGAGTTTGGTCTGACCACGGAAGACCAGATCGAAGCCCTGCGTCGCCGTCTGCGCGCCATGGAGCGCGACGCTCAACTCATCTATACCCGTCGCGGCACTTATGCGCCGGTGGACAAGCTCGACCTGATCCTTGGCCGCATCAGCGGTCACCGTGACGGTTTCGGCTTCCTGGTCCCGGACGACGGCAGTGACGACCTGTTCATGAGCCCGGCGCAAATGCGCCTGGTCTTTGACGGCGACCGTGCCCTGGCCCGCGTTTCCGGCCTCGACCGTCGCGGTCGCCGTGAAGGCATGATCGTCGAAGTGGTTTCCCGTGCTCACGAAACCATCGTCGGTCGTTACTTCGAAGAAGGCGGCATTGGTTTCGTCGTTGCGGATAATCCGAAGATCCAGCAAGAAGTGCTGGTCACGCCGGGCCGCAACGCCAACGCCCAGATCGGTCAGTTCGTCGAAGTGAAGATCACTCACTGGCCGACACCACGCTTCCAGCCGCAAGGCGACGTGGTCGAAGTCGTGGGCAACTACATGGCGCCGGGCATGGAAATCGATGTCGCCCTGCGCACCTACGACATTCCTCACGTCTGGCCTGAAGCGGTCTTGAAAGAAGCCGCCAAGCTCAAGCCGGAAGTCGAAGAGAAAGACAAAGAGAAGCGCATCGACCTGCGCCATCTGCCGTTCGTAACTATCGACGGTGAAGATGCACGCGACTTCGATGACGCGGTTTACTGCGAGTCCAAGCCGGGCAAGCTGCGCCTGTTCTCCGGTGGCTGGAAGTTGTACGTGGCGATCGCCGACGTTTCCAGCTACGTGAAGATCGGTTCGGCCCTGGACAACGAATCCCAGGTTCGCGGCAACTCGGTGTACTTCCCCGAGCGCGTCGTGCCGATGCTGCCTGAGCAGCTGTCCAACGGCCTGTGCTCGCTGAACCCGCACGTCGACCGTCTGGCCATGGTTTGCGAGATGACCATCTCCAAGTCCGGCGAAATGACCGACTATTGCTTCTATGAAGCAGTGATTCACTCCCACGCCCGCCTGACCTACAACAAGGTCAGTGCGATGCTGGAAACGCCGAAACTCACCGAGGCGCGTCAGCTTCGCGGCGAGTACAACGACGTTCTGCCGCACCTCAAGCAGCTTTATGCGCTGTACAAAGTGCTGCTGGCCGCTCGTCACGTGCGTGGCGCGATCGATTTCGAAACGCAGGAAACCCGGATCATCTTCGGGACCGAGCGCAAAATTGCCGAGATCCGTCCGACCGTTCGTAACGATGCTCACAAGCTGATCGAGGAATGTATGCTGGCGGCCAACGTGGCCACCGCTGAATTCCTGAAAAAGCACGAAATCCCGGCGCTGTACCGCGTCCACGATGGTCCGCCACCGGAGCGTCTGGAAAAACTGCGCGCCTTCCTCGGCGAGCTCGGCCTGTCCCTGCACAAAGGCAAGGACGGCCCCTCGCCGAAGGACTACCAGGCCTTGCTGGCAAGCATCAAGGACCGTCCGGATTTCCATCTGATCCAGACCGTTATGCTGCGTTCGTTGAGCCAAGCGGTGTACAGCGCTGACAATCAGGGCCACTTTGGCCTGAATTATGAAGCCTATACCCACTTTACCTCGCCGATCCGCCGCTACCCGGACTTGCTCACGCACCGGGCGATCCGCAGTGTGATCCATTCCAAGCAGGACACCCCGCACGTTCGCCGTGCTGGCGCGATGACCATTCCGAAAGCGCGGATTTATCCGTACGACGAAGCGGCGCTGGAGCAGCTCGGCGAGCAGTGCTCGATGAGCGAACGCCGCGCCGACGAAGCGACCCGCGATGTGGTGAACTGGCTCAAGTGCGAGTTCATGAAAGACCGCGTGGGCGAATCGTTCCCGGGTGTGATCACCGCCGTGACCGGTTTTGGCCTGTTCGTCGAACTGACCGATATCTACGTCGAAGGCCTGGTGCACGTCACCGCGCTGCCGGGCGATTACTACCACTTCGATCCGGTTCACCACCGTTTGGCGGGTGAACGTACCGGTCGCAGCTTCCGCCTGGGCGACACCGTTGAAGTGCGCGTCATGCGTGTTGACCTCGACGAGCGCAAGATCGACTTCGAGATGGCTGAAAAAACCATCAGCGCGCCGATTGGCCGCAAGAAGCGCGGAACCGAAACAACCGCTCCAGCGGCTAAAACCGCCGCAGAACCGGCACCGGCAAAAACCGGTCGTCGTCCTGCCAAGGAAAAGGCTGTCGAAGCCTATCGTCCAAGCGATGCTGCGGCGAAAAACGCCGAGCTGCGTAAAAGCCGTGAAATGAAACAGGCGTTGCTGTCTGAAGCGAAAAGCGGCGGTAAAGCGGCGTCTGGGGGAAAGACCGGACGGTCGGCGCCTGACAATGCCCCCGGCGGCAAGCCAGCAAAACCGAGCAAACATCGTAAAGGTCCGCCAAAAGCGGGTGCTGCTCCAGCCGGAAGAAGCGGCGGGGCGCGTAAACCTAAGGCTAAACCATGAGTCAGTTGGAAAAGATCTACGGCGTGCATGCGGTAGAAGCATTGCTGCGCCACCACCCGAAACGCGTCAAGCAAATCTGGCTGGCCGAAGGCCGCAGTGATCCGCGCGTGCAAACGCTGATCCAGCTCGCCGCCGAAAACCGCGTTGCGGTCGGCAATGCCGAGCGTCGCGAGCTGGATGCGTGGGTTGAGGGCGTGCACCAAGGCGTGGTGGCGGACGTGAGTCCGAGCCAGGTCTGGGGTGAGGCAATGCTCGACGAGCTGCTGGATCGTACCGAAGGCGCACCGCTGTTGCTGGTGCTCGACGGCGTGACCGATCCGCACAACCTCGGCGCCTGCCTGCGTTCGGCTGATGCGGCCGGTGCGCTGGCAGTGATCGTACCCAAGGACAAATCAGCGACGCTGACCCCAACGGTGCGTAAAGTGGCTTGTGGTGCGGCGGAAGTGATTCCGTTGGTCGCCGTGACCAACCTGGCGCGCACCCTGGAAAAGCTCAAGCAGCGTGGTTTGTGGGTTGTCGGAACGGCGGGTGAAGCTGAGCAGAGCCTGTATCAGCAAGACATGACTGGCCCGACCATCTTGATCATGGGCGCAGAAGGCAGCGGCATGCGTCGCCTGACCCGCGATCTTTGTGACTACCTGGTGCACTTGCCGATGACGGGCAGCGTCAGCAGTCTCAACGTCTCCGTGGCGACGGGCGTCTGCCTGTTCGAAGCCCAGCGTCAGCGCAGCGTCAAGGCTGCCGGGACCGCCAAAAAGTCCTGATCTGCTGCAAATCCCCTGTGGGAGCGAGCTTGCTCGCGATGACGGAGTAACATTCAGCATAAATATTGAATGTTGAGCCCTCATCGCGAGCAAGCTCGCTCCCACAGTGGTTTGTGGTGGGGCGAGGATTGGTGGTATGAACGAACTGTTCAAATAATCACCAATTGCCTTGCGCCTCTCCTGTCCCTTCTCTACAATTGCGCCCCTTGCTGTGACGGCAGGCACGCATGTGTCTATCGCAAGCAAGTCCATAAGTGTCATTCACTCCTTGTCTGACCGCTTTTGAGCGGCAGGCTACAACCCGTAAGGAGCATTCATGCGTCATTACGAAATCATCTTTTTGGTCCACCCGGATCAAAGCGAGCAAGTCGGCGGCATGGTAGAGCGTTACACCAAGCTGATCGAAGAAGACGGCGGCAAAATCCACCGTCTGGAAGATTGGGGCCGTCGTCAACTGGCCTACGCAATCAACAATGTTCACAAGGCTCACTACGTGATGCTGAACGTTGAATGCACTGGCAAGGCCCTGGCCGAGCTGGAAGACAACTTCCGCTACAACGATGCAGTGATCCGTAACCTGGTCATCCGTCGCGAAGAAGCCGTTACCGGCCAATCCGAGATGCTCAAGGCTGAAGAAAACCGCAGTGAGCGCCGTGAGCGTCGCGACCGTCCTGAGCACGAAGGCGCTGAAAGCGCTGATAGTGATGACAGCGACAACAGCGATAACGCTGACGAGTAATCCACGGACCTTTTGAGGAGCCTATTACATGGCACGTTTCTTCCGTCGTCGTAAATTCTGCCGCTTCACCGCTGAAGACGTGAAAGAGATCGATTACAAAGATCTCAACACTCTGAAAGCTTATGTATCCGAGACCGGCAAAATCGTTCCAAGCCGCATCACCGGTACCAAAGCACGTTATCAGCGTCAGCTGGCCACCGCTATCAAGCGCGCCCGCTTCCTGGCCCTGCTGGCCTACACCGACAGCCACGGCCGCTGAGACCGGGCAGTCGACACGTAGCAAAGGATTGAATGCATGCGCGCCATAGCTGAGTTCATCATGCGCGGCCGCATGCAGGCCACTCTCGTAGTGGCTGGATGCGTAACATTGCCGTTGTTGTATTGGTTGGGTGCTGCCGCGGGATGCCTTGTGCTTCTGCGGCGCGGATTGAAGGACGCCCTTGGCGTTCTTGCCCTGGGAATGTTGCCGGCGTTGATCTGGTGGCTTTACTCGGATGACCCTCGGGCACTTCTGGTGCTGCTGGGTTCTTCGAGCCTTGCGTTGGTTTTGCGCGCAAGCGAATCCTGGGACCGCGTGCTGCTGGTCAGCATAGCGATGGGAGTGGTGTTTTCGGTGGTGCTGGGGGCGACGTTTGGTCCCCAAATCGAGATGCTGGCGCAGGCTTTGATAAAAGTCATGCCGTCGCTACTCGGTGATGTCTACGAGAAGTTGTCGGTAGACGAGCAAGCGCATTTTGCGTCCCTGATTGCACCGGTCCTGACCGGCCTGATTGCGGCCTTGTTGCAAATCGTCAGTGTGCTGAGCCTGCTTGTCGGGCGCTACTGGCAGGCGTTGTTGTACAACCCGGGTGGTTTTGGTCGCGAGTTTCGCGCCATCCGATTCCCGTTTTTGCCGGCGATGTTGCTGCTGGCGTGCATGCTTCTGGGGCCGAACATTGGTCCGCAGATGGCCATGTTAACGCCGTTGTGCAGCGTACCGCTGGTGTTCGCCGGGCTGGCCCTGATTCACGGGCTGGTGGCGCAAAAGCGACTGGCCAGGTTCTGGCTGGTGGGGTTGTACGTCACGCTGTTGCTGTTCATGCAGCTGATCTATCCGTTGCTGGTGGTCTTGGCCATCGTCGACAGCCTGATTGATTTTCGCGGTCGTTCGGCACCGAAAGATGCCGATAACGCGAACGGTGAAGGTTAAAAGTTAAGAGGATTTTCACATGCAACTGATCCTTCTGGAAAAAGTCACCAACCTGGGCAACCTGGGTGACAAAGTGAACGTTAAGGCTGGTTACGGTCGTAACTACCTGCTGCCTTACGGCAAAGCTACCGCTGCGACCGCTGCCAACCTGGCCGCGTTCGAAGAGCGTCGCGCTGAGCTGGAAAAAGCCGCAGCAGACCGTAAAACTTCGGCTGAAAGCCGTGCCGCCCAACTGGCTGAGCTGGAAGTGACTATCACTGCCACCGCTGGTGACGAAGGCAAGCTGTTCGGTTCGATCGGCACCCACGACATCGCTGATGCACTGACCGCCTCTGGCGTTGAAGTTGCAAAAAGCGAAGTTCGTCTGCCGAACGGCACCATCCGCAACGTAGGCGAATTCGACGTAGCCGTGCACCTGCACGCTGAAGTTGAAGCCACCGTACGCGTTGTCGTGGTAGCAGCTTAACTAGTACTTGTCGGCTGGCACCCTCGGGTGCTTGCCGGTAACATCGGGCACGATCCTGTTTACAGGTCGTGCCCTTTGTCTTTCTGCAGTTCCTGATTTTCACACACTCAATTCAAGTGGCCATGAACGATATCTCCGCACCTGAGCAATACGATCTGCAAACCGCTTCCCTGAAGGTGCCGCCGCACTCCATCGAGGCCGAACAGGCCGTGCTCGGTGGTTTGATGCTGGACAACAACGCCTGGGAACGCGTGCTCGATCAAGTGTCGGATGGCGACTTCTATCGACATGACCACCGCCTGATCTTCCGCGCGATCGCCAAGCTCGCCGACCAGAACTCCCCGATCGACGTCGTGACCCTTGCCGAGCAATTGGACAAGGAAGGTCAGACCTCGCAGGTCGGTGGTCTCGGTTACCTTGGCGAACTGGCGAAAAACACGCCGTCCGTCGCCAACATCAAGGCTTACGCACAGATCGTTCGTGCGCGGGCGACATTGCGCCAACTGATCGGCATCGCTACCGAGATTGCCGACAGTGCCTTCAATCCGGAAGGCCGCACGGCTGAAGAGATTCTCGACGAAGCTGAACGGCAGATCTTCCAGATCGCCGAGGCCCGGCCCAAAACCGGCGGCCCGGTGAGCGTGAATGACCTGCTGACCAAGGCCATCGACCGCATCGACACCCTGTTCAACACCGACAACGCCATCACCGGCCTGTCCACCGGCTACACCGACCTCGACGAGAAGACCAGCGGCCTGCAGCCGTCCGACCTGATCATCGTCGCCGGCCGTCCGTCCATGGGTAAAACCACCTTTGCGATGAACCTGGTGGAAAACGCCGTGTTGCGCAGCGACAAGTGCGTCCTGGTTTACTCGCTCGAGATGCCAGGTGAATCGCTGATCATGCGTATGTTGTCGTCCCTGGGCCGTATTGACCAGACCAAGGTCCGGGCCGGTCGCCTCGACGACGACGATTGGCCGCGCCTGACCTCGGCGGTCAACCTGCTCAACGACCGCAAACTGTTCATCGACGATACGGCCGGTATCAGCCCGTCGGAGATGCGTGCGCGAACCCGTCGATTGGTGCGTGAGCACGGCGATGTCGCCCTGATCATGATCGACTACCTGCAATTGATGCAGATTCCAGGTTCCGGCGGTGACAACCGGACCAACGAGATTTCCGAGATCTCCCGTTCCTTGAAAGCCCTGGCCAAGGAATTCAACTGCCCGGTGGTGGCGTTGTCTCAGCTCAACCGCTCCCTGGAGCAACGACCAAACAAACGTCCGATCAACTCCGACCTCCGGGAATCCGGAGCGATCGAGCAGGATGCTGACGTCATCATGTTCGTGTACCGGGATGAGGTATATCACCCGGAAACCGAGCACAAAGGCATCGCCGAAATCATTATCGGTAAACAGCGGAACGGCCCGATCGGCACGTCGCGACTGGCGTTCATCGGCAAGTACACCCGCTTCGAAAACCTGGCGCCGGGCAGCTATAACTTCGACGACGAGTAAGTTGTGTTGTGCCTGAGAGGGCCTCTTCGCGGGCAAGCCCGCTCCCACAGGGATCTCAACGTTCTTGTGGGAGCGGGTTTGCTCGCGATTGGGTCGACACTAATTTCCGACCATAGCCGTCGGAATTGGTTATTTTTTGTGCTATATTCCGCGCCCGCGATTTTTCATCTCAACACCGGTCATCGTCATGCAAACAGCCAAGCCGTTATTTGACTATCCCAAGTACTGGGCCGAATGTTTCGGTCCAGCGCCATTCCTGCCGATGAGCAGGGAGGAGATGGATCAGCTTGGCTGGGATTCCTGCGACATCATCATCGTCACCGGTGATGCGTACGTTGACCATCCGTCGTTCGGCATGGCGATCATCGGCCGGCTGCTGGAGTCGCAAGGCTTCCGCGTCGGGATCATTGCCCAGCCGAACTGGCAGTCCAAAGACGACTTCATGAAGCTCGGCGAGCCGAACCTGTTCTTCGGTGTCGCGGCCGGCAACATGGACTCGATGATCAACCGCTACACCGCCGACAAGAAAATCCGCTCTGACGACGCCTACACCCCCGGTGGCCTGGCGGGCAAGCGGCCGGACCGTGCGAGCCTGGTTTACAGCCAGCGCTGCAAGGAAGCCTACAACCACGTGCCGATCGTGCTCGGTGGCATCGAAGCGTCCCTGCGCCGCATCGCCCACTACGATTACTGGCAGGACCGGGTGCGCAACTCGATCCTGATCGACGCCTGTGCCGACATCCTGCTCTACGGCAACGCCGAGCGTGCGATCGTCGAAGTCGCCCAGCGTCTGTCCTACGGTCACAAGATCGAAGACATCACCGACGTGCGCGGCACCGCGTTCATCCGTCGTGATACGCCGAAAGACTGGTACGAAGTCGATTCCACGCGCATCGACCGTCCGGGCAAGGTCGACAAGATCATCAACCCGTACGTGAACACCCAGGACACCCAGGCCTGCGCCATCGAGCAGGAAAAAGGGCCGGTTGAAGATCCGACTGAAGCCAAGGTCGTACAGATCCTGGCCAGCCCGAAGATGACCCGCGACAAGACCGTGATTCGTCTGCCGTCGGTAGAAAAAGTCCGTGGCGACGCCGTTCTGTACGCTCACGCCAACCGCGTGCTTCACCTTGAAACCAACCCGGGCAACGCCCGCGCGCTGGTGCAGAAGCATGGCGACGTCGATGTCTGGTTCAACCCGCCGCCGATTCCGATGACCACTGAAGAAATGGACTACGTGTTCGGCATGCCCTATGCGCGCATCCCGCACCCGGCGTACGGCAAGGAAAAGATTCCGGCCTACGACATGATCCGCTTCTCGGTGAACATCATGCGTGGCTGCTTCGGCGGCTGCACCTTCTGCTCGATCACCGAGCACGAAGGCCGGATCATTCAGAACCGCTCCGAAGAGTCGATCATTCGCGAAATCGAAGAGATCCGCGACAAGGTGCCGGGTTTCACCGGCGTCATTTCCGACCTCGGCGGCCCGACCGCGAACATGTACCGCATCGCCTGCAAGAGCCCGGAAATCGAATCCGCGTGCCGCAAGCCTTCGTGCGTGTTCCCTGGCATCTGCCCGAACCTGAACACCGATCACTCGTCGTTGATTCAGCTCTACCGCAGCGCCCGTGCCTTGCCGGGCGTGAAGAAAATTTTGATCGCTTCCGGCCTGCGCTACGACCTCGCGGTCGAGTCGCCGGAATACGTCAAGGAGCTGGTGACCCACCACGTCGGTGGTTACCTCAAGATCGCCCCGGAACACACCGAGGAAGGTCCGCTCAACCAGATGATGAAGCCCGGCATTGGCAGCTATGACAAGTTCAAGCGCATGTTCGAGAAGTACTCCAAGGAAGCCGGGAAAGAGCAGTACCTGATTCCGTACTTCATCGCCGCCCACCCGGGCACCACCGACGAAGACATGATGAACCTGGCCCTGTGGCTCAAGGGCAACGGCTTCCGCGCCGACCAGGTGCAGGCGTTCTACCCGTCGCCGATGGCCACCGCCACCGCGATGTACCATTCGGGCAAGAACCCGCTGCGCAAGGTCACTTACAAGAGCGACGCCGTGACCATCGTCAAGAGCGAAGAGCAGCGTCGCCTGCATAAAGCGTTCTTGCGTTATCACGACCCGAAAGGCTGGCCGATGCTGCGTGAAGCGCTGACCCGCATGGGCCGCGCCGACCTGATCGGGCCGGGCAAGAACCAGTTGATCCCGCTGCATCAACCGGCGACCGACAGCTACCAGAGCGCCCGTCGCAAGAACTCGACACCGGCTGGCAGTCACAAGGTTGCAGGGGAAAAGACCACCAAGATCCTGACCCAGCACACCGGCCTGCCACCGCGTGCCAGCGATGGCGGTAACCCGTGGGACAAGCGTGAACAGGCCAAGGCGGCGGCGTTCGCCCGCAACCAGCAGGCGGCCAAGGAGCGCAAGGACGCGGCGAAAGGCAAGGGTCCTAAGCCTGCCCGCAAGCCGGTTGTACCGCGCTAAGCCTTGCTTGAGCTGAACAGAACGCCAACCTTCGGGTTGGCGTTTTACGTTGTGCGCCACTGAAAACCCGGCCGACGGCGCCCCGACCGCAACATTTGCGTGCAACTACCCCCAACCAATTTCCCGCATCGCCCGATTTTGGTGCTGTACTGCCTCAAGCAAATGGAGAAAGCGCCAGCGATGCCGCGATGGCATAAGTCTTGCGCGCTTTCGATAACGCTTAGGGCTCGCAGGAGGCACGCCGTGTCGATTCATGTCGCATTGCACCACGTCACGCATTACCGCTACGACCGCGCTGTCGAACTCGGTCCGCAGATCGTTCGCCTGCGCCCGGCCGCCCACAGTCGCACGCGGATCCTGTCCTATGCGCTGAAAGTCTCGCCCGAGCAGCACTTCATCAACTGGCAACAAGACCCGCAGGGCAATTACCTGGCGCGGTTGGTGTTTCCGGAGAAAACCGATGAGCTGCGGATCGAAGTCGATCTGCTCGCGGAAATGGCGGTCTTCAATCCCTTCGACTTTTTCCTCGAGCCCTACGCGGAAAAAATCCCGTTTACCTACGCCGCCGACGAGCGCAAGGAACTGGCGCCGTACCTGGAAACCCTGCCCCTGACGCCGAAGTTCAAGGCCTATCTGGACGGCATCGACCGCACGCCGCTGCCCAGCGTGGATTTCCTCGTCGCGCTCAACCAGCGCTTGAGCGAAGACATCGGTTACCTGATCCGCATGGAACCGGGCGTACAGACACCCGAGCACACCCTCGAACACGCCTCCGGTTCCTGCCGCGACTCGGCCTGGTTGCTGGTGCAACTGCTGCGTAACCTCGGGCTGGCCGCGCGCTTTGTTTCCGGTTACCTGATTCAATTGACCGCCGACGTCAAAAGCCTCGACGGTCCATCCGGCACTGACGTGGACTTCACCGACCTGCATGCCTGGTGCGAAGTCTATTTGCCCGGTGCCGGCTGGATCGGCCTGGACGCGACCTCAGGGCTGTTTGCCGGCGAAGGCCACATTCCGTTGGCGTGCAGCCCCGATCCGGGCTCTGCGGCGCCGATCAGTGGCCTGGTGGAGCCGTGCGAGTGCGAGTTCACCCACGAAATGTCCGTGGAACGGATTTGGGAGGCCCCTCGCGTCACCAGGCCCTATACCGACGATCAATGGTTGGCGATCCAGGCGCTGGGCCGGCAGATCGATGCCGACCTGCTGGAAGACGATGTGCGCCTGACCATGGGCGGCGAGCCGACCTTCGTTTCCATCGATGACCCGGATGGCGCCGAGTGGAACACCGCCGCGCTCGGGCCGGACAAGCGTCGACTGTCCGCCGAACTGTTCCAGCGCATGCGCAAACACTACGCGCCCAAAGGCCTCGTACATTTCGGCCAGGGCAAGTGGTACCCCGGTGAGCAGTTGCCACGTTGGTCGTTGAATTGCTATTGGCGCCGCGATGGCGTGCCGATCTGGCACAACAGCGGGCTGATCGCCGATGAGCAGGAAGACTACGGCGCTGATGGCGCACTGGCCGGTCGGTTTCTGGCGAGCGTCGCCGAACGGCTGAAGCTTCCGACACGCTTCGTGTTCCCGGCCTACGAAGACAATTTCTATTACCTATGGCGCGAAGGCACATTGCCGCAGAACGTCAGCGCCGAAGACTCACGTCTGGAAGAGCCGCTGGAGCGTGCACGTCTGCGTAAAGTCTTCAGCCAGGGGCTGGATAAAGTCATTGGCCAGGTCCTGCCGCTGGCGCGCACCGCCAAGGGTGATCAATGGCAAAGCGGTCGCTGGTATCTGCGTGACGAGCATTGCCGGCTGGTGCCGGGGGATTCTCCGCTGGGTTATCGCTTGCCGCTCGGCTCGCAGCCTTGGGTGAAAGCGGCCGAGTATCCGTTCATTCATCCCAACGACCCGAATCAGGAATTCCCGGCGCTTCCCGACACCATGGCGTTGAACAGTCCAGGCGCGCCGGCCGAAGCGGTTGAGCGTGAGCCGAAAATCGACGAGTCTGCCGACTGGCTGACACGCACGGCGTTCTGCGCTGAAGCCCGGGAAGGGCGGTTGTACCTGTTCATGCCGCCGCTGGAGCGGGTCGAGGATTATCTGGAACTGGTCACCGCCATCGAGGCCACTGCCGAAGAGCTGCATTGCCCGGTGTTGCTGGAAGGCTATGAACCGCCAAGCGATCCGCGTCTGAGCAACTTTCGTATCACCCCGGATCCGGGCGTGATCGAAGTCAACGTGCAGCCATCCGCGACCTGGGACGAGTTGGTTGAGCGCACCGAGTTTCTGTACGAAGAAGCGCGCCAGACCCGACTGACCACCGAAAAATTCATGATTGACGGGCGGCACACAGGCACGGGGGGCGGTAACCATTTTGTGCTCGGCGGCGCGACCCCGGCCGACTCGCCGTTTCTGCGTCGTCCCGACTTGCTGCGCAGCTTGATCAGCTACTGGCATAACCATCCGTCGCTGTCCTACCTGTTTTCCGGGCTGTTCATCGGCCCGACGTCCCAGGCACCGCGCGTCGATGAAGCGCGCAACGATGCGCTGTATGAACTGGAAATCGCCTTCGCCCAAATGCCTGCACCGGGTGAGGAATGCGCGCCATGGCGGGTGGATCGGTTGCTGCGTAACCTGCTGATCGACGTGACCGGCAACACCCACCGTGCCGAATTCTGCATCGACAAACTCTATTCGCCGGACGGTGCCACCGGACGTCTTGGCTTGCTGGAGTTGCGTGCCTTTGAAATGCCTCCACACGCGCGCATGAGCCTGGCTCAGCAATTGTTGCTGCGAGCGCTGGTCGCGCGGTTCTGGCGTGAGCCTTATGCGCCGCCGAAGCTCGCGCGCTGGGGCACGGAGCTGCACGACCGGTTCTTGTTGCCGCACTTTATCGAACAGGATTTCGCTGACGTCATTGTCGATCTCAATGCGGCCGGGTATCCGGTGCGGGCCGAGTGGTTCGCCGCGCATCTGGAGTTCCGTTTTCCCAAGGTCGGTGATTACGCGGTCAGCGGCATTGAACTGCAATTGCGTCAGGCACTGGAACCGTGGCATGTGTTGGGTGAGGAGGGCGCGGTCGGCGGCACGGTGCGGTATGTGGATTCATCGCTGGAGCGTTTGCAGGTCAAGCTCACCGGCCTGCCACCGCAACGTTATCTGCTGACCTGCAATGGTATTCCGGTGCCGTTGCAACCCACCGGACGGGTTGGGGAGTTTGTTGCCGGCGTGCGTTTTCGCGCCTGGCAACCGGCCAACTGTTTGCAACCGACCATCCCGGTCCACGCGCCATTGGTGTTCGACTTGCTCGACACCTGGATGCAGCGTTCGCTAGGCGGCTGCCAATACCACGTGGCCCATCCGGGTGGGCGCAACTACGACAGCCTGCCGGTGAACGCCAATGAGGCCGAGAGCCGGCGAATGGCGCGATTTTTCCGTATAGGGCACACGCCGGGAAAACTGCCCGTACCGACTGTGGAAATCAACGACGAGCTGCCGATGACGCTCGATTTACGACGTTTCTAAGTCGTACGCGACGCTCGGATTTTTCGTCTATCCGGGCGTCATGAGCGTGCGTTAGTCTGACTGTTCTTTGCTGTCTGCCGAGCTTTCCATGCCTGACCTGCTTGACCGCTACCCGCTGACGGCGGGCACTTATCACGAACTGCTCGACGACAGCGGCACCGTACGCCCGCACTGGCGTCGGCTGATCGACCAATTGCAACGCAGCACGCCTGCACAATTGGTGCTGCGTCAGGCCTTGTTGACCCGGCAGATCCAGGAAAACGGCGTGACCTACAACGTTTACGCCGATCCAAAAGGCGCGGATCGGCCGTGGGAACTGGATCTGTTGCCCCATGTGATTGCCGCGGATGAGTGGGCGCAGCTGTCAGCTGGGATCGCACAGCGGGCGCGTCTGTTGAATGCGGTGCTGGCGGATCTGTACGGCCCGCAACGCTTGATCGCCGAAGGTCTGTTGCCGGCAGAACTGGTGTTCGGTCATAACAACTTCCTCTGGCCCTGTCAGGGCATTGCGCCGCCCGACGGGGTTTTTCTGCATCTGTATGCCGTCGATCTGGCACGCACGCCTGATGGCCGCTGGTGGGTCACCGCGGACCGGACGCAAGCGCCGTCCGGCGCCGGTTACGCCCTGGAAAACCGCACCATCGTGTCCCGGGCCTTTCCCGAGCTGTATCGCGATTTGAAAGTGCAGCATCTGGCCGGGTTCTTCCGCACGCTTCAGGAAACCCTGGCTCGTCAGGCCCCGCGCGATGATGAAGCTCCGCTGATCGTGTTGCTGACCCCGGGGCGCTTCAATGAAAGCTATTTCGAACACTTGTATCTGGCGCGTCAGCTCGGTTACCCATTGGTGGAGGGCGGCGACCTCACGGTGCGCGATGCCACGGTCTACCTGAAAACCCTGAGCGGCCTGCGTCGGGTTCACGCAATCATGCGCCGGCTCGACGATGATTTCTGCGACCCGCTGGAGCTGCGCACCGATTCTGCACTGGGCGTGCCGGGGCTGCTCGAAGCCGTGCGGCGAGGGCGGGTGTTGGTGGCGAATGCCCTCGGCAGCGGCGTGCTGGAGTCGCCGGGGTTATTGGGCTTTCTGCCGAAGATCAATCAGTTCCTGTTCGGCGAAGAACTGATCCTGCCGTCCATCGCAACCTGGTGGTGCGGCGAGGCGCCCGTGCTGGCTCAAGCGCTGGAAAAATTGCCAGAGTTGCTGATCAAACCAGCGTTCCCGTCTCAAAGCTTCGCGCCTGTGTTTGGCCGTGATCTGAGTGAAAAACAGCGTCAGGCCCTGGCTGAGCGCATGCAGGCGCGGCCTTATGCCTATGTGGCGCAAGAAATGGCCCAGTTGTCCCAGGCGCCGATCTGGCAGGCCGAAGACGGTCAATTGCAACCGCGTGCCATCGGCATGCGCGTCTACGCCGTGGCCAGCCATGACGGCTACCGGGTTTTACCCGGCGGTCTGACCCGCGTGGCGGCCGAGGCGGACGCCGAAGTGGTGTCGATGCAGCGCGGCGGTGCGAGCAAGGACACGTGGGTACTAGGGGATCGTCCGCCCAGCGGCGAGCAATGGAAAACCCAGCGCACGATCGGTGTGCATGACTTGGTTCGGCGAGACCCTTATCTGCCCTCGCGGGTGGTGGAAAACCTGTTTTGGTTCGGCCGCTATTGCGAACGTTGTGATGACAGCGCGCGACTGCTGCGGATCGTGCTGGCGCGCTACGTCGACGGCGATGATCCGCAAGCCTTGCAGGCGGCCGTCGACCTCGGTGAACGGCTGAATCTTTTGCCCGATGAAGGCGAGTTGCCGGAGCGTTTGTTGGCCGCCTTGCTCGGTGACGATTGGCCATTCAGCCTGCGTTCCAATCTGCAACGCCTGCAGTGGGCGGCCTCGCAAGTGCGCGGCAAACTCTCGCGGGAAAATTGGCAGGCGCTGGTGGAATTGCAGCGCGAAGCCATGGAACTGGAAACCGGAGAGCCGGACTTTGGTGAGCTGCTGGATTTCCTCAACCGTCTAGTGATGTCGCTGGCGGCGCTGTCAGGTTTCGCCCTGGACGACATGACCCGCGACGAAGGCTGGCGCTTCCTGATGATCGGCCGACGGATCGAGCGTCTGCAATTTCTCAGCGCCAGCCTTTCAGCGTTTCTGCGCGGTGCCGGGGCTTTTGATCAGGCCGGGCTGGAATGGCTGCTGGAGTTGGGCAACAGCAGCATCACCTACCGCTCGCGGTATCTGGCGGTGGCGCAATTGCTGCCGGTGCTCGACCTGTTGCTGCTCGATGAGCAGAACCCTCACGCCGTACTGTTCCAGTTGAAGTTGGTGACGCGAACCCTGAAACGCTTGAATGACGACTTTGGCGCGCCACGCGAAGCCGGTTTGCCGCTGTTGGTGGAGCGGCTGGCGCAGTTCGATCTGGGCTGCCTGGAAAACGCCTTGTTCGGCGAAGCCAGCGTTCGCGCCGCGCTCGATGGGCTGGCCGATTTGCTGCAAGAGATTGCCGACGCCAGTGGCCAGGTCTCGGATCGCCTGGCCCTGCGCCATTTTGCTCATGTCGATGACGTCAGCCAACGTACGGTGTCTGTCTGATGAGTGCTCACTACCAGATTTTCCACGACACCCATTATCACTATGACAGCCCGGTTTCTTTGGCTCAGCAGCTCGCTCATCTCTGGCCGCGGCCCTGCGCCTGGCAACGCTGCACCGCTCGACAATTGCAGATCAGTCCCGACCCGACCACGCGCCGGGATGAGCTGGATGTGTTTGGCAATCCGCTCACGCGCCTGGCCTTCGAGCGCCCGCACGATGAATTGCTGGTCAATGCCAGCCTGACCGTCGAGGTCCTGCCCCGGCCCGTGCTGGACTTCAAACAGTCGCCGCCCTGGGAGGACACCCGCAATGCGTTGACCTACAGCAGCCAGCCGCTGTCCCCCGACATACTCGAAGCCTGCCGGTATCGGTTCGAATCGCCTTACGTGCATTTGAAGCGCAATTTCGTCGAGTTCTCCGAGAGCTGTTTTCCCGCGGGGCGACCGTTGCTGTGGGGCGTTCAGGCCCTGATGGAGAAAATCTTCAGCGAGTTCACCTTCGACGCCGAAGCGACCCAAGTGGCGACGCCGTTGGTGGAAGTGCTGGAGCGCCGACGCGGGGTCTGCCAGGATTTCGCCCACCTGATGCTCGCGTGCGTGCGTTCTCGTGGTCTGGCGGCGCGCTATATCAGCGGTTACCTGCTGACTCAGCCACCGCCGGGGCAGCCGCGATTGATCGGCGCGGACGCGTCCCACGCCTGGGTCTCGGTGTTTTGCCCGGTGCTGGGCTGGGTCGATTTCGACCCGACCAACAACGTTCAGCCGGCACTTGAGCACATCACCCTGGCCTGGGGCCGGGATTTCTCCGATGTTTCGCCATTGCGTGGGGTGATTCTGGGGGGCGGCAATCACGACCCGGAAGTCCGCGTCACCGTAATGCCAATGGATTAACACAGATCCCCTGTAGGAGTGTGTGTGTTCTATGGATTGGGGTATTTCAGAGGGGGACTGTGAGGGTCAGCAAAAACAACTGCTGACCCTGGACACAGATCCGGTGGGCCTGATCAGATCATCCGGCCCTGAGGGTCTCAGGCGTCGGGCGCCTGATCTTTCGGTGCTTCAGTTTCGTCTGTAGCCACTTCGCCTTCGGCATCCGGGTTCAGTGCTGCTGCTTCTTCTTCAGCTGTAGCTTTCTTGCGCTGAAGCTTTTCCTCTTTCTTCTGCTCCTTGGCCAAGTCTCTCTGACGTTTGGCGAAGGAATAATTAGGTTTAGCCATGGGCGATCCTCTGGGGTCGAAGGTGAGGTTGAGCGGCGCATATTCTGCCCTGTATCGGTGCCGAGCCGTTAGCTGGGTTTTTGATCGGTCCATTTTGGCAGGACCGACGGTTGCCAGGCGTCCAGGGCATCGAGCAGGGTTTGCGGTGATTCGCTCACTTGCAGCATGTCACGGTGCGGTGCGCGAACGAAGCCTTCGCCGACGATATGATCAAGAAAACCGGTCAATTTGCTGTAGAAACCGTTCACTTCCAGCAGGCCGAGCGGCTTGCCGTGATAGCCGAGCTGGCCCCAGGTCCAGACTTCGAACAGTTCTTCCAGGGTGCCGAGGCCACCGGGCAGCGCGATAAACGCGTCGCTGAGTTCGGCCATCCGCGCCTTGCGCGCATGCATGCCGTCGACCACTTCCAGACGAGTCAGGCCGCTGTGGCCGATTTCCTTGTCTTTGAGGCTTTGCGGGATGATCCCGATCACTTCACCGCCGGCCGCCAGTGCCGCGTCGGCCACAATCCCCATCAGCCCGACGGCACCGCCGCCATAGACCAGGGTCAACTTGCGCTCGGCCAAGGCTCGCCCCAAGGCAACTGCCGCTTCACGATAGGCTGGGTGGGTGCCGGTGCTGGCGCCGCAAAATACACAAACAGACGTTAAAGACATGCCTTACTCCAGGGTCAGGATGGCCCACAGAATAAAGGCAGGTCAGCTACGCTCCAAGGGTTAAACCTCGCGCTGGGGTGTTTCATAGGTGCCGCTGGCACCACAGGCGTAGGCGGCAAGCAAACTGCGCAACAGGCTGTTAAAGGACATGACAGGCGCTCCAGATCAGGGATGACGGCCTGATGATAGGGCCGGGCCAGACGTCTGGCTGGTAGATTGTTTCGATAGGTGTCATAGCCCGAAAGTTGTATACAATTTTTGATTCAGGTCATAGGAACTTGCGCAGTTTTCAGGCAGTCTTCTGTCCATTCGCACTCTTGTTAACCCTGCCTTGGAGATTCACCATGTTTGCCAAACTTGTTGCGGTATCCCTGCTGACACTGGCTAGCAGCCAACTGATGGCTGCTGAATGCAAGGCCACTGTCGACTCCACCGATCAAATGACCTTCAACACCAAGGCCATCGAAATCGACAAAAGCTGTAAGACGTTTACCGTAGAGCTGACCCACTCCGGCAGCCTGCCGAAAAATGTCATGGGCCATAACCTGGTGATCAGTAAAGCGGCAGATATGCAGCCGATCGCTACCGATGGCCTGGCAGCCGGTATCGACAAAAACTATCTGAAAGACGGTGATGATCGCGTTATTGCTCATACCAAAATCATCGGAGCCGGAGAGAAGGATACGCTGACCATCGATGTATCGAAGCTGACAGCGGGCACCGATTACGGTTTCTTCTGCTCGTTCCCGGGCCACATCTCGATGATGAAAGGCACGGTTACCCTGAAGTAATCGAATCGAGCTCATAAAAAAAGCGTCCGCTTGGGACGCTTTTTTTGTGCCTGACGTTTGACCGAGTCATCGTTCATCGCGGGCAAGCCACGCTCCCACAGGATTTGCGTCGTGCCCATTACCGGCGTCCGACACAAAATCTGTGGGAGCGTGGCTTGCCCGCGAAGGCGTCATACAGACGCCGACGTCCTTATGGCGCAAACGGCATCACCCGCTTGTGATGAGTTTTCTTGTAAGTCTCACAAATGATCTTGAACGCTTCCTCACGCACCGGCTCACCGTGCAGGAACGCATCAATCTCGGCATAGGTCACGCCATGGGACGCTTCATCCGGCTTACCCGGCGACAGGTCTTCCAGATCCGCCGTAGGGATTTTCTCTACCAACGATTCCGGTGCACCAAAGCTGCGAGCAATATCGCGAACCTGATTCTTCACCAGCCCACTCAACGGTGCCAGGTCGCAGGCGCCGTCACCGAACTTGGTGAAGAAACCCATCACCGCTTCCGCCGCATGGTCGGTGCCGATCACCAGGCCATGGGCCGCGCCGGCGATGGTGTACTGAGCAACCATGCGCATGCGCGCCTTGGTGTTGCCGAGCACGAAATCCACCGACACCGCGTGCTTGCCTTCGAAGGCCGCGACTTCATTGGCCAGGGATTTGACCGCCGGGCCGATGTTCACGGTGTGGCGTTCGTCCGGGGCGATGAAGTCCACCGAAGCCTGGGCATCGTGTTCATCGAACTGAGTCTCGTACGGCAAACGCACCGCGATGAACTTGTAACTCTTGTCGCCGGTGCGCTGACGCAGTTCACGCATCGCGCGTTGGGCCAGCAGGCCGGCGGTCAGGGAGTCGACGCCACCGCTGATGCCCAGCACCAGGGTCTTGAGCCCGGAATTGACCAGGCAATCCTGAATGAAACTCACCCGCCGGGCGACTTCTGCCTCAAGGGCGGCCTCGTCGGCGAACGGTGGTTGAACCTTGAGCTGCTCAGCAATCTCACGCTGTACGGCTTGCATGAATTCACTCCTTGCTAGATGTGCTTGAAAGGGCGGCAGGTACTTTGAAAACGTGTCGCAAATAGGCGACGAAATTCGGGTCTTTGCAGTGAGTCTTGCCAGGCTCATCAGAAATCTTTGCCACGGGCTGGCCGTTGCAGGCCGTCATTTTAAGCACGATGCTCATCGGTTCGACACCTGGAATATCGCAGGTCAGGTGGGTACCGATGCCAAAGCTGACATTGATCCGACCCCGCAGCGCGCGGAATATTTCCAGCGACTTGGGCAGCGTCAGGCTGTCGGAGAATGTCAGCGTCTTGCTCATCGGGTCGATGCCGAGCTTGTGATAATGAGCGATGGCTTTTTCCGCCCATGCCACCGGATCACCCGAGTCGTGGCGCAGGCCGTCGAAAAGCTTGGCGAAGAACAGATCGAAATCACCGAGGAACGCATCCATGGTGATGCAGTCAGTCAGGGCAATCCCCAGCAGGCCACGGTACTCGCGCACCCAGCAGTCGAGCGCGGCAATTTGACTGTCGATCAGCCGTGGACCGAGCTGTTGATGGGCCATGATCCATTCGTGGGCCATGGTGCCCAACGGTTTCATGTCCAGTTCCCGGGACAGGTGCACGTTGCTGGTGCCGACGAAACGCCCGGGGAAGTCGTGCTTGAGCACGTTGACCACTTCTTCTTGCACGCGGTACGAAAAGCGCCGGCGCGTGCCGAAATCGGCGACCTGCAACTCGGACAATTCGTCGCTGCTGGCGTTGGCGGTCAGCCAGTCGAACTTGCGGTACAGCTGTTCGCGCGCCTGCTCCAGGACGATCTCCCGGTAGCGATAGCGGTTGCGCACTTCACTGACAATCGCCAGCAGCGGCACTTCGAACAGAATCACATGCAGCCACGGCCCGCGCAGGCGGATGAACAACTCGCCGTTTTCGATGCCGGTGTGGATGTAACGCAGGTTGAAGCGGAACAAGCCGAGAAACCGCAGGAAATCCGGCTTCAGAAAACTGATGCGCTCCAGAAAACCCAATTGATCAGGGCTCAGGCTCAACTCTGCCAGACGCTCGATCTGGAAACGGATCTCCGCCAGGTACGGGCGCAAATCTTCACTGTTGCGGCAACGAAACTCCCATTCGACTTCGACGTTCGGGTAGTTGTGCAGCACCGCCTGCATCATCGTCAGTTTGTAGAAGTCGGTGTCGAGCAGGTTCTGCACGATGCGATCGCCAAACACGCTCTCGCTCATAACGGGGTTCTCCGCATTGAATGGGGGTAGTGGCGCATATCACGGGTAAAAATTGCCAGCGATTTTTTGGACAACAGCAGACCCCTGTGGGACCGAGCAAGCTCGTTCCCACAGGGATTGAGTGAAACTTTAGATTTGTGCTCCATCCGGGCTATCTATCTGCTCCAGCATCCATTTCACAAAATCCCGCACCTTGGGCACTTCCGCCGAATGCTCGGGATACGCCAGGTAATAGGCGTCCGTGCTCGGCATCGCGTGTTTCCAGGGGATGACCAGTTTGCCGTCGGCCAATTCCTCTTCCACCAAAAACCTTGGCAACAGCGCCACGCCGCAGCCGACCTGGGCGGCGCGAATGCACATGTAGAAGGTTTCAAACCGCGGGCCATGGTAGCTGTGTTCGGTGTGGTAGCCCTGACTGTCGAACCAGTCGTGCCAGGCCTGCGGGCGAGAAGCGTTTTGCAGCAGGACCAGGTCGGTGAGCTGTGTCGGGTCGGTGAACGGCTTGTCGGGGAGGCTGCCCGGTGCGCAAACCGGCACCAGTTCTTCGCCGAACAGCTTCAGGCATTCGGTCCCGGGCCTTGAACCCTGGCCGAAGTAGAACGCCAGATCGCTGCGACCTTGCAATAAATCGTCGGCTTCCTGCTCGCTGCACAGGTCCAGATGGATCGAGGGATGGCGCAGGCGCCAACCTTTCAGGCGCGGCACCAACCAGCGCGCACCGAACGTTGGCGGAGTCGAGACGCGCAAGACTTCGGTTTCCCCGCCGTAGGAGCGCAGGTAATGGGTCGACATCTCGACCTGGGTGAGGATTTTTCTGACTTCCACCAGGTACAAATCACCGGCCGGAGTCATTTGCAGGCGTCGGCGCACGCGGCGGAACAACAAGTGCTGCAACAATTCTTCAAGTTGCGCGACCTGTTTACTGACCGCGCTCTGGGTCAGGTTCAGCTCTTCGGCGGCCCGGGTGAAGCTCAAATGCCGGGTCACGGCCTCGAAACACTGCAGCGCGGTGATCGACGGCAGGTAACGTTTATTCAGCATGGGTAGTCCTTTTTCTTGTTTCTTTCTTACCAGCAATTCGCAGCATGAATAAACGGAATGATATCTCTCTTAAAGGTCGTTTGTTGGGTAACCTCCGGGGCGCTAAAACTACAGGTCTGATCAGCCGTGATTATTCCGGCTGCACCCTTTGTGTTTTTCGCTTGAGGAGTGACCCATGGTTGCCGCATTGCTTGATCGTCTTGGTGTAAACCCGGCCCTGTACCAGAACGGCAAAGTGCCGGTGCATTCGCCGATCGATGGCAGCCGGATTGCTGCCGTGAACTGGGAAGGCGCGGCTGAAGTCGAGCAGCACATCAGTCGTGCCGATCATGCGTTCGAATTGTGGCGCAAGGTCCCGGCACCGCGCCGTGGCGAACTGGTGCGCCAATTGGGCGACATCTTGCGCGAATACAAGGCTGATCTTGGCGAACTGGTCTCCTGGGAAGCTGGCAAGATCACTCAGGAAGGCCTGGGCGAAGTTCAGGAAATGATCGACATCTGCGATTTCGCCGTCGGTCTGTCCCGTCAGCTGTACGGTCTGACCATTGCGTCCGAGCGTCCTGGCCACCACATGCGTGAAACCTGGCACCCGCTGGGCGTTGTCGGCGTCATCAGTGCGTTCAACTTCCCGGTTGCGGTCTGGGCCTGGAACACCACGCTGGCGCTGGTCTGCGGCAACCCGGTGATCTGGAAACCGTCCGAGAAAACCCCGCTGACCGCGCTGGCCTGCCAGGCGCTGTTCGATCGCGTACTGAAAAACTTCAGCGACGCACCACCGCACCTGAGCCAAGTGATCATCGGCGGCCGCGACGCTGGCGAAGCGCTGGTCGATGACCCGCGTGTCGCACTGATCAGCGCCACCGGCAGCACCCGCATGGGCCGCGAAGTGGCACCGAAAATTGCCGCACGTTTCGCTCGCAGCATTCTCGAACTGGGCGGCAACAACGCGATGATCCTCGGCCCTAGCGCCGACCTGGACATGGCCGTTCGCGCCATCCTGTTCAGCGCCGTCGGCACTGCCGGCCAGCGCTGCACCACCCTGCGTCGCCTGATAGCGCACGAATCGGTGAAGGAAGAAATCGTCACCCGCTTGAAAGCCGCGTATTCCAAAGTGCGCATCGGCCATCCGCTGGAAGGCAACCTGATCGGTCCGCTGATCGACAAACAAAGTTTTGAAAACATGCAGGACGCGCTGGAGCAGGCGTTGAGCGAAGGCGGCCGGGTATTCGGCGGTAAGCGTCAACTGGAAGACAAATTCCCTGACGCCTACTACGTCGCGCCGGCCATTGTTGAAATGCCGGAGCAGAGCCCTGTGGTCTGCCACGAAACCTTCGCACCGATTCTGTACGTGATCGGCTACAAGGATTTCGACGAAGCCCTGCGCCTGAACAACGCCGTGCCACAAGGCCTGTCTTCGTGCATCTTCACCACCGACGTGCGTGAAGCCGAGCAGTTCATGTCGGCGGTCGGCAGCGACTGCGGCATCGCCAACGTCAACATCGGCCCGAGCGGCGCAGAAATCGGTGGCGCGTTTGGTGGCGAAAAAGAAACCGGCGGTGGCCGTGAATCGGGCTCCGATGCATGGCGCGGCTACATGCGTCGCCAGACCAACACCGTGAACTACTCGCTGGAATTGCCGTTGGCTCAGGGCATTACATTCGATTAAGCAGCGGCAAGCTACAAGCTACCAGCTGCAAGCAAACTGGCTTGCGGCTTGTAGCTTGCGACTTGTAGCTGCTCCGACAGGAGCTTGCAATGCCGTTACGCGAAGAGTGTCTGTGGGAAAAACTGACGCCGCAAAGGCCTGACAACGCGGCGCTCAAGGGTGAAGTGACAGTCGATGTCTGCGTCATCGGCGCCGGGTTCACCGGTCTGTCGGCGGCGGTGCATCTACTGGAACAAGGTAAATCGGTGTGTGTGCTGGAAGCTCATCGCGCCGGCCATGGCGGTTCGGGGCGCAATGTCGGCCTGGTCAACGCCGGCATGTGGATTCCGCCGGACGACATCGAAGCCGGCTTCGGCGAAGCGGTGGGCAGCCAGCTCAACCGCATGCTCGGCGCGGCACCGTCCCTGGTGTTCAGCCTTGTGGACAAATACAACATCGATTGCCAGTTACGCCGCGAAGGCACGCTGCACATGGCGCACAACGCCCGTGGCGAGGCGGACTTGCGCAGTCGTGAAGAACAATGGAAACGTCGCGGAGCGCCGGTTGAACTGTTGACCGGCCAGGCCTGCGAGCAGGCGACGGGTACCAAGAAAATCGCCGCTGCCTTGCTTGATCGACGTGCGGGCACCCTCAATCCGATGGCTTACACCACCGGGCTGGCCAAAGCGGCCATCAGCCTCGGCGGTCACCTGTTCGATCATTCCCCGGTGACCCGACTCGAACGCCAGGGCCAGCGCTGGTCGGTGCAAACCGCTCAGGGTTCGGTCATGGCCGAGAAAGTCGTGATCGCTTCCAACGCTTACACCGAAGGTGACTGGACAGAGTTGCGGCGCAATTTCTTCCCCGGTTATTACTACCAAGTGGCTTCGGTCCCGCTGACCGAAGACGCCGCGCAACAGATTCTGCCTGGCGGCCAGGGTTCCTGGGACACCCGTCAGGTGCTCAGCAGCATTCGTCGCGACAAGGACGGGCGTCTGTTGCTCGGAAGTCTCGGTAATGGCAATCAGAAACCGGCCTGGTTCCTCAAAGCCTGGGCTGACCGCGTTCAGCAACACTATTTCCCCTACCTCAAACCGGTGGAGTGGGAATGCACGTGGACCGGCTGCATTGCGTTCACCCCCGATCATTTGATGCGTCTGTTCGAACCGGCGCCCGGTTTAGTGGCAGTCACCGGTTACAACGGCCGGGGCGTGACCACGGGGACAGTCGTCGGCAAAGCCTTTGCCGATTATTTGTGTAACGGAAATCCTCAAGCGCTACCGATTCCGTTCGCACCGATGCAGCCCCTGGCGGGAGTAGGGTTGCGCAGTTGTCTATACGAGGCTGGATTCTCGCTGTATCACGCAGGCCAGTGCTTGCGGATCGTCATCTGATTGTTGAAATTTGTTGCTGGAAGCGGCGCTTTTCGGCGCAGCGACTAGCCTGTAATGGTGCGGGTTGTAGCAGTCCCGCACCAGCAGTGTGCACTTCGGTGACGCACGTTGTTACAGGCTGGTTGCACGTCGTTTAACGCCGCGGTTGCAATGATGGCGCATGCGGGTTGCGCCTTTAAAAATAAATGGTTTCACCTTCCGCGGTTTAGACGGTTGCACGCCCAATGAAAATGGGATCGAAACAGTCGAAAAAACAATAAAGCAGCGACTTTTTTCAGAATAAAAAACCGATGGCACGGCCCTTGCTCTGAGCAATCAGTGAAATCGCAGTGCCAACTAAAAAAAAACCTTGGAGCACCACCTCATGTCCCAGACGTTTTACAAGAAAGGCTTTCTGGCCCTCGCAGTGGCAGCTGCGCTGGGTGTTTCTGCGTTTGCACAGGCTGATGTGAAAATCGGTGTGGCGGGCCCGATGACAGGCGCCAACGCGGCATTTGGCGAGCAGTACATGAAGGGTGCACAGGCTGCAGCCGACGCGGTCAACGCGGCGGGCGGCGTTAACGGGGAAAAAATCGTACTGGTGAAGGGCGATGACGCCTGCGAACCGAAACAGGCTGTGACGGTCGCCAAGGACCTGACCAACCAGAAAGTGGCTGGCGTGGTCGGTCACTTCTGCTCCTCGTCGACCATCCCGGCCTCCGAGATCTACGACGAAGCGGGCATCATTGCAATCACCCCAGGTTCCACCAACCCGGCTGTTACCGAGCGCGGCCTGAGTGCCATGTTCCGTATGTGCGGGCGTGACGACCAGCAAGGCATCGTGGCCGGCGACTACATCGTCGACGTGCTCAAGGGCAAAAAAGTTGCCGTGCTGCACGACAAGGACACCTACGGTCAGGGCCTGGCTGATGCCACCAAGGCTCAGCTGGAAAAACGCGGTGTGAAACCGGTTCTGTATGAAGGCCTGACTCGCGGTGAGAAAGACTTCAGCGCCGTGGTGACCAAGATCCGTGCGGCCGGTGCCGACGTGGTCTACTTCGGCGGCCTGCACCCAGAGGCGGGTCCACTGGTTAAACAGCTGCGTACCGAAGGCCTGAAAGACGTGAAATTCATGTCCGATGACGGCATCGTGACCGACGAACTGGTGACCACCGCTGGCGGCCCGCAATACGTCGACGGCGTGCTGATGACCTTCGGCGCCGACCCACGCCTGCTGCCAGACAGCAAGACCGTGGTAGACGCTTTCCGCAAGGCCGGTACCGAGCCTGAAGGCTACACCCTCTACGCTTACGCTTCGGTCCAGACCCTGGCCGCTGCTTTCAATGGCGCCAAGTCCAACAAGGGCGAAGACGCTGCCAAATGGCTGAAAGCCAACCCGGTCAAAACCGTGATGGGCGAGAAGACCTGGGACGCCAAGGGCGACCTGAAAGTCTCCGACTACGTGGTTTACCAGTGGGATAAGGACGGCAAATACCACCAGCTGGAAAAACAGAAGTGATATGACCTGCTGATTGTCCGGCGCCTTGTGCGTCGGGCATTCAAAGAACATGTCCGTGCAGTACCTGTCTTTTCTCGTAGAGCTGCACACAACCGGTTAGCGTCGGCGGCTGAACCCCGGTCCGTCGTACCCGGCTTCTGTGCAGTCTCTCAAATGCGTGAGATTGCGTTATGGATGGTATTTTCCTGCAGCAACTGGTCAACGGCCTGACCCTCGGGTCGGTCTATGGCCTGATCGCCATCGGCTACACAATGGTCTATGGCATCATTGGCATGATCAACTTCGCCCACGGCGAGGTTTACATGATTTCTGCTTACCTGGCGGCAATCAGTCTGGCTCTGCTGGCTTACTTCGGTATTGAATCCTTCCCGCTGCTGATGCTCGGCACACTGGTCTTCACCATCGTCGTTACGGCGGTGTATGGCTGGGTCATCGAGCGCGTCGCCTACAAACCGCTGCGAAACTCAACCCGACTGGCACCGCTGATCAGCGCCATCGGTATTTCCCTGATCCTGCAAAACTATGCACAGATCGCCCAAGGTGCACGCCAGCAAGGTGTTCCGACACTGCTGACCGGTGCATGGCGCGTTGAAGTCGGCACTGGCTTCGTCCAGTTGACCTACACCAAGATCTTCATTCTGGTCGCCGCGTTTGTCGGGATGGGCCTGCTGACCTACGTCATCAAGTACACCAAGCTCGGCCGCATGTGCCGCGCGACCCAGCAAGACCGCAAGATGGCCTCGATCCTGGGGATCAACACCGACCGCGTGATTTCCTACGTGTTCATCATCGGTGCAGCGATGGCGGCCCTGGCCGGCGTACTGATCACCATGAACTACGGCACGTTCGACTTCTACGCAGGTTTCGTCATCGGTATCAAAGCGTTCACCGCAGCGGTACTCGGCGGGATCGGCTCGTTGCCGGGTGCGATGCTCGGCGGGATCATTCTCGGGATCTCCGAGTCGCTGTTCTCTGGTCTGGTCAACTCGGACTACAAAGACGTTTTCAGCTTCTCGCTGCTCGTTCTCGTTCTGGTCTTTCGGCCTCAAGGCCTGCTCGGCCGTCCTCTTGTGTCGAAGGTGTAAGCGATGTCTTCAACCACTAAAAAAACCATTGATCTCAAAAGAAGCCTGGTTGACGCGATTCTTGCCGGCCTTGTAGCGCTCATCGTGTTTGGTCCGATTGTCGGCATTGTCCTCGACGGCTATGGCTTCAACCTGCAACCAACACGCGTGGCGTGGATTGTCGCCATCGTCATGGCGGGCCGTTTTGCCCTGAGCCTGTTCCTGCAAACACCCAAGGGTCTGAAAATTCTCGAAGGGTTTGAAACCACCGGCTCCGGGGTTCATGTACTGCCGCCCGATTACAAATCCCGGTTGCGCTGGATCATCCCGCTGATGATCGTCATTGCCGTGGTGTTTCCGTTTTTCTCCAACTCCTACCTGCTGGGCGTGGTCATCCTTGGATTGATCTACGTGCTACTCGGTCTGGGGCTGAACATCGTGGTCGGCCTGGCCGGCCTGCTCGACCTGGGTTACGTGGCGTTCTATGCCATCGGCGCCTATGGCCTGGCGCTCGGTTACCAGTACCTCGGCCTGGGCTTCTGGACGGTGCTGCCGCTGGCAGCAATCACTGCCGGGCTTGCCGGGTGCATCCTCGGCTTCCCGGTGTTGCGTCTGCACGGTGACTACCTGGCCATCGTGACCCTTGGTTTCGGTGAAATCATCCGCTTGATCCTCAACAACTGGCTGTCGCTGACCGGCGGCCCGAACGGCATGCCGGCACCGCTGCCGACGTTCTTCGGCCTGGAGTTCGGCAAACGGGCGAAAGACGGCGGCATACCGTTCCACGAGTTCTTCGGCATCGCCTACAACCCCGACGTGAAGTACTACTTCATCTACGCGGTGTTGTTCATGGTTGTGCTGGCGGTGTTGTACATCAAGCATCGCTTGACCCGTATGCCGGTTGGCCGCGCCTGGGAAGCCTTGCGTGAAGACGAGATCGCCTGCCGCTCCATGGGCCTGAACCATGTACTGGTGAAGCTCTCGGCGTTCACCATCGGTGCGTCGACGGCCGGTCTGGCTGGCGTGTTCTTCGCCACCTATCAAGGCTTCGTCAACCCGACCTCGTTTACCTTCTTTGAATCGGCCCTGATCCTCGCCATCGTGGTACTCGGCGGCATGGGCTCGACCATCGGCGTGGTGATTGCAGCCTTCGTGCTGACCGTCGCCCCGGAGCTGCTGCGTGGCTTCGCGGAATACCGCGTGCTGCTGTTCGGCATCCTGATGGTGTTGATGATGATCTGGCGACCGCGCGGCCTGATTCGGATCAGCCGTACCGGTGTGACCCCGCGTAAAGGAGTAGCGCCATGAGCGAAGTCGTACTCTCGGTCGAGAAGCTGATGATGCACTTTGGCGGCATCAAGGCGTTGAATGATGTCAGCCTGCAGGTCAAACGCAACTCGATCTTCGCCCTGATCGGCCCCAACGGCGCTGGCAAGACCACGGTGTTCAACTGCCTGACCGGGTTCTACAAGGCCTCCGGCGGCAAGATCGAACTGAACGTGCGCGGCGAGCAGACCAATGTCATCCAATTGCTGGGCGAAGCGTTCAAACCGACCGATTTCGTCTCGCCTAAATCCTTCGCCAGTCGTCTGTACTACAAGATGTTTGGCGGCACCCACCTGGTGAACCGGGCCGGGCTGGCGCGGACCTTCCAGAACATTCGCCTGTTCAAGGAAATGTCGGTGCTGGAAAACCTGCTGGTGGCCCAACACATGTGGGTCAACCGCAGCATGCTGGCCGGCATCCTCAACACCAAGGGCTACCGCAAGGCTGAAAGTGATGCGCTGGACCATGCTTTCTACTGGCTGGAAGTGGTGGACCTGGTGGATTGCGCCAACCGCCTCGCCGGCGAATTGTCCTACGGCCAACAGCGCCGCCTGGAAATCGCCCGGGCCATGTGCACCCGTCCGCAGATCATCTGCCTCGACGAACCGGCCGCCGGCCTCAACCCTCAGGAAACCGAAGCATTGAGCGCGATGATCCGGCTGCTGCGTGACGAGCACGATCTGACCGTGGTGCTGATCGAACACGACATGGGCATGGTGATGAGTATTTCCGACCACATCGTGGTGCTGGACCACGGCATCGTCATCGCCGAGGGCGGCCCCGACGCGATCCGCAACGACCCGAAAGTGATTGCGGCCTACCTGGGCGCCGATGAAGAGGAAGTGGTGTTATGAGTCAACCGATCCTCGAACTCAAGGAACTGGACGTGTTTTACGGGCCGATCCAGGCCCTGAAGAAAGTCTCGTTGCACATCAATGAAGGTGAAACAGTCAGCCTGATCGGCTCCAATGGTGCCGGCAAGTCGACCCTGCTGATGTCGATTTTCGGCCAGCCGCGCGCGGCAGACGGGCAGATCATCTATCAGGGTGTGGACATCACCCACAAGTCGTCCCACTACATCGCGTCCAATGGCATCGCGCAATCGCCGGAAGGGCGGCGGGTGTTCCCCGACATGACTGTCGAGGAAAACCTGCTGATGGGCACCATCCCTATCGGTGACAAGTACGCCAAGGAAGACATGCAACGCATGTTCGAGTTGTTCCCAAGGCTTGAAGAGCGGCGCAACCAGCGGGCAATGACCATGTCCGGCGGCGAACAGCAAATGCTCGCCATCGCTCGTGCGTTGATGAGCCGGCCAAAACTGCTGTTGCTCGACGAGCCAAGCCTGGGGTTGGCGCCGATTGTGGTGAAACAGATCTTCGCGACCTTGCGCGAGCTGGCCAAAACCGGCATGACCATCTTCCTGGTCGAGCAGAACGCCAACCACGCGCTCAAGTTGTCGGACCGGGCGTATGTGATGGTCAACGGCGAGATCCGCCTCACGGGCACCGGCAAGGAGCTGCTGGTGAACGAGGAAGTGCGTAACGCGTATCTCGGCGGTCATTGATTCTTCGCTGAAATACCCACAGCCCCGACGAGCAATCGCCGGGGCTTTTTTACGTCCCCAATTCACCGCATTTCCCCTCACAGGTCACAAAACAGTGCTTTCTGGAAATTGTGGAAAACAATATTCACAAGCTCTGAAAGCGCGACATAAAGCCGCTGCAAATAGTTGTTTTGTCACGGTTTTGACTTGTCCCCGTTTGCTGTGGAGCTGGCTGTGAATAACGTGGGAGTAGCTGGCTGGGCGCCTTTAAATCCGTGGCTTGCAGCGCTGTGGTTGTTTTTTGATCAGGCGTTTTTGCGTGGGGGAGAACCGTCGTTGTCAACCTTTTTATTGGAGACAAAAGAGAGGCGAAACAGGTAGGGCAAGCCTGTGGATAAGTCTGTGATTAAACTCTGGAAAGACTCGGCTGAGGGCCGTAGTTACTGGCTTGGCGCCATCGCTGCTCTGTAGGGCCCATCGTGCAAAATGCCCTGCGCTACACCGCGAGCATTCGAGGGTCAAGCAAAAAACTTTCAAAACTCCCCGCAAAGCCTTGTGCACAGCGGCTTCCAGCTTTTCCACTTGCCCCCGGAAACTGTGGACCGGCCTGTGGATAACGTGCGCGTACATGGCTGCAAGTCGCGGGGCGTAAGGCGTTCGCTGGGTTGGTTGTTTTTCGTACAGCTTTTGCGGTGGTTGCCGCTGTGAGCAAGGCCGGGCATGCTGCCAGCTGATTTTCTATTCCAAGGGCTGTCCATCAGCCGAAGCAAGGAGAACACGATGTCCAACACCCTGTTTATTACCGGCGCGACCTCCGGTTTTGGTGAAGCCTGTGCCCGCCGTTTTGCCGAGGCTGGCTGGAAACTGGTGCTGACAGGCCGTCGTGAAGAGCGCCTGAATGCCCTGTGCGCCGAATTGTCGAAGCAGACCGAGGTGCATGGCCTGGTGCTCGACGTGCGTGATCGCAAAGCCATGGAGGAAGCGATTGCCAACCTGCCGCCATCCTTCGCCAAGCTGCGCGGGCTGATCAACAACGCCGGCCTGGCGCTCGGTGTGGACCCGGCACCCAAGTGCGATCTCGACGATTGGGACACCATGGTCGACACCAACATCAAAGGCCTGATGTACAGCACCCGTCTGCTGCTACCGCGCCTGATTGCCCATGGCCGTGGCGCCGGCATCGTTAACCTTGGCTCCATCGCTGGCAACTATCCGTATCCGGGCAGCCATGTGTATGGCGCGAGCAAGGCGTTCGTTAAGCAGTTCTCGTTGAACCTGCGTTGCGACCTGCAAGGCACTGGCGTGCGCGTCAGCAACATTGAGCCGGGTCTGTGTGAGAGCGAGTTCTCGCTGGTGCGTTTCGCCGGTGACCAGGAGCGGTACAACGCGACGTATGCGGGTGCCGAGCCGATCCAGCCGCAGGATATCGCCGAGACTATTTTCTGGGTGATGAATGCGCCGGCGCACATCAACATCAACAGCCTGGAGTTGATGCCGGTGAGCCAGACCTGGGCTGGTTTCTCGATTGAACGTAATGCCAAGGCGTAAGACCGCGTAACGGCCATCGCGGGCAAGCCACGCTCACACAGGTACAGTGTGATCCCTGTGGGAGCGCGGCTTGCCCGCGATAGCGATCTGTCAGTTAGCCGAGAAACTCGACCAGCCCGCGATAGCAGGTCGCCAAGTGATAAGGCGTCGTCGACGGCATGTCCTTGCGGCTCACGTCGCCTTTCTCATCACGACACTCATACCAACCGCCCGCATGCAGGAAATGCTGTTGCAGCGCCTGCAATTGACGCTGCACAGAGGCCTCGCTGTCGGGCCGCAAGGTCAGGGCGCGCAGGTATTCAGCCTGGGCCCAGATGCGCTGGGTGGCATCCTTTGCAGAACCCTCCAGATCGAGCATCGCGACAACGGCACCCGTCTGTGGATCAACACCCCGCTGCTCGGTCAGCGTAAATGCATGATCAAGCGACACATGTAATGCCGAGCCGCGCAGTAACGGCGAAGATTCCAGCAGGAAATACCATTCGAACTGATGCCCCGGCTCAAACCAGTTATCCACAGCACCCAACGGCTTCTCCATCAACACGCACTGTTGCGGGTCGATGAAGCGCTTCTGCATGGCTGTGCATAAGTCGACGAGCGCCCGCTGCACGGCGGCGTCTTCACGCACCGACAGGGTGGCAAGGAAGGCTTCGGCCAAGTGCATCAGGGGATTTTGCAGCGGCCCGGAATCAAGCGAGGACCAGCCACGGTCGAGGCTGGCTTCGTACAGGCCGTCGCCCGTCGCGAAACGCTGAGCGATCACTTCCAGCGCTGCATTGAGTACCGATTCCACCAGCGGCTCGCGAACCTTGTCCCAGTAATGGGCGCAGGCGAACAGAATGAATGCGTGGGTGTAGAGGTCTTTGCGCGGGTCGAGTGGCGCGCCTTGCGGGTCGATGCTGTAGAACCAGCCGCCGTGCTCGGCATCGTGGAAGTGCTGCTGAAGGGATCGGAACAGCACGGCGGCACGCGCTTCGGCGCCCGGCACCTGGCCGATCAGGCTTGAGAAAAGATACAGCTGCCGTGCGCAGGCCATGGCCCGATAGCGTTGAGGCGGCAGCGGCTGATGCTCCGCGTCCAGCGCCTCATACGGCAGCGCCATGTCGGCATTCCAGCCGGGGCCTTGCCAGAGCGGCACGATCACGTCCTGGAAGTGCTGTTGCACCGAGGCGAACAGGGCGGTCAATTCAGGCTGGGAGGCGGAGCGGGAAACAGGCGGCATTGGCTGGCGTCGTCACGGCAGGGTTGATTGCGCGACATGTTAGCAGGCCTGAGAGATGCGGTGTCTGTCAGGCCGCCATCGCGAGCAAGCTCGGCTCCCACAGGAGTACGCATTCCACTGTGGGAGCCGAGCTTGCTCGCGATGAGGCCATTACCGGCGATAAAGAAATCAGCCCGCCAACAACCACACGCCAGTCGCTGCGGACGCCGCGCCCGCCAATCGAACCAGCGGAGCCGCCGCGTGCGGCAACACCCGAACGACCGCATAACCCAACCCATGCAACGCCGCCGTCGCTGCCACGAACCCGGCCGCATACGCCCAAGGGCTCGACATGTCCGGCAACTCCAGCCCATGCGCCACACCATGGAACAGCGCAAACAACGCCGTCGCCGCCACCGCGAGGCTCAATGGCGGACGCACCGCCAACGCCACCGCCAGACCCAGCGCCAGCACCGACGCGGCAATCGCGCCTTCCAGCGCCGGCAGGTTCAGCCCTTCAAACCCCAGCAACCCGCCAATCAACATCGTGCCGACAAACGTACACGGCAGCGCCCAGCGCGCCGCGCCTTTTTGCTGCGCCGCCCACAAGCCAACAGCCACCATCGCCAGCAAGTGATCGAGGCCGCCAATCGGGTGGCTGATACCGGCGATCAGGCCGTTGTCGCCATGTCCCGGATGGGCGAAGGCGATGGCCGGGGTCAGCAGCAGGGCCATGGCGCCCAGAATACGTTTCAGTGTCATGGATAAGCTTCCTGTTGATAAGTGGTGGTCAGGCGGCTGTCAGCAGGCCTTGGCGTTCGATGAAGGCGATGATTTCTTCAAGGCCCAGACCGGTTTTCTGGTTGCTGAAGACAAACGGCTTGCCGTTGCGCATGCGTTTGGTGTCGCTGTCCATCATCTCCAGCGACGCACCTACCAATGGCGCGAGGTCGACTTTGTTGATCACCAGCAGATCGGATTTGCAGATCCCTGGACCGCCCTTGCGCGGCAACTTGTCGCCGGCCGAAACGTCGATCACATAGATGGTCAGGTCGGACAGTTCGGGGCTGAACGTCGCAGACAGATTGTCGCCACCGGACTCCACCAGAATCAGGTCCAGCCCCGGGAAGCGGCGGTTCAGTTGATCCACGGCTTCGAGGTTGATCGAGGCGTCTTCGCGGATCGCCGTGTGCGGGCAGCCGCCGGTTTCCACACCGATGATCCGCTCCGGCGCCAAGGCTTCGTTGCGCACCAGAAAGTCGGCGTCTTCGCGGGTGTAGATGTCATTGGTGACGACGGCCAGGTTGTAGCGCTCGCGCAGGGCCAGGCACAGGGCCAGGGTCAACGCGGTTTTACCGGAACCGACCGGGCCGCCGATGCCGACGCGCAGGGGTTGTGTGTTCATGTGGTTCTCCAACTTAAAAGGCCCTAGGAACGGAACAGACGGCTGTACTGGCGCTCATGGGCCATGCACGCCAGGGACAGGCCAAACGCGGCGCTGCCATAGTGTTCGGGGTTGATTCGGGTGGCGTCCTGCTGGGCTTGTTGCAGCAGCGGCAGCAGTTCGCTGGTCAGGCGTTGCGCGGCTTGCTGGCCCAGCGGCAGGGTTTTCATCAGCACCGCCAACTGGTTTTCCAGCCAGCTCCAGAGCCACGCGGCCAGCGCATCCTGCGGACTGATCCCCCAGGCCCGGGCGGCCAGCGCCCAGCCGAGGGCCAGATGCGGTTCGGGGCGTTGTTCGAGGAAGGCGCGGGCGGGTGCGTCGAGTTCCGGCAAACCGCTGAGCAGTTGTTGCAAGGAGTAGCCCATCTGCCGGCTCTCTTGATGCAATTCGCGGGTTTCCCGACTGGCCCGGTGTTCTTCGCAGCGTTGCTGCAATTCGGCCCAGTTTTCCTCCGCGGCGGCCACGCAATGGGCGAGTAACAGCGGTGCTTCGAACCGCGCCAGGTTCAGCAACAATTGATCGCTGATCCAGCGTCGCGCGCCGTCTGCATCGCTCACGCGGCCGTTATCCACCGCCATTTCCAGACCTTGGGAATAGCTGTAGCCGCCAATCGGCAGCTGCGGACTGGCCAGGCGCAGCAGCGCCCAGGCCGGGTTCATAAACGGACGCCGAACTGGTGCAGTTTCGGTGGGTAGTTGAAGTCTTCGTCGCCATGCCGCGAATGGTGATGGCCGCCACCATAGGCGCCGTGTTCCGGCTGGAACGGCGCTTCGATGTTTTCGACCTTGGCCTCCAGCTGTTCGAGCATGGCTTTGAGCACGTAATCGTCAAGCAGGCGCAGCCAGCCATCACCGATCTGCAGGGCGACATGGCGGTTGCCGAGGTGATAGGCGGCGCGAGTCAATTCGAAGGCGTTGGCGCAGGTAACGTGCAGCAATTGTTCGGGGCGGGCGCAAACACGCACGATGCGCCCGTCTTCGGCTTGCAGGCACTCGCCGTCATACAGGGGCGGCTGACCGCGCTCCAAAAATAACCCGACGTCTTCACCTTCGGCACTGAAACAGCGCAAACGGCTTTTACTCCGGGCTTCGAAGGTCAGGTGCAATTCAGCGGCCCAGACGGGTCGAGGGTCGATTCTGCGATGAATCACCAGCATCGGTAGGCTTCCAGCAATGGGCAATGCTCAGGCTAGAGCAAGGGGCTTGCCAATCGGGGGATACGTAGGAAATACCTGTCGGAGCGCAGTGGGTGTTTCTGGATGTTGCAGGGTTTTGGCTGAAATTGGTGCGGGGATAGGGTGTGGCGCACCAATTTGCAGCGATGCAACTCCTTATGGGAGCGGGGATAGGGGATTATTCTGTGCTACCGAGGCCTTGCCAGTGTTTCAGGCCGATGAAGATGAAGCGCAGTTGCTGCGTGATTTTCGCTTGCGGCGTCAGATGCTCCGGTAGCGCTTCGGCGGGCGGGTCAATGATGTCCGGCAGTGTCGCGAACACGCTTTTTACAATCAGGTCCGCCATCACGCTCAACCCGGCAATGTCCAGATGCTGCAGCTTTGGCATCAACGACAAGTCGGCCGCCAGATCCGAGCTGATGTCTTCGCGCAACCGCCCGATCGCCAACCGCACGGGCAGCGATCCGCCGTATTGCTCACGGGCAAGAAACAGAAATTGCGAACGATTGGCACTGACCACGTCGAGAAAGATCCGCACCGACGCATCGATAATGCCGCCCATGACGAATTCGTTATGGCGCACCAGGCGAATGGTTTCGCGGAAGGTCTGACCGACTTCGCTGACCAGCACCAGGCCCAGTTCATCCATATCGGCGAAATGCCGGTAGAAACCGGTGGGCACGATGCCAGCGGTTTTCGCCACTTCGCGCAGGCTGAGACTGCCGAATCCTCGGCCGCATTCCATCAGGTGACGGGCAGCGTCCATCAGGGCGTTGCGGGTTTGTTGTTTCTGTTCGGCGCGGGGCAGCATCGCAAGGGTGTTTTCTGGACAGGACAGCGGCGCACTCTAGCAAATCGGCTTCGCTGGCGTCGAACGACTATCGGGGGCAGGCGGGGGAAAACGCGGCTTCTCTATAAGTCAAAAGCCCAATCCGGGGATTGGGCTTTTTTTCAGGGCGGCCATGAGGCTTAGCTCAGAGCGCTGTTGCGTTCGATCACGCGGTCACCACCACCTTCAGCCAGGGTTTGGCCTTGTGGGGTACGGTCGGAACCGTCAGCAGCCAGGGTTTGGCCTTGTGGAGTACGGTCGGAACCGTCAGCAGCCAGGGTTTGACCTTGTGGAGTGCGATCGGAACCGTCAGCAGCCAGGGTTTGACCTTGTGGAGTGCGATCGGAACCGTCAGCAGCCAGGGCCTGGCCTTGTGGGGTGCGATCCGTGCCATCTTGAGTGATCAAGCCTTTTTCTTTCAGGCGATCGTTACCGCCTTCGGCAAGGGTCTGGCCTTGTGGAGTGCGGTCGGAACCATCAGCGGCGACGGTTTGGCTGAACACCGAGTGGCTGTCTTTGACTTGCGGAGTGGCCTGATCAGCGGCTGGCAGAGCGAAAGCGGTGCTGGCTAGCATCGAGAGGGTCAGGCTAAGCAGTAATTGGCGTTTCATGATGGGGTGCTCCTTGGGAGGGCGATAAAGTGGGTACGAGGGCAATGCTACTCTCGATAAGTCGATATGAAAGTTCATAAACGCAATGGTAATAATCAACAGAATTGATTGTTCTGCTGGAGGGCTCTAAACCGGGCCTTTCCGTCGGGTGTTTTTGCACTGGAGTGGGTAGTTTCGACTCACTCATGCCGCACAGCAGTGCGGGTGGCGGTAACACCGTTTGGAGTGCGCAGAGTGATCGTGGGGGATTATTTGAACGTTAATAGGCTTTTCGGTTAAACCTGCGCGGCTTTTCCCAGTCCTAGCTGTCATGGCAGGCCGGTTCTGGCCTAACGTTTCATACGTGCGTCGCAGTCAGGGCGCTCAGTCGTATTCAGGAGTCCTGTGCAATGACGCGCACCCCCAAAATTTTCGCCTGGGTCTTTGCCAGCCTGGTTGTTCTGCTGGCGATACTCGTGCTGATCATCGTGTTCTTCGATTGGAACCGGATCAAACCCACGATCAACACCAAAGTCTCCGAAGAGCTGCACCGAGCGTTTGCTATTAATGGCAACCTCGCGGTGGTCTGGCAGCGCGAGCCTGACGAGGGTGGCTGGCGGGCCTGGGTGCCGTGGCCGCATGTGGTGGCCGAAGACTTGAGTCTCGGCAACCCGGACTGGTCGAAACAACCGCAGATGGTCACCCTCAAGCGCGTTGAATTGCGTATTTCGCCGCTGGCCCTGCTGGCGCAGCGAGTGGTCATCCCGCGTATCGACCTGACCGAACCGAACGCCCAGCTCCAACGCCTGGCTGATGGCCGCGCGAACTGGACCTTCAAATTCGACCCGAAAGACCCCAACGCCGAACCGTCGAACTGGGTGGTCGATATCGGCGCCATCGGCTTCGACAAGAGCCACGTTACCCTTGACGACCAGAACCTGAAGACGCAGCTCGATGTGCTCATCGATCCGCTGGGCAAGCCAATTCCGTTCAGCGACATCGTCGGTGACAAGGCCGCGAAAGCCGCGCTTGAGAAGGGTGCTGCGCCCCAGGACTACGCCTTCGCCCTCAAGGTCAAAGGCCAATACCACGCGCAGAAACTCGAGGGCTCCGGCAAGATCGGCGGCTTGTTGGCGTTGCAGGACGCGGCCAAGCCGTTCCCGCTCCAGGCGCAGGTGAAGATTGCCGATACCGGCGTCGAACTGGCCGGGACCCTGACCGATCCCCTGAACCTCGGCGCGCTGGATCTGCGGCTGAAACTGGCCGGCACCAGCCTCGGCAATCTGTATCCGTTGACCGGTGTGACACTGCCGGATACGCCACCGTACGCCACCGACGGGCACTTGATTGCCAAGCTGCATGAGCCGGGTGGCGCGGTATTCCGCTATGAAGACTTCAACGGCAAGATCGGCGAAAGTGACATTCATGGCAGCCTGGCGTATGTCGCCAGTCAGCCAAGGCCGAAGCTCAGTGGTTCGCTGCTTTCCAACCAACTGCTGTTTGTCGACCTCGCACCGCTGATCGGCGCCGACTCCAATGCCAAGCAAAAGGCCCGTGGCGCCGACAGCCAGCAGCCGACGGACAAAATTTTGCCGGTCGAAGCGTTCAAGACCGAGCGCTGGCGCGACATGGACGCCGACGTCGAATTCACCGGCAAGCGCATCGTCCACAGCGAAAAACTGCCGTTCACCGACCTCTATACGCATTTGGTGTTGACCGACGGCCAACTCAGCCTCGAACCCCTGCGCTTTGGTGTGGCGGGCGGCAATCTGGAAGCGCAGATTCGCTTGAATGGCCGGACTGAACCGCTGGAAGGGCAGGCCAAACTCACTGCGCGCAAGTTCAAGCTCAAGCAACTGTTCCCGACCTTCGAACCAATGAAAACCAGTTTCGGCGAACTTAATGGCGATGCCGACCTCTCGGGGCGCGGCAACTCGGTGGCCAAGCTGCTGGGCAGCGCCAACGGCAATCTGAAATTGCTGATCAATGATGGCGCGATCAGCCGCGAGCTGATGGAGCTGGCCGGGCTCAACGTCGGTAACTACGTGGTCGGCAAAATCTTCGGCGACAAGGAAGTGAAGATCAATTGCGCGGCGGCCGACTTCGACATCAAGACCGGGCTGGCGACCACGCGCCTGTTCGTCTTCGATACCGAGAACGCGATCATCTACATCGATGGCACCGCGAACATGGCGACCGAACAACTGGACCTCACCATTACGCCGGAGTCGAAGGGCTGGCGCTTGATCTCTCTACGCTCGCCGCTGTACGTACGGGGCAAGTTCATCAAGCCGGATGCCGGGGTGAAAGCGGTGCCGCTGATGCTGCGCGGGGCGGGGATGGTGGCGTTGGGTGTGATTGCAGCGCCGGCGGCCGGGTTGCTGGCGCTGGTGGCGCCCAGTGGTGGCGAGCCGAACCAGTGTGCGCCGTTGCTGGAGCAGATGAAGGCGGGCAAGGCGCCGGTGACCGTCAAACCTACCCGGTAAATGCGACGTCAATGAAGACGCCTTCGCGAGCCTGCTCGCGAAGGCGGTCTGTCAGCGCTACAGGTCTTTCAGAATGTCAGCCATGTCATCCGCATGCTCTTCTTCCTGAGCCAGGATGTCCTCAAAGATCCGCCGCGTAGTCGGGTCTTTCTCGCCAATGTACTGAATGATCTCGCGATAGCTGTCGATGGCAATACGCTCGGCAACGAGGTCCTCGTAGACCATCTCCTTGAGGTTGTTCCCCGCCACATACTGGGCATGGGAATTCTTCGACAACAGATCCGGGTTGAACTCTGGTTCACCGCCCAGCTGCACGATGCGCTCGGCCAGGCGGTCGGCGTGTTCGGCTTCCTGGGTCGCGTGTTCGAGAAACTCATCGGCCGCCACATGGGCTTTCAAGCCGTTGGCCATGAAGTAGTGACGCTTGTAGCGCAACACGCAGACCAGTTCAGTGGCCAGCGAGGCGTTGAGCAGGCGCAGGACTTCATCGCGGTCAGCGCTGTAGCTTTCAGTGACCGCGCCATTCTCGACATTCTGGCGAGCCCGTTCACGAAGGGTGGTTACATCAGACAAATGCATGTCACTCATCTCGTTCTCCTGGAGGCTAATCCGGTTTGCGTCACCGTCTAGAGAAGTGATCGCTACGAAAGTTGTGAGTCATGCGCGTGCCGAAAAGTTTGATGTGATTTGTAATCGGCGGCCTCACGCCAATGCATGCCCGGACAGCAACGCCTCCTCGCGCAACCACGCAAAAAATGCCCGGACCGGCGGATGCCGCTCGCGCCCCGGCACACACAGCGCGCTATAGCCGGCGCCATCGACCTGAATCTCGCCGCGATACGCCACCAGCAACCCGCTGGCCACGCTTTCCGACACCAGAATATTGCTCGCCAGCACCAGGCCTTGCCCGGCAATCGCTGCTTGCAGGGCGTAATGCTCTTCGTCGTATTCACGGATCGCCGGTTTGCCGGCCCACCATGACTCGCCCGACCGCGCGCACCACGCCTCCCAGCCATGGGCGTACAGCTTGGAGTTGTGCCAGTGCACGCTGATCAGCGTCGGCGTGCGAGTGGCGGCCAACGCGACCTGCTCGGGCGAGCCGTAGACACCGAAGGACTCATCGAACAAACACAACCCATAGAGGTTGGGGTAGGTGTCGAGGCTGTAGCGCAGCACCAGATCGACGCTGGCGTCCTGATGCAGATCGATGACTTCGCAGTGGGTGTCCAGGCGCAGACTGATGCCGGGATGGCGCGCATAAAAGCGCCCGAGGCGCGGCACCAGCCACAACGCCGCGAAGGCTGCTGTGGTGGAAACCGTCAGGCTGGTGCCGTTGCGTTGCGGGCGCAAGGTATCGACGCTTTGCGCCACGTCCAGAAAGGCACCGTGCAGGCTGCGGAACAGCCGTTCACCGCCGTCGGTCAAGCGCACTTGCCGTGGCAGTCGCTCGAACAGTGGCACGCCGAGCCAGGTTTCCAAAGAGCGAATCTGATGAGACACCGCGGTCGGCGTTACCGAGAGTTCTTCGGCCGCCGCCTTGAAACTCAGCAAGCGGGAAGCGGATTCAAAGGCGCGCAGGGCGGTCAGTGGCAACGAGGCGAACATTCAAGGCTCCATGGATGAAATGAATTCATCCTGACTGATTTCTGCTCATTTGAAGCGGTTGGCGGTGAGCTTCAAGCTGCAATCCACACGCCGTTCGAGTGTAATCCCAAGGAGATTCAGATGAGTAAAATTCTTGCCATTCACGCCAGCCCCCGTGGCGACCGCTCTCACTCCCGCCGTTTGGCTGAAGTGTTTCTTTCGGCCTGGCAGGCGCGCCATCCACACACTCAGTTGACCCGCCGCGAAGTTGGCCGGGCGCTGATTCCACCGGTCAACGAAGCCTTTATAGCCGCTGCGTTTTACCCGGAACCGGATGCCCGACCGCTGTCGATGCAAGCTGATCTGGCGTTCAGCGACGAATTGGTGGGCGAGTTGCTCGGCCACGATCTGCTGGTGATTTCCACGCCGATGCACAACTTCAGCGTGCCCAGCGGCCTCAAGGCCTGGATCGATCAGGTTGTGCGGCTCGGCCTGACGTTCAACCACAGCCTGGACAACGGCGTGGCCCAATACGAGCCGTTGGTACGGGGCAAAAAAGCCTTGATCGTCACCAGTCGTGGCGGCTTCGGCTTCGGCCCGGGCGGTGAGCTGGAAGCCATGAACCACGCTGATCCGTTGCTGCGCACGGCACTGGGATTCATCGGCATCACCGACATCACCGTGGTCGCCGCCGAGGGCGAAGAGTCCGAAGAGCGCACCTTCCGGATCTCCGCCGCCGAGGCCGAGCAGCGCCTGTTGGCGCTGGCCCGGGAGTTTTAGATGGCCTGGTTGTTTCTGCTGATCGCCGCCGGGTTCGAAGTCACCTTCGCCATGGGCATGAAGTACGCCGAAGGCTTCACCCGGCTCTGGCCGTCGCTGATCACGGTCGTGGCCGCCGTGGGCGGGATTTACTTCCTGACCCTGGCCATGCGCGAGTTGCCGGTGAGCATCGCGTATCCGATCTGGACCGCCATCGGTTCACTGGGCACGGTATTCCTGGGGTTTGCGTTGCTGGGTGAAAGCCTGACGGCGATCAAACTGGTGTCGGTCGGGCTCATCGTGGCGGGTGTGGTCGGGTTGAAGTAGCGCTCAAGTGGGGCGGTTGTCATAGACTGGTCGTCGAGTTGTCATATTCGGTGACGATGCTTGGCTGACGTCTTGCATCGCGCCTTGCTTCATCTCATCGACCACACGGACGTTCGCCCATGTCACAAGGTTCCGCCACGCGCTTCCCGTTGGTGCTGGTCCCGGGAATGCTCGGGTTTATCCGGCTGGTGCTCTACCCCTACTGGTACGGCATCGTCGCGGCGTTGCGCCAGGGTGGGGCGACGGTGTTCGCGGTACAGGTTTCACCGCTCAACTCCAGTGAAGTGCGCGGCGAACAGCTGCTGGCGCGGATCGAGGAAATCCTGCGCGAGACCGGGGCCGAGAAGGTCAACCTGTTCGGTCACAGCCAGGGCTCGCTGACGGCCCGATACGCTGCCGCCAAACGCCCGGACCTTGTGGCGTCGGTGACTTCGGTGGCCGGGCCGAATCACGGTTCGGAACTGGCCGATTACCTGCACAAACACTACCCGCATGACAGCGCCAAGGGCCGGTTGCTGACCTTTCTATTGCGGATGATTGCCGCGTTGATGAGCCTGCTCGAAACCGGTTATCGCGGGCCGAAGCTGCCGGTGGATATCCATGCCTCCCATCATTCACTCACCACCGAAGGTGTGGCGCTGTTCAATCAGCGTTATCCACAGGGCTTGCCTGAAACCTGGGGCGGGCACGGGCCGGAGGAGGTCAATGGCGTGCGTTATTACTCGTGGTCCGGGAAGTTGCAGCCTGGCGTTACGGATCGCGGGCGCAACCTGTTGGACGGGACCCATCGCAGTTGCCGGTTGTTTGCCAAAACCTTTGTGAACGAGGCCGGGCATTGCGACGGGATGGTCGGGCGTTACAGCTCGCACCTGGGGACGGTGATTGGCGATGAATATCCGCTGGATCACTTCGACATCGTCAATCAGTCGCTGGGGTGGGTGGGAAAGGGGGCCGAGCCGATTCGGTTGTTCGTTGAGCATGCCGCGCGGTTGAAAGAGGCAGGCGTCTAGACCGAGTCGCCTTTTTCGCGAGCAGGCTTCAGTTCAGGCAACCCGAACCTTACGGCCGATCACCGTGGTCCAGCGCTCAGAAAGCACCACCCCGCCCAGCGTCAACAGCCCGCCCACCAGGTGGTACATCGCCAACTGCTCATGCAGCACCACCGCCGCAATCAGCGCGGTCATCACCGGCAGCAAGTTGAAAAACAGTGTGGTCCGGCTCGGTCCCAACCGCACCACCGCCTGCATCCACGCCAGCGGTGCCAACATTGAAGCCAGCAGGCAGGCATAAAGCACCAGCGGAATATTCTGCAGCGTCGGCCCGACCTTCGGTGAAGCCGCAAACAGCGGAAACAGCACCACCACCGCCACCCATACCTGCAAATACAACAACACCAGCGGCGGCAAACGCAGCTGCCATTTTTTCAGCAGGGTGCTGTAAATCGCATAGGCCAGCGTGGCGATCAACATCATCGCGTCGCCCAGGTTCACGCCATGTTCCAACAGTGCGCCGAGGCTGCCGGACGACACCACCACCAACACACCGGCAAACGACAGCACTGCACCGGCCAATGCGCCGATGGTCAGGCGCTGCCCGAGGCTGATAATCGCCATGGCCAGCGACATCAGCGGCATCAGCGACAGGATGATCCCCATGTTGGTGGCCGAGGTCAGGGCGGCGGCGAAGTAGGCCAGGCTCTGATAGACCGCCATGCCCAGCACACCGAGAACGAAAATCTTGCCCAGGTTCGGACGAATCTGCGGCCAATGCGCGATCACCGGTTTGAGCATGAACGGCGTGAACAGCATTCCGGCCAGCAGCCAGCGGTAGAAACCGATCTCGGCGGGGAAGATCGCCCCGGCCGACATTTTGGTGATCACGGTGTTGCCAGCCCAAATGAAAATGGCCAGCAGGGGATAAGCGTATTGCATCGGAAAAAAACCAGGACGTTAATGAGGGGCAATTATCCCCTTGTCTGGATACAAGCCTATACTTCGATCCAGACAATCGGCCCTTGATGACGGACAGCATGACCAGTAAACACATCGACCTGCTGGAGTTCAGCGAACTGCCGGCTCCGATTTATTTCCGCTACGCCGACTTCAACACCCACGAATACGCCTCGGCTCACCGCCACCCTTGGGGCACGCTCGAATATTCGGCCAATGGCGTGTTGCACATGGAAATCGGCAACAGTCGCTTTATGTCACCGCCGCAATACGCGGTGTGGGTGCCGCCCGAGACCGAGCACAGCTTCTATAGCAACCAGCCGATCAACTATCGTGCGGTGTGCCTGGCGCCGTCGCTGTGCCGCGAGTTGCCGCAACAGGCCTGTACGCTGGCAATCAGCGACATTCTCAAGGCGATCCTCAAGGACTTCGCGGCGCGGGATGTGAAAATTCCCGAGTACGAGGCGGACGTTCGTCTAGGCCAGGTGCTGGTGGATCAACTGCAACTGGCGCCGGTGCATGAATGCTACCTGCCTTACGCCAGCAGTCCGGGGTTGCTCGGGATACTGGAAACCTTGCAAGCCGAACCGGGCGATAACCGGCCCTTGGCCGACTGGGCTGCGCAGATCCATGTCAGCGAACGCACCCTGGCACGGCAGTTCGTTCGCGAACTGGGCATGAGCTTCGGTGAATGGCGCCAGCGCTTGCGCTTCCTCGCGGCGATCGAGGCGCTGGACAGCCAGCGCAGTGTTCAAGACATCGCCTTCGACATGGGTTACAGCACCGGCTCGGCTTTTATCGCAATGTTTCAGCGTCAGGCCGGGTGTACGCCGGAGCAGTATCGACGCAGTCACCTGGAGAACAGGAAGGTGTAACAGGGGTTGTCTACACTCCAGCATGAGGCCGTGCCCATCGGTGCGGCAACAAGGAGAAAACTCCATGAAGATGTTGCGTGCCCCTTTGTTGATGATCGGTTTGCTGCTCTGCTCCCAAGGCTTTGCGGCCACTGCCCAGCAGGACAAGATGACGACCTGCAATGCCGATGCGACGGCCAAAAGCCTCAAGGGCGATGAGCGCAATACGTTCATGAGCAACTGCCTCAAAGCAGCGCCGGCCGCTCCGGCCGCCGCTGAAGTCAAGGCCATGACCCCGCAGCAGGAGAAGATGAAAAACTGCAACGCCGACGCCACCACCAAGGCGTTGAAAGGTGATGAGCGCAAGGCGTTCATGAGTAACTGCCTAAAAGCCGAGCCGGCGGCCACTGACGTGAAAGCCATGACCCCTCAGCAAGAGAAGATGAAAGCCTGCAACGCCGATGCTACGACCAAGGCGCTGAAGGGCGATGAGCGCAAGGCGTTCATGAGTGATTGCCTGAAGAAAAAATAAGTTCTGGTCCAGAAGGGTGTGGGGGCTGAGAGGGCTTCTTCGCGAGCAGGCTCGCTCCCACAATAGATCTATGTTCGCAGAACCCATGTGGGAGCGAGCCAGTTCACGAAGCGGCCCGTCGGCGCGCTGCAAAAAAATCACCAGAGCCCCGACCAAAGTCGATCGACACAATCCCTAGTGCTGCCACCGGAACGCTGGCAGACTGCCAATCCTTTTTACGCCGTTCGTTTTGAGGCTGTATGCCAACGTTTTCTCAACGCCACGTTTTGCTGCTGATCAGTTGGGTCATCATTTTTGGTGGTTTGCTGCTGGTGATCCCGCTGCGCTTGCTGCCTAGCCTGTTGGCCGGCCTGCTGGTGTTCGAACTGGTCAATATGCTCACGCCGCAATTGCAGCGGCTGATCGAAGGGCGGCGTGCGCGCTGGCTGGCGGTGGCGCTGCTCGGGACTCTGGTGGTGAGTGTGCTGGCGCTGATCTTTGCCGGCGCCTTCAGTTTCCTGCTGCACGAGGCGGAAAACCCCGGCGCGTCCCTCGATAAATTCATGCACGTGGTTGAACGCGCGCGCGGACAATTGCCGCCGTTCATCGACGCCTATCTGCCCGCCAGCGCCGGTGAATTTCGCGTGGCCATCGGCGAGTGGATCAGCAAGCACTTGAGCGATTTGCAACTGGTCGGCAAGGATGCGGCGCACATGTTCGTGACGCTGCTGATCGGTATGGTGCTGGGAGCGATCATTGCCTTGCAGCGCGTGCCGGACCTGACCAAACGCAAGCCGCTGGCCGCTGCGTTGTTTGATCGTTTGCATTTGCTGGTCCAGGCGTTTCGTAACATCGTGTTTGCGCAGATCAAGATTTCCCTGCTCAACACCTTCTTCACCGGGATCTTCCTGGCGGTGATCCTGCCGATGTTCGGCATCAAGCTACCGTTGACCAAAACCCTGATCGTGCTGACCTTCCTGCTCGGCTTGCTGCCGGTGATCGGCAACCTGATGTCGAATACGCTGATCACCATTGTCGGTTTGTCACTGTCGATCTGGGTCGCAGTGGCGGCGTTGGGTTACCTGATTTTTATCCACAAGCTCGAGTACTTCCTCAACGCGCGGATTGTCGGCGGGCAGATCAGTGCCAAGTCGTGGGAGTTGCTGCTGGCGATGCTGGTGTTCGAAGCCGCGTTCGGCCTGCCGGGGGTAGTGGCGGGGCCGATTTATTACGCGTATCTGAAGAGCGAGTTGCGGCAGGTGGGGATGGTCTAAGCGACTGTTGATCTACTGTGGCGAGGGGGCTTGCCCCCTCGCCACAGGGTTTCGGATCAGTCCATCGTGCCGTAACGCTTCGACGCTTCAATCGCCAACCCGCTACCAATGCTGCCGAAGATGTTCCCTTCCACATGCCGCGCCTTTGGCAACATCGCCGAAACGCTGTTGCGCAGTGCCGGAATCCCGCTCGAACCGCCGGTGAAGAACACCGTATCCACCTGATCAACCCGCACATTCGCGTCGTTGAGCATTTGCGTCACGCTGTTGCGCACGCGCTCCAGCAACGCTTCGATGGCGGATTCGAACAATGCGCGGCTCAGTTCCACACTCAGCCCCGGCTCGATCCGGTCCAGCGGCACATGGCGACTGTCGGCATGGGTCAGCTGGATCTTGGTTTCTTCCACTTCCATGGCCAGCCAGTGCCCGGCGCGCTGGTCGATCAGCTTGAACAGGCGATCGATGCCGCCGGTGTCTTCGATGTCGTAGCGCATGCTGCCCAGGGCCAGGGTCGACTTTTGCGAGTACACCGAGTTGATGGTGTGCCAGGTCGCCAGGTTCATGTGGTGGCTGGTCGGCATGTAGGCGCCGCTCTTCATGCGGCTGCCGTAGCCGAACAGCGGCATCAGGCCCTGCAGGCTCAGCTGCTTGTCGAAATCGGTCCCGCCGATGTGCACGCCGCCGGTGGCGAGGATGTCATCGTGACGGTTGTCGTGGTTGCGGCGCTCAGGCGACAGGCGCACCAGCGAGAAGTCGGAGGTACCACCGCCGATGTCGACGATCAGCACCAGCTCTTCTTTTTCGATGGTCGACTCATAGTCGAACGCCGCGGCAATCGGTTCGTACTGGAACGAGACATCCTTGAAGCCAATGGCGCGGGCCACGTCGACCAAGGTGTTTTCGGCTTCCTGGTCGGCCATTTCATCGTCATCGACGAAAAACACCGGGCGACCCAGCACCACTTCCTCGAACTCCCGACCAGCGGCGGTTTCGGCGCGCTTCTTCAACTGGCCGATAAACAGCCCGAGCAGGTCCTTGAACGGCATCGCCGTGCCGAGAACGCTGGTGTCGTGCTTGATCAGCTTGGAGCCCAGCAGGCTCTTGAGCGAGCGCATCAGTCGGCCTTCATAGCCTTCCAGGTACTCGTGCAGCGCCAGACGGCCGTATACCGGGCGGCGTTCTTCCATGTTGAAGAAGACCACCGAGGGCAGGGTGATCTTGTCGTCCTCCAGCGCGATCAGCGTTTCCATGCCGGGGCGCAGCCAGCCGACGGTGGAGTTGGACGTGCCGAAGTCGATACCACAGGCACGGGCTGGAGATGCGTTTTTCATGACTTTCAGGTTCCGGTTAAAAAACGGCCGCGCAGTGTATGTCAGTGCGACGAATATTCGAAGGCCGACTATCCGCTATTTCGCAGGCATTAGCGCTTGAAACACTCAGCTTTGCCCCAAACTTGCTGGCATGGGCCTGGTAGCCAACCGGCGGTCGCAAGAACCGCCGCCCGCTGCCGATAAACTTCTGACGCGCCGCCCGGTCACAAAGTTGAGATCGGTCAATCCAAATGCTGCAAACAGGAGCATGCTGTGCGTGGCTGCGCGAATTGATAACGGATGGTGATCCTTAGATGGACTTCAAAGACTATTACAAGATTCTCGGTGTGGAACCGACCGCTGACGACAAGGCAATCAAGGCTGCCTATCGCAAGCTGGCGCGCAAATATCACCCTGATGTCAGCAAGGAAAAGGACGCCGAGGCGAAATTCAAGGACGCCTCGGAAGCCTATGAAGCGCTGAAAAGCGCCGACAAACGCGCCGAATACGACGACTTGCGCAAATACGGCCAGCACGGCCAGCCGTTCCAGGGCCCGCCAGGTTGGCAGGGGCGTGGTGCCGGTGGTTTCGGTGGTGGTCAGGACACGGGCGATTTTTCGGACTTCTTCAGTTCGATCTTCGGTAACCGTGGGCCTGGTTTTGGCGGTGGAGAGTCGCGTCGCAGTGCGGGACGTCGAGGGCAAGACGTGGAAATGGAACTCGCAATTTTTCTGGAAGAAAGCCTCTCGAACGAATCGAAGAAGGTCACCTTCCAGGTGCCGCAGTACAACGCGGCCGGCCAGCATGTCAGCAACACCACCAAGAGCCTGAACGTAAAGATCCCGGCCGGTGTGACCGACGGCGAGCGCATTCGCCTCAAGGGCCAAGGGGCCCCGGGGATCGGTGGCGGCGCCAATGGCGACCTGTTCCTGATCATCCGCTTTGCGCCGCACCCTAAATTCGACGTTGAAGGCGAGAACCTGATCATCACGTTGCCGCTGGCACCGTGGGAACTGGCGCTGGGTACTGAAGTGGCGGTGCCGACCCTGACCGGCAAGATCAACCTCAAGGTCCCGGCCGGCAGCCAGAACGGCCAGCGCATGCGTGCCAAGGGCCACGGCCTGCTGAACAAGGCGGGCGAGCGTGGCTTCCTGTTCGTGCAATTGAAGGCGGTCATGCCAAAAACCTCGAACGATGAGGTCAAGGCGTTGTGGCAGGAACTGGCGAAAAAAGCCGAGTTCAACCCAAGAGAAAACTTCTGATCCAAGAGACGGAGTAGCCCATCATGAGCACCCCCCTGACCGTTCACCTGGACCTGGCAGAATTCTGTGAGGCGACCGACCTGTCGGACGTCTACGTGATCGAAATCGTCGAACACGGCATCCTCGAACCTCAGGGCAAGCAGCCCAAGGATTGGCGTTTCAACGATTACGAGCTGTCACTGGCCAAGCGCGCCGCGAAGTTGCGGCGCGACCTGGAGCTGGAGTGGGAAGGCGTTGCCTTGGCGCTGGACCTGCTGGAAGAGGTTCAGCAGTTGCGGGCCGAGAACCGGATGTTGAAGCAACGGTTGGGGCGGTTGGTGGTCGAGTAGGTCTCGATTGCCTGTCAATCCGCTTTCGCGAGCAGGGGCGGTCATCCTTCTGGATGAACTCGGTTTATTGTGGGAGCGAGCCTGCTCGCGAAGAACGATAACGCGGTATTCCTGCCTATCCGTTCCGGGGCAACACCACCGTAAACAGTGTCCCGTCAGTCTTGTTCGAACTGACCTCTATCGTCCCGCCATGGGCATTCACCACTTCCTTGACGATAAACAACCCCAGGCCAAGGCTGGTCGTTGGCTGACCCAGTCCTTCGTCGGCACTGCGCACCAGTGGGTCGAAGACGGTGCCAATGGCCTCCTCGGGAATCGGCACGCCAAAGTTGTGCACCGTCAGGCGAACCGCCTGAGGCTCCCCGCTCACGGTGACGGTCACATCGCGTTTGTTCAAACCGTGCTGCAAGGCATTGCCGATCAGGTTCTGCAACAGTTGAGCGATCCGCCCGGCATCCCAGACACCTTGGGTGTCCCCCACGACTTTTAGCGTTGGATCGCACTCCGGGTTACCGGCGCAGGCTTGGGCAATCGCCGCGTCCGCGGCATCGGCCAGGTCCATGGGCGCCGGCTCGATGGGCAGGCTTTTGCCCAAACGGCTGCGCACCAGCTCCAGCAAATCGCTGACCATCACCGCCATGTGCCGTGCGCCACGCTTTATGTTGTTCGCGCAGGCGAGTGCATCGCCTTCCAGCGCCACTTTTCGCATCAGCATTTCAGTGGACATGCTCACCGCTTGCAACGGTGCGCGCAGGTCATGCCCGAGAATCGCCAGGAAGATGTCCCGTGAGTGATTGACCTGATCGGCATAGGCCGCAGTGGACTCGGCGAGGGCTTCGTCGACGGCTTCGTTGAAACGGATCATGTCCTGGAAGTAGGTCAGGTCCGGTGATTCCAGGGTATCGACCCACAAACGGATCACGCAGGCGCGCAGATGCCGGAATTCCGAGGTCATCTGCACCAAGTCAAATCCCACGGTATGGCGCAGTTCGCCATGGCTGGCGCCGGCTTCATCCAGGCTCGGGGTTTTTTCCGGGCCTTCGCCCTTGGCCTTGGCCATCTGTTCGCAGGTGGTTTGCGCGGTGGTCATGTCCCGCGCCGCGGCCAGCAAAATGGCCTTGGCATGATCGCGCAAGGCGACCTTGTCCATGTGCTCGGCCGCCGGGGTAATGGTACTGGCGAACTGCTCCCATTCATCGACGATACGGTCTACGTGTTGCCTGATGAATTCGGGTAGGCGCATGTCCGGTTTCCTGATGGGAAGTCTGGCGCATCTTAGCTCCTTTGCTGCCCGCTAAAAACTACCATTACGCGGTAGCGCACTTTCGTCTGGCGCCCGGGCGGTAATTACCTGTTTTTTTAATTCTTAAATCGAATACGACTTTGAGGTATGCCTGATTTCAGCGCTGTTTTTTGATCTTTTGTTTTCGTCGCCAGCCAATAATCTGTTGGTTCAATTCATCGCATAAGGATTTGCGAAATGAACGAACGTTCAGACACTGCGGATCGATCCGTCATTGCCCTGCATGCAAGAGACGCAGAGCGCACTGTTTATCGTGATTATCTGCTGGGTAAACTGCCCCCGCTGGTCAAAGACGCACCCGCCTCGCGCCTTGTTGCCTTTGCCCATTCGAAACCGGAGTTTCCTGAGTGGTATTTCAATTCAACGGCCATTGATCGCCAGTACCTCAAGGAGTTGATCGACGAGCACTGGCGCCTTCAGGGGCCATTGGACAATACGCTGAAGAACGTGCAGCAGGACATTCTTGCCTTTGCCGAGCCTTTGCTGGTCCAGGCATTGAAAGAGCAGTTGAATCTGGAACTGGACGTCAACGCGACGCTGATCCGGCTGTACATCCCCGCCAATCTGGCTATTGGCATCGATACCAACGCCAGTCGGCTCAGGCAATCGTCGTTGCTGGAAGCTGCCCTGCACAATTTCGAGGCCCCCGAAACGCAGGTGGGCGCGTTTCGCGGTGGCTCGGGCATTTTCACCAGGGACGACGAAAACGAGCTTCACCGGCATACGCTGACGGTCGAAAGATTTGCGTCCCTGTGCCGGACGCTCGATATCGGTGCGCAATATCAGCGCCACCTCACGGCATTACTGATGCCCGAGGACGTCACGGCCAGAGCCAACGTCGTGCGGCAATGCACGGCCAGTGAAAAAGCCGCGTTCCACGAGTCGGCGCTGATCGCGTACCTGAAAAAGGACGTCACGTCCTATGGCTACGGGAAACTTCGGCAGATACGTGACAACGGACCAGGCATTTTGATGGGGCGTCGTCCCCTGCATTGCCATCGGCTTTCGATCATGGGGTTCAGGCTGTCCGGTATTGTGTTGTTCAGTGCCGTGGCGGATCCCGCTAAAATCAAAAGAGTCTACGACGCCCTGATTCCAGAGCATCAACGAACGATGCTCGAATGGTCGCGAAGTCTGGCACTGCTCCCGGGGCAGGAGTTTGAACAGTTCAAGCAGCTCCAGGCGTTCTTCGCCAATGGCCCCAGTGGTCTTGTCGAGGCCATGTTGCAGCGCCACGATGCTTATCAACAAAGCCGTCTGGAGGGAACACTGATTGCGTATGTCCCCGATGATCCCGACCACCCCTTCAAGGAATACGAGTCCTTCACTGATTTCATGAAGGAACTGACGAGCCAATTGCGCTCGCCGGGTTATCAACAGTTTTTCAGTCGTTTCGTCGCGCAAAAAGACCAGGGCAAGTTCTTTGCCCGGGTTCGCGAGCGCCTCTCGACATTCACCTGGAAACAGCGCGAGCCGCTGGACATGGGGCCATGGTGGCGCGAGACCGCCGTTGAAAATGCCGACGCAGAACCTGTCACCCATACCCTTTCAGGCGATCTCTGGGCGCAGACCCGTCTGTGGCGCAGGGAGAAAGCGATTGCGGACGCGCGGCAAATCGCTGTGCCGACCGGCGATGAAGACGCCACCAACCGCTGGAATCGCCTGACCAGTTATCTGAACATCGGCTGGAACGTGTTCAACTTTGGCGCCATGCTGGTTCCCGGCCTGGGCGAAGCGATGCTGGCCATCATGGCCGGGCAAATGGCTTTCGAAACCCTGGAAGGCATTGAAGACTGGAGCAAAGGGGACAAGGAGGAAGCGGCGGCCCATCTCACCGGTGTCATGATCAATTTCGCGCAGTTGGCCATTATGGCGGCCGGGCATGTCTTGCCGTCTGGTGCGGCGCCGTCTGTCAAACCGTCGGCGTTTATCGACCGGTTGAAAAAGGTTGAAGTGGCGGATGGTCAGACGCGCCTATGGAACCCGGACCTTTCGCCCTACGCCCAAGACAGGGTGTTGCCCACCGAGGCGAAGCCAAACGAGCAGGGCCTGTACCGGCACAGGGAAAAAGACATCCTGAAGCATGACAACAAACATTTCGACGTCATCAACGATCCACGCACCGGTCAGCCACGCCTGCAACATCCGACCCGGCCAAAGGCTTATCAGCCGACACTGGAGCACAACGGTGCCGGCGCATGGAAGACCGAACTCGACCGCCCCATCGAGTGGGACACCACCACCCTCATGCGGCGCTTGGGACCGAAGGTCGAGGGCTTTTCTGATAACACCCTGGAGCAGATTCGTCTCGTCAGTGGGCTGGAAGAGGATCAATTGCGTCGGTTGCATGTCGTCGGCGATCCGCCGCCTGCGTTGCTGACCGACACGATCGAACGTTTCCAGGCCTGGGCCGAGGTGCAAAAACTGCCCGGGCAGATAAGGCTCGATGAGGTTCCGGAGGCGTTCGTCGAGCAGGTGCCCCGGTTGCTGGTTGAATTGCCCAGATGGCCCGAGCAAAAAAGCATCGAGCTGTTTGACGGCCCCGGGCATAGCGGGCGCTCGATCAAATTGGGCAACGTCGATGCGCTGCCCGCCGACACGCTGCAGATCAGCCATGCCGAGGTCCGATCAGGGAAACTGCCGGAGCGTGCGGTGAAGTTTGCGAACGAGACGGACATTCACGCGATGCTCGGACAGGGCATTGCGTCTGACGAGCAAATCCGCATCGAAGCCTTGAAAAACCTGTTGGCCGGGCGAGCAAGCCAGCGCCGCGCAGCTCTGTTTGACGCGCTGAGTCGCCGTTTGCAGCAAACCGACAACCCGCAGGTGCAGGTGCTTCAGGATGCGTTCAATGGGCTCCCCACGGCCGTAGCCCGGGAATTGCTCGCCGACATCGAGCCGCAAGACCGGCTCAACCTCACCGAGCCGTCGCGCATCCCCTTGCAACTCAGGGAGCGGGTGAGAGTGGCCTTGCGGGCCATACGAACCGCGCGCGCTTATGAAGGGCTCTTTCTCGACGTGCCGTTCGGTGTGGACACCGAACGGCTGGCATTGCACTCGATTCAAGCGCTACCGGAGTGGCCCGAAAACGTTCGGATCGAAATCCGTGAGCTTTCATTCGACGGGCGGTTGCGCGACAGCATCGGCTCGACGGACGCCACCCACCGCAGAATCCTGGTCAGCGAGGACGGCCAATACCAGGCACGCGATCCCGATGATCTGCATTTGCACGGGGCCGATGATCTATACACGTCGGTGTTGCATGCTTTGCCGGATGCCGAACGAAACACACTGGGGTATCACGTCAATCAAGGCGCCACGCTCAAGATCGCCATTCAAAAAACGCCATTGCCACGGGACACGTTCAGCGCGCTACTTGGCGATAACCCTGTACGCAAACCGACGTATGACCCCGTCACGATGCGCCTGCGTGGCGGCATGCGCGGGGTGGCTCATGGGCTAAGCCGAGTCAACGAGCCCATGACGCCGCAAGAGCGGGTGCGTGTTGTCCGCCCCGGATGGACGGAGGTCGAAGCCTTGTCCTATCTGCAGGTGAGTGGCAGCGAACTCAGTCTGGAGCAGAGGGCCAGCGCACTCGAAGCGGAATTCGATCGGCTCAATGCCAGCTTTCAACGCTGGTTGAAGTCGCCGACCCACGCGTACAGCTTCACCCCTGCCGGCGTCGCCGAATGGCAATCCAGAAACGCCTTGTACAAAGCGGTCAGGGAATGTTGGCAGCACACCGGGTTGCGCCATGTGGATTCATTCGGTCATTTGCAGGGCATGGTGCTCGACCTGGAAAACATGCCGCTTGGGCGTCATCTGCGCACCCTGCCTGCCCTGGAAGGCAATTTCGATCACGTCACGCGCCTCAATTTGACCCTGACCGAATTGACCGACGCACACAGTTCCTTCCTCGATCATTTTCCCCGCCTGCGTTCGCTCAACGTCAACGGCAATGCGCTCTCCGCTGTTCCCGGTGCCATCCGCCGCATGCGCGCGCTGACGGAACTCAACATGCGAGGTAACCGTATTGTCCTGGACGCACAAGGTGTCGCGGACCTGCGCAACCTGACACGACTGGAGGTTTTGGACCTGTTTGGCAATCCGTTGGGGCAAGCCCCGGACATTGGCAGCATGAGAAGGTTGCACACGCTGATCCTGGCGGACACCGGGATTCATGGCTGGCCGCAGGGGCTGTTCGCACAACCGCGGTTCCGGCATTTTTTCCTGGATTTGCAGCGCAACGAAATCACCCACATTCCGGCAGTGCCCCCTGGCTCTGCTCAGGCGGAATTGCTGGCGCGCACCTTGCTGAGCCGGGAGCCGCAGTGGTTGGCCGAGGCCAATCTGCAGACGCTCAGGGACTCCATTGAATCCGTCGGCATGGACCCGGATCGTCCATATCCACCCCGCGGTGTGCGTGACAGTCTCGACTGGGAGGCGGGCATGACACGGTCGGAATGGGTGGCGAAACAGGAGGTCTGGAACAGCGTCGAAGATGAGCACGGATCGGTCGGTTTTTTCAACGAGATCCGCAAACTCACCGAGTCGGGGCATTTCAAGCACGACACCGGATTTCGGGTCGATATGACCGCCAAGGTTTGGCGCATGCTCGAAGCGATGTCGAAAAACACCGAGCTTCGGCAAAAACTTTTCACCATGACCACCGTGCCCACGGCGTGCGTCGATGCTGGCGCGCAGCTGTTCAATGCCATGGGCCTGGAGGTGCTGATTCATGAGGCGTATGAACTGGCCAATCCCTCGCTGGTGGAAGGTGAGCTGGTTACGCTGGCGCGAGGCAAGTCACGTCTGGATGAACTGAGCAGGATTGCCCGCAAAACCATTTCCGAACGCGAGGCGATGGGCGAGGCGTTCAGGCGTGTCAATGCCATGGGGGAGGTGATGGGCACGATCGATGAGGTGGAAGTTCACCTGGCGTTCATGACCGATCTTGCCGAACGGCTGGACTTGCCCTGGCAGTCTCGAAACATGCAATTCAGAGGGATCGCGGGTGTCACCTCGGCGATGATCGACAATGCTTACCTGCGTGTGCTCGACCTTGAGGAAGGTGAGCTGCTCGGTGATTTGCTTGTCGATCAGCCGTTCTGGGCAGCCTACGTCGAAGGGGTCAACCGACGGGCTTTCAAAGGGTTCAGGCGCCGGATCGATGCCACGACAGACTTCTATATGGCATTGGACCAGCGTGCGAATGACACAACGCTTTCCCTTGAGCAAAAGGCTCGGTTGAAGGAAGAGCTCAGGGTGCTTGGCGCTGAACTGGGCAAACCGGAAAGCGATTTTGCGCCGGGCCGTGTCATGACCGACGCAGACTATGCTGCTGAGCTGAATGCAATCGATGAAGACAAAAAGGAGTTGCTCAAAACCTTCACCCAACAGGCGATCGACCGCGCAAAACTGCAAAGGGTAGAGGTCCCGTTTGTCGTACAGCCGGACGTTTGATTGCTGCTTTCCCGGGGAACGGGTACGCCAGGTCCCCGGGAATGATCAGACCGATCGAACGATCAAAACAGGAAATATCGCTGGGCCATCGGCAGCACATCCGCGGGCTCACACCAGAGCAGCACGCCGTCGGCTTTGACTTGATAGGTCTGTGGGTCGACATCGATCGTCGGCAGGTAATCGTTGTGAATCAAGTCGGTTTTCTGCACCTCGCGGCACCCTTTGACCACTGCGATTTTTTTCTTCAACCCCAACGCCTCAGGCAGGCCCGCCTCCTGCGCGGCCTGGCTGATAAAGGTCAGGCTGGTGGCGTGCAACGAACCGCCGTAGCTGGCAAACATCGGGCGGTAATGCACCGGTTGCGGCGTCGGAATTGACGCATTGGCGTCGCCCATCAGGCTGGCCGCAATAGCTCCGCCCTTGAGGATCAAGGTCGGCTTGACGCCAAAAAACGCCGGCCGCCACAGCACCAGATCCGCCCATTTACCCACTTCGACCGAGCCCACTTCATGGCTGATGCCATGGGTGATCGCCGGGTTGATGGTGTACTTGGCGATGTAGCGCTTGGCGCGGAAGTTGTCGTTGCCTTCGCCATCACCGGGTAGTGGGCCGCGTTGCTTTTTCATCTTGTCGGCGGTTTGCCAGGTGCGCGTGATGACCTCGCCAACGCGGCCCATGGCCTGGCTGTCGGAGCTGATCATCGAGAACGCGCCGAGGTCGTGGAGGATGTCTTCGGCGGCAATCGTCTCGCGGCGGATACGGCTTTCGGCGAAGGCCACGTCTTCGGCAATGCTCGGGTCCAGGTGATGGCAGACCATCAACATGTCGAGGTGCTCGTCGATGGTGTTGCGGGTGAACGGCCGTGTCGGGTTGGTCGAGCTCGGCAGCACATTGGCAAAGCCGCAGGCCTTGATGATGTCCGGGGCATGACCGCCGCCCGCACCTTCGGTGTGGTAGGTGTGGATGGTGCGGCCTTTGAACGCGGCGAGGGTGGTTTCGACGAAGCCGGATTCGTTGAGGGTGTCGGTGTGGATCGCCACCTGCACGTCGTACTGGTCGGCGACGCTCAGGCAGTTGTCGATGCTCGCCGGCGTGGTGCCCCAGTCTTCATGCAGTTTGAGGCCGATGGCGCCGGCCTTGACCTGTTCGATCAAGGGCTCCGGCAGGCTGGCGTTGCCCTTGCCGGTGAGGCCGATGTTCATCGGGAACGCGTCGGCGGCCTGAAGCATGCGCGCCAGGTGCCACGGCCCGGAGGTGCAGGTCGTCGCGTTGGTGCCCGTCGCCGGGCCGGTGCCGCCGCCGATCATGGTGGTGACGCCGCTCATCAGCGCCTCTTCGATTTGCTGTGGGCAAATGAAGTGGATGTGGGTGTCGATGCCGCCAGCGGTGAGAATCATCCCTTCACCGGCGATGACTTCGGTACCGGCGCCGATGGCGATGGTCACGTTCGGCTGCACGTCCGGGTTGCCGGCCTTGCCGATGCCCGCCACGCGGCCATTCTTGAGGCCGACGTCGGCTTTGACAATGCCCCAGTGGTCGATAATCAGCGCGTTGGTGATCACCGTGTCGACGACGTCTGCGGCCAACAGTTGGCTTTGGCCCTGGCCATCGCGGATGACTTTGCCGCCGCCGAATTTCACTTCTTCGCCGTAGGTGGTGAAGTCTTTTTCGACTTCAATCCACAGTTCGGTGTCGGCGAGGCGAACCTTGTCGCCGACGGTGGGGCCGAACATGTCGGCGTAGGCCTGTTTAGAAATTTTCATGGGCTTGCCTTGGGATTCGATTGTTTTTGAGACCGCTCGCATAGCTCGCTATCGCAGCCTCGCTGCGCTCGACAGCTCCTACAGGTGCTCACACACGTTTGTGGTTGCACGCGGTCTTGTAGCCGCTGTCGAGTGAAACGAGGCTGCGATCTTTTTGGACGCACTGCAGTAATCAGTCGAGGTCACCCATGATCCTGCCGGCAAACCCGAACACCCGGCGATGCCCGGCCAGATCGACCAGCTCGACCTCGCGACTTTGTCCCGGCTCAAAACGCACCGCGGTGCCCGCCGGGATGTTCAGGCGCATGCCGCGGCTGGCGGCGCGGTCGAAGGTCAAGGCGTCGTTGGTTTCGAAAAAGTGGTAATGCGAGCCGACCTGGATCGGCCGGTCGCCGCTGTTGGCTACCTTCAGACTGACGGTGCGGCGGCCAACGTTGAGTTCGATGTCGCCGGGCTGGATCTGGTATTCACCGGGAATCATCAATGGGCTCCTTGCAGAATCTTGTAGTAGAGCGCGGTCGGTTTGTAGCGCCCGCTCGGGTCGCACGCGTAGTCGGGGATCTCGCCCGCCCGGGTATAACCCAATGCCTTATAGAAATCTTCGGCGGGGGAGCCGGCTTCGGTGTCGAGGTAGAGCATGCCGCGCTTGTGCTGGAGCGCGGCCTGTTCCAGCGCGCTCATCAACTGTTGGCCCAGACCACGACGACGCGCGTGTTCACGCACCAGCAGTTTTTGCACTTCGGCGCGGTTCAGGCCATTGGCTTTCTGGCACAGGGTCAGTTGCACACTGGCTTCCACTTGTTCGTCGCGAACCACCACCCACAGCAGCACGCTGCCCTTGTTCAGGTTCTCCTGGACTTCATCGAAATAGGCGCGGGCCTGAGTCGCGTCCAGATTGGCCATGAACCCGACGCTGGCGCCATAACCCACGGCGTCGAGCAGCAGATCAATCAAACCCTGGCGGTAGTGCGCAAAGCTTTCAACATTGACGCGTCGCAGTTGGGCGGCGTTCATCGGGCGTTACTCCTTGCTGGCGACAGGCGGCTGCGCGCCGGGATTGAGGGTCAGTTGCATGAAGGTCAGGTCCAGCCAGCGGCCGAACTTGGTGCCCACTTGGGGCATTTGCCCGGTGGTGATGAACCCGACGCGGTCATGCAGACGAATGGAAGCGGCGTTGCCGCTTTCGATGGCAGCGACCATCACATGCTTGTCGCAACCTTTGGCGCGTTCGATCAGCACCGTCATCAGTTTCGGGCCGAGGCCGTTACCGCGCTGATCGCTGCGCACGTACACCGAGTGCTCGACGGTGTGGCGGAAACCATCGAAAGGCCGCCAGTCACCAAATGAAGCGTAGCCCAGCACGCTGTTGTCACCGTCGACAATCACCAGAATCGGATAACCCTGGGCTTGCCGGGCGCTGAACCAGGCCTGGCGATTGCCGAGATCAACGGCCTGTTCATTCCAGATCGCCGTGGTGTTGAGCACCGCGTCGTTGTAGATGTCGCGGATCGCCGGCAAGTCGGCATGCACCGCGTCACGGATGTGGTAAGTCATGGCGGCTCCTCAGGCGATGGGTTGGTGGACGGTGACCAGCTTGGTGCCGTCGGGGAACGTCGCTTCAACCTGGATCTCCGGGATCATTTCTGGAATCCCTTCCATGACTTGTTCGCGGGTCAGCAGCGTGGTGCCGAAGTGCATCAAGTCGGCCACGGTCTGGCCGTCACGCGCACCTTCGAGCAGGGCGGCGGAGATGTAGGCCATGGCTTCCGGGTAATTGAGTTTCACGCCGCGCGCCAAACGCCGCTCGGCCACGAGGCCGGCGGTGAAGATCAGCAGCTTGTCTTTTTCGCGTGGTGTCAGGTCCATCGTTGGAATCCATCTGGGCAGATAAAAAATTTCAGATCTGTAAACACCAATCCCCTGTGGGATCGTGTTTCAGGTGCTCCATATTCTCGGTGGGACCGCTTCCCGGCCAAGCAGCGCAGGCCTGAGCAATCGCCACAATTCAATCAACCAGCCGCGCGCCAACAGCGCTTCACTGGCCAGGCACCGGGCCACCAACAGCCCCGGCAACTGGGTCAAATCCCCGCGTACGTCATTGGGCAGCGATCGACAGGTTTCCAGCTGTTCACTGTCGATCTCCCCGGTGACCAGCAACGTCGCAAACACCGGTTGACCATCAAGACCAATCGGCGAATCCAGCAACCCGTCATTCCCGACAATGCGCTGGCGTTCGTGCCAGAGCAACTGGCCGTCGCGGCGAATGTCCAGCCGCGCCTGGAAATGCCCGAGGTCAAAACGCTCGCCACTGGCCGGGCGACCCAGCGCCACAACGTCCCAGTAGAACAGCCGCGCGTCACCTTCCAGCTCAATCGAGGTGCTCAATTCGGCTTGGGCATCGCTGAAGATAATCGTCTCCTGCGGCAACCACTCCAGCGTTCCGCCAGCCGCGACTTTCAGATCCAGTTGCTGATAGGCCGGGCCTGCCGCGCGGTACCACTTGGCCGCGCCGGGGCTGGTGATTTGCGCCCAGGCCTTCGCGCCGACACGGGCCGAAATGTCCAGCCGATCACCACCGGCAATCCCGCCCGGCGGGTGAACGATGATGTGCTGACAGACCTCGGGGCCTTCGGCATACAGGTGCTTTTGCACCCGCAGCGGGCCTTTGTGGCGGCGCTGGACCGGGCGCGTGCTGTCGCCGAAACGGGCATAGCCCAGCTCCAGCTCGGCGTGCCAGCTCGGGGTAAACAGGACAGTAGGAAGAGGTACATTCATATTTTTTAATTATCGTTAGGACGCTACAGATTAGATCGTAGCCTTAAATCGTGACTAGACCGCGCACACCTTCGGCTTCCATATGTTCACCGCGACCCTGCTGCACGATCTCGCCCCGGGACATCACCAGGTATTGATCGGCCAGTTCGGCGGCGAAATCGTAGAACTGTTCCACCAGCAAAATCGCCATGTCGCCCCGAGCCGCGAGCTTCTTGATCACCGCCCCGATTTCCTTGATCACCGATGGCTGGATGCCTTCGGTGGGCTCATCGAGGATCAACAGGCGAGGACGGCTGGCCAGCGCCCGGCCGATCGCCAATTGCTGTTGTTGACCGCCGGACAAGTCACCGCCGCGCCGTTGCTTCATTTGCAGCAGCACCGGGAACAGCTCGTAGATGAACGCCGGGACTTCCTTGGCTTCGCTGCCAGGGAAGCGTGACAGGCCCATCAGCAGGTTTTCTTCGACGGTCAGCCGACCGAAAATCTCGCGGCCCTGCGGCACGTAGGCGATCCCGGCATGCACGCGTTGATGTGGCTTGAAGGTTGTGATCGGGTTGCCTTCCCAGTTCACCGCACCTTCCTTGGCCGGGAGCAACCCCATCAGGCATTTGAGCAGGGTGGTTTTGCCGACGCCGTTGCGTCCGAGCAGGCAGGTGACTTCGCCGACTTTCACGTCAAACGTCAGGCCGCGCAGGATGTGGCTACCGCCGTAATACTGGTGCAGCTTGTCGACTTGCAGCATTGCTGAATTCCTTCTGTTTCACACAGAACCCTGTGGGAGCTGGCTTGCCTGCGATGGGGGTGGGACAGTCAACGTCATTGTTGGATATGCTGGCCTCATCGCAGGCAAGCCAGCTCCCACAGGTTTTGCGTGTGCAGGTTCAGCGACCGAGATACACCTCGATCACTCGCTCATTCTCCTGCACCTGCTCCAGCGACCCTTCCGCCAGCACGCTGCCCTGGTGCAACACGGTGACGTGGTCGGCAATCGAACCCACAAACCCCATGTCGTGTTCCACCACCATCAACGAATGCTTGCCCGCCAGGGTCTTGAACAGTTCCGCGGTAAATTCGGTTTCAGCGTCAGTCATGCCCGCCACCGGCTCGTCGAGCAGCAGCAGTTGCGGGTCTTGCATCAGCAGCATGCCGATCTCCAGAAACTGCTTCTGACCGTGGGACAACAACCCCGCCGGCCGATTGACCGACGTGGTCAGGCGAATGGTTTCCAGCACGTCAGTGATGCGATCTTTCTGCTCACCAGTAAGGCGCGCACGCAGGCTGGCCCACACTGATTTGTCGGTTTTCTGCGCCAGCTCCAGGTTCTCGAACACGCTCAACGCTTCGAACACCGTCGGCTTCTGAAACTTGCGACCGATACCGGCCTGGGCGATCTGCACTTCGCTCATCTGCGTCAGGTCCAGGGTTTCACCGAACCAGGCCTTGCCGTGACTCGGCCGGGTCTTGCCGGTGATCACGTCCATCAGCGTGGTCTTGCCCGCGCCATTGGGGCCGATGATGCAGCGCAACTCGCCGACGCCGATGTACAGGTTCAGGTTGTTCAGCGCCTTGAAGCCGTCGAAGCTGACGCTGATGTCTTCCAGGGTCAGGATCGTGCCGTGGCGGGTGTCGAGGCCGGGGCCGACGCGTTGGCCGTGACTGATGGCGTCGCGGCTGGTGCCGGCGTCCTTGTTTGGCTCTACGGGAAAAAAGGCTGGTTCGAGCATGAATTCCGCCGTGGGTGTGATTCTCATTGTTCGCCCCTTTTCTTCAGCAGACCGATCACGCCCTTCGGCAGGTACAAGGTCACGACGATGAACAGGGCACCGAGGAAAAACAGCCAGTACTCCGGAAACGCCACGGTGAACCAGCTCTTCATGCCGTTGACCACGCCGGCGCCCAGCAGTGGACCGATCAGCGTGCCGCGACCACCAAGGGCCACCCAGACCGCCGCTTCAATCGAGTTGGTTGGCGACATTTCACTCGGGTTGATGATCCCGACCTGCGGCACGTACAACGCCCCGGCCAGACCGCACAACACCGCACTCAACACCCAGACAAACAGCTTGAAACCGCGTGGGTCGTAACCGCAGAACATCAGGCGGTTTTCCGCATCGCGCAGTGCGGTCAGCACCCGGCCGAACTTGCTCTGCGCCAGGCGCCAGCCGATGAACAGGCTGGCCACCAGCAACACCACCGTGGCGAAAAACAGCACGGCACGGGTGCCGGGTTCGGTGATGCCGAAACCGAGAATGGTGCGGAAATTGGTGAAGCCGTTGTTGCCGCCAAACCCGGTCTCGTTGCGGAAGAACAGCAGCATTCCAGCGAAGGTCAGGGCCTGGGTCATGATCGAGAAATACACGCCCTTGATCCGCGAGCGGAAGGCGAAGAAGCCGAACACCAGCGCCAGCAATCCCGGCGCCAATACCACCAGGCACATGGCCCAGAGGAAGCTGCTGGTGCCGGTCCAGTACCACGGCAATTCGGTCCACGACAGGAAGGTCATGAACGCCGGCAAGCCATCGCCCGAGGCCTGGCGCATCAAGTACATGCCCATCGCGTAACCGCCGAGGGCGAAGAACAGGCCGTGGCCGAGGGACAGCAGGCCGGCGTATCCCCAGACCAGGTCCAGCGCCAGCGCGACGATGGCGTAGCAAAGAATCTTGCCCACCAGCGTCAGGGTGTAGGCCGAGACGTGAAACACACTGATCGGCGACAACAGCGACAGCAGCGGCAACGCCAGCAGCAGCGCGAGAATCACCGCGCCGACCGCGATCGTGACTGTGGGGCCGGCTTTTTGTGTAGCGGTAACGAGCAGGGGCTGGTTCATCAGTCGATCACCCGTCCTTTCAGTGCGAAGAGGCCTTGCGGACGCTTCTGGATGAACAGAATGATCAGCGCGAGGATCAGGATCTTGCCGAGCACGGCGCCGATCTGCGGTTCGAGAATTTTGTTGGCGATGCCGAGGCCGAACGCGGCGAGCACGCTACCGGCCAATTGGCCGACACCGCCGAGCACCACCACCAGGAACGAGTCGATGATGTAGCTTTGGCCGAGGTCCGGACCGACGTTGCCGATCTGGCTCAGCGCTACGCCACCGAGGCCGGCGATGCCCGAGCCGAGACCGAAGGCGAGCATGTCCACGCGCCCGGTCGGCACGCCACAGCAGGCGGCCATGTTGCGATTCTGGGTGACGGCGCGCACATTCAAACCCAGGCGCGTCTTGTTCAGCAGCAGCCAGGTCAGCACCACCACAAACAGCGCAAACGCGATGATCACGATGCGGTTGTACGGCAGCACGAGGTTGGGCAGCACTTGAATCCCGCCCGACAACCACGCCGGGTTGGCCACTTCAACGTTCTGCGCGCCGAACACCAGGCGCACCAGCTGAATCAGCATCAGGCTGATGCCCCAGGTGGCGAGCAAGGTTTCCAATGGGCGGCCATAGAGGTGACGAATCACCGTGCGCTCCAGCGCCATGCCGATGGCGGCGGTGACGAAGAATGCGACCGGCAACGCGATCAGCGGGTAGAACTCGATGGCTTGCGGGGCGTAGCGCTGGAACATCATCTGCACCACATACGTCGAGTACGCGCCGAGCATCAGCATCTCGCCGTGGGCCATGTTGATCACGCCGAGCAGGCCGAACGTGATCGCCAGACCGAGGGCGGCGAGCAGCAGGATCGAACCGAGCGACATGCCGCTGAAGGCCTGGCCGAGCAACTCGCCGATCAGCAGTTTGCGTTTGACTTGGGCGAGGCTGGTTTCGGCGGCGGTGCGCACGGCGACGTCGGCTTCGACGCCCGGTTCGAGCAAGGTTTCGAGGCGGGTACGGGCGAGCGGGTCGCCGGTTTCACCGAGCAAACGCACCGCAGCGAGGCGCACGGCGGGGTCGGTGTCGACCAGTTGCAGATTGGCCAGGGTGAGGCTGAGGGCGGCGTGGACGCTTTCGTCTTTTTCGCCGGCCAGTTGCTGGTCGAGGAATGTCAGCTGCGCGGGTTTGGCGCTTTTCTGCAGCTGCTGCGCGGCGGCCAGACGGGTTTTCGGGTCGGCGGCGAGCAGTTGATGGCTGGCCAGTGCGGTGTCGATCAGACCCCGCAGGCGATTGTTCAGGCGCAAGGTTTTCGGTTGGCCGTCGACGGTCAGTTCGCCTTGTTGCAGGGCGTTGATCAGTTCGACACGGGCCGGGTCGGGCTGCGCGGCCCAGGCTTCCAGCAGTTTGGCTTGCTGCACGGGGGTGGCGGCGACGAAGTCTTCGGTGTCGCTGGCAAAGGAGGTTGCCGGCAGCAAAAGCGCAATGGCGAGAATCAGACGATAAAGGGCGGAGGGCATAGGTAGTCGCCTTGACACGGACATTGTGGGAGCTGGCGTGCCTGCGATGCAGACGACTCGGTGTGTCTGATGCTCCGAGGTGATGCCATCGCAGGCAAGCCAGCTCCCACAGGGATTTATGTCGGGCCTGGGCTCCATGCCCAGGCCCGACATCCAGTGGCTTAGTTGCTCTTCATCGCATAATCCGGCTTCTTGTCGTTGCCATCGATAAACGGGCTCCACGGCTGGGCGCGGATCGGGCCTTCGGTCTGCCACACCACGTTGAACTGACCATCGGCCTGGATCTCGCCGATCATCACCGGTTTGTGCAGGTGGTGATTGGTCTTGTCCATGGTCAGGGTGTAGCCGGACGGCGCGGCAAAGGTCTGGCCGGCGAGGGCTTCGCGGACTTTGTCGACGTCGGTGGACTTGGCTTTTTCCGCCGCTTGCGCCCACATGTGAATGCCGACGTAGGTGGCTTCCATCGGGTCGTTGGTCACCGCTTTGTCGGCGCCCGGCAGGTTGTGTTTCTTGGCGTAGGCTTTCCAGTCCGCGACGAATTTCGCGTTCTGCGGGTTCTCGACCGATTCGAAGTAGTTCCACGCCGCAAGGTTGCCCACCAGCGGTTTGGTGTCGATGCCGCGCAGTTCTTCTTCGCCGACGGAGAACGCCACGACCGGAACGTCGGTGGCTTTCAAACCCTGGTTGGCCAGCTCTTTATAGAACGGCACGTTGGAGTCGCCGTTGACGGTCGAGATGACGGCTGTCTTGCCGCCGGCGGAGAATTTTTTGATGTTGGCGACGATGGTCTGGTAATCGGCGTGGCCGAACGGGGTGTAGACCTCTTCGATGTCCTTGTCCGCCACGCCTTTGGAGTGCAGGAACGAGCGCAGGATTTTGTTGGTGGTGCGCGGGTAGACGTAGTCGGTGCCGAGCAGGAAGTAACGCTTGGCGCTGCCACCTTCTTCGCTCATCAGGTATTCAACGGCGGGAATCGCCTGCTGGTTTGGCGCGGCGCCGGTGTAGAACACGTTCGGCGACATCTCTTCGCCTTCGTACTGCACCGGGTAGAACAGCAAGCCGTTGAGCTCTTCGAACACCGGCAACACCGATTTACGCGACACCGACGTCCAGCAGCCGAACACCACGGCCACCTTGTCCTGAGTCAGCAACTGCCGGCCCTTTTCGGCGAACAGCGGCCAGTTCGACGCAGGGTCCACCACCACCGGTTCCAGCATCTTGCCGTTCACGCCGCCCTTGGCGTTGATCTCGTCGATGGTCATCAAGGCCATGTCTTTGAGCGACGTTTCGGAGATCGCCATGGTGCCGGACAACGAATGCAGAATCCCGACCTTGATGGTCTCGGCGGCCTGGACGGTCCAGGTCATGCCCATCGCGGCAATGCTTGCCGAGAGTGTGAAAGCCTTGATCAAGCTACGACGCTTCATTGTGCGATCTCCATGAACTTATGAATTTTTTTGGTTGGCAGATGCGGACTACTGAAGGGTGTTTTGCAAAGGCTGTGCCCGGTCGGCAAAAGGCAGGGAAATGTCGTTTTAGAGCGCTCGCGCGCGGTGGCGGCGCACCATGAAGGGACGAGGGCGGGGCGGTGGTGCGAGGGTGTGCGTCATTGTGGTGCTGCCGCGTGGCGGCAGCGGTGATGCAGAAGGGTTCAGTTGGGGCCGGGAAATGAGTCGACGTATTGGATCTTGAAATCGGGGAAGGAATCGACGATCTGGATTTTGTAATCAGGGAAGCTGTCGACGGTTTTCCACTTGCCCGGCGAGTCCGCAAAAGAGTCGACCTGCTGCACCTTCAGATCGGGAAAGGAGTTCACCACCTGCACCTTGTAGTCCGGAAAGCTGTCGACGAATTGGATCTTGCCGTAAATCTTCGAGACATCGACGGTGGTATCGGCCATTGCGGCGCTGGAGCCGAATACCAGCAACGACAGGAAAACAGATTTCAGCATGAGGCTCATCCTGAGGGTCGTGAGATGCGCAGTGTAAGGAATGTTGAGCCCCGGTGGGAGCGAGAAGCCTCACTCCCACATTTTTTCTTGCGGTGTATTCAGGTGGGAACGACCTTATCCACCGCGCGGTTCACGGCCAGTTCGGCGAGCATGATGATCTGCTGGATGGCCATCGCCTTGTGGCGCTGCGGGCCGATCAGGTCGGCGGCGAAGTCGCTGGCCAGGACACTGGCGGACGCCAGGGATTCACAGGCATGGACCAACAGGCTTTCGCTGTCGTTGTCCGGGGCGATCATGTACATCGTGCTGGGGCGGCGGGGTTTTTCGGTGTAGAGCGCAGGCGGATCCAGGTAGTAGTCGAGGGCGCGTTTGATGGCTTCGCGGTCTCGGAGCAGGTCTTCGTCGCGAGATGTTTCGGGTTCGGGTGTGGTGGTGTCGATGGGTGGATCGGGTACGATTTTCTTAGACATGGTAATGATTCCCTTGAAGCAATTGGAGCCATCACTTGTCGTTTCTCACGCGACGAAGGGGTGGCAGCTATGTGCGGAGTGAGAAACCGGTAGGAATCAACCCGGCCGAACCGAAGTCCGCCCGCACACAGCCGCCATAGTCATTGCCGGCAGCGAATAAGCTGGCGGCAATTATGGTGGAGCTAGCGTTGGATTGAAACCTGTCCGGGTTCTCACACCCGATCACTGAGTCTTCAGTGACAGCCCCAGACTAGACAGCCCACGTCCGACGAACAACCTGAAAAAGCCGTGGGAAACTTCCAGATTTCGACACATCAATTAAACAAAAAATAAACTCGTCAGAAAGGGGACCAGAAAAAAGGGGACAGATTTATTTTCGGTGCGCCGGCGTGCGCAGCATTGGTGCTGGCTGCGTCAAAAGCGCAACACCGGAGGGCGATACATATGTACCACCTGCTGCGCTCCGGGATCCTGATCATCGTGGCTTCTCAATCGAGTGAGCAGCACATGAACGGCACCTCAATCAGCACACCTTCAACACCCCGAAGGGCGGCAACCTTTCCTGCCCTGGGGCCGACATTCACCAGCGCGGACGACGCGGCCTACTGGGTTCACCGGCAGATCGGCGCGCGCCGCGACAAGGCTTACGGCGGTGTAATCGTGCAGCGTGGCGACGGAAAATTTCAGCCCACGTTGCCAGTGGCGGGGAGGATGGGGCATTTCGAATTCGACTTCCTGCTGTCTACTGAAGCCCCCCGAGAGCTGTTTGCTCCACCGGGCTACAGTGGCGCGGCGTATTACCTGTCCCATTCGGCCAATCACGCTGAAGTCCTGCGTGTTCACCCAGGCTGGACGAGCGAGCAGATCACGTTGAGCCTCGGATTTTTTTCCAGAGGACATATTCTGAGTCATATGCAGGACCCGGGTGCCTATGGCCAGCGTCATTATCTGTCGGGTCCGGATGGTTCACTGATCAAGTACGAGTCCACTCAGCCGGCAGAAGAGAAAAAACTCTTTGAGCAAGGGTTCAAGGCTTTCGGTCCGTTCTCCGACGTTGAACACCTGATTCAAAAAGTTGCCCAGACTGGCACGCTTAGCGTACTGGTCGCCAATGCGCCGTGGGGCGGCGTAAGAGGAAACGTGCCGGCGAACTGGACGCTCGGTACCGCAGCGGTGCGAAGTCCGACCCCGGTACAACCGTTTTTTTGTGCGGTGTTCAACCAAGTGGACAAGGCCATCGAAGCCGCCGCCGCGACAGTAACCCTGTCCACCGGCAGCGTTTATCTTGGGTTTGTTGTGACCTCTGCCGACAGCTCGGAGTGCATGGCGACCTATCCGGTACTTTCCAGCGAGCCGGCAGCCGAATTGTTCAAGACTTTTCCGATGAAAGCTGATCGCACGCTGGAGCGCCTGCTCGATTTCGACTTGAACGGCGTTTACTTCGTGCCGCAGGGCGATGCGGCTCAGAGTGCCAGTGAGCCCTGGCTTTATGAGCGGTTTTTTTCACCGGACGAATTGGCGGCGGGCATCAAATTTTCGCTGTGGGATGTTCACCGGCAGGAATACCCGGACTACCTGAAAGTGTACGCCCGGACCCGCGACGGTGCCGTGTTGCAGTACCGCCCCTCGGCGCACCAGCGTGAAGCTCCGCTGAAGGACAGCGCGGATTTCAATGTCCGACTGCAGGCTGGCACGCTCAAGCCTGCGGACTACATCAGGCTGGTGGTCGCAGCCGGCGAACTGACGGTGCTGAAGGACAGCGCGTTGTGGGATGTGGTCGGGATCGTTGGCCCTGACTGGCAAGCCTATGCCAGGTCGCGGCGTTTGAGTCCTGCGTTCCTCATGGCGGACGATGCCGCACGTTTTGCCCATGAGTACATCGGCAGCCGGCGTGAACAGGGCTTTGTCGGGATGATTTTGCAGGATCGAAACAAACGCTTCGTCGCCACCGAGCCGGTGTTTGCCGCAAAACGGTTCGCACTGGACATGCTTTGCCCCCTCGACGCTAACGGCGCACCGATTGTGCTGGTCCAGGGGCACTCGTTTCATGGGCTTTACGCTTCGCGCTGGCAAGCCGATGCCGTGGGCATCACACGTACAGACTTGCACGGGCAACTGACGCACGTGCAAATGTTTACCGCCGAAGACATTCGCTCGATGTTCGACAGCCACGCGCATGTTGTCGATTTTTACCTGTCTGGCTCGGCCGACTCTCTATTGGTTTATAGCCCCGACGTATCGAAAGTGGCGGCTCGCAACCGCCTGCAGCAGCGGGTGGCCGTACTCGCTGATGGCAACACGCTAATAGATCGGGAGCTGACGGCCGGCACTCTGGAGCCCGGTGCAGTGGTCGATGAACTGGCCGGCACGGGCAGATTGCGTGTGGTGGTCGGCAGCGACGTGTGGGGGCCGCGGGGAGCGCTGCTGGGTGATGAACCAGATAACGACGCCACCCGCACAGACATCTCCGCTCCGGCGCTGGGGGCAATTTTTACCAGCGCCGAAGACGCGGTGCTGAACGCCCGTCATCGAGCCCGGCTCGACTACCGCGCAGCCGCGGCGGGTTGGGGGTTTATCCTCAAGCACAAAGAGCGCGAGGAGTACGTGGCGACCGAAACGGTTACGACCGGGCGCCTGGGGACGCTCAACCAGGCGAGCGACTTCGGCGCTCCCGTGTTGATCGACGAGTTTAGGACCCTCGGGCTTTACTACGCGGCAAGCTGGATGCCTAAAGGGTCATCAACAACGGACGCCTGGTTAGCCCGGCATTTAGCGCCCGTCAGCGATCTGGCAGCAGCGATATACGACGACAAGGGCACGCAACGTCTGACGCATTTTCAGGACCTGAAGATTTTTATCGCGACACTGGATGGGGCATTGTTGCAGTACCAATACTCGGCCTCTTCAACACAATTCGACAATAAGGGGGTGCAGCAACTGACGTCAGCATTGGGCAAGGAAACACCACCCTATGCCAGCGTCATTCAAATGGTCGCCAAGGCCGGCGAACTGAAGGTGCTGCGCACCAGTGAACTGTGGGACGAGCCGGGCAGTGTCGGTCCTGACTGGAAACCTTTCGTGCAGATCCAGCGGCGAGCGCTCAGCCCGGTCTTTCTGTCGCAGGACGATGCCGCGCGCTTTGCGCTGGCGAAGTTGGGCGCGCGGCGTGAGCGGGTCTACGGTGGCCTGGTGCTGCGTCGCGCCGACGGTTTGTTTGTCGCAACGTTGCCGGTGGCCGTCGAAGTCGAGAACTTCCCTGCCAGCTGGATTCGTCTGGACGAGTTGGCTGAACAGGGGTTGTTTTTGGCAGGGAGTACGGTCGTCGCCCGCTACCATTCCCGAATTCAGATCGAACCGATTTTCGCCCTGTCGAACCGCGAACGGGACGTGTATCTGAACATGTTTTCTACCGACTTTCTGGCGGACATCCTGACCGGCTCCGGGCGCTCCCCGTCTCTGTCGCCCGGCAAGGAATACCTGCTGGGGCTCGACGGCAGCCTGATCAGCTACACCCTCAGTGCAAGTGCCAGCGAAAAGCAGCTCGCCCGGGCATTGGCGTCACCCAGCCCGTTGCAGCGCCAGCACACACCGATTGAACTGCACATGCGCAACGGTACGCGAACCCCGAGTGAATACGTCAATCAGGTTGCAAGCGCCGGGCGGTTGCAAGTGGTTCAGGGGAGCCGACTGTGGGGAGAGGCCAGGCCACTGTCGCACTGGAGTGCTTATCCCGGCATTGTTTCGTCGCAAGTGAAGCGATTTGCCATTGCCGAGCCGGCGCTCAGCCCGGTCTTCACACAGATGGACGACGCTGTGCGGCATGTCCATCGCACGGTGGGCGCCCGTGCCAGCCTGATGTTCGGCTTTGTGCTCAAGGCGCTGAACGGTGAACGGTACGTGACGACGTTGCCGATCGACGGGGGACAAGGGCATCTCACGGTCGAGCGGGTGTTTCCCGAAGGTTTATTACCGTTGGGGTATCGAGTCGAGGGCCTCTATTTGTGTCCGTCGACCCGTCCGGGACGATTGCCCCATGACGTGACGCACAGCTTCATATCGCCTCGGGATCTGTCCTACGGGCTGGATGCTGTCGGTGTGCGCACGGCTGAAGGATCCACGTACCTCAACGTCTACTTGTCCTGCTCCGATGGCGCCTTGTTGCGTTACGCCCCTAGGAGCAAGGCCCCGGAATGGACCTTGTTTCATACCACGCAGGCCTACGAGAGAATTGTGCAATCAGGGCAGGAGTCGCTGTTCGAGTATCTGCGCAAAGTGATCGCCAACGGTGAATTGCAGGTCGTGGTGCGCAGTGCTTTCTGGTCGCCGTTCAGGGTTGATGCCCGGGGTGTCAAAACCGGCATCGGGTTGGTGAGGTGGGCGTCGGATAACCGCTTTGCTCTCGGGCCTGTATTCGCACATGCCGATGATGCGGCTCGCTCGGCCCAAAGTCAGATTGGCGAATACGTCGGCCAGCAGTATCTGGGTGGCGTGCTGATACACCCGGCGTCATCGTCGTTCGTGGCCGTCGAGCCGCTTGAGGACGGCGTCGAGAGTGGGGCTGTCAGTGCGCTGTTTTACTCAGGACCGGGCGGGCCCATTGCACCGGTCACCGTGCCGGGCGCGCAGCCCTTGCTGTTGCCGGTTTTTCCGCAGGACTACAAATGGGTGGCTGTTCATCAGTTCTACAAACGCTTCAACCTGTTCGTGTGGGACCCCACTGCGTCTGATCGTCTACTGATGGACAACCTGGCGCTGGCCGATCTGTGGTTTTGCAGAGACGTCGTGAAAAAGAGCGGCGTCTCCGGGGGCAGTTGTTATTTCACCGGTCGTGGCGGGGCCCTGTTCAAATTCACCCCCAGCTTCTCGCCGCAGGAAACGGCCTTGTTCAACGAGGAGGCAAAGGACGGGGTGGCGGCTTACCTCGCCGCGCTCGCCGGTGTTGGTCGGCTTGAGGTCGTGGACACCGACGGCTACTGGCAATTTCGCGGGCGATTGAAGTCGACCTGGCAGCCACCTGTGCAGTCGGCGGCGAAGCCGGATCGTGACGAACTGTGAAGTGCAGCACTTATTGATCTGAGTGCCGGATGAACCGTGCCTTCCGCGCTGGCACGGCTCAGCGGCGGCGCATGAGGCCAATGAAAAACAGCCCACCGATGGCCGCAGTGGCGACGCCAATGGGCAGGTCCTCCGGGGCAATCAGGGTGCGGGCGGCGACGTCGACCCAGACGAGGAACAGGCTGCCGAGCAACACGCACGCCGGCAGCAATCGCCGATGTTCCGCCCCGACCAGCCGCCGCGCAATGTGCGGCACCATCAGCCCGACAAAGCCGATGGACCCGCTGATCGAGACCAGCACCCCGGTCATCAGCGACGCAATCAAAAACACCCGCAACCGCACACTGCGCGCATTCAGCCCGAGGGTCACCGCCGTCTGCTCGCCGGCCATCAACGCATTCAACGGCCGGGCCATGCCCAGCAGCAACACCAACCCCAGCAACACGCTAACCGCCGGCACCGCGAGCAATTCCCAGCGCGCCAGCCCGAGCCCGCCGAGCATCCAGAACATCACCGCCGAACTGGCGCGGTGATCGCCAAGAAACAGCAGCAGATTGGCCATCGCCATCATCACAAACGACACCGCCACACCGCACAGCAGCAGCCGATCACTGTCCAGCCGCCCGTGCCGATGGGCGATCACCAGCACGATCAGCATGCTGACCAACGCACCGATAAACGCCGCCATCGGCAAGGTGAGCAGCCCGACAATCTCACCCACATGCAGCACCACAATCACCGCGCCGAGGGTCGCGCCGGACGTGACCCCAAGCAGGTGAGGATCGGCCAACGGATTACGCGTCACCGCTTGCAGCACCGCACCGATCAACGCCAGCCCGGCGCCCACCATCGCGCCGAGCAACATGCGCGGTACACGGATCAGCCACACGATATGTTCCTGCCCGGCGCTCCAGCTCACCTCACCAAGCCCAAAGACCTTGTGCAGCAAAATCTGCCACACCACGTCCACCGGCACTCGCGCCGGGCCGAAGCCCAGCGACACCACGCACGACACCAGCAGCAACGCGCCGAGGGCCAGCAGCAACAAACCGTAGCGACGATTGATCATTCGCCGTGGAACCCTTTGGCCAGGGTTTCTACCGCCAACACGTTGTCGATGCCGGGCGTGGCCTGCACGTAGGGAATGACGATAAAGCGCTGGTTCTTGATCGCGTCCACCGATTGCAGCGCCTTGTTGTCGAGCAGGAATTGCTCCTTTTGTTCGGCAGTGACTTCGCCGTAGTCGACGATCACGATCACCTGCGGATTGCGCTCGACCACGCTCTCCCAGTTGACCCGCGTCCAGCTCGCGTCGACGTCATCGAGAATGTTGCGCCCGCCCGCCGCATCGATCAGCGCTTGCGGCATGCCCAGGCGCCCGGAGGTCATGGCGCGGTCTTCACCGCTGTCGTACAGGAACACCCGCGGCTTGTCCGCCGGCAGGTCCTGGCGCACCTCGTCGACTTGCGCCTGCATCTGCGCGATCAAGGCGTTGGCGCGGTCTTGCACGTCGAAGATTTTGCCGAGGTTACGCAGGTCGTTGTAGGTGTCTTCCAAACTGGCGGCCGGGCGCTTCATCACGAAGGCGCAGGACTCGGTCAGCTCATAGACGTTGATGCCCAACGGTTGCAGGGTTTGCGGCGTCAGGTCGCCGCCTACGCGCATGCCGTAATCCCAACCGGCGAAGAAGAAATCGACGTTGGCGTTGAGCAGGGTTTCCACCGACGGGTACTTGGCGGCGAGCTCCGGCAAGCCGTCGAGGATGCTCTGCATCTCGGGCGTCACCGACTTCCAGCCGCTCACGCCGCTGTAGCCGGCCATGCTCGGTTTTAGGCCGAGGGCGAGCATCATCTGGGTCATGTTGATGTCGTGACTGACCGCGTGTTTTGGCGCGTGCTTGAAGGTCACTTCGCGGTTGCAGCTGTGCACGGTCAGCGGGTAATGAGTGGCCTCGGCCAAGGCTTGGGCACTGCCCAGCAGAAGGGCGGCACACAGCAGGGGACGCAACGTCATGGTTGGGTTATCCAGGTGATTCGTGGGTAGCCGTGCAGAGGATGGTCGTCGATCAAGGCGTCGACGCCGAAAACATTGCGCAGCAGCGGGGCGGTCAGGACTTCTTTGGGGGTGCCGCTGGCGACGATGCGGCCGTGGTTGATCACGTACAGCCGATCACAGAAAGCCGCGGCGAGGTTGAGGTCGTGGATGCTGGCGAGGGTGCCGATCTTCAGGCGTTTGACCAGTTGCAGCAGTTCCAGTTGATAGCGCGGGTCGAGGTGATTGGTCGGCTCGTCGAGGATCAGCAATTGCGGCTGTTGCGCCAGGGCGCGGGCGAGGATCACCCGCTGCTTTTCACCGCCCGAGAGGGTGGCGAAAGCGTGGTCTTCAAAGCCGTTGAGGCCGACCGATTCCAGCGCCTGAGTCGCGAGGTTCCGGTCTTCGAGGGTGTCGCCATCGAACAGGCCTTTGTGCGGCGTGCGGCCCATGGCGACCACTGCTTCAACGGTCAGGCCGAAGGCGTCGGGGAATTCTTGCAAGACCACGGCGATGCGTTGCGCGCACCAACGGGAGGATTGCTTCCAGACGTTGTGGTGATTGAACTGGACCTCGCCACTCTCGGGTTTGCTGAAGCGCCAGGCGCAGCGCAACAGGCTGGTCTTGCCGCTGCCGTTGGGGCCGATCAACCCGACGAACTCGCCGGCGGCCACGTGCAAGGAGGCATCACGCAGTTGGAACTGGTGATGACAATGGCCGTGGCCCAGGGGTGTCCAGGCGAGGTTTTTGAGGGTCAGCGAGGTCATGCGTTTGCTCGGAGATTTTGGTGATGCGGATGACGTCATCGCGGGCAAGCCCGCTCCCACAGGTATTGCGCAGTCCCTGTGGGAGCGGGCTTGCCCGCGATGGCGGTTTTGAAACAAACGATGAATTTATAGTTATACAGTAACACTAAAGATAAGCGCGAGATAAGCGCGGGAAGTCTACAGGCCTGTCTAACCCGCGCATCTCGCCTGTTTCATGATGAAGATGAGGCCGATTCAGTTTGTCGGGTGAGGCGCGACAACAGCACGCGATCCAGCACCCAGACCACCACCAGTGAAGCCCCCACCAGCGGAAACATCACCGCCAGGGCGAACATGATGACCATCGCTGTTTTCCATTTAGGCAGGTCATGGCGCAGCGGTGGAACACCGAATTTGCCCTGTGGCCGACGCTTCCACCAGATCACCACGCCGCTGACGGCGCTGAGCAGGATCATCAGGCAAATCAGCAGCACGATGATCTGGTTGACCACACCGAACATCTTGCCTTCGTGCAGCATCACGCCGATTTCGGTGGCGCGGGCGACGGGGCCGTATTGTTCATAACGCACGTCGGCGAGGACGTCGCCGGTGTATTGATCGACGTGCAGGGTGGCGTCGTTGCGCGGGTCGTCGGCGAACACGGCAATGGTGAACACGCCGGTGGCGGTTTTCGGGAAAGTGATGCTGTAACCCGGCTCGACCTTGCGTTGCACGGCGATGTTTTGCACGTCTTGCAGGCTGATGGTCGGGGCGGCGGGGCCGGCTTGCGCGCCGCCTTGGGCCATGTGTTCGGCGTGGTCGCCGCCAGACATTGGCATCGGCGTGTTTTCCATTGCCCAAGGCACGGTCTGTCGGGTGGCGGTGTTGAGGCTGCGCGCTTCGACATCGGACGTGGGCACGTTGTCCCACATGGCGGCCGGGAACACGTTCCACACGCCAGCGTATTGCTGGCCCCAGAACCCGGTCCAGGTCATGCCGCTGAGCAGCATCACCAGCAGCAACGAGGCGCCCCAGAACCCGGTCACCGCGTGCAGATCACGCCACAACACGCGACCGCGACTGCTCAGGCGTGGCCACAAAATGCCGGCCGCCTGACCACGGGGCCACCACAGGAACACCCCGGACACCACGAGCACGATGCCCCAACCGGCGGCCATTTCGATCAGTCGATCACCGACGGTGCCGATCATCAGCTCGCCGTGAATCGCCCTCGCTATGGCTTGCAGGTTGTTCTTGGCGTCTTGCTCGCCGAGGATGTCGCCGTGGTACGGATCAATGAACACGTTGAGTTCGGTGCCGCCGTTGATCACGACGAATTGCGCGCTGCGCTCGGCGTTGACCGGCGGCAGGTACTGTTTGATCGTGGCTTGTGGATACGCCTCTTTCACGCGTTTGAGCAGGTCGTCGGCGGACACCGTGTGGTGATCGGCCGGGACGGTCATCAGGCTGCCGTACATCAACGGATCGAGTTGCGGTTTGAACAGGTAAAGGGTGCCGGTCAGGGCCAGCATCACCATGAAGGGGGCCACGAACAGACCGGCATAGAAATGCCAGCGCCAGGCCAGGTTGTAGAAATTCACTTTGGGCTGTTTCATCACGTGTGCTCCGCTTTGGCATGGATCTTTTAGTTGTTTGTTGGCGGTTGCTGCGCAACCGATCGCGAGCAAGCTCGCTCCCACAGGTTTCACACTGTCCATGTGGGAGCGGGCTTGCCCGCGATGCCTTTAGAAACTCATGTCCACCTTGGTCCAGAGCGTTCGTCCCGGTTCTTTAATGGCCTGCGGGTCATTGGCCGGGTAGCCGAAACCGGCGTTGCCGGCCAGGTTCAAGTGCTCGGCGTAGGCCTTGCCGAACAGGTTGTCGACGCCGGTGCTGACCCTCCAGTGCTTGTCGATTCGGTAGGCACCGTTGAGCGAGAACACGCCGAAGCCCGGGGTCTTGTCGAAGTCTTTGCCGACGACGTTGCCCTTGTTCTGATCGATGCGGTTTTGCGCCGCGACCACCCGCCACAAAGCGCCGGCGCTCCAGTTGTCTTCGCTGTAAGTCAGGCCGAAACGCGCATCCAGTGGCGGCATTTGCGGCAGTGCGTTGCCGTCGCTGCTGTTCTTGCCCCAGGCGTAGGCCAGGGTCGCGTCGGCCTTCCAGTTGGAGGTCAGCTTGTAGGCCGCACCGAGCTCGCCGCCCATGATTCGCGCGTCGACGTTCTGCGCCTGGGAGGTGGTGCCCATCGGGGTCGGGAGGTAGTTGAACAGGATGTAGTCGTGGACTTTGCCGACGTAACCCGAGGCCCAGGCGTCGAGGTTTTCGGTTTTGTATTGCAGACCGAAGTCGAGCTGGGTGGTTTTCTCGGGCTTGATCGAATCGAAGGCATTCACCGAACCGGCGGGGCCGAGCTTGGGTGAAAACAGCTCCCAGTAATCCGGGAAACGCTCGGTGTGGCCGATGCCGGCGTAGAGGGTGGTCGGGCTGTCGGCCAGGTCATGCTCATAGCGGACGAAGCCACTTGGCAGGGTGTCGGCGCGGGTGTCGTCGGCGGTCGGGTTGGGGCGGGTCGTCATCCCTGAGCCGGTGGTTTGCCGGTAATCCTTGGCCGAGGCGCGGTCCAGGCGCGCGCCGGTAATCAGCCGGTCGCGGTCGGCGGCGTACCAGGTCAGTTCACTGAAAACACCGTAATTGTGGAAGTCGGCGTCCTCGGTGTACGGCAGGTTTTTGTAAGTGTCGACGCCCATGCCGCCGCGCTGGCGGTGTTCGCTGGTTTGCGCATCGAGGCCGCTGATCAACTGCACATCGGCCCAGCGCCAGGTGCCTTTGATTCTTGCGCCGAGGGTGCGGCGGTCGACGTTCGAGGCCATCGGGCCGGACATCATCCCGGTGCCGGAGGGCGTGCGCAGGGTGTAGTTGTCCATCACGTGGTCGGCGTAGTTGTAGTAGATCTGCGCTTCGACCTTGTCCAGCACGTCGCCAATGTTCGACTTTTCGAAACGCAGGCCCAGGCTTTCACGCTTGAACTGCGAACCGTCCATGCCGCGCCCGGCGTAACGCGCTTCACCATCGCCCTTGCCGGCAGTCAGTTCCAGCAGGGTGTCGGCGTCCGGGGTCCAGCCGAGCATGACGTCGCCGTTCCACTTGTCGTAGCGCGAGGGCACGGTGTCATTGTTGCCATCGCGATAATCGTCGGCGTGCGCGGTGTTGCCGATCACTCGCACATAGCCCAGTGGCCCGCCGGCAGCGGCGTCCACCACTTTGTCGAAACGGCCGTTGGAGCCGCCCAAGACGCTGGCGTTCACCCGCGTTCCGAGTTCGCCGAAGCTTTCCGGTTCACGGTCGAAGAGGATGGTCCCGGCGGATGCACCCGGTCCCCAAAGCACGGTTTGCGGACCTTTGATCACGGTGAGTGTGTCGTAGGTTTCCGGCGAGAGGTACGAAGTTGGCGCGTCCATCCGGCCGGGGCAGGCGCCCAGCAATTGGCCACCGTTGGTGAGGATGTTCATCCGCGAGCCGAACATGCCGCGCAGCACCGGGTCGCCGTTGGTGCCGCCGTTGCGCACGAGGGCGAAGCCGGGGATGGTTTTCAGATAGTCGGCACCGTCGCTGGCCGGCACCGGCTGGCGCGGGTCCTTGGGGTGGGTGACGATGGTCAGCGGTGAGCTGGGGGCGATCGCGGTGATCACCGTCGGGCTCAGTTCTTCGATATGGCCCGCGTGTTCATCGGCCAGCGCCATGGGTGTTAATAGAGCGCCACAAAGGAAGGCGGTGGCGTGCCTGAAACGAACACTGGCGTCGTTCAGGGCAAAAGAAGCTTGGGCAGTGCTCAAGCGTGAGTCAGCAGAAAACCTGGACATGACAATTTCCATCGAGCGGCATAAACGACACGGCCGACAGCCTGAAGCTGTCTTCGAATCCGTGTGAGATCAGAGGTGGGTGTTTACGCGACGATGGGCGGGGCGCGGGTTCGGGCGCCGGGAAAGACGGTTTGCCGGGCGTGGCCCAGGCGGGGGGACGGAGTAGTGAAGGTGTGGGGGAGCGGGGTGTTGAAAGTTGTGAATGAAACACCGCCGGTCAGCGCCGGGCAGTTGAACAGCAGGCTGCAATAGCCGCATTTTTCCCAGATCGCGTGGTGCGACGGGGTGGGCGGGCAGTGCTCGGCAGCGGGTTGCGCGCCGTGGTCGGCGTGCTCCATCGCTGACATGTCCATGCTCATGTCCATCGACATGTTCATGGCCATTGCCGAGGCGCGTTGATCCATCGGCATCGACTGAGAAATCAGCGGACCGATAAAGATCATCAGCATGGCGAACAGGCTGATCCAGCTGCCGCGCGTCAGGCTCAATGACTGACGGCGTGTCGCGGATGACCTGGCGCTAGGCGGGCGCATTTGCTCAGCCGGTTACTGGGCGTGAGCGTGCATCTGCATGTCTTCGGGCGGCTTCTTCTGCACCGAGACTTCGACCGTCACGTCACCGGCCTTCTCGAAATGCATCGTCAGCGGGAAGCGTTTGCCGTCGCTCAACAGGCTACGGTCTTTCAGGTTGACCAGCATCACGTGATAGGCCATCGGCGCAAACATGACGTTGCCGCCCGCCGGAATATCAACGCTCGGCACCTGTTGCATCTTCATCAGATCGCCTTGCATCACGTGTTCGTGCAGCTCGGCTACGGCCGAAATCGGCGAGTCGACACTCAGCAGGCGATCAGCAGTTTTGCCGCTGTTGTGAATCACGAAATAGGCGGCAACGGTTGGCGCGTTCGGCGGCAACTCCTGCGACCACGGGTGAGCGATTTCCAGCTCGCCGACTTTGTATTCGTGGGCATTGGCAAAGCAGGCAGGCAGCAGCAACGCGGCCAGAACGATGAGTTTGTTCAACATGGCAGTTCTCCAGAGCGATTCAAAACGCAGATCAATTGCGAGAAGGAATCACACCAGAGGGGAAGCGCGGGGGTTGAGGTTGGGCCATTGCTGGCGCGGTGTGGGGATATCGAGTGTGACGGCAGGCAGGCTTCGATTGGCCTCGAACTGCGCGAAGTACAGCTGCGGCTCATGCCCTGGCAGCGCCACGACAGGCGCTGCGCCCGAGCAACACCAGCAATGCTGCATGTTGGAGTGATCGTCGCCTTGCGGCGCTTTCTGCCCGAGATCGCCCAGGGAAATCGCTACCATCTTGGTGCCGCTGGACGTGCAGAAACTGCCCCACAACAATTGCTCGGCAGGCGATTTGGCAGACTGCGCCATCGCATTGCTCATCGGCATGGCGAGCATGTTGAACAGCACTGCGAAGCAGGCGATCCAGGCAATTGCAAGCCGATGTCGGGACATGGGGAAATCCGTTTGGGTGGGCGATCAAGCGCAGCTATTTAGCCTGATCAGGGCCGATAAGTAAAAAAGCGGCGTGCGGTGTGGTGTCGCAGTGCCACGCTTTCATAAACTTCATGATAGTCGCGAATTTCAGATTGCCAGTGCCGACCAGCGAGGGGCGCGCATTTTTTGTAGCCGCTGCCGAAGGTTGCGTCCGGCTGCTACAGGTTTTGTGTCGAACTCTTGCGCAAGGCTGCCAGCACGTCCGCCAGCGTACTGAACTCTCGATCAACTTGTGGCAACGCCGGCCGTTTCAAAACAATCACCGGCACCCCCCGCTCCCGCGCCACTTCCAGCTTCGGCTCGGTCGCGGTGCTGCCGCTGTTCTTGCTGATCAGCACATCGATCTGTCGGCACTCAAACAGCTCGCGTTCTTCCTCGATAACAAACGGGCCGCGTGCGCCGATGACTTCGCAGCGGTCGTTGCCGGGGTAAACGTCCAGCGCACGTAACGTCCAGAATTGCTCCGGCGGGATTTCGTGCAGGTGCTGCAAGGGTTCGCGACCGAGGGTGAATAAGGGGCGGTGGAAGGGTTGCAGGGCTTCGATCAGTTCGGACCAGTCGGCGACTTCGCGCCAGTCATCCCCGGCCAGGGGGCGCCAGGCCGGACGGCGCAGCGCCCAGCAGGTGATGCCGGTCAGCTGTGCGGCCGTCGCGGCGTTGTGGCTGATTTGGGCGGCGTAGGGATGGGTCGCGTCCAGCAGCAGGTCGATGCCTTCTTCGCGAATGAACTGCGCCAGACCTTCCGCGCCGCCGTAGCCGCCGACGCGCACCTGACAGGTCAGATCCGTTGGCACCCGACCCACACCGGCCAGGCTGTAAATGTGTTCAGGGCCAAGGGTGCGAGCGATGGCCAGCGCTTCCGTCACGCCGCCGAGCAGCAAGATGCGCTTCATTGAAAAGCCCCCGCATGGCCGACAATGCCGCCCTGACGATCGATGGCAAACACTTCGACCTGAACCTGCGCCGGCACCACGCTACGGGCAAATTCCAGGGCGTGCTGACACACCGCATCACCGAGGGCGATGCCCGCAGCGGCAGCCATCGCCAAGGCTTGCTGGCTGGTATTGGCCTCGCGAATGGCCTGTTGCAGTGCTTCATCCGCGCCGACCGCTGCTGCCCATTCCGCCAGTTGCGGCAGGTCGATGCTCGAATGCCGACTGTGCAAATCCATGTGCCCGGCCGCCAGTTTGCTGATCTTGCCGAAGCCGCCGCACAGGCTGAGTTTATCCACAGGCACTTTGCGCAGATGCTTGAGTACGGCGCCGACGAAGTCGCCCATTTCGATCAGGGCGATTTCCGGCAAGTCGTAGACCCGGCGCATGGTGTCTTCGCTGGCGTTGCCGGTGCAGGCGGCGATGTGCAGGTAACCGTTGGTTTTGGCGACGTCGATGCCTTGGTGGATCGAGGCGATGTACGCCGCACACGAAAATGGCCGGACGATGCCGCTGGTGCCGAGAATCGACAGCCCGCCCAGTATCCCCAGGCGCGGGTTCATGGTTTTCAGCGCCAGGGCTTCGCCGTCCTCGACGTTGACGGTGACCTCGAAGCCGCCGCGGTAGCCGAGTTCTTCGGCCAGCAAGGTCAGGTGATCGGTGATCATTTTGCGCGGCACCGGATTGATCGCCGGTTCGCCGACGGCCAGTACCAAGCCGGGGCGCGTCACCGTGCCGACACCACGCCCCGCCTTGAAATGAATGCCCGGCTCGACGCTCAGGCGCACGTGTGTGTACAGCAGGGCGCCGTGCGTTACGTCAGGGTCGTCGCCCGCGTCTTTGATTGTTCCGGCTTCGGCGCCGTCGTCGGTCAGGCGACAAAATTCCAGGCGCATCTGCACGTGCTTGCCCTTGGGCAATACGATCTCGACCGCGTCAGCACCCATGCCCCCCAACAACAGACGCGCTGCGGCCAGACTGGTGGCGGTGGCGCAGCTGCCGGTGGTCAGGCCGCTGCGCAACGGGGCGGGTTGTTCGGCGGTTTCGTCACGCATCGCAGGGCTTCGTCACGTCCAGCAGGGTAATCGGCAGCGCCTGGCGCCAGGTGTCGAACTCGCCTAACGGCTGCGCCTGGGCAATGTGGATGCGGGTCAGCTCGCCGCCATGCTGTTCGCGCCAGGCCATCAGGGTCATTTCACTTTGCAGCGTGACCGCGTTGGCGATCAATCGACCGCCGGGTTTGAGTTGCGCCCAACAGGTGTCGAGCACGCCTTCACGGGTGACGCCGCCCCCGATGAAAATCGCGTCCGGGCGTTCGAGCCCGGCCAGGGCCTGGGGTGCGTTGCCGCGAATCAGTTGCAGTCCGGGCACGCCGAGGGCGTCGCGGTTGTGTTCGATCAGCGACTGTCGACCTTCATCGGCTTCAATGGCCAGTGCGCGACATGTCGGGTGGGCGCGCATCCATTCGATGCCAATCGAGCCGCTGCCAGCGCCGACGTCCCACAGCAGCTCACCCGGCACCGGCGCGAGGCGCGCTAGGGTGATGGCGCGCACATCGCGCTTGGTCAGTTGACCGTCGTGTTTGAACGCGGAGTCCGGCAACCCGGCCAATCGCGAAAGGTTCGCTGTGCTCGGCTCGGCGATGCACTCGATGGCAACCAGGTTCAGGTCGGCGATCAGCGGATCATTCCAGTCATTGGCAACGCCATCGATGCGCCGTTCGGCTGCACCGCCCAGATGTTCCAGCACGGTGAGGCGGCTCGGACCGAAACCGCGTTCGCGCAGCAGAGCGGCAATCGCCGCCGGGCTTTGACCGTCGTTGCTCAGCACCAGCAAACGCACGCCACTGAACACCTGCGCATTGAGGGCGGCGAGCGGCCGGGCAACGACTGAAAGCGTCACCACCTCCTGCAACGGCCAGCCCATTCGCGCGGCTGCCAGCGAACAGGAGGAAGGCGCCGGCAGGATCTGCATGTCTTCAGCCGACACCTGGCGCGCAAGGCTGGCGCCCACGCCGAAGAACATCGGATCGCCGCTGGCCAGCACACACACCGCCTCACCGCGACGGGCCAACAGCGGCTCAAGGGAAAAAGGGCTCGGCCACACCTGGCGCTCGCCACGGATGCACACTGGCAGCAGATCCAGTTGCCGCTGGCTGCCCATAATCCGCGAAGCGCGCAGCAGGGCATGCCGGGCGTTTCTGCCCAGGCCCTTGAAGCCGTCTTCACCGATTCCCACTACTGTCAGCCAGGGTGACATCTGCAGTCCTTAAAAATAGTCCTCAATCGGACGGTTCCGACGGGCAGGCTTTTCATGCCGCCTGACAAAGCAGGCATAATACCGCGCCTTCGCCCGCGAAGCGCCTTTCCCACACAGCCGGTCGCCCCCTTGAACGAACGTCCGATGTCCACTGCCTTACGCCCCTCGGCTTGCCCGGGGTTGCTGCGTATTGTCCAGGCGCTGGACGGCGGCATCTGCCGGATCAAGTTGAATGGTGGTTCGATCAGCGCCGATCAGGCCGACGCGGTGGCGAGTGCTGCCGAACGCTATGCCGGGGGCGTGATCGAGGCGACCAACCGCGCCAACCTGCAAATTCGCGGGATTGGCGGTGAACACGCAGCCTTGATCGACAGCCTGATGGCGGCCGGACTCGGCCCGAGCAGCGCCGCTGGCGATGATGTGCGCAACCTGATGCTCAGCCCGAGCGCCGGGATCGATCGGCACCGGTTGATCGACACGCGCCCGTTGGCCGGGCAGGTTCTCGCCACGCTGCAAAGCGATGCACGCTTGCATGACCTCAGCGCCAAATTTGCCGTGCAACTGGATGGCGGCGAAGCCTTGGCGATGCTCGAACATCCCCATGACCTGTGGCTGGCAGCGATTGAGCGTGACGGCGAACAACGCTGGGCCTTCGGTCTGGCCGGGTGCCCGACAGACGTGCCTGCCGGTTCGGTGGCGCTGGATCAGGGCCATGCGCTGGTCGTGGCGGTGCTGGAGTTGTTTCTTGAAGGGGCACGTCCCGAGCAGACACGCATGCGCCATTTGCTCGCTGAATGTCCACTCGACGCGTTTCTTGCTCGACTGGCCGAGCGAGTGCCGCTGAAAGCCATCGAGGGTTGGCAGCGTATCGCAGGTCCGAATGCCTTGCACATCGGCGCTCATGCGCAGCGTGACGCCGAGCGCGTGTACATCGGCGCAGTACCGCCGTTGGGACGTCTCGACCCCGCGATGCTGCGCGGGGTCGCACAACTGGCACGGGAACACGGTGACACCAGCCTGCGATTCACGCCGTGGCAAAGCCTGTTGCTGCCCGGCGTGCCGCTCGACAAGGCAGCGCAAGTTATCCACAGCCTCGAACAACTCGGCCTGCGCTGCTCGGCCGATGACGCCTTGGCCCACCTGATCGCCTGCACCGGCTCGATCGGTTGCGGCAAAGGCCTGGCCGACACCAAGGGCGATGCCCGGCAACTGGCCGCGCTGCTGCAACGCCAAGGGCTGGCGCTGAACGTTCACCTGTCGGGTTGCTCGCGCTCCTGCGCGGCTGCGCACATCGCGCCGATGACCTTGCTGGCGGTTTCCGCCGGTCATTACGACCTCTATTTTCGCGACGCAGCACAGCCCGGTTTCGGCGCGCTGCACGCACGCAATCTTACTATTGAAGCGGTCGCAGCCTTACTCGACGACCGCTCACGGAGCCCCCTAGATGCTTGATTACATCCGCGACGGTCAGGAGATCTATCGCAACTCCTTCGCGATCATTCGCGCCGAGGCCAACCTCGCACGCATCCCCGCCGATCTGGAGAAACTCGCGGTACGCGTGATCCACGCCTGCGGCATGGTCGATGCGATCGACGGCTTGCAGTTTTCCGAAGGCGCGGGCAAGGCCGGGCGCGAGGCGCTGGCCGCCGGTGCGCCGATCCTGTGCGACGCGCGGATGGTCAGCGAAGGTGTCACGCGCACGCGGTTGCCGGCGAACAATCAGGTCATCTGCACCCTGCGCGATGACAGCGTTCCGGAGCTGGCTCGCGAATTGGGCAACACCCGCTCCGCCGCTGCGCTGGAGCTGTGGCGTCCGCACCTGGAAGGCAGCGTGGTGGTGATCGGCAATGCGCCGACCGCGCTGTTTTACCTGCTGGAAATGCTCGACGCCGGTGCGCCGAAACCGGCCCTGATCCTCGGCTTCCCGGTGGGTTTCGTCGGTGCCGCTGAATCCAAGGCTGCGCTCGCCGCCGACAGTCGCGGTGTACCGTTTGTGATCATGCAAGGCCGGCTGGGCGGTAGCGCCATGGCCGCCGCCGCCGTCAACGCCCTCGCCACGGAGATCGAATGATGCAGCAACCTGGACGCTTGATCGGCCTGGGCGTCGGCCCCGGTGATCCGGAACTGATTACCGTCAAAGCCCTGCGCCTGTTGCGCGAATCGCCAGTGGTGGCGTACTTCGTCGCCAAGGGCAAAAAGGGCAACGCCTTCGGCATCATCGAGGCGCATTTGCAGGACGCGCAAACCCTGCTGCCGCTGGTGTACCCGGTGACCACCGAAGCACTGCCGGCACCGCTGTCGTACGAGCAAGTGATCAGCGATTTCTACGATGCGGCCGGCGAAGAGCTCGCGGCGCATCTGGACGCGGGCCGTGACGTGGCAGTGATTTGCGAGGGTGATCCGTTCTTCTACGGTTCCTACATGTACCTGCACGATCGGCTGGCCGAACGCTATGAAGCCGAAGTGGTGCCGGGCGTGTGCTCGATGCTTGGCGGCGCTTCGGTGCTGGGTGCGCCGTTGGTGTACCGCAATCAGAGTCTGTCGGTGCTGTCCGGCGTGCTGCCTCACGACGATCTCAAGCGTCGGCTGGCCGATGCCGATGCGGCGGTGATCATGAAGCTGGGGCGCAATTTCCCCAAGGTCCGCCAAGTGCTTGAAGAACTCGGTCTGGCGGAACGTGCGCTCTACGTCGAACGCGCGACCATGGCCAATCAGAAAATCGTCCCACTGGACCAGGTCGAGCCGATGTCGTCGCCATACTTCTCGCTGATCATCGTTCCCGGCGAAAGGTGGCAAGGCTGATGGCCCGTCCAGCTCCGGCGATTGTCATTCTGGGCAACGGCAGCCTCGCGACCGCACGCAAAATCCAGCAGGTCTACCCCGGCGCCCTGATTCATGGCCTGGCCGGACGGGTTGAAGGCGCGGACCGTGTTTATCACGAGTTTGGCGCCACCGTGCGCGAGTTCTATCAGCAGGACACACCGATCATTGCCTTGTGCGCGGCCGGGATCGTGATCCGCACCCTGGCGCCGTTGCTGCTTGAGAAGGGCGCCGAACCGCCAGTGCTCGCGGTGGCCGAAGACGGCAGCGCCGTGGTGCCGCTGCTGGGCGGTCTCGGTGGCGTGAACGTCATGGCGCGGCAGATTGCTGCCGGTCTCGACGTGGCGGCGGCGATCACCACCAGCGGTGAATTGCGCTTCGGCACCTGCCTGCTCAATCCACCCAACGGCTACGCCCTCGGCGATCTGGAACTGGGCAAACGTTTTGTTTCGGATCTGCTCGCGGGCCACAGCGTGCGCATCGAAGGGGCGGCCCCTTGGCTGGCACAAGCGCAGTTGCCGGAAGACCCGGAGGCGCCGTTGTCGATTCATGTTGGCAGTGCCGAGCGCACGCCGGCGGCCAATGAATTGCTGATCTACCCGCGCAGCGTGCTGGTGGCGGTGAGCGCCGAGGTGGCGGATCTGCCGAACGCGATTCGCGGGGCGTTGCATCAGGCAAACATCGCCGTGCAATCGCTGGCGTGCTTGCTGGCCAGCGATCGGCACATGGCCGATCCTGCGTTGCGCGAAGCGGCGCTTGAACTGGGCGTGCCGCTGCGGTTTGCGTCGTTCAACGGCGGCGTCAGCGAGCTGGCCCGCCACACCGTGCCGAACGCTACCATTGTGTCGGCGGAGACGGGCATCGCCATCGCGGTGGCCAACGAGCCACTGGAGCTTGCACAGATCGGGCGTGCACGCGGTCGTCTGGCCGTGATCGGCCTGGGCCCAGGCGCTGCCGAACTGATGGTGCCGGCGGTCAAGGCCGAACTGGCGCGCGCCAATGACGTGCTGGGTTATGAAACCTACGTGCGCATGGCCGGGCCATTTCGCGAGGATCAAGTGCTGCATTGCACCGACAACCGCGAGGAAATGCAGCGCGCTCGCCACGCCTTTGAGCTGGCGGCCCAAGGGCGGTCGGTGGTGGTGGTTTCGTCGGGGGATCCGGGCGTATTCGCCATGGCAGCCGCCGTACTCGAAGCGCTGCATGAGTCGAGTGAGCCGGGCTGGCACAGCGTCGATCTGGAGATTCTTCCCGGCGTCTCCGCGTCCCTGGCAACCGCGGCTCAGGCCGGCGCGCCATTGGGGCACGACTTCTGCGTGATGTCCCTGTCAGACAACCTCAAGCCTTGGGCAATGATCGAGAAGCGGCTGGACCTGGCGTCTCAGGCCGACCTGGCGCTGGCATTCTACAATCCGATTTCGCGGTCGCGCCCGTGGCAACTGGGGCGGGCACTGGAGATTGTCGCGCAGCACCGCTCCGCTGAAACGCCGGTGGTGTTGGGGCGGGACATTGGTCGTCCGGGCCAGACGTTGCGTGTCACCACGCTGGGTGATCTGACCCCCGATCAGGTCGACATGCGCACCATGGTGCTGGTCGGTTCTTCCACCACCTGCGTGTTCCCGCGTGCCGAGGGTGGCCAGTGGGTGTATACGCCACGCTGGTACGGTGACAAGCCCTCTTCGTGAAAGTCGGCGGCCTCGTTCTGAAGCCGCTTTTATAACGGTCTGCCGTTAATGAACAGGATGTCATTGCGGCAGGTCGTTCGATGTGTTGATGTAAGTCGATGTTTTGTTCACGTGTAAGGAAACTGTCGAGTTTGTTGATGGTTGTCCTTTATCTGGTCTTTTTTCTGTTGTTTTTGAATGTCTAAAGTTTCTGGATGTTTGGCGGGTCATTAATTGTTTGTTTTCTTCTTTGAAGCGGATAAATCGTTCGGTTAGTGTTGTTTTATAACCGGATGGGTTCTCCGTTCGGGTGGAGGCCCGCTTTTATTTTTACAGGGAAGTATCTTTATGAGTGAACAAACAACTGGTCATGTAAACGGCTACGTCGATTTTATCGATCTATTCAAACTGTCTGATCTTGAGCAGGCGTTACAAGAGCATAAAGGTGCAGAGGAATATGACGCAGTATTTCGATATTACTTTGCTTGTATCTCAGTGCTCGATTTTCCAAGAATGCTTGCGCCGCTGGGTTTGCTGCGCGAGGCCCTCGGGTCTTTTGTCGAGCCCAAGCGCCGGCGTCGACGCGCAGCCGGTGTGGAGCGGCCCACAGCACAGCCGGGCGATGCAGCGCCGGGGCTGACGGAGATCCGCGACAGGGTCGAAGGCTTTCACTCGCGCTTGTCCAATAGCATTGAGCAGCTGAGTACCGCCGCCACCGAAGTGCCGAAAAATCTCCACTTCGTCTGGCTGGGGGGCGGCTTGGGAAACATTCAGCGCGACTATATTAATGTCTGGCAAAAGGTGTTGGCCGGGCAGGGCTATACCGTGAAGCTCTGGTACGACAGCGATGCATTACTGGCCTATGAAACCAACCGGATCATTGTCGAGGCCGCGAAGGCCGATGCAATGGTCAATGGCGGTCATGGCAGCGAATCGTTTCTTGATCTGAGTGATAAATATGAGGAACGGGCCATTGTTCTCAAACAACAAATGTTCGCGCATATCAACAAAGCGGTAGCGCGTGGTGTTAATGCGGATGATGCACGAATTGATTATCTGGTCCGTGGATATGGTCAGAATGAAGCCAGCTTGAAAGCCTTGCGGGACAAGAATAATCAAAGTATTTCGGCAATGGGCGAGGGCGGTGTGGAGCTTCGTAATATTGCAGCGAATGGAACACCGTTGCACTTGCAGGATATTTACCAACGGGAAATCAGTCTGCGAGGCAACTTTGCCGCGGCTTCCGATGTGGTGCGCATTGAGGCCTTGATGGCTGAAGGCGGAAGTTATGCGGATGTCGATAACCTGCCGCCTCTTCTGAAGACGCTGGGCGGGGTGGACATCAGTCAATTCAGCAGCGATGCGCGCCTGGGCGTCTTGCAGTTGTTGCTGGATCAGAACCCGGAGTGGATGCCGGGTCGTGAGGCATCAAGAAGCAAGTACACAAGCTACTTCGAGCGCATACCTGAAGAACATCGCCCGGCGCTGGAGCAGTTCGCCAACAGTCATCCGCCGTTGAATAGCGTTTTTCGCGAGCCCGCAGAGCGCCTTGTACGACCGGACGGACTGCGAGCGGTTGCCGAAGGGGGCAGCCTGAGTAATGCGTTTCTCATGGCGCATCCAGGATCGGCGATGGTCAGCGCCGTGATTGATCGCTTCAAACTCAATTATGAGATCGTTGATGCCACGGCCCGTTTGGCCATGGAGCGTCAAGTCGCCGCTATCGATGTTGAGGCCATCAGTCAAATTGCGTTGGATGTCGTCGAAGAAAAATTCGCCCTCTTGGGTGCTTCGCCGGGGGATGTAGAACCTGCGCAGTATCTTCTGGCTCTGGCTGCAGCTTCCTACTACAGCGACGGTATTCGCCCCCAAAGCGAAGTGACCATCTATCTGACCGGGCCCGCTGCGATGCGCGATGCGCTCGCGGATTACGCAAGCAGGCATTTCACCCCACGAGCAGCGGGCGCCTGGCGAACGGATGTGGCAATTGACCCCGCCGCAACGGTGAACCGGGCCACCGAAGAGGAGTTGGACCACTCCTGGAAAGAAAACGAAAGCGACACCGAGGAGTGGTTCAAGAACGAAAAACAACGGTGGGAAACCGGGCAGTTCAAGGCGCGTTACCTGGGCAAAGTGGATCAGTTGCTGAAGAGCCAGACGCTCTCTTTCGACCATGGCTGGCCCGTCATCGAAGGTCGACACGTGTTGTCGACTGAACTGCTGCAATCCCTGGCGGAACAGCTTGGCGAACCTTTCTTTCGTGCAATGAGTCAGCAGACCAGCGGTGAGGTGGCTTTCGACAAACCATTGCAGCTGGGTTTTGACGAGCGTCAATCCATCCTTGCGCAGGAGATCGCGCCACCGCCGGTGCTGGTCGGTGAGCCGGCCTCCGCGGAGTTGGCTCTGGATGAATTGCTTCACCGAATTGGCCGAGGGATGTTGCAGGTAGAGCAACTTGATCCGCGACAGCGGCTACTGATCGGTTCGTTGCTGGGCGCGCGGGCGATGGATCAACGCAACTTTGATCACGTCCGCGCGCGGCTGGAAAACCTCGCTAACAACGTGTCTGAATTGGGCGTGTCACACCGGTACGGGGCGATTGAACGGGAGCTGTTCAAAGAAAGTCATCCGGCGTTCGTTGACGGTTTGGCCCGCGCCTCGACACCGTCCGTGACATTGTCCGAGACCAGCATTGAACTGAAGAAGCAGGCGTTGGAGCAATCGCTGACCTTGCTGCAATGGGGACGCCAGGTTGCCCGGATTCAGCAGGTCGCCAAACTCGAATTCCGTGATCGCATCAGCGAGCGCATGACCGATGTACTGGAAAGCTTCGATCAAGGCACCTTCAAACTGGTGCCACAGGATTTGTTGCTCCAGGGCGCCGGTGACCGGATCGCCGGGCGTTGCTATCCGTTGGCATTGGCCATGGCGGCGGCGATCAGCAAGGGGAGCGAAGCGGCCAACATGCTTCGCGAGCGGTTTTACCTGGCGGTCATTGAACCCGGTACCCGAGATTCGAATGCATTCGTGAGCGTTATCGAAGAACTTCGTGACGTCGACATCCGTGACCTCGGCGGGCTGGTCGTGCGCTCCGATCTGGCACAGGTGATCGCGACGCTTGAAGCGAAAACCGGCAGCAGCACGTTGATGCTCAATTCGGATAACCACTCGATGCTGCTGGCCAAGAGTAGGGTGGACGAGCGCAGTACTTATCATTTCTACGATCCGAACTTTGGTGTTTTCGAGTTCAATACCGCGCAAGCGCTCAGTGCAGCATTGACCCATTTTTTCATTAGCCAAGAGATGGCAGGGCCTTACGCCGCTTATGGGGAGCCCGGTCGTCCAGCCTTTGATTTGATTGAGCTGGACGCAGGCCGTCTTAATGCAAAGGTGTTGTCGTCGGGTGTCCCGGTGTCGAGTCTTTCCGATTCGGGCAGCCTGCCAGACCAGGCGCCGCGGGTAAGACAGCGGCTGGCCAGCGCGCGAGGGCAGTCGTTGGTCAGCAATGGGGTGCTGGGCAGTTCGTTGCTGGAACTGGACGCCCACTGGTGGGGTGATCAGATCGCCCAGGCGACCCGGCAGTTGCAGGCGCAGCACGGGCTGTCGTCGAGCGCAGTTGCGTTGTTCGAGACGCTGGAGATCACCCCCGCAGGCGAGTACAAAATCAGTCTGGTCGATACCGATCCAGCGCAGACCATTGTGCGCGTCACCACCGATGATCCGCGATTCCTGAGAATCAAGAATTACCTCTCGGAAACCTTCCGTACGCTGGCGGCGCAACCGCATGAGTCGGCCAGCTTGCCTGACCCTACGGAGGCGGGCAGCGTCCATACGCTCAATGCCGGTTTCACTGTGCAAGCCTTGATGAATGCGCTGCGTCATCACGAGGGCGCGGCCAGCGGGGGTGACAAGGCGCTGACCACGGCCATTCGCTTGCATGCCTATGTCAATTACGCCCAACTGGTCCACGGCAACGTGGTGGATGTGGTTGGCGTCGTGACGCTGGTGCGTCAGGCACTGGACGATGAAAAACTGATCGCCCGCACCAGCGCACCGTTGGTGCAAAAGGCGTTGGGGCATGTGGCCAATGAAGGCGTCGGCACGGTGTTGGGGATGGTGAATGTCGGGTTTGATATTTACCAGTTAAGCCGTGCCACCAATGACATTGAGAAGGCGCAATTCGGCACGCAGCTGGCGTTCGACTCCGCGAGCGCCATGTTGGGCGCCGCCGGACTGGGTGCGGCATTGGCCGGGGCGGGAACGGTGGCGGCGGTGCTGGGCGGTGCCGGGGTGATTCTGGGTGGGCTGGCGGTGGGCGTCGCTGCGCTGGCCGAAGGGTTTGCCACCATTGCCGAAGAAGCCAAGGAGGTCGCCCGGTTTTTTGAGGGGGTGGAGAAGGCTTATCGAGAGGGCGGCTATCATCTGGACAAGGCCTCGAACGCCTGGCTTGCGCACCCCTTGCCGGTATTTGCCGAGCTCGATTTGCACGCATCCTGCGTCCGTTTCGACAGCCCCAGGCTGTTCCCGCTACGGGACCATTTCGGGGTTCCCGATTTCGATGTGGATTACGACCGCGCCACCGACATCCGCGTGGGCCTCGGGTTGCCCGACTCGGCGCCTTTCGCGCCGCCGCCCGGGCAGGCGATCGTTTTGCCCGGCACACCCAAAACCTGGTACGGCTATGAGTACACATTGCTGCCGTTTGTCACGTTTCGTCATGCCGGCGGCTTCGATACGGCCCGTCGGCTGGAGAAAAAGAATGAACAGGGACAATGGCAGTTTCTGTTTTCGTTCTACTCGTTTCCCGGCGAGTACGTGGTCAGCCGGCTGAACCCGGTCTACAAGCCCACGGTGTTCAACGTGCGTCTCGACAACATCGAACGTTCGCTGGTGGTGCCAGCCCTGCCAAAAGCGTGGCACGGACTGGTTTCCTACCGGATCGAAGGCGCCGGCGCCCAATGTTCCGTACTGCTCAATCCCGGGGTGAGCCTTGTACTCGACGCACCCGGTCACACGGCCATGCGCTGGGTGTTGCAGGCGCCCTGGTTGACGGAGGCAGACATCCGGATAGCCACTGCGGGCAGGCTCGTTTCGGACACGCTGGGTGTGAAGTTCAGTGGCAGCGGCGTTCACAATGTGTTGCTCAAGCTGGCGGGGAACACAATCGTGCGCGTTGATCTTGTTGCCCTGAAGTTGGAGGTGGTCGAGGAAGACGCCGATCCGGCGCTCGGGGAACAAGCGCTGCTGGATCACTTCAAGTCATTGGCCCGCGAACATCGACTGGCCATGCCTTACACCCCCGTTCACAACTTCGTGGTGCCGTTTGAAAAACCGGACGAACCGAGAACGGTGGCTGCGTATTACGACTCGGCGCAGGATCGTTTTCTGTATATCCGCGACCCGAATGTCCTGCTGGCCGATGAAGCCGTGCTGGGCGCCGTGGTCGAGGGCTCGGCCTATTTCTATCACCCCGCGAGTTTTGATGTCTGGCAGGTCGACGCGATCACCGGCACGCTGGTTCAGCGCTACCGTTTGCTGTTCAGGGATGGCTTGACCATTGGCCGCTGTGAGGCCGTGGCCAACGGCGGCATTCAGATCGTGCAGCAGCACGTTCGCAAGGATGGCCAGCGCGATGAACTGACCTTCCTGATCCATCAGCAAACGGTGTTGCTCGCCTCGATCACCCTGGGTCAGGATCCAGCACTGCAGGCGGTTTTAGAGGCTGACACGCTGACGGACTGGAAGCGGATACTGGGCAATTATGTGTTGCCGGGAGCGTTCGTTGATACCGTGGACTGGCGCCCCGGTGCGCTGGTTTCGATCTGTTGGCAGCGCGAAGACAACTCCCGTGATCTGGTCTGGGTCCGCGATCTTGACGGGTTGATCATCCGTGCACCCGCCCGGCGTCACCATGTGCGAGGCTGGAAGGATTCGATCAAGGCCTTGGATACCCTTTTACTCATTGCGCCCGACGGTGCCGAGGGCGAGGTGTTTGTGACCTACGACAAGGACATTCAAAGCCTCGTGCGCCAGCAAAGGTCGATGGTCGAGGGGCGCGTGCAATGGTCTTCCAGAGAAATTGCCCCCACAGGGCTGAAAAATGTTGTCGCGGTCGAGCAGGGGCATCTTGCCCTGACCGACTCGGGCCTGTTCTTCACGATGACGTCGGAAGGCTATCTGCGCTTGGGCGGATTGACGGGCACCTGGTTCAAGGATCGGGCCCGGTGGTGGTCCGAACTGCCTGCGGTGTCGACGCAGTATCCGGTGTCGAGTCTCGCCCTTCTTGGGTTGAGCAACTTTACGGGTAGCGGCGATTTATGCGCCTGGTATGTGGAGGATCGGCTGTTGCTCGCGGACCTGGGCCATGGCAAAGAAGTGCGGTTGCTGAGTAGTGTTCCGGACAATCAGGCTGCCTGGTTATTCGATCTTTCAACGGGCAGGATTTTCAGCCAGCGCTTTATCGAAACGACACACTTGAACGCTGCATTTGGCCCGGGAACCCGGCTTTTGCAGGCTGAGGCATTGCCCGCTCCGATGCAGGAATGGGCGCCCTGGGTCTTTACCGACGTGAAAGTGGAGGGTGCCGGCCTGAAGGCAACAACGCTTGATGGCCTGGAGATGGATTTACAGCACAACGAACCGGTCCGGATTACGGGGGTGGGCAGCCGCTGGGTTGCGGCACTGGAAGGGCCATTGAGTGAGGGGCTGGCGGCGCTGGCGAACGAATATCGCTGCGCCGATTTCCTGTCCGTCAAAGACCCCGACAGCCTTCAATGGTATGTGGTCCGCAGCGGACGATTGATCCGGATTCCGAAGGCCGCCGTTACTGCGCACTACACGCTGGTGGGCACCCGGGATCAAACCAGTGCGATGCTGCACGAACGCGAAGATGGTTTGTTGTACATCTATCCGCAAAAAAGCACGGTCGGACCGCTCGACTATATCCAGCGTAACGCCCAAGTGCTGGTGGTCGAGGGGCCGAAGAGGGCCCATGACCTTCTGCCGTTGATTGCTGATGATGTCAGCATCCTGGTGCTCAAAATGGGTCAGGGGACCACGACAAGCCGACTGACCCGAGCGGCCTGGTTGAAACTTGAATCGGTCATCGTCGATTGTCGTTATTCGCTTGAGCGGCCACCCTCGATTCCCGGGAAACTGATTCTGGACCCTTCGATCATGGATCAGTTATGGGTCAGCCTGGTCGATGAACACTTGGTGATGAACGGCCTGGACAGCGGGCACAGCCTGATTTTTCGCGGTGTTTACTCTGCGGATGTGGCGTTGCGGGGTGACGTGTTCCTTTCGCTCAATGGCTATCGGTCACGGGCGGTTTCGGAAATAGTGACCGAGTTACTGAGGCTAAAAGGCGTTGCCGGCAGCGCCACGTTAACGGAGCTGATGTCGAGTTCTCAGGTCGAGGTGGTCGCAGAACCGGCAAAATCCAGGGCGTAGCGTTCCCGCACTGATTACGGCACCAGATAACCTTTCACACCCGTGAAGATAATCTGTGCCGCCAGCGCGCACACAAACAATCCCATCAATCGGCTGACAATCTGCAAGCCCTGGTCTCCGAGAATCCGTTCGATGCGGTTGGACAAATAAAGGACCACGCCGACCGTGAAGCTGGCCAGGGCAATGCTGAGAATGGCCGTGAGTTTGTCGTCCCAGTGTGGCTGGCTCACGCCCATCACCAGCAAGGCACCGATGGTGCCGGGGCCGACCGTCAATGGAATCGTCAGCGGGACGATCGTCACGTCCTGCTGCACATTGTCGGTCTGCACCGCCGACTTGCCCTGGGCCATGCCCAGTGCCGAGATAAACAGCACGCTGCCGGCACCGATGCGGAACGCATCCACGGTAATGCCGAAGACACTGAAAATCACCCGTCCGAACAAGTACAGCAAGACGCTGGACACCAGCGTCGCGGTGGCCACTTTCCAGGCCAGCCGACGCTGTTCCTTGCGTGAATAACCGCGGGTCAGGCTGATGAAGCAGGACAACACGAAGAACGGGCTGTAGAGCACCAGCATCTTCAGGTAAACGCTGAATAACACGTGGAGCATGGTGGTCGCTCTCAGGTCAGGGAAGTCGAGGGGAGTCTATCAGGCGGTACGGGGGCTGTCGGCTAACAGACGGGGAGTTGTGCCGCGTTTTTTCAATCGCAGGAGAAGATTCTGCGCAGCGTTAAATCAATCAATGGAATGAAAAAAAGGAGCATCAAAATGGAATTTGCATCACAAGACATTACTCGGGGTATTACGCCGCAAAATGGCGCCGCGGTTTTGCACAATAGTTTGCTGGGTTTAAGCGCTCAGCTGTCGAGTCAGGACAGGCAGTTCGTCAAAAACAGCGTTCGATATGCCAAAGCCCGGGCGGACCAAAAATACAACAGTGTCAAACAGGCGGCTGAGTGGTTCGAATACTACTCCGGGGTAATGTGGTCTATCGGCTGGGGGCTTGATCAACCCCTGGTGGAGGTGATTGACAGGAAGTTCTCCGGAAGTGTGACGCGAGCGTATCTGGACGTCATGTCCAGCAGGGTTGCACGCAGCAAGCTTGCAACGCTTGAAAATGCCTTAAACATGCTGCAGAGCGATGAAGTGTTGCAAGGAACGTTCGCCGCCAGAGTGAGAGCCTTCGGTGCGTTTGAAGTATTGCCCACCGACCGTGAGCCGGACGGCTCCCTGGGGATATTTTTGAGCCATGTTCGTCTACTGAAACTGGATTGGTCCACGGGCTTTTGGAGCGTGGGGCATTCGATGGCGCAACTGGATATCCGTGTTCGACAATTTACCATTCGGCAGCGGGTCATTGAGCAAAACCGCAAGGAGTTGCAGGACGCGTTAACGGAGTTGGAGGGTAAGGAGTTTATGGATTTGCTGTCTCGCGGCTAACGCATGGTCAAACAAGTTAGTTGAATATTAGTTTGGTTGTTCATGTGCTGTTTTCTGGGGCGGTAATTATTTGTATGTGTTCTGAGTTGAGTTGTAGGCTGGGGTTAGGTAGTGTTGTCTTCGAGCTGGATTTGCTCATATTAATTAACAGGAAGTTAAATTGTGAATGAAGTACAAGTGTTGGCTGAGTCGGAACAAGCAGCGTTTATTTCTGACTTGGTTAAAAGTTACCCTGCTTCAATGGCTAAACCGCGGGTTGCAGGTTTTTCCGCACGTTCGGGGTCGAGCATTATCAATCTCGACGATATTCAAGCAGTTGTCGACGGCCCTAACGTCATCGGTATGTTTGACGGGATGAGTCGGCGCAACAAACGAATCGCGCTAAATACTTATCGGTTTGCCGAAATCATGGCCACTAACAAGTACCCGGCCAAGCATCAGATCGAACAACGCTTTCAGTTTCTGATCAGTGTACTGACAGCGATGAAGTGGACCAAAGTCGTTCAGGTGTCCAAGGCGTATGAAAAGAAGACACAAAGTCTGACCATGGCCAATGTAGCGGTCGATATTATTAGCGGCGTAGTGAAGGGCGTCGCTGGAGGTATTGGTATCCCCTCGCTTGTCGCTGACACACTGGGATCCCTCAAACAGGATGAAAAGGCGCTCAACCTTTTCAATCGCTCTGTAGAGAAAGATCAGGGTCGCCGCTTTGGTGTGGCCTCCTGTGCACAGGACAAGGAGGGTTCCGTCAACATGGCTGTCGCAGCAGTCAACTATTCCAAAGAGCCTGGTAAAGATGGCGGTGTGCTGTTCGTTGAATGGAAAAGTTCCGAGGTGGACGTTTACCAGGACACGGCGTATTTGGTCATTCATGAGGAAGACTACCCTGGTACAAGGGAGACGACGGTGAATGCCTATCTGGACGAGCTTGATGAGCGTGCGTTTCAAGCCATTTTAGCCAGTAAGTAACAAAAAGGCCGGAGGCATTTGTCTCCGGTTTTTTTAGTCCGGAAGTGAATCTTATGCTGGATTTTAATTACGCCGTTTATATTGATGGTGGGAGCGTTTTACTCCTGTCGCATGAGCTCAGTGCGCGTGAGTGTACTGATGTACTGGATTCAACGTTATTCATGCAGCTTGCGGCGGCGGCAGAGCAGCCAGGATTGGTCGGGTATGAGCAGTGGTGGGGGGGTTATCGCTCGCAGCTTAATAAATTTGGTTGGTCGCGTATTCAGGATTTCGAAGGCTCGTTCAGGTCTGATCCAGATCTATTGCCCCAGACGGTCAGCCAGGCAGTGGCGTCCAAAGTCCGTCGTTTTCTTTCCGCTGAATATGTCGATGCTGTGGGTCGCGCGTTTATCGAAGTGTCCAGACTTTCACCGCACCATTTGGCCCGTACGTTACTGCGATATTATTCGATAGCCGAAGATCCGGTCTCGAAACTGACCACGGTCCGGTTGCAGTTTGGAATTGTCGTGGCGGGTGCTCGGCTAATCTATCTGACGGTAAGTTTCATTACCCGTGAAGCGTTTTCGAGTTCGATCATCGAGCAAAACTTTCTAACCGATGACATCGTCGGGGAAATCGAGTTTAAAGGGTGTGTCGCTGTGCTGGATTCAGCTGCTTATGACTCGTGGCGTGGACGGATTGCGATGGCTGTGGCTCCTTTTCGTGAAGAGCAGATACGGGCGGTGTCCTCGCCAAACACCGAGTGGTAAGGCACGCTTACCGACGAGGTTTCGTCGCTTTGGCACTACTGCACTGTCCGCTCAGGGCGTATTAACGGCTACCCGGTTTTGCTCATCCCGCTGCGCCACCCAATGCTCGATCAAATCGCGCAACTGCGATAACTCCACCGGTTTTGCCATGTGCCCGTCCATGCCGGCCTGGCGCGCACGCTCTTTGTGCTCCGCGAGAATGTGGGCCGTCAATGCCACCACCGGTGTGCGGGTGCGTTGATTGCTGACTTCCCAGGCGCGTAGTTGCTGGGTGGCAGAGAAGCCATCGAGGATCGGCATTTCGCAATCCATCAGCACCAGGTCGTAGCGTTGGGCTTTCATCGCCTGCAAGGCTTCTTCGCCATTGCTGGCGGTGTCCGGTTGCAGGTTGAGCTTGCCGAGCATGCCGCGAATCACCTTGGTCGAGATCGTGTTGTCCTCCGCCACCAGGATGCGGAAGTCGCTCGGGACCTTGACCGGAAGTGCAGGGCCGGCAGGTAGGTGATGTGAAACCGCCAGGCCTTTGTTGCGCTGATTCAGCTCGTCCGCGAGGGTGGTCTTGAGGGTGTAGCCAGCCACGGGTTTGGCGAGAATGCGTTTGATCCCGGAGTTGCGTGCAATGATCTTGCTCGGTGCATTGCTGATGCCCGTCAGCATGATCAGCAGAATGTCGTGATTGAGGCTCGGGTCTTCCTTGATCTTGGCGGCCAGTTGCATACCGGTCATGCCGGGCATGTTCTGGTCCAGCAAGACCACGTCGAAGTAGTCGCGCAAATGAGCCTTGGTACGCAGCAATGCCAAGGCTTCCTTGCCGGACGGTACGGCACTGACATTCAGGCCCCAGGCGCTGCATTGTTGCACCAGTACTTTGCGGCAGGTGTCGTTATCGTCCACCACCAGCACGCGCGCCCCTTGCAGCGGACCATCGAGGTCGGAGGTCGGGTGTTCAAGCCGGTCCGGGTCCAGGGGGAGCGTCAGCCACAAGGTACTGCCCTGGTTGGCGCCGGTCTTGATGCCGAACTCGCCCTGCATCAGGCGGATCAGCTGGCGCGCGATCACCAGCCCCAGATTGCCGCCCAGACTCGTCGCCGAGAGGAAGTGCTTGCTGTGCAGTTCGGCGTGCATCAGGGCATCGCGTTCTTCGGCTTCCATCGGCACACCGCTGTCCTGCACGGCGATGCGCAGCCGTGGTTTGGCACTGCGTTCGTCAAGGGCGACAACGATCAGGATCTCGCCTTCTTCAGTTTTCTTCAGCGCGTTTTCCAGCAGGCTCAGCAGAGTCTGGCGCAGGCGTGTCGGGTCACCGCTGATGACGCGTGGCACTTGCGGCTGAATAAAGCTGATCAGTTCGACATTTTGCTGCTCGGCCTTGGCGCGGAAGATGCTGAGGCAGTCTTCGATCAAGGCGTTGAGGTCGAATTGCACGTCGTCCAGTTCGATCTGCCCTGACTCGAGCTTGGAGATGTCGAGGATCTCGTTGATCAGCGTCAGCAGTTCGTTGCCGGCGCTATGGATGGTTTGCACATAGTCGCGTTGCTTGACCGACAGTGGTGTGCCCAACAGCAGCTCGGTCATGCCGAGCACGCCGTTCATGGGGGTTCGGATTTCGTGGCTGATTTTCGCCAGGAATTCGGCCTTGGCGTTGATCTCCGCGTTGCTGGCCGCCAGGTCGCGACTGACGCTGAAGCGATCTTCAGTGATGCTGCGCTGACGTTCGCTCAGGGCAATGCTCATCAGCAGGCCGCTGATGCAAACGAACACCAGAAGCGTAGTGATCAGGCCTTGCGGCGCGACCTGAGTCAGTCCCAACAGGGCGGGCAGGATGATCAGGGTGCCAATGTTGAACACCACCATCGCCGCAACGAAAAACCGCGCCGGACGATAACCTTTTTGCCAGTGATAGGCGCTGACGAACAACATGCTCAGGCCTGCCAGAGCAACCAGGGCATAGGTGATGATATTCAGCGGCAGTGTGTTGACGAACAATAACAGCAGGCCGCAGACGATGATGAACAGAATGTCCGCCAGCAGCAGTTTGTTCAGCGGGTGCGGGCCAAGCGGGGCGAAGAAGCGACAGGCGAGCATCAGGCCGCTCGGCGCTGTCATCAGTAACGCGAGGTAGGCACCAGGCGTCTGGATGGCGTGCCAGTTCGGCAACCATGGCCCGGCCAGGTTCAGCAGCATTAGCAAGCTGAGCATCAACAACCCTTCACACCAGGCCAGCCAGAGGCTGCTGCGCGAGCGTGTGTAGGCATAACGGACAAAGTTGTGCAGGATCAGCATGCCGAGGCAACCGAACAGCAGACCATAGAGCAATGTCTGATTCTGATCGGCCGCGGTCATGACCGCCGATTGCAGGGTGATGTAGGGCCGTAGCTGATGGTCGGAGACCAGTCGCAAGTAGACGTCGAGGGGGGTGTCACTTTGCGGCAGCGGCAACATGAAATCGCTGCTGGGCAGGGGGCGGTCAGCCTGGCGTTGCACGGTTCCTGTCTGCACTTGATCGATCAGTTTGTCGCCATCGAGTACATACAGTTTGAGCGACGACAGGTCGGGAGCGAACACCCGCAGTAATTGTTCATGCTTGCCGGGGGCCAGCCTGAAACGCAGCCATAACGCGCCATCGGGCTCGGCCGCCGTGAGGCGATCGAGTTCGATGGGGCTGAATTGATTGGTGTAGCGAGCAGAACGAATGTCGCTTAGCTGCAGGTCGCCCTGTTCGTCGAGCAATACTGCCCAGCCACTGCCTTGACCGGCCTGGGCCGGGAGCATGCAGAGCAAGGTCAGCAGAGTGACGGTGAGACTGATGGCAATCCTGAGCCTGCGCACGGCGAAATCCCTTCGTAGGTTGATGCCAGATTATAACTATGCGCGGTGCCGGAATAGTGGGGCAAGGACCAGCGGCCCTTGCCCGGCCGAATGAATGGCCTTACTCCTGGCTTTCGCCACGTTCACGGGCAATGGCACGGTAGCCAATGTCCTTGCGATAGAAACAGCCTTCCCAGTCAATTTTTGCCGCCAGTTTGTAAGCTTGCTGCTGAGCCTCATCGACGCTGGCGCCCATGGCCGTGGCGCAGAGCACCCGACCACCGGCCGTGACCACTTGACCGTCCTTGAGTGCAGTACCGGCGTGGAAGACTTTGCCTTCCAGTGCGGCGGCTGCATCCAGACCGTTGATGGCCACGCCTTTGGCGTAGTCACCCGGATAACCGCCAGCGGCCAACACGATGCCGACGCTCGGACGTGGATCCCATTGCGCTTCGACCTTGTCCAGCGCTTGCGCCAGAGCCGCTTCGACCAGCAATACCAGGCTCGACTGCAGACGCAGCATCACCGGTTGGGTCTCAGGATCGCCGAAACGGCAGTTGAATTCGATGACTTTTGGGTTACCAGCCTTGTCGATCATCAGGCCGGCGTACAGGAAGCCAGTGTAGACGTTGCCTTCCTCGGCCATGCCGCGAACGGTCGGCCAGATCACCAGGTCCATGACCCGCTGGTGCACTTGGGCAGTCACGACCGGGGCAGGGGAGTAAGCGCCCATGCCACCGGTGTTCGGGCCGGTGTCGCCGTCGCCGACGCGCTTGTGGTCCTGGCTGGTGGCCATTGGCAGCACATTCTTGCCGTCGACCATGACGATGAAGCTGGCTTCTTCGCCGTCCAGGAATTCTTCGATCACTACGCGCGAACCCGCATCGCCAAACGCGTTGCCCGCGAGCATGTCGCGCACGGCGTCTTCGGCTTCGGCCAGGGTCATGGCAACGATCACACCTTTACCGGCGGCCAGGCCATCGGCCTTGATCACGATCGGCGCGCCTTTTTCACGCAGATAAGCCAGGGCTGGCTCGATCTCGGTGAAGTTCTGGTAATCGGCAGTCGGGATTTTGTGGCGAGCGAGGAAGTCCTTGGTGAAGGCTTTCGAACCTTCCAGCTGGGCAGCGCCAGCGGTCGGACCGAAGCAATCCAGGCCGCGGGAGCGGAACAGATCGACGACGCCAGCCACCAGGGGCACTTCCGGGCCGACGATGGTCAGGGAAACGTTTTTCTCGGCAAAGTCTGCCAGCTGTTCGAGAGCCAACACGTCGATGGCGACGTTTTCGCATTTGGCTTCGATGGCGGTACCGGCGTTGCCAGGGGCCACGAACACTTTCTGCACACGCGGATCCTGAGCCACTTTCCAGGCCAGTGCGTGTTCACGGCCACCGCTGCCAATGATCAAAACATTCATTTCAAAAACCTCGGATGACGCAAATTCTGTGGGCAGCGTTGGAGCTGCTTTTCTGTGGGAGCTGGCTTGCCAGCGATGCAGGCGACTCGGTTCATCAGTTAGACCGAGGGGATGCTATCGCTGGCAAGCCAGCTCCCACATTTGGATCGAGTTGAATCAGTGACGGAAGTGGCGCATGCCGGTGAAGACCATGGCAATGCCGGCTTCGTCGGCCGCAGCAATCACTTCAGCATCACGCATCGAACCGCCCGGTTGAATCACGGCAGTCACGCCCGCCTTGGCGGCGTTGTCCAGACCGTCGCGGAACGGGAAGAATGCGTCGGAAGCCATTACCGAACCGGCTACCTGCAGGCCAGCATGTTCCGCCTTGATCGCAGCGATACGCGCCGAGTTCACACGGCTCATCTGACCCGCGCCGACACCGATGGTCTGACGGTTCTTGGCGTAGACGATGGCGTTGGACTTCACGTACTTGGCGACTTTCCAGGCGAAGATCAGGTCATTGATTTCCTGTTCGGTCGGGGCGCGTTTGGTCACGACTTTCAGGTCGTCGGCACTGATCATGCCGATGTCGCGGCTCTGCACCAGCAGGCCACCGTTGACGCGTTTGTAATCCCAGGCAGCGGCGCGATCAGCCGACCATTCGCCGCAGGCCAGCAGGCGCACGTTGGCTTTGGCTGCAACGATGGCGCGGGCTTCTTCGCTGACGGACGGGGCAATGATCACCTCGACGAACTGACGCTCGACGATGGCTTTGGCCGTTTCGGCATCCAGTTCGCGGTTGAAGGCGATAATGCCGCCGAACGCCGATTCGGTGTCGGTGGCGTAAGCCAGTTCGTAGGCCTGGCGGATGCCGCCTTCGGCGTCCGGGCTCACGGCCACGCCGCACGGGTTGGCGTGCTTGACGATCACGCAGGCCGGCTTGACGAAGCTCTTCACGCATTCCAGCGCGGCGTCGGTGTCGGCCACGTTGTTGTACGACAGTTCTTTGCCTTGCAGCTGGGTCGCGGTGGCGATGCCGACTTCGGCAGGCTTGGCTTCCACGTAGAACGCCGCGCTCTGGTGCGGGTTCTCGCCGTAGCGCATTTCCTGAGCCTTGACGAACTGGCTGTTGAAGGTGCGCGGGAATTCGCTGCGACCTTCGGTGCTGAGGGTGTCAGCGGCCTGGTTCACGGTGCCCATGTAGTTGGCGATCATGCCGTCGTAGGCGGCGGTGTGTTCGAACGCCTTGAGCATCAGGTCGAAACGCTGAGCGTAGGTCAGGCCGCCGGCCTTGAGGCCTTCGAGGACGCTGGCGTAATCGCTGGCATTGACCACGATGGCCACGTCTTTGTGGTTCTTGGCCGCGGAACGGACCATGGTCGGGCCGCCAATGTCGATGTTCTCGATGGCGGTCGGCAGGTCGCAGCCTGGCTTGTTAATGGTGGCTTCGAACGGGTACAGGTTGACCGCGACCAGATCGATCGGCTTGATGCCGTGCTCGTTCATGATCGCGTCGTCGATACCGCGACGACCGAGGATCCCGCCGTGGATTTTCGGGTGCAGGGTTTTCACCCGACCGTCCATCATTTCTGCGAAACCGGTGTAATCCGCGACTTCCACTGCGGCAACACCGTTGTCACGCAGCAGCTTGAACGTCCCGCCGGTAGAGAGGATCTCGACGCCCAGGGCTTCAAGCTCTTTGGCGAATTCGAGGATCCCGGTCTTGTCGGAAACGCTGATCAAGGCGCGGCGGATCGGCAGGCGGGTAGTCTGGTCGGTCATTTCAATTTCCATCAAAAGCAAAGGAGTCAGCAAAAAAGGCGACCGTTTTTACGCGGGCGCCTTTCTGGTTTGATTGAATGCTTACAGCAAATCGTACTGCTTGAGTTTCTTGCGCAGCGTGCCCCGGTTGAGTCCGAGCAGCTCGCTGGCCTTCGTCTGGTTGCCCTTGACGTAGTTCATCACGCACTCGAGCAGGGGAGCCTCGACTTCGGAGAGCACCAGGTTGTACACATCCGTGACGGCAGCGCCCTCAAGGTGGGCGAAATAATTGTGCAGCGCCTTCTCGACACTCCCGCGAAGGGTCTGACCTTCTTCGCTGGGCGTATTGAGGTGCTGTTTCAAATTCACGTTGTCGCTCACGGGTGTTGTTCCACTCACTAAAGTCTCGGTCATCATCGTCATGCGGCCACCCCTTCTCCGTCCCCTGTCAGGCTCTTGTAACGTTCGGCGAAGAAGCCCTGAACGTTGGCGCATTGTGCTTCCGTATCTTCCAAACGATTGAAGTGGGCGCGAAACTCCCTGGCGCCCGGCAAGGTTGCGAGATACCAGCCCACATGCTTTCGAGCGATCCGGACACCCATGACATCGCCATAGAAGACGTGCAGGGCAGCCAGATGCTCTAGCAGAATGCGTTCCACCTCGATCAATTCCAGCGCCGGGAGTTTCTCGCCGGTACGCAGGAAATGGTCGATCTCGCGAAAAATCCATGGCCGCCCTTGGGCTGCCCGGCCTACCAACAAGCCATCGGCACCGGTCGCGTCCAACACGTACCGGGCTTTTTCTGGTGAATCGATATCGCCGTTGGCAAAGACCGGCATCGACACCGCCTGCTTGATCGCGGCAATGGTGTCGTACTCGGCTTCACCGGTGTAGAGGTCGGCACGGGTGCGGCCATGGACCGCCAACGCCGTAATGCCTGCCTGCTCGGCGATCTTCGCCACCGTCAAACCATTCTTGTTGTCCCGGTCCCAGCCGGTACGGATCTTCAGGGTCACCGGCACATCAACCGCAGCCACGACGGCCTGCAGGATCTCGGTGACCAATGCTTCATCCTTCAACAACGCAGAACCGGCAGCCTTGTTGCAGACCTTCTTCGCCGGGCAGCCCATGTTGATATCAATAATCTGCGCACCCAGCTCGACGTTGGCCCGGGCCGCGTCCGCCAGCATCTGTGCATCACCACCGGCGATCTGGACCGAGCGTGGCTCGGGATCACCTTCGTGGATCATGCGCATCCGCGACTTGCGGGTGTTCCATAAACTCATGTCGCTGGTGACCATTTCCGAGACAACCAGCCCCGCACCCAATCGCTTGCACAGCTGACGAAAGGGTTGGTCGGTGACTCCCGCCATCGGGGCGAGAATCAAGCCGTTTTGCAATGTGTATGGACCGATGCGTACCGCCGACATAGGACTTCCCTGTTGTGGGGCCGGATCATTAGAGTTCGAAAAAGGGTTGGCATGATACCCGCTCTCGATGACTGGATAAAGGCTGAATTGAACAAAATCTGAACAGTTATTCTGTTATTGCCAGCAGTTTGGTACGGACGGTCCCAGTCAGAAATCTGCCGCCAGGCTTGTAGCGGTGAAGCGTTTCACTCGGGGGAGTGGAAGCTCAGGCTGTAGTTCACCGCTTTGGCGCCCGGGTCGAGAATATCCAGCGCGATGTGGATCGGCGTTTGCGGTGGCATTTCCGCCATGCCTTCGAGGTCGCCGTTGAGGTACTCGCCGGGTTTGAAGCGACGGCTGGCGATCAAGTGGCCATTGAGGTCGGCAAAGCGCAGCTCCAGCAGCGGGAAGGGCTGCGAGAACGGCGCGCGGTTGTAGATAATCGCATCGACCACCAGCGCGCCACTGAACTCCGGATGGCTGCGGACCACCAGGTTGCTGCTTTTGATTTTTGCAATGTCGACTTTGGATGGCACCGTGCAGCCGAGTTGCGGGCACAGCTGCTGGAACCAGGGGCGGTACTGGTCCTGGCGGGCCAATTCGTCGAAATGGTATGCAATGTATTGGCCGGCCAGCGCCGCAGCGCCGAGCAAGACCAGCAGCATCCAGAACAAGCGTCGGCCCCAGGGGGAGCGACGTTTTTGCCAGTCCAGTTGCAGTGGGTCATCGGTCAGGTCTTGCAATACCTCGGCGCGCACGCCCGGCTCGCTGCGCTCGCGACGTTTGCGCAGCGGTTCGATCGACGGCAGGTCGTCGTCGAGTGCCTCGGTTGCCGACAGGCGTTCATGGTTGAGCGGGGCGTCGAGAGGGTCGTGCAGGCGCAGATGGGGCACCTGGGGTTCATCATCGAGATCAACCGGTTCCAGCGAAAACGAAGGCTCGGTGCGTTCGTGGTTGTCCGGTTCGGGGGCTGTTTCCGGGTGTTCGGTCTCTACCGGTTGGGCGCGGTCGGCGGCCGATTCGCTGAAGAGGCTGTCGGACCACTGTTCTTCGTCGTGCTCGCTAGAGTCGCGCCGGGCGCTGAGGCCGTCTTCGCGGTGCCGGCCAAACTCCTTGGTCGGCTGGATCTCCCGCTGTTCGAGCCGGGCGAGTTCTTCGTCCAGGTCCAGGCTGTCCAGATCCAGTTCGGAGGCCGTCCACTGCTTTTGGCTGATCGCGCGTGGCGCTGGTGGCTCAACAATGGCCGGGGTTACCGGTTTGACGGCTTCCTTGTCGGCCCGTTGCTCAAGCAGCTGCTTGGCCGCGTTGAACACTTGCAAGCACGAGCCGCAACGAACCACTCCGCGTGCCACGCTCAACTGAGCATGGCTGACGCGGAAGCTGGTTTGGCAATGCGGGCACTGGGTGACGAAGCTGTCGGTCATGCGGCGATCCGGTTTATGCAGGCGTTCATTCTAGCGCCGACGGCCGGTGATGCGCACCCAGCCATCGCGATTGGCAATCGGGTCCAGATCGAAGTCTTGAGCGTAGGCGGCGGCAACGTCTTCGCCTTGTTCTGCAAGGATCCCGGACAGCGCCAGGCGACCACCCGGCTTGACCAGGCTGGACAGTTGCGGTGCCAGAGAAACCAGCGGGCCGGCGAGGATGTTGGCGACCAGTACGTCGGCCTTCACCTGTGGCAGGTCTTCAGGCAGGTACAGCGGGAACAGCGCTTCGTCGATGTTGTTGCGCCCGGCATTGTCGCGAGAGGCTTCCAGGGCCTGCACGTCGATGTCGGTGCCGACGGCTTCCTTGGCGCCTAGCAGCAAGGCGGCAATCGCCAGAATCCCCGAACCGCAGCCAAAGTCGAGCACGTTGCAGTCTTTCAGGTCCTGACCGTCGAGCCATTCCAGACACAGCGCGGTGGTGGGGTGGGTGCCGGTGCCGAACGCCAGGCCCGGGTCCAGCAGCAGATTCACGGCGTCAGGCTCGGGTGCGGCGTGCCAGCTCGGGACGATCCACAGGCGCTGACCGAAACGCATCGACTGGAAGCCGTCCATCCAGCTGCGTTCCCAATCCTGGTCTTCGATCACTTCGCTGTGATGCTCGGGCAGCGGGCTGCCGGTCAGCAGCTCAAGGTGGGCCAATACGCTGGCGGCTTCGGTGCCGCCCTCGAACAGGGCCAGCAGGTGCGTGTGCGACCACAGCGGCGTGGTGTTGAGTTCTGGCTCGAAGATCGGCTGATCTTCGGCGTCCATGAAGGTCACCGACACGGCGCCCACTTCAAGGAAAGCGTCTTCGTAGGTTTCGGCTTGTTCTGGGCTGATGGCGAGACGGACTTGCAGCCAAGGCATGGCGGGCACCTTTGAAAAATATTGATTGCAGCCTAGCGGGCTGCGAGAAGCGCGCAAGTTTACGCGAGCGCGGAGGTTTTGTGGGAGTGGGGTGGCTCCAAACGCAGAAGCCATGTGCAACGCGCCCCTGTAGCAGCTCATAAGAAATACCCAGAAACAACAAAGCCGCCCGAAGGCGGCTTTGTTGATCGGGTCGAAGCTTAGTGCTTCTCGCCTGCCAGCTTGTGCTCGAGGTAGTGAATGTTCACGCCCCCTTTGCAGAAGCCTTCATCACGGACCAGGTCGCGGTGCAGCGGGATGTTGGTCTTGATCCCGTCGACAACGATTTCGTCCAGTGCATTGCGCATGCGCGCCATGGCTTCGTCACGGGTTGCGCCGTAGGTGATCAGCTTGCCGATCAACGAATCGTAGTTCGGCGGAACGGCATAACCACTGTACAGGTGCGAATCGACGCGAACGCCGTTGCCGCCTGGTGCGTGGAAATGCTTGACCGTGCCTGGGCTCGGCATGAAGGTTTTCGGGTCTTCGGCGTTGATACGGCATTCCAGGGCGTGACCGCGGATCACCACGTCGTCCTGGGTGTACGACAGCTTGTTGCCAGCGGCGATGCTGAGCATCTCCTTGACGATGTCGATGCCGGTGACCATTTCCGAAACCGGGTGCTCTACCTGGACACGAGTGTTCATCTCGATGAAGTAGAAGTGGCCGTTCTCGTAAAGGAACTCGAAGGTACCGGCGCCGCGGTAGCCGATGTCGATGCACGCCTTGACGCAGCGAGCGAGGACTTCCTGGCGTGCTTTCTCGTCGATGCCCGGTGCCGGCGCTTCTTCGAGAACCTTCTGGTGACGACGTTGCAGCGAGCAGTCGCGGTCGCCCAGATGGATGGCGTGACCCTGGCCGTCGGAAAGTACCTGGACTTCCACGTGGCGTGGGTTGGTCAGGAATTTTTCCAGATAGACCATCGGGTTGCCGAACGCCGCGCCAGCTTCGGTGCGGGTCAGTTTTGCAAAGGAGATCAGGTCTTCTTCTTTATGCACAACGCGCATGCCGCGACCACCGCCGCCGCCAGCGGCCTTGATGATCACCGGATAACCGACTTCGCGACCGATGCGCAGAGCGGTTTCTTCGTCTTCAGGCAGCGGGCCGTCGGAACCCGGAACGGTTGGAACGCCCGCAGCGATCATGGCGTGCTTGGCCGATACCTTGTCGCCCATCAGGCGAATGGTGTCGGCTTTCGGGCCAATGAAGGCGAAGCCGGAGTTCTCGACCTGTTCAGCGAAATCAGCGTTTTCCGCAAGGAAACCGTAGCCTGGGTGAATGGCAGTAGCGCCGGTCACTTCAGCTGCGGCGATGATTGCCGGGATGTGCAGGTAAGAGTGCGCGGCCGAGGCCGGACCGATGCAGACGGATTCGTCTGCCAGGCCCAGGTGCATCAGCTCTTTGTCAGCCTTGGAGTAAACGGCGACAGTCTTGATGCCCATCTCTTTGCAGGCACGCAGGATCCGCAGGGCAATCTCACCGCGGTTGGCGATCAGAACTTTTTCCAACTTCGCAGTCATCAAAGTTTCTCCGCGGTTCAAACGATGGTGAACAGCGGTTGGTCGTACTCAACCGGCTGGCCGTCTTCGACGAGGATGGATTCGATCACACCGCTGGTTTCAGCTTCGATGTGGTTCATCATCTTCATGGCTTCGACGATGCACAGGGTGTCGCCTTTCTTCACGGTCTGGCCAACTTCAACGAACGAAGGCGAGGATGGCGAAGATTTGCGATAGAAGGTGCCGACCATCGGCGAACGGGCTACGGTGCCGTTCAGGACAGGTGCGGACGGTGCAGCAGGTGCAGCGGCGGCAGCCGGAGCAGCAGCAACAGGCGCAGGTGCCGGAGCGTGCTGCATTGGAGCAGGTGCGTAGTATTGCTGAGCCGGCGTCTTGCTATGACGGCTGATACGTACGGACTCTTCGCCTTCCTTGATCTCGAGCTCGTCGATGCCGGACTCTTCCAGCAGTTCGATCAGTTTCTTAACTTTACGGATATCCATGAATCATCAACTCCCAAGGGTCGGTCAGGGGCGTATAGCTTGTGGTTCAAGCTGTTCCAGGGCGGCCTCCAGGGCCAGTCGATAACCGCTGGCGCCAAGGCCGCAGATCACTCCCACCGCTACGTCGGAGAAGTAAGAGTGATGGCGGAAAGGTTCGCGTTTGTGCACGTTAGACAAATGCACTTCGATGAATGGGATGCTCACCGCCAGCAGCGCGTCACGTAATGCGACACTTGTGTGTGTAAAAGCTGCTGGATTGATCAGAATGAAGTCCACACCCTCGCCACGAGCGGCGTGAATGCGGTCGATCAATTCGTACTCGGCGTTGCTTTGCAGGTGCAGCAGATGATGGCCGGCTTCACGGGCGCGGCGTTCCAGGTCCTGGTTGATCTGCGCCAGTGTCGTAGCGCCATAGGTGCCCGGTTCACGGGTGCCGAGCAAGTTCAGGTTGGGGCCGTGCAGCACCAATAGGGTCGCCATCTGCTGTTCCTTGTTATCTGTGTGCAAGTGTCAGAACCCGGCGACTATGCCGCAAAGCCTTTGTGACTGTCCAGTTCTATGCAATAGCCAGCACGATAGCCGATGTTTGCGCGAAATATGTGACCGGCTGATTAAATCCGGTCATTTGCCTTCGCAACACGTTCGGCGAAGTCCTTGGCGTTGATCTCGCCGATCACTCGCACATCGGCACGCTCAACACCGTCCTTGCCGAAAAACATCAGGGCCGGAGGACCGAACAGTTTGTAACGGTCGAGCAGGGCGCGTTGTTCGGCATTGCTGGCGGTGATATCGAAACGAACCAGTCGATAGCCTTGCAGGCGTTCGATGACGTTGGCGTCGTTGAGCACTTCGTGTTCGATGACTTTGCAACTGATGCACCAGTCGGCGTACCAGTCGAGCAACAGCGGGGTGCCGGAGGATTGAGCATCGGCGAGCACGCGATCCAGTTCTGAGGGCGTGTTGATGGTTTGCCAGGTACCGGCGTTTTGCGCAGGCGCGTTACCTGCAATCGCACGCGATTGGCCGATGGGGTTGAATGGATCGGTCTGTCCGCTGAACGCCCCGAACCAGCAGGCCAATGCGTAAAACAGCAGGAACATCCCGAGCAACTGGCCAAGGCGTTTTCGAGGGGGTTTGTAGACGAACTCCAGCGCGCCCATGAACAAGCCGACACCACCGGCCAGCAAACCGATCAGCAGCAAGGTGATCTGGCCCGGCAGTACGCGGCTGAGCAGGCCGATCGCCAATCCCAGTAACAACACGCCAATCGCGTTTTTCACATAGACCAGCCATGGCCCGCTTTTCGGCAGCCAGGCCGCGCCACCGGTAGCCACCAGCAACAGCGGCGCGCCCATGCCGAGGCCAAGCATGAACAGCTTCAAACCGCCGCCCAATGCATCGCCACTGGCGCTGATGTACAGCAGCGCACCGGCCAGCGGCGCCGAAACGCAGGGCGAAACCAGCAGGCTCGACACCACGCCCAGCACCGCGGCGCCCCACAGCGAACCGCCTTCCGTGCGCCCGGCAATGCGATCCAGGCGACTGCTGATGGCGTGCGGCAGCTTGAGTTCGAATACGCCGAACATGGCCAGGGCAAATACCGCAAAAAACGTCGCGAACGGCACCAGCACCCAGGCCGATTGCAGGCGCGCCTGAAGATTGAGTTGTGCGCCGAACAGGCCCATCAGTGCACCCAGCAGGGCAAAGCAGGCGGCCATCGGCAGCACGTAGGCCAAAGACAGATTGAAACCGCGCAAACCACCGACCTGACCGCGCAACACCACACCGGAAAGAATGGGCAGCATCGGCAATACGCAAGGCGTGAACGTCAGACCCAGGCCGGCGAGGAAAAACAGCGCGAGTTCACGCCATCCCCAGTTTTGCGTCGGGGCCTGATCAGGAGCACCGATGCCATTAATGCTCAGGCGTTCGGTTTCCGGCGGATAGCACAGGCCTTTGTCGGCGCAACCCTGATAGGTTACGGCCAGCGTGAAGGCGCGCTGATCGGTGCGCGGCAGTTCCACCTCGATGATCCCGTGATACACCTCGACATCGCCGAAGTACTCGTCGTGCTTCTGTTCGCCCTTGGGCAGTTGGGCGACGCCCAGCGTTACCTCGGCCGGGTCAGCCCGAAACTGGAAACGATGGCGATAGAGGTAATAGCCTTCGGTGGCGACGAAACGCAGCTTGATCGATTGCGGCGTGCTGTCTACCAGGCTCAGTTGAAAGGCTTCGCGCACCGGCAGGAAGTCGGCGCTGTTGTTGATCGAGCCCAGGGTGGAGCTGGGTCGGGTGTCCAGCAACCCGGCGGCGGTGGCCGGCAGGGCGAGCACTAAAAGCAGCAGGCAGAGCAAACGGCGCATGACAATCTCGCGTATCGGAATTGGGGGCATGATAGCGGACGGCGCGCGGGTGTGCAGGGCGGGGCGTTCGGTGGTGGTTGTACCGACGCCATCGCGAGCAAGCTCGCTCCCACAGGGGGAACGCATATCCCTGAGGGAGCGAACTTGCTCGCGAAAGGGGTCTATCAGACGCGGAAAGCCTGAACGGCGGTACGCAGCCGCCCGCCCAGCACCAACAGATTCTCCCCTTGCTCACGCCCTTCACCAATGCGCAGCAAGTTATCCCCACCCAATTGATGGATGCGCTCACTGTGATCGCGAATCTCGCTGACCGCGCCACTCTGCTGGGCGGTGACATCGGCGATGCGCACAGCCGTGTCGGCAATGGTCTGGATCGCGCCGACGATTTTATCCAGCGCACCATCTGCCGCCTGCGCCTGACTGGCCGTGGCTTCGGCGTGTTCGACCTGCGCGCGCATGCCCTCTACCGACTGACGCGCGGCGGTTTGCAGGCCGGCAATCAGTGTCTGGATCTCTGCTGTCGCGCCTGCGGTGCGTTGCGCCAGTGAGCGAACCTCTTCCGCCACCACCGCAAACCCGCGCCCCATCTCGCCAGCGCGGGCCGCTTCGATGGCGGCGTTCAGGGCCAGCAGGTTGGTCTGGTCGGCAATCGAGCGGATTACTGTCAGCACGCCGCCGATGGTCGCCGACTCTTCCGCCAGGTGCTCGATCATCTGCGCGTTGCCCTGCACTTCACCCACCAGCGCATGCAGGCCGGTCAGGCTCAGGCCAATGACTTTCTGACCGTGTTCCACCGCCAGGCCAGCATGGCGACTGGCATCCGCGGCCTGGCTGGCATCGCCGGCGACTTGTTGAATGGTCGCCTCCAGTTCACCAAGGGAATCGCGGATCAGGGCGGTGTCGCCGGCTTGATGTTCGGCACCGCTGTGCAGGTCGTTACTCAGGTCGGCCAGGGTTCGGCTGCTGCCGGCGACCTGCTCGGCGTTGAGACGAATGGTCCCGACCAGATCCACCAGGTAGGCGCGCAAGCGATTGAGCGACGCCTGGATGTCATGCAATTCGCGATTGGTATTGCCCAGCTCGATGTCGCGGCTGAAGTCGCCTTCGGCCCAGGTGGACAGGGCTGGCGCCAGGTTGGTCAGGGTTCGGGCCAGCCGTCGTTGCAGGGTATCGATGAGCAGTGCGATCAGCAGGATCAGCCCGATCATCACACCCTGCATCAAGCGCACTTCGCCCTGAATCTGCCCGTGCTGCGCGCGGACCACCGGTTCGAGTCCGGCAATCGCTTGCTGCACGGCGGCGATTTTCAGGTGTGTGGCGGCACTGAGGTCGGTGCGTTTCTGGATCTGATCACGGGTGCGCGACAGCTCGGCCGGGTAGCGTGTGAGCAGGCTGTTGAGTTCACGCTTGAGGCCGACACCAGCGTCTTCCGCGGCGGCTTTCTCGTTGTTCTCCAACCCCATCATCGAGGCGAAATCATCGGTGCTGGATTCTGTCTTGGCGGCTACGCCGAGCAACGGCAAGCTGGCCAGCAGTTCCGCCTGAGCACGGATGCTGGCCACTTCACGCTCGACGTCGGCGGCCAGTTCGCTGCGGCCGCTGCTGACCAGTTTGTCCCGGGCCAGAGAGAGTTTGCCCAGATGTTGAGAAGCGGCGAGCAGCGGCGTCAGGTAAGCCGCGTTTGCGCTGGCGTACTGGTTGAGCTGGTCAAGACTGGCGCCGAGTTCGCGCTCGGCTTGCAGCAGCAATGCCTGCGGGTCGCCCGCGAGTTTGCCGGCGGCCAACAGGTCGGTTTTGCTGAACTCATCCAGCGTCGACAGGCTCGGGCGCAAGGTCTCGGCCAGTGCCGGTGGCAGCTCGGCCAGATCTTTTTGCAAGACATCAATCGCCTGGCTGGCGCTGCTCAGGCGCAGGGCATCGCCACTGGCGAGGTAGTCCTCGATATTGCGCGCGACTTCATTCTGAAATTGCTGGGACAGCCCCAGGTAACGCTCCATCAACAGATAGGGGCGCTCCAAGGCCTTTTGCGACCACCACAGCGTGGCGCCAAGGGCCAAGCACACAGCGACTAAAAGGAGGGTGTTGAGATTGGTCAGCAGCTTCAGGCGCATAGCGGGTCTACCAACGGCAGAATGGTAAGCGCCTGAATTTATTGCGTTTGTGTTACAGGGTTATGACCGAATCGGTGGATTCTGATGAAAAAGTGGCACTTTGCTGTGACGTTCGCGCCGCCTGAACACGATTTCGTCCGGCGTCCTTGGCGCGGTACAGCGCCTCGTCTGCCTGGCTGGCCATCATCAGGCTGTCGGAGTGCTCGCACAACTCCACCACGCCGGCACTGAACGTGCACCACAGGTCTTGAGGCTGCGCCGGATAGTGGATTTCGGCAAAGCGCTGACGAATTTCATCCAGCACGGCATAAGCCGATGCGAGGTCGGTGTCAGGCATGACGATTGCGAATTCTTCACCGCCATAGCGGCCGATGAAGTCGGTCTTGCGCAGGCGTTGCTTCAGGAACAGCGCCAGGCTCTTGATCACCCGGTCGCCCATAGGATGCCCGTGGCTATCGTTGACCCGTTTGAAGTGGTCGATGTCGAGCATCGCAAAGCTCAGCGGCTTGTTCTCACGGCGGGAGCGGAAACTGCAGTCTTCAAGCAATTGCAAAATGTGCGTGTGGTTGTACAAGCCGGTCAGGCTGTCGCGGACCATCCGGGCTTTCAGATTGCGTGCCCGCGCCGCGCGGTTGCGCACGGTGGTGATCAGGTGGCGCGGCTTGATCGGTTTGGTCAGGAAGTCGTCGCCGCCTTCGCTCATCGCGTCGAGCTGCTTGTCCAGATCGTCTTCGGCCGACAGGTAAATGATCGGGACGCTGACGTAACGGTCGTTGTGACGGATCACCTTGGCCAGTTCCGTACCGGTGCAGGTCGGCATGTACATGTCGAGGATGATCAGGTCAGGCTGAAAGTCCGAGAGTTCGGCCATGGCCTGAATCGGATCGATCAACGTGCGCGTGACGATCCCGGCGCTATTGAGCAGGCGCTCGGTGTGCAGGGCCTGGGCGCGGGAGTCGTCAATGATCAGCACTTTATAAGGTTCGTACTGGGCGACGCAGGTCAGGACTTCGATTTTCTCCAGCAGGCTCGAAGCCTCCAGGGTGCCGGTGAGAAACTCCTGGCCGCCGGCGCGCACGGCGGCCAGACGGGTTGGGGTGTCGGTTTCGTGCAGGCTGAAGAACAACAGCGGCAGGCGATGATCGAGACCTTCCTGGGCTTCGGCGGCCAGTTTCAGGCCGATACCGGGGCCACTGAAGTCCACGTCCATGACGATTGCAGCGGGCAAACGCTCGACCATCGAGGCGCGGAACGCGGCAACGCTGTCGAGGGATTGGGCGCTGAGCCCGAAAAATTCCAGTTGCTTGGCCAGGCGCTCAGCGCGGTCGTGATCCTGCAGCATCACGTAGATCGGCTTGCGCAACGGCGGCAGGAAGGTTTGTTCGTACTGATCGCCATGCCGCAGGCCGGTACGCGACAGGCGCTGCATCAAGCGATTGAGGTCGGTGATCAGCCCGCTGCTCAGGCGTCCGCGATTGGCGTCGACAGCCTCCAGCGACTGGCCGATGTGGCGCGCCAGTTGAGTGTGTTCCGGTTGTTCGAAGCGCTCGGCAAACCGCAACAGGCGCAGGTTCGCCTCGCTCAGTTCCGATAAGTCGGTGATGGACCACTCACTGCGTTGCAGGCGCTGCCAGATCTCAAGAATTTGACGTGCCTGATGAATTACCCGCTGGGCAAAGTGGTGCTTGAGGCGCTCACGGCTGGGGTCTTCTGGCTCGGTCATATCCTGACTACTAGTTAGGGTAAAAGCTGAGATCGACTGGTGGCTCTATGCTAGCACCTCTTTGCAATTGCACGAGTGTCGTACGTCAATAATCTGTAATGCGGCGTCATTCAGTTTGTGACCGGCTGGTCGGATAGGCTCAAGGCGTGTGCTTCCTTTATAGTGGCGCCTCGACGATGCAATCCTGGCTCACAGCAGCGCGCCGATTAATACGCGGCAAAACGAGGCACGATGGCGTAGGGTTGTGGTCGAACCGATGAACTCAAGTGATTGAAAGGATATCGCCATGCTGGACTGGAAGAACCGCGCGGGCAGTGCCCCTGAACGTGCCGCTGAACCGAAGTCGGCCACCCGCAGTTATATCGGCGGCCTGCTGTTCAGCCGGGCGCTGGCCACCTTGATCGGCCTTTACCTGCTGGTGGCGATTGCCCTGGGTTGGTATTGGAGCGAGGAGCCCGCGCTGTTCCCGGTCCAGCAAAATGCCCAGATCGCTGCCGAGAAAGAAGGCAAGCAGATGGTCGTCGGCTACACCACAGTGGAAACCCTCAAGACCGTCGCCGGTACGTTGCTGACCAAACCGGGTGGCTACATTTCCAACGACCGTTTCCCGCCGGGCCTGTGGATGGACAACATGCCAAGCTGGGAATATGGCGTGCTGGTCCAGGTTCGCGACCTGAGCCGTGCACTGCGTAAAGACTTCGCCCGCTCCCAGTCGCAATCGGCCGAAGACGCCGACCTGGCCAAGGCCGAACCGCGTTTCAACTTCGACAACAAGAGCTGGGTGCTGCCTTCCAGTGAGTCCGAGTATCAGGAAGGCATCAATTCGCTGAGCCGCTATCAGGCGCGGTTGTCCGATCCTAACCAGAAAAGCGCCCTGTTCTATGCCCGCGCCGACAACCTGAACAACTGGCTCGGTGACGTCGGCACCCGCCTGGGTTCGCTGTCGCAACGCCTGTCGGCCAGCGTCGGTCGGGTCAAACTCAACACTTCGCTGAAAACCGAAGTCCTGACGCCAGGGCAAGTGCCACAGGTGGACGAAGAAATCGTCGAGACGCCGTGGATGCAGATCGACAATGTGTTCTACGAGGCTCGCGGTCAGGCCTGGGCACTGTCTCACCTGCTGCGCGCCATCGAAGTCGACTTCGCCGACGTATTGGCCAAGAAAAACGCCACGGTCAGCGTGCGCCAGATCATCCGTGAGCTGGAAGCATCGCAGGAGCCGGTCTGGAGCCCGATGATCCTCAACGGCAGCGGCTTCGGTGTACTGGCTAACCACTCGCTGGTTATGGCCAACTATATTTCCCGGGCCAACGCTGCAGTGATCGATCTGCGTCAATTGCTCAATCAAGGCTGAGTCATGGTTGATAACGCCAAAGAGGCCGCCCATCGCGCGGCCTCGGATGCCGAACAGATCGCCTGGGTCGACGAGCAGGACAACCTGCTTGGCGCCCTGGTCCGTTCCGATTTGCGCGAGCGTGGGCTGATCGGGCGCGGCACCTACATCATGCTGTTCAATTCGGCCGGTGATCTCTGTGTGCACCGCCGAACCTTGAGCAAAGCCATTTATCCGGGGTACTGGGATGTGGCGGCAGGGGGCATGGTGCTCGCCAGCGAAACCTACGCCGAGTCAGCTGCCCGCGAGCTGGAAGAAGAGCTGGGCGTGAGCGGTGTGGAACTGACCGCCCACGATCACTTCTTCTTTGAAGACACCGGCAACCGGCTCTGGTGTTCGGCGTTTTCGGCGGTCTGGGACGGGCCGTTGATTCTGCAGCCCGAAGAGGTGCTTGAAGCGTGCTTTATGCCCATCGATCAGGTCATGCTGGAAATCCAGCAAAAGCCTTATTGCCCGGACTCTCTGGCGGCGTTGAAGCGCTATCTGCGCGCGCAACGGGATGGCGTCGCAAAAGAGCTGTAAATTGGCGCCGATTGGCTCTTAGCAAGTCGGCTTTTTGCCGTTACACTGCGCGACCTTTTCAAGCTGAACCCGCACGTCTGGTTCAGTAGCGCTGCCCCTGCCTGAGTGGGGCTTCGCGGTCGATGGCTCCTGCCCAGGTTGCCGCGACCAGTCTTTGTCCTCCCAAGAGGATTGCCGGTGGCCAAAAAAGCCGCATCCTTCGCCGCCCTTGGTGGCCTGGTATTTTCCACCGACGCAGGTCGTCATTGCCCGGATTGCAGTAAACCGGTGGACGCCTGTATCTGCAAACAGACCGTTATCCCGGCCGGCGACGGCATCGCTCGCGTGCGTCGCGAAAGCAAGGGCCGTGGCGGCAAGACGGTGACCACCATCACCGGCGTGCCGTTGGCCGAAGACGCGCTCAAGGAACTGGCCACCACGTTGAAAAAACGTTGTGGCACAGGCGGAGCGTTGAAAGACGGGATCATTGAAATCCAGGGCGATCATGTCGAGCTACTCTTGGGCGAGCTGATCAAACTCGGTTTCAAAGCGAAGAAGTCCGGCGGCTAGCAGCCTCTGTGAAAACCACCCTCGGCTTGATCCAGTCCTGAAAACGGGTCTGGCGTCGTCTACATGGTTTTCACAGAGCCTGTTCTGACTGGTTTCTAAACTCAAACCTGAATGTGAGGTCTATCGCCCTTGCATGCAGGCTAATCGTCATTTTCATTCTTTAGACTGCGCCGGCCTGAACCCAGGCGACGCTCTATGACTTCTTTATAGGGGACTTCAATGTCCGTACGACGCACACGCAAAGACGATGGCAGCCAATGGACAGTTGCGGACAGCCGCAGTGTTTACGGGATTCGCCATTGGGGGGCCGGGTATTTCGCGATCAATGACGCCGGTCGCGTCGAAGTTCGTCCGAACGGTCCGACCAGTTCGCCTATTGATCTGTTCGAGCAAGTCGACCAACTGCGCAAAAGCGGTTTGTCCTTGCCATTGCTGGTGCGTTTCCCGGATATCCTGCAAGACCGCGTGCGTCAGCTGACCGGCGCCTTCGATGCGAACATCGAGCGTCTGGAATACCAGAGCAAGTACACCGCGCTGTACCCGATCAAGGTGAACCAGCAAGAAGCGGTGATTGAAAACATCATTGCGACCCAGGACGTCTCCATTGGTCTGGAAGCCGGCTCCAAGCCAGAGTTGCTAGCGGTATTGGCGCTGGCGCCGAAGGGCGGCACCATCGTTTGCAACGGTTACAAGGACCGCGAGTTCATTCGTCTGGCGCTGATGGGCCAGAAGCTGGGTCACAACGTCTTTATCGTGATCGAGAAAGAATCCGAAGTCGGCCTGGTGATCGAAGAAGCGGCCTCGCTGAAGGTCAAGCCTCAGGTCGGCCTGCGCGTACGTCTGTCGTCCCTGGCCTCGTCCAAATGGGCGGACACCGGCGGCGAGAAATCCAAATTCGGTCTGTCGGCGGCACAATTGCTGTCGGTGGTTGAGCGTTTCCGCGCAGCGGGCCTGGATCAGGGCATTCGCCTGCTGCACTTCCACATGGGCTCGCAGATCGCCAACCTGGCGGACTACCAGCACGGTTTCAAGGAAGCGATTCGTTACTACGGCGAACTGCGCAACCTCGGCCTGCCAGTGGATCACATCGACGTGGGCGGCGGTCTGGGCGTTGATTACGACGGTACGCATTCGCGTAACGCCAGTTCGATCAACTACGACATGGACGATTACGCCGGTGTCGTGGTCGGGATGCTCAAGGAATTCTGCGACGCGCAGAACCTGCCGCACCCGAACATCTTCTCTGAAAGCGGGCGCTCCCTGACCGCTCACCACGCCATGCTGGTGGTGCAGGTCACCGACGTCGAGAAACACAACGACGACGTGCCGCAGATCGACAACAAGGAAGAACTGCCGGAAACCGTGCAATGGCTGGTTGACCTGCTGGGCCCGACCGACATCGAGATGGTCACCGAAACCTACTGGCGCGCGACGCACTACATGAGCGACGTGGCCACCCAGTACGCCGACGGCAAGCTGACCCTGGCGCAAAAAGCCCTGGCCGAGCAATGCTACTTTGCCGTGTGCCGTCGCCTGCACAACTCGTTGAAAGCCCGTCAGCGTTCGCACCGCCAGGTGCTCGACGAACTCAACGACAAGCTGGCCGACAAGTACATCTGCAACTTCTCGGTGTTCCAGAGCCTGCCGGACACCTGGGCCATCGGCCAGGTCCTGCCGATCCTGCCTCTGCACCGTCTCGACGAGGAGCCGCTGCGCCGCGCCGTGCTGCAAGACCTGACCTGCGACTCCGACGGCAAGATCAAGCAGTACGTCGACGAGCAGAGCATCGAAACCAGCCTGCCGGTACACGCACTGAACGAAGGTGAAGACTACCTGCTGGGGATCTTCCTGGTCGGCGCTTACCAGGAAATCCTCGGCGACATGCACAACCTGTTCGGTGACACCGACTCGGTGAACATCTACCAGAACGCCGACGGCAGCGTGTACCACGCCGGTATCGAAACCCACGACACCATCGAAGACATGCTGCGTTACGTGCACTTGTCGCCGGAAGAGTTGATGACCCACTACCGCGACAAGTGCGCCAGTGCACGCATCACCGCGGCCGAGCGCACCCAGTTCCTCGACGCTCTGCGCCTGGGCCTGACCCGTTCGTCTTACCTGTCTTCGTAAGGTAGGGCACCGCTCCCATCAGGTTGTCTGAAAATGTTCCGCACGCTGCGGAAATTTCAGATGACCTGGTGCGACGCGTCTTTGATTTCCCGCGAAATGACTCACATCCTCGTCTATCCCTGCGATGTGGTCTTCTTTTCGCGTAGGTCATTTCCTAAGTTGTAGTTCAGCTCTCTACTCGGCCAACTCTCTCAGAGAGAATCCCCAGCCGCCCCTCCTGTAGAGAATCGCCGATGTTCGATCCAGCCAACGAGCCGTCATTTCGTCTGGATGTAGAGGGTCTGCCTGATCCCTTTGCGGTCTTGGCCTTTAGCGGCAGTGACGCGATCAGCGAACCTTTTGAGTTCAACATGGAGCTGCTGATTGACGATCCGGCACTGGACCTGGCAAGCCTGTTGTACCGGCCGGCCTTTTTGCATGTCGGTCCACCGGGAAACGGTTTTCACGGACAGTTGCATGAACTGGTCCAGGCCGGACAGAGCGCCACACCCAGGCGCTGTCGTGTACGCCTGAAGCCGAAACTGGCCTGCCTGGCCCAGCGATTCAGCCAGCGTATTTTCAGCAACCGTTCGGTCCCGGAGATCCTCGCCCAGGTACTCAAGGAACATGGCATTGCCGGCAAGGATCGGCGTTTCGAGTTGACCGGCGATTACCCGCCTCGGGATTTCTGCACGCAGTATCAGGAATCGGACCTGCAGTTTTTCCAGCGGCTATGCGCGCAGGAACGCCTGCATTACCACTTCGAGCACCGCAGGCGTGGTCATTGTCTGGTCTTGGGTGACGGGCATGTTCAGGACGGCACAGAGTTGCCTCCGATGAATTTGTCCACTGGCCCCCGAATGCACAGCCTGCAACGGGCTTGGGTGGTCGAAGTCGATGAGCCTCAACCCGATGTAGCCAGACCTGTCGCGGTGCAATTTGACTGGCTCTATCAGGGCGAAGGCGCGGCCCCCAGCCACTGTTGGTTGTCGATAGCGCCTGAATTGAGCGGCGCCCACACCCTGCCAATGAGAGAAGGTCTTGAGGTGCTGGTGAGCTTTATCGAAGGCGATCCCGATCAACCGCTCATCACCGGATTTCTTTGCGGCCCGCCAGTCGCCCAGGCGCCAGGCTTGGCCGATGCGCAGCCCGCTGTGGTGGCGGATAACAATGTGTCGGTTGATGGATTGTTGCGCCTGTTACAGTCCAGCGAACCGTTGGTGTTGCTGTGTCTGCTACCCGGCGGGGGCAGTTTCGTACATTGCACACAAGTCCTTTGCGCGTGCCGGGCAGCGACACAGCTTGGCCAGAGCGGTGCACCATGATTGCCGCCCAGGCTCCCGATCCAACTTCACAATGGCTCTTGCTCGATGTGCCGGGCGTACCCGGGGCCGGAGCAACGCTGCGGCAACCCTTTGCCCACGTCCGCCAGTACGGGCTGTTTGACGACACCGAATGGCAGTCGTTACGGGATCACGGGCCCGTGCTGGTCGACCTCAAGGGATGCCCGGCGCTGGCCGAGCGTTGTCTGCGCGAACCCCACCTCTGGAGCGGGTTGTGGCTGGTCAGTCAGGCGCCTGCGTCACAGTTGCTCGAGCATTTACGCCGCATGCTCACCGTCACTGTTGGCCTGCACCACCGCGCCTTGCTGAGTTTCTACAACTCCCACACGGCCAGTTACTTTTTCGATGCCTGCGATGCCCCGGAACTGAGTCGCTGGCTCGGTCCGATCCGGCAGATACGCTGGTTCGGTGGAACCTGGGCTGATCGGGCCATCGGTTGTCAGGGCTGGCAGCAGTTGTTCAATCCAGGGCTTGTCGTCAAACCGCTAGGGATTGAGGAAGATCTCAGTGCGCGTCAGCGCGACGCTTTGCAAACCTGCCTGCTGGAGCAGCATGCCTGGCGCTGGAGCCAATCCACCGGTCGCGATTACACCCGTCTATGGTCCCATCTGAGGGAAGGGCTGGCGCTGGGCTTCAGCGAGCGACCGGTGCTCGACGGCTGGTTGTGGCTACGTTTGCAGCACCCCGGCGCAAAGCCTGAACTGCCTTTGTCGGGCGCCACCCAGCAGGCGCGTCTCGATAGCCTGCGCACCCTGTGGCAGAACGCTCAACCCAGAGAGGGCCCTGACCCCATCATCCAGTGAACCAGCCGTCGTTCTTGCGCAAGTACCAGGCAAACGCACCGAGGGTCAGGCTGCGCAACACCATGAACAGCAGAAAGGTGATCCACAGTCCATGGTTGCCCAAGCCTTGCAGCGCCCAGGCGAAAGGCAGCAGCAGAACCACGGTCAACAGCATGCCGTTGCGCATTTCCCGGGCGCGAGTGGCACCGATGAACAGCCCGTCGAGCAGGTAACTCCATACCGCAATCAGCGGCAGCGCGGCGAGGTAGGGCAGGTAGATGAAGGCGGTGTCGCGCACGCTCTGGATGTTCGTCTGCATCTCGATAAACACATGCCCGGCGAACGCAAACAGCACGGCAAAGCCCAGGCTCGCCAGCAATGACCAGCCGCAGGCGACCACCAGAGAACGCCGCAGCGCCCCTCGATCACGGGCGCCGATGGCGTGCCCGCACAGGGCTTCCACGGCATGCGCCAAACCGTCCAGTGCGTGGGCCGTCAGCAGTAAGCCGTTCAGCAGCAGTGCGTTGGCGGCAACGGTGGCATCGCCAAGTCGCGCGCCTTGCACGGTGATCAGGAAAAACACCGATTGCAGCGCCAGGCTGCGGATGAAGATGTCGCGATTGACCGCCAGCAATGGCCGCCAACTCTGCCACAGGGCCAACGCGGCCCAGACGATATGACCGGGGTAGGCGTGCAAGGCTTTGCGCGTCATCAGCAAACCGATCAGTGCGCCGCTCCATTCGGCAATCACCGAGGCGCGGGCGGCACCGACCACGCCCCATTCCAGCCCAAGGACGAACCACAGGTTCAGCGCGATGTTCACCAGGTTGGTGCTCAGCAGAATCGCCAGCGGCGCCCGGGCGTTCTGGGTGCCGAGGAACCAGCCGACCAATGCATAACTGGCCAGCGCTGCCGGCAGTCCGAACAGCCGCGTGTGGAAAAACTCGCGGGTCAGTTGATCCAGCTCTGCCGAGGGTTGCATGAAGTGCAGCGCGACGCCGCTCAAGGGAACACCCGCGGCCCCCAGGACAATCGCCAGCCCCATCGCCAATAACAAGCCTTGCAGCAAAATCTGCCGCAACGCTGCGCCATCCCCGCGGCCGGCAGCCTGCGCCGCGAAACCGGTGGAGCCCATGCGCAGAAAACCCATGGCCCAGGCCAGGAAGGTATACAAACTGGCCCCGATAGCGACGGCCCCCAACTGATGGGCGTGGGGCAGGTGGCCGATGACCGTACTGTCGACCAGCGCCACCAGCGGTACGGAAATGTTCGACAGAATCATCGGCGCAGCCAGCGCCCAGACCCGGCGATGGGTCGGGCGGTCACGCCAGTCGGCAATCAGGTTGGACATGCAGGCTCCTTGGCGAAGCCGGCATTGTAGCGATAGTTGGAGGTGATCGTTCCCACGCTCTGCGTGGGAATGATCAATCGCGAGCAGGCTCGCTCCTACAGAGATTTTTGGGTGTCAGTGGATGATCCAGCTCAGCAGCCACAGCCCCAACAGCAACCAGATAATCCCCATGATGACCGACGCATTCATGAACGCCCGAATCGCCGACCACAACAGCATCAACCCCAGGATCAGCGCAATGATGTTGATGATCGAAGTGTCCATCCCCAGTGTCCGGGACAACCCATCGACAAAGTTGCTGCCGGCGTGGCTCAACAGGTTGAACAAGCCACTGAGGGCGTCAACGATAAAGCGGATGACCGAACCGAGCGCCTGGCCGAGCCATTCGAAAAAACCTTCTACCTGCATGTCGTTAACGTCCTGATGTAAGTGGTTGAGCCTTGGGCCATTGATCGCAGTGGCGAGTTCCCCACAAGCATAGAGGGTTGCACTGCACCTGTGGGAAAAGCGCCCTTGCCATCCCCGGCCATCCCCCCGAAGCTATACGCCTTCAGGAGAGCCCGATGAACCTTGTTGAACTGACCGAACGCCTGCATGCCATCCGTGACCGCAACGACTGGCGGCAATTCCACAGCCCGAAAAACCTGGCCATGGCCGCCAGCGTGGAAATGTCCGAGCTGGTGGAGATTTTCCAGTGGCTGACCGAAGACCAGTCGCGTCAATTGCCGGCCGACAAGCTCGCCCATGCCGGGCAGGAAGTCGGCGACATCGTGCTCTATTTATTGCTGCTGTGCAGCGAGTTGGGGCTGGACATGAATGAAGTCGTGCTCAGCAAACTCGCGGACAGCGAAAAGAGGTTCAGCTGATGAGTGATCGTCATTTCGATCAACTGGCGACACGCTTCGCCGAAAAAATCTACGGCGGGGCCAAAGGCGCAATCCGCCTGGCGGTGCTTCAGGCCGACCTGGCCGAAACCCTGCCGGACCGGCCGCTGCGTGTGCTCGACATCGGCGCCGGCCTGGGCCACATGTCGTTGTGGCTGGCCCAGCGTGGTCACGACGTCACGCTGGCCGAGCCCGCCGAACCGATGCTCGAAGGCGCCCGCCAACGTTTCGCCGAGGCGGGGCAGAGCGCGACTTTCATCCAGGCACCGTGGCAGGAACTGCTCGGTCAGCTCACCGAACCCTACGACCTGGTCCTGTGCCATGCCGTGCTGGAATGGCTGGCCGAACCTCACGCGATTTTGCCGGTATTGCATCAATTGACGAAAAAAGACGGCTGGTTGTCCCTGGCCTTCTACAACCGCGATGCGTTGATTTACCGCAACCTGCTCAAGGGCCACTTTCGCAAGATGCGCAAGAACGACATGGCGGGCGAAAAGCAGAGCCTGACCCCGCAACAACCGCTCGACCCGCGGGAATTGGCGGCGCAACTTGAGGGCTTGTGGCAGGTCGAAACCCAGAGTGGCGTGCGGGTTTTTCACGACTATATGCCCGTGGAATTCCAGGCCCGTGCCGAGCTGGTGGACCTGCTCGAAATGGAACTGGCCCACCGTCGTCACCCGAGCTTTGCCGGGCTCGGGCGCTACTTGCACTGGATCTGTCGGCCGGTCTGATCGGAGCTCGAAATGAAAAGTCGTTCAGGGTTACTGGTGATCTGTCTCGGGCTGGCGGCCTGTCAGGGCGGCAACCCGTATGTGGCGTCGTCGAACCCGATCCCGCCAGCGCCGCCGGGCGCTGCCAAGGTGTTCGATCGCAGCGCCTACCCGGCGCCGCCTCATGACTATGGGCGTTATCGCAGCTGGGCGTGGCTCGACGGCCATCTGCCGCCGGGCACCACCTGGGCCGACCCGGCGCAGGTGGCCGAAGTGGTCAGCAACGCCCTCGATCAGCGCGGCTTGCGTCCGCTGCACGATAACCGTCCGGCCGACCTGTTTGTCAGCGCCAACCTGCACATCGAAACCCGCTTGCGCCAGGAGCGCGACGACTACGGTTATTACGGCGCTGGTTATGGCGGTTACAACCACTATGGCAACGGTTACGGCATGTACGGCAGCGTGCCGATCGTGCGCACGTATCAGGAGCAAGTCCTGGTGGTGCAGGTGGATCTGTACGACGCCGGCACCGGTCAGCCGGTGTGGAGCGGCAGCGCCGAAACCGGCCAAAGCGGCAGCCAGAGCGAACAAGCCGATGCCCTGCGAAAGGCTGTAGAAAAGGCAATGTCGGCGTATCCTCCGAGTTAGCTTCTGTCGATAAGAAGCATTGCGCAGGTGACGCCTCAACCGGAGAAAGATCATGTTCCGCCGTCTCGCTGTACTGGTTGTGGCCGCGCTGCTCAGTGCCTGCGCCGCCAACCAGGTCAATCATGACTTTGACGCCAGCCGCGATTTTGCCGCCTACCGCAGCTGGAGCTGGAAAGAACCGGCCCTGCAATACCGCCCGGATGATCCGCGGATCAAGAGTGACCTGACCGAACAACGCATCCGTGAATCGGTGACCGATCAGCTTGATCAGCGCGGCTTGCGCCCGGCCGCCACCGGCACCCGGGGCGATTTGAACGTACAAACCTATCTGATCGTCGAAGAGCGCCAGCAACAAGTCACCACCAGCTATGGCGGCGGTTATGGCAACCCCTGGAACGGTTACTGGGGTGCGCCGATGTACAACGAAACCCGCAACGTCAGCTACAAAGTGGCGACCATCCAGATCGACCTGCTCGACGGCAAGGACGGCAAACTAGTGTGGCGCGGCAGCGACGAGCAACTGCTCAGCGGCTCGCCGAACCCGTCGGATCGCAGCACTGCGATCCACGAAACCGTGGCGCGCATCCTGGCCAACTATCCACCCAAATTAGCCCACTAATCCCCTTGTAGGAGTGAGCCTGCTCGCGATAGCGGTGTAACAGTCAAAATTGATGTCGACTGACACTCTGCTATCGCGAGCAGGCTCACTCCTACAAGGGTTTTTGTTGTCTGGGCTGGCGAGTTGCCAGCATTCTGGCCAACCCTTGTCTACACTGCTCTTCACGATCGGAGAAAGCCCCGGCAGTGCACCGGCAAAGGAGTGCGCGATGTCTCCCCGCTTGCAGTTTCGTGGACCGGCCCGGCAACGGGGGGCGATTGGCTTGATGGCGGCGCTGACCATGGCGGCGGCGCTATTGTGCCTGGTGGTTGTGGTCGACACCGGCCGGCTCTACCTGGAAAAACGCAACCTGCAACGGGTCGCCGACATGGCTGCGCTGGAAGCCGCCACACGGGGCGGTGACTGCCTGGTCGGCGCCTCCGCCGTCACCTACGCCACCGCCAGCGCCCAACGCAATGGTTTCGCCCTCCCCAGCGCTGGCCGCGCCTTGGCCGTTGCCTGCGGCGCGGTGACCGTGAACGCCGGCAACCTTCGGGTATTCGCGGCGGACCCGAGCAAAAGCGAAGCGATCCGGGTCATCGCCAGCCATGTGGTGCCGCAGAGTCTGGTCGGCGGTCTCGGAGCGATGTTCGGCGGCTCCCCTGCCAACTCGACCATTAACCTGAGCGCCACGGCCGTTGCGGGTGTCGCGGGGCCGCCGGTGGCCCAACTGAGTATTCAAAGCACGCTGGCAGACGTTAATTTGTTGAACGGTATGTTGTCTGGCTTGAGCGGTGCGCCGATCAACTTGACCGTCGCCAGCTGGAACGGTTTGGTGGCTGCCAATATCAACCTGCTCAAATACATGGATCAGCTTGCCGTTGACCTGCAGGTCACCGCCGGCGACTACACCCAATTGCTCGGCGCAGACGCCACGGTGGGCCAGCTGCTGCGAGCTGCCGCGACCGTGGCCCAGGCCAATGGCGCGACGGCGGACGTTCAGACCGGTTTGAATGCGCTGGCCAACACCGTCGTCAATCCGCTCAAAGTGCATTTGGGTGACATCTTGCAGTTGCAGACGGGCAGCACCGCGTCCGGCCTGAACGCTAACGTGAATGCCTTTCAACTGGTCCAGGCGTTTATCGAACTGGGCAACAGCAAGAGTGCGCTGACGGGCACGCTTCCGGTGAATCTGTTGGGGTTGGGCCTCGGGGCCACGGCAAACATCAAGGTGATCGAGCCGCCACAGTTGTCGGTAGTGGGTAACCCGGCCTTGGCAAAACTGGCGCCGTTGGGCGCCAATCGAATCTATGTGCGCACCGCGCAGGTCCGGGTGTTGGTGAGCCTGGATTTGTCGCTGGTCACTAACCTGACCGGTTTGGTGACGAGCACTTTGTCTGTGGTCACCGGGTTACTGGGACTCGATTTGTATGTATTGCCCAATCCCAATCTGGACGTGAGTCTTGAGGCGGGCGGGGGCAGCAGTTACGTCACCGACTACACCTGCGCCAGCGAATCCAATAAAAGCCTGACCGCTTTCACCACCACCACCGTGGCTGAATTGCGGGTCGGGCGGGTCAACTCCAATTGGGCCTCCTCGATTGCGCCTCTGAGCGTCACGCCCTTCACCTTGCTCGATATCCGGCATGCCGGCGTGCCCTTTTCCGGTGGTGGCGCTGAACTCAGGATCGACAGCCCCGTCGTGCCGACCAGCGCATCAACCACGTTCATCAACCCGCCGAAAGTCGGGTTGGCCCCCTCCAGTCCGCCTTATACCTTGACCGCCACCAATGCGATCTCCGGCTTGTCGCAGGCGATCAATCCCTTGCCATTGATTGTTCACACCCCGTCATTCAGTCCCGGCTTCCTGCTGCAGGCGGTTTTCGATTTGCTGAACTCGCTGTTGACCAGCGTGCTGTCGCTGTTGACGACAACGCTGAACTCGATCCTCAGCCCGCTGCTCGACAACCTGCTCAACACCGTCCTGAAAACCCTTGGCATCGAAGTCGGGAAAATTCAGGTCGGCGCCAACCTCAGCTGTCACTCCGGTCGAGCATCACTGCTGCTCTGATCATCCAACGCAACCGGCAGCTCGATGCAAAACCGTGCGCCCTCCACCGAGTTGCGAACGCTCAGGCGTCCGCCCATGTTCTCGACGATGCCGTAGCTCACCGACAACCCCAACCCCGTGCCGATGCCGACTGGTTTGGTGGTGAAAAACGGTTCGAAAATCTTCTCCATCAACCGCGGGTCAATGCCGCCGCCATTGTCCTCGACCCACAGCCGCACCGACTGCTTGTCCCGTTCGGCGTACACCGAAATCCACGGCTTGAACTCGCGGTCGGCCTCGCGTTTGCTCAGCAGCGCGTCCCGGGCGTTGACCATCAGGTTGATCAACACCTGCTCCAGCTGATCGACGTAGCCGCGCACTTGCACGTCAAAACCGGTCTCGCTGACCCGTAGTTCAACGCCTTTGCCGCGCATGCCTTCGGCCAGCAGCGACAGCGTGCCCTCGATGGCCTGCGCCGGGTTGAACGGATGCTGTTCGATCTCCGAACGACGGCCAAACACGCGCATGTGATCCACCACTCGCGCGGCGCGCTGGACCTGGGAATCGATACGGTTGAGCTTGTCGGTGAGGTAGTCGATCTGCACCTCGCCCGTGCTCAGGCGCTTGAGCACATTGACGATGGCCATGCGCATCACGTTCAGCGGCTGATTGATTTCGTGGGCCAGGCCGGTGGCCATTTCGCCGAGGGTGGCCATTTTTGCGCTCTGCGTGAGTTGCTGCTGCGAGCGCCGGACTTCGGTGTTATCCCGCCCGACGGCCTGAATCTCCAGCAGGAGCCCTTGCTCATCGAACACCCCGCGATCAGACCAGACCCACCACGCGTGCTCCCGGCCGGGCAGTTGCAGGTTGATTTCCGCGGTGCTCACCGGGAACTCAGGGCTCAGTTGACTGAGTCGCTGCACGAACGCTTCACGTTGTTCGTCCGACATCCATTGGCCCAGATTCACCCCGGGCAATTGTTCGGGCTGGCATTCCAGATAGGTCGCCAACGGCCGATTGCCGAAGGTCAGCGTCAGGTCCGGGCAATACCGGCAAATCATCGCGGGCGAGTCCTCCACCAGAATCCGGTAGCGCTCTTCACTCTGTTTCACCTGTTCGGCGGCCAGGGTCGCTTCGGTGACGTCCAGCCACAAGCCGACGGCTTCCACCGGCAGGCCGAGGTCATCGCGCAGCAGCTTGGCCTCATCGAGCAGCCAGTGGTAATCGCCGCGATGGTCGCGCAGTCGGTAACGGGCACGCACCGAGCCTTCGCGCAGCAACTGCCGGGTACGCTCGAAATACTGATCGCGGTCCTGCGGGTGAATGCGTTCGATCAAGGCCCCGGCGCTGCAATCGGCGAGGGTCAGCCCTAGTAGCGGCAGCAGGCTGTCGCTGAAAAACGTCGGTTGCAATGCGCCTTCGACGTAGCGCTGCACGTAAATCACCGCGGGTGAGCTGGCGATCAGGTTGTCCAGTCGCGCATGGGCGGTGGCGGCGTTCTGTTGCTGATTTTTGATATCGCTGATGTCGAGCATGAAGCCAACCAAACGCCGCTGTTTACCGGCGCCCAGGGCCTGGCCTTGCAGGCGATACCAGATCGGCGTTTGTGTGGCTTCGGGGCGGTGCAGACGCACACACAGCAACAACGGCGTGCCGGCGTCCTGCAAGTCCAGCAGGCGACTGCGCAGTTCTTCGCGGTCAGCGGGGTGAATGTGGTCGAGCCATTCGTTCAACGGTAATTGCGTGCTCGTCAGGCTCAGCACGTTGGCGAGCGACGGCGCCAACTGCACCTGGGCGCTGTCGCTGAACATTTCCCACCAACCGGTGCCGAGCAATCCTTGCAGTGATTCCAGCCGTTCCAGTTGCAGTTGATGACGATGCTCGCGCAGGCGTTCCAGCAGCGGGCTGGCCAGTGCAGCGCAGAGCTGCAACCAGTCACTGTCGTTGAGATCCGGAGCACGTTGCTGCGCCGTATACACACCGCAGAGTAACCACGCGACCACACCGTGAGCGTCGTAATAGGGCACCGCCAAGCCGTCGGCATGCCCGAAGATGTCTTGCAGGCGCGGGTGCGCGGCGGGTGTCAGGTGTTGGGCGACCGAGCCGTTCAAACTGTCGAGCCCGGTGCCCAGGCGCTGAGCGTTTTGCCACAGCTTCGGCGCATCGAGGGCGGCGTATTGCTGATGAATTTGCCAGCCCTGAGCCTGCTCATCGAGCAACGCCACCGCAACGCAGGGAATGTGAAAACGTTGCGCCAGCACCTGAAGCTGATCGAGCAAAACATCGGGCAGACGCACCAGGCTGCACAGGCGCAGCTGTTCGCTGATCTTCGCCGTGAGTAACTGGTTCTGTTCGCGGCTGCGCGATTGCCGGCGCTCGAGCAAGACGTCGCCGATGTCGAGTAACTGCAACAACCAGTTTTTGTCCGCGGGCTGGACCCAGCCGCGCAGGTGCAGGGGCTGTCCGCTGACGGTGTAGAAGTCCAGGTCCAGGGTCTGTCCCTGCCAGTCGGCGGGCACACCTTCGACCGCGAGGCTGCTGTGGGGCATGAGGTAATCCACCAGCAGCGGGGACTGCGCGGCTGGAATCTGCTGGGCCAGCATATGCCGCAGCGGTCCCGTCTGATGAATCACCCGGCCTTCGGCATCCAGGTACAGTTGCAAGCCCACACTCTGCACGCACAGGGTGTCGGGCATGGTCACAGGCTGTGGCGGATGGCGGTTCAGCAGACGGCCGAACAGTTTGTCGCCGGAACTCAAAATTGCAGACTCGAACTGGCGCTGAGTGTCGCCGGCAAATTGGGCACCGAACCGATCCCCGGCAGCACCAGAAACGGCACCACACGGTTGAGCTTGCTGGTGGGGTAATCGACTTTGACCTTAAGCACTCCGGCGACAAAGGTGATGGTGGAATCGGTGGCGGCATTGAAGTTCAGTGCGGCAGGAATCCAGGCCAACTGCCGGTTCAATTCTGCTGCTGCGGTGGCTTGCACGGTGGCCGCGTAACCGGGCGCGCTCGGGTCCACCGCCACGCTGCGGCGCACCGCTTCAGCGGTCGACTGGTTGAACGATTGCATCAGCAACAGCGGCAAGCTGTAACTGACAATTGCATAGAACACGGCGAAAAAAAGCACGAACACCAAGGCGAACTCAATCGCAACGGCGCCTTTTTGTTTGCGGGGGAGGCTTGATTTCATGAGTGCGTCTACCCTGACTGTCACAGCGTGATATCAGCATAGAATCATTCAGCCATAACGGATGTTTTTTACCGAATGCAAAGCTTTGTTTTATTGATCTGGCTGACGCTCTGCGCGGCACAGGATGCCCGGGAAAAGCACATCGCCAATGGCCTGACCCTCGGTGCAGGCGCGTTGGCGCTGACCTGGTTGTTGTGGACCGACACCACCTGGCTGGGCGCTGAGGCCGCGCAGGGCGGTTGGGCGTTGTTGCTGGCGCTGGCCTTCACCTTGCCCGGTTATGCGCTGCGCCGCATGGGCGCGGGCGATGTGAAACTGATGGGCGCCCTGGGTCTCGCGACGGACGGTATACACCTGCTGGGCAGCTTTATCGGTGCCGCACTGGCCAGTGTTTTATGGCTGCTGGTGGCGCCAAGAGTCTGGCTTCATTTGGGTCAAGGGCTTAGGGCTCGTCTTCGCTACCTGGAGCCGGGAGTGTCAAGGAAGCAGCCATTTGCGCCCTTTGTGTTGGTGGGGTTGTTGTTCACGTTCGCCTGGATTCACTAGTCGCCCGTTCTATGTACAGAGTCAGAAAGTGCGTCTACTTTCAAATCACTGGTTGTGCAGCCTGGGGCTGTCAGTACAGGAGCGGTCAGCGTTGGCCTGAGCATGGAGTGGCGCGTGAATAAGTTTACGTCTGCGGTAAAAATCCTGGTGGTCGATGATCAGCCTTTGATCGTGGAGGAGCTGTGCGAATTCCTCGAGAGCAAGGGCTATGGCTGTATTCCGTGTGAGTCTGGCCAGCAGGCGATCGAGCGCTTTGAGGAGGATCTGGATGTCGGCCTGGTGCTGTGCGACTTGCAGATGCCTGGGCTGAACGGGATTGAGTTGGTTCAGGTGTTGCAGCGGTTGTCTGGCAAGCACCGGGCGTTTGAAGCCATCATGCTGACAGGGCGTGCGGACAAGCAGGATGTGATCAAGGCGCTGCGGGCCGGGTTTGCTGATTACTATCAGAAGCCGGTTGATCTGGGTGAGTTGCTGGAAGGGGTTCAGCGTCAGGAAGTGGCGTTGCAGGAGCGGCAGAAAAATCTGCAGCTGGGGCATTTGAATCAGAAGCTGCAGTATCTGTCCGAGTCGATCGATGATTTGTATCAGGATCTGGATAAGGTTCGACGTGGGCCTCAGGCGGATGTTGGCGACGCTGAGGTCAGTGATGTGGATCGGGTGGAGATGCCGGCGATTTTCAATCAGTTGTCGCCACGACAGCTGGATGTGGCGCGGTTGGTGGGCAAGGGGCAGACCAATTATCAGATTGCCTGTGAGCTTGGGATTACCGAGAACACGGTGAAATTGTATGTGTCGCAGGTGTTGCGTTTGACGCATATGCATAACCGCACCCAGTTGGCGTTGGCGTTGTCGCCCAGCAGTTCCGGGATGCGCCAGCGGGTTACGGCTCACTGATTTTCCTCCGCTGCACACTGTTTGACCTGTGGGAGCGAGCCTGCTCGCGAAGGCGGCAAACCACACACAAAAAACCAAAACCTACCCCCCCGACCCACTGCTCACCGTCCCCCCCTGATCCTGATCAAAAAACTGCGGGATCTCATGCTCATAACTCTTCAACCAGCGCTGCATGCTCAGCTCGCGTTCAGTCGCTGTCGAGGTCTGTGGTTTCTGCGAAGCAGCCTTGTTGCTGCTTTGCAGTTGCAGCCAGCCTTCGGTTTCCGCTTGTTGTGGCGAGGATGGGCCGTCGAGCGCAAGGGCGGCGAGGGGCAGGGCCAGCAGGCCGAGGCAGCTGAGGACGATTGGTTTCATCGCAAAGGACTCCCTATTGGAGGCTCGGCGTCGTGACGACGGCGACCTGGTTAACAGGAATCGGGCCTGTCTTGCCCGGGGTCTTGAGTTTTTGTGCGCGTTCCTGGGCTTCGGTGACTTGGGCGGGGCTGAGGCCGAGGCGGCTGACGAGTTCGGCGGCGCGGCTCCAGTCGTCCTGGTAGATCAGTAGCGTCACCATGTTCAATGCGGCCAGTTGATCGCCTTGCTTGAGTTCCATGGCGGTGAGGAATTCAAAGCGTGCATCGTCGACGCGCAGTTGATTGAGGTACACCACGCCGAGGTCGTTGCGGATTTTGTCGTCGGTGGGCGCCAGCCGCGCGGCGCGCAGCAAGTGAGCCTGGGCCAGGCCGTTGTCGCCCTTGGCTGCAGCGAGTTGGCCCAGGCCGTGTTCGGCTTCGGCGGCCATGCAGGTGCCGAGCAGGCTGCGGTATAACGGCTCGGCTTCGCTGCGCCCCAGCAGGCGGTAGACCTTGGCCCGGCGCAGGCGTACGTCGGCCACGTTGTCCGGCAGGCTTTGCAGGTTGGCCAGGCTGGCGTGCAGTTTGCCGTCGTTGGCCATGTCGTCGGCCAGGTTTAATTTCAGCTGTTCATCGGCACTCAATTTGCTGCAACTGGCGCTGCTGGTCAGGGCGCTCCATGGTGTCTGGCCGTCGGTGGCGCAACCGCCCAATAACAGCAAACTCAAACCGGCAATCATCGCTTTCATCAGGACCCCTCTATGAACCAATGGCCCGGGCCAGGGCGGTGAAGCCCGGGCCGGCCAGCACGATCAATAACGCCGGGAAGAGAAACAGCATCATCACGACGGACATTTTGGCGGACATCTTGGAGATGTATTCCTGCAGGCGCGTCAGGCGCCGGTCATCGAATAATTGCTTGAGCGTCAGCAGGGATTTCATCGCACCGCCGCCCTGGTGGATCAACTGTTCAAGGATCACGCAGGTGTCGGTGAATTCATCGACCGCCAGCAAACGGCTGACCTTGTGCAGTTCTTCACCCAGTTCCAGGCCGGAATCGACACGGGCCAGCACCAGACGCAGTTCATGGGTCAGCGCGGGCATGAGTTGTTTGCCTTCGGTGCTCAGGACGCGCAACGACTGCTCCACCGCCATGCCCGATTCGAACAGGATGCGCAGCAGCGGGATGAAGGTGGAAATCTCGGACGCCAGTTGTTTTTGTCGACGCAACGAGGCAGCGGCGAGTAAGCGCTTAGGCAGCAAATAGCCGATGGCCGTGGCGAACAGCGGGGCGATCCAGTGATTCTGCGCATCGGGATAGAACACCCCCTGAATCAGCAAACTCATGGCCAGTGCCAGCACCGGCACGCCGACCTGGCACGCGGCGAACAGTGAGCGACGACGGGTGCTGCGCCAGCCGAGGCGGTTGAGCAGTGCCTGGGTTTCGTTGTCCAGATTGACCGAGCGCTGACCGATCCGGCTATTGCCCAACGCCTGCAACCAGAGACCCAACTGGCTGTGGCCGAGCGGCTTGCCGTCCAGCCGCTGGGCCACCTGACGCGCCCGTCGACGCTGGTCCAGCAGGCTGCTGAGCAGCAACAGCGTGGCCCCGAAAAACAGCAGTGCACTGATCAGTAGAGGCATTTTCATACGCTGCGCAACATGCGCCAGAGCGCGAGGCTGCCCACCGCCTGCAAACCAAACGCTGTCGCGAGCATGATTTGCCCCGAGTGGTCATTCCACATGGCGAGTAAATAGGCCGGGTTAGCGATCAGAAAATAACCGGCCAGGCCCAGCGGTAAACACCCCAGCACCCACGCGGTCACCCGGGTTTCACCGGTCATGGCGCTGAGCTGGCGGGCGGCCTGCTCGCGCTCTCGGATCATCTTGATCAGGTTTTCCAGCAGTTCGCTGGCATTACCGCCGTAGCGATGATTGACCTTCAAACCCAGGGCCAGCAGGCGCAGTTCATCTCTCTCATACAACTCGGCGAAGTCCGACGCGGCGTCGGGCAAGCTGACACCCAACTGCACGTTGCGCTGGACCCGGCCCATGGCATTTTTCAATGGGTCATCGGCGGCTTCGATAGCGCCGAGCAGGGCATCGGCCAGGGTTCGACCGGATTTCAGGCTGCGCACGGTGTGATCAAGCAACGGCGGAAGTTGTTCGATCATGCGCTTGAGCCGGCGCTGATAACGCCAGCCGACATACAGCCGCAGGAGCAACGGCGGCACCAGTACAAACAGCAGCGCACCGATCCAGCCACCGACGACAACGCCCAGCAAAATACCGAGGGCCCACAGCAGCACCCAGCGTCCCAATCGTTCAGTCGGACGCCCGAGACCGGCGCGCAAAAACGCCCGTTCCGGTCCGGCCCAGGAGGTTTTTTCAACGACGATTTGCGGCTGCCCTTGGCTCAGGCGATCCAACACGCGTTCGGTCCCGGTCTGGCGCAGCCCGCGGAGCAACAAGCGGATCGATAGCCCGAACAGGATCAGGCAAACGAGAATCAGCAGCGCCGGTTTGAGCATGCCGTGGCCTCAGTGCGGTGAGGAAACAAGTGCCGTTTCGCGGCGCAGTTTGTCGCCGGCGGGGTTGACCGCCTCGCGCATAAAACCGAAACCGGTGCGACGGTCGAGCCGGAACAAGGTGTTGGTGACGTACACGTCTTCGCGCACGCCGACCACTTCCACCACCTCGCTGACGCAGCGGCGACCGTCGGGCATGCGGGTGAGCTGGATCACCACGTCCAGCGCGGCGCAAATCATCTGGCGCAAGGTTTTTTCGGCGATGGTGCGGCCGGTCAGGCCGACCAATGTCTCCAGGCGCAGCAGCGCGTCCTGGGCATTGTTGGCGTGCACGGTGCTCATCGAACCGTCGTGACCGGTGTTCATGGCCGTGAGGACGTCGAGCACTTCGACGCCGCGAATTTCGCCGAGGATGATCCGGTCCGGACGCATCCGCAGGGCGTTGCGGATCAGGTCGCTGGACTTCACTTCGCCGTGACCTTCGGCATTCGGCGGCCGGGTTTCGAGGCGCACGACGTGCGGGTGGCCCAGTTGCAGTTCGGCGACGTCTTCGATGGTGACGAGGCGTTCGTGCGGATTGATCAACTGGCTGAGGATGTTCAGCAACGTGGTTTTGCCGGTGCCGGTGCCGCCGCTGATCAGGATGTTGCAGCGCTTGCCCACGGCTTCCTGAATGAAGTCGTAGATCTCCTGATCGATGGTTTGCATTGCCATCAGGTCGCTGCTTTTGAGCATGTCCTTGCGAAATTTCCGAATCGACAGACACGGCCCGTCGAGGGCAATCGGCGGAATGATCGCGTTGACCCGGCTGCCATCGGGCAGGCGTGCATCGACCATTGGCGAGGACTCATCGAGCCGTCGGCCCAAGGGCGCGAGAATACGTTGCATGACGCGTTCGACGTGGTGCGAGTCAATGAAACGCAAGTCACTTTGATGCAGCACACCGTCGCGTTCGATGAACACCCGATGCGGACCGTTGACCAGAATCTCGGTCACGGACGGGTCGCGCAGCAGCACTTCCAGCGGGCCGAAACCGGTGAGTTCGTCGACCAGTTCTTCGGCCAAGCGCTCCATCTCATAACGGGAAATCGCCAAGTGCAGCCGGGCGATGTATTCGGCCACTTTGTCGATGACGAATTGCGACAGCGCCGGCCGCGACCCTTCCAGCAAGTTTTTTCCGGACTCTTCGATGGCATCGATGATGTAGCGGTGCAACACCAGTTTCAGGCCTTCGTTGTCGGTGTTGCCGGACGGCGTGCGCGCCGGGGCGCCGAAGAGTTTTTCCGTACTCATTGCGCACCCCTCAGCCGGTTGAACCAGCCGATCCTGGGTTTGGCCAGGCCTTCGGAGCGTTTGGCCAGGCCTTCGCCGAGGGTGCGCAGGCTTTGGGTCAGGCCTTCACGCGGGGCCAGTTCGAACAGGCTCACACCCTGGTTTTTGGCGTTCAGGCGCACTTCCGGGCTGAAGGCCAGAATCGCGAAGACTTCCATGCCGAAGCTTTTGCCCAGGGTGTCGGCGTCGGGTGCGACATTGCGCAGGTAACGGTCAATCAGTAACCGGGCGTGATCGAGCTTCATGCCTTTTTCGCGCCACAGGTTGAGCACCGCGAGGTTGCGCCGGCAGTCGAGCACGTTCTGATCGGTGTACCACAGCAGCTTGTCGCAATGACTGACAAAGGTGCGCAGCGCTTCGCTGTCCGGCTGGCCGGTGAGGTTCACCACGATGTGCTGGAAGTGTTGGCGCAGGGCGCTGAGCAGCATGTACAACTCGGCGGCGCTGGTGCGCTCCAGTGGTTCATCGTGGCTGGCGTAGGCGAGGATTCGCAGTCCCGCTTCATTGCTGGTGAACGCACTGTCGATCAGCGTGGCGTCGAGGCGCCGCAAGTGCCGCACGGCGTCACCGAAATGAAACGAGCTCTCCAGCCCGAGCAACGCCAGGCTGTCGCCGCGCGGCAAACCCAGGTCCAGCAACAAGGTTTGCTGGCCGCTTTTCTGCACCACTTGCGCCATGTGGTTGGCGATCAGCGCTCCGTCGGCGTTGGTTTGCGCACCGTAGAGCACGGTCAGGCCACCGAGCTGGGTGCTCGGCGCCACCGTTGGCAGGCGTTTGCCGAGCCGGCGCACCAGCCCCGAGACTTCACTGGAGCGCGAGCCATAGGCGACAAAATCCCGCGCACCGGCACGCATCGCATTCAGCACAAGCTGATTGTCCATGCCATCGCCCAGCGCCACGATCGCCAGCATCGGCTTGGCTTCCAATGCGCCTTCGATCAGCGCGCTTTGCGCCACCACGTGTTCGCGGTCCAGCCCGACGAACACCAGGCTGGCGAAGGTGACGTCGACCAGCGCCAACAGTTCGTCGAGGCTGCCGCCGCCGGCGCTGACCACCTGGCCCAACGGGGCGAGGGCGCCTTGCAGCCACTCAAGGTCAGTGTCGTTGCGCGTGATCGCGAGGAAGGTCTGGCTCAGGTTCTGGCTCATTGCGATAACCCGCTGCGTTTATCGAAGTTGCCGTCTTCGAGGAAGAACATGCGATAGAAACCGGGGTCGTAGTTGCGCAGTTGTTCACCGGGCAGCGACGGCAGTGGTGCATTGACGGCCAGCGGTTGAACCAGGTGGGGGGTGACGATCATCAGCAGTTCACGCTCTTCGCGCCTGATTGATGAACTACGAAAAAAGGCGCCGAGGACCGGGATATCCCCCAGTCCCGGAAACTTGTCGACCTGTGACGTGTTTTGCGTGCTGATCAAACCGCTGATGACAAAACTCTCGCCATCGGCCAAGGAGATGCTGGTGTCGGTGCGGCGAATGGTGAACGCCGGAACCGTGGTGCCCCCGATGGTGACAGCGTTGGCGAAATCAAGCTCGCTGACCTCCGGCGCGACTTTCAGGGCGATGCGATCGGTGCTGACCACGGTCGGCGTGAGCGTCAGGCGGACTCCGAATTCCTTGTACTCGATGGAGTAGCTGTTGCTGTTGGCACTCGGCACCGGGATCGGGATCTCGCCGCCCGCGAGAAAACTCGCGCTCTGCCCGCTGATCGCCACCAGGCTTGGCCGCGCCAGGGTGTAAGCGAAGCCGCTGCCTTCCAGGGCGTTGATGATCGCCAGGAAGTTGCCGCCGCCGGCGACGATGTTGAACATGTCATTGGCCAGCGGAATGCTCGGCACGGCGATGCGTGGATCGAGGTTGCGCAATGGCAGCACTCGCGGGGTCACGGCGGTGTTCGGCACGGTGCCGGGGGAGCCAAAGAGGAAGTTCGAGTTTTTACCGTAGATCGAGGTGCTGGCCTCTTTGAGTTTGGTCCGGCTGACCTCGACGAAGCGAATGTCGGTCTGCACTTGCGACGGTAGCAGCGGGTCCTGAGAGGCCAGGGTTGACTTGCCGGTCATGGCCGCCGTGGCGCGACCCTGCACAAACACCATGCTTTGACGCGGGGCGCTGGCGCACGCCGTCCAGACCATCAGGCTGGTAGCGCCGGGCGCCATGCCGGTGAGCAAAAAGGCCTGGTTACCGTTGACCCGCACGTCGGCGATTTTCGGATCACCGACGGCCAGCCGCGTAATCGCCACCGGGGATTGCACTTCCTGCTGCAAGCCTTCGCCGACTTGCAGTGTCGCCGGCAATTGGCCGAGTGCGGCACAGTTACCGCTAGCCGCAAAGGTTGCCGTGAGTGGCACGCTACTCAGCAGCGAGCCCCAGAGCAGGCCTTGAAACATGAACATGGTACTTCTGCGCATGTAGATGCGTCCTTGCTCAATTCAGGGAGTTTGTTGAGTGAGTTGATTGCCGCGAATGACTTCCACGCCTTTTTTCTGCGGTGCCGAACTGGCACCGAGGGTGAGGGGTTTGGGGGTGCCGACGAGGGCCAGTTGACTGAATTGCACGAGGTCGCGATTGGCGCTGGCGAGATTGGCCGGCGAAGCGCTTTCGCCGGCCCAGTAATGCGCCAGGCGTTTTTCTTCGGCGCTGCGCACGGCCAGGCGCAACGTGCCGGCCTGGGCCGCGAGCATCAGGCGACTCAGCAAGGGTTCGGGGACAGCGAGCAACACCGAGCGTGCGTTGGCCCGCAGTTGGTCCTGCTTGAGTTGTTCTTCACTGCTGCGCGCCGGGTTGGCGGGACGCCCGTCGTTAGTCAGCCCCAATTGTTCGCCGACCCCGAGTACGCGCAACGCCGGGACTACTACCTGGGCTGATTGCTGAGTGTTGTTGGCGTCGGCGCGCAGAAACAGCATCACGTCGACATAATCTCCAGGGCTCAGTTGTCCGCCGGCATTGGTCACTTCGTCCACTGCGACCGCGAGTGCTCGTTCATTGGGGCGGATCATCCGTGCCAGCGAGCTGCCGGCCTCGAAGCTTTGATCGTTGAGCCAGGTGCCGGCGGTGAGGGCGTGCCAAGGCGTACGGCCAATCGCTTGCTCAAGCGTGGTCAAACTGCCGGCCGGGGCGGTACGCAGTTTTTCGAGGGTGACGTCGGCTGCGGTGATTTGAACGAAGGGGGCTACGTCGTGCAGCAGGACCACCACCGGTTGGCGCGTGGGATCGTCCATTGGCACAGGGGCTGGAGCGGTTGGCGCTGTGTTAGCGACAGGTTGCGCGGCAGGCTCGGGAGCGGGTTGACGGCTCAGCGCAAGTCCCCAGTAACCGGCAATGATGGCACCCACCAGAAACAATCCGGCCAATCCCAGGGTGACGCGGCTGTTCATGAGGGCTCTCCCTTTCCAGCTGCCGATGATCCGTACCGTCTCGAACGAGATAGATTCGCAAAAAAGCATTTAAATACATGGAACTATTTCGCTATTTGAAGGTAGCGCAGCTAGAGCAAAACGCCATTACTGGGTGGCAAAAAAACGAGGAAATGGGGGTGTTTGAAATGCCAGGCCCCGTTTTTTGCCGAAAACGGGTGGGGTACTACTTAAGTATTAATACGTTCTTACAGTTGTTGGGTTGGGGAATGCCGACAATGCTGATGCTGGCAAAGGGGAATCATGTTGCGACCGTGCAACACCCGCAGTCCTTAGGAGAAGTCGTCATGTCCTTTAAAAGCGCTTTTCAGCACATCAAGAGCGAGATCGTTTTCTACTACAACCTGGCCAAAGACACCGAAGGCGCTTCGGGCATCGAGTACGCCATCATCGCGGGGATGGCGGCGGTTGCACTGGCCGCGTTCATGGACCCGATTTCGAAAGCCATCACTAAAGTCTTTACCTCTATCACCGCGTTGTTTCCCGCTAGTTGACCATTACCGTTTGCTAACCTGTCATGGCACAACTAACTTCAGCACTAAGTCCATTGCAGGAATCCCCCATGACCGCTCCCTCGCCGCAACGCCAACAGCTGCTCCTGGTCGATGACGAGGAGGACGCGTTGATGGAACTGGCGGAGTTGCTGGAAGGGGAGGGTTTTTGCTGTTTTACCGCAACCTCGGTCAAGCTCGCCTTGCAGCACTTGACCCGCCATCCGGACATTGCGCTGGTGATCACGGATCTGCGTATGCCAGAGGAAAGCGGCATGTCACTGATCAAGCGCTTGCGCGAGCACACGTCGCGTCAGCATTTGCCGGTAATCGTCACGTCCGGGCACGCGGACATGGAGGATGTCAGCGACATGTTGCGCTTGCAGGTGCTCGAACTGTTTCGCAAGCCGATTTTTCACGTGCGGTTGCTGGAGACGCTGGGTAATTTGTTTCCGCAGCCTGTGGCTCCGTCTTAGTCTGGACGACCGCTATCGCGAGCAGGCTCTCTCCCACAGGGATGTGTGTTGTTGCGCAAATCCAGTGTGGGAGCGAGCCTGCTCGCGAAAGCCATTTCAAACTCGCAAGATATTTTGTTGCCTGGCATCAAGCCACCGGCCGCCAATGCCCGACCATGTGCTCAAGATTTCCAACACCTACCAACCGAAAATCCCCACTGGACCCCGCCGCGCTCGCCAGTAATGTCACTTCACTGGGCAACCGCACCGGTTTGCGAAATTGCACGGCAATCTCGATGTTCGCCGTCGGCAAGTGATCGGCCAGCGCCGCCAATGTGCGTGCCTTGTTCCATAACCCGTGGGCAATGGCGGTCGGGAAACCAAACAGTTTCGCGCTGACGGCACTCAAGTGAATCGGGTTGTAGTCGCCGGACACCTTGGCGTATTGCCGACCAATGTCGGCCGGCGCTTTCCAGCGGGTCACTTCGATCATCTCCAGCGTCGGGGCCAACACGTCCTCGAGCGGTTCGCCGTCCAGTTTGACGCCCCGGCACAGCATCTGGCTTTGCGCCTCCCAGAGCGTTCCCAATTGATCGTCCAGCGTGGTCACCAAATCGAACGTCGCACCCTTGGCATGGGGTTGCAGATTCTGCACCTGCACGCTCACGCGCACCCGATTCACGCCGCCCATGGGGCGCAACACGCGAATGCGGTTGCTCAGGTGAATCAGCCCCAACAGGGGAAACGGAAACTCCTTGGCCGTGAGCAATTGCATCTGCAAGGCAAACGCGAGGATGTGCGGATAGGTCGGCGGCAGCAAGCCGTTGTCGGCAAATCCGCAGACGTTGCGATACGCCGCCAGGCGTTTGGGATCGACATTGACCCAGCAGTGCAACCCGGTGTCGGGCAGGGTGGTGCCGGTGATTTTGCGTCGCGTCGCCGCTCGCATGTACAACGCCGGCAAGCTCGGTTCGCGGTTGAGTGTGTGCCAGTCGGTGATCATCACTTAGGCCCCCAGAACGCTTTGTCCACAGACCCGCAACGCCTGGCCGGTAAACGCGCCGGTGCCCGGTTGCGCCAGCCACGCCACGGCCTCTGCGACGTCCTGCGGCAAGCCGCCCTGGCCGAGCGAGCTCATGCGCCGGCCCGCTTCACGCAAGCCGAACGGAATGTGCGCGGTCATCTGCGTTTCAATAAACCCAGGCGCCACTGCATTGATGCTAATACCGCGTTGATCCAGCAACGGCGCCCAGGCTTGCGCGAGGCCAATCAGCCCGGCCTTGCTCGCCGCATAATTGGTTTGCCCGCGATTGCCGGCGATGCCGCTGATCGAGGCCAGCAAAATCACCCGACCGTTGTCGCGCAGGGTGCCGCTGTCGAGCAGGGCCTTGGTCAGCACTTGTGGCGCGTTGAGGTTGACCGCGAGTACCGCATCCCAAAATTCCGGGGTCATGTTGGCCAGGGTTTTATCGCGAGTGATCCCCGCGTTGTGCACCACGATGTCGACGCCGTCGGGCAGGTGTTCGATCAACTGTGCAGCGGCGTCTTCGGCGCAAATGTCGAGGGTGATGCTGCGTCCGCCAAGGCGTGCGGCGAGAGCGTCGAGATCGGCTTTGGCCGGTGGCACATCGAGCAGAATCACCTCGGCGCCGTCACGGGCCAGCGTCTCGGCGATTGAAGCGCCGATGCCACGCGCTGCACCGGTTACCAACGCCTTGCGTCCGGCCAGCGGTCGAGTCCAGTCCTCAACGGGCGTAGCGCACGCCTTCAAACGAATCACTTGCCCGGACACAAACGCGCTTTTCGGCGAGAGGAAAAACCTCAGCGGTCCTTCCAGCTGATCGTCCGCACCGTCGCCGACATAGATCAACTGCAAGGTGCCACCGCTGCGCAGTTCCTTGGCCAGCGAACGGCTGAAGCCTTCCAGCGCGCGCTGGGCACTGGCGGCGAACGGGTCGCTCAAGGTCTCCGGTGCACGACCGAGAATTACCAGGTGTGCGCTGTGATCGAGGTTTTTCATCAGCGGCTGGAAGAATTCGCGCAGCTGTTTGAGCTGATCGGTCTGCAGCAAATGACTGGCGTCGAACACCACGGCTTTGAGTTTCGGACCGTGGCCGGGAATCCACGCGGTGGCCAGGGACGGCTCGGTACCGTAGCTGTAAATCGCGTCGGTCAGGCGATTGGCTAAAGCGCTGACCTTGTCCGCCAACGGGCCTCCACCGATCAACAGCGCCCCTTCGACAGGCCGCAGCCGGCCTGCCTGCCAGCGCTCCAGGCGAACCGGCGACGGCAAACCCAGGGCCCCGACCAGGCGATGGCCGATGGACGAATTGGCGAAGTCGATATAACGGTCTGACATGGAACGTGCTCCGGCGGCTGAGGTTCAAAGTGTGGACCACGAATGGCAATCAGTCGTTCGATCCACGAGATAAGGCCTACGCTTGAACATTGCAGAGTAGTTGGAGCTTGGGTTTAGCAGAACTTGCGGGGTCATGCAGAACCTGTGAGAGCGGGCCCGCCCGCGAAGGGGCCAGCCAATCCGACATTGTTGTTGGCTGATCCACCGCTATCGCGGACAAGCCCGCTCCCACAGGGATGTGCATTCACATTTCATTTTTTTAAGGAGCTTTTCATGACTCAGCTGCGCCGCGTCGCGATTATCGGCGGTAACCGTATTCCTTTCGCCCGCTCCAACGGGGCGTATGCCACCGCCAGTAACCAGGCGATGCTCACCGCAGCGCTCGAAGGCTTGATCGAACGCTACAACCTGCACGGCCTGCGCCTGGGTGAAGTGGTCGCGGGGGCGGTGCTCAAGCTGTCGCGGGACATGAACCTGACCCGCGAATGCGTGCTCGGGTCGCGGCTGTCGCCGGAAACGCCGGCCTATGACATCCAGCAAGCGTGCGGCACCGGGCTGGAAGCGGCGTTGCTGGTGGCGAACAAGATTGCCCTGGGGCAGATCGATTGCGGCATTGCCGGTGGCGTCGATACCACCTCGGATGCGCCGATCAGCGTCAGTGAAGGCCTGCGCAGGATTTTGCTGCAAGCCAACCGCGCCAAGACCACCGGCGACAAGCTGAAAACATTCCTGCAATTGCGCCCCGGGCATCTGATTCCGGAATTTCCGCGCAACGGCGAGCCGCGCACCGGGTTGTCCATGGGCGAACATTGCGAGCTGATGGCGCAGACCTGGAGCATCCCCCGCGAAGAACAGGATCAACTGGCGCTGGAAAGCCATCAGCATCTGGCCGCGTCCTACGCCGAAGGCTGGCACAACGACTTGATGACACCGTTCCTCGGCCTGACCCGCGACAACAACCTGCGCCCGGACCTGACCCTGGAACAACTGGCCAAGCTGAAACCAGCCTTCGAGAAAAGCGCCAAGGGCACGATGACGGCGGGCAACTCGACGCCACTCACCGACGGTGCGTCGCTGGTGCTGCTGGGCAGTGAAGAATGGGCGAAGGAACGGGGGCTGCCGATCCTCGCGTACCTGCGCGATGGCGAAGCGGCGGCGGTGGATTTCGTCAACGGTGCCGAAGGCCTGTTGATGGCGCCGGTCTACGCGGTGCCGCGCTTGCTGGCCCGCAATGGCCTGACCTTGCAGGACTTTGATTACTACGAAATCCACGAAGCCTTCGCCGCGCAAGTGCTCTGCACGTTGAAGGCCTGGGAAGATCCTGACTATTGCAGAACCCGGCTCGGCCTTGATGCGCCGCTGGGCTCCATTGACCGCAGCCGCCTCAACGTCAAAGGCAGTTCGCTGGCGGCCGGGCATCCGTTTGCGGCGACCGGCGGGCGCATTGTCGCCAACCTGGCGAAGTTGCTGGACGCGGCGGGCAAGGGGCGGGGATTGATTTCGATCTGCGCGGCGGGTGGCCAAGGCGTCACCGCCATCATTGAACGCTGAAGAAACACCGTAACCTGTAGGCGCGAGCAGGTTCACGCCTACAAGGATTCTCGGCATCAAATAGATTTGTATGAATCTGCTACTTGGCCTAACGTCGGCCCCATCAGCCCTCGTGCGATATAAGGCTCGTTGATGCCGACTAACGGACAGATCTCCCTCGAACGAACAATCCCAACCCTGTCGTTACTGCCCCGACCGTTATTCGCCCGGGTAGAAAGTCTCAACGCCGGGTCCTGGACACCCCCGCATCGCCACGACTGGGTGCAGTTTTCCTACGCCATCAGTGGTGTTCTCGGCGTGCACACCGCCGAAGGCAGTTTCTATGCGCCGCCGCAGTGGGGTATCTGGATTCCGGCGGACCTTGAACATCAAGTCGTGACCTCGATGCGCGCCGAAATGCGCAGCCTGTACGTGCGTCGCGAAGATTGTGAGTGGGCGGACGGGCGCTGCCGGGTGCTGGAGGTCACGCCGTTGGCGCGGGAGCTGATCAAGAGTTTTTGCATGTTGCCCGTGGAATATCCACAAGGCGACAGCCAGGAAGCGCGGTTGGTGGGTGTGTTGCTGGATCAGTTGGCGAACTTGCCGGAGGTGGGGTTTTCCCTGCCGCTGCCACGGCATGAGCGGCTGCTGGGGTTGTGCAACGAGTTGATTGAAAGCCCTGAGCAGAACGTGACATTGCAGGCGTGGGCGGAGCGCTTGGGCACGTCGGAAAAGACCCTGATGCGCCTGTTTCAGCGCGAGACGGGTTTGAGCTTTCGCGGCTGGCGACAACGGATGCGGCTGTTGTCTTCGTTGAGTTTGCTGGAGGAGGGCGACAGCGTGACCAATGCAGCGCTGGCGTGTGGGTATGACTCGACGTCGGCGTTTATTGCGGCGTTCAAAGGGCTGTTCGGGTTTACCCCTGGCGAGCTCTTCAAGCAATAACACCACCTGATCCTTGTAGGAGTGAGCCTGCTCGCGATAGCTGACTGACCTTCAACATTGATGTTGACTGACATGGCCTCATCGCGAGCAGGCTCACTCCTACAGTGGATGTGTGGTGTTCTTGAGATCAGGTTTTGAAGCGTCGAACCAACCCGTCCAGTTCATTCGAAAGCCCGGCCAGGCTCTGGGAATCCAGACGCGCCGAGTTCGCCAGTTCCGCGACCAATTGCGCGTCGCCATGGATCTGGCTGATGTGCCGGTTGATGTCTTCGGCCACGTGATGCTGCTCTTCGGCCGCGGTGGCGATCTGCGTGTTCATGTCGCGGATTACGTCCACCGACTCGCGAATCAACCCGAAGCTGTTGCGCGCTTCGCCGATGCGGCTCACCGACTGCTGCGACACTTCCAGGCTCGCATGCATCTGTTGAGTCACCTGGCTGGTGCGCTTGGCGAGGTTGCCGAGCAGACCGTCGATCTCTGCCGTGGAATCCGCCGTGCGCTTGGCCAGCGCCCGCACTTCGTCAGCCACCACCGCAAACCCGCGACCTTGCTCGCCGGCACGGGCCGCTTCAATGGCCGCGTTCAGCGCGAGCAGGTTGGTCTGCTCGGCGATCGAGCGAATGGTCCCCAGGATCGACTGGATATCGTTGCTGTCGCGCTCGAGTTGCTGCATCGACTGTGCCGACTGTTCGATTTCCTGGCTCAAGCGATCAACGCTGCTTACTGCCGCATCAATTTGCTGCTGGCCTTCGCGCGCCTGGCGCTGGCCACTGTCGGCAGAGTCCGCCGCCTGACTGCAAGAGCGCGCGACTTCGTTGGCGGTGGCGACCATTTCGTGGAACGCCGTGGACACCATGTCCACCGCTTCACGCTGACGCCCGGCGGCTTCGGCCATGTCGTTGGAGACCTGGGTCGAGCTTTTCGAGGTGGCGAGAATCTTGGTCGCGGCGCCGCCGATGCTTTGGATCAGGTTACGAATCGCGGTCAGGAACTGGTTGAACCAATTGGCCAGTTGCGCGGTTTCGTCGCTGCCACGGATTTCCAGGTTCTTGGTCAGGTCGCCTTCGCCTTGCGCGATGCCTTCCAGACCGCTGGCCACGCTGCGGATCGGCCGCACGATGACACTGGCAAAACTGGCGCCGAGGATGGCGAAGAACACGGCCAGCACGGCGGCGATGATTGCGATCAGCCAGGTCAGTTGGGTGGCCGAGCTCATCACGTCGTTTTGTTTGATCAGGCCGATGAAGGTCCAGCCCAGTTGCTCCGACGGCCAGACGTTGGCCATGTAGCGTTCGCCATTGAGCTCGACTTCCACCAGGCCTTTGCCGGCCTTGGCCAGTTGTGCGTAACCCTCGCCGAGGCTGCTCAGTGGCTTGAAGTTGTGCTCCGGTTGTTTCGGGTCCACCAGGACCATGCCGGTGTTTTCCAGCAACATCAGGTAGCCGGTTTCACCGAGCTTGATCTGTTTGACGATTTCGGTGAGCTGCTTGAGCGTCACGTCGATGCTGACCACGCCGCCGTTGCTGCCCAACTTGTTGTCGATGGTGCGCACGGTGCTGACGTAAGTCGCGTCGTCCTGTGCCCAATAGTAGGCCTCGGTGCGAAACGGCTTGCCCGGTTTGGCCTGGGCTGCTTTGTACCAGGGGCGCTGGCGCGGGTCATAGTTGTTCAGCTTCGCATCGTCCGGCCACGACACATAACCACCGGCCGCGGTGCCGAGAATGGCGTAGGCGTAGGACGGGTGACTGTTGCCCAGGTCCTGCAGGAGGCCGAAGACTTTTTTGTCCATCTCGCCTTGCGGAATGCTCTCGGCGTTGGCGCTCATGTAGGTCTTGAGGCTGTCGTCGGAGTTTTTGATCAGCGGTTGTTTGGCCAGATAGTCGACGTTCTGGCTGATGCCGTCGAAAAACAGTTGCATGGCGTTGCTGACCTGACGAATTTCGCGGCCGCTGCCATCGACGAAACTCTCTTTGGCATCGCTGCGCAGGTTCATCACAACGAGGGTGGCGACCAGCACCACGGGCAAGCAGGCGATGATTGCAAACGCCCAGGTCAACTTCTGTTTGATGTTCATCCGCGCTCCAGATTTTCTTGTAGGCCCACGCAGTGCAGATGACTCGCGGAATATTGGCAGCCGAAAACGTTGTTGTTCATCTCGGGTCCGTGAGTGCGCCGTCGTTTTCTGTAGGAAAGATTGTCGGACAAATACCTTTGTCACTGAGGACTTCGGCTGCTGGCGGGGGAAATTGAGGCCTGTTTGGAAAAATCCTACGAAGGGTACGAATCTGGATGTCAGCTTCTGTCGTAAATGCCCTAAAAACCATTCGCTTACGTGTGTCATCGGCTCAGCTATGATCTACGGCGGTCATTGACGACCGGCGGCGAATGAGCAATTAATCCGGCACATTGTGTGCATCACGACGTTCATAGGTCGGCAACCCCTCCCCCGAACGAGTGGATTGCCGTATAACGAATGACTTTCGCGTGTTTGGTAATAAAGGACCCACAATAAAAGCTGATGAAGACTCCAAAACGCATTGAACCCCTGATCGAGGACGGTCTGGTCGACGAGGTGCTGCGCCCACTCATGAGTGGTAAAGAAGCAGCTGTTTATGTGGTGCGCTGCGGCAACGAGTTACGTTGCGCGAAGGTCTACAAGGAGGCGAATAAACGCAGTTTCCGTCAGGCGGCCGAGTACCAGGAAGGCCGCAAGGTACGCAACAGCCGTCAGGCTCGTGCCATGGCCAAGGGCTCCAAGTTCGGCAAGAAAGAAACCGAAGACGCCTGGCAAAACGCCGAAGTGGCGGCCCTGTTCCGTCTGGCCGGTGCCGGTGTGCGGGTGCCCAAGCCGTATGACTTCCTCGAAGGCGTACTGCTCATGGAACTGGTGGCCGATGAATACGGCGATGCCGCGCCGCGTCTGAACGACGTGGTGCTGGAACCGGACCAGGCCCGTGAATATCACGCGTTCCTGATTTCACAGATCGTGCTGATGCTGTGTACCGGTCTGGTGCACGGTGACCTGTCCGAGTTCAATGTGCTGTTGACCCCGGACGGCCCGGTGATCATCGACTTGCCTCAGGCGGTGGATGCGGCGGGCAACAACCACGCGTTCAACATGCTGGAACGGGACGTGGGCAACATGGCGTCCTACTTCGGGCGGTTTGCGCCGGAGTTGAAAAAGACCAAGTACGCCAAGGAAATGTGGGCGTTGTACGAAGCCGGCACCTTGCACCCGGCCAGTATCTTGACCGGCGAGTTCGACGAGCCGGAAGAGTTGGCCGACGTTGGCGGGATCATGCGTGAAATCGAGGCTGCGCGGCTGGACGAAGAGCGTAAGCAAGCGATCCGCGCTGCTGACGACGCGCCCCCGAGCAAAGCCGAAGAACCGCCTCCGCCCTGGATGCAGTGATGGGCTAAACAAAAACCCGGCTTCGGCCGGGTTTTTTGTAGAGGCTTTATTTGTGGAACCGCGGCGTCTGCATCGCGGGCAAGCCACGCTCCCACAGGTTAGATGTCGATCACAGATCCGTGGTCTGCACATAACCTGTGGGAGCGTGGCTTGCCCGCGATGGCGTCAGACCAGACAATCCACAACAGCCAGACCCTCCACACTCAAGGATTGAATGTGAACACCTCCACCCGCAACGCCCGACTGATCATCGCCGCCCGTCTGGTTTCGGACTTTGGCGCTTTCCTCAACATGGTCGCCCTGGCCACTTACGTTTACCTGCTCAGCAACAGTGCCATGAGTGTCGGCATTTTCCTCGCCAGCCGTGTCGGCGGAGGGATTTTCGCCAGTCTGATCGGCACCCCGTTCTATCGCCGCTGGGGCGGGCGCATGCCGTTGATCGCCTTCGACCTGTTGCGCGCAGGATTGCTCGGGTTGTTGCTGGTGCTGCCGGTGAGTCAACAGGCGCTGCTGCTCCCCGTTATCGCGTTCGGCCTGGGTTTGGGCAACTCGATGTTTGCCATCGGCCTGAACAGTCAGCTGCCGCATTTGATCGATGGCGTACACCTGCTCAAGACCAATGCCTGGATCACCTCCGCATCGTCGGCCGCGATGGTCGGCGGCAGTCTGGTGGCGGGGCTTTTGGTGGCGGCGTTTGGGTTTGAAACGGTGTTTGCGCTGAACGTGGTGACGTACCTGTTGGCCGCGTTGTTCATATTGCCGCTGCGATTTTCCATCCCGGCAGCCAGTGATGAGTCGTCCCGCAAGGGCGGTGAATGGGCGGCCCTGCGCCAAGGGTTGCACAGCGCACCGGTCGTGGCCGCGATGCTCGCGGTCACCATGGCCGACACCCTTGGCAGTGCCGCGCACAACGTGGGTTTGCCAATAGTTTCCAAACTGCTGACCCCCGAATCAGCCAGCACCACGCTGGGCTTGGCGCTGGCGGTCTGGGCGTGCGGAAAGTTGATCGGCGCTCGAATCGCCAGTCGCCTGAAAGGCTCGGACAACATCAATCTGGAGCGGCGATTTTTCTTCGGGGTGTTGCTGATGTCCTGCGGCTTCATCCTGATGTTTCAGCAGCAGACCCTGTTCGGTTTGCTGTTGTTCTCGTTGCCGGCGGGATTGGGTGACGGCTTCTCGGAAGTCGGCTTGATGTCCCGTTTGCAACGCGAACCGGACGCTCTGCGTTTGCCGATTTTCAGTTTGTTAACCCTGCTGCAAATGACCGGGTTCGGCGTCGGCATGTTGATCGCCGCACCGTTCTATTCATGGTGGACGCCGGGTGCGGTGGTGTTGCTGTTCCACGGCATTCCCCTCACCACGTTGCTGGTGGTGAAGGGCCTGGCGATCAGGGGCGCACAGGTTCGGCGCAGCAGCCCGACGCCAGGTTCTTGAGGATCGGGCAGTCGGGGCGATGGTCGCCTTGGCAATGCTCGACCAAGTCTTGCAAGGTGTCGCGCAACTGGCCGAGTTCGCGGATCTTCTGGTTCAGCTCGTCGATGTGCTGACGGGCCAAGGCCTTCACGTCGGCGCTGGCGCGTTGGCGGTCCTGCCAGAGGGTCAGCAGCTTGCCGACCTCTTCCAGTGAAAACCCCAGGTCCCGGGAGCGCTTGATGAACGCCAGCGTGTGCAGGTCGTCGTCGCCATAAACCCGGTAGCCGCTGTCGGTGCGATGGGCAGCCTTGAGCAGTCCGATGGACTCGTAGTAACGGATCATCTTTGCGCTCAGGCCGCTTTGACGGGCTGCTTGACCGATGTTCATCAATTGTCCTCCAGGTCCTTGGGCTTCCAGGTTTTCAACAGTAACGCATTGCTCACCACGCTGACGCTCGACAACGCCATGGCCGCCCCGGCCAGCACCGGGTTGAGGAAACCGAACGCCGCCAGCGGAATGCCGATCAGGTTGTAGACGAACGCCCAGAACAGGTTCTGCCGGATCTTCGCGTAGGTCTTGCGGCTGATCTCCAGCGCCGCCGGCACCAGCCGTGGATCGCCACGCATCAGCGTGATCCCGGCCGCGTGCATGGCCACGTCGGTGCCGCCACCCATGGCGATGCCGATGTCCGCCGCAGCCAGCGCCGGGGCGTCGTTGATGCCATCGCCGACCATCGCCACCACGCCGGTTTTTTTAAGTGTGGCGACGGTGGCGGCTTTGTCGGCGGGCAGCACTTCGGCGTGGACATCGGTGATGCCCAGTGCCTCGGCGACGACTTTGGCACTGCCACGGTTGTCGCCGGTCAGCAGGTGACTGCTGATGTGCCGCGCGCTGAGTTGTTGCACGGCTTGCAGGGCACCGGGTTTGAGAGTGTCGCCAAAAGCAAAGAGGCCGAGCACTTTCGATTCAGGGCTTTGTTCGATCAGCCAGGACAGGGTCCGGCCTTCGGCTTCCCAGGCGGTTGCCGAGTCCGCCAATGAACCCGCGTTTAAAGCACTTTCTTCCAATAGACGACGATTGCCCAGTGCCAGTCGACGCCCCTCAAGCGTGCCGGCGATGCCTCGCCCCGTCAGCGATTGACTGTCGCCGACATCCGCCACGGTCAAGCCGCGTTCGGTGCAAGCGTCCAGCACGGCCTTGGCCAGCGGGTGTTCGCTACCTCGTTGCAACGCACCGGCCATTTGCAGCAGGGCCGCTTCATTGCCGTCGATAGCCGTCAGATGGGCAATACGCGGTGCGCCCGAGGTCAGCGTGCCGGTCTTGTCGAATACCACCGCACTGACTTCATGGGCGCGTTCCAGTGCTTCGGCGTCTTTGATCAGAATCCCGTGACGTGCCGCCACGCCAGTCCCGGCCATGATCGCTGTTGGCGTGGCCAGTCCGAGGGCACAGGGGCAGGCAATCACCAACACCGCGACGGCATTGATCAGGGCGGTTTCAATCGGCGCGCCGTACAGCCACCAGCCGATGAAGGTCGCCAGTGCGATCAACAGAACAGTAGGCACGAACACCTGGCTGACTTTATCCACCAGTTTCTGGATGGGTGCCTTGGCGGCCTGGGCGTCTTCGACCAGACGAATGATGCGCGCCAACACGGTTTCCGCGCCCAAGGCCTGGGTGCGCACCAACAATCGCCCTTCACCATTGATCGCGCCGCCGGTGACCTTGTCCCCCGGTTGCTTGGGTACCGGCAGGCTTTCGCCGCTGATCAGCGCTTCGTCGGCGTGGCTCTGGCCTTCGACCACTTCGCCGTCCACCGGGAAGCGTTCACCGGGTTTGACCATGACCAGGTCATTTAGGCGCAGGGCACTGATGGCGACGTCTTGTTCGCGTCCCTCGATCACTTGAATCGCCCGCTCCGGACGCAAGGCTTCGAGGGCGCGAATGGCGCTGGCGGTCTGGCGCTTGGCGCGGCTTTCCAGGTATTTGCCGAGCAGGACCAAGGCAATCACCACGGCCGAGGCTTCGAAATACAGGTGCGGCATGCGCCCGGCGGCGGTGGCCCATTCGTAAAGACTCAGGCCGTAACCCGCGCTGGTGCCGAGGGCGACCAGCAAATCCATGTTCCCGGCCCCGGCGCGCACGGCTTTCCAGGCCGCCACATAAAAACGTGCACCGAAGATGAATTGCACTGGCGTTGCCAGGGCGAATTGCGCCCACGCGGGAAGCATCCAGTGCACGCCGAACGGTTGCAGCAACATGGGCAGCACCAGCGGCAAGGCGAGGAGGAGAGCCATGATCAACGCCCAGCGTTCACGGTGCAGGCGCTGTTGTTGAGTGTCGGTGGGCGGGTGTTCGACTTCCCAGACACTGGCGGCGTAACCGGCTTTGGTTACTGCCGCGATCAAGGTCTGTGGATCGATCTGGCCGAGCAGTTCGAGGTGGGCGCGTTCGTTGGCCAGGTTGACGCTGACGCTCTGGACCCCCGGCACCTTCGCCAGCGCACGTTCGACCCGGCCGACGCACGAGGCGCAGGTCATGCCGTCGATGCTCAGTTCCAGGCTGTGGCGGGGCACGCTGTAACCGGCCTGTTCAACAGCGGCCATCAACGCGGGCAAGCTGTCGCTGGGCGCCTGGACGCGGGCCTGTTCGGTGGCCAGGTTGACACTGACGGCGGTGGCGCCGATGACTTTGCTCAAGGCGCGTTCGACACGCCCGGCGCAACTGGCGCAGGTCATGCCGGCAATCGGCAGATCGAATGTGGTGGATTCGGACATCGGTCGTACTCCCTGTAGTAGATACCCACAGGATCAACCTTGCCATGCGGGCAAGGTCAAGCACCAATATTTATGCCTGCGCCGAACCCTGTGGGAGCGAGCAAGCTCGCTCCCACAGGGGCTTCACATTGGATTTGCTCAGTATTCGAGAGAAGCAGGCTTGAGGTACATCCCTTCCTGCGTCATCGCGATCCGGTACTTCAACACATCCCCCGCCTTGAGCGAGATGATCTGCGAACCCGGCGCGAGCATGCCCGGGTTGCAACCCGGCACCTGGCCCGGCAGCAGTTTAAGGCGCAGGGACACGGGGCCCGGTGGCAGGTTGAACGAGGTGCTTTGTTCCTGGAACAGTCGTGCGGACAGTTGGTCCTGGATGTACACACCGATTTCGCAGGAGGTCGCGACTTCCAGGCGCTCGCGGGAAATGATCAGTACGCCATAGTCCTCCCCGGCGGCTTGAACCGAAGGTGTCGCGGCAAAGAGGCTGAGCAAGCCAAACAGGCTGAGAGCTGACCAGCGCATGGCTGAATCTCCTGAAATCGAGTCATTGATGCACGCAGCTTGGCCGAGCACGACGCCGAATGCCAGCCCGGCAGATTGTTGAAGAACTTGACCTTGCCATGGTGGCAAGCTCGAGACTGTTCGCAACCTCAATAAAGGAGCCACACCATGCAAGTGTTCAACGTTCAGGGCATGTCTTGCGGTCACTGTGTCAAAGCCATTACCCAGGCCTTGCAAGCCAAGGATCCGGCGGCCAGCGTGCGGGTCGATCTGGCGGCCAAGGAAGTCGGGGTTGAGAGCGCGCTGACGGTTGAGCAGGTAATCGCCGCGATCACCGAAGAAGGCTACGACGCCAAAGTCGCCTGACCCAACGCACTCCTACAGGGAATCTACATTCATTCAGCGGGTTTTTAATAGTTAGCGAGCTATCGGAATGTTCAAGGCGTTCATGCGCGGCTAGACTGTGGGGCCTGCCGACCCATGCTCAACTGGATGCCTGATGAATTTCCGTACCATTTTGATTCTTGGCGCCCTGACCGCTTTCGGTCCGCTGGCGATCGACTTCTATCTGCCCGCCTTCCCGGCAATGGCCCTGGCCTTCGGCACCGATGAAAAACACGTTCAACTGACCTTGGCGGCGTACTTCCTCGGTTTGTCGATTGGTCAACTGGCCTACGGCCCGGTGGCCGATCGTTTTGGACGGCGTATCCCGTTGCTGGCCGGGGTCGGTCTGTTCACCCTCGCTTCGCTGGCCTGCGCTTATGCGCCGAACCTCGAATGGCTGATCGGCGCGCGTTTTGTCCAGGCGTTGGGCGGTTGTGCGGGGATGGTGATTTCCCGTGCGGTGGTCAGCGATAAATGCGACGCCGTGGGGTCGGCGAAAGTTTATTCGCAACTGATGCTGGTCATGGGGCTGGCACCGATTCTCGCGCCGATGCTCGGCGGCTTGCTGGTCAACACCACGGGTTGGCAGTCGATCTTCCTGGTATTGTCCGGTTTCAGTGCCCTGGCTGCCTTGGCCGTGGCACTCGGGTTGCCGGAAAGTTTGCCCGCGCATATGCCGCGCCAGCCGCTGACGGGGGCTTTGCGGCAGTACGGTCGCCTGTTGTCCGACCGGGTCTATCTCGGTCACGCCCTGACGGGTGGCATCGCCATTGCCGGGATGTTTTCCTACATCGCCGGATCACCGTTCGTGTTCATCAAACTCTATGGCATACCGGCCGAGCATTTCGGCTGGCTGTTCGGCACGAACGCGGCGGGGTTTATTCTGGTGGCGCAAGTCAATGCGCGATTGCTGGCCAAGCGGGGGCCGGCGTTCCTGCTGGCGCGTGCCGTGTGGGTTTACCTGACCGCCGGCCTGGCGCTGCTCGCCGTCAGTGCGCTGCACCCTGAGCACCTGTGGCCGTTGCTGATCCCGCTGTTTATTTGCATCTCCAGCCTCGGTTGCATCCTGCCCAATGCGTCGGCGTGCGCCATGAACGGGCAGGGCGCCCGTGCTGGCAGTGCGTCGGCATTGCTTGGGTGCCTGCAGTTCACCGTCGCGGCCGGTGCGGCTGCGCTTGTGGGTGTTTTACACGATGGCAGCGCCGTGCCGATGGCGATGGTCATCAGCCTGTGCGGACTGTTGGTGGTGAGCGCTGCAATGCTCACCCGTCGTTTGCAAAATGCCCGGGCGCTGGCGCAAGCCCAGGTCTGAGGCAGGGCTCAGCCAGCAGCGCGCTGCTGTTGGCGACCGGGAATCTGGTGGGGAGCGTACAGGCGGGCTTCGAGGGTTCGGGTAAAGGCCAGTGCTTCGGCTTCACTGCGAAAGGTCACGGCATGCTGGTCCAGACGGACTTGCCACTGAGATTTAGCCACTTCTTTTATCAGGATCTTCATTGCTGATCTCTCCTCTCGTAAAAGTTGCTACGTAAAGATTGTGCCGCAGAGATTTCGATTGTAGACCCGAATACGATCGCTATTGTGACAGACGTCAACCTTCGGACTGACGGTGTCGCTCATTGCTGAGCGACACTGTTTCATCATGTTTCAGAAGCCTTCCAGCACAATCTTGCCCTTGGCTTTGCCGCTCTCCAGAAGCGCATGTGCCCGGCGCAGGTTGGCCGCATTGATGGTGCCGAAGTGCTCGCCGACCGTGGTTTTCAACGTGCCAGCGTCGATCAGCCCGGCAACGCGGTTGAGCAGTTTGTGCTGCTCGATCATGTCCGCGGTTTCGAACAGCGAGCGCGTGTACATGAACTCCCAGTGCAGCGACAGGCTCTTGCGTTTGAGCTTGGTCACGTCCAGTGACTTGGGGTCATCGATCAGCGCCAGTTTGCCTTGCGGCGCCAGCGCCTCGACCAGTTGGTCCAGATGCTGATCGGTCTGGGTCAGGCTGGCGACATGGGTCACGGCGTCCACGCCGGCACGCTTGAGTTCGTCGCTCAGCGGTTGGCTGTGATCGATTACCAGGTCTGCCCCCAATTCACGAACCCAGTCTTGGGTGTCCGGACGAGAGGCGGTGCCAATGACCTTAAGCCCGGTGAGCTGGTTGGCCAATTGCGTGAGGATCGAACCCACGCCACCGGCCGCGCCAACGATCAGCAGACTCTGGCCTTCATCGGTGTTGCCTTCGCGAACTTGCAGGCGCTCAAAGAGCAATTCCCAGGCGGTGATGGCGGTCAGCGGCAGTGCGGCGGCTTCGGCGAAACCGAGGGTTTTCGGCATGTGGCCGACGATCCGCTCATCCACCACATGGCGTTCGCTGTTGCCACCGGCACGCGCAATGGAGCCCGCGTAAAAAACCTTGTCGCCGACCTTGAACAAGGTCACGTCGCTGCCGACGGCCGTGACCACACCGGCCACGTCCCAACCGAGCACCTTGGCTGCGCCTTCTTCAGGCTGGACGTTCTGGCGGACCTTGGTGTCCACCGGGTTGACCGAGATGGCTTTGACCTCCACCAACAGATCGCGCGGACCGGCAACCGGTTCTGGCAGCTCGATGTCTTGCAGGGAGTGCTCGTCGCTGATCGGCAGCGAATTGTAGTAGGCAATGGCTTTCATCTAAGGAGCTCCGAAAGGTAATAAAAGAAGGGGTAGGCCTGATGCCAGCTGCTACAAAGTGCGCGTCGGCGGGAGGGGTCAGGCCACGGTACGCAGGCGCTTGAGGTCGAAGTGTTCGAGGAAGTCGCCGGCCTTGGCCCGGAAATTCTGGATATGGGCGCTGGCGTCATGCGCTTGCAGGGCTTCGTCGCTGCTCCACTGTTCGATCATGTAAAAGGCCAAGGGATTGGCGAGGTCCTGGTGCAGATCGTATTGGCCGCAACCGGCCTCGGCGCGGGTCGGTTCCAGCAGGGCGCGCAGGTGCTGTTCGAGAGCGTCTTGCTGGCCGGCTTTGGCGATGAGGGTGGCAATGGCGGTAAATGGCTGGGACATGAACGACTCCGGGAGCGTGATGAATTCGATTGCACAGATGATTGGCTATTTCGCCGCAAGATAAAACCCGCTAAAAGAGCAGTCTCTTTCAATATTTTTTTGATAATCGAGGCTGAAAATGCTGCGTTTCGATGACTTGCAGCTGTTCGTTCGCGCTGCCGATCTGGGAAGCCTGTCGGCGGCGGCGCGGGTGATGGACATGTCCGCGGCGGTGGCCAGCGCGGCGTTGAAGCGCATCGAGCAACAACTCGGTGCCCGCTTGCTCGCACGTTCCACCCGCAGCCTGCGCCTGACGGCCGAAGGCGAGGGCTTTCTGGAATATGCCCGGGCGGCCCTGAGCAACCTGGATGAAGGGCGCCGTTTGCTGGCCAGTGGTCAGGACCAGGTCAGCGGGATTCTGCAACTGTCCGCCCCGTCGGACTTTGGCCGCAACCTGTTATTGCCGTGGCTGGACGAGTTTCAGCGCGAGCATCCGAAACTGACCGTGCGGTTGTTGCTGGGTGATCGCATTGCCGACTTGTTCCGGCAACCGGTCGACATCGCCCTGCGTTATGGCGAGCCGGAAGACTCGAGCCTGGTGGCGCTGCCCATCGCCCCGCAGAACCGCCGCGTCCTGTGTGCCGCGCCGGATTACCTGGCCAGACATGGCGAACCCCGGCAGCTGGAGCAATTGGCCCAGCACAATTGTTTATTGTTCATGCTCGGCAGTCGGGTCCACGATCACTGGAGTTTCCATGACGGCAAACGCGAGGTCGGCCTGACGGTCAGCGGTGATCGTTTCAGTGACGATGCTGATGTGGTGCGTCTGTGGGCGGTGGCCGGCGCCGGGATCGCTTACAAGTCCTGGCTCGATGTCGCCGCCGATGTGCTCGCCGGGCGGTTGAAAGTGTTGATGCCGGAACTGCTCTGTGAGCGCGCACCGCTGAATTTGCTGTGCGCCCATCGCGCACAATTGAGTAAGCCTGTGAACCTGTTGCGGGAAATGCTTGCCAGCCGATGTGCTGATTTGGGCAGACAATTCCCGACGATATCGGGCAACGATCAATAGTCGCAGGCAAATAGAGAAATTTCTGTCAGCAACTATCAGCACCCACGGTTTCCCAAGGGCAGGAACCGGCGGTTAACCCGCTTATACTAGCGCCCGCCTCATGTACGCACCGTCGATCTCGCGATGGCGAGTCCGCGTTACAGTCGGCTGGCACTCCGTTCAAGTACCCGACCTTTGCCCTGGCTGCGAAGAAATGGCTCGGGTGAGCGGGGGACTTTGCCCGGCTAATGGCGGTTTCCGCGTCTTGGCCGACGACACATTACTGGTCAAGATGTCTCTGAGCAGCAGACGAAACGATTCAACAGGGAGTGAATACATGGAACATGCACCTTGCATCAGCCAGATCGCCACGTTACTGGCTGACCCAAAGCGCAGCGCAATGATGTGGGCCTTGATGGACGGCGCGGCGCGGCATACCGAAGAGCTGGCGTTGTTGGCCGGCCTGTCACCCTCTTCGGCCAGCGCGCACTTGGGGCGATTGTCCGCAGGCGGTCTGTTGAAAGTTGACGTTCGCGGGCGAAAGCGTTTTTTCCGCCTGGCTGCCCCCGAAGTCGGCGCGGCCATCGAGGCATTGGCCAGCGCCACGCTGGCCAGTACGCCACGGGAAGTCCCGGATGTTTTCAAGCGTCCCAATCCCGTCGCCAAACCTCAGGCGGCGCCATCTTCACTGCTGCGGGCGAGACTGTGCGACGACCATTTGGGCGGCACCCTGGCCGCCGACCTTTACCAGCGATTGCTGGATGCAGGCTGGATCGAACAGATCGATCAGCGGGTCATGATTACCCATAAAGGCTCGACGCAACTGGCGACACGCGGCGTGTTCATCCAGGCGCTGGCCCATCGCAACAGTCGAGTGGCCTGCGCCTGCCCGGACTGGAGCGAAAGACGCCCGCACATGGGCGGTTCACTGGGGGCGGCGTTGTTGCAGCTGTTCATGCAATCGGGCTGGTTGAGCCTGCCCAACGAGTCCCGCGCCTTGCAGATCACCGCTGCGGGGCAGCGTGAAATCCATCGTTTCGCCAAGGAAACCGAACTGGAAATGGCACTTTAGAGCGTCCTGATGTCGACGTCTGCCGGCATCGTGTTCAGGCGTCGTTCAGAGCTGTGGACAGGTCGCATCCAGCAATAGCCGCCAGACACTATCGCGCACACTCGATCCAGGGACTTTCGGATGAGGGGGGATGTGGCATGGAAACACGTGGCTTCAGCGCGGCAGAACGATTGGAACGTCTGCCCATCAGCGGTTATCACCGGATCATTTTCATCATCATTGCCCTGGCGTTTTTCTTCGACTCCATGGACCTGGCAATGATGACCTTTCTGCTCGGCTCGATCAAAACCGAGTTCGGCCTGAGTTCGGCGCAGGCCGGGCTGCTGGCCAGTTCGAGTTTCTTCGGCATGGTGCTGGGCGCCTCACTGTCGGGCATGCTGGCCGATCGCTTTGGTCGCAAGCCGGTGTTCCAGTGGAGCATCGTGCTGTGGGGCATCGCCAGTTACCTGTGTTCTACGGCGCAGAGCGTTGAAACGCTGACCTTGTTCAGAATCCTCCTAGGCATCGGCATGGGCATGGAGTTTCCGATTGCCCAGTCGATGTTGTCCGAGCTGATCCCGGCCAAACGGCGTGGGCGCTACATCGCGTTGATGGACGGTTTCTGGCCACTGGGTTTTGTCGCGGCCGGGGTGCTGTCCTATTTTCTGTTGCCGGTGATTGGCTGGCGGGACATCTTCCTGGTTCTGGCGGTGCCAGCGGTGTTTGTGCTGGCGATCCGCTTTTTCATTCCCGAGTCGCCACGCTGGCTGGAACAGGCCGGGCATCATGCGGCGGCCGACACGGTGCTGCGACGCATCGAAGAGCGTGTGCGTGTGTCGCTGGGACGTGGGGACTTACCTGAGCCGGTTCGGCTGCCGCACGTGGCGACTACGCCAGGCAACTTCTTTTCCGCGTTGCAACAGATCTGGTCGCCGCAGTATCGCCAGCGCACGATGATGATCTGGAGCGTCTGGTTCTTTGCCTTGCTGGGTTTCTACGGCCTCACGTCCTGGCTCAGTGCCTTGCTTCAGCAGTCGGGTTTTGCCGTGACCCAGTCGGTGTATTACACGGTGCTGATTTCCCTCGGCGGGATTCCCGGTTTCCTCATGGCCGCCTGGCTGGTGGAGCGTTGGGGGCGTAAGCCGGTGTGCGTGGTGACCTTGCTCGGCGGCGGGGTGATGGCGTTTCTCTACGGGCAAAGCGCAGTGTTTGGCGGCAATGTCAGCCTGTTGATCGCGTCGGGGCTGTTGATGCAGTTCTTCCTGTTCGGCATGTGGGCGGTGCTCTACACCTACACGCCGGAGTTGTACCCCACGTCGGCACGCGCTACGGGCTCGGGGTTTGCCTCGGCGATTGGCCGGGTGGGCTCGTTGCTCGGTCCATTGGTGACGGGGTTGGTGTTTCCGGTGACCGGGCAGGGCGGGGTCTTCGCGTTGGGGGCGATGTGTTTTGCGATTGCGGCGGGGGTGGTGTGGGTGTTCGGGATGGAGACGCGAGGGAAGACGCTGGAGGAGTTGACGGAAGCAGTGGTCGTCAATTAATCACAATCCCTGTGGGAGTGAGCTTGCTCGCGATGGCGGCCTTACATTCAACAATGATGTTGGGTGTGATGGCGTCATCGCGAGCAAGCTCGCTCCCACATGTGATCTTCAGCAGCCTTACGGTTTTACCAACCGGGCATCCAGGCTGTTCTGCGCCAGGCGCTTGGCCTGATCCTGGGTCATGCCCAGGTCGGTGTACAGCGCGTGGAAGTTCTCGGTCACGTAGCCGCCGAAGTACGCCGGGTCATCGGAGTTCACCGTCACTTTCACGCCACGCTCGAGCATGTCGAGAATGTTGTGCTGGGACATGTGATCGAACACCTTGAGCTTGGTGTTGGACAACGGGCACACGGTCAGCGGGATCTGCTCGTCGATGATCCGCTGCATCAAGCGCTCGTCTTCGATGGCGCGCACGCCATGGTCGATGCGCTGGATTTTCAGCAGGTCGAGGGCTTCCCAGATGTACTCGGGCGGGCCTTCTTCACCGGCGTGGGCCACGGTCAGGAAGCCTTCGTGACGGGCACGGTCGAACACGCGCTGGAACTTGCTCGGCGGGTGTCCCCTCTCGGAACTGTCCAGGCCCACGGCGACAAACGCATCGCGGAACGGTAGCGCCTGATCGAGGGTTTTCTGCGCCTCGTCTTCGCTCAAGTGGCGCAGGAAGCTCAGGATCAGACCGCTGGTGATGCCCAGTTGCTGCTCGCCATCCTTGAGCGCAGCGGCGATGCCGTTGAGCACCACTTCGAACGGTACGCCCCGGTCGGTGTGGGTTTGCGGGTCGAAGAACGGTTCGGTGTGAATCACGTTCTGCGCCTTGCAACGCAACAGGTACGCCCAGGTCAGGTCGTAGAAATCCTGCGAGGTGCGCAACACGTCGGCGCCCTGGTAATACAGGTCGAGAAACTCTTGCAGGTTGTTGAAGGCGTACGCTTTGCGCAGGGTGTCGACGTCGCTCCACGGCAGGGCGATCTTGTTGCGTTCGGCCAGGGCGAACAGCAGCTCAGGCTCCAGCGAGCCTTCGAGGTGCAAATGCAGTTCTGCCTTGGGCAGGGCGTTCAGCCAGTCGTACATGGTCTTTTCTCATCAGGTGCAGATGGCGAGCATTCTACAGATGCTCGTAGAAACATTTAGCAAAACCTGACCAGCCGGTTGATCACACCGCTTCCGGTTCCCGTCGATAAGCGTAGGTATCGGCGAAACGCGAGAGCAGGAATTCGGCGCAGGTAGTGGCCGGGTATTTCGCCGGGTGCACGTCATCCTGACAACCGGGCAGGCATTGGATGCGTGTGTCGGGGTGCGGCTCGGCGAAGAATGGCATCGAATAACGGTCCACGCCCAACGGGCTGAGCACCCGATGCGGCGTCGACAGGTAACGGTCGTTGCTCCAGCGCGCCATCATGTCGCCGAGGTTGACCACGAACGTGCCCTCAATCGGTGGCGCGTCGATCCATTCGCCTTTCACGTTGCGCACTTGCAAGCCACCGGCGGCGTCCTGATAGAGCAGGGTGATGCAACCGTAATCGGTGTGAGCGCCGGCGCCTTGTTGTTCGGCGGAACTGGCGGTGTGGCGGGGCGGGTAATGGATCATTCGCAACACGCTGACCGGATCGTTGAAACGGCTGTCGAAAAAATCCCGCTCGATGCCCAGGGCCAGCGTCATCGCACGCAACAGGGTTTGGGCGAGGGCCTGCATGTCGACGTAGTGTTGCTCCATCAGCGCTTCCCACCCAGGCAGCAACGGATGACGGTTAGGCCCGCGCAAAGGTTTTTCCGCCAGGACTTCGGGGTGATCGGCCGGCAGGTGCAGGCCCATGTCGAAGGTTTCCTTGAGGTCGCTGGGCTTGCTCGGGTCGAGTTGTTCGGTGGCGATGGCGCCGTAGCCGCGGTGATGGCGGGTTTGGGTGATGTCGATTTTCAGCTTTTCGGCAGTGGGTTGGGCGAAAAAGTGTTGGGCGTGGTCGAGTACGGCGGCGATGCGTTGCGCGGAAATCGGGTGGCCCTTGATGTAGAAGAAACCCCATTCGCGGCAGGCGTGGTCGATCTCGGTAGCGACGGCTGTCCACGCATTTTGGTCATCGCTGTAGAGCGGGGCGATGTCGATGATAGGAAGACGGTTCATGCAATTGTCCTGAGGAATACGCAGTCTGAAAAACACCGGAGTACCCCTGTGGGAGCGAGCTTGCTCGCGATGAGGCTGACTGATAGTCCGCTATCGCGAGCAAGCTCGCTCCCTCAGGTACGGTGGTGTGGCTGAAATGGATTACTTCGGAATCTCGGCCTTCATGCCTTCAACGTAGTAGTTCATCGACGCCAGCTGGGCATTGCTCGCCGTCGCCCCCGCTGCAATTTTCTCTACGCCGGCCTGATCCTTGATCGGCCCGGTGAACGGGTGCAGCGCACCGCTCTTGATGTTGGCAATGATCTGCTCGGCTTCGGCTTTCACCGGTGCCGGCACCAGGTCACTGATCGGCAGTTCAACAGTGCCTTCCTTCAATCCACCCCAGTAATCCTGGGATTTCCAGTCGTGGTCGAGCACGCTTTGGGTCGCCTGAATGTAGTGCGGACCCCAGTCGTTGACGATGGATGTCAGCACCGCTTTCGGCCCGAAGTGCGCCATGTCCGAAGCGTAGCCGACGGCATACACACCGCGACGTTCAGCCGCCTGGATCGGCGCCGGGCTGTCGGTGTGCTGGAACACCACGTCCACGCCCTGGTCGATCAGCGCGTTGGCGGCGTCGGCTTCCTTGCCTGGGTCGAACCACGAGTTGACCCACACCACTTTGATCTCGGTGCCGGGGTTGTACTTGTTCAGGGCCAGTTGAATGGCGTTGATGTCGCGGATCACTTCCGGGATCGGGAAGGAGGCGACATAGCCGATCTTCTTGGTCTTGGTCATCTTCGCCGCGAGGAACCCGCCGACGTAGCGCCCTTCATAGGTGCGCGCGAGGTAGGTGCCGAGGTTCTTGTCCTGCTTGTAGCCGGTGGCGTGCTCGAAGGTGACCTTGGGAAATTGTTTGGCGACTTTGAGCGTCGGGTTCATGTAGCCGAAGGAGGTGGTGAAGATCAGGTCGTAGTTGTCCTTGGCCATGTTGCGGATTACCCGCTCGGCGTCGGCGCCTTCCGCGACGTTCTCCACGTAATTGGTGGTGATCTGCGAGCCGAATTTTTCAGCCAGCACCTTGCGTCCCTGTTCATGCTGATACGTCCAGCCGTGGTCACCGATCGGACCGATATAGACGAAGCCGACTTTCAGCGGGTCGGCGGCACTGGCGGTCAGGCTGGCGCTCAGACCGATGGCCGCGGCGACGGCGCAAAGCAGCTTCTTCAGCGGACGTTTATGCATGAATTCCAACTCCATTTTGTTTTGTGGTTGGAAGGGGTAATGCAAATTGCTGACCAACAGGACAACAAACGACGTGAGACCGTGTCGAGGCCATCACGAGCAGGCTCATTCCTATAGGGGAACGCATTCCAATGTAGGAGTGAGCCTGCTCGCGATGCGGCTCTTGAGGCCGATAAAAGTGCACGCCCTGAACCTGCTGCCATCCACTGGTGCGCTAAGGTGTAACGAAACGTTAGCGCTTCACCGCAGTCAGTAGCTCATCACTCTGCTTTCGCTTCACTGCGCAAAAAGGCCCGCAATGTTCACACACCTCAAGCAAGAAGCATTTCTGCTGCTGGCCATGTTCGCCGCCGTCGTCGCGTACCCGCTGGAGCACTGGATGCTCCACAGCGGCCAACCGGTCGCGCTGGCCGCCGGGCTGGTGTTGATTGCGTTCATCGTCGCCGCCTCCATGCGCGTCGCCCATCACGCCGAGCTGTTGGCGGAAAAAGTTGGCGACCCCTACGGCACGATGATCCTGACGCTGGCGGCGGTGCTGGTGGAAGTGGTGATCCTGGCGATCATGATGAGCAACGAAGCCTCGTCCACTCTGGTGCGCGACACGATTTACTCGGCCGTCATGCTCGACATTAACGGCATCCTCGGCCTCGCCGCATTAATGGGCGGGCTCAAGCACGGCGAGCAGTCCTACAACGATGATTCGGCGCGCAGCTACAGCGTGATGATCCTCACGGCCATGGGCGTGTCGATGGTGGTGCCGGAGTTCATTCCCGCGGCCAACTGGAAGATTTATTCGGGCTTCACCATCGGTGCCATGGTCGTGCTGTATGCGTTGTTCCTGCGGATGCAGGTCGGGCCGCACAGTTACTTTTTCAGCTACAGCTACCCTGAAAAACGCCGGCGCAAAGTCCCGGAAGAAGAAGCCGAACCGGTCAATGTGGCGCTGAGTATCGGCACGTTGGTGTTTGGTGTGGTGGTGATCGGCGCACTGGCCGAGGTGATGTCCAAGACCCTCGATCTGGGGCTGGAAGGGACGGGCGCTCCGCCGGTGATTACGGCGATTCTGGTCGCGGCCATTTCGGCGGCACCGGAGATTCTGACGGCGTTGCGCGCGGCGTTGGCCAATCGGATGCAGTCGGTGGTCAACATCGCGATGGGGGCGTCGCTATCGACGGTGATCCTGACCGTGCCGGTGATGGAAGCGATGGCGCTGTATACCGGCCAGCCATTTCAGATGGCGATGACGCCGGTGCAGACGGTGATGATCTTCCTGACGTTGATCGTCAGTGCGATTAACCTCAACGATGGCGAAACCAACGCCATCGAAGGGATGACCCACTTTGTGCTGTTCGCGACATTCATCATGTTGTCGCTGCTCGGTCTCTGAAACCACCACAAATCTCCTTTAGGAGTGAGCCTGCTCGCGATAGCGGCGTATCAGTCGACACTGATAGCGTCTGACACACCGTCATCGCGAGCAGGCTCACTCCCACAGTTTTAGATTTGTGTTGTATCAGGTTCCGGCGATCAGTTGGCGAGCGGCCTGGCTGTGGTCGGCAATCAATCCTTTGAGGTCCAACCCCTCAACCTGCCCATCAATCACTCGCCACTTGCCACCGACCATCACCCGATCCGCCCGATCTGCGCCGCACAGCAGTAACGCCGACACCGGATCATGGCTGCCGGAGAAACGCAGTTCATCCAGTTTGAACAACGCCAGATCCGCCTGCTTGCCAACCGCCAGCTCACCGATATCGGTACGCCCCAGCAGACTCGCCGAACCCTTGGTCGCCCAGCCCAATACCAGTTCCGGCGTGATCTTCTCCGCACCATAACGCAGGCGCTGGATGTACAGCGCCTGGCGGGTTTCGAGCATCATGTTCGACGCATCGTTGGACGCCGAACCGTCCACGCCCAGCCCGAGCAACGCGCCCGCCGCTGTCAGGTCCAGCGTCGGGCAGATGCCGGAAGCGAGGCGCATGTTCGAGCTTGGGCAATGGCAGATACCGGTGCCGGCAGCGCCGAGGCGGGCGATTTCGTCCGGGTTGAAGTGGATGCCGTGGGCCAGCCAGGTACGCGGGCCGAGCCAGCCGACACTGTCCAGATAATCCACGGTGCGCAGGCCGAAACGTTGCAGGCAGAAATCTTCTTCGTCGAGGGTTTCGGCCAGGTGCGTGTGCAGGCGCACGTCGAGTTTGTTTGCCAGTTCAGCACTGGCGGACATGATTTCCGGAGTCACCGAGAACGGCGAACATGGCGCCAGGGCGATCTGGATTTGCGCGCCGTCGCCGCGTTCGTGGTACTCGGCGATCAAGCGTTGACTGTCGTCGAGGATCACTTGGCCTTCCTGCACGGTCTGCTGCGGTGGAAGGCCGCCGTCCTTCTCGCCGAGGCTCATGGAACCGCGGGTGAGCATGGCGCGCATGCCCAGTTCGCGGACGCTTTCGACTTGCACGTCGATCGCGTTTTCCAGGCCTTCGGGAAACAGGTAATGGTGATCGGCCGCAGTGGTGCAGCCAGACAGCAGCAACTCGGCCAGCGCGACTTTAGTGGCGAGGGCCAGTTTTTCCGGGGTGAGGCGAGCCCAGACCGGGTACAGGGTTTTCAGCCACGGGAACAACGGCTGATTGACCACCGGCGCCCAGGCGCGGGTCAGGGTTTGATAGAAATGGTGATGGGTGTTGATCAGCCCCGGCAGGATCACATGCTCGCGGGCGTCGAAAACGTGTCCACAGGGCGCGGACGGTTGCTGGCCGATGGCGAGCACTTCAACGATCACACCGTCTTGCACAACCAGACCGCCACGGGCATCGAGGCCATTGGCAGTGAAGATAGCGAGGGGATTTTTTAACCAGGTACGGGATGCGGGCATTTTGGCCGGCTCCTCTGAAAGTGGGGTTCAGGGTTGCCAGCTCAGTGATTACCCTGTCTGCTGATCCAGGATCGCCGCGGGGGCGAGGTGCGGAGTTTCGGACAAAACGCAGCGCCGGGCAAGCCCGACCCGACCAGACAACAAAAATCCCTTGTCTGGAATGATCCCCTGTGGGAGCGAGCTCACTCCCACAGGGGATTGTGTGGTGATTACCAGGGAATGGTTTCACCTCGGTAATTCACGAAGTGATGCCCGCCCTTGCCGGTGTAGGCATTTACCTGATCAACCAGCCCACGGGTGCTGGTCTCCACATCAATGTCCGCACCTTCACCGCCCATGTCGGTTTTCACCCAGCCCGGATGCAGCGACAGCACGGTAAGTTTGTGCTCGCCCAATTGCGTCACAAAGCTGTTGGTCATCGAGTTCAGTGCAGCCTTGCTCGCCTTGTACAGCGCCAGTTCCGGTGCGTCCGGCATGGTCACGCTGCCGAGCACCGAACTCATGAACGCCAGCACGCCGCTGTCCGGGCGAATCTGCCCGACGAATTGTTGGGCCAGGTTGATCGGGGCCACGGCGTTGGTGAAAAACAGCTGGCCAACCTCGGCCAGCGTCGCGCCGCCCGGTGTTTGAACGTCCGGGCCCTTGACCCCGGCATTCACGAACAGCAGGTCAAACACGTCGCCCTTGAGCTGTTGGCTGAGGGCGATCACCGCCGACTGATCGTCCATGTCGAGTCTCTCGATCCGCACGTTGCCCACGGCCCGCAGGGCGTCGGCGTTTTGCGGGTTACGCACGGTGGCGGTGACTTGCCAGCCGTCGGCCAGCAGGGTTTTCACCAGGCCGAGGCCCAAGCCTCGTGAGGCTCCGATGATGAGCGCGGTTTTTGCCTTGGACATGAGTGGCTTCCTTGAAAAAAGAGGTTCACGGATTCAGTGGACAGCGTTGCCCGAGCCGTTGTTGCAACTCGTGACGCAACGCGCCGAGTTCATCCATCCGGGTTTCGATCAGTTTGAGTTTGTCTCGCAGCAATTGCGTGACGGCGCTGTCTGGATCAGGCGACTGCTGGATTGCCGCGACGCTGTTGCCGATTTCGCCGAGGGTAAAACCCAGTCTTTGAGCGGTCTTGATGTACTGCACCAGTTGCACCATGTCTGCCGGGTAGTCGCGATAACCATTGGCGCTGCGTTGCGCCGCGATCAATCCGCGTTGCTCGTAAAACCGTAGCGTGTCACGGCTGACGGCGCTGGCCTGGGCTAATTCACCGATGCGCATGTTGACGTCTCGAGAGGGCTTGACCTTGGAGCATACTCCAGGCTTTAGCCTTGTTGCTCCTCGAATATATATGGAGTAGGGCCGATGTGGACTTCAGCGCAATATCGCCGGGTGGTGCGGGGCAGTGCCTGGTATGACTTGATCGTGACAGCGGCGTTTGTCACGCCGTGGAGTTTTGCGGGTTTGCATGGGGCACTGACGGGGTTGAGTCAGGCGTTGGATTTGCCTGGAACACTACCGGCGTTTGAGCCGATGCACATGCTGATGGCAAATCTGTTGGGGTCGATTGTGTGCGTTTGGGCGGTGCTGCGGATTCGGGATCCGCAGCAGGTGTTTGGGCGGTACGACGCGGTTGGAAGATTCCTGTTTTCGGCTTGGCAGCTGTATGCCTTGCTGCATGGGGCCAGTTCGCTGTTAGTGGTTTTCCTGGTCTTTGAATTGGCTTGGGGCGTGGTTCAGGTGTTGCCAGTTCGGCAGCCATCGCTGGCAAGCCATGCTCCTACGGGCGCAGCGCCAAACCTGTAGGCGCCGAGCTTGCTCGCGAAGGGGCCGGCTTCAACCCTAATGCCCACTCTGCCACGGCTGCCCCAACGACACCGGTGCATACAACCTTGTCCGCACGGCATCCCGCGACAACAACACCAACACCACAATCGTCGCGACATACGGCAGCATCGCCAGCAGGCTCGACGGAATCGCCAGCCCCAACCCCTGCGCCACCAAATGCAGGATGCTGGCGAGCCCGAACAGGTACGCGCCCAGCAGCAAGCGCCACACCCGCCAACTGGCAAACACCACCAGCGCCAGCGCAATCCAGCCTCTCCCGGCGCTCATGTTTTCCGCCCACATCGGCGTGTACGCCAGGGACAGATACGCCCCGGCCAACCCGGCCATCGCACCGCCAAACAACACCGCCAGCGTGCGCACACCCAACACCGGCAAGCCCATCGCACTGGCGGCGTCCGGGTTTTCCCCAACCGCTTGAATGATCAACCCGACGCGGCTTTTCAAAATCACCCACGCCACCAATGCAAACAATGCGAATGACAGGTACACCAACAGATCCTGCGCAAACAGCATCCGCCCGATCAGCGGGATCTCGCTCAAGTACGGGATCGCCACCGGCTCAAATCCGGCCAGCGGTTTGCCGACCCACGCCGCCCCGACAAACGTCGACAGGCCCACGCCGAAGATGGTCAGCGCCAACCCGGTGGCCACTTGATTGGCGTTGAACACCAGCGCCACCAAGGCAAACAGCGACGACAACAGCATTCCGGCGAGCATCGCCAACAGCACGCCGAGCCAGAGATTGCCGCTGCTCAGCGCGACAATAAAACCGATCACCGCACCAAACAGCATCATCCCTTCCTGACCGAGGTTGAGCACGCCGCTCTTCTCGCAGATCAATTCACCCAACGCCACCAACAGCAACGGCGTGCCGCAACGGACCATCGCGTAGAAAATATTGCTCAGCAGATCGATATCCATCACAGCGCTCCTGCAGGTACGGTGGCTGGTGCGCGACGGGCCCAGCGCACGTTCAAGCGTGGTCGGTAGAGAATCAGCACGTCGCTGGCCAGCAGGAAAAACAGCATCATTCCCTGGAACAATTGGGTGATGGCTTGCGGCAGGTTCATGCTCATCTGCGCGCTCTCGCCGCCGATGTACAGCAGCGCCATCAGCAGGCTGGAAAACAGAATGCCGACGGGATTGAGTCGCCCGAGAAACGCCACCGTGATCGCCGCGTAGCCATAGCCCGGCGAGACCTGCGGCACCAATTGGCCGATCGGCCCGGTCACCTCACACACGCCGGCCAGCCCCGCCAAACCACCGCTGATCAACAGCGCCAGCCAGATCAGACGCTTCTCGCGAAACCCGACGAAACCCGCCGCGCGCTTGTCCAGCCCGAGCACTTTGATCTGGAAACCGATAAAGCTTTTCTGCAACAACACCCACACCGCAACCAACGCCAGCAAGGCGAAATACACCCCGGCGTGAACCCGGCCATCCTCCATCAGCAATGGCAATCGGCTGAAGTCACTGAACATCGCCGACTCCGGAAAATTGAACCCGGCCGGGTCCTTCAACGGCCCATGCACACAAAACAGCAGCAGGTTCAGGGCGATGTAATTGAGCATGATGCTGGTGAGGATTTCGTTGGCGTTGAAGCGCGTGCGCAACCACGCGGTCAGTCCGGCCCACGCCGCGCCGGCCAGGGTGCCGACCAGCAGAATCAACACCATTGCCCAGCGACTTTGCAGGTCGATGATGTTCACCGCCAAGGCACTGCCGGCCAACGCGCCGAGCAGCAATTGACCTTCGGCGCCGATGTTCCAGATGCGCGCCTGATAGGCCACGGCCAGCCCCAATGCACAGAGCAAAATCGGCAACGCTTTGACCAACAGTTCCGAGACGCCATACCCGTCGCTGATCGGTGCGATCAACAAGGTGTGCAAGGTCAGCAACGGATCGTGGCCTAGCGCGATAAACAGTAATGAGCCACAGCCCAGCGTCAGGGCCGCCGCGAGCAACGGCGAGCACCAGAGCATCAGGCGTGATTGCTGGCCACGGGATTCGAGAGAAAGCAGCATGGAAAACTCCGTTAAGCCGATGCGGGTGCAGGTGAGTGAGGGGCGTCGAACTGGCCGGCCATCCAGCCGCCGACGTCAATCAAGCATGTGTCGACGGTCGCTTTCAGTGGCGACAGGCGACCGCCGCACAACGCGCCGAGGCGGTCGCTGATCTGGAACAATTCGTCGAGGTCTTCGGAGATCACCAGGATCGCCGCGCCGGCATCGCGCAAGGCAATCAGCGCACGGTGAATGGTCGCGGCGGCGCCGACGTCCACGCCCCAGGTCGGGTGTGCGGCGATCAGCAGTCTGGGTTGCTGGAGGATTTCCCGGCCGAGGATGAATTTCTGCAAGTTGCCGCCGGACAGGCTGCGGGCCGGTGTCTGGGCATCGGGTGTCTTGACCCCGAAGCGACGGATGATCTCTTCGGCCAACGCGTCGACCTTGCGACGCTGGATCAAGCCGTTGCTGACCAGTCCTTGTTGAAACGCCGTGAGCAACGCGTTGTCGGCGAGGCTCAATTCCGGCACGGCGCCGTGACCCAGTCGTTCCGCGGGGACGAAGGCCTGGCCGAGTTCGCGTCGTGCATCGGGTCGCAGGTGGGCGACCGCTTGCCCGGCGAAACGGATCGTTGCGCCGTTGTTTCGGGTCAGCCGTTCTTCGCCGCTGAGTAACGCCAGCAATTCATCCTGACCATTACCCGCAACACCGGCGATGCCGACGATTTCACCCCTTTGCACTTCAAGATCTACATCCTTCAGCGAGCAGCCGAACGGATCGGGATTGAGCCAGGACAACTGACTGACGCTGAGAAACACCCCGCCGCCTACCACCTTCGGATAGTCCGTAATTGTCTCGGCGACTTCGCCGACCATCAGCCGCGCCAGTTGCCGGTCCGAGCACTCGGCGGGTACGCAATGCCCGGCCACTCGACCGCCGCGCAACACGGTGGCGCTGTGGCACAGCGCCCGGACTTCACCGAGCTTGTGGCTGATAAACAGAATGCTGCAGCCCTCGGCCGCGAGTCGGCGCAAGGTGATGAACAGTTCTTCGGCTTCTTGCGGGGTCAGGACCGAGGTCGGTTCATCGAGGATCAACAGGCGGATGTCTTGCATCAGGCACCGAATGATTTCCACCCGTTGCCGCTCGCCAATCGACAGGCTGTGGACAAGTCGCTCGGGCTCCAGCGCCATGCCATAACGGCGGGACACTTCACGAATCTTCGGTTCCAACTGTTTTGGTGTGCCGGCCGCTGCGCCCATCGCCAGGGCAATGTTCTGCGCCACGCTCAATGTCTCAAACAGCGAGAAATGCTGGAACACCATGCCGATCCCAAGACCACGGGCCTGGGAAGGATTGCGTATGTTCACGCGTTGTCCTTGCCAGATCATTTCCCCGGAATCGGCCTGGGTGACGCCGTAGATGATCTTCATTAACGTGCTTTTGCCAGCACCGTTTTCCCCAAGCAAGGCATGGATTTCGCCAGGCGCAATGGTCAGGTCGATGGCGTCGTTGGCCAGGCATCCGGGGTAGCGTTTGCTGATGTGGCGCAATTGCAGGCGGGGTGTTTGATCGGGGATCGGCACGGGGTTGGGCATGACTGACTCGGGTCGATGGGCGTGATGCTTGTGGATAAAGCAATTTCCTGGCCATTGGGTCAGGAAAGCTGAAAATCCGCGCAAGCACAGGCCTCAGGGTCAGTGCATTGCGATCCATCGACGCCGGGCCAGGCACCACTTGAGGGCGAAGCTGTTGATCAGGCTCCAGTTTTGTTCGCAGGGGATTGGTTAAAAAATGAACAGTAGCCCGCAAGCCATGCCGGACATGGGGCCGCGACGACCATGAACGGGTTATCCACAGATTGCTCCACAGTATTTGTGCGCAAGCTCAAACGTCGGGCATAAGTACCGTGCGGCTATCTTCTAAAGGTGATAACCCGCGCTAACTGTTTGTTTTTACGTGAATTTAACGTTGGTGGTGGGAAATTGGACGAAAAATGAACAAAGCCCGCAAACCCGCATGACAGAAGGGTTACAGGCACATGTGCTCAGGTTATCCACAGCCGGGTGCACAGTAGATGTGGGCAAAATCCCGACGTCGGCGGAATAAGGGTGAACGTTGTTGGTGCGTTCAGTGCTGCAACACAATGCGTCCGCGACTCAAGTCCGCCAGTTGTGTTTGCAGGGCAGGGATCTGTGCTTTTCCCATCGCCAATTGCAGTTCGACGCCGTTAGCGGTGAACGTTTCTTCCACGATCAGCCCGCCCAGTTCCGTCACGCGAAGTTTCACCAGCGCCAATTCACTGAAGGCACAGGCGCAACTGACGGGCACTCGGCTGATCAGCTCAACCTTGGGCGCCGCTTGCAGGCATTTGTTAGCACCGCCGCCATACGCCCGGGCGAGGCCGCCGGTGCCCAATTGAATGCCGCCGTACCAACGAATCACCAACACCGCGACCTGGTCGCAGTCCTGTGCTTCGATCGCCGCCAGAATCGGTCGGCCTGCGGTGCCGCCGGGCTCGCCATCGTCGTTGCTGCGGTACTGGTCGCCGAGTTTCCATGCCCAGCAATTGTGCGAAGCATTAAGGTCGCTGTGCTGTTCGAGGAACGCCTGGGCGTCAGCCGGGCTTGAGATCGGCGCAGCGAAGGTGATGAAGCGGCTTTTGCGAATCTCTTCGCGGTATTCGCAAAAACCGCTGAGGGTAAAAGGCATAGGTATCTTAATTAGACGGGGTCAGGCCGCAGCCTTTTAGAATGATGCGGATCAGGTTATTGCCGGCTTCTTCCATGTCTTGCTTGGTCAGCTTGGTACGCCCAGTGACTCGGCAGATCTGGGTCGCGAAGTCGGCGTAATGCTGAGTGCTGCCCCACAACAGGAAGATCAGGTTGACCGGATCGACCGGGTCCATTTTGCCGGCGTCGATCCACGCCTGGAACACCGCGGCCCGGCCCTGGAACCAGGCGCGGTAGTCCTGGTTGAAATACTCGGTCAGGCATTCGCCGCCGCTGATCACTTCCATGGCGAAGACTCGTGACGCTTGTGGCTGGCGCCGGGAAAATTCCATCTTGGCGCGGATGTAGCGGGTTAATGCCTCGGCCGGATCATCCTCCGCAGTCAATGTGTTGAAGGTGCTGTCCCACAACTCGATGATGTTGCTCAGCACCGCCACGTACAAACCGAGTTTGTTGGTGAAGTAGTAATGCAGGTTCGCCTTGGGCAACCCGGCATTCTGGGCAATGGTGTTCATGCTGGTGCCTTTGAACCCGTGACGGGCGAACTCGTCTTCGGCGGCTTTGATGATGGTCTCTTCGTTCTTCTGACGAATGCGGCTGGCAGGTTTACCGCCGTGAGCTGGGACTTCAAAGGTCATAGGCACTTCCAGACAGACAGGTAGGTGGGTGCAACCAGTGCGTTGATAGCGCACCCACGGGCTTCAGACAAGTCCCGGGTCACAGGATTCTTCGGTTGTTCAGCGCGTCGCAGCAAGGCTTTCCAGGAAACTCTCCAGTACCAGATGCGGGCGACGGCCCTTGCGCGTGACCGATGCAAGGCTCAGGTCATAGAAACGCGCCTTCGGTTTCAGCGCACGCAAGCGACCTTGTTGCACCCAGAGGCTGGCGTAATGATCCGGCAGGTAGCCGATGTAGCGCCCAGTGAGGATCAGGAACGCCATGCCCTCACGATCCGAAGCACTGGCGGTGCAGTTGAGTGCCTGGTAATGGGCCTGGATCTCCGCTGGCAGTCGGAAGGTCGGCGCGATCGCGTCCTGGCTGTTGAGACGGTCATCGTCGAGTTGTTTGTCGTCGACGTAAAAAAGCGGATGGCCGACTGCGCAATACAGCAGCGAGCGCTCGCTATAGAGCGGCTGATATTCCAGCCCCGACAACGCACTGGCCTGCGGCACGACGCCGACGTGCAAGCGGCCATCGAGCACACCTTGCTCCACTTCATTGGGCGCGATCATGCGGATCTGAATCTGCACGTCCGGGCCGCGTTCCTTCAATTGTGCCAACGCGTGGGTGATGCGCATGTGGGGGAGGGTGACCAGGTTGTCGGTCAGGCCAATGGTCAATTCGCCACGCAAGTGCTGGTGCAGGCCATTGACCTCGGTGCGGAAACTTTCCAGCGCACTTAATAGCTGCAAGGCCGATTGGTACACCTCGCGACCTTCTTCGGTCAGGGAAAATCCGGCGCGACCGCGTTGGCATAACCGCAAGCCCAGGCGTTGTTCCAGATCGCTCATTTGCTGGCTGATGGCCGAGCGACCGATCCCCAGCACGCTTTCCGCCGCCGAGAAGCCGCCGCACTCGACCACGCTGCGAAAGATCCGCAACAAGCGGATATCAAAGTCGCTGACTTGCGCCAGTGGATCGGGACGACGCGTGCTCATAGTTTAGTAGCGGCCTGACTGAACGTTAGAAGAGTTGGATTTCACAGACTTTATCCCCGTGGCAATTTAGCTGCAAGAACGCTTTTGATCTCTATGCCGCTTATTGCCTGCGAGGTTTTGCCCATGAACTTGCCTGAAAACGCCCCGTCTTCCCTGGCCAGCCAGCTCAAGCTTGATGCTCACTGGATGCCCTATACCGCCAACCGTAACTTCCAGCGCGACCCGCGTCTGATCGTGGCGGCGCAAGGCAGCTGGCTGACCGACGACAAGGGCCGCAAAGTCTATGACTCGCTGTCCGGTCTGTGGACCTGCGGCGCCGGGCACACCCGCAAGGAAATCCAGGAAGCGGTCGCCAAGCAATTGGGCACGCTCGACTACTCGCCAGGCTTCCAGTATGGCCATCCGCTATCGTTCCAACTGGCCGAGAAAATCACCGACCTGACCCCGGGCAACCTGAATCACGTGTTTTTCACCGACTCGGGTTCCGAGTGTGCGGATACCGCAGTGAAAATGGTCCGCGCTTACTGGCGTCTGAAAGGTCAGGCGACCAAAACCAAAATGATCGGCCGTGCTCGCGGTTACCACGGCGTGAACATCGCCGGCACCAGCCTCGGCGGTGTGAACGGCAACCGCAAAATGTTCGGTCAGGCGATGATGGACGTCGATCACCTGCCGCACACGCTGCTGGCGAGCAATGCCTACTCCCGTGGCATGCCGGAGCTGGGTGGTATTGCTTTGGCCGATGAGCTGCTGAAGTTGATCGAGCTGCACGACGCGTCAAACATCGCCGCGGTATTCGTTGAGCCGATGGCCGGTTCTGCTGGCGTACTGGTTCCGCCACAGGGTTACCTCAAGCGTCTGCGCGAGATCTGCGATCAGCACAACATCCTGCTGGTGTTCGACGAAGTGATCACCGGTTTCGGCCGTACCGGCAAAATGTTCGGTGCCGATACCTTTGGCGTGACCCCGGACCTGATGTGCATCGCCAAGCAAGTCACAAACGGCGCAATCCCGATGGGCGCGGTGATTGCCAGCTCCGAGATCTACCAGACCTTCATGAACCAGGCGACGCCTGAGTACGCGGTTGAATTCCCGCACGGCTACACCTACTCCGCGCACCCGGTGGCTTGCGCTGCTGGCCTGGCAGCACTCGATCTGCTGCAAAAGGAAAACCTGGTGCAGAGCGTGGCCGAGGTGGCACCGCATTTCGAAAATGCGCTGCACGGTTTGAAAGGTTCGAAGAACATCATCGACATTCGTAACTTCGGCCTGGCCGGTGCGATTCAGATCGCGCCGCGTGATGGCGACGCGATCGTGCGTCCATTCGAAGCGGGTATGGCGCTGTGGAAAGCCGGGTTCTATGTGCGCTTCGGCGGCGACACCCTGCAGTTCGGCCCAACCTTCAACAGCAAGCCGCAAGACCTTGATCGTCTGTTCGACGCGGTCGGCGAAGTGCTGAACAAGATCGACTGATTTTCTCTTCTATATAGAGGCGTCCTTATACGGGGCGCCTGTGGACAACTTTTCAGGAGCGTTACATGAGCCTTATCCCGCATTTGATCAATGGCGAACTGGTGACCGAAGACGGTCGCACGGCCGACGTGTTCAACCCGTCTACCGGCCAGGCGATCCACAAGCTGCCATTGGCCAGCCGTGAAACCATTCAAAAAGCCATCGACTCGGCCAAGGCTGCATTCCCGGCCTGGCGCAACACGCCGGCAGCCAAACGTGCCCAGGTGATGTTTCGCTTCAAGCAACTGCTGGAACAGAACGAAGCACGCATTGCTCAGCTGATCAGCGAAGAGCACGGCAAGACCCTGGAAGATGCGGCCGGCGAATTGAAGCGCGGTATCGAGAACGTCGAGTTCGCGTGCGCTGCGCCGGAAATCCTCAAGGGTGAATACAGTCGTAACGTCGGCCCGAACATTGATGCCTGGTCGGACTTCCAGCCGTTGGGCGTGGTGGCTGGTATTACCCCGTTCAACTTCCCGGCGATGGTGCCGCTGTGGATGTATCCGCTGGCCATCGTCTGCGGCAACTGCTTTATCCTCAAGCCGTCCGAGCGCGATCCGAGCTCCACGCTGTTGATCGCTCAACTGTTGCTGGAAGCCGGTCTGCCTAAAGGCGTGCTGAACGTCGTGCACGGTGACAAGGCGGCGGTGGACGCGCTGATCGAAGCGCCGGAAGTCAAAGCGCTGAGTTTTGTCGGTTCGACGCCGATTGCCGAATACATCTACGCCGAAGGCACCAAGCGCGGCAAACGCGTTCAGGCACTGGGCGGCGCGAAGAACCATGCGGTGCTGATGCCGGATGCGGACCTGGATAACGCGGTCAGCGCGTTGATGGGCGCTGCCTACGGTTCTTGCGGCGAGCGTTGCATGGCGATCTCGGTGGCAGTGTGCGTCGGTGACCAGGTGGCGGATGCGCTGGTGGAAAAACTGGTGCCGCAGATCAAGGCGCTGAAAATCGGCGCGGGGACTACGTGTGGTCTGGACATGGGGCCACTGGTCACCGGTCAGGCACGCGACAAGGTCAGCGGTTATGTCGAAGACGGCGTTTCTTCCGGCGCGACCCTGGTGGTCGACGGTCGTGGCTTGAGCGTGGCCGGTCATGAGGAAGGTTTCTTCCTGGGTGGCTGCCTGTTCGATAACGTCACGCCTGAGATGCGCATCTATAAAGAAGAAATCTTCGGGCCAGTGCTGTGCGTTGTTCGGGTCGACAGCCTGGAAGAGGCGATGCAGCTGATCAACGATCACGAGTATGGCAACGGCACCTGCATCTTTACCCGTGACGGTGAAGCGGCGCGGTTGTTCTGCGATGAGATCGAAGTGGGCATGGTCGGCGTTAACGTACCGTTGCCGGTGCCGGTGGCTTACCACAGCTTCGGTGGCTGGAAGCGTTCGCTGTTTGGCGACCTGCATGCGTATGGTCCGGACGGTGTGCGTTTCTACACCCGTCGCAAAGCCATCACCCAGCGCTGGCCGCAACGTGCGAGCCATGAGGCGTCGCAATTTGCGTTCCCTAGCTTGTAAGTAGAAGGGAAGAAGGCCGGCCCCTTGGGGCCGGCCTTTGTGTTTCCGGGCCTTTTTGCCTTATATGACAGAATTGTGAAATTAAAGGTTGACGGCAGATTCTGGATGTCTATAATTCGCCCCACTTCCGGCGCAGTCGAAACGAAAAACTCCTTGGTAAACAAAGAGTTACGCAGTTTTCGGCAGCAGGCGGCTTCAGGTCATCGAAGCGCAAAAGGAGTTGAAAAAGAGGTGTTGACAGCAGCGTGTAACGCTGTAGAATTCGCCTCCCGCTACCGAGTGATCGGAAGCGCAAGTGGTTGAAGTTGTTAGAGATTTCCAAGCGAAACTTTGAAAACTT
>NZ_JACOPW010000008.1 GCF_015461845.1 Pseudomonas mucoides | reverse complement strand
CAGTGAAACGATGCATCGCCGATGGTAGTGTGGGGTTTCCCCATGTGAGAGTAGGTCATCGTCAAGATTAAATTCCGAAACCCCTATCTGCGTATGCAGGTAGGGGTTTTGTTTTGCCCGCTGGAAAGTTCATACCGTAGTGCTCTATTTCAATTGGGGTGTGAGCCTCATGCTTTAAAGGGAGGTTCTGATGGCGAGCCGCCTGTTCAAGGCTCTGACCATGGCTTCCAAGCCGCGTGGCAGCCCCTGAGACTCGATTCAGGGCTCGCGTGGCGACACACGGCCCCTGACGCTCTCGCAAGCCTCAGATAGCGAGCGGATGCACAGCCCCTCAGTTCACGCCAAAAACAACGTCATTGTCCGAAGTTGAAAAATCGTCACCCACAAAAAAGCCCCAGACCCTAAGGTCTGAGGCTTTTTCATTTGCAGCGTATGGTGCACCAGGCGGGATTCGAACCCACGACCCCTGCCTTCGGAGGGCAGTACTCTATCCAGCTGAGCTACTGGTGCAAGCGGGCGCCATGATACTCATATGTGCTGCGTGCGTCCATGCTGCTGAATCGCCTGTGTTTTTTGAAAGCGTAACCTGCGTTTGCTACGTTGATCAGAAAAATTAGGCAAATGCGGCGTTTTCGTTCTTTTTTTCGAACAGGCTATTGTCCTTTACCCCCTTTGATCCTAGGATTCGTTTGAGATTTCAAACGCTCTTGTCTGGGTGCTGAACCGCACGGTATCAATCAGTGCGCTATTTATGTGCTTCAGCCCAGTGAATGATTTCCCTGACGGCAGCCTATAGGGCGCCTTTCTACAATCATAATTTGCTCCGCGCCTGCCGCGGTGCTGTTAAGGAAAGCCGACATGCAGCTTAAAGACACCCAGTTGTTCCGCCAGCAAGCCTTTATCGATGGCGCTTGGGTCGACGCGGACAATGGTCAGACGATCAAAGTGAACAACCCGGCCACCGGCGAAATTCTGGGCACCGTGCCGAAAATGGGCGCTGCCGAAACCCGCCGTGCGATCGAAGCCGCTGACAAAGCGCTGCCGGCCTGGCGTGCACTGACCGCCAAGGACCGCGCGAACAAGCTGCGTCGTTGGTTCGAACTGATTATCGAGAACCAGGATGACCTGGCTCGCCTGATGACCCTCGAGCAGGGCAAGCCATTGGCCGAAGCCAAGGGCGAAATCGTTTACGCCGCTTCCTTCATTGAATGGTTCGCCGAAGAAGCCAAGCGCGTCTACGGTGACGTGATACCGGGTCACCAGCCAGACAAGCGTCTGATCGTGATCAAGCAACCAATCGGCGTGACCGCTGCAATCACCCCGTGGAACTTCCCGGCCGCAATGATCACCCGTAAAGCCGGCCCAGCCCTGGCTGCCGGTTGCACCATGGTGCTCAAGCCTGCTTCGCAAACTCCGTTCTCCGCGTTCGCCCTGGCTGAACTGGCTCAGCGCGCTGGCATTCCAGCTGGTGTGTTCAGCGTTGTTTCCGGCAGCGCCGGCGACATCGGTAGCGAGCTGACCAGCAACCCGATCGTTCGCAAACTGTCCTTCACCGGCTCGACCGAAATCGGTCGCCAGCTCATGGCTGAATGCGCCAAGGACATCAAGAAAGTGTCCCTGGAACTGGGCGGCAACGCACCGTTCATCGTGTTCGACGACGCGGACCTGGATAAGGCCGTCGAAGGCGCGATCATTTCCAAGTACCGCAACAACGGCCAGACCTGCGTCTGTGCCAACCGCCTGTACATTCAGGATTCGGTCTACGACGCGTTCGCCGAGAAGCTGAAAGTGGCCGTGGCCAAACTCAAGATCGGCAACGGTCTGGAAGAAGGCACCACCACTGGCCCGCTGATCGACGAAAAAGCCGTGGCCAAGGTTCAAGAGCACATTGCTGACGCGATCAGCAAAGGCGCAACCGTTCTGGCCGGTGGCAAGGTCATGGAAGGCAACTTCTTCGAGCCGACCATCCTGACCAACGTGCCGAAAAACGCTGCTGTGGCCAAGGAAGAAACCTTCGGTCCATTGGCGCCGCTGTTCCGTTTCAAAGACGAAGCCGAAGTGATCGCGATGTCCAACGACACCGAGTTCGGTCTGGCTTCCTACTTCTATGCGCGCGACCTGGGTCGTGTGTTCCGTGTGGCTGAAGCCCTGGAATACGGCATGGTCGGCGTCAACACCGGGTTGATCTCCAACGAAGTCGCGCCGTTCGGCGGCATCAAGGCGTCGGGCCTGGGCCGTGAAGGCTCCAAGTACGGCATCGAAGATTACCTGGAAATCAAATACCTCTGCCTGGGCATCTAAGCCCGGCAAGGCATTGCTTCAAGCGGAAAGGGCACGAGAGCGCTGTCCCTTTCTGCGCTTCACACGGAATTTTCTCTGTGGCCGGGAAAGCTGTGGCAGTCGATCATCGCATGCTGCCGTAGTTGCCTCCCCGCCGCATTTTCCTTGAACCACGCCGCCCGATGAGCGGTGAATGAGGACTTTATGAGCAAGACAAACGCATCCCTGATGAAACGCCGCGAAGCCGCTGTACCGCGCGGTGTTGGCCAGATTCACCCGATCTTCGCCGACCACGCGAAGAACGCCACCGTGACCGACGTTGAAGGTCGCGAGTTCATCGACTTCGCCGGCGGTATCGCCGTGCTGAACACCGGTCACGTACACCCGAAAATCATCGCCGCCGTCACCGAGCAGTTGAACAAGCTGACCCACACGTGCTTCCAGGTACTGGCCTACGAACCGTACGTAGAGCTGTGCGAAAAAATCAACGCCAAGGTACCTGGTGATTTCGCCAAGAAAACCTTGCTGGTCACTACCGGTTCCGAAGCGGTAGAAAACGCCGTGAAAATCGCTCGTGCCGCCACTGGCCGCGCTGGCGTGATCGCCTTCACCGGCGCTTACCACGGTCGCACCATGATGACCCTGGGCCTGACCGGTAAAGTCGTGCCTTACTCGGCCGGCATGGGCTTGATGCCAGGCGGCATCTTCCGCGCGCTGTACCCGAATGAACTGCACGGTGTGAGCGTCGACGACTCGATCGCCAGCATCGAACGCATCTTCAAGAACGACGCTGAGCCGCGTGACATCGCTGCCATCATCATCGAACCAGTTCAGGGCGAAGGCGGTTTCTACGTCGCGCCTAAAGAGTTCATGAAGCGTCTGCGCGCCCTGTGCGACCAGCACGGCATCCTGTTGATCGCTGACGAAGTGCAAACCGGCGCTGGCCGTACCGGCACCTTCTTCGCCATGGAACAGATGGGCGTGTCCGCCGACCTGACCACCTTCGCCAAATCCATCGCTGGCGGCTTCCCGTTGGCCGGTGTGTGCGGCAAGGCCGAATACATGGACGCCATCGCTCCAGGCGGCCTGGGCGGCACCTACGCCGGTAGCCCGATCGCTTGTGCTGCGGCCCTGGCCGTGATGGAAGTGTTCGAAGAAGAACACCTGCTGGACCGTTGTAAAGCTGTTGGCGAGCGTCTGGTGACTGGCCTCAAGGCTATCCAGGCCAAGTACCCGGTGATCGGCGAAGTCCGTGCCCTGGGCGCGATGATCGCTGTCGAGCTGTTCGAAAACGGCGACAGCCACAAGCCAAACGCTGCTGCGGTAGCCTCGGTTGTGGCCAAGGCTCGCGACAAAGGCCTGATCCTGCTGTCCTGCGGCACCTACGGCAACGTTCTGCGCGTCCTGGTACCGCTGACTGCGCCGGACGAGCAACTGGACAAAGGTCTGGCGATCATCGAAGAGTGCTTCTCCGAGCTGTGACCACCTAGTGTGTGACCTGATCGACAAAAAACCCGCTTCGGCGGGTTTTTTTACGCCTCTTGAAACACATTCAGGTCATTTGATTTGTCTCGAATCGCCAGTGTTGACTATGGTTCATAGCATTGCGAGGGAGCGTGCTGCATGACTGTCGTTGATTTACCCGCTGCACCGCGGGTGTTGATTGCCGAGGCCGACCCGTGGTCTCGAGACTTGCTCAAGCAGGTGTTATTGAAAGTGCGCTGCGATGCGCGAGTAGACCTGTGCGCCGATGGCCAACAGGCAATCGACCGGCTGGCGGAAATTCCCTACGACCTGGCGATCGTTGACTGGGAGTTGCCCGGTGTCGATGGCTTGAATGTCTTGCGTAACGTGCGTCAGCGCCGACGCAATCCACCGCTGCCGTTCATTCTGATGAGCAGCCGCAACGACAGTGGCAGCGTGCACGAGGCTTTGCCTTTGGCGCCCACGGCGTACCTGACCAAACCCCTGAACATGGAAAACCTGACCCAGCGTCTGCAGGAGTTGCTGCTGAACGCCGGTGAAGAGGTTTCCTGCGAGGTGCCAAGGTTGGCGCCGGGCATGACGTTATCGGTGTACCTGGAGCGACGGCGAGACCTGACGGACGGTGCGCCGTTGATGACTGATGTACAGATAGCAGTCCAGCGCAGCCTCAATCCGAGCGGTCTCGATCTGAAACGACTGGAGGACGAGATTCGCACCGATCCGCAGATTACCGCTGTGCTGATTGCCGCCGCGAACAGCGCGGCGCATCACCTTGGCGATCCCGTGCAAACCCTGTCCCAGGCCTTGCACCGTTTAGGCTCCGGACAAAGCATGAATCTCATTATGGGGTTGGCCCTTAAGCGCAGTGCGCGGCTCGACGATCCGCTACTGGCGGACTATGCCGAACGTAACTGGGAGTTGTCCCTGCACACCGCCGAGTACGCCCGCACGCTGGCACGCTTGCTGGATCTGGAACAAGAGCGCTGTTACTGCGCAGGCATGCTGCATCGTCTTGGTGACCTGGCTCTGCTGCGATGTTTACAAGAGTGGAAGCAGGGCGGAGGTGATCTGGACGAGTGGGAGGAAGTCGGCGATGCGCTGGCCGAGTTCGGCGCGGCCTACGGTTCGGCACTGCGCACCCGCTGGCGTCTGCCGCTGGAGTTGAGAGAGTTGATTGCGTCGGTCTATCAGCTCGGTGGCGGGGTTTACTCACGCGAGGCGCTGGTGATGAACATGGCGGCGCAATTGGCGCGCCTGACCGAGCATGAGGGCGTGGAAGCATTGGCGAAAAGCCGAACAGCGCGGTTGCTCAAAATCGGTTTGCCGGAACTGATGCGATTACGCAAAAAGTAATCCATACACAATCCCTGGAGGAGTTCGGCGGATTAACCGGAAATGATCCGGTTCTTGCCCTGCCGCTTGGCTTCATACATCGCCGCATCTGCCCTGGCAAACAGGCTGTCGAGGCTTTCGTCCTCGTTGGTGAGACTGGTCAGCCCCTGGCTGACAGTAATGCCAAACGTCTGGTCGTCATGGCTAAAGCTCAATTGCTGAATCTGCCGTTGCAATCTTTCCGCCACTTGCAGGGCCATGTCCGGCGCACAGCCAGGAAACACCGCCGCAAACTCTTCACCACCGATCCGTCCGAACACATCGCCTCGGCGAAGCGCCGCGCGACCGCTCTCTGCGATCTGTTGCAGCACTACGTCACCTTGTGGATGACCGTACGTGTCGTTGACCCCTTTGAAATCATCGATGTCCAGCAGCAGAAACGCCAGCGGTGTGCCTTGCTTGCGTGCCTGTGCAAACTCCTTTTGCGCGCATTCGAAGAAGTGCCGGCGATTGCTGCTTTGAGTCAGCACGTCAGTGGTGGCCAGGCGTTGCAGTTCGGCTTCCATCCGCTTCTTTTCGGTGATGTCTTCGGCAATGCCGACAATGATCACGGGTTGGCCGGGTTCCGCCTGACGATTGATGAAGCATTTGTCGCTGAGCCAACGCATCTGCCCATCGGCATCGATGATGCGGTATTCGCGGTCTTCAACCGCACCTTTGACCAGCACGTCGGCCAGGCTGCGCTCGGCATAGTCCAGGTCGTCGGGGTAAATGCTGTCGCGCCATTCGTTGTAGTCGGACAGCAAACTGCCGGCGGAGCGGCCGAAAATTCGCTCATAAGCCGGGCTGACGTAAAGCACCTGCCGGGTTTCCCAGTTGAATGCCCACAACACCGCGTTGACACTCACCAGCAGCGAACTGAACAGCTGTTCGCGTTCGCTCAGGCGCGCCACTTCACTTTGGGCATGCATCAGCGCCATCAGGGTTTGAGCTGTGTCGGGCGATTGCGCAAAGGATGAGTCGTGCAGGTTTTTTGGGACCATAGGGACAAATCTCAAAGGGCGTGCGCTGTTCTGGACTCGAAAGCGGCGACAACGAAACCCGCCAGGGGTGGCGAAGTGTCTTTGAGATAGGGGATTTGGAGCTTAGTTCCGAAGGGTGCGCCCGCTGGCGGGGCGCACCGATCAACGGCATCAGACAGCGGCAGGGCGCAGGGAGTAGGTCTTCAACTGGTCGGCGAAGTCACGCAGGGATTGAATCCCGCTGGCCTCGGCTTCATGCACCCAATCCTTGATGGCGGCGAGCATGTCGTGACCATTTGAGCTGGTCTTGACCCAGATCTGCTGCAAGGCCAGGCGTTTTTCGTAAATTACCTTCAGCGCCTGGCTGTGTTCGAGCATGGTCTGGATGCGAACGTGGTGTTTTTCGTCCAGCAGGCTGGTTTCCCGCGAAAGCAGGCGCTTGGCGCGATGGAATTGATGGCGGACCGAGTGATCGACCTTTTCCAGTTCTTGTTTGACCAGAGGCGCGATCACCAATTTGCGGTACTGGGCCATGATCTGGAAGCGGTTGTTGAGGATGGCCATGGCAGTGTCCATGTCCAGGCTGCCTTTGCCTTCAACCCGGTGCGCGATCGGGGCGACCCGCTGGACCTTGGCCAGACGGAAGAAACTGAAGACCTGGATCCAGGCCCAACCGAGGTCGAACTCCCACTTCTTCACCGACAATTTTGCCGAGTTAGGGTAGGTGTGATGGTTGTTATGCAGCTCTTCACCGCCGATCAGGATGCCCCAAGGCACCAGATTGGTGGCGGCATCGCGGCATTCGAAGTTGCGGTAGCCGATGGCATGGCCAAGGCCATTGACCACGCCGGCGGCCCACACAGGGATCCACATCATCTGGATGGCCCAGATGGTGATGCCGATGGTGCCGAACAGCAGCAGGTCGATGACACCCATGATCGCCACACCCAACAGCGGGAATCGGCTGTAGAGATTACGTTCGATCCAGTCTTCGGGGCAGTTCTTGCCGTAGATGCGCAGGGTCTCCGGGTTTTCCGCTTCGGCGCGGTACAACTCGGCACCTTTGCGCAAAACGGTGGAAAGACCTTTGACGACCGGGCTGTGCGGATCATCGACGGTTTCGCATTTGGCGTGATGCTTGCGGTGGATAGCGGTCCACTCGCGGGTGTTCTGCGCCGTGGTCAACCACAGCCAGAAGCGGAAGAAATGTTTCAGGCCGGCATTGAGCTCAAGCGAGCGATGGGCTGAATAACGATGGAGATAGACCGTGACGCCAACGATCGTGACGTGGGTCATCAGCAGGGTGACTGCCACCAGTGACCAGGGCGACAAGCCGAGTAAACCTTCGTACCACATAGGCTGTAGGGCCCTCGATAAAGAAAAAAACAGCCGTTGCATTATCACTAAGCCCACGGATAAAACCAGTCGCCCTTTCAGATAAGAGTGGCTGGATGTGTCCTTGGCCTATAATTCCAACCTTTCTGTAGGGACATGGACGTTCTAATGTCTGCCACCTATCGCGACGCCTTGCGTGCAGCGCTGCTTTACCTGTTGCTTTCAGTCGCCTGGATGGCCGTCAGCGGCTATGTATTGAACAGTTTCTTCGATAGCTCTGCCGAGCTATTGCGATGGCAACTGATCAACGGTTATTTCTGGGTGGTGCTCAGTGCCGGTTTGATCTTCCTTGCCCGGGCCCGACTGTTCAAATGCCTGGGGATCGGCGCCAGGCTGCGCGAGCGCCATGCCGACCGTGAGCGTTTGCGCCAGGCCGCCGCCGTGTTCGATTGCACCCGTGAGGGCGTGTTGGTCACCGATAGCAACGGGCTGATTGTCCATGTGAACCGGGCCTTCATGGCGATCACCGGTTATCAGTGTGATGAGGTGCTGGGCCGGCAACCCAGCCTGTTCAAATCCGGCCATCATCCGCCAGCGTTTTACCAGTCGATGTTCGCGACACTCAACAGCACCGGTGAGTGGAGCGGGGAGATCTGGAATCGCCGTAAAAGCGGTGAAATCTACCCGCAATGGCAAACCATCCGCATCATCCATGACGATCAGGGCCTGCGTAGCCACTACGTGGCGGTGTTTTCCGATATCAGTGCGATCAAAAATTCCGAGCACGAACTCAAGCATCTGGCTCACCACGATCCGCTGACCGATCTGCCCAATCGACTGCTGTTCACCGACCGTGTCGAACAGGCACTGGCATCGGCGCAAATCCATAAACGGGGCTGCGCGTTGCTGATGATCGACCTGGATCACTTCAAGATGATTAACGACAGCCTCGGGCATACCGTCGGTGATCAACTGCTGAAGGCGGTGGCCGAGCATTTGAATGCCATGTTCGGCCCAGGCATGACCCTGGCGCGTCTGGGCGGTGACGAATTTGCGGTGCTCGCCGAAAGCTGTCCGCAAGTGGCACAAGCCGCGGCGCTGGCTCAGCGAATCATCGATGGCCTGCGGGAGCCGTTCCACATTGATGGGCATCGACTGTTTATCAACGCCAGTGTCGGCATCAGTCAGTTTCCGAGTGATGCCTTGAGTGCCGAGCAAATGTTGCGCAACGCCGATTCGGCCTTGTTCAAGGCCAAGAGTGCGGGCCGGGATGGCTACGCGCTCTATACCGAAGAATTGACCGCCCATGCCCAGCAGCGGGTCGAAATGGCCTTTGAGCTGCGCCGCGCGCTCCAGCAGCAAGAGCTGCGCGTCTATTACCAACCCGTGCATGACCTCAAAACCAGTCGCCTGATCGGCGTCGAAGCACTGGTGCGTTGGGCGCATCCGCAGCGCGGGCTGGTGTCGCCGGCAGAGTTCATCCCCATCGCCGAGCGTACCGGGCTGATTGCCGAGATTGATGCCTGGGTTATGCAGCAGGCCTGTCAGCAAATGTGTCAGTGGCGAGCGGCGGGTGTGGGGTTGGCGTTTGTGGCGGTAAATGTCTCATCGCGACTGTTTGCCCGACGCGAGCTGTATCAGCAGGTGGCTCAGGTGCTTGATTCGACGGGGCTTGATCCGGCGTATCTGGAGCTGGAAGTGACCGAAAGTGCAGTGATGGAGGATCCGGAGGTGGCGCTGGAGCAGATGCATCGCCTGCGCGAGCTGGGTGTGCGGCTGGCCATCGACGATTTCGGCACGGGATATTCGTCCCTGCTGCGGCTCAAGCGATTGCCGGTGCAGAAACTCAAGATCGACCAGGGCTTCGTCGCCGGGTTGCCGTGTGATGAAGATGACGCGGCGATTGTGCGAGTGATCATTGCCTTGGCGCAGAGCATGGGGATGCAAGTGCATGCCGAGGGGATCGAGCAGGTCGAGCAGGCCGGATTCCTGCTCGAGCATGAATGCGATCTGGGGCAAGGCTACTGGTTTGGGCGACCGGTGCCGGCAGAGCAGCTGGATTGGATGTGCGCGCCCATTATTCGCTAAGCCCGCGTTCGATCGTTCCCACGTGCTGTGTGGGAACGATCAGTCTTTAAGTTATATAAACATTCTTAAATAGTCTTTTTAAGAATATCTACTCCTCACTACTATTGGTCTCACGCCGCAAGCAGTGCCGCCACTGCCAGGCAACCTCTCAGTTGAAGGAGCAGCACCATGAGCGCATCCCTACGTAGTGTTGATGGCCAAGACGAAGCAGCCATTTTGCGTGAGATCCAGAGCGCATTGCGCGATCTGCGCTTTGGGGCTGTGGAGATCACTGTGCATAACGCCCAGGTCGTCCAGATCGAACGCAAAGAGAAATTCCGTCTGCAGAACCCGAGCAACAAGCCGAGCTAAGCAACCGGCAATCCGCTTCCCGCCTCCATAAAAAAAAGCCAACACAAACAGAATTCCAGGAGCTTTCACCATGTCGTCGATTCGTCATTTCGCTTTGGCCGCCCTGGCCAGCGCCCTTTTTGCGGGATCCGCGGTTGCCAAGGATTACGAGCTGCTCAATGTGTCGTACGACCCGACGCGTGAGCTGTACCAGGACTACAACGCCGAGTTCATCAAGTACTGGCAGGCGGATCACGCCGGCGACACTGTAAAAATCCAGCAATCCCATGGTGGTTCGGGCAAGCAGGGCCGCGCGGTGATCGACGGTCTGCGTGCCGACGTCGTGACCCTGGCCCTGGCGGGTGACATCGACGAAATCGCCAAACTCGGCAAGACCCTTCCGGCTGACTGGCAGAAGCGTCTGCCAGAAGCGAGCACGCCGTACACCTCGACCATCGTGTTCCTGGTGCGCAAAGGCAACCCGAAAGGCATCAAGGACTGGGGCGACCTGGTCAAGAACGATGTCTCGGTCATCACCCCGAACCCGAAAACCTCCGGCGGCGCCCGCTGGAACTTCCTCGCGGCCTGGGCCTATGGCCTGAAAGCCAACGGCGGTGACGAAGCCAAGGCCAAGGACTACATCCAGACCCTGTTCAAACACGTGCCTGTGCTGGACACCGGCGCTCGCGGTTCGACCATCACCTTCGTCAACAACGGTCAGGGCGACGTGTTGCTGGCCTGGGAAAACGAAGCGTTCCTGGCGCTGAAAGAAGACGGCGGCGCCGACAAGTTTGAAATCGTCGTGCCTTCGCTGTCGATTCTTGCCGAGCCGCCAGTGGCCGTGGTCGACAAGAACGCCGAGAGAAAGGGCAACGAGCAGATCGCCGAAGCGTACCTCAAGCACCTGTACAGCCCGGCCGGTCAGGAAATTGCCGCGAAAAACTTCTATCGTCCACGTGACAAGGACGTGGCTGCCAAGTACGCCAAGCAGTTCCCGACCCTGGACCTGGTGACCATCGACAAAGACTTCGGCGGCTGGAAAACCGCGCAACCGAAGTTCTTCAATGACGGTGGCGTGTTCGACCAGATTTATCAGGCGCAGTAGTCTTAAATAGCCATCAACGAGCCCCGATTTAGCCGTCGGGGCTTTGCGCGCTCTCAACCAAGGACTTTTATGTCGCGTCGTATCTCCCCCGTCATACCCGGCTTCGGGCTGACGCTGGGCTACACCTTGGTGTACCTCAGCCTGATTGTGCTCATTCCACTGGCGGCGATGTTCGTGCATGCCGCCCAACTTACCTGGGATCAGTTCTGGGCAATTATCTCGGCGCCTCGGGTGCTGGCGGCGTTGAAGCTGAGCTTCGGCACCGCGCTCTATGCCGCGATCATCAACGGCGTGATCGGCACGCTGCTCGCCTGGGTGCTGGTGCGCTATACCTTCCCCGGTCGCAAAGTCATCGACGCAATGATCGACTTACCCTTCGCGTTGCCGACGGCGGTGGCCGGTATCGCGCTGACGGCGTTGTACACCCCCACCGGTTTGGTCGGTCAGTTTGCAGCGGACCTGGGTTTCAAGATTGCGTATACCCCCCTCGGCATCACCCTTGCCCTCACTTTTGTGACACTTCCATTCGTAGTACGTACCGTACAGCCAGTATTGGCTGATATCCCGCGTGAAGTGGAAGAAGCGGCGGCGTGTCTCGGGGCAAAACCGTTACAGGTGTTCCGTTACATTCTGGTGCCCGCATTGCTCCCGGCATGGCTGACGGGGTTCGCGTTGGCCTTTGCCCGCGGGGTCGGCGAGTACGGGTCGGTGATTTTCATCGCCGGCAATATGCCAATGAAAACCGAGATCCTGCCGCTGCTGATCATGGTCAAGCTCGACCAGTACGATTACACCGGCGCCACGTCCATTGGTGTACTGATGCTGGTGGTTTCCTTCGTCCTGTTGCTGCTGATCAACTTGCTGCAACGTCGCATCGAAACCCCATAAGGAGGCGCGAACCATGTCCCAATCGTCTATTGCGGCCGCCTCTTCGGCCAACGCTGCGCGCCGTGGCAGTGCCACTTCGCGAAGAATCCTGATCGGCCTTGGCTGGCTGATTTTTGCGCTGTTTCTGCTGTTGCCACTGTTCATCGTGGTGTCCCAGGGCCTGAAGCTTGGCCTGGGTGCGTTCTTCACCGCGATCTTCGAACCGGATGCGTTGTCGGCGCTGAAACTCACAGTGATCGCCGTGCTGATTTCGGTGCCGTTGAACCTGGTGTTCGGCGTCAGCGCCGCGTGGTGCGTGAGCAAGTACTCGTTCCGCGGCAAGAGCATGCTGGTCACGTTGATCGACTTGCCGTTCTCGGTGTCGCCGGTGATCGCCGGCTTGGTCTACGTGCTGATGTTCGGTGCCCAGGGCCTGTTCGGGCCGTGGCTGCAGGATCACGACATCCAGATCGTCTTCGCCTTGCCGGGCATCGTGCTGGCGACGATTTTCGTCACCGTGCCGTTCGTGGCGCGTGAGCTGATCCCGCTGATGCAGGAACAGGGCACGCAAGAGGAAGAGGCCGCGCGCCTGTTGGGCGCCAATGGCTGGCAGATGTTCTGGCACGTCACCGTTCCCAATATCAAATGGGGCCTGATCTACGGTGTGGTGCTGTGTACCGCGCGGGCGATGGGTGAGTTCGGTGCGGTGTCGGTGGTTTCCGGGCACATTCGCGGGGTGACCAACACCCTGCCGCTGCACGTCGAGATCCTCTACAACGAATACAACCACGTGGCCGCGTTCGCGGTAGCGAGCCTGTTGCTGATCATGGCGCTCTTCATCCTGCTGCTGAAGCAGTGGAGCGAAAACCGTATTAACCGCCTGCGCGCCAGCGCCGCGGAGGAATAATTCATGTCGATCGAAGTGCGTAACGTCAGCAAGAATTTCAATGCGTTCAAGGCGCTGGACAACATTAGCCTGGACATCCAGAGCGGTGAACTCGTGGCGCTGCTCGGCCCGTCGGGGTGCGGTAAAACCACGCTGCTGCGAATCATCGCCGGCCTGGAAACCCCGGATCAGGGCAACATCGTGTTCCACGGTGAAGACGTCTCCGGCCACGACGTGCGTGATCGCAACGTTGGCTTCGTGTTCCAGCACTACGCCTTGTTCCGCCACATGACCGTGTTCGACAACGTCGCGTTCGGCCTGCGCATGAAGCCAAAAAAACAGCGCCCGAGCGAAAGCCAGATCGCGGTAAAAGTCCACGAACTGCTGAACATGGTGCAACTGGACTGGCTGGCGGATCGCTACCCGGAGCAACTCTCCGGTGGTCAGCGTCAGCGTATCGCCCTGGCTCGCGCCTTGGCGGTCGAGCCGAAAGTGCTGCTGCTCGATGAACCCTTCGGCGCCCTCGACGCCAAGGTCCGCAAAGAACTGCGCCGCTGGTTGGCGCGGCTGCATGAAGACATCAACCTGACCTCGGTATTCGTGACCCACGACCAGGAAGAAGCCATGGAAGTCGCCGACCGTATCGTGGTGATGAACAAAGGCGTGATCGAGCAGATCGGCTCACCGGGCGATGTCTACGAAAACCCGGCCAGCGATTTCGTTTATCACTTCCTCGGCGATTCGAACCGTCTGCATCTGGGCGAAGACAATCACGTGCTGTTCCGTCCGCATGAAGTGTCGCTGTCACGGCATGAACTGGAAGATCACCATGCGGCTGAAGTGCGCGATATCCGTCCGTTGGGCGCGACGACCCGGGTGACGCTGAAAGTTGAAGGTCAGAGCGAATTGATAGAGGCGGAAGTGGTGAAGGACCATGACAGCCTGATCGGGCTGGCGAAGGGCGAAACACTGTTCTTCAAGCCCAAGGTCTGGCAGAAACTCGCCAACCTCTAAAGCAAAAGCATCGTCGGAACGCCGCCCGGAGCAAGCCCGCTCCCACATTGGATCTATGGTGTACATAGAAACTCTGTGGGAGCCTGCTCGCGAAGGCGTCTTATGCCGCAGCGCGATTCGGATTGATTCTTACACCCCCGGCCCGCGCCTCGATCTGCTCTTTCAGGTCATGCCGCAACCCCAACAAAAACGCCAACTCCGCCACCACAAACAACGGCCCGACAATCAACCCGGTCACGTCATCGACAAAGGCCGGCTTACGCCCTTCATAGTGATGCCCGACAAACTGAATCGCCCAGCCCACCACAAACATCCCGATTCCGCTCGATAGCCAGACCAGCATGCTTTGCTGCGCCAACACCTGGCCCGCCCAAACCGACAGCCCCAGCAACACGGTCATCAGCACCCCAAGGCGCAACTCCAGGCGCAGGTAAAACCACGCCGACGCCAACGACACCAGCACCGCCGGCGAAAGCCAGCCTCCGGCCCATTGCGGCCGCGACAGCAGTACAGCAACGGCCACCACAATCAACGGAATACCGATAAAGTGGCTGGCGATGTTGCGCGGATCACGGTGGTAGGCGGCGTATTGACTGAGATGGTCAACGAGGCTTTTCATTGTTATTCCTCCTGTAGGGTGATTGATCATGCCCCGGGTTCACTTTCCGCTCTGTCAGGCAGGCGACAATTTCCAGGAGTTTCCATGGACATGCAGGTTTGGCGCTCGCGCTTGATGAGCGGCCAGTGGTTCAGTCATCTACCTGTTCCCTTTCAGGATAGTCTGCTGGCCGCGGCCCGGCTGCGGCGCCTGTCGTCCGGGCAATTGCTGTTCAAACGCGGCGATCCGCCGTGCGGGTTGTATGCGGTGCTTGAAGGCTCGGTGCGCATCGGCGCGGTCAGTGAGCAAGGCAAGGAAGCGCTGCTGAGCCTGGTGGAACCGCCGCACTGGTTTGGTGAAATCTGCCTGTTCGACGGTCAGGCGCGGACCCACGACGCCTTCGCTGTGGGGACGTGTACCCTGTTGCACATCCCGCAAGCGGCACTGCTGAAGTTGCTCGACGAACAACCGGTGTACTGGCGGCAACTGGCGTTGCTGATGAGCCACAAGTTGCGCCTGACCTTCATCAACCTCGAACAACTGAGCCTGATGCCCGCCCCGGCGCGTCTCGCCCATCGCTTGCTGATGATCGCTGCAGGCTACGGCGAAATCGATCCACCCCGCCGGGTGCTGCAATTGCCACAGGAGCAGTTGGCGTCGCTGCTGTCGTTGTCGCGCCAGACCACCAATCAGTTGCTCAAGGATTTGCAGGGCCAGGGAATCCTGAATCTCAAGTACGGCGAGATCGAAATTGTCGATGCCGAGCGGTTGCGGGCACTGGCGATTTTTTAACGCGCGACGTTATTGGTGGGCTTTGCCCGCGAAGGCGCCTAGCCTGTGACGACGATAATCGAGGTGTGCCATGCGTGTACTGCTAGTAGAAGACGAATCGGAGACCGCCAAACTCCTGGCCAACGGCCTGAACGAGGCGAGCTATTCGGTGGATGTCGCGCTCAACGGCATGGACGGCCGGCGTTTCATCGAGACCGGCGAATACTCGCTGATCATCCTCGACGTAATGCTGCCGGGGCTCAACGGCTGGCAGTTGCAGCAACAGATCCGCAAGCTCGGAGAGACGCCGGTACTGTTCCTGACCACCAAGGACGGCATCGAGGATCGCCTGCGCGGATTGGAGTTGCATGAGGACGATTATTTGCTCAAGCCGTTTGCGGTGAGCGAGTTGGTGGCGCGGGTGCGCAAGTTGTTGCGGCGGGATCGCGGGCGCTGAAGCTTTTTTGTGGTGTCTGATCCGGACTCATCGCGAGCAGGCTCGTTCCCACAATTGATCTTCAGAGAACTCAAAATCCCATAAAAATGCAGAACCACTGTGGGAGCGAGCCTGCTCGCGATGAGGCCGGGCGAGGCGACCCAATGTCTGGGCCGGTCAGCGCAACCCATCCCGAAACTGCCCCGGCGTCATCCCCGTCCAGCGCTTGAACGCGCGGCTGAAGCTGCTGGTATCGGCAAACCCCAGCAAGTAACTGACCTCACTCAACGAGCATTGCGGGTCGCGCAGGTGCAACAGCGCCAGGTTTTCGCGACTTTCATTGAGCAGCGTATCGAACCGACACCCCTCATCCGCCAAATGCCGTTGCAGGCTGCGCAAGCTCAGGTGCAGGGCCTTGGCGATGTGTTCGGCGCTGGGTTCGCCTTCGGGCAATTGCTCTTCGATGGCGTCACGGACCTTGCGCTCCCAGGTCAGCGGTTTGAGCTGTGCCAAGGCGCGGTCGAGCACGGTTTCGTTGTGTTCAGCCAGTTCCGGGTTGGCGTCATCGAGGTGGCTGTCGAAATCCACCAGGGAAAACTCCACGCGGTCTTCTTCTGCCGAAAAATACACCGGTGAACGGAAGACTTTGTGCCATTGGTGGGCATCGGCGGGTTCCGGGCGGCGCAGGTACACCGCCAGCGGTGCATAGTCCCGACCGAGGCGATTGCGGCAGGTGCGTACGTAAATCGCCGTGAAGGCGTCGATGGCTTCGAACGCAGGTGCCGGGTTGCCCACAGGAATTTTCAGGCGAAAGCGGTAGCGGTCCTCGGTGCGGGTCAGCTCCAGTTCCAGGGCATCGCTGACCACCTGGTGATAACGCACGATGCGTTCGAACACCTCGCGCAAACTGCCGCTGGCCACCAGCGCATAACCGAGCGCATGAAACGTGGTGGGGCTGACGAAACGCGATACGCGCAGGCCGATTGCCGGATCGCCACTGACCTGCACGGCGATTTCCCACAGGCGCGTGGTGCCGGACAACGGGTAACGGGCGTTCGGGTCGTCCATCAATCGCGGGTCGAGCCCCGCCTGCTGGCACAGGGCGGTGCTGTCGAGGCCCAGCGCATCGAGCTGCTTGCGCAGGGCGCGGGTCCAGCTGGCGAGGGAGGTCGGTTCAGTCATGCTGATTGGCGCTTCCGGTCAACAGGTTGGCGTTCATGGCTACCACCTTGTAAACATTCGCAAGGCAGGATGCGAACATCAATAACCAGAGGATGGAAGCATGCACGGTATTTCTGCAAGTCCCCAGCGATTGAATGCAGCGCAGCGATCAGCACATATTCGTGAAGTGGTGCTGGCCAAGGGCGTCGAGCTGCGTCAGCGCTACCCGATTCTCAATCATCAGGACGCCCTCGGCGCCGGCATTCTGGCCTTTGCCCTGGCCGGGATGATCGGTTCGGCGGCGCTGTACATGACTGGCCACATGGCCTGGTGGGCGTGCTTGTTGCTCAACGCGTTTTTCGCCTCGTTGACCCACGAACTGGAACACGACCTGATTCACAGCATGTACTTTCGCAAACAGCGCGTGCCGCACAACCTGATGATGGGGCTGGTGTGGCTGGCGCGGCCGAGCACGATCAATCCGTGGATCCGTCGGCATCTGCACCTCAATCACCACAAGGTATCGGGCACTGAAACCGATATGGAAGAACGCGCCATCACCAACGGCGAACCCTGGGGATTTGCGCGGTTGCTGATGGTTGGTGACAACATGATGTCGTCCTTCATCCGCATGCTGCGAGCCAAGACCTGGGCGCATAAATTCAGCATCGTCCAGCGCACGCTCAAGGTCTACGCACCGCTGGCGTTGGTGCATTGGGGCGCGTGGTACGTGTTCCTCGGCTTCCATGCGATCAACGGCATCGCGTTCTTGATGGGCGCGCCAATCGAGTGGTCGGCGACGACGTTGTCGGTGATGCAGGTGATTGATATCGCGGCGGTGGTGATCATCGGCCCGAACGTGTTGCGTACGTTCTGCCTGCACTTCATCAGCTCGAACATGCACTACTACGGTGACATCGAGCCGGGCAATGTGATGCAGCAATGTCAGGTGCTGAACGCCGGGTGGCTGTGGCCGTTGCAGGCGTTCTGCTTCAACTTCGGCAGCAGCCATGGCATCCATCACTTTGTGGTGAAGGAACCGTTTTACATCCGCCAGATGACCGTGCCGGTGGCGCATAAAGTGATGCGTGAGATGGGCGTGCGGTTCAATGATTTCGGGACGTTTGGACGGGCGAACCGGTTTGAACGTAAAGACGCTGCACAACCTCGGGAGGTTCGTGCTGCTCAGGTATGAAGGATGAAATCGAAAACTCAAACACGATGTAAGCGATGGCAAAGGCGCCCGTCATCAATTTGACCCAAAGAGGCGATACGTTAAGGCACAAGCAGGAGGTGGGGCCGTCAACGTTTCGCTGATGGCTATATGCGTTTTAGATCTTATAAAGCAATTAAATATTCCTTTATAAGATAATCGTTTTAACCAATCATCGCTTCAGAGATTTTGAGTTTCCGGGGCCGTCTCCTTGGCAGGGTGCGGTCCTTTTTTTTGCTCTGAAAAATGCCTTGGCGATGAAACAGTGGGATTTGCTTATTCTATGCGGATCTTAATACATAGCTTCTTATTCCTTAACGAATATAAATCCCCTCCCTATACTCGATCAGGAACAGACACGCAGCAGGAGAGCTCCCCCCATGCGCAACGAATCAATTCGCTACCTGATTGTGCCGGGCTGGCAAGGGTCGTCGGAAGATCATTGGCAAAGCCATTGGCAGAACAGTCTGCCGAACAGCGCGCGGGTGGAGCAGGCAGATTGGCTGACGCCGCGTCGTGAAGACTGGGTTGCGGCGCTGGCCGAGGCGATTGCCGCCGACAGCACGCCGGTGATCCTGATCGCTCACAGCCTGGGTTGCATCACCGTCGCCCATTGGGCCGCCGCTGCGCCCGTACAGTTTCTGCGTCAGGTGCGCGGTGCCTTGCTGGTCGCGCCTGCGGATGTCGAGCGCCCGGCGTGCGCGCCGGCGTTGCGTAACTTCGCACCGATTCCCACCGACCTGCTGCCGTTCCCGAGCCAGGTAGTCAGTTCCGATAACGACAGCGCCGTGAGTGCGCCGCGAGCCCTTGAACTGGCGCGCAACTGGGGTGCCGAGGCGGGGATTTTATCGGGGGCCGGGCACATCAATGTGAAGTCCGGTCACCAGCGCTGGGAGCAGGGTTTTGCCTACCTCTATCGCCTGCAGAACCGCATGGAACTTCACGCCCTGCGCCGCGCTTGAACCTTTTTTCCTTTTAGAATCGCCCCCGTCTCCCGGCGGTTTTGGGCGGGAGTCAGCCATGAGTCTTGAACACTTCGGTCAGCCGCTGCTGACCTTTCCCGATGCAGAAAAAAGTCCCCTGAGCATCCGCGCCAAAGCGCTGGTGTTTGTCGATCCGCGCTCGCGCCAGTTGCGCCAGGACCTGGAGCAATTGGCCCCGCGTTCGATCTCGGTGCTCATCCGCGGTGAGACCGGTACGGGCAAGGAATTGCTGGCGCGACATATCCACCGCGCCAGTGATCGCGGCGGGTTGTTCGTTTCGGTCAATTGCGGCGCGATCAGCCCAACCTACGCCGATGCTGAATTGTTCGGTTATGCGGCGGGCAGCTTCAGCGGCTCGGCGAGCAGTCGTGCCGGGTGGTTTGGTTCGGCCAACGGCGGCACGCTCTATCTGGATGAGATCGGTGATTTGCCGCTGCCAATCCAGATCAAATTGCTGTCCGCACTTGAGAATCACGAAGTCACCCGTGTGGGCGCGCATCAACCGAGCCCGGTGGACGTGCGTCTGGTCGCGGCCACCAGCATTGATCTGGCCCAGGCTGTGGCCGCCGGAAAATTTCATGAGCGGCTTTATCACTACCTCAGCGAAGGACACCTTGAGCTGCCGGCATTGCGTGACCGTGTGGGCGATATCCTCTCACTGGCGGAGTACTTTCTTGGCATCTACAGCCAGCGTCTCGACCTGCCCGTCCCGCTGATCAGTGAGGCCGCGCAGTTGGTGCTGGAGCGGCACAGTTGGCTGGGCAATACCCGGGAGCTGGAAAACGTCATTCATTTCGCATTGCTGGTGAGCACCGGCGACGAGATTTTGCCCGAGCATCTGAATTTGCTGGAGACGCCCGTATCGCTGGCGCAGATCGAGCAGCAGGCGATTCATCTGATCAAAAACGGCACCGCCACGGAGCGTTCCGCGCTCAAGCGTTTACTGGAAAGCCTGACGCAGACGCTACAATGATCTTTATGAACAAAATGGAATATGAAAGTGAATAAAAGATATTATTCGGGAATAAAAAATCCGGGTATTGTCCGCTTCACGCCAGCGATAGCACTTCAATGGCACTTGTATTTAGCCGTCGTCGACGACGACCGAGATTTTCGATAAGGACACTGCATGAAAAAGGTTCTGTTGTTCACCGCACTGGCGGCTGCCCTGACTGCTGGCCTGGCTCAGGCTGGCGAGAAACTGGTGGTTGCGGCGACCCCGGTTCCACACGCCGAGATTCTTGAGCTGATCAAGCCAACCCTCGCCAAAGAAGGCGTGGACCTGGAAATCAAAGTCTTCACCGACTACGTTCAGCCAAACGTACAGGTTGACCAGAAGCGTCTGGACGCCAACTACTTCCAGACCCTGCCGTACCTGAAAAGCTTCAACGAAGGCAAAGGCACCAACCTGGTAACCGTGATCGGCGTACACGTCGAACCGTTCGGCGGCTACTCGAAGAAAGTCAAAACCCTGGCTGAGCTCAAAGATGGCGCGACCATTGCCATCCCGAACGAAGGCAGCAACAGCGGCCGTGCCCTGATCCTGCTGCAGAAGGCTGGCCTGATCGAACTGAAAGACCCGAAAAACGCGCTGGCTACGCCGAAAGACATCGCCAAGAACCCGCACAACTTCAAGTTCAAGGAACTGGAATCGGCCATGCTGCCGCGTGTGCTGGATCAGGTTGACCTGGACATGATCAACACCAACTACGCGCTGGAAGCAGGCCTGAACCCGGCTAAAGACGCGCTGGTGATCGAAGGTGCAGATTCGCCTTATGTGAACTTCCTGGTGGCTCGTCCGGACAACAAGGACAGCGTTGCCATTCAGAAACTGGCCAAGGCTTTGACCAGTCCTGAAGTGAAAGCCTTCATCGAGAAGAAGTACAGCGGCGCGGTTCTGCCGGCGTTCTGATTCGACGCAGCAACAAAACCCTTCAAGGTTTCAAACGCCGACGGCTGATAAAGCGTCGGCGTGGTCATTCCCACGCTCCGCGTGGGAACGATCAACCCTCTCAGGCCACCCCGGCCTTCAACGCCCTGCGCAACGCCACCAATAACTTCACGAAGTCTTGCGGATCCAGTCGCTCTGGCACTTTTACGTCTGCCATTTTCTCTTCCTTGTGAGGGTTCGGCCGAGGGAGTCTGGCCAAAAACTGTCCGTCCTTGGAGGGGCATTTCGAAAAAAAGATCCCTCCTACAGCGCAAAGGAAAGTAGTCGTCATCCATTGCGACAGCAAATCTGCGACTGGTTTTTTGCGTGATATCTATATGCTTTAACGGTATTTAGATTCTTGCGTTTAAAGTCGGTGGGTGCTGTTCAGTTGGGCCAAATAAAACCCGGGCTACCGCGTGTTGACTCTGGGTGCCGAAGCACCGATTTCGCCAGCGGCGAAGAAGGACCTACTCAAGCTTTACGACTAATATGTTCGCAAGGAACCGAGCGATGACACCAAGCCTGAGAGCGTGATTGTCGAGGCGGTTTAGAAGTCTCCGATAAGTTCGGCCAATGCCCTCATCAGGCACTCGCAGCCTCTACGACAGGCGTTTTCAGCGCCATCCATCACAGTTTTTTTCTTCATAAGCCGGGTGTGCAAGCTTTGAACGCTGTTCTAAGCTCTCTGTCGTATTGCCCATAAAAAAGGCCTAGGAGTTTGCATGGCGGTCACCGGATTGAAAGTCATCATGGCCTTGAGCGTCGTCACTCTGCTGACGGCGTGCGATAAAAAAGAACCCATCAAGGAATACCTGCCGAGGGTGTTCATACAAGTCGTCAAACCGGCGGATTACGCCGCCGCGGTCACCCTCACCGGCGATATCCAGGCCCGGGTCCAGACCGAGCTGTCGTTTCGCGTGGGCGGCAAGATCATCCAGCGATCGGTAGACGTCGGTGACCGGGTGACGGCCAAACAAGTGCTGGCCCGCCTCGATCCCAAGGATTTGCAGACCAGTGTCGATTCAGCGCAGGCCCAAGTGGTCGCCCAACAGGCGCTGGTCAAACAGAATGCCGCGGCGTTCGTGCGCCAGGAAAAACTCCTGCCCAAGGGCTATACCAGCCAGAGCGAGTACGACTCGGCGCAGGCGGCGTTGCGCAGCAGTCAGAGCGCCCTGAGCGCGGCCCAGGCGCAGTTGGCCAATGCCCGCGATCAACTGAGCTACACCGCACTGATTGCCGATGCGCCGGGCATCATTACCGCGCGTCAGGCCGAAGTCGGCCAGGTGGTGCAGGCGACAATGCCGGTGTTCAGCCTGGCCCGCGATGGCGATCGGGATGCGGTATTCAACGTCTATGAAGCGCTGCTGGCCGAGAAGCCAACGGATGACGCCATTGTCCTCAGCCTGCTCGACAACCCCGAGATCAAAACCACCGGCAAGGTACGCGAAGTGACCCCGGCGGTGTCCGCCCAGTCCGGCACAATACAGGTCAAGGTGGGCCTGGACAGTCTGCCGCCAGGCATGCAGCTCGGGTCGGTGGTGAGCGCCACGGCCAAGGGCGCGGGCAAATCCTCGGTGGAGTTGCCGTGGTCTGCCCTGACCAAGAACATCAGTCAACCCGCCGTCTGGTTGATCGACGAAAAGGGCCAGGCCCAGTTGCATTCGGTCACGGTAGGCCGCTACCTGACGGGCAAAGTCATCATCAGCAAAGGGCTCACCGGTGGGGAGAAAGTCGTGATCGCCGGTGGGCAATTGCTGCACCCGGGCATGGAAGTCGAGATTGCCGAAAATACTTACAAGGATCTGGGTGGGGGAGCCAAGCCATGAAGCCTTTATGGGCGTTGTCCATCGGGCTGGTGCTGAGCGCCTGCTCCAAAAACGAACCACCGCCGGAGCCGATACGTCCGGTGTTGTCGATCAAGGTCCAGGCCTTGAAAGAAGAGGATCTGGGCCGGTTTGCCGGCAGCATTCAGGCGCGCTATGAAAGCAATACCGGCTTTCGCGTGGCCGGGCGCATCGCCAGTCGTAACGTCAATGTCGGGGCCGAGGTGACCAAGGATACGCTGCTGGCCACCCTTGATCCTTCCGACCAGCAAAACCAGTTGCGCTCAGCCCAGGGCGATCTGGCGAAAGTCCAGGCGCAACTGATCAACGCGCAAGCCAACGCGCAGCGTCAGCAGTCGTTGTTTGATCGCGGGGTTGGCGCGCAGGCGCAACTGGACGATGCCCTGACTCAGTTGAAAACCACCCAGGCGTCCCTCGATCAGGCCCAGGCGGCGGTCAGCCAGAGCAAGGATCAACTCGGCTACACCGAATTGCGCTCCGACCATAAAGCCGTGGTTACCGCGTGGAATGCCGAGGCCGGCCAAGTGGTGACCGCCGGCCAGCAAGTGGTGACCCTGGCGCAACCGGACATCAAGGAAGCGGTGATCGACCTGCCCGATACCCTGGTCGATCAACTGCCTGATGACGTGGTGTTCCAGGTCGCTGCTCAACTCGACCCGAACACCAACACCACCGCGACCATCCGTGAAATCGAGCCCCAGGCGCAGAGTGCCACCCGTACCCGTCGTGCGCGCCTCACTCTGACTGAAACGCCGCCGGGCTTTCGTTTGGGGACTGCGATCAGCGTCACTCTGAGTTCGGCGATCAAGCCGCGCATCGAACTGCCGCTCACCGCGTTGCAGGAGGTCGACGGCAAACCCCGTATCTGGGTCCTTGATACACAGAACAAGACCGTGGCACCCAGGGACGTCAAGGTCATCAGCCGCACCGACAGCACCGTGGTGCTGGCCGGTGGCGTCAAAAACGGTGAGCGCGTCATCACGGCCGGCGTAAACAGCCTCAAACCGGGGCAACCAGTGAAATTTGACGAGGACAGTCAATGAAAGGGCCTTTCAACCTCTCCGAATGGGCCCTCAAGCACCAGTCGTTCGTCTGGTACCTGATGTTCGTCGCGTTGCTGATGGGGGTGTTCTCGTACTTCAACCTGGGGCGCGAAGAAGACCCTTCGTTCACCATCAAGACCATGGTGATCCAGAGCAAATGGCCGGGCGCGACCCAGGAGGAAACCCTCAAGCAAATCACCGACCGCATCGAGAAAAAACTCGAAGAACTTGATTCTCTCGACTACGTAAAAAGCTACACGCGGCCCGGCGAATCCACGGTCTACGTGTACCTGCGCGACACCACCAGTGCCAAGGACATTCCGGAAATCTGGTACCAGGTGCGCAAGAAGATCAACGATATTCGCGGCCAGTTCCCCCAAGGCATGCAGGGCCCCGGGTTCAACGACGAATTTGGTGATGTGTTCGGTTCGATCTACGCCTTCACCGCCGATGGCCTGACCATGCGCCAGTTGCGTGACTACGTGGAGCAGGCCCGCGCCGAGATTCGCGACGTGCCGGGGCTGGGCAAGATCGAGATGGTCGGCCAGCAGGACGAAGTGCTGTACCTGAACTTTTCCACGCGCAAACTCGCGGCGCTGGGCATCGATCAGCGTCAGGTGGTGCAGAGCCTGCAATCGCAAAACGCCGTGACCCCGGCGGGGGTGATCGAGGCCGGGCCGGAGCGGATTTCGGTACGGACCTCGGGGCAGTTTGCCTCGGAGAAAGACCTCGCCGAGGTCAACCTCAAGCTCAACGACCGTTTCTATCGGTTGGCCGACATTGCCGAAATCAGTCGCGGCTACGTCGATCCGGCGTCCCCGGAATTCCGCTTCAACGGCCAACCGGCCATCGGCCTGGCGATTGCCATGCAGAAGGGCGGCAACGTCCAGGCATTCGGTAAGGCTTTGCATGAACGGATCAACCAACTGACTGCCGACTTGCCGGTGGGTGTCGGTGTGCACAACGTGTCCGATCAGGCGGTGGTGGTGGAAGAAGCCGTAGGCGGTTTCACCAGTGCGCTGTTCGAGGCGGTGATCATCGTGCTGGTGGTCAGCTTCATCAGTCTTGGCGTGCGTGCCGGGCTGGTGGTGGCGTGCTCGATCCCGCTGGTGCTGGCGATGGTGTTTGTGTACATGGAGTACAGCGGCATCACCATGCAGCGGATCTCCCTGGGTGCGCTGATCATTGCCCTCGGCCTGTTGGTGGACGACGCGATGATCACCGTGGAGATGATGGTCACGCGCCTGGAAATGGGCGAGACCAAGGAGCAGGCGGCCACGTTCGCCTACACCTCCACCGCGTTCCCGATGCTCACCGGTACGCTGGTGACAGTGGCGGGTTTTGTGCCTATCGGCCTGAACGCCAGTTCTGCCGGCGAATACACCTACACGCTGTTTGCGGTGATTGCCTGCGCCATGTTGGTGTCGTGGGTGGTGGCGGTGCTGTTTGCGCCGGTGATCGGCGTGCACATCCTCAGCACCAACGTGAAACCGCACGAAGGCGAACCCGGTCGCGTCGGCAAAGCCTTTAATGGCGGCTTGCTGTGGTGCCTGCGCAATCGCTGGTGGGCCATTGGCATCACCGTGCTGTGCTTTGCGTTGGCGGTGTTCAGCATGCGTTTCGTGCAGAACCAGTTCTTTCCGTCTTCGGATCGACCGGAAATCCTGGTGGACCTGAACCTGCCGCAAAACGCCTCGATCGACGAAACCCGCAAAGCGGTCGATCGCCTTGAGGCCGAGCTCAAGGACGACCCGGACATCGTGCGCTGGAGCACCTACATCGGTCAGGGTGCGATCCGTTTCTACCTGCCACTCGATCAACAACTGCAAAACCCCTACTACGCGCAGCTGGTGATCGTCAGCAAGGGCAAAACCCGTGAAGCCTTGAGCCAGCGGATTCGCGACATCTTGCGCAAGGACTTCGTCGGCATTGGCGGTTACGTCCAGGCCCTGGAAATGGGCCCGCCGGTAGGCCGTCCGATCCAGTACCGGGTCAGCGGCAAAGACATCGACCAGGTTCGTCGTCATGCCATCGACCTGGCCACCGAGCTGGATAAAAACCCGCACATCGGCGAGATCATTTACGACTGGAACGAGCCGGGCAAAGTGCTGCGCATCGACATCGCCCAGGACAAGGCGCGGCAACTGGGGCTGTCTTCCGAAGACGTGGCGGAGTTGATGAACGGCATCGTCAGTGGCGCGCCCGTGACCCAGGTCGATGACGATATTTACCTGATCAACGTGGTTGGCCGTGCGGTGGATTCCGAACGGGGCACGCCGGAAACGCTGCAGAACCTGCAGATCGTTTCGCCCAATGGCACGTCGATTCCGTTGCTGGCATTTGCGACCGTGCGTTACGAACTGGAGCAGCCGCTGGTGTGGCGTCGCGACCGTCTACCGACGATCACCATCAAGGCTGCGGTGCGTGACGAGATTCAGCCGACGGACCTGGTGCGGCTGCTGAAACCGTCCATCGACGCCTTCGCCGCCACGTTGCCGGCAGGTTACAAGGTCGCCACCGGCGGTACGGTGGAAGAGAGCGGCAAGGCCCAGGGGCCGATTGCCAAGGTCGTGCCGTTGATGCTGTTCTTGATGGCGACCTTCCTGATGATCCAGTTGCACAGCGTGCAGAAGCTGTTCCTCGTGGCCAGCGTCGCGCCGTTGGGCCTGATCGGCGTGGTGATCGCGCTGGTGCCGACGGGCACGCCGATGGGCTTCGTCGCTATCCTCGGGATTCTGGCGCTGATCGGCATCATCATTCGTAACTCGGTGATTCTGGTGACCCAGATCGATGAATACGAGAAGAAAGGCTTTGCGCCGTGGGACGCGGTGGTCCAGGCCACCGAGCATCGACGCCGGCCGATCTTGCTGACGGCTGCGGCGGCGAGCCTGGGGATGATCCCGATTGCCCGGGAAGTGTTCTGGGGGCCGATGGCGTACGCGATGATTGGCGGGATCATCATCGCGACGTTGCTGACGCTGCTGTTTTTGCCGGCGCTTTATGTGGCCTGGTACAAGATTCGCGAACCGAAGAAAGAGGCGACTTAAAAAATCGAGCGCTTCGCGCTCCGCTCCCACATTGGATCTGTGGCGTTCACAAATTCCCTGTGGGAGCGAGCTTGCTCGCGATGGCGACCGCCAGCCTAAATAGCCTTAAGCCAAACACTCGCCAACCAAGGCTGCTGCTCCCGCGGCAGCCCCGCTGGCCGGTAGTAATGCTCCAGCTCCACAAACCCCGCCTCGGTCAGCAGTTGCTGCCATGCCGCAAGATCGTGATAAGCCCCATAACGCGGACCGTTCCAGCCTTCCTGATTCTCCCCACGTGGATTGGAGCTGAACAACACCCCACCCGGTTTCAACGCCCCCCGCAATTCCTTCAACACTCGAGGCAGTTCCTGTCGCGGGATGTGAAACAGCACCGCATTGGCAAAAATCCCGTCGAAGCGCTCGGCTGGTAAATCCAGCTTCAAAAAATCCTGCTGCCAGACTTCACAACCGCTGTCCTCACGCGCCATCTGCGCAAACTTTTCCGACCCGTCGAGGCCGACGGCGGTATGCCCCATGCGCGTGAACGTTTGCAGATCTCGGCCAGGACCGCAGCCGAAGTCGAGAATGTCGAACGGCGCCTCGCTTTGAATGTGCCGCAACAGGGCATCGATGTTCTGGCTGACGTCGTGATCGCGCGTGCCTTCACGGAAACCTTCGGCCACCGAGTTGTAATGGCCCAGGGTGGTAGCTGTGATCTGCTGGAGGTCGTCGGGAGTCTGTTTCATGAGGAGGCTGCGCAGGCAATTGGGGTTTGCCGAATATACGCCATGCTACAAGGTGTATGCCCCTCTCGATTAGCGCTTGTTGAGCCCCCGAGCCAACCGATCCCCACCGAGCTGAATGATTGCCACCAACACCACCAGCAACACAATCACCGTCAACATGATCTGGCTGTCAAAACGCTGATACCCATACCGGTACGCAATGTCGCCCAACCCGCCGGCGCCAATCGCCCCGGCCATGGCCGACGAGTTGATCATCGTCACCAGCGTAATTGTGAACCCCCCGACGATCCCCGGCAGCGCTTCCGGCAGCAGCACATGCCAGACAATGTGCCAACGCCGGCAGCCCATCGCTTGCGCGGCTTCGATCAAGCCGAAATCGACCTCGCGCAAGCTGACCTCGGCAATCCGTGCAAAGAACGGCGTTGCAGCGATGGTCAGCGGCACCACGGCCGCCCAGACGCCATACGTGGTGCCGACAATCAGCCGGGTAAACGGAATCAGCGCCACCATCAAAATCAAGAATGGAATCGAGCGGAACAGGTTCACGAACGCCCCCAAGGCGCGGTTCAGTGTCGGTGCTTCGTAGATGCCGCCCTTGGAACTGGTGACCAGAAACACCGCCAGCGGAACACCCACCAACAGCGCGATCAATGACGACACGCCGACCATCAGGAAGGTGTCGATAAAGCCTTGCAGCAAGCGATCAAACCACATAACCCAGCACCTCCACCTGTTGCGCCCATTGGCTGGCGCGTTGACACACGTCTTCGGCATCAAACGGCGAGCCGGTGACCGCCAATAACAACTGCCCCAGCGCATGGCCCTGAATCCGTTCCACGCCACCCTGCAGCAAGCGCACGCGCCCCCCGAGGGCGCTGAACAAGGCGGCCAGGTCCGGCTCGTCGGTGGCACTGCCGGTGAACTGCAAGCGCAGCACCACCGCCGTTTCCGAAGAGAGCGGCAGTGGGCGCAAACGGCTTTGCAGTTCTTCCGGCAGGGCGTGTTGCAATGGGGCGAGCAAGGTCTTGCTGACCTCATGCTGCGGGTTGCCGAAAACTTCCCAGACCGGTCCTTGCTCGACGATTTTGCCGTGTTCGAGCACCACGACGCGGTCGCAAATATCGCGGATCACCGCCATCTCGTGGGTGATCAGGACGATGGTCAAACCCAGGCGCTGGTTGATCTCGCGCAGCAGGCCGAGGATCGATTGGGTGGTCTCCGGGTCCAGCGCTGAAGTGGCTTCGTCACACAGCAGAATTGCCGGGTCATGCACCAACGCGCGGGCGATGCCGACGCGCTGTTTCTGCCCGCCAGACAACTGCGCCGGATACGCGTTGTGCTTGCCTTGCAGGCCCACCAGTTCAAGCAGTTCGCGAACCTTTCGCTCGCGTTTGTCCTTGGACACACCGGCGACTTTCAGCGGCAGCTCGACGTTCTGCCACACCGTTTTGGCCGACATCAGGTTGAAGTGCTGGAAGATCATGCCGATCCGTCGACGCAGCGCCACCAGGCGGTCTTCATCGAACTCGCCGATGTCCACCTGATCGATCAGCACGCGGCCGGTGCTCGGTTGCTCCAGCCGGTTGATGGTGCGGATCAGCGATGATTTGCCGGCACCGCTGCGGCCGATGATGCCGAACACTTCGCCGTGCTGGATCGCCAGGTCGATGCCCTGCAACGCCGCCACCGGACCCTGCTGGCCGTTGTAGGTTTTGCCCAGGCCGACGAAGCGCACATGAACCCGATTGAGCTCCGGGTGCAATTCGGTGCGTTGAGCGTTTTTGAGCGCTGGACTCTCCAGTCGCAGTGGGGTGGCGGCCGTCATTCTCAGCTTTCCCAACCGGCTTGGTAGAGCTTGCCGTGGGCCTTGTCCAGGGCTGCACGAACGGCCGGCGAATGCTGGTAGATGTCGACGAATTTGATCAGGCGCGGGTCGGTTTTGCTCTTCGGCTGGATCACGAACTGGATCACGTATTCCTTGTGGTCGAGGCCGTCGAACAGCAGCGCGGAACCTGCATCAAAGGTCTTCGAAAGACGGATGTAGGCCGGGTAGCCCTGGACCAGATCAGCATCGTCGTAGGCGCGCACCAGTTGCACGGCTTCGACCTGGAGGATTTTGATCTGCTTCGGGTTGGCGATGATGTCGTCTTCGGTGGCTTTGTAGCCGACGCCGGGTTTGAGCGTGATCAGGCCAGCCTTGGCCAGCAATTGCAGGCCGCGTCCGCTGTTGATCGGGTCGTTGGCGATGGCCACGCTGGCGCCTTGCGGGAGTTCGTCGAAGCTTTTGTATTTCTTTGAGTAGAGACCGACGTTGTTGATGATCCCCGGCGCGAACGGCACCAAGTCAAAACCGGAAGCGGCCTTGGCGTTTTCCAGGAACGGGATGTGCTGGAAATAGTTCACGTCGATGTCGCCGGCGGCGAGGCTGACGTTCGGGGCGATCCAGTCGCTGAACTCCACCAGTTCGACTTTCAGGCCTTGTTTGGAGGCCTCTTCGACGGCGGCTTCGAGGGGGATGGCGAAGGCGGCGGTGGTGCCGATTTTCAACGGTGCGTCGGCGGCGAACACCGCCGAGCTGAACAGGCCGAGGGCCAGGGCCAGTGCTTTGACTGGGCGGATCAGAAATGTTTTTTTCATGTGGAATTTCCAGTCATAAGTTATTTTGGGAACAGCACAGATCAACTGTGGGAGCTGGCTTGCCTGCGATAGCGGTGGGTCAGTTGAAGTAGTGGCTGCTGACACTCCGCTATCGCGGGCAAGCCCGCTCCCACAGAATTCAATGGCGGTAGGTAGAGCCGGTGTGTTGCTCAGGCAAATGCGCCTCACCCTGAAACAGCTTCTCCCGCAAGCAGCCCTGGTCATAAGCCGTCTTGTACGACCCTCGACGCTGCAACTCCGGAATCACCAGTTCAATGAAATCCACATAGCTTTCCGGGGTGACAATCCGTGTCAGGTTGAAGCCGTCCAGGCCGGTTTCGGCGATCCACGATTCCAGTTCATCCGCCACGTGTTCCGGTGAACCGACCACCGTGATATAGCGGCCGCCGAGGGCGTGTTGCTCGAGCAATTTGCGCCGGGTCCAGTCGTTGTTTTGCAGGTTTTTGGTCGCCGACTGGATCGCGTTGCTCTTCACGTACTGGATCGGTTCGTCGATGGCGTATTCGGAAAAATCGATCCCGGTCGACGCCGAAAAATGCGCGACGCCGGCCTCGGCACTGGCATAGCTCAGGTACTCAGCGTGCTTGGCCCAGGCCAGCTCTTCAGTGGCGCCGACAATCACGTTCAGCCCCATGAACACCTTGATGTCCTCGGGGTTACGTCCGGCCTCGACGGCGCTGGCGCGAACCTTGTCCACCTGGATTTTGGTCGACGGTTTGTTCTGGCCGCTGATGAACACACACTCGGCATGGCGCCCGGCGAACAGCAAGCCGCGATCCGAACTGCCGGCCTGGAACAGCACCGGCGTGCGTTGCGGTGATGGCTCACACAGGTGATAACCCTCGACCTGATAGAACTCGCCCTGGTGCTCGACCTTGTGCACTTTCTCCGGCTGCGCGTAGATCCGTTGCTCGCGGTCGTTGAGCACCGCGCCGTTTTCCCAGCTGCCTTCCCAGAGTTTATAGAGCACTTCCAGGTACTCATCGGCCTGGTCGTAACGACGGTCATGCTCGACCTGTTCGCTCAGGCCCATGGCCTTGGCGGCGCTGTCGAGGTAGCCGGTGACGATGTTCCAGCCGACCCGGCCACGGCTCAGGTGATCGAGCGTCGACATGCGCCGGGCGAACAGGTATGGCGGTTCGTAAGTGAGGTTGGCGGTCAGGCCGAAGCCGAGATTTTTGGTCACGGCGGCCATGGCCGACACCAGCAGCAGCGGGTCGTTGACCGGCAGCTGGATCGACTCTTTCAGCGGCACGTCCACCGAGTTCTGGTAGACGTCGTACACGCCGACGATGTCGGCGATGAACAGTCCGTCGAACAGCCCGCGCTCCAGCAGTTGCGCCAGTTCGGTCCAGTATTCGAGGGTCTTGTACTGCGTGGAGTTGTCCCGCGGATGGGTCCACAAGCCGTGGTTAATGTGCCCGATGCAGTTCATGTTGAACGCATTGAGCAGGATCTTCTTTTTGGCGTCGGCCATCAGATGGTCCCTCGTAGCGGAGGGTTTTCATCGTTGAGGTAGTAGTTGCCCACTGCGTGATACTTCCAGCGCACCGGGTCGTGCAGCGTATGCACGCGGGCGTTGCGCCAGTGCCGGTCCAGGCCATGTTCGATCAGGGTCGCCTGGCTACCAGCCAGTTCGAACAGCGTGCTGCCGGCGGCGAGGGAAATTTCAGTGCTGATGGCCCGGGCTTCGGCGACGGCAATCGAGGCGGCGGCGACGGTCTCGGCGTTGGTGTCGGCTTGAGCCTTGTCGAGGAATTCGCCGGAGCGTTCCAGCAGGGCTTCGGTGGCGTGCAGGCGAATGCTCAAGTGCCCGAAACTCTTGATCGTCAGCGGGTCATCGGTGGCTTTTTCATGGGTGGCGTCGATCCATGGCCGGGTTTTGGTGCGCACAAAATGCAGCGCATCTTCATAGGCGGCGCGAGCGATGCCGGTGTCGATGGCGGCGTGAAGGATTTGCGCGAGCGGGCCGACGGTGGTCGGGCGTTCGAACGCGCTTTGAAACGGGACCACGTCCTCGGCCGCCACGTACACGTCTTCGAACACTACCGAACCGCTGCCGGTGGTGCGCTGGCCAAAGCCGCTCCAGTCGTCGATGACGGTCAGGCCTTGGCTGTCGCGAGGGACGAACGCCAGTTGCTGTACGCCGTGTTCATCGACCACCGAGGTCGGGATGCGTTGCGCGTAAATCGCGCCGGTTGCGTAGAACTTGCGACCGTTGATGCGATAGCCGTTACCGTCGCGCTTAAGGCTGGTGACGCGGTCGTGAGCGGTTTTGGTGCCAAGTTCGGCGAGCGCATTACCGAAGCGCTGGCCGGCCAGGACTTCGGCGTACAGGCGTTGTTTCTGCGCTTCGCTGCCATTCACACGCAGCACTTCGAGGGCGTAAAAATGGTTCTGCGGGATTTGCCCGAGCGAGCCGTCAGCCTGGGCAATCAAGGCGATCACTTTGGCCAGCGTCACGTTGGACACCCCGGCGCCGCCGTACTCCTTGGGTACACTGATGCCCCACAGGCCCGAGCGGGAAAACACTTCGAGTTCCGGGGTCGGCAAACGACGTTCGCGGTCACGCAGTGCGCTGTCGCGTTTGAAGTCGTCGGCCAGATCACTGGCGACGACCAGGGCTTGCTCGTCGCTGGTTATGACCGCGACGTGGTGGGAATAAGTCATGTGTTTCTCCGGAGATCTGGTCAAAAAGGGTACGGGTCGTCAGATCCAGGAATGCCGCGCCGGCAGCGTGCCGTTGAGGTGATAAGTGCCGACGGCGTAATACTTCCAGCGCACCGGGTCGTGCAGCGTGTGCACGCGGGCGTTGCGCCAATGGCGGTCGAGGTTGAATTCGGCGAGGGTGGCGCGGCTGCCGGCCAGTTCGAAAAGCTTCTCGCTGGCCTGCAGCGAGATCTCGGTGGTCAGCACTTTGGCTTCGGCCACGGCAATCGAGGCGCGGGCGGCCGACTCGGCTGTGACGGGGGCGGCGTTGACCTGATCGAGCACTTGCCCGGCCTTGCGCAGCAGCGCTTCGGCGGCGTGCAATTCGATTTTCAACTTGCCGATATCCGCAATCACGTACAGGTCATCGCTGGCCCGTTCGACCTTGGCGTCGATCCATGGACGCGCGCGGGTTTTCACGAACTCGATGGCGTCGTCGATGGCACCTCGGGCAATCCCCGCGTCGATGGCGGCTTGAATCAGTTGCGACACGGCGCCCTGGAGGTTCGGCTGCTCGTTTATCTTCCAGTTGTCCACCACCAGCTCGGCGTCGACACGCACGTTGTTGAGCAAGAGGGTGCCGCTGGCGGTGGTGCGCTGACCGAAGCCTGACCAGTCATCCACGATGCGCAGCCCCGGCGTGCCGCGACGGACGAAGGCCAGCACTTGTTTGCCATTGTCGTTCAACGCTTTGACCGCAACCCAGTGGGCGAACAGTGCGCCGGTGGAGTAAAACTTCTGCCCATTGAGGACAAAACCGTCGCCGTCGGCGGTGATGCGCGCCTTGAGTTCCAAGGTGTTTTTTGTACCGCGTTCAGGCCCGGCATTGCCGATGCGCCAACCGTCGAGCACGCTTTTGAACAGCTGTTTTTTCTGCGCTTCAGTGGCGCTGCCGAGTACCAGGTTGAGAATGCCAAACTGGTTCTGCGGGATCTGTCCCAATGCCGGGTCTGCCGCGGAAATGATCGCGAATACCTCGGCGACGGTGACGAAAGAAACCTGTGGACCACCGTACTCGCGGGGGATGGCAATGCTGCCTAAACCGCTGCGGGTGAACTGTTCGATTTCCGACCAGGGCAACTTGCGCTGGCGGTCGCGTTTGGCCGCGTGCAGACGAGCGACTTGCGCCAGCTCATGGGCGGCTTTGATGGCTTGTGCGTCGTTGCGCAAGACTTGCGCGGGCAACAACAGGGGGGCGATGTCCAGATCACTCTGAACGATTGCATCTGCCAGACTGGACATCAGTGCCGCTCCTTGGCTGCACGCAATGCCCTGGCGATCTGCACTGGGGTGATTGTGTTCCGGACCATACCTACCTCACATCTCATGGGATCGTCGCGTAGTGGCGACGAATAAAATCAAGAATGTCCGGTGGTCCGGTGCATATACCCTAAGCGTGTATAAAAAATTAATAAACTAACTTTTAGGAATATACATAGAAGGGGTGGCCTACACCCATTTGATGAGTGTGCGCATACCCCTGTAGCAGCAGGCTTCGCCAGCTGCTACAGGATTGAGTTCGCCCAGTGTCAAAGGGGGCTCAGCGTTTACGCGGTTCGGCCGCCATCAACATCTCCTTCTGCCGTACCTTCAGATAGGGATTGGCGCAACCGATGTTCAGCCAGCGCGGTGGCGCCCAACGCGAGTTGTTACCCACGCGGTCGAGGATGCAATAGGTCACTTCCAGCCGCAGGTCTTCGCCGGCTTCGAGAATGATTGTTGGCGGCACCCAGACCTGAATCGGCTGGCCCACCTCGTCGGCCTTGAGCTTGGGCAGGTCCATGCGCACATCGCCCCAGCGCACTGTTATTTCGTCGTCGGCGGCCATGTTCAGGTAGGGCTCGATGGTCAGTGGTACGCCACGCTTGATCTGGTTCGGATTGACCCCTTGGCGGCGAATGGTCTCGGGCAGGCCCACGGGTGCCAGGCTTTGGTTTTCGTCGCCGCACTGGGCCGATAACGAGCCACCAGGGCAGTCCAGCTTGATCTGGACCCGTGTCGCCGGTGATAACGCCGGCCCTTGCCCAACCTGCATGACCTTGTAATGAATGCGTGCGCAGCCGTTGGCAATGAAGCTTTCCGGCACCCGCAGGCCAACGACTGCACCGACGTCGTCGGCGCCCAGCACGCGTGATGCGACGTAGCAGTCGTCCCAGAACAGTTCGATCAGGTCGCCTGCGTCCATGCCGGGGTAGGGCGCCACGTCGATCATGAGATGAGCCGCCGAGATCATGTTGACCCCGGCCTTGTGCGATTGCGCCAGGGTCGGGGCCGCAAGTTCGGGTGTGTTCAAAGTGCTTATCATGGTTTTTCTCCTTGAAACCTTGCAGCGAAGTTCCGTTTCTGAAAGTTCAAAGGCGTGCATTACCCGGCAACAAATCGCCTTATTACTTGGAAGTTGAATAAGGCTGAAGTGCAAAGGTTGGCGCCTGTTGGCGACTAGATAAGAGTGCGCTTGAATAGGTGTCAATAGAGTTGGCTAGTTAAGTGCTGGATCACCTGTTATTCAGAATAATCCTACGTGCTGAAGTTAATAAGCTGCGGCGAGCTGTCGAACATGGCTACGTTTTTAGGCGTGACATCACGCCGGCGGTGGCCAAGGGTTGCATGTTGTCGAACGCTGGGTTAGGCAAACTTTAGGCGAGAAAGATCTGTTGCAGGACATATATATGTACCGCACCAGGAGTGGGCTGAATTATTTAAAGTAGGGGGGAAGTAGGCGGGAAGGAGTTTTGTTGAAGAATTAGTTGTCACTTCCATCCATGGAAGTTAACAAGTGGCGAGGCGATACTTCAGTGGGTGTTGTTCAAGAACTTACTGAGAAACTGTTTTGTCCGTTCTTCTTTCGGGTTGGCAAACAACGCTTTTGCTTCGCCTTGTTCAACGATCACGCCCTTGTCGAAAAACACCACGCGATTGGCCACGTCCCGGGCAAAACCCATTTCATGAGTAACGATGACCATGGTGCGCTTCTCCTCGGCGAGGCTGCGGATGGCCGCCAGCACCTCACCGACCAGTTCCGGATCGAGCGCCGAGGTCGGCTCATCGAACAGGATCACTTCCGGCTCCATCGCCAGCGCCCGGGCAATCGCCACGCGCTGTTGCTGACCACCGGAAAGGCGCCGCGGGTAAGCATCTTCCTTGCCCGCCAGGCCAACCCTGGCCAAGAGCTTTTTGCCCAGGGCAACGGCTTCGGCGTGCGGGATCTTCTTCACGATGATCGGGCCTTCGATGACGTTTTCCAGAGCAGTACGGTGCGGGAACAGGTTGAAGTTCTGAAACACGAAGCCGACGTGTTGGCGCAGGCGTCGTACCAGACCTTGCTGCTGGTTCAGCGGGCGGCTGCCATCGATCTCGATGTCACCGACCTTGATCCGGCCGCTGGTGGGTTCTTCCAGAAAATTCAGGCACCGCAGGAACGTGGTCTTGCCCGAGCCGCTAGGCCCGATGATCGCCACGACCTCGCCTTCCTTCACTTCAAGATCGATGCCGTTGAGCACGACTTGACCCTTGAACTGCTTTGTCAGTTTTTCCACGACAATCATGGGTCAGGACTCCTGGTCGTGCCGATTGACCCGCGCTTCCAACGTGTTCTGCAGGTGCGACAGCACCGTGGCCAGAATCCAGTAGATCAGCGCGGCGGCAAGATACATGGTGAAGACTTCGAAAGTCCGGGCGGTAATCAGTTGTGCCTGACGGAACAGCTCCGGCACCTGAATGGTGGCGGCCAGTGCCGTGTCCTTGACCAGCGAAATGAAGCTGTTGCCCAGCGGCGGCAAGGCCGTGCGCATCGCTTGTGGCAGGATGGCCCGGCGCAGGGTTTGCGCGCGGGTCATGCCGATACTTGCGGCAGCTTCCCACTGGCCGCGCTCGATGGAGCTGATCGCGGCACGGAGGATTTCGCAGGCGTAGGCCGCCATGTTCAGCGAGAAGCCGATCAGGGCCGCCGGCAGCGGATCAAGTTCGATACCCAGTTGCGGCAAGCCGTAATAGATCACGAACAGTTGCACCAGCAACGGCGTGCCGCGAAAGAACGACACGTAGATGCGGGCGATCCAGCTCACCAGTTTGAAACGCGACAGGCGCATGAGTGCCAGGCCGAAACCCATCACCAGGCCGAAGAACATCCCGCCGAGGCTAAGGATTACTGTGAAGTACGCGCCCTTGAGCAGAAAGGGCGCGGAGTCCAGTGCGAGTTGGAAAGCTTCTTCCATTATTTGGTGACGTCAGCTTGGAAGTATTTTTCCGAGATCTTGGCCAGGGTGCCATCGGCACGCAGCTCGTCGAGGGCCTTGTTCACGGCTGCCAGCAGTTCTGGCTCGCCTTTGCGCAGGGCAATACCGGACTCCTGACGGGAGAACGCTTGACCGGCAGCGACTGTTTTCGGTGCTTTCTTGGCGTATTCAAGTGCGGCCAGGCGGTCGATCAGGATGGCATCGGTCCGGCCATTGTTCAGGTCGGCAAACTTGGTCGGATCATCGTCGTAGGTGCGCACGTCAGCGCCCGGCACGTTGGCGCGGACCCATTGTTCGTAGTTGGTGCCCAGGCCTACACCGACTTTCTTGCCGGACAGGTCAGCGGCGGTCTTGATGTTCAGCGCGGCTTCCTTGTCCTTCAGTACCAGCGCCTGAATCCCGGAGATGGTGTACGGTTCGGAGAAGTCATACTTCTTCTTGCGCTCGTCGGAGATGGTGACCTGATTGACCACTACGTCCAGGCGCTTGGATTCCAGAGCAGCAAGAATACCGTCCCACTTGGTTGGCTGAATCTTGGCTTTGACGCCCAGCTTTTTAGCCAGTGCTTCGGAAAGCTCGACTTCGAAGCCGGCCAGTTTGCCGTCGGCGTCAACGAAACTGAACGGAGGATAAGTGCCTTCCAGACCGACGTTGATCACGCCAGCGTCCTTGATTTTTTGCAGTTGCTCACCGGCAACGGCCTGGCCGAGCAAACCGGCGCTCAGCGCCAGGCCCAGCGAACCAACCAGCAGGTTTCGACGTAGTGCGGAAAAATTCATGACAAGCCCCTGTGTTTTCTTATGGAAGACGCTTTAGGAATGTTGGCAAATCCGGGATTTGGACGACTGCGATATCCTGCCCTAAAGCAGCATATGCGTCTCGCTGCAAATTCGCCTGCGGCGCGACTATATGATGACGCCTATAGATTGGAAAATATTAAATATTGATCTGCTTATTCAATAATTGCATATGAAGAGGGTTCCCATGCAGAGCATGGGAACCATCGATCACAAAAAGTCTTTGTAGGCGAACAACGCCGGTGCCCCCCCGGTGTGCAGGAAGATAATCGGCCCCTCATCGAAGCGTCCGCGTCCGATCCCGTCCAGCAACCCGGCCATGGCCTTGCCGGTATACACCGGGTCCAGCAGCAAGCCTTCCTGACTCGCCAGCAGCTTCACTGCTGACAGTGTTCCGGCGTTCGGCTCGCCATAGCGCGGCCCGAAATATTCGTCCCACAGTTCAATTTTGAAACTCGCTGGCAACTGCACGCCGAGCAGTTCGGCCGTACGTTCGGCGAGGCCCTGGACTTTCGGTCGCTGGTCTTCATCACTACGGGAAACCGTGACGCCAATAACTGACAAATCCGGCAGCGCTTCACTCAGCGCCAACGCCAGCCCGCTGTGGGTGCCGGCACTGCCCGAGGCCAGGACCACGGCGGCGAAATTCAAACCGGTGTCCTTGATTTGCTCGGCCAACTCCAACCCGGCGCGCACATAACCCAACGCGCCCAGCGCATTCGAACCACCAATCGGCACCAGGTACGGCTTCTTGCCGTTATTGCGCAGGCGATCGGCCAGGGCCTGCAATTGCTCGTCGGCGTTGTCGAGGTTTTCCACCCGCTCGACCTTGGTATCGAACAGGTCCAGCAACAGGCGATTGCCGTTGCCGAGATAGTTGGCGTCGTCAGTGCCCAAAGGGTTTTCCAGCAGCGCGACGCAACTCAGGCCCAGTTTGGCGGCAATGGCTGCGGTCTGGCGCACGTGGTTGGACTGCAGCGCACCGGCGGTGATGAGCGTGTCGGCGCCTTGTGCCAGAGCATCGGCGGCGAGGTATTCGAGCTTGCGCAGTTTGTTGCCGCCCATGGCCAGTGGCGTCAGGTCATCGCGTTTGACGTACACATCGCGGCCCAGCCAGGTCGACAAGCGTTCAAGTTTTTCCAGGGCAGTGGGGTGGCCGAGTAAATCGAGACGGTTAAAACGAGCGAGCTGTTGTTTGATCATGGGTCCGTACTGGCGGAGAAAGATGACAGGACTATAGGCACGCCCATTTGCCTGGGCAACCGCCAATCGCTTATAGCCAAAGATTCTGAGCTCTGCACAATTGGTTCTTAATTCGGCCTCAAGACCATGCCGTAAAGTAAACGCCGTCAGCGCGGCCAGACAGTCCGGCCGCCCGTGAGGAGTTTTTACCGTGAGCGAGCGTTCCAGTCATTGGCAACTGCAGACCATCGTCAGCCAACTGCGCACGGCGCGTTCGCAGTGGCGTGCACAAAATGGGCGTGCCAGCACCGAGCAGGGCGGGCGCGAATTGCCGTCGCGAGCGGCCATGGCGGAGATCCTTGAAGCACTCTGCGGGGCGTTGTTCCCGATGCGCCTGGGGCCGGTGGATTTGCGCGAGGAGAGTGAAGACTTCTACGTCGGCCATACCCTCGATGTGGCGCTCAATGCGTTGCTGGCCCAGGCACGACTCGAATTGCACTATGCCGCTCGCCACAGCCAGCAGGCGGAGGCCGACATCGAGGCGAAAACCATTCAGATCATTCAGGACTTCGCGCTCGCCTTGCCGGGACTGCGCAGTTTGCTGGACAGCGATGTGCTGGCTGCCTACCACGGCGACCCGGCGGCGCGCAGCGTCGACGAAGTGTTGCTTTGCTATCCGGGCATTCTGGCGGTGATTCACCATCGCCTGGCGCACCATTTGTACCGCGCCGGGTTGCCGTTGCTGGCGCGGATCAGTTCGGAGATCGCCCACTCGGCCACCGGAATCGACATTCACCCTGGCGCGCAGATCGGCCGCAGCTTTTTCATTGATCACGGGACGGGCGTGGTGATCGGCGAGACCGCGATTATCGGTGAGCGCGTGCGGATTTATCAGGCGGTCACGCTGGGCGCCAAGCGCTTCCCGTCCGATGAAGACGGTCAGTTGCAGAAGGGCCATCCGCGGCATCCGATTGTTGAAGACGACGTGGTGATTTATGCCGGGGCGACGATTTTGGGGCGGATCACGATTGGCAAGGGCTCGACCATTGGCGGCAATGTGTGGCTGACCCGCAGCGTGCCGGCGGGGTGCAACCTGACGCAGGCGAATTTGCAGCATGATGATGGGACGCAGAAGTAGGTCCGGAATCTCGATTGACTGATCCGGCCTCATCGCGAGCAAGCTCGCTCCCACAGGGTTTTGTGGTGTTCACAATAGCGTGGACTGACCCAAATCCACTGTGGGAGCGAGCTTGCTCGCGATTGGATTTCAAGCCGTGCCGAGACAACGGCATTCAGCTAAATCTCAACTGAACGAATCCTCAAAATCCCTCCTCTTACCCATCCTTGAGCTAGCGTACGAACAGTACCGCCGAGCCCAGGGATTAGTCCTTAGCCCCCTATCCATGTTTAACTTGAACGCTCATTCAAGTTAAACCGGCAGTTTGCTGCCCGCTCACAACAGGAGGCTTGCCTTTGCTGAGTCTGATTTCTACAGCCACGTTTTACCCCTTAGAGGTGCACGTTTCATGAGTGCATCGTCTATCCCACCCAGCGGCCTGGTCCGCATGAACCCGCCGGTGTTCTACTTCTCGGCGAGCTTCATTCTGCTCTTCGGCATTGTCGTCATCGCCATGCCCGAGCAAGCCGGTGCCTGGTTGCTGGCGGCGCAAAACTGGGCGGCCAATACGGTCGGCTGGTACTACATGCTCGCGATGACCCTGTATCTGGTCTTCGTGGTGGTCACCGCCTTGTCCGGCTACGGCAAGATCAAGCTCGGTGCCGACCACGACGAACCCGAGTTCAGTTACCTGTCCTGGGCCGGCATGCTGTTCGCCGCCGGGATCAGCATCACGCTGTTTTTCTTTTGTGTGTCCGAACCGCTGACCCACTTGGCGCAACCGCCCCAAGGCACGGCCGGTACACCGGAGGCTGCGCGTCAGGCGATGCAGATTCTGTTTCTGCACTGGGGTCTGCACGGCTGGGGCGTGTTCGCTTTTGTCGGCATGGCGCTGGCCTACTTCGCCTACCGTCACAACCTGCCGCTGGCCCTCCGCTCGGCGCTGTACCCGCTGATCGGCAAGCGTATCAACGGCCCCATCGGTTACGCGGTGGACGGCTTCGGCATCATCGCCACGGTGTTCGGCCTCGGTGCCGACATGGGTTTTGGTGTGCTGCACCTTAACTCCGGTCTGGATTACTTGTTCGGCATCGCCCACACCCAGTGGATTCAGGTCGGCCTGATTACGCTGATGATGGGCGCGGCGATCATCGTCGCAGTGTCTGGCGTCGATAAAGGCGTGCGGGTGATGTCCGACATCAACATGCTGCTGGCCTGCGCACTGCTGCTGTTCGTGCTGTTCGCCGGCCCCACGCAGCACCTGTTGAACACCCTGATCCAAAACATCGGCGACTACCTCGGCGCCTTGCCGATGAAGAGTTTCGACCTGTACGCCTATGACAAACCCAGCGACTGGCTCGGCGGCTGGACGGTGTTTTACTGGGCCTGGTGGATCGCATGGTCACCGTTTGTGGGCCTGTTCATCGCGCGGATTTCCCGTGGCCGCACCATCCGCGAATTCGTCTTCGGCGTGCTGCTGATCCCGCTCGGTTTCACCCTGGCGTGGATGTCGATCTTCGGCAACAGCGCCATCGATCAAGTGCTCAACCACGGCATGAGTGCGCTCGGCATGTCGGCCATCGACAACCCGTCGATGACCCTCTACTTGCTGCTGGAAACCTACCCGTGGAGCAAAACGGTGATCGCCGTGACGGTGTTCATCAGCTTCGTGTTCTTCGTCACCTCGGCTGACTCCGGCACGGTGGTGTTGTCGACGTTGTCCGCCAAGGGCGGCAACCCGGATGAAGACGGGCCGAAATGGCTGCGGGTGTTCTGGGGCGCGATGACCGCACTGGTGACCAGTGCGCTGCTGTTCTCCGGCAGCATCGATGCGTTGAAGTCGGCGGTGGTGCTGACGTCGCTGCCGTTCTCGCTGATCCTGCTGTTGATGATGTGGGGGCTGCACAAGGCGTTCTACCTGGAGTCGCAGAAGCAGATTGCGCAACTGCATTCCCTGGCACCGGTGGCCGGCTCACGGCGCGGTGGCTGGCGTCAGCGCTTGAGTCAGGCGGTGCACTTCCCGTCCCGGGATGAGGTGTATCGTTTTCTCGATACCACGGTGCGCCCGGCGATCGAGGAAGTGTCGGCGGTGTTCGTCGAGAAGGGTTTGAATGTGATCACGCAACCGGACCCGGTCAACGACAGTGTCAGCCTGGAAATCGGTCACGGTGAAGAGCATCCGTTTATTTATCAGGTGCAGATGCGCGGTTACTTCACGCCATCCTTTGCCCGTGGCGGCATGGGCTCCAAGCAGCTCAACAACCGTCGTTATTACCGGGCCGAAGTGCATTTGAGCGAGGGCAGTCAGGACTACGATCTGGTGGGCTACACCAAGGACCAGATCATCAACGACATCCTTGACCAGTACGAACGGCATCTGCAGTTTTTGCATTTGGTGCGTTAGTAACGCGGGGCCTGTTTCAGGCCTCGGCGCTCAACACCATGAACAACACCAGCGCCGCCACTGGCACACTGAACACCACCGTGCCGATCCCCAGCTCCGAGCTCAAGGACTGGCCGGCAGTGACCACGCCGATGGCGCCGTTGATCACTGTCAGCGCCAGCCACAGGACTACAAAGCTGTAGGTCAGTGTCTGGCGGCTGAAGCCGATTTTCTCGCCGATGAACAGCATCAGGGCGAGGAGGGCCAGGCCGAAGGTGATGATGATGGCGGTGTGCATGGTGGGTTTTGCCCTTTAGAGATTTGTTTCCTGGTAAGCCTGCTCGCGAAAGGGTCACTAGGGTCTTGGATTGAGCATAGTTAAACCAACCCACCATTAGCGCGCAAAATCTGCCCGTTGACCCAGGCCGAGTCCGGCCCCACCAGAAACGACACCACCCGAGCAATATCCTCCGGCTGACCCAGCCGTTCCAGCGGAGGCATCTTCGCGAAATTCTGAATCTGCTCTTCACTCTTGCCGTGCAAAAACAACTCAGTGGCCACCGGCCCCGGCGCCACGGCATTCACGGTGATATTGCGCCCGCGCATTTCCTTGGCAAACACCTGGGTCAGCGATTCCACCGCCGCTTTGCTGGCAATGTACACCGCGTAACCTGGCAGGTTAAGGCCGACGGTGCTGCTGGAAAAGTTGACGATCCGCCCGCCGCTGTTCAAGCGCGTCGCCGCTTCACGCAAGGTGTTGAACGTGCCGCGTGCGTGAATGTTGAACGTCTGCTCGAACAATTCATCGGTGTGTTGCGCCAGCGGCAGCACTTTGAGGATGCCGGCGTTATTGATCAGTACATCGACTTTCCCCAGTTGCGTTTCGGTCTCGTCGAACATCCGACGCACGTCGTCGGCGTTGGCCACGTCAGCCTTGATCGCTATGGCTTGATGGCGGGCCTGACGCAACTCCACCACCAGGGCCGACGCTTCAGTGGCGCTGCTGGCGTAATTGATGGCGACGGCGAAACCGTCGCGGGCCAATTGTCTGGCGATCACAGCGCCGATGCCGCGCGAGGCGCCGGTGACGATGGCAACTTTCTGAATACTCATGGTGTTGATTCCTGATCAGGGGTGGGCTCGGTGTGAAGCCAGACTCACATGTTTACTCAGGTCGATAAATGCACGAGAGTTGCCTTGACTGTTCAAGAATCGCCAACAATCGGAGGTCGGCATGGATCAAGTCAAAGCGATGAAGGTGTTCGTGCGGATTTACGAGCGCAGCAGCTTCACCCTGGCGGCCGACGACCTGAACCTGCCGCGCGCCACGTTGACGCACACCCTGAACCAGTTCGAAGCCTGGCTCGGCACGCGATTGCTGGAGCGTAGTACGCGCAAGGTGCGCCCGACGCTGGATGGCGAGGCGTATTACCTGCGCTGCGTGCAACTGCTGGCGGAACTGGAAGAGGCCGAACTGGCGTTTCGCGGCTGCGCACCGAAAGGCCGGCTGCGCGTCGACCTGCACGGCACGTTGGCGAAAAGTTTTGTGATCCCCGCCTTGCCGCAGTTCATGGAACGCTACCCGCAGATCGAACTGTCCATCAGCGAGTCCGACCGCTTTGTCGACTTGATCGCCGAAGGCGTCGACTGCGTACTGCGCGCGGGCACGTTGAGTGATTCGGCCCTGATCGGAAAACGCATCGCCCACCTGCGCCAGATCACCTGCGCCAGCCCCGCGTACTTGCGTAAATACGGCGAACCGAAAACCCTCGACGACCTCAAGCATCACCGCGCGGTGAACTACGTCTCGCGCACCACCGCCAAGTTGTTTCCGTTCGAATTCATGGTGAATGGTGAACTGAAGGAAGTCGCCATCGACGGCGCGCTTTCAGTGTTCGGCGCGCAAATCTACGCCGCCTCGGCGATTGCCGGACTCGGGCTGATCCAGTGCCCGCATTACCGGATGGAGACCCTGATTGCCCAAGGGCTGGTGCAGGAAGTTCTCACCGACACGCCACCACCGCCGATGCCGGTATCGGTGCTGTATCCGCATAACCGCCACATGTCGCCACGGGTTCGAGTGTTTGTGGATTGGTTGGAGGAGGTGTTTGCGGGGGCCATTTGAGAGCAGATCTTTCCCATGCTCCGCGTGGGAATGCATCCCGTGACGCTCTGCGTCACTTCAAAAAACGGAACGCAGATCGTTCCCGGCAGCATCCCCACGCAGAGCGTAGGAACGATCATTTGTGAAACGTTTCAGCATTTTCTCGAGTCCGAGGTTTATCGGCGTTTGTCTGGGCGTATGCTGGGCAACTTGCGAAGCAGTCGATACCACATTCAAGACCGACAAGAGAGGATTCGATGACCTACACCGCTGCCGAAAACCGCTACGATTCCATTCCTTACCGCCGCGTGGGTCGCAGCGGTCTGGTGCTGCCGGCACTGTCCCTGGGCCTGTGGCACAACTTCGGTGACAGCACGCCGATCGATACCCAGCGCGCGTTGCTGCGCACGGCGTTCGACCTGGGCATCAACCACTTTGACCTGGCCAACAACTATGGCCCGCCGTATGGCAGTGCCGAGATCAACTTTGGCCGTCTGCTGCGCGAAGATTTCAAGCAGTACCGCGATGAGCTGATCATCTCCAGCAAGGCTGGCTGGGACATGTGGCCCGGTCCTTACGGGCAGGGCGGTGGTTCGCGCAAATACGTGCTGGCCAGCCTGGATCAGAGCCTGCAGCGTCTGGGCCTGGATTATGTGGATATTTTCTATTCGCACCGCTTCGACCCGGACACCCCACTGGAAGAAACTGCCAGCGCGCTGGCCACCGCCGTACAGCAAGGCAAGGCCTTGTACATCGGGATCTCGTCGTATTCCGGGGTGAAAACCCGTGAGATGGCGGCGCTGTTGAAAGAGTGGAAAGTGCCACTGCTGATTCATCAGCCGGCCTACAACCTGCTCAATCGTTGGGTGGAAAAAGACCTGCTGGACGTCACCGACGAACTCGGCACTGGCGTGATTGCTTTCACGCCGTTGGCGCAGGGGTTGCTGACCGATAAGTACCTCAACGGCATTCCGAAGGATGCGCGGGTCAATCGTCCGGGCGGTGGTTCGTTGCAGTCCTCGCACCTGTCCGAGGCCAACATTGCGCATGTGCGTGGGCTCAATGAGATTGCCAAGCGCCGTGGGCAGAGTCTGGCGCAACTGGCGCTGGCCTGGACGCTGCGCGATCCGCGAGTGACCTCAGCGCTGATCGGTGCGAGTCGGCCGGAGCAGATTATCGAGAACGTCGGGGCGTTGAAGAATTTGAGCTTCAGTGCTGAAGAATTGGCGGAGATTGACCGGTTTGCCCAGGAAGGCGGAATTAATCTTTGGGAGAAACCTTCGACGGCTGAGTAACCGTTTGGCGCCGGATTTTTCCGGCGTCTGTTACACCGCCATCGCGAGCAAGCTCGCTGCCACAGTGGATGGGTGGTGGCCAATTTTTGTGGCCAAGCATTAACCCTGTGGGAGCGAGCTTGCTCGCGATGGGGCCAGACCAGACGCTGAAGAGTCCGGGGTTACCGGAAAAACGGCACATCCCCCAACACCGTCGCCCGCTGCATCACCCGCCGCGCCGGCCGGTAGTCATCCACCGCGTAGTGCTGGGTCACGCGGTTATGTGTGGAAAACGCTATGCCTCCCCCTGATCGTTCCCACGCAGAGCGTGGGAGCGATCAATGAACAAGGGATCTGCCTTGGCTGGTCAGTTACTGATCGCCAGAATACTCGCCTGATACGACCCGACAAACACATCGAAATCGCCGACTTCGTTCTGCTCCAGCTCAACCTGAGCCGCCAGCGACGAACGCGCCAGCGATTCAAATTTCGCCTGGTCTTCCTCACTCAAAGGCTCGCTGCGGAAAAACTCCGCATGTGTCCGGCTCTGACGCAAAGAGAACTGAGCAAAACTTTCCTCGTGTTCCGCCATCGCCGCCAGCACTTGGGCAGAAGGCGTCAACGACGGATCCTTGACCTTGGCCAACTGCGTATCCAGCGCCTTGCTATGAGCATCGCCACCATGGCTTTGATCGAGCATCGCGGCCAACGGAGCAATCTGCTCCAGCAACTCGCTGGCCCACTCCTTGAGGTCCACCGGCTGCCCGTCGCGGTGCAATTGCAGGCCCGGGCGGCGACCTTCCTTGACCACGCTGAGGAAGTTCGAGGTGGCGTTGCTGCAGGACGTATTGGTCAACAGCGGACTGTCGTTCAGGGCGCAATACAGCAGGAACGCGTCGAGGAAGCGCGACTCGGTGAGGTCGATGCCCATCGGCAGGAACGGGTTGATGTCCAGGCAACGCACTTCAACGTACTGAATGCCACGGGCCACCAGCGCCTGAATCGGCCGTTCACCGGTATAGGTCACACGTTTCGGACGGATGTTGGAGTAGTACTCGTTTTCGATCTGCAAAATATTGGTGTTGAGCTGAACCCACTCACCGTCCTGATGCGTGCCGATTTCGACATACGGCGCATACGGCGTGGCGACCGCTTTGCGCAGGCTATCGGTGTAGCTCGACAGGTCGTTGTAGCACGGCGTCAGACCGGCCTGGGCATTGCTCTGGTAACCCAGGTCGCTCATGCGCAGGCTGGTGGCGTACGGCAAGTACAAGGTGTCCGGGTCCAGTTGTTCCAACTGGTGCGAACGCCCCCGCAGGAAGCCGGCGTCCAGCGCCGGCGAGGCGCCAAACAGGTACATCAGCAGCCAGCTATAGCGGCGGAAGTTTCGGATCAGTGCGATGTAGGCCGAGGACTGATAGTCGCGGTCGGTGCCGACAAAGCCTTCCGACTCCTTGAGTAACGGCCAGAGCTTTTCCGGCAGGGAAAAGTTGTAGTGAATCCCGGCGATGCACTGCATGGTCTTGCCGTAGCGCAGGGCCAGGCCCTTGCGATACACATACTTGAGCTGACCGATGTTGGACGTGCCGTAATAGGCAATCGGGATGTCTTCCTCGGCCGGCAACGGGCACGGCATCGAGGGGCTCCACAGAAACTCGTTGCCGAGCTTGCTGTAGGCAAAGCGATGGATCTTGTCCAGGCTCGCCAGCGTATCCGCCGGATCGGGCAGGGCGGGCGTGATGAACTCCAGCAGCGACTCGGAATAGTCGGTGGTGATTTGTTCGTTGGTCAGCGCGGAACCCAATTCTTCCGGGTGCGGCGTTTGCGCCAGGCGACCTTCGCCGGTCACGCGCAGGCATTCACGTTCGATGCCGTGAAGGCACTGTTCGAGCAGAGAGAGGTTAGCGCGCTCGCCGAGCAGGGCCAGGCGGCGGTTGAGAAGTTCGCTCAAGTTGGATTCCTTCACGCGTCAGTCGCCCCAATATGGGGGTGGGCAAGACGGTCTACAAGGGTGAAGTTAAAACTGGCGTTTTCGCCTGGTTTTTTCGAGCCGCACAGGCCTAATGCCGGTCAGTCAGGAATTGCACAAACCCCGTGGGAGCGAGCTTGCTCGCGATGAGGGACTGTCAGTCAACATTGATGTCGTCTGACACACCGCCATCGCGAGCAAGCTCGCGCCCACAGGTTGCATTGCGCCGAAATTAACTCAAATCGGTGACATCTAGCTACAGGACAGCGAACGTGCCTTGTGCTTTTGCGACCAGTTTGTCGCCTTGCATCACATCGGCCTCGACCACCAGCGTGCGGCGGCCCGGGTGGATCACCCGCGCCGTGCACATCACTTCGCCGTCTGAAACAGCACGGATGTAGTTGATCTTGCATTCGATGGTCGCGCTCTGCTGGTCAAAGCCGTGGGTGCTGGAGCAGGCCAGCCCCATGGCAATGTCCACCAGACTGAACAAAGCCCCGCCGTGCAGCTTTCCGCCGCGATTGCGCAGCTCTGGCTCCAGTGCCAGGGCGACGTGCGCCACCCCGGTTTCCAGGCTGTGCAAGCGACACCCCAGCAGCTTGAAAAAGGCGCTTTCGGTGTACCCGGCAGGGATGTCCATCAGCGTTTCTTCAACTGCTTGGCGTTGGCGAACAGCGACGCCATCGCGTTGTTGCTCGGGGCTGGCGCTGTGGTTTCCTTGCGCGGTGCGGTGTTCTGGGACTGGCGTGGTGCCGACCCCGGACGTGCGCCGCGCGCACCGTCGATCTTCTCGCCCGGGGTGTCGCTCATGCGCATCGACAGACCCACGCGTTTGCGCGGGATGTCGACTTCCATGACCTTCACCTTCACCACATCACCGGCCTTCACCGCTTCACGTGGATCCTTGATGAACTTCTCCGAAAGCGCAGAGATGTGCACCAAACCGTCCTGATGCACGCCGATGTCGACGAACGCGCCAAAGTTGGTCACGTTGGTCACCACGCCTTCGAGGATCATGCCCAGTTCGAGGTCCTTGAGGTCTTCGACGCCTTCCTGGAACTCGGCGGTCTTGAACTCTGGACGCGGGTCACGCCCCGGTTTTTCCAGCTCTTGCAGGATGTCGGTGACCGTTGGCAGACCGAAGGTTTCGTCGGTGTACTTCTTCGGATCAAGACGCTTGAGGAAGCTGGCGTCGCCGATCAGCGAGCGGATGTCGCGGTCGGTTTCAGCGGCAATGCGCTGTACAAGCGGATAGGCTTCCGGGTGAACGGCCGACGAATCCAGCGGGTTATCGCCGTTCATCACCCGCAGGAAGCCTGCGGCTTGTTCGAAGGTTTTTTCGCCCAGACGCGCGACTTTCTTCAACGCGGCGCGGGTTTTGAACGCGCCGTGCTCGTCACGGTGGCTGACGATGTTCTGCGCCAGGGTCGCGTTGAGGCCGGAAATGCGGGCCAGCAGCGCCACGGAGGCGGTGTTGACGTCGACGCCCACGGCGTTCACGCAGTCCTCGACTACCGCGTCCAGGCCGCGGGCCAGTTTCAGCTGCGACACGTCGTGCTGGTACTGGCCGACGCCGATGGATTTCGGATCAATCTTCACCAGCTCGGCCAGTGGATCCTGCAAGCGACGGGCAATCGACACCGCGCCACGGATCGACACGTCCAGATCCGGGAATTCTTTCGACGCCAGTTCCGACGCCGAGTAAACCGATGCGCCGGCCTCGGAGACCATGACCTTGGTCATTTTCATCGCCGGGTATTTTTTGATCAGCTCAGCAGCCAGCTTGTCGGTTTCGCGGCTGGCGGTGCCGTTGCCGATGGCGATCAGGTCGACCGAGTGCTTGGCGCACAGGGCGGCCAGAACGGCGAGGGTCTGGTCCCACTTGTTGTGCGGCACGTGCGGGTAAACCGTGGCGTGATCCAGCAGCTTGCCGGTGGCGTCGACCACGGCGACCTTGCAACCGGTGCGCAGGCCCGGGTCGAGACCCAGGGTGGCGCGTGGGCCGGCCGGGGCCGACAGCAGCAAATCGTGCAGGTTGTGCGCGAACACGTTGATCGCTTCGGTTTCCGCGCCATCGCGCAGTTCACCCAGCAAATCGGTTTCGAGGTGGGTGTAAAGCTTGACCTTCCAGGTCCAGCGCACCACCTCGCCCAACCATTTGTCGGCGGCGCGATTCTGGTTCTGGATGCCGAATTGCTGGCCGATCATGCCTTCGCACGGGTGCATGGTGCCCGGCAGCTCGTCGCCGACTTTCAGCGCCGAACTCAGAATGCCTTCGTTACGGCCACGGAAAATGGCGAGCGCGCGGTGCGATGGCATGCTTTTCAGCGGTTCGTCGTGTTCGAAATAGTCGCGGAACTTGGCGCCTTCCTCTTCCTTGCCGGCAATGACGCGGGCACTGAGGGTGGCTTCCTGCTTCAGGTAGCTGCGCAGTTTGTCCAGCAAACCGGCATCTTCGGCGAAGCGTTCCATGAGGATGTACTTGGCGCCTTCGAGGGCTGCCTTGACATCGGCCACGCCTTTTTCGGCGTTGATGAAGCGTGCGGCTTCGGTGTCCGGGGTCAGGGTCGGGTCGTTGAACAGGCCGTCGGCCAGTTCGCCGAGGCCGGCTTCCAGGGCGATCTGGCCCTTGGTGCGGCGCTTCTGCTTGTACGGCAGGTACAAGTCTTCGAGGCGGGTCTTGGTGTCGGCGAGTTTGATGTCGCGCTCAAGTTGCGGGGTCAGCTTGCCTTGCTCTTCGATGCTGGCGAGGATGCTGATGCGCCGTTCGTCGAGTTCTCGCAGGTAGCGCAGACGCTCTTCCAGATGCCGCAACTGGATGTCATCGAGGCTGCCGGTCACTTCTTTCCGGTAACGGGCGATGAAGGGAACGGTAGAGCCTTCATCGAGTAGCGCGACGGCCGCTTCGACCTGTTGTGGGCGTACACCGAGTTCCTCGGCGATGCGGCTGTTGATGCTGTCCATAAAACCACCTGACAAATTGTGAAAGCAGGCTCGCAGGCGCAGAATTAAAGGCTCTGCGAGTCTGGTTGAGCGGCCTGGCCTGCGCCGCTGCCTGGATCAAAGGGCACCCCATTGACCCGTGAAATCGAACAATTACTGCGCACGCCCGGGAAATAAATGGCGCCGCTCTGTCGTACCTGTCTGATGTTGCCTGACACAAAAGGCCGCGCATTATAACCAGCGTTCGGCCGTTCGGGGGCATCGCAGACTGGAGGGGCAATGGCCGGTTTGCTGGCGGTGGAGGAAAAATCTGCTAACAATGCACACGGTGCGTATAACGGCAGCTACGCCATAATGCGCGCCGAGCTAAAAGGAGCATCTAATGAGCAGCACTGCAAACATTGCTGAAGGCGAAAAAATTCTTATTGTTGACGACGATCCAGGGCTGAGCAGCCTGCTGGAACGCTTTTTCGTCAGCAAGGGCTACCGCGCCCGCGCCGTACCGAACACCGAGCAAATGGACCGCCTGCTGGCGCGTGAAGTGTTCAACCTGGTCGTCCTCGACCTGATGCTGCCTGGCGAAGACGGCCTGACCGCGTGCCGCCGCCTGCGCACGGCGAACAATCAGATTCCGATCATCATGCTGACCGCCAAGGGCGACGAGCTGAGCCGTATCAAGGGCCTTGAACTGGGCGCCGACGATTACCTGGCCAAGCCGTTCAACCCGGACGAGTTGATGGCCCGCGTCAAAGCGGTCCTGCGTCGTCAGTCGACGCCTGTGCCAGGTGCACCGGGCAGCGAAGACGAAAGCGTGACGTTCGGTGATTACGAACTGTCGCTGGCGACCCGCGAGCTCAAGCGCGGTGACGAAGTGCACATGCTCACCACCGGTGAGTTTGCGGTCCTCAAGGCATTGGTCATGAACGCGCGTCAGCCATTGACCCGCGACAAACTGATGAACCTGGCCCGTGGCCGCGAGTGGGATGCCCTGGAGCGTTCCATCGACGTGCAGATTTCCCGTCTGCGCCGGATGATCGAACCCGATCCGTCCAAGCCGCGTTACATCCAGACTGTCTGGGGCGTGGGCTACGTGTTCGTTCCGGATGGCGCCGCCACCAAGTGATCGGCGATTTGTAGGAGCGGGTCTTGCGGGCAACGGTCAGACGACTTTGTCCGCAGACTCGCGATCCGCAATATGCGAGCATCGCTCGCTCCTGCAAGTGTGTAGCGGTTATCCATGAAAACCCCCGTTTGGTTCCCCCAGAGTTTCTTCTCCCGCACCCTTTGGCTGGTGCTGATCGTCGTCCTGTTTTCCAAGGCGCTGACCCTGGTTTATCTGTTGATGAACGAAGACGTGCTGGTGGACCGCCAATACAGCCACGGCGTCGCCCTGACGCTGCGCGCCTATTGGGCTGCTGATGAAGAAAACCGCGCGAAAATTGCCGATGCCGCCACCCTGATCCGGGTCGTGGGTGCGGGTGTACCGGAGGGTGAACAGCATTGGCCGTACAGCGAGATTTACCAGCGGCAGATGCAGGCCGAACTGGGCGCCGACACTGAAGTTCGATTGCGCATGCACTCACCACCGGCGCTGTGGGTCCGGGCGCCGAGCCTGGGCGATGGCTGGCTGAAAGTGCCGCTGTATCCCCATCCGTTGCGTGGCCAGAAAATCTGGAACGTGCTCGGCTGGTTCCTCGCCATTGGCTTGCTGTCGACTGCGTCGGCGTGGATTTTCGTCAGTCAGCTCAATCAACCGTTGAAACGTCTGGTGTATGCCGCCAGGCAACTTGGCCAGGGACGCAGCGTGCGACTGCCGATCAGTGATACGCCCAGCGAAATGACTGAGGTTTACCGCGCCTTCAACCAGATGGCCGAAGACGTCGAGCAGGCCGGGCGTGAGCGCGAATTGATGCTGGCGGGAGTGTCCCACGACCTGCGTACGCCCTTGACCCGCTTGCGGCTGTCTCTGGAGCTGATGGGGGATCGCACCGACCTCACCGACGACATGGTGCGCGACATTGAGGACATGGACGCGATTCTCGACCAGTTTCTGGCGTTTATTCGCGATGGCCGTGACGAGTCGGTGGAAGAGGTGGACCTCAGCGACCTGGTTCGTGAAGTCGCTGCGCCGTACAACCAGAGTGAAGAAAAGGTCCGTCTGCGCCTGGAGCCGATTCAGCCGTTTCCATTGCGTCGGGTGTCGATGAAACGCCTGTTGAACAACCTGATCGGCAATGCCTTGCATCACGCGGGCAGTGGCGTTGAGGTGGCAGCCTATGTCTCCGGCGATACCAGCGCACCGTATGTGGTACTGAGTGTCATGGACCGTGGGGCGGGGATTGATCCTTCCGAGCTGGAAGCGATCTTCAATCCGTTCACCCGGGGGGATCGTGCCCGGGGTGGCAAGGGGACTGGATTGGGTTTGGCGATCGTGAAGCGGATCGCTTCGATGCATGGCGGGAATGTAGAGCTGCGCAACCGTTCCGGTGGCGGGCTGGAAGCGCGGGTGCGGTTGCCGCTGGGGTTGATGTTGCCTCGAGATGCGGTATAGCAGCAGCTTCAAGCTTCAAGCTTCAAGCTTCAAGCTTCAAGCGAAAAGCAAATCCGCTTTTTACTTGCAGCTTGAAACTTGCCGCTTAAAGCTGCTTTTTTATCCCTTGCCTTTGGTGCGCGTCATATTCGGCCCACCATTCTTCTCCAGATGCTCAATGATGATCCCCGCCACATTCTTCCCGGTGGTGGTCTCGATCCCTTCCAGACCCGGTGACGAATTCACTTCCATCACCAGCGGCCCGTGATTCGAACGCAAGATATCCACACCCGCCACCGCCAGGCCCATCACCTTCGCCGCACGCAATGCAGTCATACGTTCTTCCGGGGTGATCTTGATCAGGCTGGCGCTGCCACCCCGATGCAGGTTGGAGCGAAACTCCCCAGGCTTGGCCTGGCGCTTCATCGCCGCAATCACCTTGTCACCGACCACGAAACAACGGATGTCCGCGCCGCCGGCTTCCTTGATGTATTCCTGGACCATGATGTTCTGCTTCAGGCCCATGAACGCTTCGATCACCGACTCCGCCGCCGTCGCGGTTTCACACAACACCACGCCGATGCCTTGGGTGCCTTCCAGCACCTTGATCACCAGCGGAGCGCCGTTGACCATGTCGATCAGGTCGGGAATGTCATCCGGGGAGTGCGCGAACCCGGTTACCGGCAAACCGATCCCGCGACGTGACAGCAATTGCAGCGAGCGCAGTTTGTCCCGCGAGCGGGCAATGGCCACCGATTCATTGAGCGGAAACACGCCCATCATTTCAAACTGACGCAACACCGCGCAGCCATAGAACGTTACCGACGCACCGATCCGGGGGATCACCGCATCGAACCCTTCCAGCGGCTTGCCGCGGTAGTGGATCTGCGGCTTGTGGCTGGCAATGTTCATGTAGGCGCGCAGGGTGTCGATCACCACCATTTCGTGGCCACGCTCGGTACCGGCTTCAACCAGACGACGAGTGGAATACAGACGCGGATTCCGCGACAGCACAGCGATCTTCATGCAACACCTGTGGAAGAGGTAGATACCGGGAACACCGGCTTGTCTTGTACGTACTTGATGCCCGGATTGACCACCAGTTGGCCGTGAATCAGGGCTTTGGAACCGAGTAACAGGCGATAACGCATGGATTTGCGGCAGGCGAGCGTGAACTCAACCTTCCAGACCCGATCACCGAGGGCCAGGGTGGTACTGACCACGTAGCGCTTCTGCGCGTGGCCGTTGGAGCTTTTAATGGTTTTCATCGTCACCAGCGGTGCTTCACAGCGTCGATGACGCAATTGCACCACCGTGCCCAAGTGCGCGGTGAAGCGAACCCACTGCTCGCCATCGCGCTCGAACGGCTCGATGTCGGTGGCATGCAGGCTGGAGGTACTGGCACCGGTGTCGATTTTTGCCCGCAGGCCCGCGACTCCCAAATCAGGGAGCGCCACCCACTCGCGCAGACCGACAACGGTCAAATGATCAAATGTCTTCAAAGTTGCTCAACCGGTAGAAACCGCACGGCCCGCAAGCGGCCGAATTCGCGGTATTCACGCAGAATAATGGTTAAAAGGCGACAGATATCTACGGCCCGGATTTCCAGCCCTCCGAGGAGGTTCTGGAATGCATGCATTGTAATCCGCGCCGGTGCAATTCTTGGTGCGACTGAAACAGTAGTACAGTTCACCAATATTTCAGAATGAGGAAATCCCATGGCACAAAAAAACGAAGAGGACGACAAAGTCCGTCTCGATAAATGGTTGTGGGCCGCGCGTTTTTACAAAACCCGAGCCTTGGCCAAGGCTGCGATTGAAAGCGGCAAGGTGCATTGCCGCGGCGAGCGCTGCAAGCCGGGCAAGGAGCCAAGAGTAGGCGACGAATTTGTGATTCGCGCAGGTTTCGAAGAGCGCACGGTGGTGGTTCAGGCCTTGTCGATCGTTCGCCGTGGCGCGCCGGAGGCCCAGACACTGTATGCCGAAACCGAGGCCAGCATCGCCAAGCGCGAAAACGCCGCGGCCCAGCGCAAGGCGGGTGCGTTGGGGATGACCACCGATGGCAAGCCGAGCAAGAAACAGCGCCGGGATCTGTTCAAGTTTCGGGGCAGCAGCAACGACGAGTGAGTTATACAGCCATCGCGGGCAAACCCGCTCCCACAGGGATATGCGGTCTACTGTGGGAGCGTGCGGTGCGACGATTCGACTTGCCCGCGATCGAGTGCGCAGCACTCGCCTGAGGCCAGCTTATCCACAGGCAAGACTTGCAATTACCTGATCGAGTAACCATATCGGGTGATTCGCCAGCGGCGCATCGAGCGGACAAACAGCCGCTCGTCGAAAATCACACACAGCCTCTGACCTGTAGGCCATAACCAGAAGGTCAGCAGTGCCAGAGACGCAAAATCGCGAGAGCCCATACCGGCGGACGTTCCACCTTGCTTGGAACTACCCCCGGATTGTTCATAAAATACCGGCCATGCCGAGCACACGCGATTTTTGACCGTTGAACCCCATCTTCACCCATTCAGATACCCAGACCTATGACCGACCTACCGGATAACGACTTCACCCAACGCTTCATCTTCGATGACAGCGACACCCGTGGCGAGCTGGTCTCGTTGGAGCTCAGCTACGCCGAAGTCCTGGCCAAGCACGCCTATCCGGAACCGGTCCAGCAACTGCTCGGCGAACTGATGGCGGCCGCCTCTCTGCTGGTCGGCGCGCTGAAGTTCGATGGCTTGCTGATCCTTCAGGCCCGTTCCGACGGCCCGATCCCGCTGCTGATGATCGAGTGCTCCAGTGAGCGCGATATTCGCGGCCTGGCCCGTTACGAAGCTGACCAGATCGCCCCTGACGCGACGCTCGCCGACCTGATGCCGAACGGCGTCCTGGCGCTGACGGTCGACCCGACCCACGGTCAGCGCTACCAAGGCATCGTCGACCTCGACGGCGAAACCCTGTCCGAGTGCTTCACCAATTATTTCGTCATGTCCCAACAGGTCGGTACGCGCTTCTGGCTGTACGCCGATGGCCGCCGTGCCCGTGGCCTGCTGTTGCAGCAATTGCCCGCAGACCGTTTGAAAGATGAAGAAGAACGCGCCGCCAGCTGGCAGCACATCACCGCGCTGGGTAGCACCCTGACCGCGGATGAGCTGCTGAGTCTGGACAACGAAACCGTGCTCCATCGCCTCTACCACGAAGAGCAGGTGCGCCTGTTCGACGTGCAGAAACTGCGCTTCCGTTGCAGCTGCTCCCGCGAACGTTCCGCCAATGCCCTGGTCAGTCTGGGGGTGGCGGATGCGCAAAACCTAGTCGTCGAACACGGTGGCAACATCGAGATCGATTGTCAGTTTTGCAATCAGCGCTACCTGTTCGATGCCGCCGATATCGCTCAATTATTCGCCGGAGCGGGCGTCGACACGCCGTCAGATACCCGTCACTAAAACGGTTCAGCGCAGGTAAATTCACTGGTTAGCGCCGGTATTACGCCGTTACGACGGGAGGGCCCTACTCTTTTTGGGCTTTTCTGGCATAATCCGGCCCACTTTTTCTCGCGGTAGTAGTGCACGACTTTCTACTACAAAACGTTTGGAGCACTCGGCCACTGGCCGATGGGGAACCTCATGACGCAAGCCAATAACGCCGTGTACACCGATCTGAGTGTTGATGATCTGGTTAAAGAAGCCCTGAATCGCGGTGAAGGCGAGCTTGCCGATACCGGCGCGCTGGTTGTTCGCACCGGTCACCGTACCGGCCGTTCGCCAGTCGACCGTTTCATCGTTGACGAGCCGACCACTCAGGCCGCTATCGCCTGGGGCCCGATCAACCGCAAGTTCCCGGCCGACAAGTTCGATGCCCTGTGGGACCGCGTCGAGGCGTTCAACAACGCGCAAGAGCATTTCGTTTCCCACGTGCATGTAGGCGCATCGGCCGATCACTACCTGGCCGTGAAAATGACCACCCAGACTGCCTGGCAGAACCTGTTCGGTCGTTGCCTGTTCATCAACCCGGCCCAGTACAACCCGGCTGGCCGTGATGAGTGGCAGGTGCTCAACGTCGCCAACTTCGAATGCGTGCCTGAGCGTGACGGCACCAACTCCGATGGTTGCGTGATCATCAACTTCGCACAGAAGAAAGTGCTGATCGCCGGCATGCGTTACGCCGGTGAAATGAAGAAAGCCATGTTCTCCGTGCAGAACTTCCTGCTGCCGGCTTCCGACGTGCTGCCAATGCACTGCGCTGCCAACATCGGCGAAGCAGGCGACGTGACCCTGTTCTTCGGTCTGTCCGGGACCGGTAAAACCACCCTGTCGGCCGACGAAAGCCGTTACCTGATCGGTGACGACGAGCACGGCTGGGGCGAGGGCGTGGTGTTCAACATCGAAGGCGGTTGCTATGCCAAGTGCATCGACTTGTCCGAGAAGAACGAGCCGGTCATCTGGAAAGCCATCAAGCACGGCGCAGTCCTGGAAAACGTCGTTATCGATGACGCCAAGCACGCCGACTACGCTGACGTCAGCCTGACCCAGAACAGCCGCGCAGCCTATCCGCTGGAGCACGTTGCCAAGCGTTCCGAGAAGAACCTCGGTGGCGAGCCAAACGCTGTGATCTTCCTGACCTGCGACCTGACCGGCGTGCTGCCGCCAGTGTCGATCCTCAGCGAAGAACAAGCGGCGTACCACTTCCTGTCTGGCTACACCGCACTGGTGGGCTCGACCGAAATGGGTTCCGGCAGCGGCATCAAGTCGACCTTCTCCACCTGCTTCGGCGCACCGTTCTTCCCGCGTCCGGCTGGCGAATACGCAGAACTGCTGATCAAGCGCATCCGCGGCTTCGGCTCCAAGGTTTACCTGGTCAACACTGGCTGGACCGGTGGCGGCTACGGCGTTGGCAAGCGCTTCAACATCCCGACCACCCGTGGCGTGATTGCAGCGATCCAGAGCGGCGCGTTGATCGGTGCTGAAACCGAACACCTCGACACCATCAACCTCGACGTGCCGTTGGTTGTACCGGGCGTTGAGACTGGCCTGTTGAACCCACGTAACACCTGGGCTGACAAGGCTGCTTACGATGAAGCCGCTAAAGCACTGGCTGGATTGTTTGTCGAGAACTTCAAGAAGTTTGAAGTGAGCGACGCGATCAAGGCTGCCGGGCCTAAGTTGTAAGTGTTGGTTTGATAATAAGAAAGCCGCCCTCTGGGGCGGCTTTTTTGTGGGCGCTGTTTCAGGTTTTCAGATGCAGCACGAACGCGCCAACCAGGACCAACACGACACCCAGCACCTGCACCTTCGCCAGTCTTTCCTTGAAGAACACATAGCCCAGAATGGCGGCAATTCCACCGGACAGTGTGCTGATCACCGTCACCACCGAAACCGACCCCGCCACTGCGCCCCAGGCGAAAGAGAAGAATCCGCCGAGGTTCATCAGGCTGGCACCGGTCAAGGTCATGCAGTTTTTCAACGGCGGAATTTTCAAGCCGTCCTTGATCTTCAACACCATCAATACCAGCACGACCAGCCCCACCAGATAGGCAAGCCAAAGCATCGTCACCGGTCCAAGCACCGGAAGAACGAAGTGGCCTTGCAGCCAAAAACTGGTGCCATAAAAAACCGCCGCCAGAAGTGCATAGGCAATCGAGCTGCTGGCCTGAGGGTTGTGTGGAAGCTTTGAATCGGCGTGGATGCTGGAAAGGATGACCCCGATCACGCAGAGCGCGATGCACAATGACTGGATCAGATTGATCTGTTCACCCGCGGCCCAGGACAGCAGCGTAGTGACTACGCCGTAGGAGGTCACCAGCGGCGCGACGATAGATGCTTTGCCGAGGGCGAATGCCTTGGACAACGCCAAGGCGCCGGACACGGTGAGCACAGCGGCGACAATGCCGAACAACCAGACGTCGAGCGATGCCGACAACGATTTGAGAATAAAGGCAGGAAAGGCAATCAACAGCACGCTCATGATGCTGAAACCCAACGCCTGACCGAAGTACACCGCGCGTTTAACGCCGACCGCACGGGCGTTCAAACCCACCAGAAAATCCGTACCGCCCCACAGCAAGGCAGCCAGTAAACCCATCAATACGTCCACGCTATGTCCTTATAGGTGTGCGCTGCGGACGTTAGAGGTCTTCTAGCGTCTGAGTGTCCCAGCGTTGGGCCTTGATGGCCTGATAGAGCATTGCGATGGTCAGCGGCAGTTTGACGCCACGTCCCTTGGCTTTGCGTTTGAGGGACACATCGTAGCCTTCGGGCTGGAAGTAGCGATAGCCGAATTGCTCGAAGACCAGGGCGACTGGATGTGCACGCCTCTCCTCAGCGATTGCCTGAGAGGCGAAACGCTGGCGCCATGTTGTCTTGTTCGCGCCTCGACAGTCCCAATGCGCTGGCCAGTGTTGGCCATTGGCTGACGGCCTCTTGGAAACTCTCAATGATTTCTTCCGCATCCGCACGGTTGACTCGAAAGTATTCGGCCACTTCTCGAGCGAGTTCAAGGTCCAGTGCGTTGTCGGCGTCTGTGATGTTGAGCTTCAATCCATCGGAGTGTGCGACAGGGTTCATGTCATAGGCATCAGACAAACGCCAGCCCCGCCCGGGGTCAAGGAGAAAGCCATGGTTGCGCATGTGGTCGTCCGTATTGGAGACCAGGATGTTGAACACGATACGTGACCACAGCTCGCGCAAATCTGTGTTGGGTTCTGAACCGTGTTCCATGAGCACTTCTGCCAACTCAAGGTAGCTGGCGCCTACCGATGCATCGTCACCGTCCACACGGTCTGTCATGGTCATGGCTGAGGCGAAATGTAGTCGGCCACCCGTTTCGGTACGGTCGAAGCGCTTGACCATGAAACAGTGATGATCGCTTGCGAAGCGACGAGCTCTGCCGGTTACGACACGCAACCCGCAATGATTCGCCAAGGCATTCACCACCATTTCCCAGCCTCCGACATCGTAGTCATCACGAGTGCTGGGGAACTTCGCAATCCATAAATGACCATGCTCGTCGGCAACGCTGGCCTTGGGTCTGGCGCCCCCCAGTGAACCACCGGGTGCTATCAGCATCCTTAACCACTCGCGCCCATCGGGAGAGGTGTTATCTGGATCGTTCTCCAACGCACGACTTGCCTCCTCCAATGCGCGCAATTCCACAAAAGGTGGAGCCGCCAAGCCATCAGAATCATCCAGAAAATTGCCTTCGTCGTTGAGCTTGTATCGAATTGCCCCGACTCGATAGAGGTCATGAACGCCCAGGAGGAAATCCGATTCGTATAGCTTGGTGCCTACCGGAGCCGCCCCGTCACGGATATCTCGCTCCAGTCGCCGCTTCATCAACAATTGACCCCATCGATCCGGGCTTGAGTCGGCAAAAACGCCGAACCGTGACTGATGTTGACCCGGAAACTGTCGCCCTTGAAAGAGGCCGATGCGGGGATCCAGCGACGTGAAGTTCAACTCGGGATCGGCTAAGGCGGCGGCATCGTACTCAAACTCGAACACATTGCTGGTGCGAGCCTTTCTGGCATGTAGAAATCCCAGGCGTCGGGGTCCGTTCAAGGATTCCCAGTCGGCATACACCGCGATCAGTGTCATTTTTAATCCGTCGTAGGTTTAGGTTTTTTCTTCGTCAGCAATCTGGATAAAGAGTGGGTGTTCAAAGGGAAGTCAACGGCAAGATCTGATTTGGATATCGGTGTTTCCAAGGCTTCCGTCTCTGTTTCACGAATAGGCGGCGACGCCTTCGCGAGGGGCAAGCTGCGTGCTCGTTGGCGTTTTACGGGGCCTAATTGCGCGTCTTGCAGTTGGCGCCCCAACTCATCCGCTGCGGCGACCTTGCTCAAGTCTTTTTCCAGCCCCAGCACCTGCATCACTGACAAATAAGCGCCCATCGTCACGCCTGATCCGCCGGACTCAAGAGAGCGCAACGTCGTTAGCGACATGCCTGCTCTCTCGGCGACTTGCTTGGCTGTCAGCCTGCGACGCAGCCGAGCGAGTTTCAGTCGTTCGCCAAACTCGGCAAGCAGCTTGGACGCAGCCGGCAATAGGGGCGCTGTCTTCTTTGCCATGTACCATTATTCCTACATTATTTGGCCTTAACTGCCAGAATAATAGCACTTATTCAATTCTTTGCTGGGCTGGATGATGAGGCGCAAGATCCAGTTTTGTCCTATTCAGCGGCTTACTTGGACGAGGTATGAACGGGAGAGTAATTATTAAAACTGCGATTATTCCATCTATAAATGCCATAAACAGGCAGAATAATGGCACTTATGAGTTCGGTTGAATGCCTTCTATTTCTTTTGTCTCCCATCGTTGCGATTTGATTGCTTGGTAAAGCATGTCGATGGTCAGGGGGACTTTATCGGCGCGACCCTTTGCGCGGCGCTTGAGGAATACGTCAAACCCTTCGGGTTGAAAGTAGCGATAGGCGTCGTAGTCGATGAAATCGATGGCGAACTGTTCTTCAAGCGTTTCCATCAAATGCTGCGCATCGGCACCGTCACAGCCTAGGTCGAAATTGATCGAGGTGGTGAGGCTGATAGATTTGCGTTCGGGCAGACCGAGCTCTTCGTGCAGCAGCTGCATGAGCAGGTGCATGGTGTGGTCATCAGGGAAGTTAGGGGCGAGGTTCATGGTGAGGGTGTCCGGTCGGGCTTGCGCGGGTCTTATTGGGCGTCTGGTTTTGGGGGAAGCATGGATCTGTTGTTCTGTCGCAGAGGGCGGATCGATTGGGGATCTCTTTAACGTGGAACGCATCGACATGAAATTCGCGGGAAGGCTGACGCTCCGCTCGCATGATTTTGTTCATCTGTTGCACGCTTTCTATCAGTTCATCAAAAAATTGGCTCAAGGTTATTTCCAGTTTCAATGATCGTTCCCACATCGAGCGTGAGAACGATCTATTTACACAGCGTCAGGCAGGCGCTTTCCAGCCCATCATGCGTTGTTGGGCAACTTGCATCAGGTCGAGGCCGTCCTGCGTCAGCAGGTAAAGCGCGTGGGTAATGTGGGGGATGTCTTCGACGTCGCCGTGTTTGAAGCAGATGCAGTGCAGGGTTTTCAGGAGGTCGCTGGAGGCTCGGATGCGCTGCATGGCAGCTTCGAAGATGTCCTGGGGGTTGGCCTCTGTGTCGATGATAAGGGCCGGGGAATCGGTGAGGTTGGATTGCAGCGGGCGGTAGCGATCAAAAAGAGGATTTAACGTTGTCACTGAAGAACACCTATATGTAATGGGTAATGTGAGCTCTCTTTGTCGGGTGACCAAGCCCGAGCCGCTGATTTGCCAGCGACAGTCAGACTATAGATGTGAGCCACCGGGCAGCGATAGACGACAAGGGATCTGAAGCTGTAGGACCGGGATGAAGCTTTGATAGGGCATTGCCTACGGACTTATCCCCAGCCGAAATATCTATCGTTTGGTGGCATTCAGGTGCACCGCGTTATCGTTCCTCGCGGGCAAGCCCGGCTCCCACAGGGATTTTTATCCGGGCATTAACCAGCGGTAATTTTCGGCAGGCGTTGCCGGGCAATTTCCAGCAGTTCGTTGCCGTCTTGGGTCAGCAGGTACAACGCATTGACGATGTTGGGAATGTCGCCTGTATCAGCCTGTTTAAAGCACAGGCAATAAAGGGTTTCGAGCAGGCCGCTGGCGGCGCGGATGCGTTGGCGGGCAGCGTCGAGTATTTCGTGGGGATCTGCGTCAGTGTCGATGACCAACACGGGCGTTTCGCTGTAACTGGTTTTGAGTGGGCGATAGCGGTCTTGCATGAGGTCCGTCCTGTTTTCAGCGGCGCGGCAAACTATAGGGGCGTGCATCCAGGCCTCGCAATACCGCGCAAATGGACAGGGTTTGTAGGGGATTTACTGTGGGTGTCGCCTTTTGCCTACGTGCGGGCCGAGGTTTTTTTCAGCAATACCCTTGGACGCGAATTTCCTACGGGTTTGTCAGGCGAAGCGCTTCGAGCCTCGGTAGGGACTTCGTCAGAATCTGTAGGACGTTTCGAAAACGACTGTGCAACGCTTAAGGGGAATCAGCCCGGCTCATGCTGCGTGGGCGAGCAAAAGCCGGGGCACTTGACCGGCAGTGGTCAGGAAGTTCGCCAGGCCTGTTGGGCCGAACATTCCAGGGTGTCGCACGTAGCGAGCAACGGTGGCTCCACAGGTGGTCCATCGCAGGCACTCAGCAGCAGGGAAGTCAGGATCAGCGCAATGGCAAAAGTCGATTTTTGGAGCATGGTCATTCCTTGTTCAAGTGCCGCGCCCATCAGGCGTCCTGCCGTGATGTGAAGTGCGCGGACAGTTGTTTTGCGAGAAAGACCTTACCGTCAGAGTGAACGGCACGGCGAGGAGCAAAGTGTTTCGTTTGTTTCATTCTGTGGCCAAGCCCCATAGGGTGACGCTGTATCATCCCGTATCGTTTTGGTCCCGACCTTTTCTCGACTCGCTGCGTTTGCCGGCTAGGCTTTGGGCTTCGCAGCGGTCAACGGAGTGACAGCTTATGCACAACACCCTGGAACAGGTTTTCGGTTATCCACAGTTTCGTCCCGGTCAGGAGGCGGCAGTCAGCGCGGTGTTGGCCGGGCGCTCGGCGGCGGCGATTTTTCCCACCGGCTCGGGCAAATCTCTTTGCTATCAGCTGCCAGCCTTGTTGCTGCCGCACCTCACGCTGGTGGTGTCTCCGTTGCTGGCGTTGATGCAGGATCAACTGGCGTTCCTGCAACGCCACGGTATTGCGGCGGGCAGTATCGATTCGGCGCAGAGTCGCGATGACGCCAGCGATGTGATGGCTCGGGCCAAGTCCGGCGAGTTGAAGATCTTGATGATTTCCGTGGAGCGCCTGAAGAACGAGCGCTTCCGCAACTTCCTGCAGCAAGTCCCCATCTCGCTGCTGGTGGTGGACGAGGCGCACTGCATTTCGGAGTGGGGCCACAACTTCCGCCCCGACTACCTCAAGCTGCCCGACTACCAGCGTCAGTTCAATATCCCGCAGGCACTGCTGCTGACCGCGACTGCGACGCCCAAGGTAATCGCCGACATGCAGGCCAAATTCGCCATTGCCCCGGACGATGTCGTGACCACGGGTTTCTACCGGCCAAACCTCAATTTGTTAGTCGAGCCCGTACGCGGTCAGGACAAACGCCGACGCCTGGTTGAATGGATGAGCGAACGCCCCCATCAGCCGAGCATCGTCTATGTCACCTTGCAAAAAACCGCTGAGCATATCGCCGAACACTTAGGGCGCAACGGCATTCTGGCTGAGGCCTATCACGCCGGTTTGCCTCACGATCAGCGGGAAGGCATACAAAAGCGCTTCATGGCCGGGCAGTCCAATTGCATCGTTGCCACCATTGCGTTTGGCATGGGGATCGATAAAAGCGACATCCGCAACGTGGTGCATTTCGACCTGCCCAAATCCATCGAAAACTACAGTCAGGAGATCGGCCGCGCCGGGCGCGACGGGCAGCCCTCCGATTGCCTGGTGCTGGCTAACCGCGACAGCCTCAACGTGCTGGAAAACTTCGTCTACGGTGACACGCCCGAGCTGGACGGGATCCACTGTGTGCTCGATGAAATGCTCGCCGCCGCGCCTGAGGGGCAGTGGGAGTTTTTATTGGGGCCGTTAGCCGATCAAAGCAACATTCGCCAATTGCCGCTCAAGACCTTGCTGGTCCAACTGGAACTGCGCGGTTTGATTGCCCCGCGCTACGCCTACTACGCCGAATATCGGTTCAAGTATTTGCAAGAACCGGAAGCCTTGCTCGCGCGCTTCGAAGGTGAGCGCAAGGACTTCGTCGCCGCGATTATCCAGACCTCCAGCCGCGCGCGAACCTGGGCCACGGTGAACTTCGATGCGCTGTACGAGCAGCATCAGGCGGAGCGCGATCGGGTGGTCAAGGCACTGGATTATTTCCAGGAGAAGGGTTGGGTCGAGCTTGAAAGCAAGCAGATGACCGAGGTCTACAGCCTGCTGCAAACGAGCTTCGACAGTCAGGCCCTCAGTGCCGAACTGCATGCTTATTTCACCCAACATGAACGTACCGAGATCGCCCGGATTCACGCCATGCTGGATCTGTTCGCCACAGATCACTGCCTGGGTTATCGCCTGGCCGAGTATTTCGGCGACGAAAACGCGCCTCGGCAATGCGGGCATTGCTCGGTGTGTCACGGTGATGTGGCGCGGTTGCCTGCGCCGCCGGAATTGCCGGCGCTTGTGGATAAAAATTTCGAAGTGCTGTGCGGTGATTTTATCCACAGGCACGAACAACACACCGGCAACGTTCCTTCGGCGGAACGGCTGACGCGTTTCCTGTGCGGGATCAGCGTGCCGCTGTTTACCAAGCTGAAGGCTCGGGCGATTTCCGGGTTTGCGGCGCTGGAAGATTATCCGTATGCCGAGGTGCGCAGTTGGGTCGAGGTGCATTTGCCGGCGTAGATCCATCCGCTGAATGTTGCTCATCACAGGAATAAATTTCAAAAAACCGCGATGGCTGACTATGGTGGGGGCTGTCTTTGGGTCGCCAACAAGAGAGCACATCATGAGCCAGACGCCATTCAATATTCAGCGCGCCGCCGTCATCGGAGCGGGCACCATGGGCCGTGGCATTGTCATGTGCCTGGCCAACGCCGGGGTGCCGGTGCAGTGGGTGGATAACAATCCGCAGATGCTTGAACAGGCGCTGGCCACCGTGGCCGAAACCAACGCTCACAATGTGCGACAAGGGCGTATCGATCAGGCCGAGGCCGATGCACGCACTGCGCGTGTGACCGCAGCGGCGGATTACGCTGCGATCCGCGGGGTCGATCTGGTGATCGAGGCGGTGTACGAAAACCTAGAGCTGAAACAGAAAATTTTCCGCGAGCTGGACGGTCTGCTCAAACCCGAAGCGATTCTGGCGAGTAATACATCGGCGCTGGATATCGACGCCATTGCCGCCGCCACTCGCCGTCCGCAGCAAGTGCTGGGCCTGCACTTCTTCAGCCCGGCCCACATCATGAAGCTGCTGGAAGTCGTCCGTGGCGCCCAGACTGCACCGGCGGTGCTTGATGCGGCATTGGCGCTAGGCAAGCGCATGGGCAAGGTCAGCGTGGTGGCGGGCAACTGCGACGGTTTCATCGGCAACCGCATGCTCAATACCTATGTGCTCGAAGCACGCAAAATGCTGCTGGAGGGCGCTTATCCGTATCAAGTGGATGCGGCGCTGCAAGGGTTTGGTTTCGCCATGGGGCCGTTTCGCATGTACGACGTGGTGGGCGTCGACCTCGGGTGGCGCGCTCGCGAACTGGCGGGTACAGGCCAGGATGCACCGGAGGTTCAAGTGGACAACCGGCTGTGCGAACTCGGGCGTTTCGGTCAGAAGAGTGGCAACGGTTATTACCACTACGAGCCCGGCAGCCGTCAGGCCGAGCACGATGTGGAAGTCGATGCGCTGGTGCTGCAGGTCAGCGAAGGATTGGGCTTCCAGCGTCGTGAGATCAGTGCTGAGGAGATTTTGGAGCGTTGCTTGCTGGCACTGGTCAACGAAGGGGCGAAGATCCTTCAGGAAGGCATTGCGCAGTCAGCGCACGATATCGATCTGGTGTACCTCAACGGCTACGGCTTCCCGGCGGCGAAGGGCGGGCCAATGGCCTGGGCGGATCAGCAAGGCCTGGCAGACATCCACCAGCGCTTGATGGCCCTGGAAACCCGGCAGGGCGACCACTGGAAGCCGGCACGCTTGATCGGTGAGCTGGCAGCAGTGGGTAAAGGCTTTGCGGATCGGTAGACTTCAGCCACTTCCAGACGAGAGCTGCGCATGAACCAACGCACCGACTACCCGCACTTCCAGCCGATCACCACGCGCTGGCACGACAACGACGCTTACGGTCACGTCAACAACGTCACCTACTACAGCTTCTTCGACACGGCGGTGAACACCTACCTGATCGACGTCGGTGGTCTGGATATCCATGACGGCGAGGTGGTGGGTTTTGTCGTGAGTTCAGCGTGCGATTACTTTGCATCCATCGCCTTTCCGGACCGGATCGAGATCGGCCTGCGGGTCGGCAAGCTCGGCAACAGTTCAGTGCAATACGAATTGGCGGTGTTCAAGCAAGGGGAAGACGAAGCCTGCGCGGCCGGGCGTTTTGTGCATGTGTTTGTCGATCGTGCTTCGACTCAGCCTGTATCGATTCCGTCAGGATTGCGTGAGGCGCTGGAGCGCCTGGTGGTGTAAACCAGGCAAAAAAAATCGCAGCCCTAGGGCTGCGATTTTTATGTACCGGCCAACGAGGCGATGGAAGCCTCAGTCGCGATAGCGATGGTGATGCTTACGGTGGCCATAGGCATGACCGCGGCCTGGGTGGCCGTCACGGTAGTAGCCACGATCACCATGACCACGATAGGAGCGACTATCGTTGTCGCCCTCATCATCGTATTTGTTGCCCATGTAGTTACCCAGCGCGCCACCGGCGCCGCCACCTGCTGCGGAGCCGATCAGGCTGCCGGTGGTGCCGCCCATGCTGCGGCCGACCACGTTACCGCCTGCTGCGCCCAGCGCACCACCGATGGCGGCTTCGCCACGGCTGTGTTTGTTTGCGCCGACGGCGCTACCACCCGCGCCGCCCAGCGCCGCGCCGATGGTGGAACCAGTATTACCGCCCAGCGATTGACCGACGACCGAGCCAAGAACCCCGCCCAATGCGCCGCCCACACCTGCTTCGGTGGTGCCGCCAGCAGAAGCAAGGCCACTGAACAAGCCAAGGGACAACAAGAGAATCGAGGAGAACTTCATGGAGGAACCTCAAGGGGATGACGGCGCGATCCTGAGGCTGTGTCGGGGCGGTGACAATCGAAATCCGACGAGTAACACGACTTCAGCACATTTCTATAAGTTACTGTTTTTTAGACGGAACTTAACTGTTTTTCGCCGGTCTTTAGTTACTTCGGGCAGGCCGTTTCTTTATAGAAACGGCCTTTTTTGTGGGCGATTGGAAAGTGGTTGGTCCGGAATATGTATTTAGTTTGAGATCGCCACCGCGAGCAGGCTCACATCCTGCGATGGATCTGTGTTGAACACAAATTCCCCTGTAGAAGTGAGCCTGCTCGCGATAGCGGTAGAACAGACGAAACGTTAAGCCGACTTGGCCAAGATCAATCCAGTCTCACTCGCCATTTCCAACCGGATCGCCACAAACTTCGACGTTGGCGTATGGCTGCCATCCCCGATGCTTTCCAGCGGCACTAGCGGGTTCACTTCCGGGTAGTAAGCGGCCGCTTGCCCCGCCGGAATATCAAACGCCAACAACGTGAAACCCTTCACGCGCCGCTCACGCCCGTCATCCCAGATCGAAACGATGTCAGCCTTCTGCCCCGGCTTGAAACCCAGGCGAATGATGTCGGCTTCGTTCACAAACAACACATCGCGCTGACCCTTTACGCCACGGTAACGGTCATCAAGACCATAAATCGTGGTGTTGTACTGATCGTGGGAACGCATCGACTGCATGATCAGATCCGGCAACACGCCCGTCGCGCGGGTGCGTTCGTGCACCAGGTCTTTGGGCAAGACGTTTGGACGGAAATTCGCGCGCCCCGACGGGGTATTCCACTTGCGTGCACCGGCACTGTTGCCGAGGTAGAAACCGCCCGGATTCTTGATCTTCTCGTTGAAGTCCCGGAAGCCCGGGATCGTGTCGGCGATCAGGTCGCGGATACGGTCGTAATCGGCCACCAGCCAGTTCCAGTCCACCGGTTTGCTGCCCAGCGTGGCGGCGGCGATGCCGGCAATGATCGACGGCTCCGAGCGCATCTGGTTCGACAGCGCCTGCAACTGGCCGTTGGAGGCGTGGACCATGCTGAACGAGTCTTCCACGGTCACCGCTTGCGGGCCTTCGGTCTGGATGTCGATGTCGGTACGGCCCAGGCACGGCAGGATCAGCGCCTCTTTGCCGTGGGCCAAATGGCTGCGGTTAAGCTTGGTGCTGATTTGCACGGTCAGGTCGCAATTGCTCAACGCCTGGAAAGTGCGCGAGCTGTCCGGCGTGGCCTGGGCGAAGTTGCCACCCAGGCCGATGAACACTTTGGAGCGACCGTCGGCCATGGCGTGAATCGCTTCGACGACGTTGTGGCCATTGTCACGCGGCACCTTGAACCGGAAGCGACGCTCCAGCGAATCGAGGAACGCCACCGGCGGACGCTCGTTGATGCCCATGGTCCGGTCGCCCTGCACGTTACTGTGGCCACGCACCGGGCACAGACCGGCGCCCGGTCGGCCGATGTTGCCGCGCAGCAGCATCAGGTTGGCGATTTCCTGGATGGTCGCCACCGAATGGCGGTGCTGGGTGATGCCCATCGCCCAGCACATGATCACGTTCTTGGCCTTGACGTACATACGCGCCGCTTGCTCGATCTCCACCAGAGGCAGGCCGGACTGTTCGACGATCTGCTCCCACGGCGTATCGTCGACGGCAGCCAGGTATTCCAGGACATTGGCGCTGTGTTCGTTGAGGAAGTCGTGGTCGAACACTGCAGGCTCTCCGGCCTTCTGCGCATCGCGTTCCCACTGCAGCAGAAACTTCGCCATGCCGCGCATGATTGCCATGTCGCCGCCCAATGCCGGACGGAAGTACGCGGTATTGGTTGGTTTGTCGCCGTTGGTGAGCATTTCGATCGGGTGTTGCGGATGCTGGAAGCGTTCCAGGCCGCGCTCTTTGAGCGGGTTGATACACACCACCTGCGCACCGCGTTTCACCGCTTCGCGCAGTGGTTCGAGCATTCGCGGGTGGTTGGTGCCGGGGTTCTGGCCCCAGACGAAAATTGCATCGGCATGTTCGAAGTCGTCGAAGGTCACGGTGCCTTTGCCGACGCCAACGCTCTGCGCCAATGCCACACCGCTGGCCTCGTGGCACATGTTCGAGCAGTCGGGGAAGTTGTTGGTGCCGTAAGTGCGCACGAACAATTGATAGAGGTACGCCGCTTCGTTGCTGGCGCGGCCCGAGGTGTAGAACTCGGCCTGGTTCGGGCTCGACAGGCCCTGCAAATGCTTGGCGATCAAGGCGAACGCGGCTTCCCAACTGATCGGCTTGTAGCGATCGGTGTCGGCGTCGTAGCACATCGGCTCGGTCAAACGGCCCTGGTACTCGAGCCAGTAATCACTTTGTTCCAGCAACGAACTGACGCTGTGCTTGGCGAAAAACGCACCATCGACACGGCGTTTGGTCGCTTCCCAGTTCACCGCTTTGGCGCCGTTCTCGCAGAACGCCACCATGCCGGCTTCCTTGGAATCGCCCCAGGCGCAACCCGGGCAGTCGAACCCACCGTTCTTGTTGGTCTTGAGCATCATGCGCAGGTTTTTCAGCGCGTTGTCGCTGGTTAACCAGGCCCGGGCAACGCTGGCCAGCGCGCCCCAACCACCGGCCGGACCTTTGTAAGGCTTGTAACGAGGAACAGGTGTCTGGTCGGCTTGACGGTGTTGACTCACGCTTGATTCTCCAAAGCCGGGCTGTAGACCCGTGGCGCATTCTTCTGGGGCAGATGGATGAGGTTGAGGTTGTGACGACGGGCCCATTGCACGGCAAGGCCCGTGGGCGACGACAGGCTGACCAGTGTCTGGATGCCGGCGCGTAATACTTTCTGGATCAATTCGAGGCTGCAGCGGCTGGTGACAATCGCCAGGCCGCCAGTGGTCGGGATTTTCTGGCGGATCAGTCCGCCAATCAGCTTGTCGAGGGCGTTATGGCGGCCGATGTCTTCACGGCCCAGTAGCAATTCGCCCTGACCGTTCATGAACACCGCCGCGTGCACCGCACCGCAGTGCTGACCGAGCGGCTGGAAGGCGCCGATGCGCTGGCGCAGGCCGTCGAGCCATTCGGCGGGCGGCAGTGGCGCGCCCGGCAATACCTTGAGGTCGGGCAATGCCTGCTCGACCGCTTCCACACCACACAGCCCGCAACCGCTGGTGCCGGCCAGTTGTCGACGCTGCTGCTTGAGGTTCCAGAAGGCGCGATTGGCGATGGTCACTTGCGCGTACTGCGCCGACCCCGAGCCGCTGAGTTGCAGGTCATAGATGTCGGTGGCGTCTTCGATGATGCCGCTGCCCAGGCTGAATCCGACGATGAAGTCTTCAAGGTCAGTCGGCGTGACCAGCATCACCGCCTGACTGATGCCGTTGTAGGCGATCGCCAACGCCACTTCCTCAGCGAGCGCGGTGCTGGCTGATTCGGTGTATTGGAGGTCGCTATAGCTGTAGGTCTGGCTTGCGTCTGGCGCGGGCGTTTCTAGGGCTGGCGCCGCGCAGGAAGGGCGCTTGGCGTTCATGGTATCACCGACGGTTGGGTCAGGCTTAAGCCTAGGCGCGTCAATAGGTCGCGTCTAATCGCTATTACTGATCTACCGATAGATGACGTCGATCAAGAGTCCGTCGGTGATTTCTGATAGATCGCGAAACAGGCTTCCGCCAAGGCCGAACGCGGCGCGCTTCGACGCATGATCAGCCCCAGCCGGGCGAGGGTTTGCGCTTTTTCGATGGGTTGCAGGCGCAAGTGATCGGTGAGGTTTTCCAGGCCACCGTCCAACGGCATCACCGCGCAGCAAAGGCCACCGTGCACCGCTTGTAACAATTGGTGGACGGCATCGGTTTGCAGCAGGGGTTGGGGTGTGAGGCCGCGGCTGTGGAAGTTGTGGTCGATGGACTGACGAAAGTGCATGCCGCTGGTGAGCATGCCCAGGGGCAACTCGATCAGCGATTCCCATGTGAGCGGCGCTTCGCCGAAACTGAAGAAACGACGATCGTAGAGCAGGCCCATGCGGGTTTCGCTGAAGGCCAGCGAATCGAAACGCTCGCCGTCCAGGCGTTCCAGATAGGACACGCCAAGGTCGAGACGGTTGTTCGCCAGTTGTTCGAGGATTTGCTCGGAGCTGAGCGCCGAGAGTTCGAAACGCAGGTTCGGGTGTTCGGCATGCAGGCGTTGCATCAAGGGCAGCGGATCGAAACTCGACAACGGCACCACACCCAACCGCAACGTACCGACCAGATTGCCGCGACACGCCGCGGCTTCGGCCTGCAAACCGTCGTAAGCGGCCAAAACCGTGCGCGCCCACGCCAGCACCCGTTCACCTGGTGCCGTGAAACCTTCAAAGCGCTGACCGCGATTGACCAGCGGCAAATCAAGTTCTTCTTCGAGACTGCGCAAGCGCATGGACAGGGTCGGCTGGGTGATGTGGCAGCGCGCAGCGGCCTGGCCGAAGTGCCGGGTTTCGTCGAGGGCGATGAGGAATTTGAGCTGCTTGATGTCCATCTTCGCTCCAGGGCGCGGTGAAGGAGGGGGATTCTAGCGCTTGCGCCGGATCAACGTCATTGGTCGGGTTGGAACCGGGGATGACAAGCTTGGTCTAGTCTTTTGCGTCTGGAACCTGAAACCTAAGGAGAGTGCACCATGAGTCTATTGAGCTTTGTGAAAGAAGCAGGCGAAAAACTGCTCGATTTGCTGACCCCCGGCAACGCCAATGCCAGCGAACAGTTGAAGGAGCACATCAGCAAGGTCGGCTTGGGTAACCCGAATGTGCAGGCCACGGTGGATGGCGACAAAGTGACCGTGACCGGGGAAGTCGGCAGTCAGGAAGAGAAGGAAAAGATTCTGCTGGCGGTGGGCAATATTGCCGGCGTGGGCAGCGTGGATGACCAGATCACAGTGACCGGCCCGGTGGCTGTGGCCGCGCGATTCGTCGTGGTTGAGAAGGGCGATACCTTAAGTGCGATTTCGTTACGCGTTTACCATGACGCCAACAAGTATCAGAAAATCTTTGAGGCCAACAAGCCGATGCTCAAGGATGTGAACAAGATCTATCCGGGGCAAACATTGCGGATTCCTGAGTAATCCTCAAGACCGTGTGATGGCCATTGCGGGCAAGTCACGCTCCCACAGGTTTTGTATCTTCTGTGGGCGCGTGGCTTGCCCGCGATGCAGTCGATAAGGTCTAAAGCCCTGCAATAAGCTCTCGATAATCCCCCACCGCCGCAAACTCCGCCGTGTCCTTGGCCCCTTTTCGACTGTCCGGCTCACTCACCGCCAACAGGTGCGCTACGCCAAAACGGCGGGCACTGCGCAGGATCGGCAGCGTATCGTCGATAAACAGACTGCGCGTGGGGTCGAAGCCGATGTCGGCCTGCAGCGCCTCCCAGAACTGCGGATTCTCCTTGGGAAACCCGTAATCATGCGAGCTGATCAATCGCTCGAAATACGGCGCCAGTTCAATCCTTTCCAGCTTCAATGACAGCGAATCGCGGTGCGCATTGGTGATCATCACCACCCGCTTGCCTGCTTGTTTGATCGCCGCCAGAAACGTATCCGCATCCGGGCGCAAGGCGATCAGGTGCGCGGTTTCCAGTTTCAGTTCGCGCACCGGCAGTTTCAATTCGGCGCTCCAGAAATCCAGGCAGTACCACTGCAACTGGCCGGCATTGCGTTCGAACAGCGGCTGCAATTCCATCTCGGCCATGGCCCGGCTCACCCCGTGCAACTCGGCGTAACGCTGTGGCAAGTGCTCCATCCAGAAATGGTTGTCGTAATGCAGGTCCAGCAGCGTGCCGTCCATGTCCAGCAGAACGGTGTCGATGTCGCGCCAGGGCAGCAGGGACATAAAAAACTTCTCCAGCGTTAAAAGAGATATCCGAAGTCAACAATCAGGATAGGCCGGGTATAGTAACGCGTTCACGCCCAGGAGCTTTTCATGCGCCAGAAACCCACCGTACTCGCCCGCGAGATCGTCGCCACCAGCCGTTTGTTTTGTGTCGAAGAGCTCAAACTGCGCTTTTCCAATGGCGTGGAGCGCACCTACGAGCGTTTGGTCGGCAAGGGCGCGGGTTATGGCGCGGTGATGATCGTGGCGATGCTCGATGCCGATCACGCGGTATTGGTCGAGGAATATTGCGGCGGCACCGATGAATACGAGCTGTCATTGCCCAAAGGCTTGGTCGAGCCGGGTGAAGACGTGCTGGCGGCGGCCGAGCGAGAGCTCAAGGAAGAAGCCGGGTATGGCGCGCGGCAGCTGGAGCATCTGACCGAGTTGTCGCTGTCGCCCGGTTACATGAGCCAGAAGATCCAGGTGGTGCTGGCCACCGATCTGTATGAAGAAAGCCTTGAGGGTGACGAGCCCGAGCCAATGGGCGTGGAAAGGATCAACTTGCGCGAGTTGTCCGCGCTGGCTCAGAACCCGCGTTTCACTGAGGGTCGTGCCTTGGCGGCGCTGTATCTGGCCCGTGACTTACTGACCCAGCGTGGGGTGTTTTTGCCATGAATTTGAGTTTCCCCCATCCGTTGATGGCGCCTGTGGTTGAGCTGGCGTTGAAGGCGGGCGACGCGATTTTGCCGTTCTGGCGCACCGGTACCGCCGTGACGGCCAAGGCTGACGATTCTCCGGTGACCGCTGCCGATCTGGCAGCTCACCACTTGATTCTGGCCGGGTTGACCGCGTTGGACCCCAGCATTCCGGTGCTGTCCGAAGAGGACGCCAACATCCCGCAAAGCGTGCGCGCTAGTTGGCATCGCTGGTGGCTGGTCGACCCGTTGGACGGCACCAAGGAATTCATTTCCGGCAGTGAGGAGTTCACCGTCAACATTGCGTTGATCGAGCGGGGACAGGTGGTGTTTGGCGTGGTGTCGATGCCGACCAACGGCCGCTTTTACGTCGGTGGTGCCGGTTTGGGCGCCTGGCGTGGCGACAAAGGCAGCTCGCCATTGCCGATCCAGGTTCGCGAAGTGCCTGCGGCGGGGGAAGCGTTTACCGTGGTCGCCAGCCGCCGGCATTCGAGCCCGGAGCAGGAGCGCTTGCTGGCCGGGTTGAGCGATAGCCTGGGTGAATTGCAATTGGCCAACATTGGCAGTTCGCTGAAGTTTTGCCTGTTGGCGGAAGGGGCGGCGGATTGTTATCCGCGCCTGGCACCGACGTCGCAGTGGGACACGGCCGCGGCGCAAGGCGTGCTGGAAGGCGCCGGCGGTGAGGTGCTGGATTTGAGCGGTGCGCCGTTTTGCTATCCGGCGCGGGAATCGTTGTTGAATGCATTCTTTTTGGCGCTGCCGGCGAAGGCTGCGTGGCGCGAAAAGCTGCTGGAGCTCGCCCGTTCCTGACCGCGGGTAAGGGCTCGTTCCTACAGGGTTTTGTGCTGGCCTCTACTCAGCGGTGGAGGACGTACTGCCCGGTAAACCTCACCGCATCCTCATCGCTGTCGACATTCACGATCCTTGAATGAAGCGTCAACCGCGCCCGCCCATAGCGCTGATACATCGCCAGAAACTTCTTCCACACCGCCGCACTCGGCGCCTGGCAAATTGCCGTCGCGTCCATGGTCACCGGCAGTGGATAGTTGATCTGCCCTTCCTGAATCACGATGTGCCCGTCTTCAATCCCTTCCTCGCGCAAGCGCAAATGCAGCCAGCCCCAACCCGCCAACACCGCGCCGCAATACAGGCTGCCGCCGAACATGGTGCTTTTGTGGTTGACGTTGGCTTCCAGCGGCAAGTACAGGCGCAGTTGCTGGTCGTGCCAGTCGAGCACTTTGACGCCCATCGCCTGCGTCAGGGGGATGTCGTGATGGAGAATCGATTCCAGGTGACGACTGTCGCGGTTCATGCACAGGCCTCTTGTTTGAAAGTGATGATTTAACGGTCGCTCAATCGAGATCGTCGCTCGTACCGCTGGCGCCACCCGCGAAGTTCAGCCCGTGTTTGCGCAGCTTGTCGTGCAAGGTTTTGCGCGGGATGCCTAGCGCTTCGGCGAGGCTGCGCACGGAGCTGTGAGAGCGCGCCAGTTCGGCGGCGATCAGGCTCTTTTCGAAATTTTCCACTTGCTCGCTCAAACCGCCGCTGACCCCTTCGACCGGTGTACTGCTTGCGCCATCCGGCGTGTTGTTGTCCAGCGCCAGTTCCAGGCCCAGTGCAAAGCGTTCGGCGGCGTTTTGCAGCTCCCGTACATTGCCGGGCCAGGTGTGGCGCAGCAACAGGGCGCGTTGCCCCGGTTGCAATTCATGGGGCGGTAAACCGTGGCGGGCGCTGGCTTCGTCGGCGAAATGCTGGAACAACATCAACGCATCCTCGCCACGCTCGCGCAGGGGGGGAATGCGTAGCGGTGCGACGTTCAGGCGGTAATACAAGTCAGCGCGGAAACGTCCTTGATCGGCGGACTGGCGCAGGTCTTCCTTGGTCGCGGCGATGATGCGGATGTCCAGCGGGATCAACTGATTGCCGCCCAAACGCTCGACGACGCGCTCTTGCAGCAAGCGCAGCAATTTCACCTGCACGTCCAGGCTCATGCTTTCGATTTCATCGAGAAACAGCGTGCCGCCGTTGGCGAATTCGAACTTGCCGATGCGACGTTTTTGCGCGCCGGTGAACGCCCCCGGCTCATGGCCGAACAACTCGCTTTCCACCACCGACTCGGCCAGTGCGCCAGCGTTGATCGCCACGAACGGACCGTTACGACGGTTCGACAAATCGTGCAGCGCACGGGCCACGACTTCTTTACCCGCGCCGGTTTCACCGAGGATCAACACGTCAGCCTTGGTCGCGGCCAGTGCGCCAATCTGCTCACGCAGGCGCAGCATCGGCGCCGATTGCCCGACCAGTCGAGTGCTCAGTTCATTGCGATCACTCAGGGCCAGACGCAGGCTGCGGTTATCCAGCACCAACCGGCGCAAGGCCAGGGCGCGGCGCACGCTGTCGAGCAGGGCGTCGCTGGCGAACGGTTTTTCGAGGAAGTCATAAGCTCCGGCGCGCATGGCTTGCACCGCCAGCGGCACATCGCCGTGGCCGGTGATCAGCAGCACCGGCAGCTCCGGGTCCTGGGCATGCAGTTCGGTCAGCAATTCGAGACCGTCCATGCCCGGCATGCGAATGTCGCTGACTACCACGCCCGGCCAGTCGCGCTCCAGTTGTGCGGCCAGGCCTTTGGCTTCGGCCAGCGGCAGGATTTTCAGGCCGGCCAGGTCCAGCGTCTGACTCAAGGCCTGACGCAGGTGGGGATCGTCGTCGATCAACACGACCTGAATGCGATTGTCGATGGTCATGCACTTCGGTCCTCGGACGGTTGCAGGCTCACGCCCGGTGCGCCAGCGCGCAGCTTCAGGGTAATCAGGGCGCCACCTTCCTTGTGGTTGGCGAACGACAGTTCACCACCGAAGGCACGCATTAGGGTTTCGCAAATCGCCAGCCCCAGCCCAAGCCCTTGTGTGCGGGTCTTGGTGGTGTAGAAGGGCTCGCTCGCACGTCCCAGGGCTTCCATGCAAAAGCCGGGACCGTTATCGCGAATGTACAAAGTGACGCCGTCCGCGGTGGATTGGGCACTCAACCAGAGTTTACGCGGCGGCCCTTTTTCGGTCAGCGCATCGAGGGCGTTGGCCAACAGGTTGCCGAGCACCTGACGCAGACGGGTTTCCCCGGCCTCGACCCACAGCGTGGCGGCAGGCAGGTCGCGGATCAATTCGACTTCCATGCTGCGGCGGCGCTTGGCCAGCAACGCCAGCGCGTCATCCAGCGCCGGTTGCAGGGCCACGCTTTCCGGCGCGTGCCGATCACGGCGGGCGAAGGCGCGCAGGTGAGCGATGATCGAGGCCATGCGCCCGGTCAATTCGCTGATCAATTTGAGGTTGCCACGCGCATCGTCAGTGCGTTGATGATCGAGCAGCACTTCGGCGTTTTCCGCATAGCTGCGAATCGCCGCCAGCGGTTGATTGAGTTCGTGGCTGATGCTCGCCGACATCGTGCCGAGTGCCGACAATTTGCCGGCCTGGACCAGATCATCCTGGGCGCGAACCAGTTCCTGCTGGGCATGCTCGCGCTCCAGTACTTCCTGTTTCAATCGGCGGTTGAGGCCTTCGAGATCGCTGGTGCGCTCGGCGACCCGGCCTTCGAGTTCGCGCCGGGCCTTGGCTTCGAAGGCGATCCTTTCAAGGTAATGGCGCCGGCGCTGCATCATCAGCCCGAGCAGCAGCATCACCACCAACAATGTTGCGCCGCCGACGGCGACCACCGTGCGCACGGGGCGATCGATGAGGGTGCGCGGGGCAAGGATGCTGACGTTCCAGCCGGTTTCTGCGATCTGCTGGGTCTGCGTCACCCAGGCATTGGGATTGAGATTCAGCGGCTTCGGATCGCGGGTCGGATACGGTTGGATCGCGGTAATGGCCTGGTTTTCTTCATCGCTCAACGGGCGAGTCGAGCGAAAGCGCCACTCCGGCCGCGACGTGAGAATGACCACGCCGTTGTGGTCGGTCAGCAGCAGTTGTTCCGGGGTTTTGCCCCAGAGGCTTTCGGTGTGGTCCAGGTCGACTTTGACCACCAGCACGCCGATGACTTTTTCGCCCTCGCGTACCGCCGCGGCGAAGAAGTAGCCGCGTTTGGCCGAGGTCGTGCCCAGGCCGAAAAACCGTCCCAGCCGCCCGGCCATGGCTTCGCTGAAATAAGGCCGGAAGGAAAAATTACGCCCGACGAAGCTGTCGTGTTTGTCCCAATTGGACGCCGCCAGTGTCTTGCCACGGGTGTCCATCAGGTACATGACTTCGGCACCCGTTTGGGTGCTGATGTTTTTCAACAAGCGGTTGGCGTTGCCCTGGGTGACGCTATCGTCTGGCGCACCAAGTACGGCGCGCAGCGCCGGCAGGTCGCCGAGGATCTGCGGCAAGACTTCATAACGGTGCAACGTGCCCAGCAGGTTGGCGACGTACAAGTCGAGAGTCTGACGGTTCTGCCCGGCCAATTCGCTGCGGTAATAGCGCTCGGCCAAATGCTCCAGCGGCCACAGCAGCGGCGCCAGGCACAGCGCCAGCAGGGCGAGGCTGCGCCAGCGGGGTCTGCGAGGTAGGGTCGGAGTCATGAGCATCGGGCGCCTGTGGGTACAGGCGCATTATGCCTAGGCTTGATGGCGCAGTCTGCGCGCCTTGGTCAAGTCGTGGTTGCAACGAAGATGCAGACAGGTTTCAGGAAAAGACTTCAGCGTCCTTGAAGAACGCGGCTGCCTGGTCTTTGCCGGACAGTTGTGGTGCTGCCTCCAGTTGCCAATCGATCGCCAGGTCCGGGTCGTCCCAGCGAATGCTGCGCTCGGCGGAGGGGGTGTAGTAGTCAGTGGTTTTGTAGAGGAATTCGGCGAACTCGCTCAGCACCACGAATCCGTGGGCGAAACCTTCCGGGACCCAAAGTTGGCGATGGTTGTCGGCGGACAGACGCACCGCTACCCATTTGCCGAAATGGGGTGAGCTACGACGAATATCCACCGCCACATCCAGCACTTCACCGGCCGTCACGCGGACCAGTTTGCCCTGGGTATTTTGCAGTTGGTAATGCAGGCCGCGCAGTACACCTTTTTGCGAACGGGAATGGTTGTCCTGGACAAACTGTGTGTCCAGCCCCGTCGCTTCTTCGAAGGCCTTGGCATTGAAGCTCTCATAGAAGAAGCCGCGTTCGTCACCAAAAACCTTGGGTTCGATGATCAGAACACCGGGCAGGTCGGTGGTGACTACATTCATGGTGCTTCTCCAGTAATGGGCGTTGATGGGGGACATTCTTGCGCAAAGTGCCGAGTGAGGCGAGTACGACTTGATTTTTCCTGACCCGTTCACTGGTCATGTCGAGTGTCAGGGCCGGTCAGGCGATCAAAAGGGGGTTGCGTATCGCGTCTGGCAGTGGCGATATAAGCGCCTAATAAAATTTCAGGGGTCGTTGTATGCCGCTCGCCACGTTGATTCACCGCGCCAGTTTGCCCAGCCCGCAAGTGTCTGCGCAGCAAGCGTTAGAGCTGCTGGAAGGGCATTACGGACTGAGCGGAACGTTGCAGGCCCTGGGCAGCCAGCAGGATCTCAACTTTCGCGTCGACAGCGACCGGGGGCGTTTCGTCCTGAAAATCTGCCGTGGTGAGTATTCGGCGCTGGAACTGCAAGCCCAGCACGCGGGGCTCAAGCATTTACGGGAGCAGTCCGGCGTGAAGGTGCCGCGAGTGATCCCGGCCAAAAATGGTGCTGATCTGCTCACGCTGGATGTCGCGGGTCAATCGGTGCACGTGCGCCTGCTCGACTACATCGAAGGTCAGTCGCTTACCCATCTGGATCACCTGCCGGGTGCCGTGGTGGCGGGTTTCGGTCAACTGTGCGGCGAAATGGACCTGGCCTTGGCGGCGTTCGACCATCCGGGCCTTGAGCGCACGTTGCAGTGGGACGCCCGTCACGCCAACGCATTGATTGGTCATCTGCTGCCGGTGATCAAGGATGACGCGCAACGCCGGTTGATCGCCGAGGCCGCCGAACGCGCCGAGCGTCATCTGCAACCGCTGGTGGACAAGTTGCCGGTGCAGGCCATTCACATGGACATCACGGACGACAACGTAGTCTGGCAGCGCGATGCGCAACGCCAGTGGCAATTGCAGGGCGTGATCGATTTCGGCGACCTGGTCCGCACCTGGCGCATCACCGATCTTTCGGTGACGTGCGCCGCGCTGCTGCACCACGCCAACGGCGATCCGTTCTACATTTTGCCGGCCATCGAGGCCTATCACGCGGTCAATCCTTTGCAGCGTGAAGAGCTACTGGCGCTCTGGCCACTGATCGTCGCGCGTGCGGCGGTGCTGGTGCTCAGTGGCGAGCAGCAAGTGAGCATTGATCCGGGCAACCAATACAGCCGTGACAACCTGACCCATGAGTGGGAAATTTTCCGCGTGGCCACCTCGGTGCCGCTGGAACTGATGGAAGCGGCGATCCTGGCGTGTGTTGGCCAGAGTCTGCCGAGCATCGGCAGCGAAGGGTTTGCACCGTTGTTGCCAAGCCTGGTGGGGCGCGAGTTTGCGCTGATCGATCTGGGCGTCCTCAGCCCGCATTTCGAGGCGGGCAACTGGGAGCAAGAAGGCATCGATCAGCGACTCCTGACGGAAGCTGCTGCGACCCACGGCCTGGCGGCCAGTCGCTATGGACAATACCGGTTGTCGCGAACCCGGCCAGACACGGCGGACGAGCCGGACACCTGCCCGTTGCACGTCGAATTGCGAGTGCCCCACGGCACGGCAGTCGAGTCGCCGTTTGCCGGTGTGGTTCATCAGCCCTCGGCGGGTGTACTGCAACTCGACGGTCCGCAACTGAGCGTACGACTGTGGGGCGTGACCCCGTCGCTGCACGTCGGCGCGGCGCTGGTCAAAGGCCAGGTGCTGGGCTCGGTCAGCGGGCCGTTGATCGTGCAGTTGTGCCGAGGCACGGCGTTCAACGCGCCGCTGTTTTGCACGCCATCGCGTGCCCTGGCCTGGCAAGCCTTGTGCCCGTCGCCAGCGGCATTGCTGGGGCTGGCCTGTGACGCTGAAGAAGAACTGGATTCGCAGACACTGCTGGCACGCCGCAGCGCCAGTTTCGCCCGGACCCAAAAGCACTATTACGTCGATCCACCGCGCATTGAGCGCGGCTGGCGCAACCACCTCATCGACATGCAGGGCCGCTCCTACCTCGACATGCTCAACAACGTCGCGGTGCTCGGCCATGGTCATCCACGCATGGCGGCGGTCGCCGGTCGTCAGTGGTCGCTGCTCAACACCAACTCTCGTTTCAATTATGCGGCGGTCGCCGAGTTTTCCGAGCGTTTGCTGAAGTTGGCGCCGGACTCCATGGACCGGGTATTCCTGGTCAACAGCGGCAGCGAGGCCAACGACCTGGCCATTCGCCTGGCGTGGGCCTACAGCGGCGGGCGCGACATGCTCAGCGTGCTGGAGGCCTATCACGGCTGGACGGTAGGCGCCGATGCGGTGTCGACGTCGATTGCCGACAACCCCAAGGCCTTGAGCAGCCGCCCGGACTGGGTGCATCCCGTCGTTGCGCCGAACACGTATCGCGGGGAATTTCGTGGCCCGGACAGCGCGCCGGACTACGTGCGCAGCGTCGAACACAACCTGGCAAAAGTCGCTGCACAAGGACGCAAACTGGCCGGTTTCATTTGTGAACCGGTGTACGGCAATGCCGGCGGAATCTCGTTGCCACCGGGCTATTTGCAGCAGGTCTACGCCATGGTCCGCGCCCAGGGCGGTGTATGCATCGCCGATGAAGTGCAGGTCGGTTACGGGCGCATGGGCCATTTCTTCTGGGGTTTTGAAGAGCAGGGTGTGGTCCCGGACATCATCACCATGGCCAAAGGCATGGGTAACGGTCAGCCGTTGGGCGCAGTGATCACCCGCCGGGAAATTGCCGAAGCGCTGGAGGCCGAAGGTTATTTCTTCTCGTCGGCGGGCGGCAGTCCGGTCAGTTGCCAGATCGGCATGGCGGTGCTGGATGTGATGGAAGAAGAAAAGCTCTGGGACAACGCTCAGGTGGTGGGCGGGTACTTCAAGGAGCGCCTGGAAGCGCTGATCGATATTCATCCGCTGGTAGGCGCGGTACACGGTTCCGGGTTTTATCTGGGCGTCGAGCTGATCCGCAATCGCGACACGCTGGAACCGGCGACCGAAGAAACCACGGCGCTGTGTGATCGCCTGCGCGAGCTGGGGATTTTCATGCAGCCGACCGGTGATTTCCTCAACGTCCTGAAGATCAAACCGCCGATGGTGACGTCGCGCCAGAGCGTGGATTTCTTCGTCGACATGCTCTCGAAGGTGCTCGCGGAAGGCCTGTAAATCCATAACCCTGTAGGCGTGTTAATTCGATAGATATCGGCTTTTTAGCAAAAAAATATGACAGAAGGTTTGTGGGTGGCTTCTAAAGCCGATATTTATCGGCTATAAAGTCACCGCTGCCTCGCTGTGGACGATCCATGCCCAGCGCTTCCCATTTCTGTCACGGGTCGATGCCACAGTCGACCCCAAGCCTTTGCTCAGGAGCCGATTCATGAGCCGTATCGTTACCGTCGCCGCTACCCAGATGGCCTGTTCCTGGGACCTTGAAGCCAATATCGAAACCGCCGAGAAGCTGGTTCGTGAGGCGGCAGCCAAAGGCGCGCAGATCATCCTGATCCAGGAACTGTTCGAAGCCCCCTACTTCTGCCAGAAGCCGAACGCGGATTACCTGCAACTGGCCACAGCCGTTGAAGACAACGTCGCGATCAAGCACTTCCAGAAAGTCGCCAAAGAGCTGCAAGTGGTGCTGCCGATCAGCGTCTACGAATTGGCCGGTCGTGCGCGCTTCAACAGCATCGCGATCATCGATGCCGACGGCTCCAACCTCGGGATTTATCGTAAAAGCCACATCCCGGACGGCCCCGGTTACCATGAGAAGTACTACTTCAACCCGGGCGATACCGGTTTCAAAGTGTGGAACACCCGTTACGCGAAAATCGGCGTGGGCATCTGCTGGGACCAGTGGTTCCCGGAGTGCGCCCGCAGCATGGCGTTGCAAGGCGCGGAAATCCTGTTCTACCCGACCGCCATCGGCAGCGAACCGCACGACAAGACCATCTCGTCCCGTGATCACTGGCAGCGCGTGCAACAGGGCCATGCCGGCGCCAACCTGATGCCGCTGATCGCCAGCAACCGCATCGGCAACGAAGAGCAGGACGGCTACGACATTACCTTCTACGGCTCTTCCTTCATCGCCAACCAGTTCGGCGAAAAAGTTCAGGAGCTCAACAAAACCGAAGAAGGTATTCTTGTGCACACTTTCGACCTCGACGAGCTGGAGCACATTCGCAGCGCGTGGGGTTCGTTCCGTGATCGTCGCCCGAACCTGTACGGCGCACTGAAAACTCTCGACGGTTCCCTGGAGTCCTGATTCTCATGACCACTTTGCACACCACGCCTCGCGCCGACGGCTTTTACATGCCGGCCGAATGGGCGCCACAAACCCAGACCTGGATGATTTGGCCCGAGCGCCCGGACAACTGGCGCCTGGGTGGCAAACCGGCGCAAGCCGCACACGTGGCGGTGGCCAAAGCCATCGCACGTTTCGAACCGGTGACCGTCGCGGTTTCCGCAGGCCAGTACGAAAACGCCCGCGCCCGCCTCGATGTGCCGAATATTCGTGTGGTGGAAATGTCCAGCGATGACGCGTGGGTGCGCGACACTGGTCCGACATTCGTCATCAACAACCGTGGCGAAGTCCGTGGCGTGAACTGGGACTTCAACTCGTGGGGCGGTTTCGACGGTGGCCTGTATTCGCCATGGAACCGTGACTCGCAGGTCGGCGGCAAGATCCTCGAGATCGAGCGCAGCCAGCGTTACCGCACCGAGGGCTTTGTGCTCGAAGGCGGTTCGATTCACGTCGATGGCGAAGGCACCCTGATCACCACCGAAGAATGCCTGCTCAACCGCAATCGCAATCCGCACCTTGATCGTGCAGAGATCGAAGCGGTGCTCAGCGCGAATCTGGCTGTGGATAAAATCATCTGGTTGCCGGACGGTTTGTTCAACGACGAAACCGACGGCCATGTGGATAACTTCTGCTGCTACGTGCGCCCGGGTGAAGTGTTGCTGGCCTGGACCGATGACCCGCAAGACCCGAACTACCCGCGCTGCCAGGCGGCCATGAAGGTCCTGCAAAGTAGCACCGACGCGAAAGGTCGCCCTTTCACGGTGCACAAGATGCCGATTCCGGGTCCGCTGTATGCGACCGAAGAAGAGTGCGCGGGCGTCGACCCGGTGGACGGCACTCAGGAACGAAATCCGACCGTTCGTCTGGCGGGTTCCTACGTGAACTTCCTGATCGTCAACGGCGGCATCATCGCGCCAAGCTTCGATGACCCGCTGGACGAGCCGGCAAAGGAAATTTTGCAGACCCTGTTCCCGCAACACGAAGTGGTGATGGTGCCAGGCCGGGAACTGTTACTGGGAGGCGGTAACATTCACTGCCTTACTCAACAGCAACCCGCGCCGCACAAGGAGTGAGTGGGGTTGTAACAGCCTGAGTCGATTGCACAATCAGCTGAGCTACGGTTAACCCTCTCCACACCCTGAAAAGCCCGCAGCCCTTATGGACTGCGGGCTTTTTTGTATCCGCTTGTCGACAGCACAGACACATTGGCACAGCTCTTGTATCTGTCACCGCGTGAAACAGGGAGGGGGAGAACTGCGATGTTCTGTCATAAACCTTGGATAAGTTAGCCGCTCACGAACCAGGAGAGAGCGCTGAAATGAACGCCGAAATGAACGTAGTGAGCGAGCGGGCGTTGCATCCCCTGGCAATTAATAGCGAATCGCTCCAGGTCCTTGCGCAGTGGTTCAAGTCCAATGGAACGCGTCAGATCAGTGAACCTGATCCGCGCCGGATGATGATCGAGCGCTACCCCGCTGGCTTGTTCAGCGAAGCGGAACTGGAAGCGTTGTGGGATGTGATGGAAGGATAAGAAGAATAAACAAAGGATTGATAAAGCGCTGCCGGGATGGCGGCGCTTTTTTATGGGCGATGGTTTTTTCAGGCTTACTCCAGGTCAGAGGTCGGCCGGCATTATTCGACCGATCCGCGAAACAGACTGAAAGCCATTCCAGCGTTTTTCCGCAACCACCTGAGGATTAGTCTGCCGGCAGTGAATTTTCCTACTTTCTTGCCTGAGCCTTTCGATGATCCTTCATTACATTTATGACCCGTTGTGCGGCTGGTGCTATGGCGCCAAACCATTGGTGCAAGCAGCCCAAGGCGTGTTGCCGGTAATCGCCCACGGTGGCGGCATGATGACGGGCGCCAACCGCAAAGCCGTTTCACCACAACTGCGCAATTACGTGATGCCTCACGATCGACGCATTGCCGAATACAGCGGGCAGCCTTTTGGCGAAGCATATTTTGAAGGTCTGCTGCGCGATGAAACGGCGGTGTTCGATTCCGCTCCGCCAATTGCGGCCGTGCTGGCAGCCGAGCAAATTGCCGGGCGTGGGATTGAGTTGTTGGGGCGTTTGCAGACCGCGCATTACGTTGAAGGTCGGCGCATCGCCGATCAATCGGTGCTGCTTGAATTGGCAGCAGAGATCGGCCTGGAACCCCTGGCCTTCGAAACGGCCTTTCACAGTGCCAATACCGAACAGCACATCAAAGACAGTCGCGCCCTGTTGGCCAAGGTCGGCGGACAAGGTTTTCCGACACTGGCGCTTGAGCGAAATGGCCAGTTCACGCTGGTCGATGTCAGCCCTTGGCTCGGTAAGCCCGAGGCGTTTGCAGCCTGGCTGGCTCAGCTCGCTTAGACGTTTTTCGTCTATCTATAGTCAATTCATCAAATTGACACAGCATTATGGGCGCGACTAGGATCCCGCCCAACGCCTGTGGCTAACCGCCACGCCCACAAAATAATAAAAGGTCCGCCACGATTTTTTCGTGCGCGGACCTTTTTGTTTTGGGGTGAAAAAAGAGTGCGATAGCGCCGTTTCAGCCGTTCGACACAGCGCGTTTCAACCCGAAATAAGGAAAACAAAATGTTGAACAAGCGAATCAGCCTGATCGCTCTGGGGATGTTGAGTGCTACACAGGCCATGGCTAACGACCAGGCCGAGTCCAAGGGTTTTGTTGAAGACAGCAGCCTCAAAGTGCTGTTGCGCAACGCCTACATCAATCGTGATTACAAAGACGGCAACCCGGATAAATCCGAGTGGGGCCAAGCGGCCATCGGCACGTTCTCGTCCGGCTTCACCCAAGGCACCGTGGGTGTCGGAGTCGACGCTTTCGGTCTGTACGCCCTCAATCTGGAGCGCAGCGAAGACCGTAGCGGCGCGCAAGGCATCGATTTCTTCAAAAAGGGCGACAGTGGCCAGCCGGCTGACGACCTGTCCAAGGGTGGCGCCGCGATCAAGTTCCGCCTGTCCAGCACCACGCTGACCTACGGCGACCAGATGCCGGCCCTGCCGGTGTTGAATTACGACAACTCGCGCCTGCTGCCAGAAAGCTACACTGGCACCTTGATCACGTCCAAAGAGATCAAAGGCCTGCAGCTGGACGCCGGTCGTTTCACCGCCGAATCGCGTAAAAGCGCTGAAGGTCGTGATAGCGGTGGCCTGAAGTCGATCAACGTCTTGGGCGGTAGCTACCAGTTCACCGAACAATTCAAAGGCGCGCTGTACGCTTCCGACGTCGAAGACGTGTTGAAGAAGCAATACGTGAATGCCAACTACATTTTCCCGATCGACAAGGATCAGTCCCTGACCCTGGACTTCAACGGCTACCGCACCAAGCTGGACGATGCCTACGTCCGCGAAAACGGTATCACCGGCGACGACAACAAGATCTGGAGCCTGGCCGCGACCTTCGTCACCGGCCCGCACTCGTTCACCCTCGCGCACCAGCGCAGCACGGGCGACAGCAACCTCGGCTACGCCTACGGCGGCTACCAGAAAGACCAAGGGCGTGTGGGCGACGGTGGCAACACCATCTACCTGGCGAACTCCTACTGGTCCGACTTCAACGCCGAAGACGAACGCAGCTGGCAGTTGGGCTACGGCCTGGACTTCGGCGCGTTCGGCGTTCCGGGTCTGACGTACAACGTTGCGTATGTGCGCGGTGACAACATCACCACGTCCACCAGCGAAGGCGGCACCGAGCGCGAAATCTTCAACCAGTTCAAATACGTCGTGCAAAGCGGCCCGGCCAAAGACCTGAGCGTGAAGCTGCGCAGTTCGGTGCTGCGTGTGTCGCAGAAGTCCAGCGAGTACAACGTCAGCGGTAACGAACTGCGTGTGTTCGTGGATTACCCGATCAACGTCTTCTGATGATCGATTAAGCGTAAAAAAATCGTAAATCCCTCGACTGGCTCGGGGGATTTTTTTGCCTGGTGACGGTTAAAAAGCGCTAAAAACCGCTGTTTTCAGTCGCAAAACGTCAAATTGAAGCAACTTCAAACTCCGTTTCAAGCAACGCTTGATATGCCTGAAATTCTTTCTCATGGACGCAAATCCTGTGCTCTCTAGATTAGGTTGCTAAATGCACGGAGATTTTGAAAATGCTCGTTTTGAACAAAGAAGTGGGCGAATCGCTACGGCGCGACAAATACGTCAACGTCAAAAGTAGTGACTTCAATCTGTTCGGTCACTTCTCCGACTTCATCAGATTGACCAGAAGTTGGGAACACATGGAGCCCGACAGTTACTACGGTCAGGCCGAGGCGGGCAATCGGTACCGACGCTACAGCGATTTCGAATACAACCCGGTGACGCGCGAACTGACGCAGCTGGAGCACCGCGCCTACGTCCAGTCCAAGGCCAACAACGCCTACGTGGGCGGAATGGTCCGGCACTTCCAGGATTTCTCCGATGAAATCATTCATTCGCCGGTGATGCGCAGCCTGATCGACACGGATTTCGAAGTGTACAAAAACGTTCTGCCGCCGGAACTGCACGACGAAATCTGGCAATGCCAGATTCACCAGATCCGGATCGAGATCAAACCAGGCAAGCAACTGGAGATCACCCCGGAAGGTATTCACTGCGACGGTTACCCGTTCAGCGGCGTGCATTTCTGGGGACGCAATAACGTGGAGGGCGCGGAAAGCCGCTTGTACAGTGCCCATGAACAAGAGCATCTGGCGTCGACGACTTACACGGACATTCTCGACACCACTTACTTCCTGGATCGGGACATGCGCCACTACGTCACGCCGGCGCGCAACACCCATTCCCATGCCATGGCCTATCGGCAAATTCTGGCGATTTCCTTCTCGCGGCCCGGGACCGCTTTCGACATTGTTCGCTGAACAGTACAACGCCGCGATCAGCCTCGCCGAGTGCCCTGCACCGGTGATGTTGAGGCGTACGACAGCCAAGGATGCCCAGCGCCTGGAGCGCTTCTTCCGGCAATTCGAAGAGGTGTCTTTCTGCGAATGGCAGGACGCCAAGTGCCTGCGTGGTGTATTGGTGCAGAAGACCACCACCGCGTTCATCGCGCTGGACACCCGCGGCGAAATCGTCGGCGCGGTGCTCGGTGGCATGCTGGGCAGTCGTGGCACGATCAACCATTTGGCGGTGAGCCCGTTGTATCGCAGCCAAGGCGTGGGTCAACGGCTGGTTGAAGCGGCTTCGGCGGACATGAAACGCGTGGGCGTGCTGCGCATGTTCCTGTTTGTCGACGATGCCAACCTCGCCGGGAAACGTTTTTGGAGTGCCCAGGGTTTTTGCGAACCGCGTGGCGAAAGAACATTTGAGAGGGATCTATGAATGAGACGTCCAGCAGCCGGCCGCTGATGGTCGGGCCACAACAACGTTCGCGCACCTTTGCAGAAGCCAGCCCGGTGGTAGCCGGTTATTTCACGGTGTCGTTCGTGTTCGGCCTGATGGCGGTCAATGCCGGGATGCCCGTGTGGTTGCCAGTCGCGATGTGCCTGTTTGTCTACGCCGGTGCTTCGCAGTTCGCCGCGCTGGCACTGATTACCAGTGGCGCGTCGCTGACCACCATTGTCCTCACCACATTTTTGATCAACGCGCGGCACATGCTGATGTCGGTCTACATGGCCAAGGCGTTGCAGGCCATGGGGCTCAGTCGTCTTGAACGCTGGTGTTATGCGGGTGGTTTGACCGATGAGTCGTTCGCCTTCCACAGCGTCAAACTGGGCAAGGGCGCGCCAGTCAATGTGCGTTACCTGATCGGCTTCAATCTGTATTGCCACACGTCGTGGGTGCTCGGCGGTTTACTCGGGGCGATTTGCGCGCAGTACGCGGCGCACTTGATCAAGTACCAGCTCGACTACGCACTGACGGCCATGATGCTCTACGTGCTGGTGTCGCTGTGCAATACGCGTAACAAACTCATCGCCGCACTGGCCGCTGTCGCCTGCATGGGCGCATTGAGCCTGGCCGGCAGTTCTCCGTTCAACGTATTCATCGCCACCTTTGTGGGCTGCGGGGTGGGTGTATGCCTGACCAAACGTTCCTGATTCTGGTCGTCGTCCTGATGATGGCCGTGACCTTCCTGCCGCGTGCGTTGCCGCTACAAGTGAACACCGACCATTGGCCGCCCTTCGTCGCCCGTGCGCTGGAATACTTGCCGGTGGCGATCGTCGCTGCCATCAGCGTCACGCCGTTGTTGATCAAGGATCAGCACGTGCAGCTCGATCGCCCGGAATTTTATGCCGCGATTCCGACGTTGTTATGTGCGTACTTCAGCAAAAACCTCTTTCTCTCCGTTGCGGTGGGAACGGCTGCGTACATTGCGCTCGGTTCTTTCATGTAGCGGCAAGTCGACCACATCGTGCAATGCCTGGCCCGACAACTCAGGGTTATTGACCGCCAACCGCACTTCGAGGGCATCCTCGAAGCCAGGAAAAATGGTCAAGCCGTTACGTTGGGCCGCATCGCGGGACACCATGCCGAGGCCATCCATTTGCGTGATCAGCGACAGCGTCAGCGTTTCACTGCAGGAGTAGACCATCCGCTTGTTCGACTCGTAATTGCCAAGACCGGCGTCGAGAAAGCGCAGGAAGCTGTGGGAATACGGACAATCGTCAGCCGGACGCACCTGAAACTTGTTGCCGAGCATGACCAGCGGATCATGTTCCTGGCCGCAATGGGCACCGACCACCTGCACCTGAACCTCGGGCAGGATAATGCTCGGTAATCCCGGCTGCTGCGGGCCGATCAACACCGCCAGGTCGAAGTCTTCGTTCTTCAGCTTGCTGAGGTTTTCCATCGACTCGGCGTAGCTGAATTCCAGCTGATAGTCGGGAAACACCTCAATCAGGCGTCCGATCATTCGCCGATTGAAGTCAGACGAAAGCGTCGTGTTCAGCGCCACCCTGAGCGTGCGCTGCCCAGGCTCTTTCAACGCCGCGACTTTTTCTTCGAGTTGTCGCGTGGCCACTAACACCTTGTCCATGAAAGGCGTGAGTTCCGTGCCCTGCGTGGTCAGGGTCAACCCCTTGTTGGAGCGACGAAACAACCGAAAACCAAACTGCTCTTCGACCTTGTTCAACTGCGCAGCCAATGCCTGCACCGTTAAACAGGAATGCTCTGCCGCCGCCGACAATGAGCCGGTCTGCACAATGCGCATCAAGTTGCGTAGGGTTCTGCTATCCATTGGGTAATGCCCTCTAAAGTGGGCTGGCTATTGTTGAGTACCTGGCCGTCGGTTGGGCGATACGTGCTGGCTATAATCCTGCACCTGAACCCGCTTGTCCCGAGTTTAGTAGCGAATTGATGCTGGCGTCCGATGGTTGGAGGGTTGCGCAGGATCGCGGGTTTCTGGGGGAGGGTGGGTGATCGGGGTCAAAGAATGCTCGGACCGGGAGGTTTGGGCATTTTTTTTTGGGTGGGAACGGGGTTGTCAGTGCGGGTTTCGTGCCGCTGGGACTTCGAAAGGCGGCCGGTCTCGAAACGTTTTTATGCAAAAGTACGGATTTATGATCGTTTTTGAGCGCCGAAACTCGTTTTTATGCGTTTAGGGTCAGGGCCGGATCAATCTGACGCGTCTGAAATGTTCATTTTTATGCAAACCCATCAAAAAATAATCGTTTTTATGCAGCAAAACCTGATTTTGATCGTTACTCTCCATTTATAGGCATTTTTGATTTCAGCCGAGCTGTTCAAAGGAGTGTGACCGTGAGCGAGTTTCCCGTAGATCCCATCGGTGCTGCCTGGCTAGCGACGACATTCGGCGTGCTGCCGATGGCGCGGCTACCCGTGTTGAGTCAGGTGGGTAGCCGGCGGTTAACTCAAGTCGAAGACGGGTTTCGTCTTGAGACGTATACGGAGAATATGCGCCCCGATCCGGACCTCTCATCCCATCTGCAATTTCATCTGCGGCATGAAGTCCCGAACCTTGAATTCTTGAGTCGGCTGTTTACCAAGGTGGGTCCGGCACCGGTGCAAGACTGGTTAAATGTTGAGCCCACTGGCCAATATGCACGCCGGGCAGCGTTCCTGTTTGAGTGGCTCACCGGCGAGCAATTGCAAGCGCCCGAGCCCATAGGCGGTAAGTATGTCGACGCCATCAACGCCGATCTGATGGTGGCGGCGTCACCCGAAGAGGCGGTGAAAGTGCCGCGTTGGCGCGTGACTGACAACCTGCCAGGCACGCGCTACTTCTGCCCAGTCGTCGTCAAGACAGCAGCAGTCCAGTCAGCAGCGGACCTCGATGTGCCTCACCTCTTTGGTCAACTGACCGCAGAATTTGGCGAGGCGCTTCTGCTGCGCGCCGCGGCATGGATGACGCTGCGGGAAAGCAAAGCCAGTTTCGCCATTGAAGGGGAGGCGGATCGCTCTACGCGTATCCAGCGATTTGCAGATGTGTTGGCGCGACGAACCGGTCAGGGCGAATTGCCGCTCACCGATGCGGCACTGGCTGAGATGCAGGAAGAGATCCTTGGCGCAGTGACCACCCTGACCCGCCTGGGAATTCGGCAATCGCCGGTGTTTGTTGGAGAGACGGTTCGCTATCAGGAGATCGTCCATTATGTCGCGCCACCGGAAAGTGATCTGGAGCGGATGTTAGAAGGGATTCGCGTCTTTCTGAATCGCACTCAAGGGCAATCCCCGGTCATGCGCAGCGCTGTGGCGGCGTTTGCTTTCGTCTATATCCATCCGCTGGCTGATGGCAACGGCCGGGTCCATCGCTTCCTGATCAACGACATTTTGCGTCGTGATGGAGCCATTCCAGATCCGGTGATTCTTCCGATTTCAGCGGTTATCACCGACGACTCGGCCGAGCGGCGCCTGTATGACAGCGTGCTGGATCAGGTTTCAAAACCGCTCATGCAGGGCATACGAGACCAGGTAACGTTCGCCAGTACTCGCACGCAATACCCTGACGGCGTGGTCTCGAACATTGAATTCACGGGGCAGGAACAGGCACGCCCGGTGTGGCGATATCCAAACCTGGGGCCACACGTCGTGTTCATCTCGAACGTCATCCGCCGCACGATCACCGAACAGATGCGTGAAGAGTCGCGGTATTTACGCAGCCACATAAGGGCCAGGCAGGCGATCAAGGAAATCGTTGAAATGCCGGATCAACAGGCTGACCGACTCCTGCGATCCATTGAGCAGAACGAAGGGAAGCTGAGCAACGTACTGGCAAAGGAAATGCCGGTGCTGACAAGGCCGGACATTTGGGACGCCATTACCGAAGCGGTGGCTCAGTCGATGCGGGGGGAAGAACCGATCGACAGTGGCGTGAGTGATCGATATCACCCGAATCAGCCAGTGGGTAGATGACCGACTTACGCAAAAGCCCCGATTGATTCGGGGCTTTTTCATGCGTGCGATTTGTTTATGGCGCGACGTTACTGGCTCGGTTGTTACACGGCGCGGCTAGCACCTTCACTACGTCATCGATGATCGCCTTACTCATATCCTGCAAGTAATGCGATGCCCAGGCGTGCCGGTCGGTGTCGCGAACCATGGCCGCGTCTGACGCGAGCAGTTTGGCGACGTGGAGCAGATCGGAGGCGTGGGAGAGGGCTGCAATGACCGGGACGCCGGCGTTGATGCGGAAGAGCGGTTCGTTGGCGTGGTAGGAGAAAGGGGTGAGGCCGATGGTTTTGAGGTCTTGAGGGTTGGTCATTGGGCACCTCCGGTGTTTGGGCGGTGGTGGAGGATGACCGGTGGAGCGGTAGCGCAAATTTTGGACGGACCGGTAGCGGGCATTAGCAAAAACTCCTGAATCAAAGTTTGAGCTACCACGTTCGTTATCAGGCGAATGGGTGGCAGCTGTGCGCGGGCTGATAAACCGGAGATACAGGAACCCGGCAGACCCGAAGGTCTCCCACGCACAGCCGCCATTACACGGAAATGCAGGCACAAAAAAACGCCAACAATCGTGATTATGGGCGCTCGTGCGCCTGTATCTTACTCGGGTTATCAGGCCCGGTCGCTGAATTGGCAGCGACGACCTGAAGGTAGCTTGAGAGGGACGACTGCGCAATCGTGGCTAGGTGGTGGCGTGGAGGGCGGTTTAGTGATTTTTATGGCTGAGCAACAGTTAAACGAAGGAACACATCGACGCGCACATGTCGTCACCAGCGACACGTTCTAATAACGTGTCGCAGAAAGTGAAAAAAAGCGACACGTCAAAAGGCGGACTACATCAGAAGCGGCTGAGTCCTACTGCAAAATCGGACACCTGCGATATCTTACTAATTACACCAAGTAACTAATGATGTTCCCGCCCCCACCTTTTTCCCCTCCAGCTAACGCCCTACATTGAGCTCCAACGCCTACCCATTCATTCCGAAGGGCAGGTCACTTGGAGATTCCCTCATGCCTTTTGTCAGCGTTCGCATTACCCGCGATGGCGTTACCTCAGAGCAGAAAGCTCAGGTGATCGCCGAAATCACAGAAACCCTGGAGCGCGTCCTGAAGAAGGATCCGCACCTGACCCACATCGTGATCGAAGAAGTCGACACCGATAACTGGGGCTACGCCGGCATCACCACCACAAAGTATCGAAAGCAACTGGCTGAGGCGGAGGGCAAGTCATGACCGCGTCCGTCTCCATCGACTTCATCTCCGACGTGGTGTGCCCGTGGTGCGCATTGGGTGCGACAGCGCTGGAGCAAGCGATCGAGAACGTGGCGGGTGAGATTTCGGTGGAGCTGACCTACAAGCCTTTCGAACTGAACCCGGACATGCCGGCAGTCGGCGAAAAAGCGGTTGAGCATTTGATGCGCAAATATGGACGCACCGCCGCAGACGTTGCCGCCGGCAAAGCGATGCAAATCGAACGTGGCGCGGCCATCGGTTTCACCTTCGATCTGGAGAAGCGCACGCACTTCTACAACACGTTTGATGCGCACCGATTGCTGTTGTGGGCGTTGCAGGAAGGGCGGCAGATCGAGCTGAAGAAGATCCTGTTGCGCGCTTACTTCACTGACGGCCAGAACCCGAGCAACCGCGAAACCCTGGCTCGTCTGGCCGGGGAAGCGGGACTGGATGTGGCCGCTGCGCAAGAAGTGTTGGCCTCCGGAGCGTTCGCAAAAGAAGTGCGCGAGCTTGAGGCGTTCTACCGCCAGCACGGGATCAACTCGGTCCCGGCCATGATCCTCAACGGTCGTCACCTGGTGTCCGGATCGCAGTCGGTCGAGTACTACGAACAAATGCTGAGACAAATGGCCAAGGCCCCGGCCGAAGCCTGATTACTTACTTTTTTAAATCATCTTTTAATTAGCAGAGGTTCATCATGAGCAATTCGAAAAAAGTCATCGTCATTACCGGCGCGTCCCAAGGCCTCGGCGCCGGCATGGTCAAAGCCTTCCGCGATCTGGATTACAAAGTTGTCGCCACTTCGCGTTCGATCAAACCGTCCACCGACCCGGACATCCTCACCGTGGCGGGCGACATCGGCGACCCGGCGGTTGCGCAGCAAGTGATCCGTGAAGCGATCGCACGTTTTGGCCGCATCGATACGTTGGTCAACAACGCCGGGATCTTTATCGCCAAGCCGTTCACCGCATACACCGCTGAAGACTACGCCAATGTGTTGTCGGTGAACCTGAACGGCTTCTTCTACATCACCCAACTCGCGATCAACGAGATGGAAAAACAAGGCAAAGGCCATGTGGTCAACATCACCACCAGTCTGACGGACCACGCGGTTGATGGTGTGCCATCGGTGTTGGCTTCGCTGACCAAAGGTGGCTTGAACGCGGCGACCAAGTCCCTGGCAATTGAGTACGCCAAGCGCGGGATTCGGGTGAATGCGGTTTCGCCAGGCATCATCAAGACGCCGATGCATGGTGAGGAAACGCATGAAGCGCTGGGGAATCTGCACCCGGTTGGGCATATGGGTGAGATCGGTGACATTGCTCAGGCGGTTGTTTATCTGGATAGCGCCAACTTTGTTACCGGGGAGATTCTGCACGTGGATGGTGGGCAGAGCGCTGGTCACTAAGAGCGGGTTTTTCAAACGCCAGAAACAACAAAGCCCTCGTATTTCTACGAGGGCTTTGTTTTGTGTGGTGCCGGCACCAGATGGAACATTGAATCCGTGCCCTTTTTTCTACAGGCAAGAAAGCTCCACATCTTCGTCGTCAGGGACTTCGTCAGTGACAATCACTCGTGCGTGCGCGCTGTGCTCGTCCTCCATGCGCAACCCGAAGTAGCGGGTATCGTTGGCGTCCCAAAATGCCTCTATCTGCGCCATGGGTGCATGTTCAAGCAGCACCTCGGCGCTGCGCTCCAAGATGATCGAGTAACGTCGTTCGGTGTTCATTACAAAGGGGCTCGCAACGGCGGAGAGGATTGTGCATAAGCACTGCTGTCATTATGCCGTCTCACAGCTTTTCGACCGTAACCGCTCATCGTTTCGGGGAGGGATGTAGATGCGCGGTACCCGAATGGGATGCGGCGATTCGCGATCCTTCAGCGAGAGGGGAGCGAGCGTAGGACCCAAAAACAAAAAAGGCCCACCTTTCGGTGAGCCTTTTTCGATATTGCGTATGGTGCGGCACCAGACAAACGGTAGGTTTCATCTAGGCTAGGTTTTCTGCGGGTCTGGAATTCGGTGGAAAATTTGGCGTACCCCAACTAGTAACTATAAATAAATCAGCTAGTTATGGCTTTCAGTGGAATCGAATCCGGAAGCTAAAGGCGTCAGCACGTTGTCGTGCCTGGACGTAAATCATCCAGAGCAGCATACAGCAGGTAAAAATTTTGGGTTCGAACATTGCCGATTATTATCACCATGGGTAATAGGCAGGAGTCGGCACAGAAGCGGTTTTCGGCTTCCCCCAAACAAGGGACTTTCGTCGCAGTTAAAATTGTTTTCCTTCACGGTCCGGGCTAATCTCAATAGTTCGAAATCCAAACACTTAAGTACATGCAGATCATACTGCCTTTGCAATAGTAATTAAAATAACGGTCAGGCCGAAGTTGACGTTTAGGAAATGTTATTAGTAGGAGGCTTAATGGCAGGGTTCTTAGATAAAAATGCGCCATCCCCAGAGGCTGAATACTCGCGATATTTAGATGGTGATATATTAGGGAAAATTTTAACTAAGAATTTTCTGATTAATCGCGCTGGATATAGGTTTGAAAATATTTTTGTCCCGGTCGGACGTTACGGCGATGCAGAAACTAAATATTTAGACCCTGGCCAAGTTGTCGTTGATCCTGGTGATGGGTACATTGAAACCGAAATTGGAAAAGTAACTTTTGAAATAAAGTGTGCGCGCATAAATATTGCGAATAGGGATAAGGGGAAAGTCGCCGAAAATTGGGCCTTTAACAACATTCTTACATCACCAGGAAAGACAAAGAAAAAATACGACTTATTGATTGCAATCGGAGTTGATCTGTTAGGGTTGGAGAACGCCAGATACTGGGAACACCTTCAAAATAGAAAAAACAAACTTCAAGAAAGCGGGAGGTCATTCTCTTTGGAGACTCAAGCTCATCAAGTAGATTTTCTTGATATATGTAGCTTTTTTATTATACCTTTCAGCGAGATAAATAAGAATTATTTCAGAGTGACCTTGTCTGCCATTTCAAAAAGCTTATATTGTCAGAATTTGGCGTCGGGTTCTGACTCTGAACGATGCATGGCTGTTTGGAAGGGCGCTTTAGGAGAACTAGCAAAAGCTCATGAGGCAATACAATAGAGCGATATGCATTGGTAAACACCCGCCTCAAAATAAAATCGTCCCCTTTGGGCTGAAGGCAGTTAATTACTTTTATATCGGTTGCCAGGCTTTCTCCTTGGTCTGGCCCTGAGGCGACCAATGCCGCTGATAACCTAACGAAAATTACTCATCCTTGGAGGTGTCCTATGACGATTTTTATACAAAAGCCTATCTTTTGGAACGCGAGCAAAACAAAAGAAGGACGGATTTATTTACTATTTTGGTGGGTTCCGTCCCTTGGCACACATCTTAGCTAAAAAATTAATCTGTCCTCTTTGTCCGTCCAGACTTTAAAACGATGCCTACGTTTTCACACAACCTGGACCCAAAGCAGACGTTGGCCAAAGGACGCAATCCAAACCAATTCGGACATCCGAGTGAGCGCAGATAGAGCTAGCAACTCACATTCAGTGGATGAAAATCCATGCTGACTATTACGAATCAGGACTAGCGTAGGAAGTGGAGAATAGCCGCACATAGGCGCGCCCAGAATGAAGGGGGCTTACTATCGGAGGGGATGGATTGCGGTGGATGCGGTTTTGTCAGGCTCAACTTTGCCTGGTTCCGCTGTTCGACGTGGCGAGCCTTGTCTAAAAGATCGCGTTCTTCGATGCGCGCAATGCGTGCTGCCGACATGGTGTTAGACCAGACGATTTCGTTTCGCCGGATCCAGTAATGCGAGCGACAGGTGTATTTCCAGTTACCAATCGACGGAGAAAGGCTCACGCGACCGTTCAGATTTGTCAATTGCCAGTCAGCCGGCGACAAAGGCGTAACTACTTTCTCGCCGCAGCCGCAAGCGCACAGATGCGAGGCGGTCCGATATTGTTCGCTGATATATAGCACGCCTGGCACCAACGCCTGCGGAATGAACTTGACGAATTCGGGGCGCATTGTGCTCATTCGACGCCGTCCAGGCGCTTCGGGCCGCGATTGAGGCTCATCAGATTTACGCCGAATGAGAGGTTGTAAGGTTTGAAATCGTCTCCGTAGAAGCCCAAGTACTGCTTCCATTTGATAACGGCAAGCATCGCGTTGATCGCATTCATGTCAGCGACCTGAATGTTCTGGCGATACAGTACGTCGTCGTCGTCGGAATCCATTGGGATGTAATCAGTGACATGGTTCGATTTCGTCGGGGTAACAAGTGTCGCGCGACAGGTGCCAATCAGCGAGTTGGTCTGTGCAACGAGTTTCAAGTTCATTCCAGTGTCAACGAACGAGATTTCCTTATCGATGAGGAACTCTACGAGCATCGCTCTAATCGTACCCTTGTCGACGCAAATGAACACAAAGTCGAACCCGGCAAGCTCGTGGACGTTGCTCTGGTCTAGGAAGTAGGCATGGCTCATGATGCCGCGCCTCATCGGATCATATTTTCGGGCGAAGTAGTCCGTTTTCGGTTCCCTCGCGTTTACTTCCGCGATAGATGCTGCGCCGGGTGCTCGGAATGCGTTGTGACTGCCCAAGATGTCACCGTCAAATAGATGGATTTCTCCGACAGGTGTCTTCGCAATTTGATCGAGCAAGTACGATCCCGTACCGCCTAAGCCCACGATAGCCACGCGTCTAACTGCCAACTTCGCGGAAATCGCCAAGATTTCTGCGCGTGCGGAGGCTGTATCTGGGTAGCGGAATACTGACTCGTTCTCCTGAGTTTCAACAACCTCGCCGGTGCACGCATCCACTTCCGAATCGATGGCCTTTGCCTGGTTCTGGATCATCCGGACGTAGTAGGTAATCTTTGCGTAATGGTCCGGGTAACCGTTTACATACTGGTTGGGCTTACTGGAAAAACGGTTGCGAACCGTGAGGCCGGGCAGCAGCTCCCGCACACTAGGATCACTACCCAGATCCAGCACAGTACCGTCCGGGTAGCACGGATATTCCTCCGTCCACCAGACTTGGTGGTTATCTCCTGGCCCATTCGGCGGAACTACTTGCTCGCCCTGCTTTAGATACAGGCAGACGAGAGTGCCGTAGCGCACCACCTTTCTCGCTGTTACAAAGGGGATCGAGTGAACGAGCAAGTGCTGATCACGGACCTCCACCTTGTAGCCTTCCAGGCGGAGACGCTCCATGGCGCTATTAGGATCGATTGGATTTGATGACATTGAAGCTCATCTCCTTATGGATTTTGGTGCTCTGCCCCTTCGTTAACGTCCCGTCTGGACCGTGTTCAGTGGCATAGTCCACGGAGTAGGTGATGTCGAATGGGCCCTCCGGGAAGGCCATGCGCACTATCTCCTCGTAGCTGATTTGTTGCTGTGTGACGGTGTAAGGCTGGCCGTTGATGACGATCTCTACCGGCTTGTTGTGGCCAGGGGCGTTTTCTGAATGCTCGTTGCTCATGTAAGCAATCTCCTAAGTGGTTGGCCTGCTGTCTTTGGCAGGCAACCTGATGACAGAACTGCCACGTTTACAAAAATCAATGTATCATGTGGTTGTGTAAACCTTACCGGTAGGTTTACAACGAGTCAATATAATTGTTTTTTTGTAAACTACGAGGAGCGATATGCTAGGAGCGAGGATCAGACAAGGTCGTGCTGCTGCAGGCCTGTCCTTGCGCGACTTGGCGCAGTCGATTGGGCTCAGTGCCATGGCAATTTCCAAGTACGAGCGCGACCAAGCAAAACCGTCATCAGAGACATTGCTACGCTTGGCAAGGGCCTTGAATGTCCGGACCGAGTACTTCTTCCGGCAGTCAGAGTTTGAGTTGTCGGAGGTGGAGTTCAGGAAGCACTCCAAGCTCTCACCGAAGGATGAAGATAAGGCGCTTGCGGACGTCCGGGAGCAGTTGGAGCGCTGGTTTGAACTGGAGACCATCGTACCGGCGTCCTGGCCCAAAGACTTCACTCTTCCCCCAGATCTACCAACCCAAGTGACGACCTACGCAGAGATCGAGACTGTCGCGGAGACGGTCCGGAAGCATTGGCAGCTAGGAAATGGCCCGATCCGGAATTTAGTGGACAGAATGGAGGAGGAAGGCATCAAGGTTGTCCTCACTCCGCACGACGGAGGTAAAAAGTTCGACGGTCTGGTGGCCAAGGCCAACACCCATACTGTGGTCGTTGTTGGTAGCGATTGGCCGGGCGATCGCCAACGCTTCACCTTGGCGCATGAACTGGGGCATCTTGTGCTCAATCGCCGTATTTCCTCGGAACTGGACGAGGAGCGTGCCTGTAATCGTTTCGCGAGTGCCTTCCTTGCTCCCAAAGGGGAAGCCATTCGTAGCTTGGGTGAATCCCGGTCATGGTTGGAGCCTCAAGAGTTATACCTGCTCAAGCGTGAGTGGGGCTTGAGCATGAATGGCTGGATATACCGAGCACAGGACTTAGGCATCATTAACAAATCCGCGGCCCGCCGCCATTGGGAGTTCTTTGCACAGCAGGGGGAGGGGACTACCACTTGGCGGGAACAGGAGCCGGGCGACCCCTATCCCAAGGAGTGTCCTCGTCGATTCGACCAATTGGTGTATCGGGCGCTGGCGGAGGAGCTGATTGGTGAGTCCAAGGCTGCTGAGCTGCTGAGCATTCCTCTCATTGAACTGCGTTCACGGCGACGCATGGATGCAACCAATGCAGTTGGTCGTAACTGACACTAACATCATCATTGATCTGGATGCTGGCGGATTGCTAGAAGATATTTTTTGTCTTCCAAATGTCGAGTTTTGTGTCCCTGACGTGCTTTACGTTGAGGAACTGGCCGATGCTTACGGCATCCTGCCGGGCTTGGGACTGAAAGTTCTGCCACAGCCTCCAGAAGCCGTAGGTTACGTGGAGCAACTTAGACCACGCTTCAAGAGGCAAAGCTCGAACGATCTTTTCGCACTAGCCTTGGCGCGAACGTTGAATGGCGCGTTGCTTGCCGGGGACTGTGCGATGAGTGAGGTTGCCCGCGCAGAGCAGATCAAGGTACACGGAATGGTTTGGCTGATGGAACAGCTGCTCGTAGCGCGCATTATTCCAGTTGGCCGCGTCGCATCCACCTACGAGGTCATGCAGCGTGAGGGCTGCCGCTTGTCTTGGGTTGAGGCTTCGGCGCAAGTGCTGCGCTGGCAAGAGGCCTGAATGGCTATCTGCCCAAACAAAGTGCGTTCTTCTGAGCCAGAAACCAGACGGCGCTGGGTTTCCGCTTTTGGCCCGTTCATATTTTTTGGAATATGAGTATTTGTGGCCGAAAAAGATAGCGCACCTTTGTATGCTCCTTGCGACTATTTAGTCGCAAGGAGGGAGTTGGTTTAAGGCATTTTCCAGATTTGTTGTGCTACTGCAATATAGACTGCAGCTCGTTTTCCGATGTCGGCTTTCTCAAAGTCTGTAATACTAACTAAGCAAATTTGAGGGTTCGCTTTAAGATAAGTTGTGACGGTTGGATTGCTCTGATAAAAGCCGTCGCACAAGGACTGTGACAGAATGTTTTCTGACGAGTAAGCATGAAGCTTTTTAGTATATGGATCATCCTGGAGGGATCGGTTCCGCGAACGAGATAGTAAAATAAGTGCGCCTAAAAGATTTCTTGAGTCGGCGTAGTCTTTTGCATCTGTGAATCCGTGATTTGTTGGAAGCGCAGTAGTATCAAATGAGTCTTTTAAAAGGTGTTCGATGTCAAAAGTCTTGTAACCTCTGTCCCGCTGCCAGAATGTTGTGAATCCAACCTTATTTGTTAGTGAAAATGCATCTTCTAAATGACACGCAATCCTAGCAAGGATATATAGTATGTCTGAGCGATCTGTTTTTGTGTAACGGAACTGGTCTAAGCGTGGAATGCTGGAGAAGTACTTAGGCCACTCAGTTTGAATGTATTGTAGAAGCTGAGGGTAGTCCTTTTTTCTAAAGTCTTTAGCTAAATTGAACGATATTTCTTTGAGGTTGTCGTAGTTGTTGGCTTTTCCATCAATGGTGCGCGATGTCAGCACTAAATCAATAAATTGTGAGGCGATTCTAATCTTGTTTTGCCATTGTGTGGTCGTGTCGTTGATGCTGATCGCAGCCATTAAAATCATTGCTTGGAAACTAAATCTTCTTGAGGCATTGTAGTAGATGCACTCGTGACCGACTTTAAGTTCACTCTCTGCGTTTTTTATAAATATATAGATTTCTGAGAATTTTGTTATGTCATCTTTTGCAAATCTTGCATAATCATCCGCATTATTTAAACCAAGTGCTTGCGTGTTATCCTCAAACCAGCGATGGTAAGAGTCACCGATTATGTCGAAATCACCTGCAGGATCGCCTTTCGTCTTACCCCTCATTGTATTAGCCCACTGTGCGCGAAATAAATTTCTGAAAAATAGCGAGTCCTCTTCGGGATCAATGGTCCGAAGTTTTCGAATTACCTCGACCCACGCTTCATGGCAAGAATGGCTATCGGCGGCTACTTTAATTTCAGAAAGTATCAAGCCTTTAAGTAAGTCAATGGGGCCGAGGCGTAAACCTCTATCATTCATGGTCACAAAAACGCGATGAGCTTCTGACTCGCTTTCTACAGAAATATCAATCAGCAAAACTCTTTCTTTTACATAGTCTATGAAATAGGCAATGCCATCTCTAACTGTGTCGTCCAATAAAGAGTCAGTGGTGCGTAGTGCTTCAATTATTTTTTTATCACCATCGTCTATGTCTGCAACGTCTTCGGCATCTTGCATTGCATCAACGAGAGCTTTACTGTTGTCTAAATAGGCATTGAAAATTAATTTTCTGGACTCGGAAAACTCGATAGAGTAATCCATTTTTCCGTAGCTTAAATTTCCAAGTAAAGTCGATAGGTCTGCGGCATCTTTGATGTCGTTATCTTTTCGATATCTCTCAAGGTAAGCAAGTATAAGAAAGGTGGAGGTGAGCCGTTGTTGTCCATCGATAAGAGGTTTTTTGCCATCGGACTCTTTGGATGTAATAATTGAGCCCAAAAAATATGGTAAGTAATTGGCTACCTCCTGTCGCCCATGGGTAGGGTCAAAGCATAATATGAAGGTATTTTGTATGTCGTTAAGAAGCTCGGCAAAATGACGTGTTTCCCATTTGTACTCTCGCTGAAAATATGGAAGCGAGTAGTGGCTTTGAAAACAGGTTTTAATGCTCTGTGTGGACGGGTTAACGTATGCCATGTTATTCCTTAATTTTCTAGAGCGATCCATGCAATGGCGCGCTATCGGGTACCCCTACCTGCATTGTCTGTCAATGTTTAGGCTTGAGTAAAGGCACGTTGCCATCGGTGGCGTGGTTGAAGCCATCAAAGTGACTGAGTCGCCTCTGAATTCATAGTCGCTTCTCGAATGGATGTTTTGGCCGATGCTATCGAAAAGTCCGAGTGGGCAAACTCAACGCGCGCTGAGCTTGGAAATCATCCATTTTGCACGCTGCTACGCAAAATATGATCCGGGGTTAGCGCCTGCTCTACGTCCAGATTTCAATCTCAGAGAGACATTTTTCGATCGCCGAAACCGTCGGTGGCCTTTTCAACAGAATCGGCCGGTTGCTGACCTTAGCCTAGCAGTTGAACTGCCAGGATTTTCCTAAGCGTAGAGTGAGTAAATGCACGGTCAGCAGATAGTAATAGCGCGTCGATTCAGCGTGCTGGTTCACGTGATGGTTTAGAAACCAGTCGAGATGCTTCCGCTGCCAGGCCCATGGATTCTCTCGGTGCCAACGATTAGTGATCGCTGCTTGAATGGCCTTTGCTTGGCGAAGGTGGCGTTGGCGTGTGGTATGCGACCCGGTCAGGACGCCTGACAGGAATAGCTCCATATCGAATGCCGTGCTCATACTCGACCACCAATGTAAGCCGACACCACGTCAATACGGCCGTGTCCGAGTTCATAGCTGATTTGTACTCGGGCCTCCTGATCGAGGCGTCGGTCGAGTTGGTAGCAGTAGCCATCGTTGATAGGCGCGGGATGCTGGGTGATTTGTTCATAGCGTTCGCATGCAAAGGCCGCCCGTAATTCATGAAAGCCTTTAAGGTTGTGCTTATGGAGGAGGTCCCGTGCGGGGCGGACGATTTCCCGTTGGAAATCGAGGTGGCTTTCGTTCGGTGCAAGCAGGTTGCGGCTACCGTCGGGCGAGACTTGTTCGGCATATTTCAGCGCGTCGCGAATATGATCATCTACCGTGATCCAGCGAGGTGCCGACGCACCGGAGCGGCCACCTTTGGTGCCGTCCTGGATGTTGATTCTGCCGAACTCCTCGGCTTCCCGTTGCAGGCGAGGAAGGTCGGCCAAAATGGTCTCTCGCAAGCGCATTCCGGTGGCTCGTGCCAACTGAGCGATGGCGGCCGCGCGCGATTGCTGATGCTCACAAAGCACCTCGACGATCCGCTTAACCTGTTCGCGGTCTTGGCCTTGCGGCACCGAGCAACGAACACTGGTGCGCCGCATTCCCAACGCCTTGCTCGGACTCGACACCTTCACATGCTGATCACCGCGAAGCGCGGCCATCGTTCGGTTCACGCTGGACAGCCGGTTTTGCGCGGTGGCGATGACGAGTTCACCTCGTTCAACTTGCTGACGCAGATGCTTGGCGTAATCCAGCAACGACTGCCGATCGATTTGCCGCGCATCATTGAACCCCGGTCCATCGTCCGACCGACACCAGCGCACAAACGCCTGCCAGCGATCACTGTGCGCTTTGACCGTGCCGTAATGCCCGCCGCCAAACAGATCTTTCAATGCCTGTGGCCCGGCATAACTCAGTTGTCGACCATAGCCAAAATTTCGCCCGTTACGTCTACTTACCAACGCCATGATCAAACTCCTCTCGAAGCCAAACCGTTTGAAGTCTTTCCCCACGTCATCCCGCCACGAATGTTGAGTGTTATCAGGGATCAAGGCCCCTGCGACCTGTGAGGGTTGTCCACTAGCGCGGGACTGGCGGCTCCTTACGACCGGGAGCTTGGGCATCTCATGATCTGGCCTCCTGAACACTTCCGAGGAAGTGGGCGGGTGGAGGCTGCACTGGCTGACGAGACCGGCGCCGCGAGATCCTGGGTCGGGTGAAGGCAGTGAGGCGATGACCAGGGCGTGCCTGACTGTCAGTCAGGTGCAGTCCATTCCGTGGGCTGCGGCACCATCATCTGCATCGCTGTTGCTGGTGACTTCGGTGTTTGTCACGCCGATTGTCACAAGGGGGAATGCCGCAAAGCCTTGTACGAGTTGGGCTGCAGCAGCGGTAGGAGCGCCCGTCTCTTTCTGGGAGAAAGAGACGGGCGCAGGTTGGCGCAGTGAAATGGCCAAGCGGGTAGGTTGCTGCAGGGCAGCTGGGGAGGGGGATGTATTTGCCGCAATGGCAATGATCTGAAGTAGGCATCCATCACTCGGTGAGTGACCGTGCGAGCCACCGGACGCTAATCGCACTTTGGGAGAACCACCACGGTGTGGCGTAGCCTTAAAGGTTCTGGCTACCTGGGTTGCTGTCAACGACAGCGCTTTGCCCGACCTTTTCTACGCCTGTGGATAATTTGGGTCAAGGCTCGAATTTTGGGAATTCTGCGGCTGTGGATTAAATTATCCACCGGTGGAAATCAGTGGTTTTCCACAGACAGTTTGCGTGAGCTTTAGATTTTTTAAATGAGGTCCATCCAAGCAGGGCGGCTTTGCAGCCCCGCTTGGATGGACCCGCGTGGAAGGGCGGACTGCGGTGATCTCACAGGCTTACCCACGTTTGAATGCGCCACGGCTATTTTGTAGGGCTGTGATGTTGTCGCCGACTGGATGAGCGAACTCGTGAGGCGTTACATGCCCACTGCGGTTGGCATCAATGTAGTTGCTCCACCACGCCATGATCAGCCGGCGCTGCTCGAGGAATTCGGCCTTGTGGATATACGCGGCGCGCACGCGGTTGCGTTCCTTGTGGCTCATTTGCCGTTCGATGGCGGCGTCTGTCCACAGTCCTGACTCCAGCAAGGCGCTACAGGCCATGGTTCTGAAGCCATGGCCGCACACATCCTTGGCAGTGTCATAGCCCACGTTGCGCAGCACAGAGTTAACCGTGTTCTCGGACATGGGCTTCCAGTACTTGTGGTCGCCTGGTAGCACCAACTCTGAAAAGCGACTGAGGCTACGCAGGCGCTCCAGTATTTCGATGACCTGCGGCGACAGTGGGACCATTTGAATGTCGCCGTTCATCTTGGTCCCCCGTGTGGAGTTGCGTACCCCTTCAATCGGTGCGCGCGTATCGGGGATTTCCCACATGGCGCGTTGGAGGTCGAACTCACTCCATCGAGCGAAGCGCAGTTCGCTGGAGCGGACGAATACATGCAATGTCAACAGGACGGCGAGGCGGGTCAATTCGCGACCGTGGTAGTTGTCGATGCGGTGCAGCAGTTCGGGCAGGCGATTGAGGGAGAGGGCAGGGCGGTGGACTGTACGCGGCGCGTGAATCGAGCCTGCCAGATCCAGCGCAGGGTTCATGGTGATTTGCCGAGCCCTTTTGGCACCGCGCATGATAGTGGATAAGTAGTTCTGCACCCTTAGCGCCACATCCATGGTGCCGCGTTCCTTGATGCGCTGGGTGATCTCTAGCAGATCGTGGGTATCGAGTTCGGCGATGGGCCGTTGGCCGATCAGCGGGAAGACGTGGGTACGCAGTCGGCTCATCACTGTTTTCGCGTGGCCTTCGGTCCAGCGGCGGGACATATCGGCGTGCCACTCCAAGGCAACGGTTTCAAAAAGTAGAGCCGCTCGTTGGGCTGCGATCTTGGCCTTCTTCTTCTCTTCCATAGGATCGAGGTTGTCGAGCAGCAGTGCCTTGGCCTCGTCGCGCTTACGCCTTGCGACGGCCAAAGGCACGATGGGGTAATTGCCGATGATCAGCGTGCCTTCCTTGCCGCTGGGCTTGAAATACCTCAGGCGCCAGGTCTTGACGCCGTTGGGTTTGACGAAGAGGTACATGCCGCCGCCGTCGAACAGTTTGTAGGCGCGTTCGCGGGGTTTGGCCGTGCGGCATTGCAGGTCGCTGAGAGGGGTCGCTAGGCGTGGCATAGGGGTACGGTCTCCAGATAGCAAAGACGCTGTACCCCTAAGATAGCCGCTGGGAAGGGGGATTTTGTTGGATCCCGACAGAGGGTCCTGGAACGAAAAAACCCGCCAAAGGGCGGGTTTTCGGGGCTTCCAGAGCATTCGGTGGAATGCAATGGAGCCTAATGTGGTGCCGGCACCAGGAGTCGAACCCGGGACCTACTGATTACAAGTCAGTTGCTCTACCAACTGAGCTATACCGGCGTGTTGGGCGACGATTATAGCGATTGGGTTGGTTCTGTAAACCCCTGAATTCAGACTATTTTTGCGCAGGCGTCAGGTCAGGCGCGTAGCAGGGTTTTCTTTAGTTTCTGGATGGCTTGCCAGGTGCGGCTGTTTTGCATTGCGCGCAGCTGTGCTTCGGCCTGTTCGGCGCGTTGCAGGGCGGTGGCGAGTTGCTGTTCGGCATCGCCGATGGGGTGGCTGAAGTTGTGGCCTTTGCAGAACTGGAATTCATCCAGGTTGCACGGCGGGATGTCGAAGGCGGGTTTGAGGTTCAGGTGTTCTTCGGCGAGGTAGTAGGTGTTGATGCCGTCGAACAGGATGGAGTGGTAGCCGGCGCCGGTGACGAGGGTTTCCCAGGTCTGGTCGCGGTCCCACGGGGTTTCGATGAGGATGACCCATGGCCGCCACTGGGTGAAGTCCATGCCGCGCAGGACGGTTTCTTCGTGGCCTTCGACGTCGATTTTCAGGAAGTGGATCGGGCGGCCCTGGGCGTGTTCTTCGCAGATGGACGTCAGGGTGCGGGACTGGACGGTTTGGCTGCGCACGTCCATGCCGGCGTCTTTGTGCATTTGCGCCATGGCCGGGTCGACGGTCGAGAGGCCGGTGCCGGCGATGCCATAGAAGGTCAGGCTGTCGGCGCTTTCGCCGGCCACGCATTGCAGGTTGGTGTCTTTGGGACGCTGCTGGCACAGGGCTTCGTAGTAGTTGGGCATCGGTTCGACGTTGATGCCGCTCCAGCCGTGGTCGTAGAACGCTTTGGTGACCGAGTCATGGGTCGGATCGTTGGCGCCGACGTCGATATAGAAGCCGTTCTCGACGGTTTTGAGGGCGCGCCACAGGCGTATGTCTTCGAAGTTCTGTGCGTAGGAAATGAACGTCACGGTCGCATCCTGTCGGTCGAATTTTCTTGTTCGTGGTCGCGCTGACGGCGTCCTTGCGTGTTTGTATAACAAGAGTCGGGAGGCGGTGCAATTTTCCCCGCGTGAGGTCCGGGTTTAGGCGCTTATGTCCTTTGCATTGAATGCTTATGCACAACGGCGGCGGTGGCATTCTGCGCTCACCGGTGTTTTTGTGGACCTGTTCTCATTGGTGCGCAAATCCCTGTTTTTCTGGATTTTTTCGTGAGTGTACGAAAAATGAACAGTTGCGTTTCACCTCTGAAACAGCCGTAGATATTGGATCCATGATAATTTCATCAACAGAGTTATCCACAGGCTGTGGCTTTTATGGGCGTTCCGCCAAGAGCAGGACATTACGCGGCGTCAGCGGGGTTTCGCAGAAGGTCCCGAGGCGAACGGTGTAACCCTGATCGGCAAGGAAAAGGGCGCGATCGAGGACCAGCCAAAGCTCCAACGGACGTCGGAAAAGTCCGCGCAGCAGCTCCAGATTGCGCACGTGCGCCAAGCGTTGCCATCCAGCAGCTTCGACAGCGGACCAATCTTGCGAACCGACTGTGGATAAGTCTTTCAGTGCGGCCAGATGATGGCAGTACTCGGCGAAGGACTTGTCCAGCCAGGCACTCGGCAGGGAAGGGGTGGGCAGGTATTCATCGACGCCGCGCAATTGCCGTTGCAGCACGTCGAAACCCAGGCGCCGGGCCATGGAGGTGTCGCGTTGACGTCGTACGCGAGCGCCAGCGGTGACGGTTTCGCTCATGGGCAGGGCGAGATCGTCGAGGGACAGCTGTAGGTCGGATCGCAAACCGACCGAGGAAAGCGGCTGATAGGCCGGAAGATTGATCCGGTTATAACAGCACGGCGCGATGGCCAATTGTTTGCACCCCGCCGCGCTGGCGAGCTGGATCAACCGCACATGCAAATCACCGCAGGCGTGTAGCGCCACCGTTGTGTGATCAACAGTCAATAAATTCGCGGTTTCAGGCGCGAGCACATCCTGTTCGACGTGCAGCGCCCGCAATTGATGACGCTGGCTGAGTGCCTGTCCGCTGGCCACCAGGGCCGGGTCGTATTCCAGGCAGGTCAGTTGTTGCCCGGTTTGCAGTAAACGCCGACCCAAGTGGCCCTTGCCCGAACACCAATCCAGCCAATGCTTCGGCGCTGCCGCAAACGACAGGCGACTGGCGAACGCCTCGATTTGTTGCCACTTGCGTCCCGGTACATCGACGTTCAGCCGATGCCCGGCCGCTTGCAGCGAATGCGCCGGTAATTCACCCACAGAACTCAATTCATGGGACAGCGCAGCCAATGAAGCAAACGGCTCCGGCGCATGCAGCAAACAAGGTTGGTTATGCGCAAGTTCTGCGTCGTCCAGCGACCGTTCCCGTAGCCAAAGTGCCAATTCCGGGTAGGACGTTTCCCAAGGCAGATGCAGATGAGTAAACGGACGCGGTTTCCACAGCGCTTGATGCTCGATCAGGAAAGCATCCAGCGCGGTGAAGCGGGCGAGCAGGGCCTCGCCCGTCAGCACGCGGGAGGAATCAACGCCCTTGGCAGGCATCGACGCGCAACCAGCGCTCCAGCAGCTTGAAGCCACGAACCAGTACGTAAGCCATCAACAAATAGAACATGCCCGCGGCGAAGAAGATCTCCACCGGCAGGTAGGTCCGGGCAATGATGGTGCGGGCCATGCCGGTCAACTCCAGCAGGGTCACGGTACTGGCCAGGGCGCTGGCCTTGAGCATCAGGATCACTTCGTTGCTGTAGGCCGGCAGGCCGATGCGCGCAGCTCGCGGCAGGATGATGTAGAACAGCGCTTTGGCGCGGGACATGCCCAACGCGCGCGCCGCTTCGATTTCACCCGGCGGAATCGCCTGGATCGCGCCGCGCAGGATCTCGGCGATGTAGGCCGCCGTGTGCAGGGTCATGGTCGCGGTGGCGCACCAGAACGGATCGCGCAGGTACGGCCACATCGGGCTGTTACGAATTGCATCGAACTGAGCCAGGCCGTAATAGACAAGGAACAGCTGGACCAGCAACGGCGTGCCACGGAAAAAGAAGATGTAGCCGTAGGGAAATGCCCGCACGTACCAAAGCCGCGACGAACGCGCGATGCCCAACGGAATCGCCAGCAGCAAACCGGCGATCACGGCGATGGCCACCAGTTCCAGAGTCAGCGTTGCGCCTTGGGCCAGTTTCGGCAGCCACTTGATGATGACTTCCCAGTTCATTGGGTGCTCCTCGCGAAGCCGCGCGCGGCACGTCGTTCCATCAAGTGCATGCCGCTCATGGCGAGCACGGTCAGGCCCAGGTACATGAACGCGGCCACCATATAGAAGGTGAACGGTTGCTTGGACACGGTCACGCCGATTTGCGCGTGGCGCATGATTTCTTCCAGGCCGATGACCGATACCAGCGCGGTGTCTTTCATCAGAATCATGAACAGGTTGCCAAGGCCCGGCAGGGCGATGCGCCACATCTGCGGCATGATCAGTTTGGTAAAGATGCGGAATTTCGACAGGCCCAACGCCACGCCGGCTTCACGGTGACCTTTGGGAATCGCCAGGATCGCGCCGCGAAACACTTCGGTGGCGTAGGCGCCAAAGCACAGGCCCAGCGCGATCACGCCGGCGGCGAAGGCATTGAGTTCGAGATCGGGATTGCCGAAAAACTCGCCCAGGGCACGCATCAGGTTGACCGTGCCGAAGTAGATCAACAGCACCCAGAGCAATTCCGGGATGCCGCGAACCAGTGTCGAATAAGTGCCGCCAAGCCATTGCAACGGCTTGTACGGGGATGTCTTGGCCAAGGCGCCGAGCAAACCGAGCACCAGCCCCAGACACAAGGCCGAGAGTGCCAGTTTCACAGTCATCAGCGCGCCAGCGGCGAGCGCCGGGCCGAATCCGTAGAGATCGATAGTCATGGGTTTCTTTTCAAATCGCGGCAGGCAATGCCATGGACTGGCGCCGTTAGCGAACGGCGCCGGTCCGGCAGGTCAGAATCAATAGATGCTGAACGGGAAGTACTTGTCGTTGATTTTCTTGTAGGTGCCGTCTTCGACGATTTCCTTCAGGGCGAGGTTCAGCTTCGCGCGGATCGGGTCGCCTTTACGTACCGCGATACCGATCTTGTCGCTTTCTTCTACTGGATCACCCTTGAATTCGTAGGACCGGCCGGCGTCGCTTTTCAGCCATTCGTAGTTGACGTACTTGTCCGCCAGGATGCCGTCCAGACGACCGGAGGTCAGGTCCAGGTAAGCGTTTTCCTGGGTGTCGTAGAGTTTGACTTCGACGCCGTCCATGTTGTCTTCCATCCAGGTGCCGGCGAGGGTCGCACGTTGTGCGCCGATCACTTTGCCTTTCAGGGAAGCCTTGTCGGTTTTGAACTCTTTGTCTTTAGGTGCGATGAACTGCAGCTTGTTCGAGTAGTACGGGTCGGTGAAGTCGACCGCTTGCTTGCGCTCGTCGGTGATCGACATCGAGGAGATCAGGAAGTCGAACTTCTTGGCGTTCAGGGCCGGGATGATGCCGTCCCAGTCGGAGGTCACCACGGTGCACTCGACTTTCATCTTGGCGCACAGAGCGTCGCCGATTTCCTTGTCGAAGCCGACGACATTGCCACTGGCATCTTTATTGTTGAACGGCGGGTAGGCCGCTTCGATGCCCATCTTCAGGGTTTCGGCCATGGCACCGGCGCTGAACGCCAGGGTGACGGCGGCCGCCAGGAAGACTTTTTTGAAGTTCTGCATGCGGGTAGCTCCGTTAGCGGTTGCTGGACATGAATTGTTTGCAGCGTGCCGAAAGCGGGTTGTCGAACACCTGCTGTGGCGATCCTTGTTCTTCTACCAGGCCCTGGTGGAGGAACACCACTTCGCTGGAGACCTGACGGGCAAAGCCCATTTCATGGGTCACGAGCAGCATGGTACGGCCTTCTTCGGCCAGGGCGCGGATGACATTAAGTACTTCCTGGACCATTTCCGGGTCAAGGGCGGAAGTCGGCTCGTCAAACAGGATCACCTTGGGTTGCATCGCCAACGTGCGGGCGATGGCCGCGCGTTGTTGCTGGCCGCCGGACAATTGCGCCGGGTAGGCATGGCGCTTGTCGGCGATACCGACCTTGGCCAGCAGGGCTTCGGCGACTTCGATGGCTTCGGCTTTGCTTTGACCGAGGACGCGACGCGGCGCTTCGATGATGTTGTCGAGCACGCTCATGTGCGGCCAGAGATTAAAGTTTTGAAACACAAAACCAATCTCGCTGCGCAGGCGGTTGATCTGCTTGCCATCGGCAGCGACCAGTTCGCCATTCTTCGCGGCTTTGAGTTTGAGTTCTTCGCCGGCCACCAGGATCTGGCCCTGGTGCGGGTTTTCCAGCAGGTTGATGCAACGCAGGAACGTGGACTTGCCGGAACCGGAAGAACCCAGGATCGAGATCACGTCGCCGTCGCGGGCGGTCAGCGAGATGCCTTTGAGCACCTCAAGCTGTCCGTAGCGTTTGTGCAAGTTGCGGATTTCAAGCGCGGGCGTGGCCTCAGCCATGTGCGTTCCTCATAGTGTTTCGCTCCTGCTGTTGGCGGCCTTCCTGGCGAGGCGGCCAAGCTAGCATAGCGTTCGAATGGCAGCCAACAGCGCTACGGGCGGTAAACGGACGTGACGTGGCAGGTTGTCGCATCGCTACAGCAGACTGTCGCGCTGCTATCAACCGAACAGCCGTTTGAACCAGATGCCCGGCGGGTGTCGCGTAAAAAAGGGCGCGATGTTGCCAGCTTTGGCGGGGGGTTGGAAGCGCTAACCGGCCAAACGTTCCTGATCTGCACTTTTATTGTGCGTCGAGCATTTTCCTGGGGTGTTTCCGGTGCGCGGATTCGTCCTTGAAAGTGAGTCGCAGGGTAACGCCTTGGCAAAGTGCCATTATTTTCAATGGGTTGCGATGACTGTCCGGTCTGGACGAGATCACCGTGATAGACGGTGTTGAAACATTTTGGCGCAATTATTGCGTACAGAATCCAGAACGCCCCGTTGGTTTCTTTTTACGAGAGAGAAATCGAGGCGGGATGCACGCATTCGCTTTTCCTTACAAAGGTAGTTTCAATGAGCAGTACCCCAAGCTCCAATGGCCTCGAACAGGGGCTCAAACCGCGTCATGTGACCATGCTGTCGATTGCCGGGGTAATCGGCGCCGGCTTGTTCGTAGGCTCGGGTCACGCCATCGCCGCCGCTGGCCCGGCCGTGCTGTTGGCTTACGCCGCCGCCGGTATGCTGGTCGTGCTGGTGATGCGCATGCTCGGCGAAATGGCTGTTGCCTCGCCGGACACCGGTTCCTTCTCGACATATGCCGATCGCGCGATCGGTCACTGGGCCGGTTTCACCATCGGCTGGTTGTACTGGTGGTTCTGGGTCCTGGTGATTCCGCTGGAAGCCAACGCCGCCGCGACCATCCTGCACGCCTGGTTCCCGAACGTGGCGATCTGGGCGTTCACGCTGATCATCACCTTGCTGCTGACGGTGACTAACCTGTTCAGCGTAAAAAACTACGGTGAGTTCGAATTCTGGTTCGCCCTGATCAAGGTCGTGGCGATCATTGGTTTCATCGCCCTCGGCGTAATGGCGATCTTCGGCTTCTTGCCGAGCAGCCAGGTCAGCGGCGTTTCGCACCTGTTCGATACCCAGGGCTTCCTGCCAAACGGCATGGGCGCGGTACTGGGCGCGATCCTGACCACCATGTTCTCCTTCATGGGCACCGAGATCGTGACCATCGCGGCCGCGGAATCGAAGAACCCGGGCCAGCAAATCTCCAAGGCCACCAATTCGGTGATCTGGCGGATCGGCTTGTTCTACCTCGTATCGATTTTCATCGTGGTGGCCCTGGTGCCATGGAACGACCCGATCCTGGCCAGCATTGGTTCGTACCAGACTGTGCTGGAGCGCATGGGCATCCCGAATGCCAAGCTGATCGTCGACATCGTGGTGCTGGTTGCTGTGACCAGCTGCCTTAACTCGGCGCTGTACACCGCTTCGCGGATGATGTTCTCCCTGGGCAAGCGCGGTGATGCACCGGCCGTTTCCCAGCGCACCAACAAGAGCGGCACCCCGTACTGGGCCGTCATGCTGTCCACCGGCGCTGCGTTCCTTGCGGTATTCGCCAACTACGTGGCCCCGGCCGCGGTGTTCGAATTCCTGCTGGCCAGCTCCGGCGCCATCGCGTTGCTGGTGTACCTGGTGATCGCCATTTCGCAACTGCGCATGCGCAAACAGCGCATGGCTCGCGGTGAAAAAATCGCCTTCAGCATGTGGCTGTTCCCGGGCCTGACCTACGCGGTGATCATTTTCATCGTGGCGGCCCTGACCATCATGTTGTTCCAGGAAGCGCATCGCGTGGAGATTCTCGCGACCGGCCTGTTGGCGCTATTGGTCGTCGCGGCAGGCGTGCTGGTTGCACGCCGTCGTCACAATGAGAAGCTGAGCGCAGCCTTGGCGCGCTGAGATCTGACTCACGCCAATTGTTGTTGAAGCACCGAAACGACCGCCATCAGAGATGATCGCGGTCGTTTTTTTGCCTTTCATTCAGATGCTTTATTGGGTAGCAAGCGGATAGACACGATGATGGCTAGATAGTAGCCTTTGCACCGAATGTGTATCCCGCTGTTACGGGATGCGATGGAGTTTCAGGACACGGATTGTTCGACGCCCTCAGCCTTCCCGGCTAAAAGCCCCCCGACCTTTTCTTGCCTGCTCCTTCATCTGCGGTGTGTTCACAGATGCATTTGCGTGTGCCTGCCGTTCAAGCGGTAGATCGGAATCAGCGCTGCATGGAGCTAGCCCGGCCATTCAGCCAACCCATTGGGGCATCAAGGAGACAGGCATGGCGTTTACATCGGTTGTGTTTAAAAACCCGAATACCGGTGCCATGAAAGAAGCGCCAATCGGCTTCTCGTGGACCGTATTTTTCTTTGGCTTTTTCCCGGCCTTGTTCCGTGGTGACTTCAAGTGGGCAGCGATCATGTTCGTCGTGGCCTGCTTCACCTTCAGCCTCAGCAACCTCGTGTTCATGTTCATCTACAACAAGCTGTACGTGAAGGACCTGATCAATGACGGTTACAAGGCTCAGTCCATCGCCAAAGGCGAACTGGGCTATGCCAGTGCCAAGCTTGGCTTTGATATCCCGCGTCTGGAAGGTGTTGCTGCCTGATTGTTGATTTGAAGGCGTGAAAAAAAACGGCCGCTGTCAGTGATGACGAGCGGCCGTTTTTTGTTTGAGTGACTGTGTCCGGCTCAAGCGGGGTGAACCCAGTCTTCTACACGCAGTCCTGGGACCCGTTCGAACTCGCGCAGGTTGTTTGTTACAACAATGAGCCCGCGTGAACGGGCATGTCCCGAAATCATAGAGTCGTACGGGACAATGGGTGTGCCCGCCCTTGCCAGCTCTGACCGAATCATTCCTGTGTGCGCGGCCGCGTCATTGTCGAAAGGCAAGACCTCAAGGCGTGCAGCGAAGCTCTCGACCACCGCCAGATTCTTTTCGGGAGCCGCAGATTTTTCGGCACCGTAGATCAACTCCATCAACGTGACTGCACTGATGCACAACTGCCCGTCGTGAAGGTTGAAAGCTTCTCTTACGATTTGCGGTTTGTTTTTGATGGTGAAGATGCAGATGTTGGTATCGAGCATGAACTTGATCATCAGAACGACTCACGCTCCTGTTCGAAGGGTTGGTCGCGGTCAGTCATAAAGTCTGCGCTTACGCTATCTCCATCGAACCAGCTATCCCAAGTTTCGTCCGCTGGAGTGATGATGCGGGCCCTGCCGATGGCAACTACGTTGACTCGTTTTACATCGCTTGGCATGGCTACAGCTTTCGGAAGACGGACAGCCTGGCTTCGATTACTCATGAAAAGGGTGGTCTGTTCCATTTTTGGCCTCCGGCTTTTTTGGGTGTGTTGTGAGTTCAAAGAATAGATTTAATAAGGGATATGTCAATGGGATATACCGATCCGCTGATGAGGGGTAGCGGGCGGGTCCTTTTGGAATGGTTTCCATAAAAAACGGCCGCTGTCAGTGATGACGAGCGGCCGTTTTTTGTTTCTGCCAAGCGTTTATTCGCTCTTTTCTTCCTGCGCATCCAGCGCCTGACGATAGCTGTCCAGCGCATGACCGAAGTCGGTGATGAACTGCGGCTCGGTCAGCCAGGCCTGAGCGGTTTCACGGTCCATGCCATCAGCCCACATGCGGTAGTCGAGCAGCATGTCGGCGGCCAGGTGGGTGGCGGCCATGGCTTCGTTGTCAGCGTTTTCCATGTCCAGCAAGTCTGGATGGTCGCTGATGATGCCGGCGAGGTCCGACAGCAGGACCTGAAGCATGTCGCTGCGGCTGGTGGCTTCGGCGTCGTGCATCTTGCTGAACATCGCCAGGGTGTATTCCGGGATCGGCTCGCCGATTTCGTCCAGGTCATCGTCCAGCGCGGCAGGTTTGCGGCCGTGGATGTTGATTTGCTTGGCTTTGGCCTTTGCGCGCTTGGCGCGTTTTTGTTGCTTGTTCAGGGATGCCATGGGAGCTCAGTTTGCTTTCTGTTGGGTTTGCGCGGCGATGCTATCGGACGCCGCGACATAGTCAGCCTGGAAGGCTGGTGATTCGATCCACGCCAGGGCACCGGCCTCGTCGACTTCGGTCGACCATTGGCGGTACTCGATCAGCGCGGCGAGAATGAAGTCCATCGCACCTTCTTCGCCTTCCTGTTCATAGACCAATTCCAGCAGCGGGTCTTCCAGGAACGCCAGGCACATTGCTTGCTGGCTGGTCTTTTCGGCGTCGATCATTTTCTTGAACAGCTCGGTCAGGTCCACCGATTCGAAGTCGATGCGGTCGTCGTTCGGGTCCAGCTCGACCGGCGCGGCGGCACGCTGGGTGCGGTTTTGCTTGGCCTTGGCTTTGGCGCGGGAGGCGCGTTTGTTTTGCTTGTTGGCGGAGGCCATGGACGTCGTTCCGTAATTTTTTGAGAGGGCTCAGCTGCGCGGGACTCGCCGCCCGGGTGTGTCGGGGGCCAGTTCGGCGTTTTGCAGCCAGTACAATGCAATGGGCCATAGTGTGGCTTGGTATGCGCTGCGAAAAAAGGCGAAATGTCCGACTTCTTCTTCGCCGATGTCTTGCGGGGTGATTCGCAGATGGGTGCGGGTGCTTTGAGTGAAGTAGCCGAGCAGGCGTTCGATGGCCGAAATCGTACCATAAGGATCGTCGCTGACGCTGATCGCGAGGATATTTGCGCCGACGCGTTCGAAGGGTAATCGACCGCTTCCGAGATGCAGGCGCCGACCGCTGGGGCGTGTTTCAAAGCGGTCGGTCGGTGTGCTCCAGTCACGAACCACGCCGGCGGGCGTGTCTTCCAGCCAGCCGAGGCGTTTGCCGGGGAAGTAGCCGTGAAACATCGTCATCAACGGCATCACCACGTGCCATTTGCCGAACATCCGCCAGCGATGGGCGGGCGCATAGTCGCGCCAGTAAGCGAATTGCGCGCCGACCGTCACCATCCGTCGAATGACATGCCCAGACGCTCCCAGGCCCGCTGCACAGCCGCCAAAGCTGTGGCCGATGACATCGATGGGCTGGCCGGGGAATTCACGCTCAGCGCGCTTGAGCATCGCCTCAAAGTCCAGCGCACCCCAGTCGGTCCATGAGGCGTCGAGGTTTTTCAGCGAGGCGGGACGAGATTCGCCGATGCCCCGGTAATCGTAGGTAATGACATCGAACCCGTTGGCGAACAGGTAATCGGCAAAACGCGAGTAATGGCGGCAGCGCACCGAGGTGGCGGCGTTGATGATCACGACGGGGCGGGCCGGGTCTTGCGCGGTGTGCCGCCAGGTGAAGCCACCGAGGATGAAGCCGTCTGCGGCGGTCTCCTTGAAGGGGGCGCCGGGTGGGGTGGCAGGCAATGGCCGCTCGATCTGAGCAGGCGCCAGTGCAGGCGTGTCCTTGAAATTCATCGATGACGTACCTTTGCGCGTAGCTGCCAACGATAGACTTCATGACGGTTTCGGACAATCCACCCATTTTTATCGGCGTTTCTTGACCAGCCGATCCTCAAGCAGGACCCGTTCCCGATCCAGCTCCACTCGAAGTTCCTCTTCACTCGGCAGCACTCGTTTGTACTTGCTGGCGAACAGTTGCTCATGGCCCTCCAGTACCGAAAAGCGCTCCCTGACAGTGGACCGATCACGACTCGCCAGCAGACGTTCGTAATACAGCGTGTTGATCTGACGCTCAAGGGCGCGGCTTGACCAGTTCTGGTGGGCTGATTCGTTCATGTACCACTGACGGGCATGGTCGTTGTCGACGCGCAGAAGCCTTCGGTAATGGGTCCAGCTCAATTCGTGACGCAGTGCGTCACAAATCGGGAAGGCTTGATAGAACTGGCGCATGTAGCGGAGGTTGGATGCGTCAAAACCTTTCCCAAACTTGGCGGTTAGGGCTTTGGCCAACGACGCCAACAACTGCTTCCCATACCCCGCCCTACGAGCCCCTCCTGCTCGAACTCAACGATATGCCGCCCGATCTGCCATTGCGCCGTATCGACCGCTCGCAACGCTTTAAGGCGTGCCTGGCGGATCAGTTCGCCAAGGTTGTCCACCAATGAGGTGAGTGGTGAATCTTGAGTGTTATCGGGTTTGACGAGGGTCATGAAGTCTTCCGCGGCTGGAGAAGCAGGCGAAAGAGGATGCCAAGCGTGCATGGGGTAGCGATGCAGTACGCCGCTGCCAATCCGGAAGGAAATACCGGATACGTTTTGCAGGACCAAGCCGATGACGGGACGTGTTTGTGGAATACAGGGTGTAGTCCGTTTCGCAGTGAACCCAAGATCGAATCAATCTAAAACCGGAACCGCGTCCAGGAAATCAAAACTCAAGGGAATGAGAGGGTTCTGAGGAGCCCGGGAGTCGTCATCATGAAATACGTCCATGCCTTCATGTTGTCCTTTGTTGCTGTCGGTGTCCTGGCGTTTCCGGCGATGTTGAATGCCGCCAGCCTTGACCCTGTTGATGCTACTGGCGTGCAAGTTCAACGGCAGGAACAAAACGGGATTTCTTACCTCTCCGGCGGTATCGGCGAGGATGAGGCGAAAGCCATCCAGCAAACGACGGGCTACAACCTGCACATGACCTTCTCGGTCGGTCCGCAAGACGAATACATTCCGGACGTGCAGTTGCTGGTTCAGAACGCTAAAGGGCCGGTGCTGACGCTGAGTCAGGCGGGTCCTCTGGTTTATGTCCAATTACCTGCCGGCAAGTACACGGTCGTGGCAACGCGCAACGGTGAAGCGAAACGTGACACGACGGATATCGGCAGTGCTGGCGCGAGGAATCTGGTGTTCCACTGGAACAGTAGCGAATGAGGGAGGCTGCAGATTAGACGGGCAGCCACTGGGGGCTGCCCGCCCATTACCCTGAATCAGGCTTGTGTCGTCGAGCCACGCAGGATCAGTTGCTTGCGTTGCTCTTCAGGCAGGTCGTTGATGCAGTAGTTGATGTAGAAAACATTCAGGAAGAACGTATAGAACGCGTTCATCCGCAGATCGATTTTGTGTTCGCTGAGGGCGTATTCCGACAGTGCATTCTTGGCTTTGAACGCCCAGACGATGTACAGCGCGTTGGTTGCAATGATCAGAATGCCGGACAGCGCATCGAACAGTACTTCACCCGAATTGGACAAAGCACCGCTCCAGCCAAGGCAGACGGCCAGCCAGATGATGTAGGTGTTATCGACCAGTTTGATTTTGGTGGTTTCGCTGATTTTCTGATTGGTTCTGACCAGCCACAGCAACAGGTACAGCCCAACGGTTGCGGCCGACAGCAAAACCATATTCAAGGTTTTAGTGTTGATCTTGTCTTTGAGTTCATTGATGTCAGACATAACTGTTCCATGTTCAGGATTTCGAGAGGAGAGCGTGCTTGCAAGACTGGCTACACAGGTCCAACAGGGGAGGTCAGTGTTTTGCGGGGAGGGGGTAAAAAGCACGCACTCCATGCGCTGTCTCGATCCTGTATCGACTGATTCGGATGCGGGGGGGGCATCGGCACCAATGTAGGTCGTCTTCCATGTAACGGAAAAATAATAGCACGGAGCCATCATTGGGCTAGAGCAATAAGGAGGGATTTGTTTTTCAGGGGGGAGCGCTGCAGGTTTCAGGCGGTTATCAAATCGCAGGCATAAAAAAACCCTGAATCTTGCGATTCAGGGTTTTCGGTATTTGGTGCCCAGAGACGGAATCGAACCGCCGACACGGGGATTTTCAATCCCCTGCTCTACCGACTGAGCTATCTGGGCAACGGGGCGCATTAAACTGGTTTTTCAGGGGGTCGTCAACAAACTTTTCAAAAAAAATTTAATTATTACCGTCGCTTACGATCCGCCCCCCGAGAAATCGGGATTATTCAGCCGGCGGCACGTAGCCGTCAGCCTTGGCGTATTCCTCGCCGGAGAAGTACTTGTCCATCTCGCCCTGAAGATATTTGCGGTCTTCGGCGTTCATCATGTTCAGGCGTTTTTCGTTGATCAGCAGGGTCTGGTGCTTTTGCCAGTCGGCCCAGGCCTTGGCCGAGACATGGTCAAAAATGTCCTGGCCTTTTGCGCCCGGGAAGGGAGCGCGTTCCAGGGCGGGCAATTCTTCTTTGTACTTGCGGCACATGATGGTGCGGGTCATGACAATTCTCCTGCGTTCAATACGGCGGCCGCGCGTTCGAGCAAGGTTTTGACCGGGGCGGCAAGGCCCAGGCGCGGCGGGGTGGCGAGGTTATACCAGAGCCAGTCGGCCTCGGCCACGTGATGGCCGGCCTCCTGGACATGGACCAGCCAGGGTTCGATGGACAATTGAAAATGGCTGAACGTGTGCACCAGGCTCGGTAGCGCCTGTTGGATGCCCAGTTCCAGCGAGTGTTGCGCGGCCAGATGGTGCAGGTCGTCGAGGTCATCGAGCTCCGGCAAACTCCAGAGACCGCCCCACAGGCCCGTGGAAGGCCGCCGGTAAAGCAGAACCGCGCCTTCGCCGTTGGCGAGCATCGGCATCAGCGTGCGCTTCTGTGGCACGGTTTTACGCGGTTTGGGGATGGGGTAGCGGGTTTCCAGGCCGAGCATGTGCGCTTCGCAGCCCTTTTCCAGCGGGCAGAGCAGGCAACTCGGTTTGCTGCGCGTACACAGCGTGGCGCCCAGGTCCATCATCGCCTGGGTGTAGGCGTTGACCCGATCATGCGGCGTAAAGCGCTCAGCGTTCGCCCATAGCTGTTTGGCGACCTTCGGCTCCCCCGGGTAACCCTCTTGCGCAGTAAAGCGCGCCAGGACGCGTTTGACGTTGCCATCGAGGATCGGCGCCCGCAGGCCCATGCTCAGGCTGGCGATGGCACCCGCCGTCGACAGGCCGATGCCGGGCAATTCAACCAGTTTTTCAACGTCGCGGGGAAACTCGCCAGCGTAGTCAGCGACAACAATCTTCGCGGTCTTCTGCAGATTGCGTGCGCGAGTGTAGTAACCCAGGCCGGTCCATAGGTGCAGCACTTCGTCTTCCGGCGCTGCGGCCAGGGCTTCGACCGTCGGCAACGAAGCCATGAAGCGGTCGAAGTAATTCAACACGGTGCTGACCTGGGTTTGCTGCAACATGATTTCCGAGACCCACACCCGATACGGGGTGATGCCCTGTTGCCAGGGCAAATCGTGGCGGCCGTGGCGGTCGTACCAATCCAGCACCGCCGTTGAAAACTGCTCGGCTTTCATCGCTTGAACAGCCCCTTCAATGCGTTTTTCAGTTCAGGACTGACCTTGTCGCCCAGCTTCTCGTCGATTTTTTCGCTGATCTTGTCGCCGGCCATTTTGCTCGCGACCTGACCCATGCGTTCGTTATCCAGACGGCAGGCCTTGGCACCAAGTTCCAGCGGACCCCGGCAACGCAGTGGCCACTCGACACCGACAAACTTGTCGCCGACCTGGCAAGCCGGGTCCGGCATGGCGCTGGTGTCGCCTTCGACGATGATGCCCACGCGGTAATCCATGCCCAGCACGCGCAGGTCGACGTCACCGTCGCCATTCACGGTCATGCCCGGGATGCGTACTTTCAGGTCCGGGTTGCTGGCCACGCCGTTACGGAAGGTCAGGTTGCCCTTGAGTTCCTGGAACGGCGTGTCCTTGCCCCGAGGCTCGCCGCTGAGGGTTTTGCGATTCAGGGTGGCGATGCCTTTGCACAGCTGTTGCTCAAGGTTGGCATTGAGCAGCACGCCGTTGTTGATGACGAAACTGGCGGTGCCGTTGAGGCTGTCGATCAGCGCTTTCTGGCTGTTGCCGCTGCCGGTCAGCGCGCTGTTGAGCGTCACCAGGCCTTTGACCGGTGGATTCTTGCCCTGGCTTTCGAGGATTTTTTCCACTGGCACTTTGCTGATGCGCGTCTGCATGTTCAGCGCAGGAACCTGCTGGCGCACATCGAGGGTGCCCTTGGCTTCGAAGTTGCCTTCGTACAGATCGCCGCGCAGGTTCTCCAGGGTCAGCAGGCCGCCCTGGCCGGAGGCCTTGAGCGCCGCGTTGTTGATCGGCAGCTTGTCGAGGGTCAACTGGCCAAAGGTCAGGTCGGCGTCCACGTCGAGCTTGCTCAAGCGCTCGACCGGCAGCAGGCGTTCGGTGCTCCAGGCTGTCTTGGTCGGCGACTCCGGCAGCGGTGTGCTGCCCGCGCCGGCCATGGCGTCAGCCTCGGTGCTGGCGACTTCGGCCTGACGCACTTGTGTCGCGCTGTTGGCTTCGGCGGATTTGGGTGGCAGATAGCGGTCGACGTTGAACGTGTCCGCCTTGAGGGCCGCGCGCAGCGATTGCTTGGCGAAGTCTTCGACAGCGATTCGGCCGCTGAAGGTGCTGTCATCGATTTTCAGGTTGATGTTGTCGAACGACACGCTGGTCGGCGTGCCGGCCACACGGCTGACCAGTTCGACTTTGCTCAGGCTGCCTTCGGCCATCGCTGGCAGTTTCTGGCCGATGCTGTCGACAAATTTCGCCAGGTCGAACTGGGCAATCGAAATGCCGCCACTGATCTGTGGGGTCTTGTCGAGGTCGTTGACCTTGAGCTCACCCAGTGCGCGCAGTTGGTTGGCGGAAATCTTGATGCCGGTCCATTCGGCGACGTTTGCCGCCTTATCCAGCAGCAATTGCCCTTGCGCCGCGAAGGTCATGGTCTTGCCCTGCAGCGGATCCCCTGCGACTTCGCCGGACAGTTTCATGTCTTCAAACTTGTAGCGCTGCAAGGCGCGTTCGAAACGCAGCTCGCCATTGAGCTCGGTGCGCACTCGCAGAACCGGTTGGTTGGTGCCCAGGAACGCGGTGAGTTTGACGGGAATATTGGTCGAGTCGTGGACCGGACCGGTGCTGAGCTGAATGCTCTCGGCGCTGAACTGCTTGCCCGTCTGCTCGTCGTTGTACTCAACGCGGGCGTTGTTGACGGTCAGGCTGTCGATGTCCAGACGAACGGGCTGGGCCGGTTTTTCCACTTGAACGGTGGTTTCCGGTGCCGGTTCGCCAGGTGTGGCCGGTGTCGTGGCCGCAGTGGCTGGCGCCGGAACCTTGCCGACGTCCTGCCAGTTGCCATGGCCGTCCTTGTCGCGGGTCAGGCGCAGGTTCAGGCCTTCGACGCGGACATCGCTCATTTGCACTTCGCGGCGCAGCAGCGGCAACACGCGCACCGACAGGCCGAGCATCTGCAAGTCGGCAAACGGCTCTGTCGGTTTGACCAGGGTCGCAACACTGGCGTCGTGCAACTCCAGGCCCAGCCACGGGAACAGGCTCCAGCCGATGTCGCCATTGAGCGTCAGCTCGATGTGGGCCTTGTCGCGGGCAATCTGGCGAATCTCGTCTTTATAGTCGTTGGGATCGAAGAGGTGGGTCAGGGCAAAGCCCAGCGCCACAATGATCAGCAACAGCCCGAGAAGTACCAGACCCAGGATTTTGCCGAACGCTTTCATGGGCGAGTCCTTGTAGTTAGTCAAATTCGAAATTTAGCCGGGGAGTATAGCGCTCCAATGCGGACGACCGGTCAGGCGATCACGCTGGTAACACATCCAGCGGCAGTTTCAGCTTGGCCGCCAGCGCCTGGGCTTCGAGATGCCCGGCGGGAGCCAGCAGGCGCAGGGTGGCGCCCGAATCAGAGGCCAATTTCTGCGCTTCGCTCACCAGCCGCTCGGCGACACCACGGCGTCGGGTAATTTTTCGTACGCAAAGTTGGGACAAGTGCCAAACGTCCTGGTGCCGTTGCAAACGCGCTGCGCCCAGCAGTCGATCATTGAAGCGTCCGGCGATCAGCGAACCGTCCCGCAAACAGCTTTCGATCAGCTGTACATCCCCGGAAAACGGGGCGTACAGCCAGTCCGGAGCGTCGCGGTAAATCTTCTGCAGATCCTGCTGATCCTGATAAGTGACCTCGTTCAGCGGTTCGACAATGATCGGCATGGCGTCTCCTTAAAGAGGTACGAGAACAGATGACTTACAAAAGGTGATATCAGTTTGGTTTTTCTGTCACGTGCAAATGGTAACCTTTGCCCGTTCGTCCGTCCCGCTGCGACCCGATGTCGCACAAAAAGGCACTTCACTCAACAAAACGGTCATGCGTGCGCATAAAGGCCGGGGGTGAGGAGTGGCTGGCGAACCCTACTAATAATTGGGGGATACACAATGACTACAAGCCTCGCGGCGGACGGCCTCTACGCCGGCCAGCCTGCGTTCCTGTCCAAGGAACGCATCATCGCCAAGCCCGGTTTCAACCGCTGGCTGGTACCACCGGCCGCGTTGGCCATCCACCTTTGCATCGGCATGGCCTACGGCTTTTCGGTGTTCTGGTTGCCACTGTCCAAAGCCTTGGGTGTGACCAAACCGGTGGCTTGTGCGCCGGACATGAGCTTTATCTCGCAAGTATTCTCGTCGCAATGCGACTGGCCGATCTCGATGCTCGGCTGGATCTACACCCTGTTCTTCATCTTCCTCGGCTGCTCGGCAGCGATCTGGGGCGGCTGGCTGGAACACGCCGGGCCGCGCAAGGCGGGCGTTGTATCGGCGCTGTGCTGGTGCGGTGGTCTGCTGATTTCTGCGCTGGGGATCTATACCCACCAGATCTGGCTGATGTGGGTCGGCTCCGGGGTCATTGGCGGTATCGGCCTGGGGTTGGGCTATATCTCACCAGTGTCGACGTTGATCAAGTGGTTCCCGGACAAGCGTGGCATGGCGACCGGCATGGCGATCATGGGGTTCGGTGGTGGCGCGATGGTCGGTGCTCCGCTGGCCGCAGCCCTGATGGGCCATTTCGCTTCGGCAGAAAGCGTGGGCGTGTGGCAAAGCTTCCTGGTGATGGCCGCGATCTACTTCGTGTTCATGATCGGTGGCGCACTGTCCTACCGCGTTCCGCCAACCGGCTGGAAGCCTGAGGGCTGGACCGCTCCGGCGAAAAAAGCCTCGAATGCGATGATCACTCACCGTCACGTTCACGTGAATGTGGCGTGGAAAACTCCGCAGTTCCGTCTGGTGTGGCTGGTGCTGTGCCTGAACGTATCCGCCGGCATCGGCATTCTTGGCATGGCGTCGCCGCTGTTGCAGGAAGTGTTCGGCGGTAAATTGATCGGTGTGGACCTGCCATTCGGTCAACTGGACGCCGGGCAATTGGCTTCGATTGCGGCGATTGCTGCCGGTTTCACCGGTTTGCTGAGCCTGTTCAATATCGGTGGCCGGTTCTTCTGGGCCTCGTTCTCGGACTACCTGGGTCGCAAAAACACCTATTTCGTGTTCTTCGCCCTCGGTTTCGCGCTGTACGCGTTGATCCCGAACCTCGGTCATCTGGGCAACGTTGCTCTGTTCGTGGCCGCGTTCTGCATCATCCTGTCGATGTACGGCGGTGGTTTTGCGACGGTCCCGGCGTATCTGGCGGATCTGTTCGGTACGCAAATGGTCGGTGCAATCCACGGTCGTCTGCTGACGGCATGGGCCGCGGCGGGCGTGTTGGGTCCGGTGTTGGTGAACTACCTGCGTGAGTATCAGCTGAGCATCGGCGTTGAACGTGCCGCCGCTTACGACATCACCTTGTACATCCTCGCGGGCCTGCTGGTGCTGGGTTTCCTGTGCAACCTGCTGGTGCGTCCAGTGGCCGACAAGTACTTCATGACCGACGCTGAACTGGCTGCCGAACAGGCGCTGGGCCACGACAAGGGCGCTGACAGCAGCACCGTGCTGGAGTGGAAAGCTGCGCCGGGCTCCAAGCCTTTGGCGATTGCTGCATGGCTGGTGGTGGGTATTCCGTTGGCGTGGGGTGTTTGGGTGACCTTGCAGAAAACTGCAGTCCTCTTCCACTAAGTAAACGCAGTACCCCTGTAGGAGTGAGGCCGGCTTGCCGGCGATAGCGGTCTGACAGTCGACAGAAATGTTGAATGTGAGGGCCCTATCGCCGGCAAGCCGGTCTCACTCCTACAGTTGTTTTGGGGGGGCAAAAATGGCTTGTATGGACATGTCTATCCCCGACAGCACGGGATTCTATCCGTCAGCCATATCACGTCTCGTGTTTCTGTTTCGGCCCCGCGCCCCTATAATGGCTGCCTTTTTCGCCCAATGATTTTGCGGAGCTGGTGATGGCCGAACGTAAGGCGTCAGTCGAGCGCGACACTCTGGAAACCCAGATCAAAGCCTCGATCAACCTGGATGGCACCGGAAAGGCCCGATTTGATATCGGTGTTCCTTTTCTTGAGCACATGCTGGACCAGATCGCCCGTCACGGGCTGATCGACCTGGATATTGTCAGCAAGGGCGACCTGCATATCGACGACCACCACACGGTGGAAGACGTCGGTATCACCCTGGGTCAGGCCTTCGCCAAAGCCATCGGCGACAAGAAAGGCATCCGTCGCTACGGCCACGCCTATGTGCCGCTGGATGAAGCGCTGTCGCGCGTGGTGATCGACTTCTCCGGCCGCCCCGGCCTGCAGATGCACGTGCCGTATACCCGCGCTACCGTCGGTGGTTTCGACGTTGACCTGTTCCAGGAATTCTTCCAGGGCTTCGTCAACCACGCCCTCGTCAGCCTGCACATCGACAACCTGCGTGGCACCAACACCCACCACCAGATCGAAACCGTGTTCAAGGCTTTCGGCCGCGCCCTGCGCATGGCCGTCGAGCTCGATGACCGCATGGCCGGTCAGATGCCATCGACCAAAGGCGTTCTGTAATGCAGACGGTCGCGGTTATCGATTACGGCATGGGCAACCTGCACTCGGTGGCCAAGGCCCTCGAGCACGTCGGTGCCGGCAAGGTCTTGATCACCAGCGATGCCGACGTGATTCGCGAAGCTGACCGGGTGGTGTTTCCCGGCGTCGGCGCGATTCGCGATTGCATGGCGGAAATTCGTCGCTTGGGCTTCGATTCGCTGGTGCGTGAAGTCAGCCAGGACCGCCCGTTCCTCGGCATCTGCGTGGGCATGCAAGCCTTGCTCGACAGCAGTGAAGAGAACGACGGCGTCGACTGCATCGGCCTGTTCCCGGGCGCGGTGAAGTTCTTCGGCAAGGACCTGCATGAAGACGGCGAACACCTGAAAGTCCCGCACATGGGCTGGAACGAAGTGAAACAGAAGGTGAGTCACCCGCTGTGGCACGACATTCCGGACCTGGCGCGTTTCTACTTCGTGCACAGCTACTACATCGCCGCCGGCAATGCACGGCAGGTGGTCGGTGGCGGTCACTACGGTGTCGATTTCGCCGCGGCGCTGGCCGATGGTTCGCGTTTCGCCGTGCAGTTCCACCCGGAGAAGAGCCATACCCATGGCCTGCAATTGCTGCAGAACTTCGCCGCGTGGGATGGTCGCTGGTAAATGGCCGTCAAGAAAACGAAGCCACCGATCCTGACCCTCACTCCTGAACAGGAGAACGAGGCCAACCAGAAGATCAAACGCTTCATGGAGGATCGCTTCGAACTGGACCTGGGTTCGTTCGAAGCGGCCGAAATCCTTGAACTGTTTACCCGTGAAATTGCTCCGCATTATTACAACAGGGCGATTTTCGATGTGCAGACGCACCTCAAAGAGAGGTTCGAAAGCATCGAAAGCGACTTGTGGGCGCTCGAGAAAAACTGATTTCCGAGCGAAGCTGAACACTCGAATTTGAAGGTTTGCCAGATGCTGATTATTCCCGCTATCGATCTCAAAGACGGTGCCTGTGTTCGTCTGCGCCAGGGCCGCATGGAAGATTCCACGGTGTTCTCCGATGACCCGGTGAGCATGGCTGCCAAGTGGGTGGAGGGCGGTTGCCGTCGTCTGCATCTGGTCGACCTAAACGGCGCCTTCGAAGGCCAGCCGGTCAACGGCGAAGTGGTCACCGCGATTGCCAAGCGCTACCCGAACCTGCCGATCCAGATCGGTGGCGGTATCCGTTCCCTGGAAACCATCGAGCACTACGTGAAAGCGGGCGTGAGCTACGTGATCATCGGCACCAAAGCTGTGAAAGATCCGGCTTTCGTGGCTGAAGCCTGCCGTGCGTTCCCAGGCAAAGTGATCGTCGGTCTGGACGCCAAAGACGGTTTCGTCGCCACTGACGGTTGGGCGGAAATCAGCACCATTCAAGTGATCGACCTGGCCAAGCAATTCGAAGCCGATGGCGTGTCCGCGATCGTTTATACCGACATCGCCAAAGACGGCATGATGCAGGGCTGCAACGTACCGTTCACCGCCGCGCTGGCCGCTGCCACGCGCATTCCGGTGATCGCGTCCGGTGGTATTCACAACCTCGGCGATATCAAGTCGCTGCTCGACGCCAAGGCGCCCGGCATCATCGGCGCGATCACCGGCCGGGCGATCTACGAAGGCACCCTCGACGTCGCTGAAGCGCAAGCTTTCTGCGATTCGTACAAAGGCTGAGGACTGACCATGGCGCTGGCCAAACGCATCATCCCTTGCCTGGACGTGGACAACGGCCGGGTCGTCAAAGGTGTGAAGTTCGAGAATATTCGCGACGCCGGTGACCCGGTGGAAATCGCTCGTCGTTATGACGAGCAGGGTGCTGACGAGATTACCTTCCTCGACATCACCGCCAGCGTCGACGGTCGCGATACCACGCTGCATACCGTGGAGCGCATGGCCAGCCAGGTATTCATCCCGCTGACCGTGGGCGGTGGCGTGCGTACCGTGCAAGACATCCGCAACCTGCTGAATGCCGGTGCGGACAAGGTCTCGATCAACACCGCTGCAGTGTTCAATCCGGAATTTGTGGGCGAGGCGGCGCAACATTTCGGTTCGCAGTGCATCGTGGTTGCCATCGATGCGAAGAAGGTCTCCGGCCCGGGCGAAACCCCGCGCTGGGAAATCTTCACCCACGGTGGCCGCAAGCCTACCGGCCTCGATGCCGTCGAGTGGGCGAAGAAGATGGAAGGCCTGGGTGCCGGTGAAATCCTGCTGACCAGCATGGATCAGGACGGCATGAAAAACGGCTTCGACCTTGGCGTGACTCGCGCTATCAGCGATGCGTTGGGTATTCCGGTGATCGCCTCCGGCGGCGTCGGCAACCTGCAGCATTTGGCCGACGGCATTATCGAAGGTCACGCCAGTGCAGTTCTGGCCGCGAGTATTTTCCACTTCGGCGAATACACCGTGCAGGAAGCCAAGGCCTACATGGCCCATCGCGGCATCGTGATGCGGTGAAGGCCCGTGGCCCGGAGAAGATGTTCCGGGCCTATGTTATGGATTAATCTGGGCGTTGGATGACGCAGCCTTATGAATCCCTGTCACGGGGCTCAGTAAGTCGGTCCTCGGTTCGGAAGCCTGTCCCGATTTGTCATAAGCAATGGAGCAGAGCTTCCCTGGAAGCTCCTCGCTATCAATCCAGAAGTCCATGTCCATGTCGTCGACGTATTTCTCAGGTTGATGACAGTCTGTTGTTGCTGCTGGACCAAATTTGATGGAATAGGTCCTATAGGGCTCTGCTGTTTTCGCCAGTGTCACATTGACGTCGCCCTTGATCGATAAATCGGGTGGCGAGGTTGGCTTGTTCTCCAGAACCTCGACCGGCAGGGACAGCGCATTTTTCAGAAGCCCTGATTCAGGTTCTTGCGCCAAGGAATCAACACCGAGAATGCAAAGAAAATAGAATCCGGGCTCCGTGCCTATCTCGGAATTGATGAAGGTATCAATTGAGCTTACGGCATCGCTGTAGTGATGGGGGCTCTCACAGTCCATTGCCGTGCGGACGCCTTTATGACGGTAAAAAGCAGTACTTATTGAAAATCGATAGTTCCACGTAGGGATGGCAATCGAACCGTTATCCTGCTGTTTGACCCTTTTGTATCTTTCCAGCTTATTCGCGTCCGTGTCGACGGTGAACGCCGGGTAGAGCTGGCAAGACGACGGTGGGTTTTTAGCAATGCGGCCCTGCAAGAAGCACCCGTTGAGAAATGCCGTCGGGTTGCCGTACACATTCCCCGGCACAGCCAGATAGACATTTCCAACAGGTGTGCAGGGGGCATGATCGCGGCATGGAATGATGCTGTCATCAAAGTTCCCCGTTCCTATGACGCCTACGATCTCATTGGTGTATCGATCCAGTAAGGGGCTTCCAGAGCTGCCTCCCCGGATATCCTGACAGCGAGTCATAAACGTGTTTCGCCATACCCATGCACCTTCAACAATCTCCAGAGCGGGTTGTAAGGTGCAGGCGGCCATGCGCAATGTGACGTCCTCAAAGCCTGTAGGGGCGCCCACGATCAACACATCGGTGTCGTTCGCCGGTGTATCCCGGGCCAGTTTCAACGGTTGTATGCCCTCATCGATGAGCTTTTGAAGGCTGACTTCCAGTTCAACGATAGCCAGATCAACGCCTTGCATGCTCCGCCATACCACCGCTTTCAACGGATAAGATTTGAATCCGGGAATGTCGGCGAAGAAATTGAACTGCATGGTTCCGCTTACCGGCTTGTCCGTTACGATGTTTCCGTTGGTCAATTCGATGCAGTGCCCAGCGGTGAGCACGTAAGCGGGAGTCGGTGGGGATGCCAGTTCATCGCGCGTGTCCAGAAGCGTTGCGGTGCATCTGGCACCATTGATTTCCAGGCGTCCGATACCTTGCCAGTGGTCCTGCGAACCATCGATGTTTTTAAGAACCCTGGAAGCAGCGAGATTTTGCAGGTTTTCTCCATAATCTCTGGTATCAGCGAAGCACGGTAGACATAGCGAACACAATGCGCTGATAAAAAGTACGGGGATCGAATTCATTGAATGGTGCCTCTGATTAATTATGTAAAACCGGCCTGTCGCCGGGTATTAGCAATTAATCAGGTGAGGCTGGGTGAAGGGCGGTAACTATCTACCACAGTGACTGTGACACTCATTTTGTTTGCGATGTCGATAAGGCTGTTATTAAAAGGCCAGTAGACAGTGTGGCGAGCTCAAGGCACTCTTGGGTACGCCATGGATTTCGGTAGCCAGACATGCTTAAACGCCTTCTTCTTATCCTCGCCAGCGCTTCTCTATTGCTCATCAATGGGGTGCGCGCCGAAGAAAGTCCCGACACCGACCTGGTGTTGCTGACGGAAAACTTCCCGCCGTACAACATGGCGAAGAACGGCAAAAACTTCGCTCAGGACGAGAACATTAATGGCATCGCCGTGGACATCGTCCGCGAGATGTTCAAACGTGCCGACATCACCTACAGCCTGACCCTGCGTTTCCCCTGGGAGCGCATCTACAAACTCGCGCTGGAAAAACCCGGTTATGGCGTGTTCGTGATGGCGCGTTTGCCCGACCGCGAGAAGCTCTTCAAATGGGTTGGCCCGATTGGTCCGGATGACTGGATCATGCTGGCCAAGGCTGACAGCAAGATCAGCCTTGAAACGCTGGATGACGCGCGCAAATACAAGATTGGCGCGTACAAGGGTGATGCGATTGCCGAGACGCTGGGCAAGCAGGGGTTGAATCCGATCGTTGTGCTGCGCGACCAGGACAACGCGAAGAAGCTGGTCAATGGCCAGATTGATCTGTGGGCCACGGGCGACCCGGCCGGGCGTTATCTGGCGCGGCAGGAAGGCGTGAATGGTCTGAAAACGATACTGCGTTTCAACAGCGCCGAACTGTATCTGGCATTGAACAAAGACGTGCCGGACGAAATGGTCGCCAAGCTTCAGGCCGCGCTGGATCAGCTGCGCAAGGAAGGCAAGGTGGACGAGATCATGGCGCGGTATCTCTAAGACCCAGTGATCAAAATGTGGGAGCGGCGGTGTGACGGATTACCGGTAAACGCCATCCTTGCCATGGGCGGCCGTCGCGCGGTTACCCCGCACGCTGATCATCTGCTTGATATCAATCCACTCAATCCCCTGCGCCTTCAGCTTCGGCAGCTCGCGTTCCAGTACCGCCAGTGTCTGCGGATACGGATGCCCGATCATCACCGCCGAACCCTGCTTGCGCGCCAGGCTGATCGCTGTCTGTAGCTGCGTGAAGATTGCCGCCTCGGTGCGCTCATCATCCAGAAACACATCCCGCGAAACACTCGCCAACCCGATCTTCTGCGCCTCGGCGGCAGCAACGGTTTGCGCGCTGGTACGGCTGTCGACGAAGAACTTGTGCCGTTGCTGCAAGTCCGCCATCAACCAGACCATGGCCGGTTGCTGTGCGGTCATGCGGCTGCCCATGTGATTGTTGATGCCCGCGGTGTAGGGCACGACCTTGAATGCCGCGTCGAGGCGCCTCTCAAGTTCTTCGATGGGCAGATCGGGATGCCAGGCGAACGGCCCCGTGGCCGGGTCCATCGGCATGTGCAGGATGACGATCTTGCCGGCGCGATGGGCTTCGCGGGCGAACTCGGTGGCGTGGGGCGTGTCAGGCATGATCGCCGTGGTCACCGGGCCGGGCAGGGCCAGCACGCGGCGATCCCGGGGCAGGTTCTGCCCCAGGTCATCGATGATCAGGCTGAGATACGCTTTTTGAGGGGCCGTCTCGACGGGGGCTGCGTGAGCAACACCCGTCAGGCAGAGCAATAAACCCAGGATAAACCGTTGGAACATCTCAGCGGCCGGACGTGATGCTCAACCCTTTGAGCAGGCTCAAGGCCTGGGCCAACTGGTAATCATCATCCTGCGGCATGGCCTTGGCTTTGCTGGAACTGGTCGGCTTGTCGGCGCCGCCGTTGCCATTGCCCAAGTGGCCTTGCAGGTCGGCTTCCTTGAAGTACTCGCCGTCCTGCTCGTTGGTGATCTTTGCCTTGCGCACTTCGATGTCCGGAACAATGCCCTGGGCCTGAATCGAGCGGCCGTTCGGCGTGAAATACAACGCCGTCGTGATCTTCAGCGCGCGATCGTTGTTCAGTGGCAGTACGGTTTGCACCGAGCCCTTGCCGAAACTGGTGGTGCCCATCAGCACAGCGCGTTTCTGATCCTGCAAGGCACCGGCGACAATCTCGGACGCCGAGGCACTGCCGCCGTTGATCAGCACGACCATTGGCACGGCTTCGCTTTCGTCCTTGCCGGTCGCGGAGAAGCGCAGCTCGGAGTTGGCGATACGGCCCTTGGTGTAGACGATCAGGCCCTTCTTGATGAAGTGGTCGACCACTTCCACCGCGGCCTGCAGCACGCCGCCAGGGTTGTTACGCAGGTCGAGGATGATGCCGTTGAGCTTCTTGCCATTTTCCTTGCGCAGCTTGGCGAGGGCCTGGGAGACCTCTTCGCCGGTCTTGACCTGGAATTGCGTGATGCGGATGTAGCCGTACCCGGATTCCAGCAATTGCGACTTCACGCTCTTCACTTGAATGATGGCGCGGGCCAGGGTGACGTCGAACGGCGTGCCGCCATCGCGCACCAGGGTCAGGGTGATTTTCTGGCCGATCTTGCCGCGCATCTTGTCCACGGCTTCGGTCATGCTCTGGCCGCGAGTCGGCTGGCCGTTGATCTTGACGATGAAGTCGCCGGCTTGAATACCTGCCTTGGAGGCGGGGGTGTCATCGATCGGCGAAACCACCTTGATGAAACCGTCTTCGGCGCCGACTTCGATGCCCAGGCCGCCGAATTCACCGCTGGTGCTTTCCTGCAGTTCGGCGAAATCTTCCGGGCCCAGGTAGGCGGAGTGCGGATCGAGGTTGCTGAGCATGCCTTTGATGGCGTTTTCCAGCAGGGTCTTGTCGTCCACCGGCTCGACATAAGCGGCTTTGATCCGGTCCATGACCTCGGCAAAGGTGCGCAATTCTTCCAGCGGCAACGGCGCCTTGGTCGTCGCGGCAGTGCCCGCAGGCGCGACTGCCGGGGCCGGTTGAGCGGCGAACGCCAGAGGCGCGCCGATCACCAGGGCGATCGTCAGGGCCAGCGAGGTAAGGCGGGACAAATGCAGCATGTCTAACGAACTCCTGAAATTAGGTAGCGTGCTTATCCTTGCGCGCGACACCATTGCGCCGGATCACTCGGGTGACCCTGCTGACGAATTGCGAAATACAGCGCTGGTGTGTCCTGCCCGCCGCTGTTACCGACAGTGGAGATGGACTCACCGGCTTTTACCACGTCACCCGCAGACTTGAGCAGCGTCTGGTTGTGACCATAAAGACTCAAAAAACCGTTGCCGTGGTCGAGAATCACCAGCAGCCCGGCGCCACGCAACCAGTCTGCAAACACCACGCGACCACCATGCACGGCATGCACCTGGCTGCCGGCGGAGGCGCTGATCATCACGCCGTCCCACTTGGTGCGGGCATCGTCGCCACGGGATTCGCCGAAGCGTGCCAACAGTCGACCATCAACCGGCCAGGGAAGTTTTCCCCGGGTTGACGCGAAAGGGCCGCCAAAGGTCTCGCCGGAACTTGAAACCAGGGCGCCGGGTGTCGATTTAACCGGTTTGCGTGGGGCGTCGGTGTTCTCTGCGTCTGCAGCCGCCTGGGCCTCACGTAAACGCTTTTTTTCGGCTTCCTGCTGGGCGATCAGCGCTTTTTTCCGCGCTTCTTCTGCCTCACGGGCCTGGCGAGCCAAGGTTTCTTCAATGGTTTTAAGGACTTTAGACAGGTCTGCCTGATCCTGCTCGCGGGATGCCAGTTTCTGGTCGCGCGCCTTTACGTCGTCGTTGAGCTTGGCCAGGACTTGCTGGCGTTCCTTGCGGACTTTATCGAGCTCATCGCGCTGGGTGTCGAGGCTGCTCTTCTGCACCAGCAACTGCGCCTGTTGGGCGTCGATGTCTTTTTCGACATTGGTCAGTTGGCGCAGGGTTTCGTTGAAATTCTTTAGCTGCTCCAGGCGGGCCTGGCTCAGGTAGTCGTAATAGGTGAGGGTGCGGGCGAATTTTTCCGGGTTCTGCTGATTGAGCAGCAGCTTCAGGTATTCCTCACGGCCGTTCTGATAGGCCGCCCGGGCCTGAATGGCGATCAGTCGTTGCTGTTCAGTGCGCGCGCTCTGGAGTTTTTTTTTCTCTGCATCGAGTCGCTGCAGCTCGGATTCGCTTTTCTTCAGTTCTTTTTGCAGGGCATCGACCTGCTTCTCGAGCTTGCCCATTTCGGTCTCGGTGCCTTTGAGTTCTTTCTGCACACCGGATTTTTCTTCCTGGAGCTTGCCCAGCAGTTTTTTCAGCTCGGCAATGTCCTGACGCGTGGCGTCCAACTGTTGTTGGGTTTGCTCGCGCTCGTCAGCAAAAGCCGGTTGGAGCAGGCAAGTCAGTGCAAGGGCTATCAGGACGCGGAGCATAGAGGCGGGCGACACCAGGGAAAGGGACGGCCTAGTATGCCCGCCAAGCGTGGCAAAAAAAATGCCCAATTGGGACTGTGTGATAACTGGACAAAAAAACACCCCAAAACCAATGTGGGAGCGGCGATGCGACGATTCGACTTGCTCGCTCCCACAGGGTTTCGGTTGTGTTCGAGCGAGCGGGTTACACCAGAATCGATGTCCCGGTCATTTCCGCCGGTTTTTCCAGGCCCATCAGCATCAGCATGGTCGGCGCCACATCCGCCAGTACGCCGCCTTCACGGACCTTGAGGTCACGCTTGCCGACATAGATGAACGGCACCGGCTCGGTAGTGTGCGCGGTGTGCGCCTGACCGGTGGCTTCATCAGCCATCTGCTCGACGTTGCCATGGTCGGCAGTGATCAGCGCTTCGCCACCGACCTTTTCCAGGGCTTCGACGATACGCCCGACGCACCGGTCCAGGCATTCAACCGCTTTCACCGCGGCATCAAACACGCCGCTGTGGCCGACCATGTCGCCGTTGGCGTAGTTGACCACGATCACGTCGTAACGCTGGTGTTCAATGGCATCAACGATGCGATCGGTCACTTCCGGCGCGCTCATCTCGGGCTGCAAATCATAGGTAGCGACTTTCGGCGACGGGATCAGGATGCGTTCTTCGCCCGGGAACGGTTCTTCACGACCGCCGGAGAAGAAGAAGGTCACGTGGGCGTATTTTTCGGTTTCGGCGATGCGCAGTTGCGTCTTGCCGTTTTTCGCCAGGTAATCGCCGAGCACGTTTTCCAGGCTGCCGGCGGCGAAGGCCGATGGCGCGGGAATGCTCGCGGCGTATTGGGTCAGCATGACGAAACCGGCCAGTTTCGGCTGACGGCTGCGTTCGAATTCCTTGAAATCGTCTTCGACGAACACGCGAGTCAGCTCTCGGGCGCGGTCGGCGCGGAAGTTCATGAACACCACGGCATCGCCGTCTTCGACCTTGACCGGCTCGCCGATGGAGGTGGCTTTGACAAACTCGTCGCTCTCGCCACGGGCGTAGGCGGCTTCCAGACCTTCCTGGGCGGTGGCGGCGTTGAACTCGCCTTTGCCGTCGACAATCAGGTTATAGGCCTGGGACACGCGGTCCCAACGGTTGTCGCGGTCCATGGCGAAGTAACGGCCGATGATGCTGGCGATCCGGCCTTTGCCCAGCGCCTGGAAGGTCGCGTCGAGCAGTTCGATGGACGACTGAGCGCTTTTTGGCGGCGTGTCGCGGCCATCAAGGAAGGCGTGCAGGTAGATTTTTTCAGCGCCGCGCTTGAACGCCAGTTCCGCCATGGCGATCAGGTGGTCCTGGTGGCTGTGAACGCCGCCATCGGACAGCAGGCCCATGAAATGCACGGCTTTGCCGGCGGCAACGGCTTTATCCACGGCGGCGCAAATGGTCGGGTTCTCGAAAAACTCGCCATCGCGGATCGATTTGGTCACGCGGGTGAAGTCCTGATACACCACACGGCCGGCGCCGAGGTTCATGTGGCCGACTTCAGAGTTGCCCATCTGGCCGTCCGGCAGGCCGACATCCATGCCGCTGCCGGAGATCAGGCCATTCGGTACGGTAGCCCACAAACGGTCCAGTACGGGCTTCTTCGCGGCAAAGATGGCGTTGGATTCAGGGCTCTCACTGTGACCGAAGCCATCGAGAATAATCAGGACCAAAGGTTTAGGCGTGGTAGTCATGGATTCCACTCGTGGCTGAGGTTAAAAGAGGGCGATTAAAAAGGGAGTGGCAAGTTTAGGACGTGTTGACCCTCAATTGCGAGTCGCGTTTGCCCTGTGAGCGTGCCAGGCAAGGCGCGGGACGTGGGTAAGGGTTGTTTCGTTGCCGAGTCCCGCAACGCAGCATGGCGCGCTCACAGGGCAAACCCGGAGGGTCACGCCCCGTAAAGCGCAATCCGTCGTTATTCGTCGTTCATTTGAAACGCCAAACCTCACTCCTCATGCCTAGTCTTGCGATTTACGGGGCGCGGCGCGACTCGCAATTGAGGGTCAACACGCCCTACAGCCAAGTTCCGGCCACGTCACCGCCGGACGGGGTTTGGCCCACCATAGTGGCTGTGTATACTGGCCGACATTTTAACGCCCTGGAACCTCCTTCGATGGTTGCTCACCTGATTGAATTTGCCACTAACCACTACATTCTTGTCGGTATCTTCGTCGTACTGCTGGCGGCGCTGATTGCCTATCAAATGCAAGGCGGCGGCCGTAGCCTGAGTACCGGTGAATTGACCGGGCTGGTCAACAAGGACGCAGGCGTCGTGATCGACATCCGTTCGAACAAGGACTTCGCCGCCGGTCACATCGTTGGCGCGTTGAACATTCCTCACGACAAACTGACCGCGCGCATCGGCGAACTGGAAAAGCACAAGGCCAAGACCATCATTCTGGTCGACGCCCTGGGCCAGACCGCCGGTACCCATGCCCGCGAACTGATGAAATCCGGCTTCACCGCCGCCAAGCTCTCCGGTGGTATTTCCAGCTGGAAGGGCGACAACCTGCCGTTGGTGAAGTGATATGAGCAACGTCGTCGTCTATTCCAGCGATTACTGCCCCTACTGCTCGCGAGCCAAGTGTCTGCTCGAGAACAAAGGCGTGGCCTTCGAAGAGATCAAGGTCGATGGCAAGCCGCAGGTGCGCGCCGCCATGGCTCAGAAAGCCGGACGTACGTCCGTGCCGCAGATCTGGATCGGCAGCACCCACGTGGGTGGTTGTGATGATTTGTTTGCCCTTGAGCGCGCCGGTAAGCTCGACGCCATGCTCAAGGCCTGAATACCTTCCCTATAAGACCCCAAGATCAGAAAGGATCTGAGATGACTGACCAACAGAACACTGCAGCTAGCGAAGAAGAAACCGCACCGCAATTCTCCTTGCAGCGCATCTACGTACGTGACTTGTCCTTTGAAGCCCCGAAAAGCCCGGCGATTTTCCGCCAGCAGTGGGAGCCGAGCGTCGGTCTGGATCTGAACACCCGTCAAAAGGCTCTGGAAGGCGATTTCCACGAAGTCGTGCTGACCTTGTCCGTGACCGTGAAAAACGGTGAAAACGGCGAAGTGGCGTTCATCGCTGAAGTGCAACAGGCCGGGATCTTCCTGATCAAGAACCTGGACGACGCTTCGATGAGCCACACCCTTGGCGCGTTCTGCCCGAACATCCTGTTCCCGTACGCTCGCGAAACCCTGGACAGCCTGGTCACCCGTGGTTCGTTCCCGGCCCTGATGCTGGCACCGGTGAACTTCGACGCGCTGTACGCACAAGAACTGCAACGCATGCAGGCGGCCGGCGAGACTCCGACCGTTCAATAAGCTGCGCTGCTGAAAATTGCGGGCGAGCCCGCTCCCACAGGATTGTGCAAAACCTGTGGGAGCGGGCTTGCCCGCGATTGTTTCTGTCAGGCAAAAATGATGGTCGGATTATTACTTGAACCCGAGTTGACGCCAGCCTTCATAAACGGCGACGGCCACGGTGTTCGACAGGTTCAGGCTGCGACAGCCTTCACGCATCGGCAAACGCAGGCGCTGGTCGCCGGGCAGGGCGTCGAGCACGTCAGCCGGCAGGCCTCGGCTTTCCGGACCGAACAGGAAGGCATCGCCCTCGGCGAAGCTGGCATCGTGGAACGGTCGCGAACCCTTGGTGGTGAAGGCGAACAACCGGGGGTGGCCAAGGCTTTCCAGGCAGCTGGCGAGGTCGGCGTGGCGCTGCAGGGTGGCGTACTCGTGGTAGTCGAGGCCGGCCCGGCGCAGGCGCTTGTCATCCATCTCGAAGCCCAGCGGCTCGATCAAATGCAGGTGGCAGCCACTGTTGGCGCACAGCCTGATAACGTTGCCGGTATTCGGCGGAATTTCTGGTTGAAAAAGGATGACGTGAAACATGCACGGCTCCGAAGATAAAGATGACGGGCATTCTACGCCGCCAAAGGACCCACGTTCGAAACTATTCCCGCGTGTGCTCGGTTCGTTGGCGATTGTCGGGATGATGGTGGGGCTGATGATTGGTCGCCTGACCGCGCCAGACCCGACGGTCTTGCAGCAAGTGGAGGTCACCAGCGACGGCCTGGTGGTGTGGTTCAACAACGAACCCAAAAGCCACGGCGAGTTTGTCGACGGTAGCCTCGCGCTGCTGTTCGAGGCTGAAGGCAAGGCGCAGAAAGGTCAGCTCAGACTCGACGATAAAAACGTCAACTGGCGAGTTCGTTTGAGTGATGGGGGGTTGTTGCTGTCAGTGGTGGCGGCCCGGCCACTGCAAGGCGAGTGGGCCGGAAGCGAGGTCAATGACCGCTGGCGACTGGAGATCCATCTCCGGGAGCAATAAAAGAGGGAATCCCCGGCCTGCCTGTACCAAGGTTCCCAAAACGGCGGGGCTCGCGCATTGCGTCGTGAGCCCGGTGTAAAGAAGGAACCCCTGACCTGCCTGTATCAAGGGCCCCAAAACGGGTGGGCTCGTCGCTTGTGCGGTGTGAGCCCGATGTAAAGAGGGGAATCCCCGGCCTGCCTGTACCAAGGTCCCCGAAACCGGGTAGTGAACTGAATCACTGAATGGACTATTGCAGGGGGCGTGCCAGTTTTTAACAAGTTGAAACAGAAAGCCGTGCTGAAACGTCGAAAGCCCCGTATTCAGGGGCTTTCGTGTTTTTTCGACAGGGGTTCGATTGCGAAAAGCGATGGGGTGATGGATCAGCGTTTGTGCGCGATTGCGGTTCACGGTGCATTCAGTCGGTGCACAGAGCTCTAAATGTAGGAGTCAGCCTGCTCGCGATTGGATTTGGCAGTTGATCGTTCCCACGCTCTGCGTGGGAATGCAGCCCGGGATGCTCCGCGTCCCCAGTTGAAGTGGACGCAGAGCGTCCATTGAGGCGTTCCCACGCGGGAGCGTGGGAACGATCAGGTGAAGGGTTTAGCCCTCATCCCCCTCATCATCATCCCCACCATCCACCTTCATCCCCAGTTCCTTGATCTTGCGCGTCAGGGTATTACGCCCCCAACCCAACAAGACCGCAGCATCGCGGCGGCGGCCGGCGGTGTGTTTGAGGGCGGTCTCGATCATGATCCGTTCGAAAGCCGGCACGGCGGTGTCCAGCAGGCTCGACTGACCACGCGCCAACGCCTGATCGGCCCACTGGCGCAGTGCTTGTTCCCAGTTGGTCACCGGCGCCGAATCCTGTGGCAGGCTCAGCAGTTCAGGCGGCAGGTCGCTGATGTGTACTTCGCGACCCGATGCCATCACCGTGATCCAGCGGCACGTGTTCTCCAGCTGACGGACGTTGCCGCCCCACGGCAAGTTCTTCAGGTATTCCTCGGTTTCGCTTTTCAGCAGCTTCGGCTCGACCGCCAGTTCTTGCGCGGCGCGGCTGAGGAAGTGCTTGGCGAGTGTCGGGATGTCTTCGCGACGGTCCGACAGGCGCGGAATGTGGATGCGGATCACATTGAGGCGGTGGAACAAGTCCTCACGGAACTTCCCGGCGTGCACCAGGGTTTCCAGGTTCTGGTGAGTGGCGGCGATGATTCGCACATCGACCTTCACCGGCACATGACCGCCAACGCGGTAGAACTCGCCGTCGGCCAGTACCCGCAGCAAACGGGTCTGGGTGTCGGCCGGCATGTCGCCGATTTCATCAAGGAACAGCGTGCCGCCATCCGCTTGCTCAAAGCGACCGCGACGCAGGTTGGCCGCGCCGGTGAACGCGCCTTTTTCGTGGCCGAACAGCTCGGATTCCATCAAATCTTTCGGAATTGCCGCCATGTTCAGCGCGATGAACGGCGAGGCCGCCCGTGGGCTGTGGCGGTGCAGGGCGTGAGCCACCAGTTCTTTACCGGTCCCGGATTCGCCGTTGATCAGCACCGTGATGTTGGAGTGGCTCAAGCGCCCGATGGCGCGAAACACTTCCTGCATCGCCGGTGCTTCGCCGATGATTTCCGGAGTACGGGTCAGGGCGACCGGGACTTCCAGGCCTTGCTGTTCCTGAGCGTGCTGATTGGCGCGCTTGACCAGGGAGACGGCTTCGTCGACATCGAACGGCTTGGGAAGGTACTCAAACGCGCCGCCCTGATAGGACGCGACAGCGCTGTCCAGATCGGAGTGAGCGGTCATGATGATGACCGGCAACCGTGGGTGCTGTTCGCGAATCCGTGCCAGGAGGTCCAGGCCGCTGGCGCCCGGCATGCGGATGTCGGAGATGATCACGTCCGGTTGCTGGCGCGCCAGGCGGCTCATCACGCCATCGGCGCTGTCGAAGCTTTGCGTGGTCATGCCTTCCTGCTGCAAGGCTTTTTCCAGGACCCAACGGATAGAACGGTCGTCATCGACGATCCACACGGTTTCACTACGGCTCATGTCGATGTGGCTCCTTGTTCCAGTGGCAGAAAGATCGAGAAAGTGGTGTGGCCTGGGTGGCTGTCACATTCGATCAAGCCCTGGTGCTGGCTGATGATGTTCTGGGTAATGGCCAGGCCCAGCCCGGTACCGTCCGGGCGACCGCTGACCATGGGAAAGAAGATGGTTTCCTGAAGTTCCGCAGGAATGCCCGGACCGTTGTCGATGATTTCGATCTTGGTCACCAGGCGATGGCGCACGTGGCCGATGGTGAACTGGCGCATGGCGCGGGTGCGCAGGCTGATGCGGCCCAGGCGCAATTCGTTCTGGCTGCTGATGGCCTGCATCGCGTTGCGCACGATGTTCAGCACCGCCTGAATCATTTGTTCGCGGTCGATCAGCACGTCTGGAATGCTCGGGTCGTAATCGCGCACCAAGGTGATGCAGCCCTGGCTTTCCGCTTCCACCAGATGGCAGACGCGCTCCAGCACTTCGTGGACGTTGCACATGGCCAGCGACGGCAATTTGTTGGAGCCGAGCATGCGGTCGACGAGGTTTCGCAGGCGATCGGCTTCTTCAATGATGACGTTGGTGTAATCGCGCAGGCTTTCTTCCGGCAGTTCGCGGGCGAGCAGTTGCGCCGCGCCGCGAATCCCGCCCAGCGGATTCTTGATCTCGTGGGCGAGCCCGCGGACCAGCATCTTGCTGGTTTCCTGCTTCGACAACTGCGCCTCTTCCTTGGTGATCCGCAGCAGGCGGTCACGGGGATGGACTTCCAGCAACAGCATGGTGGCGCCGTTGGCCAGGATCGGCGTGACCGCGTAATCGACAGTCAGGGTCTGGCCGGTGAGGGCCGTGAGCATCGCTTCGCGTTTGGTGAACGGGTGCGCCTGCTCGACCGCCTGGCGCAGGGAATTCAGCGCCTCGGTGGATTCGGTGAACAACTCACTGATGAACTGCCCATGGCTGCGCTGGCCGCTGATGGCCAGCAGCATTTCCGCCGCCGGGTTCATGTACTCGAGGCGCAATTCGGCGTCGAGCAGGATGGTGGCGGTGGTCAGGTTGTCGAGTAGCAAGCGGTGTAGTGCGTCGCTAATGGTCATCAGGACCTCTTTTGGAGCGGAGCATGCGCGAGAAACAAGCGCTGATGCGGGGAAAATGCAAAAACCAAACCAAGGCTCCGAAAAGAAGCAATTAAGGCCTGAAACGGGCGTTTGACGCTCGTTTGCGTGGCGTTCTGCCAGCTTTCCCGGGTACTTTCGAACCAAAATGGGTTGCGATGTGGGTACGGTGCACCCTATTGCACCAATATAGTGCGCAAACCTGAACGGCGTTAGAACAAACGCAGGAACGGATTTTTTTCTTCTTCCGGTTTGTCTTCGAGGGGGCATTCCGGTCGTTGGCCGTAGTCGGCGAGGGTGCAGGGTTTGACCCGGCGTTGTTGCGCGAGTGAGGTGCGCAGCATGTGGAAGGGCTGGTTGGCGGTGCGTTCGATGGTGCGGCCTTGTTCGTCGAGGATTTCCACTGACAGGTTGTGGCTGCCGCGATCGATATTGGTCAGGGGAAATACAGGGCTCAGGCCAGGTTCGGCGGTGGGTTGGCCGTCGAGTAGCAGGCGGTAGCGATGACCCGGTTGCAGGCGGGGTTCGTTGGTGACGCTGACGATAATTTCGCCGGCATTGCTGCGGATTGTCGCGTCTGGTTCTGGCACCAGTATGCGCAACAAGTCGTAGTGAAACAGCGGTTGTTCTTCGGGCGGATTCGCGGCAATCAGCGGCTTCGCAGCCGTGGGCTGGGCAGCCATGCGATTGCTGGTCGGCAGCGGTATGCGTTTGGCGTTGCCGTGCTGCGGCTGGTCGGTGAATGCGCGATTGCCTTGTGCGTCGAGATAAGTGAATACCTCTGCTGTCGCAGGGAAGGCGATCAAGCTGGCGATCAGCAGCCACAGCCTCACGGCTTGTGCACCCGTTGCACGGTGAATGTCACGGTCGGACTTTGCTGAAGGGCATCCTCGCCATCAACCACTTGTACCGCCAGGCTGTGCTCGCCGCGGTCGATGTTCACCAGTTGCAGGATCGGCACATTGCTTGATTGTCCATACGGTTGTCCATCCAGCAGCAATCTCAGCAGGTGCGGCGCTTTCAGGCGCGGTTTGATCAGGACGCTGACGGTGAAAGTGCCATTGTTGGCACGCAGGGCCTCTTCGGTGGGCAGGCCGGTCAGTTGCAGTACCTCATAGGTGCTGTGTGGCTGCTGATGGTTAACGGTATCGGTAGGCGGTGCGGGAAGCGGCGGGTGCTCAATATTATTGAGCGGCGGCAGTTCTACCGGTTGGGCCGTGACGCCATCGGGCGGTTGATTGCTGTAGGCAGTGTTGCCGTCGGCGTCGGTGTATTTGTAGATTTGGGCCATCACGGGAAAAACGAAGGACAGCAGCAAAAGCATTAAAAGTGGCTGCATTCAGACTCCCTGTGAGCAGCAAGGATTTACTCCGACAGTGGAATACCTTCGCTGCCAGCATAGAACACAATCAGCTCTACCGGTTCATCACCGGTGACCCCGCGATGGGCGATATCGACCATTTCCGCCACGGCTTCACCTTGTTTGACGCGTCTGGTCTGGCCGTTGTCCTTGTTCTCGATCATCAGCTCGCCGGAGAGGACATAGCCCGTATTGGGCATGGCGTGGGTGTGCCAAGGCAGTTGGGTGTTGGCGGGTATCTTGAGTCTGAGCACTGTCAGCTCGGGTGTCGCATCCGGGTAGCGAACGTAAGGTGTGTCATCCCACGATCGGCTGCTTTTGAGCAGGACTTCTCGTTCGATTTCCATGGTGGTTGTGGTGCAGCTTTGAAGGGCGAGGGCGCAGAGAGCGACCAGTGATGTCTTTAGCGTAAGGGTTTTCATCGATCCATCCTTTGAGTTCGGGCAGAGGACAGGCTACGAGTCATTAAAAGTGGTTGATGCCGGACGATGCTGCGTGCGCCCGAGGAGATGGCGAATTTCATTGTGGGAAATTGCCCCAACAAAAAAGGCCTCCCGAAGGAGGCCTCTTTTTGTCACGCTGCGTGTCGCAGCGCTACCGGATCAGCAGCTGTAGTACAGCTCATATTCCAGTGGGTGTACGAAGGTGCGGACCTTGATTTCTTCTTCGCTTTTCAGAGCGATGTAAGCGTCGATGAAGTCATCGGAGAACACGCCGCCTTTGGTCAGGAACGCACGACCTTTGTCCAGCTCTTCCAGGGCTTCTTTCAGGCTGCCGCAAACTTGTGGGATCTCTTTCGCCTCTTCAGGCGGCAGGTCGTACAGGTTTTTGTCAGCAGCATCGCCAGGGTGGATCTTGTTCTGGATGCCGTCCAGGCCAGCCATCAACAGTGCAGCGAAGCCCAGGTACGGGTTGGCTGCTGGATCCGGGAAGCGGGCTTCGATACGGCGAGCGCGAGGGCTGGACACGTAAGGAATACGGATCGAAGCGGAACGGTTGCGAGCCGAGTAGGCCAGCATTACCGGTGCTTCGAAACCTGGGACCAGACGCTTGTAGGAGTTGGTCGACGGGTTGGTAAAGCCGTTCAGTGCCTTACCGTGCTTGATGATACCGCCGATGAAGTACAGGGCGGTGTCGGACAGGCCGGCATAGCCTTCGCCAGCGAAGGTGTTCTTGCCATCTTTGGCGATGGACAGGTGGACGTGCATACCCGAACCGTTGTCGCCGTACAGAGGCTTAGGCATGAAGGTCGCGGTGCGGCCGTATGCATCAGCAACGTTGTGTACGCAGTACTTCAGGGTTTGAACTTCGTCAGCCTTGGCAACCAGGGTGTTGAACTTCACGCCGATTTCGTTCTGGCCAGCAGTCGCCACTTCGTGGTGGTGAACTTCGATGACCAGGCCCATTTCTTCCATGGCGTTGCACATGGAGGTACGGATTTCGTGGTCGTGGTCGAATGGCGGAACAGGGAAGTAGCCGCCTTTGACGCCTGGACGGTGGCCACGGTTGCCGCCTTCCACGTCCTGGTCGGACATCCACGAACCTTGTTCGGAGAAGATTTTGAACATCGAGCCAGAGATGTCGGACTTGAACTTCACTTCGTCGAAGATGAAGAACTCAGGCTCTGGACCCACAAATACGGTGTCACCGATACCGGTCGACTTCAGGTATTCCTCGGCACGCTTGGCGATCGCACGTGGGTCGCGGTCGTAGCCTTGCATGGTCGAAGGCTCGATCACGTCGCAAACCAGGATCAGGGTCGGCTCTTCGGTGAACGGGTCAAGTACGGCAGTGCTGTCGTCCGGCATCAGGATCATGTCGGAGGCTTCGATGCCTTTCCAGCCAGCAATGGAGGAGCCGTCGAACATTTTGCCTTCTTCGAAGAAAGCGTCATCCAGCGCGTCGCGAGCCGGCATGGTCACGTGGTGCTGAGTGCCTTTGGTGTCCGTGAAGCGCAGATCAATCCACTTGACGTCATGATCTTTGATGAGTTGAACCGACTTCGACATAGTGTCCTCCGGGTGGCTTCGGGCTTAGTAGTGGATGCCCTTGGAATGTGGGTGATGCCGGCGCGAATACTCTGCCAAGGCAACCTGCCTCACAAGGGAGCAAATTGCATGCCAGTGCCCCACCATGGGTTTTTTGCCCCAATTTCACGCTTATAAAGGCACAAAGCGTCTTCAGGTGAAAAATCTCGCCCTACAATGTAGCGTTAAAATCCATAAATGACCTGTTTTGGTGCGCGCAAAACCTTCTGCACATTAACTGGTTAAACCTTGAGCAATTTCCGCTATAATCCGCGCCCCCCTTTTTCGGCTGGCCCAGCGCGCGCTGTTTTCATGAAACTAATCGTAAAAGTCTTCCCCGAGATCACCATCAAGAGCCGCCCGGTACGGATGCGTTTCATCCGCCAATTGGCTAAAAACATCCGCACCGTGCTCCGCGACCTGGACCCGGCCGTGGTGGTGAACGGTGTGTGGGACAATCTCGAGCTGGAAACCCGCGTCAGCGAGCCCAAAGCCCTGAAGGAGATGACCGAGCGCCTGAGCTGCATGCCGGGCATCGCGCATTTCCTGCAGGTCGATGAATACCCGTTGGGCGATTTCGACGACATCGTCGCCAAGTGCAAGCAGCACTTCGGTGAGTCCCTGGCCGGCAAGATCTTCTCGGTGCGCTGCAAGCGTGCCGGCAAGCACGAATTCAGCTCGATGGACGTCGAAAAATACGTCGGCAGCCAACTGCGTCGTCAGTGCGGCGCCGCCGGAATCTCGCTGAAAGAGCCGGAAATCGAAGTTCGCATCGAAATTCGCGACAAACGGTTGTTTGTGATCCACAGCCAGCACAACAGCATCGGCGGTTATCCGCTGGGTGCACTGGAGCAGACGCTTGTGCTGATGTCCGGTGGCTTCGACTCCACCGTGGCGGCGTACCAGATCATGCGTCGTGGCCTGATGAGCCATTTCTGCTTCTTCAATCTGGGCGGAAGGGCCCATGAACTGGGCGTCATGGAAGTCGCGCACTTCATCTGGAAGAAGTACGGAAGCTCCCAACGCGTGTTATTTGTCAGTGTGCCGTTCGAGGAAGTTCTGGGAGAAATTCTCGGGAAAGTCGATAACAGTCATATGGGTGTAGTTTTGAAGCGTATGATGTTGCGCGCTGCTTCCCGTATTGCTGATCGGCTGGACATTGAAGCGCTGGTCACCGGTGAAGCGATTTCCCAGGTGTCGAGCCAGACGTTGCCGAACCTGTCCGTGATCGACTGCGTGACCGACAAGCTGGTCTTGCGTCCGCTGATCGCCAGTCACAAGCAGGACATCATCGACCTGGCCAACGAAATCGGGACTGCCGACTTCGCCAAGCACATGCCGGAATACTGCGGGGTCATCTCGGTGAACCCAAAGACCCACGCCAAGCGTCCGCGCGTGGAGCATGAAGAGAAAGAATTCGACATGGCGGTCCTTGAGCGTGCGCTCGAGAACGCCAAACTGGTCCCGATCGATCGCGTAATCGACGAATTGGGCCAGGACTTGCAGATTGAAGAAGTCAGCGAAGCGCTGGCGGGGCAAATCATCATCGACATCCGTCACCCGGATGCCGCTGAAGATGATCCGCTGGCCCTGGCTGGTATCGAGGTACAAGCGATGCCTTTCTATGCATTGAACGCTCGTTTCAAGGAACTGGACCCTACTCGCCAGTACCTGCTGTATTGCGACAAAGGCGTGATGAGTCGCCTGCATGCCCACCATTTGCTCAGTGAGGGGCATGCCAATGTGCGCGTTTATCGACCGAGCTAAGAGCCCGGGGCTGTATGCCTGTGGCCTGCGTCACCGGCCCCCCGACTCTGCCGTCAAGCTGTAACGGCAAGGCCTGACTCTACTGTTAATCGCTGCCAAGACTTGTCAGCACACCGAATCCTCTGATCGAGATACACAAGTGATCGAAAATCTACGCAACATCGCCATCATTGCTCACGTTGACCATGGTAAAACCACCCTGGTAGACAAACTCTTGCGTCAATCCGGCACCCTGGAGCGCAACGAGCTCAACGACGAGCGCGTGATGGACTCCAACGACCAGGAGAAAGAGCGCGGTATTACCATTCTGGCGAAAAACACCGCCATCAACTGGAACGGCTACCACATCAACATCGTGGACACCCCGGGCCACGCCGACTTCGGCGGCGAAGTTGAACGCGTAATGTCGATGGTTGACTCCGTTCTGCTGCTGGTTGACGCTCAAGACGGCCCTATGCCGCAAACCCGTTTCGTGACCAAGAAGGCTTTCGAAGCCGGCCTGCGTCCAATCGTGGTCATCAACAAGGTTGACCGTCCAGGCGCGCGTCCGGACTGGGTTCTGGACCAGATCTTCGACCTGTTCGACAACCTCGGTGCTACCGAAGAACAGCTGGACTTCAAAGTCGTCTACGCCTCGGCCCTGAACGGCATTGCCGGTCTGGAACACACCGACATGGCTGAAGACATGACCCCGCTGTACCAGTCGATCGTCGACAACGTACCTGCGCCGAAAGTCGACCGCGATGGTCCATTCCAGATGCAAATCTCCGCTCTGGACTACAACAGCTTCCTGGGTGTTATCGGCGTTGGCCGTATCGCTCGTGGCCGCATCAAGCCGAACACTCCGGTTGTCGCTATCGACGCCGACGGCAAGAAGCGTAACGGTCGTATCCTGAAGCTGATGGGTCACCACGGTCTGCACCGTATCGACGTTGACGAAGCAGCTGCCGGCGACATCGTCTGCATCAGCGGCTTCGACCAGCTGTTCATCTCCGACACTCTGTGCGACCCACTGAACGTCGAAGCGATGAAGCCGCTGACCGTTGACGAACCAACCGTTTCCATGACCTTCCAGGTAAACGACTCGCCTTTCTGCGGTAAAGAAGGCAAGTTCGTGACTTCCCGTAACATCAAGGAACGTCTGGACAAAGAACTGCTCTACAACGTTGCCCTGCGCGTTGAAGAAGGCGACACCGCCGACAAGTTCAAAGTCTCCGGCCGTGGTGAGCTGCACCTCTCGGTACTGATCGAAACCATGCGTCGCGAAGGCTTCGAAATGGGTGTTGGTCGTCCGGAAGTGATCATCCGCATGGTTGATGGCGTCAAGCACGAACCGTACGAAAACGTGACCATCGACCTGCCGGAAGAATCGCAAGGTTCGATCATGGAACAGATCGGTATCCGTAAGGGCGACCTGACCAACATGGTTCCGGATGGCAAGGGCCGTGTGCGCCTTGAGTACAACATCCCGGCCCGTGGCCTGATCGGTTTCCGTAACGAGTTCCTGACCCTGACCTCCGGTGCAGGCATCCTGACCTCGATCTTCGACCGTTACGACGTGATGAAGTCCGGCGACATGTCCGGCCGTCAGAACGGCGTGCTGGTGTCGGTTGCTACCGGTAAGGCACTGACTTACTCGCTGGAAACCCTGCAAGCTCGCGGCAAACTGTTCCTGGGTCACGGTGAAGACGTGTACGAAGGTCAAATCGTCGGCATCAACAGCCGCGACAACGACCTGGGCGTCAACCCAACCAAAGGCAAGAAGCTCGACAACATGCGTGCTTCGGGTAAAGACGAAACCATCGCTCTGGTTCCGCCTATCCGCTTCACTCTGGAGCAGGCTCTGGAATTCGTTCAAGAAGACGAATTGTGCGAAGTCACTCCTAAGTCCATCCGTCTTCGTAAGAAGATCCTGGGCGAAAGCGAGCGTACCCGCGCTGCCAAGAAAAGCGGCAACTGAGTTTCGACTTAGTTAACGCTTAAAAAAACGCCCCCGACCGCAAGGTCGGGGGCGTTTTTGTTTGTCTGGGGTTTGTGCGGTAACTGTGGCGAGCGAGCTTGCTCGCGCTGGGCTGCGTAGCGGCCCCAGATTTTTGCAGCTAGCTGATTTTCTGAGTGCTATGCACTCAGGCGGGAGCAAGCTCCCTCGCCACAGTTCACAGGCTGAGGATCAGAATTTTTCGAGGGTACGACGGCTACTGCTGGTCTCGCGCGCCACTTCCTTTGGCTTGTAAGCGCAATACCCCGGCCGTGGCCCGATTTTCGGGTGATTGCGGCAGGTATCCGGGCGCTTTTCATAAATAGTGCACAGACGGCTCTTACGATCCAGGTACAGGCAATCGTTGTTGCTCATGCGCTGGAGGGTGAAGATCTCGGTCTTCTGGCTGTAGCGTTCGACGATTCCTTCCTTCTGCAGGCGCTTGGCGATGTTCTTCGCCGGCTCGCCGCGTTCGAACTCGTCGACGATGCCGATACGGATCAGATCCTTGATCTTGACCTCGACCGGCAGCGTGCAGCAGCTGGACACGCAGGAACCGCACATCGGCGCAGAGTACTTGGCCCAGGTATCGAGGCGATCGATCTCAGCGGCGGCGATCAGGTTGGGCTTCATCATCGGTTGTTACCAGCTACGTGCATCAGGGCGCGCGATCATACCGGGACTGGTGGATTTTTGAACAACCTTTCGCCAGATTTTTTCTGTATCACCCAAAAAGCACCGTTAATCCGGCACGGCCCCTGCATTGATTCAGGCACACGACAAGGTAATGCCGACCTATCTCGCACTATCAGGAAAAACTGCCGAACCAGAGCCCTCACCGTCTGTCAGACCGTCTAGGCTCAACAACTCCACGCTCGCTCGAGGTCCTATCGATGACTCAAGAACCACTTGTTCGCGAAGCAGAGGTGGCCGCATTCCGCGACGCCGTCTTGACCAAACTCACCTATGCGGTGGGTAAAGACCCGGATCACGCCTTCGACCACGACTGGTTCGAAGCCATCGCCCTGGCGGCGCGGGATCACATGGTCGAGCACTGGATGGACCACACCCGGCAGATCTACCGCAAAGGACAGAAACGGGTTTATTACCTCTCCCTCGAATTTCTTATCGGCCGGCTGCTCTACGACAGCCTGAGCAACCTGGGCTTGCTCGACGTCGCCCGCGAAGCGCTGACCGAACTCGGTGTCGACCTCGAACGCATTCGCCTGCTGGAGCCCGACGCGGCGCTGGGCAACGGTGGCCTCGGTCGTCTGGCCGCCTGCTTCATGGAAAGCATGTCGACCCTGGGCATCGCCGGCCACGGCTACGGCATTCGTTATGAACACGGTTTGTTCCGCCAGGCCATCGTCGACGGCTGGCAGCAGGAACAGACCGAACACTGGCTGGACTTCGGCAACCCGTGGGAATTCGAGCGCCCAGAAGTCGTTTACCCGATCGGCTTCGGCGGCGGCGTCGAAACCGTCACCGATGAAAACGGCAAGACCAAGCAAGTCTGGACCCCGGTGGAAACCGTCCGCGCGATTGCTTACGACACGCCGGTGGTCGGCTGGCGCGGGGCGAGCGTCAATACCTTGCGTCTGTGGCGCGCGCGCGCGATGGAAGATTTGCACCTGGAACGCTTCAACGCCGGTGACCACTTGGGTGCCGTGGCCGAAGTCGCCCGGGCCGAAAGTATTTCCCGCGTGCTTTATCCCGCGGACAGCACCGAAGCCGGGCAGGAACTGCGCCTGCGCCAGGAATATTTCTTCGTCGCTGCCTCATTGCAGGATTTGCTGCGCCGTCACCGCAACATGCACACCTCGGTCCTGACCCTGGGCGACCACGCGGCGATCCAGCTCAACGACACGCACCCCTCGATTGCCGTGGCCGAATTGATGCGCCAACTGGTCGATGTCTACGACGTCGCCTGGGATGCAGCATGGCAAGTCACCGTGGACACGCTGTCGTACACCAACCACACGCTGCTGCCGGAAGCGCTGGAAACCTGGCCGGTCGGCTTGATGGAGCGGATGTTGCCGCGGCACATGCAGATCATTTACCTGATCAACGCCCAACACATCGATTCGCTGCGGGCCAAAGGGATTCACGACTTCGACGTGTTGCGCGCGGTGTCGCTGATCGAAGAAGACAATGGCCGCCGTGTGCGCATGGGCAACCTCGCGTTCCTTGGTTCGCACAGCGTCAACGGTGTCTCCGGGCTGCACACGCAGTTAATGCGTAAAACCGTATTCTCCGAACTGCACAAACTCTACCCCGACCGGATCAACAACAAGACCAACGGCATCACCTTCCGCCGCTGGCTGTACCAGGCCAACCCTGAACTGACGTCGATGATGGTCGATGCCCTCGGGCCTGATTTGCTCGACAACCCCGAAGAGCGCTTGCTCGATCTGGAACCGTTCGCCGAGAAATCCGCGTTCCGAAAAGCCTTCGCCGATCAGCGTCTGCACAGTAAAAAAGCCCTGGCGTACCTGATTCACGAGCGGCTGGGCGTGGCAGTCAACCCGGCGGCGATGTTCGACGTGCAGGTCAAACGGATCCACGAGTACAAACGCCAGTTGCTCAACCTGATGCACACCGTAGCGTTGTATCAGGCGATTCGGGCCGAACCGGAAGTCGACTGGGTGCCGCGCGTGAAGATCTTCGCCGGCAAGGCCGCCGCCAGTTATCACCAGGCCAAGCTGATCATCAAATTGACCAACGACATTGCCCGGGTGGTGAATAACGACCCGACCGTGCGCGGTCTGCTCAAAGTGGTGTTCCTGCCCAACTACAACGTCAGCCTGGCGGAGAGCATTATTCCGGCGGCGGATTTGTCGGAGCAGATTTCCACCGCAGGCTTCGAAGCCTCTGGCACCAGCAACATGAAGTTCGGCCTCAACGGTGCATTGACTATTGGCACCCTGGACGGGGCCAACGTCGAAATGTGCGAACGCATCGGCGCCGAGCACATGTTCATCTTCGGCCTCAGTGCGCAGCAGGTTGAAGCACGCAAACAGAACCATGAGTTCAACGCGACGCCGGATATCGCAGCGTCCCATCGGCTGAGCGACGTGCTGCAAGCGATTCGTGGCGGGGTGTTCTCGCCGGATGATCCGTCCCGTTATACCGGGTTGATCGATTCGCTGGTGGACTACGACCGCTTCCTGGTCTGTGCCGACTTCGACTCTTATTGGGACGCGCAGATGCGCGTTGAAGCCCATTGGCACGACTCCAAGGAATGGTGGCGTTCGGCGGTGTTGAACACCTCGCGGATGGGCTGGTTCTCCTCGGACCGGACTATTCGTGAGTACGCGACGGACATCTGGAAGGCACTGGAGTAACTTTTCGCAATAATTGCGTGCAAGGCCCGACGGTTGTTGGGCCTGGCCGATATACTAAGCACCAGTTTCAGTGAGCGCTGCGCGCTCAATCGCGGGCAAGTCACGCTCCCACAGGTCATCGTCGTTCTTGCGGCTCATGAAAATCCTGTGGGAGCGTGACTTGCCCGCGATGACGTCAGTGCAGACGCCACAAGGCAATGAGCCGCTTAGGGATATCGACCATGCAATGGATTTTCATGCTGATTGGGCTGGTGCTCGGCTGGATACTCGATGAGTCGTTCAGTGATGCGCTGTTGGGCGCATTGCTCGGCTTGGGTATTGGCCAAGCCATTCACATCGCCCGTTTAGGTTCAAAAGCGGCCGAGCAGCACCTTTTGCTGGAGCAGACGCAAGTTGCGCTGAATGCCATGCAGCAACGACTGACCTTGCTCGAAGTGTCCGGCGTCAAGGCGTCTGAAACCGGCGAACCGATCGCCAGCGAGTCCGTTGCACCTCCTGAATTTACGCTCGACGAAATCCCTGCCGACACCCCGGAACTGATCTGGGACCTCCCTGCCGAACTCGAACCGATCACCACTGCGGCGACTGAGTCCAGTCAGCCACTGCCGGCCGATGTCTGGAAACCCGAGCCGGTTGCCCGCGAACCTGCCATCCCGCGCGGCCCTAACTTTATCGATCGCGCCATCAGTGGCGCCCGCGCCTGGCTGTTCGGTGGCAACACTGTGCTGCGGGTCGGTGTGGTGCTGTTGTTCCTCGGTCTGGCCTTTCTGCTGCGCTACGCAACCGAAGGCATGGTGGTGCCGATTGAACTGCGTTACGCCGGGGTTGCGGCGGCAGCATTGGGCCTGCTCGGACTGGGCTGGTGGCTGCGTCATCGCAACACCCATTACGCATTGATGCTGCAAGGCACCGGCATTGCCGTGCTGTACCTGACGGTGTTCGCCGCCATGCGTTTGCATCCGTTGCTTGATCCCACCGCAGCGCTTGGCTTGCTGGTGGCGGTGACGGTGTTCTCGGCCATTCTGGCGATCACCCAGGACTCCCTGGCGTTGGCCTGCGTCGCCGCGCTGGGCGGTTTTGCCGCGCCGATTCTCACGTCCACTGGCGCCGGCAATCACGTCGCGCTGTTCAGCTACTTTGCATTGCTCAACGCCGGCATCCTCGCCATCGCCTGGTTCAAGGCCTGGCGATTGCTCAACTTGATTGGCTTCGTCGGCACCTTCGGTATCGGTTTCGCCTGGGGCCTGCGTTCCTACACGCCAGAGTTGCTGTGGAGCACCGAGCCGTTCCTGATCCTGTTTTTCCTGATGTACCTGGCCATCGGCCTGCTGTTCGCCCGGCGCAAGTTACTGGAAATGAGCGATGCGCCCGAGGACGACAGTCGCGAGGCGTTGCTGCGCTGGTCGGCGCGTAAAGGTGATTACGTCGACGGCACGATGCTGTTTGGCCCGCCGTTGGTGGGCTTCGGCTTGCAGTTCGCGCTGGTCCAGCACCTTGAGTTTGCCGCCGCGTTCAGCGCATTGGCGCTGGGTATGATTTACATGGGGCTGGCCCGATTGCTGATGGGCGGCCGCGCGTTGTTGGTGGCAGAAACCTGTCTGGCACTGGGTGTGATTTTCGCCAGTCTGGCGATTCCATTGGGGCTGGATGCGCGCTGGACGTCGGCGGCCTGGGCCGTCGAAGGTGCCGGGATTTTCTGGCTCGGCTTGCGTCAGCAACGCCCGTTGGCCAGGGCCTTTGCCTTGTTGCTGCAACTGGGTTCGGCGCTGGCGTTTCTCAGCGAGCTGCGGATCGGCGAAAGCAGCCTGCTCGACGGCGCACCGTTGGGTGCGTTGATGCTCGGCGTGGCGTTGTTGTTCAGCTTCTACCAATTGCGCCAAGCCTCGCCGGAGCACACGGCGCAATGGGAACGCAAAGGGCTGCCGGTACTGGCTTGCCTCGGCCTGATGTTCCTTTACCTATTGGCGCCGTTGTTTTTATTCACCCACGGTACGGCGATCAGTTGGGCGCTGGCCGGGCTGGCGACGTTGTTTGTCGGTCTGCGCCTGCAATCGCGCACGTTCCTGTTCACCGCGTTTGCTGTGCAATTGCTCGGTGGCGCGTTGTTCCTGCTGCGTCTGCAAGGTGCTGGCGGTGAATCGGCGGCGGTGTTCAGTGCCGGCTGGAGCGGTTTGCTCAGTGCCTCGCTGATCGGCCTGGCGTTGATCGCCGGCATGCTGCTGGCGGCCCGTGATGACATGGTGCGCAGCGACGTGCGACTGCTGCGCGGTTTGTCGGTGGTGTTGCTGGCCGGCCTGGTGCTGATCAATCTGGCGGTGCTGTTCGTGCTGCCATGGCAGACCGCGAGTGCGGTGTGGGCGGCCAGTGGTTTGTTCATCATCTGGTTGAGCCTGTATCTCAAGCAGCGCGTGAGTTTTGTCTTCGGTTTGCTGTTGCAGGTGATTGGCGGCGCGGCGTTCCTGTTTGCCGGGCCGGACCTGCTCGGACCGTTGGCCAGCGAAGGACTGAAGCCACTGGCGCACAGCGGTTTCTGGACGCCGTTGGTACTGGGCTTGGCGGCGCTGGTCGGGGCCTGGCGATTGCAGCTGGGCAACCATGCTTCGGCGTTCGATGTGTTGAGCTTGCAGCGTTTGTCCGAAGTGCTGCTGGTGTGGGGTGCAGGTTGGTGGGCGCTGGCGTGGGTCAGTGAAGTGCTGCGCTTTGCGCCGGTGAATCTGCAAGCGCCGCTGCTGCTGGCGGTGGCGGCCATTAGTGTGGCGCTGTGGACACTGTTGGCACTGCGCTTGAAATGGTCTTCGCTGGGTTTGCTCTGCACCTTGCTGATACCCGCGGCCGGCGTGGTGTTGCTCGCGGCGTGGCATTCGCGTTATCACCCGGCGGCCAGTTTTGGCTGGTTGGCCTGGGCGGCGGTGTTTGTCGTGCATTTCGTTTCGCTGAAACGACTGGCGCCGATGTTGCGGGTGCGCGCGCTCAGCACCGCGCATGTGCTTGGCTGCTGGTTGTTGATCGGTGTGCTGGCGCTGGAACTGCGTTACGGCTTGCTGTTGTTGTCCGAGCAGTACAACGCCTGGCGCTGGTTGGGCTGGGCGATTCTGCCGAGTCTGTACCTGGTGCTGATGGCGGCGCCGCGCACTTGGCCGTGGCCGGTGTCGGCGTATCCCCGCGAGTACCGACTGTATGCGGCGGCACCGTTGGCGCTGCTGATGCTCGGCTGGTTCTGGCTGGCGAACGTGGTCAGCGACGGCACCGCCGAACCGCTGCCTTATGTGCCGCTGATCAACCCGCTGGAATTGGGCCTGCTATGTGCGCTGTTCGGCGTCTACGTCTGGTCGCGCAGCGCGGTGACGCAGCTGGCGATCCGCAAGGATTACGCCGAACACGCCACGCAATTGATCGCCGGGGTTTCGCTGTTCGTGTTCTTCACTGCGTTGGTGATGCGCACCGCGCACCAATGGGGCGGTGTGCCGTTCGAATTCGATGCCTTGCTGGAATCGATGCTGGTGCAGGCCGGCCTGTCCATCGTCTGGACCCTGATGGCGCTGAGTCTGATGATCGGTGGCCATTTGCGCCATCGTCGCGAGGTCTGGCTGATCGGTGCGGCGTTGATTGGCGTGGTGGTGGCCAAGCTGTTCTTTGTGGAATTGAGTAACCGCGGCGGGCTCGCGCGGATCGTGTCGTTTATCGGCGTGGGTGTGCTGCTACTGGTGGTGGGCTATTTCGCGCCGCTGCCGCCCAAGCGTGCCGAGGCTGTGCCGGAATCTGAAAAACCGGCCCCGGAAACCGAAGGAGTGTCGTCTTGAGTCAGAAGCTGAACCTGGGATGGTTGGGTGCCGTTGCGCTGGGTGTGACGTTGTCAGTCAGCGCCCAGGAGCAACCGGCGGATTTCACCACTCAAGTGCCGTTGTCCGTGAGCGGCGAAGGCCCGTGGTATCGCCTCGAATTGCCGTTGAGCGTGCAGTTGAATGCGCGGCAAACCGACCTGAGTGATGTGCGTGTGTTCAACGCCGCCGGTCAGGTTCAGGCGTATGCCCTGGCGCGGGAATCGGCCCAGACCCGCAAAGATCGCACGCTGACCGACGTGAAGTGGTTCCCGCTGTACAACTCGGCGGATTCCACCGAGCGCGCGCCCAGCGTGCGGGTGCAATCGAGTGCCAACGGCACCCTGGTCGAAGTGCAGCCGTCCAGTCAGTTGGAGGCGGGCGAAGAAGTCCTGCGCGGCTGGTTGCTCGATGCCAGTGGCATCAAGGCGCCGTTGCAGCAATTGGTCCTCGACTGGACCAGCGAGCGTGACGGCTTCCAGCGATTCAGCATAGAAGCCAGCGACGACTTGCAGCATTGGCAATCGTGGGGCGAAGGGCAGGTCGCACGGCTGACGTTTGCCGACGAACAGGTCGAGCAGCATGAAGTCGGGTTGCCGGGGCAATCGGCGCGCTATCTGCGCTTGCTGTGGAATTCGCCGCAATCGGCGCCAGCGCTGACCTCGGCGCAGCTGGAAAGCGCCAGCACCCGCAGCCTGCCGCTGCCGTTGGTCTGGTCTCAAGCGTTGGCCGGCAGCAGCGCGAAGGTCGGTGAATACACTTGGCAGTTGCCGATGGGGCTGAATGTCGAACGGGTGCAGGTCGATCTGAGTCAGCCCAACAGTCTGGCGCCGGTGACGTTGTCGGGTCGCCGCGAGAGCAGTTTGCCGTGGCAGCCGCTGGGCAGCGGTTTGCTGTATCGCCTGACCCAGAGTGGCCAGGACGTGGTGCAAAACGAATTGCAGTTGTCGGGGCAAACCGTGCAGCAGTTGAGACTGGTGGTGGACGAGCGTGGCGGCGGCCTGGGTGCCGAAGCGCCGACGCTGAAGTTCGCTGTGCGTTCGACGCAACTGGTGTTCCTGGCACGCGGCCCCGGGCCTTACATGCTGGCGCTGGGGAGTGCGACGGTGAAAGCGGCGAGCTTGCCGTTGTCGACGCTGATTCCGGATTACAGCGCGCAGAAACTGGCGACATTGGGCAAGGCAACGGTGGACGGCGGGGCGGTGGTGACGCCGACATCGACGGTGATCACGACGGCAACGGCGGGCACGAGCTGGAAAAAAATCGGGTTGTGGGCGGTGTTGTTGCTGAGTGTGCTGTTCCTGGCAGCGATGGCGTTCAGCTTGCTGCGCAAGCCCCCTGTCAAACCCTGAAAGTGGGTGTTGCGCCCCCATCGCGAGCAGGCGCGCTCCCGCAGTGGATCTCCCGTGTTCATGGGATCCAAGTGGGCGTGAGCCTGCTCGCGATAGCGGTTTATCGGCCGGTAAAAATGCCCGTTTCGAACTACGCTCATCCCGGTGCATGAACTCTCTTGGGCGTATCACGTCTGATAGGAGGAAATGCGCCTCGACTCGCGTTAAACTGCGCGGGTTTTTAGCCCCCCATTCCACCGGAGCCTTCCATGTCCCGCGTTACCCTGAGTCGCTATTTGATTGAGCAGACCCGTAGCAACAACACCCCTGCCGATCTGCGTTTCCTGATCGAAGTGGTGGCGCGTGCTTGCAAAGAGATCAACCACGCCGTGTCCAAAGGCGCATTGGGTGGTGTTCTGGGCAGCATGGGCACTGAAAACGTCCAAGGTGAAGTGCAGAAAAAACTCGACGTGATCTCCAACGAGATCCTGCTCGAAGCCAACGAATGGGGCGGTCACCTGGCCGGCATGGCGTCCGAAGAAATGGACAATGCCTACCAGATCCCGGGCAAATACCCGAAAGGCGCGTACCTGCTGGTATTCGACCCGCTGGACGGTTCGTCGAACATCGACATCAACGCACCGGTCGGTACGATCTTCTCGGTGCTACGTTGCCCGAACGAATACCTGAGCCAGAACGAGCCTTTGAACGAGAAGGCCTTCCTGCAGCCAGGCACCGAGCAAGTGGCTGCCGGTTACGCGATCTACGGTCCACAGACCATGTTGATCCTGACCCTGGGTGATGGCGTTAAAGGCTTCACCCTGGACCGTGAAATGGGCAGCTTCGTGCTGACCCACGAAGACATCAAGATCCCGACCTCCACTCAGGAATTCGCGATCAACGCCTCCAACCAGCGTCACTGGGAAGCCCCGGTACAACGTTACGTCGGCGAATTGCTGGCTGGCGAAGAAGGCCCGCTGAAAAAGAACTACAACATGCGTTGGGTCGCCGCGATGGTCGCGGACGTGCACCGCATCCTGACCCGTGGCGGTCTGTTCATGTACCCGCGCGACAGCCGCGAGCCGTCCAAGCCGGGCAAGCTGCGTCTGATGTACGAAGCCAACCCGATGTCGTTCCTGGTTGAACAGGCCGGCGGCGCTTCCACCGATGGCCATCAACGCATCCTCGACATCAAGCCGGACGGCCTGCACCAGCGTGTCGCGGTGTTCCTCGGTTCGAAAGAAGAAGTCGAACGCGTCACGGCTTACCACAAGGCCTAAACCATGACCGCGCCCTGGCAGCCGTTGCTCGATTGGTGGTTCGGTTCTTCCGGATCAGCGAACGAAACAGCGGCCGCCAAGGGCAAGTTATGGTTCGGCAAGCGCAACAGCCAGGACCTCGAAGCGCAAACGCGTTTCGGGGACTGGGTCGAGCAGGCACTGGTCGGCGGATTGACTGACTGGGCGCAACGCCCCGAAGGTTGGCTGGCTCTGGTGCTGCTGCTCGATCAACTCCCGCGAATGATCTACCGCGACACTCCCAAATCCTTTTCCGGCGATCTCAGGGCTCAGGCTCTGGTGGCGCAAGGCATTGCTGCGGATTTTGATCGGCAGCTGCAGCCGATTCAGCGGGTGTTTATTTACCTGGTGCTGGAGCATTGCGAGCATCTGGCGGTGCAGAACGAAGCTGTTTCGCGGTTCATCGAATTGGTGGCGCAGCAGCCGGAGGCTGATCGGGCGGTGTTTGCCGATAACCTGGATTATGCCGAGCGGCATCGGGACGTGATTGCGCGGTTTGGACGGTTTCCGCATCGCAATGCGGTGTTGGGGCGGGCGTCTACGGCTGAGGAAATAGAGTTTCTTTCGGGGCCTGGATCTCGGTTCTGATGCTTCTTTTTTGCTAATGCCGCCATCGCGGGCAAGCCCGCTCCCACAATGATCTCTGTCCACCGAAGATCCCTGTGGGAGCGGGCTTGCCCGCGAAGAGGCCAGTAAGAGCGCCTTAGATTCTGAAGCTACCCACCAACTGCTTCAATCGCGCCGCCTGCTGCTCAAGATCCGCACACGCACGCAAGGTCGACTGCAAGTTCTCCACCCCTTCCTGGTTCAAGGTGTTGATCTCGGTAATGTCGACGTTGATCGACTCCACCACCGCGGTCTGTTCTTCCGTCGCCGTCGCCACTGACTGGTTCATCCCGTCGATTTCACCAATGCGCTGCGTCACGCTGCCCAGGCGTTCACCGGCCTGGTTGGCGATGCCGACGCTGCTTTCGCTCTGGCGCTGGCTGTCGGTCATGGTGCTGACCGCTTCACGGGCGCCGACTTGCAGCTCCTCGATCATCTTCTGCACTTGCTGCGCCGAATCCTGAGTGCGGTGGGCGAGGTTGCGCACCTCGTCCGCCACCACGGCAAAGCCACGACCGGCTTCACCGGCACGGGCTGCTTCGATGGCCGCGTTCAGGGCCAGCAAGTTGGTTTGCTGGGAGATGCTGGTGATCACTTCCAGAATCTGCCCGATGTTCACGGTGTTGCTGTTGAGTGTTTCGATGTTGCCGCACGAATCGCTGATCTTCGCCGACAGCTGCTGCATCGCAGCGATGGTTTTATCCACCACTTGCTGACCGTCCTCGGCGAGGGCGCGGGCGTCGCTCGAATGCTGCGAGGCGAGGGCGGCGTTCTGGGCGATTTCCTGGGCGGCGGCCCCCAGTTCGTTGATCGCGGCGGCCACGCTGCTGGTGCGCGAGGCTTGCTGGTCGGAGTTGAACATCGACGAGTTGGACGCGGCCACCACACGCAGGGCGACTTCGTTGACCTGGCCGGTGGCCGAGGACACTTCGCGAATCGAGGTGTGAATACGTTCTACAAAACGGTTGAACGAGGTGCCCAGTGCGCCGAATTCGTCCTGGCCGTGGATGGTCAGGCGTTTGGTCAGGTCACCTTCGCCTTCGGCGATGTCATGCATCGCGCGGCCCATGGTCAGCAGCGGCTGCATCAGGAAGCTGATCAACATGCCCAGCAACGCGATGATGATCACCACGGCGATGACCATGGCGATGATCGCCGAGGTGCGGAATTCGCTGAGCATCGAGAACGCGGTGTCCTGATCCAGCACCAGCGCCACATACCAGTCCGCCGACGGCACGCCGTTGACGTGGGTGAAGGAGATGAACTGGGTCTTGCCGTCGAACTCGACTTCTTTCATGCCCGGGCTGACTTTCGGCGCGCCGTTCGGGTAGGCATCGGCCAGTCCTTTGAGCACCAGTTTGCTGTCCGGGTGGATCAGGATCTTGCCGTCGGCGCTGACGATGAATGCATGGCCGTGGCCGCCGAAATTCAGCGAGTTGATGATTGCGCTGACGCTGGACAGGTCGATGTCCGCACCGGCGACACCGATCATCTGGCCCTGATTCTTCACGGGCGTGGCGACGGTGATTACCAATTTGCCCGAGGACGCAGCGATGTACGGTTCGGTGACGATGGTCTGTTGCGCGCTGTTGGCCGCCTTGTACCAGCCGCGAGCGCGAGGGTCGTAGTCGGCGGCGCGATTGCCGGCCGGGACCGAGAACATCACCCCGTCAGTGCCGCCGAAATAGCTCAGCTGGAAGTTGCTGGTGTAAGCCGGCAGGTCGATGGCGCGTTTCAGGCTGGCGGGTGCGCTGCCATCCATGGCGATCTGCTGGGACAACGATTGCAGCAACTGAATGCGGCTTTCCAGCCAGGTCTGGATGTTGCTGGTGGTCAGGCTGCCGAGTTCCTGCATCGAAGATTCGGTACTGCTGCGCAGGGTCTGGCGCTGGCGATAGTCGTTGAACAGGATGAAACAAGCGAATGCAACGGCCACCACGAGGGCGGCAGCCAGCAAGATCTTGTGGCTGAACTTCATGTTTCTGGTCATTAAATGAGCTACCGCGGAGGGGCTGATCAACTGGGGGCGTCAATTTGCCACAGTCAGGGCTGTGGGATCCCTCTGTGTCGACTGGCCAGCGCCAAAGATTAGGCGTCTTTTTGCAAAAACTGACGAAATACCCATTTGCGTAAGAAAGTGGCTGATTTTTCGAAAAAAGGCAGACGAGTGGCCTGATAAATAGCGTGACGGTCGGGGAACCAGAAGAGGGTTTTCTCTTCTAAGCTTCTGCTTGGCAGCCATGCCATTCCCCTTCGCTCCAGGAGTTTCACCATGTCGCTGCGATCTATCGCCTTGCTCTCGTTCTGCGTGTTGTTGGCCGCATGCAGCAAGGTCAATCAGGAAAACTACTCGAAACTGTCGACCGGCATGCCTAAGGCCGAGGTCGAAACGTTGTTGGGTCAACCTGCTGATTGCTCGGGCGCGCTCGGTATGTCCAGTTGCACCTGGGGCGACAAAAACAGCTTTATCAGCGTGCAGTACGCCGGTGACAAAGTATTGATGTTTTCCGGCCAAGGCCTGAAGTAAACCGGGGCGTTGCGCCCACGGGAGAAAAACAATGAAGCGGTTCCTGTTCGTACTTTTTGCCGGCCTGGTATTGGCTGGCTGCGCCACTTCTGGCCATGATTCGTTGGCGCCAAAAACGGTTAACAGCGTCAACCTCAAGCGTTACCAGGGAACCTGGTACGAGTTGGCTCGCCTGCCGATGTATTTCCAGCGCGACTGCGCGCAGTCCGAAGCCCATTACAGCCTCAAGCCTGACGGCAACATGGCGGTGTTGAACCGCTGCCTGACACCGCAGTGGCAGTGGGAAGAGGTCAAGGGCACGGCTTATCCACAGGTGTCGGGTAAATTCGACAAACTGTGGGTCGAGTTCGATACCTGGTTTTCTCGTCTGCTGCCCGGTACGGCGAAGGGCGAATACTGGGTGTTGTACGTCAGCGATGACTACAAGACAGCCATTGTGGGCGACCCGAGTCGCAAGTACCTGTGGCTGCTGTCGCGGACCCCGACGGTCAATGGCGTGGTTCGAGAGGAATTGCTGAGCAAGGCGCGTCAGCAAGGTTACGACACCACGCGGCTGATCTGGCGTGCGACGGATACGCAGATGGCCAAGACCTCGAACTAACTGTTTGCAGAAACCCAATGTGGGAGCGAGCCTGCTCGCGAAGGCGGACTGTCAGTCAACATCTCTGTTGAATCTGATGGCCCCTTCGCGAGCAGGCTCGCTCCCACATTTTGTTTGGGGTTAGCCCAGAAGATCGCGCAGGACCTGGGTGAAGGCGCGATTGCTTTCTTCTTCTCCCGCATGACGCCCGTCACGCACGACCCACTGGCCATTGACCAGCACATCACGCACCTGACGATCACCACCGGCAAACAACCAGCGATTCAAAATCCCGTCGCCACTGGCCGTCGCCAGGTACGGATCGTTGCCGTCCAGTACCAGCCAATCCGCACGCTTACCGACTTCCAATGCGCCAATCGGCTGACCCAACGCCTGAGCGCCGCCATCCAGTGCTGCGTCGTACAGCGTGCGACCCACCATCGGCTGCTCCGCGCCATACAAACGATTACGCCGCTGATCGCGCAGACGCTGGCCGTATTCCAGCCAGCGCAATTCTTCCACCACGCTCAACGACACATGACTGTCGGAACCAATACCCATGCGTCCGCCCTGAGCGAGGAAATCCACCGCCGGGAAAATTCCGTCGCCAAGGTTGGCTTCGGTGGTCAGGCACAAACCGGCAATGGCGCGACTCTTGGCCATCAGCGTGACTTCTTCCGCGTTGGCGTGGGTGGCGTGAACCAGGCACCAGCGCTGATCGACCTCATTGTTTTCGTACAGCCATTGCAGCGGACGACGACCGCTCCAGGTCAAACAGTCGTCGACTTCCTTCTGTTGTTCGGCAATGTGAATGTGCACCGGGCATTGTTTGTCGCTGGCGGCCAGCACTTCGCTGATCTGCTGCGGGGTTACTGCGCGTAGCGAATGGAAGCACAAGCCCAGCGACTGCGCCGGTTGCTGCGCCAGGATCGGCTGCAAGCGCGACTGAAGTTTCAGGTAGTTCTCGGTGCTGTTGATAAAGCGGCGCTGGCCTTCGTTGGGCGTCTGGCCACCGAAACCGGAATGGCTGTAGAGCACCGGCAGCAGGGTCAGGCCGATACCGGCGGAACTCGCCGCCTGGCTGATACGCAGCGCCAGTTCGGCCGGGTCGGCGTAAGGCTGGCCATTGGTGTCGTGGTGCACGTAATGAAATTCCGCGACCGAGGTGTAACCAGCCTTGAGCATTTCGATGTAGAGCTGACGGGCGATGACGCCGAGTTGATCCGGGCTGATTTTTCCGACGAGGCGATACATCAAATCGCGCCAGGTCCAGAAACTGTCGTTCGGATTACCCGCCACTTCCGCCAAACCGGCCATCGCTCGCTGGAAGGCATGGGAGTGCAGATTCGGCATCCCCGGCAGCAGCGGACCGCTTAGCCGTTCGGCGCCATCTGCATGGGAATCGGCCTGGATATGGGTCAATACGCCCTCGGCGTTGACCTCAAGACGTACATTGTTGGCCCATCCACTAGGCAGCAGCGCGCGTTCGGCAAAGAAGGCGGACATGGTTCAGCACCCCATCGTGTGTTATTTGTATATACATATACAGACGTTTGCCTGCTCGGTAAACTCCGGCAAGCTAGCAACTCTTCTCAAACGAACAAGGATTAACCGTGCCGACTCCGCCCCCAGTGTCACCGTTGGCCGCGAACATGGGCGACAGTCCGGCGCCCTTGTACGCCCGCGTCAAACAGATGATTACCCAGCAAATCGACAGTGGAAACTGGCCGCCGCACTACCGCGTTCCGTCGGAAAGCGAGCTGGTCAGCCAGCTCGGCTTCAGCCGCATGACCATCAACCGTGCCCTGCGCGAGATGACCGCCGACGGTCTGTTGGTGCGCATGCAAGGCGTGGGTACGTTCGTCGCCGAGCCGAAAAGCCAGTCCGCGCTGTTTGAAGTGCACAACATCGCCGACGAGATCGCCTCCCGTGGCCATCGCCATACCTGCAAGGTGATCACCCTTGAAGAAGAGGCCGCCGGCTCCGAGCGCGCTTTGGCGCTGGATATGCGCGAAGGGCAGAAGGTTTTCCATTCGCTGATCGTGCATTTCGAAAACGATATCCCGGTGCAAATCGAAGACCGTTTCGTCAACGCGCTGGTCGCCCCGGAGTACCTCAAGCAGGATTTCACCCTGCAAACGCCTTATGCCTACTTGAACCAGGTCGCGCCGCTGACCGAAGGTGAGCACGTGGTCGAGGCGATTCTGGCCGAGGCGTCGGAGTGCAAATTGCTGCAGATTGAAAAGGGCGAGCCGTGCCTGCTGATTCGTCGCCGCACCTGGTCCGGCCGTCAGCCCGTGACCGCCGCCCGTTTGATCCACCCCGGTTCCCGTCATCGTCTGGAAGGTCGGTTTCATAAATGAGAACAATGGTTTTACGCGCCAAAGATTACCCGCGCATGCCGTGGAAAAACGGCGGCGGCAGCACTGAAGAAATCACCCGCGATGCGGGCGTTGGCCTTGAGGGTTTCGGCTGGCGCCTGTCGATTGCCGACATCGGCGAGTCGGGTGGTTTCTCGACATTCACCGGTTACGAGCGGGTCATCACTGTGCTGCAAGGTGACGGCATGACCTTGCGGGTGGATGGCCAGGACACGCATCCGTTGTTACCGCTGCACCCGTTTGCCTTCAGTGGTGAGAGCGAAGTGTCCTGCACACTGCTCGGCGGGCCGATCCGCGATTTCAACCTGATTTATGCGCCGCAACGTTACAGCGCGCGGTTGCAGTGGCTGGCGGGTGAGCAGCGGTTTTTCAGTTCGGCGGGGACCGTGTTGGTGTTCAGCATCGCCGACGCATTGGAGGTGAAAGCCGGTAACAGCGTTTCGCAACTGGGTCGCCATGATTGCCTGCAACTGGACGGTAACACTGGGTTGTTGGAAGTCTCCAGCAATGGCCCATGCTGTGTGATCGAACTGACTGCGCACTGATTCAATATCAAGTCGCCTCTATCGCGGGCAAGCCCGCTCCCACAGGTACGATGATTTCCCTGTGGGAGCGGGCTTGCCCGCGATGCTTTTTGCCTCGCAAAAACTGTTCCCCTGCGCGCACCATCTTGTTACCGAACGCCCCAGCGTGGCGCAAAACCTCGCTCAAGTAACAGCCGTCACCCTTCTGCAACAATCCCCCCGAAAAATTTCATCTCTACCAGAACCCTTGATCTACAAGCGTTCCAGCCCATCCAAAAACTTTCTTGAACACCCATCAAACAAGTTGGCCGCTTGATTGCATATGCTTGTATGTACAAGTAAAGACGTATGCGTATGAGTCGACCGAGACTCTCCGCAGCGTCCACTGATTCGCTTGTGGCGCAACGATGCGCACAGGCTGGCTTGCCCACTGCCAGGGTTGGTTTGAATTGATCGCTGAGGAGTCTTTTTCGTGACTGACAATACCCAGAAACCTACCAAGTTTCGTAACGTTGAAATCCGTGCCGCACGCGGTAACAAGCTGACCGCCAAGAGCTGGCTGACCGAAGCGCCGCTGCGCATGCTGATGAACAACCTCGACCCGGAAGTCGCCGAGAACCCTAAAGAACTGGTGGTTTACGGTGGTATCGGACGTGCGGCACGTAACTGGGAGTGCTACGACAAGATCGTCGAAAGCCTGACCAACCTGAACGACGACGAGACGCTGCTGGTGCAATCCGGCAAGCCGGTCGGCGTGTTCAAGACTCACACCAATGCACCGCGCGTACTGATCGCCAACTCCAACCTGGTGCCACACTGGGCGAGCTGGGAACACTTCAACGAGCTGGACGCCAAAGGCCTGGCCATGTACGGCCAGATGACCGCCGGCAGCTGGATCTACATCGGCAGCCAGGGCATCGTCCAGGGCACCTACGAAACCTTCGTCGAAGCCGGTCGCCAACACTACAACGATGACCTGAAAGGTCGTTGGGTCCTGACCGCCGGTCTGGGCGGCATGGGCGGCGCCCAGCCTCTGGCCGCCACTCTGGCTGGCGCTTGCTCGCTGAACATCGAATGCCAACAGGTCAGCATCGATTTCCGTTTGAACAGCCGCTACGTCGACGAGCAGGCCAAAGACCTCGACGACGCACTGGCGCGCATCGAAAAATACACCAAAGAAGGCAAAGCGATTTCCATCGCACTGCTGGGTAACGCCGCTGAAATCCTGCCGGAACTGGTTCGTCGTGGCGTACGCCCGGACATGGTCACTGACCAGACCAGCGCCCACGACCCGCTCAACGGTTACCTGCCGGCCGGCTGGACCTGGGAAGAGTACCGCGCTCGCGCCAAGACCGAGCCTGCTGCTGTGGTCAAAGCCGCCAAGCAATCGATGGCCGTGCACGTTAAAGCGATGCTGGATTTCCAGAAAATGGGCATCCCGACCTTCGACTACGGCAACAACATCCGTCAGATGGCCCAGGAAGAAGGCGTGGAAAACGCATTCGACTTCCCAGGCTTCGTACCGGCTTACATCCGTCCACTGTTCTGCCGCGGCATCGGCCCATTCCGTTGGGCTGCACTGTCGGGCAACGCCGAAGACATCTACAAGACCGACGCCAAGGTAAAAGAGCTGATCCCGGACGACGCCCACCTGCACAACTGGCTGGACATGGCCCGCGAGCGCATCAGCTTCCAGGGTCTGCCGGCGCGTATCTGCTGGGTTGGCCTGGGTCTGCGCGCCAAGCTCGGCCTGGCCTTCAACGAAATGGTGCGCAGCGGTGAATTGTCCGCGCCGATCGTGATCGGTCGCGACCACCTGGACTCCGGTTCGGTCGCCAGCCCGAACCGAGAAACCGAATCGATGCAGGACGGTTCCGATGCCGTATCCGACTGGCCACTGCTCAACGCTCTGCTGAACACGGCGAGCGGCGCGACCTGGGTGTCCCTGCACCACGGCGGCGGTGTCGGCATGGGCTTCTCACAGCACTCGGGCATGGTGATTGTCTGCGACGGTACGGACGAAGCGGCCGAGCGTATTGCTCGCGTGCTGCATAACGACCCGGCGACCGGCGTTATGCGTCACGCCGATGCGGGTTACCAGATCGCGATCGACTGCGCCAATGAACAAGGGCTGAACCTGCCGATGATTACCGGCAAATAAACAACCCGAGTAGCAGCTGCCGAAGGCTGCGTTAAGGGCCGAAGGACCTTCGTTCCACATTGGAATGCCGGGGTCGCTTCGCAACCCAACGCAGCCTGCGGCAGCTGCTACAGGGATTGCGTAAACCTACAAAACAATCCACAGAGGTTGAACCATGGCTGTCAGCGAACGTGCAGGCAACAAACCGTTGATCGAGAAGCGCTCGATCGACTACATCCCGGAAGCGGAAAGACACGGTCGTCTATTTAGCCAGTTCACCCTGTGGATGGGTGCCAACCTGCAAATCACCGCGATTGTCACCGGGGCCCTGGCCGTGGTGTTGGGCGGTGATGTGTTCTGGTCGTTGATCGGTCTGTTGATTGGTCAACTGCTCGGCGGCGGGGTCATGGCGTTGCATGCGGCGCAAGGTCCCAAGCTGGGCCTGCCGCAGATGATTTCCAGTCGGGTCCAGTTCGGCGTGTATGGCGCGGCCATCCCGATCGTGCTGGTCTGCTTGATGTACCTGGGCTTCACCGCAACAGGTACCGTGCTTTCCGGTCAGGCGCTGGGCCAGTTGTTTGGCGTCAGCGACAGCGTCGGCATCCTTATTTTCGCCAGTGTCATCGTGCTGGTCACGGTGCTCGGTTATCGGGTGATCCATTGGATCGGCCGTGTGGCCAGTGTCATTGGCGTGATTGCCTTTGTTTATCTGTTCAGCCGTCTGATGAGCCAGGTTGATGTGGGCGCACTGTTGCAAATCCGCCACTTCAGCTGGAGCAGTTTCTTGCTTGCGGTATCGCTCGCGGCCTCCTGGCAGATCGCTTTCGGCCCTTATGTGGCTGACTACTCGCGCTACCTGCCGAGCAAGATTTCTTCGGTGAAAACTTTTTTTGCCGCAGGCGCAGGTTCGGTCATTGGTGCGCAGGTCGCGATGGTCCTCGGCGTGTTCGCTGCTGCATCGGCCAATGGCCAATTCGCTGGGCATGAAGTCGCCTACATCGTTGGTCTGGGCGGTACCGGTGCCACCGCTGCGCTGCTGTATTTCAGCATCGCGTTCGGCAAGGTCACCATCTCCACGCTGAACTCCTACGGCAGCTTCATGTGCATTGCGACCATCATCAGCGGTTTCCGTGGTGACCTGAAAGTATCGCGCCTGCAGCGTCTGGTCTTCGTGCTGGTGATCGTTGGTGCTGCGACCCTGATGGCGTTGCTCGGCCAGCACTCGTTCCTCGGTGCGTTCAAGTCCTTCATCCTGTTCCTGCTGGCGTTCTTCACGCCATGGAGCGCGATCAACCTGGTGGATTACTACTGCATCACCCGCGAGCGCTATGACGTGCCGGCACTGGCCGATCCTAACGGTCGCTACGGCCGTTGGAACGCCCTCGGTATCAGCGTCTATGTCTTCGGTGTGCTGGTGCAGTTGCCGTTCATCTCCACCAAGTTCTATACCGGTCCGCTGGTGGCGGCCCTGGGTGATGTGGATATCTCCTGGATCATCGGTCTGGTGATTCCCGCGGCCCTGTATTACGTGTGTGCGAAAAAATGGCACGGCACCGTGCCCGATCAACTGATTCTGCCGATCGAGCAGGACAGTGTTGTACAACCTAAAACAAACGGGACCGGTCGCGTTGCGACGCAGGCCTGATTGGACGTGGACAGGGCTGGATGCCTCTTGACTGCCGTAAGCCAATTCATGATTAGGAGCGTCACAACAATGAAATCGAACAAGACCCTGCTGACCACATTGCTTTCCATAGGCCTGCTGGCCAGTGCTGGCGCCACTCAGGCGGCTGGTTGGTGCGAGTCGGGCAAACCGGTGAAATTTGCCGGCCTGAACTGGGAAAGCGCGATGCTGCTGACCGACGTGATGCAAGTCGTGTTGGAGAAGGGCTACGACTGCAAGACCGACAGCCTGCCGGGCAACTCCATCACCATGGAAAACGCCCTGAGCAGCAACGACATTCAGGTGTTTGCCGAAGAGTGGGTCGGTCGCAGCGAAGTCTGGAACAAGGCCGAGAAGGCCGGCAAGGTCGTCGGTGTCGGCGCACCTGTGGTGGGCGCTATCGAAGGCTGGTACGTGCCGCGTTACGTCATCGAAGGCGATGCCAAGCGCAAGCTGGAAGCCAAAGCTCCCGACCTGAAAAACATTGCCGACCTGGGCAAATACTCGGCGATTTTCAAGGACGCTGAAGAGCCCTCCAAGGGCCGTTTCTACAACTGCCCGGCCGGCTGGACCTGCGAGCTGGACAACAGCGAAATGCTGAAGAGCTACGGCCTGGAAAGCACCTACACCAACTTCCGCCCAGGCACCGGCCCGGCGCTGGATGCGGCCGTGCTGTCGAGCTACAAGCGTGGCGAGCCGATCCTGTTCTACTACTGGTCGCCAACCCCACTGATGGGCCAGATCGACGCGGTGAAACTCGAAGAGAAACCAGGCGTGAACAAGACCGTGGATATCAAGGTCGGCCTGTCCAAGACTTTCCACGAACAGGCCCCGGAACTGGTGGCCGTGCTGGAAAAGGTCAACGTGCCAATCGACATCCTCAACCAGAACCTTGGGCGCATGACCAAAGAGCGGATCGAGTCGCCAAAACTGGCGAAGATCTTCTTGAAGGAACATCCTGAAGTCTGGCACGCGTGGGTGAGCGAAGACGCAGCCAAGAAAATCGACGCGGCCTTGTAGGTTGAGCCTCTCCGACTGCCGGTAGCGGCAGTCGGACGCTTGATCGCAACCCCTTGATTGAGAGTCTCCTATGTTTCCCGAAAGCTTTACCTTTTCCATCGCCGACTGGGTCAACGGTTGGGTCGATTCGCTGGTCACCAACTACGGCGACGTGTTCCGGCAGATCTCTGACACGCTGCTGTGGGCCATCGTCAACCTTGAAGGCCTGCTGCGTGCGGCGCCTTGGTGGTTGATGCTCGCCATCGTCGCGGGCATTGCCTGGCACGCCACGCGCAAAGTCGTGACCACGGCCGTGATTGTCGGGTTGTTGTTCCTGGTGGGTGCGGTCGGCCTCTGGGACAAGCTGATGCAAACCCTGGCGCTGATGATGGTCGCGACGATCATTTCGGTGCTGATCGGCATTCCGCTGGGCATTCTCTCGGCACGTAGCAATCGCCTGCGTTCGGTGCTGATGCCGTTGCTCGACATCATGCAAACCATGCCGAGCTTCGTGTACCTGATCCCGGTGCTGATGCTGTTCGGTCTGGGCAAGGTCCCGGCGATTTTCGCCACCGTGATCTACGCCGCCCCCCCGCTGATTCGCTTGACCGACCTGGGCATTCGCCAGGTTGATGGTGAAGTGATGGAGGCGATCAACGCCTTCGGTGCGAACCGCTGGCAGCAACTGTTTGGCGTGCAACTGCCCCTGGCCCTGCCGAGCATCATGGCCGGGATCAACCAGACCACCATGATGGCGCTGTCGATGGTCGTGATTGCCTCGATGATTGGTGCCCGTGGCTTGGGCGAAGACGTACTGGTGGGGATTCAGACCCTCAACGTCGGACGTGGCTTGGAAGCCGGTCTGGCGATCGTGATTCTGGCTGTGGTGATCGACCGCATTACTCAGGCGTACGGTCGGGCACGGCATGAGGTGAGCAAATGAACAACGCGACCGTGAGCAAGATTGAAGTCAAAAACGTCTTCAAGATTTTCGGCAACCGCTCCAAGGATGCGCTGGCGATGATTGGCCAGGGCAAGACCAAAGACCAGGTGCTGTCCGAAACCGGCTGCGTAGTCGGCGTGAACGATCTGTCCCTGAGCATCGGCACGGGCGAGATCTTCGTGATCATGGGCCTGTCGGGTTCCGGCAAATCGACCCTGGTGCGCCACTTCAACCGCCTGATCGACCCGACCAGCGGCGCGATCCTGGTGGACGGCGTGGACATCCTGCAATACGACATGGAAGCCCTGCGCGAATTTCGCCGGCACAAGATCAGCATGGTGTTCCAGAGCTTCGGCCTGCTGCCGCACAAGACTGTGGTGGACAACGTCGCCTACGGCCTGAAAGTGCGCGGCGAGAGCAAGCAAATGTGCTCCGAGCGCGCGCTGCACTGGATCAACACCGTGGGCCTCAAGGGCTACGAAAACAAATACCCGCATCAGCTCTCGGGCGGCATGCGTCAGCGTGTGGGCCTGGCCCGCGCCTTGGCCGCCGACACCGACATCATCCTGATGGACGAAGCGTTCAGTGCCCTTGACCCGTTGATTCGCGCCGAGATGCAGGACCAGTTGCTGGAACTGCAAAAGACCCTGCACAAGACCATCGTCTTCATCACCCACGACCTCGACGAGGCCGTGCGCATCGGCAACCGTATCGCGATCCTCAAGGACGGCCGCCTGATTCAGGTCGGCACCCCGCGCGAGATCCTGCATTCGCCGGCGGATGAATATGTCGACCGGTTTGTTCAGCGTCGGGCTGCAGTGGTTTAAAAGATTTGCGGTGACTTTTGCCGGCCTCATCGCGGGCAAGCCCGCTCCCACAGGGATTGGTTGTGTTGCATAAATTTTCTTCACACAACAGAACACTGTGGGAGCGGGCTTGCCCGCGATGGGGCCGGTAAAGCTGCATCAATATTCAGGTTTTACGCACGAGGTCAAAGATGTCCCAGGCTGAAAAAATCGTTATCACCGAAGCGCAGGTCCGCTGGCAGGATGTGGTCGCCGTTGCCCGTCATGGCGCGCAGCTTGAGCTGTCGGCGCCGGTCTGGGCACGCATTGAAAACGCCCAGGGCATCGTCCAGCGCATTGTCACCAGCGGCGAGCGTGCCTATGGCATCAACACCGGGCTGGGCGCGTTGTGCAACGTCTCCCTGCAAGATGAACAACTCAGCCAGTTGTCGCGCAACACCCTGCTCAGCCACGCCTGTGGCGTGGGTGCACCGCTGACCAACGAGCAGACGCGCGCCATCATGTGCGCCGCCGTCGTCAACTACAGTCACGGCAAATCCGGCCTGCACCGCCAAGTGGTCGAAGCCCTGCTAGCGCTGCTCAACCGTGGCATCACCCCGCAAGTGCCGTCCCAGGGTTCCGTGGGCTACCTGACGCACATGGCGCACATCGGCATCGCGCTGCTGGGTGTTGGCAATGTCAGCTATCGCGGGCAAATCGTTTCCGCTCAGCAAGCCCTGGCCGAAGAAGGTCTGCAACCGGTCAAGCTCGGCGCCAAGGACGGTTTGTGCCTGGTCAACGGTACGCCGTGCATGACCGGCCTCAGTTGCCTGGCGATTGCCGACGCCGCGCATTTGCTGCAATGGGCCGATGTGATCGGCGCCATGAGTTTTGAAGCCCAGCGCGGTCAGATCGATGCGTTCGACGCCGAGATCATTGCGCTCAAGCCGCACCCGGGCATGCAGCAAGTCGGCGTCAACCTGCGCGCGGTGCTCGATGGCAGTGAAGTGATCGCCAGCAGCAAAGGTATTCGTACCCAGGACGCCCTGAGCATTCGCTCGATCCCGCAGGTCCACGGCGCTGCCCGTGACCAGCTGGTTCACGCGACTCAACAAATCGAAAACGAACTCAACGGCGCCACCGATAACCCGTTGGTGCTGGGCACGCCGGACAACTACCGCGTCGTTTCCCAAGCCAACCCGCACGGCCAGTCCGTAGCGATGGCAGCGGACCTGCTGGCCATCGCCATGGCTGAAATCGGCTCCATCGCCGAACGTCGCCTCGATCGCCTGATCAACCCGCACGTCAGCGGTCTGCCGGCGTTTCTGGTGGCCAATCCGGGCGTCAACTCCGGGATGATGATCGTTCAGTACGTCGCCGCGTCCCTGTGCGCGGAAAACCGGCAATTGGCGCAACCCGCCGTGCTCGACAACTACGTTACGTCGGGCCTGCAGGAAGACCACTTGAGCCTGGGCACCAACGCCGCGCTGAAGCTGCATCGTGCGCTGGAAAACTGCACGCAGATCCTTGCCATCGAGTACTTGCTGGCGGCTCAGGCGTTTGAATTCTTGAAAGAGCAACGCTTTGGCGCTGGCACCGATGTCGCGTGGCGTCTGCTGCGCGAGCGGGTTCCGGCCTACGACCAGGACCGCTGGCTTGCACCGGACATCGCCGCCGCTGCCGGTGTGTTGAAAGACCCGATTTTGCTGCACAACGCGTTGCCGAACCTGAACTGATTTCCATAACACCAGCGTGCCAAGGCGCGTCTCCCCAAAAGCGAGACGCGACGGACAACGGAAATCTCCGGAGCGTCTGGTGAGTTAATAAAAACTCTCAAAAGGAGAATGATGTGACTGCGCTTAATTTGATTCCCGGCCAACTGAGCCTTGCCCAACTGCGTGATGTTTATCAGCAACCGGTCAAAATCACCCTCGACAACAGCGCCTCGGCCCAGATCGAAGCCAGCGTGGCCTGCGTGGAACAGATCCTCGCCGAGAACCGCACCGCTTATGGCATCAACACCGGTTTCGGCTTGCTGGCCTCGACCCGTATCGCCAGCGAAGACCTGGAAAACCTCCAGTGCTCGCTCGTTTTGTCCCACGCCGCCGGTGTCGGCGAGCCGATCAGCGACGCGCTGGTACGCCTGGTCATGGTGCTCAAGGTCAACAGCCTGAGCCGTGGTTTTTCCGGGATTCGTCGCGTGGTCATCGACGCGCTGATCGCCCTGATCAACGCCGAGGTTTACCCGCACATTCCATTGAAAGGTTCGGTCGGTGCTTCCGGCGATTTGGCGCCTCTGGCGCACATGTCGCTGGTGCTGCTGGGCGAAGGCAAGGCGCGCTACAAGGGCGAATGGATGGAAGCCACCGAAGCGCTGAAAATCGCTGGCCTGACCCCGCTGACCCTGGCCGCAAAAGAAGGCCTGGCGCTGCTGAACGGCACTCAGGTATCGACTGCTTACGCCTTGCGCGGTCTGTTCGAGGGTGAAGACCTGTTCGCTGGCGCTGTCGCGCTGGGCGCGCTGACCGTTGAAGCGGTATTGGGCTCGCGCTCGCCGTTCGACGCACGCATCCACGCTGCCCGTGGCCAGAAAGGCCAGATCGACGCCGCTGCCGCTTACCGTGATCTGCTGGGCGAGCGCAGCGAAGTGTCCGACTCGCATGAAAACTGCGAAAAGGTCCAGGACCCGTACTCCCTGCGCTGCCAGCCACAAGTCATGGGCGCCTGCCTGACCCAGTTCCGTCAGGCTGCCGAAGTGTTGGCGATCGAAGCCAACGCCGTGTCGGATAACCCGCTGGTATTCGCTGCTGAAGGTGATGTGATTTCCGGCGGTAACTTCCACGCCGAACCGGTGGCCATGGCCGCCGACAACATGGCGTTGGCCATCGCTGAAATCGGTTCCCTGAGCGAACGTCGTATCTCGCTGATGATGGACAAACACATGTCGCAACTGCCCCCGTTCCTGGTGGCTAACGGTGGCGTGAACTCCGGGTTCATGATCGCTCAGGTGACGGCGGCGGCACTGGCCAGTGAGAACAAGGCCTTGGCGCATCCGCATTCGGTGGACAGCCTGCCGACTTCGGCGAACCAGGAAGACCACGTGTCCATGGCTCCGGCGGCAGGCAAGCGTCTGTGGGAAATGGCTGAAAACACCCGTGGCGTGCTGGCGGTGGAATGGCTGGCGGCGGCTCAGGGCCTGGACTTGCGCAATGGTTTGAAGACTTCGGCGAAACTGGAAAAGGCGCGTGCCATCTTGCGTAAAGAAGTGCCGTTCTATGAGAAGGATCGCTTCTTTGCACCGGACATCAATGCCGCGACCGAGTTGTTGGCAACGCGTTGCCTGAACGAGCTGTTGTCGGTGAAGTTGCTGCCTAGCCTGTAATGGCCTCTTCGCGAGCAAGCCCGCTCCCACAGTGGATCTCCAGTGTTCACACAACCCCTGTGGGAGCGAGCCTGCTCGCGATACGATTTTGAGTCGAATAAGAATAATTAAGGACGAGAAATGCAACAGCCAGCAAAAGGTTTGAAACGCGGGCTCTCTGCCCGACATATTCGCTTCATGGCACTGGGATCGGCGATCGGCACCGGGCTGTTTTACGGTTCTGCCTCGGCCATTCAAATGGCCGGGCCTGCGGTACTGCTCGCATACCTGATTGGTGGCGCGGCGGTGTTCATGGTCATGCGCGCCCTCGGCGAGATGGCGGTGCACAATCCGGTGGCCGGCTCTTTTGGCCACTACGCCAGCACCTATCTGGGGCCGATGGCGGGCTTCATCCTCGGTTGGACCTACGCGTTTGAAATGGTCATCGTCGGCATGGCCGACGTCACCGCGTTCGGTATTTACATGGGCTTCTGGTTTCCGGAAGTCGCCCGCTGGATCTGGGTGCTGGGCATCGTTTCGGTGGTCGGCGGCTTGAACCTGTGCAACGTCAAAGTCTTCGGTGAAATGGAGTTCTGGCTGTCGCTGCTCAAAGTGGCAGCTATCGTTGCGATGATCCTTGGCGGCTTTGGCATCATGCTGTTCGGCATCAGCACGGCACCCGGTGCTCAGGCGACCGACATCAGCAATCTCTGGAGCCATGGCGGATTCATGCCCAATGGCGTGGGCGGCCTGATCGCTTCGTTTGCGGTGGTGATGTTTGCGTTTGGCGGCATCGAAATCATCGGTGTGACGGCCGGCGAAGCCAAAGACCCGCAGCACGTGCTGCCCCGGGCGATCAATGCCGTACCGTTGCGTATCCTGCTGTTTTACGTGCTGACGATGTTCGTACTGATGTCGATTTTTCCATGGCAGCAGATCGGCAGCCAGGGCAGCCCGTTCGTGCAGATTTTCGACAATCTGGGGATCAGCTCGGCGGCGACCATTCTCAATATCGTGGTGATCTCGGCGGCGGTGTCGGCGATCAACAGTGACATCTTCGGGGCGGGCCGCATGATGTACGGTCTGGCCCAGCAAGGGCACGCACCCAAAGGCTTTGCCCGCTTGTCGCGCAACGGTGTGCCATGGATGACCGTGGTGGTCATGAGTGCCGCGCTGCTGCTGGGCGTGCTGCTCAACTACCTGATTCCGGAAAACGTGTTTCTGTTGATCGCCTCCATTGCCACCTTCGCAACAGTCTGGGTCTGGTTGATGATTCTGTTCACCCAGGTGGCCATGCGTCGTTCCATGAGCCGCGAACAGGTCGCCGAACTGAAATTCCCGGTGCCGTTCTGGCCCTATGCGCCGATGGCAGCGATTGCCTTCATGCTGTTCATTTTCGGCGTGCTGGGCTATTTCCCGGACACCCAGGCGGCTCTGATCGTCGGCGTGGTCTGGATTGTATTGCTGGTGCTGGCCTACCTGACGTGGGTAAAACCGGCGGCAGGGAAGGCAGTACCGGTAGAGCGGGAACCTTCTTTTTCTCATCGATAACCTAACGGAGGCCACGGATGAAAACTCTCTGGCAACACTGCCACGTCGCAACCATGGCGCAAGGCGTCTACTCGATCATCGAGGATGCGGCCATCGTGACGTCAGGTGCGCACATTGAGTGGATCGGCCCACGCGCTGAACTGCCGTCGGGCGAGTACCCGGCAGTCAATGATCTTAAAGGGGCCTGGGTGACTCCGGGCCTGATCGACTGCCATACCCACACGGTGTTTGGCGGTAACCGCAGCGGTGAATTCGAACAGCGTCTGCAAGGCGTCAGCTACGCGGAAATCGCCGCGGCCGGTGGTGGCATCGCCAGCACCGTGCGCGCTACTCGTGCGGCGACCGAAGACGAACTGTTCGCCAGTGCCGCCAAGCGTCTGAAGAGCTTGATGCGCGACGGCGTGACCACCGTCGAGATGAAATCCGGCTACGGCCTCGACCTGGCCAGCGAACGCAAAATCCTTCGCGTGATCCGCCGTCTCGGCGCCGAACTGCCGGTGAGCGTGCGCAGCACCTGCCTGGCCGCTCACGCCTTGCCGCCGGAATACGCCGATCGCGCCGACGACTACATCGATCACATCTGCGCCGACATGCTCCCGGCCCTGGCCGCCGAAGGGCTGGTGGATGCCGTGGATGCCTTCTGCGAATACCTGGCGTTCTCGCCGGCGCAGGTCGAGCGCGTGTTCGTCACCGCACAGGAGCTCGGTTTGCCGGTGAAGCTGCACGCCGAACAACTGTCGTCGCTGCACGGTTCGAGTCTGGCGGCGCGTTATCACGCACTGTCGGCGGATCACCTGGAGTTCATGACCGAGGACGACGCCATCGCCATGGCCAAGTCCGGCACCGTCGCCGTGCTGCTGCCGGGCGCGTTCTACTTTCTGCGGGAAACCCAGTTGCCGCCCATGGAAGCCCTGCGCAAGCACGGGGTGAAAATCGCCATCGCCAGCGACCTCAACCCCGGCACCTCGCCGGCGCTGTCGTTGCGCTTGATGCTGAACATGGCCTGCACTTGTTTCCGCATGACCCCGGAAGAAGCACTGGCCGGTGCAACGATTCATGCCGCCACCGCGCTGGGCATGGCCGACACCCACGGTTCGCTGGAAGCTGGCAAGGTCGCGGATTTTGTCGCCTGGCAAATCGATCGTCCGGCCGACCTGTCGTACTGGCTGGGCGGTGACCTGGAAAAACGCGTCGTGCGTCACGGCGTCGAGACAAGCGTTTAGGAGAGCAATTGTGGATAAGGTTCTGAACTTCAAACAAGGCCGCGTGCCGCTGCTGATCAGCATGCCCCACGCCGGCCTGCGCCTGACCCCGGCGGTCGAAGCCGGGTTGATCCCCGACGCCCGCAGCCTGCCGGACACCGACTGGCACATTCCGCAGCTTTACGCGTTTGCTGCAGAGTTGGGCGCGAGTACGTTGGCAGCCGAGTATTCGCGATTCGTGATCGACCTGAACCGGCCATCCGACGACAAGCCTTTGTATGTCGGCGCGACCACCGGTCTGTACCCGGCGACGCTGTTCGACGGCATTCCATTGTTCCGTGAAGGGCTGGAGCCGTCGAAAGAGGAGCGCGCGACCTATCTGGAGCAGATCTGGACGCCGTATCACACGACCTTGCAAAACGAGCTGGCGCGACTGAAAGCCGAGTTCGGCTATGCGTTGCTGTTCGACGCGCACTCGATCCGCTCGATCATCCCGCACCTGTTCGACGGCAAACTACCGGACTTCAATCTTGGCACCTTCAATGGCGCCAGTTGCGATCCGCAGTTGGCCACTCAGCTGGAAGCCATCTGCGCGCGTCACGGCGACTACAGCCATGTGCTGAACGGTCGTTTCAAGGGCGGCCACATCACCCGGCATTATGGCAACCCGGCCGAAAACATCCATGCGGTGCAACTGGAGTTGGGGCAGTGCACCTACATGGAAGAGTTCGAGCCGTTCCGCTATCGCCCGGATCTGGCCGAGCCGACGCAAGTGGTGCTCAAGGAATTGCTGCAAGGCCTGCTGGCCTGGGGCGAAAACCACTACGGCTGACTGATCGATCATTCCCGCGCAGAGTGAGGGGATGATTAAGGGTGGGGGCGATTTTTGATGGTGGAAAATCGCCCTCTGTATTGAGCTGGAATTAAATAGAATGTTGGCCTCTGTTTAATAAATTGAAGTTTCCATTCATTATTCGGATATCTGTAGTGGGGCCTGGATTGTCGTGGTCCATTACCAGAAGATTGAAAGTGCCGTTGATCCGTGTTCGCTGTTGATCCCACTCGTAACTTGTCGAGCCTTCGATGCCCCGGTAGTTATCGGTCGTATCTATCAGATTGTCTTTGTCAGGGTTTCTGTCGACTATCTTGAATAGGTTTCCACTGTGTTTGATCACGTTGGGCGGGAGGCGTGCGGAGACCAGCGCTTCGTTTGTTCCCTTGAGCTCTGCTCCGATATATAAGTGAATTGCGATAACCTCTTTGATGCCTGCTAAGCCAGCTTTGGGGGGGAAGTCTTTAAAAATATCGTGGAAGGCCTGTAGCTCCCAGCATTTACTCCCTGAAGAATCAATGCTCTCTTTTATGTTTATCTTGTTTGCTTTGAATGCGAAGTTTCCAGCTGGGAGTTTTATGGTGGCAGTGAATTCTTCATTAAGTATTTGTGAGGTTGAGGGTGTGCTCATAATACATTTCCCGGATTGAAATATTATATTCGAGGAGGGTGAAATTACGGCTACCTTGTCGATTTAATATTTCTTCAGGTTTTTTGTCTGCTGGTACTTCTGACAGTTTTTTATATTGTTTGGTTATATTGTTTTGTTTTTTTTGCACCCTCTCGCTGAATGAATATCAACGCTTGGCCACTCAGCTGGAAGCAATCTGCGCGCCTCACGGCGACTACAGCCATGTGCTGAACGGTCGTTTCAAGGGCGGCCACATCACCCGGCATTACGGCAACCCGGCCGAAAACATCCATGCGGTGCAACGGGAGTTGGGGCAGAACTGGGCAGTACCGTCGCCACCGTGCAAATCTCGGTCGCCACAGTTCGCTTTTACCCTCTCGCTGCTGCGTAATGTGCTGAGCACGGTGCACGAAGACACCGGCCCTCACAATAATCTGCCGCACGAGACTCTCACGATGAAAAGACTGTTCACCCGCTGTCTCTCAATCCTCTGCGGCACGGCTCTTTTGAGCACCAGCGTCCTGGCCAGTGACGATGCTTCCTGCAAAGCCGTGCGCATGGGCGTGGTCAACTGGACCGACGTCATCGCCACCAGCGGCATGGCCGATGTGCTGCTCAATGGCCTGGGCTACGAAAGCAAGCAAACCAGCGCCGTGCAGCAAATCATCTTCGCCGGCATCCGCGACAAGCGGCTCGACATCTTCCTTGGTTACTGGAAACCGGCGATGGACAAAAACATCGCGCCGTTCGTGGCCGCCAATCAAGTGAAGGTCATGGACAAACCGAGCCTGGCCGATGCCCAGGCGACGCTCGCGGTGCCGGACTATGTGGCCGCCGCCGGACTGAAAACCTTCGCCGATATCGCAAAATTCAAGGACCAGCTCGGTGGCAAGATTTATGGCATCGAGCCGGGTAGCGGCGCCAACACCACAATCAAAACCATGATCGAGACCAATCACTTTGGCTTGAAGGATTTCAAACTGATCGAGTCCGGTGAGGCCGGCATGCTTGCCGCCGTGCAACGCGCGGTGAATCGCAAGGAATTCGTGGTGTTCGTCGGCTGGACGCCGCACCCGATGAACATCAACATGAAGATCGCCTACCTGACGGGCAGTGAAGACGTGTATGGGCCGAACGAAGGCGCGGCCACCGTTTCCACCGTCACCGCGCCGGATTACGCCCAGCGTTGCCCGAACGTCAATCGTCTGCTGGAAAACCTGACGTTTACCGCGTCCCAGGAAAGCCAGTTGATGGTGCCGATCATGGAACGCAAGACGCCGCAGGACGTGGCCAGGCAATGGTTGCGCGATCACCCGGAAGATTTGCAGCGCTGGCTGGCGGGCGTGTCCAGTTTTGATGGCAAGGACGGCCTCGCAACCGTACAGGCCAGTTTGAAAAACTGACCCATCGGTAATGACGAGTGCCCCCTCGCCACAAAGGCCCTGTTCACGAAATTCTGACGGACTGACACTGGCTCATGACTCCCTACCTGCTTTCCGAACAGATGACGGCCTTCGTCGAGAAAACCGTCAGCTTCAACAGCACCGACACCAGCCTCGCCGGTTTGCGCCTGGCCTACAGCGAGATGTGCCAGGCGTTTACCCCGCCGCGTCCTGAAGGGCTCTATGTCGTCGATTTCGATTTGGCCGGTGTGGCCGTCAGGTCGTATCAGCCACACGCCTCGCCATCGTCCGATACGTGCCCGTGCATCGTGTATCTGCACGGTGGCGGATGGGTGGTCGGCGATCTGGATTCCCACGACTTCATCTGCGCCGAGCTCGCCTCGACACTCGGCGTGTTGGTGATTGCCGTTGATTACCGTCTGGCGCCCGAACATCCATATCCGGCGGGATTCGATGACTGTCTCAAGGTCTGGCGCGCGTTGCGTGCCGGGCCGTTCCGACTTGATCCAGCGCGGACGCTGGTGATGGGGGACAGTGCTGGCGGCAATCTGGCCGCGGCGTTGTGCCTGGCGTTACGCGATGCCCACGAACCACTGCCCGCTGCGCAGGTCCTGATCTATCCGGGCCTGGGCGGCGATCAGCAGTCGCCATCGCGCAGCGAATGCATCGACGCGCCGTTACTCAGCAGCAGCGATGTCGATTGCTATCACGCCTTGTACTTGCGCGGCAGCCGACAGCCGGGCGCTTATGCCATGCCATTGCTCGCCGGGCATTTCGGTGGACTGCCGCCGGCCTTGATTGCCGTCGCGCAATTCGATCCTCTGCGCGATGACGGTGTGGTCTACGCCGAACAACTGGAAGCCGCTGGCGTGGACACTACGTTGTACTATGGCGAAGGGCTGGTTCACGGCTGTTTGCGCGCGCGCGGCCAGGTCGCCGAGGTGGACGAACTCTATGAAACGCTGCTCGGGTTTTTGGCTGACAGACTCTGACGCAGCAAGGGGCATGCTCATTGACGTAATTCGGGTTTATGATGCCGGACGGCAGAATAATAGAAGTCCCCACAGGGATGACCTCGACCCCTTACGGAGCGCGCAATGCAGACTTTGTACCCACAGATCAAACCCCACGCCCGGCACGATCTGGCCGTCGATGACACCCATACGCTCTACGTCGACGAAAGCGGTTCACCGGAAGGTTTGCCGGTGGTGTTCATCCACGGCGGCCCCGGCGCCGGGTGTGATGCCCAGAGCCGTCGGTATTTCGATCCAAACCTGTATCGCATTGTCACCTTTGACCAGCGTGGTTGCGGTCGCTCCACCCCCCACGCCAGCCTCGAAAACAACACCACCTGGGATCTGGTCGCCGACCTTGAGCGAATTCGCAAGCATCTGGGCATCGACAAATGGGTGCTGTTTGGCGGCTCCTGGGGTTCAACCCTGGCGCTGGCCTACGCGCAAACCCACCCGGAGCGTGTCCACGGCCTGATCCTGCGCGGGATCTTTCTCTGCCGTCCGCAGGAAATCGAGTGGTTCTACCAGGCAGGCGCCAGCCGTCTGTTCCCCGATTACTGGCAGGACTACATTGCGCCGATCCCGCTGGACGAGCGCGACGACTTGCTCAGCGCTTTCCACAAGCGCCTGATCGGCAACGACCAGATTGCCCAGATGCATGCGGCCAAGGCCTGGTCCACGTGGGAAGGCCGGACCGCAACGTTGCGTCCGAATCCGCTGGTGGTCGATCGCTTCTCGGAACCTCAGCGCGCGTTGTCGATTGCACGCATCGAATGTCACTACTTCACCAACAACGCCTTCCTTGAGCCCAACCAGCTCATCCGTGACATGGGCAAGATTGCCCATTTGCCCGGTGTAATTATCCACGGTCGCTACGATGTGATTTGCCCGCTGGATAACGCCTGGGAATTGCACCAGAACTGGCCGAACAGTGAGCTGCAGATCATCCGTGACGCCGGCCATGCAGCGGCCGAACCGGGCATCACCGATGCGTTGGTACGGGCCGCCGGCCAGATGGCGCGCCGCTTGCTCGATCTGCCGCCCGAAGAAGCATGAAGGGGTTGTTGCAACGCGTACGGGGTGCGCGAGTCGAGGTCGCGGGGGAAGTGGTGGGGGCGATCGACCAAGGGTTGCTAGTACTGGTCGCCGTCGAGCCCGAGGATACTCGGGCCAGCGCCGACAAACTTCTCAATAAGCTGCTTAACTATCGGGTATTCAGCGACGCTGAGGGCAAGATGAATCTGTCCCTGGCGGATGTCGGTGGCGGGTTGCTGCTGGTCTCACAGTTCACCCTGGCTGCTGACACTAAAAGCGGGCTGCGTCCGAGTTTTTCGACCGCGGCCCCTCCTGCGTTGGGTGAGGAGCTTTTCGACTATCTATTAGGCAAAGCGAAACAGGTGCATGGCACTGTGGCATCAGGTAGATTCGGCGCGGATATGCAGGTGCACCTGGTCAACGATGGCCCGGTAACCTTCCTGTTACAGACCTGAAAGCGCTTGAAACAACTTTTTAAGAGCTTTTCGACTGTAAACAGGCGTTTTTCGCGAGAAATACTTTGTTGCGCCTGATGCGTTGTAACGCGGCCTACTAGATAATCGCGCGCTACGGGGATCGGCGTTCGTTGGTCCATTTTGACTTAGGTAGAGACTTGTCCTGAACCGTTTGGGGAATCATTTAGCCCCATCGGAGTCGGAACAATGCTCGCCAACTTGGCAAGAGTGGTTTGCAAGGTCGGTTTTTTCATGCCGTTGACCGTGCGAACCCTTCAACTGGCCGTTGGTTTTTTGATCTGTTTTCGGCGAGGGTTGCTCGTGATTGTTAGTCCCTGTAATGCACCAAAATTGACTGCCAAACGGTTCCGAAGCGCTCTGGTAGCGGGCTCTGCACTGCTCTGCCTATTCAGCGCCGGCCAGCTTTGGGCATTCAGTCTGGAGGATGTGTCGGTCAAGGCAAAAGAGCTGGCCGCGCAAAAATACGAAGCTCCGCGCAGTAACCTGCCAACCGAGTTCCGCGAGATGAAATTCGCGGACTATCAGAAAATTCGTTTCCTGACCGAGAAGGCCGAGTGGGCGGATCAGAAAACCCCGTTCAAGCTGTCGTTCTATCACCAGGGTATGCATTTCGATACACCGGTGAAAATCAACGAAATCACGGCTAATTCCGTCGAAGAAATCAAATATGACCCGAGTCGTTTCGATTTCGGCGACGTGAAGTTCGATCCTAAGGCCACCGAACAACTGGGTTATGCCGGTTTCCGGGTGCTGTACCCGATCAACAAGGCTGACAAGCAAGACGAAATCATGACCATGCTCGGCGCCAGCTACTTCCGCGTCGTCGGCAAGGGCCACGTTTATGGTTTGTCTGCCCGGGGTATGGCGATTGATACCGCATTGCCATCCGGCGAAGAATTCCCGCGTTTCACCGAGTTCTGGATTCAACAGCCGAAGCCGGGTGACAAGCACCTGGTGATTTTCGCGTTGCTGGATTCGCCGCGTGCGACAGGTGCCTATCGCCTGACCCTGCGTCCGGGCAGCGACACCATTGTCGACGTCAAGGCGCAGATGTTCCTGCGCGACAAGGTCGGCAAGCTGGGTATTGCTCCATTGACCAGCATGTACCTGTTCGGCGCCAACCAGCCTTCGAAAGTGCTGAACTACCGTCGTGAGCTGCACGATTCCAGCGGCCTGGCGATCCATGCCGGCAACGGCGAATGGATCTGGCGTCCGTTGAACAACCCGAAACACCTGTCGGTGAGCAACTTCTCGGTCGAGAACCCGCGTGGTTTCGGTCTGCTGCAACGTGGCCGCGATTTCAGCCACTATGAAGACCTCGACGATCGCTACGACAAGCGCCCAAGCGCCTGGATCGAGCCGAAGGGTGACTGGGGCAAGGGTACCGTGGATCTGGTCGAGATTCCGACCGCCGATGAAACCAACGATAATATCGTGGCTTTCTGGAACCCGGAAAAACTGCCAGAGCCTGGCCAGCCGCTCGATGTTGCCTATCGCATGCACTGGACCATGGACGAAGCTTCCATCCACGCGCCTGACAGTGCCTGGGTCAAACAGACCCTGCGCTCCACCGGTGACGTTAAACAGTCCAACCTGATCCGTCAGCCGGACGGTAGCGTTGCTTATCTGGTGGACTTCGAAGGCCCGTCCCTGGCGGCATTGCCACCGGATGCGGACGTTCGCAGCCAGGTCAGCGTGGGCGACAACGCTGAACTGGTCGAGAACAGCGTGCGTTACAACCCTGAAACCAAGGGCTGGCGCCTGACGCTGCGCATGAAGATCAAGGATGCGAGCAAAGCCACCGAAATGCGCGCGGCCCTGGTTCAGAACATCGTGCCGGCAGACCTGGCCAAGACGTCGGTTCCAGCCTCGAATTCGTCTGTCGCCAAAGCCGACAAGGTTGCCGCCAAGCAACAGGAAAAAGCCGACAAGGAAGCCAAGCAAGCAGAGGCCAAGCAGGCCGATGCCAAGCCGGTTGCAGATGCCAAGGACAAGGCTAATAAAGACGCCAAGCAGCCAGTCGCTGCCGACGCGGCCCCAGCCACACCGGAATCGGCATCGACTGAAGAAGTCCTGACCGAGACCTGGAGCTATCAGTTGTCTGCCGATGAGTAATTCTCAAATACAGCCAGAGACGCTTGCCGAGTATCTGGCGCATCTACCGATGACCGACGAGCAGCGCGCGGAACTCGCGGGCTGCCAGTCCTTCAGCGAATTGCACCAGCGTCTGTCGTCGCAGACGTTCGACGCTCCGACCGAGGCTGCCCAAGCCTCGGTGGGCCGTCGTTTGACCTTGAACACGGCTGAAGAACTGGAAGAAGCGGAAATGCTGGTGGTCGACGCCAGCGGTCGGGTTTGCCTCAAAGCGACCCCGCCGATCCGTCGGACCAAAGTCGTGCCGGAGCCGTGGCGCACCAACATTCTGGTACGTGGCTGGCGCCGCCTGACCGGTCGCACCAATCCGCCGGCTCCGCCGAAAGATGAACGTGTGCTGCCGGCCGCTCGCTGGCGCACTGTGGGTTCGATCCGTCGCTACATTCTGCTGGTATTGATGCTCGGCCAGACCATCGTCGCCGGCTGGTACATGAAAGGCATCATGCCGTACCAGGGCTGGTCGTTCGTCGACCTCAACGAAGTGCTGCATCAACCGCTGCTGCAAACCGCCACACAAGTGCTGCCATACGCATTACAAACCAGCATCCTGATCCTGTTCGGGATTCTGTTCTGCTGGGTGTCGGCCGGTTTCTGGACCGCGCTGATGGGCTTCCTCGAGTTGCTCACCGGGCACGATAAATACCGCATCTCCGGTAAAAGTGCCGGTAATGAGCCGATTCCAAAGGACGCGCGCACCGCATTGGTGATGCCGATCTGCAACGAAGACGTGCCGCGTGTATTTGCCGGTCTGCGTGCGACGTTTGAATCGGTAGCGGCCACGGGTGACCTGGATCGCTTCGACTTCTTCGTCCTCAGCGACAGTAACGACGCCGACATCTGCGTTGCCGAGCAGCAAGCCTGGCTGGACGTCTGCCGCGAAGCCGGTGGCTTCGGCAAGATCTTCTATCGCCGCCGTCGCCGTCGCGTGAAACGTAAAAGCGGCAACCTCGACGACTTCTGCCGTCGTTGGGGCGGTGACTACAAGTACATGGTCGTGCTCGACGCGGACTCCGTGATGAGCGGTGAATGCCTGACCAGCCTGGTGCGCTTGATGGAAGCCACACCGGACGCCGGGATCATCCAGACCGCGCCGCGTGCGTCGGGCATGGACACCTTGTATGCACGGATGCAGCAGTTTGCGACTCGCGTGTACGGTCCGTTGTTTACCGCCGGTCTGCACTTCTGGCAGTTGGGTGAATCCCACTACTGGGGCCACAACGCGATTATCCGCATGAAGCCGTTCATCGAGCACTGCGCCCTGGCGCCATTGCCGGGTAAAGGCGCATTCGCCGGTGCGATCCTGTCCCACGACTTCGTTGAAGCCGCGCTGATGCGCCGTGCCGGCTGGGGCGTGTGGATTGCCTACGATTTGCCGGGCAGCTACGAAGAACTGCCGCCGAACCTGCTGGACGAACTCAAGCGTGACCGTCGCTGGTGCCACGGTAACCTGATGAACTTCCGCCTGTTCCTGGTCAAGGGCATGCACCCGGTTCACCGGGCGGTGTTCCTGACCGGCGTGATGTCTTACCTGTCGGCGCCGTTGTGGTTCTTCTTCCTCGTGCTGTCGACGGCGCTGCTGGCGGTCAACACGCTGATGGAACCGCAATACTTCATGGAGCCGCGACAGCTGTATCCGCTGTGGCCGCAATGGCACCCGGACAAGGCTGTGGCGCTGTTCTCCACGACCATCGTGCTGCTGTTCCTGCCGAAGCTGTTGAGCATCCTCCTGATCTGGGCCAAAGGTGCGAAAGAGTTCGGTGGCAAGTTCAAGGTGACGATGTCGATGCTGCTGGAGGTATTGTTCTCCATGCTGCTGGCGCCGGTGCGGATGATTTTCCACACCCGTTTCGTACTGGCCGCGTTCCTCGGCTGGGCCGCGACCTGGAACTCGCCACAACGTGACGACGATTCCACGCCATGGAGCGAAGCGGTCAAGCGCCACGGTCCGCAGACCTTGCTGGGCTTCTTCTGGGCCTTGCTGGTGATCTGGCTGAACCCGAGCTTCCTGTGGTGGCTGGTGCCGATTGTCGGTTCGTTGATGCTGTCGATTCCGGTGTCGGTGATTTCCAGCCGTGTCGGTCTGGGCTTGAAGTCCCGTGACGAAAGCCTGTTCCTGATCCCTGAGGAATACAATCCGCCGCAGGCGCTGCTGGCCACCGACCAGTACACCCACGAAAACCGTTATCACGCACTGAACGACGGCTTCATCCGGGCGGTGGTCGATCCGCAGCAGAACGCCCTGGCGTGCTCGCTGGCGACTTCTCGTCACGGTCAGGCCGAGCCAATCGAGTGGCTGCGTGTCGAACGGGTTCGTCACGCCTTGAAGGTCGGGCCTGATGGCCTGAACAACAATGAGCGTGTGCAATTGCTGAGTGACCCGGTGGCATTGGGTCGTCTGCATGAGCAGGTCTGGAGTGAAGGTCACCCCGAATGGCTGCAAGCCTGGCGTCAATCGGTGAAAGCCGATCCCCACGCGCCGTTGCTGCCGCTCAAACCGCTGAGCGCACAGCCTCAGTTGGCGTAATAGAAAACCCCGCTCATCCAGCGGGGTTTTTTTTTGCCTGATCGGCGTCAGCCAACAAATCCTGTTTCAGCCCTTGTGCAAACGGGCGAGTAGTTTAGGATCCGTCCCCGAATTGGTGCGCCCGGATAATTTTTGTCCGTATGGGGGCGTTTCCTGAGGGAAGCCGCCGTTTTTGCGCGCCTCACACCGCAATGGTTTTGGGGACATGATGATGAAGAAGTATCTCTCGATGCTGCTGGTCGGCGTCACGGCATTGGTTGCAGTCAGCGCGGCGCAGGCCGGTGCCATCGATGACGCGGTCAAGCGCGGCACGCTGAAAGTCGGCATGGACCCGACCTACATGCCGTTCGAGATGACCAACAAGCGCGGCGAGATCATCGGTTTCGAAGTCGACATCCTCAAAGCCATGTCCAAAGCCATGGGCGTCAAGCTGGAGCTGGTGTCCACCGGCTACGACGGCATCATCCCGGCCCTGATGACCGACAAGTTCGACATGATCGGCAGCGGGATGACCCTGACCCAGGAACGCAACCTGCGCCTGAACTTTAGCGAACCGTTTATCGTCGTCGGTCAGACCCTGCTGATCCGCAAAGAGCTGGAAGGCACCATCAAGTCCTATAAGGACTTGAACACCGCCGACTACCGCATCACCTCCAAGCTCGGCACCACCGGCGAGATGGTCGCCAAGAAGCTGATCTCCAAAGCCGAGTACCACGGCTATGACAATGAACAGGAAGCGGTGCTGGACGTGGTCAATGGCAAGGCTGATGCCTTCATCTACGACGCGCCGTACAACGTGGTGGCGGTGAACAAGGTTGGTGCCGGCAAACTGGTGTTCCTCGACAAGCCGTTCACGTACGAGCCGCTGGCCTTCGGCCTGAAGAAGGGTGACTACGACAGCATCAACTTCATCAACAACTTCCTGCACCAGATCCACGAAGACGGCACCTACGATCGCATCCATGACAAGTGGTTCAAAGACACCGCTTGGCTCAAGGACATGGAGTAACGCTGACAAGCGGCGTTCGGTCAGTTAGACCGCGCCGCCCCAATCGCGGGCAAGCCCGCTCCCACAGTGATCTGGGTGAACACAAATTTTGTGTCCGGCGCAGAACCTTGTGGGAGCAGGCTTGCCCGCGATGACGGCCTTCCCGGCGACACAGAATTCGGAAGCTTCAAAGCAAATGAAACAAAAAAAAATCCAATGGCCCTGGCACGTTTTAACCGTGCTGGTGCTGATCGGCCTGGCCGGCGCGTTGTATTACGCCACCTCGCTGATGTCCTACGAATGGCGCTGGAACCGAGTGCCGCAATACTTCGCCTACCACGCCGAAGAATCCCAGCGCGCCGCCGACATCTCCACCGTCAGCGAACTGGTGCGCACGGGCGATAAAGCCGAAGTCACCCTGCGCAACGACGCGGGTGATGAGCAGCGCGTGACCGTCGACGACAACAGCCTGCAAGTCGCCCAAGGCGATGATGTGGCCGAAGGCGATGTGATCGGCGTGACACGCCATTGGGCCGCCGGTCCACTGCTTTGGGGGCTGTGGACCACGTTGTGGTTGTCCGTGGTGTCTGGCGTACTCGGTCTGTTGATCGGTCTCGTCACCGGTTTGTGCCGGCTGTCGAGCAACCCGACCCTGCGCGACCTCTCGACCATTTACGTCGAACTGGTCCGTGGCACACCGCTGCTGGTACAGATCTTCATTTTCTATTTCTTCATCGGCACCGTGATGAACCTGTCCCGGGAATTCGCCGGGATCGCGGCGTTGTCGCTGTTCACGGGCGCCTACGTCGCGGAAATCATCCGTTCCGGCGTGCAGTCCATCGCCCGCGGCCAGAACGAAGCCGCGCGTTCGTTGGGGCTGAGCGCTGGCCAGTCGATGCGCCACGTGGTGATGCCTCAAGCCTTGAAGCGGGTATTGCCGCCCCTGGCCGGGCAATTCATCAGCCTGGTCAAGGACACGTCGCTGGTTTCGGTCATCGCAATTACCGAACTGTTGAAAAGCGGTCGTGAAGTCATCACCACCTCGTTCTCGCCATTCGAAATCCTGTTCTGCGTGGCCGGGTTGTACCTGTTGATCAACCTGCCGCTGTCGAAAATTGCCAGCCGGCTTGAGCGGAGGCTCGCGCAAAGTGATTGAAGTTCGCGATCTGGTAAAAGTCTTCGATACCCGCGGCCAGGTGGTTCGCGCGGTGGATAACGTCACCACGCACGTGGCCAAGGGTGAAGTGCTGGTGGTGATCGGCCCGTCCGGCTCCGGCAAATCGACCTTCCTGCGCTGCCTTAATGGCCTGGAAGCATTCGACTCGGGTTCGGTGAGCATTGACGGTCTGCAACTGGCCGACCCGAAAACCGACGTCAACGCCTACCGGCGCGAGGTCGGCATGGTGTTTCAGCACTTCAACCTGTTCCCGCATATGACCGTGCTGGAAAACCTCTGCCTGGCGCAGAAAGTCGTGCGCAAACGCGGCAAGAAAGAGCGCGAGGCCAAGGCCCTGGCGTTGCTGGAAAAGGTCGGCATTGCACAGAAAGCCCACGAGTTTCCGTCGCGTCTGTCCGGCGGCCAGCAACAGCGCGTGGCGATTGCCCGGGCGTTGGCCATGGAGCCGAAGGTCATGTTGTTCGATGAGCCGACCTCGGCGCTGGACCCGGAAATGGTCGGCGAAGTGCTGGACGTGATGAAAACCCTGGCCGTGGAAGGCATGACCATGGTTTGCGTCACCCATGAAATGGGCTTTGCGCGGGAAGTGGCGGATCGGGTGTTGTTCTTCGATCACGGCAAATTGCTGGAAGATGCGTCACCGGCGGAGTTCTTTGATGCGCCGAAGGATGCGCGGGCGCAGGCGTTTTTGCGTCAGGTTCTCTAGTCGACCGTTCCCACGCTCTGCGTGGGAACGATCAGTCCGCATCACCTCAAACCTTGAACCTGCCCACCAGCATCTGCAGATGCGTTCCCAGCCGCGCCAGCTCAATACTGGATGCCGCCGTCTCTTCACTGGCTGCCGAGGTCTGCTCGGACACGTCACGCACGTTCAGCACGCTACGGTTGATCTCCTCGGCCACTGCCGTTTGCTGCTCGGCAGCGGCGGCGATCTGCTGGTTCATCGACTGAATCGCCGACACGGTGCGGGTGATGCTTTCCAGTGAGCCCCCGGCGCGGCGGGTCAGTTCGACGCTGCTGTCGGTCAGGACGCGGCTGTTGTCCATGATCGTGGCGACTTGCTGGGTGCCGTTTTGCAAGCCGACGATCAGCTCTTCGATTTCTTCGGTGGACTTCTGGGTGCGTTGCGCCAGGCTGCGAACTTCATCGGCCACCACCGCAAAACCGCGTCCGGCTTCACCGGCACGGGCGGCTTCGATGGCGGCGTTGAGGGCCAGCAGATTGGTTTGCTGGGCCACGGATTTGATGACATCGAGCACGCTGCCGATCTTGTCGCTTTCGCGTTTGAGATCGCCCATCGCGGCGGTGGAATTGCCAACTTCGAGGGCCAGGCGTTCGATCTGGGCGATGGCTTCGCCGACCACTTTGTCACCTTCGCGGGCTTGCTGATCGGCGGCGACGGCGGCTTCGGAGGCTTCTTCGGCATTGCGTGCGACTTCTTGCACGGTCGCGGTCATTTCGTTCATTGCGGTCGCTACCTGATCGGTCTCGACTTTCTGGCTGTTGACCCCGGCACTGGTCTGCTCGGTGACCGCCGACAACTCTTCGGCGGCGCTGGCGATTTGTGTAACGCCGTCGCTGATGCCGCCGATCAGTTCCCGCAGGCCCAGGGTCATGCTCTGCATGGCACGCTGAAGCTGGCCGAGTTCGTCGCGACGCTTGGAGGTCAGGTTGTGAGTCAGGTCGCCGGCGGCCACACGTTCAGCCACTTTCAGGGTCTGGTTCAGCGGGATGACGATCTGGCGAGTGATCGCCCAGGCTGCGACTATGCCGAAGGCCAGGGCCAGGGCGGTGGCCATCAGCAGCATGTTCTTGGCGTGAGCCGCATCGGTGTCGCGGACGATGGTTTGCGACACGGTGAGTTTTTTGCTGACGTCGAGCAGGATATCGCCTTGCTCGGCCATGCGCACGAGTGCGGCAGCACTGGCGACCTGGGAGTCACGGTACTGGCTGACGGCGGCACGGTAGGCCTTGAGCGAATCGGTCGCCTGTTGCAGGTTGGCGGTGTGTTCTTCCGGCAGTTTGGACGGCAGGCTTTCGAGGTTTTTCAGGGCGTTGTCGATGGCGTCCAGCGCCGGTTGTTCGGCTTCGGGCTTGGCGCTGTAGGTGTAGCCGCGAACCTGGAAGCGCGCTTGCTGAATCAATTTGCTCAAATCGATCACGCTATTGAACTGGGCGACGTTGTCGCCTTGCAGCAGGGATTTCTCGACTTCGGCGACGCGGGCGACGGCGTTGTCGGCCGTGGCCCCGAGTTTGCTGCGCGCGTCTTCGCGGTTGGCACCGGCCTGGATCATCGCGCTGAACGCTTGTTTGTACTGGCTGACGGCGGCCAATTGCTGGTCAACCATTGCCGCGTCGGCCGGTTGCTCAATCAGTTTGCGAGCGGTTTGCAGGCCCGCATCGAGTTGCGCCAGCTTGTCGTTGACCGCCCCCGGGCCTTGTTCGCCCCGGCGCATTTCATAATCCAGACGGGCCAGGCGCAGGTCTTTGGTCAGGTCATTGAGGCTGGCGATGAACCCGAGCTTGTCGCCACGGCTCGTCACGTCGCTCAGGCCAGTCCAGCCGGTGAAGGTGATCAACAGGGTAAGCAACAGCACCAGACCGAAACCGATTCCCAGTTTGCGATTGACGCTGATGTTCCCCAGATTCTCGGCTAGCCATTGGTACATGCTACAACTCCCTGGACCACTGATTGGTTTTGTGGGAACTGTATCGGCAGGCAAAGCCGGTTCTGTAGGGCGAAAAAGACTGGCGACGATCACATCCCTTGTAGCAGCAGGCTTCGCCAGCTGCTACAAGGGGCCGTGTTAGAACAGGCGGGCGAGCAGGGCGGTGACGGCGGTCTCGACGCGCAGGATGCGCTCGCCGAGCTGCACCGGTTGCAGGCCGGACTTGCCCAGCAGGTCGATCTCGTAAGGGATCCAGCCACCTTCGGGGCCGATGGCCAGGGTCACCGGTTCGTCGAGGCCGCGGGGGCAAGGCGGGTAGTTTCCGGGATGTCCGACCAGGCCGAGGGTGCCCTCGGTGATCGCCGGCAGACGGTCCTCAACGAAGGGCTTGAAGCGCTTCTCGATAACGATCTCGGGCAGCACACTGTCCCGGGCCTGTTCGAGGCCGAGGATCAATTGTTCGCGAATCGCCTCGGGTTCCAGGAACGGGGTTTGCCAGAAGCTCTTCTCGACGCGATAGCTGTTCACCAGCACGACGCGCGGCACACCCATGGCGGCCACGGTCTGAAACACCCTGCGCAGCATTTTCGGGCGCGGCAGGGCCAACACCAGGGTCAACGGCAGCTTGTTCGGGGGCGGTTGGTCGAGGGTGACGCGCAATTCGGCTTCAGCGGCGTCCAGGCGCAACACCTCGGCCGCGCCCATCAACCCGCCGATCCGACCGACACGCAGGCTGTCACCGACTTCGCAGCGGTGAACTTCCTGCATGTGCGTCAACCGGCGATCACGCAGGATCACCCGGTCGGCCGCAATGAAATCGGCTTCTTCGAGCAGCAGCAGGTTCACGGTTGGGTCGCTGGCGGCTGGTCGTTGTGATCGTCAACCGGTTGGTCGTCCGGATGCTCGCCACGTTTGCTGATCAGGCTGCCAAACAGGATGCCGATCTCGAACAGCAGCCACATCGGTACCGCCAACAGCGTCTGCGAGAAGATGTCCGGCGGCGTCAGGATCATGCCGACCACGAAGCAGCCGATGACCACGTACGGGCGGATTTTCTTCAGGTATTTGACGTCGACCACGCCGATCCACACCAGCAGCACCACGGCCACCGGAATTTCGAACGCCACGCCAAAGGCGAAGAACAGCGTCATGACGAAATCGAGGTAGCTGGTGATGTCGGTCATCATTTCCACGCCGGCCGGGGTGGCGGCGGCGAAGAACTTGAAGATCAACGGGAACACCAGGTAATAGGCGAACGCCATGCCGGTGTAGAACAGCACGATGCTGGACATCAGCAGCGGCACCGCGATGCGCTTTTCATGCTTGTACAGGCCCGGTGCGATGAAGCCCCAGATCTGGTGCAGGATCACCGGGATCGCCAGGAACAGCGAGACCATCATGGTCAGCTTCAGCGGCGTCAGGAAGGGTGACGACACGTCGGTGGCGATCATCGTCGCGCCGGCGGGCAGGTACGCGCGCAGCGGCGTGGAGACGAAGGTGTAGATCTGCTGGGTAAAGGCAAACAACCCGGCGAAGATGATGAAAATCGCCGCTACGCAGCGCAGCAGACGGGTACGCAACTCGGTGAGGTGCGAAACCAGCGGCATGTGCTGGTCGTTTTCGGGGAGATCGCTCATGGGGCTCGCGGCGGCAGTGTTGGGTCATGAGGGGCCGGCGCTGTCGGCGCGGCGGCAGGAGCAACCGGTGGTGCTGATACAACGGACTCAGGTTGCGCAGTCGCTACAACAGGTGCTGGCGCAGGCGTTGGTTCAGTGGCGGCGACAGGCGCGTGAATCGTCTGTTCCCCCACATGCTCCACCGGCGTCGGCTCCTGCTGAGTCGGCGAGAAAATCTTCCGCGCCTCCTGCTCCAGCGACAGAATGTGCTCGTTGTGCAGCTGCCGACGAATCTCGTCGGCACCGATTTCACGTTCAACTTCCTGTTTGATCGCGTTGAAGCTGCGCTTCAAGCGCCCGACCCACAGGCCGGCGGTGCGCGCAGCACCCGGCAAGCGCTCGGGCCCCAGCACCAGCAGGGCCACTAGGCCGACGAGCAACAGTTCAGAGAAGCTGATACCAAACATTAGTCAGTGCTCACACGTCTTTGCGGATCGGCTCTTCGACTTTTTGTGCCTGCACGTCGATGGTGTGCGGCTGGTTCACGGACTGCGTAGTCTGTGGCTGAACAGGTGGAACCGGTTGCGCCGGGGTCACGGTCGGATCGGCCGGTTTTTCGTCGTCGTTCATGGCTTTCTTGAAGCCCTTGATCGACTCGCCCACGTCCGTGCCGAGGTTTTTCAGTTTCTTGGTGCCGAATACCAATACGACAACAACCAGGATGACGATCCAGTGTTTCCAGTCAAAAATGCCCATGTTGCTGCTCCTCTCTAATAATTGTTCAGGCGGACGGGCGCGAGGCTTTCTCGGCGTGTCCGGACAGACCGAAGCGACGGTCCAGTTCATCAAGTACAGCCTGCGGATGCTGCCCCAGTTGGGCGAGCATGACCATGCTGTGGAACCACAAATCGGCGGTCTCGTAGATCACATCGCTGCAGTCGCCGCTGATGGCGGCGTCCTTGGCGGCAATGATGGTTTCGACCGACTCTTCGCCGACTTTTTCCAGAATCTTGTTCAAGCCCTTGTGGTACAGGCTGGCGACATACGAGCTGTCGGCAGCGGCGCCTTTGCGCTCTTCCAGCACTGCGGCCAGGCGGGTCAGAGTGTCACTCATGTTTGTGTCCTGCGGAATAGATGGCGTGCGGATCTTTCAGGACCGGGTCGACCGTTGTCCAGTCGCCGTTCTCATAGACGCGGTAGAAGCAGCTTTGGCGGCCGGTATGACAGGCGATGTCGCCGATCTGCTCGACCATCAGGATGATCACGTCGGCGTCGCAGTCCAGGCGCATCTCATGCAGGGTTTGCACGTGGCCGGACTCTTCGCCCTTGCGCCACAGCTTGCCACGCGAACGCGACCAGTAAATGGCACGGTTCTCGGCAGCAGTCAGTTCCAGCGCTTCACGGTTCATCCAGGCCATCATCAGGACACGCCCGGTCTTGTGATCCTGGGCAATCGCCGGCACCAGGCCATCAGCGTCCCACTTGATCTCGTCCAGCCAGTTTTTCATCTTCGACTCCGACAGCGGGCTTCGCACTTCATTAGCCTGGCCCAACGTTCAAACAGTGTGCCAGTGGATCACACAACTGGCTATCGGCGAACGACCAGATACAAACCAACGGCCACCATGATTCCCCCGGGCCAATGACCCAGTTCGTTCAGTGGTCCACCGGCCAGCAGAATAACGCCGCCCGCCAGGTGGGCGCAGCCGAGCAGGCGCAAGAACCAGTCATCCTTGCGTTTATGCCACGGTGGTGGCGGGTCGTAGGCGTGGGGTTGGGACATGCGTTCGAGCAGGTCGCGGGCCATGTTGGCCAGGTGCGGCAGCTGTTCGAACTGGCTCTGCACGTTGCCGAGCAAGGCTTTGGGGCTGACGCGCTCGCGCATCCAGCGTTCAAGGAACGGCTGCGCGGTGTTCCACAAGTCCAGGTCCGGGTACAGCTGACGGCCCAGGCCTTCGATGTTCAACAGGGTTTTTTGCAACAGCACGAGCTGCGGCTGAACTTCCATGTTGAAGCGTCGAGCGGTCTGGAACAGGCGCATCAGAACTTGGCCGAAAGAAATATCTTTTAACGGTTTTTCAAAGATCGGCTCGCACACGGTGCGGATCGCTGCTTCGAATTCGTTGAGTTTGGTTTCCGCCGGCACCCAGCCCGAATCGATGTGCAATTGCGCCACACGCCGGTAGTCACGCTTGAAGAAGGCGAACAGGTTGCGGGCCAGGTAGTCCTGGTCTTCCGGGGTCAAGCTGCCGACGATACCGCAGTCGATCGCAATGTACTGCGGGCTCCACGGGTTGACGGTGCTGACGAAGATATTGCCAGGGTGCATGTCGGCGTGGAAAAAACTGTCGCGGAACACCTGGGTGAAGAAGATCTCCACGCCGCGTTCGGCGAGCATTTTCATGTCGGTGCGCTGGTCGGCCAGGGTGGTCAGGTCGGTGACCTGGATGCCGTAGATGCGCTCCATCACCAACACTTTCGGGCGGCACCAGTCCCAATAGACTTGTGGCACGTAGAGCAGCGGCGAGCCTTCGAAGTTGCGCTTCAGCTGGCTGGCGTTGGCCGCTTCGCGCAGCAGGTCGAGTTCGTCGTAGATGGTTTTTTCGTAGTCGCTGACCACGTCCACCGGGTGCAGCAGGCGCGCGTCGGCCGAGAGCTTTTCAGCAGCGCGGGCCAGAATGAACAGCCACGCCAGATCCTGGGCGATGATCGGTTTGAGGCCCGGGCGGATCACCTTGACCACCACTTCTTCGCCGGTTTTCAACTGCGCGGCATGCACCTGCGCCACCGAAGCGGACGCCAGCGGCTCGACGTCGAAACGGCTGAACACTTCACTGATTTTCTTGCCGAGCTGCTCTTCGATCAGCTTGACCGACACTTGCGAGTCGAACGGCGGCACACGGTCCTGCAGTTTCATCAGCTCGTCGGCGATGTCTTCCGGCAACAGGTCGCGGCGGGTGGACAGGATCTGCCCGAACTTGATGAAGATAGGCCCCAGGTCCTGCAACGCCAGGCGCAATCGCGCGCCACGGCTCAGGTCCAGCGTCTTGCGCGGGAACCAGCGCCACGGCAGCGCGTAACGCAGTGCCAGCAGAAACCACGGCAGCGGCAGGGCAAACAGCAGGTCATCGAGGCGGTAACGAATCACAACGCGCTGGATGCGCAACAAACGGCGGACGGCAAGCAGCTTCATGCGTTATCGCTTGGGTCGAGGGATCGGGAAAGGCGCTCGAAGCGCGCCTCGAGTCGTTCCAGATCGAGTTTGATCTGGTCCAGTTCACTGAATCGGGCTTCGGCTTCGCGCTGACCGACAAGGGTGCGCGACTCTTCAGCCAGGTATTCGCCGAGGTTCTGCCCCAGGCTGGCGAACCCTTGCTGATACCAGCGGGCGCGACTGCGCAGGTGACCGCCAACCAGTTGTGTGGCCACCGGCCCCAGCCAGCGCGAGAGTTCGTACTCCCAGTCCAGTTCGAGGTCCTGAAGGATCGCCGCCAGTTCCAGCAGCACGCCGCTGTCACCGTCGAGTTCGACTTCAGGGCCATGCAGGACCGAAGTCTTGTCCTTGCTCATCGCCAGTTTCAACAGGCTCGAAGCCGGTGCTCGCAGGGTGCAGTCGGCGCCGGTTTCCCAGTGGGAAGCGAGCATCAGGCCTTCATCGCTGGGCAGGATGAACAGCTGCAATGCCGGGCTGCGGCAGTCGACGGCAATCACCCGGCCGCTCAAATGCGCCAGCCGCGGCAGCGCGGTGCTGTCGAGACGCAGCACCCGGTTCAGGCCGAGTTCAACGCTGGCGAGCAGGCCGGCCAGCAACATCAGGGTTTGATGCCGCGGTGCAGGGCGACGATGCCTGCGGTCATGTTGTGGTAGGTCACGCGGTCGAAACCGGCCTCGACCATCATCGACTTCAGGGTTTCCTGATTCGGGTGCATGCGGATCGACTCGGCCAGGTAGCGATAGCTTTCCGAGTCGTTGGTGATCAGCTTGCCCATCAGTGGCATGAAGGCGAACGAGTAGGCGTCGTAGGCCTTGGACATCAGCGCGTTGGTTGGCTTGGAAAACTCCAGCACCAACAGGCGACCGCCAGGCTTGAGCACGCGCAGCATCGAACGCAGGGCGTCTTCCTTGTGCGTCACGTTGCGCAGGCCGAAGGCGATGGTCACGCAGTCGAAATGGTTGTCCGGGAACGGCAGCTTTTCAGCGTCGGCCTGAACGAATTCGACGTTGCCGGCCACACCGAGGTCCAGCAGGCGGTCACGACCGACCTTGAGCATGGATTCGTTGATGTCGGCCAACACCACCTGGCCGGTCGGGCCGACGAGGTGTGAGAATTTCTTGGTCAGGTCGCCCGTGCCGCCGGCGATGTCCAGCACGCGATTGCCGGTGCGCACGCCCGAAAGCTCGATTGCGAAACGCTTCCACAAACGGTGCATGCCGCCCGACAGGAGGTCATTCATCAAGTCGTACTTGGCGGCTACCGAATGGAAAACCTCAGCGACTTTTTCCGCTTTTTGGCTTTCCGGAACGTTTTTGAAACCAAAGTGAGTGGTGGGTTCGGCATCGCTGCCTTTGCGCTGATCAGTCATATCGCTGTCACCAGAAGAGAATGCGGGACATTCTAATCCCCAAGGCATGCTTTGTCTTGGCAAGGCTGAAGGTAAGATGGGCAACCACCGGGACGTTTTGACGCAGTCATGGTCAAGATGCTTCAGGAAAGTATCCATAAAGCAGGAGTCATTCGATGGCCCGTATTAGTGTTGAACGTGCCCACGGCCTGGGCAAGGAAGCGGCCCGCGAGAAGGCCGACAAGCTGGCGCAGAAACTGTCCGATCAATACGGCCTGGAGCCGCAGTGGTCCGGTGACACGCTGAACCTCAAGCGCTCCGGAGTGAAAGGCGCGGTGCATGTCAGCGAAGATTCGATCCGCGTCGATGTGGAGTTGGGCCTGATGATGTCGGCCATGAGCGGCATGATCAAATCTGAAATCGAAAAGGCCCTCGATAAAGCGTTGGTCTGATCCGGTTCTTTCTGTGAAACACGATCCCTGTGGGAGCGGGCTTGCCCGCGAAGAGGCCGGAACATCCGCAATAAATTTTGTGGTTGATCCATCGTCTTCGCGGGCAAGCCCGCTCCCACAGGTTGGTTGGCGTTCCGACTACTTGTTTATGTCAGTTGTTAGGGTGCCGTTTCTAATTTTTCTCCCTACTTTGTGCCTGAGCCCGACACTTGTCCGGGCAGTTCCTCAAACCTTCTGCGCGTGAGGTGCACCATGGCCAAAGTTATTTTGAAGAAAAAAATCGACGCATCGACCACCGCTCTGGGCGACGTCAAATCCTATGCCCGCAAGATCTGGCTGGCTGGCCTGGGTGCCTACGCCAAGGTCGGGCAAGAGGGTAGCGAGTACTTTCAAGAGTTGATCAAGGCGGGTCAAACTGTTGAAAAGAAAGGCAAAAAAGTAGTGGCTGAAAAGCTTGAAGCCGCTAACGCCGAGATCGTTGAAGCCAAGAGTGAAGTGAGTACTTTCAAAGGCAAGGTCGAAGTTCAACTCGACAAGGTCGAGAAGGCTTTTGACTCGCGTGTCGCAAGTGCCTTGAATCGTATCGGCATTCCGTCTAAACATGACGTTGAGACACTCTCTGCTAAGCTCGATGAGCTGACGGCATTGCTCGAACGCGTCGCGCGTAAATCTTAAGGAGAACGGGATGGCTGTTAAAAAGAACACCGAAAAAGAAGGCAGCTCGTGGATCGGGAAAGTCGAAGACTACTCCCGCAAAATCTGGCTGGCTGGTTTAGGCGTGTACTCGAAGATCGACACTGACGGCAGCAAGCTCTTCGATACATTGGTCAAAGACGGCGAGAAAGCCGAGAAGCTCACCAAGAACGCTGTTGGCAAGAAAGTCGACGCCGCCAAGGATTCTGCTTCGTCGGCCAAGTCGCGCATCACTGGCGTTAAAGATCGCGCGCTGGGCAAATGGGATGAGCTGGAAGGGGCTTTCGACAAGCGCCTGAACAGTGCCATTTCGCGCCTCGGTGTCCCGAGCCGCAACGAAGTGAAAGCACTGCACAGCAAGGTCGATACCCTGACCAAGCAAATCGAAAAACTCACCGGTGCCAAGGTTGCGCCTGTTGCGGCGAAAACCGCAGCGGCCAAGCCAGCGGCTAAAACCGCTGCCAAGCCACTGGCCAAAGCCGCCGCTAAACCGGCTGCCAAACCTGCTGCGAAAGCAGCGGCCAAGCCTGCTGCCAAAACTGCCGCAGCAAAACCTGCTGCTGCCAAGCCAGCGGCTAAACCGGTTGCCGCTAAAGCAGCCGCCAAGCCAGCGGCTAAACCAGCTGCCAAAACCGCAGCTGCCAAACCGGCCGCCAAGCCAGCAGCAAAACCTGCTGCAGCGAAGAAGCCAGCGGTGAAAAAACCGGCAGCGCCGAAAGCCGCCGCACCAAAACCAGCAGTGGCTGCTGTTGCCAAACCGGCAACCCCGGCCGCCCCGGTCAGCGCATCGAACTCTGCAACCGCGCCGACCCCTGCTGTAACCCCGACTGTAGCGCCAGCAACGACGCCAACCAGTCAGTCCTGATTTTCAGGGCTCAAAAAAACGCCCGGCCTGCCAAGGTCGGGCGTTTTTGTTGGTGAACCCATTCTCCAGAACACCGCCAATCCAATGTGGGAGCGGCGGTCTCAGGTTTACTCGTGTTCTTCCAGATATTGGAGCGCCATCTGCTCCGTCGCCACCTTGATCGGCGGCAGCAAGTGCGGCGCCACCAGCATCATGATCTGGTACACCACCAGCCTCACCTCACCCTCACGATCAAGAATCCGTTGGTAGTCCAGCGAGAACAGCAGCGTCATTGTGATCTGCTCCACCAACTGCCCCAACGCCTGCGTATCACTGACCAATTGCCCCTGAGCCTTCAACTGCGCGAGCAATGACGCCAGTGTGCGCTTCAGCGCATTGAGCAGGTTGCGTATGCCCTTGGCCAGCTTTGGCAGGCGTCCGGCGAGGTTCGACAGGTCCTGGAACAGAAACCGGTAATGCGACAGCCGTTCGACGATCAAGTGCAGGAACAGCCAGTAATCGTCCGGTGCCAGTTCCACATCGGCAGGAGGGTCGAGCAGCGGCGCCAGTTCAGACTGGAAGCGCTCGAACAGCCCGAGAATCAGCGGCTCCTTGCCGTGAAAGTGGTAGTAGAGGTTGCCAGGGCTGATGCCCATCTCGTTGGCAACTTCCATGGTGGAGACGTTCGGTTCGCCTTTCTGATTGAACAACTGCAAAGCACATTCGAGAATCCGGTCGCGGGTTTTCATCCAGTCTTCTTAATGATCGAGTCAGTGCCACGGCCAACGCCGGCCGTGGAGGGTTGAACGTCAGCGCACACGCACGTAAGTACCGGGTGCTGCCTCTTGCGGTGGATAGTTCTGATTGCCGAGGGCCATGTGGGTTTCTTTCAGCGCGCCGGAACGTTGCTGAATCCACTCCAGCCATTGCGTCCACCAGCTGCCGTCGACTTGCTTGGCGTCGTAATACCAGGCGCGTGGGTCGCTGCTCAATTTTGCGCCTTCGACGTAGTTGGCTTTCGGGTTGCTCGGCGGGTTGAGGATGCTCTGCACGTGGCCGCTGTTGGACAGCACGAAGCGTCGTTCACCACCCAGCAACAGAGTCGAGCGGTACACCGCGTCCCACGGCGTGATGTGGTCATTGATGCCTGCGACGCTGAAGCTGTCGACGGTGACTTTCTGCAAGTCGATGGGCGTGCCGCACACTTCAAGGCCGCCCGGGTGGCTCAGCGGGTTGTGTTTGAAGAAGTCCAGCAGATCGCCGTGAAAGGCCGCCGGCAGCCGCGTGTTGTCGTTGTTCCAGTAGAGGATGTCGAACGCGGGCGGTTCTTTGCCGAGCAGGTAGTTATTGACGAAATAACTCCAGATCAAGTCGTTGGGGCGCATCCAGGCGAACACCTTGGCCATGTCACGACCATCCAGCACACCTTTCTGATAGGACTTGCGCTTGGCCGCTTCAAGGGTCTGTTCGTCTGCGAACAGCGTTGCCGGGGAGTCCATCTGACTGTCGAGCAGGCTCACCAGGTAGGTCGCGCTCGACACCCGCCGCAGCTGTCGCTTGGCCTGCAAGTGACCTTGCAGCGCGGCGATGGTCAGCCCGCCAGCGCAGGCGCCCATCAGGTTCACTTCGCGCGCGCCGGTGATCGCCCGGCAGACATTCATCGCTTCTTCCACGGCTTCGACGTAGGTCGACAGCCCCCATTCGCGATGGCGCACATCGGGATTGCGCCAACTGATCATGAACGTCTGCAGGCCGTTCTTGAGGGCGAACTGGACGAAGCTGTTATGCGGGCTCAGGTCGAAAATGTAGTACTTGTTGATCTGCGGCGGTACCACCAGCAGCGGTTTTGAATACTGTTTTTCGCTCATTGGCTTGTACTGGATCAGCTCCAGCAGCTCGTTGCGAAACACCACCGAGCCGGTCGTGGTGGCGACGGTTTTACCCACTTCGAATGCTTGCTTGGTGACTTGCCGGGGCAGGCCGTCGTTGTGCAGGAAGTCGTCGACCAGATGGCTGATACCGCGCACCAGACTGTTGCCGCCAGAATTGAAGATTTCCTTGATCGCCAGCGGATTGAGCAGGGTATTGGACGGCGACACGGCGTCATTGAGCAAGGCAAACGCAAAGTGCGCGCGGGCGCGATCGTCGGGGGACATGGCGCTGTCGTCGATCCAGCTTTTAACCTGTTTCTGCCAGCTCAGATAGGCCTGCAGGCTGCGACGATAAAACGGGTTGAGACTCCACGCCGGATCGGTGAAACGACTGTCCTGCGGGTTGGTCGCGTGCAAGGTTTCACCCAATAAGACACGGCCCAACTGACCGCCCAGTTTCAAGGCGTGTCGGGCGCTGTGCACCGGGTTGCGCAAGCCGTGGGCCGCCACGTTGCGCAGGGTCGAAATCAGGTCACGGCCGCGCAGGCCGGTAATTGCACTCTGTGCGTTGATGAACGCGGCGGGAGTGGGTAAAGCGTCTCTCGCTGGTTTGTCGCGCATGTCTCAACACTCCTTCGTTTCAAGCCAAAAACAAACTCACTGAACCAGATCACCATAGACGCTGTTGTGGGTTGTTGCGCGGCGCGGCGTCCTGCCGGCCGATGAAGCGACTAACTGCCCAACGGCGTCGGGTGCGGATGCATCACGGCGCGCTGGCGTTCTTCCTCGAGGAATTTCATGATGATCGGTGCCACGGCTTCGGCACGGGTGATCAGGAACAGATGCCCATCATCGATGATGTGCAGCTGGGCATTGGGAATTCGCCAGGCCAGCAGGCGCATGTTGACCAACGGGATCAACGGGTCGTCGTCACCGGCCAGTACCAGCGTCGGCTGGTTGATCTTGTGCAACCAGTGAATGCTGGTCCAGCCCAGGCCGGCAAACAACTGCCAGTAATAACCGAGCTTGCCCGCCGAACGGACTTTCGCTGCGTGGCTGGCCGCCAGGGTGGGGTCGCGACGGAAGGCGCCGCCATAGATCATCGGTGCAATGCGGATCACGTGCGACGGCTGGATGTAGCGTCGTGGGCTGGCCATCATCCACAGCACTTTCGGTTTGCCCGGCACCATGACGGCTCCAGCCGCCGTGGCCGCCAACACAAGTTTTTTGCAGCGCTCGGGGTAGTCATACGCAAATTGCTGGGCGAGGGCGCCGCCCCAGGACACGCCGATCACGTTGACTTGTCCGTAGTCGAGATAATCGAGCATCCGTGCTGTGAGTTTCGCCAGGCCCGGAAAGCGGTACGGCCGATTCGGCGTCGACGAGCCGCCGACACCGGGTACGTCGAACGCAATGACTTCCAGGTCCGGGTCCAATGCCGCGACGAACGGAAACACCAGCTCCAGGTTGGCGCCGATGCCGTTGAAAATGAGCAAGGGCGTCAAGTGAGGCTTGCCGGGGCGTACTGCCGTGCGGAGGGTCTGGCCATCCAGGTCGACGGTACGGAATATAAACGGTTGCGGCATGCTTCAGGCCCTGTGGGTTAATTCATCCCCGATCCCCTGTAGGTGGCGAGCTTGCTCGCGATAGCGGTGAGGCAGACGCAGTTACATTGACTGTGCCGCCGCCTTCGCGAGCAAGCTCGACTCCTGCAGGAGGGTGGGGTGTGTCAGTTACCGCTCATGCACATAAGTACCCGGTGCTGCTTCGCCGGCGGTGAAGGTTTTGTTGCCATAAACCGTTGGGGCCTTCTTCAGTTTGCCCGAACGTTCGGCCAGCCATGTCTGCCAGTGCAGCCACCAGGAATCGGTGTGCTTGGTGGAGTTTTCTTGCCAGTCTTCGGCCTTGGCCGGCATTTCACTGCTGGTCATGTAGCGCGATTTCGGGTTGCCCGGCGGGTTCAGAATGCTCTGGATATGTCCGCTGCTCGACAGCACGAATTCGACCTTGCCGCCAAACAGTTGCGCCGACTTGTAGCAGGACTTCCACGGGGTGATGTGGTCGGTGGTGCCAGCCAGGCTATAAATGTCTGCGGTGACTTGTTTCAGGTCGATTGGCGTGCCGCACACTTCCAGTGCATCGGGACGGATCAGTGGATTACTTTTGAACATCTCGATCAGGTCGCCGTGGAACGCGGCAGGCAATCGGGTGGTGTCATTGTTCCAGAACAGGATGTCGAACACCGGCGGTTCGTTACCCAGCAGGTAGTTGTTGACCCAGTAGTTCCAGATCAAATCGTTGGGGCGCATCCAGGCGAAGACTTTCGCCATGTCGCGGCCTTCCAGCACACCGGCCTGATAGGACTGGCGCTTGGCGGATTCCAGGGTTTGCTCGTCGACGAACAGGGCGACGTCACTGTCCAGGGTGGTGTCCAGCACGCTGACCAGCAGTGTCAGGGCGTTGACCTTTTTCTCGCCGAGCGCCGCGTAATGGCCCAGCAGCGCGGTGCAGGTGATACCGCCGGAGCAGGCGCCGAGCATGTTGATGTCTTTGCTGCCAGTGATGGCGCTAACCACATCGACCGCTTCCTTGAGCGCTTCAATGTAGGTCGACAGGCCCCACTCGCGCTGTTCCTTGGTCGGGTTGCGCCAGCTGACGATAAAGGTCTGCACATTGCTGCGCAGGCAGTAGCGCGCCAGGCTCTTTTCCGGGCTCAAGTCGAATACGTAAAATTTGTTGATCTGTGGCGGCACCACCAGCAGGGGGCGCTCCAAGACTTGTTCGGTGGTCGGCTTGTACTGAATCAGTTCCAGCACGTCGTTGCGGAACACGACAGCGCCTTCGGTCACACCCAGGCTCTTGCCGACTTCGAATGCGCCCATGTTGACCTGGCTCGGCATGCCGCCGTTGTGCACCATGTCCTTGGCCAGATGCGAAAGGCCATCGAGGAGGCTTTTGCCGCCGGTTTCGAAGAAGCGCTTGACTGCCGCCGGGTTGGCCGCCGTGTTGGTCGGGGCCATGGCTTCGGTCATGAGGTTGATCACGAAATGCCCGCGCGCGACATCCTTGGGCGCCAGGTTACTCTCGTCGATCCAGTCGTGGAGCTCCTTGCGCCACGCCAGGTAAGTTTGCAGATAACGTTTATAGAGCGGGTTCTGACTCCACGCCGGATCGGCGAAGCGACGGTCTTCGGGGGTCGGAAGCAGTTCGGATTTACCGAACAACACGTTCTTCAGTTCAAGGCCGAAATGGGCAACATGCTTGGCACTGTGGACCGGTTGTTTGATGGCCTGCCTGAGCACCATGCGAGCAGAAGCCAGTAGATCTTTACCACGCAGCCCAACGACAGGATTCAGCCCTAAAGTGTTTTCCGAGGCTTGATATTTCAAGTCATCGTTATTCTTGTTACTCATCTACGACGCTCCATTGTCCTGAGACGAGTACCTGAGCCTGACTGGGTAGTCACACAGCCAATGCCAGGTACTACTGCTCGGGTGACCGTTAATACTGCATCGCTGCTTTTTAGTTCAGAGAGCCTGCAGGGAACTTGCCAGATCCATTGGTTACCCGAGTTTAATTTTTTTCGCAAGCGGGCCAATCATTGGCCCTGAGGCGGAGCATTCAAACAGATGAAATTAGAAAATGCCCTCTAAAGAGCAAGAGGCCTGACTTAGAGCATCAGCTTGACGACGGATTCGTTTGGGTCGCGGGTTTTTCCAGCGGCTTTGAGCTCGGCAAGATAGTCATCCCAAAGTGCGTCATAACGTCGCGCCAGCTCATAGAGGTATTCCCAGGTGAACAGGCCGCTGTCGTGGCCGTCGTCGAAGGTCAACTTCAGTGCGTACTGACCGGCCGGTTCTACCTTGGTCAGGCCGACATTCTTCTTGCCAAATTGCAGAATGGGTTTGCCGTGGCCCTGGACCTCGGCGGAGGGAGAGTGCACGCGCAGGAACTCGGCGGGCAGGTGATATTCCTCGCCGGACGCGTATTTCAGCGACAGGGTTTTCGAGGCTTTGTGCAGTTTGATGTCGGTGGGGAGCATAGGAAGAGCCTCGGGAGGAAAGCTACAAGCTGCAAGCTTAACTCGATAAGCTTGACGCTTGTAGCTTGCAACTTGAGGCTTACAGAATGTAGCGGGACAGGTCTTCGTTCTGCGCCAATTCGCCCAAGTGGCTGTTGACGTAGTCAGCGTCGATCATGATCACCTTGCCGTCATGGACGCTGGCCAGGTCACCGGCGCTGAACGACACCTCTTCAAGCAGGCGCTCGAGCAAGGTGTGCAGGCGACGGGCACCGATGTTCTCGGTCTTCTCGTTGACCTGCCAGGCAATCTCGGCAATGCGCTTGATACCGTCCGGCTGGAACTCGATGCCCAGGCCTTCGGTTTTCAGCAGTGCGCAATATTGCTCGGTGAGCGAGGCATGTGGCTCGCTGAGAATGCGCTCGAAGTCTTCCGGCGTCAGCGCCTTGAGCTCGACACGAATCGGCAGACGGCCTTGCAGTTCAGGCACCAGGTCGCTCGGCTTGCTCAGGTGGAATGCACCGGAGGCGATGAACAGGATGTGGTCGGTCTTGACCATACCCAGCTTGGTGTTGACGGTGCAGCCTTCGATCAGCGGCAGCAAGTCGCGCTGTACGCCTTCACGGGATACGTCGACGCCGCCGGAGTTGCCGCGCTTGGCGACCTTGTCGATTTCGTCGATGAACACGATGCCGTGCTGCTCGACCGCTTCCAGCGCCTTGGCCTTCAACTCTTCTTCATTGACCAGGCGGCCGGCTTCTTCATCACGCACCAGTTTCAGTGCTTCCTTGACCTTGAGCTTGCGGCTTTTCTTTTTGCCCTTGCCCATGTTGGCAAACAGGCTCTGCAACTGGTTGGTCATTTCTTCCATGCCCGGTGGCGCGGAGATGTCGACGCCGGCTACATCGGCGACTTCGATTTCGATCTCCTTGTCATCCAGCTGACCTTCGCGCAGGCGCTTGCGGAACAGTTGGCGGGTGTTGGAATCGGTGGCCGATCCGGCGTCTTCGTTACTGAAACCCATGCGAGCCGGTGGCAGCAGGGCGTCGAGGATACGGTCTTCGGCGGCGTCTTCGGCGCGATGGCGAACCTTGGTCATTTCCTGTTCGCGCAGCAGCTTGATCGCCGCATCCGCCAGGTCACGAATGATCGATTCAACGTCGCGGCCTACGTAGCCGACTTCAGTGAACTTGGTCGCTTCGACTTTGATGAACGGCGCGTTGGCGAGCTTGGCCAGGCGGCGAGCGATCTCGGTTTTACCGACACCGGTCGGGCCGATCATCAGGATGTTTTTGGGGGTTACTTCAACGCGCAGCTCTTCAGGCAGCTGCATCCGGCGCCAGCGGTTACGCAGCGCGATGGCGACGGCGCGTTTGGCATCGTCCTGGCCGATGATATGGCGATTGAGTTCGTGGACGATTTCACGGGGAGTCATGGACATAGTAATTGGCGGTCCTCAGGTAAAAGTGAGCCGTGGCGTGGTGGCCAAAACAGGCTTACTCAGCGAGGTCCTGCTCCTCAATGGTGAAGGTGTGGTTGGTGAATACACAGATGTCGCCGGCGATGCCGAGGGCGGTTTCGACGATTTCCCGGGCCGACAGATCGGTCTTCTTCAGCAGTGCGCTGGCAGCGGCCTGGGCGTAGCCGCCGCCGGAACCCATGGCGATCAGGCCTTCTTCAGGCTCAACCACATCGCCATTGCCGGTGATGATCAGGGAGGCGTCTTTGTTGGCGACTGCGAGCATGGCTTCGAGGCGGCTGAGGGAGCGGTCGGTGCGCCATTCTTTGGCGAGTTCGACGGCAGCGCGAACCAGGTGACCTTGGTGTTTCTCAAGCTGGCCTTCGAAACGTTCGAAGAGGGTGAAGGCGTCAGCGGTGGCCCCGGCAAAACCGGCGATAACCTGGCCGTGGTACAGGCGGCGAACTTTCTTCGCGTTGCCTTTCATCACGGTATTGCCGAGAGAAACCTGGCCGTCGCCGCCCATGACGACTTTGCCGTGGCGGCGAACTGAAACGATGGTGGTCAAGGGAGAGTCTCCACGCAGCGGGGCGAAAATGCCTTATGCCAACTCATATGGGGGTGGTGGAGCGTTTTTCAACTGCGGGATGGGGCGGGAGACGAGCGGTGTGAGTCTGTGAGGGAATTGGGTGTCTATCACGACGCCATCGCGAGCAAGCTCGTTCCCACAGGGTTGGCGCATATCCTGTGGGAACGAGCTTGCTCGCGATGAACGATGACGCGGCGGTCCTGCCGTGAAGTCAGCGGCTTTGGCGTTGTTGTAACAACAGGTTGCTAAACCCTGCGCCGGCCAATTGTTTCTGCGCCGTGGTCAGTTGTTCGCGATTGCTGAACGGCCCGACCAGCACGCGATACCAGGTTTCATCCTTCACCGTGCCTGACTCAACTGCCACGGCCTGCCCCAGCAGAATGATCTGCGCGCGAACCTTGTCCGCGTCAGTTTCCTTGCGGAACGAACCGGCCTGCAGGAAGAACTTGGTCACCGGCGCCGCTTTGGAAACGGGTGGCGCCGGTGGTGGCGTAATCCCGGCCAGAGCGGCCTGAGCCCGCGCCGTGTCGATCTTCGCCGCTTCGGCTGGTGTCACCGGCGTGGTCGGAATGGCTGGCACTTGTGGCGTTGGCAGCGTCTTCTCCGGCACGGCATCCGGCGGCACGATCACTTCCGATTCCGGCAGCAAGGTGTAGAAGTCGTACTTCGGCTTCACCGGTTGCGTCGGGCTCGGCGGGGTCTTGTTGGCCTCGGCGATCTTGGCTTTCTGTTGCTGTTCCACCTTCTCGCGCTTGACCGTGTCGCTGCCCTTGCCGGGCTCCAGTTTCATCAGGAAGACGATGAACGCGCCAACCGTCAGGCCGATGGCCATCCACAGCCAGCCCGGGATCGGCTGTTTTGCAGGAGCTTGGTAACGGCTGGCGCCACGCTTGGGTGCAGGTTTTTTCTTGGCAGCCAACTTACATACGCTCCAGAGTTTCCAGACCCAAGAGTTCCAGGCCTTGCTTGAGAGTGCGGCCGGTCAGCGCGGCGAGGCGCAGACGGCTTTGCATTTGCGCCGGGGTGTCGGCGCCGAGGATCGGGCAGTTCTCGTAGAAACTGGAGAACAGTCCAGCCACATCGTACAGGTAGGTGCAGAGGATGTGCGGCGTGCCTTTATCGGACACGTTGTTGAGGATTTCACCGAACTGCGCCAGTTTCGCCGCCAGTTCGTGTTCGTGTGCCGCTTCCAGCACGATCTGGCCTTCGACTTCGGTGAAGTCCTTGCCCAGTTTGCGGAACACGCCAGCGACGCGGGTGTAGGCGTACAGCAAGTACGGCGCGGTGTTGCCTTCGAAGTTGAGCATCAGGTCGAAGTTGAAGCTGTAGTCGCTGGTGCGGTGCTTGGACAGGTCGGCGTATTTCACCGCGCCAATGCCCACCACCTTGGCGATATTGCGCAACTCGGCTTCGGCCAGTTCCGGATTCTTGTCCTTCACCAGGGTGTAGGCACGTTCCTGAGCTTCGGTCAGCAAGTCGATCAACTTCACGGTGCCGCCGTCACGGGTCTTGAACGGACGGCCATCGGCGCCGTTCATGGTGCCGAAGCCCATGTGTTCCATTTCCATCGGGTGCGTCACGAAGCCGGCCTTGCGCGCCACGGCGAACACTTGCTGGAAGTGCAGGGCCTGACGCTGGTCGACGAAGTACAGCGCGCGATCAGCCTTGAGCTTGCCGCTGCGGTAACGCACGGCAGCCAGGTCGGTGGTGGCGTAGAGGTAGCCGCCATCTGCCTTGACGATGATCACCGGCAACGGGTCGCCGTCGGCGTTTTTGAACTCGTCGAGGAACACGCACTGGGCGCCATTGCTCTCGACCAGCATGCCGGCGGCCTTGAGGTCGTTGACCACGTTGATCAGGTCGTCGTTGTAGGCACTTTCGCCCATCACGTCGGCCATGGTCAGTTTGACGTTCAGCAGTTCGTAGATTTTCTGGCAGTGCGACAGCGAGATGTCCTTGAACTTGGTCCACAGGGCCAGGCAGTCCGGGTCGCCGGCTTGCAGCTTGACCACCAGGCCACGGGCACGATCGGCAAACTCTTCGGATTCGTCAAAGCGCTGCTTGGCCGCACGGTAGAAATTTTCCAGGTCCGACAGCTCGTCGCTGGTGATCGGGTTTTCTTGCAGGTACGCCATCAGCATTCCGAACTGGGTGCCCCAGTCGCCGACGTGGTTCTGACGGATCACGTCGTCGCCGAGGAACTCCAGAACGCGCGCCACGCCGTCACCGATGATGGTCGAGCGCAAATGGCCGACGTGCATTTCTTTGGCGAGGTTCGGTGCCGACAGGTCGACCACAGTGCGCTGCACCGGGCCAGCTTTGCGCACGCCGATGTGGTCGTCGGCGAGGGCGGCATCCAGGCGAGTGGCCAGGGCATCAGTGTTCTGGAAGAAATTCAGGAAGCCCGGGCCGGCGATTTCGGTTTTGCTGACGTTTTCATCAGCCGGCAGCGCAGCGATGATTTTCTCAGCCAGGTCACGCGGCTTCATGCCAGCCGGTTTGGCCAGCATCATCGCGATGTTGCTGGCGAAGTCGCCGTTCTTTTTGTCGCGGGAGTTTTCCACCTGGATCGCCGGCGACAGGCCTTCAGGCAACACACCTTCGTTGACGAGTTGGGTGATGGCTTGTTGGATCAGCTGGCGAATGGTGTCTTTCATGGTGGTCTCTTTCGACCGCAAGCGCGGTGCGCGCTTCGATGCGCTGGTGGAAAAACTGGGCATTATCCGTTGCGAAGACGGGCTTGCCAACTATAGCGGGCAGGTTATGGATATGTGGTGACAAATAGTCAGCCTTCGTCGGAACGCCGCCCGGAGCCTGCTCGCGAAGGCGATCTCTAATTCAATACAAATCCACGGGATCGACATCAAGGGACCAGCGCACCGCCCGCCCGCTCGGCATCTGCTCCAGCACCAGCAACCAGCTGCTCAACAACCGATGCAGCGGCGCCCGGGCCGTGGCCTGCAACAACAACTGTGCGCGATAGCGCCCGGCGCGACGCTCCATCGGCGCGGGCACTGGCCCCAGCAACTCGATCCCACCCAGATTCTGCTCGGCCAGCAAGCGTTCGGCCTCGCTGCATGCTTCATCCAGGAAGCCTTCAGCCTGCCCCGGTTTATGCGCTTCAGCCCGCAGCAGCGCCAAATGCGCAAACGGTGGCAGTCCAGCGGAGCGACGTTCGCTCAACGCCTGCTCGGCAAAGGCGAAATATCCTTGCTCGGTCAGTTGCACCAGCAGCGGATGGTCTGCCAGGTGCGTCTGGATAATCACTCTGCCCGGCTCTTCCGCCCGTCCGGCGCGGCCGGCCACTTGAACGATCAACTGCGCCATGCGCTCGCTGGCGCGGAAGTCGCCGGAGAACAGGCCGCCGTCGGCGTCGAGAATCGACACCAGCGTCACCCGCGGAAAGTGATGCCCTTTGGCAAGCATTTGCGTGCCGACCAATATGCACGGCTGGCCTTTCTGAATGGTGGCGAACAGCTGATTCATCGCGTCCTTGCGCGATGTGCTGTCACGGTCGACCCGCAACACCGGGACGTCCGGGAACAGAATCGCCAGCCGTTCCTCGGCGCGCTCGGTGCCAGCACCCACGGGGCGCAAATCGACTTTGCTGCATTTCGGGCAACGCCGAGGCACGCGCTCGACGTAGCCGCAATGATGGCAGCGCAGTTCGCCGGAGCGTTGGTGCACGGTCATCCGCGCATCACAGCGCTGGCATTCGGACATCCAGCCGCAGTCGTGACACAACAGCGTCGGCGCAAAACCGCGACGGTTGAGGAACACCAATACTTGCTGGCCAGCGGCCAAAGTCTGGCCGATCGCTTGCTGCATCGGCCCGGAAATGCCGCTGTCCAGCGGGCGGCTTTTGACATCCAGGCGCAGGAAGCGTGGCTGCTTGGCGCCGCCGGCTCGCTCGTTCAGCCGCAGGAGGCCGTAACGGCCGGTGTAGGCGTTGTGCAGACTTTCCAGTGAGGGTGTGGCGGAGCCGAGGACAATCGGGATGTTTTCCTGGCGGGCGCGGACCAGTGCCAGATCGCGGGCGTGGTAACGCAAGCCTTCCTGCTGTTTATAGGAACCGTCATGCTCTTCATCGATGATGATCAGGCCGGGGTTTTTCATCGGCGTGAACAGCGCCGAGCGGGTGCCGATAATGATGTCGGCGTCACCGTCCCGCGCGGCAAGCCAGGCTTCGAGGCGTTCTCGGTCGTTAACCGCCGAGTGAATCAGCGCGATGCGCGCATTGAAGCGCTGCTCGAAACGCGCCAGGGTCTGCGGGCCGAGGTTGATCTCCGGGATCAGCACCAGCGCCTGCTTGCCGGCCTCGAGGGTTTCGCGGATCAGCTGTAAATAGACTTCCGTCTTGCCGCTGCCGGTGACGCCGGCCAGCAGAAACGCATGATAGCTGTCGAACCCGGCGCGAATCGCTTCATACGCGGCGCGTTGTTCCGGGTTGAGTGGCAATTCCGGTTGCGCCAGCCAGTGCTCGTGGCGTGCGCCGGGGGCGTGTTTGCGGATTTCGACCTGGACCAGGTCTTTGGCCAGCAACAAATCCAGGCTGTCCTTGCTCAGCATCAGTTTGCTCAGCAACTGATGCGCCACGCCGTGGGGATGCTGGGCCAGTGTCGCCAGGGCTTCGCGCTGGCGGGGCGCGCGGGCAATGCGCGGGTCATCCAGGCTGGCGCCCGGTGCGGCGGACCAGAAGCGTTCCTGGCGCGCTTCGGCCAGTTCGCCCTGACGCAGCAACACCGGCAGCGCCCAGCTCAAGGTGTCGCCGAGGCTGTGCTGATAATACTGGGACGTCCACAGGCACAGCTTGAATAGTGCGGGCGGCAGTGGCGGCGTGGCGTCGAGCAGGGCGATCGCCGGTTTGAGCTTTTCTACCGGGACTTCGCTGGTGTCGGTGACCTCCACCAGAATTCCGATCATTTCCCGTCGACCGAACGGCACCCGCAGGCGCATGCCCGGTTGCAGCTGGGCACGCAGGACTCCGGCCGGGGCACGGTAATCGAACAGGCGGCGCAGCGGCGAAGGCAGGGCGAGGCGCAAAATGGCGTCGGGCACGCGGGGGATTCTCTTTGGACAGGCAATAAATGAAAAACCGGGCGCATACCCTGTGGGAGTGAGCCTGCTCGCGAAGAGGGTGTGTCAGGCACCACAAATGCTGGGCTGACACACCCTCTTCGCGAGCAGGCTCACTCCTGCACGGGACGGCGCTTTGGGTCGGGAGCCTAGCAGACGGTCGGTCTCAGCGACAGCTTGCGCGATTGGCAATGTCTGGTAGAATCCGCGGCCTAATTACGTGCGGTATTCAACAATAGTGTTGAGTGGCGGCACGCTAGCCCGAGGAAGACACCATGAAAGCCGATATCCATCCAACATACGAAGTCACCGCAGTTACCTGCAGCTGTGGCAACAAGTTCGAAACCCGTTCGAACCTGGCCAAGCCTCTGGCGATCGACGTATGCAACGAGTGCCACCCGTTCTACACCGGTAAGCAGAAGACTCTGGATACTGGCGGTCGTGTACAGCGCTTCGCAGACCGTTTTGGCGCTTTCGGCAAGAAAGCTCCAGCTGCTGCAGAGTAAGGTTGAAGGGCCCGATGGGCTTTTCCTTGCTGTTGAAAAAGGCGTCCCTCGCGGGCGCCTTTTTTGTGTCCGCGATTTGGCTGTCCGGCGCCCACGCCTTTTGTCCGACGCCGAGCGCACTGGAGTCGGTCATGGTGCAGCGAGTGGTGGATGGCGACACCTTGCGCCTCGACGATGGCCGCAGTGTGCGCATGATCGGTCTGAACACCCCGGAGCTGGGCAAAAAGGGGCGTTCCGACGAGCCGTTCGCCGTGGCCGCGCGCAAACGCCTGGAAGCGTTGGTGGCCGCCAGCGATGGACGGGTCGGCTTGTTGCCCGGCAAGGAGAGCAAGGACCATTACGGTCGCACTCTGGCTCATGTCTATAGCGCCGATGGCGCCAATCTCGAAGCGCAGATGCTCGCAGAAGGGCTCGGTTTCCAAGTGGCAGTCGCGCCGAATGTCGATTTGGTCGGCTGCCAGCAATCCGCCGAACGCAGTGCCCGTCAGGCCGGCCTTGGCCTGTGGCGGCAATCACCTGTACTGAAAGCAGAGCAGATCAACGCTTCCGGTTTCGCCGTGCTCAGTGGGCGTGTGAGCAAGGTTCAGCGCAATCGCGGTGGGATTTGGATCGAGTTGCAGGATTCAGTTGTATTGCGTGTTGCACCCAATTTACTCGGGCAGTTCGATGTCCCGGCGCTGGAAAACCTGGAAGGCAAGCAGATCGAGGCGCGTGGCTGGGTAGTGGATCGTTCCCGTCGCGGCGGGTTGAAATCCGGACAGGCGCGCTGGCTTCTGCCGCTCACCGATCCGTCGATGCTGCAAATCGCGCGCTAAGAAAAAATTGTAGACATTTTTGCTGTCGATTGTGAACAGTCCATCCCTTGTGTTCCGCGGCTCTTGGCCCAAAGTCGTAGGGCAGGGCGCTTGACAGGGGTGACCGGTCAGTCTTGTGGGGATTTTGCGAGGCGCGTATCCTCGCTGACCAGTCTGTCCAACAGTAAAAGCGGAATGCCCCCATGTCTGATTTGAAAACTGCCGCTCTCGAATATCATGCCCATCCTCGTCCAGGTAAGCTGAGCGTCGAGCTCACCAAGGCCACCGCTACTGCCCGCGACCTGTCGCTGGCCTACAGCCCCGGCGTAGCCGAACCAGTACGCGAAATCGCCCGCGATCCTGAGCTGGCCTACAAATACACCGGCAAAGGCAACCTGGTTGCAGTCATTTCCGATGGCACCGCGATTCTCGGCCTGGGTAACCTCGGCCCATTGGCTTCCAAGCCTGTGATGGAAGGTAAAGGCGTGCTGTTCAAGCGCTTCGCCGGCATCGACGTTTTCGACATCGAAGTCGACTCCGAAAGCCCGCAAGCCTTCATCGACACCGTCAAGCGCATCTCCATCACCTTCGGTGGCATCAACCTGGAAGACATCAAGGCACCGGAGTGTTTTGAAATCGAACGCGCTCTGATCGAGCAGTGTGACATTCCAGTGTTCCATGATGACCAGCACGGCACCGCGATCGTTACCGCGGCCGGCATGATCAACGCCCTGGAAATCGCCGGCAAAACCCTCGCTGACGCCAAGATCGTCTGCCTGGGCGCCGGTGCGGCGGCCATCTCCTGCATGAAATTGCTGGTGAGCATGGGCGCCAACATCGAAAACATCTTCATGGTTGACCGTACCGGCGTGATCCACTCCGGCCGTGACGACCTGAACCAGTACAAGGCTGTCTTCGCTCACGCGACCGACAAGCGCACCCTGGCAGACGCCCTGCAAGGCGCAGACGTGTTCGTTGGCCTGTCCGGTCCGAACCTGCTGAGCGCTGAAGGCCTGAAATCCATGGCGGCCAACCCGATCGTGTTCGCGTGCTCCAACCCGGACCCGGAAATCTCCCCGGAACTGGCTCACGCCACCCGTGACGACGTGATCATGGCCACCGGCCGTTCGGACTACCCGAACCAGGTCAACAACGTGCTGGGCTTCCCGTTCATCTTCCGTGGTGCCCTGGACGTTCGCGCCAAGCGCATCAACGAAGAAATGAAAGTGGCTGCGGCCAACGCCCTGCGTGAACTGGCCAAGCTGCCGGTTCCTCAGGAAGTGTGCGACGCCTACGGCGGTATCAAACTGGAATTCGGCCGTGAGTACATCATTCCGAAACCAATGGATGCCCGCCTGATCACCCTGATCTCCGATGCGGTGGCCAAGGCTGCCATCGAGACCGGCGTAGCGACCCTGCCATATCCGAAGAACTACCCGCTGAAAAGCGTGGATGACGTGTTCAACGGATAAAAGCAGCCGCCCATAAAAAACCCAGCCAAGTGCTGGGTTTTTTTATGGGCTTGAAGCGGCAAGCTACAAGCTGCAAGTTAAAAGCGATGCGGCTCTTGCTTCAGCGTGTGGCTTGCAGCTTGAAACCTGTAGCTGTCTCTCTAGAACAAATCGATCGGTGCCGCTTCATCCGCTGGCAGCGGGCTGCCCGGCGCTGTGCCGTTGCCCAGCTCATTCACCGACGGTGGCGTGTCTTCGGCCTTGAACAGTTCAAAGTACGCGCCTGGCGTGCCCGGGCTGGCGGCACGACCGCTGACCGGGTCGACCCGCAGGCTCAGGATGCCTTCCGGCTCTGGCTGCGTATGCGGCGGCTTGTCTTTGAGGGCGGCGCCCATGTAGCTCATCCAGATCGGCAGCGCGACGGTGCCGCCGAACTCCTTGCGGCCGAGGCTTTCAGGCTGGTCGAAACCGGTCCAGACCGTCGTCACGTAGTCGGCGTTATAGCCGGAGAACCACGCGTCCTTGGATTCGTTGGTCGTACCGGTCTTGCCCGCAATGTCGCCACGTCCCAAGGCCAGTGCGCGACGGCCGGTGCCGAGCTTGATCACGTCCTCCAGCATGCTGTTGAGGATGTAGGTCGTGCGGCCATCGACGATGCGTTCGGCAACGGCCGGCGTTTGCGGCGCGGTGCCCGGAGCGGCTGGCGCCTCACCCGGTGTCGCGTTGACTGTAAAGGTCTGCGCGGCCGGGGCAGCAATGCCGCTGGACGCTGCGTCGCCCTGAGGAACGCTCGGCGGGTTGGCGACGAACAGCGTGTCGCCGTTGCGACTTTCGATCTTGTCGATGATGTACGGGGTGATCTTGAAGCCGCCGTTGGCGAAGGTGCTCCAGCCCGTGGCGATCTCCATCGGGGTCAGGGTCGCGGTGCCCAGTGCCAGGGACAGGTTGGGCGGCAGGTCCTGCTTGTTGAAACCGAAGCGGGTGATGTAGTCGATTGTCCTGCCGACGCCCATCGCTTGCAGCAAGCGGATCGACACCAGGTTACGCGACTTGTACAGCGCCTCGCGCAGACGGATCGGACCGAGGAAGGTGTTGGTGTCGTTCTTCGGGCGCCAGACCTTGTCCAGGTATTCGTCGACAAACACGATCGGCGCGTCGTTCACCAGGCTGGAGGCGGTGTAGCCGTTGTCCAGCGCCGCACTGTAGACGAACGGTTTGAAGCTCGAGCCTGGCTGGCGCTTGGCCTGCAAGGCGCGGTTGTAGTTGCTCTGCTCGAACGCAAAACCGCCGACCAGCGAACGGATGGCGCCGTTCTGCGGATCAAGGGATACCAGTGCGCCCTGCGCCTGCGGAATCTGGCTGAATTTCAGCGAGTTGTCCGGCTGACGCTGCACGCGAATCAGATCGCCGACTTGAGCCACATCCGAAGGCTGCTTCGGATTGGCGCCCATGCTGTTGGTGTTCAGGAACGGACGCGCCCACTTCATGCTATCCCAGCCGACGTGTTCGTCACCGGTGCGGGTCATCACTTGCAGGCCGTTTTTGTCGACCTGAGTCACGATGGCGGGTTCAAGGCTGCTGATGGTGCGTTGCTTGGTCAGCTCGGTAGCCCAGGCCTCGCGCGTCTTGCCCGGCAGGCGCGACTCGGGGCCGCGATAACCATGGCGCTGGTCATATGTCATCAAGCCTTCGTGAACCGCGGTGTTGGCCATTTCCTGCAGATTGCTCGGCACAGTCGTGGTCACGCGGAACCCTTCGGTATAGGCGTCGCTGCCATAACGCCCGACCATCTCGGCCCGGGCCATTTCGGCGATGTAAGGTGCATTCACTTCCGGCGTCGGCACGTGATAGCTGGCGTTCAGGGGTTCGTTGATCGCCGTGGTGTAGTCGGCTTCGGTGATTTTCCCGAGCTTGTACATGCGCCCCAGAATCCAGTCGCGGCGCTCTTTGCTGCGGGCCGGGTTGGCCAGCGGGTTGAAGCGCGACGGGGCTTTTGGCAGGCCGGCGATCATCGCCATCTGGGCGAGGCTGACGTCACGAATCGATTTGCCGTAGTAAACCTGCGCGGCGGCTTCGATGCCGTAGGCGCGGTTGCCCAGGTAGATCTTGTTGACGTACAGCTCAAGGATCTCGTCCTTGGTCAGCTGTCGTTCGATCTGCAGGGCCAGGAGAATTTCGGTGGTTTTGCGCGAGAAGCTGCGTTCGCTGGTCAGGAAGAAGTTTTTCGCGACCTGCATGGTGATGGTGCTGCCGCCGGACTGAATGTGCCCGCTCTTGACCAATTGGGTCGCCGCACGCATCAGGCTGCTGGGGTCGACGCCGTAGTGGTTGGCGAAATTGTCGTCTTCAGCACTTAGTAACGCATTAATGAAATTGGGGGGAATGTCGGCGAAACGGATCGGAGTACGGCGCATTTCGCCAAACTCTGCGATCAACTTGTTATCGCTGCTGTAGACCCGCAAAGGAATCTGCAACTGGATGCTTCTCAGCGCCTCCACGGACGGTAATCCGGGACTAAGGTAAAGAAAGGCGCCACTCAGACCCAGAAGCAGTCCGCAGAAAACGGCGACGATGGACCAACCGAAAAATTTCAGCAGACGAATCAAGGCTTTTGGACATCCAGGGCAAAGAATGAATGAGGCATCAGGGTTCGGATAAACAGGGAACGACCCGCGCTTGAAGTAAAAACCGGAAAAAAAACGCTGGGCATTATAAGCATTTTTCCGCAGGGAGCGTCATGGGCGCTTCTGTCAAGACGGGAGGTAATGAACGCAACGGATATTACAGAGTCCGTAAGACACGGATAGTCATAGGGAATGGGTAGTGCTAGGACTCTTCAATAAAAAAGCCAACTCGCTGTTGGGGATCGACATCAGTTCCACGTCGGTAAAGCTTCTGGAACTGAGTCGTCAGGGTGACCGTTATCGGGTCGAGGCGTACGCGGTAGAGCCGTTGCCGGCCAATGCGGTAGTCGAAAAAAACATCGCTGAGCTCGAGGGTGTCGGGCAGGCGCTCTCTCGTGTGTTGCTCAAGGCCAGAACCAGCCTCAAGAGCGTGGCGGTGGCAGTGGCCGGTTCGGCGGTGATCACCAAGACCATCGAGATGGACGGTGGTCTTTCCGACGACGAGATGGAAAACCAGCTCAAGATCGAGGCCGATCAGTACATTCCCTACCCTTTGGATGAAGTCGCCATCGACTTCGAAGTCCAGGGCGTGTCCGCGCGTAACCCGGAGCGGGTCAATGTGTTGCTGGCCGCCTGTCGCAAGGAAAATGTCGAAGTCCGAGAGGCGGCTCTGGCCTTGGCCGGCCTGACTGCGCGCGTGGTCGATGTCGAGGCTTACGCGCTGGAGCGTTCCTTCGGCTTGCTCTCGACACAACTGGCCGCCACCCAGGAGCGCCTGACGGTTGCGGTGGTGGACATTGGCGCGACCATGACCACCCTCAGCGTGCTGCACAACGGCAAGATCATTTATACCCGCGAGCAATTGTTCGGGGGGCGGCAGCTGACCGAGGAAATTCAGCGCCGGTATGGCCTGACGGTCGAGCAGGCCGGGCTGGCGAAGAAGCAGGGCGGATTGCCAGACGACTACGTCAACGAAGTCTTGCAACCGTTTCGCGAGGCGCTGGTACAGCAGGTTTCGCGCTCGTTGCAGTTCTTCTTTGCCTCTGGCCAGTACAACGCGGTCGATCACATTCTGCTGGCCGGTGGCACGGCGTCGGTGTCGGGGCTGGACCGGTTGATCGAACAGCGCCTGGATACGCCGACTCAGGTGGCCAACCCGTTCGCCAACATGGCCTTGAGCAGCAAGGTCAACGCCGGCGCGCTGGCTAGCGATGCGCCAGCCTTGATGATCGCGTGCGGGCTCGCCCTCAGGAGTTTCGACTGATGGCGCGGATCAATCTTTTACCTTGGCGCGAAGAGCTGCGGGAAGAACGCCGCAAACGCTTTTTGCTGACGTTGGTCGGCGTGCTGCTGTGTTCCGTGGGGGGCGTACTGGTCGCGGACCAGTTCATCAGTGGAGCCATTGATCGGCAGGCTGCCCGTAACGCCTACATCGGCAAGCAGATCGCAGTGGTCGACGAGCGGATCGCACAGATCAGTGATCTGAAAGCCCGACGCCAGCAACTGGTCGAGCGCATGCGCATTATCCAGGACCTGCAAGGCAACCGGCCGATCAGCGGCCGGATCTTCGATCAATTGGCGCGCACGCTGCCGGACGGTGTGTATTTCACTGAAGTGAAAATGGTCGGCAAAACCCTGTCCATCACCGGCGCGGCGGAGTCGAACAATCGCGTGTCGGACCTGATGCGCAACCTGGATGCGTCCGACTGGTTCGATGCCCCCAGTCTTACCGAGGTCAAGGCGACGACCGCCGGTCAGCTGGATCAGGCCAATGTCTTTCAGCTGACCGTTCGTCAGACCCAGCCCGCTGCCGTGGAGGAGGATAAATGAGTCCGTCTCAATGGCTGGAAGGGTTGCGCAATGTTGATCTCAACGATCTGGACACCAGCAACATGGGTTCCTGGCCGCCAGCGATCAAGGCCGTGGTGGCTGTTTTGCTCATGCTGTTGGTGTTGGCGCTGGGGTACACCTTTTACCTCAGTGATCTCGAAGACCAGCTCAACCTGAAGCGCGAGGAAGAGTCGACCCTCAAGGAACAGTTCGCGACCAAGGCCCACATGGCGGCAAATCTGGAGCTGTACACCCAGCAAATGAAGGAGATGGAAACGTCCTTTGGCATGCTGCTGCGGCAATTGCCCAGCGACACCGAGGTTCCCGGCCTGCTGGAGGACATCACCCGCACGGGGCTGGGCAGCGGACTGGAGTTTGAAGAGATCAAACTGCTGCCGGAAGTCACCCAGCCGTTCTACATCGAACTGCCGATCCAGATCACGGTGACTGGTGCCTATCACGACCTGGCGACCTTCGTCAGTGGCGTGGCCGGGCTGCCCCGGATCGTGACGCTGCATGATTTCGACATCGCGCCGGCCAGCCCTGAAGGTGGTCCGAAGTTGCGCATGAGCATCCTTGCCAAGACCTATCGCTACAACGGGGCGCAGAAATGAGTCCGCTTCGTTGTGTATCGATGGTGGTGTTGTTCGCCAGCCTGGCCGCGTGTGGCAGCGATAACGACCTCGGCGACCTGGATGCCTACATGAACGAAGTGCGCCTGCGGGCTCCGGGCAAAATTGAACCAACGCCGACGTTTCGGTCTTACCCAACGTTCACCTACAACGCCGCCAACCTGCGCAGCCCGTTTTCCCGGCAGGTCAGAGTGGACCTGGCAGGCCAGAAACGCGGCTCGCGCAACGTCAAGCCCGACCCCAATCGGATCAAGCAGTACCTCGAAGGATTCAACATCGAGCAGTTTGAAATGGTCGGCACGATCTCCAATGCCTCTGGCTCCTTTGTACTGTTGCGCGGGGCGGGCGGGGTGCATCGGCTGAAAGTCGGTGATTACCTGGGGCGTAACGATGGGCGGATCGTCGCCATCAGCGGCTCACAAGTTGATGTGGTCGAAATCGTTCCCGATGGCGAGGGTGCCTGGCTGGAGCGACCACGGACCCTTCCTTTGAAAGAGCACTCATAGTGGAACTCGAATAATGAACAGGACTTTCTCAACCCTCGGCATTTCGCTATGGATAGCGTTGGTGTCTCCGATGGTGCTGGCGAGCAACCTCAAAGCGCTGGATGTTGCCGCGCTGCCGGGTGATCGCGTCGAGTTGAAGTTGTCTTTCGATGGGCCGCCACCGGTGCCCGACGGTTACACGACCGAACAGCCGGCGCGGATTGCACTGGACCTGCCCGGCGTGGTCAGTCAGCTGAAGAGCAAGACGCGCGACCTCGGTGGCGGCAATGCCCGCAGTGCCACGGTGGTCGAGGCCAACGACCGCACGCGATTGATCATTAACCTGACGCAGTTGACGCCGTATAACGCGAGGGTCGAAGGCAACAACCTGTTGGTGGTGGTCGGGCAGGGGGCCAACAGCAAGGCGTCGAAACCGGCGGCTCGCGCCGCGGTAGCAACACCGGCGCCGGCTAAAACCTACGCCCCTTCGAGCAAGACCATTCGCGGCGTCGACTTCCAGCGGGGTACTCAGGGTGAAGGCAATGTGGTCATCGACCTGTCGGATCCGTCCATCGCACCAGACATCCAGGAACACGAAGGCAAGATCATCCTCGGTTTTGCCAGGACCCAATTGCCCGAAAAGTTGCGTGTGCGCCTCGACGTCAAGGATTTCGCCACTCCGGTGCAATTCGTTAACGCCGTCGCCACTGGCGACCGTGCCACGATCACCATCGAGCCTGGCGGCGCGTTCGACTATTCGACCTATCAGACCGACAACAAGCTGACCGTCAGCATCCGGCCGATGACGGTCGACGATCTGCAAAAGCGCAACGCAGAGCGCTTCGCCTACACCGGCGAAAAACTCTCGCTGAATTTCCAGGACATCGACGTGCGCTCGGTGCTGCAACTGATCGCCGATTTCACCAACCTCAATCTGGTGGCCAGCGACACCGTGCAGGGCGGCATCACGTTGCGGTTGCAAAACGTGCCATGGGATCAGGCACTGGACCTGGTGCTGAAAACCAAGGGCCTGGACAAGCGCAAGATCGGTAACGTGCTGTTAGTGGCGCCGGCCGATGAAATCGCCGCCCGGGAACGCCAGGAACTGGAATCGCAGAAGCAGATCTCCGAACTGGCGCCGCTGCGTCGCGAGCTGTTGCAGGTCAACTACGCCAAGGCGGCGGACATTGCCAAGTTGTTCACTTCAGTGACCAGTGCCGAGGCGAAAGCCGACGAGCGGGGGTCGATCACCGTTGATGAGCGCACCAACAACATCATTGCTTACCAGCCCCAGGACCGTCTCGATGAGCTTCGCCGCATCGTCACGCAACTGGACATCCCGGTTCGCCAGGTGATGATCGAAGCGCGAATCGTCGAAGCCAACGTCGATTACGACAAAAGCCTCGGCGTGCGCTGGGGTGGTTCGGTGCGGAACAAGGGCAACTGGAATACGTCCGGGGCCAGCGATGGGAGGACCATCGGCACACCGGAAAGTACCAGTACCAACTCGTCGTTTGTCGACATGGGCGCAGCAGGCAGCACCTCGGGCATCGGCATCGCCTTCATCACCGACAACGTGTTGCTGGACCTGGAACTGACGGCGATGGAGAAAACCGGCAACGGCGAAATCGTCTCGCAGCCCAAGGTGGTCACGTCCGACAAGGAAACCGCAAAAATCCTCAAGGGCACGGAGATTCCCTACCAGGAAGCCAGCTCCAGTGGCGCGACTTCGGTGTCTTTCAAGGAAGCCTCGCTGTCGCTGGAAGTGACACCACAGATCACCCCGGACAACCGGATTATCATGGAGGTCAAGGTCACCAAGGATGAGCCGGACTACCTGAACAAGGTGCAGGATGTACCGCCGATCAAGAAAAACGAGGTCAACGCCAAGGTCCTGGTCAACGATGGCGAGACCATCGTGATTGGCGGGGTTTTCTCAAATACTCAAAGCAAGGTTGTAGATAAGGTGCCATTTCTCGGCGATGTGCCGTATCTTGGCCGCCTTTTCCGGCGTGACGTGGTTTCGGAGAAAAAATCCGAGCTGCTGGTATTTCTCACTCCGCGTATCATGAACAACCAGGCGATTGCTGTGAGTCATTGATTCTGTGCGAAATTTGATTCTTGTTGGACCGATGGGCGCTGGTAAAAGCACCATCGGCCGGTTGCTGGCCAAAGAGCTGCGCCTGCCGTTCAAAGATTCCGATAAGGAAATTGAATTGCGCACGGGCGCCAATATCCCGTGGATTTTCGATAAAGAAGGCGAACCGGGCTTTCGTGACCGCGAGCAGGCGATGATTGCCGAGCTGTGCGGCTGCGATGGCGTGGTATTGGCAACCGGTGGGGGCGCAGTCATGCGCGAAGCCAATCGTCGGGCGCTGCATGCCGGTGGTCGGGTGGTCTACTTGCATGCTTCTGTCGAACAGCAAGTCGGCCGAACTGCCCGTGACCGCAATCGCCCCCTGTTGCGTACCGCTGATCCGGCCAAGACTCTGCGGGATCTGCTGGCAATCCGCGATCCGCTGTATCGGGAAATCGCCGACCTGGTGGTTGAAACCGATGAGCGGCCGCCGCGAATGGTGGTGCTCGACATCCTCGAACGCTTGCAGCAGCTACCGCCCCGTTAATGCGCAGCGCGAAATGCGCTATCCTCGGCGTCCTGCCATGACCGCTCCAGGTTATGGCAGATGGCTACCGAACGGCGTCACACCAACGGGTGCCGTGGACATTCGATAACTCAAGGCAGGACGCCTGATTCATCTTCACTGTGGGGACACATGCAGACACTCAAGGTCGATCTAGGCGAGCGCAGCTACCCGATTCACATTGGCGAAGGTTTGTTGGATCAGCCTGAGCTGCTGGCCCCGCATATTCGCGGACGGCAAGTAGCGATCATCTCCAACGAGACCGTTGCACCGCTCTACCTCGAACGTCTGACCCGCAGCCTGGCGCAGTACTCGGTGATTTCCGTTGTCCTGCCTGACGGCGAAGCCTTCAAGACCTGGGAAACCCTGCAACTGATTTTCGACGGCCTGCTGACCGCACGGCACGACCGCCGCACCACCGTGATCGCCCTCGGTGGCGGCGTGATGGGTGACATGGCCGGGTTTGCTGCCGCCTGTTACCAGCGTGGCGTTGATTTCATTCAAGTGCCGACCACGTTGCTGTCGCAAGTCGACTCTTCGGTGGGCGGCAAGACCGGTATCAACCATCCGCTGGGCAAGAACATGGTCGGCGCGTTCTATCAGCCCAACGTGGTGCTGATCGATACCGCGACCCTCAATACCCTGCCGGCCCGCGAACTGTCCGCTGGCCTGGCTGAAGTCATCAAGTACGGACTGATCTGCGATGAGCCGTTCCTGACCTGGCTCGAAGAAAACGTTGATCGCCTGCGTGCCCTGGATCAGGTCGCCCTGACCTATGCCATCGAACGCTCCTGCGCCGCCAAGGCTGCAGTGGTCGGCGCCGACGAAAAAGAGACCGGTGTTCGCGCCACATTGAACCTCGGTCATACGTTTGGCCACGCCATCGAAACCCACATGGGCTATGGTGTCTGGCTTCACGGTGAAGCCGTCGCTGCTGGCACCGTGATGGCTTTGGAGATGTCGGCGCGACTGGGCTGGATCAGTGAGCAAGAACGTGATCGCGGTATTCGCCTGTTCCAGCGTGCCGGCCTGCCGGTCATCCCGCCAGAAGAGATGACCGAAGCCGATTTCCTTGAACACATGGCAATTGACAAGAAAGTGATCGACGGTCGTTTGCGCCTGGTGCTGCTGCGCCACATGGGCGAAGCGGTGGTGACCGACGATTATCCGAAAGAGATTTTACAGGCCACGCTGGGAGCGGATTACCGCGCCCTGGCTCAGCTGAAAGGTTAATAAGATCCCGATGACTAGTTTGCATGCCGACGAGGCTTTCCTCGGCCATTACCAGTTAAGTCATGACCCTTTTGCTCCACGGGTACCTGGCTTCAAATTTTTCCCGGCCCAGCGCAAACCGGTGCTGGGGCAACTGCATCACCTGGCGCGTTATAGCCAGCTGCTGCTGGTGGTCACGGGCCCGCAAGGCAGTGGCAAGACCCTGTTGCGCCAGGCTCTGGTAGCCAGCACCAACAAGCAGTCGGTGCAGAGCGTGGTGGTTTCCGCTCGCGGGGCGGGCGATTCGGCCGGCATCTTGCGCCAGGTCGCTCAATCGCTGAACGTCGAACAGGCCGAGATCGGCGCGATTCTGGCGCAAGTGGTGCAACTGGCGTTGACCGGTCAGGAAGTCTATTTGCTGGTGGATGACGCCGAGCAGCTCGACGAGTCCGCGCTGGAAGCCCTCATGGCTCTGGCGGCCGGCGCACCGGAAGGTCGCCCGCACGTGTTCCTGTTTGGCGAGTCGTCGCTGATCGCTCAGCTTGAGGCGCTGAGCCTTGAGGAAGAGCGCTTCCACGTGATCGAGCTGCAGCCTTACACCGAAGAAGAAACTCGCGAATATCTGGATCAGCGCCTCGAAGGTGCCGGTCGGGGTATCGAACTTTTCACCGCGGATCAGATCTCTGATATTCACGAAAGCTCCGACGGTTGGCCTGGCAACATCAACCAGGTCGCCCGCGATGCAATGATCGAAGCCATGATTGCCAGCCGCTCAGCGGTGAAGCGTCCAAGTATGGGGTTTAACATGCCGAAGAAACACGTATTGGCGATTTCCGCCGTTGTCGTGGTCGCGGTAGCCGCCGCCTGGTTGATGCCGGGTCGCAGCAAAGCACCGACCACCGGCGCACCTGCCAACGAACAGGCACAACTGCCGCTCGGACAGGGTTCGCCACAGCCTAACGGCGGTGCACCTTCCGTCGAATTCGCCGGTAACTCGCAGCCGATGCCATTGCCGCTGGTCGGCAACTCGCAACCGGTCATGCGCGGTCCGTTGGCTGAAGCGGCCGGTGGCATCACCGAGGGCGACGATGGCGTGCCGGTCGAGGGTTCCAGCGCGACACCGCCAACCGTGACCACTGTCGCGCCGCCAGCGGGCATTCAGCCGGGTCCTGCGCCGACGCCAGCCGCTAAACCGGTTCCAGCACCGACTCAGGTCGCCACCGCCAAGCCAGCCCCGACTGCGCCGGCCGTGAAGCCGGCTCCCGCGCCAGCCAAGCCAGCCGCTGTGGCTGCCGCCAAGCCTGCCGAGAAGCCAGCCCCTGCCGCCAAGGCCGCGGGTGGCACCTGGTACGCCGGTCAGCCGACCAGCAACTACGTGGTGCAGATTCTCGGCACCAGCTCCGAAACGACTGCACAAAACTTCGTGAAAGAGCAGGGCGGCGAGTACCGTTATTTCAAGAAAGTCCTCAACGGCAAGCCGCTTTACGTCATCACCTACGGTAACTTCGCCAGCCGCGATGCAGCCGTTACCGCCATCAAGGCCTTGCCAGCGAAGGTTCAGGCTGGTAAACCTTGGCCTCGCACTGTCGCCAGCGTCCAACAGGAACTGGCTACAACTCGCTGAAGATTCGGCGGCCTTACCCAGGCCGCCTCTCCCGGCACCTCAAAATTTCTACAAGTGCATGCCGCCTCTACAGGCCGCGTGCCTTGTGGTGTCTGCGTCACAGTAGTCTTTGAGTCGTGCGGTCAAAATTAAAAAAGTTTTGACTAGCACAGCAGATCGCTTTAAACCTTTCACAAATGCGACATAGATTTGCGACAGTTCGTCGTCAAATTTGTGAGCGTAAGTGTCGGTGTGTACAATGACCTCCCTTTTGCTCCCGCAAAGCTGACGAACGTTCGGCGTGGATGGCAAGTGGTTGAATTGAAAAGAAATTTGCCTCGACAAGAGGCAGCCTGGTGAGAAAGTGTCTATGAAAGCAGGTCTGTACCAACCAGATGAATTCAAGGATAACTGCGGTTTCGGCCTGATAGCCCATATGCAGGGCGAGCCCAGTCATACCCTTTTGCAAACGGCCATTGAGGCCCTGACCTGCATGACCCACCGCGGTGGGATTAATGCCGACGGCAAGACCGGTGACGGTTGCGGTCTGCTGATTCAAAAGCCGGACGTGTTCCTGCGTGCCATCGCCCAGGAAACCTTCGGCGTCACACTGCCCAAGCAATATGCTGTGGGCATGGTCTTCTTCAATCAGGACCCGATAAAAGCCGAAGCCGCTCGCGAGAACATGAACCGCGAGATCCTTGCGGCCGGCCTGACCCTCGTCGGCTGGCGCAAAGTGCCGATCGACACCAGCGTCCTCGGCCGCCTGGCCCTTGAGCGCTTGCCACAGATCGAACAAGTGTTCATCGGCGGTGAAGGCCTGAGCGATCAGGACATGGCCGTCAAGCTGTTCACGTCCCGTCGTCGCTCGTCCGTGGCCAATGCCGCCGATACCGACCACTACGTCTGCAGCTTTTCGCACAAGACCATCATTTATAAAGGCCTGATGATGCCGGCGGACTTGACCGCCTTCTATCCAGACCTGAGCGATGAGCGCCTGCAAACGTCGATTTGCGTGTTCCACCAGCGCTTCTCCACCAACACCCTGCCGAAATGGCCGCTGGCTCAACCGTTCCGCTTCCTGGCGCACAACGGCGAGATCAACACCATCACCGGCAACCGCAACTGGGCCGTGGCCCGTCGCACCAAGTTCACCAACGATCTGATGGACCTGGAAGAGCTCGGCCCGCTGGTCAACCGCGTCGGTTCCGACTCCTCCAGCATGGACAACATGCTGGAGCTTATGGTCACCGGTGGCATCGACCTGTTCCGTGGCGTGCGGATGATCATTCCGCCTGCGTGGCAGAACGTCGAAACCATGGACCCGGATCTGCGTGCGTTCTACGAATACAACTCGATGCACATGGAACCGTGGGACGGCCCGGCCGGCGTGGTCATGACCGACGGTCGCTACGCGGTGTGCCTGCTCGACCGTAACGGTCTGCGTCCGGCGCGTTGGGTCACCACCAAGAACGGTTTCATCACCCTGGCTTCGGAAATCGGTGTCTGGAACTACCAGCCTGAAGACGTGATCGCCAAGGGCCGCGTGGGTCCGGGCCAGATCTTTGCCGTGGACACCGAAACCGGTCAGATCCTCGACACCGATGCAATCGACAACCGCCTGAAGTCCCGTCACCCGTACAAGCAATGGCTGCGCAAGAATGCCCTGCGCATTCAGGCGACCATGGAAGACAACGACCATGGTTCGGCGTTCTACGACGTCGATCAGCTCAAGCAATACATGAAAATGTACCAGGTCACTTTCGAAGAACGTGATCAGGTGCTGCGTCCGCTCGGCGAGCAAGGCTACGAAGCCGTGGGCTCGATGGGCGACGATACGCCGATGGCCGTGCTGTCCCAGCGCGTGCGCACGCCGTACGACTATTTCCGCCAGCAGTTCGCGCAGGTCACCAACCCGCCGATCGACCCGCTGCGTGAAGCCATCGTCATGTCGCTGGAGATCTGCCTCGGTGCCGAGCGCAACATTTTCCAGGAATCGCCGGAGCACGCCTCGCGCGTGATCCTCAGCTCGCCGGTCATTTCCCCGGCCAAGTGGCGTTCGCTGATGAACCTCGATCGTCCGGGCTTCGAGCGCGCGATCATCGACCTCAACTACGACGAAAGCGTCGGCCTCGAAGCGGCGATCCGCAACGTTGCCGATCAGGCTGAAGAAGCCGTGCGCGCCGGTCGTACCCAGGTGGTGTTGAGTGACCGGCACATTGCCCCGGGCAAGTTGCCGATCCATGCTTCGCTCGCCACTGGCGCGGTGCACCATCGCCTGACCGAAAAAGGCCTGCGTTGCGACTCCAACATCCTCGTGGAAACCGCGACCGCTCGCGACCCGCATCACTTCGCCGTGCTGATCGGTTTCGGCGCCTCCGCCGTTTATCCGTTCCTGGCGTACGAAGTGCTGGGCGACCTGATCCGTACCGGTGAAGTGCTGGGCGACCTCTATGAGGTGTTCAAGAACTACCGCAAAGGCATCACCAAAGGCCTGCTGAAGATCCTGTCGAAGATGGGTATTTCGACCATCACGTCGTATCGCGGCGCGCAGTTGTTCGAAGCCATCGGTCTGTCCGAAGAAGTTTGCGAGCTGAGCTTCCGTGGTGTGCCGAGCCGCATCAAGGGTGCGCGTTTCGTCGACATCGAAGCCGAGCAGAAAGCACTCGCCGCCGAAGCCTGGAGCCCGCGCAAGCCGATCCAGCAAGGCGGCCTGCTGAAGTTCGTCCACGGTGGCGAATATCACGCCTACAACCCGGACGTGGTCAACACCCTGCAAGCGGCTGTGCAGCAGGGCGACTACAGCAAGTTCAAGGAATACACGGCGCTGGTGGACAACCGTCCGGTGTCGATGATCCGCGACATGTTCAAGGTCAAAACCCTCGACACGCCGCTGGACATCAGCGAAATCGAACCGCTGGAATCGGTGCTCAAGCGCTTCGACTCCGCCGGTATCTCGTTGGGCGCCCTGTCGCCGGAAGCCCATGAAGCCCTGGCCGAAGCCATGAACCGTCTCGGTGCGCGTTCCAACTCCGGCGAAGGCGGCGAAGACCCGGCGCGTTACGGCACCATCAAGAGCTCGAAAATCAAGCAGGTTGCGACTGGCCGCTTTGGTGTGACCCCGGAATACCTGGTCAACGCTGAAGTACTGCAGATCAAAGTCGCTCAGGGCGCCAAGCCCGGCGAAGGTGGTCAGTTGCCGGGTGGCAAGGTCAACGGTCTGATCGCCAAGCTGCGTTACGCAGTGCCGGGCGTGACCCTGATTTCGCCGCCGCCGCACCACGACATCTATTCGATCGAAGACTTGTCGCAGCTGATTTTCGACCTGAAACAAGTCAACCCGAAGGCGCTGGTCTCGGTGAAACTGGTAGCAGAAGCGGGCGTCGGCACCATCGCGGCCGGTGTGGCCAAGGCCTACGCGGACTTGATCACCATCTCCGGCTACGACGGCGGCACCGGCGCATCGCCGCTGACTTCGATCAAATACGCGGGTGCTCCGTGGGAACTCGGCCTGGCTGAAACCCACCAGACCCTGCGCGGCAACGACTTGCGCGGCAAAGTGCGGGTACAAACCGACGGCGGCCTGAAAACCGGCCTCGACGTGATCAAGGCTGCGATCCTCGGCGCTGAAAGCTTTGGCTTCGGCACCGCGCCAATGATCGCACTGGGCTGCAAATACCTGCGTATCTGCCACCTGAACAACTGCGCCACCGGCGTCGCGACTCAGAACGAGAAGCTGCGCAAGGATCACTACATCGGCACCGTCGACATGGTGGTGAATTTCTTCACCTACGTCGCCGAAGAAACCCGTGAGTGGCTGGCCAAGCTGGGCGTGCGCTCCCTCGAAGAGCTGATCGGTCGTACCGATCTGCTGGAAGTCCTCGAAGGCCAGACCGCCAAGCAGCAACACCTGGACCTGACGCCGTTGCTGGGCAGCGATCACATCCCGGCAGACAAGCCTCAATTCTGCCAGGTGGACCGCAACCCGCCGTTCGACAAAGGCCTGCTGGCCGAGAAAATGGTCGACATGGCCACCTCGGCCATCAACGACATGAGCGGCGCCGATTTCGCCCTGGATATCTGCAACTGCGACCGTTCGATCGGCGCACGGATCTCCGGTGAAATCGCGCGCAAGCACGGCAACCAAGGCATGGCGAACGCGCCGATCACCTTCCGTTTCAAAGGGACGGCCGGTCAGAGCTTCGGTGTGTGGAACGCCGGCGGCCTGAACATGTACCTGGAAGGCGACGCCAACGACTACGTCGGCAAAGGCATGACCGGCGGCAAACTGGTCATCGTTCCGCCGAAGGGCAGCGTCTACAAGACTCAGGACAGTGCCATCATCGGCAACACCTGCCTGTACGGCGCCACTGGGGGCAAGTTGTTCGCCGCCGGCACCGCAGGCGAGCGTTTTGCCGTGCGTAACTCCGGCGCCCACACGGTTGTGGAAGGCACTGGCGATCACTGCTGCGAGTACATGACCGGTGGTTTCGTCTGCGTCTTGGGCAAGACCGGTTACAACTTCGGCTCAGGCATGACCGGCGGTTTCGCCTACGTGCTCGACCAGGACAACACCTTTGTTGACCGGGTCAACCACGAACTGGTGGAAATCCAGCGGATCAGCGGTGAGGCGATGGAAGCCTATCGCAGCCACTTGCAACGCGTGCTGAACGAATACGTCGAGGAAACCGACAGCGAATGGGGTCGTAACCTCGCTGAAAACCTCGACGACTACCTGCGTCGTTTCTGGCTGGTCAAGCCCAAGGCTGCCAACCTGAAATCGTTGCTTTCCAGCACCCGTGCCAACCCGCAGTGATATGCGCCTGAAGAGTTTGATGAGGTTTTAACAATGGCTGAACGTCTGAATAACGACTTCCAGTTCATCGATGTCGGGCGCAAAGATCCGAAGAAGAAACTGTTGCGTCAACGCAAGAAAGAGTTCGTGGAGATCTACGAACCCTTCAAACCCCAGCATTCGGCTGATCAGGCCCACCGCTGCCTGGGTTGCGGTAACCCGTATTGCGAATGGAAGTGCCCGGTGCACAACTTCATTCCGAACTGGCTGAAGCTGGTGGCCGAGGGCAACATCCTCCAGGCCGCCGAGCTGTCGCACCAGACCAACACCCTGCCGGAAGTGTGCGGCCGGGTGTGCCCGCAGGATCGTCTGTGCGAGGGTGCCTGCACCCTCAACGACGGCTTCGGCGCGGTAACCATCGGTTCGGTCGAGAAGTACATCACTGACACCGCGTTCGCCATGGGCTGGCGCCCGGACATGTCCAAGGTCAAGCCGACCGGCAAGCGTGTCGCGATCATCGGTGCCGGTCCTGCAGGCCTGGGCTGTGCCGACGTGCTGGTACGTGGCGGCGTGACCCCGGTGGTGTTCGACAAGAACCCGGAAATCGGTGGCTTGCTGACCTTCGGCATCCCCGAGTTCAAGCTGGAAAAGACCGTGCTGAGCAATCGTCGCGAAGTCTTCACCGGCATGGGCATCGAGTTCCGCCTGAACACCGAAGTGGGCAAGGACGTGACCGTCGAGCAACTGCTCGAAGAATACGATGCCGTGTTCATGGGCATGGGCACCTACACCTACATGAAGGGCGGCTTTGCCGGTGAGGACCTGCCGGGCGTGCACGATGCGCTCGACTACCTGATCGCCAACGTCAACCGCAACCTGGGCTTTGAAAAGTCGCCGGAAGATTTCGTCGACATGAAAGGCAAGAAGGTCGTGGTACTCGGCGGTGGCGACACGGCGATGGACTGCAACCGTACGTCGATCCGTCAGGGCGCCAAGTCGGTGACCTGTGCGTACCGTCGTGACGAAGCGAACATGCCGGGCTCGCGCAAAGAAGTGAAGAACGCCAAGGAAGAAGGGGTGAAATTCCTCTACAACCGCCAGCCAATTGCGATCGTCGGTGAAGACCGCGTCGAAGGCGTGAAGGTGGTCGAGACCCGTCTCGGCGCACCGGACGCCCGTGGCCGTCGCAGCCCTGAGCCGATCCCGGGCTCCGAAGAGATCATCCCGGCCGACGCCGTGGTCATCGCCTTCGGTTTCCGCCCAAGCCCGGCGCCGTGGTTCGAACAGTTCGACATCCAGACCGACAGCCAGGGCCGCGTAGTGGCCCCGGAACAAGGCAAGTTCAAGCACCAGACCAGCAACCCGAAAATCTTCGCCGGTGGCGACATGGTTCGCGGTTCTGACCTGGTGGTGACCGCGATCTTCGAAGGCCGCAATGCGGCTGAAGGGATCCTGGATTACCTGGGCGTCTAAACCCGTTCCACCTGATTGAAATGCAATACCTGTGGGAGTTGGCTTGCCAGCGATAGCATCACCTCGGTCTAACTGACAAACCGAGGTGTCTGCATCGCAGGCAAGCCAGCTCCCACAATGGTTTGTGGTGTTGCGAAAACCGGGTTTCACCGCGACAAATTGACCCGATAGACAAAAGGCTGACCTGCAACCGTGCCTTTTGCGTCGCGCTCTGAGAAAATGCCCGCACTTTTTTTCCGGATGCCGACATGACTGCCCTGAAGAACGACCGTTTCCTTCGCGCCCTGCTCAAGCAACCCGTAGACGTCACTCCTGTGTGGATGATGCGTCAGGCCGGTCGCTACCTGCCTGAATACCGCGCCAGCCGTGCCAAGGCCGGTGACTTCATGAGCCTGTGCATGAACCCGGAGTTCGCTTGCGAAGTCACGATGCAACCGCTCGACCGCTATCCGCAACTGGACGCGGCGATCCTGTTCTCCGACATCCTGACCATCCCCGATGCCATGGGCCAGGGCCTGTACTTCGAAACCGGTGAAGGCCCGCGCTTCAAGAAAGTCGTCAGCACCCTGGCCGACATCGAAGCCCTGCCGATTCCTGATCCGCACAAAGACCTCGGCTACGTCATGGACGCGGTCAGCACCATCCGCCGCGAACTGAACGGTCGTGTGCCGTTGATCGGCTTCTCCGGTAGCCCATGGACCCTGGCCACCTACATGGTTGAAGGCGGCTCGTCGAAAGACTACCGCAAGACCAAAACCATGCTGTACGACAACCCGCAAGCCTTGCACCTGCTGCTAGACAAACTCGCGCAGACGGTCACCAGCTACCTCAACGGCCAGATCATGGCCGGTGCGCAAGCCGTGCAGATTTTCGATAGCTGGGGCGGCAGCCTCTCGGCGGCGGCGTACCAGGAATTCTCCCTGGCCTACATGAAAAAGATCGTCAGCGGCCTGATCCGCGAACACGAAGGCCGCAAGGTGCCGGTGATCCTGTTCACCAAGGGCGGCGGTTTGTGGCTGGAAAGCATCGCCGACGCTGGCGCTGATGCCTTGGGTCTGGACTGGACCTGCGACATCGGCAGCGCCCGTGATCGCGTCGGCAACAAAGTCGCGCTGCAAGGCAACATGGACCCGACCGTGCTGTACGCCAAACCGGAAGCCATTCGCACCGAAGTCGGGCGCATCCTCGCCAGCTACGGCAAAGGCAGCGGCCACGTGTTCAACCTGGGTCATGGCATCACCCCGGAAGTTGATCCGGAACACGCGGGTGCGTTCTTGCGCGCAGTACATGAGTTGTCGGCGCAGTATCACGAGTGATCGTCGTCCAATAAAAAACGCCCGGCTAATGCCGGGCGTTTTTGTTTGCACGATCCAATGTCGGGCGCAGATCAAATGTAGGAGTGAGCCTGCTCGCGATAGCGGTAAATCAGTCGCTGAATGTATTGGCTGACACTCCGCTATCGCGAGCAGGTTCACTCCTGCATGGGTTATGCGTCAGGCTTTCACTCCGCTCAGGGGCGGCAACTTCGCCAGTTTCAACGCCACTAGCAGCGCAATCACCAGCAACCCGCCAATGAACAACCCGATTCCGTTCCAGCCACCCAAATGCCAGAACACGCCCCCGGCAGTACCCGCAATGCTCGACCCGGCGTAATAGCTGAACAGATACAGTGAAGACGCCTGCCCCTTGGCCTTGATCGCCCGACGGCCGATCCAGCTGCTCGCCACGGAGTGCGCGGCAAAGAAGCCGAAGGTAAAGATAAGCATGCCAATGATCACTACCGGCAGCGGTGTGAACAGGGTCAGCGCCAGGCCGGCGAGCATCAGCACAATCGTCGCCCAGAGCACTTTGCGGCGACCCAGCTTGTCAGCCAGCGAACCGATCTTCGCCGAGCTGTAGATCCCCGAGAGGTACACCACCGAGAGCAGTCCGACGAAGGCTTGCTCCATGTGATACGGCTCGGCCAGCAAGCGGTAGCCGATGTAGTTGAACAGCGTGACGAACGCGCCCATCAACACAAAGGCTTCAAGGAACAACAACGGTAAACCGGCATCGCGAAAGTGCATGGTGAAGCCGTCGAGCAAGCTGCGCGGGTGCAGCGAGCGGGCGCGAAAGTTACGGGATTCGGGAAGGATTTTCCAGAACACCGCTGCGGCGATCAGGGCCAGGCCGCCGATCACCAGCATCGCCGTGTGCCAGCTGACGAAGTCGATCAACACGCCGGTGATCAAGCGCCCGCTCATCCCGCCAATCGCGTTGCCGCCGATGTACAAACCCATGGCCAGGCCGATGTGCTGTGGGTGAATCTCTTCGCTCAGGTACGTCATGGCGACCGCTGCCAGGCCGCTCAATGACAAACCGATCAGTGCGCGCATCACCAGCACGCCGTGCCAGCTCGGCATCATCGCGCTGGCCATGGTGCACAGCGCGGCGGCGAACAATGCGGCAACCATCACCGGTTTGCGGCCAACACGGTCGGAGATCGGGCCGGTGATCAGCAGGCCGATGGCGAGCATGCCGGTCGCGACCGACAGGATCAGGCTGCTCTGCGCCGCGTTGATCGAGTACTCGTGGGACAGCAGCGGCATCATCGGTTGCACGCAATAGAGCAACGCGAAGGTCGCGAAGCCGCCGGAGAACAGCGCCAGCACGGTGCGCATGAACATCGGCGTGCCTTTTTCGATGTAAATCTCCTTCAGCTCGGCGACGACATCGTCCGCCACGGCGGGCGGAACTTCATGGGCGAGTGGAGCGACAGCAGTTTTCACGTTGAACCTCGGAGGGACGCAGCCGGGCAGGCAATGAAAAAATCATATAGCTGCCTAATGATTCAATCCAATATATTGTTCGACCTGTTTGAGAGCTTTTACGACCTAATGGGGTTTTCATGGAATTGCGTCACCTGCGCTACTTCATCGCCGTCGCCGAAGAACTGCACTTTGGCCGCGCCGCTCAGGTGCTGGGCATCTCTCAGCCGCCGCTGAGCCAACAGATTCAGGCACTGGAGGCCGAGGTTGGCGCACGCTTGTTCGAGCGAACCAATCGTCGGGTCGAGCTCAGCGAAGCCGGTCGGTTGTTTCTGCAAGAGGCGCGATTGGCGCTGGCGCAAGTCGACAAAGCCGCCGACGTGGCGCGGCGTGCGCAACTGGGTGAACTCGGTGAACTGAAGATCGGTTTCACGTCCTCTGCACCGTTCAACTCGACCATTCCTCAGGCGATTTTTTCGTTCCGCCAGCGCTTCCCGGCGGTGCACCTTAATTTGCGGGAGCTGAGCAGCACCCAGGTCGCCGATGCGCTGGTCGACGAGTCGATCGAGGTCGGCATCATGCGACCGTTGGGGTTGCCGGATTCCCTCAGCGTCGTGGAGCTGATGCGCGAGCCACTGGTGGCGGTGCTCAGCTCCAAGCACCCCTTGGTCAATGGCAGCGAAGATGGACTGTTTCTGTCAGCACTGGCCCTCGAGCCTTTCGTCTTTTTCCCACGCAGCTATGGCAGCGGTCTCTACGCACAATTGCTCAGCCTGGCCCGCGATGCGGGTTTCAGTCCGCACTTTGCGCAAGAGGCGGGCGAGGCGATGACCATTATCGGCCTGGTAGCAGCGGGGCTTGGGGTGTCGGTGCTGCCGGCGTCGTATCAGCGGATGCGCATCGATGGCGTGGTGTATCGACCGTTGCTGGACCCCGCGGCGGTGTCGGCGGTGTGGCTGGTGCAGCGCAAGGATCAGAAATCGCCGATGGCCAAGGCGTTTGTCGAGTTGTTGACGCGTAAGGTTGAAGGGACTTAAGCGTGGGGACACTTCAGGCCTAGCGAGGCGAATGGCCAGTCGTTGCCCTGAGTTCTGTTTCGCGCAATACTCGCGCCGTTCCCGAAAGGGGCTTGTGAGACTCTGAGGATCCTGGGCACCCAGCCATCGCAGAGCCAGACAGGTACAGGGCGATGACAAGCCGGCCTGTTTGTGAAGGGGCGCCGAAAGGCGCCCTTTGTCGTTTTAGCATGACCCACTTCAGTCTATTTGTACCCGATCCCCACGCAACACCACCTCGGACGCTATCGCCTTCAGCACTTCTGATGCCGCGAAAATTCACGCCTTGGTGCTTGCCATGTTTTTTTGATACATCCCTTCGCCTTTTTTCTGATCAGCCGATAACGGTTTCGGACTCATCACAAACAATGGAGATACAGGATGTTCAAGCAATTAACTTTTACCGCGTTGCTGGCCATGATGGCGCTGACCGGTGGTTGTGCTTCGGTAAAAATGGCGGATGACACTCAGGACGCTCAGGCGAAGACCTTCCAGGTCGCCCCGGACAAAGCCAACATCTACGTTTATCGCAACGAAAGCATGGGCGCTGGGGTGAAAATGCCGGTGACGCTGAACGGTAAACCGGTCGGCCAGACCGTCGCCAAGTCGTACCTGATGTTGGCCGTCCCGGCTGGTCAGCAGACCCTGGTGTCCTCGGCGGAAAACGATTCCGAACTGAAACTCACCGCAGAAGCCGGCAAGAACTACTTTGTCTGGCAGGAAGTGAAAGTGGGCTTCATCAAGGCACGCAACAACCTGCAAGTGGTTGATGACCAGACCGGTCGTGCTGGCGTTGCTGAAAGCAAGTTGATTCAAGCTCAGTAAGTATCGGTACGGTCCCTGCATCCAGTGCAGGGGCCGTACCAAGCAACATCACACCCGTCGCGCTAACTCATCCCCCATCGCCACGCCACACTCCCTTCTTGAGTAGATCCTGATAGCGCTCGCTTTCGCTTATGTGGCGGTCCAGCACCGGCCATGACAAACAACGCAAAAGAGTCATTCCTTTTACTCCAAACGTGGTTCAGGTCAGCGCCAACGACGGAAGATCAATGAGGTGTTGACGCCACCAAACGCGAAATTGTTGTTCATCACGTATTCATTACTCATCTGCCGAAACTCCCCGCGCAGGTAGTCGAGCTTGCCGCAATGCGGATCGACCTCGTCGAGGTTCAACGTGTGGGCATACAAATCGCGGTTCATCATTTCGATGCTGAACCAGGATTCCAGTGCACCGCAGGCGCCTAGCGTATGACCGAGGAAGCTTTTCTGCGAACTGATCGGCATGTGTTCGCCAAACAACGCGCTGGTGGCCAGTGTTTCGGCAATGTCGCCTTGTTCGGTTGCGGTGCCGTGGCCGTTCACGTAGCCGATGTCCGACGGTTGCAGTCCGGCGTCTTCCAGCGCGAGCTCCATGGCCCGGCGCATGGTCAGTTGCTCGGGACGGGTGGTGTGCTGACCGTCGGCGTTGCTGCCGAAGCCGACGAGTTCGGCGTGGATGCGCGCGCCGCGAGCCAGTGCGTGTTCCAGCTCTTCAAGCACCAGCATGCCGCCGCCTTCACCGATCACCAGACCGTCGCGACCCTTGTCATAAGGACGAGGGGTGGATTGCGGGGCGTCGTTTTTCAGGCTGGTGGCGTACAGCGCATCGAAGACCATGGCTTCGGTCGGGCACAGCTCTTCGGCGCCGCCCGCCAGCATCAGCGGCAGGCGGCCGAATTTGATCGACTCATAGGCGTAACCGATGCCCTGGCTACCGCTGGTACAGGCACTCGACGTCGGGATCAAACGGCCGGTGAGGCCGAAGAAAATGCTGATATTCGCAGCTGTGGTGTGCGGCATCATCCGCACGTAGGAGTTGGCGTTCAGGCCTTCGGCCACCGAGTTGAGCAGCATGTTGCCGAATGCCTTGATCTCGTCGGTGCTGCCGGTGGACGAGCCGCACGCGACGCCCATGCGCCCGTCCTTGATCGACTCGTCGCCCAGCAATCCGGCATCGGCCAGCGCTTGCTCGGCCGCGCCCACCGCAAGCCGCGACACCCGGCCCATGCTGCGCAATTGCTTGCGGGTCCAGTGGCTCGGGATCTTGAAGTCATCGATCGGGCCGGCCAGGCGCGTGTTGAGTTCGGTAAAGCGATCCCACTCGTCCATGCGCCGAATGCCGCTGCGATTGGCCGCAAAGTGCCCTGCGATGGTGTCCCAGTCGCTGCCCAGTGAAGTGATGCCGGCCATGCCGGTGACGACAACGCGCTTCATCAGCACAGGCCTCCATTGACGGCCAGAACCTGCCGGGTGATGTACGAGGCTTCCGCCGACATCAGGAAATTCACCGCGCCAGCCACCTCTTCCGGGGTGCCCATGCGTTGTGCGGGGATCATTTTCATCAGTTCTTCCACGGGCACGTTTTCGTCGAGCATGGCGGTGTCGATCAGGCCGGGCGCGACACAGTTGACGGTGATTTTACGCTTGCCCAATTCAATCGCCAGCGCCTTGGCTGCGCCGATGAGGCCGGCCTTGGAGGCGCTGTAGTTGACCTGGCCACGGTTGCCGATCAACCCCGACACCGAAGTGATACAGACAATTCGCCCAGCGGCGCGACGACGGATCATCGGCATCATCACCGGGTGCAGCACGTTGTAGAAACCGTCGAGGTTGGTGCGCATCACCACATCCCAATCATCCTCGCTCAGCGCCGGAAAAGCACCGTCGCGGGTCAGGCCGGCGTTGAGCACCACGCCGTAATAGGCGCCGTGGGCTTCGACGTCGGCTTCGAGAATGGCTTTGCAGCTGGCACGGTCGGAAACGTCGAACTGCAGGACGCGTGCATGGCGGCCCAAGGCTTCGATTTCGCCTTTTACCGCGATGGCGTCCGCGAGGCCGCTGCGGCAATGCAGCACGATGTCGTGCCCGGCCTGAGCCAGGCGCAAGGCGATGGCGCGGCCGATGCCACGGCTGGAACCGGTGACCAGTACAGGTTCAGTCATGACTGGACTCCTTCGGGTTCATGTAGATATTGAGCGGCCTGAGGCGGACGAAACACGTTCAGGCGCGCGCTGGCGTGGATGCCCGGGGCGTTGATATGGCATTCGAACACGCCCATGCCATTGTCGTCTTCCAGCGAGCGCAGGCCGTGGATGGTCAGTTCCGTACCCGCCGGAAAGTGCTCGACGTTGCACTCGAATTTACGGCTGCCCAGCAGAAAGCCCAGCGCCACCGCATCACCGCGCTGGCGCGCATGGCAACCGGCGTAGGCGGCAACACTCTGGGCCATTATCTCGATGCCGACCCAGGCCGGCAGGCTGCCGTCGGGACGGTTGAACAGGCCGCCGGGTCTGACGGTGAGGCGGGTGTGAATCTGCTCGTCATCGAACGCCAGGATCTGCTCGATGAGGATCATGTCGCCAGCGTGGGGCAGCAACTCGGCGAGCGGCCAGTCAATCATGGTGCATCTCCGATAATCAGGCTGACGTTGTTGCCACCGAAGGCAAAGGAATTGCTCATCAAATAGCGAGGTGCAATGGACGTCAGGCGATCGGCCGGGGTCACCCAATGCAGCGCGGGCAGGAGCGGGTCGGGCTGGCCGTCCCAGAGATGAGGCGCGAGGGCGTGGTCGCGATTGTCCGGGCTCAGGCTCAGCCAACAGAACGCGGCTTCCAGAGCGCCGGCAGCGCCGAGGGTGTGACCGGTCATCGGCTTGGTCGATGAGCAGGGTACGCCTTGCGGGAACAGCGTCGCCACGGCGAGGCTTTCCATGGCGTCGTTATGCTGGGTCGCGGTGCCGTGCAGGTTCAGGTAATGGATCTGCTGCGGTTGCAGGTTTGCCCGGTTCAGGGCTTTGCTCATGGCTTGCAGTGCACCACGACCGGTCGGTTCCGGCGCGGAGATATGGTGCGCATCGGAGCTGGCGCCGCTGCCGAGCAAGGCAATGGCCTGGCCATCTCCTGCGTTTTTGCTCATCAGAAACAACACGGCGGCTTCGCCGATGTTGATGCCGTTGCGGTTGACTGAAAACGGATTGCAGCGTTGTCCGGACACCGCTTCCAGGGCCGAGAAGCCGTTGAGGGTCAGTTTGCACAAGCTGTCGACGCCGCCGCACAACACCGCGTCGCACAGGCCCAGGTCCAGCAGGCGCTGGGCGCTCATCAGCGCCCGGGCGCTGGAGGTGCAGGCGGTGGAAATCACATAGGCCGGACCGCTCAATTGCAGCCAGTCGGCGAGGAAGCTGGCCGGCGCGCCGAGTTCCTGTTGCTGATAGTCGTACTCGGCAGGGAATTGATGTTCACGGATGTAATGGGCCAACCCACGGCTGGCCTCATCGATACCCGAGGTGCTGGTGCCCAGAATCACGCCGATCCGATCACGGCCGTAGGTCTGGATCGCCTGATCAATCTCGTCGCGAATTTGCAGTGCGGCGTCCATCAGCAATTGGTTGTTGCGAGTGTCTTGCACTTTCAACTCAAGCGGAATCGACGGCAGTTCGCCGCTCACTGCCGCTACCGGCAAGGCGCGCTCTGGCACCCAGCCGGTTTCGACGCGCAGGCCCGAGCAATCGCCGGCAAACAGATTGGCGGCAACCTCGTGTTTGCCACGACCCAATGCGCAGATCACCCCGAGGGCATTCAAGTAGGCTGTCATGGTGCTTCCCCGCTCAGCGGCGTGACTTCATACCGGGGCCCCTTGGGCAGGTTCAATTCAAAGGTCATGGGCTGTGAATATAAGACGTCCCAGTGTGTTGGCAGCGAGCGTTGCCTGCCGTGCTGCCAGGCAGTGGGGTAATTACCCGACAGTTCGTCCTTGGGGGTCAGGGCAAACAGCAACGCGGCGAACAGCTCCCGGGCTTCCGGGTTGGGCGGCAACAGACCATCGGCGTGCCATTTGCCATCGATCAGTTTCTGCCGCGCTTGTGGAATGCCCAGCAGATCCATCATCGACCAGCGAAGCCCCACCTCTTCCTGCTGGATCACCAATACCCAGTCCTGACGTTGCGCGGCTTCCAGGCGCTGGATGTGCAGTTGCAGCGGCAACGACAGCTTCGGGATGTGCTCGGGCAGCGGTGCCTGGCTGGCGCAAGCGCTCAGCAACAGCAGGCAGCCCAGGAGCAGAAAACGGATCATCAGGCATTACCTTCAAGGGAGTTGCACCGCAAACAGGCGGTCCTGTCATTCATGTGACATCTCTGGCGCAGAGTTCTGACAACATGCGCAGCCGACGCTTGGGTTCACTGACGAACGGGTTGCGTTCGTCCCAGGCATAACCGGCGAGAATGGCGCTGATCATGCGGCGGATATCCGGTGAGCCGCCTGTGTGGAAGATCACATCCTGGAAGGTCCCGGCGTACCAGCCCTCGACGTAGCAACGGAAGGTGTCGACGCCACGCTTGAGCGGTTCGGCGAACTCGCTCTGCCAGTCCACGCTTTGCCCTTGCAGTTGGCGATGCAACACGCCCGCGGCCATGCTCGCCGAGCGCATGGCGATGGTCACGCCGGAGGAGAACACCGGGTCGAGGAATTCCGCGGCGTTGCCGAGCAGCGCAAAGCCCGGGCCGTGCAAGGTTTTGACGTTGGCCGAGTAGCCGCCGATGGTGCGTGCGGGCGTGTCCCACACGGCATTTTTCAGTACGCCAGCCAGGCTTGGGGTTTCAGCGATGAACCCGCGCAGGCACTCGTCCAGATTCTCCATGCGGCCTTCGAAATGTTCAGCGGCCGCGACCACGCCCACCGAACATCGACCGTTGCTGAACGGGATGGTCCAGAACCAGATGTCGCGATGGATGGGGTGGGTCGTAATCAGGATCTTTTCCCGCTCGAAAGACGGGCTGTCGATGTGGTCTTCGATATGGGTAAACACGGCCTGGCGCACCGGAAAATTCGACGGCGCTTCAAGGTCCAGCAGGCGCGGCAGCACACGACCGTAGCCGCTGGCGTCGAGCACGAAATCCGCTTCGACGCGGTACTGGCTGCCGTCTTCGCGCAGCACCTCGAGCTGCGGCTTGGGCAAGTCGAAATCGACGCTGACGATGGCTTCGCCATAACGCACTTCTACGCCTTGCAGCGCAGCCTGATCGGCCAGCAGCTTGTCGAAATCGGCCCGTTGCACCTGGAACGTGGTCGGCTTGCCATGGCTGAACGTGTCGCCAAAATCGAAGGCGCTGTACTGCTCGCCCCAGGCGAAGGCTGCGCCGTTTTTAAGCTGGAAACCTGCAGCGTTCACGGCCTCGAGCATGCCGGCTTCTTCAACGAAATCCAGGCAATGCGATAACAGGCTCTCGCCGATGGAGAACCGTGGGAAGTGCTGGCGCTCGATCATCAGCACATCATGACCGTTACGCTTGAGCAGCGCGGCAGCGATGGCGCCCGAGGGCCCCGCGCCGATGACGACGACCTGGCGACGTTGCATTTCAACTGTTGGCACGGGGGCTCCTTGCCGGGGCGGCGATGTTCAAAGGGGGGCTGTGCATGCCGGCCAGTGCCGGCAGCAGCGTCGCGATCAGGCCCATCACCATCAGCGCAAAGTACAGCGCCGGGCTGATGAGCTGTTGTTGCAGCAGCAGGTTGAGAAAAACGATCTCGCTCAAGCCACGAATGTTCAGCAGCAAGCTTTCCCGCCAGCGACTGGCGCCTTCAAAGGAGGCGCCGGCCCAGCCGAGACCCAGCCAGTTGCCCAGCAGTTTGCTGGCAATCGGCAACAGCAGCAATGCGGCCAGTTGTAGCCAGCTCAGGCTGGTCATGGCGGCGTGAATGTTGATCTGCACAATGCCGAACGTGAGGATCAGCGGAATGGCGATCCAGGTTTGCAGACGGGTCATCCACACTGCGGACATTGGCCACACCAGCGGTACTTTCAGCGCGGCCATGCACAGCAGATAACCGATGCCGAAAATCAGCGCATTGAGCTTGAAGTGCTCGGCGACCACCAGCAGCGCGAAAAAACAGCCGCTGTGCAGCAACGGCTGACGCAGACCGAGCACACGCAACAGCACCGGCAGGCAGGCGCCAGCCAGCGGCAGGAGCAAACTGCTCAGGTGCAGGCTGCCTTGGGCGAAGCCGAACAGCGTCCAGCACGCCAGGTCGATGAGGATCGCGGTCTGCACCAGGCGCCGGGTGGCGTCGGGCGGGTAGTTGATGTGGCGCAGGTACAAATACAGCACCGGAATCGCGGTGATGGCGAACACCAGGCCCACCGCCAATGAACTGATCCACGATTGCGCAGGCAGCAACCACACCGCCGTCGCCAACCCGCCCGCGAACGGAACGCAAAAACTCGGCAGGGCGATTTTCAGGCTCTGGCGGTCCAGCCGCAGGTCGATCACGTCGCTGAGAATGTGCCCCAGCAGCAAGGCAAAGCTCAGGCTGTAGAGGTTTTTCAGCCATGTCGGCGAGATCAGTTCAGCGCCGCTGAGCTGCCAGCCGGGCTCGATCCAGAGGTACATCAGCAGCGGCAGGCCGAAGGTCGCCAGCAGCAACTGGCTGACGATCGGGATCAGGCCAAAATGACGACCGACACGGGTGGCCACGGCGAACAGCGCGAGGGCCATCAGCCAGAACAGGGCGATCATCATGCGGCTGACTCCGCAACCGGAGCCGTGTGCAGATGTCGGCCCGCCCATGGCGCCAGGATGAAACTGAAAGCCAGCCCCAGGCTCACTGACAATCCAAAATTGCTCACGGCCGGGGTACTTGATACGGCGAGCAGACCGAACGACAGCCAAGTGGTCAGCGCTGCCAGCAAGGTGCCGAGCAGGCTCACAGCGGCGCCGCCGACCTGTTCGCGCATGAGGATTGCGTAATCGACGCTGATCGCCGTCACCAGCAGCAGGCCGAACAGGCTGAACAGCGTCAACGGTTGCCCCAGCCAGCCGAGACTGGCCAGGCTGCACAGCGCGGCGAGCAGTGGCAGGGCGACGATGCGCAGGGCACCGCCGAAACCGAATGGCAGCATCAACACCAGCACGATCAGTGCGCAGGAGGCGAGTTTGAGCTCTGCTGCGCTGATCTGTGTCGCGGCGAAAACGCTGTTCAATTCACCGAGGCGGTCGACCAGTTTGACGCCGGGCAAGTCCAACGCCTGAACGCGTAACAGGGTCGGGTCGTTGAGCCCTTGCAGGCTGACCATCGCTGCCACGCCACCGTCATCGGTCGGCCCCAGCCACAGTGGACGATAAGGTTCAGCCAGCGGCCCGAGCAGTGCGGCATCGATGTCTTCGGTGGGCAACGCCTGCAATTTCGTCAGCTCGGCATGCAGCGCTTCGGCCGGTACGCCGACGGCGAGCAGCGGTTGCCAGAACTGCGGCAGTTTACTCAGTGCATTACGCACTTGCTGCTGTTCACTTGGCTGGCTCACGAGCTGATTCAGCGACAGGTAACCCTGAAGTTTTTCCAGGTTCACCAACTGATTCAGCCGTTCGCTCAACGCGGTCTGACGCTCCAGCAGTTCTTGCTGATTGGCGCCGCGCACCAGGAAGAACTGGCTGGTCGGTTGAAAACCCGTGATGCGCGCAATGGTCTTGGCTTCGTCAGTCAATTGCTGCGGTGCGCCGATCCATTGGCGGATGTCGTTTTTGCTGTCGAGTTTCAGCAGACCGCCCACGCAGAAGGCAATCAGCAGGGCCAGCAACACCGGCGTGCTGGCCTGTTTGAGCAGCGCGTCACGCAGGCTCAGCAAACATTCGCACAGGCGCAGTGGCCATTGTGCTGGACGGATATCGGCGCCCTTGAGCAGTGCCGGCAACAGACAAACGGCGGACAGATAGGCACCCAGCAAACCGGCGGCGGAGAACACGGCGATCTGGGTCAGGGCCGGGAACGGTGTCCACGCCAGCGCCAGGTAACCGATGCAGCTGGTGATCAGGCTCAGCGTCAGGCCCGGCAGCGTCAGGCGCAACGCGGGCCAGCTGTGCCAGGGTTTCAGGCTCCAGCTTTTCGACAGGTAATGCAGCGGATAGTCGACGGCCACACCGATCAGGCTGGAGCCGAGCACCAGCGTCATCACATGCATATGGCCGAACAACGCCACGCAGGCCACCGCGCCAAACAGCATGCCCACCAGCACCGGAACGAACGCGAGCAATACCCGCCATCGCCGGAAGGCCAGCAACAGCAACGCCAATATCCCCAGCGTGGCGCCGCCGCCGACCCATGTCATCTCGCGGGTGGCTTGTTGCTGACCGCTCGCGGCGTAGAGCAATCCGCTGGCTGCCAGCAATTGCACGTCAGACTGCGCCGCTTGTTCGCGGCTATGTTTCAGCAGGTCGGCCACTTGCAGCGGCAGGCTCATGTCGAACGCATTGCCGGTTGTTTTTGCCCGCAGCATCACCCAGCTCTTGCCGTCGGCATCGGCGATCAATGCGCCGCTGCCAATGTCCAGTTGCACGGCGCCGTGTTGCGGTTGGCTGTTCTGGATGCGTCCGGTCAGGCCCAACCAGTCATCCTGGCTCGGCACCAGACTGAAGCCGGTAAACGGGTCGAACAGCGCCTGAACCCGTTGCTGGATGAAGACGTCTGGATGGTCGATCAGTTGCTGTCGATCCGCCTCGGACAGCATTGCCAATCGGCCTTGCAGCAGTTGCGTGCGCAGTGCGGGCAAGTCGGCTTGTAACGTCCACTGCACCTTCTCGAACAGACCGCTGGCCTGCCATTGCTCGCCGAGTTTCTGCGCCATGGCGATGGCTTGCTCGCGATCCTTATGGCCGACCAACACCAGCATTTCGCGGTTCAGCGGTGCTTGCATGCGTTGTTCGGCGCGCAGTTCCAGCGCATCCGGCGCCGTGCCCGGCACCAGTTCCATCAGGTTGGCCGACAGCGGCGCGCCATCGCGCCATTGCCAACCGGCGAGCGCGAGCACTGCCAGCAGCAGGATCAGGAATAGCCATGGCAGCCTGCGTTCACTCGGCAAAGTCATGTTGCTCCGCAGTGCTCAAGGGTTGGGCGCTGGTGCTGTCCTGCATGCGTAACAGGGTGCTGTCGCCTTGGGTTTCCAGCAGTTCGATGGTGCTCACCAATTCACTGCCGGTGATGTTGATCTGCTTGAACACTTGCTTGAGCAGCAGCGAGCGCGGGATCAACGTCAACTTCCAGTTCTGCGCGTCGCCGCTCAATGACAGCTCGAAGTCACGCTGCAAACCGCTGCTGTCGCCTTGCAGCACGGCGAGGAACAAGCGGTTCTGCTCGGCGCCGGCGCTCTTGTCCGGCAGCATTTGCCAACCGCTGGCGTCGCGTCGGGCGATGCCGTTGGCGGTGATGCGGTAATCCTGTTGCAGCGGGGTTTTCAGCAGCCACAGCAGGCCATGATTTTTTGCGAGAACGAACGTGCCCTTGCTGGTCAGCGGTTGGGGCAGGGCGCGCAGGTGTTTTTCCTGGATGAAGTTACCGTGGATGACATCGGGTTTGGCCAGTTGATCGCTCAACTGCTGCGAATCAAATGCCTGCGCAAGTGAAGAGAAACCGAGCATCACCACAAACATGTAGCAGCTGCTGAGCCCGCGAGGCTGCGTCCGGCGGCGAAGCCGTCGTAAAACCTGCACATGCGGTGCTTCAGCAAAAACGCAGGGCGACTGCTGCGCAGCCGAACGCAGGCTTCGCCAACTGCTACAGATCGAACGCAGGCTGCTATAGAGAGTCGTAAGCAGATTCATGCCAGCGTCCTTTCGACAGCGTCGGTAAAGACCTTCGGTGAGGCCAGCTGCATTTCGCGGCTGGCCATGTCGACGGCGACTTGCACGGAGCTGGCGCGGGTCAGGCGTTCGCCGGTTTCCAGGTCACTGATCAGGTAATTGATCTTCAACCGGTTCTCCCACTCCACCAGATTTGCCCGCACGTTCAGTTTCTGGCCGAACACTGCGCCACGCACGTAGCGCAGTTGCAGGTCGATCACCGGCCAGGCGTAACCCGACTCGGACATCGCCGTGTAGTTATGGCCGATCTTGTCCAGCAACGCGCAACGGGCGACTTCCAGATATTTGACGTAATGGCCATGCCAGACCACGTGCATGGTGTCGACGTCAAAGAACGGCACCTGGATTTCCGTATCGGTGTGAAGCACTCCCTTGCTACGCATGCAGCCTCCAGTGTTGCTCGGCAATTCGTTTCAGGCACAGGCGCAATTCGCCTTCCAGTGCGCGATCTTCGATGACCGGCGGGAAGTCCTTGGCCAGTTCCTCGTGCATGGCGGCCAGGGCTGGCGGCAATGGGCGAGCATCCTCGGCCTTGCTGCGCAGCCACACGCCCTGATTGGCTGCGAGCAAAGTCGCGGCGGCGACCTGTTCGGTCAGCTCCAGCACACGAATCGCATCGCGGGCGGCAATGGTGCCCATGCTCACTTTGTCCTGGTTGTGGCACTCGGTAGAGCGCGAGAAAACGCTGGCCGGCATGGTGTTTTTCAGTGCTTCGGCGGTCCAGGCGCTGGTGCCGATCTGCACGGCCTTGAAGCCGTGGTTGAGCATCGCCCGGTCAGCGCTGGCGCCGGACAGATTGCTCGGCAAGCCATGGTTGTAACGCTCGTCCACCAGCAACGCGAGTTGCCGATCCAGCAAGTCGGCCACGTTGGCCACCAGGTTTTTCAGGCTGTCCATGGCGAACGCGATGTGGCCGCCGTAGAAATGCCCGCCGTGCAAAACGCGCTCGGCTTCAGCGTCGATGATCGGATTGTCGTTGGCGCTGTTGAGTTCAATTTCGATGAACGAGCGCAGCCAGTTCAGGCTGTCCGCCAACACGCCGAGGACGTGGGGCGCGCAACGCAGGGAATAACGGTCTTGCAGGCGGTGCAGTGGCGCGGTCGGCGCGTCGATCGCCAGATCCTTGCGCAGCCACGCGGCAACTTGCATCTGCCCCGGGTGCGGTTTGGCGGCGAACAGGCGCTCGTCGAAGTGTTCCGGGTTGCCCTGCAACGCCACCACGTTCAGTGCGGTGATGCGGGTAGCCAGTTGCAGCAGGTAATCGGCGCGGGCGAAGGCCAGGCAGGCGAGGCCGGTCATCACGGCGGTGCCGTTCATCAACGCCAGTGCCTCTTTCGGTCGCAGTACCAACGGCTGCCAGCCCAGTTCACGATGCACGTCGGCGGCTTGTCGGCGTTCACCTCGGAACATCACTTCGCGTTCACCGGACAGCGTTGCGGCAACGTAGGACAACGGCGTCAGATCACCGCTGGCACCGACCGAACCTTCTTCCGGGATCAGTGGCAGGATGTCGTGTTCGAGGAACGCTTGCAGGCGTTCCAGCAGTTCCACGCGCACCCCGGATACGCCATGGCACAGCGACTGCAAACGCGCGGCGAGCACCGCTCGGGTGGCTTGTTCGTCGAGCAGTTTGCCCAGGCCACAGCCGTGAAAGGTATACAGATGACGGGGCAGCGCCTCGACGTGATGCAGCGGCACCGCGACTACGCAGGAGTCCCCATAACCAGTGGTCACGCCATAGATCACGCCTTCCTTGTCCAGCAGGGAATCGAGGAATCGCGCGCCCTTGGCGATACGCTCGCGGTACGCGGGATCGCCCTGCAACTGCGTCGGCACCTGACGGTTGGCCAGGGCCAGCACGTCTTCGATGCGCAAAGGGAGTTCGCCGAAGGTTACCGGCTCATGCGTTGGCGTCGTCATCGGTCTTCCAGAAAGGGTAAAAGTTGAACCATTGTTGGGGCGCTTCGAGGCAATAGTGACCCAGGCGCTCGGCGTAGCGGGACGCCCACTGATGAATGACCTGTTCGCGATCGCTGCGTTTCCACACCACGGCCTCGGCAAACGGTTCGAGGGTCACGCGATATTGGCCCGATGGTTTTTTCAGGCACATCAGCAGATTGATCGGGCATTTCAGCAAACCGGCGAGCAGCCACGGCCCCTGAGGGAACGCCGCCGGGTGGCCGAGAAAATCCACGGTCACACTGCGTCCGCCGTGCAGCGGCACGCGGTCGCCGGCAATCGCCAGCCATTCGCCACGCTCGAGCCGCTCATGCAATTGCAGCATGATCACCGGGTCCAGCTCGCTGACCTGTATCAGTCGCAAATTGGTTGCACCGGCCTCGCCGAGCAAGCGGTTGAACTGCTCGGCGTGCTTGGTGTGGACCAGCACGTTCATCGTGACTTTTTCGCCGATTTCCGCGAGTGCGCGGCAGACTTCGAGATTGCCCAGATGCGCGCCCACCAGCATTTGCCCACGAGTGCCGCGCAGTTGATTGCGCAGCAGCGCCGAGTCGATGATTTCGATCTGGTCGATGCTCAGCTTGCCGTTCCACACGTCGAGCTTGTCGAGCATGGAGTCGGCGAACGCCATGAACTGGCCGAACACGCGCCAATGGGTGGGGCGTAGTTCCGCGCGACCGCTCCAGTCGACGAGACGTTGCTGGTACTGCCAGGCGCTGTGGCGCGCGCTGCGTCCGAACAGGAAAAAGTACAGGACGATGCCGTACAAAATCGGGCTCAACAGCCGCCGGCCCAGCACTTTGGCGCCGAACGCGGTGAGCTTCATCAGCCAGAAGCTGCCTCGCTCCTGGCGATCGGCCCAGTGCTTTTTATCTACGTCACTGCTCATGCCCGCCACCGTCGCCAGAGGATCACCGGTGCCCGCAGCAACATGCCGAAAAACAGCCGTGTGTGCATGCTGGAGATCAGCACATTGTCGTGGAACAGGCGGAAATGCGAGACGCCGTCGAGCGGGTAATGAACCCGGGTCGGCAACCATTGCATCGGCAGGTTGCGCCAGGCCAGGCGCACCAGAATGTCGGAGTCAAAGTCCATCCGTTTGCCGATCTTCGCCGAGTCGATCAGCTCCAGAGTCGGCGGCAATGGATAGACGCGAAAGCCGCACATGGAATCGCGAATCTGCAAGGACAGCGTATTGATCCACACCATGACGTGCGTCAGGTAGCGGGCATACAAACGACCTTTAGGCACGCTGGCGTCGTATTGCGGGTAACCGCAGATCACCGCATCCGGGTGGGCGCGTGACTGCTCGATGAAGAGCGGCACGTCCTGCAGGTCGTGCTGTCCGTCGGCATCGACTTGCAGCGCGTGGCTGAAACCCAGGCGTGAGGCTTCGCGCAGGCCGGTCATGACGGCGCCGCCCTTGCCTTGGTTGGCAGTAAGGCGGATCAGGTTGACCATCTCGCGCTGCGCCAATCGGTCGAGCACTCTGGCGCAGGCTTGATCGCTGGCATCGTCCACCAGAATGCACGGCAGGCCACTGGCAATCACCGCGTCAACCACCGTGGTGATGGCGGTTTCGTGGTTGTAGACCGGAATTACGGCGCAGGGGCTATGCATACCAATCACACCTCAACCTTGTAGCTGCTGGCTAAGCCTGCGTCCGGCCGCGAAGCGGTCGTAAACCGGTATGTGCGGTTTTCCGGGATATAGGGGGTGGTGTCGATGCGAGCGCTTCGCACTCGGACGCAGCCTTCGGCAGCTGCTACAGGGGGCTTCAACTTATCCACAAGCGGCCTCCAGCAAAATCCGCCCACTGGAGCAGGTGGCAGTTTCATTGCGATAGGCGAAATACAATTTGCTGCGTTCCGGGTCAAAGCGCAGGTGCAGCTGGATTTCGTCACCGGGGCGCACCAGTTGCTGGAATTTCAGCACTTCCATGCCCGCGAATTTCGCCGGCAGGTCCATCAATTGCTGGCCTAGGTTCAGCGCCCATTCCACCTGCACCACGCCGGGCAGTACCGGCGTTTGCGGGAAGTGGCCGCTGAAGTAAGCGAGGTCCGGCGGGACTGCCAGTTGCAGGCTCCACTCGCCGTCGACTTCGACCTGTTCGAGCACTTCCGGCGCCTTGACGCGGGGCGCCAGCAGCAAGGCTTCGACATCGGCCTGAGGCAACTTGCCCTGAGCGTTCAGTGGCATTTGCCGCAGCAATCGCCAGCGTCGGGGCAGGGCGAGGGTTTCGCAGTGCTGAGTCAGGTGCTGACGCAATTCCTGCGTGAGGGTGCGTCGCCCCTGATTGCGCAAGGCGTGCAGGCCCGATTCGCTCAACACCAATAGCGCACCCAGCGAGGCGCGGTTTTCCTGGACCACACCGAGGCGCGCTTCCGCGACCCAGTGGTGGTCCATCAGAGCCTTTTCCAGCATGGGCAGCGAGATACGTTTTTCTTCCAGTTTGACGATCCGGTCCAGCCGGCCGAGCAATTCGAAACGGCCGGTGGCCGTAATGCGTGCGGCGTCAGCAGTGTGTTCGGTGTGGCCGGCCGGCAAATAGGGCGATTGGATCAGCAGCGCGCCGTCACTGTCCTGGCTCAGTTCGACCTCCGCAAACGGCTGCCAGAGATCGTCCCCTTGTCGCCAGGCGATTCCACCGGTTTCCGAGCTGCCGAGGATTTCTGTCGGCCATTGTTCCAGACACTGGTGCAGGCGCTGCGCGGCCTCGGCGGGCAACGCACCACCTGAGGAAAACACTCGTCGCACGGCGCTCAAGGCAGGCCAGTCGAGGTTGTCTCCCATGCGTTTGAGCAGCGCCGGGCTGGCGACCCAGGCGAAGGCCGGGTGTTCACGGCTGGCGCGCTGCAAGTCTTCGGGAAACGCCAGTTGCTTGCGTACAAATGTCCGCCCGGCGCACAACGGCCACAGCACCCGAAACAGCAAGCCATAGATATGTTGAGTGGCGACGCTGCCGATGATGCATGCCTCGCCCAGGTCTGCGCCCCAGAGCTGTTCCAGCGCCTGAACTTCATTGGCCAGTTGGCGCAGGGTTTTGTCGATGCGCTTGGGCTCGCCGCTGGAGCCGGAAGTGCAGAGGCTCAACTGGCAGGCGTCTAAATCCAGCACGGCACCGGGGAGAGGCGGGTGACGGTAATCGCCCAGGTGTGCGTCATCGGCCAGATTGGTCAGCCACAGGTCGACATCGGCGGACCAGCGCTGGCGAGTCTGCTGTTGCAAATCGGCGGGCAGCAGCACGCTGACGCCGGCACGCCAGGCACCGAGCAGGGCAATGGCCAGGTCGGCGGCGTCTTCCAGGTGGACGGCAATGCGCTGCACACCTTGGGCTTGCAGGCCGGCTGCCAAACGCAGGGCCTGTTCGCACAGTTGTGCATGATTCAACGCCGGTTCGGCCGTGACGGCACGCTCCGGCTGAGCCTTGAGCAACAGCTGCTCAAGTGTTATCCAATTCATGAGTGGCCTCGTACCCGTTGTCGTATCAGCCATTCAATGGCAAACAGCAGGCCCATCAATCCGTAGGAAATCAGACCGGTGTACAACATCCACCAGCTCAGCGGCGCCCAAAGGGTCAGGGCGGCGGCGAGCACGCCGTTAAAGATGAAAAACACACACCAGGCAATTGTCACCTGACGCGTATAAATAATGGCCTTTGGCGGCAGGTGCGGTTCACGCAGGCGCGCCAGGCGTTCGACCATCGGCGGGCCGACTTTGAGGCTCAGTCCAAACAGCCCGAGCATGAACGCGCTGATCAGTACCGGGTACCAGCGCAGCAACTGCGGGCTGTCGAACAGTGCCAGCAACAGGCAAAAAGCGATGGCGATGGTCGCCATCCACAGGCTGCCGGGACGCCGCGCACCGAGCAGCGCCCGAGCCAGCCACAGGCTGCCCAAGAGCAGGCCGAACTGCCACGGAGCAAAATGTTCCATGCCGAAATACACCGCAAAGGGGTACAACAGGCCCGCGAGCAGCAGGCCAAGGCCGATCAGTCGGCTCATGCTGCCGGTTGAACCAGGCGATACACCGCCTCGACCACGTCGCTGACAGTCCGCACCGATTTGAATTCTTCGGCGGCGATTTTCTTGCCGGTCTGACGCTTGATGTGATCGATCAGGTCGACGGCGTCGATGCTGTCGATTTCCAGATCCTGATACAGGTTTGATTCGAGGCTCACGCGCGCCGGGTCCAGCTCGAAGAGTTCGACCAAGGCATCGCGCAGGGTGTTGAAAATGTCGTCACGAGTTTGCATGGTCCGGTCTCAAGCTGCCTGTTTTGCAGTGACGAACGCCGCAAGGCTCGCCACGTTGGTGAAGTGATTACGGGTGTCCTTGGCGTCGGCGTCGATTTTGATGCCATATTTTTTCTGAATCGCCAGGCCGAGCTCCAGAGCGTCCACCGAATCCAGGCCCAGGCCTTCGCCAAACAATGTCTGTTCGTTGTCAATGTCGTCGGCGCTGATGTCTTCGAGGCCGAGGGCGTCGATGATCAGATCTTTGATTTCACGGTGTAGATCGCTCATCTTCGGCGAGCTCCTTAATAAAGTAAGTATGCAAATATTCGTTGAGCTTGCGCGAAGCCTGCGGGGGCGGGCCTAGCGTTGCGAAAGACTGTGGGTCTATATCGGCCCCAACGCGAAAACTGAAGTGCACGCGGCGTTTCGGGATCCGATACCAGGGCTCGGCCTTGGTCAATGTCGTCGGGCTGACCTTGATAATCACCGGGGTGAGGATTTTCGCACCGCGCAGGGCGATCGCCGCGCCCCCCCGATGAAAGGCTGGCGCCTCGCCAGGCTGAGTGCGCGTGCCTTCGGGAAAAATGATCAAGGTCTGACCGTCTTTCAGCGCATCGGCAGCCGCGTCCAGCATGTCCATGCTGCCGTCGTTGCTGATGTATTCGGTACGGCGTAGCGGGGCGCGGGTAAAGGGGTTGTCCCAGAGGCTTTGTTTCACCACGCAATTGGCATGAGGCACCAGGCCAATCAGAAACACGACATCAATCAGCGAGGGGTGATTGGCCAGGATCATTTGCCCGGGGCGACCGAGTTTTTCCGCGCCCTGGATGTCGTAGGTCAGGACACCGGTACGGGCCATGAACCGGACAAAAAACCAGAAGCAACGACTGACGGTTTTTCGTGCGCGCAGGCGGTGGGTTCTGGCATCACCGGGCAGGCAACCCAGCAGCGGGAAAACCACCAGCCGCAGGCACAGGCCGCCCAACCCGAACAGGGTGAAGCTTGCGGCAGTGGCCAGCAGGCGCCAGTAATAGGCGTCGCGGTTTTTTCCGGTTACGGGGTGCGATGCCAGGTCCATACACGATTCTTCCAGGCATGTTGGCAAGTGGTTTGCTGGCCGAGCAGGGTACGCAACAGATTCAGGGCATGGGGCCAGTGGGCTTTGGACAAGCTTTGCGTCGAGCTGTTCAAGGACAACTGCCAGTCGGTACCGGGGGTCAGCAACAAAGCCACGGCATAGGGAAACGGCACATCGTCGATCCAGGTCTCGTAGGCGTCGGGCGGTTGTTCTTCGGCGACAATCAGCAGGACGGCAGGCGCGCCTTCGTCCAGCATCGCCGCAGCCTCTAGCATGCCGTGTTCAAGCCCGTCACCGGCGGCAGCGAGCGCCGTCATTTCGCTGGTTTCGCCACGCATGATCGACCATAGACCAATAACGGCGTTGTGGACGGACAAGCTGAATTGAGTGGGTGACAACGGTTGGTCGGCCGCCAGATCCCTGAGGATTTCGAACGTGCGCGGCGTTTCGCCGTGGCGGGATATAAAGACCAACGGTAGGTCAGTGCGACCATCGGCCAAGGGCCAGCCGACACTGAAGGCCATTCGCGCCAAACGGCTGAGTCGCCGGCGCTGCATGGCGGGCAGAAACGACACGTCGGGAGCGGCATCGCTGCTCGCAAGCACGACCGGTTGTCGGCTCCATGCCTGCCAGTCGTCCACGCTTTCGAGCCCGGGAGCCCACGCGCGCCATTGGGCGATGTTGAAGTTGATCACAGACATACATCCCGCCCCTGCAGGGCTAACGTGACGCGGTGAGTCGCAAAAACAGCGACAGACCTTACGTGGCGCGTAACGCCGAGTGGCGCGCATTATCCGGGTGCTACGGGTGCGTAGCAAATGCTGGTTACATTTTGCGCAAGGAAATGTACCGTCCGGTTCGCGAAAAGCTGTCTGTTGGCCATTATCCACATCAGCATGTGCGCGTCTGTCGGCCCGTTACCCGAATCAGTGAATGAGATTGCCTCCTATCAATGGGGAAACAGGACATGACCGTGTAGTCCCTGTCCCAAGGAGGTAGCTAAGCGATGCCGTGGACTACTACACTCGGTCATTCTTTGATACACGGAGGTCTGACATGCGGCGCGTGGTATTTAATCAAAAAGGTGGCGTGGGCAAATCCAGTATTGCCTGCAATCTGGCGGCGGTCAGCGCCAGCGAGGGCTATCGCACCCTATTGGTGGATCTCGATGCCCAGGCCAACTCCACTCAATACCTGACGGGCCTCACCGGCAATGACATCCCGATGGGCATCGCCGATTTCTTCAAACAAACCCTTTCCTCCGGCCCGTTCTCGAAGAAGAACCAGGTCGACATCTACGAAACGCCCTTCGACAACCTGCATGTGATCACTGCCACGGCTGAACTGGCGGATTTGCAGCCCAAACTTGAAGCCAAACACAAGATCAACAAGCTGCGTAAGCTGCTTGACGAGTTGGGGGAAGATTACGACCGGATTTACCTGGATACACCGCCCGCGCTGAACTTCTACGCGGTATCGGCGTTGATTGCTGCGGATCGTGTGCTGATCCCCTTCGACTGCGACAGCTTCTCGCGTCAGGCGTTGTACGGCCTGCTGGCTGAAATCGAGGAATTGAAGGAAGACCACAACGAAGGCCTGGAAGTCGAAGGCATTGTGGTCAACCAGTTCCAGGCTCGCGCCAGCCTGCCCCAACAGATCCTCGACGAGTTGATCGCAGAAGGGTTGCCGGTGTTGCCGGTGTACCTGGCCAGTTCTGTGCGTATGCGCGAATCTCACCAGGCGAACACGCCGCTGATCCACCTCGACCCACGGCACAAGCTGACCCAGCAATTCGTCGAACTGCACAATCTGCTGGAAAATGCCTGATCCTGCGTAACCACCGACCCCCTGTAGGCGTGAGCCTGCTCGCGAGAGCGGAGTGTCAGTCGACATCAATTTGACTGTTATATACCGCTATCGCGAGCAGGCTCACTCCTACATTTGATTGGCGGTGGTCTTAAATACCTTGGCTACGCAGCCAACTCATCAACTGCGGTAACGGAAACGCCCCGCTCTGGCGCGCCACTTCCCGGCCGTTCTTGAACAGAATCAGACTCGGGATCGAGCGAATCCCCAACTGCGCCGACAACTGCTGGTTCGCCTCGCTGTCCAGTTTCGCCAACCGGCACTTGCCCGCCAACTGAATGGCCGCCTGCTCGAACACCGGCGCAAAAGACTTGCACGGCCCGCACCAGTCCGCCCACACGTCCACCAGCAACGGCAGATCGCCTTTGATCTGGCTGGCGTAATCGCCTTGCTTCAATTCGAACGGCTTGCTCAGCAAGACCTCGGCCTTGCAGCGCCCGCATTTTGGATGGTCGTTGAGGCGCTCGGCGGGGATGCGGTTGAGGCCGTTGCAGTGCGGGCAGGGGATGAGGAGAGGGTCGGTCATTTTGGGCTCCAAAAAATTGAGCAATCAGACTCGCTGATTTGGAGTCGAAGGCAGGATTTATCAAGTTGATAAAACGACTGAATCGAATTCACAGCCGTCGCAATTGCACACAGTTTCCGGAGGGGCAGTGCTGAAACGGTAGCTACGCTGCGGGCAACTCAACACGACTTATCTTCAGTCAAGGAGATCGCTTTGCTTTCAACTGCGTGCTACTTTTGTTGCACTTATCGACTTCTCGATGTTTTTCACTTTCCGGATAGGAGTACTCCCATGTCCGTGACTTCCAAAATCCGCCGTCAAGGTGGAGCCGCCGTGATAACTCTCCCACCTACCTTACTGAAACTCCTGCATCTGGAGGTAGGGGCACAGTTGGAGCTCAACGTGGTTAATGGTGAGTTGGTTGCTCGCCCCGTTGTGCCGTCTTCTCGTAAACGCTACAGCTTGACTGAGTTGCTTGAAGGCGCTGAAGAAATGGCTGAATTGAATGCGCTGACATCGTCTGCCCGCGAAGGTGATCCAGTTGGCCGGGAGTTGGGTTGATGGTGCGTGGGCAGGCCCCGCAGCGGGGCGACGTCTATTGGGTTGACCCCAATCCGGTTGCTGGACGAGAGATGATGAATCGGCATCGCTTCGTGGTGATAACGCCAAGGGAAATCAATGCTCTGGGTGTCAGCATGACGGTCCCTATCACCAGCGGCGGCAGCTTCAGTCGAAACTCGGGCCTTGCGGTTGTCGTATCAGGACATGACACGACTGGGGTCGCGGTGTGTAATCAGGTGCGCAGTTTTGATATTGAACAGCGCGTCCGTGATGGCTCTGCCAAATTTATCGAGCGTCTTGATGACGTGACAATGGCCGACATCGTTGCTCGAGTCGTCAGTTCCATCGATCCACTGGATTAGCCAGCATCACGACGAACAACTAATCTCCAAATGCTTGCCCCACTCCGGCGGCCGCTCGGCGTAACTCTCCATCCCCGGCTGTTCCTCGAACGGATTGCTCAGCACCGCGTGCAGCCGCCGAACCTCTGAATAATCCCCGCTCTCCGCCGCATCGATAGCCTTCTGCGCCAGGTAGTTACGCAGGATGTACAGCGGATTGACCGCGTGCATCCGTTGCTGGCGCTGTGCTTGGTCAACCGCGCCTTCGCGAGCCACCCGGGCAACGTAGAGCTCGCCCCAGGCGTCGAAGCCCTTGATGTCGACAAAGTCATCACGCAAGCGGGCGACAGCCATTTCCGGTGACTTATCTCCGAGACGACGGAAGAACAGGCTGTAATCGACGCCACTGTTCTGCATCAGTTGCAGCAGCTGTTCCAGCAGTTTCTGGTCATCGTCTTCAGCGGTGGTGAGGCCGAGGCGACGGCGCATCAGGTCCAGGTAGTGGGCCTGGTACAGCGGCAGGTAAAGCCCGAGGGCTTCGCGCAGGGCTTCGACGCTGATGAACGGCGTCAAAGCCTGGGCGAGGGCGCTAAGGTTCCATTGGCCGATCGGCACCTGGTTGCTGAAGGAGTACCGGCCCTGATCGTCGGAGTGGTTGCAGATGAAGTGGGCGTCGAAGTCGTCGAGGAAGGCAAATGGGCCGTAGTCGAAGGTGATGCCGAGGATCGACATGTTGTCGGTGTTCATCACTCCGTGGCAGAAGCCATAGGCCTGCCACTTGGCAATCAGCTCGGCGTTACGCTCGACGATTTCGCGGAACATCGCCAGATACGGTTCCGGTTGTTCCAGGCATTCGGGGAAATGCATGGCCAGCACGTGCTCGCCGAGTTCTTTCTGCTTCTCGGGGCGTTTGGTGTAGTAGAAATACTCGAAATGCCCGAAGCGCACGTGACTCGGCGCCATACGCAGGACCATCGCCGCGCGTTCCTGCTTCTCGCGCCAGACCGGCGTATCGGAGCCAATCACGCACAGCGCTCGGGTGGTCGGAATGTTCAGGGCATGCAGCGCCTCAGAGGCGAGAAACTCGCGGATTGAGGAGCGCAACACCGCGCGGCCATCGCCCATGCGTGAAAAAGGCGTCTGGCCGGCGCCCTTGAGGTGCAAGTCCCAGTGTTCACCGGCCTCGTTGTAGACCTCGCCCAGCAACAAGCCGCGTCCATCACCCAGCTGCGGGTTGTAGGAACCGAACTGGTGCCCGGAATAGACCATCGCCCTCGGTACCGCGTCGGCCCAGAGCTTGTGGCCGCTGAACAGCTCGGCGAACTCCGGGGTTTCAGCAACGGTCGGGTCCAGGTCCAGCAATGCCATGGCCGCAGGGCTGGCCACCACCAGGCGCGGGTTATCGATGGGCTCGGGCAGCACATGGGCGGAAAACGTATCGCCCAGACGGGCAAAACGATTATCGAAGGTCAGTTCGTCGAGGGCTTTCACCGGCCATCTCCAGCAGAATGTCCAAGCATTCTGCTGGGGATAGGGCGGTTAGTCGAGCTTGGCGGATGGCGGCTCTTGCACGGGTTTGCCATCGGCCATCGGCACGATGGTTTTGCTTTCCGGCTCGATCGGCACCATTTTGTATTCCTGACCCTGAAGGTTCTTGAGGTAGACCTCCATCTGCCGGAACGAGATGTTGATGTGCTGCTTCTTGAATTCGCGGTTGATGAAGCGGTTGACCTCATCGAGCACCGGGTTGCGGTCACCGAGGTCGCGCACATGCATGCGCAACTCGTGGTCGAGGGTGCTTTCGCCGAAGTTCAGGAAGTACACGTGCGGTTCCGGGTCCTTGAGCACGCGCGGGTTATCGCGGGCCGCCTTGAGCAGCAGCTCTTTCACCAGGTCCAGGTCCGAGCCGTAATCGACGCCGAGCTTGAGGGTCACCCGGGTGATGGTGTCGGTGAGGGACCAGTTGATCAGTTGCCCGGTGATGAACGTCTTGTTCGGGACAATGATGTCCTTGCGGTCAAAGTCGGTGATGGTCGTGGCGCGGATGCGGATCTTGCTCACCGTACCCGACAGGTTGCCGATGGTGATGGTGTCGCCGATTCGTACCGGGCGCTCGAACAGAATCATGATGCCGGAGATGAAGTTCGCAAAGATTTCCTGCATCCCGAAACCGAGACCGACCGACAGCGCCGCTACCAGCCATTGCAACTTGTCCCAGCTCACGCCGAGGGTCGACAGGGTCGAGACAAAACCGACGCCGGCGATCACGTAGGACAGCAGCGTGGTCGTGGCGTAGGCGCTGCCCTGCGCCAGGTTGAGCTTGGACAGCACCAAGACTTCCAGCAGACCCGGCAAGTTGCGGGCGAGGGCGAAAGTGATGCCGATGATGATCAGCGCGCCGAGCATGTCGCCGATGCTGATCGGCACCATGCTCATGGTGGCGCCCGTGCCGCTGGTGTATTCGTAGAGGGTGATGTTGTCCAGGTACGAGAACACCGAAATCAGGTCGGACCAGGCCCAGTACAGCGCGGCCATGAAGCCGCCGAGCAGCGCCAGGCGAATCAGGCGCAAGGACTGTTCGTTGACCTTCTCGATGTCCAGCGTCGGTTCCTCGATGACTGCTTCGCCATCACCGGCCTCCTTCGCAGCCTGACGTTTGGCCAGGGCTCGCTGGTACGCCAGGCGGCGCGCCGCCACGCTGAGGCCGCGGACAAAGGTGGCTTCGATCACCAGCCAGAACATCAGCAGGTAAAGGGTGTTGATCAGTCGATCACTGAGCTTGAGCGCCGTGTAGTAGTAGCCGAAGCACACGGCCACGAACAGCGCGATTGGCAGGGCGGTAAACAGGATCCCTACAATTTTGCGGAACAGCGAAGTGTTCTCGTGCGTCGGGCTTCGCATCAGTAAGCGGCTGAGCAGCCAGGCCATCAAGGCATAGCAGGTCAACACCACCGGCATGCCCAGCACGTCATCGGCGAGCGTTGCCGGTTGCAGTTCGGCGACCGCCACTACCGCCACCAGCGCCATGACCACCAGACCGAGTCGACGGACCCAGCCTTGAAGGAATTCGACCTGAGGCTTTTCCCAACGGAAATGCAGTTCCGCCACGCCACCCGGCGCGAGGATCCGATAGGCGGTGTAGAACACCAGCCACGCCTGGGCCATTTGCAGCAGCGCGGCACCCATGTTGGCGTTTTGCCCGCGGGCGTCGATCTGCAAGGCGAGGCCGCACAAGGCCAGGCCGAGCGCGACCGGCATCGCCAGCAAAATATTGATCAGAATGGCCTGAGGCGTGTGCCACTGGCTGTCGCGCTTGAAGTGGCCGATGTCCTTGTGAACCTTGTTCAGTCGGGCATACAGGCTTTTGCGTCGCCACAGCAGGGCGCCGATCAGCAGCACCAGCGGCAGAAACAGCAGCGGACGTTGAATCAGGCCATCGCTCAACTCACTCAGGCTGGAAAACCACGGCAAGGTGGTGACCTGGCGCTGCAAGCGTTCCGGCACGGCGTGAATCCATTCCAGGTCCAGCGGCTTATTGCTGGGGATCCAGAACATTTGCTCGTCGAGGGTCGCGCGCAGGCTTTGCGCGGTGCTCAGCAGTTGCTTCTGATTGAGTTGCAGGGTGATGGATTCGTTGAGCACGGCGCTCAATTCGCGGTTCAGTCGCTCCAGCAGGTCGGCGCGGGTCGTGGCCAGTTCCAGCAGGCTCTTGCGCAGTTGCGGGGTGACTTGATCCGGCGGCTGGGTCGACAGCAGATTGTCGACGTAAGTGGCCGGATTACTCAGCAGTTCGCGTTGCTGGCTGACTTCAAACTGATAGAGGCGAATGTCGGCGATCTGGTCGGCCAGGTCGCGGTCGAGCCTCAAGCGCGGCAGAGACTGCTTCTGTTTGTAGAGAATCTTGGACAGCAGCAGGCTGCCCTTGAGCACGTTGATTTGCTCGTCCAGCGCTGAATCGCTCTGGGTGACGTTGTCCAGTTGCTGCTTGGTTTGCAGGTTTTGCTGGGTGACTTCGTTGAGGCGGTCGGTGCTTTTGAGCAGGTAGTCGGACAGCTTCAGGTTGGCCGCGCTTTCGGTGGCCAACAGGGCGCTGCCACCGGACTTCTGCGCCTCGATGGACTGCTGGGTCACCGTTTCCTGGGACTGGGCCAGGCGTTTCTGGTTGATCAGGGTTTGCAGCTCCTGGATCTCCTGATCCAGGCGATCGGATTTTTCCGAGAGCAAATCGTGCTGGCCGCTGCCCAAGTCCTGCAACTGACTGTTGCCGGCCAGTTCCTGACGGCGCAACGGGATCAGTGCATTCAGGGCGGCGAGCTCAGCATTGAGCAAGTCGCGCTGTTCACCACTCAAGGTTTTGCCGGCATCTTTGCCCGTCTTGAGGGTGTTGTTGATTTGTTGAATGCGCGTCTGGCTGGTCGAAATTTCCGCTTGGGCGCGCTCTGGTCGGGTCTGGGCGGTAATCACCAGACTGTTGGCATCGGCCAGGGCTTTTTGCAGATCGCTTTGCTGAGTCGAACGCTCGGTGAGCATTTGCTCGAGCTGCGGGATCGACAGGTTGGCGTAGCGCTGCCCCACCGGCTGCGCCTTGGTCGCCTTGAGGCGCGCCAGTTCACGCTGGTTCTCGATGTTCTGCTTGGGCGCGGTGGCCAGTTGCTGTTTGAGGTCGGCGAGTTTCTGCTCGTAGTCACGCGCGTTGTTGAGCTGGGTCAGCGTGTTCTGCAGGATGGCTTGCAGCGCTTTCTGGTCGGCTTCCGGCAGCTTGCGGTCGGCGATCTTGTCCAGGCTTGCCTGCACGGCTTCGCTGGACGGCGGTTCGGCCGCTTGCAGCGTGCCGATGGAGAGGCTCAAGCCCAGCAGGGCCATGACGAAAAAGGTGCGCAGGGTTGACATAGAGACCGATCGAAAACGAGACGAAGAGTGGAGTTTAGAGGAACAAGCCCGGACCCGGGCGACTTCCTTCGGGGAATCTGACGCCCACTTTGCCGATCTTGTTCCCTTCCATGACCGCCACGGTCCAAATGGTGTTGTTCCACTCCACCTGGTCGCCGACCACGGGTGCACCCCCGACTTTCTGGGCGATGAAGTGGCCGAGCGTCATGTCCGGATCGATGCCTTCGACTTTCAACCCGTACAGCGAAGCAACCGCGCCCAGCTGGGCGTCTCCTTCGAGTACGAAGTCGCCGAAGAAGCGCAAATCCAGACCCCGCTGCGGTGCCTGGCTGAAGAGTTTTCCGAGCGCCGGCAGGTTGTGTTCATGGCCGATAACACACAGCAAATCATCGACTTCCAGCACCGTACTACCCGACGGATGGAGCAATTGCTGGCCACGAAACAGGGCTGCGATGCGCGTACCTTCGGGCATTTTCAGCTCGCGGAGGGGCGAGCCGATGCACCATTTCTCGGCACCGAGGCGATAAATGAACAGTTCCCACTCACTGGTGACATGCACTTCCAGTGCAGACCGCGAGATCGGCGCGGGCTCCGGCGGCACCGTCACTTTCAGCAGTTTGGCCACCCAAGGCAGGCTTGTGCCCTGCACCAGCAGCGACACCAGCACAATAAAGAAGGCGAGATTGAAATAGAGCTGGGCGTGGGGCAAACCGGCCATGAGCGGGAACACCGCCAAAATGATCGGGACCGCGCCGCGCAGGCCGACCCAGGAAATGAACGCTTTTTCGCGGCCATGGAATGCCTTGAACGGCAGCAGTCCGGCCACCACCGACAGCGGCCGCGCGACCAGAATCATCCACAGCGCCAGGCCCAGCGCGGGCAGGGCGATCGGCAGCAAGTCATGCGGGGTAACCAGCAGACCCAGCACCAGGAACATCCCGATCTGCGCCAGCCAGGCCATGCCGTCGAGCATGTGCAGAATGCCGTGACGGCTACGCACCGGCCGGTTGCCGATGACCAGACCGCACAGGTACACCGCGAGGAAGCCGCTGCCGTGCAGGGCGTTGGTCAAGGCAAACACCACCAGACCGCCGGCAATCACCAGAATCGGGTAGAGGCCGTTGGCCAGGTTGATCCGGTTGACCAGTTGCAGCATCAGCCAGCCGCCGCTGAGGCCGACGACGGCGCCGATACCAAACTCACGCACGAAGTGCCCGAGCAAGCTCCAGTGAAGGCCGGTCTCGCCGCTGGCGAGCATGTCGATCAAGGTGACGGTGAGGAACACCGCCATCGGGTCGTTGCTGCCGGATTCGATTTCGAGGCTGGCGGTGACCCGTTCGTTCAGGCCTTTGCCACCCAGCAGCGAGAACACCGCTGCGGCGTCGGTCGAGCCGACAATCGCGCCGATCAGCAGGCCCTGAATAATGCTCAGGTTGAACAGCCAAGCGGCGACCATGCCGGTCAACGCCGTGGTAATTAACACCCCGACCGTGGCCAGCGACAGCGCCGGCCACAGTGCAACGCGGAAACTCGCGACCCGGGTGCGCAAGCCACCGTCGAGCAGGATTACCGCCAATGCGAGGTTGCCGACCAGATAAGCCGTGGGGTAGTTATCGAAAATAATGCCGCCACCGTCGACGCCGGCAGCCATGCCCACGGCCAGGATAATCACCAGGATCGGGATGCCGAGGCGGGACGAAAGTGAGCTCACCAGAATGCTCGCACCTACCAGCAACGCGCCGATCAGAAACAGGCTGTTGATGGTGATTGCATTCAAAGGCAGTACTCCAGAAAACGAAAGGCGGGCACAAACTGACCATGCAGTCTGCGTGCCAGCGATTCTAACCTGTTGAAATGTGATGCTGTCAAAAAGGTTTTTGCATTGATACACCGCGATGGCAATACCCGCCCTGTAGCAGCCTGCGTTCGGCTGCGCAGCAGTCGCGATTCCTATGTACCGGATTTGTCTGACATACAGCGAATGACTATTTGACGACTGCTGCGCAGCCGAACGCAGGCTGCGCCAGCTGCTACAGGGGCGGTGTGATGGGTGTCAGAGGCTGAACCGCCCAACCATGTTGTTCAGGTCCAGCGCCAATCGCGACAGCTCATTGCTCGCCGCACTGGTCTGATTCGCCCCGGTCGCCGATTGCACCGACAAATCACGAATGTTCACCAGGTTGCGATCCACTTCGCGGGCCACTTGCGCCTGCTCTTCGGCGGCGCTGGCGATGACCAGGTTGCGTTCGTTGATTTCGACGATGGCGCTGTTGATAGTGTCCAGCGACAGGCCGGCGCCACGAGCAATGTTCAGCGTCGACTCGGCGCGCTCGGTGCTGTTGCGCATCGAATCCACGGCGTGCTCGGTGCCGCTCTGGATGCTGCCGATCATGCGTTCGATCTCGCTGGTCGACTGCTGAGTGCGATGCGCCAGGGCACGAACCTCATCCGCCACCACCGCAAAACCGCGACCGGCCTCACCGGCGCGAGCCGCTTCGATGGCCGCGTTCAGGGCCAGCAGGTTGGTCTGGTCGGCCAGACCGCGAATCACGTCCAACACTTTGCCGATATCGCGGGATTCGTTGGCCAGGTCGCCGATCAGCGTCGCGGTGCTCTGCACATCGGCGCTCATGCGTTCGATGGCGCTGACGGTTTCCTGCACCAGATCACGGCCATCACCGGCCGACGTCGTGGCATTTTTCGAGGCTTCGGAGGTGCTCACGGCGTTACGTGCGACTTCTTCCACGGCGCTGGTCATTTCGTTGACCGCAGTGGCCGCCTGTTCGATTTCGTTGTTCTGCTGAGTCAGGCCACGAGCGCTTTCGTCGGTGACGCTGTTGAGCTCTTCGGCGGCGGATGCCAGTTGCGTGGCCGAGCCGGAAATCCGTTGCAGGGTGTCGCGCAACTTGTCCTGCATCTTCGACATCGCCAGCAGCAAGCGACCGGCTTCGTCTTCACCATCGACGGTGATCGGGCGCGTCAGGTTGCCTTCGGCAATTTCCTCGGCAGCGCTCAGTGCGTTGGCGATCGGCTTGGTGATGCTGTTGGTCAGTAACCAGGCGAACAGCAAAGTCAGGCCGGTGGCGACGACCAGCAGGGTGATCACCAGGTTGAATGCCGAGGAATACTGGTCGGCTGCCTGCTGGTTGGTGTCGAGGGTCTGCTGTGTGTTGATCTCCAGCAAACGGTTGAGCACGGTGTTGACCGCTTCGGAGTTGGTCAGCAAGTCGGTATTGAGCAACGTGCGCAGTTCATCGACCTGATTGTTGCGTGACAGGCTCTTCATGCGGTCTTCGATCTGGCGGTACTGACCCAGTAACTGCACGTATTGATCATAAGCCGCACGTTCCTGCGGGCTGCTGATCAGTTTTTCGTAGGTCGTCTGGGCGGTACGGATCTGCTGATTACGGGTTTCCAGCAGGTCCATGGTTTTCTGCTGCACGTCCGGCTCGCGGTTGACCAGCAAGCGATAAGACAGAACGCGCAGACGCAGGGTCAGCTGAGTGAATTCGTCGAGGCTTTTAATGCTCGGCACGCTGCTCAGGGTGATCTCCTCGGCGGCACCGCGAATCTTGCTCATCTGGTTCAAGGCGAACACGCCCAGGATCAGCATCAAGCTGCCAATCAGGGCAAAACCGAGGAACGCCCGTGGAGCGATATTCATATTACGAAGGGACATTGTGTTTACCGAAGTGAGCGCACCCGTGCGGCGCTGAAGCTGACGTATGAGTGACTTATCGGTCATGCGACTAAAGTCTTGAGTCCCTGCGCGTTTTTGTCGCACAAGCCCCCCTGGCGACGAAGTGCAGGAACCGGATCCGCCAATCACAGTCTCTACTGCTCGCGAGAAAGGTCGCCCGCCAGGAAAATCAAGGCTTTAGGCCCAATAACCCTGGCATCCGTGGTGACTTTTCTTTATCGTACGCGCCCTTTGAAAATGCTCGGAAAATCAAAATGTTGGAAGCATCCCTAAGCCAATTGGAACAACTGGTAAATGATCTGGTGCAACAGAACCAGGCACTGCTGGGCACTAACCAGACCCTGAGCGCAGAACTGGCTCAGGCCAAGGACGAAAACGAAAGCCTGCAACTGAGCCTGATGGAGCAGGAAGAGAAACAAGGCGCCACCGCCGCACGCATTCAAGCCTTGGTTGAGCGCGTCAGCGCCGGTCCGGTCAGCGCATGAATCACGGCGTCGCAGGGGTAAAAGTCGTCTCGATCCTGGGGGAGGACTATTCGATCAAGGCGCCGGCCGGGGAAGAGCAAACCCTGCTGGACGCCGCGATGATGTTGAAAGCTGCTTTGGCCGACACCAAACGGAAGTACCCGACCCTGATCGGTGACCGCCTGCTGGTGCTGGCCGCGATGAATCTGTGCTCGCAGCAAATCGAAATGAAAAAGCAGCACAAGCAGGAACTCGACCGTTACCAAGAGCAAGTCAGCGCCACGGTTGAAGTGATCTCCAAGACGATCAATCAGGCCTGATCGGCTTTGCGCACAACCAAAGAATAAATTGTCGATAAGTGTTGTATACAATCGGCACGGCTGTTGCAGTGTTTCAGCCTCTTATTCTTTGGGGGTGCACCATGCAGTTCTGGCGACGCAGTATTCAATGGCAGTTGATCTTGAGCATGGGCACCGCCCTGTTGGTCAGTATCCTGATCGTAGTGGGCATTTATACCCTCGTGGTTAACCGTCTCGCCCAGAGCTATCTGGTCGAACAGGCCCTGCCGTCGAGCATCGAAGCGATGCGCAACGACATCGAGCGAATCCTCGTTCAACCCCTCACAGCCGCCAAGGACATCGCCAGCAATAGCATGGTGCGAGACTGGTTGGCCGCGGGTGAAGACAGCGGCCGGACGGCTGAATTTGCGCAATACCTGGAAGGCATCCGTGCTGAACACAAAGCCTTCACCGCGCTGATTATCGGCACCGCTTCAAATCACTATTTGACCGAAAAAGGTCTGGACCGGACCCTCAGCCGTTCCAATCCCAAAGACGCCTGGTTCTACTCCTTCCTCGACAGCAATCAGCCGCGCACCCTTAATATCGACAATGACACCGCGACCGGAGAATTGGCGCTGTTCATCGACCTTAAGGTCCAGGCTGCCGGTAAAGTCGTGGGCGTTGCCGGCCTGGGGCTGAGCATGAAAGAGCTGTCGGAGCTGATCCACAACTTCGCCTTCGGGGCGCGCGGCAAGGTCTATCTCGTGCGTTCTGACGGTTTGATCCAGGTGCATCCCGAAGCGAAATTCAGCGGAAAACGCACCTTGGCCGAGCAAATCGGTGCTCCGGCGGCGCAAGCCGTCATGGGTCAAAAAACCGCCACAAACAGCAGCTTCGTAAGAGACGGTGAAGACTTCCTCGCCTTGAGCCTGCCGCTGCGAGACCTGGGCTGGACGCTGGTGGCCGAAGTGCCACAATCGCAGATCTACGCCGAAGCCCGCCGCGCCATGTGGATGAGCAGCGGCATCGGCCTGGCCGTGGCGCTGGTGTGCCTGATGCTGGTGGTGTTGCTGGCCCGTGGTTTGGTGCGCCCGATCCGTCAGGTAACAGCGGCATTGGTAGCCATCGGTAGCGGCGGTGGAGATTTGACCCACCGGTTAGATTCCAGCCGCGCCGATGAACTGGGTGACCTGGCGCGCGGCTTCAATCGCTTCCTCGACAGCCAGCGTGAAATGATCGGCGAAGTGCTGACCACCAGCGAACGCTTGCGCACCGCCGTCGGCCAGGTGGCGAAGGTGGTGGACAACACGGCCCAGCGCTCTGGTCGGCAGCAGGAAATGACTGACATGGTCGCCACGGCCGTTCATGAGATGGGGTTGACCGTGCAGGAAATCGCCCAGAACGCCGGCAACGCAGCGGTTGCTTCGCAAAATGCTCGCGATGAGGCGATGCAGGCGCGGGAAGTGGTCGGCGGATCGATTCGACATATAGAAAGCATGTCGGATGAAATCGGCCTTGCGGCGACGGCGGTGGGCGAGCTGGCTCATCAGGTCGCCTCTATCGATCAGGTGTTGGCGGTGATTCGCGGGATTTCCGAGCAGACCAACTTGCTGGCGCTCAACGCCGCCATCGAAGCGGCGCGAGCCGGGGACATGGGCCGTGGATTTGCGGTAGTCGCGGATGAAGTGCGCACCTTGGCGCGCCGCACGCAGTCGTCGACCGATGAGATTCAGCAGATGATCGGCAGCCTCAAGCAGGGTGCGGAGAATGCGGTGTCGTCGATGCACAGCGGACAAGCGGCGACGGGCACCGGTGTTGAATCGAGCCAGCGCACTGGCGCGTCGTTGACGGCGATTACTGGGCAGGTGGAACGGATCAGCGACATGAATCATCAGGTGGCGACGGCGACGGAAGAGCAGTCGGCGGTGACCGAGGAGATCAACCGCAACGTGCAGGGGATTTCGGATTTGGCGCGGGCTACGGCTGGAGAAGTGAGAGCATGCCGTGAGGACTGTCAGACGTTGCAGCGGTTGGCGGATGATTTGGCGCGGCAGATGAGCAGTTTCAAACTGAGCTGATGAGTTGTCTGCGCTGACGCTATCGCGAGCAGGCTCAATCCCACAGTTGATCGCATTTCAACTGTAGGAGTGAGCCTGCTCGCGATTGGCCTTCAGCAACACCAAAGAATCAGGATCAGAACCACTCATCCTGCATGTTCAGGCACACATCATCCCGCGCCTCAAGAATCGTCAGTTCATGGTGGCAACCCGGCACTTCCCACGTCAGGAAATACCGTGCCGCCTGCAGCTTGCCCTTATAAAAGCTCACATCCGCCGCATGACCCTTGGCCAACCCTTCCTCGGCCCGAATCGCCTGTTCCAGCCAGCGCCAGCCAATCACCGTGTGCCCGAACACTTTCAGGTACAACGCCGAGTTCGCCAGGCTGCTGTTGACCTTGCCCTGCGCCAGATCAGTCAGCAGGCCGATGGTCACCGTTTGCAGGCGCGCCACCAGTTTCTCCAGCGGTTCACGCAATGCGGTCAAGGATTCATACGCCTGCGCCCGCGCGCCTGTGTCGGCGATCAGCCGGATCAATTGCTTGAGCCCCGCACCACCGTTCTGCGCCAGTTTGCGCCCGAGCAAGTCCAGCGACTGAATGCCGTGTGTCCCTTCATGAATCGGGTTCAGACGGTTGTCGCGGTAGTACTGCTCCACCGGGTATTCGCGGGTGTAGCCGTGGCCGCCGAGAATCTGAATCGCCAGTTCGTTGGCCTTGAGGCAAAACTCCGACGGCCAGGATTTGACGATGGGCGTCAGCAAATCCAGCAACTCATGGGCTTGTTTGCGCTCGGCTTCGGTTTCAAGCGTGGTGGTGTCATCGAACAATCGCGCCGCGTACAAGCCGAGGTCGAACGAACCTTCGACATAGGCTTTCTGCGTCAGCAACATGCGCTTGACGTCGGCGTGTTGGATGATCGCCACCGGCGCGGTGTTCGGGTCCTTGCTGTCCGGCACGCGACCTTGTGGACGTTCCCGGGCGTATTCCAGCGAGTACAAATACCCGGCATAACCGAGCATCACCGCGCCCATGCCGACGCCGATCCGCGCTTCGTTCATCATCTGGAACATGTAGCTCAAACCGTGATGCGGCTTGCCCACCAGGTAGCCGACACACTCGCCGTTATCGCCGAAATTCAGCGCGGTTGACGTGGTGCCGCGCCAGCCCATCTTGTGGAACAACCCGGCCAGCAACACATCGTTGCGCTTGCCGAGGCTGCCGTCCTCGTTGACCAGGAATTTGGGCACGATGAACAGCGAAATACCCTTCACCCCGGCCGGTGCGTCCGGCAGCTTGGCCAACACCATGTGCACGATATTTTCCGACAGCGGGTGATCGCCGCCGGAGATGAAAATCTTGTTGCCCTTGAGGCGATAAGTGCCGTCAGACGCAGGTTCGGCGCGCGTACGAATATCCGACAGCGACGAGCCGGCATGCGGTTCGGTCAGGGCCATGGTGCCGAAGAAACGCCCGTCGATCATCGGTTGCAGGAAGCGCTGTTTCTGCTCTTCGGTGCCGAAGCTTTCAATCAGGTTCGCTGCGCCCATGGTCAAGAACGGGTATGAAGTGGAGGCCGCGTTGGCCGATTGAAAATGCGCGAAGCACGCCTGGGACAACAGCGTCGGCAGTTGCATGCCGCCCGCGTCGAAACTGCGCGCGGCGTTGAGGAAACCGGCTTCGAGGAACGCGTCCACTGCCGGCTTCACTTCCGGAATCAGAATCGCCTGACCGTCCTCATAGCGCGGCTCGTTCTCGTCGCCCTTGCGGTTGTGCGGGGCGAAGAACTTTTCGGCGATGTTGCGGGCGGTGCCGATGGCGGCATCGAAGGTCTCGCGATTGTGCTCGGCGAAACGCTCACGCTGGGTCAGGCCCTCGGCATCGAGGACTTCATACAGCTCGAAAGCCAGATTGCGGGAACTGAGCAACGTCTCGGACATGGCGGCCTACCTTTTTTTGGAATGGACCGAGTCTAGGCGTGGGAATAAAGGCTGAACAGGATGATTGATGAGCGTGATGGTAGAGCCGCGCAGAAACTTAGCAAACACCACAAACCCCTGTGGGAGCGGGCTTGCCCGCGATAGCGGCAGATCAGTCAACATTAATAGTGACTGACACATCGCTATCGCGGGCAAGCCCGCTCCCACAGTGATTATTGCCAAGCCAGGCCCCGTTGCAGGTGCCCGGTTCGGGTTTAGCCGATGGTCATCAAGCTCGCATTACCACCCGCCGCAGCGGTGTTAACGCTCAACGCCCGCTCAATCACCAGACGCTCCAACGCAATGTTGGTCTCGCCTTGCGACAAACCATGAACACCGACAATGGCGCCCGCACGCTTGGCCACTTGCTGGCACACCGCACGCAACTGGTCCGAATGGCCATGATGCAGAACCGCATCAAACACCACTTCGTCTTTGTTCCAGTCGGACACCAGCTTGATGCGTGCCTGAACTTCCTTCGGCAGGCGTGCGAACAACGCCTTGCTCACGTCAGATTCCGGCCACACCGCCGAACCACCGACAGCCAACACCGCTGCCAGTTGAGTCAATAGATCGCCTTCAACCTCGGCCAGACACAGCACGTGCTCACGCGGCAGGATGGCGTAGCTGTTGCGCTCGCCGGTCGGGCCCGCCAGAACACGGGTGATCCCGCTTTGCGATTGCGCCGAGAACTGCACGCACAGGGTGCTCAGGTCGGCAAACTTGTTGCTGTCGGCCCAGGCTTTCAGGGCCGTCAGCGGCTTGCTCATGGCGTCACGCAGACGAACGTCCGGCGCGGCGATAGCATCACCGCGAGCGAAGGATTGTTCGATCGCATCGGTAGGACGTGTCGACAGCAGGCGGTACAGGTACAGCGGACCACCCGCCTTCGGACCCGTACCCGACAAGCCTTCGCCACCGAACGGCTGCACGCCAACTACAGCGCCAACAATGTTGCGGTTCACGTAGACGTTGCCGGCGTTGACGTTGTCAATCACCTTGGCGATGGTCTCGTCGATACGCGTGTGCACGCCCAGGGTCAGGCCATAACCGGAAGCGTTGATCTGGCCGATCAGTTGATCGATGTCTTTGCGCTTGTAGCGAACCACGTGCAGCACCGGGCCGAAGATCTCCCGTTGCAGTTCGTCGAAGCTTTCCAGTTCGATCAGGGTCGGCATCACGAAGGTGCCGCGTTTGACTTCTTCGCTGTTGGCGATAGCCACCTGGTACACGTTGCGACCTTTGTCGCGCATGGCCTGGATGTGCTTCTCGATGCCCGCCTTGGCTTCGGCGTCGATCACCGGGCCGATGTCCACGGACAGGCGCTCAGGATTGCCGAGACGGCATTCAGCCATGGCGCCCTTGAGCATTTCGATGACACGGTCAGCGGAATCTTCCTGCAAGCACAGGACGCGCAGTGCCGAGCAACGTTGGCCGGCGCTGTCGAAGGCCGACGACACGACGTCGATCACGACCTGTTCGGTCAGTGCCGAAGAGTCGACGATCATCGCGTTCTGACCACCGGTTTCGGCGATCAGCGGGATCGGACGGCCCTGGGCATCCAGGCGACCGGCGATGTTACGTTGCAGCAAACGAGCGACTTCGGTGGAGCCGGTGAACATCACGCCTTTAACGCGCTCGTCACCGACCAGCCCGGCACCCACGGTTTCGCCACGGCCCGGCAGCAGTTGCAGAACGCCTTCCGGAATCCCGGCTTCGAGCAGCAGACGCACGGCTTGAGCGGCGACCAGCGGAGTTTGTTCCGCAGGCTTGGCCAAAACCGGGTTACCGGCCGCCAGTGCTGCCGCGACTTGGCCACTGAAGATCGCCAGCGGGAAGTTCCACGGGCTGATGCACACCACCGGACCCAGTGGGCGGTGGGCGTCGTTGGTGAAATCGTTGCGCGCCTGCACTGCGTAATAACGCAGGAAGTCCACGGCTTCACGCACTTCTGCGATGGCGTTGGCGAAAGTCTTGCCGGCTTCACGAGCCAACAGGCCCATCAGCGGCTGGATCTCGCCTTCCATCAAATCGGCGGCACGTTCCAGAATCGCGGCGCGTTCGGCGGGCGGGGTGGCCTGCCAGATCGGTGCGGCGTTCAGGGCGCACTGGATCGCGTTGTCGACGTCTTCGACGGTGGCTTCCTGCACATGGCCAACCACGTCACGCAAATCGGACGGGTTCAGCACAGGCGCAGGGGGTTCAGTGCTGGAGGCGCAACCGAGCATCGGCGCGGCTTTCCAGTGGTTGTGAGCCGTGGCCAGCAGGGCGCAGGACAGCGAAGCCAAACGATGTTCGTTGGCCATGTCGATGCCGCTGGAGTTGGCGCGCTCGGCACCATAAAGATCACGCGGCAGCGGGATACGCGGGTGCGGCAGGCCGAAGCCGCCTTCCAGCGTCGCCATCTGCTCGATGCTGGCCACTGGATCGGCCACCAGCTCCTGGATCGAAATCGATTGGTCGGCGATGCGGTTGACGAACGAAGTGTTCGCGCCGTTTTCCAGCAGGCGACGTACCAGGTAAGCCAACAGCGTTTCGTGCGTACCAACCGGAGCGTACACGCGGCACGGACGGTTCAGCTTGCCTTCGGAAACTTTGCCTACAACTTGTTCGTACAGCGGTTCACCCATGCCGTGCAGGCACTGGAACTCGTACTGACCCGGGTAATAGTTCTGACCGGCGATGTGATAAATGGCCGACAGGGTGTGGGCGTTGTGCGTGGCGAATTGCGGATAGATCACTTCCGGCACCGACAGCAACTTGCGGGCGCAGGCGATGTAGGAAACGTCGGTGTACACCTTGCGGGTGTAGACCGGATAGCCTTCCAGGCCTTCGACTTGGGCGCGCTTGATTTCGCTGTCCCAGTACGCGCCTTTCACCAGACGGATCATCAGGCGATGACGGCTGCGGCGAGCCAGGTCAATTACGTAGTCGATCACGTACGGGCAACGCTTCTGATACGCCTGGATCACGAAACCGATGCCGTTCCAGCCGGTCAGTTGCGGCTCGAAGCACAGGCGTTCGAGCAGATCCAGCGACAGCTCGAGGCGGTCGGCTTCTTCGGCGTCGATGTTCAAACCGATGTCGTACTGCTTGGCCAGCAAGGTCAGCGACAACAGGCGCGGGTACAACTCGTCCATCACACGCTCGTACTGCGCGCGGCTGTAACGCGGGTGCAGTGCCGAGAGCTTGATCGAAATGCCCGGGCCTTCATAAATCCCACGACCGTGGGACGCTTTGCCGATCGAGTGAATGGCTTGTTCGTACGAGGCCAGGTACTTCTGCGCATCGTGCTCGGTGAGTGCCGCTTCACCCAGCATGTCGTAGGAATAACGGAAACCCTTGGCTTCGAACTTGCTCGCATTGGCCAAGGCTTCGGCGATGGTTTCGCCGGTGACGAACTGCTCGCCCATCAGGCGCATGGCCATGTCGACGCCCTTGCGGATCATCGGCTCGCCGCTCTTGCCGATGATGCGGCTCAGGGACGAAGTCAAACCTGCTTCGTTATGCGTGGCGACCAGTTTGCCGGTCAGCAGCAGGCCCCAAGTGGCCGCGTTGACGAACAGCGACGGGCTGTTGCCCAAGTGCGGGTGCCAGTTACCGGTGCTGATCTTGTCGCGAATCAGTGCGTCGCGGGTGCCTTTGTCCGGGATGCGCAGCAGCGCTTCGGCCAGGCACATCAGCGCTACGCCTTCCTGGGATGACAGGGAAAATTCCTGCAACAGGCCCTGAACAATCCCGGCACGGCCACCGGCACTTTTCTGATTGCGCAGCTTCTCGGCAATCGATGAGGCCAGTTTGTTGGTGGCTTCAGCCATCGCTGCCGGCAGACGCGCCTGCTCGATCAGCATCGGCACCACTTCCGGCTCAGGGCGACGGTAAGCGGCGGTGATCGAAGCGCGCAGCACCGATTGCGGCAGGATGCTTTCGGCGAATTCGAGGAAGCACTGGTGAGCGTGATCCAGAGGCGCATCGACGGCGTCGTCGGAATCCTTGGTCAAACCGCTCAGCTCGGTCAGGGTTGCACCACCCTCGAGTTTTTCCAGGTAATTGAAAATTGCCTGCTTGATCAGCCAGTGCGGCGTGCGATCAATCGAGGTCGCGGCAGCCTTCAGGCGCTCGCGGGTCGGGTCGTCAAGTTTGACCCCAAGGGTGGTGGTAGCCATTTTTTTATCCTCATGTTTGCCACGACCGCGTGGCATCAGCTGGCGGCAAGATTAGCCGCGCAACCGTCGAGGTGCAACCGGGTGCAACCCTTTTTTTGTCGGAATAATAAGCAGCTCGTCAGGAATTAAATTCCGGTACGAACGTACCGCTTCTGCTTGGTGCTTTTACTTCTAGAAACATCGCGTGACTGCGCTAAAAGGGAGCAAAAACCGCTCGGTTTCACGGAAAACAGTTTGGGTGCAACTAATTCTCACGAAATGGGTTGCACCTTATTTGGATTGTTGAATAGGATTCGCGCCCCAAGGTGCAACCGGATGAAAAATCGGTGCGCCGGCTGATGGCTTTCCTGGGGAAACATCAGTCTTAAATGCGCGGGCTTTGAAATCGTCTGAACAAACGTTGTCGTTTGTCGGCGGGTTCACACGCTGGCGCCACATAAAAACAAAGCCAGGGCATCACAGAATGAGCGTAAGCAATCCAACCCTGATCACGTTCGTGATCTACATCGCAGCAATGGTGCTGATCGGCTTGATGGCCTATCGCTCCACCAACAACCTTTCTGACTACATTTTGGGCGGTCGCAGCCTGGGCAGCGTCGTCACGGCCTTGTCCGCCGGCGCATCCGACATGAGTGGCTGGTTGTTGATGGGCCTACCGGGCGCCATCTACATGTCTGGCCTGTCCGAAAGCTGGATCGCCATTGGTCTGATCATCGGTGCTTACCTGAACTGGCTGTTCGTCGCTGGCCGTCTGCGCGTGCAGACCGAGCACAACGGCGATGCCCTGACCCTGCCGGATTACTTCGCCAGCCGTTTCGAAGACAAAAGCGGCCTGCTGCGGATCATTTCTGCGGTGGTAATCCTGGTGTTCTTCACCATTTACTGCGCTTCCGGCATCGTCGCTGGCGCCCGTCTGTTTGAAAGCACCTTCGGCATGTCCTACGAGACCGCGCTGTGGGCCGGTGCTGCGGCGACGATTGCCTACACCTTCGTCGGCGGTTTCCTCGCCGTAAGCTGGACCGATACCGTACAAGCCACACTGATGATCTTCGCGCTGTTGCTGACGCCAATCATCGTGCTGCTCGCCACCGGTGGCGTCGACACCACGTTTCTGGCCATCGAAGCGCAAGACGCCAGCAACTTCGACATGCTGAAAAACACCACCTTCATCGGCATCATTTCGCTGATGGGCTGGGGTCTGGGCTACTTCGGCCAGCCGCACATCCTCGCGCGTTTCATGGCGGCGGATTCGGTCAAGTCGATTGCCAACGCCCGTCGCATCTCCATGACCTGGATGATCCTGTGCCTGGGCGGCACCGTTGCGGTAGGTTTCTTTGGTATCGCTTACTTCTCGGCGAACCCTGATTTGGCCGGTCCGGTCACTGAAAACCACGAACGTGTGTTCATCGAACTGGCGAAAATCCTCTTCAACCCATGGGTTGCCGGTGTATTGCTGTCGGCCATCCTGGCTGCCGTGATGAGCACCCTGAGCTGCCAGTTGCTGGTGTGCTCCAGCGCCCTGACCGAAGACTTCTACAAAACCTTCCTGCGTAAATCCGCTTCCCAGGTGGAACTGGTCTGGGTCGGTCGCGCCATGGTGCTGCTGGTTGCCCTGATCGCCATCGCACTGGCCGCCAACCCGGAAAACCGCGTACTGGGTCTGGTCAGCTACGCCTGGGCCGGTTTCGGTGCTGCGTTCGGTCCGGTTGTGCTGATCTCCGTGATCTGGAAAGACATGACCCGCAACGGCGCACTGGCCGGCATCCTGGTCGGCGCGATCACCGTGATCGTGTGGAAACACTTCGAACTGCTGGGCCTGTACGAAATCATCCCTGGTTTCATCTTCGCCAGCCTGGCGATCTACATCGTCAGCAAGCTGGGTTCGCCGACTCACGGCATGCTCCAGCGTTTTGCTGCGGCCGAGGCAGATTTCCGTCTGAACAAGTGATGGGGATGAGCTGAGGCGCTGATCTCTCGCCGAACATGAAAACGGCCCGCTTCCTGATGGAGACGGGCCGTTTTTTTTGGCCTGTATAAATCTCGAATCCCTGTACATATTCCTGTAGGAGTGAGCCTGCTCGCGATAGCCGGGTCAGTCGACATCAAGTTGAATGATTAACCGTTATCGCGAGCAGGCTCACTCCTACAGGGGATTGGTGGTGGTTTTGAGGGAGATGTCTGTAGCCAAACGCACTGATTCGTGAAGGACAAATCTCTTTAAAAGTAGGGGGAATCTGATTTCCTTGTCCCTCCCTCAACCCCCCTTGTCGCTCATGCAGAATCGCCCGCCTTCATTCTGCAGAGACACATCGGATGTTCGCGCCTGCCAATCAACCGCGTTTCACGTTGACCCTCGACGGCGTCCAGAATGAGCTCAAAGTCCTTGAGTTCACGGGCACGGAAGCCATCAGCCAACCCTACCGTTTTGACCTGGAACTGGTCAGTGAACGGCCAGACATAGAACTGGAAAGCCTGCTGCACCGTCAGGCGTTTCTGAGTTTCGATGCACAAGGTTCCGGTATCCACGGTCAGATTTTTCTCGTCGGCCAAAGCGACTCCGGCAAACGTCTGACGGGTTATCAGATCAGCCTCGTGCCGCGCCTGGCTTACCTCGGTCAGCGCATCAACCAGCGCATCTTCCAGCACAAAAGTGTGCCAACGATCATCGCCCAAGTCCTCAAGGACCATGGCATCCAGCGCGATGCGTTCGAGTTTCAGCTCGGCAGCGACTACGCACCTCGCGAGTACTGCGTGCAGTACGCCGAAAGCGATCTGGCGTTCATCCAGCGGTTGTGTGCCGAGATCGGCATTCACTACCACTTCCAACACAGCCCCGACGGGCATCTGCTGGTGTTCGGTGATGACCAGACGGTTTTTCCTCGTCTGCCCGAGTCGACGCTGTATCTGCCGGGCAGCGGAATGGCGGCGGTTGCGCCGGCCATCAAACGCTTCAACGTGCGTCTGGAAACCCGCACGACCGCGGTCGCGCGTCGCGACTACGACTTTCAAAAACCTCGCCTGCAACTCGAAACCCGTCTCGACAGCGAACAGCGCCCGGTGCTGGAGGATTACCACTTCCCCGGCCAGTTCATTGATCGCGAACATGGCAAGCAACTGACCCTCCGTGCACTCGAACGCCACAATGCGGACTTTCGTCTGGCTGAAGGTAAAGGCGACGATTCGTCGCTGGTTTGCGGGCATTTCCTGCACCTCGCCGAGCATCCGCGTCAGGCATGGAACGACCTGTGGCTGATCACTCAAATCGAACATCGCGGCCGCCAGCCACAAGTGCTGGAGGAATCGGCCACCAGTGACGACCCGGACGACTTTCAGGGTTATCGCAATACGTTTCTGGCGACGCCGTGGGACGTTTCGTTTCGTCCGCCACTGGGGCCGCAAAAGCCCCGCATGCTCGGCTATCAACCGGCCGTGGTCACTGGGCCGACTGACAGCGAAATCCATTGCGACGAGTTCGGTCGGGTCAAGGTTCAGCTCGCCTGGGACCGCGATGGACAACTCAACGAACACTCCAGTTGCTGGCTGCGCGTGGCCACGGGCTGGGCGCATGACCGTTATGGCAGCGTGCTGATCCCGCGCGTCGGCATGGAAGTGCTGGTCGGCTTCATCGACGCTGATGCTGACAAACCGCTGGTGATGGGTTGCCTGCCGAACGCGTCGACGCCCGTTCCGCTGGACCTGCCCGCCGACAAGACCCGCAGCATTTTCCGCAGCCAGAGCAGTCCGGGAGGCGGGGGGTACAACGAACTGCGCATCGAGGATCGCAAAGGCGCCGAGGAAATCTACCTGCGCGCCCAGCGAAACTGGACCCAGCATGTGTTGAACGATCAGCACGTGCAGGTCGATAACCAGCGCAGCATCGTCGTCACGGGTACCGCTCGCCACGAGTTGAAGGCCGACGAGCAGCGCATCACCCATGGCCAGCGCCAGGCCGAAGTGAAGCTCGACGATCACTTGGTGGTGATGGGTGATCGGCACATTCGCGTAACCAGCCAGGCGCTCAACGCCAGTCAGCAATTCCACGTCAGCGCCGGCCAGCAAGTGGTGATCGACGGTGGCGCCAGCGCGACGATTCAGGCGGGCGGGCAGTGGATCAATATCGGTCCTGGGGGGATTTTCAGCAGCGTGCCGATTCAGGTGGGCGGGGCGTTGATGCCGCCGATGGCGGCTGCGCCGACGGCGCCGAATACGCCGTTGAAACTCGCCGCTGCGCCGGCAGCGTTGTTGAGTGCTGCACAAATCATGAGCCTGAAAAGCGACGCGCCGTTTTGTGAGGAGTGTGAGCGCTGCAAGGACGGTGTCTGTGCGGCCTGATCATTTAACGCCTCGCGACTGGCTAGCCCGGCAGCCGCTGAAATCATCGGAACAGCTTTTTGCGGTTTTCAGTAATGCCAGCACGGCTGAGCCGTTCAAAGTCTGGCAGCAATCGACCACCGTTCACGCGCCGCACCCGATCTGGGTCGATACCGCCTACGCCGAGTGGGAACCGGTGATGCCTTTTGTGGGAATCATTGAGGCAGGCAGTGAGTTTCTCGAGTGGGTCGCTGCCACCGAGTCTCGCGATTGGGGTTGGTTAGCGGTTTCTTCTGCGTCTCAAGAGGGGCTGGTCGAGCATCTGCGCAGCCTTACCCAGGTACTTTTGCCCAACGGACATGCGGTGTTTTTCCGCTTCTGGGACGGGCGTTATGTGCTGCCGATTCTTCAGTCCGGCGAAGTGAATGCCACGCAGTTAATGCCGGTGATCGACCGTTGTTTGATCAATGGTCAGCCGCTGGATATCGGCGGCAGTGCGCTGAAAACCACCAGGGTTTTTCCGTGGTGGGAAGTTTCCGAGTCGCTACTCAAGTACCTCGCTGGCGAGTCCGCGACGACTCGCATCAACAACTTGCTGATGTGGTTGAGCGAGGACCGACCTGATCTTTATGAAGCGTTTTCGCCGAGCGTATTGCGGCACAAAGTCGCGCTCTTCTTGCAGACGCCGGACCTGCCTCAAGCACCGAAATCAGCCTTGGTGGATTACCTGATGACGGAGCTGGACTGATGGATCAGATCGTGCGGATAGAGCAGGAGCTCGACGGGTTTAAAGACACGCTGGTTGTGTATCGCCAGCAACTTGGCAGCTTCTTGGGGCGGAATACGGACAGGGTCAGCCGGGCGATGGATTTGCCTTCGCTGATGGACATGGAGCGACTGGTAAAACTTGGGAGCACCACGACAGCGGTGAGCGGTGGCGATGATGATTTTTTCTCGGGTGTTGCTCAGTGTCCGGCAAGTGGGATTCTGGAAATCGAGAGCAAGTTTGAATCGGTTTATGACATTCCGTTGGGGAATATTTCAGTTGATGTGATTGCCCGGGATGGCGGCGAGATCAAATCGGTCAAGCTCGATGAAAACGGTAAGGGGCAGTTCGAAGGGATACCTGGCAAGTTCTACCGTGTTCATGTTCAGAGTGAAGTTACACCGAAGCAGATCGACAAGCTTTTTGATTCTTACAAAGGCCTGACCACGGAGCTGGAAGGCTGGCTGCGCAACGAGTGGCAGGGGTTTAAACCGCAGTGGTCGCAGCAAACGATGTCGGCCTCGTTGGCCGCCGTGGGCAATGGAATGCTCGCAGGAGGTTGGGCGGCCGTTCAGGCTGTTTGGGATGGTATCGGTGAACTAACCGACATTCTGAAAGACCCTGACGCCTTTGCCGAGAAACTGGGTGAAAGCGCAGGGGAACTGGCAAGTCTCGCTGTAAGCGCCCCAGACAAAATGGAAAAAGCCCTGTTGCTGGCCAGCGACGAGGCGGCGTTGTGTTTGCTGATGCGCACCGCAATGTTATGGCTCGAAGCATTGCCGCCATCGCAATTGGCCGGGACGTCGGCTGAGGCCATTTCCAAAGGTGTGGTTGGCCTGGTCATCGACGTATTGATTGGCTTGGTGTTGAGCGTGGTCGGCGTCGGTATTGCCTGGCTGACAGTGCGACTGGCCAAGTACAGCGCGCAGATTTTTCAGGCCGTGATGGGCTTCGTGAAGTCGATGGTCACGATCATCGACAACTTTATGGAGTACGTAGACCGCTACAAAACAGTCGCCGCGCGCGGCGTTGCAGCGGGACTAAACAAGGGGCGCATGCAACTGCGCTGGGATGCCAAACGCAACACCACCCTCAAGCAAAACGAACACCACGACAACGCCCCGGATCAGTCAAAAAATCCCAATGGCGACCCTGCCGATTCCGCCAATAAAACCGCCACCAACAAATGCCCGGTGTCGATGGTCACCGGCGAAGAACTGCTGACCCTCACCGACGGTTCGCTGGACGGCCTCCTGCCGTTCGACTTCACCCGGCTCTATCGCACCAGCGCCGCCGAAATTGACTGCGGCCTCGGTTTCGGCTGGAGCCACTCGCTCTCCCATCGACTGGACATCGACGGCGACAGCGTCATCTGGATCGACCACGAAAACCGTCGCACCCCATTCCCGCTGCCGACCGCTGAACGCCCGGCGATTCACAACAGCCTGTCGCGCGCGGCGATTTATCTCGGGGCTGAACCCGAAGAACTGATCCTCGCCCAGGCCGGTGACGAAACGCGCTTTTACCACTTTCAAAATGGTTTTTTGACCGCGATCAGCGACGGATACGACAACCGCCTGCGCATCACCCGCGACCGTCAGGACCGCATCCAGCGTCTCGACAACGGCGCCGGCCGCGCCTTGCGCTTGCGTTATGAGCGCAGCCATTTGGTCGCCGTCGACTACCAGGTATTTGTCCCGGCCGAGACCCTCGATGAGTCCTGGAAGACCGAGCAAACCCTGGTCAGTTACACCTACGACGAACGCGCACACCTGATCGAAGCCAGCAACGCCGCCGGTGAAAGCGAACGCTACGACTACGACGACCAGCACGTCATCCTCCAGCGGCAACTGGCCGGTGGGGCGAGTTTCTTCTGGGCGTGGGAAAGGTCCGGAAAAGCGGCACGCTGTGTCCGCCACTGGGCCTCATTCGCACAGATGGATGCGCGCTACGTGTGGGATGACGCCGGCAGCGTCACCGTGCACAACGTCGACGGCAGCGAAGAGGTTTACGTCCACGACGAGCGGGCGCGGCTGGTGCGCAAGGTCGAACTGGATGGCGGTGAACAGCTCAAGGCCTATGACGAAGAAGGCCGGCTGATTGCCGAGCAGGACCCGCTCGGCGCCGTCACCGAATACCGATACGACGAAGTCGGACGCCTGGTGGCGCTGATTCCGCCGGAAGACGAGCCAACGGCCTACGAATACCGCAACGGTTTCCTGCACGCCCGCTATCGCGGTAAAGCCGTGTGGAAGTATCGGCGCAATGCCCAGGGTGACGTTACCGAAGCGACCGATCCCGACGGCCAGATCACCCATTACCACTACGACGAAAAAGGTCAGTTGCTGTCGATTCGCTATCCGGACACCAGTCGGCATGTGTTCGTCTGGAACGGTTTGGGGCAACTGGTCGAGGAAACGCTACCGGACGGTGGTGTACGGCGGTTTTCCTACGACTCGCTCGGCCGACAGATTACCCGTCAGGACGAGCAGGGTGCAGTCACTCAGTCGCAATGGGACGCCGTTGGCCGACTGATCCAGACGATTCTTCCTACCGGTGCCAGTCGCGCCTACAGCTACAACGCCTACGGAAAAATCACCGCCGAACGCGACGAGCTCGGCCGCATCACGCGCTACGAATACCTCAACGACCTGCACCTGGTCAGCCGTCGGCTCAATGCCGACGGCTCCCAGCTGAAGTATCGCTACGACAACGCGCAGCTGTTGCTCACGGAAATCGAAAACGAATCCGGCGAGCAATATCGGCTGGACTACACGCCCGGCGGCTTGATCCGACAGGAAACCGGCTTCGACGGTCAACGCACGGCGTACGCCTACGACCTCAATGGTCATCTGCAGGAAAAGACCGAGTTCGGCGCAGACGGTTCGCAGCTGGTCACCGCTTACGAACGGGATTCCTCAGGGCGACTGCTGGTCAAAACCCTGCCCGACGGGCTCAAGGTCGAGTACCGCTACGATAGCCTCGGCCGCCTGATCGGCGTCGACGACGGCCACGACCATCCGCTGGAATTCGAATACGATCTACAGGACCGCCTGATCACCGAACATCAGGGCTGGGGCACCCTGCGCTATGGCTACGACGCCTGCGGCCAACTCAAGCGCCTGCGCCTGCCGGACGGCAGCAAACTCGATTACCACCATGCCAAGGGCGGCGCACTCACCGCCATCGACCTCAACGGCACGCGGCTCACCCGCCACCAATTTACCTTCGGTCGCGAACAACAACGTCAGCAAGGCCAGTTGCTCAGCGACTTTGCCTACGACGATCAGGGGCGTCTGAAAGCCCATGCTGTCAGCCAACAGCAACAACCGCTGTATCGCCGCGACTATGCCTACAGCGCCAACGGCAATCTCGACCATATCGCCGACACCCGCCACGGCCAACGCAACTATACCTACGACCCGCTCAACCGCCTGACCCGCGTGCGCCACACCCGCGACACCCCAGCGGAAAGCTTCGCCCACGACCTGGCCGGCAACCTGCTGATGCAGGACCGCCCCGGCGCCGCGAAAGTGCTGGGCAATCGCCTGCTCCTACAAGGCGACCGCCACTACGACTACGACGCCTTCGGCAACCTCATCCGCGAACGCCGCGGCACCGGGCAAAAACTCGTCACCGACTACCGCTACGACTGCCAACACCGCTTGATCGGCGTCACCACCCCGGACGGTCGCACCGCCACTTACCGCTATGACGCCTTCGGCCGCCGTATCGCCAAAACCGTCGACGGCCACACCACCGAATTCTTCTGGCAAGGCGACAACCTCGTCGCCGAAAGCAGCCGCGAACACTACCGCAGCTACCTCTACGAACCCGGCAGCTTCCGCCCGCTGGCCATGCTCGACGGCAAAGGCCCACGCAAGGCTTGCCCGTTCTACTACCAACTCGACCACCTCGGCACACCGCAAGAACTGACCGATTTTGGTGGCGAGATCGTCTGGTCGGCGAAGTACAACGCCTACGGCAAGGTTACGCAGCAGGCGTTCGGCGGGGGCGAGCAACTTGAACAGCCGTTGCGGTTTCAGGGGCAGTACTTCGACGCCGAGAGCGGTCTGCACTACAACCGGCATCGGTACTATGATCCGAAGATTGGCCGATACCTGACGCCGGACCCGATCAAGTTGGCGGGTGGGCTGAATCAGTACCAGTACACGCCGAACCCGACGGGGTGGGTTGATCCGTTGGGGTTGAGCGGGAATTGCCCGCCGCCGAATAAGCCTGGGTGTGGGGCGCCGGATGATACGGCTGGCGCTAGGGTAGATGAAGGTGAGCCGGCTCTGCCGAAGCTGACAGGTGATCAGCGGCGAGAAAGGATTGGGATTCTTAAGGAGGAGGTTGCTAAGCGCTGGGTTGAGCGGTTTGAGAAAAAGTACCCTGGAATGCATTCCATCGGTAAGCATAGTATCGAGGTTCCTGATGTGGTAATTCGACAGCGCTCGGTAGACGGTACGGATCCCATTACTAAGATTCCCCATAGAGAAAACAGAGGGAACTTAAGCTCGCAATATAAAAGCTGGAACTTGCAAATGCATACGCTAAACGATGATATGACTAGGGTTGTTCGAGGGCTTCCGCAATTCACCGGCAAAGATGTCAATGGCTACAATGTGGTTAGAAGGGAGAATAGAAATGTTGGGCGAGGGTATAAGCCAAATAGAAAAGACCCGGAAAATCCACACCTGTTTGAAAATATGCACGGTTCGGAAACAAAATTTAGTAAAGGTGACAACCCTAAACCGTTTACATCTCATCCGGTGATAATTAAATGATTAAAGATCCATATTTAGATCAGCCATACTCGCCAACAGTGAGGGAGCTTATAGGGGATTTTGATATTTATGATAGGGAGCACACTCTTGGTGTAGAGTTAGAGAAATACGATATCAATCTTTCTATTGATAGGAGGGCTCTTGCAAGAAAATATATTTTAGTTAGTTACGATTTTTTGAGTTATAGACATAAATTTTCGCTGGTGGCCGTTCTTGAGTCTGCACTACAAGATGAGTCTTATGACTTTCAGGCATTGCTAGAGCATGACTGCGAAAGCACGTATCTCTTTCCAAGTGGTTGGGATGAAATGAAAAATCCTCGTGCATTTTTTGAAGATATTTACAGTGTTTTGAGCGATGAGTGGAAAGGTCAGCTGCTAAAGGCAAGCCTTGAGGATCAATCCACTTGGTGAGATGAAGTCAGTGAAATTTCTGGGTAGGGTCGTCGGAAGTTTCCTGCAAATCTGCGGCGGCTTTCATGAACTGGTGGGCAACGCGTTTCATCAATAGTCTCTGGTGGTCACTGGGAATCAAAGGGGGCAGATTTAATTTTGCTGCTAGCTTCGAAGGTGTTGTTGTAGAACAACAAATAAATCCGTCCCCTTTTTGTTACAGATTAGGATAATAAAATGTTGAAGTGGCCTATGTATGACCTTCCTTTTGAGCCAACGCTATTGTACTGGCTGGGAGGCGTCTCTGTTTTTGATCGTGAGGAAACACTAGGTGAGGCATTGCGGGTATATTGAATCGCCCCTGGTTTTCTAGACACTCTCCAAGCTCAGGAAATAGCGTTTCTCATACTCTACTGGAGACAGCTGCATAGCACTGCTGTGTCGGCGTTTAGGGTTATAGAACATCTCGATGTAATCG
>NZ_JACOPW010000007.1 GCF_015461845.1 Pseudomonas mucoides | reverse complement strand
ACTCAGCAGTGAAACGATGCATCGCCGATGGTAGTGTGGGGTTTCCCCATGTGAGAGTAGGTCATCGTCAAGATTAAATTCCGAAACCCCTATCTGCGTATGCAGGTAGGGGTTTTGTTTTGCCCGCAGGAAAGTTCGTACAGCATTACCGGACAGCTCCCGGCTGTCACAGTCTCCCGACAATGCTAAGGTTCGGCCCTAGCGTTTGTATTTTCCCAAGGAAGCCTTTATGCCGGACGCCACGTCCCTCAATGCTGCTTTTATGGTGGTTCAAAGCAACAGTCTGAATGAACTGCGCAGCCTGGTGATCAGCGTAATGCGGCGTTATCCGCTGGCTCCCCTGGAAAATGAAATCGCCTTGGTACAGAGCAATGGCATCGCGCAGTGGCTCAAGCTGGCCCTTGCCGAAGATCCGGAAGAGGATGACATGGGCGGCTGCGGTATTGCCGCCGCCATCGACGTGCAGTTACCCGGTAGCTTCATGTGGCAGCTTTATCGCATGGTCCTTGGACGGGATGAAATCCCGGTCAAATCGTTGCTCGATAAAGCGCCCCTGACCTGGCGTTTGATGCGTCTGCTCCCGCAACTGATCAACCAGCCGCACTTTGAGCCACTGCAGCGCTTCCTGACCCATGACACCGATTTGCGTAAGCGCTACCAGTTAGCTGAGCGACTCGCCGACTTGTTCGACCAATACCAGGTCTACCGCGCCGACTGGCTCGAAGACTGGGCAGAAGGTCGTCACCAATTGCGCAACGGCAGAGGCGAAGCCAAGCCACTGGCCCCGGCCAACTGCTGGCAGGCCGAATTATGGCGAGCGCTGTTGCTGGATGTGGGTGAGGAAGGCATGGCGCAAAGCCGTGCCGGCGTTCATCAGCGGTTTATCGAACGCATCAACAGCCTCGACGTCGCCCCCAGCGGATTGCCTGCACGGGTGATCGTTTTCGGGATTTCTTCGCTGCCTGCTCAAGCACTCGAAGCACTCGCCGGACTGGCTCGTTTCAGTCAGGTTTTGCTGTGTGTGCATAACCCGTGTCGTTACCATTGGGCCGACATCGTCGCCGATAAAGACCTGCTCCGGCATCAATACAAGCGTCAGTCTCGCAAGAGTGGCATGCCCGTTGTGCTCGACCCGCAAACCCTCCACCAGCATGCTCATCCGCTGCTGGCTGCCTGGGGAAAGCAGGGTCGGGACTACATCAATCTTCTCGACAGCTATGACGATCCCAACAGCTATAGCGCTGCATTTCGTGACGGTCGCATCGACCTGTTCAGCGATAATCAGCCAAAGAACATGCTCAATCAATTGCAGGACGACATTCTCGAATTACGCCCACTGAGCGAAACACGGGAGTGCTGGCCCGCCGTCGATCTTGAGCAGGACGAGTCGATCCGTTTTCACATCGCTCACAGTGCCCAGCGTGAAGTAGAGATCCTTCATGATCAGCTCCTGGCACGCTTCAGCGCTGATCCCGATCTAAGGCCTCGCGACATCATTGTGATGGTCCCGGACATCGACAGTTACGCACCGCATATTCGCGCCGTATTCGGTCAGCTTGAACGTCAGGACCCTCGTTTCATTCCTTTCACGCTCGCGGATCAGGGCCAGCGTGGTCGCGATCCCCTGCTGATCGCGGTCGAACACCTGCTCAAACTTCCCGACAGCCGCTTCCCCGTCAGCGAGATCCTCGACCTGCTGGACGTTCCAGCATTACGAGCCCGCTTCGGCGTCGAGGAGCGTGACCTGCCAACGCTGCACCGGTGGATCGAAGGTGCGGGCATCCGCTGGGGCATGAATGCCGAGCAGCGTGCAGGTCTGGGGTTGCCTGAAGCACTGGAGCAAAACAGTTGGCGATTCGGCCTGCGCCGGATGCTGCTGGGTTATGCCGTGGGCAGTGCCCTTGCGTGCGAAGGCATCGAGCCTTACGACGAAATTGGTGGTCTGGAGGCCGCGCTGATCGGGCCTTTGGTGGCCCTGCTGGATGCGTTGGAAATCGCCCATCAGGAATTGACTCAACCGGCACCGCCCAAAGAGTGGGGCGTGCGCTTGCAAGCATTGGTGCAGCTGTTCTTCCTGGCCAGCAATGAGCACGATGACTACTTGCTCGCCCAGCTCGAAGAGTTGCGCGAAACCTGGCTCGACACCTGTGAGTCCGTAGGTTTACAGGACGATTTGCCGCTGACCGTGGTTCGGGAAGCGTGGTTGGCCGGACTGGATCAGGGGCGCCTGTCCCAGCGCTTTCTGGCCGGTGCCGTTAACTTCTGCACCTTGATGCCGATGCGGGCGATCCCGTTTAAACGCGTCTGTCTGCTGGGCATGAACGATGGCGACTACCCTCGTGCGCAACCGCCACTGGATTTCGATCTCATGGGCAGTGACTACCGCCCAGGCGATCGCTCCCGTCGTGAAGATGACCGTTATCTTCTGTTGGAAGCGCTGTTGTCGGCACGAGATCAGCTCTACATCAGCTGGGTGGGCCGAAGCATCCGGGATAACAGCGAACGTCCGGCCTCCGTGCTGATTGGCCAACTGCGAGACCATCTCGCCAGTGGCTGGCGATTGCAGGATGAGGACAAGGACCTGCTGGAGGCCATGACTCAAGAGCACCCATTACAGCCCTTCAGCGCACGTTACTTCCATGAGGGTGACGCACTGTTCAGCTACGCCAATGAGTGGCAGGTACTTCATCAAATCACCCATCAGGTGGCAGAAGGCGAAGTACTTGAAGCTTACGTACAAGAGGAGCCACTAAGTCTCGGTCAACTGCAGGACTTCCTGCGCAATCCCGTGCGACATTTTTTCAGCCAGCGGCTCAAGGTGTTCTTCGAAGCGGCTGAAGTGCCCTTGGCCGATGAAGAACCCTTTGTCCTCGATGCGCTGCAACGCTACAACCTCAGTGACAGTTTGCTTGCAGCGGCTATGGGACGCATTGATCACGCCGATCAGGCACTGGATGACCAGGCCAAACGCCTGCAAAACAGTGGGCTGCTGCCCATGGCCGGATTCGGCGAATGCCTCCAGCGTGAGTTGATCGAACCGCTTCCGGATCTGCTGCAGCGTTATCAACAGCTCCTGGCGCTATGGCCGACTCCGCTGACCAGCGCTTTGCCTGTGAACCTCGAGTTGGAAGGCCTGCGCCTCGAAGGTTGGCTCAGTGGTTTGCACCAGCGTGCAGACGGTGGCTTGCTGTCGGTCACCACCATCCCCAACAGCATTGGCTCAATCAAAAACCGCAAATGGCACCGATTGACGCGGCCCTGGGTCAATCATCTGGTGGCCTGCGCCAGCGGCATACCGATGACCACCGCACTGGTGGCCAGCGACGATAGCCTGCTGCTGGAGCCGCTGGAGAAGGGTGTCGCACTGAAAACGCTCGGACACCTTCTGGAGGCCTGGCAGGCGGGCATGCGTCAACCCCTGCCGGTTGCAGTCAAAACGGCCTTCGCCTGGCTTGGTCAGACCGATCCGCTGAAGGCCGAAGCCGCTGCCCGCAAAGCCTATGAAGGCGATGGCCAGACCACTGACGGAGAGCGCCGCGAAAGCCCCGCACTCACCCGACAATTTGCTGACTACGACGCGCTGCTCGCCGACGAAACGTTCCCCGACTGGTGCAACGCCTTGTACAAACCGATGCTTGAAGCCCCGTGGCGATCACTGACCAGCGAGGGGGCTCGTTCATGACCACAAAAACACCACTGGCGCTGGCCTTCCCCCTGCGCGGCAGCCAACTGATCGAAGCCAGCGCCGGGACCGGCAAGACCTTCACTATTTCCGCACTTTATCTGCGCCTTGTCCTGGGGCACGGCAGTGACGCGAGTGGTTTCGGGCGTGAACTGTTGCCGCCGCAAATCCTCGTTGTGACCTTCACCGATGCCGCCACCAAAGAGCTGCGTGAACGTATCCGTACACGCTTGGCGGAGGCCGCGCGATTCTTCCGTGATGAGACCCCGGCACCGGATGGCCTCATTGCCGAACTGCGTGATCAGTACCTGCCCGAACAATGGTCGGGCTGCGCTAACCGCCTGGACATCGCCGCGCAATGGATGGATGAGGCGGCCGTCTCGACTATCCACAGTTGGTGTCAGCGCATGCTGCGCGAACACGCCTTCGATAGCGGCAGCCTGTTTACCCAGACCCTGGAAACCGATCACAGCGATTTGCTGGGCGAAGTCCTGCGCGATTACTGGCGGCTGTTTTGTTACCCGATGCAAGGCGATGCACTCAATTGGGTCCGCAGCAATTGGGGCGGTCCGGCGGCGTTGTTGCCGCGCGTGCGCGGTTTGTTTGCCAGTGAACGCGACAGTGTCGAAGGAAAAGAGCCGGCCGAACTGATCAGCGAATGTTTGCAGGAACGACGAAGCGCGTTGCTCGAACTCAAGATGCCTTGGCGCCAATGGGCGGACGAGCTGCTGGTGATTTGTCACCAGGGGGTTGCGAGCAAGAGCGTCGACGGTCGAAAAATGCAGGCACGCTACTTCGAGCCCTGGTTCGAAAAAATCAAAGCCTGGGCCGAAGATGAAGCGCTTGAACAACTGGACATCGGCACCGGTTTTACTCGTCTGACGCCGGACGGCATGGCCGAAGCCTGGAAAGGCGAAGTACCCCGTCATCCTGGATTGGACGCAATGCCCGGCCTCAAGGCCAGCCTCGACGGTCTGCCAACCCCAGACGCGGCCGTTCTGCAACACGCAGCCCACTGGGTGGGCGCGCGGTTCGAAGAAGAAAAGCGTCGCCGCGCGGAGATGGGCTTCGACGACATGCTGCTGCGCCTGGATGCCGCTTTGCAGTCCGAAGGCGGCGAGCGTCTGGCGACCCTGATTCGAGAGCAGTTCCCGGTCGCGTTGATCGACGAATTCCAGGACACCGACCCGGTGCAATACCGGATCTTCGAAAGCATCTATCGCATCGAAGACAACAATCCCGAGTGCGGCCTGTTCCTGATCGGCGACCCGAAGCAGGCGATCTACGCGTTCCGAGGTGCCGACATATACACCTACCTGCGTGCCCGTCAGGCCACGACCGGCCGACTGCATACGCTGGGCACCAACTTCCGCTCCAGCCACGGCATGGTCAATGCGGTTAACCATGTGTTCGAACGCGCCGAGTCTCGTGAGTCGGGGCGCGGCGCGTTTCTGTTTCGGGAAAAAAATGGCGACAACCCGGTTCCGTTTCTGCCCGTGGAGTCCCAAGGACGCAAAGAGGTTCTGCGCGTAGCGGGCCAAGTGGTTCCGTCCCTGAATATCTGGCATTTGTCCGCAGAACAACCCCTGTCCGGCGCGGTGTACCGGCAACAATTGGCCGCCGCCTGCGCCAGTGAAATCACTGCATTGCTTAATGGAGGGCAACAACGTCAGGCGGGTTTCGTCGAGGACGGAAAGGCTTTCAGAGGCCTGCTGCCAGCCGATATCGCGATCCTTGTCCGCGATGGTAAAGAAGCTCAAGCGGTGCGCGGCGAACTCTCGGCCCGAGGTGTGCGCAGCGTCTATCTGTCGGACAAGGATTCGGTGTTCGCCGCACAGGAAGCTCACGACGTGCTGACCTGGCTCAAAGCCTGTGCCGAGCCCGATGTCGAGCGTCCACTGCGGGCGGCGTTGGCCTGCATCACGCTTAATCTGTCGCTGGGTGAACTGGAGCGATTGAATCAGGACGAACTTGCCTGGGAAGCACGGGTCATGCAGTTCCGTGGGTATCGCGAGCTCTGGCGCAAGCAGGGCGTGCTGCCGATGCTGCGACGTTTGCTGCATGACTTCCAGCTCCCGCAGGCATTAATCGCACGCAGCGACGGCGAGCGAGTTCTGACTAACCTGCTGCACCTGTCCGAATTGCTGCAGCAGGCAGCGGCCGAACTCGATGGCGAGCAGGCACTGATCCGTCACTTGTCCGAGCATCTGGCGTTGTCAGGCCAGGCGGGCGAAGAACAGATTCTGCGCCTGGAAAGCGATGAACAACTCGTCAAAGTCGTGACCATTCACAAGTCCAAGGGCCTTGAATATCCCTTGGTGTTCCTGCCCTTCATCTGTTCGGCGAAACCAGTGGATGGCAGTCGTTTGCCGCTGCATTACCACGACGAAAACGGTAAGGCTCAGGTGAGTTTGAAGCCGACTGCCGAGTTGATTGCCCTGGCCGACGATGAGCGTCTGGCCGAGGATCTGCGCTTGCTGTATGTCGCCCTGACTCGTGCGCAACATGCGTGCTGGCTCGGCGTGACGGATCTCAAGCGCGGCAATAACAACAGTTCGGTGCTGCACTTGTCGGCGTTGGGTTACCTGTTGGGCGGTGGTTTGCTATTGGCCGACTCGGCAGGCCTGAAGCGCTGGCTGGAGGACTTGCAGCAGGACTGCCCGGCGCTGACTTACGCTGAAATGCCGCCAGCCACCGCCGAGCTTTACCATCCACCGCAAAACCAGGCGAGTTTGCTTGCGCTGCGCATCCCGAAACGCAAGGCCAGTGAAAACTGGTGGATCGCTTCGTACAGCGCCTTGCGCATTGGCGACAGTATGAGCGTGGGCAGTGACGAAGCCCCGGAGAGCCCGCAAGCGCAAAAGCTCTTCGACGACGAACGCCTCGACCCGCAAGCACCACGAGAAGTGGCGGCCGGTGGCGGTGATATCCATCGATTCCCCCGAGGTCCCAATCCCGGCACCTTTCTTCATGGTTTGCTGGAGTGGGCCGGCGACGAAGGTTTTGCCGCCACTCCACAAGCGATCGAAGACGCGATCGCCCGGCGCTGCAACCGCCGTGGTTGGGAAGGCTGGATCATCACTCTGAGCGATTGGCTGCAACATTTGCTCAAATCCCCGCTGCACATTGGCGGTGGGCAGGCCCCAGTGATTTTCGAGCAACTGACTCAGTACCGGGTCGAGATGGAGTTCTGGTTCGCCAGCCATAAAGTCGACGTGCTGAAACTGGATGAGCTGGTGCGTCAGCACACCCACAACGGCGTTGCCCGAGTGGCGGCCGAACCGGTCTTGCTCAATGGCATGTTCAAGGGTTTTATCGACCTCACCTTCGAGCATGAGGGGCGTTATTACGTCGCCGATTACAAATCCAACTGGCTAGGCGTTGACGACGCGGCTTACACCGAACAGGCCATGGAACAGTCGATTCTCGATAACCGCTACGACCTGCAATACGTGCTGTACCTGTTGGCCTTGCACCGACAGCTCAAGGCGCGGCTGGTCGACTACGATTACGACCGGCATGTCGGTGGGGCGCTGTACCTGTTCTTGCGGGGTACGCGTGCCGCCTCCCAAGGTGTGTATTTCGCTCGTCCACCCAAAGCACTCATCGAGCGACTGGACCAAATGTTCCAGGGCAAGCCAGAACCCAAGGCCGAACCCGCATGGGAACAGGGAGTACTGCTATGAGCCGCACCTTCGCCGATTTGTTGCCCACACCTTTGGCAGCGGAAAGCCTGGCGGATCTCGAGCCATTGAGCCGTGCCGATGACCTGCTGCTGTTACTGACGCGCTGGGTTGAACGGGGCTGGTTGCGTGCGCTGGACAAGGCCTTCGTCGCCTTCCTCCACGAACTCGCGCCCGGTGATGATCCGTTGGTGCTGCTCGCGGCCGCGTTGACCAGTCACCAGCTGGGCCACGGCCATGTGTGTCTGGACCTGTTCGAGACCCTGAAAGAACCGGATTTCGCCCTGTCGCTGCCCCCTGAAGGTGATGTGCACAGCGGCGCGATGTTATTGCCGTCGCAATTGCTTGAAGCTCTGGACGGTGCCCATTGGTGCAAGGTGCTGGCCTCGAGCAGTCTGGTGACGCTGGCCGCAGACGGGCGTGAAGCGTCGCAATCGCGGCCCTTGGTTTTATCCGGAAAGCGCCTGTACCTGCGCCGCTACTGGGCGTACGAGCGACGCATCGACGATGCCCTGCGCCTGCGCTTGGCAGAACACGAATCGACGCCGGATGATTTATCCCAACGCCTGACCGGTTTGTTCGGTTCCGCCAAAACCGGTGAGGTGATCGACTGGCAAAAACTCGCCTGTGCCTTGGCGACCCGCAGTGCCTTCAGCATCGTCACCGGCGGCCCGGGCACCGGCAAAACCACCACCGTCGTGCGCTTGCTGGCATTGCTCCAGGCGCCCGCAGTGGAAGCTGGCAAACCGCTGCGTATCCGACTGGCCGCACCCACCGGCAAAGCGGCGGCCCGGCTCACGGAGTCGATCAGCCAACAAGTCCGGACCCTGCAAGTCGCCGAATCAGTTCGCGGCCAGATCCCGTCGGACGTCACCACCGTTCACCGCTTGCTGGGCAGTCGACCCGGTACGCGACATTTCCGTCATCACGCTGGTAACCGCTTGCCGCTGGATGTGTTGGTGGTCGACGAAGCGTCGATGATCGACCTGGAAATGATGGCCAATCTGCTGGATGCAATGCCGGCTCACGCTCGATTGGTGTTGTTGGGGGACAAGGATCAACTGGCCTCGGTAGAGGCCGGCGCTGTATTGGGCGACCTGTGCCGGGATGCCGAGGCGGGTTGGTACAACCCGCAGACTCGCCAGTGGCTGGAAGCGGTCAGTGGTGAAAACCTGGAGAACAGTGGTTTGCAGGCCGACACCCAAGGCACTCGTCCGCTGGCCCAACAAGTGGTGATGCTGCGCCACTCGCGGCGGTTCGGCGAGGGCAGCGGCATTGGTCAACTGGCGCGTTGGGTCAATCAGCAACAACCCGAACACGCCCGCCAACTGTTGGCCGCACGAAGTCATGACGACGTGTTTTCCCTGCCGCTCAAGGGGGAACAGGACCGGGCTTTGGAGCGTCTGTTGCTTGAAGGCCATGGCGAAGGACCGCAAGGTTATCGTCACTATTTAAGTCTTCTGCGCAATCAGCGGCCAGCGCTCGACAGCCCGCTCGACGATCCTCGCTGGACCGAATGGGCGCGTCAGGTGTTGCAAGCCTTCGACGCTTTCCAGTTGTTGTGCGCCGTGCGCAAGGGCCCCTGGGGCGTGGAAGGGTTGAACCAGCGAGTGACCGCCGCGTTGCTCAAGGCCCGATTGATCGACAGCGATCAGCAGTGGTACGAAGGGCGGCCGGTGTTGATGACCCGCAACGACTATGGCCTGGGGTTGATGAACGGTGACATCGGCATTGCGCTCAAGCTGCCGGAGCGTGATGGGCCCGAAGCAGGCAAGCAGGTGCTGCGCGTGGCGTTTCCGCGTAATGATGGTCAGGGCGGCGTGCGGTTTGTGCTGCCGAGCCGGCTCAATGATGTCGAAACTGTCTACGCCATGACCGTGCACAAATCCCAAGGCTCGGAATTTGCCCATACGGCACTGATTCTGCCGGACGCCCTGAACCCTGTGCTCACCAAGGAACTGATCTACACCGGGATCACCCGGGCCAAGCATTGGTTCACCTTGATCGAACCTCGCACCGGTGTATTTGAAGAGGCTGTTCGGCGCAAGGTCAAGCGCTTGAGCGGGTTGATGTTGGAGCTGGAAGAAGGGGTTACACCGAGCGATTGAGGCGCGAGTTTCCGGCGCCAAAAAACCGTTCAAAGCGCCGCAGTACGCGGCCTCGCGGGTGTTTCATCGCTATGCTATCGTGCGATATTATTTCGCTACGATCGAAGAGAATCACTGCATGAAGGTGGCTGCCTGGACGACAGGACGCGTCATTGGCGGCAAGCAAGTGTTGCTCGCTGGCCTGCTCTGCTGGCTGTCCGGCAGCGTTTTTGCGCAGTCGCAAACGCCGTCGAGCATGGCTGACCAGCGTGCCCAATCGGTCACTCAAGTGGTGCTCGGCATTCTCAGTTATGCCCGCTGGCCCGTTGAGCCTGCGCAACTGCGTTTGTGCGTGGTCGGCCCCACTGCATACACCGACGATCTGCTCAAAGGCAGCACTCAGGCCACTGGCCGGCCTGTCACCGTGCGGCGCCTGCTGGCCGACAATCCGTCGATTGTCGGTGAGTGCGATGCGGTGTACATCGGCAAACTGACCGGTGATGAACGCAGTCGGCTGTTCGCCTCGTTGACGGGACGCCCGGTGCTGAGCATCAGTGAAAGCGACGATCAATGCACCGTCGGCAGCCTGTTCTGCCTGCGGGTCGGCGATGAGCAGGTGTCCTTCGAGGTCAACCTCGATTCCGTCGCCCGCAGTGGCGTGCGCATTCACCCCAGTGTGTTGCAGTTGTCCCGCCGCAAGCCGGCGGCCACATGAGCCTGTTCAAGCCCGGTACTCGCCCGACCTTGCGCTCAGTCATCGGTCGTGGGCATCTGATCGTCGCGCTGGTTGCCGTGGCCATGGCCAGTGTGTCGCTGACCCTGCTGGGCGTTCTCGCGTTGCGGGTCTACGCCGACCACAACCTGCACCTGATTGCTCGCTCGATCAATTACACCGTTGAAGCAGCGGTGGTGTTCAACGACAAAGCCGCCGCCACCGAAGCGCTGGCGATGATCGCGTCCACCGAGGAAGTCGCCGACGCTCAGGTGCTGGACGCCAAAGGGCAGTTACTGGCGCGCTGGCAGCGTTCGGAAAGCGGATTGTTCTCCGATCTCGAATTGCAGATCGCCAAGACCTTTCTGGAAAAACCCATCGACCTGCCGATAGTTCATCAGGGCCGGGAGATCGGCAGCATCCACCTCACCGGACACGGCGGCAGTCTGATGCGCTTTCTGCTCAGTGGTCTGGTCGGCATTATCCTGTGTACGGCAATCAGTGCCTGGGTCGCACTGTATCTGGCGCGGCGCCAACTTCGCGGGATCACCGGCCCGCTGCGAAGCCTCGCCGCTGTGGCTCACGCCGCTCGCAGCGAGCGTGCATTCGACCGTCGCGTGCCGCCCGCCGACATCGCTGAACTGGACAATCTGGGCAACGACTTCAATGCCTTGCTCGATGAACTCGAATCCTGGCAGACCCACCTGCAAAGCGAGAACGAAACCCTGGCGCACCAGGCCAGCCATGACAGCCTCACCGGTTTGCCGAACCGGGCCTTTTTCGAAGGCCGGTTGATTCGCGCATTGCGCAACGCCAACAAGCTCAACGAACGCGTGGCTGTGCTGTTTCTCGACAGCGACCGCTTCAAGGAAATCAACGACAACTTCGGTCACGCGGCCGGTGATGCGGTGCTCGTGGCGGTCGCGACCCGCGTTCGGGCACAACTTCGCGAAGAGGACCTGGTGGCGCGTCTGGGCGGTGACGAGTTTGCCGTGCTGCTGTCACCGCTGCACAAAACCGAGGACGCCGAGCGGATTGCCGACAAGATCCTCGCCAGCATGGAAGCGCCGATCCCGTTGCCGGGCGGTAACCCTGTGTTGACCTCTCTCAGTATCGGCATCGCGGTGTTCCCCGATCATGGCGTCACACCAGGCACTTTGCTCCACGCCGCCGACGCTGCCATGTACCAAGCCAAGCGCGTCTCTCGTGGCGCGCAGCGCACGGCAGGATCGGAACATCCTGTCACCCATGCTCAAACCAGGAGCTGATTGTTTTGTTTTCTATGACCCCGCGTTCCCTGCGATTTTTCGCGATCACCCTGTTCATGGCCTTGCTGGCATTGACCGGGTGCCAGACAGCACCGCAAAAGGGCCTGACCCCGGCGCAGATCACCGTGCTTAAACAGCAAGGTTTCGAACTGACCGATGAAGGCTGGGCCTTTGGCCTGTCCGGCAAAGTCCTGTTTGGCAGTGACGACGACAGCCTGAATCCGGCCAGTACCGAAATCGTCGAACGCATCGGCCAATCATTGCTCGGTGTAGGCATCGAGCGTGTGCGGGTCGATGGCCACACCGATGCCTCCGGCAAAGAGGCTTACAACCAACAACTGTCCCTGCGCCGTGCGAAAAGTGTCAGCAAAGTGCTGACCACCGTCGGCATGCAAGAACAGAACATCCAGTTGCGCGGTTTAGGCAGCAGCGAGCCGGTGGCGTCCAACACCACGGCAACGGGTCGTACCGAGAACCGCCGGGTGTCGATCGTCGTGAGCGCCGATTAATCGGCGAACAGCATCTCGCGCGTTTCACCCATCAACAGAGCCTGATTCTGCTCTGTGACCGAGCGGATGTAATCCCACAACAGGGTAATCCGCTTGAGCTTCCTCAAGTCCTCGCGGCAGTACATCCAGAACTGCCGCGTAATGTTGATCTCTTGCGGCAACACCGGCAGCAACCGTGGATCCTGAGCCGCCAGGAAGCACGGCAGAATCGCCAGCGACCGCCCTTGCTGCGCCGCCACGAACTGGGCGATCACGCTGGTACTGCGCAAATTGGCACTGGCGCCGGGCAATACGTTCGCCAGGTACAACAGCTCTGAGCTGAACGCCAAATCGTCGACATAACTGATGAATGAATGCTTGCTCAGGTCAGCCGGGCGGCGGATCGGTGGGTGTTTGTCCAGATAGTCCTGGGTCGCGTACAGCTGCAAGCGGTAATCGCAGAGTTTGCAGCACACGTACGGCCCGTGTTCCGGGCGCTCAAGGGCGATGACGATGTCGGCTTCGCGCTTGGACAGGCTGATGAAGTGCGGCAGCGGCAGGATGTCGACGGAGATGGCCGGGTAGGCGTCGACGAAGTGGCTCAGTTGCGGTGTGATGAAAAAGCTGCCGAAGCCTTCGGTGCAGCCCATGCGCACGTGGCCGGACAATGCCACCCCGGACCCCGACACCTGCTCGCAGGCCATGTGCAATGTGCTTTCAATCGACTCGGCATAACCGAGCAATCGCTGACCCTCAGCGGTCAGGACAAAGCCGCTGGTCCGGGATTTCTCGAACAACAAAGTCCCCAATGCCGCTTCCAGCGAACTGATGCGCCGCGACACGGTGGTGTAGTCCACCGCCAGGCGCTTGGCCGCGGTGCTGGCCTTGCGGGTGCGGGCGACTTCGAGGAAAAACTTGAGGTCATCCCAGTTCAGCGAGCCTAACGACGTGATGTTTTTTTGCATGATGGACCGGCTTTTATGTGCGTTCTTATTAGAAGTTTGCACATCTATACTCCAAAAACAGCGTCACAACCAATTCGCGGCACACGCCTCATCGCAAGGCGACTGTCTCGCCTTGGCTCCCAAGATAGCTCTAACTATAAAAAGCAAACATCCGGAGACCCACATGAACGCATCGCTCACGCCCGACCAAACCACAGTCCAAACGGTAAAGCTGTTGATCGACGGCCAATGGGTCGAGTCCAAGTCCACCGAATGGCACGACATCGTCAACCCGGCGACCCAGCAAGTGCTGGCCAAGGTGCCGTTTGCGACCTCCGAAGAAGTCGACGCCGCGATCAGTGCTGCCCATCGCGCCTTCCAGACCTGGAAGCTGACGCCGATCGGCGCGCGGATGCGCATCATGCTCAAGCTCCAGGCGCTGATTCGTGAACACTCCAAACGCATCGCCGTGGTCCTCAGCGCCGAGCAAGGTAAAACCATTGCCGACGCTGAAGGCGACATTTTCCGTGGACTGGAAGTGGTCGAGCACGCGTGCTCCATTGGCAGCCTGCAAATGGGTGAATTCGCCGAGAACGTCGCGAGCGGTGTCGACACCTACACCCTGCGTCAGCCAATCGGCGTGTGCGCCGGCATCACCCCGTTCAACTTTCCGGCGATGATTCCACTGTGGATGTTCCCGATGGCCATCGCCTGCGGGAACACCTTCGTGCTCAAACCGTCCGAACAGGACCCGATGTCGACCATGCTCCTGGTGGAACTGGCCATCGAAGCTGGCGTTCCGGCGGGCGTGCTTAACGTCGTGCATGGCGGCAAGGATGTGGTGGATGCGCTGTGTACGCACAAAGACATCAAGGCGGTTTCCTTCGTCGGTTCGACCGCCGTCGGTACGCACGTCTACGACCTGGCTGGCAAGCACGGCAAGCGCGTGCAATCGATGATGGGCGCGAAGAACCACGCCGTGGTGCTGCCGGATGCCAATCGCGAGCAAGCGCTGAATGCCCTGGTCGGCGCCGGTTTTGGTGCGGCGGGTCAACGCTGCATGGCCACCTCCGTGGTGGTGTTGGTGGGCGCGGCCAAACAGTGGTTGCCGGACCTGAAAGCGCTGGCGCAGAAACTGACGGTGAATGCCGGCAGCGAGCCAGGCACTGACGTCGGCCCGGTGATCTCGAAAAAAGCCAAACAGCGCATTCTCGATCTGATCGAAAGCGGCATCAAGGAAGGCGCCAAACTGGAACTGGACGGCCGCGAGATCACGGTTCCAGGTTACGAGAAGGGCAACTTTGTCGGCCCGACCCTGTTCTCCGGCGTGACCACCGACATGCAGATCTACACCCAGGAAATCTTCGGCCCGGTGCTGGTGGTACTGGAAGTGAATACGCTCGACGAGGCCATTGCCCTGGTCAATGCCAACCCGTTCGGTAACGGCACAGGCCTGTTCACCCAGAGCGGTGCGGCGGCACGTAAATTCCAGAACGAAATCGACGTCGGCCAGGTCGGTATCAACATCCCGATTCCGGTGCCGGTGCCATTCTTCAGCTTCACCGGTTCGCGCGGTTCCAAGCTGGGCGACCTCGGCCCGTATGGCAAGCAAGTGGTGCAGTTCTACACTCAGACCAAGACCGTCACCAGTCGCTGGTTCGATGACGACAGCGTCAACGACGGTGTGAACACCACCATCAACTTGCGTTAAGGAGCCGGACATGAAAATCGCTTTTATCGGTCTCGGCAACATGGGCGCCCCGATGGCGCGCAACCTGATCAAGGCCGGCCACGCGCTGCGCCTGGTCGACCTGAACAAAACCGTGCTGGCGGAGCTGGAGCAACTGGGCGGCAGCATCAGCCCTTCCGCCCGTGAGGCGGCGCAAGGTGCAGAACTGGTGATCACCATGCTCCCGGCCGCTGTGCATGTGCGCAGCGTCTGGCTGGGCGAGGACGGCGTTCTCGCCGGGATAGGCCAAGGTGTACCGGCCGTGGATTGCAGCACCATTGATCCACAGACCGCACGCGATGTGGCCGCCGCCGCTGCCAAGCAAGGCGTGGCCATGGCCGATGCACCGGTGTCCGGCGGCACCGGTGGCGCCGCGGCCGGGACGCTGACCTTCATGGTCGGCGCCACTCCGGAACTGTTCGCTACCCTGCAACCGGTACTGGCGCAGATGGGCCGCAACATCGTCCATTGCGGCGAAGTCGGCACTGGGCAAATCGCCAAGATCTGCAACAACCTGCTGCTGGCGATCTCCATGGTCGGCGTCAGCGAAGCCATGGCGCTGGGCGATGCCCTGGGGATCGACACGACCGTGCTCGCCGGGATCATCAACAGTTCCACCGGACGTTGCTGGAGTTCGGAGATGTACAACCCGTGGCCAGGCATCGTCGAAACAGCGCCGGCCTCGCGCGGTTACACCGGCGGCTTTGGTGCAGAACTGATGCTCAAGGATTTGGGGCTGGCCACGGAAGCGGCCCGTCAGGCGCATCAACCGGTGGTGCTCGGCGCAGTGGCCCAGCAGTTGTATCAGGCGATGAGCCAGCGCGGGGAAGGTGGGAAAGACTTCTCGGCGATCATCAACAGCTATCGCAAACCGCAGTAAAAGAGCGGCTGCGATCAGAGGGGCTTGAAGTCGAAAACCTGTGGGAGCGAGCAAGCTCGCTCCCACAGTGATTGCATTTACATAAAGATATTTACCGGGAGATCACGTCGGGTGATCCCCCGGTTTTTTTGCATCAGGCAAACACGAAATACTTGCGCACGGTTTCAACCACTTCCCACGTGCCTTTCATTCCTGGCTCAATGACGAAAATATCACCGGCGCGCAGATGGATTGGCTCTTTGCCTTCCGGGGTGATGATGCAATACCCCTCACGGAAATCGCAGTATTCCCACTTCACGTATTCGACGTACCACTTGCCCGGCGTGCAGATCCAGGTGCCCATGATCTTGCTGCCGTCTTCGCTGGTGTAGGCGTTGAGGTTGACGGTGTGCGGGTCACCTTCGAGTTTTTCCCATTTGCAGGCGTCAAGCACCGGCAGTGGATGAGTATCGCGAAGGACGGTAATCGGTGCGGTCATGATGACTCCGGGCAGTGGCTTCAAGAACTGAAGTGGCACCCTATAGCGCCTCTCCACCGGTCAGTTGTCTGAACTCGACACTGAGCTATCCAGAAACGCAGTGGTCATGGCGTGGTCCGTCGAATAAACGGCTTTTGGGCTATCTGTTTCGCTCATTGAAATATCCTCTCTGCAAACCCGCGATTCACGGCAGTTCGTGCGAAATCCCCCCGGCGTTGTGGACTTTTTTGCACGAATATTCACCGGCGTCGCTCGTATCATTCAGCTCAGAGCATTCCGAGAGCATTGTTATGAACAAAGCACCTGTGTTGTGGGACATCAGTCCGCCCTTGAGTACCGAAACTCCCACCTGGCCGGGCGATACGCCTTTTCAGGAAGAGCGCGTCTGGAGCTTTGGGCCTGAGTGCCCGGTGAATGTCGGGCGTATCACCCTGTCGCCGCACACCGGCGCCCATGTCGATGCACCGCTGCATTACAGTGCTGACGGCGCGGCCATTGGCGATGTGCCACTGGAGGTCTACATCGGGTCCTGCCGCGTGCTGCATTGCCTGGACAGCGGTCAATGGGTTCAGCCTGGGCAACTGAAGGGGCGTTTGGACAACTTGCCTGAGCGTGTACTGTTACGTACCTATCAACAGGCGCCGCTGACAACCTGGGATCCGCACTTCACTGCGGTCGCCAAAGAAACCGTCGATCTGCTGGCCAGTCTTGGCGTGCGCCTGGTCGGTATCGATACGCCGTCGCTCGATCCGCAGCAATCCAAGACGATGGACGCGCACAATGCGGTGGCTCGTCATGGCATGGCTATTCTTGAAGGTATCGTGCTGGATGAAGTGCCGGAAGGTGACTATGAACTGATTGCGCTGCCGCTGCGTTTTTCTCATCTGGACGCCAGTCCGGTCAGGGCGATCTTGCGGCCGTTGAATGCGCAGTCACGCGCCTGACCTGTGGTTAATCCGAAGTGAACGCCAGCGAAATTGCCTGGCGCTCACTTCCAGGGCGAGTTGTCAGGTATTGCTCTCGGTAAATTTCTCGTAGTACAGGTGCACGTTGTCCAGGGTTTGGGCCTGCAGCCAGGTCTTGATCGACTCGACCATCGGCGGTGGCCCGCAGACGTACATATCAACCTCCCCATCGCGCAGTTCATCCGAATTGAAGTGCTCGGCAATGTAGCCACGCTTGCCGGTCCAGTGCGGCGACGGATCACTCACCACCTCGGTGTAGCGAAAGCCTGGAATACGCCCTGCGTAGGCATCAATGCGTGCTCGTTCGCACAGGTCGGCAGCGTCTCGCACGCCGTAGTACAAATGCACCGGTTGCGTGCAACTGCGTTCGGCCAACTCCTCGAGCATACCCAGCAACGCCGAAAGCCCGGTACCGCCCGCCACCAGAATCAATGGCTTGGCGACGTGGCGAAGATAGAAAGCGCCCAGAGGGGCTTCCAGGCCGATTTCGTCTCCGACCTGGCAGCGTTCTCGGATGTAGTTGCTCATTACTCCATCCGGCAACAGACGAATCAGGAACTGCAATTGATTGTGGTTGCCCGGTCGGTTGGCAAACGAGTACGAGCGCAGACTCTCGGTGCCCGGAATCCGCAAACGGGCGTATTGCCCCGGCAGAAAATCCAGCGACTGCCCTGTCGTCCCCAGGTCCAAATGCAGGATCGCCGTACTGGCCGACACCTGTTTGACGTCTGTGACCGTTGCTTTGAATTGGTGGGGGCCTGCGGCGTTGCACAGGCTGGAGACGAAGTCGAAATAGAACGCCGCGTCGGACTTCACTCGCGTCTGACAGGTGAGCATTTTGCGTTGCTCAAGGTCCTGACTTGAGAGGACCTCCTCATCCACGTAGTCCTGGCTGTAATCGCCCGATTCGCAGCGACCCTGGCACGTTCCGCAGACGCCTTCGCGGCAATCCAGAGGAATGTTGATGCCATTGCGCAGGGCGGCGTCGAGCAGTATTTCGTTGGCTTGTATGGGAAAGAACAGTGTTTTTCCGTCGGCAAAACTGAACGCGACTTTATGGTTCATGCCCCGGTCTCCATGGATTCAGAGGTGGTAGAAATCGAGTACCGAGTTGATGGTGTCGTTTAGCAGCAGTACATGCTTGCGGGCAATCAGCCAGCTATCGGCGTGGGGGGTGAGGCGGTAGGTCGCGCGGCCAAAGAACTGCTCGGCCGTGGCCAGGCGATAGAACAAGGTGTGCCAGTTCAGACGCACTTCCAGCTCACCGTTTTCCAGCTCGTTAATCCGTACGTTGTTGATCAGATGAAGAGTGCGCGGCATCGGCGTCGAGGAGGCGGACTTGCCCGTGCGCAGGCGGAACACGCGATCTTCCAGACCGGAACGGTTGGGATAGTAGATCAACGACATTTCGCGTTTGGGGTCGCGGGTGTAGACGTGTTCCGAGTCCCATTGCGGCAAGTGGAATTCGCTGTGTTCGTCGAACAGCTTGATGTACGCATCCCAGTCCTGGGCATCACACAGTTCGGACTTGCGATAGAAGAATTGTTCGATCTGGTACTGCAATAGCGCATTCATCATTGCACCTCACGGAGTGTCAGGGATTTCGCGTCCAGGCCATCGAGCAGGAATTTCTGCCAGTTGCGGTGCTGGTTGACGTACAGCCCTTCGTGGGTGAATTCGGTACCGGTCATGGCTGGGGCAATGCCGATCGATTCGCTGTTGGGAGTGGCGCCGGTGGCCCATTGGTGACTGCCACGGGAAATATCGCTCCAGCGTTCAAGGCGCGCCTGGAAACCGCGCTGGGCTTCACGGAACTCCACCAGGTCATCCGGTGTGCCCAGGCCCGAGACGTTGAAGAAGTCTTCGAACTGACGAATGCGGTTTTCGCGGTCGGTATCGGACTCGCCCTTGACGCCGATGCACTGGCTGATGATCTCGGTCTTGTTCCACGCCACGGGACGGATGATGCGCAGTTGCGAGCTGATCTGATCAAGGAAAAACAGGCTTGGATAGATGTTCAGGTTGCGCAGGCGATGCATCATCCATTCTGCTTTTTCCTGGCCGTGTACTTCGACCAGTCGCGGCATGATCGTGGCGTACCCGGAGCGTACTGTCGGGTTGGGCATGTCACTGAACAGCAGACTGTGGCCGTTGTTGAACGCGAACCAGCCGTCATCGGTATTGGCATCACCGGCACCGAGCTTGCTGTAGTCGAGGGTGTCGCTGGAGGCGGTGCCGTTTTCGCTGTTGACCTGCTGGCGGTGTTGCACCGTGGCTACGTAGTTATAGTGGACGGTACTGACGTGGTAGCCGTCGAGGCCATTTTCGTTTTGCAATTTCCAATTGCCGTCGTAGGTATAGGCCGACTTGCCGGGTAGCACTTCCAGCTCACCGGTGGGCGACTGGGCGACCATCATGTCGAAGAAAACCTTGGCGTCGCCGAGAAAGTTCTCGAGGCTGTTATCGGCATGCACATCCAGGCTGATGAACACGAAACCTTTGTAGCTCTCAATGCGGGCTTTTTTCAGGCCGCGAGTGGCTTTGTCGAAGCCTTCCGGGTACTCGCCCGGTGCCTTGACCTTGACCAGGCGTCCATCGCTTTTGTAGCACCAGGCATGGAACGGGCAGGTAAAGGTTGACTGGTTGCCTTTGCCGACGCGGGTCAACGTCGTGCCGCGATGCTGGCAGGCATTGATCAGGGCGTTGAGTTTTCCCTCACCGTCGCGGGTAATGATCATCGGCTGACGGCCGGCGCGCATGGTGACGAAGTCGTGATTGTTAGCCAGCTCGCTTTCGTGGCAGGCGTAGATCCAATTCTTCTCGAAGATCAGTTCCATTTCCAGGTCGAACAACTGCGGCTCGGTGAAAATGTCCCGGGCAATGCGGAACACGCCGTCTGCCGGACGGAAATCCAGACAGCTTTCAATAAACGCTTTCCACTGCTCAACGTTTTTTTCGCCACTCATAGGGATGCACCTTTTTTTATTCGGGCTAATCGGTGTGCTCATTAGAGAGAGTCGGGCGGGCAGGGGTCTATCCGGTTTGTAGGTGAAGGCACTCCGTAAATTTGGGGGGGAGTAACATCCGGTTGGGCAGCGATTACTCAAATCCTGCCCTGGCGATAAACGGACGCACCTGAATGCAACAATCAGTTAATGTTTTGTAAGACGCCGAGCTCGGTTTGATAGGGTTTTCCTGCTTCGGGAGGAGGGTGTTATCCGCTGAGTGGGGAATCTCTATCCGCTCAGCGGGCCCTGGCGTTTTGTGGCGTGGAAGTTGCTCCTTGCCAGCCGGATACGCGCCGTCAGAGCGCGCTGAAACACCCTTGCGTGAGTGTGCCGTGATGACCAGCAAAGATGATCCGCAGTTTCGCGACATTCGTGTCGACAGCGATGACCTTGAGGCCGCGAGAAGCTGGATGTCCAGCATCTGCGGCCCGCATCGCCTCGTGACCACGACCCCCGAACGAATTCGCTTTCATCACAACGCCAATATGTTCAAGTCGATGGCCACGACCCTGGGCACCATCGAATACGGAACCGATGTCGCCATCGACATCGAAGATGCCGAGCACTTCAGCAGTTACAGCCTGAGTTTGCCCTTGGTGGGTGAGCAGGAACTGAGCAAGGACGGCAGCGTGGTCAAGTCTGACCGCGATCAAGGGGTCATTGTCTCCCCGAATGAAAACCAGGTGCTGGCGATCTCCGGCGATTGCCGCAAGGTCCAGGTGGTGATTACCCGCGTGGCCATGAGCGAGTCTCTGGAAAGCCTGTTGCAGCGTCCGCTGGATGGGCTATTGCGTTTCGAACCGGTCATGGACGCGGTCGACGGGGCGTCGGCCTCGTGGTGGCGCATGGCACGCTATTTCATTGGAGAGTTGGAGCGCAGCAGTGAACTGTATGAACAAGTGGCGTTCACCCGGGACCTTGAAAGTTCACTGATCAAAGGCTTGATCCTTGCCCAGCCGAACAACTACTCAGAAGAGCTGCGACACGTGTTAGGTGTAAAGCTGCCGCACTATTTGATCCGGGCTCGGCAGTACATCCACGAGAACGCTCGTGAAGCATTGCACTTGGAAGACATTGAGGCGGCGGCAGGGGTTTCGCGCTTCAAACTGTTTGAGGCGTTCAAAAAGTACTTCGCCTTGTCGCCGATGGCTTACCTGAAAAAGTACCGCTTGAACGCCGTGCGTCAGGAGATCCTGGAACACGGCTCGATGCGCAATATTTCCGGGGTCGCCATGGGCTGGGGCTTCACTCACCTGGGGCGTTTCTCCGCCGAGTACCGCAAGCTGTTCGACGAAACCCCTAGCATGACTTTGCAGCGTAACGAAGCCCGGCGCATGCAGGGCTTCTGAGGCGACTAGGTCGCCCTACTTGCGTACCACCAGATCCAGCAACTCCTCACGTTCCTTGATTTTCTGCAAGACGATTTCCGAGCGGATATCGGTGACGCCGGCCGTGCGATTCAGATGGTTGACAATGAAATCGGAGAAGTGTTTCAGGTTGCGAGCCTGCACTCGCAACACATAGTTACTTGCCCCCGTAACCACGTACGCAGTGACCACTTCAGGCCACTGCAACACCTTCTTGATAAAGGTCTCGTGCCAGTCCTCGACGTCCTGTCGCAATGACACATGAACGATGGCCTCCAGTTCGATGCCCAGCCGCTCGGCATTTAGCACCGCGCGATAGCCGGTGATGATTCCCTCACTTTCCAGCAGGCGCAATCGGCGTAAACAGGCCGACGGCGACAGGGCAACTTTCTCCGCCAGCTCCTGGTTGCTGATGCGGCCATCCAGTTGCAATTGATGCAGGATTCGCAGGTCTGTCGAGTCGAGATTCATGGTTTGAATAAATCCGCGTTTATTGGGGTTTGATTCGAATTATCTGCGAGATTACTACGTTAAGGCCGCTTACTTTGCACGAAAATTCTCCCGATTTCCGTTCATTATCTCTCCACCGAAAGGCACTCGTAGCGCCTGAAAACACGACGTGTCACCCACCGATTCGAGCCGCTTCTTATGAACGGTCTGGCCCGCACGCCATAACAAAAGCAGGACACTCAATGACAACAAGAAACGATTGCCTGACGCTGGATGCTCAGGACGCTCTGGCGCCCCTGCGTCAGCAGTTTGCGCTCCCTGAAGGTGTGATTTACCTCGACGGCAACTCTTTGGGGGCGCGGCCAGTTGCCGCGTTGGCGCGAGCTCAGGCGGTGATCGCCGAGGAATGGGGCAGTGGCCTGATTCGCAGTTGGAATAGCGCCGGCTGGCGCGATCTATCGGAGCGTCTGGGGAATCGTCTGGCGCCGCTGATCGGGGCGCGTGACGGTGAAGTCGTGGTGACCGATACCACTTCGATCAACCTGTTCAAGGTGCTCAGCGCCGCGTTGAAAGTGCAGGCCATCCGATCGCCGGAGCGGCGGGTGATCGTCAGTGAAGTCAGCAACTTCCCCACTGATTTGTACATCGCTCAAGGTCTGGCAGACCTGCTGCAGCAGGGTTACACCCTGCGCCTGGTCAATGCTCCGCAGGAGTTGCCGCAAGCGATTGATCAGGACACGGCGGTGGTGATGCTCACCCACGTCAACTATAAGACCGGTTACATGCATGGCATGCAGGCGCTGACTGCACTGAGTCATGAATGTGGTGCGTTGACCATTTGGGATCTGGCGCATTCGGCCGGCGCCGTACCGGTTGACCTGCATCAGGCGCGCGCCGACTACGCCATCGGCTGCACTTATAAATACCTCAATGGCGGCCCCGGCTCGCAAGCGTTTGTCTGGGTATCGCCTGATTTGTGCAATCTGGCGGCGCAACCGTTGTCCGGCTGGTTCGGCCATTCGCGGCAATTCGCCATGGAGTCGGGCTATGAGCCGAGCAATGGCATTGCTCGTTACCTGTGCGGCACCCAACCGATCACGTCATTGGCCATGGTCGAATGCGGTCTGGATATCTTTGCTCAGACCGACATGGCGAGCCTGCGCTGCAAATCCCTGGCCCTGACGGACCTGTTCATTGAGCTCGTCGAGCAGCGTTGCGCTGACCACGATCTGACCTTGATCACCCCGCGTGAACACGCCCAACGGGGCAGTCATGTCAGCTTCGAGCACGCCGAAGGTTATGCAGTGATCCAGGCACTGATAGCCCGCGGCGTGATCGGCGACTACCGCGAGCCGAGCATCATGCGTTTCGGTTTCACCCCGCTGTATACGAGTTTCACCGAGGTCTGGGATGCGGTGCAGGTCCTCGGCGAGATTCTCGATGAAAAAACCTGGGCGCAGGGACAGTACCAGGTTCGCCATAGCGTCACCTGATTCACCCAACACCCCGTTGTCTGGCTGTCGGGTTTTCCTGGCGGGCACAGCTTCGGTCGCCTCGATTACGCGTTCCGTGCAAACACAATAATAAGGAGCACGCAGAATGAAACTGTCCCTCTGGCCCGCCTTGCCGCTCGCCATCAACTGTCTGAGCCAAATGGCTTACGCCGAATCCTATCAAGGGTTCGTCGAAGACAGCAGCCTGGTCCTGACAAACCGTAACTTCTATTTCTACCGCAATAACCTCAACAACCCGGGTGGTCAGAACTATCGAAATGAATGGGCCCATGGGCTCATGCTCGATTATCGCTCCGGTTACACTCAGGGCACGGTGGGTTTCGGGATCGACGCCTACGCGCAACAGGGCCTAAAACTCGACAGCGGCAAGGGGCAAACCGGCACTGGTTTGCTGCCGGTCGATTCCGATGGCCGCCCGGAAGATGAGTATTCCGAAGCGGGTGGTGCGCTTAAGGCCAGGATATCCAGGACCGAGCTCAAGTACGGCAATCTGACCCCGTTCAACCCAGTGTTCGGTACGGGCAATGCGCGACTGTTCACCAGCGTGGCCAACGGCTTTCAGTTGACCAGTAATGAACTCAAGGCACTGCAACTCGACCTCGGCCACTTCACCTCCGGTAACGACAACAACTCGACCAACTTCGATGGTGCCCTCAAAGCGCTGTATGCCGGGGTAGAAACCCGCAGCGTCGATTACCTGGGGGGCAGCTATGCCGTCAGTGATCAATTGAGTCTTAGCCTGTACGGTTCTCAATTCATGGATATATGGCGGCAGTATTACGCCAACGCCAACTTCACCTATGCGTTGACGCCCAACCAGTCGCTAAACCTCGATTTCAACATTTACCGCACCAACGACGCGGGCCAGAGCCTGGCTGGCAAGATCGACAACACCACGTGGTCGATGTCTGCTGCCTACAAGGTCGGCGCCCATCGAGTGACCCTGGCGTACCAACGGGTCGATGGCGATGAGCCGTTCGATTACTTGGGTTTCGATCAGCAACCGGGGACTTCGATTTTCCTCGCCAACTCCATTCAAGTCCTCGACTTCAACGCCCCCAACGAGCGTTCCTGGCAGTTGCGATATGACCTCGACATGGCGCCGTTCGGCGTTCCCGGCCTGAGCTTCATGTCGCGTTACGTTAACGGTGACCACATCGATGACAGCCAGTACAGCGGCGGCCCCAATGGCGCCTATGGTCGTTACGGCAGCGACGGCAAGCGTTGGGAACGCGACATCGACGTGCGGTACGTCGTGCAATCAGGTCAGGCCAGAGACCTGTCGGTGCGCGTTCGCCAGGCCAGTGTGCGCTCCACCGCTCAGGTCGCTCGTGCCGATACCACCGACAACAACGAGGTACGGGTGATCGTCGAGTATCCGCTGAATATTTTCTGATTCGTGTCCTGCTGTGCGTGGCTGATACCCACGAGCTTTTCCAACTAAGTGCTCTCTTCAAAAAAGACAATATTCAGAGGACAGACAAATGACCGACAACACCGGTTTTGAAACGATATCCAACCGTGAACACGGCCTCAGGCGCCAACTCACCTCGGGGCAGATGAGCATGATCGCCATTGGCGGTGCGATTGGCACCGGGCTGTTCATGGGCAGTGCCTACGCCATCGGTTATGCGGGGCCGAGTGTGCTGCTCAGCTACGCCATTGGTGCGATCATCACCTTGCTGTTGATGGGCTGCCTGGCGGAAATGACTGTGGCTCATTCGACTTCGGGCTCATTTGGAGCCTATGCCGAATTCTATGTCAGCCCGTTGGCCGGGTTTCTGGTGCGATACGCTTATTGGGCGGCCATTGTGCTGGCAGTCGGCACGGAAGTGACGGCGGTGGCAATGTACATGAAATACTGGTTCGCCAACGTGCCTGAGTGGATATGGATCGTCTCGTTCTCCAGTGTCCTGATTGTGCTCAATGCCGTCAGTGTGAAAGCCTTTGGCACTTTCGAATATTGGTTCTCGACCATTAAGATCGGCGCCATCGTCGGCTTCATCATCCTTGCGGTCTACGTGGTGTTCGGTTCCGGTAATCCTGAGTACGGCCTGCACAATTACACCGCCCACGGCGGTTTTTTCCCCAATGGCCTGCAAGGGATGTGGATTGCGGTGATCGTGTCGATCTTCAGCTACCTGAGTGTGGAGATGATCGCGGTTGCCGCCGGTGAGGCCAAAGACCCGGAGCAAGCGGTGAAGAAGGCCTTTCGCGCGACCATCGTGCGGCTGGTGGTGTTCTACCTGCTGACCCTGGCACTGATGCTGGCGATTGTGCCGTGGGTCCAGGCCGGTCACGCCCAGAGCCCATTCGTTACCGTCATGCAAGCCATCGGCATTCCCGGTGCCACCGGGGTGATGAACTTCGTGATCCTGATCGCAGCGCTGTCGGCGATGAACAGCCAGTTGTACATCACCACTAGGATGATGTTCAGCCTGTCCCGAGGCGGTTACGCACCCAAGTCCATGGGCGTATTGAGCAAAACCGGCATCCCGCTCAATGCCTTGCTGTTGTCGAGCTCGGGCATTGCGTTAGCCACGCTGCTGAATATTGTGTACCCGGAAAGCTCGTTCACCTTGATGATGGCGATCTCCATGTTCGGCGCCATCTTCACCTGGTTCATGATCTTCCTGACTCATTACTGTTTCCGTCGCTATCACGAACGCAACGGCAACCGGAAACTGTCCTTCCGTATGCGCCTGTTCCCCTTCAGCACTTTGTTGGGGGTGGTGTTGATGGGGGCGGTGATGGTCACCACTTACTTCACCGAAGCCTTCAAAATGACCTTGGTGTTCGGTGTGCCGTTCCTGTTGGTGCTATCGCTGGTCTACGGCTTCTTCTTCAGAAAGCCCAAGGTGACCGGGGCGCTGGGTCCGCTGCCAAAGGTTTGAATCAGAGGCGTACATTGTCGGGCGGTGGTTATTGACAACCTCTGTCCGGTAACGCCTTTATTCCGGGTGAAGTGCCTCCAGCAAGGCGGTTGCGTAGCCGGGCAAGTTGTCGAATGAGCGAGCGCACACCAGCAGTTTTCGCTGGGCCCAGTGTTCTTTCAGCGCGAAGCTTTTGAACGGTTGATCCACCGCCCTCCGCTCGACGGCCGCGAGCGGCACGATCGCCAACCCCGCGCCCCGGGCGACCATGCGCATGACGCCATCAAAACCGTCGGCGCGGATGCGGATTTTCAGGCGTGAACCGATGTGCAGCGCCTGTTCTTCGAGGTACACGGCCAGGGCGCTGCTGGCGTTCAGGCCGACATAATCGTGGTGCAAGGTGTCGCTGAAACTCAGGGATTCGGTGTCGGCCAGCGGATGATCGCGGGGCAGGATCAACACCAGGGGATCGTCACGAAAGGCGCGGGTCTGCAGGTCATCGGTGTCTACAGCGTCAGACACGATGCCCAGGTCTGCCGCACCTTGGCGCAAGGCGTGGGTGATGCGTGCGCTGGGCAATTCCTGAAGGTCGATGTCGAGATTCGGATGCTCACGCAGGAAGTCGGCGAGCAACTCCGGCAGGTGCTCGGTGATTGCCGTGGTGTTGCACAGCAGGCGCACCTGACCTTTGACGCCTTTTGCGTATTCGGCCAGGTCCTGTTGCATGCGCTCGGCTTGTTGCAGCAGGGATCGGGCGTGTTTTGCCAAGGCTTTGCCGGCCGGAGTCGGCGTGACGCCGCGACGCCCGCGTTCCAGAAATTCGATGCCGAGCGAAGCCTCCATGGCGCGGATTCTCGCGCTCGCCGCCGCCAGGGACAAATGACTGCGCGCGGCGCCGGCGGTGATGTTGCCGCTGTCGAGGATGTTCAGGTAGAGGCGCAGGTCGGTCAGGTCGTAGTGCATTGGCAATCTCTGGATGTGTGTTGTCTGGAAAGCCGCCATCGCGAGCAAACTCGCTCCCACAGGTGACCGCGTCGGTGCGAACAACGCGGTCACCTGTAGGAATGAGCCTGCTCGCGATAGCGCTTTGCAACACGACGAAACTTTCAGCCTTTTGCTAAACAAGAGGCATCCTCAGTATATGGCAGATTTTCACGCGGCAAATCCAGGCTCAGGATAGCCCCATGAATACACTCGCCGCGTTCTATCAAAACCTCGGATTGGCCTTGTCCTTACTGGTCATCGCCACCTTCCTCCTGGCCGGTATGATCAAAGGCATCATCGGTCTGGGCTTGCCAACCATCGCCATGGGCCTGCTCGGTCTGGCTATGGCCCCGTCGCAGGCAGCCGCGCTATTGATCATCCCCGCAACGCTCACCAATGTCTGGCAACTGGCATTCGGTGGGCACCTGCGCGGCTTGATCAAGCGGTTATGGCCGATGCTGCTGGCGATCTTCCTCGGCACGGGCGCCGGCACATTGTGGATTGGCATGGCGGGAGGGCATTGGGTCGTGCGGGCGTTGGGTGCAGCGTTGTTGTTCTACGCATTGAGCGGGTTGTTCCTGCCGGCCTTGCGTGTCGGCGGTCACGCTGAGCGTTGGGTCGGTCCGCTGTGCGGCGTGCTGACGGGCATCATCACCTCGGCCACCGGCGTCTTTGTGATTCCGGCGGTGCCTTATCTGCAAGCGCTCGGTTTGAGCAAGGACGAACTCGTGCAGGCGCTGGGCTTGTCGTTCACCGTGTCGACCTTGGCGCTGGCGGCTGGCTTGTGGTGGCGCGACGCGCTGGGCGGTGGCGAATTGAGCGCGTCATTGCTGGCGCTGATCCCCGCGGTGCTCGGCTTGTTACTCGGCCAATGGTTGCGTCAGCGGATCAGCGCGGTGCTGTTCAAGCGAGTGTTCTTCATCGGCCTCGGCGTGCTAGGCGGCCATTTGCTGATCAGCGGGTAGCGGACGACGGGCTGAGCATGTCGATGTCACGGATCTCGAAATCCCGTTCCAGGAATTCATCGCGGTGCTCAAGGAACTGCTTCATGTGCGGCAGGTTCGAGTGCACGTCCAGGTGAGCCTGGGATTGCCAGATCTCGTAGAAGATAAACAGCGTCGGGTCCTGTTTGTCGCGCAGCATGTGATATTCGATGCAGCCGGGCTCGGCGCGACTGGCTTCCACATAGCCGCGGAAAAACGCTTCAAAGGCATCGGATTTTTCCGGGCGGGTCTTGGCGTGCAGGATGAAGCCTTGCATTTCACTCATCAGAAATTCCCTCAAGTTAAGAATCGGCGCAAGTCTATGGCAACAATCGCCTACTGATTCGTGCGTATTGGTCAAAAGGGTTTTGTGCATTCGGGGCTTATTCCGCGCGAGCCTCGCCGCTAACCTGCCGCCATCCAATTTCTGACCTTCCGAGATTTCTCATGAAAAAAGTCCTGTTGCTCAATGGCGGAAAAAAATTCGCCCACTCTGATGGCCGCTACAACACCACCCTGCATGAAACGGCGCTGAGCGTGCTGGATCGTGGCGGCGTGGACGTGAAAGCCACCTTCATCGACGAGGGCTACGACGTCGCCGAAGAAGTCGCCAAATTTCTCTGGGCCGACGTGATCATTTATCAAATGCCAGGCTGGTGGATGGGCGCGCCGTGGACCGTGAAAAAGTACATCGATGAAGTCTTCACCGAAGGCCATGGCAGTCTCTACGCCAGTGATGGCCGCACCCGTTCCGATGCGTCGCAGAAGTACGGAAGCGGCGGTTTGGTGCAGGGCAAGCAATACATGCTGTCGTTGACCTGGAATGCACCGCAGCAAGCCTTTGACGACCCGACCGACTTCTTTGAAGCCAAGGGCGTGGACGCGGTGTACTTCCCGTTTCACAAGGCCAACGAGTTCCTCGGCATGACCGGCCTGCCGACCTTCCTGTGCGTCGACGTGATGAAACGCCCGAACATCGAAGCTGATGTCGCACGCTATGAACAGCATTTGACCGAGGTGTTTGGCCTCAAGGCTTGAGGTTCCTTTTGCCCCGCATCCAGCTACTATCAAGCCAGTTTTGAATGAGGGGCCTTTGTGAAAGCCAGATCCGATGAATTGCAGATTTTCGTCTGCGTGATTGAATGCGGGTCGATTTCCGCTGCCGCCGAACAGGTCGGGCAAACGCCTTCGGCGGTCAGTCGCACGCTGTCGCGGCTGGAGGCCAAACTCGATACCACGCTGATCAACCGCACCACACGACGCATGGACCTGACCGAAGAGGGCAAGTACTTCTTCGAGCACGCCAAGCGGATTCTCGATCAGATGGACGAGCTCGAAGAACGCCTCAACTCACGCCAGCAAACCCCGTCCGGGCGGCTGAGGATTAACGCGGCGTCACCGTTCATGCTGCACGCAATCGTGCCGTACATCGACGAATTCCGCCGTCTCTACCCGGACATCCAGCTCGAACTCAACAGCAACGATCTGATCATCGACCTGCTCGAGCAAAGCACCGACATCGCGATCCGCATCGGCACGTTGGCCGACTCGACCTTGCACGCTCGCTCGCTGGGGTGCAGTCCACTGCACATCGTCGCCAGCCCGGCCTACCTCGAGCAACACGGCGCGCCGCAGGCAGTGGCGGACTTGAGTAAGCATGCGTTGTTGGGTTTTACCCAGAACGAAGGTCTCAACCAATGGCCGTTGCGTTACGTGCATGGAGATCGCTGGCCAATTGAGGCGTCGATCAGTGCCTCCAGCGGCGAGACGATCCGCCACCTGGCGCTGGAAGGCCAGGGCATTGCCTGCCTGTCGCACTACATGACCATCGAAGATATTCGCGCCGGCCGTTTGCAGGTGCTGCTGGCGGACTTCAACAGCGGCTATCGCCAGCCAATCAACGCGGTGTACTACCGCAACTCGCAACTGGCCCTGCGCATTCAGTGCTTCCTCGACTTTATTCAGGGCAAATTGGCGTTGTATGCGAACTCGGATTTCAAAGGCTGATTCGTGATCCCTGCGCAAGAGTGAATTGGGTCAGAGGGGATTTTTCGTCAGAGATCACTCCTTGATACTCGTCGCATCACTTATTCACGCAGGGAGTTTCTCCATGAACGTATTCGTCACCGGCGCTGCAGGTTTCATCGGCGGCTCCATCGCCACCGGTCTGATCCGCGCGGGCCACAAGGTCACCGGCCTGGTGCGTAGCGAAGCCCAAGCCAATGAGTTGAGCGCGCTGGGCATCACCCCGGTGATCGGCACGCTGGACGACAGCGCACTGCTCGCCGAACAGGCCCGTGCGGCCGACGCCGTGATCAACGCCGCCAGCAGCGACCATCGCGGCGCGGTGCAAGCGTTGCTCGACGCCTTGCGCGGTTCCAACAAAGTATTCCTGCACACCAGCGGTTCGAGCATCGTCGGCGATGCCTCGGGCGGTCACGCCAGCGACGTCATCTACTTCGAAGACAAACTGCCGGCACCGACCGTCGACAAGGCCGCCCGCGTGGCCATCGACAACCTGATCCTCGCCGCCGCGAACGATGGCGTGAACTCGGCGGTGATCTGCAACACGCTGATTTATGGCCATAGCCTGGGCGTCAATCGTGACAGCGTGCAATTGCCGCGCTTGCTCAAGCAGGCGCGTAAAAGTGGCGTGGTCCGGCATGTCGGCCCGGGTCAGAACATCTGGTCCAACGTGCACATCGAAGACGTGGTGTCCCTGTACCTGCTGGCACTGACCAAAAATGTGCCGGGCACGTTCTACTTCGTTGAAAGCGGTGAAGCGTCGTTCTTCGACATGACCACCGCGATTGCCCACGCGCTGGAGCTGGGCGCGCCGCAAGACTGGCCGCTGAAAGACGCCGAGGCCGAGTGGGGGTATGAAATGGCCAACTATGGCTTGGGTTCCAACAGCCGGGTGCGCGGGAAAAAGGCGCGTGAGTTGCTGGGCTGGGCGCCGAAGCGGGTGTCGGTGATTGAGTGGATTCGGGACGAGATGGTTTGAGTTCGCTCTAAATCGTGTCGCGGCCATCGCGGGCAAGCCACGCTCCCACAGGGGATTTGTGAACGACGCAAATCCCTTGTAGGAACATGGCTTGCCCGCGATGGCATTTGCGAAGGCCCAACAACTGGCCGGGCTGCCCGCAATTCCGTACCATCCGCGCACTTTCTTCTCGTCACTCCCTGCGTGCGATTCCCTCATGAAACCAAAACGTCTACGCGCCGATGTCCTGGCCGGGCTCACGACCTCTTTCGCCCTGCTGCCCGAATGCATCGCCTTCGCGCTGGTGGCTCACCTCAATCCGCTGATGGGTCTTTACGGGGCGTTCATCATTTGCACCCTGACCGCGCTGTTCGGCGGTCGGCCGGGCATGGTGTCCGGGGCTGCAGGTTCGATGGCGGTAGTGATCGTCGCGCTGGTGGTGCAGCACGGTGTGCAGTATTTGCTGGCCACCGTGTTGCTCGGCGGGTTGATCATGCTGGCGTTCGGGTTGCTGAAACTGGGCAAACTGGTGCGCATGGTCCCGCACCCGGTGATGCTCGGTTTCGTCAACGGCCTGGCGATCATCATCGCCCTGGCGCAGTTGGAGCATTTCAAAAACGGTGACACCTGGCTCAGTGGTACGCCGCTGTACATGATGACGGGGCTGGTGGCCGTGACCATGGCCATCGTTTACCTGCTGCCGCGCCTCACGCGTGCGGTGCCGCCGGCACTGGTGGCGATTCTCGGTGTGGGGCTGGCGGTGTATCTGCTGGGCTTGCCGACCCGTACGCTGGGCGACATGGCGCACATTGCCGGGGGCTTGCCGACCTTTGCGTTGCCAGACATTCCCTGGAGTCTGGACACCCTGCGCATCATCGCGCCCTACGCGATTTTGATGGCGCTGGTCGGCCTGCTGGAAACCCTGCTGACCTTGAACCTGACCGACGAAATCACCGAGAGCCGCGGCTTCCCGGATCGTGAGTGCGTGGCGCTGGGCGCGGCCAACATGGTCTCTGGCGTGTTCGGTGGCATGGGCGGTTGCGCGATGATCGGCCAGACCGTGATCAACCTCAGTTCCGGCGGTCGCGGTCGACTGTCCGGGGTGGTTGCCGGGGTGTTGATCCTGCTGTTCATTCTGTTTCTGTCGCCGCTGATCGAGCGCATTCCGCTGGCGGCGCTGGTCGGGGTGATGTTTGTGGTGTCACAGCAAACGTTCGCCTGGGCCTCGTTGCGGGTGGTGAACAAAGTGCCGTTGAACGACGTCTTGGTGATCATCGCGGTGACGGTGATTACGGTGTTCACCGATCTGGCCACCGCCGTGTTGTGCGGGATCATCATCGCCGCGCTCAACTTTGCCTGGCAGCAGGCCCGGCAGCTGTACGCCGACAGTCATCTGGAAAACGACGGCAGCAAACTCTACCGGGTGCATGGCACGCTGTTCTTTGCCTCGACCACCCCCTTCCTCAATCAATTCGACCCGGCCAATGATCCTGCCCACGTCACGCTGGATTGCCGGCATTTGAGCTTCGTCGATTACTCGGCCATCTCTGCGCTGGATACGTTGCGCGAACGCTACACCAAGGCCGGCAAGCACCTGCGCGTGCTGCACCTGTCGGAGCGTTGCAAGAAACTGCTGAAACGCGCCCGGGTGAATCACGACTGAGACTTCCTCGAGATCATTCCCACGCGGCGCGTGGGAACGATCAGCATGAAAATTCGCCTGTCGGATTTTCATATTCACCGACCTCGCATATCTCTCAGCGACAACCCTTACCCCTGTACGAAAATAACTTTCACCTCGTTTGAAAATCACCTCTCGAAATGTTTTAAGAGTTTCACAATCCATTCGACGTGACCCTTTCGAGGAGTACCGCATGACCCTGTCCTTCGGCTATTGGCTGCTGGTGTATGCCGCCATCGCCATCATTGCGCTGATCGTGCTGATCGCCCGTTACCGACTCAATCCCTTCATCGTCATCACCCTGGTGTCCATCGGCCTGGCCTTGCTGGCCGGGATGCCGGCGTCCGGCGTGGTCGGCGCTTACGAGGCGGGCGTCGGCAAAACCCTGGGGCATATCGCGTTGGTGGTGGCGCTGGGCACGATGCTCGGCAAGATGATGGCCGAGTCCGGCGGTGCCGAGCAGGTGGCGCGGACCTTGATCGACCGATTCGGCGAAAAGAACGCGCATTGGGCGATGGTCTGCATCGCGTTCCTGGTCGGGTTGCCGCTGTTTTTCGAAGTCGGTTTTGTATTGCTGGTGCCGATTGCCTTCACCGTGGCACGCCGCGTCGGCGTGTCGATCCTGATGGTCGGTTTGCCGATGGTCGCCGGTCTCTCCGTGGTTCACGCCCTGGTGCCACCGCACCCCGCAGCGATGCTGGCGGTGCAGGTGTATGGGGCGTCGGTCGGGCAGACGTTGATGTACGCGATTTTGATCGGCATTCCGACGGCAATCATTGCCGGGCCGCTGTACGCCAAGTTCATCGTGCCACGCATTCAATTGCCGGCCGAGAACCCGCTGGAGCGCCAATTCCTCGACCGCGAACCGCGCGACAGCCTGCCGGGCTTCGGCATCACCATGGCGACTATTTTGCTGCCGGTGGTGTTGATGCTGATCGGTGGCTGGGCCAACCTGATTTCCACGCCGGGCAGCGGCTTCAACCAGTTCTTGCTGTTCATCGGCAACTCGGTGATCGCCCTGTTGCTGGCGACCTTGCTGAGCTTCTGGACCCTGGGTATTGCCCAAGGCTTCAGCCGTGAATCGATTCTAAAATTCACCAATGAATGCCTGGCACCCACGGCGAGCATCACCTTGCTGGTCGGCGCCGGCGGCGGCCTGAACCGGATTCTGGTGGACGCCGGCGTTACCGATCAGATCGTCAGCCTGGCCCACGAATTTCAGTTGTCGCCGCTGATCATGGGCTGGCTGTTCGCCGCGTTGATGCGCATTGCCACCGGTTCCGCGACGGTGGCGATGACCACGGCTTCGGGGATTGTTGCGCCGGTGGCGATTGGGCTGGGTTATCCGCACCCGGAATTGCTGGTGTTGGCGACCGGTGCCGGCTCGGTGATTTTTTCTCACGTCAACGACGGCGGCTTCTGGTTGATCAAGGAATACTTCAACATGACCGTGGCCCAGACCTTCAAGACCTGGACGGTGCTGGAGACCATTATTTCCGTGGTCGCTTTCGGCCTGACCGTGGGCCTTTCCTACCTGATTTAACCGGAGTCGCCTGCCATGGACATCCTTTATCAGATCCGCGCCCGCCAGGATTCCTTCAGCGCCGGTGAAGGGCGTATCGCTCGCCTGATGCTCGACGACGTAGGGTTTGCCTCCGCTGCCAGCCTCGATGAGCTGGCGCTGAGGGCGGAAGTCAGTACCGCCACGCTGTCGCGGTTCGCCCGCACGGTGGGCTGCCGCGACTTGCGTGACTTGCGCCTGCAACTGGCCCAGGCCAGCGGCGTCGGCAGCCGCTTTCTCGACCCGGCGGGCACCCCCGATCAGTCGGCGTTTTACGGGCAGATCGTCGGTGATATCGAGTCGACCTTGCGCCAGCATCTGTCGGCGTTCGACGAGTCGCGCTTCGCCGATGCGGTGAAGCTGCTGGGCAAGGCGCGAATGATTCACGCGTTCGGCATGGGCGGCTGCTCGACTTTGTGCAGCGATGAACTGCAGGTGCGCCTGGTGCGATTCGGCTACCCGATTGCGGTGTGCCACGACCCGGTAATGATGCGCGTCACCGCCGCCAGCCTTGATGCCGGCCGGGCCGTGATTGCCTGTTCGTTGACCGGCATTACGCCTGAACTCATTGAAGCCGTCGAACTGGCCCGCAGTTACGGCGCCCGCATTGTCGCCATCACCCGGGCCGACTCGCCGCTGGCGCAATTGGCCGACGTGCTGTTGCCGCTGCAAGGCGTCGAAACCTCGTTTATTTACAAACCCACGGCGGCGCGCTACGGCATGCTGCTGGCCATCGACGTGCTTGCCACCGAGCTGGCGCTGGCCAATCCTGAAGACAATCAAGAACGTCTGCGGCGGATCAAACTCGCCCTCGACGATTACCGCGGCGGCGACGATCACTTGCCGCTGGGAGACTGACATGCAGTACGACACGCTGATTCGCAACGCCCTGATCATCGACGGCAGCAATGCCCCCGGTTATCCCGCCGACGTGGCAATCCTGAACGGCCGCATCGAGCGCATCGGCGACTTGCACGACGCCACTGCCAGCGAAGAAATCGACGCTGCCGGTCGCGTGCTGGCGCCGGGTTTCATCGACGTCCACACCCATGACGACACGGTGGTGATCCGCCAGCCAGAGATGCTGCCCAAACTCAGCCAGGGCGTGACCACGGTGATCGTCGGCAACTGCGGAATCAGCGCTTCGCCGGTGAGTTTGAAGGGCAATCCGCCGGACCCGATGAACCTGCTCGGCACGGCCGCAGCATTTGTTTATCCGACCTTCAGCGACTACCGCGCGGCGGTCGAAGCGGCGAACACCACGCTGAACGTCGCCGCACTGGTCGGTCACACGGCGCTGCGCAACAATCACCTCGACGACCTGTTTCGTACCGCCACGCCAGACGAAATCAGTGCGATGCGCGAGCAACTGCGCGAAAGCCTGGAGGCCGGAGCATTGGGCTTATCCACAGGCCTGGCGTACGCCAGCGCCTTTTCGGCCTCCACCGAAGAAGTGATGCAACTGACCGAAGAGCTGACGGCATTCGGTGCGGTGTACACCACCCATTTGCGCAGTGAGTTCGAACCGGTGCTAGAGGCCATGGACGAGGCGTTCCAGATCGGCCGACATGCGAAATCCCCTGTGATCATTTCCCACCTCAAATGCGCGGGCGCCGGAAACTGGGGGCGCAGTCCGCAATTGCTGGCCTCCCTCGAACACGCGGCGAAAACCCATCCGGTGGGCTGCGACTGTTATCCCTATGCGGCGAGTTCTTCGACACTGGACCTCAAACAAGTCACCGATGCCCATCGCATCACCATCACCTGGTCCACCCCGCACCCTGAAATGGGCGGTCGCGACCTGATGGACATCGCCGCCGAGTGGCACCTGTCATTGCTCGACGCCGCCCGCCAATTGCAACCGGCGGGCGCGGTGTACTACGGAATGGATGAATCAGACGTACGAAGAATCCTCGCGCATCCGCTATCGATGGTCGGCTCTGACGGATTGCCGGAAGACCCGTTCCCGCATCCACGCTTGTGGGGCGCATTCCCACGGGTTCTGGGACATTTCAGTCGCGATGTCGGGTTGTTTCCGCTGCACACCGCGGTACACAAAATGACCGGGCTGTCGGCGGCGCGGTTTGGCTTGAAGGCGCGCGGAGAAATCCGTGAAGGGCATTGGGCGGATCTGGTGTTGTTCAATCCGCTGACCATTCGCGACGTGGCGGACTTCAACGATCCGCAACGAGCGGCAGAAGGGATTGACGGCGTGTGGGTCAACGGCGTGTTGAGTTACAGCGACGGGCAGGCGAACGGTAAAAGGGAAGGGCGGTTTCTGGCGCGGGAAGGGGATTTGCGGGGCGGGTTTCAGTAAGCATTTTTTGCGGACCGTCGTACTGATGGCACATTGCGATTAAAGAAAGCCACTCCCAAGCCGAAGCGCTGACATTCAGTGGATTTTGGCGTGCGTCGCCCAGGGAGTTTCATGTACCGCATTTGTTTGTTCGTTGCCGTTACGTTATTGGCGGGTTGTGTCAGCCCACAGGCACGCCGGGCGGCGGAAGCCGAGACGTTGTTCAACGGCGTTCTGTCGAAGCCTCTGGTCAGTGATTCGATCATGCGTGAAGGCGATGTCCTGAGTTTCCAGATCAGCCATTCCGGCAATGCCCAGGCGGCGGCAGGGCTGGTATTTCAAATGGAAGCTTCCTGTACATCTGATCGGGCCACCTTGCTCTATCTGGGCGGTGGCGGCCGGATGTATCCAGGTCTAAATGCTCACCAGTATTCGACGGGCAGAGCGGTTCCGGCCAACGTGCTCGGGGTGCTGAAAAGCAACCCGGATTTCATCAAGGCGTGTGCCAGTACTCCAGCCTCGGATTGGCGTGTCGTCAAAGGCAGCGGCGAGGATCAATGGGTATTGATTGATCGCAACAGCCTCAAGAAGGACGGTGCCGAACTGAGATTCTGGGCGGCCTACGATAATCCTTTGATTGGTTTTGATGCGCCCTACGACGCGCCCTATGCCCAGAAACGCGAGCGGTATGCGGTCGATTGTGGCAAGCAGACGTATCGCGTGGTGGCGGGATACGATCTGGACGCCAACAACACCGTCACAGATGGCCAGGATGCCGTTGCACTGACGGCCACGGCGATTAGCGGCAGCAACGACGACTATAACCAGCTGTTCAAATTGGCCTGCGATAAACCGGAGTCGGCAGCGCAACTTCCGAAGTTCGTTGCCCGTGCGAAGAAAACCGCGCCAGTGACCCTGGCGCCGCTTTCCCCTGCTGTCGCATCGGCCATCAAAAACCTGAACATGCCGGTTGCCGTTAAACCGCTCAGCTATGTGGAAGTGGCAGGGCAGTCGACTTACAAGGCCAAGACCACGGACATGCGTGAAGAGCGTTTTATCGGTATCGATAGCGCTTCGCAGCAGATGACCCTGCGTTTGTCAGGGACCCATTACGAGAGCGATGCAGTGTCCTTTCACGGACTGTTCGATCTGGCGAAATTGAGTCGATTCGGCGTCTCGAAGGGCCCTTCGATGAAAGACAGTTCCAGTGTCATCAACTTGAGTTTCACCGGCGACTGGCAGCATATGCCGATCAACGAGCGGTTGAACTACAACGCGACGGTCCGCAGCACCAACACACTGTTCGGCAAAGTCGAGGAGCGTCAAGACAGTAACGATTGCACCGTCATTCGCGAGCTGCCGGCCAGCGAACTCAATGTCACCTTGAGCGGTTCAGCCAAAGAGTTGACCTGCAGTAAAAAAGACGATGAGTACAAACGGCTCAATACCTACTATTACTTGTCGGATTATGGTTACTTCTTCTTTGCGCGCACTGGCAAGAACAGCTTCTACTACAGTGATCTCGCGCTCAAGACGCTGCGTTGATCCGATCATTTGAACCAGACACATGGCCCGCTGAACACGGGCCCTTCCCACTGGCGAGAACACTCCTATGAGCTTCGGCAAAACCACCCCGATCCTGCGGATTTTCGATGAACGCAAAGCGATAGAGTTCTACGTCGACTTCCTCGGCTTCAAGATCGACTGGCAGCATCGTTTCGAAGCGAACTTCCCGTTGTACTTGCAGGTGTCTCGCGGCGAATGCGTGTTGCACCTGTCCGAACACCACGGCGATGCGACGCCGGGTTCGGCCTTGCGGATCGAGACGGATGAGCTTGAGGTGTTCCAGCAACAGTTGATTGCCAAGGAATACACGTTTTCGCACCCGCAGATTCAGGCCATGCCGTGGGGCAGCCAGGACATGACCATTGCCGACCCGTTCGGTAACCGGTTGGTGTTCACCAACGCGATCAGCCTCTGAGCGCAAACGTTGTAAGCGGAACAAAGAAGCCCGCTGCCGAACCCTTTTGGTTTGGCAGCGGGCTTTTTTCGTTCGTGGAAGCAGTGATCAGTCAGTGGGCACTCATTTATCCAGCACTTGATTGACCGCCATTTCCGCCACCATCACCACTTGGGCGATACCTTGCGCGGTTTTGCGGTGCGAGCCTTCGAGCAACGCGGCGAAGTCGTTGAGCATGACGGTGGCTGAGCCCAGGGTTTCACAGGCATCGGTCAGCAAGGGTTCGGTGCCGGACGCCGGGTTGGCCATGTAGAGGCGATTGGGTTGGTAGGGCTTTGTCATGACGTGGGAGGCCGGAGGGCCCAAATAGTGATTGAGTGCGCGCTCGGCGGCTTCGTGGAGTTTCTTTGATTCCGGTGTTTCGTAGGGGGATGCCGGATCGGTGTCCGGTGGGTTTGGCGTAACTTTGAACATGGGGGACTAACCTCTAATAAGGCTGCGTCCATCTCGCTGCTAAACGAAAGGGTGGCAGCTGTGCGCAAGTTAGCAGACCGGTAGTCACCCAAACCCGGCGCACCCGAAGGTGCCATGCGCACAGCCACCATCAAGCGCAGGCAAATGCCTGACTGGATGAGACTTGTACGGCCGGGCAACTATCCGGGCTGCTAAACCCGATCACTGGGAATCAGTGACGCGATCCACGTTACCGAGCAGCCCCCAAGCGCACAAGCCGGCGGATTCTGGCGCAGTCGTAGGCAGCGGCGCAAGGATCTGTGGGTGTTGTCGCGTAACGCCGAGTGTCTTTAAACAGGTGCAATGAAAGACGTTTACTGCGCTGTTGCGACTGACGCTTTCGCGAGCAGTCACACCCGGTAAGTCTGCCGAAACTCGCCGGGCGGCATCCCGCGCCGGCTCTTGAACGTACGGTGAAACGAGCGCGGTTCGGTGAAACCCAGGTACTGAGCGATGTCCTGAATCGGCAGCGTGCTGTTGAGCAGGTAATGCTCGGCCAGTTCCTGGCGCAGGTCATCGAGGATTTGCTGGTACGAGGTGCCGGCCTGATGCAACTGGCGTTGTAGCGTGCGCACCGACACGGCGAGATGCTCGGCCACTTGCTCCTTGCGTGGCAGGCCTTCCTTGAGCAACTGACGCAGGATGCTTTTGACCCGCTGCTCCAGCGACGCGTCCTCCAGTGTGGCCATCAACCCCTGCGCATGTTCTTCCAGGGTGCGCAGCAATTGCGCATCGGCCTGGCGCAACGGCAACTGCAAATACGGCAACGGCACTATCAGCGCCGAATAAGGTTGGTCGAACAGCACCGGGCAATCGAAGAACTGCTCGTATTGCGCCAGCGTCGCCTCGGCCGGGAGTGCATGTTCCAGCCAGACGGCGGCCGGTGACATCTGTGTATCCGCGATCCAGCGCGCGTATTGCAACCAGGAACCGAGCACGTTTTCGACCAGGTGCCGGCGAATGCGCGGGCGTTGATAGCGGCAGGTCCAGATCAGGTGCACGTTGCTGTCCTGCACTTCGGCGCGGCTGACGCCCATGTCGCCCACCAGTTTCTCGAACGGCATGATGCGGCTCATGGCATCACCCAGGGTCGCGCAGTTCATGGTGATGTAACCCAGCACGCTCCAGGAGTTGGGCAACACAAAATGCGCGGCGTTGAGACCGAACAGCGGATCGCCCGAGTGTTCGCAGAAATAATCGAGCAAGCGTTCATGGGCCTCACCCGGCAACCGCAGGCTGTTGTCACTCAACTGCTGCGCCTGCAACCCGGCCGCCGCCAACGCAGGCTCGATGGCCATGCCCAGCTGTTCGGCATGACGCAGGTATTTGAGCAGCGGCGGAACGGAAGTGAAGCCCAGGGATTGCATGATCGTATTCCTTTGATCAAGGCCCGCGTGCGCGGATGAATGCGCTGAAAGGTAATTTGAAACCACGGCTAAAGTAAATGGCTGACACTTGCGCGACGTTTGACTCAATTGGCTACTCGAACTGGCCGGATGCGACCGTGACACTTTCGGGCAGCTGACTAGTATGGGGGCCTGAAATATCACCAATAAGAACCGCAAAAGGACACACGCATGCGACGCTGGAACGGCTGGGGAGATGCAACCACGGTGGTCGAACTGCCGGCACAAGGCGCGAGTTTTCTCGCCGAGCGGCTGGGAGACGGTCGAGCGCTGCCCGATGCCACGCTGGAGGCGGCATTGGCCCGTGTGCCCGCCTCGCGGTTGCAGGAACACGCCTTATACAGCGTGCAATCGCATGATCGTTTGCTGCATGCCCGGGGGCAGAGCCTGCCGGACTGGCTGGCGTTGCGTGAAGGCGCGCTGGGGAATTATCCCGACGCCGTGGCCTTTCCCGAGACGGCCGAACAGATCCGCCAATTGCTCGCGCTCGCTCATGAACAGGACGTGTGCCTGATTCCTTATGGCGGCGGCACTTCGGTGGCCGGGCATATCAATCCACCGGATTCCGCACGGCCCGTGGTCACGGTGTCCCTGGCCCGGATGAATCGCCTGCTGGACCTCGACGAACAGAGCTTGCTGGCCACCTTCGGCCCTGGCGCCAGTGGGCCGCAGGTGGAAAGTCAGTTGCGCGCCCGGGGGTATACGCTGGGGCATTTTCCGCAGTCGTGGGAGCTGTCGACCCTCGGTGGTTGGGTCGCCAGTCGCTCCAGTGGCCAACAATCGTTGCGCTACGGGCGTATCGAGCAACTGTTCGCCGGGGGGACTCTGGAAACCTTTGCCGGGCCGTTGGAAATCCCCACGTTCCCGGCCTCGGCCGCCGGGCCCGATCTGCGCGAAGTGGTGTTGGGTTGCGAGGGCCGATTCGGGATTATTTCCGAGGTCAAGGTTCGGGTCAGCGCATTGCCCGCCGATGAACGTTTCTACGGTGTGTTTCTGCCCAGCTGGACCAAGGCGCTGCAAGCCATCCGCCAGTTGGCCCAGGCGCGGGTTCCGCTGTCGATGCTGCGCTTGTCCAACGCGGTGGAAACCGAAACCCAACTGGCGTTGGCCGGTCATCCGCAGCAGATCGCCTGGCTGGAAAAATACCTGTCGCTGCGCGGTGCCGGTGAAGGCAAATGCCTGCTGACGTTCGGCGTGACCGGTAATCGCCGGCAAAATGCGCTGTCCCTGAGCCAGGCCCGCCAGCACCTCAAGGCATTCGGCGGGGTGTTTACCGGCACCTTGCTCGGCAAGAAGTGGGCGCAGAACCGTTTTCGTTTTCCCTACCTGCGCGAGAACTTGTGGAACGCCGGTTATGTGGTCGACACACTCGAAACGGCCACCGACTGGAGCAACGTCGACAACCTCCTGACCCTGATTGAAGCCAGCCTGCGCGACGCCTTGGCGGCTGAAGGTGAACGGGTGCACGTGTTCACTCACCTGTCCCACGTCTACGGTGAAGGCTCGAGCATCTACACCACCTATGTGTTTCGCCCGGCGGCGGACTATCCCGCGACCCTGGCCCGCTGGCAGGCGCTCAAGCACGCGGCCAGTCAGACCATCGTCGACAACCATGGCACCATCAGTCATCAGCACGGCGTGGGCAAGGACCACGCGCCGTACCTGCTGCGCGAGAAGGGCGTGCTGGCGATGGACACCCTGCAGGCGCTGAGCCGGCATTTTGATCCGGCCGGGCGCCTGAACCCCGGCACGTTGTTGCCGGAGTGACGGCCATGAGCCCGAACTGGAACGCCGCGTGGCGCCAGCAAATGCTGCCGACGCTGGCGGAGGAAACCTGGGACCTGATCGTCATCGGCGGCGGCATCAGCGGCGCCGGTATCCTGCGCGAAGCCGCGCGTCGTGGCTGGCGGTGCCTGCTGCTGGAGCAACGCGATTTTGCCTGGGGCACCTCCAGCCGATCCTCGAAAATGGTCCATGGCGGTTTGCGGTACATCGCCAAGGGTCAGTGGCGCCTGACCCGCGATTCGGTCCGCGAACGCCAGCGCCTGCTCGACGAAGCGCCGGGGCTGGTGGAGCCGATGAGTTTCATGATGCCGCATTACCGTGGCGGCTTTCCCGGACCGCGAGTGCTGGGAGGGTTGTTGTTGATCTATGACGCGCTGGCGGGACGGCGTAGCCATCGCTTCCATGACGCGCAACAACTGCGTTATCTGGCGCCGGGGGTAAAGGAACATGACCTGCTGGGCGGCACCTGTTTTGTCGATGCGCTGACCGATGACGCCCGTTTGGTGATGCGCGTATTGGGGGAGGCCCGGGCCGATGGCGCCGTGGTGCTTAACGGCGTGCGCGTGCAGCAATTGCTGCGTAAGGAAGGACGCGTTTGCGGGGTCCAGGTGGAAGACTGCGAAGGTGGCGCGTCGATGCAATTGCATTGTGCTGTGCTGGCCGTGGCCACCGGTGCCTGGGCCGAGCGCTTGCGCCTGCCTGATGCCCCGCGTCAGTTGCGCCCGTTGCGTGGCAGCCATTTATTGCTGCCGGGCTGGCGCCTGCCGGTGGCGCAAGCCTTCACTTTTCTGCACGAGCGCGACCGTCGCCCGGTGTTCGTTTTCCCGTGGGAGGGCGCGACGGTCGTCGGCACCACGGACCTCGATCATCAGGGCGATCTGGACCAGAGTGCGAGTATCAGTGCCGAAGAACTCGACTATCTGCTGGCGGCCTGCACTCAACAATTTCCCCAAGCCGAAGTAGTCGCCGCGGATGTGCTGTCGACCTGGTCCGGGGTGCGCCCGGTGGTGGGCAGCCCTGCAGGTGAACCTCAAGGCAAACCCTCGAATGAAACCCGCGAGCATGTACTGTGGCAGGAGCCGGGTTGCGTGACCCTGGCCGGCGGCAAGCTGACCACCTTTCGCCCGCAGGCCATCGAAGTGCTCAAGGCCTGCGCGAGCATGCTCGACCGTCCCTTCAATGATGACGCCGCGCCGGTGTTTGCCGTGGTGCCGCCGCTGGCGATTCCAGGGCTCTGTGGCAACCAGTGGCGGCGCCTGGCCGGGCGACATGGCCGTGACCTGCCGAGGCTGGCGACACTGATCGCGGAATTGGGTCATGACAGCGTGGGCGCCACGGACACCTTGTGGGCGGAACTGGCGTTTGCCTGTGAGACGGAAATGGTGCTGCACCTGGATGACTTGCTGCTGCGTCGAACCCGTCTGGGCCTGTTGCTGCCGCGCGGTGGCGAGGAATACTTTGCGGCCATCCGCCAACTCTGCCAGCCACGACTCGGTTGGGATGATGAGCGTTGGCAGCAGGAGTTGCAGCGCTATCAGGCGTTATGGCAACGCCACCACGGTTTACCCGGCAGTCGCGTTGAGCACCCGTAACCCTGTAGCAGCTGGCGAGCGCAACGAGGCTGCGTTCGGCGGCAAAGCCGTCGCAAAACCACCACCCTGGTGTTTCAGAAAAACTTCGGGGGCAGGGATTGCGAGAACGTTGTTCTCGAACGCAGCCTCGCTGCGCTCGACAGCTGCTACAGGGCTACGGGCTACGGAAAATAAGAATTCAGGAATGTGCGCGACCCATGCCCATTGAAGAGAGCTCCATGGATAACCACCCGAACAAGCGTTACCTGTTGGCCATCGACAATGGCACCCAGAGCGTGCGCGCGTTGCTCTTCGACCTGCAGGGTAATTTGCTGGGCAAAGGCAAGGTCGAGTTGCAGGCCTATTATTCGTCTCAACCCGGTTGGGCCGAGCAGGACCCGGAGTATTACTGGGCGAAACTGGGCGAGGCCTGTCAGCAGGTGTGGCAGCAAACCGGTATCGATCGCTCACAGATTGCCGGCGTGTCCCTGACCACCCAGCGCGGTACGGTGATCAACGTCGACGCCCAAGGCAAGCCGTTGCGCCCGGCGATCCTCTGGCTCGATCAACGCCAGAGCGAAGTCGAAGGCGGGATCAAGGGGCCGTGGGGCTGGCTGTTCAAACTGGTCGGCGCGCAAGCCACCGTGGATTATTTTCGCGCCCAGGCCGAGGCCAACTGGATCGCCCGCCACCAGCCTGAAGTCTGGGCGGCGACCGACAAGTTTTTGCTGCTCTCGGGGTTTCTGACTCATCGCCTGTGCGGGCGTTTTGTCGATTCCGTGGGCTGTTGCGTTGGCTACTTGCCGTTCGATTTCAAACGTCTGAAATGGGCCGCGCCCAGCGACTGGAAATGGCAGGCGCTGGCGGTGCGGCCCGAGCAGTTGCCGAGCCTGCACAAACCCGGTGAAACCCTGGGTTTCATCACCGCTGAAGCCAGCCGTCACACGGGCATTCCCGAGGGGATTGCGCTGATCGCGGCGGGTGCCGACAAGGCCTGCGAAGTCGTCGGTTCTGGCGTCGTCGATGCAGACACGGTGTGCCTGTCCTATGGCACCACGGCGACGATCACCAGCACCCGGTCGCGCTACCTGGAAATCGTCCCGTTGATTCCGCCTTACCCGTCCGCATTGCCGGATCAATACAACTGCGAGGTGATGATTTATCGCGGCTACTGGATGGTCAGCTGGTTCAAGAACGAGTTCGGCCTGCGGGAAATGCAGCAGGCCAAAGCGCAGGGCATCGAACCCGAGCAACTCTTCGATGCGCTGGTCGACGCTGTGCCGCCGGGGTCGATGGGGTTGATGCTGCAGCCCTACTGGTCGCCGGGTATCCGTGAGCCGGGAGTGGAGGCCAAGGGCGCGATGATCGGCTTCGGCGACGTGCATACCCGCGCGCACATTTACCGGGCGATCCTCGAGGGGCTGGCGTATGCCTTGCGCCAGGGCATGGAGAAGATCGAGAAACGTTCGAACATCTCGGTCAAGCGTTTGCGCGTTGCCGGTGGTGGTTCCCAGAGTGATGCGGCGATGCAGCTCACGGCGAACATTTTTGGCCTGCCGGCCGAGCGTCCGCATGTCTATGAGGCGTCCGGTCTGGGCGCGGCAATTTGCTGCGCGGTGGGGTTGGGTCTGCACGCGGATTTTCCCACGGCGATCGCGGCCATGACTCGGGTGGGGGCAGTGTTCATGCCGCAACCCGAGGCGCAGCAGATTTATGAGCGACTGTACAAAGAGGTTTACCTGCGCATGTACCGCCAGCTCAAGCCGTTGTACCAGAGCATCCGCAAAATCACGGGTTACCCCGCTTAGCCGACCACCTCAAATCCCTGTGGGAGCGAGTTTGCTCGCGATAGCGGCGCGTCAGTCACCATCGATGTTGACTGTCACACCCGCATCGCGAGCAAGCTCGCTCCCACAATGATCTTCGGTGTTTTCTGCACCGGGGCGTGGCGCTATCGGAGAACTTTTCTGGTGAGATTGGACAGTGTCAGGGGCAGGGTCGGTTGTTAGGCTCAACCCCACTGCTCATCCAATAAGAACCAAAAGCAATGAAGCTGACATTCCTCCTGTTGCTGCTTTGTGGAACGGCACCGATGGCGTGGGGCTGGTCCAACCATACGGTCGGCAGCTACCTGGCGTTGCAGGATCTGCCGGCCTTGCGCGATGCCCCGCAGGTCGAGGTTGAGCCGTTGGAGCAGTTTCTCGCGCATCAATACCCGGCCGTTTCTGCGCTGCTGGACGAACAGGAACGCTTCGCCCGTGAGCACTTCGCCCACTACCCGCCGCGCCCCGACAACCTGAAATTACCCGCCATGCCTGGGGACAATCTGCGCCATGACTTCCTCACCGCGCTGCGGATCAATCCGCGGATTCATCTGGCGATGGTTATCCAGCCGATGCCCGGCAAGGACCTGCCCGAGCGAGAACACCTGAAGGCCGAGCAGGTCATGGTTGAACAGACCCTGTCGCCGTGGAATCGCCAGCGTTTCATCCGCGTGGCGGACGGAGAAAAAGTTGCGCCCCTGGCCGTGTTGGCCAGCGCCGCCGAGGAGCCTGATTACGGCCACGACATCAACCTGTTCAACGACAACCCAGGCGAGGTGGGCGCCTTGTACGGCTTCGGCCCGCAGCCTTTCGGCGATGCGCGGTTTCCGTACAGTTCCCAGGCGCCGTTTCATATGGGGTTCTTCCATGAAAGTGCGGTGGTGTATGCCGCGGCCGGATTTCTTCAGCGCAGCTGGCCGGACTGGCGCGCCTACCAATACATGGGGTTGGCGCGACTGGCGTTTGCCAGCGGCCATCCTTACTGGGGTTATCGTTTTCTCGGCTGGGGCCTGCACCACGTTCAGGACCTGACCCAGCCTTATCACGCCAAAGCACTGCCCGGCGTCGAGCTCGCGAGTCTGCTGTTGCTGGAAAGCAAGGCGCTGGCCGGCTTCGATGCCGACAAGCATGCCGCCATTGAACGGGTCGCCACCCGGCACACGGAAGTGGAAAAGTATCAGTCGACCTGGCTTCGGCGCCTGCTGCGCGCCGGCCAGGCACATCCGATGCTCGACGCTTACACGGACTCTGCACAGGACGCCGGTTACCCACCGTACTCGGTCGACTACCTGCGCGAAGTGGTGAGCGCCGAGTCCGCCGACGAATCCGCAGCGTTTGATGAAGCCATCGGGCAGTGGCTGGAGACCGCCCCGATCACCCGCGATTTCAGCGCCGGTAACCAGGTGCAGCGCGAAGACTTCGACCATCCGGCTCTGAACCAACAGCTGTTCAAACTGCTGGGGCATTTCGGTGCGCACAGCCGGATATATGTCGATGCGGGATTGGCGCCATAGCCATCGCGGCAACGTCGCCTACTCACACAGGCAGCATAAAAACAATAAAACCAGGGAAGAGGAACAGATCATGAGAACCCGATTTCGCCTGTCTGGCGCGGCGCTCCCCGGCGTCGGCCTGGCAGGGCTGCTGCAACTGTGCGCAGTCGACGGCGTGCAGGCCGAGGAATTCAGTGTGCTGGACAATCAGGTCACCGGCTCGTTCGACAGCACGTTGTCCTATGGCCGCTTGTGGCGGGTCCAGGGCCGGGACAAGAACAACGACGACGTCAACACCAACGACGGCAATCGCAACTTCGACACCGGGCTGGTTTCCGAGGTGTACAAGATCACCTCGGAGCTTGAGGCCAACTATCAGAACTACGGGATGTTCATGCGCGGCACCGCGTTCTATGACACCCAACTGATGGACAAGCGCAACGATTACTACCGCAACAACAACCCCTCACAACCGAGTCAGAGTTACCCGCAGGACGACCACTTCACTGGCCAGACCCGCGATATCGCCGGCAGCCGGGTGGAGATGCTCGACGCTTACCTCTATGGAAACTGGGACGTCGCGCAGATGCCGGTCACGGCCCGTATCGGCCGTCAGGTGTTCAACTGGGGCGAGGGGATTTTCTACCGTGGCGGGATTAACACCACCAACCCGGTGGACGCCGCCAAGTACCGTTTGCCCGGCGCTGAAGTCAAGGAAGTGCTGGTGCCGGTGGAAGCGCTGAGCTTCAACATCGGCCTGACCGACACCCTGACCATGGAAAGTTTTTACCAGACCAACTGGAAGGAAACCCGCATCGACCCGGTCGGTACGTTCTACTCGCAGACGGACCTGTTCGCCGATGGCGGCAACACCGGCTACAACAACTTTACCGATACCGCGCTGGACACTCCGGTGCCCGGTTTCGGCAACGTGATCGGTTTGTACAGCGCGCTGGGCAACAACCCGTTGCTCAATCAGACCCTGAGCACCACCGGCCTCTACGCCAACGGGGTCACGCCGACCTTCGGCAATACCGTCAAAGTGGCCTCGGTCGGCAAGGATTACAACGCGCGCAATGACGGCCAGTTCGGGTTCGCGTTTCGCTACATCGCCGAACAACTCAACAGCACCGAGTTCGGCGTGTACATGGTCAATTACCACGCCAAGGAACCGACCATTTCCGCCAATCTGGGTGGGTACAAAGGCATCGACATGAATGCCCTGACCAACCTGTTGACCGGTGTCGCCGGCAGTCAGGCGGGGCAACTGGCCAACGGTCTGGCGACCGTGGATGTGCTGGGCAATATCCAGGCGCATCGCCGTTACGCCGAAGACATCCGCATGTACGGCTTCAGTTTCAACACCACCCTGGGCCAGGCATCGGTGTTCGGTGAAGTGGCCTATCGGCCGAACCTGCCCATCGGCGTTGCGGCCACCAACGACCTGATCGGCGACCTGGCCAACGGCGCTGCCGCCGCAGCAGCCGGTCAGACCATCAACATTGGCGGTCAGCAGGTCACGCTCGCCAGCCAGATCAATAACGCCGAGCGAGTGGAAGCGTTCAACACCTCTCTGGGCACCATTTACAACTTTGGCCCGAGCTTGTCGTTCGACTCGATGTTCGGGGTGTTCGAACTGGCGTCCGAGCACCTGCGCGGCAGCAGCCTGCATTACACCGCTTATGACGGCAGCACGCGTTACTACGCGGGCACCGGCAACTTTTCCTATGTGTCCGGCGGTGATCGTGCCGACCAGGTCAACCGCGACTCCTACAGCTACACCGCGATGATCAACGGCACCTGGAACGACGTGTATGCCGGGGTCAACGTCTCGCCTTACGTCGTCTACAAGGACGACTTCCAGGGCAACAGTTATCAGGCGGGCAACACCATCGAGGGCCGCAAGGCCTACACCCTGGGGATCAAGGCCAACTACCAGAACAAGCTGGAGGCCGAGCTGCAATACACCGAGTTCTACGGCGGCGGGCAGGACAACGGCCTGCGTGACCGCGACAACGTCGGCTTCAACCTCAAGTACTTCTTGTAAGCGCCATACACAAAACCCCTGTGGGAGCGAGCTTGCTCGCGATGAGGGCGGCACAGCCAATACAGATGTCGTCTGGCAGGCCGCTATCGCGAGCAAGCTCGCTCCACAGGGATCTGCTGTGTTTTGCAGACCTGCTGGATTTTTTCGGAGAACGATGATGTTTCACACTTCACGACTGACCCAAACCACACTGGCGCTAATCCTGAGCCTGGCCGCCGGCAGCACGCTGGCCGCCATCTCGCCCCAGCAAGCCGAACAACTGAAAACCACCCTGACCCCGCTGGGCGCCGAGCGTGCCGGCAACGCCGCCGGGACCATTCCGGCGTGGGCCGGCGGTATCACTCAGGCGCCGGCCGGCTACAAACCCGGTCAACACCACCCGGACCCGTACGCGGCGGACAAGCCGCTGTTCACCATCACCAAAGCCAACCTTGATCAGTACAAGACCCACCTCAGCCCGGGTCAGGTCGCCCTGTTCAACAGCTACCCCGACACCTTCCAGATGCCGGTTTATCCCTCGCGCCGGTCGGGCTCGGCGCCACAATGGTTGTATGACAACACCTTCAAGAATGCGACCTCGGCCAAGCTGCTCGAAGGCGGCAGCGGGTTTGCCGATGCCTATGGCGGTGTGCCGTTCCCGGTGCCCAAGGACGGGATCGAAGTGCTGTGGAACCACATCACCCGTTATCGCGGTATCTATGTGGTGCGGCGTGCTTCCGAAGCGCCGGTGCAGCGCAACGGCAGCTTCGCGCTGGTGACCTCGCAGCAGGAAGGGCTCTTCAACTATTACCGGCCGGGCGGACAGTTTGCCGACTTGAAAAACATCCTGTTTTACTACCTGGCGTTCGTGAAGAGCCCGGCCCGGCTGGCCGGTGGTGCGGCGTTGATCCACGAGACCCTGGACCAACTCAAGGACCCGCGTCAGGCCTGGGTCTACGACGCCGGCCAACGTCGTGTGCGCCGTGCGCCTAACCTGGCGTATGACACGCCGATCGCCTCATCCGACGGCCTGCGCACGGCGGACGATACTGACCTGTTCAACGGCTCGCCGGACCGCTACGACTGGAAGCTCAAGGGCAAGCAAGAGGTCTACATTCCGTACAACAACTACAAAGTCGGCAGCCCTGATGTGAAGTACGCGCAGTTGCTCACACCGGGCCACCTCAACCCGCAATTCACCCGTTATGAGCTGCATCGGGTCTGGGTGGTCGAAGGCACGCTCAAGCCGGGCTCGCGGCATATCTATTCCAAACGTGTGCTGTTTCTCGACGAGGACAGTTGGGGCGCCGCACTGGTGGATCAATATGACGGGCGAGGGGAGTTGTGGCGGGTGTCGATGGCCTACCTGAAAAATTTCTACGACCTGCCCACCACCTGGAGTGCGCTGGACGTTTTCCATGACTTGCAGGCGCGCCGTTACTACGTGCAGAACCTGGACAACGAAGAACCGGCCACCGTGGACTTCGCCCAACCAGTGCCGGAAGACGCGTATTTCATGCCATCGGCATTGCGTCAGCGCGGGACTCGGTGAGTGGCGACATTTGATCATGCCCACGCTCTGCGTGGGCATGCAGCCCGTGACGCTCTGCGTCACATTTAGAAGCAGACGCGGAGCGTCCGTTGCGGCATTCCCACGCGGAGCGTGGGAATGCTCAAGACGGCGACTTAAACGCGGAAGTGGCTGACCATCTGCTGCAATTGACCACCCAACCGCGCCAGTTCAACGCTCGACGCAGCGGTTTCATCGCTGGCGGCGGCGGTCTGTTCGGACACGTCGCGCACGTTGATGATGCTGCGGCTGATCTCTTCGGCCACGGCGCTTTGCTGTTCGGCAGCGGCGGCGATTTGTTGGTTCATCGACTGGATGTTGGACACCGTGCGGGTGATGTTTTCCAGCGACACACCGGCCTTGCGGGTCAGCGCGACGCTGCTGTCGGTGAGGGCGCGGCTGTTGTTCATGACCGCCGACACTTGTTGCGTGCCATTTTGCAGGGCGGCCACCAGGCCTTCGATTTCTTCGGTGGACTTCTGCGTGCGCTGGGCCAGGCCCCGCACTTCATCGGCCACTACCGCAAAACCACGACCGGCTTCACCGGCGCGCGCGGCTTCAATCGCGGCGTTGAGCGCCAGCAGGTTGGTCTGTTCGGCGACGGCCTTGATCACGTCCATCACGCTGCCAATCTTGTCGCTTTCCTGTTGCAACACACTCATGGCTTCGGTGGAACGCACCACTTCGCTGGCCAGACGCTCGATCTGGGCGATGGCTTCGTTGACCACTTTGTCGCCTTCGCGGGCTTCACCGTCTGCCGCGGCGGCGGCTTGCGACGCTTCTTCAGCATTGCGCGCGACTTCCTGCACCGTGGCGGTCATCTCGTGCATGGCGGTGGCGACCTGATCGGTCTCGATTTTCTGGCTGTTCACCCCGGCGCTGGTTTGTTCGGTCACGGCCGACAGTTCTTCGGCAGCGCTGGCAATTTGCGTGACGCCGTCGCGGATGCCGCTGATCAGGTCGCGCAGGGTCACGCCCATGCGCGCGATGCCTTGCTGCAACACGCCAAGTTCATCACGGCGCGTGACTTTGACGTCCTGAGACAGGTCGCCGCTGGCGATGCGTTCAACCACGGCCAGGGTGTCGCGGATCGGGCCGGTGATTTGACGGGTGATGATCACGGCGGCAATCACGCCGACCAGCAACGCGAGCAAGGTGCTGATCAATTGCAGGGTACGTGCCTGGGTGCTTTCGGCGTCGCGGCGGTCGAGCTGGATCTGATACAGCTGATCGCTCAGGGTCACGATGGCGGCCCCCTGGTCGGTCATTTCCTTGCGCGCCTGCACCGCATCGGCGTTGGCCGCTTTATACGACTGCAAGGCGCTGCGGTAGGCAACCAGCGCGGTTTCCAGCTGACGCAAGGCGTCTTGCTGAGTCTCGGCAAACTGCGCATTCAGTGGTTTGAGGCTGGCGATCGCGGCGTCCAGTTGGCCGACGGCTTTTTGCTCGGTCTCGGCATTGGTGGTGGCGGTGTAACCGCGCACTTCGTAGCGGGCCAGGATGAACGCTTCCTTGGCGGCGGTGATGGCCTGGAATTGCTCGAAGCGTTGATCGCTCAGCGGCATTTGCTGCACGCGACTGCTGATGGCTTCGATCAGTGTGCTGGCGGTTTCAGCATTGGCGCCCATGGTGTCGCGGGCACTGTTGCCAGTGCGGTAGGCGCTGCGCATTTTGTTCAGCGAGGTCTGGTACGCCGCAATGACGGTGCCTTGCTCTTTGAGCAACTTGAGGTTTTCCGGGCTCTTGAATTTCGACAGCAACGCTTGTTGCTGAGCCGAGAAGGCGTCGAGGGTGGTCTGGACGTTCTGCGCGGCGGTTTCGTCGCCGTTGGTCAGCATGTATTGCAGGCGAACGACGCGCAGCTTGGTCAGGCCGGCATTGAGCTGGGTGATGTCGCTCATCCAGTTGCTGCGGTCAATCAGGCTGCCCAGGCTTGTCCAGCCGGTCAGGGCCAGGACGCAGGTCAATGCCAGGACCAGGCCGAATCCCAGGCCCAGTTTCATGTTCACGCTGATATTGCCGAACCAGCTATTCATCAATTCCTCCAGGAACGTTGTGCGTCTTGATCGTCGGTTGGCTGGAAGATTGTTGTTTTTGGGAGCCAGCAAGGTAGGTAGCAGGTCTGTATCGGCCGCATCCACGAGAGCTGAAAGGATTTTTCAGGGCGCAACCTGTAACAAGACTTTGCGCAGCTTTTAAGCTTTTTTTCACATACGTTTCACCCGCTGCCGACGCTTGCCTCTCTAGTCTCAGCGGATTTAATGAGCGCGGTACGTGCCGGCGAGGCGGCTTGGTGTGGAATTGAGACTGAATCTACTCGGGATAAAACGCTCGATCGATTTGAGCCGCTATGCCCGCTATCGCAATGCGGCGGTGGTGCTGGCGTCGGCGCTGTTGGTGATTCCGTTGACGATCTGGCTGTTGCAGCCTGCCGCCGTGCCGGACCTGGCCCATGACAATGTTGCGGGTGCCAAGGCACTGATGGACGGTTGGGCCAAGGGTGACATGATCGTGCTGGTGCGCCATGTCGAACGCTGTGATCACTCCCCGGCCCCTTGCCTGGCAGGCGATGATGGCATCACCGAGCGTTCCCGTAGCGTTGCGGTCAGTGTCGGCGAGCAGTTCCAGCGCCTCGGAATGAGCAAGGCGGACGTTTACAACAGTCCGATCCTGCGCACTGCGCAGACCGCCAATTTCATGTTCAGCAAGACAGGCGTCGGTGAAGACTGGCTAATCAGTTGCAAGGGCACTATGTTGCGTGATGCCCTGGCGCACAAAGTGGCGGGCCGCAATTTGGTGCTGGTGACCCACAGTGAATGCATGGCGCAACTTGAAAAAGACCTCAAGTTGCCGACGTCGACCCTGGGTTACGGCGCCTCATTGTTTATCTCCGCTTCAACACCGCAAACGACACACATGTTGGGTTTCATTGAAGCCTCCGATTGGCACACGGTAACCACCGAATGACTTTTTCTCTGGATCAGGACACACAATGCTGAATTTTTCCCGCCACCGCTTTTACTGGGTGAACTTTGGTATTGCGCTCGCCTGCGCGGCCGTGGTTTTCCTGATGTTCGACATGACAAAAATCGACATCTGGTTCAGCAACCTTCTTTTTGACCCGGCCACCCAGACCTTCCCGCTCGACAAGGTTCACTTCTTCGAGAAGCTCACGCACAAGTGGGCGCGGATCATTCCGAACTGGACCGGTGAAATCGCCTTGATCGGCATGTTGCTTTCGTTTGTCTGGCCACTGGTCAACCCGCAAAAACGTCCGCGTATCGGTCAATTCCTGGAGCGGATCAAAGCCGCCCCGGTGCTGCGGTTTACCGCCGACCATCGCCGTGACTTTATCTTTGTGGTGGTGGCATTTGCCGTGTGCACCGGCGTGATCCATTTCCTCAAGGCACACACCAGCGTGTACTGCCCGATTGAAACGACCCTCTACGGCGGCAAGATTGCCCACATGGAGTGGTACAACAACTTCCAGCTGTTCCGGGAAGCCGGTGACGGTCGCTGCTGGCCGGGTGGGCATGCGTCGGGCGGTTTCACCATGCTTGCGCTGTATTTCGTTGCGCGCCGCTATCAATGGCGTTTTTCCAAAGCGGTGTTGTGGTTTTCGTTGGTGCTGGGTTTCGTTTACGGCACTACGCGGGTTCTGCAAGGCTGGCACTACATGTCCCACACCTTCTGGGCCGGGATCTTTGTCTGGCTGGCGTGCTTGCTGACAGCCCTGGCGTTTTACGGTCGGGCCAGGCTGGATGTGCCGGTGCTGCAAAAGGCCGAGCGCTCCAATGTTTATGTGGCTACAGACTCACAAAGTAGTAAGCCTGTCGCCCCACCGTCATTGTCTTGAGCACTTTCAACGGTGCGGCCGGTTCGGTATCACCGGACATGACCGCGACGTTGGACGCTGATGCCGCCAGAAACTCATGCAGTTGCGCGTCAGTGTCCAGGCCTTTGAGCAGGCGCTGGCTGTAGAACACACTGGCGCCGCCCACCCGCTCATTGGCCTGGAACAAGGCGACGAGTTGTCCATTGGCCTGCATCGTCTGAATCTGTGCGATCAGCGGCACAAAGGACAACGTGCGATCCGCCAGCGGCATCGCCCATTGTGCGGCGCCAAGGTAGCCGCCAATCACCACGGCGAACACGCCGATCACCCCACCCCGTCGATACCGTGCGATGCAGCCCAACAGGGAGGCGGCGGTTTCACGCGTCTTCAGTTTTGCGTAGAGCACGCTCGCGTATTCCGCCGCAATCACCGCTGCCGCCGGTGTCATCGACATCAGGTACACGGTGCGTTTGCTTGAGGCCAGCGTCAGCATGGCGAACTGTGCCAGCAGCCACAGCGTGAAAAACAACAAGTAACGATTGGCCATCAGGCTTTTACGGAAATGCCACAGCCCCAGGTACACCAGAATGTTCCATGGCAAAAACGCTTGCGGCAGCTTGGCCAGGTAGTAGTAGAACGGTTCGTAATGGCCGGCCTCGACGAACGAGCCGCTGAAGCGTCCGACACTGTTGGTCAACAGCACATCCGTCACGGCCTGCGCACCACTTTGCCGGTAAAGCAGGGCGAGCCAGATCAGCAACGGCGCCAGTCCCAACAGCGTCAACAGTGCGGGGCGCAGCCAGGCCGACAGGTTCAGGCGCTTGTCGATCAACGTGTCGGCCAACAGGTACGCGAAGATCACCACACCCGGCATCGCCAGGCCCAACACGCCTTTGCTCAAGGTCGCGATGGCAATCCCTGCGCAAAACAGCATCGCGTTGCCGAGCGTCGACTGTCGATGCCCTTGAAAGAACGAGAGCAATGCCATGGTCACACCCAATGCCAGCAAGGCGTCTTCGCCGACGCCACGCACGTTGCTCCAGTAACTGGCCATGGTGGCGAGCAGGATACCCGCCGTCCACGCGATTTCTTTCGGGCGGCCAAACCGGCGCAGCATCGCGTAAAGCATCATCACGCAGAACAACCCGGCAAAAGCCGACGCCAGTCGTACGGCCCACGGTGTGCCGCCGAACACGCGAATTGCTGCGGCATCGAGCCACAAACTTAATGGCGGTTTTTCAAGAAACGGCTCGCCAAACAATCGGGGTGTCACCCAGTCGTTATCCAGGTGCATTTCCATCGCGATCCCGGCGACCCGAGCCTCGGTGGAACCTTGCAGTTGGTAATTGCCCAGCGCGAAGAAGAACAACAAAGCGGCAAGCAGAAACAGTGAAGCGGCGGGGCGGGACATGGACGTCGATGACCGGACAGAGAGCTGAGAGGCCGATCATAGGAAATGAGAGCTGAACGAAATGTGAACGGCGCGTAGTAATCGAGTAATAGAAAACCCAACCCATTGGCAGTGCCGATCAGTTAAGCCTGATCGCAATCCTACAAAAATGACGTTGCGGCAGAAATTGCTTAACTGATCGGCATTAGCCTAATGGCGACCCTTTCTTTCAGGCAAAAAAAAGCCCGCGGGAGGGCGGGCAAACCGTAGTTTCTTGAATGAGCGAGGGCAATGTACCGATTGTTGAGGCGCGATGGGGTGAAGAAAAGTTCATGTAGATGAACGCCCGCGCGCCAGTGTGTCTACGGCAAGTGATCCGCCGCAAAGTCCGCCTCTGAACGCGCGCGCAACTGGCCTTTGCGGCAGGCTTGCTGGAATCGTTCATAGTCGCGGTCATTCTGGTCGGTGTATTTTTTTGCATACTTGACCAGGGCTTCCGCCAGCGCATCGCTCTTGCCGATGTAGCCGCTGATCTGCGAGGCGTGCCCGGATGATTTGGCATGCGCGCGGGCGAGGGCGCGACCACACAAACGTCCGTAGGCCGCAAAGGCTTCGGCATCGAAGTTTTCCAGTTCGGCTGAAATCTTCATGTCGCGCAACTGGCGCACATAAAAGTGTCGACCGCTGGGGCCGGTGGCCCAGCCGAGGAACAGGTCACTGGCCGACTGCATCAAGCGCTGACCATTGACCACGCGCTGCCCCTCATGGCGGACACGTGATTTGACCTTCACGTAATCAGCGAGCACCGAACGCCGCGCTTCCTTGAATTGCAGGAACAACGGGAACTCCTGTTCATCCGTCAGCAACGCCACCAGGCAACGGGTGCCGACACTGCCCACGCCCACCACTTTGAAGGCCATGTCGTGAACGTGAAACCGTGACAGCAACTCCCGCCGGTCAGCTTGAAGTGTGGCTCGGTAATCGCTCATGAACGTTTTGTACAACGGGCGCCAGTCCGAGAGGCGCAGCCAGTCATCGTCGGCATCCAGCAGCGTGGTGTCTTTATGCAGGTGGAAAATTTCCGGCAGGTCATCGCGAATCACCAAATGACCTTTCGCGTCACGCTCGCTGATCTTTGGCAGCAGCTCGGCATGCGTCCGCCGCTCGGCTTTTGCGATGGCGCGCTCCACATGCTCCAGCGTGCTTTTGCTCGCCTGCTTGAGCAAATCATCGTAATTGATGGACTCGTACCAGTTTTCCAGAGAGCTTTGTTGGGCACACTCGAGCATGGTGTCCTGATAGGCGCGCACAACCTGGAGACAGACGTTTTCTTCCACCGTCTCACCATGGCGCAAATCACGGGCCGCCACCATGAAACTCGCCACCAGGCGCTTCACGTCCCACTCCCAAGGGCCGGGGTGGACCTCGTCGAAATCATTGACGCTGAACAACAAATTGCGCTCAGGTGTGGCGAAACCGCCGAAGTTCATCAGGTGGCAATCGCCGCAGATCGTCGACACCAGCCCCATGTTGGACGTGGTCGCCAGGTCGTGAGCTTGCAGCAAAGCGTTGCCACGATAGAAGGTGAACGGCGACACGAGCATGCGCCCATACCGCAACTCGACCAGCGACTTCACCCGGCCTTCGCTGGACCGCTTGATCAGCGGGATGGGGTCACGGGTCACTTTTCCCATGGACGCTTGAGCACTGCGCGAGCAGTTTTTGCGAGCATCCTTGCCTTGCTTCAAACGGTTTTCGAGGGTGGTCATGGGGGCTCTTTTTGGGTCGGTGTCATGAGGTGGGATCGAGCTGAGTGTAGAAGGGGTTCGCAGGCTCATCCAAAGTGATTGAGCAGCGACTAATCTGTCCTTCATGCCTTTGTTCCCACTCGCAACCCGCCAACAAGGAGGCTTGTGCTCTCACTGCTTATATCGCTGCTGCTGGCCTTCCTGATCGGCTGGGTGTCCCAGCGCATAGGCATGTGCCTGGTCAATGCCACGGGGTTGTTGCTCAGGCGTCGACCGACGTTGTTTGTGTCTTTGATCACATGCGGTTTGTTCGGCCTGTTACTGGCGCCGCTCTATGCAGTGTTTGGTGTCAGTCAGCCGCTATTCATTCCTGAAGTCGGCTATCTGTCACTGGTAGGCGGCGGGCTGTTGTTTGGTCTCGCCTCGGTCCTCAATGACGGTTGCAGCGTCGGTACGCTCACCAAACTCGCAAGCGGCAACCTGAACAAAGCCTTTACCATTTTTGGCTGGGTGCTGGGGATCGTCCTCTGGTATCACCTGAACATGCTCGTCGAACACAAAACCCTGCAAATGCCGACCATCACCAGCCGCCACTACTGGTTGATCCTGGGTATCGTCCTGCTGGTGCTGCTATTGCTGATCCGCGTTCACGGTGACAAACACCTGGTCCTGTCCAGCATGCTGCTGGGCGCCCTGACCAGCGCCCTCTACACCTTCGAACCGCTGTGGACCCCGAGCGTATTCATCTACAACGTTTCGCAAATGTTCTGGGAATCGGGGGATAGCTCCCTGACCGGACGGAGTTGAAATCAAAAAAGCACCTGCGATGTTCTCGTCAGGTGCTTTTTTTATTGATGGGCTATGGCCGCTTCGTTACATCGTCGAAACCTGCGCCCGCAATCGCCGGCCTACAACATCGAGCAAATCACAGCCATCGCGTAGCGACGTCACCAGTACCCGCGCCAGCTCACTGTGAATACCCTCGCCAAACGCGATGCTCTCCAGTCATTGAGTCGCGGTGTGAATGCGGTAAGCCGCGGTTTCGTGCAGTACGTCCAGCGGTGCTTCGGTGTCGATCAGCAACGACGCGATGGTGCAGTCGATGCCGGTGATAGGCATGTATCTATCCATGAAAAACCCTCCATTTTGTAAAAGAACGCAACTAAGCAGCAGTGTTTGTAGACGTAACCTCAGGCAGTCCCTCAGGCGGATCCAGGTTGTCCAGCGCGCGGTTGACCAACAGCTCCGCCAGTACGCTTAACTGCTGAATGGCCAGTGCCACGTTGCGACGCGAACCTTCGAGTTCACAGGCGAGGTCGGTGGCCATGACGTTGAGCGAGGCGAGGGTTTCGCAGGCGTGAGCGAGCAGGGTGGGAGTGTCGATGTCGGGGAGGAGGGTGAAGACGTGGCTGATGGGGTCGGGGCGTTTTGGGTTGCGCAGGCGAGAACTGACGGTGCGTTCGGTGGCGTCTGAGAGCGCCGACAAGTCGGCAGTTTCTGTTGCCGGGTCCGGCGGGTTGGGGCTGTGTTTTTTCATGGTCTATCTCTGGTTTACTCAGGAGCCGCCACGCCCCTGCTGTCAAACAGGGATGGGTGGCAGCCGTACGCGGGTTGACAGACCGGCAAACCAGAAACCGGTGCATCCGAAGATGCCCCACGCACAACCGCCATGAAAAAAATGCACACGCGTAAGCATGCCGTTTTATCAGGAAGAGTGAAAGTTACTGGTTTTCAGCCTGTCAAAGCCGATCGCTGTTTTGTAGCGACATCTGAAGGCTATCGACGCAGAACCGCTTCCGCCAGTTCATGGAAGTCGATACGAGTTGCGGGAAGTTTCCTAGGGCTTGGACTACATATTTTTCAGGGGAGCGAATGTTTCTTGGAATACGGTTTGGAAGTGTCAGAGGAATCAAACTACATTCACCAACCTATATTCCTACAGGGTGTGTCGGTTGACTGCTAGGAAGCGGATACCTCAATGTTTGTTCATTGCCTCGGCAGATCGACAACTCTCAATGATCATCAAATGGGCATTGACGATTGTGGTTTAACTGCTTAAAGTCTGCGTCAACAACTAACCCATATCTCCGGCGTGGCGTGACCATCTGGAGAATGGGGGAAAAAGCCGACGAAAGTCGGTTTTTTCGTATCTGGAGCATGGAAATGCAACAAAATCTGCAGATCGGACCTCTGCGAACGCGTATCTATATTGACGGCTATAACTTGTATTACGGTTGTCTGCGAAACACTCCTTATAAGTGGCTCGACATTGTGGCTCTTTTTGAACGCTGCATACTTCCATCGATTCTTTTGAGGTGCGAACTGGGGGATACACTTATATCGAGTCTTTCATCTGCTCCATCAATAAAATATTTCACAGCAAAAATCGTGGAGCGCGTGGCACGTGGTAGCGACTCTGTTTCATCTCAGGCGCGCTATCACACTGCATTAAGGAAGCTGTATACCGATGATGTTCAAATTATCGAGGGCTACTTTTCTGTGAGTAAAACCATCGTAAAAACGGTGGACGATAATTATCCGAATCGAGCTCCGCGCGAATGTCATGAAATGCTTGTCTGGAAAATAGAGGAGAAGCAAAGCGACGTAAATATTTCGCTGGAGGCCTATCACGACTCCCTTTCAGGCTCTATCGATCAAGTGGTTTTCGTGACTAATGACACGGACATAGCTCCAGCTTTAAAAATGATTCGCGAACATTCTCGTGTGAAAGTTGGACTGGTTATTCCAACAACGGATCATGAGCGTGTACCGAACACCGAGCTTGCCAATTTGGCTCACTGGGTCCGGACACACATCACCAAGGACGAGCTTGCATCTAGCCAATTACCCCGCGTGATCCTTGGGCGAAAACCGACGGTAAAGCCAGAGTCCTGGTATGCCCGACCAGATTTGCTGCACAAAATCCTGGCGTTGGCGATTCCAGTAAAAGGAGATAAGGGGCGAGCGTTCAAGTGGATGGGACAACCTAATCCTTATCTTGATAACAGGTGTCCAATTGACCTTGTTGAAACGGAAGAGGGTGCCCAACAAGTGATTGATTACATAACCCTCTGGCTAGGCACTCGGGCTTCGGAAATAGAGCTTCAACCGGACTGAGGGGATTACTCAACTATCCATGTGAAAAGATGCGTGCAAACATTTTGAATGCTATGCGTGCGTGGATTCTCAAAACTCAGTCCCCTCACCCCCCTTCAAAACCCACCCAGCCTCCCCAGCCACCAACCGATACTCAACCTGCCGCATCTTCCCCGTCCTCCCCGCCCCAGCCTCCGCACTGTCATAAACCGGAAACCGCCGCACCAGCGCATTCTCCACCACTGCAAACTCATCTTCCCCCTGATACCCCTCGGCCACTTTTGCGTTCTCACTAACCGGCGGAAGGTAAATCTCGCTCAGCGACTTCTTATGGTTAGCCGCATACGCCACCAACTCCCCCGGCATCCCGCGCCCCGGTGCTCTGGCGAACACGTAAATCTCCGGCGAACCATCGCGATCCAGGTCGGCGACTTCTGCGCGGGCAATGTTGCCTGTCAGTGGTCGAGTGATCGCCGAGTTGTCGATTTCCAGCCCTTGAGGCGAGATGCGTACCACGGGATTCCCGTCGACCCATTCGCCCTTCACCTGAAAGCGTATGCCTTGCAGCTCGAGTGTCTGATCAAACGGCTGGGCGCTGTCCGTCACCGGGCTGAGGTTCAATGAGAGGTTGTAATTAGCCACTTCGTTGCGCCGCGCCGCATTGCGCATCAGGTACACCTGGACCGTGTACACCCCATCAACAGGCAACGGGCCCATGAAGTGGTTACCCATGATCGAACCGTTGAACAGCGCGGTGTCCTGGCCTTTGGTGGCGATGTTGAAGTACGCCGATGCGTTGGAGGGTTTGAGGTCGACGGTCAGTATCTGGCCTGCTTTTGCGCTGACGCGGTATTGCGCGGTGAGTGGGCCTTTGATGGATTGGTCGAACCTGGCGCTGTCGCTGCCTTTATCAAAAGGAACCTGCTCGACACGTGGTTCGACCTCGGAGGCAGCCTGCGCAAAAGTAGCGATGATTGAAAACAGACCGACGGTAATCCAGCGATTCATGATTAGTTTCCGCGAAGTGCTGAAACGAAAGGATAGATCAGTGAATCAATTCGGCCGAAAACCGATTGGATCTGCCCAGAAAACCCGGTCTGGATATCGCCGCGATCCGCCTCGATTCTGCGGTCATCGTCCAGTGGCTTGTGTCGATAAGTATTGAAGTACTGACGCAAGTTCAGCGTCGACGGGAGAAGGGTTTGTAACCGGACGTAGAAGCCCGGTTTAGACGAGTCTGTCGGGCAATCGTGGCAATAACATGACACTTTGAATCTAATAAATGCCGTCAAATAAATGACTGTTTTCCAGTTCGGCGTTAGTTTAGACAAACTATTGACAGTCCCCCTCTGAACTCCCATTATCGGCCGCGTTTTGGTGGCCTTGCGCCATAAAAGCGGCGGAATTCAACCACTCGTATCCGCTCAACTGTTCAGGGAGAAAGTCATGTTTGTCGAGCGAATACTGGTTACCGGCGGGGCGGGTTTTATTGGGTCGCACCTTGTTGAAGCGTTGCTTGGCAAGGGCTACAAGGTTCGCGTGCTGGATAATTTGTCGACCGGCAAAGTGGCTAATCTGCCGATGGACAATGCCAATCTGAACCTGGTCATCGGTGATGCGGCGGATGGTGTTGTCGTTGAGCAGGCCATGCGCGATTGCAGCGCTGTCGTTCACCTGGCGGCGGTCGCCTCGGTGCAAGCCTCGGTGGATGATCCGGTCAGCACTCATCAAAGCAACTTTGTCAGCACCCTGAACGTCTGCGAGAGCATGTCGAAGGCCGGGATCAAGCGCGTGGTGTATGCGTCCAGCGCGGCCATTTACGGCAACAACGGTGAAGGCACGGCGATTCACGAAGACACGCCGAAATCCCCGCTCACGCCGTACGCCGCCGACAAACTGGCCGGTGAGTACTACCTGGATTTCTATCGCCGCGAACACGGCCTGGAACCGATGATCTTCCGCTTCTTCAATATCTTCGGGCCGCGCCAGGATCCGTCTTCGCCGTACTCCGGCGTGATCAGCATTTTCACCAAGCTGGCCATGGCCGAGCAGTCGGTGGCGATCTTTGGCGACGGTGGGCAGACCCGCGATTTCGTTTACGTCCAAGACCTGGTGAGCATTCTCGTCCAGGCCCTGGAAGTGAACGAACCGAGCCCCGGTGCGGTCAACGTTGGGCTCAGCCGTTCCACCAGCCTCAACGACCTGATCGCCGAATTGGGGACTGTCGTCGGCACCCCGTTGAAGGTGATTCATCACGCACCACGACAAGGCGACATTCGCCACTCGCGTGCCAACAACGCTCGCCTGCTCGAGCGTTTCAAACTCCCTGAGCCGACCACCATCGGCAAGGGTTTGGCGCAGCTAATCCGCAGTCTGTAACGCGGCCGGTCCCCCGGCACGACGTTCAATCAGCATCGACTCAGTCACACTCAAGAGTGCGTTATGGAAATCGTTTTTCGCAGGACGCGTGTCCGCTCGGCCGCCAAACGGCTGTTGGCTGCCATCGCGCTTATCGTGAGTGGCCCGGCTGCCCAGGCCGCCGCGTTGCCACAGCCCTCTAGTGTGACGTTCTGGTACGCCGATCAGCCGCCGATTCCGGAGCTCGCACAGTTCGACTGGTCGGTGGTCGAGCCCGGGCACATGAGGCAGGGCGACGTGAAAACCCTGCGTGATTTGGGCAGCCAACCATTCGCTTACCTGTCGATTGGCGAGTTCGCCGGCAACAAGGCTGACATCGACAAAGCCCACCTTGGCGGCGCAGTCAGCCCGGTGCGCAACGGCGCCTGGGACAGTCAGGTGATGAACCTGGCCGCGCCGGCGTGGCGTGAACATTTGTTCGGCCGCGCCAAGACGTTGCAGGCCGAAGGCTATGCCGGGTTGTTCCTCGACACCCTCGACAGTTTCCAGTTGCAGCCCGAAGCGGACCGAGAAACACAGCGCCTTGCACTCGCCAGTTTTCTGCGCGAATTGCACCAGCGTCAGCCGACGCTGAAGCTGTTTTTCAACCGTGGCTTTGAAGTCCTGCCCGAGCTTGACGGTGTGGCCGCCGCGGTGGCGGTCGAGTCGATCCATGCCGGTTGGGATGCGACCGCCAAGCGCTATCGCCCGGTGCCTGAGGCCGACCGTGCGTGGCTGGAAACCCAGATCCAGCCGTTGCGCGCCAAAGGCATCCCGCTGGTGGCCATCGACTATTTGCCGCCGGAACGTCGCGATGAAGCGCGCAAGCTGGCCAAACGTCTGCGCGAAGAAGGGTTCATTCCGTACATTGGTACACCTGAACTGGACTCGATGGGCATCAGCAACATCGAAGTCCAGCCGCGCCGGGTCGCGCTGCTGTTCGATCCGCGCGAAGGCGACCTGATCCGCAACGCCGGGCACACCCTGCTCGGCGGCTTGCTCGAATACCTCGGCTACCGGGTGGATTACCTGCCGGTGGACAACACCCTGCCGCAGTACCGCTTCAGCGGTTTGTACGCCGGCGTCATCACTTGGATGACCAGCGGCCCGCCGCAGGACGCCCCGGCGTTCAACACCTGGATCGGCAAGCGCCTGGACGAGCAAGTCCCGGTGGTGTTCTTTTCCGGGCTGCCGATTCTGGACCCGTTGCTGCTCAAGCGTCTGGGTCTGACACGCGAAGCGCCCATCGCCACCCAAGCGTTGAGCATCACCTATCAGGACAAGGCGCTGATCGGAGCGTTCGAAGCACCGGTGCAGCCCCGATCCCGTGACCTGACCGCGATTTCCCTGCTGCCCAAAGGCCCGAAAGCCGCGTTGCTGCTGACCGCCGCCGACGGCCAGACCTTTGCGCCGGTCGCCGTCGCCGACTGGGGCGGACTGGCGCTTGCGCCGTACATTCTCGAAGCGAACAACGAGCGCAGCCGCTGGATTCTCGACCCGTTCGCGTTCCTTCAAGCCAGCCTGCGCCTGCCGGTGCAACCGCGCCCGGACACCACCACTGAAAACGGTCGACGTATCGCCACCGTGCATATCGACGGCGATGGTTTCCCGTCGCGCGCCGAAGTACGTGGCACGCCGTACGCCGGCAAGCAGGTGCTCGACGATTTCATTCGTCCCAATCCGTTTCTGACCTCGGTGTCGGTGATCGAAGGTGAAATTTCGCCACGCGGGATGTTCCCGTTTCTCGCCCGCGAGCTGGAGCCGATTGCCCGTGAGTTGTTCGCCGACCCGAAAGTCGAAGTCGCCACGCACACCTTCAGCCATCCGTTTTTCCTGCAGCCTGAACTGGCCAAGCAGCGTGAAAATTTCCATCCGGAATACGGCTTGAAAATGGCCATTCCGGGCTACGACAAAATTGATTTCCGTCGCGAAATTTTTGGCTCGCGCGACTACATCAACCAGCACCTCACCACCCCGGAAAAACCGGTGAAGATGGTGTTCTGGCCGGGCGATGCGTTGCCGTCGGCCGCCACGATCAAACTGGCTTACGACGCCGGCCTGAAAAACGTCAATGGCGCCGAGACCATGATGACCAAGGCCAACCCGTCGCTGACCGGTTTGAACCCGTTGCTGCGTCCCACCGAAGGCGGTTTGCAGTACTACGCGCCGATCATCAACGAGAACCTCTACACCAACCTGTGGAAAGGCCCGTACTACGGCTTCCGCGATGTGATCGACACCTTCGAACTCACCGACAGCCCGCGACGTATGCGCGGCTTGCACCTGTATTACCACTTCTACTCGAGCACCAAGCAGGCCTCGATCAAGGCCATGGGCGAGATCTACGGCTACATGAAAACGCAGCAGCCGATGTCGCTGTGGATGAGCGATTACCTCGATCGTTTGCACGGTTTGTATCAAGTGAGCATGGCGCGCACCGCTGACGGCGCCTGGCAAATTCGTGGGCTCGACGCACTGCGTACCGTGCGGCTCGACCCGCAAATGGGCTGGCCGGACCTGATGCGCTCGCAAGGCGTTGCCGGTGTTCGCGACTTGCCGCAAGGCCGTTACGTGGCCTTGAGCAGCGACCATGCATTGCTCGTATTGCGTCCCGATCGGGATGAAAGACCGGCACTGGAGGACGCCAATCTGCCGCTGGTGGACTGGCGCTACGTGGATGAGCGCCAGGTGGACTTTTCGTTTGCCGGGCAGGTCGACCTGACCTTCTCCGTGCGCGCCTCGGGCACATGCCGGGTTGAAGTGGACGGACAACGTTTTGCAGGCAAGGCATCCGCCGGCCTGTGGACTTTTCAATTACCAATGAAGCAGGTGAGTCATGGTCAGCTCTTCTGCAACTAAGTCTTCAGCCACTAAAAGCAGCCGCCTGCTCAATCCGTGGACATTGGCGGTGGTGGCCGTGGCGGTCGGCGGCATCCTTTGGCTGACGTTCCAGCGCGAAGAAGTGTTCCAGCCCGATGGTCGTGAACCGGATGCGGTGTCGGCCAATTACGCCGAACTGCTGTTGTCGGCGCACCCGGACGACGATCACTTGCGACTGCAATTGGTCGACCTGTTGATTCGTCTCGGCGACTACACCAAGGCGCGTCAACACCTTGAGAGTTGGCCGAAGCCGGAGCTTGGGTTGCAGGCGTATTACCGGCTGGAACTGGACGCGCTGGAAGCGGCGAAGGCTGACGATCCGGTCGCGCAGAAGGCGTTGATCGAACGCCTGCAAGGCTTCGATCACAGCATGCTGCCGCTGCCGCAATTGCAGAACCTGGCCAAGCTGGCGCTGACCCTTCAGGCACCGGCGTTCGCCGCCAGCGTCTACGAAGAAATTGCCGGGCGCGATCCGGCGCAGCGCATCGAGTCGCTCAAGTCCGCCGCGCAGTGGTATCTGGCCGGTGAGAAACCGGATCGCGCTGCCGAGATTTATCTGCAACTGAAAAAGGACAGTAAAGGCTCCGAGCGTCGTGAATACGCACAACTGGCCTTCAACAGCCTGTTGGCCGCCGGTCACGGGGACCAGGCCGTGCAGGTGCTCGCGGATGAATTGGATCAGCTCAAGGATCCGCAAAATGATGCGGCGTGGCTGGAGCAGGGCGTCGATGTCGCCGTCGGCAGCCAGCGCTTCGATCTGGCGCAGCGATTCGTTGATCAGTGGCGAGTCTTGCAACCCGACAACGCGCAAATCCTCAGGAAGGAATTCGGCATGCGCCTGGCGCTTGGCGATCTGGCCGGTGCCTGGGAAAGCGGTGAGCAGCTCGTGGCCGAACACCCGGATGACTTGGCCTTGCTTGAGCAAATGGCCCATCTGGGCGAATGGCGTGGCGACGGTCAGGCGGCCCTGGCCTATTGGATTCGCTTGCTGAAACTGCACGAAGACCCGCAAACCCGCGAACACGCGTGGCGTCTGGCGAGCCAGCAGTACGACTTCGATCAGGCGATTCCTTTGCTCGCCGACATCATGCAGCAGCGTGCGCTGACTGACGTCGAACTTGATGCGCTGATCTACGGCCATGAATCACGCGGCACGCCGACCGAAGCCGAAGCCTGGTTGCGCGCTTACCTGAACAAGTACCCGACCCATCGCCTGGCGTGGACGCGTCTGGTGCAGAACCTGGAAAACACCGGGCAGTACGCGCACAAGGCCGAGACTTACAAGAGCTACTCGAAACGTTTTGCACTGACCACCTCCGAGCGCATCGATTGGGCCAACACCTACTTGAAGCTGTTTGATAATCAGTCGGCGTGGGGCGTGGTGCAGATCGATAACCGCAAGATCACCGACGAGGAATATTGGAGTCTGCGAGCCTCGCTGGCCTGGGCTCTGGAACTCGACGACGAGCTGCAAGCGTCTCTGGAAAAACTCCTCGCCCTGCGCGGTTCGCTCAACAGTGGCGACGAAAGTCAGCTGATCACGATGTACCGCACCAGCGATCCGAATCGCGCCCTGACCATGATGGTCGGCAGTTGGCAGCGCGTGCATGATCCGCTGCGTCTGGTCGAGGCCTTGCAGCAAGCTCAGGACTTGCAGGACTGGCCGCAAGTCGCCGCCCTGCTCAAGAGTGCCGAGCAATACCCGGACGCCAACGAGCAGGCGCAGGTATTGGCGATTCGCGGTGCTTTGGCGGTGCAGCAGGGACAAACCGAGGAAGCACAGCGCTTGTATCAGTTGGGACTGTCGCGTTTCCCGGATGACAACCTGTTCCGCGAACGCCTGATGTGGCTCTACATCGATCAGGGCAATACCACCGCGCTGAAACCGTTGCTGACTGAATGGCGCCCGCAAGCGCGGCAAGACCGGATTCTGTGGCTGCCGTTCGCCAGTGCCAGCCAGTTGCTCGGTCGTGAAAGCGAAGCGTTGGCCTGGTATCGCCTGTACCTCAAGACCAGTCCGCAGGATTGGCTGGTGCGTGCGGCGTATGCCGATGCCCTCGAAAGCGCCGGTTATCGCGATGCGGCCCAACGCCTGCGCCTGAAGTTGCTGCGCAGCCCTGAGGGTGAAGAGATCAAACCGTCTTCCCAGCGTTATGCGATCTGGTTGCGTCTCATGGCCAGCAGCTATTCGCCGGGCAAAGCAGCGAATGAAGTCGCGCAGTGGAAGGACGGTTCGCCGGCGATGCTGCAATTGTGGTTTGAACGGTTGCTGGCGCGTCTCGACGCGACGAACCAGGAATCGCAGAAAGACCAGTGGCTGGATTGGGCACGCAGCCAGGGCTTGAAGGTCGAGCGCTATGAAGAGATTCAGCAAGCCTTGCGCAGCCGCAACAAGCAGCAGGTCGAAACCCTGTTGGCCAGCAACGACCTGAACCCGGCGCAACGTGCGCAAGCCCTCAGTCGTCTTGGACGATACGCCGAAGCCCTCGACCTTAACGAATCCGCATTGGGTGACGATCAACCGGCCGCGGTACGTGAGCAATTGCGTCGCCAAGCCGTGGAACTTCAGGAATTGACGCCGCAAGGCGCGCAGTTGTCCTGGCATCAACAGGATTTCGGCGGCCTGGAATTCAACGGCCCGCGCCTGCAAGTGGCGCACAACCTGGGCGATCAGTGGTACGCCAACCTTGAGCTGGAGCAGGGCACGTACAACAGCGACCAACTGATTGAATCGCGCATGGGCGACGAGAATAACGCCGGCCTGACCTTGCAGCGTTTCGTCGAGGACGGCAGTTACAAGTTGTTCGCCGACACCAGTCAGCGCAAGGACGACGACCGCAATGGCCTGGGCCTGTCGCGGATCTGGCAGCTGGACGTCAGTGACCAGATCGAAGCGGGCCTGGACTGGAATCGCAAGAGCGAAGACAGCGGCTTGATGCGCGCTTTCGGCCAACACGACAGCCTGTGGCTCGGCGGTCGTCACGGCTTGTCGGCGCGGGATCAGATCAGTTGGGAAGTGGCGCAGAAATCCTTCTCCACCCGCGCGGGCGATTCCCTGGGTAACGGCCAGGCGCTGAAGATGGAATACAACCACACGCTGGAGTTCGCCGGGCCTAACTGGACCGTGCGCAGCGGTGTCGATTATCAGCACAACAACGTCAAGGACCGCACCCTGGATTACCTGTCCAGTGCCAACGGCGGCCCGGTGAAAAGCGTTGATAACTCGGATGATCCAGCGGTCGTCACGGCCGAAGATCTGCTGCAAAGCCGTTACGGCCAACTCTATGTCGGCAGCTCCTGGCGTCGCGGTTTGCCGGGCGCGCTGGTGCGCACTCGTCCGCAATACACCTGGCTGGTGGACGTCACGGCGGGCTGGCAATGGCTGGATCAAACCTTCAACTACGGCATCAACACCGGGATCGGCGTCGAAGTGCTGGGCGATGACGAATTGGCCCTGACCTTCGGCTATCAATCCGCGCCACAAGGCGGGGATGGTCAGGCGGGCGGAACACTGGGTGTGAGCTACGGCGTGCGATTCGGACGCTGATCATGAAATGTTTACGGGAGAAAAACTGATGCAAGCAATTCGTAATCTGAGCCTGGCTCTGGCAGTCCTGTTCGTCGCCGGTTGCGCCAGCTTCACCGGCGACACCAGCCCCAATCTGCCGCGTACTGCGAAGTGGGGCGTGGTGCCGATGGTCAACTATTCGCAGACCCCGCAGGCCGGCGAGCGCAGTGAGCAAATTCTGCTCAGCGTGCTCAGCAGCCACGGTCTGCAACCACGGGTTTACCCGGCCAGCACCCAGGGCGAACAAGCGCTGATGGACGACAACGAACGCCTGGCCGGCGCCCTCGATTGGGCCCGTGATCAGAAGCTCGATTACGTGGTCTCCGGCAGTGTTGAAGAGTGGCAGTACAAGAACGGTCTGGACGGCGAACCGGCGGTGGGCATCAGCCTGCGCGTGCTCGAAGCCAGCAGCGGTCGTGTGCTCTGGAGCAAAAGCGGTGCGCGCGCCGGTTGGTCCCGTGAAAGCCTCGCCGGCACCGCGCAAACGGTGCTCGACACACTTGTTGGCGCCCTTCGGTTCGAGTGAATGCAATGAATTCTCCTCACATGGATTACAGCCTCGCGCCGCGTGCCAGCGGCCCGGTGTCCTGGCTGGAAACGCTGTTGGTGACCGGCGGGGCCGTCGGCCTCGGCTTGTGGCTGACCCCGCAGGACCCGCTGCAAATGCACGCCGGTTTCCCCTGGCCGGTGTTGGCGCCATTGCTGCTCGGTGTGCGCTACGGTTTTGTACGCGGCCTGGTCAGCGCCAGTCTGCTGGTGATGGCGATGTTCGCCCTGCGCTATGTCGGGCATGAAGGCTACGAGCAGCTCGATCCGTCGTTCATCGTCGGCGTGCTGGTCAGCGGCATGCTGGTGGGCGAGGTTCGCGATCTGTGGGAACGGCGCTTGCAGCGTCTGCAGATGGCCAACGATTACCGCCAGTACCGTCTCGACGAATTCACCCGCGCGCACCAGATTCTGCGGGTCTCCCACGACCTGCTGGAGCAGCGCGTGGCGGGCAGCGATCAGAGTTTGCGCAGCTCCTTGCTGGGCTTGCGCGACAAGCTGCGAGTAATGCCGGAAGAAGGTGATGCACTGGCCGCGCTGGCCGACCCGATCGTGACCATGCTCGGTCAGTACGGCGCGTTGCGCGTGGCCGGTTTGTACCGCGTCGACGAGCGTGAAGAAAACGTCTTGCCCGAAGCCTTGGCGACCATCGGCATCATGGGGCCGTTGGGCACCGAAGACGGTCTGGTCAAGCTGTGCCTTGAGCGTGGCGAGCTGGTCAGCGTGCGTCAGGAATTGATCGATGCCGGCAGCTCGGCGCAGTTCTCGTCGTTGCAGGCGTGCATTCCGCTGATCGATGCCGAAGGTCGCTTGCTGGCGATTCTGGCGGTGCGGCAGATGCCGTTCTTCGCCTTCCAGGATCGTACGTTGAGCCTGTTGGCCTTGCTCGCCGGACACATCGCCGACCTGCTGCGCCGCGACCCGCAAGTGCTGCAACTGGCCGACGCCGATGCGCAGCACTTCACGCTGCAACTCAAGCGCTCGCTGGTGGATGTTGAGCAGCACAAGCTGGCGGCCGGCCTGTTTGCCTTTGAAATGACCCGTCCCAACGATGAGCTGGCGCGTTTGTTTGAGCGCAGCCAGCGCGGTCTCGATCTGCAATTGTCGCTGCGTAACGATCGCGATCATTCGTTGTTGCTGGTGCTGCTGCCATTGACCAGTCCGCAAGGCAGCGAAGGGTATCTGGCCCGAATCAACCTGTTGCTGCACGAGCACTTTGGTATCGAAAGCAGCCTGGAAAGCCTTGGCGTGCGTGTGTTGCCGTTCAACCTGGAGCCTGGCTGTGAACGCAACGGGCTGCGTAATTTCCTGTTCAACGAGTGTGGCCTGAATGATCAGCAAGTGGCTGTTTAGCGGAGCCTTGTTGTTAGAGGCGGGCAGTTGGGCCAGCTTGTGGCTCCCGGCGCCCGAGTTACGACAATTGCTGGTGTTCACCTTGAGCCATGGCCTGGCCTGCGTGATGTTGTGCGCGGCGGTGTGGTTGCTGTTGCCGGCGCGTTACCGCTCGCCGCTGCCGTGGAGCCCACTGTTCATCTTCAGCCTGGCGTTCTTTGTGCCGGTACTCGGGGCGGTCGGTGTGGTCGCGGCGATTTTCCCGGCGCTGTACCTGCCGCGCAAACGCGACAAGCAGGCATGGCAAGCGGTAGGCATTCCGAAGCTGCCGTATCGGGCGCAACTGCAATTGCACAAACCGGTATTTGCCGATGGCGGTTTGCAGGACGTGTTGCGTCATGCGCCCGATCCGGACCAGCGTCTGGCCGCGTTGCTGGCCACCCGACGCATGCCCGGCAAAGAAGCCGTGCCGATCCTCAAACTGGCGCTGGCCGACCCGAGCGACGACGTGCGCTTGCTGGCGTACTCGATGCTCGACAAGCAGGAAAGCGACATCAACCTGCACATCCAGATCGCCCTCGGCGAACTGCCCGACGCCAACGCCAAAGCAGCGGGTGCGCTGCATGGCCGGTTGGCGCGCTGGTATTGGGAGCTGGCGTATCTGGGGCTGGCGCAAGGCAGTGTGCTGGATCACGTACTCAATCAAGCCAGCGAACATGCCGAACTGGGCCTGGAAGCAGGCGAGGGCGGTGAGTTGTTTCTGCTGGCCGGGCGCATCGCGCTGGAGCGTGGCGACATCGAGCGCGCTGAAGTGCTGCTCCGTCAGGCCCAGGAGAATGGCATGGGCGCAGCGCAGGTGCTGCCGTTCCATGCAGAACTGGCCTTCGAGGCCGGTCGTTATCACGAAATTCCCGGACTGCTCGCGCGGCTTCCCGAGGAAACCCGTCAGCGGCCACCGTTCGCTGCATTGGTCAGGAGCTGGACATGAGTCACAAGGAACAGGCACCTGTTGCCGACATCTGCCTGCTGCTCGAAGGCACCTGGCCTTACGTGCGCGGCGGCGTTTCCAGCTGGATTCACCAGATGATCCTCGGCCTGCCGGAACTGACCTTTTCGGTGATGTTCATCGGCGGGCAGCGTCAGGCGTATTCGGCGCGCCGCTATGACGTGCCGGCCAACGTGCTGCACATCGAAGAAGTGTTCCTCGAAGATGCCACGCATCCGACCAAGACGCTGGGCGATCCGCGCGAGGCTGACCAACAGCAACTTCAGGATTTGTATCGCTTCCTGCATCACCCGGACGCGCCTGACCTCGACATGGGCGAACGCTTGCTCGACTGCATCGCCCAGGGCGACATGACCCTCGACGATGTGCTGCGCAGCCGCGCCAGTTGGGAAACCCTGAGCGAAGGCTACCGCCAGCATTGCGCCGACCCGTCCTTCGTCAATTATTTCTGGACCCTGCGCTCGATGCAGTCGCCGTTGCTGATGCTCGCCGAAGCCGCACGACGGATGCCGAAAGCGCGGGTGCTGCATTCGATTTCCACCGGCTACGCGGGTTTTCTCGGGTGCATCCTCAAGCAACGCTGGAACTGCACCTATTTGCTCAGCGAGCACGGCATCTACACCAAGGAACGCAAGATCGACCTGGCCCAGGCCAGCTGGATCGCCGAGAGTTCCGGCCAGGCGCTGAACCGCAGCCTTGATGCCGGTTCGGGTTATATCCGCACCTTGTGGGTACGCTTCTTTGAACGCATCGGCCAGCTGACGTACAACAGCGCCGACAACATCATCGCGCTGTACGACGGCAACCGTCAGCGGCAGATCAAGGACGGCGCCATGGCGTCCCGCACCCAGGTGATTCCGAACGGTATCGACCTGCCGGTGTGGACCGCCGCGCTGGAATCCCGTGCCCACGGCATTGCGCCGGTCGTCGGCCTGATCGGTCGTGTGGTGCCGATCAAGGACGTCAAAACCTTTCTGCGGGCCATGCGCGGCGTGATCAGCGCCATGCCGCACGCCGAGGGCTGGATCGTCGGCCCGGAAGAGGAAGACCCGGAATACGTCAGCGAATGCCGCAGCCTGATGGCCAGCCTTGGCCTGGAGGGCAAGGTGCATTTCCTCGGCTTCCAGCGCATTCAGGAGATCTTGCCGAAACTCGGCCTGATGGTGCTGACCTCGATCAGCGAGGCGCAACCGCTGGTGATCCTTGAAGCCTGGGCCGCCGGTACGCCGGTGGTCAGCAGCGACGTCGGCTCGTGCCGTGAGTTGATCGAAGGCGGCAGCGCCGAAGACCGTGACCTTGGGCACGCCGGCAAAGTGGTGGCGATTGCCGACCCGCAAGCCACCAGCGCGGCGATCCTCGAACTGCTGCGCAGCCCGCAACGCTGGCAGGCCGCTCAGGCCAGTGGCTTGTTGCGGGTCACTCGTTACTACACCGAAGCCTTGATGCTGCAGCGTTATCGCGACTTGTATCAAGCTGCCATGGAGAACAGTTAAATGGCCGGGATTGGCTTCGAACTGCGAAAAATCCTTTCGCGTGATTCCTACACCGCGACGTTGCACGCCTACGTCTACGCGGGGCTGATCAGCTCCGGGCCGTGGGTGTTGTCGATCATCAGCGTGATGCTGGTGGGGATCATCAGTATCGGCTTGCTGCTGCCGAACGCCTTGGTCGGGCAGTTTCTGGTGACGGTGACGTACCTGATGGCCACCTCGCTGATCCTCACGGGCGGCCTGCAGTTGTTCTTCACCCGCTTCGTGTCCGACCGGTTGTTCGAGCACAAGTACGATCAGATCCTGCCCAACCTGTTGGGCGTGTTGTTGCTGGTCACCTTGGGCGCGGGGCTGCTGGGCATCATCGTACTGGGTCTGTTGTTCGACCAGCCGCTGATCTACCGCGTGTTGGTGTTGGCCAACTTTGTGGTGCTGTGCAACTTGTGGCTGGTGATCATCTTCCTCTCGGGGATGAAGGCCTATAACCGCATCTTGCTGGTGATGTTGGTGGGTTACACGCTGATGGTCGCGAGTGCTTACCTGCTGAGCTTTCTGCAGATGCCGGGCTTGCTGCTGGCGCTGTTGATCGGGCACAGCACGCTGCTGTTCCTGTTCCTCTACGACATCCTGCGCGAGTACCGGGCCGAGAAACTCATCGCCTTCGATTTCCTCGCACGGCGCAACGTTTTCCTCAGCCTGCTGGCCACCGGTTTCTTCTACAACCTGGGCATCTGGATCGACAAATTCATGTTCTGGTTCAACCCCGGCACCTCCAACGCAATCGTTGGCCCGCTGCGCGCGTCGATCCTGTACGACTTGCCGATTTTCCTCGCGTACCTGGCGATCATCCCTGGCATGGCGGTGTTTCTGGTGCGCATCGAAACCGATTTTGCCGAGTGGTACGACCGTCTGTTCCGGGCAATCCGCGAAGGCGAAACCTTGCAGCACATCGGTCAGCTGAAAACCGAAATGACCTTGTCGATCCGCCAGGGCTTGCTGGAAATCTGCAAGGTCCAGGGCCTGACGGCGGTGCTGTTGTTCCTGTTCGCGCCGCGCTTGCTCGATTGGCTGGGCATCTCCAGTTACTACCTGCCGCTGTTCTACATCGACCTGATCGGCGTGAGCATTCAGGTGGTGTTCATGGCGTTGCTCAACGTGTTCTTCTATCTGGACAAACGCACCGTGGTGCTGGAATTGTGCGTGCTGTTCGCGGTGTTGAACGCGATGCTGACGCTGTTCAGCATGTACCTCGGCCCGAGCTTCTTCGGATACGGGTTTACGCTGTCGCTGCTGATCTGTGTATTGCTGGGCTTACACCGGCTGACCACGGCGCTGGAAGATCTGGAGTACGACACGTTCATGCTGTCGCGCTAACAGTTTTTCAGGCACAAAAAAGGCACTGGCGATCATCGCTCAGTGCCTTTTTTTCATCCGACCAACGTCACCGATGCGTGGACGCTGCGCTGCTAGGCTTGCCTATTCTGTCGCTTCCCTTCAGGAGTCACGGCCATGAGTACTGCACTGGAAACCGTTCTGTACACCGCAAAAACCCACACCGTCGGCGGCCGCACCGGCACCGGCAAGTCCAGCGATGGCGAACTCGACGTCACCTTCAGCTCCCCCGGCTCGGGCAAGCCCGGCACCAACCCGGAGCAACTGTTTGCGCTGGGCTATTCGGCGTGTTTTATCGGCGCGATCCAGGTGGCGGCGGGCAAGATGAAAATCAAATTGCCGGAAGACACGTCGGTGGATGCCGAGGTGGATCTGGGTAAAACCAGTGGTGGGGATTTTCAGTTGGCGGTCAGGTTGAACGTCAACATTCCCGGGTTGGAAGATGGGGTGAAGCGTGAGCTGGCCGACGCTGCGCATCAGATGTGCCCGTATTCACGGATGACGCGGGGGCATGTTTCGGTTGAGCTGAAAGTGGTGTAGATCCTGGCCTCACACCGGATTTGCTTTTTGTAGGAGTGAGCCTGCTCGCGATAGCCATCGTACATTCAAAAAGGAGGGTGACTGACACACGGCCGTCGCGAGCAGGCTCACGCCTACAAGGGGTCAGCGGTGTGGCGAAGATCTCGGCACTTCAACGTTATCCAGCATCCGATTCACCGTCAGTTCCGCCAGCATCACAATCTGCTGAATCGCCATCGCAGTATGCCGGTGCGGCCCTTCCAGATACGCCGCAAAATCACTCGTCATCACACTCGCCGAAGCCAACGTCTCACAGGCATGGGCCAACAGGTCTTCGTTCGTCATATCCGGCGAAACGAAAAACATCGTGCTCGGCTTGCGGGCCGCAGGTGATTTGAGGGCGGAGGGATTGAGGTAATGGTTCAGCGCGCGGTCAGCGGCGTCGTTGAGCTTTTTTGAGTCGGGGGATTCGTAGGGGGATACGTCATCCGCGGCAGGTGGATTTGGGGTTTCTTTAATCATGGCAAGATCGTCCTTTTAATTCATAGGAGCTGCCACTTTTCCGATTCCACTCGAATGGGTGGCAGCTGTGCGCGAGGTGGAAAAACCGAGATAAACGGACAAAACCCGGCAGACCCGAAGGTCTCCCACGCACAGCCGCCATAACTTGAACCTGCGGCCGAAAAAAGCGCGACAGTATGCCATGAGGACATGTTTGTTTATCTTCGGGTTTCCACACCCGATCGCTGATGCGCAGCGACCGACAAAGCCTATCCACTCATCTTCCTACCCGACAACCGCCAAAACCTGTCGGAAATCTCTCCAGAAATCAAAGTGCCTGTAGGATCACGGCGGGATTTTTTGTTTAAAAGATGCTTACAGCCCCGGCGGTTTCTGAGAGTCCGGAGCCTAGTTCGAAGCCCCAACCCCAAACGTTAACCCACCCCAACTCCAATCCTTCGACTGCTTCGTATAACAACCCGGCTGGTTGGCAGGCTCGGCCTCACAGGCAATCCGCCCGCTCTTGCTGGTGTCGGTGGTGCGGTCGTTGTAATACGCACAGCTGGATGTCAGGGAAAGGGTTACCACGACAATCAGTGTTTTAAATTTCATGGTGCCATCCTTGGGAGTAGTACGACAGGGTAGGTCTGGTTGTGTAAAACGCAAATCACCAACCACCAGATGCAACAAAACCCGCACTTCGCGGGTTTTGGCTTGCTTCGTATTTGATGGGCCGGGGTAATTTGAATCAGTTCAGTAAAATATTGATTTATAACATTAATATCTTTTTTTGTTTTTAGTTGGAATACCAATTGGAATACCGTTTAGCCGAAAAATTGCATCGCTCAGGTTTTCATCAGGATTCGTCTGTACCGTTGAGTTTTCCTGTGGAGTAAATTCGTCGCCCGGGGACTGGCTGGGTTCTTCCTGTCGCATTGGGCTGCTGGTAGGGATGGTGGGTATGCGCTCCATGAACCCCACCTATTCAAAATTAGGCGGCGATGGACGACCTATCACGCAAAGATAGAATTGCCACTGTTGGTGAACGGGAAGGAGATAGACCCACAGCATTCTGGCACCTTGGATCTATTGAAGGGCAAGAGACTCAGCACATCGACCGATACTCCAATGATAAGGAGTTTAAGAAGACTAACCGAATGATCAGTGTATCGATGACGCAAAATTTATATGGTAAATCACATTGCCGAAAGTTGCGGATATAGCGAGCGCCCAACTTGATGGGACTTAAAACAATCGCGTATAAGTGCGGTGAACTCATTGCTAGGATTTAAAAATTTTTTTAACTCGGCTCTTATCTGTTTTGCCTTCCCCGCACTTTCAATGCAACATTCTCTTTTAGCCTTGAGGCCAAATACTGCAAACTCATCAAACATGGCATTTATAGAGATCCATAATGCCTTTCGTTGATCACATAAATCTTTGTCGTTCAATCCATAGCGCTGGATAGAAAACGCAACCCTTAATTTATCCCACTCATCTAAATCGATAGGGGGCTCCTTACAAGGTTCAGACTCCCCCAATGCATTAAAACCTATCAATGCAACGTCATCTTCATTTGACGGATCAAGGAACATAGGACTTTCACGGGTGACGGCGATGCCAGGTTTACACACCGCCATTGCATGATCACGTAATGGAAAGTAAGTTCCTTTGCGGGTGTTAGGCATTGGCTTTGATAAACGATAATTTTCAATATCAAATGCCAACCACCAATAACCATCGTGGCAAATAACACCGCTCACTTGACGGGCGTAGCTCTTGGGTCGGAAGTGTTCTAGGTGTGGGTACTCAGCGGTAAATCTCGCCTCGGTGTACCAGCATTTTCCATTGGATAAGGTTTTCAAAAACTCTAACAATCCAAACTCTCGCCAATGCGCTTTATTGCGATGAATGATAGCTTTACGTTTTTTCGCGTTCGGCTCAGCTTTCATTTCCTCCAATAATTCATTGGATCTTATTACCCAAGCTTTTAATGCATCCTTATTGCTTTCCTGGAGCGCAATGTATCTCATTGATGGTCCTCATTGTATTTTCGGTCAATGATGTCTTGTAGCAACTCATCAGTAAGTTCTTCCAGTTCCGCAATATCATCAGCGCTAAAATTACGCTTGGTCATAATTGGATTACGGGCTAATGCTATTGAAAACTGATTAAAATACGGGTGCGGAAAGCTGTGGGCGATGCCCAGTTCGCCCAGCTCACGCGTTAAGCTTTCAAGCTCATCAGCCATTTTCTTCGTTTTATTACGAACACCTAACAGCTTGTACCGTTGGGTAAGACGTTCGACCACGCTGGGAGGCAGCACCGATTTCAAGCCAAAAATATCTGACTGCAATAAACCATCAACTCCCATGCCGATCGGGTCTTCATCAGGCATGTCGGCGCTAACAGTGTATTCTCCATCTTTGTCGTGGCGATTGAGCAAACGCACTTGCTCGCGCTTTAGGCCACCGATCATTAAAGGATTATGGGTAGCGATTAACAGTTGTGACGATTGATCAACCACTTGGTTTTCCAGCAGGCTAAGGTATTCGTAAGTCCAGGCTGGGTTCAGGTGGGTGTCTGGTTCATCCAATAAAAATAGACTTTCTTCGCCTTTAGTGAAATGTAATAAGCCCAGCACGGTGAGCAATTGCTGTTCGCCCTCTGACAACTGGTCAAAACGGATCAGGCCGGCTTTACTGTGGTCGACGGTGACACGCACTTCATCTACTAGATCACACAGGTGCAAGCCTTCCAAATGGGCAAAGAAGTGTGTTTCATCTTCTCCAGGATACATCAGCTCTTTCAGTGTGGATTTGTCTTTAATGTATAAATACAAACGCTCTTGATCTTCTGTGCGGTCTCGAAAATCCTTAGTGACAGTTTCCTCATTGCGTATAGGGGCAATTGCATGTCGCCAAAGACGATCGGTAAAACTCTGAAATGCCCCCTTAGCATACCAGAAAATCGGATCTCCATATTTAAGATCGTTTTCTGTTGGTTTTTTGCTACCGCGCCAAAATGGTTTGTGCATTACAAATAGCGCAGATTCAAAATCATTTATTTTTAAAAAGTCCACGAGGAACTCTTTGATTTTAGGGTTTTCATCCATTAGAAAAAACGCCAGCAATACTAGCTGGCTGTAATCTTTGCGACAATAAAACAGGCGGCGAAGTGGAATGTTGTCACTACTGCTACCTTGCTTCCATTGTTTATAAAGTTCTTTGGTGGGTTTATCAAACAACTTCTCTAAACGTCGGTTCCAACCGGAGTAATAAGCAAATACATACTTAGGCAGATACTCGTCAGCCATTTCATTAAAGGCTTTGGCTGTGAGTTTTTGACCATCGACAGTAAACTGCTGCCGAGAGCGACCTGTAGGAGTATTGGTAACTTGCACTACATGATCGCGGACTTGATAGGTTAATTCATAGTAAAAGCTGGCTACTGAGCCTGCTTCCAGATCACGAAAAATCTCTACCAATGCCTCGATAAGGTTGGATTTTCCGGCACCGTTACGACCCAGCACGACAGTAGTTTGTGGCTGCTGGGCCGGCTTGAACTCAAAATCCTGCAGATTGCCGTAATCCCTTACATAAAGGCGCTCTAATCGCATACCTTCACTCCCCTTACCTTGTGTGTTAAGCCGCCGGTTTGGCTAGTTTTAGCTTGCGCAGGGTCGGGTCGGACGAGACGTTGTCATCCACAATACTGCCTGCTTGGATTTCCTGCTTGAGCTTGGCGTAAAAGTCGTCGATCGTGAGCTCGGTTTTGCTCCATAACACCTTGGGATGCGCTTCATCACCCAGCTTGATAAGCAGGTCAACAAGATAGTTTTTAGGTGCTTCGAAAAGTTTCATGTAGGTTGTCTTGCTCGATTTCAAATCGCTATTCTTGTTGCCGGCTTTACGTGTACTGGCCTGGCGTTTGGGTTTATTTGCTACTAGTTGTCCACGTTCGACTTGAATCTGTTTTAACAACACCGAAGCTAGTTCGTCTTTGGGGTCTTGTGGCACCAGCTCACCGCGGAAGGCTTTTGCTAGAAGCGATTCAGTTAAACGGTCGATGCGTTTTTTTGCTTCATCGTATTGCCTTTCAGCCGCATTGGATAGTGCGAAAAGAGACTCGACACGACGGACAATTTCTTTCTGTTCTTCTAATGGAGGTATAGGAAGAGGGTATTTTTTTAAAGCTTTTCCTGTTAGATGTTTAATGGTTGTGCCTGTGAAAAGTAATGAAAGTCTATTTTGGCGCGCGTCATTTTCGATGCATAACAATGCAAAGTCCGCAAGCACACTTCCATCGAAACGAACTCTATGCAACGCTTTTTGGAAAGTTAGTTCATTGTCGCCGCCTTTCCATACCGCGCCGCGGCCAGGTTCGCCCCCTTCACATAACAGGAGGTCACCGTCATTAATTTTTAGCTCCTCATATTCCTTCTCAGATAGAAGAATCTCTTTTAAATCATTTAAGTCAAATGCCCCCCATCTAACGTTGATATTCCCGAGGTACCGAGTGGGTTTTCCGAGATTCTTAGTTTTATCCAACATTTTCCCTAATCTGGCTTCTGACACTTGTGGTAGTAGCTTCAATTGCCAGTTGCTAGGTAGGTTTTTAAATTCCCATGTGAGAGAATCTTCACGACTGCCTACGTCCCCCCTCCATTCTCGAGTTAGCTCACCCGAAGCAGCGGTGGCGAGGACGGATTGCCGGAATCGTTTAAGCAGGAGGGGAATGTTCTCTAATCGTGCCTGAGCCGCATTGACTTTGGCGAGTAAGCTATCAAGTTTATTCGCAATGCAAGTCTGTTCGTCTAAGGGGGCGAGTGGTACAAGTATCTTGCAATACTCCTTAAACTTCAAATTTCTAAGATTATTACTGCCTCCCTGATATTTGGTAACTTCGCCAGACAAATAAAAGCTTTTTAAGTAATAATTCAAGTATGCCGAATTTATTTTTGAGCTAGGCTTCGCCAGGCGAATGAAGTTCGTACAAACGTTTGGAAGCTCGTCCCTCACGGCCAAAGATTTTGAATCAATCAACACAGTTCGGCCAACAGGTTGATCTGGTCCCCCGCCAGAAACCTCGATTAAAATATCACCTTCTTCCAAAATTCTTTTTTCAAGGCTAGAAACTTTAACTTTACGACGAACTTTTGTTGCGCCCTTTTCTTGTTCCCAGTGTCTGAATTCGGTACCGCGAATACAAAAAACCTCAGTAAAACCCTCACCTTCGAATTCTGGATCTTCGCCCCAGTCCCCACCGATGACAAAGTTAAGTAGTTCTTCTAAATGAGGGGTTTCCCAGCTTTTTGGTAATTCTCTGATCACAGAATAACCTCTTCATTTTCTTCTGCTGCGCCCAGTTCCACCAAGATCGCTTTCAGTTCCAGCATCGCCCCTGCCATTTCCTCCAATACTTCATTTATCAACGCGTCAGGCTCTGGCAGATTGGCGCTGTCTTCGATGCTGTTATTTCGAATCCACGCCAAATCCAAGGAATCGTCCTTAGCACGAACGACTTCACGGCTGAAGCATCGTAAACGGCATGTTTCGACATCACCAATGTCACTACCTTCTGCATGTCTCTTAACAAAATTCTGGCGCGATTTCTCATCTATTTGGGTAAGATCATGGCCTACGGCTTCATAGAACTCCTCAAGAAGTTTTGCACTAAACTGAGTGCGCTTGCCAAACTGCGGCATATTGGCGCGTAAGTCATAGACCCATACATTTTTAGTATTACCTTTGTCTTTCTTTGGGTCTTTAGGTTTGTCAAAAAATAATACGTTTGTTTTAACTCCAGCCGCGTAAAAAATACCCGTGGGCAAACGAAGAATAGTATGTAAATTACACTTTTCCATTAAGTCTTGCCGGATGATTTTGCCTGTACCTCCCTCAAACAACACGTTATCGGGCAATACTACGGCGGCGCGACCACCAGGTTTAAGCATAACGTGGTATATCAGATGCAAAAAAGCCAGTTGCTTGTTGCTGGTGTAGTGAATTAGATCATCCCGCGTAGGAATACCGCCTCCCTGCTTGGTGCCAAAAGGCGGATTGGCAAGAATCAACGTAGCCGAGGGGAGTTGCTTGCCTTCATTGCTGAGTGTATCCCCATAAAAGATGCCGGCATTTTGGTCGTCAATGGCAAGATCGTGCAGCATCAGGTTCATCATTGCCAGGCGACGGGTGTCAGGCACCAGTTCCATGCCAAAAAATGTTTTGTGCTGGTATTTGTCGTAGGAGATCTCATCCAGTGCTTGAATATTGTTGTGGGCATTAACGTAATGGTGAGCGCTGATTAAAAAACCGCCTGTACCCGCGGTGGGGTCGACTATGACATCGTCCAATGTCGGCTTCATTAGATCGACCATGGCGTTAATCAGTACGCGCGGGGTAAAGTATTGGCCGGCGCCGGATTTTTTCTCAGTGGCGTTAATTTCGAGCAGGCCTTCGTACATATCGCCCAAACCTTCAGTTTTGGCGCTGTACCAGTCGAGCTTATCAATCTCCGTAACCAGTTTGTTAAGAGTAGCGGGTTTGCGAATAACGGTGCTGGCGTTGTTGTATATTGCTTGGGTAATCAGCGAGCCGTGGCTGCCCAGATGAATAAGCAGTTTTTTGTATTCGTCTAGCCGAGAGGCCGAATTATGGGCCTCCAGGTCGATCCAGCGGTAGCCCGCGGGGATATGTTCTTCCTGCCCAGTTTCATCGACCATTTTGAGGAAGACAAGAAAGGTTAACTCGTTGATGTATTCGTGATAGGTAACGCCGTCATCCCTGAGCAGATTACAAAGGTTCCAGAGTTTGGCGACGAGGTCTTGAGTGCTCATAATGCTATTTGCATCCTATAAATTCCCGACTATGCAGAAATAAAACAAAGTTAGTTCCACAGTGCTAGATTAAATCGTTCCAGCACTTCGACTACGGGTTTTCCAAATAATTTGTCGGCGCGTTTAACGCCACCCTGATGTCTAAATATACCCTGATTCAGGTTTGCCTCATCGACGATAGTAGTGGCTTTCGTTTGTACTGCGATCAAATGCAACCACTCACGCTGCGGGGTTTTCCACACTTGAGACTGCAGAATTTTTTCCAGCGCTTGATCAACTCGTTGCTCCCAAGGGATTAGAGCTTCTCCTAATGCGGCTTGGCGAATGAAGCCGATGATGCGCGCGGCAATTTCTTCCTGTTTTACTTCTTGCCAGGCGGTTTGCAAATCCTTTTCGCGAAAATGATTGAGGTCCAGCTCGACCGCAAGCTCCTTTAGACTTTGGCGGCTTAGGGTCCAGGGTTTGTTGATGACTGTTTTTATCGCTTGCAACCGGTTGCTGTTCGCGTTGATAAAGTTTTGAAAAGCATTGAGATAATCTTCGGGTTTTTTACCTTCACCATAACCGGTCGTGGTATGGGTGAATTCATCTTCACCGTCGTGAAGCACCAGGTTTGGTTTAGCGCTGCCTCCGCTGCCTGAGAATTTTTGATCTAACAATTCCCCCAAACCAGGATGGTTGGTAAACCATTCGGCGACTATTTCTAGCGGCATGGATTTGAGTTCTTTGGCAAATTCCGCAGGTGGTTTGCCGACGATAGTTTCAAATTTTTCAGCTTGCTCGTCGCTTAAAAAATTCTTCTTTACTTGAAGTTTTGCAATAAATTGTTTTTTTGCTAGGTCTTGCAAATCTGGGGCGGTGGCTTGGGTCATTTCCACTGCGAGTTCACTAAATTTGATGTTAACGTTAGTCACCACCGGCTTCATGGTGTTGACTTTCTCTAACTGTTTGTAGATATCCACAGCGTCGTAGACACGAAATGGGCCTTTGCCAATTGCAGGACACAGACGGGTAGCGCGCCCCAACATCTGTTCAAACAAAATACGGTTGTTGACTCGGCGTAAAAACACCAAATTGCAAATACTGGGGACATCTATACCGGTTGTTAACAAATCAACAGTGACTGCGATATTGGGCAAGCGATCGTTTTTGTAGCTGCGGATTTTCGCTAGAGGTTTATCGCTAGCGCCTGTGATTTTTTGCACGGTATCGTCTTCCACTTCGCCATGGTAGTTCTCAATGGCTGCTTTGAAGGCTTCGACGACATCGTCAGCGTGTTTGTCGGTGACGCAGAAAACTAGGGTTTTGGCTGGTGAGTAGGGATTAATCGAATCGCTTTCGATCAGCCATCGAGTGACGGCTTTGGTAAATTCTGGGGCAATGACCTTACGGTTAAAGTCAGCCACATCGAAGTTTAGTTCATCAGGTGTTTTGTAAGTTTCAATGCTGTTTTTTTCAGCATCGTATACCTTTACATCTTCGTTCACGGCATACTTGATCCCTCGCTCGGCCAGCTTGGTGTGAATGCGAACTGGCGGCAGGTGATCGTTCAAGTGGCCATCAAGTACGGCCTCAGTATAACTGTAAGTGAAAACCGGCGGGCCAAATATATCGGTGGTATGCAGAGCCGGTGTTGCGGTCAAGCCGACTTTAAAGGCATCAAAGTATTCGATAACGCAACGATATTTTGATTGGTAATCTTGCTGGTCGCGAAATAGGATTTCAGTGTCACTTAACTCGCGGTCGAGCAGGTATCCCCGATGGCACTCGTCTACCACAATGCAATCGTATTGGCCCACACTTGGTTTATTGTCGTTATCGCCGGGGTATAGGAGGCGTTTCACCAGCCCCTGTACAGTGGCGACATGCACTTTAGTGCCGTCGTCTGGTGTGATCTTTGGCGCTTTGTTTTGCTCCATCCCCATCACCTCAAAGGTGTCCGCAAAGGTGTTGAGGTTTTCTAGACGAACTTCACTAAAATCATCTGTGGCTTGAATGCCTAGCGCTGAACGGTCAACCAAAAAAAGGATACGACGAAAACGCTCTGCTTTTAGTAATCGATAGATCATGGCTATTGCAGTTTTGGTTTTCCCGGTGCCGGTGGCCATGGCAATTAATGCGGTTTCTTTACCTTGTTTTATACAACCCTCGACCGCTTTGATTGCATCAACCTGATAGTCGCGCAGCTTCAGGTTGTAATCAAAATCCATTATATCCAGCTCGGCTTCTGCCTTTTGTGGAGTTTGTCGGAGGTAGGTTTTTATTTCTTGTGGTGTGTACCAGCCTTTCAAAGCTTTTCGGCGGTTACTGTTATCACGTACGTCCAAGAACCAGATCCCGCTTTCTCTTTCTAGCTGCTTTAAATAGGGACGTCCGTTAGTGGCGAAAGTTAGTGGAACCTTAAATTCTCCATAGCAAGTTTCGATGATAAAAGCATTCTGCTCTTGCAGCTCCTTAGCATAGCGTTTAGATTGATCGATACTGCCATAAACGCTTTTTGCACTCTTTTTCGCTTCAACTACTGCAACGGGAGTCATCCCCATAAAAAGTACGTAGTCAGCGGGGCCGGAGCCTGATGGCCATTCAGCAATAGCTCTATTTTCATTGGGTACAGGGCGCGCGCCCTTGGAGTATTTGAGATTGACGCTATCGGCTTCCCAGCCCGCAGAAATCAGCTGCTCATCGATTAAAATACGGGTTTCGGCTTCGTTAAGTTGTAGAGTGTTTTTTTCGACTCGCCGGATTTGTTCGGCCTGCTGTTGTGGGGCTTGACTTTGGAATGTTAGTTTATACATAACATTCGCGGCATCCATCTTTGCACGATACTCGACTAGCTTGGCCTCATGTTCGGTGGCGATCTCTTCCCACACCTTACTCTCGCCAGCCATTTTCTCGGCGCGCTGCTCCTCGGCTGCGGCTTTAAGTGCCTCTATTTGCTTTAATTGTTCCGCGTGGGCCAAACGTTCTTCTGCGGACCTATTTTGCTTGTGTAGCTCGAGTAGCGCTTCTTCGAGCTGACGCACTTTTTCCGAAGGGTCCCTCGGCTTAACGAAGGGAGTGAGCTTAAAATCTTTGGCTTTATCCCCGCCAAAGCTGATATGAAACCAAGCGCTTAGTGCGTGCCCCACCTGTAGAGCTTTGAGTGCATCTCGATGGGTCGAAGATGTAATATCGTGAGCCGCAGGATTGCCCAGCTTTCTAAGAGCGTGGAAAGCATCTTTTATTTGAATATCTAGCCTTAGGGTGTAGTCCAGATCGCGCAACAAATCAACTTGCTTGATGTCAGAACCGGATTCGACACCGACACGTGAGGCGATGGTTTTAGCTAGCTCTTCTCCCAGCTGACGCATTTTTATGAGTGTTGTATTAGGGTCTGGTACAAAGCAGGTTTCGGCTGTTTGGGCTAGGCGAACCAGAAGTTCATCATGGTGTTTGAGACAATCAAAGTTGCTGCTTGCCATTTATAACGCTCCTTGTTTTTTTTGTAATTCGCAAAAGCGTTCAAACTGATTTTTTGCCAATTTTGATGGTTGAGTCTTACCGTTTTCCCAGCGGTTGACAGTTGCAAAACTCACACCTAATTCTGCGGCTAAATTTTCCTGCGACATAATCAACTTCTTGCGCAGGGCTTTGACTTCGCTGGCAAAACAGTTAAATTTTTGCGTCATGACTTGGCCTCTGTCTGCCAGCAATACAAATCTGAAGTACGTACTCAATATAACATCTGTTATGACAGGTGTACATTGGAGCGCAGCTCATGGTTAGCTCACCTTCGACGTAGCACACTGAAAGCTTCCGGCCTTGGGATGGCTTTACTGATCTGTTGTTGGGTTAGTTCAATTCTGCTCAGTGCCTGCGCATCGATCTCATGGCTAGTGCCCTGGGAGAAAAATTGGTCAAAAGTCGCAGGTTTTGCACCGCGCCAGCCAGCATATCCTCATTTGATGCACAATCGTCCAAGCGTTTGTCGAGATGAGTGCTAATCGATATGCGTTCCCTACGCAATGCTGTCAGTGGCTGGACTCACCTGCCGAAAGGCATCCAGCATTCGGTGGCTCGAATGCGACCTTGTTGCCGGCCAGTGTTGATCAATGCGTCGAAGGTTCCAATTTTTCATTGGGTATCCTCTGCTCCGAATAAAAGCAACAGATCAAAATTAAGAGTTATATTAACATGACAATCTTACCTAGTTCGTTAAACTGCTCGGCCACGACCGCTCCGAAAAAGTAGCCAGGTAATCAAGATTTAGTTCACCGACCTTGATGACAATAGTCTCAAGGCGAATACCCACTTGCGGCTAATTGCTTACTAACCTCCTCCACGACCGCTCCAATCTTGGCCCCGTTCTCGATAGTTCGAAAAGCCTGCCTGTGCTGCTTTTCTATACGTGATAATGATACTTTCCTCCGAGCTTATTAAGCAGTTTCAACCGTTTTCGAGTACTAACACCCGATTATCCTTGCAGCACGACGATCTGCAGCTGGTCGACCTGCGCTGAGACTCTCCGATCTGCATCTTTGACTGTACGTCGGATGCATATAAGTCTGTAAAGGTGAGCCGAAGTAGAGCTGCCGTGCATAAGGGCACTGGGGGCTTCTTCGATATCCTGCCGACGGAAGGTGCCATAGTTGCTTTGCCCATGAACAACTTTCGATGAATCTATAGCGTGATTGGAAGGGATAAAAAACAGATATTTCAAAAACTTGGGATGATCATGAACATCTGACATCGCCCATAAGTTAAATCCGGTCACGCCTGAGCCTCGGCCCTAGCTCGAATGCATTTGCCTTAGCCGAGAATCAGAAGGTGGTGTCGGTGAGGTGGCCAGCCATTCAGGAGGACTTGAAGTGGTTTGCGCTAAAGTCTTTATAGAACAACAGCCAGCAACGGGAATGTCCTAATTTTTGCCTTATCTCGGCATGATCTCTGGCTGGCCTAGCGAGGTGAGCCTGTCCCGTGGCTTTGCGCTAGCCTTGTCGTCAGCCCAACCTGGAGCAGATGATGTCGTTGTTGCATGCCCTTGATCTTCGGCTAGCCGGCCACCTGACGCGGCCACGCCCCGCCCCGGCCACAGCCAGCTGCCGGCTTTCCCGCCGGAACACCTCGCCGCCACCCTGCGGGTGGGCGATGTGCTGCTGGTAGAAGGCACCAGCCGCCTCTCCAGCGCGATCAAGTACCTGACCCAGTCCACCTGGTCGCACGCCGCGCTATACGTCGGTGACCGCCTGGGACCTATGTCCGGCGCTAGCGAGCCGGTGCGCGAGCTGATCGAGGCCGATGTAGTGGCCGGAGTGCACCTGGTGCTGCTGGCGGACTTCCTGGACCAGCACACTCGCATCTGCCGTCCGATCGGGCTGGATGAGACCGACCTCGCGGCGTTGCTGGATTTCGTGCGCGGGCGGCTTGGACAGGGCTACGATCTGCGCAACCTGTTCGATCTTGCCCGCTACCTGGTGAGACCGCCGCTACCGGGGTGACTGAAGCGGCGGATGATCGCGTTTGGCAGTGGTTCCCCCCACTCGGGCGATCTGTTCGACGTTGCTGGCACAGGCTTTCGAGTCAATCCACTATCCAATCCTGCCGGAGATCGACAGCCGCGATCCCCTGCATCCGGCGGTAGAGCAGGCGTGTCGCGAGCTGTTACACATCCGCAACTACAGCCTGTTCGTGCCACGCGACTTCGACGTCTCGCCATACTTTCGCATCGTCAAGCCGCAGTTGCAGCAGTCCTTCGACTTCCATCATTTGCAGTGGGCCGAGGCCGGTAGCTCCACGGACGTGTACGAATTCCCACCGCGAACTTCCAGTTGAACGACCTCAACCTTAATGTTCGTCTTTGGGCTCCAGGGGTGGCTGTACGCCAGAGCGCGCGCGGCGGCGGGCTAGCTCGGCTCGCTTGGCCCGATCGATGGTGTCATCCTAGATAGCTGCCTGTCGCTCCAAGCCACAGTCGTCGCTTAACTCCTAAGTTATGCGACGACTCACTCGGGCTTGACGGTAAAGGCTGTGCGATGTCGCGTGAGTCTGTTGCAGGTGCTCAATTCTCTGCGACATGAAATGCGATAGATGTGGCATTGAGAAGGAGGGATGTTAATCCGATGCTCGGGCACCCCCACTCAGGGCAAAGATCTGGAGCCGCAGCAAGGCTGCGCTGGCGAGTTTGTATCTGTCACGACTAACCTGTTTGGGTTGTTTTTTGCCATTGTGGCGGTGTTTTTCGAGCAGGTTTATCCGCAAGAGAATATCCACGCTGAGATAGATGGGCAAGCGAACCTGGAGGATTGCCTATCCACGACTCGAGCGTCAGATCAGCAATTCTCGGCCGTTCCCTAATCGCTTCCAGACCAATAGCGCGGTGAGACGATAGTAATACCAGGTGGCGTCGGAATGGTCTTTCAGATGCTGAGTGAGAAACCAGCGCACATGCTTGCGCTGCCAGGTCCAGGGATTGTCTCGCTGCCATCGCTGCTGAATGGCCGCTTGCATGACTCGGGCTTGGCGTAGGTGGCGTTGCTGCGTGGCCGTCGAGCCGGTCAGTACGCCGCTCAGGAACAGCGCCATATCGAAGGGTTTGGTCACGCTCGACCTCCAATGTAGGCCGAAACTACATCGATTCGGTTATGCCCAAGCTCAAGGCTGATCTGTTGCCGCGCCTGTTGATCAAGGTCGCGGTCAATGCGATAGCAGTGGCCGCCGTTGACTGGTGCGGTGTGGCCAGTGAGTTGCTCGTAACGCTCGCAGGCGTAGGCCGCTCGCAGTTCATGGAAACCCTTCAGTCCGTGTTCATGTAGCGTTTCGCGGGCGGGGAGCACGGTTTGGTGCAGGAATACGGCGTAGCTTTCGTCTCGGGCCAGTAAGTTGCGGCTGCGGGGCAGCGACGTATAACGAGCCAACTGTAGTGCCGCCTTCACCGCTTCATTGGCCACAACCCATCGCGGCGCTGAAGCTCCTGAGCGGCCGCCTTTGGTGCCGTCCTGGATGTTGATGCGGCCTAAGTGAGCGGCTTCGCGCTGCAAGCGTGGCAGGTCAGCCAGGATCGCTTCGCGCAGTCGCATGCCAGTTGCTCGGGCCAACAGGACAATCGCGGCCACCCGCTCGTGGTGCTGTTCGCCAAGTGCCTCGAGTACTCGCCGCACCTGTTGCTGGTCTTGGCCATCCGGCGCGCGGGTGCGTACGCTCGAGCGCTGCAGTCCTAACGCCTGGCTCGGGCTAGCGATCCTCACGTCCTGATCACCGCGCAGCGCAGCGAGGGTGCGGTTGACGCTGCTCAGGCGGTTCTGCGCGGTCGCGATGCAGAGTTCACCTTGCTGGATCTGCTGGCGCAGATACGCGGCGTAGTCTTGCAGCGTCCGGCGATCGATCTGGCGCGCATCGTTGTAACCGGGACCGTCCTCTGACCGACACCAACGCACGAATGCTTGCCAGCGATCGCTATGCGCTTTGACCGTGGCGAAGTGGCCGCCGGCAAACAGATCCTTGAGCGCTTGTGGGCCGGCGTAGCTCAGCTGACGACCGTAGCCAAAGTTGCGACCATCACGTCGACCGACCAGTGCCATTGTCATCACCGTTTTCGTTTGTCTGCAGATAGAGCAGCAGGGCTTTCCAGTGGGGGCTAAGCCTGTCCACTTGCTGCCAGTGTGTCGGGCGGATCAGGAGGGCGTTCTCCTGGTGTTGCAGCAGTGCCCCTTCTTCGCGCAGTTGCTCGATCAGCAGGGCAAGGTTGGCTGGCTCCAGGGGTGGTGTGGCGACAGCGGCGACAGTGGCGACAACCCTCGTTGTTTCTGGCCCGGCGCGTGGCGACAGGCTGGCGACAGAAGCGGCGACACGCCGCGATTCAGGTGGCGATTGATGTTGCGCCTTGTAGCAGCGCACCGCGTCATTGAGGCGGAACATGGCGGACCTCGAAAGTTTTTCCGTCGCGGCTGCTCAGCCAGCGAAAAGTGATCAGTACGACCAATAAAGAGGCGGTATGGTCAGCGCTCTTGCGGGCAAAACGAGGACCGTTGCGATTGACGTCGCGGACGGTGAACTGGGTCCAGCCTTTCTGCACCAGCCAGCGCAGCAGCCGATCTGCTTCCTCGCGTCGGCTATTGACCGGCTCTTGTTCGGTCAGGCGTTGAATCTCGGCCAGGTAGTAATCCATCAGCGTGGAGGCACGCTGGATGTGTGCCTCGTCCAGCGCACTGGCCTCTTCAACCATGGCCAGCACGCCCGCGATACGCAGTACATTCGCCGCCGCCTTGCCCGCCACAGACTGGACGCCGGCCAACTCGCCGAACTCGCCAGACTGGCACTCGATGGTGTCGTGAATATCTATCCAGGCACGACGGGCGCGGGGAGTCAGCTCCAGCGTGGCGGGATTGAGAGAGCCATCCTGGTGAAGCGGCCAGGGCTTTTGCAGCAGGGCGGTGATCCGCTGTTGGTAGCGCTGGACTTTGGTATCTCGGGTCAGGTCGATCGCCTTGTAGAGTCGTTGGCCGGCCAGGCGCTCGGGCCAACTGATCAGGCAACGGCCGAGGATGCCTTGGCCATTGATCACCGGGTCTTTGAACAGTTGGTTGGCCAGGTAGGGCTGTAGCATCAGATGTAGACTTAGGTGACGGTCATAGGCCCGCAGACTTTCCCCCGCCATGGAGCGCGCCCGATCGATCGGGCTGCCATCCCACAGTGTCGACAAGGTGGTGATCGCCTTGAGTAGGTTCTCTTTGCTCATGGTGCTGCTGCCCAAGAACTGACCACCTTCATCATTAAACAAGCCCATGCTGGGCAAGCCATGGCACAGGCTTTTGACCAGGGCCTCAATGGTGGGGTCGGCAATGATCAGTCTCGGCGGTACCGGCTCGGACAGCTCACCGCCTTCCGCCTCCGCGTGTTTATTTGAGGTTTTGGGTTTGGCCATGATGTTGGTAGCGGCGCGATAGGTTTTGAGCTTTTCCGCATACAGGGTCCACTGCTGTCGTTCCCAGTCGCGCGCCGCCTTCAGTGCCAGGTGATCCACCGCGCTTTTGCGATCACCCGAGGACGCCACCGTCAGTAGGTAGAGGGACAGCGGATAAGTTCGGCCGTCGAGTTGGGCATTGGCATGGCCCTGGCTCACCAAGGCCGTGGTAGCCAGCACCGATTGCGCAGCCATGGCGCAGGGTACGCCGATCACCTCGGCCAGTCGTTCGACCGCAGGGCCCAACAGATCCCCGAGTGCTTCGACCGGGTAGGGCAGTGGCGCCTGCTGGTATTCCAGCAAGGGTTGTGGTGGTTCGAACGCTTCGCACAGTTGCATCGCACTTCTCCTGAGACTATCGACGTCGTCCTCACTCATCCCGCCACGGTTGTTGAGTGTTATCAGGGATCAAGGCCCCTGCGACCTGTGAGGGTTGTCCACTTACGCGGGACTGACGGCTCCTTACGACCGGGAGCGTGGGCATCTCATGATCTGGCCTCCTGAACACCGATAGCGGTGGGCGGGTGGAGGCTGCACTGGCTGACGAAACCGGCACCGCGAGATCCTGAGTCGGGTGAAGGCAGCGAGGTGATGACCGGGGCATGCCTGACTGTCAGTCAGGTGCAGTCCATTCCGTGGGCTGCGGCACCATCATCGGCATCGCTGTGGCGAGTGAGCATTCGATGTTTGTCATGCCGATTGTCACGAGGGGGAAAGCCGCAAAGGCCCGTGCGAGCAGGGCTGCAGCAATGGTAGGAGCGCCGGTCTCTTTCCTGAAGAAAGAGACGGGCACGAGTTGGCGCAGCGAATGAGCCAAGCGGTGGCGTTGCTGCAGGGCAGCAGAGTGGAGAGCAGATGCTGCGGACGTCATTGATGTTAAGTAGGCATCCATCACAGCGAGTGCTGTGACCGTGCGAGCTGCCGGACGCTAGTCGCACTTGGGGAGAACCACCCACCATGTGGCGTAGCCTTTTAGGTTCGGGCTACCTCTAAGGGTTGCTGTCGATGACAGCGGCTTGCGCATTCATTCGTACGCCGGTGGCCAAAAGTGGTCAAGCCTTTAAACGATTTCGGCGATAAAGTGGCGACTGTCGCCACTTTTGTCGCCACGCTCCAGTCCAGGCAGGACGGGGGTTGTCGCCACTGTCGCCGTTGTCGCCATGAAAAGGTCATCGAGCTGCTAAGGACCATAATCGTGAGTAGTGTGGGATGCGCGATTAGCCGTTCGTTGTCTTTTAAATGTGAGCCCCTGCGCAGGGGAATGCAGAGCCTTCCCCTGCGCAGGGGCTTGGCCGGAGGGGAGATCTGGCTACAGTCGCCACTTCTGGCGCCATGCTGCAAGCCACGGATTACGCGCGTTGTCGCCGGTGTCGGCGGCCTACCGTATGGGTAGGATGTTGCGGTCTTTGGTCACATTGATCGCCCTAACCGACAGGCTACAACCTTCTGCGAGGGGTAGTTCATCTCGCATTGGTCTGGGCGACACATTCTAATGCAGGGTTAAGGCAGGCTATGCCGGCCGGGCTTCTTAACGGCCGGTTATAGCAATGAGCCATCTGGTAAGTTATGGTCGTCAAAGAGATGGCGGCGTGTAGCCGCCATTTTTCATCCTCTTTAACAAGGAAGTTGTGATGTCCGAAGCGAAGGGTACGCTGCTCAGGCAGCTCGCTTTTTTACGACTAATCCCACGAGAACCTCAGCGTCGCGCGACCACTACGTTGCTGGAAAACTGCACGAAGAAGGCATCTCAATAAGTTTGCGTATGCTGCAGCGTGATCTGGACAGCCTGCCGGGGCCCTTTGGTCTGGGCGAAAAAAATACGGGTGCATGCATCGTCTAGCTGGCTGAAGTAACAGGGATATCGAGAACTCGATGAGCAAACTATTTACGTTCAGCAGCCTAGGAAACGAAAGCCACGGATCGAATGAAGCGAATATCTTCATCCACGGTTATAGCGCCGGCCATAGTGTTAAAGACCGGCAAACCTTGCTGGCGAGCATTCCTGAATCCATTCGATGCCACACGAATATTTTCGCCTTCTGGCCGTCCAGCCATTTTGCCCGTTTCAATCGGACGTCAAAAACACTACTCAAGGTTTCAAGTGACGTGTCGTTGCCGATTTGTGCCGCCGTGGCTGCTGTCGATCGTGGCTCGCATTTTTGGAAAATACGCTCGCGAGCCGAGGAAATGGGCGAGTCGCTACTCGACCAACTGAGCGAATACTTGCGCGACCACCACCTTGGTATCAACACGATCAACCTGATCGGTCATTCGCTCGGCGGGCGTCTGATTATCAGTAGCCTGAAAAAACTTGTCGCCGCGCAGTCACATTCGCTCGCCGTCAATGATGTGTTGCTGATGGCTGCCGCTGTCACTGTGGAGCCCGCCGAGGCGCATCAAATGCGCGGTGTGCTCAAAGGCCGTTTGATCAATGCCTATTCCAAATCGGATTGGACGTTGCTGAAGAATGCAGGGGAAGTTTGCCTGGGCCGCAACGAGGTTGAGCATTTCGAGAATATCCGGATCGCCGGCTTCGGTCACAGCGACTATTGGAAACATCTCCCTGAGGTGCTGACCCAGGTACGGTTCAAAACCACCTCGCAAGTTCAAGGTTTAGGAGTGCTGGAGGAGGGGCTGGCTACCACCGTTCCCCTGCCTGAACCGTTTCATTTACAGGAAGTAAGCACGATGACGCTCGAACTCAAAACGGCCAGCGATATTTATCAGCACGTCAATGATGAGCTGGCGCGTATCGCTCTGTCGCTGAGCAACCAGACGACCGATCCTGCGTTGAATCTGGCACAACAAGACGCGCGAGAACTGCTGAACGAGCAACGAACCACGTTGAAGGCACAACTCAAGGAACTCCAGGAAAACGCCGAGTGGAAAACCTTCACTATCGCGGTGTATGGCGAAACCGGTGCGGGAAAATCGACCCTTATTGAAACCCTGCGCATTCTGCTGCAAGAGCCTACCAAGGTCGCCCATCAACACGCATTCCGTGAGTTACAAATCAAATACGAACTAAGCGAAGAGAACTTGCAGCGCATGCAACAGGCCGTTGAACAGACCGACGTTCAGCTTGCCGGGCTGGCGCAACAGCTCGACAACACTACCGAGCACCATAACCGCCTGCACAGCGATGCTCTTGATGCCATTAGTTCCCTCAGGGCGCTTATTGCCGAGCGCAAGGAAACCGCCTCGCTCTGGCAGAAGCTGATTCGTTTGTTCAAGCCAATGCCGGAAGAGGCGCAACTGGTACTCGCCGAGCAGCAGCCGCCATTGGTGGCTGCCGCCCGTGACAGTGCCATTGAGCCGTTGCGCGCCCAATTCAGCGAAGTGGAGCGAGGCAAACACGCGCTGGCACAACAACTCGTGCAACAAACGCAGGAAAGCGAAAGCCACTTGGTAAAGCTGCAAACGTTGGGCGACGGCGAAATCATTGGCGATGGCCGTGCCGATTTCACCCGCCAAACCCAGCGCTACGACTTGAAGCTGAACGGCCAACCATTCGCCTTGCTGGATGTGCCCGGCATCGAGGGTAACGAGGGGCTGGTGGTCAGCCAGATCGAGAAAGCCGTGCAAACTGCCCACGCCGTGCTTTACGTCACCAACCAGGCGGCGCCACCACAAACCGGTGACGCGCAACGCAAAGGCACTCTGGAAAAAATCAAGGAACACCTGGGCGCGCAAACCGAGGTCTGGACGATTTTCAACAAGAAAATCACCAACCCTAAACACTCGCTTACAAACCGCCCGCTAATCTCCGAAGACGAAGCCGTGAGCCTGGAAGGGCTCAACGAGAAGATGCGCGGGCAGCTTGGCGACCACTACCGCGAGGTGTTTCCCCTCTCGGCACTGCCTGCGTTTCTGGCCTCAACCGATCACTTTGCACCCAACTCGCAAAATGCCACTCGGCGCACCAAGATTCTTGCTGACTTCGACGCCGAAGAACTGCTGGAAAAAACCCGCTTGCGCGCGTTTTTGTACCTGCTCAACGGCAAGCTGCTTGATGGCAGCGAAGCCAAGATAACCCGGGCCAACTTCCATAAGGCCAAGGACGCGTTGGACCAGACGGTTACAGCGCTGAAAGAGCTCAAAGGCAGGTTCAGCCAGTTGTTGGAGAACCTCCGCCTGGACGGCCGCAGTGCCCAGGTGCAATTGAAGGGCAGCTTTAAATCCCTGAAAAAACGCCTGGAATCAGCCGGTGAAACCGAGATAGATCAGTTTGTCAGCGACGTGCGAAATGCGATGTACAAACTCATCGACGCCGACATCAGCAACGATGAGTTCAAGCAAGCGTTCCGCGACACCATCGACGCCCAGCAAAAGCAACTGAGCGATCGGCTTCCGGGTGCCATCGCGAAGGAGGTCGAGCGCTTCCAAAAGGAAGCCGAAGACATTCTTGCCCGCTTCGAAGCGCAGGCCCGCGAACTGACTGGCATCTACGCCAAACTCGGCAATACCAAGCTCAATGGCAAGTTCGGTCTCAAGATCAAGATCGACAACGGCATCAAGGTCGGCACCCTGTTGATTGGCCTGGCCGGCAGCATTGCTGCGGCGATCTTTACTGGCGGAGCCGGCTTGCTGGCACTTGCCCCCGCGCTCGCCGGCCTTGTTTTATCCTCTTACAAGGCTGTAAGAAGCGCGTTCAGCCCCGACTACAAGAAGTCTCAGCAGCGCGAGGCCGTTGATAGCAACCTGCGCGAAGCCACCGGCCAATTACGCACCTTGCTCCACGACGGTTTGAAAACCGCCTTGGCGGACATGGAGAAAAAAATCAGCGTGCTGGAGCAGGCACTTGAAGCCCCCATCACCCAGACCGCCAGCCTGGTGCAGCTACTGGGCCAATCGACCGATCAGCTAACTAACATTTCCCGCCAGATCGACAATGCAGGAACCCTGTAATGGAAAACACCCTCGATACATTCAAGGCTCAGCAAGCGCGTTCGGTAGAGCTGCTTGGCAAACTGCTCAAATTCCTCGATCAAGGCGAAGCCGCCGGCGTACTTGTTGACCCGGCGCTAAAAGGCAAGCTGAAAACCGCCATCGACAGCGTGGCCGGCGAAAAACTCAAAGTGGCCCTGATTGGCGGCTTCTCCGAAGGCAAGACGTCTATCGCCGCGGCCTGGATGGAAAAGCTGGATAAATCCAGCATGAAAATCAGCCACCAGGAGTCGTCCAATGAGGTGAAGGTGTACGAAGTGGGCGACGACTTTGTATTGATCGACACCCCCGGGCTGTTCGGTTTCAAAGAACAGGTAAACGCCGAAACCAACGCCATCGAAAAGTACAAAGACATCACCAGGAAATACGTGAGCGAAGCCCATCTGGTGCTCTACGTAATGAACTCCACCAACCCGATCAAAGAGAGTCACCAGGACGATCTGGTGTGGCTGTTCCGTACCCTGGACCTGCTGCCACGCACGGTGTTTGTCCTCAGCCGTTTCGATGAAGTGGCCGACGTCGAAGACGAGCAGGACTACCAGACCAACCTGGCGGTGAAACGTACTAACGTCACTGGCCGCCTGCGCGAGCTGGTGGGGCTGAACGAAGCGGAAGTTGGCCAGTTGTCCATCGTGGCGGTGGCGGCCAATCCATTTGATCTGGGTTTTGATCATTGGCTGGCCAATATCGGCCAGTTCAAAACGCTGTCCCATATCGCCAGCCTGCAATCGGCAACCACCAGCAAAATCCAGAACAACGGCGGCAGCGCCGCGCTGGCCGGCGAAATGCACAACAGCGTGATTCGTGATGTGCTGAACAAGCAGCTGCCGGTTGCCATCGAAAACGATCAGAAAATCTCGCAGGAAGTGAGCAAACTCCGCGAGCTGAAAAGCCGCTCTGAAGACCAGTTGGAAAAGACCGGGCTAGAGATTGAAGCTGTTCGCAGAAGTTTGAGTTCCTTCGTAGAACGCTATTTCACTGACCTGATCATGCAAGCCAAGGGCAGCAGCCTGGAGACTTTCGGCGACTTCTTCGAGCGCGAAATTGGCGCCGAAGGCATCGTACTGGCTACGCGTTTACAGAACGAATTCAGCCGCCAGACCGAGTCCATCACCCTTGACGTGGCGAAGATGCAGCTTGGCTTCGATACCGAAATCAACCATTTCAACACCAACGTCCGCGCGTTCGGCAAACAGGGCGTTAATCACCTGCTTAAAGGCAACGTGATCAACAACACCACTGTATTGGCCGCCCGCGACACCCTCGTCAGCGCTGGCAAGATGGTAGGCATGGAGCTTGGCTCACTGCTGAAATTCAAACCCTGGGGCGCAGTGAAGTTCGCCAAAGGTGCCAACGGTGCTCTGGCCTTCCTCGGCGTAGCCATTGAAGTCTGGGACAGCTGGGAGCAATACAAGCGGGAAGAGGCGTTCCGCACCTCCATCGCGAAGATGGTTGAAGACTTCGAGAAGCAGCGTAAGGAGCTGATCGGCCTGATCAACGCCGAGCAATTCAGAGAGCAATTCTTCGACAAGTATCTGGAACTCAAAGACAGCGTCGCCATGCTCCAGGACAGCCTGAAAGACAGCAACGAACGCCAGCAACGCTTCCAGGCGTGGCGTGTTGAGGCACAAACCATCGATGCGCAGTTCAAGGTGCTGAATTGAATGCCGAGAGGCAGTGAAACGGGTATTGAGATGGGGGGCGGCGGAGGTGTTTGCCCCCTTTGCGTAACGCCGGTTAAAGATGCCCAGTGGCGCTGCTGCAAGGCAGGCCGAACAGTGGAGCAATGTGCATGATCGGCTGGATTCAGCTATCAAGAAGTGCGGTGGCCAGGGCCGAAGAGGCACTAAAGTCCGACTCCCAGGGGGTGCTTGATGAGGTGGGTTTTCTAGCCCTGCATCAGGCCTTTGCTGATCGTTTTTTTCCGGGTACTTCGGTTCTGCATACACGCTTGCGCTATGTGCTGTTTGTACCTTGGTTAATGATGGCAGCGAAAGGCAATCCAGCGGTGCTGCGTAAGAATGAGTTGGCCCTGATACGGCAATTGAAAACACACCCTGACGCCAGTAAAGGCGTGATCGGCGGCACCAACTTGCTAGAACTGCCTAGCCAGACGCCCTCAATGATTTATTGGTCGGCCTTGAGCCGCTGGGGGATTCTGCGCCCACGTGCCGATGGCGTGTCGCTTTCGAGAAAGCAAATACTCAAGCGCCTTGAGGCCATGCATCAACAAGCCGGTAATCCCCGCCAGGACGTAGATGGCGAGCCGTTGTTTGAGTCTGAAACTTCGCCCTTTGCTCAATTACCGGCAGCACCACCTGAGCTGTTGAAAGACAACCAAACGCTGGATTTTCGTTTGAGCAAGGATGAGCGCGCGTTTGTTCGCCGTCAGCTACTAGGCCTGCGCCGTACTCCCGAGTCGTCGGAGCAGAGCCTGCTGGCACGCCTGGTAGAGAAACGCCTGCCAGTCGCCGATATCGATGAGCCTTGGGACCCGAGGATTTGCGACGTGGCTGCCGAAGATGATCGGCGAGCTTTGCTCTTGGCAAAAAACATGTCGGCGTTGGCCTGTATTGGTCGCGCGGTATATGCCGCGTTGGTCGAGCAGTTGAAAGCAGGTGAGAGTCGAGAGTGTCCTACCCTGCATCGTGACCGGCTTGAACAAGTGGTTGAAATCTACGGCGAAGCGGCTCTTGCTCTGGATATTACGGCGCTTGAGGTAACCATTCCCGGCCTGTCCGCGCCACTGCGAGAGGTTATGCGTGCTACGCAGCAGTGGCTTGACTCGGACACCGCATCGTTCTCGATAGTGCAGCAAGTCTATACGGGCGCTGAGCGTGCGAGAAAAGGAGCGCGTGCGCGGTTACCCACAAATTTGGCAGGCCGCAAGCGCCGGGCGGAGTGGGAGAGTGAAACGCATCCTTTGGCCAGACCCCTGCATTACCGCTGGGACAATGTTCGTACGTTGTTAGAGGATTTACGCAATTGACCCCGCATCTGCCACATGTGGCGGTACTTGATCACTTGCGCCCACCGCCTGGCTGGCGAACCGACAGGGCAGTGCTTTCGACCTACTCCGCGCACAGCTCGGTAGTGGCGGCGGCACTGCTGGCCCTGGCCGGGCAGGACGATGAGTCGGCTTCCGGTACGCGGGTCGGCCTGGTGCGTGCGTTAACCGAGCTGCGCGACAACGTTCATATTGTTGTGCAAAGCGGGCGATTGACCTTGCCTCCCAAGCCCGCTTCGGTTGTGGCGTTGTTCGACCGTTTTATCGTGCAAGCGCCATTTGATGAGGGCTCTGCGGGAGTGCATAACGGGCAGTCCTGGCACGCCAAGTTTGCCCTTGTACGCTATGTGCCTGCCGACCCTTCAGTCAGCGATGAACGCTGGGTTTTTATGCTTGGCAGCCGCAATTTGACCCTGGATATGTCCTGGGATCTTGGCTTGGTATTGGCAGCTGGAAGCCATGAAGGCGTTAAAGGTGAAACTGTTCCTCAGGTGATTGCTGGAATTGGAACCTTGGCCGCGTTGTTAGCCAAATCGTTTCCCCAACTCAGGCAATGGTCGGGGCTCTCCAAAGCAATAAAGCAAGTGCAATGGCAGGTGCCAGTGGGTCTGCTCGTGGCGGAGCTTGAGTTAATGCTGCCGGGTGATGCAGCGCGCCGATTGCCATCTGCCCCAGCCGAGGTAAATCAGCTCTTCGCCGTTTCCCCCTTTCTGGAGGGCGAGGCAGTACGAGCATTGGGGAAATGGGGCGGCGCTCACACGCAACGCCAGTTGTTATCGATACGCCCGGAGTTAAGCCGGCTTGCAGGGCAAGCGGGTAAAGCACTTGATGGTTATGCCCAATTACTGGTGCTGCCGGAACCTGTACTTGATAGCGCGGCAGACACGTCGTTAACGGTAGATGGAGAAAAAGCGCCTGCTGACCAGACCGGCCTGCACGCGAAATTTATCCATGCCGAGCATGGCGCGGGCCATACCTTGTGGCTGGGCAGCGCCAACCTTACGCAGCGGGCCTGGAGTAGAAATGCCGAGTGCGTCGCTCGCGTTGAAATCCAAAAATTGGCCAGCGCGGCAAGCGACCAATTGTTAGCCGGGTTGCGCACATTTGCGGATATGGCGATGCAGGTGCAGCCGGATGCGTTGCTGCAGCAGCCTGCGGAGGATACGTCAGCCATCAAGCTGGCCCGTGCGCGCGTTCATGTCGCCGCTCGTTTGCTCGGCGCAGAGCAAAAGCGCGAGGTGGGCGTGGCCGTAATCAAGGCTAATGACCTGCCCCACCCCGTTGAGAAGGATATTTCACTTTTTTGCGGACGGCTTGTGGAAGAGCCCTCGCTTTGGCCTCGCAATACCCACGTCCTGAAGCTGCCAGAGACTGCCGAACTGGCCGCGAACTCGGGCTGCCTGCGAGTGAGGTTGGTTTTGGGTAGCGAACAGGTTGAATGGGTGCAGATGGTGGAGTGGAGTCCGGGTCTGGACCAGACGCGCGACGATGCCGTGTTGAGCGACTATCTGGGCCCTCGTCAGATGCTTGCTTGGATTCATGATGTGCTCACCGGGTATTCCAATGGTGATGAGGGCGGCAGCTGGGACGACCAGCTGAAGAAACCCCTGGTCAGTAGCGCTCCTGCTATCGGTTTGCCCAGCTTGGAGCAAGCGCTACGACTGTGGGTGAAAGACCGTTCGAGGCTTGATGAAGTGGACCGCATTCTTGCCCTGTGGCAGCAGCGAAAGACGACCGTGCAGACAGACCCGAAAATGGAAGAGCAGATGCAACGCTTCGCCAGAACATGGGGCGCGTTGCGTTCCGGGTTGGCCATGTACAAGCGGCGGAAAACCACATGAGCATCAAGAAAAAACCGTTCCAGGAAGCCACGATAAAGGCTGCGCTCAAAACGCTGAAAAAGACCTCAGGTTCGCGGCGCTTTCTGGTTGCTGACGAAGTGGGTTTAGGAAAGACTATCGTGGGCAGCGGCGTCATCGAAGGGTTGGCACGAGCGGCTTGCGACCAGCCGTTCTCTGTGTTGTACGTCTGTTCCAATCTAGGTATCGCCAAGCAAAATATTGATCGGTTGTTAACCTTCTTGCCTGAAATTGAGCGTAAATCAGCGATTGCTACAGTGGATCGGCCCAGTCTGTTAGTCACTCGGGATAAGCCGTTACACCAAGCCTACAACGTTTATTCGCTGACCCCGGCAACGGCCATCCCAACCCGTAAAGGTCAGCGGCAGGATGGCCGTAAGGAAGAGCGCGCATTGGCGCTGGTGATGCTGCAGCAGATTGTACCTGCACTCGGTACGTCCCTTGAAGATGCCCTGAGGGGCAGTGCTGACTCGTTTACGGATTGGGTTAATTACTATCGTCAGCAGGAGCAAGATGGAAAACTGGGCGGCGCGGAATTCCGGCGACGTTTCCGCGAGGCTTTGCGAGAAACATTGGGCATGCTCCCTGGGCAACAATTGCCCTCCCGGCTCAAGCAGATGTTGGGCGACGAATCGCTGCGTGCCGAGCTGCGGGGTATGGCCCGTACCGCACTCGCCATCGCCGGCCTTCAAGGCATCAATCCCGGGCTGGTCATCTTCGATGAATTTCAGCGCTTTCGAGATCTGACTGACGAAGATGCGGCTGATGCCGATGACGCTACGCGCGGCCGCGATAGAGCGGCGGCACTGGTGTTGAACCATATTCGTGGGAATGCCGGGGTGGGGCCAGCTTTGCTGCTGTTGTCCGCCACGCCTTACACGCCCTATCGCGGTCGCCGCGAACCGACAAACAACGATGAAAACAGCAGCCATCAAAGCTCGGATTTTTTCAACCTGGTCGGCTTTCTCGCCGGTAGTCAGGCTCACGCAATAAAAACCAAAAAACTCTTCAATGACCTTAGCGAGGAACTGCGCAAAGGCCTGACCGACTCCGATCGAGGGAAAACAATTCGAAAAGAATTGATCGCAAAACTATCGCCTCTGATGTCTAGAACCGAGCGACCGCAAAAGCTCCGTAGCGATACCGCTTCCCTGGATGGCGCGGCGATTATCGAGGAAGAACTTCTGCCTTGCGATATCGATCAGTTTTGTCAGATGCACGAGAGCTTCCAGGCTAAAGACCACCCTTGGATTCTGCCACTGTGGCAATCGGTGCCCTTGGCGCTGCAGACACTCGGTAATCGTTACTCTGCCTGGAGCAACAGCAACGGTCCGGTACGTGCAGCACTGAGCAAAAGCAGCAGGAACCGATATAAACTGCCGCCTGCGTTGCCTCATCCTGGTTTGCGTGCACTGATGAAGACGATAGGCGGGCAACGGTTATTACAACCTTGGGCGGCGCCTTCACTACCCTGGTGGCCGCTTGAAGGCGGTTGGAAATCAGTCGCTGGTGGAGAGACTGCGAACAGCAAGCTGCTTGTATTCAGTCGTTACCGCGCGGTGCCAGGCGCGATTGCCGGATTGGTCAGCTTCGCTGCGGAAAGCCGGTTGAGTAAAGCGCTTGGCGGCGACAAGCCGATCAGCTACGAAAAAGCCAACAAGCGCCGTTGGTTGCAGGCAGAAAAAAGCAGCACAGACTTGCTGGACCTGTTTCATCCATCCCCCTTTCTCGCTGACCTTGAGCCGTTGGCAGCGGGCATCGGTGCGTTACCGTTGATGAAGCAAGCCATCGAGCAGCAGTTGCGTGCAAAGCTGGACGACCTAGGTGTGTCTGTTGTCGCAAGTCGCAACACTACGCCTCGCGACATTCGGGACGTTTTGGCTGCTCTCGAAAGCAGGGCAGGTCTCTGGGATAACTCGCAAGCAGCATGGCAGTGGGTGTTGGAGGAGGACCCATCGGACGGGCTGCAAGTTAGCGTGAAGAAATGGGAAACTGCTGCGGCGAAGGCGTGCAGCGAAATCACCGAAAAGGAATTGTCCACGTTGACGGCTTTGGCGCTCGACTCTCCGGCCGTCGTTCTGTTAAGGGTGCTCCGTCGACACTGCCCTGATGCAGATCAGTATTTGCCTCGAATAACTTCCGTTGCCTGGCGGCATCTACGTACCTATCTCGATAAAGCGTGGTTTCATGCAGTGCTCGGTGCTCACGAGAGTGCGATTTATCCACAAGCAATTCGTAGTGCCGTGATCAATGGCAACTTTGAGTCTGTTCTGGACGAGCACTTTTGGTACCTGCGCACAGGCGGTTCAAACGACTGGGTAGAGCTTCTCAACGAGTTTGGCCAGAGTCTCGGGCTGCGTGATGCCAACACCACTGTCCACGATAAACGTATAAACGAGGAGCAGCGCACTTTTACCCTGCGCTGCCACGTAGCTGTGCCTCTGTCTGAAGGGCGTGGTCAAACCTTACACATTGACCCTGACGACAATGAGCAAAATATGCCGTTGCGTTCTGACGAGATCCGAAAGGCCTTCAACAGCCCGTTTTGGCCGAATGTTCTAGTGACAACTTCCGTGGGGCAAGAGGGCATCGATCTTCATCCTTGGTGCGATGCGCTGGCACATTGGGACTTGGCCACCAGCCCAGTCGCGCTCGAGCAGCGCGAAGGGCGAATTACCCGCTTTGCCAGCCTGTCCGTGCGCAGGGCCATTGCCGAAAAACTGGGGAAGAACCTCAACTCAAACCCATCAACCAGGAGCCCTTGGTGCAGATTAGCGAAGCTTGCCGATGAAAAGCTAAGCAGTGACTCCGGGCTGTCGCCCTGGTGGGTCGTGGAAGGAGCACGCAGCCACAAATATTTTCTGGCAGTGCCGGGCAGTGAGCAATGCGAACGCTACGAAGCCCTCATCAGGGAACGCGCACTCTACCGGCTGGTGCTGGGAATGCCGGATCAGGCGGACCTGATGAGCATTCTTGATGCTGAGAACCGCAGCCTTGATCAGGCTAAGGTACGCGAACTGTGTGTGGACTTGTGTGCTTATAGTCTCAGTAAAGTGGCGCTGGACTAGAGATTTCCATACACAACAGCGTCCTTTAGAGGACGCAAAAGTGCTGCTTGAAAGGTCTGCCTTAGCGCATTGATCAACGTATTGAAACGACCTTGCGATCCGGATTTTTTTGGATAGCGCAGACTGACAAATTGCCGCTAGCTGCCTTCTGAATGTGCTCACTCCACCAAGCCATCATTGGGCGCCGGCGCTCGATGTAGTCCGCCCTGTTGTAGGCGCTTCGAACTTCATCCTTGTCGACATGGGCAAGGGCGACTTCGATCAGCTCCGGATCCCAGCCATGCTCGTTCAGGATGGTGCTGGCCATAGAGCGCATGCCGTGGCTGACCAAACGGTCCCGGAAGCCCATGCGTTTCAACGCCATGTTGGCAGTCTGGCTGTTGGCGTGGGTACGCGGATTTCTGTCTGCCGGGAACACGTATTCCCTGTGTCCACTGTGGGGCTTAAGTGTCTCCAGCAGCACGAGTGCCTGGTCGGACAACGGGATGGTGTGCGGGCGACGCTTTTTCATGCGCTCCGGTGGAATGGTCCAGATGCGCTTGTCGAAGTCGATGTCTGCCCATCGGGTAGTCGCCGCTTCGGCAGGACGTGTCATGGTGTGCAGCTGCCATTCGATCAGGCAGCGGGTCGTTCTTTTGATGGCGGCATTCGCGATTTCGATCATGAGCTCGGGAAGCTCATCAGCTGGTAGCGCGGCCATGTTCTCTTTCTTGGGTTTCTTGAAGACCGCTCGAATGCCGCTGAGAGGGTTGGCAAAGATCATTCCGGAGTTGACCCCGTAGGTCATGATCTCGTTAAGGCGCTGGCTCACTCGCTTAACTGTCTCAAGGCTGCCTTTGGCCTCAATCGGACGAAGGAGCTTGATGACCATTGGGGCGCTGACTTCCGAGAGAGGCGTTGATTTCATGCTCGGAAAAACATGCAGTGTGAGGGAGCGCCAAATGTCTTCGGCATACGCCGGCGTGACGGAATCCTTCTTCAGCTCGAACCAGGCGGTTGCCACGTTCTCGAAGGTGTGTTCCGTTTCCGCTCGTTTGGCTTCCTGCAGCTCATTGCGCTGAGCTTTTGGGTCGATGCCCTGTGCAAGCAGCTCTCTGGCCTCAACGGTTTTCTTCCTCGCTTGCGCAAGAGAAACCTCGGGATAAGAGCCGAGTGCCATGTTGATTCGATTCTTCGTTACGGGATGCCTGTAGTTGAAATTCCACTGCATCGAGCGATTGACTCTGACTCGCAGCTGGAGCCCGTCGCCATCCGTGAGGACGTAATCCTTGTCTTTCGGTTTGACCGCCTTGAGCTGGCGGTCGGAGAGGCGGGTAGTTTGAGCGCACATGAGAAGTACTCCATGACACCTTTTGGTATTCCCAAGATTAGCGCCGGGTAGCCGGGAATACCATTGGGAATACCAAATCGCCTGGAACTTAAAAAACCTGGAAAGCCCCCCGCAGCCCTGATATCCCCGTATTTACTGGATTTCAGGCACAAAAAAAGACGTCCGTGGACGTCTTTAGATGATGAAGTGGTGGAGCCGGGGGGATTTGAACCCCCGTCCGCCAGTACTCCGCTGTCGGTACTACATGCGTAGCCGTTTCTATTAAGTTAACCCTCAGCGACCCGAAGGGCAGGGTGCTTTGGGCGAGTTGTGTAAGTTTTAGCCGCTTCGTCCACAACGTACTGCACGGCGATTCTGTTCTATATGACAATCACTTTGGGTTTACAGACATCCCCTGGTGATTGCTGGACCCGAAGGTACCAGAAGCTCAGGATCTAAAGCTGCTTACGCAGCGAGAGAGAATTCCTGGCCGTAGGTTTCGTCATTGGCAACTATAAGTAGTTGCAACAGTGGATTTACGAGTTCTGTTACCAACTCGGCATGCACCTAAAGTTTCGCAACCGGCGTCGAATCCTAAACGGCCCCGAGCCTGCTACTCGGTGAATCAAAGTGAGCAACAGGCCTGTGCAGTGTACGCCAACACGCTTCAGAAGGCCACCCGCAAGGTGGGCTTCGATTGATCATGGGTTGGTTCGTTGTTCAATTGGCCATCGCCAATGCCTGACTGGCCTCGGTGGCGCATTTTTTGTCATCTTTGGCGGCTTGTGACGCTTTGGCGCTGGCCAACAGTCTTTTGATCTCCGGCGCATTGGTGGCGGTCGCTGGCAGCGAATTCACTTTGGCTTCGAGCTCTTGCAGCTTGCTCGTACACAGGTTGTTGTCCGCAGCAAATACCGGAGAGGCCAACATTGCAGCGCAAATGAACAGACCAGCGAGTGCGGTACGTTTCATGGGTATCTCCTCGAGCGGATAGTCAGCCACGATTGATGGGCTTATCTAAAAGACTACGGCGCGGCACAGTAATTCGGTTTGTGCAAAAAAAGCTATGGAAAAACTGACTGATGGAAGCAATGGCGCTATAAGGGATTATCAAACCCCAAATGCACCAAAACCCGCAATTGGCGGGTTTTGGATGTGTATCGGTTAGAGCCAGCGTGCCAACCCGAAGGTCGGCCCAGAGCCGGGTTACTTCCCGCCTTTGTTCGCGTCCTTGATCATCTTGATGGTGTCATTGGTCTCGGCGATGCAAGCGTCAGTACCTTCCTTGGTGCCTTTTGCATGGTCCGCTTGGGCTTGCTTGACGGAGTCCGCTACCTGGTCAGCCATCTCCGCAGGAATCTGTGCCTGTGCGTTTTCGATGGTTTGCAGATTGACCGCGCATAGATCTTTTTCGGCGGCAAACGAGGGGGAAGCCAGCAGTGAGGCAGTAACGAACAGACCAAACAGTACAGAACGTTTCATGTGTATCTCCTTGAACTGAGGCCAGTCATTCTGACCATCAGGACGGGCTGCCGAGTGTTGGGAAGGTCCCACTTTTGCGGGACTTGATCAGTGGACTGCGGCGGCACGTCAGGGTTCTAAATTTTTGCTGTACTGCTGTCGGTTCTGGCAAGAAACACTAAAAAAAGCGCTTGAATGCGCCTTCCTTGAGGTCTTGCTCAGGTCGCCCTAGCCTGGGTAACGCGGTCCACCAGATAGACTAGCCCGTGGTAATCAATGCCGCCATGTTGCGACAGCCCGATCTCACAGGTGCGGCTGGTGGAAATCCCCTCGCTGCACTGCTGCACCGCGTCCTTGAGCGTTCTTAGCGAATGAGCGTTCAGTTCCGGCGTGGTGAAACCCTTGTCACCGGCAAACCCGCAGCAGTGAATCCCTTCAGGAATGACCACGGTTTTGCTGCACTTGCGCGCCAGATCAATCAACGCCTGGCTCTCGCCAAGGTGCTGGGTACTGCACGTGACGTGTACGGCAATCGGCGCTTCCTGCGGTGTGAAATCCAGGCGATCCATCAAATGCGTACGGATGAATCGCACCGGGTCGTACAGGTCCAGTCGAACGTCGCCCAGGTCCTGAACCAGCCGCAGCGTGCAGGGGCTGGTGTCGCAGTAAATCGGGTCGAGCCCGCCGCGACTGGCGTGCAGCAAGGCGCCGATCAGTTCCTGGCGTTTGTGTTCGGCCTGTTCGGCGTAACCTTTTGAGGCGAATGGCTGGCCACAGCAGAGGTTGTCCTGATTGTCCGGGAAGACCACTTGGTAACCGGCTTTTTCCAGCAGTCCACGGGTTTTGTCGTACAGCGACATCTGCTCTTTATCACCCGCCGCCGGGCCCATGACTCGCGACACACACGCCGCCAGGTACACCACCCGAGGGCGTTCGTCCGACACGGTCGGGCTGAAGCGAATGGCTTTTTCCGGCTGCGGCATGGCGTTGGTCCACTGCGGGACCTGCCCTTTGGACAGCTTCGTCAGCGTCGCCGACAGCTTCGCCAGGCGTGGCGCTCCCAGCAGCATCCGTGCGCCATTGGCAACGTGCAGGGTGAAACGCGCACCTTGCAGTGCCGTGGCGAAATTGCCTTCCAGCCAGTTGGCGGTTTTCGTACGCGTTGCGTTGCGGCTGCGGAGTTTTTTCACCAGCTCGCCGGTATTGATGCCGACAGGGCAGCGTTGCGCACAAAGACCGGTGGCCGCGCAGGTGTCGATGCCTTGATATTCGTAAGCGGCTTCGAGTTCGGTGGTATCAACGCCTGCGCGTTTTTTCGCCTGAATATCCCGCCAGATCACGATGCGCTGACGCGGGCTCAGGGTCAGGCCTTTCGACGGGCACACCGGCTCGCAGAAACCGCACTCGATGCACTTATCCACAATCTCATCGGCGGCCGGCAACGGTTTCAGGTGCTTGAGGTGGATCTGTGGATCTTCGCTGAGCACCACGTCCGGATTGAGAATGCCATTGGGGTCGAGCAGGCGTTTGAGCTGCCACATCAACTGGTAGGCATCGCTGCCCCATTCCAGTTCGACGAAGGGCGCCATGTTGCGCCCGGTGCCGTGTTCGGCCTTTAGCGAGCCACCGAATTCCACCGCCACCAACTGCGCCACGTCGTCCATGAACGCCTGATAGCGTGCGACTTCTTCCGGGTTGTTGAAGCCTTGGGTGAAGACGAAGTGCAGATTGCCTTCCAGTGCGTGTCCGAAAAGGATCGCTTCGTCGTAGTGATGTTTGTCGAACAGCTCGATCAGGCGATTGACGCCGATGGCCAGTTGTTCCACCGGGAAGGTCACGTCTTCGATGATCACCGTGGTGCCGGTTTTGCGCACGGCGCCGACGGCGGGGAAGGTGTCTTTGCGGATCGCCCAGAGGCGGGCGTTTTCCACCGGGTCTTCGGTGAAGTCGACCTGTTTTTCCATGGGGAACGAGGTCAGCGACGCCATGATCTGCGCCAGTTGTTCCTGCAGCAAAGTGGACGATGCGGCGCGGGATTCGATCAGCAGCGCGCAAGCATTGTTCGACAGCTGTTGTACGAAAGCGGGCATGCCGGGTTTGTCCTGTACCGAGCGCAGGCTGCGACGGTCCAGCAGTTCCACGGCCGACACCGGTTGGCTTTTCAGTACGGTCACGGCGTTGCAGCAGGTTTCCACGTCCGGGAACACGATCAGCGCCGAGGCCTTGTTCGGGTGATCGATCACCGTGTCGTAAGTCACCGCGCTGATAAAGCCGAGGGTCCCTTCGGAGCCCACCAGCAAGTGGCTCAAGATATCCACAGGCTCGTCGAAATCCACCAAGGCATTGAGTGACAGGCCGGTGGTATTTTTCAGACGGTATTTGTGGCGGATTCTTGCCGCCAGTTCGGCGTTGGCGCGCGTCTCGCGGCCCAACGTGGCCAGACGTTCAAGCAACGGGGCGTGGCTTTGTCGAAACGCCGCCACACTGGCCGCGTCTTCGGTATCGAGGCGGCTGCCATCGGCCAGCACCAGCCGAATGCCGGCCAGCGTGTGATAAGTATTCTGCGCCGTGCCGCAACACATGCCGCTGGCGTTGTTGGCGACGATGCCGCCAATTTTACAGGCGTTGATCGAGGCCGGGTCCGGGCCGATCTTGCGTCCGAACGGGGCCAGCCAGGCGTTGGCTTGTGCGCCGATCACGCCCGGTTGCAGGCGGATTTGCGTACCTTGGCCACGAATCTCGCGACCGTTCCAGTTATCCCCCAACACGATCAGCACCGAATCGCTGATAGCCTGGCCAGACAGGCTGGTGCCGGCGGCGCGGAAGGTCACCGGGACCTGATCCCGTTGCGCCAGTTTGAGCAGCGCCACCACTTCATCTTCGGACTCGACGCGAATTACCAGTTGCGGAATCAGCCGATAGAAACTGGCATCAGTGCCGAAGGCCAATGTCGACAGCGGGTCGTCGAAACGTCGCGCTTGGGGGATCAGTTGCTGTGCATCTCTAAGGAAAGCCGCCGGTAGACTCATTGGTCCTCCAGGATCAACACGACAAGGTCTTTCGGACCGTGCGCGCCGTAGGCGAGGATCTGTTCAATGTCGGCGGTTTTCGACGGGCCGGACACCAGCAAGGCGTTGGTCGGCATGCCGTGGGCCCAGTTGAATTCCTGCTGCACCTGATAGAAGTTGTCGCGAATTTCACTGGCCTTGAGCAGGGCGAAATGCACCGGTGGCACCAGGCTCATCAGGCGCGGCTCTTCCCGCGTCGGCCACAGAATCAGGCTACCGGTGGCCGCGATTGCGCCAAGGGTGCCGGTGAGGCTGGCCGGAGTCTCGTTGAACAACTCGGCTTTCCATTCTTCAATCGGGCGGTCGTAGGCTTTGAGCGCCGGCAGCCCCGGATTTTTCGCCCAATGCTGAGTGATGTGTTCCCCGTGAGGTGTAGTCGGCGCGATCAACAGGCTGGGCAACTGACGATCCTGTAACAACCGGGCCAGCAGCGAAGGCCAGCCTTCGCCCGATGTCAGGTGGATTTCGGTGTGCACCGCTTCCATCAATTTGCGCAGCTGCGGAATGCGTTGTTCAGCGGTGTAGGTGTAGGGCGCTGTCACCAGTTCGACGTCGAACTCGTCAGGCACCGGCGTAGTGCCGGTCAGACTTTTCCGTAACTTGGCGAGGATGTTTTGTCTGGCGCTCATCAACGGTCTCCCTGTTTGGCCAAATGCTCGCGGGCCATGTCGTGCAGTGAGCGGGCGGCGGGTTTGGGGGCGCTGTGGTTCTGCGTCCACGGGCCGATATGGTTCGGCGTGAGCGCGCGCAGCCGTGTGGCGAAGAAAACGAACAGCCGATACAACGTCGGCGAACTGTTGAGCTTCGCCCAGGCATTCCAGATGAACCGTTCTTTGCGCGAATACTTGCTGCCTTGGCCGCGCATGACTTGATGCGGGCTGTTCGGGGCTTTGACGTTCTCTTCCCGCAGGCGACGCAGCAATGCAGGGATCGGGATTTTTACCGGGCAGACCTCGCCACACGCACCACAAAGCGATGAGGCGCTGGGGTGGTCCGGGACTTTCGCCAGGCCGACCATGTGCGGCGTGATGATTTTTCCGATAGGCCCAGGGTAAACCTCCCCATAGGCGTGGCCGCCGATTCGGGTGTAGACCGGGCAATGATTCATACAGGCGCCGCAGCGGATGCAGTTCAGGGTCTGGCGCAGTTCGCTGTCGGCAAATGCCTGGCTGCGACCGTTGTCGAGCAAGACCAGGTGCACTTCCTGAGGACCGTCGAGTTCATGCGCCTTGCGCGGCCCGGAGATCATGTTGACGTAGGTGGTGATCGGAATGCCCAGCGCCGAGCGGGTCAGCAGTGACAGCAACGGCACCACGTCGCGCAGGTTTTCCACGACTTTTTCGATACCGGTCACGGCGATGTGCACCGGTGGCACCGACGTGGTCATGCGCCCGTTGCCTTCGTTTTCCACCAGCAACAGGGTGCCGGTTTCGGCCACGGCGAAGTTGACACCGGAGACGCCGATGTCCGCTTCGAAGAATTTCTGCCGCAAGACTCTGCGACCGATCTGAATGAGTTGGTCAACGTCCTTTGTGTATTCCACGCCAAGTTTGTCGTGGAACAAGGACGCGACCTGACCGGCATTCTTGTGGATCGCCGGCATAATAATGTGTGAAGGCTTCTCGTGGTCGAGCTGGACGATGTACTCGCCCATGTCCGATTCCAGGCATTCAATGCCTTGATCAGCGAGGAAATGATTCATCTCCATCTCTTCGCTGACCATCGATTTGCCCTTGATCACTTGCCGCCCCTCGTGAGCGCGGATGATCGAGAGGACGATGCCATTGGCTTCGTCCACCGTTTCCGCCCAGTGCACTGTCACACCGTTGCGGGTCAGGTTCTGTTCAAGCTGCTCGAGCAAATCGGGCAACTTGGATAACGTACGGGCGCGGACAGCATTGCCCAGCGATCGCAAATGTTCTCTTTCGTGGGCATCGCTGAAGGACGCTGCCCGTTTTGTCATCAGTGAATCCATCGCAGTGCGAAAGTTGTTTCGCAGTTGCTTGTCGTCCAACGCCTTGTGAGCCCGGGCACGAAAATCTTCGTCGACGCTGACCGTCGGAATAATCGTGGAAGTGCTCATCGGGCACCTCCGGTTCGCTGCCAGAGGAAACTGGCCAGGTGCTGGCCGCGCAATGCTTCCTGCTGTTTCTCCAGCGAGCCGTTGATGTTCATCAGGCAACCGCAGTCGGCACTGAGTACCTTGTGCGCGCCAGATTCCTTCAACGACCGGGTCTTGTCCGCCACCATCGCGCCGGAAATGTCTGGCATACGGACGCTGAACGTCCCACCGAAGCCACAACATTCGCTTTCGTGGTCGTGATTGACCCGCTCCACGTTGCTCAATTGCGCCAATAACTCGCGACCGTGCAGGTGGGTGTTCATTTCCCGGCGTGCCGAGCATGATGTGTGCAACGCCACTTTGACCGGCTCACCGCTGTCCTTGAGCTGCACCTTGCAGACAAACAGCAGGAACTCGGCCAGTTCGTACGTCCGGGCGGCGAGCGCCTGGACTTGCTTCAACGTGTCCGGCTCGTCCTTGAACAAGTCGGCATAGTGTTCGCGCAACATCCCGGCACACGATCCCGACGGCACCACCACCGGAAAATCTCCGGCGAACAGCGCCAGTTGCGAACGCGCCACGGTCCTTGCCTGCTCGGTGTAACCCGAAGTGTAGGCGGGTTGTCCGCAGCAGCTTTGCCCTTGTGGGTACTCGACACGAATGCCTTCGCGTTCCAGCAAGTGGATCGCGTCCATCCCGGCTTCCGGGTAGAACAAGTCCACTACGCAAGTCCCGAACAGGTACACCCGTGACGGTTTCTCGCTGGGGTATTGCCGAGGCTCGGGCAGTGGCGGGGCGACGCGGGTCGCGTTCGGCACAGCGTTGTAAAAAAGCTCGCTCATCAGGCGTGTCTCCGGGTGAGTCCCGGTTATCCGTCCGCTGAGGCTGCTGAATATAGAGCGGGAAGCTTTCAGCAGCCTTGCAGACCGGGTTGTGAATTGCTGACGCCGGAATCGTGGTCCGGCGTCGGTTTTTGCGTTTTAACCTGTAGTACTTAGTGCACCAGCATGCCGGTGAACCAATAGGCCTGAGCCAGGGTGATCAAGCCGACTATCGTTGCAAAGAATAGGCTGTGCTTGAGGGTGAAGCGGAACAGATCCGATTCCTTGCCCACCAAGCCGGTTGCGGCGCAGGCCACGGCGATCGATTGTGGCGAGATCATCTTGCCGGTCACGCCGCCGCTGGTGTTTGCCGCCACCAGCAACACATCGCTGACACCGATCTGGTGTGCGGTGGTCGCTTGCAACGAACTGAACAGGGCGTTGGACGAGGTGTCGGAACCGGTCAGGAACACGCCCAGCCAGCCGAGGAACGGCGAGAAGAACGGGAACGCTGCGCCCGTCGCTGCCAACACCAGCGCCATGGTCGACGACATGCCGGAGTAGTTGGTGACGAAGGCGAACGCCAGCACCATGCCGATGGACAGGATCGGCCAGCGCAGTTCGTAGAAGGTCTCTTTAAAAGTGGTCAGACCAGTTTTGAAATTGATCTTCAGCACCAGCATCGAGATCAGCGCAGAGAAGAAAATCGCCGTGCCGGTCGCGGAAATCGGGTCGAGCTTGAACACTGCCGGGATGGCCGTCGGGGCCGCCACGATCGGTGCCACCTTGATCACCATTTGATCCAGGTGCGGGATGGCGAAGTTGAACACCCAGCTGTACATCGAACCGCCGGCCGCGAACATCGCCTTGAACGGCTTCAGGGTCCAGATGGTGACGAGTACGGTGAGGATCAGGAATGGCGACCAGGCTTTGAAGATTTCACCGAGGCTATACGGCGAGGCCACGGTGGTGCGCGGCTGACCGAAACCACCGACGCTGGCGGTCACCACGGACGCCGAGACGGCACCGGCAATGTGTTGGCCGGCGGCGCGTTTCGGCTGCCAGACTTTCAGGAACAGGGTCAGGGAAATCAGGCTGACCAGGGCCGAGGTGATGTCCGGCAGTTCCGGGCCAATGAAGTTGGATGTGAAGTATTGGGTGATGGCGAAGCTCAAGCCGGCCACCAGCGCGGCAGGCCAGGTTTCCTTCACGCCGCGCATGCCGTCCATCATGAACACCAGCCAGAACGGCACGAACAGCGACAGCAGCGGCAGCTGGCGACCGGTCATGGCGCCGATCTTGAACGCGTCGATACCGGTCACTTGCCCGGCCACGATGATCGGGATCCCCAAGGCGCCGAATGCGACGGGCGCGGTGTTGGCGATCAGGCACAGGCCGGCCGCGTACAGCGGATTGAAGCCCAGGCCGACGAGCAGGGCAGCGGTAATCGCCACCGGTGCACCGAAACCGGCAGCGCCTTCGAGGAATGCACCGAAGCAGAACCCGATCAGCAACACCTGCAAGCGCTGGTCGTCGGTGATCGACAGTACCGAGCTACGGATCACTTCGAACTGACCGCTCTTGACCGTCAGTTTGTACAGGAACACAGCCGCCACGATGATCCAGGCAATGGGCCACAGACCGTAGGCGAAGCCATAACCGGCGGCGGCGAACGCCATGTCGACCGGCATCTGGAAGGCAAAGATCGCCACGGCAATCGACAACGCCAAGGTGATGCTGCCGGCCACATGGCCTTTGAGGCGGAACACCGCCAACGCCAGGAAGAAAAATACGATGGGGATGACGGCCGCGAGGGCGGAGATGCCGAGACTGCCGAGCGGGGTGTAGAGCTGTTGCCAGGTTTGCATATGGGGTGGCCCCTAATTGTTGTTGGTCAGGCACTGGGCAGCGTTCTTGGTTAATTGGTAATACCAATTTACAATCGCTGTTGGCTAGGGTAAAAGCCTTCTGTGCGGTGTGTCAATTTGCCGCCCTAAAACTTTTGTCGAATACGCCGTGTGTAATGCCGCTGACCGGCTTGATCGAGCGTCTTCCTGGCAGGTGCTGACGCCGCGCCAATAGGCCAGAATAGAGAGCCCGGCGAGCGGTCGGGATCGTGGAGAAGTGAGTTATGGGGTTTGATCAGATACGTCAGCGCCGTTTGTCTGACGATATTGTCGAGCGGCTCGAGGGGATGATCCTTGAAGGCACGCTGAAGTCCGGTGAGCGCTTGCCGGCCGAACGTGCACTGGCCGAGCAGTTCGGCGTGTCACGCCCTTCGTTGCGCGAGGCGATTCAGAAACTGGCAGCCAAGGGCTTGCTGGTCAGTCGTCAGGGCGGTGGCAATTATGTCGTCGATTCGCTGGGGTCGACCTTCAGCGATCCATTGCTGCATCTGCTGGAAAACAACCCCGAGGCGCAGCGCGATCTGCTGGAATTTCGTCATACCCTGGAAGCGTCATGCGCTTATTACGCGGCTTTGCGCGCCACCGATGTCGATCGCGAGCGGCTGACGGCAGCGTTTGAGGTGCTCCAGGACTGTTATTCGCGTCATGACGACGTGAGTCGGGCCGAAGAGGGCGCGGCGGACGCCAGTTTCCACCTGGCCATTGCGGAAGCCAGTCATAACGCGGTGCTGCTGCACACGATTCGCGGGTTGTTCGACCTGCTCAAGCGCAACGTGGTGACCAACATTGGCGGCATGTACAAGCAGCGCACGGAAACCCGCGACATGCTGATCACGCAGCATCGGGAGTTGTACATGGCGATTATCGAAGGGCGGGCGGAGCAGGCGCGGGAAGTTTCCAGTCGCCATATTTTGTATGTGCAGGAAGTGCTGGAAGAGGTGCGTCAGGAAGTGCAGCGCATGGCTCGGGCGGAGCGGCGCAAGGGGATGTAGTCAGCAAACGATCATTCCCACGCAGAGCGTGGGAATGATCAGGGTAGGAAGTTAATCTTCCTTGCCCTTGTTGCGCACCGCACGGGCCAGTTCACGACCGGCGTCGCGTTCGCGTTCGGTATCACGCTTGTCGTATTCCTTCTTGCCCTTGCCCAGTGCGATCTCGCACTTGACCATGTGCTTGCTCCAGTACCAGGACAGGCACACGCAGGCATAGCCTTTTTGCTGCACCGCGGCCGCCAGCTTTTCCAGCTCGCGGCGGTTGAGCAGCAATTTGCGGGTACGGGTCGGATCAGCGATGACGTGCGTGCTGGCCGTCATCAGCGGCGTGATGTGGCTGCCAAGCAGCCAGGCTTCGCCATCCTTGAGCAGCACGTAACTGTCGACCAGTTGCAGCTTGCTTGCCCGCAGACTTTTTACTTCCCAGCCGGCCAGGACCAGACCAGCCTCGAACTTATGCTCGATGAAGTAATCGTGTCGCGCCTTTTTGTTTTGCGCGATGGTCCCTGTTGGGTGTTTCTTCTGTTTAGCCATAGGGGCGGCATTATAGGGAGTTGCAAGCAAGTCGGCTACGGTATCGCTACGTGCTTGAGCAGGTTGATTGAATCCCGGACAATGCGGCCTCTTTTTTGAACGCTTGGGCGTGATAACGATGTCGACAGACAAGGTTTCTGTCCACGGCAGTTGGGCTAGCCGCTGGGTCTTCATACTCGCCGCGACCGGTTCGGCCGTGGGCCTGGGTAGTATCTGGAAATTCCCGTACATGGTTGGCGTTTACGGCGGCGGCGCTTTCGTGCTGATGTTCCTGGCCTGTATCGCGCTGATCGGCGTACCGGTCATGCTGGCCGAAACCCTGATCGGCCGTCGTGCCCGGCAAAGTCCGGCCAATGCCTTGAAGGTGCTGGCGCTGGAGGCGGGGCATTCGGGCAAGTGGTCCTGGGGCGCCTTCGCCGGGATGATCACGGCGTTGCTGATCCTGTCTTTCTATAGTGTGGTCGGCGGCTGGTCGCTGGATTACATCATCGACATGGGCCGTGGTGACTTCCAGGGTGTGACGCCTGACCAAGTCGGCGCGTACTTCGGTAATGTGATCGCCGACCCGTGGCGCCTGACACTTTGGCACACGATTTTCATGCTGCTGTCTGCCGTGGTGATCGCCAAAGGCGTGGTCGCCGGGCTTGAGCGCAGCTTGCGGATCATGATGCCGCTGCTGTTTGTGATGATCATCGTGCTGCTGGGTTACAGCATGACCACCGGGCATTTCATGGAGGGCGTGCATTTCATGTTCGACTTCCACCCGGAAAAAGTCCTCGACGGCTTGCTGCCCGCCATGGGCCATGCGTTCTTCTCGCTGAGCGTGGGCGTTGGTTCAATCATGATCTACGGCGCTTATATGCCGAAGAACTCGTCGATTTCCGGCACCGTGGTTGGCGTGGCACTGCTCGATACGTTCGTTTCGCTGGTGGCCGGTCTGGCATTGTTTCCGATTGTGTTCGCTGCGGGCCTGAACCCGAGCGAAGGCCCTGGCCTGATGTTCGTCAGCCTGCCTTTTGCCTTTGGTAACGTAGTGTTTGGCCAGTTGATGGGCGTAGTGTTCTTCGTGCTGGTCGCGGTTGCAGCCTGGAGTTCGGCGATTTCGCTGCTCGAGCCGATGGTCGCGTATCTGGTTGAACGCACCAAGGTCAGCCGCGCCTGGGTCACGTTCTGGCTGGCGTTTACCTGCTGGTTCGTTGGTCTGGGCACCGTGTTTTCCTTCAATATCTGGAAGCAAGCCAAGTTTTTCGTGAACGAAGGCGGGATGTTCCACCTCTACCAATGGGGCGCGGCCGGCGGCCTGGACTTCTTTGGTGTGATCGACTTTTTCACCTCGCGGATCATGTTGCCACTCGGCGGTTTGTGTTTCGTGGTGTTTGCAGGCTGGATCATGGGGCGTGAAGCGGTGCGCGACGAGTTGTCGATCCGCAGCCCGATACTGTTTGGCCTGTCCCTGTTCTTGATGCGCTATGTGGCGCCCATCGGCATTCTTGTAGTGTTTGCCGCCCAGCTGTGGAAGTGACGCTGACATGACGACGCATATTCAACGCTCGGCCCTGCTGCCGTACCCGGCGCAGGCGCTGTATGACCTGGTCAACGACGTAGCGCGTTATCCCGAGTTTTTGCCGTGGTGTTCGGCAGCCGAAGTCCTGGAAAGCTCGCCGGAGCACATGCGCGCCAGCGTCGGGGTGGCCAAAGGCGGTTTGAGCCAGCATTTCGTTACTCGGAACACGTTGGTGCCCGGGCAGTCGATCGAGATGAACCTTGAAGAGGGGCCTTTCACTCAGTTGCACGGTATCTGGGTGTTCAAGCCGCTGACGGATAAGGCCTGCAAAATCAGTCTGGATCTGTCGTTCGACTATGCCGGACCGATTGTTCGCGCGACGTTGGGGCCGTTGTTCAATCAGGCGGCCAACACGCTGGTGGACGCGTTCTGCCAGCGCGCCAAGCAGATTCATGGTTGAGTCGGTGATTGAGGTCGAAGTGGTGTATGCCGCGGCTGATCGTCAGGTATTGCTGACGGTCGCTGTGCCTGACGGCGCGTCGGTGCGCGAGGCGTTGCGCAAATCAGCGGTAGGTGCGCAGTTTCCGGAGCTGGATCTGGGCACTTGCCCGGTGGGTATATTCGGCAAGGTCATTGCCGACCCTGATGTGCATCCGGTTCATGCGGGTGATCGGATCGAGATTTACCGGCCATTGCTGGTGGATCCCAAGGAGGTTCGTCGCTTGCGTGCCGCCAAGGCAGCCGAGGCCAAAGCGCGGAATCAGTGATTCACGAAACGCCAGGCAATAAAAAACCCGGAGATTCCGGGTTTTTTATTGCGTCGCAAATTATTGCGGCGAAGTGTCCAGCGGTGTTGGCGTCGGGACTGGAACGGTTTCTACACCGTCGACGTCCTTCTGGATCTGGTCCAGCAACGAACCTGGCTTGACCGGTTTTTCCGGTTTTGGCTTCTCGGCGTTTTCTGCTGGTGCAGCGACTTGCGTGCCGCTGTCCTTGCCGAGAATGGCTTCGTCGCGGCTCACGCCTGGCATGAAATCACCAGAGAGGCTGACAAGCTGGTCATTTGGGTTGAAGATAACGCTGATGCGTTCCTGTTGGCGTTCACCGCCACCCGGTTGCAGGCTGTACAGATAATCCCAGCGATCGGCATGGAACGTGTCGGTCAGCAGAGGGTTACCCATGATAAACCGTACTTGCTTGCGGGTCATTCCCGGGCGTAACTGGTCTATCATGTCCTGCGTGACGACATTGCCCTGCTGGATGTCGATTTTGTAAACCCCGGGGAATGAACAACCGGCGAGTGCGAGCAGTCCCACAAAGGTGAAACTGGTTAGCAAGAGCTTGGTGTTTTGCATCGGTGGGCGACTTCCACTATCTTGGCTGGGACAACGTAAACGCCGATCATACCCGCATTAAGAGAAGCTGCGAAGCAGCATCGCGAGAAAGCTGACCATGGTTGAAAATAGCGAACTACGCAAAGCCGGCCTCAAAGTGACCCTTCCACGGGTCAAAATTCTGCAAATGCTCGATTCCGCCGAGCAGCGCCACATGAGTGCCGAAGATGTTTACAAGGCACTGATGGAGGCTGGTGAGGACGTCGGTCTGGCCACGGTTTACCGTGTACTGACTCAGTTCGAGGCGGCTGGCCTTGTGGTGCGGCACAACTTCGACGGAGGCCATGCGGTCTTCGAACTGGATGACGGCAAGCATCACGACCATATGGTCAACGTCGAGACCAGCGAAGTGATCGAATTCTTCGACGAAGAAATCGAGCGCCTTCAGAAAGCCATCGTCGACAAGTATGGTTTCGAGATGGTTGATCACAATCTGGTGCTGTACGTACGCAAGAAAAAGTAAGCATGTCGCGCGAATTTCACATTCGCGAAACGAACGAAGGCGACCCCAGGGTCGCCTTCGTGCTGTCTGCCGATCTTAAATCTTTGCGGTGACGACCATCTTTTTCGCGTGGGCCAGGGATTCCTTGGTCAGGTCGATGCCGCCCAGCATCCGCGCCACTTCTTCGACGCGATCATTTTTGCTCAGCTTGGAGACGGCGGTGTGGGTCGCCTCTTCGCCCCGTACCTTGTGCACGAATAAATGTTGGTGACCCTGAGCGGCTACTTGCGGCAAGTGAGTGACGGTCAGCACTTGCCCACGCTCTCCGAGGCGCCGTAACAACTGACCTACGATCTCGGCGGTCGGGCCGCCAATGCCCACGTCTACTTCGTCGAATACCAGTGTCGGGACACGAGAGGTCTGTGCGGTGATCACCTGAATCGCCAGGCTGATCCGCGACAGCTCACCGCCCGAAGCCACTTTGGCCAAGGCTTTTAATGGTTGGCCGGGGTTGGCGCTCACCAGCAGTTCGACCTGTTCGAGGCCATTGGGCAGCAGCTCATCACTGCTGTTGGGGCGCAACTCGATGGTGAAACGACCGCCGGGCATGCCCAGTCGCTGGATCTCCTGCTCAACGGCGCTGGCCAGGCTGCTCGACGCTTGATGGCGCAAGTCACTCAGCTCGCGCGCCTTCTCCTGATAATGACGGGCATAAGAGGCCAGTTCATCGCTCAGCCGTTCGATGGATTCATCGTTGGCATTCAGGGTTTCGATTTCATCCAGCAGTCGCTGCTGCATCTCCGCGACCTCAGTCGGCTGGATGCGGTGTTTGCGCGCCATGGTGTAGATCGCATCGAGGCGTTCTTCCAGGTATTGCAGGCGCGCCGGGTCGGCGTCGAAGTTGTCGAGGAAGCGGTTCAGTTCGCCTACCGCTTCTTCTACCTGAATCTGTGCGCTGGTCAGCAGGCTGCTGGCCTCGCCCAAGGCGCCGATCGAGTTGTTGACGCTTGAGAGGCGATTGAGGCTTGCGGTGAGGGCATTGAGGACATTGCCAGAATCACTTTCGCTGCACTGCTCGACCACTTGCCGGCAGATGCCCAGCAGGGTTTCGGCGTTGGTCAGGTTCTTGTGTTCCTGCTCAAGTTGTTCCAGCTCGTTTTCGCCGAGCCCAAGGTTCTCCAACTCTTCAAGCTGATAGCTGAGCAATTGATGGCGGGCGCGTTGCTCGTCGCCGGAGTTGGAAAGGCGCTCCAGTTCCTGGCGGGTCTGGCGCCACCGTTGAGCGGCCAACTGCACTTGGCGTGCAAGGTCCGTGGCCCCGGCGTATTCATCGAGCAGTCGGCGATGGGTGTCGGTCTTGAGCAGCGATTGGTGCTCATGCTGGCTGTGGATATCGATCAGCAGCTCGCCCAGGGCCTTGAGGTCGCCGAGCGGGCAGGGCGTGCCGTTGATATAGCCACGGGAGCGGCCTTCGGCGGTGATCACCCGGCGCAGGATGCACGGGCCATCGCTTTCAAGGTCGCGCTCGGCGAGCCAGGCGCTGGCTTCCGGGATATCGACCAGGTCGAAGGTCGCCAGGATGTCGGCCTTGTCTGCGCCGGGGCGGACTACTCCACTGTCGGCGCGATCACCCAGGGTCAGGCCCAGGGCGTCGAGCATGATCGACTTGCCGGCACCGGTTTCCCCGGTGATCACGCTCATCCCGCGATCGAGTTCGAGATCGAGGTGTTCAACGATGGCGTAGTTATGTACGGACAGGTGCACCAGCATAAAGGCCGCTCCCAGGCTTTAGGTCTGGTTATTTATACAGTGTTTTATTTGCGCCTGACAATGCCCTCGCTTAGCTCGATTTGCTCAGTCTGACGAAATGCGTGGTGCGTCGGGTAATCGCAATGCAGCGCTTTTTGTAGGGTTAATCGCAACGAGCCCCTTGAAGCTGATTTTTGCGGCCCCATATACCGGGACAGAAGCGTGAGTTGAGCTCACGGACGATATTGAAAGGAGAAATCTATGGCTGACGAACAGACAGTGGATACGCAAAATCAAGACGCCAACCAGGGCTCCACGGCTTCGGGTGATGACCTGGCGGCTCGTGTACAAGTGCTCGAAGAGCAACTGGCAGGCGCGCAGGATCAGGCTTTGCGTGTTGCCGCCGATCTGCAGAACGTCCGCCGTCGCGCTGAGCAGGATGTAGAAAAAGCGCACAAATTCGCCCTCGAAAAGTTTGCAGGCGATTTGCTGCCGATCATCGACAGCCTGGAGCGTGGTCTGGAGTTGTCCAACCCGGACGACGAAAGCATCCGCCCAATGCGCGAAGGCATCGAGCTGACCCTGAAAATGTTCCAGGACACCCTGAAACGCTATCAGCTGGAAGCGATCGATCCGCATGGCGAACCGTTCAACGCTGTTCAGCATCAGGCCATGGCCATGCAGGAAAGCGCTGATGTCGAGCCAAATAGCGTGCTCAAGGTGTTCCAGAAGGGCTATCAGCTCAATGGTCGCCTGCTGCGCCCGGCCATGGTCGTGGTCAGCAAAGCCCCGGCACCAGTTTCGCCTTCGATTGACGAGCAGGCTTGAAATTGGCCGCAAGGCCCCCATTTATAAGTCAAGCGTTTAAGTGCTACCGCAGTTAGCCACCACTGCTGCGGCATCCAAATCCAAAGTTTCGGGAGAGTGAACATGGGCAAAATTATCGGTATCGACCTGGGGACTACCAACTCCTGCGTCTCCGTGCTGGAAAACGGCGTAGCCAAAGTTATTGAAAACGCTGAAGGCGCGCGTACTACGCCGTCGATCATCGCTTACGCCAACGATGGCGAAATTCTGGTTGGCCAATCGGCCAAGCGTCAGGCTGTGACCAATCCGCATAACACCCTGTATGCGGTGAAGCGTCTGATCGGTCGTAAGTTCGACGAAGAAGTCGTACAGAAAGACATCAAGATGGTCCCGTACAAAATCGCCAAGGCCGACAACGGCGACGCGTGGGTAGAAGTGAACGGCCAGAAAATGTCGCCGCCACAAATCTCGGCTGAAATTCTGAAGAAAATGAAGAAGACCGCCGAAGACTACCTCGGCGAGCCAGTGACTGAAGCGGTGATCACCGTTCCGGCCTACTTCAACGACAGCCAGCGTCAAGCCACCAAAGACGCCGGCCGCATCGCGGGCCTGGACGTAAAACGTATCATCAACGAACCCACCGCAGCCGCTCTGGCTTACGGTATGGACAAGGCGAAAGGCGATCACACCGTGATCGTTTACGACTTGGGCGGCGGTACTTTCGACGTTTCCGTGATCGAGATCGCTGAAGTTGATGGCGAGCACCAGTTCGAAGTATTGGCCACCAACGGCGACACGTTCCTGGGTGGTGAAGACTTTGACATTCGTCTGATCGACTACCTCGTCGACGAATTCAAGAAAGAAAGCGGCATGAACCTCAAAGGTGACCCGCTGGCGATGCAGCGCCTGAAAGAAGCCGCTGAAAAAGCCAAGATCGAGCTGTCCTCCGCGCTGTCGACCGACGTGAACCTGCCGTACATCACTGCAGACGCCACCGGTCCGAAGCACTTGAACGTGAAGATTTCTCGCGCCAAGTTGGAAGCACTGGTTGAAGACCTGGTTCAGCGCACCATCGAACCTTGCCGCATCGCGCTGAAAGACTCCGGTATTGACGTTGGCGCGATCAACGACGTGATCCTGGTCGGCGGTCAGACCCGTATGCCACTGGTTCAGAAGCTGGTAACCGAGTTCTTCGGTAAAGAAGCTCGTAAAGACGTGAACCCGGACGAAGCGGTGGCCATGGGTGCTGCTATCCAGGGCGCGGTATTGGCTGGCGACGTTAAAGACGTTCTGCTGCTGGACGTTAGCCCGCTGACCCTGGGTATCGAAACCATGGGTGGCGTGATGACCGCGCTGATCGAGAAAAACACCACGATTCCTACCAAGAAATCGCAAGTATTCTCGACTGCCGATGACAACCAGGGCGCTGTGACCATTCACGTGCTGCAAGGTGAGCGTAAGCAAGCGGCCCAGAACAAGTCCTTGGGCAAGTTCGACCTGGCCGAGATTCCGCCAGCACCACGTGGCGTGCCACAAATTGAAGTGACCTTCGACATCGACGCCAACGGCATTCTGCACGTAGGCGCCAAAGACAAGGCCACCGGCAAGACTCAGTCGATCGTGATCAAGGCCAACTCCGGTCTGTCCGAGGAAGAAATTCAGCAGATGATTCGCGATGCTGAAACCAACGCCGACGCAGACCGTCAGTTCGAAGAGCTGGCGACCGCTCGCAACCAGGGCGATGCACTGGTTCACTCGACGCGCAAAATGGTCGCTGACGCTGGCGATAAAGTGACTGCCGAAGAGAAGACTGCAATCGAAGCCGCTGTTGTTGCTCTGGAAGCCGCCGTCAAAGGCGACGACAAAGCTGCAATCGAAGCCAAAGTTGAAGAGCTGTCGAAAGTCTCTGCTCCAGTGGCGCAGAAGATGTACGCCGAACAGGCCCAGCCTGCTGAAGGCGCGGCACCGCAAGACGAAAAAGCTGAAAAGGCTGACGACGTTGTTGATGCCGAGTTCGAAGAAGTCAAAGACCACAAGTAAGTTGTTGGTCGCCCGGTTGACTGCCTTTAGGCGGTGACTGGTAGGATGTCGCCGCGCGGGAGCTTGCTCCCGCGTTGGCGTGTCTGGAATACGCGAATTTTTACAGCATGCGACAACGCTCGTGTGTTGTTGGTATGGCCGGGAATGCTCCTGCTTTTCGAGCCGAAAGTACCGCAATGAATCAAAGACCAGGATCGTTGAATTGACGTGAGTTGGGTCCGGGCCTGTATTGGGGCTCAACGAGTTTGGCAAGGCTCAGGAGAGGTTTGCCGAACGTCCTCAAGAGTGCAAAGACATATGGCAAAGCGTGACTATTACGAAGTATTGGGTGTTGAGCGTGGCTCAAGCGAAGCAGACCTGAAGAAGGCCTACCGCCGCCTGGCGATGAAGCATCACCCGGACCGTAATCCCGATGACAAAACGTCGGAAGAGATGTTCAAGGAGGCCAACGAGGCCTACGAAGTACTGTCCGACTCCAGCAAGCGCGCGGCCTACGACCAATATGGTCATGCCGGTGTCGACCCAAGCATGGGCGGCGGCGGTGCCGGTTTTGGCGGTCAGAACTTCTCCGACATCTTTGGCGATGTCTTCAGTGACTTCTTCGGTGGTGGTCGCGGCGGTTCCCGTGGCGGCGCCCAGCGCGGCAGCGACCTGCGTTACACCCTGGAACTGAACCTGGAAGAAGCGGTGCGCGGTACCACCGTGAATATCCGTGTTCCGACGCTGGTTAACTGCAAGCCGTGCGAGGGTTCGGGTGCCAAGAAAGGCTCCTCGCCAGTCACTTGCCCGACGTGCGGCGGTATCGGCCAGGTCCGTATGCAGCAAGGCTTCTTCTCGGTGCAGCAAACCTGCCCGCGTTGCCATGGCCAAGGCAAGATCATTTCCGACCCGTGCAACTCCTGCAACGGCGAAGGCCGCGTCGAAGAGTACAAAACCCTTTCCGTCAAAGTGCCGGCCGGTGTCGATACCGGTGACCGCATTCGCCTGTCTGGCGAAGGCGAGGCGGGCGCTCAGGGTGGCCCGACGGGCGACCTGTACGTGGTGATCAATGTGCGCGAGCACGCGATCTTCCAGCGTGACGGCAAGCACCTGTTCTGCGAAGTGCCGATCAGTTTTGTCGATGCGGCGTTGGGCGGAGAGCTGGAGATTCCGACCCTTGATGGTCGAGTCAAACTGAAAATCCCTGAGGGGACCCAGACCGGCAAGCAGTTCCGCGTTCGCGGCAAAGGCGTTGCGCCAGTGCGTGGCGGCGGTGCCGGTGACCTGATGTGCCGCGTGGCGGTTGAAACCCCGGTCAACCTGGGTCGTCGTCAGCGTGAACTGCTGGAAGAATTCCGCAGCTCTTTGGCGGACGACAACAGCCATTCGCCGAAAACCACCGGTTGGTTTGAAGGCGTGAAGCGCTTCTTCGGCGATTTGTAAGGAGTCGGCATGCGACGTATAGCTGTGATGGGCGCTGCCGGGCGCATGGGCAAGATTCTGGTCGAGGCCGTGCAACAGCGTGCGCCGCTGACCGGTCTGACGGCGGCCATCGTGCGCCCCGGCAGCACACTGATTGGTGTGGATGCTGGCGAGCTGGCCTCGCTGGGCCGCATCGGCGTGCCGTTGTCCGGCAATCTGGAGTCGGTCGCTGATGAGTTCGATGTGTTGATCGACTTTACGCTGCCGGAAGTCATGCTGAAAAACCTCGCGTTCTGTCGCAAGGCCGGCAAAGCCATGGTCATCGGCACGACGGGGCTGGAGGCTGCGCAGAAGCAGTTGCTGACCGAAGCGGGCAAAGACATTCCTATCGTGTTCGCGGCCAATTTCAGTGTCGGTGTCAACCTGTCGCTGAAGTTGCTCGACATGGCGGCGCGCGTGCTGGGTGATGACGCGGACATCGAAATCATCGAAGCGCATCACCGGCACAAGATTGATGCGCCTTCAGGCACCGCGTTGCGCATGGGTGAAGTGATTGCCAGTGCCCTGGATCGTGATCTGCAGAAGGTTGCGGTCTATGGTCGCGAAGGGCATACCGGCGCGCGTGAGCGTGAAACGATCGGCTTTGCCACGGTTCGTGGCGGTGATGTGGTCGGTGATCACACGGTGCTGTTCGCCTGCGAAGGTGAGCGTCTGGAAATCACCCATAAAGCGTCCAGCCGCATGACCTTCGCCAAGGGGGCGGTGCGGGCTGCGTTGTGGCTCGATGGTCGTGAGCCGGGTCTTTACGACATGCAAGACGTGCTTGATTTGCGTTAAGATGCACCCGAAATCGGGCTCAGACCCAGCGTTTGAGCCCGGTTTTACACTGCCAAGCGACGTCCTGTCGCATTCTCCAGCCTTTCGGGCTCATTGGCGGTAGACCAAAAAGGCCTTTTTCTGTAAGCTACAGCTTTAGTGTGTCCACTAAAAGCGCGCAGAATTATTCGGTGAAGAAGCGGGGTGACGTGTCCATACGTCACTCCGCTTTTTTACAACCTGCGATCGCCCTTTCAGGCTTTATTTACGGGAGGTCTTCTTGACTAAGCCAGCCATACTCGCCCTTGCTGATGGCAGCATTTTTCGCGGCGAAGCCATTGGAGCCGACGGTCAAACCGTTGGTGAGGTGGTGTTTAACACCGCAATGACCGGCTATCAGGAAATCCTTACCGATCCTTCCTACGCCCAACAGATCGTTACCCTGACCTACCCGCACATCGGCAACACCGGCACCACGCCGGAAGACGCCGAGTCTGACCGCGTCTGGTCTGCTGGCCTGGTCATTCGTGACCTGCCACTGGTTGCGAGCAACTGGCGTAACACGATGTCCCTGTCTGACTACCTGAAAGCCAACAACGTTGTGGCTATCGCCGGTATCGACACCCGCCGTCTGACGCGCATTCTGCGTGAGAAAGGCGCACAGAACGGCTGCATCATGGCCGGTGACAACATTTCTGAAGCCGCCGCCATCGCCGCCGCACAGGGTTTCCCTGGCCTGAAAGGCATGGACCTGGCAAAAGTCGTCAGCACCAAAGAGCAGTACGAATGGCGCTCGACTGTCTGGGATCTGAAAACCGACAGCCACGCAACCATCGACGCTGCCGAGCTGCCGTACCACGTGGTCGCCTACGACTACGGCGTCAAGCTGAACATCCTGCGCATGCTGGTCGCGCGCGGTTGCCGCGTGACCGTGGTACCTGCACAAACGCCTGCTGCCGATGTGCTGGCAATGAAGCCGGACGGCGTGTTCCTGTCCAACGGCCCTGGTGATCCGGAGCCATGCGACTACGCGATCCAGGCGATCAAGGACGTGCTCGAAACCGAGATCCCGGTGTTCGGCATCTGCCTCGGTCACCAACTGCTGGCTCTGGCCTCCGGCGCCAAGACCCTGAAAATGGGCCATGGCCACCACGGTGCCAACCACCCGGTCCAGGATCTGGACAGCGGTGTGGTGATGATCACCAGCCAGAACCACGGTTTTGCCGTAGACGAAGCGACCCTGCCGGCCAACGTTCGCGCGACCCACAAATCGCTGTTCGACGGCACCCTGCAAGGCATCGAGCGTACTGACAAGAGCGCCTTCAGCTTCCAGGGTCACCCGGAAGCCAGCCCTGGCCCGAACGACGTAGCGCCATTGTTCGATCGCTTCATCAACGAGATGGCCAAGCGACGCTGATCGCTCGCCTTGATGGTGCAAGGTTTGAGGGCGGTCCCGACACCGGCGGCCCCCTCAAGGCTTCAAAGATTGAACAAGACGGCTTGCCGACTGACCTGCGGATTTGAGTGACAAACCCATGCCAAAACGTACAGACATTAAAAGCATCCTGATTCTCGGCGCTGGCCCGATCGTTATCGGCCAGGCCTGCGAATTCGACTACTCCGGCGCCCAGGCCTGTAAAGCCCTGCGCGAAGAGGGTTACCGCGTCATCCTGGTGAACTCCAACCCGGCGACCATCATGACCGACCCGGACATGGCCGACGCCACCTACATCGAGCCGATCAAATGGCAGACCGTTGCCAAGATCATCGAGAAAGAGCGTCCGGACGCGCTGCTGCCAACCATGGGTGGCCAGACCGCTCTGAACTGTGCACTGGACCTGGAGCGCGAAGGCGTTCTGGAGAAGTTCGGCGTAGAGATGATCGGCGCCAATGCGGACACCATCGACAAGGCTGAAGACCGTTCGCGCTTCGACAAGGCGATGAAATCCATCGGCCTGGACTGCCCGCGTTCGGGTATCGCCCACAGCATGGAAGAAGCCAACGCCGTTCTCGAACGCCTGGGCTTCCCGTGCATCATCCGTCCGTCCTTCACCATGGGTGGCACCGGTGGCGGTATTGCTTACAACCGTGAAGAATTCGAAGAAATCTGCGCCCGTGGTCTGGACCTGTCGCCAACCAAAGAGCTGCTGATCGACGAATCCCTGATCGGCTGGAAAGAGTACGAGATGGAGGTTGTCCGCGATAAGAAGGACAACTGCATCATCGTCTGCTCCATCGAAAACTTTGACCCGATGGGCGTGCACACTGGTGACTCGATCACTGTTGCGCCAGCACAGACCTTGACGGACAAGGAATACCAGATCATGCGTAACGCCTCGTTGGCGGTACTGCGTGAGATCGGCGTGGAAACCGGCGGCTCCAACGTTCAGTTCGGCATCTGCCCGGACACTGGCCGTATGGTCGTGATCGAGATGAACCCGCGTGTTTCCCGCTCTTCAGCGCTGGCCTCGAAAGCCACTGGTTTCCCGATTGCGCGTATCGCTGCCAAGCTGGCGATCGGCTACACCCTCGACGAACTGTCGAACGAAATCACCGGCGGCGCTACGCCTGCGTCCTTCGAGCCGTCCATCGACTACGTTGTGACCAAGCTGCCACGTTTCGCCTTCGAGAAATTCCCGAAAGCCGACGCACGCCTGACCACTCAAATGAAGTCGGTCGGTGAAGTCATGGCCATCGGCCGGACCTTCCAGGAATCCCTGCAGAAAGCCCTTCGCGGTCTGGAAGTGGGCGTTTGCGGCCTGGACGAGAAGCTCGACCTGAGCAACCCGGAAAGCATGAGCGTGCTCAAGCGCGAACTGACCGTGCCGGGCGCCGAGCGTATCTGGTACGTGGCTGATGCCTTCCGCGCCGGTCTGTCGGTCGAAGACATCTTCGGCATGAACATGATCGACCCGTGGTTCCTGGTGCAGATCGAAGATCTGATCAAGGAAGAAGAGAAGGTCAAGACCCTGGGTCTGGCCAGCATCGACCGCGACGTGATGTTCCGCCTCAAGCGCAAAGGCTTCTCCGACATGCGTCTGGCCAAGCTGCTGGGCGTGACCGAGAAGGCGTTGCGTCGCCACCGTCACAAGCTCGAGGTTTACCCGGTCTACAAGCGCGTTGACACCTGCGCGGCCGAGTTCGCCACCGACACCGCCTACATGTACTCGACTTACGAGGAAGAGTGCGAAGCCGCGCCATCGGGCCGCGACAAGATCATGATCCTCGGCGGCGGTCCAAACCGTATCGGCCAGGGTATCGAGTTCGACTACTGCTGCGTACACGCGGCATTGGCTCTGCGCGAAGACGGTTACGAGACCATCATGGTCAACTGCAACCCGGAAACCGTATCCACTGATTACGACACCTCCGATCGCCTGTACTTCGAGCCAGTGACCCTGGAAGACGTGCTGGAAATCTGCCGAGTCGAGAAGCCCAAAGGCGTGATCGTCCAATACGGCGGCCAGACTCCGTTGAAACTGGCTCGCGCTCTGGAAGAAGCCGGCGTGCCAATCATCGGCACCAGCCCTGACGCCATCGACCGTGCCGAAGATCGTGAGCGTTTCCAGCAAATGGTCGAGCGCCTGAACCTGCGTCAGCCGCCAAACGCCACCGTGCGCAGCGAAGACGAAGCGATTCGTGCTGCTGCCAAGATCGGCTACCCGCTGGTGGTTCGTCCGTCCTATGTACTGGGCGGTCGTGCGATGGAAATCGTTTACGAAGAAGAAGAGCTGAAGCGTTACCTGCGTGACGCGGTGAAAGTGTCGAACGACAGCCCTGTGCTGCTCGACCACTTCCTCAACTGCGCCATCGAAATGGACGTGGATGCGGTCTGCGACGGCACTGACGTGGTGATCGGCGCGATCATGCAACACATCGAGCAGGCAGGCGTTCACTCCGGTGACTCCGCGTGCTCCCTGCCGCCGTACTCGCTGCCTGGCCACATCCAGGACGAGATGCGCGAACAGGTCAAGAAAATGGCCCTGGAACTGGGCGTGGTCGGCCTGATGAACGTTCAGTTGGCGCTGCAAGGCGAAGACATCTACGTCATCGAAGTCAACCCGCGTGCTTCCCGTACCGTACCGTTCGTATCGAAGTGCATTGGTGTTTCCCTGGCAATGATCGCGGCTCGCGTCATGGCCGGTAAAACCCTGAAGGAAATCGGTTTCACCAAAGAAATCATCCCGAACTTCTACAGCGTGAAAGAGGCGGTATTCCCATTCGCCAAATTCCCTGGTGTGGACCCGATCCTGGGCCCAGAGATGAAGTCCACTGGTGAAGTGATGGGCGTGGGCGACACCTTCGGTGAAGCATTCGCCAAGGCCCAGATGGGCGCCAGCGAAGTGCTGCCGACTGGCGGTACCGCGTTCATCAGCGTTCGCGACGACGACAAGCCACTGGTTGCAGGCGTCGCTCGTGATCTGATCAACTTGGGTTTCGAAGTGGTCGCCACTGCCGGTACTGCCAAGCTGATCGAAGCCGCAGGCCTGAAAGTGCGCCGTGTGAACAAGGTGACCGAAGGTCGTCCGCACGTGGTCGACATGATCAAGAATGACGAAGTCACCCTGATCATCAACACCACCGAGGGTCGCCAGTCGATTGCCGACTCGTACTCCATTCGTCGTAATGCCCTGCAGCACAAGATCTACTGCACCACGACTATTGCTGCTGGCGAAGCCATTTGCGAAGCGCTGAAGTTCGGTCCCGAGAAGACCGTGCGCCGCTTGCAGGATCTACACGCAGGATTGAAGGCATGATCAAATACCCAATGACCGTCCAGGGCGCGAAAGCCCTGGAAGAAGAACACGCTCACCTGACCAAGGTCGTTCGTCCGAAGCTCAGCCAGGACATCGGCACGGCCCGCGAGTTGGGTGACTTGAAGGAAAACGCCGAATACCACGCTGCTCGTGAGCAGCAAGGGATGGTTGAGGCGCGGATTCGTGACATCGAAGGCCGGATTCAGAATCAGGTCATCATTGACGTCACGACCATTCCTCACACTGGCAAAGTGATTTTCGGCACGACCGTTGAAATCGCCAACGTCGAGACTGATGAAAGCGTCACCTACCACATCGTGGGTGAGGACGAGGCTGATTTCAAACTCGGCAAGATTTCCGTCGGTTCACCGCTGGCCCGTGCCTTGATTGCCAAGGAAGAGGGTGATGTGGTTGCCGTGAAAACGCCGAGTGGCGTGATCGAGTACGAGATTGTCGAAGTCCGCCACATCTAAAAGCCTGCGTCCGCTGCGTGCGGGCGCCATGGTTTGGCAGCTGACTCAGATGTTGTGGGTTGGCGGCTTGTGGCTGTTACACATCGGTCTGGTGCCGGCGCTGGGCCAAATAGGTCTGGCGCCGCTGCTGATCGACGAAATTGCAGGCATGCTGAATGCGCTGGTGGTGGGATTTGCCGCAGCGTGTGTGATTTTTCAGGCTTTGGTGCTGGTACAGGCCGATGGCCTTGCCAGTCTGTGGCGCGATATTCGTGGGCAACTGCTGCTGATGGCGCTGTATGCGTGCGCGATGTTTTTCGTGGTGCGCCGTGGTTGGCCGGAGGCGGTGCGTTGGCAGGTGTTCAGCTATCTGGTTCTGGGTTTTTCAGGGCTGGTGCTGGTGTTGCAGCCGGTGCCGGGATGGAGTGGCAGGGTGCGCGAAGCACACCCTTGACCCTTGCCATCACTTGAAGCGATGGACGTTCGACAGCTGCTTGTTGACGCTGAAGTTCTTGCGGTAAATCAGTGCCATCTTGCCGATGACTTGAACCAAATCCGCTTTGCCGACCTTGCAGAGTTCTGCAATGGACGCCAGGCGCGATTCGCGATCGAGGATGTTGAGCTTGATTTTAATCAGCTCGTGATCCGCCAAAGCGCGTTCAAGTTCGGCTAACACACCTTCAGTCAAACCGTTGTCAGCCACAATCAAAACTGGTTTCAGATGGTGGCCAATGGATTTGTACTGTTTCTTCTGCTCTTGAGTGAGCGGCATAATCTGACCCTTTCGTCTGGATTCTGTAAAATGGCGGCCATTTTACCCGAGGGCTCGTGGATCCGCCCAACTAATCACGACCCTTATCATCGAGGTGCCCAATGGCGCGTTCCAAGACAAGCCTTGGTTGGCTGAAAAGACATGTCAACGATCCCTATGTGAAGCAGGCGCAGAAGGATGGCTACCGCTCGCGTGCGAGTTACAAACTTCTGGAGGTCCAGGAGAAATACAAGCTGATCCGTCCCGGCATGAGCGTGGTCGACCTGGGTGCAGCGCCCGGGGGGTGGTCGCAGGTGACTAGCCGTCTGATCGGTGGTGAGGGGCGTCTGATCGCCTCGGACATTCTGGAGATGGACAGCATTCCGGACGTGACTTTCATCCAGGGTGACTTCACCGAGGACGAAGTGCTCGCGCGGATCCTTGAAGCCGTGGGTAATTCGCAGGTGGACCTTGTGATTTCCGATATGGCCCCCAATATGAGTGGTACGCCTGAAGTGGACATGCCAAAAGCCATGTTCCTTTGCGAGCTGGCGCTTGATTTGGCGGAACGGATACTCAAGCCGGGTGGTAATTTCGTGATCAAGATTTTTCAAGGCGAAGGGTTTGATGTTTACCTGAAGGATACTCGTCGGAAATTCGACAAGATCCAGATGATCAAGCCAGACTCGTCTCGAGGCAGTTCCCGCGAGCAATACATGCTGGCTTGGGGTTACCGCGGGCGGAGTGAGTAAAACGAGGTTTTTTGGCGGGGCGATAGGTTTTTCGTATTTCGCCCCGTGAGCATTAGCGAATATTGTGTAGAAAGTGTTTCACAAAGGGTTACAGACGGCGCCTGCCAGAGCCGTAGGTAATGTAGTAAGTTAGGCCGGTGAATATCATGCGAAGCGCGCGCCATTAGCGGAGCTTGCTTCAGAGGGTAGTTAATTGAACGATATGGCAAAGAATCTGATCCTGTGGTTGATCATCGCGGCTGTCCTGGTGACGGTGATGAACAACTTCTCCAGCCCTAACGAGCCGCAGACCCTCAACTATTCCGACTTCATCCAGCAGGTCAAGGATGGCAAGGTCGAGCGCGTAGCGGTTGACGGCTACGTGATTACCGGTAAGCGCAACGATGGCGACAGCTTCAAGACCATTCGTCCGGCTATCCAGGACAACGGTCTGATCGGCGACCTCGTGGACAACCACGTCGTGGTCGAAGGCAAGCAGCCTGAGCAGCAAAGCATCTGGACTCAACTCCTGGTCGCAAGCTTCCCGATCCTCGTGATCATCGCCGTGTTCATGTTCTTCATGCGGCAGATGCAGGGCGGTGCAGGCGGCAAGGGCGGGCCGATGAGCTTCGGCAAGAGCAAGGCGCGCCTGCTCTCCGAAGACCAGGTGAAAACCACATTGGCTGACGTTGCCGGTTGCGACGAAGCCAAGGAAGAAGTCGGCGAACTGGTCGAGTTCCTCCGTGATCCGGGCAAGTTCCAGCGCCTGGGGGGTCGTATTCCTCGCGGCGTGCTGATGGTCGGTCCTCCGGGTACCGGTAAAACCTTGCTGGCCAAGGCGATTGCCGGCGAAGCGAAAGTGCCGTTCTTCACTATCTCCGGTTCCGATTTCGTTGAGATGTTCGTCGGTGTCGGTGCCAGCCGTGTTCGCGATATGTTCGAACAGGCCAAGAAGCACGCGCCGTGCATCATCTTCATCGATGAAATCGACGCCGTTGGTCGCCACCGTGGCGCTGGCATGGGCGGTGGTCACGATGAACGCGAGCAGACTCTCAACCAGTTGCTGGTAGAGATGGACGGCTTCGAAATGAACGACGGCATCATCGTTATCGCTGCAACCAACCGTCCGGACGTCTTGGACCCTGCGTTGCTGCGACCAGGCCGTTTTGACCGTCAGGTTGTGGTCGGTCTGCCAGACATTCGTGGTCGCGAACAGATTCTTAAAGTTCACATGCGCAAAGTGCCAATGGGCGACGATGTTGCTCCAGCGGTGATCGCTCGCGGCACGCCTGGTTTCTCCGGTGCTGACCTGGCCAACCTGGTGAACGAAGCTTCCTTGTTCGCCGCACGTGCTGGCAAGCGCATCGTCGAAATGAAAGAGTTCGAACTGGCGAAAGACAAGATCATGATGGGCGCCGAGCGCAAATCGATGGTCATGTCCGAGAAGGAAAAGCAGAACACTGCTTATCACGAAGCCGGCCACGCTATCGTGGGGCGCGTCGTGCCAGAGCATGATCCGGTCTACAAGGTCTCGATCATTCCGCGTGGTCGTGCGCTGGGTGTGACCATGTTCCTGCCGGAAGAAGATCGTTACAGCCTGTCCAAGCGTGCATTGATCAGCCAGATCTGCTCGCTCTATGGTGGCCGTATCGCTGAAGAAATGACCTTGGGCTTCGATGGCGTCACCACCGGTGCGTCCAACGACATCATGCGTGCCAGTCAGATTGCGCGGAACATGGTGACCAAGTGGGGCCTGTCGGAAAAACTCGGTCCGTTGATGTATGCCGAAGAAGAGGGCGAAGTGTTCCTCGGTCGCGGCGGCGGTGGTCAGAGTGCGAGCTTCTCTGGTGAGACAGCCAAGCTGATCGACTCTGAAGTGCGCAGCATCATTGATCAGTGCTACGGCACGGCCAAGCAGATCCTCACGGACAACCGCGACAAGCTTGATGCCATGGCGGATGCCCTGATGAAGTACGAGACGATCGATGCTGATCAGATCGATGACATCATGGCCGGTCGTGCACCTCGCGAGCCACGTGACTGGTCAGGTGGTACCGGTACTTCCGGGACACCTCCGGTGGTGCAGGACGAGCGTCCGGAAACACCGATCGGCGGTCCGGCTGCTGACGTATAAGGTTTGAAATGACTTCTGTTCAGTCCTCGACCCGGTTGCCTTGCGGCAACCGGGTTCTTGATTTGGCCCAGACGCATGTCATGGGCATTCTCAATGTCACTCCTGATTCCTTTTCCGACGGCGGCCGATACAGCCAGCTCGATGCGGCCCTGCGCCACGCCGAGTCGATGGTATTGGCGGGTGCGACACTGATTGATGTTGGTGGCGAATCAACCCGCCCAGGCGCCCGGGCGGTTTCGCCGCTTGAGGAGTTGGAGCGAGTAGCGCCTATCGTTGAGCGCATTCATCGCGAACTGGATGTGATCATTTCCGTCGATACCTCCACTCCAGCGGTCATGCGCGAGACTGCGCGGTTGGGGGCGGGGTTGATCAACGATGTGCGCTCGCTGCGTCGAGACGGTGCCCTGGATGCGGCCGCAGCCACCGGATTGCCCGTGTGTCTGATGCATATGCTCGGTGAGCCGGGCGACATGCAGGACAATCCGCACTACGAGGACGTCACCAGGGAAGTCGGCGATTTTCTCGCCGAGCGAATGGCTCAATGCGCGTTGGCGGGCATTCCGCCGGAGCGGATTATTCTTGATCCGGGTTTTGGCTTCGCGAAAACCTTGCAGCACAATCTAAGCTTGTTTAAGCATATGGAAGCCTTGCATGCCTTGGGGCGGCCCCTGTTGGTCGGGGTTTCGCGAAAGAGCATGATTGGTCAGGCCTTGAAGCGGCCGGTTGGTGAGCGACTTTATGGTGGTCTTGCACTCGCAGCGCTGGCTTCAGCCAACGGGGCGCGTATATTGCGCGTCCATGATGTAGCTGAAACAGTGGACGTAGTGCGGATGATCGCCGCGGTGGAATCAGCCGAATAAGAATGATGGAGCACTTATGAGCAAAAAATACTTTGGTACCGACGGTATTCGTGGTCGTGTCGGTGAATACCCGATTACTCCTGACTTCATGCTCAAGCTCGGCTGGGCAGCGGGTATGGCGTTCCGCAAAATGGGCGCTTGCAAGGTATTGGTCGGCAAGGACACCCGGATCTCGGGCTACATGTTTGAATCTGCACTCGAGGCCGGGCTGACGTCGGCAGGTGCTGATGTCATGCTTCTGGGGCCGATGCCAACCCCGGCGATCGCCTACCTGACGCGTACCTTTCACGCTGAAGCCGGTATCGTGATCAGTGCCTCGCACAATCCTCACGATGACAATGGCATCAAGTTCTTCTCCGGAAAGGGTACCAAGCTGCCGGATGAAGTCGAGCTGATGATTGAAGAGTTGCTCGACACCCCGATGACCGTGGTTGAGTCGAGCAAGATCGGCAAAGTCTCGCGCATCAATGACGCTTCTGGTCGTTACATCGAATTTTGCAAAAGCAGCGTCCCGACCGGCACCAGTTTCGCGGGCCTGAAGATCGTGATCGACTGCGCTCACGGTGCGACCTACAAGGTTGCCCCAAGCGTATTCCGTGAGTTGGGTGCTGACGTTGTGGTGCTGTCCGCGCAGCCGAACGGTCTGAACATCAACGACAATTGTGGTTCTACCCATATGGGTCAGTTGCAGGCTGCCGTATTGGCCGAACATGCCGACCTGGGTATCGCGTTCGATGGTGACGGTGATCGTGTCCTGATGGTCGATCACACCGGCGCCATTGTTGATGGCGACGAGCTGCTTTACATCATCGCCCGCGATCTGCATGAGCGCGACAAGCTGCAAGGCGGTGTGGTCGGCACGTTGATGAGTAACCTGGGGCTGGAATTGGCCCTGGCGGATCTGTCTATTCCATTTGTGCGTGCCAACGTTGGCGATCGCTATGTCATCGCTGACTTGCTTGAGCGTAACTGGCTGGTGGGCGGTGAGAACTCGGGGCATATCGTTTGCTTCAATCACACCACGACCGGTGATGCGATCATTGCTGCACTGCAGGTGCTGATGGCGTTGAAGACTCGCTCCGAAGGGCTGGCTCAGGCCCGTCAAGCGCTGCGAAAGTGCCCTCAAGTGCTGATCAATGTCCGTTTTGGCGGTGGTGCGAGTCCGCTCGATCATCCTGCGGTCAAGGAAGCCAGTGACCGTGTTACCACGGCGATGGCGGGTCGTGGTCGGGTGCTGTTGCGCAAGTCCGGGACAGAGCCGTTGGTGCGTGTCATGGTCGAAGGCGAGGACGAAACACAGGTTCGCGGTTACGCCGAAGAGCTGGCAAAACTCGTTACTGAAGTTTCTGCCTGAATTCGGCTTGCCAGCCTTGATTGTGTTGGGTAACATCTGCGCCCACTTTGACCGACGAGGTACAGCATGCGTCGCCCTATGGTAGCTGGTAACTGGAAGATGCACGGTACCCGCGCCAGCGTCGCTGAGCTGATTAACGGCCTTAGTCATCTGGCCTTGCCGAGCGGTGTTGATGTAGCGGTATTCCCGCCTAGCTTGTTCATCAATCAAGTGATTGATGGCGTGAAGGGCAAGTCGATTTCGGTCGGCGCGCAGAATTCTGCGGTGGAAGCCATGCAAGGCGCATTGACCGGTGAAATTGCGCCGAGTCAGTTGGTGGATGCAGGTTGTACCCTGGTACTTGTCGGGCACTCCGAACGCCGCCAGATATTGGGTGAGCAGGACGCAGTGCTGATCCGCAAGTTCGCAGCGGCACAGGCATCTGGCTTGATCCCGGTGTTGTGTATAGGGGAGACCCTTGAGCAGCGCGAAGCCGGGAAAACGATTGAAGTTGTCTCGGCTCAGCTGGACAGCATCATCGATGAGCTGGGTGTCGGTGTATTTGCAAAAGCAGTGATCGCTTACGAGCCGGTTTGGGCCATTGGCACCGGGCTGACTGCTTCGCCGCAACAGGCGCAGGATGTGCATGCAGCCATTCGCGCGCAGTTGGCGGCAAAGAATTCTGAAGTCGCACAAGGTGTGCGGCTTCTATACGGCGGCAGCGTGAAGGCGGCCAATGCGGTCGAACTGTTCGGCATGCCGGATATCGATGGGGGCCTGATTGGTGGGGCTTCCCTGAATGCAGATGAGTTCGGTGCGATCTGTCGCGCCGCGGGAAACTGAAAAAATGCTGGAAACAGTCGTAGTCGTTTTTCATCTGCTGGGTGCATTGGGCGTAGTTGCTCTCGTATTGCTGCAGCAGGGTAAAGGTGCGGATGCTGGCGCGTCTTTCGGAGCAGGTGCTTCAAATACTGTGTTCGGAAGCCAAGGTTCCTCTACCTTTCTTAGTAAGTTTACTGCTATACTTGCCGCAGGTTTCTTCATAACCAGCTTAGGGTTAGGTTACTTTGCTAAAGAGAAAGCTCACCAGCTGACTCAAGTAGGTTTGCCAAACCCAGCGGTGTTGGAAGTTCCAAAGCAACAACCGGCTTCTGATGATGTACCGGTGCTTCAAGAGCAAAAGTCGGCTACTCCAGCGACTGACGTACCTCCAGCTCAAGAGCAAAAGTAAGAAGGGTTTCAAACGTAGTATTGCCGAGGTGGTGGAATTGGTAGACACGCAACCTTGAGGTGGTTGTGCCCATAGGGTGTAGGGGTTCGAGTCCCCTTCTCGGTACCAATTATCAGGAGAGCCCGCTGTTGCGGGCTTTCTTGTAGGTGGAAGGTTACATTGACCCTGTTCGGGATCGGTCGTATACTTCCGCCCCAGCTTTGTCGCGGGGTGGAGCAGTCTGGTAGCTCGTCGGGCTCATAACCCGAAGGTCGTCGGTTCAAATCCGGCCCCCGCAACCAGTTTAAGGAGCCCCTTTTAAGGGGCTTTTTGTTAGCTGGACACTTTCTACGCCGCTGTTCGACGGCGTTTCAAGGATGGGCGTTTCGCCCATTTTTTTATTTTGCATAGCATGCACATACATGCACGAGGGGGTTCAGGTGTCGAGCAAGCTAGAAGAGTTGCAGGCCTTGTTGGCCCCGGTGGTCGTGGCCCTGGGCTATGAATGCTGGGGTATTGAGTTTTCGGCTCAAGGTCGTCACTCGATGTTGCGCGTTTATATCGATAAAGAGGGCGGTGTGCTGGTGGACGATTGCGCCATTGTCAGCCGTCAGATCAGCGGTGTCCTGGATGTTGAAGATCCGATCGCCGTTGAATACACCCTTGAAGTTTCCTCGCCTGGCATGGAACGCCCGCTGTTCACTATTGAGCAGTTTGCAAAATTTGCCGGTGAACAAGTGAAGATCAAGCTGCGCTCGCCTTTTGAAGGACGACGCAACTTTCAGGGCCTTCTGCGCGGTGTAGAAGAGCAGGACGTCGTGGTGCAGGTAGAAGACCATGAGTTCCTGTTGCCGATCGATATGATCGACAAGGCCAACATTATTCCCAGTTTTGACTGAGACGCGGATCCCGCGGATCCAATGGCTTGCGAAAGGCGAGGCGTACGATGAGCAAAGAAGTACTGCTGGTTGTTGAGTCGGTATCCAATGAAAAGGGCGTACCGGCAAACGTAATTTTTGAAGCGCTGGAGCTGGCCCTGGCCACTGCTACCAAAAAGCGTTTTGAGGACGAAGTCGATCTGCGTGTGGAAATCAATCGCCACACCGGTGCTTACGAGACATTCCGTCGCTGGACGGTCGTCGAAGAAGCAGACCTGGACGATCCGGCCATTGAAACCTGGCCGAGCAAGGTTGCCGAAACGCATCCTGGTGCCAAGGTTGGCGATGTAGTCGAAGAAAAAATCGAATCCATCGAGTTCGGCCGTATCGCTGCACAGACTGCCAAGCAAGTCATCGTGCAGAAAGTTCGTGAAGCCGAGCGCGCTCAAGTCGTTGACGCCTATCGCGAGCGCCTGGGGGAAATCATCTCCGGCACCGTGAAGAAAGTGACCCGCGACAACGTGATCGTCGACCTGGGCAACAACGCTGAAGCGTTGCTGGCTCGTGAAGACATCATCTCTCGCGAAACCTTCCGTGTCGGCGTGCGTCTGCGTGCGCTGCTCAAGGAAATCCGCACCGAGAACCGCGGCCCGCAGCTGATCCTGTCGCGTACCGCGCCGGAAATGCTGATCGAGTTGTTCCGCATCGAAGTGCCGGAAATCGCTGAAGGCCTGATCGAAGTAATGGCTGCGTCCCGTGATCCGGGTTCGCGCGCCAAGATCGCGGTCCGCTCCAAGGACAAACGCATCGACCCGCAGGGCGCTTGCATCGGTATGCGCGGTTCGCGCGTCCAGGCAGTGTCGGGTGAGTTGGGCGGTGAGCGTGTGGACATCGTCCTGTGGGACGACAACCCGGCTCAGTTCGTGATCAATGCCATGTCCCCGGCAGAGGTTGCAGCAATTATCGTTGACGAAGATGCCCATGCAATGGACATCGCCGTTGGCGCAGACAATCTGGCTCAGGCCATCGGTCGTGGTGGTCAGAACGTGCGTCTGGCTAGCCAATTGACTGGCTGGACCCTGAACGTGATGACCGAATCGGACATCCAGGCTAAGCAGCAAGCAGAAACCGGCGACATCCTGCGCAACTTCATCGACGAGCTGGAAGTCGACGAAGACCTGGCACAGGTGCTGGTAGATGAAGGCTTCACCAGCCTGGAAGAGATTGCCTACGTACCGTTGGAAGAAATGCTCAACATCGACGGCTTTGACGAAGAAACCGTCAACGAGCTTCGCGCTCGTGCCAAGGATCGTTTGTTGACCAAAGCCATCGCTACTGAGGAAAAGCTGGCAGACGCCCATCCGGCCGAAGACCTGCTCTCGCTTGAGGGTATGGACAAGGATTTGGCGATGGAACTGGCGGTGCGCGGCGTAATTACCCGCGAAGACCTGGCCGAGCAGTCTATTGACGACCTGCTCGACATCGACGGCATTGACGATGATCGTGCCGGCAAGTTGATCATGGCCGCCCGAGCCCACTGGTTCGAGTAATTAGGCGCGGCCTGAGGAGAGAAGTGCATGACGCAAGTCACGGTGAAACAACTGGCCGATGAGGTCAAAACACCGGTAGAGCGCCTGTTGCAGCAGATGCGTGAGGCAGGTCTGCCGCACACCGCCGCCGAAGAAAGTGTGACTGACAGTGAGAAGCAATCGTTGCTGACTCACTTGAAAAGCAGTCACAAGGCGAAAGTGGAAGAACCACGCAAGATCACGCTGCAGCGTAAAACCACCAGCACCCTGCGTGTTGCTGGCAGCAAAAGCATCAGCGTTGAAGTCCGCAAAAAGAAAGTTTTCGTACAGCGCAGCCCGGAAGAAATCGAAGCCGAGCGCAAACGCGAACTGGAAGAACGTCGCGCAGTAGAAAACGCTGCCCGTCAGAAGGCTGAAGAAGAAGCCAAGCGTCGCGCCGAAGAAGAAGCGCGTCGCCAGCCTGCTGCTGCGCAAAACGCTACGACCGACGCTGTTGCAGCGCCTGCTGCAGTTGCCGAACCCGTGCGTGAAAGCGCGCCGGTTGTGGCGGCTGCACCAGCACCGTCTGCTGACGTTCGCAATAAGCAGAACGAACAGCGCCGTCCGGACAAACCACGTGCCGACGATAACAATCGTCGTGGCAGTGGCGATGGCGAGCGCAAAAACGCTCCGCATCGTGCTTCGGTCAAAGAGAAAGCGCCTGCTCCACGTGTTGCGCCACGTACTACCGACGAAGAAAGCGATGGCTTCCGTCGTGGTGGTCGCGGCAAGGCCAAGCTGAAGAAACGCAACGCCCACGGTTTCCAGAGCCCAACCGGCCCTGTTGTGCGCGAAGTGAAGATCGGCGAGACCATCACTGTTGGCGATCTCGCCCAGCAGATGTCGGTCAAGGCTGCTGAAATCATCAAGTTCATGTTCAAACTGGGTACTCCAGCGACCATCAACCAGGTACTGGATCAGGAAACTGCCCAACTGGTTGCTGAAGAGCTGGGCCACAAAGTGACCCTGGTCAGCGACACAGCCCTGGAAGATTCCCTGGCCGAGTCCCTGAAGTTTGAAGGTGAAGCGTTCTCCCGTGCACCAGTCGTGACCGTCATGGGCCACGTTGACCACGGTAAGACCTCGCTGCTCGACTACATCCGTCGTGCCAAGGTAGCTGCAGGCGAAGCCGGCGGTATCACCCAGCACATCGGTGCATACCACGTTGAAACCGAACGCGGCATGGTCACCTTCCTCGACACCCCGGGTCACGCCGCGTTTACCGCAATGCGTGCTCGTGGTGCCAAGGCGACCGACATCGTGATCCTGGTGGTTGCAGCGGACGACGGCGTTATGCCGCAGACCGTTGAAGCCGTTCAGCACGCCAAGGCTGCCGGTGTTCCGCTGGTTGTTGCAGTGAACAAAATCGACAAGCCGGGCGCCGATCTCGATCGCATCCGTAGCGAACTGTCGGTTCACGGCGTGACCTCGGAAGAGTGGGGCGGCGACACCCCGTTCGTGTCGGTTTCGGCGAAAGTCGGTACTGGCGTGGACGAGTTGCTCGAAGCTGTTCTGCTGCAAGCCGAAGTGCTGGAATTGAAAGCAACTCCGTCGGCTCCTGGCCGTGGCGTTGTGGTTGAATCGCGTCTCGACAAAGGTCGTGGCCCGGTTGCAACCGTTCTGGTTCAAGACGGTACCCTGCGTCAAGGCGACATGGTGCTGGTCGGTTCGAACTATGGCCGTGTACGTGCCATGCTCGACGAGAACGGCAAGCCGATCAAGGAAGCCGGTCCTTCCATCCCTGTCGAGATCCTCGGCCTGGACGGTACCCCGGACGCTGGCGACGAGATGAGCGTGGTTGCCGACGAGAAGAAAGCCCGTGAAGTGGCTCTGTTCCGTCAAGGCAAGTTCCGCGAAGTCAAACTGGCCCGTGCTCACGCCGGCAAGCTTGAAAACATCTTCGAGAACATGGGTCAGGAAGAGAAGAAGACGCTCAACATCGTCCTCAAATCCGACGTCCGTGGTTCGCTGGAAGCGTTGAACGGTGCCTTGAACGGCCTGGGTAACGACGAAGTGCAAGTGCGTGTTGTGGGCGGCGGCGTGGGTGGTATCACCGAGTCCGACGCCAACCTGGCACTGGCTTCCAACGCTGTACTGTTCGGCTTCAACGTGCGTGCCGATGCCGGCGCTCGCAAGATCGTCGAGCAGGAAGGTCTGGATATGCGTTACTACAACGTGATCTACGACATCATCGAAGACGTCAAGAAAGCCCTGACCGGTATGCTGGGCAGCGATGTTCGCGAGAACATCCTGGGTACCGCTGAAGTGCGTGACGTGTTCCGTTCGCCGAAGTTTGGCGCGATCGCCGGTTGCATGGTTATCGAAGGTGTTGTTCACCGTAACCGTCCAATCCGTGTACTGCGTGAAGACATCGTTATCTTCGAAGGCGAGCTGGAATCCCTGCGCCGCTTCAAGGATGACGCTTCCGAAGTACGTGCCGGCATGGAATGCGGTATCGGCGTGAAGAGCTACAACGACGTTAAAGTCGGTGACAAGATCGAAGTCTTCGAGAAGGTTCAGGTTGCTCGCAGCCTCTAACTCGCGCACTTCAAGGGCCACGCCAAGCCGCCGCATGCAAATGCGCGGCACCGCGTCAGGACTCTAAACGCAACGCCCGGTCTGGCTTTTGTCAGGCCGGGCGTTTGCCGCTTTCAGACCCCTCGGGTTTCACCGTGGGGCAGTAACAGGTAACAAGACATGGCAAAAGAATACAGCCGTACCCAACGTATCGGCGATCAGATGCAGCGTGAGCTGGCACAGCTGATCCGTCGTGAAGTCAAAGACCCGCGCGTCGGCCTGGTCACCATTACTGCTGTTGAAGTCAGCCGTGACGTCGGTCACGCCAAGATCTTCATCACCGTGATGGGGCAGGACAATGCCGAAGACATCGCACAAAGCATCAAGGTGCTCAACTCCGCCGCCGGTTTCCTGCGTATGCAGTTGGCTCGCGAAATGAAGTTACGCAGCGTTCCTCAGTTGCACTTCCACTACGACGAAAGCGTCGTGCGTGGCGCGCACCTGTCGGCCCTGATCGAGCGTGCGGTGGCTGAAGACAATCAGCACCCTGTAGCGGCTGAACCCGAAGACGCCAAGGAGTAATCGGTGGCTCAGGTCAAACGTATCCGTCGTAACGTCAGCGGCATTATCCTGCTCGACAAGCCGCTGGGGTTCACCTCCAACGCCGCGTTGCAGAAGGTTCGCTGGTTGCTGAACGCCGAGAAGGCCGGGCACACCGGCAGTCTTGATCCGCTGGCCACCGGCGTGTTGCCGTTGTGCTTCGGTGAGGCGACCAAGTTCTCGCAGTACCTGCTCGACTCCGACAAGGGTTACGAAACCCTGGCGCAATTGGGCAAAACCACCACCACGGCCGATGCCGAGGGGGAAGTTTTGCAGGAGCGCCCGGTGACCGTTGGTCGCGCCGATGTCGAAGCTGTTTTGCCCGGTTTTCGCGGACAAATCAGTCAGATACCGCCGATGTACTCGGCGCTCAAGCGTGACGGGCAGCCGCTGTACAAGCTGGCCCGTGCTGGCGAAGTAGTGGAGCGCGAACCGCGTTCTGTTACTATTGCGCGCTTGGAATTGCTGGCCTTCGAAGGTGATACTGCGCGGCTTGCAGTGGATTGCAGCAAAGGCACCTATATCCGCACCCTGGTGGAGGATATCGGTGAGAAACTCGGTTGTGGCGCTTACGTTGCTGAATTGCGACGTACCCAGGCCGGGCCTTTCACGCTGGCGCAGACGGTCACGCTGGAAGAGTTGGAAGCGGTACATGCCGAAGGCGGCAATGAAGCGGTTGATCGCTTCCTGATGCCATCGGACAGCGGTCTGCTGGATTGGCCGCTGTTGCAGTTCTCGGAGCACAGCTCGTTCTACTGGCTTAACGGCCAGCCGGTACGAGCCCCGGATGCACCGAAGTTCGGCATGGTACGGGTACAGGATCACAATGGTCGCTTCATCGGTATCGGTGAAGTGAGCGAAGACGGGCGCATCGCGCCACGTCGACTGATTCGGTCAGAATGACCGGACGAGGGTGGCTGTCAACAGGCACGGTCACTACTCATTTTTAGATACAGGGATTTGTCCCTGGCCTGTTGAAGCTGTTTCTTTGAAACAGCTTCCTGATAAAAGGATTGCCTCATGGCTCTCGACGTTCAAGAAAAAGCTCAAATCGTAGCTGACTACCAGCAAGCTGTTGGTGACACTGGTTCGCCAGAAGTGCAAGTTGCACTGCTGACCCACAACATCAACAAGCTGCAAGGTCACTTCAAGGCCAACGGTAAAGATCACCACTCCCGTCGTGGTCTGATCCGCATGGTAAACCAGCGTCGTAAGCTGCTGGACTACCTGAAAGGCAAGGATCTGGGTCGTTATCAGGCTCTGATCGGTCGCCTGGGTCTGCGTCGCTAATAAGCGATTGCGCTAGAGGTTGGTTGTCTGTCGTACGTCAGCGGGTTTCCCGCTGGCGCATGGCAGGCTCCCAGCCTCAAGTTTTATCTGGACACACGTTTTACCCTGGACAGGCGTTGGGCCGATTCCCGACATTGCCCAAGAATTTCGCAAGAAGACAAGTTCCCCAAGAGCCACAAAAGAAGGTAGGACACCGTGAACCCGGTAATCAAAAAATTCCAGTTCGGTCAGTCGACCGTTACCCTCGAGACTGGCCGTATCGCCCGTCAGGCCTCCGGCGCAGTATTGGTCACCGTTGACGACGACGTCAGCGTATTGGTGACCGTAGTCGGTGCCAAGCAAGCCGATCCAGGCAAGGGCTTCTTCCCTCTGTCCGTTCACTACCAGGAAAAGACTTACGCTGCCGGTAAGATCCCTGGCGGTTTCTTCAAGCGCGAAGGCCGTCCTTCCGAGAAAGAAACCCTGACTTCCCGACTGATCGACCGTCCGATCCGTCCGCTGTTCCCAGAAGGCTTCATGAACGAAGTGCAGGTTGTCTGCACCGTCGTTTCCACCAGCAAGAAGACCGATCCGGACATCGCAGCGATGATCGGTACCTCGGCTGCGCTGGCCATCTCCGGCATTCCTTTCGATGGCCCGATCGGCGCTGCCCGCGTTGCGTTCCACGAAAGCACCGGTTACCTGCTGAACCCGACTTACGAACAACAGAAAGCTTCGAGCCTGGACATGGTCGTTGCCGGTACTTCGGAAGCCGTGTTGATGGTTGAATCGGAAGCCAAAGAGCTGACCGAAGACCAGATGTTGGGCGCGGTACTGTTTGCTCACGACGAGTTCCAGGTTGTGATCCAAGCCGTTAAAGAACTGGCCGCTGAAGCTGCCAAGCCGACCTGGACCTGGGCTCCGCAGCCAGAAGCCACCGCTCTGCTGGGCGCTATCCGTGCCGAGTTCGGCGACGCGATCTCCCAGGCTTACACCATCACTATCAAGGCCGACCGTTACGCTCGCCTGGGCGAACTGAAAGACCAGGTGGTTGCCAAGCTGTCCGGTGAAGAAGGCCAGCCTTCTTCCAGCGAAGTCAAAGCAGCATTCGGCGAAATCGAATACCGCACCGTTCGCGAGAACATCGTAAACGGCAAGCCACGTATCGACGGTCGCGACACCAAGACCGTACGTCCGTTGAACATCGAAGTCGGTGTTCTGCCTAAGACCCACGGTTCGGCTCTGTTCACCCGTGGCGAGACCCAGGCTCTGGTCGTTGCAACACTGGGCACCGCCCGTGACGCACAACTGCTGGATACCCTGGAAGGCGAGAAAAAAGACCCGTTCATGCTGCACTACAACTTCCCTCCGTTCTCGGTAGGTGAGTGTGGTCGCATGGGTGGCGCTGGTCGTCGCGAAATCGGTCACGGCCGTCTGGCCCGTCGTTCGATTGCAGCCATGCTGCCTGCTGCCGACGTGTTCCCGTACACCATCCGTGTTGTGTCGGAAATCACCGAGTCCAACGGTTCGAGCTCCATGGCTTCGGTCTGCGGCGCTTCCCTGGCCTTGATGGACGCTGGCGTTCCAATGAAGGCACCGGTTGCCGGTATCGCCATGGGTCTGGTTAAAGAAGGCGAGAAGTTCGCCGTCCTGACCGACATCCTGGGTGACGAAGACCACCTCGGCGACATGGACTTCAAAGTAGCGGGTACCGCCAAAGGTGTTACCGCGCTGCAGATGGACATCAAGATCAAAGGCATCACCGAAGAAATCATGGAGATCGCTCTGGGCCAAGCCCTGGAAGCGCGCCTGAACATCCTCGGTCAGATGAACCAGATCATTGGCCAGTCGCGTACCGAACTGTCGGAAAACGCTCCGACCATGATCGCGATGAAAATCGACACCGACAAAATCCGTGATGTCATCGGTAAAGGTGGCGCGACCATCCGTGCGATCTGTGAAGAGACCAAGGCTTCGATCGACATCGAAGACGACGGTTCGATCAAGATCTTCGGCGAAACCAAAGAAGCGGCTGAAGCAGCACGTCAGCGCGTTCTGGGCATCACCGCAGAAGCTGAAATCGGCAAGATCTACGTGGGTAAGGTTGAGCGCATCGTCGACTTCGGCGCATTCGTCAACATCCTGCCTGGCAAGGACGGTCTGGTTCACATCTCCATGTTGAGCGACGCTCGCGTTGAGAAAGTGACCGACATCCTGAAAGAAGGCCAGGAAGTGGAAGTACTGGTACTGGACGTGGACAACCGCGGCCGTATCAAGCTGTCCATCAAAGACGTAGCAGCCGCCAAGGCTTCGGGCGTTTAATCACTCCCCACGCCTGACCGCTTCAACGTTATAAAAAATGCCCCGCAGTGAACACTGCGGGGCATTTTTTTGTCTGCGAAACAGGGTGTGAAGTTGCTGGCCCTCGAACCCGGTGCTAGGTTTAGCCCACTGCCCGTGTAGCTCAGTTGGTAGAGCAGCGCACTCGTAACGCGAAGGTCGCAGGTTCGACTCCTGTCTCGGGCACCATCCCCGCTGTTATTTCACCTTTCTACTCAGGTCATCCACGGTACGTTTGAGCTGATCCAGCTGATTGTCCTGATCGCTGACTTCGCGCTTCAGGCTGGACAGATCACTGGAGCTTGAACTGGAACTCGATCCGGCACTGCGCTTGAGGTCTTCCACCTGGCTGGCGAGCCTTTTCAGCTCGCTGTCTTGTGCACTGACCGTACGCTTGAGATCGCTCACTTCGCTGGAGCTGGAACTTGAGCCTGAATTCGAACTGCTACTGCGTTTGAGTTCGTCCATTTGACTGGCGAGCTTTTTCAGGGCGTTGTCCTGTTCGCTGACGGTGCGCTTGAGGTTAGCCGTTTCGCTGGCACTCGAGCTTGAACTGGACCCGGCGTTCTTTTTGAGTTCTTCGATGAGTCTGGTTTGCTCCTTGACGGTTTTCTCAAGGTTTTCGATGTCAGTCGTGTTGGTTTTAGCGGTGCTCTGTAATTGCGTCACCATGTCGATACTGATATCGCTCCTCGTCATCACATCTTTGCCGTACAAATTGTGAAAGGTGAGGAATTTGTCGCTGGAGCTGGAACTGTTGGTGCTGAACTCCAAACCGGCGTGAGCGGTACTGGACAGTGCCAGGCTGCCGAGAAGAAGGGCCGCCGTGCTGGTTGCGAGAAGGGCAGATGAACGCTTTGCAAGACTGGACATCACTAGGCTTCCTTGTGAAGTGCCTATATGGCACATCGCTATGACTTTGCCGTTATAGCGTTGTTCCGGCGACGCGAGACAATATTTTCAAAAAGGCCCCTTCCGCGCTTTTTTGTAGATTTGATGTAAAAGTCCATATAAATCGCCAACCAAACGTCCTATATTCGGAGCCTGCACACGCATCACCTTGCAGTTTTCAGATGATCCCCGAATGGTTCTGAAGGCCAGACAAACCGGGCTTCACACGGTTTTTTGCGTCAGAGAGATCCTTGATGATCCAGATCCATCTTCCATTCCTCCGATCAGCGAGAACGACATGACCGTTAAAGAATTGACCCAAGAAGCCAGACACGAAGAAGCGCTCAAAAAGTACTTGCTGGATTCGTCCCAGCTCGCTGAAGAGATCAAGGACCTGCCGGCCGACGATCAGAAAGATCAGATTCAATGGGCGTTCGAGGATGAGGCAGAGTCACAGGGCTTGCAGCCGTGGGAATTGACGCTCAAGTACACCTCGACCCCGGAAGAGTTCGAGGCTGCGCGCCTGGCGCTGCACAAGGAGGCAGCCGAGGTGCTGGGCGTTGAGTGGGAAGAGTACTGCGAGATGAATAATCTGGTGGTCTGAGAGCCGCTTCAGGTTTCAAGCGGTAAGCTGCAAGTAAAAGCAAAACCGCTTGAAACTTGGAGCTTGCCGCTCGTAGCTGCTTTTTAGAGGCTGAGGCGCATCGACAGGTCCACAGCCCTCACGTCTTTGGTCATCGCGCCAATCGAAATGTAATCCACCCCGGTTTCCGCGATCGGCAGCAGCGTACTTTCGTTGATCCCGCCGCTGGCCTCCAGTTTTGCCTTGCCCGCGTTCAGGCGCACCGCTTCACGCATGTCATCCAGGCTCAACTCATCGAGCATGATGATGTCGGCACCCGCCGCCAGCGCTTCCTTGAGTTCCTTGAGACTTTCCACTTCGATCTCTACCGGTTTGCCCGGGGCAATCTTGTGCGCGGCATTAATGGCTTCAGGGATGCCACCACTGGCGGCGATGTGGTTTTCCTTGATCAGGAAGGCGTCGTAGAGGCCGATGCGGTGGTTGTGGCAGCCGCCGCACGTCACGGCGTATTTTTGCGCCAGACGCAGCCCCGGCAGGGTTTTTCGGGTGTCGAGCAACTTGACCTGGGTGCTGGCGACGAAGTCCGCCAGATGCTGCGCACGCGTGGCCACGCCCGACAGCAATTGCAGGAAGTTCAGCGCACTGCGTTCGCCCGTGAGCAGCGAGCGCGCCGGACCTTCGAGGTGAAACAGCGCCTGATTGGGTTGAACCCGTTCGCCATCACGCACCTGCCAATGCACCGCGACCCGTGGGTCCAGTTGCCGGAACACTGCATCGACCCACGCCGTGCCGGCAATGACGGCGGCATCACGCGTGATGATGGTGGCTTTTGCCAGGCGTTCAGCCGGGATCAACTGTGCGGTGATATCGCCGCTGCCGATGTCTTCGAGCAACGCACGGCGTACGTTGGCTTCGATTTCGGCGTTCAAGTCGGCGAGACGTAGATTCGGCATAACGGACTCCACAAACAAAGTGGTCCGATTATAGGGGTATGGCATGAGCCAACCCAAGGAGTCAGAGGCTTTCCGTTTGTGCTGAAGCCTGCATTTGGTCGATTTATCGCCTGAGTCGGCGCCCGACCGCTGCGTCTATTTGAAGGGGATGAAGAGTCTGCTGGCACAGCAGGTGCTTTTTGCAAGATAATCCGCCTTGCTTTTGACGTCATGGCTTTGACGTGTTTTCGGATTGTTTTACATCCGAAACATCACCCTTTCAGGAGGCTTGGATGCACAACGACGGGAACGTAGTGCCTTTGCACAAAGGCGCTACTGATCAGGCGACTCACTCGCCGCTCGCCCGCTTGCCTGTGATTCTGCTTCAGGTTCGCGACAAGGCTGCATTGCAGCTTCGGCAGGGGTTGCAGGATCTGTTCGATAATGCCGACGACACCTTGTTCGAAATGGCCGATCGGGCCCGCAATGACGTCGAGCAGAACCTCTATTTTGAAGCCATGCGCGATTTGCGCCTCAAGCGTAAAAGCATCGAGCGTGGGTTCCTCGAGCACTTCTTCGAGGCGTTTGTCAGCCTCACTCAATACAACACCGCTCAGGCTGCCTTGCCCCTTGGCACCTCGACACAACGCCCCGACGACATGGAGCGCAGCGTCGCTGTGGAGGCGATGGTCAATAAAGTGCTGAACCGTGAAGGTGTTGCTCTTGGTCAGCTCAGCGCGCGGCTCGGTGTGTTGCTCGGTAAACCGCTGGACGGTCAGCGCAATCCCATGGGGCCGGCGATGTTGTGCGAGTATTTCTTGCAGGCCGGGCGCAACCTGGGGGTGGAAATCAAGGTCAAGCTGATCATCCTCAAGTTGTTCGAGCGCTATGTGCTCAGTAGCGCCGATCAGCTCTACGCTCAATCCAATCAATTACTGGCCGCCACCGGCGTATTGCCCGAGCTCAAGCCAGCTCCCACGCGGCGTGCGGCAGATCGCACGATGTCCCGGGCGGATGACCAGCCTTCTCAGGCGAACAGCCACTCGGACACTGCACAGATCGACGAGGTTTTTGCTGCCTTGCAGGAACTGTTGCTGCCTGTGCGCGGCAGTGTCGCGCCGACCCTTGAGGCCAGCGCCGAGACACGACCCATTTCCACGCAGGACTTGTTGCGCATGCTCTCGCACCTGCAGCAACACGTGCCGGCCCTGACGGCTCAGGACGATTTCGATCTGCGTAACCAGCTCGAACAACTGCTGACACGGGGCAGCGTCAAAAGCGGCACGTCGCGCGTGGTCGGGGTCTCTGATGAGGACGTGATCAACCTGATCGCCATGCTGTTTGAATGCATGCTCGATGACCGCAACCTGCCGGATTCACTCAAGGCGCTGATCGGTCGCCTGCAGATCCCGATGCTGAAAGTGGCGGTGCTTGACAAGAGTTTCTTCAGCCGAAGCAGCCATCCGGCCCGACGCTTGCTCAACGAAATCGCCGCCGCGGCCATGGGCTGGGGTGAGTGCGATGACCATGAGCGCGACAGCCTGTACCTGCGCATCGAACAGGTGGTGCAGCATCTTTTGAACGACTTTGCTGACGACCCGGCGATTTTTTCCGAGCTGCTGGCGGATTTTCTCGCTTTCACCAGTGATGAGCGCCGTCGCAGTGAATTACTGGAGCAGCGCACCCGTGACGCCGAGGAGGGCCGTGCCAGGACCGAAATGGCTCGCCAGCGTGTCGAGCAGGCGCTGAATCAGGCGTTGTTGGGCAAAGTGCTGCCGCAAGCGGTGGTGGTGTTTGTCCAGGAGGCCTGGAGCCAAGTGCTGCTGCTGACTTGCCTCAAACACAGTGATCAGTCGGCTGAATGGCGTGCGGACGTCCACACCATGGAGCAACTGATCTGGAGTGTGCAGCGTCACGACGAGCCCGAAGCGAGCCAGCGTCTGCTGGCGCTGGTGCCTGGGCTACTGAAGTCATTGCGTGACGGGCTGAGCAGTTCGGCATTCGATCCTTTCGCCACCAGCGATTTTTTCAGCGAACTGGAAACCTTGCACGTTCAACTGTTCACGTATCCGGGGCAGGCAAACGACGTGTCTTTCGAGGCGCCGGTGATGGTCCGGATGACGCAGGAAATCGTCCTGAAAACCGCAGACGAAGGACCGGTCGAGACGTCATTCGCCCGTTTGCCGGCGGATGACGCCAGCCTGCTGCAAGTGGATCAACTGCATCCCGGCTGCTGGGTGGAGTTTCAGGAGGACGACGAAAACACCCTGCGCTGCAAACTGGCCGCGATCATTGAAGCCACCGGCAACTACATCTTCGTCAATCGCACCGGCCTGAAAGTGTTGGAGCGCAGCCGTGCGGGCCTGGCTCTGGAATTTCGTCGCGGCGCGGTGCGGGCGTTGGACAATACGTTGCTGTTTGACCGGGCGCTGGCCTCGGTGCTCGGTAACCTGCGCCGCCTCAATCGCGGCAAGTGATCGCGTCCCGGTGGGCTATCGCGGCATACTGGGGGCCAACACAGTCGTCGCTGAAGGAACCTGTATGCAGTTGGACCCCGCGAGCGGTTGGTGCCAGGACGTGCGTTTATGCCCCTCACCCAACTTCAATGCGCGCCCCTCGGGCGAAATTTCCCTGCTGGTGATCCACAACATCAGCTTGCCGCCAGCGCAGTTCGCGACCGGCAAAGTGCAGGAATTCTTCCAGAATCGTCTGGATGTCACGGAGCATCCTTATTTTGAAGGTATTGCTGACTTACGGGTGTCAGCGCACTTTCTGATTGAGCGTGACGGCACTGTCACTCAGTTTGTCTCTTGTCTTGAGCGCGCCTGGCACGCCGGCATCTCGAATTTCGAGGGCCGGGAAACCTGTAACGATTTTTCCGTGGGCATCGAGCTTGAAGGCACGGATGATCTGCCGTTCACCGATGCTCAGTATCACGCGCTGACGGCCTTGACCCGACAGCTGCAAAACGCCTACACCGACATCACTGCACAGCGCATTTGCGGGCACAGCGACATTGCCCCGGGGCGCAAGACCGATCCAGGACCGGCGTTCGACTGGGCACGCTATCGCGCGGCCCTGGCAAAAGAGGAAGGACAATGAGTTTTCTGGTGTTGCTGTTGGCGGTATGGATCGAGAAGTTCTCGGCATTGCGCCATCGGGTACAGCGTGATGGCGGTTGGGTGCGCGAGCTGAACAAGCTTGAGGTCATGCCACGCCTGATCAACCGGCCATGGTTGATTTTGGTCATTATGGTGTTGTTGCCGGTCGCGCTGCTGGGGTTGCTGCTGGTGGTGCTGGAGCCGGTGGCCTACGGTCTGCTGGCATTGCCGGTGCATTTGCTGGTGGTGATTTACAGCCTCGGACGCGGCGATCTGCTGGCCGGGCTGGGGCCGTTTCGCGATGCCTGGCGCCGGGAAGACCTGCAAGCCGCTGCGCATGTGGCCAAGCGAGACCTGGATATTTGCGCCGAAAGCGGCGAACAATTGCTGGAGCGGGTCGAAGCGCACCTCCTCTGGGAGGCTTACCAGAGTTTCTTTGCGGTCATTTTCTGGTACTTCCTGCTGGGTCCGGTGGCCGCCCTGAGCTATCGCTTGCTGGCGCTGGCCGAAGAGCATGGACAGAACCCGGCCGTGGTCGAGCGCGCGGCACAATTGCGTCACGCCTTTGATTGGGTGCCCGTGCGGTTGCTGGCGGCAAGTTTTGCACTGGTCGGCAACTTTGTGGCGGTCGGTCGGGTGATGTTGCATGAGTTGCTGAACTGGAACATCAGTGCCGCTCAACTGATCGAGAAGGTCGGCATGGTGGCCGGTGAAATCCCGGCACCGGTCGTCGGACCGGATGGCATCAACAGCCTGGACCGGATCTGGGAGCTACTGTTGCGCGCGGCAGTGCTTTGGTACGCCGGTTTTGCGCTGTGGACCGTCCTCCCTTAACCCACCGATCCCTGTAGCAGCTGGCGCAGCCTGCGTCCGGCTGCGCAGCAGTCGCCAATCCCAATGGCGCAATGACACCTGTCACGCCTCAGTGTCTTCATGACGACTGTTTCGCAGCCGGACGCAGGCTGCGCCAGCGGCTACGGGTCCGCGCTTCCCCTCGTTAACCTTAAGTTACAAAACCCCCTGCCGATTTAAGATATACAGGGATAGCGCTGAATAGTGGCTATCTGCCGCTGAGCCGCGCCTGCCAAATAAAAATAAGAATGCAATGGGAGACTTCCAGTGAAGAGCTTGCTCTATCCCGCCGTCGCACTGATGAACCGCCTGAGCTTCGGCATGAAGTTCAGCTTGATCAGCGTGCTGTTCCTTGTGCCCATGCTGGTCACCAACTTTTATCTGGTGCGCGACTCCTATCGCGAATTTCAGGGCACGCAAGTCGAGCTGCAAAGCCTCGACCTGCTGGGCAGCGGTATGACGTTGCGGCGTGACCTGGAGACCCTGAACAATCTGGTACAGATCAACGTCACGCTCGGCCAGTCCGGCAAAGCCGGCAACGTCGAGTCGAAGATCGGCACCTTGGAGCAAAGCATTCTGGCGCGCCTGCAAGGGCTGACCGCGATGACCACTGATCCTGAGCAGATCACCGTTTTCGACGGTAAACGCGATGAAATGATCGCCGCGTTCAAGGCCCAGCAAACGGAAACCTCCCTGCAAAGTAAAAGCGGAATGATCGGCAAACTGCTGGGCAACGCGCAGATTTTCAGCCAGATCATCGCCACCCAGGCCGGCCTCAGTCGCGACAGCCAAAGCGACATGCGCCAACTGAGCGAACTGATTACCAACGTCACCCCACCGGTGACCCAACTGCTGGGCGAAGGCCGGGCGATGGGTTCCTTTTCCCTCGGCCAAGGCTTTCTCAACTCGGCGTCGAGCACTCGATTCGATGAGCTGTTGGCGCAGATCGAAAAGCTCCAGGGCGAGTACGGCCTGAAGTTGCAGGACTCACTGGGTTCCAGCAAAGCGGCGCGTGAAACCCTGGCCGCTCAAGCTGACAGCAGCAAGGCCTCGCTGAAAAAAGCCAGTGAGCTGTTCGAAGAACAAGTGGTGATGGCCGACACCCTCGATGCACCCTGGCAGGGCTTTTACGATCAGGTCACCGGCCTGATGGACCAGACTTACCAACTCAACGAAGCCACCCTGAAGTTCCTCGGTACTCAGTTGCAGCAGCGACTGGAGCAGAACCGCACCCATATGGTCTTGCAGGCTGTGGCGTTGTCGGTGGTGTTTGTGTTGATTTTCTACCTTTACGGCGGCTTTTATGCGTCGACCCGCACCACCCTCAAGCGTCTTGGCGCCATGATGGACACGGTTGCTGCGGGCGACATGACGGTGACCTTCCGCGCGGAAAGTCGCGATGAGCTCGGCGAGTTGGGCGAGGTGTTCAACGGCACGGTGAAGAAAATTCATGACCTGATCGAACGCGTCGGCAAGACCGTCAATGAGGTCGAGCGCCAGGCCGGGCAGGTGCAAAGCGTTTCTACCCAGAGCAACCAGGCGGTGGCCGGGCAACGTTCGCAGATCGAGCAGGTCGCCACGGCCATGAACCAGATGTCGGCCACATCCCTTGAGGTGGCGCGCAGTGCCGCTGCCGCAGTCAGCAGCGCCCACAGCGTCAACGACGAGACCATCAGCGGTCGCGGTCTGGTGGCGTCCCAACAAGGCAGCATCGCGCAATTGGCCAGTGAGATCGATCAGTCAGTGATCGTGATCAATCAACTGGCCAGCGACAGCCAGTCCATCAGCCGCGTGCTGGAAGTGATCAAGAGCATCGCCGAACAGACCAATCTGCTGGCCCTCAATGCGGCCATTGAAGCCGCTCGGGCCGGTGAGCAGGGGCGCGGGTTTGCGGTGGTGGCCGATGAGGTCCGCACGCTGGCCAAGCGCACTCAGCAATCGACCGAAGAAATCGAGCAGATGATCAGCAAACTTCACAGCGGCGTCGGCGCGGCGGTGAAGGCCATGGGCATCAGCCATCAGGTAGCCGATGGCACGGTCGGTCAGTCGGAAAAGGTCCAGCAGGCACTGGAAAACATCCTCGGCGCCGTCGGCATGATCGTGGACCAGAACCAGCAGATTGCTGCAGCAGTCGAGCAGCAGACCGCCGTCGCCCACGACATCGATCAGAACATCGTCGAGATCAATCGCGCAGGCGAGCGTACCGCCGAAGGGGCGCACCAGACCGAGGATGCCAGCCGCGCGTTGTCGGCCCAGGTGGTGGAACTCAAGCACCTGATCAGCGCCTTCCGGGTGTAAAGCCCCTTGTAGGAGTGAGCCTGCTCGCGATAACGGTCAAACATTCAGCAAATTAGTTGACTGTCACACCGCTATCGCAAGCAGGCTCACTCCTACAGGTTCTGCGAACAATCTGTAATATTTGTTTCCATTGCGGATGAGATTTGTCCTCTTTTCCTCCGTGCTCTGATTTTTCGTCTTCAATGAAGGAAGATCATTCACTCTGGCCAGCCCTGAGGAGGCGCGGTAATGTCTGTTGCAACACTGGGAATTCAGGGGCACTGCGCTCACTGCGGGAGCACCCTGCGGCTGGAAGCCTGGCAACTCAACGCGATTGCGATCAACGAATCATTCGCCTGTACGCACTGCCACAAAGCCTTGCAATTGAGCGACCCGAAACAGATCAAACGCTTCAAATCGCTCGATTCACTGGGCTTGCTGCGGGCGAGCACGCTGGTGATGGTGTGCACCGCGATCCTGGTGGCGTTGGTCATGGAATGGATTGGCATGCTCAGTGTCGTCGAGCAGCTGAATTTTTCGCTGGCCGCCATTTTGTTCTACTTCGTCGTCATACAGTTCGCCCATCACCGGCAACACATCACGCTGATTCTGGAAGCCGCCAAGGCCCACGCCGACTGATTACCAGTTGAACAGCTCGCAGGCATTGGCCGTGCTGGCGCTTGCCAATTGCTCAGGGCTGATCGCCATGATTTGCGCCAGCGCCGAGCAGATCGCCGGCAGGTGCGCCGGGCTGTTGCGTTGACCGGGAAACATGGCCGGGGCCATGTCCGGTGAGTCGGTTTCCAGTACCACGGATTCCAGTGGCAATTCGGCAAGCACACGGTGCATGCGCAGCGCCTGCGGCCAGGTCGCGGCGCCGCCCAGACCCAGTTTGAAACCGAGCTTGATGTATTCCCGCGCCTCTTCTTTGCTGCCTGCGAAGGCGTGGATGATTCCGGCGCGTTTCAATCGAAAGCGTTTCAGCGTGGCAATCACCGCCGCATGGCTGCGCCGCACGTGGATCAGCGCCGGCAGATTGAAGTCCGCCGCCAGTTGCAGTTGCGCCGCGAACAGCGCCTGCTGGCGCTCGCGGTCCAGGGTTTCGATGAAGTAATCCAGACCGATCTCGCCCACGGCGCACAACTGCCGATGACCGGCCAGGCGCGTCAGCCAGTCACCGAGTTTCTGTAGATCTTCAGGTCGATGGTCCTCCAGATACACCGGGTGCAAACCGAGTGCGGCATGCAAGTCGGGATCGCTTTGCACCAGGTCCCAGACTCGCTGCCAATTCGCCTGATACACCCCCAACACCACCATTCGACGCACGCCCAAGGCGCGGCTTTCGGCCAGCAACGCCTGACGATCCGCGTCGAAATCCGGAAAATCCAGATGAGTGTGGGTGTCGATCAGCTCCACGGTTCAGTCCCGGTGAATACGCTGCTTGAAGGTCCGCGCGATGGCCTGCACGCCGGGTTGGTAATCGGACTGCTCGATGGCGGCCAGTGCCAGCGCCAGGGCTTTATCGGCGATCAACTGATGCTGCTGGGCCATGGCGTTGACCGGCAGCGGCAGGAAGTCCAGCAGCTGGGTGTCACCGAATGTCCCCAGGCGCAACGGACGGGTTTTCAGCGGGAAGTCATGCAAGGCATCGAACACCCCCTGAAGCAACACGTAGGAGGTGGTCACCAGGGCGTCTGGCAAATGCCCCAGACGCTGGAGCATTTCTTCCATCAATTGCTTGCCGCACTCGCGGCTGAACGATTCGCCGTGCTCGATCAGCACCTGGCCTTCGAACCCGTGCAGCGCTTCTTTGAAGCCGGCAGCGCGTTCCTGGCTGATGCTCAACTCGGGGCGCGCGCCGATCAAGGCGATCTGCTTGGGCAGCGGGTCCAGTAGACTGCGGGTCAATTGCAGGCTGGCCTCGCGGTCGTCACTGATGACCGAGCAAAAGTGCTCGGGCTCCATGACCCGGTCGATGGCGATGATCGGCATGCCTTTGGCCTGCAACTGGCGATAGCTGTCGTCATCAGTCGGCAGGCAACTGGCGACGATCAGCGCATCGCAGCGCCGGGCGCGGAACAGTTTGAGCAATTGCCGCTCGCTGTCGGGCGCATCGTCGGAGCTGGCGATCAGCAATTGATAGCCGCGCGCCCGGGCGCCTTGTTCCAGCAGTTTGGCGATTCGTGCGTAACTGGGGTTTTCCAGGTCCGGCAGAATAAAACCCAAGGTGCGCGTGTGCCGGCTGCGCAACCCGGCCGCTTGAGGATTGGGTGTAAAACCATGCTGTTCGACGACCGCGCGCACGCGCTCGACGGTGGCACTGCTGATGCGTTGCTGTTCGGCTTTGCCATTAATGACATAACTGGCGGTGGTTACGGACACACCGGCCAACTGTGCGATATCACTGAGTTTCAACGCGGGTTTCCTTGTTTTTCGGCCGACATTTCCGCCAATCCTACCCGAATCCGGCAGGCGACTCGTGTCCACGCACATCCGACAAGTTGGGCTTCAAGGATGAGGCATTATCGAGTAACGTGCCAAGTGTTCTAGATTAAACGTTTCAGCAAGCGTATTTTCAGGGTTGTAAGCACCCTTGGCCGGTTCTGCCGTGAAACCGCCAAAAGTGACGGTTAAGCGCTTAAGCTGATTCATTCAAAACAATACCTGGCGCCCTCAGACGCCAAAAAGGAGAAAGCATGCTCGAGCTCACTCTAGAGCAGATATCCATGGACCAGTCGGCTGTGGATAAATCCGCTGCGTTGCAGCTACTGGCCGAGCATCTGGTTGCCGATGGCCTGGTCGCCGACGGGTACCTGGCCGGGTTGCAGGCGCGTGAGGCTCAGGGCTCGACTTTTCTCGGTCAAGGTATTGCCATCCCTCACGGTACACCGCAAACCCGCGACCTGGTGTTTTCCACTGGCGTGCGGCTGATGCAGTTTCCCGAAGGCGTGGATTGGGGCGACGGCCAGATCGTGTACCTGGCGATCGGCATCGCGGCCAAGTCCGACGAACATTTACGCTTGCTGCAACTGTTGACCCGCGCTCTCGGCGAAACCGACCTGGGCCAGGCCTTGCGTCGCGCAAGCTCCGCCGAGGCCTTGTTGAAACTGCTGCAAGGCGCGCCGCAGGAATTGGCGCTGGATGCGCAGATGATCGGCTTGGGTGTGTCGGCCGATGACTTCGAAGAACTGGTCTGGCGTGGCGCGCGGTTGCTGCGTCAGGCTGATTGTGTGAGCAACGGTTTCTCCGCCGTGTTGCAACAGGTCGAAGCGTTGCCCCTGGGCGATGGCTTGTGGTGGTTACACAGCGAACAAACGGTCAAGCGCCCGGGTCTGGCCTTCGTCACCCCGGACAAACCGATTCGCTACCTTGGCCAGCCGCTCAGCGGTCTGTTCTGCCTGGCCAGCCTCGGTGAAGCCCATCAGGCCTTGCTCGAACGTCTGTGTGCGTTGCTGATTGAAGGCCGTGGCCACGAACTGGGCCGCGCCACCAGCAGCCGCAAAGTGCTCGAAGTCCTTGGCGGTGAATTGCCGGCGGACTGGCCGAGCGCGCGCATCGCACTGGCCAACGCCCACGGCTTGCACGCGCGCCCGGCGAAGATCCTCGCCCAGCTAGCGAAAAGTTTTGAAGGCGAAATTCGCGTGCGCATCGTCGACGGCCAGGACAGCGCGGTGTCAGTGAAGAGCTTGAGCAAACTGCTCAGCCTCGGCGCCCGTCGGGGTCAGGTGCTGGAATTCATTGCCGAGCCGAGCATCGCCGCCGATGCCTTGCCGGCCTTGTTGGGCGCCATCGAAGAAGGCCTCGGCGAAGAAATCGAGCCGTTGCCAGCCGTGAGTCAACAACGCGAAGAAATCGCCGAGATAGCCGAAGTGCTGCTCGCCCCGGCGTCCGGCAGCCTGATTCAAGCCATCGCCGCAGCGCCGGGCATTGCCATCGGCCCGGCGCATGTTCAAGTGTTGCAAACCATCGAATACCCGCTGCGCGGTGAGTCGGCCGCCGTCGAGCGCGAGCGTCTCAAACAGGCGCTGGCGCAGGTACGTCGCGACATCGAAGGCCTGATCGAGCGCAGCACCTCCAAGGCGATCCGCGAGATTTTCATCACTCATCAGGAAATGCTCGACGACCCGGAACTGACCGATGAAGTCGACACCCGCCTCAAGCAAGGCGAAAGCGCCGAAGCGGCGTGGATGGCGGTGATCGAAGCGGCGGCAAGACAGCAGGAATCGTTGCAGGATGCGTTGCTCGCCGAACGTGCGGCGGACTTGCGCGACATCGGCCGGCGCGTGCTGGCGCAACTGAGCGGCGTCGAAACGCCAAGCGAGCCGGACCAGCCTTACATTCTGGTGATGGACGAAGTCGGTCCGTCCGACGTCGCGCGTCTCGATCCGGCCCGTGTCGCCGGCATTCTCACGGCTCGCGGCGGCGCCACGGCGCACAGCGCCATTGTCGCCCGGGCGCTGGGTATTCCGGCGCTGGTCGGTGCTGGCGCGGCGGTGTTGCTGTTGGCGCCGGGCACGCCGTTGCTGATTGACGGCCAGCGCGGGCGCCTGCATGTGGACGCCGATGCACTGACCTTGCAACGCGCCATCGAAGAACGCGACACCCGTGAACAGCGCCTGAAAGTGGCCGCTGAACAACGTCATCAACCGGCGCTGACCACCGATGGCCACGCGGTCGAAGTGTTCGCCAACATTGGCGAGAGCGCCGGTGTAGTCAGTGCGGTAGAGCAGGGTGCCGAAGGCATTGGCTTGATGCGCACCGAGCTGATTTTCATGGCCCATACGCAAGCGCCGGATGAGGCCACTCAGGAAGTCGAATACCGTCGCGTCCTCGACGGTCTGGCCGGTCGGCCGCTGGTGGTGCGCACCCTCGACGTCGGTGGCGACAAACCGCTGCCGTATTGGCCGATCGCCAAAGAAGAAAACCCGTTCCTCGGCGTACGCGGTATTCGCCTGACCCTGCAGCGCCCGAAAATCATGGAAGCGCAATTGCGCGCCCTGCTGCGGGCCGCCGACAACCGCCCGCTGCGGATCATGTTTCCAATGGTCGGCAGCGTTGATGAATGGCGTCAGGCGCGGGACATGACCGAGCGCTTGCGCCTGGAAATCCCGGTCGCCGACCTGCAACTGGGGATCATGATCGAAGTGCCGTCGGCGGCATTGCTGGCACCGGTGCTGGCCAAAGAGGTCGACTTCTTCAGCGTCGGCACCAACGACCTGACCCAATACACCCTGGCCATCGACCGTGGCCATCCGACCTTGTCCGCACAGGCCGACGGCTTGCACCCGGCGGTGCTGCAACTGATCGACATCACCGTGCGTGCGGCGCATGCACATGGCAAATGGGTCGGCGTCTGCGGCGAGTTGGCGGCCGATCCGCTGGCGGTGCCGGTGCTGGTCGGTCTGGGGGTGGACGAACTCAGCGTGTCGGGGCGCAGCATTGCCGAGGTCAAGGCGCGCATTCGCGAACTCAGCCTCGCCCAGACGCAAATTCTCGCCCGACAGGCCCTGGCCGTGGGCAGCGCCAATGAAGTGCGCGCATTAGTGGAGGCTCTGTAATGGCCCGGATTTTAACCCTGACCCTCAACCCGGCGCTGGACTTGACCGTTCAGTTGCCGCGCCTTGAACCCGGTCAGGTCAACCGCAGCGACGCCATGCACACCCACGCCGCCGGCAAAGGCATAAACGTGGCGCAAGTGTTGGCGGACCTGGGTCATCAGCTCACCGTCAGCGGTTTTCTTGGGGAAGACAATCTACAGGCGTTCGAAACCCTGTTTGCCAAACGTGGTTTTGTCGACGCGTTCATCCGCGTTCCCGGCGAGATTCGCAGCAACATCAAACTGGCGGAAAGCGACGGGCGCATCACCGACGTCAACGGTCCGGGGCCGCGAGTGAGTGAAGCGGCGCAGCAGGCGTTGCTCGATCGTCTTGAGCAGATCGCACCGGGCCATGATGCTGTGGTCGTCGCCGGAAGCTTGCCGCTGGGCGTCAGTGCGCATTGGTTGCAGGCGTTGATCGTGCGCTTGAAAAAACTCGGGTTGAACGTCGCCCTCGACACCAGCGGTGAAGCGTTGCGTTCTGCACTCAAGGCCGGCCCATGGCTGATCAAACCGAACACTGAAGAGCTGGCCGATGCGCTCGGCTGTGAGGTTGTTTCGGTCGCGGCACAAGCCGAAGCCGCGAGTCGCTTGCACGTTCAAGGCATTGAGCATGTGGTGATATCCCACGGTGCCGATGGCGTGAACTGGTTCAGCGTCGGTTCGGCGCTGCATGCCACGCCGCCCAAGGTCAGCGTCGCCAGCACGGTGGGCGCGGGCGATTCGTTACTGGCCGGCATGCTCCATGGTTTGCTCAGCGCCGACACGCCTGAACAGACCCTGCGCACCGCCACGGCGATTGCCGCGATGGCGGTCACCCAGATCGGTTTCGGCATCGGCGATGCCGCGCAATTGGCGCAGCTCGAACAGGGCGTGCGCGTGCGCCCCCTGACAGAACAATAAGAGGGATTGTGATGAAGTTAGCCATTGTTACGGCCTGTCCGAACGGCATGGTCACCAGTGTGCTGTGCGCCCGTTTGCTCGATGCGGCGGCTCAGCGTCAGGGCTGGATGACGTGCGTTGAAGTGGTGGATGCGACGCATCCGGAGCGTCAGCTGTCGGCGGCCACGATCGAGGGTGCGGAGTGGGTGTTGCTGGTGACCAGCGTGCCGGTTGACATGACGCGATTCGTCGGCAAACGCGTGTTCCAGTGCACTCCGGCGCAAGCCCTGCAAGATGTTGAAGCGGTGCTGCGGCGCGGTGCTCAAGAAGCTCAGGTGTACGTTGCCCCTGACGCGGTCGCCGAGTCCGCCGTCCTCACTAAGAACGCGCCTCGACTGGTCGCGATCACCGCGTGCCCGACCGGCGTCGCGCACACGTTCATGGCCGCCGAAGCCCTGCAACAAGCCGCCAAGCGTCTGGGTTACGACCTGCAAGTGGAAACCCAGGGCTCGGTCGGTGCGCGCAATCCGTTGAGCGCGGCGGCGATTGCTGATGCCGACGTGGTGCTGTTGGCCTGTGATATCGAAGTCGCCACCGAGCGTTTCGCTGGCAAGAAAATTTACCGCTGCGGCACCGGCATTGCGCTGAAACAGGCCGAGGCGACGCTGAATAAAGCGCTGGCCGAAGGTCGGCAGGAAAGCGCTGCCAGCGGCGCCAACGGCCCGGTCAAGCAAGAGAAAACCGGCGTCTATAAACACCTGTTGACCGGTGTGTCGTTCATGCTGCCGATGGTGGTGGCGGGTGGCTTGATGATCGCGCTGTCCTTTGTGTTCGGCATCACCGCCTTCAAGGAGCAGGGCACGTTGGCGGCGGCGCTGATGCAGATCGGCGGCGAGACCGCGTTCAAGTTGATGGTGCCGCTGCTGGCGGGTTACATCGCCTACTCGATTGCCGACCGGCCGGGCCTGGCGCCCGGGATGATTGGCGGTCTGCTGGCGAGTACCCTCGGGGCGGGTTTTATCGGCGGGATCATTGCCGGTTTCATCGCCGGTTATGCGGCGCAGGCGATCAACCGCTACGCGCGTTTGCCGCAGAGTCTCGAGGCGCTGAAACCGATCCTGATCATCCCGTTGCTGGCGAGTCTGTTCACCGGCCTGGTGATGATTTACGTGGTCGGCAAACCGGTGGCCGGGATGCTCGAAGGGCTGACCCACTTCCTCGATAGCATGGGCACCACCAACGCGATTCTGCTCGGTGTGTTGCTGGGCGGCATGATGTGCGTGGACCTTGGCGGGCCGATCAACAAGGCGGCTTACGCGTTCTCGGTGGGCCTGTTGGCGTCACAGAGCTATGCACCGATGGCCGCGACCATGGCCGCCGGCATGGTGCCGCCGATTGGCCTCGGCATCGCCACGTTCATCGCACGGCGCAAGTTTGCCCAGACCGAGCGCGAAGCCGGTAAAGCGGCGTTGGTGCTGGGGTTGTGCTTCATCTCTGAAGGCGCGATTCCGTTTGCGGCGAAAGACCCGCTGCGGGTCATCCCGGCGAGCATTGCCGGTGGTGCACTGACCGGGGCGTTGTCGATGTATTTCGGCTGCAAGCTGATGGCGCCGCACGGTGGTTTGTTTGTGCTGGCGATCCCCAATGCGATCAATCATGCGCTGTTGTACCTGCTGGCGATTGTCGCCGGGAGCCTGCTGACGGCGGTGGCGTATGCGCTGCTCAAACGGCCTGAAACGGTGGAGCAGGCACTGGAACCCGCCAACGCCTGATACCAATCCCTGTGGGAGCGGACTTGCCCGCTCCCACAGGGATTGCCTTTCACACCAGCGTCATGGGTATGTGCTTTAGTTTTCCTTTTCAGGGAGAACACCATGAGCGAATTCGACCTCGGTCGCCGTCGGGTCATGCAAGCGGTGGGCGCCGGGCTGTTGTTGCCAGGGCTGGCGCCGGCTGTGATCGCTTCGGTCAAGGATCGTCCACAACTCACTGACGGCGTGCAGTCCGGCGACCTGCTGGGCGACCGGGCGATGGTCTGGAGCCGCAGCGACCGCCCCGCGCGAATGGTCGTGGAATGGGACACCCGCAGCCTGTTCAGCAACCCGCGCCGGTTTGTCTCGCCACTGGCGGATGGGCGCAGCGATTTCACTGCGCGGGTCGAACTCACCGGCCTGCCTGCCGATCAGGCGATTTTCTATCGCGTGACCTTCGAAGATGCCCAAAGCGGTGTCGCCAGCGAACCCTGGTTTGGCCATTTGCGCAGCGTGCCGCAAAACCGCCGCGACATTCGTTTTGTCTGGAGTGGCGACACCGTCGGCCAGGGCTTCGGCATCAACCCGGACATCGGCGGCATGCGCATCTACGAAGCCATGCGATTGCGCCTGCCGGACTTCTTTATCCACAGCGGCGACACCATCTACGCCGACGGCCCGGTGCCCGCGCAACTGCCCACTGAAAGTGGTCGGGTGTGGCGCAACATTACTACCGAAGCCAAGAGCAAGGTGGCGCAAAACCTCGACGATTTTCGTGGTAACTACCGCTACAACCTGATGGACGAAAATATCCGTCGCTTCAACGCCGAGGTTCCGCAGATCTGGCAATGGGACGACCATGAAGTGGTGAACAACTGGTCGCCGGGCAAGCAACTCGACGCGCGCTATCAGGAGAAAGATATCCACAACCTGGTCGGCCGCGCACGACAGGCCTGGCTCGAATACGCTCCGATGCGTTTGCAGAGCGCCGATCACGGCGGGCGGATTTATCGCAAGCTCAGCTATGGGCCCCTGCTCGATGTGTTTGTGCTCGACATGCGCAGTTACCGCGGCGCCAACGACGACAACCTCGGCGCGGCAAAACCCTTTCTCGGGCGCGAGCAACTGGACTGGCTCAAGCAGGCATTGAAAGGCTCGCAAGCCCAATGGAAAGTCATCGCTGCCGACATGCCGATTGGTTTGGGCGTGCCCGACGGTGAAGTCAGCCCGGGTGTGGCGCGCTGGGAAGCGGTCGCCAATGGCGACCCGGGACCGGCCCAGGGACGTGAACTGGAAATCGCTGAGTTGCTGGGTTTCCTGCGGGCGCAGCAGGTACGTAACTTCGTGTTTTTGACGGCGGACGTGCATTACTGCGCAGCGCATCACTACCACCCGGATCGTGCCGCGTTTCAGGACTTTGAACCGTTCTGGGAGTTTGTCGCCGGGCCGCTGAACGCCGGGAGTTTTGGGCCGAATCCGCTGGATAAGACGTTCGGCCCGGAGGTGGTATTCGAGAAGGCGCCGCCGGCGCAGAACACTTCACCGTTTGCCGGGTTTCAGTTTTTTGGCGAGGTGAATATTGATGGGCAGACGGGGGAGATGAGCGTGGTGTTGCGGGATCTGGATGGGGTCAGTGTGTTTGAACAGAAGGTGCAACCGGTCTAATGGTTGCACGCCTGCCCCCCCCTGTAGGAGTGAGCCTGCTCGCGATTGCGGTACAACAGCCAACAGATATGTTGAATGTTAAACCGTCATCGCCGGCAGGCTCACTCTTACAGGAGATTAGTGGTGTCAGTAGACGTCGCGACGGTAGCGGCCTTGTTCGATCAGGCGATCGACTTCAGCAATCCCGAGCACTTCATTGAGCACGTGATCCACACCCGACGCCATCCCTTGCAAGCTGCCGCAGATGTAGATGACGGCACCATCAGCCAACCATTGCTTCAACTCATCCGCCGACTCGCGCAGGCGATCCTGAACATAAATCTTCTCGGCCTGATCTCGCGAGAACGCCAGGTCCAGTCGCTCCAGGTCGCCTGAAGTCAACCACTCCTCCAACTCATCGCGGCACAGGTAATCGTGTTCCCGATTGCGCTCGCCAAACAGCAGCCAGTGCCGTTGTTGCCCGTCGGCAATGCGCGCCTTGAGCAAACTGCGCAGCCCGGCCAGACCGGTGCCGTTGCCCAGCAGGATCATTGGCACCGGCTCGGCCGGCAGATGGAACCCGCTGTTGCGCCGCACTCGCAGGCTGAGGGTGCCCCCCACGGGAGCGTGTTCGGTCAGCCAGCCGGAGCCGATGCCCAGGCTGCCATCGGCGTGCATTTCCTGGCGCACGATCAGTTCCAGAAGGCCGTCAGCCGCAATCGAAGCAATGGAGTATTCGCGCATGGCCAACGGCACCAGCGCATCGACCAGTGCCTGAGCGTGCAGGCCGACCAGATGGGCTCGGTTCTCCGGCAGCTGACGCGTGGCGAGGGCTTGCTCCAGCGGTTGTGACAAGCCATCCAATGCAACCGCAGCGCGCCCGTCGATGCCCAGGCCATCAAGGAAGTGCTCAATGGCCCACGGGCAGTTACGAGGCAACACTTCCACCAGATCACCCGCCAGCCAACTGCTGGTGGACGGGGCGGCGAGGCCCAGCAAGTACACCGGCGAGCCAATGCTGTCCGGGTTCATCAATTCGCGGCGGGTCAGCGTCCAGTTGTCGTAGCTCAGTGCCTGCCAGGTGTCGACCGGTGCTTGCCCGGTCAACAGGCCCAGTTGTTGTTGCCAGTGGCGCAAGGCGTACGGATCGCCGCTGTCGACTTCCACCGGGGAGAACAAGGTTTTTCCGCCGTGCTCGCCCAGCCAGGTGTGCAAGCGTCGGGCGAAACCGCAGAAGTGTTGATACTGGCGATCACCCAGGCCGAGCACTGCGTAGTTCATACGCTCAAGGTTTGATGCCCGCCCCAGCACCTTGCGTTCGAACCCGCGCGCACTGTCCGGTGCTTCACCGTCGCCGAAGGTACTGACCACGAACAGCGCGTTAGTGGCATTCAACAGATCCTGTTCACTGACACTCGCCAGCGGCTGCACGTTCACCGGCACGCCGGCGGCCTGCAATTGGCCGGCGGTCTGCCACGCCAATTGCTCTGCAAATCCACTCTGGCTGGCGAACCCGATCAGCCATGCCGGTGCATCGCTACCCGGTTGTTCGAGACCTTTGCGCGCGTCCTTGATCTGCTTTTTCTTGCGGCGACGATCGAGGTACAGCATCCAGCCGGTGACGAAAAACAACGGCATGGTCAGTGCGGTAATCGTCAGGATGATGCGCCCGACAATGCCGAAATAGCTGCCGACATGCAGTGCATAAATGCTGGTCAGCAATTGCGCCTTTAGGCTCTTGTCGCTGTAGCGATCATGCTGCTTGACGATGCCGGTCGCCGGATCGAGGGTGATCTGGTTCAGGGCGCGGTCGTGGGGCGAGGTTTTCAGCAGGTAGAACACCGTCGCCGGCTGGCCGGCCACGGGCGGCATACGGATGTTGTAGGCGCTGAGTGCCGGGCCCGCGGCGCTGTAGATGCTGCTCCAGATGGCCGCGTAGTCGGCGGTGGGCGCCGGACCGCTTGGCACCGGGCCACGACCACCGCGCACGCGCTCGTTTTGCGGGGCGTCGGAGAGCAATCGGGTCAGGCCTTTGTTGTACCACTCATAAGACCAGGACAACCCGGTCAGCGCCGCCAAGAGGTAAAACACCAGGCACCAGGTGCCGGCTACCGAGTGCAAATCCCAGTTGAAGCTGCGGCCTTTTTTCTTCCAGTCCAGGGTCAGCCAGGCCCGCCATTTGTTCCACTGGCGCGGCCAGCGCAGGTACAGGCCGGACAGGCAGAAGAACACCAGGATCAGCGTGCACGCGCCAGTGATGTTGCGACCGGTGTCGCCGATGGCCAGGAAGCGGTGCAATTGCAGCACGAAGCCGAAGAAGTCCTGGCCGGTGGCATCGCCCATGAGCTCGGCGGTATACGGGTCGACGTAGCGCATTTCGCCGCGGCGCTGGCCCGGTGGCGGGGTGAAAAACACCTTGGCCGCATGGCCGCTGTCGGTCTCGACGGAAAGCATCGAGACTTTTTTGCCGGACGCGGCTTCGATGCGCTCGACCAGTTCGACGGGCGGCAGGACGCCGGCGACCTGCTTCTCGACCTGCAACACGGAGGGGTTGAGCACGTTCAGGATTTCATCCTGAAACGACACCGTCGCCCCGGTGATGCCCATCAGGGCCAGGACCAGCCCGGCGCTGATGCCGAAAAACCAGTGCAACTGGAACAGGGTTTTCTTCAACACGTCACTCGCCTTGTTCGTTCAAAAAATTATCATCACGGCGCGCATTATGCCGTGGGTTGTCGAGAAACATTCTTTTTTACGCACAAAAGCCCCGTTCATGGAGATGAACGGGGCCTCACCCTGATTTCAGTCTTCACCGCCATTCCTGTAGGCGCGAGCCTGCTCGCGATGGCGGCGTATCAGCCAACATCAATGTTGAATGTGGCTCCGTCGTCGCGAGCAGGCTCACTCCTACAGGTGTTGTAGTGACTGCAATCAGAAGTGGAAGTTGGTGCTCAGCAATGCCGTACGGCCCGCCGCCTGGTTGGCGAAGTGGGTCGAGAAGGCCTTGTCGTAGTACGTTTCGTCGGTCAGGTTCTGTACGTTCAGTTGCAGATCGACGTTTTTGCTCAGCTTGTAGGCCGCCATCGCGTCGTAACGAACGTAGGAATCAACCATGGTGGTGTTGGCCACGCTGCCGAAGACATCGTCGACATAGAACGCACCGCCACCGATGGTCAGCTTCGGTGTGACCTGATAGGTCGTCCACAGGCTGGCGCTGTTTTTCGGTGTGTTAGGCAGTTCGTTGCCATCGTTGGCGGCGCCCAGCGGGCCGCCGTCGACTTGCTCGCTGTCCATGTAGGCGTAACCGGCGAACACTTGCCATTTGTCGGTGAGCTTGCCGGTGGCCGACAGTTCGACACCTTGCACGCGGGTTTTGCCGGCGTTTTCATAGCTTGTGGTGTCGACCTGAACGCGGGCGTTGTCTTTCTCGGTGCGGAAGATGTCGGCGGTCAGGGACAGGCGATCATTCATCAAGTCCCACTTGGTACCGATTTCGTAGTTCTTGGTGGTTTCCGGTTCCAGGTCGCTTTTCAGCAGGTTGCCGTTGCGATCCGGCGTGCCGCCCAGCGGGTTGCCTTCCGAACCTTCGCCCAGGGTGTTGCCCGGTGGCGTGGCCGACGTCGCGAAGGACGCATAGATGCTGCCATTTTCCGCCGGTTTGTACACCACACCGAACTGACCGGTGACGAACTCGCTGGTGTCATCGCCCTTGGACGTGGTCACGCTGGAACTGTTGAAGGTTTTGTAATCGGTGTCGAAATGGTCGTAGCGCAGCCCCATGTTCACCAGCCACTGCTGGGACAATTCCAGGGTGTCGAACACATACAGCGCATAGGTGTTGGCCTTGGTGTCGGTGCCGGCGTAGTTACGCGAGATCGCACCGTTCCAAGGATCTTTCGGGTTCGGGTTGGACAACGAGGTGCAGTTGTAACCACTTGGCGCGCCGATCAATGCCGGGGAGCAGTTGGTGGTGGCTGCGGCTGTTCGCGGGGTGGTGTCGGTGTTGACGTTGTACGAGGACTTCTGGTTTTCCTCGTGGGTGAACTCGATACCGGTGGCGAAGCTGTTCTTGAACCCGGCGATGTACAGGTCACCAAACAGATCGGTCTGGTTGGTCGTGGTCTCGGTGTTGCTGACACGGGTGTTGGCCCGACGCCAGACGCTGCCATTGTTGACGTTGCCCTTGCTGTCGTCCGGCTGGGTGAGGATGTAATCCTGCATGCTGGTGCCGTGACGCAGGGTGTTCTTGACGGTCAGCGCGTCGTTCAGGTCGTGTTCGATGGCGAAGGTCGCGGTGTCGGTGCGGCCCTTGCGGAAGTCACGGTCGTTCAGGCCGTAGAAGTTTGAGCTGTCGCCGCCATCGTTCGGTTTGTCCGGATTGGACTTGGTGCGCGCAGCCGAACCGGCCACCGGGATGGTGTACGGAATGCCCGAGTCCGGGGTGTCGTTACTTTCCAGATGGTAATAGTCGAGGTTCACGCGGGTGTCGGTGCCCAGGCCGAAGGCCAGCGACGGCGCGATGCCCCAGCGGTCGTAGTCGACGCTGTCACGGCCAGCGACGTTGCTCTCGTGGCTCATCAGGTTCAGACGGCCGGCGGCGGTGTCGGTGAACTGGTAGTTGCTGTCCAGGGTGAAACGCTGGGTCTGGTCCGAACCCCAGGTAAAACCCGCGTCATTCGAGTCGCCCAAGTGGGCTTTTTTGCTCACCAGGTTGATGCTGCCGCCGGCAGCGCCACGGCCGCCAATGGCCGAGTTCGGGCCTTTGCTGACTTCAATCGATTCGACGGCGAAGATCTCGCGGCTCTGCGAACCGGTGTCACGCACGCCGTCCAGGTAAGTGTCGCCCTGGGCGTCGAAGCCACGAATGAACGGACGGTCGCCCTGCGGGTTGCCGCCTTCACCGGCACCGAAGGTGATGCCCGGCACGGTGCGCAGCGCGTCCTGCATGTTGAGGGCGCCGGTGTCCTTGAGGACTTGTTGCGGAATGACAGTGATCGAGCGCGGGGTGTCTACCAGCGGCGCGGTGTACTTGGGCGAGGAGGCTTTTTCGACGTTGTAGGAAGTCTCGTCCTGGGCCTCGCCAGTGATGGCGGTCGCGCCCAGCGAAATCACATTACCCGGTGCTTTTTCGTCGGCTTTTTCCGCCGCGAAAACCATATGGCCCGCGGAGCCGGCAGTAATCGCCATGCCAATGGCCGATGCGAGCAAACGTGGTGAACTGACCGGTACGTGTGGTTGTTGACGTGACATTTGAATTCCCCTCCCCAAGGATTTGAGGACGCGGAATATAGGGTAGACGCGTATTTGTATCAATTGCGAAACGTTATTATTCGCGAAGAATTTACATTCTTTACAATTTAACCTTACGGTTTTTGCTGTTTCGTCCGTCGTTAAGGTTTTACATGGGCAATAAGAATCAATACCATTAGCACCCCTTTGGTCCCAGGTGCCTTTGCCATGCTGCTGCACATTCCCGGCTTGTTCGCGAAAGAAGAAGTGCAGCGCATCCGCGAGGCTCTGGCCCAGGCCGATTGGGCGGACGGCAAGATCACCGCCGGCTATCAGTCGGCCAAGGCCAAGCACAATTTGCAGCTGCCTGAAGGCCATCCGCTGGCCATGGAAGTCGGCGCGGCGATGTTGGAACGGCTGTGGAAAAATCCGCTGTTTATGTCAGCGGCGTTACCGCACAAGGTTTTTCCTCCGTTACTGAACTGTTACACGGCCGGCGGCAGTTTCGATTTCCATATCGATAACGCGGTGCGCCAGCCCAAAAACAGCATCGAGCGCGTGCGCACTGATCTGTCGGCAACGCTGTTTTTCAGCGAGCCTGAGGACTACGACGGCGGTGAGCTGGAAATCCAGGACACCTTCGGCACACAACGGGTGAAGCTGCCCGCCGGCGATATGGTTTTGTATCCTGGTACCAGTCTGCACAAGGTCAACGCGGTCACCCGTGGCACGCGTTACGCCTCTTTTTTCTGGACGCAAAGCCTGGTGCGCGAAGACAGTCAGCGCGCCTTGCTGTTCGAGATGGACGGCGCGATCCAGCAGCTGACCCAGGACATGCCCGATCACCCCTCGCTTATCCGCCTCACCGGCACGTATCACAACCTGTTGCGTCGTTGGGTCGAGGTATGACTTATCAACTGCGCAGGGAGGAAGTTCTCAACGGTGATTCGCTCAAGGCCATGCTGGCGCAAAGTCCGGCGCGCGCGGCCCAGGCAATTTTGATCGCGGCTCGCGAAGGCGTACTCGATGCTCAGGCGCTGCTCGGGCAAATCCTGCTGGACGGCAACGGCATCGCGCAGGATCAGCCGTTGGCATTGCGCTGGTTCGAGATCGCCGCCCGTGGCGGGCACCTGATGGCGCGCAACATGCTTGGCCGTTGTCACGAACACGGCTGGGGGCGCGCGGCGGATGCCTCGGTTGCCGCGCGGCATTACCGAATCGCTGCCGAAGCCGGGTTGGATTGGGCGATGTACAACTACGCCAATCTGCTGGCGACTGGGCGCGGCGTCGCCGAAGATCAGGCGCAAGCATTGGCGTTGTATCGCCGAGCCGCCGAGTTGGGCCACGCCAAATCCATGAACCTGTTGGGGCGCTATCTGGAAGACGGCGAGGCATGCATCGCCGATACACTCGCGGCGCGAATCTGGTATCGACGATCTGCCGAAGGCGGAGATTTTCGGGGGCAGTTCAGTTATGCGGCCCTGCTGGCCGATGACGGGCATGTTGACGAATCGTTGTCCTGGCTACGTCGGGCATTGGCCGCCGGTAACCAGAACTTTTTGCGGGTGAGTGGGGAGGCGCTGAGCAACGCCCTACACCCCAGGATTCGAGCGATGGCTCAGGAATATCACCAACGAGCGTCCCAACTCGCTCAGCCAATGGGTTAACCGCGCAGCCACTGGCCTTTAAGGTTTTCCAGGTAGCGCTTGAAAGGCTTGGCTTGCGCTATCAGCTTCCGGCCCTTTTTGACGACATCGCTCTGGGCATCCTCGGTGATAGCCTCAAGAAACAGCCTCAACGCTTCGACAATATTGCTCGTTTCATCCGCATATGTATTGCGGGGTTCGATCACCTTTGTCGTATCGGTCAGCTGTTTGACTTTCTTGTCGTTGTCGCTCATTTGGGTGACTAGCGAGTCCAGGCGACCTTGCCGATCTTTTAGACGAACACGAAGCGTGGTTCGAGCTTTAATCAAACCCTGGTATTTGATCAGTTCGTTTGCCTCATCAAGAAACTTGTTCGCCACCACCAGACCGGCCTTCAATGCAGCGGCTTGAGGTGTTTCAGGTCGATTACCGATCATCCCGGTCAATTGCTCAAAAAGAGGTTTCAGGCGGTCAATGAAGCTGAGGCTTTCAAACAGGCGGATTGCTTCATTCAAGACCCTTTCATCTTCGAGAAGCGAATCCACAGGGGGTTTTTCTTTTTCCAGTTCTGCAGCCAGCACTTCGCGAGCTTCCACCAGTTCGGCAATCCTGAACCGGTTATTACTGATGGAGGAGTACCTGACACTGTAGATGGCGTGGCTAAGTTCTGCTTGAACCTCATCCAGCTTGTCAGTGCACAGGGAGATTAACTTCCTGGCTATTTCGGTATAGGACTCAATGGCGATTCTGGTGGGCGGGTTTTTTTCGCCTGCTGACAGTATGTCCAGCGCTTCCAGCGTCTCATTGAGCGCCGTGGTTTCAAGGCTGATAATCGCAGAAGTTAATGTTTTGGAAGCGGCCAGGTCTGTAGCAGTGATTTCGGCATTCAGCTGTATCAGTTCATTTCGCAGTGATTCAATATACAAGTCAGCAGAGCCGATAATGGCTTGGTAACGAATGGTTTCTCGGCTGTCGCGAATAAGCGACATAGCTGGCGCGATATAAGATGGCGTTGTCATAAATATCCTTATTTATAATGGTTTAGGTCGGCTTTAGTGTCAGTCGAATGCTTGGGTGAGTGTTTTGGCGTTGGATTCGATTTTTTTCCAGTTGCTGAGTACGGTGTCCAGGCTCGAAACAAAAGTTCTGAGCGTGAGGAATTCATGAATGCCATCAATTTTGTTTTTTGAAGAGTCGATGAATTCCGAAATTGTGATCCACAGGGTTTCCAGTAGGGCGGTACTCTCCGTAGCTCCGATGATGTAAGAGTCGACGCTTTGCAAACGGTTGTGAAGGATCAATAAGGTGCCCGTCAGAACGTTTTTCTTGCGGACTTGCTCGGTGAGTTCATCCCGACGTCGGATCAATGGCGCTACACGGGCGTCCCGCATCATTGCTTTGACTTTTAGATACTGGGAGCCAAGCGGATCGGTAAAAGCCATAAAGTACTCGAAGAAGTTGGGCTCATTTTCCCTGGTTTTTTCATCGACCAGACGCTGAGCCTCATCAATCTCAGCATTGAGTCGAGTGATCTCGGCATTCAATTCGTGGTTGCCGGCCTGTTTCAGCTTTTCTCCAATCAACACCGCAACCACATCCGTCAGCTCGGTTTTGAAATGTTTCAGGCGGAGCTGGATGTCAGTGCTACTGGTTTTTTTTTGTTCGATGGAACTGGCAATGAAATGGAGAGATTCTTTGATGGACGGAAATCTGTTTGTCTCATCTCGTCCAATTTTAAGCTCGGGAAGTTTGGCAATTTCCTCATCGGTCATACTTTCGATTGTGCCAATGTAATTTATGTAGCCGGGCATTGTTTTAATGGTCGTGATAATGTCCTCTCCGAAATGCCGCAGGTCTTCGGAGAATGCCTGGAGGCTCCCGCCGACTCGTTTCATCGACAGTTCGATGTCGTTCCAGCGATTGGCATTGGTGACGATTTTTGCATAGGTATTTGCAATATCATAAGGCTCCAGTCCTGCAATGCCGGTGTTTTCGCTTTTCAACAGCTTTTTAATATCGTCGATGTCGACCGGAAGTTTCTTTGCTTCGGAAATGTATTTTTTAATTCGTGTGATATCCCCTTTGGTCACAATCGGCGGAGATGCATTAAAGGCGTCACTTTTGTTGTTGGGTGCGGTATCGAATAGTATTGGTTGATTAAGCTGCATGTTTGAAATCCTTTTCAAATGGGTGAGCGTGCAGCATAACTTCAATTAAATGGTCTGTGATTATTTGGTCTGTAACTATTTATGGTGTTGGAAATGGTATGTTTTAGTTTGCGCGGAAATAAAAAACCCGTGAAGAGTCACGGGTTTTTTTGTGGGTCTTTACTAATTAGACGTAAAACGACTTCAGCGGCGGAAAGCCATTGAATTCAACGGCGCTGTAACTGGTGGTGTACGCACCGGTCGACAACCAGTACAAACGATCACCGATGGCCAGGTTCAGCGGCAAACCGTACTTGTAGTTTTCGTACATGATGTCGGCGCTGTCGCAGGTCGGGCCGGCGATGACCACTTCTTCCATCTCGCCTTTCTTCTCGGTCCAGATCGGGAACTTGATGGCTTCGTCCATGGTTTCGATCAGGCCGGAGAACTTGCCCACATCCGTGTACACCCAGCGTTCTACCGCCGTGCGGGATTTACGCGCGACCAGTACCACTTCGCTGACCAGGATGCCGGCGTTGGCGATCAGCGAACGGCCCGGCTCGAGGATAATTTCCGGCAGGTCATCACCGAAGTCTTCCTTGAGGAAACGGATGATTTCTTCAGCGTAGGTTTCCAGGCTGTTGGTGCGGGTGATGTAGTTGGCCGGGAAGCCACCGCCCATGTTGATCAGCTTGAGGTGAATGCCGTCTTCTTCCTTCAGGCGTTCGAAGATCACTTTGACCTTGGCGATCGCCGCGTCCCAGACGCTGATGTCGCGCTGTTGCGAGCCGACGTGGAACGAGATGCCGTACGGCACCAGGCCCAGGTCACGGGCGAGGATCAGCAGGTCCATGGCCATGTCGGTCTGGCAGCCGAATTTGCGCGACAAAGGCCAGTCAGCCGTGGTCGAGCCCTCGGTGAGGATGCGCACGTAGACTTTCGAACCCGGTGCAGCCTTGGCGATGTTGCGCAGGTCGGCTTCGGAGTCGGTGGCATACAGACGCACGCCCTTCTCGTAGAAGTAGCGAATGTCCTTGGATTTCTTGATGGTGTTGCCGTAGCTGATGCGATCCGGGCCAACGCCCTGGTTCATCACTTTGTCGAGCTCGTAGATCGACGCGATGTCGAAGTTCGAACCTTTTTCTTTGAGCAGGTCGATGATTTCGACGGCCGGGTTGGCCTTGACGGCGTAGTAGACCTTGGCGAATTCGAAACCGGCGCGCAGGTCGTCATAGGCCTGGCTGATCATCGCGGTGTCGATCACCACGAACGGGGTTTCTTGTTTGTCGGCGAAGGCCTTCATTTTGTTGAAGGTATCGCGCGCGAAATAGTCTTCGACGTTGATCGACATGCTGGGAACTCCTACTGGCAAACTAGATTAATCAATGGGTGCGAGGGTGTGTCATCAATGAGTTCGCGAGTGCGTTGTCGCCTGAGCGCGTGCCAGGCAAGGCGCAGGCCGCCGCTAATGGTCATTCCCTTCGCAAGGCCTGCAACGCAGCATGGCGCGCGCTCAGGCACAACCCGAAGGGCCGGGCCTGCTTTTGCGCAGGGCTGCGTTACTCGTCCCTTATTTGGAACAACCAAACTTCGGTCCTCGCGCCTTGCCCTGCGCAAAAGCAGACTCCGGCGCACTCGTGAACTCATTGATGACACACCCTCCTGAACGTCCTCCGTATCCCCACTTTGGTTCGCCTACTTCCCAAGGCATGTCGCCGAAAGCAAAAAGGCCATGGGAAGCGGTGCGTTCCCTTGGCCTTGCTGTCTCGTCGTCAGTACTTGAGCCGGATGGATCGTTTCCAGCATGGACGTTCGGCGCGAACTTTAGGGCGTGAGGGGCTTGAGATCAACAAAAAATGTCGCGTTTTTGCACGCTTCCGTCGTGCGGTCCTGGATAGCTACTGATGTAACCGACCTGCATGACAGTGTGATGTTCCCGCTGGAGGGAGATTTGAGGTGCTTCAGGCGGGATTTGTGGTGCCCCCAATCGCGGGCAAGCCCGCTCCCACAGTGATTTCTGTCGTACACAAATCCTGTGTACACCAAGAACCCTGTGGGAGCGGGCTTGCCCGCGAATGCGTCGGTCAGGCCACCGCAGTCTCGGCTGGCGAAACAATGCTGGTCTTGCCCCCACGGGACTTGCCTGAGCTCAAGTACTCGGCAATCGATTCCTGAGTCACTTCACCCAGGAACACCCGCTCCGCATCCATCACTGGCAACCACGAGCGGTTGAACTCGTACATGCGCGACAGCAGGATGCGCAAATGCTCGTCAAACGCCGCCGTGGCGTTGAACTCACGCAAGTACTGCGCGCAAGTCCCGGTTTGACGGTGCAGATCGCGACGACGCACGTAGCCCAGAGCCTTGTTATCGGCGCAGGTGACCACGACATAGCGACGGTCGAGTTCATCCATCAACTCCAGCGCTTCAGCCACCGGTGTTTCCGGGCTCACCGACGGCGCGTTGTCCGCCGCGTCCTCGGCTTTCACCAGCAACAGACGCTTGAGCGTGCTGTCCTGGCCGACGAAGTTGCTGACGAAATCATCCGCCGGGTGCGCCAGCAGCGTGTCCGGGTGATCGATCTGCAGGAGTTTGCCGGCGCGGAAAATTGCAATCTTGTCGCCCAGCTTGATGGCTTCGTCGATGTCGTGGCTGACCATGATCACGGTCTTGTTCAGCGCGCGCTGCATCTCGAAGAACTCGTTCTGGATCATCTCGCGGTTGATCGGGTCGACCGCGCCGAAGGGTTCGTCCATCAGCAACAATGGCGCATCCGCCGCCAGTGCCCGAATCACACCGATCCGCTGCTGTTGACCGCCGGACAACTCGCGCGGATAGCGATTCAGGTATTGCTTGGGTTCCAGCTTGATCATGCTCATCAACTCGCGGGCACGGTCGTGGCATTTCTGTTTGTCCCAGCCCAGCAGGCGCGGAACGATGGTGATGTTTTCCTCGATGGTCATGTTCGGGAACAAACCAATCTGCTGGATCACATAACCGATGTTGCGGCGCAGGGTCACTGCGTCGAGGTCGGTGGTGTCTTCGCCGTTGATCAGGATCTTGCCCGAGGTCGGCTTGATCAAGCGGTTGATCATCTTCAGCGTGGTGCTTTTGCCGCAGCCCGATGGTCCGAGGAACACACAGATCTCGCCTTCATTGACGGTCAGGCTTACCGAGTCCACGGCTTTCACATCTTTGCCGTTGCTTTGGAAGGTCTTGCTGAGGTTTTGAAGTTCGATCATTTGAGCAGTCCTTTTGGAGTCAGCGTGCGTTGCAGCCATTGCAGAAGCAGGTCGGCGAAGATGGCCAGGAGACTGACCAGCACGGCGCCGACGATCAGCATCGACATGTCGCTGCGGCTGATGGAAGCGAGAATGAGTACACCGAGGCCACCGGCGCCGATGGTCGCGGCGATGGTCATGACACCGATGTTCATGACCACGGCAGTGCGTACGCCGGCGAGGATCACCGGCACTGCGATGGGCAGTTCGACCATGCGCAGGCGCTGGCCGAAGGTCATGCCGATGCCGCGGGCGGCTTCGCGAATGCCCGGTTCGACGCCGGTCAGCGCCAAGTAGGTGTTACGCATGATCGGCAGCAGCGAGTACAGAAACACGGCCGTGATCGCCGGCATCGGACCGAGGCCCTGGCCGAATTTGGAGTAAAACGGCAGCAGCAGGCCGAACAGCGCAATCGACGGCACGGTCAGCAGCACCGTGGCGCTGGCTTGCAGCGGGCCGGCGAGCGTCGGAAAGCGCGTCATCAGAATGCCCAGCGGCACGCCGACCAGAATCGCCAGGGTCACGGCGATGCCGACCAGGGTGATGTGCTGCCAGGTCAGGTGCAGCACCAATGGCCAGTCGAGATGGGAAAAGGCGTTCAGAAATTCCATGTCTTTTCCTCCTTATTTGATGGGATGTTGGCGCAGGAAATCGGCGGCAACGGATGATGGGCTTTCGTGATCGACATCGACCCGCGCGTTGAGCTGGCGCATGGTTTCGTCGTCGAACAGTTCAGCCAGCGGCTTGAGTTCTTCGGCGAGTTTCGGATGGGCGTCGAGGTACACCTGACGTACCACCGGCGCGGCGGTGTAGTCCGGGAAGTAGTGCTTGTCGTCTTCGAGCAGTTTCAGCTTGAAGGCGTTAAGACGACCGTCGGTGGTGTAGACCAGACCGGCAAATACCTGGCCATTGCGCAGGGCGGTGTAGACCAAACCAGCATCCATCTGCCGGATGTTTTTGCGCGTCAGGTTCATGCCGTAGAGGTCGACCATGCCGTTCAGCCCGTCGGAACGGTTGGCGAACTCGGTGTCCAGCGCGACCAGATGATTGTCCTTTTGCTCAGCTTGCAGCACCGTGTTCAGCTCGCTGATGGTGTTGATCTGCGGGTAAGCCTTCGCGGTGGTTTCCGGCAGGGCCAGGGCATAGGTGTTGCTGAATTTCGACGGGGTCAGCCAGACGAGGCCTTTTTTCGCGTCGAGTTCTTTCACCTTGGCGTAGGACTGGGCGCTGTCGAGTTTTTCCGTGATGTGGTTGTAAGCCACCAGCGACACGCCGGTGTATTCCCACATCAAATCCAGCTGGCCACTTTCGTGGGCGCTGCGAGCGAGGTTGCTGCCCAGGCCGCCGGTCACCTGGGTGTCGTAACCCTTGGTGCGCAGGTATTGGGAGGTGATTTCCGCGAGCAGGGTTTGTTCGGTGAACACCCGGGCGCCGATGCGGATGACCGGTTTTTCAGCGGCGTGGGCAAATCCTGCGAACAGCAGGGCGCAGCCTAGAAATAAGCATACTTTTTTCATATTGATTCCTTTGCCGAGGCTTAAGACGGGCGTAGGCCGCGTTCGAGCCAGAGGCGGCTGGCGAGTGTCACCAGACCGTCGAGCAGCAAGGCCAGCAGGGCGGTGCAGGCCGCGCCGAGCAGCAGTTGCGGCTGATTGTTCAGGGCGATGCCGGGGAAAATCAGGCTGCCCAGGCTGTTGGCGCCGATCAGGAACGCCAGCGGAGCCGTCCCGACGTTGATCGCCAGGGCCACGCGAACGCCACCAACGATGATCGGCACGGCGTTTGGCAGTTCGACCCGCCACAGCACTTGGGTCGGGGTCATGCCGATGCCGACAGCGGCTTCTTTCAGTGAACCCTGAACGTTTTTCAGGCCTTCATAGGTGTTGCGCACAATCGGCAACAGCGAGGCGAGGAACAGGGCGAAGATCGCGGGGCCGCTGCCGATGCCCAGAATCCCCAGGGCGATGGCCAGTACGGCGAGCGGCGGCACGGTGTTGCCGATGTTGAAGAGCTGCATGAAGCGCTCAGCTCGGTCCACCATGGACGGACGGCTGAGGAAGATACCGGCGGGAATGCCCACAACGAGGGCGGCCAGCATGGAAACAAGGACGAGAATCAGATGAGCTTGCAGGTAAAACAACAAATCGTCGCGGTAATGTTCGATCGTGTTGATGCCAATCCAATGGACCAGCAGGGCCAGAAGGGCGACGACAACCGCACCTCCTATCAGCCCTTTGCCATAGCGAATAGCCACAGGCGGACTCCTTTTTTCTTTTGTCGGCGAACGCAGTCCCGAGTGGCAATGCCATTGCTGGCTGCCGGGTCATCAACGTTCGCGAGAAGCAGCTCTTCATGCTGATGGAACCGCATGAGATCGAGCCATAAGCGCAGCCTCGTCAGGCTAACTTGCAGGTTTTTCGAACCCTGCTACGAGAGCTGTAACAGGGGAGTGGACGCCTCCACCTTTTAAAAGGTTCCATATTTAGCAGCAATTAGCCACCCCGCATCTTGTATTACCCCTGTAGCCGCTGCCGAGCCCGCGAGGCTGCGTTCGGCGACGAAGTCGTCGTCGATTCACCTGTCGCGGTGTGTCTGATACACCGCAGCGTCCGGTTTTACGACGGCTGCGCCGCCGGACGCAGCCTCGCGGGCTCGGCAGCGGCTACAGGTGAACGGTGGTCCATAGGTTACTTTTTAAGCTATACTCGCCGCCCTTTTTTGAATCACCTGCCAGGCGATTTCCCATGACCAAACAGGCCGCCGAAGTCGCGAAACGCCGCACTTTCGCCATTATTTCCCACCCCGATGCCGGTAAAACCACCATTACCGAGAAGCTCTTGCTGATGGGCAAGGCGATTGCGATTGCGGGCACGGTGAAGTCTCGCAAGTCCGACCGCCATGCCACCTCCGACTGGATGGAAATGGAAAAACAACGGGGTATTTCCATTACCACGTCGGTCATGCAGTTCCCGTATCGCGACCACATGATCAATCTGCTCGACACCCCGGGCCACGAAGACTTCTCCGAAGACACCTACCGCACCCTGACGGCGGTGGACTCGGCCTTGATGGTTCTCGACGGCGGTAAGGGTGTAGAGCCACGGACCATCGCGCTGATGGACGTTTGCCGTCTGCGTGACACGCCGATCGTCAGCTTCATCAACAAACTCGACCGTGACATCCGCGACCCGATTGAACTGCTCGACGAGATCGAAGCGGTCCTGAAGATCAAGGCCGCGCCGATCACCTGGCCGATCGGTTGCTACCGCGATTTCAAGGGCGTGTATCACCTCGCCGACGACTACATCATCGTGTACACCGCCGGTCACGGCCACGAGCGTACCGATGTGAAAATCATCGAGAAGCTCGATTCCGATGAAGCGCGCGCGCATTTGGGCGACGAGTACGATCGCTTCGTCGATCAGCTGGAGCTGGTGCAGGGCGCCTGCCACGAGTTCAACCAGCAGGAATTCCTCGACGGCCAACTGACGCCGGTGTTCTTCGGTACTGCACTGGGCAACTTCGGTGTCGATCACGTGCTCGACGCCGTGGTCAACTGGGCGCCGAAGCCATTGGCCCGTGTCGCCAACGAGCGCACCGTCGAGCCGGTTGAAGAGAAGTTCACCGGTTTCGTGTTCAAGATCCAGGCGAACATGGACCCGAAACACCGCGACCGTATCGCCTTCATGCGCATTTGCTCCGGCAAGTACGAAAAAGGCATGAAGATGCGCCACGTACGCACCGGCAAGGATGTGCGGATCGGTGACGCGCTGACCTTCTTCTCCTCCGAGCGTGAGCAGCTGGAAGAAGCGTTTGCCGGCGACATCATCGGTTTGCACAACCACGGCACCATCCAGATCGGCGACACCTTCACCGAAGGCGAAACCCTGGGCTTCACCGGTATCCCGCACTTCGCCCCGGAACTGTTCCGTCGCGTACGCCTGCGTGATCCGTTGAAATCCAAGCAGCTGCGTCAAGGCTTGCAGCAGTTGGCGGAAGAGGGCGCGACCCAGGTGTTCTTCCCCGAGCGCAGCAACGACATCATCCTCGGCGCCGTCGGTGTGCTGCAGTTCGATGTGGTCGCCAGCCGCTTGAAAGAGGAATACAAGGTTGAGTGCTCTTACGAACCGATCACCGTTTATTCCGCGCGCTGGATCGATTGCAGCGACAAGAAGAAGCTTGAGGAATTCTCCAACAAGGCGGTGGAAAACCTCGCGATCGACGGCGGTGGTCACCTGACCTACCTGGCCCCGACCCGGGTCAACCTGGCACTGATGGAAGAGCGCTGGCCGGACGTGAAATTCCGTGCGACGCGCGAGCATCACTAAGCGCTGAGTCGAAACACACAGAACCCCGTTGCGAAAGCTGCGGGGTTTTTTATTGCCTGACGCAAATCCCCTTGTGGGGGCGAGCAATAACGATTCGAGATAACTGTTATTCAAAACCAATCTGCCGATCACGGGCATTTCCAGCCCGTCGTTAGCGTCCTGTCTGGTGAACCACACTGATCGGAACTAGATTTCATTCAGCGCCAGTCAGGCGCCCAAGCTTCACCCCAAAAAGGATGGATTCGGCTATGAGCATTGTTCAACGTATTGTGCTGTTGCTTAAGGTTTTAGTGATGTTGTCCGTGGGCATGTCGGCGGCGTGGGCGGAGTGCCCGGAGCATGGCGAACAGGTGTCGAGCGGGCAGGTGATACATGCCGGGATGATGATTGCCAAATCTGACTCCGAGGCTGGGGACAAAGATCAGGGCGGTAGTGAGGGCGATGACGACTCGACCACTGAAGAGCCCGACACCGACGAGGATGAAGGCGACAGCCAGTCTTAAACGGCAGGCAAAAGAAAACCCCTTCTACTCCAACTGATGCGCAGTCGTTATAGAAGAGGTCCGGTATTGCTGTGGGAGCAAAACTGCTCCCACATTTTTATGCCGCGCCGTCGAGGAATTGCTCGGCGTAGTGGCAAGCCACCTGGCGGTTATCGAGAGGGCGCAGGGCTGGCTCTTCGGTGCTGCAGCGCTCGGTGGCGTATGGGCAGCGCTTGTGGAAAGCGCAACCCGATGGCGGGTTCAACGGGTTAGGCAACTCGCCGACGATCTTGATTTTCGGCTTGTTCGGGTCCGGGTGAATGGTCGGTGTGGCCGACAACAGCGCCTGGGTGTAAGGGTGCAGCGGACGCTCGTAGATGTCGTTCTTCGGACCCATTTCCACCGGGCGACCGAGGTACATCACCATCACGTCATCGGCAACGTGTTGCACCACGGCCAGGTTGTGGGAGATGAACACGTAGGCGGTGTTGAACTCTTGCTGCAAATCCATGAACAGGTTCAGCACCTGCGCCTGAATCGACACGTCCAGCGCCGAGGTCGGTTCGTCCGCTACCAGCACTTTAGGCTGCAGCATCATCGCGCGGGCCAAGGCGATCCGCTGGCGCTGACCGCCGGAGAACATGTGCGGATAACGCTGGTAGTGCTCGGGACGCAAGCCCACCTGCTTCATCATGGCCTGGACTTTTTCGCGACGTTCGGCCGCCGACAGGTTGGTGTTGATCAGCAGCGGTTCGCCGAGCTGGTCACCGACTTTCTGCCGTGGGTTGAGCGAGGCGTACGGGCTCTGGAACACCATCTGCACGTCTTTGCGCAGTTGCTTGCGCTGGGCCTTGTCGGCACCGGCGACTTCCTGGCCGGCGATTTTCAAGGAGCCGGAGGACGGCTCTTCGATCAGTGTCAACGCACGGGCCAGGGTGGATTTGCCGCAGCCCGATTCACCAACCACGGCGAGGGTCTTGCCGGCGTGCAGTTCAAACGACACGCCGTTGAGGGCGCGCACGGTCGCATGGCCCTTGAACAGGCCGCGGGACACTTCGTAGTGACGGGTCAGGTCGCGGGCGGTAAGTACGACGGCCATTACGCCACCTCCTGATTAAGCGGGTAGAAGCAGCGGGCGAGGCTGTGGCTTTTCGGGTCCAGGGCCGGGCGCGTGGCGCGGCAGCTGTCTTGCACATACGGGCAACGCGGCGACAGCAGGCAACCCTGCGGACGGTCGTAGCGCCCGGGAACGATGCCCGGCAGGGTCGACAGGCGTGTAGCGCCGAGGCTGTGTTCCGGAATCGCCTTGAGCAACGCTTCGCTGTACGGGTGCGCCGGAATGTCGAACAGCTGCGGCACCTGACCGACCTCAACCGCCTGGCCGGCGTACATCACGCACACACGCTGGGCGGTTTCAGCCACGACCGCGAGGTCGTGAGTGATCAGCACCAGGCCCATGTTCTGCTCTTTCTGCAACGCCAGCAGCAGGTCCATGATCTGCGCCTGAATCGTGACGTCGAGTGCCGTGGTCGGTTCGTCAGCGATCAGCAGTTTCGGTTCGCCGGCAATCGCCATGGCGATCGCAACACGCTGGCTCATACCGCCGGACAGTTGGTGCGGGTAGGCGTCCATACGACTGGCAGCGCCCGGGATTTCCACTTTTTCCAATAGTTCGATGGCACGCTTGCGCGCTTGCTTGCCGGACATTTTCAGGTGCAGGCGCAGCACTTCCTCGATCTGGAAACCGACGGTGTAGCTCGGGTTCAGCGCGGTCATCGGGTCCTGGAAGACCATGGCCAGGTCTTTGCCGACGATTTGTCGACGCTGACGGTTGCTGAGCTTGAGCATGTTCTTGCCGTCGAAATTCAGGGCGTCGGCAGTGACGATCCCTGGATGCTCGATCAGGCCCATCAGCGCCATCATGGTCACGGATTTACCCGAACCCGACTCGCCAACGATGGCCAGGACTTCGCCTTTTTCCACGGTGATGTCGAGCCCGTCGACCACCGGAACGGCGTTCTTGTCGCCGAAGCGAACGTTGAGATTCTTGATTTCTAACAGTGACATTTGAATCTCCTCAGGCGGCGTTCTTGAGTTTCGGGTCCAGCGCATCGCGCAGGCCGTCACCCATCAAGTTGATTGCCAGCACGCTGAGCAAAATGGTCAAGCCAGGCAGGCTGACTACCCACCAGGCGCGTTCGATGTAGTCGCGAGCCGAAGCCAGCATGGTGCCCCACTCAGGGGTTGGCGGTTGTACGCCAAGGCCGAGGAAGCCCAGTGCGGCGGCATCGAGAATCGCCGAGGAGAAGCTCAAGGTCGCCTGAACGATCAGCGGCGCCATGCAGTTAGGCAGCACGGTGATGAACATCAGGCGGGGCAGCGTGGCACCGGCCAGGCGCGCAGCGGTCACGTAGTCGCGGTTCAGTTCGCCCATCACCGCAGCGCGGGTCAGACGGACATAGGACGGCAGGGACACCACGGCGATGGCGATCACGGTGTTGATCAGGCCAGGGCCGAGGATGGCGACAATCGCCACGGCCAGCAGCAGGGACGGCAGGGCCAGCATGATGTCCATCAGACGCATGATGGTCGGGCCGAGCAAGCGCGGGAAGAAACCGGCGAACAGACCCAGCAGGATCCCCGGAATCAGCGACATCACCACCGACGACAAACCGATCATCAACGACAGACGCGAACCGGTGATCAGGCGCGACAGCAGGTCGCGACCCAGTTCATCGGTGCCGAGCAGGAACTGGATCTGCCCACCTTCCAGCCAGGCTGGCGGGGTCAGCAGGAAGTCACGGTATTGCTCGCTCGGGTTATGCGGGGCAACCCACGGCGCGAAGATCGCGCAGAAAATCACCAGGATCATGAACATCAGGCCGGCGACGGCGCCCTTGTTGCGGGAAAACGCGTGCCAGAATTCTTTGTACGGGGACGGATACAACAGGCTTTGATCGACTGTTACCGCTTGATTTGGCGTTGTAGCTGGAGTGGTCATGGTCATGATCTCAGCGCTGGTGACGGATGCGTGGGTTGGCAAAGCCGTAGAGGATGTCCACCACGAAGTTGACCAGAATCACCAGGCAGGCGATTAACAGGATGCCGTTTTGCACGACTGGATAGTCTCGGGCGCCGATGGCTTCGATCAGCCATTTACCGATGCCGGGCCACGAGAAGATGGTTTCGGTCAGGACCGCACCGGCCAGCAATGTGCCGACTTGCAGGCCGACCACGGTCAGGACCGGAATCAGCGCGTTGCGCAGGCCGTGCACGAACACCACGCGAGAAGGCGACAGGCCTTTGGCGCGGGCGGTACGGATGTAGTCTTCACGCAGTACTTCGAGCATCGAAGAACGGGTCATCCGCGCAATAACGGCCAGCGGGATGGTACCCAGCACGATGGCCGGCAGGATCAGGTGATGCAGGGCATCGAAGAACGCACCGACGTCATCGGCCAGCAGCGTGTCGATGAGCATGAAGCCGGTGCGCGGCTCGATGTCATAGAGCAAGTCGATCCGCCCGGACACCGGGGTCCAGCCCAGGCTCACCGAGAAGAACATGATCAGGATCAGGCCCCACCAGAAGATCGGCATCGAATATCCCGCCAGGGAGATGCCCATCACCCCATGGTCGAACAGGGATCCTCGCTTGAGTGCCGCGATCACCCCGGCCAGGAGGCCCAGGATGCCGGCGAACAGCAGGGCGGCCATGGACAGTTCCAGGGTCGCTGGGAATAGAGAGGTGAACTCGCTCCACACGCTTTCACGGGTACGCAGCGATTCGCCGAGGTCGCCGTGAGCCAGTTTGCCGACGTAGTCCAGGTATTGGGCATACAGCGGTTTGTTCAGACCAAGGCGTTCCATTGCCTGAGCATGCATTTCGGGGTCGACTCGGCGTTCGCCCATCATTACTTCCACGGGGTCGCCTGGAATCATGCGAATCAACGCGAAAGTCAGCAAGGTGATGCCGAAGAACGTGGGGATCAATAACCCCAATCGGCGGGCAATAAAACTAAACATCTTGTGGTGTACCTCATCAGCCGGTTAGGCGTGCCTGGTGTCCCTGGAGTCAGGGACACCGGGAGTTTTCTTATTTACTTCACCTGGGTGGTGGCGAAGTTATTCGTGGTAAGCGGGCTAATGTGATAGCCCTCTACGTTGTTGCGCATTGCAGTAAACATACGGGTGTGCGCCATGCTGATCCATGGCTGGTCCTGATTGAAAACCTCCTGGGCTTGCTCGTAGAGCGCCGCACGTTCCGTCGGGTTCACTTTAGCTCGGGCTTCATCGATCAGCGTCTGGAATTTCTCGTTGCACCAGCGCGCGTAGTTTTCGCCGTTCTTGGCTGCTTCGCAACTCAGCATAGGCGTCAGGAAGTTATCCGGATCGCCGTTATCACCCGCCCATCCGGCGGAAACCATGTCGTGCTCGCCGTTTTTCGCACGTTTGAGCATTTCGCCCCATTCCATGACGCGAATGTCGATCTTGATGCCGACCTTGGCCAGGTCAGCCTGCATCATCTGCGCGCCCAGCATCGGGTTCGGGTTGGTCGGCCCGCCGCCGTTACGGGTGAACAGTGTAAACGTTGTGCCTTCCGGTACGCCTGCTTCCTTGAGCAAGGCGCGGGCCTTGTCCAGGTCTCGCGGCGGGTTGGTCAGCTTGTGGTTGTAGCCCAGCAGAGTGTCCGGGTACGGGTTGACCGCGACAGTCGCATTGCCTTTGCCGAACAGCGCGTTGACATAGGCCGCCTTGTCGAACGCGATGTCGATGGCTTTGCGCACGCGCACATCGCTCATGTATTTGTGCGAGGTGTTCATGGCGATGTACGAAACGGTCATCGCGTTCATCTCATCAACCTTGAGGTTGGTGTCTTTCTTGATGCTCGGGATGTCATCCGGTTTCGGATAGAGCGCGATCTGGCACTCGTTGGCCTTGAGCTTTTGCAGGCGCACGTTGTTGTCGGTGGCAATTGCCAGAATCAACGCGTCAGCCGGTGGCTTGCCACGGAAGTACTCCGGGTTGGCCTTGAAGCGAACCTGAGCGTCCTTGTTGTAGCGCTGGAACACGAATGGACCGGTGCCAATTGGCTTGTTGTTCAAGTCGCCGGCCTTGTTCGCCTTGAGCAACTGGTCGGCGTATTCGGCGGAGTAGATCGAGGAGAAGGCCATGGCGATGTCGGCCAGGAACGGCGCTTCACGACGGGTCAGGGTGAACTTGACCGTGTTGTCGTCGACTTTCTCGACGCTTTTGAGCAGTTCCTTGAAGCCCATGCTTTCAAAGTACGGGAAGCCCACGCTCGACAGTTTGTGCCATGGGTGGTTCGGGTCCAGCTGACGCTGGAAGCTCCAGACCACGTCGTCGGCGTTCATGTCGCGCGTCGGCTTGAAGTAATCGGTGGTGTGAAACTTGACGCCTTTGCGCAGGTGGAACGTGTAGCTCAGACCGTCTTCGCTGATGTCCCAGGAATCGGCCAGTGCCGGAATCACTTCAGTGGTGCCCGGCTTGAAGTCCGCCAGACGGTTGAAGATGGTTTCAGCCACGGCGTCGGCTGTGACTGCAGTCGTGTACTGGACCATATCGAAGCCTTCCGGACTGGCTTCGGTGCAGACCACCAGGGGTTTGGCAGCGACGCCAACAGCGACACTCAGCAACGCGGCAGCGATGGCCGCACGTAGGGGAAGCATTTTCATCAAGAACCCTCTGCAATCAGTTAAAGGACTAATGCCTAACAGCTGATTCGTCACTGAATCAGCTGTTAGGCAGGTGCATTACAGGATGTTGAACGGAATGGTGGTCACGAGACGGAACTCGTTGATGCTGCCATCGCCCTGGTTTTCACTGGCGCGGTGAGCGGTGTAGGTCGCGCGAACAGTGGTGGCCTTGAGTGGGCCGCTCTGAATGGCGTACGTCGAACCGATGCCGTATTCGTAGTGGGTTTCGCCGTCCATGTTTTTCACGTCATAGGCGGTACCGGTGTAGTGAGTACCGTCGATGCCCCAGCCACGCGCCTGGTAGATGTTGAACTTCAGACCTGGCACGCCGTATTCAGCCATGTTCAGGCCGTAGGCGATCTGGAAGGATTTCTCGTTCGGGCCGTTGAAGTCCGACAGCAGGGAGTTGGCCAGGTAGATGCCGTTGGTTTCGTGCAGGTAGTCGAAGTACTCGTTACCGTTAATTTCCTGGTACGAGAAGGTCAGGGTGTGAGCCTGGTGAGTCAGGCCAAACGACAGGGAGCCGGCCTGGTTGTCGATTTCGCCCAGCAGTCTCTTACCTTCATCGACGGTCTTGTAGTAGTTCAGGCCGGTGGTCAGGCTCAGTACCGAACTGTCACCCAACACGTGGCTGGCGCCGAAGTAGTACTGGTTCCAGAAGTCTTCGGCCTGGGTCGCCCACAGGCTGGTGGTCAGGCTGGCGAAAGGGGTATAGGTGAGGCCTGCCGTATTAACGTGATCGGTCTCAGCAGTAATGTTTTGGTATTCGGAGCGGAACTTGCTCAGGCTTTCTTCGGTACGCGGCGAAACGCGGTCAAAGGTCCCCAGGTCGAAAGCCAGGTTGTTCAGCTCTTCGCTGTGGACCGCGACGCCCTGGAAGCTCGAAGGCAGGGCACGGTTGCCGATCACATCGACCTGCGGGCTGCTGAAGTTCATGCGGCCGGCGGTCAGGGTGGTGTTGGAGATGCGAGCCTTGACGTTGGCCAGGCCCAGCTTGCTCCACTGACCTTGAGCGTCGCCGCCTTCTTTGGTCAGGGTACGGTTGTTGCCCGCGCCTGGGCGGGAGCCCGGTGCGCCACCGTTGTTGGAGGCCAGGTTCTCGCGATCGCGCTCCAGAGCAACAGCGTTGTAGGCGGCCACTTCGGTGCTGAAACCTACAGTGCCTTCGGTGAAACCGGAGTTGTACTTGACGATGGTGCCTTGAACCCAGTTGATACGACGATCAGTCGGGGTGGCGACACCGTCTTTGCGGTAAGTGAACTTGCCGCCACGTTTCAGTTGTTCGTTGGCGTACCAGTTACGCGTGGTGCCGGAGATGGATTGACCTTCGACGAAGCCAGTTGCATCAGCTTGTGCACTTTTGGTGTTAACCGTCACCGGGGTGAATGCCTGGCTCTGGGTTTCTGCGTACGCCGAGGCGGTTACGCTGCTGATGGCCAAGGCCAATAACGCGGTGCTGCTCAGTTTCATGGGTGAAGCTCCTTACTTTCTTTTTTTAATGCCGGTCTTATTGGTGATCCGGCTATTGGTTTAGAACACATTCAAGGCATCGCAAACGTTTGCTGCAGGCCGGATTGACGAATTACGGCAATACGCTTGCGTGAGGGCGTAATACGCCCCCAGCGTTCTGGCTAATCGGTTATTGGTCGATACTGACGCCCGAGAACACGTTGCGGCCGAAGGGGCTGACTTTGAACCCTTCGACTTTGGCGCTTAACGGCTGGTTAACCGTCGAGTGGGCGACTGGCGTGATCGGCACCTGCTGTTTGAGGTACTGCTGCGCCTGTTTGTACAGGATGGTGCGTTGGTCGCGGTCGGTGACGACCTTGGCCTGCTTGACCAGCTTGTCGTAAGCCGGATCACACCACATGGAGTAGTTGTTGCCGCCAATGGCGTCGCAGCTGTAAAGCGTGCCGAGCCAGTTGTCCGGGTCCCCATTGTCCCCGGTCCAGCCGATCAGGCTGATGTCGTGCTCGCCATTCTTGGTGCGCTTGATGTACTCGCCCCATTCATAGCTGACGATCTTCACTTTGAGGCCGATTTTTGCCCAGTCAGCCTGGAGCATTTCGGCCATCAACTTGGCGTTCGGGTTGTAAGGGCGTTGAACGGGCATCGCCCACAGGGTGATTTCAGTGCCTTCCTTCACGCCGGCAGCCTTGAGCAATTCCCTGGCTTTTTCCGGGTTGTAGGCGGCGTCTTTGATCGTTTCGTCGTACGACCATTGGGTCGGCGGCATGGCATTGACGGCCAACTGCCCGGCACCCTGGTAGACGGCGTTGAGAATGCTTTGCTTGTTCACCGCCATGTCCAGCGCCTGTCGCACTTCGAGCTGGTCGAAAGGCTTGTGCCGAACGTTGTAGGCGATGTAACCGAGGTTGAAACCTGGCTTCTCGATGAGCTTGAGTTTTTCGTCGTGCTTCAGCGCGGACACGTCGGCAGGGCGAGGGTGCAGGGTGATCTGGCACTCGTTGGCCTTGAGTTTCTGCACCCGCACCGAGGCGTCGGTGTTGATGGCGAAAATCAGGTTGTCGAGCTTGACCCGGCTCGGGTCCCAGTACTGCTTGTTGCCGGTGTAACGGATGTTGGAGTCTTTCTGGTAACTCTTGAACACAAACGGGCCAGTGCCGATCGGCTTCTGGTTGATGTCGCTCGGTTTGCCAACGGCCAGCAACTTGTCGGCGTATTCGGCGGACAGGATGGCGGCGAAGCTCATGGCGATGTTCTGGATGAACGCGGCGTCGACGCTGTTGAGCGTCATGACCACGGTCAGCGGCCCGGTCTTTTCGACCTTGGCGATGTTCTTGTTCAGGCTCATCCCGTTGAAATACGGGAACTCGGTCGGATAAGCCTTACGGAAAGGGTGTTGCGGGTCGAGCATGCGATTAAACGTGAACAGCACGTCATCGGCATTGAAGTCGCGGGTCGGCGTGAAGTAGGGCGTGGTATGAAACTTCACCCCTTCGCGCAGGTGAAAGGTGTACTTGAGGCCGTCTTCGGAAATATCCCAACGAGTGGCCAGGCCCGGTACGACATTGGTCGCGCCTTTTTCAAACTCTGCCAAACGGTTGTACAGCGGCTCGGCGGCGTCGTTATCGGTCGCAGTGGTGTACTGCGCCGTGTCGAAACCGGCGGGGCTGCCTTCAGAGCAGAACACCAGGCTGTTATTGGCGGCCTGGATGGATGTGGCGGCCAACAGGCCGGTGCCCAGTAATGCGGATAAAACCAAGGAATGGCGCATGACGCTCCCTCTTGTAATCACGAGTGTTTTGACAATGAGCCGCCGTCCCGTCCTGGGACGTGGAGGATCACTGACTTCAAACCATGCCTTTCAGCAATAACCGAGAGCCCACGCATGAGCTGGTCAGAACCCGACGGTATGAGCCGTGGATCTGGCAGTAAATGCGTAGAGTCCTAAAGACTCGTAGGAAATGGCAACGCGTCCGACTCCACCGCCGTAGTACGCGGAGGAAACGGATGTAAGAGTTTTCCTGCTTTCTCGGCAGATAAAGCAACGGCGACGTCAAAAACGTCGCCGTTGCAAAACCTTATTTGCTGACGCTGACGCCGTAGAAGGAGTTCAAGCCAAACGGACTGATCTTGAAATCCCGCACTTCGTTGCGCATTGGTTGGAACACCGTCGAGTGAGCGATAGGTGTCATTGGAACTGCATCTTTGAGGACGTGTTGCGCCTGTTTGTACAGTTCGGTGCGCTTGGCCTGGTCGGTTGTGCGCTTGGCTTCTTTAACGATGCCGTCGAACTTCTTGTCGCACCACTTGGAGAAGTTGTTGCCTTGCAGCGAGTCGCAGCCGAACAACACGTTCAGCCAGTTGTCCGGGTCACCGTTGTCGCCGCTCCAGCCAATCAGCATCGCGCCGTTTTCGCCGCCTTTGGAGCGCTTGATGTACTCGCCCCACTCGTAGGTCACGATCTTGGCTTTGATGCCGATCTTGGCCCAGTCGGACTGCAGCATTTCAGCCATCAGTTTGGCGTTCGGGTTGTAAGGACGCTGTACCGGCATCGCCCACAGGTTGATCTCGGTACCTTCCTTGATGCCGGCTTCCTTGAGCAGCTCTTTGGCTTTCTCAGGGTTGTACGGAGCATCTTTGATGGTGGTGTCGTAAGACCACTGGGTTGGCGGCATGGCGTTGACGGCCAGTTGGCCTGCGCCCTGGTAAACCGAGTCGATGATCTGCTGCTTGTTGACGGCCATGTCCAGTGCCTGACGCACTTTCAGTTGGGCCATCGGGTTCGGCTCGTCGCTGCCCTTGATCTTGTCCATCACGTTGTAGGCGATGTAACCCAGGTTGAAACCGGCCTGATCAGGCACTTTCAGGGTCTTGTCTTCTTTGAGCGCCTTCAAGTCGGCTGGACGTGGGAACAGAGTGATCTGGCACTCGCCCTTCTTCAGCTTCTGGATACGCACCGACGGGTCGGTGGTGATGGCGAAGATCAGGTTGTCGATCTTGACGTCGTCAGGCTTCCAGTAGTCCTTGTTCCCGGTGTAGCGGATGTTGGAGTCTTTCTGGTAGCTCTTGAATACGAACGGACCCGTGCCGACCGGCTTTTGGTTGATGTCTGCCGCTTTGCCTTCTTTCAGCAGCTGGGCTGCGTACTCGGCGGACTGCACCGAGGCGAAGCTCATGGCCATGTTCTGGATGAACGCGGCATCCACTTCTTTCAACGTGAACTTGACGGTTTTGTCGTCGACTTTATCGATCTTGGTGATGTTGGTGTCCATCCCCATGTCGGTGAAGTACGGGAATTCAGTCGGGTACGCCTTACGGAACGGGTCATCCTTGTTAATCATGCGATTAAAGGTGAACAGCACGTCGTCGGCGTTGAACTCACGAGTCGGCTTGAAGTACGGGGTGGTGTGGAACTTGACGCCGTCACGCAGGTGGAAGGTGTACGTCAGGCCGTCCGGGGAAATGTCCCAGCTGGTCGCCAGGCCAGGAATCACGGCGGTGCCGCCGCGCTCGAACTGGGTCAGGCGGTTGAACATGGTTTCTGCAGAGGCGTCGAAGTCGGTTCCGGTGGTGTATTGACCTGGATCGAAACCGGCCGGGCTCCCTTCGGAGCAGAACACCAGGTTAGTCGCGGCTTGGGCGAAGGGTGCGCTAGCTAGCAAGCTGGCGCCGACTAAAAACGGAATGACCGCGTGTTTAAGCATGGTGGCCTCATGATTGTTGTCATTTTTGGAATTAGAGGACGACCTCGTGAGTCGACCTGCGGATACTTATGCAGGGGCCGTACCCAATGCAAGATCCAGAGCGACCACAGGCGTTAAACAGTGGCACGTACGTACCTTAATGTCGCATTTGTATAAATTCAGGCGCATTTGACCGTTTGCGCAGGTTTTTTTCGGTGCAACCGGCGCACCGCGGCGGGGCGATTGGCGGGGCTTGCGCACCCGGTTGGAGCGTGGTGTTACTTATTTATACCCACGTTTTGGGGGTTGAATGGGTTGGGTGGGTGGCTTTTTGGGATTGAGAATATTTTGCGCCGGGCGTGGGGGCTGTTGAGTTTGGGACCGTGTGGTAGGTATTTGTTGTTTAACGGGTTTGTCGTGGGGGGGGGTGCAGTTTGACTGGCAGGTGTTTGTCAGTGGACATCTTGGTTGTTGGTCTAATCAGTACATTATTGGCGACAGTTGGCGCACGGTCGTGGGCTGCACGTTTATGGGTGGTACTGGGTGCAACCTTGGCTTTTTATTGGTGGCGCCTTTTTTCGATGGCGGGGTACATATCCATTCCTGCGGTAACGGCCGCTAATGGTTTCGCTCTTACAGCGAGTCACTTTGGAAGTGCGCCAAAGTAACCAAAGCGCATTTGCCCCTTTCGTTCGGTGCCTCGCCCAGGCTCGGCATGCCCTCGCTCCGGTCCTGCTCCGTGGGCCCGCCGCCATCGGCCATCCATGGCCGGGGGCGGCTAACCCGGCATCCATGCCGGGTTGCCCACTGCGCAGAACCTCCACTCGGCCTCTCGAGGGGGCGGTGCGTCAAGATCAAAAGCTGTAGGCGAGCTAACGCTCGGCCCGTTGAGTGGTGAGAAGCAAGGGCGGTACGCGGACTCCGTGTAGGAGTGAGCCTGCTCGCGAAGGCGGCCTGACAGCCGACCAATCTCTACCAGATACACCCAATTCAAAATGTGGGAGCGAGCCTGCTCGCGAATACGGCCTCACAGCCAACCGATCCCCATCAGGTAAACCCAATCCAATTGTGGGAGCTGGCTTGCCTGCGATGGCGGCCTGACAGCCGACCAATCTCTTTCTGCTGCCCCCCAACTGATCGTTCTCACGCTCCCGCGTGGGAATGCCGCCAGGGACGCTCCGCGTTCCATTTTTGTGTTGAACGATGTGTAAAAAACACAGAGCTTTCCCACGCATTTTTCAGGTTGCCGGGTAGGAAGCAGTGCCCCTAATCTCTGGCGGTCGCTGCGATTTCAGCGACCGGGTGTGGAAACCTGGATCTTTTAGTAGCCGCATAGCTGGACCATCGTAATCGTTGCCGACGTCTTCTTTCGTCTGCAAACTGCGTCATGGCGGCTGTGCGTGGGCAGACTTCGGTCTGGCCGGGTCCTACTAACCGGTATTTCCACCCTGCGTGCAGCCGCCACCTAATTGTCGTGTGGAAACGACATTGGATGGCTCCCATTTATAAGTAGGAGCATTCCATGGACAAGCTAATCCCCGATCCACCCACCACCCCCGAAACCGAAGCTGAAGACTTACGCGCCGAAACATTACTCAAAGACCACGAAGCCATAAAACGCGCCCTCGACTACTACCTCGATTCCCCATCCCAATACACCGAAAAACCCCGCCGTCCCAGCACGATGTACATGATCGCCCCGAACATGGACACCGAAAGCCTGCTGGCCCAAGCCTGCGAATCACTGGCCTCCGCCAGTGTCATGACCAGTGATTTCGCCGCGAACCTGATCGGCCCGCAGCGTAATACGGTGTTGGCGATTCAGCAGATCATCATGCTGGCAGAGCTGGCGGTGAATCGGGCACTGGATAACGTCGATCCAGCATAGTAGTTCAGAGACCACGTTATCGTTCATCGCGAGCAAGCTCGCTCCCACAGGATTTATGTCGTACACAAATACTGTGCTCACCGTAGATCCACTGTGGGAGCGAGCTTGCTCGCGATGGCGGCCTATCATTCGCCAAAGAATTGAAGGGTTCACCCCGACTTCTGGCAGGCAAAAAAAACGGCGTTCACTCCAGTGATCGCCGTTTTTATGTACGTCTTATCAAATCAAGGCATCAACACTTCAATCGCGCCATCCGCCGTCATGCTGACCTGACTGGTGCCCGCCTCAACATCCGGTGTCACCGGTGCGGCATCCATCGAGGCGGCTTTCATCATCATTGGGGCGCGCATGTACGGTTGTGGATAACCGTTGCTGTTCAGGTTCAGGTTAACGATCTTGTAGCTCTTGCCACCCAGTGCATCGGTCGCCAGTTGTGCGCGAGCCTTGAAGGCGGTCACGGCTTCTTTAAGCAGTGCGTCTTCGCTGGCCTTGCGTGTTGGTGTGGCGATGGCGAAGTCCATGCCGCCCATTTTCAGGTCGGTGAGCAGTTCGCCGGTCAGTTTCGACAGGGCGGCGAAGTCCGAGCTTTCCAGGCGCAGTTCGGCGCGTTCACGCCAGCCGGTGATTTTCTGGCCCTTGGTGTCGTAGATCGGGTAGCTGTTGCGGCTGCCCTGGCGCAGGGTGATGTCTTTGACCTGTTTGGCCTGGGCCAGTGCTTTGTTCATGGTGGTGCTGACGTCGGCGGCGAGTTTGGCCGGGTCGGTGTTTTGGTCTTCGGTGTAAAGGGTCACGATCATCAGGTCGCGGGCCACTTCCTGGCTGACTTCGGCGCGCAGGGAAATCTGGTTGTAATGCAGCTCGTCGGCGGCGAGGGCCGGGAGGCTGGCGAGGGTGCCGGCACTCAGGGCGAGGAGGGCGGTGCAGCGGCGCAATGTGTGCATGAAAGCTCCTTGGGCGATGCGCAGGTGTCAGGTCCGAGCCTGCGTGAAACCATCAGACTCTAGCTTTATTGATCCGGTTCGCACAGTTACAACTTCTATACAGATAGCGACAGGTGACCGCTTCGCGGTCAATCGCGGGCAAGCCACGCTCCCACAGGGGAATGCATTTCAAGGTGGGAGCGAGCTTGCTCGCGATAGCGGCCTTATAGCCGCCGCAGATCTTTCTGCCATGTGGCCGTTTGCCGCACTTTTGCCTGTCAGCCCCCGTGCTTGGTTATACTCCGTGCGATCCGCCTGGAGCGCTCATCAGGAGAGCTCATGCTCGCCCCCGTTCAAATCACTTCTGCCACTCGCCAGAACCTCTGGCGGTTGACGTTCATCCGCACGTTAGTGCTCGCCGCTCAGGCCGGTTCCGTCGGGTTGGCCTATTGGCTCGACCTGCTGCCGCTGCCGTGGGTGCAACTGGCCATGACCCTCGGTTGCTCGACGCTGTTGTGCGCATTTACCGCGGTTCGGCTGCGCACGACGTGGCCGGTCACCGAGCTGGAATATGCGCTGCAACTGGCCTGCGACCTGTTTATCCACAGTGCCCTGCTGTATTTCTCCGGTGGCTCGACCAACCCGTTCGTCTCGTATTACCTGGTGCCGCTGACCATCGCCGCGGTGACGTTGCCATGGCGCTATTCGGTGATTCTGTCGGGTATCGCGTTGACGATGTACACCTTGCTGCTCGCGCGGTTCTATCCGCTGCAAACCTTCCCGATTGCCCGGGAGAACCTGCAGGTCTATGGGATGTGGCTGAGTTTCGCACTGGCGGCGGCGGTCATTACGTTTTTCGCCGCGCGCATGGCCGAAGAGCTGCGCCGTCAGGAAGAGCTGCGGGCGATTCGGCGTGAAGAAGGTCTGCGTGACCAGCAATTGCTGGCGGTAGCGACGCAAGCCGCCGGCGCGGCGCATGAATTGGGCACGCCGCTGGCGACCATGAGCGTGTTGCTCAAGGAAATGCGCCAGGACCACCACGACCCGTTGTTGCAGGACGATTTGAGTGTGCTGCAGGATCAGGTCAAGCTGTGCAAAGAGACCTTGCAGCAACTGGTGCGCGCCGCCGAGGCCAATCGCCGTTTGGCGGTGGAAATGCAGGACGTCACCGACTGGCTCGACGAAGCGCTGAACCGCTGGCACCTGATGCGCCCGGAAGCCAGTTACCGCTTCCAGCGCCTGGGCCAAGGCACTGTGCCGCGCATGGCACCGCCACCGGACCTGACCCAGGCGCTGCTGAATTTGCTGAACAACGCTGCTGATGCGTGCCCTGAAGGGCTGCAGGTGACGCTGGACTGGAACGCCGAAGACCTGACCATCAGCATCCGCGATCACGGTGCCGGTGTGCCGCTGGCCATCGCCGAACAGATCGGCAAACCGTTTTTTACCACCAAGGGCAAAGGTTTCGGCCTGGGCCTGTTTTTGAGCAAGGCCAGCGTGACACGCGCCGGCGGCTCAGTGAAACTCTACAGTCATGAGGAAGGCGGCACGCTCACCGAGCTGCGCCTGCCCCGTGTCGCCCGAGGAGACGAACATGAGTGACGATATCCAGGTTGAAGGCGAAGAACTGCCGCATTTGCTGTTGGTCGACGACGATGCAACCTTTACCCGCGTGATGGCCCGCGCCATGGCCCGCCGTGGTTTTCGCGTGAGCACCGCCGGCTCTGCCGAAGAAGGCCTGACCATCGCCCAGGCCGACCTGCCGGATTACGCCGCGCTGGACCTGAAAATGGACGGCGACTCGGGCCTGGTCTTGCTGCCCAAGCTGCTGGAACTGGACCCGGAAATGCGCGTGGTGATCCTCACCGGTTATTCGAGCATCGCCACCGCCGTCGAGGCGATCAAGCGCGGTGCCTGCAATTACCTGTGCAAACCGGCCGACGCCGACGACGTGCTGGCAGCCTTGCTGTCCGAGCACGCCGACCTCGACACCCTGGTGCCGGAAAACCCGATGTCGGTGGACCGTTTGCAGTGGGAGCACATCCAGCGCGTGCTGACCGAGCACGAAGGCAACATCTCGGCCACGGCCCGCGCCCTGGGCATGCACCGCCGTACCCTGCAGCGCAAACTGCAGAAACGTCCGGTGCGCCGCTGAACGGGCGCTGAACGATCATCGCCACCCCTCGCGATAACTCGAGCCGATCAACTATGATCGGTTCGTGTGTGTACTTTTCTTTATCGAGCCTTATCCATGAATCAGAACGCTGAATATTCCGCGGTCAACGATGCCGTGCGCGGGCAGTTTTTCCGCAAGGTCTGGGCGATCATCACGCCCTATTGGCAAAGTGAAGAGAAGGGCAAGGCCTGGACGCTGCTGATCGCGGTGATTGCCCTGTCGTTGATCAGCGTGGGGATCTCGGTGTGGTTCAACACCTGGTACAAGGATTTTTACAACGCCTTGCAGAAGAAGGATGAAGCGGCGTTCTGGCAGCTGATTCTGTATTTCTGCGCGATTGCCGCCGTGGCGATTGTCGGGGCGGTGTACCGGCTCTACCTGACGCAGATGCTGACGATCCGGTGGCGAGCCTGGCTGACGGAGAAACACTTTGCCCGCTGGCTCGGCAACAAAAACTACTACCAGCTGGAGCAGGGCGGTTACACCGATAACCCGGACCAGCGGATTTCCGAAGACCTCAACAACTTTACGGCCAACACCCTGAGCCTGGGCATCGGGCTGATCCGCAACGTCGTCAGCCTGGTGTCGTTCTCGATCATTTTGTGGGGCGTTTCGGGCAGCATTGAAGTGTTCGGTTTTACCATTCCCGGCTACATGTTCTGGTGTGTGCTGGTCTACGCCGTGGTCGGTAGCTGGCTGACGCATTTGATCGGTCGTCGCTTGATCGGCCTGAACAACCAACAACAACGCTTCGAAGCCGACCTGCGTTTCTCCATGGTCCGGGTTCGTGAGAATGCCGAAAGTATCGCGTTGTACAACGGCGAGCCGAATGAAAATCGTCGCTTGAGCAGCCGTTTCGGAATGGTCTGGCACAACTTCTGGGACATCATGAAAGTGTCCAAGCGCCTGACATTCTTCACCGCCGGTTACAGTCAGGCCGCGATCATTTTCCCGTTCATGGTCGCTGCGCCGCGTTACTTCGCCGGCAAGATCGAACTCGGTGAACTGATGCAAATCAGCTCGGCGTTCGGCAACGTGCAAGAGAGTTTCAGCTGGTTTATCAGCGCGTATCAGGACCTCGCCTCATGGCGTGCCACCTGTGATCGTCTGCTGAGTTTCCGTCAGGCCATGACCGACAACGAAGAGCGCCAACCGGCCATCGACGTACAGAATCAGGGCGATGAACTGAAGATCCACAACCTCGGCCTCGATCTGGCGGACGGTCGTCACCTGCTGACCAACGCCGACCTGACGGTGGAAGAGGGCGATCGCGTGATGCTCAGCGGCCGTTCCGGCAGCGGCAAGTCGACCTTGTTGCGCGCGATGGGGCATCTGTGGCCAGCCGGCCACGGCAGTATCCGTCTGCCGTCGGCGCGCTACCTGTTCCTGCCGCAAAAGCCGTACTTGCCGATTGGCACCTTGCGTGAGGCGCTGAGTTATCCACAGGCGGGTGATATCTATCCGCAGGAACGCTACGTCCATGTGCTGGAAACCTGCCGTTTGCCGCATCTTGTTGCACGTCTGGATGAGGCGAACCACTGGCAGCGCATGCTCTCGCCGGGTGAACAGCAACGTTTGGCGTTTGCCCGAGCGCTGCTGTATGCACCGCAATGGCTGTACATGGACGAAGCCACTTCGGCGATGGATGAAGAGGATGAAGGGTCGCTGTATCAAGCGTTGATCGACGAGTTGCCGGGGTTGAGCATCATCAGCGTCGGGCACCGCAGCAGCCTGAAGCGTTTCCACCCACGGCATGTTCGAATCGAGAACGGCCATTTGGTGGACCAGACCGTGACCGCATAAACACCACTATCCCTGTGGGAGCGAGCTTGCTCGCTCCCACAGGGATAGTGGATGCTGACGGTGATCGTACAACCGCGTTGAGCTATGATGCGGTTTCAGCCGAATTTTCGAGACAGATGTTCACCATGGAAAACCCGATCGACGCACCACGCCTCCCTCGCAAGCGCCGCAGCCTCGCACAGGAATTGGTGACGGTGCTGTCCGAGCAGATCCGCGACGGTCACCTCAAGCGCGGCGACAAATTGCCCACCGAGTCGGCGATCATGGATGCTCATGGCGTCAGCCGCACGGTGGTGCGCGAGGCGATTTCCCGTTTGCAGGCGGCCGGGCAGGTTGAAACCCGCCATGGCATCGGCACCTTCGTGCTCGATACCCCGAGCCCGAGCGGCTTTCGCATCGATCCGGCAACGGTGGTCACTCTGCGTGACGTGTTGGCGATTCTGGAGTTGCGCATCAGCCTCGAAGTGGAGTCCGCCGGCCTCGCCGCGCAACGCCGCAGCGACGAGCAACTAGGTTTGATGAGAGCTGCGCTGGACGCCCTCAACGAAAGCGCTTCGCATGCCAGCGATGCGGTCGCCTCGGACTTCCAGTTCCACCTGCAAATCGCGCTGGCGACCGGTAACCGCTACTTCACCGACATCATGACCCACCTCGGCACCAGCATCATTCCGCGCACCCGCCTGAACTCCGCGCGCCTGGCCCATGACGACCAGCAGCACTACATGAATCGCCTGAGCCGTGAACACGAAGAGATTTACGACGCCATCGCCCGTCAGGATTCCGATGCGGCGCGGGCCGCAATGCGTTTGCACCTGACGAATAGCCGCGAGCGGTTGCGTCATGCGCATGAAGAGGCTGAGGCGCAGCGGGGTTAATTTTCCGGTCGCAATTTTCTGCTGTCTGCTGGAATGCCATCGCGAGCAAGCCCGGCTCCCACAGTGTCTTGTGAAAACCTGTGGGAGCCGAGCTTGCTCGCGATAGGGCCTTCAGCCCTGATGAAAAAGTTAGCTGATACGCAGGATCGAACGATCCACCCTCACCGCCAATCCAGCCACCCCAGGCTTGGCATCAAACACCACATCCCCCCGTTCATTCACCACCGCCCGCGCAATCACCACGCCCTTGGACAACAACTCCAACGGCGCCCCGTTCATAGATTGGCCCGAAGCCAGTTCCAGTTTCACTTTGATCGTCATCATGGATCTCCTTATCAGGCAACGTTGCCGGTGGGTGTGTAGTCCTTGAGCAGCAAATAAGTGCTCCAGCCCCACCAGTCGTCGATGGTGGCGGTGTCGTTCAGGTTGTTGACGTCCTTGCGCCGCAGCACCTTGCTGCCCTCGACCCTGAACAGCGGCGAGAAATTGCCGGCCGGGTTCAGCGCGGCTTGCAAGTCCGGCAGCTTTTTCAAGGCGCTGAAGTTGCTGGGCGATGGAGCGACACCGCTGAGGTACGCCGTGAAGATCTCATCCGCAGACAGCTGAACCGCTTGATTGACCTGCACGCGATTGGCGCTGTCGATCGCGTCGAAATAGCGTTTGTCGCCATACGCGCGCCATTGATCGGCGTTGCCATTACGCACATTGAGGCCGAACTTGCTGTCTTCGTCGTGCATGAAACGGGTGATCAACGAGCCCAGGTCGCTGGGTGTGACCACCGCCGCCAGTTGCTTGCGCGGTACACGCAGGTGGCCCGCGGAAAACAGGTCAGTCAGGTAATGATCGGCAAACGCATTCATCGCGTAGGCGATTTCCAGCAGTTTTTCATCACCACTGTTTTTCGCCAGCACGGCTTGCTGCACGGCCGTAGTGTGGCCGGCGATATAGGCTGCCAGTGCCCCTTCGGCAAAGTGGTCAGTATTGTTGGCGGCGAGTTTCAGATAACGCCCCAACGGGAATAGCGCCGAGACGAAACTGCCGCCGCCGGTGATCTTGTTCCACTCCTCCGACAACGTATCTCCGAGGGCGTCATAGACCTCGTGAGGCTGTTTGCCGTCCTGGATCGCCTGCTTCACGGCGGCGATTTCCTTTTGCATGACCCCGAGGATCAGCTTGGCCTCGGCATTCGCGGCCGGCAGCACCGCCAGCGAGTTGAATGCGTTGGAGAAGCGCTGGACTCGGTCCGGAGCGGTGGCGCCTTCGCTGATCGGTTGCTCGGGAATTCCGTAGAAATCACCGCCCAGCGCAACAACCTGGCCATAGGTCAGCGCCAGCCCGTTGGGCAAATGCAGTTCGACCTGTGAGGCCGGGATCGCGGGGGCATCCTTGATGAAACGCAGCAGGGTGCCATCCCCGATAGCCGTGTGTTCACCCCCCTCGAACCTCAGTGGCGGCTTGCCATTCAAGGCTTTGCCGGAAGGGGAGGTGGACGGTTGAGGAGCGTGGTTGTGAGGTGTGCCCAAGTGCAGCACCAGCAATTCATGGCCACTGATGGCAATGCCGTGCTCATTGAAAAGATCATCCAGAACGGTAATGACCTGCTTGGGTTTTTCCTGGGATTGAGTGTGTAGACCTGACATTTCTAGCTCCTTGATATGTCGTAGGCAGATTTCAAATTAACTGTATGCATATACAGTTAATTCGATCTTAGCCCAGAAATTTCCTACGTCAAGGACAGAACCTCTCCTACATAAAAATGCAGACGGCGATGAAATGCAGTTGACGGTTATTATTTAAGTTGTACGATGACCTACAACTCGGCGAAAGCTGAACGGTTTCCTCACACACATACGTTGCTACTCAGGGTGTTCGAATAATGAATCCACAAGAACTGAAGTCCATCCTCTCTTCCGGCCTGTTGTCTTTCCCGGTCACCGATTTCAATGCTCAGGGCGATTTCCATCGCGCGGGCTACATCAAGCGTCTCGAATGGCTGGCCCCATACGGCGCCACGGCGTTGTTCGCCGCGGGCGGCACCGGTGAGTTCTTCTCTCTGGCGGCCAGCGAATATTCGGAAATCATCAAGACTGCCGTCGACACCTGCGAAACCAGCGTGCCGATCCTGGCCGGCGTGGGCGGTTCGACCCGTCAAGCCATCGAGTACGCACAGGAAGCCGAGCGCCTGGGCGCCAAAGGCCTGTTGCTGCTGCCGCACTACCTGACCGAAGCCAGCCAGGACGGCGTTGCCGCCCACGTTGAAGCCGTGTGCAAATCGGTGAAAATCGGCGTGGTGGTTTACAACCGTAACGTCTGCCGCCTGACCGCTCCTTTGCTGGAACGTCTGGCCGAGCGCTGCCCGAACCTGATCGGCTACAAAGATGGCCTGGGCGATATCGAACTGATGGTGTCGATCCGTCGTCGCCTCGGCGATCGCTTCAGCTACCTGGGCGGTTTGCCGACCGCTGAAGTCTACGCCGCTGCTTACAAAGCCCTGGGCGTGCCGGTTTACTCCTCGGCGGTGTTCAACTTCATCCCGAAAACCGCGATGGATTTTTACCACGCCATCGCTCGCGAAGATCACGCCACCGTTGGCAAGATCATCGACGACTTCTTCCTCCCCTACCTGGACATCCGTAACCGCAAAGCCGGCTACGCGGTGAGCATCGTCAAGGCCGGGGCAAAAATTGCCGGTTACGACGCAGGTCCTGTGCGTGCACCGCTGACCGATCTGACGGCCGAAGAGTACGAAATGCTCGCCGCGCTGATCGACAAGCAAGGTGCGCAGTAACACATCCGATTTAACAGGGCCGCTGAGTGATCAGCGGCCTTTTGCGTGAGGAGAATTGTTGTGGCAGATGCAAAGCGTTTTGATAACTACATCAACGGTGCATGGGTGGCGGGCAGTGATTACTGCGCCAACATCAACCCGTCCGAACTGACCGACACCATCGGTCACTACGCCAAAGCCGATCTGGCTCAAGTCCACGCCGCCATCGACGCCGCTCGCGCCGCGTTCCCGGCCTGGTCGACGTCGGGCATTCAGGCACGTCACGACTCGCTGGATAAAGTCGGTACTGAAATCCTCGCCCGTCGCGAAGAACTCGGTACCTTGCTGGCCCGTGAAGAAGGCAAGACCCTGCCTGAAGCCATCGGCGAAGTGACTCGCGCCGGTAACATCTTCAAGTTCTTCGCTGGTGAAACCCTGCGTCTGTCCGGCGACTATTTGCCGTCGGTACGCCCGGGTGTGAACGTTGAAGTGACTCGCGAAGCATTGGGCGTGGTTGGCCTGATCACCCCGTGGAACTTCCCGATCGCCATCCCCGCGTGGAAAATCGCCCCGGCCCTGGCGTACGGTAACTGCGTCGTGCTGAAACCAGCGGATCTGGTACCCGGTTGCGCCTGGGCCCTGGCCGAAATCATCTCCCGCGCAGGCTTCCCGGCTGGCGTGTTCAACCTGGTGATGGGCAGCGGTCGGGTGGTCGGCGATGCGCTGGTGCAGAGCCCGAAAGTCGACGGCATCAGCTTCACCGGTTCCGTCGGTGTCGGTCGTCAGATCGCGGTCAGCTGTGTATCGCGTCAAGCCAAGGTTCAGCTGGAAATGGGCGGCAAGAACCCGCAGATCATTCTCGACGACGCTGACCTCAAGCAAGCGGTCGAGCTGTCGGTGCAGAGCGCGTTCTACTCCACCGGTCAGCGTTGCACTGCTTCCAGCCGTTTCATCGTGACGGCCGGCATCCACGACAAATTCGTCGAAGCCGTGGCCGAACGCATGAAGTCGATCAAGGTCGGCCATGCGCTGAAAACCGGTACTGACATTGGTCCCGTGGTTTCCCAGGCTCAGCTTGAGCAAGACATGAAGTACATCGACATCGGCCAGTCCGAAGGTGCGCGTCTGGTCAGTGGCGGTGGTCTGGTGACCTGCGACACCGAAGGCTATTACCTCGCGCCAACGCTGTTTGCCGACAGCGAAGCCGCGATGCGCATCAGCCGCGAAGAGATCTTCGGTCCGGTGGCCAACGTGGTTCGCGTCGCGGATTACGAAGCGGCACTGGCCATGGCCAACGACACCGAGTTCGGTCTGTCGGCGGGTATCGCGACCACCTCGTTGAAGTACGCCAACCACTTCAAGCGCCATTCCCAGGCCGGGATGGTGATGGTCAACCTGCCGACCGCAGGCGTGGATTACCACGTTCCATTCGGCGGGCGTAAAGGTTCATCCTATGGATCCCGCGAGCAAGGTCGCTATGCGCAAGAGTTCTACACCGTGGTGAAGACCTCTTACATCGGCTCCTGACAGGAAACGCCGCGGTATCGGCATCGATGCCGCAACCCCTGTAAATAGTTCCACCCGCGCATAAAAATAATCAGTGGGAGTACATCTACATGCAAGCGACCAAGCCGACCCATGTCCGCTATTTGATCCTGCTCATGCTTTTCCTGGTGACCACGATCAACTACGCCGACCGGGCTACCATCGCCATTGCGGGCTCGAGCCTGCAAAAAGACCTCGGCATCGACGCGGTCACTCTCGGTTATATCTTCTCTGCATTCGGTTGGGCCTACGTGGCCGGGCAAATTCCCGGTGGCTGGCTGCTGGACCGTTTCGGCTCGAAAAAAGTCTACGCACTGAGCATCTTCACCTGGTCGCTGTTCACCGTGCTCCAGGGCTACGTCGGTGAGTTCGGCATGTCCACGGCGATCGTTGCGCTGTTCATGCTGCGCTTCCTCGTCGGCCTGGCCGAAGCGCCATCCTTCCCTGGTAACGCACGCATCGTTGCGGCCTGGTTCCCGACCGCTGAACGCGGTACTGCGTCTGCGATCTTCAACTCGGCGCAATACTTCGCCACCGTTCTGTTTGCACCGCTGATGGGCTGGATCGTCTACACGTTCGGCTGGCAGCATGTGTTTGTGGTGATGGGCAGCATCGGCATCGTGTTCTCGCTGATCTGGCTGAAAGTTATCCACAGTCCGCGTCAGCACCCGATGATCAACGAGGCCGAGTTCAAGCACATCGCCGAGAACGGCGGCATGGTCGACATGGACCAGGACAAAGGCAAAGGGCAAGCCGCCGGCAAACCGGCTGAAGGCCCGAAATGGGACTACGTGCGTCAGCTGCTGACCAATCGCATGATGCTCGGCGTCTACCTGAGCCAGTATTGCATCAACGCCATCACCTACTTCTTCCTGACCTGGTTCCCGGTGTATCTGGTGCAAGAACGCGGCATGACCATCCTCAAGGCCGGTTTCATTGCCTCGTTGCCGGCGATCTGCGGTTTTATCGGTGGTGTGTTGGGCGGTGTGATTTCCGACTACCTGCTGCGCAAGGGCCACTCCCTGACCTTCGCCCGCAAGGCGCCGATCATCGCGGGCCTGCTGGTGTCCAGCAGCATCGTGGCTTGCAACTACGTCGACATCGAATGGATGGTCGTGGGCTTCATGGCCCTGGCCTTCTTCGGCAAAGGAGTGGGCGCGTTGGGCTGGGCCGTGGTGTCCGATACCTCGCCAAAACAGATCGCCGGTTTGAGTGGCGGCCTGTTCAACATGTTCGGCAACATCGCGTCGATCACCACGCCAATCGTGATCGGCTACATCATCAGCTCCACCGGCTCGTTCAAATGGGCGCTGGTGTTTGTCGGTTGCAACGCACTGGTGGCGGTGTTCAGCTACCTGGTGATCGTTGGTCCGATCAAACGCGTGGTACTCAAGGAGCCGCCAGTCAGCGGTCCTGAAAAAAACAACAAATTGTCACAAGCGCATTCCTGAGGAGCGGCGTCATGCAGTTGATTGAACATTCCGACTCGCCGCGCTACATCCGCCTGCACGAGCGGGACAACGTAGTGATCGTGGTCAATGACCAGGGCGTGCCGGCCGGCACCGAGTTTCCCGATGGCCTGGTGACCGTGGACTTCGTGCCACAAAGCCACAAAGTCACGCTGGAAGACATTCCCGAAGGCGGGCAGGTGATTCGTTACGGCCAGACTATTGGCTACGCGTTGCAGCCGATTCCGCGCGGCAGCTGGGTCAAGGAAGATCAACTGCGCATGCCCACCGCGCCGCCGCTGGACAGCTTGCCGCTGTCCACCGAAGTGCCGGCGGCGCAAGCCCCGCTCGACGGCTATACGTTCGAGGGTTATCGCAACGCCGACGGCACTGTCGGCACACGCAATATCCTGGGGATTACCACGACCGTTCAGTGCGTCACCGGTGTGCTGGATCATGCGGTCAAGCGCATCAAGGACGAGTTGCTGCCCAAGTACCCGAACGTCGACGACGTGGTCGCGCTGACCCACAGCTACGGCTGTGGTGTGGCGATTACGGCGGCCGATGCGTACATCCCGATTCGTACTGTGCGCAACCTGGCGCGTAACCCGAACCTGGGTGGCGAAGCGTTGGTGATCAGCCTGGGTTGCGAGAAATTGCAGGCCGGGCAGGTGATGCACGAGAACGACAGCTCGGTGGATCTGAGCGAGCCGTGGTTGTACCGCCTGCAGGATTCGAGTCACGGTTTCACCGAGATGATCGAGCAGATCATGGCGCTGGCCGAAACCCGTTTAAAGAAGCTCGATCAGCGCCGCCGGGAAACCGTGCCGGCGTCCGAGCTGATTCTGGGCATGCAGTGCGGCGGCAGTGATGCGTTCTCCGGCATCACCGCTAACCCGGCGCTGGGTTATGCCTCGGACTTGTTGCTGCGTGCCGGTGCGACGGTGATGTTTTCCGAAGTGACTGAAGTGCGCGACGCGATCTACTTGCTGACCTCGCGAGCGGAAACTCAAGAAGTCGCTCAGGAACTGGTGCGGGAAATGGACTGGTACGACCGGTATCTGGCCAAGGGCGAAGCGGACCGTAGCGCCAACACCACGCCGGGCAACAAGAAGGGCGGGTTGTCGAACATCGTCGAGAAATCCCTGGGCTCGATCGTCAAGTCCGGCAGCAGCGCGATCAATGGGGTGCTTGGCCCTGGCGAGCGTTTCAAGCGCAAGGGCCTGATCTTCTGCGCAACCCCGGCCAGTGACTTTGTCTGCGGGACGTTGCAGTTGGCGGCGGGGATGAACCTGCACGTGTTCACCACCGGCCGTGGTACGCCGTATGGCTTGGCGATGGCGCCGGTGGTGAAGGTGTCAACCCGTACGGAACTGGCGCAGCGCTGGCCGGATTTGATCGACATCGATGCGGGGCGGATTGCCACCGGGCGGGCGTCGATCGAAGACCTCGGCTGGGAGTTGTTCCACTACTACCTGGACGTGGCCAGTGGCAAGAAGCAGACGTGGGCCGAGCAGCACAAGCTGCATAACGACATCACCCTGTTCAACCCTGCGCCGATCACCTGAGACCGCGTTATCGTTCATCGCGAGCAAGCTCGCTCCCTCCGGGATTTTCGTCGTGCGCAGATTGTGTGTTTTTCGCAGGACAAATGTGGGAGCGAGCTTGCTCGCGATTGCGGTCTAACAGACGCCGAAGGGCTGAGTGGCTTATTATTAGCCCCCTAACGACGCTCACCCAAGGTTCCCCTCGGCATGCTGGCAATCTTCCTCGAAACACTGAACATCACCGCGCCGGTGTTTGCCATGCTGTTTCTGGGTGTGCTGCTCAAGCGCATTGGCTGGATCAACGACAATTTCATCCACACCGCGTCGGCCCTGGTGTTCAACGTCACCATGCCGGCGTTGCTGTTTCTGGGCATTCTGCATGCGGACCTGCACGCGGCGCTGCAACCGGCGCTGCTGATCTACTTCTCGATGGCCACGCTGGTGAGTTTCGCCATTGCCTGGGTCTGGGCGATCTGGAAGTGCCCGCGCGAAGACCGGGGGATTTATACCCAAGGCGCGTTTCGCGGCAACAACGGGGTCATCGGCCTGGCGCTGGCGGCGAGCATGTACGGCGCCTACGGGATTTCCCTCGGGGCGATTCTCGCGGCGCTGGTGATCCTGTTCTACAACACGCTGTCGACCATTGTGCTGGCGGTGTACAGCCCGGTGATCAAGTCCGATCCGTGGAGCATCTGCAAAAGCGTGATGGGCAATCCGCTGATCATCAGCGTATTCGCGGCGGCGCCGTTTGCCTATTTCAAGATCGGTTTGCCGGGGTGGCTGGAGACGTCCGGGCAGTACCTGGCGCAGACCACATTGCCGCTGGCGTTGATTTGCATTGGCGGCACGCTGTCGCTGGCGGCGCTGCGCAAGAGCGGCGATATGGCGCTCAGTTCCAGCCTGGTGAAGATGATCGGCCTGCCGGTGCTGGCGACCCTTGGGGCGTGGCTGTGGGGCTTTCGTGGGGCGGAGTTGGGGATTCTGTTTTTGTATTTTGGCAGCCCGACGGCGGCGGCCAGTTTTGTGATGGCCCGTCAGGCTGAGGGGAATCATGAACTGGCGGCGGCGATCATCGTCATCACCACGTTGATGGCGGCGGTGACCACCAACGTCGGGATCTTTTTGTTGCAGTGGGGTGGGTGGATCTAGCCCTGGGATTTTGGGTTGTTTTTCAGGGCCTGCTCCCGATGACGGCTGAACAATCACCACAAATGCCGGATTTTTATTCCGGCTTCTGATAACTCTCAATCACTTCCTGCGCCGCCCGAAATGCATCTATCGCCGCCGGCGCACCGGCATACACCGCGCAATGCAGCAGCGTTTCACGAATCTCTTCCACGGTGCAGCCGTTGTTCAATGCACCGCGCACATGGCCTTTCAATTCCTGCGGGCACTTCAGCGCGGTCAGCGCGGCGAGGGTGATCAGGCTGCGGGTTTTCAGTTCCAGGCCTTCGCGGTTCCACACAGCGCCCCACGCGTGTTCATTGACGAAATCCTGCAACGGCTGGGTGAATTCGGTGGCATTGCCCAGTGCGCGGTCGACGAAAGCGTCGCCCATCACTTGGCGGCGGACTTCAACGCCAGGTTTTTTATTGTCGGTCATGGCACATCCCTCTTGTGGTGTTGGCGACGCCAGGCGAGCAGCGACGTGAACAGCAAAAACGCCACCAGCGCCGGCAGAACGAAAAACAGCATCAGGTGTTCGAGCTTGCCGGCCAGCGGCATGCCGGTGGTGAACGACACCACGTGCAGCCCGTAAGCCAGGTACAAACCCAGGCACAGCAAACCTTCGGCCCGGGTCACCCGGTAGCCGGTGTAGAACAACGGCAGGCACAACACCGCGACGCCGAGCATCACCGGCAAGTCGAAATCCAGGGCGTTGGGTGATACCGACAGCGGTGACGGCGCGATCAACGCTGTCACGCCGAGCACGCCCAACAGGTTGAACAGGTTGCTGCCGATCACGTTACCCACGGCAATGTCGCGCTGACCGCGCAGGGCGGCGATCAGGGAGGTGGCGAGTTCCGGCAGGGAGGTGCTGATGGCGACGATGGTCAGGCCGATGATCCGTTCCGACAATCCAAGGTCGGTTGCCACCACCACGGCGGCGCCCAGCAGCAGATGCCCGGCGTAGACCAGCATCGCCAGCCCCGCCACGATCATCAGCAGGCTGCTGAACCAGGGCGCGGCCTGACTTAGGGGATCGCTCGATGGCGGGCGGGCCGAGTGCCGCGACTGGCGCAACAGCAAGCCCAGGTACAGCGCCAGTGCCGCCAGCAGGATCATGCCATCGGTGCGGGTCAGTTGTTCATTCCAGGCCAGCACGAACACCAGCAGGCTGGCGCCGATCATCAGCGGAATATCCAGGCGCACCAGTTGGCGCGAAACCCGCAGCGGAATGATCAGCGCCGAGAGCCCGAGGGTGACGAGAATGTTGAAGATGCTGCTGCCGATCACGCTGCCGACGGCAATGTCGGCATTGTCCGCCAGGGTGGCTTGCAGGCTGACGGCCATCTGCGGCGCACTGCTGCCGAGGGCGACGATGGTCAGGCCGATGATCAGTGGGCGCACATGCAGTCGCGCTGCCAGGCGCACGGCCGCGCGCACCATCAGCTCCGCGCCGATAATCAGTAGAACCAGGCCACTGAGCAGTTCAATCAGGCTGATCAGGGGTACATCGGCAAGTCCGAAAATGGTCGGTACTCCGTCTGTCAGTCGTCGAGGGCTTGCACGCGAACCTTGGCGGTACCGCTGCTGATCATGCCCAGGCGTTCGGCGGCTGCATGGGACAGATCGATCAGGCGCCCGCGGGTATGCGGCCCACGGTCGTTGATGCGGACCACGCAGGACTTGTCGTTGTTCAGGTTGGTGACCTTCACCCGCGTGCCGAAGGGCAACTGGCGGTGGGCGGCGGTCATGGAATTCTTGTCGAAACGCTCGCCACTGGCGGTGCGTTTACCTTGGTGTTTGGCGCCGTAATAGGACGCCGTACCGGTCTTGTCGTAGCCGTGTGGATCGATGACATCGTTACTGGCGCAACCGGCCAGCAGAGCGAGCAGGGCGCAGGCACCGAGTAGACGCTTCATTTAAAGGTTTCCACAAACAAATGTGGGAGCGGGCTTGCTCGCGATTGCGTCCTGACAGCCAACTCATTGTTGAATGCAAAACCGCAATCGCGAGCAAGCTCGCTCCCACAGGGGGTGGAGCCAGGCTTTGAAACTGGCTCCATGCTCATCAGCCTTCGAGCTTGCTTTTCAGCAGTTCGTTGACCTGTTGCGGGTTGGCCTTGCCTTTGGAGGCTTTCATGGCCTGGCCGACGAAGAAGCCGAACATCTTGCCGCGTTTGGCTTCGTCTGCCGCGCGGTACTGTTCAACCTGTTCGGCATTGGCCGCAAGCATTTCGTCCAGCACCGCCGAGATCGCACCGGTGTCGGTCACTTGTTTGAGGCCGCGCTTGTCGATGATTTCGTCCGCGCTGCCTTCGCCGTTGGCCATCGCTTCAAACACGACCTTGGCGATCTTGCCAGAGATGGTGTTGTCCTTGATGCGCAGCAGCATGCCGCCCAGTTGCTCGGCCGAAACCGGTGAGTCTTCGATGTCCAGGCCTTGCTTGTTGAGCAGGCTGCCCAACTCGACCATTACCCAGTTCGCCGCCAGTTTGGCGTCGCCGCCGATGCTCGCGACTTTCTCGAAGTAATCGGCTTGCTCGCGGCTGGTCGCCAACACGCTGGCGTCATAGACCGACAGACCGAATTGCTCCTGGAAACGCTCGCGTTTTTGCGGTGGCAGTTCTGGCAGGGTCGCGCGCACGTCGTCGAGGAACGAATCTTCGATGACCACGGGCAGCAGGTCCGGATCGGGAAAGTAACGGTAGTCGTTGGCTTCCTCTTTGCTGCGCATCGGACGGGTTTCGTCCTTGTTCGGATCGTACAGACGGGTCTGCTGGATCACTTTGCCGCCGTCTTCGATCAGCTCGATCTGACGCTGTACTTCGCTGTTGATCGCTTTTTCGATGAAGCGGAACGAGTTGACGTTCTTGATCTCGCAGCGAGTGCCGAACTCAACCTGACCTTTCGGACGGATCGACACGTTGCAGTCGCAACGCAGCGAGCCTTCGGCCATGTTGCCGTCGCAGATGCCCAGGTAACGCACCAGCGCGTGGATCGTCTTGACGTAAGCCACGGCTTCCTTGGCGCTGCGCATGTCCGGCTCGGAGACGATTTCCAGCAGCGGCGTGCCGGCACGGTTCAGGTCGATGCCGGTGGCACCGTTGAACTCTTCGTGCAGGCTTTTACCGGCGTCTTCTTCCAGGTGCGCACGGGTCACGCCAACACGTTTGATCGTGCCGTCTTCCAAGGCGATGTCCAGGTGGCCCTTGCCGACGATCGGCAATTCCATCTGGCTGATCTGATAGCCCTTCGGCAAATCCGGGTAGAAATAGTTTTTACGGGCGAACACGTTGTGCTGGCCGATCTCGGCGTCAATCGCCAAACCGAACATCACCGCCATGCGCACCGCTTCCTGGTTCAGCACCGGCAATACGCCGGGCATGCCCAGGTCGATCAGGCTGGCCTGGGTATTCGGCTCGGAACCGAAGGTGGTGGAACTACCGGAAAAGATTTTCGACCGGGTGGTGAGCTGGGTATGAATCTCCAGCCCGATCACGACTTCCCATTGCATGTGTGTCTCCTCAGAAGCCGGTTGGGGTGCGGGTGTGCCAGTCAGTGTTCAACTGATACTGGTGGGCAACGTTCAACAGGCGACCTTCCTGGAAATACGGCGCGAGCAGTTGCACGCCCACCGGCAGGCCATCGACGAAACCGGCCGGCATGGACAAGCCCGGCAGGCCAGCGAGGTTGGCGGTGATGGTGTAGACGTCTTCCAGGTAGGCAGCGACCGGGTCGCTGTTCTTGGCGCCGAGCTTCCAGGCCGGGTTCGGCGTGGTTGGGCCGAGGATGATGTCGACCTCATTGAAGGCAGCCATGAAGTCGTTCTTGATCAAGCGACGAATCTTCTGGGCCTTCAGGTAGTAGGCGTCGTAGTAACCGGCCGACAGCGCGTAGGCACCGACCATGATCCGGCGCTGCACTTCCGGGCCGAAACCTTCGCCACGGGAACGCTTGTACAGATCGATCAGGTCTTTCGGGTTCTCGCAACGATGGCCAAAGCGCACGCCATCGAAACGCGACAGGTTGGACGAGGCTTCTGCCGGCGCGATCACGTAGTACGCAGGAATCGCGTGCTGCATGTTCGGCAGGCTGATTTCCTTGATCACGGCGCCGAGCTTTTCCAGCTCCTTGACGCTGGTGTGGATCAGCTCGGCAATGCGCGGGTCGAGACCGGCGCTGAAGTATTCCTTCGGCACACCGATGCGCAGGCCTTGCAGCGAATCGTTGAGGCTGGCGCGGTAATCCGGCACAGGCTCGTCGATGCTGGTGGAGTCCTTTGGATCGAAGCCGGCCATGCCTTGCAACAAAATCGCGCAGTCTTCGGCAGTGCGTGCCATCGGGCCGCCCTGATCGAGGCTGGAGGCGTAGGCAATCATGCCCCAGCGCGAAACACGACCGTACGTCGGTTTCAGGCCGGTGAGGTTGGTCAGGGCCGCTGGCTGACGGATCGAGCCGCCGGTGTCGGTGCCGGTGGCTGCAGGCAGCAGGCGCGCGGCAACCGCGGCGGCCGAACCGCCGGACGAACCGCCAGGCACGTATTCCAGGTTCCATGGGTTTTTCACCGGGCCGTAGTAGCTCGACTCGTTGGCCGACCCCATGGCGAATTCGTCCATGTTGGTCTTGCCCAGGGTCACGGTCCCGGCAGCCGCCAGCTTGGCGACGACGGTGGCGTCGTACGGGGCTTTGAAGTTGTCGAGCATCTTCGAGCCGCAGCTGGTACGGATGCCCTGGGTGCAGAACAGGTCTTTGTGGGCAATCGGCGCGCCGAGCAGGGCGCCGCTCTCACCATTGGCCCGGCGTGCGTCAGCGGCTTTCGCCTGCTGGAGCGCCAGGTCCTCGGTGAGGCTGATGAAACTGTTGAGCTGAGGATCAAGCAGGGCGATACGCGCCAGCAGGGTCTTGGTCAGCTCTTCGGAAGAAAACTTTTTTTCGGCGAGTCCGCGGGCGATCTCGGCCAGAGTCATGTGATGCATTGCAGGCTCTTTCCCTTTAGTCGATGACTTTCGGAACCAGGTACAGGCCGTTTTCGACCGCTGGTGCGATGGACTGATAAGCCTCGCGATGATTGGTCTCGGTCACGACGTCTGCACGCAGGCGCTGGCTGGCTTCCAATGGGTGGGCCAGCGGCTCGATACCGTCGGTATTGACCGCCTGCATTTCGTCGACCAGGCCCAGAATGCTGTTCAGGGCCGAAGTGATGTGTGGAAGATCGGCATCATTAAGGCCAAGGCAGGCCAAATGAGCGATTTTTTCCACGTCGGAGCGTTCAAGCGCCATTGCGATTCTCCAGTGGAATACAGAACGGACGGCGTCCGTGTGTTAGATTGTCGGAACACTACCGCATTTCTACGGTCATAAGGCCGCGATTGTGGGGGTTGGTGCACAGAAAAGCGGCCAATTTAACATATTGGCGCCTTGCCCAAAATCCCTGTCGTTGTTAGAGTTTGCCGCACTTTTTTACCCACGCGTTGCCTAGGGTCCCTTTCCCATGTTCAAGAAACTGCGTGGCATGTTTTCCAGCGATCTTTCCATTGACCTGGGCACTGCCAACACCCTTATTTACGTGCGCGAGCGCGGTATCGTCCTGAATGAGCCATCGGTTGTGGCTATTCGGACACACGGTAACCAGAAAAGTGTCGTTGCTGTCGGCACCGAGGCGAAGCGTATGCTCGGCCGTACGCCGGGCAACATTGCTGCCATTCGTCCGATGAAGGACGGCGTGATTGCCGACTTCAGCGTCTGCGAAAAGATGCTGCAATACTTTATCAACAAGGTTCACGAAAACAGCTTCCTGCAGCCTAGCCCGCGTGTGCTGATCTGCGTTCCGTGCAAATCCACCCAGGTTGAGCGTCGTGCCATCCGTGAATCGGCCCTTGGTGCCGGTGCTCGTGAAGTGTTCCTGATCGAAGAGCCGATGGCTGCTGCGATCGGTGCCGGCCTGCCGGTTGAAGAAGCACGCGGTTCGATGGTGGTCGATATTGGTGGTGGTACTACTGAAATCGCCCTGATCTCCCTGAACGGTGTGGTTTACGCTGAATCCGTACGGGTTGGCGGCGACCGCTTCGACGAAGCGATCATCACCTACGTGCGTCGCAACTACGGCAGCCTGATCGGCGAATCCACTGCCGAGCGCATCAAGCAGGAAATCGGTACGGCTTACCCGGGCGGCGAAGTGCGTGAAGTTGACGTTCGTGGCCGTAACCTGGCCGAAGGCGTTCCACGTGCTTTCACCCTGAACTCCAATGAAGTGCTGGAAGCTCTGCAAGAGTCCCTGGCCACCATCGTTCAGGCTGTGAAAAGTGCACTGGAGCAATCGCCTCCGGAGCTGGCGTCCGATATCGCCGAGCGCGGTCTGGTACTGACCGGTGGTGGCGCCTTGCTGCGCGACCTCGACAAGTTGCTGGCCCAGGAAACAGGTCTGCCGGTGATCGTTGCCGAAGACCCGCTGACCTGCGTTGCTCGCGGCGGTGGCCGTGCATTGGAAATGATGGATAAACACACCATGGACCTGCTTTCCAGCGAATAAGTCGCCGGATTGCCTCTATGCTGTTGAGCGCGCAGGCGGCACTTTGCAGTGCTGCCTGTTGGCGCTTATCTTCTGTCAGTCTGCATCCAGGCCGGTTTGATGCCGTATGAGTAAAGAGAACATTTGCCTGGGAGGAGCGGCTTATTAAACCGCTTTTTTCCAAAGGTCCCTCACTGGGCGTGCGCTTATTGGTGCTGGTCGTGCTTTCGATCGCGCTGATGGTGGTCGATGCCCGCTTCACACTGCTCAAGCCAGTGCGTAGCCAAATGTCGCTGGTGCTGATGCAGTCTTACTGGATCACCGACCTGCCGCAGCGGCTATGGCAGGGTGTGGCCAGCCAATTTGGCAGCCGTACCGAGCTCGTCGCCGAAAACGAAAAACTCAAGACCGAAAACCTGCTGTTGCAGGGGCGTATGCAGAAGCTTGCCGCCCTCACCGAGCAGAACGTTCGGCTGCGCGAGTTGCTCAACTCTTCCGCGCTGGTCAACGAGAAGGTCGAAGTGGCCGAGTTGATCGGCATGGACCCGAACCCGTTCACCCATCGCATCATCATCAACAAGGGTGAGCGCGACGGTGTGATTCTTGGCCAGCCGGTGCTCGATGCCCGCGGCCTGATGGGGCAGGTGGTCGAGTTGATGCCCTACACCTCCCGTGTCTTGCTGCTGACCGATACGACTCACAGCATTCCGGTGCAGGTGAACCGCAACGGTCTGCGGGCGATTGCCAGCGGCACCGGCAACCCGGAGCGCCTGGAGTTGCGTCACGTAGCGGATACCGCCGACATCAAGGAAGGTGATCTGCTGGTCAGCTCCGGCCTGGGTCAGCGGTTCCCGGCGGGTTACCCCGTGGCGACGGTCAAAGAAGTGATTCACGATTCCGGCCAGCCATTTGCCATCGTGCGTGCCGTTCCAACCGCCGCGCTGAACCGCAGCCGTTATTTGCTGCTGGTGTTCAGCGATGGCCGCACGGCCGAAGAGCGCGCCAACGAAGCGGCCCAGGCACAAGAGGCGCTGGATCAGCACGGCGGCGGTCCGATCATTCCGGCCACCGTTCCTAAACCGGTTCCGGCGGCAACCGTGGCGCCTGCTGCACCTGCCGTCACGCCGGCGGCCGCTGCGCCGGCTCCAGCAACGCCTGCTCCTGCAACCCCCGCCAAACCGGCCAAACCCGCCGCTTCCAAGCCGCCTGCCGCCAGTAAACCGCCGGCCGTGAAGCCTGCTGTCAAACCGCCTGTCTCCGAACCGGCTGCCACTGGGAGACAAGAATAATGGCCGGCGTCAAAGCCTCCCGAAACAGCTGGATTGTCTGGTTGACGTTCGCGATCGGCCTGTTGCTCAGCGTTTCACCGCTGCCGCAGTTCATGGAAATCCTCCGCCCGTTGTGGCTGGCGTTGCTGCTCGCGTTCTGGGCGCTGACCCTGCCGCAAAAAGTCGGCATGGTCACCGCGTGGTGCCTGGGCTTGGCTGAAGACGTGCTGTACGGCACGTTGCTTGGCCAGAACGCATTGATCCTGACGTTGATTACCTTCCTGGTGTTGTCGCTGCAACAGCGCTTGCGCATGTTCCCGATGTGGCAACAGAGCCTGGTGATCCTGGTGATCTTCGGCCTGGCGCAGCTTGTTCAGTTGTGGCTGAGTGCCTTGACCGGTAACCGTCAACCCACCCTGGCGCTGGTGCTGCCGGCACTGGTCAGCGCGTTGTTGTGGCCTTGGGTCAGCTACGGTTTGCGTGGTCTGCGTCGGCGCTACAAAATCAATTAATTCGGTCAGGCATTGGCCCGCACCTCGACAGGGAGATGTCTTGATGAAACAGCTATACCTCGCCTCAGGCTCGCCGCGTCGGCGTGAACTGCTCACGCAGATCGGCGTGCCGTTCTCCGCCATCAGCGCGGACATCGATGAAACCCCTTTTCCTCAAGAATCCCCGTCGGCCTATGTCGAGCGCCTCGCGCGCGGCAAAGCCGAGGCCGGGCGCGGGACCGTCGTGTCCGACGCTGATTTTTGCGTGTTGGGCGCCGACACGGCCGTGGTGCTGGAAGGCAAAATTCTTGGCAAACCGGTGGACGAAGCCGATGCGTGCGCCATGCTTATGCTGTTGGCCGGTCGTGAACATGAAGTGCTGACGGCCATTGCCGTACTCGATGCCGAACGCTGTGAGTCTCGGGTGGTGCGCAGCCTGGTGCGGTTTCGCAACATCAGTGGCGACGAAGCGGCAGCCTATTGGGCCAGCTGCGAGCCACGCGACAAGGCGGGTGGTTACGGCATTCAGGGCCTGGGTGCGGTATTTGTTGCCGGGCTCAATGGCAGTTATTCGGCGGTCGTCGGGTTGCCGCTGTGCGAAACCGCAGAACTGCTCGGCCATTTCGGCATACCCTGTTGGCAAACACTTAACGCGCGCTGAGCGTCGTACTGACAAGATGTAGCCATTATCGTGAACATGCCTGAACGAGACCCTGCCATGAGTGAAGAGATTCTGATCAACATCACGCCGATGGAATCACGCGTGGCGGTGGTCGAAAACGGTGTTCTGCAAGAGGTCCACGTCGAGCGTACGCAAAAGCGCGGGATCGTCGGCAACATCTATAAAGGCAAGGTCGTACGGGTTTTACCAGGCATGCAGGCGGCGTTCGTCGACATCGGCCTGGACCGCGCAGCATTCATTCACGCCTCGGAAATCTCCCTGCGTGAAGGCCCTGCGGTCGAGAGCATCAGCGCCCTGGTCCATGAAGGCCAGAGCCTGGTGGTCCAGGTCACCAAGGACCCGATCGGTTCCAAAGGCGCACGCCTGACGACGCAGCTGTCGATTCCATCGCGCTATCTGGTGTACATGCCGCGTACCGCTCACGTCGGCATCTCGCTGAAGATCGAAGACGAGGCCGAACGCGAGCGCCTCAAGCAAGTGGTCACCGATTGCGTGGCCAAAGAAGGCATCAAGGAAGCCGGCGGTTTTATATTGCGCACTGCTGCCGAAGGGGCGGGCGCCGATGAGATCCTCATGGACATCCGCTACCTGCGCCGTCTCTGGGATCAGATCAACGAACAAATCAAAACCATTGCCGCGCCGAGTGTGATCTATGAAGACCTCGGTCTCGCGTTGCGCACCCTGCGTGACCTGGTGAGCCCGAAGATCGAGAAGATCCGCATCGATTCCCGGGAAACCTTCCAGAAAACCACACAGTTCGTCGCCGAACTGATGCCGGAAATCGCCGATCGCCTGGAGCATTACCCGGGTGAGCGGCCTATTTTCGATTTGTATGGCGTCGAAGACGAAATCCAGAAAGCCCTGGAGCGCAAAGTCCCGCTCAAGTCCGGCGGTTACCTGGTGGTCGATCCGGCGGAAGCCATGAGCACCATCGACGTCAACACCGGGGCGTTCGTCGGCCATCGCAACCTTGAAGAAACCATTTTCAAGACCAACCTCGAAGCCGCCACCGCCATTGCCCGTCAGCTGCGCCTGCGCAATCTGGGTGGGATCATCATCATCGACTTCATCGACATGGAAGACGAAGAACACCAGCGCCAGGTGTTGCGCACGCTCGAGAAGCAACTGGAACGCGACCACGCCAAGACCAACATCATCGGCATCACCGAGTTGGGCCTGGTGCAGATGACCCGCAAGCGCACCCGCGAAAGTCTTGAGCAAGTGCTGTGCGAACCGTGCAGCAGCTGTCAGGGCCGCGGCAAGTTGAAGACGCCGGAAACGGTCTGCTATGAAATTTTCCGCGAAATCCTCCGCGAGGCGCGCGCCTATCAAGCGGAAGGCTATCGTGTATTGGCGAACCAGAAAGTCGTCGACCGTTTGCTCGACGAAGAATCAGGTAACGTTGCCGAGCTGGAAGGGTTTATCGGACGCACGATCCGATTCCAGGTGGAAACCATGTATTCCCAGGAACAATACGACGTGGTGCTGCTCTGAATCGCGGTGTTTCAACCTTAATAGAACGGCTGGCCTCAGCTTTTTGCAGCATTTTTGCCATGGGAGCCACCTGACATGGAACGTCTGACACGCATTTTGGTTGCATTGACCCGTTGGGGTCTGGGCCTGTGCGCGTTGGTACTCGTGTTGATGGCGTTTTACGTCAGCCTCGGCCGAGAGCTGACGCCTCTGGTGGCCGAATACCGTGCCGACGTTGAAACCAAAGCCACCGAAGCCTTGGGCATGCCGCTGCAAATCGGCAAGCTGGAAGGTAACTGGAGTGGTTTTGCGCCGATTCTGCTGGCCCATGACGTGACCGTCGGCGAAGGCGCCAATGCCCTTCATCTGGATCAGGTGCGTGCAGTGCCAGACATTTGGGAAAGCCTGTTGGCGCGCCAGGTGCGCATCGCTCACCTTGAACTCAATGGTTTGAAGATCAGCCTCAAGGAAGGCGACGACGGTCAGTGGGCGCTGGAAGGTTTGCCGGTGCAGAAAGATCAGCCACTCGATCCAGAGCAGTTGCTCAATCGCATGCAAATGGTCCAGCAGTTGTCGGTGATTGACAGTCAGGTGACCTTGCAGCCCCTGGACCAGCCGCCACTGACCCTGACCTACGTCGGTTTCAATCTGAAAACCGGTGCTTCTCGCCAACGCCTCGATGCGCGAATGACCTTGCCCGATGGCCAGCCAGTTGCCATGAGCCTGCGCACCCGCATTCAGGCCAGTCAGTGGAAGGACGGTGAAGCCGAGGCTTACGTGAGCTTGCCGCAAAGCGACTGGTCGAAATGGCTGCCCGAACGCCTCACCCAGCAATGGAATTTTTCCGAGATCAAGGCCGGCGGCGAGCTCTGGATCAATTGGGGCAAGGGCGAACTGCAATCCGCGGCCATTCGCTTGAACGCACCGCAAGTCAAAGGTGCCTACGCCGAACGCAAGCCCATCCAGATCAACAATCTGGCGCTCAATGGCTATTTCCAACGCAGCACTGAAGGCGTGGTGGTGACGCTGGATTCCCTGGCCATGAATTTTGGCGAGACGCGCTGGGAATCCCATCTGCAACTCACACAAACCTCAGCCACCGACAAGGTCCAGGAGCTCTGGCACCTGCAAGCCGACCGCGTCGACCTCACCCCGCTCACGCCATTGCTGAACGCCCTGGGGCCACTGCCCGAAGGTGTCGCCACGGCGGTGGAAAAGCTCAAAGTGACCGGTGGGCTGCGCAATGTGCTGATCGACGTGCGCCCCAATGCCACCGACGACAGCAAGTTCAGCTTCGCCGCGAACCTCGACCGGGTCGGTTTTGATGCCTATCACGGCGCACCGGCCGCGCGGAATGTCAGCGGCAGCATCAGCGGTGACCTCGGCAAGGGTGAGTTGCGCATGGACAGCAAGGACTTTGTCCTGCACCTGGACCCGATTTTCGCCAAGCCATGGCAATACCTTCAGGCCAACGCGACGCTGACCTGGAAGCTCGACAAAGAAGGCTTCACCCTGATCGCGCCGTACCTCAAGGTTCTTGGCGAAGAGGGCAAGATTGCCGGTGACTTCCTGATCCGCCTGCATTTTGATCACACCCTGGAAGACTACATGGACCTGCGGGTCGGCATGGTCGAGGGGGACGGTCGCTACACCGCCAAATACCTGCCGACCATGCTCAGCCCTGCGCTTGACGAATGGTTGCGTACGGCCATTCTAAAGGGCGCGGTAGACGAAGGTTTCTTCCAGTATCAGGGCTCGCTGAACCATGGTGCGGCCGACACTGCCCGCAGCATCAGCCTGTTCTTCAAGGTGCACGATGCCGAACTGGCGTTCCAGCCGGGCTGGCCGCATGTGAGCAAGGTCACCGGTGATGTGTTTGTGGAAGACAGTGGGGTGCGGGTTCTGGCCAGCAAGGGCCAGTTGCTCGACACTCAGGTGCGCGATATCTACGTCAATATCCCCCATGTCCCCGATGGCAAAAACGTCCATCTGTACCTCGACGGCGGATTCGCCGGCGGCTTGGGCGATGGCCTGAAAATTCTCCAGGAAGCGCCGATCGGCACCGCAGACACATTCGCCAAGTGGGAGGGTGAGGGCGATCTGCAAGGCACGTTGAACCTGGATATCCCGCTGGCCAAAGACGAGCAACCGAAGATTCTCGTCGATTTCAAGACCGCCAAGGCGCGCCTGAAGCTGGCCGATCCCTCGCTGGAATTGACCCAACTCAAGGGTGATTTCCGCTTTGACAGCACCAAGGGTTTGAGCGGACAGAACATTAGCGCGCGGGCTTTTGACAGGCCTGTCACCGCACGGATTTTCGCCGATGGCAGCGCGGGCAACATCAAGACACGCGTCACGGCTTCCGGTCAGGTCGAGGTCAAGAAACTCACGGACTGGTTGAGCGTGACTCAGCCGTTGCCGGTTTCCGGGGTCATCCCGTATCAGTTGCAGCTGAACCTGGACGGTGCTGACAGTCAGTTGATGGTCAATTCCAGCCTGAAAGGCGTGAAGGTCGATCTGCCGGCCCCGTTCGGCATGACGGCCGATGACAGCCGTGACACGACGTTCCGCATGACCCTGCAAGGGCCGGAGCGGCGCTACTGGGTCAACTATGGTCAGCTGGCAAACTTCACGTTTGCAGCCCCTAGCGGCAGTTTTGCCGACGGTCGTGGTGAGCTGTTCCTCGGTGGTGGCGATGCCGTATTACCCGGCGCCAAAGGCCTGCGGGTGCGCGGTGTGCTGTCGGAGCTGGATGTCGGTCCCTGGCAGGATCTGGTGGGCAAGTACGCCGGTCAGGATCCGGGGGGCAGTGCCAAGCAGTTCTTCAGCAGTGCAGACTTAAAGATTGGCAAGCTCAGCGCTCTGGGCACGACCCTCGATCAGGCGTCCGTGCAAGTGAACCGAAAGCCTGCCAGTTGGGCGTTGCAACTCGACAGCCAGCAGGCCAAGGGCACCGTCGGTGTTCCCGATGCGAAAGGCGCACCGATCGCGGTCAATCTGCAATACGTGCGGCTGCCCGCGCCGGATCCGAAGGTGGTGGCCGACGAGAACTCGCCCGATCCACTGGCGACGGTCGACCCGACAAAGATTCCGGCACTGGACATCACCATCAACCAGCTTTTCCTAGGGCAGGATCTGGTGGGTGGCTGGTCGCTGAAAATCCGTCCGACTGCCAAAGGTATTGCACTCAACAACCTCGACATGGGCCTCAAAGGGATTCTGTTGCAAGGCAGTGGCGGCTGGGAAGGTGTGCCCGGTAGCTCCAGCAGTTGGTACAAGGGGCGGATCAGCGGCAAAAATCTCGCCGATGTCCTCAAGGGCTGGGGGTTTGCGCCGAGTGTCACCAGCGAAGAGTTTCATATGGATGTTGACGGTCGCTGGCCGGGTTCACCGGCCTGGCTGGCCAGCAAGCGTTTCTCCGGCACCCTGGATGCATCGCTGACCAAAGGCCAGTTTGTTGAGGTCGAGGGCAGTGCCCAGGCCCTGAAAGTCTTCGGCCTGCTGAACTTCAACTCCATCGGCCGCCGGCTGCGCCTGGACTTTTCCGACCTGTTCGGCAAAGGCCTGAGCTATGACCGGGTCAAGGGATTGCTGGTCGGGACCAATGGCGTCTACGTCACCCGCGAGCCGATCCGGATGACCGGTCCGTCCAGCAACGTAGAACTTGATGGCACCTTGAACCTGGTGGGTGATCAGATCGACGCCAAGTTGCTGGTGTCCTTGCCGGTGACCAACAACTTGCCGATTGCGGCGCTGATTGTCGGCGCGCCGGCTGTTGGCGGTGCGCTGTTCCTGATTGACAAACTGATCGGTGACCGCGTCTCCCGATTTGCCAGCGTGAAATACACCGTCAAGGGCCCGTGGAAAGAGCCGCAGATTACCTACGACAAACCTTTTTGACGCTCTTTTTCAAAAGCCATGTCCCAGCCTGATGGAGTAGCATGGCCGAACATATTCCAATTAGCGACGCCGATCCTGTAGCAGCCGGACGCAGGCTTCGCCAGCTGCTACAGGTTGGCGGACACTTCTCGAGTAAGGAAAGGCCATGTCGGTAGCGGTGATTCAAATGGTCAGCCAAAGCGATGTGCTGGCCAATCTGGCTCAGGCTCGCCGGCTGCTTGAACAGGCAGCGGCCGGTGGTGCGCAACTCGCCGTGCTGCCGGAAAACTTCGCCGCCATGGGCCGGCGCGACATTGCCGACATCGGCCGCGCCGAGGCATTGGGTGAAGGCCCTATCCTGCCATGGTTGAAACAGACCGCCCTCGACCTCAAGTTATGGATAGTGGCAGGCACATTGCCGTTGCCGCCGGTGGATCAACCGACGGCGAAGGTGCATGCCTGCTCGTTGTTGGTGAACGATCATGGCGAAACAGTAGCGCGCTACGACAAGCTGCACTTGTTTGACGTGGACGTGGCGGACAATCGCGGGCGTTATCGTGAGTCCGATGACTATGCTTATGGCAGTGGCGTGGTGGTTGCGGATACGCCGGTCGGGCGAGTCGGCCTGACGGTGTGTTACGACCTGCGCTTCCCGGAGCTGTACAGCGAATTACGGGCTGCCGGGGCGGAGTTGATTACCGCGCCGTCGGCGTTTACGGCGGTGACCGGCGCGGCGCATTGGGATGTGCTGATTCGTGCCCGGGCCATCGAGACTCAATGTTATGTGCTGGCGGCCGCTCAGGGTGGAACGCATCCGGGGCCGCGAGAAACCTGGGGACATGCCGCAATCGTCGACCCCTGGGGCCGGGTGCTGGCACAACAGGATCAAGGCGAGGCCGTGCTGCTGGCCGAACGCGATAGCAGCGAACAGGCGTCCATCAGGGCGCGGATGCCGGTGTCCAGTCACCGGCGCTTTTTCTCGCAGGGCGCCCAGCGACCTGCCTCAGAACGATGAATTTAAGGCGTAAAGCATATGAGCGAGTTGTTGTCCTCAGTCAGTGAACACCTCCTGGCGCCCGGTGGCGTAACGATCGAGAGCCTGCAAGGTGTACTCGGTGATCTGGCCGGCCCGGGCATCGATGCCGCCGACCTGTATTTCCAGGGGCAGATTTCCGAGTCCTGGGCGCTGGAAGACGGGATCGTCAAGGAAGGCAGCTTCAACCTCGACCAAGGCGTCGGCGTGCGTGCGCAATCAGGTGAAAAAACCGGTTTTGCGTACAGCAATGCCATCACCCTGGAAGCCCTCGGTGCCGCGGCCCGTGCCGCGCGTTCGATCTCCCGCGCCGGGCAAAATGGCACGGTGCAGGCGTTCACCACCCAGGACGTTGCCCAGTTATACGGACCGGACAACCCGCTGGAAGTGATCTCCCGCGCCGAGAAAGTCGAACTGCTCAAGCGCATCGATGCAGCCACACGCGCCCTCGATCCACGCATCCAGCAAGTGACCGTGAGCATGGCCGGCGTCTGGGAGCGCATCCTCGTGGCCTCCACCGATGGCAGCCTGGCCGCCGATGTACGGCCGCTGGTGCGTTTCAACGTGAGCGTGATCGTTGAACAAAACGGTCGCCGCGAGCGCGGTGGGCATGGCGGTGGCGGACGTACCGATTACCGTTATTTCCTCAGTGACGACCGCGCCATGGGCTACGCCCGTGAAGCGTTGCGTCAGGCACTGGTCAACCTGGAAGCCATTCCGGCGCCGGCCGGTACGTTGCCGGTGGTATTGGGTTCCGGCTGGTCCGGCGTGCTGCTGCACGAAGCGGTCGGCCACGGTCTGGAAGGCGACTTCAACCGCAAGGGCAGTTCGGCCTATAGCGGGCGCATGGGCGAGATGGTTGCCTCCAAGCTGTGCACCATCGTCGATGACGGCACGCTGGCAGGCCGTCGTGGCTCTCTGAGCGTCGACGACGAAGGTACCCCGACCCAGTGCACCACGTTGATCGAAAACGGCGTACTCAAAGGCTATATGCAGGACAAGCTCAATGCGCGTCTGATGGGCGTGGCCCGTACCGGTAACGGTCGTCGCGAATCCTACGCGCACCTGCCGATGCCGCGCATGACCAACACCTACATGCTGGCGGGCGAAAGCGATCCGGCGGAAATCATCGCTTCGGTCAAACGCGGCATCTACTGCGCCAACCTCGGCGGTGGCCAGGTGGACATTACCAGCGGCAAGTTCGTGTTCTCCACCAGCGAGGCGTACCTGATCGAAGACGGCAAGATTACCGCCCCGGTCAAAGGCGCGACGTTGATCGGCAACGGTCCGGAAGCCATGAGCAAGGTGTCGATGGTCGGTAACGATCTGGCGCTGGACAGCGGCGTGGGGACGTGTGGCAAGGATGGGCAGTCGGTGCCGGTGGGTGTCGGCCAGCCAACGTTGAAAATCGATGCGATCACTGTGGGTGGCACAGGATCGTAAGCAGGGATGGAGCTTCGGGTGAACCGCATGCGGTTCACCCGATTCGGGACTTAGCGCAGACCGCGTTGAGTCTCGTCCAGCTCTCGGATGTACTTGAAGATTTTACGGCTCGATGCCGGTGGCTTGTTGGTCGCCAGTTCGTGCTGGGCCTGACGGATCAGGGAGCGCAATTGCTGACGATCAGCCTCCGGGTAGTCGAGCACGAACTTCTCCAGGACTGCATCGTCGCCCGCGATCAAGCGATCGCGCCAGCGTTCCAGGCCATGGAAACGTTCGTTGTACTGCCGGGTGGAGGCATCGAGTTGATCGAGCAAGGTCAGAATGGCGGCAGTGTCCTGATCGCGCATCAGTTTGCCGATGAACATAAGGTGCCGTTTACGCGCGATATTCGCGGTGTGCTTGGGCGCATCGGCCAGGGCCCGACGCATAGCGTCGGTCAACGGCAGTTTTGCCAGCAAGTCAGGCTTGAGTGTTGTAAGGCGCTCGCCAAGGTCAACCAGAGCATGAAGCTCGCGTTTAACCTGGGATTTGCTTTTTTCTCCCGTATCGAGGGAGTCGTCGTAAGAATCAACCATGGTGGCCGTCCGCAAAGAAACGCCGCCATGATAACCAGTCGGGGGCCACTTGTCCGGCCCGGTCGCTCGAAGGCCTTACCGAAAGCAGAATTTGAGTGGAGAACAGCATGAGTGCAGTTGAAAGCGTCGGCCCACAAGCGTTGCCGGCACTGCAAGAACAAGTCGAGCAGATCATCGCTGAAGCCAAGCGTCAGGGCGCCAGCGCCTGCGAAGTTGCCGTGTCCCTGGAGCAGGGCCTGTCCACCTCGGTGCGTCAGCGTGAGGTCGAAACCGTCGAATTCAACCGCGATCAGGGCTTTGGCATCACCTTGTACGTCGGTCAGCGCAAAGGCTCGGCCAGTACCTCGGCCAGTGGTCCTGAGGCCATTCGCGAAACCGTCGCGGCGGCGCTCGCCATCGCCAAGCACACCTCCGAAGACGAAGCCTCGGGCCTGGCTGATGCCGCGCTGATGGCTCGCGACCTGCAGGATTTCGACCTGTTCCACCAATGGGACATCACCCCGGAACAAGCCATCGAACAAGCGCTGGCCTGCGAAGCCGCTGCGTTTGCCACCGACAGCCGGATCAAAAATGCCGACGGCACCACCCTCAGCACTCATCAGGGTTGCCGCGTGTACGGCAACAGCCACGGGTTTATCGGTGGCTACGCGTCGACCCGCCACAGCCTGAGCTGCGTGATGATCGCCGAGGCTGATGGCCAGATGCAGCGTGATTACTGGTACGACGTGAACCGTCAGGGCAATTTGCTGGCCGACCCGGTGAGCATTGGCCAACGTGCCGCGCAACGGGCGGCGAGCCGTCTGGGCGCGCGTCCGGTACCGACTTGCGAGGTGCCGGTGCTGTTTTCCGCCGAGCTGGCGGGTGGTTTGTTCGGCAGCTTCCTGTCGGCGATTTCCGGCGGCAGCCTGTACCGCAAATCGTCGTTCCTCGAAGGTACGCTGGGTCAGAAGCTGTTCCCGGAATGGTTGACCATCGACGAACGTCCGCACTTGATGCGCGCCCTGGGCAGTTCCGCGTTTGATGGCGATGGTCTGGCGACCTACGCCAAACCGTTCGTCGAAAAGGGTGAGCTGGTGTCGTACATCCTTGGCACCTATTCCGGGCGCAAACTCGGGATGCCGAGTACCGCCAACGCTGGCGGCGTGCACAACCTGTTCGTCACCCACGGCGATGAAGATCAGGCCGCTTTGCTGCGCCGCATGGGCCGTGGCCTGCTGGTCACCGAACTGATGGGGCAGGGCCTGAACATGGTCACCGGGGATTACTCCCGTGGTGCGGCGGGTTTCTGGGTCGAGAACGGCGAAATCCAGTTCGCGGTCCAGGAAGTGACCATTGCCGGCAATATGCGCGACATGTTCAAGCAGATCGTGGCGGTGGGTAATGACCTGGAGCTGCGCAGCAACATTCGTACGGGTTCTGTTTTGATCGAGCGCATGACGGTGGCGGGCAGCTAAACTCGCTTGTCACAAAAAAGGCGCGCCACCTGATTGGGTGGTGCGCCTTTTTTATCGGGTTACTGAGCGGCTTTGGTCTGGACTGGCGTTTACTCGCCTTCGTCGAAATAACGGTCGATCAAGTCCTTCAACGCATCCAGTGCCCTTTGCGCGTCTTCGCCTTCGGTGCTGATATAGATTTTGGTGCCCTTGCCCGCAGCGAGCATCATCATTGCCATGATGCTTTTGCCGTCGACCGTGGATTCCGGAGTGCGTCCTACTCTGATCGTGCAATCCTTGAACTCGCCGGCGACCCCGACGAATTTTGCAGAAGCACGGGCATGCAGGCCCAGCTTGTTGATGATTTCGATTTCCAGAGCAGGCATCGCGGTGTGAATCCTTTAGCTGAGGTCGCGGTGGCGGACCTGGACGTTCTTCAGGGATTGTTGCAGAACCTGGCCCAGACGTTCGGTCAGGTAGACGGAGCGGTGATGCCCGCCGGTGCAGCCAATGGCAATGGTGACATAAGCACGGTTGCTGGCGGCAAAGCGCGGCAGCCACTTGAGCAGATACGACGATATGTCCTGGAACATTTCTTCGACGTCCGGTTGAGCGGCGAGGTACTCGGCCACCGGTTGATCGAGCCCCGACTGCGCACGCAGCTCCGGCTTCCAGTAAGGGTTGGGCAGGCAACGCACGTCGAACACCAGGTCCGCGTCCACCGGCATGCCACGCTTGAATCCGAACGACTCGACCAGAAAGGCAGTACCGGCTTCCGGCTGGTTCAGCAGGCGCAGCTTGATGGTGTCGCGCAGCTGGTACAGGTTCAGATTCGTGGTGTTGATCTTGAGGTCGGCCAGATCGACGATCGGACCCAGCAGATTGCTTTCGTCCTCGATCGCCTCGGCCAACGAACGGTTGGGGGTGCTCAGCGGGTGACGCCGACGGGTTTCGGAAAAGCGCTTGAGCAAGGTTTCTTCGTCGGCGTCCAGGTACAGCACATCGCACTTGATGTGCCGGCTACGGACTTCTTCGAGCAGTTCGGGAAAGCGTGACAGGTGGCTCGGCAGGTTACGCGCATCGATGGACACGGCGACCAACGGCTGTGCCAATTCGGTATGAATCAGTGCGCGTTCGGCCAGTTCCGGCAGCAAGCCGGCGGGCAGGTTGTCGATGCAGTAGTAGCCGTTGTCCTCGAGAACATCGAGTACGGTACTTTTACCTGAGCCGGAACGGCCACTGACGATGATCAAGCGCATGATTAGTGACCGTTTTGCTCTTCCAGAACAACCTTATACAAGGCTTCGTTACTCTGAGCACTACGCAGTTTTTCCCGCACCTCCTTGCGATCGAGCATGCTGGCGATCTGGCGGAGCAGTTCAAGGTGCGCATCGGTAGCCGCTTGCGGGACCAGCAGTACGAACAACAGGTCAACCGGAGCGCCGTCGATGGCGTCGAAATCGATAGGGGCGTCGAGGTGCATCAAGGCGCTGATGGGCGACTTGCAATCCTTCAGGCGGCAGTGGGGGATGGCGATGCCGTTGCCAAAACCGGTCGAGCCGAGTTTTTCACGGGCAATCAAAGCCTCGAAGACATCTTGCATCTCCAGATCCGGCACTTCCCGGGCGATCAGGTTGGCAATTTGTTCGAGGGCTTTCTTTTTACTGCCGCCCGGCACGTTCACGAGGGAACGGCCGGGGGTCAGGATGTTTTCAAGTCGGATCATGGGTTGGGAGTGTTAACGACCGGTTGCACCCTGGAGGAGGCTCTGGGTCTTTTCCTTATGCTTTTTGAGTTGTTTATCCAGCTTGTCGGTCAGTGAGTCGATCGCCGCGTACATATCGGTATGCTCCGCGTTGGCGACCACTTCACTGCCGGGAATATGCAGGGTGGCTTCGATTTTCTGCTTCAGCTTCTCGACCGTCATCGTGACCTGCACGTTGGTGATCTTGTCGAAATGCCGCTCTAATCGTTCGAGTTTTTCGCCGATGTAGGTGCGCAGGGGTTCGGTCACTTCCAGTTGGTGTCCACTGATGTTGACTTGCATACAGCTTCTCCTTCGTTGCCAGTGCATAAAGCGGTAGATCAGATGATCTACCACTGGAACGCTGTGGCGTGGCTCTACATCAACCGCTTGCGTTCGCTCGAAGGCGCGATCCCTAAGGATTCGCGGTACTTGGCGACGGTGCGGCGAGCCACCTGAATGCCTTGTGCCTCCAGTAAACCAGCGATCTTGCTGTCACTCAACGGCTTTTTCTGATTTTCCGCGGCAACCAGTTTTTTGATGATCGCGCGGATCGCCGTGGACGAGCATTCGCCGCCTTCGGAGGTGCTGACGTGACTGGAGAAAAAGTATTTCAACTCATAAATACCCCGAGGGGTATGCATGAATTTTTGCGTGGTCACCCGTGAAATCGTCGATTCGTGCATGCCTACCGCTTCGGCGATGTCATGCAGGACCAGCGGCTTCATGGCTTCGTCGCCGTATTCGAGGAAGCCGCGCTGATGCTCGACGATCTGGGTGGCAACTTTCATCAGGGTTTCGTTGCGGCTTTGCAGGCTCTTGATGAACCAGCGGGCCTCTTGCAGCTGATTGCGCATGAAGGTGTTGTCGGCGCTGGTGTCGGCGCGACGGACAAACCCGGCGTACTGGGCGTTGACCCGCAGCCTTGGAACCGACTCCTGGTTCAGTTCCACCAGCCAGCGTTCGTTGTCCTTGCGCACGATCACGTCTGGAACGACGTACTCGGCTTCGCTGGATTCGATCTGCGAGCCGGGGCGCGGGTTGAGACTCTGGACCAGTTCGATGACCTGGCGCAGTTCATCTTCCTTGAGCTTCATGCGGCGCATCAGCTGGCTGTAGTCGCGACTGCCGAGCAAATCGATGTAGTCGCAGACCAGGCGCTTGGCTTCGGCCAGCCAAGGCGTCTTGGCGGGCAATTGGCGCAATTGCAGCAGCAGGCATTCGCCCAGGTTGCGAGCGCCGATGCCGGCCGGTTCGAATTGCTGGATGCGGTGCAGGACGGCTTCGATTTCGTCCAGTTCGATGTCCAGTTCCGGATCGAAGGCTTCGAGGATCTCCTCCAGGGTTTCATCCAGGTAGCCCTGATTGTTGATGCAGTCGATCAGGGTCACGGCGATCAGGCGATCGGTGTCGGACATCGGTGCCAGGTTCAGTTGCCAGAGCAGGTGGCTTTGCAGGCTCTCGCCAGCCGAAGTGCGAGTGGTGAAGTCCCATTCGTCGTCATCGTTGCTCGGCAGGCTGCTGGCGCTGGTCTGGTAGACGTCTTCCCAGGCCGTGTCGACGGGCAGTTCGTTGGGAATGCGCTCGTTCCAGTCACCTTCCTCGAGGTTGTCCACCGTCGGGGCGGTTTCCTGGTAGGAGGGTTCCGAAACATCGGCATTGGGTTGCTGTTCGGCTTTGTCGGCCAAGGGGTCGGCGTTGTCGAAGTCGTCGCCTTCTTCCTGGCGTTCGAGCATCGGATTGGACTCCAGGGCCTCCTGGATTTCCTGTTGCAGGTCCAGGGTCGACAATTGGAGCAGGCGGATGGCCTGTTGCAGCTGCGGTGTCATCGTCAGCTGCTGGCCCATTCTCAAGACTAGCGATGGTTTCATGGCAGGGGCTTAACACCTTATTCGCCGGCGCACATGCGCCATCCACTACAGGGCGCCGGAGCGCCAAACATAAGCAAATTATATGCCTGAAACTGAAGTGTTTGCCTAGAGCGCTGTAACAATAAAAACCTGTTGATTTTTATCGTCGTAAGCGCTCAGTCGACTAGCCAGACACCTCAACGCTTACAGGCGGAACTCATGGCCCAGATAAACTTCTTTAACCAGGTCGTTGGCCAGGATAGTGGCGGAGTCGCCTTCGGCAATCAGCTGGCCATCGTTGACGATGTAGGCCGTTTCGCAGATATCCAGGGTTTCACGGACGTTGTGGTCAGTGATCAGCACCCCAATGCCTTTGGCCTTGAGGTGGTAGATGATCTGCTTGATGTCGCCGACCGAAATCGGGTCCACGCCGGCGAAAGGTTCGTCGAGCAGGATGAATTTCGGATTGGTGGCCAGTGCGCGAGCGATTTCCACGCGGCGGCGTTCACCACCCGACAGGCTCATGCCGAGGTTGTCGCGGATGTGGCTGATGTGGAATTCCTGCAGCAGGCTTTCCAGCTCTTTGCGACGCCCGGCCTTGTCGAGTTCCTTGCGGGTCTCGAGGATCGCCATGATGTTGTCGGCCACCGAGAGTTTGCGGAAGATCGACGCTTCTTGCGGCAGATAGCCGATACCGGCCTTTGCACGACCGTGCATCGGCTGGTGGCTGACGTCCAGATCATCGATCAGCACACGGCCCTGATCGGCCTGCACCAGGCCGACAATCATGTAGAAGCAGGTGGTCTTGCCGGCGCCGTTGGGACCCAGCAGGCCGACGATTTGACCGCTGTCGATCGACAGGCTGACGTCGCGCACGACCTGGCGGCTCTTGTAGCTCTTGGCCAGATGCTGAGCTTTCAGAGTTGCCATTACTGGGCCTTCTGCTCGTCGGTTTTCTTCTTCGGCTGGATCACCATGTCGATGCGTGGACGCGCCTCGGTGACCTTGTTGCCTGTCGCACGGCCAGCGCTCGCAAGCTTCTTGACTGTGTCGTAGACGATTTTCTCGCCCTGGGTGGTGTTGTTGTCCTTGTCGACAACTTTTGCCTTGTCGATCAGCACGACGCGGTTTTGCGCGGCGTGGTACTGGATAGTCACACCCCAACCCTGGACAGGCTTGGTGTCGCCAGCGGTCTGCAGTTGCTCGAAGTAGGCGAGGTTGCCCACCGAAGTCACCACGTCGATGTCGCCAGCCGGCGTACGAGTGATGGTTACGGTGTTGCCCTTAACGATCATCGAGCCCTGGGTGATGATCACGTCACCTTTATAGGTGGCCACGCCATTCTTGTCGTCCAGTTGGGCATCGTCGGCCTGAATGCGGATTGGCTGCTCTTGATCGTTCGGCAGAGCCCAGGCGCTCACGCTTCCCAGTGCTGCGCCCAGACTGAGCAAAATAGGGAGGGTTTTAACGAGCCTCATACTGTCCTCTTACGTTAGATAGCAGGTGTATCCTGCTTTCTTTCAAGTACGCTTTCATTCCGTTGCCTGTCGATACACCGCCAGCGCCGTCGATTCTAACGGGTTGGTCGGTCTGCGCATATTGCTGCTGCGGGAACACAGTCATACGGGTGGTGGTAATCAGGGTCCTGCGGTTCTTTTCGTCGAAACGGGTAATGCGTACCGAGTCGATCAGCTCGACCTGGGTGCCGTCTGGATTGACTTCCCCATGTTCGCTCTGGACGTGCCAGGGAAACTGGGTGCCGCGGAACATGTTCAGGTCGGGGTTGGTCAGCAGCGTGACCTCGGACACTTTCAGGTGTTCGACCTTGTCGGACGTCATTTCGTACTGCAATTTGCCGTCCGGCAGGTACTGCACGCTGTGGGCGTTGAGTGCGTAATAGTCGATCGCGCTTTCGTCGACAGGGGCAACTGTCTTGTCGAGAAAGCGTTCCGGGCTGATGTTCCAGTAGCCGACCGCAGCGAACAGCGCCGCGATGCAACTGAACAACAGGATGTTACGAAACTTTTTGCTCAGCATAATGGGCTCACAGGTACGCGGCGTTGGCCGCATCGAGGCGGCCCTGGGCGCGCAGGATCAATTCGCAGAATTCGCGAGCGGCACCCTCGCCACCACGGGCGACGGTAATGCCATGGGCGTTTTCACGCACGAAGCTGGCAGCGTTGGCTACCGCCATGCCGAGGCCGACGCGGCGAATCACCGGCAGGTCCGGCAGGTCGTCACCGAGATAGGCCACTTGTTCATAGCTTAGGTTGAGTTGGGCCAGAAGTTCGTCCAGTACCACCAGTTTGTCCTCGCGACCTTGATAAAGGTGCGGGATGCCGAGGTTTTTTGCTCGTCGTTCGACCACCGGGGTCTTGCGGCCGCTGATGATAGCCGTCTGTACGCCCGCCGCCATCAACATCTTGATGCCTTGACCGTCGAGGGTGTTGAACGTCTTGAACTCACTGCCGTCTTCGAGGAAGTACAGGCGTCCGTCAGTCAGCACGCCGTCGACGTCGAACACGGCAAGTTTGATCTGTTTGCCGCGTTGCAGCAGGTCCGAACTCATTACATTACTCCTGCGCGCAGCAAGTCGTGCATGTTCAAGGCGCCGACCGGACGGTCTTCGCTGTCGACCACGACCAGCGCGTTGATTTTGTGGTCTTCCATGATTTTCAGGGCCTCGGCGGCGAGCATTTCGGCGCGGGCGGTCTTGCCGTGTGCGGTCATGACCTGGTCAATGGTGGCGCTGTGGATGTCGATGCTGCGATCCAGTGTGCGGCGCAGATCACCGTCAGTGAAGATCCCTGCCAGCTTGCCGTCGGCTTCCAGAATGACGGTCATGCCCAGACCCTTGCGGGTCATTTCCATCAACGCGTCCTTGAGCAAGGTGCCGCGTTGAACCTGTGGCAGCTCTTGCCCGGCGTGCATGACGTTTTCCACTTTCAGCAGCAGACGCCGGCCCAGCGCACCACCGGGGTGGGAAAAGGCGAAGTCTTCAGCGGTAAAGCCGCGCGCTTCCAGCAACGCAACGGCCAGGGCGTCGCCCATGACCAACGCGGCAGTGGTAGAGGAGGTGGGTGCCAGGTTCAGCGGGCAGGCCTCGTGTTCGACGTGAACGTTGAGATTGACCTCGGCAGCCTTGGCCAGCGGTGATTCCGGGTTGCCGGTCACGCTGATCAACTGTATGCCCAGACGCTTGATCAGGGGCAACAGGGTGACGATTTCGTTGGTGGAACCGGAGTTCGACAGGGCCAGGATGATGTCGTCTCGCGTGATCATGCCCATGTCGCCGTGGCTGGCTTCGGCCGGGTGCACGAAAAAAGCCGTGGTGCCGGTGCTGGCCAGGGTGGCGGCGATCTTGTTGCCGATGTGCCCGGACTTACCCATGCCGACCACCACCACGCGGCCTTTGCTGGCCAGAATCATCTCGCAAGCGCGTACGAAATCAGCGTCGATGTGGGGCAGCAAGCCTTCTACGGCTTCCAGTTCGAGGCGGATGGTGCGTTGTGCTGATTGAATCAGGTCGCTGGATTGGCTCATGTCAGAAATCGTATAGCCTGATGAAAAGGCGGCGATTATAGCGGTAATGATCAAAACCCTCACGCTAGTTCGTCACGCTTTGTCATTCCCTGTAACCGAATCCCCTCTAAACAAGGCTTTTTGCCTGTCATGTTACTGAACATGGTCGGGCTTGGGCCTTGGGGGGCAGGCCTTTGCAGTGATATAGTTCGCCGCCAGTTCGGCCTGCCCGGGGAGGTATGTGCTTTCGTCAGAGAGCCAGGCGTCCGAGTGAGAGGCTGCATCGCAAGGAGTTTAGATGAGTGCCGATAACGCCTACGCGGTCGAGCTGAAGGGACTGACCTTCAAGCGCGGTACGCGCAGCATTTTCAATAACGTCGATATCCGTATCCCGCGCGGCAAGGTCACCGGCATCATGGGGCCTTCCGGGTGTGGCAAAACCACGCTGTTGCGATTGATGGGCGCACAATTGCGTCCCACCAAGGGCGAAGTGTGGGTCAACGGCCAGAACCTGCCCAAGTTGTCGCGCAGTGATCTGTTCGATGCGCGCAAACACATGGGGGTGCTGTTTCAGAGCGGCGCCCTGTTTACCGACCTCGATGTGTTCGAGAACGTCGCGTTTCCGCTGCGCGTTCATACCGAGCTGCCGGAAGAAATGATCCGCGACATCGTCCTGCTTAAATTGCAGGCCGTGGGCTTGCGTGGCGCCATCGACCTGATGCCTGACGAGTTGTCCGGTGGCATGAAGCGTCGTGTTGCGCTGGCCCGGGCGATTGCCCTCGATCCGCAGATCCTCATGTACGACGAGCCCTTTGTCGGCCAGGACCCCATTGCCATGGGCGTACTGGTGCGCCTGATCCGCCTGCTCAACGACGCGCTCGGTATCACCAGTATCGTGGTGTCCCACGATCTGGCCGAAACCGCGAGCATCGCCGACTACATCTATGTCGTCGGCGAAGGCCAGGTGTTGGGGCAGGGGACTCCCGCGGAACTGATGAACTCGCAGGAGCCACGGATCCGTCAATTCATGACCGGCGAACCCGACGGTCCGGTCGCATACCACTTTCCAGCGACGGATTACCGCGCAGATCTTCTGGGGAAGCGTTGATGCGCAAGATTTCATTAATAGAGCGCGTGCGCCGGTTTGGCCATGCCGCCATCGACGCGCTGGCGGTGTTCGGCCGCTCGACGATTTTCCTGTTCCATGCCTTGCTCGGTCGCGGTGGCATCGGCGGCGGCTTTGGCCTGCTGATCAAGCAGCTCCATTCTGTCGGCGTGATGTCCCTGGTGATCATTGTCGTCTCCGGCGTGTTCATCGGGATGGTGCTGGCGCTGCAAGGCTTCAACATCCTGTCCAGCTACGGCTCGGAGCAGGCGGTCGGGCAGATGGTTGCGCTGACGCTATTGCGTGAATTGGGACCTGTGGTGACGGCGTTGCTGTTTGCCGGGCGTGCCGGTTCGGCGCTGACGGCGGAAATCGGCAACATGAAATCCACCGAACAGCTGTCCAGTCTGGAAATGATTGGTGTCGACCCGCTCAAATACATCGTCGCCCCGCGCTTGTGGGCCGGCTTCATTTCCCTGCCGGTGCTGGCAATGATTTTCAGCGTGGTGGGTATCTGGGGTGGTTCGTGGGTGGCCGTCGACTGGCTCGGTGTGTATGAAGGTTCGTACTGGTCGAACATGCAAAACAGCGTGACGTTCACTGATGACGTGCTCAATGGCATCATCAAAAGCATCGTCTTCGCGTTCGTCGTGACCTGGATCGCCGTATTCCAAGGCTATGACTGTGAGCCCACTTCCGAGGGGATCAGTCGTGCCACTACCAAGACCGTGGTGTATGCCTCTTTGGCTGTACTCGGCCTGGACTTTATTTTGACCGCCTTGATGTTTGGAGATTTCTGATGCAAAACCGCACCCTGGAAATCGGTGTCGGCCTTTTCTTGCTGGCTGGCATCCTGGCTTTATTGCTGCTGGCGTTGCGGGTGAGTGGTCTGTCCCCGAGCCCGAGCACCGACACGTATAAACTTTATGCGTACTTCGACAATATCGCCGGTTTGACGGTCAGAGCTAAAGTGACCATGGCCGGTGTCACCATCGGCAAGGTCACCGCAATCGATCTGGACCGCGACAGCTTCACCGGTCGGGTGACCATGCAACTGGAAAAGCGCGTAGATAACCTGCCGACCGACTCCACTGCATCTATCCTGACCGCTGGCCTGTTGGGCGAGAAATACATCGGTATCAGCGTGGGCGGCGAAGAAGCCTTGCTCAAGGATGGTGGGACCATCCACGACACCCAGTCGTCGCTGGTGCTTGAGGACCTGATCGGTAAATTCCTGCTCAATACCGTTAGCAAAGACGCCAAATGAGGAGCTTTTGAATGATCTCTACCTTGCGACGTGGCCTGTTGGTAGTACTCACGGCGCTGCCGTTGATGGCTAACGCCGTGGCGGCGCCTACCGCGCACGATCTGGTACAGGACACCACCAACCGGATGCTGGCCGATCTGTCGGCCAACAAAGAGAAGTACAAGCAGGATCCACAGGACTTCTATACGGCGCTGAACACCATCGTCGGACCTGTGGTGGATGCCGAAGGCATCTCCAAGAGCATCATGACGGTCAAGTACTCACGCAAAGCCACGCCGGCACAGATGAAAACCTTCGAAGAAAACTTCAAGAAGGGTCTGTTCCAGTTTTATGGCAATGCGCTGCTCGAGTACAACAATCAGGGCATCACCGTTGACCCGGCCAAAGATGAATCGGGCGATCGCACCAGCGTCGGCATGACCGTCAAAGGCAGTAACGGCGCGATCTATCCGGTGTCTTACACACTGGAAAAGATCAATGGCGAGTGGAAACTGCGCAACGTCATCATCAACGGTATCAACATCGGCAAGCTGTTCCGTGACCAGTTCGCGGATGCGATGCAGCGCAATGGCAACGACCTGGACAAGACCATTAACGGTTGGGCCGGGGAAGTCGCCAAAGCCAAGGCATCGACTGAGAAGCCAGCCCAATGAGTGTGTCGGCCATTCGCATGAGCGAGTCCGGCGAACTTCGGCTTAGCGGCATGCTGGACTACCTCACGGCCCCTGGCTTGCGCAAGCAGGGGCAGGCGTTGATTAAATCGAGCGCGGCTACCGAACTGGTGGTCGACTGCTCGGCAGTGTTGAAGTCCAGCAGCGTCGGATTGTCGCTGCTGCTGTGCTTCATGCGTGATGCAGAGGCGGCTGGCAAGGCGCTGAGCATCCGTGGGATGCCCGAAGACATGCGTGAAATCGCTCAGGTCAGCGAATTGACCGAGCTGTTGGCGCACCCCTGACCGCATCTATAAGGAAGCCCCCCGTCAGAGTCCTGCTTAGCGGGGTTCGCAGGCGCGGGGCTTTTTTGTATGATGTCCGACCCGTGCGCACAGGGCGCCGATTGAGGTTGAGCATGCAGGCCGTAGAAGTGAAGAGCTTCCTTGAAGGAAAGCTGCCCGGAACGTTGGTAGAAGTTGAGGGCGAAGGCTGCAATTTCCAGCTGAACGTGATTAGCGATGAACTGGCGGCGTTGAGCCCGGTGAAGCGTCAGCAGCAGATCTATGCCCATTTGAACCCATGGATCACCGATGGCAGCATCCATGCGGTCACTATGAAATTTTTCAGCAGCGCGGCCTGGGCCGAGCGCACCTGAGCCCAAGGGCGTCGAGATTCTTATGGATAAATTGATTATTACCGGTGGCGTTCGTCTTGATGGCGAAATCCGCATCTCCGGGGCAAAGAACTCTGCCCTGCCGATCCTGGCTGCCACCCTGCTGTGTGATGGCCCGGTAACCGTGGCCAACCTGCCGCACCTGCACGACATCACCACGATGATCGAGCTGTTCGGTCGCATGGGCATCGAGCCGGTGATCGACGAGAAGCTCAGCGTCGAAATCGACCCGCGCACCATCAAGACCCTGATCGCACCGTACGAACTGGTTAAAACCATGCGTGCGTCGATCCTGGTGCTGGGCCCGATGGTTGCCCGTTTCGGTGAAGCCGAAGTCGCACTGCCTGGCGGTTGCGCCATCGGTTCGCGTCCGGTTGACCTGCACATCCGTGGCCTTGAAGCCATGGGTGCGGTCATCGACGTCGAAGGCGGCTACATCAAGGCCAAGGCGCCTGAAGGTGGCCTGCGTGGCGCGCACTTCTTCTTCGACACCGTCAGCGTGACCGGCACCGAAAACATCATGATGGCGGCCGCTCTGGCCAAGGGCCGCAGCGTGTTGCAGAACGCCGCTCGTGAGCCTGAAGTCATCGACCTGGCGAACTTCCTGATCGCCATGGGTGCCAAGATCACTGGCGCCGGCACCGACACCATCACCATTGATGGCGTTGAGCGTCTGCACCCGACCACGTACAAAGTGATGCCTGACCGCATCGAAACCGGCACCTACCTGGTGGCGGCTGCCGTGACCGGCGGTCGTGTGAAGGTCAAGGACACTGATCCGACCATCCTCGAAGCCGTTCTGGAAAAACTCCGCGAGTCGGGTGCCGAAATCACCTGCGGCGAAGACTGGATCGAGCTGAACATGCACGGCAAGCGGCCAAAAGCCGTCAACGTGCGGACCGCTCCATACCCGGCGTTCCCTACCGACATGCAAGCGCAGTTCATCTCCCTCAACGCCATTGCCGAAGGCACGGGCGCTGTGATCGAGACGATCTTCGAAAACCGCTTCATGCACGTTTACGAACTGCACCGCATGGGCGCCAAGATCCAGGTCGAAGGCAACACTGCCATCGTTACCGGCACCGAGACGCTCAAAGGCGCGCCTGTCATGGCCACCGACCTGCGTGCTTCGGCCAGCCTGGTGATCTCGGCGTTGATCGCCGAAGGCGACACGCTGATCGACCGCATCTACCACATCGACCGTGGTTACGAGTGCATCGAAGAGAAACTGCAGATGCTCGGCGCCAAGATCCGCCGCGTACCGGGCTAGTAGTTGCTGCATGGGCATAAGGACATGCCCGTTGAATTGTTGAAGTCGAGCCGGTTTCCGGCTCGATGTGTGTCCGGCGCCATTTGCGACCGGGCATGAGTACCTTGATAAGGACTGACGTTTCCCATGTTGACCATCGCACTGTCCAAGGGCCGCATCCTTGACGACACCCTGCCGCTTCTGGCTGAAGCGGGCATCGTGCCGACCGAGAATCCGGACAAGAGCCGCAAGCTGATCATTCCCACGACCCAGCCTGACGTACGTCTGCTGATCGTGCGCGCCACCGACGTGCCGACCTATGTCGAGCATGGTGCCGCGGACCTCGGCGTCGCCGGTAAAGATGTGCTGATGGAATATGGCGGCCAGGGCCTGTACGAGCCTCTGGACCTGCGCATTGCCCTGTGCAAGCTGATGACCGCCGGCCGTGTCGGCGATGTCGAGCCCAAAGGCCGTCTGCGGGTTGCCACCAAGTTCGTCAACGTTGCCAAGCGCTACTACGCCGAGCAGGGTCGTCAGGTTGACATCATCAAGCTGTACGGCTCGATGGAACTGGCGCCGCTGATTGGTCTGGCCGACAAGATCATCGACGTGGTCGACACCGGCAACACCCTGCGGGCCAATGGCCTGGAGCCTCAGGATTTCATTGCCGACATCAGCTCCCGGCTGATCGTCAACAAAGCTTCGATGAAAATGCAGCACGCCCGTATCCAGGCGTTGATCGACACCCTGCGCAAGGCAGTGGAGTCTCGACACCGCGGCTGATTCACCTGCGCGACGTTAAGTCGCGCCCGTCTATCCGCCTCATAGCCAGAATTCTCAGGTGCCCAAGCGGATCGATGGTAGCTTCGGGCACCTGAGTTTTTGCCATTCCTATGAGGCTCTCGCTATGACCGCACCGACTGCAATTCGCCGACTCAACGCTGCTGACCCGGATTTCGCACATCATCTGGATCATCTGCTGAGCTGGGAAAGTGTGTCTGACGACTCGGTCAATCAGCGGGTGCTGGACATCATCAAAGCCGTGCGCGAGCGTGGCGATGCGGCGCTGGTGGAATTCACCCAGAAGTTCGATGGCCTCGAAGTCGCCTCGATGGCCGACCTGATCCTGCCGCGTGAGCGCCTGGAACTGGCCCTGACCCGGATCACCGTGCCGCAGCGTGAAGCACTGGAAAAAGCCGCGGCCCGCGTGCGCAGCTACCACGAAAAACAGAAACAGGATTCCTGGAGCTACACCGAAGCCGACGGCACGGTGTTGGGCCAGAAGGTCACGCCGCTGGATCGCGCCGGTCTGTATGTGCCGGGCGGCAAAGCGTCGTATCCGTCTTCGGTGCTGATGAACGCGATCCCGGCCAAAGTGGCGGGCGTGACCGAAGTGGTCATGGTGGTGCCGACCCCGCGCGGTGAAATCAACGAGCTGGTACTGGCTGCGGCCTGCATTGCCGGCGTCGACCGCGTGTTCACCATCGGCGGCGCCCAAGCGGTTGCCGCGCTGGCTTACGGCACCGAAAGCGTGCCGAAGGTCGATAAAGTGGTGGGCCCGGGCAACATCTATGTCGCCACCGCCAAGCGTCATGTGTTTGGTCAGGTCGGTATCGACATGATCGCCGGTCCGTCCGAGATTCTCGTGGTGTGCGACGGCCAGACCGATCCGGACTGGATCGCCATGGACCTGTTCTCCCAGGCCGAGCACGATGAAGACGCCCAGGCGATTCTGGTCAGCCCGGACGCCGAATTCCTCGACAAGGTCGCCGCGAGCATCGCCAAGCTGCTGCCAACCATGGAACGCGCCGAGATCATCGAAACCTCGATCAATGGCCGGGGCGCGTTGATCAAGGTCCGCGACATGGAACAAGCCATCGAAGTGGCCAACCGCATCGCACCGGAACACCTTGAGTTGTCGGTCGCTGATCCGCAGGCGTGGTTGCCGCAGATCCGTCACGCGGGCGCGATCTTCATGGGCCGTCACACCTCCGAAGCCTTGGGCGACTACTGCGCCGGTCCGAACCACGTGTTGCCGACGTCTGGCACCGCGCGTTTTTCTTCGCCGCTGGGTGTGTACGACTTCCAGAAACGCTCCTCGATCATCTTCTGTTCCGAGCAGGGTGCGTCCGAGTTGGGCAAGACCGCTTCCGTACTGGCCCGTGGCGAGTCGCTGACGGCCCACGCCCGTAGTGCCGAATACCGCATCATTGACGACAAGCAGGGGAACTGAAGATGAGTAAATTCTGGAGCCCCTTCGTCAAGAGCCTGGTGCCTTACGTGCCGGGCGAGCAGCCAAAATTGACGAAACTGGTGAAGCTCAACACCAACGAAAACCCGTACGGTCCATCGCCTAAAGCCCTGGCGGCGATGCAGACCGAACTGAACGACAATCTGCGTTTGTACCCGGACCCGAACAGCGACCTGCTCAAGCAGGCTGTTGCCAGGTACTACGGCGTGCAAGGCAATCAGGTGTTCCTCGGCAACGGTTCCGATGAAGTCCTGGCGCACATCTTCCACGGTCTGCTGCAACACGATCAGCCGCTGCTGTTCCCGGACATCAGCTACAGCTTCTATCCGGTTTACTGCGGGTTGTATGGCATCAGGTTCGACGCGGTGCCGCTGGACGAGCAGTTCCAGATCAACCCGGCCGACTACGCCAAGCCAAACGGCGGGATCATCTTCCCGAACCCGAATGCACCGACCGGTTGCCTGCTGGCGCTGGACGCCGTTGAGCAGATCCTCAAGGCCAGCCCGGATTCAGTGGTCGTGGTAGATGAGGCCTACATCGACTTTGGCGGAGAGACGGCGATCACGTTGGTGGACCGTTATCCGAACCTGCTGGTGACTCAGACCCTGTCCAAATCCCGTTCACTGGCCGGCCTGCGGGTTGGCCTGGCGGTGGGGCATCCGGACTTGATCGAGGCGCTGGAGCGGATCAAGAACAGCTTCAACTCTTATCCGCTGGATCGCCTGGCGATTGTCGGGGCTGCGGCGGCGTTTGAGGATCGTGAGTACTTCGACAAGACCTGTCAGCTGGTGATCGAGAGTCGCGACAAGGTCGTCGGGCAACTTGAGGCGAAGGGTTTTGAGGTGTTGCCGTCGGCAGCCAACTTCATTTTTGCCCGTCATCCGAAGCACGATGCGGCAGGGCTGGCGGCGAAGTTGCGAGAGCAGGGCGTGATCGTTCGGCACTTCAAGCAGGAGCGGATTGCCCAGTTCCTGCGGATCTCCATCGGCACACCGGAGCAGAACCAGGCGCTGATCGACGGCCTCGGCGACCTCTAAACCACCACCACCCCTGTTGGAGCGTGGCTTGCCCGCGATGAACGATAACGCGGTGTACCTGATACACCGCGGTGTTGCCATCGCGGGCAAGCCACGCTCCCACAAGGGATCTGGAGGGCTGTTACTCTTCTTCTTTCTCTTTGACCGGTGCCGGTGGTGGGCGCAGGCCGATCTCGGCAGTGAGCTTCAGCTCCTTGCCATTGCGCATTACTTGAACCGTCACCTTGTCCGTCGGCTTGATCCGCGCGACCTGGTTCATCGAACGGCGACCATCGCCGGCCGGTTCGCCGTCGATGCTGAGAATCACATCACCCAATTGCAGGCCGGCTTTCTGCGCCGGACCGTCACGGAAGATCCCCGCGACTACAATCCCCGGACGTCCCGACAGACCGAACGACTCCGCCAGTTCCTGGCTCAACGGCTGCACTTCAATGCCCAGCCAGCCGCGAATCACCTGGCCGTGTTCGATGATCGACTTCATCACTTCCATCGCCAGTTTGACCGGGATCGCAAACCCGATGCCTTGCGAGCCGCCAGATTTGGAGAAAATCGCCGTGTTGATGCCGGTCAGGTTGCCATTGGCGTCCACCAACGCACCGCCGGAGTTGCCGGGATTGATCGCAGCGTCGGTCTGGATGAAATCTTCGTAGTTGTTCAGGCCCAGCTGATTGCGCCCGGTGGCGCTGATGATGCCCATGGTCACGGTCTGGCCGACACCGAACGGGTTGCCGATGGCCAGCGCCACGTCGCCGATGCGGATGTTGTCGGAACGGCCGATGGTGATTGCCGGCAGGGTCTTCAGGTCGATCTTCAATACCGCGAGATCGGTTTCCGGGTCGCTGCCGATCACGCGAGCCAGGGTCTCACGGCCATCCTTGAGCGCCACGACAATCTGGTCGGCCCCGGTGGTTACGTGGTTGTTGGTCAGGATGTAACCTTCCGGGCTCATGATCACGCCAGAACCCAGGCTCGACTCCATACGCTTCTGTTTGGGCGAATTGTCCCCGAAGAAGCGGCGAAACTGCGGGTCTTCGAACAGTGGGTGATTCGGTTTGTTGATGACCTTGGTGGTGTACAGGTTGACCACCGCAGGTGCGGCAATGACCACGGCGTCGGCATAGGACACCGGCCCCTGTTGCACACTGGTGGTTTGCGGTGCTTGCTGCAAGTTCACGTCGAGGCTCGGAAGCCCGACCCACTGCGGGTAACGCTGAATTATCAAAAGAGCGATAAGCACGCCGGCCAACAGCGGCCAGCCGGAAAAACGCAGCGCCTTGAGCATTAAGCACTTCCTGAAAGGTTGCAGGCGGTATGAGACCGCCCATAATGTCGCGCATTATACGAGGCCAAGCGCGCCTCTGAACGGGATATTTAGGAGTCTTTTATGGCCGTCGCCCTGAGCACCCTGGTCGAAGAAGCCGACCGTTACCTCTCCAGCGCCAAAATTGCCGATTATTGCCCCAACGGCTTGCAGGTCGAGGGCCGGCCGCAAGTGATGCGCATTGTCAGTGGCGTCACAGCCAGCCAGGCACTGCTGGACGCGGCGGTCGAAGCCGAGGCCGATCTGGTGCTGGTGCATCACGGTTATTTCTGGAAAGGCGAGAACCCGTGCATCACCGGCATGAAACAGCGTCGATTGAAGACCTTGCTCAAGCACGACATCAGCCTGCTTTCTTATCACTTGCCGCTGGATCTGCACCCGGAAGTCGGCAACAACGTGCAACTGGCACGTCAGCTCGACATCACCGTCGAAGGTCCGCTGGATCCGGACAATCTTAAAGTTGTTGGCCTGGTCGGTTCGTTGAGCGAACCGATGACGCCGCGTGATTTCGCCCGTCGCGTGCAGGAAGTCATGGGCCGCGAGCCGCTGCTGATCGAAGGCAGCGAGATGATCCGCCGGGTCGGTTGGTGCACGGGCGGCGGTCAGGGTTACATCGATCAGGCAGTGTTGGCCGGTGTCGATCTTTACCTCAGTGGCGAAGCCTCCGAGCAGACCTTTCACAGCGCGCGGGAAAACGACATCAGCTTCATCGCCGCCGGCCATCACGCCACCGAGCGTTATGGTGTCCAGGCACTGGGTGATTATCTGGCGCGCCGGTTTGCCCTCGAACATATCTTCATTGATTGCCCCAATCCTATTTGAGGGTTTGTGCAAATTCTGTGAACAGCACCCTTCAAGAATGTGGGAGGGCGTTTGCTTCCGCATGGGGCTGTGGCGCCCAAACGAGGGGGTATATTCATATACCCTTTCGATCTAGTTGGCGTCCTGATTAGAAGAGGTCGCTGTGCTAGGATTCTTCGCTCGAACACGGCCCGCTGGCCGTCCATAAGATCGTTTTCGTGAGTAGCCATGGTCGACAAACTGACGCATCTGAAACAGCTGGAGGCCGAAAGCATCCACATCATCCGCGAGGTCGCCGCCGAGTTCGATAACCCGGTGATGCTGTACTCCGTCGGTAAAGATTCCGCCGTGATGCTGCACCTTGCGCGCAAGGCGTTCTTCCCGGGCAAGCTGCCGTTCCCGGTGATGCACGTCGACACCCGGTGGAAGTTCAAGGAAATGTACGCGTTCCGCGACCGCATGGTCGAAGAGCTCGGCCTTGACCTGCTGGTACACGTGAACCCCGATGGCGTTGCACAGGGCATCAACCCGCTGACCCACGGCAGTGCCAAGCACACCGATATCATGAAAACCGAAGGCCTCAAGCAGGCCCTCGACAAGTATGGTTTCGATGCCGCTTTCGGTGGTGCCCGTCGTGACGAAGAGAAATCCCGCGCCAAAGAACGCGTGTATTCCTTCCGCGACACCAAGCATCGCTGGGACCCGAAAAACCAGCGTCCAGAGCTGTGGAACGTCTACAACGGCAACGTCAACAAGGGCGAATCCATTCGTGTGTTCCCGTTGTCGAACTGGACCGAACTGGACATCTGGCAGTACATCTACCTCGAAGGCATCCCGATTGTGCCGCTGTATTTCGCCGCCGAACGCGACGTCATCGAAATGAATGGCACCTGGATCATGATTGACGACGAACGTCTGCTCAATCACCTGAGCGATGAAGACAAGGCGCGCATCGTCAAGAAGAAGGTCCGTTTCCGTACGCTCGGCGACTACCCGCTGACCGGTGCGGTCGAGTCCGAGGCTGTCACGCTGACCGACATCATTCAGGAAATGCTCCTGACGCGAACTTCCGAACGCCAGGGCCGGGTCATCGACCACGATGGCGCAGGCTCGATGGAAGAAAAGAAACGTCAGGGTTATTTCTAAGGGGTTGTCATGTCGCACGTATCTGATTTGATCAGCGAGGACATCCTCGCCTACCTGGGCCAGCACGAACGCAAGGAAATGCTGCGCTTTCTGACCTGTGGCAACGTCGATGACGGCAAGAGCACCCTGATCGGGCGCCTGCTGCACGACTCCAAGATGATCTACGAAGATCACCTGGAAGCCATTACCCGCGACTCGAAGAAAGTCGGCACCACCGGTGATGACATCGACCTGGCGTTGCTGGTCGACGGCCTGCAGGCCGAGCGTGAGCAGGGCATCACCATCGATGTCGCTTACCGCTATTTCTCCACCGCCAAGCGCAAATTCATCATCGCCGACACCCCCGGCCATGAGCAGTACACCCGCAACATGGCCACCGGTGCATCCACCTGTGACCTGGCGATCATCCTGGTCGACGCCCGTTATGGCGTGCAGACCCAGACCCGTCGCCACAGCTTTATCGCTTCGTTGCTGGGCATCAAACACATCGTTGTGGCCATCAACAAGATGGACCTCAACGGCTTCGACGAAAATGTCTTTGAGTCGATCAAGGCCGATTACCTGAAGTTCGCCGAAGGCATCGCCTTCAAGCCGACCACCATGGCCTTCGTGCCGATGTCGGCGCTCAAGGGCGACAACGTGGTGAACAAGTCCGAGCGCTCGCCGTGGTACACCGGCCAGTCGCTGATGGAAATTCTGGAAACCGTCGAAATCGCCAGCGACCGCAACTACACCGACCTGCGTTTCCCGGTGCAGTACGTCAACCGTCCAAACCTGAACTTCCGTGGTTTCGCCGGCACCCTGGCCAGCGGCGTCGTGCACAAGGGCGACGAAGTCGTTGTGCTGCCGTCAGGCAAGAGCAGCCGCGTGAAATCCATCGTCACCTTCGAAGGTGAGCTGGAGCATGCCGGTCCAGGCCAGGCAGTGACGCTGACCATGGAAGACGAAATCGACATCTCCCGCGGCGACTTGCTGGTACACGCCGACAACCTGCCGCAAGTGACTGACGCCTTCGACGCCATGCTGGTGTGGATGGCCGAAGAGCCGATGTTGCCGGGCAAGAAATACGACATCAAACGCGCTACCACTTACGTGCCGGGTTCGATTACCAGCATCGTCAACCGCGTTGACGTGAACACCCTGGAAGAAGGTCCGGCCAGCGCCTTGCAACTGAACGAAATCGGTCGGGTCAAGATCAGCCTCGACGCGGCCATCGCGCTGGACGGTTACGCAAGTAACCGCACCACCGGTTCGTTCATCGTCATTGATCGTTTGACCAATGGCACCGTCGCCGCTGGCATGATCATCGCTCAGCCGGTGGCCCATGGCAGCGCTACGCACCATGGCAAGCTCGCTCACGTCGCCACTGAAGAACGCGCCCAGCGCTTCGGCCAGCAACCGGCCACCGTGTTGTTCAGCGGCCTGTCGGGCGCTGGTAAAAGCACCCTGGCCTACGCGGTTGAACGCAAGCTGTTCGACATGGGCCGTGCGGTGTTTGTGCTCGATGGTCAGAACCTGCGCCATGACCTGAACAAAGGTCTGCCACAGGATCGCGCCGGGCGTACCGAGAACTGGCGTCGTGCGGCACACGTAGCGCGTCAGTTCAACGAAGCCGGTTTGCTGACCCTCGCAGCCTTCGTTGCACCGAGTGCTGAAGGTCGTGAGCAGGCCAGGGAACTGATCGGCAAGGAGCGTTTGCTGACCGTTTACGTCCAGGCCTCGCCGACTGTTTGCGCCGAACGTGACCCGCAGGGTCTGTACGCGGCGGCCGGGGATAACATCCCGGGCGATTCCTTCCCGTTCGATGTGCCGCTGGATGCTGACCTTGTGGTCGATACCCAGTCGCTGTCGCTGGAAGAGAGCGTCAAGCAGGTGCTGGATCTGCTGCGTAGCCGCGGCGCGATCTAAGCGCTAAGCCGGCCATAAAAAACCCGCCGATGAGTGATCATCGGCGGGTTTTTTTGTGTCCTTAAGATCGCCATCGCGAGCAAGCTCGCGATGAGGCCGGAACGCGCGCCTCAAGACTTGGCTGGATACTCCCGGTGCATCTGCCCCAGCAACGCATCCTTATCCAGCCACAGCTGGTTGATCCACCCCTGAAACTGCAATCGATACTCGCCATCCTGGTCGTAGTTCTTGCCAATAAACTGCGGCGGTATCTTCAGCTCCTGAAAATGCACGACCACGTCCTTCACATTCCCGCAGAGCAAATCCCAATAGCCCGGACGGCCGCCCGGATAGTGAATCGTCACGTTGACGATGGACTCCAGCTGCTCGCCCATCGCATCCAGCACAAACGCAATGCCACCGGCCTTGGGTTTGAGCAAATACTTGAACGGTGATTTCTGCTGGGCATGCTTGCCTTCGGTGAAGCGCGTGCCCTCGACGAAGTTGAAAATCCCCACCGGGCTGTTGCGAAACTTCGCGCAGGTCTTGCGGGTGGTTTCCAGGTCTTTGCCTTTCTTCTCCGGGTGCTTTTCCAGGTACGCCTTGGAATAGCGCTTCATGAACGGAAAGCCCAGCGTCCACCACGCCAGACCAATCACCGGCACCCAGATCAGCTCCTGCTTGAGAAAAAACTTCAGCGGCTGGATGCGACGGTTGAGCACGTATTGCAGCACCATGATGTCGACCCAGCTCTGGTGGTTGCTGGTGATCAGGTACGAGTGCCGATAGTCCAGGCTTTCCAGGCCACTGAGGTGCCAGCGGGTGCGGCAGACCAGGTTCATCCAGGCCTTGTTGTTGCTGATCCACGCTTCATGGGTGTGGCTCATCAGCCAGCGCGTGAAACGCTGGGTGATGGCGAACGGCAGCACCTTGAAAATCGCCACGCAGAACAGAAACGAGCACAGCAGAATGGTATTGAGGGCCAACAACAACGAGGCAATCACGCCGCGCATGGCGGCAGGCAGGGAGTCCAGCATTTAAACATCCATAGGTCGGTTGGCAGCCTGGATCGCGGTCAACGCGATGGTGTAGACGATGTCATCGACTTGCGCACCGCGCGGCAGGTCGTTCACCGGTTTGCGCAGGCCTTGCAGCATCGGCCCGAGACTCACGCAGTCGGCGCTGCGCTGCACGGCTTTGTGGGTGGTGTTGCCGGTGTTCAGGTCGGGGAACACGAACACCGTCGCGCGACCGGCGACCTGGCTGTTGGGGGCCAGTTGCCGGGCGACGGTTTCGTTGGCGGCGGCGTCGTACTGCAACGGGCCGTCGATCAGCAGCGAGTTTTGCTGTTCGTGGGCGAGCAGCGTCGCCTCGCGGACCTTCTCGACTTCTTCGCCACTGGCGGACTCTCCGCTGGAATAGCTGATCATCGCCACGCGCGGAGTGATGCCAAACGCGGCCGCCGAGTCGGCGCTTTGCAGGGCGATCTCGGCCAGTTCGCTGGCGCTCGGGTGCGGGTTCATCACGCAGTCGCCGTAGACCAGCACTTCTTCGGGGAACAGCATGAAGAACACTGACGACACCAAGGTGCAGCCCGGCGCGGTTTTAATCAGCTGCAGGGCCGGGCGGATGGTGTTGGCGGTGGAGTGAATGACCCCGGAGACGAGGCCATCGACTTCATCCAGCGCCAGCATCATGGTGCCGATCACCACAGTGTCTTCCAGTTGCTGCTCGGCCATCGGCGCGTTGAGGCTTTTGCTTTTGCGCAGGGCAACCATTGGCTCGACATAGCGTTCGCGGATCAGGTCCGGGTCGAGAATTTCCAGCCCCGGCGGCAGCTCGATGCCTTGGGCGCGGGCGACGGCTTCGACGTCCGCCGGTTTCGCCAGCAACACGCAACGGGCAATGCCACGGGCCTGACAGATCGCCGCGGCTTGTACGGTCAACGGCTCGCTGCCTTCTGGCAACACGATGCGTTTGTTCGCCGCCTGGGCACGCTGGATCAATTGATAACGGAACACGGCGGGCGACAGGCGCATCTCACGCGGGGTACCGCAGCGCTGGTGCAGCCAGTTGGCATCGAGATGGCTGGCGACGAAGTCGGTGATGATCTCCGCACGCTCGCGGTCGTCGATCGGGATTTCCTTGTTCAAACCGTTCAACTGGTTCGCGGTGTCGTAGGAGCCAGTGCTCACCGACAGCACCGGCAAACCGGCCTGCAAGGCGCCACGGCAAAGGTCCATGATGCGCGGGTCGGGCAGGGTGTCGCTGGTCAGCAGCAGGCCGGCCAGCGGCACGCCGTTCATGGCCGCGAGGCTGACGGCGAGGATGATGTCGTCGCGATCACCGGGTGTCACCACCAGCACGCCGGGCTTGAGCAGCTCCACGGTGTTGCGCATGGTGCGGGCGCAGATGATGATGTTGGTCATGCGCCGGGTTTCATAATCGCCGGCATTGAGGATTTGTGCGCCCATCAGGTCGGCGACGTCGCGGGTGCGCGGCGCATTCAATTCCGGCTGGAACGGGATGCAGCCCAGCAAACGGAAATCACCGCTGCGCAGCAACGGCGAGTGTTCTTTCAAGCGCGTGGCGAAGACGTCCATGCTTTCGTCGGTCTTGACCTTGTTGAGGATCACGCCGAGTACTTTCGGGTCCTTCGGCCCGCCGAACAATTGGGCCTGCAATTCCACGCGGCCGGAGAGCTCGGTCAGGGCTTCGCTTTCTGGCGCGGAGACCAGAATCACGTCGGCATCCAGGCTCTTGGCCAAATGCAGATTGACCCGCGCGGCGTAACTGGCGCTGCGGGTCGGGACCATGCCTTCCACGACCAGCACGTCCTTGCCGACGGCGGCTTGCTGATACAGGGTGATGATTTCTTCGAGCAGCTCATCCAGCTGGCCATCACCGAGCATGCGCTCGACGTGCGCCAGGCCGAGCGGCTGCGGTGGCCGTAAACCGTGGGTGCGCGCCACCAGTTCGGTGGACCGCTCCGGGCCGGTGTCGCCCGGGTGTGGCTGGGCAATCGGTTTGAAAAAACCGACCTTGAGGCCGGCACGCTCAAGGGTGCGCACCAGCCCGAGGCTGATGGAGGTCAGACCCACACCAAAATCGGTGGGTGCGATAAAAAAAGTTTGCATGCGGATTCTCTAAGGGAGCATGGCAAAGGCGATCGTTTATACCTGACGATCTACCGAAATTCAGTCGCCAAGGTTATCGCTAACCGGGCCTTGTGCGCACCAACCGCAATCAAAGGGCTGGCCTATTTTTTCAATACGTTGCGCGGGATCCAGGACCCAGGCACGCGATTGCCACGGTGGCTGGTGGCGCAGGTGCTGAGTATGGCCGCAGGAAAGCTCGGCCACCCAATGCCCGTCCTCATCCTGATGGAAACCGGTGACCGTTGCGCTTGGCGTCGCCAACCTTCCGTCCGGGTTGTGTTCGCTTTCGGGCGATGGCTTCGCTAAACTTGGCCTTTCTTCATTCTTATGCAAAAGGTCTCGCCCCATGCTGATCGCCGCCAATAAGGCTGTCTCCATCGACTATACCCTGACCAACGACGCTGGTGAGGTCATCGACAGCTCCGCCGGTGGCGCGCCGCTGGTCTACCTGCAAGGCGCAGGTAACATCATCCCGGGCCTGGAAAAGGCTCTGGAAGGCAAAGCTGTCGGCGACGAGCTGACCGTAGCCGTTGAACCTGAAGATGCCTATGGCGAGTACGCTGCCGAACTGGTCAGCACCCTGAGCCGCAGCATGTTCGAAGGCGTCGACGAGCTGGAAGTAGGTATGCAGTTCCACGCATCCGCTCCGGACGGCCAGATGCAGATCGTCACCATTCGCGATCTGGACGGCGACGATGTCACCGTCGACGGCAACCACCCGTTGGCCGGTCAGCGCCTGAATTTCCAGGTCAAGATCATCGACATCCGTGACGCCAGCCAGGAAGAAGTCGCTCATGGTCACGTCCATGGCGAAGGTGGCCATCACCACTGATTTTCTGCGCTAAGCTCAGAGAACTGGAGAGGCGCCCGAGGGCGCCTTTTTAGTCGGCGGCTGTCCCTGGCGGCATTGCCAAGTGGCTGTTTCGAGAAGAACACGGGAATTTGGAGTTCGTCATGAGTGCTTTTCACGACCTTAAGTTGACAGCCCTGGATGGACAGGAGCTACCGCTGGCGCCTTTCAAAGGGCAAGTCGTGCTGGTGGTCAACGTCGCCTCCAAATGTGGCTTGACCCCACAGTACGCGGCGCTGGAAAACCTCTACCAGCAATACAAAGGTAAGGGTTTCAGCGTACTCGGCTTGCCTTGCAACCAGTTTGCCGGGCAGGAGCCGGGTTCCGAACAGGAAATCCAGGAGTTTTGCAGCCTCAACTATGGTGTGACCTTTCCGTTGTCCAGCAAGCTGGAAGTCAACGGTCATGAGCGTCATCAGCTGTACCGCCTGCTGGCGGGCGAGGGCGCGGAATTCCCGGGTGACATTACCTGGAACTTCGAAAAATTCCTGCTGGGCAAGGACGGTCGTGTGCTGGCGCGGTTTTCCCCGCGTACGGCGCCGGATGATCCGACGATCGTGCATGCGATTGAAAAAGCGCTGAGCTGACCCCCCCAAAAAATCGCAGCCCTAGGGCTGCGATTTTTTATGCCTGCCTTTTGTCCCTTAATCACTCAGATCAATAGTGCTGGGCTTGGCTTTGAACTGCACATATTATCGCCGTCATAAAATTCCATCCCGTCGATATCGTTTTCGTGGAGTGCCCCATGCCCGTTAAAGCCCTGTTCAAACCGTTCCACCTCGGCACCCTCGAACTGCCGACCCGCGTCGTCATGGCGCCGATGACCCGTTCGTTTTCACCGGGTGGCGTGCCTAATTCCAAAGTGATCGAGTACTACCGTCGTCGCGCCGCCGCAGGCGTCGGCTTGATCATCACCGAAGGCACCACCGTCGGTCACAAGGCGTCGAACGGCTACCCGAACGTGCCACATTTCTACGGTGAAGCCGCGCTGGCCGGCTGGAAGAAAGTTGTCGATGCGGTGCATGCCGAAGGCGGCAAGATCGTTCCACAGCTGTGGCATGTCGGCAGCGTGCGCCGTATCGGCACCGAACCGGATGCGAACGTGCCGGGTTACGGCCCGTCAGAAAAACTGAAAGACGGTCAGGTCGTGGTTCATGGCATGACCAAACAGGATATTCAGGACGTGATCTCCGCGTTCGCCCAAGCCGCCAAGGATGCCCAGAGCATCGGCATGGACGGCGTGGAAATCCACGGTGCCCACGGCTATCTGGTCGACCAGTTCTTCTGGGAAGGCAGCAACCAGCGCACCGACGAATACGGTGGCGATCTGGCCAACCGTTCACGTTTTGCTATCGAACTGATTGAAGCGGTGCGCGCCGCGGTCGGTGAAGGTTTCCCGATCATCTTCCGTTTCTCGCAATGGAAGCAGCAGGATTACACCGCGCGTCTGGTGCAAACCCCGGAAGCGCTGGGCGAGTTCCTCAAGCCGTTGTCCGACGCTGGCGTGGATATTTTTCACTGCTCGACGCGCCGTTTCTGGGAGCCGGAATTCGACGGTTCCGAGCTGAACCTGGCCGGCTGGACCCGCAAACTGACGGGCAAACCGACTATCACCGTGGGCAGCGTGGGCCTGGATGGCGAGTTCCTGCAGTTCATGGTCAACACCGACAAGATTGCCCAGCCGGCGAGCCTGGAGAAACTGCTGGAGCGTCTGAACAACGACGAATTCGATCTGGTGGCGGTGGGGCGTGCGTTGCTGGTTGATCCGGATTGGGCGCAAAAAGTACGAGACGGTCGAGAGGAAGACATCCTGCCGTTCAGCCGAGAGGCGTTGATGACGTTGGTTTAAGTCGCGTCTGGAAGGGCCTCTTCGCTAGCAGGCTCGCTCCCGCAGGTTTTGAGTACGACACAGAACCCCTGTAGGAGTGAGCCTGCTCGCGATGACTGACCCAATGTCACCAACCATCAAGGGACAGTCGATGCAGTCGGCACCACCAACTCCCCCACACAAGCCCCCCGCAACTGCCCCTCGAACTGCTCGATAATCGCCGCCCAACCCTGCCGGCTCGCATGCTGTCGCGCATTCAGGCGCACGCAGCGCAAGGTCTCGCGCTCTTCCAGCAGCCACACTGCCGCATCACAGAACGCCTCTTCATCCCCCGGCATCGCCAGCACGCCGTTATAGCCATGACGGATATGTTGAGCGGCGGCCGCCTGATCGTAAGCGACCACCCCCAATCCCGACGCTAATGCCTCAAGCACCACATTGCCGAACGTTTCGGTCATGCTCGGGAACAGAAATACGTCACCGGATGCGTAGTGACTGGCCAACGCTTCGCCGCGTTTCGAACCGCAGAAAACCGCCTCGGGCAGTTCCTGCTCCAGCGTCGCTCGTTGGGGGCCGTCGCCGATCACGATCAAACGCAGGTTGCGCTGGGGATAAGTGGCCTTCAGTGCGTCGAAACTGCGCTTGAGCAAGCCGAGGTTTTTCTCCGGGGCCAAGCGCCCGACATGAATGATCGCGATGTCGTTCTCGGCCAATCCCCATTGTTCCCGCAGCGATGCCAGCCTTTTGCTCGGATGAAACAATTGGCTGTCGACCCCCCGGGAGAGCAATGCCAGGCGTTCGAAGCTGCGACGCTCAAGCTCCATGCGCTGACTGGGGCTCGGCACCAGGGTCAGGGTCGAACGGTTGTGGAACCAGCGCAGGTAGTGAGTCAGCAATCGCGTCAGCAACCCCAGTCCGTATTGGTTGGAGTACTGCTGAAAGTTGGTGTGAAAGCCGCTGACCACCGAAATCCCCAGCCGCCGTGCCGCACGCAATGCAGACAAGCCCAGCGGCCCTTCAGTGGCGATGTAGAGCACGTCCGGGCGATGCCGGGTCCAGCGCCTGAGCAACTTGTGCATCGACGACTGGCCCCATTGCAGGCCGGGATAGCCCGGTAGCGGCCAGCCGCGGCACAACAGCAAATCATCGTCACTGCTCATCTGCAGATCACACAGTTGGCGTGGCCGGACCAATTCCACCTGATGCCCGCGCGCGCGCAAACCGTCGCACAAACGGCCAAGGGTATTGGCCACGCCGTTGATTTCCGGAGGGAATGTTTCAGTGATCAGGGTGATATGCAGAGCTGTCGTCATGACCTCAGTGTGGGCTGAGGCCATGTCGTCATTGTGGCGCTTTGATGATGGATTTATGACCTGATCAGCGCTGGGCCACCAGATTCTCCGCGCCGCGCTCACGCACCCAGAACAACGTCGCGCCCGCCACGGCGGCCGGCATCATCAGAATGTTGACCACCGGGATCAACAGCACCAGATACACGCTGCCGCCAAAGCTCATGCTCTGCCAGCGCTTCTGCCGCAGCCAGGCGAGCATCTCGTTCCAGCCCAGTTTGTGGTTGTCTGCCGGGTAGTCGATGTACTGGATCGCCATCATCCACACCCCGAACAACAGCCACAGCGGCGCAGCAATGATGTTGACCACCGGGATGAAGGACAGGATGAACAGCCCGATCGCCCGGGGCAGGAAGTAGCCGAGTTTGCGCATCTCCCGGGACAGGGTGCGCGGAATCATGGCGATCAGTTCGCCCCAGCTGAAGGACGGGAAGTCGTCGGTGCCGCGCACCACCACTTCGACTTTCTCCGCGAGGAAGCCGTTGAAGGGCGCGGCGATGACGTTGGCGAGCATGGTGAAGGTGAAAAACACCATCAACACCACCAGCACCACAAAAATTGGCCAGAGGATGTAGCTGAGAAAACTCAGCCAGTCGGGCAGGGTCGGCATCAGCGTATCGACCCACACACTGAATTGATGGCCAGCCAGATAAATCAATCCGACGAACAGCACCAGGTTGATGGCCAGTGGCAACAACACGAATAAACGCAGGCTGGGGCTGAGGACCAACTTGAGGCCTTCACGCAGGTATTGCGGTCCGGACAGGACGGGTGCGGGCATAACGTGCTCCGGGCAGAGGGAAACGCGCCGACCTTACCGGCTTTGCCGAAAGGGGGAAAGCGCGGCGGCGGTATCGACATTCACTGTAACAAAGACGCCTATATAGTCGCCGCAGTGGGATAGAGACCGCCTATGAGCTGGATTGTTAAACCGTATTTCCTTAATCTTCGCCCCCTCGATACGCTGCACCCAATCTTTTTGCAGGACTGTCGTACTCAAGCCTTCCCCAAGGTCAACCACGGTCCTTTTTTATTCCCGCCGGCAACCCGGCGTTCCGCGCCCGTTGTTCAGGGCCGGTCAACAGGAGCAGGTCATGTCTGAAGTCCGTCATTCGCGAGTGATTATTCTCGGTTCCGGCCCTGCCGGTTACAGCGCTGCGGTCTATGCCGCCCGTGCCAACCTCAAGCCGCTGCTGATCACCGGCATGCAAGCCGGCGGTCAGCTGACCACCACCACCGAAGTCGACAACTGGCCGGGCGACGTCCACGGCTTGACCGGCCCGGCGTTGATGGAGCGCATGAAAGAGCACGCCGAGCGTTTTGAGACCGAGATTGTTTTCGATCACATCAATGCCGTGGACTTTGCTTCCAAGCCGTACACCCTGATCGGCGACAGCGCGAAGTACACCTGCGACGCACTGATCATCGCGACCGGCGCCAGCGCTCGTTACCTGGGCCTGCCGTCGGAAGAAGCATTCATGGGCAAAGGCGTGTCGGCCTGCGCGACCTGCGACGGTTTCTTCTACCGCAACAAGCCAGTGGCTGTGGTCGGCGGCGGCAACACCGCGGTTGAAGAGGCGCTGTACCTGGCCAACATCGCCAGCAAGGTGACCCTGATCCACCGTCGCGAAACCTTCCGCGCCGAGAAGATCCTGATCGACAAGCTCAATGCCCGGGTTGCCGAAGGCAAAATCGAGCTGAAACTGAACTCGAACCTGGACGAAGTCCTGGGCGACAACATGGGCGTGACCGGTGCTCGCCTGAAGAACAACGACGGCAGCTTCGACGAGCTGAAAGTCGACGGCGTGTTCATCGCCATCGGCCACACCCCGAACACCTCGTTGTTCGAAGGTCAGCTGACGTTGAAAGACGGCTACCTGGTGGTGCAGGGCGGCCGTGAAGGCAACGCCACAGCGACCAGCGTTGAAGGTATCTTTGCCGCCGGTGACGTGGCTGACCACGTTTACCGTCAGGCCATCACCTCGGCCGGCGCCGGCTGCATGGCGGCACTGGACACCGAGCGTTACCTGGACGACCTGCAGAACGCCACGTTCTGAGATCGTTGAAATGAAAAAACCGGCCTCGACCGGTTTAATGAGATGGTCACCCCACACCCTGCGAGGGCTACGCTTTCGCAGGGTGTTTTGTTTTCGCAGGCCATCATCATGAGCGAGTCAGCGCTGATCGGTATCGATCTCGGTAAACACAGTTTCCACCTTCACGGCCAGGATAAGTCGGGTCGTGAGGTGTTTCGCAAAAAGTTCTCACGACCGCAGGTGATGCATTTTTTCGGCAACCTGCCGAGCTGGGTAGTCGTTTGCTGAGCTTGCCGTGTGTCGGGCCGATCACCGCCAGCCTATTGGCTGTGGAGATGGGCGATGGTCAGCAGTACCGATGCAGTCGCGATTTTGCTGCGTCCGTTGGCTTGGTGCCCAGGCAGTACAGCACGGGTGGCAAGGCCAACCTGCTGGGGATCCAATAAACTAGCGCGTATCGCCTGGGCGATAGCCGCTCACCCTACGCAGTATGAAGCAGGGCCAGGCGCGCTGAAGAAACTGTAGGAGTGAGCCTGCTCGCGATAGCGGTGTTTCAGTCGACATCAATGTTGAATGATCGATGTCATCGCAAGCAAGTTCGCTCCCACAGGCGGGGCGTCAGACCTTCAGCCTTTGAGCCGCTCCTGAACGAAATCCATCACTTTCAGCGATTGATAGATCGCATTGGCGGCCACGCGCCCGAACGGCCCGCCATTCCAGTCCAGCAGGTAAGGCTTGAACAACTCATACCGCTTCGTTTCCCCGCACACCGCCTCGGCAATCACCCGCCCACCAATCGAGCCGGTATTCAGACCGTGACCGCCAAATGAAGTACAGGCCCAAACACCCGGTTCCAATAATCCCAGGTTGGGCATTTTATTGGTGGAGTACCCCATCAGACCGGACCAGGCCAATTCGATCTTTACCGGTGCCAGTTGCGGGTAGACCGACACCATGTCGGCCTTGAGCATCGCCGCCAGGGCTTGCTCGTTCTGTTCGTTGCGGGTCGTGATCCGTCCACCCCAGAGGAGGCGGTCGCCTTCGACGATGCGGTAGTAGTCAGACGCGCGGCGGTCATCGGAAAAAGCCGCGCCGGAATCGAGGACGTTTTTGATCGAGTCGCCCAGGTGTTCGGTCAACACCACATAGGTGGCGATGGGCAGGTACGCGCGGCTGAGCTTTTGCAACTCGGCGCCGCCATAACCGCCGGCGCAGAACACCAGGTCCTTGCAGCACACGGTGCCATGCCCGGTCTTGATGATGTTGTCGCTGCCTTCACGGTGCCAGGCGAGCATCTTCGATTGCTCGAAAATCCTGCTTCCAGCCGTTTCGATGGCCAGGGCCAGGCCCAGGCAATAATTGAGCGGGTGGAAATGCATGGCGTTCGGGTCTTCGACACCCTGGAAATAGCGCAACGTGTGTGCCCGTTCGCGGATTTGCGCGGTGTCGAGAAAGTTGAGTTCATACCCGAAATCGCGGCGCATGGCGTCAATGTGGCTTTTCACGCCGGCACCGTCGTCGTAGCGCTTGACCCGAATCGTGCCGGCGGACGGCGTGCAACCGCTCAGGGCCAATTCAGCGATGTTGCGGCGGACAATCTCCACGCCTTCGACCGACATCTGGAACAGCGCCCTGGCGTGTTCCAGCCCAAGTTTCTTGCGAATCGCGCCAGACCCTTCCGCCCAGCCCGGCGAGACCACGCCGCCATTGCGTCCAGACGCGCCCCAAGCGACCTGATGGGCTTCGAGGATGATCACGCGCTTGCCGCGGCGGGTCAGCTCAAGGGCCGCCGTGAGGCCGGCGATGCCGGCACCGATGATGCACACGTCGCAGGTTTCGTCCGTGTTCAATTCAGACCTGGCTGGGCGGGGCAGCGAGGTCCGGGAATACCAGGTGTTGGGGAAGGACATGGTCAATCCTTGAAGAGTCGGTTCTCTGTGGGAGTGAGCCTGCTTGCTCCCACAGAAAGGGGGGCGTTTACTTGATGGTCGAGTAGTCGACGCCGTACCACTTGTCCGACAGCTTGGTCAGCGTGCCGTCCTTGTGCATTTCGCCGATGATTTCACCCAGCTTGGCCTTCAACTCCGGGTCACCCTTGTCGGTGGCAACGGCCAACGGTTCGTAAAACACCACACCGTTGTCGACGGCGCGCAACGGATAACCCTTCTTGACGGCGGCATCCAGCGTGCTGCGTTGCGTGAGGATCGCATCCAGACGGGTACCGTCGCCCAGGCGCAGGTCGTCGAGTGGGCCGACGGAGCCGGAGTAAGTCTTCATTTTCTCGGTTTTGACGTCGTAGACAACGGGCGGCACGTCGGTGGTTTCGATGGCCAGCGCCTGGCTGAAATAATCCTCGGACGTGGTGCCGCCTTCGACGCCGATGGTTTTGCCATTGAGGGCTTTGTGGTCGGTGACCGTGGATTTGTTGTGCACTGCAAACACATAGGGAACGTAGTAATAGGTGCCCGGGAAATCGAGAATCCGCGCACGACTTTTGGTCGCCGTCATCGAGCCCACAGACACGTCCCAGCGGCCATTCCACTTGCCTGCGGTAATCACGTCCCAGTCGGGTGTGATGAATTTGGCCTCGACGCCGAGACGCTTGGCGATCTCTTTGGAAACATCAATGTCAAAACCGTCGATTTCGTTTTTGTCATTGATAAACCCCTGCGGTGGCCAGGTCGCCGAGGTGGCGACGGTCATCGTCTTGCTGCTCTGGATCTTGTCCAGCACGGCGCCGGCATTGGCGACGCCGACAAACAACAGTGACAGGGAGGCTGCGAGGGTGATTGCGCGTTTTCTACTGAGCATGTCCATCTCCACTTTTCGTTATTGTTATGCGGGGGGTAAAGCGCTTCTCAGTGACCGATGATTTGCGACAGGAATTTCTGCGCGCGTTCGGTCTGCGGGTTGTTGAAAAACTCGGCCGGGGTGGCTTGTTCGATGACCTGGCCCTGGTCCATGAACAACACACGGTCCGCGACTTTGCTGGCGAAGCCCATCTCGTGGGTCACACAGATCATGGTCATGCCGTCGGTGGCCAGTTCGCTCATGACGTCCAGCACTTCATGGACCATTTCCGGGTCCAGTGCGGAGGTCGGTTCGTCAAACAGCATCACTTTGGGATTCATGCACAGCGCCCGCGCAATGGCCACGCGTTGCTGCTGACCGCCGGACAGTTGCGACGGATATTTGTGCGCGTGTTCGGCAATGCGCACGCGTTCGAGGTAAAGCTGTGCGCGTTTTTTCGCCTCGGCAGACGACACGCCTTGCACCAGTTGCGGGGCCAGGGTCAGGTTGTCCATCACACTCAAGTGCGGGAACAGGTTGAAGCTCTGAAACACCATGCCGATTTCGCTGCGCACGGCGCTGACACTTTCCGCTTCGCTGGTGAGGGTGATGCCATTGACCTGGATGTGGCCTTTCTGGAAATTTTCCAGGTGGTTGATGCAGCGGATCATTGTCGACTTGCCCGAACCCGACGGTCCGCACACCACCAGGATTTCGCCAGTGGCGACTGTCAGGTCAACATCGCGCAAGGCGTGAAAATTGCCGTACCACTTGTTCAGGCCGGTGATCGAAATCATTGAAGGACCGGGATTTACAGTCGCAGCCAGGTGAAGCTGTTCAGCGGTATTGGTTCGAGTCATCACGTATCAGCCCCTTGCCGTGGAACGGTTGACCCGTTTTTCGATCCGCGCCTGCACCCGTTCGAGAATGAACGACAGCGCCCAGTAAATCATTGCCGCAGTAATCAGCATCTCCAGGTGGCGGAAGTCTGCACGGCCCTGGGTCTTGGCCAGGTACATCAGTTCCCAGACACCGATCACCGACACCAGCGAACTGTCCTTGAGCATGGCGATGAATTGATTGCCGGTCGGTGGAATGATCACCCGCAAGGCCTGGGGCATGATCACGCGGCTGAGGGTTTTGAACGGGCTGATGTTCAGCGCTCGTGACGCTTCCCACTGACCGACCGGAATGCTCTGGATACCGGCACGGAAAATTTCGGTCATGTAGGCGCCGTAGCACAGCGACAGCGCCAGAATGCCGGCCGGCACGGCGTCAACCACATAGCCGAGTTGCGGCAGACCCAGGTAAATCAGGTAGATCTGAATCAGCAGCGGTACGCCACGAAAGAACGAGGTGTAGAACGACGCGAGCGCATTGGCCAGGCCGTTGTTCGACAGCTTCGCCACCGCGCCGATCAACGCCAGTACAAACGCGATCACAATGGCCACGGCAGAGATGTACAAGGTGGTGGCGGCGCCCTGGATGATGAGGAAACCGACCTTGTCGAGAATGAAACTGTAGGAGAGGTCGAAGGTGTCGAAGAACGCCAGAAACAGAATCAGCAACTCGACCCACACCACCGTGGTTTGTACCTTGAACTTCAACCGCCCGAGCACATGGAAGTTCAGCGTGCCCAGTGCAGCGATGCCCAGGCCAATGGCAATGTTGCGAGCGGTCAGGCTGTCCGGGGCATTGCCCAGCAGCGGTTGCAGAAAATGACTGAGGGCGCTGTTACCCAGGTTCATCAGGTAGGAGCCAAGAAACAGCACCACGGCTACGCCGAGCAGGAATTGAGGATCGTTAGACTTTTTCTTATAAATTATATTGTCGTGATACATGACTGCCTCGGTTTGTAGGTGGTGACGATCTCGCTAGGTAAAGGGGGTTTTGGTCAGTATTGCGACGCGAATTCAGGGACAACAAGCGACCATAATTCGCTATGTCAGTCCCTGAGCTCATTTTGCTGTCAGGACAGTTTCGCGAGGCAGGCCTCAAGGATGTCCAGCCCTTCCTCGAGCACGGAGGCTTCGGTGGTCAGCGGTGCCAGCAGGCGGATGATGTGGCGCGACTTGCCGCTGGGCATCAGCAGCAAGCCTGCCTCTCGTGCCAACGCCAGCAATTGCGTCAACTGGGCCGGCGCCGGTGTGCCGTCGGCATGGGCCAACTCGATGCCGCGCATCGCGCCAATACCGGTCAAGCGCCCCAGATACGGTGAAAGTTTGCTGGCGCGCCAGGCTTGATATCGGCTGACGATCGCTTCTTCCTGCTGCGCGCCCCAGGCTTGCAGGTTGGTATCCGTCATTTCATCCAGCGTCGCCAACCCGGCAGCGCAGGCGATGGGATTGCCCGAGTAAGTGCCGCCCAGACCGCCCTTGGGCAACGTGTCGAGCAATGCCTTGCGCCCGACCACCGCGCCCAGCGGCACGCCGCCGGCAATGCTTTTGCCCAGCAGGATCAGGTCTGGCTCAATGCCCAGCCGCGAAAACGCAAAACGCTCGCCAGTGCGGCCGAAGCCGGACTGGATTTCATCGGCGATCAGCAGGATGTTCTTTTCATCGCAGAACGTGCGCAGCGCTTGGGCGAACTCCACGTCCATCGCGAGGAAGCCTGCTTCACCCTGCACCGGTTCAACGATGAAGCAGGCCACGTCTTCAACATCGATTTCGACGCTGAACAGTCGGTCCATGGCCTTCAGCGCTTCGGCGCAGGTCACGCCGTTGTCCTTGCTCGGGTAGGGCAAGTGAAACACCGGACCGGGCAGCACGCCGACTTTCTGTTTGTAGGGGGCGACCTTGCCATTGAGGTTGAGGGTGGCGAGGGTGCGGCCGTGGAAGGCGCCGTCGAAGGCGATCACGGCGGTGCGCCCGGTGGCGCCACGGACGATCTTCAGGGCGTTTTCCGCTGCTTCCGCGCCGCTGTTGGTGAGCATGCCGCTGACCGGGTAATCCACCGGAATGAACGCGCTCAGGCGCTCCATCAGTTCGAGGTAGGGCACATGCGGGGCGGCGTTGAACGCGTAGTGGGTCAGGCGGGTGGCTTGTTCGCGAATGGCCTCGACGATGCGCGGGTGGCAATGGCCGAGATTCAGTACGCCGATGCCACCGACGAAGTCGATGTAGCGTTTGCCATCGGTGTCCCAGACCTCGGCATTTTTGCCGTGGCTGAGCGTGACAGGATGAACGATGTTGATCGACCGGCTGATGGATTCGCTGCTCATGGATGACCGACTCTGAAGAAGGGATGCTTCTTTTTATCTAAGCCGTGAGCAGCGGTTTGGGGCAAACGAAATAAAGTGGCCGGGTCAATCTTAAAAGTCGGGATGTGCAGTCAGGCGTGAATCAGCGGCGAGTGAGCGGTTGCTGAGTGAACTTCACACCAGCCAGCCCATGAGCAATCAGCGCGCGGATATTGCCGTGGTCGCTGCCTTCAGGCGTTGCCACCACCGAGCGGTAATGCTCGCCAAACGCCAGCAGCGCTTCTTCATCGCTCAAGCCCTCCAGCAGCGCCAGACCCAGGGTCTTGCACGAACCTTCGTTCTGACCGGCTGCGTTTTCCACACCACCGTTGTTGAAGGCCTGTGGCTGATAGTCGTAACCGGCGGCGATGAAGGCCAGGGTGTCGGCAAAGGCGTGTTCGCCACTCTTGAGGCTGGCGCGCAGGGTGTTCAAATCACTCATTGGGTTTTCCTTTGGCGAACGCCGCTTGTTGTTCGGCGCTGGCTTCTTGCTGGTATTGGGCTTTCCATTCGGCGTACGGCATGCCGTACACCACTTCGCGGGCGTCATCGAGGCTGACGTCGATCTGGCGTTCGTCGGCGGCGGCCTTGTACCACTTGGACAGGCAGTTGCGGCAGAAACCGGAGAGGTTCATCAGGTCAATGTTCTGCACATCCTTGCGGCTGTCCAGATGCGCTACCAGTCGGCGAAAGGCGGCGGCTTCAAGTTCCAGGCGTTGTTGATCGGTCATGGGGGCCTCTGCGAGGCAGCTTCAAGCGGCAAGCTTCAAGCTGCAAGATGGATTGCGGTGGCTTGTAGCTTAACGCCTGAAGCTTGAAGCTTGAAGCTTGAAGCTTGAAGCTTAGCGGCTTGCCGCGAGCGTAATCGACACCGATTCGGCGAATCGCAGGGCGTGAGGTTTATCGACTTCAACCTCGGCGTACAGCACCGACGTGTTGGCCATGACCAGATCGAGGATTTCCTGGGTCAGGCGTTCCAGCAGGGCAAAGCGATTGCCTTCAACGTGGGCGATGATTGCCTTGGTGATGGTGCGGTAGTTCAGCGCGTGATCGATGTCGTTGTCGCGCACTGCTTCCTGGGCCGCATACAGGATGGTCAGGTTGATCAGCACATCCTGCTTGTTGAGGATTTCATCCTCGTTGATTCCGATGTAAGTCCGCAGGCACAGGTCCTTGACCCGGATGCGTGCCATGCCTGGTTGAAGTTGTGGCATTACGACGTGCTCCGTCCAATCAATTGCAGGAACTCCTGGCGGGTGTTGCTCGACTCGCGAAAGGCGCCGAGCATCACCGAGGTGTTCATGGTTGAATTCTGTTTCTCGACACCGCGCATCATCATGCACATGTGTTTGGCTTCGATGACCACCGCGACGCCTGCCGCGCCGGTCACCTGTTGCACCGCATCGGCAATTTGCCGGGTGAGGTTTTCCTGGATTTGCAGGCGCCGGGCGAACATGTCCACCAGTCGCGCAATTTTCGACAGGCCCAGCACCTTGCCCGTTGGAATATAAGCCACATGGGCCTTGCCGATGAAGGGCAGCAGGTGATGTTCGCAGAGCGAGTACAGCTCGATGTTGTCGACGATGACCATTTCATCGTTGTCAGAGGCGAACAGCGCACCATTGACGATCTCTTCAACACTTTGTTCGTAACCATGGCAGAGGTACTGCATGGCTTTGGCTGCGCGCACCGGGGTGTCGATCAGGCCTTCGCGATCCGGGTTTTCACCAAGACCGATGAGGATCTCGCGGTAGCTTTGGGACAGTGCGTTCTGGGGCAGGATCAGCGTCATGGAACATCCTCGCGGGGCATCTTATTTGAGGTGCCTTCCGCCATTGACGGTCAGGGTGGTGCCGGTGACATAAGGGTTGTCGAGCAAGTAGCGCAGGCTCTGGTAGATCACTTCGCTGCCAGGTTCGATGCCCAGCGCGGACTTGGCCAGTGCCTTGGCGCGGTAAGCCGCGTCGTCCTCGGGGTTGAACATTAGCAGGGCGGGCGCGATACCGTTGACCTTGATTGTCGGCGCATATTTCGCGGCGAAGGACAGGGTCAGGCTGTCGAGCCCGGCTTTGCTGGCGCAGTAGCCGATGTGCCGGCTGCTGCCCTTGCGGGTCACGTCATCGCTGATGTGCACAATGTCCGCCGGGTGCGAGCGTTGCAGCAAGTCGGCACAGTGCAGGTTGATCAGGTAAGGCGCAAGCATGTGCACGCTGAACATGCGGGTGAAGGCAGCGGCGTCGTTGTCCGGTGTTTCGCTCAGCCATTCGGAGGCGTTATGGACAATCGCCCGCAGGCTGTCAGTGTGGGTTTTCAGCTCGCTGATGAACGCCAGGATCCCTGCTTCAGTGGAAAAGTCGGCAAACACAGCGAGAGCGCCCAGATCGCGCAATGCCTGGACGCCCGGGCGTTCGCTGCGGTAGCTGAAGATCACCCGTTGGCCGTCTTTGATCAAACGCTGCGCACAGTGCAGGCCGACACGCTGGCCGGCACCGGTGACGAGGATTGGGGCTGCGGAAGAGGTCATGAACGGCTCGCGTCGCGGTAAGAGCAAAACTATACCAGCGACGGGAGGCGTGTACCTATGTTGGTGACGGCTTAGCGGTTCTGTGTGGAAGGCTGGACAGTCAATGGCCGTGCCGGTGTGCTATTCAGCCAGTTGGCCAGCAGGCGGGTCGACAACGGAATGAAGAAGTAGACCATCAACGGCGTCAGGCACAGCGTGCTGACAAGCACCCGTGGCAGCAGGCTCACTTCGTTCAGCAAAGGCCCCAGGATAAAGTTGAACAACAGGGACACTGGAAAGAACGCCAGCCAGATCGCTACCGCCTGTTTCCAGCGGGGCGGGCGCTGACCGACCGCGCCGAACCAGCCCTCGATCCCGCTGACGCGATGTTCCGTCTTGTGGGCAAACAGGTCACTGCCGCGTGCCAGCCAGGCTGTGCGCGACGCAGAGTGTTCCCAGGCGTGCATGGTCTGCTCATCGGCAAAGCGGAAAATAATCTGGAATTCGTCATCGTCGGGCGGCGGAGCGAGCACGCCAGAGCCCAGATAACCGGGAAAATCGGTAGCCAGTTGCTCGCCTTCGCGCAACCAGGCCATCAGGTCTTGATAGCGCCCTTCGGCCACGCGGCGCGCAACCATCAGGGTGACGGGTGAGGTAGACATCATGTATCTCCGTGAACGTTTGCGGTACACCGGGTAGGCGTTTCGCCAGGCACAGCACCGGGGTGGTGGGCTGCGACTTGAGACAAGCAAGGATTATTCCTGATTATGGCCAAGCCCCCAACATTGTTTGTCGTTAATAAATGCCTTGAAAAGTCCGGGAGGGGGAGGGTTAAATGGGATCCAATTTGACCAGGGACGTCGATTTTCTGATGCCGGTACTGACTGACGCTACATCTACTACCGCGCAGGTGAAGCTTTCCATTGAGCAGGAAGAGCTATTTCCAATTCGAGAGGTCGCGCGTCTGACGGGGATCAACCCGGTTACGCTGCGTGCCTGGGAGCGGCGTTATGGTCTGATCCAGCCTTTGCGCACCGAAAGTGGGCATCGCTTGTACTCGATGGCCGATATCGAGCGCGTTCGTAGCATTCTCGACTGGGTCGAGCGCGGCGTCGCAGTCAGCAAGGTTGGCAAGATCCTCGCCAAGATCGAACCGCTCAAGGCGCTGGCGCAGATCATTCCGAACGAACTCGTTCAGGCTGACTACACCCAATGGCAGGAACAAGTCCTGGCCGCGGTGAAGGCCTTTGACGAGTTGCAGTTGGAGCAGGTTTATGGGCAGATCTTCTCCAGCTACCCGCTCTCAGTGGTGTTCGAGGACATTTTGCTGCCGCTCTGGAAGCAATTGCTGCACCACCATGAAGCCTTCGGCCTGACCAGCAAGTGGCTTTTTCTGGACGGCTTTCTACGTTCTCGCGTGTTGCAAAGGCTGCTGCTGGTGCGTGTCATGCAGCCACGTCGAATCATCGTCTGTGCATTGGCCGACCAGGCCCGTGAGCTGGAAGTCCTGATCACCGCGCTGTACTTGAGCAGTGTCGATTCGGCAATTCAGGTGCTGGCGATTGGTCAGCCCTTCGACGAGTTGACCCTGATCTGTGAGCGGGTCAAACCCCAGGCGTTGGTGTTGGTGTCCAATCACGCGCCGACCGCAGAATTGCCCCGGCGGCTAAATCGCCTGGCCATGAGCCTGGATTGTCGATTGTTGCTCGCCGGCGACACGTCGGAACTGGCTCAGGAAAGCCTGGCCGGGTCATCGATCGGTTGTCTGGGGAATGAGGGGACGGTGATGCGCCAGCGTCTGAAACAGTTCCTGGCGGGAAATCTGGATACCTGAGATTCAGATATGTAGGGCGGGGTGTGTCAGGCGATGTTGCTGAAGGATATACTGGCGCAGACGTTCGGTTTCGTCCTTGTCAGACTGGCTCAACTCGTAGGCGTAAAAGCCCTGTTCGGTTTCACGCTCAAAGCTGCCGCGCAATGCAATCCGTTCATAGCCGGACGGGCTGAACCACAAGGCAAAATGCTTGGGTGGCTTGGTCTTGTTGCGGACTTCCAGCAAAACCCCTTTGCACGACACTTCATGCACATACATCGTGCCTGGCTGGCCTTTGGCGTTTTCCAGCGCCACCGGTTCTTCCAGGACCAAGCGCCAAGGACGGACCATTGGCCCGTCTTCGTAAATGCTTGGCACACCCAGACGCAAATGCAGCGCATGAAACTCGTCTTCCACCAGGTGGAGGGGGAAGGTCATTTGCTGGTTTTCGAAATTGGCCTGGATGGTGACTTGCTCATGAGCGGCGAGGCGCGTGAGCAAATCACGTATCTGCGAACCACCGTTGACGAGCAGGCTCGACGTCGCATCCCGCACATTGAGCTGCGGGTTGTGTTGCATGGTCTGGATGAAATCCAGCTCATCCTGAGTGAGGAGTGCGTCGCGCTGCATGGCTTGCTCGAAAGGTATAGTTACAAAGTCATTGGTGATTGTAGTTAATGACACTTAATTCGCAGTTTTGTTTGCGCCGTTCGTCGCTTTCAGCGCAGATAGTTCGGCGAGCGCCTCGGCCAACTGTGATTCCAGTTGCGCCACGCGCTGCTGTGCTTTGACTTGCGTCGTGACGTCCTTCTGCACACCGACGAAATAAGTCTGCCCGTCGTTCGGGTCTTTCACTGTCGATAGCGAGAGTTCATTCCAGAAAGGCGTGCCGTCCTTGCGGTAGTTCCTGAGGATTTCCCGGCAGGATCCTTCCTTGTTCAATGCGTCGCGTATGGTTGGAAGCGCTTCCTGATCCCGGTCGCCCGACTGCAAGAAACGACAATCCTGATAGAGGATTTCTTCGCTGGTGTAACCCGTCAGTCGTTCGAACGCCGGGTTGACGTAAATCAGGATCTTGTCCTGCTCGCCTTCCTTTTCGGCGATCACGATGCCGTCGTTGGAAGCGTTGATCACCATTTGCAGCAGTTGAGCATTGATCATCGGAGAGTCCTTTCCGGTTTGAGGGTGTGTTGCATTCTAAAAGAACAATGCAGGTCCTGCTGTTAATATCCGGTCTTTCACTCAGTTTCAGGATCAGATTGATGAAAGTCGCCATTATTTCCGGCTCGGTGTACGGCACGGCTGAAGAAGTCGCCCGTCACGCCGCAAAAATTTTGAACGCTGCCGGTCACGAAACCCTGCACAACCCGCGCGCGTCACTGGCCGATGTCCTGGCTTTCGAACCGCAAGCGTTTCTGGCGGTGACGTCGACCACCGGCATGGGTGAATTGCCGGACAACCTGCAACCGTTGTATTCGATGATTCGCGATCAACTGCCCGGCGCCTGGCGCGGCCTGCCGGGAGCGGTCATCGCCTTGGGCGATGCGAGCTATGGCGATACGTTCTGTGGCGGCGGCGAACAAATGCACGAATTGTTCGGTGAGCTGGGGCTGCGTGTCGTACTGCCGATGCTGCGTCTGGACGCCAGCGAAACAGTGACCCCGGAAACCGATGCCGAGCCCTGGCTCAAAGAATTGGTCAGCGCTTTGCGCTGAAGATGAGGCTCGTCATACTTCTGACGAGGCAACTGAGTCTGTTCGCTACAGGGTTACTGGCGTCGGTCCTTTGACATGGATCCAGACTCATTGCGCCGCTGACTCGCTAGGCCATCAAGCTGGCTGCCAATGCAACTACACGAAGACCGGGGGCTGACTAGACTGCTGTGACGACAGCAGAACAATAAGAACAGGAGGTCTTGCCGTGAATGTTGCTCCCGTCCAGTCACCCCACAGTGTCAAAGGTCAGGTCAGTGCCGCCGAGTGGCAAACTCGCGTCGATCTCGCGGCCTGTTATCGTTTGGTCGCCGCGCATGGCTGGGACGATCTGATCTTTACGCACATCTCGGCCAAGGTGCCGGGCACCGAAGATTTTCTGATCAACCCGTTCGGGCTGATGTTTCACGAAATCACCGCGTCAAGCCTGGTCAAGGTCGATCAGGCCGGCAACAAGTTGATGGACAGTCCTTACGAGATCAACCCGGCGGGTTACACCATTCACAGCGCCGTGCATGAAGTTCGCCACGATGTGGTGTGCGTACTGCACACCCACACCGCGGCGGGTGTTGCAGTCTCGGCGCAAAAACAGGGCATTCTGCCGATCAGTCAGCAATCCTTGTTTGTCCTGTCCAGCCTGGCTTACCACGCGTATGAAGGCGTGGCGCTGAACCATGAAGAGAAGGCACGCCTGCAAGCCGACCTCGGTGAAAACAATTTCCTGATGCTGCACAACCACGGTCTGCTGACCTGTGGTGGCACCATCGCCGATACGTTTCTGATGATGTTTACCTTCCAGCGCGCCTGCGATATTCAGGTGCTGGCGCAGAATGGCGGCGCCGAATTGATCGCCATCCAACCGCAGATTCTGGCGGGCGCCAAGGCGATGATCGCCGGCGTGACCAAAAGTGCTCAAGGGATGGGTGGCGCGCTGGCCTGGCCGGCGCTGCTACGCAAACTCGATCAACAAGACCCGGGTTATAAACTCTAATGCCACTCGCCGAGATCCCCCTGTGTGTCTGGCGCAAACGCGGCCAGACGTTCGTATTCCGTGGCCAGACCATTCGCTATTGGACGGCCGGGCAGGGTGAGCCGCTGTTGCTCATTCATGGCTTTCCGACTGCCAGTTGGGATTGGCATTACTTGTGGCAGCCACTGGCGCAACGCTATCGAGTGATTGCCTGCGACATGCTCGGTTTCGGCGACTCTGCCAAACCGGTGGACCACGAATACAGCCTGCTCGAACAGGCGGACTTGCAACAGGCGTTGCTGGCGCATTTGAGTGTCACCCAACCGGTGCACGTGCTGGCTCACGACTATGGCGACAGCGTGGCGCAGGAACTGTTGGCCCGGCATTACGAAACCCGCATTCACCTCGCCAGTTGTGTGTTCCTCAACGGTGGCCTGTTTCCCGAAACCCATCGTCCGCTGCTGGCGCAAAAGCTGCTGCTCAGCCCCTTGGGCTGGATGATTGGCCGCGCCTTCACGCGTGACGCGCTGGTGAAGAGTTTTCGGCAGATTTTCGGGCGGATGACCCGGCCGACTGAAAGTGAGATGGATGATTTCTGGGGGCTGGTCGAGAGCAATCACGGCCCACGAATCATGCACAAGCTCATCACCTATATCCCGGAGCGGCGAGTCCATCGCGATCGTTGGGTCGACGCCATGCAGCGCGGTGAAGTGCCGTTGCGTGTCATTGATGGCGAGGTCGACCCCATTTCCGGTGCACACATGGTCGCGCGCTATCGGGAGCTGATCCCCAATCCGGACACGGTTCTGCTGGCCGAGATTGGCCATTACCCACAGACTGAAGCGCCGGTGCAGGTGCTCAAGCACTATCTGGAGTTTCGTGATCGGCTGATTTTGCCGCCGCGCAGGTTCGCGTACTCCTGATTATCCCCCTGCCTTATCGGGCACCATTCAGCCTCACCCCTATTCATTGTGACCCGCAGCGCCGTGCCTGACACTCGGGCTTATTGTCCCTGGCCTGCTGGAGTTCTCCCCATGAATGAGTCTGTGCGCTTCGAAGATAAAGTCGTGATCGTCACCGGTGCAGGCGGCGGCCTGGGCCGGGCACACGCGCTGCTGTTCGCCAAACAGGGCGCCAAAGTGCTGGTCAACGATCTCGGCGGCTCGGCGCAAGGTGAGGGTGCCAACGCGTCCGCAGCAGATCGCGTGGTCGCCGAGATTCGTGAGGCTGGCGGTATCGCCGAAGCCAACCATGATTCGGTTACCGACGGCGACAAAATCGTCCAGCACGCGCTCGATGTTTTCGGCCGTGTCGATGTGGTGGTCAACAACGCCGGGATCCTGCGCGACAAGACTTTCCACAAGATGGATGACGCCGACTGGGACCTGGTTTACCGCGTCCACGTCGAAGGCGCCTACAAAGTCACCCGCGCCGCCTGGCCGCACATGCGCGAGCAAAACTATGGCCGCGTGATCTTCACCGCGTCGACCTCGGGCATCTATGGCAATTTCGGCCAGTCCAACTACGGCATGGCCAAACTCGGCCTCTACGGCCTGACTCGCACCCTCGCTATTGAAGGGCGCAAGAACAACATTTTGGTCAACGCCATCGCTCCGACTGGCGGCACGCGCATGACCGAAGGCCTCATCCCGCCGCAAGTGTTCGAACAACTCAAACCGGAACTGGTCAGCCCGCTGGTGGTGTACCTGGCCAGTGAAAACTGCAAGGAGACTTCCGGTTTGTTTGAAGTCGGTGGCGGCTGGATGGGCAAGGTGCGCTGGGAACGCAGCCTCGGTGCCGGGTTCGATCCGCGGGTGGGGTTCTCGCCGGAGGATGTAGCGGCGCAGTGGGAGCAGATTTGTGATTTCGAGGGCGCGGCGCATCCTAAGGACAATATTGAAGCGCTGAAGGAAATGATGGGAAATTTGCAGAAGTATTCGCTTTGATGGAGGCCAGCAAGGTCACTGTTGATGACCTTGCTGGTGCTTAGTGTTCGGAGCTGCAGCGATAATCAAGGAAAGTACTTGCGAACCAATGCGGCCAGATTCGCCGCCGTTTGCACGTCCATGATTCCGTCGTATGTTTGAGGGCGAAAGTGCAACTGAAAGGCTCGAACCAGTTGCATGAAGCCTTGATCGGTAGACGCATTTGAAACGTCATAGCCATAGGTTTTGAACTGCTTGAGCAATTCGGTTCGGGCTGGAATGCCGGTTTCGTTGTATTGCTGAAGATAGGCGTCGCGGGTGGTATCGTCGAACCAGGCACCAATGCCTTTCAAGTACAGGGCCTGCCAGGGAAACTTCGGCCCTGGGTCACTCTTGCGGCCGACCGCAACGTCAGAGTGGCCCAAGACGTGGGTCGGGCGGATATCCGGATAGCGCTCAAGAATGTTCAGCGCCAGATCTTCAATCGCAGCAATTTGTTCTGGCTGATACGGCGGGAAATTGAACACCCCTTGGCTGAACGTCGCCAGGTTAACGATTTCGACACCGATAGACGTGTCGTTCAGGTTGCTGCGGTTACCCCACTGACTGACACCCGCATGCCAGGCACGTTTGGTTTCGTCGACGAGGCTGAAGACCTCCTGCCCGGTGTAACCGGCGTTCAAGTAACTCGGATCGGTGATGTCCGGAACCAGATAATGTGCGCTGACATTCGGGCCGGTCAATGCATTGACCGAACTGGAGAAGTTGCCGGCCGTGTAGTGAAAAATCAGAAAACGTACGCGACTGTTGGAACTCTGGGTGGCGTGGTGTTTGTTGTAGATGACGGGTTTCATGAAAAAACGGCTCTTGGTTAAATTGAAGTCAGCCGTAGTTAGTATTGATGGCTGAGCTGTAATTAACCTTAATAGCTGTTGCGCTTCGCGTGTTTACTGAGTCCTGTAGTCGCTTTCCGAAGTCTGTGTAGGGGGGCGATAAATAGAGTTGAACTGCCACCGATAGCCGCGCACTCGATTAGCGAAAAGGTATATAGAGAACTGTCTGCAACTCTGCTCGTTTGTCAGTCTACTAATCTTGGAATGTCGCCCATAAAAAAGGCCGCTGCAAACGCAGCGGCCAAGTAAGACGTTGGATCAGGAGCTACAAATCAACGTCTGTGTACACGGGGCGATCAATCGAAAAAGCGTCGATTCATCTGGATTCTGTCGCCGATGGCGTGGGTTGATCACACGCCATGGCTTCGTGCTGTCCGGCGGTTCACCGTGAAAGCCCGGCAAGAATAAGCCGTTGAGCCCAAAGGAAAAATAGCGATTCGCGACATGCAGTGTTGCAGCCTGAGTAACAGTCCCGGTTGGCCACACCCAGGTAGCAGCTGCCTCGCGTTGCTCCGCAGCTGCTACAGGTCGGTGGTCGCCAGGCCCATGCGTCTGGCTGATAACCCTCCATCCAGCCCATCGATGCCCGGCGCAAAGCCGCGGCCCGTCTGGCCATTCATCCTTTAGAGGTACACCGCGAATACCTCCTTGGTGCGCTTATCGCTCCCCGGTTGCGGCAGTAGGGTGGGGCCTTCTGTCACTCACCGGGGAAGACGCATGACAAAAACAACAATGCGCGCCATCTTCAAACCGCAAGCGCTGGCCGCTGCGGTGGCCTTGGGTTGCTGTGCCCAGGCGCAGGCTGTTTCATTCAATATCGGCGAGATCGAGGGCACGTTTGACTCCTCACTGTCCGTCGGCGCGAGTTGGGGCATGCGCGATGCCGAGAAATCGTTGGTGGGCACCGTCAACGGCGGGACCGGGCAGTCGTCGACCGGGGATGACGGACGGCAGAACTTCGGGAAGGGCGAAACCTTTTCCAAAATCGTCAAGGGCATCCACGACCTCGAACTGAAGTACGGCGACACCGGTGTGTTCGTGCGGGGCAAGTATTGGTACGACTTCGAATTGCAGGATGAAGATCGTCCGTTCAAACAAATCAGCGACCACGGCCGCAAGGAAGGCGCCAAGTCTTCCGGCGCGCAAATCCTCGACGCCTTCGTTTATCACAACTACTCCATCGCTGAGCTTCCGGGCAGCGTGCGCGCCGGCAAGCAAGTAGTGAGCTGGGGTGAAAGTACCTTCATCGGCAACTCGATCAACAGCATCAACCCGATCGACGTTTCTGCGTTCCGTCGCCCCGGTGCCGAGATCAAGGAAGGCCTGATCCCCGTGAACATGCTGTACGTTTCCCAAGGCCTGACGGATCAGCTCTCGGTCGACGGGTTCTACCAACTGGAGTGGGACCAGACCGTTCTCGACAACTGCGGCACGTTCTTCGCTGTCGACGTGGCGGCGGACGGTTGCAACAACAACTACACCGTCGGCAGCCCGGCGATTGCTCCTTTGGCGCCGCTGGCAGCCGCGTTTGGCCAACCGATTCAAGTGACCCGCGAAGGCGTGGTCGTTCCCCGTGGTGGCGACCGCGATGCGCGGGACTCCGGGCAGTGGGGCACCGCATTGCGCTGGCTCGGTGATGACACCGAGTACGGCCTGTACTTCATGAACTACCACAGCCGCACACCGACGGTGGGCACCGTCACGGCCGGCGCGTCGACACTGGCCAGCTTGCCGGGCATGGTCGGTATCGCCAACCGTCTGGCACCCGGTAGCGGTTCGGGGCTGGCGCAGAGCGTGATGCTCGGTCGCGGCCAGTACTACCTCGATTACCCGGAAGACATTCGTCTGTATGGCGCGAGCTTCTCCACCACCTTGCCGACCGGCACGGCGTGGAGCGGTGAGATCAGCTATCGCCCGAACGCCCCGGTACAGGTCAACACCAACGACCTGACCCTGGCCTTGCTCAACCCGATTGCCGGTGGTGCTGCATCACCGATTGCCACCACGCCTGGCGCTGACAACAAAGGCTACCGCCGCAAGGAAGTCACGCAAATCCAGAGCACCCTGACGCAGTTCTTCGATCAGGTACTGGGTGCGCAACGACTGACCGTGGTGGGCGAAGCGGCCGTGGTTCACGTCGGTGGTCTGGAGGGGCGCAGTCAGCTGCGTTACGGCCGCGACTCGGTGTACGGCCAGTACGGTTTCGGTGGCGACACCGAAGGCTTTGTCACCTCGACCTCGTGGGGCTACCGCGCCCGGGCAATCCTCGATTACGCCGACGTGTTCGCCGGGGTCAACCTCAAGCCCAACCTGTCCTGGTCCCATGACGTTGCCGGTTACGGCCCCAACGGGCTGTTCAACGAAGGCGTCAAGGCGGTCAGTGTCGGTGTCGATGCCGACTATCGCAACACCTATACCGCGAGCCTCAGTTACACCGACTTCTTCGGCGGTGACTACAACGTCCTCGAAGACCGCGACTTCGTGGCGCTGAGCTTCGGCGTGAACTTCTGATCTGGCTGAGAAGGATGATTTCAATGCGCAAGATGATTCTGCAATGCAGCGCCCTGGCCCTGAGTTTGCTGGCCGCCAACGTGATGGCGGCAGTGTCGCCGGAAGAAGCCAACAAACTCGGCACCAGCCTCACGCCGCTGGGGGCCGAGAAGGCCGGTAACGCCGACGGCTCGATCCCGGCCTGGACCGGTGGCCTTCCAAAAAACGCTGGCGCGGTGGACAGCAAAGGCTTTCTCGCTGACCCGTTCGCCAGCGAAAAACCGCTGTTCGTGATCACCCCGGCGACCGTCGACAAGTACAAGGACAAACTGTCGGAAGGCCAGGTGGCGATGTTCAAGCGCTACCCGGAAACCTACAAGATCCCGGTCTACCCGACCCATCGCACCGTGGCCGTGCCGCCGGAAATCTACGAGTCGGCCAAGCGCAGTGCGCTGAACGTGACCACCATCAACGATGGTAACGGCCTGGCCGGTTTCACCGGCAACCGCTACTACGCGTTCCCGATTCCCAAGAACGGCGTCGAAGTGATGTGGAACCACATCACCCGATACCACGGCGGTAACCTCAAACGCATCATCACCCAGGTGACCCCGCAAACGAACGGCAGCTACACGCCGATCCGCTTCGAGGAAGAAATCGCCGTCCCGCAACTGATGAAGGACCTGGATGCGGACAAGTCCGCCAACGTGCTGACCTTCTTCAAACAGTCGGTCACCGCGCCAGCGCGTCTGGCGGGTAACGTGCTGCTGGTGCACGAAACCCTCGATCAGGTGAAGGAACCGCGTCTGGCGTGGATCTACAACGCCGGCCAGCGTCGTGTACGTCGCGCCCCGCAAGTGGCCTATGACGGCCCGGGCACCGCCGCTGACGGTCTGCGCACCTCCGACAACTTCGACATGTTCTCCGGTGCGCCGGATCGCTACGACTGGAAACTGATCGGCAAGAAGGAAATGTACATTCCGTACAACAGCTACAAACTCGACTCGCCAAACCTCAAATACGACGACATCGTCAAGGCCGGGCACATCAATCAGGACCTGACCCGCTATGAACTGCACCGTGTCTGGGAAGTGGTCGGCACGGTCAAGCCGAGCGAGCGCCACATTTACGCCAAGCGCCACATGTACATCGATGAAGACAGTTGGCAAGTGGCGCTGGCGGATCACTACGACGGTCGCGGGCAACTGTGGCGAGTGGCTGAAGGGCATGCTCAGTATTACTACGATCACCAGACTCAGGCGTACACGCTGGAAGCGCTCTACGACATCATCGCCGGCCGATACATCGCGCTGGGGATGAAGAACGAAGAGAAGCACAGTTTCGAGTTTGGCTTCGAAGCCAAGATCGCCGATTACACGCCATCGGCGCTGCGTGCGGAGGGGGTTCGGTAAGGGCTTTATCCATTCACCGTGCAAAAGGCGACCGATGGGTCGCCTTTTTTATGGCTGTCGATCAACGCCCTGAATACTTCTCAACAAGCGGGTTAGACAGGTCTAGGGTGGCCTCACAATTATAAAAAGGCACGCTGCAATGACCGCCATGACTCCGTGTCTGGACCGTTCCGGATTCCTGCCCCGTCTGTCTTCTCATCACCTGTCGCGTGAGCGCTTGAGCGAGCCGTTGCTGGCGTCTACCGCGCGGGTGAAATTGATCTGCGCACCCGCTGGCAGTGGCAAGTCGGCGCTGCTTGCCGACTGCCTGTTGCAGGCGCCGCCGCAGTGCCGGGTGTGCTGGTTGCCGTTGTCGGGCAGGGTGATGAGCGCGGCGGATTTTCGTCAGAGCGTGGCAGAAGCGCTGGGGCTGGCTTCGTCAGAAGAGCCGGCGATGCTGGGCGCGATGGCTCGATTGCAAGTGCCGACCTGGCTGTTTCTCGATGACTATTGCCGCGTTCCGAACCCGGAACTCGATCAGCTGCTGGATCGCATGCTGGCCGTCAGCAGCCCGGCGCTGACCTGGTGGCTGGGCGCCCGCCGTCGCCCGCAATGCAACTGGCCGCGGTTGCTGCTCGATGACGAATTGTACGAATGCGAGCGCGCCACGCTGGCCTTCAACCAAACCGAGGTTGCCTCGCTGTTGCGCCACCTGACACCGGCCGATGCAAGCACCGCCGCCAGCAAGATTATCCAGCTCAGCGGAGGTTGGTGTGCTGGAGTACGCGTTGCGCTGCTGCAAAAATGCGACTGGTCGCGTAACGACCCGCATCACAGCCGACCTGACACATTGCTCGATTACCTCGAACACGAACTGTTTACCAGCCTGACCCCTGAGTTGACAGAGGCCTGGCGGGTGCTCGCGCATTTGCCTCGCTTCAATGCACGTTTGTGCGATCACCTGTTTGGCGCAGGGGAGGGCGCGCAATGCCTGAAGACGTTGCAGGATCTGGGGGGCTTTATCGAGCCCTGGCAGGACTCGGCCGACTGGCTGCAGATCTTCCCTCCACTCATGCAATTGATGCGAGATGAACAATGGCCGGCCGGACGTTCCTGGCATCGCCGCGCCTGTCAGTGGTTCGCCGCTGAACTGGATTGGAAAGCGGCGTTCGAGCAGGCCCTGCTGGCTGAAGAGTTTGAGGTCGCGGTGAGTCTGTTGCAGCACTTCAGTTTCGAGCATTTGTTCGAGGAGCAGACGGTCGTGCTGTTGTTGCGTTTGTATGAGCATCAAGGCGCAGAGCTTATGTTCGGCTCAGCGCAATTGGTCGGTTTGATCACTGCGGCATTGTTGTTTGCCGGACGATTCGAGCAAGCCGCCGATTGCATCGAACAGTTGTCGCGCTTTACCCCACAACCCTCGGCGGTCCAGCAGCGACAACTGATCGCACGGTGGCAGGCGCAGCAGGGCTGGTTGCTGCATTTGCAAGGGCGTATGGAGGGCTCGCGCGCGCATTTTCTTGAGGCGCTGAGCGAGCTCTGTCCTGACCTGTGGACCGTGCGCTTGATGTGCCTTTCGGGTCTGACGCAACAGGCCCTGCTCAGGGGGGAGCTCGAAGTGGCGCAGGCGATAAACCGCGATGCGTTGTGCCTGGCGCGGGCGCAAGGCTCGCTGGTTTTCGAAGGGCTGCTGGAGCTCGATCATGCGCAATTGCTGGAGCAACGTGGAGCCCCTCAACGAGCCGACCAGTTGCTCGCCAACGTTCAGGGCTTGCTCACTCAACAGCCGCGGATCGCCGAGCCCCTGCTCGGGCGAATTGCCTTGCACCGTGGGCGCTTGAGTTTGTGCCAGGGCCTGGATGCGCAGGCTGCCGCGTATTTCGAAGCGGGGCTGCTCATCTGTTTGCGCAACCACGACAAACGGGTGCTTTACGGTTTCCTCGGTTTGGCGCAGGTGGCGGCCAATCAGCGCGACTACGCCCAAGCCTTTGTCCAGCTGCGCGATGCCGAGCGCTTGATGCAGCAACGGCAGATTCCTGACACCGTTTACCGCGGTGTGCTGTTGCAGATCAGCAGTCAATTCTGGCTTCAGCAGGGGCGCCCGGAACTGGCTCATGAGGCGCTCAGTCGTGTACTGCGCCACTATCGTGGTCCGCATGCGAGGCAGGCGCCTCCCGCGACCCTGATGTTGATTGCGCGTATCGATTATCTGTTGGTGTTGGCAAAGGTCGCTCTGCATCAGGCCAAAGACCCGCTGAACCATTTCGCCCAGGCACTTGAGCAGTCGCAACGCGCAGGGATGCGGGCGCTGGAGGTTGAATTGCTGTTCGCCGCGGCTGAAGTCGCGTGGCAGAACGGTGACATGGTCGGCGCCCGGGATGGGTTGCGCAAAGGATTGAATCTCTCCAGGCACCATAGCCTTCACCAGGCGCTCAGTGAGTTGCAATTGCGTCAGCCTGATCTTTTGCCGGTACTGGAGGAGGCTTGGGACCGTTCGGAAAAAAATCTGCCGGTGAGTGAAATCAATCCACTCAGTCTGCGTGAAGTGGAAGTGCTCAAGCTGATTGCGCTGGGCAATTCAAATCAACAAATAGCCGAGCAGTTGTTTATCTCCTTGCACACGGTGAAAACACATGCACGGAGAATTCACGGGAAGTTGGGTGTGGAGCGCCGGACGCAAGCGGTTGCGAAAGCCAAGAGTGTCGGTTTGTTGGATTGAGCGAAAGACTGTTTGCTATTGGGCACGAAGCTCACGGCGTGCAAAGAGCCGGTTCTGCTATAAAACTATCTTCTGGCGAAGGGGTTTACGAATTCTGGCTTGAAGGTGCGCGCATCACGGGAGGGTATGTTTTTGGTGAGGGGCATGTGAAGTTCGCCTATGTCCCGAATTCGCCCGGCAAAGCCTTTATCTGGGTCGGTGATTTATCCAAGGCTATCGAGAACGATCGCATTTTGGGTGAGCATCTTCTGAGTCTGGCCGGTTTGCGTGGGAGGGACAGGGTCGGCGCTTACATCAGCAAGTCCGGTGATCCGCGAGGTTCGCAGCCAGTGCCCGGGTTAGGCGGTACTTATCCGGTCTACAACTTCAAGGCCGAATACGAAAGCCTGATTGATCGCTCGCTTGATGATCTGGATGTGCTGACCACTTCGCCAGCCGAAGCGTTCTGGCAGGAGACAAAGATTCTTCTCGAAGTGGCATTGGATGTGATTTCAATCTTTGTCCCGCCGGTGGGTTTCGTTGTCAGCGTGTTGAAGATCAGTCATTCGATCGTGCAAGGCATCATTGCATCCAGCCATGGCGACTCTGCAGGCGCCAATGCGCATTTTGCTACCGCGTGGCGTGGGGCAATCGTCATGTACCTGGGTAAAGTCGCCTCGGTAGGATCGGCGGCCTCAGCACTTGGCCTGCTGTCCACAATCAGGGATCTGAGCGACGTGCTCTCCGCCGTCACGGGCGTGCCGGTTGGAATCAGTTATGTCACGGCGGTGGCTGTGCCGCACTGGACCCCCGAGAGTACGACCCACGTGATCGGTTGACGGTCGGACCCACATCCAGGCGTTATCCCGAGGATGATTGATCGGAGCTGATCAGCTCCGGTCTTGAGACATCGGTGATGCCTCATACCCCATCCGCCAGCTCACGGCCCGCGTCGCCGCCAGCAATCGCTGCGCCGCCGGGCCGTTTTCGTCGGCGTGAAACAACGAGGTCGGGCCGACAATGGTCAAGACCGCCGCGACATTCCCCACGGCGTTGAATATCGGTGCCGACAAGGCATCCACCCCTGGCATCAACAACCCATGCACATGATGCAGGCCGCGCTCGCGGATCTGTTCGCACAAGGCCGTATAGGCTTGATCGTCCGCCAAGATATGGTCCGTGGCGTTGTGCAGTTCCTGATTGCGCAAGTCCACGGTTTCCCGTTTCGGTAGATAAGCGCCAAACACCAGGCCAGTGGACGAACTGAGTAATGGCAGCACCGAACCCAATTGCGTCACCACGGTTACCGCACGCACCGCCGGTTCGATGTGGACCACGGTCGCGCCCTGATTGCCCCACACCGCCAGAAAACAGGTTTCATTCAGCTCATCGCGCAGCTCGGCCAGGGGCAGGGCGCCGACTTTCAGCACGTCCATACTGTTGAGTGCAGCGAGCCCGACACGCAAGGCTTCACGGCCGAGACCGTAATGGTTGGTGGCCGGGTTCTGCTCGGCAAAGCCGCTGGCGATCAGCGCCTGCAAATAACGATGAACCTTGCTGGCCGGCATCTGCACGTGTTCGGCCAGGCGCGACAGGGAGGTCGAGGGCGACAGCTCGGCCAAGGCCTTGAGGATGTCAGTGCCGACCTCGGCCGAGCGGACTTTCTGTTTGTCGTTGTTGCGCGGCGTTTCCATGGAGGCGGTCTGATCCCGGGACGAATGGGCGTCTTTATAGCTTGACGGTCAATACCAATCAAATTACGTTATGCGTAATCAGATTACGATAAAAATAACCCTGGCGTGCCGAACCTCTGCAACAGAGTGACAGGCCATCGCCTAGTCCCCGTTCAGGAGGCTCCATGAACCCTGATTCAACCGCGCCAGCGCTGGCTTATCAGTCCGGCTTCGGCAATGAATTCAGCAGTGAAGCGTTGCCCGGCGCACTGCCCGTCGGCCAGAATTCCCCGCAAAAAGCCCCGTATGGCCTCTACACCGAATTGTTCTCCGGCACTGCGTTTACCATGGCTCGCAGCGAAGCGCGGCGGACCTGGATGTACCGCATACAACCATCGGCCAATCATCCGGCGTTCGTCAAACTGGAGCGGCAACTGGCCGGCGGCCCATTGGGTGAAGTGACCCCCAACCGCCTGCGCTGGAACCCGCTGGACATCCCGACCGAGCCGACCGATTTCATCGATGGGCTGGTGAGCATGGCGGCCAACTCGGGCGCGGAAAAACCGGCCGGAATCAGCATCCATAGCTATCGCGCCAACCGCTCCATGGAGCGCGTGTTCTTCAACGCCGACGGTGAAATGCTGTTGGTGCCTGAGCTTGGCCGTTTGCGCATTGCCACTGAACTTGGCGTGCTGGAGCTGGAGCCGCTGGAGATCGCCGTGCTGCCGCGCGGGTTGAAATTCCGCGTCGAACTGCTCGACCCACAAGCGCGCGGTTACATCGCCGAGAACCATGGCGCGCCATTGCGTCTGCCGGACCTGGGGCCGATCGGTAGCAATGGCCTGGCTAACCCGCGGGACTTCCTGACGCCGGTTGCGCACTACGAACACCTCAAGCAACCGACCACCCTGGTGCAGAAATTCCTCGGTCAGTTGTGGGGGTGTGAGCTTGATCATTCACCGCTGAATGTGGTCGCCTGGCATGGCAATAACGTGCCGTACAAATATGACCTGCGCCGTTTCAATACCATCGGCACGGTTAGTTTTGATCACCCGGACCCGTCGATTTTCACGGTCCTGACTTCGCCAACCAGCGTGCATGGTCTGGCCAACCTCGACTTCGTGATCTTCCCGCCGCGCTGGATGGTCGCCGAGAAAACCTTCCGTCCACCGTGGTTCCACCGCAACCTGATGAACGAATTCATGGGCCTGATCCAGGGCGCTTACGATGCCAAGGCCGAAGGCTTCGTGCCCGGTGGCGCGTCCTTGCACAGTTGCATGAGCGCTCACGGCCCGGACGGCGAAACCTGCACCAAGGCCATCAACGCGGAGCTGGCGCCAGCGAAAATCGACAACACCATGGCGTTCATGTTCGAGACCAGCCAGGTCCTGCGCCCGAGCCGTTTTGCCCTCGACTGTCCGCAACTGCAAACTAATTACGATGCCTGCTGGGCCACGCTGCCCGCCACTTTCGACCCGACCCGGAGATAACCCATGACTCAGACTTCCATCACTCGTAGCTGGGTTGCCTCTGCCAACGGCCATACCGATTTTCCGCTGCAAAACCTGCCATTGGGCGTGTTCAGCGTGAACGGTTCGGCCCCGCGTAGCGGCGTGGCGATTGGCGACCATATCTTTGATCTGGAGGCGGCACTGGATGCCGGCCTGTTCGACGGCGCAGCCAAAGCCGCGGTCGAAGCGACCCGTGGCGGTCAGTTGAATGCTTTTTTCGAACTCGGTCGCGAAGCACGTGTTGCCCTGCGTGAACGCTTGATCGAACTGTTCAGGGACGGCAGCACGCTGCACGGCAAGATCGAAGCCCAAGGCGCAAAACTGCTGCCATTGGCGGCTGATTGCACGATGCACCTGCCGGCGAAAATCAACGATTACACCGACTTTTATGTAGGCATCGAGCACGCGCAAAACGTCGGCAAACTGTTCCGCCCTGACAATCCGCTGCTGCCGAACTACAAGTACGTGCCGATCGGCTACCACGGTCGCGCCTCGACCATTCGCCCGTCGGGCACTGACGTTCGTCGTCCGAAAGGGCAGACCCTGCCGGCCGGTCAGACCGAACCAACGTTTGGCCCGTGCGCACGTCTGGATTATGAACTGGAACTGGGTATCTGGATCGGTCAGGGCAATGAGATGGGTGACTCGATTGCCATCGGTGACGCTGCCGATCACATCGCCGGTTTTTGCCTGCTCAATGACTGGTCGGCGCGTGACATTCAAGCCTGGGAATATCAGCCGCTTGGCCCGTTCCTGTCAAAAAGCTTCATCACCAGCATCTCGCCGTGGGTCGTCACTGCCGAAGCGCTGGAGCCGTTCCGTCGCGCCCAGCCTGCGCGCCCTGAAGGTGATCCGCAGCCGCTGCCGTACCTGTTCGACAAGCGCGACCAGGCTGCTGGCGGTTTCGACATCGAGCTGGAAGTGCTGCTGCTCACCGAAGGCCTGCGCGAGCAAAACCTGCCGGCCCATCGCCTGACGCTCAGCAACACCCAACACATGTACTGGACTGTGGCGCAAATGGTTGCACACCACAGCGTCAACGGCTGCCAGTTGCAGGCCGGCGACCTGTTCGGTTCGGGCACCTTGTCCGGTCCGGAAAACGGTCAGTTCGGCAGCCTGCTGGAAATCACCGAGGGCGGTAAAAAGCCGATCGAGCTGGCATCGGGCGAAGTGCGTAAATTCCTTGAAGACGGCGACGAGATCATCCTGCGTGGCCGTTGCCGCCGTGAGGGTTTCGCGTCCATCGGTTTCGGCGAATGCCGCGGCAAAGTACTGCCGGCGCGTTAAGAGGATCGGGTGATGGAACTCTATACCTACTACCGTTCGACTTCGTCCTATCGGGTGCGTATTGCGCTGGCGCTCAAGGGCCTGGATTACCAGGCCCTGCCGATCAACCTGATTGCATCGCCAGGTGGAGAACATCGTCAGCCGGCCTACCTGAGCATCAACCCGCAAGGCCGGGTGCCGGCCTTGCGCACGGATGAAGGCGACCTGTTGATTCAGTCACCGGCGATCATCGAGTACCTCGAAGAACGTTATCCACAGGTGCCGCTGCTGTCCAAGGACCTAGCCGCCCGTGCACACGAGCGCGGTGTGGCGGCGGTGATCGGTTGCGATGTGCATCCGTTGCACAACGTCAGCGTGCTCAACAAGCTGCGCCAGTTAGGTCATGACGAACCGCACGTGGTGGAGTGGATCGGGCACTGGATCAGCCAGGGGCTGGCGACGGTGGAGCAGTTGATCGGGGATCAAGGGTATTGCTTTGGCGATGAGCCGGGATTGGCGGATGTCTATCTGATCCCTCAGCTGTACGCGGCCGAGCGATTCAACATCGCCCTCGAAGCGTATCCACGGATTCGCCGGGTCGCGGCGTTGGCAGCCACGCATCCAGCGTTCATCAAGGCCCACCCGGCCAACCAGCCGGACACCCCATAAAGCCTCACTCGATCAATATGTGGGAGCGGGCTTGTGGCAGGCATAAATGCAGGCCATACCGAAATCAAACTGTAGGAATGAGCCTGCAGGGGTTCTCAGTGGACGATTGAGTTGGGCGGCAGGTGCCCCAGGCGTTCGGTCAGGCGAATCCGCTGGATCGGGTCGTCACTGAGCAACAGCGCATGCTCCAGATCGAAACGCTCGGCATTCGGGCAGTCCAGGCGCTGATAGAGGCTGGCCCGGGCCAGGTAATCGGCGGCGCTGGCATCGCCCAGTTCCAGCACTCGTTCGGCGTCGACCAAGGCGCCTATGTAGTCATCGTGGGAGAGGTGCAGTTGACGCAGGTTTCGCGACAGGCGTTGCAGCATCTGCACCGGGTCTGCCGTCAGTAAATGGTCGGCGCCGAGTTTCATGTTCGGACCGTACTGACGTTGCAGCAGCTCCCGGCAGTCGTTGGGGTACAAACGACGTCCGCCACAAGGGTCCAGCAGGTGGTCGGCGCCCGGCACCCGCAGCAGGAAGTGCCCGGGGAAGTTGACCCCCACCAGCGGGATCTCCAGGCGTTTGGCCAATTCCAGCGCAATCAGGCCCAGGGACAGCGGCTGGCCGCGCCGCAGTTCCAGCACTTTATTGAGCAGGGCCACTTGCGGGCGTAGCGGCGTGAAGTCGTCCTGCGCGAACCCCAGGTCATTCATCCGCCGCAACAACGGCTGGGCCAGCTCGCTGACCGGTAACATCGGCAAGCCATGGCTGACTTGCTGTGTCAGGTCGCTGAAGTCGGCCAGCACGGCCTCGGGATTCAGCCTTGAGTCGTGCTCGACCGCCATCCACAGCGCCGCTTCGAACAGCGCGGGCGGTGAACGTTGCAGGCAATCGAAGAAGCGTTGGCGGGGCGTCATCAAAATCTCCGGCAGATGCCTCGTTTTAGCCCCGTCTCCGGCATTCGTCCAGTGCTGCACACATCCGGTTTCAGGTTATGTCCGAAAGCCTGCAATGTGGCTCCGCTTATTCCGGTGCGCTTCTGCAATTTTTGGGCGCAAGCCTATACTGGCGACTACAAGAAGTGATTCGGGAGCCCCGCGATGTTCGCTCTCATGCAAAGCACTCGCCTTGAATCGCTGCATCTGAGCGTCGACCCGGTCACCGGGTTGAAGGCGGTCATTGCCATTCATAACAGCCGGCTCGGGCCTGCCCTGGGCGGTTGTCGTTACCTTGCCTATCCCAGCGACGAATCCGCGGTCGAGGATGCCATACGCCTGGCGCAAGGCATGAGTTACAAGGCGGCACTGGCCGGGCTCGCTCAGGGCGGCGGCGTGGCGGTGATTGTTCGCCCGATCCATGTGGAAAATCGCGCCGCGCTGTTCGAGGCGTTCGGACGCTGTATCGATCAGCTCGACGGTCGCTACATCACCGCCATCGACAGCGGCACCTCGGTGGCGGACATGGATTGCATCGCCCAACAGACCCAACACGTCACGAGCACGACGTCGGCCGGCGATCCTGCGCCGCATGCGGCCATGGGCGTGTTCACCGGTATTCGAGCGACCGCGATGGCCCGTCTGGGCAGCGATAACCTGGAAGGCCTGCGGGTGGCGATCCAGGGTTTGGGCAACGTCGGTTATGCGCTCGCCGAACAACTGCACGCGGCTGGCGCGGAACTGCTGGTCAGCGATATCGATCACGGCAAGGTGCAATTGGCGATGGAGCAGTTGGGCGCTCACCCGATTGCCAACGACGCACTGCTCAGCACACCGTGCGACATCCTTGCGCCGTGCGGCCTGGGCGGCGTGCTCAACAGCCACACCGTGACACAACTGCGCTGCTCGGCGGTGGCTGGCTCTGCGAACAATCAACTGACGCACCTGGAAGTCGCCGATCAACTTGAACGGCGGGGCATCCTGTATGCGCCGGACTACGTGATCAATTCCGGTGGGCTGATCTACGTTTCGCTCAAACACCGCGGCGAAGAGCTGACAACCATCACTGCACACCTGTCAAAAATCGCCTCACGGCTGACCGAAGTCTTCGCCCATGCCCAAGCGGAAAAACGTTCGCCGGCGCGGGTGGCGGACGAATTGGCAGAGAAAGTGTTGTACCGCTGAGCGACTCTTTTGTCCGGGACATGAAAAAGGCCCTGAGTCCTTCGACTCAGGGCCTATTCAATTCGGGTGTTGCTTATTTCGGCGTCTTGGTCGCTTTGGCGGGCTTGGCCGGTGTCGGCTCAGCGGCTTCAACCGACTCGGCAGGTTCAGCCTGTGCCACCACTTCAACCGGCGCATTCAGCAGTTCGGACAACGCATCCGGCTGGCTCTTGAATGCCTTGGCGAACACATCGCGATTCTTCGCCATGTAGATCCCGGCTTCTTCCACTTGCTGCTCAGTCAGGGACGGAACGGCTTTTTGCAACACTTCAGCCAGCAATTCAGCCAGTTCGAGCATTTTGTCATGACGGTCAGCTTCGGCTTTATCCATGAACAAGCGCTCCAGATCTCGGCTGCTGCGGTATACCACTTCGACGGCCATTCACCACCTCACATGCCTTCACATTAGTTGTCTGTTTCGACCACTGTATTTATATACAGCGAAAAGGATAAGCGAATCCCTGCGCTTTGGGTAGTGGCTTTTTAATGTAGACCGAAATTGGCGTTTGTCAGGTGAACTATGTCGCCCCCACAGTGGTTTTGTGAACGTCACAGATCCCCTGTGGGAGCCGAGCTTGCTCGCGATGGCGTCAGTGGATACACCACAAAAGTGTCCAGCAACAACTCATCACCATCTCACCGAGAGTGACTGGCCTTTTTTCTGCATGCAGAACAACCGTCACGTCAATCCAGCATCATCCGCTCGAACCGAGCTAAGGAAGCATCATCGTGAAAATAAACTGGGCCGAGAACCTGCGGCAGAACGTGCACCAACTGGCCGAGTCCCTGGGCAATCTGTTCGTCGAGACGTTCCACTACCTGGCGCTGTTCGCCATCGGTGCTGTGACCGCTTACGCAGCGGTGATGGAATTCTTGCAGATGATCGAAGCTGGGCACATCAAGATCGACGACATCTTGCTGCTGTTCATCTACCTCGAGCTGGGGGCGATGGTCGGGATTTACTTCAAGACCAACCACATGCCAGTACGATTCCTGATCTACGTGGCGATCACCGCACTGACGCGACTGCTGATCTCCAACGTCTCGCACCACAATCCGCCGGACGTGGGGATCATCTACCTGTGCGGCGGGATTCTGCTGCTGGCGTTTTCGATTCTGGTGGTGCGCTACGCCTCGTCGCAATTCCCTTCGGTGAAGATTGAACACCCGCAACGCAAGGTCGGTGCGGGTTCCAGTGAACATCCCGAAGTGGAGAAGGGCGAGCTTTAAAGCCGGATCGAAGGTCGCGGCCGGCCTTTGACTGGCGGTGGTGGCAGGGAGCGACTGTCGCCGTCGGTCATGGCTTCGAGGATGGTCATGGCACTGTGGCCCTGCTCGATGGCGATGCCGAACTGAATGCTTTGCACCAGGCGCTTCAGGCGCTTGGGGTCATTGCGTTGTTCGGCACTGATCATCCGTTTGGCCACCACGCGGCCGCTGTTGGAGAGGGTCAGCATGATGCTGCCGTCCAGACCCTGAATGCTCAGGTTGATCTGGTAATCCGGTGCAAAGGCATCGGTAATGACCTGAAAGGGGTTGTCCATGATGCGTCACCGCCTGATTGAACGTGCAGTTGTTGACCGGTCATATCCAGGTTGGTTCGCACCACCAGACCATCGGCCGATCGCTCGCTGAGGTTTCAAAAGTCCTTTTGCCTCAGAGGTGACTTAGCAAGGGGCATGCCGGAAAAATTGTCGGACAATGATCACGGCAGAAAACAGGCGGGTGCCCTGACCATCAAGCGGCCCGCCTTCTTTTTGCCTGCCCGTTTCAGGGCATGAATGCGCAGATGACCGCAGACAGTGCAATCAGCACTCCACCCAGCTCACCGCCAAACCGCCGCGTGACGTCTCTTTGTATTTGTCATGCATGTCCGCGCCGGTATCGCGCATGGTGCGGATGACCCGGTCCAGGGAAATGAAGTGCTTGCCGTCGCCGCGCAGGGCCATTTGCGTGGCGTTGATCGCTTTCACCGCGGCAATCGCGTTGCGCTCGATGCACGGCACTTGTACCAGGCCGCCGACCGGGTCGCAGGTCAGGCCGAGGTTGTGTTCCAGGCCGATTTCGGCGGCGTTTTCCAGTTGCTCCGGGGTGGCACCGAGCACGTCGGCCAGACCGGCGGCCGCCATCGCGCAGGCCGAACCGACTTCGCCCTGACAGCCGACTTCAGCGCCGGAGATCGAGGCGTTTTTCTTGCACAGAATGCCGACTGCCGCCGCGCCCAGAAAGAACGCAACCACGTCGTCGTCCGACGCGTCCGGGTTGAACTTCATGTAGTAATGCAGCACCGCCGGAATGATCCCCGCCGCACCGTTGGTCGGTGCCGTGACCATGCGCCCGCCCGCGGCGTTTTCTTCGTTCACGGCGAGGGCAAACAGGTTGACCCACTCCATGGCCGACAGGGTGGAGGTGATGACATTCGGCTTGCCGATTTCCAGCAGGCTGCGGTGCAGTTTCGCCGCACGACGGGGCACGTTCAGGCCACCCGGCAGGAGGCCTTCGTGACGCAAACCCTGCTCAACGCACTCGCGCATCACCGACCAGATGTGCAGCAAACCCTGGCGGATCTCGGATTCGCTGCGCCACGCCAATTCGTTGGCCATCATCAATTCGCAAACGCGCAAACCGTGCTGGTTGCAGAGCCGGAGCAATTCGGCGGCGCTGGAGAAATCGTACGGCAGCACTACATCGCTGGCAGGCGCGATGCCCGACTCGGCTTGGGCCGCTTCGATGATGAAACCGCCACCCACCGAGTAGTACGTTTGTTCGTAGAGTTCGCCGGATTCGCCGAACGCTGTCAGCGACATCGCGTTGGGGTGGTAGGGCAGGCTCTCGTCCAGCAGCAGGAGATCGTGCTGCCAGTTGAAGGCAATTGTGGATGTGCCAGCGAGGGGCAATTCACCGGTTTCGCGCAAGGTCTGGATACGGCTGTCGATGGACGTGGGATCGATGCTGTCCGGCCATTCGCCCATCAGGCCCATGACGCAGGCGCGGTCGGTCGCGTGGCCGACGCCGGTGGCTGACAGGGAGCCGTAAAGGCGGATTTCTACCCGACGTACGGCGTCCAGCACATGCTGGTCAACCAGCGCCTGGGCGAAGGTTGCGGCGGCGCGCATCGGGCCGACGGTGTGGGAGCTGGACGGACCGATGCCGACTTTGAAGAGATCGAAAACACTGATAGCCATGCTAAACCCTATACAAGCAATGGAAGAGAAATCGCTGCCATTTTTGTAGGACGAGCGCAATCTAGGCGATACTGCCAACCTCGGTCCGCCGTGACCAACGAAACTTCCTAAGACAGCCTTTAGTGGGACTAAACGATGAGCCGTCAATTGCATGCCCAGACCTATGTCTGGCTGCACGTGTTTTCCTGTGCCGCGCGGCACTTGTCGTTCACCCGTTGCGCCGAAGAACTGCACATCACGCCGGGTGCGGTCAGTCAGCAAATCCGCCAACTGGAAGAACGTTTAGGGTTCCGCCTGTTTCACCGTCGTGCGCGAGGGGTGGAACTGAGCGCTGAAGGCCAGCGCCTGGCCATTACCGTCAACGAGGCGTATGGCAGCATTGATGCGGAATTGCGCCGACTGGACGCCGGAATGATCAGCGGAACGCTACGGCTACGCTCGATTCCGTCGTTCCTGAGCAAATGGCTGACGCCCCGTCTGCCACGTCTGCAACAGCGCTTTCCGGACATCCAGTTGCGTCTGGTGGCCGAGGACAGCAGCGTGCCGCTGCACGAAGGTGATTTCGATCTGGCCATTGACCTGAACGATGGCAGCTACCCTGGCCTGTTATCCACAGCCTTGCTCGACGAGCAGATTTTCCCGGTCTGTGCCCCAAGCCTGCTGCGCGGCCGACCGCCGCTGCATGGCCCGGCGGACCTGATGCATTTCCCGTTGTTGCACGACATCACCGCCTGGCGTGGCAGTTATGAATACGCCGAGTGGGAGTTCTACTTGAATGCCATTGGCTTCGAGGGCGCCGACGTGCGGCGCGGGCACACCTTCAATCGCAATCACCTGACCATCGAAGCCGCCATTGCCGGGATGGGCGTGGCGATTGCGCGACGCACATTGCTCAACGATGAGCTGGAGCGGGGGACATTAATCGTGCCGTTCGGGCTGGCGGTGCCCAATCACAAGCGCTACATGCTGCTGTATGCGCCGGGGGCCTTGAGCCATCCAGGCGTGCGCGCGGTGCATGACTGGCTGGTGGAGGAGGCGGGGATCTTTCGAAGTTTGCACCCGCTGGCAGAGCAGCAGATGTGAGCAATTATGACAAAGAAGCGTGTCGACCCAACTCCCGACCTTAACAGCGCTTTTGCTCGTTGTCCGGGTTTTTTTGCGAATCCATATTTATCTTTTTTTAGGGGTTGAATTGTTCTGCGCGCAGACCGATTGTGTAAGTAAGAGGTCACGGTGATGACGCCCAAGGGCTAGCCGAAGGGCCTCTCGCGAGCTAGCTGAAATAAGGGATGAACTATGCAAATCCAAGTCAACAGCGATAACCATATTCAAAGCAGCATCCGACTGGAGGAGTGGGTACGTACTACCATTGAGAGCACGCTCGAACGTTATGCAGAGGACCTGACCCGCGTCGAGGTCCACCTGTCAGACGAAAACGGCGACAAGCCCGGACCGCACGACATGCGCTGCCAGCTGGAAGCGCGGCCAAAAGGCCACCAACCGATTTCTGTCACTCATAAAGCCGATAACCTGGAACTGGCGATCGACGGCGCGGCCGAAAAACTCGAACATGCGCTGGAACACCTGTTCGGCAAACTGCGAGGCAAACCACGTGCCGCTGTGGTGCCGTTCGAACGAGCAGCAGCCGATGAGCTGCTTGAGGAAGAATTTCTCGAGAACGAGCAAGCCGCGCAAAACGGCTGACAGCTGATTCGCTTTTTATCTTTCCCCCCCTGAAAACGGGCCTGCTGATGCAGGCCCGTTCTTGTTTCTGGGTTTCGCGGGCTTCCGGCGGTACACGTTTTGTGTAGCAGCTGCCGAAGGCTGCTACAGGATGTGCGCGATCCGTATCCGGCAATCAGATCTCTTTGCGTATGAGAATATTTATCATTAATATTGCGCCCTCGCTGGCCCGATGACTTTCACGCGGCCTTACCGGTTTCAAGGTCGCACCATGACAGACACCACCACGCTCCCGGTTCGCTCTCGATTGGCCGTCGCCGAATGTGCGCAAGGCTGACCCGATGATCACCCTCCCACCTGAATCTCACGACGATGAACACCGCGGGGCACGCGCGCATTTCCTGCACGTGTTTCTTTCCCAGCGTTCGCAGATGGAAGCTTTGGTGAACCGGCGCGTGGGGTGTCGGGCGACGGCGGCGGACCTGGTGCAGGACTTGTTCCTGCGTTTCTGGCGTCGGCCGCTGGTGCAGGTCGAGGAACTCAGCACCTACCTGCTACGTTGCGCCGGCAACATCGCCATCGACCATTTACGCAGCGAAGGCACGCGAGTGCGGGTCAATGAAGGCTGGATGCCGGACGCGCCAGACAGCCATGGCAGTGAGCCGCAAGCCGCCCTGGAAGCCGGCAACGATTTGCGTCACGTCGAAGCGGCGCTGCGCGCCTTGCCGGAACGCACGCGGCAAATCTTCCTGCTCAACCGCATCCACGGTCGCAAGTACGCCGAAATCGCCAAGGCCATGGGCTTGTCCCAAAGTGCCGTGGAAAAACATATGATGCGCGCCCTCGATGCCTGCAAGGCCAGCCTGCGGGAACCGCCCACGCGCACGCCAGGGAAAGCACCGTGAATCAGCTTGAACGCGTCATCCCGACGCCCGCTCAGGAACAGGCCGCCTTCGCGTGGCTGTGCTTGCTGCATGACCAGCCCAGCAGTGGCGATCAACTCACGTTCAGTCACTGGCTGAAGGCTGATCCCGCACACGCCGAGGCTTATGCACAGGCTCAAGTGCTGTGGGAATTGAGCGAATCGCCGGCGCGAACCCTGGCCGATGAAGACGCTTTCGCCTTGCAGGGTTATCTCAATGCCATGAATCAATCGCGCCGCCACAGCATTCGGCGTTGGTCGGGGGCGTTGGCGATGGCGGCGTGCCTGTTGTTGATGATGGGCCTCGGCGCGGGTTGGCAGCCAGCGCGTTGGATTGACGACCTGGGGGCGGACTATGTCTCGGCGCCGGGGGAAATTCGCACCGTGACCCTGGCGGATCAATCGCGCGTCACGCTGGATGCCGACAGTGCCATTGCCGTGGATTTCAGTCGCGGTGAGCGGCACGTCCAGTTGCGACGCGGCGCCGGGTTTTTCAGCGTGACGCATACGGGTGATCCGTTTGTGGTCGACGCTGAACAAGGCCAGGCGAAAGTGCTGGGCACGCAGTTTGAAGTGCGCCTGCAACCGCAGGGTGCTCAGGTCACGGTGTTGTCAGGACGGGTCGGCGTGACAGCGAAGAAGTACGCCGAGCCGCAAATTCTGACCGCCGGCCAGCAAGTGGCCTATGGCGAGGGCGCGGCGGAAAAACTGCATGCGGTCGACAGCGAGGCGCAGTTGGCCTGGCGTCAGGGCTGGCTCAATTATTACAAGGCGACGTTGGCGGAGGTGGTGCAGGACCTCGGTCGCTATTACCCGGGGAGGATTGTATTGCTCAACGATGAGCTGGCGGCACGGCGAATCAGTGGCAGCTTTCCGAGCAAGGATCCGCAAGCGGTGTTGAGTTCGTTGCAGGGGGTGTTGGGGTTTGAGCAGCACAACGTGTTGGGGCATCTGATTATTTTGCGCTAAAGCCTCTGGCCCCATGGCGTGCAGACTCACCACCACATCCCTCAAACAAAAATATTTTCAACATTTTGATGAGGTAAACCCAACCCCCATCCGTGTAGTGACTGAAACTGCGAGTCATTCGCATCCGTAGCGGTTCTACACAGGTCATGAGCAATGAAGTCCAGGGCAAAATCGGGTTCGGTCAAACAGTGGTTGGGTGTTTCGGCACTGAGTATGTTGGCGCTGGCCTTGCTGCCATCGAGCATTGCCTCGGCGGCTGAAGCCAACAACACGCAACAGCGTGCCCAGTTCAGTTTCGCCATCGCCGCCAAACCGCTGCCCCAGGCCCTGAGCGACTTCAGCCGGGTCACCGGCATCAGCGTGGTCTACACCGATGAAGCGCCGTATGGCCTCACCGCCCCGGCGATCAACGGCCAGTTGAGTGCCGAGCAAGCGATGCAGCGTTTGCTCAGCGGCTCGGGCTTCACCTTCCGCCGCACCGATGCCAAAACCCTGATGCTGGAACCCGTACCCACGGCCGGCACCTTGAACCTTGGCGCGACCACCATCACCTCGGTCGCCGATCAATCCATGAGCTATCAACCGCCGCCCACCAGTTCGGTGATGCGCTCATCGGCCTTGCTCCAGGAAATTCCGCAGACCGTCAACGTCGTCCCGGCCCAGGTCATTCGCGATCAGCTGCCGCGCAATCTGGATGACGCGCTGGCCAACGTCAGCGGCATCACTCAGGGCAACACGCTGGCGAGCACTCAGGACTCAGTGATGACCCGCGGTTTCGGTGACAACCGTAACGGTTCGATCATGCGCGACGGCATGCCGATCGTGCAGGGCCGCGGCATGAATGAAAGCGTCGATCGCGTCGAAGTGCTCAAGGGGCCGGCCTCGCTGCTGTACGGCATTCAAGACCCGGGCGGGGTGGTCAACCTGGTCAGCAAGAAGCCGGAACTTGAGCAATACAACGCCCTGACCCTGCGCGGTTCGACCTATGGCGATGGCAAAAACGGCAGCGGTGGCAGCCTCGACAGCACCGGCGCGCTCGGCACCTCGGGCCTCGCCTACCGCATGGTGCTGGACCACGAAGATGAAGATTACTGGCGCAATTTCGGCACCCACCGCGAGTCGCTGGTGGCGCCGTCGCTGGCCTGGTTTGGCGAAAGCACCAAGCTGCTGTTCTCCTACGAACACCGCGAGTTCCTGACCCCGTTTGACCGTGGCACGATCATCGATCCGCGCACCAACCACCCGCTGGACATCTCGCGCAACGAGCGCCTCGACGAGCCGTTCAACAACATGGAAGGCCGTTCGGACCTGTACCACTTCGAGGCCGATCACGAACTCAACGACAACTGGACCGCCCACTTCGGCTACAGCTGGAACCGTGAAACCTACGACGCCAGCCAGGTGCGCGTTACCGCCATCGACACCAAAAAAGGCACGCTGACCCGCAGCATGGACGGCACGCAGAATGCGATCAGCACCGACCGCTTCACCACCGCCAGCCTCGAAGGCAATGTCGAGTTCGCCGGGATGAAACACGACCTGGTGTTCGGCGTCGATGACGAGTACCGCAAGATCTACCGCGAAGACCTGATCCGCCAGAAAAGCCTGAGCACCTTCAGTTACGTCAATCCGGTCTACGGTCGCGAAGTCGCCGGCACCACCGTCAGCCCGGCGGACAGCGCGCAAACCGATGAATTGCGCAGCGACTCGATCTTCCTGCAGGACTCGATTCACCTCACCGATCAATGGATTTTCGTCGCGGGCGGGCGCTTCCAGGAATACGACCAATACGCCGGCAAAGGCGTGCCGTTCAAGGCCAACACCGACAGCAACGGCCAGAAGTGGGTACCGCGCGCGGGGTTGGTCTATCGCTACACCGATGAATTGTCGTTCTACGGCAGCTACACCGAATCGTTCAAACCCAACTCCACCATCGCGCCTTTGAGCGGCAGCAGCACCGTGCTCGATGGCAGCATTGCGCCGGAAGAAGCCAAGGCCTGGGAAATCGGCGCCAAGTTCGACCTGCCGGGGCGCATCACCGGTGACATCGCGCTGTTCGACATCAAGAAACGCAACGTGCTGGTGGCCAACTCCGAAGGCCCGGTGACGATCTACAGCGCTGCTGGCGAAGTGCGTTCCCGTGGCCTGGAAGTGGACGTGACGGGACAGCTGACGGATCGCTGGAGCATGATCGGCAGTTACGCCTACACCGATGCCGAAGTCACCGAAGACCCCGACTACAAAGGCAAGCAGCTGCAAAACGTCGCCAAGAACAGCGGTTCGCTGTCGGCGGTCTATGACTTTGGCACCATTGTCGGTGGCGATCAGTTGCGGGTCGGCGCCGGGGCGCGTTATGTCGGTGAGCGAGCGGGTAACGCTGTGAACGATTTTGACCTGCCGAGCTACACCGTGGCGGATGCGTTCGCCACGTACGACACCAAGGTTGAAGGGCAGCGGGTCAAGTTTCAGCTCAACGTGAAGAACCTGTTTGACCGCACGTACTACACCTCGGCGGCGAGCCGGTTCTTTGTGTCGATGGGGGATTCGCGGCAGGTGTTGTTGTCGAGCACGTTGGAGTTCTGATCGAAGACTGCGTCATCGTTCATCGCGGGCAAGTCGAATCGCCGCACCGCCGGCTCCCACAGGGATCGAGTTCCTTCATGAGAATGCGGTCAAATGTGGGCGCCGGGCTTGCCCGCGATGGCGGCCTCACAGGCGCCAATCATCTGAAGTACTACCGCAAAAACGCCTGCCGATACTCCCCAGGCGTCCCACCCAAAGCCTGCCGAAACCGATTGGTGAAATGACTCGCACTGGCAAACCCGCACGCCAACGCAATCTCCCCCAACGGCTGCGACGTCGAGCGCAACAACTCCCGCGCCCGGCCCAATCGGCGAGCCAGCACATACTGATGCGGCGGCAAACCAAAGCTCTCGCGAAACATCCGCGCAAAGTGATATTCCGACAGCGCACACAGCGCAGCCAACTGCCCAAGGCTGATGGCCTCGGCCAATTGATGATCGATGAACTCAACCAACAGCCGCCGCTGATGCGCCGCCAGTCCACCCTTGAGCCGCAACCCCTCACGCATGCCGACCTGGCCAAGCAATACGTGGCTGAGCATTTCATGAGCCAGGCTGCTGGTCAGCAAACGTTCGCCGGGTTCGTCCCAGTTGAGGGTCAGCATCTGTCGAAAGCGTCGGGCTTGCGCTGGATCGTCGAGGAAAGTGCCTTCGCGTAATTGCAGTTCACGCGGTTCGCGGTCCAGCAGCGTGACGCAGCCGAGGGCGAATTGTTCGGGGCTGAAATACAGGTGGGCCAGGCGAATGTCGCCATTGATCACCCAGCCTGACTGGTGATCCGCCGGCAGAATGCACAGCTTGTCCGGGCCGCCCTTGGTGCCGGGCTGGTCGCGGCGGAAGGTGCCGGTGCCGCCGGCGATGTAGCACGACAGCGTGTGATGGCTCGGCGCTTCGTAGTCCTGGGCGTCGTGATGGTTGCTCCACAAGGCTGCAGCCATGCCGTCACCGAGCTCGGCGCTGTGCTCAAGGCGAGCATTGGGCGAGCGGTTGAGGGCTTGAAAGACTTGCAGCGTTTCCAGTGCGGGCATGATCGGTTCTCTCCAACGCCTAGCATCCTACTCCGTAGACGTTGGCCTGCCAGCCTCTGCGCGGACAAAAGCGCAAGTTTATGCAAGTGCGATCCGAGCGCCCGCAGGACACTGAGCCTCTACTGAGGAGTGTTTGCCATGAACCTGTCGTTGTACTTGCTGACCGTGCTGATCTGGGGCACCACCTGGATTGCCTTGAAATGGCAATTGGGCGTGGTGGCGATTCCGGTGTCGATCGTCTATCGCTTCGGCCTCGCGGCGCTGGTGCTGTTCGCGATGTTGCTGCTGAGTCGACGTCTGCAAGTGATGAACCGACGCGGGCACTTGATTTGTCTGGCGCAGGGGCTGTGCCTGTTCTGCGTCAACTTCATGTGTTTCCTGACAGCCAGCCAGTGGATTCCCAGCGGCCTGGTCGCCGTGGTGTTTTCTACCGCAACGTTGTGGAACGCCCTGAATGCGCGGGTGTTCTTCGGCCAGAAAATCGCCCGCAATGTGCTGATGGGCGGTGCGTTGGGTTTGTTCGGACTTGGCCTGCTGTTCTGGCCTGAACTGGCGGGCCACACCGCGAGCCCGGAAACCTTGCTCGGCCTGGGCCTGGCGCTGCTCGGAACCCTGTGCTTCTCGGCCGGCAACATGCTGTCGAGCCTGCAGCAGAAGGCCGGTTTGAAACCGCTGACCACCAATGCCTGGGGCATGGCGTATGGCGCGGCGATGTTGTCGGTGTGGTGCCTGGTCAAAGGCATTCCGTTCGACATCGAATGGAGCACCCGTTACATCGGCTCGTTGTTGTACCTGGTCATTCCCGGTTCCGTGATCGGTTTTACCGCTTACCTGACCTTGGTTGGGCGCATGGGGCCAGAACGCGCGGCCTATTGCACCGTGTTGTTCCCGGTGGTGGCGTTGAACGTGTCGGCATTTGCCGAAGGCTACCAATGGACTGCACCGGCATTGGTGGGCCTGGTGCTGGTGATGCTGGGTAACGTGTTGGTATTCCGTAAGCCCAAGCCACCTGCGTTGCAGGGGAATGGCAAATTGGCTTGAACGAACGGGCAGACCCTTAAAAACGTCTGCCCGTTGTCATTAGCCTTTCCAGACTTGCGGGTTGACCAGATCTTGCGGCCGCTCGCCCAGCAAGGCGCTACGCAAGTTGGCCAATGCACGGTTGGCCATGGCTTCACGGGTTTCGTGGGTGGCGGAACCGATGTGCGGTAATGTCACTGCGTTTTTCAGCTGGAACAGCGGCGACTCGGCCAGCGGTTCTTTCTCGTAGACGTCCAGACCGGCGCCGCGAATGCGGTTGTTTTGCAGCGCTTCGATCAGGGCCGGCTCGTCGACGACCGGGCCACGCGAGATGTTCACCAGAATCGCGCTTGGCTTCATCAGCGCCAGTTCACGGTGGCTGATCAGGTGCCGGGTTTTTTCGCTGAGCGGCACCACCAGGCAGACGAAATCGGCTTCGGCCAACAATTGATCCAGCGTGCGGAACTGCGCGCCGAGTTCTTGTTCCAGCTCGGTCTTGCGGCTGTTGCCGCTGTAGATGATCGGCATGTTGAAGCCCAGGCGACCGCGACGGGCAATGGCCGCGCCGATGTTGCCCATGCCGACGATACCCAGGGTTTTGCCGTGTACATCAGTGCCGAACAATGGCGCGCCGACGGTGGCTTGCCATTGCCCGGCCTTGGTCCAGGCGTCCAGTTCGGCAACACGACGAGCGCTGCTCATCAGCAGGGAAAACGCCAGGTCGGCGGTGCTTTCGGTGAGCACGTCCGGGGTGTTGGTGAGCATGATCCCGCGTTCGTTGAAGTAGGCAACGTCGTAGTTGTCGTAGCCGACCGAGACGCTGGACACCACTTCCAGCTTGGCGGCGTTCTCCAGCTGTGCGCGACCGAGTTTGCGACCGACACCGATCAGGCCGTGGGCGTGGGGCAGGACTTCGTTGAATTGGGCGTTGATGTCGCCGTTTTTCGGGTTTGGCACGATGACGTCGAAGTCTTGCTTGAGATGTTCGACCATTTCGGGGGTGACGCGGCTGAAGGCGAGGACGGTCTTTTTCATGGGAGGAGGGCTCGTCGGGCGTGGAGAATGCCAAGCACGCTAACATTCTTCCCCGCTGTTGTGCGAGTGCCCGGGCGTCGGGTATGCGCCTATTTAAACTGTGGGAGTGAGCCTGCTCGCGAAGGCGTCCTGACAGACGACCATTCTCTTTCTTGGTGTACATATCCATTCCTGCGGTAACGGCCGCTGGCGGTTTCGCCCTTACGGCGAGGCACTTTTTTCAAACGCCCTCCGTGTCAGGCTACCTGTCGCCCTTGTTGATTGACTCACTCATGCAAGAGGGCGAAGGTGTTTAGCAATGTCCAAGCGCTATAACGA
>NZ_JACOPW010000006.1 GCF_015461845.1 Pseudomonas mucoides | reverse complement strand
GAACCACCTGATCCCATCCCGAACTCAGCAGTGAAACGATGCATCGCCGATGGTAGTGTGGGGTTTCCCCATGTGAGAGTAGGTCATCGTCAAGATTAAATTCCGAAACCCCTATCTGCGTATGCAGGTAGGGGTTTTGTTTTGCCCGCTGGAAATCCGTCTTGTCGGTTTTCTATGCAACGGCTCGGGGCATGGCTATCATGCGGGCCTCATTGTGAGGCGAGACTTGCATGCTGACGTTGTTAAAGCTTCTTAAAGATGGCCGGTTCCATTCGGGCCAGACCCTGGGTGCTGCACTGGGGATCAGTCGTAGTGCGGTGTGGAAGCAGCTTCAGCATCTAGAGGCTGAGCTTGGCTTGTCAGTTCATAAGGTGCGCGGTCGCGGATATCAGCTGGCTGCACCGTTGACGCTATTGGATCCTGTCGCCATATCGGACGAGGCGCCTGCTTGTGGCTGGCCAATTTTGCTCTTCGACTCAATAGACTCCACCAACGCTGAGGCCTTGCGCGCTATCGAGCGTGGTCAGGCTGCGCCATTTTTGGTGCTTGCCGAGCGCCAGACAGCTGGTCGCGGGCGGCGAGGGCGCAAGTGGGTCAGCCCTTTTGCAGAGAACGTCTATTACAGCCTGGTATTGCGCATTGATGGTGGAATGCGGCAGCTGGAGGGTTTGAGCCTCGTTGTCGGTCTTGCTGTCATGCAGACATTGCGAGCGCTCGGTGTTCCAGGAGCGGGATTAAAATGGCCCAACGATGTTTTGGTGGGGCAGAAAAAGATCGCCGGGATATTGCTCGAATTGGTGGGTGATCCTGCGGATGTCTGTCACGTAGTGCTGGGTGTTGGAATAAACGTCAATATGCAGATGACTGAAGAGGTTGATCAGCTATGGACGTCAATGCGTCTGGAGTCAGGTAAGGCCTTTGACCGCAATCACCTGGTTTCGGAATTGGGCTCGATGCTCCAGAAATACCTGGCTCGACACCAGTTAGACGGATTTTCCTCTATCCAGTCGGAGTGGGAGCAAAACCATCTTTGGCAGGGGCGGGCAGTGTCTTTGATTGCCGGCGTAAGCCAGATAGATGGTGAGGTATTGGGTATCGACAGTCAGGGGGCTTTGCGCTTGAAAGTAAATGGCGTTGAAAAAGTCTTTAGTGGTGGTGAGCTCAGTTTGAGGTTGCGCGATGATTCTTGAGCTCGACTGTGGAAACAGTTTTATCAAATGGCGTGTGCTCTGTGCAGATGTCCGGCGAGTGTTTAGTGAAGGTGTGGTTGATTCGGATGATGCTTTGTTGGAGGGCTTGAGCAATCTAGATGGGCTCGCACTTAAGCATTGTCGGTTGGTCAGCGTTAGAACGGCTGAAGAAACCGCTGCTTTAGCTTCTATATTGACGCAAGCTTTCGGTGTATCCGTGGTGTGCGCGACTCCAGCCCGCGAAATGGCCGGAGTACGCAACGGGTATGACGAGTTTGAGCGGCTGGGTCTCGATCGCTGGCTTGCGATGCTCGGAGGGTTTCATCTGGCTTCCGGCGCGTGTCTGGTGCTTGATTTCGGTACCGCTGTGACGGCCGACTTCATTGCAGCGGACGGGGAGCACCTCGGTGGCTTTATCTGTCCTGGGATGCCCTTAATGCGCAACCAGTTGCGAACCCATACTCGAAAAATTCGATACGGTGACCTGGCTGCCGAGCGAGCGCTCGAAAGTCTCGCTCCTGGCCGTACAACCGTCGAAGCGGTAGAGCGAGGGTGCTCTCTTATGCTGAGGGGGTTTGTCCTGACTCAGTTGGAGTTGGCGCGTAGTTACTGGGGGGATGAGTTTACTGTATTCCTTACCGGGGGCGATGCGACGCTGGTTTCCGGAATCGTGCCCGAAGCCAGGCTGGTTCCAGACCTGATTTTTGTAGGTTTAGCGATGGCATGTCCATTGTCCTGAGGTTTTTATGCGCTGGTTGTTCCTCTTGCTGCTCGTACTCAACGTCTTCTATTACATTTGGCATCAACAAGAGGCCCCGCTGCGGGCGAAAGATGTAACGCCTTTGAGCTTGTACCGAGGGGCGCAACAGGATATTCGCTTGTTAAGCGAGGCGGCGGAAACGACTCGAGATAAAGGAAAATCCGCAGAGGCGGTTAATGGTTGTCTCTATTTGGGGGGCTTTGCTCGCCAGGAGACCGTCCTGCTGGTAGGGCGCCGACTGGGAGAGATAGGCGTCAAGTATCAGTCTTTGCCGAAAGACGCCGTCGAGTCGTCTGGTTATTGGGTGCGTGTAGCCCCCGAAAGCCAGCGTTTGCTGGATGATTTGCAGCTGCTAAACCTTTCTAAAGAATTCAATGAGTTAAAACATAAAATAATGCCGTGTGAGGGGGTTGCACCGGCTGAATAGTTTGCATAGAATGGCGCCCGCTTCGCAGTGAAGACCTTTAGCGGTCAGCAGTGCGGAAGCGGTGTTAATGCAGCTAACCTCAGGTTTTTAATGAGAAAAATGCTTGACAGAAGGCTGGCATGATGTAGAATGCCGGCTCGCTTAGGAGGGGTTCCCGAGCGGCCAAAGGGATCAGACTGTAAATCTGACGTCTACGACTTCGAAGGTTCGAATCCTTCCCCCTCCACCAATTTTAGCGAGAGCTGCAAGCTCCGCGGGTATAGTTTAGTGGTAGAACCTCAGCCTTCCAAGCTGATGATGCGGGTTCGATTCCCGCTACCCGCTCCAAGTTTGCAGATCCTGCAAAGTGTTACGCTCTTGTAGCTCAGTTGGTAGAGCACACCCTTGGTAAGGGTGAGGTCAGCGGTTCAAATCCGCTCAAGAGCTCCATATAACAAGGCAGATATGAAAATATCTGCCTTTGTTTTAATGGTTGATATTACTTGCTCAATTCTTTTGTTGGGGGTTGTTTCGATGGCTAAGGAAAAGTTCGATCGTTCGCTGCCGCACGTTAACGTTGGTACTATCGGTCACGTTGACCATGGTAAGACTACGCTGACTGCTGCTCTGACTCGCGTTTGCTCCGAGGTTTTCGGTTCGGCCATCGTTGATTTCGATAAAATCGACAGCGCGCCAGAAGAAAAAGCTCGCGGTATCACCATTAACACCGCACACGTCGAGTACAACTCGAAGATTCGTCACTATGCTCACGTTGACTGCCCAGGTCACGCTGACTATGTGAAGAACATGATCACTGGTGCTGCCCAGATGGACGGCGCTATCCTGGTTTGCTCGGCCGCTGATGGTCCGATGCCGCAAACCCGTGAGCATATCCTGCTGTCCCGTCAGGTAGGCGTTCCGTACATCGTGGTTTTCCTGAACAAGGCTGACCTGGTAGACGACGCTGAGCTGCTGGAACTGGTTGAGATGGAAGTGCGCGATCTGCTGAGCACTTACGACTTCCCAGGTGACGACACTCCGATCATCATTGGTTCGGCGCGTATGGCTCTGGAAGGTAAAGACGACAACGAAATGGGCACCACTGCCGTTCGTAAACTGGTTGAGACTCTGGATAGCTACATCCCAGAACCAGTTCGTCTGACCGACAAGCCGTTCCTGATGCCAATCGAAGACGTATTCTCGATCTCCGGTCGCGGTACTGTTGTGACTGGTCGTATCGAGCGCGGTATCGTTCGCGTTCAGGACCCACTGGAAATCGTTGGTCTGCGTGACACTACCGTCACCACCTGCACCGGTGTTGAAATGTTCCGCAAGCTGCTCGACGAAGGTCGTGCTGGCGAGAACTGCGGCGTGCTGCTGCGCGGCACCAAGCGTGACGACGTTGAGCGTGGCCAGGTTCTGGTTAAGCCGGGTTCGGTTAAGCCGCACACCAAGTTCACCGCAGAAGTTTACGTTCTGAGCAAGGAAGAAGGCGGCCGTCATACTCCGTTCTTCAAAGGCTACCGTCCACAGTTCTACTTCCGTACTACTGACGTGACTGGTAACTGCGAGCTGCCAGAAGGCGTTGAAATGGTAATGCCAGGTGACAACATTCAGATGACTGTTACCCTGATCAAAACCATCGCGATGGAAGATGGTCTGCGTTTCGCTATCCGTGAAGGCGGTCGTACCGTCGGCGCTGGCGTCGTAGCCAAAATCATCGAGTAAATTGTTGTAATGTCTTTTTCGGGCCGGCATAATGGTCGGCCTGATTTTGTTTTAGGTCAGTAGCTCAATTGGCAGAGCGACGGTCTCCAAAACCGTAGGTTGGGGGTTCGATTCCCTCCTGACCTGCCAGATTCACTTGGTGTGTCTGGCTTTCTTTTCACAGGATCTTCATAGATGACTCCTAAAGCTGAAGCTCAAGGCTCTCGCTTCGATCTGCTCAAGTGGCTAGTAGTAGTCGCTTTGGTGGTTGTTGGCGTTGTTGGCAATCAGTATTACTCTGCTTCGCCGATCCTGTACCGTGTACTTGCACTGCTCGTCATTGCTGCTGTAGCTGCCTTTGTAGGCCTGCAGACAGTCAAGGGCAAGTCTTTCTTTGTACTGGTTAAGGAAGCTCGCACTGAGATTCGTAAAGTCGTATGGCCAACTCGCCAAGAAACCACGCAGACCACGTTGATTGTTGTGGCTGTTGTTCTGGTTATGGCGTTGCTGTTGTGGGGGCTTGATTCCCTCCTCGGCTGGCTTGTTTCCTTGATTGTCGGCTAAGGGTGTCCCGTGGCTAAGCGTTGGTACGTTGTGCATGCTTACTCCGGTTACGAGAAGCATGTCATGCGCTCGTTGGTAGAGCGCGTAAAGCTGGCTGGCATGGAAGATGGCTTCGGCGAAATTCTGGTTCCCACTGAAGAAGTGGTTGAAATGCGTAATGGCCAGAAGCGCAAAAGCGAGCGCAAGTTCTTCCCAGGTTACGTGCTGGTACAGATGGATATGAACGAGGGTACTTGGCACTTGGTCAAGGATACGCCTCGGGTGATGGGCTTCATTGGCGGTACTGCCGATAAGCCTGCGCCAATTACAGATAAAGAGGCAGAAGCAATTCTGCGTCGCGTCGCTGATGGTAGTGATAAGCCGAAGCCGAAGACATTGTTCGAGCCGGGTGAGTCGGTACGGGTCAATGACGGGCCGTTTGCTGATTTTACCGGCACGGTTGAAGAAGTTAATTACGAGAAGAGCCGGATCCAAGTGGCAGTGCTCATTTTCGGTCGCTCTACCCCGGTAGAGCTAGAGTTCAGCCAGGTCGAAAAGGTCTAGCTGAGCAAGCATCCCAACCCCGCAGCCCTAGGCTGTGGGGTTTTGTCGTCACTGGGATAAACGCGCAAGTAACCGGGGAGCCTTTCGAGGCGTTTGAACCCGTAATTGGAGTGCCTCATGGCCAAGAAAATTACCGCTTACATCAAGCTGCAAGTGAAGGCCGCTCAGGCTAACCCAAGCCCACCTGTTGGTCCTGCTCTGGGTCAGCACGGCGTGAACATCATGGAATTCTGCAAGGCCTTCAACGCCCGTACTCAGGGTCTTGAGCCAGGTCTGCCGACTCCAGTGATCATCACTGTCTACAGCGACCGTAGCTTCACTTTTGAAACCAAGTCCACCCCTGCTTCGGTTCTGCTGAAGAAGGCTGCTGGTCTGACTAGCGGTTCCGCTCGTCCGAACACCGTTAAGGTTGGCACCGTGACCCGTGCTCAGCTGGAAGAAATCGCGAAAACCAAAAACGCGGATCTGACTGCAGCTGATATGGAAGCAGCCGTGCGTACTATCGCCGGTTCTGCTCGTAGCATGGGCCTTAACGTGGAGGGTGTGTAATGGCTAAGTTGACCAAGCGTCAAAAGGCTATCGCCGGCAAAATCGAAGCAGGCAAGGCCTACAACTTTGTAGACGCTGCTGCTCTGCTGGCTGAGCTGTCGACTGTCAAGTTCAGCGAGTCGTTCGACGTTGCTGTTAACCTGGGTGTTGACCCGCGTAAATCTGACCAGGTTGTTCGTAGCGCTACTGTGCTGCCGCACGGCACTGGCAAGACCGTTCGCGTTGCTGTGTTCACCCAGGGTCCAGCTGCTGAGGCCGCTCTGGCTGCCGGCGCTGACCGTGTAGGTATGGACGACCTGGCTGCCGAAATGAAAGGCGGCGACCTGAACTATGACGTAGTTATCGCATCCCCGGATGCAATGCGCGTTGTTGGTCAGTTGGGTCAGATCCTCGGTCCACGCGGCCTGATGCCTAACCCTAAAGTCGGCACCGTAACTCCAGACGTAGCTACCGCGGTTAAAAACGCCAAAGCTGGTCAGGTTCGTTATCGCACCGACAAAAACGGCATCATCCACACTTCCGTTGGCAAGATCGGCTTCGACGCCGTCAAGCTGAAGGAAAACGTTGAAGCCCTGATCGCTGATCTGAAGCGTATCAAGCCAGCTTCCTCGAAAGGCATTTACGTCAAGCGCGTTACCCTGAGCACCACTATGGGCCCAGGTCTGGTCATCGACCAAAGCTCGCTCGACGCGTAAGACACAGGTTGGCGCGAGCGATCGCGCCAATTGAAAGATTGGGGTCCCTGCCTGGCGGGGGCTATCCAAGACCGTAGGCGACGCAAGTCTTAAACCTCAAGCCTACGCAGATGGTGCTCCCGGTTCCTTACCGAATCAGACACCAAAACGACATCCGGCTTCGGCCAGATGAAACGGTAACAAGCAGGAGTTAAACCCGTGGCAATTAATCTCGAAGACAAGAAGGCCATCGTCGCTGAAGTCAACGAGGCTGCCAAAGTCGCTCTGTCCGCTGTCGTGGCTGATGCCCGTGGCGTAACAGTAGGCGCGATGACCGGACTCCGTAAAGAGGCTCGTGAAGCTGGCGTTTACGTACGTGTTGTACGTAACACCCTGCTCAAGCGCGCTGTTGCTGACACTGAATACAGTGTCCTCAACGACGTGTTCACCGGCCCGACTCTGATCGCGTTCTCCAAGGATCATCCTGGCGCTGCTGCCCGTTTGTTCAAGGAATTCGCCAAGAGTCAGGATAAGTTCGAGATCAAGGCAGCTGCGTTCGAGGGCAAGTTCCTCGCAGCTAACCAAATCGACGTACTGGCAACACTGCCGACCCGTGACGAAGCAATTTCTCAGCTGATGAGCGTGATTCAAGGCGCTACCAGCAAGTTGGCTCGTACTCTGGCTGCAGTTCGCGACCAAAAAGAAGCTGTTGCAGCCTAAGGCTGAACATCTCCTTTCGCGTATTTTTGTTTATTTCGATGGCCGCGTAGGCCGTCCCCCAATTCAGGAAATACAGCAATGTCTATCTCCCAAGACGATATCCTCAACGCCGTAGCTGAAATGTCGGTTCTGCAGGTTGTTGAGCTGATCAAAGCTTTCGAAGAAAAATTCGGCGTTACCGCTGCTGCTGCATCGGCTGGTCCAGCTGCTGCTGCCGCTGTTGTTGAAGAGCAAACCGAATTCAACGTCATGCTGACCGAAGCTGGCGAGAAGAAAGTAAACGTGATCAAGGCAGTACGTGAACTGACCGGTCTGGGCCTGAAAGAAGCCAAGGCTGTAGTTGACGGCGCTCCTGCCATGGTTCTGGAAGCTGTTTCGAAAGACGCAGCTGACAAAGCCAAAGCTACTCTGGAAGAAGCAGGCGCTAAAGTCGAGCTGAAGTAAGCATCGACTTTGCTCCTCCAGCCCGAGCGTAAAGCGAAAGGCTGATGGCTGGTGGCTCTTGCCACCGGCCTTTTTCCGTTATTGGCAGCCGACTGGGTCGGTGCTGATAACGAGCTGTAACCACCCGATGTGGTGGCGCAAACCATGGGGTTTGCACGATTTTCTGGCTGCTCCCGTCGGGAGGGGCCAAACAAGCAGGTGACCAAGCTGGGGAACGCTGATGGCTTACTCATATACTGAGAAAAAACGTATCCGCAAGGACTTTAGCAAGTTGCCGGACGTCATGGATGTGCCGTACCTCCTGGCCATCCAGCTGGATTCGTATCGTGAATTCTTGCAAGCGGGAGCGACTAAAGATCAGTTCCGCGACGTGGGCCTGCATGCGGCCTTCAAATCCGTTTTCCCGATCATCAGCTACTCCGGCAATGCTGCGCTGGAGTACGTCGGTTATCGCCTGGGCGAACCGGCATTTGATGTCAAAGAATGCGTATTGCGCGGTGTAACTTACGCCGTACCTTTGCGGGTAAAAGTGCGCCTGATCATTTTCGACAAAGAATCGTCGAACAAAGCGATCAAGGACATTAAAGAGCAAGAAGTCTACATGGGTGAAATCCCCCTGATGACTGAGAACGGTACCTTCGTAATCAACGGTACCGAGCGTGTAATCGTTTCCCAGCTGCACCGTTCCCCGGGCGTGTTCTTCGACCACGACCGTGGCAAGACGCACAGCTCCGGCAAACTGCTGTACTCCGCGCGCATCATTCCTTACCGCGGTTCGTGGTTGGACTTCGAGTTCGACCCGAAAGACTGCGTGTTCGTGCGTATCGACCGTCGTCGCAAGCTGCCTGCATCGGTATTGCTGCGCGCGCTGGGCTATACCACTGAAGAAGTGCTGGATGCGTTCTACACCACCAACGTCTTCCACGTGCAAGGTGAAAACCTCAGCCTGGAACTGGTGCCTCAGCGCCTGCGTGGTGAAATTGCTGTCCTGGATATCCTGGATGACAAAGGCAAGGTTATTGTCGAGCAAGGTCGTCGTATCACCGCTCGCCACATCAACCAGCTGGAAAAAGCAGGGATCAAAGAGCTGCAAGTGCCTCTGGACTACGTCCTGGGTCGCACTACCGCCAAGGTCATCGTGCATCCGGCAACCGGCGAAATCCTGGCAGAGTGCAACACCGAGCTGAACACCGAGATCCTGGCGAAAATCGCCAAGGCCCAGGTTGTTCGCATCGAAACTCTGTACACCAACGATATCGACTGCGGTCCGTTTGTCTCCGACACTCTGAAGATCGACTCCACCAGCAACCAATTGGAAGCGCTGGTCGAGATCTATCGCATGATGCGTCCAGGCGAGCCGCCAACCAAAGACGCTGCCGAGACTCTGTTCAACAACCTGTTCTTCAGCCCTGAGCGCTATGACCTGTCTGCGGTCGGCCGGATGAAGTTCAACCGTCGTATCGGTCGTACCGAGATCGAAGGTTCGGGTGTGTTGTGCAAAGAAGACATCGTCGCGGTACTGAAGACTCTGGTCGACATCCGTAACGGTAAAGGCATCGTCGATGACATCGACCACTTGGGTAACCGTCGTGTTCGCTGCGTAGGCGAAATGGCCGAGAACCAGTTCCGCGTTGGCCTGGTACGTGTTGAGCGTGCGGTCAAAGAGCGTCTGTCGATGGCTGAAAGCGAAGGCCTGATGCCGCAAGACCTGATCAACGCCAAGCCAGTGGCTGCGGCGGTGAAAGAGTTCTTCGGTTCCAGCCAGCTGTCCCAGTTCATGGACCAGAACAACCCGCTGTCCGAGATCACCCACAAGCGTCGTGTGTCTGCACTCGGCCCTGGCGGTTTGACTCGTGAGCGTGCCGGCTTTGAAGTTCGTGACGTACACCCGACTCACTACGGTCGTGTATGCCCGATTGAAACGCCGGAAGGTCCGAACATCGGTCTGATCAACTCCCTGGCTGCCTATGCGCGCACCAACCAGTACGGCTTCCTCGAGAGCCCGTACCGTGTGGTGAAAGACGCTCTGGTCACCGACGAGATCGTGTTCCTGTCCGCCATCGAAGAAGCTGATCACGTGATCGCTCAGGCTTCGGCCACGATGAACGATAAAAAAGTCCTGATCGACGAGCTGGTAGCTGTTCGTCACTTGAACGAGTTCACCGTCAAGGCGCCTGAAGACGTCACCTTGATGGACGTATCGCCGAAGCAGGTAGTTTCGGTTGCTGCGTCGCTGATCCCGTTCCTCGAGCACGATGACGCCAACCGTGCGTTGATGGGTTCGAACATGCAGCGTCAAGCTGTACCAACCCTGCGCGCTGACAAGCCGCTGGTCGGTACCGGCATGGAGCGTAACGTAGCTCGTGACTCCGGCGTTTGCGTCGTGGCTCGTCGTGGCGGTGTTATCGATTCCGTCGACGCCAGCCGTATCGTGGTTCGTGTTGCTGATGACGAAGTTGAAACCGGCGAAGCTGGTGTCGACATCTACAACCTGACCAAGTACACCCGCTCCAACCAGAACACCTGCATCAACCAGCGTCCGCTGGTGCGTAAAGGTGATCGGGTTCAGCGCAGCGACATCATGGCTGACGGTCCGTCCACCGACATGGGTGAACTGGCTCTGGGTCAGAACATGCGCATTGCGTTCATGGCATGGAACGGCTTCAACTTCGAAGACTCCATCTGCCTGTCCGAGCGTGTGGTTCAGGAAGATCGCTTCACCACGATCCACATTCAGGAACTGACCTGTGTGGCGCGTGACACCAAGCTTGGGCCAGAGGAAATCACTGCAGACATCCCGAACGTGGGTGAAGCTGCACTGAACAAACTGGATGAAGCCGGTATCGTTTACGTAGGTGCTGAAGTTGGCGCAGGCGACATTCTGGTCGGTAAGGTCACTCCGAAAGGCGAGACCCAACTGACTCCGGAAGAGAAGCTGTTGCGTGCCATCTTCGGTGAAAAAGCCAGCGACGTTAAAGACACCTCCCTGCGCGTGCCTACTGGCACCAAGGGTACCGTCATCGACGTACAGGTCTTCACCCGCGACGGCGTTGAGCGTGATGCTCGTGCACTGTCGATCGAGAAGACTCAACTCGACGAGATCCGCAAGGATCTGAACGAAGAGTTCCGTATCGTTGAAGGCGCAACTTTCGAACGTCTGCGTTCCGCTCTGGTCGGCCACAAAGCCGAAGGCGGCGCCGGCCTGAAGAAAGGTCAGGACATCACCGACGAAGTTCTCGACGGTCTTGAGCATGGTCAGTGGTTCAAACTGCGCATGGCTGAAGATGCTCTGAACGAGCAGCTCGAGAAGGCTCAGGCCTACATCGTTGATCGTCGCCGTCTGCTGGACGACAAGTTCGAAGACAAGAAGCGCAAACTGCAGCAGGGCGATGACCTGGCTCCAGGCGTGCTGAAAATCGTCAAGGTTTACCTGGCAATCCGTCGCCGCATTCAGCCGGGCGACAAGATGGCCGGTCGTCACGGTAACAAAGGTGTGGTCTCCGTGATCATGCCGGTTGAAGACATGCCGCACGATGCCAATGGCACCCCGGTCGACGTTGTCCTCAACCCGTTGGGCGTACCTTCGCGTATGAACGTTGGTCAGATCCTTGAAACCCACCTCGGCCTCGCGGCCAAAGGTCTGGGCGAGAAGATCAACCGGATGATCGAAGAGCAGCGCAAAGTGGCTGAGCTTCGTACCTTCCTGGACGAGATCTACAACCAGATCGGCGGTCGTAACGAAGATCTGGATAGCTTCTCCGACCAGGAAATCCTGGATCTGGCGAAGAACCTGCGTGGCGGCGTTCCAATGGCCACTCCAGTGTTCGACGGCGCCAAGGAAAGCGAAATCAAGGCCATGCTGAAACTGGCAGACCTGCCGGAAAGCGGCCAGATGCAGCTGACCGACGGCCGTACCGGCAACAAGTTCGAGCGCCCGGTTACTGTTGGCTACATGTACATGCTGAAGCTGAACCACTTGGTAGACGACAAGATGCACGCTCGTTCTACCGGTTCGTACAGCCTGGTTACCCAGCAGCCGCTGGGTGGTAAGGCGCAGTTCGGTGGTCAGCGTTTCGGGGAGATGGAGGTCTGGGCACTGGAAGCTTACGGTGCCGCTTACACTCTGCAAGAAATGCTCACAGTGAAGTCGGACGATGTGAACGGCCGTACCAAGATGTACAAAAACATCGTGGATGGCGATCACCGTATGGAGCCGGGCATGCCCGAGTCTTTCAACGTGTTGATCAAGGAAATTCGTTCCCTCGGCATCGATATCGATCTGGAAACCGAATAACACGTGACGCGAATCGAGAGCGGGGCAGGATTGCCCGCTCTCTGCTCCGCCAGGAGGAAAGGCCTTGAAAGACCTACTGAATTTGCTGAAAAACCAGGGTCAAGTCGAAGAGTTCGACGCCATCCGTATTGGATTGGCATCGCCTGAGATGATCCGTTCGTGGTCGTTCGGTGAAGTTAAAAAGCCGGAAACCATTAACTACCGTACGTTCAAACCTGAACGTGACGGCCTGTTCTGCGCCAAGATCTTTGGCCCGGTAAAGGATTACGAGTGCCTGTGCGGTAAGTACAAGCGCTTGAAGCACCGTGGTGTGATCTGCGAGAAGTGCGGCGTTGAAGTCGCGCTGGCTAAAGTTCGTCGTGAGCGCATGGCGCACATCGAACTGGCCTCGCCAGTTGCCCACATCTGGTTCCTGAAATCGCTGCCGTCGCGTATCGGCTTGCTGATGGACATGACCCTGCGTGATATCGAACGCGTTCTCTACTTCGAGAGCTATGTCGTTATCGATCCAGGCATGACCACCCTTGAAAAAGGTCAGCTGCTCAACGACGAGCAGTACTTCGAAGCGCTGGAAGAGTTCGGCGACGATTTCGATGCCCGCATGGGTGCCGAAGCTGTCCGTGAGCTGCTGCACGCTATCGACCTGGAACACGAGATTGGCCGTCTGCGTGAAGAAATTCCGCAAACCAACTCCGAAACCAAAATCAAGAAGCTGTCCAAGCGTCTGAAGTTGATGGAAGCCTTCCAGGGTTCCGGCAACCTCCCAGAGTGGATGGTGCTGACCGTTCTGCCGGTTCTGCCGCCAGATCTGCGTCCACTGGTCCCGCTGGATGGCGGTCGCTTCGCGACTTCCGACCTCAACGATCTGTATCGTCGAGTGATCAACCGTAACAACCGCTTGAAGCGCCTGCTTGATCTGTCCGCTCCGGACATCATCGTGCGCAACGAAAAGCGTATGTTGCAGGAAGCCGTCGACGCACTGCTCGACAACGGTCGTCGTGGCCGCGCTATCACCGGTTCCAACAAGCGTCCTCTGAAATCCCTGGCTGACATGATCAAGGGTAAGCAAGGTCGTTTCCGTCAGAACTTGCTCGGTAAGCGTGTTGACTACTCCGGTCGTTCGGTAATTACCGTAGGTCCGACCCTGCGTCTGCACCAGTGCGGTCTGCCGAAGAAGATGGCTCTCGAGCTGTTCAAGCCGTTCATTTTCGGCAAGCTGGAAATGCGTGGTCTTGCGACCACCATCAAAGCTGCCAAGAAGATGGTCGAGCGCGAGCTGCCGGAAGTTTGGGACGTTCTCGCTGAAGTGATTCGTGAACACCCGGTTCTCCTCAACCGTGCACCGACCCTTCACCGTCTGGGTATCCAGGCGTTTGAACCGGTACTGATCGAAGGTAAGGCTATCCAGCTGCACCCTCTGGTCTGTGCTGCGTACAACGCCGACTTCGACGGCGACCAAATGGCCGTGCACGTACCGCTGACACTGGAAGCCCAGTTGGAAGCGCGTGCGTTGATGATGTCGACCAACAACATTCTGTCGCCAGCCAACGGTGAGCCAATCATCGTTCCTTCGCAGGACGTTGTATTGGGTCTGTACTACATGACTCGTGAAGCGATCAACGCCAAGGGCGAAGGTCGTGTGTTCGCGGATCTGCAGGAAGTTGACCGTGTGTTCCGTGCCGGCGAAGCCGCACTGCACGCTAAAGTCAAAGTGCGGATCAACGAAACCGTCAACGATCGTGATGGTGGCAGCGTCAAGAACACCCGTATCGTCGACACCACCGTCGGCCGTGCGCTGTTGTTCCAGGTTGTTCCACCTGGTCTGTCGTACGACGTCGTCAACCAGCCGATGAAGAAAAAGGCGATCTCCAAGCTGATCAACCAGTGCTACCGCGTGGTTGGTTTGAAAGAGACCGTGATTTTCGCTGACCAGTTGATGTACACCGGTTTTGCTTATTCGACCATCTCCGGCGTTTCCATCGGTGTTAACGACTTCGTTATCCCGGATGAAAAAGCCCGCATCATCGGTGCTGCCACCGACGAAGTGAAAGAGATCGAAAGTCAGTACGCCTCCGGCCTGGTAACCCAGGGCGAGAAGTACAACAAAGTGATCGACCTTTGGTCCAAGGCGAACGACGAAGTTTCCAAGGCGATGATGGCCAACCTCTCGAAAGAGAAGGTCATCGACCGTCATGGCGTCGAAGTCGACCAGGAATCTTTCAACTCGATGTACATGATGGCCGACTCGGGCGCACGGGGTTCTGCTGCGCAGATCCGTCAGCTCGCCGGTATGCGTGGCCTGATGGCCAAGCCGGACGGTTCCATCATTGAAACGCCGATTACTGCGAACTTCCGTGAAGGTTTGAGCGTACTTCAGTACTTCATCTCCACTCACGGTGCTCGTAAAGGTTTGGCGGATACCGCGTTGAAAACTGCGAACTCCGGTTACCTGACTCGTCGTCTGGTAGACGTGGCGCAGGATCTGGTAGTAACCGAGATCGATTGCGGCACCGAGCATGGCCTGGTAATGACTCCGCACATTGAAGGCGGTGACGTTGTTGAGCCGTTGGGTGAGCGCGTATTGGGTCGTGTTATTGCCCGTGACGTGTTCAAGCCAGGTACTGAAGAAATCATCGTTCCTGCCGGCACGCTGGTAGACGAGAAGTGGGTCGAGTTCATCGAGCTGAACAGCATCGACGAAGTGATCGTGCGTTCGCCGATCAGCTGCGAAACCCGCTACGGCATTTGCGCCAAGTGCTACGGCCGTGATCTGGCTCGTGGTCACCAGGTGAACATCGGTGAAGCGGTCGGCGTTATTGCTGCCCAGTCCATCGGTGAGCCGGGTACCCAGCTGACCATGCGTACGTTCCACATCGGTGGTGCGGCAAGCCGGACCTCCGCAGCTGATAGCGTTCAGGTGAAGAATGGCGGTACCGTCCGTCTGCACAACCTGAAGCACGTTGAGCGAGTGGATGGTTGCCTGGTTGCTGTGTCCCGTTCCGGTGAGCTGGCGATCGCTGATGACTTCGGTCGTGAGCGCGAGCGTTACAAGCTGCCGTACGGTGCTGTGATTTCGGTTAAAGAAGGTGACAAGGTCGACGCTGGCGCAATCGTGGCCAAGTGGGATCCGCACACTCACCCAATCGTTACCGAAATGAAAGGTACCGTGACCTACGTGGGCATGGAAGAAGGCATCACGATCAAGCGTCAGACTGACGAATTGACCGGTATGACCAACATTGAAGTACTCGACGCCAAAGATCGTCCAGCTGCCGGTAAAGATATCCGTCCTGCTGTGAAGATGGTTGATGACAATGGCAAGGATCTCTTGCTGCCGGGTACCGATGTAATTGCTCAGTACTTCCTGCCTGCTAACGCCCTGGTCGGTGTAGCGGACGGTGCGAAAATCGCGATCGGTGATGTTATCGCTCGTATTCCGCAAGAGACTTCGAAGACCCGTGACATCACCGGTGGTCTGCCGCGTGTTGCCGACTTGTTCGAAGCACGTCGTCCGAAAGAAGCCTCGATTCTGGCTGAAGTCAGCGGCACCATCGCGTTCGGTAAAGAGACCAAAGGCAAGCGTCGTCTGGTCATTACCCCGAACGACGGTAGCGATCCGTACGAAGAGCTGATTCCGAAGTGGCGTCACCTGAACGTCTTCGAAGGCGAACAGGTAAACCGCGGCGAAGTTATCTCCGACGGCCCGAGCGATCCACACGACATCCTGCGTCTGCTGGGTGTGAGTGCGCTGGCCAAGTACATCGTGAACGAGATCCAGGACGTTTACCGTCTGCAAGGCGTGAAGATCAACGATAAGCACATCGAGACCATCCTGCGTCAGATGCTGCGTAAAGTTGAAATCGCTGAATCCGGCGATTCCAGTTTCATCAAGGGCGACCAGATGGAATTGACTCACGTTCTGGTAGAGAACGAGCGTCTGGCTGGCGACGAGAAATTCGTTTCCAAGTTCACTCGCGTGCTGTTGGGTATCACCAAGGCGTCGTTGTCCACCGAATCGTTCATCTCGGCGGCTTCCTTCCAGGAAACCACTCGCGTACTGACCGAAGCGGCGGTAACCGGCAAGCGCGATTACCTGCGCGGCCTGAAAGAAAACGTGGTCGTGGGTCGTCTGATCCCGGCTGGTACCGGTCTGGCTTATCACAGCGAGCGCAAGCGTCGCCGTGATGCTGACAAACCGTTGCGCGTAAGCGCCAGTGAAGTGGAAGCTGCACTGACCGAAGCGCTGAACTCTAGCGGTAACTGAGTTCTGCGATAAATGAGCGTAAGGCCCTGGCTGCTCCGTTCATCGAATCGAGACAATTTGTCGAGGTTGGATGGGTGGGGAGGTCGGGGCCTTGCCTTGACTGGGGACAAGATCCTCTTTAGACTCTTGTACCCCTAAATTTGGCGGGAATTCGTTCCTGCCATTTTGCTTTTCTTGCAAGACAATAGCGTCGCAAGACAACAGTGGAGCTAGTAGATGGCAACTATCAACCAGCTGGTACGTCAGCCGCGTAAGCGTATCGTCGAGAAATCCGACGTGCCTGCGCTGCAGAACTGCCCGCAACGTCGTGGCGTATGCACCCGTGTGTATACCACCACGCCGAAAAAACCTAACTCGGCACTGCGTAAAGTATGCCGTGTGCGTCTGACCAACGGTTTCGAGGTTTCCTCGTACATCGGCGGTGAAGGCCACAACCTGCAAGAGCACAGCGTGGTACTGATCCGCGGCGGTCGTGTAAAAGACTTGCCAGGTGTTCGTTACCACACCGTACGCGGTTCTTTGGATACTTCCGGCGTTAAAGGTCGTAACCAGGGTCGTTCGAAGTACGGTACCAAGAAGCCTAAGTAGTAGCGGCTTTTTGTAAAAACTGATTTTCTATTTTTCTGAGTCGATAAGAGTAAGGTCGGAGGCGTCCCGCAAGGGCACCGATTCCGAGCGAACCTGAAGACCGTTTGAGGGCTTATCCATGCCAAGAAGACGCGTAGCAGCCAAGCGCGAAGTGCTTGACGATCCAAAGTACGGCAGCCAGATCCTGGCCAAGTTCATGAACCACGTTATGGAAAGCGGCAAGAAAGCCGTTGCCGAACGTATCGTTTATGGCGCGCTGGAAAAAGTTAAAGAACGCAAGAACAGCGATCCCCTGGAAATCTTCGAGAAAGCTCTCGACGCCATCGCTCCGCTGGTCGAAGTAAAGTCGCGCCGTGTAGGCGGTGCTACTTACCAGGTTCCGGTCGAAGTTCGTCCGTCCCGTCGTAACGCTCTGGCAATGCGCTGGTTGGTAGACTTCGCCCGCAAGCGCGGCGAGAAGTCTATGGCTCTGCGTTTGGCTGGCGAACTGTTGGACGCCGCTGAAGGTAAAGGTGCTGCAGTTAAGAAGCGTGAAGACGTGCACCGTATGGCTGAAGCCAACAAGGCTTTCTCGCACTACCGCTTCTAATTTTAGCGTCACTAATTTTGCGAGGGCTTTATGGCTCGTACTACACCGATTAACCGCTACCGTAACATTGGTATCGTTGCTCACGTGGATGCTGGTAAAACCACCACCACCGAGCGCGTCCTTTTTTACACTGGCAAAAGCCACAAGATGGGCGAGGTGCATGACGGCGCCGCGACCACAGACTGGATGGTGCAGGAGCAGGAGCGTGGTATTACCATTACTTCTGCTGCTATTACCGCCTTCTGGCAGGGTTCCGAGAAGCAGCACAAGGACCAATACCGTTTCAACGTCATCGACACCCCGGGCCACGTTGACTTCACTATTGAAGTTGAGCGTTCCCTGCGTGTTCTCGACGGCGCGGTCGTTGTGTTCTGCGGCACCTCGGGTGTTGAGCCTCAGTCGGAAACCGTATGGCGTCAAGCCAACAAGTACGGCGTTCCACGTCTTGTTTACGTAAACAAGATGGACCGTGCTGGTGCCAACTTCCTGCGCGTGATCGGCCAGATCAAGCAGCGTCTGGGTCACACTCCGGTGCCAATTCAATTGGCCATCGGTTCCGAAGACAACTTCCAGGGTCAGATCGATCTGATGGCTATGGAAGCTGTTTACTGGAATGACTCTGACAAAGGCATGGTTCCAGTTCGTAAGCCTATCCCTGCTGAACTGCAGGAGCTGGCTAACGAATGGCGCGGCAACATGATTGAAGCCGCGGCAGAAGCCAGCGAAGAGCTGATGAACAAGTACCTCGAAGGTGAAGAACTCACCAACGCGGAAATCAAAGCGGCTCTGCGTCAGCGTACTATCGCTGGTGAGATCGTTTTGGCTGTTTGCGGTTCTTCCTTCAAGAACAAGGGTGTTCCCCTGGTTCTCGACGCCGTTATCGACTACCTGCCTGCTCCAACCGACATTCCTGCCATCAAGGGTACTGACCCGGATGACGAGACCAAGGAAATGGAGCGTCACGCAGACGACAGCGAGCCGTTTTCGGCTCTGGCGTTCAAGATCGCTACCGACCCATTCGTGGGTACCTTGACCTTTGTTCGAGTTTACTCGGGCGTGTTGGCCTCCGGCGACGGCGTGATCAACTCGGTTAAAGGCAAGAAAGAGCGCGTGGGTCGTATGGTGCAAATGCACGCAAACGCCCGTGAAGAAATCAAGGAAGTGCGCGCTGGTGACATCGCGGCCTTGATCGGCATGAAGGACGTCACCACTGGTGAGACTTTGTGCAACGCTGACAAGCCAATCATCCTGGTTCGTATGGACTTCCCGGAGCCGGTTATTTCGGTTGCCGTAGAGCCTAAGACCAAGGATGACCAGGAAAAAATGGGTATCGCTCTGGGCAAGCTTGCTCAGGAAGATCCATCTTTCCGCGTCAAAACCGATGAAGAGACTGGTCAAACGATCATCTCCGGCATGGGCGAGCTGCACCTGGACATCCTGGTTGACCGGATGCGCCGTGAGTTCAACGTCGAAGCCAACATTGGTAAGCCTCAGGTTTCCTATCGTGAGCGCATCACGAAGAACTGTGAAATCGAAGGCAAATTCGTTCGTCAATCCGGCGGTCGTGGCCAGTTCGGCCATTGCTGGATTCGTTTTGCTCCTGCTGACGAAGGTCAGGAAGGTCTGCAATTCGTGAACGAAGTCGTGGGTGGTGTGGTTCCTAAGGAATACATCCCGGCGATCCAGAAGGGTATCGAAGAGCAGATGAAGAACGGCGTTGTTGCCGGCTATCCGCTGATCGGCCTGAAGGCTACCGTGTTTGATGGTTCTTACCACGACGTCGACTCCAACGAGATGGCGTTTAAGGTGGCTGCTTCCATGGCGACCAAGCAACTGGCCCAGAAGGGCGGTGGTGAGTTGCTCGAGCCGATCATGGCGGTAGAGGTTGTTACGCCTGAAGACTATATGGGTGACGTGATGGGCGACCTTAACCGTCGTCGCGGCATGATTTTGGGTATGGAAGACACGGTCTCCGGCAAAGTAATTCGCGCCGAAGTTCCGCTGGGCGAGATGTTCGGTTATGCGACCGACGTTCGTTCCATGTCCCAGGGTCGCGCAAGCTACTCTATGGAATTCAAAAAATACAATACAGCTCCGTCGCACATCGTCGAAACTGTTACCAAAAAACAAGGCTGATTCAGCCCTTTAGGCAAGGAGTTAATTGTCGTGGCTAAAGAAAAATTTGATCGTTCCCTACCGCACGTCAACGTTGGCACCATCGGTCACGTTGACCACGGTAAAACCACTCTGACTGCAGCTCTGACTCGCGTCTGCTCCGAAGTATTCGGTTCGGCCATCGTTGATTTCGATAAAATCGACAGCGCGCCAGAAGAAAAAGCTCGTGGTATCACCATCAACACCGCGCACGTCGAGTACAACTCGAAGATCCGTCACTACGCTCACGTTGACTGCCCAGGTCACGCTGACTATGTGAAGAACATGATCACTGGTGCTGCCCAGATGGACGGCGCTATCCTGGTTTGCTCGGCCGCTGATGGTCCGATGCCACAAACCCGTGAGCACATCCTGCTGTCCCGTCAGGTAGGCGTTCCGTACATCGTGGTTTTCCTGAACAAGGCTGACCTGGTAGATGACGCTGAGCTGCTGGAACTGGTTGAGATGGAAGTGCGCGATCTGCTGAGCACTTACGACTTCCCGGGCGACGACACTCCGATCATCATCGGTTCGGCGCGTATGGCTCTGGAAGGCAAAGACGACAACGAAATGGGCACCACTGCCGTTCGTAAACTGGTTGAGACTCTGGACAGCTACATCCCAGAACCAGTTCGTCTGACCGACAAGCCGTTCCTGATGCCAATCGAAGACGTATTCTCGATCTCCGGTCGCGGTACTGTTGTGACTGGTCGTATCGAGCGCGGTATCGTTCGCGTTCAGGATCCACTGGAAATCGTTGGTCTGCGTGACACTACCGTCACCACCTGCACCGGTGTTGAAATGTTCCGTAAGCTGCTCGACGAAGGTCGTGCTGGCGAGAACTGCGGCGTGCTGCTGCGCGGCACCAAGCGTGACGACGTTGAGCGTGGCCAGGTTCTGGTTAAGCCGGGTTCGGTTAAGCCGCACACCAAGTTCACCGCAGAAGTTTACGTTCTGAGCAAGGAAGAAGGCGGCCGTCATACTCCGTTCTTCAAAGGCTACCGTCCACAGTTCTACTTCCGTACTACTGACGTGACTGGTAACTGCGAGCTGCCAGAAGGCGTTGAAATGGTAATGCCAGGTGACAACATTCAGATGACTGTTACCCTGATCAAAACCATCGCGATGGAAGACGGTCTGCGCTTCGCTATCCGTGAAGGCGGCCGTACCGTTGGTGCTGGCGTTGTAGCTAAAATCATCGAGTAATTATCTCTTCTGAGATAGCTCGGTTTTTTTGAGAAGGCCTCCGCTTAGCGGGGGCCTTTTTTATTGGGTTGACACCTATCTGGGGCGTCTATAGAATTGCGCCTCCTTTTAACGGGCGTATTGCGCTCGGTGGGAATAGCAGCCGGAGTCTGAAATCCAATGCAAAATCAGCAAATCCGTATCAGGTTGAAGGCTTTTGACCATCGCCTGATCGACCAATCCACCCAGGAAATCGTGGAAACCGCGAAACGTACTGGTGCTCAAGTGCGTGGTCCAATTCCACTGCCTACCCGTAAAGAGCGGTTCACCGTTCTGGTCTCCCCGCACGTCAACAAAGACGCGCGTGACCAGTACGAGATCCGTACTCATAAGCGCGTTCTGGACATCGTCCAGCCAACGGATAAAACCGTTGATGCTCTTATGAAGCTTGATCTTGCGGCCGGTGTGGAAGTGCAGATCAGCCTCGGCTAAGACTCGGTCTTAGTCGTGTAACGCTCTGAAATGGGCGGCCATAGCGGGTGAAAGCCCCGTACACTCATGAGGTTTACAACATGACTATTGGTGTAGTCGGTCGTAAATGCGGTATGACCCGTATTTTCACCGAAGAAGGTGTCTCCATTCCGGTCACGGTCATTGAGATCGAACCGAATCGCGTCACCCAGTTCAAAACTGAAGAGACCGATGGCTATCGTGCAGTGCAAGTCACTGTAGGCGAGCGTCGTGCTTCGCGTGTTACAGCTGCTCAAGCTGGCCACTTCGCTAAAGCGAACGTTGCTGCTGGTCGTACCGTAATGGAATTCCGTCTTGAAGAAGGCGAGTACCAGGCCGGCGATCTGATCAACGCTGAAATCTTCGCCGCTGGTCAACTGGTTGATGTAACCGGTCAGTCCAAGGGTAAAGGCTTCCAGGGTACGATCAAGCGTTGGAACTTCCGCGGGCAAGATAATACCCACGGTAACTCCGTGTCCCACCGCGTTCCAGGCTCTATCGGCCAGTGCCAGACTCCTGGTCGTGTATTCAAGGGCAAAAAAATGTCCGGTCATATGGGCGCTGAGCGCGTGACCGTGCAGTCCCTCGAAGTAGTGCGCGTGGACGCTGAACGCAATCTGTTGTTGGTCAAGGGCGCTGTTCCTGGCGCTACTGGCGGCAACTTGGTTGTACGTCCAGCAGCCAAGGCTCGCGGTTAAGGGGAAGCTGACATGCAATTAAATGTAAATGACGCTCAAGCGATCGAAGTTTCCGAACTGACATTTGGCGGCGAATTCAACGAGACGCTGGTTCACCAAGCAGTCGTGGCCTACATGGCCGGCGGCCGTCAGGGTTCCAAGCAGCAAAAGACCCGTTCCGACGTTCGTGGTGGCGGTAAGCGCCCATGGCGTCAGAAAGGTACTGGCCGTGCTCGTGCCGGTACTATCCGTAGCCCAATCTGGCGTGGCGGCGGTACCACTTTCGCAGCTCGTCCTCAGGATCACACCCAGAAGCTGAACAAGAAGATGTATCGCGCAGCAATGCGTTCCATCCTTGCTGAGCTGGTGCGTACTGATCGTCTGGTAGTGGTTCAGGACTTCGCTGTTGATGCACCGAAGACCAAAGATCTGCTGAACAAACTGACTGGCATGGGCTTGACTGACGTCTTGATCGTGTCTGAAGTCGTTGATCAGAACCTGTACCTGGCTGCTCGTAACCTGCCACACGTTGATGTACGTGACGTGCAAGGTTCCGATCCAGTTAGTCTGATCGCATACGACAAGGTGTTGATCACCGTGTCGGCCGTGAAGAAATTCGAGGAGCTGCTGGGATGAACCAGGAACGCGTATTTAAAGTTCTGCTTGGCCCGCACGTTTCCGAGAAGGCTACGGTTCTGGCTGACAAGAAAGGCCAGTTCGTTTTCAAGGTTGCAACTGACGCAACCAAGCTGGAAATCAAGAAGGCCGTCGAAAGCCTGTTCAGCGTGAAAGTAGAGCGTGTTACTACCCTGAATGTTCTGGGTAAGAGCAAGCGCACTGCTCGCGGTCTGGGCAAGCGTAATGACTGGAAGAAGGCAGTTATCTCCCTTCAGCCAGGCCAAGATCTCGATTTCAGCAGCAGTGCTGAGTAAGGAAGGGGTGCATCATGGCAATCGTTAAATGCAAACCGACTTCCCCTGGCCGCCGTTTTGTGGTCAAGGTGGTCAACCAGGAGCTGCATAAAGGCGCTCCTCACGCACCGCTGCTCGAGAAAAAATCGAAGACTGGTGGTCGTAACAACAATGGTCGCATTACCACTCGTCACATCGGTGGTGGCCATAAGCAGCATTATCGTCTGGTCGATTTCCGTCGCAACGACAAAGATGGCATCTCTGCCACTGTCGAGCGCATTGAATACGATCCAAACCGTACTGCTCACATCGCTCTGCTGCTGTACGCAGATGGCGAGCGTCGCTACATCATCGCCCCTAAAGGCGTGAGTGCTGGTGACCAGCTGATCGCAGGTGCTCTGGCACCGATCAAGCCGGGCAACGCTCTGCAACTGCGTAACATTCCAGTTGGTAGCACCGTACACGGCATCGAATTGAAGCCAGGTAAAGGCGCACAGATCGCTCGTTCCGCTGGTGCTTCGGCTCAGCTGATCGCTCGTGAAGGTGTCTACGTGACCCTGCGTCTGCGTTCTGGTGAGATGCGTAAAGTGCTGGCTGAATGCCGCGCGACCCTGGGTGAAGTCTCGAACTCCGAGCACAGCCTGCGTTCGCTGGGTAAAGCTGGTGCCAAACGCTGGCGTGGCGTTCGCCCAACCGTTCGTGGTGTTGCCATGAACCCGGTTGACCACCCACATGGTGGTGGTGAAGGTCGTACCTCTGGTGGTCGTCATCCGGTATCGCCATGGGGCTTCCCGACTAAGGGCGCGAAGACTCGTGGTAATAAGCGTACCGACAAAATGATCGTCCGTCGTCGCAAGTAAATAGAGGGATACGACAGTGCCACGTTCTCTGAAAAAAGGTCCTTTTATCGATCTTCACCTACTGAAGAAGATCGAAGTGGCGGCGGAAAAGAATGATCGCAAACCGGTGAAAACCTGGTCGCGTCGTTCGATGATCCTGCCACAAATGGTCGGTTTGACCATCGCAGTACACAACGGTCGTCAACACGTCCCAGTTCTCGTTAACGAAGACATGGTCGGCCACAAACTGGGCGAGTTCGCCGGTACCCGCACTTATCGTGGGCACGTGGCAGACAAGAAAGCCAAGCGTTAAGGGGTTAGGAAATGGAAGTAGCCGCTAAGTTGTCGGGCGCTCGAATCTCCGCCCAGAAAGCCCGCTTGGTCGCCGACCAGATCCGCGGGAAGAAGGTGGGCGAAGCGCTCAACTTGTTGGCTTTCAGCAGTAAGAAAGCCGCCGAGATCATGAAGAAAGTGCTGGAGTCGGCCGTAGCCAACGCCGAGCATAACGAAGGCGCAGACGTTGATGACCTTAAAGTCAGCACCGTTTTCGTCAACGAAGGGCGTTCGCTGAAGCGCATCATGCCACGTGCCAAAGGCCGTGCTGATCGCATCGTCAAGCGGTCTTGCCATATCACTGTCAAGGTTGCTGACAAGTAACGGAGTCGAAGAGATGGGTCAGAAAGTACATCCCATTGGCATTCGCCTGGGAATCGTCAAGGAGCACACCTCCGTCTGGTACGCAGACGGTCGGACTTATGCGGACTATTTGTTCGCTGATCTGAAGGTGCGTGAGTATCTCCAAGACAAACTAAAAAGCGCGTCCGTAAGCCGTATCGATATCCATCGTCCGGCTCAGACTGCACGTATCACCATCCACACCGCTCGTCCAGGTATCGTTATCGGGAAGAAAGGTGAAGATGTTGAGAAACTGCGTCAGGACCTGACCAAGCAAATGGGTGTGCCTGTGCACATCAATATCGAAGAGATCCGCAAGCCGGAGCTCGACGGTATGCTGGTTGCGCAGAGCGTAGCTCAGCAGCTGGAGCGTCGCGTAATGTTCCGTCGCGCTATGAAGCGCGCTGTTCAGAACGCCATGCGCATTGGTGCCAAAGGCATCAAAATCCAAGTGAGCGGTCGTCTCGGCGGTGCTGAAATCGCACGTACTGAATGGTATCGCGAAGGTCGTGTGCCACTGCACACCCTGCGTGCCGACATCGACTATGCCAACTACGAAGCTCACACCACTTACGGTGTGATCGGTGTAAAGGTTTGGATCTTCAAAGGCGAAGTAATTGGTGGTCGCCAAGAAGAACTGAAACCACAAGCACCAGCGCCTCGTAAAAAAGCTGCTAAGTAAGGGGTACGCCAAATGTTGCAACCAAAGCGTACGAAGTTCCGCAAGCAGATGACAGGCCACAACCGTGGTCTGGCACAGCGCGGTAGCAAAGTCAGCTTCGGCGAATATGCGCTGAAGTCTGTAGCTCGTGGTCGTCTCACCGCTCGTCAGATCGAGTCAGCGCGTCGTGCTCTGACCCGTCACGTTAAACGTGGCGGCAAGATCTGGATCCGTGTATTCCCGGACAAGCCTATTTCCAAAAAGCCCCTCGAAGTTCGGATGGGTAAAGGTAAGGGTAGTGTGGAGTACTGGGTTGCCCAGATTCAGCCAGGCAAAGTCCTGTATGAAATCGAGGGTGTTTCTGAAGAGCTGGCGCGTGAGGCTTTTGCCCTGGCTGCTGCAAAGCTGCCGCTCGCCACCGCCTTTGTTAAACGGACGGTGATGTGATGAAAGCGAATGAACTTCGTGAAAAATCCGCACAGCAGCTGAACGAGCAACTGCTCGGCTTGCTGCGCGACCAGTTCAATCTGCGTATGCAGAAAGCAACTGGCCAGTTGGGGCAGTCTCATCTGCTCTCGCAAGTTAAGCGTGACATCGCTCGCGTGAAGACTGTGCTCAACCAGCAGGCAGGTAAGTAATCATGGCTGAAGCCGAAAAAACTGTCCGTACGCTGACTGGCCGTGTTGTCAGCGACAAGATGGACAAAACCATCACCGTACTGATCGAGCGTCGCGTTAAGCACCCGATCTACGGTAAATACGTTAAGCGTTCGACTAAGCTGCACGCGCACGACGAAACCAATCAGTGCCACATCGGCGACAAAGTCACTATTCGTGAAACTCGTCCTTTGGCCAAGACCAAGTCTTGGGCGCTGGTTGATGTTCTCGAACGCGCTGTGGAAGTCTAAGGACTAGGGGTCGGAGAAATTATATGATTCAGACTCAATCCATGCTCGATGTGGCCGATAACAGCGGCGCTCGCCGTGTTATGTGCATCAAGGTGCTGGGTGGCTCCCATCGTCGTTACGCTGGTATCGGTGACATCATCAAAGTTACCGTGAAGGAAGCAATTCCTCGCGGTAAAGTGAAAAAAGGCCAAGTGATGACTGCTGTTGTAGTCCGCACTCGTCACGGCGTACGTCGTGCTGATGGCTCCATTATCCGCTTTGATGGCAACGCTGCTGTTCTTCTGAACAACAAGCAAGAGCCGATCGGCACCCGTATCTTTGGGCCAGTGACCCGTGAACTTCGTACTGAGAAGTTCATGAAGATCGTCTCGCTCGCCCCAGAAGTGCTGTAAGGAGATCCGACATGCAAAAGATTCGTCGTGACGACGAGATCATCGTGATCGCCGGCAAAGACAAAGGTAAGCGCGGTAAGGTGCTTAAGGTTCTCGCAAATAACCGTCTGGTTATCGGCGGTCTGAACCTGGTTAAGCGTCATACCAAGCCTAACCCGATGTCGGGCGTACAAGGCGGTATCGTCGAAAAAGAAGCTCCACTGGACGCTTCTAACGTCGCCATTTTCAACGGCGAAACCAACAAGGCTGACCGCGTTGGTTTCAAAGTAGAAGACGGCAAGAAAATTCGTGTCTTCAAGTCGACCCAAAAAGCGGTTGATGCTTGAACACTGCTAGGTAGAAGACCATGGCACGACTAAAAGAGATTTACTGGAAGGAAATCGCACCGAAACTTAAGGAAGAACTTAAGCTTTCGAACGTGATGGAAGTTCCACGCGTTACAAAAATCACCCTGAACATGGGTCTGGGCGAAGCAGTCGGTGACAAAAAAGTCATCGAGCACGCTGTTGCCGACCTGGAAAAGATCACCGGCCAGAAAGTCGTTGTGACCTACGCTCGGAAATCCATCGCTGGCTTTAAAGTCCGTGAAGGTTGGCCGATCGGCGTCAAAGTGACCCTGCGCCGTGAGCGTATGTACGAGTTCCTGGATCGTCTGCTGTCGATCTCCCTGCCTCGGGTTCGCGACTTCCGCGGCCTGAATGCCAAGTCCTTCGATGGTCGTGGTAACTACAGCATGGGCGTTAAAGAGCAGATCATCTTCCCGGAAATCGACTACGACAAGATCGATGCTCTCCGCGGTCTGGACATTACCCTGACCACCACTGCCAAGAACGATGATGAAGGTCGCGCCCTGTTGCGTGCTTTCAAATTCCCGTTCCGCAACTGATTGGAGTAGGAAAATGGCCAAGATGAGCATGAAAAACCGCGAGCTGAAGCGTCAGCTCACGGTTGCCAAGTACGCCAAAAAGCGTGCAGCACTGAAAGCTATCATCGTTGATCTGAACGCAAGTCCAGAAGCACGTTGGGAAGCTACAGTAGCTCTGCAGAAGCAGCCACGTGACGCAAGCGCCTCGCGCATGCGTAACCGCTGCCGCCTGACCGGTCGTCCACACGGCGTTTACCGCAAGTTCGGCCTCGGCCGTAACAAACTGCGTGAAGCTGCAATGCGTGGTGACGTACCTGGTCTGGTTAAAGCCAGCTGGTAAGCACTATCAAAGTCTCGGTGTTCGGGATCGCAAGATCCTGACCATCGGTGACCTTGAACTTGAATCAAGCCCCTTTTGGGGCTTGATTCATTTGTGGGGTGTGTCTAGAATACCCGGCTCGCCTGAGCCCGTGCTTTTTCCGCATGGATGAGCTCGGCGACAAGTAGTAGCCGCAAGGCTAATTTTTTTGTATTAGGAGCGTCTAGCCCATGAGTATGCAGGACCCGTTAGCGGACATGCTAACTCGAATCCGTAATGCCCAGATGGCTGAAAAGTCCGTCGTAAGCATGCCATCTTCTACTTTGAAGGTAGCTGTTGCCAAAGTCCTGAAGGACGAAGGTTACATTGCGGGTTATCAGATCAGCAGCGAAATCAAACCACTGCTGTCCATCGAGCTGAAGTACTTCGAAGGCCGTCCGGTCATCGAGGAAGTGAAGCGCGTTAGCCGTCCAGGCCTGCGTCAGTACAAGTCCGTCGATGATCTGCCAAAAGTTCGTGGCGGTCTCGGTGTGTCTATCGTCTCCACCAACAAAGGTGTGATGACGGATCGTGCTGCGCGCGCTGCCGGTGTCGGCGGCGAAGTTCTTTGCACTGTGTTCTAAGGGGGGATAAGCATGTCACGCGTCGCTAAGAACCCCGTTAAGCTGCCAGCCGGTGTCGAAGTCAAATTCGCAGGCCAACAGCTTTCGGTGAAGGGTGCCAAGGGCACTCTCGAACTGAACATCCATTCGTCCGTTGAGATCGTTGAAGAAGCTGGTGAGCTGCGTTTCGCTGCTCGCAATGGCGATCAACAAACTCGCGCAATGGCTGGTACCACTCGTGCGTTGGTAAACAACATGGTCCAAGGCGTAAGCCAAGGCTTCGAGCGCAAGCTCCAGCTGGTCGGTGTTGGTTACAAAGCGCAAGCAAAAGGCACAGTGCTGAACCTGGCTCTTGGCTTCTCGCACCCAGTGGATTATGAACTGCCGGAAGGCATCACCGCTGAGACTCCTAGCCAGACCGATATCCTGATCAAGGGCATCGATAAGCAGCTGGTAGGTCAAGTGGCCGCCGAGATCCGCGACTTCCGTCCACCAGAGCCGTACAAAGGCAAAGGTGTGCGCTACGCGGACGAAGTCGTCCGTCGTAAAGAAGCCAAGAAGAAGTAGGGCATAGCAAATGACCGACAAAAAAGTTACTCGACTGCGTCGCGCTCGCAAAGCACGCCTGAAAATGCACGAACTCGAAGTCGTGCGTCTCTGCGTGTTCCGCTCGTCGCAGCACATCTACGCCCAGGTCATTTCGGCCGACGGCAACAAAGTCCTGGCATCTGCCTCGACTTTGGATAAAGAACTGCGTGATGGCGCCACTGGCAACATCGACGCGGCCACTAAGGTTGGCCAGCTGGTCGCTACGCGTGCTAAAGCCGCTGGCGTCTCGCAGGTGGCTTTCGACCGCTCTGGCTTCAAGTACCACGGCCGCGTCAAGGCGCTGGCTGATGCTGCTCGTGAAGCTGGGCTGGAGTTCTAAGTTATGTCAAATAACGACCAAAAGCGCGACGAAGGCTACATCGAGAAGCTGGTTCAAGTTAACCGCGTAGCCAAAACCGTTAAAGGCGGCCGTATCTTCACTTTCACCGCGTTGACCGTGGTTGGTGATGGTAAAGGGCGTGTTGGCTTCGGCCGTGGCAAGTCGCGTGAAGTGCCTGCTGCGATCCAGAAGGCAATGGAAGCTGCTCGCCGCAACATGATCCAAGTTGATCTGAACGGCACCACTCTGCAGTACGCAATGAAGTCCGGTCACGGCGCTTCGAAGGTGTACATGCAGCCTGCTTCTGAAGGTACCGGTATCATCGCTGGCGGCGCTATGCGTGCTGTCCTCGAAGTTGCTGGCGTTCAGAACGTTCTGGCCAAGTGCTACGGCTCGACTAACCCGGTAAACGTGGTTCACGCCACTTTCAAAGGTTTGAAAGCTATGCAGTCTCCTGAATCCATTGCCGCCAAGCGTGGCAAAAGCGTCAAGGAGATCTTCTGATCATGGCTACCGTTAAAGTTACGCTGATCAAAAGCATGACCGGCCGTATCCCTAACCACAAACTGTGCGTTAAGGGTCTGGGTCTGCGTCGCATCGGTCACACTGTAGAAGTACTTGATACTCCCGAGAATCGCGGGATGATCAACAAGGCTTACTACATGCTGCGTGTCGAGGGTTAATCGATGAAACTCAATGATCTGAGTCCAGCGCCGGGTTCCCGTCGCGAAAAGCATCGTCCGGGCCGTGGTATCGGTAGTGGTTTGGGCAAGACCGGTGGCCGTGGCCACAAAGGTCAGTCCTCCCGCTCCGGTGGCACCATTGCTCCAGGCTTTGAAGGCGGTCAACAGCCGCTGCATCGTCGCCTGCCGAAGTTCGGTTTCGTTTCCCTGAAGGCCATGGACCGCGCAGAAGTGCGTCTGTCCGAGCTGGCTAAAGTGGAAGGCGACATCGTCACCGTGCAGTCCCTGAAAGATGCCAACGTGATCAACGTCAACGTTCAGCGTGTGAAAATCATGCTGTCCGGCGAAGTTACTCGCGCTGTCACCATCGGAAAGGGAATCGGCGCCACCAAAGGTGCGCGTGCGGCTATCGAAGCAGCTGGCGGCAAGTTCGAGGAATAAATGGCTAAGCAAGGTGCTCTCTCTGCGCTCGGCAAAGGCGGTATGTCTGAACTCTGGGCTCGTCTGCGTTTTCTGTTCCTGGCGATTATCGTCTACCGAATAGGCGCACACATCCCGGTTCCAGGTATCAACCCGGACCGACTCGCGGACCTGTTTCGACAGAATGAGGGGACCATTCTTAGCTTGTTCAACATGTTTTCCGGCGGCGCGCTGGAACGGATGAGCATCTTTGCACTGGGGATCATGCCGTACATTTCGGCATCGATCATCATGCAACTGATGACCGCCGTCAGCCCGCAGCTGGAACAGTTGAAGAAGGAAGGTGAAGCTGGCCGTCGCAAGATCAGCCAGTACACCCGCTACGGCACTGTCGTCCTCGCTCTCGTTCAGGCAATTGGCATGTCCATTGGTCTGGCAGGGCAGGGCGTTGCGTTCACTGGTGACTTTGGCTTCCATTTCGTCGCGGTATCCACTTTTGTGGCTGGTGCGATGTTCATGATGTGGCTGGGTGAGCAGATTACTGAGCGTGGTGTTGGCAACGGTATCTCGATGTTGATTTTTTCGGGTATCGTCGCCGGTCTTCCGAGAGCGATCGGGCAGTCTTTCGAGTCTGCACGTCAGGGTGATATCAACATCTTCGCCCTGGTTGCCATCGGTTTGCTGGCAGTAGCGATTATCGGTTTCGTGGTGTTCATTGAGCGTGGTCAGCGTCGTATTGCTGTTCACTACGCCAAGCGTCAGCAGGGCCGTAAGGTCTTTGCTGCGCAGACTAGCCACTTGCCGCTGAAGGTGAACATGGCCGGTGTTATTCCGGCCATTTTCGCGAGCAGCATTTTGCTGTTCCCGGCTTCGTTGGGTGCCTGGTTTGGTCAGTCTGAAGGTATGGGCTGGTTGCAGGACATCTCGCAGTCGATCGCTCCTGGTCAGCCGTTGAATATTCTGCTGTTTAGTGCAGGGATTATTTTCTTCTGCTTCTTCTATACGGCGTTGATGTTCAATCCGAAAGACGTAGCGGAAAACCTGAAGAAGTCCGGTGCCTTTATTCCGGGCATCCGTCCAGGTGAGCAGTCTGCGCGCTACATTGATGGCGTTCTGACCCGCTTGACCATGTTCGGTGCTCTTTACATGACGGCCGTGTGCCTGTTGCCCCAGTTCCTGGTGGTTGCAGCAAACGTACCGTTCTACCTTGGCGGGACCTCGTTGCTGATCGTCGTCGTGGTTGTGATGGACTTCATGTCCCAAGTACAATCGCACCTCGTTTCGCACCAGTACGAATCCCTGATGAAGAAAGCCAACCTGAAGGGTTACGGCAGCGGCATGTTGCGCTGAGTACCCATAAGGTTCGAGGAGTTGGTGATGAAAGTTCGTGCATCGGTGAAAAAGCTGTGCCGTAACTGCAAAATTATTCGCCGCGAAGGTGTTGTTCGAGTAATTTGCAGCGCGGAACCGCGTCACAAACAGCGCCAAGGCTGAGTGTGATTGTGCTTCAAGCCCGGTAGCTAGTGCGCTACCGGGTTGATTATTTGTTATTACAGCGATATTATCTCGCGCCCTATTTCTTGGCTTCCGGGGCGTAGGTAGCTGTCAATTGGAGTCCCACTGAATGGCCCGTATTGCAGGCGTTAACATTCCAGATAACAAGCATACTGTTATCTCGCTGACCTACATCTATGGTGTTGGTCGCACTACTGCACAGAAGATCTGTGCAGTGACTGGGGTAAACCCAGCCGCAAAGATCAAAGATCTGAGCGACGAGCAGATTGAACAGCTGCGTGGCGAAGTGGCGAAGTTCACCACTGAAGGTGACCTGCGTCGCGAAATCAACATGAAAATCAAGCGTTTGATGGACCTCGGTTGCTATCGCGGTCTGCGTCATCGTCGTGGTCTTCCAGTGCGCGGTCAGCGTACCAAGACTAACGCGCGTACCCGTAAAGGTCCGCGTAAGCCGATCCGCAAGTAATCGCCCCCGCGAATCGACAGGAAAATTATCATGGCAAAACCTGCTGCTCGTCCTCGTAAAAAAGTTAAAAAGACAGTGGTTGATGGCATCGCCCACATCCATGCATCTTTTAACAACACAATCGTGACCATCACCGACCGTCAAGGCAACGCTCTTTCCTGGGCTACCTCCGGTGGTTCGGGTTTCCGCGGTTCCCGCAAGTCCACCCCGTTTGCTGCTCAAGTAGCTGCTGAACGTGCTGGTCAAGCTGCGCTGGAATACGGTCTGAAAAACCTCGACGTTAACGTCAAAGGTCCAGGCCCAGGTCGTGAATCTGCAGTCCGCGCTTTGAACGGCTGTGGCTACAAGATCGCCAGCATCACCGACGTGACGCCAATCCCGCACAACGGGTGCCGTCCGCCGAAGAAGCGCCGCGTGTAATCCAGGAGATTGTAAAGAATGGCTCGTTACATTGGTCCAAAATGCAAACTCGCTCGTCGCGAAGGCACCGATCTCTTTCTGAAGAGCGGCGTGCGCGCGATCGAATCGAAGTGCAACATTGAAGCAGCACCTGGTATCCACGGCCAACGCCGCGGTCGCCAGTCCGATTACGGCACCCAACTGCGTGAAAAGCAGAAGGTCCGTCGTATCTACGGCGTTCTCGAGCGTCAATTCAGCGGCTACTACAAAGAAGCTGCTGGCAAGAAAGGTGCAACCGGTGAAAACCTGCTGCAACTGCTCGAATGCCGTCTGGACAACGTTGTATACCGTATGGGTTTTGGCTCTACTCGTGCCGAATCCCGTCAGCTGGTATCGCACAAATCCGTCAGCGTTAACGGTCAGACCGTAAACGTACCGTCGTACCAGGTTCGTGCTGGTGACGTGGTCGCGATTCGCGAGAAAGCAAAGAACCAACTTCGCATTGTCCAAGCTCTCGATCTGTGTGCCCAACGTGGCCGCGTAGAATGGGTAGAAGTAGACACTGAGAAGAAGTCGGGCGTTTTCAAGAACGTTCCAGCTCGCAGTGATCTGTCCGCCGACATCAACGAAAGCCTGATTGTCGAGCTCTACTCCAAGTAAGGGCTAGAAAATAGGTGCATCCATGCAGATTTCGGTAAATGAGTTCCTGACACCCCGCCACATTGATGTGCAGGTTGTCAGTCCAACCCGCGCCAAGATCACTCTCGAGCCTCTCGAGCGTGGTTTCGGCCACACCCTGGGCAACGCGCTGCGCCGCATCCTGTTGTCCTCAATGCCCGGCTGTGCAGTAGTCGAGGCCGAGATTGACGGTGTACTCCATGAGTACAGCGCCATCGAAGGCGTACAGGAAGACGTAATTGAAATCCTGTTGAACCTTAAAGGTCTGGCTATCAAGCTGCACGGTCGTGACGAAGTTACGCTGACCTTGTCGAAGAAGGGTTCGGGGGTGGTTACCGCTGCCGATATTCAGCTGGATCATGATGTCGAGATCGTTAACCCCGATCACGTAATCGCTAACCTGGCGTCTAACGGCGCCCTGAACATGAAGCTCACCGTAGCTCGTGGTCGTGGTTATGAACCGGCAGACTCGCGTCAGAGCGATGAAGACGAAAGCCGCAGCATCGGTCGCTTGCAGCTTGACTCTTCGTTCAGCCCGGTTCGCCGTATCGCATACGTGGTGGAAAACGCCCGTGTCGAGCAGCGTACTAACCTGGACAAGCTGGTTATTGATCTGGAAACCAACGGTACCCTGGATCCTGAAGAGGCTATCCGCCGCGCTGCAACCATTCTGCAACAGCAGTTGGCTGCGTTCGTCGATCTCAAAGGTGACAGTGAGCCAGTGGTTGTCGAGCAGGAAGACGAGATCGATCCGATCCTGCTTCGCCCGGTTGACGATCTGGAACTGACTGTACGTTCGGCTAACTGCCTTAAGGCGGAAAACATCTACTACATCGGTGACCTGATTCAGCGTACCGAAGTAGAGCTGTTGAAGACTCCGAACCTTGGCAAGAAATCCTTGACTGAAATCAAGGACGTTCTGGCCTCCCGCGGTCTGTCCCTCGGCATGCGCCTCGACAACTGGCCGCCTGCAAGTCTTAAGAAGGACGACAAGGCGACTGCCTGATCGTCGTAATCACCGAACGTCGTGTTTGGTAAGGAATGAACCATGCGTCATCGTAAAAGTGGTCGTCACCTGAGCCGCACTAGCTCGCACCGCAAGGCCATGTTTCAAAACATGGCAGTGTCGCTGTTCGAGCACGAGCTGATCAAAACTACACTGCCGAAAGCTAAAGAACTGCGTCGCGTTGCTGAGCCGCTGATCACTTTGGCCAAGACAGACAGCCTGGCTAACCGCCGTCTGGCTTTCGACCGTACTCGTTCGAAAGCTATCGTTGGCAAGCTCTTCAACGACCTGGGCAAGCGTTACGCTACCCGTGAGGGTGGCTACCTGCGCATCCTCAAGTGCGGCTTCCGCACTGGCGACAACGCGCCTATGGCGTACGTCGAGTTGGTTGATCGTGCTACTGCCGGCGAAGCTGTATCCGCCGAGTAAGACGTCAGTCTGAAACGAAAAACCGGGCCTAGTGCCCGGTTTTTTGTGCCTGTAAGAAACGCGCGGTTTATACAAGCTTTCCTGCGTTTCATGCCTTCATTCTGTTAACGGCATTCGTTGGTAGTATTTTTCTATTGATCTCTGCAAATTAATGAATTTGTAGCCTTCTTGATCAATGGTCAATACTCCGTCCCAAGCCGATTAGCCGGCAGCTATAGACTGACAAAGGAAGAGATCGCATGAGCCAAAGTAAAACGCTTACCACCGCCAGTGGCGCTCCTGTCGCCGATAACCAGAATTCCCGTTCCGCCGGCCCCCGTGGCCCGCTGCTGCTCGACGACTTTCACCTGATCGAGAAGCTTGCCCACTTCAACCGCGAAAACATCCCGGAACGCCGTGTACACGCCAAGGGCTCGGGTGCTTACGGTACGTTCACCGTCACGCGGGATATCACCGAGTACACTAGCGCCAAACTGTTTGAGTCCGTCGGCAAGCAAACCTCCACTTTCCTGCGGTTCTCCACCGTTGGCGGTGAGCGTGGTTCGGCCGATACCGAGCGCGATCCGCGTGGTTTTGCCCTGAAGTTCTACACCGAAGAAGGTAACTGGGACATTGTTGGCAACAACACGCCCGTGTTCTTCATCCGTGATCCGTTGAAATTTCCGGACTTCATCCACACGCAAAAGCGCCTGCCTCAAAGCAACCTGAAAAGTGCGCAGATGATGTGGGACTTCTGGTCGCATTCGCCTGAGGCGCTGCACCAGGTCACCATCCTGTTCTCCGATCGCGGCATCCCTGACGGCTACCGTCACATGCACGGCTTCGGCAGCCACACCTACAGCCTGATCAACGCCAATGGCGAGCGTCACTGGGTGAAGTGGCACTACAAAACCAAACAGGGAATCAAAAACCTCGCTCCGGCAGAAGCGGCACGCCTGGCGGGTACTGATCCTGATTATGCCCAGCGCGATCTGTTCGGCGCGATCGAGCGCGGTGACTTCCCGAAATGGCGCGTGTGCGTACAAATCATGACGGAAGCTCAAGCTGCGGCGCACCACGAGAACCCGTTCGATGTGACCAAAACCTGGTCGCAGAAAGAGTTTCCACTGATCGAAGTCGGTGAGCTGGAGCTCAATCGCAATCCGCTGAATTACTTTGCTGAAGTCGAGCAAGCGGCGTTCGGTCCGAGCAACATGGTCCCAGGTGTCGGCTTGTCGCCTGACCGCATGCTGCAAGGTCGCGTTTTCGCTTACGCGGATGCTCACCGCTACCGTATCGGCACCAATCACCAGCAATTGCCGGTGAACGCGCCTCGCAGCCCGGTGAACAGCTACCAGCGCGACGGTTCGATGGCGTTTGGCAGTAACGGCGGTGCGGCTCCCAACTACGAGCCGAACAGCTACGTTGACGCACCGAAGCAAGCGCCTCGTTATGCAGAACCGCCATTGGCGCTGAGCGGTGCAGCTGATCGTTACGATCACCGCGAAGATACCGACTACTACAGCCACGCCGGTGCGTTATTCCGTTTGATGACCGACGAGCAGAAAGCGCTGCTGGTCAGCAACATTGCCGGTGCGATGGCGGGGGTATCCAGCGATGTGGTTGACCGTCAATTGCAGCATTTCTACAAAGCGGATCCGGCGTACGGAGAAGCAATCGCAACGCTGCTCAACGTACAGCTTAACGAAGTCTAAATGAGAAGCAGAACCGCCCTCGATTGGGCGGTTTTTGCGTTATTTAAACCACTTTTCTCGGAATATCTTCGCTTTTATCGCGCTAGCGGAGTGACCAATCAGTCTTCGTGGTTCAAACTACAGACTTTCAAGCAGGGAGATGTAGGGCGATGCAAGGCCACCCAGACGTAATCGATTACCTCAACACGTTGCTGACCGGCGAACTGGCGGCGCGTGATCAATATTTCGTCCATTCGCGGATGTATGAGGACTGGGGTTTCACCAAGCTCTACGAACGTATCAACCACGAGATGGAAGAAGAAGCCGGGCACGCTGATGCCTTGATGCGCCGAATTCTGATGCTCGAAGGCACGCCGCGTATGCGTCCGGACGACCTTGATGTCGGCACCACCGTGCCAGACATGCTCGCTGCCGACCTGCGGCTGGAATATAAAGTCCGGGCCGCGCTCTGCAAAGGCATCGAACTCTGCGAGCAGCACGGAGATTACGTCAGCCGTGAGATGCTGCGAATCCAATTGAACGACACCGAAGAAGATCACACCTACTGGCTCGAAAAGCAGCTAGGCCTGATCAAACTGATCGGTCTGGAAAATTACCTGCAATCGCACACCTGATTCAACGAAGACAAAAAAGCCCCTGTCACCGAGAAAGTGACAGGGGCTTTTTCATGGCCGTGATTCAGGCCTTGTCGCGAGCCAGCAGCGGCTTGAGGTAGAAGCCGGTATGAGACTGCTTCATCTCCGACACTTCTTCCGGTGTACCGACGGCAATAATCTGCCCGCCCTTGGAGCCGCCCTCTGGCCCAAGGTCCACCAGCCAATCGGCGGTCTTGATCACGTCCAGGTTGTGCTCGATCACCACCACCGTGTTGCCGTGGTCGCGCAGTCGATGCAGTACATCAAGCAGTTGCTGGATATCCGCGAAGTGCAGGCCGGTCGTTGGCTCATCGAGGATATACAGGGTCTTGCCGGTATCGCGTTTGGACAGTTCGCGGGACAGTTTCACCCGTTGTGCCTCACCACCGGACAGCGTGGTCGCCGATTGCCCGAGCTTGATGTACGACAAGCCAACATCCATCAGCGTCTGAAGTTTGCGTGCCAGCGCTGGAACCGCGTCGAAGAACACCCGGGCTTCCTCGATAGTCATCTCGAGGGTTTCATGGATGCTCTTGCCCTTGTACTTGATCTCAAGGGTTTCACGGTTGTAGCGCTTGCTCTTGCAGACGTCGCACGGGACGTAGATGTCTGGCAGGAAGTGCATTTCCACCTTGATCAACCCGTCGCCCTGGCAGGCTTCGCAGCGTCCTCCCTTCACGTTGAAGGAGAAACGTCCCGGGCCATAACCCCGTGAGCGAGATTCCGGCACGCCGGCGAACAGTTCGCGAATTGGTGTGAACAGCCCGGTGTAGGTGGCAGGGTTGGAACGCGGCGTCCGGCCGATCGGGCTTTGGTCGATGTCGACGACCTTGTCCAGATGCTCCAGGCCCTTGATGCTGTCGTGCGCGGCGGCCTCAAGCGTCGTGGCGCCGTTGAGAGCCGTAGCGCTCAAGGGGAACAGCGTGTTGTTGATCAGCGTCGACTTGCCGGAGCCGGACACGCCGGTCACGCAGGTCAGCAGGCCGATCGGGATCTCCAGGTCGACGTTGCGCAAGTTGTTGCCACGAGCGCCCTTGAGGGACAGCGACAGCTTCTTGTTACGCGGTGTGCGCTTGGCCGGAACAGCGATCTTCACCCGGCCCGACAAGTATTTGCCGGTCAGTGAGTCAGGGTGAGCCATGACCTCGGCCGGTGTGCCTTCGGCGACGATATGCCCGCCGTGTACGCCAGCGCCCGGCCCGATATCCACCACGTAATCCGCCAGGCGAATCGCGTCTTCGTCGTGCTCGACCACAATTACCGTGTTGCCGATGTCGCGCAGGTGCTTGAGCGTGCCCAGCAGTCGATCATTGTCCCGTTGGTGCAGACCAATCGATGGTTCGTCGAGGATGTACAGGACGCCCACAAGACCGGCGCCAATCTGGCTGGCCAGACGAATCCGCTGAGCTTCACCGCCCGACAAGGTGTCGGCACTGCGATCCAGCGACAGGTAGTCGAGACCCACGTTGACCAGGAACTGCAGGCGCTCGCGGATTTCCTTGAGAATCTTGTCGGCAATTTCGCCACGACGGCCTGTCAGCTTCAGCACGCCGAAGTACTCACACGCGTCGCCAATCGGCAGGTTCGTCACCGCTGGCAGGGTTTTCTCGCCCACCCAGACATGCCGCGCCTCACGACGCAGGCGCGTGCCACGGCAATCCGGGCAAGGCTGGGTGCTGAGGAACTTGGCCAGCTCTTCACGCACCGAAGCGGATTCGGTTTCGCGGTAGCGGCGTTCAAGGTTCGGCACGATGCCTTCGAACGGGTGCGAGCGCTTGACGATGTCGCCACGGTCGTTCAGGTATTTGAAATCGACGTTCTGCGAGCCGCTGCCGTGCAGGATGAACTTCTGCTGATCGGCCGGCAGTTCGTTGAACGGCACTTCCAGGCTGAATTTGTAGTGAGACGCCAACGACCCGAGCATCTGGAAGTAATAGACGTTGCGCCTGTCCCAGCCGCGAATCGCGCCCTCGGCCAGTGTCAGCTCGCCGTTGACCAGGCGCTTGATGTCGAAAAACTGCTTCACGCCCAGGCCATCGCAGGTCGGGCAAGCGCCGGCCGGGTTGTTGAAGGAGAACAGCTTGGGTTCCAGCTCGCTGATGGCATGGCCGCAAATCGGGCAGGCGAAGCGGGCGGAGAAGATTATTTCTTCACCCGGCTCGTCGTCCATTGGCGCTACCAGTGCGATGCCGTCCGCCAGCTTCAGCGCGGTCTCGAACGATTCGGCCAGACGCTGTTGCAGATCGGCGCGGACCTTGAAGCGGTCGACCACGACATCGATCGAGTGCTTCTTCTGTTTATCCAGCTTCGGCAGCTCGTCCAGTTCGCAGAGCCGGCCATTGACCCGGGCCCGCACAAAGCCTTGCGCGCGCAATTCTTCGAACACCGACAGATGTTCGCCCTTGCGCTCGCGGATCACCGGCGCCAGCAGCATCAGTTTGCTGCCTTCCGGTTGGGCGAGGACCAGGTCGACCATCTGGCTGACGGTCTGCGCTTCCAGCGGAATGTCGTGATCCGGGCAGCGCGGAATACCCACGCGTGCATACAGCAGGCGCAGGTAATCGTAGATTTCGGTGATGGTGCCGACCGTCGAACGCGGGTTGTGCGAGGTCGACTTCTGTTCGATCGAAATGGCGGGCGACAAACCTTCGATGGTGTCGACGTCAGGCTTTTCCATCATCGACAGAAACTGCCGGGCATAGGCCGACAGCGATTCGACATAGCGACGCTGGCCTTCGGCGTACAGCGTGTCGAATGCCAGGGACGATTTGCCCGACCCGGACAGGCCGGTGATGACGATCAGCTTGTCCCGTGGCAGGGTCAGGTCGATGTTCTTCAGGTTGTGGGTCCGGGCCCCACGAATCAGGATCTTGTCCAAAGTGGCCTCGCTTGGCGGGCGTCGAAAACGTAGGAGTATACGGCCAAATACTGGATGGATGCACACTATCAAACGAGCGGGTTGATGTCTTACATGAAGAGTCTGTCAGCGGAGCGCGTCAAAGCGTCGCGATATACCCTGTCAATCGATGGGACTGGTAGAATCGCGGCCGGTTCACATGAGGTTTTTCCATGCACGATCCCCACAGCGAACGCATGAGTGGCAGCGAGACCCGCGCAGCAAGCGGGCTGGCCCTGGTGTTCGCCTTCCGTATGCTTGGCATGTTCATGGTGTTGCCGGTTCTGGCGACCTATGGGATGGATCTGGCAGGCGCGACACCGGCCCTCATCGGGCTGGCGATTGGCGCTTACGGCCTGACCCAGGCGATCTTCCAGATTCCTTTCGGTTTCATTTCCGACCGCATCGGTCGTCGTCCGGTGATTTACCTGGGGCTGATCGTCTTCGCCCTCGGCAGCGTGCTGGCGGCCAATGCCGATTCGATCTGGGGCGTTATCGCTGGACGAATCCTGCAGGGCGCCGGGGCGATTTCCGCCGCCGTCATGGCCTTGCTGTCAGACCTGACCCGCGAGCAGCATCGGACCAAAGCCATGGCCATGATCGGCATGACGATTGGTCTGTCGTTCGCGGTCGCCATGGTCGTAGGACCGTTGCTGACCCGTGCCTTCGGCCTGTCCGGATTGTTCCTCGCCACCGGCGGCATGGCGCTGTTCGGCATCGTGATCGTGATGTTCATGGTGCCAAAATCCACCGGGCCGTTGCAGCACCGCGAGTCCGGTGTCGCGCGCCAGGCGCTGATCCCGACGCTCAAGCACCCGGACCTGCTGCGCCTGGACCTCGGCATTTTTGTGTTGCACGCGATGTTGATGTCGAGCTTCGTTGCCTTGCCCCTGGCGCTGGTCGAAAAAGCCGGCCTGCCTAAAGAACAGCACTGGTGGGTCTACCTCACCGCGCTGCTGATCTCCTTCTTCGCCATGATCCCGTTCATTATCTACGGCGAGAAGAAACGCAAAATGAAACGAGTTTTATTGGGCGCGGTGCTGACGCTGATGCTCACTGAGCTATTCTTCTGGCAGTTCGGCGATAGCTTGCGGGCTCTGGTGATCGGGACGGTGGTGTTTTTCACCGCGTTCAATCTGCTGGAAGCTTCGTTGCCTTCGCTGATCAGCAAGGTTTCACCGGCAGGCGGCAAAGGCACGGCGATGGGGGTTTATTCCACCAGTCAGTTCCTCGGTTCGGCGCTCGGCGGTATTCTCGGCGGCTGGATGTTCCAGCATGGCGGTCTGTCGGTTGTGTTCCTGGGATGCGCCGGTCTGGCTGCCCTCTGGCTGGCCTTTGCTGTTACCATGCGCGAACCTCCCTACGTGACGAGTCTGCGCTTGCCGCTGTCGCCCGAGGCGATCCGCGAAGCGGGTCTGGTCGAGCGCCTGAAGGCTGTCGTAGGGGTAACAGATGCAGTGATCGTCGCAGACGAAGCGGCGATTTACATCAAATTGGACACCGAACTATTGGATCGCACCACCCTCGAGCGCCTGGTGAACAACCCGCCCGAGGCAGCGTGCGTAGCCTAGGAGAACGTTATGGCCCGTGGGGTTAACAAAGTCATATTGGTCGGCACTTGCGGCCAGGATCCCGAAGTTCGCTACTTGCCTAACGGTAACGCCGTGACCAACCTGAGTCTGGCGACCAGCGAACAATGGACCGACAAGCAAACCGGTCAGAAGGTCGAGAAGACCGAATGGCACCGTGTGTCGATGTTCGGCAAGGTTGCGGAAATCGCCGGCGAATACCTGCGGAAAGGTTCGCAGGTGTACATCGAAGGCAAGCTGCAGACCCGCGAGTGGGAAAAAGACGGTATCAAGCGTTACACCACTGAAATCGTGGTCGACATGCAAGGCACCATGCAACTGCTGGGCGGCCGTCCACAACAGGGCGACCAACAAGGCGGGGGCAACAACTACCAGCAGTCCGCCCCGGCTCCACGCCAGCAGGCTCCACGTCCGCAGCAGTCGTCGGCACCGCAACAATCGCGTCCGGCTCCACAGCAGCAGGCCGCGCCTCAGCCGGCTCCGGATTTCGACAGCTTTGACGACGATATCCCGTTCTAAAAAGCGGCGATCCAGTCAGTAACAAAAAAAGCGAAGCCATCTGGCTTCGCTTTTTTTATGGGCGCTATTAACGGGATAACGTGGTGACGTTGGCCCGTGCCGAGTGCAGTTTCTTGTAGCTTTCGATCAACCGCAGGTGCCTGTCGAGCCCCTCCAGTTTCATGTTGGTCGGCGTCAAGCCATGGAAGCGCACGCTGCCGTCCACCGAACCGATGGCTGCGTCGGTACGCTCGTTGCCAAACATCCGGCGGAAATTGGCCTCGTAGTCTTCCAGTTCCAGGTCTTCGTCCAGCTTCATTTCCAGCACCACATTGACGGCCTGGTAGAACAAACCACGTTCAACCGTGTTGTCGTTGTACTGCAGGAACATTTCTACCGCCTCTTTCGCCTCTTCATATTGCTCCAAGGCGAGATAGATCAGCAGTTTCAACTCCAGGATCGTCAGCTGACCCCACGCCGTGTTGTCGTCGAACTCGATGCCGATCAAGGAGGTAATGTCGGTGTAGTCGTCCAGTTCACTTTCCACCAGACGCTCAACCAGCGATTGCAATTCTTCTTCGTCCAGTTGATGCAGGTTGAGGATATCGGCGCGGAAGAATAAGGCTTTGTTGGTGTTATCCCAGATCAGATCATCCGCCGGATAGATTTCCGAATAGTCCGGCACCAGGATGCGGCATGCCGTTGCGCCGATATGCTCGTAGACCGCCATGTACACTTCTTTGCCCATGCCTTTGAGGATGCCGAACAAGGTCGCGGCTTCCTCGGCATTCGAGTTTTCACCCTGGCCGGAGAAGTCCCACTCGACGAATTCGTAATCCGACTTGGAGCTGAAGAAGCGCCACGACACCACACCGCTGGAGTCGATAAAGTGCTCGACGAAGTTGTTCGGCTCGGTCACCGCATGCCCTTCAAACGTCGGCTGCGGCAGGTCATTGAGGCCTTCGAAACTGCGGCCCTGCAACAATTCGGTGAGGCTGCGTTCCAGTGCCACTTCCAGGCTCGGGTGCGCGCCGAACGAGGCGAACACGCCGCCGGTGCGTGGGTTCATCAGCGTGACGCACATCACCGGGAATTCACCGCCCAGGGACGCATCTTTCACCAGCACCGGGAAGCCTTGCTCTTCCAGCGCCTGAATACCAGCCAGTATACCGGGGTACTTCGCCAACACCTCGGCCGGCACATCCGGCAGGGCAAATTCGCCTTCGATGATTTCGCGTTTGACCGCGCGCTCGAAGATCTCCGACAGGCACTGTACCTGGGCTTCGGCCAGCGTGTTGCCGGCGCTCATGCCGTTGCTCAGGAACAGGTTTTCAATCAGGTTGGACGGGAAATACACCACCTCGCCGTCCGACTGACGAACATACGGCAGCGAACAGATGCCGCGCTCTTCATTGCCCGAGTTGGTGTCGATCAGATTGGAGCCGCGCAGTTCGCCGTCGCGGTTGTAAATCTTCAGGCAGTATTCGTCGAGAATTTCCGTGGGCAGCGCGTCCTTGCGGCCAGGCTTGAACCAGCGCTCGTCCGGGTAATGCACAAACGGCGCGTTGGCGATGTCTTCGCCCCAGAACTGGTCGTTGTAGAAGAAGTTGCAGTTCAGACGTTCGATAAACTCGCCCAGAGCCGACGCCAACGCGCTTTCTTTGGTGGCGCCTTTGCCGTTGGTGAAACACATCGGCGAGTGTGCATCGCGGATGTGCAGCGACCACACGTTGGGCACGATATTGCGCCACGAAGCGATTTCAATCTTCATGCCCAGGTCCGCCAGAATGGCCGACATGTTGGCGATGGTTTGTTCCAGCGGCAGATCCTTGCCCGCGATATAGGTGTGCGCCTCGGAATTGGAGGCAGGCATCAACAATGCCTGGGCATCGGCGTCGAGGTTGTCCACTTCTTCGATCACAAACTCAGGCCCGGCTTGCACCACTTTTTTAACGGTGCAACGGTCGATGGAGCGCAGGATGCCCTGGCGGTCCTTGTCGGAGATGTCCGCCGGCAACTCGACCTGAATCTTGAAAATCTGGTTGTAGCGGTTTTCCGGGTCAACAATGTTGTTCTGCGACAGGCGGATGTTTTCGGTGGGAATACTGCGAGTGTCGCAGTACAACTTCACGAAATAGGCCGCACACAACGCCGATGAAGCCAGAAAGTAATCGAACGGACCCGGTGCCGAACCATCGCCCTTGTAGCGAATCGGTTGATCGGCGACCACGGTGAAGTCATCGAACTTTGCTTCAAGCCGAAGGTTGTCGAGAAAGTTGACCTTGATTTCCATGGGGGATTACCAGAATAACGGGCTAGACGAATTGGCCGCCATTATCCGGCTTTTCAGGCGTATGTCTTGTCGTTGTCGGATCCGGAGTCTGGTTTACGCCTGTTTCAACCTGGCGCCCGATACACGGTATCGGGCGTTTGATGAGCGATTTGATGCTCAGTCGAGGATCAGGTGTGGCAAAAAGCGGCTCGAATCCTTGGTGATCAAGCTGTTGTCTTCCCGCACGCCAATCCCGGCCGCCTGATCGCCAATCACCCAAGAACCGATCAGCGTGTAGCTGTCGCCAAATTTAGGCAGCGGCGCAAATTCCTGAAGGATAAACGGCGCGTCGGTGTAGGGGCCGTCCTCTTTCACGATCAGACCGTCGGCCGTTTGCAGCTCGATGTTGGCGCCTTCGCGGGAGAAGAACGGTTTGCGCACCCAGCCCTTGGGCACGGCTTTGTTCGGATCCGTGTCCAGATGCGCCGCGAGCAGGTTCGGGTGACCTTTATTGAATTCCCACAGCAACGGCAGGATGCCCTTGTTGGAAATAATGGATTTCCACGCGGGCTCAAAAAACTGCGTATCACACTGGGCAATTGCGGCACCGAAGGGCTCGTGGAAGATGAATTCCCAGGCGTGCAACTTGAACAGATGAGGAATCCAGCGATCCTCAAGGTCGACGAAGCGTCCGTCACTGGTCAGGCCGATGTCTTCGATGTCGATGTGCCGTGATTCGATGCCGACCTTTTCCGCGACCAGCCGCAGGTAATCGGTGGTGCCCTTGTCTTCGACCGAGTGTTTCATCGAGGCGAAATAGAACGGCTGCTTCAACTGCAACTGGGCAAAAGCCTGATGCAGTTTGGTGTCGATGCTGTTGAACTGGTCGGCCTGCTTGGGCACCAGACCACGCTCGATGCATTGTTCCAGCCAGCCCCATTGAAACGCAGCGGCCTCATACAGGCTGGTCGGCGTGTCGTAGTTGAGTTCCAGCAACTTGGCCGGCCCGGTGCCGTTGTAGGAAAAATCCATGCGCCCATACAGGTGCGGGTGGCCTTCGAGCCATGACGTGCGAATCATGTCGTAGAACGCCGGAGGAATACTCAGGCGCTCGAGCAATTCCTCGTTCTGCACCACCCGGGCGACCATGTCCATGCACATCTCATGGATCTCGGTGGTCGGGTCTTCCAGATCGTTTTCGATCTGCTTGAGCGTGAACTGGTAATACGCGCGCTCGTCCCAGTAGGGTTCGTCGTCGATGGTGTGAAACAGAAAGCCGAGACCTTCGGCGGTCTGTTTCCAGTCATGACGCTCTGCGCAATGGATTTTCTTCATGGCCCGGTTTCCTTAACTGCTCGACCCGCCGCCCCAGCCGCTGCGCGCACTGGCCTTGCTGCCAAAGCCGCCACGCGACGTCGACGAGGCAACGGAAGAAACCGGCTTGCTGGCCGATTTGCTGATGGTGGAGCTGTAACTGCTGCCGGATCGCGCCTGGTTGGAGCGGCCAAACGTTGAACCGTTGGCGACGCGCTGACTGAGTGTTGAATTGCCGTAGTTACCGCGATCGTCGCGGTAGCGGTACACCGGCTGCGAGTAATAGCTGTTGCGGTTGTTGCTCAGCATGTTGCCGATCAACAGCCCGGTCAGCAGGCTGCTGGTGGAGAAGCCCGAACCGCCGGTGTTGGCTTCCGAAGCCGGCAATTGCGCCTTGGCGGCGTCGACCTGGGACTGCGTCACCTGGCCATCGGCAGTCAGCTCGAAGCCGCCGAGCCGGGGAATGAACTTGCCGGTCGACTCCTGCTGGCACCAGTCGGCGACGAAGTCGGCATCGCAATCGGCCTGGTTGTCGTACACCGGCGCAATGCGGCGATGTTCGGCCATGGCGGTCATGTAGGCGTCCGAGCAGACGTCTACCGGGAGCTTTTCATCGGCGCATTGCTGGACGGACTGGAAGTTGTACTTCTTCTGCACCGCGTAGGTTTTTTCCGTTGGCCCGCAACCGGATATCGCCATGGCGACCGATGCGGCCAGCGAGAGCTGAACGTACTTGCTTCGTTTCATCAGGATCTCCGCTGCGCAATCAGTTCTGGGAAGGGGTCATGCACGCGGCGTTCAACATGCCCACGCTGATGGCCACTGCCGCGACATAAATGCCCGCCGCGATTTCACCTTTCTTGATGCGTTCCGAGGTGCCTTTGAGCACCAGGCTGGTCATCAGGAACGCCAGCAGTTGCACGAATGCGGCAATGACTGCCCAGACGACGAAGTCGAGCAGGCTGATCGAGTAGGCAATCACATTGCTCGCTGGAATGGCGAAGCCAATGATCGCGCCACCCAGTGCAATCGCAGCCGCCACGTTGCCCGAACGGATCAGTTCGAACTCTTTGTGCGGTGTGATGCGGGTGTAGATGAACTGGAACAGTGCGAACAACACGGCGGCGCCGAGGATGTAAGACACAAACCCGAGCACGGCTGCCGGGTTCAGCGAGATGGCGAGTGCTTCTAGCATGGACGGCTTCCTTGTTAAAAAGTATTCAGGTCGGTGGTGTACAGCGAGACGCCCAGCGACGTGCTCAAGCTGATGGTGCCTTCGGCGTCTTCTTCGACGGAAAACAGCAGGAATTCCCGGCGATCGGTCAAGCCGGTTTCGCGGGCGTACAGCATCGAACGGTGCTCGATGCTGTAGCTGTCTTCCGGGTTTTTCAGCTGTTCGCTCAGTTCGACCAATTCCGTCTGACCGTTCTCGGTGCCCCATTCGCGGGTGTATTCGACGCCGTTATGGGTGTAGGTCGGCAACCCGATCAGGCTTTGCGGGCCGGCCAGCCGTCGCAGCTCTGCTTCGCTGCTGATGGTGATGTAACTGAGGTAATTGAACAGGATCACCGACTCGACCTGGCCGGCGATATCGCCGGTGGTGTGCACTTGCAGCCAATACTCTTCCTCGTTCATGTAATAACGCGACAGCCAGGTCGACTGCCCGAGATCAATGGTGCCGTTGCTCCAGATTTGCTGGGAGCCCGGGATCGTCACCGTGGAGTTGCCGTCGAGCAACAACTTCAGCGTCGTGTCGAACATCACCTCTTTGCCCAAGGCCAGGCCCAATGGGCCAGTGACGGGTGACGGCGTTGCGTTGGCAGTCCATTTCGACGGGGTGTTTGTGTTCGTGTTCGGAGCCTCAAGCCCCATCAACTGTTTAAACCATCCCATTGGAGATCTCCTTCAGGCGAGTGGAGGCAATGTAAAAGAGTTCGCCGCCCTGAACGCGCGTGGCACAGGGCGGGTTGATTGAAGGTTGCTGCGCGCCTTGGGCGCGATAGCCAATGAGCGTGGCGTTGTGGCGCTGTTTCATTTGCGCGTACAGATCGCCAAAAGTCGCCTCATAGGTGTCGGGCAGTTTCATCAGGTATTGAGTGGCGCCTTCACCCACGCACAGCAATTCGTTGATGACCACTGACGAGCCGGGGTCCTGGGAGGCGCGCACCAACATCTCGATGGCCATACTTGAAGTGCATTCCAGGCTGGGGGCGTAGGCGCTGGCGAGCGCGGCGATTTCACTTTCATTGAAGTGTGCGACCACATGCCCGACCGGGTTCAGTTGATTGATCGCCAGCACGGTGGCCAGGGTCAAATCGTCTGACGAGGTACGCACCAGCACGCGTTCGGCGCCGGGAACACCGGCACGCAGTAACAATGCCGCGGAAGACAGGCTTTCACCTTTGATGAAGTCCGCCTTGCCCGGCAGGGGGTTTTCTTCGAGGGTGCAATCGCAAATGACGATCAGGTTGTCGTTCGAGGTTTCGTCCGCCAGCAACAGTTCAATGACCCGTTCGCTGGACGCGCCTTCCCAGCCGATGAGCACGGTATGGCCGACCTTGCCGGTGAAATCGCCTTTACCCTTCATGCCTTTTCTCCATGCATCGATAACACTGCTGGTGGTTTTGCCGATGGCTGCCGTCAGCAGCGCAATGCCGCCGAGCATGACCCAGGTCGCCACGAAAATTCGCCCGGCCGATGTCTGTGGCGCGAGATCGCCATAGCCCACGGTCAGCGTGGTGGTGAGATAGAAGTAGGTGAACGTGGCGGGGGCGGTGAGGTGGTGTTCGCCCAGAAACACCAGGCCCAGCCAGGCTGTGCTCAGGTGTACGCCCAACGCAATCAGCAGGCCCGCCCAGCCGAATCGGTGGAAGAGGGACGAAGCATACATGCGCACTAACAAAAAAATCGACATGGGGTCCCTGGCTCCGTGGGGGGTACTCGTTCCTGGCGATAGAGTCGCGTTGGCATTCGAGTGCTCAAGTGCGCTTACCGGGCGGCATTAAACCTGCTGCGCGGTGCAGATAACAGTACTTTGGCTGCGATAAATCCGGCGAAGGCCCCGAACAGATGCCCTTCGAAGGAAATGCCCCGGCGAGGCAGGAAGCCAAAGACCAGGCCGCCATACAACAGCGCCACGACGCCCGCCGTGAGTACATTGCCCCAGCTCTTCTGGAACCAGGCGCGCGACAGAATGTACGCCCACAGCCCGAACACCCAGCCGCTGGCACCAATGTGTACACCTGCAAAACCGAACAGCCAGACCAGCGAGCCGCCCAGCAGAATAATGATGGCGCTGACCGCCATGAACCGATTGAGCCCTTCGACCATCACCAGCGTTCCCAGAACCAAAAAGGCCACAAGGTTGGCGCTCAGGTGCGAGAAGGACGCATGTAAAAAAGGTGAAGTGACGATGCCGAGCAGTCCATGCACGGTTCGCGGGATCAGGCCGAATGCCATAAGGCTGTAGCCGGTCGCCGCGTTGATCACTTGCAGCGCGACCATGAAGATGGCCAGGCTGGCGATTAGCTTGAAACCCTTCAGGGCATCCATCCTTGACCTCGGTTCTACAAAAAATAAGGGCGATGAGTTCAGTCAGTTAAGGTAACCCACCTGTGGGAGCGAGCTTGTTCGCGATGGCGGTGGGTCAGCCAACATTGATGTTGAATGACATACCGCCATCGCGAGCAAGCTCGCTCCCACAAGGTGTTTGGTGTTGCCCCGACCGCTTTACTCGGCCGATTTTTGCTTCAGGCGTTCCAGGATCGCGTTGGCGCTGCCTTCGTTCGGCGTGATGCCGGCTTCGCGCAGTTTGCGTTCCAGGTCGGTACCGGTCGATGCGTCGGCCAGTTCGTCCTGAGCTTGCAGTTCAGCGGCACGTTGTTGCTGCTTGGCCTGCAAACGGTTCAGGGTGCCGACGGCAGTTTCCAGCTTGCCGTTGGCGCCGCCGCTGGCGATAGAGGCGCTGACCTGGGCTTTCTGCACGCTTTCGCGGGCCTTGGCCATGTCCACTTGCTGGCGCAGGCTCTTGATGCGGTTTTCGGCCTTGGTGATGTCTTTGCGCATGTTTTCCGCGTAACCGCCGAATTCGGTGGCCTGCTTTTGCTCGACATCGAGCTCATTGGTCAGGGTCGAAATCGCTTCGGCGACTTCCATCGCCAAGTCTTCACGGCCGGCGTTCAGGGCGGCAACAGCCTTGGATTCCAGGTCCTTGATTTTGGCGTTGTACTCGCTGACGCGGTCGGCCGACAGTTTGTGCTTGGCCATGATGGTGACCAGTTCACGCTTGGCGTTGGCCAGCGCGCTGTCAGCATCGCGAATTTCCTGGTCGAGGATGCGCAGGGCCTGCTGGTCGACGATGGCTTCGCCCACTTCAGTGGCGCCGCCGCGCAGTGCGGTGAACAACTTGCTCCAGATGGACTGAGTCATTGGATCTTCCTTTCCTGATAATTACTTGAAGAAGCGTTCGAAGGCTTCGATGGCACGCTGAACGTTGTCGACGAGGGTTTTCACCTCGGTCACCACGTTGGTCAGGCTGGAGTCGGAACTCAGCGCGCCAAACATGTTGTAAACGACCTGGCCGTTGGGCATGGACTCGATACCGATCGAGGACAGCGGGAACATTTCCCGGCTGCGCAGCACGGCATCGTTGAAGGCTGGCACGTCGCGGATGGACTCGACGTCGACCAGAACGGTGTCGACGATGATTTGCTCACCTGCCACGGCGATGTGAATCGGCAGTCCGCCAAACTCGTTCATCTCCAGCTTCAGGCTGGGTTCGGCGCTCTGGATCAGGGAGAGCGTGATCTCTTGCGAAGCCACCTCATCAAGGGCCTTGAGGGCGTTGTAGAGGCTATCGATGTTCCAGTTGTTGCCTGCGCTCATGTAATTCTCCGACATGAATGAGCCAGCCAGAATCGGTTGGCGTAGCTGTTGCTCCATCTGCTTGAGCAAGCTTCGGTTTTCGGGAAGCACCCAAGATTCGTGTTTCACATAACCGGCGGCTGCCAGGCCTGCGCGCATCTGCTTCATGTAGAAGCTCGATGGTTTTTTCGCGGACGGTTTCGAGCGGCTTTGCATGGCAGTGACTCCGTTGTGAAAATCTCACGCGTGAGAAACCCTACGCCCAATCCTAAACGTCATCAATGACTCACGCGTGAGTTTTTTCTGCCACGCGCCAAAAGGCCCGCTGCATGGCGGGCCCTGTGGTATTTCAAAGTGTTTCCCGACCGTTAATGAAGGTTGGGATGATCACATTTACCGCGTTTAATCACGCAGGAACTCATCGGTGGACACCACGTTGGCGTAGGCAAAGCCCAAAGCCGACATGAACGCCGCGTGAACATGGGCGGCCGGCACGGTCAGGCCGTTGAATTCCAGGTCACGGGTGGCACAGGCGTCATGAATCACCGTGACGTTGTAGCCAAAATCCGCCGCCGCGCGGGTGATGCCATCGATGCACATGTGGCTCATGCTACCGACCACCACCAACTCCTTGATCCCTTGTTCATCGAGGATCGATTTCAGCTCGGTTTCGCGGAACGAGTTGACGAAGTGCTTGAGGACCACGGGCTCATTGGCGAGGTTGAGCACGTTGGGGTGCAGCTTTGCGCCTTCGGAACCGGGGGTAAAGAACGGAGCCTCTTCGGAGGTGAATTCATGGCGAATGTGCACCACTGAATCACCAGCCTCACGAAAGGCCTTGAGTACACGAACGGCGTTATCTGCCGCGGCGTCAGCGCCGACCAGCGGCCACTTGCCTTGTGGGAAGTAGTCGTTTTGGATATCAACTACGATGAGCGCTTGCTTGGCCATAAGTGTTTCCTTGAAATGCTTGTTGGGTGTGGAACGAAGTATTGGGCCTGGCGGGCCGTCCGAGGATTGGCCGCACCGACAATAGAAGGGGGAAAACTGACAATGGACGCAGAAAGGGCAATCGCCGAACTGGGCGTGCTGATTTATCCCGGCGCGCAGATGGCGGCGGTGCATGGGCTGACGGACCTGTTCGACGTGGCTAACAGAATCGCCGCCGAGCATCAGTCGGCGCGGTTGCCGCTGTTGCGGGTCAGCCATTGGCAGGTTGAGGGCGATCAGGCCCCGGTTCGGGTCTACGACAGCCATCCGGCGCCGGACTCAGCCTTGGTGGCGGTGTTGATCCCGCCGTCGATCGCCAGTTTTTACGCCGGTCAGGTGCCGCAGGCATTGCTCCAGTGGGTTCGTCAGCAGCACGCGAACGGCGCGACCCTCGGTGGCGTCTGCGTGGGCTCGATTCTTTTGGCTGAAAGCGGCCTGCTCGATGGCCGCAGCGCCACCGCGCACTGGACCTCGGCCAAAGCCTTCGCCGAGCGTTACCCGGCGATCAAGCTCAAGGCTGATACGCCGATTGTCGACGACGGCGACTTGATCACCACGGCCGGACTGATGGCCTGGTCCGAGTTGGGGCTGCGCCTGGTGGACCGTTTGCTGGGGCCGAGCATTGCGACCGGCACCGCACGCTTTCTGGTGGTGGAACACAGTGACAGCGCGAGCGAGTGCGGCAGCAACTTTGCACCGATTCTCAGTCATGGCGACGCCTCGATTCTCAAGGTCCAGCATTGGCTGCAAAGTACCGGGGCGACCGATGTGTCGCTGACCGCCATGGCCGAGCGGGCCGGGCTGGAGGAGCGCACGTTCCTGCGTCGCTTCCGCGCGGCGACCGGGCTCAAACCGACCGAATACTGCCAGCACCTGCGGGTCGGCAAGGCCCGGGAAATGCTCGAGTTTACCAACGGCACCATTGATCACATTGCCTGGACCGTGGGGTATCAGGACCCGAGTGCGTTTCGGGCGACGTTCAAGAAAATTACCGGGCTGGCGCCGAGTGATTATCGAACGCGGTTTGGTGTGTCGCCGATGGCCGCAACTCCACGGTAGCCAGATCACTGCATAGCCTGTGGGAGCCGAGTTTGCTCGCGATTGCGCCATAACATTCAACACTGATGTGTCTGATACATCGCCATCGCGAGCAAGCTCGGCTCCCACAGGGCTATCGTGCAAAATGCAGGAGGTGAATCGACTGTCGTGCAGAATAAAACAGGCCTGATGCCATTACCCTTTTCACAACTATCTGATTTAACAGTTGTTTGCGGCGCCCACCGCTTGGCCTGATCTCTGCACCGTTCCCTCAACACTCATCAATCGCCATTTGAAGGGGGACGCATGACCCCAACAAGCCGCAAAAAACTGGTGGTCGCCCATTCCGTGGGCCCCGATGCGCCACAGCATGAAGTCGAAACCAATCGCGCCCTGGCCCGTTGGCTGGCGCAGATTCTGGGCCTTAAGTACGGCGGCAGTTTTGATCAGAAATTGCATGACGGCCGGGATCTCTACCTGCTGCCGACCCAGACCCTGGTAGGCGCCGCTGCCGCCCGGCAAATGGGCGTCAAAGGGCCGGAAGATTTGTGGGGCGGCTACGTCGACCACGATTTCATCTGCACCAAAGCCATCAGCCATGGTTTGCTCAACAAGAATGCTTATGCCCCACCAGGCTGGTCACCGCTGTTTTCCGAACGCGTGCGCAACGTGGTGCTGGATGGCCTCAGCGTGTTCTCCCTCGACGATGCGCGGCCCGCCGCCGAACACTTGCTCTACAACGGCCCGATCCGGCTCAAGCCGGTGCATGCCTGCGCCGGACGGGGACAGGAAGTGATTGAAAGCCTCGACCAGTTCGACGCCATTCTCGCCAGACCTGATGCCAGCAAGCTGTTCGCCGAAGGCGTAGTGTTGGAGCAGGACCTGAGTGACGTGATTACCCACAGTGTCGGCCAGAGTTTTATCGGCGACACCGTGCTGAGTTACTGCGGTGATCAATACTTGATCGAAGACGGGCAGGGCGAGCGGGTGTACGGCGGCTCCAACCTGCTGGTGGTGCCGGGTTATTACGAGGACCTGCTCAAGCTGCCGTTGCCGGATGACGTGCGATTGGCGATCCGCCAAGCGCAAGTGTTTGACAGCGCCGCCGATGAGGCCTATCCCGGTTTCTATGCGTCACGGCGCAACTACGACATTGCTCAGGGGCTGGACAGTAACGGCAAGCCACGTAGCGGTGTGCTGGAGCAGTCCTGGCGCATGGGCGGTGCCAGCAGCGCGGAAGTGGCCGCGTTGCAGAGCTTCGTCAATGATCCGCGGATGCGCGCGATTCGTGTGTCATCCGTCGAAACCTACATCGATCAACCGCTGCCGGCGGACGCCATCGAGGTGTACCGCGGCCCCGCAGAAAACAGTGACTTTCTTCTCAAGTACGTAACGGTCAAATCCTATGACGGCTAGAAGTGAAACCATTCAGATCGACATCGACGATGAACAGATGAGCGGGACTTTTCTCAGCCCCAAATCCAAGGTCCCCGGCGTGCTGTTCGTGCACGGTTGGGGCGGTAGCCAGGAGCGGGATCTGGAGCGGGCCAAAGGCATCGCCGGTCTGGGGTGCGTGTGCCTGACGTTCGACTTGCGCGGTCACACCGGCGGCACCGGAATCCCGCTGACGCGCGTCACCCGTGAAGACAATTTGCGCGACCTGCTGGCGGCGTATGACCGGCTGCTCGCGCACCCGGCGCTCGACACCTCGGCCATCGCCGTGGTCGGCACCAGTTATGGCGGTTACCTGGCCGCGATACTGACGTCATTACGTCCGGTGCGTTGGCTGGCGCTGCGGGTGCCGGCGCTGTATCGCGACGATCAGTGGCACACACCCAAGCGTGAGCTGGACAAGACCGATCTGCGCGATTACCGCAGCACGTTGATCCGCGCCGACAGCAACCGGGCACTGCATGCCTGCTCGCAATTCACCGGTGATGTGCTGCTGGTTGAATCCGAGACTGACGACTATGTGCCCCACGCAGCCATCATGAGTTACCGCGCGGCGTGTCAGCAGACCCACTCGCTGACCCACCGGATTATCGACGGCGCCGATCACGCCTTGAGCGACCCGGTTTCGCAGCAGGCGTATACCTCGATTCTGGTGGACTGGATTACCGAGATGGTGGTGGGTGAGCGGTTGAGCATTATTCAATCCCGCTGAGAAATCTTCGCTGTTTTCGAGTCCGTCATCGCGAGCAGGCCCACCCTACAGGTAGACCGCGATCCAAAATGTAAGAGTGAGCCTGCTCGCGATGGCGGCATCCGACTCCCCCCATACTCAAGAAGGTTTCTTCGAGATCCGCAACGACTTGGCCTTGGCCTCCACCACCAGATACATCACCAATGTAATCAATAACGGCAAGATGAAATAAATCGCCCGATACGCCAGCAACCCCGCCACCAGGCTCCCCCGCGAAACCTCATGTTGCAGCAGCGCCACAAACACCGCCTCCAGCACCCCAAGCCCTGCCGGGATATGCGTGATGACCCCGGCGATGGCGCTGATCAGCAGCACACCCAGCACCAGCGGATAGTCCAGCTTGCTCGGCAACAAAGTAAAAATCACCGCCGCCATCAACGACCAGTTCAGCGCCCCCAGTGCCAGTTGCAGCACCGCCATGCGCAGCGATGGCAGGTTGATTTCCACCCCGCGAATCGCCCATTCCCGACGCTTGGAAAACCGGCAGGCGACCAGGTAACCGGCACTCACCAACAGCAGCACCACACCGACGCCTTGCAATGCATCGCTGCTGAGTTTCCAGCCGGGCGGCATGCGCACCAGGCCGCTGCTGAACACGACGCCAGCAATCACCATGTAGCCGAACCAATTGGTCGCGAGGCTCAAGCCGAGGATTTTCGCGATGTTGCCCTTGCTCACACCCAACCGTGAATACAGCCGATAGCGCATGGCGATGCCACCCACCCATGCACTCAGATTAAGGTTAAACGCATAGCTGATGATCCCCACCGGCAGGATCTGTTTCCACGTCAGGTCCTGTCGAATGTAGGTGCGGCCGATCAGGTCGAAACAGGCGTACACCAGAAAGCTCAACAGCGTCAGCCCCGAGGCGATGACCAGCGTGCGTACCTTGAAATCGGCCAGGGTGTCGAAGACTTCGTTCCATTCGAGACGCTGGGCGAGCATCGTCAGCAAGACAATCAGCGCCAGGAAAAACAGCAGGGTCAATGGCCGTTTCCAGCGGCTCCAGCGCGATTTCGCCGGGTGCCCGATGTGTGGGGTCGAATGAGCTTCAGCGCGGGACATGGTGATCGCTCCCGGTCGGCTGGCTGAAGGGCTTCAGGCGCGGCTTGTGGGCCGGCAGCCAACCTGCCCACGCGGGGAAATGCCGCAGGAAGTGAAACACCAGGAAGCCGACCGTCATGTGCCAGATGCGTCCGCGCGGGGCGTTGTCGACGGACATGGCTTTGCAGTGGTTGTCGCTCAGGTGTTCAAGGCGTTCGAACAGCGTGCGATTGAACGCACGGTCGCGGATCAACACATTGGCTTCCAGGTTCATGGACAGGCTCAACGGGTCGAGGTTGCTCGAACCGACGGTGCTCCAGTCCTCATCCACCAATGCGACTTTGCCGTGCAGCGGCCGCTCGCAATACTCGTGAATCTGCACGCCTGACTTGAGCAGATAGTCATAGGTCATGCGCGCCGCGAGCTTGGCCACCAGCATGTCCGGCTGCCCTTGCAGGATCAGCCGCACATCGACACCACGGCGCGCCGCGTTGCGGATCTCGCGCAGCAAGCGATAACCGGGAAAGAAGTAGGCGTTGGCGATCACCACCCGACGCTTGGCGCTGCGCAACACCAGCCGGTAAACCTCCTCGATGTCGGAGCGATGGTCGCCATTGTCGCGGTACACCAGCCGAACCTGACCGTCATGATCGTTGAAGGCCAATTCCGAGCGCCGCTGCCGGCGTCGTTGCCACCAGTATTTGGCACGGGCCGGGCGCCCGCATTGCAGCAGCGCAAAGTGATGAATGTCGGCCACCGCCGGGCCTTGCACTTCAACCGAGTAATCCTGTTTGGCCTCGGGGCCGAAGTCGCCCAGATGGTCGGCGGAAAAATTGATCCCGCCGATGAAGGCAATCGTGCCGTCGACCACCACGATCTTGCGGTGCAGCCGACGGAACCAGTTGGTGCGAATGCCCAGATGCTTTGGCGCCGGATCGAATATCTGGATGTGTACGCCGGCCTGGCTCAACGCCGCCAGGAACCCGGTGCTCAATTCGCCGCAGCCAAAGCCGTCGAGACTGGCGGTGACCCGCACGCCGCGCTGGGCCGCGTCGATCAGCACTTGCTGCAGCTCGTTGCCGACCTTGTCCTCGAACACGATGAAGGTTTCCAGGAGGATTTCCGTGGTGGCCTGACGCATGGCCTCGAACACTCTCGGGAAATACGCTTCACCGTTTTCCAGCAACTCGACCCGGTTGTTGCCTTGCCAGCCGTAGTCGACATTGACCACGCCGGGCTCACGGGTGGTCGGGGTTGTGGACAGGTGTTCCGCGCGGGTTTCTTCCATCGACGGGATGCTCATAGTTCGATCTCCACCGACAGCGGTGCGTGGTCGGAAAGGTGTGACCAGGGGCGCGCCGCCAACACCTGCGGACGACTGGCCTTGAGGTTGCGCACGTAGATGCGGTCCAGTCGAAGCGCCGGCATTCGCGCCGGAAAACTGCGCGCCGGTTTGCCGTGATGTTCGGCGAACACTTCACGCAGGCCACACGGCTTGAGCAGCACATCGGCGCGCTGACGCCAGTCATTGAAGTCCCCGGCCACGATCACCGGCGCATCGTCGGGCAACTCTGCGAGGCGTCGGCTCAACAGTTTTAGCTGTTCAGTGCGATGGGCTTCGCGCAGCCCCAGGTGCACGCAGATGGCGTGGATTTCCTGACCGTCACCGGGCAGGCGTAGCACGCAATGCAGAAGGCCGCGGTTTTCATGGCCGATGATCGACACGTCCAGGTTGTCATGGCGAATGATCTGGAATTTCGACAGCAGCGCATTGCCGTGATCGCCCGCCGGGTAGACCGCGTTGCGGCCATAGGCGAACTGCGGCCACAACGTGTCGGCGAGGAATTCGTACTGCGGCATCGCCGGCCAGTTGCTGTAGCGCATGGGATGCTGCTCATGGGCGCCATGGACTTCCTGCAAAAACACCACGTCGGCGGACACGCTGCGCACCGCTTCACGCAACTCCGGCAGGATGAAACGCCGGTTCAGTGCGGTAAAACCTTTGTGCGTATTGACCGTCAGCACCGTGAAGCGGCGCACGGCGGTCAGGAGGGCGGACGGCTCATCCGCTGCGTCGAGCGGCTCGGGAATGTTCATGGCAGCACGCCTTCCGCTGCCGGCTCACCGGGGGCGGTGGCGAGTTCGTTGTCGAGGTGGAAGCGCTCGAGCAGGCGCCGCGCATCGAAGGGCGCGCGGACCTTGATGTCGTTATCGAAATAACAGAACACCTCGCGGGATTTGCGGGCCTTGGGTTTCTGCCGAGGTGCGATCAATTGCGCGTCCGACGGTTGCTGGCCATGCACCCAGGCATCGATCCGGTCGGCCCAGCGTTTCAGCGCCTGCGGGGGGTAGCCGCTGGCGTAGAGCTCTTCGGCACCGTGCAGGCGCAGGTAGACGAAATCGCTGGTGAGGTCTTCGCGGTACGGCCATTTACCCGCCGTATCGGCAATCACCAGCGCGGCGTTGTAGCGTTTGAGCAGACGGATGAACGCCGGGTCGACAAAGCTTTCGTTCCTGATTTCCACGGCATGCCGTACAGGTTTTTTCTTGTGCGCCGTGAGGCTGGCGTGGCCGTTCAGGTGCGAATCGTGCTGGCGGGCGAGGGTGGCTGCCTGCTGGGTGTCGTGGGGTAATTGTTCGAGGAAGCTTTCGAACACATCGGCGTCGAATTTGAAGTTGGGCGGGAATTGCCAGAGGATCGGCCCAAGCTTTTCCTTGAGCTCCAGCACCCCGGAGGCGAAAAAGTTTGCCAGTGGATGATGGACATCCCGCAGGCGTTTGATGTGGGTAATGAAACGCGGGCCTTTGACGCTGAAGACGAAACCCGGCGGGGTGTCGGCGTACCACTCGGCGTAACGTTCCGGCCGTTGCAAGGCGTAAAACGATCCATTGATTTCAATACTGTTGACTGCCCGCGACGCGAATTGCAATTCGCGTTTCTGGGTCAGCCCCTTTGGGTAGAAACTCCCCCGCCAAGGCGCATAACGCCAGCCTGAAATGCCGATATGAATCGCCGCCATGTCGCCTCCCGTCTGATGGTCCTCGGACAGCCCTGTCTTTGGATGACTGCCGGGCGGGAGAGAAAGTTTCGACGGGACTACGGACGGTACGGCACACACATATCCAATGTAGGAGTGAGCCTGCTCGCGATGACGGAGTGTCAGTCAACATTCACAGCGACTGATTCACCGCTATCGCGAGCAGGCTCACTCCTTCAGGTTAAATCAGTGCCCGGCGACGATTCGGGTTGAACCTTGATACACCGGCCCCAACCGATCAAGCCGACCGCTCCACGCCGTCAGCGCCAATGCCACCAACACCACCAGGCCACCGATCCACGCGGTATGAATCAACCCCAGGTGCGCAACAATCAAACCACCACCCCACGCACCTCCTGCAATACCGAGGTTGAACGCCGCAATGTTCAACCCCGAGGCGACATCCACCGCCTGCGGCGTGTGATGTTCGGCCTGACGCACCACATACACTTGCAGGCCCGGCACGTTGCCGAACGCGACGGCGCCCCACACCAGCACCGTGACCAGCGCCAGCCATGGATTGCCGGCAGTAAACGTCAACATGAACAGCACCGCCGCGAGCAAGGCGAAGATGATTTTCAGCGCGCTGATCGGGCCACGCGTGTCCGCCAGTTTGCCGCCCCAGATGTTCCCCACCGCCACCGAAACGCCGTAGACCAGCAGCACCAGGCTCACCGTGCCGGCGCTGAAGCCGGAAATGTCCTGGAGAATCGGCGCCAGGAAGGTGAACGCGATGAACGAACCGCCATAACCCACCGCCGTCATGGCGTACACCAGCAGCAGGCGCGGTTGCTTGAGCACCTGCAATTGCTGCAACAGTGAAGCGGGTTTGCTGTGGGCGATGTTTTTCGGCACGTAGATCAGGCTGCCAATGAAGGCGATTACGCCCAAGGCCGACACCGCGAGGAAGGTTTCACGCCAGCCGAAATGCTGACCGATGAACGTCCCCAGCGGCACACCGGTGACCAGCGCCACGGTCAGGCCGGTGAACATGATGGCAATCGCACTGGCGGCTTTTTCCTTGGGCACCAGGCTGGTGGCGATGGTCGAGCCAATCGAGAAAAACACCCCGTGGGCCAGGCCAGTGACGATCCGCGCAATGATCAACGACTCGTAGCTCGGCGCTTGCCAGGCCAGCAAGTTGCCGAGGGTAAACAGCACCATCAGCGACAGCAGCAGCATTTTGCGCGGGACTTTGCCGGTCAGGGCCGTCAGTACCGGGGCGCCGATGGCCACGCCCAGGGCATAGAGGCTGACCAGCAGGCCGGCGGACGGCAGGCTGACGCCAAGGTCGGCGCCGATGGTGGGTAACAGGCCAACGATGACGAACTCGGTCGTCCCGATGGCGAAGGCGCTGAGGGTCAGCGCGAGCAAGGCAATGGGCATGACTGCAACTCCGGTGGGTTTGAGTGAATGGAGCGCAGTGTCGGGGTTCCGGTTGTGCGGAAAAATACAGGAGGGAGCATTTGATATTTGCGTTAAGGTCAAATATCGACAGTGCTCTACAGTTATTCGCGGGAGTGAGCTTGCTCCCACAGGGAATGGCCCCGTCCTTTATCCCGCGGCCAAAACCGAACTTACCCGCTATTTTCCGATCAGGTTCTTACAGACTTTTTCGACGGAGCTCCCCGTTTTGCTCAAGTTCAAAACTGCGATACCGCTGGCGCTACTTCTGTTCACATGCAGCCTCGGGCTGCAAGCGGCAACGCTGCCGGGCCTGCCGGCGACCAGCACCGCCGCGACGCCACCAGCTCAGCCGGAGCCACTGGTCCAGGGCGGTTTGCTCGGGGCGATCAGTTCGAGCATCGATGAGGTCGAGAGCAAACTTGATCTCAACGAAGACCTGGTCGACGCCTGGCGATTGCGCGCAGACCGAGCGGCGGACGAAGTGGATCAACTGGTCAATCATCCCTCGGCGCGTTCCAGTTGGAGCGTGATGGGGGATTTCCTGATTTTGTCCGGTGTATGGATGAGCGTTTTTGCGATGCTCTGGCTGCTCGGTGGAATGCTCGCCACGCGACTGAGCGAGCACCGCTTGCTGCTCACCCGTGAACGCGGCCAGGCCGTGCTCGGTTATCTGTTGCCATTCAGCCTGCCGGCGCTGATCAGCCTGCCGTTGACGATTGTCGTCAGCCACTACCTGCCGGTGTCTGCCGGTCGGGCGCTGGCGCTGTGTTTCGCCTACGCCACCAGCAGCGGCATTTTCGCCGCCTCGCTGGTGCTCACATTGGTGGTCCTGTTCAACACCGGGCACAAGCGCCGGGCGGTGCAGATTCTCCGCGATTACACCCCGCGCCCGCTGTTTGGCATCGGTTTTCTGGTCGCGCTCAGCGATGCCTTGACCAGCCCGCAGATCGCCCACCAATTGGGCAGCAACCTGACCAGCAGCATCGCGGTATTGACCGGGCTTGGGGCCTCGATTTCCTTTGGTCTGCTGGTGATCAAGATGCGCCGCCCGGTCGCGCACCTGATCCGCATTCTGCCGTTGGCGCAGCGCCTCAAGCAGCCGGCATTGCGCGAGACGCTGCGGATTTTTTCGGGGCTGTGGTATTGGCCGATTCTGTTGATGGTGATGGTCTCGGTCATGAACCTGATCAGCATCAGCGATGACAATCAGCAGGTGCTGCGCAGCGCGCTGTTCACCACCGTGTTGTTGATCGCCACGGTGTTTCTCAGCACGACGTTGCATCACTTGTTCAAGTCCCGCAGCGAGCAAGCGGCGCGCCGCAGCAATGCCTACAAAGAGCGATTTCTGAGCCTTTCACACGCCTTGCTGCGGATCAGCATGGCGATTGTGTTCATCGACATCCTGGGGCGTATCTGGGGGGTGTCACTCCTGGAATTCGCGATGAGCAACACGGTCGGACGCGCGATCAGTGATTCGCTGAGCCGCATCGGCCTGATCTTCCTCGTGACCTGGATGGTCTGGGTGGTGCTCGACACGGCGATTCAGGAAGCCCTGAAACCACCGGTCAACAAACGCTCCGCACGCCAGCCAAGCACGCGGGTGAAAACCATCCTGCCGCTGCTGCGCAATGCGATGAAAATCCTGCTGGTGGTGGTCTGTGCGATCACCACCATGGCCAACCTGGGGATCAACGTCGCGCCGTTCCTGGCCGGTGCCGGGGTGGTGGGGCTGGCCATCGGTTTCGGTTCCCAGCAACTGGTGCAGGACGTCATCACCGGGCTGTTCATCATCATCGAAGACACCTTGTCGATCGGTGATTGGGTGGTGCTCGATTCCGGGCATGCGGGCACGGTCGAAGGCCTGACCATCCGCACCTTGCGCCTGCGTGACGGCAAGGGTTTTGTGCACTCGGTGCCGTTCGGCCAGATCAAGGCAGTGACCAATCAATCCCGGCAATTTGCTTACGCGTTCTTCTCGGTGCAGTTCACCTATGACACCGACGTCGACAAGGCGATCGAGTTGATCCGTGAGGCCGGGCATTCGATCAGCGACGACCCGTTTCTCAAGTACAACCTGCAAGGGCCGCTCGACGTCTTCGGGGTCGACAAAATGGACCTCAATGGCGTGGTGCTGACGGCGCAGTTCCGTACCGTGTCGGGGGGGCAATATGCGGTGAGCCGGGCGTTTAACCAGCGATTGAAAAAGCTTGTGGATAACAGTCCTTGGGTGCATTTCGCGCAGACTTATCCACAGCAGGTTCTTATGCCGCAGCGGCAGATGGATGGGGATGACGAATTGGCGCAGGAGCATTCGGCGGTGTTGCTGCCGGATCAGCCTAGAACTCAGTGATTTGTGTTGACGCTGATGGCCCTATCGCGAGCAAGCTCGCTCCCACAGGTTGTATGAACGACGCACATCCAATGTGGGAGCGAGCTTGCTCGCGATGAGGACCGCCCGGACACCATCAATGCCGGATCAGTTTGTTGTGTAACTCAGCACTCGATACCTGATCCAGCTCCAGCCAATAATGCTGCGTGCCGGCAATCTCCGCCGCCGCCGGCAACCCATCGCGGTACACCAACCGATTACTCGCCAACGCCGGCACCTTCGCTCCCGGTAACAGCGTCCCGGCCAGGTTCAGCGGATCAACCCCGCACACTGCAATCAAGCTTCCGTCATGCGGCCGACGACGTACTTCGCGCAACAGGGGAATAGCTTCGGGCAACGCAAATTGTTCGCCGGCCAAACCACTGACAAACCGCCCGCCGCGTATCTCACCCCGTGCCTCCAGCCGATGAAAGGTACGCAGCAATTCGCGCCAGCTCGGCAGCCAATCCGCCTCTCGTTCCAGCAAACGCCAGAACACCACGCCATAGCGTCGCAGCAAGGTCATGGCGATGTGTTCCAGTGTCTCGACAGGCGTGGGCGCTGGGCGCTGGTTCTCCACAACCGGCGTGGCAGGCCCGCGGCGTAACAGCGCCCAGCGCCCGGCATCGTCCATGCCGCCGACAAATGCCCCGCGCCCGCGTCGGCTGCTGCGATTCTGGCGTTTGCTGGCCGGGGTGATCAGCGCCCGCAAGCCAGCGAAGCTGTCGGCATTCACCAGTCCGGCGCCGACCAGTTCCTGCAAGGCGATTTCCAGTTCCGAGCGCAGCAGATGGGCTTCGTGAATCAGCTCATCGAAAAACAGCGCGCCGTGCTGGCTGAGCGCTTCGTGAACCTTTTGTGTTTTGGGCGACAGTTCGCTGACCGCTGTCTGCTCGGTCAAGCTACTCCACAAGCCGACCTGGCTGCGCGGCAGCAACAGAATCGGCGTGCTGCGCAGCGCCGTGCTGGCGCTTTTGTTGGGAGCGGTCAGGCGTGTCCAGACCAGTTTTCCGCTGCGGCAAAGATCGTCCAGCCAGCCTGGCGAATAATCTTTGATCCGCGCCGGCAGGATGTCGCTGTCCCAGGCCGATGCAGCGGCGGGGTAGCCTTCGAACTGACTGATAATCGCCGGCAAAACCGCGCTGCCTTGGCCCTGAGTCGAGACCGACAGGTGCTGCCAGTCGAACAGAAAACGCATGAAGTCCTGTAACGCCACCGGCTCGATTTCCCGGCGCAAACGCTTGACGGTGTAGCGGTGAATGCGCGCCAGTAGATGCCGCTCGCACCATTCCTCATGACCCGCGCCGGGCGTGAACCGGCCGCGCAACACATAGCCTTCGCGTTCCAGTTGCGCCAAGGCCTGAGTGACATGATTGGCCGCCACTCCAAGCGGTTCGGCAATCGCGCCCAGTGGCAACGGCCCGAATGCGCTGAGCCGAGCGCGGATCACTTCAACGATGGCTTCTTCTGGCGCCCAAACCTCATCGAAACCGGGCAACGCTTGCAGTTCAGGCAACAAAATCGCCTGTGGATAAATCGCCTGCCAGCAAGTCAACCGCTCCAGGGCCAGCCACAACGATTGCCTGGCGTTGATCTGCAAGCGGCTGGCGCGCCCGCTGTCGGCCAGGGCGTTCAGCCAATCGAGCCAGTGCGCATTGGCCTGCGCTTCTGTGTCGGTGATGCACGCAAGGCTCATCAACGCCTCGTGCATTTCATCGACGCCGGTGGGTGTCGGCCAGGCCTCATCGCGTACCGCTTGAATCGCTTCGGTATCCAGCGCGCCGAGGTCATCGGTTGACTGTGGGTCGGTCCAGCGCCGGTTGAGCACGGCTTGCGTGCGGCGCTCTTCCAATGGCGCATCGTCGAGAAAGGTGTAGGGCCGGGCGCTGAGGATTTCCGCTGCCAGTGGGGAGGGCGCCGGCAAGTCGCGACTGATCAGCCGCACGTCACCCCGTTCCATGCGCCGCAACAGAGTCAGCCAGCCTTCGCTGTCCATCGCCTCGTGCAGGCAATCGTCGAGGGTCTGTTCCACCAACGGATGGTCGGGAATTTCGCGCTCGCCGGCGAGGTTTTCCACACAGGCAATCTGATCGGGGAAGACGCTGGCGATCAGGTCTTCGCTTTTCATTCGCTGGATCTGCGGCGGCACTTTGCGTCCGCCGCTGTAGCGCGGCAGGGCCAGGGCGACACCGGTATTCCAGCGCCAGCGCACGCCGAACAACGGCGCGTCGAGGACCGCTTGAATCAGGATGTGCTCGGCGCTGTTGCTGTGCAGGTAACGCCAGACGTCGTCGAGTTCAAAACTGTGGCTGGTGGACAGCGACAGCACGATCGCGTCTTCGCTGGCGGCAGCCTGCAATTCGAAGTTGAACGTGCGGCAGAAACGCTTGCGCAGGGCCAGGCCCCAGGCACGGTTGATGCGGCTGCCGAACGGGGTGTGGATGATCAGTTGCGTGCCGCCGGACTCGTCGAAAAACCGCTCCATCAGCAGTGTGTCTTGTGACGGCAGGGCGCCGAGCGTCAGGCGTGCGCGGGCGAGGTAATCCACCAGTTGCTCGGCGCTGGCGAGGTTCAGGCCGAGGGTGTCGGTCAGCCAGTCGAGGGCCGGTTGCAGGTTGCCCGGTGTGGCGCCGAGCAGGTCGTCGAGGTGCGCTTGCAAGCGCGCAACGGCAAATGACAGTTCCGCGCTGCGCCCCGGCGCTTCGCCGAGCCAGAAAGGAATGGTCGGCGGCTGGCCCTGAGCGTCTTCGACCCGGACCTTGCCGGTTTCGACCCGCAGGATCCGGTAGGAGGTATTGCCCAGCTGGAACACATCCCCGGCGATGCTTTCCACCGCAAAGTCTTCGTTGACGCTGCCGATGTTCAGTCCTTGGGGTTCCAGCAACACGCTGTAGTCGGCGTTGTCCGGAATGGTGCCTCCGCTGGTCACCGCCGTCAGTTTGGCGCCCCGGCGGCCGCGCAGGGTGCGGGTGACTGCATCACGGTGCAGGTAAGCGCTGCGGATGCCCTGACGCCCGTTGTAACCCTCGGCGAGCATGTGCAGCAGCGCCTGATAATGTTTTTCGTCGAGTCCGGCATACGGCGAGGCGTTGCGGAATGTCTCCAGCAATGCCTGTTCCGACCATTCCTGGCAACTGACTTCGGCGATGATTTGCTGCGCGAGTACGTCCAGCGGCGCGGTAGGAATCTGCAGCGTGTCGAGTTCGCCGCGCCGCACGCAATCGAGCAGCGCGGCGCATTCGATCAGGTCGTCGCGGGTGGTGGCGAACAAGCGGCCCTTGGGCGTACCGCCGACCTGGTGTCCGGAGCGACCCACTCTTTGCAGGAACCCGGAAATCGAGCGCGGCGAGGCAATTTGGCACACCAGATCGACGTCGCCGATGTCGATGCCCAACTCCAGCGAAGCGGTGGCGATCAGCACTTGCAGGTCGCCGCGCTTGAGCCGTTGTTCGGCGTCCAGGCGAAACTCTTTGGCCAGACTGCCGTGGTGCGCGGCCACCGCGTCTTTGCCGAGGCGTTCGCTCAGGTGCCGGCTCAGACGCTCGGCGAGGCGCCGGGTATTGACGAAAATCAGCGTGGTCCGGTGTTCGCGGGCGAGGGCGGCGAGGCGGTCGTAGACCTGTTCCCAGACGTCATTGGCCATGACCGCCGATAACGGCACGGGCGGTACTTCGATGTCCAGGTCCCGTGGGCGGGCGTGGCCGATGTCGACGATGGCGCAGGGACGGTCGCGGCCCACCAGAAAACGCGACACTGCTTCGATGGGTTTTTGCGTGGCGGACAGGCCGATGCGCATCAGCGGTTCTGCACACAGCGCCTGTAACCGTTCAAGGCTCAGGGCCAAATGGCTGCCACGTTTGCTCCCGGCGATGGCGTGAATTTCATCGACGATCACGGTGCGCGTGGTGCCGAGCATCTGCCGGCCAGAATCGGAGCCGAGCAGCACGTAAAGGGATTCCGGGGTGGTCACCAGAATGTGCGGCGCGGTCTTGCGCATGGCCGAGCGGTCTTTTTGCGGGGTGTCGCCGGTGCGCACAGCGGTGTTGATCTGCATTTCGGGCAAGCCCATCGCCCGTAATTGCGTGGTGATTCCAGCCAGCGGGTTTTGCAGGTTGATCTGGATGTCGTTGGACAAGGCCTTGAGCGGCGAGACATAGACCACCAGGGTTTCGTCTGGCAGCCCGTCGTCGGTTTCCAGGCCGCGGTGAACCAGGTCGTCGATGACGGCGAGGAAGGCGGTAAGGGTTTTACCGGAGCCGGTGGGCGCGGCGATCAGGGTCGAGCGGCGCTGACGAATCAACGGCCACGCCCGGGCCTGGGCGGCGGTGACCGTCGGGAAGGTGCTGCTGAACCAGGCGCTGACGGCAGGGTGGAAGCCTGCCAGGGCGCTGTCCATGGGGATTGGCAGATTCATGAAGTCAGTTATGCGGGTGGGGAAATGAAGTTGCAAGTACCGCTCGGGATCTGCGCTGTACTTCAGGGCCCTATCGCGGGCAAGCCCGCTCCCACAAGGTGTGTTGAGCCAATATTCTGTGACCATCCGATAAACCTGTGGGAGCGGGCTTGCCCGCGATAGGGCCAGTAGCCGCACCACAAATCCGGAGGATCTACACTTTACGGATGACGGTTGCGCACTAAACCCGCAAAATGCAACGATTCCGGCAACTATCAACGGCATTGCCCGCGGGCCGTGTCGATAAAGCCATCGTTCCAATCAGACTGGGCCTGCTGACTCTATGCGAATGCGCCTTATGTTACTGGGCGGCGGAAATGCCCTTGGGCAGGCGCTGATTCGCCTCGGTGCGGAGGAAGACATCGGTTTCCTCGCCCCCCGCCCCCCGCAAGACGGCTGGGATGCCGCGAGCCTGACGCAACTGCTCGACGACACCCGCCCGGACGCGCTGATCAACCTCGCCTACTACTTCGACTGGTTTCAGGCGGAGACGGTCAGCGAAGGGCGTCTGGCCGGGCAGGAGCGCGCGGTCGAGCGTCTGGCCGAACTGTGCCAGCATCACAACATCGTGCTGCTGCAACCTTCGAGCTATCGAGTGTTCGATGGCTCCCGCGCCACCGCCTACAGCGAAAAAGACGAACCGGTGCCGCTGGGGCTACGCGGTCAGGCGCTGTGGCGCATCGAACAAAGCGTTCGCGCGACCTGCCCGCAGCACGTCTTGCTGCGTTTCGGCTGGCTGCTCGATGACAGCCCTGAAGGCACGCTCGGGCGTTTCCTTGCGCGGGCCGAAACCCCCGACGAACTGCTGCTGGCCGATGACCGCCGGGGCAACCCGACCCCGGTCGACGACGCGGCCCGGGTGATCATCTCGGTGCTCAAGCAACTCGATTGTGCAGCGCCACTGTGGGGCACCTATCATTACGCCGGGCATGAGGCGACCACGCCGCTGGCACTGGGGCAGGCCATCCTGACCGAAGCACGCAGTCTGCATCCGCTGGCCATCGAAGCACCGACCGCCCAGGCTCACGCCGCGCGTCCGGATGCCGCCGAAGAGCCGCAGCACGCAGTGCTGGCCTGCAAGAAAATTTTGCACACGTTCGGGATCAAGCCTCGCGCCTGGCGCGCCGCGCTCCCGGGCTTACTGGACAGGTTTTATCGCCATGGCTGACGGACCCGTTTTAATCACCGGCGGCGCCGGTTTCATCGGCTCGCACCTGACCGACGCCTTGCTCGCCAAGGGCCATTCGGTGCGCATTCTCGATGACCTGTCCACTGGCAAACGCAGCAACCTGCCACTGGATAACCCCCACCTTGAATTGATCGTCGGCGACGTCGCCGATGCTGCGCTGGTGGCTCAGGCGATGCTCGGTTGCAGCGCGGTGGCGCACCTGGCCGCGGTGGCGTCGGTACAGGCCTCGGTGGATGATCCGGTGAAGACGCACCAGAGCAACTTCATCAGTTCGCTGAATGTCTGCGAAGCCATGCGCCAGGCTGGCGTCAAGCGCGTGCTGTTCGCCTCCAGTGCGGCGGTGTACGGCAACAATGGCGAAGGTGAGTCGATTGATGAAGACACCGCCAAAGCGCCGTTGACGCCGTACGCGTCGGACAAACTGGCGAGCGAGTACTACTTCGATTTCTACCGGCGCCAGCATGCACTGGAACCGGTGATCTTCCGCTTCTTCAACATCTTCGGCCCCCGACAGGACCCGTCCTCGCCGTATTCCGGGGTGATCAGCATTTTCAGCGAGCGGGCACAGAAAGGCCTGCCGATCACCGTGTTCGGCGATGGCGAACAAACGCGCGACTTCGTCTACGTCGAGGATCTGGTGGACCTGCTGGTGCAAGCCATCGAAAAACCACAGGTTGAAGTCGGCGCGGTGAATGTCGGCTGGAACCAGGCGACCAGCCTCAAGCAAATGCTCCAGGCGCTGGAAGCGGTGGTGGGCGAGTTGCCGCCGATCAGCTACGGCCCGGCGCGTTCTGGCGACATCCGCCATTCCCGGGCGAACAACCAGCGTTTGCTGCAGCGCTTCAGCTTTTGCGGGCAGACTCCGATGAGTGTTGGTTTGGCACGGCTGCTGGGACGCTGAGTTTTTTACAGCCACAAAAAAGGCGCCGGTTGAGGCGCCTTTTTTTATGGGGGCTTAGAACTTGTAACCCAGGCCAACCATGTAAACGAATGGGTCTACGTCAACATTGACCTTGGCACGTGTGCCAGGCGCCAGCGAGTCGTTTTCGACGGTCGCGCGGGTGTCGATGTCGATGTAGCGCATTTGGGCGTTGAGCAGGATGTTGTCGGTGATCATGTAGTCAGCACCAACCTGAAACGCCAGGCCCCATGAGTTTTCAGCCTCGAAATTGCTGAAGCCCTTGGCCTGGGCTTCGCTGCCGACGTGTTCGTCATAGATCACGGTGTAGTTGATACCGGCGCCGAGGTACGGCTGGAAATCCGACTTCGAGTCGAGCGGGTAGTACACGACGCTCAAGGTTGGCGGCAGGTGTTTCAGGGTGCCGAGTTTACCGTTGGCCGCGGAACCCAAAGAAGTGCCTTTGAGTTTCACCTCATGCTCGAACGGGGTAGCCGCCAGCAGCTCGATACCCCAGTGGGCGTCAATCATGTACGCGAAGTTCAGGCCCAGCTGCGTGTCGCTGTCCATGGTGGCTTTGCCACCCAGGTTGGTACCGGCCAGCGGGCCTTGGTCGACCTTGACGCTGGAGCTGTCGGCTTTCGGGTTGACGGTGATGGCACCGGCACGAATGAGGATGTCGCCGGCCTCGAAGGCATGGGCGAGCGGGGCTGTGAGCGCTAAGGCAAACAGCGAAGCGCTGAGCAAGGACTTGTGCATGGAGGGCTCCAAAGGACGTTAAAAATTTTCGATGTCCAATGGTACAAAGCGCTCTAATACGGTCTTTTGATTCAGCTCAATGAAACGGTGATGGCCTTGGTTTTTATGTTGGCTCTGAGGGCTCCTTCGCGAGCAGGCTCACTCCTACAGGATTTAGGTGATCCCTGTAGGAGTGAGCCTGCCCGCGATAGCGATCTGTCAGATCACACATGACCACCGGATTCACTCCGGCAGTTCATACACATAAATCTTGTCCGCCTCCATCTGATACCCGGCATCCGCCAGCTCGCTGGTGGACGCCTTGACCTGCATCGCCCCCTCGATCCAGTACGGCTGATACAGCTCATCCAGCTTCACGCCGACTTCGCTTTTCACATGCACGATCTGGTTCGACGGCGGTGGCGGCACGTGGATGCAGGCGCCGAAATACGGCACTAACAGAAAGTCCGTGGTCCGCCCGTCTTCACTGACTTCCAGCGGCACGATGTAGCCCGGCAGGCGAATGTTCTGGCCATCCAGGCTCTTCACCACCGGCGCATTCGGCATGTCCTGCTTGGCGGCGGGTGCCGACTCGGCCGCCAGGGTGCTGCTCATCTGCGACAAGTCGTGCAGCGGCGTCATATTCGGCACTTCCGGCGCGGCGTCCGGCGGGATCATTTCTGACCAGGTCAGGTCTTTCGGCTCGGCCGCCCACAGGGGCAAGGCGACCAGCATTAGCAGCGCTAGTACGGCGCGGGGCATGTTCAACGTCCTCATAGTCGGATCGACAGGCCATCGGCCAACGATTGGCGATACGCGCGCCAGGCCGGCACGCTGCCCATCAGCAAAGCGGCGATCAGGATGCCACCGAGCAGCGTCCATTCATACTCGCTCGGCCACGCCAGCGGCAGGTACAAGCCGTAATTGGCTTGCACGTAGCCCTGGGCGGCGGCGATACACACATACAGCAACGCCACGCCGGCAATCACGCCGGCCAACGCCAACGCAAATGCCTCCAGCACCAGCAACGTTGCGATGTGCCACGGTCGGGCCCCCACCGAACGCAGAATCGCCATCTCCCGCCGACGTTCATTCAGGCTGGTGAGAATCGCCGTGAGCATGCCGATCAGCCCGGTCAGCACCACGAACAGCGAGACCACGAACAAGGCTTTTTCCGCCGTGCTCATCAGGCTCCACAACTCTTGCAGTGCCACGCCGGGGAGGATCGCCAGCATCGGTTCACCGCGGAATTCGTTGATCTCGCGTTGCACCGCGAACGTCGAAATCTTGCTGTTGAGGCCGAGCATGAATGCGGTGATCGCTTGCGGCGTGAGGTCCATGTTGCGCGCCTGATCGGCACTGATCCGGCCTTCGCCTCGGGCCGGCACGCCGTTGTGCCAGTCGATGTGAATCGCCTCCATGCCGCCGAGGCTGATGTGCAACGTGCGGTCCACCGGGGTGCCGGTGCGCTTGAGGATGCCGACCACGGTGAACGGTTTGTCGTCGTGCTTGACCAGGCTGATCACCGCCACGCCGTGGGACAGCACCAGTTTGTCGCCGAGTTTGTAGTGCAGCGCGTCGGCGACTTCGGCACCGAGTACCACTTCGAAAGGATCGGTGGCGAAGGCGCGGCCGTCGGCCAGTTCCAGGTGTTGCTGATGGCCGTACTGGTAATGCTCGAAGTAGGCCTCGGTGGTGCCCATCACCCGATAGCCGCGATGGGAATCGCCGAGGGACATCGGAATCGCCCACTTCACTTTCGGGTTGTTGGCGAAGTGTTCGAAGCTGTCCCAGCGGATGTTGTTGGTGGCGTTGCCAATCCGGAACACCGAGTACAGCAACAGGTTCACCGACCCCGAACGCGCGCCGACGATCAGGTCGGTGCCGCTGATGGTGCTGGCGAAACTGGCTTTGGCTTCGGTGCGCACGCGCTCCACCGCCAACAGCAGGCACACCGACAGGGCGATGGCGAACGCGGTGAGAATCGCGGTGAAGCGCCGGTTAGCCAGACTGGCCATGGCTAGACGAAACAAATACATCTCAGACCTCGGACGGGGTGGCGGCGCGATTGAGTTCGGCCAGCGACAGGTTGCGATCGAACAGCGGCGCCAGGCTCTGGTCATGGCTGACAAACAACAGGCTCGACCCGGCTTCACGGCATTCGGCGAACAACAGGCGAATGAAGTTTTCCCGAGCGTCGTAGTCCAGCGCCGACGTTGGTTCATCGGCGATGACCAGTTCTGGCTGACCAATCAGCGCTCGTGCAGCGGCCACGCGTTGTTGTTGACCGATGGACAGCGAGTCGGCGCGGCGGCTGAGGATGCTTTCATCCTTCAGGCCCAAATGGGCGAGGAGGGTGGCCGCGGCCTGATCGACACTGCCGTGGCGCTGTTTCGCCCGTTCGGCGCGTAATTTGGAGAAGTGGCAGGGCAGTTCAACGTTCTCGCGCACCGACAGGAACGGCAGCAAATTGAATTGCTGGAAGATGTAGCCGGTGTGGTCGACGCGGAAGCGGTCGCGGGCACCGGCACCGAGTTCGGTCAATTCCTGGCCAAGCAGGCGAATGCTGCCGCGATCAGGTTTCTGCACGCCACCGAGCAGGCCGAGCAGGGTGGTTTTGCCACTGCCGCTGGGGCCTTTGAGGAACAGGGTTTCGCCAGGCTCCAGGCGAAACGCCGGGATATCCAGCAACGGCGGGTGACCGGGCCAACTGAAGCCCAGGTCGGACAGTTCGATGAGTGCTTGGGTCATAGCGCCGATTTCATGGGTGTTGATTTACCTGTGTGAGCGAGCTTGCTCGCGAGGGCGGTGTAACAGTCAATGCAGATGTTGAATGTTATGGCCTCATCGCGAGCAAGCTCGCTCCCACAGGGATCTTCGGTGGATTTAGAATTTCAGGGCGGGCGCCTTGGCGGTCACTTCAACACCTTGCTGCCCGCTCGGGCCGATCAGTTGTACCTGAATTTTCTGGGTGGCCGGGAACGTGTTGAAAATAGTCGCCAGGTCCAGGGTTTTCAGGGCGCCGGGCGCTGCACAGGTGAATTGATAGTGTGCGTGGATTTCGCTGTGATCGTGGTGATGTTCGTCCTTGGCATCTTCATCGTGATCATCGTCGGCGTCCGGCTTGTCACCGAACAGCGGGCTCTCCAGTTCCTGCATGGCGACCACACAGCCAGCGGCTTTCGGCAGATTAAACAACGCCAGCGGTTTTTCCAGCTGGGCGCGGACGGCGGCGACCTTGGCTTTGTCGGCATCCGTGGTGGCTGCGTGTTCGAAGCCCACCAGGTTCATCGCCGGGCTTTCCAGTTCCAGCTCCAGGGTCTGGCCGTCCAGCGCTGCGTTCAAGCGACCGACGCCATGTTCATGGGCGCCAAGGCTGCCGTGCTCATGATCATGTTCATCGGCGGCGTGGGCGACGGCCAACGGCAACAAGGCAAACGGCAAAGCGAGCAGCAGACGGCGCATGGCGGGTCTCCGAAAAGTAAAATGAATAATTTGTTATGTAATCTTATAACGTAAGTGCGAAGAGTTTGACCGCCTGCTTGGCGTTGCACAAGTCCCATGGGAGCATGCCGGTCAGAAATGTGCAGGAGCAGACCTATGTTGCGAATTCGCGGGAGCATCGGCGACTGGCCGGTGGATTTGACGCTGGAGATGGATGACGGTGACTGGGCGAAGCTCGGCGCGCAGTTGCAGGTGAGCAAGCCCGAGGCCAGTGTCGCCCCGGCCAAACCGGTGACTCAGGATGAGGCGTTGTGGCAGATCGCCAAGGACCTGCTGCGCAAGGCCGGGCAATTGAGCGGGCCGGATTTGCTCGATCAGCTGGAAGGGCTGACGGGTAGCGCGGTGTCGGGCAAGCGCCTGTTGGTGCGCTTGCGCCATAGCGCCGATGTGAAGGTGTCGAGCGGCGGGGATACGCCGCTCTATCGCTGGATCGAACCGGCTTAGTACAGCGCAGCAAACAGCTTGCGGCGGTACGTGGTCACCAGCGGATGGTCATTGCCCAGCAGTTCGAACACCTGCAGCAAGGTCTTGTGTGGCAGACCTTCGCTGTAGCTGCGATTGCGGATGAACAGCTTGAGCAACGCATCCAGCGCCGCGTCGTATTGCTGGCGAGCCAGTTGCTGAATCGCCAGTTGATACACCGCTTCATCGTCCTGCGGGTCTTTCGCCAGGCGCGCTTTCAGGTCTGCCGCATCCGGCAAATCCTTGGCCTGACCGAGAAACTGGATCTGCGCCTTGGCACCGGCCAGCGCCGCTTTGTGTTCATCGCTCTTGACCGCGTCGAGCACGGTTTGCGCTTCAGCCAATTCACCGCGCTCGGTGAGACAGCGGGCGTAGAGGATCAGTGCCTTGGCGTTGGTGTTGTCTTCGCCCAACAGCACTTTGAGCACGGCTTCGGCGTCGGCGAAACGGCTTCCGTCAAACAACACCTGGGCCTGTTCGAGCGGGTCGGCCGCTGCCGGTGGCGGCATCTGAACGTGGGGCTCAAGCATCGCCCGCACGGCGGATTCCGGTTGCGCACCGGCAAAGCCGTCGACCGGTTGACCGTCCTTGAACAGCACCACGGTGGGCAGGCTGCGAATGCCGAAACGGGCGACGATGTCTTGTTCCAGGTCGCAGTTGACCTTGGCCAGCAGCAATTCGCCCTGATAGCTTTCGGCAATGGTCTGCAGCAATGGCATCAGCACTTTGCAGGGCGCACACCATTCGGCCCAGAAATCCACCAGCACCGGCTTGTGGAAAGAGTTCTCGATCACCGACTGGTCGAAATCAGCAGTCGTGGCGTCGAAGATGTACGGCGTTTCCTGACTCATGGGGGATCTCTTGGAAGCGTGAATGGGGCAACTATACGGCTTGGCGGGGGGTGGCCGGAAGTCGGAGCACTGATCCTTCCCACGCAGAGCGTGGGAGCGATCATGTCCGGGTGGCGTGGTACAGGCTCACATGCCGAAACTCTTCAGGTTCAGCCAGATCCGGCAGGGTCATCGCTTCCAGCATTTCAATGCGCTGATACAACGGGTGACGAAAATCCCGGACCCGCGAATCCGCCACCAGTGCCTCCTTGCCACGGGTCAAAAACTCATCGAGCAATGGCAGGTTCGCCCGGTCGTAGAGCACGTCGGCGACCAGAATCAGATCAAACCGGTCGGCCTCGGCGAAAAAGTCGGTCGAGTAGGTGAGCGGTACGTCATTGAGTTCGGCATTCGCCCGGCACGCGGCAATCGCCAGCGGGTCGAGGTCACAGGCCACCACTTCCAGCGCGCCGGCCTTCACGGCGGCAATCCCCGCCACCCCCGAACCGGCACCGAAATCCAGGACTCTCTTGCCTTTGACCCACTGCGGGAATTCGGCCAGATAACGCGCCACCGCCAGACCACTGGCCCAGCAGAAACTCCAGTAGGGCGGTTCATGCAGGATCCGTCGGGTTTCTTCGGGGCTGAACGCGCGGTCCATGTTGTCGCCGTCGATCAGCCAGAGTTTCAGGTCGGTCTCGGGCAATGCCACAGGCACAAGCTGCGCATCACCGAGCAGTTCACCCAAGGCCTGTTGCAGGTCGAGCGGTGCAATCATGGCGCTTTGACGAATTGCAGCTGACCCAGGGCCTGGGTGGTGGGCTGGGAAATGAACTGCGACGGCAGATGCAGAATCAGCTGACCGGACTGGCTGGCGCGGCCGCGCAGTTCAACGCGGGCACCGACCGGGAATGAGTCCGGGTTGAAGCGCAGGTGAAACGGCAGCGCTTGATTGGTGCCGATCAAGGTGGAACTGGCAAGCAATTGCTGTGGGCGATCCTTTTCATCGATCACCAGCAGCGCCAGTTCGACTTCGGCGCCGGCCGGCACGCCTTGCAAGGTGCCGCTCAATTCACGCTGGTACGCGGGCAGCGGCCCAAGATTGGCCGACTCCTGGGCTTTTTTCTGCGCTGCCTGCGGGGCGGGCCCTGGCGTCGGTGGCTGGGGCTTGGGCGCATCGCTGCTGCAGGCCACCAGCAGGCTGAAAAGACTGAGCAAAACGAGCGGTCTTAAGGACATTTACGGCTCCAGCAAGGTGAAATCCATGGATCAAGCTCTATAGGCGTCTGTATACCGTAAACCCTATGGCTTGTCTTGCCACCGGGATGCGCTACCATGGCCCTCCCTTTTTTTGTTGCCTGCCACCATGCACTGTCCCTTCTGCGGTGCCAACGACACCAAGGTCATCGACTCGCGTCTGGTCGCCGAGGGCGAACAGGTGCGCCGCCGGCGTGAATGCCTGGCCTGCGGCGAGCGTTTCACGACGTTCGAGACCGCCGAACTGGTGTTGCCGCGCCTGATCAAAACCGACGGCAGCCGTCAGCCCTTCGACGAAGAAAAACTGCGTGCCGGCATGCAGCGAGCGCTGGAGAAGCGCCCGGTGAGTGTCGAGCGCCTCGAATCGTCGCTGGTACACATCAAACACAAACTGCGCGCCACCGGCGAGCGCGAGGTCAAATCCCTCGTGGTCGGTGAACTGGTGATGGCCGAGCTGCAGAAGCTCGACGAAGTCGCCTATATCCGCTTCGCTTCGGTGTATCGCCGCTTCCAGGACCTCAACGAGTTCCGCGAAGAGATCGATCGCCTGGCCCGTGAGCCGGTGAAAGAATGAATACGCCCGCCGAACACGCCATCCTCGACGCTCATTACATGGCCCGCGCGCTGGAACTGGCGCGCAAGGGTCATTACACGACGCACCCCAACCCTCGGGTGGGTTGCGTGATTGTGCGGGACGGGCAGATTGTCGGCGAAGGCTGGCACGTGCGCGCCGGCGAGTCGCATGCCGAAGTCCATGCCCTGCGCGCCGCGGGCGACAAGGCCCGTGGCGCTACGGCCTACGTAACCCTTGAGCCCTGCAGCCACCACGGCCGCACGCCGCCCTGCGCCGATGCGCTGGTGAATGCCGGGGTCGCCCGGGTGGTCGCGGCGATGCAGGACCCGAACCCGGAAGTCGCGGGTCGCGGTCTGCAACGCCTGGCCCAGGCCGGAATTGCCACCGAAAGCGGCGTGCTGGAAGGCGAGGCGCGCAAGCTCAATCAGGGCTTCCTCAAACGCATGGAACACGGCTTGCCGTTCGTGCGCGTCAAGTTGGCCATGAGCCTGGACGGCCGCACCGCGATGGAAAGTGGCGAAAGCCAATGGATCACCGGTCCGGCCGCGCGTTCGGCGGTGCAACGCCTGCGCGCCCAGGCCAGCGTCGTGCTGACCGGCGCCGACACGGTGCTGGCGGACAACGCCCGGTTGACCGTGCGCGCTGACGAATTAGGCCTGGATGCGGAGCAAACCGCTTTGGCCATGAGCCGTCCGCCGCTGCGCGTGTTGGTCGACGGTCGCCTGCGGGTGCCGCTGAATGCGCCGTTTTTCAAGGCTGGCCCGGCGTTGGTCGCCACTTGCGTGGCGGTAGAGGAGCAGTACGCCAATGGCCCTGAATGCCTGATCGTGCCTGGCGTTGACGGTCAGGTTGATCTGCGCCAACTGCTGGTCGTGCTCGCCGCCCGTGACGTCAACGAGGTGCTGGTCGAAGCCGGGCCGCGTCTGGCCGGTGCTTTCGCGCAGCAAGGCCTGGTGGATGAATTCCAGATTTTCATCGCCGGCAAGTTCCTCGGTTCTTCGGCGCGGCCGCTGCTCGACTGGCCGCTCGCGCAAATGAAGGATGCTCCCGAACTTAAAATCACCGAAATTCGCGCGGTTGGCGATGACTGGCGGGTCACTGCCATTCCTTCGCCAGTAGCGAGCGTATAATTCCCGGCCATCGCTACAGCGCTGGCTTTGTTCTCGAGGAGAACCTCATGTTTACCGGCATCATCGAATCCATCGGCAGTATTCGTGCATTGACCCCAAAGGGCGGTGATGTGCGGGTCCACGTAGAAACCGGCAAGCTCGACCTGAGCGACGTCAAACTGGGCGACAGCATCGCGGTCAACGGCGTGTGCCTGACCGCGGTAGAACTGCCGGGCAACGGCTTTGCCGCCGACGTCAGCCGCGAAACCCTCGACTGCACCGCCATGAACGACCTCAAGAGCGGCAGTCCGGTGAACCTGGAAAAAGCCCTGACCCCGACCACTCGCCTCGGCGGGCATCTGGTCAGCGGTCATGTCGATGGCGTGGGCGAAGTGGTTGCCCGTACCGAAAACGCGCGTGCCGTGGAATTCCGCATCCGCGCGCCGAAAGAACTGGCCAAGTACATCGCCCATAAAGGCTCGATTACTGTCGACGGCACCAGCCTGACCGTGAACGCGGTCGATGGCGCCGAGTTCATGCTGACGATCATTCCGCACACCCTGAGCGAAACCATCATGGCGTCGTACCAGCCAGGTCGCCGGGTAAACCTGGAAGTCGACTTGCTGGCGCGTTATCTGGAGCGTCTGTTGCTGGGTGACAAGGCCGCAGAGTCGACTGCCGGCAGCACCATTACCGAAAGCTTTCTGGCCGCCAACGGCTACCTCAAATCCTGACTCAAGGGGGTGCCTTGTGGCGCTCAATAGCATCGAAGAACTGGTTGAAGACATCCGCCAAGGCAAGATGGTCATCCTCATGGATGACGAAGACCGCGAGAACGAAGGCGACCTGATCATGGCCGCCGAGTGCTGCAAGCCCGAGCACATCAACTTCATGGCCAAGCACGCCCGTGGCCTGATCTGCATGCCGATGAGCCGCGAGCGCTGCGAACTGCTGAAGCTGCCATTGATGGCGCCACGCAACGGTTCCGGCTTCGGCACCAAGTTCACCGTGTCGATCGAAGCGGCTGAAGGCGTGACCACCGGCATCTCCGCCGCCGACCGCGCACGCACCGTGCAAGCGGCCGCAGCCAAAGACGCCAAGGCTGAAGACATCGTCAGCCCCGGCCACATCTTCCCGCTGATGGCCCAGGCCGGCGGCACCCTGGCTCGCGCAGGCCATACTGAAGCCGCTTGCGACCTGGCACGCATGGCCGGTTTCGAGCCGAGCGGTGTGATCTGCGAAGTGATGAACGACGACGGCACCATGTCCCGTCGCGCTGAACTGGAAGCTTTCGCCGCTGAACACGGCATCAAGATCGGCACCATCGCCGACCTGATTCACTACCGGATGATTCACGAACGTACCGTTCAGCGGATTGCCGAGCAGCCACTGGACAGCGAACTGGGCCAATTCAACCTGGTGACCTATCGTGATTCCGTGGAAGGCGACGTGCACATGGCCCTGACGCTGGGCAATGTGTGTGCCGAAGAACCGACCCTGGTTCGCGTGCACAACATGGACCCGCTGCGCGACCTGCTGATGGTCAAGCAACCAGGCCGCTGGAGCCTGCGCGCCGCCATGGCTGCGGTTGCCGAGGCTGGCAGCGGTGTGGTGCTGTTGCTCGGTCACCCGCTCGATGGCGACGTGTTGCTGGCGCACATTCGCGAAACCGCCGACCAGGCGGCCGTGAAAAAACCGACCACCTACAGCATCGTCGGTGCCGGTTCGCAGATCCTTCGGGACCTGGGCGTACGCAAAATGCGCCTGATGAGTGCGCCAATGAAATTTAATGCGATATCCGGTTTCGATCTGGAAGTTGTAGAATACGTGCCCTCCGAATAATGACCGGTTGTTTCCAGTCTTTGATTCGCGGCTAACAAATCACTGAGGGACGCGTAGAAAGCGCGTCCCGGCTCTTTAAGAGATCTAACGAATGACCCTGAAGACCATCGAAGGTACCTTCATCGCCCCTAAAGGCCGCTACGCTTTGGTAGTGGGCCGTTTCAACAGCTTCGTCGTTGAAAGTCTGGTCAGCGGTGCAGTGGATGCCCTGGTTCGCCACGGCGTAAGCGAAAGCGACATCACCATCATCCGCGCACCTGGCGCCTTCGAAATTCCGCTGGTTGCGCAGAAAGTCGCTCAAAAAGGCGAGTACGCGGCAATCATCGCCCTGGGCGCGGTCATTCGTGGCGGCACTCCGCACTTCGAATACGTGGCAGGCGAATGCACCAAGGGCCTGGCCCAGGTGTCCATGGAGTTCGGCGTTCCGGTCGCTTTCGGCGTGCTGACCGTTGATTCCATCGAGCAAGCCATCGAACGTTCCGGCACCAAGGCCGGTAACAAAGGTGCCGAAGCAGCCCTGTCCGCTCTGGAAATGGTCAGCCTGCTGGCGCAGTTGGAGGCCAAGTGATTAGCGACGATAGCGATCGTTTCAACCCGCGCGATCCAAAGCCTGCGGATGCCGGCAAGCCATCGAAAAGCGTCAAGCGTCGCGAAGCCCGTCAGCTCGCGACCCAGGCGCTGTACCAATGGCACATGGCCAAGCAGTCTTTGAGCGAGATCGAAGCGCAGTTCCGGGTCGATAACGATTTCAGTGATGTCGACGGTGCCTACTTCCGCGAAATCCTTCACGGGGTTCCGGCGAAGAAGGACAAGATCGATGCAGCCCTGACGCCTTGCCTGGACATCACCATCGAAGAGCTGGATCCGGTTGAACTGGCCGTTCTGCGCCTGTCCACCTGGGAACTGCTCGAGCGTGTCGACGTTCCTTACCGCGTTGTGATCAACGAAGGTATCGAACTGGCGAAAGTCTTCGGTTCCACCGACGGCCACAAGTTCGTCAACGGTGTACTCGACAAGCTGGCCCCACGTCTGCGTGAAGCTGAAGTGAAGGCGTTCAAGCGCTGATTTGCGCTTGATATCGCGATGGGCGAGTTTGAGCTGATCCGCAATTTTTTCGCCGCCGCGCCCTGTGCGCAAGGCGGCGAAGGCGTTGCCCTCGGGATCGGCGATGACTGCGCCTTGCTGGCTGTTCCCCCCGGGGAGCAGTTGGCCATTTCCACCGACACCCTGGTGGCCGGTGTGCATTTCGCAGACCCCTGCGACCCGTTTTTGCTCGGTCAGCGCTCGCTGGCTGTGGCCGTCAGTGACCTGGCTGCCATGGGCGCCACCCCCATTGCCTTTACCCTTGCCCTGACCTTGCCGACGGTGACCGCCGATTGGCTGGAGGCGTACTCCCGTGGTTTGAACCTGATGGCGCGACGCTGCGGCGTGGCGCTGGTGGGCGGCGATACCACCCGAGGGCCGCTGAGCCTGACCATGACCGTGTTCGGTCGTGTGCCGGCCGCTCAGGCGCTGACCCGTAGCGGCGCGCAGCCCGGCGATTTGTTGTGCGTGGGTGGCGAGTTGGGCAATGCGGCCGGGGCTTTGCCACTGGTGTTGGGGCAGCGAATGGCTGACGCCGCCGTTGCCGAGCCGCTGCTGGCGCATTACTGGTCACCGCAGCCGCAACTGGCGCTGGGTCAGGCTCTGCGCGGTAAGGCCACCTCGGCGCTGGACATCTCCGACGGCCTGCTCGCCGACTGCGGTCACATCGCGCTGGCGTCGAAGGTCGGCATTCAGCTTGAGCGGAGTAAGCTGCCCGTGTCGGCTGCGTTAGTGGCCTTTCTCGGTCAATCCGCTGCCGAAACCGCAGCCCTCAGCGGCGGCGATGATTATGTGCTCGCCTTCACCCTACCGTCCGTCGAGTTGCCGGGATTGCTGGCAGAAGGCTGGCCAATCCATGTGGTCGGGCGTGTCGTGACGGGGCAGGGCGTGGCGCTGCTGGATGCCGATGGACAAGACATCACCCCGCAAACCCGGGGCTATCAACATTTTCGGGAGACACCGTGACAGATCATCCCAAACAGGTCCCGGCGGAGTTCGTACCGCCTTCGGTCTGGCGCAATCCCTGGCATTTCCTGGCGTTCGGCTTCGGCTCGGGAACCCTTCCGAAGGCACCGGGCACCTGGGGTTCGTTAGTTGCGCTACCCTTTATCCCGTTGTGGCAAATGATGCCCGATTGGGCCTACTGGCTGATGCTGGGCATCACCATGCTGTTCGGTTTCTGGCTGTGCGGCAAGGTGGCCGACGATTTGCGCGTGCATGACCACGAGGGCATCGTCTGGGATGAAATGGTCGGGATGTGGATCACCCTGTGGCTGGTGCCGGAAGGTTGGTACTGGTTGCTGGCGGGTTTCCTGATGTTCCGCTTCTTTGACATTCTCAAGCCGTGGCCGATTCGCTGGATCGACCGGCATGTCCATGGCGGCGTCGGGATCATGCTCGACGACGTGCTGGCCGGTGTATTTGCGTGGTTGGCGATGCAAGGGCTGGTAAGGATTCTCGCCTGACGGGCGAAGCAGGGGACTTGGATGGTTCGGCGCTGGTTGGCGGTGGTTTTCGCAATGCTTTGCTCACTCGCCCAGGCGGGGGACGCCGCGCCGACGCCGTCCGTGATCCATTTGGCCAGCGAAGAATGGGAAGACTACACCGCCGCTGACGGGCATGGCCTGGGCTGGGACGTGATGCGGGCCATCTTCGAACCGGCCGGGGTCAAACTCGACTTCCGTACCGAGCCGTACACCCGCGCCGTGGGCCTGGCCCAGCGCGGTGAAGTGGATGCCTGTGTCGGTGCTTACCGTGACGAGGCCAGCGATGTGCTTTATCCACGCTGGAATTACGACACCGATCACATCTATGCCTTGGGCCTGGCGAGTAATCCGGCACCGAACCCGCAGACCCTCGGCAACTATCGTCTGGCCTGGGTTCGCGGTTACGAATACCAGAAATACCTGCCCAATGTGCAGCGTTACAACGAGGTCGTACGACGCTCTGGCATTTTGTCGATGCTGATGCACAACCGCGCCGACTTTTACATCGACGCGCTGACCGAGATTGATTACATCGTCAAACGGGCCAAGGATCCTGCCCAGTTTCGTCGCACCCATATCGCTGAATTGCCGCTGTACTTGTGCTTCGCCAATACGCCCAAGGCCCGAACGTTGATGGCCTTGTTCGACCAGCGCATGGACCTGTTGGTTAAAAACGGTTCACTGAAACCCATCTTCGAACGCTGGAAGCAGCCTTACCCATTCGACGCGAACTGAACACGGACCCTGTAGCCGCTGGCGTCAGTGGCCTGAGATCTAACATTTTGATCGTTATGCCCCATAATTCAGCCTAAGCGTCTGTAGGAACCTGCTGTTACAATGCCGCGTCTGCGAATCTCCAGTACTTATTGATCAGGAGCACACCGGTGCCTGTCGTTTTCGTCGCCGCTTCCAAGCTGCCAACGCCTTTTGCGCAATTCACCATGCACGGCTTTCTCGATGAAGAAAACGGGCGCGAGCACGTCGTGCTGAGTCTGGGTGAGTTCGCCGACGGTGCCCCGGTACTCGGCCGGTTGCACTCCGAATGCCTGACGGGTGATGCCTTGTTCAGCCAGCGTTGCGACTGCGGCTCGCAACTTGAAGCCGCGTTGCAGGCCATCGCCCGTGAAGGCCGTGGCGTGTTGCTGTACTTGCGTCAGGAGGGCCGTGGCATTGGCCTGCTGAACAAGATCCGCGCCTATGAGTTGCAAGACGGCGGTGCCGACACCGTTGAAGCCAACGAGCGCCTGGGCTTTGCTGCCGACCAGCGTGATTACGCCATGTGCCTGCCGATGCTTGAGCACCTGGGCGTGAAATCCCTGCGTCTGATGACCAACAACCCGCGTAAGGTCAAAGCCTTGACCGACATGGGGATAGTGGTCGCCGAGCGCGTGCCGCTGCACACCGGTCACAACCCGCACAACAAACTCTACCTGGCGACCAAGGCCAGCAAGCTCGACCACATGATGGGCAACGAGCATCAGGGCGAGGCGGATCGGGCGTGACCCGCGGTCAGGTTCGGCGGCGGTTGTCGTTCAGTTGGTGGCAATACCTGGCGCTGGCCTTGTTGCCGTTGTTCGTGATCAATGGCGTGTTCGGCCAAGGCGAGGCGATCCTGCCGGTGCTGGCGATGCCGTTGTTCATCGCAGGTGTGGCGTCGATGTTTGTCAGCCTGAAGTTTTTCGGTGGCTACAAGCACGCCCTGATCGCGACGCAAAAAGCCCTCGATACGCCCGAAGAACCCGCCGCCTGGATCGTCCTGGCCGCCAAGCGACGTACCGCGTTCCTGGCGGCTGCATTGCCGGCCTGGATTGGCGCGCTGGCGGTGTTCGTCGGCCTCGAAGCCGTGCCGTTGGTGTTGCTGGCGCTGTCGACCACGGTGCTGTTCTACCTCTACCGTATTCCGCGTCAACTCGGCTGATGCGCCGGGCCTGGCTGGCGGTATTGCTATTGGCCGCCAGCGGCTCGGCGGTTGCCGTCGAACGGGTCGTCAGTCTGGCGCCGTCCCTCTCTGAAATCGTGGTTGAACTGGGCTCAGCCGACCTGCTGGTCGGGGTGCTGGATGCTGGTGAACGCCCGGCCGAACTGCAAGACCTTCCTTCCGTTGGCCGCTATGGTCAGTTGGACATGGAGCGTTTGCTCAGTCTCAAACCCGATTTGCTGCTGCTCTGGCCGGGCAGTGTTGGCCCCGCGCAGCGTGAGCAGCTCAAGCACTTGAACATTCCCACCTACGTCGCCGAACCCCACACGCTCGACCAACTCGCTGCACAAATCGAAGCCATCGCCACGCAACTCGGCCGGCCCGAACGGGGCGTGACGTTGGCGACTGACCTGCGGCAAAAACTGGATAACCTGCGCCGGCGTTATCGGCGGGACGAGCCGCTGCGGGTGTTTTATCAAGTCTGGGATCGGCCGCTGTACACCGTGGGGGGTGGGCAGATCATCAGTGATGCGCTGGAAGGGTGTGGGGCGCGCAATGTGTTTGCCGACCAGACATTGCCGGCGCCGCAGGTCAGTGTCGAGGCGGTGTTGCAGCGCAATCCCGAGGTGATTCTGGCCAGTGATCAGGCCCAGCTCGACGCGTGGAAGGCGTGGCCGCAGGTGGCGGCGGTGACGCGGGGGCAATTGCTGCTGGTGTCGGACAAGGGACTGGAGCGGCCGAGTGGGCAGATGGTCGAGGCCACTGCGAAGCTTTGCCAGCTTATCGCACCGGACCGCTGAGACCGAGGCGCGGCCATCATGGGCAAGCCTTGACACCACTGACTTCAGATCAGATTTCCGGTGTCCAGGTCACCCCGAACATCAACGCCCGACCTTCCTCGCGATACCCATATTCACTGCCGTCATGGCTATACAGCGCCCGGCTATAGCCTTTATCCAGCAGGTTATCGAGCTTCAGCTCAAGCTTGATTTCACGGTCGAGCTCCCAGCTACTGCGCACCCCTAACAAGGCGTATCCACCCAACGGCTGTTGATTGTTCAGGTCGTCATAGCTGCTGCTGACTGCTTGCCAGCTCGCACCAAGGCCCAGGCGATCAAATTGTCGATCCAGGTCCAGGCTCAATGTCCGCCGTGCACGACGCGCCAGGGTATGGCCGGTATCGCGGTCGCGCGGGTCGATGATCGCCACGCCAAGGTTGCTTTGCCAGCCGAACAGTTCCTGTTTCAGTGCGGCTTCGAAACCGTTGATCCGCGCCGACGCCACGTTCTCTGGCCGCGAGTTGCTGCCAAAAATAATCGCGTCTTCAAGGTCAGTGCGGTACAGCGACGCTTCCAGGCGACTGTTTTCGGTTAGCTGGCTGCGCCATTGCAGTTCATAGCTTTTCGACGTTTCGGGTTTCAAATCCGGGTTGCTGAAGTCCGGGTAGTACAAGTCGTTGAACGTCGGCGCTCGAAAGCCTTCGCTGTAGGTCAGCAGCACGTCGTTGTCCGGATTCACCGGCACAGTGAGGGTGCCACTCCAACTGTTCTGGCCGCCAAACTGTTGGTTCTCGTCGTGGCGCAAGCCCAGCTCAGTGGAAAAACTGTCCGCCCGATAGTGATGCTGGACAAACGCCGCACGGTTCCAGCGACTGTCTTCATCGAACGCTGTAGTGCTGTTGATCCGGTCTTCGTACCAGTCGCCGCCCAGAAGCAGGCTATTGCGGTCGTTGAGCGTCAGGTCGTTCTGCCAGTTCACTGAGTCGCGGTAGGTGTTGAAGACGCTGCGTTCATCGCTGAGCTTGTCGAGGGTCTTCTCGCGGTTTTCGCTGTGGCCGAACTCGACGCGAGTTTTCCAGATGTCGTTAACCCGCGCATCGAGGTAACTGCTGACGCTGCTCACCTCGAAATCGCTGTAAGGCTGTTGCTGCACGGACTCGAAGGTGGTGGAGTCGAAGCGGCCAAACGGGTTGTCGAACTCGCTTTTACCCCGGTTATCCAGCACGTTGGCGCCGATTTCCAGGTCATCGGTGAGCGCGTGACTGATGCTGAAACTGACCGATTGGTTGCGGTATTCATCGTGATCGCTGTCGCTGGGGTACGACTGGTGCGTGCGATTGATCCCGGCGGTTTCATTGAGGCTGGCGCCGAGGTTGAAGCGGGTTTTGTCATCGCCGCCGGACAGCCCAAGGCTGCGCTCCCAGGTCTGGTTGCTGCCAAATCCCACGTGCAACCGCGGTTGCAGACCTTGCTCGTCGCCACGGCGGGTGAAAATCTGAATCACCCCGCCAATCGCATCGCTGCCATAAATCACCGAACGGGAGCCGCGCAGCACTTCCACGCGCTCGACCTGTTCGATGTTGATGTGCTGCAGGTTGCTGTCGCCTGAGGTCGAGTTGCCGATGCGCTGACCGTCCACCAGCACCAGGCTTTGCGCTGACTGGGTGCCGCGGATGTAAACCCCTGGCAGACTGCCGCGCCCACCGGTTTGCGCGACTTGCACGCCCGGCACCCGGCTGAGCAGGTCAGTGATGCTGTTCGGTTGCAGGCGGTCGATGTCTTCTCGGGTGAACACCGTGTTGGCGGCGCTGCTGTCGTTGCGCGCTTCGACCTGACGGTTGGCGGTGATCAGTACGTCGGGCAGTTTCAACGCTTGATCGCGTTCGAAGGAGTCGGCCAGCAGTTGGCCGGCCGGCAGCAGGGTCAGCGTCAGGGCGAGGGGGGAGAGTTTCATCGGCAGTCCGTTGTGGCGCGTTGTAGCGAACAAAATGTGAAGATCACAAAAAACCAATGTGGGAGCGAGCCTGCTCGCGATGACGATGTGTCAGTCAGGGAATTGTTGACTGTCAGTCCGTTATCGCGAGCAGGCTCGCTCCCACAGGGGATTGCGTGTATCCAGCAGGTTAAATCTTGAGCAGTTGCAGGCGCTCGCGCACCGCCGCTTCGATCCCTGCCTCGTCCAGCCCGCACTCGGCCAGCATCTGTGCAGGCTTGGCGTGTTCGACATAGAGGTCCGGCAAGCCCAGGTGCAGGATCGACTTGAGGATGTTCTCGCGGGCGAGGAATTCGCTAACCGCGCCGCCAGCACCGCCCATGATTGCGTTTTCTTCGACGGTCACCAGCAGCTCGTGGCTGCCAGCGATGTCGCGAACCAGCGCTTCATCCAGCGGTTTGACAAAACGCATGTCGACCACCGTCGCGTCCAGCGTCTCGGCGACTTTCAGCGCCTCGGCCAATTGCACGCCGAACACCAGGAAGGCGACTTTGCTGCCCTGACGACGAACAATGCCTTTGCCGATTTCGATCGGTTGCAGGTCTTTCTCGATGGTCGCATTCGGACCCGCGCCGCGCGGATAACGCACCGCCGCCGGGCCGTTGTAGAGGTGACCGGTGGTGAGCATTTTGCGCAGTTCGTTTTCATCGCTCGGGGTCATCACCAGCATGCCGGGGATGCAGCGCAGGAACGACAGGTCGAAGCTACCCGCGTGAGTCGGGCCGTCTTCGCCCACCAGGCCGGCGCGGTCGATGGCGAACAGCACGTCGAGGTTCTGCACCGCGACGTCATGAATCAGTTGGTCGTAACCGCGTTGCAGGAACGTCGAATAAATCGCCACCACCGGTTTCGCGCCTTCGCAGGCCATGCCGGCGGCGAAGGTCACCGCGTGTTGCTCGGCAATCGCCACGTCGAAATAGCGCAGCGGGAAACGCTCGCTGAACGCTACCAGGTCGGAGCCTTCTTTCATCGCCGGGGTGATGCCTACCAGACGCGGATCAGACGCGGCCATGTCGCACAGCCATTCACCGAACACACCGGAATACTTCGGTCCGCTGGCCTTTTTCGGGGCGGCGGCCGGAGCGTCCAGCGGTTCGAGCTTGGTGATAGCGTGGTAGCCGATCGGATCGACTTCTGCTGGTGCGAAGCCTTTGCCTTTCTTGGTGACGACGTGCAGGAACTGCGGGCCTTTCAGGTCGCGCATGTTGCGCAGCGTCGCGATCAGGGTCGGCAGGTCATGGCCGTCGATAGGACCGATGTAGTTCCAGCCCAGTTCTTCGAACAGCGTGCCGGGAACCAGCATGCCTTTTGCGTATTCTTCAGTGCGCCGGGCGATTTCCCAGGCCCCGGGCAGGCGCGACAGGACCTTTTTGCTGCCTTCACGCATGCTGGCGTAAGTGCGACTGGAAAGGATCTTCGCCAGATAATTCGACAGGCCGCCGACATTGCGCGAGATCGACATGTCGTTGTCGTTGAGGATCACCAGCATGTTGGCGTTCACTTCCGGCGCGTGGTTCAGCGCTTCGAAGGCCATGCCGGCGGTCAGCGCGCCGTCGCCGATCACGGCAATGGCTTTGCGATCACTGTTTTGCAGGCGGGCGGCAATGGCCATGCCCAGCGCAGCGCTGATCGAAGTGCTGGAGTGGCCGACGCCAAAGGTGTCGTACTCGCTCTCGGAACGACGCGGGAAGGCCGCAATACCGTCCTTCTGGCGCAGGGTGCCCATGCGCTCGCGACGGCCGGTGAGGATTTTATGCGGATAAGCCTGATGACCCACGTCCCACACCAGCCGGTCGTCCGGGGTGTCGAAGACGTAATGCAACGCGATGGTCAGCTCGATGACGCCCAGGCCGGCACCGAAATGCCCGCCGGTCTGACCGACCGTGTAGAGCAATTCCAGGCGCAACTCATCGGCCAGGGTTTCCAGCTCGGCTTCGCCTAACCGGCGCAGGCCGTCCGGCGTGTTGGCACGGTCGAGCAGGGGCGTGGTCGGGCGCTTGCGGGGAATCTCATGAAACGTCGTGGGCATCAGGCGAATCGTTATAGGTATAAAAGATGCGGCAGTTTACCTGATGCATCGCCCCCTGCCCACGCGTTGCTTTTAACTTGGCCGATACGCTGTCAGCTACGCCGGTCGACGATATAGCGGGCGAGGTCGCGCAAAGGCTCGGCGGCCGCGTCAAACGGTCGCAGCGCGTGCAGGGCCTGATCGCGCAGTTCCAGGGCGTAAGCCTTGGCCGCGTCGAGGCCAAGCAGGGCCGGGTAGGTTGGTTTGTCGCGAGCGATGTCCGCGCCCTGGCGTTTGCCGAGGGTTTCGGTATCGCTTTCGACATCAAGAATGTCGTCCTGCACCTGAAAAGCGAGGCCAATGGCCTGTGCATAAGTCTGCAACGCTTTCAGTTCGTCCTTCTCGGCACGGCCGCTGGCCAGGGCGCCGAGTTTGACGCTGACTTCAATCAGCGCGCCGGTCTTGTGCCGGTGCATGTACTCAAGGGCTTTTTGATCGAGCTTGAGGCCGACCGAACCGAGGTCGATGGCTTGCCCGCCGACCATGCCCGCCGGGCCTGCCGCGACGGCCAGGGCGCTGACCATCTGCAGGCGGATCTCGGCGTCAGCTGCGTTCAGGCGCGAGTCGAGCAGGGCGCTGAACGCCAGGCTCTGCAAGCCGTCACCGGCGAGGATGGCGCAGGCTTCATCGAATTTCTTGTGAGTCGTCGGCTGGCCGCGACGCAGATCGTCGTCGTCCATGGCCGGCAAATCGTCGTGTACCAGGGAATACGCGTGAATCAGCTCCACTGCGCAGGCCGCGCCGTTGGCTTGCTCGGCCTTGCCGCCCAGCGCTTCGCAAGCTGCGTAAGCCAGTAACGGACGTACACGTTTGCCGCCATTCATCACGCTGTAGCGCATGGCTTCATAGAGACGGGCGAGCTCGGGGCTGGGTGCGTTGAACAGGGTTTCCAGTGCCGCGTTGACACGGGCCTGGCTGGTCGCCGAATACGCTGCAATCATTCTGGCTGATCCGCGTCGAAGGGTTCCTCGGCCAGCTCGCCATCACGCTCGAGCAGCACTTGAACCTTTTGCTCGGCCTGGGCCAGCGCCGCCTGGCAATCGCGGGTCAGACCGATGCCTTGCTCGAAAGCCGTCAGCGAGTCTTCCAGCGACAGTTCGCCGTTCTCCAGACGCTCTACCAGCGTTTGCAGGTCAGCGAGAGATTGTTCGAAATCCAGTGCAGCTTTTTTGCGGGCCATGGCGGCTATTTCCGGTTGACGTTAAACCGGCGCGACACTAGCAGACATGGGGGTTATGGGCAAATGGGCCGGGCATTTCGGCCACAGCACCGGCGGCAACCGGATCACCTGCACCGAGCTCTTTGTAGCAGCCGGACGCAGGCTTCGCCAGCTGCTAAAGCTCACCCTATGGCTTAATTATGCTGAGTCATCCGGATAGCTGACCTGATAGCGAGTACTACGCCCGCCACCGGGCAGGCGTTGCAGACAACCCTTCTCCAGCAACTCTGCCAAATGGCGGGTGGCGGTGGCTTTCGATACTTTCGCCACGGCTTGATATTGAGCCGCGCTGATCCCGTCCGCGAAGCCTCGCTTCCCACCGTTCAGCATGCGATTCAGTACCTTGATCTGCTCGGCTGACAGTTTTGCGTCCCGATTCGCCTGCCAGAAGCGCGCCTTGCCCAGTACCGCTTCGATCCGCGTCATGGCCTGCTGCAAGCTGCGCAGCAGGGTTTGCAGAAACCATTGCAGCCACTCGGTGATGTCCGTGGCGCTTTTCTGGCTGGTTTCCAGCACTCGGTAATAGCTGGAGCGGTCGTCCAGGATGCTCGCTGACATGGCGTAGAAGCGGATCGCCTGCGCCTCTCCCTGAGCCAGGGCGAGATCGGTAAGGGTTCGCGTGAGGCGACCATTGCCGTCGTCAAAGGGGTGCAGGGTGACGAACCAGAAGTGCGCGATGCCGGCCCGCAACAAGGGATCGAGCCCGTCCTGCTTCTGGCTGGCTGCAAACCAGGCAAGAAACGTATCGAGCTGCTGTTCAAGCCCAAGGCGTGGCGGTGCTTCGTAGTGAATGGTCGGTTTGTCCAGTCGCCCGGACACCACCTGCATGGGCTCATCGCCACGCAGCTCGCCGATATGGATCGAACGGGCGGCAACATTCATGTCCTGATCGGGAAACAGCCATGTATGCCACTCCAGCAACCGCGGCAGTGTCAGCGGTTGTGCGAAGCGCTGAGTGGCGTCGAGCATTAACTGCGCCAGCCCTTCGCTGCGTTGGCTGACTTTATCGCCATCGACCACCTCCAGGCCCAGGCGCCGCGCCAGTGATGAGCGGACCGAGTCCACGTTGAGCTGTTCACCCTCGATGGCTGAAGACGTCACGATGTTTTGTAACAGCGCGTCCAGTTCGTTCTGTGCGCTGAGTGAGCGATCCACGGAACTGGCCATGCCCATCAACCGGCCTTGCGCCTGTACGCACTCACGCAATAGCGGCGTCAGGCGTTCGGATTGCCAGGTGAAATTCGGCCAGTCGGGCTGTTGCCAAATCCAGTGAGGTGCCATGACCACGGGTAACTCCAGAGTGAATGAGCCGAATAATAGCCTTATTCGGCTCATCTTGTGAGCCGAATAAGGTCGCTATTCGGCTCACGTCCCCACTTCTTCGTGATGCCTACAGCAAATCAAGAGGTATCCGATTGTTAAAAAACTGCCGAATCGCTAACCTTCGCGCCTTCTACGACCCAATAGTCACGGGTCTTTCTGACGAAACGCAGTATTTGGATCTGTAACGCGCCGAGGATCGGGCGCAAGGTTTCGTTATGCATGGCAGGAGGCGTCACATGCGTTCACTTCTTATACTGTTGATGGGGCTGGCCTGCGCGAGCGCCGCCTGGGCCCAGCCGACGGCTGAGCTGTCGGAGCCGGTCGGCGGCTGGCGCTATAACGGCCTGCTCGACCGCAGCGAAAACCCGCAGGTCGCCTATCCCACGCCGCCCATCGACCGCGGTGTGCAGCGCAATCGCACGATGATCGAAGGCCAGCTCAAGGCGATAGGCACGCAACGCGGGCCGCACACCCTCGCCGTCAACGGCAATCCACTGAACCTGTACACCGACGACGAAGGGCGTTTCGCCCGGCCGTATGCCTTTGGCGCGGGTTCCAACAGCGTCGAAGTGCGCAGTGCCGAAGGCAAGTCGCTCAAGCGCGTTCAATTCTATGAAGCCAATGACCTGCGCACGCCGGCACGGATTCGCGTGGTGCTCGGTTGGGACGACCCGAAAGCCGAGCTCGACCTGCACATCATCACCCCCGACGGCCAGCATGCGTTTTTCGCCCACACGGCGTTGACCAATGGCGGCGGCCTCGACCCGGATGGCGTCGATGGTCCCGGCCCGGAAATGTTCACCATGACCGCGCCGCTGCATGGCACCTATCTGGTTTACGTGAACTATTGGGGCAACTTCGGCAGCGAAGGCTATAACTTCGATGAGACCAGCAACCAGAACGAGGTCATCACCTCGCAAATCAACCTGGTACTCAACGAAAACACCGTCGACGAAAAACGCGAGACCTTCATCGTGCCCCTGCGGGCCATCGGTGACCTGTTGCTGGTCAAGACTTTCAACTATTAAGCATCCCGCACCACGGATGAATTGGGCGTTGTGAACATGAGCGATAACACTGTATCTCCGGCTGCGCAAACACCGGCCGCCAAAACTCCTCGCCGCTGGCCGGCGCTGCTGGTCGGCCTGGCCCTGGTCGCCGGCGTCGCGGGCGGGTTGGGGTGGTTCATGCACAAACCCAAGGCTCCGCCAGCGCAATTGGCCAGCGACAAACTGGGCATGAGCCGGCCGGACGGTCTGCTCGAAACCCATTCCCTGAGCCAATTGCCCAAGGATCTGCTGGCGGTGCCGTTCCTCAAGGAAACCCTGACCGAAGATTTCGTCTTCTATTACGAAGCGCACGTTGATCGCCTCGGCTTGATCGGCAGTCTGCGGCGGATCATCTACGAACATGACCTGAAACTGCAGGACAGCCTGATCGAGCAACTTTTCGATCAACCGGCCGACGTGGCGCTGTGGCGCGGGGCGGATGGTCGGCTCAAGGATTTCCTCTTGGTGATGGATCGCGGTGGTCTGGCCAAAGTGCTGGAACCGCTGGCCAAAGTGGCGCTGGACGATTCGCAGCTGACCCAGCTCAGTGTGGTGAAAGTCGGCGCCGACGACGTGGCGCTGTATCAGCTCACCTACAACAACAAAGCGCTGGTGTTCGCCTCCCATGGCGACAAACTGGTGGTGCTGTCCAATCCCGTCAAACTCTACGACCCGAGCAGCGGCCCGAGCGACGAGCGCGGCAGTGTCTCGACCACGGCCATCGCCGCGTTGCTCAACGGCGACAAACTGTTCCCCGAAGCATTCGGCCTGCCACCGCGCGCGCCGGAAGTGAAGCAACGCCTGTCGGTCAATTCGAGCGTGTTGGCCATGGGTTACCAGCGCTTCATCCCGAATTTCGCCGGGCTGCGTTTCGACATGGACGACAAGGGCTGGCACAGCTTCCTTGCGATGGATGAACTGGACGATCAGCCGGACTTCGATTTCAAACCGATCTGGCAAGCCATGCCGATGGGCGCCAGTGCCTGCGTGGCCTTGCCGCTGGCCGCTGAACAGCAGAAACCGTTGCTGGTGAAACTCGGCGCCGAAGAACCGGTGGCCCAAGCGTTGACCGAACACATGGCCGGTGCGGCGGGCCTGTGCTGGTACGCCGATTCGCGTCTCTACACGCCGTTGCTGGTGGCCAGCCTGAATGACAAGGACAGCGCCAAACTCGATGGCGAGCTCGGCAGTTTGTTCGGTTCGATGGTCGGCGCCTATGAGCCCAACGTCGAAGAGCACGCGTTCCCGGTGATCGAGAAACAGGACGGCCCGACTCACCAGTGGCAGCGTCAGGTCAGCTCCAACTTCGGTCCCTACAAAGCCAAGGACGCTGAAGATCCGGACGCGATCTCCGGCAAGGCCTTCATGAAGGTCAGTCTGGCCCGTCACGGCTCGACGCTGCTGTTTTCCCTCGACGACAAACTCGTGGACAAGGCCCTCGGCACCCTCGACAAGCGCTTCCCGCCGATGGCCGACGTGGTGCCGAAAGACCTGTTGATGCCGGTGTATTTCGGCCCGGATGCGATGGCGCAACTGATGCAGCAGGAAACCCTCGACAGCCTGCCGCAGGACATGGAACCGGTGTTTTACAACGCCGCGCAAACCTACCTGATCCCGAAACTGCGCAAGCTCGGCGGTTACGGCAAATACGCCCTGACCTTGCCTGAAGGCAGCGAGCCCGATGGCCATTGGCAATGGCTGCCACTGGAATGGAAAGCCCTGTGACCGCACTCATCCGCGGCCTCGGCCTGCTGGCGCTGTTGCTGGGCAGTCGCGCCTTTGCCACTGAGGCCGCGCCACTGGATCCGCAGCAATCCCAGGTGTTCCGCGCCTGGTTCGTGCGCATCGCCCAGGAACAACTGACCCAAGGCCCGAGCCCGCGCTGGTATCAGCAGGACTGCGCGGGGCTGGTGCGGTTCGCCGCCAACGAAGCGTTGAAAGTCCACGACGATAAATGGCTGCGCAACAACGGCCTGTCCAATCGCTACCTGCCGCCGGAACTGCAGTTGAGCGAGGCGCAACGCGGTCTCGCCCAGCAGTGGCAACAGGGCGGCGGCAAGGTCGGGCCGTACGTCAACGCGATCAAGCTGATTCAGTTCAACAGCCATCTGGTGAGTCGAGACGTGGCGCAAGCCCGGCCCGGCGACCTGATGTTTTTCGATCAGGGCGACGACCAGCACCTGATGATCTGGATGGGCCGCTACATCGCCTATCACACCGGCACCACCACCCCCACTGACAACGGCATGCGATCCGCGAGCCTGCAGCAACTCATGACATGGAAGGACACCCGATGGATACCCGACGCAGCCAACCCCAACTTCATCGGCGTCTATCGACTGAATTTTCTCTCCCAATGATCGGTGCCCGCATGTTGCGTTTTTTGCCTCTGCTGTTGGTTTTGCTGCTGCCGTTTTCGGCGGTCAACGCCGAAGACACCGTCGAGCCGAGCGGCTATACGCCGGTGGCCGGTGAAAGCTTTTTCCTGCTGGCCGACAGCAGTTTCGCCAGTGACGAACAGGCGATGGTGCGCCTCGAAGCGCCGGGCCGTGACTATCGCCGTTTCCGCATGGAGCCTTATGGCGGCGCCGACATTCGCGTGTACCGCATCGACAAGCCGCTGGATTTCCTCAAGCGCCAGAAGAACCTGCACCGTGTGGTCAGCGATGGCCAGTTCAAGGGTGAAGGGCTGTCGAATACCCTCGCGTACCTGTGGGACAACTGGTACCGCAAATCCCGTCGCGTGATGCAACGGGCGTTTTCCTACGAGTCCCGTCAGCAAGTCACCGAGGAAGTACCGGAACTGAAGATGGGCACCGCGATTGCTGCGCCAACGCCTTACGACGCACAGCCGCAATTCGCCCTGATCCCGGGCCTGCCGGTGGTCAGTCAATTCCGCTATCCGCTGTGGCAAGCCAAACCGATCCAGCCGCCTGAAGGCGTGAACCTGGCCGGCTCTTCCAGTGAGTTCGTCAGCGTCGCGCCGGGTAACGTCTACATCCCGTTGGGTAACCTGAAACCGGGTCTGTACCTGGTGGAAGCGCTGATCGGCAAGTACCGCGCGACCACCATGGTCTTCGTCTCGAACACCGTGGCCGTGAGCAAAATCGCCGGTGATGAACTGGTGGTCTGGGCCGCGCGCAAACACGAAGGCAGTTCGGTGCCGAAAGTGAATGTGTTGTGGACCGATGGCCTCGGCGTAATGAGCAGCGGCGCCACTGATAGCGATGGTTTGCTGCGCCTGAAACACGTCAGCCCGGAGCGTTCGTTCGTGATCGGCGAGGATGAAGAGGGCGGGGTGTTTGTCTCCGAGAACTTCTATTACGACAGCGAAATCTACGACACCAAACTTTACGCCTTCACCGACCGGCCGCTGTACCGGCCGGGGGATTGGGTGTCGTTGAAAATCGTCGGGCGCGAGTTCAAGAACGCCCGGGATTCCGTCGCACCGACTGCGGCCGACGTCAACGTAACCGTGCTCGATGCCACCGGCACGGCGCTGCAATCGCTGGCGCTGAAACTGGATTCCAAGGCCGGCACCCAAGGCCGATTCCAGTTGCCGGACAATGCGGTGGCGGGCGGTTATGAACTGCGTTTCAGCTACAAGGATCAGGCCTACAGCAGTGCGTTCCGCGTGGCCGAATACATCAAGCCGCACTTCGAAATCTCGCTGAACCTGGCCAAGCAGGATTACCGCACCGGCGAACCGGTGAAGGGCAGCCTGGTGCTGCTGTACCCGGACGGCAAACCGGTGGCCAACGCCAAGTTGAGCCTGAGCCTGCGCGCCCAGCAACTGTCGATGGTCGACAACGAACTGCAATACCTCGGGCAATTCCCGGTGGAGCTGACCAGCACCGAATTGACCACCGACGCCAAGGGCAACGCGACCCTCGACCTGCCGGCCGCCGAGAAACCGAGCCGCTATATGCTCACCGTGTTTGCCAGCGATGGCGCGGCGTATCGGGTCAAGACCACCAAGGAAATCCTCATCGACCGTGGCGCGGCAAGTTTCAGTTTGCGCGCACCGCAGCGATTCAGTGCGGTGGGCGACAAGGTTGCGTTCAGCTTCGTCAATGAGGGCGCCAACGAGCAGAGCAAAACCGTGACGCCGAGCAGCTACAGCTGGGTGCGTCTGGAAGACCAGACCTCCGGCGACGGCAAACTGGCCGCCAGAGACAAAGGTTTCACCGTGGCCTTCGAGCGTCCCGGCACCTACAACCTGACGTTGAAAGATGACCATGGCCGAGTCATTGGTGCGACCGGTCATTCGGTCACCGGCGACGGCGTAAAAGCCGTGCCAGGCACCGTGGAAATCGTCCTCGATAAACCCGAGTACAAGGCCGGTGATGAAGCCCTCGCACTGATCACGTTCCCGGAGCCGATCAGCGATGCATTGCTGTCGCTGGAGCGCGACAAAGTCGAGGCCACCGCGCTGCTGTCCAAGGGCGGTGACTGGCTGAAGATGGAGAAACTCAGCGACACCCAATACCGCGCACGCATCCCGGTGAAAGACAATTTCGCCCCGAACCTGACTTTCTCCGTGCTCTACACCAAGGGCGGTCAATACAGCTTCCAGAACGCCGGGATCAAGGTGATTGCGCCGCAGATCGACGTGGCCATCGCCACCGATAAAGAGACGTATCAACCCGGTGAAACCGTGTCGGTCGACCTGACCACACAGTTCGCCGGCAAGCCGATTCCGGCGCACCTGACCGTCAGCGTGGTCGATGAAATGGTCTACGCGTTGCAACCGGAAGTCGCGCCGAGCATCGACCAATTCTTCTACCACCCGCGCCGCAACAACGTGCGCACCAGCGCCAGCCTGTCGTTCATCAGCTATGACGTGGCACTGCCGGGCAGCCCCGGCGCGCCGGGCAAAGCCAACCGCAGCGAGCGCGGGGTGAAAGTGCTGGAACGGCCGCGTCGTGAAGACGTCGACACCGCCGCGTGGCAGCCGGAACTGGTGACTGATGCCAACGGCAAAACCCGTTTCACCTTCAAGATGCCGGACTCGCTGACCCGCTGGCGCATCACCGCCCGGGCCATCGCCGATGACGGGCAAGTCGGGCAGAAGAAGCAGTTCGTGCGTTCGGAAAAACCGCTGTACCTGAAATGGAGCGGGCCGACTAAATTCCGCAGTGGCGACAAGCCGAGTCTCGGGGTGTTCGCCTTCAGTCAGGCCGAGAAACCGGTCAAGGCGGAGCTGGTGATTCATTTCGGCGGCGCCGATCAGCGTGTGCCTGTGACCCTGAACAACGGCATCAACTACATCGCGCTGCCGGAGTTCTCGTTGGCCAGTGGCGAGTGGACCGCCGAACTGGTGCAGGACGGCAAAACCGCTGACGCGCTGGCCGTGCGCCTGACCGCCACCGGCGAAGGCTGGCAGGTCACGCAAAGCCAAAGTCTGGACGTGGCCAGTGGTGATACGCCGCTGAGCGTGCCGGCCGATGCGACGGATATCCGCCTGCGTCTGGATGACAGTCCGCAAGCGCTGTTCCGTTCGGCGCTGGATGATCTGCTGAGCTATCCGTACGGCGGCGTCGAGCAGACCGCCAGCCGTTTGCTGCCGCTGAGCATCGCCTATCCGACGCTGGCCTCGAACCCGCAGATCCGCGACCGCTTGCGCCTGATCATGCAAAACAGCCGCCTGCGACTGGTGCAAATGGCCGGGCCTTCCGCGAGCTTCACCTGGTGGGGCATGGATGGCGAGCCGGATGCCTTCCTCACCGCTTACGCCTATTACGCCGACTGGAACGCCAGCAAAGTATTGGACTTGAGCTTGCCGCCGGAGCATTGGCAGCGGGTGCTGGAGGTGTATTCGAAACAGGCCCAGAACACGCCGTTGTTGCAGCGTGCGCTGATCCTGTCGTTTGCCAAACAGATGCAATTGCCGGTGAACACCTTGCTCAGCGGGTTGATGGACGACCTGGCGAAAGCGGGCGAGGGTAATGCCGCGAACCTGATGGAAGATGGCGAAGACAGCATCGTCATGAGCGATCCGGATTCGGCGCTCGGCCTGGCCGCTGCCCGTGTGTTGACGGCATCGCTGGCGCGTCAGTCCAAGGTGACGCTGCCGGAGGCTTTCAATCGTCAACTGGCGGATGCGCAACAGCGTCTGGCGGTCAGCTCGCAGCCGTTCGCCGAAGCGCTGAACCTGTCGCTGCAACCCTTCGATCAGGCACACGCGCAAGCCTTGCTGCAACGCTTGCTGCCCCAGCAATCGACGCTGGAGCGCGCCCTGGCGTTGACCTGGCTGCAACGCAGTATTGAACAAGCTTCGCCGACCATCGCACTGGCGCCGGGTGAAGGCTGGAAGAAACAGTACGGCGATACCGGTGAGATGTACTGGACGTGGCAGGGTGCTGCGCCCGTGCCAGCGGTGTTGTCCTTGGCCGGGACGCAGGAGCGGCCATTGCGTGCCGTGTTGAGCTTCCAGACCAAACAACCTGCGATTGATCCGATGGCCGTGACCATCACTCGTCGCCTGTCGCGCTTGGTGCCGGGTGATGAAGCCTTCACCTTCAAACTCGAAGCGGTCGGCACCCAGCCGTTGTCCAGCGACAGCCTGTATCTGGATGAAGTGATCATCACCAGCAAAGCCGCGAAACCGTTGCGCTACGGCATGCTCGAAGTGCCGCTGCCGCCGGGCGCCGATGTCGAACGCACGACGTGGGGCATCAAATTGATGGGCAAGGCCGGCACCGAACCGACCGCGCTGGAGAAGGCGCGTTTTGAGCCGGGTCAGATGGCTTATGCGATTCCGGTGGATGCCTTGAGCGGTGAGTTGCGCCTGCGACATTTGGTGCGCTTCTCGCAGAAGGGTCAGTTCAATCTGCCGCCGGTGCGCTTCACGCAGGTCTATGCGCCGCAACATCAGGCGCAGGAACAGAAACCGGCCCTCGGTCAGGTCACGGTCAACTGACATGACCCGGCCTCTGGTCTGGTTGCTGCTGTGTTTGATTCCTGCGCTGGCGACAGCGCAGGACGAACCGCTGCGGCTGGGCTTCAAGGGTGAACTGATTTCGTTGAACCGGACTCAGGTTATTTCACGCGAGCCCTTGCCTGCTGATGTGCAGGCGCCGTTGGGCAGTTTGTGGAAGTTGTTTGTGTACGGTTGGCTGGTGGATACCGGCGCCCGTGAACCTGCGTATGAATGTCGCGGGCAGTCGAAAGATGAAGTTTATTGCTGCACCGCCGGCGGCAAGATCGCGCGTGATCAGGCATTGGTGAAATCGTGCGGTTTGTATTTTGAACCGGCACGCTTGGGCATCACTGCCACTGACTGGCGTACGTATTGGCAGGCGCGACAGGCGCCGGAGTGGTTGCTGGACTTGCCGTCGTTAAAGCCCTCTACGCGAGTGTCCGTCGCTGAATTGCTCAAGGTGTTGGCCGTGATGCCGGCGCAGGATCAGGCGCGGCGGGTGTTGCTGGACGTGGTGCTTAATGCCGCCGACGGCAATGTCGTGGGCGAACTCGGTGGTCGGTTGCGGGTGAAAACCTGGAGCTGGCTGGGGGATCAGGATCCGTCGTCGCGTCAGGGCGGTTTTGCCGGTTGGATGGTGGACGGCACGCCGATCTGGGCGGGTGGGCGCGGGACCAGTCAGAGGGTGCTGCGTCATTACGCTGAAGCGTTGGCCGCAGTGCTGCCGGTTGATTGGCCCGCGGACACGGGACGCTGCGTCGAAGTCGGACTGTTTTCTCGCTATCCGATTGAGCGGGTTCTGGCGGGGGATCGTGTTGTTTCTTCCGGCCCATTGCAGGGCGACTATCGAGTCGAATTCAGCAACGGCAACCAACTCGATATCCACAGTGACGGCGAACTCTTCTTGCTCAAGGATCAGCTTGTCGCCCGTCTGGACCGCGAAGAATACGTCGCCCGCGTCCTCCAGCGCGAAGCCAAACCTGAGCCCGTCGAAGCCGCCAAAGCCCTGGCCATCGCCATCCGCACCTACCTCCTGCAAAACGCCACGCACCACGGCGACTGCCTGAGCATCGACGACAGCAGCAGCCGTCAACGCGTCGCCCCGCGCCCGGCCACCAGCGAATCACGCCATATCGCCGCATGGACCAGCGACCTCGTATTGGCCGGCAGCACCGTCACCTACCATTCCGACCAACCCGGCCCGGACAAACTCGCCTGGCAGCAAGCCGTCGAACAGGCCAACGCCGGCCAGCGCTACGACGCCATTCTGCTGCACGCCTACCCACGCGCCAGCCTCAGCCGCTGGGACAATCCCGTCGCCTCCTGCGAAGCACTGCCCTCCGCGCAAGACTGGCTGCAAACCCAACGCCGCGGCTGGCGTGCGCGGCTGGAAAGCGAGGTTGGCTACAACGAAGTCAGCACCTTCGCCGTCTGCCGCCTGACCTTCGGCCGCCCCTATGTCGACCGTGAACGCCAGCGCATCTACGTGCGCGGCGTGCTGTCGCTGCAAGACCGCCTCGACCTGACCCACGAATACCTGCACCTGGCCTTCGAAGCACACCCCAACGGCCAGGATGAAACCTACATCGAAGGGCTCGCCCGCCACCTCTTGCTGGAATAGGCCATGAAACTCCGTTATCCACAGGTCTTCCTGTTCCTTTGTACTCTTTGCGCGATGCCGACGATGTTCGCCGCAGACGCCGCCGTCAAACTCGACACCCCCGTCGGAGGCTGGCGCACGGGCGCGGTTGAAGGCGAAGGTGAAAACTTCCGCCAGACCGTCAACTATCCCGCTTCATCGGTGAACACCCCGGTAGGGCAGGCCAACACCGCGCGCATCAGCGGCCAGATCAAATCCACGCCCAAATCAAAGGAGCCTGGTCGTTTGATCGTCAACGGCGTGAGCATGCCGCTGAAGATCGATCCCGCCGGCCGCTTTGATCGCCCGTTCTCGTTTCCCAATGGCAGCAACAGCGTCGAAGTGCGCAGCCCTGATGGACAACAGCGGCATCGCACGCAGTTCCTCAATGCCAGTGGTGGTGCCACGCCGGCCAAGTTGCGGGTGTTGTTGTCGTGGGACAGTGACGGCACGGACCTCGACCTGCATTTGATTACGCCGGATGGGGCGCATATCTGGTACGGCGATCGGGTTGCGCCCAATGGTGCGGCGCTGGATGTTGACGTGACGACCGGGTATGGGCCGGAGATCTTTGCCATGCCAGCGCCGATCAAGGGGCAGTATCTGGTGTATGTGAATTACTTTGGCGGTGGGTATAGCCGTGATGAGGAAGGACAGGAGGATGCGGTTCAGCCGCTGACGACTGCGCAGGTGACGGTGATTACCGAGGAAGGGACGCCGAGCGAGAAGATGGAGACGTTTCTGGTGCCGATGCGGGCGGTGGGGGAGTTGACGTTGGTTAAGTCGTTTAGTTATCCGTGAAGTTGTATGACGGTTCCTCAAATCGCAGGCATTAAAAAGCCGGCTTGTGGCCGGCTTCTCGGGGACTGGCTTGGTTCATTTTTGGTAAACCGCGCCAGCCTTCAAAACGTACACCCGGATCTGCGTCCGGCTGTGGGACTCGGCGAGAAAATCATCTGCCTTGTCGGTGCGATCTGAGCCGCGGGGCGGGTCGATGCGCAAATGTGGGGCGCAGCATACTGATTATTTGAGGAAATTCCCAGCGTGGAGTGTGGTGTAGAGCGATTGGTGCATTGAGTTCAGTCACCCGTCCGGGTTTGTAGGGCGAATGTTCAGCCGCCATCGCGAGCAGGCTCGCTCCCACATTTGATCGCATTCCAATGTGGGCGCGACGGCGTGTGTTACAGGAACGGCACCGCCGGTCGCCGTTTGTTGAGTGTCGACCACCAGAACACCCACCCCAGCACCCTGATGTTCTGCTTATCAATCTGCTCGGCACTGAAAATCTCATCCGGGTGCTCGGTTTTGTTGTAGCTGCGTAACCGCAGCGCATTCCCGGGCATTCGGTGCAGGTATTTGATGCGCAGCATCCCGTCATGGTCGAGGGCGTAAATCTCCCCATCAATCACTTTGGTCAGCCCACGGTCGATGGCGAGGATAGAGCCGTCCTCAATCCTTGCGCCCATGCTATTGCCGAGCATGTGAATACAGATCGCATCGGCATGGTTGATTTCCAGGGAGTCGAGGTGGCTTTTGGGGAGGCGGATGAATTGGCCGGTGTCTTCCACGATGTGGGTTTTGTGAGACCCCGGGGCGATGGGTGTTTCTTTGTAGAGGGGCAGTTCGACGTCGGTCGGCTCGATCACCGTGTAGATGCCACGAATCGCCTGGGCGTCGAAGGTGTTGCCGGACTCGTCGAGCAGGCGCAGGTGTTTGGCGTCTTCCGGGCCTTCGCCGGTTTTGAGCCAGTGGCTGTTGACCGAAAGTAATCTGGAAACCTCTTCCATGCGGTAAGCGGGCACACCACGGGTGTACCAGTTGTGGATGTTTTGAGCTTCCGTGTCGAAAAAAGCGGCAAATCCTGTCGTCGTGATCTTGGCTTTTTCGAGCAATGCTTTGAACCGTGGGCCGCTAGTGTTCTTTTTCATAAACACGAGTCTACGGGCGCAGGGCGGGGCTTTGAATAAACGAACCGTTCAAATTTCGAGGGAAATTTACGACCGGATGTAAGACGTATTTGGAACAAATTAAACAGAGAAAAACCGCAGTGGCGAAAAGATAAACACGCTGTTTAAAGCCCTTTATGAGCGCCCACAAAAAACCCCGGATCAACCGGGGTTTTTTTCAAGTCGTCAGTGGCGCAAGGCCAATGGCGTCTTAGCCTTTGTAGGCGGCAGCCGACTTGGTGATCGCTTCGCGGGCGGCATCAGCGCCGGCCCAGCCTTCGATCTTCACCCATTTGCCTTTTTCGAGATCTTTGTAGTTCGCGAAGAAGTGCTCGATCTGCTGGATCAGCAGTGGTGGCAGGTCGGTGTATTCCTTCACGTCGACGTACAGCTGGGACAGCTTGTCGTGTGGGACTGCGATGACTTTGGCATCGCCGCCGCCGTCGTCGGTCATGTTCAGGATGCCGACTGGACGAGCGCGGATGACCGAGCCTGGAGCAACCGGGTAAGGGGTTACAACCAGCACGTCGAGGGGATCACCGTCGTCAGCCAGGGTGTTCGGGATGTAACCGTAGTTGGCCGGGTAGAACATCGGGGTGGCCATGAAACGGTCAACGAACAGGCAATCGCTGTCTTTGTCGATTTCGTATTTGATCGGCGCGTGGTTGGCCGGGATCTCGATCGCGACGTAGATGTCGTTCGGCAGGTCTTTGCCAGCCGGAATCTTGCTGTAGCTCATTGGGCGGTGCCCCCGTTAGTTGACCAAAAACACTTGGCCGGATTGACCAAAAAGTGGCGGCGATTATAGGCATATTCCGCCGATGACGCCATGTGCCAGAAGTCGTGTAGACCTTAGTCGCGTGCCTGATAGACCGGGTCCTCGGCCAGAAGTTGCTGCAACCGGCTCAGCGGGTCCTGTCGGTAAAACAACTTCAGCTGTTCATACACCTTTGGATAAGCCTCATGCAGCAAATCCGGGGCACTGAAGAAGTATTCGCTGGTGACGGCGAAAAACTCGGCAGGGTTTTCCGCCGCATACGGATCGATCGCGGTTTCGGCGTCCGGATTGCGCTCCAGTTGCCGGTCGAGGTCGTCGTAGGCCTCTTGCATCACCTTGGCCCAATCGCTGACCCGCATGTCCGGGTGCAGCGGCGGCAGGCCGTTGGCGACGCCGTTGAGCATGTCGAGTTTGTGCGCGAGTTCGTGGATGACCAGGTTGTAGCCTTCCCAGCCACCACTGGCCATCACGCCCGGCCAGGCGAGGATGATCGGGCCTTGCTGCCACGCCTCGCCACTGTGTTCGCCGTCCCACTCGTGCTCAACGCCGCTGGCATCGCGATGGCGCTGGGGGCTGAGGAAGTCGTCGGGGTAGAGGATGATTTCGTGGAAACCCTGGTACCAGTTCAAATCGCCCAGGTTCAGCAGCGGCAATTGCGCTTGCGCGGCCAGCAGCAGGCGCTGCTCCTGGTGCAGTTCGACGCCGGGCAGGGCGGTCAGGTGTTTGTCTTCGAGGAACAACACACTGGCTTCGCGCAACCACTGGTCTTCAGTGGCGCTGATGCCATCGAGGAAGCTCAGGTGATGGCGCACCCGCTGCCACATGTCGTCGGCAATCGGGTGCTTGGCCAGGGTGCGCTGGCGACGCCAGGCGCTAAGCGACCACATCGCCTGTCAGCGCGATTGGGCTTTGGACGCGGCGTTGCCGAGGCGGCTGCGGACCATGCTGATGATCATCGGCACCAGCGACAGCAGGATGATGCCGACCACCAGCAACGACAGGTTTTTCTTGATGAACGGTACGTTGCCGAAGAAGTAACCGAGGGTCACCAGGCCGCCGACCCAGAGGATCGTGCCGAGCACGCTGAAGAAAAAGAACCGCGGGTAAGGCATCTTGCCGACACCGGCGACGAACGGTGCAAAGGTACGAATGATCGGCAGGAACCGCGCCAGGGTCACGGTTTTACCGCCGTGCTTGTCGTAGAAATCGTGGGTTTGTTGCAGGTAGTCACGGCGGAAGATCTTCGAGTCCGGGTTACTGAACAGTTTTTCGCCGGCCGTTCGACCAATCAGGTAGTTGGTGCTGTCGCCGAGAATCGCCGCGAGCATCAACAGGCCGCCCAGCAATACCGGATCCATGCCGCCACCGGCCGCCACGGCACCGGCGATGAACAACAGCGAGTCGCCCGGCAAGAACGGCATGACCACCAGACCGGTTTCACAGAAAATCACCAGAAACAGGATGGCGTAAATCCAGGTCCCATAGTTGGTCACCAGCATGTCGAGGTAAACGTCGAGATGCAGAACAATATCGATCGGGTTGAAATCCATGGGGGCACCTGTGGTGACGGCCCGACTCAGCAGGCCTGTGCGGATGACTGCGTATAAGACTACACGGGGGTGTAGTTTTTCTTACAAGTCGGAAAGATCGGGATTATACGGACTGAAAAGTGAAAAGAGCGTTCAGTTTGTAGCGGGGGATGTCGCATTAGACCGATGGTCCAGGCAGGTTTTCTGTGGGAGCGAGCTCGCTCCCACAATCGACGGTCGGGGCTCAGAGCTCGTCGCTGATCGGCAACACGTAGTTCTTGAACTCGGTGTCTTCCTTGAACCCGATGGATTCATAGGTTTTACGCGCGACTTCGTTGTTGCTGCTGGTGGAAACGCGCATGCGCACGGCATTGGTTTCCTTGGCCATTTTTTTTGCGGTACGGATCAAGTTGTCAGCCACCAATTGGCGGCGGGCGTCTTCGGCGACATAAATGTCGTTGAGGATCCATACACGTTTCAGCGAAAGGGACGAAAAGCTCGGGTACAACTGGCAGAAACCCATCAGTTTGTTGCTATCGTCATCGGACAACGCCAGATAAATCACCGACTCTTTGCGGCGCAGGCGTTTTTCGAGGAACGCTCGGGACGAGTCCGGGTACGGCAGGGATCCATAAAATTCACGATATTTGACGAACATTGGCGCCAATAGGTCCAGGTGTTCGAGGGTCGCTTGAATAATCCGCATGGTAGGTCTCGTCTTCAAGTGGCTGTCTTACGTGCGTTGACGGCGATGGGAAACCCGTGGCGGCCGTTCGTCGATCCTGCCTGAAACCCATTCCCAAACGCAATGCGGAAACGGTTCAGGCATCTGACTGTCCCAACAGGAAGTTTCGTTTCATGTCCGCTCCGGCGTCCGATTCCAGCGTCTGAAGCTGCGCTTCGTCCTTGAGATTGACTCCCGACAGCTGTCTACGGCAGGCCTCTCGCATCAAATACAGCAAACGGTGTGCGGCCATGCCGTAACTCAGGCCCTCGAGCCGAACGTTGGAGATGCAATTGCGATAAGCATCCGTCAGGCCAACCTTTGGATTGTAAGTGAAATATAAACCCAGACTATCGGGGGAGCTGAGCCCGGGGCGTTCACCGATCAGGATGACCGTCATTTTCGCCCCCATCAGTTCACCGATCTCGTCGGCCACCGCGACGCGGCCCTGTTCCACCAGCATCACCGGTGCCACAGACCAGCCTTCAGCCAGCACCTGCTCTTCCAGGCGTGAGAGAAACGGCAGGGTATGGCGATGCACGGCCAGTGCCGACAGTCCGTCGGCCACCACAATCACCAGATCGATGCCGCCGGGATTGGCCGTCGCATACGTGCGCAGGGTATGCGCGGATTCATCGCTCAACTTGCGCCCCAGATCAGGGCGCTGCAAATAGCTGTCCCGGTTCGTGGCGGCGCTGTGCAGCAACAAACTGTCGCGCCCGATCTCGGTCAGTTGAGCGCTGAGCCCCGCCGAGTCGAACGGCAAATGCACCGCATCCCGTGCCTGCGCATGGGCGTACTGGAAGTCCAGTTGGGCGCTGGTCGGCATGCTGGTGCCTGTGCGCCCCAAGGCAATCCGCGCGGGTGTCAGCCGGCGCAACTCCAGCAGCGGGTTCTGCGGATCAACGGGTGGTTTATCCATGAATGCACTCATCCCAATTGCGCCATCGCCTGGCGGAAAGCCGGGGGCAGGCTGTCGCCGAAGTGAATTTTGCCGTCCGTCTGGGTAAAGATGCCCATTTTCGTCAGCCACTGCTCGAATTCCGGCGCGGGTTTCAGGCCCAGCGTCTGACGGGCGTAGAGGGCGTCGTGGAACGAGGTGGTCTGGTAGTTGAGCATGATGTCGTCGGAACCGGGGATGCCCATGATGAAGTTGATCCCGGCCACGCCCAGCAAGGTCAGCAGGGTGTCCATGTCGTCCTGGTCGGCTTCGGCGTGGTTGGTGTAGCAGATGTCACAGCCCATTGGCACGCCCAGCAACTTGCCGCAGAAGTGGTCTTCGAGGCCGGCGCGAATGATCTGTTTGCCGTTGTAGAGGTATTCCGGGCCGATGAAACCGACCACCGTGTTCACCAAAAACGGCTTGAAGTGGCGCGCCACGGCGTAGGCGCGGGTTTCGCAGGTTTGCTGATCGATACCGTGGTGGGCGTTGGCGGACAGCGCACTGCCTTGGCCGGTTTCGAAATACATCAGGTTCTGGCCCAGCGTGCCGCGATTCAGGCTCAAACCGGCGTCGTAACCTTCCTTCAACACATTCAGGTTGATGCCAAAACTGGCGTTGGCCGCTTCGGTGCCGGCAATCGACTGGAACACCAGGTCCAGCGGAACACCGCGATTAATTGCCTCGATCGAGGTGGTGACGTGGGTCAGCACACAGGCCTGAGTCGGGATTTCATAGCGCTGGATGATCGCGTCGAGCATGTCCAGCATGGCGCAGATCGAGGCGATGCTGTCGGTAGCCGGGTTGATGCCGATCATCGCATCGCCGTTTCCGTAGAGCAGGCCGTCGAGGATGCTCGCCGCGATACCGGCGGGTTCGTCGGTGGGGTGATTGGGTTGCAGGCGCGTGGATAAGCGTCCGCGCAAGCCCATGGTGCCGCGAAACTTCGTGACCACGCGGATTTTCTGCGCTACCAGCACCAGGTCCTGGACGCGCATGATCTTCGACACGGCGGCGACCATTTCCGGGGTCAGGCCGGGGGCGAGCGCGCGCAGGCTCTGTTCATCGGCGGCATCGCTGAGCAGCCAGTCGCGAAAACCGCCGACGGTAAGGTGGCTGACCACGGCGAAGGCGTGTGTGTCGTGTGTGTCGATGATCAGTCGGGTGACTTCATCGGACTCATAGGGAATCAGTACTTCCTGCAGGAAGTGGCTCAGCGGGATGTCAGCCAGGGCCATTTGCGCGGCCACACGCTCGCCATCGTTGAGCGCGGCGACGCCCGCCAGGAAATCCCCGGAGCGCGCCGGACTGGCCTTGGCCATGACGTCCTTGAGGCTCTCGAAGCGGTAGGTCTGAGCGCCGACGGAGTGGGCAAATGCGGCCATGGGGCGATTTCTCCAGTTTTGGACAAGTCTCAATAACAGTGACATTCCCTGTGGGAGCGAGCTTGCTCGCTCCCACAGGGGCTTGCATGCACTTCAATAACGCAGGCGCCAGGCTGCAAGCCCGGCGCCGGTGCAACTTAAATGCCTTCGAGCATCGCATCGGCCGGCGCGTCGGCGCGTTGCTTGGCGGTCAGCTGGAAATACAGGTAACCGGCGGCCATGAAGCCCAGGAACACACAGCCAATCAGCGTGTTGAACCACGCCATCGCCACCAGGCACACCACCGCCAGGAACAGCGCGATCCCCGGAACAATCGGGTAGCCCGGTGCGCGGAAGGTGCGTTCCAGGTTCGGTTCGGTTTTACGCAGTTTGAACAGGCTCAGCATACTGATGATGTACATCACGATGGCACCGAATACCGACATGGTGATCATCGCCGCCGTCAGGGTCATGCCTTGCAGGTTGACCAGGCCATCGCTGTAAATCGCCGCGATGCCGATCACGCCGCCGGCCAGAATGGCGCGGTGCGGGGTCTGGAAACGCGAGAGTTTGGCCAGGCCACTCGGCAGGTAACCGGCCCGCGCCAGGGCGAAGAACTGCCGCGAGTAGCCGAGGATGATCCCGTGAAAGCTCGCCACCAGGCCGAACAGACCGATCCAGACCAGCATGTGCATCCAGCTAGAGTTGTTGCCGACCACGGCTTTCATCGCTTGAGGCAGCGGATCGTTGATGTTCGACAGCTGACGCCAGTCGCCGACGCCGCCGGCCATCACCATCACGCCGATGGCCAGGAACACCAGGGTCAGAATGCCGCTGACGTAAGCCTTGGGAATCGTGCGTTTCGGGTCCTTGGCTTCTTCAGCGGCCATCGCCGCGCCTTCGATCGCGAGAAAAAACCAGATCGCGAAGGGAATGGCGGCAAAGATGCCGGGAATGGAAGCGATGGTGAATTCATTGGAACCCGACCAGCCATTGAGCACGAAATTACTGAAGCTGAAGCCCGGAGCCACGACGCCCATGAACACCAGCAACTCGGCGACCGCCAGCACGGTGACCACCAGTTCGAAGGTGGCCGCGATGCTGACGCCGAGGATATTCAGGCCCATGAACACGAAATACGCGCCAACCGCCGCGATCTTGGGGTCAAGTTCCGGGTACTGCACGTTGAGGTAGGCACCAATCGCCATCGCAATGGCCGGGGGGGCAAACACGAATTCGATCAGGGTGGCGATGCCGGCGATCAGTCCGCCTTTCTCGCCAAACGCCCGCCGGCTGTAGGCAAACGGCCCTCCAGCGTGGGGGATCGCGGTCGTCAATTCGGTGAAGCTGAAGATGAAGCAGGTGTACATCGTCGCTACCATCAGGGCGGTGACGAGAAAGCCCAATGTGCCGGCGGTGCCCCAGCCGTAACTCCAGCCGAAGTACTCGCCGGAAATCACCAGGCCGACGGCAATACCCCATAGGTGCAGGGTGCCGAGTGTGGGTTTGAGCTGTGTGGAAGAAGTCATAAGTCCTCGCTGTCTTTTTTATTGTTTGATCTTTTGGACTTGCGGTACGACGTTTGGGTGTGGAGCGGGCACGCAAGGCCCGTGCCAGTGGGGCAGGGCGATGTTTTGATGTTGTCGTTAAGGGCGCCATCGCGGGCAAGCCCGCTCCCACAGGGTATTGGGGTAAACCAATATTTTGGGGATAACCACAAATCACTGTGGGAGCGGGCTTGCCCGCGATGGCATTCTGAAGGGCGACACAGGAATACCTGTATCGCCCCCGGTTTTAGAAGAAGCCCAACGGATTGATGTCGTAGCTCACCAGCAGGTTTTTGGTCTGCTGATAGTGGTCGAGCATCATTTTGTGGGTTTCACGGCCGACACCGGACTTTTTGTAACCGCCGAACGCGGCGTGCGCCGGGTACAGGTGGTAGCAGTTGGTCCACACGCGGCCGGCCTTGATGGCGCGGCCCATGCGATAGGCGCGGTTGATGTCGCGGGTCCAGAGGCCGGCGCCGAGGCCGAACTCGGTGTCGTTGGCGATGGCCAGGGCTTCGGCTTCGTCCTTGAAGGTGGTGATGCTCACCACCGGGCCAAAGATTTCTTCCTGGAACACCCGCATTTTGTTGGTGCCCTTGAGCAGGGTCGGCTGGATGTAATACCCGGTCGCCAGGTTGCCCTCGAGTTTTTCGATTTTCCCGCCGGTCAGCAGCTCGGCGCCTTCGCCCTTGGCGATTTCCAGGTACGAAAGGATTTTGTCGAATTGCTGCTCGGACGCCTGGGCGCCGACCATGGTGTCGGTGTCCAGCGGGTCGCCACGTTTGATCGACAGGACTTTTTTCATCACGACTTTCATGAAGTCGTCGTAGATCGACTCTTGCACCAGCGCGCGCGACGGGCAGGTGCAGACTTCGCCCTGGTTGAAGAACGCCAGCACCAGGCCTTCAGCGGCTTTCTCGATGAAGGTCGGCTCGGCTTGCATGATGTCTTCGAAGAAGATGTTCGGCGACTTGCCACCCAGCTCCACGGTGGACGGGATGATGTTTTCGGCGGCGCATTTCATGATATGCGAGCCGACCGGGGTCGAACCGGTGAAGGCAATCTTGGCGATACGTTTACTGGTGGCGAGGGCTTCGCCGGCTTCTTTGCCGAAGCCTTGCACCACGTTCAGCACGCCCGGCGGCAGCAGGTCGCCGATCAGCTCCATCAGCACGGTAATGCCCAGCGGCGTCTGCTCGGCAGGCTTGAGCACCACGCAGTTACCGGCGGCCAGGGCCGGGGCGAGTTTCCAGGCGGCCATCAGGATCGGGAAGTTCCACGGGATGATCTGCCCGACCACGCCCAGCGGTTCGTGTATGTGATAAGCCACGGTGTTGCCGTCGATCTCGGCGGCGCTGCCTTCCTGCGCGCGGATGCAGCCGGCGAAGTAGCGGAAGTGGTCAGCCGCCAGCGGGATGTCGGCGTTGAGGGTTTCGCGGACGGCTTTGCCATTGTCCCAGGATTCGGTGATTGCCAGCAGTTCCAGGTTCTGCTCGATGCGGTCGGCGATTTTCAGCAGCACCAGCGAGCGAGCCTGGGCGGACGTGGCGCCCCAGGCATCGGCGGCGGCGTGGGCCGCGTCCAGGGCCTTGTCGATGTCTTCGGCGGTGGAGCGTGGGAATTCGGCAATCGGTTGGCCATTCACTGGCGAGGTATTGGTGAAGTACTGACCTTTGACAGGCGCGACGAACTCGCCGCCGATGTAGTTACCGTATTTGCTCTTGAACGAAACGATAGCGCCTTCAGTACCGGGGTGAGCGTAACGCATGGTGGGGTTCTCCTTGGCTTTTGTGCTTATAAGGGAGAGCGCATGTGCGCTTGTATAAGCGTAGAGCAAAGGTCGGGCCACCGCCTTGCAGGGCAGGTAAATCAAGGCCTTGCGCAGTTTTTGTCGGACCGGCGGAGGCGCGCTGTGACGCTTTCGGTACGGCGCCCGTGACACTTTGTACCGCTTGTGGCACAGGGTGTGACTGGCGGGTCTTGCCAGCATTGCAATGCGGGCCAGGCTGGAGGATGCTCGGACACGCGCTTCCTGTAGCAGCTGCCGAAGGCTGCGTCCGAGAGCGCAGCGCTTGCCTCGTTTTCGGCCCTGCACACGGGACACAGGTTTTACGACTGCTTCGCAGCCGGACGCAGCCTTCGGCAGCTGCTACACGGGGCGAGCCAGACCTTGTGGAGAGAATAATAAGAAATGCACGACAACCATTTGAGTCGCCATGCCCGGCAGGTCCTGACCGTCACCCAGGGCAAATCGCACCTGCATGGCCCCGGCAGCGATCCTTCCATCGCCCGGTCCTGGCTGCGCTGTCTTGAGGACTATCACCTCGACCCGGCCCTGACCATCGCGCCCACGGTGCTGGAACATGGCCGAGTGCTGGAGAGCCGCGAACGCTTGCAGCAAGTGCTGCAGATCGCCGGCAATGAAATGACCAGCCTCCATCAACAACTTTCCGGCGCCGGCCACGCCGTGCTGCTGACAGATGCCCGTGGCGTGATCCTCAATTGCGTCACCGCCCCCGCCGAACGGAAGATTTTCGAGCGTGCCGGCCTCTGGCTTGGCGCTGACTGGAGCGAGGCCTGCGAAGGCACCAACGGCATCGGCACCTGCCTGGTGGAGCGCCAGTCTCTGACCATCCATCAAGACGAACATTTTCGCGGTCGCCACACCGGCCTGACCTGCTCGGCGAGCCCGGTGTTCGACCCCCATGGCGAATTGCTGGCGGTGCTCGACGTGTCATCGGCGCGCCACGATGTCTCGCGCCAGAGTCAATTCCACACCATGGCCCTGGTCAATCTGTCGGCGAAGATGATCGAGAGCTGCTATTTTCTGCGCTATTTCGACAATCAATGGTTGCTGCGTTTTCACTTGCAGGCCGAGTCCGTCGGGCTGTTCAGCGAAGGGCTGCTGGCGTTCGACGGGGAAGGGCGGATCTGTGCGGTCAATCAAAGTGCGCTGAACCTGCTCGGGCACATTCGCGGCGGCCTGCTGGGCAAACCGGTGGAAGCGTTTTTCGATTGCTCGCTGGATGAGTTGCTCGGTCGCGCCAGTGTGAATGCCAGCGCCAGTTGGCCGCTGCGCACCCGTGACGGTCGCAGTCTGTTTGCCGTTTTACGTGGACAACCTCGCAGTATCCCGGTTCCGGTGGTGCAACGCCCGGCGATTGCCGAGCGTCCAAGGCTGTCGGGCATCTGCATCGGTGATGCTGCGCTGCAGGAAGATTTTCGCAAGTCGCTGCGGGTGTTCGAGCGCGATGTACCGCTATTGATCAACGGCGAAACCGGTTCCGGCAAAGAAGCCTTCGCCAAAGCCGTGCATCAGGCCAGTCAACGGGCGGAAAAAGCCTTCGTCGCCCTTAACTGCGCGGCCATTCCTGAAAGCCTGATCGAAAGCGAACTGTTCGGTTATCGCGGCGGCAGCTTCACCGGCGCGCGCAAGGAAGGCATGCGGGGCAAGTTGCAGCAGGCCGATGGCGGGACCCTGTTTCTCGACGAAATCGGCGACATGCCCTTGGCCTTGCAGACCCGGCTGTTAAGGGTGCTGGAGGACCGACAGGTGGTGCCGATTGGCGGCGAGCCGGAGGCGGTCAACGTTCGAATCATCAGCGCGACTCACCGTAATCTGCTGGACCGGGTGCAGGACGGCAGCTTCCGTGAGGACTTGTATTACCGGCTCAACGGGCTGGAAGTCGCGTTGCCGGCGTTGCGTGATCGCAGTGATAAATCCCGGTTGCTCGATTTTTTGCTGGCGGAAGAGGCGGGTGGGGAAACGGTTTTGATCGACGGGCCGGCGCGGGAAGCCTTGTTGGGGTTTGCCTGGCCGGGCAACGTGCGGCAGCTGCGCAATGTGCTGCGTACGTTGGCGGCGTTGTGTGACGGCGGGCGAATCGGGCTGGAGGATTTGCCGGCGATGATTCGTCAGGCGCGGCCGGCGGTTTCATCGACGGTCGAAGCGCCGTCCGAGCATCCGTTGGACGATGCCGAGCGGCTGGCGTTGTTGAATGCGCTGGAGCATACGCGTTGGCATATGACCCATACCGCCGAGCAGCTGGGTGTCAGCCGTAATACGCTTTATAGAAAGCTGCGTAAGCACGGTATCGAGCGCTAGACCGCGTCGCGGCCATTCGCGAGCAGTCTCGCTCCCGCATTTGATCTTCAGCGGACACACATTATGTGAGCACCGCTGAACCCCTGTGGGAGCGAGCCTGCTCGCGAAGGCGTCTTCAAATCCGAAACACAAGGTGCGATTTTCCCCTCCCTACGCTAACCTGCGGCCATGTTTTACGAGGTCGACTAATGCACATTCATATTCTGGGTATCTGCGGCACCTTCATGGGTTCGATGGCGGTTCTGGCCAAGGAACTGGGCCATCACGTGACGGGTTCCGACGCCAACGTCTATCCGCCAATGAGCACTCAGCTTGAGGCTCAGGGCATTGAGTTGACCCAAGGCTACGACCCTTCCCAGCTCGATCCGGCCCCGGACCTGGTGGTCATCGGCAATGCCATGTCGCGCGGCAACCCCGCCGTCGAATACGTGTTGAACAAAGGCCTGCCGTACGTTTCCGGCCCGCAATGGCTGGCGGATCACGTGCTGCAAGGTCGCTGGGTGCTGGCTGTCGCCGGCACTCACGGCAAAACCACCACCAGCAGCATGCTCGCCTGGGTGCTTGAGCATGCCGGCATGAGCCCGGGCTTCTTGATCGGTGGCGTACCGCAGAACTTCTCGGTCTCCGCTCGCTTGGGCGGCACGCCGTTCTTCGTGATCGAAGCCGACGAATACGACAGTGCCTTCTTCGACAAACGCTCCAAGTTCGTTCACTACCGTCCGCGCACGGCGATCCTGAACAACCTTGAGTTCGATCACGCAGACATCTTCCCCGATTTGCCAGCCATCGAGCGGCAATTCCACCATCTGGTGCGGACCATTCCAAGCGAAGGCCTGGTGATCCACCCGACCACTGAGCCGGCGTTGCAGCGCGTCATCGAAATGGGCTGCTGGACCCCGGTGCAGACCACCGGAGCGGGCGGGCAGTGGCAAGTCAAACTGTTGAGCGAAGACGGTTCGAAGTTTGAAGTGATGTTTGAAGGTGTCGCTCAGGGCGTGGTCGAGTGGGACATGACCGGTCAGCACAACGTGGCCAATGCCTTGGCTACATTGGCGGCCGCGCGCCATGTCGGCGTGGTGCCTTCCATGGGCATCGCCGCGTTGAGCGCGTTCAAAAGCGTGAAGCGCCGGATGGAAAAAGTCGCCGAAGTGCGCGGCATCACCATTTATGACGACTTCGCGCACCACCCGACTGCCATTGCGACGACCCTCGACGGCCTGCGCAAACACATCGGCGATGCGCCGTTGATCGCGATCATCGAGCCGCGCTCCAACTCCATGAAGCTCGGCGCGCACCGCGACGGCTTGCCGGAAAGCGTGGTCGATGCTGATCAGGTGATCTGGTACGCGCCAGCCAACCTCGGTTGGGACCTGGCCGGAACCGCCGCGCGGTGTACCGTGCCGTCGATTGTCAGCGATTCGCTGGAAGGCATTATCGAGCGCGTGAAGTGCCAGGCCCAGCCCGGTACCCACGTGGTGATCATGAGCAATGGCGGCTTCGGCGGCCTGCACGGCAAACTCGCCGAGGCGCTGCAATGAGCAGCGGCCCGGATCGCATCACGCTGGCCATGACCGGCGCTTCCGGCGCTCAGTACGGTTTGCGTTTGCTCGATTGCCTGGTGCGTGAAGATCGCGAAGTGCACTTCCTGATTTCCAAGGCGGCACAACTGGTGATGGCCACCGAGACTGACGTCACGCTGCCGCCAAAACCGCAGATGATGCAGGCCTTCCTCACGGAATACACCGGTGCTGCGGCCGGGCAAATCAAGGTGTATGGCAAGGAAGACTGGATGTCGCCGGTGGCTTCTGGCTCCGGTGCGCCCGCGGCGATGGTGGTGGTGCCGTGTTCGACGGGGACGCTGTCGGCCATCGCGACCGGCGCCTGCAACAACCTGATCGAACGTGCGGCCGACGTGACCTTGAAGGAACGTCGCCAGTTGATTCTGGTGCCGCGTGAGGCGCCGTATTCGAGTATCCATCTGGAACACATGCTCAAGCTGTCGAACATGGGCGTGACGATCTTGCCGGCTTCGCCAGGTTTCTATCATCAGCCGCAAACCATCGATGACCTGATCGATTTTGTCGTGGCGCGGATTCTCAATCTGTTGAACATCCCGCAAGACATGCTGCCGCGCTGGGGTGAGCACCATTTGAGCAGCGATGAATAAGCTACTGATTCTTCTGCTGGTCTTGCAACTGACCGGCTGCGCCACGGCGCGCACCCTTGATGCCGCCAAGCCCGGGGCGCCGCTGGTGTATGCGGGGACGCGTCTGGATTTGTATGCCATGAACGGCGGGTGCTGCGCCAAGGACCACTTTGGTGCCGAGGCGCCGAGTTACCCTGGCTTGGACCTGCCAGCCAGTGCGCTGCTTGACACGCTGCTGTTGCCGTTGTCATTGCTGACGGTGATCGGGGTGAGTTTTCAGGCGACGGGTGGGTTGTAGGAGAACGTTGTGGTGAGGGGCCAAGCCCCTCGCCACAGGTTACTTGCCTAGCTTACGCAACTCATCCGACTCGACAATCCGAACCCCATCCTGTTCTTCCAGCGCCAACCGCCACATCGCCCGGGCCAGTTGGCAAGCTTCGATGCCGTGGTATTTGCCCGGGATCAGGCGTGACAGCGGGCCGGCGACTTTCTCGCCCATGCGTGGCTCGATGCGATCGCCCAGTAACAGCGACGGGCGGCAAATGGTCAGTTGCGGCCAGTCCTGCGCGCGCAATGCGTGTTCCATCTCGCCTTTGACCCGGTTGTAGAAAATCGAGGACCTGCGATCAGCGCCCAGGGCACTGATTACGATCAGGTGGCGTGCGCCCATTTCCCGCGCACGTTTGGCAAACGCCACGACCATGTCCAGGTCCACTGCACGAAACGCTTCTTCGGAGCCGGCCTGTTTGATCGTGGTGCCCAGGCAGCAGTAGGCAATATCGACACGACCGTTGAGCTGCGGCAGAAACACTGCCGGGTCGCCAACCGGGTTTTCCAGGTGTGGGTGTTTGGCGAGTGGACGGCGTGAGGGGGCCAATACCCTTGAAATCGTAGGCTCGTTGAGCAGGCGATCAAGCAGATGTTCACCGGTCAACCCGGTAGCTCCGGCAAGCAATACATGCTGAGGCGTCAAGTACATAGTGTTTCCCCCTTGATACTGTTCAGCTTAGTTGCTCTTTGCATCCTTGCTGTCGATAGAGACACTTTGTAGCGCTTTTCGTGCCTGCTGCTTGCGTAGCAACTGCCAGTGCGAGATGACCGTTTTCGGGGCCCAGAGCTGCGGTTCAGAGGCTTCGAAGCTGTCCGCCAGTTCGCGTTCGGCGACGGTGGCCTTGGCCAGTTTGAAGGCTTGCTCCAGGTCGTCGGTCTGGTTCAGCGCCTGAGCAAACAGCGCGTCGCCGAAGTAGGTGAAGTTGGCTTCCTCGGAGCAGCCAAAGGACACGCGGTCTGCCCGCGTGGCCGTCATGATGAGCGTGCGTTCGTCTTTCAATGCCGGAATGAATCCACCGGAATAGCAGGAGGAAATCACGATGACCTTGTCGCGATTCTTCAACGGCGCCAGCACCGCGGCGAGTTCATCGGCCGGCAGGTCGGACAGCTCCATGCGCGGCTGGTCGAGCACCAGTTCGTGTTCGGCGGTGCCGTGGCTGGTCAGGTAAATGAAGATCAGGTCTTCCGGGCCGCTGCGCTCGGCCAGGGTTAATGCCGCACGGCGCAGGTTTTCCCGGGTGGCCATGGGCCGGTCGACGAGGTGGTCGCGATGATTCACCAGCCGGATTTGCCCAATTGCACCGAAGCGGCTGCTGAGCATGTTGCTGACGTAATCGGATTCGCGCAGGAACACGCTTTGTTTGCCGTCACCGCCCACTGTCAGGGTGTACAGCTCGACGGCCGGCGTCGAGGTCGGCACGTTGAGCAGGGCGTCGTCGAGCAAGCGACCCTGAGCCAGCAAGCCAAGCTCCAGGCTGTCGGGCAGCAACTTGCCATCGGCGTCACGCACACGCTGGCCATTGTTCCACGTGCCGCTTTGCACGGTGCCGTCAGTCAGCACCAGCGTGCCTCGACCTGAATAGCTGTCGCCGTCGAACTGGCCGGTATAAAAGCTGCCATCGGGCAGATTCAAACGGCCCTGGCCGGTGAAGCGCCAGTCGCTGAACTGGCCGATGTAGTGGCTGCCATCCGCACCGATCAACTCGCCCTTGCCGTTCAGCGAGCCTTCCTTGAACTGACCGAGCCAGACATCGCCGTCGGCATTCTCGTAGCGACCCTTGCCGTGCAATTGATTATTCTTGAAACCGCCCGCGTAGATGTCACCGTCGGCGCTGTTGAAGGTCCCGTTGCCTTCCAGTTGCCCATCGACGAAATGCCCGGTGAACTGATTGCCGCTGGCGTCGCCGCGCTGGCCTTCACCGTTGGGTTTGCCATGGGCGAACTGGCCCTGGTACGAGCTGCCGTCATCGAGTTCGAGATGACCGAGCCCTGAATATTGATCGGCCTTGAATTCGCCGCGATAGGTCATGCCGTTTTCTTTGAGCGTGCCTTCGCCCTCGCGCCGACCGAGTTTGAAACCGCCGGTGTAGCTGCTGCCCGGTGTGGTCAGCGTGCCCTCGCCGTCGAACAGGCCCTGATTGAAATTCCCGCGATAGACCTCGCCGTTGCTGCCATGCCATTCGCCCTGGCCATGCCATTGACCCTTGTCGAATTCGCCGGCGTACCAGCTGCCGTTCGGGTAGTCGATGCGACCCTGACCTTGCAGCAAGCCGTTGACCAGATCACCGCGATAGCGCCCACCGTCCGGCAGCCGGGCATCGGGAGGCAGCAGCGATTCGCCATCGCCGCAAGCGGTGAGCAACAGGGTCAAGGCAAGGAGTGCAAGTGAGCGCATAGCGGGATCCGGGCAATTAGGCGACCGAGTATGCCGCAGCTATGTGTCGTATATATAGAGAGGGTCGCGAAACAGCGTGAGCTGCTTCGCATCCGGGAGGTTTACACGAAGCAGAGGGAAAGTGATTCAGCGATATAGGCCGGTTTTTCCGAGCCTTCTATCTCAAGGGTGCAGATGGCCTTGAGCAGCCATTGACCGGGTTTTTTCTCGGTGGCGTCGCTGAGGTCGACCTTGAGCCGTACTTTCGAATCGACCTTGACCGGTTGAATGAAACGCACGCTGTCGAGACCGTAATTGACCACCATCTTCGCGCCTTGGGGGAGGATGAGGATGTCTTCGATCAGTTTCGGGATCAGTGACAGCGACAGGAATCCATGGGCGATGGTGCTGCCAAATGGCGTTTGCGCGGCTTTGACCGGGTCGACATGAATAAACTGATAATCACCTGTGGCTTCTGCGAACAGGTTGATGCGCTCCTGATCGATGGTGAGCCATTCGGAACGTCCGAGTTCCTTGCCGACATAATCTTTGAGCTCTGCAACGGGAACATGGGGCATTGAGACTCTCCTTGGGTTTCATCGGATTTATAGTTTTTCGAGTGGGGGGATTTGACCTCCCTGTGAACCACTTTAGATCAACATGGCAAATGGCTCCGGTCAACTCTCCATGCTTTTGGCGAATGCCGATCCATAGCGCTGACGTGCTTATAATGCTCGGCCCCTGCTTGGGGGGGGCGAGTGCGGGAGATGCCGGATGTTGTTACGTGGCCTGACCTGGCTGGTGCTGTTTCAATTGCTGGGCACAGCCATCAATCACCTGTTTTTACCGGTGCTACCGGGGCCGATTATCGGTTTGCTGTTGTTGCTGGTGTACCTGATTTCACGCGGACAAGTCGGCGAGCCGCTGAGCCTGGCGGCCAGCAGTCTGCTGCGTTACTTGCCGTTGCTGCTGGTGCCGCCGGCCGTGGGCGTGATGGTGTACTTCAAGGACATAGCCGCGGACTTCTGGGCCATCGTCGGCGCCTTGGTGTTGTCGCTGGTGCTGTCCATGGCGTTTGCCGGAGTGTTGATGCAACGCATGGTCAAGCGCCATGCCCCTCGCGGAGATGACCAATGATCCTGGATTGGCACGGCGCGCTCGACTCGGTGATTCATCATCCGTTGTTCGGCATCGGCATCACGTTGGGCGCTTATCAGTTGGTGTTGGCCGCTTTCGAGAAAACCCGCTGGATCTTCCTGCAACCGGTGTTGGTCTCGATGCTGGTGGTGATCGGTGTTCTGGTGACCTGCGGCCTGACCTACGCCGAGTACCGCAAGAGCACCGAGATCCTCAGCATCTTGCTCGGGCCTGCGACGGTGGCGCTGGCGGTACCGCTGTACCTTAATCTGCGACGGATTCGGCAGTTGTTCTGGCCGATATTTACTACGCTGGTGATAGGTGGCGTGGTCGCCACGGGCATGGGCGTGTTGCTGGGCTGGTGGTTCGGTGCCGAACACATGATCCTGATGACCATGGCACCCAAGTCGGTGACGTCTCCGATTGCCATGCTGGTGGCCGAGCAGATCGGCGGTGTCGCAGCGCTGGCCGCGGTGTTCGTGTTGATCACCGGCGTGATCGGTGCGATCTTCGGCCCGAGCCTGTTGACCCGGCTGGGTGTCCACAGCCCCGAGGCGCGCGGCATGGCACTGGGCATGACCGCCCATGCGGTCGGCACTTCGGTGGCCTTGCAAGAAAGTGAAGAGTGCGGCGCCTTTGCGGCGCTGGCGATGAGTCTGATGGGCGTGGCCACGGCGGTGTTCCTGCCGTTGGTGGTATCGATGATGGTGTAAGGAAATGTCTATGAGTTTGCCGCTTTTCCCGCTGAACACAGTGCTGTTTCCTGGCTGCATCCTCGACTTGCAGATCTTCGAGGCGCGCTACCTGGACATGATCAGCCGCTGCATGAAACAGGGCGGCGGCTTTGGCGTGGTGTGCATCCTTGATGGCGAAGAAGTCGGCATTGCACCGGCAGGTTATGCGCTGGTGGGCTGTGAAGCGCTGATCACCGATTTCAAACAGCAGGACAACGGCTTGCTGGGGATTCGGGTGCAGGGCGGGCGGCGGTTCCATGTCTTGCGCACCGAGGTGCAGCGTGATCAGTTGACCGTCGCTGATGTCGAGTGGCTGGAGGATGAACCTGAGCAACCGCTGCAGGATGAAGACGCGGATCTGGTGGCGCTGCTCAAGGCGTTGGCCGAACATCCGATGGTCGAAGCGTTGAACATGGGCACCGAAGCGACCGGGCAACAGTCGCTGGCCAATCAGCTCGCTTATCTACTGCCGTTTGCCGAGGTGGACAAGATCGATCTGCTGCAACTCGATGACCCGCAGCAGCGACTGGATGCGATCCAGGCGCTATTGGATGAGTTGCAAGGCGAGCTGTTTGCTTGAATCGCACCTGTAGCAACTGCCGAGCCTGCGAGGCTGCTACTTCAGTACGCATACCGCAACATCGCATGCGGTAAATGCCGTAACGCGAAGAACGCAAACAAAACCATCAGCGCTGGCAGCACCAGCCACCAGACTTTAGGCGGCATGGCGTTTAGCGGCGCCTGACGCTGGCTCACCCACAAGCTCGCTGCACACACGCACGCCGCCAGCATCGCGCCGGCCAGTACATCCGTCGGCCAATGCGCGCCCAGGTACACCCGCGACAGGGCAATCGCCAGCGCGGGCAAACATCCCAGCAGCAACCAGGTCAGGCGCATTCGCGGCGGTTGGCCGCGACCGGCCAGTACGGCGAGGGTCAGGAATAACGCGAAGGCGCCGGAGGCATGACCGCTTGGCATGCTGTAGCTGGTCAGCGGATCGCTCAGCACTTCCGGGCGTATACGGGCGAAAAATTGCTTGGTGAACGTGTTGCCTAGAGCGGTGACAAGCAGGGTGCTGCCAGCGAAAATCGCCTGTCGCCATTGCCGAGCGATCAGCAGAAGCGCGACCAGCAAGCCACTGAACACCAGCATGTTGCGGAACTCACCGATCAGCGTGAAGAGCACGGCCACTTCATCGAGCATCGGGCTGCGGTGTTCCTGTACCAGGGTCATGACGCCCTGATCGAGCGCGGTCAGGTGCGGATAGCCAATAAACAGTCCCAGCAGAATCAGAAAGCTCATCCCGGCAATCAACATCGTCGCCTTGCGATGGCGGCGCATGCTGCTGGTGATGCTCAGGCCGACCATGGCCGCAATGGCGCCAGCGACAACACCCGCCTCCGGCCAGAAGCCTTCCGGCAACGGCAAACGAATCGCCGCGCCCGTGGCCCAGCCGGGCAGCAGGTACGCCACACTCCAGCCAGCGGCAGCCAACAGACTGACGGCGAAAAATCGCGGGAAGGGCATGTCGAACATGCCGGCGACCATCGGCAGCATCGGACGCAGGGGGCCGATGAAGCGCCCGACCAACAGGCTGGCAATACCATAGCGCTGGAAATACGCCTCGGCCCCGGCAATCCATTCCGGATGATGGCGCAAACCCGGCAGGCGCCGAATGTTTTGATGGAAATGTCGACCGATGAAGTAGGACACGACATCGCCCAGTACGCCAGCGAAGAACCCTAACAGCAACGTTTCACTCAGCGACAGCGCGCCGCTGCCAGCCAGTACCGCCACGGCAAACAACATAACCGTACCGGGCACGATCAGACCGGCAATCGCCAGGCATTCGACAAAGGCCACGATGAACACCGCCGCCGCCAGCCATTGCGGGTTGACCGTCAACCAACCGGTCACGCTATCGAGCCATGGGCCCATAAAAACAACTCCATCAAATGTTCATTGGTCCCATGGGGGACGAACGCAATCTTCCAGACACTTCAGATCCCTTGTAGGCGTGAGCCTGCTCGCGATAGCTGACTGCCAGTCGACATAGATGTCGCCTGATACTCCGCTATCGCGAGCAGGCTCGCTCCTGCAGGTTTCTGGTCATCAAGACAGTAGAAAATAATCGCGACCTTCGACCTGCCCCCGTCGCAGCGGGTTCCGTGTGCAATACAGTGCATAAGCAGCATCGACGAAGCGGTACATCAAGTGTTCATCGCGCCCATGGGGGATCCCCAGGCGCGTGGTTTGAATGACGTGGGCTGGCGCCGGACCGACGTCCTCAACCAGCAACACCTCATGGTCAAATCGCTTGGCATCCCAGACCGGCACCTTCAAACCCAGCGCCTTGCACAGCAATGTCTGTCCGGCGCACAGCTTTTGCGTCGGGCGAGGGCGGCCTTGGGTGTCGGGGTTGTTCAACAGCATCTGCGCCAGGCTTGCCGGCCCGCTCAATTCGTCGACCCACGGATAGGCGGATTTGATCAGTACCGCGTTGCCCGGGCCCTGAGCGCTGAAGTTCAAGGAGTCGCCGCCACGGGCGTAATACATATAGATGTGACCGCCATCCAGAAACAAAGCCTTACGCTTTTCTGTGTAGCCGAGGGAGGCGTGGCTGCCTTTTTCTTCGAAGTAATAGGCTTCGGTTTCGATAATCCGGGCGCTGAGCCACAGGTCACCAACCCGGTGACGGATGATTTTGCCGAGTAAATCCCGGGCCAGTGTTTGTGCGTCGCGGTCGAAAAACGCATCCGGGAGCCCCGTGGGCAGGCTCGAAGCGGACGCTCGAACAGTCAGGTTGGACATGATGAACGGCGTTTATCAGGGCTGATTGAGCGGTGATGATAACAATTTGCAGCTTAATCCCGGCTGAACGTCGGCAAATTGCCCTCGATTTCGACCATCCGCCCGTCACCGCTGTTAGTCCCGGGACGCGACAGCTATAATCTGCCGCTTTACTCTTTACCAAGACCTTAGCAAAGACCACCACAGACCATGACTGAGTCCGTTCTTGACTACATGACCCGCCTGGGTCGCGCTGCCCGCGAGGCTTCTCGCGTCATCGGCTGCGCCAGCACCGCGCAGAAAAACCGCGCCTTGCAGGCCGCTGCCAATGCGCTGGACGCTGCACGCGCTGAGCTGACGGCTGCCAACGAACTGGATTTGGCCGCGGGTCGCGCTAATGGTCTTGAACCTGCCTTGCTGGAGCGTCTGGCGCTGACCCCGGAACGCATCGACGGCATGATCGTCGGCTTGCGCCAGGTGGCCGCATTGCCGGACCCGGTCGGCGCGATTCGTGACATGAGCTTTCGCCCGTCGGGTATTCAGGTTGGCAAGATGCGTGTGCCGTTGGGCGTGATCGGGATCATCTACGAATCCCGGCCGAACGTGACCATCGACGCCGCCAGCCTGTGCCTGAAGTCCGGTAACGCGACGATCCTGCGTGGCGGTTCCGAAGCCATTCATTCCAACCGTGCCATCGCCGCCTGCATCCAGCGCGGACTGGCCGAAGCCGAACTGCCGGCCGCCGTGGTGCAAGTGGTTGAAACCATCGACCGTGCCGCCGTTGGCGCGCTGATCAGCATGCCGGAATACGTCGACGTCATCGTGCCCCGTGGTGGCCGTGGCCTGATCGAACGCGTCAGTCGTGACGCCCGCGTGCCGGTGATCAAGCACCTGGACGGGATCTGCCACGTTTACGTGAGTGAGCATGCCGACCTGGCGAAAGCCCAGCGCATCGCGTTCAACGCCAAGACATACCGTTATGGCATCTGTGGCGCGATGGAAACGCTGCTGGTGGACCAAACCGTTGCCAAGGATTTCCTGCCGTCGATGGCTGCCCAGTTCCGCGAAAAAGGCGTTGAACTGCGCGGCTGCGAACGCACGCGGGCGATCATCGATGCGGTCACGGTTACTGAAGAAGACTGGACCACCGAATACCTGGCGCCGATTCTGTCGATCCGCGTGGTCGACGGGCTGGACCAGGCCATCGAGCATATTAATAAGTACGGCTCCCATCACACCGACTCGATTGTCAGCGAAAACCTCGCCGATACGCGGCGTTTCGTCGCGCAAGTCGATTCATCGTCGGTAATGATCAACACCCCGACGTGCTTCGCCGATGGCTTTGAATACGGATTGGGTGCCGAGATTGGCATTTCTACTGATAAGCTGCACGCCCGCGGCCCGGTGGGCCTCGAAGGTCTGACCTGCGAGAAGTACATCGTGGTCGGTGATGGCCAGTTGCGCGGCCAGGCGTCGGTCTGACTTGGGCGACCTCGACCCGACAGCCCCAGCCACCGCAAACGAGCCTCAACCTCGGCGCATTGGCATGCTGGGCGGCACGTTCGACCCGGTGCACATCGGCCATCTGCGCGGTGCGCTGGAAGTCGCCGAGTCGTTGGCACTCGATGAATTGCGTCTGACACCCAGTGCCAGGCCGCCGCATCGCGGTACGCCGCAGGTGTCGGCAAAAGACCGTCTGGCGATGGTCGAGTGCGCGGTGGCCGGTGTGGCACCGTTAGTGGTGGATGCCCGCGAATTGCAGCGGGACAAACCGTCCTACACTATCGATACCCTGGAACTGATGCGCGCCGAACTGGCCGCCCAGACCCAGGTTTTTCTACTTTTGGGCTGGGACGCATTTTGCGGCCTGCCCACTTGGCACCGCTGGGAAGAGTTGCTCCAGCATTGCCACATCCTGGTGCTGCAACGCCCGGATGCCGACAGCGAACCGCCGGATGCCTTGCGCAACCTGCTGGCAGCGCGCTCGGTGAGCGACCCGCTGGCCCTCAAAGGGCCGAGCGGACAGATTGCATTCGTCTGGCAGACACCGCTCGCGGTATCCGCCACCCAGATCCGTCAACTGCTGGCCAGCGGTAAGTCGGTACGTTTCCTGGTGCCCGACGCGGTCCTGGCCTACATCGATGCGCACGGACTTTACCGTGCGTCGAACTGAAAAGAGGCGCGCTTCAAGCACGTGATCACGTGTATCGAAGCCCCCGAACATACGAGCAAAACGAGTTTTATATGACTGACAAAGACGTAGCTAAAGTAAAGCGCAAAGGCACATTCAAAAGCGCTCCACTGCCAGTAGAGGCGCCAACCGGGCCGGAGCTGCGCGGTGAAGAACTGGTCAAGGTTGCCGAAGCCGCCCTGGAAGACGTCAAGGCCCAGGACATTCTGGTGATCGACGTTCGTGAAAAGCAGAGCATCACTGACTTCATGATCATCGCTACCGGTACTTCCAACCGCCAGATCGGCGCGATGCTGGATAAGGTCCGCGAGGCGGTCAAGGCTCTGGGCGTCAAGCCGTTGGGTGAAGAAGGCAAGGGTGACAGCGACTGGGTGTTGCTGGATATGGACGATGTCATCGTACACATGATGACGGCCAGCGCTCGTCAGTTCTATGACCTGGAGCGGTTGTGGCAGGGTGCCGAGCAGAGCCGTGCCGGCAGCGCCGCGCACCACAGCCCGGAAAACACCCACGAGCATTTCATCAAGCTCAACAAAGACCAGCAATAAGGGCCCGCTGTGCGACTGCGACTGATCGCCGTCGGTTCACGGATGCCCAAGTGGGTGGAAGAAGGCTGGCATGAATATGCCAAGCGTCTTCCGTCCGAGCTGGCGCTGGAACTGGTGGAAATTCCGCTCAATACCCGTGGCAAGAACGCCGACGTGGCGCGCTTCATCCGTCAGGAAGGCGAAGCCATGCTGGCCAAGGTCGGGCCGAATGAGCGTGTTGTCACCCTCGAAGTCCACGGCAAGCCCTGGAGCACCGAGCAGCTGGCGGTCGAACTCGATCGCTGGCGCCTGGACTCGCGCACGGTGAATTTCATGGTCGGCGGTCCCGAAGGGCTGGCGCCGGAAGTCTGTGCCCGAGCCGATCAGCGCTGGTCATTGTCGCCGTTGACGTTGCCGCACCCGCTGGTGCGTATTCTGATCGGCGAACAGCTGTATCGTGCCTGGACAGTCTTGTCCGGTCACCCTTACCACAAGTAGTTCTGCCCTCATGTCTCAGCCGATCCGTATCAAGGACCACGAAAAAGACGCCCGTCTGGTGCGTGGCCGTGTCGTGTTCGGTGCCATTGCGGTCGTGACGCTTATTTGTGTGCTGATTGCGCGGCTGTATTTCCTTCAGGTCATCCAGTACGAGTACCACTCGACCCTGTCGGAAAACAACCGTGTCCATGTGCAGCCGATTCCGCCGACGCGCGGACTGATCTTTGACCGCAATGGCGTGGTGGTGGCCGATAACCGGCCCAGCTTCAGCCTGAGCATGACCCGCGAGCGCTCCGGCGACTGGCAGCAAGTGCTCGACGTGATCGTCGAAGTGCTGGAGCTGACGCCCGAGGACCGGGTGATCTTCGAGAAACGCATGCGTCAGGGGCGCCGGCCGTTCGAGCCGGTGCCGATCCTGTTCGAACTGACCGAAGAGCAAATCGCCCGGATCGCGGTGAATCAGTTCCGTCTGCCTGGCGTGGAAGTGGTGGCGCAGTTGGTGCGTCACTACCCGCAGGGCGCACATTTTGCGCACTCGGTCGGGTACATGGGGCGGATCAACGAGAAAGAGCTGAAATCTCTCGATCCGGTCAATTACAGCGGCACCCACCACATCGGCAAGACCGGCATCGAGCGCTTTTACGAGCCTGAGCTGCACGGTCAGGTGGGTTACGAGGAAGTCGAAACCAACGCACGGGGCCGCGTTTTGCGTGTGCTCAAGCGTACCGATCCGATTCCCGGCAAGGACATCGTCCTGAGCCTGGACATCAAATTGCAGGAAGCCGCCGAAGCCGCACTCGGCGGTCGCCGTGGTGCAGTCGTTGCGCTGGACCCGAAAACCGGCGAAGTGCTGGCGATGGTCAGTCAGCCGAGTTTCGACCCGAACCTGTTCGTGACCGGCATCAGCTTCAAGGCCTATTCCGAACTGCGCGACTCGATCGACCGGCCTTTGTTCAACCGCGTGCTGCGCGGACTGTACCCGCCGGGCTCGACCATCAAGCCGGCGGTGGCGATTGCCGGTCTGGATTCGGGGGTGGTCACCGCATCGACCCGCGTGTTCGATCCCGGTTATTACCAACTGCCCAACTACGATCACAAATACCGTAACTGGAACCGTACCGGCGACGGCTACGTGGATCTGGACACGGCGATCATGCGGTCCAACGACACCTACTTCTATGATCTGGCCCACAAGCTGGGAATCGATCGCTTGTCGGCGTATCTGGGCAAATTCGGTATTGGCCAGAAGGTCTCGCTGGACATGTTCGAAGAATCACCGGGCCTGATGCCGTCCCGCGAATGGAAGCGTGCGACCCGTCGCCAGGCCTGGTTCCCGGGTGAAACCCTGATTCTCGGAATCGGCCAGGGCTACATGCAGTCCACGCCGCTGCAACTGGCCCAGGCCACGGCGCTGGTGGCTAACAAAGGTGTGTGGAACCGTCCGCACCTGGCCAAGACCGTCGAAGGCGAGAAGCCGAAAGATGAAAACCCGATGCCGGACATCGTCCTGCGCGATCCGTCGGACTGGACCAAGGTCAACCACGGGATGCAGCAGGTAATGCACGGCGCTCGTGGTACCGCGCGCAAGGCATCGATTGGCGCGCAATACCGGATCGCCGGCAAAAGTGGTACGGCCCAGGTGGTCGCGATCAAGCAGGGCGAGAAGTACGATCGCTCCAAGGTTCAGGAACGCCACCGCGACCACGCCTTGTTTGTCGGCTTCGCGCCGGCCGACAACCCGCAAATCGTGGTGTCGGTGATGGTCGAGAACGGTGAGTCCGGTTCCGGGGTCGCCGCGCCAGTGGTGCGTCAAGTTATGGACGCCTGGCTCCTGGACCAGGACGGCCGACTTAAAGCCGAGTACGCCAGCCCTATCAGCGCAGAGGCTACAGCCCGTGATGAATAATTTTGATCGCATGCTCTCCAGTGAGGATGTGATGCGTCGTCGTGCCACGCTGTTGCAGCGCCTGCATATCGATGGCCCGTTGTTGATTCTGCTGCTGACCCTCGCCGCCGGCAGCCTGTTCGTGCTGTATTCGGCCAGCGGAAAGAGCTGGGACCTGCTGGCCAAGCAAGCCACGTCATTCGGCATCGGCCTGGTGTCGATGATCGTCATCGCACAGTTCGAGCCGCGATTCATGGCGCGTTGGGTGCCGGTCGGTTATGTGCTTGGCGTGTTGTTGCTGGTGGTGGTAGACGTCATGGGCCACAACGCCATGGGCGCCACGCGCTGGATCAACATCCCCGGTGTGATCCGCTTCCAGCCCTCGGAGTTCATGAAGATCCTGATGCCGGCGACCATCGCCTGGTACCTGTCCAAGCGCACTTTGCCGCCGCAACTCAAGCACGTAGCGGTCAGTCTGTTCCTGATCGGCTTGCCGTTCATCCTGATCGTGCGGCAACCGGACCTGGGGACATCGCTGCTGATCCTGGCAGGCGGTGCGTTTGTGCTGTTTATGGGGGGCTTGAAGTGGCGCTGGATCATCAGCGTGCTGGCGGCGGCCGTGCCTGTGGCCGTGGCGATGTGGTTTTTCATCATGCACGACTACCAGAAGCAGCGAATCCTGACGTTCCTCGATCCGGAGAGTGATCCGCTGGGCACTGGCTGGAACATCATTCAGTCGAAAGCCGCCATCGGTTCCGGTGGTGTGTTCGGCAAGGGCTGGCTGCTGGGCACCCAGTCGCACCTGGACTTCCTGCCGGAAAGCCACACCGACTTCATTATTGCGGTGTTGGGCGAAGAGTTCGGCCTGGTGGGTATTTGCGCGTTGCTGCTGATCTACCTGCTGCTGATCGGACGGGGTCTGGTGATTACCGCCCAGGCGCAGACATTGTTCGGCAAATTGCTCGCGGGCAGCCTGACCATGACGTTTTTTGTTTACGTTTTCGTCAACATCGGTATGGTCAGTGGCCTGTTGCCGGTTGTGGGGGTGCCGTTGCCGTTCATTAGCTACGGAGGAACTTCGCTGGTGACGCTGCTGTCAGCGTTTGGGGTTTTGATGTCGATCCATACCCATCGTAAGTGGATCGCTCAGGTTTGAATAAGGTGAAGAGTTCAATGCAAGTAATGCGTGGCTGGGTGACTCGATACGCGCCATGGGTCGGCCTGGTAAGCATCCTTGGCACAACGCAGGACGCGTTGGCCGGCGATTACGAAGGCTCACCCCAGGTGGCCGAATTCGTCGGTGAAATGACCCGCGACTACGGTTTCGCCGGTGAACAGCTCATGGGCGTGTTCCGCGAAGCCGAGCGCAAGCAGTCGATTCTGGACGCGATCTCGAAGCCCGCCGAACGGGTCAAGCAGTGGAACGAATACCGGCCGATGTTTATCACTGACGCGCGCATCGCCCGTGGTGTGGACTTCTGGCGTCAGCACGAAGCAGTGCTGGCGCGTGCCGAGCAGGAATACGGCGTACCGGCGCAGGTGATTGTCTCGATCATCGGCGTTGAAACCTTTTTCGGGCGTAATACCGGTAATTACCGGGTGATCGACGCGTTGTCGACCCTGGGTTTCGACTATCCTCCCCGTGCCGAGTTTTTCCGCAAGGAACTGCGTGAGTTCTTGCTGCTGGCCCGGGAAGAGCAGGTCGATCCGTTGACCCTCAAGGGCTCATACGCCGGCGCCATGGGCTTGCCGCAGTTCATGCCGAGCAGTTTTCGCGCGTATGCCGTGGACTTCGACGGCGACGGCCACATCAATATCTGGAACAACCCGGACGATGCCATTGGCAGCGTTGCCAGTTACTTCAAGCGTCACGGGTGGGAGGCCGGCGAGCCGGTGGTCAGCCGCGCCGATGTTCGGGGTGAACAGGTCGACGAAGGTTTGACCACGGGTATCGAGCCGGTTAAAACCGTAGGGGAGTTGCGGGCGCTGGGGTGGTCAAGTCATGATGCGCTGCGCGATGATATGCCGGTCACGGCTTTCCGCCTGGAAGGTGACAATGGCCCCGAGTACTGGATGGGCCTGAAGAATTTCTACGCGATCACGCGTTATAACCGCAGCGTGATGTACGCCATGGCCGTACATCAACTGTCTGAACAGCTGGTCCAAGCACGGGGCGTCAAGTAATGCGGGCATTGCCTATGAATAAACCCCTGAAGCTCATGGCTTTCGCCGCATTGGCGGTGCTGCTTGCCAGTTGCTCGACCAGTCGCGCGCCGGCTCAGAAGTCCTCGTCCACCGCCGTGCGTGCTACGCCGGGGCTGGACATCAACCGCGCCCACAAAGATGGCGCGCCATGGTGGGATGTCGACGTATCGCGCATCCCGGATGCCACGCCGACCCTGCACACCGGTCCTTACAAGGCCAACCCGTACACGGTGCTGGGCAAGACCTATTTCCCGTTGCAAGAATCCAAGACCTACGTCGCCTCGGGCACGGCGTCCTGGTATGGCACCAAGTTTCACGGCCAGAACACCGCCAATGGCGAGGTGTATGACCTGTACGGCATGAGTGCCGCACACAAGACATTGCCACTGCCAAGTTACGTTCGGGTGACCAACCTGGACAACAACAAGAGCGTGATCCTGCGGGTCAACGACCGTGGGCCGTTCTATTCGGACCGCATCATCGACTTGTCCTATGCCGCCGCCAAAAAGCTCGGTTATGCCGAAATCGGCACGGCGCGGGTCAAGGTCGAGGGGATCGACCCGCAACAGTGGTGGGCACAAAAAGGCCGTCCGGCGCCTTTGATGCTCAACGAGCCGCAAGTTGCGCAAAATAGCGCGCCGGTGATTACGGCCTCGGCCGGCACCGTCGAGCAATGGACGCCGCCACCGCAGCAACACGCCGCGGCCGTCGTGCCTGTTCAGCTTGATGCAAAAAAAAACGCTTCTGTACCAGCCTCTGGCCAGTATCTGCAGGTGGGCGCGTTCGCCAACCCGGACGCTGCAGAACTCCTGAGATCGAAGCTCAGCGGGATGGTGAGCGCTCCGGTGTTCATCAGCTCGATCGTGCGCAACCAACAGACACTGCATCGGGTGCGTCTGGGGCCGATCGGTTCTCCGGGTGAAATCCAGCAAGTGCAGAACAGCGTGCGCATGGCCAATCTCGGTTCGCCGAGTCTGGTTACCGCCGAGTAATACGTAGTACTTGATTGAAGGTTCGCTTGCAGTTTGGGGGGCGGACCTGGTTGTTGGCTCGTTAAAGAACAAAAGCCCGGCAAGGGTTCTGAGTGAACAACTGAACACGCGATGACCCGTAGGGTTTGTCCGAAAACTCGCCGAGCGGCGATCAGGCAAGGCAAAAACAGGTGAGGAAGCGGAGTGTAGGGGACCTACATGAGCATTCCGAGGCTGTTTTTAACGCCGCATGATCGTCGCGCAGGCAGTTTTGGACAAAGCCTGAAGGTTGTCTGAATAGTTTTGCCCCTGGGCAGTTTCCATTAGCGATTTCGAGAGACGGATGAACATCACCACCTTTGCCAAACGCCTGTTCCTGTTAGTCCCGCTGCTCCTCTCGCCCGCCGCGTTCGCGGTCGAGGTGATGCCATCACCCCCACAACTGGCCGCCAAGGCCTATGTGCTCATGGATGCCAGCAGCGGCAACGTGCTGGTCGAGAACAATGGTGATCAGCGTCTGCCGCCGGCCAGCCTGACCAAGCTGATGACCGCGTACATCGCGACCCTGGAAATCCGTCGTGGCCAGATCGGCGAAAACGACCCGGTGACCGTCAGCGAAAACGCCTGGCGTACCGGCGGTTCGCGGATGTTCATCAAGGTGGGCTCGCAGGTCACCGTCAGCGACCTGCTGCACGGCATCATCATCCAGTCGGGTAACGACGCCAGTGTTGCGCTCTCCGAGCACATCGCCGGCAGCGAAGACGCTTTCGCCGACGTGATGAACAAAACCGTGGCTGACCTGGGCATGACCAACACCCACTTCATGAACCCGACCGGTCTGCCAAACCCTGAGCACTACTCGTCGGCTCACGACATGGCCGTGCTGGCTCGCGCGATCATCCACGAAGACCCTGCTCACTACGCGATCTACTCGCAGAAAGAGTTCTTCTGGAACGGCATCAAGCAGCCTAACCGCAACCTGCTGCTGTGGCGCGACAAGACGGTCGACGGTCTGAAGACCGGTCACACCGACGAAGCCGGCTACTGCATGGTGTCTTCGGCCGTACGTGATGGCATGCGCCTGATCGCCGTGGTGTTCGGCACCAACAGCGAAGTGGCTCGCGCCGCCGAAACCCAGAAACTGCTGACTTACGGTTTCCGCTTCTTCGAAACCCAGACCTTCTATCAGAAAGGCGCCGAGCTGGCTCAGGCTCCTGTCTGGAAAGGCGCGACCAATCAAGTCAAAGCCGGCCTGGCTGAAGACCTGACCATGACCCTGCCAAAAGGCCAGCTGAAAAAGCTCGCCGCCAGCATGACCATGAACCCGCAACTGGTTGCGCCAATCGCCAAGGGCGACGTGATCGGTAAAGTCGAAGTGAAACTGGACGACAAAGTGGTGCACAGCGCCGACCTGATCGCTCTGGACGCTGTCGAGGAAGGTGGTATCTTCCGCCGCATGTGGGATAGCATCCGTCTATTCTTCTACAGCATCTTCAACTGAATACAGTGTGCACCTGCATGACTTCGCGCTGATCCGGCGCGGGGTCATGCCCGTCGCCACGGCTTACGCTTACGAGGCCGTTACGCCATGACCGATACCGAAGTAAAGGCGCCAAAGATCGAATTTCCCAACGTTGATTACCCGGTTAAGGTGATCAGCGATACTGGCGTGGGCAACAAAGACAAGATTATCGACATCGTCAAGAAGCATGCGACCATCAATGATGACCGCATCGACGAGCGTCAAAGCACCAATGGCAAATACACCACGATTCAGTTGCACATCGTCGCCACCGATCAGGACCAGCTGTACAACATCAACAGCGAACTGCGGGCTACCGGCTTCGTGCACATGGTGTTGTGATGTCTGGCACGCTGGGCTTTCGTGAGCTCGGCCAGATGGCTTACGAGCCGGTCTGGCATGCCATGCAACGCTTCACCAACGAACGCGGCACCGAGGCTGCCGACGAAATCTGGCTGGTCGAGCACCCGCCAGTGTTTACCCAGGGGCAGGCTGGCAAGGCCGAGCACTTGTTGCTGCCGGGAGATATTCCGGTGGTACAGGTCGACCGGGGCGGGCAGGTGACTTATCACGGGCCCGGCCAACTGGTGGCTTATCTGCTGCTGGACGTACGCAAACTCGGGTTTGGTGTGCGTGACCTGGTCACCCGCATGGAACTGTGCCTGATCGAACTGCTGGCGAGTTACGGCGTCACTGCCGCCGCCAAGCCGGACGCACCGGGTGTCTATGTCGACGGGGCGAAAATCGCGTCCCTGGGGCTGCGGATCCGCCACGGTTGTTCCTTTCATGGCCTTGCCCTGAACGTGGACATGAACCTGGAACCGTTTCGACGAATTAATCCCTGCGGCTACGCCGGGCTGGCGATGACCCAGCTGAGCGATCACGCAGGACCGATTGAATTTGCCGAGGTAAGTGCCCGGCTGCGCGCGCAGCTCGTCAAACACCTCGACTATGCTGAGCAGACGACCCTAACGGGCGGAATCGACTGATATGACTACTGATGCAGTGCAAACCATGATCCCGACGCTCGATGTCACCGAGCGTCCGGCCCCGCGTGCCAAGGTTGAAGCCGGCGTCAAGCTGCGCGGCGCCGAGAAGGTTGCACGTATCCCGGTGAAGATCATTCCGACCACCGAACTGCCGAAGAAACCCGACTGGATTCGCGTGCGCATCCCGGTTTCCCCGGAAGTCGACCGCATCAAGGCCTTGCTGCGCAAACACAAGCTGCACAGCGTGTGCGAAGAAGCGTCCTGCCCGAACCTGGGCGAGTGCTTCTCCGGCGGCACCGCGACGTTCATGATCATGGGCGACATCTGCACCCGTCGCTGCCCGTTCTGCGACGTCGGCCACGGCCGTCCGAAACCACTGGACGTCAATGAGCCGCAAAGCCTGGCCATCGCCATCGCCGACCTGAAACTCAAGTACGTGGTGATCACCTCGGTTGATCGCGACGACCTGCGTGACGGTGGTGCCCAGCACTTTGCCGACTGCATCCGCGAGATCCGCAAGCTGTCGCCTAACGTGCAGCTCGAAACCCTGGTCCCGGATTACCGTGGCCGTATGGACGTGGCGCTGGAAATCACCGCGGCCGAGCCGCCAGATGTGTTCAACCACAACCTGGAAACCGTGCCGCGCCTGTACAAGGCTGCGCGTCCGGGGTCGGATTACCAGTGGTCGCTGACCCTGCTGCAACGCTTCAAGCAGATGATGCCGCACATTCCAACCAAGTCCGGCCTGATGCTGGGCCTGGGCGAAACCGACGAAGAAGTCATCGAAGTCATGAAGCGCATGCGCGAACACGACATCGACATGCTGACTCTGGGCCAGTACCTGCAACCGTCCCGCAGCCACTTGCCGGTGCAGCGTTTTGTGCACCCGGACACCTTTGCCTGGTTCGCCGAGGAAGGTTACAAGATGGGCTTCAAGAACGTCGCTTCCGGCCCGCTGGTACGTTCCTCGTACCATGCCGATGAGCAGGCGAAGCTGGTCAAAGCCGAGCTGATCTCGTCCCTGTAATTTGGCGATGACATAAAAGGCGCCCGCATGGCTTTTCAGGCCTTGCGGGCGTTTTTTTGCCTGGCCAGCGCCAGCCAGTGTTTTTTCCTGTAACCGGCGGGCGACTGAGCCTCTTCTGTTTGTCCCCGTTCCTGACTACTGTGTGCTGAAGATTTTCGCGCAGGGAGATTCATGGATGACCGTTCGACCGACCCACACGCTGTATCCGCATAAACCTGTTCCAGCCTTGCCGTTGGAAGGGTTGATCGGCGTGATTGCACCCGCCGGCCCTGCCGGGCTGGACACTGACAAGGCCATCGCCTGGATGCGCGCTCGCGGCTATGCGCTGCGGGTATTTCCCGGGGTGTACGAGAAGGAGGGTTATCTGGCCGGCAGTGACGAGGTGCGGCTCAATGATCTGCACGCGGCGTTCGCGGATCCCGAGGTGGATGCCATCATCTGCCTGCGCGGTGGTTATGGCACGCCGCGTTTGCTTGACCGTATCGATTTCGAACTGCTGCAAAACAACGCCAAACCGTTCATCGGCTACAGCGACATCACGGCGCTGCATCTGGCGATCAGTCGTTATGCCGGTTTCGTGACCTTCCATGGTCCGTTGCTCAATGCCGATCTGCTGGGCGACAAGCAGAAACCTACCGAGTCATCGTTTTTCAACATGCTCAGAGGCCAGGTGAAGGCCGGTAGCGTCATTTCGCACCCGGTGGCCTGGCCGTTGACCACGATTGAGCCAGGCATCGCTCACGGGCGTTTGCTTGGCGGTAACCTGTCGATGATTGCCGCGACCATGGGCACGCCCTACGAATTGGAAGCCGAGGGCGTGATCCTGTTGATCGAGGACGTCAACGAGCCGCTGTATCGCATAGACCGGCTGCTGACCCATTTGCGGTTGGCGGGTGCGCTGGGCAAGCTGCGCGGGGTTTTGGTAGGGGATGTGGCGGGGGTTGATGCGGTCGCGCTGGAGCGGTTGCTCAAGCAGACCTTCGAGCCGTTGCGGATTCCGGTGCTGGCTGGTTGGCGTAGCGGGCATTGTGATCCGAACCTGACGTTGCCGATGGGGGCTTTGGTTCGATTGGATGCGGGGAAGAAGGAGTTGGTGCTGGAGCAGGATGTGGTGGTCAAGGCTTAGAGCTTCGTCGCCTGATAGTCCGTCATCGCGAGCAAGTCGAATCGTCGCGCCGTCGCTCCCACAGGTTTTGTGTCGTACACAGAACCAATGTGGGAGCGGGCTTGTTCCGGGCGGCGTTCCGACGATGCTTCTAGCGGTTACGCAAACCTTCCAGCAACTTGTGCGTCGGATATCCATCCGCCGGCCAGCCAAACGACTGCTGTGCACTGCGGATCGCTTTGCGTGTATTGGCGCCGATAATGCCATCCGGGATGCCCGCGTCGTAGTTCTGGGCACTCAACAGGCTCTGCAATTCCATGCGCTCGGTACGGCTCAACGGCAAATCATCTTTCGGCCAGGTGCCGCTGATCAGCCCCGAACCATTGAAGCGTTCGGACAACAGACTCACCGCCAACGCATAGGACGACGAGTTGTTGTACTTGAGAATCGCGCGGAAGTTGTCGAGCACCAGGAATGCCGGGCCACGGTAACCGGCCGGCAGCAGCAGGGCTGCGGAGAGGTGTTCCGAGCCTGGCGGAATCCGAGCGCCAGCGGGCAGAGAAACCCCCAGTTGCAACCATTCGGCAACGCTTTTGCGAATTGTGCCATCGGCCAGGACGTAGTTGAAACTGCTTGGCAGTTGCACTTCAAAGCCCCACGGCTGGCCGTTCTGCCAGCCGGAGCTTTGCAGGTAATGCGCGGTCGAGGCCAGGGCGTCGGCGGGGCTGTTCCAGATGTCACGGCGACCGTCACCATCGAAGTCGACAGCGTGGGTGTTGTAAGTCGTCGGGATGAATTGGGTCTGGCCCATGGCGCCGGCCCAGGAACCGAGCATCTTATCGGGTGTGATATCCCCCTGTTGCAGGATTTGCAGGGCGGCGATCAGTTGATCGTGGGCAAAGCCGGGGCGCCGGCCTTCGTACGCCAGGGTCGCCAGGGAGTTGATGACCGACTTGCTGCCCTGGAACTGACCGAAGTTACTTTCCATGCCCCACACCGACACGAGTGCCTGGCGGTCGACGCCATAACGCTGTTCGATGCTTTGCAGGAGGGCCGCGTTTTCGCTGATCAGCGCTTGGCCTTTACGTACTCGCAGTGGAGAAAGGGCGCCGTCGAGGTATTCCCACACTGGACGGGAAAATTCCGGTTGGCTGCGATCCGCACGGATTACGCTGGGGTCGAAACTGACATTGGCAAAGGCGTGGTCGAACAGATCGGCGCGGATACCGGCGTTCAGTGCGTCTTTGCGGAAACCTGCTTGCCATTCGGCGAACGTCTGGGTGGGCTGGATGTCGAGGTTTTCTCCGGCCGGCACCACGGGCGGAATGACCGCAGGGGCTGTCGCGACGGGAAGGGTTTGCAGTGGCTGGGCGTCGGCGGCGGTTGGTTTTTCCGCGCAGGCGACAAGCAAAATGAGGCTGGAGGCAGCGATCAGTTGGCGAACGGGCCAACGACGGGAAAGACGAAGGGGCATGCACAGGTCCAGAAGATACGAATCAGGTACAGACCTTAACATGTCGAAGGGGTGTTCTGCTTTACGCAGCCAGAAAGTAAGAAGCCTCCCAGCTATTAGACTGGAAGGCTTCGCGGCGGTAGCTGCCTTTGCCCTTGCCGGCTCGCTCCTGACGGCTGCGGAACAGTGGCTGGGCGATAATGGATTTGGCCTTGTTCGGGCCATGCTTTGATGGCTTTTTGCTCATGATGATTCTCGCGAGTGAGTGGTTTTTGCAGGGCAAATCATCGGCTGAAGTTGGGGTTCTGTCTAGTCCCCACAGGTTGTAGGACCTTTCGTCGATCGCAAAACCTGTACCAGCTGGCGAAGCCTGCTACAAGGGTGTGTTTATTCGGCGGGCAATGTCAGGCGTTGACCGGCCATCAACAATGACAATCGACTAAGGCTCATCCACGGCGAGCCGGCCGCCTGACCCTTGATCTGCGCGTCAATGCGCTGCGCTTCCAGCAACAACTGCGCCCAGCGTTGCGCCGAGTAACGTTGCAGGGCTTTGCTCATCAAGGGTTTTCGTTTGTCCCAGACCGGTGGGCGGGCTGAGCTGAAGGCTTTGTCCAGTGGCACGCCCTGGCTGTATTGCAACGACAGGTTGGCCAGCAGACGCAGTTCCCGGGCCAGCGCCCAGAGAATGACCGGAGGTTCGACACCTTCACCGCGCAGTCCTTCAAGCATGCGCAACGCGTGGGCCGCCTCGCCATTCAGGATGGCGTCGGTCAGACCGAATACATCGAAACGTGCACTGTCGGCCACAGCGGCCTGTACGGTTTCGACGGTGATCTGCCCACCTTCGGCCATCAATTTGAGCTTTTCGATTTCCTGCGCGGCGGCGAGCAGATTGCCCTCGACGCGCGCGGCAATCAGTTCGACCGCGTCCTGGCTGGCCGACAACCCGGCTTGAGACAGACGCTGGCGAATCCAGCTTGGCAGCTGGTTGGCATCCACCGGCCAGATTTGCACAAACTGCGTGTGCTGACCTTCGACCAGCGCCTTGCCCCACTTGGTCTTCTGCGCACTGCCATCGAGCTTGGGCAAGCTGATCAGCAATATCGTGTCTTCGGCCGGGCGCGAGCAGTATTCGATGAAGGCGGCAGCGCCCTTGTCGCCGGGTTTGCCGGAGGGCAGGCGCAGTTCCAGCAGGCGCTTTTCGGCGAACAATGACATGCTCGCACCCGCCTGCAACAACGTGCCCCAGTCGAAACTGGCGTCGGCGGCGAAGACCTGGCGTTCATCGAAGCCTTGTTGGCGGGCGGCGGCACGAATGGCATCGGCCGCTTCCTGACACAGCAACGGGTCATCGCCGCTGATGATGTAGACCGGCGCGAGGGCACCTTGCAGGTGTTTACCGAGTTGGGCGGGGGCGAGTTTCATAAGAAAGGGCCATCGGGGCGCCGGAGCGCCCCGAAAGTCTTACTGTTGCGGGATCTGGACAGGCGACTGGCGCGGAGTATTCGCTTCAGCCTTCTGTGCGGCTTCCAGCGCCTGGGCTTCGGCCTTGGCCTTGGCTTCGGCGGTCTGCTGCAGCTGATCCAATTGGGTCGGGGTGATCTGTTGCAGGCGCAGCATCATGCGCTGAATCAGCTCGCGACGAGTTTCTGCACGGGCAGTGTCGGCGTCCTGGTCGGACCCCGCCAGGTTGTTGCCGTCATGCATGAAGATCTTTTGCACTTCGAGCTTGTCGCTGATCAGTTGCAGATCATGTGCGCCACGAATGTCGTAGTTCAGAACAGTGGTGATCTGATACTCGCCAGTATGGCCGCCACCTGCGTAGCTGATGATGCGCTGGCTTTCCTGCTCATTGGTCAGCACGAGCTTGTAAGGTGCGCCGGTGTAGACCTTGACGCCACTGCCTTCCAGCACCTGACGCATTTGCTTCACGGTCTCGCCGTAGGCGTTACGGGCGCTCAGGTCGAGTTCCTTGATCGCCAGTTCAGTGGTGCCGGTGCCGCGCAGCTGGAAACCGCAGGCGCTCAACAGGACCGCAAGGCCCATCACCAGCAGATTGCGTTTGATCATTTTGTTGCTCCCCTTGAAACCATGTGGGCCGATCTTGCGGCCCGAAAGGTTTTACTCGGCGCCGGGCATGGCCCGGCGCCTGATCCAATTAGCTGGCGACGATGTTGACCAGTTTCCCGGGCACGACGATCACTTTGCGAATAGTCAGGCCGTCGACAAAGCGCAGCACGTTCTCGTTGATACGGGCCGCGGCTTCGACTTCTTCGCGCGTTGCGCTGGCCGGCATTTCGATCTGACCGCGCAGCTTGCCGTTGACCTGGATGACCAGCGTCAGGCTGTCCTGCACCAATGCGTTCTCGTCCAGCACCGGCCAGGCGGCGTCGATCACCGGGGCAGCGTGACCCAGTCGATTCCACAGCTCGTGGCTGATGTGCGGGGTGATTGGCGCCAGTAGCAGCGTCACGGTTTCCAGACCTTCCTGAACCAGTGCGCGATCCTGTTCGGTGCCTTGCGGGGCTTTTTCCAGCACGTTCATCAGCGTCATCACCTGGGCGATGGCCGTGTTGAATTTGTGGTTCTGGCCGACGTCGTGGCTGGCTTGCTTGATCGCCTGGTGGATCGAGCGGCGAATGACTTTCTGTTCGTCGTTCAGGCCGGCGACGTCCAGTTTGCCCGGCAGGCCCTGAGTGACGTGGGCTTGAGCCAGGCGCCAGACGCGCTTGAGGAAGCGGTGCGAACCTTCCACGCCCGAGTCGGACCATTCCGCGCTCATGTCGGGTGGCGAGGCGAACATCATGAACAGGCGGCAGGTGTCGGCGCCGAACTGGTCAATCATCGACTGTGGGTCAACGCCGTTGTTCTTCGACTTGGCCATCTTCTCGGTGCCGCCGATTTCCACCGGCAGGCCGTCCGCGATCAGCTTGGCGCTGATGACCTTGGCCTTGCTGTCACGCTCGAGTTCCACGTCCGCCGGGTTGAACCAGGTGTAGGCGCCATTGGCCTCACGGCGATAGTACGTCTCGGCGATCACCATGCCTTGGGTCAGCAGGTTCTTGAACGGCTCGTTGGAGCTCACCAGGCCTTCGTCACGCATCAGCTTGTGGAAGAAGCGCGCGTACAGCAGGTGAAGAATGGCGTGTTCGATACCGCCGATGTACTGATCCACCGGCAACCAATGGTCGGCCGCGGATTTTTCCACCAGGCCGCCTTCATAGTGGGGCGAGGCGTAGCGGGCGTAGTACCACGAGGACTCGACGAAGGTGTCCATGGTGTCGGTTTCACGCTTGGCAGGCTGGCCACATTTAGGGCAGCTGCACTCGTAGAACTCGGGCATGCGAGCCAGTGGCGAACCGGCGCCGTCGGGTACGACGTCTTCCGGCAGCACAACAGGCAACTGGTCTTCCGGCACCGGCACGTCACCGCAGCTAGTGCAGTGGATGATCGGGATCGGGCAACCCCAATAGCGCTGGCGGCTGATACCCCAGTCGCGCAGACGGAACTGGGTGCGCGAGGCACCAAGGTTTTTCTTGATCAGCGCGACTTCAATGGCGTCAAACGCGCCGGCGAAATCGAGGCCGTCGAACTCGCCGGAATTGATCAGCGTGCCGTGCTCGCCATACGCGTCCTGCCACGGAGCCGGGTTGGTGTCACCCGAGCTGGTGCGCACCACGGACTTGATCGGCAGGTTGTACTTGGTGGCGAACTCGAAATCACGTTCGTCATGCGCCGGGACAGCCATGACCGCGCCATCGCCGTAATGCATCAGCACATAGTTGGCGACCCACACCGGCAGTTTCTCGCCGGTCAGCGGGTGCTCGACGAACAGCGAGGTCGGCAGGCCTTTCTTCTCCTGGGTGGCGACGTCGGCTTCAGCGACGCTGCCGCCCTTGCATTCAGCGATGAACGCTTGCAGCTCAGGACTGTTCTGCGCGGCCAGGGTGGCCAGCGGGTGTTCGGCGGCCACGGCAACGTAGGTCGCACCCATCAGGGTGTCCGGACGGGTGGTGAATACTTTCAGCGCGCCGGCTTGGCCGATGGAATCGACGTTGTACGGGAACTGCACTTCCATGCCGCGGGACTTGCCGATCCAGTTGCGCTGCATGGTCTTGACCTGTTCAGGCCAGCCCGTCAGTTCGTCGAGACTCTCCAGCAGCTCATCCGCGTACGCGGTGATCTTGAAGTAGTACATCGGGATTTCGCGCTTTTCGATCAGCGCGCCGGAACGCCAGCCGCGACCGTCGATTACCTGCTCGTTGGCCAGAACGGTCTGGTCGACCGGGTCCCAGTTCACGGTGCCGCTTTTCTTGTAGATCACCCCTTTTTCGAACAGGCGAGTGAACAGCCATTGTTCCCAACGGTAGTAATCCGGCTTGCAGGTGGTCACTTCGCGGGACCAGTCCACCGCCAGGCCCAGGCTGCGCAGCTGGGTTTTCATGTAGGCGATGTTTTCGTAGGTCCACTTGGCGGGCGCTACGTTGTTCTTCATCGCGGCGTTTTCCGCCGGCATGCCGAAGGCGTCCCAACCCATGGGTTGCAGAACGTTCTTGCCTTGCATGCGCTGGTAGCGGGAGATCACGTCGCCGATGGTGTAGTTGCGCACGTGCCCCATGTGTAGCTTGCCGCTGGGGTAAGGGAACATCGACAGGCAGTAGAAAGTCTCCTTGCCTGGCTGTTCACTGACTTCAAAGGACTTTTGCTCGTCCCAGAACGACTGGGCGGCGGCTTCGATTTCACGGGGCTGATATTGTTCGTGCATGGCTACTTTTGAACTGAATAGGGGTGGCCTAATCCTCTTCAATGCGACGCTGGACGGTGAGCACGCCAAATCGGCGTTTCGGTGCCCAGACGAGCTGGAAGTGGAGTTACAGGAAGCGCCGTAGCATACATGACCGCACTCTACCGAGGGAAACCCTGATTACGCTCGCGCGTCTCGCAAAAACGGCTGCGAGGGCCGTTGGTCGCAGTGTTCAGCCGGTTTGTTCATGGAAGCTAAGCTCTAAATGGGGAGTGAGTCTTATCTTCAATGAGGTGAGGGATGGTTGAATCACAGCAAAAAGCCACAAAACCGGAACTGTACGAAAGACTGATCGATCGTTTGGGAATGGCCCTGGACGCTGCAAAAACTGCTGGCCGGCTGCGCGATGAGCGTCCCCTGGAGCTGGAACTGCGCGGCCTTAGCCCCGCAGAGTTTGAATTGGTCAAAGCCTATCTGGATCGCTGTGAACGTGAAACACACGGATGCTTGTCAGCAGCAGTGAAGCAACTCGATGCACCACGTTCGGCCAAAATCATCTGGCTCAAGGACAAAGTACCCGGCAGGGACGCGGTAAAGGTCCGGTCTCTGCAATTCAAGTAAGGGCACTTGAGGTCATGGCCCGGCTTCTTTTTTACTCTTTTGAAGCATAGTCCTTCCATATCTGTTGTCGCATTGCGTCAACCCACTTAGGCTTCGGGCATCTCTGGAGATGCTCGATGCCTTTTCGATATTTTGTGAAACAACTGCTGTTACCTCCCGGTATTCTTTTGCTGCTTTTGGTCCTTGCGTGGTGGTTGCGCCGCTCAAGGCCAAGGCTTGCGGGTGCGTGCTTTGTTCTGGGTGTCGGTGGTTTCTGGTTGATGAGCTTGCCCGTGGTAGTGCAGTGGAGTGCCAAAGCGCTTGAGCGTGATCCGCCGTTGTCACGCGACGAATGGGCGACCCTGGGCCAGCGCGCGGACGCCATCGTGGTGTTGGGTTCCGGGCGTGAGCGCGGCGACATTGCCTGGGGCACCGACCAGCCGACTGGCATAGGGTTGGAGCGTGAGCGATATGCGGCGCGTCTGGCCAAAGCTTCCGGTTTGCCTGTGCTGACCAGCGGTGGCCTGCATTACGGTACGCCACCCACCGAAGCGAAGTTGATGGCGGACTCGCTGCTCGATGATTTTGGCGTGACGGTACGCTGGCAGGAAGGGCGTAGCCTCACGACGTGGGAGAACGCGAAGTTCAGTGCCGAGGTGTTGTTGCCTCAGGGTATCAAGCGGGTAGTGGTCGTGACCCAGGCCTGGCACATGCCGCGGTCTGTCTGGAGTTTCCAGAAGGCAGGGTTTGACGTTGTGCCTGCGCCGGTGGGCTTTTTAGGCGTCGACAATGCCCGACCGCTGGGCGGCTGGATGCCGGAATTCAAGTCGATCTGGCAATCCGGACAATTGATGAACGAGGCGGTGGGACAGGTCGGGTATTCGCTTTTCTATCGCTGATGATCGTTCCCACGCTGAGCGTGAGAACGATCAGATGGGGTCAGACGGTTTTTGCCATCCGGCTAGCAATCAACGCCCAACCAAACAACAACACGCAAACGATGATCAACGGCCACGAGCGCCATTGCAGGTACGGCGTCAGGTTGTGCATCGGCACCACTTCGCCGTAGAGGATGCCGCGTTCGAACTGCGGGATCTGCGCGGTAATCTGGCCAAACGGGTTAATCAGCCCGGATACGCCATTGTTGGTGGCGCGGATCATCCAGCGGCCCGCCTCCAGTGCGCGCATCTGTGCCATCTGCAAATGTTGCAGTGGGCCGATGGAGGTGCCGAACCAGGTGTCGTTACTGATGGTCAGCAGCAAATCACTGCGCGCCGCAAGGCTGGCGGCGAATTCCGGGTAGACCACTTCGTAGCAAATGAACGGCGCAACCTGATACCCCTTGGCCTGCAACATCGGCTGGTCGGCCGGTCCACGGGCGAAATCGGACATCGGCAGGTCGAAGAACGCGATCAGTCCGCGCAGTACATCCTGCAACGGCACGTATTCGCCGAACGGCACCAGTTTTTGCTTGAGGTAAGTGCCATCGCCTTCGCCGACGACTGTAATACCGTTGAAGAAGCGTTTCTCGTGACGCACTTCCTGACGGATCGGTACGCCGGTAATCAACGCCGAATTACGCTCGGCGGCGAAGTTGCCCATCATGGTCAGGTAGCCCTCGGCGGACGACTTGAGCACCGGTACGGCGGTTTCGGGCCAGATCAGCAGGTCGACGCGTTTGGAGCTGAAGCTCATGTCGCGGTACAGCTCCAATTGCGCGTTGAGCTGCGCCGGGTCCCACTTCATGCTTTGTTCGATGTTGCCTTGAATCGCCGCGACGCTGAGCGCAGGGCCCGCCGGGCTGGTCCAGGCATGTTCTTTCAGGGCCAGGCCGGCCACCCACGGGCCGACCAGCAACAACGCGCCCGCTGCAATAAACCCTTTACGCCCGGTGCGCACCAGTCGCAACGCGTTGTAGATCAGTGCGGCCGTCAGGGCGAGAGTGAAGGAAATCAACCACATTCCGCCTAATGGCGCGAGCCCGGCCAATGGACCGTTAAGCTGACTGTAGCCGGAATAGAGCCACGGGAAACCGGTGAGGAACCAGCCGCGAAATGCCTCCTGGCCGACCCACAACGCTGCAAACGCCAAGGCATCTGCCAGCGGTGCTTCGTTGCGACGTAGCCAGCGCGCCCAAATCCAGGCCGGCAGGGCAAAGAACCAGGCAATCGCTGCGGTGAACGCCAGCATCAGCAAGCCCGCCAGCAACACCGAGGCGCCACCGAAGTTGTGAATGCTGTAGTAGATCCAGCTGGTGCCGGCGCCGAACAGGCCAAAACCGAAACACCAGCCACGGCCCAGGGCCTGACGTGGGCTCAGTTCGCGCAAACCGGCGTAAAAGAAGCCGACCGCCAGCAATGCCAGTGGCCAGATATCGAACGGCGCCAGCGCCAGGGTGGTGAGTGCACCGGCCGCCACGGCCAGCAGATTACCGGGCCAGCCGGGACGGGTGAGACGGTGCATGTCAGTCCTTAACGGGCAATTGGAGTCAGGCGCAGCAGATGAATTCGACGGCTGTCGGCGTTCAGGATGCGGAAGCGATAAGGGCCGATTTCAGTGATCTCGTTGCGTTTGGGCAAGTGCCCGAACGCGCTCATCACCAGGCCGCCGACGGTATCGAACTCATCGTCGGAGAATTCGCTGTCGAAAAACTCATTGAAGTTTTCGATCGGTGTCAGGGCCTTGATCAGGAAGTCACCGCTGGGCAACGGCTTGATGTAGCTGTCTTCCTCTACGTCGTGCTCGTCTTCGATGTCGCCGACGATTTGTTCCAGCACGTCTTCGATGGTCACCAGGCCAGCCACGCCGCCGTATTCGTCAATGACGATGGCCATGTGGTTGTGGTTGGCGCGAAATTCGCGCAGCAGCACATTCAGACGCTTGGACTCGGGCACGAACGTGGCCGGGCGCAGCAGGTCCTTGATGTTGAAGCTGTCGCCGTTCTCCTTGAGGATCAATGGCAGCAAGTCCTTGGCCAGCAACACGCCCATCACGTCATCGTGGCTTTCGCCGATCACCGGGTAGCGGGAGTGGGCCGAGTCAACCACGGCGGGCAGAAACTCGCGAGGGGTCTGGGTCGCCTTGATGCTGACCATTTGCGAGCGCGGGACCATGATGTCCCGTACTTGCAGGTCTGCAACCTGGATGGCGCCTTCGACGATGGCCAGCGCTTCGCTGTCCAACAATTTGTTCTGGTGTGCATCGCGCAGAAGCTCCAGCAGCTCCTGACGGTTTTTCGGCTCGTGGGCAAAAGCCTGGGTGAGCTTACCCAGCCAAGACTTCTGCCCGTTGCTCGATCGATCTTCGCTCATAGCGATTACTCTGAATCCTTTGTTGTAACGATAGGGGATGTTTCGGTTTCGTCGTCCGCATACGGGTCGGGATAACCCAACTCTGCAAGCAACGTTCGTTCCAGTGCTTCCATTTCTTCGGCTTCGTCGTCATCTATATGGTCGTAACCCAACAGATGCAAGCAGCCGTGAATGACCAGATGAGCCCAGTGGGCCTTCAATTCCTTGCCTTGTTCGGCGGCTTCACGCTCGACCACGGCCACGCAGATCACCAGATCGCCCAGCAGCGGGATATCAAGGAACTCGTCGGGCACGTCGGCGGGGAACGACAGAACGTTAGTGGCGTAATCCTTTTGCCGCCAGGTGTGATTCAGCTCGCGGCCTTCTGCTTCGTCGACCAGGCGGATGGTCATTTCGGAGTCGGCAGTGCGCTGGCGCAGGGCGAGTTCGCACCATTGGCGGAACTCGGCTTCGCTGGGGGCGGACGCTTGTGTAGCCAGTTGCAGATCAAGCTCAAGCATCGCGGCGGTTGTCCTTGGGTGCTTCTTCGGTCACGCGATTTTCGAAGCGCTCGTAGGCTTCGACAATGCGCTGCACCAGTGGATGGCGCACAACGTCCTTGGGCATGAAATGGGTGAAGCTGATGCCCGGCACGTCCTTGAGCACCTCGATCACATGGTGCAGCCCGGACTTGGTGCCTTTCGGCAGGTCGACCTGGGTAATGTCACCGGTGATGACCGCGGTGGAGCCAAAGCCGATACGGGTCAGGAACATCTTCATTTGCTCGACGGTGGTGTTCTGGCTCTCGTCGAGAATAATGAAACTGTTGTTCAGCGTGCGACCGCGCATGTAAGCCAGCGGTGCCACTTCGATGACCTGGCGCTCGATCAGCTTGGCGACGTGTTCGAAGCCGAGCATTTCGTAGAGCGCGTCATAGAGCGGGCGCAGGTACGGGTCGATCTTCTGCGACAAATCGCCGGGCAGGAAGCCGAGCTTCTCGCCGGCTTCAACCGCTGGACGAACCAGCAGGATGCGACGAATCTGCTCGCGTTCCAGCGCGTCTACGGCGCAAGCCACGGCCAGATACGTCTTGCCGGTACCGGCAGGGCCGATGCCGAAGTTGATGTCATTACCGAGAATTTCTTTCACATAGCGCAGCTGATTCAAGCCTCGAGGGCGAATCATGCCTTTCTTGGTGCGCAATGCGACGGAAGGTTCGGAGGGGGAGACGTTGTCCAGTTCCTCGACGGCCGATTCCTGCAGGAACAGGTGAACCATGTCCGGCGACAGCTCGGTACCCTTGGTTTCCCGGTACAGACGGCGCAGGAGGTTTTCCGCGGAGGTGGTGTGTTTAGGTTCGCCGATCAATTCGAACTGGTTTCCGCGGTTGCGGATCTCGATCGTCAGGCGCTGTTCGATCAAGCGTAAATGCTCGTCGAATTGCCCGCACAGATTGGCGAAGCGGCGAGCCTCAAAGGGCTCGAGGATGAAACGATGCGGTTCTATGGGTGCGTTCAAGGTCGTATTTAGCCGCCCTGGGGCAATTAAGATGAAATCAAGGATAACGCCAGTGGGCTGGGTGCGAAAGCTCTTAATATTCCAGCCTCAAACACGGACCCCTATGGGAGCGAGCAGGCTCGCTACCACAGGGTTACTCAGTGTTACTGGATCAGCGAGCCCCGCAGCGAGTGCGGTTGTGCGGCATCGATGTGCACGTCGGCGAATTGGCCAATCAAGGTTGGCGTGTCGCAGCGGAAGTTGACGATACGGTTATTCTCGGTCCGGCCTTGCAGTTCGCCGGGGTCTTTTTTCGAGTAATCGGTGACCAGGATCCGCTGGATCGAACCGACCATTTGTCGGCTGATTTCGAAACCTTGCTGGTTCAGGCGATGTTGCAGGGCGTTCAGGCGCTCTTTCTTCAACGCTTCCGGCGTCTCGTCGACCAGGTCGGCCGCCGGGGTGCCCGGGCGCTGGCTGTAGACGAACGAGTAGGAGAAGTCGAAACCGACGTCTTCGATCAGCTTCATGGTTTGTTCGAAGTCTTTTTCGGTCTCGCCCGGGAAGCCGACGATGAAGTCCGAACTGATGCAAATGCCCGGCACGGCGGCCCGCAGCTTGCGCAGTTTGGATTTGTATTCCAGCGCGGTGTGGTTGCGCTTCATCGCCGAGAGAATTCGGTCCGAACCCGACTGCACCGGCAAATGCAGGTGTTTGACCAGTTCCGGCACATCGGCGTGGGCCTGGATCAGGCTGTCGGAGAACTCCAGCGGGTGCGACGTGGTGTAGCGAATCCGGTCGATGCCATCGACGGCGGCCACGACACGAATCAGCTCGGCCAGATCGGCGAGGCGACCGTCATGCGTGGTGCCGCGATAACCGTTGACGTTCTGACCCAGCAGTGTCACTTCGCGCACGCCGTTTTCAGCCAGGTGGATGATCTCGGCAATCACATCGTCGAACGGCCGGCTGACTTCTTCGCCACGGGTGTACGGCACCACGCAGAAGGTGCAGTACTTGCTGCAGCCTTCCATCACCGACACATAAGCGCTTGGGCCATCGATGCGCGGCTCGGGCAAATGGTCGAACTTTTCGATTTCCGGGAACGAGACGTCAACTTGCGGCAGCTTGGTGGCGCGTGCGGCGTCGATCATTTCCGGCAGGCGGTGCAAGGTTTGCGGGCCGAAGACCACGTCGACATACGGCGCGCGATCACGAATGGCTGCGCCTTCCTGACTGGCCACGCAACCGCCGACGGCGATCACCATGTCCGGGTTGGCGAGTTTCAGTTCACGCCAGCGGCCTAACTGGGAATACACCCGGTCCTGGGCGCGCTCGCGAATGGAGCAGGTGTTGAGCAGGATCACGTCGGCGTCTTCAGCGCGGGCGGTGACTTCCAGGGCCTGGTGTTCGCCCAGCAAGTCGACCATGCGCGAGCTGTCGTACTCGTTCATCTGACAACCGTGGGTTTCGATGTAAAGCTTCTTGGCCATGGACAGAGTCATCACGTGATTCAAAGAACCGCGCATTATAGGGAACATGTCCCAAGGTTCCTACCGCTGTGCGTCCGGTGGCTATGCTATAGTTCGCGCCCTCATTTTTATCCCAAATGTGTTGCTCGCCCACCATGACCAAACGTGAAGCTCCAATCTACAAGGTGATTTTCCTCAACCAGGGCCAGGTGTACGAAATGTATGCCAAGCAGATCTATCAAAGTGATCTGTGGGGCTTTCTGGAAGTGGAAGAGTTCGTCTTTGGCGAGCGCACGCAAGTGGTCGTCGATCCGAGCGAAGAGAAGCTCAAGGCTCAGTTCGAAGGCGTGGTACGCAGTTTTGTGCCGATGCATTCGATTGTGCGCATCGACGAGGTCGAGCGCCTGGGTACGCCGAAAATCAGCGAAGCCCGTGGCGCGGTCGGCAATGTCATGCCGTTTCCGATGCCGATGCCTGAAAAGTAAGCCTTAAAACCGAGTCGCCCCATTCGACTTGCTCGCGAAGGGGCCTGTCATTTCGCCGCAGAAATCAGGGTAGCGGTGCAAAAGGCGTTCGCCCATCCGCATTCTGCAATTCCATCAGGTATTTACGAAAGATTTGCCCCAGCACCTGAGTCGCCACTTCCAGCTCTTCGCGCGGCATTTTCTCGGTGACTTCGTCGGCGGTGTCCAGCGCATCTTCAGCACCGTTGACCGCAGCCATTTTCAGCAGAATGTAAGCCTGAACGTTATTGGCCTGAACACCTTCGCCATGGAAGAACATGGTGCCCAGTTTGAATTGCGCCTGGGCGTGGCCTTGCAGCGAGGCTTTTTCGAAATAGCTGAGGGCTTGATTGAGGTCGCGAGGCGCGTTTTTGCCTTCGTAGTAGAACTCACCCAACTCGTATTGCGCTTGTGCATCCCCTTCATCCGACGCTTTCTGGCAGGCGGCGAGCGCTTGCGTCAGGTCTTGCGGCTGAGTATTGAGGGTGCAGCGACCCATCGCTGGGATTAACAACGAGTTGCCGCCTGCTTGTGCGTGCGCGAGCAGGGGCTGAAGGAGCAACAGGCAGCCCAGTGCAAGGGCGCGGCCGGTGCGGTTCATGAGAATCGACTTACCTCTGAAGGGCGCGCGGACCCATCGAGGGATCCAATAAGCGCGCATTATGAAATAAGCAGGGCCAACCTTACAAAGTCTTTACTCGTTTTTCTGCTGCGCGGGGAATATATCGCCCAATTTGCGGGAGATTATTGGCAGAAGCGTAGGAATAAGGGTGTGAATGCAGGTAAAAGCTGACGCTGGCAGTCGCCAACGTCAGCGGCAGAGCGATTATTTCAATGCGGCGAATGCACGCTCAGCGGCATCCAGCGTCAGTTTCAACTCGGCGTCGCCATGGGCGATCGAGGTAAAGCCGGCTTCGAATGCGCTCGGCGCCAGGTAAACGCCACCTTCAAGCATCAGATGGAAGAAGCGACCGAACAGCGCCGCGTCGCTGGCCATTACGTCATCGAAGGTCACGATGTCGTCGGCGCCACTGAAATACAGGCCGAACATGCCGCCCGCCTGCGTGGTCACGAACGGAATACCCGCCGCATCGGCGCGTTGTTGCAGGCCATCGAGCAGGCGACTGGTGTAGTCGCTCAGCTCGGCATGGAAGCCTGGACGGCTGATCAGGCGCAGGGTGGTCAGGCCAGCGGCCATGGCCAGCGGGTTACCCGACAACGTGCCTGCCTGGTATACCGGACCCAGTGGCGCGATGTGCGACATGATTTCGCGTTTACCGCCGAAGCAGCCGACCGGCATGCCACCGCCGATAATCTTGCCGAAGGTGCTCAGGTCCGGCGTTACGCCGAAATGCGCTTGTGCGCCGCCGAGGGCGACGCGGAAACCGGTCATCACTTCGTCGAAAATCAGCACCACACCGTGCTTGTCGCACAGGGTCCGCAGGCCTTCGAGGAAACCTGGCGCCGGCGGTACGCAGTTCATGTTGCCAGCGACGGGCTCGACGATGATGCACGCCACGTCCTGGCCGACTTCGGCGAGCATGGTTTCCACCGCGTCGATGTCATTGAATGGCAGGGTCAGGGTGTGTTTGGCGAAGTCCGCCGGCACGCCGGCCGAGCTCGGTACGCCCTGGGTCAGCGCGCCGGAGCCAGCCTTGACCAGCAGACTGTCGGAATGACCGTGGTAGCAGCCTTCGAACTTGATGATGCTGTCGCGGCCGGTGAAACCACGGGCCAGACGGATCGCGCTCATGGTCGCTTCGGTGCCGGAGCTGACCATGCGCACCATTTCCATCGACGGCACGATCGAGCAAACCAGGTCCGCCATTTCGGTTTCCATCGCGGTCGGGGCGCCGTAGGACAAACCGTGTTCCAGCTGTTTACGCACCGCGTCCAGCACGTCCGGATGGCTGTGGCCGAGGATCATCGGGCCCCAGGAACCGACGTAATCCACATAACGCTTGTCGTCTTCGTCGGTGACGTAGGCGCCTTCAGCGTGTTTGAAAAACAACGGGGTGCCGCCGACGCTTTTGAACGCGCGCACAGGCGAATTCACGCCACCGGGAATGTGTTTCTGGGCATTGGCAAACAGGGTTTCGGAACGAGACATGGTCGGGCTCTCAAATCAGACTTTAAGTAATTCGTTAAACGCGCGAGCGCGGCGGGTCACTTCGGCTGCGCTCTCGGCGCCAAACAGACCGTGGACAACCGCCAGCAGATCAACTCCGTGGGCCACCAATGGCGCGGCATTTTCCAGGGTGATGCCCCCAATCGCGCAGATTGGCAGGTGCAGTGTGCTGCGGGCCTGATCGAGCAAGTCGAGGCTGCAGGTCGGTGCGCCGGGTTTGGTGTTGGAGTTGAAGAAACGGCCGAAGGCGACGTAACTGGCGCCTTCTTTTGCAGCCTGTTCGGCGAGTTCGAGTTGCGCGTGGCAAGTCGAACCGATGATGGCTTGGCGACCGAGCAGGGCGCGGGCCGGGGTCAGTGGGCCGTCGGTCTGGCCCAGGTGCACGCCAACGTTCAGGCGCGCAGCGAGCTCGGCATCGTCGTTGATGATCAGGTGAGTCTTGTAGCGTTCGCACAAATCACGCAGCGCCTCAGCCTCACGCAGACGCCGTGCCTCGTCGCTGCTCTTGTCGCGGTATTGCAGCAGGGTGACGCCGCCTTCCAGCGCCGCCTCCACGTACGAAAGAAATTTACCGGCCAGCAACTGGCTATCGGTAATGGCGTACAGGCCACGTAGTTTCATCGGACAAGCCTCGGCGCTTTACGCTTCAATAGTTACGAGCAGAAATCCAGGGGCAGACGGCGCGGCACGAACTGGCCTTTGCCCAGCTGCTCTGCATCACGCAGGGTTCGCCATGTGTAGTTAAGCGCGGTCTGTACCGCACTGGCGAGGTTTTCACCCTGGGCCAGACGACCGGCCAAGGCGCTGGCCAGCGTGCAACCGGAACCGTGATAGCTGCCGGGCAAGCGCTGGCAGGTAAAGGTTTCGCGGCGACCGTCGCGGCTGTAGAGGCGGTTGTGGATTTCGTGTTCGTCGCCATGGCCGCCAGTGATCAGCAGGTGTTTGACGAACGGCAACAGTTTTTCGGCGCATTCGTCGGCCGTGCCTTCTGGCAGTTCGGCGAGGATGCGCGCTTCGGGAAGGTTAGGGGTGGCGATGATGGACAGGGGCAGCAGGCGTTCGCGCATGGCGTAGCCGACTTCGTCCTTGCCCAGTCGTCCGCCACCGCCGGCGCGCAGCACCGGGTCGCAGACCACCGGCAAATGCGGGTGCGCCGAGAGCAGTTCGACAACGGTGTCGACCATCTCCAGGGAACCGAGCATGCCCAGTTTGACCGCAGCGACTTCGGAATCGTTGAGCACGGCATTGGCCTGGGCCAACACCCACTCACGGTCGAGGACGCGAAAGTCAGTGACGTTGACCGTATCTTGCACGGTCAGGGCAGTGACGGCCGGAGCCGCATGGCAACCCTGGGCGAGCAGGGCTTCGATATCTGCCTGCAAGCCGGCGCCACCACTTGGGTCGTGGCCGGAGAGACAGAGGACAACGGGGCGAGAGCTGTAGATATTCATGGTGCGCGAGCTTACCACCAGTCGACCAGCGAGTCATGAGACGGACTTGTAGCGGCTGGCGAAGCCTGCGTCCGGCTGCTACAGGGATATGTAAAACGGCCGATGCATTGATAGAACCTGACCAACCACGCTGATTTTGCGCAAAATTTGTCGCTGGAACGCCCGTACTAGAGCCTCTGCAGTAAATTTTTCAATGGTGTTCAATGGCCACCAGCGGCTATGCTAGAGTGGATCCAAACCAATAACAGGTAATGCCGGTTTTACGTCTACTCAAAGGGAATGAGGGGCTTCCTGAGATAACCGGACAGGCCACGCTGGGGCTTAAATGCGCTATTTGCTGATGTTGCTGCTTTGCTTGCCCCTCATGGCGAGCGCCGTCGAGTTCGACGAATTCACCCAGAGCCTTCCCCTGGGCCGAGTCATGCAGGTGTACGAAGACGCGGGTGGTCAGGCGACCATCGCTGATGTTCGTGCGCAGGCTGCGGCCGGAAACTTCAAACCCCACGACAAAGCCACGCTCAACGCCGGGTACTCGCGTTCGGTGTTCTGGCTAAAAATCGATCTGCATTACCGCCCGACCAACCCCGCGGCGCAGCGCACCTGGTTGCTCGAGCTGGCCTATCCGCCCCTCGATCACCTTGATCTGTACTTGCCCGATGCAACCGGCAGCTATCAATTGGTGCGGCAGACCGGTGATGCCTTGCCGTTTGCCACTCGCGAGATCCGCCAGAACAACTACCTGTTCGATTTGAATTTCACCCCAGACCAGGCGCAAACCGTCTACTTGCGCCTGCAAAGTGAAGGCTCGATTCAGGCGCCGGTGACCTTGTGGTCGAGCACCGCGTTTCTTGAAGAACAACCGGTGCGCCTCTACGTTTTGGGGCTGATCTACGGCGTGTTGCTGGGGATGTTGGTGTACAACCTGTTCATCTACCTCAGCGTGCGAGACACCAGTTACCTCTATTACATCTTCTACATTGCCTCGTTTGGCCTGTATCAGCTGTCAGTCAACGGCGCGGCCGTGGAGTATTTCTGGCCGAATAATCCCTGGTGGGCCAACGCGGCCACGCCGTTCTTCATCGGCTGTGCCGGGCTGTTCGGCAGCCAGTTCGCCCGCAGCTTCCTGCAGACCGGGTCCTACGGTCGCTGGCTCGACCGCTTGTTGCTGGCATTGATTGCATTCGGCGCGGTGGTGATCGGGTTGTCATTGATGGCCAGTTACGCCCTGGCCCTGCGCCTGGCCACAGCGTTGGCCTTGACCTTCACCGTGGTGATTTTCGCCGCCGGGTTGTGCGCCTGGCTTCGCGGCCTGCGGGTGGCGCGCTACTTCATCATTGCCTGGTCGGCGTTTTTGCTCGGCGGCATCGTCAACACGCTGATGGTGCTGGGTTACCTGCCCAACGTGTTCCTGACCATGTATTCGAGCCAGATCGGTTCGGCGATTGAAGTCGCCTTGCTGTCGCTGGCCCTGGCCGACCGCATCAACGCCATGCGCGAGCAGCAGGCGCAAACGTTGTTTGATGCCGGCCAAAAGCTTGAAGTGCTGAACCAGCAACTGGCCCACAGTAACAAGCTCAAGGACGAATTCCTCGCCACCCTGACCCACGAATTGCGCACCCCCATGAACGGTGTGATCGGTTCTTTGGAGTTGATGCAGACCGTCGAGATGGACCCGGAACTGGAGCAATACCAGCAGACCGCCGCCGGTTCCGCGCGGGACATGATGCGCATGGTCAACGGCATCCTGACCCTGACCGAATTGCAGGCCGGCAAGCTCAAGGCCACGCCGGCAACGTTCAGCTTGCGCGGTGTGGTCGATGCCTTGCGGGCGCAGTTCGAGGGCAATGCCTCGAGCAAGTCGCTGGACTTCAAAGTCGACGTCACGTCGGGGCTGCCGGACCGCTTGCACGGCGACAGCACCAAGCTGGCGCAGTGCCTGGAATGCCTGCTGGACAACGCGATCAAGTTCACCCGGGTCGGCGGGCTTGCGCTGCGGGTGACCGGCAAACCGGTGGAAAACGGGCGGCTGTCGTTGTCGTTTGCGGTGATCGACACCGGCATCGGCTTCACCGATCTGGGTGAGGCGACGATGTATCAGCGTTTCTTCCAGCTCGACGGTTCGATGACTCGCGAGTACGGCGGCCTGGGCGTAGGCCTGGCGATTTGCCGGCAACTGGTCGAATTGCTCGGTGGCCGCCTGACACACCGTTCGGAGCCGGGCAGTGGCAGCCGGTTCCAGCTGGATGTCGACTTTGAAGTGCCCGTGGTAGAGCGCCCGCACGTGCCGTTGATGAGTGGTGATCCAGCGCGTTTGCGCCTGCCTCAGGATTGCAGCGTGCTGCTGGTCGACGACAACAGCGTCAACCAGTTGGTGATGCGCGGCATGTTGCTCAAGCTCGGGTTTCGGGTGCGTTCTGCGGACAACGGCGCGGCCGCGCTCGATCAGTTGCAGCGTGAAACCTTTGACGCGGTGCTGCTCGACTGCCAGCTGCCGTCTCTGAATGGCCTCTCGTTGTGCTGCCAGATCCGCGACTTGCCGGGTTGCGCCGAGTTGCCGGTGTTTGTGGTCGCACTCAGCGTCGATCGCGAACGCTGCCCGACCGGCGACATGATCGATTACCTGAACAAACCGGTGAAATTCGAAGACTTGCAGGCCGCCCTGTATCGGCGGGTGTTGTGCCCAAGGCAAGGCGAAAGCGCCGACAGTTAGGCGGATATGCCACTTTGTTCAGCCTCGGGGCAGTGCTTAACTGAATCCCTTGGCTGACCCAAAGGAGCCCCGTCATGAACCTGCATCAGTTCGCCGAAACCCACGAAGTCACCAACCAGCCACCGTCGCTGGACGGCACTAACCTCTACCGCATCGACCTGCCGTTGCAGGAGTGGTCGCGACGGTTCGGGGCCGGTTGGGCCGAGTCGCGGATCGACGCCTATGGCGCACTGGCCGGCGGGTCGCTGATGGAGGCCGGGTTCCTCGCCAATCAGAACAAACCGGTATTCGTCAGCCATGACCGTTATGGCCATCGCATCGATCTGGTGGAATTCCACCCGGCCTATCACCAATTGATGCGCACTGCCGTCGAGCACGGGCTGACGTCGTTGCCCTGGGCGCATCCACAGTCCGGTGCCCATGTGGCCCGCGCGTCCATGAGTTACTTGCACAGCCAGGCCGAGGCCGGCAGCGGTTGCCCATTGACCATGACCTTCGCCAGCGTCCCGGCGATGCGCCTGCAACCGGATCTGGCCGAGCAGTGGCTGCCGAAAATCCTCTCGACCGAATACGACCCGCGCAATGTCGGCATGGCCCACAAGGCCGGTGTGACCATCGGCATGGCCATGACTGAGAAGCAGGGCGGCACCGATGTGCGCGCTAACACCACCAAGGCCTATCCGGTCGGCGCCAGCGGCCCGGGCCAGGCTTACGAACTGGTGGGACACAAGTGGTTCTGTTCGGCGCCGATGTGCGATGCGTTCCTGACCCTGGCGCAGACCGATAAGGGTTTGACCTGTTTCCTGCTGCCGCGCCATCGCCCCGACGACACGCGCAATCAGTTCTACATCCAGCGCCTGAAAAACAAACTGGGCAATTGCTCGAACGCCTCCAGCGAAGTGGAATTCCGTGGGGCACTGGCGTGGATGATCGGCGAAGAAGGACGTGGCGTGCCGACCATCATCGAGATGGTTGCCATGACCCGCTTCGATTGCATGGTCGGTTCCAGCGCGCTGATGCGTCAGGCGCTGACCCAGGCCAGCCATCACTGCGCGCACCGCAGCGTTGGCGGCAAGCGGCTCAGCGAACAACCGTTGATGCAAAACGTGCTCGCCGATCTGGCGCTGGAAAGCGAAGCCGCCCTCGCGTTGAGCCTGCGCATGGGCAAGGCGCTGGATCATCTGGACGACAGCCATGAAGCGAAATTCGCCCGACTGGTAACGGCAGTGGGTAAATACTGGATCTGCAAACGAGCGCCCGCGATGATCAATGAAGCCGCCGAATGCATGGGCGGCGCCGGGTATGTCGAAGAAAGCATCCTGCCGCGCCTGTATAGAGAGGCGCCGGTCAATTCGACGTGGGAAGGTTCCGGCAACGTGCAGTGCCTGGATGTGTTGCGCGCTTTGTCGAAGGAACCGGGTGTGCTGGATGTGTTGTTCAGCGAACTGGGCGATGGTCATGGCGACAAACGCCTGGCCGCGCACATCAGCCAGTTGCAGGCGGCATTCAAGGACACCAGCGACATTCAGTACCGCGCGCGGCAACTCACCGAAGATATTGCATTGGGGCTCCAGGCCAAACTGTTGCTGGAGGCCGGCAATTCGGCGGTCAGTGATGCGTTTATTGCCAGTCGGCTAGGCTCGGCCGGGCGGGTGTATGGCGCGTTGCCGCGAGGGCTGGAAGTGGAAGCGATTGTCGCCCGCGCAACCCCGCAAGGTTTCTGAGCGCGATGAACACCACTGAGCCCGCTCCCACAGGTTCAGTGGTGTCTGAGAATTGCTGTACTGGCAACATTCCACTGTTCCCGTGAAGCGACGATGCAGGCAAGATGAAGGTCTGCAAGTCAGAACACAGGATGCTGATCGTGACCGAAGCTTTTATTGTCGTTCAAACCGCCGAGCAAGCCGTGGACCGGCTTGCGCTCTTGCACAATCGTGCAACCACCGCGCTGAACCAGGCGCTCAAGCGTTACCTCAAGGATCGTGTCGAGCCGGACGCCGAACAGCGTGCGATGTTTCGTTATCCTGAACTGCGTCTGACCTATCACTGCCAAGGCGAAGTCCCGCAGACCACGCGTGCCTACGCCAAGGTTCAACTGCCGGGGACCTACAGCGTCACCGTCACCCATCCGGCCGCTTTCCGTAAATACCTGCTGGAACAACTCGTGCCATTGATGCACGACTTCACCGTGACCGTCGAAGTCGGCGTCAGCCAGCAAAACATTCCTTATCCGTACGTGGTCGAGCAGGGCGATGAACTGGCCGGCTCCGGCGTGACCGCTGCGGTGCTGGCGCGGGTGTTCCCGAGCACCGATTTGTCGGCCGCCACCGATGGCATTGCCGATGGTTTGTACGATTGGGAAAACACCGACCCGCTGCCGCTGGCGCTGTTCGACGCCGCGCGGGTGGACTTTTCCCTGCGTCGACTGGTGCATTACACCGGCAGTGACTGGCGTCATGTGCAGCCGTGGATCCTGCTGACCAACTACCACCGCTACGTTGACCAGTTCATCGTCCATGGCCTGGAGCAATTGCGCAGCGACCCGCGTTTTGTGCGCATGATCTTGCCCGGTAACGTCATCATCGAAAAAAGCATGGACCACGGCGAAGCCTCGGCGATTGCTGCGGGCGTGGTCTGGCACCGTTACCAAATGCCGGCCTATCACCTGATCGCCAGCGATGGCCACGGCGTGACGCTGGTGAACATCGGCGTCGGCCCGTCCAACGCCAAGAACATCACCGACCACCTGGCGGTGTTGCGTCCGCATTGCTGGCTGATGATCGGCCACTGCGGTGGCTTGCGTCAGTCCCAGACCATTGGCGACTACGTGCTGGCGCACGCTTATATGCGCCGCGACGGGATTCTCGACCGGGTCGTGCCGCCGAACATTCCGATTCCGGCCCTGGCTGAAGTGCAGATGGCGTTGCAGCAAGCGGCGGCCAACATCACCGGCGAAAAAGGCGACGAGCTGAAGAAACGCCTGCGTACCGGCACGGTATTGACGTATGACGACCGTAACTGGGAATTGCGCTGGGCGCAGGAGCGTCCGTTGATCAACCTGTCGCGCGCTGTCGCAGTGGACATGGAAAGCGGCACTATCGCCGCCCAGGGCTATCGTTTGCGGGTGCCTTACGGCACGTTGCTGTGTGTCTCGGACAAACCGTTGCACAGCGAAATCAAGCTGCCGGGCTCGGCTAACGCCTTCTATGAGCGCGCGGTCAGCCAGCACTTGAAGATCGGCATCGAAGCGGTGGACCTGTTGCGCACCGAACTCAACTCGCTGCATTCGCGCAAACTGCGCAGCTTCGACGAGCCACCGTTCCGCTAACAGTCATGGTCATTTAACGGTCAGAGCACTAGCATTAGCAGCCCTGACCGTTAGATGTTTCTTTCCCCATGCCCCGTCCACCACGTCCCGCTCCTCGCCGTCCTGGCGCGAATACACCATCCTCAGCCCCGCGCCGTGTCGCCAAGGCGCCGCCGGCCGAGCCGAAGCTGATCCTGTTCAACAAACCGTTCGACGTGCTGACCCAATTCAGCGACGGCGAAGGGCGGGCGACGCTCAAGGATTACATCGAGATTCCCGGAATCTACCCGGCAGGACGGCTGGACCGCGACAGTGAAGGCTTGCTGCTGCTGACCAACGATGGCCAGCTCCAGGCGCGGATCGCCGACCCGAAACACAAACTGGCCAAGACCTATTGGGTGCAGGTGGAAGGCGAGCCGAGTGCCGAGCAATTGCAGCGTTTGCGTGATGGCGTTGAACTGAACGACGGCATGACGCTGCCGGCCGAGGCGCGGCAGCTTGAAGAACCGGAGCTGTGGCCACGCAACCCGCCGGTGCGCTTTCGCAAAAGCGTACCCACGAGTTGGCTGGAATTGGTGATTCGTGAGGGGCGAAACCGTCAGGTGCGGCGCATGACGGCGGCGGTCGGCTTGCCGACATTGCGGCTGGTGCGGGTCAGAATCGGCGACTGGACGATCGAAGGGCTCGATCAGGGCCAGTGGAAAGAAGTACCGGCGCGTTTATAACGTGCCGGATTCGATCAGGCCGATCACCACGCTTTTGATCACGAACGCGGCCACGCCCAGACCCAGCACAAAGAACAGAATCATCGAGCCAAAGCGCCCGGCCTTGGACTTCTTCGCCAGATCCCAGACGATGAAACCCATGAAAATGATCAGGATGCTGACAAGGCCCGTCATCATCCACTCTTCAAATACTGCAGGATCCATCGAACATCTCCAGCGCAGGCGCGGCTAAAAGGGCGCGGCGAGTATACGCCACGGGGGATTGGCGATGTATTGACCTGCGTCGGTGTGTCGCAGTCATTCGTCGCTTGTGCCGGCCCTATCGCGAGCAAGCTCGCTCCCACAGGGGATCTTTGGTGCTCAGAAGATCCCCTGTGGGAGCGAGCTTGCTCGCGATGGCGTCCTCAGCTGCGCAAATGAGTCAGCGGTAATTCAGTGCTATTGAGCACCTGATTCAATACAAAACTCGACCGCACACTCGTCACCCCTTCAATCCGGGTCAGGTGCCCCAGCAGCAGTTTCTGATAGTGATCCATATCGGGCACCACCACCTTCAACTGATAATCCGCATCCATCCCCGTCACCAGGCTGCATTCCAGCACCTGCGGCAAGGTACGAATCGCCGCTTCAAAGTTTTCGAACCGCTCGGGTGTGTGTCGGTCCATGCCGATCAGCACGTAGGCCGTCAGGCTCAAACCGAGCATTTTGCGGTCGAGCAGGGCGACCTGACGGGTGATGTAGCCGTCGTCTTCCAGCTGCTTGACCCGGCGCGAGCATGGCGAAGGCGACAGGCCAATGCGTTCGGCCAGTTCCTGGTTGGAGATGCGCGCGTCACGCTGCAATTCCGCCAAAATGCTCAGGTCGTATCGGTCGAGTTTGCTCATCAATCAGGCCTTTGTCGTAACTATTGCGGCAGATTATCTATCCAGGGTTAAAAATTGCGCAAGTGATGTTTATTTGAGCAATCTTAGCAATCCTCTGCCGGCGCCTCAGGCCTATCCTTATCACCAGAATCACTGCTCGGACAAACAGTCCACAGCGACTCGCCCAATCAGGCCAGTCGCGGCCGCCACCCCCACCGGGGATGTGCCGGCCCCCGAGCTACACACTGTCCAGAAGACGGCGTGAGGTGAGCCGGCGTCATAAGCGTCGAGCACGGACGAAGTTCTCAAAGGGAGGCCGACGGGTCTCCCTTTTCTTTTGCCCGCGATTTCTCTTCTGCCCTCAATAAATAAGTTTCGCGACTGATAACCTGTTGCAGAACCGGTCTGTGCTTTTCCAGTCTTACGTACAGGCCCTAACCCGCAGTGAGGAAAAGCATGAAGTCGCGCATCTGGCGTTTGGCCGGTGTTGGTTTGCTGTGTGTTGGTGTCGCTGCACAATCGCTGGCCGATGATCAGCAAAACCGTGGAAACGATGGCGGGCAGCATGGGCCGGATGGCCATCAGGGCAACGGTCAGGGGCATGGCAACAATCAGCAACGCCCGCAGAACAATGAGCAGAATAATCAGCCCCGTCCGCAGAACAACGAGATCATTCGTGGCGAAAACAGCCGCCAGTTTGAACATAACGGCCAAAACCAAAACAACGGTCAATGGCAGAACCAGAACCAGCCACGACCGCAGCACGACTACAACAACCCGGTTCGCTCGCCGCCACCGCCGCCGCAATTACCCGCCAATGACCTGCCGATTCAGGGCCGGCCCGATACCGTGCGCCAGACCCAGCAGCCGCAGCGTGGGTACTATCAGGACAATCCGCGCAACAACGGATACAACCAGCAGTGGCAAACCGGCGGTATGGGCGCACACCCCAATGATCATTACTGGGCAGGGCGCCCGAATGGTCACGGCAACGGTTGGGGACCCGGTCCGCAGTATCGGCCCGGTCAGGTGATCGATCGTTTCCCGGATCGCGATTACCGCGTGCCTTACGGCGGTCGGGATTACTTCTATTCCGGCGGCTACTGGTATCGCCCGCAAGGCCCGCGTTACGTGGTGGTGCAGCCGCCGCGCGGGATTCGTGTGAGTTACTTGCCCGATTACGCCCGTGAAGTATGGATTGGCGGAGCGTTGTTGTTCCTGGCCGCAGGCTCGTATTACGCCTATCAGGAAAGCACTCAGGACTACGTCGTGGTCGAACCGCCCGTGCAAGCGCAGCCTCAGCCGACGAGCAATGGTTATGACGTCACGGCCTATCCCGCCAACGGTCAGTCACCGGAGCAAGTCAGTCAGGACGGCTACGAGTGCTATCAATACGCGGTGCAGCAAAGCGGCTTCGATCCAAGAACCGCCACCTACCAACCGGATCCTTCGGTGGTGCAAGCCTACCGCCAGGCCCAGGGCAATTGCCTCAGTAGTCGCGGCTATCAGGTTTCTTTCTGAGTCCTGGTGGCCAACGCCACTTCCTGCGGGTCGGCGTGCACCAGCACTTCGGCTCGCGGGTAGGCGGCGTGGATGGCATCGGCGGCTTGATCGCTGATGCCGTGGGCAACTGAAAGCGTCAAATCCCCCGGCAATTCCAGGTGCAGTTGCACGAACCACTGGTTACCGGAAATCCGTGTACGCAAATCATGCGCCCCCAGAACACCCGGCACGCTGCACGCCAGTTCCAGCATGTGCTGACTGACATCCGGTGGCAGTTCTGCATCCATCAACACCGTGAAGCTTTCCCGAGCGATCTGAATCGCGCTCCAGAGAATGTACGCGGCAATCCCCAGACCGAACCACGGGTCGACCTGATGCCAGCCAAACCCGGCCAGCACCAGCGCCACCAGAATGCTGCCATTGAGCAGCAGGTCCGAGCGGTAATGCAGCGAGTCTGCACGCACCGCGTTGGAGCCGGTGGCCTTGACCACGCGATGCTGCACCATCAGCAACGCCAGCGTCAGCACCAGGGAAAACACGATCACCCCGATGCTGATCCATGGCGCGCCGACTGGCTCCGGGTGTTGCAGCCGGTCAATCGCCTGCATGGAAATCAACACCGCACTGCCGCCAATGAACAACGCCTGGGCCATGCCCGCCAGCGACTCGGCCTTGCCATGCCCGTAACGATGGTCGTCATCGGCCGGGCGCAAGGCGTAATGCACTGCCAGCAGGTTGAGCAGCGACGTGACGCCGTCGAGCGTCGAGTCGGTCAACCCGGCGAGCATGCTCACCGAGCCGCTCAACCACCAGGCGATGGCCTTGGCGACGATCAGCGTACACGCCACCGCCACCGAGGCACGGGTCGCCAGCCGCAGCAGGCGGGCATGTTCGGAGCTGGAAATCATAGGGGCAGCTTTTCCTTTTGGTGCACCGATTACGCGGCGGGTTGCAGGCCGAGCAGGGCCAGTTGCTGGGTGCTGCCTTTGTGTTGGATCAGGCGTGGGTCGTCCAGCGGGAAGCTGCGGCCCAGTTCAGTTTCGAGAATAGTCTGCAACTTGTGGTTATCGACCTTGCCGTCCGCTCCGATCGCTTCCTTGAGCTTCTCCGGATCGACCTGAGCCGTCTTGCCAGGCTCGAAGTAAATCGCGCCGGTGGCGAAGTCGACCGCAAACGCGATCAGGCCGGGGATGATGTAGAACAACAGGCCCACGGCATCCAGCGCGGCGATGGCCGGGTCAATCTTGCCGTCGATTTGCCCACGGCGGTCGGGGTAGAAAATCGAGCCGCAAGCGGTCACTTGGGTGAGCAGGGTTGCAACCAACACACCGCCAATCAGGCGAAAGGGAACACGCATATGAAATCTCCTGGGTAATTTCAAAACGAAAAGGCGTCGGTATGAATTAGGACCCTTACGAACGCCTGGCAGTTCGCCGTTATACTCGCGCCGGCAGGGCGTGCCCACAGTAAATTGCGGCCGCGTCTCACCCCCATTGGGATAGTTGAGGATTGATGTTGTTTTTTTCAGATCGGCAACGCGCAACGGCTGATGAAGTTTTTCGGGGTTCGGCCCTCCGGGCTGAAGCTGTGGACGCGCCATGCTGCGTTGCGGGACTTGGCAAGGAAACGACCCTTACCTGCGTCCCGCGCCTTGCCTGGAACGTCCACAGCTTCAACGTGACTCACAATTTACTGTGGGCATGCCCTGGGGAGCCAGCATGATTTCTTTGCCGATTGATGAAGTTTTACCCGCGCTGCGTGACGCCTTGGCGATACGCCACGAAGCCGTGCTCGAAGCACCGCCCGGCGCCGGTAAGACCACCCGTGTTCCATTGGCCTTGCTCAACGAAGCCTGGCTGGCCGGGCAGACCATTCTGATGCTTGAACCGCGCCGGTTGGCAGCACGGGCGGCGGCGGAGCGGCTGGCCAGTGAAATGGGTGAGAAGGTTGGCGAAACGGTCGGGTATCGCATTCGCCTCGACAGCAAAGTCGGGCCCAAGACCCGTATCGAAGTGGTCACCGAAGGCATCCTCACGCGGCGCTTGCAGGACGACCCGGCGCTGGAAGGCGTTGGCCTGCTGATCTTCGATGAATTCCACGAGCGCAGCCTCGACGCCGACCTGGCGTTGGCCCTTAGCCTGAATGGCCGGGAGCTGTTTCGCGACGATCAACCGCTGAAAATCCTGCTGATGTCGGCAACCCTGGAGGGCGAACGCCTGGCCGGGTTGCTCGACGATGCGCCAATTCTGCGCAGCGAAGGTCGCATGTACCCGGTGGCGATGCGCTGGGGGCGGCCGTTCCAGCCCGGTGAGTTCATCGAGCCGCGAGTGGTGCAGACCATCCTTGAGGCCTTGAACGATGAAACCGGCAGCCTTCTGGTGTTCCTGCCGGGACAAGCGGAAATCCGTCGGGTCCATCAACAATTGGCTGATGCCTTGGGCGATAGCCCGCAGGTGCTGCTGTGCCCGCTGCACGGCGAACTGGACCTGAATGCCCAACGCGCGGCGATTGATCCAGCGCCGGCAGGCTTTCGCAAAGTGGTGCTGGCAACCAACATCGCCGAGACCAGCCTGACCATCGATGGCGTGCGCGTGGTGATCGACGCGGGGTTGGCGCGGGTACCGCGTTTCGACCCCGGCAGCGGCATGACCCGCCTCGACACCCAACGCATCTCCAAGGCCAGCGCCACGCAACGCGCGGGCCGGGCAGGGCGCTTGGAGCCGGGGGTGTGTTATCGCTTGTGGTCACAGGATCAGCATGAACAACTGGCGGCCTACGCCAGTGCGGAAATTCTCTCGGCGGACCTCGCCGGCCTGGCGTTGCAACTCGGTCGCTGGGGCGTGACGCCGGGTCAGTTGGTTTGGCTGGATGTCCCGCCGGCCGCCGCCTATGCCCAGGCTCAGGACTTGCTGGATCGACTGGGCGCATTGGACGGTGAAGCGCTGACCCGACACGGTCAGGCCATGGCCGAACTGCCGGCGCATCCGCGTATCGCGCATTTGTTGTTACGCGGCCAGGCGCTCGGCTTGGCCGACATGGCCTGCGATGTCGCGGCATTGCTCGGTGAACGCGATATCTTGCGCGGCGCGGGTGCCGATCTGCACAGTCGCTTGGTGCTGTTGTCCGGCGAAGAACGTGCCGCGCGCGGTGCTCAAGGTGGCGTTCAACGGGCCCGGCAACTGGCGCGGCAATATCGTGGTTATTTGCGTGGCAAAGCCTCGGAGCCGGTCAGCGATCCGGATCATCCGCGCTGGCTCGGCGCACTGCTGGCGCTGGCTTATCCCGACCGTGTTGCCCAGCAGCGCCGTGCCGGGGGGGCGGAATACCGCTTGGCCAACGGCCGCGCCGCGTTGTTCGCCGAGGCTGACAGCCTGATGAAACAGGCATGGCTGGTGATTGCCGATCTCGGCAGTCGTCAGGGCCAGCGGGAGGAAAGGATTTATCTGGCGGCGGATTTCGATCCGGCGCTGTTCGACTCGGTGCTCGCCGAGCAAGTGCGCATCGTCGATCAACTGGATTGGGATGAGCGCGAAGGTGTGTTGCGCGCCGAGCGTCAGCGCAAGGTCGGTGAACTGATCCTGAGCCGCGAACCGTTGACCGGTCTCGATGAAACTGCGCGCAGTCAGGCCTTGGTCAATCTGGTCCGGCGTAAAGGGCTGGAGCTGTTGCCGTGGACTCCGGAGCTGCGTCAGTGGCAGGCGCGGGTGGCCTTGTTGCGTCAGTTGGATATGGCCGGCAAGGGCGACAGTGAATGGCCGGACGTCAGCGATGCTGCGCTGCTCAAAAGCCTTGAACATTGGCTGATGCCGTATCTGGGCAAAGTCTCGCGGCTCAGCCACTTTGCCAACCTGGACCTGTCGAGCATCGTCCATAACTTGCTGCCGTGGCCGCTGCCGCAACGGCTCGATGAGCTGGCGCCGCATCATCTGAGCGTGCCGTCGGGGTCGTCGATTCGTCTGGATTACAGCGAGCAGCCGCCGATTCTGGCGGTGCGTTTGCAGGAACTGTTCGGCCTGGCCGAGACCCCGCGCATTGCCGGTGGCCGGCAAGTGGTCAAGCTGCATCTGCTGTCACCTGCGCGGCGGCCGGTACAGGTAACTCAGGACCTGGCGAACTTCTGGCGCAGCACCTATGCCGAGGTGAAGAAGGATTTGAAGGGGCGGTACCCGAAGCATTACTGGCCGGATGATCCATTGGTGGCCGAAGCCACCGCTCGGATCAAACCCCGCAAGTAACTCTTGGGGTAGAACACAAAAACTGTGGCGAGGGAGCTTGCTCCCGTTGGGCCACGAAGCGGCCCCATAATCGGCCGCCTGAATGTGTCAGATACACCGCATGCAATGGAGATGCGACTGCTGCGCAGTCGAACGGGAGCAAGCTCCCTCGCCACAGGATTTCACTTGGCTCATGTGCTTGCGCCGGCCTTGGCAGTGAGTTGCTCCCGGCAATAGTCGGCAAACAACTGCGCGGGTTTGGTCAGTTGCCCGCGCTTCAACCATGCCGCCACCAATCCCGAACCAGTGACCTCTTCGACGATATCCACGCACACCACTTTCTGCCCGTCGTAAGTGCATTCCGAATGCGGCCGCGTCACCAGGATCGAGAAGCCGAACCCTTGCCCGACCATCCCCCGCACCATCTCGATCGACGGTGAGCTGAAGGCAATGTTCGGCGACAGGTTCAATTCCTCGAACAGGCTGACGAAGTACGTCCGGCTCGGTTGCACGTCCAGCAGAATCATCGGCTCCAGGCACAGGTCGCGCAGCGATACCTGCTTGAGTTGGGCAAAGCGATGGTCTGCCGGCAGCAACGCATAGGGTCGCTGCGCCGGCATCAACGGTTCGGTCTGGATGGTGGCGTCGAGGTCGTGTTCGTACAGGATCGCCAGGTCGAAGGTGCCCGACGTCAGGCCTTGCACCAGCTCTTGTTGCTCGCCGTCGCGAATGCGGATTTTCACCCCCGGATACAGCGCCGAGAATCCGGCAATCAATTGCGGCAAGTACAGCGGCGCGACCGTTTCGAAGCAGCCGATGTCGATCTGTCCCGATACCACGTCATTGTCGGCCAAGGCGTTCTGTTCGAACTCCTTGGCCATGCGCAACAGCTCCTGGGCCTTGCGGTAGAAGCGCGCGCCGCTCGGCGTCAAGGACACGCCTTGGGCGTGATGACGGATCAGCAGTTGCACGCCGAAGCTGTCTTCCAGGCCTTTGATCGCCGTGGAAATCGCCGGCTGGGCGATGTACAGCTTGCGCGAAGCCTCGGCGACGCTGCCGCATTCGACGGTGGTGATGAAGTATTTCAGTTGACGCAAGTTGTAGGCAGCCACGGCAAACCTCGGGGTGGATGATCCAGACATCCAGGCAATATTCGCGCCGACTGCGTCCGTTCTGACGACGGTGTTGTTGTGCTTGAACAATAACCACATACCGCGCCACGGGGGAGGTTGGCTGCCCAGTTTTTTCATGGTCTGCGAAAACATTTTTACTATTTTTCGTGGACACGGGGCTGGGCCACCATCCAATCACAAGAAAAGCCCTTGGAGCATCTGAACGTGTTCGAGCTTGCATATTGGCAAAACAAAGCCGCAGCGCTGCAGTTTCCCGACCAGGCCGTGATCGACGGTAAACGCCGTTCGGCGCAGTCCGGCCAGACATTCGCCGCGATCAACCCGGCCACCGGGCAATGCCTGGCCAACGTGACTGCGTGTGGCGATGAAGAGGTCAACGCTGCCGTCAGCAATGCGCGGCAGGTATTTGAAGCCGGCACCTGGTCGGCGCGTTCGCCCGGTGAGCGCAAACAGGTGCTGCTGCGCCTGGCTGACCTGATCATGGTCAATCGTGAAGAACTGGCTCTGCTTGATTCGCTGAACATGGGCAAACCGGTGATGGACGCCTACAACATCGACGTGCCGGGCGCGGCCGGGGTGTTTCGCTGGTACGCCGAAAGCCTCGACAAACTCTACGACCAGATCGCCCCCAGCGCGCAAAACGTACTGGCGACCATCACCCGTGAAGCCCTCGGTGTGGTCGCGGCCGTGGTGCCGTGGAATTTCCCGCTGGACATGGCCGCGTGGAAACTCGCACCGGCCCTGGCCGCCGGCAACTCGGTGATTCTGAAGCCCGCCGAACAATCACCGTTTTCCGCCCTGCGTCTGGCTGAACTGGCGCTGGAAGCGGGTTTGCCGGCAGGTGTATTGAACGTGCTGCCGGGCCTCGGCGAGCAGACCGGCAAAGCCCTCGGTTTGCACCCGGATGTGGATTGTCTGGTGTTCACCGGCTCTACCGAAGTCGGCAAATACTTCATGCAATATTCTGCGCAGTCGAACCTCAAGCAGGTATGGCTGGAGTGCGGCGGCAAGAGCGCGAACCTGGTGTTCGCCGATTGTCAGGACCTCGATCTGGCCGCTGAAAAAGCCGCGTTCGGGATCTTCTTCAATCAGGGCGAAGTCTGCTCGGCGAATTCGCGATTGCTGGTGCAACGCTCGATTCATGGTGAGTTCGTCGAACGCCTCATGGCGCACGCGGAACGCTGGCTGCCGGGCGATCCACTGGACCCGTCGAGCGGCGCCGGGGCGATTGTCGACAGCCGCCAGACCGCGCGCATCATGAAGTTCATCCAGCAAGCGGAACGCCAGGGCGCGACAAAAGTGTGCGGTGGCCGGCAGTCGATTTTCAACGGCTCTGACAACTTCATTCAGCCGACGATTTTCACCGGCGTGACCCCGGACATGCCGCTGTTTCGCGACGAAGTATTCGGCCCGGTGCTGGCGGTTACCGCATTCGATGACGAGGCCAACGCTTTGCAACTGGCCAACGACAGCGTCTACGGTTTGGCTGCGTCGCTGTGGACCGATGACCTCAATCGCGCCCACCGTGTGGCGCGGCAATTGCGAGCGGGGACCGTATCGGTCAACAGCGTTGATGCACTCGACGTGACCGTGCCTTTCGGCGGCGGCAAACAGTCCGGTTTCGGCCGTGACTTGTCGCTGCATTCATTCGATAAATACACCCAGTTGAAGACCACCTGGTTTCAGCTGCGCTCATAACAGCCGCTAACAACAAAACGGAGAACTGGCGATGACCACACCACGTGAAACCCGCGACTACCAGGCCGCCGACGCTGCGCACCACATCCATGCATTCGTCGATCAGAAGGCACTCAATGACGAAGGACCCCGGGTGATGGTTCGTGGCGAACGCCTGCATCTGTGGGACAACGACGGTCGGCGCTACCTCGACGGCATGTCCGGGTTGTGGTGCACCAACCTCGGTTACGGTCGCAAAGACCTGGCGGCGGCAGCGACTCGGCAACTTGAGCAACTGCCGTACTACAACATGTTTTTCCACACCACTCACCCGCAGGTGATTGAGCTGTCGGAGCTGTTGTTCAGCCTGCTGCCGGGGCACTACAGCCACGCGATCTACACCAACTCCGGGTCTGAGGCCAATGAGGTGCTGATCCGCACCGTGCGGCGTTACTGGACGATTCTCGGCAAGCCCGAGAAGAAAATCATGATCGGTCGCTGGAACGGTTACCACGGCTCGACCCTGGCCGCGACGGCGCTCGGTGGCATGAAGTTCATGCACGAAATGGGCGGCATGATTCCCGATATCGAGCACATCGACGAGCCGTACTTTTTCGCCCACGAAGGCGACCTGACCCCGGCCGAATTTGGCCTGCGGGCAGCGCAGCAACTGGAAGCAAAGATTCTCGAACTGGGCGCGGACAAGGTCGCCGGCTTCATTGCCGAACCGTTCCAGGGGGCGGGCGGGATGATCTTTCCGCCAGAGAGTTACTGGCCGCAAATCCAGCGAATCTGCCGCAAGTACGACGTGCTGCTGTGCGCTGATGAAGTGATCGGCGGCTTCGGTCGCACTGGCGAATGGTTCGCCCACGAATACTTCGGTTTCGAGCCGGACACGCTGTCGATTGCCAAGGGTTTGACCTCCGGTTACATCCCGATGGGCGGGCTGATTCTGTCGAAGAAAATGGCCACCGTGCTGGTGGAACAAGGCGGGGTGTTTGCCCACGGCCTGACGTATTCCGGGCACCCGGTAGCGGCGGCGGTGGCGATTGCCAATCTCAAGGCGTTGCGTGATGAGGGCGTGGTGACGCGGGTCAAGGATGATATCGGCCCGTACCTGCAACAGTGCTTGCGCGAGGTGTTCGGCAACCACCCGTTGGTGGGGGATATTCAGGGTGTCGGCATGGTCGCGGCGCTGCAATTGGCCGAGGACAAAACCAGCCGCAAGCGCTTTGCCAACGAGAACGACATTGCGTGGCGTTGCCGCACGATTGGCTTTGAAGAGGGGGTGATTATTCGTTCGACGCTGGGGCGGATGATCATGGCGCCGGCGTTGATTGCCAGTCGTGAGGAGATTGATGAGCTGGTGGGCAAGACCCTGAAAGCAGTGGATCGTACTGCTCAGGAATACGGCCGACTCTAAGAGTGTCGGAAGGTCCTTCGGACCTTATCGCGGGCAAGCCCGTTCCCACAGGAATTGTGTCGGCCTCGTAATCCGGGCATGACACGGGACCTGTGGGCGCGGGCTTGCCCGCGATAGCTATCGTCCATTCACTACCGTTTTCCAATCGTGCACCCACCTCGGGCATCCCCGCCCACAGCGCTCTTTCGCGGTGCGCGCTACACAGCTTTTTCATCATTCGCCTCGACATATTTCCTAATTTTCCTTCTCCCCGCACTGGGCCAACATCGACTTCGCCAGTCAGCCCGATGCTGCCCGCCACAAGGTCCATCAGAGACCTGAGGTGACAGCTGATGTCCAGGGCCGCTGGCCGTACTGCCCATCAAAACTAAATCAACAGCTTTGGGAGTGCTCCATGATCAAGTCCTTGCTAACCCGCATCGCTCATCCATTGGCGATCACCGCCATCGCCGCCACGGTCGCCACCAGCGCCCAGGCCGGCACCCTCTCTATCGGTCACACCACCTGGGTCGGCTACGGCACCCTCTACCTGGCTCAGGACCTGGGCTACTTCAAGGAAAACGGCTTGACCGTCGAATTGCCCGTCGTCGAAGAGGCTTCGATGTACATGGCCGCGCAGGCCTCGGGCGAGTTGTCGGGCTCGGCGTCGACCATCGACGAAGTGCTGAAATACCGTCCGCAATTCTGCTTCAAGGCTGTGGCCGCGCTGGATGACAGCCATGGTGGCGACGGCGTGCTGGTGGGCAAGGACGTCAAGAGTCTGCAGGAGCTCAAAGGCAAAGCGGTGGCGGTGAACGAAGGGTCGACCTCGCAGTTCTGGTTGTCGTATTTGCTGAAGAAACACGGCATGACCATGAGCGACATCACCGTGCAGAACATGACAGCCGACGACGCGGCTACCGCGTTCATCGCCGGTCGGGTGCCGGCCGCCGTGACATGGGAGCCGCATCTGTCGATGGTGCGTGACAAGAAACAGGGCAAGGTGCTGATCGACAGTAGCAGCACGCCGGGTGTGATTGTCGATGTGGTCGCACTCAACTGCGCCGTCATCGAAAAGCAGCCGGAAGACGTCAAGGCCCTGGTCGCCGGTCTGTACAAAGCGGTCCAGTACACCAAGGACCATCCGCAGGAAGCCTACAAAATCATGGCCAAAGGCGTTGGTGGTTACCTCGCCGATCCGAAGGAACTGGCCGCCGCCGCGCAAGGCGTGCGCTTCTACGATCAGGCCATGAGCGAAAAACTCCTCGGCTCGCCAGGCAAGCCGGGCGACAGCGAACCGCTGATCAAACTGGCCAATGAAACCGCCAGTGAATTGCAGGGCAAACCCTACAACGTCAGCAATGACGATTTGATCGACAACCGTTTCGTCACCCCGCTGTAGGAGGTTTGCATGTTCAAGCGCAATTCATGGCTGAGCCGCTGCATCACGCCCAAGACCGGCCTGCCGGTGCAGGTGATCTGGAGCGCAAGCGGCTTGGCCTGGGTATTGTTGATCGGCCTGTGGGCGGGATTGTCCTATGGCGGCGTGGTGCCGGGCATGTTCCTGCCGACACCGGGTGCGGTGGCCGAAGCCGCCGTACGCCTGGGCCGCGACGGCACCCTTGGCCTGCATGTGTGGGCCAGTCTCGAAGTGGTGATGGTCGGTTTCATTGTCTCGTCGCTGGTGGCGGTGCCGCTGGGGTTGCTGATGGGCAGCTTCCGTATCGTCCAGGCGTTCCTTGAGCCGATGGTCAATTTCATCCGCTACCTGCCGGTCACCTCGTTCGTGCCGCTGTTCATTCTGTGGATCGGGATCGGCCTGGAGCAGCGGGTCTCGGTGATCATCTTCGGTGTGTTCTTCCAGCAACTGGTGATGATCGCGGACGTGTCCAAAGGCATCTCCAAGGATTTGATCAACGCGTCCTACACCTTGGGCTCGACCCGTCGCGACGCGGTGCTGCATGTGATCGCCCCGGCCTCTTTACCGGGTGTGCTCGACACCTTGCGCGTAACCATGGGCTGGGCCTGGACCTACCTGGTGGTTGCCGAACTGGTCGCCGCTTCCAGTGGCCTGGGTTACTTGAGCCTTAAAGCCATGCGTGGCTTTCAAGTGGATGTGATTTTCCTCGCAATCGCGATCATCGGCCTGTTGGGCCTGGTCACCGATCAACTGTTCCGTTTCCTACGTCTGAGGATCGCCGCATGGGCTCAGTAAGCGCCGTCAACCCTCGCTTCGTCACACCCTCGGCCGCCCCGGTGCAGGCCGCTCCAAGGCTGCAAGTGGACAAGGTCAGCCTGCGCTATCAGAAACCTGACGGCGGCATGTTCACTGCGCTGGAGCAGGTATCGTTCGAGGTGCCGGACCAACAATTCGCCGTGCTGGTCGGACCTTCGGGGTGCGGCAAGTCGAGTTTGCTGTACCTCACCGCCGGCCTCAACGAACCCACCGAGGGCGAGATCTACGTCGGTGGCCAGCAAGTGCAGGGGCCGGGTGCTGACCGCGGCATGGTGTTCCAGAGCTATACGCTGTTCCCGTGGCTGACCGTGCGCCAGAACGTCGAATTCGGCCTCAAGCGTCGCGGCATGGCGGCTGCCCAGCGCAAGGAGATCGTTGACTACTACGTCAATGAAGTGGGCCTGAGCGGGTTTGCCGATAACTACGCCAAGCAGCTGTCCGGCGGCATGATGCAGCGTGTGGCGATTGCCCGCGCGCTGGCCAATGATCCGCAGATCCTGCTGATGGACGAACCTTTCGGTGCGCTCGACAGCCAGACGCGCCTGCAAATGCAACAGCTGTTGTTGCGGGTCTGGGGCAACAGCAAGAAGACCGTGTTGTTCGTGACCCACGATATCGACGAGGCGGTTTTGCTCGGCGATCGGGTCTACGTGATGGGCGCCAGGCCTGGGCGGATCAAGCAGATTCTGGATGTGCCGATCGAACGCCCACGGACCCTGGACATGGTCATGGAGCGCTCGTTCATCGACATGAAGCGCAAGATCTTCGGGCTATTGCATGACGACCTGGAAGAGGTGCATTAACGCCGGCCCTGCACCCATCCCTGTAGGAGTGAGCCTGCTCGCGATTGCGGTGTTCCAGCTACATTGATCTCGACTGACACGACGTCATCGCGAGCAAGCTCGCTCTCACAGGTTTCGTATTGTCAGTTGGCAGGTAGCAGGAACCGCGCAATCACCGGCAAGTGATCAGAGATGCGCAACGTATCGTCCTGCCTCACCATCGCCTCGACCCGCTTGAGGCGCGGGCTGTAGAACAGGTAATCAACCGTGCGGTCCGGGCCGCTCAAGCTGGGGTCATTCGGGTAATGCGTCAACCACTGGGCCCGATCAGCGCCGCTGGCTTCGTTGTTGGTCGGGATCATCGGGTACTTGTCCCACAGCACATGCAGCGCGCTGTCGGCCGAGTAGGGCGTGCGTTGTTCCTCGGGCAGTCGGCGAAACTGCCCGAGCGGCAACAGATTGAAATCGCCACCGATCAACCACGGCGTGCCACGGCCTTCGAATTTGTCGAGGACCTTGGCAACAGCCGTTACTTGGGCTTGCAGGGTTTCGTCGGGCTGGATGAGGCGGTCCAGGTGGGTGTTGAGTACCGCCATCTGACCGCCGTCGTTGAGCGGCAGGTAAGACACCAACAAGGCGTTTTTCGGTTTGAACTGGCGGCTGATCAGGTTGGCCGGCGCGACTGGCAATTGCAGGCGTTCGGCATGTTCGATCTGGTAGCGGCTGAGCGTCGCCAGTTGCCGGCCGACGCTACCGAAGATATGCGGATCCGGCACGAAGTCTGCCTTCCAGTCGAAGGCGTAAGCGCTGCACGGATACAGGTCGGCGACCCGCTCTTGCAGCAGTTTGAACTGGTGTTGGTAATCGCTGGTCTTGGCGTTGTCATCGAGCTCCTGCAACAACACGATGTCGGGGTTTTCGTCGCGTATCACCCGCGCCACTTCGTCGAGGCTGAAGGCCATGTCTTCAGGGGTGGGGTTTTCATCGGCGCCCTGCGCGAGGTCGTTCCAGAACACATAGCGTTTACCCGCCAGGTACTGAACGTTCCAGGTCATCACTTTTAATGCCTGACCGGGTACCAGGGTGGGCGCTTGAGTCGTGCAACTGACCGGCAGCACTTCCTTGGGGTCGGGGCGCCAGGTCAGGTTGTAAATCAGCAATGCGATCACGCCGGTCACGATCAACAGGCTCAGCAGGGTGTAGCGCAGTAGACGGGTCATGGCTCGGCTTATAGCGTTACAAAAGGTGGCCCCGAGCATAACCGAGACCGGAGCCGAAGCCCACGGTCAGAGCGGCCCCTCAATTTTCTCGGGCGTATCGCCGATCAGCATGAACAAGCGGAACAACACCACGCTGGTGAACAGTTGCAGGAAGCTGTGGGCGCTGTCGATCAGCAGGGAAATCACCGGGTTTTGCGGGGCCGGGTACACCGCGAGGGTGGCGCCCTTGAGCACCCAAAGCGGACCCATCACACACAGGATGCACACCAGAATGCGCATGAAATGGCCGCGGGTCAGGCGCAGGCTTTCTTTCATGGCCGCCAATGGGGCCATGCCACGCAACACCAGCAGGTACTCGCCGAAGGCCAGGGTCACCATCAGATAGATACCGGGCAGGAAGTACAGCGACAGACCGAGCAGGATCAACAGGGTGTTAAGTGCCGTGAGCAGGGCGAAGCGCGGCCACAGGTACGCCGAACGTGTCAGCAGGTCACGGTTGCGCGGCGATTCACCGCGGCTGCGGGCGTCGAGAAACAGGATCAGGGCCGCGGTGTACAGCGGATAAACCAGCAAGCCGACGATGACACTGACGCCGGGAAAACTGTCCGGCTCGGTGGAGTGGTCGACAATTTGTTGCAGCAGCGCCTCGAAGATCACCAGCGGCAGGCACAGTTGCACGATCTGCCCCAGATTGCGTTTGAAGAAATACAAGGAGTCACGCAGTACATCGAACGGATTCATCAGTCGGTATCGCAGGTTGGAAGCAGTGGTCCACTTTAACCGATCAAACCCTTGGGGGCGCAAACGTAAACGTTAGGTAAAGCTCATTGAAACAACTTGTTTCAGCCTCCATTAAGGTCGAGCACCTTATCCTCTTTGGAAAAGGACAACGATTTTCCCCGGCAATCTACGAGGTCGCCATGAACAGCGAAGAACAAACCCTGATCGATGGACTGTTTTCCCGGCTGCAACAGGCCGAAACGGACTCAGCCCCGCGCGATGCCCTGGCTGAGGCGCGGATCAAGGAACACCTGACTCGCCAGCCTGCGGCCGGCTATTTCATGACCCAGGCGATCCTGGTTCAGGAAGCTGCCATCAAGAGCCTTGACGAACAGAACAAGCAACTGACCCAGCAAGTGCAGCAATTGCAGGCCGAACTGCAAGCGGCCAAGGCACAGACAGCGGCCCCGGCGCCAAGCGGTGGTGGCTTTTTGTCGAGCATCTTCGGTGGCAGTGCCCGCGATCCACAGCCCGCACCGACCCAGAGCGCCCCATCGTCCACGGGCGGCTGGCGTGAACCGGCACGGCCATCGTTCAATTCACAGCCACCGCAGCAGAATTTTGGTGCCGCGCCGCCCCAACAAAACTACGCCCCGCAGCAACAAGCTCCGGCGGCGGGCAGCAGTTTTCTCGGTGGCGCGCTGAAGACCGCGGCCGGTGTCGCGGGTGGCGTGATGCTGGCACAAGGCATCAGCAGCCTGTTCCATCACAATCAGCAGCCGGAAGTGGTTGAAGTGATCAAGGAAGAGCCGGCGCAGGTCAATGACCAGAGCAACGGCGGTTGGGGCGATGACCAGCGTATGGCTGACAACAGCACCAATGATCAGGGCGGTTTTGCCGACACTGATTACAGCGATGACAGCTCGTCATTTTTCGGCGGCGATGACGACGATTCCTTCGTCTAAGACGCCATTCGTCCGGGGCGCGACCGTGCCCCGGGGCGATTATTCGCGGAACAATCCTTCGGGCTGGCATACTGGGCGACTTTTCGGGCCAGGTGCCTGATCTCGCCTGCGCGCCTGTGCGCCAAGAGGAAACCCGCGGTGAAAAAAATCGCAGTGTTCGCCGATGTCCAAAACCTCTATTACACCGTGCGTCAGGCCTATGGTTGCCACTTCAACTACGCCGCGCTGTGGGCTGACATCAGCAAACAGGGCGAGATCGTCGAGGCCTACGCCTACGCGATTGATCGTGGCGACAGCAAACAGCAGCAGTTTCAGCAGATCCTGCGCAACCTCGGCTTCACCGTGAAGCTCAAGCCCTACATCCAGCGCAGCGACGGTTCGGCCAAGGGCGACTGGGACGTGGGCATCACCCTCGACATCATGGACGCCGCCGATCACGTCGACGAAATCGTGCTGGCCTCCGGTGACGGTGATTTCGACATGTTGCTGGAACGCATCATCAGCAAGCACGGGGTGCAAGCGGTGGCTTACGGCGTGCCGGGCCTCACGGCCAACTCGCTGATCCGCGCCGCCAGCCGCTACGTGCCGATCGAAGGCGCGTTGCTGCTCAAGAATTGATTTTTACGGAGTTGAAACAGGTTTGGAACGCATAGCAGTCATCGACTTTGAAACCACCGGGATCTCCCCGAGCAGCAGCTGCCGGGCCACGGAAATTGCCGTGGTGATTCTTGAACAGGGGCGCATCGTCGAGCGTTACCAAAGCCTGATGAACGCCGGCGTGCGCGTGCCGGCTTTCATCGAGCAACTCACCGGCATCAGCAATGCCATGCTGCGCACCGCGCCGTCGGCCGAGCAGGTGATGAACGAGGTTAATGAGTTCGTCGGCATCACGCCGTTGCTGGCGCACAACGCGGCGTTCGACCAGAAGTTCTGGGACTTTGAGCTGGGGCGGATCAAGCGCACGCGTTTGCAGAACTTCGCCTGCTCGCTGCTACTGGCCCGCCGCCTGATGCCCGCCGCGCCGAACCACAAACTCGGCACCCTCACCACGTTCGCCAACTTGCCCGATACCGGCAAGGCTCACCGGGCGATGGCTGACGCGGAGATGGCGGCGAATCTGACGACGCATTTGATGGAAGAGTTGCGGCGCAAGCATGGCTTGCGCGAGTTGTCCCATGATTTGCTGTGCGGCTTGCAGAAAGTGCCGGCGGCGAAGATCAACGAACACCTCAAGCGCCATCGCGGGTTCTAATACCACCGCAAACCCTCTGTAGGAATGAGCCTGCTCCCGATTGCGGTGTTCCAGCTACATTGATGTCGGCTGACACGACGCCATCGCGAGCAGGCTCGCTCCTGGAAGGGATCTCCTGCAGCTTTAGATTGTTTTGCCATTGCCTTCGATGTGCCCCAACGGCACGCGCTTCTCTATCGCACTCGACAGCACAATCGACGTCTTGCTGAACCCGAACTTGGCAATCCGGTTGATCAACTCCTCCAGCTCCGGCATCGAGCCCACTGCCGCTTGCATGATCACGCACGGATCGCCGGTCACCCGGTGGCATTCGGTCAATTGCGGGATTTTGATCAAGTCGTCGTAGGCCTTTTGATTGCCGTGCTGGTTCAGGCGCAGTTCGATCACGCACTGGATTGGCAAACCGAGCTTGGCCATGTCGACTTTCGCCTGGTAACCGGTAATCACGCCGCTGGCTTCCAGCTTGGCCACGCGTTCGGCCACGGCCGGGGCGGACAGGTTGACCTTGCGCGCGAGGTCGGCGTAGGACGCACGACCGTTTTCCAGCAGGGCGCTGAGGAGCATGCGGTCGTATTTATCCATCGGCGTACACCTTGAAAATGACTGACTTTCGAAAGCATGGTTTATAGCGCTGATCTCCGTGTTTTGAAAAGTGTACTGGCGCTATAAACAGGTTTTGTAACTTATTTTTAGCGTTTGGCCTTTCTAGAATAGCTGTTCACATTGTTCTGTCATCGAGCTGCCCATGCCTGGCTTACGTCGTTTTCCCTTACCCTTGATCGCTGCCTTTTTCGCGTTGTACGTGATTTGGGGCTCGACCTATCTGGTGATCCGCATCGGCGTTGAGTACTGGCCGCCGTTGCTGCTCGCCGGAATCCGTTTTGTGCTCGCCGGGACGTTGATGTACGCCTTCCTGCGCTGGCGTGGGGCGCCGGCACCGACGTGGGCGCAGTGGAAAGCGGCCGGCATGATCGGGATCTTGTTGCTCGCCTGCGGTAACGGCGGCGTCAGTGTCGCCGAACACATGGGGGTGGCCTCCGGTGTGGCGGCATTGGCGGTGGCGACGGTGCCCTTGTTTACTTTGTTGTTCGGCTATTTCTGGGGGGCGCGAAATACCCGTCTCGAATGGGCCGGGATTGCGCTCGGGCTGATCGGCATTGCCATGTTGAATCTCGGTTCGAACCTGCAGTCGAGCCCGTTGGGCGCGCTGTTGCTGGTGTTCGCGGCGGCCTCCTGGGCGTTCGGTTCGGTCTGGAGCAAACACGTGCCGTTGCCAGCGGGGGCGATGGCCAGCGCAGTGGAAATGCTGGTCGGCGGCGTGGCGCTGCTGATCGGCAGTGTCGTGAGCGGCGAGCATCTGCAAGCCATGCCGCCGATTGAAGGCTGGGCTGCCCTGGCGTATCTGACGTTCTTCGGCTCGATCATCGCGTTCAACGCTTACATGTACCTGTTGAAAAACGTGCGTCCCGCGGCGGCGACCAGTTATGCCTACGTCAACCCGGCCGTCGCGGTATTGCTGGGGATCGTGTTTGTGGGCGAGACCATAGGAATCGAAGAAGGGCTGGCGATGCTGGTGATCATCAGCGCTGTGGTGTTGATCGGATTGCCACAGTGGCGTCGGGCGCCTGTGCAGACGGCTGTAGTCGCGCCGACAGAATCCCGTGTGAATTAGGGTAAACTGCGCGCCATTGCATCTTGTTTTGCACACTTGTTTTGAAAAACCCGCGCTGAATTTTCCTACGGTAATCCCATGACTTTCGCCACCCTTGGCCTGATCGAACCCTTGCTGCGCTCTCTCGAGACGCTCGGCTACCAGACCCCGACGCCGGTTCAGGCGCAAGCCATTCCGGCGGTGCTGGCCGGTCGCGACCTGATGGCTGCGGCCCAAACCGGCACTGGCAAGACCGCCGGTTTCGCGTTGCCGCTCCTGCAATTGCTGGCCATGGAAGGGCCGAAAGTCACCGCCAACTCGGTGCGCGCACTGATTCTGGTGCCGACCCGCGAACTGGCGGAGCAAGTCCACGAAGCCGTGCGTCAGTACGCCGAGAACCTGCCACTGAGCACTTATGCGGTGTACGGCGGCGTCAGCATCAACCCGCAAATGATGAAGCTGCGCAAAGGCGTCGACCTGCTGGTGGCCACGCCGGGCCGTTTGCTCGACCTGTTTCGCCAGAACGCGCTCAAGTTCAATCAGCTGCAAACCCTGGTGCTCGACGAAGCCGATCGTATGCTCGACCTGGGCTTTTCCGAGGAACTGGGCAACATTTACAAGGCGCTGCCGAAGAAGCGCCAGACGCTGTTGTTCTCGGCGACGTTCTCCGATGCGATCCGCACCCTGGCCGGGCAGATGCTCAACGATCCGCTGAGCATCGAAGTCAGCCCGCGTAACGTGGCGGCCAACACGGTTAAGCAGTGGGTAGTGACGGTCGACAAGAAGCGCAAGCCGGAACTGTTCGTTCACTTGCTGCGTAAAAGCAAATGGAAGCAGGTGCTGGTGTTCGCCAAGACCCGCAACGGTGTCGACGCGCTGGTGGAAAAACTCCAGGGCCTGGGCATCAATGCCGACGGCATCCACGGCGACAAACCGCAGGCGACGCGTCAGCGCGCACTGGACCGTTTCAAGGCCAGTGAAGTGCAGATCCTGGTCGCCACTGACGTCGCGGCCCGTGGTCTGGACATCGAAGATTTGCCGCTGGTGGTCAACTTCGACCTGCCGATCGTGGCCGAGGATTACATCCACCGCATCGGGCGTACCGGCCGTGCGGGTAACACCGGGCAGGCGATTTCGCTGGTGTGCGCCGATGAAGTGAATCTGCTGTCGGCCATCGAGACGTTGACCCGTCAGACTTTGCCTCGGCAGATGGAGCATGACTTCGAACCTGAGCACCGCGTGCCGGACACCGATGCCAGCGGTCAGGTGGTGAAAAAACCGAAAAAGCCGAAGAAACCGAAGACTTCCAGTGGCGGTAAACGCAATTTGGGCAAGTGGGTCGAGAGCGGGGATGCTTCGGCGCCGGAGCCTTCGATCAAGCCTGTGCGTAAAGTGCCGGTGTTCAACACTGGGCCGCGCAAGCGTAAGCCTTAACAGCAGCTATAAGTTGCAAGCTACAAGCTGCAAGTTAAAAGCCATTAACTTGCAGCTTGTAGCTAAAACTTGGCGCTGCTTCTGAGCCATTCCACCATCCCCATCCCCGCCGCACGCCCACTGGCGAAACACGCGGTCAGCAGATAGCCGCCCGTCGGCGCTTCCCAATCCAGCATCTCCCCCGCGCAAAACACGCCAGGCAATTGCTTGAGCATCAAGCGTTCATCCATCGACTCGAACGTCACACCACCGGCGCTGCTGATGGCTTCGTCCAGTGGGCGGGTTTTCACCAGCGTCAGCGGCAGTGCCTTGATCGCTTTGGCCAGCAACGCCGGGTCGCTGAAGCAATCGGCCGGTGTCAGCTCGCGCAGCAACGCGGCTTTCACGCCATCAATGCCCAGCTGACTGTGCAGGTGTTTGGACATCGAGCGTGAACCGCGAGGTTTGCTCAGCGCGGCCTGCACTTTATCCACAGGCTTGCCCGGCAGCAGGTCCAGATGAATGGTCGCGGAACCGTTGAGGTTGATCGCCTCACGGATCGGAGCCGACAAGGCGTAAATCAGACTGCCTTCAATCCCGGTCGCGGTGATCACGCATTCCCCGAGCCGCGGCACGTCGTCATTGAGGCCGATAGCGATGTTTTTCAGCGGCGCGCCGGCGAATTTACTGACCATCAATTCGCTCCAGGCCTGCACCTCGAAGCCGCAATTACTCGGTTGCAACGGCGCAAGTCCTACACCGCGTTGTTCCAGCGGCAGCCTCCACGCGCCATCCGAACCGAGCCGCGACCAACTGCCGCCGCCGAGGGCCAGCAGGGTGGCGTCCGGTGTCAGGCTTTTTTCACCGTCGGGGCTCGACAGTTTCAGGCTGCCGTCGGCATTCCAGCCGAGCCAGCGGTGGCGGGTGTGGATAACTACGCCAGCGTCGCGCAGGCGTTTGAGCCAGGCACGCAGCAAGGGCGCGGCTTTCATGTCGGTCGGGAACACCCGGCCGGAACTGCCGACAAAAGTTTCGACGCCCAGGTCATGAATCCACTGGCACAGCGCGTCGGCGCCAAAGGCGCGCAGTAGCGGTGCAATCTGTGGCGCGCGCTCGGCGTAACGCGAGAGAAACGCCGGGTAGGCTTCGGAGTGGGTGATGTTCATGCCGCCAACCCCGGCCAGCAGGAATTTGCGGCCCACCGAGGGCATGCCGTCGTACAGGTCGACCTTGATCCCGGCCTGGCTCAACACTTCAGCCGCCATCAGGCCGGCGGGGCCACCACCGATGATGGCGACGTGAGGGGGGAGGGCGGTGGAGGATCGGGTCATGGAGTGCGCTGCGGTTTGGCGGGATAAGCGGCGCATTCTACCAGCACAGATCCCTGTGGGAGCGAGCTTGCTCGCGATAGCGGTGGGTCAGTCAGCGTAGTGTTTACTGATAATCCGCTATCGCGAGCAAGCTCGCTCCCAGAGGGGATTTGTTATGTGTTCAGGACCTGGTTAAAAAACAACCACCGCAGTGTAGGCTATGCGCCGTAAGGGCTGTAGGCCGTTTCACTCAGGTTATCCACAGGCAGTTCCACAGGCATTGTGGGTAAACACTCACGGTTCAATGACAACCTGATGACTGCCACACCCGTTGCGCGCTGTGATGCAGAATCCCGTGCCGCCGCGCCAACGCCTTGCGGTCCGTGCTGTAACCGCCGCCAATCACCCCGACCACTGGAATATCCCGGCCCAGGCAATGGCGCATCACGCTTTCATCACGCGCCGCCACGCCTTCGTCCGTCAGTTTCAAGTAACCCAGGGCGTCGTCCTTGTGCACATCGACCCCGGCGTCATACAACACCAGGTCCGGTTGATAGAGCGGCAGCAAATAGTTGAGCGCATCGTCGACCACTTTCAGGTAGTCGGTGTCGCCCATGCCCTTGGGCAACGGGATGTCCCAGTCACTTTCGGCTTTGCGTGCAGGAAAATTCTTTTCACAGTGCAGGGAAACGGTCACCGCGTCCGGGGTGTTGTGCAGGATCCGCGCAGTCCCGTCGCCCTGATGCACGTCGCAATCGAAGATCAACACCCGATTCACCCGGCCACTTTCCAGCAGGTAATGGCTGATCACGGCCAGGTCATTGAAGATGCAGAAGCCCGCCGGGTAGTCGTAATGCGCGTGATGGGTGCCGCCGGCCAGGTGACAGGCCAAACCGTGTTGCAGCGCCTGCTCCGCCGCCAGCAACGACCCGCCGACCGCGCGCACCGTGCGCCGGGCCAGGGCTTCGCTCCAGGGCAGGCCGAGACGCCGCTGGTCTTCACGGGACAACTCGCCACTCATATAACGTTCGATATAGGCAGCGTCATGGGCGAGGGCGAGAATCTCCGGGGGGCAGAGCTCCGGGCGCAGCAGATCGGCGTCCCGGGTCAGGCCGCTGTCCACCAGGTGATCGCGCAACAGGCGAAACTTGTCCATGGGGAAGCGGTGGTCCGCCGGAAACTCGGGGCTGTAGTCTTCGTGATAAATCAGCGGCAGCGGCATGATGATTTCATGTAGGAATGAGAGAAGGATCCTACCAGCGATGTAGACTTGCGGCATGGAAACGGGGGAACGCAATGGAGCCAATACTGCAACTCGAAAGTGCGCGACTGCTGTTGCGGCAGTGGCGCGACGAGGATTTGCCGGAATTTGCGGCGATGTGTGCCGATCCACAGGTGATGCGTTATTTTCCGGCGCCGTTGAGTCGTCTGGAAAGTGCCTCGCTGATCGGGCGCATTCGCGGGCATTTTGCCGAGCATGGTTTCGGCCTCTGGGCGCTGCAACGCAAGGACACCGGCCAGTTCATCGGGTTTACCGGGCTGGGTGTGGTGGGCTTCGATGCGCCATTCACCCCGGCGACCGAAATCGGCTGGCGCCTGGCCCGCGAGCATTGGGGCCTGGGGTATGCCAGTGAAGCCGCGTGGACCGCTCTGCGTTGCGGGTTTGACCGGTTGGGGCTGACCGAAGTCGTGTCCTTCACCACGCAATCCAACACGCCTTCCGAGAAAGTCATGCAGGCGATCGGCATGCACCATGATTCAGCCGATGACTTCGAGCATCCGAAGCTCGCCGCCGGCCATCCCCTGCGTCACCATGTGCTGTACCGCATCACCCGTGAACAATGGCTGCAAACCTTGCATGGATAAGCCGCCGCGGACGTTTACAATGGCCCCCATCTTATTGGCCCTGGCCAGAAACTGAATCGACCGTCGCAGCCAAGACTGCGCGGCAATGTTTTGCGTGAGGAGAGCCTGAATGAGCCAAGTGTTGGATGATCTGGTCGACCTGTTGACCCTGGAACCGATCGAAGAAAACCTGTTCCGTGGCCGCAGCCAGGACCTGGGTTTTCGCCAGTTGTTCGGCGGTCAGGTGATCGGTCAGTCGCTGTCGGCAGCCAGTCAGACGGTAGAAGAAGCGCGGCATGTGCATTCCATGCACGGGTATTTCCTGCGTCCGGGCGATTCAGCATTGCCTGTGGTTTATCAGGTGGATCGGGTGCGCGACGGCGGCAGTTTCAGCACGCGACGGGTGACGGCGATCCAGAAGGGCAATCCGATTTTTACCTGCAGCGCCTCGTTCCAGTACGACGAAAAAGGCTTTGAGCACCAGGCCCAAATGCCGGTTGTGGTCGGACCGGAAAACCTGCCTTCGGAACTGGAACTCACCCAGCAGCATGCGCACCTGATCCCTGAGCACATGCGCGAAAAACTGCTGTGCCCGAAACCGATCGAATTCCGCCCGGTGACCGAAAAAGATCCCTACAACCCGCTACCCTCTGACCCGGTCAAGTACGTCTGGTTTCGTGCCGACGGTGCCCTGGCCGACTCGCCGGCGCTGCACAAATACTTGCTGGCCTATGCGTCCGACTTCGGTCTGCTGGTGACTTCGATGCAGCCCCATGGCAAAACGGTCTGGAACAAGGACATGCAGGTCGCCAGCCTCGATCACGCGCTGTGGTTCCATCAGGATCTGCGCGCCGATGACTGGTTGCTCTATGCGATGGACAGCCCTTGGGCCGGTAATTCCCGTGGTTTTAACCGTGGCAGCGTGTTCAACCGTGCTGGACAACTGGTGGCCTCGGTCACTCAGGAAGGCCTGATTCGTCATCGCAAGGATTGGGCATGAGCCTGGCCGAGGTGCGTCATTGGGTGTTCGACATGGACGGCACCCTGACGGTGGCTGTGCACGACTTTGCGGCGATTCGCGTGGCATTGGCGATCCCGGCCGAAGACGACATCCTGACCCACCTCGCCGCATTGCCGGCCGATGAAGCGGCGGCTAAACATGCGTGGCTGCTGGAGCACGAACGTGATCTGGCACTGGGGTCGAAACCGGCACCCGGTGCGGTAGAGCTGGTGCGTGAGTTGGCCGGGCGCGGTTATCGCCTGGGCATTCTCACGCGCAATGCCCGGGAGCTGGCGCATGTGACGCTGGAGGCCATCGGCCTGGCCGACTGTTTCGCCGTGGAGGATGTGCTGGGGCGTGATGAAGCACCGCCCAAGCCGCATCCCGGTGGCTTGCTGAAACTGGCAGAGGCCTGGAACGTGCCGGCGAGCGAGATGGTGATGGTCGGTGATTACCGCTTTGATCTGGATTGTGGTCGCGCGGCGGGGGCGCGAACGGTGTTGGTGAATTTACCGGATAACCCGTGGCCGGAACTGACGGATTGGCATGCGGCGGACTGTGTGGCATTGCGGGAAATGTTGTTGGCTTGAGGGCCCCTTCGCGAGCAGGCTCACTCCCACAGGGGATCGCTATGGAATACAAAAACTGCGTCCGCTAGAGATCTACTGTAGGAGTTAGCCTGCTCGCGAAAGCGTCCGTTCAGGCATCAAAAAACTCACTGCCCAAACAAAGCCTTCTGCCCCTCCGGCGACGTCAACATCCCCTGCCCGTTATGCCCAACCCCCGGCACTTCCACCAGCCGCTGGTTCACCCCTCGCGGATTACGACGCAGCAAATAATCAAAGTAAAAATGCCCGCGAGCCAGCCGGTTAGTGCCTTGGGCTTCAGCCTCGCACCCCTTGTCCAGCGCCGGTTGCTGCGGGTCGCTGTCTTGCTGCCCGAGCAGATACGTCACGTCACGTTTGACGTAGTTGCCTTCAATCTGTGGTGCCGTTTGCCCACTGGCATAAAGGGGCAAATCCGTCAGGCCATATTTCCAGCGGTTGAAACCAGGGCATTTCGCGTGATCGAACGCCACGGGCCGTCGCTCATCGAAATACGCGTACGAGGAGGGGTTGGCGACCACATAAAGGACTTTCACGCCGGCAGCGCTAAGCGCGGGTTGATCGTGAGCCAGCAAGGCATAGCGTTGAACCACCTGGGCCCCCCCGGAGTGACCGGCGATGACGATTTGTTTCACGTCCGGAAACTGTTGGCGGTCGCTGACTCTCGCAATGATCTGATCCAGCGCCCCAAAGGAACTCAGTGCAAACGGGGCTGTGGATAAACCGCCGGCCATCCAATCGTCGCCCTGCCAGCGCAGGACGCTGTCCGCCACGGGGTGCAGGGCGACATCGGTTTCATTGAGAAACTGTGGGGCGATGACCAGCGTGGTCTGGCTTTGTCCTGCCAGTTCAGCCGCCTGCTCGGCGCTCTGGCGGTAGGTTCCAGCGTTGCGCAGACGGCCGTGGATGATGATCAGCACGCGTTCGATTTTGGCCGGCGCGGCGCCGAGGCTCACCGCCATCTCGCCTTCTTTGAGCAACAGCCGGCCGGGGCTGAGTTCTTTGACCGCATGTTCGGCGGCTTGGGTACTTGCGCAGGTAAACAGTACAGCTAACAGCCACTTATTCATTTACAGGTTTTTCGCCGCAAAGGTATCGCACTGGCCCACCTGGCCTTGTGCAAATCCGGTTTTAAACCAGCGCACCCTTTGCGCTGACGTTCCATGGGTAAACGAGTCCGGCACCACGCGCCCCTGACCTTGCTGTTGCAAGCGGTCGTCGCCGATGGCATTGGCGGCGTTCAGGGCTTCTTCGATGTCGCCTGGTTCCAGCCAGTTCAGACGCTTTTGTGCATTGTTGGCCCAGACTCCGGCCAGGCAATCGGCCTGAAGTTCCTGACGCACGAGTAACCCCCCGTCGCCTTCCATTTGGCGGCCTTGGGCGCGAGCGGTCTGAATTTTCGCCGATACGCCGAGTAAAGTCTGAACGTGGTGTCCGACTTCGTGAGCGATCACGTAGGCCTGGGCGAAGTCGCCGGCAGCGGAGAAACGTTGTGACATTTCCTGGAAGAATGCCATGTCCAGGTAGACTTTCTGGTCGGCCGGGCAATAGAACGGACCGGTCGCCGACGTCGCCAGACCGCAGGCGGAATTGACGCGATTGCTGAACAGCACCAGGGTCGGGTTCTTATATTGCTTACCGGCCTGCTGGAAAATCTGGCCCCAGGTGTCTTCGGTATCGCCGAGGATCGAGCGCACGAATTCGGCACCTTCATCATTGGCCGGTGGCGCCTTGCGCGTTTGATTGGTGGCGGGCGCCGACTGCTCGCTCATTTGGCCGGTGAGTTGTCCGAGGATCTGCAACGGATCCTGGCCGGTGATCCAGCCAATCCCGACAATCAGGATGATCGCGGTCAGGCTCAGGCCCTTGCCGCCACCAAAACGCATCCCGCCACCGCCGCCGCCGACATCATCACCACGGGCGTCCACCACGTTGTCGCTGCGTCGGCCTTTTTTCCATAGCATGTGGGAATCCTCTGATTGTCCGTGGGGATGAGTGTTGCTGGTGTGGCGGAGCGGCGCCAGTCCGATCGTCCGGGTTTCGGCTATTGCCGGCAATCGCCAGCCGTATTCCAGACTTGTATGAACGTGGACTCCCTATCGAATTCCGTCAGGCGCCGGGTTTTTATCGAATCAACCTGTCGATCGTCGAGTTCCAGATTTCGCATTACCGGGTTCGTCTTCTAGAATCAGGCAAATTGTATGTGGAACCTCCCATGGCCGGCAGTCAGATCGAACGTGTTTTCAGTGTGCTGGAAAGCCTTACCAGTGACCCTCGCGGTGTGCCGATGCAGGCGCTGGCGGAACAACTGGACATCCCGAAAAGCGCGACCCACCGCTTGCTTGCCGAGCTGGTACGGCTGGGCTATGTGCGACAGAATCCAGAGAACCTGCGCTATCACCTGACCACCAAACTGGTGGCGATGGGGTTTCGTTATCTCTCGGGCAGCGGCGCCGATATCGTGCAGCCAGTGCTGGATCGCCTCGCGCAGGAGACCGGCGAACTGGTGCGCCTGGGCGTCATTGAAGGCGAGCGGCAGGTCTGGATCGCCAAGTCGCAAGGTGCCCGGTCCGGCCTGCGTTACGACCCGGACATGGGCCGCGATGCGCCCTTGTTCTACACCGCGTCGGGCCACGCGTGGCTGGCGTGCATGAGCGATGCCGAGGCGTTGTCGCTGGTCGAACGCCAGGGCGGTGAGCGGCCCAAAGACCTGGGGCCGAATGCGCCGCGATCCAACATTGAGCTGCTGGAGCGTCTGCGTCTGGCGCGCGAGCAGGGTTATGCCTGGGTTGAAGAGAGTTCGGCGGTGGGCACCTCGGCGATCGCTGCCGTGGTGCGGCACCCGAGCGAGGGGCGGGTGATGGGGGTGCTGAGCATCGCCGGGCCCAGTGCGCGTATGCCGGGCGCACGGTTGCATGAATTGGCGCCGCTGTTGTTGAGGTATGCCGAAGAGTTGTCGGCGGCGAGCCTTGCTTCAGAGTTGTTCAGCTGATTTGGGATGTCTGTTCGTCCGGAAACCGTGCGATGTTCGAACACTTTCGGCCTATGCTTGTATGGGAATCTGGAACCAGGTTCTAAATTATTGGAATTCGCCAGGCACAAGGGAACCCCATGACCGTCAGCACTCCGCTCTCCGGCGTAAACCAGCCCTTCAAAGGGATTTTGCTGATCGTCGTCGCCACCTTTCTTTTCTCCAGTCACGATGCCCTGTCCAAATACCTCTCCGGTTTCTATCCGATCGTCATGGTGGTCTGGGCTCGCTATGTGGTTCACACCTTGTTGATGGCGGGAATTTTCCTGCCGCAATCCGGATTGCGCGTGCTGCGAACCAAACGGCCATGGCTGCAAGTGATGCGGGCGTTGTGCCTGTTGGGCACCAGTCTGTTTTTCACCACGGGTTTGCAATACATCCCCTTGGCTGAAGCCACGGCGGTCAACTTTCTTGCGCCGGTGCTGGTCACGGCGCTGTCGGTGCCGTTGCTGAAGGAACACGTCACCCGTGGCCAATGGATCGCGGTGATTTGCGGATTTGCCGGCGTGTTGATCATCGTCCACCCCGGCGGTGATCTGTTCACACCCGCGGTGCTGCTGCCGCTCTGCTCAGCGTTGTTTTTCTGCTTCTATCAATTGCTCACCCGCAAGCTCAGCAACATCGACAGCCCGACCACCAGCAACTTTTTCGCCGGCCTGTGCAACACCCTGGTGATGAGCGCGCTGGTGCCGTTCTTCTGGCAAGTGCCGAGCCTTGGGCATGGACTGATGATGGTGGCGCTGGGCGCGTGCGGGATGACGGCTCACTTGTTTCTGACTCAGGCGTTTCGCTACGCCGCGCCGGCGTTGCTGGCGCCGTTCGGTTATTGCCAGATTGTGTTTGCCGGTCTGCTGGGCTGGCTGCTGTTTGCCCACACGCCGACCCTGACCACGGTGGTCGGGATCGCGGTGATTTGCTGCAGCGGGTTGGCGGCGGCGTGGCAACAGAGTCGTCGGTAGGACAAACAAAAAGGCAGGCCTGGAATCAGGCCTGCCGGGGGAAGGGCTATTACTCGGTGACGGCAGGAATCTTGCGCGGTGCCATGAAGTACATCCAGGTCAGGGCAATGAAGTACATCGCCGGAATCAGGGTGAACAGCACGGTGTAGTTGTTGTGGGTGACGGTCAGGATGTGGCCGACCAACTGCGTCATGAACATCCCGCCGATGGCTGCGCACATGCCGCCAAAACCGAACACTGTGCTCATCATGTGTTTAGGCGTGTAGTCCATGACCAGGCTCCAGATGTTCGCGGTCCAGGCCTGGTGCGCGCCGATGGCCAGGGAGATGGCGAACACCGCGACCCACAGACTGCTCGAACCCGCCGCCATGATCACGCCGACGATGCAGCAGGCAAACAGGAACATCGACATCAGCCGCGCCTTGATCGGATTGACCCCGCGACCGATCAGGAACGAGGAGAGGATCCCGCCACCGACGCTGCCGAAGTCGGCGGTCAGGTAGATGATGATCAGCGGAATCCCCATCTGGGTCACGTTGATCCCCAGGTTGTATTGCTGATTGAGGAATGGCGGCAACCAGTACAGGTAGAACCAGAACACCGGCGCGGTCATTGAGTAGGCGAGGGCGAAGGCCCAGGTGCCGCGCATGCGCAGGATTTTCGAGAACGGCACGCGGGCTTGTTCCGGTTCGACTTCGTTCTGGATGTAGTCCAGTTCCGATTGTTTGACGCTCGGATGATCTTCCGGGTTGAAGTATTTCAAACCCCAGAACAGCAACCAGATCCCGCCCAGTGCCGACATGCACAGGAACGCGGCCTGCCAGCCCCATACGTGCAGGATCAGTGGCAGCAACATCGGGGTGAACATCGCGCCGACGTTGGTCCCGGCGTTGAAGATGCCGGTGGCCACGGCGCGTTCGCCGGCCGGGAACCACAGCCGCGTGGTCTTCACGCAGGCCGGGTAGTTGGCGGCTTCGGTCAAGCCAAGGATGAATCGGCAGACCATGAAGCCTACCGCCGACGTCGCGAGGCCGTGGGCACCGGTAGCGATGCTCCAGAGCAGCACGGCGCAGAAGAACACGCGCTTGACGCCGACCCGGTCGATCAACCGGCCTTGCAGCACGAAACCGATCGCGTAGCCGACCTGAAACCAGAAGTTGATGTTGGCGTAGTCCATCGCCGTCCAGCTCATTTCCTTGGCGAGGATGGGCTGCATGACGCCGAGGGCGGCGCGATCGATGTAGTTCAGGGTTGTCGCGAAAAACACCAGCGCCAGCATGCCCCAACGGGTTTTGCCGACCGCCATGGCGCCGCGGATCTTGTCGCCGATGCCGCCGCTGGCAGGAGTCATGGAGGCGTGCTCCATGGGAGAACTTTGAGAAGGAGTCATGTAGTCCACCGATTATTTTTATGTGGTGTTCTGTGTCTTTGGTAACCGAGCCCGACGATGCATGACCGGTCTCAATGTGGAGTCGATGTTGCGCAGTGGACAAAAAATCGTCAATTCACCAATGGCCATTGTGTTCGATAATCGAACACAAAACTAACCGGGTAGTACACTTTAAATTGCTGTGCGAGTTCGTCCAGCCAATAATTCCCCACAAGCTAAACGCAGACCCTGTAGCAGCTGGCGAAGCCTGCGGCGACATAAAGCGAAGCGTGCGATCTCGATAACAAGACTGTCTCCACCACCGGGAGTCGAAACATGCAGCGTTCCATTGCCACCGTGTCCTTGAGCGGTACCCTGCCGGAAAAACTCGAAGCCATTGCCGCCGCCGGTTTTGACGGGGTGGAGATTTTCGAGAACGACCTTCTCTACTACGACGGTAGCCCACGGGAAATCAAACAGATGTGCGCCGATCTCGGGATCGCGATCACGCTGTTCCAACCCTTCCGGGATTTTGAGGGATGCCGCCGTGAGCGGCTTTCGCGCAATCTGGAACGCGCCGAGCGCAAATTTGACTTGATGCAGGAACTGGGCACTGACCTGGTGCTGGTCTGCAGCAATGCATCTGCCGATTCCATCGGTGATGAACAAATCCTCGTCGATGACCTGCGCCTGCTGGCCGAAAACGCCGGTGCGCGCGGTCTGCGAATCGGTTATGAAGCGCTGGCCTGGGGCCGGCATGTGAACACTTATCAACAGGTGTGGAACATCGTCCGCCAAGCCGATCATCCGAGCCTCGGTGTCTTGCTCGATAGCTTTCACACCCTGTCGCTCAAGGGCGATCCGAGCGCCATCGCCGAGATTCCGGGCGACAAGATCTTCTTCGTGCAAATGGCCGACGCACCGATCCTCGCCATGGACGTGCTGGAGTGGAGCCGGCATTTCCGCTGCTTCCCGGGCCAGGGCGAATTTGATCTGTCGGGGTTCCTCGCGCCGATTATCAAGAGTGGCTACACCGGCCCGCTGTCGCTGGAAATCTTCAACGACGGTTTCCGTGCCGCGCCACCCCGGGCCAACGCCGCCGACGGTTTGCGTTCGTTGCTGTACCTGGAAGAGAAAACCCGCCAACGCCTGGCGCAGGAAGCTCAACCGGCACCCAGCCTCGACATCCTGTTCGAGACACCCACGGCCAGCGAATACAACGGCATCGAATTTCTCGAATTTGCCGTGGATGAAAGCCTCGGCGCCAAGCTCTCCCATTGGCTTGAGCGGCTGGGTTTCGTCAAGGCCGGGCAGCATCGCTCCAAGAGCGTAAGCCTGCTGCGTCAGGGCGATATCAACCTGATCCTCAACTCCGAACCGTATTCGTTTGCCCACAGTTTTTTCGAAGCGCATGGCCCCTCGCTGTGCGCCACCGCCGTGCGGGTCAAGGACAGCAGCAGCGCGCTAGCCCGAGCTGTGGCTTATAAAGGCCAGCCGTATCGTGGGCTGGTCGGGCCCAATGAACTGGAATTGGCGGCGGTGCGCGCACCGGACGGTAGCCTGATCTATTTGGTGGATCAGCAGGCCGACGTCTACGGCACCGACTTCAATCTGAACCCAGCGGCGGTGGCCAGCGGTGGCCTCAAGCGTATCGACCACATGGCCATGGCATTGCCGGCCGACAGCCTCGACAGTTGGGTGCTGTTCTATAAGAGCCTGCTGGATTTCGAAGCCGATGACGAAGTGGTTCTGCCCGACCCGTATGGCCTGGTAAAAAGCCGCGCACTGCGCAGCCGCGACAGCTCTATTCGCTTGCCGTTGAACATTTCCGAGAACCGCAACACCGCGATCTCACACGCGCTGTCGAGTTATCGCGGCTCCGGTGTGCATCACATCGCGTTTGATTGCGATGACATCTTTGCGCAAGTCAGCCGTGCGAAAGAGGCGGGCGTGCCGTTGCTGGACATCCCGCTCAATTACTACGATGACCTCGCCGCGCGGTTCGACTTCGATGACGAGTTCCTCAGCGAGCTGGCGTATTTCAACGTGCTGTACGACCGCGATGCCCTGGGTGGCGAACTGTTTCATGTGTACACCGAGCCGTTCGAAGGGCGGTTTTTCTTTGAAATCATTCAGCGCAAAAACGGCTATGCCGGTTATGGCGCGGCCAACGTCGCGGTTCGACTGGCAGCGATGGCCAAATCCCGCAGCGGTGCCATTCGTCAGGCCAAGTTGTAGCAAAATCGTAAACGCCGGGACAAACCGCTGCCGCGCGGCTTCCTTCACTGTGCGCAGCGGCCCATAATCGCCAGCTTGTGCAGTGATGGCCGTGAGCCCGCAATGACAATGACTTCAGAACGCTCCGCAGTGCCCGCCGAACTGATCGCCGAGCCCCGCAAGAGCCGCAAAAACAACCCGGAAAAGACCCGCGAGAATATCCTTCAAGAGGCGATTGTCGAGTTCGTCCAACAGGGGCTTTCCGGTGCTCGAGTCGATGCAATCGCCGAGCGTATCCACACCTCCAAACGCATGATCTATTACTACTTCGGCAGTAAGGAACAGCTCTACGTCGAGGTGCTGGAAAAGCTCTACGGTGATATTCGCAACACTGAAAACCGCTTGCACCTGACCGAACTGGGGCCGGTGGAGGCGATTCGTCGCCTGGTGGAGTTCACCTTCGACCACCACGATCACAACGTCGATTTCGTGCGTATCGTCAGCATCGAGAACATTCACAATGCCGAATACGTGAAGCGCTCCGATGCGATCAAGGCCATGAACAATACGATTCTCGACGCACTGGGCGAAATTCTGCGTCGCGGTGCCGAGGAGGGTTTGTTCCGTGCAGGGCTAGTGGCGCTGGATGTGCATCTGCTGATCAGTTCGTTCTGCTTCTATCGCGTGTCGAACCGTCATACCTTCGGGGAGATCTTCCAGATCGATTTGCCGGACGAAGCCATCAAGCAGAGGCATCGTGCGATGATTTGCGAGTCGGTGTTGCGTTACTTGCAAGCCTGATATCAGGTGAGGGGGCTTTCCCTTCACTGCAGCCCCTCACCGCATCCCCTCAGTCGTTCATGCTCTGAAAGTGCGCGAGCATTCGCTGCGCATCCGGCACCACGTTGCTGAACAATTCAAACGCCTTCACCGCCTGAAACACCGCCATGTTGCCGCCGTCCAGCGTGCGGCAACCGAGCGCGCGGGCGTTGCGCAGCAGTTCGGTTTCCAGCGGGAAGTAAACGATCTCCGCCACCCACAAGGCTGAGCGAAGCAACTCGACCGGCACTGGCATGCCCGGCAGTTTTTTCATGCCCATGGGCGTGGTGTTTACCAAACCATCAGCCAGGCTCAACGTGCTCGGCAGATCGTGCCCGGCCACCGCCCGGCCAGCCCCGAAGTGTTGATTGAGATTGTCTGCCAGCGCCTGCGCGCGGCTTGGTTCCACGTCAAAAATACTCAGCAGTTGTACGCCTTCGCTCAACAACGCGTGGGCCACTGCCGCGCCGGCGCCACCAGCGCCCATTTGTACGACGCGCTCACGGGCAGCGTCCTTCAAGCCACGGCGAAATCCTTCGGCAAAACCCAGGCAATCGGTGTTATGGCCGATGCGTTTACCGTCCTTCAACACCACCGTGTTCACCGCGCCGATGCCGCGGGCTTCCGGCGACAGTTCGTCAAGCAACGGGATGATGGCCTGCTTGCACGGGAAGGTGATGTTCAGCCCGGTGAAGTTCATTCGTTCGGCCGCCATCAACAGGTCGGGCAGGGCACTGCTGTCGAGCTTCAATTGATCCAGGTCGATCAGGCGATAGAGGTAGCGCATGCCCTGCGCTTCGCCTTCGTGCTCGTGCAGCGCCGGTGTGCGCGAGGCTTGAATCCCGGCGCCGATCAGCCCGGCCAATACAGTGTTGTGCTGAGCCATCGTGTTCACCCCTTCAATTTCAGACTGAAATGTTCCAGCGCCAGGCGATAGCCGTGGCTGCCGAAACCGGCCATCACCGCGGTGGCGATGGCCGAGACAAACGAGTGATGCCGGAAAGGCTCGCGAGCATGGACGTTCGACAGGTGGACTTCGATCACGGGCAGTTCGCTGGCGACGAGGGCGTCGCGAATCGCCACCGAGGTGTGGGTCCACGCGGCTGGATTGATGACAATCCCGGCGCAACGACCGCGAGCGGCGTGAATCCAGTCGAGCAATTCACCTTCGTGGTTGGTCTGGCGGAACTCCACGGCCAGGCCGAATTCTTCAGCAGCGCGTGCGCACAGCGCCGAAATGTCTGCCAGGGTTTCGTGGCCATAAGTCGCCGGTTCACGGGTGCCGAGCAGGTTCAGGTTCGGGCCGTTGAGCACCAGAACGATAGGGGGCATCGAGGGTCTCTCCACTTATTATTTTTGGAATCGGCTCTAGGTTTCAGCCTGTGGAGACAAATTGTACTAGCTGGTTAATTAGGTCAATTGAAGAGACGTCTCGAAGGGGATTTGTGTGCGGTGATCGGACGATTTCGCTGTTTATCGCGGCAGATGCTCCACCAGGAAATCGATAAAGGCGCGCAACCTCAGGGGCACATGACGGCTTTGCGGATACAGCAACGTGAACGGTCGCGAGCGGCCGCTGTAAGGCTTCAATACTTCCACCAGCGAGCCATCGGCCAGTTCGTTTTCGACGATAAACCGGTACGTCTGAAACAACCCCGCCCCGTGTTTGGCCAGGGTCACGCCACCCAGCACATCGTCAGAGCAACTGAGACTGCCCTCGGCCAGAATCTCCCGAGGTGTGCCGTTGTCATTGAACAGCCAGGCGATCCGCCGACCGCTGCTGGGCAGTTCGTATTGGATGCATTCGTGCTGCGCCAAGTCTTCGAGTGTTTGGGGGACACCTGCACGCTTGAGGTAATCGGGACTGGCAATCATCACCAGCGCGGCGTCCTCCAGATGCCGGGCGATCAGGCCGGAGTCCGGAATGGCCCGTACGCGAATCGCCATGTCGTAACCTTCGCCGACGAAATCAATATTGCGATTGCTGATGTGCGACTCGACCTTCACGTCGGGAAAACGCGCCCGAAAGGCTGGCAGCAACGGCAAGATCCGGTGGTGCGCATACGTCGTGGGAATGCTGATGCGCAAGGTGCCAGACGGTTGCTGCTGCTGGCCCATGACCTCGCGCTGAGCCTCGACCAGCTGCGCCAGAGCCTGACGACATTCTTCGTAGTAACGACGACCGCTGTCGGTCAACTTCACACTGCGGGTGGTACGCGCAAACAGCCGCACGCCCAGACGCTCTTCCATGCGCGATACCGAGCGGCTGACCGCGGCTGGTGTCACGCCCGCCACCAGTGCGGCGGCCGTAAAGCTGCCGGCCTCGGCGGCGAGGCAAAACAGCTCGATGCTGCCCAACTGAAGATCATCGAAGACACGCTGCATGATTGATTACACCGGGGATCAAATGAGGACTGAATGGCGTCACTGTAGATGAAATCGCCGTGGCAGTGCTTGACCGGCGTAGGCGGCTTTTTTTTGTGAGAGCAGTGAAAGGATTGCTTACTATTTTGCCGCCGTCATAGGCGAGTCAAAAAACGTTCAAGGGCTAGGCTCAAAACCGAGTCGATCGTCAAACGGATCAATCGCCAATTGCCGGGTTCTTCAAGGAATGGAGAATCTTTGCACTCTATAACCTAACGGATGGGTTGCATGAACGTATGTCGCTTTAAGGACTTTTCATTGGTCATCATGTTGCGCGATCAACATTGCCCGCCGCATGTCCATGTCGATGCACAGACATGGAGCGCACGCTTCAAATTCAGTTTCTGGCACAACGGCGTGGAGCTTTGGGACGTCGTTCCTCATTCGCAGCGCCCCCCTTCAGCAGTGCTGGAAGGATTGCGCCAGGCGCTGCGGCAACCGGCGCATTTACAGCGAGCGCGTGGCCTCTGGTGGCGAAAATTGTGCACCGCCTGCCTCGATAATCAGTTGTGGGATTGGGAGAGCAATGAAGTGGTCGTGATGAAACGACTCGCCAGCACGACTTACCTGATTGACTCGGCCAGTTACGAGCCCGAAGTTAACAAGACGCTGTTATCCCTGACGGGGGCTGCCGAGGGAGTGGAAATCGAATTATGAAAACCATACAGGCGAGCATTCAGGCGGATCGCCCCGTCACCGAAGAAACATTGGAACAGGCCATTGAGCGAGGCGAGTTGAGCCGTCGCAGCGGTTTGAATGCGAGAGCCGTGAGCTGGACCGGACATTGCCTGGTCATCAGTTTTGAGGACGGTAGTGGCGTGCTCCTGCCGGCGAAGAACTACCCGGAGTTTGATGGCTTTGACGATGAGGATTTCGCCGACTTGAGGGTTGGCTTTGCGGGAACCGCGCTCTGCCATGAAGGCAGTGATTTGCAGGTGTCCATCGCCGGCCTGATTTCAGCGAGCAAGCCATTGATGGACATGGCGTCTTCGGTCATCGCCTCACGCAATGGGCGCCAGAGCAGCGTCGCCAAGGCCGAGGCTGCGCGGGCCAATGGCAAAAAGGGCGGGCGACCGCGCAAGGTAGATGCGGCACTTTGATTCGCCTACAAAAAAGCCGTCGTCATGACGGCTCATTTGTATCGGCAACAGCTCTCAACGACGGGTCAACAACACCCCGGATTCCATGTGATGGGTCCACGGGAACTGGTCAAACATCGCGCACTGAGTGATGCGATGCGTGTCGTGCAACTGGGCGATGTTCGCCGCCAGCGTTTCCGGGTTGCAGGAAATGTAGAGGATGTTGTCGAAACGTCGGGTCAGCTCGCAGGTGTCCGGGTCCATGCCGGCGCGGGGCGGGTCGACGAACACGCTACCGAACTCGTAGCTCTTGAGGTCGATGCCATGCAGGCGGCGGAACGGGCGGACTTCGTTCAGCGCTTCGGTCAGCTCTTCGGCGGAGAGTCGCACCAGGGTGACGTTATCCACCGCGTTTTCGCTGAGGTTGCTCAGCGCTGCATTGACCGAGGTCTTGCTGATTTCGGTGGCCAGCACTTTGCGTACGCGGGTCGCGAGCGGCAGGGTGAAGTTGCCGTTGCCGCAGTACAGTTCGAGCAAGTCGTCCGGGCGATCACCCAACGCGTCGTAAGCCCAGTTGAGCATCTTCCGGTTCACGGTGCCGTTGGGCTGGGTGAATGCGCCTTCCGGCTGGCGATAGCTGAAAGTACGGCCGCCGACTTCGAGCTGTTCAACCACGTAATCGTGACCGATCACTTCGCGTTTGCCTTTTGAGCGACCGATGATGCTCACGTTCAGGTCCGTGGCCAGTTTCGTGGCCGCCGCATGCCAGTGCTCGTCCAGCGGGCGGTGATAGCACAGGGTGATCATCGCATCGCCGGCCAGGGTGGTCAGGAACTCCACCTGGAACAACTTGTGGCTCAGGGCCGCACTGGCTTTCCAGGCGGCTTTGAGCTTCGGCATCAGTTCGTTGATGCGCAGGCTGGCGATCGGAAACTCTTCGATCAGGATCGGCGTACGTTTGTCTTCCTGGGAAAACATCGCGTAGTGCCGCTCACCACCTTCACGCCACAGGCGGAATTCAGCGCGCAGGCGGAAGTTTTGCAGCGGAGAGTCGTACACCGCAGGTTCTGGCGCATCGAACGGGGCCAGGAGGTCACGCAGGCGCGTGACCTTTTCTTCGAGCTGAACGGCGTAGGCCTGGGAATCAAAAGTCATGCGTTGAACCAACCCAACTTGATCACGAACAGAATCGACAGGATCACCAGCGCCGGGTTCAGCTCACGGCCACGACCGGACATCAGCTTGATGGCGGTCCAGGAAATGAAACCGAAGGCGATGCCATTAGCGATCGAATAAGTGAACGGCATGGCCAGCGCGGTGATCACCACCGGTGCGGCAACGGTGATGTCGTCCCAGTCTATTTCGGCCAGGCCGGAGGTCATCAGTACGGCGACGAACAGCAGTGCCGGTGCCGTGGCGAAGGCCGGGACGCTGGACGCCAATGGCGAGAAAAACAGTGCCAGCAGGAACAGGATCGCCACCACGACGGCGGTCAGGCCGGTGCGGCCGCCCGCACTCACGCCGGCTGCGGACTCGATGTAGCTGGTGGTGGTCGAGGTGCCCAGCAGCGAACCGGCCATGGCCGCGGTGCTGTCGGCGATCAGGGCGCGACCCATTTTCGGCATGTGGCCGTTCTTGTCCATCAGGCCGGCGCGTTTGGCGACGCCGATCAGAGTGCCGGAGTTGTCGAACAGATCGACAAACAGGAAAGCGAAAATCACGCTGACCAGACCGATGTCCAGTGCGCCTTTGATGTCCAGTTGCATGAAGGTTGGGGCCAGCGACGGTGGCATCGACATCACGCCGCCGAAAGGGGTGAAGCCCATCAAGATCGAAATGATGGTCACCGCCAGAATGCCGATCAGCACGGCGCCGCGTACGGCCAGGGCTTCGAGGGCAACGATCAGGGCAAAACCCAGGGTCGCGAGGATCGGGGCTGGTTGTTTCAGATCACCGAGGCCGACCATGGTCGCCGGGTTGCTGACCACGATGCCGGCGTTGTGCAGGGCAATCAGCGCCAGGAACAGGCCGATACCGGCGGCAATCGCCGAGCGCAGCGGCAGCGGGATGCTGTTGATGATCCATTCACGGATACGGAAGATCGACAGCATGAAGAAGCACACCGCCGAGATAAACACCGCACCCAGCGCCACTTGCCAGGTGTGGCCCATGTGCAGGACCACGGTATAGGTGAAGAAGGCGTTCAAGCCCATGCCCGGCGCCAGCGCGATCGGGTAGTTGGCGATCAGGCCCATGATCGTGGAACCAATCGCCGCGGCCAGACAGGTGGCGACGAACACCGCGCCCTTGTCCATGCCGGTTTCGCCGAGAATGCTCGGGTTGACGAACAGAATGTAGGCCATGGCCAAGAAAGTCGTGACGCCCGCCAGAATCTCGGTCCGCACGTTGGTGTTGTGTGCCTTGAGTTGAAACAGCCTTTCCAGCATGTCTGCTCCCCGTGGCGCGCCCGGCGCCGTGAATGTATCGACCTCAACAGCAAAGCACAGACCACTGAACGCGCCTGGGAAATTACTGTGGGCCGGAAAAAGCCGCGCATCATACCAGCCGCGTGGGGTTATGGCTGCTGATGGCTGCGATCGTCGTCGATGTTTTGCCGTCAAGCGAAGTGAGCCATACTGCGCGCTGGTTTTGGGGGTCGTTATGTATTGCATGAAAACGCGTGTGATTGCCGTCATTGGCGTCGTGATGGCCTTGTTGCTGGGGGCACAAAACGCCTCGGCTGCGATGGCGCCGCGATTGAGCCAGTTGAAAGTGGTTAAGGTTGAATCGCCGGTCTGTGGCTTTGAAAACATTGCCGAAGGGCAGACCGAGACGCGTTGCGATCATAGTGGTCCGAGCATCAAGGTCTATGTGCTGGAAATCGGTTACGGCAGTAATAGTCCACATGTCGCGCTGGATGGTTTTGAAGTGGACGGCACCCGGTCGCCGGTATGTGCCTTTCAGACCGGCAACCTGACTGATTGCACACCCGGGGCAAAAACGGTCGGTTATCTGTATATCTTCAATCTTGCGGGCAAGCAGGACGGGACCTTCACGTTCAGCAACACCTCGATTAATGCGCCGAGCGATAAGATGTCGACCCAGCTTTACATCAAGTAACGGCTGCACTCGAACAAGCGTCAGGAAAGCTGACTACGCTTTAAAGATCACCCTGTGGACTGTCCCCATGACCTTTAGAGCTTTGATTACCCTCGCCGAGGGCATCGACGACCTGCAAACAGTGACCCTGATCGATGTGTTGCGCCGCGCCAACGTTGAAGTGGTGGTGGCCAGCATCGAGGGGCGGCGCATGCTCACCTGCGCCCGTGGAACCCGGCTGACGGCCGATGCCATGCTGGTGGACTTGCTGGCCCAGCCGTTCGACCTGATCGCCCTTCCGGGCGGCGCCGTGGGCGCGCAACACCTGGCGGCCCATCAACCCCTGCAACAACTGATCAAGGATCAGGCCGCCGCCGGGCGCCTGTTCGCCGGCATCGCTGAAGCCCCGGCGGTCGCGCTGCAGCACTTCGGCGTATTGCGTCAGCGACGCATGACCTGCCTGCCCTCCGCCAGTCATCAGTTGTCAGGTTGCAACTTCATCGACCAACCGGTGGTGGTCGACGGCAACTGCGTGACCGCCCAGGGTTCCGGGGCCGCTTTGGCATTTGCCCTGACGCTGGTGGAACAACTCTGCGGCAAGGCCACGCGCATGGCGGTGGCGGGGGAGATGCTGGCGTGAGGATATGTCAGGCGTGGATGGCGATGGGCTTGATCGCCGGCTGTTCGCGCTGTTCTGCTTGCCAGAGATCGTAATCAGTCTGAACCCCTAGCCACATGCGAGCCTTGCCAATCCCCGCCCGCTCCAGACGCACGGCCAGATCCGGGCTGATGGGGGCGTGGCCATGCAGAACCCGAGAAAGGTGCGGTCGTGCAAAACCCAGATGGCGGGCGAGTTCCGTGACGCTGATGCCGAGTTCGGGTAACACATCCATCAAGAGTGTTTCGCCAGGGTGTGGCGGGTTGTGCATGGGCATTGCCTGCCTCCTGTCAGTGGTAGTCCAGATAGTCGACCAGTTCGATATCTGAACCGATAAACCGAAAAACAACTCGCCAGTTCCCTGAAACAACTCAGCGACCAGAATTCGGCCAACTCTCCTCTGAGTGGATGCAGTCGCCATCCCGGAAGGTCTAGATCGCCGGGTAGCGTTGCGCGGTCCATGAACTGAAGTATCCGAGACAGACGCTTTGCATGGTCTACACGAATCCTTCGAGTCGAACCTGTTTCATAGAGGCCACGAAGGCCCTTGTGCCGAAAGGATTTGATCATGGGGCAAGTGTAAGGCGATACATTACACCTGTTGCGGTATCTAGTTAGTGCACCTGGTCGGCAAATTTGTGCCAGGCACCTGCTTCAGACCTTCACTTCCTCCAGCGGCACATGCATGCGGTCGCGATTGGCCAAGGTGGGGAACAGTTTCACCCAGGCCCCGGTTACCACCAGTGTGCCGATCCCGCCCATGACCACCGCCGGCACAGTACCGAACCAGTGGGCGGTCAGCCCGGATTCGAATTCGCCCAACTGATTTGACGCACCGATGAACAGGCCGTTCACGGCGCTGACCCGGCCGCGCATTTCGTCCGGGGTTTCCAGCTGCACGAACGAGGCGCGGATCACCATGCTGATCATGTCGGCCGCGCCCAGCACCACCAGCACTGCAAGCGAGAACCAGAACGAGGTCGACAGGCCGAAGGCGATGGTGGCGACGCCGAACACACCGACGGCGGTGAACATCACCCGTCCGACGTTGCGCTCAACCGCAAACCGCGCCAGGAACAGCGACATCAACAGCGCGCCGACGGCCGGCGCAGACCGCAGCAGGCCAAGCCCCCACGGGCCGGTCAGCAGGATGTCCTTGGCAAACACCGGCAGCAGCGCCGTCGCGCCGCCGAGCAAGACCGCAAACAGGTCCAGAGAAATTGCCCCGAGAATGTCCGGGCGACTGCGAATGAAGCGGATACCCGCCAGCAGCGAATCCAGCGTCGCCTTGCCCTTGTTCAACGGCGTTTGCCGGGCCGGCAAGTTGAGCATCAACCCGCAGGCAACGATGTAGAGGATTACGGTCGGGCCATACACCCAGACGCTGCCGAAGGCGTAGAGCAAACCGCCGAGCGCCGGGGCGACGATAGTGGCTGACTGCTGCGCGGATTGCGCGGCGGCCACCGCACGGGGAAACAGCGCGCTGGGCACGATGCTCGGCAACAGGGCTTGAGTGGTGGGCATTTCGAAGGAGCGCGCAGCACCGAGCAAGAACGCGAGGATGAAGATCATTTCCCGGGTGACATGATCGGTGGCGCTGCCGATGGCCAGCGACAGGGCGATCAACGCTTGCAGCGACTGGCAGATCGCCGCGACTTTGCGCCGGTCATAGCGGTCCGCGACGTGCCCCGTGTGCAGCATGAACAGCACGCGCGGGGCAAATTCCACCAACCCCACCAGGCCCAGATCGAGCACGTTGCCGGTTAACTGGTACAGGTTCCAGCCAATGGCCACGGTGAGCATCTGAAAACCGCTGGCGGTAAACACCCGAGCCAGCCAGAACGCGATGAAGGGGCGGTGATGACGTAACAGCAAGGGCTCTTGGCTGGGCATCTGCGGGGAAATCTGGGAGAGGGGAAGGGCGAGGTTATCACCAACCTGTAACCAGAAGTTGCAGCCGCAGAAAATATACTTAGCTAGACATCGATCGTAAAAACACCTGATTCCTCTGTGGGAGCAGGCTGCTCGCGATGGCGGCCTATCCCTCGATACCGAGCTGCCTGGCACACGCGCTTCGCGAGCAAGCTCGCTCCCGCAGGGGAAATGTATCTGCCTGTAACGATAGCCATGAGGCAACTTGTCACGCGGCAAAAGACCACGCGGTTCATCCCCGGAAATGGGACTACTCTTTCAACGTTGATTGATCCAGATCAAAACCCCACCAGGAATTGATCCGGCGGCCATCAGGCCAGACTTCCCTGCGTTGTGAGGCTTTCAATAAAAAGAACGAATTCGAATTCGCCGCACTCCATACCCGTGGGGGCCGTTGGGTGCAGGCTTCCAGCCAGCAGCCGTATTAACTGACAGAGGAAGACTTATGTTCGGTTTAGAGGCACTTGATCTCGCCCGAATGCAGTTCGCGTTTACCATCTCGTTTCACATCCTGTTCCCGGCCATCACCATTGGCCTGGCGAGTTACCTGGCGGTACTCGAAGGTCTGTGGCTGAAAACCCATAACGACACCTACCGCGACCTGTATCACTTCTGGTCGAAGATCTTTGCCGTCAATTTCGGCATGGGGGTGGTCTCCGGGCTGGTGATGGCGTATCAGTTCGGCACCAACTGGAGCCGTTTTTCGGACTTTGCCGGATCGGTTACCGGGCCGTTGCTGACCTACGAGGTGTTGACGGCGTTCTTCCTCGAAGCCGGTTTCCTTGGGGTCATGCTGTTTGGCTGGAACAAGGTCGGGCGCAAGCTGCACTTCTTTGCCACGGTCATGGTGGCTATTGGCACGCTGATCTCGACCTTCTGGATCCTCGCCTCGAACAGCTGGATGCAGACGCCGCAGGGTTTCGAAATCGTTAACGGTCAGGTGATCCCCACCGACTGGCTGGCGGTGATCTTCAACCCTTCGTTCCCGTACCGCCTGATGCACATGGCGACGGCGGCGTTCGTTGCCACCGCCTTCTTCGTCGGCTCTTCGGCGGCCTGGCACTTGCTGCGCGGCAAGGACAACCCGGCGATCCGCACCATGTTGTCGATGGCCATGTGGATGGCCTTGATCGTTGCGCCGATTCAGGCGGTCATCGGTGACTTCCACGGCCTCAACACGCTCAAGCATCAGCCGGCGAAAATTGCCGCGATCGAAGGTCATTGGGAAAACATCGGCGACGAACCGACCCCGTTGATCCTGTTCGGCTGGCCGGACATGAAAGCCGAGAAAACCCGATTTGCCGTCGAGATTCCGTATCTGGGCAGCCTGATCCTCACCCACTCGCTGGACAAACAAGTCCCTGCGCTCAAGGAATTCCCGCCTGAAGACCGGCCCAATTCGACCATCGTGTTCTGGTCGTTCCGGATCATGGTCGGCCTGGGTTTCCTGATGATATTCACCGGGTTGTGGAGCCTGTGGCTGCGCAAGCGCGACAAGCTCTATACCTCGCGACCGTTCCTTTACCTGGCGTTGTGGATGGGGCCGTCGGGCCTGATCGCGATCCTCGCGGGTTGGTTTACCACTGAAATCGGCCGTCAGCCGTGGGTGGTCTACGGGCTGATGCGCACGGCGGATGCTTCTTCCAACCATAGTTTCATGCAGATGAGCATCACGTTGATTCTGTTTGTGGTGGTGTATTTCGCGCTGTTCGGTGCCGGCCTGGGCTACATGATGCGCCTAGTGCGCAAAGGGCCGAAGATCGACGAAGGCAAGGAAACCAGCGAAGGTGGGCCTGGCAAGAAACGCACACCGGCCCGTCCGCTGTCCGCCGCTGACGATGATGACGCCGACAGTGACCACAGCCTGACCAAGGAGATTTGAGTCATGGGTATTGATCTTCCGCTGATCTGGGCCGTGATTATCATCTTCGGCATCATGATGTACGTGGTCATGGACGGCTTCGACCTGGGGATCGGGATTCTCTTCCCGTTCATCCCGGGCAAGACCGACCGTGATGTGATGATGAACACGGTCGCCCCGGTCTGGGACGGTAACGAAACCTGGCTGGTACTGGGCGGCGCCGCGTTGTTTGGTGCCTTCCCGCTGGCCTATTCGGTGGTGCTTTCGGCGTTGTACCTGCCGCTGATCCTGATGCTGATCGGGCTGATCTTCCGGGGCGTGGCTTTTGAGTTTCGCTTCAAGGCCAAGGACCACAAGCGCCACCTCTGGGACAAGGCTTTCATCGGAGGCTCCCTCACCGCGACCTTCTTTCAGGGGGTGGCGTTGGGCGCCTTCATTGATGGATTGCCGGTGGTCAATCGCCAGTTTGCCGGTGGTTCGCTGGACTGGCTGACACCGTTCACTCTGTTCTGCGGCGTGGCACTGGTGGTGGCGTATGCACTGCTTGGTTGCACGTGGTTGATCATGAAGACCGAGGGCAAGCTGCAAGAGCAAATGCACAACCTGGCACGGCCGCTGGCCTTCGTGGTGTTGGCGGTGATCGGTATTGTCAGCATCTGGACACCCTTGGCCCACGCTGAAATCGCCGCCCGCTGGTTCACGCTGCCCAATCTGTTCTGGTTCATGCCGGTGCCGATTCTGGTGCTGGTGACCATGTATGGCTTGATCCGCGCCGTCGCCCGCAATGCGCACTACACGCCGTTCCTGCTGACGCTGGTGCTGATCTTCCTCGGCTATAGCGGTCTGGGCATCAGCCTGTGGCCGAACATCGTGCCACCGTCGATCTCGATCTGGGACGCCGCCGCACCGCCGCAAAGTCAGGGCTTCATGCTGGTGGGCACGCTGTTCATCATCCCGTTCATCCTGGGCTACACCTTCTGGAGCTACTACGTGTTCCGCGGCAAGGTCACCCACGAAGACGGTTATCACTGACACTGTAGGAGCGAGCGTGCTCGCGATGGCGCCCTCACTGGCGCCATCGATCTACCTGAGGATTGTTGTAATGACCGGTAAACATTCCCTGCACGACATTGAAGAAGCCGAAAAAAAACCGCTGTTGCAGCGGCTTGGATGGCTGGTCCTGATCTGGGTCGGTAGCGTCGGCGCCCTGTTTATCGTGGCCAGTCTGATGCGCATGTTCATGAATGCGGCAGGCCTGACTACACACTGAAGATCCCATCCCGTCGCCTTGGAGGCACGGATTCACAACCCTCCTGCGTGGAGGGTTTTTTTTGCCCCGGTTTATTTGCGGGCTTTGAGAATCACGAATTTTGGCGTGGCAGCCACTTGTTCGACGCCGCGGAACAGCCGTGCGAGCTTGCTGTGGTAACCCAGGTGACGATTGCCGACGATATACAGCGCGCCACCCACCACTAGCGCCTCGCGGGCCTGCTGGAACATGCGCCAGGCGAGAAAGTCGCCGACGACCTGTTGTTGATGGAACGGCGGATTGCACAACACCACGTCCAGGGATTGAGCTTCCTGCCCGGCCAGCCCGTCGCCGGCCCGCACAATGACCGCTCTGTCGCCCAGCGCCGCGCGCCAGTTTTCGGCAGCCGATTGAACCGCCATGAACGACTCGTCCACCAGCGTGTACTGCGCCTCGGGGTTTTGCAGCGCACTGGCAATGGCCAACACGCCGTTACCGCAACCGAGATCGGCGACTCGCGCGGTGCCGAGGTTTTTTGGCAGGTGCGGCAGAAAGGCCCGGGTGCCGATGTCCAGCCCTTCGCGGCAGAACACATTGGCGTGGTTCAGCAGTTCAATGGCCGGCTCATCAAGCTGATAACGCGAAGGGTAGGGGGACACGACCGGGTCTTTTGCTTCAGGTGTGGCGATCAATAGCCGGGCCTTTTTCACTGCCAGGGAGGCCTGTACCGGGCCGACGTAGCGTTCCAGCAGATCACCGGCAGCACGTGGCAGGTGCTTGATCATCGCCGCGGCAATCACCTGCGCGCCTGGCGCCAGTTGGCCTTGCAGGCGAATCAATTGTTCTTCCAGCAACGCCAGGGTTTTCGGCACCCGGATCAATACCCGGTCAAACGGGCCGCTGAACACGTCGCTGGCGGGCACGCTCGGTACGGCGTCAAACGCCTGGCCGTTACGGATCAGATTTTTTTCCAGTCCCTGAAAGGCGAGGAACGAATCACCACTGCTGATCACCCGGACCTTGCCCGCGAGGCTGGCGGCCAATGCACCAAAACTGTCGTTCAACACCAGTACCCGAGTTTCGGCCGAGGGCTGTTGTTCGGCCAGGTGGTTGAGCAGGTATTCGTCGGCGGCATCGAACGCTTGCAGCGGTTCGTTCTGCTGTTCTGGCTGACGGATCAGGTCGAGTTGGGCGAAGGGTGTTTCGAGCAGGGGCATGAGGCGGGGCTCTGGGTAGTCAACGGGTGTGGTGTCCCACGGCCGGAGGCGTTGTAGCAGGCGGGACCGGCCGAGTGCACGGCGTCGTGAAGTTATATACGACATCACTCAGGGGGCCGCAAATGGTACGTTTTTTTCGGTTGGATTACCCGTGGGTTTTCTTCGTACTGATTGGATTCAGATAGCGCCGACCCTCACAGCCTTTATCACGGCTGCAATCTTGTTGTTCACCCCAAATTTATGGATGCAGCTTTGCACATGATAATTGATGGTGCGTTCACTGATGCTCAGGATTTTGGAACATTCATAGGCCGTCTTGCCGTCGGCCGACAATTTCATGATTTCGATTTCACGCGTCGACAACCGGGGTGTGCATGCAATCGCCAGGCGGTGATCCAGCTTTTTTGCCACGAGCCCATGCAAATGGCGGTTGATTAAAATGGCGTAGGCCAGATGTGCATACCATTCATCGGCAGTGATCGGGCTGTTGCTTCTGGCCAGGCTAAACATGCTGCGCAGACCGCTGTCGTCATGAATCGATTGTGACCAACCATACTGCAAGCCTTGTTGTTTTTGCGCCTGCCTCAGCTGAGGGACCTTTGAGAAGAGCTCATCCTCCCAAAGAATTGGCAACTCTGAATGATTGCAATGAGCCAGTATTGGGTCTGTGTCACCTAATTGGTCATGTTCATATGCCGTGTTCCAATCGACGGGGTAATTGTTAAAACTTACCGTGTCATGATTAAGCAAAACTGCGGGGGATGTAATTGAAAAAGCACAGAAATTGAAGCCAAGATCCTGAGCCAGTATGAGCGAAGTCTCATAGGCGGGCTTAACTTCCTTGGCTTCAAGTATCTGTTTTAGCTGTGACTCCTTCCACATCTTCATTGCAGCAACTCCATGCGGCTATCTTGGGGGTGCAAATTGGATCCAGGATCCAACACGCCCAGAGTGTAGGAGTAATCCTACAAATGTGCTGCAATTTTTTTGCTCTTTAACATTATCGAAAGTGCATATCTGGTTCTTAGCTGCTCAGGCTCATGAAACTCTTTTCGCGGGGCGTATATCATTCTATGCATTGTTTTTTGTACAAGTTTTAGTCATGTCATCGACAATATAAAAGCAGCTGTACAACTAACGATGGATCTAATACCAAAGACACTACAAATCGTCGGTGTTTACATCGCCTGCTTTGCGCGACACTGGTGATATCAGTTCAATGGAGCGTCCCATGACCGCCAGTGCCGAAAAATACACTCGCCAAACCTTGCTCGACGTCCAGCCGTTGACCCCAAACCTGTTTACGCTGCGAGCCACGAGAGATCCGGGCTTTCGCTTCAGGGCCGGGCAGTTCGCCCGGCTAGGTGTCACCAAGGCCGATGGCACTACGGTCTGGCGAGCCTATTCAATGGTGTCGTCACCCCATGACGAATTTCTCGAGTTCTTCTCCATCGTGGTGCCAGGCGGTGAGTTCACCAGCGAGCTGAGTCGACTGAAGGTGGGTGATACGTTGCTGGTGGACCGCCAGGCCTTTGGTTATTTGACCCCGGACCGCTTTGTCGATGGACGTGACCTCTGGTTGTTATCCACAGGCACCGGCATTGCCCCGTTCCTGTCGATCCTGCAGGACTTCGAGGTGTGGGAGAAATACGAACGCATTATCCTCGTCTACAGCGTGCGTGAGGCCCGGGAATTGGCGTATCAGGCGTTGATCGCCGAGTTGGGACAGCGCGATTATCTGGCCGAAAACGCTCACAAATTGCAGTTCATCGCCACCGTCACTCGCGAACAACACCCAGGCGCCCTGAACGGACGAATCACCACGCTGATTGAAAATGGCGAGCTGGAGCGGGCAGCAGGCGTGGCGCTGACGCCCGAGCATTCGCGGGTCATGCTCTGCGGTAATCCGCAGATGATCGATGACACGCGCAAGCTGCTCAAGCAGCGGGACATGCACCTGAGCCTCAGCCGACGCCCAGGCCAGGTGGCGGTGGAAAACTTCTGGTAAAAAAAAACGGCGCCTCAAGGGCGCCGTTTCTGTGTGCAACCCGCCTTCAAGGCCGATCGTTCTGGGCCTTGAGCAGATCGCGGATCTCGCTCAACAACTCTTCTTCCTTGGTCGGAACCGGCGGCAGCGTCGGGGCCGCGGCCTCTTCGCGCTTCAGTTGGTTGATCGCTTTGATCCCCATGAAAATCGCGAACGCGACGATGATGAAGTCAATCATGCTCTGGATGAATTTGCCGTAGGCCAGCACCACGGCCGGGGCATTGCCTTCGGCAGCCTTGAGCGTAATGGCCAGATCACTGAAGTCCACGCCGCCGATCAGCAAGCCAATGGGCGGCATGACCACGTCGCCGACAAACGACGTCACGATCTTGCCGAAGGCGGCGCCGATGATGATACCGACGGCCATGTCGATCACATTACCTTTGACCGCGAAGGCCTTGAACTCACTTATCACGCCCATAGGTTATTCCTTGTTACAGATGAGGTTGGTGAACGCAGTGTAATTCAGCAAAACGGCTCTTGCTCGAAACACCTCATTACAATGCTCGTGACTATCGACCTGTCTGCCGGCAATTAGTTTGCAAAGTGCCAGCAATCGCGCGCGAAATACGCGCTAACTGACTGATTAGCGACATAAATATCTGAATCATCACGTTGCGTTTTTTCTATTTAAGTTTTGCCGGTTCGGCCTCTAGCCTCGGTTCAGCGCACTGGGAGTGCGCCTTGAAAACAGAGGAACCTGATATGACTTCTACACTTGGCCTTGGGGCTTTTCCCCATTGGCGTACGCTTGGCGTTTTAACCGCCAGCCTGCTGTCCTTCTCCGTCCATGCTGCCAACTTGACCCGTGATAATGGCGCTGCCGTGGGCGATAACCAGAACTCACAAACGGCAGGTGCCACAGGCCCGGTGTTGTTGCAGGACGTGCAACTGATCCAGAAGCTGCAGCGCTTTGACCGTGAACGCATTCCTGAACGTGTGGTGCATGCTCGTGGCACTGGCGCCCACGGCACCTTCACCGTGACCAATGACCTGAGCGACCTGACCAAGGCGAAAGTGTTTGCTGGCGGTCAGAGCACACCGGTGTTCGTGCGATTCTCCGCCGTCGTTCATGGCAACCATTCGCCGGAAACCCTGCGCGACCCTCGTGGTTTCGCTACCAAGTTCTACACCGCCGACGGCAACTGGGACCTGGTGGGAAACAATTTCCCGACTTTCTTCATCCGTGATGCGATCAAGTTTCCAGACATGGTCCACGCGTTCAAACCCGACCCGCGCACCAACCTCGACGATGATTCGCGGCGATTTGATTTCTTCTCCCATGTCCCTGAAGCCACTCGCACCCTGACCGAGTTGTATTCCAACTCGGGTACACCGGCCAGTTATCGGGAGATGGATGGAAACGGTGTGCATGCGTACAAGTTAGTTAATGCCAAAGGCGATGTGCATTACGTGAAGTTTCACTGGAAGAGTTTGCAGGGGATTAATAATCTCGATCCTGAGTTGGTGTCGAAAGTTCAAGGAAAAGATTACAGCCATATGACCAATGATTTGGTTGCTCATATTAACAAGGGTGACTTTCCGAAATGGGACTTGTACGTTCAGGTTGTGAGCTCTCAAGATTTGTACAAGTTTGATTTCGATCCATTGGATGCGACGAAGATCTGGCCTGGAGTTCCTGAACGAAAAGTTGGACAAATGATCCTGGATCGTAATCCTTCGAATGTCTTCCAGGAAACCGAACAAGTGGCGATGGCTCCGGCCAATCTGGTTCCCGGTATCGAACCTTCGGAAGATCGCTTATTGCAAGGACGAGTGTTCTCCTATGCCGATACTCAACTCTATCGCCTGGGTGCCAATGCACTTCAGTTGCCGATCAATGCGCCAAAAGTTGCCGTGAATAACGGCAATCAGGACGGTGCGATGAACATCGGTCACAGCACCACAGGCGTGAACTATCAGCCAAGCCGTTTGATGCCCCGCGACGAGCCGCAAACCGCGCGTTACAGCCCATCGGCGCTGACGGGCAGCACCCAGCAGGCGAAGATCCCGCGCGAGCAAAACTTCAAGCAGGCCGGTGATCTGTATCGCTCCTTCAGTAAAAAGGAGCGGAACGACCTTATCGAGAGTTTTGGCGGTTCGCTCGCGACAACCGATGACGAGAGCAAGCACATTATTCTGTCGTTCCTGTACAAAGCCGACCCGGAATACGGGACCGGCGTGACCAAGGTGGCCAAGGGTGACTTGAGCCGGGTCAAGGCGCTGGCGGCCAACCTGGTCGACTGACGGCGTTTGCCTGAAATGCGGGACCTCCGATGAGGTCCCGTCGGGCCAAGGAGTTTGCGATGCGTATTTATCTGTTTGTGTGGCTGGCGTTGCTCTCGACCAGTGCCTTTTCCACCACACCCGACGACTCTGCGGCGCTGTCTGCTCAACTGCAGGATTACTACTTCGACGCCGCCCGCCGTGGCGATGTGCCCATGCTCGACACGTTCATTGAGGCTGGCTACTCACTCAATACCCGCGACAGCAAGGGCTACACCGCGCTGATCCTGGCGGCCTATCACGGCCAGACCGCCGCAGTAGAGCGTTTGCTCGCCGCCGGCGCGGATGCCTGTGCTCAGGACCAGCGAGGCAACACGGCATTGATGGGGGCGATTTTCAAAGGGGAAGTACAGATTGCCCGGACTTTACTATTGGCCAATTGCAGCCCCGACCAACGCAACGGCGCGGGGCAAACGGCTGCGATGTACGCCGGATTGTTCAAGCGTGCCGAACTGCTCGACGCACTCAAGGCCAAAGGTGCGGACCTGGAGGCCGAAGATCCATTGGGCAACAGTGCCACGCGTCTGGCCAGCGGCGAAATCCGTATCGCCGCGCCGCGCTGATCGGCGTCAGCTGAGCTATCATCGCGGTTTTTGCCGGGAGTTCAGATGGCCAAGGCCAAGCGCATGTACGGCTGCACCGAGTGTGGCTCAACCTTCCCCAAGTGGGCCGGCCAGTGCGGCGAGTGCGGGGCCTGGAACACGCTGACCGAAACCATGGTGGAAAGCGGTGGTGCCGCCGCCCCGAGCGGTCGCACCGGCTGGACTGGCCAACAGGCCCAGATCAAGACCCTGGCCGAAGTCAGTGTCGAGGAAATCCCGCGCTTTTCCACAGCCTCCAGTGAACTCGATCGAGTGTTGGGTGGGGGCTTGGTCGACGGTTCGGTGGTGCTGATCGGCGGTGACCCGGGCATCGGTAAATCGACCATCCTGTTGCAAACCTTGTGCAACCTCGCCAAGAGCATGCCGGCGCTGTACGTCACCGGCGAAGAATCGCAGCAACAAGTGGCCATGCGCGCCCGCCGGCTGGGCTTGCCGCAGGACCAACTGCGAGTGATGACCGAAACCTGCATCGAAACCATCATCGCCACGGCCCGGGTGGAAAAACCCAAGGTCATGGTGATCGACTCGATCCAGACGATCTTCACCGAACAACTGCAATCGGCCCCGGGTGGCGTCTCCCAGGTTCGCGAGAGTGCGGCCTTGCTGGTGCGGTATGCCAAGCAGAGTGGCACCGCGATTTTCCTCGTTGGTCACGTAACCAAGGAAGGCGCCCTGGCCGGTCCCCGTGTGCTGGAGCACATGGTTGATACCGTGCTGTATTTCGAAGGCGAATCCGATGGGCGTTTGCGTTTGCTGCGAGCGGTCAAAAACCGTTTCGGCGCGGTCAACGAATTGGGTGTGTTCGGCATGACGGACAAGGGTCTGAAAGAAGTCTCTAACCCGTCGGCGATTTTTCTCACACGCGCTCAGGAGGAAGTCCCTGGCAGTGTGGTCATGGCGACGTGGGAAGGGACGCGGCCCATGCTGGTGGAAGTCCAGGCCCTGGTGGATGACAGCCATTTGGCCAACCCGCGCCGGGTCACGCTGGGGCTGGATCAGAATCGCCTGGCGATGTTGCTGGCGGTTCTGCACCGTCATGGCGGCATTCCGACCCACGATCAGGACGTGTTTCTCAACGTGGTCGGTGGTGTGAAGGTGTTGGAGACCGCGTCTGATCTGGCCTTGATGGCGGCGGTCATGTCCAGTTTGCGCAACCGGCCATTGCCACATGATCTGCTGGTGTTTGGCGAAGTCGGCCTGTCCGGCGAAGTGCGCCCGGTGCCAAGCGGTCAGGAACGCCTGAAAGAAGCCGCCAAGCACGGCTTCAAGCGCGCCATCGTGCCCAAGGGCAATGCGCCGAAAGAGGCGCCGCCGGGTTTGCAGATTATTGCCGTTACCCGTCTGGAGCAGGCCCTCGACGCACTGTTCGAGTAACCATAGATGTAGGAGCCGGGCTTGCCCGCGATAGCGACTTGTCATTCAACGATGATGTTGAAAGTGAAGTCGCTATCGCGGGCAAGCCCGGCTCCTACATTAGTGGATTTGTAGTGGGTTCAAACTTCGATCAGGGCGCCCAGCTCGCGTTCCAGCTCTTGCGGATCCCCCAGATTCAATTCGATCAACCGCCGTAGGCGTTCAATCGATTCCAGGCTGATGTGTTTGCAGACGAAGCCGAGCTGGCCATGGTCATCGTGGGTCAGTAGTACATCCATCTTGATCGCGACTTCAGGCGTCAGATGAACATCAACGCAAAAGTGATGCTCCCGATTGCCCAGCCATGGCTCGGGCTTCTCGACCAACAGCCCCTTGAGCGACAGATCAATCAACTTCACCTGCCAGATGTATTCGTCCTGGCCCAGTTCGGTTTGGGCGTCGAACGCGATACGTTTGAAGCGACGGCGGTCGGCTGCGTGTTCGCTCATGGCGCAATCCTCGGAAAGGTACGCTGACTATAGACCTGCATTGTTAAAGCCTGCCAGCGCGGGCAGGCGTCTAGACCAATGTCGGGGTATGGCCTTTGCCGTCAGGGGAGCTAAACTCGGGGTGGCTGTCTTTCTTGTCCACTCTGGCTGGAATCATAAAATGAAAAATAATAATAGCCTGCTACGCCATTTACCCTGGCTGCTGCTGGCAATCGTCGGTGCGTGCGCCCTTGGTGTGGTGGCATTGCGCCGAGGTGAGGCGATCAACGCCCTGTGGATTGTAGTCGCTGCCGTGGCCATTTATCTGGTTGCGTATCGCTACTACAGTCTGTTCATCGCCACCAATGTGATGCAACTCGACCCGCGACGGGCCACCCCCGCCGTACTCAATAATGACGGTCTGGACTACGTTCCGACCAACAAGCACATCCTCTTCGGTCACCACTTCGCAGCCATTGCTGGCGCGGGGCCGCTGGTCGGGCCGGTGTTGGCGGCGCAGATGGGGTATCTGCCCGGCACATTGTGGCTGATTGCCGGCGTGGTGCTGGCCGGTGCGGTTCAGGACTTCATGGTGTTGTTCATGTCGACCCGCCGCAATGGCCGGTCCCTGGGCGACATGGTCCGCGAAGAAATGGGCCGTATCCCCGGCACTATCGCGCTGTTTGGCTGCTTTCTGATCATGATCATCATCCTCGCGGTGCTGGCGCTGATCGTGGTGAAAGCCCTGGCCGAAAGCCCGTGGGGCATTTTCACGGTGATGGCGACCATCCCGATTGCGATGTTCATGGGCATCTACATGCGCTACATCCGTCCGGGTCGCATTGGCGAAATCTCCGTGGTCGGCGTGGCGTTGCTGCTCGGTTCGATCTGGCTCGGTGGGCAGATTGCCGCTGATCCGGTCTGGGCCAAGGCGTTCAGTTTCACCGGGATCCAGATCACCTGGATGCTGGTCGGCTACGGTTTTGTCGCGGCGGTACTGCCGGTGTGGCTGATCCTGGCACCCCGTGACTACCTGTCGACGTTCCTGAAAATCGGCACCATCGTGGCCTTGGCGATCGGCATTCTAGTGACCATGCCCGAGCTGAAAATGCCCGCGCTGACCCAGTTCATCGACGGCACCGGTCCGGTGTGGAAGGGTGGTCTGTTCCCGTTCCTGTTCATCACCATCGCCTGTGGCGCGGTCTCGGGTTTCCACGCGCTGATCTCTTCCGGCACCACGCCGAAGCTGCTGGATAACGAAGTCAATTCCCGTTACATCGGTTACGGCGCGATGTTGATGGAATCCTTCGTGGCCATCATGGCCATGGTTGCCGCCTCGGTGATCGAGCCGGGCGTGTACTTCGCGATGAACAGCCCGGCTGCCGTAGTTGGTGGTGACATCGTAGCGGTCGCGCAAACCGTCAGCAGCTGGGGCTTTGCGATTACCCCGGAAGCCCTGCAAGCGGTGGCCCATGACATTGGTGAAACCACTATCCTGGCCCGTGCCGGTGGCGCACCGACCCTGGCGGTGGGGATCGCGCAGATCCTGCACAGTGTCCTGCCGGGTGAAAACACCATGGCGTTCTGGTACCACTTCGCGATCCTGTTCGAAGCGCTGTTCATCCTGACGGCGGTCGATGCCGGTACCCGTGCCGGTCGCTTCATGCTCCAGGATTTGCTCGGCTCCTTCGTGCCGGCCTTGCGCCGTACCGAGTCCTGGACCGCCAACCTGATCGCCACCGGCGGTTGTGTGGCGATGTGGGGCTGGTTGCTCTACCAAGGCGTGATCGACCCGTTGGGCGGGATCAACACCTTGTGGCCGCTGTTCGGTATCTCCAACCAGATGCTGGCTGGTATCGCGCTGATGCTGGCAACCGTTGTGCTGATCAAAATGAAACGCCAACGCTATATCTGGGTGACCATGCTGCCGGCCGTCTGGCTGCTGATCTGCACCGTGACGGCGGGTTTCATCAAGCTGTTCGACGCTAATCCGGCCATCGGCTTCCTGTCGCTGGCGAAGAAATACAGCGATGCGCTGGCCAATGGTCAGCTCCTTGCCCCGGCCAAGGACATCACGCAGATGCAGCACGTGATCTTCAATGCCTACACCAACGCAACGCTGACAGCGCTGTTCCTGTTCGTGGTCTTCAGTATCCTGTTCTACGCACTCAAGGTCGGCATTGCCGCCTGGGGTACCAAAGAGCGTACGGATAAAGAAGCGCCATTCCAGGCCCTGCCGGACGCGTAATCGAGGATTGCAAGCATGTTCAATGACCTGAGTCGCCTCGGTAAATACCTCGGTCAGGCCGCGCGCCTGATGGTCGGCATGCCCGACTACGACAACTACGTCGAGCATATGCAAACCAAACACCCGGACAAACCGGTGATGAGCTACGAGATGTTCTTCCGCGAACGCCAGGAAGCTCGTTACGGTGGCAAGGGTGGGCCGAAGTGCTGTTGATCCGGTTGTCGGCTTAACAGCAATACCTGTGGGAGCGAGCTTGCTCGCGATGGCGGAATTTCAATCAACAGTGATGTTGAATGTTAAGCCGCTATCGCGAGCAAGCTCGCTCCCACAGTTGTTTTGTGTTGATACTTTAATTTTGTGAGTCAGGAGATCCAGTTTGTCCTCTCCCATCCCGGTAACAATCCTCAGCGGCTTCCTCGGCGCTGGCAAGACCACGCTGTTGCGCCACCTGCTCAAAGCCGAGCACGGGCTGAAAATCGCCGTGATCGAAAACGAATTCAGTGATGCCGGTATCGACACCCAGCTGTTGGGCGACGAGCCGGTACAAGTCATGACGCTGTCCAACGGCTGTGTCTGCTGCACCATCCACACCGACCTCACCAAAGCGCTGTACCTGTTGCTCGAACGCCTGGACAGCGGCGACATCGCCTTCGACCGTCTGGTGATCGAATGCACCGGGCTGGCCGATCCGGCGCCGGTGGCGCAAACCTTCTTCATCGATGAAGAGCTGCGCGAGCGCTACATCCTCGACGGCATCATCACCCTGGTGGACGCGGCGCACGCCGAGACTCACCTGACCCAAACCATCGCCCAGGCGCAAATCGGTTTCGCCGACCGCTTGCTGGTGAGCAAACGCGATCTGGTGGACGAGCCGACGTTCACCGCATTGAGTGAGCGTCTGACCCGCATCAACCGGCGTGCACCGATCCGCGTGGTCGATCACGGCCAGATCGACCTGGCCGAATTGCTCGACGTGCGTGGTTTTAACCTGAATGCCGACCTCGGCGGTGGCGTGAGTTTGCGTCCGGTGAGCAAAGCGCCGTCCATCGACCGCATCTCCAGCCTGGTGCTGCGCACCGACCAGCCACTGGATATCGACAAACTCAGCGAGTTCATGAATGAGCTGCTGGAGGATCACGGCAAGCAGTTGCTGCGCTACAAAGGCGTGTTGAACATTGCTGGCGAGCCGCGACGCATGGTGTTCCAGGGTGTCCTGAAGTTGTACGGATTCGACTGGGACACGGAATGGGCAGAGGGCGAGGCGCGGGAAAGCGTGATCGTGTTTATTGCCGATGATTTGCCGGAAGAGAAGATTCGTGAGGGATTTGCGCGGGTGGCGGCGCAGCCCTGATATTTTCGGTGGCTGAAAGAGCCTCTTCGCGAGCAGGCTCACTTCTACAGGGGAATGCATTCCAATTGTAGGCGTGAGCCTGCTCGCGATGGCGATTTACCCGGCAACACGATTCTGGCTGAGAGTCGGCCCAGAGCTCAGCAACACCGCTCCCAAATGATCCAGATGCTGATTCAGCAAGGCGACCGCCATCTCCTCATCGCCACGCTCCACCGCCGTCAAAACCCGCTGATGCACCTGCCAATCGCAATAACCCTCCAGCCAGCCATCAAACTGCGCAACGGCCAACGCAGTCAGCGGCACCAGACTGTCCAGAAAATGCGCCAAAGGAGCATTCCCCGCCATTTTCGCCAGTTGTAAATGAAACTCCCCCGACAACCGAATCGCCGAACCACGCTGGGTACTTTCGCGCTCGCTGTCGATCAACGCTCCCAGGCGTTTTAACGCGTGCGGGCACGGGTGCTGACAGGCCAACCGCACCAGCGTGATCTCGGCCAGCCGCCGTGCATGCAGCGTTTGCCGGACCTGCTCGACATCGAGCGCAGCGACACGGGGCCGATGATTTGCCCGAAGGACGATGATCTGCTGATGAGCCAATCGCGTCAGCACGCCCCGGATATCACCGCGTCGAGCGTTGAACATCTGCGCCAGGCTTTCTTCGGTAAAACGACTGCCCGCATCAAGGCGCTGTTCGAGAATCGCATCGAAAACCCGTGAATACAGATTCTCCTCCCGGTTGGGAAAGGGCAGGGCAACAAGCGTCTGCGGTGAAGCGAAGCTGTTCATGGCCGGTCTCCGGTTCCAATGGTTTTAACTGCCGAGGTTGTCTTCCGGTATGTTCAATTCGATGCCCATTCGCCGTCCTTCGCGAAGGATGTGCCGACGCATTTCGGCACTGGCCTGGGCGCTGTTCTTGCTACGGATGGCGCGCACCACGGCTTCGTTTTCTTCCAAGCGCTCGGCCAGGTGTTCCGGCGAGTTGCGCAGCACTTGCGCGCTTTGCTTGAGTGCGTTACTGGTCTGCTGCACCACGCTCTGGAAAATCGGATTGGACGTCAGCGTGAACAATTCTTCGTGGAAGGCGATGTAGGCGTTGACCCCGGCCTCGGCGTCGTTGGCTTCCAGCGCTTCGCGCATGTCCATCAGGGTCAGGCGCAGTTGCCCGACTTCCTTGCTGCTGATCGACTGCGCCACCAGACCGACGATGAACGGCTCAAGGGTGTAGCGCAGCTGCAGCACGTCTTCCAGGCTCGCGCCGGCCACTGCGCTGTCGTGGCTTTGGCTGTCGCCGAGGTGGGCGTCGAGCACCACCACGCCTTTGCCCGGCATCGAGCGCACCAGACCGAGGGTTTCCAGCACGATCACGGCTTCGCGCAGGCTCGGACGGCTGATGCCCAGTTGTTCGGCCAGTTCACGCTGGCCCGGCAACATCTCGCCGGAGCGCCACTGACCACGGGCCAGTGCGGCCCGAAGTTTTTCTACGACTGAATTGACGACCGTTGAAGTGGTAATCACGGTTTGCTCCATGGATAAAGGCAGGGGAGCCCGCCGTCTGGCAGGCTCCCACTTGATTCAAAATTCCTGCTGGTGCGCCGGCGCGACCGGTTTTCTCGGCTGGAAGGTATAACCCACCTGACCGGAAAGCACCTTGTTCGCGCGCTGGATGTCTATGTCTTTCTCCCAGCGGGCGATGGCCACGGTGGCAACGCAGTTGCCGATCAGGTTGGTCAGCGCCCGGCCGATGCCCATGAACCAGTCCACCGCGAGCACCAACACCAGGCCAACCACCGGAATCGCCGGGATCGCTGTCAGGGTGGCCGCGAGAATCACCAGCGCCGAGCCGGGAATACCGTGGGCGCCTTTGGACGTGATCAAGGACACCAGCAGAATCGTGAGCAAGTCGGTCATGGCCAGCGGCGTACCGGTGGCGTTGGCGATGAACACGATGGCGAGGGTCAGGTAAATCGAGAAACCGTCGAGGTTGAACGAGTAACCGGTCGGAATCACCAGCCCGACCGTCGAGCTGCCGATGCCCAGATGCTCAAGCTTGCGCATGATTTGCGGCAACACGGCGTCTGACGAAGCGGTGCCCATGACGATCAGCAGTTCTTCGCGCAGGTACTTGAGCAGCGGCCACATACGCAGGCCGGACAGGCGCATCACCAGGCCGAGGATCAGCGACACAAAAGCGGCGCACGTCAGGTAAAACAGGCCGACCAGGCTGCCCAGATGCTGCAGCGAATCCAGGCCATATTTGCTGGTGGTGAAGGCTATTGCGCCGAACACGCCGATCGGCGCCAGGCGCACGATCATGCCCATGATGCGGAAAATGACGTGGCTCAGTTCATTGATCAGTCGGGAGATGCCCGAGGCCGCTTCGCCCACCAGGTTCAACGCGCTGCCGAACAGCACCGAAAACAGCAGCACCTGCAGGATGTTGTTGTCGGCGAAGGCGCCAATCACCGAGGTCGGGATCAGGTCCATCAGGAATTGCGTGGTGGTGTGCATGTGCTGGCCGCGCTGGGCGATGTCACCCATGTCGGCAGCAGAGAGCTGATCCAGATGAATGTTCGCGCCACTGCCGATGCCGGTGCTGAAGGCGAAGACCAGGCCGATCACCAAGGCGATGGTGGTCAACACTTCAAAGTAAATCACCGATTTGAGGCCAATGCGCCCGACCTTCTTCAGATCGCCGGCACCGCTGATGCCGCTGACCACCACACAAAACACGATCAGGCCAATGAGCATCTTGATCAGCTTGATGAAACCGTCGCCGAGGGGTTTGAGCTGGGCGGAGTATTCGGGAAGGGTCAGCCCGCAGACGATGCCGAGCACCAGTCCGAGAACCACTTGAAGGAAGATTGAACGCGAGCACCATCTGAGCATGGGAGGAATCCTGGTCGGTGTCCTGGCTGCCGTGCGCGAGGCGCATCAGATTCAGGACTTAATTATTGTGGTCTTACCGGTATGTCCAGTGCAGGCGCAGTCTAGACGCAGGTTTTAGGTGGTCGCAAGCAGAAATTGCATCAGTGGCATGACCGGTCTTACCAGTTGCGCGGAATGCCCCGATCTTGAGCCTTTTCGACCCTCGAAAAAATCACAGGTGAAAAAAAAACCGGCCATCTCTGGCCGGTTTTTCATGTTGCTGGTCTAGCGGTGCAATTAAGCGCCGTACACCGGCAGTTTCTTGCAGATGGCCTTGACCTTCTCACGAACGGCGTCGATCACCGCTTCGTTGTTCAGGTCAGCCAGGATGTCGCAGATCCAGCCAGCCAGTTCCTTGCACTCGGCTTCCTTGAAGCCGCGAGTGGTTACCGCCGGAGTGCCGAAGCGCAGGCCGGAGGTGACGAACGGGGAGCGAGGGTCGTTTGGCACGGAGTTCTTGTTCACGGTGATGAACGCCTTGCCCAGAGCGGCGTCAGCGTCTTTACCGGAGATTTCCTGCTTGATCAGCGACAGCAGGAACAGGTGGTTTTCAGTACCGCCCGATACCACGTCGAAACCGCGCTCGATGAATACGCCGGCCATGGCCTTGGCGTTTTTCACCACTTGTTGCTGGTAGGTCTTGAACTCAGGCTGCAGCGCTTCCTTGAAGCAGATCGCTTTAGCGGCGATCACGTGCTCCAGCGGGCCACCCTGGGCGCCCGGGAATACCGCGGAGTTCAGCTTTTTCTCGATGTCGGCGTTGGCGCGAGCCAGGATCAGGCCGCCACGTGGACCGCGCAGGGTCTTGTGCGTGGTGGTGGTCACGACGTCAGCGAATGGCACCGGGTTCGGGTAGACGCCAGCGGCGACCAAACCGGCCACGTGGGCCATGTCGACGAACAGGTAAGCACCGACTTTGTCAGCGATTTCGCGGAAGCGTGGGAAGTCAAGAATCTGCGAGTAGGCAGAGAAACCGGCCACGATCATTTTCGGCTTGTGCTCAACCGCCAGACGCTCGACTTCGTCGTAGTCGATCAGGCCGTTGGCGTCGATGCCGTACTGGATGGCGTTGTACAGTTTGCCGGAGGATGAAACGCTGGCACCGTGGGTCAGGTGACCACCGTGGGCCAGGCTCATGCCCAGGATGGTGTCGCCAGCCGACAGCAGGGCCAGGTAAACGGCGCTGTTGGCTTGGGAACCGGCGTGCGGTTGAACGTTGGCGTAATCGGCGCCGAACAGTTCCTTGGCACGATCAATTGCAAGCTGCTCGACGACGTCGACGAACTCGCAACCACCGTAGTAGCGCTTGCCCGGGTAGCCTTCGGCGTACTTGTTGGTCAGTACCGAGCCTTGAGCCTCCATCACCGCTGGGCTGGTGTAGTTTTCCGAAGCGATCAGCTCGATGTGTTCTTCCTGGCGCTGAGCTTCTTGCTCCATGGCGGCAAAAAGATCGGCGTCGTACTTGGCAATAGTCAAATCACGGCTGAACATGGCGGTCCTCAAGGATCGGGGGCAGAAAAGGGGGGCATTCTAACCCAACCGCTTTTAGATGGCATATGAAAGGACATCATGTCGCAGACAAGTGGGCTTCATGACGGGATCAGCGGTGATCGTGCTGGCCTCATCGCCAGCAAGCTCGCTCCGACAGTGGATCTGCGGTGTTCACAAAGGGGGTGTACACCCCAAAAACCTGTGGGAGCGAACTTGCTCGCGATAGGGCCGGTCGCTGCCGCACAAAATCTCAGTCGAACATGAAGAGCGCATCATTGCTGAACTGCGCCTCAAACCGATTGGCCGGCATCGGTCGTCCGAACAGATACCCCTGAACCTCATCGCACCCATGCTCACGCAGGAATTCGAGTTGCTCATGGGTTTCCACGCCTTCGGCGATCACCGCCAGGTTCAGGCTGTGGGCCATGGCGATGATCGCTCGGGCAATCTGTGCATCCTGTTCGCCCGACGGCAGCCCATCGACGAAGGTGCGGTCGATTTTCAGCACATCGATCGGGAATTGCTTGAGGTAGTTGAGCGATGAATAACCGGTGCCGAAGTCGTCGACCGCAATGCTCAGGCCGAGGTTCTTCAACCCGGCGAGTATCTGCATCGCTTCGCTGACTTCGCGCATCAGGATACTTTCGGTCAGTTCCAGCTCCAGGCACGCCGGCGGCAGGCCGGTTTCCCTGAGAATGGTGGCGATCCGCGTGCCCAGCTGGCCGTCGGAGAACTGCCGCGCCGAGATGTTCACCGACACCTTCGGCACACGGACCTTGGTCTGGTGCCAGGTCTTGAGCTGACGGCAGGCTTCGGCGATCACCCAGTCGCCGACATCCACCACCAGACCGAGCTCTTCGAGCACCGGAATGAAATCCCCCGGCGGCACCAGTCCGCGTCGCGGATGACGCCAGCGCAGCAAGGCTTCGGCACCGGTCAGGCGTTTACCATCGCCGCTGAACTGCGGTTGGTAATACAGCACGAATTCGTTCTGTTCCAACGCGTGGCGCAAGTCGCTTTCCAGCTCCAGGCGTTCCAGGGCGCTGGCGTTCATGTCCGCCTGATAAAACTGGAAATTATTCTTGCCGCGTTCCTTGGCGTGGTACATCGCCGTGTCGGCGTTCTTCATCAACTGACTGAGTTCGTTGCCGTCCTGCGGGCTCAGGGCGATGCCGATACTGGCCGTGACGAAGAACTCGCGCCCTTCGAGCACAAAGGGTTTTACCAGGCTGGCGAGAATCTGTTCTGCCACGTGGATCGCCCGGTTCAGCGCGACTTCACGGTTGACCTTCGGCTGCAGCAGCAAGGTGAATTCATCGCCGCCCATGCGTGCCACGGTGTCGTCATCGTCGACGCAGCCGAGCAGGCGCGTGGCCATTTCCTTGAGCATGCGGTCGCCGGCGGCGTGACCGAGGGAGTCGTTGATCGGTTTGAAACGGTCAAGGTCGAGGAACATCAGCACCACCCACGACTTCTGTCGTTCCGCCGATTGCAGCGCGGTGTGCAGGCGATCCTGGAACAGCGTGCGGTTGGGCAGGTGGGTCAGGGCGTCGTAGTAGGCGAGGCGGTGAATCCGCTGCTCACTGGCCTTGCGTTCGCTGATGTCGCTGAAGAAGCACACGTAACTGGCCAGGTCGCCTTCGTCATCGAGTACCGCCGTGATACCGACCCAGGCCGGATAGTGTTCGCCGCTACGGCGCTTGAGCCAGACTTCACCTTCCCACGTGCTGTTTTGATGAAGTTGCTTGAGCACATAGCGCAGATGCGCTTCCTGCTGCTCGTCGACGGTCAGGATGTTCGGCAACTGGTCGAGCACCTGTTCCACGGCGTAACCACTGACGCGACTGAACGCTTCGTTGGCCTGAACGATGTAACCGGCCGGGTCGGTGATCAGGATCGCCGAGGTCGAGTGCTCAAATACCGTGGCCGCCATGCGCAGGTCTTTCTCGGCCCGGCGCTGCTGGCTGATGTCGCGACCGACACCGAGCACGCCTTCGAAGGCACCGTGTTCGTCCCAGACCAGCACCAGCCGCAGCTCGATGGGAATCTTTCGACCGTCGGCCCGCAGGCAATCGAACAGAAACAGTTGGGTCTGCACCTGGCTGCGCAACAGCGCCAGTTGCTCGGGTTTATCCAGCGCTTTGCTGACCCGGTCCATCAGGGTGAAGATGCCGGTCAGTTGTTGCGGGTTGGCGACGATCGATTGCCAACCGTTCTGGAAGATCCAGTCTGAGTCATAACTCAGCACGGCTTGCACCGAGGGGCTGACGTAGTTGAGCGACAGCTTGCTGTCGGTGGAGAAAATCACGTCGCTGATGCTTTCGGCGAGCATCCGGTAACGCTGCTCGCTGTCGCGCAACGATTCGCTGGCTTCGATCTGGTCGGTGATGTCCTTGGCCACGCCAATGATGCGCGTGACTTGATTGTGCTTGTCCCGTGCCAGGGCCTGTTCACGAATCTCGAATCGCCGCCATTTGCCGTCGCGATGACGGAAGCGCAGCTGGCACTGCATCAATTGACTGTAACCCGCCTGGCGCTGGGTCTGGCGGGAGCGGTGGTAGAAATCGGCGTCTTCGGGGTGCAGCAGGATTTCCCAGAAATACTCACCCATTTGATGCAGTTCGGTGCGGTCGTAACCCAGGGTCTGGCCCAGGTGGTGGTTACTGAAAATCATCCGCTGGCTGATCACATCCTGCACGTACAGGTGATCCGGCACGGTGCGCACCACATCGGACCAGAACCCTTCACGTTCCAGCAGCGACAGCTCGATCAGCTTGCGGCTGGTGATGTCGGTGATGCTCAGGATCACCGCTTTATAGTCGTCCTGATCGGCCGGCAGGCGCAGAACCAGCCACAAATGCTGATCACGCTCATTGGCGCCCTGCAATTTGATTTCCAGCTCCAGCTGGTTTTGCTGGTTGAGCACCGCTTCAAGCACTTGATTGCCGATGGCGGTGCCGTCCAGCGGATTGCCGTCGATCAGCAGGTTCCAGGCTTGATCGCAGGAATTGACGTTGAGCAGTTGCAGGGCAACCAGGTTGACCTCGGTGATGCGCAGCTCCTGCAGCAGTTGCCGTCGTTGTTCCGGATTATCAAGCCAGGCCTGCAATTGTTCGCTGCTGTTCAGCTGCGCCTTGTCGAAAACGTTCTTGAGCCCGGAAACATCGAGAACACAGAGGGCAACTCCCGTCCCTTCGAAAATGTCCTGATAACGTCGACGGCCTTCATGCACCTGGCGTTGACGCCGGCGCATGTTCAGCAACGCAATGAAGGGCAGTAACGAGAGCGCCAGGCCCAGCAGGCATTTGCCGATGAAGGCCGGCAGCAGGTCTTCGAGCACCCGCTGCCGATCGAACAACCCACGCAACTGCCAGTCGCTGCTGCTCAGGGGAACGGTCAGCACACTGCTGGCCAGTTCATCTGGCGTCAGCACGGTTGGCGTGCTTGACGGCAATGCATCATCGCGGCTGATGATCTGGCGATTGACGCGGTTCTCCACCAGCCACAGCGGGCGGATGCCGGCTTCGTTTTGTTTGGTCAGGGCCGAGAAAAAGGTCGGTGTCAGGCGCAAGGCCCAATAGCCTCGCGTGCTGCCGCTGGCCTGATGCAATAGTAGATGCACCATGGAGCCGTCATCGGCATTACTGAAATAGTGCGCCTGGGCGTGACTGCGCCGCACCAGTTCACTCAGGTAGTCGGCGTCCTGACTGTCAGTGGCACTGTCGCTGATAATCTTTCCGGAGGGACTGAGCAACGCCAGGCTGCGCAATTCGGGCAATGACTGCTGCAGCTTGCGCAGTAACGCCTGTTGTTCGTCGGCACTTTGCGGTTGCTCGACGATCGGTAGCAGGTTAAGGGCGATCTGGGCGTTGAGCGCCATGTTCAGGCTGATTTGCGCGGCCAGGTCGGCGGTGTAATCGATGGTGTATTGGCGCTGGTGTTTCTGGGTTTCGCGAAGTTGATCCAGCAACTGCCAGAACAGCAGCGCGAGCAGTAACAGGACGAGGGTGGCCAGTGCGCCTTTCAAGGTTCCGCGCAGGGGCGAGCCGGTCGCAGGACTGGGGGCGCTCACGGGAACTGGCGGGGTGGCATTAGGCAAACTGGAATCCTGCGGTTTGACTGGACTGGCGCGACGTGCACTATAAGCCTGACGCCCGAAGGGCGGCTAGCATGCCTTGAGTTGTGGCTAAGTGCCAGCCCCTGTCGGCTGGACTGCCTTCCGTCATTCAGGTAGCTTTGCCGGTTACGCGGGAGCGTTCCAGCTCCTAAACTCAGACTTTTTCAGCGCGCACGCATTGACCCCCATCAATCGAACGACGCGCACGGTCTGGCCGGGCTTCGCCTGCGCTGCAATCATTCATCTGTCACTGACCCAAGGTTCTCCATGGCTCAATACGTCTTCACCATGCATCGGCTGGGCAAAGTTGTTCCGCCGAAGCGGGAAATCCTGAAAAACATTTCTCTGTCGTTCTTCCCCGGCGCCAAGATCGGCGTACTCGGCCTCAACGGTTCGGGTAAGTCCACGCTGCTGAAAATCATGGCCGGCGTCGACACCGAGTTCGAGGGCGAAGCCCGTCCGATGCAGGAGCTGAACATCGGCTACCTGCCACAGGAACCGATCCTGGACCCGACCAAGACCGTGCGTGAAGTGGTCGAGGAAGCGGTCAGCGTGATCAAGAACGCCCAGGCGCGCCTGGACGAGGTCTACGCGGCTTACGCTGAAGAAGATGCCGACTTCGACAAACTGGCGGCAGAACAGGCCAAGCTCGAAGCTATCCTGCAAGCCAGCGACGGTCACAACCTGGATCGCCAACTGGAAGTCGCCGCCGATGCGCTGCGCCTGCCGGCGTGGGATGCCAAGGTCGAATTCCTGTCCGGTGGTGAAAAGCGTCGTGTGGCCCTGTGCCGCCTGCTGCTGTCCGCCCCCGACATGCTGCTGCTCGACGAACCGACCAACCACCTGGACGCCGATTCCGTCGCCTGGCTGGAGCACTTCCTGCACGACTTCCCGGGCACCGTGGTAGCGATCACGCACGACCGTTACTTCCTGGACAACGTTGCCGGCTGGATTCTGGAACTCGACCGCGGCGCCGGTATTCCGTACGAGGGCAACTATTCGGGTTGGCTCGAAGCCAAGTCCGATCGTCTGGCCGCTGAATCCAAGCAGCAATCGGCTCACGAAAAAGCCATGAAGGAAGAACTGGAGTGGGTGCGCAAAGGCGCCAAGGCCCGCCAGTCCAAATCCAAGGCTCGTCTGCAACGCTTCGAAGAAATGCAATCGCAGGAATTCCAGAAGCGCAGCGAAACCAACGAGATCTACATCCCGGCCGGTCCGCGCCTGGGCGACAAGGTCATCGAGTTCAAGAACGTCTCCAAGGGTTACGGCGATCGCGTGTTGATCGACAACCTGTCGTTCTCCATGCCTAAAGGCGCCATCGTGGGCGTGATCGGCGGTAACGGTGCCGGTAAATCGACCCTGTTCCGCATGCTGATGGGCAAGGAACAACCGGATTCGGGCAGCATCGAAGTCGGCGAAACCGTGCAACTGGCGTGTGTCGATCAGAGCCGAGAAGACCTGGACGGCAGCAAGACCGTGTTCCAGCAGATCTCCGACGGTTCGGACCAGATCCGCATCGGCAACTACGAGATCCCGTCGCGTACCTACGTCGGTCGCTTCAACTTCAAGGGCGGCGATCAGCAGAAGTTCGTCAAGGACCTGTCCGGTGGTGAGCGGGGTCGCTTGCACCTGGCCCTGACCCTGAAAGAGGGCGGCAACGTCCTGCTGCTCGACGAACCGTCCAACGACCTCGACGTTGAAACCCTGCGTTCCCTGGAAGAAGCCCTGCTGGACTTCCCGGGCGCCGCCATTGTGATCTCTCACGATCGGTGGTTCCTTGACCGCGTCGCGACCCACATCCTGGCGTACGAAGACGATTCGCAAGCGGTGTTCTTCGAAGGTAACTACACCGAATACGAAGCCGACCGCCGCAAGCGTCTCGGCGAAGCGGCTACCCAGCCGCATCGTGTACGGCACAAGAAACTGGCCTGATATCGGGTCGGTTGCATAAAAAACGGAGCCTCCGGGGCTCCGTTTTTTTATGGGCGTTCAGATAGACCCAGTCGCGAAGGCGGCCTGATGGTCACTCAATATCTATGCTCAACACCTCAATCACCAAATCCCCCACCGGCCGTTTCCAAACCACCTCATCCCCCACCCGCGCGCCCAACAACGCCCGCCCCAACGGCGAGCCCCAATTGATTAATCCGCTGGCGGCATCCGCCTGATCCTCACCCACCAACTGCACACGTTGTTCGCTGCCCTGTTCATCGGCAAAGGTCACCCAGGCGCCAATCTGTACCTTGTCGGTCGAGGAAGCAGTCACGACCAGTTGAGCGCTTTGCAGTCGCTGGTTGAAATACCGCCAGTCACGCTCAAGGTCGGCCTGGCGCTGTTTGTCGGCCAGTTCACCTTTCGCGCTCTGTTCATTGATCAGGTTTTGCACCTCGGCGACTTTCGCCTGCAACTGCGCAAGTCCTGTGGGTGTGACGTAATTGGGTTGTGTGCTGACCTGCCGTTCGACCGGCTGATCGGCTTGCTCGGCGGCGTTATCTTCGTTGACGAATGCCCGGCTCATGGTCTTCTCCCGTTATAGGGTTTGGGCCATGGTTGCAGGCCTTTAGTTTCGGCGGATGTCTGTAAGCGACTCATGGCGAGTGATAGGCACGTGCAGCGTCCTGGTCTTTCTGTTGCTGCCAGGCTTTGTCCCGGTCGTCCCAATGGTGGCTGCGATAGTCATCGCGGTTCTGGTTCTCGAGCATGGCCTGACACTGACGAAAGCCATCGCTCCAGCCTTCGGCGTACTGCTTGTCCTTGAGATAACGCGGGACGTTTTTGCGAAATTCGCCACTGATCGCCCCGGCGGCTTGCCGTCCACTGCTGCAACCGTCATCGAAGCCGTCGGCGAAAGCCGGTGGATAACCTTTGGAGATCAACTCTTCGTGGGTTGTCTGGCAACCTGCGATCAATATCAACACACCTATGACTGCAACGCAGCGCCACATCTCAAACTCCCGGGCCGTGCAACGGCTATAAGGGAAGTCTAGAAGTGGATTCGTGAGGCGTGTGTGAAAGGCCTGTGATGAATCTGTCGGATAACGCCAATCCCCGTGTAGGAGTGAGCCTGCTCGCGATAGCGGTGTGACAGTCGACATCAATGCTGAATGACAGTCCGCTATCGCGAGCAGGCTCACGCCTACAGGGGGGGCGGTGGATTTTAGTCAGTAGTGATACCACTTCACTTCAAGCATCACTTCGTTCTCGGGTGTGGCGAGGTGGCTGAAGTCGCGCTGGGCGCTCAGGCGCAGGCCGAGGTTGCGCGACAGTTCCCACTGCTGATTCAGGCTGATGTTGCGGCGCACTTCGCCATTGGTGAAGAAATCGCCCTTGGTCTCCAGACTGAAGTTGCCCAGTGGGTTTTTCCACAGTACGCCAGTGTTGAAGCCCGCCGCGGGGGCGATGAATTCGGCGAAGTCATTGTTGTGTTCGATGCGCACCGTGCCCAGTGCAAAACCGAGCATGTCCTCGCCCAATTGCCAGGTACCGCCGCCACCGCCATTGACGTGGCTGACCAGGGTTTCGTCGTCATGCTTGCCCGGCACCCGCTCCAGGCCGCCCGTTACCTGCCACGACAGCGGCTGCAGCAGCTCGTTGCGCGGGGTCAGGGAGCGAATTGTCGCCAGATCCAGCTGCTGAAACTGCCAGTGATTGCCTTCGTACTGGCGCAGTTTCATTTGCAGGATTTCAATCTGGGCGCCGAGCGGGAAGCTTTCGGCGTTGTCGTTGAGATCGTGATAGGCCATGCGCAAGCCGTATTCGCCAAACGCCTTGTCACCGCGGGTGCCGATGCCGGCCTGCCAGGTGCGCGATTCATGGCCATCCTCGGGCAGGCCGGGTTGTGGGATATCCAGTTCCGGCGCCGGGTTCTGGTTGATCGCCCGCAGCAGTTCGAAACTGCGCTGAGCCCGCGCCGGGTCGCGCTCCTGACCATTGGCGCGGTAGCGTTCAAGACGATAGGCCGCATCGATGATCAGCGCCTGGCGAGCCTTGGGTTGCGCCTTGAACGCGGGCGCCTGCAACTGTTTCTGATCGGCGCTGACTTTGAGCACCCATTGCTGTTCTTCAGGGTTCAGCGGTTCGGCACGACTTAACAACTCACGTTCGCGGGACGGGCGGTATTGAATGGATTCCACCAGACCGGCCTCTTTCACGGCTTTGACGGTGTCGGTCGGAATCGCAGTCAGCGGGAATTGCTCGGTCAGGCGCAGGCTCGGCCGTGCCACTTGCAGCAATTCCAGCAGGCGGTAGGAGCAGTTTTCGTCGAAGAAAAAATAGTCGAACTTGATCTGTTTCAGCTCCCAGACATGCTCGACCATGCGTGCGGTTTCTTCCTGGGTCAGGTTCAGCCGGTATTCCCACAAGTCACGGTTCTCGAGGCTGCGGTATTCCGAGAGTTTTTCCTGATAGGGCACCAGCGCGAACAGCCCCGGATAACCGCCCATCAAGCCTTTCCAGGCATAGAGGATGCTGTTGTCCGAACCTTCGATGTAGGCGCCGAAGTTGATCGCATAACTGAGCAGGGCCGTGTGGTCGCTCTGTACATCAGCCTGGTCGATGCGCAGCAACGTGTGGCCAAACATTGATGACGGACTGTTCAAATACGCTGCCGGGAAAATCATCACCGCACTGTGGGGCGAGACGTCCTTGAACCATTGCTTGAATTCGCGGCAGTCCAGTGTCGGCAGATCGGTCAGGTTGAGCTGTGCTTTCAGCCAGCGGGTACGGGCCGGATAGACGCATTGGGCGTGGTGTTCGCCGGCGCTGGCCGGGGCGTACAACGCTTGCACGGTGGCGGCCAGTTCATGGTCGGGGTGTTCGTTGCCGTCGGGCGCAAGGAAGAATTTCTTGTCGCTGACATAGCTGCGCCAGCCGCCGAGCTTGGCGGTTTCATAGTGGCCCAGGGAAATCCAGAAGGGGTCATTGGCCAGTTGCTGCAAACGTTGAGGTTCGATGTGCGGCGCGGCGGCCAGCGGGGCGCAGACACAGAGCGCCAGCCAGGCAAGGCGTTTGAGCATAGTGGGCAACTTAAGTCGAAAAAAACAAAGACCCAAGGAGGGGCGGGTCAAAAAAATAAATCCGCTCCCCGAAAGGAGCGGGCGGTTCGAGCTTAAGCTTGAGTGGCGTACTTGGCCAGACGCGGATCGCTCTTCAGAACGGCCAGGGTGTTGGTATGCACGTCTTCAGCGGTCACGTCAGCCTTGCTGAAGATTTGCTGGAAGTGCTCGTGAGTCACGGCGGCGAAATGCGCACGGTCTTCCGGCGCCACGCCCAGGACCACGGCGTAAGTGGTCAGCGCTTCGCCCTGACCTTTGGCCATGTCTTCGGACAGCTCGTTCATCATGCCATTCATGGCAAACCAGGATTTGCCGCCGTAGGTCAGCGACGCATTCGTTGCGCAGCCGTTGGTGCCGGAGGTCATACCGAAGGTTGCGTTGCCGGAGGTGCCGTTGGTGGTGGAGGCCAGGAAGTGAGCCGGGGTGCCACGCTGACCTTCGAACAGCATGTTGCCCCAACCGCAATCCGGCCCGCCTGGGGCTTGCGCCATGGCGTTGAGGGATACAACGGTGAAGAGAGTACCGAGAAGAATCCGTTTCATAGCTATGTTCTCTTAGTGTGCATACCAATGGACAAGGGGTTCTGGCCCGTGTCGGCGCCAGTTGGGCCGGTTATTAGTCCAGCCGCGCAGTTTGGAGTTTAGGCACGATCACGGGGTTCCGTGATTTTTTGCAAAACATTCGCCGAAATCAGTGATTTAGCCCCGGCCTGCCTGAGGATGGCAGTTTGTCTATGCTTTGGCTGGAGGCGCGCCTTGCAAGTGGGGTATGGGCAGCGCCAGAATGCCGCTATCTGCCCCGCCTGATGTAAGGAAGCCCGATGCCTGATCCTGTTGCTGCCAGCTTGCGTCTAGCGCCTGAAGCGCTGACCCGTCCGTTTTCCGCTGAACAGTTCAGCTTCTCTACCACCAATGATCTGGAGCCCTTCCGCGGTGTGCTTGGCCAGGAACGTGCGGTCGAAGCCTTGCAGTTCGGTGTGGCCATGCCACGCCCCGGTTACAACGTGTTCGTCATGGGGGAACCCGGCACCGGCCGGTTTTCGTTCGTCAAACGCTACCTGAAGGCCGAAGCCAAACGCCAGCAGGCCCCGGCGGACTGGGTCTACGTCAACAATTTCGATGAGCCGCGCGAGCCCCGCGCCCTGGAATTGCCGTCGGGCACCGCCGGTGCCTTCATCGGCGACATCAACGGCTTGATCGATAACCTGCTGGCGACCTTTCCTGCGGTGTTTGAACACCCGTCCTACCAGCAAAAGAAAAGCGCCATCGACCGCGCCTTCAACCAGCGTTACGACAAGGCGCTGGACGTCATCGAGCGCCTGGCCCTGGAGAAAGAAGTCGCGCTGTATCGCGACGCCAGCAACATCGCGTTTACCCCGATGAGTGAAGGCAAGGCGCTGGACGAAGCGGAGTTCGCCCAATTGCCGGAAGCTGATCGCGAGCGTTTTCACGATGATATTTCCGGCCTGGAAGAGCGTCTGAATGAGGAGCTCGCCAGCCTGCCGCAATGGAAGCGTGAGTCGAGCAATCAACTGCGCCACCTCAACGAAGAGACCATTACCCTGGCCTTGCAGCCGCTGTTGTCGCCGTTGTCGGAGAAGTACGCCGAGAACGCGGCTGTATGCGGTTACCTGCAAGCGATGCAGGTTTACCTGCTGAAGACGGTGGTCGAGCAACTGGTGGACGACAGCAAGACCGACGCCATTGCCCGCAAGCTGCTGGAAGAGCAATACGCGCCGAGCCTGGTGGTCGGGCATTCGGCCAGCGGCGGTGCGCCGGTGGTGTTCGAGCCGCACCCGACTTACGAAAACCTGTTCGGCCGGATTGAATACAGCACCGATCAGGGTGCGCTGTACACGACCTACCGACAACTGCGACCGGGTGCCTTGCACCGGGCGAACGGCGGCTTCCTGATTCTTGAAGCGGAAAAAATGCTCAGCGAGCCGTTCGTCTGGGATGCGCTCAAGCGCGCCCTGCAATCGCGCAAGCTGAAAATGGAATCGCCGTTGGGTGAACTGGGGCGACTGGCCACTGTCACCCTGACGCCGCAACACATTCCGCTGGCGGTCAAAGTCATCATCATCGGTGCCCGTCAGCTGTATTACACGCTGCAAGACCTTGATCCGGACTTCCAGGAGATGTTCCGCGTCCTGGTGGACTTCGATGAAGACATCCCGATGGTCGACGAGAGCCTGGAGCAGTTCGCCCAGTTGCTCAAAACCCGCACCTCCGAAGAAGGCATGGCGCCGCTGACGGCGGATGCCGTCGCACGTCTGGCGACTTACAGCGCGCGTCTGGCTGAACACCAGGGGCGTTTGTCGGCGCGCATCGGCGATCTGTTCCAACTGGTCAGCGAGGCGGATTTCATTCGCCACCTGGCGGGCGATGAAATGACCGACGCCGGGCACATCGAGCGTGCGCTCAAGGCCAAGGCCACCCGTACCGGGCGCGTCTCGGCGCGGATTCTTGATGACATGCTGGCCGGGATCATCCTGATCGACACCGATGGCGCCGCCGTCGGCAAGTGCAACGGCCTGACAGTGCTGGAAGTCGGCGACTCGGCCTTCGGTGTACCGGCGCGGATTTCCGCCACGGTGTATCCGGGCGGCAGCGGCATTGTCGACATCGAGCGTGAGGTCAACCTCGGGCAGCCGATTCACTCCAAAGGCGTGATGATCCTCACCGGGTATCTGGGTAGTCGTTACGCTCAGGAATTCCCGCTGGCGATTTCCGCGAGCATCGCCCTGGAGCAATCCTACGGTTATGTCGATGGCGACAGTGCGTCGCTGGGCGAAGCCTGTACGCTGATTTCGGCCTTGTCGAAAACACCGCTCAAGCAGTGCTTTGCGATCACCGGTTCGATCAACCAGTTCGGTGAAGTGCAGGCCGTGGGCGGGGTCAACGAGAAGATCGAAGGCTTCTTCCGCCTCTGCGAAGCGCGCGGACTGACCGGCAAACAAGGTGCGATCATTCCGCAGGCGAACGTTGCCACCTTGATGCTCGACGAGAAGGTGCTGGCTGCCGTGCGTGCGGGGCAGTTCCATGTTTACGCGGTGCGTCAGGCGGACGAAGCGTTGAGCCTGTTGGTCGGCGAGCCGGCGGGGGCGCCGAATGAAAATGGCGAATTCCCTGAAGGCAGCGTCAATGCGCGGGTGGTGGAGCGCCTGCGGGTGATCGCGGAAATGATCAGCGAGGAAGACCTCAAGGAAGCCGAGAAAGAAGCGGCGCAGGAAGCGTTGGTCGAGGCCAAGCCGGCCTGAGACAAACGAATCTGAGGCTCATCCCGATCCACTGTGGGAGCGAGCTTGCTCGCGATTGCGGACTTTCAGACAACAGAGATGTTGAATGTTAGAGCCTTATCGCGAGCAAGCTCGCTCCCACATTTTTTTGTGTGAATCCAAGTAAAAGTGCCATCAGTCTGGCGTCAATATTCACACTATGACCATTCGGCGCCTTCTGGTCTCGCCTGACGTGCTGGCCAGACTTTTCTTCTATTCTCTGGTTCAAGGATATCGACAGCAATCACAGGATCGAAACAGCCTTCCCACGGGGGCTGAATACCGGATCTACCGAGGGTCGCCGCCATGTCGCGCAACCTCTGCCTTACCCGTCAATGCCTGGGCCTAGTGACCCGTATCGAGTGTGCCATCCGCCCTTTGGCGGGAGATACCGGCATGTGGACCTTGCTCTTCGCCGCCGGAATGGCTGGCGAGCAACCTTCAGCCATCAAGGCACAAGGCCCGTTTCATGGCCCTTTCGTGGCTGAATCCATCCTCGACACTATTGTGGAAAGCCTGACGCTGCACGGCTACGAACTGGCCGATGATCCCCAAATCTGGTGTTTGCACCTGCAAGCCCAGCTGCGGGAAATCAACGGCGGTCGTTGCCGCAATCTGGGTGGCTTCGAGCACTGATGGGTTATTGGTCGAGCTGGCTCAGATCAGCCTTGGCCAGTTTGACCTCGAAACCATATTGCACAGTGGTGAGGTCGGTTCGCTGATAAGTTTCCAGACGTGTGGGCTGGCCATAGAAGTAGTGCACGTCAAATAACGCCGGACCATCGGCACCAGCGTCATGAGTGACCGCAAGAATCTCCTTCAGGTAGTTCCCGCTGTCGTCCCTGGCGAAAAATCGCCAGTCCTGCGCAGGAAACAGTTTCGCATCCACCACCAGCGCATTGCCTTTGAGCTCAAGCCCCTTGGGCAATTTCTGTGCGTCGAGCGATTGCTTGTCGACCGTGGCCAGGAACAAGGGCATGGAGCCCACGGCGAACGCCGGCGTTTGCGGAAACAGGTTCAGGTCGTAGGTGATCGTGCCGCGCAGAGGGTCGACCTGATAGGCCTCCGGTGGCAGTTCGATCGGCTCATCGCGTTTACCGCTGCTGTCCGCGGTAAAGAAACTGACCGGGCTATTGCCGGGGCTGAATGACGTGCCGAGCAACTCGTCGTTGAAACTTCTGGGGTGATCGAATTCGATGCGCGCGGCACTCGGGTCGTCCACCGACTGATTGACGTTGATGCTTTTTTTCAGCTGCTCCTCACTCAGTGTCGCGCCCTTGAGCCAGTTTGGCGCCTGATCGTCATACACCACCACCGGCAAGTTCAGCGGCTGCACGGTTTTTGCCGTGGTGTGTGGGTCGAAGCGGCGTACCGGCAAGTTCAAGTCCTTGCGTGTGACGGTGGCGGTCGAGAAATCCAACAGGCTGACTTCAAGGGTCTCGATCGGCCCGTTGAAGTACACCTTGGAATAATGCTGGCCTTGCTGCTGCTCGAACGTACGCTGTTCGTCATTGAGCTGTTTTTCGAACGCCTCGCTCCAGGTTTTCTGTTGCTGCATTTTCGCCAGTTGTTTTTGGTAGAAGGCAATTTGCGTGGGGGTTTCGTTGATCGATCCGGAGCGCGAGAGAAATTGCCCGGTGCTGTCCCTGGCCTGGACGATCAGTGGGTTCAACGGTGTTTCACCGACTTCTGGGGCCACCGGTACGCTGTTGTTGTACTCGATTTCGGCGTAGTTCTTTCCGAGCTTCAACAGGGTGACGCTGAGGTTGTCGTTGGTGCGGGTCTGGCCGACGTCCTTTTTGCTCAGGACAACGCTGTAGAGCCGGCGGGGTGCGATCACTTCGACTTTGCCTTGCAGGCTCACCGGTTGCGGTTGGTTCTTCTTGTCGACATCCAGGCCGTCGATGAAAGGGTAGGTCACCGTCAGGTCGTCGGGGTTGGTCAGGTTGGAGCTCGACGGGCTGAGCTGGATGCCGGGATCGGTTTCCGACCATTCGGGTTGGAAGGGGATGACCCGTTTGTTGCTCAGCGTCACCGATTGCCATTCCAGGCCATGGGGGAACAGGAATGCCGCCGGAATATTGAAGTTGAACGGGAATACCGGTTGCAGGTCGGTCAGGTAATCGGAGCTGGAATCCTTGTGCAGCACGAACAGGCCATTGATGTAGGTGTCTACCAGGGCCTGTGGCGTTGGGTAGTGCTTGAGCACGGCGAGGGCATCTTCGCCGTATTCGGTTTCCACCGGTTTGCTGTCGAGCTTGAGTTGCGCACGTTCGAGCAGCAGCAGTGAGCCGCCGAGCTCGGACACGGCGTCCTTGAGTTTCGGGTCCTGGATCTGATCCAGCGATTGTTCGAACTGTGCGGTTTTTTCCTCGAGGCTGACCTGATGCTTGTCCTCGCCGGGCGAGCAGCCGCTCATCAGCAACGTCAGGCAAATGCCGACACTCGTTAAAGGCAATCGCACATCCATTCCCAGTCTTCCTGTCCGATGTCGCTGAGCGGTCAATAGTCTGGACACTAGCAGAAAAACTTTGTGACACACGGCGCAGGTGGCGGATTTCTCGATGGTTCCTGGCAGCTTCTGGATAGCGACGGGTGGCTGGTATACTCGCGGCCATTTTCAACCCCTGTGTGAGATTCAATGGAACGCTTTATCGAAAATGCAATGTACGCCTCCCGCTGGCTGCTGGCGCCGATCTACTTCGGGTTGTCGCTTGGGCTGCTGGCGCTGGCGCTGAAGTTCTTCCAGGAAGTTTTCCATGTTATCCCCAACGTGTTTTCGATGGCGGAATCGGACTTGATCCTGGTGCTGCTGTCGCTGATCGACATGGCGCTGGTGGGCGGTTTGCTGGTGATGGTGATGATTTCAGGTTATGAGAACTTCGTCTCTGAACTGGACATCGATGACCATAAGGAAAAGCTCAACTGGCTGGGCACCATGGATTCTTCTTCCCTGAAGATGAAAGTGGCCGCTTCCATCGTGGCGATTTCCTCTATCCACCTTCTGCGGATCTTCATGGACGCCAAGAACGTCGATCCCGAGCATTTGAAGTGGTACGTGATCATCCACATGACATTCGTCGTGTCGGCCTTCGCCATGGGTTATCTGGACAAGCTGACCAAGCACTGATTCGCCCAAAATCCCTGTGGGAGCGTGGCTTGCCCGCGATGGCATCATCTCGGTCTGGCGCTAAACCGCGCTGATGCCATCGCTGGCAAGCCACGCTCCCGCAAGGAGAGATGGTCGAACCGGACGGGCGGTGCCGTTGCTGGCTTGTACTTTGATGCGCCGGGGCCTATCCCTGTAAGTAGTCTTGGCTCGCCATTGTATGAGGTGCCTTCATGAACCTTGTTGAACTACGCGCATATGCCCTCGCAGGGAAAGTCGATGAGTTGAACCTGATCTCCATGGAAGGCGGGATCTATCTGCTGGAAGCGCGCATGCACGGTGCCGCGTATCCCTTGAGCGATGCCCACGACCATATGTTCCACCTGCGCTCGGTCGAGCATGCTCGTCAGGTGCTGCATAAATTCCCGACCTTACCCTTCAATCTGGTTCACGCCTCGGTTCATGATGAAATGTGCGGGCTGGGTGCCAGCGTGGGGGAAAGTCTGAAGGTGCCGATTGCCTTCCGCTCTTCCTGGCATCACTGACAGCCCTCATCAGGACGATGCCATCTGTGCTAGTCTGCTGGCCCTTTTGGTTCCGGGCGCTCCGGGACGCGCTGTGCACGCACGGCAAGTTCCCGGGCCGTCCGCACAGCGGAGCAGTGTCATGTCCGAAGTAAATCTGTCCACCGACGAAACCCGCGTCAGCTACGGTATTGGCCGTCAGCTGGGCGACCAACTGCGCGACAACCCGCCACCGGGCGTTAGCCTGGACGCGATCCTGGCGGGTCTGACCGATGCCTTCGCCGGTAAGGAAAGCCGTGTTGGCCAGGAAGAAATGTCCGCCAGCTTCAAGGTGATCCGTGAAATCATGCAAGCCGAAGCGGCTGCCAAGGCTGAAGCGGCTGCTGGCGAAGGCCTGGCTTTCCTGGCTGAAAACGCCAAGCGTGAAGGCATCACCACCCTGGCTTCCGGCCTGCAATTCGAAGTGCTGACTGCTGGTGAAGGCGCGAAGCCGACCCGTGAAGATCAGGTGCGTACCCACTACCACGGCACCCTGATCGACGGCACGGTGTTCGACAGCTCCTACGAGCGCGGCCAGCCTGCAGAATTCCCGGTTGGCGGCGTGATCGCTGGCTGGACCGAAGCCCTGCAACTGATGAATGCCGGCAGCAAATGGCGTCTGTACGTGCCGAGCGAACTGGCTTACGGCGCTCAAGGCGTTGGCAGCATTCCGCCGCACAGCGTACTGGTGTTCGACGTCGAACTGCTCGACGTTCTGTAAGACCTCTGTGGGAGCGAGCTTGCTCGCGATAGCGGCGTAACAGTCGACAGAGATGTTGGATGTTAGTCAGTCATCGCGAGCAAGCTCGCTCCCACATTTTTTTGCGGTGATTTTCATATTTCGATCTTGTGGTGCAGTTCATTCGATGGGCGCAACGCCCGGGCATAACAGAACAGAAACAGATTACGCACCAGTTCCTTCAGCACCACTGGCTCGCTGGAGCTTAGTCCGTTGACGTCCAGATCCCCCTGATCCTGCAACTCGCTCAAGGCTTCTTCTTCAAGCACGGCACAGACTTCCCCGGTTTCCCGATGCAGGATCCTGAGGTAAGGGTGTGGTCGATCCAGCCAGGCATCGATCAAATAAGTCATGTCTCATCTCCATTGATTTGGGTTTCAATGAGAATAATTCTTATTCATCAAATAGCAAGGGCCTATTGGCAGTTTGTGCTTCTTTCCGGGTAAAGGTTGCGTAAGGTCAAATCGGCTGGCGTTTAGCTATTGCGCGGGCAGGCGGGTTGAAGCGGGGGAGGGCGAAGCACCATCCCACGCGTGGCGCGGGATGGAATACAGCGGATTCAGACTTTTCTGACGAACTCGGATTTGAGCTTCATCGGGCCGATGCCGTCGATCTTGCAGTCGATGTCGTGGTCGCCATCGCACAGGCGGATGTTCTTGACCTTGGTGCCGACCTTGACCACCAGCGACGTGCCCTTGACCTTGAGGTCCTTGATCACGGTGATGGTATCGCCGTCCTGCAGGACATTGCCGACCGAATCCTTTTTCACGGCGTCATCGGACGCCACATCGGCTTCGCCGCTGGCGGACCATTCGTGCGCGCACTCGGGGCAGATCAGCTGTGCGCCGTCTTCATAGGTGTATTCGGAATTGCATTTTGGGCAGGGTGGCAACGTGCTCACTAAAGCTCCTTGGATTCAGGATCGCTAAAAAGCGCACATTATATAGGGTTTTAGCTGGGAGGGGGCGACGCCGAAAACTGTGGGAGCGAGCAGGCTCACTCCCACAGGGTATTACGGTGCAGTTAGTGCGTGCGGGCTACCGCAAACTCACTCAACTCAACCAATGCGTCGCGATATTCACTGGCAGGCAGTGCGTCGAGGCATTTGATCGCACGGGCCACGTAATCACGGGCCAGTTTCGCGGTGTATTCCAGCGAGCCGGAGGCTTCTACCGCTTCGCGAATGCTTTCCAGATCCTCGATGCCGCCTTTCTGGATCGCCTTGCGCACCAGGGCTGCCTGTTCCGGCGTGCCTTCGCGCATGGTGTAGATCAACGGCAGGGTCGGCTTGCCTTCGGCCAGGTCATCGCCGACGTTCTTGCCCAGGGTTTCCGCGTCGCCTTTGTAATCCAGGAGGTCGTCGACCAGTTGGAAGGCCACGCCCAGGTGGTCGCCAAAGGTGCGCAGGGCTTCGGCCTGCTCAGCTGTGGCTTCGCAGAGTGCGGCAGCACTGTGGGTCGACGCCTCGAAGAGCATCGCGGTCTTGCCGCGGATGACTTCCATGTAGGTTTCTTCGGTGGTGCTGGCGTCACGGACCTTCGACAGCTGCAACACTTCGCCTTCGGCAATGATGCGGGTCGCTTGCGAAAGGATCTTCATCACCGGCATGGAGCCCAGTTCGACCATCATTTCGAAGGAGCGCGAATACAGAAAGTCGCCGACCAGTACGCTGGGTGCGTTGCCCCACATGGCGTTGGCGGTCGAGCGGCCACGGCGCATGCCGGACATGTCGACCACGTCGTCGTGCAGCAGGGTGGCGGTGTGCAGGAACTCGATGGTCGCGGCCAGCAGACGCAGGTCGTCGCCTTCGCGGCCCAGCGCCTTGCCACACAGCAACACTAATAAAGGACGCAGGCGTTTGCCGCCAGCCGAGGTAATGTAATCGCCGATTTTCGATACCAGCGGCACTCGGGAAGTCAGCTGCTTCTTGATGATGCCGTCGACGGCGCTAAAATCGTCCGCCACCGCGCGGTAGAAAGCTTGGGGTTGCATCAGCGACAGTTGCTCCAGAAGGGTTGCGCGGCATGCTAGGACCCACGTCGGCGAGTGTCAAGGCGCGATGGACGGCCTCTTGCATCACTCCGGCAGCTTGCGTACAATCGCGCACCCTGAACTTCCTGGGCAGCACCTGCCTTACGCAATTGCAAACCGGCCTTCCAGCCCTATGCAGCCATGCCAGCCAATACCTCTTCTTATAAAGAGCTGGGTGAGCAGGATTATCGGAGAAATACCATGTCGTACGCAGTAATTGTTACTGGTGGCAAGCAATACAAGGTCGCCCCAGGTGAATACCTGAAGATCGAAAAACTGGAAATCGCTACCGGCGAATCCGTTACTTTTGATCGCGTTCTGTTGGTCGCCAATGGCGATGACGTGAACATCGGCGCTCCAGTTGTTGCTGGCGCTACCGTTGTGGCTGAAGTGATCTCCCAAGGTCGTCACGATAAAGTCCGCATCATCAAGTTCCGTCGTCGTAAGCACCACATGAAGCGTATGGGCCACCGCCAGTGGTACACCGAGATCAAAATCACCGGTATTCAGGCTTAATTTCAGCCTAATTCCTCACTAGGAGAATTGACTCATGGCACACAAAAAAGCTGGTGGTAGTACCCGTAACGGTCGCGACTCAGAAGCCAAACGCCTTGGCGTGAAGATGTATGGCGGCCAGGTTATCATTCCGGGCAACATCATCGTGCGTCAGCGCGGCACCCAATTCCACGCCGGTTACGGTGTTGGCATGGGTAAAGATCACACTCTGTTCGCTAAAATCGACGGCGTGATCAAGTTTGAAGTAAAAGGCGCTTTCAATCGCCGTTACGTAAGCATTGTTCCGAAGACTGACGTCGTCGCGGCATAATTGCGTGGTTGCTGGAAAAGCCCTGTCTTGCGACGGGGCTTTTTCGTTTGTGGGGTGAGTCTCTTGCAAAGCTGTTTGTGATGGGCTCCAGCGCAGGTTTTTGCGGTCGTTGATTGAGGTCGCTGCGCTCATTTTTGCAAGAGTCTTATGTCTAGATTTTTTCGGCTCGTCCGTATGGCGAGAGGCGTTTTGTTATGAAGTTTGTTGATGAAGTATCGATTCGAGTAAAGGCCGGCGACGGCGGCAACGGTTGCATGAGCTTCCGTCGCGAGAAATTCATTGAAAACGGCGGCCCGAATGGCGGTGACGGTGGTGATGGCGGCTCGGTCTACATGATCGCCGACGAAAACCTCAACACCCTGGTCGACTACCGTTACACCCGTCACTTCGACGCTGAGCGCGGTTCCAACGGCGGCAGCACCGACTGCACCGGCAAGAAAGGTGAAGAGCTGGTACTGCGCGTGCCGGTGGGCACCACCGTCATCGATGCGGCCACTCAAGAGGTGATCGGCGACCTGACCAAGGCTGGCCAGAAGTTGCTGGTGGCTCACGGCGGCTGGCACGGTCTGGGTAATACCCGGTTCAAATCCAGTACCAACCGTGCTCCGCGTCAGACCACTCCGGGTAAGCCGGGTGAGGCGCGTGACCTCAAGCTGGAAATGAAAGTGCTGGCGGACGTCGGTCTGCTGGGCTTGCCGAACGCCGGCAAAAGTACCTTCATTCGCTCGGTGTCGGCCGCCAAGCCGAAAGTCGCCGATTACCCGTTCACCACCTTGGTGCCGAACCTGGGTGTGGTCAGCGTCGATCGCTGGAAGAGCTTCGTGGTCGCGGACATTCCGGGTCTGATCGAAGGCGCTTCCGATGGCGCTGGCCTGGGGATTCGCTTCCTCAAGCACTTGTCGCGTACCCGTTTGCTGCTGCACCTCGTGGACATGGCGCCACTGGATGACACCAGCGCACCGGATGCGGCTGAGGTGATCGTCAGCGAGCTGACCAAGTTCAGCCCGTCCCTGGCTGAGCGTGATCGTTGGTTGGTGCTGAACAAGTGCGACCAGATCCTTGAAGAAGAGCACGATGCTCGCGTCAAGGAGATCGTTGATCGTCTGGAATGGACTGGTCCGGTCTACGTGATCTCGGCCATCTCCAAGCTTGGCACTGAGCGTCTGTGCCACGACATCATGCGTTACATGGAAGATCGTGCTGATCGTCTGGCTGCCGACCCTGCCTACAAGGAAGAGCTGGCAGAGCTCGATCAGCGCATCGAAGACGAAGCTCGTGCTCAGCTGCAGGCCCTGGATGACCAGCGTGCCCTGCGCCGTAGTGGCGTGAAGTCGGTCCATGACATCGGCGACGATGATTGGGACGAAGAAGATGTGGATGACGAAGACGGTCCGGAAATCATTTACGTGCGTGACTGATTCGTTGCAGTAAACTTAAGCGCCGCTCAATCGAGCGGCGTTTTAGTATCTGGAAATCGATCGTTGGTCAGTAATAGCCACGATTAACGTCACGGGCAGTGCCAGGTCGCGCTGTCCTCAAGCTAAGGTTGAAGATGATGCGGAGCAAGGTGACAGGTGCGCAGCGTTGGGTCGTGAAGATCGGCAGCGCTTTGCTGACAGCGGACGGCAAGGGCCTGGATCGCGCGGCAATGGGTGTCTGGGTCGAGCAGATGGTGGCTTTGCATGAAGCTGGCGTCGAGCTGGTGTTGGTGTCTTCCGGGGCTGTGGCCGCGGGCATGAGCCGCTTGGGCTGGACCGTACGACCCAGCGCGATGCACGAGTTGCAGGCCGCCGCCGCCATCGGTCAGATGGGGTTGGTGCAGGCCTGGGAGTCGAGCTTTGCCGAGCATGGCCGGCACACCGCGCAGATTCTCCTGACGCACGATGACTTGTCCGATCGCAAGCGCTACCTGAACGCCCGCAGCACCTTGCGCGCCCTGGTTGAGCTGAAAGTGATCCCGGTGATCAACGAAAACGACACCGTGGTGACCGATGAAATCCGATTTGGCGACAACGACACGCTGGCGGCGCTGGTGGCTAACCTGGTTGAAGCTGATTTGCTGGTGATCCTCACGGATCGCGATGGCATGTTCGACGCCGATCCGCGCAACAACCCTGACGCCAACCTGATTTACGAGGCGCGCGCTGATGATCCGGCGCTGGATGCGGTGGCGGGCGGTACTGGCGGTGCGCTGGGGCGTGGCGGTATGCAGACAAAATTGCGTGCGGCGCGTCTGGCAGCTCGTTCCGGGGCGCACACCATCATCGTTGGTGGGCGCATTGAGCGCGTGCTGGATCGCCTGAAGGCGGGTGAGCGCATCGGCACCTTGCTCTCGCCTGAGCGTGGCATGCTGGCGGCGCGCAAGCAGTGGCTGGCCGGGCACCTGCAAACCCGTGGCACGCTGGTGCTGGACGGTGGTGCGGTGAAAGCGCTGGCCCAGGACCATAAAAGTTTGCTGCCGGTGGGGGTCAAGCTGGTACAGGGCAGCTTCCGTCGCGGCGAAATGGTGGTGTGCGTGGCGCCGGATGGTCGCGAGATCGCCCGTGGCCTGGCCAACTACAGTGCGCTGGAAGCACAAAAAATCATCGGTCAGTCGTCTGAGGCGATTGTCGGTCTGTTGGGTTACATGGCTGAGCCGGAACTGGTTCACCGCGATAACCTGATTCTGGTCTGAAGGAATATTTGAATGCGTGTGGCAAAAGGATTATTGGGTCTACTGCTGGCGATGCCGCTGCTGGCTTCGGCTGAGGAAATTGGCCAGGTGTCGACGGTGTTCAAATTCGTCGGGCCGAACGACCGGATTGTCGTCGAGGCGTTTGATGATCCTAAGGTCGACGGCGTGACGTGCTACCTGTCGCGCGCCAAGACTGGAGGCGTGAAGGGTGGTTTGGGCCTGGCGGAAGATCGCGCCGAGGCCTCCATTGCTTGCCGCCAGGTCGGTCCCATCAGTTTCAAGGGTGAGCTGAAGGATGGTGATGAGGTGTTCAAGGAGCGCACGTCGCTGGTGTTCAAGACCATGCAGGTGGTGCGCTTCCTCGACAAGAAGCGCAATACGCTGGTGTATCTGGTCTACAGCGATCGCTTGATCGAGGGTAGTCCGCAGAATGCGGTGACGGCGATCCCGATCCTGCCGTGGGCGCACGCTCAATAATCTGACGCAAAACCAAATGTGGGAGTGAGCCTGCTCGCGATAGCGGTGCAACAGTCGACATCAGTGTTGAATGTTGCACCGCTATCGCGAGCAGGCTCGCTCCCACATTTTTTTGTATGGTGTCTGTTAAATCGCAGGCAATAAAAAACCGACCCTGAGGTCGGTTTTTCAACAAGCTTATCGCTTATGCGGCAACAGCAAGGTTCAGAGCCTTGACGTGACCGTTCAGGCGGCTCTTATGACGAGCAGCCTTGTTCTTGTGGATGATGCCTTTATCGGCCATACGGTCGATAACTGGCACGGCCAGAACGTAAGCAGCTTGAGCTTTAGCAGCGTCTTTTGCGTCGATGGCTTTAACTACATTCTTGATGTAGGTACGAACCATGGAACGCAGGCTGGCGTTGTGGCTGCGACGCTTCTCAGCCTGTTTTGCACGTTTTTTGGCGGAAGGTGTGTTGGCCACCGTCGAGCTCCTCGAAAGACTTTTTAGGAAATAGCAAACAAAATAGGCCGCGAATCATGCCGATGAGTTGATGTCTTGTCAAGGGCGGTTGAGACGTTCCGCTAAGTGGTAGGTATAAAGAGGCGGGATATTTATTTCCGGCGCTTGACCTGTAAACTCGCGAGCTTTGGCTCTGTGCTGCTGCGGCGCGGAGTATCGCATAAGTAGGCGCTTTGTTCGCCTGCTGTTTATCGACAGGCACAAACTCTTTCAATGAATCTGCTCAAATCGTTGGCCGCCGTCAGCTCTATCACGATGATTTCCCGGGTTTTGGGGTTTGTTCGTGACACGCTGATCGCACGTACATTTGGTGCCGGGATGGCGACGGACGCCTTCTTTATCGCCTTCAAATTGCCCAATCTGTTGCGGCGAATCTTCGCCGAGGGGGCGTTTTCCCAAGCCTTCGTGCCGATTCTGGCCGAATACAAAAGCCAGAAGGGCGAGGAGGCGACGCGAACATTCATTGCCTACGTCTCGGGCCTGCTGACACTCGTGCTGGCGCTGGTCACGGCACTGGGGATGATTGCAGCGCCCTGGGTTATCTGGGCAACGGCGCCGGGTTTTACCGATACACCGGAAAAATTTGAGCTGACCTCCAGCCTGTTACGGGTGACCTTTCCCTACATATTGCTGATTTCCCTGTCGTCCCTGGCCGGTGCGATCCTCAATACCTACAACCGTTTTTCGGTGCCGGCCTTTGTGCCGACCTTGCTCAACGTCAGCATGATCGTCTTTTCGGTGTTCCTGACGCCGTACTTCGATCCGCCGGTCATGGCACTCGGATGGGCGGTTCTGGTGGGTGGCCTGGCGCAATTGCTTTACCAGCTGCCGCACCTGAAAAAGATCGGCATGCTGGTGTTGCCGCGTCTGAACCTGCGCGACAGCGGCGTGTGGCGGGTCATGAAGCAGATGCTGCCGGCGATTCTCGGCGTATCGGTCAGCCAGATTTCCCTGATCATCAACACCATTTTCGCGTCCTTCCTGGTGGCCGGTTCCGTGTCCTGGATGTATTACGCCGACCGCCTGATGGAGTTGCCGTCCGGCGTATTGGGTGTGGCGCTGGGCACGATTCTGTTGCCGACGCTGGCCAAAACCTACGCCAGCAAGGACCGTCACGAATATTCGCGGATCCTCGACTGGGGCCTGCGCCTGTGCTTCGTCCTGGTGTTGCCGTGTTCGCTGGCGCTCGGGATCCTGGCTGAGCCGCTGACCGTTTCGCTGTTCCAGTACGGCCAGTTCAGTGCCTTTGATGCGTCGATGACCCAGCGTGCACTGATCGCTTATTCCGTCGGTTTGCTCGGGATTATCGTGATCAAAGTGCTGGCACCGGGCTTTTATGCGCAGCAAAACATCCGCACGCCGGTAAAAATCGCCATTTTCACCCTGGTGGTTACGCAGTTGTTCAACCTGATGCTGATCGGTCCGCTGGCCCACGCCGGCCTGGCCCTGGCCATCAGTGCCGGTGCCTGCATCAACGCCGGGCTGTTGTTCTATCAACTGCGCAAGCAGCAGATGTACCAACCGCAGCCGGGCTGGGCGAAGTTCGGCGCCAAGCTCGTTATCGCCGTGTTGGTGATGTCCGCCGTATTGCTGGTCGGGATGCACTTTATGCCGGCATGGGATCAAGGGCATATGCTTGAAAGATTCCTGCGTCTGGGCGCCTTGATCGCCGCCGGCATCGTCGCTTACTTCGGAATGTTGCTGCTGATGGGCTTCCGTTTGCGCGACTTCAATCGCAAGGCATTGAGCTGAGGTTGCAGTCTCGATAAACACGGGCGAGCCGGTGGTTTTGTCGGCTCGATCACTTTGGTTACGGTGTTGCCTGTCGTCGGCCGCCGGGTGTGGTTATAATCGACCACTTTATGAGCAAGAAGCGCGTTATGCAGCTGGTTCGAGGCCTCCAAAATCTGCGCCCCCAGCATCGGGGCTGTGTCGCCACTATTGGCAACTTTGACGGTGTTCACCGTGGCCACCAGGCTATCCTGGCGAGGCTGCGTGAACGTGCGCTCGAGTTGGGCGTGCCGAGCTGCGTGGTGATTTTTGAGCCGCAGCCGCGAGAATTCTTCGCCCCGGACACGGCCCCGGCCCGTCTGGCCCGGCTGCGGGACAAACTGCAGCTGCTGGCCGACGAAGGTGTCGACCGCGTCCTGTGCCTGGCCTTCAACCAGCGGCTGAGCAAGCTCAGCGCCAGCGAATTCGTCGATACCATTCTGGTGGACGGCCTTGGTGTGCAGCACCTTGAGGTCGGTGACGACTTCCGCTTCGGCTGTGACCGCGTTGGCGATTTCGATTTCCTGCAACAGGCCGGCATCGTTCAGGGCTTTACCGTGGAAGCTGCGCAAACCGTCGAACTGGACGGCATTCGCGTCAGTAGCACCCAGGTCCGCAATGCCCTGGCCGCTGCCGATTTCGTCCTGGCCGAGCGACTGCTCGGGCGGCCGTTCCAGATTACTGGCCGGGTGCTACATGGCCAGAAGCTGGCGCGCCAGCTGGGTACGCCCACGGCCAACATACAACTCAAGCGTCGTCGCGTGCCGCTGACCGGGGTTTACCTGGTCAACGTCGACATCGACGGCAAGACCTGGCCAGGCGTCGCCAATATCGGCGTGCGACCAACGGTCCAAGGGGATGGCAAAGCCCACCTCGAAGTGCATCTTTTAGATTTTGCCGGCGATCTGTATGACCGGCGTTTGACGGTGGTCTTCCACCACAAGCTGCGTGAAGAGCAGCGTTTTGCCTCTCTGGAGGCGCTTAAGACGGCGATCAATGCGGATGTCGCCGCCGCCCGTGCCCTGTCGCACCTAGCGCCAATCGCTAATGAAGAGCCTTAAATGACCGACTATAAAGCCACGCTAAACCTTCCGGACACCGCCTTCCCAATGAAGGCCGGCCTGCCTCAGCGCGAACCGCAGATTCTGCAGCGCTGGGACAGCATTGGCCTGTACGGTAAGTTGCGCGAGATTGGCAAGGATCGTCCGAAGTTCGTACTTCACGACGGTCCTCCGTACGCCAACGGCACGATTCACATCGGTCATGCGTTGAACAAGATTCTCAAGGACATGATCATCCGCTCGAAGACCCTGTCGGGTTTCGATGCGCCTTATGTTCCGGGCTGGGACTGCCACGGCCTGCCGATCGAGCACAAAGTCGAAGTGACCCACGGCAAGAACCTGGGCGCGGACAAGACCCGCGAACTGTGCCGTGCCTACGCCACCGAGCAGATCGAAGGGCAGAAATCCGAATTCATCCGTCTGGGCGTGTTGGGCGACTTCGCCAACCCGTACAAGACCATGGATTTCAAGAACGAAGCCGGTGAAATCCGTGCCCTGGCTGAAATCGTCAAGGGCGGCTTCGTGTTCAAGGGCCTCAAGCCTGTGAACTGGTGCTTCGACTGCGGTTCGGCCCTGGCTGAAGCGGAAGTCGAGTACGAGAACAAGAAGTCCTCGACCATCGACGTAGCGTTCCCGATCGCCGACGAAGCCAAACTGGCTGCCGCATTCGGTCTGTCGTCGCTGGACAAGCCGGCTTCGATCGTGATCTGGACCACCACCCCGTGGACCATCCCGGCCAACCAGGCGCTGAACGTTCACCCGGAATTCAACTACGCCCTGGTCGACGTCGGCGACAAGCTGCTGGTACTGGCGGAAGAGCTGGTCGAGTCGTGCCTGGCCCGTTACAGCCTGGAAGGTTCGGTCATCGCGACCACCACCGGTAAAGAACTGGAACTGATCAATTTCCGTCACCCGTTCTACGATCGCCTGTCGCCGGTTTACCTGGCCGAGTACGTTGAACTGGGCGCTGGCACCGGCGTGGTTCACTCCGCACCGGCCTACGGCGTGGACGACTTTGTGACCTGCAAGAAGTACGGCATGGTCAACGACGACATCCTCAATCCGGTACAAAGCAACGGCGTTTATGTGCCGTCGCTGGAGTTCTTTGGCGGCCAGTTCATCTGGAAAGCCAACCCGGCCATCGTCGATAAACTGACTGAAGTCGGTGCGCTGCTGCACACCACCATCATCGAACACAGCTACATGCACTGCTGGCGTCACAAGACCCCGTTGATCTACCGCGCCACCGCGCAGTGGTTCATCGGCATGGACAAAGAGCCTGCGACCGGCGACACCCTGCGCAAGCGGGCGATCAAAGCCATCGAAGACACCAAGTTCGTTCCGGCCTGGGGCCAGGCGCGCCTGCACTCGATGATCGCCAACCGTCCCGACTGGTGCATCTCCCGTCAGCGCAACTGGGGCGTGCCGATCCCGTTCTTCCTGAACAAGGAAAGCGGCGAACTGCACCCACGCACTGCCGAGCTGATGGAAGAAGTTGCCAAGCGCGTCGAAGTCGAAGGCATCGAAGCCTGGTTCAAGATGGACGCCGCCGAACTGCTCGGTGACGAAGCGCCGCTTTACGACAAAATCAGCGACACCCTGGACGTCTGGTTCGATTCGGGCACCACGCACTGGCACGTCCTGCGCGGTTCGCACCCGATGGGCCACGAAACCGGTCCACGTGCCGACCTGTACCTGGAAGGCTCGGACCAACACCGTGGCTGGTTCCACTCGTCGTTGCTGACCGGTTGCGCCATCGACAACCACGCGCCGTACCGCGAACTGCTGACCCACGGCTTCACTGTCGATGAGTCCGGTCGCAAGATGTCCAAATCGTTGGGCAACGTGATTGCTCCGCAAAAGGTCAACGACACCCTGGGCGCCGACATCATGCGTCTGTGGGTGGCTTCCACCGATTACTCGGGTGAAATGGCGGTGTCCGAGCAGATCCTGCAGCGCAGTGCGGACGCCTACCGGCGTATCCGTAACACCGCGCGCTTCCTGCTCTCGAATCTGACCGGTTTCAACCCGGCCACCGACATCCTGCCGGCCGAAGACATGCTGGCGCTGGACCGTTGGGCCGTGGACCGCACCCTGTTGCTGCAACGCGAGCTGCAAGAGCACTACGGCGAATACCGCTTCTGGAACGTCTACTCCAAGATCCACAACTTCTGCGTGCAGGAGCTGGGTGGTTTCTACCTCGACATCATCAAGGACCGTCAGTACACCACTGGCGCCAACAGCAAGGCCCGTCGTTCGGCGCAAACCGCGCTGTACCACATCTCCGAAGCGCTGGTGCGCTGGATCGCGCCGATCCTCGCGTTCACCGCTGACGAACTGTGGGAATACCTGCCGGGCGAGCGTAACGAGTCGGTGATGCTCAACACCTGGTACGAAGGTTTGACCGAGCTGCCGGAAGGCGTCGAGCTGGACCGCGCCTACTGGGAGCGGATCATGGCCGTCAAGGTAGCCGTCAACAAGGAAATGGAAATCCAGCGCGCGGCCAAGGCCGTCGGTGGCAACCTGCAAGCCGAAGTGACGCTGTTTGCCGATGACGCGCTGAGCGCCGACCTGGCCAAACTGAGCAACGAACTGCGCTTCGTGCTGATCACCTCGACCGCGACCGTTGCGCCGTTTGTACTGGCACCGGCCGATGCGGTGGTTACCGAAGTCAGCGGCTTGAAGCTGCAAGTGGTCAAGTCCAGCCACGCCAAGTGCGCCCGTTGCTGGCACTGCCGTGAAGACGTCGGCGTGAACCCGGAGCATCCGGAAATCTGCGGTCGTTGCGTCGACAACATCAGCGGCGCTGGCGAGGTTCGTCACTATGCCTAATGCCGTTGGCCGTTTCGGACGGCTGAGCTGGCTCTGGTTGAGTTTGCTGGTCCTGGTCATCGACCAGGTCAGCAAGTTCTACTTCGAAGGCAAGCTCCAGATGTACCAGCAAATCGTGGTGATCCCCGATTACTTCAGCTGGACCCTGGCTTATAACACCGGCGCTGCGTTCAGCTTCCTGGCTGACAGCTCCGGCTGGCAGCGCTGGCTGTTCGCCCTGATCGCCGTGGTGGTCAGCGCGGTGCTGGTGGTATGGCTCAAGCGTCTTGGGCGCAACGAAACCTGGCTGGCCGTCGCGCTGGCGCTGGTGCTGGGTGGCGCGCTGGGCAATTTGTATGACCGCATCGCCCTGGGCCATGTGATCGATTTCATTCTGGTGCATTGGCAGAACCGCTGGTATTTCCCGGCGTTCAACTTTGCCGACAGCGCAATTACTGTCGGTGCGGTGATGCTGGCACTGGATATGTTCAAAAGTAAGAAGACCGGAGAAACCGTTCATGACTGAACAGGTATTGGCTGAGCAACGCATCCGCCAGAACACGGAAGTCACCTTGCACTTTGCACTGCGCCTGGAGAACGGCGACACCGTCGACAGCACCTTCGACAAAGCCCCGGCGACCTTCCAGGTCGGCGACGGCAACCTGTTGCCAGGTTTCGAAGCGGCACTGTTCGGCTTCAAGGCAGGCGACAAGCGTACGCTGACCATTCAGCCGGAAAACGCTTTCGGCCAGCCGAACCCGCAAAACGTACAGATCATCCCGCGTTCGCAGTTCAAGGACATGGAGCTGTCACCGGGTTTGCTGGTGATCTTCAACGATGCGGCGAATACTGAGCTGCCTGGCGTGGTGAAAGAATTCGATGACGAGCAAGTGACCATCGACTTCAACCACCCGCTGGCCGGCAAGACATTGACCTTTGACGTCGAGATCATCAGCGTCAAATCGTTGTAACTGACCGAACACGGTCACCTGTAGGAGCAGAGCTTGCTCGAAGGCGTCACCACATTCAGCATCAATGTTGACTGACACAGCGCTTTCGCGAGCAAGCTCAGCTCCTGCAATGTTTTAATTTCTTGCGCGCAAGACACGAGGCACAGCATGCAAATCAAACTCGCCAACCCCCGTGGCTTCTGCGCCGGTGTGGACCGTGCGATCGAAATCGTCAATCGCGCCCTGGAAGTATTCGGGCCGCCGATCTACGTGCGCCACGAAGTGGTCCACAACAAATTCGTCGTCGAAGACCTGCGTGCTCGCGGGGCGATCTTCGTTGAGGAACTGGATCAGGTGCCGGACGACGTCATCGTGATCTTCAGTGCCCACGGCGTTTCCCAGGCGGTGCGTACCGAAGCCGCCGGCCGTGGCCTCAAGGTGTTCGACGCAACCTGCCCACTGGTGACCAAGGTGCACATCGAAGTCGCACGCTACAGCCGCGATGGTCGTGAATGCATCCTCATCGGCCACGCCGGTCATCCGGAAGTCGAAGGCACCATGGGCCAGTACGATGGCAGCAATGGCGGTGCGATTTACCTGGTCGAAGACGAGAAAGACGTCGCCGAGTTACAGGTGAGCAACCCGGAAAAACTCGCTTTCGTGACCCAGACCACCCTGTCCATGGACGACACCAGCCGCGTGATCGACGCACTGCGTGCACGTTTCCCGGCGATTGGTGGTCCGCGCAAGGACGACATCTGCTATGCCACGCAAAACCGTCAGGACGCGGTCAAGCAACTGGCCGACGAATGCGACGTGGTGTTGGTGGTTGGCAGCCCGAACAGCTCCAACTCCAATCGCTTGCGTGAACTGGCCGAGCGCATGGCCACCCCGGCTTACCTGATCGACGGCGCCGAAGACCTGCAAAAGAGCTGGTTTGAGGGTGTCGAACGTATCGGCATTACCGCTGGTGCCTCCGCTCCGGAAGTGTTGGTGCGGGGCGTGATCCAGCAATTGCAGGCATGGGGCGCCACCGGTGCCGATGAACTGGCCGGTCGCGAGGAGAACATCACGTTCTCCATGCCTAAAGAGCTGCGCGTGCGTTCCCTGCTTTAACGCTGACATAAAGCCTGCTCAGCCTTGTCGCTGCGCAGGCTGACGCGACCTGTAGCGGCCAGCACCACCTGGAGCTGGCTGACCGGTTCGCGGGCTGCGCAAAAATGCACAGTCCCCGCTTGAAACGCCCGTCCGGGCATCTGGGGTTCGCCGATCCCGCTGAATCGAACATATCGCCTGACCGGCCAATTGCCGACAATCGCTCCCCGAGCGCTATCCACGCGCTCAACCAGCAGCGGATTGCTGCTGTCCTCTGGTCCTTTGCCACTGATGTCCAGAATGATCCGCCAGCCCTGACCCCAATCCCCGTTGATGCCGTGAATCACAACGGCCTGATTGCGTGTAATGGCCAAGGTTCTGGCATTGCGAATACCACTGACCAGAGCGTTCGCCGTCGCCTCGCGATGGTTCGATTCAGTGAGTGCTGCGAACGCCGGACTGACCAACAGCAGAACAATTGCGGCAATCGCCAGTCCCATAAGCAGTTCGATCAGGCTGAAACCTCGCTGATGCATGGCATTTCCCTCCCTGGAGTGGTGTGACCCGCGCAATCCTTGCGCGAGTAATGGCAAAACAACCCGCCTGGGCCGGTCGAATGTTCTAGCGTGTAGAAGCAGGTATAGCCGACGGCAACGGAGGGCACCGATGGATCATCGTACAAAAGGTTTCACGCTGATCGAGTTGTTGATCACGCTCGCGGTGTTTCTGATCCTCATTACCCTGGCCGTGCCTGCGTTTACCCGTTCGGTGCAAACCACCCGGGCCGACACCGAAATCGGCGACTTGCAGCGTGGACTTAACTTCGCCCGGCTGGAGGCCATCGACCGTGGCATTACCACCCGGGTCCGTCCGACGGCGGGCGGCAGTGTGTGGACCGGTGAATTGACGGTCTATGACGGTACTGGCACACCGGCCAATGTATTGCGGGTTGTTCCAGCGATGAGCAGCGGCGCCACTCTGTCGCTAACCTCAGGAGTAACCGCGCTGGACTTCAACAACCTGGGCGGTTTGTCGGCACCGTCTACCGCCGTGGTCATCAACTATGTATCGGGGGCGCAAAACAGGACGCTGAACGTGTGTTTGAACGGACGAATTCTATTGGGTGGAAGTTGCGGATGAGGGAAGGGAGCAAGCGTGCACAGGAGGGCATGACGCTGATCGAGGTCTTGGTGGCGTTGTTGATACTGACCGTGGGGCTATTGGGGGCGGCGGCGATTCAGCTCAATGCACTGAAGTACACCGACAGTTCACGGATGACCAGCCAGGCGAGTTTTATCGCCTACGACATGATGGACCGCATCCGCGCCAATTCCGCCGCCGATTACACCGTCACGCCTCCGACCTCGGGCAACCTGAGTGTCGCCCGGGACCAGGACCTCTACGACTTCACCACCAACATCGTCAATTTCGGTGGCGCGACGGCCACTGGCAGCGTGACGCTGAACCAGCGGGTCTACACCATCACTATCACCTGGGATGACTCGCGCGCCGCCAATATCGCCAGCGCGCGCCGCAGCTTTGTCCTGACCAGTCGCGCCACGGTCGACCCGGTGTCCACGCCATGAACCGCTCCAGCCGAGGGTTCGGTTTGATCGAGTTGCTGATTGCGCTGGCGTTGAGCCTGATCGTGGTCCTGGGCGTGGCGCAGATTTTCATCGCGGCGAAAAATACCTACGTTAGCCAGAACGTCTCCGCCGGGATGCAGGAAGACGCGCGTTTTGTGTTGAGCAAAATGATTCAGGAAATCCGTATGGTCGGCATGTTCGGCTGTCTGGGCACCATCACCGATTCGAGTTCGTCGGGTGACTTCAACGCCAGTCAGATCACGCCCATCAGTTGGGACAACGCCAACCTCAAGCTGACCCTGGTGACGGCGGATGTCGGCGGCAACGGCGGGGCGCCGACCTGGACGGTGGTGTCTGACTGTCGAAACTTGGCGACGGCATACACCGGCGCACGTACACCCGCGACAGGGTTTCTGGCGTTTCCGATCCGGCGATTGATCTACAGCTTCAGCAACAATCAGATATTGATGGGCGCCGGCGCCGGCACGCCCGCCCAGTACGTGCTGGTGAACAACGTGAGTGCGTTCAACGTGAGCTTCGGCCTCGCCAGTTCCGCCACCGATGTGGCGGCTTCCAGTTACAGCAGCAACCCGTCGGACCCGGCGCGCATTCGCAGCGTACGTCTGAGCCTGACCCTCACCGACCCGAATAATCGGGTACGCAATCAGACCTTCAGCGTGGTTGCCGCCTTGCGCAACCGTCTGCCATGAGGACGGCCACCATGACGTCTCAAGCCCAACGTGGCATGGCGCTGCTGGTCAGCCTGGTGTTTCTGCTGTTGCTGACACTGATCGGCCTTTCTTCGATGCAGAACGCCACCCTGCAGGAAAAAATGGCCGGCAGTGTGAGCCTGCGCAACCAGTCGTTTCAGGGGGCCGAAGCGGCGTTGCGCGTGGGTGAAAGCGCGGTGCAACTCGACAGCTATTCATTGCCGGTCTGCAGCCAGTGTGCACCGCCGGCCGAGGCCACAAGCATCACGGCCGCCGGTCTCAACTCCAGCTCTGGTGTGACGTGGATCGCTTCCGGCAGTGGATTTTACGGGGTGCAGAACATCGGCACCACGCTGAACGCCGTCAATGTGCCGAGCAATACCTCGGCGACGCTTTACCGGGTGACCGCCGTCGGCATCGCGGGCAACTCGCGCAGCGTCGTGGAGAGTATCTATGCGAAGTACTGAATGGCGCGCCCGCATTGGGCAGCTGTTTTGCGGCATTGTGTTCGGCCTTTATCTGTCGGCCCCGGCGTATGCCTTCACGCCTTCGGATTCACCGCTGTTAAGCGCTGCCGCTGTTGCACCGAACGTGATGTTGCTGATCGACGATTCGGGGAGCATGAACAGCATCCTTTACGCCGCCGGGTTCGATCCGACCGTCACGGGGCGCCCGCCCGCCAAGCAATGTAATTTTTTCCTCGGGCTGTGTTTGAGCGGCAGCGACATCGTCGGTGATTCGATCTTCCTGTCCAGCCTGCCGCAGTCCGGTTGTTCCAGTGGGGCCTACGCGTTTTACAACAACAGCCTGGCGCCGTTGTGCCTGAAGTTGCCGGACCCGGTGGGCAATGAAAACACCCGCTACTCCGACGATTACCTGTCCTACCTGGTGGGGTTGGCCAACGGCAGCAACCGGGACTTCACCACCGGCTCGATCCCCAACGACTACCGCATGAACGTGGCGCGAAACGTGTCCACGGCACTGGTGAGCAGCAACCGCGGCCTGCGCATGGGGCTTGCAACGTTCAATCCGGTAAATAGCAGCAACTCCGGCAATGGCGGCTTCATCGCCCGCTCGATCAGTGATCTGTCGGTGGTGAGCGGCAGCGTGACCCAATCGCAGGCCGACAACAATTACAACAACCTGATCTCCTCCATCAACGGCTTGAGCGCCGTGGCCAATACGCCACTGGCGGAAACCTATTACGAAATCACCCGCTACTTCCGGGGGGTGGCGCCGTACTACAACTCGACGCCGGCCACGTACACCAGCCCGATCCAGTACCGTTGCCAGAAGAACTACGGCGTGGTCATCACCGATGGCCTGCCGACGTTTGACCGCAGCTTCCCGACCAACGATCCGCTGGGAGGTGCTCGCCTGCCGAACTGGGATGGCGTGAACAATGATGGCAACAACCTCAATGGTGACGGCGAAGGTGACACGCTTTATCTCGACGATATCGCCAAGTTCGCGTTCGACATCGACATGCGCTCCACCGGCACCGACGCGGCCGGCAAAAGCTGGAACGCGGTGGATTTCCCGAAACAGAACATGAACACCTACACCGTGGGGTTCACCGCTGCGAATCAAATGCTGTCGGACTCGGCGAGCTATGGGCAGGGCAAGTATTATCAGGCGACCGATAGTGTGGGGCTCAACAACGCATTGTCGTCAGCGTTGAGTGAGATCACTTCCAAGGCTGGTTCCGGGGGGAGCGGGGTCACCAGCGGCACCACTCTGGCCAGCGGTTCCAGCTATTTTCAGACCAGCTATGACCCGAAAGACTGGCGCGGCACCCTCAAGTCCTTTGGTTTCACGTCCGGTGGAGCGGTGAACACTGCCGCTGTGCAATGGACCACCGACACCACCATCGTCCCCGGTGCCACCGCACCGACCTTTCAATCCTGGAACACCCTGAACAACACCGCCGTCACGCTGGCTTACAGCAGTTTCTCCCCGGCGCAGCAGACATCGTTGAGTCAGAGCTTGCCCACCGGCATCACTGGCAGCGATCTGGTGGAGTGGAGCAAGGGCACCAACAAAACCGGGCTCAAGGTGCGTAGCGTATTGCTCGGCGACATCATCAACTCGCCGCTGGTGTTGGCCTCCCCTGTGGATAAAACCGCATCCGATCTGCTGGGCGACAGTACTTACAGCACCTTCCTGAACACCAAAGCCGCCAATATGAGTGCCAGCCTGGTGGTGAACGCCAATGACGGTTTTGTGAATGTCATCAACTCGGCCAATGGTGTCAGGCGCTATGCCTACATGCCGTCCAGTGTTTTGCCCTCGCTGCGGTACATCGCCGATCCAGCCTACATCAACGGTGTGAGCCACAAGTATTTGGTCGATGGGCAGGTCGGTGTGTTCGATGCTCAACTCAGCGGCGCCTGGAAAACCCTGGCCATTGGCGGCACCGGGGCGGGCGGCAAAGTCTTCTATGCGCTGCAACTGTTCGATGCCTCGTTGGGTAACGCATTCAAGGCGCTGTGGGAAATCGCTGCGCCGACCACGCCGAGTTCGGCAAACGTGTTCAATGACCTGGGTTATGCCTACGCTCGACCGGAAGTGGCACGCTTGGCCGATGGTCGATGGGCCGCTTTTATCTCTAACGGTTATGGCAGCAACTCCGGCGTCGCTGCGTTGTACGTGGTGGATGTGCGTGATGGGTCGTTGATCAAGAAAATCGTGGTCGACAGCACTGAAACCACCAATGGTCTGTCGTCGGTGAAGCTCAGGGTCAACTCGCAGAATGTGGTGCAGGCCGCTTATGGCGGCGACTTGAAAGGGCGGTTGTGGAAGTTCGATCTGAGCGCCACGGCGCCTGATACCTGGGGCGTAGCCTTTTCCGGCAAACCGCTGTTTACCACGGCAGGCGGCGCCACTCAGCCCATCACTGCGCAGCCGTTGCTGGCGGATAATGCATTGGGCGGTAAGGAAGTGTTTGTCGGCACCGGAAAATTCAACGAGACGGCCGACAAGACCAACAAGGATCTACAGGCATTTTATGCGGTGTGGGATGCGGACGGCGGATCAGGTCAAATCACCGTGGCCAGTTTGCAGGCTCAGGCGGTAACGGGGGTGTTCTCTGGCAGCACTGGCCAGTTCATCACCACCAGCCAGAACGACGTGACCTACCCGGCAGAGAAGGGCTGGTATTTGCCACTGGTGTACAACAACGCGCTGATCGGCGAGCGAGTGATCAATCAGGCCAGTCTGATACTGGGGCGGATCGTTTTTACTACGGCGAGTGTGGACACTACGGACCCGTGCGCCAGCTTCGGTACCGGCAAACTGGTCGAGCTGGAGGCATTCAGCGGTAAGATGCTCAACTATGCGGTGCTTGATACCAATGGCGACGGGGTGGTCGACAGTACAGATACGGTGTCGAGCGGAGTGATTTTCACCGGTGGCATTCCGACCCTGAACGCCATCGTCAACGGTGCAACCCGCAAAATCGTGAACGATTCCAGTGGCGGTATCAGCACGCTGGTGGAAAAATCCGGCGGCGGCAGCCGTCGCATCATGTGGCGACAAATACAGTAAGTGAGAGTTGAGGCATGCGTAGATCCAACCGAGGTTTTACCCTGATCGAAATCATGATCGTGATTGCGATCATCGGGATCGTCATGACCATTGCCGCCCCGAGCTTCACCGAGTACCTGAAGAAGGGCCAGCGCAGCGAAATCGCCGGGGTGTTGTCGGAGCAGGCGCAGATCCTTGAACGGTTCTACACCAAGAGCAATGTCTACACCGGCGCCACAGGCCTGAGCGTCGGCAATGACTATTACACCATCACCCCGACTATCACTGACCAGACCTTCCTGCTGACGGCCGTGCGCAAGGCCGGTTCGAGCATGGCAACCGACAAGTGCGGGGATTTCACCCTCACCAATACCGGTGTCCGGAACATGGTCAACGCCACAGCCGGTTTGACCGCCAAGGATTGCTGGGGTCGCTGAGTTTCCTTTCGGGCGCCTTTTGCGCCCTCTGTCTATTTAACGGTTGGATCTGAACATGACCAGGCAACAGCAAGTGGTGATTGTCGGCGGCGGGGTGATCGGGCTGCTGACGGCGTTCAATCTCGCGTCCGAAGTGCGCAGCGTGGTGCTGCTGGATCGTTCGAACGTCGGGCAGGAGTCGTCATGGGCGGGCGGCGGGATTGTTTCGCCACTCTACCCGTGGCGCTACAACCCGGCGGTCACTGCGTTGGCGCATTGGTCTCAGGATTTTTATCCACAGCTCGGTGAGCGTTTGTTCGCTGCGACCGGAGTCGATCCTGAAGTTCACACCACCGGCCTGTACTGGCTGGACCTGGATGACGAAGCCGAGGCACTGGTGTGGGCCAAACGGGAAAACCGCCCGCTGCGGGCTGTGGATATCTCGGCGGCACACGATGCGGTGCCAGTATTGGGCACGGGGTTCTCGCGGGCGATCTACATGGCCGATGTGGCCAATGTGCGCAATCCGCGGCTGGTGAAGTCGCTGAAGGCTGCGTTGCTGGCACTGCCAAATGTGACCATCCATGAGCAGTGCGAAGTCAGCGGGTTTATTCGTGAAGGCGATCAAGTCGTTGGCGTGCAGACTTCGACGGGGGCCATTCAGGGCGATCAAGTGGTGCTGACCGCTGGCGCCTGGAGTGGAGATTTACTCAAGGGGCTGGGCCTGGCGCTGCCGGTCGAACCGGTAAAAGGGCAGATGATTCTGTACAAGTGCGCGGCCGATTTTCTGCCGAGCATGGTATTGGCCAAAGGGCGTTACGCGATTCCCCGCCGCGACGGGCACATTCTGATCGGCAGTACGCTGGAGCATGAAGGCTACGACAAGACGCCGACCGATTCGGCTTTGGAAAGCCTGAAGGCATCGGCGGTGGAGTTGATTCCCGCGCTGGCGGAGGCCGAAGTCGTCGGGCACTGGGCCGGATTGCGGCCGGGCTCGCCGGAAGGCATTCCTTATATCGGTCAGGTGCCGGGGTTTGAAGGGCTTTGGCTCAATTGCGGGCACTACCGAAACGGGCTGGTGCTGGCGCCGGCGTCGTGTCAGTTGTTTGCGGATGTGATGCTGGGGCGTGAGCCGATTATTGATCCCACGCCTTATGCACCGGTCGGGCGTATCTAGTCGCAGGATCTACGGCGACTGTCATATTGCCTTCGTCGGAACGCCGCCCGGAGCCTGCTCGCCAAGGGGCACTTAATCCAGGCCCAGTTTTTTGAGCCTGTAACGCATCGACCTGAACGACAAATTCAACCGCTGAGCCGCCGCCGTACGGTTCCAGCGGGTTTCCTCCAGCGCCTGGAGGATGACTTTGCGCTCGATGTTTTCCAGATAGTCTTCCAGATTGTCGATCTGCGTCAGGTCCGGCACCCCGCCTTCTGCCGCGCAATTACCGTCGGCCAATCGTAAATCGCTGGTTTCGATCTGCTTGTTCTCGCACAAGGTGTGAGCCCGTTCGAGTACGTTCTCCAGTTCCCGCACATTGCCGGGAAAGCGATAGCTTTTGAGCGCATCCAGGGCGAGCGGATGGAGTGTCGCGGGAGGTCGGCCGCTGTCGGCCGCCAAGCGCTTGAGCACATGGCTGGCCAATGCCTCGATGTCGTCACGGCGTTCGCGCAAGGGCGGAACCCGCAGTTCGATCACGTTGAGCCGGTAGTACAAATCCTGACGAAAACGCTCGGCGACGATTTCGGCCTCAAGGTCTTTATGGGTGGCGCAAAGGATGCGCACATCGACCACGGTTTCCTGTTGCTCGCCAATACTGCGCACGGCTTTTTCCTGAATCGCACGCAGCAGTTTGACCTGCATCGCCAACGGCAAATCCGCGACTTCATCGAGGAACAGCGTGCCGCCCTGGGCGGCCTGGAACAGTCCGCGCTTGTCTTCGACGGCGCCGCTGAAACTGCCTTTGCGATGCCCGAAGAACTCGCTTTCCATCAGCTCTGACGGAATCGCCCCACAGTTGACCGGGACGAAGGGGTGATGAGCTCGCGGGCCTTGTTCGTGGATCAGTCTTGCAACCAACTCCTTGCCGCTGCCGGACTCGCCGCTGATGTACACCGGCGCCTGGCTGCGGGCGAGTTTGTCGATGTGTTTGCGCAGGTTACGCATGGGCAGCGAGTTGCCCAGCAGCCGGCGATCAATCGCCGTACTGGCGTCGGCTGGAGCAGGCAGGCGCAGGGCGCTGGTGACCAGTTCCCGCAGGCGAGTGAGGTCGACCGGTTTGGTCAGGAAGTCGAAGGCGCCGGCCTTGAGTGCGTTAATGGCTGTTTCAAGGCTGCCGTAGGCCGTGATCATCGCCACCGGCACCTGTGCGTAACGCTTCTGGATGTGTTGCACGAGCTCAAGGCCGGTGCCGTCGGGCAGGCGCATGTCGGTCAGGCACAGATCGAAGGTTTCCCGGGCCAGCAAGGCTTGGGCGTCGACCAGGTTGCGGGCACTGAAGGTATCGAGTTTCATCCGTCCCAGGGTTATTTCCAGGAGTTCGCGGATATCCGGTTCGTCGTCGACGATCAGGACTTTGGGCCGTGGGCTCATGTTCAACTTTGTTTCCGTCCGTGAGCAAAAGTGATGCGAAAGCAGCCGCCGCCTTGGCGTGGTTTGAAGTCTAGGCGGGCCTGGTTGCTTTCGCACAGCTCACGGGACAGATAAAGCCCAAGGCCTGTGCCTTGGCTACTGGTGGTAAAAAACGGCTCGAACAAATGCCCCTGCTGGTCGGGCGCCACGCCGGGGCCGTCGTCCACAACTTCGAGAACCGGCAATTGGCTGTCGGTATCGACAAACAACTCGAGCCAGACCTGAGCCGTGTCGTGATTCAGGGCGCTGTGGCGCCAGGCATTTCGCAACAAATTGTCCAGGACCTGGGTGAGCTGGTTTGGGTCCATCAAGGTGTTGAAGTCGCCGGAACCCATACGCAGGTGGATCTGCTGGGCGTCGTTCGCGTTCTCACGGGTTTCAGCAACGAACCTTTCCAGCCACGGCTTCAGGTCCAGCCGTTGCGGGACGGTTTGCTGGCGGCGAGACAGTTGCAGGACGTTTTCGATAACCCGATTCATTCGCTGAGAGTGGTCTTGAATAATCTGGGTCAGACGCCGATCCGCACCGTTGAGTTCCTCGGATTCGCGCAGCAATTGCGCGGCATGACTAATGGCACCCAATGGATTGCGGATTTCGTGGGCAATACCCGCCGTCAGTCGACCGAGGGCGGCGAGTTTCAATTGCTGCGCCTGTTGTGCAACCTGAGCGATGTCTTCGAGAAAAACCAGGGTTTGTGGGTTCGGGCTTTGGTCCAGGGCAATGAAGCTGGGTTGCAGCTCCAGGCCGCTGGCGGGGATTTTCAGGCTTTGCGGGCGCAAGATCGGATTGTTGAGCCACAGCTGGAGACGTTCGACCAGCGTCGGGGAAAAATCGTCGATCAGCCGTCCGTCGAGTGCTTTGTGCCCCAGCAGGATCAATGCGCTGTGATTGGCCAGTTGCACTCGTCGCTGTTCGTCGAGCACCAGAATGCCCGTGCGCATGCGTTGCAGGATCAGCGCATTGAGCGTTTCGAGCCCCATCACTTCGCCGGCTCGCTGTTCGGCGAGGTGTTCGCTGACTTCCAGGCGTCTGCTCAGCCCTTGCACCAGCAAAGCCGCGGCAAAACAGAGTGCGCCGAGCATGCCGACTTGCAGGTAATCGTTGGGGCTGGCCGGATGGCTGAAGCTCAGGAGGAAGCTCAAACTGACGATGCCCAGCGCGCCGACCGCGGCGATTAACAGGCCGACACGCCCACGCAGCAGGGTATTGCTGATGGCCACCGACACAATCAACAGATTGCCGATGGCGCTGGCCACTCCGCCCGCGGCGTAGAACAAACCGCAGAGCAGCAAGACATCGACCAGCGCCAGGCTGAACAGCTGCGCCGGCCGGCGGGTGTTTTCCAGGAACACCACCAGCAGAATGTTCAGTACCAGGTACAACCAGCTGCCATTGCGCAACAGGTCGTCATTGGCGAACGCCAGCAACTGGTTGTCCAGGTTGCTGGTCATCAACAGCACGAGGGTGATGCCGATACTTAAACGGTAGAGGTGATAGAGGCGCAGCAGTCGCTGAGCCTGTTTGCCGCCGGGACTGGAGGTCTCAGCGACCACTTGGGCCCGGGCCTTGCTCAAGGTGAGCCTGGCTGCAATACCACTGTTGTTGAAGTCTCAGCGCGCGGTCGCGGGGCAAGTGCACGCCGCAATGGGCGCAACGGACCATGGGAGCCGCCTCCAGCTCGGCGGAGGACCTTGGGGCATTAGCCGCGCCCTTGAACTTGCGCCAGAACCATACTGCAGCGGCAATCAGGGCGATCCAGAACAGTAAACGAAGCATGGTGAGCTGCTTTATGACGAGTGATTCAGCAGTTTAGCCAAGGTCATGCCGAGCGCACAGCGTAATCATCACGCCCATAAAAAAGGAGCCTCGCGAGGCTCCTTTTTGTACAACCTGAGGTGTCAGTCAAACACGCCAAAGGTCATGTAGCTGAACCACGAGCGGTCGCTGCTGTTGCCTTCGGACTCGTGTTGCTCTTCTTCGACGGCATCGCCATTGCCATCTTTAGGCTTCAGCTCGCTCGGAATCGCGTCCTTGGCATCCTGGTACTGCTTCTGCACGTCCTGGTTGGCGCGGGTTTCGCCCGGCGGCAGCGGCGGACGGGATTCGATCAGGCCCAGGGTAGCCTTGCTCAACCACGAACGGTTGTCGGCTTCGGCAACCGAAGGCTGGAACTGACCGTCCACCAGGCTTGGGTGGTTCGGGTAGTTGAGCTTCAGGGTTTCGAGGCTGGTGGCTGCCAGTTCGTCCAGGTGCAGGCGCTGGTAGGCTTCAGTCATGACCGCCAGGCCGTCACCGACGGACGGGGTTTCCTGGAAGTTTTCCACCACGTAACGGCCACGGTTTGCGGCGGCGACATAGGCCTGACGGGTCAGGTAGTAGTCGGCAACGTGAATCTCGTAGGAGGCCAGCAGGTTGCGCAGGTAAATCATGCGCTGCTTGGCATCCGGCGAGTAGCGGCTGTTCGGGAAGCGGCTGGTCAGCTGGGCGAACTCATTGTAGGAGTCGCGAGCGGCACCCGGGTCACGCTTGGTCATGTCCAGCGGCAGGAAGCGCGCCAGCAGGCCGACGTCCTGGTCGAACGACGTCAAACCTTTCAGATAGTAGGCGTAATCCACGTTCGGATGCTGCGGGTGCAGGCGAATGAAACGCTCGGCAGCAGACTTGGCGGCTTCAGGCTCGGTGTTCTTGTAGTTGGCGTAAATGAGCTCGAGTTGAGCCTGATCAGCGTAGCGACCGAACGGATAGCGCGATTCCAGAGCCTTCAACTTGGCAATGGCGCTGGTATAGCTACTATTGTCCAGATCGTTCTGAGCCTGCTGGTACAGCTCGACTTCGCTAAGGTTTTCGTCTACGACTTCCTTCGATGAGCAAGCAGCGGTCAATGCGAGGATGGCGATCAGCAGCAGGTGTTTCACTTGCATGGCGGCTTGCGTCCCTATGACGGCCGCTGTCTTGGGCGGGGCCGTCCTGTTATGATGAGCGCCCCGTTGAATAGCCTCGGGGCAAAAGACGCCGTATTTAACCACAAGCGCGCAGCCGAAACCAAAGGCTGTGCCGACGCCTAGTCTGAGCATGTCCGATAAAATTGAACTTCGCGCAGAGGTGCCGTCCGAATTGGGCGGCCAACGCCTCGATCAAGTCGCCGCACAATTATTCGCTGAGCACTCGCGCTCGCGCCTTTCCGCCTGGATCAAAGACGGCCGCCTGACTGTGGATGGGGCGGTTATCCGCCCGCGAGACATCGTTCACGGTGGCGCCATTCTTGAACTGACCGCCGAGCAGGAAGCTCAGGGCGAATGGATCGCTCAAGACATCGAACTGGACATCGTCTATGAAGACGACGACATCCTGGTGATCAACAAACCTGCGGGTCTGGTGGTGCATCCGGCTGCCGGCCACGCTGATGGCACCTTGCTCAACGCCTTGCTGCACCACGTGCCGGACATTATCAATGTGCCCCGCGCCGGTATCGTGCATCGCCTGGACAAGGACACCACCGGTCTGATGGTGGTGGCCAAGACCATTCAGGCGCAGACACAGCTTGTCACGCAATTGCAGAGCCGCAGCGTAAGCCGGATCTACGAATGCATCGTGATCGGCGTGGTGACGGCAGGCGGCAAGATCAATGCGCCAATCGGTCGTCACGGCCAGCAACGTCAGCGCATGGCGGTCATGGAAGGCGGCAAACAAGCCGTCAGCCACTATCGCGTGCTCGAGCGTTTCCGCTCCCACACTCACGTGCGGGTGAAGCTGGAAACCGGTCGTACCCACCAGATTCGTGTGCACATGGCCCACATCAACTACCCGTTGGTCGGAGACCCTGCCTACGGCGGTCGCTTCCGTATCCCGCCGGCAGCCAGTGTGACCATGGTCGAATCGTTGAAGGCGTTCCCGCGCCAGGCCCTGCATGCGCGGTTCCTGGAACTGGATCACCCGACCACCGGTAAACGTATGAGCTGGGAATCGCCGCTGCCGGACGATTTCGTCTGGTTGCTGACCCTGCTCAAGCAAGACCGTGAGGCGTTCATCGGATGAGTGACTGGCTGATTCCCGACTGGCCTGCGCCTGCCGGGGTGAAAGCCTGCGTGACCACCCGTGCGGGCGGCGTCAGTCTGGCGCCGTTCGACAGCCTCAACCTCGGCGATCACGTCGACGACAGCCCCGAAGCTGTGGCCGAAAATCGCCGGCGTCTCACCGATCATTTCTCTATTCAACCGGCCTGGCTGCAACAGGTTCACGGCATTGCCGTGGCCCACGCGGACCCAGGCCAGGTCGTCACTGCTGACGCCAGTTGGACAGCCACGCCCGGTATTGCCTGCGCTTCAATGACCGCTGACTGTCTGCCGGTGCTGTTTTGCAACCGTGCCGGCACTCGCGTTGCGGCGGCCCATGCCGGTTGGCGTGGATTGGCGGCGGGTGTGCTGGAAGCAACGCTCGACAGCCTGGACGTGCCGCCCGTTGACGTATTGGTCTGGCTCGGCCCGGCCATTGGCCCCAAAGCCTTTGAAGTCGGCCCGGAAGTGCGCGAAACCTTCGTCGAGCAATTGCCGGAAGCCGCCAAAGCCTTTGTGCCGAGTGCCAATGCTGGCAAGTTCATGGCCGATATCTACGAACTGGCGCGTTTGCGTCTGGCGGCCCGTGGTGTCACCGCTGTTTACGGTGGCGGTTTTTGCACCGTGACCGATCCGCGCTTCTTTTCTTACCGCCGCAGTCCTCAAACGGGCCGCTTTGCCTCCCTTATCTGGCTTGAAGTGCCCTGTCTCACGAATACTGTTCCTTTTTGACGGTGTCTGTTGCCGTCATGCTGCGTTGCCGCCCCTCGCCATAGCGGGCTATGACTCGTCGCGGCGCCTTGCCTGACGACAACAGCCACTCGTCAAAAGAGGAACGTATTCGTGAGACAGGGCACAAACGCTAGACTTCTCTGATCTGCATCAACTGATCGACGCTTGAAACTCCCAGAATCGACCGCATCTATAACGGTATCTGGCAGGTTTCTTCATTCAGGATGTTTTATAGGTCCGGCCTGCTCAAAAGGAAGGTGACCCATGCGCATAGATCGATTAACCAGCAAATTGCAGTTAGCACTCTCCGACGCCCAATCCTTGGCCGTCGGCCTCGACCATCCCGGCATCGAGCCGGCGCACTTGATGCAGGCCATGCTCGAACAGCAGGGCGGCTCGATCAAACCCCTGCTGATGCAGGTCGGTTTCGACGTCAACAGCCTGCGTAAAGAGCTGACCAAAGAGCTCGACCAGCTGCCGAAAATCCAGAACCCGACCGGCGACGTGAACATGTCGCAGGATTTGGCGCGCCTGCTTAATCAGGCTGATCGCCTGGCCCAGCAGAAGGGCGACCAGTTCATCTCCAGCGAACTCGTGCTGCTCGCCGCCATGGACGAGAACAGCAAGCTCGGCAAGTTGTTGCTGGGGCAGGGCGTGAGCAAGAAAGCCCTGGAAAACGCGATCAATAACCTGCGTGGCGGCGAAGCGGTCAACGATGCCAACCACGAGGAATCGCGCCAGGCGCTGGATAAATACACCGTCGACCTGACCAAGCGCGCCGAAGAAGGCAAGCTCGATCCGGTCATCGGCCGTGACGACGAAATTCGCCGGACCATTCAGGTCCTGCAACGCCGTACCAAAAACAACCCGGTGCTGATCGGTGAGCCTGGTGTGGGTAAAACCGCCATTGCCGAGGGGCTGGCCCAGCGCATCATCAACGGCGAAGTGCCGGACGGCCTGAAAGGCAAACGTCTGCTGTCCCTCGACATGGGGGCGCTGATCGCCGGTGCCAAGTATCGCGGTGAGTTTGAAGAGCGCCTGAAATCGCTGCTCAACGAGCTGTCGAAGCAGGAAGGGCAGATCATTCTGTTCATCGACGAACTGCACACCATGGTCGGCGCCGGTAAAGGCGAAGGCTCGATGGATGCGGGCAATATGCTCAAGCCTGCGCTGGCGCGCGGCGAGCTGCATTGCGTCGGCGCGACCACGCTCAATGAGTACCGCCAATATATAGAGAAGGACGCAGCCCTCGAGCGGCGCTTCCAGAAAGTGTTGGTGGATGAGCCGAGTGAAGAGGACACCATCGCGATACTGCGTGGCCTCAAAGAACGCTATGAGGTTCACCACAAGGTGGCGATCACCGACGGCGCCATCATTGCAGCGGCCAAGCTCAGCCATCGCTATATCACTGACCGTCAGTTGCCGGACAAGGCCATCGACCTGATCGACGAAGCGGCCAGCCGCATCCGCATGGAGATCGACTCCAAGCCGGAAGTGCTCGACCGTCTGGAGCGTCGCCTGATTCAGTTGAAGGTGGAATCCCAGGCACTGAAGAAAGAAAGCGATGAAGCGGCGATCAAACGCCTGGAAAAACTCCAGGAAGAAATCGTCCGCCTCGAGCGTGAGTACTCGGACCTCGAAGAAATCTGGAATGCGGAAAAAGCCGAAGTCCAGGGTTCTGCACAGATCCAGCAAAAAATCGAACAGTCCCGTCAGGAACTGGAAGCCGCACGCCGTAAAGGCGACCTGAACCGCATGGCCGAGCTGCAATACGGGGTGATCCCGGACCTGGAGCGCAGCCTGCAAATGGTCGACCAGCACGGTAAAAGCGAGAACCAGTTGTTGCGCAGCAAGGTGACTGAGGAAGAAATCGCTGAAGTCGTGTCGAAGTGGACCGGCATTCCGGTGTCAAAAATGCTCGAAGGCGAGCGCGACAAGCTGATGAAGATGGAAAGCCTGTTGCACCAGCGTGTGATCGGCCAGGACGAAGCAGTCATCGCGGTCTCCAATGCGGTGCGGCGTTCCCGGGCCGGGTTGTCCGACCCGAATCGCCCGAGCGGTTCGTTCATGTTCCTCGGCCCGACCGGTGTCGGTAAAACCGAGCTGTGCAAGGCACTGGCCGAGTTCCTCTTTGATACTGAAGAGGCGATGGTGCGGATCGACATGTCCGAGTTCATGGAGAAACATTCCGTGGCCCGGCTGATTGGTGCGCCACCAGGCTATGTAGGCTATGAAGAGGGCGGTTACCTGACCGAGGCGGTGCGTCGCAAGCCTTACTCCGTGATCCTCCTGGATGAGGTCGAGAAGGCCCACCCGGATGTGTTCAACATCTTGCTGCAAGTGCTGGAAGATGGCCGCTTGACTGACAGCCATGGCCGCACGGTGGATTTCAAGAACACCGTGATCGTCATGACGTCCAACCTGGGCTCGGTACAGATCCAGGAACTGGTCGGTGATCGTGAGGCACAGCGCGCGGCGGTGATGGATGCGATTTCCACCCACTTCCGGCCGGAGTTCATCAACCGGGTCGACGAAGTGGTGATCTTCGAGCCATTGGCGCGGGATCAGATCGCGGGCATTACCGAGATTCAGTTGGGTCGCCTGCGCAGTCGCCTGACCGAGCGTGAACTGAAGCTGGAACTGAGCCCTGAGGCCATGGATAAGCTGATCGCGGTGGGTTACGACCCAGTGTACGGCGCACGTCCGCTCAAACGAGCGATTCAGCGCTGGATCGAGAACCCGCTGGCTCAGTTGATTCTGTCGGGTCGTTTCATGCCCGGCGATACCGCCAAGGGTGTGGTGGAAAACGACGAAATCGTATTCGTCTGACCTATCCAGGCAACAAAACCGACGAGGCCTCGCATTGCGAGGCCTTTTTTTCGCCAGGCTGTTGAACTCTAAGGAAAAGGCTTGTAAAGTGCGCCCCGCAGTCAGTCACCCGCCAGGGTTTCCGCTCCCCAAGCAGGAATCCAAAATAAGTTGCAAATCATTAACTTGAAAGCAATTTAGGGGGTTGACAGAGGTGCTGAAGATTGTAGAATAGCGCGCCTCAGACACACGAACGCAGCGATGCGAACGGGTCGAAGAGAACGCAAAAAGCTTCACCGTTGTAAATTGAAATATGTAGTTCCGTGATAGCTCAGTCGGTAGAGCAAATGACTGTTAATCATTGGGTCCCAGGTTCGAGTCCTGGTCACGGAGCCAATTTCAAACCGGGGTATAGCGCAGTCCGGTAGCGCGCCTGCTTTGGGAGCAGGATGTCAGGAGTTCGAATCCCCTTACCCCGACCATTTTTGGGTCGTTAGCTCAGTTGGTAGAGCAGTTGGCTTTTAACCAATTGGTCGTAGGTTCGAATCCCACACGACCCACCATTTTTGAAACCAGTTAACGCTGGGATCAGATCTTAAGATCAGAGGCCAAAAGCGCTGATCGAAGAAGGCGACTTGTGAAGGTCGCCTTTTTTTTACCGGGGTATAGCGCAGTCCGGTAGCGCGCCTGCTTTGGGAGCAGGATGTCAGGAGTTCGAATCCCCTTACCCCGACCATATTAAAAATCCTCGTATCGAAAGATACGGGGATTTTTTTTGTCTGCCGTTTTTTGTCTGCCGAAAAGGCGATTCCCTTCAAGTCATCGTACAACTTGCCGATAGCGAAGCGACGGGGTTCTGCCGACACACGCCCCTTATCCAGGCCATTACAAGAAAAGGGCGTTCGTTATGTTGCTTCGTCAGTTGAATATTGCTCCTCGGGCGGCCTTGGGGTTTGCCCTGATCGCCGTGTTGGTTGCCTTGCTCGGTGTGTTTGCGCTGGGGCAGATGTCGAGCATTCGCGACAGTGAGGTGGCGGTGGAGAAGCAATGGCTGCCGAGCATTCGCGGTGGCGACGAGATCCGCGAAATCATGCTGCGCATCCGTACCATTTCCCTGCGCATGGCCCTGGATCAGGACCCCAGGAACATTCCTCAATACCGCAGCCAGATGGATACTCGCGACAAGGAGCTCAGCGACAGGATCGCCGCGTACGACAAGTTGGTAAACACGGCCGAAGGCAAGGCGTTATATGACCAGTTCAAAACCACCTTCGCGGCCTACCGTTCCGGTATTGCCCAATCGTTTTCCCTGGCGGAACAAGGTCGTCGTGACGAACTGACCAAATTGCTGCTGATTGACATGAAAACCGTGGTCGATGGCTCCGGTAAACAGCTCAGTGATCTGGCGGACCTGTTCGCCAGGCAAGTCGCCGCCGAAAGCGAGAAATCCGCCGCGCATTACGACACCTCGCGAATGATCGTCAGCCTGTTCATCGCATTGGCGGCACTGGCCACCGTCGGCCTGGCCATGTTGCTGACCCGCAGCATCGTCAAGCCCTTGGGCGAAGCGTTGCAGGCCGCGGAAAACGTGGCCCGTGGCGATCTGACGCGGCCGATCGAAACCCATGGCAACGACGAAGTCAGCCGCTTGCTCAAGGCGCTGGCAACCATGCAGCAGAACCTGCGCGACACCTTGCAAGGCATCAGCGGCTCGGCGGCGCAACTGGCGACGGCGGCGGATGAGTTGAACGCGGTCACCCTCGACAGCACGCAAAACCTGCAACAGCAGAACAACGAGATCGAACAAGCCGCCACGGCCGTCAACGAGATGACCACAGCGGTTGAGGAGGTTGCCCGCAATGCGGTGTCGACGTCCGACGCTACGCGCCAATCCAGCGAATCCGCCCACGCCGGTCAGGAGCGCGTCAGCGAAACGGTCACGGCCATCGGTGCGCTAGCCAGTGATGTGCAAGTGACGGGTGGCCTGGTTCAGTCCCTGGCCAACCAGTCGCAGGACATTGGCAAGGTGCTGGATGTGATTCGCGCGATTGCCGAGCAGACCAATCTGCTGGCGCTCAACGCCGCCATCGAAGCGGCGCGCGCTGGGGAAAGCGGCCGAGGATTTGCAGTGGTGGCCGATGAAGTTCGCGCACTGGCTTATCGCACGCAGCAATCGACCCAGGAAATCGAACAAATGGTTCAGGGGATGCGCAGCGGCTCGACCCAGGCGCTGGATTCGATGCAAGCGAGCTCAACTCGCGCAGCGACGACGCTGGCCCTGGCCGAGCGTGCGGGTGAAGCGCTGCAGACCATCACCGACTCGGTTCACCAGATCCATGAGCGCAATCTGGTGATCGCCAGCGCGGCTGAAGAACAGGCCCAAGTGGCGCGAGAAGTGGATCGCAATCTGGTGAATATTCGCGATCTGTCCGTGCGTTCCGCTGCCGGGGCGAATCAGACCAGTGCCTCCAGCCATGAGCTCTCACGCCTGGCCAATTCGTTGAGCACTATGGTGCAACGCTTCCAGGTGTAAAACCGCCCGACGAAAAAAGCCCCGCTTCTCGGTAGAGAAAGCGGGGCGTGGTGCTCAGAGGCTTAGGCGCCGTCTTGGTCTTTCAGGTGCTCGAACAGGCCTTTTGGCATTTTCTTGCCGTTGGCTTCGTAGTTGGCTTTCACGTTATCAAACGCTTCTTGCTCGTCGATGAAGCCATCGTGGTTAGTGTCGATCTTGTCGAAGTTGGATTTCGGCGCGACAGCCTGGAATTCGGCGCGGGAGACCTTGCCGTCGCCATCAGTGTCAGTCTTGGCCATCGACGCATCGCCACACTTGCCTTCGCCACACTTGCCTTCAGGGGTTTTCACCACCTGTTCAGCCGAGGCCAACAGATAGCCTTGAGTCAGTGGCTGCGAAGCGAAGACGGAGCCGGTCAACATCATGCCGCCCGCCAGAATAGCGCCAAGCAGACCGATAGTATTTTTGGTAGTACGGGACATTTCAATTCTCCTGGGTTGCACGACACAACCACTTGATAGAGGGTTGCCACGTAAGTGCGGCGACAACCGAAGCTGGCGAGTTGCCTTGCTCGGGTGTGGCCATTTAGCGGGATGGGTGTATCGCTACTGTGTCGCGCAAGGGGGGAGTTTGTAAGCGAAGGGGCGAAAACGCAGGGGGAGATACAGTGAGACACAGAAGTGTTTGCAGGTGAGCCCGAGGCGACTGCATCGCGGGCACGCCACGCTCCCACAGGAGGATGCAGATCAACTGTGGGAGTGTGGCGTGCCCGCGATGAGGCCCTGACGCATGCCGGAAATTTTAGTGCAGTTTGAGTCGCGGCTCAGTCCCGCGCCCGATTTTACTGCCCAGCATCAGCATCGCCGTACGGAACGCCCCATACAGCGCCATCTGGTGCATGCGGTACAGCGACACGTAAAACATCCGCGCCAGCCAGCCTTCCAACATCACGCTGCCCGTCAGGTTGCCCATCAAGTTACCCACAGCCGAAAAACGCGACAGCGAGATCAACGAGCCGTAATCGGTGTACTTGTACTCCGGCAACGCCTTGCCCTCGATCCGCAGCTTCAGCGATTTGGCCAGCAACGACGCCTGCTGATGCGCCGCCTGAGCGCGCGGCGGCACATTGCGATCGGTACCTGGTTGCGGGCAGGCCGCGCAATCGCCGAATGCGAAGATGTTCTCGTCGCGGGTGGTTTGCAGGGTCGGCAGCACTTGCAGCTGGTTGATGCGGTTGGTTTCCAGGCCATCGATGTCCTTGAGGAAGCCCGGCGCACGAATCCCGGCGGCCCAGACTTTCAGGCTCGCGTTGATCACTTTGCCATCGGCGGTGATCAGGCTGTCGGCCGTCACTTCACTGACCGCCGCATTGGTCATGACGTTGACCCCGAGTTTCTCCAGGGTTTTATGCACAGGCCCGCCGATGCGTTCCGGCAGGGCCGGCAATACCCGTGGACCGGCTTCGATCAGGGTGATGTGCATGTTTTCCGGTTTGATCCGGTCCAGACCATACGCCGCCAGTTCATGCGCTGCGTTGTGCAGCTCGGCAGCGAGTTCGACACCGGTGGCCCCGGCGCCGACGATGGCCACGCTGATCTGTTCGACCTTGTCGGTTTGCCCGGCATGGGCACGCAGATAATGGTTGAGCAATTGCTGGTGGAAGCGTTCGGCCTGTTTGCGGGTGTCGAGGAACAGGCAATGCTGCGCCGCGCCCTGGGTGCCGAAATCATTGGTGGTGCTGCCGACCGAGATCACCAGCGAGTCGTAACCCACTTCACGGGCGGGCACCAGTTCCAGGCCGGCTTCGTCGTAAGTGGCGGCCAGCTGGATTTTTTTATGCGTGCGATCGAGCCCGCTCATGCGCCCCAGCTGGAACTCGAAGTGGTTCCATTTGGCTTGGGCAACATAGTTGAGTTCGTCTTCGGAAGAGTTCAGCGACCCGGCCGCCACTTCGTGCAGCAGCGGTTTCCAGATGTGGGTCAGGTTCGCGTCGACCAGCATCACACTGGCCGTGCCACGCTTGCCCAGAGTCTTACCCAGACGGGTAGCCAACTCCAGACCGCCGGCGCCGCCGCCGACAATAACAATACGATGGGACATGGGGATAACTCGCAAGGCTAAAAGAAATCGGTACGGTTATCCGAGCGAGCGCAAGGCAGCTCATAGCGTCAGGTAACTGATAAATCGGCTCAACAGGCCAAGGCCTATGGTCACTGCCAACACCACCACCAGGAGCATCCACGGCCGGAAAGGCCGGCGCTCGACTTGGTGCTGGGACAAGTGCAGGTACTCTTCGACATGCTTTTGGTCGTCGGGGTTCAGGCGGCTGGTCATAAAGGCCTCGTCAGTAGACGTTGCTGAATGTGTAGAAGCTACAGGCAGATTTAACGCACGTTGAACGGAGCATAGCCGCTGTCCGGGATGGGCTCGACGCTCACCGTGTCGTCCAGTCGAATGATTCCACTTTGTATCACCCGAGCGGTGATTCCGCCATGGCCACGCACGGCCTGAAAGGTCCCGGGGCCGAGGTTGTTTTGCAGACGCGCGCAAGGCTGGCACCAACCGGTGGTTTCGAAAATCGCCTGACCGATCCGGAAGCGCCGGCCCTTGAGACTGAACAGGTTGATACCGCTAATAACGAGGTTGCGCCGCAAATCATCAGGTAAAACCGGTTGATCGTCCGGGCGGCCCATCAGCGAACTGATGACGGCCAAGTGTTCCCATTGAATCAATGTCACCTGCCGCGCGTTACGGATGCCAGGACGGGCTCGATCGCCAGTCAAGCCGGCCTCGAGTCGCGCTTCCACTGCATCCAGTTCGATCATCGGTACGTGAGGTTCCGGGCGCACGCCGATCCAGCGGACTCGGCCGGTTTGCGGGACATGTGCGATCAATTCCTGCAATGGGCTCACAGGCTGATTCCGACATCGAAGACGATGCTGCGCCCCAGGTTGCTGCGCAGGAAATCCGGTGCATCCGGGTGCGCGAACAGCACCCGGGCAAATGTCGGGCCGACCAGCGACAACGAACGCCAGCCCTGGCGCAAATATTCGGTGGGCGGCGGAAAATGGCTGTTGAGGTCCAGCACTTCACGCTTGAGGCTGGCGAAGGCGATGATGTCGAGCTCCCCCAGGTCCATGCCGCGTTCTTTGTAGTTGTGCGCTTTTTTGCGCAAGGTCGGCGCCAGTCGCAGCAAAAACTCATTGGCAGGAATGCGCTTAGGCTTGGCTTCGCGGCGCACCAACTGGCTCAGTGAGAACGCGCTGCGCCGACGTTGCAGCTCGTCGCGCCATTCGTCGTTCAGTCGGCGGCCCTCATCGAGTACGAAGAACACTTCGAAATTCGCCTCGCGAAACAACACGTCCGGCGGCTCACCGGCCGGGGCGAACTCGTCGGCGCGGTAGGAAATGTTCAGGCCTTGCAGCAGGCGCTGGCACACCCAACGCTCACGCTCCCATTTGCGGGCATTGGAAAGGAACGCGTTGGCTTGCTCGGCCGCAATGGTCAGCAGGCGTAAATAATCTGAGTCATCCATAGGCCCAAGCTTAGCGTTCAAATGCGACAAGCAGAAACCGTTTACCGGCATTGGAGATCACTGGGCAGTCAGAATCGGCGGTGTAGACTGATGGCCATCATGCGTAAGCGATAGTACGAGGTGTGAACGTGAAATATTGGCCGGTGTTGCTGCTCAGTTTTCTACCCGTGTGGGCCCAGGCGCTGGAGGTGGGTGAGCGACTGGCGCCCTGGACCCTGCTCGATCAGTTCGATCAGGCCTTCACGCTCGATAATCAGACTCAGACGCTGCTGGTGGCGCGGAGCATGGAAGCCGCCAAACTGGTTGAGGCGGCGTTGCAAGGCCAGCCCAAAGGCTATCTGGAGGCGCGGCACGTTGTATTTCTAGCGGACATCCAACGCATGCCACAGCTGATCGCGAAGATGTTTGCCATTCCGGCCATGCGCGATTATTCCTACAGGGTAATGCTGGACCGTGAGGGGCGCGTAGTGCCGCGTTACCCAGGTGCAGAGGATAAAGTGCTGTGGCTGCAACTCAAGGCAGGCCAATTGGTGGCGCAACACGAATACAGCACGGCCGCGCAGCTGCATGAGGCGCTGGAGAAGGTCCGGCCATGATCGGTGCCGAGCTGCTGTCACCCGAAACGCTGACGGTCGGCTGGCTGATCTATGTGCCCGTGCTGCTCTGGGCGATCTGGCGTGCGCCGTGGGTGGAGTTATTCACCGACAGTCGGCGCCAGCATTTGCTGTTCGGTACGGTGTTCGCGCTGTTTATGCTGTGGCTGGTGCGGCGGGATTTTGATACCGGCGTGTCTTATCACTTCATCGGTATGACGGCCGTCACGTTGTTGCTGGACTGGCCGCTGGCAATCGTCGGTGGCTTGATTGCGCAGTTCGGGCTGGTGCTGCTCGGGCGTCAGGACCTGGTCGCCGTAGGGGTGAACGGGGCGTTGCTGATTTTGCTACCCGTGCTGGTTACTGAGTGCATCGCCATCCTGGTAGAGCGGGCGCAACCACGAAATCCCTTTGTGTATATCTTCTGTTCGGGTTTTTTTGCCGCCGCGCTGTCGGCATTGTTGTGTCTGCTGCTGGCGCTGGGGGTGCTGTGGTACGACGAAATTTTTGTCATGCCGTATTGGCTCGAAGATTTTGTCGGCTATCTGTGGCTGCTGATTTTTCCGGAAGCGTTCATCAACGGCATGATCGTCAGCGCGTTGGTGGTGTTTTGCCCGGAATGGCTGGAGACGTTCAATCGCACGCGCTACCTGTCGGCCCCTTGGAAAGACGACGATCCGAATTCTTGATCCACATCAAATCGGCTAAACGCCGGTGAACTCATGCTCGACAAAATCTTGAGGAGCATCGACATGAGTGTGTACGAATGGGCAAGACAGGAGCTGCGTCAGAGTCTGGATGGGGCGCAGGAGGTGGGTTTTGATCCGGGGTTGAGCCTGCGCGCCTTGCTCAGCGCAGTGGTGCAACAAAGCAAGGCGGTGCGCAGTATCGAGGACCTGGCTGACGAGTTGCGCTTTCTCGCGGAAAACCTCGATGACGACCAGGACTACGGTTTTATGCGGCCCTGAGAAATCAGTGGCGCGGGTCGAAATCTTCGCTGAACAGCTCGTCTTCAGCGTCCGGGCTGACCGGAATCTTGTGTTCTTCCGATGCCCATGCCCCGAGGTCGATCAATTTGCAACGGTCCGAGCAGAACGGCCGAAATTTGTTCTCGGGGCTCCATTCGACAGGCGCGCCACAGGTTGGGCATTCGACGGTTGTTGGTTGGCTCATGACTGGCCTCCACGCAAAGTAAGGTAAAAGTGATGCAGGCGTTCGACCTCGCTGTGCAGCCAGGCGAGGTCGCGGTCGTTGACCACCACATCGTCGGCATGGCTCAAGCGGTCTTCGCGGCTGGACTGGGCCTTGAGGATCGCCTGGACCTGTTGCTCGCTGGTCTGGTCGCGCTGCAAGGTGCGTTCGATCTGTAACTGTTCCGGCGCATCGATCACCAGCACCCGTTGGGTCATGGCGTACTGCCCGGACTCGATCAACAGGGGCGAAACCAGAATCGCGTAGGGCGATTGTGCCTTGGCCAGATTGTGTGCGATTTCTTCACCGATCAACGGATGCAGCAGGCCTTCGAGCCACAGGCGTTCTTCCGGCACTTCAAAAATCAGTTTTCGAAGAGCGGCGCGGTCCAGTTGCCCATCGGCTTGCAGCACGCCGGGGCCGAAGTGTTCGGCGATGGCGGCCAGCGCCGGGCGACCCGGTTCCACCACCCAACGCGCCGCATGATCAGCGTCGACGACGTGGATACCGAGGTCGATGAAGTGTTGGGCCGCCGCGCTTTTGCCGCTGCCGATGCCGCCGGTCAGGCCAAGAATCCAGGGTTTTTCCACAGGGGTATTCATTTCAAACCGACAAACTGCCAATAGAAGTCGGTTATTTGACCACCCCAGAGCAAGGCAATCCAGCCGGCAATCGCCAGATAGGGGCCGAAGGGGATTGGCGACGAGGTTTTCGCGTCGCGCAGGCGCAACAAAATCACCCCGAGAAGGGCGCCTACCAGCGATGCCAGGAGGATCGTCAGTGGCAAAATCTGCCAGCCGCCCCAGGCACCGAGCATGGCCAGTAACTTGAAATCGCCATGGCCGATCCCGTCCTTGCCGGTGAGCAGTTTGAACAGCCAATACACCGACCACAATGCCATATACCCGGCCACTGCCCCCCAGAGCGCTTCATGCAGTGAGACGAAAACGCCGAAGCTGTTGACGATCAACCCCAGCCAAAGCAGCGGCAATACCAGCACATCCGGCAGCAGTTGGTGCTCGGCGTCGATCAGACTCATCGCCAGCAAGCCCCAGGTCAGGATCAGCACCGTGCAAGCCGGCCAGCCGAAACCGAAATGCCAGGCGATAAACGCCGAAAGCAGACCGCACGCCAGTTCGGTCAGCGGATAGCGCTTGCTGATCGGTGCGGCGCAGCTTGAGCAGCGACCGCGTAAAAACAGGTAACTGAGCACCGGAATGTTTTCCCACGCGCGAATCCGATGGTCGCAGTGCGGGCAGTGGGAGTGGGGCAGCATCAAGTTGTAGGTCGGGCCCGGCACTTCGGGAGGCACGCCCAGCACGTCATGGGCTTGCAGTCGCCATTCGCGCTGGAGCATTTTTGGCAGGCGCCAGACCACCACATTGAGAAAACTGCCCACCACCAGGCCCACCGCCAAGGCGATGACCACGAAAAACGCCGGGTAAACCGTGAGGATTTCAGTCAATGGCATGTCAGATCGCTGAGCCGAGTTGGAAGATGGGCAGGTACATCGCAACCACAAGGCCTCCGACGATAACACCGAGCACGACCATGATGAATGGCTCCATCAGGCTGGTGAGGTTATCGACCATGTTGTCCACTTCGTCTTCGTAGAAGCTCGCGACCTTGTCGAGCATGTCGTCCAGCGCACCGGACTCTTCGCCAATGGCCGTCATCTGAATCGCCATGTTGGGAAAGATGCCGGACGTGCGCATGGAAAAATTCAGCTGCATGCCGGTCGACATGTCCTGCTTGATGCGCAACACCGCGCGCTTGAACACGATGTTGCCGGTGGCGCCGGCCACTGAATCCAGCGCTTCGACCAGTGGCACGCCAGCGGCAAAGGTGGTCGACAGCGTGCGGGCGTAGCGGGCCACGGCAGACTTGTACATCAGCGTGCCAATCAACGGCAGTTTCAACAGCCAGGTGTCCAGCCAGTCGCGAAACCCCGGGGATTTCCTGAAGGCGTGACGCACACCGAAAATGCCCGCGAACAACCCGCCGAGCATTGCCCACCACCACTGCTGCATGAATTCCGACAGACCGATGACCATCACTGTGAACGCCGGCAATTCGGCCCCAAAGCCCTTGAACACTGACTCGAACTGCGGCACGACCTTGACCAGCAGAATCCCGGTGACAATGATCGCGACGAAGACCACCGCCAGCGGGTAGGTCATGGCTTTCTTGATCTTGGCCTTGAGGCTTTCGCTCTTTTCCTTGTAAGTCGCAACCCGCTCCAACAGGGTATCGAGGGCGCCGGCCTGCTCGCCGGCGTCCACCAGGTTGCAGTAAAGCTCATCGAAATACTGCGGCTTCTTACGCAGGGACGCGGCGAAGCTGTTACCCGCCGCCACTTCCTGTTTGACCTCGTCCACCAGCTTGCGCATCGCCGGGTTATCGAAGCCTTCGCCGATGATGTCGAACGATTGCAGGAGCGGCACGCCGGCTTTCATCATTGTCGCCATCTGCCGGGTGAACAGGGCTATGTCCTGGGCCTTGATGCGTTTGCCCAGGTTGAAAAACGACGCGGATTTCTTGCGCACCTTGCCGGGGTTGATGCCTTGCTTGCGCAGTTGAGCCTTGATCAACGCCGGGTTCTGGCCGCTCAGCTCGCCGGTCATTTTCGTGCCTTTGCGGTCTGTGCCTTCCCAGGCATAGACGCTGATTTTTGCTGCTTTGACCGCCATGTTCAGTCCTTGGTGACCCGGTTGATTTCTTCAAGGCTGGTGACGCCGTGCATGGCCTTGATCAGGCCCGAGGTGCGCAAGTCGTTGAAACCGTCCTTGCGCATCTGGCTGTCGATTTCCAGTGAATTGCCTTCGGCCATGATCAGCCGTTGCAGGTCCTTGGTGTTCTTCACCACTTCATAAATCCCGACTCGCCCTTTGTAGCCGCCGTTGCACTGATCGCAACCGACCGGATCATAGATCGTGAATGAGCCGATGCGTTCCTCGGGAAAGCCTTCCTTGAGCAGCGTTTCGCGGGGAATCTCGAGGGGTGTCTTGCAGTGACTGCACAATTTGCGCGCCAGTCGCTGGGCGATGATCAGGGTGACCGAGGTGGCGATGTTGAAGCCCTGAATGCCCATGTTGAGCAAACGGGTCAGGGTTTCGGCCGCGCTGTTGGTGTGCAAAGTGGACAGCACCATGTGCCCGGTCTGCGCGGCCTTGATGGCGATCTCGGCGGTTTCGAGGTCACGGATTTCGCCGACCATGATCACGTCCGGGTCCTGGCGCAGGAACGAACGCAGTGCCTGGGCGAAATCCAGCCCTTGCTTGGGATTGACGTTGACCTGATTGATGCCTTCCATGTTGATCTCTACCGGGTCTTCGGCGGTGGAAATGTTGATGTCGACGGTGTTGAGAATATTCAGGCCGGTGTAGAGCGACACGGTCTTGCCCGAGCCGGTGGGGCCGGTGACCAGAATCATCCCCTGTGGCTGCTTCAGGGCGGCCATGTACAGGTCTTTCTGGTCGGGTTCGTAGCCGAGGGCATCAATGCCCATTTGCGCGCTGGCCGGGTCGAGGATCCGGATCACCACTTTCTCGCCCCACAAGGTCGGCAGGGTATTGACCCGAAAGTCGATGGACTTGCTTTTGGACAGGCGCATTTTGATCCGCCCGTCCTGAGGTTTGCGCCGCTCGGAGATGTCCAGGCTGGCCATGACTTTCAGCCGCGCCGCAATGCGGCTGGCCAACTGGATGGGCGGCTTGGCCACTTCGCGCAACATGCCGTCGGTGCGCATCCGCACCCGGTAGGTTTTTTCGTAGGGCTCGAAGTGCAGGTCGGAAGAGCCGCTCTTGATCGCGTCGAGCAGCATTTTGTGGACGAACCGCACCACGGGGGCGTCATCGGCATCCTGCCCGGCGATGGCGTCATTTTTGTTGTCGTCGGCCGACTCGATGTCCAACCCATCGAGGTCAACGTCTGCCATGTCTTCCAGGCCACTGGCGTGGCTGTCGAAGAATTTTTCGATGGCCTCACTGAGTTTGTCGTCCTCCACCAGGATGGCTTCGGTGTTTAGCCCGGTGCTGAACTGGATGTCATTGATCGCCTGATGATTGGTCGGGTCGGAAACCCCCACGAACAACTTGTTGCCGCGCCGCCAGAGGGGCAGGGCGTGGTGCTGGCGGATCAGTTTTTCGCTGACCAGTCCCTTGGGCTGGGTTTCCCTGTCCAGGCCATTGAGGTCGAGCAGCGCCATGCCGAAATGCTCCGAGGCGATCTCGGCGATCTGGCGGCTCTTCACCAGTTTGTTTTGCACCAGGTAACTGACCAGGGAGATTTTATTGCGTTGGGCTTGCTGATACGCCTGTTGCGCGCTTTTGTCAGTGAGCAGCTCGGCCAGGACCAATTGCTTGGCCAGACCGCTAAGGGCGATGTCATTCATTGGGATACCGGACACAGACAGTTCATGACTTATAGCCTAGTCAAGGACCCGAGCCCAACCAGCCGTGTTGAGGTGACAAAAAGTGTCAGATAGTGCGGTTGCTGGGTGTCGCAAAGGTCCTTTGATCGACACTGCTCCCCGCCAGCAGGGGCTGTAGCGCTTGGCACGGGCTGTGCTGGAGCTCTTTCAGATCATGAGATTCCGACTCATGCATGGAGCTTGTCTATGAAGACTCAGAAAGGTTTTACCCTGATCGAACTGCTGATCGTGGTGGCGATCATCGGGATTCTGGCGACGTTTGCGTTGCCGATGTATTCCAAATATCAGGCCCGGGCGAAAGTGACGGCGGGTCTGGCCGAGATTTCCGCGATGAAGGTGCCGTATGAAGATGTGATCAACCAGGGCACTGCGCCAACGGTTGCCAACGTGGCGCCGGCAGGTAGTGCCACGACCAGCAATTGTACGGTCGCGGTGACTGGCACGGCGTCCACAGGCGCGGGCACGATTGTGTGCACGATTCTGAATGCACCGGCGCCAGTGCTGAGCAAGACCATTACCTTGACCCGCGATGCAACCAATGGCTGGTCGTGTACCAGCACCGCTCAACAGGACTACGTGCCTAAAGGTTGCACGGGTTCCGCTACCTGAAGGCTGACCTCCAGAACAGCCCCGCGTCCAAAGGACACGGGGCTTTTTTTTGCTTGCGAATGTCTTTCAGACACAGAAAAAAAGCCAAAAAATTCAGCGTGTTAGGAACTTTGTGAAAAGCCGCATGTTGCATGCAGAGATTTCCCAGGTCATGCATTTTGCATGATTTCGAAAATGGGTCTAATTTGCAAGCTATTGATTTATAAGGATTTATTGGTTGTCTCAAAGTTGGCACAGCGTTCGCAACATACTCAGTAACCCTGCTGAGAAGACAACCAGCAGACTTTCTAGAAAAACAGGAGTTACTCGTATGAAGAAGTTCGCTATCGCTGCCGCTACTGCTACCGCGCTGACCCTGACCATGGCCAACGTGGCATTCGCACAGACCACCACCACTCAAGCGCCAATGACCTTGGCTGCTGGTGAAATGACCAAGGCCGAGGAAGCTACTTCCGATACCTGGATCACTACCAAAGTCAAAAGCGACCTGCTGACCGAAAAAGGCATTCCTGGTACCGACATCAAAGTTGAAACCAACAAAGGTGTTGTGTCGCTGTCGTCCACTGTTGCAGTGACTGATTCCCAGAAAGCCACCGCCGTGGCGATCACCAAGAAAATCAAAGGCGTCAAAGCGGTCTCCGCTGACGGCCTGAAAGCCGAGTAAGGCAAGACTTCTCGCCTGGACCGGGAGAAGGTGTGGCAGACGGGCTGAGTAATACGCCTGCCGCTTCTTAGGAGTTCATGCGAACGGCCATAAGGATGTGGCCATTACAGGCCTCCGACATTCGTGTCGGGGGCCTGTTCTATTTGCGGCACCCAAAATCAAAATGTAGGAGTGGTGAAGTTCAGTTGCCGCGCTTGCTGGTGATCTGCCTCAGGCGATTCCCTTCAAACCGCAGGAACTGGTACATCCCGCCATTGGGCCCGTACGTCCATTCTTCCACCTGAAACTCTTCGCGTCGGTTGGCACTGCGTTTGTAGCCCAGCACATCGCGGCTGACCGGTTCCCCGCACTTCTGCAGCACTTCGCTGGACCTGTCCCCAACGCTGATCAATTGACTGCCGCAGCGCAGCGTATCGGCCGCCGAGGCCTGGCTGGCAACCATCACCAGGGCCAGGCCCGCCAGCAATCGCCTCACGATCACTCCGCGTCCAGATGCAGCGGCGTTACCACCCGGCCATCACTTTCGGCTTCGCCAAGGTTGGCGTCGATGAAGTACACACGGTCATCGGCCAACTGACCCTTATCCACCAGATAGTCCTTGATGCTGCTGGCGCGCTCCTGCCCCAACTGACGCAACAGCACATCGCTGGTGCTCCAGAACTTGATCACGTCGGCGCGCATTTTCGCGGTGCGTTCTTCCTTGCCCAGGTCCTTCCATTCGGCTGGCGGCTGGGTCTTCAGGCGTGTGCGGTAGATGCCTTCCAGCAGCGGGCCTTTCTCGTTCTCCGGGACCTCGAGCAACGAAGCCTGGGCCGGCACCTTGTCGCCACGACGCTGGAGCATTTTGTAGTAGTTGTACTGGTATTCACGTTCCAGGCGTTGCTCGGCAATCAGCGGGCCGTCGCTGCTGGCGGCGGCCGTGCCTTCGATTTCCAGGCGCAGGGCTGGACGTTCCTTCAAGGCTTGGGACAGTTTGACCAGGGCGCCTTCAGCGTCCTTGCTCAAATCGCTTGAACCCGGCGCGAACGACACGGTGCCCAAGTCCTCGGAACCGCCGCCACTGACCAGTCCGCCAATCAGTTTGAACGGCGCAGCGGCCGCTTTGACGATCAGGTTGCGCAGGGTCTGCCAGACAATCGGCATGATGCTGAACTGCGGATTATTGAGGTCGCCAGTGACCGGCAACTCGATGGAAATCTTGCCATCGACATCCTTGAGCAAGGCAATCGCCAGTTTCAGCGGCAGGCTTACGGCATCCGGGCTGTCGACCTTTTCACCGAGTTGCAATTGCTCGATCACCACTTTGTTTTCGGCTTTGAGCTGGCCTTTGGTTATCAAGTAATGCACATCAAGATTGAGCCGGCCCTTGCGGATGCGATACCCGGCGAATTTGCCGGAGTAGGGCGTCAGCGTGGTCAGTTCCACCCGTTTGAAACTGGTCGCGATGTCGAGACTGGCCATTGGGTCGAACGGATTGACTGCGCCCTTGATGGTCACCGGCGCATAACGGTCAACCTTGCCCTTGACGTCCACGCTGGCCGGTTTCGCCTGACGGCTGTCGATGGTGCCGATCTGTCCGTTGAGCTGTTGGATGGCGGTGGCGAAGTTCGGTGTCAGGCTGAAGTCGGCGAAGTTCGCCGAACCGTCATTGATGGCAATGCCGCCGATGTGAATGCCCAGGGGTTTGTCTTTGCTGGCCGGTTTGGCCGCTGCGGTTTTGGCGCCGCTATCGGGCGGTTGCGGGATCAGCAGGTCATCGATGTTGGTGGTGCGATCATCGTTGATCATGAAGCGCGCATACGGCTGGAACAGGTTGACCTTGTCGATCGACAGGCTGTCGCCGTGCTGATAATTCAGGCCTTCGAGCACCAGTTGTTGCCACTTGAGGAAGTCGCGGGTTTTAAGGGTGTCGAGGGTGTGCAACTGATCGACCTGTGCACGACCGGTGACGCTGAACGCCAACGGCTCGGTGCTTTTCAGATCGACCGCCAGATCACTGCCCAGCATGCCGCTGCGCAGTTCCAGGCGAATGAACGGGGTGATGTAGGACTGTGCGATACGCAGGTCAATGTCTTTGGTCTGTACCTTCAGTTTGGCGCTGATCGGGGCGAGATTGACCACGCCGTCTGCCAGGAGCTTGCCCTGTTTACCCACGCCGGTGTCGAGCTTGAGATTGAAAGGTGAGCCATTAAGGCTGTCGAAGTTCTGCAAGTCCAGATTCAACGGGCCGACTTCCAGCGCTACGGGGGGCTGCGCCTTGCGGTCGGCCAGATGCACCTGGTAATCGCGCAGCTGCACGTCTTTGAGCAGCACCTGCCACGGTTTGCTCGGTGGCGCCGGTTCCGGTTTGGGCGAGTCGGCTGCCGCTGGCGTACTGGCCGGTTCGGCTTTGGCTTTGGCGGCGGATTTGGACGGCTGGCTGGCGAACAGCTTTTGCCAGTCGAGTTGCCCGTCGGCTTCGAGGGCGGCCCAGGTTTCCAGTTTCTGGCTGCGAATCTTGCCGACCACCACTTGCTGCTTGGCCAGGTCGACCGTGGTTTCGCTGATGTCCAGTCGTTCCAGTTTCGCTAAAGGTCGGCCGTCCGGGGCCTTGATCGCGAACGGCGCGATGCTGACCGCAACGTTGTTCAGCAACAGTTCGGTTTCTTTGGACAGGTTGAGTTTGTAGTCGGTACTGAGGTTCATGATGCCGCTTTCGAGGTCCAGGGGCACGGCGTCGCGCACGTAGGGCCAGAAGGCTTTCATCTTGCCGTCGGTGATTTTCAGCTTACCTTCGGAGGCGAGCGGGATCAGGCTGAAGTTGCCGGTCCAGTCGACCTGGCCGCCGTTGGGGCCGATGGCTACCAAGGTCATGTCGGCGCTGTCGTCGGGCAGAGTGCTGAGGTTTTTCAGCTCGAAGTCGAGTTTGTCGTAGAGAAATTCGATGGGTTCGCTGGGACGCGAGTCCTCGAAGTGCAACGCGCCGCCAGCGAGATTGATCCGGTCCACGCGCAGCGGAAATGGTTTGGCGTTCGGGTCGGCAGGTGTCGGTTCGCTCGCGGGCAGTTTGAACAACCCGAGCAGGTTGAGCTGGCCGTCCTTGCCGAAGAGGATTTCGGTCTTGGGTTTGTCCAGTTCGATGTCGGACAGATGCACGGCCTTGGTCCAGAGACTGTCGACTTGCACATTGGCGTAGAGGCGTTCGAAGCCGATCTGCTCCTTGCCCGGTTCGCCGATGATCAGCCCCCAAAGGGTGACTTCAAGGCTGAACGGGTTGAGTTCGATCCGTTGAAGGTGGGCGGGCACCGTGGCGTAGTTGGCCAATTGCTGGTTGGCAACCCGCAACGCGATGCCCGGCAAAATCAGAAACCCCAGCAAGCTGTAGAGAGCCAGAGCAGTCAACAAGGCGCCGATAGCGCGAATCAATCCTTTGGGCATGTGCGGCTTCATCTGTCTGAATCGGAGTGCCTTGGAGTATGGCACGCGATTACGGTTCCGAAGTCATCACGCTTTACAGGATTTGTCTGAAAGTCAGGGGGAATCTCAGAGCTGCAGGATCAGCGTTTTCAGCGGAGGTTGTTGATCCATCGACGGAAAATCCCCGCCCGGCGTCATCACGGTCCACTCGCGTACTGGCCGTCCGGCCTTCTCTGCACAGCGCAACACCTGTTCGCGCCAGTCGTTCATGCTGACCTTCGCCAGGTTGTTGCAGCAGATCAGCACGCCGTTGTCGGCGGTGGTCAGCAGCGCGGGTTTGAGCAGGCTCTGGTAGTCGCGCAGCAGGTCGACGGTGCCGAAAGCGCTCTTGGCCCAGGCGGGTGGATCGAGCAGCACCAGATCGTACTGACGCTGTTCCAGTCGCTGGTAACTCGGCAGTTTCTGCCCGCGTCGTTGACTGATCGGCAGGCCCGCCAACTGGCGGATTGCCGGAAAGTAATCGGACTGGATGAATTGCATGGCGGGCAATTGTGGATTGAGCAGCCCGTTCTCGCGGCCGACCGCCAGGTTACCCTCGGCGAAATCCAGGTTGCACACCTCACGGGCGCCACCGGCCGCAGCACTCAGGCCGACGCCACAGGTGTAGGCAAACAAGTTGAGCACGCTTTTGTTTTGGCTGTGCGCCTTGACCCATCCGCGGGTGTTGCGCAGGTCGAGGAACAGCAGGGGATCCTGGCCGGCGTGACGCCCGCGAACACGGTAGTTCAGGCCCCATTCGTGGCCGACCAGGTCCGCCAGCGCGGCTTCATCGGCCCGGTAGACCGTGTCTTCGCGGTCGATGCGTGAATTGCCACGGGAGCGGTCGTTGTAGACCAACAGGGTGTCGAGGCCCAAATGCTGATTGATTGCCTCGTGCAATTGCAGCAGCGCATCGCGTTCCAGCGCCTGGTGAAAGCTTTGCACCAGCAGTTGCGGACCATAGCGGTCGATGGTCAGGCCGCCGGCGCCTTCCTGGCTGCCGTGGAACAGGCGATAGCAATCGGTGCCTTGCTGATGCAGTTCGGCAAGCAGGTCCTGGCGATGTTCTAGGGCGGCGCGCAGCGCCTGATTCAAGGAAGACATGCTGGGCGCCTTGCAGGAGGGAATTTGGCGCGGGAGTTTAGCAGCTTGGCGCCATACCGAGGTGCTGCCTTCGCAAGCAGGCTCGCTCCCACAGGAATTTTGTGTTCGACACCGATCAAATGTGGGGTCGGGCTTGCTCGCGAAGCTTTTAGCTTTTCAGGTGAGCAACCCCATCCGCCGCTTCGCCCGCTGCACCGAGCCATTACGCACCGCCCAGCGCAACATCGGCGCACTGCGATTGACGCTGGCGCGGATCAGTTTGCGTTGCAACGGATTCTGGCTGATGCCCAGCATGTCACTGGCCCAGTCCGGCAGCAGATCGATCCCGGCCTGCATCATCAACCCGCCGAAAGGCCTGGCCAGACGGCTGGGTGATGGCGCGTTCAACAACAGTCGCAACACTTCACGGCTGCGTTCATCGCACAGCAACTGTGGGCGAATGCGCTCAAGATAATCAGCAATTTGTTGTCGCGAGCGGGGCACATCACGGGCGCCCAGTCGTTCGGCGATCAACGCGATTTCTTCGTAGTAACGGTCCTGGTCGGTCAATGACAGGTGCGGATTGCGATAACGCAAATGCGCGGCGAGGAAGTTGCTGACCTCGGCCACGTGCACCCAGGTCAGCAGGTCCGGATCGCTGGCCGCATAAGGCCGACCATCCGGTGCTGTGCCGGTCACTTGTAGGTGAATGGTGCGGACTTTCTCGATCAGCCAGTCGGCATCTTTTCGTGAGCCAAACGTGGTGCCGGAGATGAACTGCCCGGTGCGGCGCAGTCGGCCGAGCATGTCCTCGCGGAAATTCGAATGGTCCCAGACCCCGGCCAGGGCCAGGGGGTGCAAGGCTTGCAGCATCAGCGCACTGATGCCGCCAATGAGCATGCTGCTGAAGTCGCCATGCACTTGCCAGCTCACCGAATCGGGGCCGAACAGGCCCGGATCGCCCTTGGGGTTTTCCAGGTCGAGCTTGCCGAGGGACAGACCGGACAGGCTCATGACCTGGGTTTCGATGCGGGTGCGGATAAATTCCATGGCGACTCAGTGGCGAAAATGAAACGCGGCCATGGCTGGCCGCGTCGGGCTTATTGGTTCAGGCGTTTATCGACCAGGTCCTGAACAACACTCGGATCAGCCAGGGTCGACGTATCGCCCAGGGTGTCCAGTTCGTTGCAGGCGATCTTGCGCAGGATACGCCGCATGATCTTGCCCGAGCGGGTTTTCGGCAAGGCCGGGGCCCATTGGATCAAGTCCGGTTTGGCGAAGCTGCCGATTTCCTTGCTGACGTGGGCCAGCAGTTCTTTCTTCAGTTCGTCGCTGGGTTCGGTGCCGTTCATCGGGGTGACGAAGGCGTAGATGCCCTGGCCCTTGAGGTCGTGGGGGTAACCGACCACGGCGGCTTCGGCGATGCTGTCATGCAGCACCAGGGCACTTTCCACTTCGGCGGTGCCGATACGGTGGCCGGAGACGTTGATCACGTCGTCGATACGCCCGGTGATCCAGTAATCGCCGTCCTCATCGCGTCGCGCGCCGTCACCGGTAAAGTAATAACCGGGGTAGGGTTTGAAGTAGGTGTCGACCATTCGTTGCGGGTCGCCGTAGACACTGCGGATCTGCGCCGGCCAGCTGGATTTGATCGCCAGCACGCCGCTGCCAGCGCCTTTGATTTCCTTGCCCGTTTCATCGAGCAACACTGGTTGCACGCCGAACATGGGCTGCGTGGCGCAACCCGGTTTGATCCGTTGCGCACTGACCAGCGGGCTGAGCATGATGCCGCCGGTTTCAGTCTGCCACCAGGTATCGACTATCGGGCAACGTTGTTCACCGACCGCATTGAAGTACCAATCCCACGCCTCCGGGTTGATCGGCTCACCGACGCTGCCGAGTAATCTGAGGCTGGCGCGGGACGTTTCCTTCAACGGTTCCGGCCCTTCGCGCATCAGCGAACGCAACGCAGTGGGCGCGGTGTAGAAAATGTTCACGTGGTGCTTGTCGATGACTTGCCAGAATCGCGAGCTGGTCGGGTAGCTTGGCACACCTTCAAAGATCAGCGTGGTCGCGCCGTTGGCCAGCGGGCCATAAACGATGTAGCTATGGCCGGTGACCCAGCCGACATCGGCGGTGCACCAGAACACTTCGTTATCACGGTAGTCGAGCACGTATTTGAAGGTCATCGCCGCTTGCAGCAGATAACCGCCGGTGGTGTGCAACACGCCTTTGGGCTTGCCGGTGCTCCCGGAGGTGTAGAGGATGAACAGCGGGTCTTCGGCGTCCATCGGCTCTGGCGGGCAATCGTCGCTGACATCGCGCAGGGCCTGGTGATACCAGAGGTCGCGCCCTTCAACCCAATTCACTTTGCCTTGTGTGCGCTCGACCACGATGACGGTGCTGACGTTCGGGCAACTCTCCAGCGCCTTGTCGACTTTCTCTTTCAGCGGTACGAATTTGCCGCCGCGCACGCCTTCATCGGCGGTGATCACGGTGCGGCAATCGGCATCGAGAATCCGGTCGCGCACTGAGTCCGGGGAAAAACCACCGAAGACCACCGAATGCACCGCGCCGATTCGTGTGCAGGCGAGCATGGCGTAAGCGGCTTCAGGAATCATCGGCATGTAGATGCAGACGCGGTCGCCTTTCTTTACGCCTCGGCTTTTGAGCACGTTGGCCAGGCGGCAGACGTTGTGGTGGAGTTTTTTGTAGGTGATCTGTGCGGATTCGGCGGGATCGTCGCCTTCCCAGATAATGGCGATTTGCTCGCCGCGCTGTGCCAGATGACGGTCGATGCAGTTGTAGCTGACGTTCAGCTTGCCGCCAGCAAACCAGCTGGCTTCACCGGTTTTCAGGTTATAGCGCTGGACGGTGTCCCACGGCGTGCTCCAGTCGAGAAAGCGCGAGGCTTGTTCGGCCCAGAAAGTGGTGGGGTGTTCGATGGATTCGCGGTACAGGCGGTGATAGTCGTCTTGACTCAAATGCGCAGCCCGGCGGACGGCATCGGCTTTGGGGAACGTGCTGATATCGAACATGACGGTTCCTTATGCTTGTTTTGCGACAAGTAATAAAGATGCGCCGAGCGGTCAACGGGTTCAAGTCATACACAAAACAACTGCAGGAGTGAGCCTGCTCCCGATGGCGGTGGATCAGCCAACATTAATGTTGAATGACAAACCGTTATCGCAAGCAGGCTCACTCCTGCAGGGGGATGGTGTTGCCCACAGGGTTTATGTTTCAACCCTGTGGGCAAGGCGTCAGATCAACCGCGGTGACGGCCGCGGAAATAGTTGATCAGGCCTTGGGTCGAGGCATCGTCAGCAGGCGTTTCTTCGCTGCCGACCAGGCGGTTGTAGACGCCTTTACCCAGTTCTTTACCCAGCTCCACACCCCACTGATCGAAGGCGTTGATGCCCCAGATCACGCTTTGCACGAAGACTTTGTGTTCGTACATCGCCACCAGTGCGCCGAGGCGACGCGGACTGATTCGTTCAACCACCAGGGTGTTGCTCGGACGGTTGCCCGGGATCACTTTGTGCGACGCCAGTTTCTTCACGTCTTCTTCGCTCATGCCTTTGTCACGCAGTTCGGCTTCCGCTTCGGCAAGGGTCTTGCCGAGCATCAGCGCCTGACTCTGTGACAGGCAGTTGGCGTACAGCCACTGGTGGTGGTCGGACACCGGGTTGAAGCTGACGATCGGCACAATGAAGTCGGCCGGAATCAGTTGGGTGCCTTGGTGCAGCAACTGATGATAGGCGTGTTGACCGTTGCAACCGACGCCGCCCCAGATCACCGGACCGGTGTCGGTGGACACCGGGGTGCCGTCCTGACGCACGCTCTTGCCGTTGGATTCCATGTCCAGCTGTTGCAAGTGCTTGGTGATGTTACGCAGATAGTGGTCGTACGGCAGGATCGCGTGGCTTTGCGCGCCCCAGAAGTTGCCGTACCACACGCCGAGCAGGGCCAGCAGCACTGGCATGTTCTGTTCGAATGGCGCGGTCTGGAAATGCTGGTCCATGGTGTAGGCACCGGACAGCAGTTCCTTGAAGTTCGACATGCCGATGGCCAGGGCAATCGGCAAACCGATGGCCGACCACAGCGAGTAACGGCCGCCGACCCAGTCCCACATCGGGAAAATGTTTTCTTCGCGAATGCCAAACGCCACGGCGGCCGCATTGTTGCTCGATACGGCGATGAAGTGACGATACAGCTCGGCTTCCGAACCGCCCTGAGCCAGATACCAGGCGCGTGCGGCCTGGGCATTCTTCAGGGTTTCGAGGGTGTTGAAAGACTTCGATGACACGATGAACAGCGTGGTTTCGGCGCGCAGCTTCTGGGTCAGTTCGTGGAACTCACTGCCGTCGATGTTCGCCAGGTAGTGGCACCGCACGCCTTTCTGGGCGTAGGACAGCAGCGCCTCGGACACCAGCTCAGGGCCGAGGAACGAACCACCGATGCCGATGTTCACCACGTCGGTGATCGGCTTCTCGGTGTAACCGCGCCACAAACCGTCGTGGATGCGGCCCACGAGGTCGGTGATCTGGTTCAGCACTTTGTGCACTTCCGGCATCACGTTGACACCGTTGACCGACAGCTTGTCGCCCACCGGGCGGCGCAGTGCGGTGTGCAGGGCCGGACGACCTTCGGAGGCGTTGACGATTTCGCCTTCGAACAGCGACTTGATCGCGCCCTTGAGGTCGACTTCATTGGCCAGGCCCACCAGCAGGTTGCGGGTCTCGGCGTTGATCAGGTTTTTTGAGTAATCGAGAAACAGCCCGCAGCTGCTCAGGGTGAATTGGGTAAAGCGCTGCGGGTCGGCATTAAAGGCTTCGCGCATGCTGAAATCCTGCATGGCTTGGCGGTGATCATTCAACGCCTGCCAGGCGGGCAGAGCGGTCACGTCGTGAGGAGTGCGGTAGTACGCCATCGCTGCGGGTTTCCTTTTTACTTGAACGGCTTTTTGAACACTAAAAATCCCGGAGCGCTGCGGGTCGGCGTCCGGTCAACTGCGTCGACACGATTTCATGGCGCAGGGCGAATACAGTAAACCCCGCGCCTTGATCTGTCTTGACTTTGTCTGACCTGTTTCCGGTACTTTTTTAACATCAAAGTTTGAAGCGGCCGACAAACGGAAAAAAGACAGGGCTACGGCTCGATCAGGCGACCTGGACCGGAATGGCATTGCTGGTGTGGCTCAGTTCATTGCCTGGTGCCATGTAGAGCATGCGCGGCTTGAAGTTGAGCAGCTCGGCTTCGCTGTAATGAGCGTAAGCGCAGATGATTACGCGGTCACCGACCTTGGCCTTGTGAGCTGCGGCGCCGTTGACCGAGATCATGCGCGAGCCTTCTTCGCCACGGATGGCGTAGGTGGTGAAGCGTTCGCCGTTGTCGACGTTATAGATCTGGATTTGCTCGTATTCGCGGATGCCGGACAAGTCCAGCCATTCGCCGTCGATGGCGCAGGAACCTTCGTAATCAAGTACAGCGTGGGTAACTTCGGCGCGATGCAGCTTGGCCTTGAGCATGATGGCGTGCATGAGTGTTTCCCCAGGTCGGAATCGAACGGCGGGCAGTTTGCCCGAAGGCTTTGGAGGCAGCAATACAGTGTGTTTAACCACTGCTAACCCCTGTGGGAGCGAGCTTGCTCGCGATAGCGGATCAACATTCAACATTGATGTTGGCTGATCCACCGCTATCGCGAGCAAGCTCGCTCCCACAGGGTTTGCTGGTGTTTAGGCGAGCGCGTCGAGGTTCAGGTGCAGGTTGTCGATCAACCGCGTGGTGCCCAGGAACGCCGCCACCAGAATCACCAGGTCACGATCTTCCGGCGTCGCCGGGCGCAAGGTCAGCGCATGGCGAATCTCCAGGTAGTCGGTACGCAATCCCGCGGCTTCGAGCTGCTTGATTTGCGCGTCGATCAGCGCCGGGAAATCCCGGTCACCCTGTTTGATCGCGTCGGCAATTGAACTCAGGGTGCGGTAGACCACCGGTGCCACGGCACGCTGTTCTTCGCTGAGAAAGCCATTGCGAGACGACAGCGCCAGGCCATCGGCCGCGCGGACGGTCGGTTCGCCAATGATCTGGATCGGCATGTTCAAGTCATGCACCAGGGACTTGATCACAGCCAGTTGCTGATAATCTTTTTGGCCGAAAATCGCCAGGTCCGGCTGGACCATGTTGAACAGCTTGCTGACCACCGTCGCCACACCTTCCAAATGCCCCGGACGGCTGGCGCCGCACAGGCCTTCTGACAGCAGCGGAACGCTGACACGCGTCTGGCCGGCCATGCCGTCCGGGTACATTTCTTCAACGGTCGGCGCAAACAGCAGGTGACAACCGGCCTGGAGCAGTTTCTCCTGGTCGGCGGCGAGGGTGCGCGGGTACTTGTCGAGGTCTTCGCCGGCGCCGAATTGCAGCGGGTTGACGAAAATGCTCGCGACCACAAAATCCACCCGCTGGGAGGCTTTGGTAATCAGTGCAACATGACCGCTGTGCAGGTTGCCCATGGTCGGCACGAAGCCGATGCGCTTGCCTTCGCTGCGGGCACGGGCCACGGCGGCCCGCAGTTCGCGTACGGTTTTTACGGTGTTCATGCAGAAAATCCGTGTTCGATGCCTGGAAAAGTCGCCGCTTTGACTTCAGTTACGTAAGCACTCAGGGCTGCTTGAAGGGTGGGCTGGCCGGTCATGAAGTTCTTCACGAATTTTGGCACGCGACCGGTAATCGACAAGCCCAGCATGTCGTGCAGGACCAGCACCTGGCCGTCGGTGCTATTGCCAGCGCCGATACCAATGACCGGAATCTTCACGGCCTGGGTGATTTCTTCAGCCAGTTCGCTGGGTACGCACTCCAACAGCAGCATGGCGGCGCCGGCCTGCTCCAGCGAAATCGCATCGGCACGCATCTGTCGCGCCTGGTTTTCGTTACGGCCCTGGACTTTGTATCCGCCCAGGATGTTCACCGATTGCGGCGTCAGCCCCAGGTGCGCGCACACCGGGATGCCGCGCTCGGCCAGCAGGCGAATCGAGTCCGCCAGCCACAATGCGCCTTCTACCTTGACCATGTGCGCACCGGCCTGCATCAACAGCGCGCTGTTGGTCATGGCTTGTTCGGTGGTGGCGTAGGCCATGAAGGGCAGGTCGGCGAGGATGAGCGCATCGGTGTTGCCGCGTTTGACGGCTGCGACGTGATAAGCCATCTCTGCAGTCGTCACGGGCAGGGTGCTGTCGTGGCCCTGCAAAACCATGCCGAGGGAGTCGCCCACCAGCAGCACTTCGACGCCAGCCTCATTACAGGCGTGGGCGAAGGTCGCGTCATAGCAGGTCAGCATGGTGATTTTTTCACCTTTTTGCTTCAGACCTTGCAGAGTGGTCAGGGTGATGGCTGGCATGAAAAGATCCTCATTCAGGCGCTGTGGAAACTACTGCGAGTAACGCGCGTGATTCTTCGTTAAATACAGGCGCACGGTCTGTTGTCGTGCTTTTACGGCCTGGATTGCGCCCTTCAACGCCGTGTTGGCGGCAGCGGGACGCCTATAGTCGTGAGGAGAACTCGGGAAGTCAATTGCATGTGTTACCGCATTGTTACGACAGGGGTGTTACCGGGGTAACTGATGCGATTCAGCAACGGATTTTGGCTTCAACACAAAAACCAATGTAGGCGTGAGCCTGCTCGCGATGGCGTCCTGACAGTCAACATCTTGGGTGAATGTCAGGACGCCATCGCGAGCAGGCTCACGCCTACAGGGGGATAGGGTCAATTTTTGGGGAGGCGTTCCAGGCCGACGAACGGGCAGGCTGCAAGTAATTCGCTGAGGTGGCGGCCATCGGCCAAGCGCAAATCCGCAGGCGCCAGTTCGGCCAGTGGATACAGGACGAAGGCCCGTTCCTGCATATGATAGTGAGGGACTTTGAGCCGAGGCTCATCGATCAGTCGATCGCCAAACAGCACGATGTCCAGATCCAGCGTACGAGGCCCCCAACGTTCCAGGCGCTCGCGACCCTGGCCATTCTCGATGGCTTGCAGCGCATCGAGCAGGTCCAGCGGCGCGAGTGTGCTGTCGAGGGCGGCGACCGCGTTGGTGTAGCGCGGTTGGCCGGGTAGCAGCGAGTCGCTTTGATAGAAAGCGGACACCCCGACCAGCTCGGTTTGCGGTAACCGCGCCAGCGCTTCGACGGCGCTGCGCAATTGTTCGGCGGGGTCAGCCAGATTGCTGCCCATGCCGATGTAGATGCGTTCCATGGATTACTCGCCCGAGACGCTCGGTGCGCCGGCGGCGCGTTTACGCTTGGCGCCACCGCTGCGGCGACGTTTGCGCGGTGCACCGGTGCCGTCTTCCTTGCCGCTGAGGTCGCGGATCATGTCGCGACGTTCGCTGTCGTTGGCGTCCTGATAATCCGTCCACCATTCGCCCAGGCCATCGGTCTGCTCACCGGCGCTTTCGCGCAGCAGCAGGAAGTCGTAACCGGCACGGAACCGCGGATTCTCCAGCAACAGATCGGCACGCTTGCCGCTACGACGTGGCAGGCGCTCCTGCATGTCCCAGATTTCGCGGATCGGCATGGTGAAGCGTTTCGGGATGGCGATGCGTTGGCACTGTTCGGCAATCAGCTCGTGAGCGGCTTCCTGCATGGCCGGAATCGGCGGCATGCCACGTTCTTGCAGGCGCAAGACGCGAGCCGGCAGGGCAGGCCACAACAGGGCGGCAAACAGGAACGCCGGGGTCACCGGTTTGTTCTGCTTGATGCGCAGGTCCGTGTTGACCAGCGCATCGCTGATCAGGGTGTGGGTGTACGTCGGGTTGTATTCCAGCGCCTCGGCACTGGCGGGGAACAGCGGATCGAACAGCTGCAGGTCGACCAGCATCTCGAAGGTGTCCGCGGCGTGGCCGGAGAGGAACAGCTTGAGCACTTCTTCGAACAGGCGGGCCGACGGGATCTCGCGCAGCATCGGAGCCAGCTCGCGAATCGGCAAGGCGCTGTGTTTTTCGATACCGAAATTCAGCTTGGCGGCAAAACGCACGGCCCGCAGCATCCGTACCGGGTCTTCCTGGTAGCGCTGTTTCGGGTCGCCAATCAGGCGGATCAGATGATTGCGGATGTCGTGTACGCCGTTGGCGTAATCGAGAATGCGCTCGCTGACCGGATCGTAATACAGCGCGTTGATGGTGAAGTCGCGGCGTTGCGCGTCTTCTTCCAGGGTGCCGTAGACGTTATCGCGCAGGATGCGCCCGCTTTCATTACGGGAAGACTGGTTGCTGTCTTCTTCCTCGTCGTTTTGCGGGTGATTGGCGCGGAAGGTCGCCACTTCGATGATTTCGCGACCGAAGTGAATGTGCACCAGTTTGAATCGGCGACCGATGATCCGCGCATTGCGGAATTCGGCACGCACCTGTTCAGGTGTGGCACTGGTGGCGACGTCGAAATCTTTCGGCGTGATGCCGAGCAGCATGTCACGCACGCAGCCGCCGACCAGGTAAGCCTGGTAACCGGCGTTCTGCAGGCGTTCGACGATATTCACCGCGTAACGGCTGAATTGGGCCTTTTGCAGCGAGTGTTGGCCGCTGTTGAGCACTTCAGGCGTACTGCGAATGTGTTGCGTATGACGCTTGGGAGAACGGAATGACTGGAACAGCTTCTTCAGCATGGGATGCACTGTTTGAAGGAATGTTCGGCCATAACAGAAGAATGACCGCATGATGGGCGGGGATTCTAGCATTTAGTCGAGGGATGGTGTAGGACACAGCAGATATGAGCTGTAAGCCGCAGGCCTCCAGCGAAAAACAAAGCAGATTGGGGCAGGTTTTTCGAATCGTAGAAACTACAAGGGGAGCCGAAGCTCCCCAAGAAGTAGTTGCATGCTCTATTTTTATTATTGGTTTCGGGCTTTTTGTTTTTGTTAAGTGCCCTCGTCATGAAGCTTTTCCTTCATGACCCTCCCAATCGGGAGCCAAGAGCAAACGGATTGCTTTGGTCGCTGTGCTGCAGTGATCTTGCGATCCAACCAGTTCAGGCACTGTCTTAGGACAGTTTTTTATTATTCTCGGCCTGGTCGTGGGGCAAGCCCCAAATACAACGCCTCTCCAAAAGAATCAGTTAGCTGCGCCTCTCGCCGTCTTGTTTTTATTGTGCGTGAGTCGATTCGTCTTATTTTTATTATGTTATGCATTGCTTGTTATTGTTCTTGTACCAAACATATAGCAGGGTGCGTGCCAACTTTTGCGAACCCCAGTAAAACAAGGGGTTAGGTCGGTCCGTGGGGTTTTTGGAGGCCAAAAAAAGCCGGGGCTTCGTTACCGTAAGCCCCGGCTTCTGTTACGTGAAAAATCTGGGGTAACAGTTTTTTCACGAAGTCACGTGTTACCCACACCTCGGACAGGTGACATTCAGCTTTCGCTGGCGACCCCGGTCTTGCGCCGCGGGATGCCCAGGCGCTGACGACGCTCCCACAGGCATTTGCGGCTGACCCCGAGTTTGCGCGCCAGCTCGGTTTCGGTCATGTGGTCCTGATGCTCGAGGACGAAATGCTGGAAATAGTCTTCCAGCGACAAGTCTTCGGTCGGCTCATGGCTGGTGTTACTGCCATTGTTGCCCTGTTGCGGTGCCAGGCCGATGAACTCGTCCTCTTCCAGGCCACTCAATTCGATGTCGATACCCAACAGCTCGGCAGAAATTTCCGGGCTCTCGCACAGGATCACCGCGCGCTCGACAGCGTTTTCCAGCTCGCGAACGTTACCGGGCCAAGAATAATGACGAATCGCCTGTTCGGCATCCGGGGCGAATTTCAGATCGGTGCGGTTGACCCGCGCGCTCTGTCGCGCCAGGAAGGCATTGGCGATTTCGTTGACGTCCGCACCACGCTCGCGCAAGGCAGGCAGTTTCAGGGCGATGACGTGAAGGCGGTAATACAAGTCTTCACGGAACTGGCCGATTTTCGCCAGGCTCTTGAGGTCCCGGTGCGTCGCGGCGATCAAACGTACATCGACCTTTTGCGATTGAACCGAACCCACACGGCGAATTTCGCCTTCCTGCAACACGCGCAGCAAACGGGCCTGGGCTTCCAGAGGCAGTTCGCCGATCTCGTCGAGGAACAGCGTGCCACCGTCCGCTGCTTCCACCAGACCGGCTCGCCCGGCGCTGGCGCCGGTGAACGCACCTTTTTCGTGACCGAACAGCTCGGACTCGATCAGGCTTTCCGGAATGGCCGCGCAGTTCACCGAAATCATCGGCGCCTTGGCGCGCTTGGACAGGTTGTGCAGGGCACGCGCCACCAGTTCTTTACCGGTGCCGGATTCGCCCTGGATCAACACGTTGGAATCGGTCGGCGCGACTTTACGGATTTTGCTGTAAAGGTCCTGCATCGGCGGGCACGAACCAATGATGCCGATTTCGCCGTTGCTGTTGTCGACGCCCGCTTTCGCCGCGCCGTTGGTGGCTTTGCCAGCAGGCATTTCGCCACCGGCCGGCAACGATTGCCGATCACGCAGGATGCGGGCGACAGCCTGGAGCATTTCATCGTGATCGAAAGGCTTGGCGATGTAGTCCACCGCGCCCATCTTCATCGAGTCGACCGCCGAACGCAGGCTGGCGTAGCTGGTCATGATCAGCACCGGCGTGCCCTGGCCGAGTTTGATCAACTCGGTGCCCGGAGCGCCCGGCAGACGCAGGTCACTGACGATCAGGTCGAACGTGGGAATAGTGAAGCGTTCTTGTGCTTCCTGCACTGAACCGGCTTCGCTGACCTGGTACTGGTTACGTTCCAGCAGGCGGCGCAAGGCGGAGCGGATAATTGTTTCGTCTTCGACGATCAAAATGTGCGGCATTGATTCGATACTCTCGACGGTCTCAGTTCACAGCGGACGTCGCTTCGACATGACGCGGCAAGGTCACCCGGATACGGGTGCCGCGTTGGCTTTGTACATCAGCCGGGCTGTCGATGGTGATTTGTCCATAATGCTCTTCAACGATGGAATAGACCAGTGCAAGGCCCAGACCGGTGCCTTCGCCAGGATCCTTGGTGGTGAAGAAAGGTTCGAACAATCGGTCCATGATGTTCTTCGGAATACCGCTGCCTTCGTCTTCCACGATCAGGTCGACCGTGTGTTCGCCGGCTTCGCTTTTCACGCGCACTGCGCTGCCTGGAGGCGAGGCGTCGCGGGCGTTTGAGAGCAGGTTGATCAGTACTTGGGCGAGTCGCTGCGGATCGCCTTCGACCCAGTGATCGGGGTCGCACAGATTATAGAACTGCACTTCGAAATTGCGTCGGTTCAGGGCCAGCAAACCGATGGCATCCTGCGCCACTTCGGCCAGACAGACGGGCTCATCGCTGTGCTGGTGGCTGCCGGCGTGGGCGAAGCTCATCAGCGACTGGACGATGCGCGACACGCGTTTGGTCTGCTCGAGAATCTGCCCGCTGATTTCCTTCAACTCGCCATCATCTTCGCGTTCTTCGCGCAGGTTCTGCGCCAGGCAGGCGATGCCGGTGATCGGGTTGCCGATTTCATGGGCCACACCCGCCGCGAGTCGTCCGATGCTGGCCAGACGCTCGGAGTGCACCAGTTTGTCTTCGAGCATCTGGGTTTCGGTCAGGTCTTCCACCAGAAGCACCAGGCCGCTGTTACCCGGCGCCAGCGGTTCGTCGATCGCTGCTTTGTGCAGGTTCAACCAGCGTGTCTGGCCGTCGAGGGCCAGGTGCTGTTTGTGCAAATGCTCGTCCGGCAGATTGATGAAGCCTTGCAGCAGTTCTTTCCACGGATCGGCAATGGTGCTCAGGCGCGAACCCACCACGCGTTGCGCGGCAATCCCGGTCAGCTCCTCCATGGCTTTGTTCCACATGAGGATTTCCTGATCCTTGGCCAGTGAGCAGACGCCCATCGGCAGCTCCTGCAAGGTCTGGCGGTGGTAGCGGCGCAGGGCATCGAGTTCGGCGGCCAGGCCGGTCAGGCGCGAGTGGTAATCCTCAAGGCGACTTTCGATGAAGTGAATGTCTTCAGTGACATAGTTCTCGCCGCCGGCCTTATAGGGCAGGAAGGTTTCGACCATGTCCTGCGCCACGCTCGGGCCCATCAGGCCGGACAGGTTGGCTTCGATGCGGTCACGCAGGCGGCGCAAGGCGTAAGGCCGGCGCTCGTCGAACGGCAGGTAGAGATCACGCAGCGCCTGTTCGACTTCTTTCTGCGCCGCTTTGGCGCCCAAGGGTTTTGCCAGCTGCGTGGCGAATTCCTGCGGGGACGCGGCGTGCAATTCTCGGCGCTGCGGGCGACGCACGTTATCCACGGCGCAGGCTTCGGCGGCGCTGGCTTCTTCCGGGCTGGCGTTGGTAAACAGCGAGATCAGGGTGAACATCAGTACGTTGGCGGCCAGCGAGGCAATCGCCGCCATGTGCCAACTGGTGTCGTCCAGCACGTAGATCATGTTCAGCAGCGGGATGTAGAAACCCTGAAGATTGCCTACCAGCGGCAACAGCATGGTCACCAGCCACACCAGAATCCCGGCGAGCAAACCGGCAATGAAGCCGCGGCGGTTGGCGGTCGGCCAGTACAGCACCGACAGGACACCCGGCAGAAACTGCAGCGTGGCGACAAACGCGACGATGCCGAGGTTGGCCAGATCCTGTTCTGCACCCAGCAGCAGGTAGAAACCGTAGCCGGCCATGATGATCGCGACGATCAGGGCGCGGCGGGTCCACTTCAGCCAGCGGTAGATGTTGCCTTCGGCCGGTGGCTGATAGAGCGGCAACACCAGGTGGTTCAGGGCCATCCCGGACAGCGCCAGGGTGGTGACGATGATCAGGCCGCTTGCTGCCGACAGGCCGCCGACGTACGCCAAAAGTGCCAAGGCCTTGCTGTTGGCGGCGATGCCGATGCCGAGCGTGAAGTATTCGGGATTGGTGGTGGCGCCGAGTTTCAGTCCGGCCCAGAGAATCAGCGGCACTGCCAGGCTCATCAGCAGCAGGAACAGGGGCAGGCCCCAGCTTGCACTGACCAGCGAGCGCGGGTTGAGGTTTTCGGTGAAAGTCATGTGATACATGTGCGGCATCACAATCGCCGAAGCGAAGAACACCAGCAGCAGCGTGCGCCACGGCCCTTCTTGCAGTGGCGTGTGCAGAGCGGCGAGGGCGGTCTGGTTTTGCAGCAGCCACAGTTCCAGCTGCTGAGGGCCGTCGAACACGCCGTACAACGCATACAGGCCGACGCCGCCGATGGCGATCAGCTTGATCACCGACTCGAAGGCAATGGCGAACACCAGGCCTTCATGTTTCTCGCGGGTCGCGATGTGGCGCGAGCCAAAGAAGATGGTGAACAGGGTAATCAGTGCACAGAAGCTCAGGGCGACCCGATGCTGCACCGGTTCGCGGGTGAGGATGCCGATGGAGTCGGCGACCGCTTGAATCTGCAGGGCCAGCAGGGGCAATACACCGATCAGCATGAAAATCGTGGTCAGTGCGCCGGCCCATGTGCTGCGGAACCGGAACGCGAACAGGTCGGCCAGCGACGACAGTTGATAGGTCCGGGTAATTTTCAGGATCGGGTACAGCAGCACCGGCGCCAGCAAAAATGCGCCGGAGACCCCGAGGTAGCTGGACAAGAAGCCGTAGCCGTACTGATAGGCCAGGCCCACCGTGCCGTAAAACGCCCAGGCACTGGCGTAGACGCCCAATGACAGGGTGTAGGTCAACGGGTGGCGAATGATCGCCCGGGGAATCATGCCCCGTTCACTAACCCAGGCCACGCCGAACAGCACCGCCAGGTAGGCAGCGCTGATCAGGATCATCTGGGTCAGGCTAAAGCTCATCGGCATCTTTTTGGCTCTGCAGGATGAAGGTCACGACGATCAGAATCAGCCAGAGCAGATAAGGGCGATACCAGGCGCCAGTGGCGTCGATCCACCAATCCATGATGGCCGGGGAAAACAGATAAATCCCCACTACCAGGAGCAGGACCAAGCGATAGATGTACATCCCGGCCTCTCTTTTTTATGCGCGTGCCCGAAAACGTGCGGCGATGGTAACGGATGGGCGCGCCACTGCAAGTGCGATCACTGCAGTTGCGCCTCGGGCAGGTTCAGTGTGCGCGGGATAAGCGACGCATCCCAGTGCGCGATGCCCCAATTCAACACTTCCCGTGGGCTGGCGTAAGCCAGTTCGGTGCCGGGTTTTTGCCCGAGTGCGCGCAATGCCCGTAGCAATAAAGGCGTTGCCTGATCTTCGGTCAACGGTGGCGAGCGGTAGGACTTGCCAAGCTTGTTGCCATCGGGCTGGGTGATCAGCGGGATGTGCAGGTAGCGCGGTTGGCGCAGGCCGAGCAACTCTTGCAGATAGAGTTGTCTCGGTGTCGAGTCCAACAGGTCGGCACCACGCACGATGTCGGTGATGCCTTGCCAGGCATCGTCCAGCACCACGGCCAGTTGATAGGCGTAGAGCCCGTCGCGGCGGCGAATGACGAAATCGCCGACCTCTCGGCCCAAATGCTGGCGGTATTCGCCTTGCACGCGGTCGATGAAGTGGTATTCCAGCTCGGGTACGCGCAGGCGAATGGCCGCGTCTTCGGTGCCGTAGCCGGCGTTGCGGCACAGTCCCGGATAAATGCCGTGATACGGCTCCAGTTGTTTGCGCGAACAGGTGCAGGCGTAAGCGAGGCCGTGACTGAACAGGCGATTGAGCACTTCGGCATAAGCCTCGTGGCGGTCGCTCTGACGAACCATTTCACCGTCCCACTCGAAACCGTAGCTCTCCAGTGCCTTGAGAATCGCTGCCTGTGCGCCGGGTTCTTCCCGTGGCGGGTCGAGGTCTTCCATGCGCATCAGCCAGCGCCCCCCCACCGAGCGAGCGTCGAGGTACGAGGCCAGGGCAGCGACCAGCGAACCGAAATGCAAATGGCCACTGGGCGTGGGGGCGAAGCGCCCGATGTAGGGAGTGGAAGTCGTGGCGTTCATGGACGAATGTTACATCTCTGGTCGTGCGCGAGTCCCTGGGGGTGAGCCTGCTCGCGAAGGGGCCGTCAGCGCCAACATTATTGTTGGCTGGCACACCGCTTTCGCGAGCAGGCTCGCTCCTACAGGTTTCTCTCCATGGCAAATATCAGAAACAAAAACGGAGCGTTCGCACGCTCCGTTTTTCGTTCAAGTCGATATTACTTGCCGACTTGCTTTTCCTTGATTTCCGCCAGGGTCTTGCAGTCAACGCACATGTCGGCGGTAGGGCGGGCTTCCAGTCGTTTGACGCCGATCTCGACGCCGCAGGACTCGCACCAGCCATATTCTTCGTCTTCGATCAGCTGAAGCGTCTTGTCGATCTTCTTGATCAGCTTGCGCTCGCGGTCGCGGGCACGCAGTTCGAGGCTGAACTCTTCTTCCTGGCTGGCACGGTCTGCCGGGTCCGGGAAGTTGGCCGCTTCGTCTTTCATGTGATCAACCGTACGGTCGACTTCCTGCATCAAGTCCTGTTTCCACTTGTTCAGGATCTTGGTGAAGTGAGCGCGCATGGGCTTGCCCATGTACTCCTCGCCCTTGACTTCTTTGTAGGGTTCGAAGCCGCTGATCGTCGTGGTTTGCTGCTTTGCTTGGGTGGACATGAAATAGACCGCCTCTACTCTTGTAATCCATTGCGCAGGATTGCTCCATCACCGACACCTGCCGGCCCTGCGGCTGCAAGCGGGCGAACTTACCAGATCAAATCGGGGCGCGCTACTCCCGGATGTCGAGGTAGTGGCCAGCGGGGCTTGCAAATCATTGCAAAGCCTTGCCTGGTGGTGTTGGAGGCCTGATCAAATATTGATTTTAGTCAAACCTGGGGTACTCGTTTGAGTCGTTTATGGTCAGGGTTCTAAGGCGTCTGACCGCTTTAGGTTCTCGCTCGTTCCTGCGCTTGGGTAGAATTGGTTCTTTTCCCGTCGAAGGAAGGCTAATGGCCCAGTCCTACAGTGCTCGCAGTCGTGCGATCGAACCTTTCCATGTCATGGCGCTGCTGGCGCGGGCCAATGAATTGCAGGCCGCCGGCCACGACGTGATCCACCTGGAAATCGGCGAGCCGGACTTCACCACCGCCGAGCCGATCATCCAGGCCGGCCAGGCCGCATTGACGGCGGGGAAGACCCGTTACACCGCGGCGCGGGGCATTCCCGAGTTGCGCGAGGCGATTTCCAATTTTTATCAGCAACGTTACGGGTTGAACATTGACCCTCAGCGAATCCTCATCACCCCCGGCGGTTCGGGCGCCTTGTTGCTGGCCAGCGCCTTGCTGGTGGATCCGGGCAAGCACTGGCTGTTGGCGGATCCGGGCTACCCGTGCAACCGGCATTTTCTGCGACTGGTGGAAGGCGCGGCGCAGCTGGTTCCAGTCGGTCCGGACGTGCGTTATCAGCTGACCCCTGATCTGGTCGCCCGGCATTGGGACCACGACAGCGTCGGTGCGTTGGTGGCGTCCCCGGCCAATCCGACCGGGACCATCCTGACCCGCGACGAACTGGCGGGGCTGTCTGCGGCGATCAAGGTTCGTCACGGCCACTTGGTGGTGGACGAGATCTATCACGGCCTGACGTACGGCACCGACGCCGCCAGCGTGCTGGAAGTCGATGACAGTGCGTTCGTGCTCAATAGCTTCTCCAAGTATTTCGGCATGACCGGTTGGCGCCTCGGCTGGTTGGTGGCGCCGGAAGCGGCCGTCGGCGAGCTGGAAAAACTCGCGCAAAATCTCTACATCAGCGCGCCGAGCATGGCTCAGCACGCCGCTCTGGCCTGTTTTGAGCCGGCGACCATCAGCATTCTGGAAGAGCGCCGCGCTGAATTTGGTCGTCGTCGCGATTTCCTCCTGCCGGCCCTGCGCGAGTTGGGTTTCGGGATTGCCGTGGAGCCGGAAGGCGCGTTCTATTTGTACGCCGATATCAGCAAGTTCGGCGGAGATGCCTTCGCGTTCTGCCGGCACTTCCTGGAAACCGAACACGTGGCCATTACCCCGGGGCTGGATTTCGGGCGTTATCAGGCCGGGCACCACGTGCGTTTTGCCTACACCCAAAGCCTGCCGCGCTTGCAGGAAGCGGTCGAGCGCATTGCTCGCGGGCTGAAGAGCTGGCAAGGCTGATGCGTTTTCATCCTCCCCTCGAAGAAGGTCGCCTGATCCGTCGTTACAAGCGTTTTCTCGCCGATATCGAAACCATTAGCGGCGAGTTGCTGACCATTCATTGCCCCAACACCGGCTCGATGCTCAATTGCCAGGTCGAAGGCGGGCAAGTCTGGTTCAGCCGCTCAAACGACCCCAAGCGCAAGTTACCCGGCACCTGGGAAGTCGGTGAAACCCCGCAAGGGCGCTTGTTTTGCGTGAACACCGCCCGCGCCAACGGGTTGATCGAAGAGGCGCTGCGTGCCGGTGTCATCAGTGAGCTGAACGGGTTTACTGAACTGAAGCGTGAAGTCGCCTACGGACAGGAAAGCAGCCGCATCGATTTTCGTCTCGAATACCCCGGCGGCCCGGCTTATATAGAGGTCAAAAGCGTCACCCTGGGTTTCGACGGGTCGTCGGTAGCGGCGTTTCCCGACGCAGTGACCCTGCGCGGGGCCAAGCATTTGCGCGAATTGGCGCACCTGGCCCGGGACGGGATTCGTGCGGTGCAGTTGTATTGCGTCAACCTGACCGGCATCGACGCGGTGCGTCCTGCAGCAGAAATCGATTCGGCCTACGCGGCAGCCTTGCGTGAGGCGGTGACGTGCGGGGTCGAGGTGCTGGCTTATGGCGTGCGTTTGAGCCATGAAGAGATGGTCGTCGACCGACGTCTGGACGTGCTGCTCGACAGTTAAAGGCTGACCCAGAGGCCTTGCGCATCTTCGCGGCAGGGCACGGCGGTCAGTGATTGACCGGCGCAGGGGCCCGAAACGCATTCGCCGTCTTCGATCAGAAACAGTGCGCCGTGGGTGGCGCACTGGATCAGGCTGTTGCTGGGGTCGAGAAAGCTGTCTGGCGTCCATTCCAGGCCGACGCCACGGTGCGGGCAACGATTGATGTAGACGTAGACCTGGCCGCCCCGGCGTACGGCGAAGAGCTTCTGCCCGTCGATGTCGAAACCGCGACTGCTGGCGTCAGCCAATTCGGCGCCTGTACAAAGAAACTTCATGTCTATCCTCTAGTCCAGCGTCTCGTGACCGGATAAGTCCGAGCTTGACGTTCAAATGCAAACAATTATCAAATGGCCGTCTTGCCCGTCGGGTGCAGGTGCCAGTGGCCAAGGATACTTGGCCTGTCATCTCGATGCCTGGGAAAACTATGAAGGAAGCTGTTTATGCGCCTGAGTACCCGCGTTGCTGTGCTCTGTGTCGGACTCCTTGTCAGTCACCACGCTGCAGCGGCCGAGTTACCGCAACGTTGGGTCAGTGCCGGCGGCGCGTTGTCCGAGTGGGTAAGCGTGCTGGGCGGCGAATCGAAACTGGTCGGCGTCGACACCACCAGTCAGCACCCTGAAAGCCTCAAGGCGCTGCCCAGCATTGGCTACCAGCGGCAATTGTCGGCGGAAGGTATCTTGAGCTTACGCCCGCAGATCCTCATCGGCACCGAAGAAATGGGTCCGCCGCCCGTGCTCTCGCAGATTCGTAACGCGGGGGTGCAGGTCGAGTTGTTCTCGGCGCAGCCGGATTTGCCGACATTGCAGGGCAATTTGCAGCATTTGGGCAAGTTACTGGGGGCTGAAGAGCAGGCTGTTCAGGCGTACCAGCGTTATCAGGAGCAACTCGATCAGCAAAAAATCCGCGTGACCAAGGCGCAGCTGACGCAACCATCACCGGGTGTGCTGTTGCTACTCGGGCATGCGGGCGGCAAACAGCTCATCGCGGGCAAGGACACCGCCGCCGATTGGTTGCTGCGCCAGGCCGGCGGCCACAACCTGGCCACGCATACCGGCTACAAACCGTTTTCTGTCGAGTCGCTGATCAGCCTCGACCCCGAGGTGCTGGTGTTTTCCGACCGGGCGCTGACGGGTGATGCGGCGCGTGCCGCGTTGTTCAAGGAAAACCCGATGCTGTCCTCGACGCGTGCGGCGAAGGACGGACGGGTCATGGAACTGGATCCGACGTTGCTGGTGGGCGGGCTGGGGCCACGGTTGCCGGACAGCCTCAAAAAGCTGTCTGACGGTTTCTTTCCTGGCACGGCCAGCCAATGACCGTCCTGGTTAAGCCTCGTACGTTGTTCATTGGCCTGAGCCTTCTGTGTGTGCTGGCGATCTGGCTGTCGCTGGCGCTGGGGCCGGTCAGTCTGCCGTTGCTCGACACCTTGCACGCTGCATTGCGCCTGGCCGGATTGCCGATTGCTCCGGATGGGCTGGAGCAAGCCGAATTGATCGTCGGGCAAATTCGCCTGCCGCGAACCTTGCTGGGGTTGGCGGTGGGGGGCGTGCTGGCGCTCTCCGGTGTGGCAATGCAGGGCCTGTTTCGCAACCCGCTGGCCGATCCGGGGTTGGTAGGGGTGTCCAGCGGCGCGGCATTGGGTGCCGCCATCGCCATTGTTGGCGGCTCGGCGTTTGGCGGTTTGCCTGAGTCCTTCGGGCCTTATCTGTTATCGGTGTGTGCGTTTCTCGGTGGGCTCGGGGTGACTGCGCTGGTGTATCGACTGGGCCGGCGCAACGGCCAGACCAACGTCGCGACGATGCTGTTGGCCGGTATCGCATTGACCGCACTGGCGGGCTCGGCGGTGGGTTTGTTCACCTATCTGGCCGACGACGCGACCCTGCGTACGCTGACGTTCTGGAATCTGGGCAGTCTCAATGGCGCCAGTTACGCGCGACTCTGGCCGTTGCTGCTGGTCAGCGCGGCTGTGGCGCTCTGGTTGCCGCGTCGGGCCAAGGCCTTGAATGCGTTGTTGCTGGGGGAATCGGAGGCCGGTCATCTGGGCATCGATGTTGAAGGGCTCAAGCGCGAACTGGTGTTCTGTACAGCGCTGGGTGTGGGCGCGGCGGTGGCAGCGGCGGGGATGATCGGGTTTGTCGGTTTGGTGGTTCCGCACCTCGTGCGTTTGCTTGCCGGTCCTGATCACCGAGTGTTACTGCCCGCTTCTGTGCTCGCCGGTGCGAGTCTTCTGTTGTTTGCCGATCTGGTGGCGCGACTGGCCCTGGCGCCGGCCGAACTGCCGATCGGCATTGTTACGGCCTTCATCGGTGCGCCGTTTTTCCTGTTCTTGTTGCTCCGGAGGCGCGCCTGATGCTGCGCACGCAGAACCTGCACATCCGTCGTGGCGCCAAGACCGTGCTGTCGGACATCACGATTGAGCTTCGACCGGGCGAAGTGCTGGGCGTGCTCGGTCCCAATGGCGCCGGCAAAAGTACCTTGCTCGGTGCCTTGTGCGGCGAGTTGCATGCCGATCATGGAAGCGTCTGGCTCGATGATCGCGAATTGCGTCACTGGGCCGCACCGCAGCGCGCGCAGCGACTGGCGGTGCTGCCGCAGGTGTCGACCCTGGACTTTGCCTTTCGCGTCGAAGAAGTGGTGGGCATGGGGCGTTTGCCCCATCAAAGTGGGCGAGTGCGCGATGACGAGATTGTCGCTGCCGCGCTACACGCCGCCGATGCCAGTCACCTGAGTGGTCGCAGCTACTTGGCCTTGTCTGGCGGCGAGCGTCAGCGGGTGCATTTGGCCCGAGTGCTGGCGCAGCTCTGGCCGGGTGAAGCGGGGCAGACGCTGTTGCTCGATGAGCCGACCTCGATGCTCGACCCGCTGCATCAGCACACCACCCTGCAAGCGGTGCGCGAATTTGCCGATCGCGGCGCGGCGGTGCTGGTCATCCTGCATGATCTGAACCTGGCGGCGCGGTATTGTGATCGTCTGTTGCTGCTTGAGGGCGGGCGACCGGTGGCGTTGGACACGCCGGAGCAGGTCCTGAAACCCGAGCCGCTCAAAGCCGTGTTCGGGCTGGAAGTGTTAGTGCAGCAGCATCCGGAGCGTGGGCATCCGCTGATCATCGCCCGCTGAGACTGTCATCGAGGTGAACATGCGTGGGATTTTGCTGCTGGCCGTACTGCTCTTGAGTGCCTGCCAGCATGTTGCGGAGCCACCGCCGGTCAACGGTGAAATCCGTGACCTGCGAAACGGTCAGGTCCTGACCGCGCAGGAACTGCTTGAGCGACTGGCCAAGCCTTCGCGGCTGATCGTCGGCGAGCAGCATGACAATCGCGATCACCATCAGCTGGAACTGTGGTTGTTGCAGTCACTGGGTGAGCAACGGCCGCAAGGCAGTTTGCTCCTTGAAATGCTGACGCCGGATCAGCAGTCGCGGGTTGATGATGTTCGCCATGCGCCGACGCCACCGTCCAATTTGCCAGCTGCCTTGGCTTGGCAGGAAGGGTGGGACTGGGCGCTTTACGGTCCCATCGTGCGTTTTGCGCTGACTCAGCCCTATCCGCTGCTTGCGGCCAACCTGGACAACCTCGACGTTCGTGCGGTCTACGCCAAACCTCCGGCATTGATTGGCTCGCGCTCCAATGCGGCAGCAGTCAAGGATGAGTTGCTGGCAGAGATCAGCGACTCCCATTGCGGTTTGCTGCCCACTTCACAGATGCCCGCCATGTTGGCCGTGCAGCAGCAACGAGACCGGCGAATGGCCGAGCGCTTGCTGGCGGCTCCAACGCCTTCATTGCTGTTTGCCGGTGCCTATCACGCGCGCAAGGACGTGGGTGTGCCGATCCATGTGCTGGATTTGGGGCAGGCGCCAGCGCCGACGGTGTTGCTGCTGGCAGAGCAGGGGGCGGAGGTGACAGCGGCAATGGCCGATTACGTCTGGTACACGCCTGCTTCGCCGCCTCAGGATTACTGTGCACAGATGCGCAAGCAATTCGGCAAGTAACGACCGGTGCTTTCACAGGTAAAAAGGCGCAGGCAAAAAAAGACCCGGCAAGAGCCGGGTCAAATAACCGTGATTAGCCTGATGAGGAGATATCTGAGAGTCCGAACCAAGGGCTTTTCAAATATCGACCAGTCTCGCGACCAGTTGGTGGTAATCATAGCGATTCTCATTACCGTGTCAACCGCTGTTTTTCAGTTTCTTTGAGATGCCCCGTCAATTCGGTTCAAAGCCAATGCCATCAAGCCTTGTGGCGCGAGGAAATCGCTTCCAGCTGTTTGTTCAAGGCTTCTTTACGCTCGGCTGGAATGTCGTTCCAGTGCACATCCATCAGTGCACCTTCGATCGCATACAACAACACCTTTGACGCCCGAAACCCGCGCGTACGCACGGCCCGATAAGCATCCACCGCCCCGAGGCGACGCAAATCCGAGGCGCTGTGGATGCCCACGGCATGCAGCCACTGCGCCGACGTCTTGCCAAGATTCTTCAGGTGTTGCAGTTCATCATTCATCAAGCCTCCTTGCGACGGCCGAACGGTGCGTGGGCGAGCTTCTCAGGAGTGTAGCCATCAGTAGGAAAAGCGTGATTGTTTGGTCGGTTTCGACGCAAAAGCTTCTAAGAGGACGAGGCAAAGACGGGTAGGGAAGGGGCGTCAGAAGTCGGTTTTCGGGCGATCACACGGCATCCAGCGCAAAGCGGGGGCGCTGGACGTGTCAGGCTAAGACGTCGTTTTTAGCGAGTGCGATAACGCAGGCGTGTGCCGAAGTTCATCGACATCAGGATCTCGTCCGCGCTCAGCTCTGCCGGGAAGTAGGCGCCGGAGATCTGTGCATGGGCCAGGCTGGCGCCTTCCAGCTGTGCGCTGCGAAAATCGATGCCGCGCAAATCGGCGGAGCGGAAATAAGCATCAGTGAAGTCGACGCCATCGGCATTCAGTTCACGCAAGTCCAGGCCACGGAAATCGCCACCGGCCATGTCGATAGGTCCGTCTTTGGGCCGCTCATTGTTGAATCCTGCGATGTCGTCTTTGTGCAGCAAGGCATACAGCGGGGTGTCGAGAAGTTTGGGCTGGCTCATGTCGCATCACCTGATGGTTTTATGACGCCAGTATAGTGCCACTATTTGACAGCCGTGAAGCCAGGGAAGGCTTCACGGCTGAAATAGTTTTTACAGGCCTGGCATGCGTTGGCGGATTTGCGCAACAACGGTGTCGAGGGTCCCGCTTTCATTGGTCTGGACTCGCTTGCTGCACAGAATCTCAGCGGGTGTCAGCGCTTCACGATTGGCTTGCTGGGCTGCGATAACGGCCAGGTTGGCGTCGGACGGATCCTTTTTGTCTGCCTGACGCAGGGCCAGCCAGCTCTCAATGACAGCTTGCGGCGCATGGCAATCGAGGATCAGGAACGGTGCACCGGTGGCCTCGGCAATTTTCGCCGCGCCGTCACGCTGATCGCGCTTGAGGTAAGTGGCATCGATCACTACCGGGAAACCGGCGCGCAGGATGATTCCGGCGATTTCATGCAGGCGGCTGTAGGTGGCGGCAGTGGCGTCTGCGTTATAAATGCCGGCCTGTGGATCATTCGCTACGGTTTGTTCACCGAACAGACGTTTGCGTTCTACATCGGAGCGCAGGCGAATGGCGCCCAGCGCTTCGACCAGGCGCATGGCCACGTGGCTTTTGCCGACAGCGGACACGCCGTGGGTAATCGCCATGAAGCGCGAAGGAATGGTGCTGTAGCTTTCCGCCAGGTTGGCGTAGTTGCGGTATTGGCGCAGGGTCGTGGCGCGCTGCACCGGATCGGCTTCGGCGGGCATGCTGAACAGGCTGACCTTGGCGCGAACCAATGCGCGGTAGGCTTTATAGAAGTTCAGCAGTTCAAGGCCTTGATAGTCGCCGGTCAGCTCCAGGTATTGGCTGACGAAACGGCGTGCGAGGCATTTCAAACCACGGTCTTCCAGGTCCATCGCCAGGAAACCGGTGTCGGCGTAGACGTCGGTGAAACGGAACGGTTCGTTGAATTCGATGCAGTCGAAAATCACGACCTTGCCATCGATCACGGTGGCATTGCCCAAGTGGATATCACCGTGGCATTCACGAATGAAGCCTTCGGCCTTGCGCTGGGCGAACAGTGGTTTGAGGCGTTCGAAGCTGCTTTCGGCCCAGGCTTGCAGGGCGTCGAGTTGCACCAGGTCGGCCTTGTCGCTGAGGAACGGACGGATCTGCTCGAAGTTCTGGCGTACCGGGGCCATCACGCTGTCCGGGGTGCCGGCGTCGTGTTCGGCAGGCACTTTCGGCGCGTTGAGATGGAACTGAGCAATCTGCGCGGCCATCTCGTCGATGTGCGCGGTGGTCAGTTCGCCATTGGCCTGCAGGGTGCTGAGCAACTGGCTTTGTGGGAATTGACGCATTTTCAGGGCGAAATCAACGACCGGGCCATCGCCACCGAATTGAGGGGCTTCGGCGCTGCCGGTGATTGGCAACACCTCCAGATACAAATCGTTGGTCAGGCGCTGGTTCAAACGCAGTTCTTCGCCGCAGAAATGCTCGCGGGCATCGAGGCTGGTGAAGTCGAGGAAGCCGAAGTTCACCGGCTTCTTCACTTTATAAGCAAAGGGGCCTGTGAGGATGACCCAGGAAATATGGGTTTCGATGACCTGGAACCCGTCTACCGGATGCGGGTAGAGGGCCGGGTTTTGCAGAGCGGCGATCAGGGACTGGCTCACAGGCGATCCTTCAAAGACTGGGAAAAATTCAAGGCCGCCATTATGGCCGCAAGTCCGCCTGACGCAAACCTCGGAGGGCGTCTGTTGAGTATCAATAAAGTGCGTATAATCCGCCGCCATGACTCGTACTCGATCCCCCCGCACTCCAAAAAAACCACCTTCCAGGGGCCTTAGCCCGTGGCTGGGTTGGGCCCTTAAACTCAGTCTGGTCGGCCTCGTGGTGCTCGCCGGATTCGCGGTTTACCTCGACGCTATCGTCCAGGAAAAGTTCTCCGGCAAGCGCTGGACGATCCCGGCCAAGGTATATGCGCGCCCGCTGGAGCTGTTTACCGGCCAGAAGCTGAGCAAGGATGACTTCCTCACCGAGCTCGACGCCCTGGGCTACCGCCGCGAAAGCGTGAGCAATGGCCCCGGTGCTGCGGCGGTCAACGGCAATACCGTGGACTTGAATACCCGCGGCTTCCAGTTTTATGAAGGCCTGGAAAAGCCCCAGCCTGTGCGCGTGCGTTTCTCCGGCGACTATGTCGCCGAGCTTTCGGCGACGAACGGTTCGAAGCTGTCGGTGGTGCGCCTGGAGCCGCTGCTGATCGGCGGGATTTACCCGAAAAACCTCGAAGACCGCATCCTGATCAAAATCGACCAGGTGCCGCCGTATCTGCTGGAGACCCTGGTCGCCGTGGAAGACCGGGATTTCTATAGCCACTGGGGCGTGTCGCCGAAGTCGATTGCCCGAGCGGTCTACGTCAACACCTCTGGCGGCAAGATGACCCAGGGCGGCAGTACGCTGACCCAACAGTTGGTCAAGAACTTCTACCTGACCAGCGAACGCAGCCTGACCCGCAAGCTCACCGAAGCCATGATGGCGATGTTGCTTGAGCTGCATTACGACAAGCGGGAAATTCTTGAGGCTTACCTCAACGAAGTGTTCGTCGGTCAGGACGGCCAGCGCGCGGTGCACGGTTTTGGTCTGGCCAGCCAGTTCTTCTTCGGACAGCCATTGTCCGAACTGAAATTGCATCAGGTTGCCTTGCTGGTGGGGATGGTCAAAGGGCCTTCCTATTACAACCCGCGTCGCAATCCCGAGCGTGCGCTTGAACGACGCAACCTGGTGCTCGACGTCCTTGAACAGCAGGGCGTCGCCACCGCTGAACAAGTTGCTGCGGCGAAGAACATGCCACTGGGTGTGACGACACGCGGCAAATTGGCCGACAGCTCGTTCCCGGGTTTCCTCGATCTGGTTAAACGCCAGTTGCGCGAAGACTACCGTGACGAAGACTTGACCGAAGAAGGCCTGCGGATCTTCACCAGCTTCGACCCGATTCTGCAGATGAAAGCCGAAGCCTCCGTCAACGACACCTTCAAGCGTCTGTCGGGTCGCAAGGGTTCCGATGACGTTGAAGCAGCGATGGTCGTGACCAACCCGGAAACCGGAGAGGTTCAGGCCATGATCGGCAGTCGCCAGGCGAGTTTCGCCGGCTTCAACCGTGCGCTGGATGCGGTGCGACCTGTGGGGTCGTTGATCAAGCCGGCGGTTTATCTGACGGCCCTTGAGAAACCTACCCAGTACACCTTGACCAGTTGGCTGTCGGACGAATCCTTCTCGGTCAAAGGCGCGGACGGTCAGGTCTGGAAACCACAGAACTACGATCGTCGTTCCCACGGGACGGTGTTCCTTTATCAGGGGCTGGCGCATTCCTACAACCTGTCGACCGCGCGTCTTGGCCTGGCAGTGGGTGTACCGAATGTCCTCAAGACCCTCGCTCGCTTGGGCGTGACCCGAGAATTCCCGGCATTCCCGTCGATGTTGCTGGGCGCAGGTGGCATGACGCCGATTGAAGTGGCGACCATGTACCAGACGCTGGCCAATGGTGGTTTCAATACGCCGATGCGCGGGATTCGTAGCGTTTTGACCGCTGAGGGCGAACCGCTCAAGCGTTATCCGTTCCAGATTGAGCAGCGTTTTGATCCGGCGTCCATTTACCTGATCCAGAGCGCCATGCAACGGGTCATGCGTGAAGGTACCGGCAGTTCGGTTTATAACGTGTTGCCGAAAACCCTGACACTGGCCGGCAAGACCGGTACCAGTAACGACTCGCGAGACAGCTGGTTCGCCGGTTTCAGTCAGGACTTGCTGGCGGTGGTCTGGCTAGGCCGTGATGACAACGGCAAGACGCCGTTCACCGGCGCGACCGGTGCGTTGCAAGTCTGGACCAGTTTCATGCGCAAAGCCGATCCGCTGCCGCTGGACATGCCGCAGCCGGATAATGTGGTTCAGGCCTGGGTCGATTCGCGTACCGGGCAAGGCTCCGACGCCAACTGCCCAGGCGCCGTACAGATGCCGTATATTCGCGGCAGCGAGCCACCTCCCGGTGCGGCTTGCGGTGGCGAAAGCCCTGCTTCCGGCGAAACGGTGATGGATTGGGTCAAGGGCTGGATGAATTAAGCAAAGAGGGATTTACGTGAACAAGTGGTTGATACCAGCGGTTGCCGCCGTGGCGTTGCTCAGCGGTTGCTCCACCGTACAACGCGGTTCGATTCCGGTTGAAGACTCCGGCACGGCTGTGTCCAACAGTGAGCGGATTTCGGCGAATGGCGGTTTCCGCAAGTCGACCGTGAAGCGTCCTGCGCAAGCCCAATCGCAAACCCAGGCGATCCCGCAAGGCGATACCGGTGTGGTGGTGATGGTCCCGGGTGGCGGCGCTGTCTCCTCGGCACCGATCAGCACTTCGCCGATCACGCCAGGCCCGATCACTCCGGGTCCGATCGACACGTCTCCGGTCCAGTCGGCACCGATCAATCAGGGCAGCTATAGCATGCCGTCGACGCCGAGCGGGATTCCTTCGGCAAACGCCGGCGGTCTGTCAGCCGACGAGCAGCTGGATGGTCCGGTGCTGGCGCTGTTGACCACGGCTCAGCAGCAACAGGCGAGCGGCGACCTCAACGGTGCTTCGTCCAGCCTGGAGCGTGCCCAGCGCGTTGCACCGCGTGAGCCGCAAGTGCTTTATCGTCTGGCTCAGGTGCGCATGGCCCAAGGCGATGCGCCGCAGGCTGAACAATTCGCTCGACGTGGTCTGACGTTTGCCAATGGCCGTCCGGACCTTCAGGCCAGCCTGTGGGAATTGATCGCCCAGGCACGCGAGAAGCAAGGTGATTCTGCCGGCGCAGCATTGGCCCGTCAGAAGGCCAAGGTTTCGCTGTGATGGACGCGCGCTTCCCGAAGATTGCCGAGCAGTTGCTGCTGATTGAGCGTGAACTGCGGGTGCAGGGGTGGTGGGATGAAGTCTCGCCCTCCGCTGAAGCGCTTTCCAGCGTCGAGCCGTTTTCGGTCGATACGCTGGATTTCGAGCAGTGGCTGCAATGGATCTTCCTGCCCCGGATGAAGATGCTCCTCGAGCAGGACCTGCCGTTACCCGCCGCCTCCGGGATTCAGGAGATGGCGGAAATGGTCTTCGCCGCCCGTGATGTCCAGGGCAAGGATCGACAGCTGCAAGTGCTGCTCAAAGAGTTCGATCTGCTGATCACCGCCTCCCGCTGAATCGGAAACTGCCAGTGCTTACTGCCAGTGCTTACTGGCAGTTCTGCGCAATCTGTTTCTGCGTTTCGCTGATGCGTTCCTGACGTTGTTGATCGGTCAGGCGACGCATTTCGCCCTCCACATCCTCCCGAAGTCGCGGATTGTTCTGCAGTTGCGCCAGATTTGTGCGTGCCTGCATGCAAAATGCCTTGAGCTGGGCCTGCTGTTCGGCGACCTGTTTTTTCACCGTGTTGTCGATGTCCTGCTGATTGCCGATGGCTTTACTGCCGGGCACCGTGGCCGGTTGGCTCACGGCAGAGGAGGGCGTCACCACGGTGGTGGCCTGCTGGCCTTGGGGTGGTTGTGCGTCAAAGTGAGTCACGCCCTGGGCATCGACCCATTTGTAGATCTGGGCGGCTGTGCACAAAGGGCTGATCAGCAGGCTGACCATGAAGAAGATCGTTCGCATGCCATTTCCTTGTCATGAGTTGCGCAATCGAAGCTAACACAGTCGCTGTTTGGCGATTTTTTCTTGCTTTCTCATGTGCTTACTTCAATAAAGCACATAGACGACTTGACTTGCAGGGGACGAAACAGAAGAATCCAAAGTCCGCTGTAGAGGGACTGCCAGAAGCAGACCCACTCAGCAGATCATGAGGCGCACATCCGCGCCGACCTGTTACACCCGCAACGCGTTACCTCGCGCTGGGTGGGAAAGGCCCGCAACACTTGGGACGATCCCAATACTTGCTCAGTCAGTGCTGACGTAGTCGGCGACCACCGTCGCTCATGCTCTGCTGAGAAGTAAACCTATTAAGACCCGTCCCCGTTTATGTGGGCGGTATTCTGGCGTTTTAGAGGTGAACAACGTGGAGCTTTTATCTGGCGGTGAGATGCTCGTCCGCTTCTTGCGTGACGAAGGCGTCAAATATATCTACGGGTACCCGGGTGGTGCTCTTCTTCATGTTTACGATGCCCTGTTCAAAGAACCGGAAGTGACCCACATCCTGGTTCGTCACGAACAAGCGGCTACCCATATGGCTGACGGCTATGCCCGTGCCACCGGTAAAGCCGGCGTGGTACTGGTGACTTCCGGTCCTGGCGCAACAAACGCCATCACCGGTATTGCCACCGCCTATATGGACTCGATTCCGATGGTGGTCATTTCCGGCCAGGTGCCTAGCAGCATGGTGGGCACCGACGCATTCCAGGAAACCGACATGATCGGTATCTCCCGGCCGATCGTGAAGCACAGCTTCATGATCAAGCACGCGTCGGAAATTCCGGAAGTCATGAAGAAAGCCTTCTACCTGGCGCAATCCGGTCGTCCGGGCCCGGTCGTTGTCGATATTCCGAAAGACATGACCAACCCGGCCGAGAAGTACGAATACATCTTCCCGAAAAAGGCCAAGCTGCGTTCCTACAGCCCAGCCGTTCGCGGTCACTCCGGGCAAATCCGCAAGGCGGCAGAAATGCTCCTGGCGGCCAAGCGTCCGGTGATGTACGCCGGCGGTGGCGTGATTCTCGGTGGTGGCTCCGCGCCGCTGACCGAATTGGCGAAGATGCTCAACCTGCCAGTGACCAATACCCTGATGGGGCTGGGTGCCTACCCTGGCACTGACCGTCAGTTCATCGGCATGCTCGGCATGCACGGCAGCTACACCGCAAACCTGGCGATGCACCACGCCGACGTGATCCTTGCGGTCGGCGCGCGTTTCGATGACCGCGTGATCAACGGCCCGGCGAAGTTCTGCCCGAATGCCAAGATCATTCACATCGACATCGATCCGGCTTCGATCTCCAAGACCATCAAGGCAGACGTACCTATCGTCGGCCCGGTCGAGAGCGTCCTGACCGAAATGGTCGCGATCCTCAAGGAAATCGGCGAGACCCCGAACAAGGAGTCCGTTGCCAGCTGGTGGAAGCAAGTTGACGAGTGGCGCGGTGATGCTGGCCTGTTCCCTTACGACAAGGGCGACGGCAGCGTCATCAAGCCGCAGACCGTGATCGAAACCCTGTGCGAAGTCACCAAGGGCGATGCTTATGTCGCTTCGGACGTGGGCCAGCACCAGATGTTCGCCGCGCAGTACTACAAGTTCAACAAGCCTAATCGCTGGATCAACTCCGGTGGCCTGGGCACCATGGGCTTCGGTTTTCCGGCGGCCATGGGCATCAAGTTGAGCTTCCCGGATGCCGACGTCGTCTGCGTGACGGGCGAGGGCAGCATCCAGATGAACATTCAGGAATTGTCCACCTGTCTGCAATATGGCTTGCCGGTCAAAATCGTCATCCTGAACAACGGTGTTCTGGGTATGGTTCGCCAGTGGCAAGACATGAGTTACGGCAGCCGTCACTCGCACTCGTACATGGAATCGCTGCCTGACTTCGTCAAGCTGGCAGAAGCCTATGGTCACGTTGGCGTGCGCATCACCGACTCGAAAAATTTGAAGTCGCAGATGGAAGAGGCGTTCGCCATGAAGGATCGCTTGGTCGTGCTGGATATTTCAGTCGACACCAGCGAGCACGTCTATCCGATGCAGATCAAAGACGGCTCCATGCGCGATATGTGGCTGAGCAAGACGGAGCGTACTTAATCATGCGACACATTATTTCCTTGCTTCTGGAAAACGAACCGGGCGCTTTGTCTCGTGTAGTCGGCCTGTTCTCGCAGCGCAACTACAACATCGAAAGCCTGACCGTGGCGCCAACCGAAGACCCGACCCTGTCGCGTCTGACGCTGACCACGGTTGGCCATGATGAAGTGATCGAGCAGATCACCAAGAACCTGAACAAGTTGATCGAAGTGGTCAAATTGGTCGACCTGTCGGAGAGTGCTCACATCGAGCGCGAACTGATGCTGGTCAAGGTCAAGGCCACCGGCGCCCAGCGCGCCGAGATCAAACGCACCACCGATATTTACCGTGGGCAGATCGTCGATGTCAGCGCTAGCGTGTATACCGTTCAACTGACCGGTACCAGCGACAAGCTCGACAGCTTCATTCAGTCCATTGGCACTGCGTCGATTCTGGAAACCGTCCGTAGCGGCGTAACCGGTATTGCTCGCGGCGACAAAGTACTCAGCATCTAAACCAAATTAGCGAATGGCCTGAACGGCCTGGATATATAGGGGAATTTCATGAAAGTTTATTACGAAAAAGACTGCGACCTGTCCATCATCCAGGGCAAGAAAGTTGCCATCATCGGTTACGGTTCCCAGGGCCACGCTCAAGCGTGCAACCTGAAAGACTCCGGCGTTGACGTTACCGTTGGTCTGCGTAAAGGTTCGGCCACTGTTGCCAAAGCCGAAGCTCATGGCCTGAAAGTGACCGACGTTGCTTCTGCTGTTGCAGCTGCCGACCTGGTCATGATCCTGACCCCGGACGAGTTCCAGTCTGCCCTGTACAAGAACGAAATCGAGCCAAACATCAAGAAAGGCGCCACCCTGGCCTTCTCCCACGGCTTCGCGATCCACTACAACCAGGTTGTTCCGCGCGCTGATCTCGACGTGATCATGATCGCGCCGAAAGCACCGGGCCACACCGTGCGTTCCGAGTTCGTCAAAGGCGGCGGTATCCCTGACCTGATCGCTATCTACCAGGATGCTTCGGGCAACGCCAAAAACGTTGCACTGTCCTACGCTGCTGGCGTTGGTGGTGGTCGTACCGGCATCATCGAAACCACCTTCAAGGACGAGACTGAAACCGACCTGTTCGGCGAGCAAGCCGTTCTGTGCGGCGGTACCGTTGAGCTGGTTAAAGCCGGTTTCGAAACCCTGGTTGAAGCTGGCTACGCGCCAGAAATGGCCTACTTCGAGTGCCTGCACGAACTGAAACTGATCGTTGACCTCATGTACGAAGGCGGCATCGCCAACATGAACTACTCAATCTCCAACAACGCTGAGTACGGCGAGTACGTGACCGGTCCGGAAGTGATCAACGCCGAATCCCGCCAGGCCATGCGCAACGCCCTGAAACGTATTCAGGACGGCGAATACGCCAAGATGTTCATCAGCGAAGGCGCAACCGGCTATCCTTCGATGACCGCCAAGCGTCGTAACAACGCCGCTCACGGTATCGAAATCATCGGCGAGCAACTGCGCTCCATGATGCCGTGGATCGGTGCCAACAAGATCGTCGACAAAGCCAAAAACTAAGTCGCGACCCTGTACGAAAAACGCGGCCTAGGCCGCGTTTTTTCGTTTGGAACGCCGCTTCTGGTATAAAGCTGCATCGTTTGTGGCCGAACCGTCGTCCCAGACGCCTGTCGAAAACTTTCCATCCTGTTGCAAGGTAATGTCCATGAGCGAACGCCCCGAAGAGCCAAACCAGGCTTCTGACGCCGAAAGCCTGCTGCCCATCGATGAACACATCGAGGAAGGGCATGACGCTGAAGGCCGCAAAGTCCGGCATCGTGGTATCTATCTTCTGCCGAATCTGTTCACCACTGCGAACCTGTTTGCAGGGTTTTATTCCATCATCAACTCGATGAGTGCCCAGGCCGCGTTGAGTGCCGGTGATTCGGTCAATGCGAGCAAGTACTTTGCTTTCGCTGCGATCGCGATTTTCGTCGCGATGGTGCTCGATGGTCTCGATGGCCGCGTGGCGCGCATGACCAATACCCAAAGCGCGTTTGGCGCCGAGTACGACTCGTTGTCGGACATGGTCGCCTTTGGCGTCGCGCCGGCATTGCTGGCGTTTGGCTGGGCCTTGGGTGATATGGGCAAGGTCGGCTGGATGGTCGCCTTCATCTATGTGGCTGGCGCTGCGCTGCGTCTGGCGCGCTTCAACACTCAGGTTGGCACCGCAGACAAGCGCTACTTCATCGGCCTGGCCAGTCCGGCAGCGGCGGGTGTGGTCGCAGGGATCGTCTGGGCGTTCAGCGACTACGGCATTCAGGGGTCGAAGATGTCCTTCCTGGTTGCGCTGATGGTGGCGGCGGCTGGCATGCTGATGGTCAGCAATATCAAGTACAACAGCTTCAAGGAGCTGGACTTGAAAGGGCGCGTACCTTTCGTGGCGATTCTTGCGGTGGTGCTGGTGTTTGCCGTGGTCTTCAGTGATCCGCCACGCATTCTGCTGCTGGTTTTCCTCGCTTATGCGGCCTCCGGCCCGGTGCAGTACCTGTTGCGTCTTCGTCGGCACAAAAACGCCGAGTGATGTAATTTCCCTCATACTCCGCAGTCTATTGGTGCAACTGTTCTCCAATGCTGCGGAGTTGCCATGCTGATCAAAGTCCCCAAAGCGTCTGACTGTCATGAGTCGGACGTCACGCCTGAATCCCTCTATCTATCTCGTCGCAGTGTTCTCGGTGCTGCCGTTGCCGGTTTGGCTGTCAGTAGCCTGCCGCGCTGGGCGAGTGCCGAAGACGCTGCGCGCTATGCCGATGTCGAGGCTGGCAAGGCGCCTTCCTGGTTTGCCGAAAAGCTTCCTTCTACTAAATGGGGCGCGGTCAACGTAAGGGACGAAGTGATCACGCCGTTCAAAGACGCAACCCACTACAACAACTTCTATGAGTTCGGCACTGATAAAGGCGATCCTGCTGCCAACGCAAGCGTGCTTAAGACCGAGCCGTGGAGCGTGGTGGTGGATGGCGAAGTGGGTAAGCCGGGACGGTATGCGCTGGAAGACTTCATGAAGCCTTATCAGCTGGAGGAGCGGATCTATCGTCTTCGCTGCGTTGAGGCTTGGTCGATGGTCATTCCGTGGATCGGCTTTCCCATCTCGGCGCTGCTCAAGGAAGTCGAGCCGACCTCCAAGGCAAAATACATTCGTTTCGAAACCCTGGAAGATCCCAAGAGTATGCCGGGGCAGCGCTCCGGGTTTGCCCTGATCGACTGGCCGTATGTAGAAGGGTTGCGTCTGGATGAAGCTATGAACCCATTGGCGATTCTTGCGGTGGGCATGTACGGGCGTGAACTGCCGAATCAGAATGGCGCGCCGCTGCGTCTGGTGGTGCCCTGGAAGTACGGCTTCAAGAGCATCAAATCCATTGTGCGTATCAGCCTGGTCAGCGAGCAGCCGAAAACCACCTGGCAGAGCATTGCCGCGGATGAGTATGGTTTTTACGCGAACGTGAATCCGACGGTTGATCACCCGCGCTGGACTCAGGCGCGGGAGCGTCGATTGCCCAGTGGTCTGTTCAAGCCCAATGTGCGGGACACGCAGATGTTCAATGGCTACTCGGATGAAGTCGCTTCTCTTTATACAGGGCTCGATCTGCGGAAGAACTACTGATGCGATTTCCGGTTTGGCGTATTGGCGTCTTCATCGTGACAGCGGTTTGGCCGTTGCTTTGGTTGTATCAGGCCTGGGCGGATGTGCTGGGACCTGATCCGGGCAAAGTGCTGGTCGATCGGCTCGGGTTGGGTACGCTCATTCTGCTGCTCATCACACTCAGCATGACGCCTCTGCTAAAACTCACCGGGTGGGCGGGGTGGATTGCTGTGCGCCGGCAGTTTGGGTTGTGGTGCTTCGCGTATGTGGTTTTGCATTTAAGTGGCTATACGGCGTTCATTCTCGGGTTTGACTGGTCGCAGCTGGGGGTTGAGTTGCGCAAGCGGCCGTACATTATCGTCGGTACCTTGGGCTTTCTGTGTTTGCTGGCGTTGGCGGTGACCTCCAATCGCTACAGTCAGCGACGTTTAGGTGCGCGCTGGAAGAAGCTGCATCGCCTGGTCTATGTCATTCTCGGACTTGGGTTGCTGCATATGTTGTGGATCGTTCGCGCCGATCTGAAGGAGTGGGCGCTGTATGCCTCTATAGGGGCGTTGCTATTAGTGTTGCGTGTACCGGCGGTTGCCCGTCGAATCCCGCGTTTAGTGGCTAAAAAGGCACCCTCCGTACGAAAGGCGTAATTAAAGGTTGACGGCAGATTCTGGATGTCTATAATTCGCCCCACTTCCGGCGCAGTCGAAACGGAAAACTCCTTGGTAAACAAAGAGTTACGCAGTTTTCGGCAGCAAGCGGCTTCAGGTCATCGAAGCGCGAA
>NZ_JACOPW010000005.1 GCF_015461845.1 Pseudomonas mucoides | reverse complement strand
GCGCTTCGATGACCTGAAGCCGCTTGCTGCCGAAAACTGCGTAACTCTTTGTTTACCAAGGAGTTTTCCGTTTCGACTGCGCCGGAAGTGGGGCGAATTATAGACATCCAGAATCTGCCGTCAAGCACTGATTTGGTTTTTCTATCGATCAATCCAAAATCACTGCTATATATAGACGCGCCGGCCACGAATGCGCACTATATTGCCCAACTGCACGACATCAATACTCTCGCTTCCATTTTCGGACGATGCCACGTAATGAATGATCAGCCCCGCAGCCTTGCCTCGACCTTGTTCTCGGTAGGCCTGTTAATAATAGCCATGGCCTCGATCCAGTCCGGAGCATCCCTGGCTAAAAGCATGTTTCCGGTGATTGGTGCTCAAGGAACCACTACCCTGCGCCTGATGTTCGCCAGCGTGATCATGCTGCTCATGCTACGGCCATGGCGGGCGAAGCTCACCGCAAAATCCCTGCGCACCGTCATCATCTATGGCATGGCACTGGGCGGCATGAACTTCCTCTTCTATATGTCGTTACGCACCGTCCCCTTGGGTATTGCCGTAGCTCTGGAGTTCACTGGGCCGTTGGCTGTGGCGATCTATGCTTCACGCCGTGCGATCGACTTTTTGTGGATAGCACTCGCGGCTATCGGCTTGCTGCTCTTGATCCCTACAGGAGCGACAAGTGCCGGGATTGATCTTGAAGGTGCCGGCTATGCATTGGGCGCGGGTGTCTGCTGGGCGCTGTACATTCTATTCGGGCAAAAGGCCGGCGCCGACAATGGTGTGCAGACTGCTGCATTGGGCGTGATGATTGCTGCATTGTTCGTAGCCCCTATCGGCATCGTCCATGCCGGCGCCGCGCTGCTGACTCCGTCGCTGATCCCCGTGGCCATCGGCGTAGCCATTCTCTCCACCGCCCTGCCCTACACGCTGGAGATGGTCGCGCTCACCCGAATGCCAGCTCGCACGTTTGGCACATTGATGAGCATCGAACCTGCGATTGGCGCGTTGTCAGGCCTGTTGTTCCTCCACGAATACCTTTCACTGTCACAGTGGATGGCTATCTTGTGCATCATTCTGGCTTCCGTGGGTGCCACCATGACCATGGGCAGCAGTGCCAAGCCAGCGGTTGCGGCAGATTGAGACAGGATTTGACGCAGGTCTGGTAATTGCCGCTCAATTAGGCCATGTTTAGGCCCGCAACCCAGTGCCATACATGGATTTTTCAGGATAGGGACATCAGAACGCTTCAGCGAAAGCGAATGCAGCCAGACCCGGGCGCAAGATCCGGGAACGCTATAAGGACAGCAATGAAACGAATTTTGATATTGATCGCCGTGCTTGCAGTTGCGGGCTGCGCGGCGACCTCGAAAACATCAGTCAAGCATGGCAAGAAAGGGCTGCATATCAACTGTTCAGGGCTCTCATCCTCCTGGGACAAGTGCTACACCAGCGCAGCCAACTCGTGCGCCCCCAAGGGATACAAGGTCATCGCCAAGTCAGGGGACGCGGTGGAAGAACCAGGCGATTATCCATTCGGCCTCAACCCCGCCGGCTACACCAGCCGCAGCATGATCGTCATTTGCAAGTAGGTTGCTGCCGCCCGGCAATCTGGCGGCCAATCTCATCGTAGCTGGACTTCAACACATTACGCTGGATGTCTGGCGTCGCCAGCATCCGCGCGACGACCAAAGCTCCGATACATTGCGACAAAATGGCCCAAGCCAGGCTGTCGCTCTCCAGGATGCGCGCCCAACTCTCCTGTAGCTGACAAATCCAGCGCTCAGCCTGCTGACGAACCAGCACATCCGAACGAGCGATCTCAGCCCCCAACGCGGGTAACGCACAGCCGGATTCCGGATGTTCGACATGCGCCATGCTGAGGTAGTGCTTGAGGCACCGTTCAAGCTTTTCACGCCCCTGATCGGCGCTTAATCGCTCCAGGCTTTGACACAGCTCACGCTCGACAATTGAGGCGAACAGTTCGTCTTTCGACGAGAAATGGCTGTAGAACGCCCCGCCGCTCAAACCAATCGCCTTCATCAATCCGTCGACACCGACCGTGGCAAAACCCGACTTCTTGGCTGACACCGCGCTGCTTTCCAGCAGCCTCTCTTTGGTTTCCAACTTGTGACTGGCCGAGTAGCGCATTGCCCTCTCCTCAGGATTGATCGCCTTGACGCGTGCCAAATCGTAGCATAACGTTCGTTTAGTTAACGATCGTTTAGCAAAGGGATCAACCCATGAATAATAAGAAAGTCGTACTGGTTGTCGGCGCGGGGGATGCTACCGGCGGCGCCATTGCCAAGCGTTTTGCCCGAGAAGGCTACGTCGCCTGTGTCACCCGCCGCAGTGCAGACAAGCTTCAGCCGCTGGTCGACACCATCAAAGCCAATGGCGGTGACGCCCACGGTTTTGCCTGCGATGCGCGCAAGGAAGAAGAGGTGATAGCGTTAGTCGAACAGATCGAAAGCGAGATCGGCCCCATCGAAGCGTTTGTGTTCAATATCGGCGCGAATGTGCCCTGCAGCATTCTTGAAGAAACGGCCCGCAAGTATTTCAAGATTTGGGAAATGGCCTGTTTTTCAGGTTTTCTCAATGCTCGTGAAGTCGCCAAGCGCATGGCCAAACGCCAACGGGGCACCATCCTGTTCACCGGAGCCACCGCTGGTATGCGCGGTGCCGCGGGATTCGCAGCATTCGCCGGTGCCAAACATGGCATTCGAGCCTTGGCCCAAAGCATGGCCCGTGAACTCGGCCCCATGAACATTCATGTTGCTCATGTCGTCGTCGACGGTGCTATCGATACCGATTTCATCCGAGAGAGCTTCCCGGAAAAGTACGCGACCAAGGATGAAGACGGCATTCTCAACCCCGAGCATATCGCCGAGAACTATTGGTATCTGCACAGCCAGCCACGGGACGCCTGGACGTTCGAACTGGATTTACGGCCCTGGAGCGAACGCTGGTAAGCCCTCCCTCTACAACTATAAACAGAGTGCACCGACCATGAGCAAAACCGTGGAGTTCTTTTTCGACCTCGGCAGCCCGGCCACCTACCTGGCCTATACCCAGCTCCCCAAAATCTGTGAGCAAACCGGCAGCCAATTGATTTACACACCGATGCTGCTGGGTGGCGTCTTCAAGGCCACCGGTAACGCTTCGCCTGCAGTCATTCCGGCCAAGGGCCGCTACATGTTTCAAGACCTGGACCGCTATGCAAAACGCTATGGCGTGCCACTGAAATTCAATCCGCATTTCCCCATCAACACCCTGATGCTCATGCGTGCGGTGACCGGGATTCAGTTACGTCATCCCGAGCGCTTCCTGGCGTTTATCGACTGTCTGTTCAAGGCCCTCTGGGTCGAAGGTCGCAGCCTTGATGACCCGGCCACCGTCGCCGCCGTGTTGACACAAAACGGCTTTGACCCCGATGAAGTACTCGCCCTGACAGCCGACGAAGAGGTTAAAGCCGCCCTTAAGGACAATACCGAGAAAGCAGTACAGCGCGGTGTCTTCGGGGCGCCGAGTATGTTCGTCGACAATCAGTTGTTCTTCGGCCAGGATCGGCTGGACTTCGTGGTTGAAGCCCTGAGTTAAATCTCGACCACCAACCGCCCCTGCGCACCTCCCGCAACGACCAACTCATGAGCGGTCTCGGCAGTTTCCAGCGTGAACTGCCGAGGATCGAGCAGCGGTTTCAACTGACCCGCCTCAATCAGCCGCGTCGCATCCTGAAGAATCTGCCCGTGATGCTCACACCCCTTGCCAGTCAACAGCGGCAACAGCGTAAACACCCCGGAATAAGTCGCCCCACGAAACGACAACGGCGCAAGGCTGTGTTGGCCCCAGCCCAGACAGCTCACTACATGCCCTTCATAAACCCGAACTGCCTTGAATGAATCATCCAATACCCCACCGCCCACCGTGTCATAGACGACATCGAAGCCCTCCCCCGAAGTGAACTCAGCCACATAGTCCTCCACCGACGACGCACGATAATCGATGAACGTTGCACCAAAGCTTTCAATAAGCCCCTTATGACCCGCTGAACCCGTGGCAAACACTTCTGCACCGAAAGCCCGGGAAATTTGCACAGCAACATGTCCGACTCCACCCGCACCACCGTGAATCAGCACTTTTTGACCAGCCCGAACCCGCGCCCGATCAACCAGCCCTTCCCATGCCGTGATCAATACCAACGGCAACCCTGCCGCCTCGCGCATGCTCAGATTTTTCGGCTTGTGCGCCAGAAGCCGCGAATCAACCACCGCGAACTCCGCGAGAGAGCCCTGCGCACCACCGATTCCAGTCGCCATCGCATAGACCTCATCGCCCGACAGCCACTCACTGACGCCCTCTCCTATCGCCTCAACGGTCCCCGCGAGGTCCATGCCCAACACAGCCGGCAATGGCTGCCGGGCATGAGCCGCCTGCCCCGAACGAATCTTCGCATCCAGCGGATTCACCCCGCTGGCCTTGATCCTCACCAGCACTTGGCCCGCTCCAGGCACCGGCCGCGGCAGGGAAACCAAGCGTAAAGGGCCGTTGGCCGTGTCAACCATCAGAGCGCGCATTTCAAGTGAGTCAGTCATTTCGGCAAATTCCATGAGAAGTGGATGTGGAATTAATCTTCTTCCAGTTCACTCATACCGATAAGACGCTATATCGCTATAGTGATCATGCCCATATGGCATCAATGAGAATTCACGTGGACACACTCAACGCAATGGCCACGTTCGTCCGGGTCGTCGAACGTGGCAGCTTCTCGGCCGTTGCCCGGGAGATGCAGACCAGCCAGCCGACTATCAGCAAGTTATTAAGGGCGCTGGAAATCAGACTGGGCGCCAAGCTGATTACCCGTAGCACCCGCCAACTGTCATTGACCGATGAAGGTCAGCGCTACTACAACGAATGCCGGCAAATCCTGGCCGCCGTGGACGCGGCGGAACAGCGTTTTCGATCAGGTCGCGAATCCGTCGCCGGCAACCTGAAAATCGGTTCATCCGTAAGTTTCGGGCGCTTGCACATTGCGCCGCGACTCCCTGCGTTTCTCAAAGCGCACCCTCAGGTTCAGATCGACCTGCAACTCAGCGATCAAAATCAGGACCTGGTCAGTGAAGGGCTGGACGTGACATTCAGAATCGGTGAGTTGGCCGACAGTGGTCTGCTCGCACGCCACGTCGGTACGACCCACCGGATCACGGTTGCAGCGCCTGACTACCTTGAGCAACACGGCGAGCCGCACACCCCGGAAGAACTCGGCGCGCACAATTGCCTGCAATTCAATTTGCTGAACAGTCAGAACCTATGGCATTACGAAAGAGGCAACCAAGACCACGAAGTGCGCATCAGGGGTAATGCGCAAAGCAACAACTCCGAGGCCATTCGCGAGATGGTGCTGGGGGGATTGGGCATTGCGCTGTCGCCGGTGTGGCTATTCAGCGAGGATCTGAAGGCCGGCCGAGTGAAGGCGATTTTGCAAGACTACACGGCGCAGTCGCTGCCGATTCATGCCGTGTCCCCGGCGAATCGTCGCCAATCCGCCAGGGTCAAAGCTTTCGTGGACTACATGAGTCAGGCGCTAAAACAAGCGCCTGAACTCCAGCCCGTCAAATAGCCGCGGTACGGGTGTTCAACCATTCAAGGGCCGCGCCATCGAGCAATGGGCTCAAGCGCTCCCGCACTTCGGCGTGGTAGGCGTTGAACCACTGCTTCTCTTCCAGGGTCAGCAGCGACGGCTCCAGGCAACGGGTGTCGATCGGGCACAGTGTCAGGGTTTCGAACTTGAGGAATTCACCAAATTCGCTGGAACCCGCCTCACGGTTCAGCACCAGGTTCTCGATACGCACGCCCCAACGGCCCGGACGATAAGTGCCCGGCTCGATGGACGTGATCATGCCCGGTTGCATCGCCGTTTGCGGAGCCGCAGCAGCCTGATAGGCGATGACCTGCGGACCTTCGTGAACGTTGAGGAAGTAGCCAACGCCATGGCCGGTGCCGTGACCGTAGTCGACGCTTTCAGCCCAGATCGGCGCGCGAGCGATGGCGTCGAGCAATGGCGACAGAATCCCACGAGGGAATTGCGCGCGGGACAGCGCGATCACGCCTTTGAGGACGCGTGTGCAATCGCGTTTCTGTTCAGCAGTGGGTGTACCGACCGGGACCATTCGCGTGATGTCGGTGGTGCCACCCAGGTACTGACCGCCGGAGTCGATCAGCAGCAGACCGTCGCCCTCGATCACTGCGTGCTCTTCTTCGGTCGCGTGGTAGTGCGGCATCGCGCCATTGGCGTTGAACGCAGCAATGGTGTTGAAGCTCAGCGACACGTAGCCCGGACGGCGGGTGCGCGCGGCCGTGAGGTGTTCGTCGATGGTCAGTTCGGTGATGCGCTCACGACCCAAGGCCGAGTCCAGCCACGTGAAGAATTCGCACAGGGCGGCACCGTCCTGTTCCATCGCCTGACGAATATGCTCGGCATCGGCCAGGCTTTTTTGCGACTTGGCGAGCGTGGTCGGGTTCAGGCCTTCGACCAGTTTTACGCCTTTGTCGAGGTTATCCAGCAAACCGGCGGTGACGCGCGCCGGATCGACTTGCAGGCTCGCGCCGCTCGGCACGGCGCGCAACGCAGCAGCCACTTCGCTGTAATCGCGCAGGGTCACGCCGTCTTGTTCGAGCACCGCACGCAGTTCAGTATCGACTTTGCTCAAAGCGACGAACAGGGTGGCCTGCTCCTGACTGATCAAGGCGAAAGATACAAACACCGGATTGAACGACACATCGCCGCCGCGCAGATTAAATAGCCAGGCAATGTCATCAAGGGTCGCGATGAAATGCCAGTCAGCACCACGTTCTTTCAACACTTCGCGCAGTTTCGCCAGTTTCTCGCCACGGCTGACCGTCGCCTGCGGCGGTAAATGCTGGTAGATCGGCTCATTCGGCAATGTCGGGCGATCGCTCCAGACTTCGCTCAACAGATCGATGTCGGTCCGCAGGCGGGCACCGCGCTCTTCGAGTTTGCCACCTAGCGTACGCGCCGACGCCACGGCCATCACTGCACCGTCCACCGCGACGACGCCGCCTTCAGGGGTTTGCTCGGCCAGCCAGTCCAACGGGCCAGGTTGACCCGGTTGCAGCTTGACCAATTCGATGCCGCTGCCCTTGAGTTCCTTGGTCGCTTGCTCCCAGTAACGACTGTCGGCCCAGACGCCGGCAAAATCCGGGGTCACGATCAGTGTGCCGACCGAGCCATGGAAGCCCGACAACCACTGCCGTCCCTGCCAGTAACCCGGCAAATATTCCGACAGGTGCGGATCGGCCGACGGCACCAGCAAGGCATGAATGCCTTCGCGGCTCATCAGTTCGCGGGTTTGCGCCAGGCGCTGTGGCACCGATCCATTGATCGAAGGCTGCGTACTCATCGTGTCTCCTGCTAATCACTTCAGCTTATTGTTGAGTGCCGATCTGAGTCGGCGCTTTAAGGCGCTACTGCCAGAATGCCGGGGCACTGGCGCAGGCCGCTTTGATCAGGTGCACCGCTTGGTCGATGTCTTGCTCGGTGGTGAACCGGCCGAGGCTCAAGCGGATGGTGCGACTCGCCGAGCGGGCGTCATGCCCCAGGGCCAGCAGCACATGGGATGGCGCGTTGCTGGCGGAGTTACAGGCCGACGTCGCAGAAAAAGCGATCGAATGGCTCAACGCCGCAGAATTGAACTCACCTTCGCTGAACGTCAGGCTGAGGGTGTGGGGAATGCGCTGGGCCGGGCTGCCATTGAGGCGAACACCGGGAAGGCTCAGCAACTGCTCAAGCAACCGTTCGCGCAAGCGCACGATCGTGGCTTTCTCGTCATCGAACAGGTCGGCGGCCAAGGCGAAGGCCGCGCCCATGGCTGCGATCTGATGAGTCGCCAGGGTACCGGAGCGCAACCCGCCTTCGTGACCACCGCCGTGAATCTGAGCCTGCAAGCGTTGCTGAGCGCGCGGGCCGACGTACAACGCACCGATGCCTTTGGGACCGTAGATCTTGTGCGCGGAAAACGACATCAGGTCGACCGGCAGGCGCGCCAGATCAATGGCCACCTTGCCCGCGCCTTGAGCGGCGTCGACGTGAAACAACGCATCGCGAGCACGCACGACTTCGCCGATGGCGGCGATATCATTGACAGTGCCGAGTTCGTTATTGACCAGCATCAGCGACACCAGAAAGGTGTCTTCGCGCATCGCTTCGCTGACTGCTTGCGCCGTGATCAAACCTTCGGCGTCAGGCACCAGGTACGTGACCGCAACCCCGGCGTCCTGCAATTGCTTCGCCGTGTCGAGAATCGCCTTGTGTTCGATCTGGCTGGTAATGATGTGCCCGCCGCTGACACCACGGGCCTGGGCCACGCCTTTGAGCGCGAGGTTGTTGGATTCAGTGGCGCCGGAGGTCCAGACGATTTGCTGCGCCGTGGCGCCAACCAGTTCGGCAACCTGCTGCCGGGCGTGCTCGACCGACTGTCGGGCTTGCTGACCATAGGCATGGGAGCTGGACGCCGGGTTGCCGAAATTGCCGGTAAAACCCAGACACTCGACCATGACCTTGATGACCCGCTCATCCACCGGCGTGGTGGCGGCGTAATCGAAATACAACGGACGCTTATTCATAAAAGACTCGCAGAGCGTGTTCCGGGATCAGGAAGCTCATGACGGAAACGTCGAGGCGCAGCCTTGTGAGCTGCGCCGATATTTCAGCACGTTAGAAATACCTGATCGGAAGCCGTTAAAGAAGAACAACTTCATTTAAAAGTGCGTAGGAACGCTCCTGAAGTCGAGCTTAACAGGCATCGGGCAACCGGTTGAAGCAATGCGTCAGCTAAAGCTTTCAAGAAGTAACGGATACAGCGACGCCACCAACAGCGCCGCCATGCCCCAGTTGAACAGGCGCAACCAGCGGCGGTCCTTCAACACATTGCGCAACAACGTGCCGCACCCGGCCCAGAGACCGACGCTCGGCAGGTTGATCAAGGCAAACACCGCCGCAATGATGATCACGTTGGTGAAATAACCCTGCATCGGCGTGTAGGTGCTGATGGCACCGATGGCCATGATCCACGCCTTTGGATTGACCCATTGGAACGCCGCTGCGCCCAGGTAAGTGATGGGTTTGCTTTCGCCGTTCTCGCTCTCGGAGACCGGACCTGAATGGGCGATTTTCCATGCCAGGTACAGCAGATACGCCGCGCCGACGTAACGCAGCACGGTATAGAGCAAAGGATAGGTTTTAAACACGGCACCGAGGCCGAACCCGACGGCGACCACCAGGACAAAGAAACCACAGGTGACGCCCAACATATGCGGGATGGTGCGGTTAAAGCCAAAGTTCACACCCGATGCCAGCAACATGGTGTTGTTGGGGCCGGGAGTAATCGAGGTGACGAGCGCAAACAAGGCCAGGCCCATCAGCAGATCGAGTGAAAGCGTCATCAGCGGCAGTCCATGAGGGTCAATCGGGTGTTAAGACCCTATCGCACGCCTTGCCGGAAACCCATGGACAGTTACGTGAAACTTCGAGCAGTACAGTTTTCGATCAGCTTGGACGACCATGAAGCTGTACAGCACGTTCGGCGTTCATCTCGCCCTGTTTATCGAAGCTGAACGACTTTTGCGGTTGACCGAGCAAGGCGGCTTTCTTCGCGTGGTATTCCTCGAAGGACAGGCCACGACGATTCAAATCCTCTAGCGCCAATTCCTTTGATTCCTCGGCGGTGTACGGCCGCAATTCCGGTGAAACATGACTGGCACATCCGGCAAGCACAGAGACCGCGAGCAGCAGAAAAGTGGCGATTAGAGGTTTCATTTTTGGCGTCCTGCATCTGGGTTCGGGGGAATGAACACAGGCTACTCGCGCGGCTTGGCGGGCAGAAATCAACGCTCTCAATAGTGGCTATCGACTTTGGTAAACACTCTCCAGGTACGCCAAAACATATTCATTAACGAACTATAAATATTTATTTTTTGCCGATTGGCGTCTACGCCACCGAAGCCGATTTCTCCAACTACCAAATAACCGGTGAGCCCTTGAAGGCCTGCATTCGTCTTGTTGCAGAAAGCGCAATCAGGTGCACACCGCTGCCCTGCTGGGCCTGAGCCGAAACGTGACGCGCACGCGGCTGATCAAGATCGGCGAACTGGCCGTGAACAAACGCCGGGTGATGGAGAATGTCCAGGGCGAGCGGGTGATGCAGTTGTCGATTTAACCCACCAGGCGGCAGTGCAGCGCGTTGTCGTGGCTGAGCGCCAGGCTGTGCAGCACCTGGAACGAGCCGAACGTCACGGTCTTCGCCTGATGCGCGCGGATCAGCTGCCAGAAATCCTGCTCGCCGCTTTCGAAACTGCGAAAGGCCGCCTCTCCCGCCGCGCGGGTTTGCCATTGCAGGTAGTTGAGCACCCGCCGGCCGTCGTCGCTGGCCTGGATGCTGGCACTCAGAAAACCACTGAAGTCCCGGGCCAGACGCTCGGTCTGCCGGGACAACGCCGACACCAGTGCAGGCTGCTGATGCGGCTCGATCTCGAACTCGATCAGTTGGGTGAAGCTGCGATTGTTCTCTGACGATTGCATGAATAGTCCCCCTCACGTGTCAGGCGGATCTTGCGATCCGAAGGCCTGCAGGGTAAAACCTCGAGTTAACTAGAGGTCAAGCAGGATTTTTAAATGATCACCCCGGACACTCTGCACAAGGAACTCACCGTCGGCCAATTGGCCACCCGCAGCGGTGTGGCGGTCACGGCGCTGCACTTTTATGAATCGAAGGGGCTGATCAACAGCACGCGCAATCAGGGCAACCAGCGGCGCTATCCACGGGAAGTGTTGCGGCGGGTGGCGCTAATCAAAGTCGCGCAGCGCCTGGGGATTCCGTTGGCGGAGATCGGTGAAGCGTTGAAATCGCTACCGGATAACCGCGCACCGACGGCGGCGGACTGGAAGGTGTTGTCGGCGCAATGGAGTCAGGACCTGGATGAACGGATCAATCAGCTGACGTTGCTGCGCGACAAGCTCAATGGCTGCATCGGGTGTGGGTGTTTGTCGATGGAGGCGTGTCCGTTGCGTAATTTTGGCGATGTGCTGGGGGAACAGGGGCCGGGAGCGCAGCTGCTGGAATTGGGGACAGGTCCGAAATAGCGACGCGGCTATCGCGGGTCAGGATGAACTGCCGATCCTCATCCGAATTCAACGCCTTGGCCAGTTTCTGCAAGGCCGGATCATTGATGTTGTCCGGCCGCGCCGCCAGAAATTCGATGTACAGGCTCCTGCCCTTCTCGACAATCAACGCGCTGTTGGTGTCGATCCCCGCTTCCAGCGCGTCGTTGGCAATGACAAACGCCAGGTTGACCTGACTCACCGAGCGCGAGTTCTCTACAACTGTATTTAACAGAGCCATTGCAGCTTCTGTGCCGAGCCCCCCTGCTTTCGGGGGGGGGTGACGGGAATTTATCAGCGTTTCTGATGATGCAGCCGAGCAATCTGCTGCCGCGCTGTTGCTGGCTGAACAGTGTGGCTGCTCGTCGGGTGCTCGGCTGGCAACACGACGCTGACCTATATTTATTCGGCCGGAAATCGGCGCAGGACACTTTCCACCCACAACAACAAACAGGGAGATTCATCATGAGCGTCAAACCCATTCCAGAGGGTTATCACAGCATCACCCCGTATCTGGGCATTCAAAAAGCGGCCGAAGCGATCGAGTTCTACAAGAAGGCCTTTGGCGCCATCGAAGTCATGCGCCTAGCCATGCCCGATGGCGGCATTGGTCACGCCGAACTGAGGATCGGCGACTGCCCGATCATGCTTGGCACGCCATGTGATCAGGGGCCGTTGAGCAACCCGGACAAGTCGCCGTCAGTGGGTCTGCATCTGTATGTGACGGATGTGGACAAGTCCTATAAACAGGCGATTGATGCGGGTGGCACGGTGGTGTCCGAGGTTAAGGATCAGTTTTATGGCGACCGCTCCGGGACGTTGAAAGATCCGTATGGGCATTTGTGGTTTTTGGCCACGCGCAAGGAAAACCTGAGTCAAGCGCAGATTGAGCAGCGGGCGAAGGAGATGTTTCAGCAGGGTTGAGAGCTTTGTCGCCTGATCGGGCCCCATCGCGAGCAAGCTCGCTCCCACAGGTACAGCGGTGATCCTGTGGGAGCGCGCTTGCTCGCGATGGGGCCATCCCCAACATCGCAAATCCCCCCGGTAACAACTTCTCGCCAATAAGAAACATTTACTTTCATCTCCCCCTTCGGGATTTCTGTTCCTCATCCGTCTTATAGAGATGCAGTCGGCGTGCGCCCGCAACAGCCATCGCCGGCCTTTTCATGGACCTCATCGCTGGGAAGCCCGCAGCAGAGGTTCTCTCATCGATACAAGACCTTTAATCATGTCGAAGAAATCCCGTTCCAAACTCTGGTTTCTGGTCCACAGCTGGCTGGCATTACCGATCTGGTTTTTCGTGCTGATTGTCTGTGTCACCGGCACATTGGCGGTGATCAGTCAGGAAATCGTCTGGCTGGCCAACCCGCAAATGCGCGCCAGCCAGCCGTCGGACGATGCGCCGTTACTCAGCTATGACCAGATCATCGCGGCAATCAAACAGGCCGAACCGGACACGCTGGTCGAATCCATCAGCCGCCCCGATGAATCCCACTTCGCCCTCGACGTCAGCGTCAGCTACCCCGACGGCCGCTCGGTGACCGTGTACGTCAACCCGTACAGCGGCGTTATTCAGGGCACCGCCCCGGCCTTCGATTTCAAGGCGTTTACCCGCGCGTTGCACGGCTGGTGGCTGGTGTCGTTCACCAATGGCTACAGCTGGGGCTGGTACCTGGTGTCCTTCTTGAGCCTGCCGCTGCTGGCCTCGCTGGTCACCGGGCTGGTGGTCTACAAAAAATTCTGGAAGGGCTTCTTCCGGCCGACCCTGCGCATTCGTCATGGCGCGCGGATTTTCTGGGGCGACTTTCATCGCCTCAGTGGCATCTGGTCGATCTGGTTTATTGCGGTGATTTCCATCACCAGCACCTGGTTCCTGATTCAGGCGTTCATGTTCGATAACCAGGTCTCGATTTCCACCGCGCCGGTGGCCCTGGTGGTGCCGCGTGAAAGCGTACCGGTGAGCAGCGATGGCTCCCCTGCACCGACGATCAGCCTCGAAACCGCGATTGCCCAGGCCAAGGAACGCATTCCCGGCCTGGAAGACAGCTTCGTCAGCCTGCCCGCCAATGCCTACAGCTACTTGTCGGTGGGTGGACGCAGTTGGTATCCGCTGATGTACCAGACGGCCGATATCAACCCATACACCGGCGACGTCGCCGCCACGCGCTTGCTGTCGGACCGCAGCGGCCTGGAGCTGGTGACCGAGTCCATGCGCCCCTTGCACACCGGTGATTTCGGCGGGATCTGGATCAAGCTGATCTGGTTCTTCTTCGGTTTGATCCTGAGCATGATGGTCCTCAGCGGCCTGCTGATCTGGACCAAACGCACCGCCCTCGCCACCGCCAACGCTCTCAAGCGCAGCCACAAACAGCCACGGGTGCAAGCCGCGACGGAGGTCAGCCAATGAACGCGCACGCCAAGCAAACACCGGACTCGACCCTGCGCCGCTTCTGGCTCAAATGGCGCTTCCATATCAACGTTCTGCTGTTGTTGGTGCCACTGGGGTTCATGCCCAAATACTTCGCTGACGAGGCGCTGTTTCGCGGCGATACCGGGCTCGGTGAGCGGGAGATAGGGGAAATCCAGGTCGGCCCGTGGAGCCTGCGCCTGGCCGAACTACGCAATGAAGCCCCGACGCTCGACGGACCCGCCGGCCACATGAAGAACTTCACCGCCGCGCTGTGCGACAGCTGCCGCGATCAGGTCAAGGCGACTTACCTGCGCATCGGCAAACCGCGCAGCCTGCGGGCCGCCGGGGTGATTTTCTTCGGCACGCCGCATCGCATGGGCGCCATGGTGCCGATCCCGGAAAAGACCAAGGCTGACGCCGAGCTGTGGATCACCATGGAAGGCTGGGACGGCGCGATGCACCAGGCCGCCCTCCCCCTGAGCCAGGCATCGCCGGCCACCGTCGCGTGGCTGAACCAACAAGGAGGCAAACCATGATCAGCATTTTTCGCCCACTTCAAACTGTGTTGCTGGTGCTCTGCGCCGGATTCAGTGCCAGCGCGCTGGCGCACAACCCGATGTGCGAATGCAAAGCCGTCGATGCCGAACAGATCAAATGCATAGGCGGCTTCTCCGACGGCAGCGGCGCACCGGGCGTGACCCTGGACGTGATCGGCTACGACGAAACCATTCTGGTGCCGGGCAAGCTCGGCGCCGATTCCACGCTGACCTTCAAGAAACCCGGCGCGGAATTTTATGTGCTGTTCGACGCCGGTCCCGGCCACGTCGTCGAGATCGACCAAGCGGACATCGAAACCCCATGAGTACGCCCACCACATACGTCGTCCGTCCGGCTGGTGCCGGCCATGAAACCCTTTATGTGCTGCTGTTGTGCCTGATGATTCTGGCGGTGGCCGGCTCGGTGGTTGCCTGGCGCCACGAGTCCCAGGCCGTGAGCAGCGTCGGCAGCCATCAACTGGATGCCCGCCGCGACTTGCGCGCGTCCGAGCAAGGGATCTACGCCGACCTGCGAGTAACGCTGGACGAGATTCACCTGCTGCAACAGGAACAGCAAACCCTGCCAACACCTGAAGCCCTCGCCGAGGAAGGTTTTGCACCCTTCGCCCAAGACGCCAGCTCCGTCAGTCGTGGCGCCCATCAATGGCAATTGCTCGACGCCAAGGCGTACTTCGGCCAGAGCCAGGCACCCGCCGTGGCCGGTTCGTTTTTGATGCGCCTGACCGCTGGCGACGAGGCACCGGACATCTGGCTCCACCGCGCCACCGACCTCCAAGCCCCGACCGACCTGACGGACGCCGCCCTCGAAAGCACCGGCTGGCAACTGATCGTCGCGCAATTCGATGCCGGCGTGACCCGCCAGCATCGGCACTGACCCCTCGCCTTCAACCGAGAGAAGACCGCTTCCCCATGCCTATTTCATCTTTCCTGCGCCTGCTATCGGTCGGCTTGCTGGCCTGCCTGCTGACTCCTCTGGCCCATGCCGACGACGCCAAACGCCTGCGCATCGGCATCACCCTGCACCCTTATTACAGCTACGTCGCCAACATCGTCGGCGACAAGGCTGATGTGGTGCCGCTGATTCCGGCCGGTTTCAATCCGCACGCCTACGAGCCCCGCGCCGAGGACATCAAGCGCATCAGCGGACTGGACGTGATCGTGCTCAATGGCGTCGGTCATGACGACTTCGCCGACCGCATGATTGCCGCCAGCGAAACCCCGAACATCACGGTGATCGAAGCCAACGAAAACGTGCCGCTGCTGGCCGCCACTGGCGTCGCCGCACGCGGTGCGGGCAAGGTGGTCAACCCGCACACGTTCCTGTCGATCAGCGCCTCGATTGCCCAGGTCAACAACATCGCCCGGGAACTGGGCAAGCTTGATCCGGCCAACGCCAAGACCTATACGCAAAACGCCCGCGCCTACGGCAAACGTCTGCGGCAGATGCGCGCCGACGCCTTGGCGAAGCTGACCCAGGCACCCAACGCCGCACTTCGCGTGGCCACCGTTCACGCGGCTTACGATTACCTGCTGCGTGAATTCGGCCTCGAAGTCACTGCGGTGGTTGAACCTGCGCACGGCATAGAACCGAGCCCGAGTCAGTTGAAAAAGACCATCGACCAACTGCGCGAACTGGACGTGAAAGTGATCTTCTCGGAGATGGATTTCCCCTCCACTTACGTCGACACCATCCAGCGTGAATCCGGGGTGAAGCTGTACCCGCTGTCGCACATTTCCTATGGCGAATACACCGCCGACAAGTACGAAAAGGAAATGACCGGCAACCTCAACACTGTGGTCCGGGCGATACAGGAGTCGGGTCAATGACTGCTCAAGAAAACCTCTCGGCCCAAACCAGCGGCCCGACCCTGGACTTCACCGATGTCAGCCTGACCCTCGGGCGTACAACGATCCTCGACAACGTGACCTTTCAGGTTTCCCCCGGCAGTGTGCACGCGCTGGTCGGCCCCAACGGCGGTGGCAAGAGTTCGCTGATCAAGACCCTGCTCGGACAGATGCCGCATCAGGGGAAGCTGAGCCTGCAATGGCCGGACATACCCGGGACCATCGGCTACGTGCCGCAAGCCCTGGAGTTTGATCGCGGCCTGCCCATGACCGTCGACGATTTCATGGCCGCCATGTGCCAGCGCCGCCCGGCGTTCCTCGGTTTGAGCAAACACTACGCCGCCGCGATCGGTGAAGCGCTGGAACGGGTCGGCATGCAGGACAAACGCAAACGGCGCATGGGCGCATTGTCCGGCGGTGAGCGTCAACGGGTATTGCTGGCTCAAGGGCTGATCCCGGCGCCGCAACTGCTGGTGCTCGACGAACCGATGTCGGCGCTGGATGAAGCCGGTATCCGGGTGTTCGAACGGCTGCTCGGCGACTGGCGCCAAAGCGGCATCACCGTGCTGTGGATCGAGCACGATCTGGAGGCCGTCGGGCGCCTGGCGGATCGCGTCACCGGGCTCAATCGCCGGGTGTTGTTCGATGCCACGCCGAAACAGGCCCTGACCCCGGAACGTCTGCTGACTCTGTTTTCCACCCATCCACGGAGCGCTGCCAAATGAGCTACGAAGCCTTTCGCTTGATGGTTCAGGGCTGGGCGTCTTCGGGGTATCTGCCCGAGGCGCTGGCCTACGGATTTGTGGTCAACGCACTGCTCGCCGGCCTGTTGATCGGCCCGGTACTCGGTGGATTGGGCACATTGGTGGTGGTCAAGCGCTTCGCGTTTTTCTCCGAAGCGGTGGGTCATGCGGCGTTGACCGGCGTGGCCATCGGCATCCTGCTCGGCGAGCCCTACACCGGGCCTTATGGCAGCCTGTTCGGTTACTGCCTGCTGTTCGGCATTTTGCTCAATTACCTGCGCAACCGCACCGGCCTGGCGCCGGATACCTTGATCGGCGTATTCCTGTCGGTGTCGCTGGCATTGGGCGCGAGCCTGCTGCTGATTCTGGCGGGCAAGATCAACGTGCACATTCTGGAAAACGTGTTGTTCGGATCGGTGTTGACCGTCAACGGTAACGATCTGGCGGTCCTGGCCATCGTCGGTTCGCTGGTCATGGCGCTGGCCTTGCCACTGTACAACCGCATCATGCTCGCCAGTTTCAACCCGCAATTGGCGGCGGTGCGCGGGGTGGCGGTGAAGACCCTGGATTACCTGTTTGTGATTCTGGTGACGCTGATCACCGTGGCCGCGGTGAAGGTCATCGGCGCGATTCTGGTCGGCGCGCTCCTGGTGATTCCAGCCGCCGCCGCGCGCTTGCTCAGCCAATCGCTCAAAGGCTTTTTCTGGTGTTCGGTGCTGATCGCCACGGTGAGCACGCTGTGCGGGATTCTGGCGCCGATTGTGTTCGACTTGCCCATCCCGTCCGGTGCCGCGATCATTTTGGTGGCCGGTATCGCTTTCGCCCTGTCCGCCATTGCGCGCGGTGTCGTCCCCAGCCTCAAAGGGAATCTCGGATAAATGGTTTTTTCTCTGCGTCAATTGACCCTGGCCGTGGCGCTCTGCGGGCTGGTCAACACCTCGTTTGCGGCGGACAACGCCAAACCACTGCATGTGCTGGCGTCCTTGCCAATCACTTACGGCTTGGGTGAAGTCTTGCTCAAAGGCACTGACGTCAACCTTGAACGTGCCGCACCGGCGAACCTGCCTGGCAGCCGTCAGACCGCGTACTTCACCGGCCGTGGTGCCCCGGCGCTGGCCAAACTGGCAACCCACGCCGACGCGGTGATCGGTCTGCGGTCACTGTGGGCGGATGATCCGCTGTACCCGATCTCCCGTCGCAGCAACATTCGCATTGTCGAAGTCGACGCCGCGCGCCCGGTGGACGGCGCCCTGCCCGGCATCGCCGTGCAGCCGGACAACAAGGTCGAGGGTTTGAACAGTCAGCCGTGGTTGTCCAGCAACAACATGGGGCGGATGGCGGACGTGATGGCCGCCGATCTCGTGCGCCTGGCACCAGAAGCCAAACCTGCAATCGAGGCTAACCTGGCGGCGCTGAAACAGCGCTTGCTCAAGTTCAGCGCCGACAGCGAAGCGCGGCTGGCCAGTGCTGACACTCTCAGTGTGATGAGCCTCAGTGATCACTTTGGCTATTTGATGGGCGGGCTCAATCTGGAGCTGATCGGGATCGATGCACGCCCGGATGCCGAGTGGACGCCGGAAGCGCTCAAGCGATTGGGCGCGACGTTGAAGGACAACGAGGTGGCGGTGGTGTTGCATCATCGGCAGCCTTCGGACGCGGTGAAAGCGGTGATCGCCGAGGCCGGTAGCCGGTTGGTGGTGTTGAGTGTGGATGCCGCGGATCCGGTGGCGGAGCTGGAGAGGAATGTGGACTTGGTGATCAAGGGGTTGAACGGGGTTTAAGTCAGTTGGACCGCGTTATCGTTTATCGCTGGCAAGCCAGCTCCCACAGGGATATGTGTCACACCCCGAATCCAATGTGGGAGCTGGCTTGCCAGCGATGAAGGCCTGATAAACCACACAACTTTCAGGCATGAAAAAGCCCGCTGACCTTCGCGGTTCAGCGGGCTTTTTCGTACGGTCAATCAGTGAGCCACTGCCGCCTGCTCTTCCATCTTGCGACGCAGACTCAGCGGGCGCATGTCCGTCCAGGTTTCTTCAATGTAAGCCAGGCATTCCTTTTTCAAACCGCTTTTGCCCACGGTGCGCCAGCCTTCCGGCACGGCTTTGTAGTCAGGCCAGATTGAGTATTGCTCTTCGTGGTTGACCACGACTTGAAAGAGGATGTCCTCGCGGTCGAATACTGAAGTCATGGGCGTTTCTCCATCGCTGTAGGGTGGGCTGCGCGGCGTGCGCAGCCGTTATGTAGAAAGAACGTTCAGGGCGGCAAAAAATTTAGAGACTGGCGGTGGCAGCGGTCATGGCCCGACCGAAAATCCCGGCCACCTGATCGATTTCAGCCGCCGTGATCACCAGCGGTGGCAGGAAGCGCACCACGCCGCCGTGACGGCCACCCAGCTCGAGAATCAACCCGCGCTTGAGGCATTCGCGCTGCACCAACGGCGCCAGTGCAGCCGATATCGGCGCATGACCCTGAGCGTCCGGTGCACCGGACGGGTCGACCAGCTCAACGCCGAGCATCAAGCCACGACCGCGGATGTCGCCCATGTGCGGGAAGTCCCGCTGCAGGATGCGCAGGTGTTCGCTCAAGCGCTCGCCCATCGCGGTCGCGTGCTCGCACACCTTGTGTTCGACCAGATAACGCATCACCGCGGAACCGGCGGCCATGGCCATCTGATTGCCACGGAAGGTCCCGGCATGCGCGCCCGGCAGCCAGGTGTCGAGCCAGTCGCGGTAAACCACCACTGCCAGCGGCAAGCTGCCGCCGATGGCTTTGGACATCACCACCACGTCCGGAATGATCCCGGCGTGTTCAAAGGCAAACATCTTGCCGGTGCGAGCGAAACCGCTCTGGATTTCATCGACGATCAAAGCCACGCCAGCCTTTTCGGTGATGCGACGCACGCCGCGCAGCCAGTCGAGATCCGCAGGTATTACGCCGCCTTCGCCCTGTACCACTTCCACAATCACCGCGGCCGGTAATTGCACGCCGGCCTCGGGATCATTCAGCAGGTTTTCCAGGTAGTTCAGATTGACCTGCACGCCCTGCGCCCCACCGAGGCCGAACGGGCAACGGTAATCGTAGGGATAGGGCATGAACTGCACACCGCTGCTGAGCAAAGCACCCAATGGCTTTTTCGGCCCAAGGCTGCCCATCAGGCTCAATGCGCCCTGGCTCATGCCGTGATAACCACCCTGGAACGACAACACGGTGCTGCGTCCGGTGGCGGTGCGCACCAGTTTCAGCGCGGCTTCCACCGCGTCGGTGCCGGTCGGGCCACAAAACTGGATTTTCGCCTCGGCAGCCAATGCCGGCGGCAGCAGCCCGAACAGGTCCTGCACAAACTGGTCCTTGACCGGCGTGGTCAGGTCGAGCGTGTGCAGCGGCAGTTCATCGCTCAGCACTTGCCGGATCGCTTCGATCACCACCGCATGGTTGTGCCCCAGCGCCAGCGTTCCGGCACCGGCCAGACAGTCGATGAAATGGCGCCCTTCGACGTCCTCGATATAAATGCCCTTGGCGCGTTTCAGCGCCAGGGGAATACGCCGTGGGTAGCTGCGGGCATTGGATTCCTGCTGGTTTTGACGGGCCAGCAGCGGCGATTCATTGAACTGGTACAGCGTTTCGGCAGGCGTCGGGACGATCCGGGCCGGCTGATCTTCGATAAGGCTGGTAGCGACTGACATTTCTCGACCCCTCAATAAGGTTTCCTGTTCTGGAAACGCATCAGGGGCTCAAGGATTTAGAGCGTCGACAACGCTTTGTGCATGGGAACCGCCTGAAGCCCGGCCACCGTGAAGGTTTCAGCGCAGGCCTGGTAACCCAGATGCCGGTAAAAGGCCTCGCCGGTTCGGGTGCTGTTGAGTCGTGCCTGGTGCACACCTTGCTCGATCAACCAGCCTTCAAGGTCGCGCACCAGCGCTTGCCCGACACCGCGGCGGAACCATTCCGGCTGCACGTAACAGAACGCGACCTTGCCGCTGATGCTGGCCATCGCGACGCCAACCGGTTTGTCATGCAACAGGGCGATGTTGAGGTACAACCGCGGGTCAGCCAGCCAGGGCTGGACGTGGCCGATGGTTTTGTTCTGGACCCAGGTGGCGACGGTGCGCGGGTCATTGCGGTGATCCAGTGCACACCCCACCCGAATGGAGCGCTCGAGGATACGGCTGATGATGCCCGCGTCGGCGGAGGTTGCCTTGCAGATGTGAACCGATGCTTCCATGGCGCTGTTACCTCAATCCATTGAGAAAAAGCTGCCGGGGACGATAGCGCTGACGGCCGGCAAAAGGCCAATGAAGAGAAGTTACATTTGATGTGCACACAGATCCCCTGTGGGAGCGAGCTTGCTCGCGATAGCGGTGGCACATCCAGAATTGATGTGACTGACAAATTGCTATCGCGAGCAAGCTCGCTCCCACAGGGTTTGGGGGTGTGAGTTAGATTGTTTGCAGGGGCATGGTCAGTTCAACCCGCAACCCATCCGGTCGGCTGTCGAACCGCAACGTGCAGCCGCAGCGCTGGACAATCGCCTGAACAATCGCCAGCCCCAACCCGCAACCGGTGCTCTGGCCATTGCGCCAGAAGCGTTGGGTCAGGTGCTGCAGGTCGTCTTCGGCAATCCCCGGTCCATGGTCGCGAACCAGAAAACGCGCACGATTGCCGGTGGTCTCCAGGCTCAATTCCACGGCGCCATCGCCGGGCGTATGGCGCAAGGCGTTGTCCAGCAGGTTACGTAACGCGGCAATCGACAACACGGCGGGCATTTGCACCGGCGCACTGGAGAACGTGTTCGGCATCTGCAGCTTGATGCGCTGCCGATCCCCGCTGGCGGCGTCCTGGATGGCCAGTTTCGCCACTTGTTCAGCGCTGCACTGTACGCCGTCGTCGAACGACAAACTGCCCTCGACCCGCGCCAGCAACAGCAGTTGTTCAAGAGTCCGGTGCATGCGGTCGGCGCCCTCTTCGGCGCGGGCCAGGGATTGATCCCGCGCCGCGCCGTCGGTCATGCGCGCCACTTGCAGGTGGGTCTTGATCGCGGTCAGGGGGCTGCGCAATTCGTGCGCCGCATCGCCGGTCAGACGTCGTTCACGTTCGATGGTCTTGCCGATGCGCTGGAACAGCTGATTCTGCGTGTCCAGCAGCGGTTGCAGTTCACTAGGCAGCGGCTGTATCTGCAACGGTTCGAGGGAATCGGCGCTACGCCGCATCAGCGCATCGCGCATCCGGTTGAGCGGTGCCAGCCCTTGGCCGATGCCCAGCCACAGCAGGCACAAACAGCCGAGCAACGCCACACCCACCGGCACCGACGCGGCCAGCAGGATCGACATGTTCAGCGCCTCGCGCTCGATTTGCCGGTCGGCGGTGGTGATGCGCAGATCGCCGCGCGCCAGGGTGAAACTGCGCCACGGTGCGCCATCGATCATTTGGTCGTGAAAGCCCATTTTCTCGGCTTCCAGGGTTTGCTGCGGATCGGTGTGACTGCGGGCGAGGATTTCGCCACGCAATGAACTGACCTGACAGGCCATGCCGCCGGGGACATTCAATTGTTCAGCGCTGAAATGGGTGCCCTCGCCCTTGGTCGGCAACGCGGGCAATTGCTCCATCAGGCCGGCGACCATGCGCGCTGAAGCCACCAGCCGCTGATCGAGGGAAAACATCATTTGGTTTCGCAGGTCGCTGAGCATCCAGGCCGCCGCCAGGGCCCAGATCAAGGCAAAAGCGGCGCCGAGGGTCAGGCTCAGGCGCAAACGCAGGCTCATCACTTCGAGGGTTCTCCGCCATCAGCCGGCCCCAGGCGATAGCCCAGGCCGCGCACGGTTTCGACGATGCCGTTACCGAGTTTGCGCCGCAGGTGATGGATGTGCACGTTGAGGGCGTTGCTTTCCAGTTCGTCGTTGAAACCGTAGACGCTGTCCTTGAGTTGCTCGGTGGAGAGCACGCGCCCGCGGTTATGCAGCAAGGCTTGCAACAACGCCTGCTCGCGACGCGACAGGTCCACCGGTTGACCGCCGAGCAGGGTTTCGCGGCTGCTGGGGTCGTAGGTCAGCGCACCGTGTTCGATCAGGTTGACGCTGCGCCCCGCCACCCGGCGCAGCAACGTGTGCAGACGCGCAGCCAGTTCGCGCAGGTCGAACGGTTTGAGCAGGTAATCATCGGCGCCGGCTTGCAAGCCATCGACCCGATCCGTCACTGAATCACGCGCGGTGAGAATCAGCACCGGAATCTCCAGACCGTTGTGACGCAGTTGCTGCAACAGCTTCAGACCGTCCTCGTCGGGAAGGCCGAGGTCGAGCACCATGACATCGAATTCAGCAACCTTGAGCATCGCGCGCGCAGACGACGCGGTGGCGACGTGCTCGACGGTCAGGCCTTGCGCGGTCAGGCCGGCAACAATGCCGCTGGCGATCAGCTCATCGTCTTCGCAAACCAGTACATGCATGGGAGCTCCCGGAGCAAAAAAAACCAGTGAAGCAGCTGAGGATTAAGCCGCAATTATGGCAAGGCATGTCGCTGACGAGAAGCGACGGCTTTGGCTGGCCATCGTACCGATTTACATCAGGCCTTTTTTATAAAAACGGCAGATTTTGAAACAGACACAAACAGCCTCATAAAAGACTTAAGAGAACTGGTTGACTCACGATATTGTGAGGCGGGAATCAGGCATCGAAAAAAAACTCTTCGAAAGATATTACCCCTCTATTTAAAGCCACTTTAACTTGACTGAAAGGATTCAGATCATGCCAACACTCGAACAGTGTATTGCCGTCGATTGGCGCGCAGGAAAAGACAGAATTTATTTCTTCTTCAAAGACACCGACACTTACGCTCGCTTCAATATCGGCGACCAGGAAGTCCCTGCTGGATATCCTTCCCCTGTCAGTGGAAGTTGGGGAACATTCGATAACCACGTCAAGAACCTGCGATTTGGCTTTGCCACGACCGGGCTGACACTGGATAAGCCGATGGATACGTCTGACCTGGATATTCTGTGGTTATTCTATTATGACGGCGATACGCCCATGGTCTGCGCCTACAATCAGGACACTGATTCGGTCCTGCAAACAAGCACCGTCCGGTCTTCCAAATGGCGTCTGTTGCTGCCTTACTTTGACCGGATCGTTGCGGGGACATGGTGGCAAGTCAACCGCAGTTCATTGTTCCGATTCATCATGAATGACGGAAACTCTCTTTACCTGGACTGGGATGAGGTGCCCCGCGCCCCTCTGCGTGACTACGCAGACGATAAATATGACGACAACCTCTTTAACCCTGTTGAGACACCCATTCAAACGATAAGACTCGAGCCCATCACAGAATCCACGTGGCCAGGTCTGGCGCTTTACAAAGACCGCATTATTACAGCGGCGCAAAACGATCGAACCTTTGCCGACAACGCGCTCTATGTTTTTCTGACCGGCAATCAGTACCTGATCTATAACATCCCGCAAAACCGCCTGGTGTCCGGCCCGCACGCAGTAGACAACCAGTCCTGGCCAGGCCTGTTGCGCAGCTGATGACTTGAACAGTAGCGGCTGCCCTCTGATCAGCTCAGCGGGCAGCACCGGCGGCGGTTAATCATCGGTTAATCGCCGCCTCCCATTGTGCACCTCACTTGCACAGGGATAAGGCTTACCCATGCGTCAACTGATTCTTTTTTTTGTTCTCTTGATCTCGGGTGTGGCCCAGGCAGGGACCAATCCGTTCGATACCAAACCTGAATTCCTGCCCGTGGAAAAGGCCTTTGTCTTGACCTCCGAGCGCCTTGAATCAGGCGAAACTCAGCTCTTCTGGCAAATTACCGACGGTTATTACCTTTACCAGAAACGCCTTAAATTCGAAGCATTGCCCCCGGAGCAGCGCCCGCAGTTGCCCGAAGGCGAAGCGCACAGTGATGAATTCTTCGGCGAACAACAGGTGTATCGCCAAGGCCTTGAGCTGAAGATTCCAGCGGGCGCCACCGGTCAGATCAAGGTGGGCTTCCAGGGCTGTGCCGATGCCGGTTTGTGCTATCCACCGCAGACTCAGGTCGTGGACCTGGGCGGCAGCATTGCAGGCACAACCAACGAAGCACCGGATCAAGCCCTGGCCAGTGGCCTGCAACAACGGGCGCTGGGCTGGAGTTTGCTGGTGTTCTTCGGCCTGGGGCTGTTGTTAGCCTTTACGCCTTGCTCGTTGCCGATGCTGCCGATTCTGGCCGGGTTGATCGTCGGCAGCGGGGCCACACCCAAACGCGGCTTTGCGTTGGCGACCAGTTACGTGGTGAGCATGGCGCTGGTGTATGCGGCGATGGGCGTGCTGGCCGCGCTGCTCGGGGCGAACCTGCAGGCGCTGTTGCAGAACCCGTGGCTGCTGGGCAGCTTCGCGGCGATATTTGTCCTGCTGGCGTTGCCGATGTTCGGTTTCTTCGAGCTGCAACTGCCGGTGGCGGTGCGGGACCGGCTGGAAAATGTATCGCGCAATCAGCGTGGCGGCAGCCTGACCGGTGCCGGTGTGCTCGGGGCCTTGTCGGGGTTGCTGGTCGGTCCGTGCATGACCGCGCCATTGGCCGGCGCCCTGCTCTACATCGCGCAAAGCGGCAATGCGCTAAATGGCGGGCTGATTCTGTTTGCCATGGGCATCGGCATCGGTGTGCCGCTGTTGTTGCTGGTGACCGTGGGCACTCGTTTCCTGCCCAAACCCGGCGCCTGGATGAACTTGCTCAAAGGCATCTTCGGCTTCCTGTTCCTCGCCACCGCTCTGCTGATGTTGCGCCCGGTGCTGGATCAATCGCTGTGGATCGGTTTGTGCGGCGCCTTGCTGCTGATCGCCGCCTACAGTGCCTGGAAACAGTCGGAAGGTTTCGGCCGCGTCGCCCATCTGTTCGGCGCCAGTGCGCTGTTGCTTGGGATGTGGGGCGGTCTGCTGATGATTGGCGCCGCCGGGGGCAGTGATGATTGGCTCAAACCGTTGCAGGTCTACAGCGCCTCAGCGTCTTCCGGTCATGCCGCTCGCCCGACCGGCCATGACGCGTTCACCACGATCAACAGTGCGCAAGCGCTGCAACAGGAACTGGACGCCGCCCAGGCCCAGGGCCAATGGGTGCTGCTGGACTACTACGCCGACTGGTGTGTGTCGTGCAAGGTCATGGAAAAGCAGGTGTTCGGCAAACCCCATGTGATGGAAGCGTTGAGCGATGTGCGCTTGCTCCGGCTGGACGTCACCGCCGACAATGCCGCCAGCCGCGAACTGCTCGGCCGTTATAAAGTGCCGGGGCCACCGAGTTTTCTGTGGATCGGCGCCGACGGCGAAGAGCGTCGCAGCCAGCGCATCACCGGCGAGGTCGATGCCGACACCTTCCTGCAACGCTGGACCACTACCCGAGACGCCCGTTGATGCTGACCTTTACCCTCGGCACCTTTGCCATCGCGCTTAACCATCTGCTGCTGATCAGTGCCTTGGCACTGGCGACATTTGTCGGCTGGCGGGTGGCCAAACGGGGTGGCGAGAACCCCGAGTCGGTGCTGTTCAGCCTGTTCCTGATGGGAATGCTGGCGGCCCGTGTCAGTTTCGTCGCCATTTACTGGACGCACTATCGCAACGATCCGTGGCAAATCATCGACCTGCGCGACGGCGGTTTTCTCGCCTGGCCAGGGGTGATTGTGCTGCTGCTCGCCACGCTGTATCGCGGCTGGCGTCGGCCGGGGCTGCGCCGTCCTCTGGGATTCGGCGTGGGCAGCGGCCTGGCGTTCTGGCTGCTGGCGACCGTCTCCCTGAGCATTTATGAGCAAGGCACACGCCTGCCGGAAATCAGCTTGCGTAATGCCGCCGGTGAAACCGTGCAACTGGCCGATTACCAGGGGGGGCCGCTGGTGATCAACCTCTGGGCCACCTGGTGCCCGCCGTGCCGTCGAGAAATGCCGGTACTGGAAAATGCCCAGCAACACCGCCCGGACCTGACGTTCCTGTTCGTCAATCAGGCCGAAAGCATGCAAAGCGTCGCCACCTTCCTCGAAACCCAGGGCCTGAGCCTGACCAACGTGCTGTTCGATGGTGGCGGTCGTTTGGGTCAGGCCGTGGGTTCCATGGCTTTGCCGACTACGCTGTTCTATAGCAATGACGGTCGCCTGTTGGGCAGTCATTTGGGCGAGCTCTCGGAAGCCAGTCTGGCCCGCGCCCTGGAAAACTTCGACAGTCCTTCTTCTGCCGCACCGTCCACTTCTCCAAGGAAACTGCCATGCCCCGCCTCCGCCACCTGCTGACGCTGACCCTCGGCGCCGCCCTGCTGCACCTGCCGTCGGTGCAGGCCGCCGAAGAACTGCCCGAAGCGATCAAGAAGATCGAAGCCAAGGGTGCGAAAATCGTCGGCCAGTTCGATGCCCCCGACGGCTTGCGCGGTTACGCGGCGCAATACCAGAACCGTGGCATGGCGCTGTACCTGACCCCGGATGGCAAGCATGTGTTGCTCGGCAACCTCTACGATGCCGAGGGCAATGACCTGTCCGCGGCGCCGTTGCAGAAACTGGTCTACGCGCCAATGTCCAAGGAAGTCTGGGGCAAGATGGAAGCCAGTAACTGGATCGGCGACGGCAAAAAAGATGCCCCGCGTGTCGTGTACCTGTTCAGCGATCCGAACTGCCCTTACTGCAACCTGTTCTGGGAACAGGCGCGGCCATGGGTGAAATCCGGCAAGGTGCAATTGCGCCACATCATGGTCGGGATCATTCGCGAAGACAGCCCGGGCAAATCGGCGGCATTGCTGGCGGCCAAGGACCCGAGCAAAGCGCTGGAAGAGCACGAAAAGGCTGGCAAGGAGAGTTCGCTCAAGGCGCTGAAGGAAGTGCCGCCGGCGATTCAGCTGAAACTGGCGGCGAACATGCAATTGATGGAGGACCTGGAGTTGCAGGCGACGCCGGCGATTTTCTATATGGATGACAAGGGTGAGCTGCAACAGCAGCAAGGCGCGCCTTCGCCGGACAAGTTGGCTAAAATTTTGGGACCTAAGTAGAACTTATCGACACCATCGCGAGCAGGCTCGCTCCAACAGGGGAATGCGATCAACTGTGGGAGCGAGCTTGCTCGCGATGAGGCCGGCAAATTTAACTAATTCCTCTCAGCCAAAAACTTCAGCAGCGCCTCCGTGACAAATCCGGGATTCTCCAGACTGGAGATATGCCCCGCTTCCGGCACCAGCACAGACGGGCACCCGATCAGCTCAGCCATTTCCTTCGCTTCCGACGGCGGCCGCGGCTTGTCCTGATCGCCACACATCACGAGCGTGGTTTCAGGACTCAATGCCCTCAGACGCGGCAACAGATCATCCCGCGCAAACGTAATCCGCCCCATCGGCACGACGCTTTCACGCAGACGCTGCGGCGACAGCGCGGCCAGCTTCGCGCGAAATTCCTGATACAGCGCCGACTGCGGATCGATGCCTGGACGGAAGAAGATCGGCACCACGATGTCGAGCAGCGGCGCCGAGATCACGCCGGTTTCTTCGATCTGCTTGAACAACGAGAAATAGTACTGGCGAGTCGGTTCCGGCTCGACCCCGAGGTAGGTGTCCATCAGCACCAGACCGTTGATTCGCTGCGGTGCGGACAGCGCCAGCCGCGCGCCCCACATGCCACCGACAGACAGCCCAACCAGCGTGACGCGATCAATATCCAGATGATCGAGCAGCGCCAAGGCCTGGCGCGCAATGTCGTCCAGCGATTGCGTGCCTGCGGGCAGCGAGCCGGATTCGCCGTGGCCCCACAGGTCCAGAGCGATGACCCGGTAGTGCGGTGACAGGGCAGCAATTTGCGGGGCCCACATGGCCTGGTCCCACAGGTAACTGCCGGCCAGCAGGACCGCCGGGCCGGTGCCTTGATCCAGGTAATGGAGGGGTTGACCATCAATCGTTGCGAAGGGCATTGACTGTTTCCTTGGTGAAAACTGGAGTGGGGAGACTGGGCTGCCGTGGGTCCATAGTCAACACTCTGAGTGTCTGTACCGGCCCCATCGCGAGCAAGCTCACTCCCACATTGGTTCTGCAAACACAGATCAGATGTGGGAGCTGGCTTGCCTGCGATGAGGCCTTACCAGCCCCTAAAGAATCAGAACCCTTCCAACTCCGCCATCAGGTCATTCAGCCGATCCACCTTCTCCTCGGTGATGTCATTCGCCGCCAATTCATCAATGTATTCGGCCAACTCCGCCACCGTGCTGCACTCGAACATCGCTCGCAACGGCACATCCCTTTGCAGCGCTTTCTGCACCCGCGAAGCAATCTGTGTCGCCAGCAACGAATGCCCACCCAACTCAAAGAAGTTGTCGCGCACACCGACCTTCTCGACTTTCAACACCTCAGCCCAAATGTCCGTCAGCGTCTGCTCCAGATCATTGCGTGGCGCCAGATAGTCCTGGCTCTGCAACTGGCCGATCTCCAGCGCTGGCAGCGCCTTGCGATCGAGTTTGCCGTTGGCATTAAGCGGCAGGCGATCCAGCCACAACCAGTGCAGCGGCACCATGTATTCCGGCAGTTCGGCGCGCAGTCGTTGCTTGATCCGCTCCAGTCGTTCGCTCGGACTCAAGGCTGAATCAGCCGCAACCAAATAGCCAACCAGATGTTTACCGTTCACCCCTTCCTGCACCCCCACCGCCGCTTCGCGGACCTCCGGCTGTTCGTGCAGGCGCGCTTCGATTTCCCCCAGTTCGATGCGGTATCCACGAATCTTCACTTGATGGTCGATACGCCCGACGTACTCCAGCACGCCGTCACTGCGACGACGGGCCAGGTCGCCAGTGCGGTACAACCGATCCCCCGGCGCGCCGAACGGGTTCGGCACAAACACCTGCGCCGTGCGCAACGGATCACTCACGTAGCCGCGACCGACACCGGTACCGGCCACGCACAACTCGCCTACCGCGCCCAACGGCACCAGTTCCAGCGCGCCATCGAGCAGGTATAAACGGTTGTTGTCGGTGGGTGTACCAATCGGCAAATAGCTGCCGCGTGTCGAGACCAGGTCGACACGGAAGAACGCCACGTCATCCGAGCATTCCGCCGGTCCATAGGCATTCACCAAGCCGATCTCCGGGTAACGCAACAGCCATTGGTGCGCCAGTTCCGGCGGCATCGCTTCACCGGTCGGCAGCATCCAGCGCAGGCCGTCGAGGCTCATGCGTTCCTGGGCGAGCATGCCCTGGATCAGCGACGGCACGCTTTCCAGCACGGTGACGCCTTGCGCCGAAACATGCGCCAACAGGCCCTGTGGATCATGAGCGATGGTGTTCGGCACGATGTCCACCCGGGCACCGAACAGCGGCGCGGCGAGGAACTGCCAGACCGAAATATCGAAGCTTTGCGAAGCGGTCTGGGCGATCACATCGGCATCGCTCAGGTTCAGGTAAGGCACCTTGCTCAACTGGTTATTGAGCATGCCGCGCTGCTCGACCATCACGCCTTTGGGCAAACCCGTGGAGCCCGAGGTGTAGATCACGTAGGCAAGGTTATCCGGCCCGCTGTAAACGCCCGGATTGGCCTCCGAAACAGTGCTCGCCTGCACCTCTTCCCAGACCAGCAATTTAGGCCGCTGGGAACAACCGAACTCGTCCAGCAACGCCAGCGCCTGTTCGCGGCAGGCCTGAGTGCACACCAGCAACGGCGTGCGACTCAGGTCGATGATCCGGCTCAGACGTTGACTCGGCAGGCCCGGATCCAACGGCAGATAACCAGCACCGGCCTTGAAGCTTCCAATGAACATGCCGAGCAAATCGAGGTCACGCTCGGCCAGCAACGCCACTGGTTGATCCAGCCCGACACCGGCAGCGATCAGGGCGTGACCGAGGCGGTTGCTGCGCTGGTTCAGTTCGGCGTAGCTGTGTTGCTGATCGAGGCAACTCGCAGCGATCCGCTGCGGATGCTGCGCGACTTGCGCTTCGAACAACGCGACATAGCTCTGTTCCAGCGAGTAGTCGTGTTCGCTCTGGTTGCAACCGTGGACGAGGAAGTCCCGCTCCTCGCCCCCCAGCAGCGGTAAGTCGGCCATGTCACCGTGGAACCCGTCGACCAGCGCCAGCAGCAAGCGCTTGAACTCACCGAGCATGCGCTCGATGGTCGATTCGTCGAAGTAACGCTGGTCGTAAGACAGGTGCAAGCCCAGGTCATCGCCCGGATAACACACCGCTGTCAGCGGGAAGTTGGTGTGGGTGCGGCCCGAATCCGAGGTCGCGTTAAGGCTTTGCGCACGGTCCAGCACCGACACTTCCACCGGGGCGTTCTCGAATACGAACAGGCTGTCGAACAGCGGCTGACCTTTGGGCAATTCACTGTGTTCCTGAATGCTCACCAACGGCAGGTATTCGTACTCGCGCAACTGCATGTTGCTGTCGAGCAAACCGCCGAGCCATTGGCGCACGCTGCAACGCTGATCGTCTTCGGGCATTTTCACCCGCAACGCAATGCTGTTGATGAACAGCCCCACAGTGCGTTGCATCTGCGGCATGTCCACTGGGCGCCCGGCCACGGTGACGCCGAACAGCACGTCGCGATCACCGCTCAAGCGCCGCAACACCAGCGCCCACGCCGCTTGGGCGAAGGTGTTGATGGTCAGCTGATGCGCCTGCGCCAGTTCACGCAATTGCGCACCGTCACGGGCATCGAGCCGGGTGTAGCGGTCGCCGACGATCATGCCACCGCTGGCGCCGGCGTGTTCGCGCAGGAACGGTCGATCACTCGGGATCGGCGTTGTGCGTTCGAAGCCTTGCAGGTTGTTTTTCCACCACTGCCGCGCTTCCGCCAGGCTCTGGCGTTGCAGCCAGCCGATGTAGTCGCGGTAACGCGGCGGTACGGCCAATTGCGCTTCGCGTCCTTCGCCGAGAGCGGTGTAGATATCGAAGAAATCGTTCATCAATAGCGAGCGGCACCAGGCATCGATCAGGAGGTGGTGGTTGCTCATCATGAACCAGTAACGCGCCGCGCCGACCTTGATCAAGCGCAAATGGAACGGGGCCTGATTGAGTAGATCGAACCCGGCCTCACGCTCGCTTTTCAGCAGTGCCTGCAACGTCGGCTCTTGCGCGGTTTCAGCCATCGCGGTCCAGTCGAGGTATTCGATCGGCGTGCTGCCCGGCTTGTGGATAACCTGCAGCATGTCTTCGCCGACGTTCCAGCAGAAGGACGCACGCAGGGCTTCGTGACGGGCGATCACCGCTTGCCAGGCCTGGGCGAAACGCTGAGGGTCGAGCTCGCTGTTGATGCGGTAGCGGTCCTGCATGTAGTAGAGCCCGGTACCTGGCTCCAGCAAGGTGTGCAACAACATGCCTTCCTGCATCGGGGTCAGCGGGTAGACGTCTTCGATCACGGCGGCCGGAACCGGCAGTGCATCGAGTTGCGCCTGGGTCAGTTTCGCCAGCGGAAAATCCGACGGTGTCAGGCCACCCGCCTCGTCCTGCAGACAATGTTCGATCAGGCTGTGCAATTCATTTACGTAAGCGTCTGCCAGGTCGGAGATAGTTTGCGGATCATGGCGTTCTGCACTGAAGGTCCAGCGCAGCACCAGTTCACCGCCGTAGACCTGACTGTCGACGCTCAGCTCATTGGGCAGCGGCGCGTGCGGATCGTGGGCCGCGCCGACCGCTTCATCCAGCGGGCGGAACAAGGCATCCGCGCCAAAGCTCTGGTCGAACTGACCGAGGTAGTTGAAGGTGATCGGCGCTGCCGGCAGCTCAGCCATCGCCTGTCGGCAGAGGTCGTCGGCCAGATAACGCAACACGCCATACCCCAAACCTTTGTGCGGCACGGCGCGCAGTTGTTCCTTGATCGCCTTGATCGAGTCGCCCTGCCCGCCCATCGGCGTCAGTCGCAGCGGATAGGCGCTGGTGAACCAGCCCACGGTGCGGGTCAGGTCGATCTCGTCGAACAGGGTTTCGCGGCCGTGGCCTTCCAGTTGAATCAGCGTCGATTCGTCGCCGCTCCGGCGGCACATCACACGTGCCAGTGCCGTCAGCAGCAAGTCGTTGACTTGCGTGCGGTAAGCGCTCGGCGCCTGTTGCAGCAATTGGCGGGTGCGCTCGCTATCAAGGCGCACACTGACGGTATGCGCATGACGATTCTGCTGACCGCCTTGAGGACGTTCGCAGGGCAACTTAACGCTTGGGCCGGCCAGTTGCGACTGCCACCACCTCAGTTCTTCGCGCAGGGATTCGCTGCCGGCGTACGCCTGCAAGCGCGCCGCCCAGTCCTTGAAGGCACTGGTTTTCGCCGGCAGGTTGACCGACTGCTGTGCGTCCAGTTGCCGGTAAACCGTTTGCAGATCATCCAGCAGCACGCGCCACGAAACGCCGTCGACCACCAGGTGGTGAATGGCGATGAACAGCCGTTGTTGTCCCTCAGGCCCATCGACCAGCAGCGCACGCAACAGCGGCCCCGCTTCGAGATCAAGGCTGCGCTGGGCATCGGTGAACAGCGCGGTGCATGGGTCCATCGACGAAACATGGACTTGCCACAGCACTGGCGCATCGGACACTGGCTGATGTTCGGCATGCCATTGCCCGGCGTTCTCGATGAAGCGCAGGCGCAAGGCGTCATGCTGTTCGATCACCGCCAGCAGCGCTTGCTCAAGACGATGAGGCTCCAGCGTCACGGTCGGTTCCAGCAGTAACGCCTGGTTCCAGTGTTGGCGCTCGGGGATGTCGGTATCGAAGAACCAATGCTGAATCGGCGTCAGATGCGATTCACCGGAGAGCAAGCCTTGCTCGGCGGTGACCTGTTCGGTACGGGTCGCCACTGCGGCCAGAGTCTGCACAGTCTGGTGCTGGAACAGATCACGCGGACTGAAATGGATGCCCTGCTGCCGCGCCCGGCTGACCACCTGGATCGACAGGATTGAATCGCCGCCCAGTTCAAAGAAGTTGTCATTGAGACCGACTTGCGTGACGTTCAACACTTCGCACCAGATCGCGGCCAGGGTCAGTTCAAGTGCATTGCTCGGCGCCAGGTACTGCTGACGGTTCAGCTCCGGGTCCGGTGCCGGCAATGCACGGCGGTCCAGTTTGCCGTTGGCGGTAAGCGGCATGCTGGTGAGCAGAATCAGGTGCGTGGGCACCATGTAATCCGGCAATTGAGATTTGAGGTGCGACTTGAGGGATTCGCGCAGTGCGGCTTGTAGCGCTTCGTCCTGCTCGGCGACCTCGGTGACCAGATAACCCACCAGTTGCTTGCCGCTCGGTGCGTCGAGGGCCAGCACCACGGCTTCACGGATCGATTCATGTTCCAGCAGACGGGTTTCGATCTCGCCCAACTCGATGCGGAAACCGCGAATCTTCACTTGATGGTCGAGACGCCCGAGGTACTCCACCAACCCATCGGCACGCTGACGCACCAGGTCGCCGGTGCGGTACAGGCGTCCGCCATTGTTGGCAAACGGATCGGCGACAAAGCGTTCGGCGGTCATGCCCGGACGCTGGTGATAACCCTGCGCCAGACCAGCACCGCCGACGTACAACTCGCCGGTCGCGCCTTGTGGCACCAACGCCAGATCCGCGTCGAGAATGTAAGCCACCCGCGCGCCAATCACGCTGCCAATCGGCACACTGCCCAGGCCTTCTTCCAACTGTTCGGGCGCGAGACTGGCCAGCGGCATGACCACGGTTTCGGTCGGGCCGTAAGCATTGAAAAACAGGCTCGGCTTGAAGGCCGCGCGAATCCGCGACAGGTGTTCGCCGGTCAGGGCCTCGCCGCCGGTGATGCACATGCGCACCGGCAGGGTTTCGCCCTGGGTCGCCAGCCATTGCGCCAACTGGCTGCCGTAGCTTGGGGTGAAGCCGAGAATGTTGATGCGATGTTGACGAATCAAGCCGCAGATTTCTTGCGCATCCCACTGCCCCTGCGCACGCAACACCACTTGCGCGCCGCACAGCAATGGCACCAGTAAACGCTCGGTCGCCGCGTCGAAGTTGATCGAATAGAAATGCAGCTCGCAATCGTCCGGGCGCATGCCGAAGCGTTCGATCACCGCCTGGCAGTGCATGGCGATCTCACCGTGAGACACCACCACGCCTTTCGGTTGGCCGGTGGAACCGGAGGTGTAAATCAGGTAGGCCTGATGTTGCGGCAGACTGATAAACGGCAGCTCGCTGGTCGGGTAATTGACCAGCCCGGCCGTGTCCTCTTCCAGGCACCAGCGCGCCACCGTTGCCGGCAACTCACCGAGGGCTTCGAACATTGCCGCATCGCTGAGCAACACTGCGATGCCGCTGTCCTCGATCATGTAACGCAAACGGTCGAGCGGATATTCCGGGTCCAGCGGCACATAGGCGCCACCGGCCTTGAGAATCGCCAGCAGGCCGATGACCATCTCCAGCGACCGTTCAAGCGCCAGGCCGACGCGCACCTGCGGACCAACACCACGCTCGCGAAGCATCCAGGCCAGTTGATTGGCGCGGCTGTCGAGTTCGGCATAGCTCAGGGTCTGCCCGGCAAAGGTCAGGGCTGGCGCCTCCTTGCGCGTCAGCGCCTGCTCGCGGAACAGTTGATGAATGCACTGGTCGAGGCGATGCTCGCCCGGTCCGACGCCAAGACTATCGAGCAATGCTTGTTGTTCGCGGGTGTCCAGCAACGGCAGTTCACTGAGACGCTGTTTCGGATCGGTCAACAACGCTTCCAGCAGATTGCGCCAATGCCCGGCCATGCGCGCGATGCGCGGTTCATCGAACAGATCAGTGCTGTAGGTCAGGCAGCAACCGAGGCGATGATCGAGGTCGGTGACTTCCAGGTTAAGGTCGAACTTGGTCGCCCGCGCATCGTTGGCCAGGTACTCGACGGTCATGCCGGCCAGGGTGCGGCTCTGCTGGAACTCCCAGCGCTGCACGTTACACATCACCTGGAACAGCGGGTTGTACGCGGCGCTGCGCGGTGGCTGCAACGCTTCTACCAAGTGGTCGAACGGCAGGTCCTGATGGGACTGGCCTTCGATCACGGTGTGGCGCACCTGCTCAAACAATTCACCAACGGACATCTGCCCGTCGAGTTGGCAACGCAGCACTTGGGTGTTGAGGAACGCACCGATCAGCCCTTCGCTTTCCGGGCGAATCCGGTTGGCCACCGGCGCACCGATGCGCAGATCAGTCTGGCCGCTGTAGCGGTAAAGCAGCACGGCCAGCGCGGCGGTCATGGTCATGAACAGGGTCAGACCGTTTTGCGCATTGAAGGCCCGAATGCGTGCCGCCAGGTCATCGCTCAGGTCGAAACGGAACAGCTCACCCCGGTGGCTTTGCACCGGTGGGCGTGGACGGTCCGCCGGCAGTTCCAGCAGCGGATGTTCACGGCCCAGTTGCGCCGTCCAGTAATCGAGTTGGCGCTGACGCTCGCCGGCCGCCAGCCACTGCCGTTGCCACACGCTGTAATCGAGGTATTGCACCGGCAGTGGCGCCAGTGGTGATTCGCGGTCATCGACGAAGGCTTCGTAGAGCGCGCTCAGTTCCCGGGCAAAGATGTCCATCGCCCAGCCTTCGGTAACGATGTGGTGCAGGGTCAGCACCAGGTAATGTTCGTGCTCGGCAGTCTTGACCAGGCAGGCACGCAGCAGCGGGCCGGTTTCCAGATCGAACGGCGTATGCGCCTCGTCGTCAGCCAGTTGCTGGACGCGTTGCTCGCGGATTTCACCCGCCAATGCGGAAAAATCCTTCCAGTCCATGCGCATTCCGGTTTGCCCATGCACCTGTTGCCGGGCCACGCCGTCGACGCTCGGGAACATGGTGCGCAGTGTTTCGTGGCGCATGATCAACGCTTGCAGCGCCGCTTCGAAACGCCCGACATCGAGTACGCCACGCAGCCGCGCCATGCCACCGACGTTGTACGCCGGGCTGTCCGGTTCCATCTGCCAGAGGAACCACATGCGTTGCTGGGAATAGGACAGCGGCACCGGTTGGCTGCGGTCGACCTGCTCGATCGGCGGTTGCTCGTTGGTCTGGCCGCTGACCTGAATCAGCCGAACCTGCTCGGCGAATGCGCCCAGTTCACGGTTCTCGAACAACGCACGCAGCGGCAATTCGACGTCGCAGGCCTGGCGCGTGCGGGAAATGATTTGTGTGGCCAGCAACGAGTGACCGCCGAGGGCGAAGAAATCGTCGCGAAGACCGATTTGCGTCTGGCCCAGCACTTCGCGCCAGATAGCGGCGATCTGTTGCTCCAGCGCCGTGACCGGTTCGACGTGTTCGCGCACGTGCCATTGCGGCTCGGGCAAGGCGCGACGGTCGAGCTTGCCGCTCGGGCTCAGGGGCATTTGCGCCAGACGCATCAGCTGCGCCGGGACCATGTATTCCGGCAGCTCGGCCGCCAGCGCGGTGATCAGGCGTGTTGTCTGGGCGTCTTCGGTTTCGCTGGTTTCTGTGGCGGTGTAGTAGCCGATCAACTGCCCGCCGACTGCCGTCTCGCGCACCAGCACCACGGCTTGTGCAACGCCCTCCTGCGCCAGCAACCGCGCTTCAATCTCTTGCGGTTCGACACGGAAGCCGCGCAATTTGACCTGCTGATCGAGACGGCCGAGGTATTCGATCACGCCGTCAGCAGTCCAGCTCGCACGGTCGCCGGTGCGATACAGACGTGCGCCCGGCTCGCCCAGCGGATCAACGACAAAGCGTTCGGCAGTCAGGCCCGGACGCCCCAGATAGCCACGCGCCAGCCCGATGCCGCTGATGCACAATTCGCCGGGGACGCCGGCCGGTACGGGGTTGAGGTCGCTGTCGAGCACGCGACAGATGACGTTGCCCAACGGACGGCCAACCGGCGAACACTCGCCATCGGCCGTGGTGCACTGCCAGTGGGTGACGTTGATCGCGGTCTCGGTCGGGCCATAACGGTTGTGCAGTTGCACGGCGGGCAATTGTTCCAGCACACGGTTGCGCAGTTCGGCCGGCAAGGCTTCGCCGCCGGAGAAGATGCGGCGAAGGCTGGTGCACTCAGCGGTGAGCGGTTCATTGATGAACAACGAAAGTAACGGCGGTACGAAGTGCAGCGTGGTCACGCCGAATTGCTGAACCAACTGCGCAATGCGATGCGGGTCGCGGTGTTCACCGGGGCCGGCCATCAGCAAACGGACGCCGGTGATCAGCGGCCAGAAGCACTCCCACACCGACACATCGAAACTGATCGGTGCCTTCTGCATCAGCACGTCGGTGTCATTCAGGCGATAGGTGTCTTGCATCCATTGCAGTCGCTCGGCCAGCGCCGAGTGAGTGTTGCCGACGCCCTTCGGCTGACCGGTGGAGCCCGAGGTGTAGATCACGTAGGCGAGGTTGTCACCGTGCAAATGCAGCCCCGGCGCATGGCTCGGCCAACCGTCGAGGTTGAGCGCGTCCATGGCAATCACGCTGACACCCTCGGTGGCCGGCAGACGTTCAAGCAACCCGGTCTGGGTCAGCAGCAACTCGACGCCGCTGTCGCCGAGCATGTAGGCCAGGCGTTCGGCCGGATAGTCCGGGTCCAGCGGCACATACGCGCCACCAGCCTTGATGATCGCCAGCAGGCCGATCAGCAATTGCGGCGAACGCTGCGCAGCAATGGCCACGCACACGTCCGGGCCGACACCTTTGTCGCGCAGGTAATGCGCGAGGCGGTTGGCGCGGCTGTGCAGGTCGGCGAAGTCCATGGCGCCACCGTCCCACAGCAGGGCGGTGCGTTCCGGTGTCAGTTTCGCCTGTTCGTTGAGCCGTTGCGGCAGCCATTGGCTGGCCGGCGTGCAAGGCGCCGCGCTCCAGGCCGTTTGCTGATCGTGCTCACTTGAGGTCAGCAACGGCAGGTCGCCGATGGCGGTGTCGGGCTGTTCGCAAATGGCGTGCAACAGGTTGCTGAAGTGTTCGGCAAGACGGGTGATGGTCGCCCCATCAAACAGTTCGCTGGCGTAGTCGAAGGACAGGCTGAGGCGACCCTTTTGATCTTCCTCGCTGTGCAGTTGCAGGTCGAACTTGGCTTCGCGGCTGTGCCACGGCAACTCTTCGACGAGCAATCCCGGCAGCCGGCGCAGTGCGCTCAAGTCCCGTTGCTGGTGGTTGAACATGACCTGGAACAGGCCTTGTTCGCGGGCTTGCGGGAACGCTTCGAGCAGTTGCTCGAACGGCAGGTCCTGATGCGCTTGGGCGCCCAATGCGTGCTGACGGGTTTGCGCCAGCAGCTCAACAAAAGGCTGTCGCGAATCCACTTCGGCACGCAGCACCTGGGTGTTGATGAAGAAGCCGATCAGCCCTTGGGTTTCAAGGCGTGGACGGTTGGCATTCGGCACGCCGATGCGGATGTCGCGCTGGCCGCTGTAGCGGTGCAACAGGCTCTGGAACCCGGCGAGCAATAGCATGAACGGGGTTGATTCATGCGCCTGTGCGGTCCGGCGAATGGCATCGCTCAAGGTCGCGTCCAGTTTGACGGAATGACGCGCCGCACTGTGAGTGTGCTGTGCCGAACGCGGGTGGTCGGTGGCCAGATTGAGCGTCGGGTGCTCATCGCCCAACCGCGTTTTCCAATAAGCCAATTGGCGTTCACCCTCCCCTTGCGCCAGCCATTGACGCTGCCAGCTGCCGTAGTCGGCGTACTGCGTCGGCAAGGCCGGAAGTGTTGCTTGTTGTCCCTGGGAAGCTGCGGCGTACAGGCGCGAGAACTCGTCGATCAGCACGTTCAGCGACCAACCGTCGGCGATGATGTGGTGCATCGTCACCAGCAACTGGTGATCTTCATCATCGAGGCGTACCAGCGTCACCCACAACAGCGGACCTTTCTCCAGATCAAATGGGGTGCGCGCCTCGTCCTCACGGATTTGCTCGGCGCGGGCTTCACGCTCGGTGGCTGGCAGGCCGCTGATGTCGATCAATCGCAGGTTCAACCCGGCGGCGGCATCCACCTGTTGCAGCGCCACGCCGTCACGCTCGAAGAACCGCGTGCGCAAGGATTCGTGGCGCTCGATCAGTTGCTGGAAACTGCCGCGCAATGCGTCTTGATCCAGCTCGCCACGCAAACGCAACGCACCGGGAATGGTGTAGGCGCTGCTGTGCGGGTCGAGTTGCCAGGTAATCCACAGGCGGTTTTGCGCCAGGGATTGCGGCAGGGCTTCGGTGCGCGACAGCGGGGTGATCGCGCCTTGGACCAGGCCACCATCCTGTTGTTGCCGAGCCACAGCGCTGGCGAATGCACCGAGGGACGGCGCTTCGAGCAACAGGCGCAGGTTCAGCTCCAGGCCGAGTGCTTCACGCAGACGCGCAACCACTTGGGTGGCGGCGATGGAGTTGCCGCCGAGCAGGAAGAAGTGGTCGTCGGCATGGATCTGTTTGACCTGCAATTGTTCGCACCAGATCTGGCCGATCAGGGATTGCAGGTCAGAACCGGATTCGGTGTTTGCTTCACGCTCCGTGGCCGCTGACGGAAACAGCGCATAGCTGTCGAGACTGCCCTCCGCCAGACGATGGCGGCACGCCGAGCGCTGCAACTTGCCGCTCGACGTCTTGGGCAGCGCCCCCGGATTGAGCAGCACCACCACGCTCGGCGCTTCTTGATACGCTTCGGCCACGGCTTGGCGGATGGCTTTGATCAGCGCTTCGGGTGGCAGGATTTTCTGCACGCTGCGGCTGATTTCGGCGGCGACACCAATGCCTTCCTGACCGTCGATATTGACCGCGAATGCCGCGACGCGACCTTTGCGCACCACCTCCACTTCACGCTCGATGGTTTGCTCGATGTCCTGTGGATAGAGGTTGTGCCCGCGAACGATCAGCAGGTCCTTCAGGCGCCCGGTGATGAACAGTTCGCCGTCGCGCATAAACCCCAGGTCGCCGGTGCGCAACCAGGTCTGGCCGTTGTGCTGGACGAAGGTCTTGGCGCTGGCCTCGGGGTTGCGCCAATAGCCGAGGGCGATGCTCGGCCCGGTGGCCCAGACTTCACCGACAGCATTCTCGGCCAGTTCAGTGAGCGCAACCGGATCGACAATCAGCACCGCGTGATCCGGCTGGCTGAAGCCGCAACTCATGATCGCGCAGCCCTCGCCCGATTCCGCGCGATGTTGCGCCAGAGCTTGATCGTCTACGCGCAGGTTGCCAATGCCCTGAGCACGAGGGCTGCCAGCCACAAACAGCGTCGCTTCGGCCAAGCCGTAGGACGCCATGAAACTGTCCGGGGTAAATCCGCATGGGGCGAATTTCTCGGCGAAGCGCTCCAGGGTGTCGAGACGAATCGGTTCGGAACCGGAGTACGCCACACGCCAGCCGCTCAAATCGAGCCGTTCCAACGCCGATTCGCTGACCCGCTCGCTGCACAGCCGGTAGGCAAAATCCGGTCCGCCGCTGATGGTGCCGCCGTACTCGCTGATCGCTTCCAGCCAGCGCAGCGGCCGGCCGAGGAAGTACGCCGGCGACATCAACACGCACGGCACGCCGCTGAAAATCGGCTGCAACAGACCGCCGATCAAGCCCATGTCGTGGTACAGCGGCAGCCAGCTGACGATCACGTCATCAGGGTTCAGATCAATGCCAAAGCCGTGGCGAATCAGCACTTCGTTGGCCACCAGATTAGCGTGGCTGACTTGCACGCCTTTGGGCACCGCGGTGGAACCGGAGGTGTATTGCAGGAAGGCGATGTGGTTGCCTTCGAGGTTTGGTTCGACCCAACGATCCGCCAGTTCAACATTGAGAGTGTCGACGCAGAGCAGCGGCGGCGCGCCTTCGATCTGCTGCAACGCGTCGCGCAGATCGGCGCTGGTCAGCAGCAAGCGCGGTTGGGCATCGTCGATGATCGACAGCAGGCGTTCCTGATGATGACGTTTGGCCGACTCCGGCGGATAGGCCGGCACCGCGATCACGCCTGCATACAGGCAGCCGAAAAACGCGGCAACGTAATCCGGACCACTGGGAAACAACAGGACCGCGCGATCGCCAAACTCCGCCTCGGCTTGCAACGCACCGGCAATGGTTCGCGCGCGCTGATCCAGTTCGCGATAACTGAGGACTACCGCCTGATCCGGCGTGTCGGCAAGAAAACGCAAGGCCACCCGATCCGGCGTCAGGGCCGCACGGCGCTGTAGGGCTTGGACCAGTGTGCTTGGGAGTTCGAACGCGTCGGTCATGAGGTTTCCTGCCTGATATCGGCTTGCAAGTGGAATCGGTTTTGTGACGTCACGCCCCATGGGAAGGCGTGCAGGACGCGGTCTTCGCCGACCGCGCAAGGCTTTGGGAATGCGGCTGTGGCCGGAATTTGCCCGGCGCCTTTCACCAATGAGAACGGATGACGTCTGCAAATAATTAGTCGACAGGCCGGATAGCCAGTGGGGATGGAGGGTGCAAGCGAGGACGTCGGCGTGCGGCAGTTCGCACTTTGCACCAACGAGGCGCATTACTTCTCTTTCTCAATTGACAATCATTATCATTCAGCCTAATTTGTCGCTCGACGTGTCGGGCGGCACAGGTTTCGTGCCGTCCCACCAACCTATTGGCAGCAGGGTGATTTCCATGACGGAACAAGTATCCACAAGCAGGTGCGATTCACCGCTACTTCAGGCCTTCGTCGACAATCGACTGATTCTGGTCAAGATTGCAGCCCGCATTACCGGTTGCCGGTCACGCGCCGAAGACGTAGTGCAGGATGCCTTTTTCCGGCTGCAATCCGCACCGGCGATCACCTCCTCGTTCAAGGCGCAGCTCAGCTACCTGTTCCAGATCGTGCGCAACCTGGCGATCGACCACTACCGCAAGCAGGCGCTGGAGCAGAAGTATTCCGGCCCTGAAGAGGAAGGTCTGAACGTGGTGATCCAAGGTGCTTCACCCGAAACCTCGCACATCAACTTCTCGACTCTTGAGCACATTGCCGATGCGCTGACGGAGCTGCCAAGCCGCACCCGCTACGCCTTTGAGATGTACCGCCTGCACGGGGTGCCGCAGAAGGACATCGCCAAGGAACTCGGCGTATCGCCGACGCTGGTGAACTTCATGATTCGTGATGCGCTGGTGCATTGCCGCAAGGTGTCGGGGAGTCGGGCGGATACTTTTGCTCGTCGTTAGGATCTGGATTCTGTGGTGCCCCCATCGCGAGCAGGCTCACTCCTACAATAGATCTCCAGTGTTCACGAATAGTGTGTTCACCATAGATCCAATGTAGGCGTGAGCCTGCTCGCGATGGCTGACTCAAGACCAGTACAGGTCTTGAGCCATAAACATCAAGCCAACCGGCACCGATCAAAAAACCGCTCCCGCCCCACCGCCATCAACGCCGCCCGCTTGTGCGGGAAGTCGAACTCTTTCTCGCAGTAAAAACCCTGCCCCTGCATGTGCCCGATCATCTTCGCGTTATCCGCGCGAGGCTCGGCCACCACCCGTTGCGTGCGCGGGTCGTCAAGAAACAGGTAATGCACCAGCGCCGATAACCAGCTCGCCACTTTGTGCGGCCCCCGGTGGTTTTCTTCACCCACCAGCATGTGGATGCCCCGGTCGTAATCATCGACGTCATAGAACGGCGCGATGCGATCTTCCCTGGCCCAATACGCTTCGAAGTAGGCAAACGGCTGATCATCGAAACAGCCGACCAGGGTGACCGTGTGCGGGTCCGCCGCCAGTTTTTCCAGGTAGTCGCGATGCTGTTCGAGACTGCCCTCCTCCTGCCAGAAACTCGCCACGCGCGGGCTGTTCTGCCAGCGATTGAAACGCTCCAGGTCCAATTCAATGTCTACCGTGCGCAGGGAAATCCAGGCACCGAGGCGCGCATCAAAACGCCGATAGACTTCGCCCCGCGGCTTCGGTGGGCGCAGCGGATGACGCTTGCCGTTGCTGATGACCCTATGCTGCGGATAACTGACGACCAGCGATTCACCCAGCCATGGCTGAGCTATTTGCCAGAACAGGGTGCGCAAACAGTGATATTGGCCGGCGATTTCGGTGGGAATCAGCAATCCGCTGAGCAGTACATCGGTGGGCACTTCATCGAGTTGCCAGGTCAGGCACTGGCAAGCGGGATCACGAGCAAACAGCCAATAACACGCCGCCCGGATGCCGTGTTCGAGCGGTTGGCCAAAATGCTCTTCCACTTGCACCTGTAACTCGGGCTCGCGGGTCAGGCGCAGCTGGATCAACGGCTGACCTTGCAGGCTGAGGTGCAGGCGGTTTTCGCTTTCATCCGCTACAAGCGGCCCTTCGGCAGGCAGGGCCAGGCCAGTCAGGTCATTCAAATCGGGCATGGGTCGGGCTCACGTTAGTCGTCGACAGTTCAACGATGTGACGTGAGCCGGGCCCGGAAATTTAAGACACGTGCGTAAATACTGTGGCGCGATATCAGTTTCGCGGTACCGGCACTACGGCGATTTTGTACGGATCAAAAATCTTCAGCATCTGGCCGTTGTCGCGCAACCCTTGCAGCAATTTGCCGAACGCTTCGCCAGTGATCGGCGCGGAGGGGCGGAGGATGGCGTAGTGGTGATAGACCTGATCGATGCGCTGGGACACCAGCAGTTGATCGCCGACCTTCTCATTACGCAGCAGGTAATCGCTCAGGTACGAGCGCGTCACCAAGGCAATGTCCGCCCGCCCGCGCAACACCATCAACAAGTTGCTGTCGTGGGAATAGGTCAGCGTCGCGTTGTAGTTTTGCGCGAGGAATTTCGGGTCGGCATTGAAATTGGCGAATTCGTAGTGATAGCCGCTGAACAGGGCCAGGCGCTTGCCGGTGAGGTCGACAAAATAGTTCTGCAGTCGTTCCGGCAGGCGTTGCGCGACGAAAATCTCGGCGTCTTCAAGCCCCATGTCAACGCTGGTGTGGGGAATGTCCTGCCAGCCCCAATCCGGGTTTTCGAAAATCGCCATGTCGACCCGGCCCTGCTTGAAATCACCGAAGCGCCGGGGAATGGAGGTGGGCACCAGGACAAACTGGTAATCGCTTTGCTCGCGATTCAACGCCTCGACCAGCTGAGGCAGCAGGCCGGTGTCGACACCGGTTTCCGGGCGAATGGTGTAGGGCGGAAAATGCGCCGCCCCCACTCGCACCAGTTGTGCAGCGTGGGACGGCAATACCCAGAGCGCCGCAAGCGACGCCAGCAAAAGCCGCGAAGCCGTCCTGATTGGCGAAGACATCAAAACAACCCACTCCCCAAAAAAATACGCATCAATGCATTCAAGCTAGGCGGTTTCGGCCACTTAGCCAGTTTCCTTAGATTGGCACAACCTTATTGTTTTTCTTCCAGCACGAGAATCAAGGCTTCCTCGGCCAATTGATCGAGGCTCATGCTGCCGTCAGCGCGAAACCAGGTGGTGGTCCACGACAATGCACCCGTCAGGAAACGCCGCGTGATGAACACATCGCCGCGAATGAAACCCGCCTCTTTGGCTTCGCCCAACACCTGCAGCCAGAGTTCTTCATAAATATCACGCAGTGCCAATACCTGCGCCTGCCCGTCTTCGGACAACGAGCGCCATTCGTACACCAGCACCGCCATGGCCTCGCCGCTGCCACCCATGATCGACTGCAATTCGCAACGAATCAGCGCCAGCACTCGCTCGCGGACGTTGCTGGACTCGGCCAGGGCCGCCCGCATCAACGCAGTGTTGTAGCGGATGGTCTCTTCCATCACGGCGCGAAGGATTTCGTCCTTGCTTTTGAAGTGATGAAAAATGCTGCCTGACTGGATGCCCACGGCGCCCGCCAGATCGCGCACCGTGGTGCGTTCATAACCTTTGTTGCGGAACAGGTGAGCCGCCACTTGCAGCAGTTTGCCGCGGGCGCTGTCCGGGTCGGTCAACTGGCCGTTGTCGACCAATTCGCGCATGACCCTCAGGGCTTTTTGCTCGTCCACCCGTTCTCTCCTACAGTCGATCAATCAAATACGCCGCTCGCCGCTGAAACAACGGGGGTTGCGCGGGCAATTTAAGCTGGCAACGACCACCAAGCAAGCGCTCGGGCAGAAGATATTTCAGGCGTTTACAAACCAAGCGCTTGCTTGGTAGTCTCGATGCACTTCACTGGGAGGTGGCTATGCAGTTGACTGTGCCTAAAACGATTCGCATCGGCTGCGCCAGCGCCTTCTGGGGCGACACCTCGACCGCTGCCGCGCAACTGGTGGAAGGTGGACGCCTGGACTACCTGGTCTTCGACTACCTGGCCGAAATAACCATGTCGATCATGGCCGGTGCACGGATGAAAGACCCGCAGGCCGGCTATGCGGGGGACTTCATCGAAGTCCTCAGCCCATTGCTGGGGCAACTTGCCGAGCAGAAGATTCGTGTCATCAGCAACGCCGGCGGCGTCAATCCACTCGCCTGCGCCGCCGCCCTGCAAGCCACCTGCGACAAGGCCGGTGTGGCGCTGAAAATCGCCGTGTTGCTGGGCGATGACCTGCAACCGCAATTCAAACAGCTGAGTAGCCTCGGCCTTCATGAAATGTTCAGCGGCGCGCCGTTACCGCCCCTGTGCGTATCGACCAACGCCTATCTCGGCGCGCCGGGCATCGTTGAAGCCTTGCGCCTGGGCGCGGACATCGTGATCACCGGGCGCGTGGTCGACAGCGCCGTGGTCAGCGCGGCACTGGTGCATGAATTCGGCTGGTCCTGGCACGACTACGACAAACTCGCCCAAGCGGCGCTGGCCGGCCACATCATCGAATGCGGCGCCCAGTGCACCGGCGGCAATTTCACCGACTGGCGCGAAGTGCCCGACTACGAACACATCGGCTTCCCTATCGTCGAGGTCAGCGCCGACAGCCAGTTCATCGTCAGCAAACCGGAAGGCTCCGGCGGCCTGGTCACGCCACTGACCGTCGGCGAGCAGATGCTTTATGAAATCGGCGATCCACGGGCTTACCTGCTGCCGGATGTGGTCTGCGATTTCACTCAGGTCAAACTTCAGCAACAGGGCAAAAACGCGGTTCAGGTGCATGGCGCGAAGGGCTTGCCGCCAACCGATCAGTACAAGGTCAGCGCGACGTACCCGGACGGTTTCCGCTGCACCGCCAGTTGCTTGATTGCAGGCATCGATGCGGTGGACAAGGCGCGACGGGTCAGCGAAGCGATCATCAACAAGACCTCGGATATTTTCCGCCAGCGCGGCTGGGCGCCCTACAGCGAAGTGAACATCGAACTGCTCGGCAGCGAGGCCACCTACGGCCCCCACGGCCAGCGCACGGACAGCCGCGAAGTGGTGATCAAACTCGCTGTGCGTCACCCGAGCAAACAGGCCTTGATCGTGTTCTCCCGGGAAATCGCCCAGGCTGCAACCGGTATGGCGCCGGGGCTGACCGGGATCGTCGGCGGGCGGCCAACGGTGTATCCGCTGATCCGGCTGTTCTCCTTCCTTATCGACAAAACCGCCTGCACGCTGGACATTGATTTCAACGGCCGGCGCCACCCCTGCGCGCTGCCCGCCGTCGATGTGCTCGACCCGGATGACTTGCCTGTCCCGTTCGACCCACCGCAGCCCAGCGACCGCGCCGACGCCAGCGTGGCCCTGATCAGACTCGCGGTCGCGCGCTCCGGCGACAAGGGCAATCACAGTAACATCGGCGTCATGGCCCGCGAGCCCGAGTACCTGCCGTGGATCGCCGAAGCGCTGACGCCGGAGGTCATGGTCGACTGGATGAGCCACGTCCTCGACCCCGTTCACGGGCGCGTGGAGCGCTGGTATTTGCCGGGCACCCACAGCCTGAATTTTCTACTGGAGAACGCCCTCGGCGGCGGTGGCGTGGCCAGCCTGCGGATCGACCCGCAAGGCAAGGCCTTCGCCCAGCAGCTGCTGGAAATCCAGATTCCGGTGCCGCAGCGCATCGCCGACCAGGTCAACTAGAGGACTGCCGCCATGGCTTACGATTCGATCTTCAAAACCGATCTGTTTGCGGGCCAAACCATTCTTGTCACCGGTGGCGGCAGCGGCATCGGCCGTTGCACCGCCCATGAACTGGCAGCGCTGGGCGCGCATGTGCTGCTGGTCGGGCGCAAGGCCGACAAGTTGAAAAGCGTTGCCGCCGAGATTGCCGCAGACGGCGGCAAGGCGGATTGGGCCGTGTGCGATATTCGCGAGGAAGATGCAGTCAAGCATCTGGTCAGCGAACTGATTCGCAAATACGGGCCGATCCACGGTCTGGTCAACAACGCCGGCGGGCAATTCCCGTCACCGTTGGCCTCAATCAATCAGAAAGGTTTCGAAACCGTGGTCCGCACCAATCTGGTCGGCGGTTTCCTGATGGCCCGGGAAGTGTTCAATCAATCCATGAGCAAGCATGGCGGCGCCATCGTCAACATGCTCGCCGACATGTGGGGCGGCATGCCCGGCATGGGCCATTCAGGCGCGGCGCGCGCGGGCATGGATAACCTGACCAAGACTGCCGCCTTCGAATGGGGTTACGCCGGGGTGCGGGTCAACGCGGTGGCGCCGGGGTGGGTCGCGTCCAGCGGCATGGACACTTACGAAGGCGCTTTCAAAGCGGTGATACCGACCTTGCGCGAACACGTGCCGCTGAAACGCATCGGCACCGAATCGGAAGTCAGCGCTGCAATTGTGTTCCTGCTCAGCCCGGCCGCGGCGTTTGTCAGCGGCAGCACCTTGCGCATCGACGGTGCCGCCAGCCTCGGCGGGCGCGCGTGGCCGATCCACAAGGCTACGAACAGCGAGTCGTACAACGGTTTTCACCGCGCGTACTTACCTGACGTGCTCAAGGACAAGGAATAAGCCATGCCGGTGATTCAATCGCAAGTGGACCCGTTCAGCGCGCAGTTCGCCCAGAACCGCGACGCGATGCTGGCCGTGATCGAACACGTGCGCCAGCTCGAACAGAACCTGTTGAACAAGGCAGCCGAAGCCAAGCCGAAATTCGACAAGCGTGGCCAACTGCTGCCGCGTGAACGCCTCAACCTGCTGCTCGACCCCGGCGCGCCGTTCCTCGAACTGGCGAGCCTGGCGGGCTACAAGCTGCACGACGACAAGGACGGCAGCGCGGCCGGTGGTGGTTTGATCGCCGGGATCGGTTACGTGTCCGGCGTCCGCGTGCTCGTGGTGGCAAACAACAGCGCGATCAAGGGCGGGACCATTTCCCCCAGCGGATTGAAAAAGTCCCTGCGCCTGCAACAGATCGCCATGGAGAACAAACTGCCGGTGATCACCCTCGCCGAAAGCGGTGGCGCCAACCTGAATTACGCCGCGGACATTTTCGTCGAAGGCGCGCGCAGTTTTGCCAATCAGGCGCGGATGTCGGCCATGGGATTACCGCAGATTACCGTGGTGCATGGCTCGGCCACTGCGGGCGGCGCTTATCAGCCGGGATTGTCGGATTACGTGGTGGTCGTGCGCGGCAAGGCCAAGCTGTTTCTCGCCGGCCCGCCACTGCTGAAAGCGGCAACCGGGGAAGTCGCCACCGACGAAGAACTCGGCGGCGCCGAGATGCATGCGCAAACCGCTGGCACCGCCGAGTACCTGGCCGAGAACGATGCCGACGGCGTGCGCCAGGTGCGCGAGATCGTCGGCCTGTTGCCCTGGAACGATCAGTTGCCCTGGCGTCCGGTACATCGCTGGGAAGAACCGCTCTACCCCATCGACGAGCTGCTGGGCCTGATCCCGGACGACCCGAAAAAACCCTATGACGTGCGCGAGATCATCGCCCGTATCGCCGACGGTTCGACCTTCCTCGAATTCAAGGCTGAGTTTGATCAGCAGACCGTCTGCGGCCACCTGAAAATCCAGGGCCGTGCCTGCGGCGTCATCGGCAACAACGGCCCGATCACGCCCAAGGGTGCGAGCAAGGCCGCGCAGTTCATTCAGTTGTGCGACCAGAGCCAGACGCCGCTGCTGTTTTTCCACAACACCACCGGGTTCATGGTCGGCACCGAATCGGAACAGCAAGGCGTGATCAAACATGGCGCGAAGATGATTCAAGCAGTGGCAAATGCCCGGGTGCCAAAACTGACGATTGTCGTCGGCGGCTCTTATGGTGCCGGCAACTATGCGATGTGCGGGCGCGGCCTCGACCCGCGTTTCATCTTCGCCTGGCCCAACAGCCGCACGGCCGTGATGGGCGGTGCCCAGGCCGGCAAGGTGCTGCGGATTGTCACCGAAGCCAAACAGCTCAAGGACGGTCTGGTGCCGGACCCGAAAATGCTCGACATGCTGGAACAGGTCACCGCACAGAAACTCGACAGCCAGTCCACCGCCCTCTACGGCAGTGCCAACCTGTGGGACGACGGGCTGATCGATCCGCGGGACACGCGGACGTTGCTCGGTTACGTGCTGGATATCTGTCACGAGGCCGAGGTGCGGCCGCTGCAAACCAACAGTTTTGGCGTCGCCAGGTTCTAGACCGGCCTTTAGGAGAACAATAAAAATGATCTTCACCCAGGAACACGAAGCACTGCGCCGCACCGTCCGCCAGTTCGTCGATCACGAGATCAACCCCCACGTCGAGGAATGGGAAAAGGCCGGTCGTTTCCCCATCCATGAAATCTTCCGCAAAGCCGGTGACCTCGGCCTGCTGGGAATTTCCAAACCGGAAAAATTCGGTGGCATGGGGCTGGATTACAGCTATTCGATTGCCGCGGCCGAAGAGTTCGGCACCATCCATTGCGGCGGCATTCCGATGTCCATCGGCGTGCAGACCGACATGTGCACGCCCGCCCTCGCCCGCTTCGGCTCCGATGAATTGCGTGAAGAATTCCTGCGCCCGGCGATTACCGGCGAACAGGTCGGTTGCATCGGCGTTTCCGAAGTCGGTGCCGGCTCCGACGTCGCCGGGCTGAAAACCACCGCCCGCAAGGACGGCGACGATTACGTGATCAACGGCAGCAAGATGTGGATCACCAACTCGCCCAGCGCCGATTTCATCTGCCTGCTGGCCAACACCTCGGACGACAAACCGCACATCAACAAGTCGCTGATCATGGTGCCGATGAACACCCCCGGCATCAGCCTCAGCTCGCACCTGGACAAACTCGGCATGCGCAGCTCGGAAACCGCCCAGGTGTTTTTCGACAATGTGCGTGTGCCGCAACGCAACCGCATCGGCCATGAAGGCGCCGGATTCATGATGCAAATGCTGCAATTCCAGGAGGAACGGCTGTTCGGCGCGGCGAACATGATCAAGGGCCTGGAGTATTGCGTCGACAGCACCATCGAGTACTGCAAGGAGCGCAAAACCTTCGGCAATGCGCTGATCGACAACCAGGTGATCCACTTCCGTCTGGCCGAGCTGCAAACCGAAATCGAATGCCTGCGGGCGCTGGTCTATCAGGCCACCGAGCAATACATCAAAGGCCAGGATGTCACTCGCCTGGCTTCCATGGCCAAGCTCAAGGCCGGGCGTCTGGGCCGTGAAGTCAGCGACAGTTGCCTGCAATATTGGGGCGGCATGGGTTTCATGTGGGACAACCCGGTGGCCCGCGCTTACCGCGATGTGCGGCTGGTGTCGATTGGCGGTGGCGCCGATGAAATCATGCTGGGGATCATCTGCAAACTCATGGGAATTCTGCCGGGGAAAAAGAAATGAGCACCCTGCCCGATTGCCAGACGCTGCTGTTGGAGTCGCATAACGGCGTGCTGCACATCACCCTCAATCGTCCGAAAAGCCGCAATGCGATGAGTCTGCACATGGTCGCCGAACTGCGCGCGGTCCTTGCGGCGGTGCGTGATGATCGTGCGGTTCGGGCCTTGGTGATTGGCGGTGCCGGCGGACATTTCTGTGCCGGTGGCGACATCAAGGACATGGCCAACGCACGCGCTCAAGGTTCGGACGCCTATCGCGAGTTGAACCGGGCCTTTGGCGCACTGCTGCAAGAGGTGCAACACGCGCCGCAAGTGGTGATTACGGTGCTGCAAGGCGCCGTGTTAGGCGGTGGACTGGGGCTGGCGTGTGTCAGTGATGTCGCCCTGGCCGATCACCTGGCGCAGTTCGGGTTACCGGAAACCAGCCTTGGCTTGCTGCCCGCGCAAATCGCCCCGTTTGTGGTCCAGCGCATCGGCCTGACCCAGGCCCGGCGCCTGGCGCTGACCGCCGCGCGTTTCGATGGTACTCAGGCGCGGCGCATGGGCCTGGTGCACTTTGTCGAGCATGACGCGCAAGCGCTGGCCGAACGCCTCGATGAAGTCCTCGCCCATGTGCTGTGCTGCGCGCCGGGGGCGAATGCGACGACTAAAAAACTGTTGCTGGCGAGTGCCGGGCAACCGTCGGATGCACTGTTGGATGACGCGGCGCAGTGGTTTAGCGAAGCGGTGACGGGCGCAGAAGGCATCGAAGGGACGATGGCTTTTGTGCAAAAAAGAAAACCGGGGTGGGCCTCTTAAAAGCATCGCGAGCAGGCTCACTCCTACAGGGGAATGCATTCCAAATGTGGGAGCGGGTTTACTCGCGATGAGGCCATCACATTCACCGCACATATCAAGGAAAGCCTTCATGCCCGCACTCAGAAAAATCCTGATCGCCAACCGCGGTGAAATCGCCTGCCGCCTCCAGCGCACTGCCCAGGCGCTGGGCTATCGCACTGTCGCCATCTTCAGCGACGCCGACGCCGATGCCCTGCACGTACAAATGGCCGACGAAGCCGTCAACATCGGCGCGGCCCCGGTGCAGCAGTCTTACCTGAACATCCCGGCCATCATCGACGCGGCCCGGCGCACCCGTGCCGATGCGATCCACCCCGGCTACGGCTTCCTCTCGGAAAACGCTGGCTTCGCCCTTGCCTGCCGTGACGCGGGTATTACCTTCATCGGCCCCAGCCCCGAAGCCATTGAGCTGATGGGCAGCAAACGCCTGTCGAAAATCGCCATGATCGATGCCGGAGTGCCCTGCGTTAAAGGCTATCAAGGCGCCGAACAGGACGATGCAACCCTGAGTCGTGAAGCTGAACGCATCGGATACCCACTGATGATCAAAGCCAGTGCGGGCGGGGGCGGACGAGGCATGCGCCTGGTACAGGATGCCAGCCAGTTACTGGAACAACTGCGTACTGCACGCTCCGAAGCGCAGCATGGTTTCGGCAGCGACGAACTGATTCTCGAGCAAGCCTTGATCGACCCGCGCCACGTCGAGATTCAATTGTTCGGCGATCAGCACGGCAACCTGATCTACCTCGGCGAACGCGACTGTTCGATCCAGCGCCGCCATCAAAAAGTCATCGAAGAAGCGCCCTGCCCGGTGATGACCGGCGAGTTGCGTCAGGCCATGGGCGAGGCTGCGCTCAAGGCCGGCCGGGCGGTGAATTACGTCGGCGCCGGCACGGTGGAATTTCTGCTGGATGCACACGGGCAGTTCTACTTTCTGGAGATGAACACCCGGCTGCAGGTGGAACATCCGGTGACCGAACTGATCACCGGGCTGGACCTCGTGGCCTGGCAACTGCTCGTCGCCGAAGGACAACCGCTGCCATTGCGACAGGAGCAGGTTCAGCTCAGCGGGCATGCCATGGAAGTACGTTTGTACGCCGAAGATCCCGCTCACGACTTTCTGCCGCAAACCGGTCAAGTCAAGGCGTGGGAGCCGGCGTTGCACAATGGTGTGCGGATCGATCATGGCCTGATTGAAGGCCAGGACATCAGTCCGTTCTATGACCCGATGCTGGGCAAAATCATCGCCCACGGTGCAACCCGCGAAGAGGCCCGACGCAAGTTGTTGCGGGCGGTGCAGGACAGCGTGCTGCTGGGCGTACAGAGCAATCAGCGCCTGCTTGCCAGTCTGCTGCAACACCCGCAATTCATCAGCGGCGAGTTCAACACCGGGTTCATCCCGACTTGCTTTGCTGACGATCCGTGCTTGCAGGCGCATGTCCCGAGCGCTGCGGAGCTGGCCATCGCTGCGGCGCTGTTCTATCAAGCGTCGGCACAGGCTCACGCGGCACCGCTGAAGGGCTGGCGCAACAATGCCAGCGTGCCCTTGCATTACCGCATCGGCCTGAATGACCAGGATTGGCCGGTGGAATTGAACGCCTCGCCTGACGGGGCGTTTCGGATTCAAGTCGCCGGGCAACTGCTCACATTGAAGATCATCCGTAGCGATGGGCGCTGGGCAATGCTGGAGATTGACGGTATCCACCAGCGTCATGCCTATCGACTCGAAGCCGGGCACCTGTGGTTGTTCGCGCAGCCCGGCAGTTTGAAACTGCTGGATCGGACCCAGGCGCTGGTCAGCAGTCAGGCCAGCGTCAGTTCCGGCACGCTCAAGGCACCGATGGACGGCGCCATCGTCGACGTACTGGTCAGTGAGGGCAGCACGGTCAGCAAAGGCCAGCTATTGGTGGTGCTCGAAGCCATGAAAATGGAGCATCCGCTCAAGTCGGGCATCGACGGCGTGCTCAAACGCTTGCAGGTTCAGGTCGGCGATCAGGTCAAAAATCGTCAGATTTTGTTGGAGGTCGAATAAGCCGCTAGGCGGATCCGCCGGGTTTGGCTACGCTCAAGCCCTATCAGGACGCGGATACCAGGAAACCTGCGATGCCTCACTGGCTGGTGATAGATCTGGAAGCCACCACCGATGAAGGTGGCTGGCCAGTTACGGAAATGGAAATCATCGAAATCGGTGCCACCCTGGTGGACCGCAAAGGTCGCGAACTGGACCACTTCCAGCGTTTCGTGCGGCCACAGCGGCGGCCCTTGCTGACACCGTTTTGCCGGGAGCTGACGCACATCACCCAAGGCAATATCGATACTGCGCAACTGCTGACCGAGGTCTGGCCGGCGTTCGAGCGTTGGCTGGGCCAGCATCATTCACGCCTGGAAGGTTGGGCGAGCTGGGGCGACTACGATCGCAAACAGTTGGTTCAGGAGTGGGAGCGCCTGCAACTCGACAGCGCCTTGAGCCGCGTGCCGCACATGAACCTCAAGCAGCGCTTTGCAAAGGCCAGGCGCCTGGAACGCCCGCTGGGGCTCAATGGCGCCCTGCAACTGGCAGGCATGCAGTTCACCGGACAGCAACACCGGGCACTGGAAGATGCGCGCAATACCGCTCGCTTATTACCGCTGATTCTCCCCTCCTAGAGAGGTGACGACGCTCAAGGCCTTGTGCATACTGGCCGGCCCTTTTTAGCCCTTTTCGAGGAATCGCCCATGTTTAAAGTCAACGAGTACTTCGACGGCACCGTCAAGTCGATCGCCTTTGGCACCGCTGAAGGTCCTGCGACTATTGGCGTCATGGCTCCGGGCGAATACGAATTCGGCACCAGCCAACGTGAAATCATGCACGTGGTCAGCGGCGCCCTGACCGTCAAACTGCCTGACAGCAGCGACTGGGAAACCTTCGCCGCCGGTAGCCAGTTCAACGTGCCCGCCAACAGCAAATTCCAGCTGAAAGTGGCCGTCGACACCGCTTACCTGTGTGAATACCGCGGCTAACCCCCGGGTTTTAATCGCGATAAAAAATGCCCGTGTCTTTGGACACGGGCATTTTTCATTCCGGGGCTTTTATTCGAGAATCGTCACCGGCATTCCGACTTCAAGACGACCATTGCTGTCGTTGACCAGATTCTGTCCAAACATCGCGCCGTCGGCCTCGGCACGGTATTTCTGCAACGTGGCCAGCGGTTCCCGGTCATCGCTGCGCTCACCGGTTTGCGGATCGATGGTGGTCAGAATGCACCGAGAGCAGGACTTGACCACCCGAAACTCGACCTCGCCGATGCGAATACGCTTCCAGCTGTCTTCGGCATAGGCTTCGCTGCCCTCGATCACCAGGTTCGGTCGAAAACGCAGCATTTCCAGGGAACGTCCGACCTTTTGCGACAAATCTTCGAGGGACGCCTGCCCGATCAGTAACAATGGATAACCATCGGCGAACGCCACCTGATCATCGTCCTTGCCGTAACCGGCCTCGGTCATGCGCGCACGATCAAGGGGAACCTGCACCAGGCGTGTAGGCTTGCCGATGAACTCACTGACCCAGGCACCCGCCTCGTCACCGGCATCCGGCACGCGCAAGGTGTCGCGCCAGAGGGTGACGCCACGCAGTTCAGCGTTGCTGGAGGGCAAGGCGATGTCGATCGGCGAGCGGCCCGGGGCGCTGAGGGTCAAGCCGCCTTCGGCATTCCACAACGCCGACAACTGGCTCATGGACGGGACGGCGCGCTGGGTCAGGAAACGTCCGCTGGCCTCATCTACCAGCATCCAGCGTCGATCACCGTCCAGCCCCAGTTTGTCGAGGCCGACCTGTTGCAAGGTTTCACCCTTGCCGGATTTCAACGGATAACGGTAAAGCGCGCTCAGACGCAACATGGCCAGCTCCCTGATGGTCAAAAAAGGCCACCCTATACGAGCTTGGTCACCGAATCAAAGGCTGAAAACAGAGCACTGCCCCCTTGTAGGAGCGAGCCTGCTCCGGGCGGCTCGCTCCTACAGGGAAAGTGGCCAGTCCTTGATCATGATCAGGCCGGGACTTCGTCGAGCATCAGGCGCTGGCGCACCACGTCGACGAGTTTGTCCGGCTGGAATTTGGAGAGGAAGTTGTCGCAGCCGACTTTCTTCACCATCGAGTCGTTGAAGCTTCCCGACAGGGAGGTGTGCAGGACCACATAAAGGCCGCGCAGACGCGGGTCATTACGGATTTCGGTGGTCAGGCGATAGCCGTCCATTTCCGGCATTTCGGCGTCGGTGAACACCATCAACAGCTTGTCCGTCATGGACACGCCCGTGTCCGCCCAGGCCTTGAGCATGTTCAACGCCTTCAAGCCGTCGCTGGCAATGTGCATCTTCACACCCAACTGGCCCAGGGTGTCGCGCAATTGCGACAGTGCGACATTGGAGTCGTCGACCAGCAGCACTTCACGCCCACGGGCGCGTTCGAGTACCGGATCGTCGAGTTTTTCGCGCGAGACTTTGGCGTTGTACGGCACGATTTCGGCCAGGACTTTCTCGACGTCGATGATTTCCACCAACTGGTCATCGACCTTGCTGATCGCCGTGAGGTAATGCTGGCGACCGGCGCTGGTCGGCGGCGGCAGAATGGCTTCCCAGTTCATGTTGACGATGCGATCCACACCGCCAACCAGGAATGCCTGCACCGAGCGGTTGTACTCGGTGACGATGATCGTGCTGGTCGGGCTCGGGATCAGCGGACGCATGCCGATGGCCTGGGACAGGTCGATCACCGGCAACGTCTGGCCGCGCAAATTGACCACGCCGCAGACGAATGGATGACGCTGTGGCATCAGGGTCAGCTTGGGCAGTTGCAGCACTTCCTGCACTTTAAAGACGTTGATCGCAAACAATTGCCGGCCAGCCAGGCGAAACATGAGAATTTCCAGGCGATTCTCACCCACCAGTTGCGTGCGTTGGTCTACCGTGTCGAGAATGCCGGCCATTAATGACTCCTGGGCTTGTTCTGATTAATTCACTTAAAGAGGGTTATCGGCTGTTATTGCCAAATCTTGACCCTGAGACAAAATGCCACGATCGAGCATTGATGTCACAATAACATCATGGTTTACTGCATCCGCGATTCATCTGCTTCACTCCCGACGGCGCGACCACGGTTTGCACGTTAGGTTCCCTCGTGTAAGGGATTCCCCTATTAACAATCAGGTCCAACCTGATATTCGCGATATCCAATAGCCATTAATGTGACGCCATTCTCATTGCATGAACGGAGTCAGGCTTTTGTGTGCGATCGCAGGTAAGTGGCCATCCACCCTCTCGAGTTCCCAAGCCTGCACTCAGGCCTGCAGGAGCGCGATCTCATGCCGGCATGGCAGCGTCGGGACGTTGGACGTCCTGGTCGACATACGCGACATCCCCTCATTTGACATGACGTTGTGGAGATAAGCATGCCGAAGAAACCCAAGCAGTGGGCTCAGCGTTTGCCAGAGTTTCTTGTCGAGGCGGAAACACTTCTGGCCAAGTCGGAGGAGTGCCTGAGCCATCTGCAGTTGATCAGCAATGACAAGGACGCAATCGATTGCATGCTCAGCAGCCTGCTCAAACTGGCAAGCCGGGCCGATGCCCTGGCGCTGGAAGCCGTGTCGGAGTTTTCCCTGCATATTCACGGTTTGCTGAACCACGCCCACCCCCACATTGACCTGCACGAGCACGCCTTGGGCGCGCTGAAGGATTGCTTCACGCTGATGGCCTGGCAACTCGAACTCATCGATCAGACCACCGGGCAGCTCAGCCTGGATGACAGCGAACAGACCTCCCTGATCGAAGCCTTTGCGCTGCAGGTCGGACAGAGTCATTTTCAGTTACCGGTTAATTCCAAACCGTTTACGCTCGTTTCCTATTCGGAACGGCAGGCTTGAATGAGTCTGACAACTTAGCCATGTGTATTCTTATTGCCATGCAGCCGCTCTATAAATGAGTGGGCTCATGTCGCAATTGAATATTTCATGCCTTTGCGCGACAACTCGATATTAATCGTTACTCCCCTTCGTAAAACTTTTCCATAGTGGAACTCTCGTCCATCGCGTTATTGCCTGACGCTATGGGCATATATACCAAACGCGACCAACGGTATCTTAAGTGGTATTATGCCGCCCATTAGTTGACGCCAATTAATGGCAAAGTGGACTTCAGATCAGAGCAAGCCGCTAAAGGCTGTGGTTCCACCAGAGGAGCCCGCTCTGCTCAAGACGAGTCACTACAGCTTTTCAGACAGAGACCCGTCAGCCACTATGGCCGGTCTGCCCGCAGCGAACATTCATTGGCTCCATCCGCTATGTACGCCAGCCTCAAGTCAGTCACCTCATGGCCACCGTCCCAGAAAAACGCTCGACGGCTCACGCTATTGCTGTGCACCTGTTCGGCACTTGGCAGCCTGCTGGTCTTCGGTTTCTCCACCTCCCTTGCACTGAGCTTGTTGGCGTTCAATCTCGCGGCACTGGCCTGCGTCCGGGTCCAGGATCGCCTCTCGAGCCAGTCGATAAAATTTGAACCGCAAGAGCTGGCGGACCGCTTGTTGGAAGTACAGGAAAATGAACGTCATCGTCTGAGCAGAGAATTGCACGACGATATTGGCCAGTTGCTGACCGCCGCAAAACTGCAAAGTGAATGGCTCAAACGTCGGATGCCTGATGAAATGCAGGGCCAGTGTTCGGTGCTCTGCGACACGCTGGAAGAAACCCTGACCAAAGTTCGTGACGTCTCGGCCATCCTTAATCCCAGGCAATTGACGAGTCTCGGGCTGGAGGCCAGTCTGCGTGCGCATCTGCTCAAGACCCTGGCCAACACCTCGCTGCACTGGAGCCTGGAATGCCATCAACGGTTGACCGGCGTCCCGGAAGAAATGGCGGTGGCAGCCTTTCGAATCACCCAGGAAGCAGTGACCAATATTTTGCGCCACGCCGATGCAAAAAATCTTCTGGTCCGACTACAGCGCATGCCCCAAGGCCTGACACTATTGATCAGCGACGACGGCCAGGGTTTCGCACCCGCGGTTGATCCCGGTCGAGAGGGACAGCGGGGGATGGCCGGGATGCAGGAACGGATCGATCAGTTGGGCGGGACCCTGGCCGTGAGTAGCGTGCTGGGCAAAGGCACTCAAATCGAAGCACTTTTCCCCTGGGCGCCCCGTGCGCTCGAACGGGCCAGTACGAATAAGGTTTTGCATTGACTTGTAATTTACTTCTGGTGGATGACCACTCGCTGATCAGGGCTGGCGTACGCGCCCTGGTGTTGGACATTCCCGGCTATGCGGTAGTTGGCGAGGCCAATGACGGCTCGCAGCTGCTCGAAATGGTCGAGAAACTGTCCCCTGACATCGTCCTACTGGATATCTCCATGAAGGAGACCAGCGGTCTTGAAGCCTTGCAGCGACTCAAGCGGGTACGCCCGCAAAGCAAGGTACTGATTCTGTCGATGCACACCGATCCCGCGCTCATCATGCAAGCGCTGGAGTCCGGTGCTCATGGCTATTTACTCAAGGACACCACGGCCACCGAGCTGGAACATGCGCTGGATGCCCTGCGCAACAACGAACGCTACCTCAGCCCTGCCATCGCCCACACGGTCATCAATCAGGCGCTGATCCGGAACCAGAAGCAGCAGCCGGAAACGCAAGAATCACATAACCTGACAGCCCGGCAACTGGAAATCCTGCGACTGATTGTTCGCGGAAAATCCACCCGGGAAATCGCCAATGGCCTGAGCCTCAGTATCAAGACGGTTGAAACCCACCGCTCGCAGATCATGAAGCGCCTGCAGATCTACGATGTCGCCGGCCTTGTCCTGTTTGCCGTACGCGAGCAAATCATCAGCCTGGACGATTAGCTGACTGCAATGTACTCAACAGGGGTGAATTTTCCGGCAAATGCACGCGCAACGCTGCGGCACGCGCCGTAAAGCGCAGGTTGTCGCCCTCCAGAGGTTCGCCATCAAGGTTGATGTGCAGACCTTCCGAGACCTTGATCTCGACCCAGGGCAAACGAGCGCGCACGAACATGTTATCGATGCCAAAGCCATCGGCCAGCAGGTTTTTCAACGTACCGACCACTTCCTGCGGTGCCGGTAAAATACTGATATCCAGCAGACCATCGTCAGCCAGCGCCTCCGGACATAGCACATGCCCGCCTCCCGCCTGCCGACCATTGCCGATACCGAGCGCCAATAGCTCGCCGCTCCAATGAAAGTCCGGCCCCTGCAACTCGCCATAAGCCGCATGCAACTCGCTGAAGCGTGATAAGCCGGTAAACAGATACGCTGCGCCGCCGAGGACTTTTTTCAGGTCTTCTGACGTATTGGCCGTGACCTGACTGCCGAAACCGCCCGTGGCCATGTTCAGAAAGACCTGGCCTCCTACTTCCCCCAGATCGATAGCGTGTGGCGCAACCTCCAGAAGATCCAGTGCCAGCGCCGGTGCTAAAGGCACGCCAGCCGCGCGAGCAAAATCATTGGCCGTACCCAATGGCATCAAGACCAGGCTGGCCTGATTCGGGTGCGCCGCCAGGGCCTCGGCAATATCGCGTAACGTGCCGTCGCCGCCGCCGGCAATCAGTTGCGTATAGCCTGCGCTCAACGCTTCTTCCACCCAGCGCTGCGCGTCCCCCGCTTCCCAGGTCAACCGCACGGCCAGTGTCCACCCTTGCTTGCGCTTGCCTTCGACAGCCGCGCGGACCTCCTCGTTGAGTGCCTGCTTGCCATGCAGAATCAACAGCGCCTTGCGCTCACTCATTGTCGTAGCTCCTGATTGGAATTCATTCAGGAGATGTTGACCTCACTGCCCCCTATAAAGGTCGCACGACGTTGAGATTTTTCGAGGCATGCTGGTTTGCGGTCCTACAGGTCGGGATATTTTCTTACGATATATGAGGAATCGGCTTAATTGACCCGCCAGGGCGAATGGTTCACCTTGGTTTCGGCGGCTATACGTCATCAAAAGCAACCACACAGGGATGTGCAGGCAATGAGTAGACACTCACCAAAGGTTACAAAAGCAAATTATATGAGCTTCGGCTATTCAAAGGGCATAGATGCAAGGAGCGTCTTTCTCCATGCAAACCCATGACATCAAGTTGCCGCTCCCTCCGGTAAAGCCGTTCTCGGAAAATCGCACCAATCATCAGGCTGAATTCAACAACAACGCAAAACCCGCTGCAGGAGTTGACATGGAACCTCGCGTCATTGAACTGGAAACTCATCTGAAATACATCCGAAGAGACATGGATGAAGTGCGCAATGACGTCAAATCCATCAAACACAGACTTGCCTATTCGGCAGGCGGGGCAGCGGTCGTCCTCGGCCTGTTGGGTTGGGTTGCCAACAGCCGCTTTGATCAGGTCGTGACACTTCTGGTTCGTTAAGCGTCAGCCATGCACGCAAGACCCGGCGCTTTACCGGGCTTGCGGCAACTGAGCCCTACGCGTCAGTTCAGAACTTCGCTCAGAGGAATGAACACTACATATTCACCCTCGATCAACGTGCGATCTTCCAACACTTCAACCAGGCCATCGGCCCAGGCGGCACTGCGAAGTACGCCGGAGCTCTGATTCTTGTAAATGATCGCCCGACCATTCTCCAGGCGACCACGCAAGTATTCCCGTCGATTGCCCGCCTTTGGCCAGACAAACCCGGCCGGCACCTGGAACTTCAATGGCTCGACCTCTTTTACACCCTGACGGCGCAGAAGATAGGGCTTTGCCAATAACGCAAAAGTGACCAATGTCGACGCCGGGTTGCCGGGCAAACCAATCACGGGCACACCGCGATAATGCCCGAAAGTCAGCGGCTTACCCGGTTTGATGGCGAGCTTCCATAGCGTCAACTCGCCCGCTTCGCGCAAGGCCATGCCGAGGAAATCGGCTTCGCCAACCGACACTCCGCCAGTTGAGAGGATCAGATCAACCTCGTTCAACTCAGCCAGGCGAACACGAGTGGTCTCCAGATCATCTGGAAGAATACCGGCATCGATGACTTCACAACCCAGGCGTTGCAACCAACTGCACAGCAACACGCGATTGCTGTTGTAGATTTGTCCTGGGCCCAGGGCCTGGCCCGGTTCAACCAATTCATCTCCGGTAGAGAGAACCGCAACACGGACCTTGCGAACAACATCGAGCTCAGCGCAGCCCAGCGATGCCGCCAAACCCTGTTCGATTGATCCAAGGCGCGTACCGGCCGGTAAAACAAGCTCGCCCACCGTTGTCTCCTGACCTTGTGGCCGGATGTTCTGACCGGGGGTCATGGGCTCGATGAAACGGACTCGATCATCCGCCTGAACCTCGGCATTTTCCTGCATCTCGACACAGTCGGCACCTGCTGGCACCGGTGCACCGGTAAAGATGCGGGCACAGGTGCCGGGTTGTAGCGGTTCGGGCGCCTGACCTGCAAAGATCTTCTGACTGACCACCAACGGTTCACCCGTCCAGTCAGCGGCCCGCAGGGCGTAGCCATCCATGGCGCTGTTTGGCCAAGGTGGCAGATCAAGGGTTGAAACCAGGTCATCGGCGAGCACGCGCCCCTGAACTAGCGCCACAGGCAAACGCTCACGCTCGCGGATGGGCGAGGCCTCTGCCATTTCCAGCAAGCGCGCCAGCGCCACCTCGACCGGCATCAGGCTGCCGGTTTTACCTGGCTTACCCACGGGATTCACAGGGTTGCGCCTGCTTCAAGTGAGCGACGAAATTGCAGGGACGATGCCGGGAATCCAGCTGTTCGGCGAGAATCCCATCCCAGCCAGTGCGCACGGCATTGGTTGAACCGGGCAAGCAGCAGACCAGCGTACCGTTGGCCAAACCGGCCAGCGCCCGGGACTGGACGGTCGAGGTACCAATGTCCGCAACGGAAATCTGCCGGAACAGCTCACCAAACCCATCTACCTGCTTGTCCAACAGGCAACTCACCGCTTCTGGCGTGCTGTCGCGCCCCGTGAACCCGGTACCGCCAGTGATCAGAACCACCTGCACCACCTCATCGGCAATCCAGTTGGCGACTTGCGCGCGGATTTTGTAGAGATCATCTTTAAGCAGAACCCGAGCGGCCAGGTTGTGGCCGGCGGCGCTCAAGCGGTCGACAAAAACCTGACCTGACGTATCGGTTTCCAGGGTTCGGGTATCACTGACAGTCAGCACCGCAATGTTAAGCGGCGCGAAAGGTACATCAGCCTTGGCTTTCATAGGCTCGTCCAGTTGTAGGAAAAACAGCTCGGTGTTATATCACAGCGCTTCACTTTTTCAGCGCCCCCATGGAGACCCGCCATGACCTCGAACCCGGCATTGCCACCCTGCTCCATTCTGCTCCTGGCAGGTGGCCGCGGCCAACGCATGGGCGGTCAGGACAAGGGTTTGCTGGAATGGCACGGCGCGCCGCTGATCGCGCACCTGCATCGCAAGACCCGCGACCTGAGCAATGACCTGATCATCTCGTGCAACAGGAACCTGGATAAATACGCGCCCTACGCTGATCAGTTGGTCCATGACGACGAAGGCGATTTTCCCGGCCCCCTCGCCGGGATTCGCGCCGGCCTCAAGGCTGCCCGTCATCCTTATTTGTTGGTCTTACCGTGCGACGTGCCCCGCATCGACGATGCCCTGCTCCTCAGCATGCGCGAAATGGCCAGCCAGCATCCGGACAAACCGCTGATGCTGCGCCAGGGTGCACATTGGGAACCGTTGCTGTGCGTTATCCCTGTCGCTCTCTGCGCCGCGTTCGACACGGCATGGAATGAAGGTGAACGCAGCCCTGGACGCATCATGCGTAAACTGGAGGCAACCGCCCTGCAATGCGCAGACAACGACCCTCGACTGGCCAACCTGAACACCCCGGAATTGCTAAGCGCGCATACCGTGTCAGAATGACACTAGCCAAGGAACTTGCGTGCGTTGTGTACGTCTACAAGCTCAGTAACCAAAAGAATTCTTATTCGGAGATACACTCATGACCCATCGGACCCTCGCCACTCTCATGCTCGCAGCAGGCCTCGCGACCTTGGCGGGCTGCGCATCGCCGACAGTGATCACCTTGAATGATGGCCGCGAAATCCAGGCAGTCGACTCGCCAAAGTACGATGAAAAATCGGGCTTCTACGAATTCGAACAGCTGGATGGCAAGGAAACCCGCATCAACAAGGATCAGGTTCGTACCGTTAAAGAGTTGTAATCTTTACTGCACCGGCCAGATAAGACAAAGCCCGCTTGACGCGGGCTTTTTCGTGGCCGGGATTTTTTCACCACTGCAAGATGAGGGTGCTTTCAAACGCTCTTTCCTGGCCGGTGACCGGATCCATAAACCGCAATCCCTGCGCGAGCAGTTTCAGCGGATTGGCATAATCATCTTCAACGTCCTTGAGCACCTGCGGGTAAAACGGGTCGTTACAGATACTGGCGCCCAGCGCAGTCATGTGCACCCGTAATTGATGTTTCTTGCCCGTCACCGGGTAAAGCGCATACCGCCAGAGATCTCCGTTCTTTTCCCGAACCTCGACCGCTGTCTCGGTATTGCTGATACCCGGACCTTCCTGCATGCGGAAAAACGGCTCGCCATCGATGAGCCGGCTTTTATGCACCAATGGAAAGGTCAGATCAGGCAATGCAGGGGCGATTGCCTCGTAGTACTTTTCAATCTGCCGTGTCGGAAACAACGATTGATACGCAGAGCGGCTCTTCGGGTTGGCGGAAAACAGCACAAGCCCCGCGGTGTGCCGGTCAATACGATGCAACGGCACCAGGTGTGGGTTGTCCAGACGACGGATCAATCTCCTCAGCAACGTTTGTTCAACGTACTCGCCTGCCGGAGTCACCGGCAAAAAATGCGGTTTGTCAGCGACCACCAAATGCTCATCGGCATAGAGGATCGACTCGACCACCGGGATCGGCTTTTCGTCCGCAACCTCACGAAAATAATGAATCCGCAGCCCTTCCTTGTACGGCAGATCGAATGCAATCGGCATTCCGTGCCCGTCGAGCACGCGACCGCGGGCCACCCTGTCCAGCCATTGTTCGCGACCGATAGCGCTGAAATGCTCGCACAGGCAATCGATAACGGTCAGCCACGAACCCGGCGGCAAGTAGAGTGTGCTGGCCTGGCTGTGTGCGGCAGAAAAAGATGAAGTGGACATACGAAAGCTCTAACCCTCAATACAGGGCAGCATTATCCAACAGTGGCCGAATCGAACCTAGCGGAGAATCCTCATGCCGGAATCTGTGTACGCGCCGCCGCTTCGGTGAATTCCTTGAGCCAGCGCAACACATCGACGGCTTCCCAGCGAGCCGGGTCGTAAAGTGCGTACAACAACCCCTGATAGCCCACGACATCCAGCTGCCGGTGGTAACCCGCACGCTGGAACAGCGCCTCGATCTCGGCAAAACAGGTGTTGAAGTGCAATTTGTTAAAAGGCGTTTTTCCTTCCGTCACCAAACCGTCCAGACGCAATTCGAGGACAGCCTCGCGCACAACATCGACCGACATCCGGTTCACGCTGTTTTTCAATTGTTCGACATTGACCACGATTCATCCCTCTCACGCCTGGAACTGCCTGCTCAAACCCGGAAACCCGGGACGTCAAGGCAGCACTCCGAATAACTGTATACGCATACAGTATCCGAAGAGCATCGGTTAAGCCAAGGGGATCAGTCGCAAAGTTCGACAGACGGGACCATCGCCAGCACAAAAACCGCTTAACGCAAGAACGCCACCACCTCGTCGGCACTGAATGGCCAACCGAGTTCCGCGCCGGTATCGACTCGTCGCAGGACCGGAATGCGCAGACTGTAGGCGGCGAACCAGGTTTCATCGTCAGCAATATCTACCAGCTCGACCAGCAGACCGTGTTCAACCAACGGCATCAGCTCGGCTTCGGCCACTTCACAGAGATGGCACCCCAGGGTGCCGAACAGCTGACATTCAGGAGGCATGAGCGCTCAACCGAAAAAATTAAGTAACTATTCTAGGCCTGCCCCGAAAAGCCGTCGAGCCGTCGAATTTTCTGCCCGACAACATGAATCGCCATGATGGCGGAATAACCCTGACGCACATCAGGCGTCGTTTGTGCCATTTAAGCAATGCTCACGTTTTTTTTGCTTCTACGCTTGAGTAGCCAGCGTCTGTCAGCGGAGCTTTTAGTGTTTGCCAATCTCTTGATTATTCTCGTTTCCTCTCTAGTGGTCATCGCGTTGTTCCAGCGCCTGCGATTGCCCCCGGTCCTCGGCTACCTGTGCGTGGGGTTGATGATTGGCCCGACCGCGTTCAATTGGGTAGATGAGAGCGAAGGGTTGCCACACCTTGCCGAATTAGGTGTGGTGTTCTTGCTGTTCTCCCTCGGTCTTGAGTTTTCCCTGACGAAAATGATCGCACTGCGACATGTGGTGTTCGGCCTTGGCAGTTTGCAAGTGTTGGCCTGCGGACTGTTGCTGGGTGTTTTACTGATGATGTTCGGGATGCCGGTCACTCCCGCGCTGTTGCTGGGCGCGGGGCTGGCGCTGTCGTCCACGGCCATCGTCAGCAAGGAGTTGACCAGCCTTGGCGAAATTTTCAGCAGTCATGGCCAGAATGCCATCGCCGTATTGCTGTTCCAGGACGTGGTGGCCGTCTTGCTGCTGACACTGGTGCCCGTGTTCGCCGGAAACAGTGATCAGGCCTGGTATTGGGCGCTGCCCCTGACCCTGATAAAAACCGTGGTGTTGTTCGGCGGGTTGCTATTGGCCAGCCGCTGGTTGTTGCCAAGACTGTTCCATGAAGTCGCCGCCGCCCGCTCCGCCGAACTGTTTGTACTGCTGGCTCTGGTGATTGTCCTGCTGACCGCCTGGCTGACTCACTTGCTGGGGCTTTCCCCTGCCCTGGGCGCGTTTCTCGCCGGCATGCTGCTGGGCGAAAGTCATTACCGGCATCAGGTCGAGGCCGATATCCGACCGTTTCGGGACATTCTGCTCGGGTTGTTTTTCGTCACCATCGGCATGCTGATCGACTTGAATCTGTTCGCCAGCCACACGCTGCTGATCCTTGGCCTGACCCTGGGATTGCTGCTGATCAAGGGCACCGTGGTGGCGCTGCTGGTCAAATGGCGTGGCAGCGATGGCGAAACCGCCTGGCGCAGCGGTCTGGCACTGGCCCAGGGAGGTGAGTTCTGCTTTGCGCTGATGGCGCAGATGCAGCAAAGCGATCTGATGCCCGCGCAACTCGGCGGCTTGCTGCTGGCTGCGACGTTCTGTTCGATGTTGGTCACGCCACTGATGCTGCGCGCGGCCCCATCCATCGCAAAACATCTGCATCGAAAATCCAACAAGGAGGCCCAACTTGAAGAGATCAGCGCGCTGAACGCGGATCTGGACAAGCATGTGGTCATCTGTGGTTACGGGCGCGTCGGCCAGTCCATCGGTCGCTGCCTGAGTCATCAGCAACAACCTTACATTGCACTGGACCACGATCCGGTCAGGGTTGAGGAAGCGGCTGTCAGCGAAAGCAGCGTGCACTATGGAGACTCGCGTCGAGGTGAATTACTGCTTGCCGTCGGACTGGCGCGTGCCAGGTTGCTGGTAATTGCGGTGGACCAACCTGACATCGCGCTGGCGATCCTCAAGGAGGCTCGCCGGATCAATTCAAGAGTGCCGATTCTGGTTCGTACCCGCGATGACAGCCAACTGGCCGAGCTGAAAGAAGCCGGCGCCAACGAAGTCGTACCCGAGTTGCTGGAGTCCAGCCTGATGCTCGCCTCCCATGCACTGATCATGCTGGGACTGCCCGCCCATCAGGTACAGGAGCGGGCCGATCAGATCCGGCATGATCGCTATCGGATGCTCCACGATTTTTATCCCGGAGCTGAAGATGCGGAAAATTGATTCAGTCCTGACTGACGGCGCCGATCTTATGCACCGACAAATCCGCGCCGTAGTACTCCTCTTCCTGGCTCAAGCGCAGTCCATGAAACGCCTTGATCGTTCCATACACCGCAAAACCACCAGCCAGCGCCACGACCACACCCAGCGAGGTGCCGATCAACTGGCTGATCAGACTTACACCGCCCAGGCCGCCCAACGCACTCTGGCCAAAAATGCCGCACGCGATACCGCCCCACACGCCACACAGACCGTGCAAAGGCCACACGCCCAACACATCGTCGATATGCCATTTGCCCTGCGCCGCGGTAAAGCACCAGACAAACAGCGCCCCGGCGATGGCGCCGGTCACCAGTGCGCCCACCGGGTGCATCAGGTCGGAGCCTGCGCAAATGGCCACAAGCCCGGCCAATGGGCCGTTGTGCAAAAAGCCTGGGTCGTTGCGCCCGACGATCAGCGCCGCCACGGTTCCGCCGACCATGGCCATCAACGAGTTCACTGCCACCAGTCCGCTCACGCCTTGCAGGGTCTGGGCGCTCATGACGTTGAAGCCAAACCAGCCAACAATCAGGATCCACGAGCCCAAGGCGAGGAAGGGAATGCTAGACGGAGCAAACGCCACCAGGCGGCCATCGCGATAGCGTCCTTGTCGCGGCCCGAGCAACAACACCGCCGCGAGGGCCAGCCAGCCGCCCATGGCATGCACCACCACGGAACCGGCAAAGTCATGGAAGCTGGCGCCAAATCGCGCCAGCAACCAGGCCTGCAAACCATAATTGCCGTTCCAGATCATCCCTTCGAAAAAGGGATAGATGAACGCCACGATCAGCGCGGTCGCGCACAATTGCGGGACGAACCGGGCGCGTTCGGCAATGCCGCCGGAAATGATCGCCGGGATGGCGGCTGCAAAGGTCAGCAGGAAGAAGAATTTCACCAATCCATAACCATGGTCGGCATTGATCACCGCCGCCGGTTGCAGGAACGTCACCCCGTAGGAAATCCAATAGCCTATAAAGAAGTAGGCCAGGGTCGAAATGGCGAAGTCGCTGAGAATTTTCGACAAGGCGTTGACCTGGTTCTTTTGCCGAACCGTGCCAACCTCAAGAAAGGCGAAACCGGCGTGCATGGCCAGCACCATGACCGCGCCAATGAGGATGAACAATGTATTGGAGCTATGGACCAGACTGTCCACAGCGCTTTGCAGATTTTCCATGGAATGGCAGACCTAAAGGCTAAAAAAGCACCAAAGCAGTTCACGCAGACTGCTGACGCACCAAGTTGCGGCTTATGCGGATCGAATCACTGATCCCCATGAACCGCTTTGGCGCATCAGAGCGAAATCATCGCGCGAGTTTTTATTGTTTGAGCCGAGGTTTTCCTGAAATCATGCCCGGCAACAGCGCATCGGCGCCGGCAAACGCACCACGACACAGCAAAAGTTGTACCAGTCATTTGTACTGAACCTTCGCACAAGGCTCATACTCGAACCCATCAGAAGCCACTTACGGAGATCCACCCATGGCCAGCATCAAGGCAAAGACTGCTCAAGAAATCCTGATGAACGATTTTCAGACCCTGGTCAGTGACACAGAGCGGTTGCTGGAGCACACCGCGACCCTGGCCGGCGATCAGGCAGATGAACTGCGCACCCAGATCCACGACAGTCTGTTGCGTGCCCGGGAAACCCTGAAGCTGACCGAAGACTCGTTGCGCGAACGCGGTCAGGCCGCTGTCACCGCGACCGAAGATTACGTGCAGGCCAACCCATGGCAATCGGTCGGCATCGCCGCTGGGGTAGGTTTCCTCATTGGCCTGCTAGCTTCTCGGCGCTGATATGTCTATCGGCGAATCCGGCTCGTCGGCGACGGGCACAAGCGCTTCATCGCGGCGCCTGGGTGCCGCGTTTCTCGGACTGTTGCACAGCCATGTCGAACTGTTCGGCATCGAGTTGCAGGAACAAAAAGCGCGCACCGTAAGCCTGCTGCTGTTTGCAGGCCTGGCGCTGGTCTTTGCATTGCTGTTGCTGGTGGGGTTGTCGACGCTGGTGTTGATTGTGTTTTGGGACACCTATCGCCTCGCCGCCATCATCGGGCTCTGCGTGTTCTATACCCTAGCCGCGATCTTCTGTGGATTGCGTTTGAAAGCAGCGGTCTTCGATGAGTCCTCGCCCTTCCATGGCACCCTGGAAGAATTGGCCAACGATCGGGAGCGCCTGTTGCCATGAGCCTGCCTCAACTGCCCAATAACAGCTCGCGCGCGGAAATGCGCAAGGCACTGATTCGCCTGCGCATGGAAATGCACCGTCAGGAAATCCGCCTCGAGTCCCGGGAACTGCTACAACCCTTGCAGCGGATTCGCGGAATGAAGCAAGACCTGCAGGACAGTTTTGGCATCAAGCACGCCCCGCTCTGGGGCGTGGCAGCTGTCACCTTGCTCGGCTTTCTGACCGGCAAGAGTACCCGCAACGGCGGCGCCAGCAGCCTGACTCGGCTGGTTCGTCTGGGCACCAGCCTGGGGCCCTTGATCAAGCTGGTCCTGCAAAGCAACTCGCGAAAAGACTAAATAGCCACTCTCTGGCTGCATTCTTGCAATACCACCGGGATGAGCCTCTCTATCGAGGGGTTCAATCCTGTGTGCCTATCCGGTGACCAGGTATCCAAAAACAAGACCTTAACCAAGGAGGCCTCGTGATCGACGGGCAACCGCTCGCCTGCTTTCAACCCTTCATCGATACCGCCACCGGCCGTATCGCCGGCGTCGAGGCATTGGGCCGACTGCAACAGGCCGACGGTCAACTGGCCTCGGTGGGCCCGCTTTTCGCCGACCCGAGGACACCCGCCATCGCGTTGCGGCGTCTTGATCGGCAGATCCGCGACAACGCGCTCAGTCGTTTGCATGAAGCGCCCTCGGACTGGTTTCTCAGCCTGAACATTTCCCCGCGCTGGATCAATCGCCTGCGCCCGGATCAAGCGCTGCCAAGCCTCAAACAACTGCGCAGGCACAACGTCGACCCGCAACGCATCGTCTTCGAAATAACCGAACTGGGCGGCGACATTCAGCGCCTGGCTGACGTCGTGGCTCGCTACCGAGAGGCAGGCGCACGAATCGCCATTGATGATTTCGGCGCCGGTTATTCTCAACTCGATCGCGTACTGGCCCTGCAACCGGACATTCTCAAACTCGACATGCGCTTGTTCCAGGCGGCGGCATTGGGCGGTCCAAGCAGCGATGTGGTGAAGGCGCTGGCGCAGATGGCCGAGAAAACCGGTTGCTGGATCATTGCCGAAGGGGTGGAAACCGAGGCTCAATTGAGTTTTGCCCTGGAGTGCGGCTCCCGGTACGTGCAGGGTTTTCTGTTTGCCAAGGCACAAGCCGACTTCTTTGCCGCGGACGCTTTTGTCGAGCGCTTCGCACAGCTGCGCCAACGGTATGTTCAACAAAAACTGGCTGAGCGTGGGCGGCTGATGGTCATGCGCCAGCAACTCGGCGAGCTGATGACCCTGTTGCAGACATGGGCCCAAGCCCACGCACCGCTCAGCGCCCTGCCCCATCTGGACGCATTCCCCTGGTTGTTGCGCTTCTATCAATGCGATCGCCACGGCACGCAACTGACGCCCAACCTTGAATGGCGAAACAACGCCTGGGAATCGGACACCCGGTACCTGGGTCACAACTGGTCATGGCGTCCGTATTTCTATCACTTGTTGGCAGAGGGTTGGGACGAGCGTCGGCTTACACTTTCCAACACGTACCGCGATGCCACCAGCAACCAGTATTGCCTCACCGCCGGGCAATTTTTCGACAATGGCGAGCGACTGCTGCTCATCGACATCGACGCCGCCGGGCTCTAGGCTAAGGCATCAGTCACCTGACGGAGAGACCAGCCTTGGATTGGCAAACCCTGCTTACCCGCGAACGCCTCGGAAAGCCGCTGCACAGCCCGGAAGAACTCGGCCGCAGCCCTTTCCACAAAGACCATGACCGCATTATTTTCTCAGGTGCCTTTCGCCGGCTGGGACGCAAGACCCAAGTCCATCCGGTCACCAGTAACGATCACATCCACACGCGCCTGACCCACTCGCTGGAAGTCAGTTGCGTCGGGCGCTCGTTGGGCATGCGTGTCGGTGAAACCATCCGCAGCGCGTTGCCAGACTGGTGCGAACCGAGTGACCTGGGGATGGTGGTGCAGTCGGCTTGCCTGGCGCATGACATCGGTAATCCACCCTTCGGTCACTCCGGCGAAGACGCCATCCGTCACTGGTTCCAGCAGGCCGCAGGCCGTGGCTGGCTGGATGACATGAGCGAAGTCGAACGTAATGACTTCCTGAATTTCGAAGGCAATGCCCAAGGCTTTCGTGTGCTCACTCAATTGGAGTACCACCAGTTCGATGGTGGTACGCGGCTGACGTACGCCACGCTGGGTACTTACTTGAAGTATCCCTGGACGGCGAAGCACGCTGACTCGCTGGGCTACAAGAAGCACAAGTTCGGCTGTTATCAGAGCGAACTGCCGTTGCTGGAGCAGATCGCTCATAAACTCGGCCTGCCTCAACTGGAGGAGCAGCGCTGGGCACGCCATCCATTGGTGTACCTGATGGAAGCCGCCGATGACATCTGCTACGCGCTGATCGACCTGGAAGACGGCCTGGAAATGGAGTTGCTGGAGTACGCCGAAGTCGAGTCGTTACTGCTCAATCTGGTGGGCGACGATCTTCCGGAAACCTATCGCCAATTGGGCCCGCTGGACTCGCGCCGACGCAAGCTGGCCATCCTGCGGGGCAAAGCCATCGAACACCTGACCAATGCAGCGGCCCGGGCCTTCGTCGAACAACAGGACGCCCTGCTGGCCGGTACACTGCCCGGCGATCTGGTGGAGCACATGCATGGCCCGGCCAAGCGCTGTGTCCTGAATGCCAAAGACATGGCCAGGAAAAAAATCTTCCAGGACAAGCGCAAGACACTGCATGAAATCGGCGCCTACACCACGCTGGAGATTCTACTGAACGCTTTCTGCGGCGCGGCACTGGAACAACACAATGGTCGAACGCCGTCGTTCAAAAGTCGCCGCATCCTCGACTTGTTGGGCAACAATGCACCCGATCCTCGCGGGCCTTTGCACACTTCATTCCTGCGGATGATCGACTTCATCGCCGGCATGACCGACAGCTATGCCAGTGAAATGGCCCTGGAAATGACCGGTCGCTCAAGCCGCTGACGCCCCCGCCCCGACCCGCTGTTCAGATTGTCCGAACGCGGGTCGAGTGCTGGAATGATCAGGCAATACATTCGAGTAGTCTGACATCCGGCGAAACTGGACACACTTAAAGCTGCCGACCAACAGATCTACCGCGGCCTGGTTACTTGATAAAATCATTGAAACAATCAGACGTTATAAACTTATTGACCCTGACATCTTCCTAAAAACCTATCACTCAATAATCAACTTACTACATACAACACTTCTCTTGATCCTCATTCAAATCCGAACTGGAACGTAGTCCCATTCCTCTTCAATTGTAGGACTTGTCCTATATCACTGCTATCGACCTGTCAGTTCATGCGCCCCCTCAACTATCTGAGCTAAGGTGCGCGCTTTATTTGAGCTCGCATGGGATCTGATTATGAACTCCGTTTTTATTGTCGACGATCACCCCGTTATCCGTCTTGCCGTCCGAATGTTGCTCGAACATGAAGGTTATAAAGTCGTCGGCGAAACGGATAACGGGGTCGACGCCATGCAGATGGTCCGCGAATGCATGCCAGACCTGGTTATTCTCGACATCAGCATTCCCAAACTGGATGGACTGGAAGTTCTATCCCGTTTTAATGCCATGTGTACTCCGTTAAAAACCCTGGTTTTAACGGCCCAGTGCCCGACCTTGTTCGGTATTCGCTGCATGCAGTCCGGCGCGTCGGGATATGTCTGCAAACAGGAAGACCTGAGTGAGCTGGTCAGTGCAATCAAAGCGGTGCTTTCCGGTTACAACTACTTCCCCAGCCAGGCGCTGAACCCCGTCCGTAGCGATGACACGCGATATGCCGACCTGGAGCTATTCAAGTCAGTCAACGACCGGGAATTGATGGTATTGCAACTGTTTGCACAAGGCCGCACCAACAAGGAAATTGCCAAGGGCATGTTCCTGAGCAACAAGACCGTCAGCACCTATAAAAAACGCTTGATGCAAAAACTCAAAGCCAAATCACTGGTTGAACTTATCGATATGGCAAAACGCAACGCCTTAGTGTGAGAGACCGGATGCCCAGTCGTTTAAAGGATTATCTGATACTGATCACTGCCGGCTTGTGCCTGAGCACCTCAGTGTCTGCGACACACTCCGCCAGCGAGCATTACACCCTGCTCAGTCGCTCAATGGTCGGGCACATGGAAGTACAACTGGATAAATCACAGCGACAATGGATCAAAAACAAACGCGAATTGATTCTGGGTAGCTCAGCCCCCGATTACCCGCCTTTCGACCTGACCAGCAGCGGCAGCGACTATGAAGGCTTCACCGCTGATTACGCCGGCATCCTTGGCAAGGCGACCGGCCTGCCAGTCAAGGTTCAGCGCTACGCATCCCGGGAAGATGCCATCAAGGCGCTGGAAAACGGTGAGGTCGACATGCTCGGCAGCGCCAACGGATTTGAGGCCCGTAACGCCGATATTGTGCTGTCGACACCTTACGCCGCGGACCAACCGGTTCTGGTGACACGCGAAGGAGAAACCCGATCCCTGTCCGATGGACTGGCCGGATTGCGGTTGAGCATGGTGTACCACTATTTACCGATGGAAGAAGTCAAAGCCCTGTATCCAAAGGCGATCATCACGGCCTACCCGTCTTACCAGAATGCAATTAACGCGGTTGCGTTCGACCAGGCGGACGTCTTTCTCGGTGACACCATTTCGACCCACTACCTGATCAACAAGGGTTACCTGAACAACGTCCGGATGGCCAACTTCGGTAAACACGAAGTCCACGGCTTCAGTTTTGCCGTGCACCGCAACAACCCGGAACTGCTTGGGATCATCAACACGATACTGAATGCCACGCCCACCCATTCGCGGGAAGAGATTGCCAAACGCTGGAGTGCAGGCAGCGACATTCTTCTCACCGATCACAAACTGCAACTTACCACTCGCGAAGAACGCTGGCTGGCGCAACATCCGGTGGTTCGCGTGGTGGTCAATGAAGCGTTTGCGCCGCTGACATTTTTCGATAACGACGGCAACTTTCGAGGTGTCGCTGCCGATCTGCTCGAACTGATCAGGTTGCGCACCGGTTTGCGCTTCGAGATCCAACGCAGCCGAAGTGATGACGAGATGATTGATCGTATCGGTCAGCATCAGACCGACCTGATTGCCGCCCTGCTGCCCAGCGCACACCGTGAAACGCTGCTGAATTTCAGCCGCCCTTATCTGGAAAACTCTTTTGTCCTGCTGACGCGCAAAGTGGCCGGCAGTCCGAACGACCTCACACAGTTTTCGGGTAAACGCCTGACGATTGCCCAGGGTAATCCGATGGTGGATTACCTGCGTCTCGAGTTCCCGAACCTCACTCTGATCGAAACCCCCGACACCTTCAGTGCCGTGCAACTGGTGTCAGAGGGCAAGGCTGAAGGCTCCGTAACCTCGCTGGTGATTGCGAACTACTTCATCTCATCCAGAGTCTTCGAGCAGACGCTTCAGATCAGTTCCACCGTTGGCACGCAACAGGCTGCGTTTTCCCTAGCAACCGGACGCGACGCCAAAGAACTGAGCGCCATCCTCGACAAGGCGTTGCTGAGCATTACCCCGCAAGAACTGGGCATTATCAACAGCCGCTGGCGGGGTTACGCCTCGACATCGCAAAACACCTGGCGCAACTACCACCGGGTGTTCTATCAGGTGGTGCTGGGGGTTGGCCTGCTACTGCTGATGTCTGTTGCCTGGAACGCTTACATGCGTCGTCAGATCAAACAGCGTCAGGCGGCTGAACTCGCATTGAATGACCAACTTGAGTTCATGCGATCGCTGGTCAACGGCACGCCGCATCCGATCTACGTGCGGGACCGTCAGGGGGTGCTGCAAAGCTGCAACGACAGTTACCTGGAAGCCTTCAGCGCAAAGTACGAAGACGTGATCGGTAAAAGTGTCATTCAAGGCAACTTGAGCAACGCGTTCGAGGCACGGGAGTTTGAGTCTGACTATCAGCGAGTCGTAAACGAAGGTGCACCGTTGATTCTCGATCGCACGTTGCAAATCGGCAGTCGCAAACTGACGATTTACCACTGGGTGTTGCCTTACCGGGACTCGAAGGGTGAAGTACAGGGCATCATTGGTGGCTGGATTGACATCAGCGAGCGGCGACAACTGTTTGATGACCTTCGAGCCGCCAAGGAACGCGCCGATGAAGCGAACAGAGCCAAAAGCACTTTTCTGGCGACCATGAGCCATGAGATTCGCACCCCGATGAATGCAATCATCGGCATGCTGGAGCTGACCCTCAAACGTATCGAACCCGCTCATCCGGACCGACCCGCCATCGACGTCGCATACCACTCGGCGAAGGACCTGCTGGAACTGATCGGGGACATTCTCGATATTGCGCGCATCGAATCCGGGCATTTGAGCCTGAATCCGGAGCGCGTCCATCTGGGTGAAACGGTAGCGTCGGTGGTGAGGATCTTCGACGGCCTCGCCCGACAGAAACACCTGCATCTGTTACTGGACTTGAGCCCCGCCCATCCGCCACCCGATGTGTTGCTGGACCCGATGCGCTTCAAGCAGGTGCTTTCCAATCTGGTCAGCAACGCCATCAAGTTTACCGAACAGGGTCAGGTGCGGATTGTGGTGGAGTGGCAGGCCACAGACGAGCCCGAGCGGGTTTTGTTGCGCGTGCAGGTTCAGGACAGCGGAATCGGCATCAGCGAGCAGGATCAACAGCGTTTGTTCGAGCCATTCACTCAGGCAACCCACAGCGCGCAGTCGACCCGAGGAGGCGCCGGGTTAGGCCTGGTGATCAGCCGTACGCTGTGCGAGATGATGGGCGGCAGTCTGCAGTTGCGTAGCCAGGTCGGTGCCGGTACGCAGGTCGAGATAGCGCTGCACCTGACGACATTGCCGCCAGACCTGAGACCGAAAACCGTCGAAGCGACTGTTCACCCTACCTCAACTCCGTTGAACGTCCTGGTGGTCGACGATCACCCGGCCAATCGCTTGCTCATGTGCCAGCAACTGGAGTTTTTGGGGCACCACCACTGCGCTGAAACGGATGGCGAAACCGGGTTCGAGGCATGGAAGCACGGGCTGTTCGATCTGGTGATTGTCGATTGCAACATGCCGGTCATGAATGGCTACGAACTGGCCCGCCTGATTCGCCAATACGAACAGCAACAGTCGCGCGAGGCGTGCACCCTGCTGGGCTTCACCGCCAACGCACAACCGCAAGAAGTACAACGCTGCAAACACGCGGGGATGGACGACTGCCTGTTCAAGCCCCTCAGCCTCGCGGCCTTGAGACTGTGGATTGAACGCGTCAAACCGATCGCCCGCCCCGCATTCAGCCTCGAAGGACTGCAGCTGCTCACCGGCGGCAATCCAAAGCTGGATCAACGTCTGTTGCTCGAAGTGCTGAACAGCAATCGTCTGGACCGCCAGGAATTGCTGGATTTGTCACCCTGCAAAGACCCCCAGTCATTCCTCGATATCGCTCACAAAATCAAGGGGGCGGCGCGCATCGTCCAGGCGAGTCGATTGATCGACAGCTGCGAAGCGCTCGAAAGCGCCTGCCGTGAAGCGTTCCACCCCGAAAACGTAGCCGACTGCACCCAAGCCATCAAGCACGCCATGCTCGAGCTGGAGCACGCCTTGCAACAACAAATAGGGCACAACGACAGGAGCAGAACGATGGAGCCTTAACTATGCTTGGACGGCTGAGCAGTGTGTTAACCATCACGGAGAGACCAGTAATGTCCAACCCACTGCGCCCCGATCCACGCAGGTTTCCGCTGCACGTCCATATCAGCGTGATGTTTACCTTCCTGCTGCTACTCACGGGCGTGGTGCTGGGCATTTTCAATTACCGGCAAACCACGCAGATCATCTTGTCCAGCAGTGAAAAACTGTTCAACCGCATCGAACAGGATGTCCGGCTGGACCTGCAGGGCACTTATGAACCGATTCGCCATCTGTTGAGCCTGCTGGCGGACAACCCGGCGACCGAGGCGCCCGCGCTGGAGCAACGGCTCGCGCTGCTGAAACCCTTTAGCCAGTCGCTCAAAGACAATCCCAACCTGGCCTCGCTGTACCTGGGATACGGCAATGGCGACTTTTTCATGGTACGCCCCCTGCGCACCCCCGCCCTGAGAACGCTCACCAATGCCCCGGAGAATGCGGCCTATCAGGTCTGGAGCATTGAACAGCCTTCCGGTGCCGGGAAGGTGCGGTCCCAGTCGTTGTTTTTTGATCAAAACCTGGCGCTCGTCAGCCGCCAGGATAACCCTGAAGAAACCTACGATCCGCGCAAACGCGCCTGGTTTACCAGTGCTCGCAGCGATGAGGGCCAGATCACCACCGAACCCTATGTCTTTTTCTCCACTCACCATGTCGGGACGACGCTAGCCCGGCGCAGCGGCGAAAATGCGGTGATGGGCGCCGACCTGACCCTCGCCGAACTGTCGGCGACGCTGGCCAAACATGTGGTGACCCCGCATACCGAAATCGTGCTGTTCGATGCCGAGGGCAATGCCGTTGCCTATCCCGACAGCAGCCGTCTGATCGTCGACGACCAGACCGCACGCTTGATCAAGGCGGCCGATCTGAATCCGGCACTCGGTGCCCTGCTCACCCATCCGTCCGAGGGAAATCGCCTGGACGCCGCCGGTCGCGAATGGATTGTGGCCCGCAGCAGCATGCAGGAAGGCGGGCCGCAAGGATTGCAGTTGGCGCTGTTAGTGCCCGAAGATGAATTACTGGTCGATGCCTACCGCATGCGCTGGCAAGGGGCGTTGATCACGCTGGCAACGTTGTTGCTGTGCCTGCCGCTGGGGTGGCTCACCTCCAGAATTCTGGTCAAACCCTTACGTTCACTCGTGCAAGAAGCCGATGCGATCCGCAGTTTCAACTTCAACTTTCCCGTCAGCCGACGCTCCCCCGTGCTGGAAGTCGACCAACTGAGCGTGTCGATGACGCGCATGAAGGACACCCTCGCGAGCTTTTTCCAGATCTCTGACAGCTTGAGCGCCGAGACTCGTTTCGCCCCGTTGCTGCAACGGGTGCTGTTCGAAACCGTGAAGATCGGGCAGGCCCAGGCGGGCCTGATTTACCTGCGCGAGCAGGACGGCGACCGCATGGAGCCCCACGGTCTGGTGATCAACGAGACCTCTCAGGCGTTGTCGACGTTTGGTATTCAAGGTTACGAACTCCAGGGTTCACAGAGCCCTCAGTGGATGCAGCAGTTGTCCAGCGCCGACAATGTGGTCACCAGCCTGGGCTTCGAAAACGCAGCCGATCTGCAAAAGGTGCTGCTGGCGCTGGAATGTCCACGGGTTCACCTGATCGGTATCCGGCTGCACAATCGGCATAACGAAACCGTCGGCCTGCTGGTCCTTTTGCTGGCCGACAGCGGCGCACAAAGCGACCTGGAAAAGCTGCGCCCGGACCGTATCGCGTTTCTCCAGGCGGTGTCTGGCGCGGCGGCGGTAAGTATTGAAAGCCAGCGTTTGCAAGCCAGGCAGAAGCAGCTGCTGGACTCTTTCATTCAACTGCTGGCTGGCGCCATCGATGCCAAAAGCCCTTACACCGGCGGGCATTGTCAGAGAGTGCCGGAATTGACGCTGATGCTCGCCGAGGCTGCCGCGGCCAGTCAGGAGCCGGCCTTCAGCGGTTATCACCCGACGGAAGATGAATGGGAAGCCCTGCACATCGCGGCGTGGCTGCATGACTGCGGCAAGGTCACCACCCCGGAATATGTGGTTGATAAAGCCACCAAGCTTGAAACCCTGAACGACCGCATCCACGAAATCCGCACGCGTTTCGAAGTGCTCAAGCGCGATGCCTGGATCAACTACTGGCAGGCCATCGCCCAGGGCGGTGACGAACGTCAGCTGGCCGAATTACGCAATGCGAGCCTGGCGGGGCTGGACGATGATTTCGCGTTCGTCGCCCACTGCAATCTGGGCGGCGAGGCCATGGCCGAAGCCGACCTGCAACGCTTGCGCGGCATTGCTCAACGCACCTGGACTCGTACGCTGGATGATCGACTTGGGGTTTCATGGGAAGAGAATCGCCGCCAGGCACGCACACCGGCCCCGACGCTGCCGGTCAGCGAACCCTTGTTGGCGGACAAACCCGAACACCTGCTCGAACGCGCCGAAAACGAGCTGATTCCGGCTGACAATCCGTGGGGTTTCAAGCTCGATGTACCGCCGTACAAATACAACCGGGGCGAACTCTATAACCTGAGCATCACCCGAGGCACGCTGACTCGCGAGGAGCGCTACATCATCAATCATCACATGGTGCAGACGATCCTGATGCTCAGCCGCCTGCCCTTCCCCAGCCACCTCGACAACGTCGCGGAAATCGCCGGCGGCCATCACGAGAAAATGGACGGTACCGGTTATCCCAAACAGTTGAAGCGCGAAGAAATGAGCCTGCCGGCGCGCATGATGGCGATTGCCGATATCTTCGAAGCGCTGACCGCCGCCGATCGCCCGTACAAGAAGGCCAAAACCTTGAGCGAGGCCTTGGGCATCATGGCCAACATGTGCCGTGACGCCCACATTGACCCGGAACTGTTCGGGCTGTTCGTCCAGGCGCGCATTTATCTGCAGTACGCAGAACGATTCCTCGATCCGCAGCAGATTGACGCCGTCGACCCGACCAGCCTGCTGGTCAAGGCAGGCTTGAGTGCTTGATCAGCAATCGGTCAGGCGCAGGAAAATCGCCGCCAGGCGCTCGATACCGGCCTGATCTTCTGCGGTAAACCGCGCCAGTTTCGGGCTGTCGAGGTCGAGCACGCCGATCAGTCGACCGTCCTTGACCAGCGGCACAACCAGTTCGCTGTTCGATGCGCTGTCGCACGCGATATGTCCGGGAAAAGCATGCACGTCTTCAACCAATTGAGTCTGCAAGGTCGACGCTGCCGTCCCGCACACACCGCGGCCGAACGGAATCCGCACGCAGGCGATTTGCCCCTGGAACGGACCGAGTACCAGTTCTTCGTTGCGGTTGAGGTAGAAGCCGGCCCAGTTCAAATCGTCGAGCTGGTTGAACAGGAACGCCGAGAACTGTGCAGCGTTGGCAATGAAATCACGCTCGTCCGCCAGCAACGATTCCAGCTGCGCCCACAACATGCCGTAACCATCCAGCCCTTGGCCGCTCTTCTGTAAATCAATCATGCTTTGTGCTCCAACAGCTTGAGCCCGACCCAATAGCGGGCAAATTGATAAGCGCAACGTCCATTGCGATTGCCTCGGCCTCCTGCCCAACGCACCGCGAGGATGTCCAGCTCGTCGTCACGCTGCCACTCAAGCCCGGCCTTGCCGGCCAGTTGACCGATCCAGTGTTCGACGACGTTGAGGAAATGTTCCTGAGTAAACGGATAAAACGACAGCCACAGGCCGAAGCGGTCCGACAGCGCGATCTTGTCTTCCACCGCCTCGCTGGGGTGCAGTTCACCGTCGACGCGTTTCCAGTTTTCGTTATCGCTTTCCTTTTCCGGCACCAGGTGACGGCGGTTGGACGTGGCGTACAGCAGAACGTTGTCCGGCGCTTGTTCGAGGGAGCCGTCGAGCACGCTCTTGAGTACGCGATAATCGCCCTCGCCCGCCTCGAACGACAGGTCATCGCAGAACAGCACAAAGCGCTGCGGCAACTTGGCGATTTGCTCGACCACACGCGGCAGGTCCGCCAGGTGATCGCGCTCGATCTCGATCAGGCGCAAACCGGCCTGGGCGTGTTCGGCCAGCAAGGCCCGCACCAGCGACGATTTACCGGTGCCGCGCGAGCCCCAGAGCAACGCGTGGTTGGCCGGCATGCCGTCGAGGAACTGTTGGGTATTTCGCCCCAGTTGCTCCAGTTGCCGGTCGACGCCGATCAGGTCAGACAGGCGCATGTCGAGGCTGACGTGCAGCGGCAGCAGAAAACCGCTGCGCCCCTCGCGTTGCCAGCGTGCGGCCAGGCATTGATTCCAGTCGATGGCTTGCCGAGGTGCGGGCAGCAGCGGCTCGATACGGGCCAAAACAGCATCGGCGCGTTCAAGAAAAGCATTCAATCGGGCGTCCACGTCTTCTCCTCGGGCACATTCACAGTGATGATGGCGATACAGCGACGAATACACAGCGTTCAGTGCCCGGTTCATCCCCTGCTCAGGGGTTCGCGAGAACATCGGAATCCATGCATGATCGACTATGCTTGAGCAGCGAAAGGAAACGGAAGTGGTTCAACACCCCATGGACATCAAATTCACCCACCGGCTGTCATACAAGCAAGCCAGGCTTACTGTGCTGGTCGGTTTCATTCTGGGCACGCTGCTCAGCCTGCTGCAAATAGGCATCGATTATGCCAGCGAAGACGCCTCCATCAACCGCGAAATACTGTCTTTGCTGGAAATCAGCCACAACCCTGCCTCGCGCATCGCCTACAACATCGACGCCGAACTCGCCCAGGAACTGACCATGGGCCTGGTGCGCTCACCGGCGATCCTCAGCGCGAAACTGACCGACAACAACAATACCGTGCTGGCCAGCGTCAAACGCCCAAGCGCGCAAAGTGGCTATCGAGTCATCAGCGATTTCCTGTTCGGCGCCAATCGGCAGTTCGAAGACCGTCTGTTTCTCGATCACCTGCCCAACGAATCACTCGGGACCTTGCAACTGGAAGTCGACACCTACGCCTTCGGCAGCCGCTTCCTGCGCCGGGCCGAAGTGACGTTGCTCAACGGCTTCGCCCGAAGCCTGATCCTGACAGGCATTCTGCTGGCGCTGTTCTACGTGATGCTGACCAAGCCCCTGGTGCGGGTCATCCGCGAACTCAGTGGCCGCGATCCGCGCAGTGCGCAGCCGACCTGGCTGGAATACCCGGCGGGGCATGAAAACGATGAAATCGGTGTGCTGGTCAAAGTCGCCAACCAACAATTCGAAAACATCGCCACCGAGATCCAGCAACGACGCAACGCCGAAAACCGTCTGACCGACTACCTCAGTCAACTGGAAAACATCGTTTCGGCACGCACGGCCGAACTCAAGGCGATCAATGCCCGGCTCAGCCAATCCAATCAGGAACTTGAAGTCGCGCGCACCACGGCCATCGAGATGGCTGAAGCACGCTCGGTCTTTCTGGCCAACATGAGCCATGAAATCCGCACCCCTCTCAATGGTCTGTTGGGAATGATCGCGCTGTCGCTGGACGGCCCGCTCACGGCCGAACAGCAGCAACAACTGTCGATCGCCCACGACTCGGGCAAAGTGCTGGTGGAGCTGCTCAACGATATTCTCGACCTGTCGAAATTCGATGCCGGGCAACTGGAACTCGAACACATTCCGTTCGACCTTGGCGCGCTGGTTGAAGACACCGCCAACCTGCTCTCCCAGAATGCGGCGCCGAGCGTGGAGTTGACGTGCCTGATCGATCCACAATTTCCGGCACTGGTGCTGGGGGACCCGACCCGGGTGCGGCAGATCGTCAGCAACCTGTTGTCCAATGCGCTCAAGTTCACTCGCTTCGGTCGGGTCGATTTGCGTCTGTCTGCCTTCGAAGAGGGGGTCAGAATCGAAGTCTGCGACACCGGCATCGGGATCGCCCACGATGCCCAGGTCAAGATCTTCCAGCCCTTTACCCAGGCCGGCGCCGGTATTACCCGGCAGTTCGGCGGTACAGGGCTGGGCCTGGCCCTGACCTATAACCTCTGCGAAGCCATGCAGGGACGCCTGACGATCAGCTCGGAAGCCGGTTTTGGCAGTCAGTTCTGCGCCGAGCTGCCGCTGTCCGCTCACACTCGCGCCGTATCCCCGGCACCGCTGTCCGGCAAGATCATTGCGATCACCGCGGCCAGCAGCGGTCTGGCCGAGCTGCTGAAAACCCTGCTGCCGGCGTGGGGACTCGACTATCAACAGCGTTCCATCGATGACTCGCTGCTCGGACTTGAACCTGATGTCTTGATCACCGACTGCCCCGAATGCCTGTTTGGCCTGCGCCCCACCCTTGACGCGCCGATTCTGCTGGTGACCGCTTATGGCAACTTCATGCCCAGCGAACAGGCGAGTGCCCTCGCGCCCTTGCAGCAACAGGCACGGCCGCTGGCACGCAATGCGCTGTACCAGACCTTGCGGCGGATCTTGCAGCCAGAAACCACGATGATCAATGGCGCGCGGATCGAAGCCCTTCCCCACCAGCGGCGCGGACGGGTATTGCTGGTCGAGGACAACCCGGTCAATCAATTGGTCGCCAAAGGCATGCTCGGCAAATTGGGCTGCGAGGTCATCGTCGCCGCTCATGGGGCCGAAGCGCTGGATCAACTGGAGCAAAGCGACTTCGATCTGGTGCTGATGGACTGCAACATGCCGGTGATGGACGGCTACGAAGCCAGCCGGCAAATTCGTCGCAGCGGACGCTGGCCGCAACTGCCCATCGTCGCGCTGACCGCCAACGCCATGTCCGAGGAACGCGAACGCTGCCGCGCGGCGGGCATGAGCGACTACCTGGCCAAGCCTTTCCGCCGAGAAGAACTGGCCGCGCTGCTTGATCTATGGGTTCCAGCTACGACAGTGCCTTGATCTGCCCCAGCAAATGATCGAGACCATTACGCAGATCACTCAGGCGATCCAGATCCACCCCGCTGTCGCACAACAGGCGCGCCTTGAGCGGGCCGACCTGATCACGCAGCGCCTTGCCGGCCGGTGACAGGCTCAGGTGCACCTCACGCTCATCGCGAGCCGAACGCTGGCGCTGCACCAGTTGCAGTTGCTCAAGTCGCTTGAGCAACGGCGTCAGGGTGCCGGAATCCAGCGCCAGACGTTCGCCCAGGGCCTTGACCGTCGGTTGCTCAGGAGCGGCCTCCTGCCATTCCCACAACACCAGCATGGCCAGGTATTGCGGATAGGTCAGGCCGAGCTGGTCGAGCATCGGCTTGTAGGCTCGAATCACCGCACGGGAAGCGGCGTACAGCTTGAAGCAGAGCTGACTGTCGAGCTTCAGCGAATCGACTGACAGGCTATTCATTTGAGCAGGGCTTCAATCTCGCGGCTCAGGTCCTGCGGTTTGGTCGCCGGGGCAAAGCGCTTGACCAACTGACCGTCCTTGCCGATCAGGAACTTGGTGAAGTTCCACTTGATGCCCTGCGAACCCAGCACACCCGGTGCGCGCTTTTTGAGCTGAACGAACAACGGATGCGCACCGGCACCGTTGACGTCGACTTTCTTGAACAGCGGGAAGCTGACTCCGAAATTCAATTCGCAGAATTCGGAAATGGCGCCTTCATTGCCGGGTTCCTGCTTGCCGAACTGGTTGCACGGAAAGCCGAGCACCACCAACCCTTGGTCCTTGTAGGTCTGCCACAACTCTTCCAGACCTTTGTATTGCGGGGTGAAGCCGCACTTGCTGGCGGTATTGACCACGAGTACGGCCTTGCCGGCGTAATCGGCCAAGGTCTTTTGCTCACCCTTGATGGTGGTGCACGGGATGCTCAGCAGGTTGTCGGTCATGACTTGCACTCTTGATGAAAGAAGATGAGACAAACATAGCGAGCAATTGAATTGTGTGCAATTTAATAAATCAATGGAAGCAGGACAATCCCTGTAGGAGCACGCCTTGCTGGCGATGGCGTCCTTAAGATTGCCACGCCGGCAAGCCGTGCTCCTACAGGGCTCACACTATTCGCGGCACCAGATCCAGGCACACCGAGTTGATGCAATAACGCAGGCCGGTCGGCGGCGGACCGTCCGGGAACACGTGCCCCAGGTGTGCATCGCATTTGGCACAGACCACTTCGGTGCGGATCATGCCGTGACTGACATCACGGATCTCGACCATGGCGCTGTCGCCGATCGGCGCGTAGAAGCTCGGCCAGCCGCAACCGGAGTCAAATTTGGTCTTGGAGTCGAACAGCGGCTCGTTGCAGCAGATGCAGTGGTAAACGCCGTCAGTCTTGGTGCCGTTGTATTTACCGGAAAACGGCCGTTCGGTGCCCTTGAGGCGGCACACGTTGTACTGCTCCGGATCGAGCATTGCCTTCCATTCTTCCAGGGTTTTTTCCAACTTTTCCATCTTCACACCTCAGCAACTGAAAAAGCCCGATCTGTACCTTTTCCACGGATCGGGCGGCACGTATGATTGCGCCTCGTCAAACGCCAGTCTGGCAGCCAGACCACGCGCATTCAAACGGATTTATGGGTGCTGCATCTCAAGGCGTCAGGCCTGTGTGAATACGCAGGATTCCCAGTACGGTAGTTCATACACCGCCTGGATCGTTCATTTTCGGGAACACATCGCCATGCAGGTCAGCAAATCGAACAAGCTCGCCAACGTCTGCTACGACATTCGCGGCCCAGTGCTCAAGCACGCCAAACGCCTGGAAGAGGAAGGTCATCGCATCCTCAAGCTGAACATCGGCAACCCGGCGCCTTTTGGTTTCGAAGCGCCGGACGAAATCCTCCAGGACGTGATCCGCAACCTGCCGACCGCCCAGGGCTATAGCGATTCCAAAGGCCTGTTCAGCGCGCGCAAGGCCGTGATGCAGTATTACCAGCAGAAGCAGGTTGAAGGCGTCGGCATCGAAGACATCTACCTGGGCAACGGCGTTTCCGAACTGATCGTGATGTCGATGCAGGCCCTGCTCAACAATGGCGACGAAGTGCTGGTGCCGGCCCCGGATTATCCGCTGTGGACGGCCGCGGTCAGCCTGTCCGGCGGCAACCCGGTGCATTACCTGTGCGACGAACAGGCCAACTGGTGGCCGGACCTGGCCGACATCAAGGCCAAGATCACGCCGAACACCAAGGCGCTGGTGATCATCAACCCGAACAATCCGACCGGTGCGGTGTATTCCAAAGAAGTGCTGCTGGGCATGCTCGAACTGGCGCGCCAGCACAACCTGGTGGTGTTCTCGGATGAGATTTACGACAAGATTCTGTACGACGACGCCGTGCACATTTGCACCGCGTCCCTGGCCCCGGACCTGCTGTGCCTGACCTTCAACGGTCTGTCCAAGTCCTACCGCGTGGCCGGTTTCCGTTCCGGCTGGATCGCCATCTCCGGCCCGAAACATCACGCACAGAGCTACATCGAAGGCATCGACATGCTGGCCAATATGCGCCTGTGTGCCAACGTGCCTAGCCAGCATGCGATCCAGACCGCACTGGGCGGTTATCAGAGCATCAATGACCTGGTGCTGCCGCAGGGCCGCTTGCTGGAACAGCGCAATCGCACCTGGGAATTGCTTAACGACATTCCGGGCGTCACCTGCGTCAAGCCGATGGGCGCGCTGTATGCGTTCCCACGGATCGACCCGAAAGTCTGCCCGATCCACAACGACGAGAAGTTCGTGCTCGACCTGCTGCTCTCCGAGAAGCTGCTGGTGGTTCAGGGCACAGCCTTCAACTGGCCTTGGCCGGATCACTTCCGCGTGGTGACCCTGCCGCGTGTGGATGAACTGGAGATGGCCATCGGGCGGATCGGTAGCTTCCTCAAGTCCTACCGTCAGTAAAAGGGGTTCGTCACCGTGCGACTTTTTGCGAAAGTCGCGCGGTGATTAATTCAGCAACACATCTCTGCATCCCGCCGCACTTCCTTGTTTCAAGTCATGCCTGGTCACTGGTTGGGTGCTCGCGTCTAACGACGGCGGGGCCTATGCCGCGCTTTGCCTGTCAAACATTTCCCATGCCCGCATCGGAAAAGACCTGCAAACGGCTAGACTGTTGCCGTAGGACACAGTTTGAAATAGTCACCCGGTTGAATAGCCCGGTGCAGCACCTTATATACCCCGCAGTACGCTACATCTTTAGCACGAGGAGATTTCTACAACCATGATGCGCATCCTGCTGTTTTTGGCCACTAACCTGGCGGTCGTGCTGATTGCCAGCATCACCCTGAGCCTTTTCGGCTTCAACGGGTTCATGGCGGCCAACGGGGTTGATCTGAACCTCAATCAGCTGCTGATTTTCTGTGCGGTCTTTGGTTTTGCCGGTTCGCTGTTCTCGCTGTTCATCTCCAAGTGGATGGCGAAGATGAGCACCAGCACCCAGATCATCACCCAGCCACGCACCCGTCACGAGCAATGGCTGCTGCAAACCGTCGAGCAACTGTCCCGGGAAGCCGGGATCAAGATGCCTGAAGTCGGGATTTTCCCGGCCTACGAGGCGAACGCGTTCGCCACGGGCTGGAACAAGAACGACGCACTGGTCGCGGTCAGCCAGGGCTTGCTGGAGCGTTTCTCGCCTGATGAAGTGAAAGCCGTGCTGGCCCACGAAATTGGCCACGTGGCCAATGGCGACATGGTCACCCTGGCGCTGATTCAGGGCGTGGTGAACACCTTTGTGATGTTCTTCGCGCGGATCATCGGCAACTTTGTCGACAAGGTGATCTTCAAGAACGAAGAAGGCCAGGGGATTGCCTACTACGTGGCAACCATCTTCGCCGAGCTGGTCCTGGGCATTCTGGCCAGCTCCATCGTCATGTGGTTCTCGCGCAAGCGTGAATTCCGTGCCGACGAAGCCGGTGCACGCCTGGCCGGTACTGCCGCGATGATCGGCGCCCTGCAACGCCTGCGCGCCGAACAAGGCCTGCCGGTACACATGCCGGACACCCTGAACGCCTTTGGCATCAACGGTGGCATCAAGCAAGGGTTCGCCCGGATGTTCATGAGCCACCCGCCGCTGGAAGAACGTATCAACGCGCTGCATCGACTTCAGCGCTGATTGTTCAGCAACAAAAAAACAAGGCCCGCAGTGATGCGGGCCTTTTTTATTTGCCTGGTTGATGCGGTGTTCTTCCTGTCCTCATCGCGAGCAAGCTCGCTCCCACAGGGGAATGCATTCCAATGTGGGAGCGAGCTTGCTCGCGATGGGACCAGCAAACTCAACACACCTTAATGGCTGGAAACCCGATACACCCGCTCCTCAAGCCGGGTAACCCCCGCCTCCAGGAATTTCCCGCTCGAACTCAGAACATCCTGATCCTCTAGAATCTTCAGCGCCCACGAGCTACCGAACAACCGCTGCACTTCATCATCCAGCACGGCAAACGGCGGGCCGTCCATTTGCGTCTGGTCGTAGTCCAGGGTAATCAGCAACCCCAGCGACTTCTTCGGCAAAATCCGCGTCAGATGCGCGGCGTACTGCTCGCGCATCATCGGTGGCAAGGCTATCAACGCTGCGCGGTCGTACAGTGCGCTGCAGTCGGCGACATCACCGGCCGTCAACGCGAAGAAATCACCACACCAGATCTCGATCGAGCCCGCTCGATAGACCGTGAAAGGGTCTTGGTCGCTGACGTCCGGATCAAATTGATGCTCGTGGAAAAAGTCTTCCACCGCTTTTTCCGACAGCTCGACGCCCAACACCTCGTGACCGCACTTCGCCAGCCACAGCAGATCCAGGCTTTTCCCACAGAGCGGCACCAGTACGCGCGAGCCTTCTTCCAGCCCCAGCTGCGGCCAGTACCGTTGCAGATAAGGATTCACTTTCGGCAGGTGAAAGCCGATCTGATTCGTCGTCCACCGCTTGTGCCAAAACTCCGGCTGCATAATTAATCCCGAAAATTCGATCAAAAGACCCTAAAACTTATATTAGATTTAGATCAATGATCTGACTGAAGATGACGCCATCTTACCCCTCAGGAGCTCTTTCATGTTCCCCAGCCTGTACATATCCCATGGCTCGCCCATGTTGGCACTGGAACCGGGGGCCAGCGGACCGGCTCTAGCTCGATTAGCCGCCGAATTGCCGAAACCGAAAGCCATCGTGATCGTATCGGCGCATTGGGAAAGCAATGAGCTGCTGGTCAGCGGCAATCCCCGGCCGGAAACCTGGCACGACTTCGGCGGCTTTGCGCAGGCGTTGTTCGACGTTCAGTACCCCGCACCCGGTAATCCCCATTTGGCGGCGGAGGTTGTCGATTTATTGAAGGCCGCCGATCTGCCAGCACGCATCGATGCCAAGCGCCCGTTCGACCACGGTGTCTGGGTGCCTTTGACGTTGATGTATCCGCAAGCCGATATCCCCATTGTGCAAGTCTCGCTGCCCACCCGTGGCGGTCCTGCCCTGCAAACCCGCGTCGGCCATGCCTTGGCCAGCCTGCGTGAGCATGGCGTGCTGTTGATCGGCTCTGGGAGCATCACGCACAACCTGCGTGAACTGGATTGGCATGCGGGCCCGGAAAGCGTCGAGCCGTGGGCCAAATCCTTCCGCGACTGGATGATCGAGAAACTCGCGGCCGACGATGAAGCGGCGCTGCACGATTACCGTCAGCAGGCGCCCAATGCCGTGCGCAATCACCCTAGCGATGAGCATTTATTGCCGCTGTATTTTGCTCGTGGGGCTGGAGGCGAGTTCAGCATTGCGCATCAGGGGTTCACCATGGGCGCGCTGGGCATGGACATTTATCGTTTTGGCTGACCGGTAGACCGCGATGGGTGCGACGCTGCAGGACAGGCAGGGCACAAACAGCAGGCATAAAAAATCCCCGAACCAGTCGGGGATTTTTTATGTGCGATCAATCAGCTCAAGAGCGGATCAATCTTCGCGATAGCGACGCAGCTTCAACTGCTTACCGGCAACGCGAGTGTCCTTCAGTTTGGTCAGCAACTTCTCCAGACCATCTTCCGGCAGCTCGACGAGGCTGAAGCTGTCACGTACCTGGATGCGGCCGATGGCTTCACGAGCCAAACCGCCTTCATTCAGGATAGCGCCCAGCAGGTTCTTGGCAGCGATACCGTCACGCGCACCCAGCGCGGTACGGCAACGAGCACGACCTTCAGCCAATGGAACCGGAGCACGACGCTCGCGATCACCACGGTCCGGACGATCACCGGTACGCTCTGGACGATCGCCACGCGGTGCATTGTTCGGCACCAGTGGACGTTCTTTCTCGATCGCAGCCAGGGTCAACGCCTGAGCGTTGGTTGCCTTGCGCAGCAGAGCAGCGGCCAGTGCACGCGGAGTGCAACCGATGTCGGCAGTCAGACGATCCAGCAGATCACCGTGGGTCGATTCGGCATCAGCTACCAGCGGCGACAGGCTGTTGGTCAGTTTCTTGATGCGGGCATCGAGAACGGCCTGAGCGTCCGGCAGGCGAACTTCGGCAACCTTTTGACCGGTTACACGCTCGATCACTTGCAGCATGCGGCGCTCACGCGGAGTCACCAGCAGCAGTGCACGACCTTCGCGACCGGCACGGCCGGTACGGCCGATACGGTGAACGTAGGACTCTGGGTCGTACGGCATGTCAACGTTGAACACGTGAGTGATGCGCGGAACGTCCAGGCCACGAGCAGCAACGTCGGTCGCCACAACGATGTCCAGACGACCATCCTTGAGGGATTCGATCACGCGCTCACGTTGGTTCTGAGCAATGTCACCGTTCAGCGCAGCGGCTTTGTAGCCTTTGGCTTCCAGGGCACTGGCCAGGTCCAGGGTCGCTTGCTTGGTGCGCACGAACATGATCAGGGCGTCGAAATCTTCCACTTCCAGCAGGCTCAATACAGCCGAGGTCTTCTGGTCAGCGTGAACCAACAGGTGAGCCTGTTCGATCGCGGTAACGGTCTGAGTCTTGGTCTGGATCTTCACGTGTTGCGGATCGCGCAGATGGCGTTCGGCAATGGCACGGATCGACTGTGGCAGAGTGGCCGAGAACAATACGGTCTGACGGGTTGCTGGCAGAGCCTTGAAGATGACTTCGAGGTCGTCCATGAAACCCAGTTTGAGCATTTCGTCCGCTTCGTCGAGAACCAGGTGGTTCACGGTAGCCAGGACTTTTTCGTCACGACGCAGGTGGTCGCAAAGACGGCCCGGAGTGGCGACAACGATCTGTGCGCCATTACGGATTGCTTTCAGTTGTGGACCCATAGGGGCGCCGCCGTAAACGGCCACAACGGTAACGCCCGGCATTTGCTTGGCGTAGGTTTCGAAAGCGGTTGCTACTTGCAGCGCCAACTCACGGGTTGGCGCCAGGATCAGGGCTTGCGGTTCGCGCTTTGCAGGATCGATGCGATGCAGGATTGGCAGAGCGAACGCGGCGGTTTTACCGGTACCGGTTTGCGCTTGGCCAATCATGTCGTGGCCGGCCATGATGATCGGGATCGATTGCTGCTGAATAGCCGAAGGCTCTTCGTAGCCGGTCGCAATGACGGCTGCAAGGATATTCGGATTAAGATTAAAAGCGGCGAAGCCGCCGGTTTCCTGGGTCATGGGTCTGCCTCTAAGTGCATCCGCAAAGACCCATGCTCCAAAGCTGCGCATGCCGTGTAAGACTCAAGAGTCGCCCTGGCTGCTTTGTCGGCGGGGATTTGCGAAAACGAATGAATGAAAAAGATTCGTCAAGGGAGAGTCCGCTGTGCGGACGTGCAGCCGAAGCTGACTTCGGGGAATTGCGCTACCTAAACGCGGCCCGGTTAAAGGCCGGCGCGCACTATACCGGAATTCGCCAAAAAAGGGAGCATTATTTGTCGGAAAACTGACGGATACACCGTTGTGTCACAGGCTTTGCGGATAATCCTGACACGGTCTATTTTTCAAAGGCCCGGCCCTGCTGGTGATGGCGCTAAAACGGTTCATCGTTAGCAAGCAGACCTGCGGTCTGACACACCCTTCCCGCCCGAGGAATTGTTCCATGAATCAGCCCGCTTGCAGTCGCGTCACCCGCGAACGACACGGTCATGTCCTGATGATCGGCCTGGATCGGGTGGCCAAGCGCAACGCCTTCGACCTTGAACTGCTCAACGAACTGAGCCTGGCCTACGGCGAATTCGAGGCCGATAACGAGGCGCGGGTCGCGGTGGTGTTCGGTCATGGCGAGCATTTCACCGCCGGGCTCGATCTGGTCAGTGCCAGCGCGGCGTTGGCCGAAGGCTGGCAGGCCCCGCCGGGTGGCTGCGATCCATGGGGTGTTTTTGCCGGCCCCCGCGTCAGCAAACCGGTGATTGTTGCCGCGCAAGGCTACTGCCTGACCATCGGCATCGAGTTGATGCTGGCCGCTGACATCAACCTGTGCGCCAGTAACACCCGCTTTGCCCAGAAAGAAGTGCAGCGCGGGATTTTTCCGTTTGGCGGCGCCACATTGCGCCTGCACCAGGTCGCCGGCTGGGGCAATGCCATGCGCTGGCTGCTCACCGGTGATGAGTTTGATGCGCATGACGCGTTGCATCTGGGTCTGGTGCAGGAAGTCATGGCCAGCGAGGATCTGCTGCCAAGGGCGATTGAATTGGCGGAACGGATTGCCCGGCAGGCGCCATTGGGCGTGCAGGCGACGTTGATGTCGGCGCGGCAGGCGCGCTATGAAGGGGAAACGGCGGCGGCGCAGGGATTGCCGCCGCTGGTGAAGAAGTTGTTGGCGAGTGAGGATGCCAAGGAGGGGGTGCGGTCGATGGTCGAGAAGCGGCCCGGTATCTTCAAAGGGCTTTGATTTTGTGTTGTTTTTTCGGACTTAATCGCGGGCAAGCCTTGCTCCTACAAGGGTTATCCACAACCTGTAGAAGCAAGGCTTGCCCGCGATGAGGCCATTACAGGCAACCCATTTAAGTCGCCGGGCGAATCGCCTTGATCAGCGACTGCAACGAATACCCCAATCGCGGCGCCAGCCCTTCGGCCCGGGCGAGCAAACCGTCCATGTCCAATTCCTGATCCAGCTCCGAAGGCACGATCAAAATCACATTGCCCTCCTTCACCGGCAGCTCCCAGTAATGCCGGTGATAAAGCCCGCGCAACAACGCCGCGCCCAACGGTTTTCCATCATCGGTGGCCCATTGATTGATCACCAGCCAGCCCCCCGGATTCAAGCGCTTCTGACAGTTTTCCAGAAAGCTCCAGGCCAGATGCCCGACACCCGGACCGACATCGGTGTAAAGGTCGACGAAAATCAGGTCCGCCGGCTCAGCGGTGTCGAGCAATTCCAGCGCATCACCCACCCGGATATACAACCGAGGATCATCATCCAACCCCAGGTATTCAATGGCCAGGCGCGGTACGTCCGGGCGCAATTCAATCGCTTCGACATCTTCCAGCGGCAGAAACTTCAGGCAGGCCTGAGTCAGCGTGCCCGCGCCAAGCCCCAGAAACAGCGCGCTTTCCGGCTGCTCGTGGCACAGCGCACCGATCAGCATCGCCCGGGTGTAGTCGTACTCGAGCCAGCTCGGATCAGCGGTGAAGACGCAGCTCTGCTCGATGGCATCGCCGAACTCCAGAAAACGGTAGTCGGCGACTTCCAGCACGCGTATCACGCCGAACTCATCCTGTACCTCGGCGAGCAGATGCTCGACGCGCTCCTCAGTCATTTCGTCTCCTGATTGCTGCCGCGCCGACCTGTGATAAACAGCAGCGCAATAAAACCGCGAGGGGGCGCGGCAAAGGCGCGATTGTCCGCGAAGCGACGGGAACAGGTCACGCACTAATTGCTGATAACATAACCGTCCGAGCGTAAAACACTAGAGAACGTGATGAGCCAACCCTGGAGCCCTGACAGCTGGCGCGCCCTGCCGATCCAGCAACAACCTCAATACCCCGACGCCGCTCACTTGCAGCAAGTCGAGCAAACCCTGGCCGGTTATCCGCCGCTGGTGTTTGCCGGTGAGGCCCGGGAGTTGCGCCGTCAGTTTGCCGAAGTGACCCAGGGGCGCGCCTTCCTGTTGCAGGGCGGCGATTGCGCCGAGAGCTTTGCCGAGTTCTCTGCCGCGAAAATCCGCGACACCTTCAAAGTCCTGCTGCAAATGGCGATCGTCATGACCTTCGCCGCCGGTTGCCCGGTGGTCAAGGTCGGGCGCATGGCCGGTCAGTTCGCCAAACCGCGTTCGGCCAATGACGAAACCATCGACGGCGTGACCCTGCCCGCCTACCGTGGCGACATCGTCAACGGCATCGGTTTCGACGAGAAAAGCCGCGTGCCGGACCCGGAACGCCTGCTTCAGTCTTACCATCAGTCCACCGCCACCCTGAACCTGCTGCGGGCATTCGCCCAGGGCGGGTTTGCCGATCTGCATCAGGTGCACAAGTGGAACCTGGACTTCATCGCCAACTCGGCACTGGCGGAAAAATACAGCCACCTGGCCGACCGCATCGATGAAACCCTGGCGTTCATGCGCGCCTGCGGCATGGACACTTCGCCGCAATTGCGCGAAACCAGTTTCTTCACCGCCCACGAAGCGCTGCTGCTCAACTACGAAGAAGCCTTCGTACGGCGCGACAGCCTGACCAACGATTACTACGATTGCTCGGCGCACATGCTGTGGATCGGCGACCGCACCCGCCAGCTCGATGGCGCACACGTCGAATTCCTGCGTGGGGTGAACAACCCGATCGGGGTCAAGGTCGGCCCAAGCATGAACCCTGAAGACCTGATTCGCCTGATTGACGTGCTGAACCCGGACAACGATCCGGGCCGGCTGAACCTGATCGCGCGAATGGGTGCGAACAAGGTTGGCGATCATTTGCCGGCGCTGATCCGCGCAGTGCAGCGCGAAGGCAAGCAGGTGCTGTGGAGCTCCGACCCGATGCACGGCAACACCATCAAGGCCAGCAGCGGCTACAAAACCCGCGACTTCGCGCAGATCCTTGGCGAGGTGAAGCAATTCTTCCAGGTTCACCAGGCGGAAGGCAGTTATGCCGGCGGTATCCACATCGAGATGACCGGGCAGAACGTGACTGAATGCATTGGTGGGGCGCGGCCGATTACTGAGGATGGGCTGTCGGACCGGTATCACACCCATTGTGATCCACGGATGAATGCAGATCAGTCGCTGGAATTGGCTTTTCTTATTGCGGAGACACTGAAACAGGTTCGGCGTTAAGCCAGCAGGTTCTTTATTGCTTGACTGGCCGCCATCGCGGGCAAGCCCGCTCCCACAGGGTTTAGGTGATCCATGTGGGAGCGGGCTTGCCCGCGATGGCGGCCGCTTAAACACCAGAGAATTGAGCCAATGCCACTCTTAACCTGTCGGCACTCACCCGCTGACAATTCAACTGCACCCGCTCAAGCCCCAACCAGTCCGCCATCCGCTGCAGATTGACTGCCAAAGCTTGCATCCCTTCATCATCCAGCCCCGGCTCTTCCTCGTGTACCGCGTGCACCGCCAACCGCCCCAACGCCCGCTCCGCCCGCAGATCCACCCGCGCGGCAATCCGTTCGTTGTGCAAAAACGGCAACACGTAATACCCGTAAACCCGCTTGTCCTGCGGCGTATAAATCTCCAGCCGGTAGCGGAAATCAAACAACCGCTCGGTACGACTGCGTTCCCAGATCAGCGAATCAAACGGTGAAAGCAATGCACTGGCCGCAACCTTGCGCGGCACTTTCGGCTCGGGCAGGCAATACGCCGCTTGCCGCCAGCCTTGCACTTCGCAGGTCAGCAACTCACCGGCCTCGACCAGTTCTGCCAGACGCGGGCGACTGTCTGCCGGGTTCAAGCGAAAATAGTCCCGCAGGTCTTTTTCCGTGCCGACACCCAATGCCGTCACCGCATGCAATAACAGGCCGCGCTGAGCCTCGGCCTCACTTAATTCCGGCTGCTGCAAAATGGCCGAAGGAATCACCCGCTCCGGCAAATCATAAAGTCGTTCGAAACCACGCCGGCCGGCCACCGTCACTTCGCCGGCGGCAAACAACCATTCCAGCGCATGCTTTTCCGCGCTCCAGTCCCACCACGGCCCGGCCCGTTCCTCACGAGTCGACAGGCTTCCGGCACCCAGCGCGCCGAGTTCTTCGACCGAGGCCAGCACCCGGCGAATGGTGTCCTGTTGTTCACGCCCGAAACGCGCCAGTTGCTGATAGATATCTTCGCCACGCGTAGCGCGCTGCATGCGCCAACGCATCAGGGGATACATCGACAACGGCAGCAACGAGGCTTCGTGCCCCCAGTATTCAAACAACGTGCGACGTCGGCCCTGACTCCAGGCAGCCTGATCGAGTAAGTCGGATGAGTAATTTCCAAGGCGGGAAAACAAGGGAAGGTAGTGCGAACGCACTAACGCGTTGACCGAATCGATCTGCAAAATACCCAGCCGTTCGATCAGTCGATTGAGTTGAACAGGCGTGATCGTCGCTGGCGGCTGGCGCCCGTTGAACCCTTGGGCAGCCAGTGCCAGACGTCGAGCTTGTCGGTTGGAAAAGGACAGCGTTGCGGGCATGAATACCTCCGTGTCTGCTCGCAACCTACCTCACCAGAGAGGGGTTTGTGTAGCAATGGCCTCATCATTTATGCATCGGATCATCCCAGAAGGGTCTGACCGATTCATGTTCGACATCGGCACGACTGACGCCTATGTCCTTGAGTGCTTCATCGCTCAGACTCGCCAGCAATTCGCGCTCACGATGAAGTTCGTACCAGCGGGTAAACTTGTGCAGCAGATCGGATACCGCATGAATGGAGAATCTTTCTTCCGTTACGTGTTGATGTTGACCTTTCATCTCGTTGTCCTCCGTTGGGGATGGCTCAAGTCTCGCTCGAGGGATAAGATCAATCCAACGAATGTTTCTGATGGTAACCATCTCGGAGATTGATGGATGTCAGCTTTCCCCAGTATCGATACGGATGTCCTGCGTACCTTTGTCGCCATCGCCGACCAGGGCGGTTTCACCCGCGCCGGTGAATTGGTCAATCGCACGCAGTCGGCGGTGAGCATGCAGATGAAACGTCTGGAAGAGGACGTGTTGCAGCGCCAACTGTTCGAACGCGATGGGCGACAGGTCAAACTGACCGCCGAAGGCCAGGTTTTGCTGGGGTATGCGCGGCGCATTCTCAAACTCCACAGCGAAGTGTTCAACACGCTGCGGGAGCCGCACATGGTCGGCACCGTGCGCATCGGCACACCGGACGATTACGTGATGCGCTTTCTGCCGGGGATTTTGTCGCGCTTCGCCAAGAGCTATCCGCTGATCCAGATCGAGGTTCACTGCGAATCATCAAAACAATTGCTGCAACGTCAGGACCTGGATCTGTCCATCGTCACTCGCGAGCCCGGGACCGAGATTGGCCAGTTGTTACGCAAGGAACGTTTCGTCTGGGCCGAAGCGCAATGCTTCAGCGCCCATGAGCAGACGCCATTGCCTCTGGCGATGTTCAACAGTGATTGTTTCTGCCGGCTGTGGGCGTGTAACGCACTGGATGCGATGGGCCGTGATTACCGGATTGCCTACAACAGTTCGAGCCTGTCGGCATTGATGGCCGTGGTCAGCGCCGGGCTGGCGGTGACCGCGCAACTGGAAAGCCTGATCACCCCGGACATGCGCATCCTCGGTGAGGCCGAAGACCTGCCGCAATTACCGGAAGCCTGCATCATGCTCGTGCGCAATCTGCACAACCCGTCGCCGATCACCGAGTGCCTGGCCGAGCACATTGTCGAAGGCTTCAAACTTTAAGCGCGAGCATCACCGCCGAGCACACCAGAAAACCGCAGAACAACCCGCGCAGCAGACGCTCCGGCATTGCGTGGGCGATCTTTACGCCCCAACTGATGCTCATCAACCCGCCGATGGCCAACGGCACGCCAATCAGCCAGTCGACCTGATGGTGCGCCGCGTAAGTCACCAGCGTGACGCCGGTGCTGGGTAACGCCAGCGCCAGCGACAACCCTTGGGCCACCACCTGACTGGTGCCAAACAGGCTGGTCAACACCGGCGTCGCCACCACCGCCCCGCCTACACCAAACAAGCCGCCCATGGTCCCGGAAGCCGCGCCGAGCACACCCAGCCATGGCCAGCCGTAATGCATCTGCGCCGAGGCGGGGGTATTGGCGATGAACATTCGGAACAGGTTGTAGGCCGACAGCGCCACCAGGAACGCGACAAAGCCGCTGCGCATGGTTTGCGCATCGATGCCGACCGCCCAGATCGAACCGATCCAGGCAAAACAGAAGCCCATCGACGCCAAGGGCAGCGCGTGACGCAATTCAATGCGATTGCGCTGGTGATAGCGCCACAGCGCCAGCATGACGTTGGGTACGACCATCACCAGCGCGGTGCCTTGGGCGATTTGTTGATCAAGCCCGAACAGGACGCCCAGCAACGGGATCGCGATCAAACCGCCGCCGATCCCGAACAACCCGCCGAGGGTGCCGAGGGCCGCGCCAAACACCAGATACATCACAAACTCGATCACGGGCGATTCCTCTTTTGTCAGGGTGTTCATGCTACGCAGTCCGCGATGGCGCGGAAACGCACAGCACCGCACAATGGCTGTGCCAACTTCGCATAGCCGTGATCACCATGAACCCTAATCAATTGACCGAACAGCTTGGGCTGTTTCTGGATGTGCTGGAATCCGGAAGCTTCTCCGCGGCCTCCCGCCGCCATCCCCTGACCCCATCGGCCGTGGCGCGGCGCATTGATAGTCTGGAAAAGGCCGTCGGCAGCCAGTTGTTCACCCGCAGCACTCACGCCGTGATGGCGACCCCGGCGGGCCTGGCCTTTGCCGAGCGCGCCCGACGAATCGTCGCCGAGCTTCGGCTGGCACGGGCCGAAGCGGTGTCCCTGAGCAGCGCGCCGGAAGGCTTGATCAGAATCGATGCGCCCGCGGCATTCGGGCGACGGCATCTGGCCCCGGTGATTGCCGATTTCCTGATGCTGTACCCCGGCCTCGACGTGCAACTGCACCTGATCGACAGCTTCGTCGACATGCAAGGCTTGAACCTGGGCAAGGTCGATCTGGTATTGCGCGCCGGACAGATGGCCGACACCCGACTGGTGGCCACGCCACTGGCGAGCCTGGTGCGCATTGCCTGCGCCAGCCCGGACTATCTGCAACGCCGCGGTGTGCCAACCGAGCCCGCACAGTTAGTCGATCACGAAGGCCTCGATTGGGATGGACTCGCCCCGCCCTTCGCGTGGCGCTTCGAACGTGACGGGCAAATGCATTTGCATCGCCCGACGCGGATCCGCATGAGCGCCAACAATGCCGAAGCGCTGGTCTGTGGCGCATTGGCCGGGCTGGGCATCGCCCACCTGCCGACCTGGCTGGCCAGTGAATACCTGCTGCGCGGTGAATTGCTGCCGCTGTTCTGCGAAAACGGTCTGCCCAAACCGGAGAGCGCCGGCATCTATGCCTTGCGATTGGCGCAACAGCTTAACTCGCGCAGCCGGTTGTTGCTGGAATACCTCAAGACTCGCTTCAGCCCGATCCCGCCGTGGGACCTGGCACTGCAAAACACGCTGGATCGCCACTAGTCGAAAATTATATGGCGCATTAAAGATTCGCCCGCTAGATTCATGAGGATTACCGATCAAGGCTTTTGAGATGACCACCGAACGCGACACCCCGGATAACTGTGAACAACTGCTGCTGGATAATCAGGCGTGTTTCGCCCTGCACTCGACTTCGCTACTGATGACCAAGGTCTATAAACCGCTGTTGCAAGCGCTGGGCCTGACCTATCCGCAATACCTGGCGATGATGGTGCTGTGGGAACGCGATGGTTTGACCGTAGGTGAAATCAGCACGCGCCTGCTGACCGATCCCGGCTCGCTGACGCCGTTGCTCAAACGCCTGGAGGTCGAAGGCCTGCTCAGCCGCACCCGCAGCCGCGAAGACGAACGGGTGGTGATCGTCGAACTCACTGAACAAGGTCGCGCCTTGCGGGAAAAGGCACGCAGCATTCCGCAGTGCATCCTCGGCGCCAGCGGGATGACCGTGGAGCGACTGAACAAACTGCAAGCGGAGCTGCAAGTGCTGCGCGACAATTTGCAGAACAGCCTCTGATCCCTCTACCAACCTGAATCCCTGTAGGAGTGAGCCTGCTCGCGATAGCGGTGTGACATTCGAACATTGATGTCGATTGATGCACCGCTATCGCGAGCAGGCTCACTCCTACATTGGTTTTGTTGTGTGCTTTCAACCTTGTTCAGCCCTTCCTCAAAAAATTTTCAGTCCTGAAAATCTCGCCTCGACCGCTCTAACTCGGCCTCCGTATCATCCGCCCAAATCCCGACCAAAACTTTTTCAAAAATTTATCTTGCGCGCAAAATACTTGCGCGATACATTCATCTCGCACTTACTTAGCGCGCAAACATTTAGCGCAAAACATCAAACCCGAATGAGGCTCACACCATGCAAACTCTCTACACCGCAATCGCAACCTCCACTGGCGGCCGTGATGGTCGTGCCGTTTCCAGCGACAACATCCTCGACGTCAAACTCGCTACCCCGAAAGAACTCGGCGGTGCGGGCGGCGCAGCGACCAACCCTGAGCAACTGTTCGCTGCCGGTTACTCCGCCTGCTTCATCGGCGCGCTGAAATTCGTTGCCAGCCAGACCAAACGCACCATCCCGAACGACGCCTCGATCACCGCCCATGTCGGCATCGGCCAAATCCCTGGCGGCTTCGGTCTGGACATCGACCTGCACATCAGCTTGCCGGGCCTTGAACAAGCCGACGCGCAATCCCTGGTCGACGCTGCCCACCAGGTCTGCCCGTATTCCAACGCCACCCGTGGCAACGTCGATGTGCGCCTGCACGTCACCGTCTAACCGCTGATCCCAAAGTCCGAACAGGAAACGAACATGAACGCTTTCAGCAAAGTCTTGACCGGCACCCTTCTCGCCCTGTCCATCGGCAACGCGTTTGCAGGCGACGGTGTTGAACACAACACCCAGGCCTTCCTCGACGTACTGAATGCCGGCACCGGCAAACCGATGGAGCAACTCACCCCGAAGGACGCCCGTGCCGTGCTGACGGGTGCGCAAGCCTCGGTGAAACTGACACTGCCTAAAGCGGATGTCAGCGAGAAGACCATTCAAGTCGATGGCCAACCGCTGCGCCTGACCATCGTCCGGCCGGCCGGGGTCAAGGGCGAGCTGCCCGTGTTCATGTTCTTCCATGGTGGTGGCTGGGTGTTGGGCGACTTCCCGACCCACGAACGATTGGTGCGTGATCTGGTAACGGGCTCGGGGGCAGTGGCGGTGTTCGTCAATTACACCCCGTCGCCAGAAGCGCATTACCCGGTGGCGATCAACCAGGCGTATGCGGCGACCCAATGGGTGGCCGAGCACGGCAAAGAGATCAATGTCGACAGCAAACGTCTGGCCGTGGCCGGCAACAGCGTCGGTGGCAACATGGCGGCCGTGGTTGCACTGATGGCCAAGGACAAGGGCACACCGGCGATCAAGTTCCAGGTGCTGCTGTGGCCGGTAACGGATGCGAACTTCGAAACGGCGTCATACAACCAGTTTGCCGAGGGGCACTTCCTCACCAAAAACATGATGAAGTGGTTCTGGGACAACTACACCACCGACGCCGACCAGCGTAACGAGATCTACGCCTCGCCGCTGCGGGCAACCACCGCCCAACTGAAGGGCTTGCCACCTGCACTGGTGCAGACGGCGGGCGCTGACGTGCTGCGCGACGAGGGTGAAGCCTATGCTCGCAAGCTTGATGAGGCAGGGGTGGCAGTGACGTCGGTTCGCTACAACGGCATGATCCACGACTACGGTTTGCTCAACGTGGTGAGCCAGGTGCCTGCGGTGCGTTCGGCGATGCTGCAAGCGTCGCAAGAGCTCAAAGAACACCTGAAGAAGTAACACCGCTCCTACAGGGGTGCAACGTTGAATTCGAAATTGCGCCCACAAAAAAGCCCGACTCAGAGGTCGGGCTTTTTCTGTCCGCAAAAAGCAGTGCTTATTTAGCACGGCCTTTGTAGGAACCGCCTTCGCGGGTATCGATCTCGATCATGTCGCCGATTTCGATGAAGTCAGCAACCGACAGCTCGGTACCGTTCTTCAGTTTGGCAGGCTTCATGACCTTGCCGGAAGTGTCACCGCGAGCGGAACCTTCGGTGTAGTCAACCTGACGCACGATAGTGGTCGGCAGTTCTACGGAAACCAGACGCTCTTCGAAGAAGATCGCTTCGCAAACATCGGTCATGCCTTCTTCAACGAAAGGCAGAACGGCTTCGATGTCTTCAGCGTTCAGCTCGTACATGGTGTAGTCAGTGGTGTCCATGAACGTGTAGGTGTCGCCGCTGATGAAGGACAGGGTCGCTTCTTTGCGGTCGAGGATTACGTCGTCCAGTTTGTCGTCAGCGCTGTAAACGATCTCGGTCTTGTAACCGGTCAGCAGGTTTTTCAGCTTGGTCTTCATGATCGCGCTGTTACGACCGGATTTGGTGAATTCAGCTTTCTGAACCAGCCAAGGATCGTTTTCGAGACGGATCACGGTACCGGGTTTCAGTTCTTTACCAGTTTTCATTGCGAATATCCGAATTTGGATGGGATTTACAAAAATCTAGGCCGCGTATCATATCCAATTTACATAAAACTGTACCAGCGCCGCGGCAAGATCGGCCTGCAAGGCTTGTTCCAGACACCACGCCTCGGCGTGTTTTTGCAGCTCTGGCCAGTGTTTGCGGGCTGTGCGCCAGTGGTCGGACATATCATGACCGGCATTCCAGGCGTGCCAAAGACCGTTTATCGCCTGGCTGGCGGGCTCGGACAGGCCTTTTGTGTACAGCGCGAGGAACGCATCGAGCTTGTCCAGGTGGATGTCTTCCTCCTGCTGATAGATGTGCCAGAGCATCGGCCGACCCGCCCATTGAGCGCGAACGAAGGAGTCTTCACCGCGCACGGCGTTGAAATCGCAGCACCAGAGCAGGTGATCATATTGATCCTGTCGGACGAACGGCAGCACCTGGACGGTCAATCCGTCGCGAACATGAAGCGCCCCCGCGGCCAATCCTTCAACGCCGAGCCAGCGTTCGACATCGCCGAGAATCCGCCCCTCGGGCACCAGCAAATGTGTGGGCGACGAATCGGCGGCCAGTACATCCAGCCAACTCGACAACCCGGCATTCTCATAGGCAAACAGCGAGATCAATTGCGCGTTCGGCGCACGATCAATGCCCAACCCTTGAAGGAATTCGCGTTGAGTCTCGGGACTTTGCTGAAACTGTCGGCGACGCTCAAGCAATCCACTTTCTCGCAGCAGACCGCCGGTGCCCGGCCGGAATCCCGGGAAGAAGAAGTACTTCTGCACCGTTTTGTATTTGACCGACGGCAAACCGTGGCAGCCGATCACCCAGTCCTCGGCGCTCAGATAATCGAGGTTCATCCACAGCGGCGGCTTTACCCGCTCGGCCATGGCGTCCATGTAGGCGCTCGGCAATTGGCAGGCGAATGCGGCGATGACCACGTCCGCCGCGTCGGTGGCCAGCCACTCGGTCGGCCATTGGCGCACTTCGACGCCGGCCTGCCATTGCTGCGCGACATGGCTATCGATCTCGGGACACAGACGTTCGAAGGCGCGCAGGTCATCGACCCACAAGCGCACCTCCAGCCCGTGGTCGGCCACCAGTTGGCGAGCCAGGCGCCAAGTCACGCCGATGTCGCCAAAGTTGTCGACCACGGTGCAAAAAATATCCCAGCGCCGGCGGTTTTTCACTTGAGGCAGTTCAGGCATTCCAGGTTCCCGTTGGCAAAGGCACCGATTGTCCGCATAAATTACCTCGTGCAGAAGAGCCGACGGCGATTAATCTTCGTGCGACAATCGCCACTCGCCCGCGACCATCCGCCAGGAGGCAGCCATGCCCTACCGTCCCAACCCGCGCCGCCCGTTGCCGATCCAGCTTAACGCCCTGCGATTGACCGGCAGCATTGCCCTTGGTATGTGGCTGGGATTTATCGCCATCGCGCTGACCTGCTGGCTCGTCTCAGCGGTGTTTTTCAAAGAGCAACTGGCACCGGTAGCCGCCGCCGTGGAACAACTGGCCAAGCCGCCGATTGTCGAACAGCCAAGGCAGGATATTCCACCGCAGAGCCCGTTGTTCGAGCAATACGAAGAGAACCTGCGCAAGAACGAACAGCAGGTGCGCATGGATCAGGCCCGCAGCAGCAGCCGCAATCTGTCCAATCCAAAATGCCAGTTCTGGTTGCAGCAGGACCATACCGCGCCGAGCGAAAAAAGCCGCGCCAATGTCCTGCAATTCTGCGACTGATCATGAACAAACAGACCGTCCACCAATTGATTCTCGACAAGCTGCGGATTGATCTCGACATCGCAGAGCGTGCCGCGCAAACCGCCTACGAAACCGCGACCCACGAAGAAAACATCGCCGAAAACAAGTACGACACCCTGGGGCTGGAGGCGTCCTATCTGGCAGCCGGGCAGGCCAAACGGGTGGAGGAAATCCGCCAGTCACTGGCGCTGTGCCAAAATCTGATGCTGCGCCCTTATGATGATCAGCGCGGCATCGAAGTCGGCGCACTGCTCGGCCTGGAAGACGAGAACGGTCGTGAGCAATGGCTGTTTCTGGCCCCCGATGCGGCCGGCCTGAAGGTCGATCTGGTGGGGCAACTGATCACCGTCATCACCCCCCGCTCGCCGCTGGGCAAAAACCTGCTGGGCAAGTTCGAAGGGGATGAAGTGGAGATTCTGGTGGCGGGCGCTCGGCAACAGTTTTCTGTTACCGAGGTGGTCTAGAACAAACGATCAGTGGACCGGCAGTTCGACGCCGTCGAACAGTTCTTCCAGCTCCTGCTTGTTGTGGCACTGAATGGCTTTAGCCATCACTTCACGGGTCAGGTGCGGGGCAAACTTCTCGATGAAATCGCACATGAAGCCACGCAGGAAGGTGCCACGACGGAAACCGATTTTGGTGATGCTCGATTCAAACAAATCGCTCGCATCGAGCATGACCAGATCGCTATCGAGTTTGGCATCGACCGCCATTTTCGCCACGATGCCCACGCCCAGTCCCAAACGAACGTAAGTCTTGATCACGTCGGCGTCGGCGGCAGTGAACACCACTTTCGGTGTCAGGCCGCGATGGCTGAAGGCTTCGTCGAGCTTCGAACGGCCGGTAAAACCGAACACGTACGTCACGATCGGGTATTCGGCCAAGGCTTCGAGGGTCAGCTTCGACAGTTTGGTCAATGGGTGACCTTGTGGCACGACCACGCAGCGGTTCCAGCGGTAGCACGGCATCATCACCAGGTCGCCGAACAACTCCAGCGCTTCGGTGGCAATAGCGAAATCCACGGTGCCGTCAGCGGCCATTTCAGCGATCTGCATCGGCGAACCCTGGTGCATGTGCAGGGCAACGTCCGGGTATTGCTTGATGAAGGTGCTGATCACCGGTGGCAACGCATAACGTGCCTGGGTGTGAGTGGTGGCGATCGACAGGGTGCCCTTTTTCTCGTTGGAGAATTCCTGGGCGATCTGCTTGATGCTTTCAACCTTGCGCAGGATTTCGCCGGCGGTGGTGATGATGCGTTCGCCAGCCGGGGTGACGCGGGTCAGGTGCTTGCCGCTGCGGGCGAACACCTCGACGCCCAGTTCGTCTTCCAGCAGGCGGATCTGTTTACTGATACCCGGTTGCGAGGTGTAAAGGCTTTGGGCAGTAGCGGAAACGTTGAGGTCGTGGTGCGCCACTTCCCAGATGTAGCGCAATTGTTGAAGCTTCATATGAATCCCTCAAAGCAGGTAGACGCCACGGGCATCAGCGACGGTATATAACTATATTAATGGCGTGAAGAATAAATCTAGAACTTTTTTGTCAAATTGCCACTATTTGTGTTCTAGCGATCTTCCTTGCGGCGACGCTCTACCAGTGGCACCAGATAGACCGGCACCCGCGCCAGCTGCAACACGCGCGCGGCGGTCCTGCCCAAAGGCGTTTCCGCGCCAGCACCATGGCTATGACTACCTACGATCAGCAAATCCACAGAGAGTTTCTGCGCCTGGTCGAGAATCACCTGCGATGGATCCCCCTGAAGTACGCGCACCGCGCGGATTCGCGCCAGATCCTGCTCCCCTTCATCCCCCAGCTCTTCGCGAAAACTGTCGAGCACCCGCTGCTCGATATTGGCAATGACGGTACTCAGGCCCTGACTGTGAAACTCGTTCAAGGCCTGTTCATCGAGATAACTTTGAAGCACCGATTCGGCAAACAGCCCCATGGGCTCAACCGCGTGGACCACATACAAGTCGGCATTGAATGTCCGCGCCAGGGCCAAGGCATGTTGCATCACCAACGGTGCATATAGGCCAAGGTCAGTGGCATACAGCATCGACTGAATCATAGGATCTCCTCGCAAGCCAACATGGCGGAGATTTGATTCAGCTTAGCAGTGCCTTGGCGAGTACGACGCTCTGCGTAACGCGTTGAACGGTAGGCTTAAACCTTTTGCTCGTTGCTTACGCCGTGCGGTACGTGACCGGTGGCGACGACTTCGCGGGCCAATTCGCAATGGCCAGCCTGATCGTCGAAAAACACATCGGCGGCAAACGCTTCGAGAAATGCCGATTTGGTCAGGCCACCGAGAAACAGTGATTCGTCCAGGCGAATATCCCATTCGCGCAACGTGCGGATCACGCGCTCGTGGGCCGGCGCCGAACGCGCCGTGACCAACGCCGTGCGGATCGGGCAGTCGTCGTCTGGAAACTCACGCTGCAACAGATTGAGGGCCGCCAGGAAGCCTTTGAACGGCCCTCCGCGCAATGGCTCACGGGCGGCTTCGCGCTCGCTGGCCTGAAACGCTTCCAGGCCGCCCGACTGGTAGACCCGCTCCGACTCGTCGGAAAACAGCACCGCATCGCCGTCGAAGGCAATCCGCAATTCATCGCTGGCCGCGCGGCTGGCACCGCCCGACAGAATGGTCGCCGCGGCGAAACCGGCCTCCAGTGCGCTACGCACGTCTTCGGCGTGCGTCGACAGAAACAGGTCACAACCAAAGGCCTTGAGATACGGATAGGGACTGCGCCCGCCGACAAACGCCGCGCGGGAAATTGCCAGCCCGTAGTGATGAATCGAGTTAAACACCCGCAACCCGGTGTCGGCGCTGTTGCGCGACACCAGGATCACCTCGACCCGGGCGCGACCAAGAAGGGTATTGAGGTTCAGGAGTTTCTGCACCAGCGGGAAGGCATCACCAGGCTCAAGGATTTCGTCCTCGTGCTCGATCTGGTATTGCCGGTAGGCCTCGACACCGCTCGACAGATACACCTTGTGGCTTTCGCTCAGGTCGAACAGTGCCCGCGAAGAAATCGCCAGCACCAGTTTGTCGTCGATAGTCTTGGCCATGCCCTTCCCCCCGGATTGATCGACTCAGGTATTTCGTCGATCGATAAAACTCAAACTGCGATACAAGGCTTCGATCAGCGGCAATTCGCACCCTGCCGCTTTGGCCGCAGCCAAGGGGCGCGCGTAAATCGCCGCCAGTTCCAGCGGTCGCTTGTGCAGGAAATCGTGGTACATGCTCGGCCAATAGTCCGGCATTTTTTCGGTCACCATGAACAGATGGTCAGCGTAACCGGCCGGAATGTCGTGACCACAGGCGATTGCGCCCTGCACCACTTCGGCCATCAATGCCTTGATCAATTCCCGGCTGTCAGCATCGGCCATCAATGGCGTGGTGCTGGCCCCCAACAGAACCGACAAACCGTTGTACGGAACATTCCAGACCAGTTTTTGCCAACGTGCCTGCTGCAGGTTCGGCATGGCCTGGGAATCGATGCCAGCGCTGCGGAACAGTCTGGCGCCCTCTTCTACAATCGCCACGCGCTCCACTTCATCGGCCGCAGGACCACTGTGATAGCCGATGTTGACCGCGCCGAGCGCCTGATGGGTAATTTCCCCGGGACCGGTGCGATGGACACAGATAAAACACAGCCCGCCGAGCAGGTGCAACGAGTCAGGAAGCAACTCTCGCAGGCTGTCTTCGACGTCCAGGCCATTCTGCAAGACCAGCACTTTGGCGTTCGCAGCAGCCGCCTGAATGATGGCGGGGGCCAGGTCGGCATTGCTGGTGGTTTTGGCGCCGACCAGCAACCAGTCGCAGGCGGGCATGTCTTCCGCGGATGAATAGGCCTGAACCGGGTTCAACGTCAGCGCGCCATGCGCCGCGCTGTCGAGTCGCAACCCGCGCTCGGCCACTGCTGAAAATTCACTGCGCAGCAAAAAGTGCACATCGAAGCCGGCACGCGCCAGCATCATCCCGTAGAACCCGCCGATTGCGCCGGTCCCGATCACACCGATTGTCGGCCTGGTCACTGCCCCCATCATGGCAACTCCTCTGCTGTTTTCATCAGCGCCCGTCCGACCGCTTCATTGAGTTCGGTACCGGTCAGGCGCGATTTTAATGCCCCGAAGAACTCACCGTCGCGCACTAAAAACAGCGCCGGCAAATGAAAAACCTGATAACGCTCGACCACCCCGCCATTGTTCCCCGCATCGATCCAGCACAGTCGATCGACTGCCAGATCGAGCCTTGGCAATTGCTCACGGGCAAATCGGCAACTGGCGCAGCCGACACTGTTAAAAATCACCAGGGAAACACCGGGCATTCCCAGCAGCCGTTGGTCGGCATCGAAATCGGTCAGTTCCAATTCGACCACTATACTGGGTGAAAGAATGTCAGATGGCCGACACAGGGAGTCCGTGTTCATGGGACGTTTTATTCCTCATCCTGATGATGTGCCCGTCGAATTAACGTTGCTCACACATGAGTGCATCTCGCGACAGCGCTTGCACACTATCAGCCTCGGGGGCATGGCTTGCAATTATCACAGGGCCTGGCGCCACGGCACGGCGCTGGAAGTGCGCATGCCGACCCTGAACCCCGACTTGCGCTACCTGGGCTATGTGGCCTGGTGCCTGCGGCGCAAACGCGGCTACCTGGTGGGCATTGCCTTTGTCGACGAGCAGATGATGTTCAGTGCCCGAATGGGCGAGCAAGTGTGCCAGATCGAACGCTATTGCCGCCTGCATGACGCACATGACGACTTGCAGGGTATTCAGGCGCTGGCCCTTGAATGGGTCCAGGCACATGCCGACGAGTTCTCTCACGACACCGTGCGCAAGGCATTTGCACAGGCTGTGCTGGATTAAACAGGTGTGTGCCCATTGTCGAGCAGGCGCCTAACGCGCTAAGGTTCGGGTCCCCGACGCGCTTAATTTGCTGTGCTCCGCCGCGCGGGTTCGCTGGCGGCCGGCACCCGTGACCTGACGAGTAAACGATGGCTGATTTACCGATCAACGACCTAAACGTCGCCTCCAACGAGACGCTGATCACTCCTGACCAGCTCAAGCGTGACATCCCCCTGAGCGACGCCGCCCTGCGCACCGTCACCAAGGGTCGCGAAGTCATTCGCAATATCCTGGATGGCACCGACCACCGCCTGTTCGTCGTCATCGGGCCTTGCTCGATCCACGACATCAAGGCTGCCCACGAATACGCCGAGCGCCTGAAGGCACTCGCGGCAGAAGTGTCCGATACCCTGTATCTGGTCATGCGCGTGTATTTCGAAAAGCCACGCACCACTGTCGGCTGGAAAGGCTTGATCAACGACCCCTACCTGGACGACTCGTTCAAGATTCAGGATGGCTTGCACATCGGTCGCCAGTTGTTGCTGGACCTGGCCGAAATGGGCCTGCCGACCGCGACCGAAGCCCTCGACCCGATCTCCCCGCAGTATCTGCAGGACCTGATCAGTTGGTCGGCCATCGGCGCGCGTACCACCGAATCCCAGACTCACCGCGAAATGGCTTCCGGCCTGTCCTCGGCTGTCGGCTTCAAGAACGGCACCGACGGCGGCCTGACCGTGGCGATCAACGCCCTGCAATCGGTTTCCAGCCCGCACCGCTTTCTGGGCATCAACCAGGAGGGTGGCGTGTCGATCGTCACCACCAAGGGCAACGCTTACGGCCACGTGGTACTGCGCGGTGGCAACGGCAAGCCGAACTATGATTCGGTCAGCGTCGCGCTCTGCGAGCAAGCGCTGAACAAGGCGAAGATCAAGCCGAACATCATGGTCGATTGCAGCCACGCCAACTCCAACAAGGACCCGGCGCTGCAACCGCTGGTGATGGAGAACGTTGCCAACCAGATTCTCGAAGGCAACCAGTCGATCATCGGCCTGATGGTCGAGAGCCACCTGAACTGGGGCTGCCAGGCTATCCCGAAAGACCTCGCCGACCTGCAATACGGCGTGTCGATCACCGATGCCTGCATCGATTGGTCCGCCACCGAAAACACCTTGCGCAGCATGCATGCCAAGCTCAAGGACGTGCTGCCCAAACGCGATCGCACCTGATCAGCGTTTAGCGCACACAAAAACGCCAGGCTTAAACCTGGCGTTTTTTTATGTGTTCGTTTGGGTCACAGCTTGGCGGCGTGCCGCTGGTGACGCTCCATATAGCGCTCAACGTAGGAGCACGATGGAATGACGGTGTAACCCATTTCATCAGCGTACTCCAACGCCTTCTCGGTCAATGCCGCAGCGATGCCGCGACCACGCAACGCGTTGGGCACGAAGGTGCGATAGATATCCAGGGTCTGTTTTCCCAGATCCATATAGGTCAGGTAGGCACGATGACCGTCCACATTGGTCTCGAACTGATGACCAGCCTGGTCATGGTGGATGGACAACGCCTCGCTCATCACTACTCCTCGCGGGTCTGAATTCTGACCCCTACCTTACCGATGTTTTTCCGGCGAAGGAACATCTACGCCACCCCGTGCCAATGGACACCGAGAAGAACTGCACCGATCTCGCGCAACCGAGCACGTATCAAATAGTAGGCACCATTGGCGAAAATGCTCAAGGTGCGCTCGTCATCATGCTCAGCCAGCGGGTGCTGCTCCGGGGGTACGCAGGGACGGCTCGACCGACGGTCTTAGCGGGTCGGCAGCCTGAACATTGCCGGATATTGAGACATAAGACGAATCCGCTCTCTTAAAGTCACCTCTAGATGGATAAAGATTATGAGAGCCTCTGCGCAAAATTCGAACAGAAGTATGGACGAACTCATCTAGCCAGACTTTAGCCAAGACCGAAAAAAAGCCCTGTGAGTGCGCGGAACTTTTTTTGAGCGGCTCGCTCATCTCGGGCCTCGCAGCTGGATATTTTTTAGACAATGCAGTTAAAAGTTGCTCGAAAAAGAATCAACGCCTACAATTTTTTTTGCTTCTTGCTTTACGTCAGTTTACTTACGAGTAGTAATGAGTAGTATGTACGCCGGCTATTTCCTCACTCTGAGGAGACAGCTAACTTAATAGAAAGTCCTTGAAGGGGAACACGATGAACAACGTTCTGAAATTCTCTGCTCTGGCTCTGGCCGCAGTTCTGGCTACCGGTTGCAGCAGCGCATCGAAAGAAACCGAAGCACGTCTGACCGCTACTGAAGACGCAGCTGCTCGCTCCCAGGCTCGTGCAGACGAAGCTTACCGTAAAGCTGATGAAGCTCTGGCTGCTGCTCAAAAAGCACAACAGACTGCTGACGAAGCTAACGAGCGTGCTCTGCGCATGCTGGACAAAGCTAGCCGCAAGTAATAATCCCTCGGGATTGTTATCAAGCCGACCCATTTTTTGGGTCGGCTTTTTTATTGCCTGGTGTTTCCTACCGGCAATAAAAAACCCGCCGACGCGGTGTGCGTCGGCGGGTTGTTTTCAAGCCTTACTGCAACGGATCGAGCGGTGTATTCGACACCATCGGCGCGGAGCCATTCGGCACCGCGATTTCCACCGGCAGGCCATCTTCAGCGGCGACCACGTCACGCACCACATCCCAGTTCATGCGCAGGTTGTTAGTGATGTCTTCACGCTTGAGCATCGCGTTGATCACCGCGGTGTGCTTGTCGACCACCGACGGGTTGCCCTTGTCATCCAGCGGTGTGTGCGCTTCGAGATACACCTTGCCGCCACTTACGCCAAATTTGTACGGATCGTTGATGATTCGTACCGACGTGCCGACCGGCACCATTTTCGCCATTTCCAGCACGTTATTGTTGAACATGCGGAAGCAGCCGTGGCTGGTGCGCATGCCAATGCCGAATTTCTTGTTCGAGCCATGAATCAGGTAGCCCGGAGTGCCCAGGCTGAACTTGAACGGCCCCAGAGGGTTATCCGGGCCTGCTGGCACGACATTCGGCAGCGGATCACCATCGGCGGCGTGCTCGGCCTTGATCGACGCTGGAGGGGTCCAGGTCGGGTTAGGCGTTTTCGCGGTGATGGTGGTATGGGCGATTGGCGAGCCCCACCCCTCACGACCAATCCCCAGCGGGAAGGTGTACACCACGTTCTGGCCTTTGGGGTAGTAATAGAGGCGGTACTCAGCCAGGTTGATCACGATGCCTTCGCGCGGGCCCGGTGGCAGGATGAAACGGGTCGGCAGAATGACTTCAGTACCGGCGCCCGGCAACCATGCATCGACACCCGGGTTGGCCGCGATCATTTCCGTGTAGCCCAGGTCGTAAGCGGTACCAAGGTCAGCAAAGGTATCTTCGTACTTGGCCTTGATCACCTGCACCTGGCCGATGATGTCTTCACCGGGCGGTGGCAGGGGAAACTCCAATGCTGCAGCTGGACCGGCCATACAAAGGGCGGCAAGAGACAGGCAGCGGGTGACGGCAGGAAAACGCGGCAACATCCGGAAAGTCCTTCGCATGATCGACAAGGGTATAAAAAACGGGATTGTACACCGCCGTCTGGAATTTCGGGGAGTTGGCCGATAGCACGCTATCTTTTATGCGTCAGAGCTCAAAACGCAGCTCTGGCCAGATCGGCGAGGTGCCGCGCTTTTGCGATTCAAGGATCGCCCGGCACAGCGAGCACAGGCGCTGGTCCTGGAATACTCGACGGTCCACACTCGACCAGCGTGGCTGTGCAGGCAACAGGCTGCCGCACAAGGTTCGGTCCGCCGAGCCGCCCAGCTCCAGTTGACGGGTTACCAGATGCACCCGCACTTCCTGGCAGGCGAACAGATCCAGCTGTTCGTCAGGCTCGATCAGTTGGTAGGCAAAAAGTGACCAGGCAGGACGCGGCATCGGGGGCTCCAAATCGGGGGCGCCACCTTAGCCGAAAGCCTGCGCCTAGAAAAGGGTCATAACAGCGGTTTTAGCGTAGGCCAGACATTATCCAGCAACTTGTCCTGAGCCCCGGCCGCCGGGTGTATGCCGTCAGCCTGCATCAAGTCCGGATGACCGCCGACGCCGTCGAGGAAAAACGGCACCAGCGCGATGTTTTTCTCGGTGGCCAGCGTGCTGTAGACCTTGGCAAAGGCTTCGGTGTAGCGCACGCCGTAATTAGGAGGCAGTTGCATGCCCAACAGCAGGACCTTGGCGCCGTTGTCGCGGGAGCTGTCGATCATCGACGCAAGGTTTTGTTGCAAATTAGCCGGGGGCATTCCACGCAGTCCGTCATTGCCGCCCAACTCGAGGATGACAAGCGCCGGCTTATGCTCTGCAAGCAGCGCAGGCAGGCGCGCCTGGCCTCCGGCACTGGTGTCGCCACTAATGGAGGCGTTGACCACTTTATCGTCGAAGCCTTCGTGTTTGAGCCGTTGCTCGAGCAGCGAGACCCACCCTAACCGGGTATCCAGTCCGAAACCCGCGCTGATACTATCGCCAACGATCAGGACAGTACCCGCCGCTGCGTTCTGGGCCATGCACATCAAGGCCAGGCCAGCACTCAAAAACCACACACGCATCGGATTCTCCATGGGCGCAAGCATTCTCACCGCGAAGAACCTCAGCAAAGTGGTTCCCAGCGCGGAAGGTGAACTGACTATCCTGCACGAACTCAACCTGGAACTGAACAAGGGCGACAGCCTGGCCATCGTCGGCGCCTCCGGTTCCGGCAAATCCACCCTCCTCGGCCTGCTCGCCGGGCTCGACCTGCCCAGCAGCGGCGAAGTCACGCTGGCCGGGCAAGGGCTGAGCACCCTCGATGAAGATCAACGCGCACGCATTCGGGCCGAGCATGTCGGTTTTGTATTCCAGTCCTTTCAGTTGCTCGACAGCCTCAACGCCCTGGAAAACGTCATGTTGCCGCTGGAACTCGATGGCCGCAAAGATGCCCGCGAGCGGGCTACCGAGTTGCTGCAACGGGTCGGCCTGGGCCAGCGCCTGACCCACTCCCCCCGCCAGCTATCCGGTGGCGAACAGCAGCGTGTAGCGATTGCCCGTGCGTTTGCCGCCGAGCCCGATGTGCTGTTCGCCGATGAACCCACCGGCAACCTCGACAGCCATACCGGTGAACGCATCAGCGACCTGTTATTCGAACTCAATCAGGAACGCGGCACGACACTGGTACTGGTGACCCACGACGAACGCCTGGCACATCGCTGCCGGCGCCTGATCCGCCTTGAAGCCGGCCTGCTGGTCGCCCCACTGGAGCCTTGATGGCACGCCTGCCGCTGTTGCGCCTGTTCAGTCTTGCCATCCGTCAACTGCTGCGTGATGCCCGCGCCGGTGAATTGCGCGTGCTGTTCTTCGCCCTGCTGGTGGCGGTAGCGGCGAGTACCGCCATCGGCTACTTCGGCGCCCGTCTCAACGGCGCCATGATGTTGCGCGCCACCGAATTTCTCGGCGCCGACCTGTTGCTCGAAGGCAGCTCACCGGCACGCCCCGAACAGATCAAAAGCGGTACGGAGCTGGGGCTTGAACACGCTCAAGTGGTGGAATTCTCCAGCGTCATCGCCACCGATAACGGCATACAACTCTCCAGCATCAAAGCGGCCGATGATGTCTACCCACTGCGCGGCGAACTGAAAAGTGCCCCGGCGCCTTTTGCTCAGGAAGAACCTGGCGGCGGCCCGAAACCCGGCGAGGCCTGGGTTGAGGCGCGACTGCTGACGGCGCTGGATCTGAAGATCGGCGACAGCATCGACGTCGGCATGAAAACCCTGAAACTGGCACGCGTCCTGACCTACGAACCCGACCGGGCCGGCAACTTCTATAGCCTCACGCCACGGGTGCTGATCAACCTCAGCGACCTGGCCGCCACCGGTGTGGTGCAACCCGGAAGCCGGGTCAGCTACCGCGAACTCTGGCGCGGCAAAGCCGAGGCGCTGGAAACCTATCGCCAACTGGTCAAGCCGGGCCTGGCGGCCAACCAGCGCCTGCAGGATGCCCGCGACGGCAACCGACAAATTGGCGGCGCGCTGGGCAAGGCCGAGCGTTACCTCAACATGGCGAGTCTGGTGGCGGTCCTGTTGTCCGGCGTGGCGGTAGCGCTGTCGGCCACGCGCTTTGCCACGCGCCGATTCGATGCCAGTGCCCTGCTCCGTTGCCTGGGCCTGTCACGCCGGGAAACCATGGCATTGTTCAGTTTTCAGCTGACCGTACTCGGCCTGCTCGCCAGCCTCAGTGGCGCCCTCCTCGGCTGGCTGGCTCAGTTGGGGCTGTTCGCCTTGCTGCATGATTTGCTGCCGACTGACGTGCCTCCGGGTGGTCTGCTGCCGGCCATTGCCGGGATCGGCACCGGGCTGGTGGCACTGGCCGGATTCGCCCTGCCACCGCTGGCCGCGCTCGGTCGCGTGCCACCACTGCGCGTGTTGCGCCGAGACATGCTGCCAATTCCGTCCAGCACCTGGATGGTCTATGGCGCCGCCCTGGGTGCCCTCGGCCTGATCATGTGGCGCCTGAGCCTCGACCTGGTGCTGACCTTCGCCCTGCTCGGCGGCGGCGTAATCGCCGCGCTGGTGCTCGGTGGCTTGCTCTTGCTGCTGCTCAAAAGCCTGCGCCGGCTGCTGGCCCGTGCTTCGCTGCCCTGGCGCCTCGGTCTGGGCCAACTGCTGCGCCATCCACTGGCCGCAGCGGGGCAAGCCTTGGCCTTCGGCCTGATTCTGCTGTCCATGGCGCTGATCGCATTGCTCAGAGGCGAGTTGCTGGACACTTGGCAGAACCAATTGCCGAAAAACGCACCGAACTATTTTGCGCTGAACATTCTGCCGGCGGACAAACAGGCTTTTACGGATCGCCTGATTCAACTGTCGGCGCAGTCGGCGCCACTTTACCCGGTGGTGCCGGGTCGACTGATCAGCATCAATGGCGAACCGGTGCAGGACATCGTCAGCAAGGATTCGGCGGGTGATCGGGCGATCCAGCGCGACCTGAGCCTGACTTGGGCGGCAGACTTGCCGGCGGGCAACAAACTCACGGCGGGCAACTGGTGGACCGAGCAGACACCGGACGAGGTTCCCGGTGTGTCGGTTGAAGGCAAAGTGGCCGAAAGCCTGAAGCTCAAGCTGGGCGATCACCTGGTGTTTACCGTGGGCGGGGTCAATCGTGAAGCGAAGGTCACCAGCTTGCGAGAGATCAACTGGGACAACTTCCAACCGAACTTCTTCATGATCTTCCAGCCCGGCACCTTGAAAGATTTGCCGGCGACTTACCTGACCAGTTTCTATCTGGCGGCCGGTCACGATCAGCAGATTGTCGACCTCTCGCGCAGCTTCCCGGCGGTGACGATTTTGCAAGTCGAAGCCTTGCTGGAACAGCTGCGCAGCATCCTCGCCCAAGTCACGCTGGCGGTGGAATATGTGCTGTTGTTTGTACTCGCGGCGGGGATGGCGGTGTTGTTTTCCGGCCTGCAGGCGACACTCGATGAACGCATTCGCCAAGGCGCCCTGTTGCGCGCGCTGGGGGCCGAGCGGCAGTTGCTGGTGAAGGCCCGGCGGATCGAGTTCGGTTTGCTCGGCGCGGTCAGCGGTTTGTTGGCGGCACTGGGCTCGGAACTGGTGAGTCTGGTGCTTTACCGCTACGCCTTCGACCTGCCGTGGCACCCGCATCCATGGTTGCTGGTGCTGCCGGTGATCGGTGCGGTGCTGATTGGCGGTGCCGGTGTGTTTGGTACACGTCGTGCGTTGAATGCCAGCCCCCTGACAGTGTTGCGCGAGGGTTGATAGACTCGAACCTTCTCAAATACAAGAAGTTGCCATGAGCCGTTATCGTCCACCCCGCCCCGCAGGCACCGCGCTGATCACCCCCGAAGGTGAAGCGCGGATGCGGGCGGAGTTTCATGAGCTTTGGCATGTACGGCGACCGCAAGTGACGCAGTCGGTGAGCGAGGCGGCGGCGCAGGGTGATCGTTCCGAGAACGCGGAATACACCTACGGCAAAAAAATGCTGCGCGAAATCGACAGCCGTGTGCGCTTTCTCACCAAACGGCTGGAAGCGTTGAAAGTGGTCAGCGAAAAGCCCAGCGATCCGAACAAGGTCTATTTCGGGGCGTGGGTCACGATTGAAGACGAAGACGGCAAAGAGTCGCGCTATCGCATTGTCGGCCCGGATGAGCTGGACCTGAAGCTGGGGCTGATCAGTATCGATTCACCGCTCGCCCGCGCGCTGATCGGCAAGGCGCTGGACGCCGAAGTTCGGGTCCAGACGCCGACCGGTGAGCAATGCGTGTACATCGTGGCGATTGAGTATCTCTGAGCCTTAGCGACGGGTAATCAGCCCCTGTCGGGCAACGCGGGTCAGTTGTTTTATCACTTCCGGCGCGTCTTCGAGGCTCGGTGATTGAATCACCGCCAGGTCAAAGCTGTCGCTGGCAAATCGAGCCAGCGATTCGCCGTCTTCGACAAACTGGATCAGGAAGGCTGCAGGCCCGCCGGTACGACGTGGCCAGCCATCGAGATAACGCAGGAGCGTCGGCTGATGTTTACCGCCAAGCAGGATTTTTGGATTGCGCTGGGTAAGGTGTGCCGTGATCGGCGCGGGACGTACTACAGGGCTAAGTGCGTTCATCGAGTCGTGTCTCTGCCTCAAAATTCTGCATGGCAGGTGAGAGGCAACACCGAACCAGCGCTTTAGCGGTATTTCGAAGCCTGTTTCAAGCTTCTATCGGCAACTGAATGAGTCACCTGGCGCCCCGCAAGTAGCTGTTTAAATCGGCGCATGGGCAACATCCTAGAGAAGCTGACCGGACAGTGTCAAGAATGACGCGCAACAAAAAAGGCCCGCGCAATGCGGGCCTTTTCGTTGAGCCAGAGCGGTCAGTCGGTAATGGCGCGGTCCAGCGACAGCTTGCCGGCACCTTCGATCAGTACCGCGATGCTGCCGCCAAGCAAAGCCAGGGCGAATTCATAACCGTTGTTGGCCATGAACAGGCCGTTATGGATGTGCACCGAGAAAATCGCGACCAGCGAGAGGAAGGTCAGGCCCAGTGCTGCCGGACGTGTCAGCAGACCGATGATCAACGCCAGACCACCGAAGAATTCGGTACCACCGGCCAGAATCGCCATCAGGTGACCCGGTGCCAGGCCCAGGCTTTCCATGTACTGCGCGGTGCCGGCAATGCCGTAGCCACCAAACATACCGAAGAGCTTCTGCGCGCCATGAGCAGCGAAGATGATCCCGACGACGATCCGTATCGCGGTCAGGCCGAAACCGGCGCGGGTAAACAGTACCTTGTTGATCAGTGAGCTCATGCTGTGTCATCCATTGTGAGTGTGTGTTCGTTGGGCACCATATTAATCGATAAAACAAATGTGAAAAGCGCAATAATTGCGACATAACAATCAGTTTAGTTGATTATTTACGAGAGGCCACTTTTTGTCCCTGTGGCTCCAATGACTCCCTCTCACGATCGAACGCCAAGTAATACTTATTCACGCTATTAACATAGCTGACGGGCCCCATCCCCACCTGCTCCATGGCAATGCGCTCGACCTGGAAGAACCACTGATTGGGATTCAGGCCACGCCGTCGGGCTTCGGCGCGCATACCCTGAACCCGCTCCGGGCCAATGTTGTAGGCCGCCAGTACGAACGCCATGCGCTCACGTTCGTTGAGCTTAGGGCTGGAGAAGAACTTGCGGCGGATCATGGCCAGGTACTTGGCCCCGGCCTGCACGTTAGCGTCGAGGTCCTGAATGTTGTTGACCCCCACCCGCTGGGCGGCAGACGGGGTGATTTGCATCAGGCCGGTGGGGCCACCACCGTTGCGGGCGCTGGGTTGCAGCGCCGACTCCTTGAACGCCAGCGCCGCCAGGTTCAACCAGTCCATGCCTTGGGCATCGGCGTGTTTCTGCAGCACCGGTCGCAGTTTTTCCAGGCGCTGACGGTCGGCCTTTGCCAGTGGATAGTGCACTTGGTACAGCCGCCGATAAATCCGCAGAAACGCTACGTCCTGGTCCGAGGGCTTCTTGTACGTCGTCAGAAAACGATCAATGCTCGCCCGCAGCATCGAGGCATCACGGCGCACAAACCAGAATTCTTCGCCTGGATCACTGATCAGCAACTGCTTGTCGAAGCGCAATTTTGGCAGGATCCTGCCCCAGCGCTCGGCAATCGGTTGCTCGACGATGGTCAGGTGAAAGATCCCGCCCTGAACCATTTCCAGCACGTCTTCGACGGCCAGACTCGGATCGACCCACTCGATCTTTATCGGCGCCAACTTGTGCAGTGCGAGTCTTGAATTGATCTGGCTCACGGCATCGCCGGCCGCGCTGCCGGTGGGCAACGCCAGGGTCTTGCCCGAGAGTTGTTCAACCCGGGTGTAACGCCGTTCGCCCTTGATCCCCACCAGCACCAACGGGATGTTGCTGGCGATCGGTTCGCTGCTGCTGACTGCGTGGCCAGGCTGCAAATCGAGCAACTCCCCGGGCGCGACCAGATCCCCTTCCCCGCGCTGCAACGCGCCGAGCAGTTGATCCTTGGCTTTGGGGATGATCTTGAGGGTGACTTCCTGACCGTCGCGGGCGTGGCCATTGAGGTATTGCTCGAAGGCGCGCAAGCGGTGGTATTCGACGCCGATGGCCTGGCCCTGGACTTCGCCGGAGCTGTTGCGGCTCTGATTGACCAGCACCCGCAACACGCGGCTACTGCGAATTTCTGCCAGATCGCGCACCTTGGCCGCCGGCACGGCTTGCAGCGGCCCGGCCAGACGCGCGACCGCCGGCATCGGCAGCAGCAACGAACAGCACAGCAGTAGCAAAATCGAGGGACGTGTCATCCACTCTCCGGAAAGAATACTGGGCCGATTTCCAAAAAAATCTCGAAATCGAACGTCAGAAACAGAGCGCCATGAGCGCTGGCAAAGTGCGAAAGACTGGCACAGTGATGGCACAATGACCACCCGGGCCTGTCTCGCGGCATCAAGAGACAGCTTCAACTCGTTGTAGTTCTTGGCTTTTCTTATAAATCTACAGCTCTGATATGCTTTCCGGCCTTTGGTCCGAGGTAGCACCATGCAACTCATCGATATCGGCGTCAACCTGACCAACCCCAGTTTTGCCGACAAACACCAGGCCGTACTCGACCGCGCGTACGCCGCAGGAGTTTGCCAATTGGTCCTGACCGGCACCAGTGTCGAGGGCAGCGAACAGGCTTTGGAACTGTGCCAACACTTGGACGAAAGCGCTCAACGCCTGTTCGCCACCGCGGGCATTCACCCGCACGCGGCCAGCGACTGGAACACTGACAGCGCCCAGCGTTTGCGCAGTTTGCTCAAGGAGCCGAACGTGGTGGCCGTGGGTGAATGCGGGCTGGATTTCAATCGTGACTTCTCGCCACGCCCGCGACAGGAAAAGGTCCTCGAAGAGCACCTGGCGATGGCGGTCGAGTTGCAGTTGCCAGTGTTCCTGCATGAGCGCGATGCCAGTCAGCGACTGCTGGAAATCCTGCGCGACTACCGTGATCAATTGCCGGCCGCCGTGGTGCATTGCTTCACCGGCGAAAAGAAAGCCCTGTTCAGCTACCTCGATCTTGATTTGCACATCGGCATCACCGGCTGGATCTGCGACGAACGCCGGGGCACGCATCTGCATCCGTTGGTGAAGGAGATCAAACGCGGACGTTTGATGCTGGAAAGCGATGCACCGTATCTGCTGCCACGCAGCTTGCGGCCGAAGCCGAAAAACGGGCGCAACGAGCCGGCGTATTTAACTGAAGTGTTGCGGGAAGTGGCGTTGCATCGTGGGGAAAGCGAAGAAGATCTCGCCGCCCACAGCACCGACTGTGCACGAGCGTTTTTCGGCTTGCCCACAATCCCCCAGTAATCACCGATCCCCTGTTGGAGCGAGCCTGCTCGCGATAGCGCCAGCACTTTCAACATTGATGTCTCAACAGAACGCCATCGCGAGCAGGCTCACTCCTGCAGGGGGACTGTGGTGCATGTTGATCCACATCAAATTCAGAATCTTCGATAGCGGCACAATGCTGGCACCTTGCCAATGCTGTTTCCGCTATCAGAGAAGACCTCCATGGGTGCCTGGCTTAGCAACATCTCGCTGAAATACAAATTCTGGGCGGTCAACGCGGTCGCTTTCTTCACCACCCTGTTGCTGGTGCTGTACGCCGTGCAACTCGAACAACAAGTCCGCAGTCACGCCGCGCAGGGGGCTGCCCAGGCACAGGCGCGATTGCTCAGTGCCTGGCCCGTCGGGCAACCGCTGCCCAAGGCCGACAACCTGCTGACCTTCGGACGCGGACAGGCGCCATTGTTGAACGGTCAGCCACTCCTGGAACTGATGGACAGCCACGGCTGGGTCGAGATCCACCCGATGCCGCTGCTCGGCGACAACCCGTTGATGGGTGCCGAGGTGTTCACCCGCCCCGACGGGCAGCAAGTCGCGGTGATCGCTTTTGGCCCGAGCCTGAGTCAAGTCTTCAGCGAACGTTTCGCCCAGTACGCGGTGGCTGTATTTATCTTGATGCTGGCGATGTTGGGCGCATCGCAGCTGTTGATCCGCTTCCTGCTGAGTCAGCTCAACACCTTGAAAGACGTGATGCTCCACGTCGAAAAAACCGGCGACCTGTCGGCCCGTGTGCCGCTGGCCTGCCAGGATGAAGTCGGGCAGATGGCCAACGCCTTCAACGCGATGCAGGCCGGATACCAGCGAGTGGTCAACACCGTCGCCAGCACGGCCCGGCAACTGGATGTCGGTGCTGCGCGCCTGGCTTCGAGCATGAACGAAGTGCGCCACGGCATGCTCGGCCAGCAAAGCGAAACCGATCAGGCCGCCACGGCAATCAATGAAATGACCGCCACCGTCTATCACATCGCCCAGCACGCCGGCGCCACCCGCGACCTCTCGCAAACGGCAGACAAGCTGGCGGGCAGTGGGCAGCAAGTGGTGTGTCGCGTGCAGAAGTCGATTGCCGGGTTGTCCAGCGGTGTGCAGCAGACGGCGGAGATGATTCAGCGCCTGGCCGAGGACAGTCAGAAAATAAACGGCGTAGTCGGGGTGATTCATAGCATTGCCGAGCAGACCAATCTGCTGGCCCTGAATGCGGCCATCGAAGCGGCACGGGCGGGCGAAATGGGTCGGGGCTTTGCAGTGGTGGCCGATGAGGTGCGCAACCTGGCCAAGCGCGTGCAGACCTCTACCGACGAGATCACCCTGATGGTCTCCGCCTTGCAGGCCGGGACCCGGGACGCGGTGGACTTCATGCAGGAAAGCTCCTTCAAGGCCGATGATTGCGTGAAGCAGGCTCAAGAAGCTGGCGCCGCGCTGGCCGAAATCACCAGCGCCGTGGCGCAGATGCGTGAAAGCAATACGCAGATTGCGGTGGCGGCCGAGCAGCAAAGCCAGGTGGCAGAGGAGATGAATCGGGCGGTGGTGAGTATTCGCGATGTGACCGAGAACACTGTGCAGCAGACCATTAACTCTGCGACGACCAGTCATGAGCTGGCAGCGTTGGCTGGGGAGTTGAGCAAGGCGATCGGGCAGCTCAGGCTGTAAGGGCCCCATCGCGAGCAAGCTCGCTCCCACAGTGACCGCGTTTTAACAGATGAATGCGATTAAATGTAAGAGTGAGCCTGCTCGCGACGGCGTCAGTCCGGTCAACATCAATCCCCACCTATCACCCCCATAGCCAACCTCGATTCGCCGACCACCCTCCCCCCGCCTATTCTTCAATCATACGGTCAACACGGATTGAGGAGTTTCAACATGGGCAAACGTCACCCCAACCTACCCGCCTGGCAATGGCGAGCGTACCCGAACAATCACCAGCACCCGACCAACCTGGTGCTGCACCTGATTGCCGTACCACTGTTCATTGTCGCGTTTCTGCTGATTGTGTCCGGGGTGTTCAGCCTGAGCCTGTTGAACATCGCCATCGGCGTGATCGGCCTGCTCGCTGCGCTGGGTCTGCAACGTCACGGTCACAGCCTGGAGGCGCAAGCCTCCGAACCGTTCAGTGATCGCAAAGATGCAGTGTCACGCTTGCTGGTCGAGCAATTCCTGACCTTCCCACGGTTTTTCCTCAGCGGCGGCTGGTGGCGCGCCTGGCGTGAGCGCCATCGTCGGCACTGATCAGGCGAAAATCGTTACCGTCTGCCGGCTCATGGCGATCAACCGGCCGTCCGCGCTCCACAACTTCGCGGCCGCATGACCGTAGCCGTCTGCGGCATGCTCGGTTTCGACCAGGTATTTGCACCAGTCCAGCGTGCTCAGTTCCAGCAACGGCTGAACGAATTCGATGGTCCAGGTCAGCGTGCTGCCCATCGCGGTTTTTTTCAGGTGCGGCAGCAAGGACGGCGGCCAGGCATCCACCAGCGCGAGGATATGCGACTCGGTGACGGCCTCTTCCTTCACATCCCCACGTAACCGCACCCAACCGCCCATTTGACGGGAAGAGTTGCCGGTAAACGGCATGCCGCCGACGGCCCAGCGCATTGCCAGATGGCGCATGAACTCCGGAATCACGCCGGGGATGAAGGGCAATTCCTGACACTCGTCCCAGTGCTTCATTTCCGGAGCAGGTTCAGCCGTGATCGCCACTTCGGAAGGCCGCGAGGCACCGAAGCTGCCCTGAATCAACGTCACCACTTGCCCCTTCTGCATCGCCCGGCCCAGCACCTGGCTGACGGCTTTGCCTTCGCGCAAGACATCGACTTCAAAGCTGACCGGCACTTCAGGCTCGACGGGGCCGACAAAGGTGATCGCCAGCGAACGCACCGGCCGGTCTGCCGGGACTTTTGCGCGCATGGCTTCGTATTGCAATGCCGCCACCAGACCACCAAAACTGGCCCGCCCCTGCGCCCATCCGGCTGGAATAGACAGCTCCAGCGGTTGCTGGCGGACGGCGTCGAGCAGATCGCAAAAGCGCATGAAGACCTCGGAAACGGGAAAAGGAGAGGAAGATCTTAACCAGCCAGCGATGGGGATACAGCACCTGTTCCGGCCAAAAGTACTGACAGAAGAGCCGCATACTAGATTCCATACTCAACACAAAACCCTGTAGGAGTGAGCCTGCTCGCGAAAGCGGCATGACAGCCAACATCACTGTTGAATGTCACGGCCTCATCGCGAGCAGGCTCACGCCTACATTTGATTTGCGCGGTTTTCAGGATTTGAAGCAGCGGGCGCTGAGTTTGTCGAGGACACGGTCGGCGCGGGCTTCAGCGTTAGCCATGGTGGTTTTCCAGACCGCGACACAAGGCTGCAAGTCCGCCTCTTCTTGCGCCCTGGCCAGCCATTGCCAACTGTCGTGCCAATCACCCAAAGCCCCCTGTGCCGATTTCAATCGGGCCAAGGCAGCCTTCGGCAAGCGGTCCAGCTCGGGATAGGCCTCGATGCCGTAGCGCACACGCTTGATCAACAGACGCAAGCGATGACGGTCGTGGGCCGGGTCGTGCAGGGCAACGTCGAGTTTCTTCCATTGTTTGCCCAAGCGTTTTTCAATGCGCTTGCGCAGGCCCTTGAGCAAGCCCTGGCGCTGGGACGCGCGCAAAAAACGTGGAAAGGCATCGAAGATCATTAGCAACTGCGCCAGCTCGGGACTGGCCGCCACCGCTGGGTACGCCTCGGCCATCAGCACCATGCGCCGGTGGGCGGCTTCGGGTTGACCGTGCTCGAGCAGGTACGCCGCCAGCACTTCGCGATCACGCAACGGCGTAGTCAGCTCGCCGACCCGGGACGCCGCCGCTTCCACCTGCTCGACACCGGGCAGGCCGCGCAAGGGGCGCAAGAGGCTGCGCAAACGGCGAACCGTGGTGCGCAGGTCGTGTAACGCTTCAGGGTCAGTGCGGGCAGTCAAACGCGCCTGACAGGCCAACAAGCGGACTTCAAGGCCCAGGACATGGGCCACCAACCGATCAACCAAATCAGACATCGCTTACTCCCTGAATCGAGTGTCCCTTTTTACCCGCGTCATGCCTCAACGGCCTGCACGCGACTCCCGAATATAGAAGCGCGCTTTCTCGGCTTTGCTGGTGCAGCCTTCGTAGGCTTCGAATTGTTGCTGGGTCTTGGCGCCTGTCAGTAACGACAGGGCCTTGGAATAGCTGACAGTCCCAGCGAAACCTTCGGCCTTGGCCAAGTCTAGCTCATGCCACGCGGCGTCAATCTGGCTGCCGCAGCTTTCGCGGTAAGCCGTTTTGCCGGCACAACCGGCGAGCGCCAGCGCAATCAAAGGTACGCAAATCCAGGCTTTCATCAATACCACCTCAAGATAGGTCAACAGTCGTGCAGGTAAGACGGCCCGGCGCGGGAAAAGTGCCTTGGCCGCTCGAAGCAAACTCACTATAGCGTGGGCAAGAATAGCCAAGTGCCGCCATGGAGTGTCGAAAAAACGACGCCATCGGCCTGTCGAGCGACCATGGCGATTGAAGCCCGCCCCTTGATGGGTGCATTGTTGAACCTTGTCAGACGAGGGCGATTCATGAAAAAGCGTATCGCACTGGTACTGGGCTCAGGCGGAGCCCGAGGTTATGCCCATATCGGTGTCATTGAAGAGCTCGAACGGCGCGGTTACGACATCGCCTGCATTGCCGGTTGTTCCATGGGAGCGGTGGTTGGCGGAATTTATGCGGCGGGCAAACTTGACGAGTATCGCAGCTGGATCGAAAGCCTGGATTACCTCGATGTGTTGCGCCTGGTGGACGTCAGCTTTCGGCTTGGCGCGATTCGCGGTGAGAAGGTCTTCGGGCAGATCCGCAAGATCGTCGGCGAGATCAATATCGAGGACTTGCGCATTCCCTACACAGCCGTGGCCACGGACCTGACCAACCAGCAGGAAATCTGGTTCCAGGAAGGTTGTCTGCATCAGGCCATGCGCGCCTCGGCGGCGATCCCCAGCCTCTTCACTCCGGTGATGCAGGGCAACCGGATGCTGGTGGATGGCGGCATTCTCAACCCTTTGCCAATCGTGCCAGTGGTGTCGAGTCATTGCGACCTGATCATCGCAGTCAACCTCAACTCCACCAACCAGCGCCACTATCAATTGCCGGTGATCCAGCGACCGGCAGCGTTCAAGAGTCGTTTCGACAGCCTGATCAATTCACTGGGTTCGAAGTTGCCGTTCCGGCGCAAACAGGCCGAACAATTGCTGCTGCTGGAGAAGGAAGCGTTGATGGCAGAAGCGGCTGACATCAACCCCTGGATCGAATCCGCCGAACCCGAAGCCCAGCAACCTGCCGCCGCTCCCGAGCGCGAAGGCGCGCCGAAGTCGGCCACCGGTTCGTTCATCATCGATAACGTTGGGCCGGCGTCTTTGCTGGACCTGATCAACCAGAGTTTCGAGGTGATGCAGACGTCGCTGGCGCAGTACAAGATTGCCGGGTATCCGCCGGACATCCTGATCAACGTGCCGAAAAGGGTTTGCCGGTTTTTCGAGTTTTACAAGGCGCCGGAGTTGATCGCGTTGGGACGCGAGATTGCTCGGGATACGCTGGATCGGTATGAGAATGAGCGTGAGCCCTGAGATCGTTCCCACGCGCTGCGTGGGAATACCGCCATGGACGCCCTGTGTCCGCTGTTGAGATCGTGACGCGGAGCGTCACGGGATGCGTTACCACGCAGGAACGTTCAAGTATCAAGCAACCGATACCCGACCCCCGCCTCCGTCACGATAAACCGCGGCTGAGTCGGATCATCCACCAGCTTCTGGCGCAAATGCCCCACCACAATCCGCAGGTAATGACTGTCCTCGGTATGGGTCGGCCCCCAGATATCCTTGAGCAGTTGCTGCTGGGTAATCACCCGTCCCGGATGCCGCGCCAGTTGCGCCAGCACCGCGTATTCCTTGCGTGTGAGCGCCACTTCGACGCCCTCGAGCAGCACCCGCCGATAAGCCAGGTCCACGGTCAACGGCCCAAACGTCAACGCCGCCTGCTGGGCTTCACCGACTGGCGCCTGGCGCAACAAAGCACGCACCCGCGCCAGAAATTCCTGAATGCCAAAGGGCTTGGTCACGTAGTCATTGGCGCCGCCATCGAGTGCTTCGACTTTTTGCCCTTCGCTCGCACGCACCGACAGCACCAGCACGGGCACCGTCGACCATTCACGAAACTCGCGCAGCACTTGCTGGCCGTCCATGTCGGGTAAACCGAGGTCGAGCACCAGCAAATCCGGTTTGTTCAGCGCCGCTTGCGCCAAGCCTTCGGTGCCGGTGCCGGCCTCGAGCACTTTGTAGCCTTGGGAGACCAGACTGATGCGCAGGAATTTGCGGATCTGCGGTTCGTCGTCGATGACCAAAATGGTCGCGGTCTGGCTCATGGTTTCTGATCGCGGCATGGGGATGTCCAAAGGGTATCAGGCTTCACTTCAGCGCTCACTTTCAAAGGCGGGTTGTTCCTGCAAGGGCAAGTGAAGCGTGATGCACGTTCCGCGGCCCTCAATGCCGTCAGCGACGCTGATCCGTCCGCCATGCGCACCGACCATGCCCTGACAGATCGCCAGCCCCAGCCCGGTGCCCTGCCCGCCCCGATCACCGCGCGCGGCGGTGTAGAACATGTCGAAAATCTTCGCCCGTTCCTCCTCCGGAATACCCGGCCCCTCATCACTCACCGAGAAAAACAGCTCGCCATCCTCGACACCGGCGCGCAATTGCAGACGCCCATGTGCCGGTGAGAATCGCGCGGCGTTTTCCAGCACGTTGACCAGCGCCTGCTCGATCAGTGCCGCGTGGACATACAGCAGCGGCAACTCCGGCGGCACGTCGGTGCTGACTTGCAACGGCGCCAGCACGGCGCGCAGTCGATTGAGTGAACTGCCGACGATGTCGGCCGGCGACACCCAATCACGCGCCAGCTTCAGCGCGCCGTGACCGAGGCGGGTCATGTCCAGCAGGTTCTGGATGTAGCGATCCAGCCGCTCGGCTTCGTCACGCGTGCCTTCGAGCAACTCCTTGCGATCCTCCAGCGGAATGGCTTCACCGAGGGCCAACAGGCTGTCGATGCTGCCGCGCATGGACGTCAGCGGCGTGCGCAGGTCGTGGGACACCGACGCCAACAGTGCGCTGCGCAGTTGCTCGGTTTCGCCGTGCAGTCGCGCCGCTTCGAGGTCTTCGGCCAGTTGCGCGCGAGCCAACGCCTGGGCCAGCGGTTGGCTCAATGCGGTCAACAAACGCCGACGCTGACCGCTTAAGGTCTGGCCTTCTTTGGCGCACACGCCCATCAATGCCAACGGCCCGTCTTCCACCGATAACGGCCACCACCACCAACGCCCCATTGGCAATGTTCCGGTGCCTGCACCAGCGGGTTGATCGTGTTGCCAGGCCCAATCGGCGGCCGCGCGTTCAGCTTCGGAGAATTCTATCGGACCGCCAGTTTCGACTTTCCAGCCACCCTGCCCGTCTTGATTGAGCAGGCACAGCTGCAAGTCACTCCAGCCGTTGAGGTGCTGGGCAGCGGCGCTGATCACGGCTTGGCGATCAGTGGCGGCCGTCAGTTTGCGCGACAGGTCGAGCAGTTCGGTGGTCTCTTCCTGGGTGTCACGCAGTGCCTGCAATTGCCGACGTTGCCGCGCCGCGAGGTTGCCGGTGAGCGCCGCCATCAGCAGGAAGAACAGCAAGGTCAGCACGTCTTCTTCGCGCTGGATGGCGAAAGAAAAATTCGGCGGAATGAACAAAAAGTCGTAGGTCAGAAATGAAAGCGCCGCACAGGCCAGCGCCGGGCCGAGGCTGCTGCGCACCGCCACCAGCAGAACAGCGGCGAGAAACACCAGCGAGATGTTGGGCAGCGGTAAAATACTCGCCACGCCCCACGCCAACGCACTGGCCAAAACGGTCGCCACCAGTGCCAGCACGTAGTCGAACCACACCAGCGATTGTGCCGAACGCTGGCGCGGTTGTTGCGGTAAATCATCGCTGTCGAGGACGTTGATTTCCAGCCCGCGCGCATCGCGCAGCAGGCGTGACGCCAAGCCCCCACCGAACAAGCGCCGACGCAACCGCTGCCGGGACTGGCCGACCAGCACCAGACTGGCGCGGCGTTCGGCGGCGTGCTGGATCAGGGTCTTCGCGACTTCACCGGCACGCAGCAACACCACTTCGCCACCGAGGCGTTCGGCCAATTGCTGGGCACTTTGAAGGCGCAGGCGCGATTGCTCGTCACGCACGCTGCCATTGTCGACATGCACCAGGCTCCATGGCAAATGCCGGCGCTGGGCAACGCGACTGGCGTGACGCACCAGGCGCTCGGCCTGCGCATCGCCATCGACCCCTACCAACAAACGACCACGTACCGCTGGCGCTGCTTGACCGAGTTGGCGATACCCCTGGGCCAGGTCATTGTCGACCTGCGCGGCAGCGGTTTGCATCGCCATTTCGCGCAGGGCGGTCAGGTTGGTCTGGGTGAAAAACGCGTCGATGGCCGCCCGCGCCTGCTCCGGCACGTAGACCTTGCCGTCGCGCAGACGCTCAAGCAATTCCCTTGGTGGCAGGTCGATCAGCAGCAGTTCGTAGGCTTCTTGCAGCACCCAGTCCGGCAGGGTTTCACGCACCTGCACACCGGTGATGCCGCGCACTTGATCGTTGAGACTTTCCAGGTGCTGGACGTTGACCGTGGTGTAGACATCAATGCCGGCGGCGAGCAATTCCTGGATGTCTTGCCAGCGTTTGGTATGGCGGCTGCCGGGGGCGTTGCTGTGGGCCAGTTCATCGACCAGCACCAGTTTCGGCTTGGCCGCGAGCAGACCGTCCAGGTCCATTTCTTCGAGCATCACGCCCCGGTATTCCGAGCGCACCAACGGCTGTTGCGGCAAGCCGCCGAGCAGCGCTTCAGTTTCGGCGCGGCCATGGGTTTCGACCACGCCGGCAATGACTTTGACGCCCTGGCGCAGCTGGGTATGAGCGGCTTGCAGCATGGCGTAGGTTTTGCCGACACCGGGCGCGGCGCCGAGGAAAACCTTGAGCCGGCCACGGCCATCGCGGGGCAAGTCTGCTAACAACGCGTCGGCGCGGCCGGAATCACTCATGCTTGAAGCTCTCTCTAATTGATCGTTCCCACGCTCTGCGTGGAAATGCAGCCCGGGACGCTCCGCGTCCCTGCTTAAAGCGGACGCTAAGCGTCCATTGATGCGTTCCCACGCAGCGTGTGGGAACGATCATCTCTTACAGCTTTTCCAGCGCGATGTTAAGCGCCAGCACATTCACCACCGGCGGTCCCACCAATGGTTGTTCAATGTGCGCGTCCAGCAGTTGTTGCAGCGTAGACACCGGCAGATTACGCGCAGCGGCAACACGCGCCAGTTGATAGGCAATCGCGGCCGGTGGCAAGTGTGGATCGAGGCCACTGCCGGAGGTGGTCAGCATGGCCAATGGCACAGGCCCCTGACCCGGCACCAGCAGTTTGTTGGCATCGTCGATCACTCGTGTGGCCAACGCCGGGTTGCTCGGTGACAGGTTACTCGCGCTGCTCGACACGGTGGCAAACGCACCGGCGGAGGGGCGTGGATGGAACCAGGCGTCACCGACAAAATCCTGGGCAATCAGCGACGAGCCACGGACCTTGCCGTCGGCGTCGTGCACCAGGCTGCCATTGGCTTGATCCGGGAACGCAACCTGGGCAACACCGGTGACCACCAACGGGTAAGCGACGCCGGTGATCAGGGTCATCAGGACCAACAGGCTCAAGGCCGGACGTATCATTGTGGACATTTCAAAATCCTCGAATTCGGATAACACATACAGGGTTCGATCAGGTGCACCGAGGTGCTTTCATCGCGAGCAGACTCACGCCTACAAAAGCACCGCATTCCCCGGTGGGCGCGAGCTTGTTCCGGGGCGGCGTTCCGACGATGGCGTCAAACCAGATGCAACGCCGTCAACAGCATGTCGATTGCCTTGATGCCCACGAACGGCACCACAATCCCGCCCAATCCGTAGATCAGCAGATTGCGTCGCAGCAACGCCGCCGCACTCGCCGCTTGCACCCGCACGCCACGCAAGGCCAGTGGAATCAGCACGACGATGATCAAGGCGTTGAACACGATGGCCGAGAGAATCGCGCTCTGCGGACTGGTCAGGTGCATGACGTTCAGCACGCCCAGTTGCGGATAAATCGAGGCGAACAACGCCGGCAAAATCGCGAAGTATTTGGCCACGTCGTTGGCGATGGAAAAGGTCGTCAACGCGCCGCGGGTCACCAGCAATTCCTTGCCGATCTGCACCACGTCCAGCAGTTTGGTCGGGTCGCTGTCGAGGTCGACCATGTTGGCCGCTTCGCGCGCCGCTTGGGTGCCGTCATTCATCGCCATACCGACGTCCGCCTGGGCCAATGCCGGGGCGTCGTTGGCGCCGTCGCCGCACATGGCAACCAGGCGACCGTCGTTTTGCTCGTGACGGATGCGCGCCAGTTTTTTCTCTGGGGTGGCTTCGGCCAGCACGTCGTCGACGCCCGCTTCGGCAGCAATCGCAGCGGCGGTCAGCGGGTTGTCGCCGGTCACCATGACCGTGCGAATCCCCAATTTGCGCAGCTCGGCGAAACGCTCGCGGATGCCAGGCTTGACCACGTCCTTGAGGTGAATCACACCGAGCAGTTTGCCGTCGGCGCAGACCAGCAACGGGGTGCCGCCGCTTTGGGCAATCTTGTCGATTTCCCGGGACAGCGGCGCGGCCAGGTCAGCGCGTTTCAGGCCGACGAAAGCCAGCAACGAATCCACCGCGCCTTTGCGATACACGCGGCCCTGATAGTCGACACCGGACAGACGGGTTTCAGCGCTGAACGGTACCGCTGTCAGCAACTCGGCGGCGGGTTCTGGTTGTGGCTGAGTGCCGCGCAGGTACTCGACGATGGATTTGCCTTCAGCCGTGTCATCGGCCAGCGAGGCGAACAACGCGCCCTCGGCCAGTTCCTTGGCGGTGACGCCCGGGGCCGGATGCACCGCGGTGCAGCGACGATTACCGAAGGTGATAGTGCCGGTCTTGTCCAGCAACAGGACGTGTACGTCCCCCGCTGCTTCCACGGCACGGCCGGACTTGGCGATCACGTTCAAGCGCACCAGACGGTCCATCCCGGCGATACCAATGGCGGACAGCAAACCGCCAATGGTGGTCGGAATCAGCGTGACCAACAACGCCACCAGGAACACCAGCGGCAAGCTGCCATTGGCAAAGTGGGCGAACGGCTGCAGGGTCACGACCACCAGCAGGAAGATCAGCGTCAGGCCGATCAACAGGATGTCGAGCGCCACTTCGTTCGGGGTTTTCTGGCGTTTGGCGCCTTCGACCAGGGCGATCATGCGGTCCAGTGTCGATTCGCCAGGGTTGGCGGTGATCTTCACCAGCAACCAGTCGGACACCAGTCGGGTGTTGCCGGTGACGGCCGAGCGATCTCCCCCGGACTCACGAATCACCGGCGCGGATTCACCGGTAATCGCCGCTTCGTTGACCGCCGCGATGCCTTCAATCACCTCGCCGTCACCGGGGATCATTTCCCCGGCTTCGACGCGTACCACATCGCCTTTTCGCAGGCTGGTGGCCGGTACCACTTGAAAGGTGCCGTTACTGGTTTTACGGCGGGCGCTCAAGCCTTCGCTGCCGGCCTTGAGGCTGTCGGCGCGGGCCTTGCCGCGACCTTCAGCCAGGGCTTCAGCGAAGTTGGCGAATAGCACGGTGAACCACAGCCACAAAGCGATTTGCGCGGCGACAAACGTCGGCACGGCGCTGTCGGGAATGAAGCACAGCACGGTGGTCAGAATGGCAGTCAGTTCGACCACCAGCATCACCGGCGCACGCTGCAATTGCCGTGGATCGAGCTTGACGAAGGCTTGCACCAGCGCCGGGCGCCAGAGGGCCGAGATCGCGGTTTTCGGTTGTTCCGGCGCCTTGGCGACGGCGGTTTTGCTTACAGGCATATTCATGATGGATTCCTTAGAAGCCCATGCTCAGATGTTCAGCAATCGGACCCAGCGCCAGCGTCGGCAAGAAGGTCAAACCACCCACCAGCAAAATGGTCACGGTCAGCAGGGTCACAAAAAGCGGGCCATGGGTCGGGAAGCTGTTCTGGCCGATCGGTGCGGTTTTCTTCATCGCCAGGCTGCCGGCCAATGCCAGTACCGGGAGGATGTAACCGAAGCGACCGATCAACATGCCAAGACCGAGCATCAGGTTGTGGAACGCGGTGTTGGCCCCGAAGCCGCCGAACGCCGAACCGTTGTTGGCACTGGCCGAGGTGTAGGCGTAGAGCAACTGACTGAAACCGTGGGCGCCAGGGTTACTCACCGCCGCGACCGGGCCAGGCAGGCTGGCGGCAATCGCGCCGAGCACCAATACGCCGACCGGCATCACCAGCAAGGTCACCACCAGCAGTTGCACTTCTCGGGCTTGCAGTTTCTTGCCGAGGTATTCCGGGGTGCGGCCGATCATCAGGCCGGCGAGGAACACCGCGATCAACACGTTGAGCAACATGCCGTAGAGCCCGGCACCGACGCCGCCGAAGATCACTTCGCCGACCATCATGTTGACCAGCGCGACCATGCCGCTCAGCGGGTTAAGGCTGTCGTGCATGCCGTTGACCGAGCCGTTGGACGCCGCCGTGGTGGTCACCGACCACAACACCGTGGCCGTGGTGCCGAAGCGCGCCTCCTTGCCTTCCAGCGGCGCGGTCTGTTCGACGGCGACGTTGTTCAGGGTTGGATTCGGTTGGTATTCAGCCCACAGCGAAGTCGCGCCGCCGATCAGGAACAGCGCCAGCATGCAGGCGATGATCGCGCGGCTCTGACGCAGGTCTTTGACGTAATGGCCGAAGGTGAACACCAGGGCGACCGGAATCAGAATGATCGAGCCGACTTCGAACAGGTTGCTCCACGCCGTCGGGTTCTCGAACGGGTGCGCCGAGTTGACGCCGAAGAAGCCCCCCCCGTTGGTGCCCAGTTGCTTGATCGCAATCTGGCTGGCGGCCGGGCCGAGCGGGATCACTTGATCGACGCCTTGCATCGTCACCGCATTCACGTACTGGGCGAAGGTTTGTGGCACGCCCTGCCAGACCAGATACAGCGCCAGCAGCAGGCACAGCGGCAGCAAGCCGTAGAGGGTAGCGCGGGTCATGTCGACCCAGAAGTTGCCGAGGGTCTTGGTCGACTTGCGACCGATACCGCGACACAGCGCGACCAATACCGCCAGGCCGGTGGCGGCGCTGACGAAGTTTTGCACGGTCAGACCGGCCATCTGGCTCAGGTAGCTAAGCGACGCTTCGCCGCTGTACGCCTGCCAGTTGGTGTTGGTCATGAAGCTGACGGCGGTGTTGAACGCCAGCGTCCATTCCTGGCCCGGCAGGTTTTGCGGGTTCAGCGGCAGGTGATCCTGGAACAACAGGATCGAGAACAACAGCAAAAAGCCCGCAAGGTTAAAGGCGAGCAAGGCCAGGGCGTACTTCTGCCAGCTCTGTTCGGCCTGCGGATCAACGCCGGCCACGCGATAGCAGCCTCGCTCCACCGGCCCGAGAATCGGCGTCAGCCACGTGCGCTGACCTTCCATTACCTTGTAGTAGAAGCGCCCGAGAAACGGCGCCGGGACCAATACCACCGCGAAAAACGCGAGGATCAGCCAATAGTCATAACTGTGCATAGCCGCTCCTAGTTCCGGTCCGCGCGCAACAGCGCAACCAACAGATAAATGAACAGCCCCACTGCCAGTAGCAGTGACACTCCGTCCAGAACGCTCATGGAAGTTCTCCGTGTTACGGCGTATTGCCGCGTGTGGAGTCATTGTCGGCAGGGAGGCTGTAAAGGAACGAGATCGAGGGTGCGGGCGGGGCATAAAGAAAGCGTAAAGAGTGGGTTTATGCCTGCTTTACAGCGGTGTTTGGGCGGGCCTCATTGCGGGCAAGCCCGGCTCCCACAGGTTCAGCGGTGGCGTCGGATTCGGAGATTGACCCAAATCCCTGTGGGAGCCGAGCTTGCTCGCGATGGCGGCACAACTGACGCCCTTGCCCTCAACTGGCGCACAAAAATGCGCTCATCCAGCGGCGAACATCCCTGATACGACACCTTTTTACGCTTTACGACTGCTATCACAACACTGGCACGCCCACTGCAAACACCCTCCCCCGAGCAATCCAAACCGTTCAGGGAGCAACCGCATGAACACACAACTCAAACCCACGCTGGGCACGTTGCACTTATGGGGCATTGCCGTCGGGCTGGTGATTTCCGGTGAATATTTTGGCTGGAGCTACGGCTGGGGCGTCGCGGGTACATTGGGCTTTCTGGTGACCTCGTTCATGGTCGCGACGATGTACACCTGCTTCATCTTCAGCTTCACCGAACTGACCACGGCGATCCCCCATGCCGGCGGTCCCTTTGCCTACAGTCGCCGCGCCTTTGGCGAAAAAGGCGGATTGATCGCAGGATTGGCGACGCTGATCGAATTCGTCTTCGCGCCCCCCGCGATTGCCCTGGCGATCGGTGCTTACCTGAACGTGCAGTTTCCGGCACTCGACCCCAAACACGCGGCGGTCGGTGCCTACATCGTGTTCATGGGCCTGAACATCCTCGGGGTGAAACTTGCGGCCACGTTCGAACTGGTCGTCTGCGTACTGGCCGTGGCTGAACTGCTGGTGTTCATGGGCGTGGTTGCGCCGGCCTTCAGCTTCAGCAACTTTGCGCTGAATGGCTGGGCCGGCAGCGATGTGTTCGGTGCCCCGGCGATTGCCGGGATGTTCGCGGCGATTCCGTTCGCCATCTGGTTTTTCCTCGCCATCGAAGGCGCCGCCATGGCCGCCGAAGAAGCCAAGGACCCGAAACGCACGATTCCCAAGGCGTACATCAGCGGCATCCTGACCCTGGTGTTGCTGGCCATGGGCGTGATGTTCTTCGCCGGCGGCGTCGGCGACTGGCGCACCCTGTCAAACATCAACGATCCGCTGCCACAGGCGATGAAAACCGTGGTCGGCGAGAGCTCCGGCTGGTTGCACATGCTGGTGTGGATCGGTCTGTTCGGGCTGGTGGCGAGTTTTCACGGGATCATCCTCGGCTACTCGCGGCAGTTCTTCGCCCTGGCCCGGGCCGGCTACCTGCCAACCTCCCTGGCGAAACTGTCGCGTTTCCAGACGCCGCACCGGGCAATCATCGCTGGCGGCGTGATCGGCATCGCGGCAATTTACAGCGACGGTTTGATCAACCTCGGCGGCATGACACTGACCGCGGCGATGATCACCATGGCGGTGTTCGGTGCGATCGTGATGTACATCATGAGCATGCTCAGCCTGTTCAAACTGCGCAAAACCGAACCGAACCTTGAGCGTACGTTCCGTGCACCGTGCTATCCGCTGGTGCCGATGATCGCGCTGGTACTGGCGGTGGTCTGCCTGGTGGCGATGGCCTGGTTCAACGCCTTGATCGGGCTGATCTTCCTCGGCTTCATGGCGGCAGGTTTCGTGTACTTCCTGCTCACGGCGCAATTGCGTGCAGACGCACCGGCAGACGCGATGCTGACCGGGCTGTAAACGCTTCAGGTGCGATTGGCTTATCAGGCATAGAATGGAACCACTGCGAAAATCCATCGCTCAAAGTGGTATGCACGATCGATTGGCGACCTCCGCCAATCGCCCTGCCTCAAGGAGAGCCCTATGCCCTGGTATGCCTGGTTGATTCTGGTCGTTGCAATCGGCTCGATCGTTGGTGGCTTGATGATGTTGCGAGACACCGCCACCAAGGTCGACCTGACCGAAGAGCAACGAAAACGCGTCGCTGAACGCAATGCGGAAATGGATGCCAAGGAAGCACAGGACCGCTAACGAACCCCCCCCTGTCATTCTCAGTGAATGACAGGGGGTTTGCTTTTATTGTTCCCAGTCGGCTTTGGCGATGTGCAAGCCGTGCATACCTTTGTACGCCGCACGCTCCGGTTGGCTCCAGCCTTCCAGCAACGACTCCTGCAACCGATAAATCTCCACGCCCAGCGGTCGACATACGGTCAGCGGATCCTGCGCATCCGGCCCCCACATGGCCAGCGACAGGTCACCACCTGGACAGGTCGAGAGCGCGCACAGCAAATCGATCTCGGCAAAGAACTCCAGGTAATCGCCCTTCTGCGCCGGACAGGCTTTCATGAAGTAAAGGTCGTCGTGATTCAGACCGGTGCACTGGAAAATGTTCAGCACGTCATGCACGTCGAACTCGGTCAGGCCATAGGGCAAAACGGCGCGAGTCAGGTTGGAATGGCAGTGATGATGGAAGTCCTCACCAGTGAGCATCTTGTTCACATAAGGATCGCAGCGCGTGCCGAGTAAATCATGCAAGCGACCGCCGTGTTCGTCGATGCCATAACCCGCCAGGCTGTCGTCGGTAATCGTCACCAGCGGCCGCAAAAAAGGCAGGTTCGACCAGAGCCGGTCGTGGGTGCTGACGTGGGCGCCCTGCAATTGACGGGTGCGCGCCGCCCATAAGCGCTCCCGTGGGTCATGGGCGTTCCAGACGTTGAAATCCCCCACTTGCGGCCCGACCGGTGTGGTGACACGAAACACATGGCCTGCCGGCACGTTCCAGGCGCGGCCGGTGCGGATCGGTACTTCGAACTGCTCGATCAGCGTCCGCCCGTCCTTCGCATCCCGAATCCGTTCGTAGAAGGCTGTATCCACCTGCAACGCCGAGCCTTTGCTGACTTGATAGGCCGCCGGATAGTCTTTGTACATGGCACGAATCCTCGATCAGTGATGGGAAGAAGGGGTACATATCTGCAACAGGAGGTGTTCCGAATCATCCAGGTAAAGGCTCATGGCATCCGCAGCTGCGCGGGTATCGCCCTCGGCCAGCAAGGCATGGATCTGCCGGTCACGCGCCAGCCATGGCGCCTGAAAACGTGATTCATCGGGCGCGGTGGAGAACACCAGACGCAATTGCGCGACGACGTTGGTGAAGAACTCATCAAACAACGGACTGCGCAGCAACCCGACAATGTGTTGATGAAAGGCCAGGCTGTGAGTACCGACGGCACGCCAGTCCTCACGCTCCCTGGCCAGCTCGGTGGCTTCCAGGGCCTGGAGCATCCGCGCCGACTGATCGTCGCGCAGCGGCGGGCTGGCATTGATGGCTTGCAACTCGAGGGTGCGCCGGACCTTGAACAGGTCACGCACGTCCACTACGCCCAGCCTGCGCACGCTCACCCCTTTGTTGCGGACATACACGGTCAACCCTTCCTGACCCAAGCGGTGCAAGGCCTCGCGGATCGTATTGCGAGAAGCGTTATAGGCAGACACCAGATCGTTTTCCACCAACGCCATGCCGGGCACCAATCGGCCGCCAATGATGTCGGCACGCAATTCCAGTGTGATGTGGTCGGCCAGGGACTGTCCGTTGCTCATGCGCTTCGCCTTATGATTGTTCAACAATCTCTGGCTAATGAGTAATCACTATCCGTGCCAGATCACGTCGTGTTCAGGACGGAGTTGGACGCATCTGCATGCTTTATAGAAGTAGAAGTACAGTCGCCATCTTATTTTCATTGGTTAAGATGGCGCATTGTTGCGGAGATTTCAGATGCGTTACTCGCAGGACCATAAAGCCCAGACCCATCAGCGCATCATCAAGGAAGCGTCAGCGCGATTCCGCCGCGACGGTATTGGTGCGACCGGCCTGCAACCGCTGATGAAAGCCCTGGGGTTGACCCACGGCGGTTTTTACTCGCACTTCACGTCCAAGGACGAACTGGTTGAAAAGGCGTTGCAAGCAGCGGGTGATCAGTGCGACGCCGTCTGCGCCGAGCTGTTCGCCCAGGATCGCCCGCTGGAAGCGTTCATCGACACCTATTTGTCGGAATGGCACCAGACCTCGCCGCATGAAGGATGCCCGTTACCGACTATGTCCTCGGAACTCGGCTTGCGCGGGCAGCCAAGTCCGACCTCGGACGTGGTGCTGAACGCACGACTCCAACAAATAGAAAACAGCCTTGAAGGCGAAGATGCCGCTGACCAGAGCGTCTTTATCATGTCCGCCCTGGTCGGCGCATTGTTGTTATCGCGCAGTGTCGAGAGTCCGGAGCTGGCTCAGCGGATTCTTGACGTGACCCGCGCGTTTCTTAAACAACCGCAGGATTAACCCTGCCAGCGCTTGAACAACACGCTGGCATTGACCCCGCCAAACCCGAAGCCGTTGGACAACGCGTACTCGATAGCCATTGGCCGCGCCTGACCGTGGACGATGTCCACACCTTGCGCCGCCGGGTCCGGATTATCGAAGTTCAAAGTGGCCGGCACGATCTGATCGCGAATCGCCAACAGCGTGAAGATCGCCTCAACCCCACCAGCAGCGCCGAGCAAATGCCCTATCGCCGACTTGGTCGATGTCACCGCCACCTTGTTGTCTGAACCGAACAATGACTTGATCGCCGCTAACTCGCCGAGGTCGCCCACCGGCGTCGACGTGGCATGCGCATTGAGATGTTGCACCTGTGCGGCTGAAACACCGGCCTGTGCCAATGCCAGCGACATCGCCCGACGTGCACCATTGCCATCTTCCGGGCCCGCCGTCAGATGGTAAGCATCGGCGCTGGTGCCGTAGCCGACCAACTCGGCTAACGGTTGAGCCCCGCGCGCCATGGCGTGCTCCAGGGATTCAATCACCAGAAGGCCCGCGCCCTCGCCCATCACAAAGCCGTCGCGAGCACTGTCGAACGGCCGGGAAGCACGTTCCGGGGTTTCGTTGAAACCGCTGGACAAGGCTCGCGCCGCCGCGAACCCGGCAAGACTGACCCGATCGATCGCCGCCTCCGCGCCGCCGCACACGGCAATATCCGCTTCGCCACAACGAATCAGCCGCGCCGCATCACCAATCGCCTGAACCCCCGCCGCACACGCCGTCACCGGAGCACCCAACGGGCCTTTGAAACCGTGCTGGATCGACACATGACCCGCAGCGAGGTTGACCAGGAACGACGGAATGGTGAAGGGCGACAGTCGCCGTGGGCCACGGCTGTCGGTGGTGCGCACCGCATCGGCAATGGCGCCGAATCCGCCGATTCCTGAGCCGATGATGGTTGCGGTACGTTCCTGGGCTTGCGCGTCCAGCGCCTGCCAACCCGCCTGCTCCAACGCCTGTCGCGCGGCTTCCATGGCAAACAGAATGAAGCGGTCCATCTTCTTCTGTTCTTTGGGTGGCGTCGCCCGATCCGGGTCAAAACCCGCCTCGGCATCCTCCTCGGCAGTCGGCACCACACCGCCCACCTTTGCCGGCAAATCGGCGACCACCTCGTCCGGCAAAATCCGCAACCCGGAACGCCCGGCCAGCAGTCGCTCCCAGACAACTTCTACACCGCTACCCAATGGAGTCACCAGGCCCATGCCGGTGACAACTACTCGACGATCACTCATGCCGTAATTACCTCAATACGATTGAAGGTGTTTCATTTGTAACGTGCGGCGGCGGTACTTTTGGAAAGATTCGGCGCCATGACCAAGCGGGCCTTCACAAAGTCGTCCCACTCGGAGGCGTTTGGCAACGATGGAATGGTGATCAGTTCACCTTGGTCCAGGCCGGATAACGCAGCATCAACCATCTCACCTGCGTCCATGACCATTTCCGCGGGTATCTGGCTAGCATCGATACCGGAGCGTTCCCAGATTTCGGTGCGTGTGACGCCCGGCAAAACGGCCTGGACCTTGACCCCGGTGCCATCCAGTTCGGCATTCAAGGATTGGGTCAGGCTTAACACATAAGCTTTACTGGCGCTGTAGGTTGCATTGAAGCGCTCAGGGAACAGCGCAACCACCGATGCGATATTGATGATCGAACCCCGGCCGGCCTTGGCAAAACTGGCGGCTGCCGCTGATGCCAGGCGTGTGACCGTAGTGACGTTCAGTTGAATCAGCTTTTCCAGCTGTTCCATGTCGGCATTTGCCAGCAGACCATCCGACGCGACGCCAGCGTTGTTCAGCAACAGGCTGATACTCGAATCACTGCGAAGACGTTGTTCGATCTGCAGCACATCATCCTTTTGTGTCAGGTCTGCCTTCAGCACTTCTACCTGAACACCATACTCGGTGCGCAACTGGCTCGCTGCCGCCTCAAGCCGCTGCTCGTCGCGAGCGACCAGCAGCAAATCAAAACCACGCGCCGCCAACCGCTCAGCGTATATCGCACCGATACCGGAAGATGCGCCGGTAACAAGGGCCGTACCTTGGGACTGGGAGGAAGTCATGACTGTGCTCCAGGAAAATACTTGAGGAAAATGAGCGTCTGAACATCAGCACGCTTCAGCGGCACGCGAATGAATTATAGGCATAATATCAGCGACATATGATAGCCATAATTTTTTATCAGCCGATGAAAGGCGTCTCCCCTCCCCTATTCCCAGAATGAAAAAAGGCCGGTCAATGACCGGCCTCTGGGCTTGAGTTACAAGCTTAGTTCACCTGAAGCTTTTCGCGGTTCTTGTCCACAATCGCTTTCCCTATCCCTTTCACTTCCAGCAGTTCGTCTACAGACGAAAATGGCCCATTACTCTCACGATAAGCAACAATCGCCTTGGCTTTGGCCTCACCGATACCGGACAGCTCACGCTGCAATGTCGGTGCATCGGCTGCATTGAGATCGACTTTGCCAACCTGCATCTTAGGGGAAACTTCCAGCACCGAAGGTGCGTTGGCAGGCTCGGGTTTCACAGCTGGCGCGGCAATAGCGGCAATAGAGGCGCTGGTGAGCAGTGCAAAAACCAAAGAGTAGAAATAGCCAGTACGCATAGATGAAGCTCCATAACATCGTTTGAGAAAGCAGCTTTTCCGAAGCTGCTCTCCAAACTTAGGCGATGGTGGGAGCTTGTCAAAAATGTGTCTGTTGCAGAATGTGAAACAATCAGGGCTCAAGGCGTCGTTGTTGGTAGATCCAGTCGACGATTTCGCCATCGGGGCTGTAACCGCTGACGGTTTCGCGCAGAAGTTGGCGGACGCGCGAGTAGTCGTCCAGCTCGACAGCGGCCAGCAACTCAGTCAAACGCCCCTTCAGGATATCCCACCCGAGGTGATCTTCATTCGCGCTCATGATCATCGGGTGCTGGGTAGCCGATACGTTGTCGCCGATCAGCAACTCCTCATAGAGCTTTTCTCCTGGACGCAACCCAGTGAACTCGATGGAAATGTCACCGTGCGGATTCTTGTCTGAACGAATGCTCAATCCGGACAAGTGAATCATCTTCTCCGCCAGTTCGACAATTTTTACCGGCTCGCCCATGTCCAGAACAAACACATCGCCGCCCTGCCCCATGGAACCCGCCTGGATGACTAATTGCGCCGCTTCGGGAATGGTCATGAAATAGCGGGTGATCTTCGGGTGGGTGACCGTTAGTGGGCCGCCCGATTTGATCTGGTTGTGGAAAAGCGGGATTACGGAACCTGAAGAGCCCAACACATTGCCAAAACGAACCATCGTAAAACGGGTTTTGTTAACGCGAGAGACGTTCGCCTTGTCGCCGAACAATACGGGGGCAATCTCGCGGCTGAGCGCTTGAAGTGTCAATTCGGCGAGACGCTTGGTGCTGCCCATCACATTGGTAGGACGGACCGCCTTGTCGGTAGAGATCAGTACAAAGTTGGCTACTCCCGTCTGTAACGCCGCCTGAGCTGTGTTAAGCGTCCCGATTACGTTATTAAGCACGCCCTCGGCAATATTGTGCTCGACCATCGGCACATGCTTGTAAGCGGCTGCGTGATAGACCGTGTCGACACGCCACGTTTTCATCACATCCAGGAGTTTGTCCTTATGACGGATAGATCCGAGAATCGGCAACAGCTGAACAGCTGCCGACTCCCGACAGCTACGTTGCTCAAGTTCGGACAAAATGCTGTAAAGATTGAACTCACTGTGCTCGAACAAAATAAGCGTTGTAGGCTCAAGAGCAAATATCTGCCGACACAGCTCTGACCCGATTGAGCCGCCGGCGCCTGTTACCATCACCGTTTTGCCCCGGATACAACGTTCTAGCAACTCAGGTTGTGCGGGCACCGAGTCGCGCCCGAGCAAGTCGGCTATGTCAACTTCCCGGATATCTTCGACCTTCACACGGCCGCTGGCCAAATCAGTGAAATTAGGCACGCTACGTACGTGAAGCGGAAACCTTTCCAGCACATTTAGAATTTCCCGGCGACGGGCCCGGGTGGAGGATGGCAGCGCGAGAAGGATTTCCTGGGCACCGGTAACATCGATCATCTGCTGGATGTGCTTGGGCTTGTAGACGTGCAAGCCGGATATGGAACGATCGGCAATGCTGGAGTCGTCGTCAATGAACGCGACCGGACGCATGACACGCCCCATGCGCAATGCGGCAACCAGCTGATTACCCGCGACACCGGCGCCGTAGACGGCGACCTTGGTCAAACCGTCATCACGGTTGGTGAAAGGCACGTGTTGGACAGCCGTGAACCAGTCGCCCATGAAATACTGGCGCATACACAGGCGCAGTCCGCCAATGATGACAAGGCTCAACCACCAGTAGTTAAAAATGATGGAGCGCGGGACAACCGCTTCATGATTGCTATACCAGTAGACCACCAACGCCAGGATCAGTGAGGAAAGACTGACTGCTTTGATAATGGCAACGAGCGCATCATTGCCAAAATAACGCATTACGGCCCGGTACATGCCGAATCGTATGAACAAGGGAATCGCGACAACTGGAGCGCAGACGAACAACCAGATATGAATTTTGAAGGGATTGATCATCTCATCAACCCCCAAACGCACGACGAATGCCATCCACAACGCAATCCAAACGAGAATGACGTCCGTGAACACCTGGATCAACCGCTTCTGTCGGCGCGGAAGTCCCAACAAAAACATCCTCAGCTTATCCATATAGCCATGTCCCAATGTCCCCTACTCCCTTGCCTGAACTCAATGATGTTCATTGTACGTAGGTCGCCATCGCCGTAACAGAAAAAAACTGCTTTTGCGCACGCCGCTGACCGCATTTCTTCGGCCCAACGGACAACACTTGAGCGGTACCGGGTTTTCGCTGCCTGGAAGCTTCGACAGGCACCGCAAGGACAGGTTCCCGCGCCAAGAGTCAACGTCATGAACGTAGACACCTCTGCACGAGGTTGTCGATCCTGAAGGGTAGAGTGAATCGCTCACGGCGTTTACAACATGCGAGTTTGCAACGCTGCAAAAACATTGGAAGCGCTGCATGTTTTCTAGGAAACTATGCCGCTTAACCTTGTATGGATCGAACGAAACATGAGTGAGCCCAAAGACTATTTCGTGCACTCCCACGCCTTGTGCGAATCCACCAACATAGGCAAAGGCTCTCGAATCTGGGCTTTTACACATGTGTTGCCGCAGGCGAAAATTGGCCAGGAATGCAACGTATGTGATCACGTTTTCATCGAGAACGATGTCGTCATTGGCGATCGGGTAACGATCAAATGTGGCGTGCAAATCTGGGACGGAATTTCCATCGCGGATGACGTATTCATCGGCCCTAACGCGACCTTTACCAATGATAGATTTCCAAGAAGTAAAGTCTATCCTGACAGTTTCGATAGAACCGTGATCGGCAAGGGGGCATCTCTAGGCGCCAACTGCACCATCCTCCCGGGCATCACCATTGGTGAAAATGCGATGATCGGTGCTGGTGCCGTGGTCACTCGATCGGTACCTGCCAACGTTACCGTCGTAGGCAATCCTGCAAGAATTCTTAAGTCCCACGAGTAATGCAACGCTTGGCGGCGATGCGCAGAATAATCACGCATCGCCGCCAAGGGCTTATTTCAGTGGAGGAACAGACACTGCAAGCTGCCCCTTCGCCCGCTTCTGCAACAATACCGCCACAGCGATAAAACCCAGCGCCAGGATCAAGCCGATCTGGTAAACGGTCATGGACATCCATGGCCCGTGTCGGCCGAAATAAAATTGCCACTGGTAGCTTTGAAAACTCAGCCCGGCCGTCGCGGCCATTCCTACGAAGCCCTTGATCCACAAAGACGGCGCAAACACTACAGCCGAAATCACCAGGCACCACACCCGTGTTAGCCAGGCAAAATCTGAGACGGCGAAAATAACGACTGCAACCGGCAACACACCAATCCACTGCCGAGTTTCAGACCCATAGGCCAGCAACGGCAGGAAGGCAAAGCAGATAACGATCAATGCCTTGGGGATCGAGTGTCTGCAGCCAAACGCCCAAGCCAGGCACGCAAATATCGCAAGTAATATAACCGGACCAAAACTGATGAAGTGGGCAATGATCGGTTTAAAAGGAGCTGCAAGCGACTGATAAAACAGATAATCGAGTAGCGGCGGTCCATTGAAACCACCACTCCAATCAATACAAGTCTTTATCAAAACGGCGGACACTACAAAGGACAATCCTGCCGCAAGAAGGCCACTGAAGCTAATCGAGCGCCAAGTCACTGGATCCAGTAACAACCTGACACCCAGCCAAACAATCAACAACAGCGAAACCAGCATCGCGGTGACCGACAACAATATCATGTCGAGACTGGCGGTTTTGCCGATCACACTGGCAGCATGCGAAACCACAGCAGATAGTGGCACTTTGTAAATCATGAATAACATCACAGCAGACGCCGGCAAAGCCACCACTGCAAATAACCACAGTGACAGCTTGGAGCTGACAACACCACTTTCTGGCTTCAGTGACTGTTCATGGGGGAACGTGGCCAGTATTAAAGGGATCAGAAACAGCCCAGGCATCAGCCAAGTAAAATATGCACAAAAAGCGTAAACAGCCCAACGATAAGAGCGAACCCAGCACCATAGGCAGATGCAGACCATGGCTAATGCGATGTTGTCGCTGAGGATGGGATAGAACATCGGCATGCACAAAAACACCCAACTGCAAGTCAATATCGCTACGGATATTGTGGCAACCGATTTTTTTACGTTGAGCCTTAACATCGTGTCGTGAAGTAATGCTGCGCCTACCGACAGCATGACCACGTTAAGGAAAAGCTGAATCCAGATCAGCCCAGCCTTGGATGCGCCCAGAGCGGATGCCAATATCAGAGGCAAAAATCCCGACATACGAATAGACCGGTAAGGGTCATCCACGATCGGGTTTCCCTGGCCCAGGGTTTGGATATATTGAACGTAAAGTCCACCGTCCCACCCGGCACCATCGCCAACTGGCACAAAGCCAACCACCAGATGGACCAGCAGAAGCAAACCTGCAACGGCCAATCCATTTAATATAGAAACCCTGTTCAAGTTATAACTCCAGGCAATTTAAATTTTCCGAGTAAAGATATTTTTCGATAGCAGAAAGTTAACAGGCACCATCAACACAATTGCCACAAGCAACGCTATTCGATCGTCCACGCCAAGCCGGACCACCAAGACCCATAGCACGCCACTGGTCAACAAATACTGGACGACATATACAAGCGGAAACAACAATAACGATCGCAAACCACGATGACTTTTAAAAACCACCACCCTGTTTAGGCAATACGCCAACACCACACCTAAACAGTAAGAAATCGTATAACTAATCTGATAAGAGAAAAAAACCAGCAGCAGCAGATATAGCAAATACGTGACTAGCGTGTTAAAACCACCTGATAGCAGAAACCGCCCGAACACACCTGAGCCAGCTATTAACTTATGCACCACCGCCTTCCGTACGTAACTTTACGTGCGCCAAGAACTCTTCGTAACTGGTGACATAGTCTTCGTTGTCGTAATAGTCAGAAGCCAGCACTAACAGCACCGCATCCGAAGAATACTGATATTGACTGCCCCAGGTCATGGGAGGGATATGAATCCCCATATTGGCTTTATCCAATACAAATTCTTCCTTGTTTACCCCATCGTCGGCGGTAACATGGATGGTGCCTTTCGCGGCGATGAGAAACTGATGGCAACGAAAATGGGCATGATCACCGCGCACGCCATCCTCAGGTACACCGTAAACAAGAAAATAGCGCGAAACCATGAAGGGCACAGTGCGACCAAATTCACCCACCGACAAACTACCCCGCGGATCGCTGACCTCGGGTAATTTATGCAGCGTTACACCCGCTACCGTAGTTTGTTGTACATCCAAGTCACTCATGTGTTTCTCCAAATTTATCAACTCGCATGGGGATCGCAAGCGGCCTGTTTTTTGTATTTTCGTACGTACGCCATGCGTATGACCCGACAACCCCCAAGCCCATCAGGTTCAAGCTGCCCAGCAATGTGATCATCAGCATGGTTACCGCGTAACCAGGTACCGTGATATCACCTTCGAGCTTTGCCAGAACAACAACCAGGCCGAACAACAATGCCAATATTGACCCTGCAGCGCCCACGCGTATCAACAGGCGAATTGGCAAATCAGTAAATGCAAACACGCTGTCCATCATGTAGTTTATTTTCTTGCGCAACGTCCAGGCGGACACGCCATGCTCTCGTTTTTGGCGCGTGTACTTTACCGTAGTCCGTCGAAATCCCAGCCAGAAAATTTGCGCTATGAGCGAGCTGTGCCGCTCCTCAAGCGTCAGCAACGTATCGCGAAAAGGCTTGTTGCAGGCGAACATGTCTACGCCGCCGAGCGGTATTTCAGGCACCACGTAGCGACGGTACAGTCCCCAGAAAATCTTTGAGGCCATTCGGCTGAGTAACGGATCGTCTCGTCCTTCGCGAACGCCCACGACGACGTCCACGTCCTGTGCCATCAAAAGGGCATTCATCTCGAGTATCAATTCGGGTGGCTCTTGGAGATCCGCGGCCATCACAGCAAATCGTTGGCCCGAGCCAAACTGGAAGCCGGTGCGAATTGCCATGAACGAGCCAAAATTTCGCGACAAGAGGATCAGTTGGGAACGAAAAGTTCTCTTGGGCAGATCATGCCTTAAAAGCTCGTAACAGTTATCCGGACTGCCATCTACGACAAAAACAACCTCCAGGTCGTTTTTTAAACGCTCGTTAAGTTGGTCAACTGCCGAGAGTAACTGCGGAATCGAACCTTCATTGCGATAAACGGGAATGACCAAGGTCAGCAAAACACACGCCCCTGAAAATGACGAAAGCCCTAAAAAGGGACGAGATATAAGGCCTACACTAACACTATTTTTCGAGCCGTTGAGGTGCCGATGGACAGTGTAACCGCTTGGTAAATCAACCCCACTCACGCCTGCAGTGGTCAGGGTCGACTGCAATCAGTTAGCACCGTCGAAGGCGCTGAGGATCATCGACCCTCCAAATCCCCGGCGCGAAATTTTAATGCCAGAAGCACCAAAGGTATATACGCAACAAGCAGTCCTATCAGCCCTTCCAGCTTACCTTCGACGACCAGCCAGGCAAGCGGAAACAACCATGCAATGTTAAGCACACCTGTCACCAATGTTACCGGCAGATGCCTTTTGTATTGGCGGGCAGCAAACTGGTAGGCATGGCTGCGATGAGCTTCGTATACCTTGTCACCTCTCACCAACCGACGGATCAACGTAACGGTGGCATCGACGATGAATACTCCCAGGAGAATCAACCACCCCACGAACAGATTCGTCGATATCCATGCCGACTGCAGAGCGAGGATGCCAAGGGTAATGCCAAGAAAACCGCTACCGGCATCGCCCATAAAAATCTTCGCAGGAGGAAAATTCCAGCAAAGGAAACCTAGCACGGAACAAGCGAGCAGTAACGGAGCCACGGTGGAGATGCCGCCCTGCAACCCGTACAAGACAGCGACCCCGACGCAAACCGTCACGGCCTCAACGCTGGCGATTCCGTCGATACCGTCCATAAAGTTATAGAGATTCAGCATCCAGACAAGAAACATGGCCGCTACGACGTAACCGAGTATTCCCAATTCAATCGTTGCTCCGAAGATTGAAATGGGCGCAAGTCCGCCGATCCAGTAAAGCGCCCAAAAAGCCGCTGAAAAATGCCCCAATAGACGCCATCTGGCGGCGATATGCCCGTGATCATCCAAAAAACCGAGGATCGCTACCGCGGCACCGGCGCCGAGCAATGCCAGAGAATCGTTGAAAGACATCATCTTCAACACATTCATGACCACGACAGCTGCGATGAAGCACAGCACAATCGCCACGCCGCCGCCTCTGGGCGTGGGGATCGTGTGGGAACTGCGGGCATTAGGAACGTCGATTAAGCTACGAGCCAACGCGTACCGACGAAGAACCCACGTCAACCCGAAAGAAAATATTGCAATGACCAGCAAAAACAACCACAACATGAAGACTGCTCCCTACTCGGACTGCGCCGATTTTAAACTACGTGCATCACTGGACATTTTGTAGTCTTGAGCCGCCTTAACAAGCTCCTCGCGAGACGAAAATGGCGGCGTCCAATTCAAGCAGACTCTTGCTTTAGTCGAGTTCAATACAAATGAACCGCATAACTGCGTCATCAGCGCGCTCTTACCCAGCATCTTACTAAACGCGGACATTACTGAAACGGGAAAATAAAACAGCCGCGATTTACGCCCCATCCCCGAAGCCAGCCCCCGAATTATCTCAGGCAGCGACAGATCTTCTCCGTCCGAAACCAGGAACAACTGCCCGCGGGCACCGGGATGAACTGCACACGTCCTTAAAAAATCAGTAAGATTATTCAGCGAAATCATACTTCTCTTATTGTTGACCCCGGAAAACGGCAGCGGCACACCGAGATCGACAAGCTTTAACAATCGCTGAAAATTACCAGGTGCGTTCCCTGCATATACCAATGGCGGACGCACTATGACCAACTCCATCGTGCTTTCAATTGTTACGTAACGCTCGACGAGCCCGAGTTCAGCTTGATATTTGGATACAGCGTAATCTTTTACCGGATTGACTTCTGAAAGCTCGTCTACAGGTGTTGACCCGGTTTCGACGCCATTCACACCGATAGAACTGACAAATACAAATCGCTTGATCCCGGCCTTCGCCGCGGATGAAGCCAGCTCGAGCGTGAGTCTCTTGTTCACATCGAGCATGGCCTCCAGATTATTGGATGCTTGACCAAACTGGTGTGCACGCCCAGCCAGATGAATGACGACATCTACCCCGTCGAGCGCTTTGAGGAGAAAGCTTTCGTCATCCAACGCACCATAACAGCACTCATACTCGGCGACCCCCGAAGATGTCTGTCGCATCACTGCGCGAACTGAAAACCCACTGGCTTGGAGATCCAGACATAAAGCCCGACCTATAAATCCGCTAGCCCCAGTTACCAGTATCTTCATTTTGAGTTCACCAAATTGATAATCTCTTCGACCCAGCCAACCAAACTATATTTGCGGTAGATCTGCGGCTCAACCTGCTTGTAAGGCTTTTCAAAAAAAACGACTGGAATACTAGGCTCAGTGCGCTCAATAACGTAGATATTCTCCTCACTGTAAAAGTCATATGACTTGACGCTGGAATTGGTTGTCACCAATTTCTTGCGTGCACCTAATGTTTCCAGCGTCCGCATAGTGAGCCCGGTCTGATGAGGATGCTCAATATCAAGTATGACCTTTGACCGATTAAATACGCGCTGGACTTCCGCTTTGGAGATTGAGTCAAACTGAAAATCGCTGCGTTTGGCACTACGAAACGAAGCATTCGTAAACCGATAAAACCAGTAGACCCACTTCGCTTGCAAAAAGAGGTACCAGTATTTTTTTACGGAGACACCCAACTGCCGATCAATTTTTTGAACGATAGAAAATCGATCGGTATGAGCTGTCCCAATAAAACTTATATCAAACTCGGGAGTGACTTGTTCAGTCGCTTCAAACCCCTTGGAAAAGAAAAGAGGTCGAAAATGTACGCCAAATTCTTGAGCGTCATTTTTATCGAAAGAAAACACACTATCAAAATATTCGAGATTCTCTACCGTTTGCTGCCGATTGGAAAACGAATCCCACATATAAAGAATAAACTTTGCAGAAGAAAACTGTTGGCGCCATCCGCTGAGAGTTTCTTTAGAAAGCGTCTGGCCGTTCACTACAAAGACATAGTCAAACTCAGCGCTGATCGACGCGAGTTCTTTTTTATAATAACGATCCGCAGCGCCGATCACCCATTCACGGCGCACACGGGTAAGCGCCTTCAGAAACGGGGAATTAAACGGACGATCCAGAAGAAACGTAACCTGCGCCCCCTGTCGCTCCAGCTCCCCTTTGATTTCATTCTCATAGCCAAAGAAGACCGGAGCAACGTATAACACTTTCTTGTTTTCAAGCAGATCATTCACGACGACATCATCCGTTCTTTAACAATTTTCGCAGGCATTCCGGCCACAATGACATCGGATGGGACACTCATCAGCAGTACCGAATTAGCACCGACAGTCACGTTGTTCCCCAACACCAGCCCTCCCAGTATTTTTGCGCCCGCGCCGATAACAACGTTATCTCCGACGACGGGCCTGTGATCGCTATCGTAGGTAAAATCCAGGTCTCTGGCGCCTAGCGTTACGCCTTGATAGATGATTGCATTGCTGCCAATGCTCACTGCACCGATCACCGTTCCTTGGGTATGGGGAAAAAACAAGCCCGGACCAATCTTGCACACGACTGCGATCTCAATGCCGAATACCGTAAAATTCAGCAATGAAAAAAAGCGAGCAAGGACTTTAAAGCCCTTGGTATTGGATTGAAAGGCAAGTCGGTAAAGCAGCACGGGGGCGAATCGTGGCGAAAACATACTCAAGAAGAACTTTATTTTTGATGCGACGGGAGGCGCATTGAACAAAGCTCTCTGTCGCTCCAAATCCGCTCGCAGTAAAGCTCTCAACCCGGCGTCGTGCTGCTCCATAGACATATTCCTTAATTCATTAACTTTCGGGCACGCAGCTCTTGATTGGCTTTTTCAAGCTGATCCTCAGGCAGAGGCTGGGAAAGCACCCACTCAGCGAATCGTTTCAAGCCTTCTTTCAAAGACACTTTCGGGTAAATACCCAGCAAATTATTAAGCCGAGTAACGTCTGCATAGTTATGCCGAATGTCCCCTACCCGGAACTGGCCAGTGACCGTTACATTAGGCTCTTTACCGAATGCCCGTGTCAGCTCCTCCGCAACCTCCTTGACAGAAGTCGCTATACCGCTACCCACGTTAACCACTGTGTTTGGCGATTTTTCGACGAGCAAACCGGCCAGCAACGCATCAGTAACATCGTCAACGTGGACAAAGTCGCGACTTTCCAACCCGTCCTCGAAGAGTGGCAGGACGCTATCGCGGCGGATCTTCGTCGAAAAAATGGACAAAATACCGGTGTAGGGGTTATTCAGCGACTGACGCTCGCCATACACGTTCTGCAAACGGAATATCGTGTAATCAATGCCCATTGACTGACAGCCAATACGAACAAGATCTTCCTGAGCATATTTAGTCGCCGCATAAAACGAAGACGGCGCAATCAGATCTGACTCCGACGTAGGCACCAACTGAAGCGGGGCACCCGTCGAAGGGCACAATGGCTCCCACTTTGATTGGCTCAAAGCCTCTGCCGAACGCGCTAGAGGTGAGACTCGCTGGTTGGTAACGGGGTTGATATAGGCACCTTCACCGTAAACCGATCGGCTCGACGACAAAACAATTCGCGTGACTTGATGGCTAGGCAATTTACCCAGCACGTCAAACATCAGCGCAGTGCCTTGCGAATTCACCTCATTATAACGGGCGATCTCATACATCGATTGGCCAGTGCCGGTCTCGGCGGCGAGATGGACGATACCATCGACACCGTCCAGCGCCTTTATCCAGTCTTCTCTGGACGTGACGCTTCCACGGATGAATTCGACACCGTCATGACTGAGCCAATCGAGATCAGCGGGGACCTGGCCATGCACCTGAACGGTCAAAGGATCAAGAATCCTGACAGCGTGATTGGTGCTCAGCAACTTTGGAACAAGGTGCGAACCTATGAATCCTGCGCCGCCGGTGATGAGAATTTTTTTCATGATGGTACCTTTAGAAATCGACAGTGAAACAGTTTCCTACGCTCGCATCCCACCTACGGATTGTATTATGCGCCTTGCGCCGCTTCCTTTGTTTGATGGATGAGCCGCAGATTTGCAAAAACATAAAGCGAAAAACAGATGAACAACTGAAACAGGGTGGGGAGTAAAAAAAACATGTCATAGAATATTGAAAAAACCAGAATCTGGAAAGCAACCGAATAGGCAAAAATCCCCCAAGGCTTGCCCTTCAGCGAGGCATTATAAATGCAGCAACACACTAACTGAATAATGGCAACGAAGATGAAACCACCCATCGCCCCCACATCCGATACGAAGCCAGCATAAATAGTTGAAGTATTCAAATTTCTATCAACGAAGGTAAAAAGATCGTTTCTGGCATCCAACCCAAAAAAATCCCTCACGATCGAAGGCAGCATGTTGGACATCGAGTACGAAAACGACCAGGCCGGCGTAACGATATCGATATTATGAAAAAAGTTACTTAACCCCGCAGTTAAATAAACATAAAACCAAAGAAAACCGCTAGGTAGAGCATCGAATACTGCTGCCGACCTACCAGAAACCAGATAGGAAAATGGATTGGATGTTTGTCGCATATCCCCAAGATAGCCAAACACGACAACCACAGAGAGAGCCACCAGAACCAGGCTTAATATCTTTTTATAAGACACCTTGGTCAGCAAAAGGGAGACGCACACTATCTGGATCAATCCACTTAGCAGAATCCCGCGCCCTAACATGAGTACAGGCCAAAACAGTAACAGCGCAACAAACAATGCCAGCGATTTTGACTTGGTTCTTATTGACAGATAAGTCGCCATAGACAGTACTTGCAAGTAGCAAGCGTTCATCACACCATGGAGCGACGGCACGCCAAACTCTGTATACAACTTATCGATACCGACAAGCCGCCAATAAAGTGGCACACCACCCGAATAATAAATTTCAAAAAGGGTTCCTACAACCCAAAGAGCAAACAAAACACGAAAAAAACGACTGACCACTCGTGTATAGAATTCGGCCCTTTCGAGACTTACCGACTCAGTACTTTTTCGGTTCTTCAACAACACATACAGTAAAAAAATACTTACCATATTCATCAATATAACCATCAGCCCTACTACTGATGGGGCGACCAAATTGCTGGTCAACCCCAAAAAATACAGCAGCAAGACCAAAGACCACATGGATATATAAACAAATGCGGGATTTAGCATAAATTATACGTTCCGCTTTATAGCATTCTTCAGCTTTGGAAGAAGCTCAGAAACAAACTTAAAGACCAGTGAATTATTCAGTACTTTAAACATGACATTGGTCAAAAATCTCTTGTTACCGGCCGAGTACTTCAAAAACAAAGGGTGCAATGTCTCTACATTCGCTTTATTTTTCTTGACTACTTGCCGGAAGAGCTCACCCAGCAGATAACGGTAGCCTCCCTGCTGACAGGCTTCATGAAGAAGCGGGTCACCTGCATAACGTTGCGATATGACATCTAACGTCAACAAGGATTCTGCGAGCAGTTCAAATGTTCTGTCACTCGCTCCGAGACCATGCTTACGGTACTTTCCATAAACACCCTCGAGCTCGCGAACTTCACCACGCAGGGCAACTTCGATATTGAAGATCCAATCCGAGACCATAGGAATAAGTGGATCGAAGCCATGTGCTGGACATGCCGAACGTCTCACCATTACAGACGAAGCACCTGGTATACCGCCCTTGGCAATCAAGTCGTAAGCATTATGGATCTTTTCTTTTTCGGTGGTATTGGTCCGAAAAATAAGACTTCCATCAGCATGATTGAAGATATCGACGGGATGATACGAAAGAACTACATTCGGATCTTCAAACTGTGCCACCTGAGCGGTAATTTTTCCTGGCAGAAATAGATCATCGCCACCAAGGATCGCCACCAGATCACCCGTGCAAGCAAAAAAAGCAGCATTTGAATTACCGGTGATCCCAATATTTTTTTCATTCAAAACAGGCACCACTGTATCAGGGTACCGGCGTTGAAAATCCAATATAACGTCCTGCGTTCCATCGGTCGACGCGTCGTCAGCAACCACAACTTCAAGATTTTTATAATCTTGTGAAAGTACGCTTTCAATAGTTTCTGCAATCAAGTGACATTGATTGTAGGTTATGATCATCACAGAAACTTTTGGATTATAAATATTCAACTTCGCGCCTCAATAAGCAAAAATAATCAAGCATCCAACTACGGTCAGCCAATTAACGTCTCAGGCTTCATCCTTTTGAGTGCGCCAGTAACAAAAAAAATCATCACAAACCAGTAGATAGCATAATTTAAAGCATGAGCGAGGGACACGCCCTCCAACCCCATATACTTCGTCAGTATCACCGTTAACGCATAGAAACTTATCGCGGAGAAAACTTCAGAAGCAATGAACAGCTTAAACATCGCCTTACCAAGCATCACATACGCCAGTATCCAGCTGCCGATTTTCAGAGTATCGCCAACAAGTTGCCAAGCAAACAGACTCCTCATGGGCAGGAAGTCAGCTGTAAACAAAACCTGGATAATAAAATCACGCAGCACATACATCAGAAGCCCGCAAACGGCTGCGCACGGCAGAATAAATTTGTAGCCTTGGAGTATTTCGTCCTTAATCTCCGACTGATGGGTTAACTCAGATAGTTTGGGCAGGTAGTAGACACTTAACGTGGTCGTCACAAGCATTAGATAAGCCGCACTTAATCGCCACATAGCCTCCCAGTAACCTGCGGCCTCCCAACCCAAAGTAGCGCCCAAATGGTTACGCACCAAAATATGACTGACCGGGACGCAAACTGCTGAAGTAAGGGCCATCGCTGTAAATTTAAAAAAGTTCTTTGCAACCTCTTTATCCACTCGCCCATACATATAGGCCAAACGAAACCAAGGTGCCCTGCAACAAATCATTAGTGTAACAAAAAAGCTAATTGACTGATAAATGGCCAACGCTATCAATGCACCATAAAGCCCCGAAAATATTGACAGGACCGTGGTCACCACGAATGCAAATAAACTACCAGCAATGTTTGCAGCCACGTAACGAACAAGGTCTTTCTTACCATTAAGTATGGCAAGTAAAAGTGTATTCAGGGTGAAGAATACCAACGTGGCTGCAAACCATCTGAGAACGCCCGCGAACTCCTTGTTCTTCAGTATCCAACCAGCAAGGTCCGCGCTAAAAACAAATATAACAACACTGGATAGTAACGAACCGGTGATGGCGATAGTGCCCGCACTGCGCCAGACGGCTTGCTGCTTTTCCTCACTATAGTGATACTCGGCTGTGTACTTGGTAACGCCAGTATTGATCGCACCACTGGCAAACGTGGTTATCATCTGTATGGCATTCTGAAACTGACCAAGCGCAGCGTAGCCGACAGGACCGACATAAATTGCCAGTACTTTATTGATCCCAAGCAAAGTGAGCATTTTGACGAGAACAGCAATTCCGTTCAGCAGGCTCGTTTTTATCAGTGTCATTATCCTTCAACCATTACCGTTGAAACTATTGCAAGCACTAATTACTTTCGCTGCATCATCCAGAGACATCGTTGGTCCGATTGGCAGGCTCAATACTTGCTCATGAATGGCTTCAGTAACAGGAAAGGACATCTCATTCCAGTCTTTATAAGCTTGCTGCTTGTGAGGCGGAATAGGGTAATGGATTAGTGTTTGAATACCGGAGGCGGCCAAGTGCTTCTGCAATTGGTCACGTTTTTCCGAACGAACCACAAAAAGATGCCAAACATGACTCTGCAGATTCAGCGGCGACACTTCCTTGCTGAGAGGCAATTGAATCAGGTTATTGTTGATGCCCGTCATGTAGAGTTCTGCTATTGCTCTGCGCTTTTGAATATCTTCTGACAGGTATTTCAGCTTTACACTTAACATCGCTGCCTGGATCTCATCCAGACGACTATTCACACCTTGGAAAATATTTTTATATTTTTCGTGTGATCCATAATTGCGCAGTGCTTTTACAACTCGCGCCAATTCCGGATCGTTGGTTGTGATGGCACCTGCATCTCCAAGCGCCCCCAGGTTCTTCCCTGGGTAAAAACTAAACCCGGATGCATCACCCCAACTACCGGCGATTTTCCCGTCAATACTAGCACCGTGCGCCTGAGCAGAATCTTCCAGCACCAACAGGCCATGGTCTTTCGCAATACTCATGATCGCTGGCATATCAGCCAACTGTCCATACAGGTGGACTGGAATAATCGCCTTGGTTTTTGGACCAATGGCGGCCTTGATAAGGGCAGGAGAAATATTCAACGACTCATCTGGCTCAACCAAAACGGGTATCAGGCCATTTTCAGTGACGGCCAGAATACTGGCGATGTAGGTATTGGCAGGGACGATCACTTCATCGCCAACATTCAACTTACCGAGAATTTTCCAGGCTCTCAAGGTGAGTGTGAGCGCATCCAGACCATTCGCTACGCCGAAGCAAAACTCCGCGCCACAGGCAGCAGCAAATTCTGTTTCGAACTGCTCCAACTCTTTACCCTGAATATACCAACCAGAATCAATGACTCTCGCACAGGCAGCCTTGAGTTCATCAGCGTAGGCTGCGTTCACATCTTTCAAACTTAAAAACTCAATCATCAGGTCACCTGTTTTTTCGTCTTACTAAAACCCATGGCAAATTTTTTCGATGCCTGGATTCCGATCAATTCGCGCTATTCGTTACCATCTGGCTTGCTACAACACTTACAAACTCTTCATAGTCGCGTATATAGTCCGACTCGTCATATTCCTGACTGGCAAAGACGACCAATACACAGTCCTCACTAAAATCATGCATCTCTCGCCAAATGAGATTATTAATAAGAACCCCTTTCGTTGGCGAGTCCAGCCAGACTTCTTCTTTAGAGACGCCGTTATCCATCAGCATGCGGCACTTTCCTGCCACGCAGACGGCTAGTTGTCGCAACTGTTTGTGCGCATGAAATCCACGACTGACATCTGGCAGGGTGCCGAAAATATAATAGACACGCTTTATTTCAAACGGAATTTGTCCGCCCTGCTCCAGCGCAATCAAGCTTCCACGATTGTCGCCTATCACATCCAATTCGATTAGCTGCGTCGTGCCTGCTTCGTAAAAAGTCGGCAAATCCGCATCATTCAAAGCGTTCGCCTGCTTGTCTTTTTCACTCACGATGAAGTCGAGGCCTTCCGGCCACGTTATGCCGATATCGGGATCGTCCCAGCGGATACTGCGCTCGGACTCCTTGGAGTAGACATCTGTCGTTTTGTAAAGAAAGTGAGTGTCATCCTCAAGCGCCACAAACCCGTGAGCAAACCCCTCAGGAATCCACAACATTTTATGGTTGTCCGCACTCAATTCGACGCCAACCCATTGACCATAGGTAGGGGATCCCTTTCGAATATCAACGGCCACATCGTACGCAGCGCCGGAAACAACTCTGACCAGTTTCCCCTGGGCATGAGGTGACAACTGATAGTGCAGCCCTCTAAGTACGCCCTTTTGAGAGCAAGAATGATTATCCTGAATAAAACTTCTCGGCACGGGTAATCCCGACTGAGACAGCGCTTCATGAAAACGCGGCTCGTTGAAACTTTCAGCAAACCAGCCGCGATCATCTCTAAAAACCGTTGGTTCTATTATAATTACTTCCTGTAAATCGGTTTTTAGTACTTTCATGTAGTTACACCTTAAACGGCAGTGAAATTTCCTGCCGACAATGACTTATAAACAACTTAAAGGCACAATTTTCATGGCCTCTGCAACGCTTATTAAAAACAGCGTTGCTGCGATTGCATATCACGTAAGCGATACTTTTCGCGACTCATCCAAGCGATACAGAGTAAACGCAAAAAGCACACCAAGCATCAGCCCCAGTACCAGTGCCAGAGAGATCACTAACGCTTTCTTTGGCTTGACTGCGCTTAGCGGCGTTTCGACATTACCGTCATACCGGAACAATCTAAAATCTTTCGACACGACCGCCAACTTATCGTAGAAGCTCTTCTTGGCTTGAAGATTACGTAATTCTTTGATGTACGCGTCGTTAGACGACCTGCTTTCGAGATTCTTTATCTCCGCATTGAGTGCTTCCGCACCTCTCAGGAAACTCACTTCACCGTCCATTTTCCCAGCCATTGCAGTCGGCGCTGCGCCAAATATCACAGTTGGTTTTTGCAGACCAGCTGCCTTAGCGACACTGAGTGCCTCCCGTAATTTGACGATGGTATCCCCACGCGAAAACTCACCTGTTTCACGTCGAGTATCTATTTCCTGACTAATGCCCCGGGAGCGAACCTTAGCCTCATAAGATACGTTTTTTGTGATTTCATCAGCGGCCAATAGCGCGGCTTTTTCTATGTAGCTCTTCACCCACTCAACAGCTTGTTGAGGGCTGGTAGTTTGAACGATCACAGAAAACCGGCCTGCCTCATCAGCAGTCACTGGATTAACCTGAAACTTTTTTGAGAACTCCGCGTACAAGGCGTCTTGTGGCCGAGTCTTTTGATCATCGCTCAGCGATGACAGGTATACCTCAGAGAAAATTTCTTGACGCAACGATTCGGATTGGAGGTTCCGCAAAAATAAGCGGTAGGCATCTCCAATTGAATAGGGAGTAAGTTCGTTTTTTGCGGTGCGCCCAGTATTCAGATCCGCAATATCACTCTGGGTAGGAGGCACCAAATAGGCTTTGGCTTCATAAACACGCTCACTCAAGAACGCATACATTAGACCCAAAACACCAGCGATCAATGTGACGGCAATAATTACCCACACGCGGCTCCAGAGCCCACGTGCTATCGAAAAAATATCAATGTCATCTTGGTATTGATTATTTGTTGCATCACTTCGCATGGTCTTTGAGCCTTGTTTTCATCTGTTTACATCTAACAGGAGGTCGCTGCATTACGGTCTTTTGCCCAACTGTTTCGCACGGACGCATCGTCCATCGCGTTGAAATTGAACCCGAGCATGACAGAGCGCTGCCCCCGTCACGGCAATATGGAATCTCAATTTAGCAATTTAGCCAGGTACTGGCCGTACCCTGTCTTTTTGAGTCGGTCAGCTTGCTCTGCCAGCTGTGTCCTGTCGATCCAGCCATTCGTGAAGGCAATCTCTTCCAGACAAGCCACTTTAAGGCCTTGACGTTGCTCAATAGTATGAACGAAGTGACTGGCTTCCAGCAGCGAATCGTGGGTACCTGTGTCCAGCCAGGCGAAGCCGCGACCCAGCATTTCGACATTCAGGCTCTTACGCGAGAGGTAAGCACGGTTCACATCAGTGATTTCCAGTTCACCACGTTCGGACGGCTGGATACCCTTGGCAATTTCTACAACATCATTGTCGTAGAAATACAGTCCGGTTACCGCGTAGTTGGATTTAGGCTTCAGCGGCTTCTCTTCAATACTCAGCGCGCGACCCGTTGCATCGAACTCGACCACACCGAACCGCTCAGGGTCGGAAACGTGATAGCCAAAAACAGTAGCACCCACCTGCTGAGAGCTAGCGGAACGCAGGTTATCGGAGAAGTGCTGACCGTAGAAAATATTGTCACCCAGGATCAAGCAGCACGGATCCTTGCCAATGAACTCTTCACCAATAATAAACGCTTGAGCCAGGCCGTCAGGACTTGGCTGCTCGGCGTAGGTCAACTTGATCCCGTAGATGCTGCCATCACCCAACAGCTTGCGGAAACAAGGTAAGTCTTCAGGCGTGGAGATGATCAGAATCTCTCGCATCCCTGCCAACATCAATACCGACAGCGGGTAGAAGATCATCGGCTTGTCGTAGATGGGCAGCATCTGTTTGGACACGCCGAGAGTCAACGGGTGCAAACGAGTGCCCGAGCCGCCGGCCAGGATGATACCTTTACGATTTGTCGTGGTCATTTATTCAGGACTTCCCTAAGCATTCGGGTTACACCACATTGCCAATCCGGCAAGTGTAGAGAAAAATTGTCACGCAGCTTCTGAGTATTCAATCGTGAATTCAGAGGTCGACGCGCAGGTGTTGGATAAGCGGTCGTGGCAATGGGATTGATCGCGGTGACGGCCAACGTTTCGCCATTGGCCTTGGCGAAGTCAATGACATAACTCGCATAGCCATGCCACGACACCTCGCCACTAGCGGCCAGATGATACAAGCCTGCCAGTTCAGGACGCTGCATGACCTGCTGGATTGCCAAAGCTGTCACGTCTGCGATCAGATCGGCCCCCGTGGGTGCGCCAACCTGATCGGCAATAACGTTCAGCGTTTCGCGATCCAAAGCCAATCGCAGCATTGTCTTGGCAAAGTTGTTGCCACGAGCGCCGTAGACCCAACTGGTGCGAAAGATCAAATGCTTACAGCCAGACGCAATGATCGCCTGTTCACCCGCCAGTTTGCTGGCGCCGTAGTGATTCACTGGCGCAACCGCATCAGACTCTTGCCAAGGCGATGTACCCTGCCCATCGAAGACGTAGTCGGTCGAATAGTGGATCAACCACGCCCCCAAGGTAGCGGCTTCCTCAGCCATGACTTGACTCGCCTGGCTATTCACACGATCCGCCAGCTCAGTCTCGGACTCAGCTTTATCGACAGCCGTGTAAGCCGCAGCATTGACGATAACATCAGGCTTGACCTGACGAATCGTTGCGCGTAATGCATCAGGGTCAGACAGATCACCGCACAAACCGTCAACGCTGTGACGATCAAGCGCAATCAAATCACCGAGTGGCGCCAAGGAGCGTTGCAGCTCCCAGCCTACCTGGCCATTTTTTCCCAGGAGCAGGATCTTCATGCTTTGCTCGAAGAACGATCCGCGTAATTCTGGTCTATCCACTGCTGGTAGCTACCGCTTTTCACATGCGCTACCCATTCAGTGTTACTGAGGTACCACTCGACGGTCTTGCGAATACCGGTTTCAAATGTTTCTTCCGGCGTCCAGCCTAGCTCGCGCTGAATTTTGCTGGCATCAATCGCGTAACGCTGATCGTGGCCCGGGCGATCCTGGACATAGGTGATCAGACTAGCGTGCGGGCGATGGGCAGAATCCGGGCGCAATTCGTCAAGCAAAGCGCAAAGTGTGTGTACGACTTCGATGTTTTGCTTTTCGTTATGACCACCGATGTTGTACGTCTCGCCAATAACACCATCAGTCACAACTTTGTACAAAGCACGGGCGTGGTCTTCGACATAAAGCCAATCGCGAACCTGGTTGCCTTTGCCGTAAACCGGCAACGGCTTGCCTTCCAGCGCATTGAGGATGATCAGCGGGATCAGCTTTTCGGGGAAATGGCACGGACCGTAGTTGTTTGAACAGTTGGTGACCAATGTCGGAAGGCCGTAGGTCCGGCTCCAGGCACGAACCAGATGGTCAGAGCTTGCCTTACTGGCGGAATAAGGTGAACTCGGTTGATACGGCGTAGTTTCGGTGAACAGGTCTTCCGGACCTTCCAGGTCTCCGTAAACCTCATCAGTGGAAATGTGGTGGAAGCGGAAATTGGCTTTGCGCCCATTGTCCAGTGCAGCCCAGTAGTGGCGTGCGGCTTCCAGCAGGGTGTAAGTGCCGATGATGTTCGTCTGGATAAATTCCGATGGCCCCGAAATCGAGCGGTCAACGTGCGACTCTGCGGCCAAGTGCATGATGGCATCTGGTTGGTGTTCACGCAGAACGCGGTCGACTTGATCACGATCGCAGATGTCGACGCGCTCGAACACATAGCGATCGTTCTGGCTAACTTCGGCCAATGACTCGAGGTTACCGGCGTAAGTCAGCTTATCGACGTTAACCACGGAGTCGGCAGTATTGGAGATGATATGACGGATGACTGCCGAGCCGATGAACCCGGCGCCGCCGGTTACTAGAATTTTCACGCGAAAACACACCCTTTGAGTTACTGACAGGGCCGTCAACCGAGCGCTGCCTAATCCATGAATGCAAAAGCCGTCTTCTAAGCTGAGGCTTCTGACAGTGTCAGTCTGTACCGATGCAGGACAGTGCCATTATCGGACAAGCGCAGCATTTTACAGCTTAATGACGCTTTTACTAATGGATATAGACAAGCTGTGAAGCGAATTCTTGATGCGCCTGAGGTTTTCGTGATCAGACAAGACGCTTGCGGGAAGATCTGGACGCCCGCCCCAGAAACCACCCTAGAATAGGCCCAATCAGCATACCAAACAGCAGCGCAAGAACCATGACCAGCGATACTGGCATTTGCGGAACTGACCAGCCGAGGAACAGCAATGAAACCGACTGCTGATTTTCAAGCATGAAAGCCAGAACTGCCAAAATCAGCAACAGGACAACTATTGCGAGTAGTACGCGCTTGAGGTTACGCATGCGCCGATCCTTTATTCATGAAGGCCAAAACCCTCCTCCTCTTCCTCATTGACCCGATCGCGCAACTCCTTCCCCGGCTTGAAATGCGGAACGAACTTACCGTCGAGGCTGACGGACTGGCCGGTTTTTGGATTGCGACCTACGCGTGGTGCACGGTAGTGCAAGGAGAAGCTGCCAAACCCACGGATCTCGATACGATCCCCTGTGGCGAGGCATTGGGACATTTGCTCAAGCATGGTCTTGATGGCCAGCTCCACATCCTTGGATGAGAGCAGCCCTTGATGGGTGACAATTCGTTCGATCAACTCCGACTTCGTCATATTTTTCCCTTCTTTTTCAAGCAGCTAGGAAAAGCGCTTCAAAGGTTTTAGCATGCTCGAAAGAATTTGAACAGCCCGAGTTTTCACATATATTTTCAAGCCCCGGGGATGCCATATAAACCCCGGCTCCCCGATATAGCCCTCACTCAGCGACAGATAACCAACATGGTCCGCGTCAGGTAGCCCGCCGGATTGAAACCAAAAGGGAATTCATCCTCGTCCTTGGCGTCATCAGACCTTGCGACGACCTTATACCCTGCCGCCTTACACTCCCTATCCGCACGCTTGCGACACTTTTCCCACCCGGACCCCAGCCCGGAACAGTCAATCTCAATACCACTGACCCCGCGCACGACATGAGTCTTGGCATTAGTGGTACAACCCGCCAATGTCAGTACTGCTATTACGACAATGAGCTTGTTCATTCACTTCCTTATGCCGGGCGGCTTGCCCGACTGTCGTTCACTTCAGGCTAAAGGTTAGCTGCAAACAAACGATTGATCCGATTAAAGAAAGAGACAACTTATCGGGGATATTGGTTTCACAATCCTTGCAGCCAAAAAGCATCGGCGAGACCACCAAATCGCAGGCACAAAAAAGGGCGACCGAAGTCGCCCTTTTTCTATGGTCTGACAGAACTTAGTTCTGTTTTTCCATTTGTGCACGCAACAGGTCGCCCAGAGTGGTAGGACCAGCAGCGACGTCAGCAGCAGGCTTGTCTTTCAAGCTCTGGATTGCTTCTTTCTCTTCAGCATCGTCTTTCGACTTGATGGAGAGCTGGATTACACGGCTCTTGCGGTCAACGCTGATGATCTTGGCTTCTACTTCCTGGCCTTCTTTCAGAACGTTGCGCGCGTCTTCAACGCGGTCACGGCTGATTTCGGAGGCTTTCAGAGTCGCTTCGATATCGTCGGCCAGAGTGATGATGGCGCCTTTAGCGTCAACTTCTTTCACGATGCCTTTAACGATTGCGCCTTTGTCGTTCTCTTGAACGTACTCGGAGAACGGATCGCTTTCCAGTTGCTTGATACCCAGGGAGATACGCTCGCGCTCTGGGTCAACCGACAGGATAACGGTGTCCAGCTCGTCGCCCTTCTTGAAGCGGCGAACGGCTTCTTCGCCCACTTCGTTCCAGGAGATGTCGGACAGGTGAACCAGACCGTCGATGCCACCGTCCAGACCAATGAAGATACCGAAATCGGTGATCGACTTGATGGTGCCGGAGATTTTATCGCCCTTGTTGAACTGGCCAGAGAAATCTTCCCATGGGTTAGATTTGCACTGCTTGATGCCGAGGGAGATACGACGACGCTCTTCGTCGATGTCCAGAACCATAACTTCCACTTCGTCGCCGACTTGTACGACTTTCGAAGGGTGGATGTTCTTGTTGGTCCAGTCCATTTCGGAAACGTGTACCAGGCCTTCAACGCCTTCTTCCAGCTCAGCGAAGCAGCCGTAGTCGGTCAGGTTGGTTACACGAGCGGTAACGCGAGTGCTTTCTGGGTAACGGGCTTTGATAGCAACCCATGGATCTTCGCCCAGTTGCTTCAGGCCCAGGGAAACACGATTGCGTTCGCGATCGTACTTCAGAACCTTGACATCGATCTCGTCGCCAACGTTGACGATTTCGGAAGGATGCTTGATACGCTTCCAAGCCATGTCGGTAATGTGCAGCAGGCCATCGACGCCACCCAGATCGACGAATGCGCCGTAATCGGTGAGGTTTTTGACGATACCTTTGACTTGCTGACCTTCCTGCAGGGATTCCAGCAGAGCTTCACGCTCGGCGGAGTTCTCGGCTTCGAGGACGCTGCGACGGGAAACGACAACGTTGTTGCGTTTCTGGTCGAGTTTGATGACCTTGAATTCCAGCTCTTTGCCTTCCAGGTGCGTAGTATCGCGCACAGGGCGGACGTCAACCAGAGAACCTGGCAGGAACGCACGGATGCCGTTAACGTCGACAGTGAAGCCGCCTTTAACCTTACCGTTGATAACGCCCTTGACCACTTCTTCGGCTGCGAAGGCTGCTTCCAGAACAATCCAGCATTCAGCGCGCTTGGCTTTTTCACGGGACAGCTTGGTTTCACCAAAGCCGTCTTCAACCGAGTCCAGAGCAACGTGAACTTCGTCACCGACGTTGATGTTCAGTTCGCCAGCGTCGTTGTAGAACTGCTCAAGCGGGATGAGTGCTTCAGACTTCAGGCCAGCGTGAACGGTTACCCAGCGAGCTTGGTAATCGATATCAACGATAACACCGGTGATGATGGAGCCTGCCTGAAGGTTCAGGGTTTTTAGGCTTTCTTCAAAGAGTTCCGCAAAGCTTTCGCTCATTTTAATTCCTGTTGATGAGGGCGAAGACTACGCCCATCTCCACACCCCAGACGGTATGGGTTAGTTTCATTTAAAAGAAGCCACCGCAGGACTATGACTGGTCCCCCGCGGCCTTCTTGGTCACCCGGCGATATCGCGAATGGCGATCTCGCTCATGATGCGTTCCAACACCTGATCAATGGACAATTCCGTGGAATCCAGCTGTATGGCGTCAGCCGCCGGTTTGAGCGGGGCTACCGCTCGCTGGGTGTCACGCTCATCGCGGACACGTATCTCATCTAGCAGACTCGACAGACTAACACCATCGACTTTGCCCTTCAACTGCAAGTATCGACGGCGCGCACGCTCCTCGGCACTGGCAGTGAGGAATATCTTCAAGGGCGCGTCCGGAAAAACCACCGTGCCCATATCCCGGCCATCGGCTACCAGCCCCGGCATTTCCTGGAAAGCACGCTGGCGCTGCAGCAGCGCCTCGCGTACGGCGGGCAATGCCGCAACCTGGGATGCGCCGGCGCCGACACTTTCAGTACGAATCACATCACTGACTTCGTCGCCTTCCAGAATGATTCGCTGCAGTTGACCGTCCGTCGCAGCGATGAACTGCACGTCCAGATGTGCCGCGAGCGCCTTCAGCAATTCTTCATTGGTCAGATCAACACCATGATTGTGCGCAGCGAACGCCAGCAAACGGTACAGCGCACCGGAATCCAGCAGATTCCAGCCCAGACGTTTCGCCAGAATCCCGGCGATCGTGCCTTTACCGGAACCGCTCGGGCCATCGATGGTAATGACTGGCGACTTGTTGATCACGACTGAGCCTCTTCAGCAACCCGGATACCGACCTGCGCGCACAGCGTAAGGAAGTTCGGGAACGACGTCGCGACGTTGGCGCAATCGTGGATGCGGATCGGTGCAGTCGCGCGCAGCGATGCCACGCTGAACGCCATGGCAATCCGGTGATCGCCATGACCATGCACTTCGCCGCCGCCGATCTGGCCGCCGTCGATGATGATGCCATCCGGGGTCGGCTCGCATTTGACGCCCAGCGCCAGCAAGCCATCGGCCATGACCTGGATCCGGTCCGACTCTTTGACCCGCAGCTCTTCGGCACCACGCAACACCGTGCGCCCTTCGGCACAGGCCGCGGCCACGAACAGCACCGGGAATTCGTCGATGGCCAGTGGAACCAGGGCCTCGGGAATCTCGATACCTTTAAGTTTAGCTGCACGTACGCGCAAGTCCGCGACCGGTTCGCCGCCGACTTCACGCTGGTTTTCCAGGGTGATATCGCCGCCCATCAGGCGCAGGATGTCGATCACGCCGGTACGGGTCGGATTGATGCCGACGTGTTCGAGCACCAGCTCAGAACCTTCAGCGATCGATGCGGCCACCAGGAAGAACGCGGAGGACGAGATGTCGCCCGGCACTTCGATGTGGGTCGCGGTCAGCTTGTGCCCGGACTCGACCGATGCAGTCGCACCGCTGACACTGACCGGATAACCAAAACCTTGCAACATGCGCTCGGTGTGGTCGCGCGTCGGGGCAGGCTCGGTAACGGTGGTCTTGCCTTCAGCGTACAGACCCGCCAGCAGCAGGCAGGATTTAACCTGGGCACTGGCCATTGGCATGGTGTAGGTCAAGCCCTTGAGCGTGTGGCCGCCACGAATGATCATCGGTGGACGACCTTCAGCAGCGGTCTCGATCACGGCGCCCATTTCACGCAGCGGATTGGCCACGCGATTCATCGGGCGTTTGGACAGCGAAGCGTCACCGGTCAGGGTGCTGTCGAAGTTCTGCGCAGCCAACAGGCCAGACAGCAGACGCATCGAAGTACCGGAGTTACCCAGATAGATCGGGCCGGGTGCCGGCTTCAAGCCATGCAGGCCGACACCGTGGATGGTCACACGACCATGATGCGGACCTTCGATCACAACACCCATGTCACGGAAGGCTTGCAGGGTCGCCAGAGCGTCTTCGCCCTCGAGGAAGCCTTCGACTTCGGTGACGCCTTCGGCCAGGGAGCCAAGCATGATCGAACGGTGGGAAATCGATTTATCGCCCGGTACACGAATCCGCCCAGTCAGGCGGCCACCAGGTTGTGCCAGGAAAATCAGGTCGTTGGAGTTCATAGCGTCCACATAGGCCCGGCGGGCCAGGATTTTACTGAAATGCTCGCGGGCAACCCGGGCGCGCGTGAACACGCCCAACAATTGGTGCCCATCCCCTGCATCGACCGCGTCGCGCAAGGCGTCGAGGTCGCTGCGAAATGTATCGAGTGTGCGCAGGACAGCTTCGCGGTTAGCGAGGAAGATGTCGTGCCACATGACCGGATCGCTTCCCGCGATTCTTGTGAAATCGCGGAAACCGCCGGCAGCGTAACGGAAGATCTCAAGGTTTTCATTGCGCTTGGCCAACGAATCGACCAAACCGAACGCCAACAGGTGCGGCAAATGACTGGTCGCCGCCAACACTTCATCGTGGCGCTCGACCTGCATGTGTTCGACATCGGCGCCCAATTCGCGCCACAGACGGTCGACCACTGCCAGCGCGGCCGGATCGGTTTGATCCAGCGGCGTCAGAATCACTTTATGACGACGGAACAGCTCGGCGTTGGAGGCTTCCACCCCGCTCTGCTCGGAACCGGCAATCGGATGCCCCGGCACAAAGCGCGACGGCAGGCCGCCAAACGCTTCGGTTGCCGCACGGACGACATTGCCTTTGGCGCTACCGACGTCGGTCAGAATCGCCGATCCGAGATCCATTGCCGCCAAGCGTGCCAGCATCTTTTCCATGGCCAGGATCGGAATGGCCAGTTGAATCACGTCAGCGCCCTGGCAAGCAGCGGCCAGGTCTTCTTCACAGCGATCCACCACGCCCAACTCGACCGCCAGCTTGCGCGACTGCGGATCCAGGTCAACCCCGACCACTTCGCGGCACAGGCCGCTTTCACGCATGCCCTTGGCGAACGAACCACCGATCAATCCCAGACCGACCACCACCAGGCGACCGATCATAGGTGCAGCAGATTGCAGTGCAGTGACATCAACCACGAGCCAGAACCTTGGTCAGCGCCTCTAGGAAGCGGCTGTTTTCCGCCGGCAAACCGATCGTGACACGCAGGTGGTTCGGCATGCCGTAGTTGGCCACCGGACGCACGATCACACCTTCGCGCAACAGCCCCTGGAACACCGGTGCAGCCACGCGACCGAGATCGACGCAGATGAAGTTGCCCTTGGACGGGATCCAACTCAGCCCCAACTCACGAAAACCGGCTTCCAGTTGCAGCATGCCGGACTCGTTCAGGCGACGGCTTTGCGCCAGGTAGTCGACGTCTTGCAGCGCAGCGCATGCAGCGGCCAAGGCCAGACTGTTAACGTTGAACGGCTGACGCACACGGTTCAGGACGTCCGCGACCACGGCGGTGGACAAGCCATAGCCGACCCGCAATGCCGCCAGGCCATAGGCCTTGGAGAATGTACGAGAAACCAGCAGGTTCGGATAAGCCGCCAGATAATCCAGGCCATCCGGCAAGTCGCTGCCCTCGGCGTATTCGATGTAGGCCTCGTCCAGCACGACCAGCACATGCGCCGGAACATCCTGCAGGAATTCGTCCAGTGCCTCGGCATCGAACCAGGTTCCGGTCGGGTTGTTCGGGTTGGCAATGAAGACCACGCGAGTGTCGGCATCGATCGCCGCCAGCATGCCCGACAGGTCATGCCCCCAGTCTTTGGCCGGAATCACTTTGGCCTGGGCACCGACGGCCTGGGTCACGATCGGATAGACCGCAAACGCATGCTCACTGAACACGGCATTGAGGCCCGGCGCCAGATAGGCACGCGCGACCAGCTCCAGAATGTCGTTGGAGCCATTGCCCAGCGTCACTTGATTCAGTTCGACGCGGCACTGCTCGGCCAACAGGGTCTTGAGCGCAAAACCATTGCCGTCTGGATAACGGGTCAGCTCGGCCAGCGCATTCTGAATCGCCGTCAGCGCCTTGGGACTCGCGCCCAACGGGTTTTCATTACTGGCCAGTTTGACGATGCTCGCCGGATCAAGGTCCAGCTCGCGCGCCAGTTCGTCCACAGGCTTGCCCGGGACGTACGGCGAAAGTTGTTGCACGCCCGGCTGTGCCAGGGCGAGGAAGTCATCACTCATTTGCTACCCCTTAGAGAACTGCTTTCGGGTAGGAACCCAGCACTTTGAGTGCCACTGCTTCCTGACTGATCTTTTCCAGCACACCTTTGACCAATGGATCGCGATGGTGGCCGACGAAGTCGATGAAGAACACGTAGGTCCATTTACCGCTGCGCGACGGACGCGTCTCGATGCGCGTCAGGTCGATACCGTTGTCGTGGAACGGCACCAGCAACTCGTGAAGCGCGCCCGGTTTGTTGCTCATGGAGACGATGATCGAGGTCTTGTCGTCGCCGGTCGGCGGCACTTCCTGGCTGCCGATCATCAGGAATCGCGTGGAGTTATCCGGGCGATCCTCGATTTTCTCGGCCAGACGGGTCAACCCGTACAGACCAGCGGCCATGTCGCCGGCAATCGCCGCCGAGTTCCACTCACCTTTAACCCGCTTGGCCGCTTCGGCGTTGCTGGACACCGCCACGCGCTCGACATTCGGGTAGTGTGCGTCCAGCCACTTGCGGCACTGGGCCAGCGATTGGGCATGGGAATAGATGCGACTGATGCTGTCGGTCTTGGTGTTTTCACCGACCAACAGGTGGTGGTGAATACGCAGCTCGACTTCGCCACAGATCACCATGTCGTGTTCGAGGAAGCTGTCCAGCGTGTGGTTGACCGCGCCCTCGGTGGAGTTCTCCACCGGGACCACGCCAAAGTTCACCGCACCGGCCGCCACTTCGCGAAACACTTCGTCGATCGCCGCCATCGGCTTGCTGATCACCGCGTGGCCGAAGTGCTTCATGGCCGCGGCTTGGGTGAAGGTGCCTTCAGGGCCGAGGTAAGCCACTTTCAGCGGCTGCTCGAGCGCCAGGCACGAAGACATGATTTCGCGGAACAACCGCGCCATCTCTTCATTGCCCAGTGGCCCCTGGTTACGCTCCATCACGCGTTTGAGCACCTGGGCTTCACGCTCAGGACGATAGAACACCGGCACTTCGCCTTCGGCCAGCGAGGCCATCTTTACTCGCGCAACTTCCTGGGCGCAGCGTGCGCGCTCACTGATCAGCTCCAGGACTTTTTCGTCCAGGGCATCAATGCGCAGGCGCAGTGCCTTGAGTTCTTGCTCAGACATTAGCCGTGTTCCTTCTCGAACTCTGCCATGTACGAAACCAATGCGTTGACCGCAACGATGTCGACGGCGTTATAGATGGAGGCGCGCATGCCACCCACGGAACGGTGGCCCTTGAGGTTCAACAGGCCACGCTCGTCGGCACCGGCCAGGAACGGCTTGTCCAGACGGTCGTCAGCCAGACGGAACGGTACGTTCATCCACGAGCGATCCGGCTTGTTGATCGGGTTGCTGTACAAGCCGCTGGCGTCGATGAAGTCATACAGCGTGCGCTGCTTCACTTCATTGAGCTTGCCGATGGCCTCAACACCACCCTGCTCTTTCAGCCACTCGAACACCAGGCCGGACAAGTACCAGGCCAGGGTTGGCGGGGTGTTGTACATCGAGCCGTTATCGGCCGCTACCTTGTAGTTGAGCATGGTCGGGCACAGGGAACGGGCGTGACCCAGCAGGTCTTCACGAACGATGTTGACCACGATGCCGCTCGGGCCGATGTTTTTCTGGGCGCCGGCGTAGATCATGCCGAAGCGCGAAACATCGACTGGACGCGACAGGATGTCCGAGGACATGTCGGCCACCAGCGGAACATCACCAGTTTGCGGAATCCACTGGAATTCCAGGCCGCCGATGGTTTCGTTCGGCGCGTAGTGAACGTAGGCCGCGTCTTTCGACAGGTTCCATTCGTTCTGACCGGGAATAGCAAAATAGTCGTAAGGCTTGGCAGTCGCGGCGACATTCACATTGCCGTAGCGCGAAGCTTCTTCGATGGCTTTCTGCGACCAGATACCGGTGTCGATATAGTCGGCAGTACCGTTTTCCGGCAACAGGTTCAGAGGAATCTGAGCAAATTGCTGGCTGGCGCCGCCTTGCAGAAACAGCACTTTATAGTTCGAAGGGATATTCAGCAGATCACGCAGATCCTGCTCGGCCTTGGTGGCAATGGACACGAACTCATCACTGCGATGGCTCATTTCCATGACCGACAGGCCCTTGCCGTGCCAGTCAAGGAGTTCACCCTGAGCGCGCTGCAGGACAGCTTCGGGAAGTGCCGCAGGACCGGCACAGAAGTTATAGGCTCTCTTGCTCACATCCAATCTCGCTCTGATTTGGTGGTAATCACGCAATAAATCACAACATCAATCGACACAGAGTCCCTGCTGAAGCACAGCTTTTGTAGGAGTGAGCCTGCTCGCGAATGCATCACCGCGATGTGTCAGACATACCGCGGCGCCTGTATCGTCGGAACGCCGCCCGGAGCTGGCTCACTCCTACAAGGGACTCCATAGGTGTCGATATTTTCATACGGGACAAACAACAAGGGGGCGAATTCTCATCCGCCCCCTGTTTGTTCGCTTACTCTTGTGGCTCTTCGTCAGCGGCGGCATCGAGTTGCTGATCATCAACAACGTCGTCGATCACGACTTCGCCGATGAACTCTGCACCCTCTTCACCTTCCAGCTCTTCACCTTCGACTTCCGATGGCTCCTGAACCCGCTCCAGACCGACCAGCGTTTCATCGCTGGCCAGCTTGATCAGGGTCACGCCCTGGGTGTTACGACCGAGGCTGGACACTTCGTCGACACGGGTACGAACCAGGGTGCCCTGGTCGGAAATCAGCATGATTTCCTCACCATCGAGCACCTGGACCGCGCCGACCAGTCGGCCGTTACGGTCGTTGCTGACCATGGCGATAACGCCCTGACCGCCACGTTTGTATTCAGGGAACTCAGTGATCGCCGTACGCTTGCCGAAACCACGCGCCGAAGCGGTCAGGATCTGGCTGCCTTCTTCCGGGATCAGCATGGAAATCAGCTTCTGGCCTTCCGGCAGACGCATGCCACGAACACCGCGAGCGGTACGGCCCATGGCGCGAACGTCGGTTTCCTTGAAGCGAGTGACCTTGCCGCCGTCGGAGAACAGCATGACTTCGCGCTCGCCATCGGTGATGGCGGCAGAAATCAGTACGTCACCTTCGTCCAGCTCCAGCGCGATCAGACCCACGCTGCGTTGACGGCTGAAGGATTCCAGCGGGGTCTTCTTCACGGTGCCTTTGGCGGTCGCCATGAAGATGAAGTGACCTTCGGTGTATTCCTCGACCGGCAGCATGGTGGTGATGTATTCATCACTGTCCAGCGGCAGCAGGTTGACCAGCGGACGACCACGAGCAGCGCGGGACGCTTCTGGAATTTCGTAGGTTTTCAGCCAGTACACTTTGCCCTTGCTGGAGAACAGCAGCAGCGTGGTGTGGCTGTTGGCGACCAGCAGGTGAGCGATGTAGTCCTCATCCTTGACGCCGGTGGCCGATTTGCCTTTACCGCCACGACGCTGAGCCTGGTACGCAGCCAATGGCTGGGTCTTGGCGTAGCCACCGTGGGAAATGGTCACGACGCGCTCTTCTTCCGGGATCATGTCACCCAGGGTCAGGTCGAGACGGGCATCGAGGATCTCGGTGCGACGCACATCACCGTACTCGGCGCGGATCACTTCCAGTTCTTCGCGGATCACTTCCATCAGGCGCGTGGCGCTGCTGAGGATGCGGATCAGCTCGCCGATCTGGTTGAGGATCTCTTGATACTCGGCCAGCAGTTTTTCGTGTTCCAGACCGGTCAGACGGTGCAGACGCAGCTCCAGAATGGCTTGCGCCTGTTCTGGCGACAGGAAGTACTTGCCGTCGCGCAGACCGTATTGCGGGTCCAGGGTCTCCGGACGGCAAGAATCGGCACCGGCGCGCTCAACCATGGCCACTACGGCGGAGGATTCCCAGGCTGTGCTGATCAGCGCTTCCTTGGCTTCCGACGGCGTTGGCGAGGCCTTGATCAGGGCGATGACCGGGTCGATGTTCGACAGGGCAACCGCTTGACCTTCCAGGATGTGACCGCGCTCGCGGGCTTTACGCAGTTCGAACACAGTACGACGGGTAACGACTTCGCGACGGTGACGCACGAAGGCTTCCAGCAGGTCCTTGAGGTTCAGGATCCGTGGGCGGCCGTCGATCAGCGCGACGATGTTGATACCGAACACCGCTTGCAACTGGGTCTGGGCGTAGAGGTTGTTGAGGATCACCTCTGGCACTTCGCCGCGACGCAATTCGATCACAACGCGCATACCGTCCTTGTCGGACTCGTCGCGCAGCTCGGTGATGCCTTCAAGCTTCTTCTCTTTCACCAGCTCGGCGATCTTTTCGATCAGACGGGCTTTGTTGAGCTGGTAAGGGAGTTCGGTAATGACGATCTGCTGACGGCCACCGACCTTGTCGATGTCTTCGATCGTCGAGCGGGCACGCATGTAAATGCGGCCGCGACCGGTGCGGTAGGCTTCGATGATGCCGGCGCGACCGTTGATGATCGCGGCGGTCGGGAAGTCCGGACCGGGGATGTATTGCATCAGCTCATCGATGGTCAACTCAGGGTTGTCGATGAGGGCCAGGCAACCGTCGATGACTTCACCGAGGTTGTGCGGCGGAATGTTGGTCGCCATGCCCACGGCGATACCGCTGGAGCCGTTGACCAGCAGGTTGGGAATACGGGTCGGCATGACCGCCGGGATCATTTCGGTGCCGTCGTAGTTCGGCACCCAGTCCACGGTTTCTTTATGCAGGTCAGCCAGCAGCTCGTGCGCCAGCTTGGTCATGCGCACTTCGGTGTATCGCATGGCCGCGGCGTTGTCGCCGTCCACCGAACCGAAGTTGCCTTGACCGTCTACCAGCAGGTAGCGCAGCGAGAACGGCTGTGCCATGCGGACGATGGTGTCATACACCGCGGTATCACCGTGCGGGTGATACTTACCGATGACGTCACCGACAACACGGGCAGATTTCTTGTACGGCTTGTTGAAGTCGTTGCCCAGCTCGCTCATCGCGAACAGCACACGCCGGTGCACGGGCTTCAAGCCATCGCGCGCATCCGGCAGGGCCCGCCCGACAATTACGCTCATTGCGTAGTCGAGGTAGGACTGCTTCAGCTCGTCTTCGATATTGACCGGGAGGATTTCTTTGGCCAGTTCGCCCATGAGAAGCTCGATTCCTTTTTCTGGTGAAACTTCGTCACATCCATATGGGACGAACGAAGCTCGCCGCTGCAGGCTGAGTGCCATACACCGACTTACGACAAATCAACAAGATTAACCATGGATTTGCGCAGTAAAGACAACCCCGTGGGACTGCCTCGGAAAACGCCGGATGTTATCACAAGAGCCGCCACGCACCTATCCCCCAGACGCGCATGGAGCATAGTAAGTTGACCGGTGACAGGCTTGAGGGAGACGAGAGGGGCTTAGAGCTGCACCGAATCAAAAAATCATGCCTGATTCATGCTGATTCATTGACTTTGATGACCTCTTCGCGGGCAAGCCCGCTCCCACAGGGATCTCTGCATGCCCGAGATCTCCCGAACGATGCAGATCCCTGCGGGAGCAGACTTGCCCGCGAAAGCGATGTTTCAGGCGCTAGACATTATTAATGCAAGCGCTTACGGCACATCAACAGCGCCATCTTCGCCGTATCCGGGCGCTCGACAATGCCCTTTTCGGTAACGATCACGTCGATCAAGTCCGCCGGGGTCACGTCGAACACCGGGTTGAACGCATCGACATCCGCCCCGATCCGCTTGCCCCCGACCTCCAGCAATTCACGACCATCGCGTTCTTCGATAGGAATTTCATCGCCACTGGCCAGGTTCATGTCGATGGTCGAACTCGGCGCCACCACCATGAAGCGCACGCCGTGGTGCATGGCGTTGACCGCCAGCTGATAAGTGCCAATCTTGTTCGCCACATCGCCATTGGCAGTGATGCGGTCGGCGCCGACGATTACCCAGGTCACGCCTTTGGTTTTCATGATGTGCGCGGCGGCGGAGTCGGCATTCAGGGTCACGGGAATGCCTTCATTGGCCAGCTCCCATGCGGTCAGACGCGAACCTTGCAGCCACGGCCGGGTTTCATCGGCGTAAACCCGCTCGACCATACCCTCGATAAAGGCCCCGCGAATCACGCCCAGCGCCGTGCCGAAGCCGCCGGTGGCCAGTGCGCCAGTGTTGCAGTGGGTCAGGATTGCCTGAGCATTACCCTGGTGCTTGCGAATCAAGTCCACACCCAGCTGGGCCATGGTCAGATTGGCTTCGCGATCACTTTCATGAATGGCGAGAGCCTCGGCCTCCAGGGCCGCCAGAGGGTCTGCGTCTTCCTTGAGACGATCCAGGCGGTCGCGCATGCGACTCAGGGCCCAGAACAGATTCACCGCGGTTGGACGGGAATCGGCCAGTACCGCGTAATCCTCTTCCCACGCAGCCTGCCAGTCACCGCCCTCGGCAATCCGGGCGCGGGCCGACAGCACCATGGCATACGCCGCACTGATGCCAATCGCCGGCGCACCGCGCACCACCATCGAACGAATGGCCTCGGCCACACCGGCTGCACTGGTGTAGGCAATCCAGGTTTCTTCGAAGGGCAAAACACGCTGATCCAGCAGGTACAGGGCGCCATCACGCCAATCGATGGCCTTCACTTTCTCCGCAGCCAACAGTCGATCGCGCATCCCACACCCCGCACTCAAGCACAAAAGCCGCCGATTATAGCGATCCCCCCGCGAAGACGCTCGGGTATACTTCGCCATCCTTTACAAAAGCACTGGAACCGACCCTCGATGCCGAACACTGCCGCTGCGCTCGACCTGTTATTGCTGCCGACCTGGCTGGTACCCGTCGAACCCGCTGGCGTTGTCCTCAAAGAGCATGGCCTGGGCATCCGTGACGGACGCATCGTATTTATCGGCCCACGCTCGACTGCGTTGAAGCTTAACGCAACTGAAGTGCGCGAGTTGCCGGACATGCTGCTCAGCCCCGGCCTGATCAATGCCCACGGTCACGCCGCCATGACGCTGTTTCGTGGCCTGGCCGATGACCTGCCGCTGATGACCTGGCTGGAAAACCACATCTGGCCCGCCGAAGCCAAATGGGCCGATGAAGCCTTCGTACGGGATGGCACGGACCTGGCCATCGCCGAGCAGATCAAAGGTGGCATCACCTGCTTCTCTGACATGTATTTCTTCCCGAAGGTTGCCAGCGAGCGCGTGCACAACAGCGGTATACGCGCGCAAATCGCCATTCCGATCCTCGATTTCCCGATCCCGGGCGCCAGCACGGCGGACGAAGCCATTCGTCAGGGCGTGGAATTGTTTGGCGATCTCAAGCACCACGAGCGCATCAAAATCACCTTCGGCCCCCATGCGCCTTACACCGTGAGCGATGAAAACCTGGAGAAAATCCGGGTGATTGCCGAAGAGCTGGACGCCTCGATCCACATGCACGTCCATGAAACCGCCTTCGAAGTGCAGCAATCGGTCGAGCAGCGCGGTGAACGCCCGCTGGCTCGCCTTGGCCGCCTGGGCTTGCTCGGGCCGCGCTTCCAGGCCGTTCACATGACCCAGATCAGCGATGAAGACCTGGTGATGCTGGTAGAAAGCAACACCAACGTGATTCATTGCCCGGAATCCAACCTCAAGCTGGCCAGCGGATTTTGCCCGGTCGAGCGCTTGTGGCAGGCCGGCGTCAATGTGGCCGTCGGCACCGACGGCGCCGCCAGTAACAATGACCTGGACCTGTTGGGCGAAACCCGCACCGCTGCGTTGCTGGCCAAGGCCGTCGCCGGCTCGGCCACCGCGCTGGATGCTCATCGCGCCTTGCGCATGGCCACGCTCAATGGCGCCCGTGCGCTGGGGATCGAGGCTGAAACCGGCTCGCTGGAAATCGGCAAAGCGGCAGACATCGTCGCGTTTGACCTCTCCGGCCTGGCGCAGCAACCGGTCTACGACCCGGTTTCGCAACTGATCTACGCCACCGGCCGGGACTGCGTGAAACACCTGTGGGTCGCGGGCAAGCAGCTGCTTGATGACCGACGCCTGACCCGCCTCGATGAAGAACAGTTATGCGCCACCGCCAAGGCTTGGGGCCAGCGCATCAGTGGCCGCACCGAATCGTAAGATCCCCGGACCAGAAAACCGGGGCAACAGGATTTTTCAAGTTTTAGAGGACTGAACCATGAGCAACGTCGACTACGCCGAAATCGCCAAATTCGAAGCCCTGGCCCATCGCTGGTGGGACCGTGAAAGCGAGTTCAAGCCGCTTCACGACATCAACCCGCTGCGGGTCAACTGGATTGACGAACGCGTCAACCTGGCCGGCAAGAAGGTGCTGGACGTCGGTTGCGGCGGCGGAATCCTGAGCGAGGCCATGGCCCAGCGCGGCGCCACCGTCATGGGCATCGACATGGGCGAAGCACCGCTCGCGGTCGCGCAGTTGCATCAGCTGGAGTCGGGCGTGAACGTCGAGTACCGGCAGATCACCGCCGAAGGCCTCGCCGAGGAAATGCCCGAGCAGTTCGACGTTGTTACCTGCCTGGAAATGCTCGAGCACGTGCCGGATCCGTCGTCGGTCATTCGCGCCTGCTTCCGCATGGTCAAGCCGGGCGGCCAGGTGTTCTTCTCCACCATCAACCGCAACCCGAAAGCGTACCTGTTCGCCATCGTCGGCGCTGAATACATCATGAAGCTGCTGCCGCGCGGCACGCACGATTTCAAGAAGTTCATCCGCCCTTCCGAGCTCGGCGCCTGGAGCCGCATGGCTGGCCTGACCGTCAAGGACATCATCGGCCTGACGTACAACCCGCTGACCAAGCACTACAAACTGGCGGCCGACGTGGACGTCAACTACATGATCCAGACCCTGCGCGAGGAGTAAGCCGATGCGTATCAGAGCAGTCCTTTTTGACATGGACGGCACGCTGCTCGACACCGCGCCGGACTTTATTGCCATCTGCCAGGCAATGCGCGCCGATCGCGGCTTGCCGTCAATGAATGACAAGCACATCCGTGACGAGATTTCCGGCGGCGCCAAGGCGATGGTCGCCGTGACCTTCTCGATGGACCCGGAGTCGCCAGGCTTTGAAGAGCTGCGACTCGAATTCCTCGAGCGCTATCTCGCCGGATGCGCGGTGCATAGCAAGCTCTTCGACGGCATGGGCGAATTGCTGGCCGACATCGAGCAGTCCAGCCTGATCTGGGGCGTGGTGACCAACAAGCCGCTGCGTTTCGCCGAGCCGATCATGCAGCAACTGGGGCTGGCCGAGCGTTCCGCGCTGCTGATCTGCCCGGACCACGTGAAGAACAGCAAGCCAGACCCGGAGCCGCTGATTCTGGCATGCAAGATGCTCGACCTGGACCCGGCCAGCGTGTTGTTTGTCGGCGATGACCTGCGCGATATCGAATCGGGCCGCGATGCCGGCACCAAGACCGCTGCGGTGACCTACGGCTACATTCACCCCGACGACAACCCGCGTCACTGGGGTGCGGACGTGGTGGTTGATCACCCGCTGGAGTTGCGCAAGGTGCTCGATAGCGCTTTATGCAGTTGCTAAGTAGAGCGGCTTTTTGTGGCGAGGGAGCTTGCTCCCGCTGGGGCGCGAAGCGACCCCTCTAGCTATCACCGCACTCTGTCAGGCACACCGCATCTGCAGGTTTCACGACTGCTGCGCAGCCGAGCGGGAGCAAGCTCCCTCGCCACAGGTTCGGTGTTCGCCTTATTGTTGAATTGTGTTGAGGTTTTCTTATGTTTGATTATTCCGCTCGCCCCGAATTGCTCAAGGACCGGGTCATTCTGGTCACCGGTGCCGGCCGCGGCATCGGCGCGGCGGCTGCGAAAACCTACGCAGCCCATGGCGCCACTGTCCTGCTGCTGGGCAAGACCGAAGCCAACCTGACTCAGGTGTATGACGAAATCGAAGCAGCCGGGCATCCACAGCCGGCGGTGATCCCGTTCAACCTGGAGACCGCCCTGCCCCACCAGTACGATGAACTGGCGGCGATGATCGAGACCGAATTCGGCCATCTCGACGGCTTGCTGCACAACGCATCGATCATCGGCCCCCGCACGCCGATCGAACAACTGTCCGGCGAAAACTTCATGCGCGTCATGCAAGTCAACGTCAACGCCATGTTCATGCTCACCAGCACCCTGCTGCCACTGCTCAAATTGTCGCAAGACGCCTCGGTGGTATTTACCTCCAGCAGTGTCGGCCGCAAGGGCCGCGCGTACTGGGGCGCTTATGGCGTGTCCAAATTTGCCACCGAAGGCCTGATGCAAACCCTGGCCGACGAAGTGGACACCGTGGCCCCGGTCCGCTCCAACAGCATCAACCCGGGCGCCACGCGCACCAGCATGCGGGCCCAGGCTTACCCTGGGGAAAACCCGCTCAACAACCCGACCCCGGAGGAGATCATGCCGGTCTACCTCTACCTGATGGGACCGGACAGCACTGGCATCAACGGCCAGGCGTTCAACGCCCAGTAACACCGTGCGTCGCTTTTGTGCCGTGCCGATTTTCCGGCGCGGCACTCAAAGTGAGTCGTAACTACCCCCCTCCCAGTCAAACAACCGCCACCCCTTTTCGTTAAAAAAACTCAAAATCAAACTCAACTCTATGTTTTTTATAGCTTTATATTCGAATGAACCGAATGGCACGACTTTCGCTCTAAATTTGCTCAGACACGCAGTGTGAAAGCAGACAGGCGGGCTCCCAAGTCGATAGGTTACTAATCTTCGGCAAAGCAGACTAAACTTGCGCCAACTGTCCCACGGGACTGATGGACCAGTATGACGCGCAGCCTGAAGCCGCTCTCACCCAGCCTGTAAGACAGCTTTACCGCTTAGGGGCTCAGCCATATGAAATCACCTTCCCAGACCAACGCAATTGACTTCGATAGCGCCAAATTGCAACGCCTGGGATTTGGTCAGCAACCTCCTCTTCTGGAACGCCCCGTCAGCCTTGCGCTATTGCGCCAGCAACTGGGTCAGCAGTTGCAAACCAGCCTCGAGCCACAACGCATTCTCGGACTTTTCTTCCGCGAAGTTCAGCGCCTGGTACCACTGGATGCCTTGAACTATCGGCATCAGGCCAGTGACTTGCGCCTGGAGTTCGGTCAGCGCGGCCATCACTCGGTCAGTTACAGCCTCAGCCATGAAGGCGAGCAGCTGGGTGAACTGGTCTTCCGCCGCAATCAGCGATTCAGCGAGCTTGATCAAGGCAATCTGGAGTCGTTGCTGTCGGCACTGCTGTTCCCGATGCGCAATGCCCTGCTTTACCGGGCGGCGACGCAAAGCGCATTGCGTGACCCATTGACCGATACTGGCAACCGCATCGCCATGGATCAGACCCTGGAACGCGAAATCGAGATGTCGCGACGCCACTTGATGCCTCTGTCCCTGCTGATGCTGGACATCGACCACTTCAAAAACGTTAACGACAGTTATGGCCACAACGCCGGCGATGACGTACTCAAGGCCGTCGCCACGGCGATCAAAAACCAGTTGCGCAATGTCGACATGGTATTCCGGTTTGGCGGCGAAGAGTTTCTGATCCTGCTGTCCAACACCACTCGAGAAGCTGCCGCCATGGTCGGCGAACGGCTGCGGGCAGCAGCTCAGGCTCAGGACTATCGGGCGGATGGCAATGCAGTAGAACTGACCGTCAGCCTCGGATGTTCGACCCTGCTGCCGGGTGAGTCTGCCGAGAGCTTGTTGCGACGGGCTGACAGTGCGTTGTATGTCGCCAAGCGCGAGGGGCGCAACCGGTTGACGATGGCGGGTTGAGCTCTAAACAACACTACAAACCAATGTGGGAGCGAGCTTGCTCGCGATAGCTTTCTAACATTCAGCATCTTTATTGAATGTTTAGCAGCCATCGCGAGCAAGCTCGCTCCCACATTTGGTTTGTAGTGTCTTTAAACCCGTTTAGCTTTCTGCCAGCGCCATGCGCTCACGCGCCACCGGTGCTTTTTCCGAATGCTCCAGCTGCATGCAGCGCTCCAGAAACAGGTGCATGTAGTCATAGCTTTTGCAGATGGCCTGACGCAGTTCCACTTGCAATGACTTGCTCGGGTTCATGCCGGCCAGGGTGCAGATGATTTCCAGTGCCTCCCACGGATGGGCATCGTCGTACTGGGCGTGCATCTTCAACCACTTCATCGCCCGTTTGCGATCCTCTTCCGGAAACGCCGCCGCATAGACGCCACTGGAGCAAACCAGCGCCGACCACTCACCGGTTGCGCCTTCAATGGCGTAGTTGGTCGCGGCGATGGCGACGATCAGCGAATCCGCCGAACTGGTGTGCCAGCACCAATGGCTCAAGGCATGAAGTTCAGGGGGCACCTGCTGCGCCTGCAAATCTTCAAGGCTGACGCCGTGCGCCCGACTCCAGTGCACCCAGTAATCGGCATGGTTCAACTCCACGCGAATATTGCGCATCAGCCAGCGACGCGCCATGTCTTCGCCAGGATGGCGGGCAAAGCGGGTCTTGGTCAGGTTTTGTGCCATGTATAACGCGAACTGTTCAACGACCGGCCAGCCACCGATGAGGTACTGACGCATGGTTTTTGCGCTGAGTTTGTTATCTCGCATGCGCTGATACAGTTCGTGTTCGACAACCCGGCGCTTACTCTCGCTGCAATCCTTGATGAGCTGTTGCGCCCAGGCAGGATAACTTGCAGCTTCCATGAGTGGTCCGGTTCGGTTGAATGTGTCGATCACTGTCGGGCTCCTTTTGATTGTGATTGTTCGGATCAGCAAGAGATTTCAACGGAACGTGCCCGGGGCCTTGAACAACAAAGGCTGAGGCCGGGCAGGACGACTTTGCAAACTATCGCAGGTAAACAGATGCGGGCGTTCAATCACATACCCTTGAGCGAAATCGACCCCGATTTCCAGCAATGCCTGCTCGATCTGGGGTGACTCTACAAACTCGGCAATCGTGCGCTTACCCATGACATGGCCGATGTGGTTGATCACTTCGACCATGGCGCGGTTAATCGGGTCGTCCAGCATGTCCTTTACGAAACTCCCGTCGATCTTCAAGAAGTCTACAGGCAAATGTTTCAAGTAAGCGAACGAGGACATTCCGGCGCAAAAGTCATCTAACGAGAAGTGACAACCTAAACCCTTGAGCTCATTGATAAATCTGATTGCACTGCCCAAATTGGAAATAGCACTGGTTTCAGTGATTTCAAAACAAATCATTTCAGGCGGAATGGAATAGTTAACAAACTGTTCACGCAGGAAGTCCAGAAACGCCTCATCTCCGATAGTAGTACCTGACAGATTAATCGCACACATGGCTAACGGACCTTTACGCGCCTCCGATATACATTGGGCAATGACCTTGAAGACGTTCTCCACGACCCAGCGATCGAGTGCAGTCATCAAGCCATAACGCTCCGCCGCCGGAATAAAACTGTCCGGCAGGATCATGCGGCCGGCTTCGTCATGCAGGCGCAACAGAATTTCGATATGCCCGCCCCCGCGCTCGGTATGCCCTAGGGGTGCGATTTCCTGGGAGTAAAGGCAAAAGCGATCCTCTTCCAGCGCCATATGCAGACGCTGGACCCAGGCCATCTCGCCAAAGCGCAGCGACAGCTCCGAGTCATCGGCGTGATAGACCTGAACTCGATTGCGCCCCTTTTCCTTGGCCATGTAACACGCCATGTCCGCAGCACGCAGCGAGGCTTCAAGGGAAGTTGGCGTTTGCGCCAGATGAACCAGCCCGATGCTCACCGTCGTCACGAAGGGCCGGCCTTTCCAGACAAAGTGCAGGTTCTGGACGGTCTGGCGCAGGTTCTCGGCAATCTTGTCGGCCGCTTCCGGCGCGCAATTTTCCAACAAGATGCCGAATTCGTCGCCACCGAGGCGGGCCAGGGTGTCGCCTTCGCGCAAGCCCGACTGCAACAGCGCGCAGATATGCCGCAGCAACTCGTCGCCCGCCGCATGGCCACAGGTGTCGTTGACCAGTTTGAATTGATCCAGATCGAGAAACATCAGGGCATGACGCCCGGAATGCCGCGTCAGGTTGTGCAGTGCCTGCTCCAGCCGAAACTCGAACTCTCGGCGGTTGGCGAGCCCGGTCAAGGCGTCATGAGTCGCCTGCCAGGACAGATTGGCAATGTATTGGCGCTCCTGCGTCATGTCATGCAACACCAGCACGGTGCCGCTGACCTTGCCCGCATTGCGAATCGGCGAGCCAACCAGCGTCACCGACACCGTGCTGCCATCCAGGCGCTGAATCAGCTTTGAATGTTCGCTGCCCCCGCTGAGCTGACCGCTCAGAATATGTTCGATCAACGTGAAACCATCAGCCTGGGCGTTTTCATCCAGCAAGTTGAACAGTGCCGCCAAAGGCAGACCCGTCGCCTGTTCGGCTTTCCAGTGGGTCAGCGCCTCGGCGGCGGGGTTCATGTAGGCAATAGCGCCTTCGACATCCGTGGTAATGACCCCGTCGCCAATGGATTGCAGGGTGATCTGCGCCCGGTCTTTCTCCAGTTGCAGCGCCTCGGCGAACTCATGGCGCTGCCTGAGCAACTTGTGGGTACGCAGCAACGCCAGCGCGATCAGGCCCAGCGCCGTGGCGAGGTTTGTCACCAGCAGCAACCGGAGAATCAGGCGCGAGCCTTCGCCCAACGCATCGCTGAACGCTTTGGCAGCGGGCGTCACTGCATCGTTGATGGCGAATATCCGATCCTTCCAGCGCCAGATATCGGCGGTGGTGGCCTGACCTTCGGTAATGCGCTGGTGCATCTCTTGCGCCACGTCATTGAGTTGCAGCAGGTACGCGTCGCCCACCGTCCAGCGGTCAATGGCTTTTTCAAGGTAGGTGAAATGGCGGAAATTGAGGTAGAGCCAGATCAGGCTTGAAACGTCGTCGGGGTGGTTACCCCCTTTGAGGATAGCCACTCGCGCAGCTTCGATATCGGGCGGCTGGAGATCCAGCGCCACACGCAATTCGTGGCCACCCTGAGGAACGGCAATGGCGTTCTGGTATTTGCGGAAAATCGCCTCGTCGCGATTGTCCGCGTAGAGGTTGAGGTAATAGATGGCGTCCTTTTGGCCCTTTGACCAAAGGCTTTCACCGGCAACGTAGCCGCGAACCGCCGACAGAACGTACAGGCTGACGCCACCCAACAGGGCCTGAAACAGCACGACGGCAATAAATGGCCAGACGATGCCCAACAACCGTGGCGTTCCGAGAGTCCGGGTTTGATTCATGAGGTCCCTTGTTTTAGCACTGCCAGATCATCATCCCAACGTGATCGCTATAGCTAGACTAGGGTGCGTTCTCGATCCCGGCAAGCGAGAAGCCTGCCAGGACGGGCAAGTCCTTGATTATTCGCCGGGATGTTCCCGGCGACGCATGAAGCGCAATAGAAAAGGGACTGTACGTCGACGCTAAAGTTGCTGCAAATGACCATAAAGCTTCGCGTACAAACCACCATCAGCTATCAATTGTTGATGGTCACCATCCTCGGCAATCTGTCCGCCATCGAACACCAGCACCCGATCAGCCTGTTTCACCGCGGACAACCGGTGCGCAATGATCAGCGTGGTGCGGTGGCTCAGAAACCGCGACAAGGCCTGATGCAGGTTGTATTCGGTGGCAGCGTCCAGCGCCGAGGTGGCCTCGTCGAGAATCACCACTTTGGGTTCGGCCAGTATCATCCGCGCAATCGCCAGGCGTTGGCGCTGGCCGCCGGACAAACGCACGCCGGAGCGCCCGACGACGCTGTCCAGGCCATTGGGTAGCTCTCGAACCGTGTGGTGCAGTTGGGCAATTTCCAGTGCCTGCCAGCAGGCATCGTCGCTGCGTACACGGCCCATCGTCAGGTTGGCGCGGATGGTGTCGTTGAACAGCGCCGGATGTTGCAGGACCACGGCGACGTTTTCGCGCACGGTGTCCAGGCCGATCTCCTGCTGGGTCGAACCACCGAAGCGGATGGTCCCGGCCAACGGCGTGTACAACCCCAGCAACAGTTGCACCAGCGTACTTTTGCCACCGCCACTGGCGCCGACAATCGCGACTTTTTCACCGGGGGCGATGGACAGGTCCATCTTGTTCAACACCCACTCATCACCATAACCGAAGCTCAGCCCCTGCACTTCAATACCCACCGTGTCGCGGCCCTGGAACGGGTCGACCCCACCGGGATAATGCGGCTCATCTGCCCTGGCCAGCAGCTCGTTGATCCGCGACAGCGCACCCCCGGCGGCGTAATAGGCGTACTGCAAATTCAGCAATTGCTCCACCGGGCCGATCATGAACCACAGGTAGCTGAATACCGCCAACATCTGGCCGATGGACAGGTCGGAGAACAGCACGGTGAGCATCGCCGCCGCGCGAAAAATATCGATACCGAACTGGAAAAGCAGGCCGCTCGCACGGTTCGAGGCATCGGTTTTCCATTGCGAGCTGATCGCGTAATCGCGCACTTCCCGGGCCCGCAGGCCAAGGCGACCGAGGAAGAACCCCTGGCGGTTGCCAGCACGCACTTCCTGAATCGAGTCGAGGGTTTCGGTCAGTGCCTGGGTGAAGCGCGAGGTGCTGTCGTTTTCGAGTTTTTTCAGGTGTTTGACCCGCTTGCCCAGCTGCACCGTGGCGTAAATCACCAACGGATTGAACAGCATGATCAGCAGCGCCAGCTTCCAGTGCATCCAGATCAGAATGCTCGCGGTGCCGACCAGCGTCAGCATCGCCACCAGAAACCGGCTGAGGGTTTCGCCGACGAATTTGTCCAGCGTGTCCAGGTCGGTGACCAGGTGCGTGGTCACCGTGCCGCTGCCCAGGCTTTCGTATTCGCCCAGTGAAATGCGCTTGAGCCGCTCGATCAGGCGGGTACGAATGCGATACACAATGTCCTTGGCCAGCGCCGCAAACAATTTCGCCTGGATCACGTTGAACAACAAGGCGCCGCAGCGCAGCAACAAGGTCACGAACAACATCAGGCCGATGTAGCCGGCTGCTTTCTGCCAGCCTTCGGGCAAGGCGTGGTTCATCACCTTCAACGCGGCGTCACCGTGGCCCAGCAACACTTCGTCCACCAGCAACGGCAGCAGTAACGGAATCGGCACGCTGCACAAGGTCGCCAACACGGCGACGCCATTGGCGATCCAAAGGGATTTTTTATGGTGCAAGGCCAGTCGGCGGATTTCGGCCCAGCTCAGCCGATCGACACACGCGGGAGCCGGGACGCCATCAGGACCATCATGCACAGACAGAGTGCTCCAGCCAGCGGCCGAGCAACGGGGACAACTCACTCAGGGGCTGATAGCCATTGGTCAGCAACGCCAATTGACCTTTGCGCTCAGCCAGCAAGGTAGGGAAACCGGCGATGCCCAGGTCCTGGACCCAGGTGAAATCGGCCGCCGTGGCGGCGTGCATATCGGCACTGTCAAACAAGGCGGCGAATTCGATGCGCGGCAGACCGGCCTGCTCGGCCAATTCCACCAGCACACTGGCGTGGGTGACGTCGCGCCCTTCGACGTAGAACGCGTGCTGGATCAGGCCTAACAGTTTCCATGCGCAATCCGGCGCCAGGGCACGTGCGGTCACCAACGCCCGGCAGGCAGGCTCGGTGTCATACACAAAGCCGTCCGGCAACGCGCCTTCTGTCTTGAACGGTTGGCCGGTGGCTTCGGTGACCGCCTGCCAATGTTCAAGAATGTAACGTCGGGTAGTCGGCTCCAGCGCCGCACCACTGCCGGTGCGCAAACCACCGACAATCAGATGCACCTCTACGCCCGCCGCACGCGCCTGTTCGACCAAGGCAGTGGCCACTGGCGCAAAACCCCAGCACCAGGAACACATCGGATCCATCACATAGAGCAGACGGCGGCGCGCAGACATGATTCAAGCCTCGGAAGGGGTTTGCTTGTAGTTGTAGCCGATCGGGTGAGGCAAGTTGCGCGCCTTGGCCAGTTCGATCTGCTTCTGCCGATCAATGGCACTGCGTCGGGTCTTCTCGCTCAGCGTATCCCAGCAATGCGGGCAGCTGATGCCGGCGACGTAATGCTCGGAGGCGCGGTCTTCAACGCTGATCGGCGTACGGCAGGCATGACATTGATCGTAGTCGCCTTCGCTGAGGTCATGCCGCACGGTCACGCGGTTGTCGAACACGAAGCAGTCGCCCTGCCATTTGGTTTCTTCCTGCGGCACCTCTTCGAGGTACTTCAGGATGCCGCCCTTGAGGTGATAGACCTCATCAAAGCCTTCGCTGAGCATATAGCTCGACGCCTTCTCGCAGCGAATGCCACCGGTGCAGAACATCGCCACCTTCTTGTGCACGGCCGGGTCGAAGTTGGCTTTGATATAGTCAGGAAATTCGCGAAAACTGGTGGTTTTGGGGTCGATGGCGCCTTCGAAGGTACCGATCGAGACTTCGTAATCGTTACGGGTGTCGATCAACAACACTTCCGGATCGCTGATCAGCGCATTCCAGTCCTGTGGATCCACGTAGGTGCCGACCTTTTTGTTCGGATCCACGCCTTCAACGCCGAGGGTGACGATTTCTTTCTTGAGCTTGACCTTGGTGCGGTAGAACGGCTGATCGTCGCAGTACGACTCTTTGTGATCGATGTCGTCCATGCGTGGGTCGTTCTTGAGCCAGGCCATCAGCCCGTCAATGCCTTCGCGGCTGCCGGACACGGTGCCGTTGATGCCTTCTTCGGCAATCAGCAGCGTGCCTTTGATGCCGTTGTCGACCATCGCTTGCAGCAGTGGCTCACGCAAGGCGACGTAATCTTCCAGGGTGACGAACTTATACAGTGCCGCCACGACAATCTGTTGTGTCATGGGTATTTCTCCAGGTGGCTACCCTCGCAAAGGGTGAACCGGATAAAAAAAAACGCGCCGGGTGAGCGGCGCGTTGCAGATTTTAGCAAGAAAGCAGCTTCGAGCGGTAAGCTTCAAGCGGCAAGTTGAAGCAGGTCGCCGTGATCTTGCAGCTTGCAGCTTGAAGCTGCTTTTTACTGCTTTCCTCCAGCACAGGTCGGCGAGGCCGGAGCCGCGTCGATCTGTGCCCATTCCTCAGGCGTGTAGGTATGCAGCGCCAACGCATGAAACTCGCCCATCAGCTCGCCGAGCGTGCCGTAGACTTTTTGATGACGCTTGACCCGGTTCAGCCCTTCGAACTGCTGGCTGACCACCACGGCCTTGAAGTGAGTCTGCAACCCACGACTGTGCATGTGGCTTTCATCCAGCACTTGCAGATGCTGCGGCTGTAACAGGCCCAGCGTTGATTCGATGCGTTGTTGCATGGTCATACCGAACTCCGCTTAAGGCTTTTTCTTGGCTGCTGGAGCCGCGGCGCCTTTCGGGTCCAGCTCGGCAGTCATGTCAGCCAACAGTTTGTTGACCACAGGTACCGCGCTTTCCAGCTTGGCTTGAGTCATCTGGGCCGATTGCTGAGTCAGCTGCGGCATTTTTTCCAGGACTTTCTTGCCCAGCGGCGACTGGTAGAACGCTACCAGGTCTTTGAGTTCGGACTCGGTGAAGTTGGTGGTGTAGAGCTTGACCATGTCCGGCTTCAGCTTGTTCCAGCCAATGGCTTGGTCCAGCGCGGCGTTGGCTTTGGCTTGATACGTTTCCAGCAAGGCTTTTTTCGATTCAGGGGCTTTGGTCTGTTCAAAGCGCTGAGCGAACATTTGCTGTACTTGCATGTACACCGGAGTGCCCAATTTGTCAGCGTGCGCCAGAGTCAGGAAAGCTTCGGCACTGGCGTTGTGGCTGGCGGTATCGGCAAAAACTGGGCCGCTGGCGCAAACCAGTGCAACCGCGGTACAGATGGCACGAAGACGAGTCATCGAGTTTCCTTTTCTAGCAGGCGAGGTAAAACCCCAAGGGCGTCCATTCTGCGCCTAAAAAAGTGTGTCGCTCAACCCCAAGCCTTGTCAGGCCTGAATTAGAGGGGTTGAAGAGGCAAAAAACCTTCAGATGGAACCACGGCCGGCGATCACGGCCTAAACTGCGCTATCAGCCCTACAGGAGTGTGCATTGATGAGCCGTATCGAAACCGACAGCCTTGGCCAGGTGGAAGTCCCGGATGAAGCTTACTGGGGCGCTCAGACGCAACGCTCGCTGATTAACTTCGCCATCGGCAACGAAAAGATGCCGCTGGCGGTGCTGCACGCCTTGGCATTGATCAAGAAAGCGGCGGCGCGGGTCAACGACCGTAACGGTGATGTGCCCGCCGACATCGCCCGGCTGATCGAACAGGCCGCCGACGAAGTGCTCGATGGCAGCCATGACGACCAGTTCCCGCTGGTGGTCTGGCAGACCGGCAGCGGCACTCAAAGCAACATGAACGTCAACGAAGTGATCGCCGGCCGCGCCAACGAACTGGCCGGCAACCCGCGCGGCGGCAAGTCGCCGGTGCACCCAAACGATCACGTCAACCGCTCGCAAAGCTCCAATGACTGCTTCCCCACCGCCATGCACATCGCGGCGGCCCAAGCCGTGCAACAGCATTTGCTACCGGCCATCAGTGAACTGTCGGGCGGGTTGGCCGAGTTGGCGGCGCGCCACATGAAACTGGTCAAGACCGGCCGAACGCACATGATGGACGCCACGCCGATCACTTTCGGCCAGGAAATCTCGGCGTTTATCGCGCAACTGGATTACGCCGAACGGGCGATCCGCAGCGCACTGCCAGCCGTGTGTGAACTGGCCCAGGGCGGCACCGCCGTTGGCACCGGGCTGAACTCGCCCCACGGTTTTGGCGAAGCGATTGCTTCCGAGCTGGCGGCCCTTTCCGGCCTGCCCTTCATCACCGCACCGAACAAATTCGCGGCGCTGGCCGGTCACGAACCGCTGACGACTCTTTCGGGGGCGTTGAAGACCCTGGCGGTGACCCTGATGAAAATCGCCAACGACTTGCGCCTGCTGGGCTCCGGCCCCCGCGCCGGTCTGGCCGAGGTTAAATTGCCGGCCAATGAACCGGGCAGCTCGATCATGCCGGGAAAGGTCAATCCGACGCAGTGCGAAGCGCTGTCGATGCTGGCCTGTCAGGTGTTGGGCAATGACGTCGCCATCGGCTTCGCGGCGAGTCAGGGCCATCTGCAATTGAACGTGTTCAAACCGGTGATCATTCACAACCTGCTGCAATCGATCCGCCTGCTGGGGGATGGCTGCAGCAACTTCCAGCAGCACTGCATCGCCGGGCTTGAGCCGGACGCAGAGAAAATGGCTGAACACCTGGAGCGTGGGTTAATGCTGGTGACAGCACTGAATCCGCACATCGGTTATGACAAATCGGCGGAGATTGCCAAGAAGGCGTATGCCGAAGGGCTGACCTTGCGGGAAGCGGCATTGCAGCTGGGGTATCTGACGGATGAGCAGTTTGAGGCCTGGGTAAGGCCGGAGAATATGCTGGAGGCTGGGGCCAAAGGTTAAGTTTTACAGTGTCAGTTAGATTGCTATCGCGAGCAGGCTCACTCCTGCAGGGGGATCGCCATTTCCTGTGGGAGCGTGGCTTGCCCGCGATGAACGATGACGCGATTAACCTGCTGCCATCCGGACCTTACGAGCCTTGAGCCCCGCCATCAACGAAGGCCCCAACGCCACCAACGCCGACCCCAACACCACCAGCACCGCCCCGCCATACCCCAGACCGTTGATCGTCTCGGCATGCACATAATCGGGCCACAACCACGCGGCCACGGCCACCGCGACAAACGTCACCAACGGCGTGATCGCCAGCGTCGCACTCACTCGTGAAGCTTCCCAATGGGCCAGCGCTTCGGCAAACGCGCCATAGGCAATCAGCGTATTCATGCAGCACGCCAGCAGCAGCCAGCCTTGCAGCGGGCTCAATTGCAGCGCTTCAAGCGGATGCACCCACGGTGTCAGCAACAACGCGCAGAACAGGTAGATCACCATCATCACCTGCAACGAATTCCACACCGTCAGTAATTGCTTCTGCCCCAAGGCATAGAAAGTCCAGACCGTGGACGCCAACAACACCAGCAGCACGCCCGTGGTGTATTCGGTCAACGAAGTGAGCAACTCGGCCAGGCGCTGATTGAAGAACAGGGCGAAACCGATCAGCAGCACCAACAGGCCAATCCCCTGCCCCACGCTGAAACGCTCCTTGAACACAAACAGACTGGCGATCAGCAACATGATCGGGCCCATCTGCACCACCAGTTGCGCGGTGCCGGGGCTGAGCAGGTTCAAGCCCATCAGGTACAGCACGTAGTTGCCGACCAGACCGAGCACCGCCATCAACACCAGCCAGCCACCTCGCGGGCCGAGGACTTTGCGCGTTGGCAAACGTTTGGTCGCGGCCAGATACACAAACAGGCAACCACCGGACACAATCAGGCGAAACCAGGTGACAGTCACCGGGTCCATCACCAACAGCACTTGCTTGAGCTTGATCGGCAGGATTCCCCACAACAGCGCAGTCAACAGGGCCAGAAACAGACCGTAAACCCAGCGACCGGATGAAATGTGCATGCGAACCCCAACAGCCTGATGGCGAGAAACACCATTCTAGGCGCAGCGGCGTCTGGCACACAGGGACAGTTGGCGAGTGGACGCGAATGAAACTGTGCAGGTCGCAGCGGCCGTCGATCAGTTGACCGGGCACAGTCGGAGGTTCGTGCATAAGCTCACGGTATTCCCCCCAGGAGATCGCCATGTACGGCATGCGCGCCAAGGACAACGCCCCCGCGATGCACTTTCGCAGTGACCGGTTGTGTCGTGTGAATGGGGAACTGTATTTCAGTACTCGGGAAAATACGCTCGAAGGGCCGTTTGATAATGCCGAGGCGGCGGCGCGGGAGATTCAGGCGTATATCGAGCGGATGCAGATTTTAAGGGCCCGCCGTTAGACCGAGGCGCTGCCTTCGCGAGCAGACTCACTCCTGCAATTGAAATGCGATCAACTGTAGGAGTGAGCCTGCTCGCGATAGCGATTGATCAGGCGACACCGTTTTGCGAATTTAACGCACCGCCTCAAACAACCCCGTCGCGCCCATCCCGCCACCCACGCACATGGTGACGACGCCATAACGCAAATTGCGTCGCTGCAACTCCCGCACAAGATGCCCGACCTGACGCGAACCGGTCATGCCGAACGGATGCCCGATGGAAATCGAGCCGCCATTGACGTTGTACTTCTCGTGATCGATCTCCAGCCGATTACGGCTGTACAGGCACTGCGAAGCAAACGCTTCGTTGAGTTCCCACAGATCAATGTCGGCCAACTGCAAGCCCTTGGCCTTGAGCAACTTCGGCACCGAGAACACCGGACCAATGCCCATTTCATCCGGTTCACACCCGGCAACCGTGAAACCACGGAAGAACGCCTTGGGCTTCAAGCCCAGTTCCAGGGCTTTTTCCAGGCTCATCACCAGCGTCATCGACGCGCCGTCGGACAGTTGCGACGAGTTGCCTGCCGTGACCGAGCCGTCTTCGGCAAACACCGGTTTCAAACCGGCCAGGCTTTCCAGCGTGGTGTCCGGGCGGTTGCAGTCGTCGCGATCGACGATGCCATCGAGGATTTGAATTTGCCCGGTGGCCTTGTCTTCGACCCGGTACTTCACCGCCATTGGCACGATTTCATCATCGAACAGACCGGCGGCCTGAGCCTTTGCCGTGCGCTGCTGACTTTGCAACGCATACAGATCCTGCGCTTCGCGGCTGACGTCGTAGCGACGCGCGACGATTTCGGCGGTCTGGCCCATCGGGAAATAGATGCCAGGCACCTGCTCTTTCAGCAGCGGGTTGATCAGGTTGTCGGTGTTGACGCTTTTCATGGTCAGGCTGATGGACTCGACGCCACCGGCAACGATGATGTCGCTGCAACCCGACGCAATCTGGTTGGCGGCGATGGCAATCGCCTGCAAGCCCGAGGAGCAAAAGCGGTTGAGGGTCATGCCGGCGGTGCCGATGCCCAGACGCGACAACACGGCCACGTTGCGCCCGATGTTGTAGCCCTGCGCGCCTTCGTTGGAGCCCGCACCGACAATGCAATCCTCGACGCTGGCCGGATCGATGCCGGTACGCGCCAACAAGGCATCGACACAATGGGCCGCCATGTCGTCCGGACGGGTCTGGTTGAACTTGCCGCGAAAGGATTTGGCCAGGCCGGTCCGCACGCTGTCGACGATCACCACTTCACGCATGGCATACCTCATTGTTGTTGTCGGTTGAGAGTGGACCGAGCATAAGTCCACCTCATAACCGACCGCGACAATCATTCACCCCGCGTATGCGTAACCATCGCCTCAGTTCTTGTGCTGCCTGGCCTTCTTGTCGGACTTTTCGAACGCGTCCTCCAATGCCCGATTGATCGTGCGCAGGACTTTGACCCGCGCCCAGCGCTTGTCATTGGCTTCCACCAGGGTCCAGAGCGAGATTTCGGTGCTGGTGCGATCGACCATGTCGCCGACGGCGGCGCGGTAAGCGTCCCATTTTTCGCGATTGCGCCAATCGTCTTCGGTGATCTTGAAACGCTTGAAGGGAATTTCTTCCCGCGCCTGAAAACGCTCCAGTTGGGTCTGCTTGTCGATGGCCAACCAGAACTTGACGACGATGATGCCCGAATCGGAAATCTGCTCTTCGAAGTCGTTGATCTCACTGTAGGCCCGCAGCCAGTCTGCTGGCGGACAGAGCTCTTCGATGCGCTCCACCAGCACCCGCCCATACCAGGACCGATCAAATACCGTGAACTTGCCCTTGGCCGGCAGGTGGCGCCAGAACCGCCACAGATAGGGCTGTGCCCGCTCCTCTTCAGTGGGTGCGCCAATTGGCACGATGCTGTACTGACGCGGATCGAGCGCCGCCGCGACTCGCCGGATCGCCCCGCCCTTGCCCGCCGCATCATTGCCTTCGAACACCGCCACCAACGCGTGCTGACGCATGCGTTTATCGCGCATCAGACCGGAGAACCGCGCCTGCTCGGTAATCAGCTGTTCTTCGTAATCTTCCTTGTCCAGCTGCTGGGTCAAGTCGAGGCTGTCGAGCAGGTTGATCTGATCGATATGGATCGGCAGCGGCGCGGCGTTGACCTTGTCGGGATGGACCTTGGGTCGCTTGAGCGCATTTTGCAGGCCTTCGAGCAGGATCTTGCCCACCGCCAGGCTGCGATAGTGGGGGTCCGCCCCTTCAATCACATGCCACGGCGCGTAGTCGCGACTGGTGCGACGCAATACACGCTCGCCGTACTTCACGAATTTGTCGTAGGTCCGGGATTGCTGCCAGTCCAGCGGACTGATGCGCCAGCTGTGCAGCGGATCGTCGGCCAGGGCCTTGAGGCGTGCCTTCATTTGCTTTTTGGAGAGGTGGAACCAGAACTTGACGATCAGCGCACCTTCGTCGCAGAGCATTTTTTCAAAGCGCTCGGACTGGTTGATCGACTGATCGAGCACGGCATCCTTGAACAGGCCATGGACCCGGCCTTGCAGCATCTGGCTGTACCAGTTGCCAAAGAAAACCCCCATGCGGCCCTTGGCCGGCAACATCCGCCAGTAACGCCAGGCCGGTGGCCGCGCCAGCTCTTCGTCGGTCTGCTGGTCGAAGGTGCGGACTTCAATCAGGCGCGGGTCCATCCATTCGTTGAGCAGCTTGACCGTCTCGCCCTTGCCGGCGCCTTCGATGCCATTGATCAGGATGATCACCGGGAAACGTTGCTGCTGCTGAAGATCGAATTGCGCTTCCAGCAAGGCTTCGCGCAGCGCCGGCACCTCGGCGTCATAGGTTTCTTTGTCGATGGCGTGACCGATTTCGGCGGATTCAAACATGGACGGCTCCCTTTCCTGATTGAGCAAGACTAGCGGATTGACCTCCCTTGCGGGGGAGAAATCCCTCACCTCACTGCCGGAACAGTTTCGTGTAGCAGCTGCCGAAGGCTGCGTTCGACTGCGTAGCGGTCGTGAAACCTGAACTCGTTATTTACCTGAAAAAAACCCATGGCTCGATTTTGCGACCGCTGCGCGGCCGAACGCAGCCTTCGGCAGCGGCTACAAGTATCCCGTGCCATAGATCAAGCATCCCCCCGGCGATCGGCTAGAATGGCGGCCTTGCCGTTGCCGAGCCTGCCATGAAACCTGTATTGCCTCACGCCCAACTCGACTGGGACGACCAGGGTCGCCCGTATTCGCGAGTGTTCGATGACGTGTATTTTTCGGACAAATCCGGTCTTGAAGAAACCCGTTACGTGTTCCTCGAACAAAACAATTTGCGTGAGCGATTTGCGGCGTTAGCGGACGGTGGCCGCTTGGTCATTGGCGAGACCGGCTTCGGCACCGGGTTGAATTTTTTGTGTGCCTGGCAATTGTTTGAGCAACACGCGGTGGCGGGTGCGCGACTGCACTTTGTCAGCGTCGAAAAGTACCCGTTGAACGCACCCGATTTGCAACGAGCCCTGGCGTTATGGCCGGAACTCAAACCGTTCGCCGATCAACTGCTCGCGCAATACGTGGCAATCCATCAAGGCTTCCAGCGTCTGGTCCTGGACAACGGCCGGATCACCCTGACGCTGCTGATCGGCGATGCACTGGAGCAGTTGCCGCAACTGGACGCGCAGATTGACGTCTGGTTTCTCGACGGTTTCGCCCCGGCGAAAAATCCCGACATGTGGACCGCCGAACTGTTTGCCGAACTGGCACGGCTCGCAGCGCCAGGCTCGACCATCAGCACATTCACCAGCACCGGTTGGGTGCGCCGTTTGCTGAATGCGGCGGGCTTCAAGATGAAGCGCACGCCTGGCATCGGCCACAAATGGGAAATCCTGCGGGGCGTGTTTCTCGGTTGGCCTGAAGACAGCGCCGTACCCGTTACGGCAAAACCCTGGTTTGCTCGCCCGACGCCGCTGGACGGCGAACGTCATGCGCTGGTGATCGGTGCCGGACTGGCCGGCTGCGCCACGGCCGCGAGTCTCGCTGCACGGGGTTGGCAGGTCAGCTTGCTGGAGCGTCACGACGCGCTCGCGCAAGAAGCCTCAGGCAATCCACAAGGCGTTTTGTACCTTAAGCTGTCGGCCCATGGCACGGCTTTGTCACAGTTGATTGTCAGCGGTTTTGGCCACACCCGTCGGTTGCTGGAGCATTTGCAGCGCGGTGTCGACTGGGACGATTGCGGTGTACTGCAATTGGCCTTCAGTACCAAGGAAGCGGAACGTCAGGCGCAGTTGGCGGCAGCGTTTCCCGAAGACCTGCTGCACCTGCTTGATCGCGAAACAGCCGAGCGTCGCGCCGGTGTCGCGCTGCAATCGGGCGGCCTGTTTTACCCCGAAGGCGGTTGGGTGCATCCACCCGCCCTGTGCCACTGGCAAGCCGGGCATCCGAACATCCGGATTCTGACCCATCGTGATGTGCTGGAGCTACGCCGTGTCGACGGGCAATGGCAAGCGTGGGATGGCACATCATTGCTGGCCGATGCTCCCGTGGTGGTGCTTGCCGGCGCCGCCGAGATCAAGCGCTTCCCCTACAGCAGCGAGCTGCCGCTCAAACGAATTCGCGGGCAGATCACCCGCCTGCACCAGACACCTGAAAGCCAAAGCCTGAGCACCGTCGTGTGCGCCGAAGGGTATGTCGCTCCGGCACGTTTGGATGAGCACACCCTCGGCGCGAGTTTCGATTTCAATAACGATGACCTGACCCCCACAGCTGCCGAGCATGCCGGCAATCTGCACATGCTCGAAGAAATCTCGATGGACCTGGTCGCGCGACTCGGTGCAGACACCTTGCAACCAGAAGCACTTGAAGGGCGCGCAGCGTTTCGCTGCACCAGCCCGGATTACTTGCCGATTGTCGGCCCCTTGGCCGACAGCCAGGCATTTGCCGACGCCTACATCGCCCTGAGCAAGGATGCCCGGCAAACTCCGGACACCCCTTGCCCATGGCTGGACGGTTTGTACGTCAACAGCGGTCACGGTTCACGGGGGCTGATTACTGCGCCGTTGTCGGGCGAGTTGCTGGCAGCGTGGCTGGATGACGAGCCGCTGCCATTACCCAGAGCCGTGGCTGAAGCCTGTCATCCAAACCGCTTTGCCTTGCGGCGTTTGATCCGGGGTCAGTGAAACCGCTCAACCGTCCGCCAGAGAGCAAGTGCCCAGCTCCACCATTTTCATGACGTCCTCGGTCAAGCGCTCGAAAACGGCATTCTCCGCCGTTTCTTTTTCGGTCTTGATCACCGATACCTGACTGAGATAATCGGCCGTCGTCAGGCTCTCGGCCTTATCGAATACCGCTTGCAACTTTGCCGGATACGTCCCGCTGACCGATGCGAATCGTCCAGAGTAATGGCGACTCAGGTAATCCGTCCAAAACGGCTGACGGATCAAAAACCGTTTTAACTGCGGTGACAGCTCTGCGCTTTTAATTTTGCGTTCCGCAATGTCGAGATCGGTCTGCTTCACACCGCTCAAAGAGGCATAGCGCATGTGTGTGGGTTGTCCCGGCAAGTCCAGAGTGTTGGCCAACCCGGTTCGATAGGCGAGGCTGACTTCCAGCGGATCAGCCTTGAGGTCCTGCCTGATGTGGCTTTGAGCGAGCTTCTCCAGTTCCTCAAGCCGAAATAGACCTCGCCCAAGCTTCAACAAACCTGCTGCCGTAGAACGCAAACTCCCGACGGGATTGATCGCCTTGTCCACTTCCGTGGCCACTTCCAGATGACTGAAGTTCATTGCCGCCGAATCCGTGCAGTTGATTGGATTGGCAGCCAGTTCGAACACCTGCTCGCGCAGCAACGTATTGGCCTGGGCGGCGTCCAGCACGCTCCAGACTCGTCGGGTCATGTCCTCGCGCACATATTCGGCATCCGCGGTGTCTCCCAGTTCGGCCAGTAATCGAAACAGACCATCAGATGCCGGGACGTCCTTGAATGCCGTCCATGTTGCAGCCCGCGCGGGCGACACCCACTCCTCTGGCAACCAGAGTTCTCGCGCCTGTTGCTCGTTCAAGCGGGCAATGTCGTCCTCGAGATACCCCATGCCGACGCCGACCCGTTCACGAAATTGCCCAAGGCGGGACTGGCTATCGTCCGATAGAGGGTTATGCCGCAAGTTGAGTGTTTCGCTCAACCGCCGGGTGCTGCTGAACAACCAGTCCGGCAGGTCCTTGATCTCATTGTCGCGCAGATCAACTCGCTCCAGATTGGGTAAGCGCGCGAGGTTTTTCGGTAATTCAGTAGCCCGGGTGTCGCGCAGTGACAGGTAACGCAAATCAAACAGCCGGCCAACATCCAGCGTTGCGCCGAGTCGGCGGTTTCCAGTCAGGTTGAGGGTTTCAAGCGTTCGCATACCGTTCAACTTCTTCAAGGTCTGCTCGGTCAATTGCAAATCGTTGTTCGCCAGGCTGAGGTGTTTGAGCGTCGGCATCTGCGAAAGAATTTCCGGCAGCAATGTCAGTTTGTTGGCATCCAGCACCAGGGATTCAAGGTTTCTGAACGCCTTGAGGAAGTACGCCACATCGTTATCCAGCTCCATGTCCTTGAGCGACAGGTATTGCACGTGATCAAAGGTGACCTCGGGTGGCAAGATCGGAAGCTTGCCAACGCGCATCTTGTCCAGACTCAAACCCGGTACCGAAGTCGCTTTTTCATTGCGCATGAAAAACAGACGACGCCAGCTGTTTTCCATGATGTCGGACACTTGCAAGCGACTCTGGCGCCACTCGCTGGGGTTCTCGGTCGGTGACCTCGGATCGATCTCCTCTGCGCGCCAGGCGCGGAGCGTACTTCGCAGCTTTTTCAACGCCTGCTGTCGACTTCTGACCTCCTTCGCTCGCACCAAGTGGTCGCTACCCAGTCCCTCAAGCAATGCCCGGGCCTGAGCGTCGGTCAGCAGCGGGTAAAGCTTTCTGACCTTGCGAACCAGCGCTCGAGGGTGAGTCGTTCCGGGCACCGGTTCATCGGCTTGCAGGCACTCGCCGGACGAAGGCGGATCTTCAATTGAGGCACCTGACAACACTCGCTCGGCGATGGCTCTACTCTCAACGCCCTTGCCCAGCAGATCGACACGCAATTGCCGCGCATCGTTGTCCCCGATTCCGGCGACGCCCATGGCCGTGCGTTGCTCCAGGGGAAGCGCGCGCAAGATCGCGCTGTAGAGGCTGTTGGCCCCCAAAGCGGCGCCAAGCGATTTCCCATCGCTGCCGAACGCTTCGTGTCCGCTGGCAGTGCTGATGATGACGCGTTTGAGCGCAGCGTTCTCGTTGCCCACGCTGGCCGACAAGGTACCGGTGGTAGAACCCTCTCGGAGTTCAATCCGCACATCTTTGCTCCAGCCACCCAGGCGGGAAAGCAACGGTATGGCCAGCTTCCGCGTGTCGGCCTCCGCAATTTCGGGTAACGAAAACCCGGCCAGCGCCCGGTCCAGACGGATATCGGCCAACACTTGCCGGACGTTTTGCGCCAACCCCATGGGAATCCGCCCTGTTGCTCGCAAGCCAAGGCGTTCGGCACTGCTAGAGGCGGCGATCAACTCCTGCGCCAGACCGGCGGGAAGTTCGGAAAAGACGCTGCGTACTTTTTGCACATCGCTGACGATGCTCTGGTCATGCCGTTGATACAGGTGCTTGAAGACGGATCTGCGATCAGCCTTCACCGCCGCTCCGATTTTCCTCGCAAGCAATCCGCTCTCTGTACCTTTGACGATGGGCTTGCCCAGCAATGCATCGACCTCACTCTGATACAGCCCGGCCACCACCGTATCCAGCAAATCGCCCCTGGCCAACTGCGCCTCGGTCACTACGATACTCAACTCTTCGTCCGGGACCAACGTCGTTGGCGGGTACATCGCGGTGATCTTGCGCTCGTTATCGAGCACTTCAATATAACGGTCTGCTGGCCAACCCGGCAGGGATGGCAAGGTATGCAGTTGCTCCAGGGCATACTCGGCACGTCGTGTATCACCTTTCTCCAGGTCTGCAATGAAATCGGTCAGCCGCTGCTCGAGACGAAAACGCGCGACGCTATCCTTGAACCGCGCAGGCAACCCTCTGTTTTTGTCAGCCAGATGATGCAGTCGCGCGAACGGGGTGTCGGTGATTTTCCGTATATCTTCCAGCCGCCACTCATCGAGTTCGGCCAACCGCGGATCGATGCGTTTCAAGGCATAGACACCGCTGCTCCAAGTTTCGGATTGTTCATGAGCAAAGCGCCAACCGCCCTCACCGATTTGCTCGACAACCGGTGAAAAAGCGCCGCGGCGGGCAGGATGGCTGACTCGCCATGCGTCCAGAACCTGATCGAAGGTAATCTCATAATTCGCATCGTCGATCCTGATGAAACGCTGGGGACCGACGTGATAGATGCCCTCGGCATCAGCGGTGCCCCCCACTGGCGGCGTTCGTCGGTAGGGCGCCCCGTCCGACAACCAGAGCCGGGGGTTGCCTGCCGAATTCTTTACGGCGGTGAACCGACTGAAAAATTCCGGATGCTGCTCGACAGTCCTCCTGACCAGTGAACCGATGGCTTTGGTGCCCGCCGCAAATGCCGCCATCATGGCAATGTTTTCTGCAACGTTGAGCAGGTGGGCCATTGCCCCGGCCTTGTCGCCATGGCGCCAGTCTTCAATACCGTCGTAGACCTCGCCCAACAGTTGTCCAACCGCAAGCCCCATCATCAATTGCCCCAGCACCGGAACAAATAACCCGGCGATGTTGGCGATCAGCAGGCCTGCTTCTTCGTATGCTTCCAGACGGTTCTGACGCGAAACGGCGTCAACATCCGCCGTCGGCACAGCCAGGATCAATGCATCACTCTGCATCTTCGTGACATGGCTCTGGTAAAGGAAATTGAACAGCGTCACCAGAATGGGAGACGCCTGCAGGTTCATTGCCTTCTTTTGTGTGACAGAGGTGTAGAAATTGGTTTTGTTGCTTTCATCGATGTAGCTGGCGAAAAAATCCGCGTAGGCACGATCCTTCAGCTGTCGGTACAAATAATACTCGAACAGGGCGAAGGTGCTGTATTCGTATAACGGCCGGGTTGGCTCGTTCGGCATGTACACGACACACCCGTCGATCGGATGATCCGTTAGCGCTCGTTTTGAGAAGATGACCACTCCCCAGACACAGGTTCCGAACAACTCCAGCCCTTGCGTATGAACCGGTAAATCCTCGTAGAGAATGGCCTTCACGCCCGCAGCGTTGCCTGCGCCGCTGTTCAACTCCAGGCTTTGCAACATCTGAAACGCCGAGTCACCAATGTCGCCTTTCAATAGCGCCGTATGAGCGTCCACCTTGAGCGCACTCAATTTCAGCCGGCGGATGTCCAGCCCTACCGCGGCAGGTTTGAAGGTGGTCTCGAAATGAGTCTGGTAGCGCTTCCCCAAATCCAGATCGCGACACACTTTGGCAAATGCCATGGGCGTCAACCGGCGCAAACCCTCTGGCGTTGAAACCAGACGCACAATCGCGCCTGGAGGGAAGCCATTCTCAGCCGTTTCGTCCTCGGTGAAGTTATGCATTGCAGCCTGTAACAAGCTGCGTTGGGCGATCACTTGCTGTTTGGCTACATCATCGGTCGCGGTGGAACCGGGGCAACCGCAATCGAATCCCGGTAGCTCGACGGCGTCTTTTTCAACGTCGAACGCCACAGCGAATTGCGTCGTCAGCGCTTCCGTCAATTCAGTGCGACAGAACTCGTACAGCGGCTTGAGCGCATCAAGTGTCGGCTGAACCTTGAGTTGACAGACCTGCAGCTCACGCATGGCGCTGGCAAGCGCGGCGATCTGCTCGGGTGGGGCGTCGGTCAGCCACTTGGGCAAGGTCTTTTGAAGCGTTTCGGCACTGTCCAGATCGCCAGTCATGTCGATCAAAGCCGATAGCTGATCTGAATCCGTGAATGGCTTGACAGCCGGGTTGACGGGGTCCTTGTCTGACATTCGCAATGTTCCTTATTGCAAGCGGGAGAGTCCCTAAAGTAGCCCCTTCAATCGTCAATGAATAACCAGAAAACCTCGTGTATTCAGTTGCTTAAGCAGCAGCATTTTCAATGCGTCGCATCAATATGTACCGCACACCTCCAGCTCTTTTCGGGTAAGGCCGTCCGGTTCACTGCGGCGGCTTATTACTTATCGATCTAAAACTCCCACGGTCCCACCGGGTCAGTTTCTGAGTACCCGCCGTTTTGGCCGGGTATCGATTGACCCTCCCCAACGGAAAAACCGGTAAGGATTTTATGTGCGGATTAGCTGGCGAGTTACGCTTTGATCATCAACCTGCGGACCTCGCGGCCGTTGAACGAATCACCCATCACCTGGCCCCTCGCGGCCCCGATGCGTGGGGTTTCCATGCCCAAGGGCCGATTGCGCTTGGTCATCGTCGGCTGAAAATCATGGACCTGTCGGACGGTTCGGCGCAGCCGATGGTCGACAATCAATTGGGCTTGTCCCTGGCCTTCAACGGCGCGATCTACAACTTTCCGGAATTGCGCACCGAGCTCGAAAGCCTTGGTTATGCCTTCTATTCCGGCGGTGACACCGAAGTACTGCTCAAGGGCTATCACGCCTGGGGCGAAGCCTTGCTCCCCAAGCTCAACGGCATGTTTGCCTTCGCTATCTGGGAGCGCGATGCCCAGCGCATGTTCATCGCCCGCGACCGTCTCGGCGTCAAGCCGCTGTACCTGTCGCGCACCGGCCAGCGCCTGCGCTTTGCCTCGGCACTGCCGGCGTTGCTCAAGGGTGGCGACATCAGCCCGATACTCGACCCGGTGGCGCTCAATCATTACCTGAACTTCCACGCCGTGGTCCCGGCACCGCGCACCTTGCTGGCCGGCATTGAAAAACTGCCGCCAGCCACCTGGATGCGCATCGAAGCCGATGGCCGCACCGAGCAGAAAACCTGGTGGACCCTGCCCTACGGCCCTCGCGCCGACGAAATGAACCTGACCCTGGAAGACTGGCGCGACCGGGTGCTCGACAGCACCCGAGATGCGGTGGCGATTCGTCAACGGGCGGCGGTCGATGTCGGCGTACTGCTATCGGGCGGCGTCGACTCGAGTTTGCTGGTCGGGCTGTTGCGTGAAGTCGGCGTGGAAAACCTGTCGACCTTCTCCATCGGTTTTCAGGATGCCGGCGGCGAACGCGGCGACGAGTTCCAGTATTCGGACCTGATCGCCAAGCACTACGGCACTCAGCACCATCAATTGCGCATCGACGAAAAAGAGATCATCGAGCAACTGCCTGCTGCGTTCCGCGCCATGAGCGAGCCGATGGTCAGTCATGACTGCATCGCTTTTTATCTGCTGTCCCGCGAAGTGGCCAAACATTGCAAAGTGGTCCAGAGCGGCCAGGGCGCGGACGAGTTGTTCGCCGGGTATCACTGGTATCCGCAAGTCGACGGCGCCGCCGATCCGTACGCCGCCTATCGCGAGGCATTTTTCGACCGCAGCTATGACGATTACGCCGCCACGGTGCAGCCGAAATGGCTGACAGCGAATGACGCCGCCGGTGACTTCGTGAAGGAACATTTCGCACAGCCCGGCGCCGATGCGGCGGTGGACAAAGCCCTGCGTCTGGACAGCACGGTGATGCTGGTGGACGACCCGGTCAAACGCGTCGACAACATGACCATGGCCTGGGGCCTGGAAGCACGCACGCCGTTTCTCGACTATCGACTGGTGGAGTTGTCGGCCCGTGTGCCGGGCAAATTCAAACTGCCGGACGGCGGCAAGCAAGTGCTCAAGGAAGCGGCGCGCCTGGTGATTCCGGGTGAAGTCATCGACCGCAAGAAGGGTTACTTCCCGGTGCCCGGCCTCAAGCATTTGCAGGGCGATACGCTGAACTGGGTGCGCGAACTGCTGCTCGATCCGAGTCAGGATCGCGGTCTGTTCAACCCGGCGATGCTCGACCGTTTGCTGACTGACCCGCAGGGTCAATTGACTCCGCTGCGCGGCTCCAAGCTGTGGCAACTGGCGGCCCTGAACCTGTGGCTCAGCGAGCAAGGAATCTGATCGATGAAACCCCACGCCACGGCTTATAGCCAACGCTTGTTGCGCGGCCAGACACCGTCTTATGAACGCTTGCAGGCGCGTCTCGCCGAAGACGGCAGCGAACTGAGTGCGGAACCGATTGCCGTGCATTGCGGCTGGGGCCGGTTGCTGATCGGGCACACTTTCCCCGATCCTGCCAGCCTCGCCCAGGAGTTGCTCAATGAGCAACCGGGCGAGCGCGACATTGCTTTATACGTTGCCGCGCCGCAGCAGATTCTGGGGCTGGAGCCGGCGCAACTTTTTCTCGACCCGTCCGACACCTTGCGTTTGTGGTTCAGCGATTACCGTCAAGCCACTCGTGTGTTTCGCGGCTTCCGCATTCGCCGGGCACAAAGCGATGCGGATTGGCAGGCGATCAATCAGTTGTATCAGGCGCGCGGCATGTTGCCGATCGATGCAAACCTGCTGACCCCGCGACACTTGGGCGGACCGGTGTATTGGCTGGCCGAGGACGAAGACAGCGGCGCGATCATCGGCAGTGTCATGGGCCTCAATCACCACAAGGCATTCAACGATCCGGAAAACGGCAGCAGCTTGTGGTGCCTGGCGGTCGATCCGCATTGTTCGCGGCCGGGCGTCGGTGAGGTGTTGGTGCGGCATTTGATCGAACACTTCATGAGCCGTGGGCTGAGTTACCTGGACTTATCGGTTCTACATGACAACCGACAAGCAAAAAGCCTTTACGCCAAGCTCGGTTTTCGCAACCTCTCGACCTTTGCGATCAAGCGCAAGAACGGCATCAATCAGCCGCTATTCCTTGGGCCCGGTCCGGAGGCGGACTTCAATCCGTATGCGCGGATCATTGTCGAGGAAGCCCTTCGCCGCGGCATTGATGTGCAGGTCGATGACGCCGATGCCGGCCTGTTCACCCTCAGCCATGGCGGGCGCCGGGTGCGTTGCCGCGAATCGTTGAGCGATCTGACCAGCGCCATCAGCATGACCTTGTGCCAGGACAAGAGCCTGACCCACAAAGCGCTCAAGGCCGCAGGTTTGAACCTGCCTTCGCAACAACTGGCCGGCAACGCCGATGACAACCTGGCATTTCTCGATGAGCACGCGCGGGTGGTGGTCAAGCCGCTGAATGGCGAACAAGGCCAGGGCGTTGCCGTGGACCTGCGAACCATTGAAGACGTGCAGCAAGCCATCGAAGCCGCCCGCACGTTCGACAGTCGAGTGCTGCTGGAAAGCTTTCACGAAGGCCTGGACCTGCGGATTCTGGTGATCGGGTTTGAGGTGGTGGCGGCGGCGATTCGGCGACCGGCGGAGGTGGTTGGCGACGGTCAGCATTCCATCGGCGCATTGATCGAAGCCCAGAGTCGACGGCGACAGGCAGCCACCTGTGGCGAGAGCAAAATCCCGCTCGATCATGAGACCCAGCGCACGTTGCACGCCGCGGGTTACGACTACAACAGCATTCTGCCGGCGGGTGAGCATTTGTTCGTACGGCGTACAGCGAATCTTCATACGGGCGGGGTGCTGGAGGACGTCACGGCGATTCTGCATCCGACCTTGGTGGATGCGGCGGTGCGGGCGGCGCGGGCGCTGGATATCCCGATGGTCGGGCTCGACTTGATGGTGCCGGCGGCCGATCAGCCGGAGTATGTGTTTATCGAAGCCAATGAGCGCGCCGGTCTGGCCAACCATGAACCGCAGCCCACGGCTGAGCGGTTTGTGGATTTGTTGTTTCCGCATAGTCAGCCGGCGGTCTAGCTCCTTCTTGATCGTTCCCACGCTCTGCGTGGGGATGCCTCATCGGACGCTTCGCGTCCGCCCTTGGGACGCAGAGCGTCCCTCGCTGCATTCCCACGCAGAGCGTGGGAACGATCAGCTCTTCACTCATCAGGAGTTTCCATGACCACTAAAATCCCTGAACCGGATCTCAACTACCTGCAAAAAGTCCTGCTGGAAATGCTCGCCATTCCCAGCCCCACCGGGTTCACCGACACCATCGTGCGCTATGTCGCCGAGCGCCTTGAAGAATTGGGCATCCCCTTCGAGATGACCCGTCGCGGGACTATCCGCGCCACCCTCAAAGGCAAGAAAAACAGCCCCGACCGTGCGGTGTCCGCGCACCTGGACACCATCGGCGCGGCGGTTCGCGCCGTGAAAGACAATGGACGCCTGACTCTGGCACCGGTCGGTTGCTGGTCCAGTCGTTTTGCCGAAGGCAGCCGGGTCAGCCTGTTTACCGACAACGGTGTGATTCGCGGCAGCGTGTTGCCGCTGATGGCTTCCGGGCACGCCTTCAACACCGCCGTGGACGAAATGCCGATCAGTTGGGATCACGTCGAACTGCGCCTCGATGCCTATTGCGCCACCCGCGCCGACTGCGACTCGCTGGGGATCAGCGTCGGTGACTTCGTGGCCTTCGACCCCTTGCCGGAGTTCACTGAAAGCGGTCACATCAGCGCCCGTCACCTGGACGACAAGGCCGGCGTTGCGGCGTTGCTCGCGGCGCTGAAAGCCATCGTCGACAGTGGCGAGGAGTTGATGATCGACTGCCATCCGCTGTTCACCATCACCGAAGAAACCGGCAGTGGCGCGGCGGCCGCGCTACCGTGGGATGTCAGTGAATTCGTCGGTATCGACATTGCGCCGGTCGCGCCCGGCCAGCATTCCAGCGAACACGCGGTGAGCGTGGCGATGCAGGATTCCGGCGGGCCTTATGACTATCACTTGTCGCGGCATCTACTGCGCCTGGCCAGTGACAACGACTTGCCCGTGCGCCGCGACCTGTTCCGTTATTACTTCAGCGATGCGCATTCGGCGGTGACGGCTGGACACGACATCCGCACCGCCCTGCTCGCCTTTGGTTGCGACGCCACGCACGGTTATGAGCGTACGCACATCGACAGCCTGGCGGCGTTGAGTCGCTTGCTCGGTGCCTACATTCTGAGCCCGCCGGTGTTTGCCAGTGACGCGCAACCAGCGAAGGGGTCGCTGGACCGGTTCAGTCATCAGATCGAACATGAGACGCAGATGGAAAGTGATACGCGGGTGCCTTCGGTGGACAGCCTTGTCGGGCAGCGCTCCGATAACTGATCCCGACATTTGTATTGCCTGCTCGCGAGGGGACAGGCCTGGCAACACATCAGCCCGAGGCTAGCCGCGACCGATCATTCGCCGTAGCATCCCGACATTGTTTTAGCCGAGGTGCCTATGCTGATTCCCTACGACCAACTTGAAGTCGACACCCTCACCCGCCTGATCGAGGATTTCGTGACCCGTGACGGTACGGATAATGGCGATGACACACCGCTGGAGACCCGTGTATTGCGGGTTCGCCAGGCATTGACCAAAGGTCAGGCACTGATCGTGTTCGATCCGGAAAGCGAGCAGTGCCAGTTGATGCTCAAGCACGATGTACCCAAGCACCTGTTCGACTGAACGGCTCAGCGCCCCTTGGTCTTGGCCAGTTTGACCTGGATGCGCTCATAGACCTCGGCGCGATGCACATTGACGTTCTGCGGCGCCTCGACGCCAAAACGCACGCTGTTGCCGCTGACGTTGAGGATACGCACTGAAATGTCATCACCGATGGAAATCATCTCGCCCACAACGCGACTGAGTACAAGCATGGTATTGGTCCTTGAAGATTGCCGGCCCTTGAAGATGCCCGGCGTTTAGCGGGTCTTCAATGCGATGGCGGCAAATCAGTCCAGCCCTACAGCTCTGGAAGAACCCTCCTGACGGAAGCGTCCGACAAATTGCTTTAATGCAGGACCGATCCTTCAGGATGCGGAAAAGCGCGGGCCAAACAGAATGACGCTCGCGCCGATCACGCACAGCGCTACGCCGATCCAGTCCGAGCCCAGCGGTCGAATCCGCTCGACCACGGCCAGCCAACCAATCGAGGCAATGATGTAGATCCCACCGTAGGCCGCATAGGCGCGCCCGGCGTAGGTGGCTTCGACTCGGGTCAGTAGCAGCGCGAACAAGGTCAGGCTGAGCAACGCAGGCAGCACCCACAAGACGCTTTTGCCTTGGCGCAGCCACATCCAGAACGCGAAGCAGCCGGCGATTTCGAAGAGCGCCGCGAGGAAAAACCACAGGTAATTGAGCATGCAGGTGTCTCGTTAGAGTGACCGATGGCGGCCACCCTAACGACGCGGTTGCCTACGGGCAAGATCAGCCTGCGCTTTGTTTGGCCTTGGCGCGCATTTTGTCGGCCATGAGGGTCATTTCGTTGTAGAGCAGTTGCGGGTTTTTCTGCTTGATCGCCCAGGCCATGCGGCCCTGCTCGTGCGGCAGGATCATGAACTCGCCGGCAGCCACCTGGTTGTATATGTAGTCGGCAATGTCGGTGGCGGTAATCGGCGAACTTTCCAGCAGTTTGCCGACCTGGGCTTTCATCGCCGGAGTCGGGCCACGGAAAGAGTCGAGCAGGTTAGTCTGGAAGAACGACGGGCAAACCACATGCACGCCCACTTCCTGTTGCGCCAGTTCGATCAACAGGCTCTCGGACAACGCCACCACGCCGGCCTTGGCCACGTTGTAGTTACTCATGGCCGGGCCTTGCATCAGGGCAGCCATCGACGCGATGTTGATGATCTTGCCTTTGCTTTTCTCCAGCAGCGGCAGGAACGCCTTGCAGCCCTTGACCACCCCCATCAGGTTTATCGCGATCTGCCAGTCCCAGTCTTCCAGCGACAGTTCACTGAAGAAGCCGCCGGACGCGACACCGGCGTTGTTAACGATGACATCGATGCCGCCGAGCTTCTCTTCGCAGGCCTGGGCGAATGCGGTCAGCTGGCTGTAATCGCGTACATCGCAACGCTGGATAAAGCCATCGCCACCGGCGTCGCGAACCAGCTTCAAGGTTTCTTGCAGGCCGGGTTCGCTGACATCCGACAAGGCCAGTTGCCAGCCTTCACGCGCCCAGCGCAGCGCGATTTCGCGACCCAGGCCCGAGCCCGCGCCAGTGATCATCATGCGATTTTGCATAGCAAACAGCCTTGTTGTTCCGGGAAAGATGCGCTGAGTGTAGCGAAGGTCCTTGCCCGACCCACGCTCCATCAGATTGCTGAATGGCCCGAACAAACCGTGGGCGCGTGTGGTTCAACTAATCCTGGAAAAAACGAAATAAACAGGCCTTCGAAAAACATTAAAAAAACATGGAATTTTCCGACTCACGCACCAGTCGGACGTTGTAAGCAGCTTGAATTAATAACCTTCCAGCTGACCGTTAAAAGACAGGTCAATCCAGAACACTTCCAACAAGGAAATAATAGACATGGGCACAATTCTGATCGTTATTCTGATCCTCTTGCTGATCGGTGGTCTGCCGGTTTTCCCACACTCCAGAAGTTGGGGTTATGGCCCGTCGGGTATCATCGGCGTCGTCCTGGTAGTGCTGTTGATTCTGCTCTTGCTTGGCAGGATCTAACGGATATAACGAATTAACGGACAAAAAAAGAGGCCCTTGAAAAAGGGCCTCTTTTTATTGCGCCGAAAACTTAGTCCGGCTTGCCGTCCACAACACCCGCGGTGTTGTCGAGCAGGCTCTTGGTCGCGGTTTGCAGGAACGACTCAAGCTTGAGCTTCAACTCGGCAGTGCGTGGATCGTTCGGCACGATCTCGGCATGCGGCTTCGCGCCCAGTTCATAGCGGTACATCTTTGGCTCCATTTCCTTCTCTTTCGGCAACACCAGAATCTGGTCAGCCGTGAGAATGGCCGTGGTCTGTTCGCTGCCTGACGGCTTGATCACACCAAAACCGGTGTCGCCTTCCGGCAGGTTGAGCAGGTCGCGCCCCCAGCACTGATGGCGCACTTCGCCACCGATACGCCCCATGATGGTCGGCACGATGTCGATCTGAGTGCCCACGGTGTGGTCACGCTGGCCGAACTTTTCCTGGATACCCGGTGCAATCATCAGCATCGGCACGTTGAAACGGCCCAGGTCCATTTCGGTGATTTGCTGCTCGTTACCGAAACCGTGGTCACCCACGATCACAAACAGGGTCTCCTTGAAGTACGGCTCTTTACGCGCTTTCTCGAAGAACTGACCCAACGCCCAGTCGGAGTAACGCATGGCGGTCAGGTGTTCGTTGAGGCTGCCGCGATCGGTCACGCGCTCGACCGGCAATGGCGTCGGCAAGGCGTACGGCGTGTGGTTGGACAGCGTCTGCAGCAGGGCATAGAACGGCTTGCCGTTTTCCCGGGCCTTGAGCTCTACCAGGCCACGGTCGAACATGTCCTGGTCGGACACGCCCCAGGTCGGATCGGAGAACACCGGGTTGACGAAGTCGTTACGACCGATGAAGTTGGTCATGCCCTGGTTGCTGAAGAAGCCCGACTGGTTATCCCAGGCGAAATCACCGTTGTAGACGTACACGTCGTCGTATTTTCGGGCGCTGAGCAACTGTGGCAGGCCGGACAGTTTGTGGCTGCCTTCAGGGGTCTGCATCAGGTATTCGAAACCCGGCAGGTTCGGGAAGCACGCCATGGTGGCGAACATGCCCTGGTGGGTATGGGTGCCGTTGGAGAAGAAGCGGTCGAACAGCAGGCCTTCCTTCGACAGTTTGTCGAGGTACGGCGTGATGTTGCCCGGGCCGCCCAACGCGCCGACCGAGTGACCGGCCATGCTTTCCATCAGGATCACGACCACGTTCTTGATCGGCAGGGTCTTGTCGGCCGGTGGTGTGTAGTCACGACGCACGGCGGCTGTTTCAGCATCCACCAGTTTTTCGTCTTTCATCACCAACATGTCACGCACGGTCTGCTGAGCCAGAGGCTGCGGCAGTGTGGCTTTCCAGATGTTGTCGCGATCTTCGGAGATCCGGCTCTTGGCCGCCGCGATCAGCGACAGCGTGCCGTTGAGGCCCAACTGGTTGGCGAAGTTCGAGTCGGTGGTGTAGACGTCACCCCAACGCAGCGGCGGTCCCTGGCGCAGGGTGCCCCGAGCGGCGACCACGCAGACCAGCAGACAGACCACGAACACGACGCCTCGCGCATACCAGGGGGCGATCTGACGCGTGCCGATGCTGCCGCCACTGAATGGGCCACGAGGCCGGGTCGCACGGTCGGCGCCCTTGAACGCCAGGGTCAGGATCAATGTGCCAAAGGCCCACGCCAGCAGATAGCGAACCACCGGGAAACCGTACCAGAGCATGCTCATCACGGTTTTCGGGTCTTCCTTCACGTACTGGAAGACCAGGCCATTGAGGCGCTGGTGGAACTCGCGGTAGAAGTCCATCTCCATCAGGCCGAGGAACAGCGCAATGCTCGACGCAATGGTCAGCCAGAACCGGAAGAAACCGCGAGCAGCCATGGCCCGCGCGCTGAACAACGCCAGCAATAGCGGAACGCTGAGGTAAACCACCAGGCGCAGGTCGAAACGCAGGCCGTTGGCGAACGCTTCAAGGAAAGTCGAAGCCGGGGTGTCGAGGATCATCGAGCGGTTGTAGACCAGCAGCGCAACACGCAGCAGGCTGAACATGACCATCATGATCAAGGCACATAGCAGCGTGTAGGCCAGATGCGATTTGACGGTCGGTTGCAGCAGGCGACTAGAAGCTCGCTGCTGATTCAGGGCGTCCGGGTTTGCCATGTCGTTTAAGGACCCATTGGAAGTTGAAGTTTCAAAAAATACAGCGGCGCCCTGCCCTCTATTGACCATTGCTTGGCCCCGGGGCTTGCGCGATGCGCAAATGTTGCACCATCACCCGCCTCATTGCCATTGATTACTGTTTGGCTGACAGATGCGGGCGGATTGTCTTGGAGGCTTTGTGAAAATTTTGTGCAACGCATATCCGGAAACACAATAAAGCCGCGCACGGCTGAAAACGCAAACGCCCCGAACCAGTCGGGGCGTTTTGCTGAACGACGCTGTAATTACTTCTCGGCGCGTTCTTTCAGGGCTTTCAGGGTATTGAATGGTGCATCGACCACGAACTTGTTGGCAATCATCGATGGCACGCTGCCGCCTGGCTCGGTGTGCACCTGATAGGTCACTTCGACCTGGTCACCCTTGGGCACGAACTTCCAGAACCCGTCGACTTTGGCGACGCGCACGAAACCTTTTTCTTCCGGAATGTATTTCGGTACACCTTCGAGCTTGCGGGTCATGCTTCCATCGGCGCCTTCAACGGTGGTGATGTGCAGCACCGAATCACGTGCCGTGACGGGCCACGGGGTATTGAATTGGGTATAGGTCCAGCTCTGGTCGCCTTCGTGCTTGAGCGACTTCTGCATTTTGCAGTCGTGAATCCAGGCACAGGCACCGGACGCGTCTTCTTGCAGAGCGCGCAGTTTGGCGACGGTGGTCTTCATCAAAGTGACGCCCTGATAGGCCTTGTAGTCCGAACCCGGTACTTCGGCCAGAGAGATCTTGATGCCGTCTTCGTTCTTGGCGACCTTCCAGTCTTCGGCCTGGGCAGCCGTAGCAGCCAGAACCGCAGTCAATCCACACAACACAGCGATACGATGCAGTGAACCCATGGTTTTATTCCTTATTGTTGAAGTTCCGTTGGTTGAACACATCACGCCGCCGTCATTTGCTCCCACCATCCCAGCAATTTGATCGCCTCGTCACTGCTACTGCCGCAGACTTCGATATCGGCTTCAAAAGCCGAACAGACTGCGGGGCGTTCGGGTTTGCCGAAGATGCTGCACAAGTTATCGACCGAAAGTTGCACGCAACGTTCGCCAGCGGCTTTGCCATGGGGCATACCGGGAATCGGTGAACTGATGGAAGGGGCAATGCAACAGGCGCCACAGCCTTCACGGCATTTCATGACGACGAGCTCCTCACGAGGTGTGATGTGTAAAAGGACAGGGCACAGAGTAACCGCTAAAACAGTTGTTTAAAATTACCCGGACCGGGGTTTTTTCATTCAAATCCGTGTGACTGACCAGTCTCCGACAAAGCGTCTGGCCAGCGGCTCACGGATGGGAACGATTTACTGCTTGAACTCGAAATCCAAGGCTGCGCCTTCGACGTCCCGACGCTCTTCATTGCGCAGCTGCAATTGCATTTCGTTACTGAGCAGCCGACCGTTGAGCTGAAACGGGCTACTGCCGGACTTTTCACCAAACATTTGTGGCAGCAGCGCATCGTGACTGGGCAGCGGCACGGTGCCGATCGGTTTCAGTTCCTGGGCCATCTGCGGTGGCAGTCTCAAGTCAAGTTTGACGGGAGGCAGTTGGGTTTTCACCACTTCACTGGGCGCCTTCGACTTGGCGGCAATGGGTGGACGCTTTTTCACCACCGCCGTTGGCTTTTTCACCGTCGTGGCCTTTTTCGCAGGCAGCGGTTTTTTTGCGGTTGCGCTGGCGGCAGGTTTTTCCTGGGCAGCCGCTGCCATGACGCCTTCAGCGTGAACGGTCATCAACAGGCAAAGAAACAGGCAGACGGCAGGAAAAATCGGTTTCATGAACCCAACAGCAGTAACGGCAGAGGGCCATATGCTCGCCTGTTGCGCGCCACATGACAAGCTCCGCCGAGAACCTCCCTCCCGACTGCTCAGAAGCCGCCGGCCGTCTCCTGGCAAAGTTGCGTCGCCAGCATCCCCAACGTCATCAAGGCCCGTTCGGCTTCACGGTTCCAGGGTATGCCGCAGTTCAGCCGGATGCAGTGATTGAACTGTTCGGTGTTACTGAAGATAAGCCCCGGCGCAATACTGATGCCCTGCTGCAACGCCCGTACGTGCAATTCCTGGGTGTTGACCCGCCCCGGCAAACTGACCCACAAGATGAAGCCGCCGGTCGGCCGGGTCATCTGCGTGCCTTCAGGGAAGTATTGCTGAACGGCGAGCTGGAAGGCGCTGAGGTTCTTGCGGTATTCCTGGCGGATGTAGCGCAAATGTCGGTCGTAGCCGCCGTTTTCCAGATACGCCGCAATGCCCATTTGCGTAACACTGCACGCCGAATGGGTACTGAACGTCTGCAGGCGCTGGATTTCCTGCTGGTATTTGCCGGCAATCATCCAGCCGATCCGCACGCCCGGCGACAGGGTTTTGGAGAAGCTTGAACAATAGATGACCCGATCCAGCCGATCATAGGCCTTGAGTGATTTGGTACGCCCCTGCTCGAACATCAGTTCGCCGTAAATATCGTCTTCGACAATCTGGATGTCGAAATCAGACGCCAGGCGCAGCAATTGTTTCTGCCGCTCCTCGGGCATGGTCCCACCCAAGGGATTGCTCAGTCGCGTGGTCAGCACCAGCGCCTTGATCGACCATTGGTTGGCCGCCAGTTGCAGTGCTTCCAGGCTCATACCGGTGGCAGGATCACTCGGGATTTCGATCACTTTGAGGCCGAGCAAGTCGGCCAGTTGCAGCAGACCGTAATACGTCGGCGATTCGGCGGCGATCAGGTCGCCCGGCCGGGTCAATACCCGCAGTGACATCTGCAACGCGTCGACGCAGCCGTGGGTGATGACCACTTCGGAAGGATCGACTACCACGCCGGCATCGCGCATACGGATCGCCACTTGTCGGCGCAACGGTTCAAAACCGGGGCTGAACATGTAGCTGAAGGCTCGCGGGCTATGGAAACGAGTGACTTTGGCCAATTGCTGATGCAGCGCCCGCACCGGCAGGTAATCGACACTGGGCACTGCGGCACCCAACGGAAAAACACCCTCGCGGCGGGATTCGACCAACACTTGTTGAATGATGCTGCTGCGCGTGACCAGGCCAGGACGCTCGACCCGGGCGATGTCCGGCGTCGGCGCAGTCAGGGCCGGCGTCTGGTGAACGTAGTAGCCCGACTGCGGCCGGGCGCGGATCAGCCCTTGATCTTCAAGATTGGCATACGCCTGCAACACCGTCGCATGGCTGACGTTGAGCTGCGAGCTCATCTTGCGCACCGAAGGCACGCGCTCCCCCGGTTGATAGACACCACGGCGGATGTCTTCGGCCAGTTGTTGAGCAATACGTTGGTAGAGCAAGAGATTGGTCATGACGCAGCACTCGATTTCACGGGCATTTTATTCTTGTGTGAAACAATACCGGAACAGTTTAGAAGTGTACTGGGACAGTTGCCACAATAGTCGACCGTACAGTGCAGTGTCAGCAAAATCTGTACTGCTTTTTGCGATCAACCCTGCAAAAAGCAGACGAAAAAAAACCCGACTCTGTCTGGCAGGCCGGGTTTGCTACAAGATTTCGGGGGTAATTCGCTTTCGCGAACCTACCTTTCCAAAGATGCTTAGCGGGCGGCGCCGAGCTGGCCTTTTTCGTCGGAGAACACAATTTCCACCCGACGGTTCTGCGCACGGCCACGCTCGGAAGCGTTTACGTCCACCGGGTATTCATCGCCGTAGCCTTCAACTTGAATGCGTTTGTCGTCGATGCCCAAATCCATCAGGACGTCAGCCACCGATTGCGCACGGTCACGGGACAGCTTGAGGTTGTCCTGCTTGCCGCCGGTGCTGTCGGTATAGCCTTCGATCCGCACCACGCGTTTCGGATTGAGCTGCAGGAACTGAACAATCTTCAGCACCACACGGTTGGCCGAATTTTTCAGCTCGGCTTCACCGGTATCGAACAGCACATCGCCCAAGGTCATCACCAGGCCACGATCCGTCTGGGTGGTCGCCAGCGCGACAATCTGCTCTTCGAGCCACTTGCCCTGTTGCTGAACGCTGAGCAATTTGGATTCGCGCAATGCCAGTTGCAGACGCTGACGCTCCAGTTCGAGCTTCGCCGCGCGCTCTTCGTTGAGCACCAGATTGGTGTGCTCCCGGGCAATCTCGCTGTAGCGCTGGCTCAGGTAGGCGTAATGCACCACGTCCGAACCGCTGCCCCAATAGCTGGACAGACGATCGGCGCGGGCCAGCGACTCACCGGCGCGGATCACGTCCTTGGGCGCGATGCGCAGCACATTGGAGTCTTCCTTGACCTTCTGGAAGTCGGCGCCCGCTTCTTGCAAAGCGGCGTCACTGTGCTGGCCAGCGCAGCCATACAGGCTGGTGCAGCCGACGAGGATCAAGCTGGCGAGCGCTTTCGACTTCAGGCTCATTGGGCATCTCCCAGTTGCTTGCGCAGACGGGTGATACGGGTATTGAGCACGTTCAATTGCTCCTCGCTCTTGAGGGTCAACACCTTGGCTTCGGCCAGGCGCGCGTCCAGTTCGGCCTGCTCGGCCCGCATGCGCGCATGTTTGTAGGACTGCTCGGTCATATTGCTTTGGGCACGGGCGAATTTTTCTTCGGCCAGTTTCATTTCCGGCATGTCGTCGGCGGTGGCGCCCACGGCTTTTGCCTGGACGAGTGCCTGTTCGGTCAGGCGAATCTGTTCATTCGGCGCCGGATCGGCTGCACAACCCGCCAGAGCCAGAACGGCCAGGGCAGCGAAAAGAGGTCGAATACTCACTAAGAATCCCTACTGTTTTGGGGTACTGACAGGTTGTTGCTGCTGCTGTTGCTGCGCTTTCCAACGCTCGATATTGCGTTGCAACGCGGTGTCCGTCAGTCCTGAGGCGGGCAATTCTGTCATCTTTTTGGCCAGCTGTCCGCGCAACCACGGATCGTTGCAGGCGGAGTTATGGGAAACCGCGAGGTACAGACCGGGTTTGTCGATTGGCTCGGCACGGGGGACCAGGTCATTGGCCATGCTCAGCGCCTGCGCGGCCGCCATGCCGGAGTAGCGTCCGGCGAGTACAAATTCCACCTCGCCCAAGAGTAATTTCTGAAAGGCCTGGGTCAGGTTGGGCGTACGGGTGAGGGTCAATTGCTGATCGGCAAAAGTGCCGAAATCCGGGGTCATTCGAGACTTTTCCGACAATGCGCCGGGATGGCCGTGGAGGTCCTGGGCCTGGTTGTAGATCAATGCCGAGTCTTTGCGAGTCCAGACGAGGTAATCGTTTTCCAGCAACGGCGGATGAATGTAATCCAGGGTTTCCAGTTCGCTCACGGTCAACGTTGCATCGGCCAACATGTCCATGCGCCCGCTGCGTACTTCGTCCAGCGCCTGGGCGCGTTTGCCGGCATACAGCAACTCGACCTTGATGCCCAACTCCCCCGCCACTTGCTGCAACAGGTCAGCACTGGCACCGATCAGCTTTTTAGGGTTTTGCGGGTCTTGCCACAAATACGGTGGTGCGTCCGGGCTGCCGGTCACAATCAGTCGATCGCACTTGCCCGCCGCATTGGACAAGGTCGGCAACATCGTCAGGCCCAGCAATAACGACCAGCCACACACGCGACGCAGATCCATGGCAACACTCTCCCACTCAACTCCGGAACAAAAAAAAAGCCCGACCAAAAGGTCGGGCTCTTTATAAGTCAGGCCGCTGGATTAGACCAGCTTCTCGAACTCGGGGATTGCTTCGAACAGGTCTGCCACCAGGCCGTAATCGGCCACCTGGAAGATCGGCGCTTCTTCGTCCTTGTTGATCGCAACGATCACTTTGGAGTCTTTCATGCCGGCCAGATGCTGGATCGCGCCGGAGATACCGACCGCGATGTACAGCTGTGGAGCAACGATCTTGCCGGTCTGACCGACCTGCATGTCGTTGGGTACGAAACCTGCGTCGACCGCGGCGCGGGAAGCACCGACAGCAGCGCCCAGCTTGTCAGCCAGGGCGTACAGGTGTTTGAAGTTGTCGCCGTTCTGCATGCCACGACCGCCGGAAACGACGATTTTGGCAGCGGTCAGTTCCGGACGATCGGACTTGGCCAGCTCTTCGCCAACGAAGCTGGAGATCGCAGCATCGTGAGCAGCAGCAACGGACTCAACCGCAGCCGAACCGCCTTCAGCAGCAACCGGGTCGAAACCGGTGGCACGCACGGTGATGACTTTCACCGAAGCGTTGGACTGAACGGTCGCGATGGCGTTACCGGCGTAGATCGGGCGCTTGAAGGTGTCAGCGCTTTCGACCGAGATGATCTCGGAGATCTGGTCAACGTCCAGCGCAGCGGCAACGCGCGGCAGGATGTTTTTGCCGTTGGAAGTCGCGGCAGCCAGGATGTGGCTGTAGCCCTTGCCCAACTCTGCAACCAGAGGCGCTACGTTTTCCGGCAGTTGGTGAGCATAGGCAGCGTTGTCAGCTACCAATACTTTGCTCACGCCAGCGATTTTCGCAGCAGCTTCAGCCACGGCGCCAACGCCCTGGCCTGCAACCAGAACGTGGATGTCACCACCGATTTTGGCAGCGGCAGCCACGGTGTTCAGTGTGGCCGGGGCCACTACTTTGTTGTCGTGTTCAGCAATAACCAAGATAGTCATTTAGATTACCTTCGCTTCGTTTTTCAGTTTCTCGACCAGTTCAGCCACCGACTTGACCTTGATACCCGCGCTGCGTGCAGCAGGCGCTTCGACTTTCACGGTCTTGTTGGTGGAGGCGGTGGAAACGCCCAAAGCGTCCGGAGTCAGCACTTCGAGAGGCTTCTTCTTGGCTTTCATGATGTTTGGCAGGGACGCGTAGCGCGGCTCGTTCAAACGCAGGTCGGTGGTGACGATGGCCGGCAGTTTCAGGGAAACTGTCTGCGCGCCGCCGTCGACTTCGCGAGTCACGGCAACGCTGTCGCCGCTGATTTCGACTTTCGAAGCGAACGTGCCCTGACCGTAGCCGCTCAATGCAGCGAGCATCTGGCCAGTCTGGTTGTTGTCGCTGTCGATGGCTTGTTTGCCAAGGATCACCAGCTGCGGCTGTTCCTTGTCGACAACGGCCTTCAGCAGTTTGGCAACGGCCAGAGAAGTCAGGTCTTCGGCGGATTCGACGAGGATGGCGCGGTCGGCACCCAGAGCCAGCGCGGTGCGCAGTTGCTCTTGAGCGGTGGACGGGCCGACGGAGACGACGACGATTTCAGTCGCAACGCCTTTCTCTTTCAGGCGTACGGCTTCTTCCACGGCGATCTCGCAGAACGGGTTCATCGACATCTTGACGTTGGCAAGATCGACGCCGGAATTGTCCGCCTTGACGCGGACCTTGACGTTGTAATCCACAACGCGTTTGACAGCTACAAGAACCTTCATGGATTCCTCGTTACTCTCCGGTGAAAAGAAAGTCGCCTAGGCGAACCTGGCGGTTGATGCTCATCGGGCGCAAGGGCACCTCTAAAAACGCCGGCAAACGTGTCAAGTGACCATCGCTCATGAAGTGCATGACCGTTCGTCAGTGGTGACCAACGAGTCATTCAATATCGCGACGTGTAAACTGCGAGCCAAACCTGAGCTGCGCATCACTTGCCACTGCCATCGCCCTGTCTTTAGAGGTGCTCTTGAAACCAACAGTCAGCCTACGGCGAGCGCAAAACCGACCGTATCTTGACCGGAACGCCTATTCCGGTCAATACGGCAAAATGGCCGTTCGTAAGCCGCGTGACTTTGATTTCTCTGGCTTTGAGCCAATTCAAACAAACGTTTGTATTGGACGCTAGGAGTGGTGTAGATATAATGCGCCACCCAGAGAGAAAGGTGACTAATCGATTGTCCCCTCCCAGCATCAGTGCAGGGATTCATGGATGCGACACCAAACCTCCAATTAGAAAAAAAACTGTTGAGCCTTGAGTAGGAGATAACCTGTGGAACGCGAATACATGGAATTCGACGTCGTCATCGTCGGTGCCGGCCCCGCTGGTCTTTCCGCTGCCTGCCGCTTGAAGCAGAAGGCTGCTGAAGCCGGTAAGGAAATCAGCGTCTGCGTGGTCGAAAAAGGCTCCGAAGTCGGTGCTCACATTCTGTCCGGTGCCGTGTTCGAACCACGCGCCCTGAACGAACTGTTCCCGGACTGGAAAGCACTCGGCGCCCCGCTGAACACGCCGGTCACCCGCGATGACATCTTCGTTCTCAAGAATGCTGAAAGCGCGCAAAAGATTCCTGACCTCTTTGTGCCCAAGACCATGCACAACGAAGGCAACTACATCATCTCCCTGGGCAACCTGTGCCGCTGGCTGGCTCAGCAGGCCGAGAACCTGGGCGTGGAAATCTACCCGGGCTTCGCTGCCCAGGAAGCGCTGATCGACGAGAATGGCGTGGTTCGCGGGATCATCACCGGTGACCTGGGCGTTGACCGCGAAGGCCATCCGAAAGAAGGCCTGTACACCCCGGGCATGGAACTGCGTGGCAAATACACGCTGTTCGCCGAGGGCTGCCGTGGCCACATCGGCAAGCAACTGATCCAGCGTTTCAACCTCGACAGTGAAGCCGACGCCCAGCACTACGGCATCGGCCTGAAGGAAATCTGGGAAATCGATCCGGCCAAGCACCAGCCAGGCCTGGTGGTTCACACTGCCGGCTGGCCGCTGGACATCATGGGCACCGAGAACACCGGTGGTTCGTTCCTCTACCACCTGGAAAACAACCAGGTGGTCGTCGGCCTGATCGTCGATCTGTCCTACAGCAACACGTACCTGTCGCCGTTCGACGAGTTCCAGCGCCTCAAGCATCACCCGGTGCTCAAGCAGTACCTGGAAGGCGGCAAGCGCGTCAGCTACGGCGCGCGTGCCATCTGTAAAGGTGGCCTGAACTCGCTGCCGAAAATGGTCTTCAAGGGCGGCGCGCTGATCGGTTGCGACCTCGGCACCCTGAACTTCGCCAAGATCAAAGGCAGCCACACCGCGATGAAGTCCGGCATGCTCGCCGCTGAATCCGTGGCCGAGGCGCTGTTCGCTGAAAAAGACAGCACCGAAGAGTTGACCACTTACGTCGACGCCTTCAAAAAGAGCTGGCTCTACGACGAGCTGTTCGCCAGCCGCAACTTCGGCCCGGCGATCCACAAGTTTGGCGCCATCGTCGGCGGCGGTTTCAACTGGCTGGACCAGAACATCTTCGGCGGCAAACTGCCGTTCACCTTGCACGACACCAAGCCGGATTACGCTTGCCTCAAGCTGGCGGCCGACTGCAAGAAGATCGACTACCCGAAACCGGACGGCAAAATCAGCTTCGACAAACTCAGCTCGGTGTTCATCTCCGGTACCAACCACGAAGAAGAACAGCCTTGCCACTTGAAGCTGACCGACCCAAGCATCCCGATCAGCAAAAACCTGCCGCTGTACGATGAACCTGCCCAGCGTTACTGCCCGGCCGGCGTATACGAAGTGATCACCAAGGAAGACGGCGAGAAGCGCTTCCAGATCAACGCCCAGAACTGCGTTCACTGCAAGACCTGCGACATCAAGGACCCTGCACAGAACATCACCTGGGTGACACCGGAAGGTGCTGGCGGCCCGACTTACCCGAACATGTAAGCCGAACCTCTGAACATCAAGGCTCCCGAAATGGGGGCCTTTTTGTTGCCCGCGATTTCACCGACACCACAAATCCCCCTGTAGGAGTGAGCCTGCCAACTCAGGCAGCGCGCTCATCCCCCGGATTACGCTCGAAGTAGCGCTTGTACTCCCGACTGAACTGCGACGTACTCTGATACCCCACCCGATGCGCCACCTGCGCCACGCCCAAGCCTTCAGACAGCAACAACTGCTGCGCCTTGAGCAAACGCAAGCGCTTCAGATACTGCACCGGCGACAACAACGTGCTGCGTTTGAAATGCTCGTGAAACGTCGACGCACTCATGTTCGCGCAACTGGCCAGCGTCTCGACATTCAGCGGCTCGGTGTAATGTGCATGCAGATGACTGAGCGAAGCCGCGACCCGGGCGAATTGCCCTTGTTGCTCCACCAGTGCACGCAACACATCGGCTTGCGGCCCGCGCAACGCGACGAACAACAACTCACGCAAACGCGCCTGCCCCATCACTTGGCATTCCAGCGGATCGTGCAGGCAACGCAGCAACCGTTCGACACACCCGCGCATCGCGTCGTCGAGTACCGTCGAGGTCATCGACTCCAGCGTCTGTGCCGCAATACTGCGCCCCGCCACCAGCCCCATGGCCAACACCAATTCGCCGAGCAACGTGCGGTCGATCGCGATGGAAATCCCCAGCATCGGCCCCTCCGGCGCGGCAAAGGTTTCGCACTCGAACGGCACCGGCAAGGCCTGAATCAGATAATGGCCGGCGCCGTACTCCAGCGTGCGCGGGCCCAGGTATGCCAATTTGCTGCCCTGGACGATGATGACCAGACTCGGCTCATAGATCTGCGGACCACGGGCCACATCGCAACTGGCGCGCAATACCTGCACGCCCGGCAACGCGGTGGGCGCGAAGCCGTCGCGAGTGGTCAGCGGCTGGATCAGCGAAACCAGCGTGGCATTGGCATCGAGATGTCGGGTCAACAACATGGGAGCTCTTCACAAAAATGTCGCGGAAAAAGGGATGAAAGCATCTTCGCAGGTCTGACCGCGCATTTGATCAATCCAGCGTGGATGCCGGAGGAATAGGCATGACACCCGGAGGAATCGCCATGGTCGATGCCAGGTGCGGCGCCCAGAATGCACCGCCTCACTTGTCACTGCTTTAGCGAGGTTCCTCATGTACACCGCCATCGGATACGCCGCCCAGTCGGCCACCACTCCCCTCGCCCCCGTGAAATTCGAACGCCGCAGCCCTCGGGCCGACGACGTGGCGATCGAAATTCTCTACTGCGGCGTCTGCCACTCCGACATCCACCAGGCCCGCAACGAGTGGGGCATTGCCGTGTACCCGCTGATGCCCGGCCACGAAATCGTCGGCAAAGTCACCGCCATCGGTGCGAACGTTACCAAGCATAAAATCGGCGATCTGGTTGGTGTCGGTTGCATGGTCGATTCCTGCCGCAGCTGCGAAGCCTGCCAGTCCAACCTTGAGCAATATTGCCTCGAAGGTCCGACCATGACCTACGCCACCCCGGACCGGGTCGATGGCAGCAACACCATGGGCGGCTACTCGGACAGCATCGTGGTCAGCGAGCACTTTGTCGTGCGCATCCCGGAAAAACTCGCACTGGCCAGCGCCGCACCGATCCTGTGTGCCGGCATCACCACCTATTCGCCGCTCAAGCATTACGGGGTCAAGGCCGGCGACAAGGTCGGGATCCTCGGCATGGGCGGCCTCGGCCACATGGGCATCAAGTTCGCCAAGGCGATGGGCGCCGAAGTGACGCTGTTCACCCGCTCGGCGAGCAAGGCCGAAGAAGGTCGTCGCCAGGGTGCGGACCACGTGATCGTGTCCACCGATGCCGACCAGATGAAAGCCGCTGCCGGCTACTTCGACTTCCTGCTCGACACCATTCCGGTGCAGCACGATCTCAACCCGTACCTCGACACCCTGCGTTTCGATGGCGTGCACATTCTGGTGGGTCTGATCGAACCGATCGATCCGCCGGTCCATGCCGCCAAACTGGTGTTGGGCCGTCGTGTGCTCGCCGGTTCGCTGATCGGCGGCATCGCAGAAACCCAGGAAGTGCTGGATTTCTGCGCCGAACACAACATCACCTGCGACATCGAAATGCTCGACATCCGCCAGATCAACGAGGCTTACGCCCGCATGATCGCCGGTGATGTGAAGTACCGCTTCGTGATCGACATGGCGACCTTGAAGGTCTAAACCTTCGCGCCGAGTTCTGCCGAGAGCCGGGCTGTGACCCCTTTTATCAGGGGGATCAGCTCGGCCATTTTTTCCAGCGGCATATAAGGCACGGTGCTGGCGATGCTGATGCCGGCGACGATGCGCTTGCTGGCATCACGGATCGGCGCCGCCACACAGCGGATCGACGGCTCGTTGTCTTCCAGATCGAAGGCGTAGCCACCCGCCACATACTCGACCATGCGCTGCTGAAACTGCTCCCAGGATTGCTCCGGGTGCTGCGGCCAAAACAGATTTTTCCCACCCGCTGGCAAGCTGACTTCGTACAGCCGTTGCCATTCTTCCTGCGAGTCATCAAGCATCAAGGCCTTGCCGATCCCGGTGCGGGCCAACGGCATGCGATGGCCGACCCGCGAACGCATTTCCGGGCCATTGCGCCCCGGATTCTTGTGCAGGTACAGCACCTCGTCACCTTCGCGGATCGCCAGGTGAATGGTGTCACCGGTCAACGCCGACAACTCATCCAGATACGGCCCGGCCAAGGTCACCAACGGCAACTCTTCGCGCGCCTGGAAACCCAGTTCGATCAGCTTCGGCCCCAACAGATAACCGACTTGCGGCACCACACGCAGGTAACGCTCGTCCACCAGGCAACTGGCCAGACGATGGGTGGTGCTGCGCGTCGTGCCGATCAGCCGGGCGATTTCCTTGAGATCGCGGGCGCCGCTGGCCACGGCCTGAACCACACCCAGGCCACGAAGCAGTGTCTGGGTGCCGGTCGGGGCGGCGTCCTTGGCGATTTTTGGGGCGTCTTCCTGCATATCCAGCCTTTACCGTTGAGCGAGTGAACGGGCGGCATTATGGTCGCCCGATGCCTGCCACTACAACTTGATACGCTCGACTTTGCCCACCAGCAAGATGTAGGAAAGCGCGCCAATCAATGCCAGCACCGAGATGTAGGTAATCGCCGGGGCAAACGAATCCCCGGTCGCCAGGAAACCGATGACAATCGGCGTGGTAATCGCCGACAGGTTGCCGATGAAGTTGAACACCCCGCCGGTCAGTCCCAGCAAACGCGCCGGTGCCAGCGTTGACACCAGTGACCAGGTGATCGACGCCAGCCCGTTGCCGAAGAACGCCAGTGCCAGGAACGCAATCACCAGCGGCGTCGACTCGACGAAGTTGGCGCCGATGATCGAGGTGGAAATCAGCAGGCCGCCAATGATCGGCAGCTTGCGAGCGAAACCCACCGTGTAACCGCGACGAATCAGGAAGTCGGAGAAGAACCCTGAGCACAACACGCCGACGAAGGCCGCGAGAAACGGCAACGACGCCAGCAGACCGGACTTGATGAAGTCCATGCCGCGATACTTCACCAGGTAGGTCGGGAACCACGTCAGGAAAAACCACAACGTCGAGTTGAGGCAGAACTGGCCGAGGTAGATGCCCCACAGTTTGCGTTTGGTCAGGACAACCCCTAGGTCGGTCCAGCTGAATTTCGCTTTGACTTTGGCTTGCTCGGCCTGGATATCCACCAACCCGCCGCCCTCGCGGATCAGGTCGATTTCGGCGTCGTTGGCGCCTTTGAAATCACGGGGCTCGCGGTACACCGCGTACCAGATCACCGCCCACAGAATGCCCACCGCACCGGTGCTGACGAACACCATGTGCCAGCCGAATTCGTGCTGAAGCCAAGCGAGAACCGGCGTCAGGAAGGCCAGGCCGACAAACTGCCCGGAGGTGTAGAAACCGATGGCCGTGGCGCGCTCGCGCTCGGGGAACCAGGTGGTGACCACGCGGCTGTTGATCGGGTACGCCGGCGCTTCCAGGGCCCCGACCGCCATGCGCAGGACGAACAGCGCGATGAAGCTGGCGGCGAAACCGAGCATCACGGTGGCAATCGACCACAGCAGCAAGGCGACGCTGTAGAGGATGCGCGGCGGCACACGGTCCACCAGCCAGCCACCGGGGATCTGCATGGCGGCGTAGGTCCAGCCGAAAGCCGAAAAGATCAGCCCGACGTGGATCGGATCGATGCCCAGTTCGCTGGTCAGCGCCGGGGCGGCGATGGAGAGGTTGCTGCGGTCCAGGTAGTTGATCACCACGGTGATGAACAGCAGGACCATGATGAAAAATCGCTTGCGACTGGGCGTCACCAACGACGCTTGCCCGGCGAGGGTTTGCGGTTGCATGAGGAGTGCCTCTTCTTATGTTTATTGAGGTCGTTCGAAAGACTGGCGCAGGCCTCTTGCAGGAGTGAGCCTGCTCGCGACAGAGGTGTGTCATTCAGCATTGATGTCACTGACACACCATCGCGAGCAGGCTCACTCCTACAGGGGATAGTGGTGAGTCAGAAAGCACTCACCACTCAGCAAAACTACCATCGGCATGGCGCCAGATCGGGTTGCGCCAGCGATGGCCGACCGCCGCGCGTTCGATCACGTATTCCTCGTTGATCTCGATCCCCAGCCCCGGGCCATTCGGAATCTTCACGAAGCCTTTGTCGTAATCGAACACCCGCGGATCTTTCACGTAATCGAGCAGGTCATTGCTCTCGTTGTAGTGGATGCCCAGGCTCTGTTCCTGGATGAACGCGTTGTAGCAAACCGCGTCCAGTTGCAGGCACGCCGCCAGCGCAATCGGCCCCAGCGGGCAATGCAGCGCCAGCGCCACGTCATAGGCTTCGGCCATGTTGGCGATCTTGCGGGTCTCGGTGATGCCGCCGGCATGCGACGCATCCGGCTGGATGATGTCGACGTAACCTTCACTCAGCACACGTTTGAAATCCCAGCGCGAGAACAGGCGCTCACCGAGGGCAATCGGGGTGCTGGTCAGCGGCGCCAGTTCTTTCAGCGCCTCGTAGTTTTCGCTGAGCACCGGCTCTTCGATGAACATCAGTTTGTACGGATCGAGCTCCTTCATCAGCACCTTGGCCATTGGCTTGTGCACCCGGCCATGGAAGTCGACGCCGATGCCGACGTTCGGCCCGACCGCGTCACGCACGGCAGCGACGTTGGCCAGGGCGAGGTCGACCTTCTCGAAGGAATCGAGGAATTGCAGCTCTTCGGTGCCGTTCATTTTCACCGCCGTGAAACCACGGGAAACCGCTTCTTTCGCCGCACGAGCGGTGTCTGCCGGCCGGTCGCCGCCGATCCACGAATACACACGAATCTTGTCGCGCACCTGACCACCGAGCAGATCGCTGACCGACACGCCCAGGGCCTTGCCCTTGATGTCCCACAGCGCCTGATCGATACCGGCCAGCGCGCTCATGTGGATCGCACCGCCCCGGTAGAAGCCGCCGCGATAGAGCACGGTCCAGATGTCTTCGATGTTGCGTGGGTCTTTGCCGATCAGGTAGTCGGACAATTCTTCAACGGCCGCCGCCACGGTGTGGGCGCGACCTTCAACCACAGGCTCGCCCCAACCGGTCACGCCCTCGTCGGTTTCGACCTTGAGGAAGCACCAGCGCGGCGGAACGATGAAGGTGGTCAGTTTGGTAATTTTCATTGTCTTGTCTCTCTTATTAGAGGCAGCGCTCACCGCGCCAAAAAGTCTTAGCGAAGGGCTTTCCAGGCAGCCACGTAGGCCTTGGCATTGACGGCCACGTCCTCTGGTGTCATTCCCGGTTTGAACAAGCCGGAACCGAGACCGAAACCTTTGACGCCCGCGTCGATAAACACCTGCATGTTGTCGGGCGTGATCCCGCCGACCGGCGCCAGAATGGTCCCGGCGGGCAATACCGCGAGCCAGGCTTTGACGACTGCCGGCCCCATCTGCTCGGCAGGAAACATCTTCAGCACGTCAGCACCTTCGGCCAATGCGGCAAACGCTTCGGTCGGTGTCGCCACACCCGGCGACAGGAACAACCCCGCCGCTTTCGCTGCGCGCAGCACTTTCGGGTCGCTGTGCGGCATGACGATCACTTGGCCGCCAGCGGCTTTCACCTGCTCGACCTGCTCCGGTGTCAGCACCGTGCCGGCGCCGATCAGGCAATCGGCGGGCAAGGTGCTGCGCAGGATGCGGATACTTTCGTACGGTTCAGGGGAATTGAGCGGCACTTCGATGACGCGAAATCCGGCGGCGTACAGGACTTCGCCGATGGCCGCCGCTTCTTCCGGGCGCAGGCCACGCAGGATCGCGATCAGGCCGTTTTGCGCCAAGGCGTGTTTGAGCATGTCAGACCTCCAGTCAGGTTTAACGGGATGGGTTGGAAGTGATCAGTCCGGCGGCAAGCGCCAACTGCCACAACCCGCGTTCAGTGGCTTGTTCGGCCAGCGTCACCCGGGCAAACCCGCAGGCGTCGAGGGCCCGGCTGTAGCGGGCACAGAGGTGGGCATTACCGATGAGGATGATCGAAGGCAGGTGCACGCTATTGCGCCGACGCCGCTGGGCCGTCGCCAGCGCCGACAGCTCATGACCGATCAACAAGCCCGACAGATAATCCGCCTGGGCCGTGGCGCTCAGATCACCGGTCAGCCCCAGGCTGCGGGCACTGAACACCGTCGACAGCGGACCGATTTCGCCGTCTGGCGACAACGCCACTTGCACACCACGATCAAAAGCCTGGCCATCGAAGGACGCGCCCTGCTGCTGGGTGCGCCCCAAAATGCTGTGTTCGCTGAGCACGGCGAAGATTTCGCCGGTCATGAAGGTATCGAAATGCACGATGCAGCCGTCGGCCACTTCCACCCATTTCGAATGACTGCCCGGCAGGCCGATCAACAGGTCGCTGCCCGCCTCGCTCGACAGGGTTTGCAGAACACCAAGGACCTGGGTTTCTTCGCCGCGCATGACATTTGGCAAACGCGACCGCTGAATCACACCCGGCACGATGTGCACATCGACACCGCGAAGACTGCGAACCGTTTGCAGGGAAGTGCCGAGATTGGCGACGTTCGCCGGTGTATCGCGGTAAGCCGCTTCACGCCAACCCTGGGCGCTGCCGACCATGCCGCAGGCAATCACCGGCAAATCCGGCTGTGCATCGAGCCAGTCACCGCACGCCTCATCGAAGGCCAGTTCGAAACCGTCGGCGCATTCCTGACCGTTAATGATTCGCGGCGTGCGCGGCAGCTGCATGATCCCCGACGACAGCGAACGCTGTTCGAGCACCTGGCCACCTGCGGCGAGTTTGTAAGCACGTAATGAGGTTGTCCCCCAATCGAGCGCGATCAATTGCGCCAGCATCGCTTCACCTGTTTTGTTTATTGGCAGTGAGTGAGCCGGACTATAAACCCGGAAGCAGGATAATCTCAATATATAAATATCACTCCCATATATTGGGATATGCGCAAAAAAATCGCAGCTCATGGCTGCGATCTTTTAAACGACAAGGCTGACGATCAATTACCCTCGGCAAACTCGCGCAACACCTTTCCATCCATCCGATACCGAACCCACTCTTCCTGCGGCTGCGCGCCCAGCGATTTATAAAACTCGATCGCCGGTTTGTTCCAGTCCAGCACGCTCCACTCAAACCGTCCGCAATCATTGGCGCAGGCGATTTTCGCCAGGTGGCGCAGCAAGGTTTTACCCGCCCCGCCGCCGCGTTGTTCAGGGGTGATGTAAAGGTCTTCGAGGTACAGGCAGTTGCTGCCGAGCCAGGTGGAGTAGCTGAAGAAGAATACGGCGAAGCCGATCGGCAGGCCGTCGCGCAGGCAGATCAGGCCGTGGGCGGTGGCGCCTTCGCTGAACAGGCTGCGCTCGATGTCGGCGACGCTGGCGATGACTTCGTGGCGGGCACGTTCGTAGTCGGCCAGTTCAGTGATGAACCCGAGGATTTGCGGTGCATCGCTGGGGGTCGCCGGGCGGATCTCGATCGTCATGGGGACGTGCCTTCGTCAAAGGTTGAAAACGCCATACTAAGTTGCCACGCTGCGTCCGTCACATGGGAAATTGATCCTGAATCATGGCCCAGCTGCTACACAGGGTTGTGTTGTGGCTGAAAACTTTTTCACTTAACAGGATGTTTATGAACACTGATGCTTTCGCGCCACTGCAAATCCTCGCCGCTGACTTGCTGCCCCATGCGCTGGAGCCTTCAGAGGACGGCGCCCATGACCTGTCGCATTTGCAGAGGGTCTGGCACAACGCGCGCGCAATTCACGCGCAGGAAGGCGGCGATCTTGAGGTGTTGCTCGCGGCGGTGCTGTTGCATGATTGTGTGGCGGTGGAGAAGAACTCTCCGCTGCGTTCGCGAGCATCACGACTGGCCGCCGAAAAAGCATCTGTCGTATTGGCCGACCTGAATTGGTCACGCGCCAACATCAGCGCAGTGGCCCACGCCATCGAAGCTCACAGCTTCTCCGCCAACATTCCCGCGGCATCGCTCGAAGCGCAAATCATGCAGGACGCTGACCGCCTTGATTCCCTCGGCCTGCTCGGTGTCGCGCGCACGTTCTACGTTGCCGGGCGCATGGGCAGCGCGTTGTACGACCCGCTGGACCCGGACGCACAGCATCGCGACTACGACGATAAACGCTTTTGCCTCGACCATTTCCAGACCAAGCTGCTGCACCTGGCGGACGGCTTCCAGACCGCAACCGGTCGAGACCTGGCGCAGATCAGGCATAAGCGCCTGAAGGGTTTCATGGAGCAATTCAAGGAAGAGATCGGCGCCTGCTGAAGGCGATACTCCGGCGAGCACTAACCCTGAAATCGGTAACCACAGACCTAACATCGGCGCCCTCCGTGATAGATAGATAACGCTCACGTCTATCGGGTCAAGGAACCGCGTCATGTCCAGCGCAACACCCCCAGTCTCCAGCCGGTTGTTCGGTCTGTTTTGCCTCGCCAGCTATTTGCTGTCGCTGTCCTATGGCGCAACGTTTTTACTGTCGTTGCTGATCGGCTCACGCGGCGGCAATGAACACGATGCCGGCAGCGTGATTTCGGCGGCCATGCTCAGCACCTTTGCGGCGGTGATCGTCTCCGGGCATTTGTCTGACTGGCTCGGTGCTGCGCGGTCGATTGCCGTGTTTGGCGTGTTGCTGGTGGCGGCCAGTCTCGGCTTCGCCTTGACCCCGGGCTTCGGCAACCTGCTGCTGTTTTTCGGACTGTTGCTGGGGCTGGGTTGGGGCGTGTTCTACACCCTCGGGCCGATCATCGTGGCCAGCCTGGTGACGTCGGCCCAACGCGCCAAATACTTTGCGTTGCTGTCGGGCAGCATGATGACCGGGATTGGCAGCGGCCCGTTGCTGGGCCGTGCCGCCAGCGCCCTCGGTTATCCGGTGACCGCCGCGTTTTACCTCGCCGCACTGGCCAGCCTGATCGGCGTTTTACTGTTCTGGCGACTGGATGCACAGCTCAAGAAAGCGCCCGCGCCTGCCTCTTCGGTCGCACGGATTTCCTGGCGCGCAACGGCTCAAGTGCTGTCGTCCAAAGCTGTGTTCCCGATCATCATGGTCGGTCTCGGCGGTTGCGTGTTCGGCGGTCTGTCGAGCTTCCAGACCAGTTACGCCGCATCCCGTTCGCTGGACTACTCACTGTTCTTTTTCGGCTTCATGGGCGCGGCGATCAGCAGCCGCATGTTGATCGCAGGCATCGTGGTCAAGCGTGACCCGTTCCGCGCCTCCTGCCTGTTGTCGGGCCTGATGATGGGCTCGATTGTGGTGTTTGGTTTCGTGGTCGACAGCGGGTTCAGCTATGTACTGGCGGCGGTGATGCTCGGTGTCGGATACGGGCTGACCTATTCGGTGATCAATGGCCTGGCGGCCAACGAAGCGCCGCACGGCACGACCTCACAAGCCTTGCTGTTGTTCAGCCTCGCCTACTTCATCGGTGTGTTTGGATTTCCTTTGCTGGCGGGGACAATCATCGTTGAACACGGGATGCCGACGCTGCTGCTGACCGTGTTGGCCGTGGCTGTCCTGAACTGGCTGATCACCGTGGGCCGGTTGATCTGGCGTCGGTTTGCGCCGGCTAAAGCCGTGCAGCCAGCCTAGACCGTTCGTCGTTCCTCAGGCACCAATGCAAATCCCGGGCGGACCAACATCAGGTAAGGACTCTATTAAACGGAGACGATGCCATGTTCATGTCCAGGTTGACCGCCCTCGCCCTCACCACGCTGCTGTCCTCTGCCGCATTCGCCGCGACACTCGCTGAAGGAACCGGCCCGACCAACCCGGTCGAGGGCCCGAAAGCGCCCGCCATCCAAAGCGCACCCGGCATGAACACCAACGGCTCCGGCATCGACAACAGCCTGCCGCCCTCCACGGGCACTGACCCACGGACTCAGGGCAACGACGCCGGCCGTCAAGGCGGGCTGAATTTGCCCGACACGCGCACACCCGATAACGCCGGCAGTGGCATCGGCTCGAAAACCACCACCGGCGGCTCGGGTTCCGAAGGGGCCGCCAATTAATAGCTCGCCGCCGCGAGCAACCTCTCCACCACCATCCAGAGGTAAGCATGAACGACGATAACAACCTGGAAAAAGAAGTCCTGATCCGCCTGCTGCACGCCCACCCAAGTGGCTTGGGCAAGGAGGTCCTGGACAATTATCGCGGGGAGAAAGTCGTGGCCAGCACCCTCGCCGCCCTACAGGACCGAGGGCTGATTCAACACGGCCATGTGACGTGCAACGAAGCGGGTGAGCACTCGCTGAACCTGCCGATCAAGCTCAGTTGCGCCGGGGTTGAAGCGGCACGCAAACTGGAAATCTGAACACTCTGAAGCCAGGAGAGATCCCATGCGTCGTGGAAGCAAAGACAAATACACCGCCGAGCAAAAGCGCAAGGCCGAGCACATCGAAGAAAGCTATGAACACAAAGGTGTGTCCAAGGATGAAGCCGAGGCCCGCGCCTGGGCCACGGTGAACAAGCAGTCGGGTGGCGGTGAACGCGCCGGGGGTTCCGGGCGCAAGAAACCGGCCAGTGCCAAGTCCGAGGATCGCAAGGAATCATCGCGGCGGGCGGTGGCGACCCGTGAAGGCCATTCGCGTAACAGCAAGGCTTCGCGGGATACGCAGACGGTTGATAGCCTGATGAAAGAGGCTCGAGCGAAGCAGATTCCCGGGCGGTCCGGGATGCGCAAGCAGGCGTTGATTGAGGCGTTGCGCAAGGCTGGGTAAATTCAGAACCTGCGGTGAATTGACTGGCCCCTTCGCGAGCAGGCTCGCTCCCACATAGGATCAGTGCACGACGCAGATCAACGGTAGGAGCAAGCCTGCTCGCGAAGGCTATCGTTCAGACACCATCAATCTTACGGATTGATTAAAGCATCCACCTCAGCACTCCCCGGCGAAGTCGCCGGCCCCCACCGAGTGACCGCCAACGCCGCCGCGGCATTCGCCCGGCGCGCCGCCTCAACCGCCGACAATCCATGCGCCAACCCGGCCACAAACACCCCGGCATGCGCATCGCCCGCCCCGTTGCTGTCCACCGCCGTCACCCTGAAACCCGGCACATGCTGACGCTCGCCACGCTGGCTGATCCAACACCCTTGCGGCCCATCGCGCACCACCATCAACACCTCGGCGGGCAGGTGATCGCCCAAAAGATCCAACGCCTGGGCAATATCCGATGCACCGGTAAATCGCAGCACCTCAACGCTGTTGCTGGTCCAGATATCGATGCGCGCCAGCAAGGCTTTCATCAACGGCTCATCCGGTGAATCCACCAACGGCCCCGGATCGAACACCACGTTGATGCCTTTCGGCAAATCCAGCACCCAATCCACCAGCGCCTTCGCCTTGCCGACCTGCAGCAGGCTGTAGCCACTGACGTAGACATAGTCGCCCGCCTCGGCCGGCACGCTGGCCAGGTCCTCGGCGGTCAGTTCGCCTTCGGCGCCGATGTAGGAAATGAAACTGCGTTCGGCCGAGGCATCCGTCACCGCCACGCACAAACCCGTGTCCCGGTCTGCGGGTTGGGCGATGCCGATCCGAATGCCTTCCGCCTGCATCGCCTCACGCGCCAGATCGCCGAAACGCCCGGTGCCATGGCGCCCGAGGTAGACCACGGGCAAGCCATTACGCTGGGCTGCAGCCATCACATTGAAGCCGCCGCCGGCTTCGAAACTGGCGGACTTCGCCAGCACGTCGCCGCCGGTTTGAGGCAATTTATCCACGGCCATGACCAGGTCGATGATGACCTGGCCGGTGTGCAACAAATTAGGCATGAGCATTCTCAGTCATGGCGGCGCGGCGATCCTTGGCGCCACCGAGTACAAAATAAATCCCGCCGGCCACCAGGAACGTGACGATCCAGCCCAGGCCGTTATGGCCCAGCCACGAGTCGGACAGGAAACCACGGAACCACACCGTCTGTTCGGTGGTGCCGATGGTGGTAAAGCTGAAGCCCAACACGATCGCCACGGCCCATGCACCGAAGGCGCGCCATTCGATACCACCGCTGTACCAGTAAGCGCTGCTCGGGCTGACGTCCAGCAGGTCTTTGGGGCTGTAGTAATGACGGTGAATCAGGTCGACGACGAAGATCCCGACCCACGCGGTGATCGGCACTGCCAGCAAGGAAATGAAGGTGATGAACGGACCGTAGAAGCTGTCGGCGATCAGCATGAAGTAGATCGAACCGGCGAAGATCGCGACGATATCCACTACCACCGCGTACACACGCTTGACCTTCAAACCGAGGGTCAACGTGGTCAGGCCAGCCGAATACACCGACAGGTTATTCGACAGCAGCAAGCCGCCGAACGCGGTGATCAGGTACGGCACGGCCATCCAGGTCGGCAGCATGTCGCGGATCGCGATGATCGGGTCAGTGGCGGAAGCCAGGTCATTGTTACCCACCGACAACAGGCCGCCGAGAGTGATGAGCAACACCAGTGGAATCCCCGCACCGAACGCTGCCGACGCCACCAGGCGCACGGCTTTGACACTGCGATGCTGGTAGCGCGACATGTCGGCACCGGCGTTGGCCCAACCGATCCCGGTGCCGGCGGCCATGGTGCCGACGCCGATGATCATGGCGCTCAACGGTGCAGGTGTGGCGTTGAACACGGCGCTCCAGTCGATGGTGGCGCAGAGGAAACCGCCGACCACAATGTTCAGCGCGCCGAACACGTAGGTCGCCCACTTCTGAATCACCAGCAGCGTGGCGTGACCGAGGCCGGACACCGACAACGTCAGCAACACGAAAATCGCGATAAACAGCAACGTCAGAACCGGCGCGCTTTTGGCTTCTACGGGCGATCCGAACAGGATCGAGCACAGCGACAGCAACACGAACGCGGCAGTGGTGGTGTTGACGGTTTCCCAGCCCAGGCGCGACATCAGCGAAACCAGGGTCGGGCCGATATTGCCCCGTACGCCGAAGATGGCTCGCGACAGGGTCAGGCTCGGTGCGCGGCCACGCCGACCGGCGATGGAGATAATCCCGACCACCGCGAACGAACCGGCAGCGCCGAGGATCGCAACGATGATTGCCTGCCAGATCGCCAAGCCACGAAACGCCACCAGCGTGGCGCCCAACGGCAGGCCGAGGATGGAAATGTTGGCGGCGAACCAGACCCAGAACAGTTGCAGCGGATGCCCGTTGCACTCCGCTTCCGGCACCGGTTCGATGCCGCGCGTTTCCAGTTGCCCGGCACTTTGCCCGGCGGTTGATGAACTCATGGAAATACTCCTGTTGCCTTGTTGTGATTATGGGCAATGACGGAAGACGACAACTACAGCCCGGCTGTCCTGGCCAAGTCAGTGCGATCCATTGCGGTGAAAAATTCAAACAAGGGGCGCGCCTATCGCGGGCAAGCCCGCTCCCACAGGGACAGTGTGTACCTCAAGGTTTGCACTTTACCTGTGGGAGCGGGCTTGCTTGCGAAGGCGTCAGCCCGGTCAACGCAAAGCCAAAAGCCCTTGCACCAACGGTTCCAATTCAAGGCCATTAACCGCTTTGACCTTGTCGATCATCGCCACCGGCCAACTCTCAAGGCCCAGGCAAGCCCCCAGCATCGCGCCGAGAATCGCCGCCATGGTATCGGTGTCACCGCCCAGTCCCGCAGCCATGCACACCGCTTCAAAGGCACTCATCTCGCCAATGGCCACTTGCTGCGCCAGGGCAAACGAGACCACCACCGATTCCTGCGAGGCCACCGAGGTGCCAATCACGTCGTACATCACGTCCGCCAGCAGCGCCTTGTCGCTGTCGACACTAATGCTGCGTGCCCAACTGATGCGCGAGGCAATCCGTCCGCCCGCCACCCAGTGACCACGACCTTCGGCTTGCTGCGCGATCTGCTGGCCGAGGTTCAGCGCTTCGCCCAAATCCATGCCATTGATCCCGGCAGAAATCACCGCCGCCACCGCCGCCGCGCTGGAGATGCCCAGCGTGGTGTTGTGGGTGACCTGACACGCCTGCACCACCGCTTTGATGAAACGCTCCGGGTCGGCGACATCCGCCGCAATGCCGACCGGCGTGATGCGCATCGCTGCGCCATTGGTGGTGCCGTAACGCCCCGCTTCTTCCGGCGAATGACCGGCGAGGATCATCTCGATCGCCCGCTTGGTCGAAGGCCCGAGCAAGTCCTGCGAGCCCTTGGCCTGCATCTCGGCTTCCCATTCGATCAGCCGCTGCGCGAGCACCGTCGGCTCGATCCGTCCCTCACCCTCAATCAGCAACTGACCGACCAGAATCGCCTGTTCGGTGTCGTCGGTGATCGAGCCCTTGGGCATGTTGGCGGCGATCGGTTGATCGGGGCCGGCGTCTTCCAGATCGGTGATTTCGCCGAAGCGCGCCTTGATTTCGGCGCGGCTCAGGGACTGGGTCGGCATGCCCAGCGCATCGCCCAGGGCCAGTCCGTAGAACGCGCCCAGGGCACGATTGAGCGCAGTCATTTCGGGGTTCCAAATTGCAGGTGCAGGCGAAAATGTACGGGATCGAGCAGACTTTCGACTTGCTCCATGAAGCGGTTTTGCCGGTCGTAGGTGGTCCGCAGCGCCTTGAGGAATACGGTGCCCACCGGACGCCCCAGCAATTCGGCGTCTTCGGCATTCAGGGGTTCGGCGCCGATCCATTGATCGCCGCGTTCGCCGATGTAGCCGTAGGCGGCCAGGGTGATGGTCAGTGAATTGTCGATCAGACCAACGCGCGGCAGGCTTTCCAGGCCACCGGTCGCGGGCATCAATGAGCGTTCGAGGGAGACCAGCGTGCCGTTGTTGGAGCGGCGGCGCCGGTCGAGGGTGATGAATTGGTCGGTGCCGAAACGCGGCAACAGGTCCGGACGCGTCACCGCTTCCAGGCGCAGCACTTCGGTATTGATCAACGCTCCGCTGTCGGCCAGCGCCTGGGCCCAGCCGCTGCGCTGATCGAGCACCACACCGTCGAAGGTGACGATGGAACCGACACCACTTTGCGTCGCAATGTAGTTGCGCCGTTTCAACTCGGCGAGTGCTTCACGCAGCGTCCCTCGGCTGACTTTGAATTCTTGAGCCAACTGATGCTCGCCCGGCAGCAGAAAGCCGTCCTCCATGAGGCCGCTTTCAATGCGCCGGATGAGTTCGTCGACCACCCGTTGTTTCTTGTCAAATCGTACCTGTCTAATCATGTACAAAGAAATAGCCGAAACGGGTCCGTGCGGGCAAGGGATATTTCAGGAAAGTGACGGGAGGACGCGGTTGTACGCGATAGAGGGGTGATTCAGATACACCGCCATCGCGGGCAAGCCACGCTCTCACCGGTTATGTGTCAGTCGCATAATCCGTGCACGACACATGACCTGTGGGAGCGCGGCTTGCCCGCGATGGCGTCAGCTAAGACAGCACGAGTCTCAGCGTTGTTTGAGTCGGTCGATGACGACCGCCAACAACAGGATCGAACCACGAATCACATACTGGTAAAACGTATCGATGTTCTTCAGGTTCATCGCATTTTCAATAATCGCCAGAATCAACACCCCGGCAATTACATGCCGGATCATGCCGATCCCGCCGCTCAACGACACCCCGCCCAGCACGCAAGCCGAGATCACCGTCAGCTCAAAACCCTGGCCAATCATCGGCTGCCCGGAGGTCATGCGCGACGCCAGGATCACCCCGGCCAACGCGCCAATCACGCCATGCACGGCGAAGATGAGGATCTTGGTCCGGTCAACGTTGACCCCGGCCAGCAACGCCGCTTCCTGGTTGCCGCCGATGGCCATGGTGTTGCGCCCGTAGGTGGTGTAGTTCAGCAGCCAGCCGAAAAACAGGAAGCAGACGATGGTGATCAGGATCGGCACCGGCACGCCAAACAACTGGCCATTGCCGAAGACGAAGAACTGTTCTTGCGAGACGCCGACCGCTTTGCCATTGGCAAAGATGTAAGCCAGACCGCGAACAATCTGCATGGTCGCCAGCGTGGTGATCAACGCGTTGACCCGCAGCTTGGCAATCACGATCCCGTTGATCAGCCCGACAATCAGGCCCATGAACAGTGCTGCCGTCACCCCAAGAAAGACGCTGTCGGTGTCGCGCATGACCACCGCCGCAACCACACCGGCACAGGCAATCACCGAGCCCACGGACAAGTCAAAATGCCCGGATGCCAGGCAATACAACATGGTGCACGCGGCGATGCCGGTGGTGGAAATCGCCAGGCCCAGGCCGCGCATGTTCAGTGGCGAGAGGAAGTTGTCGATCAGTAACGTGCAGAGCACGAAGATCCCGACGGCTGCCAGCAGCATCACCCAGTCATCGAGAAAGCGTCGCAGGTCCAAGGGTTTGCGCTCGGTAGGCAGCGCGTTGTTTTGGGTTGTCATCATAGTCACCTCTCAGTTCGCCACGCCGTCAGCGCGTTGGCGTGGCAAAGCCAGTTGCAGCAGGTTGGATTCATTGGCCTCGGCGCGAGACAACTCGCCGCGCATCGCGCCTTCGCAGAGCACCAGAATGCGGTCGGAAATACCCATCACTTCCATCAGGTCGCTGGACACCACGATCACCGCGATGCCGCTTTCGGCGAGGTTATGGATGATCTGGTAGATCTCCGCCTTGGCGCCGATGTCGATGCCGCGTGTCGGTTCGTCGAGCAACAGGACTTTCATCGGCATCGACAGCCAGCGACCGAGAATGGCCTTCTGCTGATTGCCGCCGGACAGGTACATGATTTTCTGTTCAGCGCTGGGCGTCTTCACCTTCAGCGCCTTGATATGTTTGTCGGCATTGCCCTTTTCCCACAGGCCACGCAACAGGCAGCCAAAGGTGGAATGCGCGCCGCGAGCACTGATGTTGATGTTCTCGGCGACACTGGCGAGCGGGATGATGCCCTCCTTCTTGCGGTCCTCGGGGCACAGCAGAATCCCGGCCGCAATCGCATCGCGAGGTGAGCGCAGTTTCAGTTCATGGCCGCGCAGTTCCAGGCGTCCGGCCGTATTGCGTTCCAGCCCGCTGAGCAGGCGGAACAGCTCGGTGCGCCCGGCACCGACCAGCCCGAACAACCCGAGAATCTCGCCTTTGTGTGCCTCGAAACTCACCGGCTCGCGCAAGCCGGGGCCGAGCAGGCCATCGACCTTCAGCGCCACCGCGCCACGTTGCCGAGCGCGGTAATCGTAGATGTCCTGAATGTCGCGACCGACCATGCACGTCACTAGTTGGTCGTGGGTCAGTTCGCTCATGTCCTCGAAGGTGCGCACATAGCGGCCGTCCTTGAACACTGTCACCGCGTTGCAGATGCGGAACACTTCTTCCATGCGATGGGAGACGTAGAGCACCACTTTGCCTTCGTCGCGCAGGCGTCCGATGATCGCCATCAAGCGGTCGATCTCGCGTGCCGACAGGCTGCTGGTCGGTTCGTCGAACGCAATCACATGCGCGCCACGGGACAACGCCTTGGCGATTTCCACCAGTTGCCGCTGCCCGAGGGACAAGCGCCCGACTTTTTCTTGCGGGTCGATTTCATCGGCCAGGCCTTTGAGGCAAGCCAACGCCTGTTGGCGCAAGGCGCCACGATTGATCAGGCCGAAACTGGCCGGCAGGTGCCCGAGGAACAGGTTCTCCGCCACGGTCATTTCCGGCACCAGGTGCAATTCCTGATGGATCACCGCGACGCGGCTGGCGATGCTGTCGGCGGTGGATTTGAACGCCATCGTCTGTTCGCCGATCTGCAGGTCGCCGCTGCTCGGCGTGTAGGCGCCACCGAGGATTTTCAGCAGGGTCGATTTGCCGGCACCGTTCTCGCCCATCAAGGCGTGAACCTGCCCCGGGTGCGCGACGAAGCTGATGCCATCCAGCGCCTTCACGCCGGGAAAGGTCTTGCCGATCCCGTTGAAGCGCAGGCTGCCGCCGACGCTGTGCTCATGTGTCTGTACTTGCGCGTGCATAAACCACCTCTTCACAGATCAGACGGCCCCGTCGCCAGGGCCGCCGTTGAAATCAACCGCGCCTCAGTTCCAGAGGCCGATCTTTTCCAGTTCCTGCTTGAAGTTCTCGCGCGTGATCAGCGTCACGTCGTCCATGGCGGTGAATTTCGGTGGTTCTTTGCCGGTGGTGACCCAGTCAAACATCATGCTGGCGGTGTTGTAGCCTTCGATGTGCGGGCTTGGCAGCATCGAGCCAAAGAAGCCGCTATTGGGCTTTTTCAGTTCGCCGATAGCATCCGTACCGTTAATGCCGATGCCGATGACGTTGGCCGCTGCAAAACCGGCGGTTTCGGTAGCGCGCACGCCGCCCAGCACCGTGTTGTCGTTCATGCCGCCGATGATCAGGTTTTTCGCGCCACTCGGCAGTTTCACCAATGCAGAGTTGGTGGCGTCCATGCTGCCCGGGACGTCGAGGGTTTTCTGCGCCGTGAAGAGAATGTGGTCTTTCGGGAAGCCCGCGTCTTCCAGCGCCTTGACCGAACCGTCGGTGCGCTTCTTGCCAGTGTCGAGTTCGTTGAACGTGTTGATCACCGCGTAGGTGTCTTTCCAGTCCCAACCGCGTTTCTTCGCTTCGGTGGCCATCGCCGCGCCCTGTTTCTGGCCGACTTCAAAGGCGGCCATGCCGAGGTAAGGCACGTCTTCCATGAACTTGCCGCTGGCATCGACAAAACGGTCATCGACCGCCATCACTTTCAAACCATTGGCCTTGGCCTTGGCCACGATGGCCGGGCCGAGGCCGACGTCCGGCGGGCAGATCACAAAACCCTTGGCGCCGTTGGCCGCAAGACTGTCGATGGCAGACAGGGTTTTCTCGCCGTCCGGCACAGCGATCTTGATAACGGTGAAGCCTTTGTCTTTACCGGCCTTTTCAGCGAAGGCCCACTCGGTCTGGAACCAAGGCTCCTCCGCTTGCTTGACCAGAAAACCAATCTTTACTTCCTCGGCTGCCAGCAGCGTACTGCTCAGGCTAACCGCGGTGACCGCCAGAGCGGCACAGCACAGGGAACGGATCCCGCGACGACGATTCATAAGCTGACTCCTTGTTATTTTTTTTGAGCGTTATTTGAAAGCCGGTGAACACTTTGAAGCTAATAGTCATATCGTATGATGATTGGCTTTCAGACGGAGTTCCGCGCCTGAAAGCGGTTCTATTCAGTCGTGGTACATCACCGAGCGCCCACCATCGATGGTGATGCACGAGGCATTGATGAACGGCGCTTCATCGCTGGCCAGGAACACGGCGGTCATGGCCACTTCCATCGGTTGACCGATGCGACGCGGCGGATGCAAGTCCAGGGCGCGTTGACGCTCGGCATGCGGGTCGGCAAACCCGTTCCAGTAATCCACGTTCAATTGGGTTTCGATGTAGCCCGGCGCGATGGCGTTGACGCGAATGCCGTTGGCCGCGTATTCGATGCCCAGTGCACGGGTCAGGCCGAGCAAACCGTGCTTGGCCACCGGGTACGGGAAACAGCCCGGAATGATGTGGCTGGAATGGGTCGACGCAATGTTGATGATGCTGCCGATGCCCTGTTCGATCATTTGCGGCAGCACAGCCTTGCAGCCATACCAGGCGCCGTCGAGGTCGATGGCGAAGCAGCGACGCCAATCTTCCTCGGTCATTTCCAGCGGATCACGGAACACATTGACCCCGGCGCAGTTGACCAGGACGTCGATGCGGCCATGCAGATCAATCGCCAGCCTGGCCATGGCGTGCAGGTCTTGCTGGTGCGAAACGTCAGCCTTGATCGCGACCACGTCCGCACCCTGTTCACGCCAATGCGCCGCGACTTTCTCGACTTTCTCAGCCTGGATATCGCTGATGATCAGCTTGGCCTGCTGGGCCGCGAACGTCGCGACGATGGCCTCGCCGATGCCCTGGGCAGCGCCGGTCAGCAACACCACCTTGTTCTTCAGGCGCTCGCCTTTGGGCGGCTCCGGCACCGCTGGCAAGGAAAGAGGTTCAGCCATGAATCAAGACTCCTTTTGCGGGCACGACAAAAACCGGGCATCTGTCGATGTCCGGTCAAAAGACTGTCTGGAAAATCGCTGCATCACTTCACCTGTTTTGTTTTTTTAAGTGTGAGTGCGTGTAACTGATGGCCGACTATAAACCTGCCCGGCAAATAATCTCAATATATAATTTTACATCCCATATTTTGGGATTTATCCAGCAAAGCGCGTACAAGGTTTCCCGGCCACATTTACTCGAAGCGACAACACCGCCCCGTCCAGCGGATGGTTGAGCGGGCTCGCCGCGCTGGTGATGTACAGGGTTTTCAGGTCTTCGCCACCGAATACGCAACTGGTGGGACGGCTGACAGGCAGTTCGATGATTCGATCGACGTGTCCGTCCGGGGTCAGTCTTATCAGGCAACTGCCATCCCAGCGGGCGTTCCAGATGTAACCTTCGGCATCCATGGCCGAGCCGTCGGGGACCCCACGCTTGTCGGGACCGAACCAGACATAAGCGGTGTCCAGATTGCCGTCGGCGTGGATGAAGTAGCGGTACAGCGTGGCGTCGAGGCTGTCAGCGAAAAACAGAGTGGTGGCGTCTTCGCTCCACAGCAGCGTGTTGGGAATTCCCAGTCCGCGAAGCAACGGCGTAACCCGGGCATCGCGGTCGATACGGAACAGGCCACCGGAGCGACGGGTGACCGGCAAGTCTTCGCCGTTTTCGCCGATGTTGTTCTGCATGGTGCCGAGCCAGAGCCGCCCCTGCGCATCGCAACGGGCCTCGTTGGGGCGGTTGCCGGGTTGCGGGTCGGCCATGCAGAGCAAGGTCAGTCGTGGTTCAAGGCCCGGGGAGTCGAGGTCCAGACGATAGACGCCGCTGCTCAACGCGACCAGCGCATCGCCGCTTTCACACGGAATGAAGGCGGAGATGTGTTCCGGCATTTGCCAAATCTGGACGTTGGCGCCGATTAACCGGAGGGCTTGTTTGCCGGCGATGTCGACCCAGTACAGCGCCTGTGTCGGGGCATCCCAGAACGGGCCTTCGCCAAGCCGCGCCCGGTGCTGGGTCAGCGCATTCAACGTCATGAAACCTCCTGCCTTGTTCTTGTTTTTAGGTGTGAGCGAGCTTGCTCGCGATAGCGGTGTGTCTGTGACATCTATGTCGGGTGTGCCGACGCTTTCGCGAGCAGGCTCGGTCCCACATGGGTTCTTTGTAGTCAGCCAGTTCTTTTGTCGGCCACGACTTGGGGGTAGAAGCGTTTGATCGCCAGGTCTGCGTTATCGATCAGGGTCATGCACGCCCACACCCCGCGCGCGGCGTCGCGGGCGGCGATGGCGTCGGCCACGTCTTTGTGGATGGGCAGCGTACGCCGCAGTTCGTCGGGGTCGGCGGCAGAGACTTCGAATGACACCGCCAGCAGCGCGCCGAGCGCCGGGACCATTTGTTCGATGAATTGGTTGTGGCTGGCGGCGAGGATGCACTCGTGGAATACCCGGTCGGCGCGGTTGTAATCGACGCCACTGTCCACGGCCCGCTCCAGCGCGTTGTAGGCCAGGAGGATGGCCTGCACTTGCTCGACCGTCGCCCGTTCACAGGCCCAGCGCACGGCCATCGGCTCGATGGTGCGGCGCAGGTCGAGCAAGTCGTCGACGAAGTTTTCCGGCAAACCACTGCGTGACAGCCAGCCGACGACTTGCGGATCGAAGAGGTTCCAGCGCCGCACCGGCAGCACCCGCGTACCGACTTTCGGCCCGACTTCAAGCATGCCTTTGGCGACCAGGGTCTTGATGGCTTCACGGATGACCGTGCGGCTCACACCCAACTGCTCGCCCAGGTCGGCTTCGACTTTGAGGGTTTCGCCGGGCTTGACCTCGCCAGCGGCAATCCAGCAACCCAGCCAATCGACCGTTGAGGCGTGAAAACTGCTGGACATGGAAACCTCAAGACCGCGCGCGATGGAGCAACACGCTAATCATCATACGATTGGGTGTCAATTGGATTATTGAAAGAACACAGAGAACCCTGTGGGAGCGAGCTTGCTCGCGATGAGGCCGTAACATTCAACATCAATGTTGACTGTCACACCGCCATCGCGAGCAAGCTCGCTCCCACAGGGTTTTGCATTAAGGCTCGAGACCGATGGGGAAAAACTCGCCGCCACTCCACACACCCAGCCAGCGTTGCCCGTCGATTTCACGGGTCACGGCCAGTTCCACCAGTTGATAGAACACATTGCGGTGGATCAGCGCTTCAAGATTGGTCCGCACATGCACGTAGGGCGCGGGCTCTTGAGTGACCGGATCAATGACCACCCGAATCGGGTGCTCCGCGCCTGCCTCGGCCGTTTCATCCACGTTGGTGGTGAATCGCAGGAGCTGAGCCTCACCCTCGCCTTCCACATCGACGGCAATCGCCACGAACGGCGCATCATCGACCTTGATCCCGACCTTCTCGACCGGAGTGATCAGGAAGTAATCATCGCCATCGCGACGAATGATGGTCGAGAACAATTTGACCATCGGCTTGCGCCCGATTGGCGTGCCCAGGTAATACCAGGTGCCGTCGCGGGCGATGCGCATGTCGATGTCGCCACAGAAGTCGGGGTTCCACAGGTGGACCGGCGGCAAGCCTTTGGTCTTGGGGATTTGCCCCAACAAGTCGTTGGCTTTTTGCGGGCCACTCATGGCGTTCTCCTTTAAATTACTGGTCGCTGATCCCGATCAGGCTGCGCGCGTATTGCTGCAGGGGTGGGCCGATCAGGTCTTCTGGCTTGTTGTCGTGGAACGTCAGTAAACCGCCACGACTCTTGATGCGTGCAGTATCAATCAAATACTGGGTGCTGGTCTCGATCAACATGATCTGAATCACGCCGCTGTCGATGCCGAGGCGGTCCACGTATTCCTGATCGAGCCACTCATCGGAGTTGCCGATGCGGTCGTCAGCCTTGGCGAACCGCGTGTAAAGCAGGTAATGGGCACCGGCGGCACGGGCTTCAGCCATGGCCTGGTCGAGGCCTTCGGGTGCACGGGCGCGGCGGACCATCGGGAAGTATTCGACAAAGCCGTTAAAGGCTTCTTCGGCCACCACGTTTGGGCGCGGATAAGGACTGCCTGGTGGCGAAAAGGCACCTTGGGCGATGTAGATGAACGAGTCCGGCTGAATCCGCAGGTTGTTCACCCGACGGCTGTCGCTGTGATCCAGCAGCCCCGCGTCGCTCATCTGGTAGCGAGTCCCTTCAGCCATGTCGCTGACATTCATGCAGCCACCAAGCGCCAAAACGGCCAGCAGCAAAACCAGGCTACGCATCCTACCCTCCAGAGGCCGGTGACGGAAAACCGGCGAATGGCCATGGGATGCAGCTTCCGCGCCAGTCTTGAGCATAGGGATGTTTGCAAATAGATAATGCAAATCTGTGGCGAGGGAGCTTGCTCCCGCTCGGTTGCGCAGCAGCCGTAAATTCTGAGGAATGCAGTGTCTTTGGAAATTCGGGGGCCGCTTCGCGCCCCAACGGGAGCAAGCTCCCTCGCCACAGGGCGTGTCAGCCGCCAATAATCTTCATGACTGTCGCGCCGCCGGAGAACGCCACTTCCTGCTTGTCACCCAAGGCCTTCACCAGCAGCCGCTGCAACGCCGGCAGCGCTTGATGGCGAGGTTTGTCGAGCAAGTCGCCGACATAGTGACGGTTGCTCGACGACAGGCAGCCATGCAGCCAACCCGTGGACGAAAGACGCAAGCGCGAGCACGTACGGCAGAATGGAACGCTTTCATTGGCGATTACACCAAAATGCCCCTGCCCCGGAATCTCGTAGCGCACCGCAGTGGCATCGACCGGTGCATCGGCCTGCAGATACTCATAACGCTCGCCAATCAGGCTCAGCAACTGCTGGAGGCTGACGAACTGTTGCAGGAACGCATTGGAGTCGGTGGCCAGGTGGCCCATGCGCATCAGCTCGATGAAGCGCAACTCATAGCCGCGTTCCAGGCAGTAATCGAGCAGCGGCATCACCTGATCAAGGTTCTGTCCGCGCAGCGGCACCATGTTGACCTTGATCTTTATGCCCGCCGCGCTGGCCTGATCCATGCCGTCGAGCACGGTCGCCAGATCGCCGCCGCGGGCAATGCTGCGAAAGGCGCTGGCGTCCAGGGTGTCGAGGGAAACGTTGATACGACGAATGCCGGCGTCCACCAGCAACGGCAGCTTTTTCGCCAGCAGCTGACCATTGGTGGTCAGGCTGATGTCTTCCAGGCCCATCTGGCCGACGGCGGTCATGAAGGCTTCGAGTTTGGGGCTGACCAGCGGCTCGCCGCCAGTGATACGCAAACGCTCGATGCCCGCCGCTTCGATCAAATATGCCACGCCGCGCGCCATGGCCTCGGCCGACAATTCATCCTGCGCAGCTACCAGCCGCTTGCCGTTGGGCACACAGTAGGTACACGCGTAATTGCAGGCTGAGGTCAGACTGATCCGCAAATTGCGAAAACGCCTGCCTTGACGGTCAACGATCATGGATCACTCCGGCGATGGACAAGTGGAACGCACAAAACTTGACTCAGAATTCAAGTTTTGGCAAGTCCCAAGCCTGAGTATATTCCTGCGGTACTGCGCCATATAGAGAAATCATGGCGCAATCAGGCAGCTGAATGGTTCAGCTGCTCGGAGTGTCGGTATCGCGCTTGCGCTTGTTGCCCATGCGCACGCCGATGTCCATCAGAAACTGGAAGAAGCCTTCCTGATCTTCCAGCACGTTGCTCCAGAACGGCGAGTGATACAGCGCCACAGCGCCATGCACCAGCGCCCACGATGCGCAGTAATGGAAGTACGGCGGCACGTCTTCGAGCTTGCCTTCGCTGATCCGGCCTTTGATCAGCAGGGTCAGGCGTTCGAAGTTCGAGGCGCGGATCTTGTGCAGTTCCTCGACCATCTCCGGCACTTGATTGCCCTTGACCACCTTCTCTTCCAGGCGGTCGAACAACCGATAGCGTTGCGGATCGCGCATGCGGAATTCGAAGTAGGCCCGGGACAGCGCTTCCTTGTCCTTGTCGACATCGGCCGAATGCAACAGCTCGTTCAAATCACGCTCGTAATCGAGCATCAGGCGCAGATAGATCTCCGCCTTGGATTTGAAGTGCTTGTAGATCGTGCCTTTGCCGATACCGACGGCATCAGCAATCATCTCGACGGTGACACTGTCTTCACCTTGGTCGAGGAACAGCTTGAGCGCGGTATCGAGAATTTCTTGCTCGCGGCGACGAAACTCACGGACCTTACGAGGTTCTTTATGCATAAGAAAAGGTCTGTTGGGGGTCAAAATTCGAAGCCGCGTATTATGCCTAACTTACGCAAAAATGCACGGATCATCCGACCATATCTGTGTTTCTTGATGATTTCCCGCAGGCTCGCTCATTGATGAGAACTCTTCCGAAGCGGGCGTATTCCAAAATTGTTTAAAAACCGGGGCCCGTAAACTGGACTAGGCGCAATAGTGATCAATACTTGAACTGTCGGCGAGACATCTCCCCCAAGTGTTGCGCCGATATTGGTACCAACGGACCGCGTACCATTGTTTTACTCCTAATGGTCTTAACCCGGATTCACCCCCCAGAACCCGGGTTTTTTTTGCCTGCGATTTGACCCTGCGCAGCGAGCCTGCTCGCGCTAGCCCTAAACCGGTTTCACATGCGCCAAAGGGAACAGCCGCTTGAAGTTCTCGGTGGTCTGCTCGGCAAATCGCTCGTAAGGCTCACCCCGCAACATGGCCAGAAATTCCGCGACTTCCCTTACATACTGCGGCAGGTTCGGCTTGCCGCGATACGGGATCGGCGCGAGGTATGGCGAGTCGGTTTCCACCAGCAAGCGGTCGGCAGGCACTTTGCTGGCCACATCGCGTAGCGCGTCGGCATTGCGGAAAGTGACAATACCAGACAGGGAAATGTAATAACCCATGTCCAGCGCGTCCTTGGCCATGTCCCAGTCTTCGGTGAAGCAATGCAGTACGCCGGCCTGTGGCAGTGCCGCCTCACGCAACAAGCTTAAAGTATCGGCACGGGCGCCGCGGGTGTGGATGATCACTGGCTTGCCGGTCTGCTGTGCTGCCTGCAAATGTAGGCGGAATGACTCCTGCTGCAACTCGGCCGCTTCCGGTTCGTAGTGATAATCCAGACCGGTTTCGCCAATCGCGACGACGCGCGGGTGATTGAGTTCGCGCAACAACCAGTCCAGTGCGGGCGCAGCGCCCGGCTGCACATCCAGCGGATGCACGCCGACCGAACAATCGACGTCGTCATAACGTTCAGCCAGGGCTTTGACGTCGGCCGCGTTGTCGACACTGACGCCGATGCACAGGAAGTGCCCTACCCCGCGCTGACGGGCCGCGTCGAGTGCCGCATCCAGAGAGCCGTCGTGGGCGGCGAGGTCGAGACGATCAAGGTGACAATGGGAATCTACGAGCATAAAAGGGCTGCAACTTACATCGTATGGGTGGGACGGTCGGATTTGAGGGCTCCGGCCAGGTAGTTTTCGATTCGACTGCGCGCCGTGTTGTCACCGTCGTTGAACTGCACGCCGACGCCAGCGGCGCGGTTACCCTGAGCGCCTTTGGGCGTGACCCAGGTGACTTTGCCCGCGACCGGAATCTTTTCGGCTTCATCCATCAGGTTCAGCAACATGAAGACCTCATCGCCCAACTTGTAGCTTTTGTTGGTCGGGATAAACAGCCCGCCGTTCTTGATGAAGGGCATGTAGGCCGCGTACAGCACGGATTTGTCCTTGATGGTCAGGGACAAAATGCCGTTACGCGGCCCCGGGTTGACGAGTTCATTCATGCTGACCTCCACTGCTGATGCACAGAGTCTAGGCGCAGACGATCACTTCTGGGTAGGCAGCGAGGCCCATTGCACCAGCAGCGCTTCCAGCAAAAGTGCCGGATTGAGGTTGGCTTTGCTCATCACCTTCTGACGCTGGGCAAGGATCCAGTCCTGGATATTCAGGACTTTATCCTGAGCGGCTTTCTGCGCCAGGTACTGAATCACCTTACGCATGTCCGTCAATCCCAGACCGTCTTCATCCTGGGTCAGCTGATAGCGCAGGATCAGGCTCGACCAGTCGCAGAACCAGTCGAACAGCAGCAACTGCGGAATGGTTTTCCATTCTTCGGCCAATTGTGTCGGCGATTGCTGTTGTTTGAGCAACTTCTTCACGCCCTCCACCACCAGCGCGCGCTGTTCGCGCACACCCTGGGCCTGCAATTTGACCGCGCCCAGCGGAGAACCGGCGGCCAGCGTCAGCAGTTCGACGCGCTCGTCTTCCGAGCTGTCCGGCAACGCCTTCGCCAACCATGCAAGGCTCATCGCTTCGCTCGGCAGTGGGCAGGCCTGCTGTACGCAACGGCTCTTGATGGTCGGCAACAGGCGACTGGTCTGGTGACTGACCAACAGCAAAACGGTATCGCCCGACGGCTCTTCCAGGCTTTTGAGCAAGGCGTTGGCGGCGTTGACGTTCATCGACTCGACCGGCTCGATCAACACCACTTTGCGCCCGCCCATTTGCGAGGTCTGCACCACGAAGCTGACCAGATCGCGGACCTGATCGACCTTGATCGCCTTGTCGGCTTCTTCCGGCTCGAGGATGTAGTTGTCGGGATGACTGCCAGCCTTGAGCAGCAGGCAGGATTTGCATTCACCGCATGCGTCCTGCGCGGTTGGCCGCTGACACAGCAGGCTGGCCATCAAGCGTTCCGCCAGCGCGCGCTTGCCGATCCCGGCCGGGCCATGCAGCAGATAGGCGTGAGCGTGTTGCTTACGACCGGCCAACTGTTGCCAGAGGCTGTCCTGCCACGGATAGGCTTCAGCCACGGGTCAACTCCAGCAGACGCGGCAACAAGGCGTCCAGCGAATGCTGAACCTGCACCAGCGGCTGGGCGGCATCGACCAGCACATAGCGCGCCGGATCCGCCTCGGCGCGCTTGAGGAACGCACTGCGCACGGCATCAAAAAAGGTTCGGCCTTCGAGTTCAAAGCGGTCCAGACGACCGCGAGCACTGGCGCGGGCCAGGCCCACTTCCACCGGCAGGTCGAAGATCAAGGTCAGGTCCGGGCGCAGATCGCCCTGGACGAAGGTTTCGAGCGTCGCGATGCGCTCCAGCGACAGACCGCGACCGCCACCTTGATAGGCGTATGTAGAATCCGTGAAACGATCACACAACACCACCGCACCACGGGCCAGCGCCGGGCGAATCACTTCGGCCAGATGCTGGGCGCGCGCGGCAAACACCAGCAGCAGCTCCGTGTCGGGGTTCATGACTTCATCAACCGGGGCCAGCAGCACTTCGCGAATCCGCTCGGCCAACGGCGTACCACCCGGTTCGCGGGTCAGCACCACTTCGATACCGGCAGCGCGCAGGCGCTCGGCCAGGTATTCGCGATTGGTACTTTTGCCGGCGCCTTCCGGGCCTTCCAGGGTAATAAACAAGCCAGTCACGGGCAGTCCTTATCAGAAATTATTGCGCGCCTTGCGGAGCGACAGCTTCCGGCGCGGGCTCAGCTGCCGGTGCAGGCATCGGAACCGGAACCGGAGCCGGAGCCGGTTCTTGCGGCACGACGGAGGGCAACGCCTCGGGATCGGGATCAGGTGAAGCCGCCGGAATCGGCGCCTCGGCCTCCGGTGCTTCGCCATTCGCCGCCTCTGGCCCAGGGATCGGTGCCGGGCTGGAACGATAATCGGCACGACGCTTGAGCTGGAACTCACGCACTGCGTTGTTATGGGCATCCAGATCATCGGAGAACACATGGCTGCCATCGCCACGCGCAACGAAGTACAGGCTGTTGCCGGCCACCGGGTTCAAAGCGGCATGGATGGCTTCGCGGCCGACCATGGCAATCGGCGTCGGTGGCAGCCCCGAGATCATATAGGTGTTGTACGGGGTCGCTTCCTTGAGGTGGGCGCGGGTCAGTTTGCCGCTGTAGCGATCACCCAGACCGTAGATCACCGTCGGGTCGGTCTGCAGCAACATGCCGATCGCCATGCGCCGAACAAAGACCCCGGCAATCTGCCCGCGCTCTTGCGGCACGCCGGTTTCCTTCTCCACCAGCGAGGCCATGATCAGCGCCTGATAGGGTTCGGTGTACGGCGCATCCGCAGAACGTTGATCCCACTCTTTGGCGAGGACTTCGTCGAGGCGGTCATAGGCTTTTTTCAGCAGATCGACGTCGCTCATGCCACGTACAAAGCGATAGGTGTCGGGGAAGAAACGACCTTCCGGGAAAATCCCGCGGTGACCGAGTTTTTCCATGACCTGGCTGTCGCTCAAACCTGCGATTGTCTGCTCGAGTTTTTCATCTTTGGCCAGGGCGGCGCGGACCTGGCGGAAATTCCAGCCTTCGACCAGCGTCACGCTGTACTGAACCATTTCGCCGCGTTTCCACAGGTCGATCAGCCCTTCAACCGTCATGCCCGGAAGCATGCGGTATTCGCCACTGTGCAACGGTTGCTTGGGCAGATTGAAGCGCCAGTAAACGCGCAGCCAGAACGCGTCCTTGATGACGCCGTCGGCTTCGAGTCGATAGAAGGTGCGGGTGGGTGTCGTGCCTTTGGGCACGTCCAGCAGCTCTTCCTGGGTGATGTTCAGCGGTTGTTCCAGCGCCGAATGGATTTTCCAGGCAGAAGCGCCCAGACACAGCCCCGCCAGTACCAATCCGGTTTCCAGCAGCAGCAAGAATTTACGTCTCACGTATCAAGCATCCAGTAGCGCGCGGGCAATGGTTTGGAGTTTACGGGTGAGCGGCCCAACCGGCCAGCTCAGCGCAGCATAGGCGCGCACGGGCCAAACGCCATACACGCTGTTGCAGACAAAGACTTCATCGGCCCATTGCAGCTGTTCGAGCGTGATGTCGCCCACTTGCGTGGGGATCCCCGATGACTCGGCTTGAAACAATAATTCGTCACGCATCACACCGGCCACGCCGCAGCGTTTCAAATCGGCGGTGATTAGCACGCCATCGCGCACCAGGAACAGATTACTGAACACACCCTCGATCACGCGACCGGCCTGATCCAGCATCAAGCCTTCGGCATGTTCGCTGTCTTGCCATTCGGAGCGGGCAATCACTTGCTCAAGACGGTTCAAATGTTTGAGCCCGGCAAGCAAGGGTTGTTTTGAAAGTCGTGTGGCACAGGGAAACAATCGAACGCCCTGCTCGGCATGCGCAGCGGGATATACCGCCGGAGGATTGCCTTGCAGAATGCGTCGGACTTGCGCCGAAGGATCAGGCGCATAACCGCGCAGACTGTCGCCGCGCGTGAGGATGAGCTTGAGCACGCCCTCACCGAGCGCTGCGGCATAGGCCAGCAATTCGTTGCGAACCAGGTCGTGATCCGCCGAAATCGCCAGGCGCGAACAGCCCTGCGCCAGACGCGACAGATGCCGCTCCAGCAACAGCGGCTGCCCGCCGCGCACGGCAATGGTCTCAAACAGACCATCACCGTAGGCCAGGCCGCGATCCTTCAGCGACAGAGTGTCAGCCGGCTGACCGTCGACCCAGCTGTCCATCAGTCAGCGAACCGGCGGAAAACCAGCGAGCCGTTGGTCCCGCCAAACCCGAAGGAGTTCGACAGCACCACATCGATGTCCATGTTGCGCGCCGTGTGCGGTACGAAGTCGAGGTCGCAGCCTTCGTCCGGCTCATCAAGGTTGATGGTCGGCGGCGCGACCTGGCTGTTGATCGCCAGTACGCTGAAGATGGCTTCAACGGCGCCCGCCGCCCCCAACAGGTGACCGGTCATGGACTTTGTCGAACTGACGGCCAGCTTGTAGGCATGATCGCCGAACACCGACTTGATCGCACAGGCTTCGGCAAGGTCACCGGCCGAGGTCGAGGTGCCGTGGGCGTTGATGTATTGAACCTGATCAACATTGACCTTGGCATCACGCAGGGCGTTGGTGATGCAACGTGCAGCACCCGCACCGTCTGCCGGTGGCGACGTCATGTGGTAAGCGTCGCCACTGGTGCCGAAACCGATCAGCTCGGCATAGATGGTCGCGCCGCGCGCCTTGGCGTGCTCCAGCTCTTCAAGCACCAGGGCACCGGCACCGTCGGACAGGACGAAGCCGTCACGGCCCTTGTCCCACGGACGGCTGGCACGGGTCGGTTCGTCGTTGCGGGTCGACAGCGCGCGGGAAGCACCGAAGCCGCCCATGCCCAGTCCGCACGCGGCCATTTCGGCGCCGCCGGCAATCATCACGTCGGCTTCGTCGTACATGATGTTGCGGGCAGCCATGCCGATGCAGTGCGTACCAGTGGTACATGCCGTGGCGATGGCGTAGTTAGGTCCCTGTGCACCCAGGTGGATGGACAGGAAACCGGAAATCATATTGATGATCGAGCCTGGCACGAAAAACGGAGAGATCCGCCGTGGGCCGGAATCATGCAGGGTGCGGCTGGTTTCTTCGATATTGGTCAGACCGCCAATACCCGAGCCCATGGCCACGCCGATACGCTCTCGGTTGGCATCAGTAACTTCCAGCCCCGAGTTACGCACCGCCTGAAAACCTGCGGCCAGACCGTATTGAATGAACAGGTCGAGCTTGCGCGCTTCCTTGACCGACAGGTATTCCTCGACATTGAAGCCCTTTACCGAGCCGCCAAAACGGGTGGAATAGGCAGAAAGGTCGGTGTGTTCGATCAGACCAATGCCACTGCGGCCAGCCAGAATGCCCTGCCAACTGCTCGGCACATCCGTGCCCAGTGGCGACAACATACCCATACCGGTGACTACGACGCGTCTACGCGACACAGCACTCTCCTTTTTTCAAATGACGACTTTGCATCAGGCCTAAAGAAAAAACCGCACGCCGTGATGGCAGTGCGGTTTTTCCATGACAGCAAGCAACGATTACAAGCTATTAAGCCTGGTGGTTAGTAACGTAATCGATTGCGGCTTGTACAGTAGTGATCTTCTCAGCTTCTTCGTCAGGGATTTCGGTCTCGAATTCCTCTTCCAGAGCCATCACCAGCTCAACGGTGTCAAGGGAGTCGGCACCCAGGTCTTCAACGAAGGAAGCAGTGTTGACCACTTCTTCTTCTTTAACGCCCAGTTGCTCAGCAACGATTTTCTTGACGCGCTCTTCGATGGTGCTCATACCTTGTTTTCACTCCTAATGGACAAATTCAGGCAGCTGGCCAGTGGGTAAGTGTATAGAAAGACTTTTCAGCTTTTCAACTGAAAGCTTCACTCCTCAAACCCGACAGCCCTCTGCCTATAAATAGATTGCAGCTTTATAACGGATTTTAGACAGCTCGTATGACATTTTTTTGAAGCGATCCGTCACATTTAACTCATGTACATCCCGCCGTTCACCGGGATTGTAGCCCCAGTAACGTAAGCCGCACCGTCCGACGCAAGAAAAGCGACCACAGACGCGATCTCTTGTGCTTGTCCCAGACGGCCCAGCGGAATCTGCGTCTGCAAGGCTTCACGCTGTGCCTCGGGCAGTTCGCGAGTCATATCGGTATCGATGAACCCAGGGGCCACCGAGTTTACCGTAATCGAACGCGAACCGACTTCACGCGCCAGTGCACGGCTGAAACCTTCCAGACCGGCCTTGGCGGCTGCGTAGTTTACTTGGCCTGCGTTGCCCATGGCACCCACAACAGAGCCAATACTGATAATTCGTCCCCAACGGGCTTTGGTCATGCCACGCAAAACGCCCTTGGAGAGGCGGAACAGACTGTTCAGGTTGGTATCGACAACGTCATGCCACTCGTCGTCTTTCATGCGCATCATCAGGTTATCGCGGGTGATGCCGGCATTGTTGACCAGGATCGCCGGCGCACCGAACTGTGCAGTGATGCTCGCCAGTACCGCAGCAACGGATTCATCGCTGGTGACGTTCAGCTCAAGACCCGTGCCTTGAATACCATTTTCTTTCAGGGTCGCGGCAATTCGCTCGGCACCGGAAGCGGAGGTCGCGGTGCCAATCACGATGGCGCCCTGACGACCCAGTTCCAGGGCGATGGCCTGGCCAATGCCACGGCTCGCGCCGGTGACCAGTGCAACTTTACCTTGCAGACTCATGCAAGCTTCTCCTGATTCAGGCCAGCGCTGCACGAGCGGCAGCGAAAGCGTCTGGGGTATTGAGGTTGGATGTCGACACGCCTTCGGCGCAACGCTTGTTCAGACCGGCCAGCACTTTGCCAGGACCGCATTCGACCAATTGGGTCGCGCCCTTGGCAGCCAGTGCCTGGACCGATTCCACCCAGCGCACGGGCTTGTAGAGCTGCTCAAGCAGATCACGCTTGAGGGTTTCCAGATCGGCCGGCACATTGGCACTGACGTTCTGTACCACTGGGATCTGCGGCGCCTGCCAGTCGATAGCAGCGATGGACGCGGCAAAACGCTCGGCTGCCGGGCGCATCAGCTCACAGTGCGACGGCACGCTGACCGGCAATGGCATGGCGCGCTTGGCACCACGAGCCTTGCAGCCTTCGATGGCACGCTCGACCGCCGCCTTGGCGCCGGCGATGACCACTTGGCCCGGGGAGTTGAAGTTCACCGCGCTGACCACTTCGCCTTGCGCCGCTTCGGCACAGGCAGCCAGTACATCAGCGTCATCCAGACCGAGGATCGCGGCCATGCCGCCCTGCCCGGCCGGTACGGCTTCCTGCATCAACTGACCGCGACGCTCAACCAGCTTCACGGCGTCACCCAGACTCAGGCTGCCCGCAGCAACCAGGGCGCTGTATTCGCCCAGGCTGTGACCGGCAACATAAGCCGGGCGCGCGCCACCTTCGGCCAGCCACAGACGCCACAAGGCGATCGAGGCGGTCAGAATGGCCGGCTGGGTTTTATCGGTTTGATTGAGCTGCTCTTCCGGCCCTTGCTGGGTCAGTACCCACAGGTCGTAACCCAGAGCATCGGAAGCTTCTTTGAATGTTTCGAGGACAACCGGATGTTGCGCGCCCAACTCGGCCAGCATGCCGAGGGACTGCGAACCCTGTCCTGGAAAGACGAATGCGAGGGAAGCAGACATGTAACGAGCCCCTAATGATCTTGTCGTCGGAGAAATGACGTCCCGCTTGGGGACGCAAGAAACTGACAGTTGGATGGCCAATTAAACTGAGCGGTCACATTTAAGCATTGTCCGACGAAAACGCCTAAAGCAACAAATCCTCCAGACGACCGTGTATCCGTTCCGGCAGGTTTTCCTGAATCTCGATCAGCGCACGGGAAATGGCGCTCTGAAAGCCCTGCACACCCGCCGAACCATGGCTCTTCACCACAATCCCCTGCAAACCGAGGAAGCTGGCACCGTTGTGCCGCGCAGGCGCGAGATCGGCTTGCAGCCGTTTCATCAACGGCAGCGCCAGGGCACCGACCATTTTCGAGGCGAGGTTTTTCCTGAACAAGGCTTCGATGCGCCCGGCAATCATGGTCGCCAGGCCTTCGCTGGATTTGAGCAGGATATTGCCGACAAAACCGTCACACACCACCACATCCGCCTCGCCACGGTACAAACCGTCACCTTCGACAAAACCGATGTAATTGATGCCCCGGGCTGCCTGCAATAACGTGGCAGCCAGCTTGACCTGCTGATTGCCCTTGATGTCTTCGGTGCCAATGTTCAGCAGCGCGACACGCGGGCGGACAATACCGAGCGTCTCCGCCGCCACCGAGCCCATAACGGCGAACTGCAACAAGTGCTCGGCACTGCAATCGACGTTGGCGCCCAGGTCGAGTAACTGGCAATAGCCCTTTTGTGTCGGAATCGCCGCCACCATCGCCGGACGATCAATGCCCGGCAAGGTCTTGAGCACAAACCGCGACAACGCCATCAGCGCACCGGTATTACCGGCACTGACACAAGCCTGGACCTTGCCATCACGTAGCAACTCCAGCGCCACGCGCATCGACGAATCGGGCTTGCCACGCAGGGCCTGCGCAGGCTTTTCGTCCATGGTAATGACTTCGGACGCCGGCACGATCGACAGGCGCGAGCGATCCACAGCCGATTGGCCAGAGAGCAATTCTTCAAGTAGGGAAGGTTGACCGACGAGGGTCAGGTGCAGCGAGGGTGTAGCAGACAGGCAAGCAAGGCTGGCCTGAACAATGCTGCGGGGACCGAAGTCCCCGCCCATTGCGTCAATCGCGATGACTTGAGCGGACAAGTGATTACTCGTCAGCGCCCTTGTCGATCACTTTACGGCCACGGTATACGCCTTCTGGCGATACGTGGTGACGCAGGTGAACTTCACCGGTGGTTTTTTCTACAGACAGGGTGCTCGCCTCGAGAGCGTCGTGCGAACGGCGCATGTCACGGGCGGAGCGGGATTTTTTGTTCTGCTGAACAGCCATAATTGATTAACTCCTAAACGTTTGGGTCACGCTTTAACTGCGCCAATACACTGAACGGGTTGGACCGCGTTACCTCGTCCTCGCTCGGTTCGGGCTCATCGAGACCCGCCGGCTGCTGGCATTCTTCCGGATGATGAGCAGGCACAATGGGCAAGGCGAGCAGAAGCTCCTCCTCGATCAGTGACTGCAGATCCAATGGATCTTCGCCCAGTTCCAGCACGTCATAACCTTTCGGCAACGACTGGGTATTCGCACCCTCCTTCACCACAGCATAACTGCATTCGCTATGGATCGGCAGGGTGACCAGCTCAAGACAACGCTGGCAAACCATTTTGACCTCGGTGTCGATAAAGCTGTGGATGACCACAGATTTACGTTCATCTCGTTCAAAAACGAATTTAGCCTGCACCGTACCGACAGTGTCGGAAAGCGGGTCGCAGAGTCTCTCCAAATCGGCCAGCAGCAGTTCACCTTGAAGGGTGGTGCCACGGTCAGCCAATTTGCGCGGGTCAACGTGAGGTGGAATCGGGTCATTCAACATAGGCGCAGCATTATAGGGATGCACCCAGCCATGTCAAAGGAAATTCAGCCCTGTCCGTCACTTGCAAGCCTCCGCTAGAATTCGCGCCTGACTTTTGGAGTTGCGCATGCTGCCTTTATTACTCGCTTCAAGCTCGATGTATCGCCGGGAATTGCTGGCTCGCTTGCAGCTGCCATTCACCTGCAGCTCGCCGGATATCGACGAAAGCCACCGACCGGGCGAGCCGGCCATCGAGTTGGTCAAACGCCTGGCCAAAGAAAAAGCCCAGGCGCTTTCGGGCAGCCATACCGCTCATCTGATCATCGGCTCCGATCAGGTCGCGGTACTCGGCGACCGCATTATCGGCAAACCTCACACTTTCGAAAACGCCCGCGAACAACTGCTGGCCGCGAGCGGCGCCAGCGTGACCTTCCTCACCGGCCTGGCGCTGCTCAACAGCCAGACCGGTGAATGCCAGGTCGATTGCGTGCCGTTCACCGTCCACATGCGCACACTGGATCAGGCACGCATCGAACGCTACCTGCGCGCCGAGCAGCCCTACGACTGCGCTGGCAGCTTCAAGGCCGAAGGTTTGGGGGTGAGCCTGTTTCAAAGCACCGAAGGCCCTGATGCCACCAGCCTGATCGGCCTGCCGCTGATTCGCCTGATCGACATGCTGCTGGCCGAAGGCGTGCAAATCCCCTAACTGCTACAAGGACCGCGCAGGCATAAAAAACCGGCCACACAGGCCGGTTTATTATGCAGCCTCAGAATCAGCGCATCGATGGACCGTGAAAGCCCATCCACATCGCCAATTGCTCGGCAACGCTGGCACCAAGCTTTTTCGAGAAACGATCGAACGGCGATTCCTGAACGGTGAAGTCCACCAGCTCCTTCTCGCCAATCACGTCACGGGCCACCGAACTGGCATTGCCCAGGCCATCGATCAGACCGAGCGGCAGCGCCTGTTCACCGTTCCAGATCAACCCGGAGAACAGCTCCGGATGCTCTTTGTCCTTGAGGCGATCGCCACGCCCCTTCTTCACGCTGTTGATGAACTGCTGGTGCGTGGTGTCCAGCACGCCCTGCCAGAACTGGGTTTCCTCGGGCTTCTGCGGCTGGAACGGATCAAGGAACGACTTGTGCTCGCCTGACGTATACGTCCGGCGCTCCACACCCAGCTTCTCCATGGTGCCAACAAAGCCATAGCCGGCCGCCGTTACACCAATGGACCCCACCAGGCTCGCCTTGTCGGCGTAGATCTGATCCGCCGCACTGGCGATGTAGTAGGCACCGGAAGCGCCCAGATCCGAGATCACCGCGTACACCTTGATCTGCGGATGCAGGGCACGCAGACGAACGATTTCGTCATACACATAACCCGACTGCACCGGACTGCCGCCCGGGCTGTTGATGCGCAGAATGATGCCCTTGACCTTATCGTCCTCGAAGGCCGCACGCAGGCTGCCGACGATGTTGTCAGCACTGGCCGACTCTTTGTCGGCAATCATGCCAACCACGTCGATCAATGCGGTGTAGTTGGAGCTGCGGGTCGCACTCTTTTCCATGTCCATCAGCGGCGTGAACAGGATCAGCGCCACAAACAGGTACACGAACGTCAGCAACTTGAAGAAAATCCCCCAGCGACGGGAGCGGCGCTGTTCCTGCACGCCGGCCAGCAAGGTCTTTTCCAGCAGCTTCCAGCTTTTTTCGTCACCGCTCTCTACGCTCGCCTTGGCGGGCGCTTTCCATTCGTCGGTCATGACATCTACCCCAGCAAAAACCGGTTAAGCCCGCTGATTCAGCCAGGCATGCAATTCTGAAAAACGATCAATAGCCAGCGCCGGCTCGAACAACTTCAACGCCTCGATCGATTGCGCGCCGTAGCTGACCGCCACCGAGTCCATGCCGGCGTTGCGCGCCATCTGCAAGTCGAAGGACGAATCGCCGACCATCAACGCCTGCTCGGGGCGGACCTCGCAATGCGCGAGAATCTGCTCAAGCATCAGCGGATGCGGCTTGCTGGCGGTTTCGTCAGCGGCACGAGTGATATCGAAATAATCCTCCCAGCCGTGGGATTTCAGCACCCGATCCAGTCCGCGACGGGCCTTGCCGGTCGCCACAGCCAGATGATAACCCTCGGCACGAAACGCCTCCATCGACTCGACGACACCTTCGAACAACGGCGAAGGCACAGCCTCGGCGGCGATGTAGTGATCGGCATAGTGCTGACGGAACGCTACAAGCTCGGTATCGCCAATCTCCGGATACAAGGTGCGAATCGCCTCAGGCAAACCCAGGCCGATGATGCCCTTGACGGCAAAATCATCACGCAACTGAAATCCGGAGCGCTCGGAGGCGACATGCATCGCCTCCACAATCCGACCAATGGAGTCCGCCAACGTGCCATCCCAATCGAAAATCAGCAGCTTGTAATCAGAGTGGCGCACTCAGTCGCTCCACGGTCTTGGACCACATTTCATCCACAGGCGCCTGCAATTTCAGCTCGCTACCATCCGGCAGCGGCACGGTCAGCATGTAGGCGTGCAGGAACAGGCGCTTGCCGCCCAGATCGCGGATTTCCTTGCTGAAACCTTCGTCTCCATACTTGGTATCGCCGGCAATACTATGCCCGGCGTGCAGGGTATGGACGCGGATCTGGTGAGTCCGGCCGGTGATCGGCTTGGCTTCGATCAGGGTGGCAAAGTCGCCGAAGCGGCGCAGGACCTTGAACACGGTCACCGACTCCTTGCCCTCCTCCTCGTCGACTTCGACCATGCGCTCGCCGGAGCGCAGATTGCTCTTGCCCAGCGACGCACGAACCTGCTTGATCGAGGCCGCCCAGTTACCGCGGACCAGCGCCATGTAGCGCTTGTCGACGCCATCGCCGCGCAATGCCGTGTGCAAATGGCGCAACATGCTGCGCTTCTTGGCGATCATCAGCAGGCCGGAGGTATCACGGTCGAGACGGTGAACCAGTTCCAGCTCCTTGCAATCGGGACGCAACTGACGAAAGGCTTCGATCACCCCATACGTCAGGCCGCTGCCGCCATGAACCGCAATGCCGCAAGGCTTGTTGATCACGATCAGCGCTTTGTCTTCGAAGACAATCGAGGCTTCGAGGCGTTGCAGCAGGCCCTGGGCCAGCGGCACCGGCTCGTCGCGCTCAGGCACGCGAACCGGCGGCACGCGCACGATATCGCCCGCCTGCAGCTTGTATTCGGGCTTGATCCGACCTTTGTTCACACGCACTTCGCCTTTACGCAAAATGCGGTAAATCAAGGTCTTGGGCACGCCTTTGAGCCGAGCGAGAAGGAAGTTATCAATACGTTGACCGGCATATTCCGGCGAGACCTCCAGCAGTTGTACGGCTGGGGTCGAAGGGGTTGTAGTCGTCATGGCGCGGATGATAACAATTTTTTATGGAATTGAAGCACTTAATCATTGCTGCTATAGTCGCGAACGCCGCCAAAAGCGGCCTGGACAGCGGACCAACGGTCAAAAACCGGCCCTGACCAACGCAATTCACCAGGACGCGAGGCCGTCCTACGGGGCTTTCGCTACGTAACGGTGGAGTTTGCAGCTGTAACGAGCGCAGGTGACATGAGGCCTGAATCATGCCGCAAAGCAGAGTTTTAACTCGCCTTGCGAGCAAATATTCACGGCCAGTTCACAAAGTGCAGTCAGCCACGAACGACCCTGAGCGAACGCTTCGGAAACAACGCCTAAATTAGCCATGATGCGTGACCTCCCCCTTCGGAGCTCACGGTAAATGCCAACCCGCTGCGGATTCTGCGCGCGGCAGCACCCGAATTATCAGGGATACGTGTAGGGTGGAGATGCACAACCGCTGGACTGTGTAGCAATAGGCTTTATCAAGACGCTTCATCTCGTCCACAGCCGCTGGTTGATTCCTCCTCCTGACTGAGTGCTTAAGTAGCCACAGCAAGCAGGACGCGTACGTCGCGACACCGGCCCAATTGGTCGGGGTTCGCTAGACACTGGAGTGGCCAACCACTCCTGACGCACCTGACACCGACCGTGAGAAGTCGTGTGTGCCGAACGCCGTTTCCGGCAGCCCGGAAACCGACGGTACTACATGAAAAGAATGCTGATTAACGCAACTCAACCCGAAGAGTTGCGTGTTGCACTGGTAGATGGCCAACGCCTCTACGACCTGGACATCGAATCCGGTGCACGCGAGCAGAAGAAGGCCAACATCTATAAAGGCCGGATTACTCGCATCGAACCAAGCCTTGAGGCTGCCTTTGTCGATTTCGGCTCCGAGCGCCACGGCTTCCTGCCCCTCAAAGAAATCTCCCGCGAATACTTCAAGAAAGCCCCCGAAGGCCGCGTCAACATCAAGGACGTCCTGAGCGAAGGCCAGGAAGTCATCGTTCAGGTCGAAAAAGAAGAACGTGGCAACAAGGGCGCCGCCCTGACCACCTTCATCAGCCTGGCCGGTCGTTACCTCGTTCTGATGCCTAACAACCCGCGTGCCGGCGGTATCTCCCGTCGCATCGAAGGTGAAGAGCGCAACGAACTGCGTGAAGCCCTGAACGGTCTGGTTGCCCCGGCCGACATGGGTCTGATCGTGCGCACTGCCGGCCTTGGCCGCAGCAGCGAAGAAATGCAGTGGGACCTCGATTACCTGCTGCAACTCTGGACCGCCATCAAAGAAGCTTCGCTGGATCGTTCCGCGCCATTCCTGATCTACCAGGAAAGCAACGTGATCATCCGCGCCATCCGCGATTACCTGCGCCAGGACATCGGCGAAGTGCTGATCGACAGCGTTGAAGCCCAGGACGAAGCCCTGACCTTCATCCGCCAGGTAATGCCGCAGTACGCCAGCAAGATCAAGCTGTACGAAGACAGCGTTCCGCTGTTCAACCGCTTCCAGATCGAAAGCCAGATCGAGACCGCTTTCCAGCGCGTCGTTGAACTGCCTTCCGGCGGCTCCATCGTTATCGATCCGACCGAAGCCCTGGTGTCCATCGACATCAACTCGGCGCGCGCCACAAAAGGCAGCGACATCGAAGAAACCGCCCTGCAGACCAACCTTGAAGCTGCCGAAGAAATCGCCCGTCAGTTGCGCTTGCGCGACATCGGCGGCCTGATCGTCATCGACTTCATCGACATGACCCCTGCCAAGAACCAGCGCGCCGTGGAAGAGAAAGTCCGCGAATGCCTGGAAGCCGACCGCGCTCGCGTGCAAGTCGGTCGCATTTCGCGCTTCGGTCTGCTGGAAATGTCCCGTCAGCGCCTGCGTCCATCCCTGGGCGAAAGCAGCGGCATCGTTTGCCCGCGTTGCAACGGCACCGGCATCATCCGTGATGTTGAATCGCTGTCGCTGGCGATCCTGCGCCTGATCGAAGAAGAAGCCCTGAAAGACCGCACCGCCGAAGTTCGCGCACAAGTGCCGATCCCGGTGGCTGCGTTCCTGCTCAACGAAAAACGCAACTCGATCACCAAGATCGAACTGCGCACCCGTGCCCGCATCGTCATTCTGCCGAACGATCACCTCGAAACGCCGCACTTCGAAGTTCAGCGTCTGCGCGATGACAGCCCGGAAGCCGCTGTCGGCCAGTCCAGCTACGAAATCGCTGCTGCCGCTGCCGAAGTCGAAGAAGTCCAGCCAGCCGCTGCGACCCGCACCCTGGTTCGCCAGGAAGCTGCGGTCAAGACGGCTCCGGCCCGCGCCAACGCTCCGGTTCCGACCGAAGTCGTCGCTGCCGCACCAGTGGCTGCACCGGCTGCCGCGCCAGAACCAAGCCTGTTCAAAGGCCTGGTGAAGTCGCTGGTCAGCCTGTTCGCGACCAAGGAAGAGCCTGCTGCTCCGGTTGTGGTTGAAAAACCAGTGACCACCGAGCGTCCGGCCCGTAACGAAGAGCGTCGCAACGGTCGTCAGCAGAGCCGCAACCGTAATGGTCGCCGCGATGAAGAACGCAAGCCTCGTGAGGAACGTGCACCGCGTGAAGAGCGCGCACCCCGCGAGCCACGCGAAGCCCGTGAAGAAACTCCGGCCGTAGCCCGCGAAGAACGTGCTCCACGTGAAGAGCGCGCACCTCGCGCCCCTCGTGAAGAACGTGCACCGCGTGCTCCGCGCGAAGACCGCAAGCCACGTGGCGATCGTGAAGAGCGTCCGGTTCGTGAACTGCGCGAGCCTCTGGATGCTGCTCCGGCCGCTGCTGCTGCAACGGCTACCGCTGAAGAGCGTCCGGCTCGCCAGCCACGTGAAGAACGTGCGCCACGCCCACCGCGTGAAGAACGTCAGCCACGTGCGGAACAAGCGGCTGCCGCCGTTGCTGAAGAAGAGTTGACCGGCAACGAAGAGCAACTGCAGGAAGACGGTCAGGAAGGCGCCGAAGGCGATCGTCCACGCCGCCGCTCCCGTGGCCAGCGTCGTCGCAGCAACCGTCGCGAGCGTCAACGCGACGCCAACGGCAACGTGATCGAAGGTTCGGAAGAATCCGAAGGTAACGAAGCTGGCGAAAGCAACGATGCGCCAAGCACTGCGGATCTGGCCGCTGGCCTGGCGGTTACCGCAGCCGTTGCCAGCACCGTGATCAGCGCACCGGCTGAAGCCCAGGCTCACGAGCAAGCTGAACGCGCAACGGCGTCTGTTCAGGAAACGGCTCCGGTTGAAGCGCCAGTGGTTGAAGCAACGACTCCGGTCGAAGCAACCGCCGCGCCGGAAATCGAAGTGGCTCCGGTTCGTGAAGCGTTTGTTCGTGAAGAAGCCCAACCGGTGGTTGAAGCGGCTGTTGTCGCCGAGCCAGTGGTGGCTGCCGAGCCTGCTGCCGAAACTGTCACTGAAACCGTGACCGAAGCTGTCCGCGAAGTTCGTGAAGAACAAACCGCGTTCAACTGGGTTGCCGAGACGGTTGCTGTTGAAGCGCCTGCACCGGTGGCTGAAGCTGTAGTGGCTGAAGCGAAGGTTTCCGAGCCAGTGGTTGTGGCTGCCGAACCTGCTCCAGTCGTTGAAGCACCGGCTCCGGTTGTTGCCGAAGTGGCTGAACCAGCCGTAGAAGCGGCCCCGGTCAGTGCCCTGACGCCAAGCGGCCGTGCGCCGAACGACCCGCGTGAAGTGCGTCGTCGCAAGCGTGAAGCCGAGCGTCTGCAGAAGGAAGCCGAACTGGCTGCCGCTGCGGCACCGGTTGAAGCGCCTGTCGCTGCCGAACCGGCTCCGGTTGTTGCTGAAGTGGTCGAAGCGGCACCTGTTGCCGAGTCGGTCATCGAAGAAGCACCGCGCTCCGTTCAGGAAGCCGTAAAGCAACACGAACAAGCCCAGGAAAAAGAGCACGAGCCTAAACCTCTCGTCTAACGCCTAGGCCATAAAAAGCCCCGTCTGGTCACCCAGGCGGGGCTTTTTTATGCCTCCGAACATCGCTCCCACAGGGATTTTATGCAGGTCTGAAGGTCAGTGATTCAGGCACATCGACATCCCACAGCACTCCGGGATCATCCACCACCAACTCAACCACCCTGCCCTGCGCAAACAGCGGCTTGGCCCCTCGATCCCCCGACAACCTCATCAACCCCGGTCCAAAACGGCGACCAAAGCCCACCGGATGCCCAAACTCTCCCTCCAGCACCGGCACGCTGATCGCATCATCAGCCACACCCGCCAGCACATTATCTACCGTCGAAGGCAGGATAAACGGCATATCCCCCAGCACAACCAACCAACCATCCAGCTGCTGACACGCCGCCACACCCGCCGCAATGCTGTCGCCCATGCCTGTCGAGTCGATCAACACAATCTCGCAGCCATACGCTTGAGCCATGCGAATCACCTGCGGACGATCCGCTGTCGTCACCAGCACGCGCCTTTCTATCGTCGCGGGCAGACTCGCCAACACCTGCTCGATCACCGAACGAACCGCCCCGTCGCGCCCCGTGCAGTCGGCCAACAACTTGTCTTTTTCAGCCCCGGCCACCTGACGAAAACGACTGCCCTGCCCCGCCGCCAGCACGATGACGCCGATGGATTCACTCATACAGCCTCCTGCAACGGCTTCTTTTGCTTCAGTTCGACGCCGTTCTTGATCGCCACAATTTCGGCCATCAGTGACAAGGCGATTTCCGCCGGACTGTGGCTGCCAATGTGCAACCCGACCGGGCCATGCAGACGCTCGATAGCGTCTGGCGACAAGCCCAGTTCGGCGAGGTTTTCCCGGCGCTTCACGCTGTTGACCCGCGAACCCAGCGCGCCGACATAAAAGGCCTTGGAATCCAGCGCCGTGAGCAGCGCCATGTCATCCAGGCGAGGATCGTGAGTCAGGGCAACGATGGCCGTGCGTTCGTCAGTCTGGATATTCAGCACTGCCTCATCCGGCATGCCCGAGACAAAACGACCGTGCTGCTCTTCCCACCCATAAACAAACTCGGTGCGCGGATCGCAGATCAACACTTCGAAATCCAGCAACCGCGCCATCTCGGCGACGTAACGGGACAATTGCCCCGCGCCGATCAGCAATAAACGCCAACGCGGACCATAAATCGCGCGCAACGTGGTGCCGTCAAAGCTCAAAACATCGGATTTACTCGCTGACTGCACAACCACTTCACCGGTCGCAATATCCAGCGAACGAGCGACGATTTCATGGGCCTCACAGCGCGCCAGCAATTCGGCTACCCACTGCGGATCGCCGACCCGCTCCTCAGTCAGACGCAACGTGCCGCCGCACGGCAAACCAAACCGTGCGGCTTCCTCGCGAGTAACGCCGTAGGTGATCAACTGCACCGGCGGCCCATCCACCGGGATACGCCCGTCGTGCAGCCGGGCAATCAGGTCATCCTCGACACAACCGCCCGACACCGAACCGATCACCACACCATCTTCACGCAAGGCCAGCATGGCGCCAGGTGCCCGGGGCGCGGTGCCCCAGGTCTGGACCACGCTGTACAGCACCACCCGCTGACCCGCTAGGCGCCATTCGAGCACGCTGCGCAGGACATTCAGATCGACGCTGTCCATCAGGCTTGCGCCTTCTGCCAACCTTGCAGCTGAAAGCGAACCGGCAGGTTACGGATGCGCTTGCCGGTGGCGGCGAAGATCGCGTTGCACAACGCCGGCGCAATCGGCGGCACGCCCGGCTCACCGACGCCGCCCAAGGGCACAACGCCTGGCGGGGTGACCAGATGCACGGCGACTTCCTTGGGCGCCAGGGACATGCGCGCCACTTCGTACATGTGGAAGTTGTCCTGCTGGACCTTGCCGTCCTTGAAGCTGATTTCCCCCAGCACCGCATTGCCCAGGCCCATGACGCAGGCGCCCTCGAACTGCGAGCGGATGCGCTCGGGGTTGATCTGCGGCCCGCAATCCACAGCGATGTCAGCCTTGTGCACGATCAACGTGCCGTCATCTTTGACTTCGACCTCGATCACCGCCGCCACATAGGTGACGAAGCTGTAATGCACCGCCAGCCCCAAGCCTCGGCCCTTGGGCAATTCACGCCCCCAACCCGCGGCTTTCGCGGCGGTTTCCAGCACCGTGCGCAGGCGGCCGGTATCGATCGGATAGCGCTCGGGGGATTCGCCGTAGTTCCACTCTTCACTCAACGTGCGCGGGTCGATCTGACGATCAGGGCCAAGCAGCTTGATCTGGTATTTGAGCGGATCCTGACCGGCCTTGTGCGCCAGCTCATCGACGAAGCTCTGAATCGCAAAGCCATGGGGGATGTTCGACACCGAGCGATACCAGCCGACGCGGGTATGCACCGTCGCTTCCGGGTTTTCCAGGCGCACGTTGGGAATCGCGTAGGCCATGTTGGTGAACCCCATGCCCAGTTCAAACGCTGCCTCGTGGTTCATCCCCGGTGCAAACAGCGCGGTGATACTCGGGGCCACGGTACGGTGCAGCCAGCCGGAGGGCAGGCCGTCCTTGTTCAGGCTGGCTTTGAGGTACTCGGCCGACACGGTGTGGAAATAGGAACAGTGGATGTCGTCTTCACGGGTCCATTGCACCCGCACGGCCTTGCCGGGGAACTCTTTGGCGAGTATCGCCGCTTCAATGATGAAGTCAGGTTTGGACTTTCGACCAAAACCGCCGCCGAGCAAGGTGACGTTAAACGTAACGTTATCGAACGGAACGCCAAGGCGTTCGCCAATCCGTGTACGGGTGACCTGCGGCGCCTGACTCGGCCCCCAGGCTTCGCAGACGCCATCCTTGAAGCGGGCAATGGCAACCATCGGCTCCATCGGTGCCTGCGCCAGGTGCGGCAGGTAATAAGACGCTTCGAGGGTGCTGTCGGCGCTCTTCATTGCTTCGTCGATGCTGCCGGTATTGCGCACCACTTTCCCGGGCTTGAGGGACGCCGCTTCGAGTTCCTTGCGATAGGCAATCGAGTCATAACTGGCGTTCGGGCCGTCATCCCACTCGATCTTCAGCGCCTCGCGGCCCTTGATCGCCGCCCAGGTGTTGCTGGCCACCACGGCCACGCCGCCCAACGGTTGAAATTCAGACGGCAGTGGGCTGCCTTCGATCTGCAGGACCTTGATCACGCCAGGGACTTTCAGCGCGGCGCTGGAGTCGAGGGATTTGACCTTGCCGCCGTACACCGCCGGACGCGCAATGGTGGCGTAGAGCATGCCGTCGAAATGCACGTCGGCCCCGTAAATGGCACGGCCGTTGACGATGTCGGCACCGTCGATGGCCTTGGTGCCCTCTTTGCCAATGTAGCGAAACTCCGACGGATCCTTGAGCCGTACGCTGTCACGCGCGGGCACCGCCAGCGCTCCGGCCGCCACAGCCAACGCGCCATAGCCCAATTCACGACCGGACGGTTTATGGATGACTTTGTGCAGTTGCGCATGGCACTCGGCGACCGGCACCTTCCACTGCTCGGCAGCGGCCTGTTCGAGCATGGTGCGCGCGGCGGCACCGCAGCGGCGCATTGGCTCGTACCAGTGACGCATGCTGCGTGAACCGTCGGTGTCCTGGTTGCCGAAACGCACTTCATCGCCTGGCGCCTGTTGCACCTTCACCATCGCCCAGTCAGCGTCCAGTTCATCGGCCACCACCATCGTCAGGCTGGTGCGTACGCCCTGGCCCATTTCCGAACGGTTGCAGATCACGGTCACCGTGCCATCGGCGGCGATGCTGACGTAAACCTTGGGATCATCAATCGCGCCGTGGGGCATGCCGTCGGCGCCGAACTTCTTCGAGGCCTCTTCAGCGAAAACGTCCTGCCAGCCCCAGCTGGCCGCGAGCACCAAGGCACTGGTGGCACCGACCCCTTTGAGGAAACCGCGGCGGCTGAAGTTACTCAGGGCAAAATCATTCGGTAACGGGCTCATGCCTTGGCCTCCTTCAAGTGAGTGGAAGCCTGGCGGATAGCCGTCTTGATGCGGTTATAGGTCCCGCAGCGGCAAATGTTGCCGACCATCGCCTCTTCGATCTGCGCATCCGTAGGATTGGGGTTGGTCTTGAGCAGCGCCGTCGCCGACATGATCTGCCCGCCCTGGCAAAAACCGCACTGGGCCACGGCGGTGTCGAGCCAGGCTTGCTGGACCACTTGCCCGACCGGATCGGCGTGCAGGTTGTCGATGGTGGTGACGTTCTGCCCGACCACCGAACCAATCGGCGTAATGCAACTGCGCGCCGGTGATCCGTCGATGTGAATCGTGCAGGCACCGCACAGGCCCATGCCGCAGCCGAATTTGGTGCCGTTGTAACCGGCCACGTCGCGGATCGCCCAAAGCAGCGGCATGTCCTCAGTGACGTCGAGTGGATGGTCTTGACCGTTGAGTTTCAGGGTAATCATGGGCACGCCCGCATAGATCTAGGGTTATGGGGTCGAGCAATCTGCCGTGGGATCTTGATTCGTGATACGCAGATCGACTCAGGCTAAAGAGGCTCTCTTATGCGACGGGAACGTCTGCACCGGGCCTTTGATGGAGCAAATGCTTGCATCGTTAGGTGGCTAAGTTAACCCAGCATTAACAAAAAAGCCCTGCACAGTGGAAGTGTGCAGGGCTTTGAGATCAGTCCTGAAAGCTTAGCTTCAATACTGGTTGGGCTCCATTTCCAGATCGACATGGAAACGGTCCGAAATGTCTTTCCGGATTCGCTGCGCCAGGTTGAGCAATTGCAGGCCCGTGGCACCGCCGTAATTGACCAGCACCAGCGCCTGTAACTTATGCACGCCGGCATCCTCGTCGCGGAAACCTTTCCACCCCGCCCGCTCGATCAACCAGCCTGCGGCCAGTTTCATTTGCCCGTCGGGCTGCGCATACGCCACCAGATCCGGGTATTCGCCCCTGAGTTGGGCGACCAGCGCCGCTGGCACCAACGGGTTTTTGAAGAAGCTGCCGGCATTGCCCAGCACCGCCGGGTCCGGCAGCTTTTCATTGCGGATGCTGCAAATCGCCTGGCTGACATCCGTGGCCGTCGGGTGCTCGATGCCTTGCTCGGTCAGGCGCTGGCGCACCGGGCCGTATTCCAGATGCAAGTGCGCCGCACGGTCGAGGGTGAAACGAACGCGCAGGATCAGCCAGCGTCCCGGCTCCTGCTTGAACAGGCTGTCGCGGTAAGCAAAGTTGCACTCGGCCAAGGTGAAGTCCCGCAGCTCGCCAGTCTGGCGATCCAGCGCGGTCAGGCCGGCAAACACGTCCTTGATCTCGACCCCGTACGCACCGATGTTCTGCATCGGCGCCGCACCGACGGTGCCGGGGATCAGGCTGAGGTTTTCCAGGCCCGACAAACCCTGCGCCAGGGTGTGTTGCACGAACGGATGCCACGGCTCGCCAGCCTCGGCTTCGATCACGACTTTGCTGCCATCATCACTGAGGATGCGAATTCCGCGCGTGGCCATGCGCAGCACCAGCGACTGGATATCGGCGGTCAGCAGCAGATTGCTGCCGCCGCCAATCACCAACAACGGAACGTCATGCTGTGCGGCGTAGGCCAGGGCCTCACGCACGTCAGAATCGCTATGGGCCTCGGCGAACAGGCGAGCCTGAACGTCGACACCAAAGCTGTTGAACGGCTTGAGCGAAACCTGTGATTGAACCTGCAAACTCATAACCGTCCCTTCAATTCGATCACCAGCAAGTCACTGGCGCGCTCGATCAGGTCCAGCACCTGCTCGAAGCCCTGGTCGCCGTCGTAATACGGATCCGGCACTTCATCGAGCTCCGACTGGTAGCGGCGCAGGAACAGGTCCAGCTCGGCCTTGCCCTTGGCCGGCTGCAAGGCCTTGAGGTGCCGCAGGTTGCTGTTGTCCATCGCCAGGATCAGGTCGTAAGTGGCGAAATCGGCGCGGGTGACTTGCTGGGCGCGCTGGGCGGACAGGTCGTAGCCACGCAGTTTGGCCGCAGCCTGGCTGCGTTTGTCCGGCGCCTTGCCGACGTGCCAGTCACCGGTGCCGGCGGAGGCGACCTCAATCTGATCGGCCAGCCCCGCTTCGCGCAGTTTGTGCCGCAGCACACCTTCGGCCGTTGGAGAACGGCAGATGTTACCCAGGCACACGAACAGAACGCGCATCAGGCCTCCAGCAGGCGACGAACGCGCTCAAGGTCTTCAACGGTGTCGACCCCGGTGGGTGGTGCGATCGACGCGTCGGCGACGTGAATCCGTACGCCGTGCCACAGGGCACGCAGCTGTTCCAGGGATTCGGTGTTTTCCAGCCAGCACGGGCCCCAGCTGACGAAGTCATGCAGGAAACCGGCGCGGTAGGCATAAATGCCAATGTGGCGACGATACGGCACGCCTTCCGGCAGTTGCTCGCGGCTTTTGGCAAACGCGTCCCGCGCCCACGGCAAGGTCGAGCGACTGAAGGTCAGCGCCAGACCATTTAGGTCACTGACGACCTTGACCACGTTGGGGTTGAACAGGGTGTCTACGTCTTCGATCGGCTCCGCGAGGGTGGCCATGCGCGCTTCGGTATGGGCCGCGAGGTTAGCCGCGACCTGATCGATCACGCTCGGCGGAATCAGCGGCTCGTCACCCTGGACGTTGACCACGATGGCGTCAGGCGCCAGGCCCAGCTTCGCGGCGACTTCGGCCAGACGGTCGGTGCCGGAATTGTGGTCTTCGCGGGTCAGCACCACTTCGGCGCCGAAGCCGTTGCACGCCTCGACGATGCGCGCATCGTCAGTGGCAACCACCACGCGCTGGGCGCTGCTTTTGCTCGCCTGTTCCCAGACATGCTGGATCATCGGCTTGCCGGCGATCAGCAGCAGCGGTTTGCCCGGCAAACGGGTCGAGGCATAACGCGATGGAATGACAACGGTAAAGGCTGTGGTCATTTATCCAGACGCTCGTCGGTGGTCAGGGTGCGGGCTTCGGTTTCGAGCATCACCGGGATGCCATCGCGAATCGGGTACGCGAGGCCGGCGCCCTTGCTGATCAGCTCGGTCTTGTCGGCGCTGAGCTTGAGTGGGCCTTTGCAGACCGGGCAAGCGAGGATGTCGAGCAATTTGGTGTCCATGAGCATTCCCTGGATAAAAACGGAGTTAAGGCAAAAGACGAGCCGGCAACAGGCGCATCAGCTGCGTATCGAACCAGGCCACGAAGGCCGGCGATGGCGCAGCATCGACCGCCAGGTACCACCAATCGGCGGCGGCGAAGGCACGGCACTTCACCGCGTCCTTTTCAGTCATCACCAACGGCAATGACGGTGTGAAATTCAAGGCCTGCACGCTGTATTCGGCGTGGTCGGCAAACGCATGCGGGACAGGTTTGCAGTGTAGCGTTTCGAGGGTGGTGAAGAAACGCTGCGGATTGCCGATCCCGGCTACGGCGTGCACCGCCTGACCTGCGGGGAAGTGATCGAGAGGACGTCGTTCACCGCTGCGCAAGTTGATCAGGGCGGTCGGTTGCAACTGGAAGGCAAACCCGCCGTCGCGATCCTCCGCGGCGCCGTTGTAGAGCACCGCGTCGACGCTTTGCAGGCGTTCGACTGGCTCACGCAACGGCCCGGCTGGCAGGCAACGCTGGTTGCCCAGGCCTCGGGCGGCGTCGATCAGCACCAGTTCAAGGTCGCGGGCCAGACGGTAATGCTGCATGCCGTCATCGGAGAGGATCAGGTCCAGCGGCTCGCTCGCCAGCAGTGCTTCTACCGCGCGGCTGCGGTCCGGGTCGATCATCAACGGCACGCCGGTACGCTGGACGATCAACAACGGTTCATCACCCGACACTTCGGCACGTTGGTCGGCTTTGACCCGCCAGGGTAGCTGCGGCGGCTTGGCGCCGTAACCACGACTGACCACGCCCACCCGCAAGCCACTGCGCTGGCAATGCTCGATCATCCACAGGATCAGCGGCGTCTTGCCGGTACCGCCCACGGTGATATTGCCGACCACGATCAGCGGCACGGGCGGTTGATAGATCTCGCCCTCACCCGCGAGGAAACGCTTGCGCTTGTTCATGACCACCCGCCGATACAGCCACTCCAGTGGCTGCAGCAGCTTCAGGGCCGGATGACCTTCGTACCACGCGGCGAGCAAGCGATCAGACATGGCCATCAATGCGCGGGCGGCGCCGCCTCGACAGTGGTCATGCGCAAGTGGCTGAAACCGAGCTTGCCGGCGGCGTCCATGGCGGTAATGACAGACTGATGCTGCGTCTTGCCGTCAGCGCTGATGGACAGCGGCAGATTAGTGTCGCCGTTGGACTCTTTTTGCAGCGCTTCCATCACCGTTGCCAGGTCGCTCTTGGGCAGGACTCGATTGTTCACCGAGAACACGCCTTCGGCGTTGATACCGATGTCCAGTTGCTTGACCTGCTGATCCTCAGCTGGCGAACCACTGACCGCTTCCGGCAAGTCGACGCGCAACTGGGTTTCACGGGTAAACGTGGTCGTGACAACGAAAAACAGCAGCAGGATGAACACCACGTCGATCAGCGACGCGAGGTTGATGTCTACCGTTTCCCGCGGCTTGCGGCGGAATTTCACGCTCGGCCCTCGGTCAGGTCCACATCACGGTCACCCTGCACCACCTCGACCAGTTTGATCGCTTCCTGCTCCATGCCCACCACCAGTTCATCGATCCGGCGTTGCAGGAAACGATGGAAGAACACCGACGGGATACCAACCATCAGGCCCGCAGCCGTGGTGATCAAGGCTTTGGAAATGCCGCCGGCGAGCACCGCGGCGTTGGTGCCCATGCCTGTGCCCATGAACGCGCTGAAGATATCGATCATACCCAGCACCGTCCCCAACAATCCCAGCAACGGGGCCATGGCGGCGATGGTGCCCAAGGCGTTGATGTAACGCTCCAGTTCATGGATGACCCGGGCGGCGGCCTCTTCGATGCACTCTTTCATGATCTCGCGACCATGCTTGGAGTTGGCCAGGCCCGCCGCCAGGATTTCGCCCAACGGCGAGTTGGCGCGCAGTTCCTTGAGTTTTTCTTTATTGAGCTGTTTGTCTTTGATCCAGACCCAGACCTGGCCGAGCAAGTGCTCGGGGGTCACACGGCTGGCGCGCAGGGTCCACAGGCGCTCGGCGACGATGGCCATGGCCGCGATGGAACTCAGAATGATCGGCAGCATCATCCAGCCGCCGGATTTGACCAATTCCCACACAGTGACAGTCCCCTCGAAAAAGTGCGCCACTCTAACATAGGGGGTCGGCGCACCGAAGACCGTGATGTCGCATCCGGTCGGGCTTTAATAACTCTCGGCTATTTATTGACCGGCGGTGGATCGCGCCAGAAACGCCGGTCCAGACGCATCGTCCACGGTGGCTGGAAACACCCCAGTTGCAGTTGAATGGCACCGTGCTCGGCACTGTCGTAAATCGCCATGCCGCGTTTTTGATAACGCGCCACGACCGTGGGGTGCGGATGGCCAAAGGAATTGCCCTGGCCACGAGAGATCAATACGGCCTTGGGTTGCAACACGTTCAAAAGAACCATTGACGAGGAACTGCGGCTGCCGTGATGCGGTGACTGCAACCAATCGGTGGCCACCGCCAGCGAACTCTCCAACAAGACCCGTTCGGCAGCGGTGTCGATATCACCGGTCAGCAACAGTCGTTCGCCGCTGGCTTCTATTTGCAAGACGCAGGATTTCTGATTGCGGTCCTGGGCTGACGTCCATTGCCACAATTGGAAATTCACACCGTCCCAAGTCCATTGCCGGCCACTTTCACAGCCTTGGGCTTGCAGTGCGTCAGGTAAACCCTCGGGATCGCCACTGAGTATCTGCTTGACCGGCAGGCCATTGCTCACGGCTCGCGCTCCGCCTGCGTGATCGGCATCGGCGTGACTGATCAGCATCAGGTCGAGGCCCCTTACCCCGAGTTTGCGTAACGACGGCAGCACCACCCGCTCCCCCATGTCCAGATCGCCGAAACGCGGCCCTGCGTCATACAGCAGCGTGTGATGTCGGGTCCGCACCAGAATGGCCAAGCCTTGACCGACGTCCAGTTGCCAGACATCGGCCCTGCCTTCCGGCAACAACGGCCGAAGCGGGAACACCAGCAACAACAGCAGCGGCCATCCTAATGGGCGTAGAGGCACGCCTCGCGGCAACAACAGCAGGACGGCGCCCAATGTACCCAGTGCCCAACACCACCACGGGATCGCCACCGGCACCCACGCCGGCAAATGCCCGGCCATCATTGTCAGCGCCCAGAACATCCCGTCGATCAAACCGCCCGCCAGCCATAGCAAGCCTTCGCCCACATAAGGGACGAGCAACAACAATGTCCCGAGCAAGGCGGGCGGTAAGACCACCAGGCTGATCCAGGGCACTGCCAGCAGATTGACCACCGGCCCGCTGAGGCTGATCGGCAAGCCGAGCACCAGCAGCAACGGGCACAGGCCGATCGCGATCAGCCATTGAGCCCGCGTCCAGGTTTGCCACCATCGCCAGGGGCCCAGCCGCCCGCCAAAGGTGAAGATCAACACCCCCACGGCGGCGAAGGACAACCAGAAACCCGGCTGCAGGCTGGCCAACGGATCCAGCAGCAAAACACCATTGAGCGCCAGCAACAGCGGCCACCAGGCGCCGAGGTGACGAAAGCGCAGCCGCCATAGCAGCACCAGACCGATCATCACGCAGGCGCGTTGCACCGGAACGTCGAAGCCGGCCAGCAGCCCGTAAGCCAGCGCCGCCGAGAACGCCAGCCCGCAGGCCCATGGCAGCCACGGTAAACGGCCTGGCCAGAGGCCAAACCGCGCCAACCCGGCGATCAGCAGGTAGACCAGCCCCGCCAACATTCCGATGTGCTGCCCGGAAATCACCAGCAGATGCACCGTGCCGGTGTCTTGCAGCACCTGCCACTCCTCACGGCTCAGCCCGGCGCCATCGCCCAGTACCAGCGCGGTCAACGCGGCGGTTCGGCCTTGGGCATCGACCGCGAGTAAACGCTGGCGGATACCGTCACGCCAGGCCCATCGGGCTTCGGCGAGTCGCTCACCGTCCTTGACCGTGCCGATCGCACCGATGCGTTGAGCCAGCAGCCAGGCGTCGTAATCGAAGGCATGCGGATTGAGCAGCCCGGCAGGACGCTTCAATTTGACCGCCAGTCGCCAGCGTTCGCCGCTGCTGACCGGCGGCCCGCCATACCAGGCCAGGCGCAAACGCCTGGGCAGCTTCGTTCGCCTGGATTGACTGTCCGTCAGTTCGAATCGCACCACGCCGTCGGCATTTTGCGCCAGCCCCGTCACCCGCCCTTCAACCCAACGGGTTTCGCCGTCGAGTTTTTGTAGCAGCCGATCATCCAGCGCCCACTGCGCATTCGCGCACGCCCAACTGAAGCCGAACAGGAAAAACGCCAACGGATACGTCCGAAACGGCAGCAGCATCAAACCCGACAGTGGCAGCCACATCCAAAACCAGACCGGCGGTAAAACCGGCAAAAAACGCAGGGCCAACAAACCCAGCGCGAGCGCCAACATCCCTGTGCGCATACACTCATCCTTGAGAGTCCCCACCTAGGCATAGCCGGCCAACCGCACCGGCGCCGTTATCAATTGTCACAAAGTCTGAATGGGCGGTTCGTAGAATCCAGACATACTTGCCGCCTTAACCGACCGAGAAGCCTTATGCCCCGGCGCTTGTTCAAACGCTACATGCCAGACCCGACCAGCATCAGGGAACACAAATCCTTACGCTTTCTCGGCACCCTGCTGCATGACCCCAACCTCTGGCACCTCAACCGTCACTCCGTGGCCCGCGCGATGGCGGTTGGCCTGTTCGCGGCGTTTCTACCGATCCCGTTGCAAATGCTCCTGGCTGCGGTGCTGGCGATCATGGTGCGAGGCAACATGCCGATTGCGGTGAGCCTGGTCTGGCTGACCAACCCGATCACCATGCCGGCGGTGTTTTTCTGCACGTACCAGACCGGGGCCTGGCTGTTGGATGTGCCCACTCGCCAGTTGCCCGACTCTTTGTCCTGGGAATGGGTCAGCAGCGAATTGTCGACGTTATGGCAACCGTTTTTGCTGGGTTCGGTGGTGACAGGGTTGGTGTTGGGGGCTCTCGCCTATTTCCTGACCATGACGTACTGGCGGTGGTGGGTGGCGCGGCAGTGGAAGCGGCGCAAGAAAAGCCGGATGTAGGAATGCAAAACGGCCTCCATTGTTGGAGGCCGTTTTTTCATGCGGTGTTTGTGCTGGCGGTCTTGAATCAGGTACGCATCCCGCGCCCACTGACCAGCAACCGTGCGCAACCGACATACAACACAATCGTCGCCACCAGCATAAAGGTGATTGCGATGCTGATCTTAATGTCCGAAACCCCAAGAATGCCGTATCGGAACGCGTTGACCATGTGCAACACCGGGTTCGCCAGGGACACGGTCTGCCAGAACGGTGGCAACAGGGAGATCGAGTAAAACACCCCGCCCAGGTAAGTCAGCGGTGTCAGCACGAAGGTCGGGATGATCGAGATGTCATCGAAGTTGCGTGCAAACACGGCGTTGATGAAGCCCAGCAGCGAAAAGATCGTCGCCGTCAGTACCACCACCAGAATGGTCACGCCCAGGTGATGCACCTGCAAATCGGTGAAGAACAGCGACAGTATCGTCACGATGATCCCGACCATCAGCCCGCGCAACACGCCGCCCAGGGTATAGCCGATCAGAATCGTATGCGGCGACACTGGCGACACCATCAGTTCCTCGATGGAACGCTGGAACTTGCTGCCGAAGAAACTCGAGACCACGTTGCCATAGGAGTTGGTGATCACCGACATCATGATCAGCCCCGGCACGATGTACTCCATGTAGGTGAAGCCACCCATGCCACCAATCTGCTTGCCGATCAGATTGCCGAAGATCACGAAATACAAAACCATGGTGATGGCCGGCGGCAGCAGCGTCTGCGGCCAGATCCGGGTAAAACGCCGGACCTCACGGTAAACGATGGTATTGAGGGCAACGAGGTTGGGCTGCAGCTCGGAACTCATACCGCCACCTTCGACAGATTTTTCTCCACCAGGGACACGAACAACTCCTCGAGGCGATTGGTTTTGTTGCGCAGGCTCAGCACTTCGATGTTTTGCTGCGCCAGTTGAGTAAACAGCGCGGTGATGCCCATGGCCTTGTCGACCTGGACTTCCAGCGTGTGACCATCGAGCAGTCGGGTCGGGTAGCCGAGTAACTGCGGCGCACTGGTCAACGTGTTTTTGATGTCGAGCAGGAAGGTTTCCACATGCAGTTGGCTGAGCAACTGTTTCATGCTGGTGTTTTCGACAATAGTGCCGTGGTCGATGATGCCGATGTTGCGGCACAACTGCTCAGCCTCTTCCAGGTAGTGCGTGGTGAGGATGATGGTGATGCCTTTCTGGTTCAGCTCGGTGAGGAAGGTCCACATCGAGCGACGCAGTTCAATGTCCACACCCGCCGTCGGTTCGTCGAGGATCAGCAGACGCGGTTCGTGGACCAGCGCACGGGCGATCATCAGTCGACGCTTCATGCCGCCGGACAGTGAACGCGACGGCACATCGCGTTTGTCCCACAGCCCCAGTTGGGTCAGGTATTGCTCGGCGCGTTCCTTGGCGATTTTCGGCGGGATGCCGTAGTAACCAGCCTGGGTGACGACGATGTCGAAAGTCTTTTCAAACTGGTTGAAGTTGAATTCCTGGGGCACCACGCCGATGCAACGCTTGAGCGCCGCCGGCTCCTTGTCCAGGTCGTGACCGAAGATATTCACCGTTCCGCTGGTCTTGTTCACCAGGGTCGAGAGAATGCCGATGGTCGTGGATTTGCCCGCGCCGTTAGGGCCGAGCAGGGCGAAGAAGTCACCTTCGGCAACGTCCAGATCGATACCACTCAGGGCCTGGAAACCGTTGCCGTAGGTTTTGGTTAGCTGCCGGATGGACAGAGCGGAACTCATATCGGATTACGCACCAAGAAGGAAGAAAGGGATAAAAGACGGCCTGCGGCGACTGGAGCAACCACGGCACATGAGCGCAATGGTGCTTGTCGCCGCCACACAAGTACAGTCAAGTGTGTCGATAGTGAGTATTAACTCAACGCGGTCATAACGGCTTTTTGATACGCCGGACGCTGTTTCAACCGGGCATACCAGGCTTCGAGGTGCGGCTGCGGCGCGCGCTCGATCGGCATCTCGAACCAGGCATAAATAAAACTGCCGAGCGGAATATCGCCCATGCCGATTTCATCACCGGACAGGTAAGGCTTGATCGACAACGCTTGATCGGCCATCGACAGCAGCTCAGTGCATTCTTTGATTGCGGCGTTGATGGCCGACCAGTCCTGCTTGTCTGCCGAAGTACGCATCACGCCCCAGAATACGGTGCGGAACGGGCCGGCGAGGCTTGAAGTGGTCCAGTCCATCCACTTGTCGGCCGTGGCGCGAGCTTTTACATCCGCCGGATACCAGGCGCTGCCGTCGGCATATCGGGCCATCAAGTAACGCACGATGGCATTGGATTCCCACAGGACAAAGCCGTCATCCTCGATCACCGGAATGCGACCGTTGGGGTTCATCGCCCGGTACTCCGGTGTATCGACGACACCAAAGGCGCCGCCCGCATCGATGGCCTCGTAGGCCAGCCCCAGCTCTTCGGCGGCCCACAAAGGCTTTCTGACATTCGACGAGTTTTTACGACCCCAGATCTTCAGCATGACCGCCTCTTTTTCGATAAGTGGGCAGGCAGCATACGCCGGATCAGGCGCGACTCAAATCGCTCTGCATATCCCCCAGCAGGGCCGGCAGTGTGTCGCTGAACAAGTGTGGATAGCACTTTTCCAGGTGCTCGAAAAAGAAGGCTTCCGGCACGTCGGTGAACTGGCCGTGATCGACCAGGTACTCCATCAACTGCGCGCCATCGCGATTGAACGGATGAAAGACACTGTCGTTGATCCCGTCGAATTCCAGCGGCGCAACATTGAACAATTCACAGAGTTGCTGGTTGAAGGCCGGCGTGGCCTTGACCCAGCGGTCGTTCAGATACAGCTCGGTGTAGCCGTGCATGGCGAACACATCGCTTTTCAGCAGTTCGAGCAAGCGCGGGGTCGACAGGTGATTGCGCACGTCCGCCAGGCCGATGCGCGCAGGGATCCCGCAATGTCGTGCGGCACCGGCCAACAACGTGGCTTTGGGCACGCAATAGCTTTCCCCGGCGGCCAGCGCATAACTGCCGCGCAAGGTCTCTGGGTTGCGGCTGAACGTGTAGGGGTTGTAACGCACGGCCTCGCGCACCGCGTAGTAGAGGTTGATTGCCTGCTCAAGCGGATCGCGACCACTGCCGCGGTGTTTTTCGGCGAACTCCACCACCGAGGGGTGGTCACTATCGATGAAGCGGCCGGGACTCAAGTACTCGTGCATGAGATCAATCTCCTGGGGAAGCCCCGAGTCTAGCGACAGGCTCAGCACAGAGATAACGACGTTTCGGCCAAACATGCGCGTATTGTCGCGTAGGAAACGAACGAATTCCCGAGCGTGTTGCCAACCGAGCCTACAAATCTCGCCCAAGGTTTCCCACGATTTCAATCACCTCGCTCTGACCACCCTGTTTGGCGGATGCCGTCTAAGCTCTGAAGGTTGGTTTTACCCTGGTTCACGGAGGATTAAATATGCTGCTGTTGTGGATACTGGTTCTGATTGTCGGGATAGCCTGGTTAGCCCATCGTCGCACCGCCCCCCTGCCCGCCCTGTGCATTATTGCCGTCTACATCGTCGCGATGGGCGCTTTCAGCCACGCGCCGGGTTGGCTGCTGCTGGTGTTCTGGGTGTTGATTGCAGCCGTTGCGGCCCCCTTGCTGCTGCCCGACCTGCGTCGCAAGTTCTTCAGCGCGCCGCTGTTCAGCTGGTTCCAGAAAACCCTGCCGCCGATGTCGCAAACCGAACGCGACGCCATCGACGCCGGCACCGTATGGTGGGACGGCGAATTGTTCAGCGGCCGTCCGGACTGGGACAAATTGCTGTCCTATCCAAAAGCCCAACTGACTGAGGAGGAACAGGCTTTCATCGACGGCCCGACCGAGGAACTCTGCGCCATGGTCACCGACTGGCAGATCGGGCAAGACATGGACCTGCCCGCTGAAGCCTGGACACACATCAAGGAAAACGGCTTCTTCGCGCTGATCATTCCCAAGGAATTTGGCGGCAAGGGCTTCTCCGCCTACGCCCACTCACAGGTCGCGATGAAACTGGCGACCCGCAGCGGCGATCTTGCGTCCACCGTGATGGTCCCCAATTCCCTCGGCCCGGCCGAACTGCTGCTGCATTACGGCACCGATGAACAACGCAATCATTACCTGCCAAGGCTGGCCCGTGGTGACGACATTCCGTGCTTCGCGTTGACCGGTCCGCTGGCCGGTTCCGACGCCGGGGCAATGCCCGACACCGGGGTGATCTGCAAAGGTGAATGGGAAGGCAAGGAAACCCTCGGCCTGCGCCTGAACTGGGAAAAGCGTTACATCACCTTAGGCCCGGTGGCGACCCTGCTCGGCCTCGCCTTCAAGGCCTATGACCCGGACCACTTGCTGGGAGACAAGGAAGACCTGGGCATCAGCCTGGCGCTGATTCCAACCGACACGGCCGGTGTTGAAATCGGCCGCCGTCACCTGCCGCTGGGGGCCGCGTTCATGAACGGCCCGAACTCCGGCAAGGACGTGTTCGTGCCGCTCGATTTCCTCATCGGCGGCCAGGAAATGCTCGGCAAGGGCTGGATGATGCTGATGAATTGCCTGTCGGTCGGGCGTTCGATTTCGTTGCCGGCAGTCGGCACCGGCGCGGCCAAGTTCACCAGTCTGGTGACGGGGCAGTACGCTCAGGTTCGCGAGCAATTCAACGTTCCATTGTCGGCGTTCGAAGGGATTCAGGAAGCCATGGCGCGCATCGGCGGCAACGCCTGGATGATGGACGCGGCGCGCATGTTGACTGCCAACGCGGTGGACCTGGGTGAGAAACCGTCGGTGCTCTCGGCGATTCTCAAGTATCACCTTACCGAACGCGGTCGCGAGTGCATCAGCCACGCGATGGACGTTCACGGCGGTAAAGCCATCATCATGGGACCGAACAACTACCTCGGTCGCAGCTGGAATGGCGCGCCGATTTTCATCACCGTGGAAGGCGCGAACATTCTTTCGCGCAACCTGATGATCTTCGGCCAGGGTGCCATTCGCTGCCATCCGTTCGTACTCAAGGAAATGGCCCTCGCCGGTCGTGAAGACAAGGACCAGGCCCTTACCGAGTTCGATGGCCTGCTGCTCAAACACATTGGTTTTGCCGTGAGCAACGCCGCCAGCACGTTGGTGCTGAACCTCGGTTTCGGGCACTTCGAGCACACGCCGGGCAACACGCTCAGCCAGGGCTACTTCCGCGCACTCAACCGTCAGGCCGCAGCGTTCGCCATGCTGGCGGACCTGAGCATGATGCTGTTGGGCGGTGAACTGAAACGCCGCGAACGCCTGTCTGCACGCCTCGGGGATGTACTCAGCAACCTGTACCTCGCCTCTGCCGCCCTCAAGCGTTACCACGATCTCGATTCACCAGAGCACATGGCGCCGCTGTTTACCTGGGCCATGGAGGAAAGCCTTGGTCAGTCGGAACGGGCACTGGATGAACTGCTGACCAACTTCCCGAACAAGGTACTGGGTTGCCTGTTGCGGGTGATCGTGTTCCCGTTCGGCCGTCGACACAAAGGGCCATCGGACAAACTCGGCGCCGAAGTGGCTGCCGTGATTGGTCGCGCCAAGGGCGACCCGACGCTCGAAGAGCTGCTGGGCGGTTGCTACCGTCCGCAATCGGCCGAGGACGCCGTCGGTGCTTTGCAACACGCCTGCAATTTGTTGAACGCTGCGCAGCCGCTGCAGAAAAAACTGCACATCGCGCTCAAAAGTGGCCAGGTCAAACCGGCCGCCGGGGAACACGTCATCGATGCCGCGCTGGAGGCGGGAGTATTGCAGGCAACGGAAGCGCAAACCCTGCGGGCCGCCGAAGCGGCACGACGCAAGGTGATCGACGTCGATGATTTTGACAAAGAAGAACTGGCACTGGCACCCGGAAAGGTCCGCTGATCCAGTGCCCCCATGCAAAACGGGCGCAGGGGCTTTATACTCCCGCGCCCGTTTTGCTCTTGAGGACTTATCTCGTGTCCAACGTCGTTGCCGACCATCTCGTCTTGCTTGACCACTTGCGCAGCATCCTGGTCGCCGTGGGTGAGGCCGAACAGGTTCCCGAAGAAAGCCATGCCTTGTTCCTGGAGCGCTTCGATGAATTGCGTGCGTTGCTGCCGGTCGATCCGATCGAAAGCCAATACCTGGGCCAGGACATTCTCTGCCAGGTAATCACCCGCTACCCGCAAATTGCCCACCTGGTTCCGCGCGACCTGCTGTGGTACTTCGCCGGTGACTGCCTGCATTACATGCCCGATGATGAAATCGATCTGTATCAGGCGCTGGAAGAACGTCGCTTCGAAGCTGAACAGAACGACGAACCGTTTGACTGGAACCAGGAAAAGCAGCTGCTGGCGATGTCGAACGACGAAAGCAAGCACTGATTTCCGACCAGTTACACAAAAGGCCCGCATGGTTGAACATGCGGGCCTTTTTTGTGCGATCAAAACAAGCCGTCACTCTCGGGCAGCTCATACTCCGATACGCCCATCACCAGACTGCTCGACTTACCGGGCTTGCCCAACGTCGGCTCCTTCTCCAGACACTCCACCAAGTAATCAATCAATACCCGTATTTTGGGAGGCAGGTACCGAGTGGGCGAATGCAGCAACCAGGCCCCGCCGTGGTAGGAGGCCAGAAAGGTCCAGTCCGGCAGCACTTGCACCATCACCCCCTTCTCCAAGGCCCGCCGCGCCGTGAAATACGGCAGGCTGCCAATGCCGATGTGCTGCAACACCGCTCCAAACCGTACGCCAGTATGATTGGCGGCATATCGCCCGCGCACACCGACAGTCACCGATTTGCTGCCTTTCTTGAATTTCCAGCGCGCATCGCTTGGGGTTTCACCCAGGTAGATACAACTGTGATTGAGCAAGTCATGGGGGTGCGTCGGCGTCCCGTGTTCGGCCAAATATTGCGGTGTCGCACAGAGCAAATGGTCGATCGTCAGCAACTGCCGCCCCACCAGCCCCGAAGGTGGCCGATCGGTGATGCGAATCGCCAGGTCGACGTGATCATCGATCAAATCGACCTGGCGATCTTCAAGCATCAGTTCTACATCCACTTTGGGATAGCGGCGTAAAAACTCCGGCATGTGCGGGTGAATCACAATTCTTCCCACCGCTTTTGGAACGCTCAGACGCACCAACCCTTCGGCTTCGTCAGTGAACTGCCCGCTGATTTCCATCACCGACTTGGCCGCGCTGACCATTTCCTGGCAACGCTTGAACACTTCTTCGCCACCGTCGCTCAAGCGTAATTTGCGCGTGGTTCGTTGCAGCAGGCGCGTGGCCAGCGCCTTCTCCAGCCGCGAAATGCTGCGACTGACCGCCGAAGGTGAAGAACCCAGTTGGCGGGCCGCCTCGGAAAAGCTGCCGGTCTCGACAACCTTGACGAAAATCGCCATTTCCCCAAGCAGCGGCAGTGGAAGATTTATGCTCACAGCGCAACAGTCCTTTGATGTTTGAACGGATTATCACGCAATTCCACGCTTCATATAATAAAAATAGAAACTTTAATAAGGGCATGGAATATGACGCTTCGCCTCTTTTTCCATAGTGATGACCTCAAGGCTAATGTGGAAGTCCTGGATTGCACGCCCCACGAAAACGAATTTGCGGTGGTGCTGCGCGCCACGCTGTTCCACCCACAAGGTGGCGGACAGCCCTTTGATACCGGCTCAATTGGCGATAGCCAGGTCCTGCGGGTAATCCAGGATCCTGAGCGGATCATTCATTTCGTCGACCGACCGGTAAAACCCGGCATGACCCAGATTCGCGTGGACGGCGAGCGACGCCAGTTCAATACGCGCATGCATTCAGCCGGGCATCTGATCGGTCACTTCGTCCAGGCCAAGGGCTGGATGCCGATCAAGGCGCATCACTGGCCGGGTGAAGGGCGGGTGCAGTTCAAAGCACTGGAAAGTGCACAGGACGTCGACGCCCAAACCGTTCAACTCGGCATTGAACAGTGGATTGCCGAGGATTTTCCGCGCCTGACGTCATTGCGCGAAGGCGCCCGGGAAATCGGTTTCGGGGCACTGCCCGCCTACGGCTGCGGCGGCACCCATGTACGTAGCCTGAAGGAATTGGCCACGGTCACGATCGCCTCCCTTTCCTTGAAGAAGGGAACGCTGTCAGTCCACTACACCGTGGACTGAGCATTTGGGCGATGACGGCACCGTCATCGCCCGACGCCGGGGGAGCCTGCGCTCGCGGGTTCTGTTGACTATCTGATAGATGGACCTAAGACATGATGCTTGACGTCGAGCGTCTCGATGAGACGTGCATAAAAAAACTGGCCAATGAAGAAGTCCTCGCCATCCGCGTCAAAGGCTTGCTGCCCCAGCCGCTGGCGATTCAGATTGGCGACAAGATCCTCGCCCCCGGTTTCGAAGGCTATATCAATGCGCCAAGCATCGGCCGCATTGGCATGGCGTTTTATGAAGCGGAAAACCAGCCGCTGCTGATCGAGGACTACTTCGAACGCGCCACCCGCAACATTGCGGAATTGCGTAACCGGTGCGCGCCCTATTCGTCCCCGGTCGACACCCTGCGCTGCATGCTCGACGAATCCTGGCCGGCAGGCGCGCACCTGGAGAACCTCTACGGTCGCAAGATGTATGTCGGCCTGTCGCGGGTGGTGAAACCGGGCGTTTGTTTTCTTGCCCACCACGACATTTTCGCCAAGGACGCCCCCGACAGTTACCAGGCCAGAAGCCTGGAAGCCCAGTTTGCCTGCAACGTTTACCTGAACATGCCGACCGAGGGCGGCGCACTGCAGATGTGGGACGACGACATTTCGCCGGACCGGTTCGACGAGATGCGCGGCGACAGCTACGGCATCGACCCGGCCTTGCTCGGCCCTCCGACCTTGGAGATACGCCCCGAGCCGGGCGATTTCATCATGTTCAATTCGCGCTGTATGCACTCGGTGACACCGGGCGTGGCGGATCCGCGATTGAGCCTTTCATTCTTTGTCGGCTACCGCGGCAATGCTTCACCCCTTACCTTCTGGAGTTGAGATGCTTTCGAATTACTTGGGCGAGTTCCTGGCGCTGGCAACCATTCACTTCCTGGCCGTGGTCGCACCCGGGCCGGACTTTGCCGTGACCATCCGCCAGAGCGTGCGTTTCGGCCGGTTGGTGGGCATCTGCACGGCGCTGGGTATCGGCGCGGGGATTTCCGTGCACGTGCTTTACACCCTGCTCGGGGTCGGCGCCCTGATGCATACCACACCGTGGCTGTTGACCGTGGCCAAGGTCGTGGGCGGCGCCTACATTTTGTACCTCGGGATCAGCTTGCTACGCAGCAAACCAAAATCCACGCTTGAGGGCGATAAAGTCCCGGACGAACCCGTCGTCGAACAAACGCTGTTGAAGGCCTTCACCACCGGGTTTCTGACCAACGCGACCAACCCCAAGGCGACGCTGTTTTTCCTGGCGATTTTCACCACCATCATCAGCGCCACAACACCGCTGAACATCCAGGCGCTGTATGGGGTCTGGATGTGTTTTGTGAATGCGGTGTGGTTTGTGATCGTCGCGCTGTTCTTTTCCAGCACCCGGGTGCGCGTGCTGTTCATGCGCATGGGGCATTGGTTTGAACGGACGATGGGGGTGATTCTGATCCTGTTCGCCGGGCGCCTGATTCTGTCGATGTAAAACCTGCGCCCACGCAAAAGGCCCGCCGAGTCTGACTCGCGGGCCTTTTTCATATCTGCGTCGCTTTTGCATTTCTGTGCGACAGATCCCACTTTAAAGCCTCCCCTTTCACGCCTACGTGGTGTTAGTTTGGAAATGTTTCTGACCAATCGATCAGACACTTCCCACAAACCGCCTGCAAAGGAATGCCTTTCACAATGGACTTCTCACTTAAGCATCTGGCCGCGTCGACCCTGATTCTGGCCAGCCTTTCGTCGTTTACCGTAGCCGCGCAAACCAACATCACCCCGCAACAGAGTGCGACCATTCTCAAGAATTTCAGCGACGCCTCAGCCTCGGATTTCAGGCAGTTCCTGGCCGGCGTGGCCAAAAGCAACCTGGCCAAAACCGCCGACCTCGGCCCGGCCATCAGCGCTTTCCAGGACAACAAGACGCTTACCCCGGAACAGCAGAACGAAATCCATCGTCTTCTGGGCCTCTATGCACGGGTGAAATATGGCGCTGCGGCTACCGAGACGTTGCGTGAGCTGGTGGCAATCCCGACCTTCCAGGTGGAGGGCGTTGCTCAGCACGACAACCCCGAATTCATCAAGATCGCCGACAAGATCAAAAGCCTTGCCCAGTCCTTCAACCTGAATTTCCGCAACATCGACAACCGTGTCTATGAAATTTCCCTTGAGGGCAGCGGCGATGAAGTGGTGGGCATTCACGCACATGCCGACGTGGTGCCGGTGACGCCAGAGAACTGGGTCCTGAAAGACGGCACCCGCCTGGATCCGTTCAAGGTCACCCTGATCGGCGACCGCATGTATGGCCGGGGCACCGAGGATGACAAGAACGGTATCGTGGTGGCCCTGTACGCCATGAAGGTGATCAAGGAAGAGAAGCTGCCGCTGGCAAGGAATTTCAAGCTGCTGATCGACACCACCGAAGAAACCACCGGCGACGCCATCCCCTATTACTTCGAACACAACCCGACGCCCAACTACAACCTGGCGCTGGACGGCGGCTACCCGGTGGTCATCGCCGAAAAAGGCTACGGCACCGTGATGGGCAGCTTTGCCCGGCGTGACGGCGAGGGCCAGGGCGCGGAAATCACCTCGATGACCGGCGGCTTGGCCACCAACCAGATTCCGTCGGCTTCGGTCGCCACATTAGTGACTGACAAGCCTGCCGAACTGGCCGCCAGCCTGCAAAAGGCCGGTAGCGAGTATGCCAAGCGCAATGGTGGAAACTTCGAGGTAAGCGCCAAAGTCGTCGACAAGGACGTCAAGCTCACGGTGACCGGCGTTTCCGCCCACTCCTCCGAGCCCGAGTCTGGCGTCAACCCGGTCGCCAGGATGCTGGACTTCATCAACAGCCTCGACGGAAAAGTCGCGCTCAAGCACAACCACATCACCGACGCCGCCCGCTACGCTGCCGACAACTGGGGGCTGGATTACCTGGGCGGGAAATTGGGTGTCGGTTTTGCCGATGACTTCATGGGGCCGCTGACGACGTCTCTGACCTTTGTCGGGATGAATGACACAACCTTCAAGCTGGCGGTCAACCTGCGCGTGCCGAAGGGCAAGTCCCCGGAAGCCCTCAAGGCCGAAATTGCCGAAAAGATTGGCGCCTGGAGCAAGAAGAGCCACGTAGCGGCAACGTTCGACTATTCCATCGCCGAGCCGATGTATCGCAATCCTGAGGGTGAGTGGGTCAAGGCCTTGCTGGCCGTGGCCAGCGAAAACCTGGGCATGGAACACAAGTACGGCACTTCTGCCGGCGCCACGTCGGTGCATGAACTGCCCAATGGTGTGCAATTCGGCCTGGCCCGGCCGGAAGTGAAATACACCGGCCACACGGATAACGAGTTCAAGACGGTCGACCAGTTCCTGCTGGACCTGCAGATCGTGACCGAAATGATGGGGCGCATCGGGCAGTTGCCGAAGCTCTGATCGCCTTCCGACCCACCTGATGCTCATCAGTCAGGGAACAAAACCTGGGGGAGCGAGCTTGCTCGCGATGGCGGAGTTACATTCAACATCAATGTTGACTGCCCCATCGCTATCGCGAGCAAGCTCGCTCCCACAAGGATTGCGTTGCTGAACACTTGAACTGATCGGCACAACTCGAAGAAGCTTTTTTGTTGCGCCATAAAAAACGCACAAACAAAAACGCCGCTCATTGCTGAGCGGCGTTTTCGTTAAATATGGAGCGGGAAACGAGACTCGAACTCGCGACCCCGACCTTGGCAAGGTCGTGCTCTACCAACTGAGCTATTCCCGCAAATGGCGTCCCCTAGGGGACTCGAACCCCTGTTACCGCCGTGAAAGGGCGGTGTCCTAGGCCACTAGACGAAGGGGACACGCTAACTGAAACACATGGTGTGTATTTCAGTGCCCAAATCCGCATCCGAAGATATCGGTTCTGGTTTCACTCAACGCCGCCCGAAAGCAACGCTGTTTAAAAATGGAGCGGGAAACGAGACTCGAACTCGCGACCCCGACCTTGGCAAGGTCGTGCTCTACCAACTGAGCTATTCCCGCATTGGCGTCCCCTAGGGGACTCGAACCCCTGTTACCGCCGTGAAAGGGCGGTGTCCTAGGCCACTAGACGAAGGGGACACACGTACAACATTCACTCCCTACCGCGTTTCGCTGTGTGCTTTACGCTGTAAGTGGCGCGCATTCTATGGATGGATTGAGGGGTCGTCAACCCCCAGATATAAATTTATTTAAATCAATGACTTCGCCCTGCTTTCAGACGCGTTTCGGGCTTTTCCACAGACTGGCCCCCAACGCCTATATTCCGGCCTCCTTCAAGACGCTATAGTCCACGCCATCAAGATGATGGCAATCTGGAACATCTTCGCCACCATTTATATAAGCAGAGCAACGGCCGATACATTTATGGCCATAGCTGATTCAAGTCGTCGAGCGGCCTATGCGCCCCAATGGCAAGCCACTACACTCGAACGCAAACCCTATAAAGAGGTCTTACCGGTGACACCACTCATGATCACCCTGCTAGTTGTAGCCGGGATCGCACTATTGATCGCCATTGGCTACATGAACCATGTGGTGGAAAACAACAAGCTGGAAAAGGCCCGTACCAAGGTTGAGCTCAACGACCGCCTGCGTCGCTGCGGCGAGATCACCGAGACCTTTCCCGGCCAGTTGATGACACCGGCGCTCAAGCTGCTGTTGACCCGCCTGGAGCTCAACGTCTGCCAGCGCCTGCTCAACCTGGAAAAGACCAGTGCCAACCTCAGGGCGCGGATCACCGAACTGGAGGCCCTTGCCGCCCAGGGCGAGTCGATCCCGGTCAACAATCCGCCAGCACCGATCCAGACCGAAGCCAAGGCCAAGGACGTACGCTTCCTACTGGAAGCCCTGCATGGCCAGATCACCCGTGCCGCACAGGACGGTTTCCTGCCGACCAACGAAGCCAAGCGCTGGATCCGCGAAGTCCGCCATATCCTGGTACTGCTGCACATCGAGTTCTTCAACAACCTTGGCCAGCATTGCTTGCAACAGAACCAGCCGGGGCAGGCGCGCCTGGCGTTCGAACGTGGCGTGCAGTACCTGCGTAAACAGCAAGAGCCGCAGGTCTATGCCGAGCAATTGGAATACCTGGAGAAACTCCTGGCTCGCGCCAACGCCATGGTGATGGACAACATCGCTGCCGTTGAGGGTGAGGCAAACCAGTTGAACGTAGGCCTCAAACAAGTCGACGCCGATGCCGACTGGAAAAAGAAAGTGATCTACGACTGATTTGCGAGAATAGAAAAGCCACCTGCGAAGGTGGCTTTTTTTTGGGTTGGGTTGGGTGGGGAGTGCAGTCGGGAGAGATGGGTTGGCTGTCGGGCCGTCATCGCGAGCAAGCTCGCTCCCACAAGGCTCCCACAGTGATCACAGGGCTCTTCAGAGCCGGAAGTGCCCCACCATCCCTTTCAGTTCAAGCCCGAGCTGAGCCAGCTCAATGCTGGACGCCGCGTTGCCCTGCATCGCCAGTGACGACTGATCCGCGCTCGCGCGAATGCTCGTGACGCTGCGATTGATTTCCTCGGCCACCGAACTCTGCTCCTCGGCTGCCGCGGCAATCTGCTGGTTCATCTGCTGAATCAACGACACCGCTGCCGCAATACTCCCCAGCGCACTCTCGGTCTGCAACGCATCGCTGACGGCGAGTTTCACCAGTTCGCCGCTGTTCTGAATCTGCTGCACCGACGATTGAGCGGCCGAGCGCAAGGCACTGACCAGTCGCTCGATCTCCTCGGTCGATTGCTGGGTACGCTTGGCGAGCGCCCGGACCTCGTCGGCCACCACGGCAAACCCCCTGCCCTGCTCGCCTGCCCGCGCGGCTTCGATCGCCGCGTTGAGCGCCAACAGGTTGGTCTGTTCGGCAACACTTTTGATCACGCTGAGCACTGTGCCAATGTTCTGGATCTCTGCGCTCAGGCTTTCGATGCTGGAACTGGCCGACGTCGCCGAATCCGCCAGTTGCTCGATGCGTGCCATGCTCTGGCGCACCACTTGCTGACCGCTTTCGACTTTGCCATCCGCGGTCTGTGCGGCCTGGGCCGCCTCTTCGGCATTGCGCGCCACGTCGTGCACCGTCGCGGTCATCTGGTTCATCGCCGTGGCGACCTGCTCGGTTTCTTCTTTCTGACTGCTGACTTCCAGGTTGGTCTGCTCGGTCACCGCCGACAGTGAATGCGCCGAACTGGCCAATTGCTCGATACCGGCCTGCAAGCCACTGACGATGCTGCTGAGCCCGGCGCCCATCTGCTGCATCGCCTGCATCAATTGGCCGATCTCGTCACGGCGCGTCACTTCAACCGTCGCACTCAAATCACCCGCGGCAATTTGCTGGGCAACCAGGATCACACTGCGCAGCGGTGCCACGATCAACCGGGTAATCACCCACGCCGCCACCAGCCCGACCAGCAACGCCAAGGCTGAGGAGCCTATGATCAGCAACGAGTTCTTTTTCAGCTCGGCCTGCATCGACTGGTCTTCGGCGACATAGGCTTGATCCACCCGCTCCACCACTTGCGCGGCGCGCTGATGCAACTGTTCGTAGACGGTTTTCTCCTGGGCCAACAGGCCGGTGTATTCCGTCAGTTTTTCGCTGAAACTGCCGATGTGACCGCTCACTTCATTGAGGACCGTCTGATAGCCCTCATCCTTGACCGTGGTTTTCAGCTGTTCGGCCTGGGTCAACGCCTGGTCCGCCTGCTCGATCTTGCCCTGGCCTGCGCTGTCGTCACCCTTGCGGCTCTGGTCCAGACGCACGCGCGCCTCGTTCATGGCCTGCAACATCAACCGCGAGACCTGGCTGACCTGACTGGCCTGCTCAAGGAATTGCCCACCCTCCTTACCTTCGGATTGCTTCAAGGTGTAGGCGCCATCATCGGCCAGGCCGGCTTGCAACACATCAAGGTTGTTGGCCACGCTGGACACCGACCAGCTGGCCATTTCCAGCGCCAGGTCCTTGGCCTGACTCAGCGAGACAAACTCATCGAACGCCTTGCGATAAGCACCCAGCGACTGCTCGACATCATTCATCACCGGCACGTTAGCCGCGGACGCAGCCTTGAGCTGGGTCGCCAGAGCGATCAGGCCATCAACGCCTTCGTGCAGGGCATCGGCGGTTTTCGGGTTGCCGTGCAAGGCGTACTCCTGCTCAAGCAGACGCACCTTGAGCAAGCCGCTATTGAGCGACGACATCTGCTTGAGCCCATCGAAGCGATGACTGATGGTTTGCAGGGACCACACGCCGATGGCTGCCACCAGCGCGGTCAGCAGCAGCACCAGGACAAACCCGACACCCATTTTTTTTGCCATACCGAGGTTGGCAAAACGTCCTTGCACGGCCGAAATCATTGCACTTAGTCCCCTGACATAGTCTGTTGACGCAGATTCGCAACGGGCCTGTGCCAGCACAAGTCTCTGGCGTCGGAATAATGGCAAAAAGCTACGCCCGCGTCGTTTTCAGAACGCTTGAGGTCGATTCAGAGTGGTGGCCTGAAAAAATGCCCGGGCACGAGGATCACAGGCGCAAGCCACGTTGATGCGCTGCCAGTCCGTGGCCTCACCGCCGGGATTGAATGCAGTGGCGGAAGACAACAACACACCGAAGCGTCGGGCTTGCGTGCGCACCTGAGCGTAGTCAGACATTCGTGATCGTGCCCAGATGAACAATCCGCCCACCGGTTTGCCGAAAACCTCCCAATCGGCATCTTCGAGTATCTGCAAGGCAGCCTCTCTGTCGGTGTTCAATCGCTGGCGCTGACGCTGGACCAATTTGCGATACGCGCCGCTGGCCAAGAGGCAAGCCAGCACCGATTCGCAGAATCTTGAAGCGCCCATGCTGCTGGTCATCTTGACCTCGGCCAGTCGCGAAACAACCGCGACACTGGCGACGACAAAGCCGACGCGCAATGAACTGCTGAGGGTTTTAGAGTAGCTACCGACGTAGATGACGTTGTCGTCGATCCCCAGCGCCGCGAGGCGAGTGCCGGGGCCGCGGTGCAAATCGGCAAAGACGTCGTCTTCGATGACCAGTACACCGTGGTCTCGGGTCAGTTGCAGCACCTGCTGCGCCACGGCGGGTGCCAGGCTGCTGCCGGTCGGGTTGTGGTAGAAGCTATTGATAAACAGCGCACGGGGCCGGTACTTCAGCAACAACGCTTCAAGCGCCTGCGTATCAGGCCCGCGGGGGGTACGCGGCACCTCGATCATCGTCACGCCGTTCAGCCTGAGCAGATCGAACAACAGCGAATACCCCGGGCTTTCCACCACCACGCAATCCCCGGGTTTAAGCAACGTACGCACGATCAGATCCAGCCCGTGAGTCGCCCCGGTGGTGGTCAGTATCCGTCGTTCATCCACTTCGATGTCGAGTGGCTGGAGACGCTTGAGGATCTGCGATCGCAAGGCTGGCAACCCCAGTGGCGTGCTGTAGCTGAACAAAGCAGCCATGTCGGTGCGGCTAACCTGGCGAATCGCGTAGCTCAAATCGTCGGTTTCACGCCAGCTTTCGGGCAGGCTGCCACAGCCCAGTTGAAGTTTGCCCGTCACGCACTCCTGCGTTACGTCCGCCCCTTCTGACCAGGGACAACCCGGTCCCTGCGCAGGATGGGCAACTATGAAACCGGAGCCCTGACGCGGCGCCAGCATGCCTTGTGCGACCAGGCGCTCACAGGCTTCGACGACGCTGGATTGACTGAGCAGATTGACCCGTGCAATTTGCCGCGCTGAAGGCAAACGTGTCCCCGGCAGCACTCCGTCCCGACGGAGCCAGTCGGCCAACCCGTCGACGATTTGCTGCACGACTGGCACCAATGCCTGTCGATCGATTCTCAATTCCATGAGCAAGCAAACTCCTGTCCGTTTTGCGGGAAACAGTTAATCACAGGAGCGCTGGAGGAGAGGTGCGACAACGCCGCCAAAACCCTCGGTTCTAACCCTTTGAAACACATTGATCAGCCACGTCACGGAACTGTAAAAAAGCCCGCAAACGTGCGGGCTTTTTCCTACATTGCAGCGCCTGATTTCAAAACGCGGTAACGCCACCATCCACCGCCAGCGAATGACCGGTGGTGAACGCCGCACCGTCGCTGCACAAGTACAACACCGCGCTGGCGATCTCCTCTACCTTGCCGATGCGACCCACCGGGTGCATGGCGTTGGCAAACTCGCCCTTCTTCGGGTCTGCTTCATAGGCACGGCGGAACATGTCAGTGTCGATCACCGCCGGGCAGACCGCATTCACGCGAATCTTTTTCTTCGCATATTCGATGGCCGCCGACTTGGTCAGGCCGATGACTGCATGTTTGGACGCCGCGTAAATGCTCATCTTCGGCGCAGCCCCAAGGCCCGCCACCGAAGCGGTGTTGACGATCGCACCGCCACCCTGGGCCAACAACAAAGGCAACTGATACTTCATGCACAGCCAGACGCCCTTGACGTTGACGCCCATGATCGCGTCGAACTCATCCAGTGTGCCGTCGGCGAGTTTGCCTTTCTCGATCTCGATGCCGGCGTTGTTGAAGGCATAGTCGAGACGGCCGTAGGTGTTGACCACTTCGTCCATCAGATTTTTTACATCGCTTTCCAGCGTGACGTTGCAACGCACGAAGGTCGCTTCGCCGCCGGCCGTACGAATCAGCGCCACGGTGCCTTCGCCGCCGGCGGTGTCCATGTCGGCCACCACCACTTTCAACCCTTCGGCCGCGAATGCCTGGGCCGTCGCACGGCCAATACCGTTGGCAGCGCCGGTCACCACGGCGACCAGGCCGGAAAACGTCATGCTCATTGTTATGTCCTCGAGTGCGGGGGATTTCGTATTTTCAGTCTAGCCACGAAGGGTCATGCCACGGCAGCACTATCAGGTGGCCGGTTGGGCGCCCATGCGTGGCAGTGATAGAACGACGGTGCCAACTATCACTGCACTGGATCGATGTGCATTCGCCGTATCAGCCAAACTTGCGGCATTGGGCCTGAAGGGCTATCAACAAGGCTTCATTCATCTTGAGTGCCTGTCATGACTACCCAGACCAATCGCCAGTTCCTGCTCGCCAAACGTCCAGTGGGTCCAGCAACCCGCGAGACTTTTACCTATCAGGAAGTACCGGTCGGTGAGCCGGCGGCAGGTCAGATTCTGGTGAAAAACGAATACCTGTCCCTGGACCCGGCCATGCGCGGCTGGATGAACGAGGGCAAGTCCTACATTCCACCGGTCGGTCTGGGTGAAGTGATGCGTGCCCTGGGCGTAGGCAAAGTCGTTGCGTCGAACAACCCGGGGTTTGCGGTCGGGGACTACGTCAACGGCGCGCTTGGCGTGCAGGATTACTTCCTCGGCGAACCGCGCGGTTTCTACAAGGTTGATCCAAAACTGGCGCCGTTGCCACGCTACTTGTCCGCCCTGGGCATGACCGGGATGACGGCCTACTTCGCCCTGCTCGATGTCGGCGCGCCGAAGGCCGGTGACACGGTGGTGTTGTCGGGCGCAGCCGGCGCGGTGGGCAGCATCGCCGGGCAGATCGCCAAGATCAAAGGCTGCCGCGTGGTCGGGATTGCGGGCGGCGCGGACAAGTGTCAGTTCCTGATCGACGAATTGGGTTTTGACGGTGCCATCGACTACAAGAACGAGGACGTCGTCGCCGGTCTTAAACGCGAATGCCCGAAAGGGGTGGACGTGTATTTCGATAACGTCGGCGGCGACATTCTCGACGCCGTGCTGAGCCGACTGAACATGAAGGCACGCGTGGTGATTTGCGGCGCGATCAGCCAGTACAACAACAAGGAAGCGGTCAAGGGCCCGGCCAACTACCTGGCGCTGTTGGTCAACCGCGCGCGCATGGAAGGTTTTGTCGTGATGGACTACGCCGCCCAGTTCGCCGCCGCCGGGCAGGAAATGGCCGGCTGGATGGCCAAGGGGCAACTCAAGAGCAAGGAAGACATTGTTGACGGACTGGAGACATTCCCGGAGACACTGATGAAATTGTTCAGCGGCGAGAATTTCGGGAAGTTGGTGTTGAAGGTTTAACCCACTCTTACCAGACACCACAAAACTACTGTAGGAGTGAGCCTGCTCGCGATAGCGGTGTATCAGTCAATGATGATGTCGACTGATAGACCGCAATCGCGAGCAGGCTCACTCCTACATTTTGATCTTCGGCGTTGGGTCAGGCGAGTTCGGCGACTACGGCGGCAAGCGCTTTTGCTGGATCAGCTGCCTGGCTGATCGGACGGCCAATCACCAGATAATCGGAACCGGCGTCCAGGGCCTGGCGTGGGGTCAGGATGCGGCGTTGATCGTCTTGCGCACTGCCCGCCGGACGAATGCCCGGGGTCACCAGTTGCAACGACGGGTGAGCCGACTTCAAGGCCTGGGCTTCCAGTGCCGAGCACACCAGACCGTCCATCCCGGCTTTTTCCGCCAGCGCGGCCAGGCGCAACACTTGCTCCTGTGGCTCGATGTCCAGACCGATACCGGCCAGGTCTTCACGTTCCATGCTGGTCAGCACGGTCACGCCGATCAGCAGCGGCTTGGGCCCGGTACGCTGGTCCAGCACTTCACGGCAGGCCGCCATCATGCGCAGGCCGCCGGAGCAGTGAACATTGACCATCCACACGCCCATTTCCGCCGCAGCTTTGACGGCCATGGCGGTGGTGTTCGGGATGTCGTGGAATTTCAGGTCCAGGAACACTTCAAAACCCTTGTCACGCAGGGTGCCGACGATTTCCGACGCGCAGCTGGTGAACAGTTCCTTGCCGACTTTTACCCGGCACAGCTTCGGGTCCAACTGGTCGGCCAGCTTCAGTGCGGCGTCACGGGTGGGGAAATCCAGGGCGACGATGATAGGAGTCTGGCAGACGGACATGTGAGGGCTCTCAGGCAGGACGAAATCGGCGCGCATTGTAGCGGAACCAGCGGCGCTGCGGGACCCGATGATCGGTAATTCGTCATCGGCGCTCAGGCAAGACTAGTCCTTTGGCCAATTGTGTCGAGGCCGATACACTCATGACACGCTCACAACATCCTTCATCGCTACCGTCGGCAGCCGCAACACGTCCTTACAGCACTTCCCGCCTCCGGGCCGGACGCCTATGCTGAAGCCACAACCTCGCAGCCCATCTTTGTGGTTGGCAGCCTCTCTGGCAGATGAACGCACGCATGCACAACACCCAAGCCCCTTTGAACGACGATCAAAAAGCGCCCGGCGATGACAAACGCTGGAGCATTCGCGCCCTGATCGTCGACGATGACGTCCCGATTCGCGAACTGATGATCGACTACCTCGCCCGGTTCAACATCCACGCCAGCGGGGTCACCGACGGCGCGGCGATGCGTCTGGCGCTGCAAGCCGAACATTTCGATGTGGTGGTGCTGGACCTGATGCTGCCGGGCGAAGACGGTTTGTCGTTGTGTCGCTGGCTGCGTGCCGAGTCGGACATTCCGATCCTGATGCTCACGGCCCGCTGCGAACCGACCGACCGGATCATCGGCCTGGAACTGGGCGCCGATGACTACATGGCCAAACCGTTTGAACCCCGTGAACTGGTGGCGAGGATTCAGACCATTCTGCGACGGGTGCGCGATGATCGCACCGAACAACGGGCGAACATTCGCTTCGACAATTGGCGCCTGAACAGCGTGTTGCGCCAGTTGATTGCCGCCGACGGCCTGGTGGTGCCCCTGTCCAACGCCGAGTTCCGCCTGCTCTGGGTGTTTATCGAACGTCCGCGCCGGGTGCTCAGCCGCGAGCAATTGCTGGACGCCGCTCGTGGCCGCTCGATCGAGGCCTTTGATCGCAGCATCGACCTGCTGGTCTCGCGCCTGCGCCAGAAACTCGGTGATGACCCCAAAGCCCCGCAGTTGATCAAGACCGTTCGCGGTGAGGGTTATCTGTTCGACGCCAGAGACATCGGCTGATGCGTGCGCGCTTCGATACGCTGTTCGGCCGCCTGTTCGGCGTGCTGTTGCTGGCGATTTTCCTTGCGCACCTGTTGGCCTTTGCCTGGTTTCACCATTACGGCCCGCCCCCTCCTCCACCGCCACGGCCGCAGTTTTCCCAAGGCCTCGACGGGCAGCGCCCACCGATGGACCCACGCTTTGAAAACCGCCCGCCTCGACCATGGTTCGGCGGGCCGTTGGTGCCGCTGACCTTTCAATTGATCTCGCTGGTCATTGCGGCCTGGTACGGCGCCAAACTGCTGAGCCGACCGATCCAGCGCCTGAGCGATGCCGCCGAGCGCTTGAGCGAAAACCTCGACAGCACGCCGCTGGATGAGTCGGGGCCACGGGAAGCGCGGCAAGCGGCCTACACCTTCAACTTGATGCAGAAACGCATCATCGAACAGGTGCAGCAGCGCTCGCGGATGCTTGGCGCGGTGTCCCATGACCTGCGCACGCCGCTGTCGCGACTCAAATTGCGCCTGGAGCAGATCGACGACGAGAAGCTGCAAGGTCAGATGCGTCAGGACCTGGACGACATGATCAGCATGCTCGACGCCACCCTGACGTATCTGCATGAACAGCGCACCAGCGAGGCCCGGCAATGGATGGACGTGCAAGCGTTGGTGGAATCGTTGTGTGAAAACGCCCAGGACCAGGGCGCCGATGTGCAGGCCAGCGGTCACTGCGCCCCGCTGCAAGTCCAGCCGATGGCGTTGCGTTCGTGTATCAATAATCTGCTGGATAACGCGCTGCGCTACGCGGGACAAGCGTTGATCACCCTCGAAGACAGTCGCGAAACCCTGGTAATTCGGGTGATTGACCATGGGCCGGGTATTGCGGCAGATAAACGTGAGGCGGTGTTTGAGCCGTTCTTTCGCCTGGAAGGCTCACGCAACCGCAACTCCGGCGGTGTCGGCCTGGGCATGACCATCGCCCGCGAGGCTTCGGAACGACTGGGCGGGCAATTGAGCCTGGAAGAAACACCAGGCGGTGGTTTGACCGCCGTCATTGATCTACCTAGATCCCTGTAGCAGCTGGCGAAGCCTGCGTTCGGCTGCGCAGCAGTCGTAAACCGACTGACTCTATCTTGCTGAAACACCGCGGTGAAGGGTCTAGCGACTGCTTCGCAGCCGAACGCAGGCTTCGCCAGCTGCGACAAGTACCTGTCGTGATCTGTGTACTGACCGGTACAAACCTCACATACCCACGACACCTTGCCCCTTGAGGCTGCAGAAGCCGGTGTCCCCACCGGTTTTCCATTCCAGGGAGTGAGCACAATGATCGGTAGCGTCAGCAACTACACGAGCTATACCAGCACCAGCAGCACCACAAACAATACCGCCCGCAGCCAGCCGTTCCAGAAAGAACTGCTGGCCAAGCTCGATACCAACAGCGACGGCGCGGTGGATCAGGACGAGCTGAAAAGTGCCTTGTCGCAAAAATCCGACGACGGCCTGGTGGTCAACCTGAGCAAAAATTTCGCCGACCTCGACAGCGATAACAGCGGCAACCTGAGCAGTGAAGAAATGGCCGCGATGGCCCCGCCTCCGCCACCGCAACACGATCAACCACCGAGCACTGAACTCGCCGATGCAATGATCAGCGCCCTGGACACCGACGGTGACGGCGCCATCAGCAGCGACGAGCTGAGCACCGGCCTGACCAGCGCTGGCAGCAGTGCCGACAGCAAGGAAATCTTCTCGGCCCTGGACAAGAACCAGGACGGTACCGTCAGCAAGGACGAACTCGCCGCCAGCCTCGCCCCTGCGCCCCCACCGCCACAGCAGGTGTCCAGCGAGGAACTGTTCGGCCAGCTCGATACCGACAGTGATGGCAGCGTGACCGCCACCGAACTGAGCAGCGCGCTGCAGGCGAGCAACCGCCCGTCATCGACCAGCACCGACACCAGCGCCGCACTGCTCAAGGCACTGGACAGTGACAGCAGCGGCGGTGTCAGCAGCGATGAATTGAAAGCAGCCTTGCAAGCAGGCCGTGAGAAAACCAGTGACAGCTCGACCGATCAGTTCAACGTCAACGATGCGCTGCACAAGATGGTCGCCAATCTGAGCAAACAGTATTCGCTCGATAACGTGGCGACGGTGGGCAAGTACCTGAACGTCGCGACCTGAGCCAAGCGTCAAGCCCGGTAGACCGCAGCGACCCTATCGCGAGCAGGCTCACGCCTACAGGGGATTTGTGAACGACACAGATCCAGTGTAGGCGTGAGCCTGCTCGCGATGGGGCCATAAGCCTGAATACAAAAATCTAAGGGCGGCGATCTTCTACCCGAGCCTGACTCTTGCTCCAGTCAGTCAGCAAGCTGTATGCCACCGCCAACAACGTCGGCCCGATAAACAGCCCGATAAAACCAAACGCAATCAACCCGCCGAACACCCCCAGCAGCACAATCACCAACGGCAGATTCCCGCCCCGGCTGATCAGGTACGGCTTGAGCACGTTGTCGACGCCACTGATGATGAACATGCCCCAGATTCCCAGGAACACCGCCATCCCGTACTCACCTTTCCACGCCAGCCACGCCGTTGCCGGAATCCACACCAGCGGTGGCCCCATCGGAATCAGACTGAGCAGGAAGGTCACGATGCCCAGTACCAAGGCTCCCGGCACCCCGGCGATCAGGAACCCGATCAGTGCCAGCACGGCCTGCGCCGCTGCCGTACCGATCACGCCGTTCACCACCCGCTGCACCGTGCCCGCCACCAGATCAATGTAATACCCGGCACGCTCGCCGATCAGGCGCTCCAGCAACCCATGAACAAAGATCGCCAGACGCGGGCCGTCGCGGTAGAAAAAGAACACAAACACGATGCTCAGTGTCAGCTCGAGAATCCCGCCGCCGATCTGCGCACTGCGCGCCAGCAGCCAGTTACCGACCTGCCCCAGATAAGGCTTGAGCGCGACCATCATCGCCGCGCCCTGTTCATCGATGCTGTTCCAGACCACCACCAGCCGTGCGCCCACAAAGGGAACACTGCCTAACCAGTCAGGCGCCTGCGGCAGGCCTTCGACTTGTACATCCTTGATAAACACCGTGGCGTCACGCACATGGTCGGCCAGGTTGAACCCCAGCCATACCAGCGGCACGGCCACCAGTAACATCCAGCCGAGGGTCAGCAGCGCTGCCGCCAAGGATTCGCGGCCATTGAGCCAGCGGGTCAACAAACGCATCAGCGGCCAACTGGCAAACGCCAGCACCGCGCCCCAGAACAGCGCCGACCAGAACGGCGCCATCACCCAGAAGCTCGCACCAAACAGCACCAGGAGCAGAATCTGCACCAACAGCCGATCATTATTGGGCATGTAAAGTCTCGAAAAAATCAGTCAACAAAGGGTAGACGAATGCGCCGTGCGCATTCGCCTGTGCAGCTTATCGCAACAGCTCGATGTGCAGGCCAGAGCCTTCGACGGTGCCGCCTTCCAGTCGCGCCGCACGCACGCCCTGAGCAATCAATGCCTGACGCCAGGCCTCAGCCTTGGCACCGGAAACACTGACTCGCAAGGTGGTGTCCAGGTTCAGTCCGCGTGAAATCAGACGCAGCCACGTGTCGTCGGGATCAGCGTTCAGTTTCGGGAAATCGAGTTCACCGGTGCTTTTAAGCTGACGCAGCAGAGTGGCCGACGTCGGCAACAAGTCGCCCAACGGCGCCGCCGCATCGAATTGCTCGACATGCAGGTAGGCTTTGCGGTTGCCGCGAGTGATGCTGTAGAGCGCCACCAGCGAATTGTCCTGTGGCGCCGCCAATCTCAGCAGCAAATACGCCTGTTGATCGTCGGCACCGTAGAGCTTGGCATTGCCGAAGACTTCGTTGGCCCACAGGCTGCTTTCGCCGCAATCGCGGGCCTGGCACCAGAACAGCAACTCGGCGCCCTGTTTTTGCAAGGCTTCCCGCGCGGCGGTAAAGGCTTCGGTGGAGGAATGCTCCGGCGGCAACTCATAGGTGACCGAGGTGGTTTGCCCGCGTGCCGTGACCTGACCGTCAAAGCGCAACTGGCCACTGATCTTGCGGATCGAACCCAGGGGGTAAATCCGTTCGAGCTCGACGGCCGGACGATAATCAACGATCTGCGCATCTTCCATGCGCGGCAGGATCGGCAAGTCCTGACTGCCGGGGACATCCGCGGCAAACGATAAAGGACTGAAACAGCACAACGCCAGCAGACTGAGTGAACGCATGGACAGGCTCATCGGATCAGCATGGCCTGAGCCCCTTTTAACGTTCGTTCCTTTTTGTCGAAATCCGGCGCATGCAGGCCGGGTTCCTCGATCACGATAGAGACCTTGTGGCCGTTCGGGGTCGCAGCGGTATAGCGATCTATCATGGTTGTCTCCCATTTCAACCCGCCCAGCCTCGACAGTTGCCCGGCGCAAGTCAAGGAACGGCGAAGAACCGATTGAAACAGTCTGCGACAAGGTCGGCGCCGGTTTCGTCATTCAGGTGCAAATGATGACCGCCTGGCAGCTGTTCACGGCTAAAGGGTAGACGTTCCAGCAACTCGGAATGTTTGGCGAGCATGCCGTCGGCCGCGACCACCAGTTTGGCCGGACAACTGACTCGCTGGACAAAAGCCATTGCCTGTTCGGTGGTCAGACGCAGCGGCGATGGCAGCGTCAGGCGGTTGTCGGTGCGCCAGGTGTAACCGCCCGGCACGGGCATCAAGCCGCGCTGGGCCAGCAGCTCGGCGGCTTCGCGACTGACCGCCACCAACCCCTTCATGCGCGCTTCGATGGCGCGATCGAGGGTGTTGTAGACCGGTTTTTGCTTCTCCCGCAAATCCAGCTGCGCTTGCAGGGCCATGCCCATGCGCTCGGCGGCATTTTCGCCTTTGTCTGTAGGAGGAATGAGGCCGTCGATCAACGCCAGGTGTGTGACGCGCTCCGGCATCGACCCGGCAATGATCAACGAGGCGATGGCCCCCATGGAGTGCCCCATCAGTGCAAACCGCTTGAGGCCCAGTTGTTCGGCGACTTGCAACACGTCATGGGCGTAATCCCACATCGCGTAACCGGCGCCAGGCGGGCGATGCCCGGAATGACCGTGACCGGCCATGTCCAGGGCGATGATGCGCAAGCCTTTGAGCTTGGGCGCCAGTCGGGCAAAGCTGTTGGCATTGTCCAGCCAGCCATGCAGCGCAATCACCGGCAAGCCGTCTTCAGGACCGAACAAGTGTGCCGCCAACTCGATGTGCGGCAGGCTCAGACGGACTTCTTCGACGGCATTGCTCATGCGCAATCCTTTTGACGGCGACCGTCCCATCGGCTGAACAGGGTTTTCAGCAGCGTGGCCGTGTCGTGTGGACGTTCGAGAGGAAACATATGACCGCCGGGCAGCGTCAGGGATTCACCCTGCGGCATGCGTCCGACAGCGCTGGCGTGATGACGCATCACCACGCGACTCTTGTGCCCGCGCACCACCGCCAGCGGCACTTTCAGCTGACGCGTGCGACCGGGGCTGGTGTGGGGCACGCCACGGTAGATGCTGATTTCCGTGGCAGGATCGAAGCGCAGGCGCAGTGTGTCACCCACCTTGTGCAAACCGTGTTGCAAGTAGGCGTCAAAGCATTCCGGGTCAAAACTGCGGAACAAGGTTTTGCCTGAGAAGTAGCTACGCGCACTTTCGAGGTCGGCGAATTCTTCTCGGCGCCCCAGGGTACGGCCGGCCGGGGTCAAGCGGTCGATGAAGCCGAAACGCTTGGCGGCGCGAATGACCCATTGATCAGTGCGGGTCAGGACCGGTGAATCGAGCATCACCACGCCGCGATACAACTCCGGGCAACGCAAGGCCGCGTGCAAGTGCAGCACGCCCCCAAAGGAATGGCCGACGCCCCACACCGGTTCCGCTTGCTGCTTGAGGTGATGGATCAGTTCGTCCACCAGGTTGTACCAATTGTCGTCCGCGGGAAAACGCGGGTCATGAGCGTGCTGCTCCAGATGCGTCACCTGATACTCGGGCGCCAGCGCCGCGAACAACTTGCCGTAGGTTCCGGAAGGAAAGCCATTGGCGTGGGCGAAAAATATCTGTTGCGACATACCGGCAAATCCATGAGCGAGAACAGGCGTTGATTGTCCGTAAGACGACGGCTGACAGCAATGACTGTAAGTGACAGGAATGATGACAGTCCGGTCAGGGCAATACCGAAACGCTGATGAAGATCCCTGTAGCAGCTGTCGAGCCTTGGCGAGGCTGCGTTCGCGGTCAACCTGAAACACCGCGTTGGTAGATTTCACGACGGCTTCGCAGCCGAACGCAGCCTCGCCGGGGCTCGACAGCGGCTATACGAGGCGGATGCAGGCTTCGTTTAGCGGGCCGGCGGGTTCTCCCCCAGCGGCACGACCGCCATGGTCAGGCGCGACACGCAACTGGCCTTGCCTTCATCGCTGGTCAAGCGGATGTCCCAGACGTGTGTCGTGCGGCCAATGTGGATGGGCGTGGCCACGGCCGTCACCCTCCCACTGCGCAGGCCGCGCAGGTGGTTGGCGTTGATTTCCAGGCCCACGCAGTAAAACTTGCTGGCGTCGATGCACAGGTAGCTGGCCATTGAGCCGACCGTTTCGGCCAGCACCACAGACGCGCCGCCGTGCAGCAGGCCGTAAGGCTGGTGAGTGCGGTGGTCAATGACCATGCTCGCGGTCAGGGAGCCTTCGTCAAACGCTTCGAAGCGGATATCCAGCACTTCGCCGATGGTGTTTTTCTGGATCGCGTTCAACTGCTCGATGTTGGGAGTGGTACGCCACAGACTCATCGCTGCTTTCCTTTGTTGGTTTTGTTCGTGGCTCAATCCTGCCACAGCACCGCCTCGCTGCGCTCGCTCCATTCTTCGAAGCGGTCGCCGTAAGCCGCTTCGATCACGTTGCGCTTGATCTTCAGTGTTGGCGTCAGGAAGCCGTTTTCCACGGCCCAGCTGTCCTTGACCACCACCAGACGCCGCAAACGCTCGTGTTTGTCGAGGACGCCATTGACCTCATCCAGGAGTTTTTCCAGGCTTGAGTGCAGCCCCGCCCTCGCCGTGCCGCTGGCGTCCTGCTGCCCGACCGCCGATAGCACGCACAGCCCCAGCGGTGCACTCAAACCGTCACCGACCACGCACACTTGTTCAATCCGCGAATGCACCGCCAGGCGATTTTCAATCGGTGCCGGCGCGACGTACTTGCCCTTGCTGGTCTTGAAAATTTCTTTTAGGCGTCCGGTCAGGCGCAGGTTGCCTTCGGCGTCTTCCTCACCCTTGTCGCCGGTGCGCAGGAAGCCGTCCCCGGTGATGGTTTCAGCGGTTTTCTGTGGTTCCTTGAAATAGCCGAGCATGGTCGCGCCGCTGCGCACCATGACCTCGCCCGATTCGTCGATCCGCACTTCTACCTCAGGGCACGGCTTGCCGATCCAGCCGGACTTGTTCTCGCCGGGCCGGCCAATGTGCGAATAGCCGCAGCTCTCGGTCATGCCGTAGACCTCCAGCACGTCCAGCCCCAGTTTGCGGTACCACAGCAGCAAGGTTTGTGGCACGGGCGCAGCGCCGGACAAGGCAACGCGCAACGCGTCCAGCCCCAGCCCGGCGAGGACTTTATGCCCGACCCGCTTGCCGATGAAGGGCAGCCCGAGCAGAAAATCCAGGCGTTTTGCCGGGATCTTGCTGTACACGCCCATCTGGAATTTGGTCCAGATCCGCGGCACACCGAACAAGGCAGTAGGCCGGGCGCGCTTTAAATCCGTCAGGAAGGTGTCGAGACTCTCGGCAAAAAACACCGTCTGCCCGGTGTAAATCGACGCCAACTCAACGAACATCCGCTCGGCCACATGGCACAGCGGCAGGTAGGACAACAGCCGGTCCGACTCGTTGAGGCCGAATAGCTGCGTACCGCGGGTGGTGGCGAACCCCAGATTGCCGAAACTGTGCATCACGCCTTTGGGCAGGCCGGTGGTGCCGGAGGTGTAAATGATAGTGGCCAACTGATCGGCTGCCGGCGTGGGGTCATCCTGGATGGGTGAGCTGCGTTGCAGGTCGGCCCAGCTGAAATCGAAGGTGCCCGGTGGGTGCAACGGCAGACTGATCGTCGGCAGCTCAGGTCTGACGCCGAGGGACATGCTCGGCCAGTCATCGAGCCTGCCGATAAACGCCAGCGCTGCTTCGGAATGATCGAGTACCTGGGCCACCGATTCGGCGGTCAGGTTGGGGTACAACGGCACCGAGACATGCCCGGCCATCCAGATCGCCAGGTCGGCGATGATCCAGTGGGCACAGTTTTTCGAGATCAGTGCGATGTGGCTGCCTTGCGGCAATTCGCGGGCGCGCAGCCAGTGCGCGGCGCAGCGAGCCTGATGGCCGACGTCGGCCCAGGTCAGTGTTTCAACTTGCCCGCCACCCGTGGGCTGGACCAGAAAACGCTGGCGTGGATGACGGGCCTCACGCTCGTAGAAAACATCCAGCGGCAAACGAAAAGCAGCAGACATGCGACTCGCTCCTGAATTTTTGGTCTGGAGCAAGCGTAGTCAACCAAGCGGTTGCTTGGTTGACTATTTCATTACAAAAATCAGCAACACCGCAGCCCCCTGTAGGCGCCGGGCTTGCCCGCGATGCAGGCGCTGCGGTTTATGAATCAGACCGCGTCGATGCAATCGCGGGCAAGCCTCGCTCCCACATTGATGCCCTGTACCGACAGTGCTAAGGGTGTTTGATGCCCTTGAGTTTCATGGCGCCGGCCGGCGGCAGGTCACCTTCTAGCTCTGCCAGGCCGGCGGTCTTGACGGTTTCCGGCTCTTGCAGGTGACCGTGTTGCAGGTAACCGAGCAGATTGCCCACCAGCGGGTTGTGGCTGACCAACAGCGCGTTATCCACCGACACCAACTGCTCCGACACCGCTTGCGGGCGGTTGTCGGGCGTCAGCCACTCGACGGTGCGGATGTTCGGTTCGAACCCCAGCGCGTCGCGCACCAACTGCGCGGTCTGTTGCGCACGCAGGTAAGGGCTGGCGTAGATCGCGGTAATCGGCTGACCGATCAACTCGGCCGCACTGCGCAGCACTTCTTCGCGACCACGAAGAGTCAGCGCTCGCTCGGAATCAGGACGCGAGCCATACGGTTCAGCTTCACCATGACGCAATACCCAGAGTTTCATAGCTTGGGTTCCTCATCTCGGGCCGGATGCGGCGCGGGCGCCACAACATGCGGCGCTTCACCTTCCGGTGTACGCGGCGTCGGCCAGTCGGCGAACGGCCAGGGTTTCTGGTCGCTGTGGAAGCTGCCGAAACGACCGATCTGCGCCAGGAACTGGCTCAGGCTGTCGCCAAAGTTCATCAGGCTGGCGCTCGGGGCGCCATAGAACAAACGATAGATCAGTTGCACCAGCACTACCGCGCCCAGGATGAACTGCGCCACTTGCCAGACCAGCACGAAGACAATCATCCACAGCACCCGCAGCAGGATGGACTCGTACTTGGTTTCCATTTTCGGATCGTTCATGTCGTGCTCCCCTGCTTATTTACAAAGCGTGCTTAGTTGAAACCGCTGGTCGAGATGAAGTCGACGTCGGTTTTCGGTTCGCCGCGCATCAACAGCTCAATCACTTGATTTAGCGTGCGCCCTTCGAACAGGATCGCGTGCAGCCCGGCGACCAGCGGCATATAGACGCCCACCTCCTGAGCCTTGGCCTTGAGCACTTTGAGCGTGTTCACGCCTTCGGCGACTTCACCCAGACGCGTCACCGCTTCCTCCAGGCTCAGGCCCTGGCCGAGGGCGAACCCGACCTGGTAATTGCGGCTTTTCGGCGACGAGCAGGTGACGATCAAATCGCCCACCCCGGCAAGACCGAGGAAGGTCATCGGGTTGGCGCCCTGATTCACTGCAAAACGGGTCATTTCCGCCAGTGCTCGAGTGATCAGCATGCTCTTGGTGTTTTCGCCCATGCCCAGCGCCACGGCCATGCCGGCAATGATCGCGTAGACGTTTTTCAGCGCCCCGCCCAACTCGACGCCAAAGCGGTCGGCGCTGGCGTACACGCGAAAAGTCCGGCCATGCAGCGCTTCCTGAACTCGCTGACACAGCTCTTCGTCTTCGCTGGCGACCACCGTCGCGGTCAGCGCGTGTTCGGCGATTTCACGGGCCAGGTTCGGTCCGGACAGCACGCCGATGCGCGCTTGCGGAGCGATTTCCTCGAGGATCTCGCTCATCAGCTTGAAGGTGTGGGCTTCGATGCCTTTGGTCAGGCTGACCAGCAGTTTGCCGCTCAACTGTGCGGCATGCGGGACCAGGACCGAGCGCAGGGCACTGGAGGGCAGCGCGACGAAACACAGGTCGCAGGCGTCCAGCGTGGCTTGCAAGTCTGTCACCGGTTCTACCGCAGGGAGAATCTTGATGCCTTTGAGGTAACGCGGGTTCTCGCGATTGACCCGGATGGCCTCGGCCTGTTCGGGGTCTCGCATCCACTGCCGGACCTGATGCCCGTTTTCGGCCAGCAGATTTGCCACGGCGGTACCAAAACTTCCGCCTCCCAGGACCGCAATTGGGCGCTGTTCAGTCATATGCAATCCGTTAATCCATACCAGTGGCGATGTCGGCATTATACGGAGCGCCCCCGTGGCGGCCAGCCCCTGCGTCAATTACCAACACTTGTAGGAAGAAGACCAATAAATACGAGGAAAATGCCGGCATCGTGAATGGAAAAGTGACCGCGCTCGGTTAACATGCGCGCCAACTCCTCACGATCAAAGGGTATGACGTGTCGCTTGGTTCTCCATCATCCCGTTCGCCGCTGGTCCTGGCGCTGATGTTCAGCCCGTCCTTGCTGGCCGACGATTTGTTCCTCGACAACGAACCGCTCCCGCAAGTGCTGACGGCGACACGCCTGAAGCAATCGCCGGCCGCAGTTCCGGGGAGCATGACGGTGATTGACAGCGAATTGATCAACGCCAGCGGCGCACGGGACATCAGCGAATTGTTGCGACTGGTGCCGGGCATGATGGTCGGCAACATCAGCGGCAACCAGGCCACCGTGAACTACCACGGCACCAACGCCACTGAGGCCCGCCGCCTGCAAGTGCTGATCGACGGTCGCTCGGTGTACCGCGCAGGCCTGGCCACGGTGGACTGGAGCGATATTCCGGTGGCCATGGAGGACATTGAGCGCATCGAAGTGTTTCGCGGCCCGAACACCGTCAGCTACGGCGCCAACGCGCTGATGGCCGTGGTCAACATCATCACGCGCAACCCGGCCAACAGCCATGGCACCCGCGTGAAAGTCACCCGTGGTCAACGCGGCATCAACGACTATTACGCCAGCCAGGGCACCGGCTGGGACGGCGGCGACTTGCGTCTGTCACTGTCGGGGCAGCAAGACGACGGTTTCGATTCGGACCGCAACGGGGCCGATTATCGGGACAGCCGTCGCCTGAACCGCTTCAACCTTGCGGTCAGCCAGACGCTCGCGCAAAGCCAAAGCATCGACTGGCAATTGAATGCGAAGGAAGGCACCAACCAGCGACCGTATACCTACCGCCCGGTGTTCCCGGGGATTACCGCCGCCGGGGACAATTCCGACGTCGCCGCCAAAGATTACGCCGGCTCGCTGCGCTGGAACCTGGACCTCAATCCCGATCACAGCCTGTATGTCCAAGGCTCGGCCCAACACTGGGATCGCCAGCAAACCTGGCGCGCCTGTGATGCCGAAGCATCGTTCAGCCCGGAGCTGACCCAGCTTTGGCAGCTCAACCCGAATTACACCGAACGCCTGGCGCGCAACATGGATCGCTTCACCGGTCCCGGCGCACCTCTGGGCACGCCAGCGGAACAAGCGCTGGCCAATCAGGTGCTGGGGCAATGGAAAAACGGCGCCCGGCAAACACTCTGTGGCGACATCGACCAGAGCGCCCGGGAATCGCGCTACGACCTCGAAGTGCAGGACACCCTCAGCCTGTCCGACAGCCTGCGACTGGTCAGCGGCATGAACTATCGTTACGACCGGGCCGATTCCGAGACCTACTTCAATGGCACGCTCGACGACACCACGTGGCGCACGTTCGGCCAGCTGGAATGGCGTGCCACCGAGCACTGGTTGTTGCAGGGCGGGGCGATGTTCGAAGACACGCAATTGACCGGCAGCTCACTGACCCCGCGCGTGGCGGTCAATTACCTGATCAACCCGCGTCATGGCTTGCGTGCCGTGTATTCGGAAGCGATTCGCTCACCGGACATGTTCGAGAACAACGTCAACTGGAGTTACCAGGTGACCAACCTGCGGCCCACCGCTTACGGCCAGACCAGCGCCCGCTATTTCGTCAAGACCCGTGGGCCCGGCGACCTCGACAAGGAACGCATGCGCTCGCGAGAGCTGGGCTACAACGGCTACTTCGTCGAACTGGGGCTGAGCGTCGATGTGAAGCTGTTCTACGACGAAATCAACGGCATGATCAGCGAACCGCTGCGCAACAATCAGTACATCGCCAGCAACTCCAACACCTCGCGCTTCACCGGGGCGGAAACGCAACTGGACTGGCGCCTCGGCAGCGCTGACCGCCTGCGCCTGACCTATGCCTACGTGGACACCGACGCCAGTAATCCGCTGGATGAGCAACAGACCGCGCGCAACAGCGGCTCCGCCGGTTGGCTGCGCAACTGGGGACAGGGCTGGAACAGCGCCCTCTTCTACTATGGCGACGATGCGCTCAACGGCTATCGCTTCGAGCGGGTCGACACCCGCATCGCCAAACGCCTCGGTTTGGGCAAGGCCAACCTGGAACTGGCCGGCATCCTTCAGCAACGCCTGGACAATCAACCCACCACCTTTGTCGACAACAACTACGACGAGCGCCGAGTGGTTTACTTCAGCGCGGAGCTGACGTTTTAAATGCGCCGTCGCCTGTCATGGAAGTCGCCGCGACCGGGTCGCCTGCTGGCCGGGTTGTGCCTGGCGGTTGGCTGCCTGCTCGGCGCCCTGCCGATACAGGCTGCAGACATTCTGTTGACCGGCACCGAAGACAGCCCCGGCGTGCAGTCCTTCGTCCATGCATTGAGCGAGATGCGCCCCACCGACAACGTCCGCTTCCAACTACTGGCGAGTCTCCCCTCGCCAGGCAAACTGCCTGCCGCCACGCGCCTGATCCTGCTGGATCTGCCGAGCCTCGACTGGCGTCAGCAAGAGGCCCAGGGGCCGACGACGCTGGTACTGCGCATCAGTCGCCTGCAAGCCCAACAACGTTTCGGCGTGAACTTTCCACCACACCTCAGCCTGCTCTGGAGTGATCCGCCACTGGATCGGCAATTGCGCCTGACCCGACTGATCCTGCCCCAGGCGCGGCGCGTTGGCGTGCTGTTCGACAGTCACAGTGAATTCCTGCTGAAAGAAATGCGTCTGGCCGCCCTGGGGGAAAGTCTTGATGTGGTCGCCGAGCGCTGGGATAACACCAATGACAGTCGCCCCTTGCAGGATTTGCTGAAAAACTGCGACGTGCTGCTGGGCCTCGACGATCCCGACCTGTACAACCCGAAAACCGCAAAAAATCTGCTGTTGAGCAGCTATTCCCGGCAACTGGCCTTGGTCGGCCCGAATGCCGCGTTCGTCAAGGCCGGCAGCCTGGCCAGCACTTACAGCGATCAGAGCGACTGGCTGCAAGTGCTCGACGAATTGCTCGACCTGCCACCGACGAGCTGGCCGCGCGCGCTTTACCCGCAACACTTCAAAGTCTCAAGTAACCCGCAAGTGGCTCGTTCATTAGGTATTGAGCAGATTGATGACGCATCTGCCGCCCTCCAGCTGGCTGAAGGAGAAAGCCGCCCATGACCTTCCGACGCCCTTGGGACATCAATACCCGCACCCAAATGATCAGCCTTGGCCCGGCCCTGTTGCTGACATTGGTGCTGATCAGTTTTTTTACGTTCGTACGGATTCAGGACCTGCGTCAGGAGCTCAATCACACCGGGCAGTTGATCGCCAACCAATTGGCTCCCGCCACCGAATACGGGGTGATTTCGGGTAACAACGAGGTGCTCGAAAGCTTGCTCAAGGCGACACTCGCCACGCCGAACGTGCGTTTCCTGGAGGTCCAGGACAACGCCAACCGGATTCTGGTGTACGTCGAGCAACCCTCGGAAACCCACCGACGCTCGCAGCAGGTTGAAGTGTTCCAGGCACCGGTGCGGTTGCAGCGGATCGCGCTCAACAATGATTTTTTCCAGGGCTCCAAAGCCTCGAGCACCGGCCCCTCCGAGGACTATCTGGGCCGGGTGATCGTCGGTCTGTCGAATGACGCCTTCAACCAGCGTCAGCAGGAAATCCTGTTGAAAGCCGCGATCCTCGCCCTGTTCGCCCTGCTGTTTACCTTTCTGGTGGCACGGCGCCTGGCGGGCAGCCTGTCGCAACCGATTCGCGACATTGGCAACGCGGTGAAGGCCATCCAGGAAGGCGATTACACACGCCCCTTGCCGATTGTCGACGACACCGAGCTGGGCGCGCTGTCGCAACACATCAACAACCTCGCCAGCGGCCTCGAACAAGCCAGTCGCGAACAGCATCAGGCGATGGCGCAGTTGATCCAGACACGCGAGGAAGCGGAAAAGGCCAACAATGCCAAGTCTGATTTCCTGGCGATGATGAGCCATGAACTGCGCACGCCGATGAATGGCGTACTCGGCATGCTGCAATTGCTCGAAACCACCGACATGACCGAAGAGCAGGTCGAATACGCGGCACTGGCCTCGGAGTCCACCGAACACCTGCTCAAGGTCATCAACGACATTCTCGACTTCTCGCGCATCGAGCGTTCGGAACTGGAACTCGAGCACATCCCGTTCAATCTCGCGGACCTGATCGTCAGTTGCGCCCAATCGTTCCAGCACAGCGCGGCGCAACGCGGGCTCGATCTGCAGTTGCTGATCCCCGACGACATGCGCGCCCTCCAGGTTCAAGGCGATCCGACACGCATCCGGCAGATTCTGGTCAACCTGGTCGGCAATGCCTTGAAGTTCACCGAGCATGGCCGCGTCAGCATCGAACCGCAGTGGCAATCGCTGGATCACGAACTGCTGTGGTTCACCTGCACCGTGCGCGACAGCGGCATTGGCATTTGCGCTGAAAGCCTGGAGCTGATGTTCAATGCCTTCCAGCAGGCCGACAGTTCCATCTCACGACGCTACGGGGGCACCGGCCTGGGGCTGCCGATTGCCCGCACGTTGGCTGAACGCATGGGCGGCACCTTGCGGGCGCAGAGCGAAGAAGGCCAGGGCTCGGTGTTTACCCTGGAAATCCCGCTGGCTCTCTATAAACAGACGCTTCCGGTGCTGGCCCCGAGGGCGCAGACCGGCAATGAGGATGGCGCGGGGCATAACGTGTTGCTGGTCGAAGACAACCCGGTCAATCAGACCGTGATCGAAGCAATGTTGCGCAGCCTGGGCTTTACTGTCAGCGTCGCCACCGACGGCGCGCAGGCCGTGCGTAGCGCCGAAAGCCTGATTTTTGAAGCGATCCTGATGGACTGCCGACTGCCGATCATCGACGGCTATGAAGCGACCCGACAGATTCGCCAATTGCCCGGCTGTGCGGACTTGCCGATCATCGCCTTGACCGCCAATGCGCTGCAGGGCGATCGCGAAGCCTGTTTGTCGGCGGGCATGAACGATTACTTGGCCAAGCCCTTCAAACGAACGGATTTGCAGCAAATTCTGCAGCGCTGGGTGCAGTAGTACAGGCCTTTCGACCATCTGCGACTGGCGTGAAAGGCGAAAGTGCGGCAGTCTTAGGCACCCGAACAGGCCCGAAAAGGGGCTTGAATAATAATTTCAGTGCACAAGTGTACATTCATGTCCTTGGTGCTGTGACTTTCACCACAACGCAATAGTCTATGAGTAGGCTGCTGACTCGAGGCATGAACGCCTCGATCGGCCGGGAGATTTGCCCCACCCTGCCGCATGGGACTATTGAGGAGCTCGCATGACCCAACAAAACGCCTTTACTCGGGAAGACCTGCTGCGCTGCAGTCGCGGTGAGCTGTTCGGCCCAGGTAACGCACAACTGCCCGCCCCGAACATGCTGATGGTGGATCGCATCACCCATATCAGTGCCGAGGGTGGCAAGTACGGCAAAGGTGAATTGGTCGCCGAGCTGGATATCACTCCGGACCTGTGGTTTTTCGCCTGCCACTTCGAAGGTGATCCGGTGATGCCGGGCTGCCTGGGCCTTGACGCCATGTGGCAACTGGTCGGCTTCTTCCTTGGCTGGCAAGGCCTGCCGGGCCGTGGCCGTGCGCTGGGTTCGGGCGAAGTGAAATTCTTCGGCCAGGTCCTGCCGACCGCCAAAAAAGTCACCTATAACATTCAGATCAAGCGCGTGTTGAAAGGCAAACTGAACCTGGCCATTGCCGACGGTTCGGTCAGCGTCGACGGCCGCGAGATCTACACCGCCGAAGGCCTTCGGGTCGGCGTTTTCACCTCCACTGACAACTTCTAAGGGTTATCCGCATGCGCCGCGTCGTTATCACTGGTCTGGGCATCGTTTCGTGCCTGGGCAATGACAAAGAGACCGTCTCCGCTAACCTGCGTGCAAGTCGCCCTGGCATCCGGTTCAACCCGGAATATGCCGAAATGGGTCTGCGTAGCCAGGTTTCCGGCTCCATCGACCTTCCCCTCGAAGAACTGATCGATCGCAAGATCTATCGCTTCGTTGGCCACGCGGCGGCTTACGCCTACCTGGCCATGAAAGACGCCATCACCGACTCCGGTCTGACCGATGAGCAAGTCTCCAACCCGCGTACCGGCCTGATCGCCGGTTCCGGTGGCGCCTCCACGCTGAACCAGATGGAAGCGCTGGACATCCTGCGCGAGAAAGGCGTGAAGCGCGTTGGCCCGTACCGTGTAACGCGGACCATGAGCAGCACCGTTTCCGCTTGCCTGGCCACCCCGTTCAAGATCAAGGGCCTGAACTACTCCATCGCTTCTGCCTGCGCCACCAGTGCTCACTGCATCGGCAACGCCATGGAACAGATCCAGATGGGCAAGCAGGACGTCGTGTTCGCTGGCGGCGGCGAAGAAGAGCATTGGAGCCAGTCGTTCCTGTTCGACGCCATGGGCGCACTGTCCAGCCAGTACAACGAAACCCCGGAAAAAGCTTCCCGTGCCTACGACGCCAAGCGTGACGGTTTCGTCATCGCCGGCGGTGGCGGCATGGTCGTGGTCGAAGAGCTGGAACACGCTCTGGCCCGCGGCGCGAAGATCTACGCGGAAATCGTTGGCTACGGCGCGACTTCCGACGGCTACGACATGGTCGCCCCAAGCGGCGAAGGCGCCATCCGCTGCATGCAGATGGCCATGTCCACCGTTGACGCTCCGATCGACTACCTGAACACCCACGGCACCTCGACTCCGGTCGGCGACGTCGCGGAAATGAAAGGTGTGCGTGAAGTGTTCGGCGACAAGGCTCCGGCCATCAGCTCCACCAAGAGCCTGTCGGGTCACTCCCTGGGCGCCGCCGGCGTTCACGAAGCGATCTACTGCATGCTGATGATGGAAGGCAACTTCATGGCCGGTTCCGCCAACATCGAAGAACTGGACCCGGAAGTGGCAGACATGCCAATCCTGACCAAGACGCGCGAAAATGCCACCATCAACACCGTGATGAGCAACAGCTTCGGTTTCGGTGGCACCAACGCCACGCTGGTACTGAAGCGTTGGGCAGGTAAGTAATACCTCGCCGTTTCGCTGCACACAAAAACGCCCCGACTGGTTCGGGGCGTTTTTTTTGTGCCCTAATAAAGTGAATGCACCGCAGTTCCTGTAGCAGCTTGGTTATTCATGAACATGAAGCTTTTGTCATAAAACTCAACGCCCTGCGACCGAATGTCGCGCGTTACGCGGGCTGCAGGACTTTTGCAGAATCGGCAATTGTCCGTTACCAATCCCGAACGTTTACTTAGCAAGCTAACAAAACGTATAACAAAGACCTGCACACGCCTTGGTGCAGATAATTGAGATTGGAGCTAGCAGATGACTGTAAAAGTAACTGAACGCGACGATTCACATAAATCCCATGAGGGTGTAGCCGCTGGTATCCGCATTTGGGATGTCCACCAACAAGACCTGCTGGTGGGGATGTTTCACTCCGAGACTGACGCGCACAACTACAAAACCGAACTGGAAACACTGGAGCAGCAAAGGGCGTTGCGCTCCGCTTGAGCAACTACAGCATTGAAAACGACAAACCCCGCCATGAGCGGGGTTTGTCGTTGTTGCAACCTCTAACGGCTTACCACATCAGATCATCCGGAATCTGGTAGGCGGCGTACGGATCGTCCTCGGCGGCCACTTCTTCAGTCTTCACGTTCATCTGCACGATGCGTTGTGGATCACGCTCCTGGATCTTCAGCGCCGCTTCACGCGGGATCACTTCATAACCGCCGGCGTGGTGCACGATGGCCAGGAAGCCATTGCTGAGCTGATTACGCATCAGCGTGTTGACGCAGAGGCGCTTGACCTTTTTGTCATCAACGAAGTTGTAGTAGTCCTCGGTGGTCAGCTTCGGCAGACGCGAGACTTCGATCAATTGCTTGATCTGCGCGGCGCGGGCCTTGGCCTCGACTTTTTCCTGCTGCTGACGGTTCAGCTCCTGGTCGCGCTTGACCTTCTCGGCCTTCGCTTCCTGCGCCGCACGCTGCTGCGAGTCATCCAGCTCGATATGGCCTTTGTGGGCCAGGCGCTGTTGTTTCTGCTTCTCTTTGCCGACCTGTTTGGCCTGCTTCTGGTTGACCAGCCCTGCTTTGAGCAACTGGTCGCGAAGGGAAATGCTCATGGTGCTTGTTTCTCACTTAGGCAACTGCTCAACCGCAGCTGGTCAAATTCTTTTCCTGACGTTTGGCTTCGCCCCACAAGGCGTCCAACTCTTCGAGGGTGCAATCTTCTATGGGACGGTGGGTGTCGCGCAATGCCTGTTCGATAAAACGGAAGCGTCTTTCGAATTTGCTGTTGGCGCCACGCAGCGCGGTTTCCGGATCAACCTTGAGATGACGCGCCAGATTGACCACGGAAAACAGCAGATCACCGACTTCATCGGCAATCGCCGCCGAGTCATTGTCGGCCATCGCTTCGAGCACTTCATCAAGCTCTTCACGAACCTTGTCCAGCACCGGCAAGGCGTCCGGCCAGTCGAAACCGACCTGCCCGGCGCGCTTCTGCAACTTGGCCGAACGAGACAACGCCGGCAGCGCAGCAGGCACATCGTCGAGCAAGGACAGTTGTTGCGGCGCGGCAGACTTCTCGGCGCGCTCCTCGGCCTTGATCTCTTCCCAGCGCTGCTTGACCTGTTCTTCACTCAGGCGCGGGATGTCCATGGGCGCGTACAGATCACCGGTGGGGAACACATGAGGATGGCGACGGATCAGCTTGCGGGTGATGCTGTCGATCACACCGGCAAACTCGAAGCGCCCTTCTTCCCGGGCCAGCTGGCTGTAATAAACCACCTGAAACAGCAAATCCCCCAACTCGCCCTGCAAATGATCGAAGTCGCCGCGCTCGATGGCGTCAGCGACTTCATAGGCTTCCTCAAGGGTGTGCGGGACGATGGTGGCGTAGGTTTGCTTGATGTCCCACGGGCAACCGAACTGCGGGTCGCGCAGACGGTTCATCAAGTGCAATAAGTCTTCGAGTGAATACATCAATCAGTCTCTACACAAACCCTTGCAGGAGTGAGCCTGCTCGCGATGGGGGCGTGTCAGTCGGCATTAATCGTGACGGATACACCGCTATCGCGAGCAGGCTCACTCCTACATTGATCATCTCAAGGAGTACGGTTACGGCGGGTTTCGATGATGTTTGGCAACTGGGAAATCCGTCCCAGCAACCGCCCAAGCGCATCCAGCCCCGGAATCTCGATGGTCAGGGACATCAACGCGGTGTTGTCCTCTTTGTTCGAGCGGGTGTTGACCGCCAGCACGTTGATCCGCTCGTTGAGCAGCACCTGCGACACGTCACGCAGCAAGCCGGAGCGGTCGTAGGCGCGGATGACGATGTCCACCGGGTAAGTGAGCACCGGCACCGGGCCCCAGCTGACCTGGATGATCCGCTCAGGCTCGCGCCCGCCCAGTTGCAGCACCGAGGCGCAGTCCTGGCGGTGAATGCTCACGCCGCGGCCCTGGGTGATGTAGCCGACGATGGCATCCCCCGGCAACGGCTGGCAGCAGCCGGCCATTTGCGTCATCAGATTGCCGACACCCTGGATCTGAATGTCGCCACGCTTGCCCGGTTTGTAGCCGGTGGCTTTACGCGGGATCAGCTCCAGCTGCTCGTTGCCGCGTTCCGGCTCGACCAGTTGCTGCGCCAGGTTCACCAGTTGCGCCAGGCGCAGATCTCCGGCGCCCAAGGCCGCGAACATGTCCTCGGCGGTCTTCATGTTGGCCTTGTCGGCCAGCTTGTCGAAGTCCACCGCCGGCAGGCCCAGACGATTGAGTTCACGCTCAAGCAGGGTTTTACCGGCCGCGACGTTCTGGTCACGCGCCTGCAACTTGAACCAGTGGACAATCTTCGCCCGTGCCCGCGAGGTGGTGATGTAACCCAGGTTCGGGTTCAGCCAGTCGCGGCTCGGGGTGCCGTGCTTGCTGGTGATGATCTCGACCTGTTCACCGGTTTGCAGGCTGTAGTTGAGCGGCACGATCCGGCCGTTGATCTTCGCGCCACGGCAGTTATGGCCGATTTCGGTGTGCACGCGGTACGCAAAGTCCAGCGGCGTCGCGCCTTTGGGCAGGTCGATGGCGTGACCGTCCGGGGTGAAGATGTAGACCCGGTCCGGCTCGATATCGACCCGCAACTGTTCCGCCAGGCCGCCGATATCGCCCAGCTCTTCGTGCCACTCGAGGACCTGACGCAGCCAGGAGATTTTCTCTTCGTAGTGGTTGGAGCCGGATTTGACGTCGGTGCCCTTGTAGCGCCAGTGCGCACACACGCCCAGCTCGGCTTCCTCGTGCATGGCGTGGGTGCGGATCTGCACTTCCAGCACCTTGCCCTCGGGGCCGATCACCGCGGTGTGCAGCGAGCGGTAGCCGTTCTCTTTCGGGTTGGCGATGTAGTCGTCGAATTCTTTGGGAATGTGCCGCCACAGGGTGTGGACAATGCCGAGCGCGGTGTAACAATCGCGCATTTCCGGCACCAGCACGCGAACGGCGCGCACGTCGTAGATCTGGCTGAATTCCAGACCCTTGCGCTGCATTTTGCGCCAGATCGAGTAGATGTGTTTGGCCCGGCCGCTGATGTCGGCATCGACGCCGGTGGCCTGCAATTCATTCTTCAGCTGGCTCATCACGTCAGCGATGAAACGTTCGCGATCCAGACGCCGTTCATGCAGCAATTTGGCGATCTGTTTGTACTGGTCAGGCTCAAGGTAACGGAAGGACAAATCCTCCAGTTCCCACTTGATGTGACCGATACCGAGACGGTGCGCGAGAGGCGCATAGATGTCGAAGACTTCACGGGCGACGCGATTGCGTTTTTCGTCGTCAGCGGTTTTCACCGCTCGAATCGCGCAGGTGCGTTCAGCCAGTTTGATCAGCGCGACGCGAACGTCGTCGACCATGGCGACCAGCATTTTGCGCAGGTTTTCGACCTGGCCCTGAGTGCCCAGCACCAGGGATTTACGCGGGCTCAGGCTGTCGCTGATCGCCGCCATGCGCTGCACGCCGTCGATAAGCTTGGCCACCACCGGGCCGAAGCGCTGGCTGATCGCAGGCAACAGAATCTGCCCTTCGCGCACGCCACGGTACAAGATCGCGGCGACCAGTGAATCCTGATCGAGTTTGAGGTCGGCGAGAATCTCGGCGATCTCAAGGCCCGTGCGGAAACTCGACGTCCCTTCGGACCAGAGATTCTTCGCCGCATTGGCCTGCTGTTCAGACGTACGAGCGAACTCGCACGCTTCCTTCAAGGCTTCGCGATCCAGTGCCGGATCGACACTGACCGCATGATCGAGCCAAGCCTCGAGATTGATACTGCCGTCTGTATTGATCGGCTGGTGTGCTCTCACCTGTACCATCTTGCTTACCTTCCCTACGACGCAGATTCAATGCGTCAAATCGCTGACCTTCGTTGCCCGCTTGCGCTCGCGGGGCTCATGCGAGCGCTGCACGGGCGGGACAGTCGGACCAGACGAGCCGTCCTAGCTCGCTTCAAATAACGCCATGGCCTCGACATGTGCCGTTTGAGGAAACATATCGAGAATCCCGGCACGTTTTAACCGGTAGCCCTGCTTGATCAATTCAACCGTGTCGCGCGCCAGCGTTGCCGGGTTGCACGACACGTACACCAACCGCTTGGCGCCCAAGGACGCCAGCTTGCGCACGGCCTCGAAAGCACCATCACGCGGTGGGTCCAAGAGTACCGCACAAAAGCCTTCGCGCGCCCATTCGGCGTCGGACAAAGGCTGGGATAAATCGGCCTGAAAAAACTTCGCGTTATGCAGATTATTACTAGCCGCGTTCGCAGCGGCGCGCTCGACCATGGCCTGCACACCTTCCACCGCGACCACTTCGCGAACGGCCTTGGCCAGCGGCAATGCAAAGTTACCCAAGCCACAAAACAAATCCAGAACCCGCTCATCCGCTTGCGGTTTCAGCCAGTCCAGCGCCTGGGCAATCATCGCTTCGTTGACCCCGGCATTGACCTGAATGAAATCCCCCGGCCGGTAGGCCAGTTCCAGGTCCCACTGCTCCAGGCGATAACCCAGCGACGCATCGGCCTCGACCGGTTGCGGTTCACCGTCCCCATGCAGCCACAATTGGGCTTCATGGACGGCGCAGAAATCCTTGAGGATGGCCATGTCGGCGTCAGACAACGGCGCCATGTGCCGCAGCAACACGGCCAATGACGAACCGCTGAACAATTCCACATGCCCCAGCGCTTGAGGTTTGCTCAAGCGACGGAGCATCTCCGGCAAGCCGCTCATGATCGGTTGCAAGGGCTGTACCAGCACCGTGCATTCGTTGATCGCGACGATGTCCTGACTGCCCGCTGCGCGGAAACCGACCTCGAGTTTTTTCGCTTTCATGTCCCAACGCACCGCCACGCGGGCGCGACGACGGTAACCGAATTCCGGACCGCTCAACGGCGCTGCCCACTCTTGCGGTTCGACACCGGCGACCTTTGACAGTTGCTCGGCAAGCATGCGTTGTTTCAGGGCGAGTTGTTCAGAATGAGGCATATGTTGCACGCTGCAGCCGCCACAGCGACCGGCGTGCGGGCACGGTGCCGGGCGACGCAGTTCGCTGGCCTGGAACACGCGCTCGGTGCGCGCCTCGACCACTTTGCCGTGGGCGCCCAATACTCGCGCCTCAACGTCTTCACCGGCCAATGCGCCGATGACGAACCAGGTGCGACCTTCAAAAAAAGCGATACCGCGACCGTCATTGGCCAGGCGCTCGATGCTCAAGCGCTGCTTTTTGCCGGTCGGGATTTGTGGGGCCTTGCTGCCGCCCGTGGGTTGGAAGCGCAGGCCTCTCTCGTGCTTGGCCATCAGTTAGGCGCGTCGAAAATGCCGGTCGACAAATAACGGTCGCCACGGTCGCAAATGATCGCGACGATCACCGCGTTTTCAACTTCTTTGGACAGGCGCAGCATCGCCGCCACGGCGCCGCCCGAAGACACGCCACAGAAGATGCCTTCTTCGCGGGCCAGACGACGGGTCACGTCCTCGGCTTCACTTTGCGCCATGTCGACAATACGGTCGACACGATCCGCCTGATAAATCTTCGGCAGGTATTCCTGCGGCCAGCGACGGATGCCCGGAATCGCCGAGCCTTCCATCGGTTGCAGGCCGATGATCTGCACGCCTTCGTTCTGTTCTTTCAAATAGCGAGAGACCCCCATGATGGTACCGGTGGTGCCCATCGAACTGACGAAATGGGTGATGGAGCCCTCGGTCTGACGCCAGATTTCCGGGCCGGTGGTGGTGTAGTGCGCTTGCGGGTTATCCCCGTTGGCGAACTGGTCCAGCACCTTGCCACGGCCTTCGGCTTCCATCCGCTGAGCGAGGTCGCGGGCGCCTTCCATACCTTCTTCCTGGGTGACCAGGATCAGCTCGGCACCATAAGCCGTCATCGCGGCTTTACGTTCGGCGCTGGAGTTGTCCGGCATGATCAGGATCATCTTGTAACCCTTGATCGCGGCGGCCATCGCCAACGCAATACCGGTGTTACCCGAGGTCGCTTCGATCAACGTATCGCCGACGTGGATCTGCCCGCGCAACTCGGCGCGAGTGATCATCGACAGCGCCGGACGGTCCTTGACCGAACCCGCCGGGTTATTCCCTTCGAGCTTGAGCAAAAGGGTATTGCTGGTGGCACCGGGCAGGCGCTGCAAACGGACCAGCGGAGTGTTGCCGACGCAATCGGCGATGGTTGGGTACTGCAAGGTCATGGCGTATTCGCAATCCAGACTGCGGGGGCGCCTATCATACCGGCAAACGTTCGAAGGCCATATCACGCAAAGTGCGGTGCTTATGGCTTATGGGAATAAGCAGTGAAATTCTGGTCACTCCTTTATGCCGACTGGTTAATTTGTGAAGGGTGGCTGGGATGGCCTCATCGCGGGCAAGCCCGCTCCCACAGGGTTAGAGGACGATCACGCCATATGCGGGTGACACACATCCAGTGTGGGAGCGGGCTTGCCCGCGATGGCGTCATCACTCACACCCTCAACTTCAGCCACCAACCGCATATTCAGCCGCAACCCAACCCCAGTGTTCTCAGCCCACAACTGTCCACCCTGACGCCGCACCGCATTCCTCGCAATGCTCAACCCCAACCCGAACCCGCCATCCCCCGGTCGCGAACCGTCGAGCCGAATGAAGGGGCAGAAGATCCGCTCAAGATCAGTCTCTGCCACCCCGCCGCCTTCATCTTCCAGCCACACATGCCAGAAATCGCCATCACGTTGCCCGCCCAGACTCACCACGCCGCCCTTGGGCGAATGACGAATGGCGTTGCGCAGGATGTTTTCCAGCGCCTGCGCCAGGGTGTTGAGGTTGCCGCGCACCCAGCACGACGAGTCCACCGTGCAGCGCAATTGACTGCCCGGCCAGCCGCTTTCATAGCAGGCATTTTCCGTGAGCATTTCCCACAAGGCCTGGACCTGAATCGCTTCGTCAGGCAACGGCGCACGCTCAGTATCGAGCCAGGCCAGTTGCAGCGTGTCCTCAACCAGACGCTGCATGCCATCGACCTCCCGCCCGATACGCTCGCGCAACGCCGTCAACCCCTGCTCGCTTTCGCTGGCCACCCGCAAGCGGCTCAACGGTGTGCGCAGTTCGTGGGACAGGTCGCGCAGCAATTGTTGCTGCAAGGCCACGGTGCTTTGCAGGCGCTCGGACATGTGGTCGAAGGCCCTGCCCAGCTCGCCGAGTTCATCCGAACGATTGGTGGTGCTGCTCGACAGGCGCACGTTCAATTGGTCCGCGCGCCAGGCGTTGGCCTGTTCGCGAAGACTGTTCAACGGCACGACCAGCAGTCGATACAGACCGACACACAACAACAGTGTGAACATTCCCGGAATGATGCCGTTGGTGATCACGCGCCAGATCAACCGGTATTGCCCCGGTACAAAACGTTGGGGCAACTCGATCACCAGGCTGCCGGCCGCCGGGTCGTTGGGAAAAGGGATTCTCAACCATGGCAAGCCCCTGGTGTGGCGACTCGTTGGCCAATCCAGCCCCCGCAAAAAGGTCAGGCGCTGAATTTCTTTATCTGTCAGCGGATAGCTGCTCAACGACTGCAAGTCAGCGCCGATGACACCGACCCAGGATGTCTCGCGCTTGCCGATACCCTGCAGCCAGACGTCGACGCCTGCACTCTGGTGCTGATTCCAGGCTTGCTCGGCTTCGGCGGCGTAGCGGGTCAGCGTGATCCGGGCCTCTTCGGACAAGAACAGGTTTTTCTGCTCCATGTACCGCCCCCACGACCAGCTCAGCCAGATCATCAGCAGACAAAACGCTACCAACAAACAGGCAAGTTTCCAGAACAGCGAGTGACGTCCCGGCAGGTCAGACCATTTCATCGGCAGCACTCAGGACGTAACCCTTGCCCCAAACCGTACGCACTTCGCGCTCGGTGTAGCCGATACCCTTGAGCTTGCGGCGGATCTGACTGATGTGCATGTCGAGGCTGCGGTCATGGGCGGCGTAACCCCGTTGCAGCACATGCTGATACAGGAAGGCTTTGCTCAACACTTCATCGCCATTGCGGTTGAGCGTTTCCAGCAACCGATATTCGCTGCGAGTCAGGCCGGCGGCGTGCTCGCCATGGAAAACCTCACACAGTTCATCGTCAAAACGCAGGCTGTGCGCCTCGCAGGCCAAAGGCTGCGGCGCCGGTCGACGGTCGAGCGCCACCCGACGCAGGATCGCTTCGATGCGCACGCGCAACTCGGCCATGCTGAAGGGTTTTGGCAGGTAGTCATCGGCGCCCAGACGAAAGCCGCTGATGCGATCCTCCTCGGCACCCAATGCCGACATCAGCACCACGGGCGTGGCATGGCTCTGGCGTAATTGCGTCAACACATTGAGCCCGTCCAGGCCCGGCAGCAGGATATCCATCAACACCACATCGAAAGCTTGCTGGCGCGCGATGGCCAGGCCTTCCTGACCGTTCTGGCACCAGGTCACCTGAAAACCGCAACGGCCCAAATGCTCGCGCACATAGGCACCGAGCACGAGGTCGTCTTCGATGGAAAGGATTCGGGGATGGCCAATCGGGATGGGAGTCATCAGTATCTGCAAATAATTCTCAGTTGAGCGATTATTAAAGATTGCCTGCCGATGGGCAACCCAAGGTTTGCCCAAGACACAAAAGCAGCCCGCCCGCCGACGAATGACGACATCAATTTTACGAAGATTGACTGCCTGCAAATCGCTACACTGCCCGGGTGGCGCGTACCGGATGTACCCGCAGGTCAATCAATCGCTGGATGCAGGAGAGATGCGTGCTCAAGAAACTGGGAATTAAAGGCCGCGTGCTGTTGCTGACCCTGTTGCCGACCACTCTGATGGCCTTGGTCCTGGGCGGCTATTTCACCTGGATGCAGCAATCCGACCTGCAATCCCAACTGATGCAGCGCGGCGAAATGATCGCCGAGCAGCTGGCACCGCTGGTGGCCCCGGCCATGGCGCACAAGGACAATGAGCTGCTGGAACGCATCGCCACCCAGTCGCTGGAAACAGCCGACGTGCGCGCAGTGACCTTCCTCGCCCCCGACCGCACACCGGTAGCCCACGCCGGCCCGACCATGCTCAATCAGGCGCCGCCGCTGGGCGACGGTTCGAAGATGTTGCGCCGCAGCGGCAACGATGCGACGCGTTACCTGCTGCCGGTGTTCGGCAAACACCGCAACCTGGCCGGCGACTTGATTCCCGACGAAGCCGACCGCCTGCTGGGCTGGGTCGAACTCGAGCTGTCGCACAGCGGCATGTTGCTGCGCGGTTACCGCAGCCTGTTTGCCAGCCTGATGATGATTGCTGCCGGTCTGGCGGGTGCGGCGCTGCTGGCCCTGCGCATGGGCCGGACCATCAATCGGCCGATCAGCCAGATCAAACTGGCGGTGGCGCAACTCAAGGACGGTCATCTGGAAACCCGCCTGCCACCCCTCGGCAGCCAGGAACTGGATGAACTGGCGTCCGGCATCAACCGCATGGCCGGCACCCTGCAGAACGCCCAGGAAGAATTGCAGCACAGTGTCGATCAGGCCACCGAAGACGTGCGTCAGAATCTGGAAACCATCGAGATCCAGAACATCGAGCTGGACCTGGCGCGCAAGGAAGCCCTGGAAGCGAGCCGGATCAAATCCGAGTTCCTGGCCAACATGAGCCATGAAATCCGCACGCCGCTCAACGGCATTCTCGGCTTCACCCACCTGCTGCAAAAAAGCGAGCTGACGCCGCGTCAGCTCGACTACCTGGGCACCATCGAAAAGTCCGCCGACAGCTTGCTGGGGATCATCAACGAGATCCTCGACTTCTCGAAAATCGAGGCCGGCAAACTGGTGCTCGACAACATTCCGTTCAACCTGCGCGACTTGCTGCAGGACACCCTGACCATCCTCGCCCCCGCCGCCCACGCAAAACAGCTGGAACTGGTGAGTCTGGTCTATCGCGACACGCCGTTGTCGCTGGTGGGCGATCCGCTGCGACTCAAGCAGATCCTCACCAACCTGGTCAGCAACGCGATCAAGTTCACCCGCGAAGGCACCATCGTCGCCCGTGCCATGCTCGAAGAAGAACACGAAGACAGCGTGCAACTGCGCATCAGCATCCAGGACACGGGCATCGGCCTGTCGAGTCAGGACGTGCGCGCGCTGTTCCAGGCTTTCAGCCAGGCCGACAATTCGTTGTCTCGGCAACCCGGCGGCACCGGGCTGGGGCTGGTGATTTCCAAGCGACTGATTGAACAGATGGGCGGCGAGATTGGCGTCGACAGTACGCCGGGCGAAGGTTCGGAGTTCTGGATCAGCCTGAGCCTGCCCAAGACCCGCGACGACGCCGAAGACCTGCCCAGCGCTCCCCTGCTCGGGCGCCGCGTGGCGGTGCTGGAAAACCATGAACTGGCGCGGCAGGCATTGCAGCATCAACTGGAAGATTGCGGCCTGAGCGTCACGCCGTTCAATACCCTGGAAAGCCTGGCCAATGGCGTGACCGGCGCGCATCAGACCGATCAGGCCATCGACCTGGCGGTGCTCGGCATCACCAGTAACGACATGCCGCCCGAGCGTCTCAACCAGCACATCTGGGACCTCGAACACCTGGGCTGCAAAGTCCTGGTGCTGTGCCCGACCACCGAGCAGACGCTGTTCCATCTCTCGGTGCCGAACCCGCACAGTCAGCTTCAGGCCAAACCGGCCTGCACGCGCAAACTGCGTCGGGCCTTGTCCGATCTGGTCAACCCGCGCCAGCAGCGCAGCGAACCCGGCGAACCGGTCTCCAGTCGTGCGCCGAAAGTCCTGTGCGTCGACGACAACCCGGCCAACCTGTTGCTGGTGCAAACCCTGCTCGAAGACATGGGTGCCAAGGTGCTTGCAGTTGAAAGCGGTTACGCGGCGGTCAAAGCGGTGCAGAACGAAACCTTCGACCTGGTATTGATGGACGTGCAAATGCCCGGCATGGACGGGCGTCAAAGCACCGAAGCGATTCGCCAGTGGGAAAGCGAGCGGCATTGCACTCCGCTGCCGATCGTTGCCCTCACCGCTCACGCCATGGCCAATGAAAAACGCGCACTGCTACAAAGCGGCATGGACGATTACCTGACCAAACCCATCAGCGAGCGGCAACTGGCGCAGGTGGTGCTGAAGTGGACAGGTCTGGCGTTGCGCAACCATGGGCCGGAGCGTGCCAACGAAAGCCACGGTGGCGGGCATGATTTGCTGGTGCTCGACCCCGAAGAAGGTTTACGCCTGGCCGCGGGGAAGGCGGATCTGGCGGCAGACATGCTGGCAATGTTGCTGGCCTCGCTTGAAGCCGACCGCGAAGCCATTCGCATCGCCCGGGAAAGCAATGACCAGAATGCATTGATCGAACGCGTCCACCGCTTGCACGGGGCGACCCGTTATTGCGGCGTCCCGCAACTGCGTGCGGCCTGTCAACGCAGTGAAACCCTGCTCAAGCAACAGGACCCGAAAGCCCCCGGCGCGCTGGAAGACCTCGACCGGGCGATCAATCGCCTGGCCGCGCATGCCCGCATCAACGCTTGATGCAGCGCAACGGCGCTGACCACCATCAGCGCTAAGCTGCCTTTGGTAGCAGCTGCCGAAGGCTGCTACATAAAAGCTTTGACCGAGTTAAATGGAGGACTCATGCGCACGATTCTTTTCAGCAGCCAGACCTACGACCGTGACAGTTTTCTGGGCGCCGAGCTGCCCGCCGGCATCGAACTGCACTTTCAATCGGCGCGGCTGAGCCTTGATACCGTGGCGCTGGCAGAACATCACGATGTGGTCTGTGCCTTCATCAATGACGACCTCAGCGCCCCGGTGCTGGAACGTCTTGCTGCGGGCGGTACGCGCCTGATTGCCCTGCGCTCGGCCGGTTACAACCATGTCGACCTGGCGGTGGCGAAACGTCTGGGCCTTGCAATCGTGCGCGTCCCGGCTTATTCCCCGCACGCTGTGGCTGAACACGCGGTTGCGTTGATCCTGGCGCTCAACCGCCGCTTGCACCGGGCCTACAACCGCACCCGCGAAGGCGATTTCAGCCTGCACGGGCTGACCGGCTTCGACCTGGTGGGCAAGACCGTCGGCGTGGTCGGCACCGGGCAGATCGGCGCAACGTTCGCCAAGATCATGAACGGTTTCGGCTGCCAGTTGCTCGCCTACGACCCGTTCCCCAATCCGCAGGTCGAAGCCCTTGGCGCCCGCTACCTGAGTTTGCCGGAACTGCTGGCGCAGTCGCAGATCATCAGCCTGCATTGCCCACTCAATGAGCAAAGCAAACACCTGATCAACCGAGAATCACTGGCGCACATGCAACCGGGCGCAATGCTGATCAACACCGGGCGCGGCGGCCTGGTGGACACCCCGGCGCTGATCGACGCCTTGAAGGACGGCCAATTGGGTTATCTGGGGCTGGATGTGTATGAAGAAGAGGCGCAGCTGTTTTTCGAGGACCGCTCGGACCTGCCGCTACAGGATGATGTGCTGGCGCGGCTGCTGACCTTTCCGAATGTGATCGTCACTGCGCACCAGGCCTTCCTGACCCGCGAAGCCCTGGGCGCGATTGCCGCGACGACCTTGCAGAACATCGTCGCCTGGGGCGCCGGAACGCCGCAGAATCAGGTCGAGGGCTGATTTTTCTCAGGCTTTGGACAACAGGATCATCAGGCCCAGCCAGCCGAAACCGAGCAAGCGCTGCCCCACGGAATGCCCGCGACGCAGCAGGAACCAGACAAAAAACGGCGGCAGGAAGAAAATCATCAGCTTCAGCCAGAGTTCTACCGGTCGCGTCCCGTTCAGCGTGGGTGTCGGAGCCGGTGCTGAAACGTCGGCTTCCACCTGGGTTTTTCGTTTGCGTCCGAACGCGGCTGGAGTCACCCGGGCCACTTTCTCATCTTCCGGCAAACGCCCGAAAGAAATCGGTGCCTGTACGGGCGCTACTGTCGAAGTGGCCGCTTGCACCGTTGCCGCCGGTGCACCGCAATGAATGCAAGCAGGCGCCGTAGAGCTGATGCTTTGCTTGCACTCATAACATTCGATTAACGCCATGTCCGTTCCCTAAAAGTGTAAAAGCGGCAGTGTGCCATGAGTCGACAGGTTTTTTGAACCTGATCGAAGGTCATCTCCCCGCCCCATGCTGCGTGCAGGCCCGTGATAGCATACCGCGCATATTTGGAGGACCCATGGTCGAACACGATTTCCGCTACACCCTGATGAGCCCGCAACACACCCTTACCGAATGCCGGGCCCTCGTGCCGGGGCGTTATCAAGTCACCGGCAACGGCGGCTCGATCCGGATTGGCGACGTGCTGGTAGTGACCCTCAAAGGCAGCAAGGACTTGTCCATGCGCCTGACCGTTGAAACGGTTCGCCACTTGATCAACCCGCCGGGCCAATGGGTCGCGGTGAGCAGTGGCCCGGTGTTCGGCGAGTTGGGGATCCACACCTGGGAAGTCAATTGCGACAGCTGCGCCAAAGCCTTGAGCTTTGAATTCGCGGTCGACGCCAAACTGGGCAACAAGGCTGAAAAACCGGCTGCTAATGCGCGGATTGCCGAATTGGGCTGGACCACCGTGGGTGAAAAACACCTGTGCCCGACATGCCAGGAGTCTGCGTGATGAAACGCCTCGCCCTGACCTCCCTGGTCGGTGCCAGCCTGCTGGGCTGCGCCGCCGAGCCGGTGCAACTGCAACAAAACCGTAGCTACATTCTGGAATGGATCGGCGAACGTCCGTTGATGGACTACAGCCACTTGACCATCACCCTCGGTGACGACGGCCGGGCCTACGGCAACGGCGGCTGCAACCATTGGTTCGCGCCCTACACTCTGGAAGGCGACAAGCTGAGCTTCGGCCAGATCGGCAGCACCCGCAAGTTGTGCGCGCCAGCAGTCATGGAGCAGGAAAAACGCTTCTTGCAGGCGCTGGAAGGCGTGCAGCGCTGGGACATTTCCCCGATCGAGCAGATGCGTTTCTGGCCGGCCGAAGGCAAGCCGTTGCGTTGGTGGCTTGAAGAGGGTTGATCGACGCACAGCAACCTATGTAGCAGCTGGCTGCGCCAGCTGCTACAAGTCGTGTTACGGCTTAACAGTCATCTCACTTGACCGCCTGCAACGCCTCAAGCTTTGCCATCACCCCCGCCGCCGTCTGCTCGCCCATCAGTTGTTCGCGAACCTTGCCCTTGTTATCGATGATGTACGTCACCGGCAACGCCTCGCTGCGTGGCAATTCAAAAAGATCGGCCGGGTCTGAAGCCAGGACCGTGAACTTGATCCCCAGTTTCTCGCTGGCGCTCTTCAGCTCTTCACCCTGCACGTTGTCGAAATTGACCCCGAACACGCCGATCTTCTTGTCCTTCAACTGATCGGCCAACGCGTTCAACTGTGGAATCTCGGTCCGGCAGGGGCCACACCATTCAGCCCAGTAATTAAGCACCAGCCATTTGCCATCCAGGCGATTGGCAGCAACCTTGTGACCGTCCTGGTCGATACCATAGTCATTGCCGCAGCCCCCCAGCATCAACGCCCCGATAATCGCCAATGCCGCTGCCAGTTGCCTTGTCATGTCGTAATCCTTGCTCAAAATTGAATGCGCCTGCGACCCATCGCCTCGCAAGGTTCTGGATTGCGCGCTGCACAGTTAGAATAGCCGCCACTTTACGCAAGAAGCGACCCGCACATGACCGATCTGACGCTTTATCACAACCCGCGCTGCTCGAAATCCCGCGGTGCGCTCGAACTGCTCGAGGCCCGTGGCCTGACCCCGACCGTGGTCCGCTACCTCGAAACTCCGCTGGACGCCGCGCAAATCCAGACCCTGCTGAGGAAACTCGGCCTCAGTGCCCGGCAACTGCTGCGCACCGGTGAGGACGAGTACAAAACCCTCAACCTGGCGGACAGCAGCCTGAGCGAAGCGCAATTGGTCGGCGCCATCGCGGCGCATCCGAAACTCATGGAGCGACCGATTCTCGAAGTCGGCGACAAAGCCGTCATCGGCCGTCCGCCAGAGCAAATCCTGGAGTTGCTGCCGTGAGCGCGCCGTACATTCTGGTGCTGTATTACAGCCGCAGCGGCTCGACCAATGAAATGGCCCGGCAAATTGCCCGTGGCGTCGAGCAGTCCGGGATGGAAGCGCGCCTGCGCACCGTGCCGGCGATCTCCACCGAATGTGAAGCGGTGTCGCCGGACATTCCGGACGAAGGCGCGCTGTACGCCAGCCTCGACGACCTGAAGAACTGCGCGGGCCTGGCCCTGGGCAGCCCGACCCGTTTCGGCAACATGGCCGCGCCACTCAAGTATTTCCTCGATGGCACCAGCAACCTGTGGCTGACCGGCGCGCTGGTGGGCAAGCCGGCTGGCGTGTTCACCTCCACGGCGAGCCTGCACGGCGGCCAGGAAACCACGCTGCTGTCGATGATGTTGCCGCTGCTGCACCACGGCATGCTGATCACCGGCTTGCCTTACAGCGAGTCGGCGCTGTTGGAAACCCGTGGCGGCGGCACGCCATACGGCGCCAGTCATCACGCCGGGGCCGACGGCAAAAGCGGTTTGAATGAACATGAAGTGGCGCTGTGCCGGGCCTTGGGCCTGCGGTTGGCGAAGACTGCGCAAAAGCTGGGGAACTGACGTGGCCAAGAAGCCGAAGATTCTGCCGTCCATTGAATGGCTCGAGCCGCGGGTCCGGGCGATGCGCGTCATCAGCCTGCTGTGCTTTTTCGGTCTGGTGGGGCTGTTGTGCGCCTACTATCTGGTGTTCGCCGACCTGCATGGCGCGCGGCCATGGGTGATTCTGCTGATCGAGCTGGTGCCTTTGTTGTTACTGGCACCCGGCATGATTATCGGCAGTGCCCGCGGGCATTCGTGGATGTGTTTTGTGGTGAACCTGTATTTCATCAAAGGCGCGTTGGCGGCGTATGACCCGAACCGGCAGCTGTTTGGGTTGCTGGAGATGGGGGCGAGCCTGGCAGTCTTTTGCTCGGCATTGTTGTATGTGCGGTGGCGGTTTCAGCTCAATCGCAAGCTTGCGGGCGAAGGTGAGATTAGCGTCGCCTGACAGACCGCTGTCGCGAGCGGGCCCACTCCTACACTGGATCTGTGGTGTTCACAAATCCCCTGCAGGAGTGAGCCTGCTCACGATGGGATCAACTCGGTCTTAATGATTGACGGTGTAAGCCAGCATCATCGAAATCTGGCTCATCGCCCGCCCGCCACTCTGTTCATGCCACTGGTTGAACACCTCCTGCACCAAGGCCAGATCGCGCAAACTGGTCGGCACCTTGTCGACGATCTTCTGCGCATTCAACGCCGCAACCACGTCGTAGCTCGGCACAAACGTGTCCTTGCCGACCATGCGCAAGAAACGCGGCGCCGACAGCCCGCCCAATTGATGGCCGCGTTTTTTAAGGTACGTCCACAGCCCGACGATATCCGTCACCGGCCAATCGGCAATCAGCGCACCAAAGCTGCCCTTCTCATGCGCGACGTCCAGAATGAACTGCGCGTTGCGCGGCACGCTTTTGAGCTTGCCCAGGTGGCGGATGATTCGCGCATCCTGCATCAAGCGTTCGAGGTGTTCGGCGCTCATCAGCACGACTTTCTCCGGGTCGAACTTGAAGAACACTTCTTCGAAAGCCGGCCACTTGGCGTCCACCAGGCTGTGCTTGAGGCCGGCGCGGAAGACCCGCAGGGCCATAGTCGAGAGGTAGCGGTCGTCGCTGATTTTGCGCAATTGTGCCGGGGTTTTCGGAACGGGCAGATGGGCTTCCAGTTCAGCTGCTGAACCGAAGCGGTTCAGACAGTATTCGTGCAGCCACTTGTAATCGCGCATGCCCTCTCCTGAGGTATTAAACGAAAAACCAAATGGGGGAGCGAGCCTGCTCGCGAAGAGGGAGCATCAGTCAACCTACTCGTTGAATGACACACCGCTTTCGCGAGCAGGCTCGCTCCCACAGTTTTAATCAGAGGTTGACCACGTTAACGAAGCGCGAAGCCGCCGTCTCGTCGATCTTGAGGCTGGTGAAATCAAACAGGTTGCGATCCGCCAGTTGAGACGGCTGCACATTTTGCAGACTGCGGAAAATGCTTTCGGTACGGCCCGGGGTCTTGCGTTCCCAGTCTTGCAGCATGTCCTTGACCACCTGACGTTGCAGGTTTTCCTGAGAACCACAGAGGTTGCACGGGATGATCGGGAATTGCTTGAAGTCCGAATAGGCCTGGATGTCTTTTTCGTTGCAGTAGGCCAGCGGACGGATCACCACGTTGCGCCCGTCGTCGGCGCGCAGTTTTGGCGGCATGGCCTTGAGCGAACCGTTGAAGAACATGTTGAGGAAGAACGTCTCGACGATGTCGTCACGGTGATGACCGAGGGCCATTTTGGTCGCGCCGATTTCGTCGGCAAAGGTGTACAGCGTGCCGCGACGCAGCCGCGAGCACAGCGAGCAGGTGGTCTTGCCCTCCGGGATCAGCTCCTTGACCACCGAGTAGGTGTCTTTCTCGACGATGTGGTACTCGATGCCCAGTTCCTTGAGGTAGGCCGGCAGCACGTGCTCCGGGAACCCTGGCTGCTTCTGGTCCATGTTCACGGCCACGATCTCGAACTTGATCGGGGCGACCTTCTGCAAGTGCATCAGCACGTCGAGCATGGTGTAGCTGTCCTTGCCACCGGACAGGCAGACCATGACCTTGTCGCCGTCTTCAATCATGTTGAAATCGGCAACAGCCTCACCGGCCTGACGGCGAAGGCGCTTTTGCAGTTTGTTCTGGTTAACCGTGAGAGTGCCCATGACGCGAATCCGTGAGGTGTGACGAAAGGCCGGCATTTTACGCAAAAACTTCGCTCTTGTGGCGAGCGCCCCACATGGACTTATGTCGACAGACCCGTCGGCGATTAACAGTGATCTTTACAGCGCGATTTGCTCTAAGCCCCTATCACCTGTACGGGTAAGTCCTTTCTATACTGCGACATAAGGTCGCATTCAAATCCAGACCTTTACTTACGTGGCCACTTTGGCCTGTAGGCGCTCCACTGGGGGGCGACGGTAAAAACAAGAGGAGTGACTGGCATGATCCATCACGTAGTGGGGCTTTTCACCCACCCCGACCAGGAATGGAAAGAAATCCGTGGCGACCAAGAGGAAAGCATCAGCCACATGTACCTGACTCACACGCTGATTCTGGCGGCGATCCCCGCCGTGTCCGCGTTTATCGGCACCACGCAGGTCGGCTGGGTAATCGGCAGCCGCGCACCCGTGATGCTGACGCAGGAAAGCGCGCTATGGATGACGATCATGTCTTACGTGGCGATGCTCGGCGGTGTTGCAGTCATGGGGGCGTTCATCCACTGGATGGCTCGCACCTATGACGCCAACCCGAGCCTGGCCCGTTGCGTTGCGTTTGCAACCTACACCGCAACCCCGCTGTTCATCGGCGGTCTGGCGGCGCTGTACCCACACATGTGGCTGGGGATGATCGTCGGGACGGCGGCCATCTGCTACACGGTGTACCTGCTGTACGTGGGGCTACCCACTTTCATGAACATTCCATCAGACGAGGGGTTCCTGTTTTCAAGTTCGGTGCTTGCGGTAGGCCTGGTGGTGTTGGTTGCCATCATGGCGTTCACAGTCATTGTCTGGGGACTCGGCGTGGGGCCGGTCTATACGAACTAATGGTTCTTTCCACCCAAAAACAAGATCTGCCAATACAGGCCGCCGCAAGGCGGCCTTCTAATGCCGGGGGCGACGACCATTCGGCGCCTCGGCGATTCGCAAGACTCCAGGGTTGCGGCATACTCGACGTCTCTGGAGATCCATCAAGCATGCCCGAGCAACTCAATACCCGCGTCGAAGACTGTTACCAACTGGCCGAATCCTTTTTCAAACGAACGTTCAAACGCCCCGTGGTGAGCCTCAAGCTGCGCGGTCAAAAAGCCGGTGTCGCGCATTTGCACGAGAACCTGCTGCGCTTCAATCCGCAGCTGTACCGGGAAAACACCGAAGACTTCCTCAAGCAAACCGTGGCCCACGAGGTCGCGCACCTGATCGCTCATCAACTGTTTGGCGACCGCATCCAGCCGCACGGTGAAGAGTGGCAGCTGATCATGCGCGGCGTGTACGAACTGCCGCCCAATCGCTGCCACACCTACGACGTCAAACGCCGCAGCGTGACGCGCTATATCTACAAATGCCCGTGTGCAGACAGCGATTTCCCGTTTTCAGCGCAGCGCCATGGTCTGGTGCGACAGGGCCGGCGGTATTTGTGCCGGCGGTGCCGGAGCACGTTGGTGTTCAGTGGGGAGATGCGGGTCGAGTAACCGCACGATCGTTCCCACGCTCCGCGTGGAACGATCAATGGGGCCCTGTCAGCCGCTAGATAACCACCTTGGCACGCCGCAATTCTTCGATCCGCTGCGCACTAAACCCCAACTCCCCCAACACCTGATCCGTATGCTGCCCCAGCGCCGCGCCGATATACCGTGGCTCAGGCAAACCGTCCGAAAACTTCAACGGACATGCCATCTGCGCCTGCGTAGAACCATCCCCTCGCGGAACCTCGGTCACCAAACCCCGCGCCTTCAGCTGCGGATGCGCAATCGCCTCGCCCAGATTCAACACCGGCTCGACACACGCATCCAGCTCAGCAAACAAGCCGCACAACTCGCCGAAATCATGTTTCTCGAATTCAGTCTTCAACGCGTCCTTGAGCTTTTTCTGGTCCGCAGGCTTTGGCGACAACCCCAGGGATGACAACTCCTCCAGCCCCAGCGCCGTACACAGTTGCTTCATAAACGCGGGCTCCAGGCTGCCCACTGAAAACCAGCGTCCATCCCGTGAACGGTAATAGTCATAGAAGCTGCCGCCATTGAGCATCTGGTTTTCCCGGCGCGGCTCCACGCCACAGGCCAGGTACCCGGCGCCGGCCATGGCGTTCAGGCTGAACGCACAATCGGTCATGCTCACGTCCAGGTGCTGGCCCTGCCCGGTCTGCTGCCGGGCGATGACCGCCGCGAGCAGGCCGATGACCCCGTGCAGCGAGCCCCCGGCGACATCCGCCACTTGCATGCCCAACGGCAGCGGCCCGCTGTCGGCGCGGCCGGTGTAGCTGGCCAGTCCCGCCAGCGCCAGGTAGTTGATGTCGTGGCCGGCGCGGTCTTTGTAGGGGCCGGTCTGGCCATAACCGGTAATCGATACGTAGATCAGCTTGGGATTGATCGCCTTCAAGGCTTCATAACCCAGGCCCAGGCGTTCCATCACACCGGGACGGAACTGCTCCAGCACGATGTCATAGTCGGTCAGCAACTGCTTGATCACCTCCAGTGCTTCGGGGTGCTTGAGGTCCAGCGCCAGGCTGCGCTTGTTGCGATTGAGGTAGGCGTGACTCGCGGACACGCCCTGATCATGCGGCGGCAACACCCGCAGCAGATCCATGCGCGTCGGTGATTCGATGCGCAACACCTCGGCGCCCATGTCCGCCAGCAACAACGAGGCAAACGGCCCCGGCAACAGTGTCGAAAAATCCAGAACCTTGAGTGATGCCAATGGCCCGAGCATGAGCGATCTCCGTGAACGATACCTCCAGCCTAGGCAGCCGATCGGATTGCAGCAATCACCCGAAGTGTCAGCAAAGGTGACCGTTACGCTCAAATCACGGGCAAGAAAAAACCCGCCGAAGCGGGTTTTTCATTGCAACGCGTGTTACTTGACGTTGCTTGGGGTTGGGCCTTCGGCCACGCCCAGGTCGTCTTCTACGCGCTCGTCGGAGATGCCGCGACCGCCAGAAGCCAGTTCTGCGTGCATCACGTCAACGTCCAGCTCCTTGACCCACTTGGCCACGACCAGGGTGGCAACGGCGTTACCCACCAGGTTGGTCAGGGCGCGGGCTTCGGACATGAAGCGGTCGATACCGAGAATCAGCGCCAGGCCGGCAACCGGCAAGTGGCCGACGGCGGACAAGGTAGCCGCCAACACGATGAAACCACTACCGGTCACGCCAGCAGCGCCTTTGGAGGACAGCAGCAACACCACCAACAGAGTGATCTGGTGAGTGATGTCCATGTGGGTGTCGGTCGCCTGAGCGATGAACACGGCCGCCATGGTCAGGTAGATCGCGGTGCCGTCGAGGTTGAACGAGTAACCCGTCGGGATCACCAGACCCACGACGGATTTCTGCGCGCCCAGACGTTCCATTTTGATCAGCATGCGTGGCAGTACCGATTCCGAAGAAGAAGTACCCAACACGATCAGCAGTTCTTCACGGATGTAGCGAATGACTTTGAGAATGCTGAAGCCATGAGCGCGAGCGATACCGCCCAGCACAACCAGTACGAACACGAGGCACGTGATGTAGAAGCACGCCATCAACTGACCCAGCTGCACCAGCGAGCCGACACCGTAGGCGCCGATGGTGAACGCCATGGCGCCGAAGGCACCCAGTGGCGCGAGCTTCATGATCATGTTGATGATGTTGAACATCACGTGGGCGAAGCGATCGATGAAATCGAGCAGCGGTCGGCCGTAGGAGCCCAGGCGATGCAGGGCGAAACCGAAGATCACCGAGAACATCAGCACCTGCAGGATATCGCCGGTGGCGAACGCGCCGAAGATGGTGTTCGGGATCACGTTCAGCAGGAAGCCAACCACGCTTTGATCAGCGCCGGCGGCCACGTACTGCGCCACTTTGGAGGCATCCAGCGTGGTCACGTCGATGTGCATGCCGTTGCCCGGCTGGACGATGTTGACCACCACCAGACCGACCAGCAAAGCGATGGTCGACACGATTTCAAAATACAGCAGCGCGTAACCGCCGGTCTTGCCGACCGATTTCATGTCCTGCATGCCGGCGATACCGCTGACCACGGTGCAGAAGATGATCGGGGCGATGATCATTTTGATCAGTTTGATGAACCCGTCACCCAGCGGCTTGAGGGCCACACCGGCCTGCGGATAGAAGTGACCGATCAAAATACCGATGATGATGGCAACGATCACCTGGAAATACAGGGATTTATACAGTGGCTGACGAGTCGTCATTGCAAAGTTCCTCAAGAGTGCCCGGTGACAACATCCACCTGTTGTCCCTGACACCTGAATTGCGAACCCTCCTGCTTCTGGAGGGATTTGTTTTTCGAGCTGCGCGACGGCAGGCATCTGCTCGTTGTATCGCAAGGCCCGTGCCACCTTCGCCGAAATCCCGGCAAGCCTTTTGACATCAAGGGCTGCAGGTTTTTCTTCGTCACCGAGCGGTGACACAGATGTGGCGGATTTCCGCCCATCTATCCAACCTCGTCCGGCAATTTGGCGGATATCCGCCTTGTTCGTCGGCGGTCAGCGCGGCTACCATCCGTCGTTCAATGGACGGACCTGCCTCCTATGCGCGAACGCACCATCGCCAGTCATTTCGCCCGTGCCGTCCTCGGTGGCGCGCGCCGGCTGGGTTATGACTATTCAGACCTGTTGCAGCAACTGGGCATCAGTCCCGAGCTGCTGGACGAACCGCGGGCGCGTATCGCACCGGAGCAGTTCACCCGTTTGATCCAGGGTCTGTGGCTGGCACTGGACGACGAATACCTCGGATTCGGGCCGGTCCCGAGTAAAACCGGGAGCTTCGCCATGATGTGCCACGCCGTGATCCACTGCCGCAATCTGGAAAAGGCACTGCATCGCGGCTTATTGTTTTATAGCTTATTCCCCGACGGTCCGCGCCTGACCCTGGCCCACGAAGGCGAAATGATCCGCCTGAGCCTCGACGATTCGAAGTTCCAGGACCCGGACCATTTCCTCACCGAAAGCCAGTTGATGGTGTGGCACCGCCTCGGCAGCTGGCTGATCGGCCAGCGCATGCGTTTGGAACAAGTGACGTTCAGTTACCCAAGGCCCGAACACGGCGCCGAATACGATTTGCTGTTCCCCTGCCCGATGGTGTTTTCCTCCGCGCAGAGCAGCCTGCTGTTTCACAGTCGTTACCTGAACATGCCGCTGTTGCAGGACGAACGCACCCTCAAGCATTTCCTCGAACACTCCCCCGCCGACCTGCTGTCGCGCCCGGATGACGGCGACAGCCTGAGCAGCCAATTGCGCCGTTTGCTGAGCCGCGACAGCGCTCGCTGGCCGGACCTGGAAGCGGTGGCCGCGCACATGCACATCAGCCCGCAGACCTTGCGTCGGCATTTGCGCGAGGAAGGCACGAGTTTTCAGGAATTGAAGGATCAACTGAGGCGCGATATTGCGATTTATCATTTGGGGCGCGCGGATTTGTCGTTGCAGCAGATTGCTGAACAGTTGGGGTTTTCCGAGCCTTCGGCGTTTCATCGGGCGTTCAAGAAGTGGACCGGGTTGACGCCAGGGGCTTATCGCGCGCAGGAGAATTGATTTTTTGTATTGAATCTACGGGCCCCTTCGCGAGCAGGCTCACTCCTACAGGGATCTTCAGTGAACACACTATTTGTGTGCAACCGAGATCAAATGTAGGAGTGAGCCTGCTCGCGATGAACGATAACGCGGTCTACCAGACTGAACGCCTACGGCGGATCAAGCCTGTCCAGCATCCGGTTCACCGCCGGCTCCCCAGCCTCACAACCTGCAATCCCCAGTACCGTGTTGCGCGGTGTCCCCACCACCTCTTGAACGCAGTGAAGCTGCGTGGTTGGTTGAACCCCAAACGATAGAACCCACGCCCCAGGCGCACGAGCCGGCGGATTCTGGCGTAGTCGTAGGCAGCGCCGCAAGGATGTGTAGCCTGAGTGAGTATCTGGAGATGCCTTTTAAACACCTCTGTTTATGGCTTGATCAGATACCCGCAGGAAGGCAGGGACGAACACATAAATTCGTCCCTTTTTCCCTCGAGTCTTTCTCTATCAATAGTTCAACGGAATAATCGCAAATGCTTTGGCGCTGGTAACATACGGCACCCCGTTTGCAGGTGCGTTGACGGGCAGTGTACTTATGATGGGAATAGATCGCTGTGTTGACCCGTCCGGGCGGAACCATTCTGTAATACAAGTAATCCAGCTCCGGTTCAAATTATCGACCCGAATTGTCGACATCCATCCTCTTCTAACATACCCGTCACTTCCCGCTTGAATCATCGGTGGATAGTCAGGAAGGTTATCCACCTTATATTTGTCGTACCGGATACTCATAGGGGAAATAAACGTGTTTAGCCAAATTGCATCCCCTGTCTGACCTTGCTCTCGAGCCCAAGCCTCTGCCTGCCGGGGCGTCAGCATTGTGGCGCTGAATACCACTTGATAGACATTAGAGACTGTTACCGGGTACCTGCCGGTGCTGCCGTTAGCGTCTTCAACTTCAATATAGGTACTCCCATTCATTCGCCCTGTAACGCTTCCTTCCTGGGAGACAAACGCAATATTCGGATTGCCCGACTTATAAGTTATCGGCAGTTGCCCCGTCGTCGGCCGGCGCGTTGCGTTGTTATTGTTGATGGGGTCACCCGTTTCACTCCACCCACTCACATAGAGCGCCAAACCGTTCAGCAGCATTACCGAGGGGTCGATATCCAAGGGGCGAGCAACAATAAAATCCCGCGACGGAGTAGATTCCGGCTCACTTCCGTATAACGCTTTGGCCGTGAAGCTTTGAGGACCTACCGCCAGGGTGGCAGGAGCGGTCCAGCTGCCGTCAGTTTGACTGGTTGGAACGGGCGCCCCTATAGCGGCGTTCATATTGAGGATCTGGACCGACCGGCCTTTGCTTGCATTGCCTTCCAGGGTCACGTTCATATCAGTGATCGTTTCACCCGGAAGAATTTCCCTCCCCCCGGAGTCTCTTATCGAGGTGATGGTTGGCCTTTCATCCACTACCGGCTCACCAATCACCTGCGCCGTGGCAGGCGTCGAGGTAGCGACGACCGCACCGCCCCGGACCAACTGATACACCACCTTCACGGTGCTATTGGCGATGATCTTGCTGTTTGGAATACTCCCCACAAACTGACTCGGTATGTGTGTGACTGGCGAAGTTTCTTCGTGAGTCGCAACGACGTTGCCATTCAACTCGGCGGTAAAAACCAGTTTGATCGAATCGCCCACTTTCCAGATCGTTTCAATAAGGTGGATCAACGCCGATAACGGATTACCGTTCAACTTGGCGAGGTCCACAGTGTTGGGATCGTCATTGTTCTCGGTCGGGATTTCTCGCAGGATTGCCATCGCCAGTGTTAGCCGATTGAGATGAACATCGGCAGTCACAATATCCGACCAGGTAGGTGGCCCGTTAGGGTTGTTCAGGAAGTCGACAACCCTGAACTTGAACTCAAAATCTGAATCGTCTCCCCCCTCTATCAGTGTCTGCCGGGGGATCGGGATGACGATGTTTTGCGGTGGAGCAGAGTCAGGTGGCTCGCTGTCTGGCAGCAGTTGGTAGCGCACAAGAACACCGTTGCAATCGACAAAAATACGGTCATACCACTGGATATTTTTGTAGGTTACGGTAACCGTTACGCTATCTGCCTCGTCGGCACCGATACTCTGATGACTGACGTTAATGGCCAATACAGGCGGGGTGTCACCCGGAGGGGAGCTGCGGTAGAGCAGTTTGAGTGGCTGGGTCAACTCCGTATTGCCTGAAGTACGCCGGACTCGAATGTTCAGTTCATTGTTGCCTTTCTGAAAATAATCAGGAGGAACGGTCAGCGAAATATCCTTTTCCTCCTCTCCCTCGGCGACGATCGTCTGGTCCACATCATCTCCATTCAGAACAAGTGTCAGCACGTCTTTTTCCGCCTGCCCGATGTAAGCCAGTGAAAAGACCATAAAACCGGCTCTGACATGAGCAATGGAGGCACCGCCGTGTGCATTTTCATCAGGCGGATACAGCTCGATCATCTTGGGGGCGAAAGGTAGCGACAAGTCAAATACTTGAATCGTGCGTTCGTTGCTCATTGCAAACTCCAGGTCCGATTTTCAGCAGGGCTGGTGTTATATGGCACGAACTTATCATGGGACGGCTACTGTCAAATCTGACAGTAGCGACGGGTGGCTGCGATCTAAAAATCAAACGGTCGCTGGTGAGTGTCTGGCGATGTGTTCAAAACATCAGTTGTTTCATCGCCAAGGCTGGCCCCATCGCGAGCGGGCTCACGCCCACACTTGGTCTCAAGTGCCCACAAAAAGTGGGTTCACCGAAAGTCCCTTGCGGGAGCGAGTCGGCTCCGGGGAGCTATCCGACTAAGATGCCCAAAAGAACACCACCCACTTGCGGTCAAACCACCGGAAAATGAATCCGGAACGCCGCCCCGCCCATCGGCGAATCCCCCAGCGTCAGCTTCGCGCTGTAGCTCTCGATAATGTCCTTCACCACCGCAAGTCCAATCCCCTGCCCCGGATGCTGGCGATCCAGCCGCTCGCCCCGTTGAAGAATCCGCGCGCGCTGATCTGCCGGCACACCCGGCCCATCATCCTCGACACACAACTCCACCCCGCTCAGGGTTTCACGCACGCTGATGCGCACTTCACCCAGGCACAGCCGATAAGCGTTTTCCAGCAGGTTGCCCATCATTTCCAGCAAGGCGCCCTGCTCAATCGGTATGTAACACGGTTGCGGCAGATCAAACGCCACACGCACGCGTTTGTCGCGGTAGACCTTGTCCAGCGTGTCGCACAGGCTTTGCAACACCGGTTGCAGGCGCACCTGGTGGCGCACCAGACCGCTTTTGCGCAGGCTCGCGCGTTGCAGTTGATAGCTGATTTGTTGGCTCATGCGCTCGATCTGGGTTTGCAACACCCAGGCCTGCTCGCGGTTTTCCGGGCGCTGGGCCATGTCTTCGCTGACGCCTTGCAACACGGTCAGCGGGGTTTTAAGGCTGTGGGCGAGGTCGTCGAGGGAGTCGCGGTAACGACTGCGCTGCTCACGCTCGCTGTGCAGCAAGCGGTTGAGGGAGCCGGTCAGGCGCAGCAGTTCGCGCGGGTGTTGTTCGCTGAGGCTTTCGAGGGTGCCGCTTTCGATTTCGTCGAGTTCCTGGCTAAGCCGGCGCAACGCCTGCAACCCCCAGGTCAGGCCGATCCACAGCAACGACAGCAACACCAGCAAGGCTGCGCCGAAACCGAGGTATAGGTTTTCGCGCAGGCCTTCGAGGGTGTTTTCGTACTCGCGCACCGGTTGCAGCGTGACGATGCTGAACGCCGCGCTTTTGCCGCCGAGCAACTTGACCTCGACGTCATAAACGAAGAATTCCTGCCCATTGGCCTCACGAATCCGCGCGAACTCGTTGCCGCGTCCGTCGTAACGCGGCTTGTAGTTGATCAGCTCTTGCCCGGTGGCCTTCGACCGCCAGACCAGGTGACCTTCGCGGTCGAAGATGTAGCCGAGCAAACGGCTGTCGGTCAGGTTGAAGCGCTCATCGGGCAATTGCGCCGGCATTTGCAGGGAGTTGTTTTCCACCCGAGCGGCGGAGATCAGCGTGGTGACGTCCGAGGCCAGGCGTTGCTCGATCGAGTCCTGCAACGCCAGGCTGAACGCGCCCTGCATCGCCGGCAGCAACGCCAACATGAACAACACCGCCAACAGCGTGGCGGCGAGCATCAAGCGAACGCGAAGGGAACGAATCAAGTGCAGCGCTCATTGAACAGGTAACCGAGGCCGCGCACGGTATCGATCGGTTTGAACCCGGCCGGGCCTTCGAGTTTGCGGCGCAGACGGCCGACCAGGACTTCAATGACGTTCGGATCGCGCTCGTCGTCATCGGGGTAGAGCTGCTCCATCAAGCGGTCCTTGGCCACCACTTGCTGGTGATGACGCATGAGGTATTCGAGGATCCGGTACTCATACGCCGTCAGCGCCAGCGGTTGTTCATCGAGGGACGCTTGCTTGCGATTGAGGTCCAGCAACAACGGCCCGGCGACGATGGTCGACTGGGTGAAACCGCTGGAGCGACGCAGCAAGGCATTCAGCCGCGCGTCGAGTTCTTCGAACTGGAACGGCTTGACCACATAATCGTCGGCGCCGGCGGCGAGGCCCTCGACCTTGTCCTGCCAGTTGCCGCGCGCGGTGAGGATCAGGATCGGAAAGGTCTTGCCCTGCGTGCGCAATTGACGGATCAAGTCGAGCCCGCCCATGCCCGGCAGGCCGAGGTCGATCACCGCCAGGTCAAAATTGAACTGTCCGGTCTGGTACAGCGCCTCTTCGGCATTGGCCACGGATTCGACCACGTGGCCGCTCTCCGTCAGGCGGGTTTGCAGGTGATGGCGCAACAGCGCTTCATCTTCGACGACCAGCAGTTTCATAACGCTCTCCCGGGCAAAACAACATCTCCAATGGCACAACGGCGCATCCAACGGTCAGGACAGATCATAGCGGCCCATCAGGTCTTGCTGATTGAGTTTAATGCCATTGTGCGAGACCGACACGTTGGCGTAACCGGCGCGGTAGTCGGCCGGGGTTGTGGGGTGGCCCAAATGCGCATTCCAGGGACTGTCATGGCCCACGGTACTGACCGTGCTGAAGCTGTTCAGTGTGAGGGATCTTTTGACCTTCTCGTTGGTCTTCCCAAGAGCAAGGCTGGCTATGATGTCATCGGAGGCAAGCGCGGCGGTGCTGGCGCTCAGAACGGTGAAAGCCAGAATCAGGTTTTTAAAGCCAGTCATTAGGGAATGTCCTCATGCGCAGGTGCTTTGGGTACGGAGCTACCTTACTGGCGCGCCCCTGAACTGCCCCTGAACGCAGACTGAACCTGAGCTGAACCAGATTGACCCGGCTGTTTTGATGACTCACTTGCAGGAGATCCGACCATGCGCGTATTCCTCGCCCTCTGTTTGCTGGTGTTGAGCGGGCTGACTCAAGCCGCCATCAAGACTCAGGAAATCCCCTATCAAAGTGCCGACGGCACAAAAATGATCGGCTATTACGCCTACGACGACGCCATCAAGGGGCCGCGCCCCGGCGTGGTGGTGGTGCATGAGTTCTGGGGCCTGAATGATTACGCCAAGCGCCGCGCCCGTGACCTCGCCGGCCTGGGCTACAGCGCGCTGGCCATCGACATGTATGGCGGCGGCAAGAACACCGAGCATCCGAAGGATGCGATGGCGTTCATGCAGGCAGTGCTGAAAGACAGCTCGGCGGCCGCCGTGCGTTTTCAGGCCGGGCTTGACCTGTTGAAGCAACAACCGCAAACCGACCCGAATAAAGTCGCGGCGATGGGTTACTGCTTCGGCGGTGGTGTGGTGCTGAACGCGGCGCGCCAGGGTGCCCCGCTGCTGGGAGTGGTGAGTTTCCACGGCGCGCTGGCAACCAATACGCCAGCAACCCCTGGCCGTGTGAAGGCGAAAATCCTGGTGGAACATGGAGCGCTGGACAGTATGGTCACGCCGGATGCCGTGGCGACGTTCAAGGCTGAAATGGACAAGGCAGGCGCCGACTATACATTCGTCAGCCTGGAGGGCGCCAAGCACGGGTTCAGCAATCCGGACGCGGACCGGTTGAGCCATGGCGATCATGGTGGACCGGATATCGGGTACAACAAAGCGGCGGATGAGCGTTCGTGGGCGGATATGCGGGCGTTTTTCAAAAAGATATTTGGTTAGTCAGGTGGACCGCGGCGCGGCTATCGCGAGCGAGCTCACTCCCACAGGGATCTATGTCGCTACGCAGATCCGGTGCGGGAGCGAGCTCGCTCGCGATGGCCGCGCCGCCCATCCAGACCTTTGCACTACCCAGCCCGCGAGCAACCCGGCAAAATGCCCGCCATGAATCCCGCCCCCGCCCTTCCCGTCTGCTGCACCCCACTCGACGCCCATTGGCCGCTGCCGTTGGTGCTGCCCGATACGGCGTTGCTGAGTACCCACTTCGACAGTTCGCAACTGGCCAGCGATGATTTCCGGCGTAGCGCCATCGAGCCGCCGGCAAGCATTCAGCGCTCGGTCGCCAAGCGCCAGGCCGAGTTTCTCGCCGGACGGGTGTGCGCCAGGGCCGCGCTGCAACAATTGGATGGCCTGAGTTTTATCCCGGCCATCGGCGAAGACCGGGCGCCAGTGTGGCCCGCGCACATCGCCGGTTCAATCACCCACAGCACCGGCCGGGCAGCGGCCATTGTCGCGAGGAAAACCGATTGGCGCGGGTTGGGGATGGACCTGGAAAACCTGCTCAACCCGGAACGGGCCGAGCGCCTGGCCGGGGAAATCCTCACGCCGCCGGAGTTGCAACGCATGACGGCCGGTCGTCGCGATGATCTGGCGCTGCTGGTGACGCTGACGTTTTCGGTGAAGGAAAGTCTGTTCAAGGCGCTGTACCCGATTGTTCAGCAGCGCTTTTATTTTGAACATGCCGAGGTGCTGGAATGGACCGAGGCCGGTGAAGTGCGGTTGCGGTTGCTGACGGATTTGTCTGGCGAGTGGCGCAATGGCACGGAGCTGGAGGCGCAGTTTGGGTTGATGGATGGGCAGTTGTTGAGTCTGGTCAGTATCAAGGCTTGAAGATTTTTAGCGCTTGTACTGGCCTCATCGCGCGCAAGCTCGCTCCCACAGGGATTTATGTCACTACGCAGATCCAGTGTGGGAGCGAGCTTGCTCGCGATGGCGGCCTGACGCTCACCACACCTCTCAACGCTTCTCCTGATTGCGCGGCCAACTCAAACTGAAACAAGCCCCACCCAGACTTTTGCTCTTGCTGATCAACGCACGCCCGTCATGCCAATGGATGATCCGTCGCACAATGGACAACCCCAACCCATGACCGCCCGACGCCCGGGTACGGCTGTCGTCCAGGCGCAGGAACGGCGTGAAAATCCGTTCCCAGGCCAACTCCGGCACACCCGGTCCGTCATCCTCGACGTCCACCCGGCAGCGTTGCTGCCCCACCTGATAACTCACGGTCACCCGCGACGAGGCGTGGCGCATGGCGTTGCTGACCAGGTTCTGGATGGCCCGATGCAAGTAACGCGGTTCAGCCTCGACCCAGGCGTCATCGCAATCTGCCGCCGACAGGCATAACCCGCGCTGCACCGTAACGTCGGCGCGTAACGGCGCCAGTTCTTCGATCACTTGATTGACCAGCGCGTCCAGGTCGATCCGCTGGAAATTCAGCGCCGGCGAGCCCTGCTCCAGCCGCGCGTAGGTCAGCATCTCATCGACCAGTTTGTCGAGGTCCTCGATGTCGTGGTCCATGCCTTCGCGGTATTTTTCCAGCTGCTGCGGCGTGGTGGCCGAGCCGATCATCTCCAGGCCGAAACGCAGGCGCGCCACCGGTGTGCGCAATTCGTGGGACACCGCGCGCACCAGTTCACGCTGGATCGCCAGCAATTGCTGCAAGTGCTCGGCCATGCCGTTGAACGCGGCGGCCAGTCGCCCCACCGAGTCGGCGCCGCGCGCCGGCACACGGGTTTCCAGGCTGCCCTTGGCGATGCGCGTGGCGGCGGCTTCCAGACCGCGCAAACGGCGCTCCAGTTGCCGCACCAGGAGGTAGACGATCAAACCAATCAGGCTCAAACCCAGGGCCGCGATCAACACCAGCCATTCGGGCGGATAGGGATTCATCTGGTACAACGGGCCGATCTCCAGCACCCACGGCGTCCCGACCATGCCGGCAAACACCCGGATCGAGTCGCCGCCCTTGCCCAGCGCCATCACCGTGTCGCCCTCGGACACCCGGCGGCTCTGGTCTTCGTCCATGTCCGCCTGCTCGACCTTGACCAGGCGCAAGTCGAAACCGAAGCCCTTGTCTTCTTTCAGCAGCGCCAACCGTTCGGGCTGCTCCGCCACCGGGTAGCGCACCAGTTCATCGACCAGCAGATAAATCGTGGCACGGGCCAGTTGTTCACTGATCTGCTGCACCTCCCCCGTCAGCACAAGCTGTTCCTTGTCGCTGACCAGCCGATAGACCTTGGCCGCGTGCGGGCCGGTCTGCTCCACCAGCGCCTGACCGCGCAGTACGCGGGTGCGCTGGGTGAGGTCGAGGTCGGTCTGGGCGAACGTGGTCAACGCCAGTGGAATCCCGAGCAAGCGCTCCCAGACCAACAACGCGCGGTGGCGCTCAGTGTTGTTCATCGGCTTGAGGTTGTCGGCCATCAACGAAAACGTACCGTGGGCCAAGCGCTCCCGGTATTGCTCGCTGCGCACCTCATTGAGCAGATGCAGCGCCAGCACGCCGAGCACCGCGACCAACACCAGCGCCGCGCACATGCCGCCATAAATGCGCAGGAAGATCGAATTCACAGCGACGGGTCTACGCAAGCTTCGGGAACGAACAAATAACCTTTGCTGCGGATGGTCTTGATCAGTCGCGGATGCTCGGGGTCATCGCCTATTTTCGGGCGGATGCGCGAGATACGCACATCGATGGAACGGTCCTGGCCGTCATAACCGATGCCGCGCAACGCGGTAAAAATCTCTTCCCGGGACAGGATGCGCCCGGCGTTGGCGACGAGCAGCCAGAGCAGGTCGAACTCGGCGCTGGTCAGCTCGATGCCGTTGTCATGCAGCCAGGCTTCACGCAACGCGTTGTCCACCACCAGCGGACCAAACTGCAGACGCCGCTGTTTTTCCGGGGTGGCCTCGGGGGCTTCGCTACGACGCAACAGGGCCTGAATGCGTGCCAGCAACAGGCGCGGGCGCACGGGTTTGCACACGTAGTCGTCGGCACCGAGGTCGAGGCCGAGGATCTGGTCGGTATCGTCGGTGCGGGCGGTGAGCATGAGGATCGGGCCGTCATATTTGTCACGGACCTTGCGGCAAATGCTCAAGCCGTCTTCGCCCGGCAGCATCAGGTCGAGAATTACCAGGTCCGGTTTCTCTTTGATGATGCGTGCCGCCGCCAGCGCACCGTTGCCTTCGATTGAAACGCGCAGGCCATTGGCCTCCAGGTAGTCGCGGGTCAGTTCGGCCAGACGCTGGTCGTCCTCCACAATCAATACCTGCCAGGCTTCTTGCTCCACGGTGACCTCTGCTTGCCAACAACACTTATAAGGAAGGATCCGCCCGTCTTTTTGTAATGATTGGGGAGGATAAGAATGCATAACCATGGGGCAATTGTATAAACGCCGCCCGCCGAGAACACAAGCCGGCAAATGCGTTCGGACAACCCGGTTTTTTGTGATAGGGTTCGCGCCCTTAAAAATCCAAACGGCTGTTTTCAATCGTTGAAAATCGATGAAAAACGGCTCGCTCCAGCTAGGTCGCGGCCTACACGCCCGTTCCACCTTTCACACACAATTTACGCACAGGTTTATCCACAGGTAGTACGTTGCAACACCCTCCAAAACGCATTATCTTGTACCTCGGCGCCAAAAAAACCCTACATGTAGGGTTTTAGCTTAAAAGCCCAACCACATTTCAGACCAGAAACTCAAGCGCTTTATTGCCTGTTTATGGTTGAACCAAGCACGAATTTACAAGCCCAAACCGCACAGGCGGATGGCACCGTTTTTTCAGGCCAGAACAGCCGAAACGGTACGGGTGTTGCAGTCATCACTGGCACCCCTGAAAGGAATCCGGCTTCGAGTCCAGGCTCGCGGCCAAAAACTTCGGCAAGGAAGCGGCATCATTAGCCTTTTTCCTACTGTCCCGAAGTTGTTATGCCCGACCTCCGTCGGTTGTAGTGCTTTTGGACAGAACGGTGGGCACCTTTATGGTGCCCAAACAAACATAGAGAATGTGGAGACACCCCCCCATGCAAACCGACACAACTCGCGAGAACCCGCAGGGCACCTTGCCGCAGGCCGCTGATTCGACTTCGGATCTGTCCGCCACCGCGCCTGGCCAGCTGCGTGTGATCAAGCGTAACGGCACTGTCGTTCCTTACACCGATGACAAGATCACCGTCGCCATCACCAAAGCGTTTCTCGCAGTTGAGGGCGGCACCGCGGCCGCCTCGTCGCGAATCCATGACACCGTGGCCCGCCTGACCGAACAAGTCACCGCGACCTTCAAGCGTCGCATGCCCTCGGGCGGCACCATCCACATCGAAGAAATCCAGGACCAGGTTGAACTGGCCCTGATGCGTGCCGGCGAGCAGAAAGTAGCCCGCGACTACGTGATCTACCGTGACGGCCGTTCGAAACAACGCGCCGCCCACGCCCCGGCCGAAGAAGCCGTCAACGCTCACCCGTCGATCCGCATCACCCGCGCCGATGGCAGCTTTGCACCTCTGGACATGGGTCGTCTGAACACCATCGTCACCGAAGCGTGCGAAGGCCTGGAAGAAGTCGACGGCGACCTGATCCAGCGCGAAACCCTGAAAAACCTGTACGACGGCGTGGCCCTGACCGACGTCAACACCGCCCTGGTGATGACTGCCCGTACCCTGGTTGAACGTGAGCCGAACTACTCGTTCGTGACCGCTCGCCTGCTGATGGACACCCTGCGTGCCGAAGGCCTGAGCTTCCTCAACGTTGCCGAAAGCGCGACCCACCACGAGATGGTCGACCTGTACGCCAAGGCGCTGCCTGCGTACATCGCCAAGGGTATCGAATTCGAATTGCTGAACCCGGTCCTGGCGACTTTCGACCTGGAAAAACTCGGCAAGGCGATCAACCACGAGCGCGATCAGCAGTTCACGTACCTGGGCCTGCAAACCCTGTACGACCGTTACTTCATCCACAAGGACGGTATCCGCTTCGAACTGCCGCAAATCTTCTTCATGCGTGTGGCCATGGGCCTGGCGATCGAAGAGAAGCAGAAAGAAGACCGTGCCATCGAGTTCTACAACCTGTTGTCGTCCTTCGACTACATGTCCTCGACGCCAACCCTGTTCAACGCCGGTACCCTGCGTCCACAGCTGTCGAGCTGCTACCTGACCACCGTGCCGGATGACCTGTCGGGCATCTACCACGCGATCCACGACAACGCCATGTTGTCGAAATTCGCCGGCGGCCTGGGCAACGACTGGACGCCGGTTCGTGCGCTGGGTTCGTACATCAAGGGCACCAACGGCAAATCCCAAGGCGTTGTTCCGTTCCTCAAAGTAGTGAACGACACCGCCGTTGCCGTTAACCAGGGTGGCAAGCGCAAAGGCGCTGTGTGTGCCTACCTGGAAACCTGGCACATGGACATCGAAGAGTTCATCGAGCTGCGCAAGAACACCGGCGATGACCGTCGTCGTACCCACGACATGAACACCGCCAACTGGATCCCTGACCTGTTCATGAAGCGCGTCTTCGATGACGGCAAGTGGACTCTGTTCTCGCCATCCGAAGTACCGGACCTGCACGACCTGACCGGTAAAGCCTTCGAAGAGCGCTACGAGTACTACGAAGCCCTGACCGAATACCCAGGCAAGGTCAAACTGTTCAAGACCATCCAGGCCAAAGACCTGTGGCGCAAAATGCTGTCCATGCTGTTTGAAACCGGCCACCCATGGCTGACCTTCAAAGACCCGTGCAACCTGCGCAGCCCGCAGCAGCACGTGGGCGTGGTCCACAGCTCGAACCTGTGCACCGAGATCACCTTGAACACCAACAAGGACGAGATCGCCGTTTGCAACCTGGGCTCGATCAACCTGCCGAACCACATCGTCAACGGCAAGCTGGACACCGCCAAGCTGGAACGCACCGTGAACACCGCTGTTCGCATGCTCGATAACGTGATCGACATCAACTACTACTCGGTGCCGCAAGCGAAGAACTCCAACTTCAAGCACCGTCCGGTCGGCCTGGGCATCATGGGCTTCCAGGATGCGCTGTACCTGCAGCACATTCCTTACGGTTCCGACGCTGCCGTCGAGTTCGCCGACAAGTCGATGGAAGCGGTCAGCTACTACGCGATCCAGGCTTCTTGCGACCTCGCCGACGAGCGTGGCGCCTACGAGACGTTCCAGGGTTCGCTGTGGTCCAAAGGCATCCTGCCGCTGGATTCGCAACAGATCCTGATCGAGCAACGCGGCCAGAAGTACATCGACGTTGACCTGAACGAATCCCTGGACTGGGCACCGGTTCGCGCCCGTGTACAGAAAGGCATTCGTAACTCCAACATCATGGCCATCGCACCGACCGCGACCATCGCCAACATCACTGGCGTCTCGCAGTCGATCGAACCGACCTACCAGAACCTCTACGTGAAATCGAACCTGTCGGGCGAATTCACCGTGATCAACCCGTACCTGGTTCGCGACCTCAAGGCTCGCGGTCTGTGGGACTCGGTCATGATCAACGACCTGAAGTACTACGACGGTTCGGTGCAGCAGATCGAGCGCATCCCGCAAGAACTCAAAGAGCTCTACGCGACTGCTTTCGAAGTGGACACCAAGTGGATCGTTGACGCGGCAAGCCGTCGCCAGAAGTGGATCGACCAGGCTCAATCGCTGAACCTGTACATCGCTGGCGCTTCGGGCAAGAAACTGGACGTAACCTACCGCATGGCCTGGTACCGTGGCCTGAAAACCACTTACTACCTCCGTGCCCTGGCCGCGACCAGCACCGAGAAGTCGACCATCAACACCGGCAAGCTGAACGCTGTTTCCAGCGGCGGCAACCACGGTGAAGATTCGGTCCTGGCAGCACCTGCCGGCCCTGCTCCAGTGCCAAAGGCCTGCGCCATCGACGAGCCGGATTGCGAAGCTTGCCAATAAGCCGAGCCAGTAGGCGCTGAAAGGCGCTGACCTGAAACCCCCGATCAATCCTCTGGATAGGTCGGGGGTTTTCTTTTACCCAAAGGAAAGTGGTGAACGGGCTGCTCGCGATCAAGCCAGCCCTGATTACTAGGATGTTTGCACCAAGGACAAATCCCGACCATAAAAAAACCCCTCTTTCGAGGGGTTCTTTATGCGGCGCTATCAGGCATCAGGTCATCTGAATGATGGTCTGCATGATGGTGCTCTGGGTGGAGATGGTCTTGGCGTTCGCCTGGTAGTTGCTCTGCGCCTTGATCAAATCAACCAGTTCATTGGTCAGGTTGACGTTGGACTCTTCCAGCGAGTTGGACACTACCGAACCCAAGGTACCGGTTTTCGGTGCATCGATGCCAGGCACGCCCGAGGCGAAGGTTTCTTTCCAGCCAGAACCACCGATTGGCTGCAAGCCTTGTTCGTTGGCGAAACTGGCAATGGCGACCTGGCCGATGGCCTTGGTTTGCTGGTTGGTGAAGTTGGCGGTCATGACGCCGCTTTCATCGATGGTCAGGCTGGAAATCTGGCCTGTCGCGTAACCGTCCTGATACTGCGCAGTACGTGCGGTTGGCGAAGCGTACGAAGTGGTTTTGGTCATGTCGAACGCGATACCGGCCGCGGCTGCGTCCGAACCGTTCAGGGCCCAGGTTGGCGGGTTGGTGTTGGCGTTAACCATCACGCCCGGCTTCCAGCCAGTCATGGTCAGGGTGGTACCCGTTTGCGTCCAGCCAGCACCGCCTACCAGAGTCTTGATGCTGCCATCAGGATTGAAGGTGATATCCGCCTGGATCGGCACCGGCGGCTCAGCCAGTGGGTTGGTTGGGCTACGGCCGTCCATGTAGGTGTAGACAGTCCAGGAGTTGGACGCCGCATTTTTAACGTAGTACTGGTCCATCGTGTGCTGGTTACCCTGCGTGTCGTACACAGGGGTGGAAATAGTTTTGTTGTAGCTGTTGGTGTCTTTGACGTTGAACGGGGTCACTGTTGGCAGTGGGTCCGAGGAGTTCAGGTTCATCGTCTGATCGACACGGGTGGTCGCATGCGGCGCCAGGCTCGAGGTGTCGATTTTCAGGTCGGTCAGCACACCGTTGATGATCTTGCCGTTGGCGTCTACGCCAAAACCCTGCAAGCGACGGCCGTTGTTGTCGACCACGTAGTTCTGGGCGTCAGTCTTGAACGCACCGGCCCGGGTGTAGCTCAGCGAGCCGTTGTCGCTCATGACGAAGAAACCGTTGCCCTGGATACCCATGTCCAACACGTTGCCGGTGTTGTTCACGTCACCCTGGCCGAACTGCTGGGAAACGTTGGCCAGACGCACGCCGTTGCCGACGGTCTTGCTGCCGGTACCCAGGCGCGTGGCCGAGTACACGTCTTCGAATTCTGCACGGGACGATTTGAAACCGGTGGTCGCGACGTTGGCGATGTTGTTACCGGTGACGTCCAGTTGTTTGTTGGCTGCATAGAGACCGCTAAGGCCGATATTGAAAGACATATTCCACTCCTTTGTGCCGTGTTAGTCGGCTCTATATACCAATGGTCTGTACTTTGGACAGGGCAACACTGCCCAGGCCTGCCAGGTTCAGCATCAACTCACCGCCGGTCTGGCTGATGGTCACGCTGTTGACGGTTGCCGGCAGGTAAGTCACCAGCGAGGTCGCCTTGCTGTCGTAAGTCGCGGTAGCTGCAAACTTGTAAGTGCCGGCCTTGGCCACTTCACCCGCATCGTTCTTGCCGTCCCAGATGAAACCGGCGTTGCCGGCCTGCTGACTGCCAAGATCGATGGTGCGAACCACTTTGCCATCGGTATCGGTGATCTTGATCGTGACCGGGTTCGTCGAGGCCGGTACGACCGCCGTACCGTTGAAACTCTTGGAGGTATCGACCACCGCGGTGTCGGTCTGGGCGACAACCGAACGACCCACCAGCGAAGAAGCCTGCAACGCTTGCGACGAGTTGTAGTTGCCGGCAATGCCGCTGACCGTATCGTTGAGCGTGGTGATGCCTTCCAGGCTGCTGAACTGCGCCAACTGCGCGACGAACGCGCCGTTGTCCTGCGGCTCCAGCGGGTTCTGGTTTTTCAGTTGAGTCACCAACAACTGCAAGAAGGCGTCTTTGCCCAACGCTTTATTGCCGGTGGCGCTGCTGGTAGCGGCGGCCAGACCGTCGCTGCTGGTGTTGCTCTTGACCGAAGAATTGGCCAGGACATCCTTGATGCTTACGGCGCTGGTAGTATCGGTAACACTCATCTGAGTCGCCCCTTATCACTGACCGAGGGTCAGGACCTTCTGCATCATGGTTTTGGCGGTGTTCATCATTTCGGCGTTGGTCTGGAACGAACGGCTCGCGGAAATCATGTCGGCCATTTCTTCGACGACGTTGACGTTCGGGTAGTAGACGTAGCCCTTGGCGTCGGCAGCGGGATGGTTGGGCTCATAACGCGCTTCGAGGTTGCTCTGGTCCTCGACCACGCCGAGCACTTGCACGCCTTGACCGGCAGCGTCCTGGCTCTGGAACAGCGAATCGCTGCCGCCGCTCTGGCCGCCCTGGAACATGGTGGCGAACACCGGGTGACGGGCGCGATAGGTCTGGTCGATGCTCGACGAGACGGTTTCGGCGTTGGCGATGTTCGAGGCCACGGTGTTCAAGCGCGTGGTTTGTGCACTCATGCCGCTACCGGCAATGTTGAAAACACTGGATAGAGACATGACTTACTCTCCGCGCAGGGCTGATACCAGCCCTTTGAATTTGCTGTTGAGCAGGGTGAAGCTGGCCTGGAAGCCGACGGCGTTTTCCGCGTAGTTCGACTGTTCCAGTTGGGCGTCCACGGTGTTCTGGTCGATCGACGGTTGCATCGGCGTGCGATACAGCAGCGACTCGTCGCCATTGCCAAGGCCTTCAGCTTCGATATGACGGCTGTTGGTCATGTTCAAGGCAAAGGTACCGCCCTTGGTTTTCTCGTTCTGTGCGGCAAGCACTTTTGAGAAGTCCAGATCCCGAGCCTTGTAGTTCGGGGTGTCGGCGTTGGCGATGTTGTTGGCCAGGACTTCGGCACGCTGAGCGCGGAAGCCCAGGGCTTGTTCGTGGATACCGAGCGCTTTATCGAAGCTGATGCTCATGTCGGGAAACCTTCGGGTGACCTGATTTTTCGTAACAGAGACATAGCAAGCGGCGTGCCAAATCGAAAAACCCCGGAAACCGGGGCTTTGCCGGCAGTGGCAAGGGCGGCAATGCCAGAAAAGCGGCAACCGGTTTCCGCAGGCTGCCGCTTTTCTGCCGCTTATCGCCTTCGAAAGAACAACTCTTACCCTGTGGGAGCCGGGCTTGCCCGCGATAGCGGTGTGTCAGCCCCATCAAATTCGTCAGTGATACCGCCATCGCGGGCAAACCCGGCTCCCTCAAGGGTTTAGGGGTGTTGGCGGAAAACCATCGGGCATAAAAAACGGGAGCCCCTGAGGACTCCCGTTTTTTGTGCTGCCAACGAATCACTTCGCCTGGTAAATGATCCCCGGGCTGCACTGGACCATCTGGTAATGGTCCGGCAAACCGTTCAGCGCTTCAGACGCGCCGAGGAACAGATAGCCACCTGGCTTGAGCGTGCTGTGAATGCGCAACAGGATGTCTTTCTTCACCTCGGCGGAGAAGTAGATCAGCACGTTGCGGCAGAACACGATGTCGAACTTGCCCAGCGCTGCATAACTGTCCAGCAGGTTGAACGAACGAAACTCCACGCGGCTCTTGATCGGCGCCTTGATCGCCCAGCGTCCCGGCCCTTTCGGGTCGAAGTAACGCTGAAGACGCTCGGGCGACAGGCCACGGCCGATCGCCAGGCTGTCGTACTCGCCGGTCTTGCAGTTGGTCAGCATGGTGCCGGACAGGTCGGTGGCGACAATCTGCGCCCCCATCTTCAACTGGCCCATGTTGACGCGTTCGAACTCATCGATGGACATCGACAGCGAGTACGGTTCCTGCCCCGACGAACACGCAGCGGACCAGATCCGCAAGCGCTGGCCGGGTGCAGCCTTGATCGCTTCAGGCAATACCTTGTTCTTCAACACTTCAAACGGATAGGTGTCACGAAACCACAGGGTTTCGTTGGTCGTCATCGCGTCCACCACCATCTCGCGCAAACCGCTGCGCGGCTGGGTCTGGATGCGCTGGACCAGCTCACCCAGGGATTTGATGCCTTGCTGTTCCATCAGTTTGTTGAGACGGCTCGAGACCAGGTACTGCTTGTTTTCACCGAGCAAAATGCCACAGGCTTTTTCCAGGAAGACCCGGAACTGTTCGAAATCCAAATTACCCGTAGACAAAGATACCGCCTCTTAAATCGTGTTAATCACCAGGGGCAGAAGGCCCCTAGCTGATATCTGCTGCTTTGATCCGGTCGACTACCCGGGATGCCAGGTCATCAGGACGGAACTTGGCAAGGAAGTCATCGGCACCGACTTTCTTGACCATCGCCTGATTGAATACCCCGGACAACGAAGTATGCAGGATGATATGAAGCTTTTGCATGCGTGGGTCGTTGCGGATCTCGGCCGTGAGGGTGTACCCGTCCATTTCCGGCATCTCGATGTCGGAAATCATCATCAGGAACTCTTCTTCCGGCTTTTTCCCTTCGTCGACCAGCTTGCGCAAGTAATCCAGCGCTTGCTTGCCGTCGTTCAACGCCACCACTTCGACACCGACGGTTTGCAGGCAACGAGTCACTTGCTTGCGCGCCACCGACGAGTCATCGACGGTCAAGACCTTCAAGGACAAGGCCTTGTGCTGGGTTTCGACATCGACCACACCGACCGAAATCGCTTCCGGTGTCGGCGCCACTTCCGCGAGGATTTTCTCGACGTCGATGATTTCGACTAACTGATTGTCGACCCGAGTCACAGCCGTCAGGTAGTGATCGCGTCCCGTGCCCTTGGGTGGCGGATGAATCTCTTCCCAGTTCATGTTGACGATGCGCTCCACCGAGCGCACCAGGAAACCCTGGGTCTTGGTGTTGTACTCCGTGATGATCACGAACGGATTGCTTTGATCTTTGAGCGCGCCGGAGCCGGTCGCCATGGCCAGATCAAGAATCGGAATGGTCGCCCCCCGGATATTTGCCACACCGCACACGACAGGACTGGATTTTGGCATCAGCGTGAGTTTTGGGCATTGCAGCACTTCCCGAACCTTGAACACGTTGATCCCATAGAGTTGCTGGCCGTCGAGACGGAACAACAGCAGCTCCAGGCGATTCTGCCCTACCAGTTGCGTGCGCTGGTTTACCGCATCCATTACACCAGCCATGCACAGACTCCTACACCAACGCTTAAGTGTGTTGCGACGCACGTTCATTGCTAAACGGCACGGCGCTTGCTTTTTAACTCTTATGAACACAGAACTGACATTTTTCCGACGCCTGACATCAAACGCTCGCCACGTGCTTTGCGCGATGTCGGCCGTCTGCCTGTTCAACGCTGGCAGCCCTGCCCTTGCTGACGCAGTTACCTTGCCTGACATGCTTATCGGCGTCACTCAGGGCTTTCTTGAGTTCACCGTAGAAGACTATTTGGCGACCAGTCAAACCGAAGGCCGTTATGAGATCGAGGTCAAGCAGCTCGATCCGCGCCTGCGCATGCCCATGTGCGACAAGGAATTGACAGCCACTCTGGAGAGCCCGGCGATCCCGATTGGCCGGGTCACGGTCAAGGTTCGTTGCGACAGCACCTCGCCCTGGACGGTGTTCGTGCCCGCTCAAGTCCGCCTGTTTCGCGACGTCGTCACCACCACGCGGCCCCTCAAACGCGCCGGCTATATCGAGCCGGGCGACGTCATGCTGCGCGAACGCGACATCAGCCTGATCGGCCAGGGATACTTCACCTCCATCGATCAGACGATTGGACAAAAACTTACCCGACCAACGGTCGCCGATCAGGTGCTGACGCTGGTCCATCTCGAACAGGCCGAAGTCATTTCCAAAGGTGACCAAGTGGTGATTACCGCCCGCAGTGGTACGCTCAGCGTGCGCATGCCGGGCGAAGCCCTGTCCAATGGCGGCTTGCGTGAACAGATCCGGGTAAAAAACCTCAACTCCCAACGGGTCATCAAGGCGCAGGTCATGGCGCCGGGCCAGGTGGAAGTGGCCATGTAGAAACTCTGCGCTTGCGAAAACATGGCGCTGGCCGTGGCTGTTCCCTAAACTGTGCCTCACGCAGGAAATGCGCTGGCGCATGCAGGCTCGTTGATAAATGGGCCTAAAGTTTTTGCAGGAAGAGCCGAAAACATGGCAAGCGTCCAAATTCCCAGAGGTTTTTTATCATGGTCATCGATTTCAGCCGTTTGAACAGTTCCTCGTCACTGACCGGCAGTACGCGTACCAGCGCCAACAAGGACACTGCCGAAGCCGGCAAATCCGCGCCGCTGAATACCCCGGCCGAACAGGCCAGTACCGCCAAAAGCGGGGAATCGGTACACCTCAGCAATGAGGCTCAACAGTTGCAGAAGGTCACTGACAAGCTGCGCGATCAGCCTGCCGTCGACAATGCCCGCGTGGCCGAGTTGAAAGCAGCGATTGCCGATGGCAGCTATAAAGTCGACAGCAACCGTGTAGCCAGCAAACTGCTCAACTTCGAAGCCCAGCGCTAGGCCCCCGGCCTGCGCCAGGCTTTTGGACGCTTAAACCCCAAGGCCAGCCATGCACGACACTAATTTACTGCAACTGATCATCGACGACTTTGCTCCAGCACAACACTTGCTGGAGTTACTGCAAACCGAGTCCCTCGCCTTGCATGGTCGCGACATGCCACTGCTCGAAGACATTCTGGCGCGCAAACAGGCAATGATCATTCTGCTCGAACAGCATGGCCGCAAGCGCAGCGAAGTCCTCGCCAGCCTCAATCTGCCCACCAATCGCAAGGGCCTGGAGCAACTCGCCAGCGAATCCAGCGTCGGTGACCAGTTACTTGCGCAAAGCGATGCCCTGACCGACCTTCTGGCTCAGTGCCAGGCCATCAACGTCAATAATGGTCAGTCGATCCTGGTCCAGCAGGCCGCCACGGCCAATCAGCTGAAAATCCTCACCGGCGGCGAACCACCCGCGCTTTACGATGCCCGCGGATCAACCGCCAAGCTAGCGAAGCCGCGCCCGCTCAGTCAGGCGTGAACCTGTTGATGAGTTCGCACTTTCAAGACGCGCTACATGATGGCAGTATGCTGGCCATGCGCAGTCACATTTTGTCCGGAGAACGATGAACCGTGCCCAATGCCTTAACCGCGGAAGATGCTCCGCAGCCACCCAAGGTGCTCTCCACGCCCATGGAGATCGCGGGTAACCTGCGGCAACTGCAAGAAAGCCATGACCCGCTGATCATTACGTTCCACGAACGTAACCAGCGCTTCCAGAGCTATCTGGTTGAGGTTGACCGTGACAACAACATGATTGCCCTGGATGAAATGGTGCCCCGCGATGGTGAGCGCTATCTGCTGGCAGGCGAATCGTTTCGGGTCGAAGGCTTCCACGACGGCGTGCGCATCGCCTGGGAAAGCAACGGCCCGCTGAGCATCGACGAACTCAGCGACGCACGCTGCTATCGCGGCAAACTCCCTGACGAAGTCGTCTACCATCAGCGCCGCAATGCCTTCCGGGCTGCATTGAAACTGGCGCAATTGGTCAATGTCGAACTGGGCGGTGAAAAGCTCAAGTCGCCCATCAAAGGCAAGTTGCTGGATATTTCCGCCACCGGCTGCAAGCTGCGCTTTGAGGGTGACATCACCAGCCGACTGCAATTGGGCCAGGTCTACGACCGCTTCGTCGCCGACCTGCCCTTTGGCAGCATGACCACCCCGGTGGAACTGCGTTACCTGCACTTCGAAGAAAGGATCTCCACCACCTTCGCCGGCATCCGCTTTCACAACATGAGCGGGCTGGTGCAGCGCCAGGTCGAGCGATTCGTGTATCAGCTTCAACGTGAAGCACGGCGCTTCGATAAAGACGATCTCTGATACACCGCGTCAACAAAAAACGGGCAGCCCCTTGCGGTGACTGCCCGTTTTTTTATGCATCAAAAAATCAAGGCCTGGCTTCAGTGAAACTTTGTTCGCGACCGGCGTCCGGGTCTTCCGGTGGCGTCGGCTCACCTTCCAGTTCCACCTCTGGTTCCGGCTCCGCTTCCGGATGCGGCGGACTCTGCATCTGCTCTTGAACGATCTGCTCGTCGACACGCGGGTCAAGGCACACCACCAGCGGCGAGCTCGACATGCTGTCCGGCATGGCGACGTGATGCAGCGGCGCATCGTCGACCTGATGCAGGTTGGTGACCGCTTTCGGACGGATCCGCCACACCAGCACCAGCGCGAAGAAACTGAAGAACGCGTAGAGCATGTGGCTGCCGAACAGCTTCATCAGCACCCCGGCGACCAGCGGCCCGATACTGGCGCCGACGCCGTAGGTCACCAGCAGCATCGCTGTCAGCGAGACCCGGCGATCACCCTCGACATGGTCATTGGAGAACGCCACCGCCAACGGATACAGGCAGAACTGCACCAGCGAACAGAAGAACCCGGAGATGAACAAGACCTCCAGCGGCACCTTCTGCAGAATCGCCAGCGGCAACGCGGCCAGTGCCAGGCTGAAGGCAAAACAGCGGATCAACAGCGCCCGGTCATAACGATCAGACAGCCAACCCAGCGGCCACTGCACCAGCAGGCCAGCAAAAATACAGCTACCCATGAACAGACCGACCTGCTCGGTGGACAACCCCTGCTGCGACGCATACAGCGGCGCCAGACCGTAGAACGAACCGACGATCAGCCCTGCCCCCAATACCGTGCTCAACGACTGCGGTACACGTTTGATAAAGAAGCGCGGCTCCATCGGCGCGGGGTGCAACGGCGCCGGGTGAATCCGTCGAGTCAGGGCCACCGGCACCAGGCACAGGGCAAAACACAAGGCGACCAGCATCAGCAGCTCCAGGCCCAGGCCTGGATGCATGACCAGAATCAGCTGACCCAGCACCAACCCCAGGTAGGAAGCGATCATGTAGCCGCTGAAGACCATGCCGCGCTGCTTGGCATCGGCCTGCTCGTTGAGCCAGCTCTCAATGACCATGTACTGACACATCATCCCCAGGCCGACGATCACCCGCAGGAACAGCCAGGCCGGCAGCCAGTCGATCAATCCATGACCGAGCACCGCCGCACCGACGATCCCGGCACACGCGGCATAAGCCCGAATATGCCCGACCCGGGCAATCAATCGGTGACCGATCTTGCCGCCCAGCACCAGGCCAAAATAGTTGGCCGCCATCAACGCACCGACCCACAAGCTGTCGACGTGATCGGCCGCCAGGCGCAAGGCCAGGTAAGTGCTCAACAGGCCCGAGCCGATCAACATCATCAGCGAGGCGAAATACAGCGCTCGAAAGGATTTCCAGATTTGGCGCATCGGCGTTCCGAGCGGCTCCTTGCAGTGAAGATCAGGCTACCGAAACGATAGCCCGAAGACGACGAAGCGTCAGGCCTGAGCAGCTAAAACACGCCGTTCCCAGGGAGTAATTTCATCAAAGAAGCTGGTCAGTTCCATGGACTTCGAAGCGACGTAGCCTTCGATGAACTCAGTGCCAAACAGTTCCTTCGCCAATTGGCTACGTTTCAGACGCTCAAGAGCCGCATGCAAGGTACACGGCAACGAAAGATTATCCGGCACGTCGAATTCGCCCTGGATCGCCTCGGTCGGCTCCAGCTCGTTTTCAATGCCATGCAACCCGGCGGCAAGGCTGGCGGCGATCGCCAGGTACGGATTGGCGTCCGCTCCCGGCAAACGGTTTTCGACCCGACGAGCGACCGGTGAACTGGCCGGAATGCGCAACCCGGCGGCGCGGTTGTCGTGGGACCAGCAGGCATTATTCGGCGACGCGTACGGATGGCACAAGCGCTGATACGAGTTCACGTTCGGTGCAAACAACGCCGTGAAATCGGCCATGCCGGCCTGCTGGCCACCGATGAAGTGACGGAAGGTCGCGGTCGGCTGACCGGCCTCGTCGCTGAACACGTTACGCCCGGTGTTGATGTCGACAATGCTTTGGTGAATGTGCATCGAACTGCCCGGTGTGTGCGCCAGCGGCTTGGCCATGCAGACCACCGTCAAGCCATGCTTGAGCGCGACTTCCTTGAGCAGGTGCTTGAACAGCAAAGTCTGATCCGCCAGCAGCAGCGGATCACCGTGCAGCAGGTTGATCTCGAACTGGCTGACACCCATTTCGTGCATGAAGGTGTCGCGCGGCAGGCCCAACGCCGCCATGCAGGTGTAGACCTCACTGAAGAACGGCCGCAAACCGCTATTGGAACTGACACTGAATGCCGACTGACCGTCCTCGCGACGACCGTCCAGGCCCAGCGGCGGCTGGAACGGTTGAGTCGGATCGGGGTTGGGCGCAAACACGAAGAATTCCAGCTCGGTCGCCACCACCGGCGCCAGGCCGTGAGCCGCGTAACGCGCGATCACCGATTTGAGTTGACCGCGGGTCGACAGACTCGACGGTTCACCGGTCAATTCGTCCGCATCGCAAATGGCCAGCGCCCGGGGCTGTTGGCTCCAGGGCAAGCGATAGATATGCGCAGGGTCCGGCACCAACGCAAGGTCGCCGTCATCGCTGCCGTAAAAACGCGCGGGTGGATACCCGCCCATGATGCATTGCAGCAGCACACCCCGCGCCAACTGCAACCGACGTCCTTCGAGGAAACCCTCGGCCGTCATGACTTTGCCCCGGGGAACTCCATTCAAGTCCGGGGTGACACATTCAATCTCATCAATGCCCGCCAATCGCTGTGCGAGTGAACGATGGCCATCGGTAGTCATGACTCAATCCTTTGTTGTGCGAGCCGCGAACGGCGACCCGTACAAAATAGGCTTCGCCTGTTCAGAATTTCAAGCAGCGCCACACAATAAAGAACGCTCAGGGCAGGTAAAGGCTGAATACACCGCCGCCCAACGGGCCGCCATTGCTGAGCCGGGTGCTGCCGACGACGCCATTGCGCTGATGCATCGCGGCGATGCGCCCGGCAAAGTACAGGCCCAGGCCGGTGCTACTGCTGCTGTAGTTGATGCCTTGCACATAATCCGCCTGAAACTCGATCATCTCCGCCGGATAGCCGGCGCCATCATCATTGATGCTCAGCACCAGTTGACCGCCCTCGTCGCTGACGCTGATCAGCAGCGACTCGCGCGCGTAGCGAATGGCGTTGTTGATGATGTTGCCCAGTACCGAGGCGACCAGCTCGCGGTCGAAGAAACCCAGCGGGCTCAACGGGTCGACTTCATAGGTCGCAATAATGCCGCGACTGGCGAACACGTCTTGATGGCTGGCCAGTTGCGCTTCAAGAAAGTCATCCAGGTCATGGTAGGCCGGTTGCAACGGCAACTGATTGACCCCCAGTTTGTACAGGCCCAACAACTGCACGAGCATGCCGTTGAGGTGGGCGAACTCGTATTCGATGACGCCCTGCTCCGGGCTGTGCTGCTCCGGGTCGGGCAAGCGCGCCAGCCACTGGCTGTGCGCCTGCATCAGCATGGCCAGCGAGTTCTTCATGTCGTGCACGGTGGAGGCAATCACCGTCGAGAAATCCAATGCCGGGTTGTCTTGGCTCATCCGCCGAACGCCTTGATTTTCAGTTTCTGATAGCGCGGATAACGCGCGTCGGTGTCGGGCATCAAGCCGACCATTTTCAGGCAGACCCGACATTCATCGATTTCCGCCGATGGCACACTGGTGTCGGTGCCGTGCAGCAGCGACTGCGCCATGTTCAAGGCGATACTGATGTTTTTCGGCTGCATCGCCAGCGCCTTGCGGAACACCGACCGGGCTTCCACCAGGTTGCCGGTCTTGTACACCCGCACGCCCTCACGATTGAGCTCGGCGGCGGCGTTGCTGGAACTGAGGATGGTCGGGTCGTCGGTCAACTTGGCGATGCCCTTCATCACCACCGGATCATCACCGTAGATTTCCGCGCAATTCTTCAGCATCGAGGCGCCCGCGCTGGCTTGGCCAAGCATTTGCAACTGCTTGGCCACCAGCAGCGCCGCTTCGGCACTCATGAATTGCTCCATGCCGTCGAGACGCATCATCGCTTGTTCGGTGAGTTTCTCGGCGGTTTCGGCGTCGTTGAGCAACAGGCTGGTGGCTTTCATCAGCCGCGCACGAATCTGCAGGCCCGGGTCGGATGGGTTTTCCTTGGCCACCAGGCTGAGGGTCGTGTTGATTTCCAGGCGGGTGCGGGTATCCAGGCCTTTCTCACTGCCTTTGCTGATCAAGGCGTGAGCCAGACCGAGGTTGCTTTCCGCATCCTTGAAACGCGACTGCGCGCCCTGGGACACCGCCTGGCGATACGCCCTGGAGGCGGTGTCGAAATCTTCGTTGGCCATCGCCAGTTTGCCCAGCAAGGCTTGCCGGCGCACGGCCAGCGGCGACAGGCGAATGGCTTCTTCCAATACTTTCTGTGCGCCCTTGGTGTCGCCTTCGACCACCAGCACGTCGGCCATGCCGTCATACAGCGCCGGCATCATCGGAAACACTTTCAGGGCTTTTTCGTAGATGCCCTTGGCCTGGCTGACCTGTCCGCGCTTGAACAGCAACTGGCCCAACCCGGCAAACGCCCACGGCAACGGCCGATCAGCAATGATGCTGTCGTAAAGGCGCTCCAGCGCTTCGTTCTGATTCAAGTCGCGCAAGGCATCCGCGCGATAGCGCAGACACAGCGGCGAATAACGGATGTCCTTCTTGCACAGCTCGATGCAGGCATTGAGCACTTCCAGCGGCTTGCCACGGTCGAGGGCTTGCAGGATCGGCTTGAGCAGGTTCTTGCGCTGCTCCAGCCGCTCCAGACGCTGAGCCAGGCCCGAGCGGTTGAACGGCTTGGTCAGGTAGGCATCCGGTTCATGCTCCAGCGCACTGAGCACCATGGCCTGGCTGGTTTCGGCGGTGACCATGACGAACACGCTTTCATGGCTGATCAGCTTCTCGATCATCAAGTCTTCGAGGACCTGCTGACCGTTCTTCTTGCCGTCGCCGAGGTGGAAATCCTGCAGGATAAAATCGTAGGCCTTCTGCGAACACATGCGCAGCGCCTGCTCGCCGGAATCCGCGGTATCCACGTCCTTGACGCCCAGCTCTCGCAGCATGGACCTGACGGAACTGCGGAAATCCGAGAAATCATCGACGATCAGAAAACTCTTTTGGTGATACGACAGCATCGAAGATTTCCAGGCAGTTTTAAGAAGAAGAGCATGACCGTTCGGGTTATCGGCCAGCAGTGCCGATACCTTGAGACGTCGTGACGCTCAAGCGATGGCTAAATATTTGAAGGTGTTATGTAAAAACGGGATTATTCTGTTTTATCGACGCACGTGTTACCCCCGTTTTACGACAACGCCCCATGTCGCCGGTAGAAGGCAGAACAGATGACCAGCCCCCCCAAACAACCGGCCGGCGCTTCCGAGCGCAAGGCCCCACGCCCGAGCGACCTGGACTTCCCGGTGGTCGGCATCGGCGCGTCTGCGGGGGGACTGCAAGCCATCAAGCTGTTTTTCCAGAACATGCCTCAAGACAACGGCATGGCGTTTGTCATCATTCTTCACCTGTCGCCCGACCATCAGAGCATTGCCGACAAGATCATCCAGGAATCGACGAAAATGCCGGTCCTGCAGGTCACCGAGACCGTGCCCATCGAGAAAAACCACGTATATGTCATCTCGCCGGCCCAGCGCCTGGCCATGGATGACGGTTTTCTAAAGGTCAGCAGCAACGCCGCGCGCGAGACGCGGCATGCCTCTATCGACCTGTTCTTCCGCGACCTCGCCGAGGTCCATCGCGAGCGTGCGTTTTGCCTGATCCTGTCAGGCAGCGGCTCCGATGGCGCGGTCGGTTTGTCACGCATCAAGGAACACGGTGGCGTGACCATGGCCCAGGTGCCGGAAGACGCCGAATTCGACGGCATGCCTCGCGCAGCCATCGATACCGGCATGGTCGACCTGATATTACCCGTCACGGAAATGCCACAAAAATTGCTCGAACTGTGGCAAAACGCCAAGGAAATCACGTTGCCCATTGCCGGTGACGCGGAACTGAAAACCTTCCACTCGGTGTCGGAACGCGAGGCCGCTATCAATGAACAAATGCTCCACGACATTCTGATCCAGTTGCGCACCGGCACCGGCCACGACTTCAAGCATTACAAACGCGCCACCGTGTTGCGGCGGATCGAACGGCGGATGCAAGTCACCGCCCAGCCCGACCTGGGCGCCTACTTCCGCTACCTGCAAAACAATCCCGAAGAAACCAAGGCGCTGCTCGGCGACATGCTGATTGGGGTGACCAACTTCTTCAGAGACCGAGAGGCGTTCGAAGCGCTGGAACGGGATGTTTTACCGCAACTGGTCAGCGCCGCCGTGTCGGCGCAACCGGAAAAAGAAGAAATTCGCGTCTGGTCCGCCGGCTGTTCCACCGGCGAAGAAGCCTACAGCCTGGCGATCTTGCTCAACGACCAGCTGCAACTGGACGCCAGCAAGGCAACGATGCAGTTGTTCGCCACCGACATCGATGAACGCGCCATCAGCGTTGGCCGCGCCGGGTTGTATCCGCAAGCGATCATCACCGATGTGCCGCCGACGCGGCTGCGGCATTACTTCGTCAAGGAGGACGATCACTACCGGATCCGCAAGGAAATTCGCGAACGGGTGCTGTTTGCCAAGCACAGCCTGCTGTCGGATCCGCCGTTCTCGCAGATCGACCTGATCGTCTGCCGCAACTTGCTGATCTATCTGGATCGCGAAGTGCAGCGTGAAATCCTGCAGATGTTCCACTTTGCGCTGCGGCCTGGCGGGTTCCTGTTTCTCGGCTCTTCAGAGAGCGCGGACGCTTGCCACGAATTGTTCGCCCCGGTGGATAAACGCAATCGCATCTTCCGCGCCAAGACCGGTACCGCCAACAGCCGTCGCACGCCGACCATGCCCCGCGGCGGTTACGTGCGGGCGAGTACGTCCCGCGAGGCGCCGCCCCGCGCGGTGCCGCGCAAGCTGTCCTTTGCCGACATTCACCAGCGTGCGCTTGAGCTCGCCGCGCCGCCGAGCATGATTGTCGATGCCAACGCCGAAATCCTGCACATGAGTGATGGCGCCGGGCGCTTTCTGCGGCATGTGGGTGGCGAACTGACGCGCAACCTGCTGACACTGATCCTGCCGGAGCTGCGCCTGGAAATCCGCACCACGCTGTTTCAGGTGCAGCAGAGCAACCTGGTGGTCAAGTCCAGGGCCGTACCGCTCAAGCGCGGCAACCAGAGCTACATGATCAACCTCGTGGCTCAGCCTTATAAGGACGAAGAGTCGGATGGCGAGTACGTGCTGGTGATCTTCGAAGAAGTCGAAGTCGACCCGTCCGAACAGACCGCCACGACCCTGCTACAGACCGAAAGCCAGGTGCTGTCCAATCTTGAGCGCGAACTGCAACGAACCAAGTTGCATTTGCAGGACACCATTGAACAATCGGAAGTCTCCAGTGAAGAACTGAAAGCCTCCAACGAAGAAATGCAGGCAATCAACGAAGAGTTGCGCTCGGCCACCGAAGAGCTGGAAACCAGCAAGGAAGAGCTGCAATCGATCAACGAAGAGTTGCTGACGGTCAACTACGAGCTGAAAACCAAAGTTGAAGAAACCGACAAGATCAACGACTACCTGACCAACCTGATCGCTTCCACCGACATTGCCACGGTGTTTGTCGACCGCAACATGCGGATCAAATGGTTCACCCCGCGCGCCACCGACATTTTCAGCATGCTGCCGGTCGATACCGGCCGCTCGCTGCTCGACATCACCCATCGCCTGCACTACGACGGCCTGGCCAGTGACGCGGCGCAGGTGTTCGAATCGTTGAACATGATCGAACGGGAAGTCAGCAGCACCGACAAACGCTGGTACATCGCCCGCCTGTTGCCGTACCGCTCCAGCGAAGACCACATCGACGGCACGGTGCTGACGTTCATCGACATCACCAAGCGCCGCGCGGCGGAAGAAGATCTGCGCCTGGGTGAAGAACGCATGCGCCTGGTGGCCGAAAGCACCCGCGACTACGCGATCATCACCCTCGATGAACAGGGCATCATCACCAGCTGGAACAAAGGCGCCGAGCTGATCTTCGGCTACAGCAAGGCCGAGGCGGAAGGCGCTTTCTACGATTTCATTTTTTCCGCCGAAGACCGTGCCGCCGGGGTTCCTGAAAACGAACTGCTGGCAGTGCGCACCCAGGGCCGCAGCGAAGATGAACGCTGGCACTTGCGCAAGGATGGCAGCCGCTTCTTTTGCAGCGGCGAAGTGACCTTGCTCAGCGGCGACAACCTGCGCGGTTACGTGAAAATCGCCCGAGACCTGACCGGCCACAAACGTCAACACGAAGAACAGAGCCAGGAACTGGCCGAGACGCGCAATACCAATTACCTCAAAGATGAATTCTTTGCGGTCATGTCCCACGAGCTCAAGCACCCGTTGAACCTGATCCAGCTCAACGCCGAATTGCTGCGCCGCCTGCCCGTGACCAAGTCCCTGCCCCCGGCCGCCAAAGCGGTGAACACCATTTGTGATGCCGTCACCAGCCAGGCGCGGATCATCGATGATCTGCTGGACGTCGCCCGAGTGCGCACCGGCAAGCTAAAGCTGCAACCGGTCGCCGTCGACCTGGTCAGTGTGCTGCGCGATATCCATACCGTGGTCCTGAACGAGCAACACGAAACCAAGGTCGAGCTGCATGTGCCTTCAGGGCCGCTGATGGTCCACGCAGACCCGACGCGCCTGGAACAGATCATCTGGAACCTGGTGAACAACGCCCTGAAATTCACCCCGGCCAATGGGCTGGTTCAGCTGATTGCCGGTCAGGCCGGAAACAAGATACGGCTGGATGTCAAAGACAACGGCACCGGCATCGCTGCCGAAAACCTCGAACATGTATTCGATCTGTTTGGCCAGGCTGAAAAGCAACATGCCACGCATTCCCGCGAAGGACTGGGGATCGGGTTGTCACTGGTCCGCCAGTTGACCGAAGCACAACGGGGCACGGTCGAAGTGAATTCCCAAGGGCTGGGCGCGGGCTGTACGTTCAGCGTCTATTTGCCGATGGCCCACACCGATGACGCAGAGAAATCCTCCGCTCAGGTCAACGAAACCGCTGGCAGGTTAAGCGGGCTGACGATTCTGTTGGTCGATGACTCGGCCGAAGTGCTGGAAACCTTGAAGATGCTGCTGGAAATGGAAGACGCCGAAGTCATCGCTTTCGACCGGCCGGTAGCCGCTCTGGACGCGGCAAAACACACGCGCTTCGACTTGATCATTTCGGACCTGGGCATGCCGGTCATGAACGGTCACGAACTGATGAGCGCGTTACGCAAACTGCCTCAGGCCAAGGACGTGCCGGCGATTGCGCTGACGGGTTATGGCACCCGCAGCGACATTCAAAAGGCCCGGCAATCGGGTTTTAACCAGCACCTTGGTAAACCGGTGTCCTACGATGACCTGATCGAAACCATCGAGGCTCTGCGGCGCTCTTCGGTCCTCTGATCGGCCAGTTAACTAGTTCAAATAGGCGCGTTGCACGCAGACGCGCCGGTCAATGGCCTGGCGCAGGCGCTCCTTGTGGTCCGACCAGACCCTCGGATCGACCTTGCTGGCGCGCATCAACTCCAGCATGGCCGTCTTGGCCGCCAGGTATTCCGACCAGGCATCCTCGGAACGTATCTTCAAACGCTCGCGCTCGGTCATCTCCATGCGCCGCAGCGCCAGTGTCGGCTCATCGGTGATGACAGGACTGAGCGTCAATTGCGGCCGATGGGGCGCAACAAATGCCTGAGTGTCCGCCAGCCATTCCCTCGCTCGCTGCGCGCCCCACTTCAACGCCGTGCAATAGTGCTCACCGACGCGCCGATCGTGAAACTCCTCGCAGATTGCCCAGCCGTCGTCATCGTAAATACCCACAAACACCTGGGTGACGCCTTCGACGCTGGTCCGTGCCTGCACGTCAACCTGCAGGCCATTGCCGAGCACTTCTTCATGGGTGTGGAGCGGTAACCGACTGTTGGTCCATAACCAGAATTGAGCCCCCCTGCGTCGCATCGTTTCACCTCCTGAAATCATTTCAGGAGTAAGGCACAGCGATGACAGGTTTGCCATGTAGGTCGTCGGTTGGCCGGACATAAAAAAACCCTGTCGGATGGAGGTATCCGCCAGGGCTTTTTTTATTGTTTCTAACGCAACAGATGCACTGCCAGACCCACAAGTGCACAGGCCATCAGCACCTGAATGACGCCCCGCTTGAAGCGGAACAAGGCAATGGCCGCGGCGATCGCGATCAGTGCCGAGGGCCAATCGAGTTGGCCGCTGAAACCCTTTGGCCACAGCACGTGATAGCCGAAGAAGCACGCCAGATTGAGAATCACACCCACGACGGCGGCCGTAATCGCAGTCAGTGGCGCAGTGAACTTGAGCTCATTGTGGGTCGACTCGACCAATGGCCCGCCCGCGAGGATGAACAGGAACGAGGGCAGGAAGGTAAACCAGGTCACCAGGCAGGCAGCGACGGCTCCCGCGAGAAAAACATGGTCGCTGCCGAACACTTGAGCAACATACGCGCCGACAAAACTGACGAAGGCCACGACCATGATCAACGGTCCAGGTGTGGTTTCGCCTAACGCCAGGCCATCGATCATTTGAGTCGGTGTCAGCCAGCCATAATGCCCGACCGCCCCTTGATAGACATAGGGAAGCACGGCATACGCACCGCCAAACGTCAGCAGGGCCGCTTTGGTAAAGAACCACCCCATCTGGGTCAGGGTGCCTTCCCAGCCAAAGAGCACGGTCAAAATCCCCATTGGCAGGCCCCATAACGCGGCGCCGATCACGGCCAGCGTTGCCAATTTCAACCAACTGAACCGGGCATGCTCCGGGGACGGGGTGTCATCATCGATCACAGCCGGGCCAAAGGACTTTTTGGCAGCTCCATGACCACCGGTCCTGAACTTATCGGGCGCCAGGCGTCCGCCGACATAGCCAAGCACTGCGGCACCCAGAACGATCAGCGGGAACGGCACATTGAACGCGAAGATGGCGGTGAATGAAGCGGCCGCTATCGCCCATAGCCAATTGTTCTTCAATGCCCGAGAGCCGATCCGATGGGCCGCCTGCACGACAATGGCGGTCACGGCAGGCTTGATGCCATAGAAAAGCCCGGCCACCACCGGCACGTCACCGAAGGCGATGTACATCCACGACAACCCGATCAGGATGAACAACGACGGCAGCACAAACAGTGCGCCGGCAATCACCCCGCCCCAGGTTCGATGCATCAGCCAGCCGATATAGGTCGCCAACTGCTGCGCCTCTGGCCCGGGGAGCAACATGCAGTAGTTGAGGGCATGCAGGAATCGGCGCTCGGATATCCAGCGCCGCCGTTCGACCAGCTCTTGGTGCATGATCGAGATCTGCCCCGCAGGCCCGCCGAAACTGATGAAGCCAAGCTTCAACCAGAACCAGAACGCCTCACGAAGACTGATTGCGCCCGGCCTGGACAGCTTTTCTTCAACCATTAGCGCCAAAGCCTCTGGAAACGAACAAGCAGGGAATGTGCGATGCGGGCACTAACGGAAACGGCACCTTGCGCAAGGCGCCATGAAATAGATGGTGTCCCAGGGCAGGTTCGAACTGCCAACCTTCCCCTTAGGAGGGGGATGCTCTATCCAATTGAGCTACTGAGACACACGTCGCCCGCACGAAATGCGGTGCGATGGACGGCGTGCATGTTAACGGGCAAGCCCGGATTTGTCATGTCGTCCGTAGGGCTTTTTAAGTGTAGGCAGACGCCCCACCGGGCTGTGGCTTTGTTTACCGTGCAAATTGCATCCCCTCAAAATGCCATCATTGCAATTTGCAATGCCACCCCTTCTCAACGACAAGTTAATTCCTTGTTTTTAAAGGATTTAATAGCCGTTAAACTATTGGCACGCGGGCTGCTTCAGCTGTTCTCAAGAACAACCGAGGTGAGCCTCATGAATCGCGCCCTTTTACTCTCGAATGCGATCGCCCTGGCAGTCCTGGCGGGTTTTCATTTTGCCCCCGAGAACAGCGCGGTGCAGGTCGCTCAACGTATGCCGCATTACCTGCAGCTGCAAAAAGCCCCGCAATTGGCGGTCATGAGCGATCAGGGCGGGTTTATTCGCCAGGATGTGAGCCAGGAAGGCTCATCGGTATCGCAGGCTTCCGAACGCTTTGTATTTTGAATCACCCTATCAGGAGCACAGCATGTCCAAATCAGCCGCAGGATTTTTGATCCTTGCCTTACTGAGCGGCATTCTTCATTTGGCTTTGGTTCAGGAGGTGGTTGTCACCCTGCCGCTGATTGCCTGCGGCGTTTTCGCCGGGTTGTTTGTATTGGCGCTAATTGCCGGGCGAAAAATCAAGTTCGATCCGGTGCTGCGTTAAATTTCAGCAGATCGAGGAGATGGGCAACGGTCACGGCGAGCTCGCCAGAGTTATCGAGTCGATGGACTGGCATGTTGTCAGCCGCGAACTGTGTGTTGCGGTGTAGCCTGTCTTCTATGTCCGCCAGGCTCTCACGACCACGCCGCACCAGGCGTTCGCGCAACACTTCATCCTTGACGGTCAACAGTACCGGGATCAGATCGGGGTAACGCTGTAGCGCCTCGGCAAGATGAGCGCGAGAACCGTTGACCAATACATGCCGGCCCTCCTTTAGCCACTGATCGATCTGAATCGGAATCCCATAATCCAGGCCATTGGCCTGCCACGACAGCGCGAAGTCACCCGCGTCTTTCAGGTGCCGGAATTCCTCGCGCGAGACGCCGACAGCGTCCTCGCCCACCGACTCGGCCGAGCGCGTTATGACCCGGCGCACCACTTCGCAGTTCATCAACTGCAAAGGTTTTCGAGCCGCTTCAATGAGGCTGTCTTTGCCGGATCCGGAAGGCCCCATCATATAAATCAGCCTGCCATCCATCCTGAATCATCCCCCACAGCGAGTTCGCCCCTAGTAAATCGGCCAATTGCCACTATCCTGTATCAGACAAGGATCAAGGATCGAATCCGCATAGCATGCACCTTCAGACGTCTTCAGACATCATCTGCGGGAGCAAAGGACGCGGTCGGCAATGCGGCTCTGGGCAACTTTTCCAACCAGTCCACATTTCTGACAAGGGGTGCTGGCATTAAGCCTTTACCCGGCTCAATATTTGTCACAGAATTGACGCCAATGATATGGCTTCTTTGAGGCATGATGCGGGCCTCTTTCAATTCAGGTTGAACATTTGGCCAGTAAGCTTGTCCTACCAGACATCCTGCGGCCAATCCCGAGAACCGCTCCCCTGAACTAACCGGTTAAATATATGCGCCCATTGAAACAGGCAATTTATTCCAGCCGTACGGCTGACAAGTTCGTCGTACGTCTGCCAGACGGAATGCGTGAACGCATTGCCGAGGTGGCTCGCAATCATCATCGCAGCATGAACTCCGAAATCATTGCACGCCTTGAGCAGAGTCTTATTCAGGAAGGTGCACTGGGCGAAGAGTTGAGCATGCGCCTGGACAGCCCGGAGCTGTCATTGCACGAACGCGAATTACTGCAACGTTTCCGTCAACTGTCCCACCGCCAGCAAAACGCCCTTGTTTCGCTGATCGCCCACGACGCTGAAATGGCCGCAGACGCGTCCTGAATCACCCCGAAAGCTCAAGCCAGCATTATCGCTGGCTTTTTTTTGCCTGAAATTTGGCCATAAAAAACCCGCCAATTGGGCGGGTTTCTTAAAGCGGGTCAAGTCAGAGCAGGAAGATCGTCGCCAGCCCAAGGAAGATGAAGAACCCGCCACTGTCGGTCATGGCGGTGATCATCACGCTCGCGCCCATCGCAGGGTCGCGTCCAAGCCGCGCCAGGGTCATCGGAATCAAAACCCCCATCAACGCCGCCAGCAACAGGTTGAGCGTCATGGCGGCCGTCATGACCACGCCAAGGGACCAACTGCCGTAAAGCAGATAGGCCACCACGCCAATCACCCCGCCCCAGACCAGGCCATTGATCAGACCGACCGCCAATTCCTTGCGCATCAGCCGCGAGGTATTGCCGGTACTGACCTGATCCAGCGCCATCGCACGAACGATCATGGTGATGGTCTGGTTACCGGAGTTGCCACCGATACCGGCTACGATCGGCATCAATGCCGCCAGTGCGACCAGTTTTTCGATGGAGCCTTCAAACAGGCCGATCACCCGCGATGCAATAAACGCGGTAATCAGGTTTACCGCCAGCCAGGCCCAACGGTTGCGCAGGGATTTCCAGACTGACGCGAAAATATCTTCTTCTTCGCGCAGACCCGCCATGTTGAGAACTTCGTTTTCGCTCTCTTCACGAATCAGGTCGACCATTTCATCGATGGTCAGACGGCCGATCAGCTTGCCGTTCTTGTCGACCACGGGGGCCGAGATCAAGTCGTAACGTTCGAACGCCTGAGCGGCGTCATAGGCGTCCTCGTCCGGGTGAAAACTCACCGGGTCGCTGGCCATGACTTCCGAAACCTGTTTTTCCGGATCGTTGACCAGCAGACGCTTGATCGGCAGCACACCTTTCAGCACGCCGTCGTAGTCGACAACGAACAGCTTGTCGGTGTGGCCGGGCAGCTCTTTGAGGCGACGCAGGTAACGCAGAACCACTTCGAGACTGACATCCTCACGGATGGTCACCATCTCAAAGTCCATCAGTGCCCCGACTTGCTCCTCGTCGTAGGACAACGCGGAGCGAACGCGCTCACGCTGTTGACCATCGAGGGTTTCCATCAGCTCGTGGACGACGTCTCGCGGCAGCTCGGACGCCAGGTCAGCGAGTTCGTCGGCGTCCATGTCCTTGGCCGCGGCCAGGAGCTCGTGATCGTCCATGTCGGCGATCAGGGTTTCACGGACCGAGTCGGATACTTCGAGCAGGATGTCGCCATCGCGATCAGCCTTGACCAATTGCCAAAGCGTCAGACGATCGTCCAGCGGCAGCGCTTCAAGGATGTAGGCAACGTCGGCGGAGTGCAGATCATCGAGTTTGCGTTGCAGCTCGACGAGGTTTTGCCGGTGAACCAGGTTCTCGACCCGGTCGTGATGCGGACCTTCCTGGCGATGAGTCAGGTCTTCGACGACCCGCTGACGCTGCAACAGCTCAACAACTTGAGCGAGGCGGTCCTGCAGGCTTTCTTGCGTTTTCTTTACTTCAACTTCGGACATAGGCGAACTCCACTCCCAGCAGCGGGGCACGCCGGAAGGATCAATCAGTCAATTCATGATTGGTGAAACGGGGTACTGAGTAACTACTGGGTAAGTCCATGGAGGTATTCCACAAGCCCCGGCGGGGCTGACGGGCGCAATGATACACCGCCCAACGGTTTTAAACGTTAAAAAATCGTGGCTGAAACAAGCGCTTGCAAGCCAAACCTGAGCGCCACCCTATCTATCAAGTGCGACGACTCATTCTGAAAAGAAAACACACCATCTTCCAAAAATGTAGCAGCTACCCTTGGTATCGACCGTCAAGGAGGACGCCATATGCCATCGATTGCGTACTATTTTTTGCTGACCACCCTGCTCTGCCTGCCGCCCCTGTTGCACGCGAAGACTGTGCATCGCTGCGAAGCTGCCAACGGGCATGTCACCTTCACCACCTTGAGCTGTACGGCCGGAGAAAGCCTTTCATTGCAGGATGTGCGCACTTTCACACCCGGCAGCACGATGGCGCTCATGCCAGATGCCAACACCGGTGAAACATCAGGTATGAAAAACATCAGGAGAGAACCGATCATCGCGGGTCAGGCAGAAGACAAATGCGGGAACCTGATCAGCGCCAGGGAGCGACGCGAAGCGATCATCAATCAACGCGTCGTCGCAGGCATGAGTCAGCAGGACGTCGAGAGCGCACTTGGCAAGCCAGACAAGATCAATATCAGGAATTCATCAACGAGTTACCGCTACGACGCGAAGCGAGGCCGTAGCGCACAGGTCGAGTTTGATGAGAAAGGATGTACGAAAGGGAAAGCCAAATCCCAGACAGCAAAAAGCCCGCGTTAGACGCAGGCTTTTTGGTGTTTGGTGCACTCGACAGGATTCGAACCTGTGACCGCTCGGTTCGTAGCCGAGTACTCTATCCAGCTGAGCTACGAGTGCATTTTGTGTTTTTAAACCAGACCACAACTGGCTGAAGCAAAGTCGCTCGCATTACTGCAAACAACTCTTAAATGGTGCACTCGACAGGATTCGAACCTGTGACCGCTCGGTTCGTAGCCGAGTACTCTATCCAGCTGAGCTACGAGTGCATTTGTTGCCGCGCATTATAGGCCGTTTAATCTCTATGTCAAACACTTTTTCTAGTAATTTCAACAACTTACCGAAGAAGCCAGATTACAACGTACTACGCAAATAATGGCGGAGAACGGGGGATTCGAACCCCCGACACCCTTTTGAGGTGTACTCCCTTAGCAGGGGAGCGCCTTCGGCCACTCGGCCAGCTCTCCGCAACACGGGGCGTATCTTAACCAACCTTTCCCCCGTTTGCAAACATAAAAAACGATAAAAATTAATGGCTTGGTTCTTCGTCCTTCTCTTTCTTTATACGCAGGTAAATTTCCTCACGGTGCACAGCAACCTCTTTCGGGGCGTTCACACCGATACGCACTTGATTTCCTTTGACGCCGAGCACGGTCACGGTGATTTCGCCATCACCAATAATCAGGCTTTCTGCGCACCGACGGGTCAGAATCAGCATACCTTTCTCCTAACGCATTTCATTTCAGGGACAACAGTCTGCAAAAAAAAGGCACTCGACCCACAACCAGAATGATCGCAGCCCTACATGCCTGAGTATTGACCAGCGCGAGCAAAAGAACAGTTTTAGGCCGCGCCATTCAAAAAAAGACAAAGGGCGCGGTCAGACCGCGCCCTTTGGTAAACGCATCACTCGCCCTGACGGGCCGGTGCGTCCAGTTCGAAAGCTGTGTGCAGAGCGCGCACAGCCAGTTCCAGGTACTTCTCTTCGATCACAACGGAGACTTTGATTTCCGATGTCGAGATCATCTGGATGTTGATGCTTTCTTTCGCCAGGGATTCGAACATGCGGCTGGCCACGCCTGCGTGGGAGCGCATGCCGACGCCGACGATCGATACCTTGGCAATCTTGGTGTCGCCCACGACTTCACGGGCACCCAGCTCGCCAGCGGTTTTTTCCAGCACGGCTTGCGCCGCCTGGTAGTCGTTGCGGTGCACAGTGAAGGTGAAGTCGGTGGTGTTATCGTGCGCGACGTTCTGCACGATCATGTCGACTTCGATGTTCGCGGCACTGATCGGGCCGAGAATCTTGAATGCAACGCCCGGGATGTCTGGCACGCCACGGATGGTCAGCTTGGCTTCATCGCGGTTGAATGCGATACCGGAAATGATCGGCTGTTCCATGGTTTCCTCTTCATCAATAGTAATGAGGGTACCCGGACCCTCCTTGAAGCTGTGCAGTACGCGCAGCGGAACGTTGTACTTGCCGGCAAACTCGACCGCACGGATCTGCAGTACCTTGGAACCGAGGCTGGCCATTTCCAGCATCTCTTCGAAGGTAATCTTTTCCAGGCGTTGAGCCACGGACACCACACGCGGGTCGGTGGTGTAGACACCATCGACGTCGGTGTAGATCTGGCATTCATCAGCCTTCAGGGCTGCGGCCAGCGCCACGCCGGTGGTGTCGGAACCGCCGCGACCGAGGGTGGTGATGTTGCCGTGCTCGTCGACGCCCTGGAAACCGGCGACAACCACTACGCGACCGGCTTTCAGATCGCCACGAATCTTCTGGTCATCAATCTGCAAGATACGCGCTTTATTGTGCGCGCTATCGGTCAGAATCCGCACCTGATTACCGGTGTAGGACACCGCTGGCACGCCGCGCTTGATCAGCGCCATGGCCAACAGTGCAATCGTCACCTGCTCACCGGTGGAAACGATCACATCCAGCTCGCGGGGAACCGGTTGGCCGTCGCCACTGATTTGCTTGGCCAGATCGATCAGACGGTTGGTTTCGCCGCTCATTGCAGACAGCACAACCACCAGGTCATCGCCAGCATCGCGGAATTTCTTAACCTTGTCGGCGACCTGCTCGATTCTCTCGACAGTGCCGACCGAGGTGCCTCCAAATTTCTGTACGATCAAAGCCATTTCAAAGCCGCCTCTGCCCATGAAGGGCGCCCAAATAATCACTCAAACAGCGTTCTGACCCGCTACTAGACCGCGGGTCAGACACACTGCCTTATAAACCCTGCTCTACAAATGGAACGGTCAGGGCCAATGCTGCATCCAGAGCGCCGGCGTCTGTACCGCCGCCCTGCGCCATGTCTGGACGACCACCGCCCTTCCCGCCCACTGCCGCAGCGGCTTGCTTCATCAAATCACCGGCTTTGAGTTGGCCAGTCAGGTCTTTGGTTACGCCTGCAACCAGAACGACCTTTTCCTCATGGACACTGCCGAGCAGGATCACTGCGCGGCCGAGTTTGTTTTTCAGTTGATCGACCAGCGCCAGCAGCGCCTTGCCATCCTGACCGTCCAGACGCACGGCCAGCACCTTCACGCCTTTGACGTCCAGGGCTGCGGCCGACAGATCGTCGCCCGCTGCACTGGCAGCCTTGGCTTGCAACTGCTCGAGTTGCTTTTCCAGCAGACGGTTGCGCTCCAGCACAGCCGACAGCTTGTCGATCAGGTTGTCGCGACTACCCTTGACCAGGTTGGCCGCTTCCTTGAGTTGTTCTTCAGCCGCGTTCAAGTAGGCCAGTGCCGCAGCGCCGGTGACGGCCTCGATACGACGCACACCCGATGCCACACCGCCTTCGCTGATGATTTTCAGCAGACCGATGTCGCCGGTACGGTTGGCGTGGATACCGCCACACAGCTCAACCGAGAAATCGCCACCCATGCTCAGCACGCGCACATTGTCGCCGTACTTCTCGCCGAACAGCGCCATGGCGCCCTTCTTCTTGGCGGTCTCGATGTCGGTTTCTTCGGTTTCAACCGCGGAGTTCTTGCGGATCTCGGCGTTGACGATGTCTTCCAGAGCTTTCAATTGCTCAGGCTTGATGGCTTCGAAGTGGCTGAAGTCAAAGCGCAGGCGCTGACTGTCGACCAACGAACCTTTCTGCTGAACGTGATCGCCCAGCACCTGACGCAATGCGGCGTGCAGCAAGTGAGTGGCCGAGTGGTTCAGCGACGTGGCATGACGCACGTCGGCTTCGACGTGAGCTTCAACCGGCGCGCCGATGATCAGGCTGCCCGATGCCAATACACCGTGGTGCAGGAAGGCGCCGCCGGTCTTGGTGGTATCGCGCACGTCGAAGCGGCTGTTGCCGGCTTGCAGATAACCACAGTCACCAATCTGGCCACCGGACTCCGCGTAGAACGGGGTCTGGTTCAGAACGACCACGCCTTCTTCGCCTTCGCTCAACACGTCAACCGATTGCCCTTCTTTATAGAGAGCCACGACTTTCGCCGAACCGCTGGTCGCTTTGTAACCGGTAAATTCGGTAGCCACATCAACCTTGACCAGGCTGTTGTAGTCCATGCCGAAGGAGCTGGCGGAACGGGCACGGACGCGTTGGGCTTCCATTTCGCGCTCAAAGCCTTCTTCGTCGATGGTCAGGCTGCGCTCGCGAGCGATGTCGCCGGTCAGGTCCATCGGGAAACCGTAGGTGTCGTAGAGTTTGAACACGACGTCGCCCGGTACCACGTCGCCTTTGAGGTCGGCCAGATCCTGCTCGAGGATTTTCAGGCCTTGCTCCAGGGTCTTGGCGAACTGCTCTTCTTCAGCTTTCAGAACACGTTCGATGTGCGCCTGCTGGGATTTCAGCTCAGGGAAGGCTTCGCCCATCTCGGCAACCAGGGCCGCAACGATCTGATAGAAGAAACTGCCCTTGGCGCCCAGCTTGTTGCCGTGACGGCAAGCGCGACGAATGATCCGGCGCAGTACATAGCCGCGACCTTCGTTGGACGGCAGCACACCGTCAGCGATCAGGAAGCCGCAAGAACGAATGTGGTCAGCCACGACTTTCAGGGAAGCCTGAGCGTCGTTGGTGCAACCGATGGCCTTGGCCGAAGCGCTCAGCAGGCTCTGGAACAGGTCGATTTCATAGTTCGAGTGAACGTGCTGCAGCACGGCACTGATCCGCTCCAGGCCCATGCCGGTGTCGACCGACGGCGCTGGCAGCGGGTGCAACACGCCATCGGCGGTGCGGTTGAACTGCATGAACACGTTGTTCCAGATCTCGATGTAACGGTCACCGTCTTCTTCCGGCGAGCCCGGTGGGCCGCCCCAGATGTCGGCACCGTGATCATAGAAAATTTCGGTGCAAGGACCGCACGGACCGGTATCGCCCATGGTCCAGAAGTTGTCGGACGCGTACGGCGCGCCTTTGTTGTCGCCGATGCGAACCATGCGCTCGGCCGGAACACCAATTTCCTTGGTCCAGATGTCGTACGCCTCGTCATCGCTGGCGTAGACGGTCACCCAGAGCTTTTCCTTCGGCAGATTCAGCCACTGGTCGGAGGTCAGGAAGTTCCAGGCGTAGGTGATCGCGTCACGCTTGAAATAATCACCGAAGCTGAAGTTACCCAGCATTTCGAAGAAAGTGTGGTGACGGGCGGTATAACCGACGTTTTCCAGGTCGTTGTGCTTGCCGCCGGCGCGCACGCATTTCTGGCTGCTGACCGCGCGGGTGTACGCGCGTTTTTCCTGGCCCAGGAAGCAGTCCTTGAACTGGTTCATCCCCGCGTTAGTGAACAGCAGGGTTGGGTCGTTGCCCGGAATCAAAGAGCTGGAGGCTACACGAGTGTGGCCTTGCTCTTCGAAGAAGCGAAGGAAGGCTTCACGGATTTCTGCGCTTTTCATTAGGTTCTTCCACGGAGGCTGCGGCCAAAGGCCTGTTCGAAACGTCAACAGACGAAGCGACGGCAAAGGGCCGCATTATATCGGCCCTGCGCGCGGGGTACAGCGTGTTTATACGATAGAAACAGTCAATTGGAGCGCTAACGCTATCACTTGCGCGAAAAGTCGACGAATGCCGCGACGACCTGCCCGATTTGCTCACGATTGACGTCCATGTGCGTGACCATACGCAGACGCCCTGCCGCGCTCAATTTGATCCCGCGTTCGGCGGCGAACGTCTTGATGGCTTCGGCCTTGTCACCCATCGGCACGTACACCATGTTGGTCTGCACCGGTTCGACGTCGTAACCCGCCGCGCGCAGGCCTTCAGCCAACAGCTGCGCATTGGCGTGGTCGTCGGCCAGACGCTGGACGTTGTTGTCCAGCGCATACAAGCCTGCTGCCGCCAGAATCCCGGCCTGACGCATGCCGCCTCCGACCATCTTGCGCAATCGGCGCGCCTTGGCAATCAACTCGACCGAGCCGCACAACACCGAACCGACCGGCGCGCCCAGGCCTTTGGACAAGCACACCGACACGGAATCGAAGTGCTGAGTGATTTCCCGGGCATCAACCCCCAGTTTGACGGCCGCGTTGTAGAGCCGCGCGCCGTCCAGGTGCAGCTGCAAGCCATGTTCACGGGTAAAGCTGCGGGCCCGCGCCAGATACTCCAGCGGCAGCACTTTGCCTTGCATGGTGTTTTCCAGCGCCAGCAAACGGGTGCGGGCGAAGTGGAAATCGTCCGGTTTGATCGCGGCGGCCACCTGGGTCAGGTCCAGCGAGCCATCGGCCTGCAGTTCCAACGGCTGCGGTTGAATCGAACCGAGCACCGCCGCACCGCCACCTTCATACTTATAGGTGTGGGCCTGTTGGCCGACAATGTATTCCTCGCCCCGCTCGCAATGCGCCATCAAACCCAGCAGGTTACTCATCGTGCCTGTCGGCACAAACAGCGCTGCGGCGAAACCCAGACGTTTTGCCAGCTCGGCTTCAAGACGGTTGACCGTCGGATCCTCGCCATAAACGTCGTCACCGGTGGCCGCGCAGGCCATTGCGTCGAGCATCCCGGCGGAAGGTTGGGTGACGGTGTCGCTGCGAAGATCGATAACGCTCATGAATCTGGCCTCGGTAAGCAGGGGAAATCCCTTTCAAGTAGGAATTACTGCGGTCATGACGACGAATAATCAACCCTTGAGCCGGAAAAGACAGCCCAAACCAGCGAAAAAGTCGATAACAATCATCAGATAGCAGCGATGCGCGGCTCACAAATATGTGTTAAAAACGCTGCGCCGCCAGACAATCTGGCGGCAAAACGTTCTCAGGGCGGGGTGCAACTCCCCACCGGCGGTAATTGCGCGCAACGCGCATAGCCCGCGAGCGCTTGGCGACAGGTACGGCAATGACCGTGCATGACGACAAGGTCAGCAGACCCGGTGTGATCCCGGGGCCGACGGTCATAGTCCGGATGAAGAGAGAACGGGATTGACGCCAAAGGGCCGTCCGCTGCATTCGTGCGAGCGTGCGTACCCTGAAATCCCATTCGATTCATATGCCCTGTTTTAACCATAAACAGGAGTCAGAACATGCAACCCACCGCAATCGATAGCAAAAGCAAAAACCATCAGGGCGAGCGCGTTGCGTTCATCCAGGCCTGCTGGCACAAGGAAATCGTCGATCAGAGCCGTAAAGGCTTTGTCACCGAAATGATTGCCCAGGGTTATCAGGAATCGGACATCGATTTCTTCGAAGTCGGCGGCGCCTTTGAAATGCCCCTGCACGCCAAGTTGCTGGCCAAGACCGGCCGTTATTCGGGCATCGTCGCGGCAGCCCTGGTGGTTGATGGCGGGATCTACCGTCACGAGTTCGTCGCCCAGTCGGTGGTCAGTGGCCTGATGCAGGTGCAACTGGAAACTGAAGTGCCCGTGTTCTCGGTATCCCTGACCCCGCACCACTTCCATGCCGGTGAAGAGCACCAGAAGTTCTTCTTCGAGCATTTCCTGCATAAAGGCCAGGAAGCCGCGAAGACCTGCGCGGATACGCTGCACAAGATCCGTAACCTGCGTCGCTCCGAACCCCGGGCGGTAGCCGTCTAAGTCGGAAGATCGTTCCCACGCACCGCGTGGGAACGATCAGTGCGCAAAAGTCAGGCGAGGTTTTCGTCGGTGGTCGGTACGATCAGGATGCCGGCGCGCAAGCCATTCTTCACCTTGGGGTTCGGGAAGATAATCCGGGCGCCCTCTTCTTCGATGATCCAGCGGGTATTGGCGATGTCTTCCGCCAGCAGGTAACCCACGTCCAGTTCGGAAAAGTTCTCGATGTCCGCCGGAAGGTTCAAGCGGAAGCTGTCGCTGTGCTTGATGATTTCCCGTGCCACGCTGTAAAGCTGCAAACCGTCCAGTGCTGCTTCGGTCGGTTCCGGTTCGGCGCCTTCGATGATCTGTTTCAGGCGGGTTTCCAGCTGGGAAACGTTGACCCCGGCGTTCTGCCCGAATGGCCTTGCCTTGCCCAGTTCAAGGGTGAAGGACTCGGCGCCCAGCTTGTCGTAGGTGTAGGAACTGAAAACGATGGATGGCTTGTTCTGCAACAGCACCGCTTCCATGCCGGCAGCACGCAGGCGTGCCAGTTCCTGTCGCGAATGCTGGCGACCTTCCTTCCAGGGGTACAAGGCGAACTGCTCAATCTTCGAGCCGCGAATCGCGGTGTGCAGGTCGTAGTGCAGACGCTGACGATCTGGCAGGCTGAAGAAACTCGCCGCCAGCCGCTCCAGCTCACAAGCGCGCAAGGCTTCGGAGCCGCTGCTTTGCTCGTGACGGCCGTTGAACAGCCGATTGACGTCCTGCTCGACAAAGCGCTCGCCTTTGCGAATCGCTTCCGGGTTACCGAACAGGAACAGAATACGTGCGCGCGGCTTCAAATCACCGCGAGCGATGTCATGCAACAGGCGGTCAAGCAACTCGATTGGCGCTGTTTCGTTGCCGTGAATACCGGCTGACAACAGCAGGTCCAGGCCATTGTCGCGCGCTTCAGGTGGCCGGACTTCCAGCGCACCTTCGCTCAACCAGCGCATCCGCACGCCTTCGACAGTCAGTTGAGTCTTCTCCGCCGGTTCACGGCCGGCGAGGGTCAGTTCAAGCAGTTTGCCGAGGGCGAGCATAGAGCGGTTTCCTTAGTGGTCGTGTGCGCAATCCGGGCCGTGCACGTGGTCTTCGTCGCCGACTTCAGCCGGTTCCATTTCCAGTTGCAGACTTACCAGATTAGTCGCCAATGGACGCAGCAGCAGGTTGGCGTATTCAGCGTCACCTTCTTCGACGTCCACGCCGATCAGCAGTTGGCCACGGCCATCGTGCTGGATCCACAGCTCTTTGCCTTGCCACAGGACCGCGACGCGGGTGCAGGAGGTTTCCAGTTGCGTGCCGTCGGTGTCTTCAAGGATCAGCTGCAGGGTATCGCTCATGTTTTTTACGCTCTCGTTTGAGACTTTCAATTGATCTGGAATGGATAAACCGCGCCCAGTTTAAGGATTTGCGTCAGTTCATCCAGTGCCGTCCGGCATTCAAGCAGCAATTGCGGGTCCGCGAGATCGTTTTCGGTCATGCGGTCGCGGTAGTGCTTGTCGACCCATTCGGTCAACGTGCCGTACAACGGTGCCGTCATGATAACCCCTGGGTTGACCGCCGCCAGCTCGGTTTCATTCAGTGCGACGCGCAGCCGCAGGCAAGCCGGGCCGCCACCGTTCTGCATGCTTTGCTTCAGATCGAAGACTTTCACTTCGCGGATCAGGCCGCCGGAGCTGGTCAGACCTTGCAGGTACTGCCAGACACGCTCGTTGCCACGGCATTCTTCGGGCACGATCAACAGCATCGAACCGTCAGGACGCGACAGCAGTTGGCTGTTGAACAGGTAGGACCGAACGGCGTCTTCCACGGTGACGGCGGAACGCGGCACGCAGATGGACTGGAATTTGCCGCCGACTTTTGCGAGTTTGCTTTGCAGCTCGGCCAGCATCTGCTCTGTGTCGAGGAATGCGTCCTCGTGATAGAACAACACTTCGCCATTACCTACAGCGATCACGTCGTTGTGGAATACGCCCTGATCGATCACCGACGGGTTCTGCTGCGCGTAGACCACACCGTTTTCACTCAAGCCGTGCAGGCGGGCAACGGCCTGTGACGCTTCCAGCGTCTGGCGTGCCGGGTATTTCTGCGGTGCAGGGTAGCGGGTATCGAATGCGCTGCGACCGAACACGAAGAACTCGACGCCGGCTTCACCGTATTCACGGCAGAAACGGGTGTGGTTGGCCGCGCCTTCGTCACCGAACTGCGCCACGGCCGGTAACGCGGCGTGGTGCGCAAAGTGCTTCTGATCGGCGAACATCGCACCCAGCACGCGGCTGGTGGTCGGGTGTTCGATGCTGCGGTGGTACTTGCAGTTGAGGTTGGCGGCGGTGAAATGCACGCGGCCGTCAGCGGTGTCGGCACTCGGGCTGACCGTGGCGGCGTTGGCTACCCACATGCTCGACGCCGAGCAACTGGCAACCAGCAACGGCATCGCGTCTTTAGCGGCTTGCTCGATCACTTGCGCGTCGGTGCCGCTGAAACCCAAACGGCGCAGTGCGGCCACGTCCGGGCGTTCTTGTGGCGCCAACACACCTTGCTGAAAGCCCATTTCCATCAGCGCTTTCATTTTCGCCAGGCCTTGCAGCGCGGCTTCCTTCGGGTTCGAAGACTGCTGGCTGTTGCTCTGGGACGCGACGTTGCCGTAGGACAAACCGCCGTAGTTATGGGTCGGCCCCACTAGACCGTCAAAATTGACTTCATAGGATTTCATCAGCGAGGCTCCACGAGAATCTGTTGTTATAGGCTTCTGGTAACTGTTCTTTTAGACCGGGTCGCGGCCATCGCGGGAAGCCCGGCTCCCACAGGTTCGGCGGTGTTCATACACTATGTATTCGACGCAAATCCGGTGGGAGCGGGCTTGCCCGCGATTGGGCATTACGCCATCTTCACGCCAGGCGTGAGAGCAGCAGGCAACACCAGGCTCGGGGTTTCCAGCGAGGCCACCGGGTAAGCGCAGTAATCGGCTGCGTAGTAGGCGCTGGCGCGATGGTTGCCCGAGGCCCCCACACCGCCGAATGGTGCGCTGCTCGCGGCACCGGTCAGCTGCTTGTTCCAGTTGACGATACCGGCGCGGCTTTCCAGCCAGAACTGCCGGTAACGCGCTTCGGAATCCGACAGCAAACCCGCCGCCAGGCCATAGTCGGTATCGTTGGCTTCGGCGATCGCCGCTTCAAAATCAGCGTAGCGGATCACTTGCAGCAACGGGCCGAACAGCTCTTCGTCAGGACGGTCAGCCACGGCCGTCACGTCCAGAATGCCCGGGGTCAGCAACGCGGCTTGTGCCTGCGGCTGAGTCATTTCCAGCAACGCCACTGCGCCATTGGCCAGCAAATGTTCTTGCGCGTCCATCAACGCTTTCGCGGCGCCAAGGGAAATAACCGACCCCATGAAGGGTGCCGGTTGTTGATCAAACGCACCCACTTCAATCGTCGCGCTGACCGCCACCAGACGCGCCAGCAGCGTGTCGCCCCAGGCGCCCTGCGGCACCAGCAAGCGGCGTGCACAGGTGCAACGCTGACCGGCGGAAATGAAGGCCGACTGGATGATGGTGTAAACAGCGGCATCGAGGTCTGCCACTTCGTCGACCACCAGCGGGTTGTTACCCCCCATTTCCAGCGCCAGGATTTTGTCTGGACGACCGGCGAATTGCTGATGCAGGTGATTACCGGTGCGGCTGGAACCAGTGAAGAACAGACCGTCGATGCCCGGGTTTGCCGCCAGGGCAATACCGGTTTCACGAGCGCCTTGCAGCAGGTTCAACACGCCCGCCGGCAGACCGGCTTCGATCCAGCATTTAACCGTCAGCTCGGCGACTTTCGGGGTCAACTCGCTGGGTTTGAACAACACGCTGTTACCGGCCAGCAGCGCTGGCACGATGTGACCGTTCGGCAAGTGGCCAGGGAAATTGTAAGGACCGAACACCGCCACCACGCCGTGCGGTTTATGACGCAGCACAGCGGTGGCGTCGCCCAGCGGGCCGCTCTTCTCGCCGGTACGTTCACGGTAGCTCTGCACCGAAATCGCAATCTTGTTGACCATGCTGGTCACTTCAGTCGCCGACTCCCACAGTGGCTTGCCGGTTTCTTCACCGATGCAGCGCGCCAGTTCGTCAGCCTTGTTTTTCAGTGCGGCGGCAAAGGCCTCAAGCACGGCAATGCGCTCGTCCAGGGTCCGACGGGCCCAGCCCGGGAATGCCTGACGCGCGGCTTGCACGGCGGATTCAACCTGAGCCGCCGTGGCGCCTTCGCCGGACCACAGCACTTGCTGGGTCACCGGGTTCAGCGACTGGAAGGCTTCACCCTGGCCGGCCAGCCATTCACCCGCGATGTATAGCGAATTCATTATTTCGACTCCCGAGCAGCAGACAACGGAACGGCGCGCACTTGATCGCCGGCGTTGAGTTGAAGACGTTTGGCGGTCAGCGGATCAACCACCAGCGTGCCGGCGGCGAAGCGTGCTGGCGCGGCAGTGATCCGGCAGTCTTCGCGCTTGCGGTTATGAATCAGGAACGGCGTAGCGTCGTCGCCCGGTGTGCCGATGGCCAGCACCAGCGCCTCGCTGTCACGCACCGCGCGAATCTTGCCGGTTTCGCACTCGACGGCCGGGCCGGCGTCGAAGATGTCGACGTAGCCCTGGTAGCTGAAACCTTCGCTCTTGAGCATGGCCAGCGCCGGCTCGGTGTCCGGATGGACCTTGCCGATGACGTTGCGCGCGTCGGGCGAAAGGAAGCAGGTGTACAGCGGAAACTTCGGCATCAGTTCGGCAATGAATGCCTTGTTGCCCACGCCGGTCAGGTAATCAGCCTGGCTGAATTCCATCTTGAAGAAGTGACGGCCCAGGCTCTCCCAGAAAGGCGAACGCCCGGCTTCATCGGAGACACCACGCATCTCGGCGATGATCTTGTTGCCGAACAGTTGCGGGAACTCGGCAATGAACAACATCCGCGCCTTCGCCAGCATGCGGCCATTGAGGCCGGTGCGGAAATCGGCGTGCAGGAACAACGAGCACAGCTCGGAGTTGCCGGTCAGGTCATTGGCCAGGAACAGCGTCGGAATCTCGCGGTAGATGTTCAGCTCTTGCGAAGCGCTGACCGTCAGGCCGACCCGGAAGTTGTACCAAGGCTCACGCAGGCCGACCGCACCGGCGATGGCGGAAATGCCCACCACGCGGCCCGCGTCATCTTCAAGTACGAACAGGTAGTCCGCATCAGCGCGCCCGGCTTCGCCGCGAAAGGTCTTCTCGGCCCAACCGACCCGATGGGCCAGACGTTCTTCGTTGGCCGGCAAGGTAGTCAGGCCGGTGCCGGTGCTGCGGGCCAGGTCGATCAGAGCGGGTAAATCGCTGCTGCGTACGGGACGAACGATCATGCTATCTCCTCAAACGGGCCGCTTGCGCCACCCGTGAAATTTCGCTGCTTTCCAGGTATCTCTCGCTGGAAATCAATGCCGGCGTTAAACCGCCACCAGGCGCACGCTGGCACCTTCACCGACGCCCAAGGCTTCGGCCGCTTCCAGATCCAGGGTCACGGGTTTGCCTGGCGCGTAATCGAGCTCAAGCAACACGGCGCGGTAATCCTGCAACTGGGCATTGGCCACCAGGTACTGACGTCCGACACCTTTGACCGGCTCGCCGATTTTCACCGGTACGACGCGGCTCTGGGCGATCGAACGGATCCCCGTCACACGGGCGTGCAAGGTCGGGCCACCGTCGAAAATGTCGATGTAGTGATCGGTCTCGAAGCCTTCGCGCATCAGGATGTCGAAGGTGATCTGCGCCCGTGGATGCACCTGGCCCATCGCCTCTTGAGCGGAGTCCGGCAGCAGCGGCACATAGATCGGGTAATGCGGCATCAGCTCGGCCAGGAACGTGCGGCTCTTCAGACCGCACAGACGCTCGGCTTCAGCGTAGTTGAGGTCGAAGAAGTTGCGGCCGATGGCATCCCAGAATGGCGAGTCGCCGTTTTCATCGCTGTAACCGACGATCTCGGTCACCACGGAATCGGCAAAGCGCTCCGGGTGGCTGGCGACGAACAGCAGGCGCCCACGGGAATTGAGCTCGGCCCAAGGCGACCCCACCAACTCGCGCTGCACGTAGAAACTGGTCAGCAGGCTGTTGCCGGTCAGGTCGTGGCACTGGGAGAGCACGTGAATCTTGTTATGAATCTTCAGCTCGCGGGAGGCGTGCACGAAGGTTTCATTACGGAAACTGTAGAACGGCTCGGAATAACCGGCCGAGGCCACGATCGCCGAGCAACCGGCCAGCTTGCCGGTGGTCGTGTCTTCGAGGACGAAGAAATAGCTCTCTTCACCGTTGAAGCTGACTTCGGCAGCAAACGAGGCTTCGCTTGCAGCGATCTTGTCGCTCAGGCGTTCAACGTCATCCGGCAAGGAAGTGACACCAATCGGGCTGTCCGCAGCCAGACGCTGTACCTCGCCCAGATCAGCCATTTGCGCGGGGCGCATCACCAGCATGGTGTCACTCCTTTCTCGAAAAACTCTTTGAGGAAAATAACCGGCCCCCTTGTAGGAGCGAGCCTGCTCGCGATGGTGGATCAGCAACATTGATGTCGACTGACACACCATCGCGAGCAGGCTCACTCCTACAGAAAAGCGGGCCTGGCATAAAAATTGGGTTCGACGCCTGAAAGTTCAGGCGTCGAAGGGCCCTATCAGGCTTGTGTCAGTTTGGCGGCAGCACGTTCGAAGCGGTCCAGACCGGCATCGATATCAGCGTCTTCAACCACCAGGCTCGGCGCGAAGCGAATCACGTCCGGGCCGGCTTGCAGAATCATCAGGCCTTCACGTTCGGCGGCGTTGAAGATGTCTTTGGCCTTGCCCTTCCAGGCATCGCTCAGCACGCAACCGATCAGCAGACCCAGGCCACGAACCTGAGTGAACAGGCCGTACTTCTCGCCGATCTGCTCAAGGCGCGCCTTGAACTTGTCGTGCTTGGCATTGACGCCGGCCAACACTTCAGGGGTGTTGATCACGTCGATCACGGCCTCAGCGACAGCGCACGCCAGCGGGTTGCCGCCGTAAGTGGTGCCGTGAGTGCCGACGACCAGGTGTTTGGCCAGGTCTTCGGTGGTCAGCATGGCGGCGATCGGGAAACCACCGCCCAGGCTCTTGGCACTGGTCAGGATGTCCGGGGTCACGCCGTAATGCTGGTAGGCGAACAGCTTGCCGCTGCGGCCCATGCCGGTTTGCACTTCGTCGAACACCAACAGCGCGTTGTGCTCGGTGCACAGGTCGCGAGCGCCTTGCAGATAGGCCAGCTCGGCCGGTAACACACCGCCCTCGCCCTGGATCGGCTCAAGCACCACCGCGCAGGTCTTGTCGGAAATGGCTGCTTTCAACGCCGCCAGATCGTTGTACGGCACGTGGGTGATGCCGGTGATTTTCGGACCGAAACCGTCGGAGTACTTCGACTGGCCACCGACGTTCACGGTGAACAGGGTACGGCCGTGGAAGCTGTTCAGCGCGGCGATGATTTCGTACTTCTCGGTACCAAAACGATCGAAGGCGACGCGACGGGCCAGTTTGAAAGCGGCCTCGTTGGCTTCGGCGCCGGAGTTACAGAAGAACACGCGCTCGGCAAACGTAGCGTCGATCAGCTTATGCGCCAGGCGCAGGGCCGGCTCATTGGTGAACACGTTGGACACGTGCCACAGCTTGTTAGCCTGCTCGGTCAAGGCACCGACCAGCGCAGGGTGTGCGTGGCCCAATACGTTAACGGCAATCCCGCCGGCGAAGTCGATCAGCTCGCGGCCAGACTGGTCCCAGACGCGGGAACCGGCACCACGCACAGGGATGAAAGCGGCAGGCGCGTAGTTAGGAACCATTACCTGGTCGAAATCGGCGCGTTGTACCGCAGCGTGCTCAACGGACATCGGAGTCTCCTGAAGAGGAACACTCGCCTGAAACTGGCGAGCGATGGGGGGATTGTAAGGACAGTTTTCAGCCCGGCCTTGCCGCCAAGCGACAACTTCTTATAGCGCAAACCCCGGTTTCAGTCGGGTTTACGGCAATGCGACATATAGCGTCGCAAAGGCGCAGTTTAAACCGCCGGCACAGGTTATAGGCAGGCTTGTCGAACGGTGCGGTAAATATGTACCGCACCAGCCCCGTCATCGTCTGTTTTGCTGGTGACTCATCCAAACGCTAAGGGAATAGCGCATGAGTCGACACGAACAAGATCGCCCTTCTAACGCAGCCGGCAATGAATCCGCCACGCAGCCGGACGATCACTACCATCACCTGTTCAACAATCTGCCGACCTGGGTACTGGAAGCCTCGCCCGCCACACGCGACGCCCTAAAAAACGCCTCGCCTGCCACGCCGCGGTGGTACGGCACCGCGACATCCGTGCAACACCAGTCGCTGAAAAAGCTCGGCCAGGACCACTGGACCCAGCGGAATCGCCTGGACTCAACCCTGTCCAAACTGCAAAGCGCACGCGCCTTCGCCGAACCTCTTCTGACCGCGGAGCTGAAAACCCGGTTTGATCTGGAACTGGACGTCAACACCACGTTCCTGCGCCTTTACATCCCGCAAACCGTGCCCTGGTTCGGAGTCAGGACGGGCGCCGCACGCACCTGGACGGTGTCGCTGCTTGATGCCGCCCTGCATAACTTCCAGGAATCGGAAGTGGCGGCCGATGCTTACGAATCGGCATCAACGTTCATTACCGCGCCGTCACCCAATGGGCAGTTCGATACGCTGCCAGCGATCAAACAAAAAATAACCGTCCCCGCCTTTGCGCGGCTGTGCCGGGATCTGGACATCGGCGCCCGGTACAACACGTACCTCAAAGACAATCTGGGGCTGACTAACCCGGTGGCCGGCGCGGTGTTGAAATCGAAGGTGATCGGCTCGCACAAAGCGGCACTCAAAGCGGCGTTGCAAATGGCTCAACTGCGCAAGGACATTCCGGAGGATGCCTGCCTCTCGATCCTGCGCCTTGTGGAAGGGCGCTCAGGTGCGCGACTCAATGGTCAACCGCTGTACGGCCATGACCTGAGCATCATGTCCTCCTCCCTGACCGGCATTGTCATTTTCGCAGCGAGTCTGGAGCGCGCACGCAAAGGAACGCGGATCATCGCCTACATTCCCGACGATCCCGAACATCCACTCAAGGAATACCCGAACACCCTGGCGTTCATGAACGAGCTGACCCGCAAGCTGCGTGCCCCGGCTTACCAGACATTCTTCAGCCGTTTCGTCGAGCACAAGGAAAGGGGCCACTTTTTCGCTGATCTCAATCAACGTCTTCAGCGCGTCACCTGGCATCAGCACACGCGTGGCGACCCATTGCCTAGCTGGCGGGAAACGCCCATCGACAGGCCCAACCTGCGGTTTTCAATGACGCCGTTCAGCGCGGACCTGTGGAATCATGTCTATCAGCGCCAACTGAACAAGATCATCAACGATGCCAGCACGCAGGCCGTCGCCACCGCCTCCGCGGACCGAAACGGGCGCTGGGCATTGTGGGATGCCTTCAGCAAAGTGGCGTCGACGCTGCTTGAAATCGCGTCGTTCGTTGCCTTGCCATTCGTTCCGTTTCTCGGCGAAGTAATGCTGGGTTACATGGCCTACCAGTTACTCGACGAAACGTTCGAAGGCATCGTAGACCTGGCCGAAGGGTTGAAAACGGAGGCGCTAAGGCATCTGATAACGCTCGCTGAAACAGTGGTTGAAGTGGGCACATTCGCAGTGGGTGGCGCGATCGCTGCCGGCGCCTTCAGCCGTTTGCTTTCGCGCGAAGCGGTCGCGCTGGTCGACCCGCTCAAACCCGTCGCAACGCCAAAAGGAAAAATCCGCTACTGGAAGCAAGATCTACTCCCGTACGAACACGCCCAAAGCCTGCCTGACGGCGCAACCCCCGATCAACTTGGCCTCTATCGCCACGGGGGCAAGACGCTGCTGCCCCTGGAAGGAAAACTGTACGCCGTGAAACCCGAAGGCACCTCCGGCGCGTATCAGATTGAGCATCCGACCCGCACCGATGCTTATCAGCCTTCTTTACTGCACAACCACCACGGCGCCTGGCACACCGAACTGGAGCAGCCGCTGCATTGGGATCGGGAAACGGTCATGCGTCGCATCGGCCACGATGTCGAGTCGTTCAGCAACGCCGAGCGCGAGCAGATCCTGCAGGTCAGCGGTTTTCACGACAATGCCCTGCGCGAGATGCATGCCGAACACTACCGCCCGCCTTCGCTGCTGACCGACACGATCAAGCGCTACAGGATCAACCGGGACATCGACACCTTTATCGAGCAGATCGGCAGTGATCAAGCCGAGCACTACCAAAAGGCCGATGCGGTCATGCAGCATCAACTGCTGAGCAGCTACGACGACTGGCCTGTCGACACGCCGATGCCGGCAGCGCAAGACCAAACGTCAACCTTCAGACAACAGACCGCCGAACTTGCCCGGAGCCACCGCAAATCGCTGTTCGATCTGCGCTACCGAGCACTGGAAAAAACCGATGACCTGCGAGTCCAGCGACTGCTGGATGACGTGCAGGGGCTACCCACCGATATCGCCGAGGAATTGGTGAGCAATGCATCCGGCACCGAGCTGAAACAACTGCACAACGGCCACCTTCCCCAGCGACTCAAGAATGCAGCGCTCAAAGCCATGGAAGCCGTGCGCGCGACCCGAGCTTGCGAAGGCTTTTATTCCGAAGCGCTGGACACCACCGACACCCACCGACTGGCCTTGCACAGCCTGAATTCGCTGCCTGATTTGCCGGCCGAATTACGCATCGAAGTGAGGGACTACTCGGCCGAGGGGACCTTGCGCGACAGCATTGGCCAGCCCGATGCGCCCATTCAAAAAATACTGATTCGCGCTGAAGACGGCACTTACCAGGTTCACCAGGACACTGGCTCGACGCAGGGGAGTTTTTATCAGGCCCTGTTCCGGGCGCTGCCGGAGTCGCAGCGCAACAAGCTGAACCCTTTGATCGCAGACGCCCGGACACTCAAACAACGCATCGCCGAACACGCACTGGACCAACCGGCCTTACGCAGGCTGTTCGCAAAAAATCCCCATCGAAAACCGTTCTATGACCCAACCACCATGCGCCTGCCCGGTGGTGCCGAGGGCTACAGTCGAATCGACCGCGAGACACCGACGCTCAACGACCGGGTGCGCGAGGTTTACCCCAACCTTCCTCAGGAAGAAATGCAGTCCATTGTCCAGGCATTGCAACTTCATCCCGATGGCGCTCGCGTAGAACTTTCACGTGTGAGGAGGGAGTTGGCCCGACTGCATCAGGACCTGCGCGTCTGGGTCAGTGACTCGCCCACGGCTCATCCTGAAACCGGACGCCCGCTCAGTGAGCTGGAGCAACAAGCCGAGCGAAACAATCGCCGGTTGCTGGCCCAGGAAATCCAGCGCAGCTGGCGGCGACAGTCCGACCGGGATTTCGACACCCCAGAGGGGGTGACCCAATATGTGCTCAGGTTCGAACAGCCGATACTCGGTGACTTTCCGCCACTGAGTGCCGACTTCAGTCATGTGTCGCGGTTGTCCCTGGAAGGCACGCGCAGTGCGCAGGCCATTCCCGCGTTTCTAAGGGGCTTCAGCGGACTGCGCCGCCTGGAGTTGCGCCGATTTTCCCTGACCACCCTCCCCGACGCCATCAGCCGAATGCCCGACCTTCAAGCCTTGGTCTTGAGCGATTGCGGCATCCGGGTCGACGCCGCCACCTGGTCGAAGCTGGCGTCACTGAAAAAACTGGCCATGCTGGACCTTTACAAAAATCCGTTTGAAAGCCTGCCGCGCATCGACACGATGAGTGAGCTGGCGCACCTGGACCTGAGCGACACTCGCATGACGGAGATTCCGGCCGGCGCTCTGCAACACCCGAAGCTCGAAACCCTCCTGCTGATGAACAACCGCATCAGCGAGTTGCCTGCCGGGTTATTCGAAAGTTCGCTGTACGACAAGCGCGGCCTGCACCTCACCCACAACCCGCTTTCGAACAGCGCGCGGGAATTGATCAAGCAACACCACTTCGAAAACGCCTACGACATGGGTGTCTATGCTCCCGAAGCCGATATTGATCGCATCAAGGCGTTGTACCCCAGCATGGAAGTCGAACAGGCCAGTGAGTTTGTCTACGAATTGCCGGGGACTCTGGAGGAAGGCCGCACATACCTTACGCGCCTCGAAGAAGAGCTCACCCAACTGAAAAATGATTTGTCTGCCTGGACCACCGATGTTCCGGACCGGCACCCCGTGACGGGTGAACCGTTCAGCCCCGACCAACTCTCTGCCGAGCAAGCCAACCGTGACGAACTCAAGCAGGCACTTGAGAAGTGCTGGCAGCGTGAATCTGGACTGGATGATTTCAACGACGCACTTGAGCCGACGTTCGAGCTTATGGTCCGCCCGGTTATCAATGGCGAGCTGCCCGCCATGAGTGCAGACTTCAGTCATGTTTCCGCGCTGGAGATCCAAAGCGCCGAGGGTGCAACACGACTGGGGCGTTTCCTCGAGTCCTTTACCAACCTCAAAAGCCTGAGGCTGCGCGAGTGCGACCTCGGTGACATCCCCGATGCGGTCTTCAAGATGGGGCGCCTGCGCTCGCTGTCGCTCCCCGAATGCCGGGTCAGCCTGTCTGCGCAGACGGCAAATGCATTGGCGGGCATGGAGCAGCTTGATTACATCGACCTGAGCTTAAACCCGTTGGGGCGTACGCCGGATCTAAGCCAAATGCCCAACCTGTCGACCGTGTTGCTCAACGACACCGGCATCACTGACATCCCCCATGGCCTGCTTCAGCTGACGGATCTGGACTGGGTCGACCTGAGCATGAATGCAATTACCGAGGTGCCCAGCGACCTGCTGGAATTGCCGGTGGAGGTGGCTGAAAACATCACCTTGAGAGGCAATCCGTTTTCGGAGGAAAGCCTGGCGCAACTGGTCCGCTACTTTGAACTGACCCGTGCGGATTTTGGCGTGGACGAGGTCATCAACCAAGGTGAGATGCAGGTTTCGACTTCAGAGGGTTCCGAGGTCGACGAATAACATCAGCCGCGCTCGGACGGCACCGACGACAACTCGAATGGACTGCTGCTGCGCCGCTGGTTGCGATCTTCCCGCGGCGTGGCACCGAAGAAGTTGCGATAGGCACTGGAGAAATGTGGCCCCGAGGAGAAGCCACACGACAGGCCGATCTGGATGATCGACTTGCTGGTTTGCATCAACATCTGCCGGGCCTTGTTCAGGCGCAATTCCAGGTAGTACTGGCTCGGCACACGGTTGAGGTATTGCTTGAAGATCCGCTCTAATTGCCGACGGGACACGCACACGTGCTGGGCGATTTCGTCCGTGGTCAGCGGCTCTTCGATGTTGGCTTCCATCAGCAGCACCGCTTGGGTGAGCTTTGGATGACTGGAACCGAGGCGGTTTTGCAGCGGGATACGTTGGCGCTCCCCGCCTTCGCGGATGCGCTCGACCACCAGTTCTTCCGAGACTGCGCCAGCGAGTTCGGCGCCATGATCACGGGCCAATACTGCCAACAACAAATCAAGTACCGACAGGCCGCCGCACGCGGTCAGCCGATCGCGATCCCAATCGAACAAATGACTGGTGGCGATGACTTTAGGGAAACGCTCGGTGAAATCGTCCTGCCAGCGCCAGTGCACGGCAGCGCGATACCCATCAAGCAAACCCAACTGCGCCAGCGGGTACACACCCGCCGACAAACCGCCAATCACACAACCGGAACGCACCAGTTGTTTCAACGCACTGCTGAGCGCCGGCGCAAGCGTGGTCGGCGGCTCATCGGCGAGCAAAAACAGCTTCTGGAAATTTTCGAGTTTGCCGGCCCACGGCTCACCCGGCAATTGCCAGGCGCCTTCGGTCGGCGGTTCGGCCTGCAAAAACGACAGTTCGTAAACCACGTCCGGGTGCACACGCTGGGCAACACGCAAGGCCTCCTCAGCCAGCGCAAGCGTCAGTGCTTTAGTGCTGGGCCAAATCAGGAAACCAATTCGATGGGCAGTCATGGCGGGCAATCCGAAACGAGAACAGTGAAGAAGGCATGGGCCAATGCTAGCCCGTAAATGAACGCAAATCTCAAACCTGTAGCGATCAAATGTGGGAGCCGGCTTGCCAGCGATAACGGTGGATCAGATAACATCTCTGATGCAGACATACCGCTATCGCTGGCAAGCCAGCCCCCACAGGGATCGGGGCCGGCCTTCAGGTTGCGAAGCATGCACTATCCCGGTGCACAACGGCAGTCTTGATTACTTCAGGCTGCCCGAGAGGAATTGTTGCAGACGCTCGGACTGGGGATTGACCAGCACCTCACGCGGGTTGCCACTTTCTTCGACGACACCTTTGTGCAGGAACACCAACTGGTTCGACACTTCACGGGCAAAGCCCATTTCGTGCGTGACCACCACCATGGTCCGGCCTTCCTGGGCCAGGGCCTGCATGACTTTCAGCACGTCGCCGACCAGTTCCGGGTCGAGTGCCGAGGTCGGTTCGTCGAACAGCATCACCTCAGGTTCCATCGCCAGCGCACGGGCAATCGCCACACGCTGTTGCTCGCCGCCGGACATGTGGCCAGGGTAGGCGTCCTTACGGTGACCCACGCCGACCTTGTTCAGGTAGTGCTCGGCTTTTTCGCGGGCTTCGGCCTTGGACATGCCCAGCACGTGAACTGGCGCTTCCATGATGTTTTCCAGCGCGGTCATGTGCGACCACAGGTTGAAATGCTGGAACACCATCGACAGGCGCGAACGCATGCGTTGCAGCTGTTTCGGGTCGGCCGCCTTCAACGCGCCGTCCTTGTTGGCGACCAGTTTCAGCTCTTCGTTGTTGAGCAGAATCTTGCCTGCGTGCGGCTGCTCCAGCAGATTGATGCAGCGCAGGAAGGTACTTTTGCCGGAGCCACTGGAGCCGATGATGCTGATCACATCGCCAGCCGCCGCTTTCAGGGACACGCCCTTGAGCACTTCGTGACTGCCATAGCGTTTATGCAGGTCTTGGACTTCAAGTTTGTACATGCGGTCGGTTCTCACAAAAACAGTCAGTCAGTCGTTGAGCAAGCGCCCGTGACGCAGCGCTTCGCGCCCCGCCACCTTGGCCAGCCAGAAACCGGGTTGGGCATAACGCAGCCGTTCAATGGCAAACAGCACCCCGGACGTACCAGCACACACCGTGCTGACCCGATCCGACAACGGATCGATCACTTCAAAAATCTCGTCACCGGCTTCGATCCACTCACCGGGTTTACGCAGGAAACTCACCACACCGGGGTGCGGTGCAAACAGCAATTCGGTGCCTTCGAACGGCAAGCCTTCGCACGCTTCTTGCGCAGGTTTTGGCCATTCGCCGCTGATCAGGCCTTGCTCGGCGAGGAACGCCAGAATGCCTTCGGCGTGAGCCACGGACTCAAGACGACCGGTATCCGCCTGACCACCTAATTCAAGGGTAGTCGCCAGACACGCCAGCGGAATCTGTGCATCCGGGAACAGGCGCGACAGACGCAACCACGGCAGCGAGCAGGCTTCGTCGAAGGAACTGCCGCCGGAATCTTCCGCGAGCAAACCCACCTTCACGTTCAAGTGCGCGGCCAACGAACGCCACTGCGGCCAGTGTTGCGGCAAGGCGTACATGTGCAGTGCCGCTTCGGCGTCGCAGTGCAAATCCAGCACCACATCGGCGGTGCAGGCGTGGCTGAGCAAGACGCGCTGCATGCCTTGCAACTGACTCGCAGCCGGTGGCAATGCAGCAAGCGCATCGCTCATGGCCTGACGGATCATCTGGATATTGGCGTGCGGATCATCACCGAGGTGCCCTGCCAGCTCAGACGCAACCGGCGCGCTCAGCTCAACGAAATCGCGGTTGAAATTCTTGCCGCTGCCGGCCTCGAAACGCCCTTGATGATTGCCCTGCAACAGTTGACCGAGACCCAGTGGGTTGGCCACCGGCACCAACTCGATCACACCGTTGAGCAAGCCTTGGGCTTCGAGCTCGGTCAGGCGCTTTTTCAGCTCCCAGGCCGTGCGCATCCCCGGCAGTTCATCGGCGTGCAGGCTGGCCTGGATGTAGGCCTTGCGCTCGCCACTGCCGAAGCGGAATACCGAAATCTGGCGTTCGCTGCCCAGGTGGCTCCACGGCAATACGTGATCGATGCGTTCCATATCAGTGCTTCCGCGGGGCCAGATAGCCCAGCCAGCGGCGCTCGGCCAGTTTGAACAGCTTCACCAGGATGAAGGTCAGGCACAGGTAGAACGCGCCGGCGGTGATGTAGGCTTCGAACGGCAGGTAGTACTGGGCGTTGACCGTGCGTGCGGCACCGGTGATGTCGATCAGGGTCACAATGGACGCCAGACTGGTGGTCTGCAGCATCATGATCACTTCGTTGCTGTACTGCGGCAGCGCCCGGCGCAGGGCCGATGGCAACAGGATGCGCTTGTACATCTTGTAGCGCGACATGCCCATCGCCTTGGCGGCTTCGATCTCGCCATTCGGGGTGGCCCGCAGGCTGCCCGCAATGATTTCGGCAGTGTAGGCGCTGGTGTTGATGGCAAAGGCCAGGCATGCACAGAACGTTGCGCTGGACAGCCACGGCCACAGGAAGCTTTCACGTACCGCTTCGAATTGCGCCAACCCGTAGTAGATCAGGAACAGCTGCACCAGCATCGGCGTGCCGCGGATCACGTAGGTGTAGAGCCAGGCGCTCATGTTGACGGCGGCGTTCTTCGACACGCGCATCAAGCCCAGGGGCAAGGCGCACAGCAGGCCGAAAAACAGCGACAACGCGAGCAATTTGAGGGTAGTCACCAAGCCGCCGAGGTACAGCGGCAAGGCCTCCCAAATGACGTTGTAGTCGAAGATCATAGATCAGCCGCCCTTACGCCTACCGAGTAGCGCTTCTCAAGGTGACGCAATGCCAGCAACGAAACACTGGTGATGACCAGGTACATCGCCGCCACTGCGAGGAAGAAGGTGAAAGGCTCGCGGGTGGCATCTGCCGCCTGCTTGGCCTTGAACATCATGTCTTGCAGACCTACCACCGAAATCAGCGCGGTAGCCTTGGTCAAGACCAGCCAGTTATTGGTGAAGCCCGGAATCGCCAGGCGAATCATCTGCGGCACCAATACCCGGAAGAACACCTGAAAACTGCTCATGCCGTACGCCATGCCGGCTTCTGCCTGCCCCTTCGGGATCGCCATGAAGGCGCCACGGAAGGTTTCCGACAGGTACGCACCGAAGATGAAACCGAGGGTGCCGATACCGGCGGCCAACGGGTTCAGGTCGATGTAGTCGTTAAAGCCCAGCAGCGGTGCGACGCGGTTGAGCAGGTCCTGGCCGCCGTAGAAAATCAGCAGGATCAGCACCAGATCGGGAATACCGCGGATCACCGTGGAATACAGATCGCCCAGCCAGGCCAGCCAGCGAATCGGCGACAGACGCAGCGCAACGCCGATCAGCCCCAGAACAATGGCCAGGACCATGGACGACAAGGCGAGCTGAAGCGTCAGCCATGCGCCATCGAGGATGACAGCCCCGTAGCCTTTCAACATGATTCAGGTCCTCGAAAGTTGGGATGAAAAAATGGCGCAAACCTCAGAGATCCTGTTGCTTGCGCCATTTCGGACTTGTCGCCGCAGCGTATTACTTGCCGTAGATATCGAAGGCGAAGTACTTGTCCTGGATTTGCTTGTATTTGCCGTTCTCACGAATGGCAGCGATGGCCGCGTTGAGCTTGTCGAGATCAGCCTTGTCATCCTTACGCACAGCGATACCCACGCCGTCGCCGAAGTATTTGACGTCGGTGAACGCCGGGCCAACGAAGGCGAAGCCCTTGCCAGCGTCGGTTTTCAGGAAACCGTCATCCAGCAGCGTAGCGTCTGCCACGGTGCCGTCGAGGCGGCCGGCGGCCACGTCGAGGTAAATTTCGTTCTGCGAACCGTAAGGCTTGATCTCGGCACCCAGCGGGGCCAGGACTTCGCGGGCGAAACGCTCGTGGATCGAGCCACGTTGCACGCCGATGTTCTTGCCCTTGAGCTCAGTCAGGCCTTCGCTGACTTGAGTGCCAGCCTTCATGACCAGGCGAGCCGGGGTGTTGTAGTACTTGTTGGTGAAGTCGACAGACTTCTTGCGGTCTTCAGTGATCGACATGGACGACAGGATCGCGTCGATCTTGCGCACTTTCAGTGCCGGGATCAGACCGTCGAACTCTTGCTCGACCCATACGCACTTGACCTTCATCTGCTCGCACAGAGCGTTGCCGATGTCGTAGTCGAAACCAACGATGCTGCCGTCCGGCGCTTTGGAAGCGAACGGAGGGTAAGCCGCTTCGATGCCGATTTTCAGAGGCTTTTCATCGGCGAAGGTTGGCAGCGACAGCACGGACAGTGCCAGGGCGCCAAGCAGCACGAGTTTCTTCATCTTGGGACTCCATCGGTAAAGGGCAAAAACGGCAGAGTGAGCGACAGCCCAATATGCGAGTGAGTAGAACGACAAAGCGGTTGCTGCGTCGTAGGAATCGCGTGTTGTTTTCAACACGGTCACCGACGAGCGAGTGATCGGCATTCTAACGACAGGCCCGAAGCCGATATTTCTTCAATGCGACAACAAATTACAGATGCACCGAGAAAGCCGCTTGAGCGCGTTGACAGCCCTGCAAAATCATGCAAGAGCAAAAGACAGTGAACCGATCTACATTGCAAATTGCGGGCCTATTATTGGCAAACCCTTCTAATCCGGCAAGCTTGGCGTTATGTCTTATTTTTCCAGGGGGCTCAGGAGGCGTGGGAATGGGGTTTTGCGTTTCTCAATGCCCCGGATTGGCACGAGCGGTTACACATTCAGTTACTTGAAGGAGGATGGGTAACAGTGGGAAAGGACCTACAACTGAGTCCGATAATTATTGGCTGTTGTTTATGGGGTGCCTGACCTGACCCCATCGCGGGCAAGCCTGCTCCCACAGCGGTCTGTGTTGCTCACAAACTCCATGCCCACTAAAGATTCCTGTGGGAGCGGGCTTGCCCGCGATGGGGCCAGGGCTGCCCACGCAAAAATATCAGGCAATAAAAAACCCCACCAGGCTCACCACCTGGCGGGGTTTCATGCCTCAAGACCCGCTACTTAAGCAACGTTCATGGTCTTGTGCGTATCAATCAAATGCTGCACCACTCCCGGATCCGCCAGGGTCGAGATATCCCCCAACCCGTCGTATTCAGCCGTGGCGATCTTGCGCAGAATCCGGCGCATGATCTTGCCCGAGCGGGTTTTCGGCAGCCCAGGTGCCCACTGAATCACATCCGGCGAGGCGATCGGACCAATCTCCTTGCGCACCCAGTTTTTCAGTTCCAGACGCAGCTGCTCGCTCGGCTCTTCGCCATTTTTCAGGGTGACGTAGACATAAATGCCCTGCCCCTTGATGTCGTGCGGCACGCCGACCACTGCCGCTTCGGCGACTTTCGGGTGCGCAACCATCGCGCTTTCGATCTCGGCGGTGCCCATGCGGTGGCCAGACACGTTGAGCACGTCATCCACGCGACCCGTGATCCAGTAGTAACCATCCGCATCACGACGCGCACCGTCACCGGTGAAATACATGCCGCGGAAGGTCTTGAAGTAGGTATCGACGAAACGGTCATGGTCGCCGTACAGCGTACGGGCCTGACCCGGCCACGAATCGAGAATCACCAGGTTGCCCTCGGCAACGCCCTCGATGATGTTACCGAGGTTGTCCACCAGCGCTGGCACCACACCGAAGAACGGACGCGCCGCCGAACCCGGCTTGAGTGCGTGAGCGCCCGGCAGTGGGCTCATCATGTTGCCACCGGTTTCGGTCTGCCACCAAGTGTCGACGATCGGGCAACGGGACTTGCCGACATTCTTGTAGTACCAATCCCAGGCTTCCGGGTTGATCGGCTCACCGACCGAACCGAGCAGGCGCAGGCTGCTGCCATCAGCCCCCTCAACCGCCGCAGTGCCCGACGCCATCATCGCGCGGATCGCCGTCGGTGCGGTGTAGAGGATGTTGACCTTGTGCTTGTCGACGATCTTCGCCACCCGGGTGATGTCCGGATAGTTCGGCACGCCTTCGAACAGCAGCGTGGTCGCGCCATTGGCCAGCGGGCCGTAGACGATGTAGCTGTGACCGGTGACCCAGCCAACGTCAGCGGTGCACCAGTAGATTTCGCCCGGACGGTAGTCGAACACGCGCTCGTGGGTCATCGCCGCATACAACAGATAACCGCCGGTGGTGTGCTGCACGCCCTTAGGCTTGCCGGTCGAACCGGAGGTGTAAAGGATGAACAGCGCTTCTTCGGCGCCCATCTCTTTCGGCGCGCAGACACTGCCCGCCACTTTCATCAGGTCTTCAAACCAGATGTCGCGATGCTGGTTCCACTTGATGTCGCCACCGGTGCGCTTGCACACGATGACTTTCTGGATGCTGCTGGTTTCCGGGTTGGTCAGCGCGTCGTCGACGTTGGTCTTGAGCGGGATCTTCTTGCCGGCACGAATACCTTCGTCAGCGGTGATCACCACTTTGGATTTGCAGTCGATGATGCGACCGGCCAGGGCTTCCGGCGAGAAACCACCGAACACCACCGAGTGAATCGCGCCGATCCGGGTGCAGGCCAGCATGGCGACCACGGCTTCGGGGATCATCGGCATATAGATAGTCACCACGTCGCCGCGGTGCACATCCTGGCCGCGCAAGGCGTTGGCGAATTTGCAGACTTGTTCGTGCAACTCGCGGTAGGTGATGTTGCGGCTTTCGGAAGGGTCATCCCCTTCCCAGATGATCGCGATTTGATCGCCGCGCTCGGCCAGATGACGGTCGAGGCAGTTGTAGGAAACGTTCAGGGTGCCGTCGGCGAACCATTTAATGTCGACATGGTGATCGTCGAAGGACGTCTGCTTCACCGTGGTGAAAGGCTTGATCCAGTCGAGGCGCTTGGCTTGCTCGCGCCAGAAGCCGTCCGGGTTGACGACCGACTGCTGGTACATGGCCTTGTAGGTCGCCTCGTCAGTCAGCGTGTTAGCCAGGACCTCGGGACGAACGGGATACAGGGAAGCCGCACTCATCTTTCTTACCTCGGTGGAATAGTTGTTTTTGTATGGCCCCAGTTGTAGCCGGGCCGGGCCTATAGAACCATTCGACGATGGTAGTAACAAGCCCCTACAAAATGTCCTGAAAAGCCCGCAACCCCAACTACCACGCCTCTTTCAGGGTGTTTCAACCCCCAGTCACAATGCGGTCTGTAGCCGCTGGCGAAGCCTGCGTCCGGCTGCACAGCAGTCGAACGCAGGCTTCGCCAGCGGCTACAAGTCGTGCGTCGTCGTAGATAGATGGGGCTGTTTTCGTGGATTGTTACGAAATCTGTCAAAGGTGTTTATCAAATCCACGGCTATATGATTGAACCCCCTACGCCTAAAATCTGCCACGCCAACAAGGCAATCTGATTAACCAAGTTGCAGCCCCCACGAAGGCAGTTAATCAAACACTCCGGTACCCAAGCTCCACACGCAACCCCACAAAGGTTGCGTGACCCCATTCGACCTCTAAAAGGTAAATTTGAAATGAAAGCTTTATTAGTTCTGGCCCTCAGCAGCCTGTGCGCAACCGCCATGGCAGATGAGGTTCCGACTGATGTCGCACAGCAACAACCGGTAGTTGAGGAATACACTTACTCCACCCATCTGGACATCGCCAAAGTTGTTTCCATGAGCGAAGTACCGAATGTATGTGAAGTTGTCCCGATGAAAATGGAATACGAAGACTCCAAGGGCCAACACCATATTCTGAGCTACACCATGATGGGTAACGGCTGCTCCAATGGCTGATCATTCGCCCGCCTCTTAACGGTTCGACCCATCCGCCCCGCCCTTTCAAGGCAGATGCAGCGCCGAACCCAACACATCTACTTATACGATTGTTTTAAGCATTTATTTGCGCTTTTCAATCAAATTAGTTGGCGTAGCATTCATTCCATACCCAAGGCACAAAACGCCAACAAACCTGGAGCACGACCATGAAAACCAAACTGATCCTCGCCCTGACCCTTTCTGTCCTGGCTGCCAACACTTTCGCTGCTGACGGTTTCGACCGCACCGGCTCGGCTGCCCACACCGCACAAGCAGCTGTCGCTTCTGATGGATACGACCACACCGGTTCGGCTTCCTTTGCCGCCGATGGTGCCGATCACATCGGTGCAGGCAAGCTGGCTTCGGATGGCTTTGATCACACAGGCGCCGCCAAAGTCGCTGCTGACGGCTTCGATCGCACCGGTTCGGCCAAAGTCGCCGCCGATGGTGCTGATCACGTCGGTGCAGCACGCCTGAGCTGATCATCGAGCCTGACTTCACAGCCCGGCTTCGGCCGGGCTTAGTTGTGTCTTGAACCACCGAAAACCGATTCAAAACACAACATGTAGTGAAAAACCGCTTTTTTTGCCTATTTTTTGAACAAAAAAGTAGTGTGTCAAAATTTATGAAAAAAAATCTGCACCGGCGATATCCAGCCAAAGCCCTATAAACCCTCGCTCCGACCGAAAAACCTGCCTTCTCGTCCGCTCCATGCGCGGATTCGCCCCACCACGGCCGCAAAAATTTCCCTATAATGCCGGCTTAAACGGGCCTGCAATATTCCCTTACAGGGATAACAGCCAGTCTGAAGCCCACGCCGACGTCCTCACCGATTTCTGCGCCCCTCAGAGGCTCTCGGAACCCCGTACAAAATTATGTTTATTTGCCTGCGTGTACCGCTGCAAAAAACGCTATCCAACGCGGCCAGTACGGCCGTGTGAAAAACAACCGATCAGTTTTCACACGGGCATCTGGCCCTCACGCAGGAGACGACACGTCATGCTGAGCTGGGACGAATTCGACAAAGAAGACAGCGGCGAAGCCGTGGTAAAAGGCGCTAACGCCGGCCACGCGACCGAAGCCAACATGGACCGACTCGACACCGCTGGTGGTGTCGCCGCTCAAGAAGCTCGCGCCGTTACCGCGAACGACTCTGCCGCCATCGCCCGTGCCAAAGCTGCCCTGGACACCCTCGACGTCGCCGAAGGCCTCGCCGAACTCGAAGGCGCCTCTGCTCGCGTCGCTGTCGACGAAAAGCGCATGATCAACTGCCGCGCCGACCTCAACCAACTCGTACCGTTCAAGTACGACTGGGCCTGGCAGAAGTATCTGGACGGTTGCGCAAACCACTGGATGCCGCAAGAAGTCAACATGACCGCCGACATCGCCCTCTGGAAAGACCCGGAAGGCCTGACCGACGACGAGCGCCGCATCGTGATGCGCAACCTCGGCTTCTTCTCCACCGCCGACTCCCTGGTTGCCAACAACCTGGTCCTGGCCGTGTACCGCCTGATCACCAACCCGGAATGCCGCCAGTACATCCTGCGCCAGGCCTTCGAAGAGGCGATCCACACCCACGCCTACCAGTACTGCATCGAATCGTTGGCCATGGATGAAGGCGAGATCTTCAACATGTACCACGAGATCCCATCGGTCGCGAAAAAAGCCACTTGGGGCCTCAAATACACCCGTTCGATCTCCGATCCGAAGTTCGAAACCGGCACCGTCGAAACCGACAAAGAACTGCTGCGCAACCTGATCGCCTACTACTGCGTTCTGGAAGGCATCTTCTTCTATTGCGGCTTCACCCAGATCCTCTCCATGGGCCGCCGCAACAAAATGACCGGCGTCGCCGAGCAGTTCCAGTACATCCTGCGCGACGAATCCATGCACCTGAACTTCGGCATCGACGTGATCAACCAGATCAAAATCGAAAACCCGCACTTGTGGGATGCCGAGATGAAGGAAGAAGCTTCGCAGATGATTCTGCAGGGCACTCAGCTGGAGATCGAATACGCACGTGACACCATGCCTCGCGGCGTGTTGGGCATGAACGCGGCGATGATGGAGGACTACCTGAAGTTCATCGCTAACCGTCGTCTGTCGCAGATTGGGTTGAAGGAAGAGTATCCAGGGACGACTAACCCGTTCCCTTGGATGAGCGAGATTATGGACTTGAAGAAAGAGAAGAATTTCTTTGAGACTCGGGTTATTGAGTATCAGACTGGTGGGGCTTTGAGCTGGGATTGATTTAACTCAGTACAATTAAAGATAAAGTAAAAGGTGCCCCGCTAAATGCGGGGCTGCTATTTTTCGGACTGAGAAAATAAAATGCAACATCCCATAGTTGGAGATAGCTGGGGGAAAGCACTGGCTCGCTCCTTTATTAAATTTTCAGAATCATGGCTAATAAAATCAATAGTAAAACCATTGGTTTTTATCCTACCGCCGACCCTTTTAACCACTCTCGCAACCCGCCAAGGACTTAGCACCAGCGTAACAAAATATCTTTCACCAGATGTCGCAGCATTTATCAATGATTCTGCCGCCGCAATACTTTTGGGCGCATATATTTACATCATAATAGTAAAATCCATTTACTCCTTAATTAAAAACTACTCAAAACCTTCACGAGAGCTATCTATAAAAGATATTATCGCAATAAATAAAGCATTTGAAATTATCGTATCCGACAAATACAAACGCATGAGTGACGAAGCAAAAAATACAATAAAATCAAACGCCATTTGCCCGACAACTACTTTTTTAAAAATCACAAAACCAGATCAACAAATAGCGCTCCTTATAGGCGGCATCCGAAGTATTTTTGAGCATCTTGACGAGTCCAACGCTCATTTCAGAGTTGGGCTGCTGCGCATTACTAACAATAAACCAACAGACTGGGTCTGCTTCGAGCCAATTTCGCATCCTCCCAGAACAGAGCCGGGTCAGCTCTCAGCTCCAAGCAGTGCGGTGTCTACCGCTATACGAAAAAAATGCATTGTAGTAATTGAGGATATTCAAAGAGAGCTGCTGAAAACCAGCAAAGACAAACGAAGATTTTTAGCTGGAAACACCCAAATAAACGACCAAGGCTCACAGCTTTGCTACCCTATAACCCACGCAAGCACCGGAAAAATAGAGTACGTAATTACAATTGCTGGAAACAAGAAGTCCTGTCTTATCGAAAAGCATGCTGAACTTTACGCTTGGATACTGGAACAGTTTTCACTTCGAATATCCCTAGAGCATAGTCTACTTATTCTTAAGGAGAAGGCGAATGAACATCAACGAGCAGCCTGAAGATAAATCGCAGGAAGAGCCTGCAATAGAAATCAACTACACTCTTGACAATGAGTCTCAAGAAACGGCAAAAAAACTCAAAAAGAAAACTTTTGAGAAGCTCATATCAAAAGATCTAGAGTTAATTAAAAGCCATAAAATAAAAAACTCGACAGAAAATCAAAAATAGACATCGTACGATCTGTTCATGGATTACCGGGAAAGACTCTTTTTATTATCAAAACAATTAAGACTCCGCCCCGGTAGCACTAAGCTAGTCATCGCTCGTCGCCGAATTCGCGATTTAACTATAGTTTCTCGATTAGATGAACCTCTACTGGATACCCCATTAATTCGATCCGTCTGGCTACCGCTCGCAAACTCACCTTACTAAAAAATGGCAAGCCTAACGTTCCAGAGCTTTTGTATCTATGCCTCATAATTCCAAAAACCACTTTATAATCTCTTGGGTTTGGGCGTACTCCTGTGCCAGGCAGTAACGTATGAAAGTTTGATTTAGACGTTAATTTTTGCCTTTGAACAGCGGCAGCCCGCAAGTCCTTCCTAAACTTATCATCTCTTATAAACGACTCTGCAGAGACTAACCCCTGATTCCACAAATGGCTGATAGGCGCTGACGAGTGCCCATCCTTCAAATGGATAAATCTTTTAGTTCGACAAAAAAAATCGCAAGGCTCTAAATTTGAGTTAGGAGCTCCCGCTGGAGAAAGCTTAACCTGATCCAAATTTAACAAATCTAAATTCACATCCAACTCAACAATAAAATCACGCTCATTCTTGGAATGAGTGTTTGCGACAAGTGGAGTCAAAGACACCAGGCGTCTGAATTCGTCCTCAACCGAATTATAAAAACCAGCATCAATCAAATACCAACCTCCGCCAAACAACACATACGTACTGCCTTTCCAGACAGTCTCAAAAACAAAACAATCATAAATTTTACGCTTTTGACTACGATCTCCTTCACCGTTTACAACGACACGGACATCATGATTTGTCTTGATAACATCCATACTGTAAACATCAGTTGGACGTCCAGCTTGGATCTGGTTTACATAGTCCTCTATAGAAACCTCTGAAAAAACCTCCTTCTTACCAGATTTTAAACCGGTCCCAAAATACCCTATTTCGTAACCATCTTCTGGCCCAATAATATCCGGTAAAGCAATATGAATGTCTGACGCATTACCTTTCAGCAACTCAGACAATTCACCATAAGCAATAACATCCAATTCAAGGATAAGTTTCTTATCTGGCACTGGCGAAATAAGATCAACCCAAGCGTAATCTTTTTTATACTCAGAGCTTTGAAAAAGTTCTAGAGCCTTCTTACATTTTTCAACCACACTACTTGGAGATGTGGTAGTAGTAATATTCAGAGCATCCCTCCCAGTTAGAGCCCTAGCAAAAGTTGTATCGCTAGGAATACCCGCAGCGAGACGCAGCAGATCTCGTTCTATATCGAGTCCAAAACCTCCCAGATCCGCTTTTCTGCTAGCCTGAATACGCTTCTGAAAAGTGGTTGAATCCAAGGTCGCTACATCTACTCCTCTTAAGCTGGAGCGTGCGATGCAATTCAGTGCAACACGCAATCCGAACCCACGCTCACAAGCATCTTGATCTAGAGAGTGGTGACCTGTACCAAACGTAAGCACCATTGTTCTATATTCTAATGGTGCAACATCAGAATACACCTGTAAAAACAATACTGCCGCGCAACTTTGATTTTGCAAAGGAGCAAATTCATTTGATGCAAACTCACCTATAAATTTATACCACCCAGGACTTCTCGCTGGGCTCTGATCGACAAACAGCACCCCACTCTCCGAAGGAATGGACTTTAGAGAATGTCCCTCTCTCAGAGCTTCCACATAACTATTTCCTTTTTTCAAAAGCCGAATAGACAAGCTCATTGACTTTTGTTCATCGCCAGCCATACCCCCCCCAAAAAATAATTTTTCCACCGCTATTACCTCTGGCAAAACTTAAACAAGATTAATTTTTGTCCCCGGAAGCATAGTTGATATTTTCAGAAAATCATGGCCAATCGACATTAGTTATCTGTAGGACAGTTCTTACGCACTTAAAGGTGATTTCTAGCTTGATTTTGGCGCTTACCAGCCATACGATTTGCGCCGGTGCCTAAGAAACACCTCACACAGCGGACTGACCGCACCCGACAGAAGCGGCTTTTTGTGCCTACGGTTTCTCCGTGCGCATCAAAAAATCTCTGTTATGCCGGGAGTGGGCTAATACAAGACCCGAAAGGGGAATATGTCCGGCCCTCTGTGTGGGGTTTCTTAACTCCCGGCACCCAGCCCTAAGAAAGCTGACATCACACAGAGGTAAAAGGATATGCCTAAAAATCTCTCCTTCTCTCCGAAGGAAATCCGCGTTAGCTGCTTCATTTTCCATGCGCTTCCATCCCTGGAGGCTTGCCATGTCTGATCCATACATCCCCACAGTCTTCATCCGTCAAAACCTCGAACTTCACGCCCTTCTCCTAGAAAACCAACCCTGGTTCTGCGCCCGCGATCTAGGGCGTTTGATGGGTTTCCACCTGAACGATCGCGTGGTCAGCAAGTTGGACGAGGATCAGCGACACACGCTGCTGATTGACTACCACGGCCAACCAGAAAAACGCCTGATGCTCAGCGAATCAGGCGTCTATGCGCTGCTGGTCTATCACTACGCACCGGGGAATCGCTTGTTGCGCGAATGGCTGACTCATCAAGTGGTGCCGGCGTTGCGCGACGCGGGGCCGTCGAAGAATGCGGATCGACCGATGTTGAGTTTGTTGGATTGGCCGGAGATGTCGTTGAGTCTGTTGCATTGGCAGGATGAAGGTTGGATTCGGCTGCGGGACATGCCTTATCTGTTGCTCAATCGCACACGGCGGCGGGTGCCGGTGGTTAAGCCTTGGTGGCGGAAGGTTTTGGATGCGTTTCAATCTTCGAAGCATTCGGTTGGCTAGCCTTTGCAGGATCAACTGAAAGAAGCGTCGGTCTTTTCTGTAGGAATTTTCGTAGACAGTCGTAATGGCCACTCAGTATCGTCCGAGGGTATTCAGCCCTCGGCGATTGTATGGACACGGAAAAGAGCAACAGCGATTGGACTGACATTGAGATTCAGGCGGCGGTCGATGCCTATCTCAACATGTTGTCCCGCGAGCAGAGCGGTCGGAAAGTCGTTAAGACTGAGGAGAACCGCATCCTACGTGAGGGAGCCTTAGCCGGTCGGACCAAAGGGTCGGTTGAGTTTCGGATGCAGAACATCTCTACCGTGCTGGAGGAGTTGGGTCGAGATCGCATTGCAGGTTACAAACCCGCCAAGAATGTCGGCGCCAATGTAGCGCGCAGCATTCGAGAAGCGCTCAGTGCTCCAAGTACGTTGCCCCCTGAGGATTTCGCCCCGACAGCGGACGAGGCAACGCTGGAACAGCGATCTGCCAAACTCGAGAAACAACCGATTAAAGACGTGCCGAAAGGGATTGAGAGACCAGAACAGACTCAGTCCAGCGGAAAGTCTTTTGTTCGCGATCCTGGGGTGAGAGCTTGGGTTCGCCAGCAGGCTAACGGTAGATGCGAAGGCTGTGGCGAGCCCGCTCCGTTCGAAAAGGATGGCAGGCCGTTTCTTGAGGTCCACCACGTTAAGCATTTAGCGCAGGACGGTTCAGATCGTCCGAGTAATGCCGTGGCCCTGTGCCCGAACTGTCATCGACGTTGTCACCACTCGGGTGACCGGGATGAGTTCACTGCCTCACTGTTCCAGAAGGTGGAACGGTTGAAGTTTGAGTGATTTTTCTTGGAAAATTCTATAGGCACGTGTGCATGAAGATGGCGAGCCATAAGGATTGCGCTGCCCCCCAATAAAAAGAGAAAACGCCTAGAGTCATCAAGGACGCGTCCTACAGCCACGATCAGCCACGTTCGTTAACGTCGCCCAGCCCCTTTCCGGGGCTGCCGATGGATGAACGAAAGGATGATCAGTGGCTGGCAACAAGGACATTCCGCGGATTAAGAATCCGCCCTCCGGTGATGGGCATCACGTCACCTACCGTTACATGACGGCCACCGAATTGGCCGAGCGGGACGCAAGGCAAAAAGCCTACGAGGCCATGCTGGGCAGGCAAGACGCCTTCGAACGCAGCCGTCAGGTCATAGCGGAAAAGCAAAGGCCGGCACAAGCGGGATGTGTCTTCGCTAAGTCCTGCAACCTGCCGGACGCCATCATCGATTACTCGAATCCTTCGGGTGTTGTGCCGACCGACAGTCTCAAGAATTACGGCGAAATTGCCTGGCTTGGCGCTCGTGATGTAGACGATGCCGGGCTGCTGAATCTCGAAACCATCAGTGGCAGTACCGTCTCACTCGACATCGGTCGACTGGCACTTAGAGCCCCCGCTCTCGCTGTACCTTTATTGGCACTTGAGGCTGCCACTGCCGCCACATTGGCCGGTGTCGTCGCGTTGTTCTGGACGCCAAGCCTGGGTGATAGCGCGCTCTATACCGAAGATCAACTGCGTGCCTTGAAACAGGCCAGAACCCGCGTTCGTTTGCAGGTCGAGCAACAGGCTGATGGCAGCCTCAAGGGCTACGGCTTTTACACCGGCAAGAACCGTGATTGGGAAATGGTCGATGTCGTGCAGTTCACACTGCGCGGCAGCCAGCAGGTGGCGGATCTCGGGGAGGGTGTTGAGCTGATCTGGACGCCAGCCGTGGATGGCTCGGACATCCTCGGGATTCCTGCGCTGGAGGCGGCACCCCAGGCGCCGCATATTTGGGTGTATCCGCCGACGCCGGCGGCGGCCAGCATTATTGTGAACCCGGTGTATCCGCCGGAGTACAAGGATTTCATTCTGGTGTTTCCGGCTGATTCAGGGATTAGGCCGGTTTACATTGTTCTCAGTCAATCCGGTGATCATTCGTATTATGACCACCCGAAAACGCTTCCCGCATTCCCAGATACTGCCCGCGTAAAGTCGAAGTCATCTGTTCAAGGGGGAGGAAGGAAACGCGCTCGTTGGGTTGACAGTAAGGGGCGAATTTATGAATGGGACTACAAAAGTAATGCTGTGGAAAAATACGACAAACTCGGGGTCCATTTAGGCGAATTCAACCACATCACAGGCGAGCAAACAAAACCTGCGAAACCAGGCAGAAAAACTTCAAGAAATTAAGGAATACAGCATGCGCTACCTTTTAATAACTGGCTTTTATCCGGATGACAAGCAGGACGACTCCTTGCAGTTTGAGCTGGATATCGAGGGAAGTGAACTCAATGAAAAAGTTGCCCAATTGATTGAATCGAAGCCACTTAACGAAGTGGAACCAGGAGAGCTACTTTTAAACGAAAATCAGGTACTAGCACTATCAAGACTTCTGGGCATCAGTTTCCCAGAGGGTTTAGAGTACTTTATGGGTACTTGCTCCAAGCAATGAAACCCAATGTGACAACCCTCCGGTGATGGGCATGACGTCACCATCCGAACCTGATTCTGCTAGCTGCTCGCGAAGCGGACGATTCAGGTGCTGTGCCACTGAAAAAGATCAGTGGCACAGCGATTCCCGTCGGTCTGGGCTCTCTCGCCTTGGCCGGCTCAGCATTCGCCGCAGGCACCGTCGCAGCAGCGCTGGTTGGTCTCGTAGCGTTGGTCACACCATCGAATCTGGGCGACAGCTCGCTTTACACCGAACACCAACTCCGTTCGCTCAAACAGACCCGCATCCGCGCTCCGTTTGAAAAGGCTCTAAAACGTTGTTACCCAGCCTAAGCCGATGGCCACCCATGCTCCCTCGTTCACTTGTTCATCATCTCGCTATGATGTGCGTCGCCTTCCATCGCGTCCTTGCCATGGTCGGAAAGCTGGGCATCAAACCACTGGTGAAGCGCCGCTACCAAGGCTGGATCCGAGGTCTTGAAGGCCAATTCGGCTCCGCCTTCGATGTCTTTGTAGGTGATCGCCATTTGCCCAGGCTTGGCCGCTTTCAGGTCCGCCAGGCCAGGCATGTCTTGGCCATGGATGTGCGCCGGTCCTGAGAAGTCGCCCTTGAGAAACCGCTCGCGGATGTCTTGAAGGTGCTGGCGAATCCATTGCACTTGGGCAGCATCCGCAGGCTGTTTGGCGACCACTTGCTGAATGCCGCCTTCAGCGGTCTTGGTGAAGACATGGGTCGTCGCTGCGAGACTGAACGGCATGACATCCTTGCCGCGACCTGCAACCTCGGCTTGCCGTTGTGCGTCATCGTTCGAATGGTTCGTGGTCTGAGCGTAAAGGTTCGCAGCAAGAGCCGAGAGAACGATTGAGGCGATGGCGGTTTTTAGCACGGTCTTTCTCCGATGTGGGAAGGGCGTTGAGCCGATGCTGACGCGTCAATCCAGCAGGCGCTTGAGCGCTGCGACCCCAACAGGTGGCTCCGCCGTCCAGGGCACCACGATGACATCGTGGCTGGTTTGGCCTGCAACCCGCGCCATCTGCTTGCGCTCACTGTCCAGGCGCGCTCGCAGCAGCGGGTCATCGGTGTCTGTCGCCAATAGAGACTTATTGACCACCCAGGCAAACGGTTCGATTTTGGCCCTGCGCAAGTCATCCTGCAGTGCCGCCGCCTGAGACACCGGTGTGGCTTCGGGCAACGTCACCAGGATGATTTTGGTGTAGTGCGCATCTTGCAGGCGCATCAAAGGCGTGACGATGTGGTCCGAGGCGCCGTTGAATTCCCGAACCATCTGGCGGTGATAGGCGCCTGTGGCATCCATCAATAGCAGTGAGTGACCCGTGGGGGCGGTATCGAGCACCACGAACGACGTTCTGGCTTGAGCAACCACGCGGGAGAACGCGTGGAAGACCGCGACCTCTTCGGTGCAGGGGGATCGTAGATCCTCGATGAGCAAGGCTATTTCATCGTCCGTCAGGGTCGGCGCGCGGGAGGCCACGATCTTGTCCACGTATTTTTGGGTCTCGACCTTGGGGTCGATGCGGCCAACGTCGAGCCCTTGCACATCGGCGTTGAGGGTCGCCGCCAGATGCGCCGCAGGGTCCGTGGTGCTCAGGTGCACGGACTTGCCGTGCTGCACCAGACCCAGGGCGATGGCGGCGGCAATGGTGGTTTTGCCTACTCCCCCTTTGCCCATGACCATGATCAACCCGCGTTCGTCCTTCGCAAGCTCGGCAACCAGTTCCGAGAGGGTGTGATGCTCCAGGGGTGAGCGCGTTTGTGTTGCAGCCGTTGTTGGCCTGGCAAGTTCCGGGGAAAGCAGACCGCGGAGCGCGGGCAACCCAACGGAATCTACAGCCTTGAGCGAAATGTAGTCGGCTGAAAGCTGGCGCAGCGACGTGGGCATCTCGTCGAGCGCCTGCTGGCCGATCGCTTCGATGGCGGCTGCGATCGGGTCATTCAAGTCGCTGCGTTTGAACACAGCGTTCACCACTAAACGCTGGTTTTCCAGACCCAACTCACGGAGCTCGTCGGAGGAGCGCGCGGCCTCGCCCAGTGCGCCTTTGTCAGGGCGAGCCACTAGCACGACGGTGGTCAGGGCTGGATTGTTGAGCGCCGCCAACGCCTGATTGAAAAGTTGCTCCTGCATTTTCAACCCCGAGTGCGGCCCCAGGCATGACGCACCACGATCATTGCCTTCCAAAAATCCGCTCCACGCTTTGGGCAGGCTCAACAACCTGAGCGTGTGCCCCGTGGGTGCGGTATCGAACACCACATGATCATAGGCCGCGCCGCCCTGTGACAGGAGATGGGAGAACTCATCGAACGTTGCGATTTCGGTCGTGCACGCTCCCGAGAGTTGCTCACGCACCAGAGCAATATCTTGATCGCTGGCCTGGGAGCCCATTTGCTCGACCACCCGGGCCCGGTAGTCGATGGCAGCGGTCCCGGGGTCGATGTTGAGCACGAACATTCCAGGCACATTCGGTACCGCTACAGGCTGATTGCTCAGCTCGACACCGAGCATCTCATCAAGGTTCGAGGCCGCGTCTGTGCTGACCAGCAGCACCTTCTTGCCTGCATCAGCCAAGGCGATTGATACCGCTGTGGAAACCGACGTTTTGCCAACCCCGCCCTTGCCAGTGAAGAACATATATTTGGTGGGTTGGCCGAGCAGTTTGATGGTGGACTGCATGGCACGCTAGCCTCGCTGCGGAGCACAATTGAGGCTCAGAGTTTAGACCGATGTTCAGCACATCCAACTTTATCTGGAAAACAGTCAGTGCAACCCGCCGCAGCTCCCGCTATTAATACCCTTCCCCACTCAAGGACCCGAGCCTGCCATGAAATTCGACCTCGCCTATTGCCTCAGCCTCGACGACAAGCTGTCGATCTATGACGTGCGCGATCTGAATTTCGACGAAACCATGGCGTTCGACTCCGCCAAAGAGCACTTCCAGTGCCCCAACGATGCCTGTCGCTTGGCGTTCGATGCGGCCAATGTGCTGACAACCTTCAACGCCAAAAACGTGAATTACGTCCGCACCCCGCACTTCAAGAACACCCCCAGCACCCGGCACATGGCAGATTGTCCTTATGCCAGTCTCAAAGCCTCGGCGTCTGGTGTGGACGCGGACGGTGCGGAAACGGATGACAGTCGCGAGGAGCATTTCCCGTCGGAGTTGTTACTGACCCGGCGTCAGTATGTGCGTCAACCATCGAACCCGGCGGGGACGGCGGATGAAGTTCGAGACATCCCGAAAACCGTTTCGGCGGACCATCACACAGAGCACCCGACCCGCGAATCAGCACCCGACAAAACCAGTGTCTTCGCCCACCCGGTGGAGTGTTTTGTGTCGAACTTCGAGGACAAGGACCTGCTCAAGCGCATGCCGCTGAAGATTGGCGAGCACACGGCGCCTTATGGGTCGTTCTTCAAGAAGATCGAATACCTGACGGACAACAAGGGGCTGATTTACTGGGGCAAGATCAAGGAGATCAAGGATTACACCCAGAGCTTTCGCATCGATTTCGAACAGAAGGTCTGGTTCAAGCAGGCGGATGAGGCGAAGAAGAAGCCGTATTCAGTCAACGTTTACCTGAGCAAGAAGCTGATCGACAACTACCGCAAGCGCAAAGCGTTTCTGGAAGAGATCAAGCACGCCATCGAGAGCGGCAAGGATTTGTATTGCTTCTTTTATGGCGTGACGCCGGAGTTGAAGCAGGTGCCAAGCAAGAAAAACCCCGAGCAGACGTTCGGGGTGTTCAGTGCGAATATTGAGAACCTGGATCACTTTAATATTCGGGAAGCGCCGGGGTTGGCGGGTACGCAATCAGGGCAGCTGTAGCGCAACGCCGCCGGGGTGTTGCTTGATCAGGCTATACGGCAGGACACCCCAGCCCACATTTCCACACACTGCGGCCACGTGAGGAAAGGACGGATCTAACTTGATCCCCTGCTCGGTGAAATACCAGGAAGGAAAACTCCAGCGGTCCTCGTCATCGTAGTCGCAGTCGTCGTCCCCTTCTGGCGTGACCATCATTTGATTGGGATAGAGATTAAGCAATTGAGCCACCAGCCACGGCGCCAGCTCTTTGCCGCGGTAATCAGAATAGGCACTGAATGACTCAGACGAAGAAATGTAGGCGTCGTAGTTTTCCTCGTAGTGCAGCGGTTTTCCCTGTCCCACCCACAGCACGTCATCAAGCGTCAGAGATTGGCCCGTTTTAGCATCCAGGTTGAGTGAGTCATTGACCTGATCCGGGTAAGCACCGCCACAGAAGTACTCGGTTGAGACACGGACGCTCATGACGTTCGGCGTCATCCACAGAGGCTGGCTCGTCTGTGCGTAGTAGGCGTCAGCGTAGTTAGCGAAGCATCCGTAATACCCCACAACCTCCTGCCACAAACGGCCCATCAATTGCTGATTGATACGCTTACGCTCCTCAGCGTTGTAGCCCGAAACCACTTCAAACAGCTCGGCTTTAGATTGTGGGTCGCGCCACCATTGCAGCGTGTAACCCATGAAGGTTTCAGTCTTGCCTTGTGTCAGCTTCATACCCTGCAAGCGTAGGTATTCATAAGGCGCCTTGTCGTGAAGCCTGGCGAGATAGGGCAAGGTGTCGGCGGGAATCTGAGGAAGGTTCGCTGGCTGCAGATCAATCTTCAAGACTTTGCCTTTAGGGCTAGTCCATTCTCCGGACCAGCCGCTGGACTTTGGTTGTAAGCGAATTGTCGGAAAAGGTTTGTGCTCTCCATATCGCTGGTCACCCTCTTCCAGCACAAGTGCTTTTCCTTCCTTTGAGCCACTAAGCACCAAGTCCTTGCGGTACTTTTGGTAAAAGTAACGACCCTCACTGCCATCGGCGCTCACCTCCAGCACAATCGGCATTTTTCCCAGAGTCCCGGTATAGACCTGCCTGCCGCTGTCGGCCCACAACATCGTAGAAAACGTGGAGCACACCAATACGACAATGCCAGCAAGACGAAACAGTCCTTTAAACATCAAATCATCCTTGAATGCAGCAAGTATTGGCTCGCAAGAAAGAGCGGCGGATTATGGCGAACCCGTGTTCGAGAATCGATAAAAAGCTGACTTGATAACGATCAGCTCAGGCACATGCTGACCATCACCAACACCAGCAACCCCACATAGACCTGCGCATGCACCCGATCCGGTATCCGCCCGATCCACGGTGTGGCAAACCGAATCCCCACCAACGATCCCATCGTCAACACCGCAAACGCCAGCAGATCCACATAGCCGATAAACCACGGCCCCAGATCAAACTCAGCAAACCCCGCCATCGCCATGTAAGTCAGCGTCCCGGCCAACGCCACCGGCAGGCTCAACGGATTGGCCATGGACGTCGCCTGACTCATGCTCAGCCCGCACCGTCGCAACAACGGTACGGTCATGACGCTGCCACCCACGCCGAGAAACGTTGCGATCACGCCGATTCCTGCGCCACCACCCGACACTTCTGCCCTCCCCAATCGTCGTGGGATTGCGGTGTCGGACGCTGTCAGAAAACCACGTCGGAACAGGCAATCCACAATGGTCACGCCCAGGTACGCGATGAAGGCATAACGAATCACCTCACCACTTACCCACATCGCGGCGAGCGCTCCGAGGATTGCGCCCAGGCCGATGAACCCGCCCAGCGGCCACAAATAATGACGAATGAGATTACCGGCGCGACGGTGTTTGCCGGTGGCGATCAATGCGTTGACGATCATCACACAGGTCGAAGTCGCCACGGCAATGTGCATCGCCGATTGGCCTATGGGATCGTCGGCGCCATGGCTAGCCATGAGCATGCGATAAAGCAATGGCACGACGACGAAGCCGCCGCCAAAACCGAACAACACCGCAGTGACGCCAGTCATGCACCCGAAAAATGCCAGCAGGAGATAAAACATTGCGCGTCGTCCGTTGGTTGAGAGCGGTCGACGATAGAGCGATGCGCCTTGGCCTGCTTCAGCAAGTCAGCCAATAATGTTCGCGTTTACGCCAACTGCTGGAAGCCGCTCGATGCGCAATGTTTCGATTGATCTACTGGATGACACGCCTCGCCCGGTGGTGGCGATCGGCACGGATTATTCCCACGGCCATGTGTTGCCTCGTCATACACATCGGCGGGCGCAGTTGTTGTATGGCGCCACCGGGGTGATGCAGGTCAGCACGCATGACGGCAATTGGGTGGTGCCGCCACAGCGGGCGGTGTGGATTCCGGCGGGGGTGGCGCATGAGGTGTTGATGCTGGGGGTCAGCACATGCAGTTTGTACATCGAACCTGGTGCGGTTCACCTGGGGTCGCGTTGCCAGGTGATCAATGTGTCGCCGTTGATGCGGCACTTGTTGATGGAGGCGGTGGAGATCCCACTGGTGTACGACGAGGCCGGGCGCGATGGCGCGCTGATCGACTTGCTGCTGCATGAACTGGCGCGCAGTGCTCACTTGCCGTTGCACATTCCTTTACCGGTCGATGCGCGGTTGCTGGGGTTGTGCCAAGGCTTTTTGCAGCGGCCCGATGCTCATCAATCGCCGCAGCAATGGGCCGATCAATTGCACATCAGCTTGCGCACGTTCAATCGGCTGTTCCGCCAGCAGACTGGCCTCAGTTTCAGCCAATGGCGCCAGCGGGCCTGTGTGGTGTTGGCCCTGGCGCGGTTGGCGGCGGGGACGCCGGTGACGCGGATTGCGCTGGATTTCGGTTATGACAGCCCTGCGGCATTCTCGACCATGTTTCGCCGCCTATTGGGGCAAGCACCGTCCGTCTGGATGGAGGGGGCGACATAGCAAAAATCAAAAAATGAGTTTGATCCGGGCGCAAAACAACTGTACAAAACAACAGTACTTTTTGGATTAGCACTCTCGAGCCCGGAGAACACCATGGCCTCTATTGCGATGAAAATCACCCTGGAACGTATCGCCCTTTTCCAATTCACCCCGGCCCATTGCGCCCAGGCCCGAGCGATGCTGGGTTGGAGCGTGGAAGAGCTTTCGGAGGAATCCGGTGTCTCCGTGGACGCCATTGTGCGATTCGAGGCCGAACGCGATGTGCTGGATGTCACCCGGCTGGCGTTGGCGTATCGGTTTGAATCGGAAGGCCTGGTGTTCTTCCCCGGATTTGCGCCGGGTCGAGGGATGAATGTGAAAGGGTCGACGCCTGATCCGGTGGGTCGGGCGGACTACGCGATGGTTGAGTGAGGAGTCAGCAGATGAATGGAATCAATGAATGCGACAGGCGCGGTCATCCGTCTTTGGGTGATATCGATGCGGGGCAGATGAGGGCAAAGGCCGAATACCTCATGAAGATTGGCATGCTGCTGGATATCGGTCAGTTGGGCAAGGCGGAAGCGGCGCAAAGGCTGGGGCTGTCAGCCGGGGAGCTGGATGAAATTCTCGGTGGGAACGTTCGCGATCTGACAGTGGCGAAGATTGTGGGCCGCTCCATGGCGAGCGGCCCGACGGTGGAGGATCAGGCGTTCTGATGCCTGACTTGATCACGCTGAAATGACCGTCCCCGTTGAGACCCTACTGCTCTTCAAAAGCCGGATTCTGGCGTTCTAACGATGCTTGCTCATAGCTGTAAGCCAGCGCCAGCAGTTGGGGTTCACTCCAGCGCTGGCCGAAAAAGAACACAGACGTCGGCTGCCCATCACTGCTCATGCCCGACGGGACGGTAATGGCGGGGTAACCGGCGACGGCGGCGCTGAATTGCGAGTAGCCATCGGCATCGGCGAACAATGCGTCCAGGTGATGTTCAGTCATTTGCTCATCAATGGCAGCCTTGAAACTGGCATTGAGGATGCCGAACATCTCGGCGGCCTGCGAGGGGGTCATGTCCAGTTCGTTGATGTCGTTCAGCATTTGCTGCCCGTAGCCTTCGGCGCCCGGGTTAAGTTCGTTGAAGTCGATCAACTGTTGAAGCGTCTGAATCGGCAAGCCTGAACGACTGGCCAGGTACTCGGGCAGTTCATGTTTCATGCCTGCCATGAGGGCGTTGAAGTAGCCATCGATATCAGGCAGTCGAAGTGTCAACGGCACCAGGGTCGCGCCTTGCTCTTCCAGTGTGGCCAGGGCCATCAGGAATTCAAAACCAGGTCGAAGAACAGTGCCGTTCGTGCCGACGTACTCAGTCGGGTAACCGATTCTTTTGCCTTGCAGCGCGTCGGTGGTAAGCAGCGCGGTGTAGTCAACGCCGACGGGGGCATCGCGGGTGACCGGGTCACTGGCGTCAACGCCTTGCAGGGCATTGAACATCAGCGCGGCATCGCGGACGGTCCGAGAGAGCGAGCCCGGCGTGTCTTGCAGACGTGTGATGGGAATGATGCCCGATCGGCTGAACAGACCCAACGTAGGCTTCACGCCCACCACGCCATTGGCCGAAGCAGGGCACGCGATGGAACCGTTGGTTTCGGTCCCCATGGCCAACGGTGCGAAACCGGCGGCAACACCGGCGGCTGATCCCGAGCTGGAACCGCAGATTTCGCCGTTCAACACGTGGGGATTTTTACCTTGGCCACCTCGGCCACTCCAACCGTGGGGCAAGCCCATTTCCCGGACGTAAGCCCATTCGCTCATGTTGGTTTTGCCGAGAATGACGGCACCTGCGTCACGCAGCTGTTGGACCACAAACGCGTCGTTCGCAGCAGGCTGACCGACCATGGCCAAAGAACCCGCGCTCGTTTGCATCTGGTCCGCCGTGTCGATGTTGTCCTTGAGCAGAACGGGGATGCCGTGCAGCGGGCCACGCACTTTTCCGTCCTGACGCTCTTGGTCCAAGGCGCTGGCAATGTCGATGGCCTGGGGGTTGAGCTCGATAATCGCGTTGATCGACGGCCCTTGCTTATCCAGCGTGTGAATGCGCGCCTGCAAATATTCCACCAGGGCGACTGAGGTGAGTTCGTTACGCGCCATTCGCTCGGTGAGCTCGCTGACGCTCGCATATTCGAGCGGCTGGGCAGTGACGGAGGCGTTGTTGTCTGCCAATGCAGGCCCGGAGACCGATAGCAGAATGATCTGCGCCAGCGCCGTCATGCGGTTTTTTAAAATGTCCTTCATTTACAGCATCCTTGTTATGGCTAATCACGGGCGAGTCATTTCACCCGCCGCACAGCCTACCGAAACCGTAGGAAACGGCTGTCAGTCACAAGGAGCTGTCAATGTAGGAAATGTCACCCTGACTTGTAGCCGCTACAAGCCAAACGCCCTTCTTCCTTCACCGTACTTTCCATTTCCGACCACCATGCGGCCCCTCGCTGTGGGTACATGATGTTAAACGCCTCGCCCATTTGCGGCGTAGTGATCGACACATTGCGCTCCCAGGCCAACGCCAAAATCCGGTCGAAGGGCTCGAACCAGGGGTGCATCGACAAGTCGAAGGTGCCGTTGTGAATGGGCAGTAGCCAGCGTCCTTTGAGGTCGATGTGTGCCTGCAGGGTTTCTTCCGGCTGCATGTGAATGTGCGGCCATTCAACGTTGTAGGCGCCGGTTTCCATCAGCGTCAGGTCGAACGGGCCGTACTGTTCGCCGATGCGTTTGAAGCCGTCGAAATAGCCGCTGTCGCCGCTGAAGTAGACCCGAGTGTCGCCGTCGATCATCACCCACGAGGCCCAAAGGGTGCTGTTGCCGTCGAACAAACCGCGCCCGGAAAAGTGTTGTGAAGGGGTGGCGATGAACTGGATGCCGTCGACCTCAGTGCCCTGCCACCAATCGAGTTGGCGCACTTTGCCGGCCTCCACGCCCCATTTGATCAGCGTGTCGCCGACGCCCAGCGGGGTAAGGAAGTACTTGGCCTTGTCCGCCAGTTTGAGTACCGCGCGATAGTCGAGGTGGTCGTAGTGATCGTGAGACAGGATCACCGCTTCAATCGGCGGCAATTCTTCCAGGCTGATCGGCGGCTGGTGGAAGCGCTTGGGGCCGGCCCATTGCACGGGTGAAGCGCGCTCGGCGAAGACCGGGTCGGTGATCCAGAATTTGTCCCGCAGCTTCAGCAGGACGGTGGAGTGGCCGAGGCGGTAGACGCTGTGGTTGGGCGCTGCGATCAACGCCGCCTGGGTCAGGGCTTGTACCGGCACTGAGGCCGCTGGGCGGCTATTGCGCGGTTTGTGGAAGATCATGCTCCACATGATGCGCAGCATTTTGTGAACGCCTTCACGTTGCACGGGCACATGGTTTTGAAAGCGCCCTTGTGCCTGATGGGAAGCTTCAGGCGTAGGGGCGTTATCCGCAGCGGAAGTAGAAGTGGCCATGACTGAGTGACTCCAGAAAAACCGCAAGATGGCAGTTCTTCACGGTGGGACGATAAATGGCCAAAGCACGCACGCATCAGCCGGAGATCTATTTTTCGCTGGGCAGGATTAACAAAACGTTACACTGCACAGTGTAGTTTCTAGGTTGCATCAAAGCCGATGACAAGTAAACTACCGAGTGTAACTTTCCTTTGCCTCCTGCCGAAGCGTACTTATGACAGCTCCACAGCGCCTCACCGACCGAAAACGTGCAGCCATTATCCAGGCGGCGATTGTCGAATTCCGTGCCAACGGTTTCGATATCACCAGCATGGACAAGATTGCCGCCACTGCCGGCGTGTCGAAGCGCACGGTGTACAACCACTTCCCGAGCAAGGAAGAGTTGTTTGCCGAAATCCTCAATCAATTGTGGGCGCGGGTACTGTCAGATCAGGAAACGTCCTACCGCCCTGACCTGCCCTTGCGCGACCAGATGCGCGTGATGTTGCAGGCGAAAATGCAGACGCTCGGCGATGACAATTTTCTCGACCTGGCGCGGGTGGCCATCGCCGCCACGATTCATTCGCCCGAGCGTGCGCAGAACATGGTGGCCAGAATGGGCCAGCGTGAAGAAGACCTGACCGTGTGGATTCGCACGGCACAGGCCGATGGTCGATTGAAACCGGTCGACCCCGCGTTTGCCGCCCAACAGATTCAGGGGATGCTCAAGTCCTTTGCGTTCTGGCCACAGATTTCCATGGGGTTGCCGGGGCTGTCACCGCAGATGCAGACCACCGTGGTGGAGTCGGCGCTGGACATGTTTCTGGCCTGTTATCAGGTCTGCGAAAAATGACACGGTCCCGCCCTTCCCCTGCAGGGCTCAGCGCTCAATAAATCAGTGCGATGTGTTTCAGAATGAAACTGGCGTGGGGGCTATAGTGAGCGTCAGTCCCAGCGCCATGCAGAGAGCATCATGACCACCCCAACCGCTGATAAAAAACCCGTCGTCGATCATTTACGCTTCCATCGCGCTCACGCCCACCTTGCGCCTACTTTCGGCAACGACAAATTTGCCCTGCGCGCCGAAGCCTTCGCGCGGTTCTTTGGCACGCCGACCTTTCTCGGGGCGCAGACGCTGATCGTGGCGGTGTGGATATGCCTCAATATCTTTGGCGTGACCCATTTCGACGTCTACCCGTTCATCCTGCTCAACCTGGCGTTCAGCCTGCAAGCGGCTTACGCCGCCCCACTGATTCTGCTGGCCCAGACCCGTCAGGCGGCGCGTGACAAAGCGCAATCCGATGCCGATGCGCAACACCGTGAGGCCATCGCCGTGGCCAACAGCGAACGTCAGGCCGAAGCTGCAAAAAACAACGCGCAATTGATGGAGTTGCTCGAACAAAACACCCGGCTCACCGAGATGACCAAGACCCTCACCGAGCGCATTGAAAACCTGACCTCGGAAATGCATCAGCACTTCGTGCGCAAAGAGCCGCCCAAGGTTTAATGCGCGCTCAAGGCAATCGCAGCGCCTGCCCCAACTCATCAAACAGCGTCACCACAGAGCGCAAGGCGCGGCAGTCTGGACGGGTCAGCAGCCAGAGCGCGGTGTCGTAACCGTCCAGAGGAGCGGTCAGTGGCTGCAACGTGTCGCCGATCAAAAAGTCCGGCAAGGCCGCCACCCCTAACCCGGCCCGCACCAGCTCGGTCACTGACAGCATACTGTTGCAGCGATAGGCCGGCGTGACGCCCGGCAAGTGCTGACGCCGCCAGGCAACGGTGGGATGGTCAGGCAGGAAATCGTCAGGCGCGATCCAGGTCAGCGAAGCCAAATCTTCAGGGTCGACAGACTTCAGATACCGCTGACTGGCGCACACCCGATAGGAAATGTCCGCCAGACGTCGACCAACCAAATGCTCGGGCGGTGTGCGCGTCAGGCGCAACGCGATGTCAGCATCGCGGCGGCTGAGGTTGGCGAAGTCGTTGGAGGTGCTCAGCTCAATGGTTAGTGCCGGGTAGGACGGCATGAACTGCGCCAGCGCCGGCAGCAGCAACCCTTGCAGGACCGAATCGGTGCAGGTCAGGCGAACGGTGCCGCTGATGACTTCCCCGCCCTGCTCCACCCCGATTCGCGCCGCGTCCAACGCTTGTTCTGCGCGCTCGGCCTGCTCGGCCAAGGTTTGCGCGAGCGTCGTCGGCAAATACCCGGCGCGGCTCTTTTCGAACAGTTGTTGCCCCAATGCCGCTTCCAGTCGGCGGACGGCGCGAAACACCGTTGAAACGTCGACTTTCAGCAGGTTCGAGGCCCTGGACAGCGAACCGCCACGCACCAGCGCGAGGATCAGGGCCAGGTCGGGATAGTCCAGCCGATAGTGCGTCGCTGCATTGATCATTTGGGATAACGCCAATATTGAGTGCGTGAACGCCAATCTATAGTGGCTGCCAGGAATCAACAAGCCGAGAGAGCACTCATGGAAACCCCCTTAATCCGCATCGCCCTGATCGGCGACTACGACCCTCAAATCACCGCCCACCAAGCCATTCCCGTCGCCCTTGGCATGGCTGCCGAAGAGTTGAAGCTGGACGTGCAATTCCAGTGGCTGGTCACTGACCAGATCAACGCCGACACACCGCTGCAAGGTTTCGAGGGTTTCTGGTGCGTGCCCGGGAGTCCTTATCGAGACATGGACGGGGCGTTACGGGCGATCCGCTTTGCCCGAGAGCAGCAACGGCCGTTCCTCGGCACCTGTGGCGGGTTTCAACATGCGGTTTTGGAGTACGCCCGCCATGTGTTGGGCTGGGAAGATGCCGAACACGGCGAGACGCATCCTGATGCCGCACGGGCGCTTCTGACCCCGCTGACCTGTTCGCTGGTAGAAGCGGTGGACAGCATTCATCTGGCTGTAGGTTCGTTGATCGCCAAGGCGTACGAAACGACTGCCATACGCGAAGGCTATCGCTGTCGCTTCGGTGTGAATCCTGAGTTTGAACGAGCGCTATTGGTCCAGCAGCTGCACGCCGTTGGCCATGATTCCCAAGGGGACTTGCGGGCGGTTGAGCTCAAGGGACATCCGTTCTTTGTCGCCACGTTGTTCCAGCCGGAACGTGCAGCGCTCAAGGGCGTTCTGCCGCCGCTGGTCCGCGCTTTCATCAAGGCTTGTGTGAGGTAGAAACCATGACGACGCCTTACTACGCGGTGATTTTCACCTCCCGGCGCACTGAAGGTGATCACGGTTACGCCGAGGCCGCCGAACGCATGGTGGAACTGGCTCGTGAGCAGCCGGGGTTTCTGGGTGTGGAATCAGCTCGGGGCGAGGATGGGCTCGGGATTACGGTTTCGTATTGGGCCAGTGAAGCGGCGATTCTGGCGTGGAAACATCATCCCGAGCACAGTCAGATTCGTGAGCGTGGGCGGTCGACGTGGTATGCGGAGTGTCAGACGCGGGTGTGCAGGGTTGAGCGGGATTATCGGTTTCAGCTCTGAGCGTTGTGGTGTCCTTTTGGACGCCATCGCGAGCAGGCTCACTCCTACAGGGGAACGCGTTTCAACTGTAGGAGTGAGCCTGCTTGCGATGAGGCCAGCCAAGGCTCCGCAAACCTTCAACCCCGGACAAGACTCCGCACCGCCGCAATCTGCGGCACGTCCCGCCGCTGCATATACACCCGCAACGGCTCGGTGATGTTGATGCGGTCATCAATATTCTGATCCAGCAGCAACTGAATCAACTCACGCTTGAGCGTCATGACCGGCCCCGGCCCTGGCGCCCAGACAAACTCGCTCACCGGAATGATGCCGTCATCGGCCACGTCCATGCCGAACGCGTCTTCGCTGAATCGAACGATGTAATGACCCGTCTTGCGATTGAGGCCGACGAAGCCGTTGAGTTGGTCGGCAGCCTGGCAGATGAGTTCGGAAGTGATGCGCATATAAACCTCACAAAAAGGTCGTTAACGACCGGTGATCGATGGTTTACACGCAAGGAAATCGACGCGGGTTTCCCTCTGCCGGGGAAACTGCCGCGGCCAAGAGTACTGCAAAGCAGCGCACACCGGCGCTGAAAAAATGAGCTTTAAACACGTTTATGTCGGTCTGGCGATAGCGCGAGCGGCGCTCAGTTGTTAAAAGGGACGTCTTTGAAAATCTCTCTGCGAAAGGATCTCGACATGCCGGTTACCTTCACCAAAAGCGCCCTGCTGCTGAGCCTGATGCTCGGCCTCGGCCAGGCACAGGCCGCCAGCGAGCCCAGCCCGACCGCTCTGGCCAGCCGTTTGGGCATTCCGCACCCGGCGGTAATCGCCCACCGCGGCGCGTCGTTCGATGCCCCCGAGTCCACCGCGGCCGCCTATAAACTGGCCCGCGACCTGGGCGCCGATTACCTGGAAATGGACCTGCAACGCAGCAAGGACGGCGTGCTGTTTGCCCTGCACGACAACAACCTGCAACGCACCACCGACGTCGCCACCCGGTTCCCGGATCGCAAGAACAGCCCGGCCAACGCGTTCACCATGGCCGAGCTGAAAACCCTCGACGCCGGCAGTTGGTTCAACACGGCTTACCCGGATCGCGCGCGTCCGTCCTACGCCGGGCTGAAAATCCTGACGCTGGACGAGATCATCGACATCGCCCAAGGCAACCCGCTGCACAAGCCGGGCTTGTACATCGAGACCAAAGAGCCGAAGCAATTCCCCGGCATCGAGCGCGACCTCAAGGACAAGTTGCAGGACCGAGGCTGGCTGAGCCCGGCCGGTTCGAAACTGGGGAAAAGTGATCTGGCGGTCGGCCAGGGCAAAGGCAAGGTCGTGCTGCAGACCTTCGAGAAGAGCAGCCTGGAACTGCTGCAAAAAGAAATGCCGAAAGTGCCGAAGATCCTGCTGCTGTGGGTCGGCGAAGGCAGCATCGAGCCGAAATCCAAAGTGACGTTCGCTGAATCTGGCGACAAGGACAAAGCCACTTATTACGCCAGGCAGGAACCGAAAGACAAAGCTGAATTTCAGCAATGGGTCGAGTACGCCAAGGCCCAGGGCGCTGTCGGCACCGGCCCTTCCGCCGCACTGACCCAGGGTGGCGATCAGAGCTATTCGGACCTGGTGCAGCCGTGGATGAACCAGTTCACCCACGATCAGGGTTTGTTGGTGCACGTGTACACCATTGATGATGCGGTGGATTACCAGAAGGTGATGGATGCCGGGGTGGACGGGGTCTTTACTAACCGGGCCAGTGAGTTGTTGAAGTTCTATAAGCGGCCGGCGGCGGGGACGGTTGCGCAGTTGCTGCAGAATAACGGGTATTGATTCGGGACCGCAGTGCGGCTATCGCGGGCAAGCCACGCTCCCACAGGAATTGGGCAGCACTTGTGGGTGGTGGCTTTCTGGAATTAAGGATGAATTAAGTTGCCATAGTTAATCTGGCGCCACTTAAACAGAACAACCCAAGGAAAGAACTTCATGAAAACATTGACGGCCCTGTTCACCGCCGCTGCCCTGACCCTCACTGCTGGCCTGGCCCAGGCTGATGTTCGTGTCGATCAGATCCATGAACTGGTCAAGAGCGGCAAGATCAAGCCGCTGGAAGAACTGAACCAGGCAGCGCTGAAACTGCATCCGGGTGCGACCATCACCGACACGGACCTGGACAACCACTTCAACGGCTACGAATACGAAGTTGAACTGCGTCTGGCTGACGGCACGGAATGGGACGTCGATTTCGATGCTGCGACCGGCAAAGTCCTGAGCAACAAACAGGACAAGTAACCCGAACTGATAAAGCCGCACGATCTCCAAATCGTGCGGCTTTTTTACGTCCCGAATTCAGCGCGAGCCAACGCGCCGCCAGCCCGATAGAATCGGTCCACGGTGTTCACGCAGGGATTGATCGATATGGGGCAAACAGCGGCAGCAGACATCGCCACGATCGGTCGGATCAGCGCGGTGCCGGCGATTCTCCAGGTCATCCGCGAGTTGACGGGCCTGCGTTTCTGCGCGGTGGCGCGCGTGACGGAGAATTCCTGGACCGCTTGCGCCGTGCTCGATCAACTGGATTTTGGCCTGCAGGTCGGCGGTGAGCTGGAGGTGGCCACGACCCTGTGCCACGAAATTCGTCAGGCCCACCAGTCGGTGGTGATCGACAAGGCCAGTGAAGACCCGCTCTACCACAGTCACCACACGCCGCGTATTCACCAGTTTGAAAGCTACATCTCAGTGCCGATCTTCCGCACCGACGGACGCTTTTTCGGCACCATTTGCGCACTTGATCCCCACCCTGCACCGCTCACATCCAGCACGATCCAGAGCACCATGGAATCCTTCGCCCGGATGCTGGCGCTGCAAATCGAAGCCGAAGAAAACCAGCAGCACACCGAAACGGCACTCAAGCAGGAACGTGAAACCTCGCAATTGCGCGAACAGTTCATCGCCGTGCTCGGCCATGACCTGCGCAACCCGTTGTTCGCGATCAGTGCCGGCGCCGAAATGCTCCTGCGAAAACTGCCTGAGCCCGCGAATCAGCAACGGGCCCGGCATATCCTCACCAGCGCCCGACGCGCCACCCGACTGGTCGATGACGTGCTGGATTTTGCCCGTGGCTCCTTTGGCAGCGGCATTCCGGTGAACATCAAACCCTGCGCGGATCTGGGCGCGGCTTTACGGCATGTGATTTCCGAGGTCCAGAGTGTTCACCCGGACCGCGTCATATCCTCTTCCATCGGCGATTTGCACAATGTCCCGTGCGACCGCGAGCGGGTCGCCCAGTTGCTGTCCAATCTGGTGGCGAATGCGGTAATCCACGGCGATCCCCAAGGTCCTGTCGAGGTCAATGCGCAGATCAAGGACAGGCACTTCCTCCTGAGCGTAAAAAATCAGGGGCTGATTGCCGAGAACGCATTGGCCTACCTGTTCCGCCCCTACTCGCGACCTGCCAGCGATACGCCGCAGACCGGCCTCGGATTGGGCTTGTACATTGCCAGTCAGATTGCGCAGTCCCACGGTGGAAAACTGGACGTGGTTTCGACCGCGCTACAGGGCACGACGTTTACCTTCACACTGCCTGTGCAGGCTTAGGCGCTGGTACTGACCAGCGACCCCGACGTGCTGGAATCAGCGTCCTGCAACGCCTGCAACAACGCCGCCGTTGCTGTCTGCAACGAACCTGAGGTGGTCGCCACCTGCGACTGAGCCGCCGCGACATCAGCGGCTTTGGCGTCGGCATCTTCCTGTTTTGCCTGGGCTGCTTGCAGCTGTTGCTGTTGTTCCTGCATCTGCTTTTGCAGTTCGGCGATTTGCTTGCGCAAGGCTTTCACCGCATCGGATTCTTCGCTGCTGCTGGAACTGCTGTCGCTCGACGCGGGAGCGCCACCGGCGGCCACTTTGCTGTCGTCGGAAGGCGTCTCGGTAGTGGCGGTGACGGAGGTGTCGGCGGCGGGATCGCTGATCGCGGTTTTGCTGGTGGAGGTGGTGAGGGTCTGGTTGATCGAGACAGAGGTGATGCTGACCATGGGATGTATCCAGTGTGGGATTTGGGTATCTCCCACATCGACATGGCCCGGCCGCACTTGAGATCGACTGTGTACCGACTCGGTAAGCGAGCCGGTACACAGCCGTCGGCCTTACGCGCTCAAACGCGCCGTCACTTCATTCAACTGCGACGACACCCCGTGCAGGTTGTGGCTTGCCGCTTCGGTGCGTTGCACGTTGTCCAGATTGGTACTGGCGATGCTGGTGATCTCGGTAAGGTTGCGCGAGATGTCCTCGGCCACCGAGGTCTGCTCTTCGGCAGCGGTGGCGATCTGGCGGTTCATGTCGCGAATCGCTTCGACGGCCTGGGTGATCCGCTCCAGCATGGCGCCGGCCTCGGTCACTTGCTGCACGCTTTCTTCACTGCGTGACTGCCCGCTTTCAATCGCCTGCGCCGCGTCCACCGCGCCGGTTTGCACGGTCTGAATGATCTGGTTGATCTCGATGATCGACGCCGCCGTGCGCTGGGCCAGGCTGCGCACTTCATCGGCGACCACCGCAAAACCGCGCCCGGCTTCACCGGCACGGGCCGCTTCGATGGCGGCGTTGAGCGCCAGCAGGTTGGTCTGTTCGGCGATGCCGCGAATCACTTCCAGCACCTTGCCGATGCGGCCGCTGTCGGTTTCCAGCTGACGAATGACCGTGGCGGTGTTGGCGATTTCACCGCGCATCTGGGTGATGGTATGGATGGTGCCCTGCATGACTTTTTCGCCCTGTTGCGCGGACTGGTCAGCGTCGTCGGCAGCGCGTGCGGCGTCGGCGGCGTGACGCGCAACTTCTTGCGCGGTCGCGGACATTTCATTCATCGCCGTGGCCACCTGATCAGTGCGGTTGAACTGCTCGTTGGTGCCACCCGCCATCTGGCTGGCGATGGCGTTCAGTTCGCCGCTGGCGCTGTCGAGGTCCTTGGCGCTGCGCTGCAAATGGCTGAAGGTGTCGGCGAGGAAATCGCGCAGGGTATTGGCGGCGACCGCCAGTTTGCCCAGCTCATCCTGACGGGTGCTGGCCACGCGATCGGCGAATTTGCCCTGGCTGAGTTGCGCCACGTAGTCGATCAGTTTGCGAATCGGTTCAACCAGATTGCGGTTGACCAGCCACAGGCTCAACAGACCGATCAGCAAGCCCGAGGCGAGCATCACGATGATCCCCAGCAACACGGTGCGGTCAGCGTCGGCACTGATTAGCTTCGACTGCTCGGCGCCCTGTTTGCGCAGTTCGACAACCAGTTCGCTCATCTGATCACTGGCCGCGCGGTCCACGCCTTTCACAGCGGTATCGCCAGCAGTCGGGTCGGCACCGGCTGCGACGTAGGCATCGCGACCCTTTTGATAGGCAGTGCCCAGCAAGCGGTGTTCATCACGCAGGCGTTCGATGCGGGTCTTGAGTTGCGGCTCGATGCCCTTCTGCCCGGCCAGTTCACCGAGGATGCTTTGCACATCGCGCTGACGGTCTTCGAATTGCTTCCAGTATTTGTCCAGGTCCGCCGGTTGCTTGCCGCGCAGCAGGACGTTTTTCCATTCCTGAACCTGCACCTTGAATTGCAGGTTGGCTTCATCGATCAACTGGGAAGTGTGCAGCGGGCCGTCAATCAGGTTCGCGTAGCTCTGAACACCGCTGGACAGGAAATGAAAGCAAGCCAAAGCGATCAGCAACATCGCCAGCAGGCTGCCGCTCAACAAGGCGAGGATTTGTGCTCTCAGGGATTTTTGCAGCATCGAGTGATACTCATGACAGGGGTGAGACACGCCGCAACATGGCGTGAAAGGTGTCCGGACGTCCCTGTCTGCGACTTGGCTCGTGGCCAAAGGCGCGCACGTTAACGTAAGCGAGATCGGCGTGCCAGAGCGGTTCTTTAATCCAATCCGACCGTCGGTAGAGCCACTATTTGGCCTTCATTGATCCGTCACACAACCGTCAAGAATCCTTGCGATGATGCGGCTCAGGTGAACCTGTAAACCCGCCACAACTCGACCCTGCAGCCGCAGGCTTCGCCAGCTGCTACATAGAGCGATAGCGCCCCCTTGCGAGCACTCATGAACCACAGCATCGACCAAAGCCATCGCGACACGGACCTGTTCGGCCTGCTCTACGGTTTCAGTTTTCGCCCCGGTGAACGTGGTCGCGAGATCGATTCGGCCAAAGCGCTGCAATACCTGCAACAACCCGACGACAGCCAAGAATTCCTCTGGCTGCACCTGAACCTGGCGCATGCCGCGTGCGAGCGCTGGATGAAAAGTCATCTGGAATTGCCGGAGGAATTTTTCGAGGCGCTGCATGAAGGCTCGCGTTCGACGCGCATCGAACATGTGGATTCGGCGTTGCTGGCGGTGGTCAACGACGTGGTGTTCAACCTCAGTAGCATGGTCTCCTCGGATGTCTCGACCCTGTGGGTGTGCGCCCGCAGTCGGCTGATCATCAGTGCCCGTCTGCAACCGCTGCACTCGGTGGACAAGCTGCGCTCTTCGGTGAAGGCCGGTGAATGTTTTCGATCGCCGCTGGAGTTGCTTGTGCATTTGCTGCGCGATCAGGGCGAGGTGCTGACGCAAATCGTGCGCAAGACCAGCTTGAGTGTGGATCAGATCGAAGATGAACTGTTGTCGTCGCGGCTGTCGACCAACCGCGCCGAACTGGGTGCCAACCGCCGCGTGCTGGTGCGTCTGCAACGCCTGCTGGCGCTGGAGCCGGGGTCGTTGCTGCGCTTGCTCAATCGGCCACCGCAATGGCTGCAGAAGGAGGACGTCAAGGAGCTGCGCAAGTCCACCGAGGAGTTTGCGCTGATCATCAACGACCTCACGGCGCTGGGTGAGCGGATCAAACTGCTGCAAGAAGAAATCGCCGCCAACCTCAACGAGCAGAGCAACCGCACGCTGTTTACGCTGACGGTGGTGACGGTGCTGGCGTTGCCGATCAACATCATTGCCGGTTTCTTTGGCATGAACGTCGGCGGCATCCCTCTGTCCGGCGACCCGGAAGGGTTCTGGATCCTGGTGGCACTGGTCGCAACCTTTACCGTGCTGGCCGGACGCTGGGCGTTTCGCAAGCGCCAGGATTACTAAGTCTCCCCGCAACCTGCAGTAGCTGGCGAAGCCTGCTGCTACAGGTTGCGGGGGAATTCTGATTAACGGAATAGCAAAAACCCTAAACCCTGATCTGACGCAGTCTCTCTGTAACAATTAGCAACGACTATCCCTGATACACCTCCCTCATCAGGATTGTTCGTTATGGCTACGCCTTCCTACCCTGCCGATACTCAGGCATCCGCTGTCCGTAGCGCCAAACCTCAACTCGATAAAAAGCCTAGCCTGCTTACCCTCGTGGTGTTTTTCGGGGTGCTGGCCAGCGGGCTATTGTTCACCGCTTACAGCCTGATGCACGACATGAGCGAACTCGGTACGGTGGTCACCACTTGGACCCCGTTTCTGCTGTTGGGCGTAGCACTGCTGATCGCGCTGGGCTTTGAATTCGTCAACGGTTTCCACGACACCGCCAACGCGGTGGCCACGGTGATTTACACCAACTCGATGCCGCCGAACTTCGCGGTGGCGTGGTCCGGCTTCTTCAACTTCCTCGGCGTGCTGCTGTCCAGCGGTGCGGTGGCGTTCGGCATCATCGCCCTGCTGCCCGTGGAGCTGATTCTGCAAGTCGGTTCCTCCGCCGGTTTCGCCATGATCTTCGCCCTGTTGATCGCGGCGATCCTGTGGAACCTCGGCACTTGGTGGCTGGGCTTGCCGGCCTCGTCGTCGCACACCTTGATCGGTTCGATTATCGGCGTCGGCGTGGCCAATGCCCTGATGCACGGTCACGACGGCACCAGCGGTGTGGATTGGGCGCAGGCGACCAAGATCGGCTACGCGTTGCTGTTATCGCCGCTGGTGGGCTTCGGCTTTGCCGCGCTGTTGCTGCTGGCCTTGCGTGCGTTCGTCAAGAATCGGGCGCTGTACAAGGCGCCGGTCGGCAACACGCCGCCGCCGTGGTGGATTCGCGGGATGTTGATCGTGACCTGCACCGGTGTCTCGTTCGCCCACGGTTCCAACGACGGCCAGAAAGGCATGGGCCTGATCATGTTGATTCTGGTCGGCACGCTGCCCATGGCCTATGCGCTGAACCGCACCATGCCGGCCGACCAGGCGCTGCAGTTCGCCGCCGTAGCAGAAGTGACCCAGCAAGCGCTGGTCAAGGCGGCGCCACAACCGGCCCCGGCCGACCCGCGTCCGGTGCTGTCCGAATACGTGCGCAGCAAGGAAGCCACGCCGCAGCTGATCCCGGCACTCGCCGCCCTCACCGGCAGCATCGGCGCCCAGGTCAAGGGTTACGGCTCGCTGTCCAAAGTGCCGGCCGAGGCCGTGGGCAACGTGCGCAACGACATGTACCTGACCAGCGAAACCATTCGCCTGATGGACAAGAACAAAGTCGGTAATTTCGACGCCGACACCAGCGGCAAACTGCAACTGTTCAAGCAGCAGATCGACAACTCGACGCGTTTCATTCCGTTGTGGGTGAAAATCGCCGTGGCGATTGCTTTGGGCCTGGGCACCATGGTCGGCTGGAAGCGCATCGTGGTGACGGTTGGCGAGAAGATCGGCAAGACCCACCTGACCTACGCCCAGGGCGCCTCGGCGGAAACCGTGGCGATGCTGACGATTGGCGCGGCGGATATGTTCGGCCTGCCGGTGTCGACTACCCATGTGTTGTCGTCGGGTGTGGCCGGGAGCATGGTCGCCAACGGCGGCGGTTTGCAGATGAAAACCATCCGCAACCTGCTGATGGCCTGGGTGCTGACCTTGCCCGCGGCGATCATGTTGTCGGGCAGCCTGTACTGGTTGTTCACCAAACTGTTCTAAATCGACACAACCCCCTGTAGCCGCTGGCGCAGCCGGACGCAGGCTGCGCCAGCGGCTACAGGGATTTTTTTTGCCGGGTAAAAAGCATTTCGTCGCAAATACAGGCGATTACGCATTTATTGATCCACTACCCGCCCGTTAGCACTTCAGTTTGCTAACGTGTTGCCGATTCTTAAGAGACTCGATGCATTCAGGAGTGGGATCGTGAATCTGTATATCAATCAGCTTCAGCAAAAAGCTGACTTCAAAGAAGCCATCTACGCCGGCGACATCTTCCTGAACACTCAGCTGCGCGCGGCCAAAGAGCTGTGTGCATTTGCTCAGGAAAGCATCACCGCCGCTTTCGACGGCGAGACCAACCACCAGGCCCTGCACACGCTGATGCCGGTGGAAGAATTCGTGGTGTTGGTAACACGCCTCAAGGGCCAGTTCACCAACAGCCAGCGCGCCAAGGACCTGATCCTGTCGTTTATCGACGAGATCGGCGTCGACCCGCGCGAGTACATTTTCGACGTACCGCGCATTCGCGTGGTGCCCAACTATGATTACCTGCACGCCGGCGTCAGCTACGCCTACAAACCGCACCGCGACACGTGGTACGGCAGCGTCGATTGCCAGATCAACACCTGGATGCCGGTGCACACCATTCGCCCCGACCAGACCATGATGATCAATGCCGGTTACTTCGACGTGCCGGTGAAGAACACCTCCAGCGAATGGAGCCTCAACGACTGGATCAGCAACCAGCGGCACAAGGCCAAGGACAACCTCAAGGAGGAAGTCCGCGTGCACCCGGTGCCACTGGAGGCGATCAATACCGCGTCTGAAGTGCGCATCGCCGGCAACACCGGTGAGATGCTGATTTTCTCCGGCTCGCACTTGCACGGCACGGTCGCCAACCACACCGATCAAACCCGCTTCAGCGTGGATTTCCGCCTGATGCACCTCGATGACCTCAAGCACAAGCGTGGCGCAATCAACGTCGACAGCGCCTGCCCTGACGTCGGCGCCGGTTTCAAAGATTATTTCCACGCCCACGACTTCTCGAATTTCCAAGGAATCCAGCAATGACCAAGCGTCGCATCACGCCTGCCGAGGCCCAGTACAACGAAACCCGTGCCAACGTTCTGAAACGGGTCGATGCCGAATACGTGGCCGACGCCCCGTTCGTGTTCGCCAACCGCATCGGCGTGACCGCTGCCCTGTCGCGCATGGAACTGTTCAAGAAAGTCGCTGAAGTACCGGGCGCGATCATCGAGTGCGGCGTGTACAAGGGCAACTCGCTGATGCTGTACATGCACTTGTCGATGATCCTGGAACCGTACGCGATCAACCGTTCGATCATCGGCTTCGACACCTTTGAAGGCTTCCAGAGCATCGACAAGAAAGAAGACCCGGCCGACGTCAACGAGACCATGTTCTCCGACACCGACCAATCGCTGATCCAGGACATGATCGACGCCAATGACCTGCTGCGCCCGGTCAACCGCATCCCGCGTTGCGAACTGGTCAAGGGCGACATCGTCAAGACCGTGCCGGAGTGGGTCAAGACCCGTCCTGACCTGGTCGTGGCCATGCTGATCCTCGACACCGACCTGTACGAATCGACCAAAGTCGCGCTGGAAACCTTCCTGCCGTACATGCCAAAAGGCGCGATCGTGGTGCTGGACGAAGTGGCTTACCGCAACTTCCCGGGCGAAACCAAAGCCCTGCGCGAAGTGCTGGACCTGAACAAGATCGAGCTGAAGCGTTTGCCGTTTGATTCGTGCGTGGGTTACTTCCACGTCTAACGCATACCCCGGGGCTGACACAAAACCCGGTGGGAGCGAGCTTGCTCGCGATGAGGTCATCACATTCAACATCACTGTTGACTGAACCACCGCCATCGCGAGCAAGCTCACTCCTGCACATAATCTCCTTCAGGTTATGGACTGGATCACCCAGCCAGTCCATAAACCCTCTGACCCGCGACCGCTGCTTGCCGTCCACTTCATACATCCCCCCCTCCGACCGCGTTATTCATCCTTCGCAAACAGTGCGCGTCACCAACCGCTCCCGCACCACGTCATACACCCAGTGGTAAAGGTAGGTGTACGGCAGGAAAAACAGCAGCACACCGATGTCGAGCAGGAACGCTTCCCACAGGCCGATCTTCAGCCACCAGGCAATCAGCGGCACACCAAAGGCAACCAGACCACCTTCAAACAACAGCGCATGGACCACCCGGACCCACGCGTTATGCGCCATTTTGTAGTGCTTGAGCACACGGTCGAACAGGCCGTTGAAGACCACGTTCCAGGCCAGGGCCAGGGCTGCAATGAACAGGGTGACCATACCCATGTCGAGCAGCGGTTTGTCCATGATCCAGGCCAGTAACGGGGTACAGATCAGGATGGCCAGCAGTTCGAAACCCACGGCTTGGAAAATACGTTCAGTGATGGATTTGTTGGCGCTCATGGCCAGGTTCCTCTGAGTGACTGTGGTTGCCATGATCCTTCATCACACCGATACTTCATAACCAATAACCATCGATCAAGGCGATAGTTCATGGCCTCTCACGAAGTGTTGCTGGCGTTTGTCCAGGCGGCGACTCAAGGCTCGTTTTCCGCAGCGGCGCGCAAGCTGGGCCGTAGCCAGTCGACCATCAGTGCGGCGGTGGCCAGTCTTGAAATCGATTTGAATCTGGTCCTGTTCGACCGCAGCAGTCGTAAACCCAGCCTGACCCCGGCCGGGCACGTGATGCTGCAACGGGCCGAGGAGATCCTGGCCGCCACCAGCCGCCTGGAAATGACCGCCAGCCAGTTGTCACAAGGCGTCGAGCCGAAACTGACCGTGGCGATTTCCGATACCTATCAATCCGACCGCTTCGAAGCGGCGCTGGGGGCGTTTGAACAGCGTTATCCGGACCTGGAGCTTGAGTGCCTGATTGCTGAATGCGATGACTTGATTGCGCTGGTGCAACGGGGGCGGGCGCAGGTGGCGTTCGCCGAAATGCAGGACAGTTATCCGCCGGATCTGGTGAGTTCGACGGTTGAGGAGCGCACGGAAATTGCGTTGTTCGTCTCCCCGGCGCATCCATTGGCGGCGCTTCATCATATTGATCAGGATGTCCTGCAACAGCACCGGGAATTGCGCCTGGCGACCATCGTCAATCCGTATGAAAGCCGGGCGAAGGGCCGTGTGTGGTCGGCGCCGAGTTATTTGATGCTGCTGGAAATGGCTCAGGGTGGCTTTGGCTGGGCGCCGTTGCCGCGCTGGCTGGTGGAGCGGTTTGGGCCGGGGTCGTTACAGGAACTGAAAGTGCGCGGCTGGCCGAAACCGGTGTTTGTCGATGCACTGTGGTCGCGCCAGCATCCACCGGGGCCGGCGGGGAGTTGGTTGTTGCACAAGATGCTGGAATAGCGATGGGGCCCTCCAGATCACATCACTCCAACGCCTTGATCCGCGCTTCAAGAAACCGCCGCTCCGGCATTTGCTGGGTCAACTCCAAGGCTCGCTCATACGCCGCCCGCGCCTCCTCCACCCTGCCCAACTGCCGACAAAACTCCGCCCGCGCCGAATGCGCCAGGTGGTAGTCCTGCAATTCACCTCGATCCAGAATCGCTTCAACCAGGGCCAAACCCGCCAACGGTCCATCGCGCCTGGAGATCGCTGCCGCCCGGTTCAACTCGATCACCGGCGACGGCACCACCCGCAACAGCAGGTCATACAGACCGACAATCTGCAGCCAGTCGGTGTCCTGCGGTGTCGCCGCCTCGGCATGCACCGCCGCTATGGCCGCTTGCAGGCAATAAGGCCCGAAGCGCTGCCGGGTCAGCGCCTGTTCGACCAAGGCGCAGCCCTCGGCAATCATCCCGGCGTCCCACAACGAGCGGTCCTGCTCATCCAGCAGGATCAACTCGCCGGTCGCCGACGTCCGGGCCTGGCGTCGTGATTCGTGCAGCAACATCATCGCCAGCAAGCCCATGACCTCCGGCTCGGGCAGCAACTCCAGCAACAATCGCCCCAGCCGGATCGCCTCGCGCGTCAGGTCTTCGCGCGTCACTTCAGCGCCGATGGACGCCGAGTAACCCTCGTTGAACACCAGGTAAATCACCCGCAGCACGCTGTCGAGGCGCTCGGGCAGTTCCGCCAGCGTCGGCACTTGATAAGGGATTTTCGCATCACGGATTTTTGCCTTCGCCCGCACGATGCGTTGAGCGATGGTGGCCGGCGCCGACAGGAACGCCCGGGCGATTTCTTCTGTGGTCAGGTCGCAGACTTCGCGCAAGGTCAGTGGTACCTGAGCGTCGGAGGCGAGTGCCGGGTGACAGCAGGTGAAGATCAGGCGCAGGCGATCGTCTTCCACGTCTTCGTCACTCCAGTCGGCCTGCTCCAGCGCCTCCAGCTGCGCGATCAGCATCGGCTGCGAAGCAATAAAACGCGTGCGCCGACGCAAGGCATCGATGGCCTTGAAGCGCCCGGTGGACACCAGCCAGGCGCGCGGATTGGCCGGCACGCCGTCACGCTGCCAGCGTTCGACCGCGATGAAAAAGGCCTCGTGCAGGGCCTCTTCGGCGAGGTCGAAATCGCCAAGCAAGCGGATCAGCGTCGCCAGGATCCGCCGCGAGTCTTCGCGGTAAACCTGCTCGACCCGGGCCTGCACCGCCTCGCCAGGCATCAGTCCGGCATGCCTTCGGTCACCAGCGTTTCCAGGCGATCAAGGCTTTGCCCCCAGCCGTCATGAAACCCCATGGCTTCGTGGGCCTGGTGATCCTCTTGGGACCAATGCATGGCACGCGCGGTGTACAGGGTTTTGCCGTCCCGCTCTTCGAGCGTCACTTCGGCCGCCATGAACGGTTTGCCCGACGGAATCCAGCCTGGGATAAACGCGTCGGTGAACACCAGCCGCTCAGGCGCGACAATCTCCAGAAACACGCCCATCGTTGGGTACTCGCTGCCGTCCGGGGCGCGCATCAAGGTGCGAAACTGGCCGCCGACCCACAGGTCCATTTCACACTCTGGCGTGGTCATGCCGTGCGGCCCCCACCATTGGGCGAGCAAGGTCGGCTCGGTCCAGGCGCGGAAGATCTTCTGGCGTGGCGCGTCGATCAGGCGGCTGATGGATAACTCGAACTCGGCAGACTTTTTTTCAGCTGATTGCGGGCTCATGCACAACTCCTTTTTGGTTGTTGTTATTCAAGGATTCAATTGACGAACGGGACGCACCTCGACGCAGCCGACCCGGGCCGCCGGGATGTTGCCGGCGACCTGGAGCGCTTCATTGAGGTCCTTGGCATCGATCAGGTAGAAGCCGGCCAACTGCTCCTTGGTTTCGGCGAACGGACCGTCGGTGATCGACATCTTGCCGTTACGCATGCGCACGGTGGTGGCGGTCTGCACCGACTCCAGTGCCTCGGCCGCGAGCATCCGGCCGCCGCTCTGGATCGACTCGGCGTAGGCCATGCACTCGGCGTCGTTCGGGCTCTCGGGCAGCGAGTGCAAGGTGTGCTCGTTGCTGTAGACCAGGCATAGGTATTTCATGTGGCTCTCCTGAATCGAACGGATCAACTATGGCTGCAGATTGACGCGTTGGCGAAATTCCCGACGATCAGGGCTCCAGATTGAACAGCGCAGCGCCACTGGCCATGTCGAACGGGGCCGACCAGTGTTCGTGGACAATCCGCCATTGCTCGGCGTCGCGACGGTAGCAAGCGGTCACGCGCATCCAGCAGGCCTGGGTTTCACCCTTGTCGTTGGTGCCGCCACAATGGGCCAGCCAATGGGCGAAGGCGATGTGCTCGTCCGCCAAGATGTTCATGTGAGCGAAGTCGAACTTATGCGGGCCCTGGCACATTTCCATGCACTCCAGCCAATGCGCGCGGTAGGCGGTTTTGCCACGAAATTGCAAGGCTTTGACCGCGTCGTAGGAGACGATGTCCTCGGCATACAGGGCCATGATTTCGTCGACATCCTTGGAGATGACGGCCTGGCGATAAGTGTTGATCAGGGTCTCGATTTCGTGAGTGGCACTCATGGTGGTTCTCCGTGTTTTTTGTGTGAAGACACCCTTAGTCGTTTGGCAAAAAGCCAAATCGACAGTCGAAATAAAAATAATCCATCGGCGCAAACTCGCTAGAATCCGAGGCTCATTCATGTGGGAAAAGGACACTCCAGTGACAGCCCGTCTCGTGCCTTACGAAAGCCTGAACGCGCGCCAGCGCCAGCAGGTCGAGGCCATCGAAGTACACAAGGAACAAATCAGGTTCAGCGGCGACATTCACGGTGCATTGCACACCTTGCTGTCCAAACCCGGCCCCGGCGTCAAAGGATTTGCGCTGCTGGTCGAGGATGCTCCGGTGGCCTTCCTGCTGCTCAAGCGCCCGCCGGTGTTACCGGCCTGGGCCGATGAACACAGCGCCACGCTGCATGCGTTGCAAGTCGATCAACGTGCTCAGGGAAAAGGCTATGGCAAGGCTTGCCTGCAAGCGCTGCCCGAGGTGGCGCGACAGGCGTTTCCGGAGATAAAGGGGCTGGAATTGTCGGTGGATGCGGACAATGAGGCGGCCATCGCGCTGTATGCAAAATTCGGCTGGGTGGATAGCGGCGAGGCCTACAAGGGCCGGATTGGGTATGAGCGGCGAATGGGCCTGGTTTTCTGAGGCTCTACTGACCCAACACCAGGCCCATGTTGGAGTGAGCCTGCTCGCGATGGCAATTTGTCAGTCACCTCACTGTTGAATGTGTAGACGCTATCGCGAGCAGGCTCACTCCTACGGGGGGATCTTCGTAGGTCTTACAAATCCAGCACCATCTCATGCCACGCCATCCCGCCATGGTCCGAAGCCGACGGTTTGATGTAGGCAAAGCCAAACCCGGCATACAGCGGAACATGCCACTCCTTGCACATCAGGTGGATATGGGTTTTGCCCAGTGCACGCATCCGCTCAATGAACTCGCCCATCAACCGCTTCGCCAGCCCCTGCCCCTGATAGTCCGGGTGCACCACCACCGACATGATCACCACATGCGGGCCGGCCGGGTCGTGGCCGATCAGCTCCTTGAACGCTTCATCCGACATCTCCACCTGAAACGCCGCACCGGAATTGATGAAACCGGCTACAACGCCGTCGACTTCAGCCACGATGAAACCCTCGGGCCAGGTGGCAATGCGGGTGGCGATTTTCTCGCGGGTGGCGGCCTCGTCACCTTCGTAGGCAACGGTTTCGATGGCGTAGCAGCGGTCCAGGTCAGTGGCGGTGACGTTGCGGATGAGGGTGTTCATGGCGGCTCGGAATCAGCGTGGGAAAGGCTGCGAATCATAGTTGAATAAGGTGTTCATATCGATCACTGCCGGCGCCGTAAAGCCTGCGCATAGGCGCTTTCATTGCTCAAAGGTTCGGATTATTGATGGAGCCGGTCTCAGGACATCAATAGGGGGAACACACCATGAGCAGCGTTCAGATCGGTCTTCTTATGTTGTTGGGCATCAGCACGTTTGGCTTCATCACCTTGTCGATCGACCTGATGCGCGCGCGCCGGATGAAGCAGGGTAAATGACACGTCGAGAGGCGGACGCATGGTCCGCCCCTCGCTGTAATCATTCGGATTTGAGCGGCAGCCAGATTTCCAGCACGCCGGTGTTGAGCTTGGGGTTGAAGTCTTCGCTGTAGCGTTCGAACTCCGGGGCGTCCGCCGCCTCTTTGCCGGACTGCGGCAACCAGGTTTTCCAGATGTACTGAAAGGTCTGGGGCAAGGTATCCAGCGATCCCTTGTGCTCGAATACGGCGTAGTGCTGCGGTTGAACCTCGATCCAGCGGTACTTATCCGGCAGGTCGTCGAGCTTTTCGATTTCGACGCCGGCGATGTATTCGAATCCGCCCTTGCCATCCGGATTGCAGCAGATGCCGTAGGTCACTTCGCCTTTTTGACCGGGAATCTGGCCAATCTCGGGAATGAATTTTTCCCAAAGGTCGGGGATCTTTTTTGTCGTCTCCGCTGTAAATAGGCCACCCAGCCCTGCAATGAGCAAAAAATGCCCATGTACGAAGCGGGGCTCGGCTGGTTTCACGCCTGTTTGCTCATCCATGGCTCAACTCCTGTGGCTTAAAAATGGGTTCGGCTGGGAGTATAGAAGCCAAACCCGATTCGCCCAGTTACAGGGCGTGCAACTGTTCCACGGCCGCCGAGCCAACAAACTCGTTGTACCCCGATAGGATCACGTAGACCGCGAAATAGCAGAAGATCGCTGCCGATGCCATGTATGAGTAGCGCAGCAGTTTGTCACCCAGCAACTTGCCGCCATGGCTCGCGGCAAAGCACAAACCGGCACTCCAGAGCAGCCCGGCACAGAGGAATCCGCCGAGAAACAGCGCGGAGCTGAGCGCACCACCGCCACCGGAACGGGCGATCAGCGTGCCGCCCACCGCCGCGAACCACAGGATGGCGCTGGGCGAAGACATGGCGAGAAAGATCCCGCGGAAAAATTCTTTGCGATGGGAGTTCTGCCCCACCTCTTCGGCTTGCGCCAATGCCGCTTCGTGGTGAATCGCCGAATAGATCATCTTTGCCGCAAAATAGATCAGCAACGCCGAACCACCGATCCACAGCACCCAGCGCACGGTTTCGTATTGCAGCAAAACGGTCATGCCCGCCAGCGCCAGCACGGCGTAGATCAGGTCGCCGACACAGGTCCCCAAACCCAGCGCAAAGCCCTGAAAATAGCCGCGTTGCATGGCCAGGGTGATCATCGCGATGTTGGCCACGCCGATATCCAGGCACAACGAAAGGCTCAGCAAGAAGCCGCTGCTAAATTCCATCAACCGATTTCCTTCGGAAAAATTTGTTTACACACTCGCTGGACAGTGTGCCACGACTGCCCTTATCTTCCGCAACAGGCCACCGCAGTGGCCAGCGTCGCTCGGACGGTTCCGGGCGCTCACGTTATCCGAGGCAACAATGGCCGAACAAGGTTCGCCGCGCCGCTTTGCGCGCATAGATCGACTCCCCCCTTACGTATTCAACATCACTGCCGAGCTGAAGATGGCCGCCCGTCGTCGTGGCGAAGACATCATCGACTTCAGCATGGGCAACCCTGATGGGCCTACTCCGCCGCACATCGTCGAAAAACTGGTGACGGTTGCCCAGCGCGAAGACACCCACGGCTACTCGACGTCCAAAGGCATTCCGCGCCTGCGCCGGGCGATTTCCAATTGGTACAAGGATCGCTACGAGGTCGACATCGACCCGGAAACCGAAGCCATTGTCACCATCGGTTCCAAGGAAGGCCTGGCGCACCTGATGCTGGCCACCCTGGATCAGGGCGATACCGTGCTGGTGCCGAACCCGAGTTATCCGATTCACATCTACGGTGCCGTGATTGCCGGCGCCCAGGTGCGTTCGGTACCGCTGATTCCGGGCGTGGATTTCTTCGCCGAACTGGAACAGGCGATTCGTGGCTCGATCCCGAAGCCGAAAATGATGATCCTCGGCTTCCCGTCCAACCCTACCGCGCAATGCGTGGAGCTGGACTTCTTTGAACGGGTGATCGCCCTCGCCAAGCAGTACGACGTACTGGTGGTGCACGACCTGGCCTACGCCGACATCGTCTATGACGGCTGGAAAGCTCCGTCGATCATGCAAGTGCCGGGCGCCAAGGACATCGCGGTGGAGTTTTTCACCCTGTCCAAGAGTTACAACATGGCGGGTTGGCGGATCGGTTTCATGGTCGGCAACCCGGAACTGGTCAACGCCCTGGCACGGATCAAGAGTTACCACGACTACGGCACGTTCACCCCCCTGCAAGTCGCGGCGATTGCGGCGCTGGAAGGCGATCAGCAATGCGTCAAGGACATCGCCGAGCAGTATCGGCAGCGGCGCAACGTGCTGGTCAAAGGCCTGCATGAGCTGGGCTGGATGGTCGAGAACCCGAAAGCGTCGATGTACGTCTGGGCCAAGATTCCCGAGGCGTATGCGCACCTGGGCTCGCTGGAGTTCGCCAAGAAGCTGCTGGCCGAGGCCAAGGTCTGCGTCTCGCCGGGCGTGGGGTTTGGTGAGTACGGGGATGATCATGTGCGCTTCGCGCTGATCGAAAACCAGGACCGGATTCGTCAGGCCGTGCGCGGGATACGCGGGATGTTCAGGGCGGATGGCTTGGTCACCAAAAACTAGCGCCTGACACATAACACTGTGGGAGCGAGCTTGCTCGCGATGAGGGCTTAACATTCAACGAAGAGGTTGAATGTTAGTCAGTCATCGCGAGCAAGCTCGCTCCCACATTAGTTTCGGGGTGATCACAAGAGCTGTGTCACCACCTGTGTTTTTGCTTAAACAAACATCGACAGCAGCAGGATAAAGCCCAGCGCAACCACGGACAGGATAGTTTCCATCGCGGTCCAGGTCTTGAAGGTTTCTGCCACGGTCATGTTGAAGTACTGCTTCACCAGCCAAAACCCCGCGTCGTTGACGTGAGACAGGACCAACGAACCGGCACCGGTGGCCAACACCAGCAGCTCACGGTTCACACCCGGAATCATCCCCACCACCGGCACCACAATGCCCGCGCCGGTAATGGTCGCCACAGTCGCCGAACCGGTTGCCACGCGGATCACCGCCGCCACCAGCCACGCCAGCAGGATCGGCGAGATCTGTGCGTTCACCGCCATGTGGCCAATCACGTCACCCACGCCGCTGGTCACCAGCATTTGCTTGAAGCCACCACCGGCACCGATGATCAGAATGATCGCGGCAGTCGGCGCAAGGCTCGAATCGAGCCATTTCAGAATGCGTTTCGAGTCGATGCCCTGACGGTGACCGAAGGTGTACAGCGACAGCAGCAACGCCAGCAACAGCGCCGAGATCGGGTGGCCGATCAGGTCCATGAAGGAGCGGGCGAAATTGCCTTCTGGCAGTACCACATCGGCAAAGGTCTTGAGCAACATCAGGAACACTGGCAGCAGCACGGTGATCAGCGTGATGCTGAAGCTTGGCAGGTCGGCCGAGTCAGGCTCGCGCGCCAGTTGATCCACCAGTTCCTGGTTAGGATGGCCGGGGATGTATTTGGCAATGAATGTACCGAAGATCGGGCCGGCAATGATGGCCGTTGGCAGCGCCACAATCAGACCGTAGAGAATGGTTTTACCGATGTCGGCACCGAACACGCCAATGGCCAGCAACGGCCCCGGGTGCGGCGGAACCAGGCCGTGCACGGCGGACAGACCGGCCAGCAGCGGGATACCGATCTTGATGATCGACACGCCGGTACGGCGCGCAACGATGAACACCAGCGGGATCAGCAGCACGAAACCGATTTCGAAGAACAGCGGAATGCCGACCAGGAACGCCGCGAACATCATCGCCCACTGCACTTTGTCTTTGCCGAACGCGCGAATCAGCGTCTGGGCAATCTGATCCGCCCCGCCCGACTCGGCCATCATTTTGCCGAGCATGGTGCCCAGCGCGAGGATGATCCCGACAAAACCGAGCACGCCACCGAAACCGTCCTGGAACGCTTTGATAACGGTACCGATCGGCATGCCGGAGGTCAGCCCGAGAAAGGCAGCGGCGATGATCAGGGCAATGAACGGGTGGAACTTGAACTTGGTAATCAGGAATATAAGCCCGATCACCGTGACCACTGCATCAAGCAGCAGGAACGTCTCGTGGGACATGCCAAACATTAGGGGTGTCTCCTGGTTGTTGTTGTTATTAAAGCGGGTAATTCGCGAGCCATCAGGACAGCGCTATCTTTTTTGGCAACACTCATACGGCCTGTTTCAGGCCGTGTGCCTGCCACCAGACATGCGCCTGCGACGCCAGTTGCTCGACGCTGTAGGTCGATGCATCCAGCGCCAGGGTCAACGGCTCGCCCACGGGGGATTCGAGGGTGGCGAACTGGCTGTCGATCAGGGTCGAAGGCATGAAGTGCCCTGGCCGGTGCGACACACGCTCGGCGGCGACTTCAGGGGTCAGCTCAAGAAACACGAAGCCCAGGCCCGGCAAAGCGCTGCGCAACACTTCGCGGTAGCTGTGTTTGAGGGCCGAGCAGGTCAGCACCGGGCGTTCGCCCTTGGCGTCGACGCGGCGCAGTTCATCGCACAGGCTGTCGAGCCAGCCGGCACGGTCCTGGTCGTTCAGGGGGATACCCGCGCTCATCTTTTCGATATTGGCGGCAGGGTGGAAAGTATCGCCTTCAATGGCAGTCGCGCCGCTGAGTTGGCACAAGGCCTCGCTGACGCATGTCTTGCCGCAACCGGCAACGCCCATGATGACCAGGGCGGTGATGGGATGATTCATGTAACACCTCAGCGCGCAGACAGCGCTACCTTTGACAGCTATGACACTCGATCAAAAGTAGAAGTTGCCGACGCCTTCTTGTCATTTTTGTGGGTTGCAGCATTTTCGTCCCAGTGCCAAAAAGCGAGGTTCAGGCAAAACTCGCTTACGCATTTGCAGCCGCTTCGGGACAGCGCTACCTTAGTGCCTTGAATTTTGTTTGGCAAGCCGCCCGATGACCTCCCCTAAAAACGATAAAAATACCCGCACCACTGGCCGCCCTACCCTCAATGAAGTAGCCCGACTGGCCGGGGTCAGCCCGATTACCGCCTCCCGTGCGTTGCGCGGCGTCAGCACCGTGGCCGCCGAACTGGTAGAAAAAGTCCAGAAAGCCGCGCTCGAACTCAACTACGTGGTCAACCCCGCCGCCCGCGCCCTGGCCTCGGCGCAGAGCCATTCGGTGGTGGTTTTGGTGCCATCGCTGTCCAACCTGTTGTTCATCGACACACTGGAAGCCATTCATCAGGTGCTTCGCCCCAAGGGCTTCGAAGTGCTGATCGGCAACTTCCATTATTCACGCGATGAAGAAGAAAACCTGCTGCGCAACTACATGGCCTATCAACCTCGCGGCTTGCTGCTGACCGGTTTCGACCGCACTGAAAGTTCGCGACGGATGATTGAAGCCAGCAACATTCCCTGTGTGTACATGATGGAACTGGACAGCGCGGCGGGTGTGAATTGCGTGGGTTTCTCGCAACTGGCCGCCGGCGAAACGGCGGCCGAACATTTGCTGTCCCGTGGTCGCAAGCGCCTGGCCTACATTGGCGCGCAACTGGACCAGCGCACCTTGCTACGCGGCGAAGGGTTCCGCAAAGCCCTGCAGAAGGCCGGGTTGTACGACCCGGGTCTGGAAGTGCTGACCCCGCGTGCCTCCTCCGTCGGATTGGGCGGCGAGCTGTTTCTGCAACTACTGGCCAGTCACCCCGATGTCGATGCGATCTTCTTCGGCAACGACGACCTGGCCCAGGGCGCACTGCTTGAAGCCCTGCGCCATGGCATCAAGATCCCGGAACAAGTCGCCATCCTCGGTTTCAACGACCTGCCCGCCTCGGCGCACATGGTGCCGCGCCTGAGCAGCATCAATACGCCGCGCGAGGCCATTGGCCGACGTTCGGCGGAGTTGATGTTGACGTTGCTGGCGGGGAATTCGGTGGCTAAACCGGTGCAGGATATGGGGTTTGAACTAAAAATCCGGGAAAGCACATAACCCCCCTGTAGGAGTGAGCCTGCTCGCGATGGCGGAGTGTCAATCAACAGGGATTTGACGGAGAGACCGTTATCGCGAGCAGGCTCTCTCCTACAGGGGATCAGCGTTGGCACAGCGATTCGACAAACGCCAACGCGCCTTTCTGCAACGGCTGGCTCTTGAGCCAAACGGCATGCACCGGCAACTCCAGACCATTCTCGATGTTGCGAAAGTTCAGGCGCTTGAGCCTTCCGGCATCGAGTAGCGGCTGGACCACAGACACCGGAAAGTTACCCCAACCCAATCCCGCTTCGACCATCTCCAGCGCCATCGCCAACGTGTCGGTGCGCCAGTAAGACTCGCCCACCAAGGGCCGGGTTTCGCTGATCGGCAGATCGCGGCTGGCGACGATAATTTGCCGGACATTGACCAGATCCTCGAGAAACAAATCCCGCCCTTGAAACATCGGGTTGTTCGCCGCGAGCGTGGCGACCATCCGCTCCGTGCCGACAAACTGAAACCGCTCCAGCGCATTCATGCTGAGCCCGGCGAAGGCCAGGCACACGCTGACCCGGCCGCTGTGCAGCATGGCCAACACATCATCCTGCGGCGCACTGAGCACTTCGACTTCCAGCAGTGGATGACGCTCGGCAATCACCTTGATCGCCGCCATCAAACGCCCCTTGTCGATGTCCGCCACCACGCCGATCGACAACTTGCTCTCCAGCCCCAGCGATAACTCGATCGCATGCACTTGCAGGTGTTTGAGTTGCTCGGCGATCAGTCGTGCGTGCGGCACCAGTGCACTGGCCATGGCGGTGGGCACCGGTTCGCGATGACTGCGGTCAAACAGCGGATAACCCAGTTCAGCCTCCAGGTTGGCGATGCCCATGCTCACGGCCGACGGGACTTTCCCCAGCGCCCGGGCAGCGGCTGAAAACGAGCCGCGTTCGATCACCGCAAGAAACAACTCGATGCTGTCGCTGTTGAAATTCATCCACCGTCCTATCAATAAAACTGAAAGCTACTGACTTTTTCTGTCACGACTATTGAAGCTATCTTTCGCCGCCTTCGCCAGTGCTGCTGGTTTCAAGTTCGCAAGAAAGAGGCAAATCCCCATGCAAGGCGTTAAACGCAAACTGGTCTATGTATCGTTGTATGAAGTCATCGGCATGACGTTTTCGGCACTCGGCCTGGCGCTGTTGTCCGGCACTTCCCCAGGCAGCACCGGCCCCTTGGCGGTGATCACCACCACCCTCGCCGTGACCTGGAATTTCATCTACACCTCGCTGTTCGAGCGTTGGGAAAGTCGCCAGTTATCACGCACCCGCACCGTTAAACGGCGCATCGTCCATGCCGTGGGTTTTCAACTAACCTTGATAGTGTTTCTCATCCCGTTGATTGCCTGGTGGATGAACATCAGTCTGGTGCAAGCGTTCCTGCTGGACTTGGCATTGATTATTTTCATCCCGTGCTACACCTTTGCGTTCAACTGGTTATTTGATCGCACGTTTGGTTTGCCAACGTCGGCGCTGCCGGATCCGGTTTGAAAACGGAGTAGCTCAATGGAACATGCACTGAAGATTCTCGGTAAGGCGTCGTCGATCAACGTCAGAAAAGTCCTGTGGACCTGTGAGGAACTGGGCGCTACCTACGAGCGTGAGGACTGGGGCAGCGGTTATGCGTCGACCCACACGCCGGAGTTTCTGCGCCTGAACCCCAATGCACAGGTGCCGGTGATCATCGATGAGGCAGGCGTGTTGTGGGAGTCGAATACCATCTGCCGCTACCTGGCCGGCAAACACCAAAATACCGATCTGCTGCCGCATGACCCGGCGGCGCGTGCGCGGGTGGAGCAGTGGATGGATTGGCAAGCCACTGAGCTCAACCCTTCCTGGAGCTACGCGTTTACCGCGTTGGTGCGCAAGGACCCGGAGTTTCAGGACCCGCACCGGATTGCCGTCGGCGTGCGAGGCTGGAACCAGAAAATGGCCCTCCTCGAACACCAACTCGCGACCACCAAAGCCTATGTCGCCGGGCCTCGTTTTACCCTGGCCGACATTGTCATCGGGCTGTCGGTCAACCGCTGGCTGATGACCCCGATGGAGCGGCCGGACTTCCCCGCCATCGACGAATATTTCCAACGCCTGGCACAACGCCAGGGTTTCCTGAAACACGGCTGTAACGGCTTGCCGTGACGGCGCGGTCGAACGCTGCCGCCTGACGGCAACTCCTGACCGCTATTACCCCCTCAAGCCCCGTAAATATGGGTATCAAGCGACGGCACGCTAATTGCTCCTGCCCTCCGGTCAGCAATTACCTACAGGCTATTCATCATGTTGGTCAGTGCAAAACAAACACAAATGGTCCCTCTGCCCAAGCGTCCCGGCGAAGACCCGAGTGCTGAAGCCGCCGCCGGGCTGCAAAGCGGCATGCAGGGCGCGATGCTGCAAGCGCTGCAAACCAATGTTCAGGCGCAGGTCCAGGCGTCCGCGACCCAACAAACCACGCAGCAAGTGAACGAGGCGAGCAAGATCAGCGACAACATCGATGAAGCCTTTGCCAAGACCCGCGTGGCGCTGCAAGCAGCCGATCCGTCGAAAGTGCCGGCCGACATTCAAGGCAACTCCACCGACAGTTCGGCAATGACCGACTTCAAGGACTACATGAGCAAAACGCCGGAACAGCGGCTGCGCGACAGTATTCTGAAAGACATGGGCATTACCGAAGAAGACTTGAAAGCCATGCCGCCGGAGAAACAACAGGCCATCGCGCAAGAGATTGCCGATCGCATGCAAGACAAGATGAAACTGGCGCAGGCCGAGAAAGAAACCAGCAGTAGCGAAAAAAGCGGCACTCAAGTAGTCGACAAGTTTCTGGCATCGCTTTAACCCGCGAGCATAAAAAAGGGTCCCTCTACCGGGACCCTTTTTCATTTTTACCGTGGTCAGTTCAATTGCAAGGTCGAGTTGAACTGTCTGATTGCATCGACGACATGCCGCGAGCCTACAGTGCTCAACCAGAGCCCCAATCGGTCACTGGCCAGAACAATACTGAACCAGCCGCCGTACACGCCGATCAACAACAGCCAGGTCGGCCATTCGGTGCGGGCCGTCAGGCGTTGACGCAGGGTGTCGATTTCTTCTCGGTGGGCGGTATCGAAGTACTGGGGCATGGCGTTGTTCAGATCGGGGACCAGTCCCCTTCTGTGCAGTTGCCTTGGGAAATCTTGCAGATTATTCGGTTATTTCGTTAAACCTGCAGCAGGAGCCCGATTGCCGGGCTCCCTTGTCGCGGGATCAGTGACCGAACACATCCACCTTCTTGGCCTTCTTGTCCGCGCGCTTTTCATCGGCGGTTTTCGCCGGCTTTTTCTTCGCTGCTTTCTTTGAATCCATGCCTTTGGCCATGATACGTACTCCACTCATACGGGATGTGAGATCAGGTATACACCTATCCCTGCGCGTACGTTCTTTTATAATCGCCCGCTTTGCACACCGACAGTCCAGACCCATGCCCGACACCCAGTACACCCTGCTCGACGAGCCGTTATGGCCCCTGATGAACAAATTTTATCGCGCGCACCAATCGCCGATGAAAGCCGTGCGCGATGCTCGGTTATGGGTGGCACGACGCAATGAGATTGTGGCGGCGCTGTGTTTGCGACCGGTGGCGGGCGGGTATTGGTTGACGGGGTTGTTTGTTGACCCGACCTGTCGCGAACAGGGGATTGCCGGCGAGTTGATTACGGCAGCGGTCAAGGACCTCGACCTTCCGGTGTGGCTGTTTTGCCATCCGGATCTGCGTGGCTTTTATGAACGTCGCGGCTTTACCTTCGATCCGCAGATGCCGTACGCCATGGTGGAGCGGTTGAGTCGTTATGCGCGCAGCAAGCCGATGATTGCGATGGGGCTGGAGCTAGGCAAACCGCTCATTCAAGACTTGTGAAAATCCAATGTGGTGGTCTTAGTCGTCAGCGTTCGGATCAAGGTCCGGGAACATGACTTCGGTAAACCCGAACTTGCTGAAGTCGGTAATGCGCGACGGGTACAAACGGCCGATCAGGTGATCGCATTCATGCTGCACCACCCGCGCATGGAAGCCTGAGGCGATGCGCACGATGGGTTGGCCCTTGGGGTCGACACCTTCGTAGCGAATCTGCTGATAACGGTCCACGGCGCCGCGCAGGCCCGGCACGGACAGGCACCCTTCAAACCCCTCTTCCAGCGTCGGGCTCAACGGTGTGATCAGTGGATTGATCAGGATGGTTTGCGGCACCGCCTCGGCGTCCGGGTACCGTTCACTGTGCTCGAAACCGAAGATCACCAGTTGCAGGTCGACCCCGATCTGCGGCGCAGCCAGGCCGACGCCGCCAACGCTTTCCATGGTCTGGAACATGTCGTCGATCAACTGCCACAACTCGGGGCTGTCGAACATCTCGGCCGGTACCGGCGGGGCAACGCGCAGCAGGCGCTCATCGCCCATTTTCAGAATTTCACGGATCATTTGGTGACTTCGTCAGTGGAGGGATGGACCGAGTGATCGCGCCCCAATCCCGAAACGTGGTGTTTTTGATGGTCGTGGCCGTGTTCGCCAGGAACCTTCTCGCCGGGGTCCTTGCCTTCGCTCGACATGTGCTCGATGACCGCGTTCATCTCCGCGCCGAGCAACAGCACCGCGGCGGAAATGTAGAAGTACAGCAACAGCACGATGATCGCGCCGATACTGCCATACATGGCGTTGTAGTTGGCGAACTCCTTGACGTACAGACCGAAGCCCACAGAGGCACAGATCCACACCACCACCGCCAGTACCGATCCCGGCGTGATAAAGCGAAACTCCTGTTTGACGTCGGGCATGACGTAATAAATCACGGCCACCGCGACCATCAGCAGAATCACCACCACCGGCCAGCGCACGATGGTCCAGAGGGTCACGATGAAGTCTTCGAGGCCGACCTGCGCGGCGATCCAGCCCATCAACTGCGGACCGAGCACCATCAGCGCGGCGGCGACCAGCAGCATGCCGGCGATGCCGACGGTGTAAATGATCGACAACGGGAAGCGCTTCCACGCCGGCCGGCCTTCGACCACATCGTAGGCCGCGTTCATCGCGCTCATCATCAGCCGCACACCGGCGGAAGCGGTGTACAGCGCAATCACGATACCCACCGAGAGCAATCCACCCTTGGATTGCTGGAGCTGGTCAATGACCGGGTTGACCTGTTCCAGCGCCTGGGGCGGCAAGACCAGTTCCGATTGCAGGCGCAGCCAGGAGAAAAAGTCCGGCAGGTGCAGAAAACCGATCAGGGCAATCAGGAACAAAATGAAGGGAAACAGCGAGAACAACATCTGATAGGCCAGCGCCGAGGCATAGGTCGACATTTCATCGTCGATGAACTCGGTGACCGTGCGCACCATCACACGGTGCAGGGGCAGGCCTTTCATGTCCGGGAAAATCATTAGCGTCTCCTTTCGCCGCAAGATTGGGGTTGAAGTCGTGGCGACTCAGGGGCCGTTTGCTACATCAAAGTAGCCTACTTGGCGACTTTGAAACAATTTCCGCGCTCAAGTTCAGGCTGACACAAAAACGGCCATCCGAGGATGGCCGTTCGTGATCATCGTCAAAGGCCGAATCAAGCCTTGTCGACGCCTTTCTTGATGGCGTCTTTGGCTTTGCCTATAGCTTGCTGAGCCTCGCCTTTCTTTTCCTGCACTTTGCCTTCAGCTTGCAGGCGGGTGTTGTCAGTGGCCTTGCCGACACCTTGCTTGACGTTGCCGACGGCTTCGTTGGCCATGCCTTTTACTTTATCGCCAGTGCTGCTCATGGTGTTGCTCCTGTGAACAAATCAATGAGAAAAGTCGTTACACAAGGATTGACCGGGGGCGTTTGCAGGGAGTTTCATTTATTTTGTACGGCACATTTCGTCGATCTTGGCAGGTTGGGCTTTATGTTTGCCGACCAACCCCCGAGAATGCGCAACGTATTCAGGCCATGGCGCTGAAGATCCAATCCCGTAGGAATGTTATGAAACTCGATAAAAAGCAGGCCATTGCCCGCAGAAACCAGGAACTTGGCGGTGCCGTGCTTGGCGTCAATAACTGCCATTTCACCGAATTGAACCGCAACCGCAACATCTGGTGGTTCGATATCCCGGTCGCGCGCCTGGCCATTGGTCAGTACGAATGGGTTCACTTGCTGATGCACACGCCGGACACCGACGAGCTGCTGCACCTGAAAGTGCCGACCGTGTTCCTGCGCGAGAAGCTTGAAGGCCTGGTGGTGCGCAATGAAGGCAAGCGCAAGGCGGCCTTGAGCCTGGAGCTGAGTGCCGACAAGGACTCGTTCCTGCAGGACATGCGCCCGGCGGGTACCAACGTCAATTTCGCACCGTTCCGCCTCTGAAAGCAAAAGCCTGCTCGCGATAGCGGTCTGACAGTCAAAGAAGATTTGGCAGACAAAAAAAGCCCCGCATCTGCGGGGCTTTTTGTTGTTACGCGCCGACCTTTTTCGCGGCGATTTTCTTCAGTTCTTCGTCGCGCAACTCGCGGCGCAGAATCTTGCCGACGTTAGTGGTCGGCAGCGCGTCGCGGAACTCGACGGCACGCGGCACCTTGTAGCCGGTGACGTTCGCACGCATGTGCTCCATCACTTGCTCTTTGGTCAGCGTCACGCCCGGTTTGGCGACGATGAAGATCTTGATCGCCTCGCCCGACTTCTCATCCGGCACACCTATGGCCGCACATTGCAGCACGCCCGGCAGGGTCGCGAGCACGTCTTCCAGTTCGTTCGGGTACACGTTGAAACCGGAAACCAGGATCATGTCTTTCTTGCGATCGACAATACGCATGTAGCCGTCCGGCTGGATCAGCGCGATGTCACCGGTCTTCAACCAGCCTTCGCTGTCGAGGATTTCATCGGTGGCTTCCTGGCGCTGCCAGTAGCCTTTCATCACCTGCGGACCTTTGACGCACAGTTCGCCGATTTCACCCAACGGTTGCTCCACGCCAGCATCGTCGATGACTTTGCAGCGGGTCGAAGGGACCGGAATACCGATGGTGCCGATCTGGATGTGCTGGATCGGGTTGACGGTGGCCACTGGACTGGTTTCGGTCATGCCATAACCTTCGCAGATGGCGCAGCCGGTGACCGCTTTCCAGCGTTCGGCGGCAGCCAGTTGCAGGGCCATGCCACCGGACAGGGTGACTTTCAGCGCCGAGAAGTCCAGCTTGCGGAAACCTTCGTTATTGCACAGCGCCACGAACAACGTGTTGAGGCCGACAAAACCGCTGAACTTCCACTTCGACAGTTCCTTGACCATCGCCGGCAAGTCGCGCGGGTTGCTGATCAGGATGTTGTGGTTGCCGATCAGCATCATCGCCATGCAATGAAAGGTGAACGCATAGATGTGATAAAGCGGCAACGGCGTGATCAGGATCTCGCAACCTTCATTAAGGTTGGAGCCCATCAGCGCCTTGCATTGCAGCATGTTTGCCACGAGGTTGCGGTGGGTCAGCATCGCCCCTTTTGCCACGCCGGTGGTGCCGCCGGTGTATTGCAGCACCGCGACATCGCTGCTGGCCGGGTTGGCTTCAGCCACTGGCTGGCCATGGCCCTTGCTCAGCACGTCGTTGAATTTGATGGCCTTGGGCAAGTGATACGCCGGGACCATCTTCTTCACGTACTTGATGACGCTGTTGATCAACAGGCGCTTGAGCGGCGGCAGCAAGTCGGCCACTTCGGTGACGATCACGTGCTTGACGCCGGTTTTCGGCACGACGGTTTCCGCCAGATGCGCCATGTTGGCCAGGCAGACCAGGGCTTTGGCACCGGAATCGTTGAACTGGTGTTCCATTTCCCGCGCGGTGTACAGCGGGTTGGTGTTGACCACGATCAGCCCGGCGCGGATGGCACCGAAGACGGCGACCGGGTACTGCAACACGTTGGGCAACTGCACGGCGATTCGATCGCCCGGCTGCAAGTCGGTATGCTGTTGCAGGTAAGCGGCAAAGGCACCGGACAATTCGTACAGTTCACCGTAGGTGAGTGTCTTGCCCAGGTTGCTGAATGCCGGCTTGTTGGCGAAGCGTTGGCAGGATTGCTTCAACACTGCCTGAATATTCGGGTACTCGTCTGGATTGATCTCGGCAGCGATCCCAGCTGGGTACTTATCCTTCCAAAAGTCTTCGATCATGGAAGCCCACTCCTCAGCAACGCGAATTCAGCACCGCATTTGATGCGATTATTATTGGTGTGTGTTTTATCGGTGAGTCTGGCTTTTTACTAGGCCGAGAAGTCACAAAGCGCGCCGAGAGTAGCAGCTTTGCCAAGGGTCGACCAGAGCCAAAAGCGGCCTCTATGGTCACAATTGTGACTCAAGAATAACCGGCAGTCATTTTAGAGCAAAAAACCTATAAAGCCTTGGAAGCCCCGAAAACAGGAGCTTTCCAGCCCCTAAAAGCATCGCGGGCAAGCCATGCTCCTACAAGGATCAGCGATGATCTTGTGGGAGCGTGGCTCGCCCGCGATCCGCGCAAAGCGCGGCCATTCAATGATTAAGCGATATCGCGCAACTCCCGCCGCAGAATCTTCCCGACCGGCGTCATCGGCAACGACTCACGCAACACGATGTGCTTGGGCACTTTGTACGCCGTGAAGTTTTCCTTGCAGTACGCCTTCAGCTCTTCAAGGCTGACCCCCGCTTCACGGGCCACTACAAACAACTTCACCGCCTCCCCGGAACGCTCGTCCGGCACACCGATGACCGCACAATTGGCGACTCTCGGGTGAGCCATCACCACGTCTTCAATCTCGTTCGGGTACACGTTGAAACCCGAGACGATGATCATGTCTTTCTTGCGATCGACGATGCGCACAAAACCGTCCGGGTCGATTACCGCAATGTCGCCGGACTTGAACCAGCCCTCGGCATCCAGCACTTCGGCGGTGGCTTCCGGTTTCTGCCAGTAGCCCTTCATGATCTGCGGGCCCTTGATGCACAGTTCGCCGCGCTCGCCCAATGGCTGCTCGACGCCGTCATCGTTGATCACTTTGAGCGTGGTGCCCGGCACCGGCAGGCCGACCGTGCCGATCCGCGATTGATCGCCGTACGGGTTGGTACAGGCCACTGGCGACGTTTCGGTCAGGCCGTAACCTTCGGTGATGCGGCAACCGGTCATCTGCTCCCAACGCTCGGCGGTGGCCTTGACCAGCGCCGTGCCGCCGGAGTTGGTCAGCTTGAGGCTGGAGAAATCCAGGGTCTTGAAGTCCGGGTGATCCATCAAGGCGACGAACAGCGTGTTGAGCCCCAGCAACGCCGAGAACCGCCAGTTCTTCAGCTCCTTGATGAAGCCGCCAATGTCGCGCGGATTGGTGATCAGCACGTTGTGGTTGCCGGTCACCATCATGCACATGCAATTCGCCGTGAAAGCATAGATGTGGTACAGCGGCAGCGGCGCGATCATCACCTCCTGCCCTTCGCGCAGCAGCGGTTGACCGTCAGCGCCGAACTGCCCAAGGCATGCCCGCGCCTGTTGCATGTTCGCCACCAGGTTGCCGTGGCTCAGCATTGCGCCCTTGGCCAAACCGGTGGTGCCGCCGGTGTATTGCAGCACGGCGATGTCGCCGAGGCTGACTTTCAGCGGCTTGATCCCCAGGCCACGTCCCATGTGCAGCGCGTTCTTGAACGAAATGGCCTGCGGCAACGAATACGCCGGGACCATTTTCTTGACCTTGCTGACCATGGTATTGACCAGCCAGCCCTTGGCGGCAGGCATCAGGTCGCCCATTCGCGCTTCGATCAGGTACTGGATGTCGGTGTCGGGCAGCACTTCCTGGACCTTCTGCCCGAACATGTTCAGGTACACCAGCGCCCGCGCGCCGGAATCCTTGAACTGATGACGCATCTCCCGCGCGGTGTACAACGGGTTGGTGTTGACCACGATCAGCCCGGCGCGCAAGGCACCGAACACGGCAATCGGGTAATGCAGGACGTTGGGCATCTGCACCGCGATGCGATCCCCCGGCACCAGGTCGGTGTGGGCTTGCAGGTACGCGGCGAAGGCCAGGCTCTGGCGTTCCAGTTCGGCGTAGGTCAGGGTCACGCCCATGTTGCTGAAGGCCGGGCGATCAGCAAATTTCTTGCAGGAACGCTCGAACACCTCAATCACCGACTTATAGGCCCCAAGATCGATGTCCAGGGGCACGCCGGCCGGGCGTTTGTCATTCCAGAAATCAGGTTGCATTGTTCTTGTCCTCTTTACCTGAGCCTATCCGGGCCGCTTTTCTGTCACTTCTAAAAAACCTGAAGCGAAAGGCGGGGCTCCACGGACACTAGCAGTTATGGCGATTCAGGCAAATACAGCCAACGCCGTCATTGACCGCGTGAATCTTCCTGCCGTGGCGCGGCCTGATCAGACGGCAAGCGCGGGATGCGCTATACAATGCAACCACGCCCATGCCACATGCAGCCCCATGCAAAGGAATCGCCATGATCCACGACACATTCTGGCTGACCGCGAGTGACCACAGCCGCCTCTTCGTCAACCAGTGGCTGCCCGCCTCGCCGTTAAAAGCCGTGATCCTACTGGCCCATGGCATGGCCGAACACAGCGCTCGCTACGCCCGGCTGGCGGAAAAATTCTGCGAGCAAGGCTACGGCGTGTATGCACCGGATCTGCGTGGACATGGCAAAACTGCCGAAAACGGCACACTGGGCCATTTTGCCGATGACGATGGCTGGTGCAAAGTCGTCGGCGACCTCGCCAGCCTCAACCAACACATCGGCCAGCATCATCCTGGCGTGCCCATTGTGTTGCTCGGTCACAGCATGGGCAGCTACATCGCCCAGGCTTATCTGCTGCATCACAGCGCCAGCCTGCACGGCGCGGTGCTTAGCGGCTCGAACTTCCAGCCCGTGGCGCTCTATCGCGCGGCGCGGCAGATCGCCCGCCTGGAGAAGTTGCGCCAGGGGCCCAAGGGCCGTAGTGCGCTGATTGAATGGCTGTCCTTCGGTTCGTTCAACAAACAATTCAAACCGGCGCGCACCCGTTTCGACTGGCTCAGTCGCGACCCGGCAGAAGTGGATAGGTACGCCAACGACCCGCTCTGCGGCTTCCGTTGCACCAACCAGCTGTGGATCGATTTGCTCGGTGGGTTGCAGCAAATCAGCAAAGCGTCCAATCTCGCCCAGATCGATCCGGGCCTGCCGCTGCTGGTGATTGGCGGCGAATGTGATCCGGTGAGCGAAGGCAAACGTCTGAAAGATCTGGCTGACGCCTTGCGTGCGGCAGGCAGCCAGAACCTGCACCTGACGATTTACCCGCAGGCGCGGCATGAACTGTTCAATGAGAGCAACCGCGAGGAAGTGATCAACGACGTGTTGCAGTGGATTGCCCAGGCCCTCAGCCACCGCCGGCCACCCCGGTCGGAATAGTTTTTTTGTGGATTCATTTATTCGTCACAGGAATCGAGACAGATGACCCAGGTTACCAACACCCCTTACGAAGCCCTCGAAGTCGGCCAGACCGCCAGCTACAGCAAAAAGGTCGAAGAGCGCGACATTCAGTTGTTCGCTGCAATGTCCGGCGATCACAACCCGGTGCACCTGGACGCCGAATTCGCGGCAGGCACCATGTTCAAGGAGCGCATCGCCCATGGCATGTTCAGTGGCGCGCTGATCAGCGCCGCCGTGGCGTGCGAGCTGCCTGGGCCGGGGACGATCTATATTGGCCAGCAGATGAGCTTTCAGAAACCGGTGAAAATCGGCGACACCCTGACCGTACGCCTGGAAATCCTCGAGAAACTACCGAAGTTTCGTGTACGCATTGCCACTCGCGTGTTCAACCAGAACGATGAGTTGGTGGTCGACGGCGAAGCCGAGATCCTGGCACCGCGCAAGCAGCAGACCGTGACGTTGCCGACATTGCCGGCGATCAGCATCGGCTAATCGACCAGGCATAAAAAACGCCAGACTGGCTGGCGTTTTTTGGCAGGCAACGAACGCTTACGAGCGTGCGCGAGCCTGGTTACGCAGGGCTTTCACCTGGTCATGATTGCGTTGCACGCCGTGGTACTGACGTTCAACCAGATCACGAATACCCACCAGGTTGTGTTTGTTGATTTTCTCCATGGCTTCGCGGTAAGCCTTCAGCGCGTGGTCTTCACCGCGTTCGGCTTCGTTCAGAACGGCTTCTTCGTCTTTGCCGGTGAACATCGACTTCACGTCGACCCAACGACGGTGCAAGTCGCCGCTGACACTGGTAGAAGTTTCCGGATCACCCCCCATCGAACGCACGGCTGATTGCAATTCAGCAGCGGCGGTGGCGCAATCGGCAGAACGCTGAACGAACAGCGTTTTGAGTTCTGGGTGCTTGATGTCTTCAGCGCAAGTCTTGAACCCTTCCTGACCGTCTTTGCTGGTTTCAATCAGGTCGTTGAGTACAGAGATGGCTTCTTTATTCATGTCGGTCATTTTTCAATTCCTTGCGGGTTGATGAAAGATGCAATGACTGTTGCACCCTGCATGCCAGCTTCTGACCGATTATTTATTCGTTATTTTTCAATCAGTTATATAAAACAGCAAAATCTGTATCCGTTTTTTTTGCATGATCTGTCAATTGGCCTGCATGCAGAATGCCTGTATTTTCCAGACGCATAGAATCAAGACGACCCACTGATGAACCCTGAAAAACTCGAACTGCTGATCACTCGCGAAATGCCCTTCGGCAAATACAAGGGCCGGATCATTGCCGACCTGCCCGGCCAGTACCTGAACTGGTTTGCCCGGGAAGGATTTCCCCATGGAGAACTCGGTGGCTTGCTGGCCTTGATGCAGGAAATCGACCACAACGGCTTGTCGGAACTGCTAGAACCCCTGCGCGCCAAACACGGCAAACCTGCGCCCCGCCATTGATCCTGACCGAGTAGCCCATGCCCGATAACACCCGCCGCGCCCGTGATGAATCCTTCTGGAAGACCTTTGCCGATCGCTACGCCGTCGAACCCGGCCCGATCAACCTGGAAAACGGTTACTTCGGGCGCATGTCGCGAACGGTGGTCGAGGAATACCAGCGCAACATCGAGCTCATCAATCGCAGCAACTCGGTGTATGTCCGCCAGCGCTTCGAACAGGGTGAAATCCTGCAGATCCGCGCGCAACTGGCCGAGTTGGTGGACGTGCCCGCCGAAGCCGTCGCCCTGACCCGCAACGCTTCGGACGGCATGCAATCGTTGATCCGCAACTACAACCGCCTGCAACCGGGCGATCAAGTGCTGTTCAGCGATCTGGAATACGACACCGTCAAAGGCGCGATGCGTTGGCTGGCGCGCAATCGCGGGGTCGAGGTGATCGAAATCAATCACGCCCACCCCGCCAGTTTCGACAGTTTGCTGGCCAGCTACCGCGACGCTTTTGCGCGTTATCCCAAACTCAAACTGATGGCCCTGACTCACGTCACCCACCGCACCGGCCTGGTGATGCCGGTGCAGGCGATTGCCGCCGCCGCCAAGGAACACGGCGTCGATGTGATCCTCGATGGCGCCCACGCACTGGGGCAGATTGACTTCAAGCTCGATGAACTCGGTGTCTCGTTCGCCGGCTTCAACCTGCACAAATGGATCGGCGCGCCGCTGACCCTGGGCTTCATCTACATCGCGCCCGAGCGCCTGGCCGATATCGACCCGGACATGGGCGAGGTGCATTTCCCGGTCACCGATATTCGTGCACGCACGCCGTACAGCACGCCCAATATTCCGGCGCTGCTGACCTTGCCGCTGGTGTTCGAAGAACATCAGGCCATGGGCGGGTCCGCCGCCAAAAGTGCCCGGCTCAACTACTTGCGCAATCTGTGGGTGCGCGAAGTGCGCGAACTCCCGGGGATCGAAGTGATGACGCCGGATGATCCTCGCTTGTATTGCGGCATCACGTCGATGCGTTTCACCCGACAAGCCGATCAACAACCGATGGTCGAGCGACTGCTCAACGACTACAACCTGTTTACCGTCATGCGCAGCGGTGCCGCGAGTGGTCCGTGCATTCGCATCACCCCGGGCCTGACCACCACCGCCGTACACATGCAACTGCTGGCCCGGGCGCTGAGCGAACTGCGCTGAGGTCATACGGTGTACTTGTCGAAATCCTCGGGCTTGATGTGCGATGACACCGCGAAGGTGTCGATGCCTATGGTCGTGGCGCCGAAGAAGCCATCTTCATTCGAATCCCGGCTGAGGGTGTGCACGTTCAAGGTCGACGCTTCGCCGCTGTGGTGCTTGTAGTAAACGTCTTCATCGTTGGTCAGCGCCAAGGACTTGCGACCGCTGTACTCACGTGAGTTGAGGACCGAGCGCGACGCCACCTCGGGCAAGTACAACTGACCGACCCAGGCGACATGCCGTTCTTCCAGGTAATTGTTGCCGGCGGTGATGCGCACGGCGACGTGAATGTGCAGCGCACGGCCGGCGTAGAACCCCGGATAGACCGTGGTAAACCGCACGACGCCTTGCCTGTCGGTGAACTGCCCGCCTCGCAGGTAGGTGTCGTCGTCGGTGCGCGGGACCGAGCCGATGTCACCGTTGTCCACTTCCTTGTCTGGATCAATCCTGCTCCAGCCCGAATAAAACCCGCGCGCATTGCAATGCCAGATATCGACCAGCGCGCCGGTGACAGGTTGCCCGGTCATGGCATCAACGATTTGCAGGCGCAGCACCAAGGGAACACCATCGGCGCCTTCGCTGATGTTGCGCCGGATCAGTTTTGGATTGCGGAAATACGGGCCGGGGATCTGCTCAGGAGATAGCAGGTAAACCGGTGATGCGGGTGCAACTGAGGTGTTGTCGTCCATGACGTTCTCTCTTTCATAAGAAGCGTGCAGATTAACGTCGGGCGAGTGGTGAGATGCGGTAACTATGTATCGCTCGAGGAAGACCTGTAGCAACTGCCGAAGGCCGCTATAAGGAATTTCGATGGCCAGTTTTTTGCGGGCAAAAAAAAACGGTGCACCGACCAAGCGCACCGTAAAGCCGTAGAACACACAACGAAGTGTCAGGTAAAGCGGATCAGTCCAGCAGCGCCAAGGCCTCGGCGGTGCATTCCTGAATGCGGGCCCAGTCGCCGTTCTTGATCCACTCCGGATCAAGCATCCAGCTACCGCCCACGCACATCACGTTTTTCAACGCCATGTAGCTCTTGATGTTGGCCGGGCCGACGCCACCAGTCGGGCAGAATTTCACTTCGCCGAATGGACCGCCGAGGGCCTTGATGGCCGCGACGCCGCCGCTGACTTCCGCCGGGAACAGCTTGAAGCGGCGATAGCCCAGGCCATAGCCTTCCATGATGCCGGAGGCGTTGCTGATCCCCGGCAACAGCGGGATCGGGCTGTTGACGCTGGCTTCAAGCAAATCACGGGTGATGCCCGGTGTGACGATGAACTGCGAACCGGCCGCTTCGGCGGCGGCGAGCATGTGGCGATCGAGCACGGTGCCGGCACCGGTCATCAGTTCCGGACGCTGTTCGCGCAGGATCTGGATGGCCTTGAGGCCGAACTGCGAACGCAGGGTCACTTCCAGGGCGGTCAGGCCACCGGCGGCCAGGGCGTCGGCCAGTGGCAGCACGTCCTGCTCGCGAGCGATGGTGATCACCGGCAGAATCCGCGCCTTGGCGCAGAGGCTGTCGATCAGGGCAACTTTGTCCGCCATGGATACGGTCGGGGATGGGGTTGTCATAGCGGCTGTTCCTTGGCTCATGGGCACCAGTAAATCTCTAACGTAGGTTGCAAAAACGCGCGAATCGGCATGGCGGCGACATCGTCGACGGCCAATGCGGCACTCAGTGTGGTCAGCTTGGATTGACCGGAAATCGATAGCACTTTGTGTTTGGCCGAGGCCAGCAGCGCACGGCTCATGGTCAGGCGCTGATGCGGCACGGTCGGCGCCAGCATCGGGTAGCAGCGGCGTGTGCCGTCGACTTTCAAGGCGTCGGCCAGGTTCGGGCTGTTCGGGAACAACGAGGCGGTGTGGCCGTCGTCGCCCATGCCCAGCACCAGCACGTCGATCACCGGCAGTTCGGACAACAAACGGTCGGCCTGCTCGGCCGCCTGTTCCAGGTTGGCGCTGGCGCTGTACAGACTCAGGAACTGAGCCTTGGCCGCCGGGCCTTGCAACAGATAACGCTTGAGCAGACCGGCATTGCTGTCGGCATGTTCCACCGGCACCCAACGCTCGTCAGCCAGGCTGACCACCACGTTCGACCAGTCCAGTGCCTGCTTGGCCAGGTGCTGGAAAAACGCCACCGGACTGCGACCGCCAGACACCACCAGCGTGGCGGTGCCCTGGGCCTCGATCGCTTCGCTCAGTTGCTTGGCCACCGACAGTGCCAGCGCTTGTGCCAACAGCACCGGGCTCTTGAACTCATGGGCGCTGACGCCCTGAGGCAGTTTCAAATCAGATATCGCCATACCACGACCTCCCGTCCCGCGTGATCAGAGCAATGGAGCTCATCGGTCCCCAGGACCCGGCCGCGTAAGGCTTGGGCGCATCACCGGATTTTTTCCACCCGGCGATCAACTGGTCACACCACTTCCACGCGGCTTCGATTTCATCTTTACGGACAAACAGGTTCTGATTGCCGCGCATCACTTCCAGCAACAACCGCTCGTAGGCATCGGGAATCCGCGCGCTGCGATAGGTGTCGGAAAAATTCAGCTGCAACGGACCGCTGCGCAGCTGCATGCCCTTGTCCAGGCCTTGTTCTTTGGTCATCACGCGCAAGGAAATGCCTTCGTCCGGTTGCAGGCGGATAATCAGCTTGTTGCTGATTTGCAGGCGCTGCTCGGGGGCGAAGATGTAGTGCGACGGTTCCTTGAAGTGAATGACGATCTGCGACAGCTTCTGCGGCATGCGCTTGCCGGTGCGCAGGTAAAACGGTACGCCGGCCCAACGCCAATTGCGGATATCGGCACGCAAGGCGACGAAGGTTTCGGTGTCGCTCTGGGTGTTCGAATTGGGCTCTTCCAGGTAACCCGGCACCGGCTTGCCTTCGCTGTAGCCGGCGATGTATTGACCGCGCACCACCTGAGTGGTCAGGCCTTCCGGGCTGATCGGCGCAAGTGCCTTGAGGACTTTGACTTTCTCGTCGCGGATGCTGTCGGCGGACAGGTCGGCCGGTGGGTCCATGGCGATCAGGCAGAGCAGTTGCAGCAGGTGATTCTGGATCATGTCCCGCAGCTGCCCGGCCTTGTCGAAGTAACCCCAGCGGCCTTCGATCCCGACCTTCTCGGCCACGGTGATTTCCACGTGGGAGATGTAGTTCTGGTTCCACTGGGTTTCGAACAGGCTGTTGGCGAAACGCAGGGCAATGAGGTTTTGAACCGTCTCTTTGCCCAGGTAGTGGTCGATGCGATAGGTGCGGTTTTCCGGGAAAAACTGCGCCACCGCGTCGTTGACCTTGCGCGAGGATTCCAGGTCCGAGCCGATCGGTTTTTCCAGCACCACGCGGGTGTTTTCCGCGAGGCCGACTTTGGCCAGGTTCTCGCAAATCCCGCCGTACACAGCGGCCGGCGTGGCAAAGTAGGCAATCACACGCTGGGCGCTGCCGGCCATATCGGCCAGGGCGATGTAATCGTCAGCCTTGAGGAAGTCCACGTGCAGGTAGGTCAGCCGCGCCAGAAAGCGCTCGACCACGGCTTCGTCCAGCTCTTTGGCGCCCACATAACGACGCAGTTCGGCGCCGATGAATGCCAGGTGCTGCTGCTCGGTGCCGGGCTCGCGGGCCAGCGCGATAATGCGCGTATCCTCGTGCAGAAGGCCTGCGCCATCGAGTTGATAGAGGGCAGGAAACAGCTTGCGCAAAGCCAGGTCGCCGAGGGCGCCGAACAAGGCAAAGGTGCACGGTTCAACCGTAATCGAAGGCATGATGTTTGTTCTTTTATCAAGTTAAGCTACAAATACCTTTTTTTAAGGCATCGCTCAAGAGAAAATGTAGTAATAACCACAACATTTTCGCAAAATACAGAATCCGAGTGGTAGCCGCTCGGAGCCATCAGTAGGATAGGCCACCGTTTGGGGCCGCATCCAAGGCCCTTTTGGCATAGCCGAACTCTAATTTCCGCAGCTGACCCAAGGAACACATATGGACCGCGTGCGAAATTTACTGGAACAGATCCAGAATCGCCTTGAAGACCTGAACAAGGCGGAACGTAAAGTCGCCGAAGTGATCCTGCTCAACCCAGAGCAGGCCACCCGGTTCAGCATCGCTGCGCTCGCCCAGGCCTCCAAGGTCAGCGAGCCGACCGTCAACCGCTTCTGCCGCTCGTTCGGCGTCAGCGGCTACCCGGAACTCAAACTTCAGTTGGCCCAAAGCCTGGCCAGTGGCGCGGCGTATGTCAGCCGCGCGGTCGAGGCCGATGACAACCCTGAAGCCTATACAAAGAAGATTTTCGGCAGCGCCATCGCCTCACTGGACAGTGCCCTGCAGGCGTTGGACCCGAACCTGATCAGCCGCGCCGTCGACCTGTTGATCCAGGCCCGGCAGATCCACTTCTTCGGCCTCGGCGCCTCGGCCCCGGTGGCGCTGGACGCGCAGCACAAGTTCTTCCGCTTCAACCTGGCCGTCACCGCCCACGCCGACGTACTGATGCAACGCATGATTGCGTCGGTGGCGCACACCGGCGAATTGTTCGTGATCATTTCCTACACCGGCCGCACCCGCGAACTGGTGGAAGTGGCGCGCATCGCCCGTGAGAACGGTGCGTCGGTGCTGGGCCTGACCGCCGAGGGTTCGCCGTTGGCCAAGGCCAGTACGCTGAGCCTGAATATTCCACTGCCGGAAGACACCGACATCTACATGCCGATGACTTCACGCATCATCCAGCTGACCGTGCTGGACGTGCTGGCGACCGGCATGACGCTGCGTCGCGGGGTGGATTTCCAGCCGCATTTGCGCAAGATCAAAGAAAGCCTGAATGCGAGCCGGTATCCGGTTGGGGATGAGTTCAACTAACCTGGCATCTCCGCAGCCTGACAGGGCCTCATCGCGAGCAAGCTCGCGATGAGGCCAGCCGCACCACCGCAATCTTGAGCTAAACGCCAACCCGCGCCTGCAAACTCAAATGCGCCCTCTCTCCTGGCGCCAGGCTCAGGCGATGGGCGCCGCCACTCGCCGCTTCCACACACACGAATTCTGAAATCTCATTCCAGCTCACCCCCAGCAATGGCCGCGAGCCGGGATGCCAGACCACCGTGTCCGAATGGTCACCGGTATCGATGCACAATTCACGTTGCCAAGCGTGGTCCTTGAGCTGCAACTCGCCGTCGTGCTGGAACACGCGCTGGCAACCGCCATCGACCCGCAACTCCCCCTCCTGCTGGCAAACCTGGCGATTCAAGTGATCATACCCCTGCGCGCCCTCGAGCCCAGACAGCGCTACCTCACCCACGTCACCAATACGCCAGTAAGCGTGCAACGCCTGACTCAATTGGCACGGCAAGGTGTCTTGATGCTCGGTGCTCAGGCGCAAATCCATGCGTTCGCCCAAATGGGCGTGCAGGTCCACCTGCCAGTCACACAACTGCAGTTGCCAGTGCAATCGCACGCCATCGTCATCGTGGCTGCTGTCGAGCAGCTTCCAGTCGATCAGCCGTGCCCAACCATGGGAAGGCCAAGCGTTTTCGCTTGGATGACGGCCATACCAAGGCCAGCACACAGGCACGCCACCACGAATCGCACCGACCTGCGGCCACTTCGCCGCGCACCAGAGCCAGGGCTTTTGACCCGCAGGCTGGAAATGCAGCAACTGCGCGCCCTGGCGACTGAACACCGCCTGACACAGCGGATGATCGATCACCAACACGTCGCGCTTCTGATAGCGCTCCCACGCAAACACCGGACGTTCGCGCAAGGATTTGAAGAAGCGTTGTAGCGGATGCTCATGCATGTGCCACGGTCCTGAAAATCATCTGTTGCCGGGGCGCGCCCCCCCCAAAAAAAAGCGGACAGCCTGGGCTGTCCGCAAATATGCGCACATAGAGAGGAGCTTATCGCAACAGCGTTAGAACACCGACTGAATTTTCAGGCCGGCCACCAGTGCGTTATCGACTTCATCAACACCGCCCGGGTGAGTGATGTATTGCAGGTTAGGACGCACGGTCAGCCAGTTGGTAACGTGGAAGCCGTAGTTGATTTCGTAGTTGTACTCGGTGGTCCGCAGTGGCG
>NZ_JACOPW010000004.1 GCF_015461845.1 Pseudomonas mucoides | reverse complement strand
GAACCACCTGATCCCATCCCGAACTCAGCAGTGAAACGATGCATCGCCGATGGTAGTGTGGGGTTTCCCCATGTGAGAGTAGGTCATCGTCAAGATTAAATTCCGAAACCCCTATCTGCGTATGCAGTTAGGGGTTTTGTTTTGCCTGCGAGAAAGTACTCGCCCTTAACGCACAAATTGGCGCAGTTATTTTTGACCCATGCCTCTAGAATAGGGCCAACTTTTTCGGAACAGAGCCTTTATGTCAGATCCGGTTGACGCCGCAAGGCTGTCAGAATTACCGCTGGACGATTTGGTCGCGTGTCATGAGTGCGACTTGCTGATGCGCAAACCCGAACTCGCCCATGGAGAGAAAGCGCTGTGTCCGCGCTGCGGTTATGAGCTCTACGCCCATCGGCACAACGTCGTACAGCGCAGTCTCGCTTTGGTGATCGCCGCTTTATTGTTGTACGTGCCGGCGAACTTTTTACCCATCATGCAGCTCAATCTACTCGGGCAATCGTCAAACGACACTGTCTGGAGCGGCGTTGTGGCCTTGTTCGACACCGGCATGCAAAGCGTCTCGGTGATTGTGTTCCTGTGCAGCATGGGCATCCCGTTGCTTAAGCTGCTCTGCCAATTGGCCGTCTTGTTGAGCATTCGCTTTGATATCGGACGCAGCTACGGCCTGTTGCTCTATCGCATTTATCACCATCTACGGGATTGGGGAATGCTCGAGGTTTACCTCATGGGCGTGCTGGTTGCGTTCGTAAAACTGGCAGATATGGCAGCCATTAGCGTAGGCCTTGGTCTGGTGTGCTTTATCAGTTTGCTGTTGGTTCAGGTCGGGTTGGAGGTTGTGATGTCGCCTCATCAGATCTGGCAGGCTTTATCAGGAGAGGATGCCCATGCGGGCGATTGATGCAGGCATTCTGATTTGTGCGGAATGCCATGAGTTGAACAAGCAGGAAGCTGACACCGACGAGCAAGTCTGCACTCGTTGTGGTGCGCTGGTTCATGCCCGTCGCCCAAACAGCCTGGTGCGTACCTGGGCGCTGCTGGTAACTGCGGCCATTCTCTACATTCCGGCCAACGTGCTGCCGATCATGACCATCAACTCACTCGGCAAGGGCGCCCCCAGCACCATCATGTCCGGCGTGATTGACCTGGTTCATTACGGCATGTTTCCCATCGCGGCAGTTGTGTTCATTGCCAGTATTCTGGTGCCGACGTTCAAACTGGTAGGCATCGGGTTGCTGTTGTTTTCCATACAGCGCCGCCAGCCACTCTCGGCTCGCCAACGAATCTGGATGTACCGCTTTATCGAGTTCATCGGCCGCTGGTCAATGCTGGACATCTTTGTGATCGCCATCCTGGTGGCGGTCGTGAATTTCGGACGGCTTGCCAGCATCGAAGCCAATCTTGGCGCTATCGCCTTCGCCAGTGTGGTGATTTTGACGATGCTTGCTGCAGTTTCTTTCGATCCCCGACTGATTTGGGATAACACGGAGTCGGACGACGACCATGACTGATTTGCCTACAGCGAAAACCCGACCGGCCTCGAACTGGTCAGCCATCTGGATTCTGCCTCTGATCGCTTTGATCATCGGCGGCTGGCTCGGCTGGCGTGCCTATAACGAGACCGGTATCGAGGTTCAGGTGCGCTTCGAAAGCGGCGAGGGCATCCAGGCCAACAAGACGGAAGTCGTCTATAAAGGCATGTCCGTCGGTAAGGTTAAAGCCCTGAAACTCGATGACGAAGGCGCTTCCAAAGGCGTGATCGCGACCATCGAGATGAACAAAGATGTCGAGCAATACCTCAGGACCAGCACGCGCTTCTGGCTGGTCAAACCGAGCGTGACGCTGGCCGGTATCACCGGTCTGGAAACCTTGGTGTCGGGCAATTACGTGGCGATCAGTCCCGGTGAAGGCGAGCCCACTCGCAAATTCAAGGCGCTGGCTGAAGAGCCGCCCCTGTCCGACGCCAAACCGGGATTGCACCTGACCATCAAGGCTGATCGCCTCGGCTCACTGAACCGTGGCAGTCCTGTGTTCTACAAGCAGATCAAAGTCGGCCAGATCAAAAGTTATGTGCTCTCGGAAGACCAGAGTACGGTCGAGCTCAAAGTGTTCATCGAGCCCACCTACGCCAATCTGGTGCGCAAACACACGCGTTTCTGGAACGCCAGCGGCATCAGCATCGACGCCAACCTGTCGGGTGTGAAAATTCGCAGTGAGTCGCTTGCCAGCATCGTCGCCGGGGGGATCGCGTTCGCCACGCCGGAGAATCGCAAGGACAGCCCACCCACCGATCCGAGCCTGCCGTTCCGTCTCTACGAAGACTTCGACGCTGCTGCCGCCGGTATTCGGGTCAAGGTCAAACTCACCGATTTCGAAGGATTGCAGGCTGGCCGCACGCCGGTCATGTACAAAGGCATCCAGGTCGGCAACCTGAAAGCGCTGAAGATCGATCCGGACCTGTCCGGTGCCACCGCCGAATTGACCCTCGATCCATTGGCCGAAGATTACCTGGTCAGCGGTACTCAATTCTGGGTGGTCAAACCGTCGATTTCCCTCGCGGGCATCACCGGCCTGGAAGCGCTGGTCAAAGGTAACTACATCGCCGTGCGCCCTGGCGATAAAGGCTCCCCACCGCAACGCGAGTTCGTGGCACGGCCCAAGGCGCCACCGCTGGACCTGCGTTCGCCGGGCCTGCACCTGGTGTTGTTCACCGAAAACCTCGGGTCCCTGGAAGTTGGCAGCCCGATCCTCTATAAGCAGGTCAAAGTCGGTTCGGTGCAGAGCTATCAGTTCTCCAAGACCAAGAAACAACTGGTGATCGGCGTTCACATCGAGAAGGAATACGAAGGTCTGGTCAACGCCTCGACGCGCTTCTGGAATGCCAGCGGTATCACACTCACGGGTGGACTGACCGGCGGAATCCAGGTCAAAAGTGAATCGCTGCAAAGCCTGATGGCCGGTGGTATCGCCTTTGAGACCCCGGAAGCCAAAGCCCCGCTGCAAAAGAAGATCCCGCGTTTCCGTCTGTTCGCCAACCATGACGAAGCCAATCAGAAAGGCACCGTGGTCACTATCAAGGTCGAACGCGCCGATGGCCTGCGTAACGGCACACCGGTGAGATTCAAAGGGCTGGACGTCGGCAAGATCGAAGACGTTGACCTCACCGATGACCTGCAATCGGTGATGCTCACCGCACGAATCACCGAAGTGCCGGAGCGCATTGCCCGGGTGGGCACTCAGTTCTGGGTGGTCAAGCCTGAGTTGGGGCTGATCAAGACCCGCAATCTGGAAACGCTGGTGACCGGTCAATACATCGAAGTGCAACCTGCTCCGAAGAACCTCGGCCCACAGAAGAACTTCGTCGCGTTGGCCAATCCGCCAGAGACGGCCAAGCAGGAAGCCGGTTTGAGTCTGGTCCTGAGCGCCGCGCGCCGTGGTTCGCTGAAAACCGGTGTGCCGGTGACGTATCGCGAAATCACCGTGGGCAAGGTCACTGGATATGAACTTGGCCAGACAGCGGATCGTGTGCTGGTGCACATTCTGATCGAACCGAAATACGCACCGCTGGTGCGCAGCGGCACGCGTTTCTGGAACAGCAGTGGTTTTGGTTTTGACTACGGCTTGTTCAAAGGCGCAACGGTGCGCACTGAATCGCTGGAGACACTGATTCAGGGCGGTATCGCCTTCGCCACCCCGGACGGCGATCGCATGGGCAGCCCGGCGCGAGCTGAGCAAACCTTCCCGCTGTTCGACAAGTTTGAAGATGAATGGCTGACCTGGGCGCCGAAAATCGCAATCGGCAAATAGTTTATTGGTGCCTGTGATGCCGCCATCGCGAGCAAGCTCGCCCACATTGAATTGTGTTTACACAGATCTAATGTAGGAGTGAGCCTGCTCGCGATGAGGCCCACAAAAAAGGCCGCGATCCATTGGATCGCGGCCTTTTCATATCTAACGGATTAACTCAAACCGCATCCAGCTCCGGTTCATCCGCCTGCGCCACAACGCTCGCCTTCACCTCGTCATGACGGCGAATGTACTTCCAGTCGGCCTCATCGATGTAGATCCCGTTCGGCCCGCTGCCACCTTCCAGGTCAATCGCGACACTGGCGCAAACCTGCGGCTTCACACTCGCCAGGATCGGCACGAAGCCCAGTTGCAGGCTGGTTTCCAGCAACGCTGCCTGGTTCTTCTCATCGATGTCCGCCGCCTCGTCGAGGTAGTACGGCAGGCGCACGCGACCGGCCTGGTCGCGGTCCATCAAGTGCAGCAACAGGTACATGTTGGTCAGCGCCTTGATGGTCATTGTGGTGCCGTTGGACGCGGCGCCGTCGATGTCGGTGTGGATGACTGGCTGACCGTTGACCTTGGTGATCTCGAACGCCAGTTCGAACAAGTCCTTGAGGCCCAGCTGGTTGTGGTTGGCGGCCACCAGCCGCGCCAGGTATTCCTTGGCTTCTTCGTTCTTGTTGTCCTGATCGGCACTTTGGCTCAGGTCGAACACGGAGAGGGTTTCGCCTTCTTCGTATTGGCCGGCGCTGTGGATGATCTGGTCGATGTGCTTGAGCGCTTCCTTGTTCGGCGCGAGCACGATGCGGAAGCTTTGCAGGTTGGACACCTGACGCTTGTTGATCTCGCGGTTGAACAACGCCAATTGATGCTCGAGACTGTCGTAGTCGCTACGAATGTTGCGCAGGGTCCGGGCGATGTCCGTGACCGCCGCCCGGCGTGCCTTGCCCAGCGTCAGGGCTTCGTCGGTGCGGTGCGCGTACGCGTTGATCAGCAGCTGCAGGCGACGCTCCATATCGTCTTCGCTGTCGAACTTGGCCACACCCTTGAGGCGGACCTGCGCGTACAGCGCCTCGATCTGACCGTCGCTGCGCAGCAAACCCTGCCAGCTGTCTTGGTAGTCATTGAGCAGCGGCAGCAGGTTGTCCATGGAATCGTCGATCGGGTCCATGAACGGTGTGCCGAACGGCAGGTCTGCCGGCAACAGCTGACGGCGGCGCAGGGCGTCGTCGAGGGTGCGTTGCTTGGCTTCCATGTCGCCGATCTGACGGCCGACCAGTTGCAGCTTGGCCGACAGTTGCTGGACGCGTTCGGTGAAGGCATCGCTGGAACGCTTCAATTCGTCCTGCGCCGCTTCCATCTGTGCCAGTTGCTCAAGCTTGTCGCCTTCCTCAGCGCTCAGGGTTTGCGCGCGACGGAAATCTTCCAGGGCTTTCTGCGCATCCAGCACTTGCTGGTACAGCGCTTCGGTCTGAGTCTTGCTCGCGGCGCGGTCGGCGGCCACGGCTTGTTGGGTCTTGAGTTGCTTGAGTTCTTTGTCCAGGCGCTCTTTCTGATCGCGCAACGCGGCGCGGTCAGCCAATGCTTGCAGCGCGGGCGGCTCGATGTGCGAGATGTCGATGGACAGGCCCGGCACTTCGAAGCGCTCGCCTTTGAAACCGTCGAGGATCAATTCCATGGATTTGACCCACTGACCGTCCTCGTCCAGCGTGATGCCGTGTTCGCCCAGCGGCAGGCTGAACAAGGCGCTGTTGAACAGACGCATCAGGCGCTCGACGTCCTGTTGCGAGAACTCTTCGCGCAGGCGGGCGTAGCTGTTGTTGTCGGCGTGATCGAGTTGCTGCTTGACCGACTTCAGGCGTTTTTCCAGGTCACGCAGACGCTCTTCCAGATCTTCGGCAGAGAACTGCCGCGACTGTGCCAGCGCACCCGCCAGTTCATCGTGCGCGTCCTTGGCCGCCAGCAGTTGTTGCTCCAGCACTTTGACGTCATCGACCAACGCGAAGCGATGCTTGAGCACCGACAACTCGCCGAGCCAGCGCTGGATGCCGGTGATTTCCCGCTCCAGGCGCATCAGTTCTTGTGTGCCGCCACGCTGATCGTTTTGCAGCGCGTCCTGCTCGTTGCGGTAATGCTCGGCCTGAATCGTCAGTTCTTCCTTGCGCGCACTGGCGTAGTCCGACCAGGTGCCAAGCAGGGAATCGAGCAGCGGCGAGATGCGGTGCAATTTGCCGCGCAGGATATTGCGCTGGGCCACGCCGGCGGCCAGTGCTTCAACCAGCGGGCCGGCAGTGACCAGCGAGTTGTAATCCTGCTCCATGCGCCGTACATCGCGGAACGCTTCTTCGCACGCGGCGATGTAGTCGACGCTGCCGGAACGCAGGCTGTGCTCAAACGCATCGAGGAACAGTTGCTTGAGCTTGGCCGCGGTGATTTCGCGCATGTGCAGCAGGTTGATGAACAGTGCGCGGAAGGTCTTCAGGCTCTGCTCGCTGGTGGAACGCAGCGGGATCAGCGTCAGGTCCAGCGGGATCGAGGTGTGACCGCCGACCAGCAAACGACGCAGCTCATCAGGCTTCAACTCGTAGGCTTTGAGGCCTTCGCGTTCAAGGTTGGTGAACAGTTCTTTCTGGCGCAGGCAGGTGTCGTTCTTCTGGTAATGCGCCAGATCCAGCTTGCCGGCATAGGCAAAGAACTGGTGACCGAAACCACCGCCCGGGCCGCGACCGACCACGCCGATCACGTGCGGGCCGTGGGGCAGCGACACTTCAACCAGGATGTAACTGGTGTCCGAGGCGAAGTAGAAGCGTCGGGATTGTTCCAGGCTGTACTTGCCGAAACTCATGTCCGACATGCGCGCCAGGATCGGGAACTGCAAGGCGTTGATCGAGGCGGATTTACCGAGGTTGTTCGCGCCGTAGACCGACAGCGGCTCTTCCAGCGGAAACAGACCGAGGCTGTAACCGGCGGTGTTCAAAAGGGCAAAACGGCGAATGCCGTAGCGTTCCTTGCTCATGCGTCGGTCTCCTGTTCTTCGGCAATGGCGCGGGCCATGGCGTCTTCTTCGCTTTCTTCTTCGAAGTCACTGAGGTCCAGCGGATCGTCGGTTTCCAGCAATTTTTCATCGCTGTCGTCATCGATCAGCACGGGGACCGGCAATGGCAACACGCTGTGCAGGCTGGCCGCCAGATCACGGTCTTGCTGGACCGACAGGCAGACATCGAGGAAGCGGTGCATCGGCGGCAGGAAACGGTAGATGCCGTTTTCTTCGCCGGCGAAACCGAGCTGGGTCATGCGGCGCATGATTTTTTCTTCGAGTTCTTCGACGGTCTGTACTTCGGCCTGGATAAACAGGTCGCGGTACTTTTCGAGCAAGGACGGCAATTCATCGCGGCCGAGGCTGCCGCCGTCGAGTACGGCGACCGGGTCGCGGCCCTGATCCGCCAGATGCTCGACGAGGATGAAGGTGAACAGCGCCAGTCGTTGCGCGGTTTTGTTCACCGCGGCAGCAGCAAGGTCCGGCACGAAGTAGTAGAAACCACGGGTGTCACACACCAGCTCAAACCCCAAGGCCTTGAACAGCGTGCGGTACTGGTCCTGGAAGTTCGACAGTTGCGCGTACAGCTCCGGGTCGCGGCGGCTGACGTGGTAGCCCTTGAACAGCTCGCGAAAGATCGGCGCCAGCTGGGACAGTTCGTTTAGATCAAGATGCATGTGGGATGCTCGCAGAATCCTCGGCGGCGTCGCCGGCCGAGAGCAGGGCGAAGGAGCGCAGGCTGACCTGATGCTCATGAGTGTGGTATTCGCGGCGTTCCAGACGCTCACGTTTGAAGCGTTTCTCCCGCGACAGGCGCGAGAACCAGTACAGCAATTCGTCGGTCGCGCCGTCCGGTTCCTGCTCCAGCAGCCAGGTCATCAGGTCCGGCATCGGCAGGGCGTCTTCACAGCGTTCGAGCATTTCGCGAACGGTACGAGGCGCGCGCGGGGCTTCGCCTTTCTGGGTCTTGTGCGCTTTGGGGAAACGCGCCGGTTTCGGTTCGAAACGGGCCAGCGCATACACGTAGGCTTCGACCTGACTCGCACTGCCGAGGAACGTGCTTTGCGGGCGGGTGAACATCGGCATCGCGGCTTGCGGGACGGCATCGATGCCTTTGCGACGAATGGCCGACAAGGCCAACGCGGCGCCACGGGTCACGGCATTGTGGCGACGGGCTTCTTCACGCAGCGGCAGCAGCAGTTCGCGGGCATGACGCAGGGTCAATTGGGCGCTGGTCTGCATTTCGAGGATACGGGCGTGGGTACGCAGCAGCATGTCGTCATCGACCAGATGGCCAAGACGCTGCTGCTCGCTGAGCATCTTCAGCAGTACGGTTTCGACCTTGCGTACGCCTTGTTCGAAGGCGCCGTCGGCGTTCACCAGTTCGATCATCGGTTCGACGTATTCGTCCCAGGTCGCCAGCACTTCAGCGTAACGCTGACGCAACGGGATCTGCCGATCGCTGGTTTTCGCCCGTTCGGCGACGGCCACCAATGCTTGTTCATCGTTATCGAGTTTTTTCAGTACGTCGCGTACGCGCATATCGAGCAAGCGCAATTGGCGCGCCAGATCATGGCCATCGCGAATGTCAAAGGCGTCCTGAATGTAACCGGCCAGGCGCTCGAGGTGACGCAGGTAGGCTTCGATTTCCAGGCACAGGCCTAGACGGTGCTCACGGCGCAGGTAAGCGAGGAAGTCGTGAATCTGCGCATTGAGCTCGAACCGGTTCGGGCTTTTCGCCACGGGCACCAGAATGTCGAGGCGGATCCACACGTCCAGCAGGCTGGTGATGTCCTGCGGCGTACTGTCGAGTTGCTGGGCGGCCAACTGTGAACGCAGTTCGTTGAGGCTCAAGGTGCCTTGGTCGAAGTGCTCGCACAGTGGCTCCAGAAGTGCCCAGTGTTCAGCGAGGGCGCGCAAGACGCGCTTGGGTTCGATCATCGGAATGGCCGGCTGGTTGACGATTAAAAGCCACGATTGTACTGCATCGCAGGCGTGTCGATTCACTCTCGGGACAGACAGTAGGTTTTCTATCGATCGAGGGCGGGCGATCTTGAGCGAAGGGCGGTAGAATCAGCGCACTATTAGTTATCCACAAGTGGCCGACCTTTGCTTATCGAGTCCCGTCGCCGCGCTTATTTGACCGCCATGCAGGTGGTCAACTGGCTGCCGCGCACCGAATTGCCCTTTGCCGCGCCTTCGCGCCCCGAGTTGCTGGAGATGCCTGAGCCGTTGGTCGTCGCGCCAATGGCTCCGGTTGCGCCTGCGCCTGTGGCTGATGTGCCCGTGGAACCGCTGGTCAAACCGGCCGAACGGGTGAAGATCGAGGTGCCGCGTCCTTCATTGGCCAGTACGCGCACCAACGCCAAGGTCGAAGAAGAGGCGGCTCCGGTCGTCGCCAAGGTTGTGCAGGTGCCGCCACCGCGCTTCGCCCTGCAATTGTTGCGCGCCGGTCGCTGTCTGCTGCTGGTGGAGTTACCCACAGGCGAAACGTTCCAGACTCGCGATCCCGCCTATTTATTGCTCAAGGACATGCTGCGCGCCGCCGGTCTGCCGGACAGCCCACAGATCGTCGGCGAACCGGTACGCTGGCCGCTGCTGGCTCGCGGCACCATGGATCAAGGCCCGGAAGCGGCGCGCGACTTCGTCCAAGGCTTTCTCTCGGCGCGTATCGAAGACGCGCCATGCGTGTGCGTGTGGCTGATCGGCCTGCCGGCGGTGCGTTTTGCCGGTGAAGCCAACGCCGAATCGTTCAACCGCGAACTCCAGGTCGAAGGCCTGGGCTCGGTCTGGGCCCTGCCGGGTCTGGAATTATTAATGGAAGAGCCACAGCGTAAGGCTGATGTCTGGCAAGCCATGCGTCGGCTGATGGCGCGCTGGAAAGAATCAAATGAGTGACGCTGTATCGTTCCGCCCGATGACCGAGGCGGACCTGGACGCTGTACTGAAAATCGAATACGCGGCATACAGCCATCCCTGGACTCGCGGGATTTTTCTCGACGGGCTGGGCAAGTATCAGATCTGGCTGATGTTCGAAGGGCAGCAGCAGGTCGGCCACGGCGTGGTGCAAATCATTCTGGATGAGGCACATCTGCTCAATATCACCGTCAAGCCGGAAAATCAGGGCCGTGGCCTGGGTTTGACGCTGCTGGAGCATTTGATGTCGATTGCCTACAAGGCTGAGGCGCGGGAGTGTTTTCTGGAAGTTCGCGACAGCAACCGCACGGCGTTTCGCTTATATGAGCGGTACGGGTTTAACGAGATTGGCCGGCGTCGGGATTACTACCCGGCTGTTGGTGGTCGGGAAGACGCCGTGGTCATGGCCTGCACCCTGGTCGACTGACCTTCTTTAGAGCCTCGCGAGCAGGCTCACTCCTACAGTTGATCTGTGTAGTCAACAAATTCTGTGACAGACATAGATCAACTGTAGAAGTGAGCCTGCTCGCGATGGCGTCAAATCAGGCGATAGAGATCACCGATCCTTATCCATCGGATCCCGCCGCGCCATCTCCGCCTCATCCAGGCCATTCCCCCCGCCAATGTCATCTTCATCGACAATGCTCAAATCCCAATCCGCCTGATCACCGTCACCCGCTTCATGGGCATCCCGCGCGCCATCTTCATGGATCAACGTTTCCGGGCTCATGTCATCATCGGTAGACTCGTGATCATCGGTCGAAGCCCCCGTCATACCGGCTTCACGCACGCGCTCGCGAGGCATCAGCCGTTCGCGTTCGGTTTCGGGCAACTCGTCACCGATTTTGGCGCTGGGTTCTTCCTCATCGAAATCCAGCTCTTGCATCGAGCCCATGCGGTCTTCGTTGTCGTCGATCGGCTCAGGTTGCACCGCATCGTACGGACGTCGTGATTCAGTCATGGCAATTCCTCATACTGTGGGCCTTACTAGGGTTGACCCACTGGGCTCCTGAGAATTCCACCGGTCATACTTGCATCAAGCGCGTGACCTCGACGGGCGGTTGTTTGTCAAACCTGCGCATCATTCTTGAGGCTTTACAGCATGAACGAATTACAAGATCTGATTGATAACAACGAACGCTGGGCTGAAGCGATCAAACAGGAAGATCCGGACTTCTTCTCCAAGCTGGCCCGCCAACAGACGCCGGAATACTTGTGGATTGGTTGTTCCGACGCCCGCGTGCCGGCCAACGAGATCGTCGGCATGCTGCCGGGCGACCTGTTCGTACACCGTAATGTGGCCAACGTGGTGCTGCACACCGACCTTAACTGCCTGTCGGTGATTCAGTACGCGGTGGACGTGCTCAAGGTCAAACACATCCTGGTCACCGGCCACTATGGCTGTGGTGGCGTACGCGCCTCGATGCAGGATCGTCAGCTGGGCCTGATCGACGGCTGGCTGCGCTCGATCCGGGACCTTTATTACGAAAAGCGCGAAGAACTGGCCGAGCTGGCGACTGAAGAAGAACAGGTCGATCGTCTCTGTGAGCTCAACGTGATCCAGCAAGTGGCGAACGTCGGCCACACCAGCATCGTGCAAAACGCCTGGCACCGTGGGCAGCCGCTGTCGATCCATGGCTGCATTTACGGCATCAAGGACGGTCGCTGGAAAAGCCTGAACACGACCATCAGCGGATTTGAGCAACTGCCGCCGCAATACCGTCTGCGTCCGGTCGAGAAGCTTTAAGCCGGTCGGGGAGTGCGCGTCAGCCTTTGCTGACGCGCAAGGTGATTACAGCGCCGGTGCCGGAATCGCTGTTGCGGGCGCCGGAGCTTGCAGCTGTTGGAGTTGGGCCTTGATTGGCGTTGTCGCGCACTTGGCCTCGGCTTGTTCCGGGGTCAGGTTGCGGATCGAGGTGTAGAACAACTCGCAGGTTTTTTCTTTCTGGGTCACTTGCCAGGTTTGTGTGCAGCTTTTCAGCTGGGCAGCAGGGTCGCTGCCCGGTGTGCTGCCCATGCCGGCTTGCCAGCACGCGGCGCTCAAATCCTGGCCCATGACGGCCAGGCCCGCAGCATCGGCTTTCGCCTGAGCATCGTCGCCGGTATAGCTGTCCGGGTTGGCGGCGTACCAGATGTAACTCGGATGGTTCGAGCCCAATACCGGCACGTTCAGGCCTTTCTTCGGGCTGATCATCGCCAGACCCAGCACGTCGACGGTCACACCATATTGCTGCTTGATCCAGTTACGCACTGGCGCGCCAAAGGCGACCATCGGCAGCGCCGCACCTTTGGCGTTCTGGCTGACGTCCTTGACCATGGTGGTCTGGTAATCCGTGAAGTAGCCGTAGACACCCTCCAGGTCCTTGCCGGCGCTGGCCGGCGCGGCAATGGGCGCGATGTCGATGATGGTCTGATAGCCCGGCGTCTGGTCAGCGGGGATGCCGTTATCCGTCAGCAACGTGGCCCAGCGATCCGTGGTCGCGGAGCGCAGGTAATCCTGAGCCTGGGTCAGGGAGTAATCCGGCGGGAAGTGCAGCAATTCGACACTCTTACGGTTTTCCAGGGCCATGCCCAACGGCAGGAACAAGTACCAGTTGTAGGCCCATTTGCTGTCGGCATTGAGTTTTTTGGCACCGGTGTAGGCCAGATCGCCGGCATCGAGTAACGCGGCCAGCGGTTTTTCGTAACCCTTTGGTACGCCGCTGATGTCGGCGTAGAGCTGATGGTTATCGGTCTTTACTCGCACTTTTGCAGTGCTGTAGCCATCGCGTTGCACGCTTTGGGTCAGGTAATGCTCGACGGTTTGTTCAAGCGTCCAGTTGCGAAAGCAGATCACATTGCAGTTGTTGGGGTAGGCGAAAAGCCGGGTAACACGTTCGGTGCTGCCCAATTTCAGATCGACATCGGCGTGGGCGGCGGCACTCAGGGCGAGGGCGGCAAAGGTGAGTCCTGTGAGTTTCAGCATGCTCAGATCCTTTTCAGCGTGGGCCCGCGTGGATCGCAGGCCACCGTACTAAAGCAGATCGGCCGATAATTGCTCAGCTGAACCTGAGCGCATGGGTCAAGTCGCCCATGGGTTTCTGGCCCCGAGCAATCATCGCCTCATCCCGCTGCTTGAGCCCGTCGAGCTTCTCCAGCCCGAACACCCGAGTGATCAAACGCAGGATCGACGCTGTGTCATAGACCGTGTGGTCCACCGTGCCTTTGCGCGCGAAGGGCGACACCACCAGCGCCGGCACCCGCGATCCCGGCCCCCAGCGATCGCCTTTGGGCGGTGCAACGTGATCCCACCAACCCCCGTTTTCATCGACCGTAACCACGACCACCATGTTTTTCCATTGCGGGCTTTCGCGCAGCACTTTCAGGGCGCGCACGATGTGCCGATCACCGGACGCCACATCGGCGTAACCGGCGTGCATGTTCAGGTTGCCCTGGGGTTTGTAGAAGCTCACCGCAGGCAGTTTGCCAGCCTCGGCATCGGCGAAGAACTTGTTGGTGCTCGATTCATCGCCCAGGCCGGCGTCGCGCAGACGTTTGTTGCGTTCGGCCGGGTTCTCCGGGCCCAGCTGTTTGAAGTAGTTGAACGGCTGATGGTGGTACTGGAAGTTGGGGATCTTCGGGATGCCACCGGAGTCCTTGAACTGATCCAGCGTCGCCTGCCAGGCGCCGGCGTACCAGGCCCAGTCGACATTTTTCTTTGAGAGCTTGTCGCCGATGTGCTCGTGGGTTTGTGGGACCAGCACGTTCGGCAAGTCTGGTTTGGCGTAGGCCGGGCGGTCAGGGTCGCGAATCCACGTCGGCCAGTACGGCGGCGCGAGCGTGTTGACGCCGTAGCCGTCCGGGGTCAAAGCGCTGGGACCGAACTGCGGTGGGCCGGTCATGGCGCTGGCCGGGGATTTATCCAAAGGCTTGAGTCGTGGGTCCGCCGGATCGTCGCTTTGCAGCACCGCGATTTGCGCCTTGGCCACCGAATTGGCCGCATCGGGATAAAACGGCGCGGTGGCGCTGATCAGGTATTGGTGGTTGAGAAACGAACCGCCGAAAGCGCCCTGGAAAAAGTTATCGCAGAGCACAAATTCCTGGGCGACGTCCCACAAGCGCAGGGAATAACGACTCTGCGCGTAATGGCCCATGGTCAGGCCGCCGGAGTCTGCCCAGGCGACAAAACCGTCATTCTTGCCACCGTTGATCTGCATCTGGTTTTGATAGAACACGTGCCACAAATCGCGGGTCACCAAGCCAAACGGCAGGTCTTCAGCGTTCGGGCCTTTGAGGGCAAACGGCGCGTTGGGCAGTTGCTCCTGAAACTGGGTTTCACTGGGGTACGTCACGCCATCCAGGGTTTGCGGACCGATCTGCAAAACGCCGCCCCACACCGGTGGCAGCGTCTGCAACAGACTGCCATCGCGATCACGCTGTTGATACTCGCCAGGCTGAAGGGACGACAGTGGTTTTTCGACGCCGGGGAAATCGCCGAACAGATTGTTGAAACTGCGGTTCTCGGCATAGATCACCACCACGGTTTTCACCTGGTCGTGCAGGGCTTTGTCCAATTCCGCCGGGGACAGTGGGTGTTCGACAGGTTTGCCCGGCTCATCCCCCTGATTGCCGCAAGCGCTCAGCGTTGCGCCGACACCCAGCACCGCAACGCCACCGAGAAAGCGCCGGCGGCTAGTATCGGTGGGCGCATCTGCGTCGGGAGAAGGAACGTCGATGTTGTCTTTATCGTCAGTCATGCCAAGTCCCGTTTAGCTGAGTTTGTTGCAATATGTTTCGGCGGACGCTAGCAGCGGGATGTGACAGAAGGGTTACAGTCTTGAGTGCAGCAAAGTTCTTAATGTAGGCGTGAGCCTGCTCGCGATAGCGGTTTGGCAGTCACATCAATGTTGGATGGACTACCGCTATCACGAGCAGGCTCGCTCCTACAGTTGTTTTATGGTGATTGTTGGATCGGGTTAAGGCATTACCGGCGCCGTATACGTCAGCGTCGTCCCCAGCGCCCACAGCAGAAACAACACCAGCGGCGTGTGCACCAGCAATTGCACAAACGAAAACCCGATCAAGTCCCGCGCCTTCAGCCCGAGCACGCCCAGCAGCGGCAGCATGTAGAACGGGTTGATCAGGTTCGGCAGCGCTTCGGCTGCGTTGTAGATCTGTACGGCCCAGCCCAGGTGGTAGTTCAGGTCCGTGGCGACTTGCATGACGTACGGCGCTTCGATGATCCACTTGCCGCCGCCGGACGGAATGAAGAAACCGAGAATCGCCGAGTACACGCCCATCAGGAACGCGTAGGTGTCGTGGGACGCGATGCTGACGAAGAAGGTCGAGATGTGGTGCGCCAGGGTCTGGGCGTCAGTGCCTTTGACCGTGGTCATCAACGCGGCGATCGAGCCGTACAGCGGGAACTGGATCAGCACGCCGGTGGTGGTCGGGACAGCGCGGGCCACGGCATCGAGGAAGCTGCGTGGACGCCAGTGCAGCAGCGCGCCGAGCATCAGGAACAGGAAGTTGTAGGTGTTCAGCCCGGAGATGGCACTGATCGCGGGTTTGGTCGAAAACTCGTGGAACAGCCAGCCAGCCGCGAGTGCCACCAGCAAAAGGGTCAACAGCGGGCTGTGTTCCAGCCATTCGCCCGGGCGGGTGCGCGGGGCCAATGGCGGCAGATTGAAGCTCGGGTCGATGCCGCAGGCCTTGGCGTCACGGGCGGTGTTAGGGCCTGGCGCGGTGGCGTAGGCGATGATCAGCGAGACCACGATCAGCGCCAGCAGCATTACGCCGGACTGCCACAGGAAGATCGTTTGGGTGAACGGAATCACCCCGGTGATCGACAGGATCGACGGCGGCAGGCTGGCCGGGTTGGCCTGCAGTTGGGCGGCGGACGACGACAGACCCAGGGCCCAGACTGCGCCAAGACCCAGATAGGCAGCGGCGCCGGCGGCGCGGTAGTCCATTTTCAGATCGACGCGGCGGGCGAGGGCGCGCACCAGCAAACCGCCAAACACCAGCGACAAGCCCCAGTTCAGCAGCGAGGCAACCATGGAGATCAAGGCGACCCACGCCACGGCCGAGCGCCCGTTTTTCGGGATACGTGCCAGGCGGTCGATGAGTTTCACGGCGGGTGGCGAGGCAGCGACGACATAGCCACCGATGACCACGAACGCCATCTGCATGGTGAAGGGGATCAGGCTCCAGAATCCATCACCGAACGCCATGGCGGCGTCAGTCGGTTTGGCGCCCATGAACAGAGTGGCGACGGCGACGATGATTACCGCCAGCGCGGCAAATACCCAGGAGTCGGGGAACCAGCGTTCGGCAAAACTTGAGCAGCGCAGGGCAAAGCGGGCGGAGCGGGTATCTTCGATATCAGCGGCCACGGGGGTACCTCGAATTTTTATGTTTATTGTGGTCTTTCGGGCTGCAAAGGCCCGTCTGGACAGACGCCAACAGTAAATCAACCGCTGCTGACTTGTGACGAAACTTTACCAAAACAGGACTATGGTCTAACGGCTTGTCCATGGGCGCGTTTGCGTAGACCATGGGCGCCTTGGTTTTTTACCGGCTGCAGAGTTCTTTTTCATGACTGCCAACATCCCTTCGCGCCCGACGCCTTTTACCCGCTCGGATTACAAGACTCTCGGTCTTGCGGCCCTTGGCGGCGCGCTGGAAATCTACGATTTCATCATTTTCGTGTTCTTCGCCCTGACCCTCAGCCAACTGTTCTTCCCGCCGGAAATGCCCGAATGGCTGCGCCTGCTGCAAAGCTTCGGGATCTTCGTCACCGGTTATCTGGCGCGCCCGTTGGGCGGAATTCTGATGGCGCATTTCGCCGACCGGTTGGGGCGCAAGAAAGTCTTCAGCCTGAGCATCCTGATGATGGCGCTGCCGTGCCTGCTGATCGGGATCATGCCGACCTACGCGCAGATCGGCTATTGGGCGCCGCTGCTGCTGTTGGTGCTACGTGTCCTGCAAGGGGCGGCGGTGGGCGGTGAAGTGCCGAGCGCCTGGGTGTTCGTCGCCGAGCACGCGCCGGCCGGGCATCGCGGGTATGCCCTCGGTTTCCTGCAAGCCGGGCTGACTTTTGGCTACCTGATTGGCGCGCTGACGGCGACCTTCCTCGCACAGGCGTTCACACCGGCGGAAATTCTCGATTTCGCCTGGCGTTACCCGTTCCTCCTGGGCGGTGTGTTCGGGGTGATCGGTGTCTGGTTGCGCCGCTGGCTCAGTGAAACCCCGGTGTTCATGGCAATGCAGGCCCAGCGTGATGCCGCCGTCGAACTGCCGCTGCGCACGGTCTTGCGTGAACATCGTCTGGCAATGTTGCCGGCGATGATCCTCACCTGCGTGCTGACCTCGGCGGTGGTGGTGTTTGTCGTTATCACTCCGACCATGATGCAGAAAACCTTTGGCATGACCGCCAGCCATACCTTCGCCTTGAGTGCGTTGGGCATCGTGTTCCTGAACATCGGCTGTGTACTCGCCGGGCTGCTGGTCGACCGCATCGGCGGCTGGCGCACGGTCATGCTCTATAGCCTGCTGCTGCCGCTGGGGATTGGTGTGCTCTATACCAGCCTGATTACGGGTGGTCACTGGATTGCTCTGTCCTACGCGGTTGCCGGTCTGAGTTGCGGAGTGGTCGGCGCGGTGCCGTCGGTGATGGTCAGCCTGTTCCCGGCGCGGGTTCGCGTCTCGGGCATTTCCTTCACCTACAACATTGCCTACGCCGCGTGGGCGAGTATCACACCACTGTTATTGATTGGTCTGATGCCGTGGAGCCCGTGGATCTGCGTGATCTTCTGTGCGGTCATGGGCGCAGTGGGTGTGGGCAGCGCGGCGTATTTTGGCGCACGCCTGCCCAGAGCCGGCCATTGCGCGGCCGCTGGCGCGATGTAATCGCAGCGTGTGACCGTAACTATTTTTGTAGGACAACCTTGAAACGCTCTTCAGAAAAGAACCGTACCGCCGATGGCTAGGCTGCATGCCGCTTTCTCTCCCAGTCCATCGGTGCTTTCCCATGTTCAACAAACGCTTGAAGCAGGAGCTGTCGGCTCTTCGCGAAGAACTCTCCAGCCTTCATCAAGTGAAGGACAGTCTGGAAAGCGAGATGCTGGTCCTGACCCTTAATCCCGATGGCCGGATTCAATCGGCCAACCAGAACTTCCTGGGTGAAATGTTCTACAAGAGCGGCGACCTGATCGGCAGGAACATCGACGAGATCGTCCCGGTCCATGTCAAATCCGACGAATTCCACCGCCGCTTCCAGAACGCGCTGACCCGTGGCGAGCATTTCGCCGGGGCCGTGCGTTTACTGCGGGGCAACGGCAAGGAGGCGTGGTTGCGTTCGATTGTGCAGCCGGTGCGCTCGGCGGACGGCCGAATCAAACATTTCTCGATTTACTCCAGCGACCTGACCCGCACCATCGAAGCGTCCCGTGAGCATGAGAACCTGATCGGTGCGCTGGTGCGTTCGACCGCGGTGATTGAGTTCGACCTCGATGGCAACGTTCTGACGGCCAACGACCGCTTCCTCAGTGGCATGGGTTACAGCCTCGCGCAGATCAAGGGCAAACATCACCGCACGTTCTGTGAGTCGCAGGAGGCCAGCAGCGCCGAGTACCAGAACTTCTGGCGACGCCTGAATGCCGGTGAGTTTGTTGCCGGCCGTTTCAAGCGCGTCGACAGCCATGGTCGTCTGGTCTGGCTGGAAGCGTCCTACAACCCGGTGGTTGACGCTAACAACACGCTCTACAAAGTGGTGAAGTTCGCCACCGTGATTACCGATCAGGTCAATCAGGAAAACGCCGTGGCCGAAGCGGCCAACATTGCGTATAGCACCTCTCAGCAAACCGATCAGAGTGCCCAGCGCGGTACGGCCGTGGTGACTCAGGCAGTGGACGTGATGCGCGACCTGGCCAGGCATATGCAGACCGCTGGCGATGGCATCGAGGCCTTGAACGAGCAATCGCTGGTGATCGGCACTATCGTCAAAACCATCAGCGGCATCGCCGAACAGACCAACTTGCTGGCGCTCAACGCGGCCATCGAGGCGGCTCGGGCAGGTGAACAGGGCAGGGGGTTTGCCGTGGTGGCGGACGAGGTCCGGCAGTTGGCGTCCCGCACCAGCCAGGCCACTGATGAGATCGTCGGTGTCGTGCGGCAGAACCAGGAGATGGCGCGTAATGCCGTGGCCCTGATGACCGACGGCAAGCTTCAGGCAGAACAAGGCCTGGCGCTGGCGGCGGAAGCGGGCACGGTGATCGTCGAGATTCAGGACGGTGCGCAGAAAGTGGTGAACGCGGTCGGGCAGTTTGCCAATCAACTGGCGACTTGATACCTGCCATCGCGGTGGAAATCGCTACAATCGGCTCTTTTCCCAGGAGCAGACACCATGAGCGTTTCCCATCGCCGCCCGGTTCCTTTGTCCAAGGCCTATCGCCTGCTCAATCACGGGCCGACCGTCCTGGTGAGCGCCGCCCATGACGGCCAGCGCAATATCATGGCCGCGGCCTGGGCCATGCCGCTGGATTTCGAACCGCCGAAAATTGCCGTGGTGCTGGACAAGTCCACCTGGACCCGACAACTGCTGGAAGCCTCGGGCACCTTCGTGCTGAACGTGCCCTGCGTCGCTCAGGCCGATATCACCCAGACTGTTGGCTCGACGTCAGGCCTGGAATTGACCCAGGGCCAAGGTCAGGACAAGTTCCAGGCCTATGGTTTGCAGACCTTCAGTGGTGAACTGATCGATGCTCCTATGCTCGAGGGCTGCGTGGCCTGGCTGGAATGTCGACTGCTGCCAGAGCCCACCAATCATCAGCAATACGACCTGTTCCTGGCCGAGGTGATTGCCGCCCAGGCAGATGAACGGGTCTTCAGCGACGGCCGCTGGCACTTCGAAGGGCATGACGCCTTGCGCACCTTGCACCATGTGGCGGGCGGGCATTTCCTGATGATCGGCGACCCGGTGGACGGCAAGACATTGGCGTAACGCCTCACACCCACACGTCATTGACCGCCGTTCGCTCACCGCCTTCGCTGCCGGTGTTCAGTACGCCTTTGGGTTCGATCAGCAGCAGCTTCACTTCCTGCTCGGCAGAGGGTTTGTGCTCCACCCCTTTGGGCACCACATACATTTCGCCGGCGTTGACCAACACGAAGCCATCACGAAACTCGAGGCGTAACTGGCCTTCGAGCACGATGAAGGTTTCGTCGGTTTCCAGATGGTCATGCCAGATGAAATCCCCCAGCAACTTCACCACCTTGAACTGGTAGTCGTTCATTTCGGCGATGACCCGGGGCGCCCAGTGCGCATCGATCCGGGCGATTTTTTCAGCGAAGTTCAGGCTTTTGTAAGCGGACATGAAGTGTCTCCCGTGGTTGATCGTGAACCCACGATAACCAGCGCTCAGGTCTGCTTCTTGTACGATTGTGCGTGGCTCAGCGACGGTGCATTTTCATCCAGCGGGCCGGCGACAGGCCGTAGGTTTTGCTGAATTGCCGGGTCATGTGGCTCTGATCGGTGAAGCCGGCAATCAACGCGGCGCTGACCAGCGACTGGCCCTGGATCAGTAGAGAACGCACCAGGTCCAGGCGCCGCATGGTCAAGTATCGGTAAGGGCTGGTGCCGAACAACAGGCGAAAGTCCCGTGACAGGCTCCAGCGATCACGACCGCTATGGTGCGCCAGTTCCTCCAGCGTCACGGTGCGATCCAGCGCACTGTGAATGAATTCCCGCGCACGCTCCGCAGCCACGTAGTCGAAGCTCTGGTGGCGGGCGGAAGTTGTTCCCGAAACGCTGCTCAGAGCCTGCGCCAGATCGTACAGCGCGTCCTGCTCCTCCAAAGGGTCGAGGGGGCAATCCAGGCTGCGCAACAGCGCGTCGGTGGCGGCGAACAGGCGAGGGTCGGTCGACAATCCGGTCTTGACGAACGGCAGCGGTTGCCCGCCGAGCATCTGCTGGATCAGCGCCGGTTCGATGTACATCATTCGGTATTTGAAACCGGCTTCGGTGCCGGCCTCGCCATCGTGGGCTTCGTCCGGATGCAACACCAGGGTTCCGCCCGGCAGGCTGTGGCGCCATCCGCCGCGGTACTGAAAACTCTGCACACCGGCCAGTGTTCGGCCGATGGCGTAGGTGTCGTGGCGATGAAGGTCGTAGCCGTGCCCTGCAAAAAACGCTTCGAAACGTTGCAGGCCGCCCACGTCGGGCGCGCGGTGGAACCAGTCGATGGGAGGCGTTTGCTTGGCCATGGTGGGGGTGTCTCGAACGCGGTGAAGAACACGTTACCCCAGTGATCGACTGGCTGTCTGCTCTGCGATTAAACCCTTTGGACGGGTGGAAAACCGTGGGCGAATGTTGCAAGGTTCTCTCTGCTGTTCGGCGGGTGGCCAATCGTTGAGGTGTTTTGAATGAGCAAATTGCGGGTAGGGATTATTTTTGGTGGTCGTTCGGCGGAGCATGAAGTGTCGCTGCAATCGGCGAAGAACATTGTCGATGCACTGGACCGCTCGCGCTTCGAGCCGGTGTTGATCGGCATCGACAAACAAGGTCACTGGCACCTCAACGACCCTTCGAACTTCCTGCTCAATCAGGAAAATCCGGCCCTGATCGCGCTCAATCAGTCCAACCGTGAACTGGCGGTGGTGCCGGGCAAGGTCAGTCAGCAATTGGTGGAAACTTCCGGTCAGGAACTGCTCGGGCACGTCGATGTGATCTTCCCGATTGTCCACGGCACCCTGGGTGAAGACGGTTGCCTGCAAGGCCTGTTGCGCATGGCTGACTTGCCCTTTGTCGGCTCCGACGTGCTCGGCTCGGCGGTGTGCATGGACAAGGACATCAGCAAACGCCTGCTGCGCGACGCCGGGTTGGCGGTGACGCCGTTCGTGACCCTGAACCGCGCCACGGCAGCGCGTACCGGGTTCGCTGAGGTGCAGGGCAAACTCGGCCTGCCGCTGTTCGTCAAACCGGCGAACCAAGGCTCGTCCGTAGGCGTGAGCAAGGTCAGTGACGAAGCCGAATATAAGGCGGCCGTGGAACTGGCCTTGGGGTTCGACGAAAAAGTGCTGATCGAATCCGCCGTGAGTGGCCGTGAGATCGAATGCGCCGTGCTCGGCAACGAAGACGCCATCGCCAGCGGGTGTGGTGAAATCGTGGTGAGCAGCGGTTTCTATTCCTACGACAGCAAATACATCGACGCCCAGGCGGCACAGGTCGTGGTACCGGCTGAGATCAGTGTCGAGTCCAGCGAACGTATTCGGGCTCTGGCCGTCGAGGCATTCCAGGTGCTGGGCTGCTCCGGGCTGGCGCGGGTCGATGTGTTTCTCACCGACAGCGGCGAAGTGCTGATCAATGAGATCAACTCGCTGCCCGGTTTCACCCGGATCAGCATGTACCCCAAGCTCTGGCAGGCCACCGGCATGACCTACAGCGATCTGGTCAGCCGCTTGATCGATCTGGCCCTGGACAAGCACAAGGCGCGACAGGCGTTGAAGATCTCGCGCTAAGCTGAATGTTTGCGAGTGGTGACATCCGGGATTGAAAAGGGCCTACCTCCCGGTAAGCCCTTTTTTATTCCCGCGCAGGAATCAATCCCCCAGCGCTTGTCCTTCACGCCGAGGGTCAGCCCCTCCAGCCAATGACGCATTTCCTTGCGCGTCCTTGACCCGAACAATCGCCTGGGTGCCGCTGGTCATGTCAATCTCGCTGATGCTGTGTCCCTTGTCCTTCAACGCCTGGATCAGCTCCGCGCTGAACTGTCCCTGCTCAAGCTCCGTCGGGCCGTTGCGGCTACCAAAGTTGGGCAGGTTGATGGCGGCTTGCGGGTCGAGGTTCCAGTCGAGCAGGCCAATGGTGGATTTGGCCACGTATTCGATGATTTGCGAGCCGCCAGGGGAACCGATGGTGGCGAGGAATTCACCGCTTTGGCGGTCGAAGATCAGGGTCGGCGCCATGGAGGAGCGTGGGCGTTTGCCGGGCTCAACGCGGTTGGCAACTTTTTGCCCGTTTTCTTCGGGGATGAACGAGAAGTCGGTCATCTCGTTATTGAGCAAGAAGCCCTGGACCATCACGTGCGAGCCGAAGGCGGACTCGATGGTGGTGGTCATGGACACGGCGCCGCCCTGATCATCGACCGCCACCACTTGTGAGGTGGAGATGCGCAGCGGCGAGCGGTCTGGCGCGTAGGCGACCTGAATACCCGGCGGGGTACCGGGTTTGGCCACGCCCATGCTGCGATCTCCGATCAGGGCGGCGCGGCGGGCCAGATAGGCCGGGTCAACCAGCCCTTTGACCGGCACGGACACGAAGTCAGCGTCGGCCACGTATTGCGCGCGATCGGCGTAGGCCAGGCGCTCGGCTTCGGCGATCAGGTGCACGGCTTGCGGATCGGGCTCGGTGCCGGCGGGTTTTTCGGTCTTGAGCGGTTTCAGCTGCGCGAGGGCGAAGCGCGGGTCGCGGGTTTCCAGGGCCTGCAAGGTGCCGAGGATCTGCGCCACGGCGATCCCGCCCGATGATGGCGGCGGCATGCCGCACACCTGCCACCGTTTGTAGTCAGTGCACAGCGGCGCGCGCTCCTTGGCTTGATAGCCTTGCAGATCGTTCAGCGACAAGCTGCCGGGGTTGGTGTGGCCCTGAACCTTGGTGACGATCTCTTGCGCGATGGCGCCTTTGTACAGCGCGTCAGGCCCTTCGTTGGCAATGCGTTTCAGCACGGCGGCCAATGCCGGATTTTTCAACAACGTACCGGCGGCTTTCGGGCTGCCGTCCGCATTCAGGAAGTAGGCCACCATGTCCGGCGAGCTGCGCATGGACGAGTCCGAGGCGATCAACAGATGAAGGCGCGGCGAGATGGCGAAGCCTTGTTCCGCGAGTTTGATGGCCGGTTCGAAGAGCTTCGCCCACGGCAGACGACCGTGTTTGCGGTGCGCCAACTCAAGCGCTCGCAACACACCCGGCGTGCCCACCGAGCGCCCGCCAATCTGCGCCGGGGTGAACGCCATCGGTGTGCCGTCGGACTTCAGGAAAAGCTTCTCGGTGGCGCCGGCCGGTGCGGTTTCGCGACCGTCGAAGGTGCGCACCGCCTTGCCATCCCAGAGCACGATCAATGCACCACCGCCAATGCCGGAGGATTGCGGCTCGACCAGCGTCAGTACCGCTTGCATCGCAATCGCGGCATCGATCGCCGAACCGCCCTGACGTAGCATCGCCCGGCCGGCTTCGGCCGCCAGCGGATTGGCCGCTGCCGCCATGTGTCTGGAGGCGTGTCGGGTTTGCAGGTCGGTGCGATAGCCCGAGGCGCTTTCGGGTGCCACAGGCAACGTCGATGTCGGTGGGGCGTTGCAGGCGGTGAGGGTCAGCGTCGCGACGATCAGCGACAGGGCCGAGCGGCGATAGCGGCTCAAATGGAAGGCTGAGAACACGTTGAGGCACTCCGTCCGTGGGGAAAGTTACCGGGACTTTATCGGCCGACTCGGCATGACGCAAACCAGGGCCTACAGTAAAGCTGCTTTGGTCCTTCATGAGTCGACGGATTTTCTGTAGGGTCGAGAGCAATAGACGGGCCAGAAGATCAACAAGAGGCAGACATGCAGACCGAGTTTCCCACTCAGCCAAGTTACCGTAATCAGCGAGAGCTGTTCCTCGCGGCCGCCACTGAGGCCGGTGCGACGTTGACCGAATACCCGCACCCGCTCAAAGGGCCTTTCGGCGAGCCCTTGAGTACCGACGTGGCGGTGCTGGGCGATCCCGGCGCCAAGCGATTGCTGATTGCGCTGAGTGGCACCCATGGCGTCGAAGGCTTCTACGGGTCGAGTTGCCAGATCAAATGGATGCAGGACTTGGGCAAGCGCTCACTGCCGGCGGATGTGGCCGTGGTGTTCATTCACCTGATCAATCCGTGGGGCACCGCCTGGCTGCGGCGGGTTAACGAAGACAACATCGACCTGAACCGCAATCACCTGAATTTCGAACGGCCGTTGCCGGACAATCAGGCTTACGCGACGCTGCATGACATCTACGCGTGCACCGAGCTGCAAGGTCCTGAGCGTGAGCGCGCCGATGCCTTGCTCGACGCGCAAATCCGCCAACATGGCTGGCCGGGGGTGATGTCGATTGTCGAGGGCGGCCAGCACAGTCATCCCGACGGTCTGTTTTTCGGTGGGCTGGCGCCAAGTTGGTCGAACCGCACACTGCACGCCATCCTGCAAAATCACATTGCCCATGCCGACGTGGCCATGTGTTTCGACTTGCACACGGGGGCCGGCGAGTACGGTCATCCGATGCTTTTGACCATCACCGAGGCGGCGTATCCGGCGCTGCCCGATGCGCAGGCCATTTACGGGCCGTGGCTGTACACGCTGCTGACCGGGGCCGACACCTTGAGTGAAACCGGTGTGGCGGCAACGGCGACTGGCTACACCTCGCAGGCGTTGATCGACGCGTTGCCGAGGGTTCGGTTGATGCCGTTTGTGATTGAGTGCGGGACGTATCCGGGGGCAGACGTGCATCGTCATTTGCGCGATGACCACTGGCTGCATCTGCATGGCGATCTGACGGGTGTGCTGGCGCGCGGGATCAAGCTGAATCTGCTGGAGCAGTTCTATCCGGCCGACAACGACTGGCAGGCGATGGTGTGGTTGCGGACGTGGCAGATTTGGGAGCGGGCGCTGTCGGCATTGCCGACGATTCGTACCTGACGCGGATCACCCTGGACCCATGGAGTTCAGGGTACTTTTCTCGAGGCATAAAAAAACGGCCTACCTTTCGGTAAGCCGTTTTTAGTACTTGGTGGCTACACAGGGACTTGAACCCCGGACCCCAGCATTATGAATGCTATGCTCTAACCAACTGAGCTATGTAGCCAAGTGGCGCGCATTATTGGCTTGGAACGATGATGTGTCAAGCGTAAATCTAAAATATTTCTCTACGCTTTCAACTGCTTATCCTCCTGACCCGAAAAATCGGGCCGGCGGAGGGCGTCAACTGAGCTGAAATCTCCCGGTATTCGCGCTCAGGGCCTTGCTGCCCTGGCTCAAGGTGTCGGCCGCCAGGTTCACCGCCCGTGCGCCTTCCAGCAACCTGACCGCCGCCTGATCGACTTGCTGAATGTTGCCGCTGACTTCATCGGCGGTGCTGGCCTGTTCTTCCACGGCGGTCGCGATGTGCGCCAGGGTGTCGGTCACGCCTTGCACCGCGAGGGCAATTTCCCCCAGGCGTTCGCCCAGGCCGGTGACCGATTGCGCGTCACTTTGCGCCTGGCTACAGGCCGCTTCCATCAGGCTGACCGCTTCGTTCACGGTGTTGCGCAGGCTGTCGACCGTGCCGGCAATTTGCGCGGTGGAGGACTGGGTGCGTTGCGACAGGCTGCGGACTTCATCGGCCACCACGGCAAAACCGCGACCTTGTTCACCCGCCCGAGCCGCTTCGATAGCCGCGTTGAGCGCCAACAGGTTGGTTTGCTCGGCGACTCCGCGAATAGTGTCGACCACCAGCTGAATCTGTTGCCCTTGCTCACTGACCCGACCTAGCGCCGCGGCAGTGTCGTTCAAGCGCTGATTGAGCTGCTGAATGCTCGCCGTGGTGCGCTGACTGTCTCGGCTGCTGTCGGCGGCAATGCGCTGGGTGTGCTGAGCGCTGCCTGAGGCCTGTTCGCAACTCTGGGCGACCCCTTGAGAGGTCGCCGCCAGTTGCGTGGCCGCCGCGGCGATCTGGCTGATTTGCAATTGTTGCGCTTCGACTTCGCCGAGGGCGCCGCTGGAGTGATGGTTGAGCGTGCGCACCGCGTTGCTCACTTGCAAGGTTTCGTGATCGACCCCTTGCAAGCTGTTACGCAGTTGCACCACGGCAACGTTCAGGGCGGTGCTGATGGCCGCCAGTTCGTCACGGCCCTGCACGGGGGCTTGCAGGCTCAGATTGCCGTCACGCAGGGCTTCGGCCAACAGCGTGATACCACTGGCGCTGCGCCGGATCGAGGCTTGCAGACAGACGAACAGGTACAGTGCGGCCAGCAGCAGGCAGCCAAAGATCGACGCCACCAAAATGAACTGGCGAATCGCCGAGTCGTGGTAGTAATCCAGGCGCTGATCCAGCGACATCAACGATTGCTGACGCAGGGCGGCAAGGTCGGTGAGCAGGGCGTCGAGGTTGCGTTCGAATTCTTCCGGCTTGAGGCTGATGCTGCCGCCGAACACGCCGTCATCCAGCACCTTCAGACTCGCGTCGAGGTGTTTGAGGTTGTCATGGTATTGCCCGGCCCAACTTTGCAACGCACTGGGCAGGCGCGCTTCGAGGAGCGTGGCGGTTTTTACCAGTTGCTCCCGGGCATCGCCGATACGGCTGCGCAAGTCACGCAATTGCAGGCGACTTTGCAGGGTGAACTGGCCCGATACCACGGACGCTTGGCCGACGGCGGCCAGGCGACCGACGCGTTCAATCAGGTCTGGCGCGTGCTGGGTGGAAATCTGCGTCAGCAAATAGGTTTCCAGCCAGGGCGCCAGTGTCAGTCGATTGTCCATGGCGATCTGTTCGCGCAGGGCTTGCAAGGCGCTCAAGGCATTGGTGAAACGGTCGTAACCGTCCGGCCACCAGCCAACGCCGCTGAGGCTTTTCGAGTCCAGGCCATTGAGGGCGGCTTGCAGGGCTTGATAACGGGTCAGCGTTTCGCCCTCGGCGCCTTCGACTTTCAGCGCATTGCCGAGGTCTGAGGTGGCTTGCGCGACGGCAGGCTGCACCGCATCAAATGCACCCATCGCGGCGAGGGTCGCTGGCGTTGGCTGGCGATTGGTTTCCGTGGCACGCCAGCGAGCCGCGCGATCACGCTGGGCGGCGAGCAGGTTATCCAGAGCATCCAGAGCGAGCAACTGCCTGACCCCGGCACGTTCGCCGGAGATGAGGCTGAGTTTGGCGCGATAATCCTGACCGATCATCAACAGGCTGCCGGCCAGCGGCAGGATAAACAGCAGAAACAACAGCTGAAATTTGCGTGCGAAGCCAAAACGCCCCAGCAAACCGATCCCCGGTGATAAAAACGACATGCCCCATGACTCCTCTGGACACCACGCACCATCGGCGTGCGTCGAGGCCGTTGCGACCGCGACTCGTGCCCTTTTAAAAGGCCTCGAAAGTTCACCCTCGCCAGCTCTGTAGGCCGACTCTGTAGCGAAACTTCCCATTCTCGGTCCCCTTTGTAAGAGGCCCGCGTTGAAGGTGTTAAACAAGGCAAGATTCAGACCATGGCGTTGCGCTATCACCTGTCGGGCGATGAAAGATTAGTTCGTTAGCTGGCTAAGGGGATGGCGCTCTTGCACCGAAAAATGGCACATTGACGCACCTGCCTGCGTGCACCCATCCGCTGTACGGAAATTCTCATGGCTATCAGCAACGCTCAGACCGGCGCGACGTCGGCACCCGCGACTCAACAAAGCAGCCCGTTGGTCATGCGCATCATCGGCGCGGTGGCGCTGGCGCACCTGATCAACGACCTGATCCAATCGGTGCTGCCGTCGATTTATCCGATGCTCAAGGCCAACTATGGCCTGACCTTTACCCAGGTCGGCCTGATCACGCTGACCTTTCAACTGACCGCTTCGCTGTTGCAGCCGTGGGTCGGTTACTACACTGACAGACATCCAAAACCCTGGCTGCTTCCCGCCGGGACGGTGTGTACGCTGATCGGCATTGTGATGATGTCGATGGTTGGCACCTTTCCGTTGATTCTGTTGGCGGCGGGGCTGATCGGTATCGGTTCGTCGACCTTTCACCCGGAGGCCTCTCGAGTGGCGCGACTGGCCTCGGGCGGGCGATTTGGCTTGGCGCAATCGACCTTTCAGGTCGGCGGCAATGCCGGGTCGGCGTTCGGTCCGTTGCTCGCGGCCGCGATCATCATCCCGTACGGTCAGGGCAATGTGGCCTGGTTCGGGCTCTTCGCTGTATTCGCGCTGTTCGTGCTCTACCGGATCAGCCGCTGGTACGCCAATCACTTGAACCTGTTCAAACTCAAGCAAGGCCAGGCGGCGACTCACGGTTTGTCGAAGGGCAGGGTGATCAGTGCGCTGGTGGTGCTCGGGATGCTGGTGTTCTCCAAGTACTTTTACATGTCCAGCCTCACCAGTTACTTCACGTTCTACCTGATCGAGAAGTTCGACCTGTCGGTGGCCAGCTCGCAGCTGCACCTGTTCCTGTTTCTGGGGGCGGTCGCGGCGGGGACGTTCTTCGGTGGGCCGATCGGCGACAAGATCGGGCGTAAGGCGGTGATCTGGTTCTCGATTCTCGGCGTGGCTCCGTTCACGTTGCTGCTGCCGCATGTCGACCTGTTCTGGACCAGCGTTCTGAGCGTGATTATCGGCTTCATCCTGGCTTCGGCGTTTTCTGCGATTGTGGTGTACGCGCAGGAATTGGTGCCGGGCAATGTCGGGATGATTGCCGGGGTGTTCTTCGGCTTGATGTTTGGTTTCGGCGGGATTGGTGCGGCGTTGCTGGGGCATCTGGCGGATGTGCACGGCATTGAATACGTGTACTTCCTGTGCTCGTTCCTGCCGTTGTTGGGTGTGTTGGCGATCTTCCTGCCAAGAACCAAAAAGGCCTGATCCCACACACTCCTGCACTGGATTGTTGGTGTGGCGAGGGATTTATTTCAGGTACAAAAAAGCCGCGTATCAAACGCGGCTTTTTCTTGGGCGGTGTCTCGTCAAATAACTTAGACGTTGAAGCGGAAGTGCATTACGTCGCCGTCTTTAACGATGTAATCCTTGCCTTCCAGACGCCATTTGCCGGCTTCTTTGGTGCCGGCTTCGCCCTTGTACTGGATGAAGTCGTCGTACGCGATGACTTCGGCGCGGATGAAGCCTTTTTCGAAGTCGGTGTGGATCACGCCAGCGGCTTGTGGTGCGGTGGCACCGACGCGGACGGTCCAGGCGCGGACTTCTTCGACACCGGCGGTGAAGTAGGTCTGCAGGTGCAGCATCTCGTAGCCAGCGCGGATCACGCGGTTCAGGCCAGGCTCTTCCAGGCCCAGGGCTTCGAGGAACATGTCTTTCTCTTCGCCGTCTTCCAGTTCGGCGATTTCAGCTTCGATCTTGTTGCAGACCGGAACCACCATGGCGCCTTCTTCGTCGGCGATGGCCTTGACGATGTCCAGCAGCGGGTTGTTCTCGAAACCGTCTTCAGCGACGTTGGCGATGTACATGACCGGCTTGGTGGTCAGCAGGTGGAAGCCACGAATCACTGCCTTGTCGTCGGCGCCCATGTTCTTCATCAGGGTGCGCGCAGGCTTGCCGAGGGTGAAGTGAGCGATCAGTTGCTCCAGCAGGCCTTTCTGGACCACGGCGTCCTTGTCGCCACCCTTGGCGTTACGGGCGACTTTCTGCAGTTGCTTTTCGCAGCTGTCGAGGTCGGCGAAAATCAGTTCCAGGTCGATGATCTCGATGTCGCGTTTCGGGTCGACGCTGTTGGAGACGTGAATCACGTTCTCGTCTTCGAAGCAGCGGACCACGTGGGCGATGGCATCGGTTTCACGGATGTTGGCGAGGAACTTGTTGCCCAGGCCTTCACCTTTCGACGCGCCGGCAACGAGGCCTGCGATGTCGACGAATTCCATGGTGGTCGGCAGGATGCGCTTTGGATTGACGATGGCCGCCAGGGCTTCCAGACGTGGATCCGGCATCGGCACGATACCGGTGTTCGGCTCGATGGTGCAGAAGGGGAAGTTCTCGGCCGCGATCCCGGATTTGGTCAGGGCGTTGAATAGGGTGGACTTACCGACGTTAGGCAGGCCGACGATGCCGCAATTGAATCCCATGGTGTTTTCCCCGAGGAGTGAGTCAGGCCTTCTGGCTGTGCAGGTTTTTCATCGCGCGGTTCCATTCACCGGCGAGGATATCCGGCAGCACGCCGAGGGCAAAGTCGATGCTGGCATCGAGTTTTTCCTGTTCGGCGCGTGGCGCACGACCCAGGACGAAATTTGAAACCATACTGGCAACGCCCGGGTGGCCAATGCCAAGCCGCAAGCGGTGAAAGGTATTCTGGTTGCCCAGTTGCGCAATGATGTCGCGCAACCCGTTGTGACCGCCATGGCCGCCGCCCTGCTTGAGCTTGGCAACGCCCGGAGGCAGATCGAGTTCGTCGTGCGCCACGAGGATTTCTTCAGGCTTGATGCGGAAGAAGCCTGCCAGAGCTGCTACGGCCTGGCCGCTACGGTTCATGTACGTGGTGGGAATCAGCAGACGAACATCCTGACCCTGATGCGAAAAGCGCCCGGTCAGGCCAAAATATTTGCGATCGGCGACAAGGTTGACCCCTTGTGCGTTCGCGATACGCTCAACAAAAAGGGCCCCTGCGTTATGCCGGGTCTGTTCGTATTCAGCGCCTGGATTTCCCAGGCCAACGATCAGTTTAATGGCAGTCACGATAGGGGCCCTTCCTTGGAGTGGTGGATAACATCGCCGCAATCAGTGTGTGCGGCGAAAGTGGACGAAAATTGCTCATTTACCATTCAGTAAACTTCGCGTTCTCGCCCGCTCTCTCGCTACGTTCCAGTCCGCGATGTTACTAGATCACTCCGGCTTCACAGAGTGAATTACTCTGCTGCGCCTTCTTCAGTAGCTTCTGGAGCAACACGTGGGGCGTGGACGTTGGCAACAGCCTTGTCATCACCGTGTGCCAGAGCAACAAACTCAACGCCTTTAGGGGCTTTGAGGTCGGACAAGTGAATGATCGAGCCGACTTCGGCGTTAGCCAGGTCAACTTCGATGAATTCAGGCAGGTCTTTTGGCAGGCAGGTCACTTCGATTTCGGAAACAACGTGCGAAACTTCGCCGCCTTTCTTGATCGGAGCTTCTTCACCAACAAAGTGTACAGGCACGATAGCGGTCAGTTTCTGGCCAGCGACTACGCGTACGAAGTCAGCGTGCAGCACGTGGCCTTTAGCCGGGTGACGCTGCAGTGCTTTGATGATTACATTTTGCTTGGTGCCGCCAACGTTCAGCTCGATGATGTGGCTGTAAGCCGCTTCGTTTTCGAGCAGTTTGGCAACTTCTTTAGCCAGCATGCTGATGGATTCAGGGGCTTTTTCGCCACCGTAAACTACAGCTGGTACCAGGCTTGCGAGACGACGCAGGCGGCGGCTCGCACCTTTCCCCAGGTCGGAACGCACTTCAGCATTCAGAGTAAAATCGTTCATGTTGTATCTCCAAAATAACCACATTCGCCCCAGCGTTTGCGACCAGCGCTAAAGGCGATATGGGCAAAAAAGCCCCGCCCCGACAGGAATGCCGGGGCGGGGCGCTTTTCGTCAACGAGACATTCGAGAAGGGCAGGGCCCTTAGCGGAACATCGCGCTGATCGATTCTTCATTGCTGATGCGGCGGACCGCCTCGGCAACTACCGGCGCGATATCCAGTTGACGGATACGCGAGCAGGCTTGTGCAGCTGCGGACAACGGGATGGTGTTAGTCACCACCAGTTCATCCAGCATGGAATTTTCGATGTTTTCGATCGCCCGACCGGACAGCACAGGGTGTGTGCAGTAGGCGAAAACCTTGGCAGCGCCATGCTCTTTCAAGGCCTTTGCCGCGTGGCACAGAGTGCCGGCGGTATCGACCATGTCATCGACCAGAATACAGGTACGCCCTTCGACATCACCGATGATATGCATCACTTCAGAGTGATTGGCTTTCTCACGGCGTTTGTCGATGATCCCGAGATCCACGCCCAGGGATTTGGCAACAGCACGTGCACGCACGACGCCACCAATGTCCGGGGACACAATCATCAGGTTTTCGAAGCGCTGATCTTCAATGTCATCCACCAATACAGGGGAGCCGTAGATGTTATCTACCGGAATATCGAAGAAACCCTGGATTTGGTCAGCATGCAGATCAACCGTGAGAACACGGTCGATGCCGACTACGGTAAGCATGTCAGCAACGACTTTCGCGCTGATAGCCACACGTGCGGAACGCGGACGGCGATCCTGACGGGCATAACCAAAGTAAGGAATAACAGCAGTGATACGAGTAGCTGAGGAGCGGCGGAAGGCATCAGCCATCACTACCAGTTCCATCAGGTTATCGTTGGTCGGAGCGCAAGTCGGCTGAATAATGAAGACATCTTTACCGCGGACGTTTTCATTGATCTCGGCTGTAATTTCGCCGTCGGAAAATTTACCGACAGAGATGTCACCGAGAGGGATATGCAGCTGACGTACGACACGTCGAGCCAGATCGGGGTTGGCGTTCCCCGTAAAGACCATCATCTTGGACACGCGCAGTACCTGAAGGCTGAGGGTAACCTGGATGAGTATAGGAAAATGGCAGGGGCGGCTGGATTCGAACCAACGCATGGCAGGATCAAAACCTGCTGCCTTACCGCTTGGCGACGCCCCTGTATCTGTTGCAACGATTACCCAGTAATCGGTTCCTTTAGAGCAGACTTTGCAGCTTGCGATGCAACATCGAAACGTTGCTTCCTTTTGCTACAAACCCTGTAAGGGTCTCTGTAAGAAGGGCCGAGACTTTATCAGCTTCAGCTTTGCTTGGGAAGCCCCCAAACACACAACTTCCAGTGCCAGTGAGTTTTGCTTCGGTAAATTTACCTAACAAATTCAATGCGTTACGTACCTCTGGATAACGCCTTGCTACTACTGGCAAGCAGTCATTACGACTGTTTCCCTTGGGAACGGGGCGCACTTTAATGGGAGGAGAGTTACGTGTCAACAGCGGATCGGAAAAAATTTCTGCTGTACTTACAGATACTTGCGGTACCAGCACGACATACCACGGTTCTTCGGGGGTTACGGGGGTCAGTTTCTCCCCTACGCCTTCGGCAAAAGCGGCGTGGCCACGCACGAAAACCGGAACGTCAGCGCCCAGCTTCAGGCCCAGCGCGGCCAGTCGATCCTCGTCCCAGCCCAATTGCCAGAGATGATTCAGACCCAGCAATGTGGTCGCGGCATTGGAGCTGCCGCCGCCGATGCCGCCGCCCATGGGCAGGACTTTTTCGATCCAGATATCAATGCCGAGTGCGCAACCGGATTGCGCCTGCAGTTGCTTCGCAGCCTTGACGATCAGATTGCTGTCGTGCGGAACGCCGTCGAATTCGGTGTGCAACTGGATCACGCCGTCGTCACGCACGGCGAAGGTGATTTCATCGCCGTAATCGAGGAACTGAAAAATCGTCTGCAACTCGTGGTAGCCGTCTTCACGGCGACCGAGGATGTGCAGCATCAGATTGAGTTTGGCCGGCGAGGGCAGCGTCAAGCGGGGAGCCGTCATGTTCACTGCCCCAGCTTGCGTGGTTGCCATTCCTTGATCACCAGCGTGACATCAAGGTCGGTGCCATGCAGCTTGATCTTTTCAGGCAGCCAGAAACCGTTTTGTTGTGTGTAACTGGTGTATTCGACCTGCCAGCCGTCTTGTTCGAGGCTGGCCAGGCGGCTGTCGGCATCCAGGTTCAGCTTGCTTTTGCTGTCTGGCGCCGGGAGCCCGCGGACCCACCAGGCCAGATTCGATACTGGCAATTTCCAGCCCAGTTGCTCTTCGAGCAGGATTTCCGGGTTCGGTGCGTCAAAGCGTCCCTGATTGGCCACTTCCAGCGAAACCTTGCCAGGTCGGCCGGTCAGGCGTGCGGCGCCGCGACCCAGCGGGCCGGACAGGCGGATATCGTAGTAATCCTGACGTTGCAGCCAGAACAACGTACCGCTGCCCGAATCCTTGGGCGCGCGGATGCCGATCTTGCCGTTGATCTGCCAGCCGTCGAGGGCGGTCAATTGCTGCTTGTGTTCACGCCATTGGGCCGGGTTGCCGTGGCCTTCGACGGATTCGCGAGCGCCGAAGCCCGCGCAACCGGCGAGCAGGGCGATAAAACTGAAAACAATGAAGTGGCGCAAAAACATAATCTTAAAGAGTCTCTGATCCGGTCAGGCGCTTGATGGTGCCGCGCAGGGTGGGGCTGTCAGGTTGTTCCTTGAGGAATTTGCCCCAGACTTGTTTGGCTTCGCGCTGTTTGCCATTGGCCCACAGCACTTCACCCAAGTGGGCGGCCACTTCCTGGTCGGGGAAGCGCTCCAGTGCCTGGCGCAGATAGCGCTCGGCTTCATCGAGGTTACCCAGGCGGAAGTTCACCCAGCCGAGGCTGTCGAGTACCGCCGGGTCTTCCGGATTGATCTGGTGAGCCTGTTCGATCAAAGCCTTGGCTTCGACATAGCGCGTGGTGCGGTCAGACAGCGTGTAGCCAAGCGCGTTGAGTGCCATGGCGTTGTCCGGGTCGCGCTTGATGATCAGGCGCAGGTCTTTTTCCATCTGCGCCAGGTCGTTGCGTTTTTCCGCTTGCATGGCGCGGGTGTACAGCAGGTTCAGATCGTCCGGGTACTGCTGCAAGGCTTTGTCCAGGACAGCCCAGGCCTTGTCGCCCTGATTATTGGCGGACAGGGTTTCGGCTTCGATCAGGTACAGCTGAATCGCGTAATCCGGCTGCTCGTCGCGCTCGGCGGCCAAGCGGCGTTGGGCTTCGGCGGTCTTGCCGTTGTTGATCAGAATGTCGGTCTGACGCAGTTGGGCCGGCAGGTAGTCGTTACCCGGCCCGACTTTGGCGTACTCGATCAGCGCACCTTGAGGATCGTTGCGCTCTTCGGCGATGCGGCCGAGGTTCAGGTGAGCCGAGTCAACGTGGCTTTCACGGGCGATCAGGTCTTCAAGCAGGCTCTTGGCCTCGTCCCAGTCCTTGGCTTCCAGGCAGACCAGTGCCAGCGAGTAGCGCAGCTCGTCGTCTTCCGGGTATTGCTGAACCAGGCTGGCAAACTCGGCTTTGGCGTCTGTTATGCGGTCCTGCTCAACCAGCATCCGCGCGTAAGTCAGGCGCAGGCGCTTGTCGTCCGGGTACTTCTTGATGCTTTTTTGCAGCAGCGGCAAGGCTTCGTCGCCACGGTTGAGCACTTGCAGCAGGCGCGCGCGCAACAGGATCGGGGCGATTTCGCCTTCGTCTGGCGGATTGTCTTCCAGCAGGGTCAGCGCACCTTTGGCGTCGCCGTCCTGTTGCATCAACAGGGCCTTGCCAAAAATCAGCTGGCTGTTTTTCGGATGGCGCTGCAACAAGCGGTCGAAACTTTTCATCAAACCGTTGCGCGTGTCCTGATCGGTATCGGCGGCGGACAGGGCAAGGAAGTCGAAATGCGTGTCGCCTTTGCCTTGCAGGACTTTTTCCATGTAGACCATGGAGTCGTCATAACGACCGGCGCGAGCCAGTTGCACGGCCGCTGCGCGTTGCGCTTCGAGGTCGTTCGGGGCGTTTTTTGCCCAGATCAGCGCGGTGTCCAGGGCGGCCTGATCGGCGCCCAGGTACTCGGCAATGCGAAATGCCCGCTCGGAGATGCCCGGATCCTGGGTGTTGATGGCCTGGGTCACGTAGTTGTCCAGCGCAATGTCGAAACGATTGCGTTGGCCAGCCAGTTCGGCACTCAACAGGCTGAAGATGGTTTCTTCGCTGAATGAGCTGTAAACCTTGGGCTTTTCAGGGGCCGGAGTGCTGTCTTCAACCGGCGACGTACCGTCCGGCGACGAGGGGGCCAAGGCCTGGCAGCCGCTGAGGAAGACAAAAGCGAGGAGCAACGCGGAAGATCTATTCATATAGGAAGAGGACGACTAACCTGCGGTCGGATCATCATGACACAAGCCTTCGGCCAAACATAACCGAGTCTCAATCGAGGCCTTTATAGAGGCAGGACATTGGGACAATAGTCAGCGGTAGTTGTTCTGTCTGTGGCGAAGTAGGACAATTGCCGGCTTCACGTCACCATCAGCGACCTTGAATGGCCTTCCTTGCACTCGGTATCAACCACAAGACTGCGTCAGTAGACGTCCGCGAGCGCGTGGCCTTTACCCCTGAGCAGCTGGTGGAGGCCTTGCAGCAGCTCTGCCGCCTCACCGACAGCCGCGAAGCTGCGATCCTCTCCACCTGCAATCGCAGTGAGCTCTATATAGAACAGGATCACCTTTCGGCGGACATCGTGTTGCGCTGGCTGGCCGATTATCACCATTTGAGCCTCGAAGAGCTGCGTGCGAGCAGTTATGTGCACGAAGATGATGCGGCAGTTCGTCACATGATGCGGGTCGCCTCCGGGCTCGATTCGCTGGTGTTGGGCGAACCGCAGATCCTCGGCCAGATGAAATCCGCTTACGCCGTGGCGCGTGAGGCCGGCACCATCGGTCCATTGCTCGGGCGTTTGTTTCAGGCGACGTTCAACGCGGCCAAGCAGGTGCGCACCGACACCGCCATCGGCGAAAACCCGGTGTCCGTGGCGTTTGCCGCGGTCAGCCTCGCCAAACAGATTTTCAGCGACCTGCAACGCAGCCAGGCCCTGTTGATTGGGGCCGGTGAAACCATCACCCTGGTCGCCCGTCATTTGCATGAATTGGGTGTGAAGCGCATCGTCGTCGCCAACCGCACCCTGGAACGGGCGAGTATTCTGGCCGAGCAGTTCGGGGCTCACGCTGTGTTGCTCTCGGACATCCCGGCCGAACTGGTGCGCAGCGACATCGTCATCAGCTCCACTGCCAGCCAGTTGCCGATCCTTGGCAAAGGCGCGGTGGAAAGTGCGCTGAAGCTGCGCAAGCACAAGCCGATCTTCATGGTGGACATCGCCGTCCCGCGCGATATCGAGCCGGAAGTCGGCGAACTCGACGACGTTTACCTGTACAGCGTCGACGATCTGCACGAAGTGGTCGCCGAGAACCTCAAAAGTCGTCAGGGCGCAGCCCAGGCGGCGGAAGAGATGGTCTCGGTCGGCGCCGAAGATTTCATGGTGCGCCTGCGCGAACTGGCGGCGGTGGATGTGCTCAAGGCCTATCGTCAGCAAAGCGAGCGCATGCGTGACGAAGAATTACAGAAGGCCCAGCGTCAGCTGGCCAACGGCACCAGCGCCGAAGACGTGCTGGTGCAACTGGCGCGCGGCCTGACCAACAAACTGTTGCATGCGCCCAGCGTGCAATTGAAAAAGCTCTCTGCCGAAGGCCGCCTCGATGCGCTGGCCATGGCTCAAGAGCTCTTTGCCCTGAATGAGGGCTCATCGGATAGCTTTTCGGATAAAAAACCGCAATGAAAGCGTCACTGCTCAATAAGCTGGACATCCTCCAGGACCGTTTCGAGGAATTGACCGCCTTGCTTGGCGATGGCGAAGTCATTTCCGATCAGAACAAATTCCGCACCTACTCCAAGGAATACGCGGAGGTCGAGCCCATCGTCGGGACCTATAAGCAGTTGCTCAAAGTGCAAGGCGACCTCGAAGGCGCCCAGGCACTGCTCAAGGACAGCGACCCGGACATGCGTGAAATGGCCGTGGAAGAAGTCCGCGAAGCCAAGGAGCAACTGATCGAACTCGAAGCCAGCCTGCAACGCATGCTGCTGCCCAAAGACCCGAACGACGGGCGCAACGTGTTCCTCGAAATTCGTGCCGGCACCGGCGGCGACGAGGCCGCAATTTTCTCCGGCGACCTGTTCCGCATGTATTCGCGTTACGCCGAGCGTCGCGGCTGGCGGGTGGAAATCCTCTCCGAGAACGAGGGCGAACACGGTGGCTATAAAGAAGTCATTGCCCGGGTCGAAGGCGACAACGTTTACGGCAAACTGAAATTCGAATCCGGCGCGCATCGCGTGCAACGGGTGCCGGCCACCGAGTCCCAGGGCCGAATCCACACCTCGGCCTGCACCGTGGCGGTGTTGCCTGAGCCGGACGAGCAGGAAGCGATCGAAATCAACCCGGCGGACCTGCGGGTCGATACCTATCGCTCCTCCGGTGCCGGTGGTCAGCACGTCAACAAGACCGACTCGGCCATCCGCATCACGCACTTGCCATCCGGCATTGTCGTGGAGTGCCAGGAAGAACGTTCCCAGCACAAGAACCGCGCCCGGGCGATGTCCTGGCTGTCGGCCAAACTCAACGATCAGCAGACCAGCGCCGCGGCCAATGCCATCGCCAGCGAGCGTAAGTTACTGGTCGGTTCCGGTGATCGTTCGGAGCGGATTCGTACCTACAACTTCGCCCAGGGCCGGGTCACCGACCACCGGGTCAACCTGACGCTGTACTCGCTCGACGAAATTCTCGCCGGCGGGGTCGATGCGGTGATCGAGCCGTTGCTGGCCGAGTACCAGGCTGATCAATTGGCGGCGATAGGTGAGTAAATGACGATCATTGCCAGTTTGTTGCGCGCCGCCGACTTGCCCGACTCGCCGACTGCGCGTCTGGATGCCGAGTTGTTGCTGGCTGCCGCGTTGGGCAAGCCGCGCAGTTTTCTCCACACCTGGCCGGAGCGCATTGTTCCCAGTGAAGCGGCGCTGACGTTTGCCAGTTACCTGCAGCGTCGTCGTGGCGGTGAGCCGGTGGCTTACATTCTGGGGCAGCAAGGGTTCTGGAAGCTGGACCTGGAAGTGGCACCGCACACGCTGATCCCGCGTCCTGACACGGAATTGCTGGTGGAAGCCGCGCTTGAGCTGTTGCCGGCGACCCCGGCCAAGGTCCTCGATCTCGGCACCGGCAGCGGCGCCATCGCCCTGGCTTTGGCCAGCGAACGTCCGGGCTGGAAGGTCACGGCGGTGGATCGCGTGCTGGAAGCTGTGGCCCTGGCCGAGCGCAACCGTCAACGCCTGCACCTCAATAACGCCACGGTGCTGAGCAGTCATTGGTTCAGCGCCCTGGCTGGCCAGCGTTTCCAACTGATCATCAGCAACCCGCCTTACATCCCGTCTTCCGATCCGCATCTGGTGGAGGGCGATGTGCGCTTCGAACCGGCCAGTGCCTTGGTGGCCGGTGTCGACGGGCTCGACGATCTGCGCTTGATCGTCGCCCAGGCGCCGGATTATCTGGACGCGGGTGGCTGGCTGATGCTCGAACACGGCTACGATCAAGCCAGTGCCGTGCGCGACTTGCTGCTGACCCGCGGCTTTGAAAACGTCCACAGCCGAATAGATCTGGGTGGACACGAACGTATCAGCCTGGGATGCCTGCCGTGCTGAATGATCAGGAATTGTTGCGCTACAGTCGGCAGATTCTGCTGCAACACGTCGACATCGACGGTCAGTTGCGACTGAAAGAAAGCCGCGTGTTGATTGTCGGCCTCGGTGGTCTCGGCTCACCGGTTGCGCTGTACCTGGCCGCGGCGGGTGTGGGTGAGTTGCACCTCGCCGACTTCGACACGGTCGACCTGACCAACCTGCAGCGCCAGATTATTCACGACACCGATAGCGTCGGCCTGAGCAAGGTTGACTCGGCGATTCGCCGTTTGACCGCCATCAATCCCGAGATTCAATTGATCGCCCACCGCACCGCGCTGGACGAAGATTCCCTCGCGGCAGCGGTTGCCGCGGTGGATCTGGTGCTGGACTGCTCCGACAATTTCTCCACCCGCGAAGCGGTCAATGCTGCCTGCGTCGCTGCCTGCAAACCGCTGGTCAGCGGCGCGGCGATTCGTCTCGAAGGGCAGTTGTCGGTGTTCGACCCGCGCCGTCCGGAAAGTCCGTGCTACCACTGCTTATACGGGCATGGCAGCGAAGCCGAACTGACGTGCAGTGAGGCCGGCGTCGTCGGTCCGTTGGTGGGACTGGTCGGAAGCCTTCAGGCACTGGAAGCCCTGAAACTGTTGGTCGGTTTCGGGGAGCCGCTGGTGGGGCGTCTGTTGCTGATCGATGCGCTGGGCTCGCGCTTCCGTGAATTACGGGTCAAGCGTGATCCGGGTTGCAGCGTCTGTGGTTCGACACATGCGTGAAGCGCCGATTGGCGTGTTCGACTCCGGCGTCGGTGGGCTCTCGGTGCTGGCCGAGATCCAGCGGTTGCTGCCTAACGAGTCACTGCTGTACGTCGCCGACTGCGGGAACATTCCCTACGGCGAGAAAACCCCGGAATTCATCCGCCAGCGCTGCAGCGTCATGGCCGATTTTTTCCAGCAGCAGGGCGCCAAAGCCCTGGTGCTGGCGTGCAACACCGCGACCGTCGCTGGCGTCGCTGACTTGCGTCGCGATTATCCGCAGTGGCCGATTGTCGGCATGGAGCCGGCGGTCAAGCCCGCCGCCGCCGCGACCCGCAGTGGCGTGGTTGGCGTGCTCGCCACCACCGGCACCTTGCAGAGTGCCAAATTCGCCGCGTTGCTCGACCGTTTCGCCACCGATGTGCGCGTCATCACTCAACCGTGTCCCGGCCTGGTAGAACTGATTGAAAACGGTGATCTGCACAGCGAGGCATTGCGCCAGTTGTTGGCCAGGTATGTCGAGCCGTTGCTCGGCGCCGGGTGCGACACCTTGATTTTGGGCTGCACGCATTATCCCTTCCTGAAGCCTTTGCTAAAGCAGATGATCCCCGATGACATCAGCCTGATCGACACGGGGGCGGCTGTTGCGCGACAACTTCAGCGTCTGTTGGCCGAGCGTGAACTGCTCGCTGACGGGCCGGCGCGTGCTACCGAGTTCTGGACGAGTGCCGATCCGGTTCATTTCAGAAATATCTTGCCGATACTGTGGAATACGGCCGGCGTTGTGAGAAGCTTCGAGCGTTAACTAAAAAGTTGGGGCCGTGCGGGTAATTGGGGTGAACTTCTGATTAAGCGTCGACTTCTATAGCGTTGAGTAACAAAAAAACCATACGAAATCGTTCGGAAAAGGATGTTTCTAGTGAAGCGACTATTCTGCTTGGCCGCGATTGCGGCCGCTTTGATGGGGCAAAGTTTTACCGCACAGGCGGCAGGCGTGGAGTTCGGGGTCGGTCAGACCACCGAATCAACCATGACCTATCGACTGGGCATGCAATTCGACTGGGATCAGAGCTGGTGGCAAAGCGACGTGGGTCGCCTGACCGGTTACTGGAGTGGCGCCTATACCTATTGGGAAGGTGACAAGAGCTCCAGCAACAACAGCCTGTCGTTCTCGCCGGTGTTCGTTTACGAATTTGCCGGGCAGTCGATCAAACCTTACCTCGAGGCGGGGATTGGTGTGGCGGTGTTCTCCCACACTGAAGTCGAAGACAACAACATTGGCCAGGCTTTCCAGTTCGAAGACCGTTTCGGCGCTGGCCTGCGTTTCACCGGCGGGCACGAAGTCGGGATTCGAGCGACGCATTATTCCAATGCGGGTATGGCCAGTCACAACGACGGCGTAGAAAGCTACTCGCTGCACTACACAATGCCGTTGTAACTTCAAAAGCATCGCGAGCAAGCCACGCTCCCACAGGTGACGCAATCTCCTGTGGAAGCATGGCTTGCCCGCGATGGCGTCAGAAGGTGCAACGCCTTTTCAGGTTACCGATACGCCGTGCTGATCCCCTGGCGTTCTTCGATGCATTCCGGTGCGCCCATCTCGAATTCCCGGCAGATCAGCGGGCGCTTTTCGTAGATGGTGCACATCATGCTGTTGCGATCCAGCGCCGCACACCAGCCGTCGTCCAGACGCAGCATGACTTCCCCGCCCCAATCATCCGTATCGATAAAACGTTCAGGCACGCCCGTGTCGGTGATCAGCATCACTTCGAGCTGACAGCAGCAAGCCGCGCAGGTCGAGCACGTGACAGCCGGCTCGGCGATTTGCGTGTGGGGAATGGTTTTCATGGTGCGCAGTGTAAGGCAGTGGGCCGCTGCTGTGTGAAAGGCCAGACGGACGCTCAGTGGCGGGTGTCTGACGTGAGTCGCTGCGCCATGAAGTGAAGTGCAGGAAACAGGGCTGCCCAAAGCAGCCCGATGCCAATCAAGGTCGGCCATTGTCCATAAGGAAACTGCACGTCCGCCAATTGTCCGCCTGCGTAATACGACAATGGCCCGCCGACGGCGCCGAGCATGCTACCGAGCCACCAGGGGTTGGCGGTCCACGCCAGGCTATGACGCAACGTCGTTGCCAGCAGTGCCCACAACAGCATCAACCACAACGGAATCAATGGCGCGACGTCGTTGAAATCGAATACGCCCAGCCAGCGCAATGAACTGTCGACAGTGGTGCCCAGCAGCACAACGCTGAGAATCAATCGACCTTCATCGGTCCAGCGACTTATCCACAGCAGATGAATCACCAGCACTGCCAGTGGCACCAGCAACCACAGGCTGCTGCCGCCGACCACGCAGGCAAACCAGCCAAGCTGAAACAATACTGCATTAGCCACGCGTTCAGGCATCGAAACGGCCCAGCAGCGGCGCGGTGATCGCAGACGGTTTGGCCAACAGCAATTGTGCCGTGCCGATGGTGCGCTCCAAAAAGCCGCCTTCGCAGTAGCACAGGTAAAACTCCCAAAGCCGCAGGAAATAATCGTCGTAGCCCAACTCGCTCAAACGGCCCTGGGCACGTCGAAAATTGTCATGCCACAGGCGCAGGGTTCGCGCGTAGTGCAAACCGAAATCCTCCATGTGCAGCAGGTTCATGTCGGTGTCGCGACTGACGATCTCGAGCATTTTCTGCACGCACGGAAGGGCACCGCCGGGGAAGATGTAGCGTTGGATGAAGTCGACGTTGCCCTTGGCCTGTTCGTAGCGTTGCTCGCGAATGGTGATGGCCTGCAGCAGCATCAAGCCGTTGCTTTTGAGCAAGTGCGCGCATTGCTTGAAGTAAGTCGGCAGAAAGCGGTGACCGACTGCTTCGATCATCTCGATCGACACCAGTTTGTCGTACTGACCGGTGAGGTCGCGGTAATCCTTGAGCAACAGTGTGACCTGGCCTTGCAGGCCGAGGGTTTCGATTCGTTGGGCGGTAAACGCGAACTGCTCTTTCGAGAGCGTGGTGGTGGTGACCTTGCAGCCGTAATGCTGCGCGGCGTAAAGCGCCATGCTGCCCCAGCCGGTGCCGATTTCCAGCAGGTGATCGTTGGGTTGCAAGGCCAGTTTCTGGCAGATCCTTTCGAGTTTGTTCAACTGCGCCTGTTCGAGGCTGTCTTCGGGGCTAAGGAATTGCGCAGCGGAATACATCATGGTCGGATCGAGAAACTGCTCGAACAGGTCATTGCCCAGGTCGTAATGGGCGGCGATGTTTTTCTGCGAGCCCTTGCGGGTGTTGCGATTGAGCCAGTGCAGTCCTTGAACGAAAGGCCGGCCGAGTTTTGCCAGGCCACCTTCCAGCGCATCCAGCACGTCGAGGTTGCTGACGAAAACGCGCACCACGGCGGTCAGGTCCGGCGAACTCCAATAACCGTGGATGAACGCTTCACCCGCGCCAATGGAACCGTTGCTCGCCACCCATCCCCATGCCGCGGCGTCGAGGATGTGAATTTCCCCAATCAGATGACTGCCGGCCGTGCCGAAGACATGCCGTTCGCCGTCCTCGATGACCACCAGTTGCCCGTGTTTAAGCGCTGCAAGTTGCCGTAGCACGCCGCGGCGCAGCAACGCTCCGGTCAAGCTGTGGGGGCCGGACAAATTGACTTTGCCCAAGAGGCTAGAGGATTTCATGACGGCGATCCTTGGAGGGAGCTATGGCGGTTTGAACGCTACCAACGGCAACCCGATGAGCAAACACCGGGGTGCGTTTAAGCAAAAGGCGCAGCGCCTGCCAGTAAATCGCCAGGCAGGTTTTCGCGGTCATCCAGGGAAACTGCCGCAGGTAACGGTGCAGGCTGCTACGGTTTAGCGTTTCGCGATGCAGGTTCAGGGTGGCGTCGAAGAGTTTCAGTTCACCCTGCCAGTCCGCCATGTGCACGCCGAGCGTGTTGGCGACAGGGCTGAAACTCATCCGATACTCGAGATCCCGCGGTAAAAATGGCGATACATCAAATGCCTTGGTCACCACGAAATGCTGATGGAAATCGAACCGGTTCTCAGGCGACCTCGCTGGCAACACATAGAGAAAACGTTCTCGCCACGGCGTGTTAGTGACTTCGCAAACAATCGCAGCCAATTGCCCATCGGCTTCATGGCAATAGAAGAAACTCACCGGATTGAACGACAGACCCCAACTGCGCACCTGTGTCAGCAGGCATATCGACCCTTGCGGGGCATGGCCGATGACTTCGCTGACTTGCTTGCGAACCGCATCAATCAGGCGCATGCCCTTGCCGGTAAAGGTTTTCAGGTAATCCGTTTCGCGAAACGAGTAGGGTACAAAGCGGCTGGTGCCGGACAGGGGCGACAAGCCGAGCACGGCGTCCTGCTCGTCGAGGTCCAGGTACAGCAGGCCGATCCGATAGCGGAAGGCGTGGTGCCTTGGGGCAAACCGCCGGTGGGCAATCCAGCCGCTGTAGAGGGCGCTGTTCACAGCACTTCTCCAAAGGAGCGGGCGACTCGCAAGGCGCTGACCACACCGTCTTCATGGAAACCGTTGGCCCAATAAGCGCCGCAAAAATGGCTGTGTTGTGTGCCATCCAGTTCATCCCAACGACCTTGCGCGGCGACGGCTGCCAGGCTGTATTGCGGATGGGCGTAGGTGAATGTGCCGAGCACTTTGTCAGGGCTGATGCCGGCGCTCTGGTTGAGGCTGACGCAAAACGTGGTATCGCTCTGCAAACCTTGGAGGATGTTCATGTCGTAGGTGACGGCGGCCAGTGTGTGACCGGCGCCTCCTAGGCGATAATTCCAGCTGGCCCAGGCCCGTTTGCCCACGGGCAGCAAGCGCGTATCAGTGTGCAGCACCACTTCGTTATCGGCGTAGGGCAGGGCACCGAGGATCGACCGTTCCGCATCGCTCGGCCTGGCCAACAGTTTCAACGCCTGATCGCTGTGGCAGGCAAACACGACTTTATCGAAGCGTTCGCTGCCAGCAACGCTGTGAATAACCACACCTGCGTCATCACGCTCGACGCGCGTCACGGGGCAGTTGAGACGAATCTTCTCGCGAAATGAGGCGGTCAGCGGTCCGACGTAGGCATTGGAACCGCCTTCAATCACACACCATTGCGGGCGATTGTTGACGGACAACAGCCCGTGATTCTTGAAAAACCGCACAAAAAACTGCAATGGGAAACCGAGCATGTCCGCCATGGACATTGACCAGATCGCCGCCCCCATGGGCACGATGTAATGCAGGATAAAGCGCTCGCCGTAGTGTCCGGCCTTCAAGTAATCATCCAGCGTGGTGTCGGCGGCGATGCGCCCTTGCGCCAGGTCGCGCTGGGCTTCTTTATTGAAGCGCAGAATATCGCGCAACATGCCCCAGAATCCGGGCGACAACAGGTTGCGGCGTTGGGCGAACAGGCTGTTCAGATTGTTGCCGTTGTACTCAAGACCGGTATCCGGGTCCGTCACCGAGAAACTCATCTCAGTCGGTTTGAAACCCACCCCGAGCTGGCCCAGCAGGCGGATGAAATTCGGGTAGGTCCGGTTGTTGAAGACAATGAAACCGGTGTCGACCGCATAGCGCTGGCCATCGACCGACACGTCGACCGTGTGGGTATGACCGCCCGCCCGGTTGCCAGCCTCGAACAGGGTGATCTCATGCCGGCGATTCAGCAGGTAGGCGCAGGTCAGTCCCGAGATGCCGCTGCCGATGATGGCGATGTTCATGGGCGATCCTGGATCGGCGCAGGGCTGCGCACCATGCGTTTGCCGATGGCCAGTTTCACCGCGTTGGGCATTTTCGACAGAGGCCACAGTGCCGCCATGAACAGGCCGGGAAACGCGATCTCCAATGGCCGGTTCTTGAGTTTGGCGAAGATGTGCCGGGCCGCTTTACCCACCGGCCAACTGAGCGGCATCGGGAAGTCATTCTTGGCCGTCAGCGGTGTCTCGACGAAGCCTGGGCTGACAATAGTGACTTCGATGCCTTCCGGCGCGAGATCAATGCGCAGCGATTCAAACAGGTAGCGCAGCCCGGCCTTCGACGCACCATAGGCTTCGGCACGCGGCAGCGGCAAGTACGTAACGGAGCTCGCGACGGCCACCAGGTGCGGCGCGGTGCCTTTGCGCAGCAATGGTAACGCCGCCTCGATGCAATAGGCGCTGGCGAGCAGATTGGTGCGCACCACGTGTTCGACAATCGATGAGTCAAATTGCTGGACGTCGATGTATTCGCAGGTGCCCGCGTTGAGAATAACGGTGTCCAGCGAGCCCCAGACTTGCGCAATCTGCTCACCGATTTCACGCACCTGCTGGCTGTTGGTCAGGTCACCCGGCACCACCAGCACTTGTCCGGGATAGCGCAAGGACAAGACCTTCAACACGGCTGTCGAGCGTGCACTGACGGCCACGTGAGCGCCGGTCTTGAGTATTTCTTCGGCCAGCGAGGCGCCAATACCGCTGCTGGCGCCGGTCAACCAGTAGCGCCGTGGAGTTGCCAGACTCATCCCATTCTCCTTTTTAGCCAGGCAATCGCCCGACCCAATACGGGTAGATGTTCGTAAATCAACGCCCCGGCATCGAAGTAATCCCGATGCCGATAAACCTTGTCGCGCCAAAGCAGGTGAGAGCAACCTTCCACTCGTATCAACTGGCCGTTGGCCAGGCGCGGGTGGCGGTAACTCATGACCCAGCGCAGATAGCCTTCGCCTTCACTGATGTGGTCGAAACCGTGAAACTCGAAATGCAGGTCACTGACATTGGTATAGAGATCGGTGAAGTAGCTGCGCAACGCCACCAGGCCTTGTACTTCATGCAGCGGGTCAGTGAATTGCACATCATGGGTGTAAAGCTGATTGAGGTGGTGCAGGTTGTCCTTGTCCAAGGCCGCAAACTGCTCGGCAAAACGCCGCAGGAAATCACTCATGGCGTCCTCCGGCCTGTTGTCGCGAAGGCAGGCTCTTGAACGCGGCCAGCGCTCGTTGTCGGGACGTGCTCAGATTGACGATCGGCGATGGATAATCCGCCACACCGAACAGTCCGCCGAGGTTGGCCGGATTGTGAACTTCCTTTTTATTGAGCCCGGCCAGTTCTGGCAGCCAGTGCTTGATGAACACGCCTTCGGTGTCGAATTTTTCCGATTGGCTCAGCGGGTTGAAAATCCGGAAGTAGGGCGCCGAATCGGTGCCGGTGGATGAGCTCCACTGCCATCCACCGTTATTCGCCGCCAGATCGCCGTCGATCAAGTGCCGCATGAAAAAGCGCTCGCCTTCGCGCCAGTCGATCAGCAGGTTCTTGGTCAGGAACATCGCCACCACCATGCGCAGCCGGTTGTGCATCCAGCCGGTCTCAAGCAATTGACGCATGGCCGCGTCGATGATCGGCAGACCGGTGCGCGCTTCTTGCCACGCCAGCAGTTCTTCTGGAGCGTTGCGCCAGGCAAGGGCTTCGGTTTCCGGGCGAAAGGCGCGATGGCGGGAGACTCGCGGGTAACCCACCAGAATATGTTTGTAGAACTCGCGCCACAGCAATTCGTTGATCCAGGTGACGGCGCCGACCTTGCCGCTTTCGAATTCGCCCTGATTGGTTTGCAGGGCGGCGTGCAGGCATTGGCGCGGGGAAATCACCCCAGCGGCGAGATAGGCCGAGAGCTGGCTGGTGCCGGGCTTGGCCGGGAAGTCCCGTTCGTCTTTGTAGTAGTCGATCTGAGCGTCGGCGAAGGTGTCGAGGCGGCGTCGGGCTTCGGCTTCACCGGCGGGCCAGAGTGTGCGCAGGCTTTCACTCGGTGTTTCGAAGCCGTCGACGCTTGAGGGAATGTTTTCGTTGTTGATCGCCAGTGGCGCCTGGACAGCCGGCGCAGCGATCAGGCTCGGCAATGACCCGCGCAATCTGTCGTAGCAGACCTTGCGGAACTGACTGAAGACCTGAAAGTAAGTGCCGGTCCTGGTGAGCACGGTGCCCGGTTTGAACAGCAATTGGTCAAGGTAGCTATGAAAGTCGATGCCATTGGCCTTCAGCGTTTGGGCCACCGCCGCATCACGACGGCTTTCATGAACACCGTACTCTTCGTTCACGTGTACGGCGTCGACCTTCAACTGCTGACACATTTCGAGCAGCACCTTCGGCGCTTCATCCCAGTGTGATGCGTTGCGGATCAGCAAGGGGATGTTCAGATCACCCAGTGCGCGATTCAGTTCACGCAAGTTTCGCAGCCAGAAATCCACTTTGCATGGCGCATCGTCGTGTTCCAGCCACTGCTGCGGGCTCAACAGGTATACCGCCACCGTAGGGCCGCGAGCCGCGGCAGCCGAGAGGGCGGTGTTGTCATGTAGGCGCAAGTCGCTGCGCAGCCAGATCAATTGCATGGTTGTGTCCGCACGATTCATTAAATTAGCCCACGCAGAACCAGGGCCTGATGCGCCGATAACGGGTCTTCCGCGAAGGACAAATCAACGATTCCGGAAGTTCTTACGGACAACTCGGCGTGGTGGATGCATACCGTTGGTCCGGCAATCATTTTTGGGCAACTGACGCCATTCAACAGTTTTGGCAACTGGGAAAGGTTCATGGCTTTGCTGGAATACAGCAGTACGCCTCGGGCTTGCAGGTGATCAACCGCCATTGCGAGCTCGCCGGCAGGTAGAGGCCAGTCGAACACCTCCACCGGGCAATCGGCGCTGCTGATCAGCCATGCGGTGAGCCACAGCTGAGGTTCCAGTGGTACATCGGAGTGATTGATCAACAGCAGGGGCGCGGCGCGCAACTGACGATTGTTATGGTAGATGCGTGCGCCGAATTTGCTGCGTAACCACGAATAAAAGAATGCCCGTTCCATCTGGGCACCAAACTGGCCCTGCCAGCGTTGGTCCAGTTCTGCCAGCAATGGCATCAGCAGTTGTTCGCACAAGGTGCGCGGTGGGTACAGCGCCATGGCTTGATTGACGGTGTCATCCAGGGTGCGTTCGTTCAGTTGCGACACCGCGTGCAGCAGCGTCTGGCGCAACACCTGCCAGTCGTTTTCAACGGGTTCGCTAAACGCTTGCGGCGTGTCCAGCAACTGCTTGACCTGGCTGACGGCCACGCCGCGATTGAGCCAGGTGAGGATCGTCTGGATGCGTTGAACGTGTTCGGCAGAGAACAGCCGATGGCCCTTGGGCGTGCGTTGCGGAACGATCAGCCCGTAGCGCCGTTCCCAGGCGCGCAGTGTCACGGCGTTGACACCGGTCTGGCGCGCCACTTCACGGATCGGCAGCCAGCCTTCGTCCAACGCTTTTTTAAAGTCGTCGCCGAGGTCTTCGCTGGCGCTGGTGTCGAGTGGGGATTTCATTAGATCGCGTTTCGCAGGCTGAGGTTTTCCGGGTGCGGTTGCAGGTAAACCTGTTGCGCAATGTAGGGATCCGGGTACTGGCGGAAGTAGTGCTTGAGCAGGGTCAATGGCACCACCAGCGGCACGATGCCTTGGCGGTACTGGCTGATGACGTGCTGCATTTCCTGTTTGTCTTCAGGGCTGGTGACTTGCTTGAGATAACCGCTGATGTGTTGCAGGACGTTGGTGTGGGTGCGCCGCGTGGCGCATTTTTTCAAGGCCTCCATCAGTTCGCGGAAGTAGCGTGGGCCGAGTTCTTCAGGATCGGTCTGGCCCATGTTGCCCAGCAGATTGCCCAGGGTTTTGTACTGCACCGGGTTATGCGCCATCAGCAGGTATTTGTAGCGCGAGTGAAACTCGGTGAGGTCGCGGCGGGTCAGGCCTTTTTGCAGTAATTGTTGCCAGGCGCTGTAGGCAAACACGCGAGTCAGAAAGTTTTCTCGCAGCACCGGGTCGTTGAGGCGGCCGTCTTCCTCTACCGGCAGGTCAGGGTGCAGTGCACAGAATGCCTCGGCATAGAGACCGCGTCCGCCGCCCTCCACTGGTACACCGTTGGCCTGATAGACCTTGACCCTTTCCAGGCCGCACGACGGGGACTTTTGCATAAAGATGTAGCCGCAAATGTCGCTTAACTGACCCGCCATTGTCTGGCCGTATTCTTTGAGTGGGCGGGTAACGTTGAGCTCGGCGTTAACGCTGCCTACCGCTTCGGGATGCAGTGGGTTGCCGACCAGGCGAATCGGTTCACGGGGGATACCGAGGCCGATGGCAACTTCCGGGCACACCGGGACAAAATCGAAATGATCAGCGAGTGTTCGACTGCACAGGCGTGATTCCTTGTGCCCGCCGTTATAGCGAACCTCGGCGCCCATCAGGCAGGCGCTGATAGCTATTTTTGGTCGGGTCGCTGGCTGGTCGCGCATCGAAGCACCTCGAATCTAAACTTGTACAGAGTTGGTTCTCTGTACAACATAATCTCCATCATAGATTCAAAGGTGTACAAGTCAAATTTTTTGTATAGGTTTTATCGTCGCCCAGGCGACTCCTGTGGGAGCGAGCTCACTCCCATCGGTTCTACTTCCAGCCCAAATGCCAGGTGTCGCTGTTCTTGAGGGTTCGCCAATCGAGGCGTTCACTGCGCTTGGTCAGCACCGCCTGCAACTCGACTTCCAGCACCGTGCCTTCCTCGTCACGGAATACCTCGGTCACCAGAAAGTGTTTTTCGCGGTGTTGCGGATGGGCTGCTGTCCACTTCGACAGCAGCAATTTATCGGGATTGATGCCGTTCACTGCAGGTGCTCATGCAGTCGGCGAGCGGCTTCCTGGCCACTGAGCCAAGCGCCTTCAACCCGCCCGGACAGGCACCAGTCGCCGCATACGTAAAGGCCCAGGTCGGCATCGGCGAGCGCGCCCCATTCGTGGCTGCTGGCGGGGCGGGCATAGAGCCAGCGGTGGGCGAGGCTGAAGCTCGGGGCGGGCATGGAATCGTGCAGCAACTCAGCGAACGCACCGTGCAGCTGCTCGATCACCGCTTCCTTGGACAGGTCGATGTGTTGGCGGCTCCAGGCGCTGGTCGCATGCAGTACCCACGTATCCATGGTGTTGTCACGCCCCGGCTTGCTGCGGTTGCGGGCCAGCCAGTCGAGTGGGCTGTCCTGCACGAAGCAGCCCTCCATGGGGGTCTCCAGCGGCGTTTCGAATGCCAGGGCGACGGCCCAGGTCGGGTCCATCTTTACCCCGGCGGCAGCCCCGGCCAGCTTCGATGCCGCAGCCAGCAATGCGGTGGCTTGAGGCGCTGGCGTGGCGATCACCACATGACTGAACGGACCGTGAGTGAAGCCTTCGGCGTCCTGCAAGTGCCAGTGCTCTTCACCGCGATAGACCTCGGTGATCCGGCAAGCAAACTGCACTTGCAGATCGCCGAGCAGGCCTCTCGTGATGGCGCTCATGCGCGGCGTGCCGACCCAGCGGGTCTGTTCGTCCGGCGACAGGTTGAGCTGGCCACCGTGGTAGGTATAGAGCTGTGGCGTCCATTCAGCGACCCAGCCGTTGGCTTGCCAACGCTGAACCTCGGTGACGAAGCGCCGGTCGCGGGCAGTGAAATATTGCGCGCCCATGTCCAGAGCACCCGCATCGCTGCGTTTGCTCGACATGCGTCCGCCACTGCCGCGGCTTTTATCGAAAAGTTGAACGACATGCCCTGCGTCAGTCAGGGCCTGAGCGGCTGAGAGCCCGGCGATGCCGGTGCCGATGATTGCGATAGGTACAGTCATAGGGGCCTCGTTTACCTTTCTGTACAGACTACGCTGTGGGTCAAACCTGTACAATATTGTTTTTTGGTATAACTTCTAGCGTTCTCGATCTGACAGCTTGGCCTATTGTTAAACACAGGACATGCCCGATACCAAAGATCCCTGCTTATAAAAATAGACTAGTGATCAGGGTTAAACGCCACGCGAGGAAGAAGTCATGCACATATTGCTGACCGGCGGTACTGGTTTGATAGGACGTCAGCTCTGCAGACACTGGTTGAGTCAGGGGCACAGCCTGACGGTCTGGAGTCGCAAGCCAGAAAAAGTCGCGAAAATCTGCGGCTCTCAAGTGAAGGGTATTGCCCGGCTGGAGGACCTCGATCAGGCACCGCTGGACGCCATTATCAATCTGGCAGGCGCACCGATTGCCGATCGGCCCTGGACGCACAAGCGCAAGGCGTTGCTCTGGAGCAGCCGCATCACCCTGACGGAAACGCTGCTGGCGTGGCTCGAAAAACGCGAGCAAAAGCCTTCGCTGTTGATGTCCGGTTCTGCGGTGGGCTGGTATGGCGATGGAGGGGAGCGTGAGCTGACCGAGGCATCGCCCCCGGTCATCGATGATTTCGCCAGCCAGTTGTGCGTCGCCTGGGAAGAAACCGCCCAGCGTGCCGAAGCCTTGGGGTTGCGTGTCGTGCTGATTCGTACCGGGTTGGTGTTGTCGGCCGAGGGCGGCTTTTTGTCGCGGCTGTTGCTGCCGTTCAAACTGGGGCTGGGCGGGCCGATCGGTAGCGGTCGGCAGTGGATGCCATGGATTCATATCAACGATCAAATCGCCCTGATTGATTTTCTTCTGCATCAGAATGACGCTAGCGGTCCTTATAATGCCTGCGCGCCAAAACCGGTGCGCAATCGCGAATTTGCCAAGACGTTGGGCAGCGTGCTGCACCGCCCGGCGTTCATGCCCATGCCAGCCCTGGCGTTGAAAGTGGGGCTTGGCGAGTTGTCGTTGTTGTTGCTGGGTGGGCAGAAGGCCCTGCCGGTTCGCGCGCTGGACGCGGGTTTCACTTTCCAGTTCACCGATTTGCGCGCGGCCCTGGACGACCTGTCCAGCCGCCTTTGAAATAGGACGTTGCATGACCGATCACGCATTGCTTCTGGTTAACCTGGGTTCACCGGCCTCCACCTCGGTGGCGGATGTGCGCAGCTACCTCAATCAATTTTTGATGGACCCGTATGTGATCGACCTGCCATGGCCGGTGCGACGCTTGCTGGTGTCGCTGATCCTGATCAAACGCCCGGAGCAGTCAGCCCACGCCTACGCGTCGATCTGGTGGGAGGAGGGCTCGCCCCTGGTGGTACTCAGCCGTCGCCTGCAACAGGCCATGACTGCCCAGTGGAGCCATGGGCCGGTAGAGCTGGCGATGCGCTACGGTGAGCCGTCGATTGAGACGAAACTGGTTCAGCTGGCCGCCCAGGGCCACAAAAAAATCACGCTCGCTCCGCTTTATCCTCAGTTCGCCGACAGCACCGTGACCACGGTGATTGAGGAAGCCAGGCGGGTAGTGCGTGAGAAGCAGCTCGACGTACAGTTTTCGGTTCTCCAGCCTTTTTACGATCAACCGGAATACCTCGACGCGTTGGTCGCCAGCGCGAAGCCTTATTTGCAGCAGGATTACGATCACCTGTTGCTGAGCTTCCACGGTTTGCCGGAGCGGCACCTGACCAAGATCGACCCTACCGGCCATCATTGCTTCAAAAGCGATCATTGCTGCCAGAACGCTTCGCCAGAAGTATTGGCGACCTGCTACCGCGCCCAATGCCTGCGTACTGCCTCCGAGTTTGCCAAACGGCTGGGGCTGCCGGATGGCAAGTGGTCGGTGTCGTTCCAGTCGCGTTTGGGCCGGGCGAAATGGATCGAACCCTACACCGAAGCGCGCCTCGATGAGCTGGCGGGAATGGGCGTGAAGAAGGTGCTAGTGATGTGCCCCGCGTTCGTTGCCGATTGCATCGAGACGCTTGAGGAAATCGGTGATCGCGGGAAGGAATTGTTCCGCGAGGCGGGGGGCGAGGAATTGGTGCTGGTACCTTGCCTCAACGATGATCCGCAGTGGGCGCGGGCGTTGAGTGCCTTGTGTGAAAGGGCGCCGTTGGCGTTGTAAGAAGACAAACTGTGGCGAGGGAGCTTGCTCCCGTTTGAGTGCGCAGCACTCACAAAATCTTCATTAACTGCGAGATTTTGGGGCCGCTTCGCGACCCAGCGGGAGCAAGCTCCCTCGCCACAGGATCAGCTGTTACAGAAGCGGCTCATCCGCCTTCTTGTGCTTCCAGCTGTCATTCCCCGGCAGCAACAGGTTCAGCGCAATCGCCACCACCGCGCACAGCGCGATGCCTTTGAGGCCGAAGTCGTCCGGGCCAGTCCCGGTGCCGACCAGCACACCACCAATCCCGAACACCAGGGTCACCGACACAATCACCAGATTGCGCGCTTCGCCCAGATCGATCTTGTGGCGAATCAGCGTGTTCATGCCCACGGCCGCAATCGAACCGAACAACAGGCAGAGAATCCCGCCCATCACCGGCACCGGAATGCTTTGCAACAGCGCGCCGAACTTGCCGATGAACGCCAGGCTGATGGCGAAGATCGCCGCCCAGGTCATGATTTTCGGGTTGTAGTTCTTGGTCAGCATCACCGCGCCCGTCACTTCGGCGTACGTGGTGTTGGGTGGACCGCCGAACAGGCCGGCTGCGGTGGTGGCAATGCCATCGCCGAGCAGGGTGCGGTGCAGGCCGGGCTTCTTCAGGTAATCGCGGCCGGTCACGCTACCGACGGCAATCACGCCGCCGATGTGCTCGATGGCCGGGGCCAACGCTACCGGAACGATGAACAGAATCGCCTGCCAGTTGAACTCCGGCGCGGTGAAGTGCGGAATCGCAAACCACGGGGCCGCGGCAATCTTCGCGGTATCCACGACGCCGAAATAGAAGGCCATGGCAAAACCGACCAGCACGCCGGAAATGATCGGCACCAGGCGGAAAATGCCTTTGCCGAATACCGCAACGATCAGGGTGGTCAGCAGCGCCGGCATCGAGATCAGCATCGCCGTCTGGTAATGAATCAGCTCAGTGCCGTCGCCGGCCTTGCCCATTGCCATGTTGGCGGCAATCGGCGCCATGGCCAGGCCGATGGAGATGATCACCGGGCCAATCACCACCGGTGGCAGCAAGCGGTCGATGAACCCGGTGCCTTTGATCTTCACGGCCAGTCCGAGAAAGGTGTAGACGAAACCGGCCGCCATCACGCCGCCCATGGTCGCGGCGAGGCCGAATTGGCCCTTGGCGAGAATGATCGGGGTGATGAAGGCAAAGCTCGACGCCAGGAACACCGGCACCTGACGCCCGGTGACGATCTGAAACAGAATCGTCCCCAGGCCCGCAGTGAACAACGCGACGTTCGGGTCGAGGCCGGTAATCAGCGGCATCAACACCAGGGCGCCGAAGGCCACGAACAGCATCTGTGCACCCGACAGCACCGTGCGCCAGAGCGGATCGTTGAACTCTTGTTGCATGCTCAAGCGTCCTTCTGCTTGGTGCCGAAGATTTTGTCACCGGCATCGCCCAGGCCCGGAATGATGTAACCGTGTTCGTTCAGTTTTTCATCAATGGAGGCGGTGTAGATGGTCACGTCGGGGTGAGCCTTCTCCACGGCGGCGATGCCTTCCGGCGCGGCGACCAGCACCATGGCGCGGATGTCGCGGCAGCCGGCCTTTTTCAGCAGGTCGATGGTGGCGACCATGGAGCTGCCGGTAGCGAGCATCGGGTCGATGATCATCGCCAGGCGCTCGTTGATTTCCGGGACCAGTTTTTCCAGGTAGGTGTGGGCCTGCAGGGTCTGTTCGTTGCGGGCTACGCCCACGGCGCTGACCTTGGCGCCCGGGATCAGGCTCAGCACGCCTTCGAGCATGCCGATACCGGCGCGCAGGATCGGGACTACAGTAATCTTCTTGCCGGCGATTTTCTCGACCGACACGGTGCCGCACCAGCCTTCAATGTCGTAGGCTTCCAGCGGCAGGTCTTTGGTGGCTTCATAGGTCAGCAGGGCGCCGACTTCCTGAGCGAGCTCACGGAAATTCTTGGTGCTGATATCTGCACGGCGCATGAGGCCAAGTTTATGACGGATCAGCGGGTGGCGGATCTCGAGGATGGGCATGGGAAAGGCTCCGGCGGCGGGCAAAAAAACCGGCCTAGATTAATCTATCCGAGGGTGTTGTCCTATAGACATACAGTACGTTAGTCCACAAACGCTTGATCTGGCCGTGCGGGATGCGTACCTTTGCCCGCTTTTCCTGTCCGCCACCCCCCTTGGAGAGCGCCATGTCCGCTGATCTCGAGCATATCCGTCAAATCATGCGAGAGGCTGACTGCCTGTACACCGAAGCTGAAGTCGAGGCGGCCATCGCCCGCGTCGGTGCACAAATCAACGATCAACTGGCGGATTCCAACCCGGTGGTGTTCTGTGTGATGAACGGCGGCCTGATTTTCTCCGGCAAGCTGCTGACGCACCTGCACTTCCCGCTGGAAGCTTCTTACCTGCACGCCACCCGCTATCGCAACGAAACCAGCGGCGGCGACCTGTTCTGGAAAGCCAAGCCGGAAGTGTCGTTCATCGATCGTGACGTGCTGATCATCGACGACATCCTCGATGAAGGTCACACCCTGGGCGCGATCATCGACTTCTGCAAACACGCCGGCGCGCGCAAAGTGCACACCGCCGTGCTGATCGACAAGGACCACGACCGCAAGGCTCGTCCGGACCTGAAAGCCGATTTCGTCGGCCTGCCGTGCATCGACCGTTACATTTTCGGTTACGGCATGGACTACAAGGGTTACTGGCGTAATGCCAACGGCATTTTTGCTGTTAAAGGGATGTAATCATTGGCCACGCCGAGCTTTCTTGATCAAACGTTATTCACCGAATTGGCCGAGAAAGCTGCGGACAATCCGCGCGGGCGCCAGCATCACAACTTTCATCGGATGGAGGAACCGTGCCATCGCATGGCCGTGGGTTTGCAGCCAAGTACGTATATTCCCCCTCATCGGCATCTGAGTGATGACAAGGCGGAAACGCTGTTGGTGCTGCGGGGGCGTCTCGGTCTGTTGATTTTTGATGAGTCTGGAGGCGTTATCCACACGCGCGTTCTGCAAGCGGCTGGCGAATCGGTGGGCGTTGATCTTCCTCACGGCGTGTTTCATGGTCTGGTCGTGCTGGAAGCCGACAGCGTGATGTTCGAGTGCAAAGCCGGCCCTTATCGGCCGGTCGGTGAAGGTGAGCTTGCTCCGTGGGCACCGCGTGAAGGCGAGCCGGGTGTGGCCGAGTATCAGGCGTGGATGCGCGCGCAGTTTGATTGAGCCGTACCCTCAATTTTCCCCGGCCAGCCAGCGTTCGCTTTTGCGACGAGCCTGTTCCAGGTTGTTCACGTAGGCCAGCTTACGCTGTTCCCGATGGATGCCCGCGCGCCTGAGCTTCAGGCGCACCCGTGGAGCGGTCGCCACCAGAATCAGGCCGATGCCGTCCGTGCGGTAATCCCTCAGGATATTGTCGAAGGCCGCCAGCGCCGTCATGTCCAGCATCGGCACGGCGCTCATCTCGACGATCACCACTTTGACCTCCGGGTTGAATTTGCGTAGCACCCCCAGGGCTTTTTCAGCCGCGCCGAAGAACAGTGGCCCGCGTATCGCATAGCAGCGAACATGCTCCGGCATGTCCTGCAGGGCCTGATGGTAGGCGGGGGGGAGTTCGGCGGTGTCGGTGAGGTCGCTCATGCGCTTGATGAATAACCCGGCGGCCAGCAGCAGGCCGACGGCGACGGCCATCACCATGTCGAACAACACCGTCAGGCTCAGGCAGGTCAGCAAGACCAGCACATCGCTGCGAGGCGCGATGCGCAAGGTATGCAGCACGTGGCGGGCCTCGCTCATGTTCCATGCCACCATTATCAGCAACGCGGCCAGTGCAGCCATCGGCAGGTAGCTGAAAAGCGGTGCGAGGACGAGTATTGCCATCAGCACCACTGCGCTGTGAATAATGGCGGCCAGTGGCGAAAAGGCTCCGCTGCGCACGTTGGTGGCACTTCGGGCAATGGCTGCTGTGGCAGTAATGCCGCCGAACAGCGGTGCGATCAGGTTGCCCAGGCCTTGGCCCAGCAGTTCTGCGTTGGGGTCGTGTTTGCTGCCGGTCATGCCATCTGTCACCACCGCACACAATAAGGATTCGATAGCGCCGAGCATGGCAATGGCGAACGCCGGCGCCATCAATTGGCGGATCAAGTCATAAGAAAGGTGCAGAGGTTGGCCGTCGGGACCGGGAAGATTCCACGGCCAATCAAAGCGTGGCAGGAACGGCGGAATGCCGGGATGGCTGACGCCCTCGACCATGTAGCTGAAACGTTCACCCAATGTCGCCACCGCCATCCCGTTGTGCTCCAGCGCCAACCCCAGGAGCGCGCCGACGGTCAGCGCTATCAGATGCCCCGGAATCCTCGGCACCCACTTTGGCCAGACAATAAGAACTGCCAGGCATGTGATGCCGATGATCCCGTCCCCTGGCCTGGCGCTGGGCAACGCCAGAATCAACACGCCCAGCTGTTCGACGTAGTGTTCTGCATGGCCGGCGGTGTTCAGGCCCAGCAAATCCTTCAATTGCAGGGTGGCAATGACAATGCCGATCCCGGCGGTAAAGCCCAGGGTGACCGGATAAGGAATGTACTGAATCAACCGCCCGGCTCGAATCAGCCCCAGGGCAATGAGGATGATACCGGCGAGCAGGGTGCAGAGCAGCAGGCCGCCCAGGCCATATTGTTGGGTGATGGGCAGCAGAATGACCACGAACGCGGCGGTCGGCCCGCTGACATTGAAACGCGAACCGCCTGTCAGGGCGATCAGGGGCGCAGCGATCAGTACCGTATACAACCCTTGCTGGGGCGGGACACCGACGGCAATCGCCAGGGCCATGGCCAGCGGGATGGCGATAATCCCTACCGTTAACCCGGCACTGATGTCGCCACGTAAGCGTCTGAGGGTATAGCCGGCGCGCCAGGTCTGACGCCAGGCCGCGAACAACGGGGGTACGGAGAACGTCATGAACACTTCCTAGAAGGCGATGCACTGTTGAACGACGGCTGAAAGCTCGTCCAGCATGGCCAGCCTGTTACTGCGAAGTATTGACCTATATCGCCAAATCACACGGTTGATCCTCATGCTAGAGTATCCGGCCTCGCCTTCGGAGCTCGTGATGAGCCTTTTGATCCGCAGCTGTGCCGCCCTGTTGTTGAGCCTCAGCCTGCCTCTGGCGGCCGCGCCGGCGCCGATGCATGCGCAGTTTTTACCGCCCGACGACCTGACCCTGCGCGACGCGGAGCCTGAGCAGCAGCAGCTGTTACAGGTCACCGAGTATTCAGTGGTGATCGGCAGTCAGCGTCAGTCCAATCAACAGCCGATTCCGGTCACGTCACCGGTGATGATCCGCCTCAAGGGCAAATCCTTGAATAAGGGCGCGAGCATCAGCCAGGTACTGGTCAACTTCGATGGCGAAAGCAAAAGCCTGAAAAAGCCGATCTACGACGACAAAAGCAAAACCCTGACGCTGTTTTACCCGATGGCGCAGTACCGTGTGGTAATCGACTTGTTGCGCAATGACACGGTGTATTGCCAGTTCCTGAGCTATGCCAACGGCCATGTCTGGGCTGATCTGCATACCGGTGCTGTTCGTCCGCGTTGAGCCTTGTGCCCGGGCAGGGGTAAACTGCCCGCCCCGTGTAATGTCTGCGAGCTGGAGTCGGCAATGCGTAAAGATAAGAAACAAGTGATTGGTGACGAGATCGGCGACGAGCAGATCAAGTTGTTCCTCGATTTCGAGCCAGTCGACGCCACTTCGCCGTCGCTGCACAAGTTGATCAAGGCTTACCGCGGCCTGCGCATCGATGACTTCGAGCGTTTTCTGACGTTTTTCGTCGAGGCTGGCCTGGACCTGGACGGTAAGGATGAGCACGGCAATGACTTCGTCGCCCTGATCAAGGATCAGCGCAACGCGGCCGACTACATCGAGATGATCGCCAAGGCCCGCGGTTAAACTGTTGCCCTGAATAACCCGGATCATCCGTTTCCGCGGCCATAAAAAAACGCCCCGCTCTCACTGAGAACGGGGCGTTTTTTATGGGGCCGAATCAAGCGTAGCTTTCGGTCTCATTACTGGCTTCAACCAGTTCCAGCGCGACGTTGTTGTGCGCATTGATCTTGCGATACAGCGCTGCGTCGGTCTCCAGAACCTTTTCCCGAGCCGGGAAGATTTCCGCCAGTTTGGCCGCCCACTCACCAGACGCTTTGGTCGGGAAGCATTTTTCGATCAGCTCAAGCATGATCGAAACCGTCACCGAAGCACCTGGGGAAGCGCCAAGCAGTGCTGCAAGGGAACCGTCCTTGGCCGCGACCAGTTCGGTACCGAACTGCAGGACGCCGCCCTTTTTCGGGTCTTTCTTGATGATCTGAACCCGTTGGCCGGCCACTTCCAGGCGCCAGTCTTCGGCTTTCGCTTCCGGGTAGAAGCGACGCAGGGATTCCAGACGCTGTTCCATCGATTGCATCACTTCGCTGACCAGGTACTTGGTCAGGTCCATGTTGTTTTTCGCCACGGCCAGCATCGGACCGATGTTGCCGGCGCGAACCGACATCGGCAGGTCCATGAAGGAACCGTGCTTGAGGAACTTGGTGGTGAACCCGGCGTAAGGTCCGAACAACAGGGACTTGCTGCCATCGACGACACGGGTGTCCAGGTGCGGCACAGACATCGGTGGCGAACCCACGGCGGCCTGGCTGTACACCTTGGCCTGGTGGTGCTTGACCACTTCCGGGTTGTCGCAACGCAGCCATTGGCCACTGATCGGGAAGCCGCCGAAGCCTTTGCTTTCTTCGATACCCGAAGCCTGCAACAGCGGCAATGCCGCGCCGCCAGCGCCGAGGAAGACGAATTTCGCGTCGACGTCACGGGTGTTGCCGCTGTTGACGTCCTTGATGCTGACAGTCCAGCCGCCGTTGTTGCGCTTCAGGCCGGTCACGCGCTTGCAGTACTTGACCTGTGCGTCGGGCGCGCTGGTCAGGTGCTTGAGCAGTTGATTGGTCAGGGCGCCGAAGTTGACGTCTGTGCCATTCATCACGCGGGTCGCAGCGACGACTTCGTCGGCCGGACGGCCCGGCATCATCAGCGGCATCCAGTCGGCCATCTTGGCTTTGTCTTCGGTGTATTCCATGTCCGCGAAGGCGTGGTGCTTGCTCAGCACCTTGAAGCGTTCCTTGAGGAAGGAAACGCCGCTGTCACCTTGCACGAAGCTCAGGTGCGGCACCGGGCTGATGAACGACTTGCAGGAGCCGAACGTGCCTTTCTTGGTCAGGTAGGACCAGAACTGCTTCGACACCTCGAACTGAGTGTTGATGTGCACGGCTTTCTTGATGTCGACGGTGCCATCAGCCGCCTGTGGCGTGTAGTTGAGCTCACACAGCCCGGCGTGACCGGTACCGGCGTTGTTCCACGGGTTGGAACTCTCCGCAGCACCGGAATCCATCAGCTCGACGACTTCCAGCTTGATCGCGGGGTCGAGCTCTTTGAGCAATACCGCCAGGGTGGCACTCATGATGCCGGCCCCAACCAGTACTACGTCGACTGCTTCGTTATGCGCCATTTAACGCGTCTCCAAAATCTGCAGCACCAAATTGTCGGCATGGCTGCCAGGCGTTCCGGGGCGTGTCAGTGAGGCCCCTGGTACTCATGGTCAGTATCGCCATGTCCGAATCTTCGCAATTTTTTGCAACTTCGACGGACGCTACCGGCCGGGTCAATGAGGTCTATGAACTCATTTGAACGCGCGACTGGCAATTCGACTTATGGTCGATACATCCGTTTGTGCAACCAAATCCGTAGCGGACAGGCTTCAGGCTCCGGTATTCGAGGAACGCTCGGTCCTGTGTCGTTGGGCTGTTTCAGACGCTAATGGTGCATGTTCAGACGCAAAACTATTCATTTGCTCGCCACACTCTTGTGAAGTTGTGAAAACCCGTTTTTTTCACGCTCTTTTGAAGACGTGAACCTCAAAAAAGGGCTGTCCCAGCCTGGCACCGTGCCCGGATGGATTGCCGTCATGGGGTACATGGCAGGCAAAACGGGCAAACAGCTCAGTGACCGAGCGTAATGACAGCTCTGCAGATTCGCGAAAAGCGGGGTTTTTGCTCAGGGAACAGCAAGCGCGCCAGCTTCACTCGATCTGTGTGGGCGGCTCTCTGTGGGCGGTGCGGGGTGTCAATACCAAGGCATTGACGATGCTGCGAGGCCCGATCAGGAGACGTCCTTATAATCGGGGGGAGATTGTATCTAAGAAACGCAGGGAAATGGACGTGTTTAATGACTTTTATTAGGCGTTCGGTCAGGTGGTCAACAGATGTTGCACCCGTGCGCGTGGCTGGCGGGTGCTCACGCGGGCGCTAGGGGGCAGAGGCTGATGCAGCCAGTTGAGGCGGATTTCTTCGATTTCGACCCAGCTATCGCCCATCGGCTGGAGGCTGCACTGCTTGAACGCCTGGCAATGACCATTGCTGTCGAGCAGGGCAAAGCAACGGTGCAACGGGCGTGGCGCGAACAATGAGATGAGGTAGCGCATGGCGAAGTACCTGATGGGGGACTGCAGTGGAGTTTGCCCACTAGCCGTTACGTGCCAGTGTATGAACGATGACAGATGTGTGACAGGAACCGCTTTCCCAAGGGTTTGTCAGACATTTCAGTATTGATTGAAGGCCACTGGTTCGCCGCAGTGGCCCACCGCTATACTGCAAGCCTGTTTGTGCCTGATTCTGGAGAGAAGCGCATGTTGCAACGCCTGTTGTTCGGTTTAATCACTGTGACCAGTTTGACCCTCGTCGGCTGCGCCCACAGCCCGCAACAACTGAACCCTGAGCCCAAGCTGACCACTCAGCTGGCGCCGGTCGGCCATGGCCAGCCAGTGGTGGTGCGCGTGGTCGACGGTCGTCCGTCGCCAACGCTGGGCACGCGCGGCGGCCTGTACCCGGAAACCAGCGCGATCACCGTGCAGGGCGCACAGATTCTGCCGAAGCTGCAGGCGCAGGCCGAAGCGGCCGTGCGGTTGCTGGGCTTTACCCCGACCAACAATGCACCGAACGCACCGCAAATCACCGTGACCCTGGCCGAGCTGAAATATCAGTCGCCTAAAGAAGGCATGTACGTGACTGAAGCGACCATCGGCGCGACCTTTCGCTCCGATGTGCAGAACGCCAATCGTCGTTACAGCGGTCGTTACGGCGCATCCCTGGACCAGCGTTTCGGCATGGCACCGAACCAGGAAACCAACACCAAGCTGGTCAGCGATGTGTTGAGCGATGCGTTGACGCGTCTGTTCAAGGATCCGACCGTGGGTCAGGTTCTCGGCGAGTAACTTTTCGCCAGAATCAAAAAAGCCCGGAGCCAGCAATGGCCCCGGGCTTTTTCATTTATGCCTACGTCACCGAACAACGGTGGGAGCCTGCTCGCGAAAGCGGAGAGTCAGTCAAAGTCGATGTCGACTGACGCGACGCCTTCGCGAGCAGGCTCGTTCCTACAAGGAATGTGTTGTGTCAGGCGGCTTCGGAGTAGAAGTCCAGCACACTCACTCCGGTCAACAAATCCGCTTCCGGCAAATCCGCATGTTGATGCCCGCCCAGCGCGCAATACACCAGCCAGTGGCGGTCCTGAACATTGAAGGCGAGGCTTCCCACAAGGTTTTGTTGTTCGTCGCTCGGGGAGATGAGGTACAGGCGATCCTGGTTTTCAGCGTGAAGCATGACGATATCCATGTCTGTTTTCGAGGTGCGGGAGACTGACGGATTCAGATGACGAAGCTGTGACTCAAGTCAGGAATCTGCCAAATGGTCAGTTATTTGTCGTAAAGCGGGTGCAGGAGGGGAGGCTTTCGGTAGAATCCGCGCCGCAGTCGTCGGTTCGGCGCCTGCCACACCTGTTTTGTTTGAGGTCCGTGATGTCACTGCATTTGATGACGCTGTTTACCGCCCATCCCGCCAAACTGGTCAATCTGCTGGCCTTGCTGCTGGCCTTCCCCGGCAGTTGGCTGCTGCACGCCACTCGTCGCCGCGAACAGCGCGCCATGGCCAGTATCGTGTCCCAGCGCCAGCGCCAGCCCAACGTCGAGCCGACCCTGGATTGGGCGACCTTGCGCATGAACCGCTTTTTCTATCGTTTCGGTTTCGCCTGCCTGGGATTGGCGTTGCTGGTGTCGTGGATCAGCACGCGGGTCTGACAGCAAAAACTGCAGCAATGAAAACGGCGCCCTAGGGCGCCGTTGTCGTATCCAGTCGGAAGCCTTACAGCGGCAACCCGGCCTTCACCCGGTACTGATTGCGCACCGGCGTCGCATATTGCAGCACCAGGAACGGACGATGTTCCTCGGGGCAGCCCTCAAGGCGCTTGTTCCATTCTTCCTGCGCCTTGGCCAGTTCGTCGGCCGCAAATACTTCAGACGCTTTGGGCACCTGCAATTGTGGGTCGGCGTCTTTCCATTGGGCGTAGGCCAGGTAATGCACCGGGAACAGGCGATAGCCACCGAGAATTTGCTTGTCCATCTCGATCGCCAATTGCTTGGTGTCTTCGAACAGCTCGGTGATCGGCGCGGCGAAGTTCACGTGGACCCGGCCCTTGTAGCCGGTGATGCCCTTGGCAATGCTCACATCGTCCTCGCCCGGCACTTTGGTGTAGCTGCCGGTGGTGGCGCGGATGAACAACTCGCGGGCCTTGGCCTGATCGCACGGGTCGTATTCATAGCTGATCGACACAGGGGTGAGGTTCAGCGACTGAATGACTTCGCCGAATGGCTCGTCCTTGCGGCTCATGTGGAACATCTTGAGGATGGCCGATTCGGTGCGGTCGTCGCCGTCCTTCGCCCGGCCTTCAGCCTGGGCGATCCAGATCGAGGCGCAATCGTTGCGGATCGAGTGATTGATGTAGGCCGACAGCAGTTGATAGGCCGCCATCTTCTCGCGGCGACCGGTGATCGAGCGGTGCACGATGAAGCTCTTGTTCAGGCGCATCAGGTCGCTGACGAACGGCTTTTGCAGCAGGTTGTCGCCAATCGCGATGCGCGGTGTCGGCAGGCCGGCGTGGTACACGGCGTAGTTGACGAAGGCCGGGTCCATCACGATGTCGCGGTGGTTGGCGATGAACAGGTAGGCGCTGCCGGACTTGAACTGCTCGACGCCGGTGTAGGTGACACCGTCTGTGGCGCGCTCGATGGTGTGGTCGACGTACATCTCGACCTTGTCCTGCAATGTGGCCACCGAATGCACGCCAGCGAACTCGCGACGCAGCCGATGAGCTATAAGAGGTTTGAGCATCCAGCCGAAAGCACCGGCAAAACGCGGGAAGCGGAAGTGGGTGAGGATATCTAGAAACGCCTTGTCGCCAAGCAGCCTGTCCAGTACCGCTGGGACTTCGCTGTCGTCGTAAGGTCGGATGGCATCGAATTCGCCCATCATGCTCTCTTGTTAGAAACGGCTAGGGTAAGTAAAGGTTTTGATCAAAAACCGGCAGGGCACGGTCTGAAAAAATAGCCAGACAAAAATAGCCCTGCAAATAGACCGGCGATTATACGCACAAGTCACCTGGGAGACCGCGATGCTGGAAAGCGCACTGTATGAATGTCCGTATTGTGGTGAAGAGGTCGAGACGACGGTGGACCTGTCCGGCGGCGATCAGACCTACATCGAGGACTGTCAGGTGTGTTGTCGGCCGATCACGTTCGTATTGCAGGTTCATGGCGAAGACTGGTTTCTGGAAGTCTTCAGCGAGAACGAATGAGGGGCGCCCATGCAGCGGATCTACGAGCCGGAAAACCTGATGGAAGGTGAATTGCTGCAAGGCATGCTCGCCAGCGAAGGCATCGAGGCGCACCTGGTGGGCCGCGACTTGCTGGGCGGCTCGGGCGAGTTGCCGATTTTCGGCCTGCTCGGGTTGTCCGTCGATAACGACCAGGCCGAATACGCCCGTGAGCTGATCACCGCGTACAATGCCGCGCTGCCGCTGCCCGGCGATGAACCGGAAAGCTTTCCCGGCACGCTGGTCTGTTAGGCTGACGTTCGTTTTATTCAGAGTCGTGTTGCCCCATGTGTGGACGTTATGCCTTGTTTCGCTGGAACCCCGCCTTCGCGGCCCTGCCCGGTTTCCCTGCCGATCAGCAGGCCCAGTGGAATATTTCCCCCAACGATTCGGTGTTGATGCTGCGTGCCGGTGCAGACGGCCAGCGTGAACTGGCCCGCGCCCGTTGGGGCCTGACACCACCATGGCTGACCGACCTGTCCCGCACCCCGGCCCATGCCCGGGCTGAAACCGTCGCCGAGCAACCGATGTTTCGCCAGGCCTTTCGCGAGCGCCGTTGCCTGCTACCAGCCAATGGTTTCTATGAATGGCGCGGCACTACGCGCAAACGCCCGTACTGGCTGACGCCGGGGGAGGGCTCTTCGTTGTTTTTTGCGGCGATCTGGGAAGCGTACCCGGTGCAGGAGCAGGTGTGGTTGAGCACGGCGGTGATCACGCAGCCGGCGGCGAGTCAGCGTCGGCCGTTGATTCTGGACGAGGCGGGGCAGGCGGCGTGGCTGGATCCGGAGACGCCGTTGCATACCTTGCAGGCCTTGCTGGCCAGCGAACCGGCGGCGTTGCGCGAGCGGGTGCTGGCGAATCTGGTGAATGATCCGAAGCTGAATGCGCCGGAGTGTTTGACCCCGGGTTGATTGATCGTTCCCACGCAGAGCCTGGGAACGATCACTGCACACTAAACCTTGAACTGGTTGATCAACCGCCGCTGCTGTTCAGCCAGCTTGGTCAGGTCCGCACTCGCCGCGCTCGATTCATCTGCCCCGCCAGCCACTTCATTGGCCACTTGCCCAATGTTGATCACGTTGCGGTTAATGTCATCCGCCACCGCGCTCTGTTCCTCGGCCGCACTGGCAATCTGCGTGTTCATGTCGTTGATCACCGACACCGCCTGAGTAATTGTCTCCAGCGCCTCGGCGGCTTTCGCCGCGTGCTGCACGCTTTCGTCGGTACGGTTCTGGCTGTCCTCCATGACTCGCACCACGTCGCGGGTGCCTTGTTGCAGTTGCTGGATCATGGTCTGGATTTCTTCGGTGGCCTTCTGGGTTTTCTGCGCCAGGTTGCGCACTTCATCGGCCACCACCGCAAAACCACGGCCCTGTTCACCGGCACGGGCCGCTTCGATGGCCGCGTTCAAGGCCAGCAGGTTGGTCTGCTCGGCGATCCCGCGAATGGCCGTGAGGATCGCGTTGATGTTTTCGCTGTCCTTGGCTAGGGTTTGCACCACACCCACAGCCTTGCCGATTTCTATTGCCAGCACGCCAATCGAATTCGAGGTGTCCCGCACGATCTGCATGCCCTGCGCCGCCGCCTGGTCGGCATGGCTGGCGGCTTGCGCGGCCTGGGTTGCATTGCGCGCCACGTCCTGGGCGGTGGCGGTCATTTCATGCACCGCCGTCGCCACCTGATCGATCTCGGCCATTTGCTTCTGCACGCCGATGTTGGTGCGGATGGCGATGTCGGCGGTGTGTTCCGACGAATCGCTGACACTCTGCACCGACGTCACGACCTGGGTGATCATCGCCTGCAACTTGGCGAGGAATGTGTTGAAGCCTTTGGCAATCGAGCCCAGTTCGTCAGCGCGATCACTGGTCAGGCGGCGCGTCAGGTCGCCTTCGCCTTTGGCAATGTCATCGAGCATCGCCACCATCTGCTTGAGTGGCCGGGCAATGCCGTGGCCCACCAGCCAGATCACCAGCAAGCCGATACCGGCGATCAACAAACCGACCATGGCCATGCCGAAGGTGTCGGATTTGCGCTGTGCATTCAGGTCACCCTGGAGTTTTTGCAGGTCGGCCATCACCGCATTCAGTGGCAATTGGAGCATCAGGGTCCAGCGCGCGTCGGTCTGGCCGATACCGAACGGCAGGTACAACTCGATCCGGTCGTGGGCCTTGTCGACGGTGTAGGTCACTTCGCCATGCTTGAGGTTGCCCATGTTGGCGATCTGCTGGCTGTCGAGGATGTCGCTGACCTTCTCGCCGAATTTGCTCGGGTCCTTGGTGTAGGCCACGATCCGGCCGTTACCGCCGATCAACGCCATTTCCCCTGCGCCGCTGTACAGTTTCTGGTTCGCGCCCAGGAGCATTTCCTGAATGAAGTTTACCGACAGGTCGGCGCCGACGATGCCCTGGAAGGCGCCGTTGAGCATGATCGGTTCAATAAAGGAGGCGAGCATGACGACTTTATCGCCGACCTTGTAAGGCGCCGGATCGATCACGCAGGATTTTTTGGTTTCCTTGGAACACAGGTAGTACTCGCTGGCGCGCACACCGGTGGACAGGGTTTTCTGGTCGTCGACGTCCACCAGCTTGTCCAGGCCGAGGGTGCCATCATCGTTGCGGAACCACCACGGCAGGAAGCGCCCGTTGCTGGCGTCGATGCCGGTCACTTTGGTGTCGACGTAGGCGGCATCGTTGTGGTCGAGAGCGTTCTTTTCCCAGCCGATATAGGTGCCGAGGATCTTCGGGTTCTTGGCCACGTTTTCCTTGATCAGACTGATCAACTGCTCGCGGCTCACATTCAGCAGCGGCTGGCCGTCGGGCCCCTGCGTGCCGATCAAGGCGTTGACCCGCACCAGCCCGCCAGCGATCAGCAGGGGTGCTTCGAGTTCACGCTGGATCTGGCTGACCTGGGTTTGCGCCAGCGACGTCAGGCGCTGTTCGATGACTTGCTCGAATTGCGCCTGGGTCCGTTGCTGGACCATGTCTTGCGTCCGGGCGCCGGAGAACAACGCGTACAGCACCAGTGCGGCGACTACGCTAAGTACGATGGCGCCAGCGAGGGCGGCCACGGAAAACTGGATCGACTTGAATTTCATGGGTGCTCCGCACGCAAGAGGACGTCTGCGCTGGTGTATCGGCAGCGGGGCGGACAGCCATGAGCGGGGGCAGGTGAAATGACTGTTTTGGACGTGCCCGTGTCGCAATCAGAAAGGTGCCGAACCTTTGTGCGGCAAGGCAGTCAGTGCTGTATGAATTTTTTGCTACTGCCGTCGTCCCGAGTCGGGTGACGGCTTTATGGGAGTGCCGTGATGAACAAGTCTCTGGTGGCGTGCGTGTTGGGGGCGGCCTTGCTGCTGAACGGCTGCGAGACCGTCAACACGACCAGTGCAGGTGAAGTCGGTGTAGTGCGCCAGCAACACATGACCACCTTGTTGTCGAGTGAACAGGTCAATCAGGCTTACGCGCAGGACTACAAGCAGACCGTGGGGGATGCGACCAACAAAAACATCCTCGACAAGACCAGTACCGAGGCCGCGCGTGTTCAAGCAATTGCCGATCGGCTCATCGCCCAGGCGCCGACGTTTCGCCCGGATGCGGCGCAATGGCAGTGGGAGGTCAACCTGATCAAAAATGATGAGCTCAACGCCAACTGCGGTCCTGGCGGCAAGATCATTGTGTACACCGGGCTGATCGAGAAACTGCAACTGACTGACGACGAGCTGGCCGCGGTGATGGGGCATGAAATCGCCCACGCCTTGCGCGAGCACGGCCGTGAAGCGTTATCCAAATCCTATGGCGTGAATCTGATGCAACAGTTGGCCATAGCGGCGGGTGCGCCGGCAGCGATTGTCGAGGTGGGGAATAACGGCGTGAACCTGTTGATGACCTTGCCCAACAGCCGCACCAATGAAAACGAAGCCGACCTGATCGGTCTGGAGCTGGCGGCACGTGCGGGTTACAACCCGAATGCGGCGATTACCCTGTGGGAAAAAATGAGCAAGGCGGACGAAGGGGCTCCACCGGAGTTTCTCAGCACTCACCCGTCGTCCAGCAGTCGGACCGCGGCGTTGCAAGGGGCGATTCCGAAGGTGATGCCGTTGTACGAGAACGCGCGTAAATCCTGATGTTTTTGCATTGCCGGTGAGGGCCTCATCGCGAGCCGGCTCACTCCTACATTGGTTTTGTGATCGACACTAACCCTATTAGGAGTGAGCCGGCTCCGGGCGGCGCTCCGATGACGAACGATATCGCGGTCTACCGACTTGCCGGGTTAAACCCAACCGCTGCTCTGCATCGCCTTGTACACCGCAACAATCGCCAGGATGAAGAACGCCGACGCCGCCAGTCGACGGATCAGGGTCAATGGCAATTTGTCCGCCGCAAAGTTACCGGCCAGCACCACCGGCACGTTGGCAATCAACATGCCCGCAGTGGTGCCGATGATGACCAGCCACAGATCCGGGTATTGCGCCGCCAGCATCACGGTGGCGACCTGGGTCTTGTCACCCATTTCCGCCAGGAAAAACGCAATCAGCGTGGTCAGGAAAGGCCCGAACTTGCGCGCGGTGCTGACGTCATCGTCCATCTTGTCCGGCACCAGGGTCCACAACGCGGTCGCGGTGAAGCTGGCGGCCAGGATCCAGTGCAATGTCGCATTCGAGAAGAAGCTGCCGAACCAGGCACCGACGGCACCGGCGGCGGCGTGGTTGGCCAGGGTCGCGGCGACGATGCCGGCGATGATTGGCCATGGCTTGCGGAAGCGGGCAGCGAGAATGAGCGCGAGCAGTTGCGTCTTGTCGCCGATTTCGGCCAAGGCAACGATTGCGGTCGGAACGAGAAGTGAATCCAGCATCATCAGGGTTTTTCCTAAGGGGCGGGTCGACACGGCTATGACACGTACAGCCTTCCCGCCCCGGGTAAGGTGTTCGTGTCATAGGTCTTGTCAAACCCTGCGTACCGTCTGATGCGGACGCTTGGGTCGCATACGCCATGGTCTGAGGACCAAGTATGTTGACGTATGCCGGACGAGCATGGCGCTCGTGGGAGACTACTCCCCTAGGACGGAGCGGATTCTGCCTAGGCAAAATCCGTTAGGCAAGCACTTATTTGTCAGCCGCGTTTGGCCCGGTAGATTCGGAAACCCTGTCCCTCGGCCTTGATTGCACACACGCCGAGGTGCTCTTCGATCAGTGGTTGGTACTTCAGGAAGCTGTTGGCGACCAGCCGCAGCTCGCCGCCGTTTTTCAGATGTTTGGCCGCTTTTCGCAGCAAGTTCTCTGTAGCGAAGTAATCGGTATGGACCCCGACATGGAACGGCGGGTTGCTCAAAATCGCACTCAAACCCATCGGTGCAGCGTCGATCCCGTCGCCGGTAATCACCTCAGCTTCCAGACCATTGGCCGCCAGGGTCAGGCGACTGCTGGCCGCGGCAAACGCATCGACGTCGAGCAAGGTCACCTGATTGTGCGGATAACGACGCTTCACCGCCGCGCCCAACACGCCAGCGCCGCAACCGAAGTCCAGCAAGTGGCCGCTCGGCAACTTGTCCAGATGCTCCAGCAGCAGTGCGCTGCCGCGATCCAGCCGACCGTGGCTGAACACGCCCGGCAGGCTGATGACTTTCAATGGCCCTTCAGCCAGTGGCAGTTCATAGGTCTGCGCCAGGCTTTCCAGCGACTTGGCTTCTGGCGCGTTGGCCACGGTGACCAACCAGAGCTGGCAATGACGGGCGCTGTCGAGTTTGCGCGGCTTGCCGAACGGGTTCAGTTGTTTGGCGGCGCCTTCGATGCCGCTGCGTTTTTCACCGACCAGATACAGTTCACGGCCGGCCAGGCGCGAGGCGAGGGCGTTGAGGATGTAATCGGTCAGGTCCTTGGACTTGGGCAAAAACACCACGGCGGTTTCAAACGCACGCTCGGGGGCGTTCACACCAAAATGGCTGCGCTCGGCGAAACGGGCGTCCAGCGCGGCCTGGTCGCCGGCGTGCCAGCACCAACCATGGGCAGCGGGCAGTCGGCCCAGCAGATCGTCGGCGGGCAAACCGGCCAACAACACCGAACCCTGGAATAACTCGGGCTGACGAAGCAGTACTTCACTGCGCGGATCCATACTCTGCTCCTTGAAAAAAAGTGCGGCAGTTTATCAACTGACGACCCGCAGCGCTGTACCGCTGAAGAAAGCCTGCGCGTTTTCGGTCAACTGCCCGACGATTCGCTGTCGTGCTTCGCGACTGCCCCAGGCGTTGTGCGGGGTGACGATCAAGCGCGGGATGTCATCGGCCAGCAAAGGATTGCCCGCCGTCGGTGGCTCTACGCTCAGTACGTCGGTGGCCGCGCCGCCCAGATGACCGTTGCGCAGGGCATCGGCCAGCGCCTGCTCATCGATCAAACCACCGCGCGCGGTATTGACCACGAAGGCGCCGGGTTTCATCGAGGCCAGTTCACGGGCGCCGATGAAGTGGCGGGTGTGTTCGTTGAGCGGGCAGTGCAGGGTGAGGGCGTCGATCTGCGGCAACAGTTGATCCAGCGGCAAACGATCCGGCCGGGCAGGGCGCCCCGGGATCTGACCCAGCAGCACGCGCATGCCGAATGCTTCGGCCAGTCGTGCGACGGCGCCGCCGAGTTCGCCATGGCCGAGTAATCCGAGGGTTTTGCCTTCCAGTTCGACGATCGGGTAATCGAGCAGACAGAACTGTTTCGCCTGCTGCCAGCGACCTTCACCCACGGCTTTTTGATAATCGGCCAAGCGCGTCGCCAGGTTAAGCAGCAACATGATCGTGTGCTGCGCCACCGACGGCGTGCCGTAACCCTGGCAGTTGCAAACGGTAACGCCATGGGCGCGGGCGGCCGCGAGATCGACGTTGTTGGTGCCGGTGGCGGTGATCAGGATCAGCTTCAGGTCGGGGCTGGCGGCGATGGCGTCGGCGTTGATCAGGATCTTGTTGCTGATGGCCACCGTGGCGCCCTTGAGGCGTTCGATCACTTGATCTGGCAGGGTCTGCGCGAACAGTTGCAAGTCGTCGAAGCAATCACGCAACGGGTTGAGGTCGAGGTCGCCAAGGTCCAGGGACGGGTGGTCGAGGAAAACGGCGCGGCGAGAGTTCGTCATCAACTGTACCTTTTGTGCATTGAACTGAAGGCGTAATCTGCCGAGCCTATCAGATGAAACAAATGGTTACGCAGTGCACCAAGTGGCGAAGTTGACGCGCTATGCGATGAAGCACCGCCCCCCCGTAGCAGCTGGCGAAGCCTGCGTTCGGCTGCGCAGCAGTCGTAAACCCGGAACATGCGGACTTTCTGTAAGAGCGCGGTGCCTGATTTCACGACGGCTGTGCAGCCGAACGCAGGCTTTGCCAGCTACTACAGGGATGTTGTCAGCCTGACATTTTTCTTTTCGACCGATCTGCCCCAAAGGAGCCCCCATGTACTGGACAGAGTTCTTGACCGTTGCCCTGATTCACTTGCTCGCCGTGGCCAGTCCCGGCCCGGACTTTGCCGTGGTGGTGCGTGAAAGCGTGACCCACGGTCGGCGCGCCGGTACCTGGACGGCGCTGGGCGTCGGCACCGCCATTTTCCTGCACGTCGGCTATTCGCTGCTGGGCATCGGCCTGATCGTGTCCCAGTCGATCGTACTGTTCAACGCGCTGAAATGGGCCGCCGCCGCGTACCTGCTGTACATCGGCTACAAGGCCCTGCGCGCGCAACCGGCCAAGGCTGTCGATGACAACTTGCACAAGGAAACCGGCGAGCGCACCGCCCGGGGCGCGTTCACCTCCGGTTTTGTGACCAACGGCCTGAACCCGAAAGCCACGCTGTTCTTCCTGTCGTTGTTCACCGTGGTGATCAACCCGCATACGCCGTTGGCGGTGCAAGCCGGTTACGGGGTCTATCTCGCGGCGGCGACGGCGCTGTGGTTTTGCCTGGTGGCGCGGCTGTTCAGCCAACAGCGTGTGCGCGCCGGTTTCGCCCGCATGGGCCACTGGTTCGACCGCACCATGGGCGTGGTGCTGATCGCCATCGGCGTGAAACTCGCGTTCACCGAGATGCATTGATAGCGGGCTGATCCTCGACATCCTGCAAATGCTGGCGCAAAGCTAGCATTTGTACGGCTCTGCAAATCATTCCTTTGGCTGATTTGGCTGACATTGAAGGGCACTAAAGTGCTTTTATTCAGCCAACACCGTGCAGCCAGAAAAGGGATTCATATGTTGCAGACTCGCGTTATCCCCCCAGCCGAAGGCGCTTACCAGTATCCGCTGCTGATCAAGCGGCTGCTGATGTCCGGCGCTCGTTATGAGAAAACCCGCGAGATCATTTACCGCGACCAGTTGCGCTACAGCTATCCGACCCTGATCGAACGGGTCGCGCGGCTGGCCAACGTGCTGACGGCCGCCGGGGTCAAGGCCGGGGATACGGTGGCGGTGATGGACTGGGACAGCCATCGCTACCTGGAATGCATGTTCGCCATCCCGATGATCGGCGCGGTGATCCACACGATCAACGTGCGCCTGTCGCCGGAACAGATCCTCTACACCATGAACCACGCCGAGGACCGCTTTGTACTGGTCAACAGCGAGTTCGTGGGGCTTTACCAGGCGATTGCCGGGCACTTGACCACGGTCGAGAAAACCCTGCTGCTGACTGATCTGCCGGAGAAAACCGCCGATCTGCCGAACCTGATCGGCGAGTACGAGCAACTGCTGGCGGCTGCCAGTGCGCAATACGACTTCCAGGACTTCGACGAAAACTCCGTCGCGACCACGTTCTACACCACCGGTACCACCGGCAACCCCAAAGGTGTGTATTTCACCCACCGGCAACTGGTCCTGCACACCATGGGCGTGTCGACCATCATGGGCTCCATCGACAGCGTGCGCCTGCTGGGCACCAGCGACGTGTACATGCCGATCACCCCGATGTTCCATGTGCATGCCTGGGGCTTGCCGTATGTGGCGACCATGCTCGGGCTCAAGCAGGTGTATCCCGGCCGCTACGACCCGGAATACCTGGTGGAGCTGTGGCACAAGGAGAAGGTCACCTTTTCCCACTGCGTACCGACCATTCTGCAAATGATCCTCAACGCCAAAGCGGCGCAAGGCACGGATTTCGGCGGCTGGAAAATCGTCATCGGCGGCAGTGCGCTCAACCGTACGCTGTACGAAGCGGCCAAGAGCAAGGGCATCCAGTTGACCGCGGCTTACGGCATGTCGGAAACCGGGCCGCTGGTGTCGTGTGCTCACCTCAATGATGAGTTGATGGCCGGCAGCGAAGACGAACGCACCACCTATCGCATCAAGGCCGGCGTGCCGGGGCCCTTGGTGGAAGCGGCGATCGTCGACACTGACGGCAATTTCCTGCCCGCCGATGGCGAGACCCAGGGCGAGCTCGTGCTGCGTGCGCCATGGCTCACCGAAGGCTATTTCAACGAACCGCAGAAGGGCGCCGAGCTCTGGGCCGGAGGCTGGCTGCATACCGGCGACGTGGCGACGCTGGATGCCATGGGCGTGATCGACATTCGAGACCGCATCAAGGACGTGATCAAGACCGGTGGCGAGTGGATCTCGTCCCTGGACCTCGAAGACTTGATCAGTCGCCACGTTTCGGTACGCGAAGTAGCAGTGGTGGGCATCGCCGATCCGCAGTGGGGCGAGCGCCCGTTCGCTCTGCTGGTGCTTCGCGAAGGGCATGAGATCGGGGCCCGGGAACTCAAGGAACACCTCAAGCCGTTCGTGGAATTGGGGCACCTGAGCAAGTGGGCCATTCCTAGCCAGATTGCCCTTGTTACTGAAATTCCCAAGACCAGCGTCGGCAAGCTCGACAAGAAGCGCATCCGCCTCGACATCACTGAATGGCAGGCCAACAACAGCGCGTTCCTCTCGACGCTTTAAGCGTCCTCCGGTGTGCCCGAAAGGGCACGCCAGCCCCACCAAGCAAGCGCTTGGCTTGTGTAATCCGAATTTTCAGCCATCCTTGCCGTGCCGACATGTGTCGGACTGGCGAAAGGACTGTTCCAGAGTGGCCGGCAGCTGCAAATCACACTTTAGAGGGATCAAGCTCTACTACCTGCTGGCTATAGTCCGCTCAAGGATTTTTAAGAACGGAGCAAACGCACAAAACGGGGCGATGCAATTTTGGAGTGACTTCGGGACGCCTTGGCTCCCCGTCACCCACAACGTTTTTAGAAGTGCTCACTGCCATAACAATAATGCACATGGAGTAGCGTCGATGACATCAGTAAACAAGTTCTGGCGCCGGGCGAAATTGCCCCTGGCGGTCAGTCTCGCCTCTTCGCTCGCCGGGCCTGCATTCGGCGTCAGTTTCAACGTTGGTGAAATCGAAGGTCAGTTCGACTCGTCGCTGTCCCTGGGTATGAGTATCTCGACCCAACAGCCGAACAAGAACCTGATCGGCGTCAACAACGGCGGGCATGGCCTGTCCCAGACCTCCGATGACGGTCACCTGAACTTCAAGAGCGGGCAAGCGTTCTCGAAGATCTTCAAGGGCATCCATGACCTTGAATTGAAATACGGCGACACCGGCGTGTTTGTCCGGGGCAAATACTGGTACGACTTCGCGCTGCAAGATACCAACCTGGAATTCAAGAACGTCGAAAACGACGGCCGCAAAGAGGGCGCCAAGTCCTCCGGCGGGCAAATCCTCGACGCCTTCATCTACCACAACTACACCGTTGCCGATGAGCCGGGCTCCGTGCGTCTGGGCAAGCAGGTCGTGAGCTGGGGTGAAAGTACATTCATCGGCGGCGGCATCAACTCGATCAACCCGATTGACGTGTCTGCGTTCCGTCGTCCCGGTGCCGAGATCAAGGAAGGCCTGATCCCGGTCAACATGTTCTATGTGTCCCAGAGCCTGACCGAAAACCTTTCGGCCGAAGCGTTCTACCAGCTGGAATGGGACCAGACCGTTGTCGACAACTGCGGCACGTTCTTCTCTCAACCAGACATCGTCGCCGACGGTTGCGACAACAACCTGCGCGTGCTGAACAAGCGCTCGACGATTCCAGCCATCGCGTTGGGCCCGTTGGCAGCCAACGGTGTCAACGTCAACGAAGAAGGTGTTCTGGTCCAGCGTGGCGGCGATCGTGATGCACGCGACAGCGGCCAGTGGGGCGCGTCCTTCAAGTACATGTTCGACCCGCTGGACACCGAGTTCGGTGCCTACTTCATGAACTACCACAGCCGTGCGCCGATCTTCAGCGCCACCGGTGCGCCACAATCGGTCTACAACGGCGTGGCGGCATTGCCAGGCGCTTTCCAGGCTCTGGGTCCGCTGCTGGTCGCGGGTAACTCGAAATACTTCATCGAATACCCTGAAGACATTCGCCTCTACGGTTTGAGCTTCTCCACCACCCTGCCTACCGGTACGGCGTGGAGCGGTGAGATCAGCTACCGTCCGAACGCACCGGTGCAGTTGAACTCCACCGACATTCTGTTCGCCGGCATTCGTCCTTTGGGCAACAACAATCCGAACAATCCGTTGACCAACGCTTCGTTGCTGTCGGCCGCTCCGGGCACCGACCTGAACGGTTATCGTCGTAAAGAGGTCACCCAGTTCCAGACCACCCTGACGCACTTCTTCGATCAAGTCATGGGCGCCAGTCGTCTCACACTGGTCGGCGAAGTGGGCGTGACCCATGTCGGTGGCCTGGAAAGCACCTCTGAGGTTCGTTATGGTCGCGATCCGGTCTACGGTCCGGGTAGTCTGCCCGCCTCGGGCGCTCTGGACACCTGTGTTGCACTCAACACCAGCACCATCAACGGGGCTGGTCCAGGCGCTGCCACCAACAACCGCAGCCGCAACTGCGACAACGACGGCTTCACCACGGCGACTTCGTGGGGCTACCGCGGTCGTGCGATCTGGGAATACAACGACGTGTTCGCCGGCGTGAACCTCAAGCCGAACGTGGCCTGGTCCCACGACGTGAACGGTTACTCGCCTGGCCCTGGCGGCAACTTCGAAGAAGGTCGTAAAGCAGTGAGCCTGGGCGTCGATGCCGAATACCAGAACACCTACACCGCAAGCCTGGCCTACACCAACTTCTTCGACGGCAAGTACACCACCGTAGATGATCGCGACTTTGTTGCACTCAGCGTCGGCGTGAACTTCTAAGCACTGTTTTTTGAGGACGAACACACATATGAAAATAACAAAGAGTCTGTTCCACGCCGGTGTCTTGGGGCTTTCGCTGCTGGCGAGCAGCGTAATGGCGGCGGTCCCTGCGGCCGAAGCCGACAAACTGGGCAAGAGCCTGACGCCGATGGGTGCCGAGATGGCGGGCAACGCCGACGGTTCGATTCCGGCCTGGAAGCCCATGCCGAAAAACGCCGGCACCGTTGACAGCAAGGGTTTCCTGTCCGACCCGTTCGCCAGTGAAAAGCCGCTGTTCACCATCACCGCGCAGAACGTCGACCAGTACAAAGAGAAACTCGCCCCGGGCCAGTACGCGATGTTCAAGCGCTACCCGGAAACCTACAAGATGCCGGTTTACCCGTCCCATCGCGGCTCCACCGTGCCGGATGACGTGTTCGCCGCCATCAAGAAAAACGCCACCGCAACGACCCTCGTGTCCGGCGGCAACGGCCTGGAAAACTTCGAAACCGCCGTACCGTTTCCGATTCCGAAAAGCGGCGTTGAAGTCATCTGGAACCACATTACCCGCTATCGCGGTGGCAGCGTGACCCGTCTGGTGACCCAGGCCACGCCACAGCCGAACGGTTCGTTCAGCCTGGTGTACTTCGAGGATCAGTTCGTTTTCCGCGACAAGATGAAGGACTACGACCCGAAAAACCCGGGCAACATCCTGTTCTACTTCAAGCAGAAAGTGACCGCGCCGGCACGTCTGGCCGGTGGTGTGCTGCTGGTGCACGAAACCCTCGACCAAGTGAAGGAACCGCGTTCGGCGTGGGTCTACAACGCCGGTCAGCGTCGCGTGCGTCGTGCACCACAAGTGTCCTATGACGGGCCGGGTACTGCGGCGGATGGCCTGCGTACCTCCGACAACCTGGACATGTTCAACGGTGCGCCGGATCGCTACGACTGGAAGCTCGAAGGCAAGAAAGAGATGTACATCGCTTCCGACAGCTACAAAATCGATTCGCCGAACCTCAAGTACACCGACATCATCAAGGCCGGTCACATCAACCAGGACCTGACCCGTTACGAGCTGCGTAGGGTCTGGCATGTGGTGGCGACCTTGAAAGAAGGCCAGCGTCACATCTACGCCAAGCGTGACTTCTACATCGACGAAGACACCTGGCAAGCCGCGGTGATCGATCACTACGACGGTCGTGGCCAGTTGTGGCGTGTGGCTGAGGCGCATGCCGAAGACTACTACGACAAACAAGTGCCGTGGTATGCCTTGGAAGTGCTCTACGACCTGCAATCGGGCCGTTACCTGGCGCTGGGTATGAAGAACGAAGAGAAGTCCGCGTATAACTTCGGCTTCACCGCCACCACCAGTGACTTCACACCGGCCGCACTGCGTCAGGACGGGGTTCGTTAACCTGTACTGAACAGAGGCCGCATCCTCGAAAACGCCCCGACTGGTTCGGGGCGTTTTTTTTTGGAGTTCACAAAGGCGGTGTGGTTGCCGGGTTGACCGACCTCTCTGCTTGTAGACTTTTTGTAGCCATTTGTAGCAATAACCTTCATTCCCTATCCGTTTACCGCTAGTCTGCGGACATCTGCAACGCCGCCATCCGCAATTCAAACAAGAGCCGGCCATGACTGATCTGTCCCCACCCCCGGGCCCCGCAAGCGTTTCCGTCGCCGCATTGGACGGGCGCTTTTTCAGGCCTCCGCTGCCCGACGGCCATGTGCTGCGGCCTCGTCTGTGCGAACGCCTGAGTGCTGGCCTCGGTGGCAGGCTGTTGCTGGTCAGCGCACCCGCCGGGTTTGGCAAGAGTTCCTTGGCGGTGGAGTTCTGTCAGGGGTTGCCACCTTCCTGGCAAAGCCTGTGGCTGGGGTTGAGTTCGCGAGATAGCGACCCGGGGCGTTTCCTTGAGCGGTTGCTCGAAGGGCTCCAGGATTACTTTCCGACACTGGGCAGCCAGGCGCTGGGACTGCTGAAAATGCGCCAGCGCCATCAGCCGTTCGCTTTTGAAGAATGGCTGGACGGGTTGCTGGACGAGCTGGCCATTCACCTGTCGCCAAGTACGCCTTTGCTGCTGGTGCTCGATGATTACCACCTTGCGCAAGGCCCGGTGCTCGATCGTTGCCTGCAATTTTTCCTCAATCATTTGCCGGATGGCTTGCTGGTCATGGTCACCAGTCGACAGCGCCCGGACTGGCACCTGGCCCGTTTGCGCCTGTCGCGCCAACTGCTCGAACTGCATGAACAGGACCTTCGCCTGACCCACGATGAAGCCCTCACGTTGCTTGATCGCCACAGCACTTCATTGCGTGGTGAGGCGCTGGAAAGCCTGATTCAACGCAGTGAAGGCTGGGTTGCGGGGCTGCGATTCTGGTTGCTGGCAGCCGCCGAGGCGGGCACAGAAGGTGCGTTGCCGCAGTCGCTGCACGGCGGGGAAGGACTGATTCGCGATTACCTGCTCGAAGAAGTCATCGATTGCCTGCCGGCCGAAGTGCAACAGTTCCTTTACGACACAGCCCCCCAGGAACGTTTTTGCAGCGAGCTCTGCGACGCGGTTCGCGAAGCTCATGACAGTGCTGAAATCCTGCGTTTCCTCCAGGCACATCAAGTGTTCCTGGTGCCACTGGACGAGCACGGCCACTGGTACCGCTATCACCATCTGTTTTCCGACCTGCTGCGCACCCGGCCCACCGCGCAGACGATAGTGCCCGCGGCCAGCCTGCATTTGCGCGCATGTCGCTGGTTCAATGCACAGGGGCTGCTCGACGAAGCGGTGGAGCAAGCGTTGCGTGCCGGGCATCTGGACGTTGCGGCGAACCTGGTGCAAAACCTCTCTGAAGAACAACTGCTCGCCGAGCAGAACGTCGGCATGTTGCTGCGCTGGAAAATGGACCTGCCCGACAGCCTGCTGATCAGCACCCCCCGATTGATCGTGCTCTATAGCTGGGCGTTGGGGCTGGCCTGTCAGCTGGACGCCGCGGAGGAACTGGCTGCCCATTTGAGCCGCTTCCTGCCGGCCCCTTCGGCCACGGCGCAGAAGTCGATGCTGGCGCAGTGGCTGGCCCTGAGCGGCATCATCGCTCGCGGGCGCGGCAACCGTGATCTGACGCTTCTTTATTGCACTGAAGCGCTGCAGAGCCTGCCGGCCAAACGCTACGGGCAACGCTTGATGTGCCTCTCGACCCTGTCCAACCTGGCCATCGCCGACGGCGATTTGTGGCGTGCGCGCAATTTGAACCGTGAGTCGCTGGAATTGGCGCAGCGTGTCGGCAATCCATTGTTTGAAGCACTGGCCCATTACGACCGCGCCCGTGTGTTGCAGGCGCGCGGGGAAATCCTGCGTTCGCTGCAAGAAGTCCGTCAGGGCCTGCAACGCTTGCAAGGGCTGTCTGCGCAACGGCTTTATGCCGTACGCGCACGGCTGACCATGTATGAAGGTTTCCTGCTGGCCATGCACCTGCAACCACAAGTCGCGCGGGTGCGCTTGCAAACCGGTTTGAGTGAAGCACGGGCCTGTCGCGATATCAGCGTATTGCTCGGCCATTGTGTGATCGCGCGGCTTGAGGGCAACAGCGGCGAGTTCGCCAAAGCCTTCGCCGAACTGGCCGAAGCCGAGCGGCTGATGCACATCTGGGACGTGCCACCGATTTATTACCTGGCGATGATCACACTGGTCAAATGCGAGCTCTGGCTGGCCCAGGGACGCACCGACCTGGCCGAAGCCTGGCTGGCGCGTCTGGGTCAGACCTACAACGGCGAACACGCGGCCGCGCCGCCGGAGTTTCATCCACAGCTGCCGCTGCATATCGAGTTACAGCAGGCCTTGCTGGAAGTCATTCAAGGGCAACCGATGCTCGCCGAAGGGCGGTTGAATGCGTTGCTTGAACATGGGCAGCAAACCGGACGGCAATTGCTTTGTGCAATGGCGCTGACACAAAAAGTGACCTTGTTGCTGACCGGCGGACGGGAGCCCGAGGCCCGCAAGGCACTGGCCCAGGCGCTGGAAGCAGCGGTTGGCGGTGTATTGCAACCCTTCGACGGGTTGCTCGCAGGACATTCGGAGTGGCTGCGCGGGCAATTGCAACTCTGTTCCCAGACCGCTTTTTCACAAAACCTTGCCGAGCATTTACCGATCGTGGCCGTTCGCCCGGTCGTGGAGTCATGTGCGGCGGCAGAACAGCTCAGCACCCGTGAACTGGCGGTACTGCGCCTGATTGCCGAAGGTTGTTCGAACCAGCAAATCAGCGATCAACTGTTCATCTCGCTGCACACGGTCAAGACCCACGCCAGCCACATCAACAGCAAGCTTGGGGTTGAACGGCGTACGCAGGCGGTGGCGCGGGCGAAGGAGATGGGGCTGTTGGTTTAGCAGGAAAAACGCAGTGCCGAGAAAACAAAACGCCCCGAACCAGTCGGGGCGTTTTGTTTGTTCAGGCGGGTAAAACCGTCACGCCACCAAGTCGTTGGCGCTAAAGGTGTTTACACCGACCAGTTGGATTTCGAAGTCGGCACCCGCGTTGCCGCTGACGTTACCCGACAGGACGTGATCAACGAATCGCAGCTGCCCGGCGCCGGTAAAATCGCCTGCACCGATGAAGGTAAAGCCGTTGAAGCCGTTGAGCTGCAGATTGGCATCGAACTGCGACAGATCGATCTTGTCGCCCTGCAAGGTGCTGAAGTCGGTAACGATGTCGCGGTTGCTACCGGTGCCCATGTCGCTGACGCTGCTGAACACGAACTTGTCAGCACCTGCGCCGCCGGTGAGGGAATCCGCACCTGCGCCGCCGTTCAAAATGTTGTTGTCAGCATTCCCGGTCAAGGTGTTGCTCAGGCTATTGCCGGTAAGGTTGAATGCGCCGTTGCTCATCAGCAGCACGTCTTCGACGTTTTGCAGATTGCTCAGGCTCAGGTCGATGGCATGGTCCTGGGCGGTCGCGTCGAAGATCACGTACAGCGCGTCTTTGCCTTCGCCGGCGTTTTCCTGGATCAGCGCCAGTTCACCGGCCTGGTCCACGGCGTAGAAATCGTCGCCCTTGCCGCCGCTCATGGTGTCCAGACCCAGACCTCCGTTGAGCTGGTTGCTGCCGTCGTTGCCGATCAGCACGTTGTTCTGGGCGTTGCCGACACCGTTGATGTTGGCGGAGCCGGTGAGGGTCAGGTTCTCCAGGTTGGCGCCGAGCACGTAGGTAACCGAGGAGCGCACGGTGTCGATTTCGCCGGCCAGGGTGCTGGTTTCCACCACCACGTCGCCGCTGTTGTCGACGATGTAGGTGTCGTTGCCCGCGCCGCCGGCCAGATAGTCGCCCCCCACGCCGCCGTCGATGATGTTGTTGCCGGCATTGCCCAGGATCACGTTGTTCGAGGCGTTGCCGGTGCCGTTGAGGTTGGCCGAGCCGAGCAGCGTCAGGTATTCGAGGTTGGTTCCCAGGGTGTAGTCGATCGAGGCGGCGACGGTGTCGATTTCCGAGGTCGAAGTGCCGCGCTCGATCACCACGTCAGCGACGTTGTCGACGTAGTAGGTGTCGTTGCCGGCGCCGCCGTCCAGGGTGTCGGCGCCGGTGCCGCCGTCGAGCACGTTGTTGTCGGCGTTGCCGGTCAAGGTGTTGTTCAGGCTGTTGCCGGTAAGGTTGAATGCGCCGTTGCTCATCAGCAGCACGTCTTCGACGTTTTGCAGATTGTTCAGGCTCAGGTCGATGGCATGGTTCTGGGCGGTCGCGTCGAAGATCACGTACAGCGAGTCTCTGCCTTCGCCGGCGTTTTCCTGGATCAGCGCCAGTTCACCGGCCTGGTCCACGGCGTAGAAATCGTCGCCCTTGCCGCCGCTCATGGTGTCCAGACCCAGTCCGCCATTGAGCTGGTTGCTGCCGTCGTTGCCGATCAGCACGTTGTTCTGGGCGTTGCCGACACCGTTGATGTTGCCGGAGCCGGTGAGGGTCAGGTTTTCCAGGTTGGCGCCGAGCACGTAGGTGACCGAGGAGCGCACGGTGTCGATTTCGCCGGCCAGGGTACTGGTTTCCACCACGACGTCGCCGCTGTTGTCGACGATGTAGGTGTCGTTGCCCGCACCGCCCGTCAGGGTGTCGGCACCGGTGCCGCCGTCGAGCACGTTGTTGTCGGCGTTGCCGGTCAAGGTGTTGTTCAGGCTGTTGCCGGTGAGGTTGAATGCGCCGTTGCTCAGCAGCAGCACGTCTTCGACGTTTTGCAGATTGCTCAGGCTCAGGTCGATGGCGTGATCCTGGGCGGTCGCGTCGAAGATCACGTACAGCGCGTCTCTGCCTTCGCCGGCGTTTTCCTGGATCAGCGCCAGTTCACCGGCCTGGTCCACGGCGTAGAAATCGTCGCCCTTGCCGCCGCTCATGGTGTCCAGACCCAGGCCGCCATTGAGCTGGTTGCTGCCGTCGTTGCCGATCAGCACGTTGTTCTGGGCGTTGCCGACACCGTTGATGTTGGCGGAGCCGGTGAGGGTCAGGTTTTCCAGGTTGGCGCCGAGCACGTAGGTGACCGAGGAGCGCACGGTGTCGATTTCGCCGGCCAGGGTGCTGGTTTCCACCACCACGTCGCCGCTGTTGTCGACGATGTAGGTGTCGTTGCCCGCGCCGCCGGCCAGATAGTCGCCCCCCACGCCGCCGTCGATGATGTTGTTGCCGGCATTGCCCAGGATCACGTTGTTCGAAGCGTTGCCGGTGCCGTTGAGGTTGGCCGAGCCCAGCAGCGTCAGGTATTCGAGGTTGGTCCCCAGGGTGTAGTCGATCGAGGCGGCGACGGTGTCGATCTCCGAGGTCGAAGTGCCGCGCTCGATCACCACGTCAGCGACGTTGTCGACGTAGTAGGTGTCGTTGCCGGCGCCACCGTCCAGGGTGTCGGCGCCGGTGCCGCCGTCGAGCACGTTGTTGTCGGCGTTGCCGGTCAAGGTGTTGTTCAGGCTGTTGCCGGTGAGGTTGAATGCGCCGTTGCTCAGCAGCAGCACGTCTTCGACGTTTTGCAGATTGCTCAGGCTCAGGTCGATGGCGTGATCCTGGGCGGTCGCGTCGAAGATCACGTACAGCGAGTCTCTGCCTTCGCCGGCGTTTTCCTGGATCAGCGCCAGTTCACCGGCCTGGTCCACGGCGTAGAAATCGTCGCCCTTGCCGCCGCTCATGGTGTCCAGACCCAGGCCGCCATTGAGCTGGTTGCTGCCGTCGTTGCCGATCAACACGTTGTTCTGGGCGTTGCCGACACCGTTGATGTTGGCGGAGCCGGTGAGGGTCAGGTTTTCCAGGTTGGCGCCGAGCACGTAGGTGACCGAGGAGCGCACGGTATCGATTTCGCCGGCCAGGGTGCTGGTTTCCACCACGACGTCGCCGCTGTTGTCGACGATGTAGGTGTCGTTGCCCGCGCCGCCGGCCAGATAGTCGCCCCCCACGCCGCCGTCGATGATGTTGTTGCCGGCATTGCCCAGGATCACGTTGTTCGAAGCGTTGCCGGTGCCGTTGAGGTTGGCCGAGCCCAGCAGCGTCAGGTATTCGAGGTTGGCGCCCAGGGTGTAATCGATCGACGCGGCGACGGTGTCGATTTCCGAGGTCGAAGTGCCGCGCTCGATCACCACGTCAGCGGCGTTGTCGACGTAGTAGGTGTCGTTGCCGGCGCCGCCGTCCAGGGTGTCGGCGCCGGTGCCGCCGTCGAGCACGTTGTTGTCGGCGTTGCCGGTCAAGGTGTTGTTCAGGCTGTTGCCGGTGAGGTTGAATGCGCCGGTGCCCAGCAGCAGAATATTCTCGACGTTCTGCAGATTGCTCACGCCCAGGTTGATGGCGTTGCCTTGGTCTGCGTTGTAGACCACGTACAGCGAGTCATTGCCTTCCCCGGCGTTTTCCTGAATCCGCGCCAGTTCGCCGACCTGGTCGAGCGCGTAGGCATCGTTGCCTTTGCCGCCGCTCATGGTGTCCAGACCCAGACCTCCGTTGAGCTGGTTGTCGCCATCGTTGCCGATCAGCACGTTGTTCTGGGCGTTGCCGACACCGTTGATGTTGTCGGTGCCGGTGAGGGTCAGGTTTTCCAGGTTGGCGCCGAGCACGTAGGTGACCGAGGAGCGCACGGTGTCGATTTCGCCGGCCAGGGTGCTGGTTTCCAACACCACGTCGCCGCTGTTGTCGACGATGTAGGTGTCGTTGCCCGCGCCGCCCGTCAGGGTGTCGGCGCCGGTGCCGCCGTCGAGCACGTTGTTGTCGGCGTTGCCGGTCAGGGTGTTGTTCAGGCTGTTGCCGGTGAGGTTGAATGCGCCGTTGCTCAGCAGCAGCACGTCTTCGACGTTTTGCAGATTGCTCAGGCTCAGGTCGATGGCATGGTCCTGGGCGGTCGCGTCGAAGATCACGTACAGCGCGTCTTTGCCTTCGCCGGCGTTTTCCTGGATCAGCGCCAGTTCACCGGCCTGGTCCACGGCGTAGAAATCGTCGCCCTTGCCGCCGCTCATGGTGTCCAGACCCAGGCCGCCATTGAGCTGGTTGCTGCCGTCGTTGCCGATCAACACGTTGTTCTGGGCGTTGCCGACACCGTTGATGTTGGCGGAGCCGGTGAGGGTCAGGTTTTCCAGGTTGGCGCCGAGCACGTAGGTGACCGAGGAGCGCACGGTGTCGATTTCGCTGACCAGGGTGCTGGTTTCCACCACCACGTCGCCGCTGTTGTCGACGATGTAGGTGTCGTTGCCCGCGCCGCCGGCCAGATAGTCGCCCCCCACGCCGCCGTCGATGATGTTGTTGCCGGCATTGCCCAGGATCACGTTGTTCGAAGCGTTGCCGGTGCCGTTGAGGTTGGCCGAGCCCAGCAGCGTCAGGTATTCGAGGTTGGCGCCCAGGGTGTAATCGATCGACGCGGCGACGGTGTCGATTTCAGAGATCGAAGTGCCGCGCTCGATCACCACGTCAGCGGCGTTGTCGACGTAGTAGGTGTCGTTGCCGGCGCCGCCGTCCAGGGTGTCGGCGCCGGTGCCGCCGTCGAGCACGTTGTTGTCGGCGTTGCCGGTCAAGGTGTTGTTCAGGCTGTTGCCGGTGAGGTTGAATGCGCCGGTGCCCAGCAGCAGAATATTCTCGACGTTCTGCAGATTGCTCACGCCCAGGTTGATGGCGTTGCCTTGGTCTGCGTTGTAGACCACGTACAGCGAGTCATTGCCTTCCCCGGCGTTTTCCTGAATCCGCGTCAGTTCGCCGACCTGGTCGAGCGCGTAGGCATCGTTGCCCTTGCCACCGCTCATGGTGTCCAGACCCAGACCGCCGTTGAGCTGGTTGTCGCCATCGTTGCCGATCAACACGTTGTTCCGGGCGTTGCCGATAGCATTGATGTTGTCGGTGCCAGTCAGGGTCAGGTTTTCCAGGTTGGCACTCAGGGTGTAAGTGACCGAGGCGAAAACGCTGTCGATTTCGAAATTCACTTCACTGGTTTCGCTGATGACATCGCCGACGTTGTCGACGATATAGGTGTCGTCGCCGCGACCGCCCGCCATGAAGTCGGCACCCACGCCACCGTCCAGGATGTTGTCTTCGTTGTTGCCGGTGATACGGTTGTTCAGGGCGTTGCCTGTACCGTTGATGTCACCGACGCCCAGCAGGTTCAGGTTTTCAACGTTGGCACCCAGGGTGTAGCTGAGCGTGGCGTTGACGGTATCGATTTCCGAGGTTGAAGTGCCGCGCTCGATCACCACGTCACCGACGTTGTCGACGTAGTAGGTGTCGTTGCCGGCGCCGCCGTCCAGGGTGTCGGCGCCGGTGCCGCCGTCGAGCACGTTGTTGTCGGCGTTGCCGGTCAGGGCGTTGTTCAGGCTGTTGCCCGTCAGGTTGAATGACCCGCTGCCCTGCACAATGATGTTTTCGACGTTCTGCAGATTACCGAGCAGGTCGACATAGCTGCTGAACAGCCTCGGGTCGCCGGCGTTGTAGCCAATGTAGAGCGTGTCGATCCCCTCGTTCGCATTTTCCTGAACACGGGCCAGTTCTCCCACCTGGTCGATACCGTAGTCATCGTTACCCTTGCCACCGATCAGTGTGTCCAGTCCGGCGCCACCGTTGAGCTGATTGTCGCCATCATTGCCAATCAGCACGTTGTTCTGGGTGTTGCCGACGCCGTTGATGTTGGCGGTGCCGGTGAGGGTGAGGTTTTCCAGGTTGGCGCCGAGCACATAGGTGACCGAGGAGCGCACGGTGTCGATTTCGCCGGCGACAGTACTGGTTTCACTGACGACGTCGCCAATGTTATCGACGACATAGGTGTCGTTGCCTGTGCCGCCTGCCATGAAGTCGGCGCCCAGGCCGCCGTCTATCAGGTTGTCGCCACTGTTGCCGATCATGCCGTTGTTCAAGGCGTTGCCGGTCACGCTGAATGCGCCGCTGCCCTGGATCAGGACGTCCTCGACGTTCTGCAGATTGCTCAAGCCGAGGTCGACCACATAATCCTGTGCGGTCGCGTTGTAGGTGACGTACAGCGAGTCTCTGCCTTCTCCGGCGTTTTCCTGAACCAGCGCCAGTTCACCGGACTGATCCAGGATGTAACCGTCATCACCCTTGCCGCCGATCATCGTGTCCAGACCGCCGCCACCGCTCAACTGGTTGTCGGCATCGTTGCCCGTCAGCACGTTGTTCTGGCTGTTGCCGAACGCGTTGATGGGGCCGGTGTTCGTGCCGACGAGCGTCAGGTTTTCCAGGTTTGCACCCAGCGTGAATGTCACGGAGGAGCGCACAGTGTCGATTTCACTGACCAGGGTACTGGTTTCCACCACCACGTCGCCGACATTGTCGACCAGGTAAGTGTCGTTACCCGTCCCTCCCGCCAGGTAGTCGCCGCCGGCGCCACCATCGAGGATGTTGTCGCCGGCATTCCCGGTGATCACGTTGTTCAGGATGTTGCCGGTGCCGTTGAGATTGGCCGAGCCCAGCAGGGTCAGGTATTCGACATTGGCGCCCAGGGTGTAGTCGATAGAGGCGGCGACTGCGTCGATTTCCGAGGTGGACGCGCCCCGTTCGATGACCACGTCACCGACGTTGTCGACGTAGTAGCTGTCGTTGCCAGCCCCGCCGTCCATGATGTCGGCACCGGCCATGCCGTTGAGAATGTTCGCGCCCGCGTTACCGGTCAGGAGGTTGTTCAGATCGTTACCGGTAAGGTCGACCTGGGCAGTACCTACCAGTTGGCCGTTCTCGATATTGGCGCCCAGCGCATACCCGATGGAGCTCTGGACCAGGTCGATGCCTTCGTTGGCGGCTTCGACCACCGAATCCGCAACGTCGTCCACGACATAGGTGTCGTTACCGAGTCCGCCGATCATCGTGTCGGCGCCAGCGCCCCCATCAAGGGTGTCGTTGCCCAGTCCACCGTCAAGCGTGTTGGACGAGCCGTTGCCGGTCAGGGCGTTGTTCAGGTCGTTGCCGACCGCCGAAAAGGCGCCGGTGCCCAACAGCAATACGTTCTCGACGTTCTGCAGATTGCTCACGCGCAGATCGACAAGATTGTCCTGGGCGGTTGCGTTGTAGATGACATGCAGGGTGTCGCTGCCTTCATTGGCGTTTTCCACGACCAGCGTCAATTCGCCCGCTTGATCCACCGCATAGGCATCGTTGCCCTTGCCACCGATCATGGTGTCCAGCCCTAAGCCACCATTCAACTGGTTGTCGCCATCATTGCCTGTGAGCACGTTGTTCTGTGCGTTACCAATGGCGTTGACGCTGGCATTGCCGGTCAGGATGAGGTTTTCCAGGTTCGCGCCCAGCATGAACGTCGCCGACGAGCGAACGGTGTCGATTTCGCTGACCAGAGTGCTGGTCTCGATGACGACGTCGTTCACATTGTCGACGATGTAGGTGTCGTTGCCAGCGCCACCAATCAGGGTGTCAGCGCCGGCATCGCCATCAAGAACGTTGTTGCCGGCGTTACCCGTGATCACGTTGTTCGAAGCGTTGCCGGTCCCGTTGAGGTTGCCGCTAGTGAGCAACGTGAGGTTTTCCACGTTGGGGCTGAAGGTGAGGTTGTAGCTGACCGTCGAAATTACCGAGTCGATTTCCGTGGCGGACGTACCGGTTTCAACGACCACATCATTTTTATTGTCGACGTAGTAAGTATCGTTACCCGCGCCACCGTACATGGTATCCGCGCCTTCGCGGCCATCCAGGACGTTGTCCAGGGCATTGCCTTTCAAAATATCGTTGAACGTCGAGCCAATAGCGTTTTCGATCTTCGTACCGTAAGCAATCGCAAGACCGCTGTTGAAGATGTAAGTGGTCCCGCTGGTGCTGTTCTCAAAGTAGACACCGATGGAACTGAACGCGCCCTCGTTCAAGTCGAGGTTGACCGAATTCAGCTGGTTGCTGGCGTCAATCGTATCGGTACCGCCGGAGTCCCAGATGGTTTCGAATACCTTCTGGTAGCTCTCCCAACGATAAACGTTGTCACCGGATTGCCACTGGGTATTGGCCCCATACAGTGCCTGGATCGCGAGAATGTCCAGAAGCATCGGCGTTGTAGGCTGATACGAGTAGTTATTGTTGTAGCTCATCACGGTGAAGCGGACATCGTCCAGCGACGGGTCCAGGATCGTGGTGTTCAGCGAGTTGGGCGAGAAGGGGTGTTTAAGTCCGATGGCATGACCGATCTCGTGGATATAGGTCATGTAATCGTAGGAGCCATTGATCGGGAACTCATTGGCTGGGTCGCCGATCCAGACATCCCCGCCCTTGGGCGTATTGGACGGTGTGTAGGCCCAGGCAGCGGCCTGATCCTTCATCAGCGCATAGCCGCCAAAGCGCAGGTCTCCGACGTTCGAGATATCGTCGGTGGTCTGGGTGAATTTGATATTGGCGACCGCACTCCAAGAGCTCAGCGCTCTGATAATGCCGCCACGCTGGTCCTGCGACAGCTCATACATTGCCAGGTATTCATTGTCGGCACTGTAGTTGGTAGCAAAGTAGGAATTGCTGCCCGAGATGAAGCTGTAGCTCAGGTTCGTCGACCCTCCAACGGTCCAGCTCGAACCTAGCCAGTAAGTTCCGGAGAGCAGACTGTCTACGGGTTTGACGCCAGTCAACGAAGAATAAAAGCTTAAGGTGGAACCAGTCGGAGTGGGCATGCGAAATTCCTGAGTGCGCTGCGGCCCTTCCTGGATGCGGCCGCTACAAAAGTACAATTCTGCACCAGAATCGGTACAGTTGACATCATCTGGCCACTACTTTTCTGTTGCTGACGTCAAGTAATTGGCCTGGAGAACTGTATCGGCGAGTGGCGTAGAATCCTGAAGCCATGTTCAATGCCTTCTGTCCAATACAGGCCATCGATTTCCCATGACCGTTACAAACCCCGCCCTGATCCGCGAAACCTTCCCCGTCGGCCCGTTGCAGTGCAACTGCACCATCATCGGCGACCCGATCACTAAAAAGGCGATCGTGGTCGACCCGGGCGGCAATCATGAATTGATTCTGGCGCGCCTCGATGCCTTGGGCTTGAAGGTGGTCAGCATCATCCATACCCACGCGCACCTGGATCACTTCCTGGCCTCCGGTCAGCTCAAGGAGAAAACCGGCGCGACGTTGCACCTGCACAAAGAAGATCAGTTTCTCTGGGACAACCTGGAAATGCAGTGCCAGATGTTCGGAGTGCCTTATACGCCGGTTCCGTCGCCGGATCGCTGGTTGGCCGATGACGAAGAACTGGCTTGCGGTTGCGGTGTGGCGATCCACACACCGGGGCATACGCCAGGTTCCATGAGCTTCTGGTTTTCAGAGGCTAAGCTGCTGATTGCCGGTGATACGCTGTTTCGACGCGGGGTAGGGCGCACGGATTTGTGGGGCGGCGATCAGGCGACCATCGTGCGGTCGATCAAGCAGCGGCTGTATACCCTCGACGAAGAAGCGACCGTGGTCACCGGGCATGGTCCGGACACGCGTCTGGGCGATGAAATGCGCGAGAACCCGTTCGTGCGGGCCTGATTTGTAACACAGGGAATTTTTGACCGGCGCGACGATCCAACGCCCGCAAAGGTCCAATGCTTAAGTCCGTTGCACCACAGAATGCAAAAAGTAGGAGCTCTTAATGTTCACCATGCGTCCTTTGATTATTGTCGCTACCGCAGTGGCCTTGCTGTCGGGCTGTGCTTCGCCCAACCCTTACAATGGCCAGCCTCAGGGGCAGGCTGATACTGGCTCCGAAGGCATGAGCAAAACCGCTAAATACGGCGGCCTCGGTGCCTTGGCGGGTGCCTTGGCCGGTGCCGCGATCAACCACGATAACCGTGGCAAGGGCGCGCTGATCGGCGCTGCGGTGGTGGGTGCTTCCGCCGCCGGTTACGGTTACTACGCCGACCAGCAAGAGAAAAAACTGCGCGCCAGCATGGCCAACACCGGGGTTGAAGTGCAGCGCCAGGGCGATCAGATCAAACTGATCATGCCGGGCAACATCACGTTCGCCACCGATTCGGCGAACATCGCCCCAAGCTTCTATCAGCCGTTGAACAACCTGGCGGGCTCGCTCAAGGAGTTCAACCAGAACCAGATCGAGATCGTCGGCTACACCGACAGCACCGGCGCGCGTCAGCACAACATGGACCTGTCCCAGCGTCGTGCACAGAGCGTGGCGACTTACCTGACGTCGCAAGGCGTGAGCGGTGCCAATCTCTCGGCTCGCGGTGCCGGCCCGGATAATCCGATTGCCAGCAACGGTGATGCCAATGGTCGGGCACAGAACCGTCGCGTTGAAGTCAACTTGAAAGCGATTCCGGGTCAGCAGTATCCTCAGTAATAACCGTTTTACCTTTACCAACCTGACTGAACCCCAGGCGTAAAAAAAGAGCCCGCCCGATCCTCAACAGATCGGGCGGGCTTTTTTGTGTGATTTGTTCCGACGATGAGGCCAGTGCTGACAACCCAAACATCAGCAACAAAAAAGCCCCCGGACAATCACTCGTCCGAGGGCTTTTGTATTGCGCTAAACCTGATTACTTCTTCAGGCCGTAATGCTCATCAAGCATGCCCGGCGCGTTCGGGGATTTTGGTGCGTAATCGCGAGGCGGCTCCTGGTTGCGCGGCGGCGTCAGGCGTTCACGCGGGGCCGTTGCCGCATCGGCGTGCAAGGAGGCCAGCAAGCGCTGGCGAGTTTGCTCGTCCAGGGCCAGGCGGTTGGCGCCCTCGGCGAGGTGATCCTGCACTTCCTGATAGCTCTGAGTCAGCTTCTTGACCAGGGTGGCCGTGCTGTTGAAGTGGGTTACCACCTCATTCTGATAATTGTCGAAACGTTCCTGAATGTCATCCAGCTGACGTTGCGTGCTGCTCGGCGCGGCATTTGGCACCAGGCGAGCGATCAGGAATCCAATGGCGACACCCACAACCAGGGCAAGAGTCGGTAACAACCAAACTAAGAGCGAGTGTTCCACGAGTCCTTCCTCTATAAACGGCTTTGCTTTACGTTAACGGCTCGAACCTGCGCTGTATACCGCGATTCACTCGCAATAGATTGGCACAGACAAATTGCTAGACGAGTCGACCCGATTCGAGGTCACGGAGTTCCTTCCTTGCTTATGCGCGAAACCCCTGTAGTGATTGATGGCCCGGTGGGTCAACTGGAAGCCCTTTACCTCGATAATGAGCAGCCACGCGGCATTGCGCTGATCTGCCATCCGAACCCGGTGCAGGGCGGCACCATGCTCAACAAAGTGGTGTCGACCCTGCAGCGCACCGCGCGTGATGCCGGTTTGATTACCTTGCGGTTCAACTACCGTGGCGTCGGTGCCAGCGAAGGCGCCCACGACATGGGCACCGGCGAAGTCGACGATGCCGAGGCGGTGGCCGAATGGCTGCGGGCCAAACATCCAGATTTGCCACTGACCCTGTTCGGTTTCTCCTTCGGCGGTTTTGTTGCCGCCAGTCTCGGCGGACGCCTGGAAGCCAAGGGCGAACAGCTGAAACATGTGTTCATGGTAGCGCCCGCTGTCATGCGCCTGGGCGATCAGGATCAACTGCCGCAACACGGCGAATTGACCCTGATCCAGCCGGAAACCGACGAAGTGATTGACCCGCAAGTCGTCTACGATTGGTCCGCGAAACTCGAGCGTCCCCATGAGCTGCTGAAAGTGGCAGAATGCGGACACTTTTTTCATGGCAAGCTGACCGATCTCAAGGATCTGATCCTGCCGCGTCTTTCGAATTGATTGCAGTCTGACAAGCGATTACCCATGACGACTCGTACCCGTATCCTCACCGGCATCACCACCACCGGCACGCCACACCTGGGCAACTACGCCGGCGCCATCCGCCCGGCGATCGTCGCCAGCCGTGACAGCAATGCCGATTCGTTCTACTTCCTGGCCGACTACCACGCCCTGATCAAATGCGATGACCCGCTGCGCATCCAGCGCTCGCGTCTGGAAATCGCCGCGACCTGGCTGGCCGGTGGCCTGGATGTGGACCGCGTGACGTTCTATCGCCAGTCCGACATCCCGGAAATCCCCGAGCTGACCTGGCTGCTGACCTGCGTCGCCGCCAAGGGCCTGCTCAACCGCGCCCACGCCTACAAGGCTTCGGTGGACAAGAACGTCGAGACCGGCGAAGACCCGGATGCAGGCATTACCATGGGCTTGTACAGCTATCCGGTGCTGATGGCCGCGGACATCCTGATGTTCAACGCGCACAAGGTGCCGGTCGGTCGCGATCAGATCCAGCACGTGGAAATGGCCCGCGACATCGGTCAGCGCTTCAACCATTTGTTCGGTCAGGGCAAAGAATTCTTCACCATGCCTGAAGCGCTGATTGAAGAAAGTGTTGCCACGCTGCCAGGCCTCGACGGTCGCAAAATGTCGAAGAGCTACGACAACACCATCCCGTTGTTCAGCAGCGCCAAAGAGATGAAGGACGCGATTTCGCGGATCGTCACCGATTCGCGCGCGCCGGGCGAAGCCAAAGACCCGGACAATTCGCACCTGTTCACACTGTTCCAGGCATTTGCCACCCCGGCGCAGTCCGACGAGTTCCGCCGCGAACTGTTGCAGGGCCTGGGTTGGGGCGAAGCGAAGAATCGTCTGTTCCAGTTGCTGGACAGCGAACTGGGCGAGTCCCGCGAGCGTTATCACCAGTTGATCGAACGCCCGGCGGACCTGGAAGACATGCTGCAAGTCGGCGCCAAAAAGGCCCGTGCCGTGGCGACACCGTTCCTCCACGAACTGCGTGAAGCGGTCGGCCTGCGTTCTTTCGTGGCGCAGACTCAAGTCGCGGCCACTACCAAGAAAAAAGCCGCGAAAGCAGCACGTTTTGTCAGCTTCCGTGAAGACGACGGCAGTTTCCGCTTCCGTCTGCTGGCGGCCGATGGCGAGCAACTGCTGTTGTCGCGCAACTTTGCCGACGGCAAAACCGCCGGGCAAGTGACCAAGCAACTGCAAGCGGGCCAGCCTCTGGACCTGCGCAGCGAAGACCTGAGCTTCAGTGTCTGGCTGGAAGGCGAGTGTGTGGCAGACAGCCCGGCATTCGCCGACAGCACCGCGCGTGACGGCGCCATCGACGCCCTGCGCGTTGCGTTGACGCCGGTTCAGGAATAAAACAGCGGCTCGACCCGACCAAGGGCCGATTGCCATTCCCCCGGGCCGTCGCTACAGTGACGGCCCGTTTTTGTTGCCTTGCTAACGAATTATGACGCCCCTAGAACGATATCAAGCTGATCTGAAGCGCCCGGAATTCTTCCATGACGCCGCGCAGGAAACTGCTGTGCGCCATTTGCAGCGCCTGTACGACGATCTGGTCGCGGCCTCGCAGAGCAAGCCGGGCCTGTTTGGCAAACTGTTTGGCAAGAAAGAGCAGGCGCCGGTCAAGGGCCTGTACTTCTGGGGCGGCGTGGGTCGCGGCAAGACTTACCTGGTCGACACCTTCTTCGAAGCGCTGCCGTTCAAGGAAAAGACCCGGACTCACTTCCACCGCTTCATGAAGCGCGTGCACGAGGAGATGAAGACCCTCGGTGGCGAGAAAAACCCGCTGACCATCATCGCCAAGCGTTTCTCCGACGAGTCGCGCGTGATCTGCTTCGATGAGTTTTTCGTCTCCGACATCACCGACGCCATGATTCTTGGCACGCTGATGGAAGAGCTGTTCAAGAACGGCGTGACCTTGGTCGCGACCTCGAACATCGTGCCGGACGGCCTGTACAAGGACGGCCTGCAACGCGCGCGCTTCCTACCGGCCATCGCGCTGATCAAGCAGAACACCGACATCGTAAACGTCGACAGCGGCGTCGATTACCGTCTGCGTCATCTTGAACAAGCGGAACTGTTCCACTTTCCGTTGGACGAAGCCGCTCAGGAAAGCCTGCGCAAGAGCTTCCGCGCACTGACGCCGGAATGCACCGCCGCGGTCGAAAATGACGTGCTGATGATCGAGAATCGCGCCATCCGCGCGGTACGTACGTGTGATGACGTGGCCTGGTTCGACTTCCGCGAACTGTGCGACGGCCCACGCAGCCAGAACGATTACATCGAACTGGGCAAGATCTTCCACGCCGTGCTGCTCAGCGGTGTCGAGCAGATGAGCGTCACCACGGATGACATCGCCCGTCGCTTTATCAACATGGTCGATGAGTTCTATGACCGTAACGTCAAGCTGATCATTTCAGCCGAAGTCGAGCTCAAAGACCTCTACACCGGCGGTCGCCTGAACTTCGAGTTCCAGCGCACGCTCAGCCGTCTGCTGGAAATGCAGTCGCACGAATTCCTGTCCCGGGCGCACAAGCCGTAGGACGATTCGGACACAAAAAAAGGGCCTGCATTTGCAGGCCCTTTTTTATGCCTTGAGCAGACCTTGAATCCAGCGCGGACCCTGTGGGAGCGAGCTTGCTCGCGATGGCGGTTTCACATTCAACATTGATGTCGACTGACACACCGCAATCGCGAGCAAGCTCGCTCCCACATTGGATATGTGTTGGATTTGAGTATTACGCCGCCTGCTGAAACTGCTGCCGATACTGGTTCGGCGACAGTTCCGTGTGCTGGCGGAACAGCCGCGCGAAGAAGCTTGCATCATCGTAACCGACCTCATAACTGATGGTCTTGATGCTCTTGCGGCTGCCGGACAGCAGCCCCTTGGCGGTTTCGATGCGCAGGCGTTGCAGGTAATGCAGCGGCTTGTCGCCGGTCGCGGTCTGGAAGCGGCGCATGAAGTTGCGGATGCTCATGCCGTGTTCGCGGGCGACGTCTTCGAAGCGGAATTTGTCGGCGAAGTGCTCTTCGAGCCAGTGCTGGATCTGCAGGATGATCACGTCCTGATGCAGCTTCTGGCCGCCAAAACCAATCCGTCCCGGGGAATAGCTGCGCTGGACTTCGTAGAGGATATCCCGCGCCACGGCCTGCGATACGTTGGCGCCGCAGAAGCGCTCGATCAGGTAGATGTAGAGATCGCAGGCCGAGGTGGTACCGCCGGCGCAATACAGGTTGTCGGCGTCGGTCAGGTGCTTGTCCTGATTCAGCTGAACCTGCGGGTAGCGCTCGGCGAACGCGTTGAAGAAGCGCCAGTACGTGGTCGCTTCCTTGCCATTGAGCAGGCCGGCCTCGGCGAGCCAGAACACCCCTGTGGCTTCGCCGCACAGCACCGCACCGCGGGCATGTTGCTCGCGCAGCCACGGGAAGACCTGCGGATAACGTTTGCAGAGCGTCTCGAAGTCGTCCCAGAAGGCGGGGAGGATGATGATGTCGGCGTTTTCCAGGCCGCCGTCTACCGGGATGATCACGTCGCTGAAGCTATTCACTGGCTTGCCGTCGGGGCTGACCAACCGGGTTTCAAATGCCGGTGTCAGGCCCTGGCCCAGCTGTTTTCCATAGCGTAGGCTGGCCAGATGGAAGAAATCTTTGGCTTGCAGGAGGGTGGAAGCGAAAACCCGGTCGATCGCCAGGATGCTGACGCGCCGCAGGGGCGTGGAGACGTGCTTAGACATAATTCAACTTTATTTTTATAAGGGAAAGTGGTCATCAAACGGCTGGATCGTCTTATTTTTTGTCTGATGTGTCCAGTGTCCTGTGTCGGAGGTGAGGCTTAGTCTCTGAAGGGCCATTCCTCTAACAATAACGACAGGTGCCGCATGATCCCCAGAACCTTGTTCAGTTCCGAGCACGAACTTTTCCGCGACAGCGTGCGTACATTCCTCGAAAAAGAGGCCGTTCCGTTCCATGCACAGTGGGAAAAACAAGGCTATATCGACCGAAAACTCTGGAACAAGGCCGGGGAGGCGGGGATGTTGTGTTCGCATCTGCCGGAGGAATACGGCGGGTTGGGCGCGGACTTTTTGTACAGCGCGGTGGTGATCGAAGAGGTCGGGCGCCTAGGGCTGACCGGGATCGGTTTCTCCCTGCATTCGGACATTGTGGCGCCTTACATCCTGCATTACGGCAGTGAGGCGTTGAAGCACAAATACCTGCCGAAACTGGTGTCCGGCGAGATGGTCACGGCGATCGCCATGACCGAGCCGGGGGCCGGTTCCGACCTGCAAGGGGTGAAGACCACGGCGGTGCTGGATGGCGACGAGTACATCATCAACGGTTCGAAAACCTTCATCACCAACGGCTTTCTGGCGGACCTGGTAATTGTCGTGGCCAAGACCGATCCGAAGGCCGGCGCCAAGGGCACTAGTCTGTTTCTGGTCGAGGCCGGCACCCCCGGCTTCGACAAGGGCAAGCGCCTGGAAAAGGTCGGGATGAAGGCGCAGGACACGTCGGAATTGTTCTTTCAGGACGTTCGGGTGCCCAAGGAAAACCTGTTGGGGCAGGCCGGGATGGGCTTCGCTTACCTGATGCAGGAATTGCCGCAAGAACGCCTCACCGTGGCCATCGGCGGGCTGGCGTCGGCTGAGGCTGCGTTGCAATGGACGCTGGACTACACCCGCGAACGCAAGGCGTTCGGCAAGGCGATTGCCGATTTCCAGAACACGCGCTTCAAGCTGGCGGAGATGGCCACCGAAATTCAGATTGGCCGAGTCTTCGTCGATCGCTGTCTGGAGTTGCACCTGCAAGGCAAGCTGGACGTGCCGACGGCGGCGATGGCCAAGTATTGGGGCACGGACCTGCAATGCAAGGTACTCGATGAGTGCGTGCAGTTGCATGGCGGCTACGGCTTTATGTGGGAATACCCGATTGCCCGGGCGTGGGCGGATGCGCGGGTGCAGCGGATTTATGCGGGGACCAATGAAATCATGAAGGAGATTATTGCGCGTTCGCTTTGATCTGCATTGACTGAACTGGCGCCATCGCGGGCAAGCCTCGCTCCCACAGGAATAACCGAACCTGTGTGAGCGGGGCTTGCCCGCGATTGGTTTTAAGGATCAATCAAGGTGCAGGGTTCGGGTGATCCTTGTGAATCGCCTCAATCCCCTCCAGCACTTCATCCGACAGTTTCAAATCGAAGCTGGCGATGTTGCTCTCCAGTTGCTCCATCGTCGTCGCGCCAATGATGTTGCTGGTGACGAACGGTTGCTGGGTCACGAATGCCAATGCCATTTGCGCCGGGTCCAGGCCGTGTTCACGGGCCAGTGCCACGTAACGGCTGCACGCTGCTTCCGATTGTGGGTTGAAATAGCGGCTGAAGCGACTGTAGAGGCTCAGGCGGCCTTTTGGTGGGCGAGCGCCACCTTCGTACTTGCCCGACAGGAAACCGAACGCCAGCGGCGAATAAGCGAGCAAGCCGCATTGTTCGCGAATGGCAATTTCTGCCAGGCCGACTTCGAAGCTGCGGTTGAGCAGGTTGTACGGGTTCTGGATCGACACGGCGCGCGGCCAGCCACGGGCTTCGGCCAGGGCGAGGAAGCGCATGGTGCCCCATGGTGTTTCATTGGACAGGCCGATGTGGCGGATCTTGCCGGCCTTGACCTGCTCGTCCAGCGCTTCGAGGGTGTCTTCCAGCGGCGTGAGGTTGGCTTCGCTCTTGTGCTTGTAGCCCAGCTGTCCGAAAAAATTGGTGCTGCGTTCCGGCCAGTGCAGTTGATAGAGGTCGATGTAGTCGGTTTGCAGGCGTTTCAGGCTCGCGTCCACGGCTTCGGTGATGTGCTGGCGGTTGTGGCGCAGGTTTTTATCACGGATGTAATCGATGGTATTGCCGGGGCCGGCGATCTTGCTGGCGAGGATCCAGTCGGCGCGATCGCCGCGACTTTTGAAGTAATTGCCGATGTAGCGCTCGGTGGTGGCGTAGGTTTCGGCCTTGGGTGGCACCGGGTACATCTCGGCAGTGTCGATGAAATTGATCCCGGCACTTTTGGCCCGTTCAATCTGCGCGAAGGCTTCAGCCTCGCTGTTTTGCTCGCCCCAGGTCATGGTTCCGAGGCAGATGGCGCTCACATTCAGATTGGTTCTGCCTAGCTGGCGATAGTCCATCGGGTACTCCTTGGGCAAAACAATCATAAAAGCAGGTTGAATTATTTTTCGCAATCTGCATAATTGCGCACCTCTTTCTGCAGTGGAAGTGATGCGCCGCCGCCGAAGAATCTTGCCGTTGAACGGACGCGCCGACCCGAGCCCCCGAAAGCGTCTGTATCCGGCTGCCTTTGACTTGTCAAAGTACGCACTATTCAGTAAGATCCGCCGTCTAATTTACAGGGCGGCCCCTGAGGCTATAAAGAATGAAAACTTTTACTGCTAAACCGGAAACAGTACAGCGCGACTGGTTTGTCGTCGACGCTGCAGGTCAGACCCTGGGTCGTCTGGCCACCGAAATCGCGAGCCGTCTGCGTGGCAAGCATAAAGCTGAGTACACTCCTCACGTTGACACCGGCGATTACATCGTCGTTATCAATGCCGAGCAGATTCGTGTAACCGGTGCTAAAACCACCGACAAAATCTACTACTCCCACTCCGGTTTCCCGGGCGGCATCAAGTCGATCAACTTCGAAAAGCTGATCGCTAAAGCCCCTGAGCGCGTGATCGAGACCGCGGTCAAAGGCATGCTGCCTAAGAACCCGCTGGGTCGCGACATGTATCGTAAGCTGAAAGTCTATGCGGGCGCTGTACACCCTCATACTGCTCAGCAGCCCCAAGAACTGAAGTTTTAACGGAATAGTTCATTATGTCGGCGACTCAAAATTACGGCACTGGCCGTCGCAAGACCGCAACCGCACGCGTTTTCCTGCGTCCGGGTACTGGTAACATCTCCATCAACAACCGTTCGCTGGATAATTTCTTCGGCCGCGAAACTGCCCGCATGGTAGTTCGTCAGCCGCTGGAATTGACTGAGACTGTCGAGAAGTTCGACATCTACGTCACCGTGATCGGCGGTGGTGTAAGTGGTCAAGCTGGCGCAATCCGCCACGGTATCACTCGCGCACTGATGCAGTACGACGAAACCCTGCGTGGCGCTCTGCGCAAAGCTGGCTTCGTTACTCGCGATGCTCGTGAAGTTGAACGTAAGAAAGTCGGTCTGCGTAAAGCGCGTAAGCGTCCGCAGTACTCGAAGCGTTAATTCGCTTTCACGTTCAAAAAAGAACGCCCAGTCTCCTCACGGAGCTGGGCGTTTTTTTATGCGTGCGATTTATCAAAGAATTGCGCTGTGACAACTTGCCACAGCCGTAGAGCCCCTATACTGCAAGGCTTGGCAGTGGAGCCCTTGGGTAATTACCTTGTCAGAATTGGGGCTTTTCATTACCATTCGGCAAAATTTTTATAAGTACATAGATTTACTTAGTAGATGCCTGATTTAACAGGCCACAAAAGCTGATGGGAGAGGACTGAATGAGCAATGACGGCGTGAATGCAGGCCGGCGTCGCTTCTTGGTAGCAGCCACATCCGTGGTGGGTGCTGCAGGAGCGGTGGGGGCTGCGGTCCCGTTCGTGGGGTCATGGTTTCCCAGTGCCAAGGCGAAAGCCGCGGGTGCACCGGTGAAAGTGAATGTCAGCAAAATCGAGCCAGGCCAGCAGATGATTGCTGAGTGGCGCGGCCAGCCGGTATTCATTGTCCGCCGTACTCCGGAAATCCTGGGGAATCTGAAAAAGATCGAGGGCCAGCTGTCTGACCCAGACTCCAAGAACTCGACACAACCGACTTATGTCGACCCGGAAACGCGTTCGATCAAGCCAGAAGTACTGCTGCTGATCGGTATCTGCACACACCTGGGTTGCTCGCCGACCTTCCGTCCCGAAGTGGCACCTGCTGATCTGGGCAAGGACTGGGTAGGCGGTTATTTCTGCCCGTGCCACGGTTCCCACTACGATCTGGCTGGCCGCGTCTACAAGTCGCAACCTGCGCCTTTGAACCTGCCAGTTCCCCCGCATTCCTATGAGACCGACGACATCATTGTCATCGGCGTCGATACGGAGAAAGCGTGATGAGCAAGTTCATGGATTGGGTTGATGCGCGCTTTCCCGCGACCAAAATGTGGGAAGACCATCTCAGCAAGTACTACGCCCCGAAGAACTTCAACTTCTTCTATTTCTTTGGCTCCCTGGCACTGCTCGTTCTGGTTAACCAGATCGTCACCGGTGTCTGGCTGACCATGAGCTACACCCCGTCGGCAGAAGAGGCGTTTGCTTCCGTCGAATACATCATGCGCGACGTCGAGTACGGCTCGATCCTGCGTCTGCTGCACTCCACTGGCGCCTCGGCGTTCTTTATCGTGGTTTATCTGCACATGTTCCGTGGCCTGCTCTACGGTTCGTACCAGAAGCCGCGTGAGCTGGTGTGGGTCTTCGGCATGCTGATCTACCTGGCGCTGATGGCTGAAGCCTTCATGGGTTACCTGCTGCCGTGGGGCCAGATGTCCTACTGGGGTGCCCAGGTGATCATCTCGCTGTTCGGTGCGATCCCGGTCATCGGTAACGACCTGACCCAGTGGATCCGTGGTGACTACCTGATTTCCGGTATTACCCTGAACCGCTTCTTCGCCCTGCACGTTGTTGCGTTGCCGATCGTGATCCTCGGTCTGGTGGTGCTGCACGTTCTGGCGTTGCACGAAGTCGGTTCGAACAATCCGGACGGCGTCGACATCAAGAAACACAAGGACGAAAACGGCGTACCGCTGGACGGCATTGCCTTCCACCCGTACTACACCGTGAAAGATATCGTCGGCGTGGTGGTGTTCCTGTTCATCTTCTGCTCGATCGTGTTCTTCTTCCCGGAAATGGGTGGTTACTTCCTCGAGAAACCGAACTTCGAAGTGGCGAACGCCTTCAAGACCCCAGAGCACATCGCTCCGGTCTGGTACTTCACTCCGTTCTACGCGATTTTGCGGGCCATCCCGGACAAGCTCATGGGTGTTATTGCCATGGGTGCGTCGATCGCCATGCTGTTCGTCCTGCCGTGGCTGGACCGTAGCCCCGTCAAGTCGATGCGCTACAAAGGCTGGCTGAGCAGGATCTGGCTGTGGGTGTTCTGCATTTCGTTCGTGATCCTTGGCGTGCTGGGCGTGTTGGCCCCGACTCCTGAGCGGACGTTGCTGTCGCAGGTCTGTACCTTCCTGTACTTCGCCTACTTCATTCTGATGCCGTTCTACACCAGGCTCGAGAAGACCAAACCGGTTCCGGAAAGGGTGACTGGCTGATGAAAAAGTTATTTTTTGCGCTGATTTTTGCTGCTTTGCCTGTCCTGTCCTTCGCGGCTGAACATGGTGGTCCTGAGCTGGAAAAGGTCGACATCGACGTTTCCGACAAGGCTGCCATGCAAGATGGTGCACGTACCTTTGCCAACTATTGCATGGGCTGCCACAGCGCCAAGTTCCAGCGCTACGAGCGCGTTGCGGATGACCTGGGCATTCCCCATGAGCTGATGCTCTCGAACCTGGTATTCACCGGCGCCAAGATTGGCGACCACATGAGCATCGGCATGCAGCCGGCAGACGCCAAGGCCTGGTTCGGCGCGGCTCCGCCTGATCTGACGCTGGTGGCTCGTGTTCGCGGTACTGACTGGCTCTATGGCTACCTGAAGTCGTTCTACGAAGATCCGTCGCGTCCATGGGGCGTGAACAACAAGGTTTTCCCGAACGTCGGTATGCCTAACGTCCTGGCGGGCCTGCAAGGTCGTCAGATCATCGGTTGCAAGCAGGTTCAGATCGTCGAAGACGGCAAGAAGCAGTTTGACCCGCTGACCGGTACGCCTTTGACGCATGAAGCCTGTGATCAAATGACCATCGTGCCGAAAACGGGTGCCCTGACCGAAGAGCAGTTCGATGAGAAGGTCAAGAATCTGGTAACCTTCCTGGCTTACTCGGCTAACCCGGTTAAGTTGCAACATCAGCGCATTGGTACTTACGTCTTGCTGTACCTGGCGTTCTTCTTTGTGTTCGCTTATCTGCTCAAGCGCGAATACTGGAAAGATGTGCACTGATAAAGATTCAAGCAGTTGCTGTTAATCGCGCGCGCCCAAGGGCGCCTCTGAAGGTGTAACGAGTCTGGTGATCCAGGCGTTACGGGAGGCGTCCTCTGGGCGCGCTCGTTTTTCCGCTTTCGATAATTTCAACAAGCGAGGAGGACCGCCATGGGCGTGACCAATCGGTTGGCCTGTTACTCCGACCCCGCCGACCACTATTCCCACCGAGTGCGTATCGTACTTGCAGAGAAGGGTGTCAGCGCCGAGATCATTTACGTGGAAGCTGGTCGCCAGCCGCCTAAACTGATTGAGGTGAACCCTTACGGAAGCCTGCCCACCCTGGTCGATCGTGACCTGGCGTTGTGGGAGTCGACCGTGGTGATGGAATATCTGGATGAGCGTTACCCGCACCCGCCCTTGCTGCCGGTTTATCCTGTGGCGCGTGCAAACAGCCGTCTGCTGATTCATCGTATTCAGCGCGACTGGTGTGGCCTGGTGGATCTGATCCTGGATTCGAAGACCAAGGAAGCAGCCCGCGTCGTCGCTCGTAAAGAGCTGCGCGAGAGCCTGACGGGCGTGTCGCCGCTGTTCGCCGACAAGCCGTTTTTCCTCAGTGAGGAACAAAGTCTGGTGGACTGCTGCCTATTACCAATACTCTGGCGCTTGCCGATTTTGGGTATTGAACTGCCGCGGCCTGCCAAGCCGCTGCTTGATTATATGGAGCGCTCGTTTGCGCGTGAGGCTTTCCAGGCAAGTCTGTCTGGTGTCGAACGCGATATGCGCTAAGGCTTAAGGAGCCGCTATGAACTCCAGTCGACCTTATCTGGTCCGCGCGCTCTACGAGTGGATTGTGGACAACGATTGCACCCCGCACATGCTGGTCAATTCGGAATACCCATCGGTGCAGGTGCCTCAGGGCTTTGCCAGTGACGGTCAAATCGTCTTGAACGTGTCGCCACAAGCCGTGCGGCATTTGCACATGGACAACGAGGCGGTCAGCTTCGAAGGGCGCTTCGGCGGTGTGCCACACACCCTGTACGTGCCTATCGCCTCGATCCTGGGGATTTACGCCCGGGAGAACGGTCAGGGCATGGTGTTCGATCTGGAATCGCCTATGGAAGACGAAGAAGAGATTGAGCCGGATGATGATATTCCGCCACCCGACAGCGAGCCGCCGCGTCCCAGCGGTCGACCCAGTTTGAAAGTGGTGAAGTAATAAAAAAGGCGATCCGGATGGATCGCCTTTTTTATTACTTCCGTAGGAGCCGAGCTGGCTCGCGATGGCGATTCAAAGACGCCATCGCCGGCAAGCCGTGCTCCTACAGGTGGGAATCAGTCGATGTACTCAAACAGCTTCACAATCTTCTGCACGCCGGAAACGCCTTGTACCAGATTGGTCGCTTGAGCAGCTTCCTGTTTGGTCAGCAGGCCTAGCAAGTAGACGATGCCGTTTTCGGTCACCACCTTGATGCGCGAGCCGGGGATGTTGGCGTCTGCGAGCATCTGGGTCTTGATCTTGGTGGTCAGCCAGGCGTCGTTCTGGCGTGCCAGCAGCGAGGAGGGCGGCAGGATCTGCAATTCGTTGTGCACGGTTTTTACCCGCTGCACAGCGGCTGCGGCCTGCTCGGCCTTGGCCTTGAGGTCTTCGCGAGGCGTCTGCCCGGCGAGCAGCACCACACCATTGAAGCTGGTAACGACAATGTGCGAATCCTTGTCCAGGGCCGGGTCGGCCTTGGCCACGTTGACGCCGACTTTGGTATCGATCAGGGAGTCGTCGATCTTGCTGCCGAAGGTGCGTGTGCCACGGTCATCTTCAATCGGCGCTTCACGGCTGGCGTTAACCACCGAGGTGCAGCCGCTGATGCCGATCAGGCACAGGGTCAAGGCCATCAGGCCTAGGCGATTAGGGGTCATTCTTCACTCCCGAACAGTTGGCTGTCGATCAGATCGCAAAGGCAATGGATCGCCAGCAGGTGGACTTCCTGAATACGTGCGGTGACATTGGCCGGTACGCGAATCTCGACATCCTCGGGCAATAGCAGTGACGCCATGCCGCCGCCATCGCGACCGGTCAATGCTACGACAATCATTTCGCGATCATGTGCGGCCTGGATCGCCTGAATTATGTTTGCCGAGTTGCCGCTGGTGGAAATCGCCAGCAATACATCGCCTGGCTGGCCGAGGGCGCGGATCTGTTTGGAGAAGATTTCGTTGTAGCTGTAGTCGTTGGCAATCGAGGTGATCGTCGAGCTGTCGGTGGTCAGCGCGATGGCTGGCAGGCTCGGGCGCTCACGTTCGAAGCGGTTGAGCAGCTCTGACGAAAAGTGCTGGGCGTCGCCAGCGGAGCCGCCGTTGCCGCAGGAAAGCATTTTGCCCTCATTGAGCAGGGCGTTGACCATCACTTGGCTGGCTTGCTCGATGTGCGGTGCAAGTACGTCCATCGCCATTTGCTTGGTGTCGATACTGGCCTGAAAAAGCTGGCGAATTCGGGATTGCATGTCCATCTGTGTGACCTTAATTAGCGCGGCTACTCGGCACATGAATGTGCAGCCCGCAAAGCAAAGAGCAAAAGTGTTGGGTGTAGGTGTCCGGTTCGGGGCGCAAGCGATCAGCTGTCGAAGGCATTCTGAATCCAGTTCAACTGATCAAGATTGCTGTCGATGGCAACCACGTCGAAGCGGCAAGGGGAATTGGCCCAACGCGACTCGCGCTGAAGAAAATACTGCGCGGCGAAAATCAGTTTCTGCCGTTTGCGCTCATCGATGCTATCGAGCGCGCCACCCCATTGGGTATTTTTTCTGTAGCGGACTTCAACGAATACTACTGTATCGCCATCAAGCATGACCAGATCAAGCTCGCCGCGTTTACACAACCAGTTCTGCGCCAGCAGGCGCAGACCGTGTTGTTGAAGATGCTCGAGCGCATGGAGCTCGGCATCTTGACCGCTTTGCTGGCGTGACCTGTCAGGCATCAGTTCGGGGTGTCAGGCAGGCGTTGAACCTGGCCGTTGACGAACTGGGCCCAAGGCAACTGGCGCACGACGCGTTGGTTCTGGGTCATGCCCAGGCTGCCCGACTGGCCCGAGATGCGGCTGTCCGGCAAGGCCTTGAGTTGCCCCAGGCGTGGCGCCAGACGGTAGGCATCGACGCCCATGGCATACAGGCGACCGAGGCTGCCGCCGGCTTGTGGCCATTGTGCTGTCACTTGTTTGCGCAGTGGATCATTGGCATCCAGCAACCACGGGGTTTCGCAGAAGCGAATACCGTTCATGTCGTTGTACTGATTGACGTCACCGCTGGCACTGAACACGTGGGAGGTGGCGTAAACCGGCACATCGCCTGCGTACTGGAAGTTCAGGGTCGGTTTGATCTGCTGGGCCTGTTGCGGAGTGGCGGCCAGGAAGATGAACTCGATGTCCTGGCGACGTGAAGGCTGGGCAGCGACCTGCGAGCCTACGGTGCTTTGCAGGCTTTTCGCGCGGCCTTCGCTCTGGCGCAGCTGGAACATGTCAGCAATCTGCTGGGCCAGTTGAACCGGTTGGTCGACGCGTTCGGTGGCGACGATGCTGCCACCGTTGGCCTGCCAGTCCTGGCTGAAGGCGCGGAGTACACGATCGCCCCATTCGCCTTTTGGCACCATGATCGCGGCGCGATGCAGGCCATCGGCACGAGCGCGGCGAGACACTTCGCGGGCTTCGTCTTCAGCCGCCAGGCCAAATTGGAACAGTTGGGCCGGGCCTTGTTCGCCTTCGCTGTAGTTCAGTGCCAAGGTTGTGATTGGCAGTTGCGGACGCGAGCTAAGCTGTTTGACCAGCGGCTTCTCCAGCGGGCCAACCACCAGTTGCACGCCATCGGCCTGGGCCTTGCGGTAGAACTCGTCCATCGACGTCAGCTTCGAGCTGTCATAGAACTCGATGGCCGGTGGCTTCTGCCCGGCTTGTTGTGCCTGGTAGTGAGCCGCCATGAAACCTTCGCGCAATGCTTTGCCGACCGAGGCCAGCGGGCCGTCCTGTGGCAGTAGCAGGGCGATCTTGCTCAGGGGCTGGCTGGCCAGTTCCTTGAGGTTGGTCAGTGCCTGCGGCAGATGAACGGCGGCAGGGTGTTTAGGGTTTTGCGCGCGCCAGTTATCAATCGCGGCTTGCTGTTGTTCCAGCGTACCGGCCGATTTCACGGCCAGCGCCAGGCCCATCCAGCCACCGAGGTCGTCGGAGGTGGTGGGTTGCAGCTGCTCGGTAGGCAGTGAGGCGATCAGGGTCCAGATCGCTTCGTGGTTTTTGCTGGCTGCTTCACCGCTCAACATCGGCGCGATGAAAATACGCTCCCGTGCGGCGGCGAGCGTCTGGCCATCGGCTTCAAGGGCGCGAGCGTGAACAGTACCCGTGCGAACCTGTTGCTCGACGGGCAATTCACTCAGGTGTTGCAGGCTCGGATGGCTCAAGGCAGTCAGTGCCGCTTTGGGCTGGTTGCGCACCATCGCCAGTTCCGCCGCCAGCGTGCTGGCGAAGACTTGTGGGCCAGGCTTGAGTTGCTCGACCGGAACCAACTGCAGGATTTGCGCGGACTGGCCGGCATTCCCTTGTCGGTAGGCTGCGTCCGCTGCGCTCAAGCGCAACAGGGCGGCTTTTTCCGGATCCTTGCTTTGATTCGCCTGCTCGAGCAGTTGCTCGATACTGGCATCCGGGGTCCGTGGAAGTTCGCCAAGGCTGGAGGAGGGCGAGCTGGCGCAAGCCGCCAGCAAGGCAGCGAGGCAGAGGGCAGTGAACAGCCGCAGGCAAGCGATCATGTAGTGTTCCTGATACTCGATCAAATTAGCGTGGAATTGTACCCAAGCACTGGCCGGGGCGCGATGTTACTGGCGTGAATCGATCAATTTAGCTCGTGTAAATGTTGCAGCACTGCACAAATGGCGGAAAAACCCGTCAAGGGCCAGACGTATCGCAAGCGCCGCTACGCGCTACAATGTCGCCTTTTACCGATCATGAGGTGTGCGCTTTGACTGCTCCAGGTGCTTTGAATTCCGCTGCTGGCTCGCTTTATGTGGTGGCGACGCCCATCGGCAACCTGGACGACATCAGTGCGCGTGCGCTGAAGATCCTGCGCGACGTCGCGTTGATTGCTGCCGAAGACACGCGTCACTCCCAGCGTTTGATGCAGCATTTCGGTATCCCGACACCGTTGGCCGCCTGTCACGAACACAACGAGCGGGATGAAGGTAGCCGCTTTATCACCCGCCTGCTGGCCGGTGACGATGTAGCGCTGATCTCCGACGCCGGCACGCCGCTGATTTCCGATCCCGGTTATCACCTGGTGCGTCAGGCCCGTGCTGCGGGGATCAATGTGGTGCCGGTGCCGGGAGCTTGCGCCTTGATCGCGGCGCTGTCGGCAGCGGGTTTGCCATCCGACCGGTTCATTTTTGAGGGTTTCCTGCCGGCCAAGGCTGTCGGTCGTCGCGCTCGTCTTGAACTGGTAAAGGAAGAACCACGCACGCTGATTTTCTACGAAGCCCCGCACCGCATCCTTGAATGCCTGCAAGACATGGAGCTGGTGTTCGGTGGTGAGCGTCAGGCGTTGCTGGCTCGGGAAATCACCAAAACCTTTGAAACCCTTAAAGGCCTGCCATTGGCCGAGTTGCGCGAGTTCGTCGAGTCGGACAGCAATCAGCAGCGCGGTGAGTGTGTGGTGCTGGTGGCTGGCTGGGCTGCGCCTGAGACCGAGGACGCCGTCAGCAGCGAAGCGATGCGCATCCTCAATTTGTTGTTAGAGGAAATGCCGCTCAAGCGTGCAGCGGCATTGGCGGCGCAAATCACCGGCGAGCGCAAGAATGTGCTGTATCAGGTCGCACTGGATAAACAGAAGGGCGAGTAAAACCCGACGTGCAGGAGGGGCCAAAGGCGTTTAGCGCTTGTTCTTCGGCCGCTCTGCCGTTAACCTTCGCGGCGGAGAGTCGATCGGACAGTCGCTGCCCTCTATGAGAATTAGGGGGGGGAGGAAAGTCCGGGCTCCATAGGGCGAAGTGCCAGGTAATGCCTGGGAGGCGTGAGCCTACGGAAAGTGCCACAGAAAATAACCGCCTAAGCGCTTCGGCGCCGGTAAGGGTGAAAAGGTGCGGTAAGAGCGCACCGCACGTCTGGCAACAGTTCGTGGCTAGGTAAACCCCACTTGGAGCAAGACCAAATAGGGTCCCAAGGCGTGGCCCGCGCTGGGACCGGGTAGGTTGCTAAAGATGTCCAGTGATGGCCATCGTAGACGAATGACTGTTCAAGACAGAACCCGGCTTACAGATCGACTCTCCACCTTTTTCCCCTCCCTGTTTGAATCGTTGAACAGGGCGCCAGTGATGGCAGTTTCCCTCCGTTCAGAATCATCAGCAGAAGCACTTTCGTAATACCAAAAAAATCTTACTCTTAACAAACTACTTTAACTTTCGAACGCAGCCATCCGTGCTGATTCAAGTTATTGGGTCGAATGACACGTCAGATTCCCGTAACACCTCCTTCTGTGCTCCTAAATCTCAGTTCTGTAAGGGTTTTCCTTTAATCCGCGCCTTGACGGTGCGGTGGCCGCATTCCTATAGTGTGCGCAAGTGGCGGAAAGTGGCATGAAGTGGGTTTTTTGAACGTAAAACGCTAAAATTTGGAGAAACGCTGACGTGTTTCGCGGAGCTAACGCTATCAGTCTCGATGCAAAGGGCCGTCTCGCCATGCCGAGCCGGTACCGTGACGAGCTCGTTTCGCGTAGTTCCGGTCAGTTAATCGTCACAATCGATGCCGTTGATCCATGTTTGTGTGTTTACCCCCTCGATGAGTGGGAAATTATCGAAACCAAACTGCGCGCACTGCCTTCGCTTCGCGAAGAGAACCGCCGCCTGCAACGTTTACTGATTGGTAATGCCGTCGACCTCGAGCTCGATGGCAGTGGTCGTTTTCTGGTTCCACCGCGTCTTCGTGAATATGCCAAGTTGGATAAGCGCGCGATGTTGGTAGGCCAACTGAACAAGTTCCAATTGTGGGACGAGGATGCCTGGGATGCGGTTTCTGCCGCTGACCTGGCTGCTATTCAACAACCGGGCGCCATGCCTGATGAACTGCGTGATTTGATCCTGTGACTATTGATAGCGGCTTTAACCACATCACCGTACTGCTTGACGAAGCCGTCGAGGCTCTCGCCGTACGTCCTGATGGCTGCTATCTGGACGGTACGTTCGGGCGCGGCGGTCACAGCCGGCTGATCTTGAGTCAGCTGGGGCCTGATGGCCGGTTGCTCGGATTTGACAAGGATCCTCAAGCCATTGCCACCGGGCAGACGCTAGCGGCCGAAGACGGCCGCTTTGTCGTTGTGCAGCGCAGCTTTGCCGAGCTCGGTTCGGAAGTCGCCGACCGCGGTCTGGCCGGCAAGGTCAGCGGCGTTTTGCTCGACCTCGGCGTGTCTTCGCCGCAGCTCGACGACCCTGAGCGCGGCTTCAGTTTCCTCAATGACGGCCCGCTGGACATGCGCATGGACCCGTCCCGCGGGATCAGCGCTGCCGAGTTCGTCAACACCGCGCCGGTCGAAGAAATCGCTCGTGTGTTCAAAGAGTACGGCGAAGAACGTTTCTCCGGTCGTATGGCCCGTGCCGTCGCCGAGCGCCGCGACATCAAGCCGTTCGAGCGCACCGCCGACCTGGCCGAAGTCCTGAAAGTCGCCAACCCGGCGTGGGAAAAGGGCAAGAACCCGGCGACCCGTGCGTTCCAGGGCCTGCGCATTCACGTCAATAACGAATTGGGCGATCTGGAAGCCGGCCTCGAAGCGGCGCTGGAATGCCTGGAAGTCGGCGGCCGCCTGGTCGTCATCAGCTTCCACTCGCTGGAAGACCGCATCGTCAAACTGTTCATGCGCAAACTGGTTAAAGGTGAAGCCGACAACCTGCCGCGCAATCTGCCGGTGCGTCACGTCGCCTTCGAACCGATCATCAAAATCCATGGCAAAGCGCAGTCCGCCTCCGAGGCCGAACTCAAAGCCAACCCACGTTCCCGTAGCGCCGTCATGCGCGTCGCGGAGAAGCTGCGGTGAGCAAGCTTTTCGCCAAGCCACTGCCCGGCGGAAGCTTTTTCATGCTGCTGCTGTTTGTGGCCGTGCTTGTTTCGGCGATCGGCGTGTCGTACAGCGCTCACTGGAACCGTCAGCTGTTGAACTCGCTGTACAACGAGCTGAGCGTGCGCGACAAGGCGCAGGCCGAGTGGGGCCGCCTGATTCTCGAGCAGAGCACCTGGACCGCCCACAGCCGTATCGAAGTGCTGGCCACCGAACAACTGAAGATGCGCATTCCTGGCGCCGCTGAAGTGCAGATGGTGACGCCATGATGAAACTCGAAGGGGCAATGTTCCCATGGCGTTTTCGCGTGGTGCTGGGGCTGCTCGGCATCATGGTTGCGGCGATCTCCTGGCGCATCATCGACCTGCAAGTCATCGACCGTGCCTTTCTTAAAGGTCAGGGCGATGCGCGTAGTGTTCGTCATATTCCTATCCCGGCTCACCGTGGTCTGATCACCGACCGTAACGGCGAGCCTTTGGCCGTGAGTACGCCGGTCACCACGCTGTGGGCCAACGCCAAGGAAATGCAAACGGCCAAGGAAAAATGGCCGGCACTGGCGGCAGCGCTGGGTCAGGACCCGAAAGCCCTGGCTGAACGTCTCGAAGCCCAGGCCAACAAAGAATTCATCTATCTGGTGCGTGGGCTGACCCCCGAGCAGGGCCAGTCAGTGCTCGACCTGAAAGTACCGGGCGTCTACGGCATTGAAGAGTTCCGGCGTTTCTACCCGGCCGGTGAAGTGACCGCGCACATGGTCGGATTTACCGACATCGATGACCACGGTCGTGAAGGCGTCGAACTGGCTTATGACGAATGGCTCGCCGGGGTCGCCGGCAAGCGTCAGGTCATCAAGGACCGGCGCGGAAGGCTGATCAAGGATGTCCAGGTCACCAAAAACGCCAAGGCCGGCAAGCCCTTGGCGTTGTCCATTGACCTGCGCCTGCAATACCTGGCCAACCGCGAACTGCGTAACGCGATCATCGAGAACGGCGCCAAGGCTGGCAGCCTGGTGATCATGGACGTGAAGACCGGCGAGATCCTTGCCATGGTCAACCAGCCGACCTACAACCCGAACAACCGTCGCAACCTGCAACCGGCGATGATGCGTAACCGCGCGATGATCGACGTGTTCGAACCGGGTTCGACCATGAAAGCGATCTCGATGAGCGCCGCCATCGAGACCGGCCGCTGGAAACCGAGCGATACCGTCGAGGTGTACCCAGGCTCCTTGCAGATCGGCAAGTACACCATCAAGGACGTCTCGAAGACCGAAGGCCCGGTGCTCGACCTGACCGGGATTCTGATCAATTCCAGTAACGTCGGCATGAGTAAGGTCGCGTTCGATATCGGCGGCGAAACGATTTTCCGTCTGGCGCAAAAAGTCGGCCTCGGCCAGGACACCGGCCTCGGCTTCCCGGGCGAGCGCGTCGGCAACCTGCCGAACTACCGCGAATGGCGCAAGGCTGAAACCGCCACGCTGTCCTATGGCTACGGTATTTCCGTGACGGCGATCCAGCTGGTGCACGCCTTCTCGGCGCTGGCCAACAACGGTCGTCTCGCGCCGCTGACCCTGATCAAAACCGACAAGGCGCCGCAGACCACGCAAGTGCTGCCGGAAGCCGTCGCAAAAACCATGCAAGGCATGCTGACCCAGGTCATCGAAGCGCCGCGCGGTGTGTTCCGTGCGCAGGTGCCGGCGTATCACGTGGCCGGCAAGTCGGGTACTGCACGTAAAACGTCGGTGGGCACCAAGGGCTACGCCGAGAACTCTTACCGCTCGCTGTTCGCCGGCTTCGGCCCGATGAGCGATCCGCGTTACGCCATCGTCGTGGTGATCGACGAACCGACCAAGGCCGGTTACTTCGGTGGTCTGGTCTCGGCGCCGGTGTTCAGCAAAGTGATGTCCGGGACGCTGCGCCTGATGAACATCACGCCGGACAACCTGCCGCCGACACAAACCGCGAACGCGACTCCCGTTGTTCCGCTGAAAGCCAATGGAGGGCGCGGCTGATGTCTCTAAGTCTGAATAAAATTTTCGCCCACGCTGGCCGCGATCTATTGATCCGCGAATTGGCGCTCGACAGCCGCAACGTGCGCGCTGGCGACTTGTTTCTCGCTGTTCCTGGCGGGCGTTTCGACGGTCGTGCGCACATCGCCGACGCGCTGCAACGCGGCGCTGCCGCGGTGGCGTATGAAGTCGAAGGCTCGACCGTATTGCCGATCACCGACGTGCCGATGATTCCGGTCAAAGGCCTGGCCGCACAGCTGTCGGACATCGCCGGGCGCTTTTATGGCGACCCGAGCCGTCATTTGAACCTGGTGGGTGTGACCGGCACCAACGGCAAAACCAGCGTGACCCAATTGGTAGCCCAGGCGCTTGATCTGCTTGGCCAACATTGCGGCATCGTCGGCACGTTGGGCTGCGGTTTCCACGGCGCGCTGGAAAGCGGCCTGCACACCACGCCGAATCCAATCGCCGTGCAAGCGACCCTGGCCGACCTGAAAAAGGCCGGCGCCAAAGCGGTCGCCATGGAAGTCTCGTCCCACGGGCTGGATCAGGGCCGCGTCACGGCGCTGGCGTTTGATGTGGCGGTGATGACCAACCTGTCCCGCGATCACCTTGATTACCACGGCACCATGCAGGCCTATGGCGAAGCCAAGGCCAGGCTGTTTGCCTGGAATGATTTGAAGTGCCGGGTGGTGAACCTCGACGACGACTTCGGCCGGCAACTGGCCGCCGAAAAGCGTGAGTCGCGTTTGATCACCTACAGCCTCGAAGACAGCAGCGCCTACCTGTATTGCCGTGAAGCGCAATTTGATGACGAAGGTGTGCGCGCCACGTTGGTGACGCCGCAGGGCGAGCACCATTTGCGCAGCACCTTGCTCGGTCGCTTCAACCTGAGCAACGTGCTGGCCGCCGTCGGCGCGTTGCTCGGTCTGGATTATGCGCTGGACGAAATTCTCAACGTCCTGCCGAAGCTCGAAGGCCCGGCCGGTCGCATGCAGCGCCTCGGTGGCGGTACTCAGCCATTGGTGGTGGTCGATTACGCCCACACCCCGGATGCGCTGGAAAAAGTCCTGATGGCCCTGCGTCCACACGCCAAGGGTCGCTTGCTGTGCCTGTTCGGTTGCGGCGGTGATCGTGATCGCGGCAAGCGTCCGCTGATGGCCGAAGTGGTCGAGCGTCTGGCCGACGGCGTACTGGTCACCGATGACAACCCTCGCACCGAAGACCCGTCAGTAATCTTCGATGACATCCGCGCCGGCTTCACGGCTGTGGATAAAGTGACGTTCGTGGCCGGTCGTGGCCAGGCGATTGCCCAATTGATCGCCAGCGCTTCGGCGGATGACGTGATTGTCCTGGCCGGCAAAGGTCACGAGGACTATCAGGAAATCAACGGCGAGCGTCACGATTTTTCCGATCTGGTCGAGGCCGATCATGCCCTGACCGCGTGGGAGGTGGCCCATGCTTAAAGCCTTGAAACTGAGCGAGCTGACCGGGGCATTGAATGGCCAACTGCTCAATGCGGATGCCACATTTGATGGCGTCAGCATCGACAGTCGTGCGATCAAGCCCGGCCAACTGTTTGTTGCCCTGACCGGCCCGCGTTTCGACGGTCATGACTACCTGAACGACGTGGCCGACAAAGGTGCCGTAGCGGCGCTGGTCGAGCGTGAAGTCGCTGACAGCGCGTTGCCACAACTGCTGGTCAAGGACACTCGTCAAGCGCTCGGTCAACTGGGCGCATTGAACCGTGCCGCGTTCACCCACCCGGTTGCAGCCGTCACCGGTTCCAGCGGCAAGACCACGGTCAAGGAGATGCTTGCGAGCATCCTGCGCACGCGCGGTCCGGTACTGGCGACCCGTGGCAACCTGAACAACGACCTCGGCGTGCCGCTGACCTTGCTCGAACTCGCGCCGGAACACACCGCCGCCGTGATCGAACTCGGTGCTTCGCGCCTTGGCGAAATTGCCTACACCGTGGGCATGACCAAACCCCACGTGGCCATCCTCAACAACGCCGGGACTGCCCACGTTGGCGAGTTTGGCGGGCCGGAAAAAATCGTTGAAGCCAAAGGCGAAATTATCGAAGGGCTTGAGGCCGATGGCATCGCCGTTCTTAATCTCGACGACAAGGCTTTTGAAATCTGGAAGACCCGCGCTGCCGGTCGCAAAGTGCTGACGTTCGCCCTGAGCAACCTCAGCGCCGACTTCTATGCCAGCGACCTGGACCGCGACGCTCGTGGTTGCCCGGCGTTCAACCTGCACACGCCTGACGGTGTGGAGCGTGTTCAATTGAACCTGCTCGGCACGCATAACGTCGCCAACGCCATGGCCGCTGCCGCAGCCGCTCATGCCTTGGGCGTGTCGCTGTTCGGCATTGCCACCGGCCTGGCCGCCGTGCAACCGGTCAAGGGCCGCTCTGTCGCGCAATTGGCCACCAACGGCATGCGCGTGATTGATGACACGTACAACGCAAACCCGACCTCCATGTGCGCTGCCGTTGATATACTCGCCGGCTTTTCCGGTCGCACCGTTCTGGTGCTCGGGGATATCGGCGAGTTGGGCGATTGGGCGGAGCAGGGGCACCGCGATGTGGGCGAATACGCCCGCGGCAAAGTATCTGCGCTGTATGCCGTCGGACCCATGATGGTTCACGCCGTAAACGCTTTCGGTCCACAGGCCTTTCACTTCAGCACTCAGGCTGAACTGATCAAGGCGCTGGGCGCCGAGCAAGACACCAATACCACCATTTTGATCAAGGGTTCGCGCAGCGCTGCGATGGAAAACATCGTCGCCGCTTTGTGCGGGTCCAGTCTGGAGAAACATTAATGCTGCTGCTGCTAGCGGAGTATCTGCAACAGTTCTACAAAGGCTTCGCGGTCTTCCAGTACCTGACCCTGCGCGGGATTCTCGGTGTGCTGACCGCGCTGGTCTTGTCGCTGTGCTATGGCCCGTGGATGATCCGCACCCTGCAGAACCGTCAGATCGGCCAATCCGTTCGCAACGACGGTCCACAGTCGCACTTGTCCAAGTCGGGTACGCCGACCATGGGCGGTGCGTTGATTCTGTCGTCCATCGGCGTCAGCACCCTGCTCTGGGCTGATCTGAGCAACCGTTATGTCTGGACCGTGCTGCTGGTGACGTTGCTGTTCGGTGCCATCGGCTGGGTCGACGATTACCGCAAAGTGATCGAGAAGAACTCCCGTGGCTTGCCGAGTCGCTGGAAGTACTTCTGGCAGTCGGTGTTCGGTCTGGGCGCTGCGGTCTTCCTTTATATGACCGCGGCCACCCCGGTAGAAACCACCCTGATTTTGCCGATGCTCAAGGATTACAGCATTCCGCTGGGCGCAGGCTTCATCGTCCTGACCTACTTCGTGATCGTTGGCTCGAGCAACGCGGTCAACCTGACTGACGGCCTCGATGGCCTGGCGATCATGCCGACCGTGATGGTCGGCGGCGGTCTGGGGATCTTCTGCTACCTGTCGGGTAACGTGAAATTCGCTGAATACCTGCTGATTCCTTATGTACCGGGCGCGGGTGAACTGATCGTGTTCTGCGGTGCGCTGATCGGGGCGGGCCTCGGGTTCCTCTGGTTCAACACCTATCCGGCTCAAGTGTTCATGGGCGACGTCGGCGCACTGGCGCTGGGCGCCGCGCTGGGCACCATCGCGGTGATCGTCCGTCAGGAAATCGTCCTGTTCATCATGGGCGGTGTGTTCGTGATGGAGACCCTGTCGGTGGTCATCCAGGTTGCTTCTTTCAAGATGACCGGTCGCCGCGTGTTCCGCATGGCACCGATTCACCACCACTTTGAACTCAAGGGCTGGCCTGAGCCACGCGTGATCGTCCGTTTCTGGATCATCACCGTGATTCTCGTGCTGGTCGGCCTTGCCACCCTGAAGCTGAGGTAGAAACTCGTGTCTCTGATCGCTTCTGACCACTTCCGCATCGTTGTCGGCCTCGGCAAGAGCGGCATGTCCCTGGTTCGCTTCCTGGCGAACCGGGGCACGTCGTTTGCTGTGGCCGATACGCGGGAAAATCCACCGGAACTGGCCACGCTCAAGCGTGACTATCCGCACGTGGAAGTGCGTTGTGGCGAGCTGGACGTCGAGTTCCTGTGCCGTGCCGACGAGCTCTACGTGAGCCCCGGCCTGGCGCTGGCGACCCCGGCCCTGCAGGCTGCCGCCGCCCGTGGCGTGAAATTGTCCGGTGACATCGAGCTGTTCGCGCGTAACGCGAAGGCGCCGATTGTCGCCATCAGCGGTTCCAATGCGAAAAGCACCGTCACCACTCTGGTTGGCGAGATGGCCGTCGCGGCGGGCAAGCGTGTGGCGGTCGGCGGCAACCTCGGTACGCCAGCGCTGGACCTGCTTGACGATGACATCGAGCTGTACGTGATGGAGCTGTCGAGCTTCCAGCTGGAAACCACCGATCAACTGAACGCCGAAGTGGCGACCGTGCTCAACGTCAGCGAAGACCACATGGACCGTTACAGCGGTCTGCCGGCCTATCACCTGGCCAAGCACCGGATTTTCCGTGGCGCCAGACAGTTTGTGGTCAACCGTCAGGACGCCCTGAGCCGTCCGCTGATGGGCGAGGGCCAGCCGTGCTGGACCTTCGGTTTGAGCAAACCTGATTTCAAGGCGTTCGGTATCCGCGAAGAAGACGGCGAGAAGTACCTGGCCTTCGAATTCCAGAACCTGATGCCGGTGCGCGAGTTGAAAATTCGTGGCGCCCACAACCAGTCCAACGCCCTGGCGGCATTGGCCCTGGGCCATGCCGTCGGTCTGCCATTCGACGCCATGCTCACGGCCCTGCGCAGCTTTGCCGGCCTCGAGCATCGCTGCCAGTGGGTGCGTGATCTGGACGGCGTCAGCTACTACAACGATTCCAAAGCCACCAACGTGGGGGCCGCGCTGGCGGCCATCGAAGGTTTGGGCGCGGACATCGACGGCAAGATCGTGCTGATCGCCGGTGGCGACGGCAAGGGTGCCGAGTTCAATGACCTGCGTGATCCGGTGGCTGCCAACTGCCGCGCTGTGATCCTGATGGGCCGTGACTCAGACAAGATCGGCCAGGCCATCGGCGATGCCGTGCCGCTGATTCGTGTCGGTTCGCTGGTCGAAGCCGTGGAGCAATGCCGCGCGGCAGCCCACCCCGGTGACGTGGTGCTGCTGTCACCGGCCTGCGCCAGTTTCGACATGTTCAAGAACTACGAAGACCGTGGTCATCAGTTCGTCCAAGCCGTGGAGGAACTGGCATGAGCCTGAGAAACATCATCAAGCCTTATCCGTCGCCGATCATCACCGGGCGCGGGGTCGACCTCGACTTCCCGATGCTCGCCGGTTGCCTGGCCTTGATCGGCCTGGGGCTGGTCATGATTGCATCGGCCTCGACCGAAGTTGCCGCAGTGCAATCGGGCAGTGCCCTGTATTACATGATTCGCCACCTTATCTACATTGTTCTGGGCCTGGGTGCCTGCGTCATCACCATGATGATCCCGATCGCCACCTGGCAACGCCTGGGCTGGCTGATGCTGCTGGGTGCATTCGGTTTGCTGGTGATGGTGATCATTCCCGGGATCGGCCGTGAAGTGAACGGTTCGATGCGCTGGATCGGTTTCAGCTTCTTCAACGTTCAGCCGTCCGAGATCGCCAAGGTGTTCGTGGTGATCTACCTCGCCGGCTATCTGGTGCGTCGCCAGAAAGAAGTGCGCGAAAGCTGGATGGGTTTCTTCAAGCCATTCATCGTGTTGCTGCCAATGGCCGGCCTGCTGCTGATGGAACCGGACTTCGGTGCCACCGTCGTGATGATGGGGGCGGCGGCGGCGATGCTGTTCCTGGGCGGCGTCGGGCTGTTCCGGTTTTCCTTGATGGTGGTCCTGGCCGTTGCGGCGGTGGTGCTGTTGATTCAAGTGCAGCCGTATCGAATGGCGCGTCTGACCAACTTTGCCGACCCGTGGGCCGACCAGTTTGGTGCCGGCTATCAGTTGTCCCAGGCATTGATCGCGTTTGGTCGCGGCGAATGGCTGGGCGTTGGCCTGGGCAACAGCGTACAGAAACAGTTCTACCTGCCAGAAGCCCACACCGACTTCGTGTTCTCGGTGCTGGCTGAAGAGCTGGGGGCCGTGGGCTCGTTGTGCACCGTGGCGCTGTTCGTCTTTGTCTGTATTCGTGGCATGTACATCGGTTATTGGGCCGAGAAGGCCAAGCAGTTCTTCGCTGCCTACATTGCTTACGGTCTGTCGTTCCTGTGGATTGGTCAGTTCCTGATCAACATCGGCGTGAACGTCGGCCTGCTGCCGACCAAAGGCCTGACCCTGCCGTTCCTCAGTTACGGCGGCAGTTCGTTGGTGATTTGCGGTGCCTGTCTCGGCTTGTTGCTGCGCATCGAGTGGGAGAGTCGAACCCACCTGGGCAGTGAGGAGATGGAGTTCCATGAAAGTGACTTCGCCGAGGAGCCACCCCATGGGCGCTAACGTATTGATCATGGCGGGCGGCACCGGGGGGCACGTTTTCCCGGCACTGGCCTGCGCTCGCGAATTCCAGGCCCGCGGTTACACCGTGCATTGGCTCGGGACGCCGCGCGGCATCGAGAACGACCTGGTGCCGATGGCCGGGATCGAACTGCACCGGATCAACGCCAGTGGCTTGCGCGGCAAGGGCAAATTGTCCCTGCTCAAGGCACCGTTCATGTTGCTTAAATCCGTCTGGCAGGCGCGGGCGATCATTCGTCAGCTGCGGCCAGTGTGTGTGGTCGGCTTCGGTGGTTACGTGACCGGCCCTGGTGGAGTTGCCGCCAAACTGGCCGGTGTGCCGGTGATCGTTCACGAACAGAACGCCGTGGCCGGTACCGCCAATCGGTTGCTGGTGCCGTTGGCCGCCCGAGTCTGTGAAGCGTTCCCCGACACCTTTACCCTGTCGGACAGCCGTCGGACCACCGGTAACCCGGTGCGCACCGAGCTGTTCCTCGAAACGGCGCGACCAGCCCTGGCCGGTCGCAAGGCGCGTTTGCTGATCCTGGGTGGAAGCCTGGGCGCAGAACCGTTGAACAAATTGCTGCCTGAAGCCTTGTCGCAAGTCGCCCCCGACCTGCGTCCGGAAGTGTTTCATCAGGCCGGTAAAAACCACGATGAAGTGACTGCAGAGCGCTATCGCGCGGCTGGCGTCGAGGCGCAAGTGCAGCCTTTCATCAAAGACATGGCCCAAGCCTATGGCTGGGCCGACCTGGTGGTGTGCCGCGCAGGCGCGCTGACCATCAGTGAACTGGCCGCCGCCGGTCTGCCCTCGATGCTGGTGCCTTTGCCCCACGCGATCGACGATCACCAGACCCGCAACGCCGATTATTTGGCCCGTGAAGGCGCTGCCTTCCTGATGCCGCAAAGAACGACTGGCGCAGCGGATCTTGCCGCTCGCCTGACAGAGGTCCTGATGCAACCACAACGACTCAACGATATGGCTAACGCGGCACGCCGCCTGGCCAAACCCGATGCCACCCGTAACGTGGTCGATACCTGCCTGGAGGTGGCTCATGGTTGAGAATCAGAAAGCCATGCCGCAACCGGAAATGCGCCGCATCCGTAAAATCCACTTCGTGGGCATCGGCGGAGTGGGCATGTGCGGGATCGCCGAAGTGTTGTTGAACCTGGGCTATGAAGTGTCCGGTTCCGACCTGAAAGCCTCGCCGGTTACCGAGCGCCTGGAATCTTTCGGCGCGCATATCTTTATCGGCCACCGCGCCGAAAACGCCGCGGCTGCCGATGTGCTGGTGGTGTCGAGTGCCGTCAACACCTCCAACCCGGAAGTCGCGACTGCGTTGGAACGCCGTATCCCGGTGGTGCCGCGCGCCGAGATGCTGGCCGAGCTGATGCGTTACCGCCACGGTATCGCCGTCGCCGGTACCCACGGCAAAACCACCACCACCAGCCTGATCGCTTCGGTGTTCGCGGCCGGTGGCCTGGACCCGACGTTCGTCATCGGTGGCCGCCTGAATGCCGCGGGCACCAATGCCCAGCTCGGCACCAGCCGTTACCTGATCGCCGAAGCCGACGAAAGCGACGCCAGTTTCCTGCACTTGCAGCCGCTGGTGGCCGTGGTCACCAATATCGACGCCGACCACATGGCGACCTACGACGGTGACTTCAACAAACTGAAGAAAACCTTCGTCGAGTTCCTCCACAACCTGCCGTTCTACGGTTTGGCCGTGGTGTGCCTGGACGATCCGGTGGTGCGTGAAATTCTCCCGCTGGTCAAGCGCCCGACTGTCACCTACGGCTTCGGCGATGACTGCGACGTGCGCGCGATCAATGTGCGTCAGCAGGGCATGCAGACCTTCTTCACCGTGCTGCGCCCTGAACGCGAGCCGCTGGATGTCTCGGTGAACATGCCGGGCAACCACAACGTATTGAACGCGCTGGCGACCATCTGCATCGCCTCTGACGAGGGCGTCAGCGATGAAGCCATCGTCCAGGGCCTGTCCGGGTTCCAGGGTGTCGGCCGACGCTTCCAGGTCTACGGCGAACTGCCGGTCGAAGGCGGCAACGTGATGCTGGTCGACGACTACGGTCACCACCCGACCGAAGTTGCCGCCGTGATCAAGGCCGTACGCGGTGGATGGCCGGAGCGCCGCCTGGTGATGGTTTACCAGCCGCACCGTTACAGCCGCACCCGCGACCTGTACGACGATTTCGTCAATGTACTGGCCGACGCCAACGTCCTGCTGCTGATGGAAGTGTATCCGGCCGGCGAAGAGCCGATCCCGGGCGCTGACAGCCGCAAGTTGTGCAACAGCATCCGTCAGCGCGGTCAGCTGGACCCGATCTACATCGAGCGTGGTGTCGACCTCGCGCCGCTGGTCAAGCCGCTGCTGCGTGCCGGCGACATCCTGTTGTGCCAGGGCGCCGGTGATATCGGCGGTCTCGCACCAAAACTGTTGAACAGTCCGTTGTTCGCGGGTGCCGTTGCTGCACCTGCCGTGGGGAAGTTGAAATGACTGCTGCTTACGCCAATCTCGTCTCCACCATCGCGCCGAAAGACTTCGGCCGCGTCGCCGTGCTGTTCGGCGGCAAGAGTGCCGAGCGTGAGGTTTCGCTGAAGTCCGGTAACGCGGTCCTCGCTGCACTGCAAAGTGCTGGTGTGGATGCGTTCGGCCTCGACGTCGGCGATGACCTGTTGCAGCGTTTGCTCAACGAAAAAATCGACCGCGCCTTCATCATTCTTCACGGTCGTGGCGGTGAAGACGGCAGCATGCAGGGCCTGCTCGAATGCCTGGGCATTCCGTACACCGGCAGCGGCATTCTGGCTTCGGCACTGGCCATGGACAAACTGCGCACCAAGCAGGTCTGGCACAGCCTGGGTATTCCGACGCCGCGCCATGCCGTGTTGAGCAGCGAGGCCGATTGTATTTCGGCAGCGACGGAACTGGGCTTCCCTTTGATCGTCAAACCGGCGCATGAAGGTTCAAGTATCGGTATGGCCAAAGTGAGTTCTGCGTCCGAGTTGATCGACGCCTGGAAAGCGGCCAGTACCTACGATTCGCAAGTGTTGGTCGAGCAATGGATTCACGGTCCGGAGTTCACCATCGCCACCCTGCGTGACCAGGTGTTGCCTCCGATTGCCCTGGGCACGACGCACAGCTTCTACGACTACGACGCCAAGTACATCGCCAACGACACCCAGTACCGCATTCCATGCGGGCTCGACAGTACCAAGGAAAAGGAACTCATGGACCTCACGGCGAAAGCCTGCGAGGCGCTGGGTATCGCCGGTTGGGGCAGGGCAGACGTGATGCAGGACGCTGACGGGCAGTTCTGGTTCCTGGAAGTGAACACCGCGCCGGGCATGACCGATCACAGCCTGGTGCCGATGGCGGCCCGTGCCGCCGGTCTGGATTTCCAGCAACTGGTTCTGGCGATTTTGGCCGCCAGCATTGCCGGCAATAACGAGCCGCGAGGGTAAGACCATGCAAGGCGCGCAGCTAAGACATCAGCCACCCCCAGCACCCGGCCGCAAGCCGGTGCCACGGGGTGCCAGCCGAATGGTGGCCAAAGAGCCGATGTCGATGCGCCTGCCGAAAGCCAATTTTGGTTTTCTCAAAGCGTTGTTCTGGCCAGTGCTGTTGGTTGCACTGGGGTTTGGCACTTACGAAGGCGCACAGCGTTTGCTGCCGTACGCCGACCGGCCGATCACCAAGATCAACGTGCAGGGTGACTTGAGTTACATCAGCCAGCAAGCCGTGCAGCAGCGGATCGCCCCGTACGTGGCGTCGAGCTTCTTCACCATCGACCTGGAAAGCATGCGCACCGAGCTTGAGACGATGCCATGGATTGCCCACGCCGAAGTGCGTCGGGTGTGGCCGGATCAGGTGGTGATCCGCCTGGAAGAACAACTGCCGGTGGCCCGTTGGGGCGATGAGTCGCTGTTGAACAACCAGGGCCAGGCGTTCACCCCGCGTGAACTGGCGAACTACGAACATTTGCCGCAGCTGTTCGGCCCACAACGGGCTCAACAGCAGGTCATGCAGCAATACCAGGTGCTGAGCCAGATGCTCAGGCCGCTGGGCTTCTCGATTGCACGCCTGGAGTTGCGTGAACGCGGCAGCTGGTTCCTGACCACCGGCGCCGGCAGTGCCGGCCCGGGGATCGAACTGCTGCTGGGGCGCGGCAACCTGGTGGAGAAGATGCGCCGTTTCATTGCCATCTATGACAAGACGCTCAAAGAACAGATTACGAACATTGCGCGCATCGATCTGCGCTACGCCAACGGCCTCGCTGTTGGCTGGCGGGAACCTGTAGCGCCCACGACAGCCCAACCCGCTGTCGCGAAGAATTAAGAAGAGGCAGGACCCATGGCAAACGTGCAAAGCGGCAAAATGATCGTCGGTCTCGATATCGGCACCTCCAAGGTGGTGGCGCTGGTCGGCGAGGTTTCGGACGACGGCACGCTGGAAATCGTCGGGATCGGTACTCATCCGTCCCGTGGCCTGAAGAAAGGCGTGGTGGTGAACATCGAGTCCACCGTTCAGTCGATCCAGCGCGCCATCGAAGAAGCGCAGCTGATGGCCGGTTGCCGCATTCACTCGGCGTTTGTCGGCGTGGCCGGCAATCACATCCGCAGCCTGAACTCCCACGGCATCGTGGCGATTCGTGATCGCGAAGTCAGCTCGGCCGACCTTGAGCGCGTTCTCGACGCTGCCCAGGCTGTGGCGATCCCGGCTGACCAGCGCGTGCTGCACACCCTGCCGCAGGATTACGTGATCGATAACCAGGAAGGCGTTCGCGAGCCACTGGGCATGTCAGGCGTGCGTCTGGAAGCCAAGGTCCATGTGGTCACCTGCGCCGTCAACGCCGCACAGAACATTGAAAAATGCGTGCGTCGCTGCGGTCTGGAAATCGACGACATCATTCTTGAGCAACTGGCCTCGGCCTACTCGGTGCTGACCGACGACGAGAAAGAGCTGGGCGTGTGCCTGGTGGACATCGGCGGCGGCACCACCGACATCGCCATCTTCACCGAAGGCGCAATCCGCCACACTGCGGTGATCCCGATTGCGGGTGATCAGGTGACCAACGACATCGCCATGGCGTTGCGCACCCCGACCCAGTACGCCGAAGAAATCAAGATTCGCTACGCCTGCGCCCTGGCCAAGCTGGCCGGTGCCGGTGAAACCATCAAGGTCCCAAGCGTTGGCGACCGTCCTCCACGCGAGCTGTCCCGTCAGGCCCTGGCCGAAGTGGTCGAGCCGCGTTACGACGAGCTGTTCACGCTGATCCAGGCTGAACTGCGTCGCAGCGGCTACGAAGACCTGATCCCGGCCGGCATCGTGCTGACCGGCGGTACGTCGAAGATGGAAGGCGCCACCGAACTGGCTGAAGAGATTTTCCACATGCCGGTCCGCCTGGGCGTGCCGCATGGCGTCAAGGGCCTGGACGACGTGGTCCGCAACCCGATTTATTCCACCGGCGTTGGCCTGTTGATGTACGGCCTGCAAAAGCAGTCCGACGGGATTTCGTTCTCGGGCATCAGCAGCCGTGACAGCTACAGCAATGAAGAACCGAAAGCCGCCTTGCTCGATCGCATCAAGAGCTGGGTACAAGGCAACTTCTAAAGATTTATCGCAGCACCGTTGTAGATACAGGCAGTAGGCGAAAAAACTAGAGAACGTAAAGGAGAGGGAAAATGTTCGAACTCGTAGACAACATCCCCGCAAGCCCGGTTATTAAAGTTATCGGTGTTGGCGGAGGCGGCGGCAACGCTGTCAACCACATGGTCAAGAGCAACATTGAAGGCGTTGAATTCATCTGCGCCAACACTGATGCCCAGGCGCTGAAATCCATCGGCGCGCGGACCATCCTGCAACTGGGTACCGGTGTGACCAAAGGTCTGGGCGCCGGCGCCAACCCTGAAGTAGGTCGTCAGGCCGCTCTCGAAGACCGTGAGCGCATTGCCGAAGTCCTGCAGGGCACCAACATGGTGTTCATCACCACTGGCATGGGCGGCGGTACCGGTACCGGTGCGGCGCCAATCATTGCCGAAGTGGCCAAGGAAATGGGGATCCTCACCGTTGCGGTGGTGACTCGTCCGTTCCCGTTCGAAGGCCGCAAGCGCATGCAGATCGCGGACGAAGGCATCCGTCTGCTGTCCGAAAGCGTCGACTCGTTGATCACCATTCCCAACGAGAAACTGCTGACCATCCTTGGCAAGGACGCAAGCCTGCTGTCCGCATTCGCCAAGGCTGACGATGTACTGGCCGGTGCCGTTCGCGGTATCTCCGACATCATCAAGCGTCCGGGCATGATCAACGTCGACTTCGCCGACGTCCGTACCGTGATGAGCGAAATGGGCATGGCGATGATGGGCACTGGCTGCGCCAGCGGTCCGAACCGTGCACGCGAGGCCACCGAAGCGGCCATCCGCAACCCGTTGCTCGAAGACGTGAACCTGCAAGGTGCACGCGGCATCCTGGTGAACATCACCGCCGGTCCTGACCTGTCCCTGGGTGAGTACTCCGACGTGGGTAGCATCATCGAAGCCTTCGCTTCCGAGCACGCCATGGTCAAGGTCGGTACCGTTATCGATCCGGACATGCGCGACGAGCTGCACGTGACTGTGGTTGCTACCGGTCTGGGCGCGAAAATCGAGAAGCCTGTGAAGGTCATCGACAACACCGTTCACACCTCGATGGCCTCCCAGCCGCAACAATCGGCGCCCGCTCGTCAGGAACAGCCAGCGGTGAACTACCGTGACCTGGACCGTCCGACCGTCATGCGCAACCAGGCTCAGGCCGGTGCTGCGACTGCCGCGAAGATGAATCCGCAAGATGATCTGGACTACCTGGACATCCCGGCTTTCCTGCGTCGTCAGGCTGATTGATGGAATGTATCAGGGCTATGAAGTTGATTGGTGTTCAGCAAAGGTCTGGTCTGCTATCATCGCCAGCCTTTGTTGATACCAGTTCGCAATTTGCGCTGAAGCGGCCCAAGCCATGATTAAACAACGCACACTGAAAAATATTATCCGTGCCACAGGTGTAGGCCTGCACTCCGGGGAGAAGGTATACCTGACCCTCAAGCCCGCGCCTATCGACACCGGCATCGTGTTTTGTCGTGCTGACCTCGATCCTGTGGTGCAGATTCCTGCTCGCGCAGAAAACGTTGGCGAAACCACTATGTCGACCACACTGGTTAACGGTGACGTCAAAGTGGACACGGTGGAGCACTTGCTCTCGGCCATGGCTGGCCTGGGCATCGATAACGCCTACGTCGAGCTCTCCGCGTCCGAAGTACCGATCATGGATGGTAGCGCTGGACCTTTCGTATTCCTGATTCAGTCGGCCGGCCTGGAAGAACAGGACGCAGCCAAGAAGTTCATCCGGATCCTGCGGGAAGTGACAGTGGAAGATGGCGACAAGCGCGCCACTTTCGTCCCTTTCGAAGGTTTCAAGGTGAGCTTCGAGATCGATTTCGATCACCCGGTTTTCCGTGACCGCACACAAAGTGCAAGCGTGGATTTTTCCAGCACTTCGTTCGTAAAAGAAGTCAGCCGCGCCCGTACCTTTGGTTTCATGAGTGATATCGAGTACCTGCGCAAGCACAACCTCGCACTCGGCGGCAGTGTTGAAAACGCTATTGTGGTCGACGCGGATGGCGTACTGAACGAAGACGGTCTTCGCTATGAAGACGAATTCGTGAAGCACAAGATCCTCGATGCAATTGGTGACCTCTACCTGCTGGGCAATAGCCTGATTGGTGAGTTCAAGGGCTTCAAGTCCGGACATGCATTGAACAACCAGCTGCTGCGCAAGTTGATTGAGCAGACAGATGCTTGGGAAGTCGTGACTTTCGAAGACGCCAGCACTGCACCGATCTCTTACATGCGTCCCGTCGCGGCCGTGTAAGCAAAAAACCTCTCTAGTTTTTAAAGGCTGCCTTCGGGTGGCCTTTTTTTATGCCCCTGGGAAAATCGTGCGATGTTCGTTCCGGCCTCATCGCGGGCAAGCCCGGCTCCCACAGGTTATTTGGAGAGCCACAGATTTAGGTCCGACGCATTACTTGTGGGAGCCGGGCTTGCCCGCGATGAGGCCCTGCGCTGCAACGCAGGACTCACTGCGCAGTCACCACCCGATTGCGCCCACCTTCCTTGGCCTGATACAGCGCTTTGTCCGCCATAAACAGCAACTGCTCCAGACTGATTTCCTTTTCCGTCGTCCAGGTACTGATCCCGATACTGACAGTGATCGGTGTTTCCGCCCCCGCCACCAATGGCATCTGCTCCACTGCCACGCGGATTTTTTCGGCAATCTGCCGGGCCCCTGCGTTGTCCGTTTCCGCCAGGATCACCGAGAACTCCTCACCGCCATACCGCGCCACCAGGTCCCCGGGCCGCCGTACATTGGCGCAGATCACCTTGGCCACGGCCCGCAACGCATCATCGCCACCCTGATGGCCATGGCGATCGTTGAACGCCTTGAAGTGGTCTGCATCAACCATCAGCACCGACAGCGGCTTACCCGAGCGTTGAGCGCGAAACCACTCATGGCGCAGGGTCTGATCCAGGGTTCGGCGGTTGGCGACACCGGTCAGGGCATCGGTGGCGGCCAAAAGCGCCAACTCCTGTTCGGCGTGATGGCGCAGGCGTAGCTCGCGGCACAGCAACCAGGTCAGCCAGAGCAGGCCGATGCACAGCACGCCGGTGGCACCGCTGATGACAATCGCGGTGCGCTTCCAGGTGGCGAACACTTCGTTGCCGGAGAGCGCGACGATGACCGTCAACGGCAGGTTGCCGACCCTGGAAAAGGTGTACAGGCGTTGTAGATGATCGACGCTCGACACGCTGTCGAAGCTGCCCGCGCCCTCACGCAGGATGCGCATGACATTGGGCCTGCCGGCGAAGTTCTTGCCGATGGGGTCGTTGATCAGATGAGGTTTTTGTGCGAGCAGAATGCCGTCGTCATTGATGATGCTCAGGGTGCTGTCGTTGCCGATGTCCAGGCTGTTGAATAATTGTTCGAAGTACGCGAGGCGCATCGATGCCACGGCGACGCCGAGAAACTCGCCAGTGGACGAGGAGATGCGTCGACTGAAGCTGATCCGCCATTCCTCGCTGTCGTCGCAGTCGCAGCGGGGCTTGAATGGCCGGCTGATGAACATGCCGGTGTCACTGTTAAACGCATGGGCGAGGAAATAGTCGCGGTCCGCAAAGTTGCCGGGCTTGGGATCGATCAGCGATGAGTCGGCGAGGACGTCCCCGTGCTTGTCCAACAACAAAATATCGCCCTTGAAGCGCGCGGTGGTGGAGCGATCGAACAGCACCAGATGGCGAATCTGCGGCGAAACCTGTTTCAGGTCTTCGCGCTGCGACGCGGCAATCAGGCCTTGCAGGGTCAAGTCGTAGAGCTCGACGGTGCGCAGCACGTCTGCGTCGATCAACTGCGCAATGGTGGTCGCGCCGCGGGTGGCGGCCTGCTGGGCGTTGGCGTGTTCGCGGATCAGCAGAAACGCGACGATGCTGAGAATCGCGATCACCGTCAGCAGGCTGCCAAGCATCACCATGAGCTCAGGTCGTCCGGTCTTGCCTGATAGGTGTTGGGGGGGGCTCACTGGCATGGGGCGTTTGTCTGCTTGAAGAGCATAAAAAAGGCCAGCAAAACGCGCTGGCCTTTACTTATTCAAGCTTAGAAGACATTGAGCGGGAACGCACTTGCGCCAATCCCCAATGAAAAAAAGCCGCTGATAGCAGCGGCTTTGAAGACAACTTTTCAAAGGGAAGAGCCGATGAAAAGTGTCGAGGGAAACAGGTGTTCGATGAGTCAGCTGTCTTTCTCAACCCGTTGCTGGGTGGCGGAAGTGGACGCTTGAGGGGTTTGCGCGGCGTCTTGAGCCTTGGCCGTCATTTCGCTCTGATCGTAGGCGGCGGCGCGTGCAGCATTTTGCGCGACGAACGTCTGCGACTCTTCCGCGATTGCGAACGGAGACAGAAACAATGAGGACAAAACGAAAGCGCTGGCAATACCCGTAATGTTGGACATCTTTTAAACCTTCTTGCTTGGCAAGTGCTGTTTGGTGCGGGCAAAGATAAGGATCTTGGCCGATGGGAAACAGAGCCAATCGAAGAAAGGACTGTTGCGCCAGAAGCAACAGTTTGCCAGTGATCATTCCCAAGCTCTGCGTGGGAATGATCATGGGTGGGGTCAGACGGGGAGGTGAATACCGAAGGTATTCATGCCGTGGTCGCTGCGCACAAACACATCGCCGCCATGCATCAGCGCAATCGCCTTGACGATCGCCAGCCCCAATCCGTGATTGTTGCCACTGTTGCTGCGCGACGCATCTACCCGATAAAACCGTTCAAACAACCGTGGCAGATGCTCACTGGCAATCGGCGATCCAGGGTTGGCCACACCAATGCTCACTTGATGTTCCTCAACCTCGATCCGTACCTGAATCACTTGCCCGGGCTCAGTGTGCTGCACCGCGTTGCTCAGTAAATTGATCAACGCCCGGCGCAGATGCGCGATCTCGATCCGCACCTGCGCATCGCCGCTGACCTGCACCTGAACCTGTGCATCCTCAAGAATGAAATCCAGATACTCCAGCGTTGTCGCCACTTCAACGGCGAGGGAAGTGGACGTCAGTTTGGTGGCCTTGCTGCCCTGGTCCGCGCTGGCGAGAAACAGCATGTCGTTGATGATCGAGCGCAGCCGTTCCAGTTCTTCGAGGTTCGATTGCAGCACTTCAAAATAGTGTTCGGCCGAGCGCCCGCGCGTCAGCGCGACCTGGGTCTGGCCGATCAGGTTGGTCAGCGGCGAGCGCAATTCATGGGCGACGTCGGCGTTGAACGACTCCAGCCGCGAATAGGCCTGCTCAACCCGCTCCAGTGTGGAGTTGAACGAGTTGACGAATTGATTCAACTCCGGCGGCAGCGACGACAGGCGCAAGCGTCCGGAACGCAGCGGCGGCGCCAGGCGCTGGGCTTCCTGGGACAGTTTGATCAAGGGTTTAAGGCCGATGCGCGCCACCCAATACCCTAACGCGGACGCCAGCAACACGCCGACAATCGCCAGGCTGATCAGCGCGATCAGCAGGTGATGCTGAGTCTCGAAAAATGTTTCGGTGTCGATGCCGATCATGAAGCGCAGCGGTGGGCGTTGATCCTTGGCCGGGAACTGGCTCACCAGCACTTTCAGCGGATAAGGATGATCCGGCAACTGCAAGTCGCGCATGCCCAGCGGCCCTTCGGCGAAGGCGCGAATCTGCGGCGTCGGGTTGCCATATTCGTACGTCGGATCGCCGCTGATAATCCAGAAACTGATGCGCTTGTCTTCCTCGCCAAGCAGCTTGAGCTTGTTGTTGATCTTCACCCAATGCTCGGGCGTGCCGTAACGGCCAACCGTGGATTCGAGCACGCTGTAGCGCGCATCCAGCTCGGCTTCGGGCAACAGACCCAGGCCCTTGTCGACCTGCTGATACAACGCCCAGCCGATCAACAAAAACACCAACAGCGCCACCAACGTGAACATCCCGCTCAGGCGCAGTGCGATGGAGTTACTGGACACCACGGCTCTCCAGCACATAACCCATGCCACGAATCGTGTGCAGCAGCTTCTCGTCGAACGGCCCGTCGAGCTTGGCCCGCAGACGCTTGATCGCGACCTCGACGACGTTGGCGTCGCTGTCGAAATTGATGTCCCAGACCATCTCGGCAATCGCCGTTTTCGAGAGGATTTCGCCTTGCCGACGAGCCAGCACACTCAGCAGCGAGAACTCTTTGGCGGTCAGGTCCAGGCGTGTGCCGGCGCGGGTCGCTTTGCGGCTGATCAAATCTATCCACAGGTCAGCGATACTCACTTGTACCGGTTCGTGACCGCCGCTGCGCCGGGTCAGCGCTTGCAGGCGCGCCACCAGTTCAAGGAAGGAAAACGGCTTGCCGAGGTAATCGTCAGCGCCGTCGCGCAAGCCTTTGATGCGATCTTCGACGCGCTCGCGGGCGGTGAGCATGATCACCGGAGTTTGCTTGCGCGCACGCAAGGCGCGCAGCACGCCGAAGCCGTCGAGGCCCGGCAGCATGACGTCGAGGACGATCACCGCGTAGTCACTTTCCAGCGCCAGGTGCAGGCCTTCAACGCCGTCCCGCGCCACATCCACGGTGTACCCCTGTTCCGTCAGGCCGCGGTGCAAATAGTCCGCGGTTTTTTCTTCGTCTTCGATAATCAGAACGCGCATGACCCCGCCTCAGTCTGTGGTCGCCAACGCCGGTACCGGCGAAGGTTTGGGCCCGTGAAATAGCCGCTCAAGCCACAAGTATATGACCGGAGTGGTGAACAGCGTCAGCGCCTGGCTCACCAGCAAGCCGCCAACCACCGCGATACCCAGGGGCTGGCGCAGTTCGGCGCCGGTGCCGTAGCCGAGCATCAGTGGCAGCGCACCGAGCAAGGCGGCGAGGGTGGTCATGATGATCGGTCGGAACCGCGTGATACAGGCCTGGAAAATCGCCTCTTCCGGCGGCAAGCCACGGTTGCGCTGGGCGTCCAGCGCGAAGTCGATCATCAGGATGCCGTTCTTCTTCACGATACCGATCAGCAGCACCAGCCCGATCAGCGCCATGATCGAAAAGTCCTGGCCGCAGATCCACAGCATGATCACCGCCCCCAGCCCCGCCGACGGCAGCGTCGAGATGATGGTCAGCGGATGCACGAAGCTCTCGTAAAGCACGCCGAGAATGATGTACACCGCCACCAGCGCCGCCAGAATCAGCCACGGCTGGCTGGCCAGCGAACTCTGGAATGCCTGGGCCGCGCCCTGGAAATTGCCGCTCATGGCCGCCGGCATGCCGATGTCGGCCTTGGCCTGGTTGAGCATGATCACCGCATCGCCCAACGCCACGCCTGGCGCGAGGTTGAACGACAAGTTGGCGGCCGGGAACATGCCGTCGTGGGCGATGGACAACGGACCGACCGTGGGTGCGTCAAATTTGGCCAGCGCCGACAGTGGCACCATTTCCCCACTCAGCGGCGAGCGCAGGTAGAAGTAGTTGAGGCTTTCGGCTTTGCCGCGTTGCTGGGTGTCCAGTTCCAGAATCACGTTGTACTGGTTGATCTGGGTCTGGAATTCATTGACCTGTCGCTGACCGAACGCATCGTACAGCGCTTCGTCGACGTCACTGGCGGTCAGGCCGAAACGCGCCGCGGCGCTGCGGTCGATGCTGATGTGGGTGATGCTGCCGCCCAGTTGCAGGTCATTGGAAATATCGCGGAACGCCGGGTTGCGGCGCAGTTTTTCCGTGAGGCGCTGGGTCCAGGTGCTGAGGGTCGCGCCGTCGTTGCTCTTGAGCACGTATTGGTACTGGGCGCGGCTCGGGCCGGAGCTGAGGTTGATGTCCTGGCCGGCGCGCAGGTACAGCACGATGCCGGGGACTTTCATCAGTTGTGGGCGAATCCGGTCGATGAACTGGCTGGCGGAGACGTCGCGGTCGCCGCGTTTTTTCAGGGAAATCCAGAAGCGCCCGTTGGCGATGGTCTGGTTACTGCCCGACACCCCGACCGAGTGGGAAAACGCCGCAACCGCCGGATCCGCCGCGACGATCTCGGCCATCGCCAGGTGTTTTTTCACCATGTCGCCGTAGGAAATGTCGGCGGCTGCTTCGGTGGTGCCGAGGACAAAACCGGTGTCCTGCACCGGGAAGAAGCCCTTCGGAATGAAGATGTAACCGACGACGGCCAGGCACAGGGAAAGACCAAACACCCCGATCATCAATTTCTGATGGGCGAGGGCGCGGCGCAGCAGTTTTTCATAGCCGCCCACCAAGCGTTCGCCGAACGTCGGTTTGCTGTGGGCGTGGTGCACCGGCGCACGCATGAACAGCGCGGCCAGCGTCGGCGCCAGGGTCAGCGACACCACCACCGAAATCATGATCGTCGACGTCGCGGTCAGGGCGAATTCCTTGAACAGCCGCCCGACCACGCCGCCCATGAACAGCAGCGGAATGAACGCCGCCACCAGCGAGAAACTGATCGAGACCACGGTAAAACCAATCTCGCCCGCGCCCTTGATCGCCGCTTCGCGCATGCCCTCGCCAGCCTCAAGGTGACGGTGAATGTTCTCGACCACCACAATCGCATCGTCGACCACAAACCCCACGGCCACCACAATCGCCACCAGGGTCAGGTTGTTCAGGCTGAAGCCCATGATGTACATCAGGGCGAAACTCGCGATCAGGGAAACGCCCAACACTGCAGACACAATCAGCGTCGCCGACCATTGGCGCAGGAACAGCGCCATCACCGCCACCACCAACATGATCGCGATCAGCAAGGTGATTTCCACTTCATGCAAGGACGCGCGGATGGTCTGGGTGCGGTCGACCAGTACCTCGACCTGCACCGAGGCGGGGAGCATGGCTTCCAGCGCCGGCAACGCGGCTTGAATGCGATCCACGGTCTCGACGATGTTCGCGCCCGGTTGCCGGGAAATCACCAGGTTCACCCCCGGCTTGTCACCGGCCCAGGCTTGCACGTAGGCATTTTCCGACCCGTTGACGACTTTGGCGACATCCCGCAGGTGAACCGGAGCGCCGTCCTTGTAGGAGACGATGAGTTGGCTATATTCCTCGGGGTGAAACAACTGGTCGTTGGTCGACAGCGTGGAAATGCTCGACTCGCCGTACAACGCACCTTTGGCCAGGTTGAGGCTGGTGTTCTGGATCGCCAGACGTATGTCGGCCAAGGTCAGGCCGATAGCGGCGAGTTTGTCCGCCGAGGCTTGAACGCGAATCGCCGGACGTTGCTGACCGGTGATGTTGATCTGGCCTACGCCTTCAATCTGGCTGATCTGGCGGGACAGCAGGGTTTCCACCAGGTCACTGAGCTCGGTGCCGGGCATTTGCGTGGAGTTGACGCTGAGGATCAGCACCGGGCTGTCGGCGGGGTTGACCTTGCGCCAGGTCGGCAGTGTTGGCATGTCCTTGGGCAGTTTGCCGGCGGCGGTGTTGATCGCGGCCTGGACTTCCTGGGCGGCGGTGTCGATGCTTTTTTCGAGGGTGAATTGCAGGGTCAGGTTGGTCGAGCCCAAGGCGCTGCTCGACGTCATTTGGGTCACGCCGGGAATGGCGCTGAATTGCACTTCAAGCGGCGTGGCCACCGACGACGCCATGGTCTCCGGGCTGGCGCCGGGCAATTGCGCGGCCACCTGAATGGTCGGGAATTCGGCTTCCGGCAGCGGCGCAATCGGCAGGCGCGGGAAGGCAATGGCGCCGAGCAGCACCAGCGCAAAGGTCAGCAGGATGGTGGCGACCGGGTGATCGATGCACCAGGCCGAGACCGAGCCGTGGCCCTTCATGGCTTCGGCTCCGTTTGCACCACTTGTGGCGGATCGCTCATGACCTGCACGGTCGACCCCGGTTTGAGTCGCGACTGGCCATCACTGACCAGCACATCGCCCGGTTTCACGCCTTTGATGATGTCCTGACTGCTGCCTTGGGCAACCACCTGCACGGTCACGGTTTCCACTTTGTCGCCGTTGACCCGGTACACGAAGTGTTGATCGGGACCGCGTTGTACGACGGTGGGCGGTACCACCAACGCATCTTTCTCCAAGGCCGTCTGAATTTTTACCGTCACCAGCAGGCCCGGCCAGAGTTTCTGCCCGGGGTTGTTGAATTCGGCCTTGGCGCGGATGGTGCCGGTGTTGGCGTTGATCTGGTTATCGATCAGGGTCAAGTGACCTTCGCCCAGCAAATTGCCGGTTTCACCGTCGGTGTCGGCGCCAATGTAGGCTTTCACTTGTGCGCGTTGCGGGTCGCCGATCAGCCCTTGCAGGGTCGGCAACATTTGCTGCGGCAGGGAGAACTCAACGGCGATGGGGTCGATCTGCGTCACCGTGAACAGGCCCTGGGCGTCGGTCATGCGCAGGAAGTTGCCTTCATCCACTGTACGAATACCGACGCGCCCGGTGACCGGCGAGTGAATCTGTGTGTAGGAGAGCTGCACCTGAGCGGCGTCGATTGAAGCCTGGTTGCCCTGGGCGGTGGCCTTGAGCTGATTGACCAGCGCTTGTTGCTGGTCGTAGGTCTGTTTGGACACGCCGTCATCAACGCTCAGTAATTTGTAACGCTTGAGGTTGACCAGTGCCACTTGCAACTGCGCCTGGTTTTCTCCCAGTTGAGCGCGGGCCTGATCGAGGCTGGCACGGATCGAGCGGTCATCGATGGTGGCCAACAGGTCACCTTTGTTCACCAATTGGCCTTCCTTGACCATGATTTTGGTGAGAATGCCGTCGATCTGCGGGCGCACCACCACACTGTGCAAGGACAACACCGACCCGATACCGCTGACATAACGCGGCACATCTTTCTCAACGACGTTGACCACGCGCACCGGGATGGCGGTCGGGGCGGTGAGCTTGGCGGTGGCCGGTTTGACGAGGTACCAGGTGCCCAGCGCTGCCAAGGCCATTAGCAGACCTGCGATCAAGGCGGGTTTTTTCTGAATTCGCATGCGAGTGGGGCGCCGGGCTGAGAGGTTGGGGTATTTTCAGGTTTATACCCTTCTTTATAACCCTGTCAGCCCGTCAGGAAGGTGACTGCTAACTGACGGGGCTGTCAGTTTGGGATTTTCAAATTTGCGGCGATGGGCCCGCCAGCACAAAACCCGACGGACTCACGCGCGGTGTGAAGCTTGCGGCTCTCGACACAGGTATACTGCCGCCTTTCGCGGCTCGCTGACCGGGCCCGACTCTATGTGCATCACCCGGAGCTTTCATGACTTCCCCGACACAACCGCCGGTTGCCGACGCTTTGAGCGACGACCAGGCAGACCTGCCAGACAGCGTCGACTCCAGCGCAGACAGCGAAACCAAAACCGCGATCCCGGCGTTCAAGTTCCCGTTCAAACCAGGTGATCTGGCTGCCGCGAAGAACGCCAGTCAGCCCTGGTACAAGAATGGCGCGAAGAATGGTCATACCAAGACGCCTGGGGCGGCGCCTCCGGGTACGCGTCGTTCGATGGGCAAGCGCTAGGATTTGACTTGAGCGGTGCCTGATCTGCCGTCATCGCGAGCAGGCTCACTCCTACAGTTAACGTCACAGGTCACAGATTCTGTGTACGACGAAGAATCACTGTGGGGGCGAGCTTGCTCGCGATGGGCCATACCCGGCGACATCAATCCTGAATCAAGCCGCCCGCAACGAAATAAACGCATAGTTCACCGGTGCTTCAGTCACCAGTTGCGCACCCGCCGCCTGCACCTGCCCGGCAATGTCATCCCCCGACACATGAAACAGCCACTCACCCTCCGGCGCCGCCAGTGGTTGCGCTGACACTTGATCAATAACCGTGGCAAACGCGTTCATGTCCGGCAGATAAGCGGTAAACCCATCGCCCTTCAGCGCTGTCGTGCGAATCCCCAGCAACGCGCAAATCGCGTCCTTGGCCTGAATATCATCGCGATCCGCCTGGCGAGAACGCTGGATCAACTCCACCAGCTCCTGATCCACCACCTGACCGCCGATGATCAAATCCGGGCCCTGTTCCCATGACTCGGGCGGACAATCCTTGATCGCTGTGTTCAGCAGGATGTGCGGGTTGATTTCTGCCGGGTAGATACGGCACACCAGCGGTCGGCGCTCGTAGATGCGGCACAGGTTGTCTTCGTCAAGATTCCGGCAGCGACCGACGTTATAGGCGGCGAAGGTGATCGCCACGTACGCCTCGGACGCGCCGCTTCGAACCAGCACCGAACGGCGTTCGGCGTGTTCGCGTTGCTGCACCGGCAAGCCCAGGCCGTTACCCAGAAAACCCTCGACCAGCACGATCACTTGACCGCCATCGGCCGCCCACATGCGGGCTTCCGCCAGGGTCAGGGGAACGTGGTGGTCGGTGCAGCACTTGCCGCAACCTACGCAGGAAAACGTTGTGTTCATTGATCGCCGGGCCGCATGTGAGGGCAAGAAACGGCGACAGAATGTCACCGCACTGCTCAGCGATGAAGCAAGTTATGCGCCATTCACTGGGACTTGGCGGTCGGGTGAACGGAGTCCCACTCGGTCACATAGGCGGTTTTTGTCTTCTTGTTGTAGAGGCACAGCTCGGTGCCTTGCTGGCCTTTCATGTGTTTTTGCGGGTATTGGCCTTGCAGCAGGAGGGCGGTGTAGTCGACCCGGTCATCGAATTGCGCAGGGTTGCCGACGGGCTTGGCGTTTTTCAGGCCGCTGGCTTTGGTGCAACTGGTGAGGACGGCTTTGTCGTAGGCGGCCCAGGCGTCGGGGCTGGAGGCGTGGGCCTGGGAGGCGAGGGCGGTGAGGCAGAGGAAGGTCAGGGTGGCGGCTTTCATTGGTCGGGCATCCATTGGGTTTGTATGGCCGAGTATGCCTTAAGGTCTGATGATGCGGGTCAGACGGGAACCGGCTCCCGGCGGACCACATACATCCCGGCGCTTTCGTACAATCGCTGCGCCCGAAGGTTGTCTTCCAACACCTTCAAATCGACAAACCCTTCCCGACGTTGCTGAAACACGTGAAACGCCTGCAGCAACAAGGCGCGGCCCAGCCCGAGGCGTTGCGCCCGCGGGTGGACCACCAGGTTCTTGATGTAGGCGCTGGTCCAGCACTGGCATACACCGACGATGCCGTCGGCATCCAGCGCAATGAAACACAGGGCTGGATCGTATTCGGGATCGGTTTCAAACCGCTGCTGCCACACCTCCAGTATCGGGACGCGGCCGCCACCGTCCTGGTAACCCTGTTCCATCAAGTGATGAACGGCGACTGCCAATTCAGGGCGGTATTGGCTGAGGACGATGCCTTCAGGCCAGGTGATCACCGGCACAGCCTCGGCGAGGTTGCGCCGCATCAAATAGCAAAAGTGCTCGGCCACCTCTTAATGACCTTGTTCAGCGACAGCCCGGGCCGCCTCGATCAGGCATTTGGTCAGTTCGGGCGAAGAGAACTTGGTCAGCACCGCGTTGGCCCCGGCCAGACGCGCTTTCTCACTGTTCATCGCGCTGTCCAGCGATGTGTGCAGCAGCACATAAAGGTGCGAGAAGTCCGGCGTCTCGCGCAGGGTGCGGGTGAACGCGTAGCCGTCCATCTCCGACATTTCGATGTCCGAGACGATCAGGTTGATCTGCTGCGCCGTGCCTTGCAGGTCCAGCAGGCAGTCGATGGCTTCCTTGGCGCTGCGGGCGGTGTGGCATTGCAGGCCGAGGTTGCGCAGGGTATGCACGGATTGTTGCAGGGCGACCTGGCTGTCATCGACCACCAGAATGCGTGCGCTGCCCAGTACTTCAGCGTCTTCCATGCTCAGTTCGGTGGGGGCCGTTTCGATCTGTGCCGGGGCGATGCCGTGGATGACTTTTTCGATGTCCAGCACTTGCACCAGCGTGCCGTCGACCGAGGTCACGCCGGTGATGTACGAGCGCACGCCGCCGGAACCAAAGGGTGGCGGGCGGATGTCGGTGGTGAGGCAGTGGACGATCTTGCTCACGGCCTGAACATGCAGGCCCTGCTTGGAGCGACTGACGTCGGTGACGATCAGGCAGCCACCGTTCGGGTCTTCCAGCGGGCGTTCGCCGATGGCACGGCTCAGGTCGATTACTGACAACGAAGCGCCGCGCAGGGTGGCGATGCCTTTAACGTGAGGATGCGACTCCGGCAGCCGGGTCAGCGGCGGGCAGGGGATGATTTCGCTGACTTTGAGCAGGTTGATCGCCATCAGCTTGCCGCTGCGCAAGGTAAACAGCAAAAGCGAAAGTGAATCTGCGCGGGCTTTGGTGGTGGACATAAAAACCTTCTGTGGAAAAAGGTGATGGGCGAGTAAAAAGTCGCCAAAAACTATTGATGCCGGGTTATCGACTTGTTGGGGGCAGGCTTTAGGCTAAATACCCATTCCCGGCCCAACGGCGAACCCTGTGGCGAGGGAGCTTGCTCCCGCTGGAGTGCGAAGCACTCCCGATCAGGTGATGTGTGTTATCAGACTATCCGCATTTTCAGGTTTTGCGGCTGCTTCGCAGCCGAGCGGGAGCAAGCTCCCTCGCCACAGTGGGGGGGTTATTTCATCCCTAGGCGCTTGGCCATCCTCCCGAGGTTCGCCCGATCCAGGCCCAACTCGCGCGCCGCGCTTGCCCAGTTGTCGTGGTGCCGTTCCAGGCAAGCGCTGATCAATTGGCGCTGATAATTTTCGGTAGCCTCTCGCAAATCCCCCGACACCAATGCCATTGGGGCCGCCGCCGGTTGCTCGGCGACCACTTCGATGCGGCCATTGGGCAAATCCAGATCCGCCGCACTCAGGCTGAGAATCTTCGGTCGATCCTTGCAATTACCCAGCGCTTTAAGCGCGCTGCGACCAATCAAATGCTCCAGCTCCCGCACATTCCCCGGCCAGTTGTAGGCCAGCAAGGCCGCCTGGGCGTCGCTGTTCAAACGCAGGCTGTTGAGGCCCATGCGTGAACGATTTTGCTCCAGGAAGAAGCCGCTGAGCAGCAATACATCCCGCCCGCGATCGCGCAGTGCCGGGACTAACAACGGGTAAACGCTCAAGCGATGGTAGAAGTCGGCACGGTAGCGACCGTTGCGCACTTCTTCGGCCAGGTCACGGTTGGTCGCCGCGATCAGGCGCACGTCCACTGTGTGTTCCTTGTCCGAGCCGAGGCGCTGCAACTGGCCGCTTTGGAGGACGCGCAACAGCTTGGCCTGCACCGTCAGTGAGAGTTCACCGACCTCATCGAGAAACAGCGTGCCGCCATTGGCCAGTTCGAACTTGCCGCGACGATCATTCATCGCGCCGGTGAACGCGCCGCGCACATGGCCGAACAATTCGCTTTCGACCAAGGTGTCGGGCAGTGCCGCACAGTTGAGGCTGATGATCGGTTTGTCGGCGCGGGCAGAGGCGGCGTGAATCGCCTGCGCGACCAGTTCCTTGCCGACCCCGGTTTCGCCGGTGATCAGCACGGTCAGGTCGCTGCCACCCACCAGGTTGATCTCTTCCACCAAGCGTTTGTGGGACTTGCTCTGGCCGATCAACTCGCGGTTCTGCTGACCGCTGGCCTGACGGTAAACCTCGGCGCGCTGGTGCTCGTCTTCGACGCGGTTGGCCAGGCGCTCAATGCGCTCGGCAGCGTTGACTGTGGCCGCAGCGAGGCTGGCAAAGGCTTGCAGGGCATCCAGTTCGATCGGTTCGAATTGCTCCGGGTCGAGGGCGTCGAGGGTCAGCAAACCCCATGGGCGCTCGTCGATGAACAGCGGGCAACCCATGCAGTCATGGACTTCCAGATGATCGTCGAGACCCTCGACCAGTCCGTCGTAAGGGTCGGGCAAGTCGCTGTCGGCCGCAAAACGGGTCGGGCCGTGGCTGCTCAGCAAAGCCTCGAATCGCGGGTGCTCGCTGATTTTGAAGCGCCGGCCCAGGGTGTCCGTGCTCAAGCCATCGACGGCCAGCGGCACCAACCATTCGCCATCAAGGCGCAGCAGGGCCGCGGCATCGCAGGGGAGCAGGGCGCGCATGGCTTCGAGCAAGCGTCGATAACGCTCGCCTTCGGGCAGTTCGCGGGACAGGTCGGAGACCAGGGGCAGCAGGGCGGTGAGCAGGGATTTTGCAGTCATAGTGACTCCGTGTAGTCGACATGACTATAAAACAGTGTGTGTCGATATGACTACGATGTTCTTAAACTATTGATTTATATGGTTTTATTACTTGGCACGGAAACTGATAAGTCTAAGGAAATACACATCAAGCTCCGGAGTCGTCCTTATGCTGAGCGTTCAAGACCGTGCCATCGTCAAATCCACTGTACCGTTGCTGGAAAGCGGCGGCGAAGCGCTGATTACTCACTTCTACCGCATGATGCTCTCCGAATACCCGGAAGTCCGCCCGCTGTTCAACCAGGCCCACCAGGCCAGCGGTGATCAGCCGCGTGCGTTGGCCAACGGTGTCTTGATGTACGCACGGCACATCGACCAGCTCGACCAGTTGGGCGACCTGGTGGCCAAGATCATCAACAAGCACGTGGCCCTGCAAATCCTGCCGGAACACTATCCGATTGTCGGCACCTGCCTGCTGCGTGCCATCGCCGAAGTGCTGGGCGAAGAAATCGCCACCCCTGAAGTCATCGCGGCCTGGGGCGCTGCTTATGGGCAACTCGCCGAGATTCTGATCGGTGCCGAAACCAGCATCTACGATCAGAAGGAACAGGCGCCCGGCGGCTGGCGCGGGGCGCGGGAATTCATCGTCACGGCCAAGGTTGAAGAAAGCGCGGAAATCACCTCGTTCTACTTCGAACCTGCCGACAAAGGCCCGATTCTTGAGGCAGAGCCTGGCCAGTACATCGGCATGAAACTGATCCTCGACGGCGAAGAGATCCGTCGCAACTACTCACTGTCGGCGCTGGCAAACAAGGGCGAGTACCGCATCAGCGTCAAGCGTGAAACCGGTGGGCGGGCGTCCAACCATTTGCACGATCAGTTGCATGTCGGGGCGAGCATCCAGTTGTTCCCGCCATCAGGTGAATTCACCCTGACGGCCAGCGACAAACCGCTGGTGCTGATCAGCGGCGGTGTCGGCATTACTCCGACACTGGCGATGCTCGAAGCCGCGCTGGCCACCGAGCGCCCGGTGCATTTTATCCACTGCGCGCGTAACGGCAGCGTGCATGCCTTTCGCGACTGGATCGATGGGTTGGCTGAGCGTCATCCGCAACTCAAGCGCTTCTATTGCTACGCCGAGGATGACGGTGTGAGTCCGGCGGCGGACAAGGTCGGGTTGTTGAGCCGCGAGCAGTTGGGCGAGTGGTTGCCCGAGCAGCGTGACCTGGATGCTTATTTCCTGGGGCCTAAGGGGTTCATGGCGGCGATCAAGCGCCACCTCAAGGCGTTGGGGGTTCCGGAGAAGCAGAGCCGTTATGAGTTCTTTGGGCCGGCTTCGGCGTTGGAGTAACTGTATGTGGCGACTCGGGAGACCGAGTCGCCTTCTTCGCGAGCAGGCCGCACCACGGTCTCAATTCTTGATGACAGTCAGAAAAGTTAATCCCTTCTTAACCGGCCTATCGTTTATTCCCCCCAATCCACCGGCACGCGCCAGGCTCTCAAACCTCCGAGCCTGCGTGTAGACTGGCGGCAACTGCTATCTAAAAGGGAAACGCGATGAGCGAGGAAACAATGCGATTGGGGCGCGAACGGCGCTATCTGGTGTTACTGGGCATCATCTGCCTGGCGCTGATCGGCGGCGCGCTGTACATGCAAATTGTGTTGGGCGAGGCGCCATGCCCGCTGTGCATTCTCCAGCGCTATGCGTTGTTGTTTATCGCGGTGTTTGCCTTCATCGGCGCGGCCACGCGTACCCGTCGCAGCATTACCGTGTTCGAGACGCTGGTGGTCATCAGTGCCCTGGCAGGCACAGCGGTGGCCGGGCATCACGTCTACACCCAGTTCTACCCTGCGGTCAGTTGCGGCATCGATGTGCTGCAGCCGATTGTCGATGGTCTGCCGCTGGCGAAGATCTTCCCGCTGGGCTTCCAGGTGGATGGCTTCTGCTCCACGCCGTACCCGCCGATCCTCGGTCTGTCGCTGGCGCAATGGGCGCTGTTAGCGTTCGTGCTGATCGTGATTCTGGTGCCGTTGCTCACTTCGCGTAACCGTAAAGCGCTGCGCTGAGGCGGTTCGCCGCACTGCTGCGTCATCCATAAAAACGCCCCGGCCCTCGTTGAGGGGGCCGGGGCGTTTTGCATTTTCAGAGGCCAGGTAAAAAGACCTTGATGCGCGACAAGCAACGGTGCGGCACGTGTGCGACATGTTGTCACAGCGCGAGTGTCGCAAGGCATTTCAAGGGGCTGAATTGGCATGGGGGCGGGCAACAAAATTGGTCTGTTGCCGCGGCACATCATCTGACCCCGGAAATGCTGGAACAGGCAGTTTTAACAGGGTCTGGCAAATTGCCAAAGCCCTTGTCACATAGGGGGTTGAGCAGGGTAGGGGGAGGGCGCAGTCACCCCGAAGCTGTCTGAACTGCGCTCGGTAGACCTACTATTTTTAGTGTTTTTGTTGAGAATCAATTTCGATACCATGCCGGACTTTTGCGAAATCCGTTAATGATTGTTGCTGGAATGGATAAAAATTATTTCGGGATGAGACATGGTTTATGAATCGTTACATATCTACAATCGCCCGCACTGAATTCCCGGCACTGCTCATCATGAGCAGAAAGTAGGGCGTCGAGAGGCTTGAACGCCTCATGCGACTCCCAGGTGTCGGAGCCTTCCAACTATCCGCACCAAATGGAATTGGTCTGTAACAAGGCCTTTGACCACGAATTCGAATAAGAACTTACCGCTGTCCCAGGATTTGTCGAGCAGCGTCTGACGCGCGACGGGCGGCCCTTATTCAATCCAAGAAAAATGCCAACCCTTGGCAGGGTGAAGTGTTGGCGATCAAAACCCAACTGCATTGCGCAAGCTGCTTTAGAGGTCGTGAGATGAGTAAAAACAGGTACCCCAGACTACTAGGCTTATTGCCGCTGATTGGCACATTGTTGCTGTCAGGCTGCAACATGACCTTGCTCGATCCCAAGGGCCAGGTTGGCCTGGACGAGCGAAACCTGATCATCACCGCAACGCTGCTGATGCTTCTTGTCGTGGTACCGGTCATCGTCATGACCTTCCTGTTCGCCTGGAAATATCGCGCCTCCAACACCGACGCCGTCTACACGCCGAAGTGGTCGCACTCCACCAAGATTGAAATCGCGGTGTGGGCTATTCCAGTGCTGATCATCATTGCCCTGGGTTATGTCACCTACAAGTCGACCCACGCTCTGGACCCGTACAAACCACTGGAATCCGACGTCAAGCCGATCACCATTCAAGTGGTATCGATGGACTGGAAGTGGCTGTTCATCTATCCGGAACAAGGGATTGCCACGGTCAACAAGATCGTCTTCCCGGCCAACACGCCGATCAATTTCCAGATCACTTCCGACACCGTGATGAACTCGTTCTTCATTCCGGGCCTGGGCGGTCAGATCTACGCGATGGCGGGCATGCAGACCAAGCTGCACCTGATCGCCAACCAGAACGCTGAATTCGACGGGATCTCCGCCAACTACAGCGGCGCGGGTTTCACCGGCATGAAGTTCAAAGCAATCGCCACCTCTCAGGCGGACTTCGATGCCTGGGTCAGTGATGTCAAGAAGGCACCTAAACAGCTTGAAAAAGCTGAATACGAAGCCCTTTCCAAACCAAGCCAGAACAATCCAGTAGCGCTCTACTCCTCGTTCACGCCGAACCTGTTCCAGACCATCGTCGACAAGTACGAAGGCATGAAACCAGGTCCGAAAGTGGACCACGAGAAGAAAGAGAAAGAAGTGGCCCAGATGGAAGGGATGGACATGAGTTCGCATTCAGCTGCCGGGGCAGAGGAGTAAACGATGTTTGGTAAATTAAGTTGGGAAGCGGTCCCGTTCCACGAACCGATCGTGATGGTGACCATCGCCATGATCGCGCTCGGCGGTCTGGGCGTGTTCGCTGCAATCACCTATTTCAAGAAGTGGACCTACCTGTGGTCCGAATGGCTGACTTCGGTCGACCACAAGAAAATCGGCGTGATGTACATCATCGTCGCCATGGTCATGCTGCTGCGCGGTTTTGCCGACGCCATCATGATGCGTACCCAGTTGGCCCTGTCCACCGAAGGCTCGCCGGGCTACCTGCCGCCTGAGCACTATGACCAGATCTTCACCGCTCACGGTGTGATCATGATCATCTTCATGGCGATGCCATTCTTCACCGGCCTGATGAACCTTGCAGTGCCGCTGCAGATCGGCGCGCGTGACGTTGCCTACCCGTTCCTGAACTCCCTGAGCTTCTGGCTGCTGATGTCTGGCGTCGTGCTGGTGAACGTGTCCCTGGGTGTCGGCGAATTCGCCCGTACCGGTTGGGTGGCGTATCCACCGCTGTCGGAACTGGGCTACAGCCCTGGCGTGGGCGTGGACTACTACATCTGGGCGCTACAGCTATCCGGGCTAGGTACGACGTTAACCGGGGTCAACTTCCTGGCCACCGTGCTGAAAATGCGTACCCCGGGCATGAAACTGATGGACATGCCGATCTTCACCTGGACCTGCACCTGGGCCAACGTTCTGATCGTCGCTTCCTTCCCGATCCTGACCGCTACCCTGGCACTGCTGACGCTTGACCGTTACATGGATTTCCACATTTTCACCAATGAACTTGGTGGCAATCCGATGATGTACGTCAACCTGTTCTGGGCGTGGGGTCACCCCGAGGTTTACATCCTGATTCTGCCGGCGTTCGGGATCTTCTCCGAAGTCATCTCGGCGTTCTCCGGCAAGAAACTGTTCGGCCACCACTCGATGATCTACGCCTCGGGCGCGATCTCGATCCTGGGCTTCATGGTTTGGCTGCACCACTTCTTCACCATGGGTTCGGGTGCCAACGTCAACGCCTTCTTCGGTCTGGCGACGATGCTGATCTCGATCCCGACGGGGGTGAAGCTATTCAACTGGCTGTTCACCATCTACCAGGGCCGTCTGCGCATGACCAGCCAGGTTCTGTGGACCCTGGGCTTCATGGTGACCTTCGCGATCGGCGGCATGACCGGCGTACTGCTGGCCATTCCGGGTGCTGACTTTGTCCTGCACAACAGCCTGTTTGTAATTGCTCACTTCCACAACGTGATCATCGGCGGCGCCGTGTTCGGCTACATCGCTGGTTTCGGCTTCTACTTCCCTAAAGCGTTCGGCTTCAAGCTGCACGAAGGTTGGGGCAAGGCAGCATTCTGGTTCTGGATCTCGGGCTTCTTCGTCGCGTTCATGCCGCTCTATGCTCTGGGCTTCATGGGCATGACCCGTCGTCTGAACGCCACCACCAACCCTGAGTGGGTGCCGTACCTGTACGTGGCCATGTTCGGTGCGGTCATGATCGCCTGCGGTATCGCCTGCCAGTTGATCCAGCTCTACGTCAGTGTTCGTGACCGTAAGAAGCCGGAAAACATGTGCGAACACGGTGACCCGTGGAATGCCCACACGCTGGAATGGTCGACCTCGTCGCCACCACCGTTCTACAACTTTGCCGTACTGCCAAAAGCCGACTGCATCGACCCGTTCACTGAAGCCAAGGAAGACGGTACTGCGTACCAGACTCCGGTCAAGTACGAGCCGATCCACATGCCAAACAACACCGCGACCGGCCTGGTCATGGGTGCTCTGTTGACCGTGTTCGGTTTCGCGATGATCTGGCACATCTGGTGGATGGCCATCTTCGGCCTCGCCGGCGCCGTGATCTACTTCGTGATCCACGCTGCCCGTGATGACCAGGGCTACATGGTGCCGGTCGACGTGATCGAGCGCACCGAAGCCGAGCAGCGCAAACGTCTGGTAGCCGCAGGGAAAATCCCGGCCACTGCCACCCGTGTTGAAACCTCGTTGGAACAGGCTTAAACCATGTCGAACTTAGTGACCAATGCTGGACACACCCATGTCGATGGACATGGGCACGATGACCATCACCACGACTCGGGCGAGATGACCGTATTCGGTTTCTGGCTCTACCTGATGACCGACTGCATTCTGTTTGCGTCGATCTTCGCGGTGTACGCGGTACTGGTTAATAACGTAGCGGGTGGCCCGTCGGGCCACGACATCTTCGAGCTGCCATACGTGCTGGGCGAAACCGCCTGCCTGTTGTTCAGTTCGATCACCTACGGCTTCGCCATGCTGGCGTTGTTCAAGGGCAACAAGAAGGCGGTACTGGGCTGGTTGGCCATCACCTTCCTGTTCGGCCTGGGCTTCATCGGCATGGAGATCAACGAGTTCCACATGCTGATCTCCGAAGGCTACGGTCCTAACCGCAGCGGCTTCCTGTCCGGGTTCTTCACCCTGGTCGGCACCCACGGTCTGCACGTGACCAGCGGTCTGATCTGGATGGCGATCATGATGTATCAGGTCCAGAAAAACGGCCTGACGGCGACCAACAAGACCCGTCTGAGCTGCCTGAGCCTGTTCTGGCACTTCCTGGACGTGGTGTGGATCTGCGTATTCACCGTTGTTTACCTGATGGGGACCCTGTAATGGCTAATGCACACTCCCACGATGGCCACGGCCACGACGACAGCCACGGCAGCGTCAAGTCCTATGCCATCGGTTTCATCCTGTCGGTGATCCTGACGATCATTCCTTTCGGCCTGGTGATGTACCCGTCGCTGCCGAAAGCCATGACCCTGTGGATCGTACTGGCCTTCGCCGTGATCCAGGTGCTCGTGCACCTGGTGTACTTCCTCCACCTGGACCGCTCCGCTGCCCAGCGTAACAACGTGATCGCGTTTGTCTTCGCTGCATTGGTAATCGTCCTGTTGGTAGGCCTGTCGCTGTGGATCATGTTCAGCATCCACACCGTCATGATGGCGCACTGAGGAAAGTCCGGATGTCCTTTAAGCACTTTATCCAAATCACCAAACCGGGGATCATTTTCGGTAACGTGCTTTCTGTGGCAGGCGGATTTTTCCTGGCCTCGAAAGGGCATGTCGATCTGGCCATCTTCCTGGCCGCCATGATCGGCACGTCCCTGGTGGTGGCTTCCGGTTGCGTGTTCAACAACTGCATCGACCGCGACATCGACCTGAAGATGGAACGCACCAAGAACCGCGTGCTGGTCCAGGGCTTGATTTCCCTGAAACTGGCCCTGGCCTTTGCGACCGTCCTGGGTGTTGCCGGCGTTGCGTTGTTGTACAAGGTGGCTAACCCGTTGGCCGCGCTGTTCGCCGTGATCGGTTTCGTCATCTACGTCGGCTTCTACAGCCTGTACCTCAAGCGCAAGTCGGTTCACGGCACGCTGGTGGGCAGTCTGTCGGGCGCCATGCCGCCGGTGATTGGCTACGTCGCTGTGACCAACAGCTTCGACATGGCCGCACTGACGTTGCTGGTGATGTTCAGCCTGTGGCAGATGCCGCATTCCTACGCCATCGCGATTTTCCGCTTCAACGATTACCTGGCCGCATCGATTCCGGTGCTGCCAGTGAAGCGCGGAATCCAGGTGGCCAAGAAGCACATCCTGATCTACATCCTGGCCTTCCTTGTGGCGACCTTGATGCTGACCTTCAGCGGCTACGCCGGCATGAGCTACCTCGCCGTCGCCGCGGCCATGGGCATGTACTGGTTGTACATGGCCTGGACCGGTTACAAGGCAGTGGATGACACGGTCTGGGCACGCAAGCTGTTCGTGTTCTCGATCTTCACCATTACCGCGTTGAGCGTGATGATGTCCCTGGACTTCAAAGTGCCGACCGAGCTGCTGCTGACGTACGCGCCTTAAGCGTCGGATGCTGTAAACAAAAGCCCCGCCTTCGAGAGAAGTGCGGGGCTTTTTGTTGCTGCATTGATGCGTTGATCGTGTTCCTGGTTAGATAACCACCTGTCAGCTTTGACAGTAGATAGGTACGGTGGGGCGGAGTATTTTTTAAAGGAGGGTATTTACAAATCACATGGAAAGCTGAGGTGTTGATATGAAATATAAACAACTTTATGAATTCATAAATACGGACGGCGCCGGGAAACCAGAAGTTGTAATGTCTCGTTATGACGAAGGAAATTACAGCCTGGATAATCCAAATACCAGGATTACAATATATTCTTCCAATGATGATTGGAAGTATGACATCACTTCCGCTACGAACGATGCGGATGGAGATGGTGATCATGATGAAGACGACCAATCCTACTACATGATCGCAGCCAGGCTGGTGGCAGAGATGGCCACCCTAAGTCCAATGGATGAGAGTAATAGACTGTTTGATCGGGTTTTGATTGCATTTTCTGATCATAGTGAGCAAGACGTCAATATTATGCATTACAAAAAAGGTAATAGAGATCTCAAAAATCCTGATTTTATTGTTAAGGCGTCAAATCGCGATTCGTATGGAAGATATCGAACTGTCATAGATACAATAGATGCGGACGGTGATAAGGATATTGATAAAGATGATGAGTTGATATATAGAAACTTGGCGACGTCTTTTTCATCAATGGAGAACTTGTTGCCATAATATAAAGCAAAGCCCCGCCTTCGAGAGAAGAGCGGGGCTTTTTGTTGGGGCTTTTCTGGTGGGCCGCGACTCGGTTTATCAGAAAAACTCAGCTATCAAGCAATCGCAAAAACCCCTCCCGCACCTGCGGGCTATCGCTGTGCGCGACGTTGAAGCGCAGGAAGCTGTTGGCATCAGCCGCTTTGCTCAACAACGTGCCGGGTGCCAGGACGAGGTCGTTTTCAAGGCCTTTACTGGCCAGCGTCTCGGCGTGCAATCCTTCGGGCAAACGGTTCCAGATGAACAGGCCTTCGCCCGGCAGCGAAGACACCGAGCATCCGGCCTCTACCAGCCAGCGCGCCACGCGGCTGCTCGATTCGTAGAGGCGATCGACGGTGCGGCGGGTGTGTTTGGCGTAAGTGCCGTTGGTGAGCATCGTGCAGATAATTTGTTCCGCCAACTCTGAAGTCACGCCGCCGCAGCTCATCTTCAAGCGGATCAACCGTGCGGCCAGTTGCGGCGAGAGCACTGCGTAGCTGACCCGGCTATTGGCCGTCAGGGTCTTGGAGAAACCGGACACGTAACTGACATTGTCGAGCCCGCTGGCGGCCAGGCGCGGGGTGCGTCGTTGCTGGAGATCGCCGTACAGGTCATCTTCAACAATGTGAAAACCGTAGCGGTGACTCAACTCCAGCAGGCGATACACCTGCGCCGCCGAAAACGAGTGCCCGGTCGGGTTATGCAAGGTGCTGTTGGTCATATAGAGCACGGGGCGGTGGACGATCAGCAGGTGCTCGAACGTCTCCAGATCCAGCCCGCTGCAATCGCGGGGAACGGTGAGGACCTTGGCGCCGTGCAACGCCAGATTGGTGTGCAGGTTGAAGTAGCACGGATCGTCGAGCAGCACCGTATCGCCGGGTTTTATCAACAGGCGCATCAGTTGGTCGATGGCCTGCATGGTGTTGGCGGTGGTGATGATTTGTTCCACCGGCACTTCGATGCCGAAGCCCGACAACTTGACCCGCAATGCCTCGCGCAGCGGCCGGTAACCGCCGACCTCACCGTATTCGCCCATGCGCAGCGATGTCGCACGAAGGGTGCCGCGCACGGCTTTGAGCAGTTCATCCGCCGGTAACCACGAGCCGGGTAGAAATCCACAACCGGGACGTAGAGCGTCGTTATCCACAAGAATCGCACGGCGGACACGGCTGAGGGTGTCTTGCGGTTGCAGGTCTGGGGCAGTAGCGGTTGGGGGCTGAGTGCTTGCCCGGTGGACGTAATGCCCCGAGCCCTGGCGTGAGACCACCAGTCCCTTGGCCCGCAATCGGTCGAGGGCGTCCACCACGGTGGATTTTCCGACGTTCATCAATTCGGAGAGTTCGCGAATCGGCGGCAACTTGGCCCCGTGCGGCAGGCCTCCCTGGCTGATGGCTTCGGACAGCTGATCGACAATCTGCTGCACCAGCGGCACCCCCGGCTGGAACTCGATGGCGGCGATCACAGCGCGTTGAGCCTGCATTTTACTGGTCTCCCTGGCAGTAAAGTTCGCTGGATTCTATACGAACTTGCCCTGATCAAGAGAAGCGTCTGTCTCTACCATCAAAATCGCGTTTGTATGGTGGATCAAGAGGGCTCAGTAGATGATTAGGCAAACAACCCGCGACGAACGTTTCCTCGAGATGGCGAAAGAGCATGGCTTCGATATCTACGACGAGAACGCGGCCGGGGGGCATTACGCGCCACTGCTTCGGCATGTCGATGAGCTGTATGTCAGTGGCCTGGTGCCGCGCATGAACGGCAAAATCCAGTACCCGGGCCGGGTGGGCCTGGAGCTTAATTTGGCCGATGCCCAAGAGGCCGCGAGCATCAGCGCGATACGCGGTCTGGCATTGATCCGCGAGGCCGTCGGCTCACTGGATAACGTCAAGGCCCTGCTTCGTGTCACCGTTTATGTGAAATCCACGTTCGATTTCGTCGACCTCAGTGAGGTGGCCAACGGCGCGTCGGATGTCTTCACCCAAGTGTTGGGCGATGCTGGCAAACATACGCGCACGACGGTCGGTGTTTATCAGTTGCCGAAAAACGCGCCGGTGGAAGTGGACATGATTGCGGCGCTGCATCCTTCGATTTCCTGATTTTTGCAGGCAATAAAAAGCCCCGCTGCAAGGGCGGGGCTTTTGGGTTGGGCCGTGTTACTGCGCGGCGATGCTGTAGCCGTCGAATGCGGTTTGCTGCTGCAGAGCGGTGATGATGTTCTTGCGGTTGACCGCTTGTTCCACACCGGCGTTATCCAGGAACGTCTCGCTTTCAATCACGGCGTCGTCGCCTTCGCCGACGAAGGTAAAGCCGAGGAACTCCAACGCTTTGCGGTCAACGTTCAGGCTTGAACGCGGGGTGCGCAGTGGCAGGGTGACGTTGATGCCGTCCTTGCTGATGGTGAACACTTCGAGGTCTTTCTTGGCGCGAGCCACTTTGCTTTTGCCACTGCTTGGGTTGCTGATGGCCTGGTGAGTCTGGTTCAACACTTTCAGCGCGAGGCCGTAGACGATTTCCTGAAACGCCGGGTCATCCTTGAAGCTGGAGAGAATCCGGCTGATCGGGAATTTGCTGCTCAGGTCTTCGAGAGCGGCAATGTCGGCCGCTTCCGCGTCCTTGAGTTGTTTGAGTTCGCCCATCAGTTCATAGGCTTTATCGTCGTCGAAGCTGTCGTGTGCCTGGCGAATTGCGGCGCGCAGTTCGCGGATCTGGTCGCTTTCCCGGGTGGATTGAAAAGCGTCCAGGACCATCTCGCTGATGGTCTTGGCCTGAGGCACATGCTGTGAAAGATTGATGGAGTTTTCGTATTCCGCTTTGGACGACAGGGTGACTACGGATTCAGCGGTGTTGGAATCGGACATTGAAATTTCACTACTTCTTTTAACTTGAATTGAGGCGAGAAAGCACAGGGCCTTTTCAGGTCGCCTAATCTATTGGACCCACGCCGAGTTGTCACGGATGAACAGGCGGTTGGTCATGATTTTTGCGAGAAGGCCTCAGTCGATGGCCATTTGCGGTCGTTGTGACTGAAGCGCTGATAGCGCCCGATAAAACTGCAAAGAGCGACCACTGATCAATCCGCAGACAAACCCGGATGCGGAGGCCTTGAGCAGTAACATCTCAAGCGTGGTGGCCTGTTCCGGGTGAACATCATCCTGGTAGCCGAAGTAGTAGTTCACGGCAAAAAACAGCAGGTAGAGCACCAGGGTTTTCGCTGTTCCCGGCACGACCAGTCCGGTTTTCGGCTTATTGAGTTCGACGCCTCTGCTTTGGAAAAGCACCAGCGCAGCCAGACCTCCCAGAACAACGGCGATCAACCAGCAACCGAGGGAGGCGGTGGGGTTCAACGACAGGTTCAGTGAATAGAGCGACCAGCCGAGCAAGATCGGCGGAGTCACGCGTAGCGAGGTTTTGCTTTCCTCAGTCGGGGATAGCGCTTTGATTCCGTAGTAGCAGAGCACCAGGAATACCGCATAAACCCACAGCGGGGTGTGTTGCAGGGTATTGAGCATCACGCAGCGTCCATGCCGAAAAACAAGTGCCGGGATAATAGTCGTTACCGGAGCAGGTGCGGTCGGCTATTTCCCCATCGAATTCAGGTTCATCGAGTGAACCGCCCATTGTTCCGCCGTTTGCTGATCCACCGGCAAGGAGAAGCGGAAGGTCGCGCCTCGTCCGGGCAGATCGATCAGCTGGATCTCACGTCCGTGTAACTGCAGGATCCGATGCACGATGCGCAGCCCCAACCCGCCATCGCGCCGTGCACCGCCAATGTTGAAGGGACGCAGGAACAGGCCTTCGCGCAGCGGCGCAGCGATGCCGGGGCCGGTGTCGCTGACCGTGACTTCTATAAATGGCCCCTGAGGGCGCAGGCTCAGCTCGATTTCTCCGCCTTGAGGGGTGTTGCGCAGGGCATTGTCGAACAGGTTGGTCAGCACGCGCTCGATCAATCCCAGGTCGGCGCAGGCGGCGGAAACGTTAGGGGCGAAAGTGGCCTTCAGTTCGATCTGGCGCGCTTCGGCGGTCAGTTCGAATTTCTGGAAAATGTCCTGCACCAGATCGGTCAGTGAGAAGCGCTCCAGCACCGGTTGCACAAAACCGTGTTCCAGCCTGACCAGTTCCAGCAGCGATTGCGCCAGGCCTCCCACCTTGCGGCTTTGATCGAGGGCGATGCCCAGATAGCGACGCCGGTCGACGGGGGATAACGTGGCGTCCTTGAGCGACAGGGTTTCCAGGTATCCATGCAGCGAGGCCAGTGGTGTTCGCAGGTCATGGGAAATGTTCGCCACCAGTTCGCGGCGTTCCTGGTCTTGACGCGTCAGCGAGCGCCACTGTTCACTGAGGCGGGTTTGCATCTGCCGGAAGGCGGCGTCCAGCACGGCGATTTCATCGTGACTGGCGGCTTTTTCCATCGGCTCGGAGGTGGGCGGTGTGGAGGGCACGCCGTCGATGTCGAACTGACTGACTCTTTCGGTCAAGCGCCGCAGCGGTCGGGTAATCAGGGCAAATGCCGTCAGACCGGCAATCAGGCACAGCAATGCCACCAGACCGATGGACAACAGGGCGGTATTGAGTGCGGCGCTGGTGGCACCGCGTTCGGCGAAGCGGTCGTGTTCTTCGCTGAGCAGTACCACATACAGGTAACCGGCGGGCTGGCCGTTGACCTGCAATGGCGCAGCGCTGAACACCTTGCGCCCGTCGGCGCTGCGCGGGTCATCACCGAGAATCGGCAGGGCATCGCCTTTGAGCAGGCGCTGGACGGGGGCCAGATCGATCCGCTCCCGACGTATCCGTCCCTCCGGTGCGGCGCTTCCGACAATCTTGCCCTCGGTGTCCAGCAGATAAACCTCAACGCTGGGATTGACCTGCATGAGTTTGCTGAACAGTTCACGAATGGCATTGGGCATCAAGCCGCTGCTGTCCATCAGCACCGTGTCATGGGCGATGTGTTGCGCCAGATCGCGCGACAGCCCCTGCACTACTTCCAGCTCATGCATCTTGTTGGAGCGCACCTGCATCCAGGCCGATGTGCCGCAGCACACCAGCAAGAGAATGGCGAACACCAGGGACAGGCGTTGTGTCAGGGTCAGCCTCATGGCTGCTCCTCCTTGACGGCGAATTTGTAGCCACGCCCCCACACCGTGAGGATGCGCGCGGGCAGCGCCGGATCGGTTTCGATCTTGGCCCGCAGACGATTGATGTGGGTGTTCACCGTGTGTTCGTAACCTTCATGGCTGTAACCCCAGACCGCATTGAGCAAATCCATGCGCGAGAAGACTTTGCCGGGTTGGCGGACGAAGAAATACAGCAGGTCGAATTCCCGTGGCGTGAGGTCCAGGCGACGACCGTCGAGCGAAACGTCGCGGGTGATCGGGTCGATGGACAAGCCGTCCGTCATCAGGCTGCCCGAGTCCATCTTCAGGTTGCGGGCCATGGCGTCGACCCTGCGTAGCAGCGCTTTGACCCGGGCGACCAGTTCCAGCATCGAAAAAGGTTTGGCGAGGTAATCGTCGGCGCCGAGTTCCAGCCCCAGGATCCGGTGCATTTCGCTGGAGCGTGCGCTGGTGATGATGATCGGGGTGTAGCGGGCCATCGCCCGTGCCCGACGGCAGATTTCCAGGCCATCGACACCGGGCAGCATCAGGTCGAGGATCAACGCGTCCCAGCTTCCTTGCTGCAACAGGCGCATGCCTTCGTCACCGTCGGCGCAGTGCACCACCTCGAACTGCTCATCGCGAAGATGCAGGCAGATAAGGTCGGCGATGTGCAGGTCGTCCTCGACCACCAGGACGCGTTTGGTCTGTTCCATAAAGCTCAATCCTTTGTAGCGCAATGGGCACATTGTGCGGGTTTTCCTCAGTCCGAGTTATCACGAATTGTTTAACTGCTCGTGAGGATTTGGCGATCAACCCAAGCCTAGGCTGTGTTCCTTATCAGGCATCGGGAATTTTGGAGAAGGCCATGTTTTCACGGCGACAGTTTCTTGTAGCGGGCGGCGGGCTGGGCGCTGCAGCCTTGGTGATCGGTGTGTTGCCAAAATTTGCCGCCAGCACCGCACTGGTCAGTGATGCCAGTGCCGCGGAGGTATTCGAGGTGACCCACAGCGACAGCGAATGGCACGCCATGCTCAGTGACGAGCAGTACGAAATCCTGCGTAAAGAGGGCACCGAGCGGGCCTACAGCAGCCCGTTGAACAATGAGCATCGCGAGGGCGTTTTCGCCTGCGCCGGGTGTGATCTGCCGCTGTTCTCATCCGATACCAAGTTCGACAGTCGCACCGGCTGGCCGAGTTTCTGGGCCCCCCTGGACAAAGCGGTGGCCACTCGTCAGGACCGGTCTTTCGGCGTGCTGCGTGAAGAAGTCCACTGTCGGCGCTGTGGCGGTCATCTGGGGCATGTCTTCGATGACGGGCCCAAGCCTACCGGCCTGCGTTATTGCATGAACGGTCTGGCGCTGACGTTCGAGCCACAGGCAGCTTGATTCATGGGCATTTCATTTCACTCACTTGATGCAGGTCGACGCTATGTGGCTTTTGGTTCTCGCTTATCTCGGTGGTGTCCTGACGATTGTCAGCTCCTGCATTCTGCCGGTGCTGCCCTTTGTCTTCGCGCGAACCGGGCAGCCGTTTATGAAGAGTGGCTTGCCGCTGTTGGCGGGGATGGCGTTGACCTTCGCCCTGGTCGCGACGTTGGCGGCGGTGGGCGGCGGTTGGGTGGTGCAAGTCAATCAGTACGGTCGCTGGCTCGCGTTGCTGTTCGTTGCACTGTTCGGGCTGACGCTGCTGCTGCCACGACTCGCCGAGCGTCTGACTCGACCACTGGTGGCGGCCGGCAGTCGATTGTCGGAAGCCGCCGGCGCCGATGCCCGGCCGCGTCCCGGCGCTTCGTTCCTGATCGGCGTCGCCACGGGTTTGCTCTGGGCGCCTTGCGCCGGGCCGATCCTGGGTCTGTTGCTGACCGGGGCGGCGCTGCAAGGAGCCAGCATCGAAACCACGCTGTTGCTGCTGGCGTACGCGGCCGGTGCCGCCACGTCGCTCGCCGTGGCACTGCTGCTCGGCGGTAAAGTCTTCGCGGCAATGAAGCGCTCGATTGGCGCCGGGGAATGGGTTCGGCGCGGTCTTGGGGCCGCCATGCTGGCGGGTGTCGCCGCGATTGCCCTGGGGTTGGATACCGGGATTCTGGCACGGGTTTCGACCGCGTCCACCGGCGGGATCGAGCAAGCCCTGGTGGGCCGATTGGCCGGCAAGTCGCCGAACAACAGCGGGGCGATGATGGCCGCGGGTGGCGCGATGAAAGCGAGTGACAAGGCATCGGGCGCGTTGCCGATTGAAGGCAATCTCCCAGCGCTGGATGGCGCGGTGCAATGGCTCAATTCCCCACCTCTGACCGCGCAGGCCTTGAAGGGCAAAGTTGTGTTGGTGGATTTCTGGACTTACTCCTGCATCAACTGCCTGCGCACCTTGCCGTATGTGAAAGCCTGGGCCGAGAAGTATCGCGATCAGGGATTGGTGGTGATCGGCGTCCATGCCCCTGAATTCGCCTTTGAGCGCGACGTCGGTAATGTCACCAAGGCCATGAAGGACCTGGGTATCAACTACCCCGTGGCCATCGATAACGACTACAAGATCTGGCGTGCCTTCAACAACGAATACTGGCCGGCTCACTACTTTGCCGATGCTCAGGGGCGCATTCGTTATCACCACTTTGGTGAAGGCGAATACGCCGAATCGGAAAGGGTCATCCAGCAACTGCTGCGTGAAGCGGGCACAGTGAACGTCGCGGACGGTTTGATCAACGCGGAGGCGACAGGGGTTCAACTCGCGCCGGACATGAGCGAAGTGCAATCACCGGAAACCTATGTCGGTTTCCAGCGGGCGGAGCATTTCGTCCCCGAAACCGGCCTTGTGCCTGACAAAGTGGCCGCGTACAGCCCTCCCGCCGAGCTGGCACTCAACGACTGGAGCCTGGACGGAAAGTGGAATGTCGGTTCAGAGCGTGCGACTTCCAGCGCGCCAGCCAGTCGCATCGTTTATCGCTTCCATGCCCGTGATCTGCACTTGGTACTGGGCCCCGGTGCCGACGGTAAACCGGTGCGATTCAAAGTGCTCATTGACGGCAAAGCCCCAGGCGATGCCCACGGCACCGATGTGGCACCCGATGGCAGCGGCCGTGTGAATTCACAGCGTTTGTATCAATTGGTACGCCAGAGCGGCGGCGTGACCGACCGCACGTTCAGCATCGAGTTTCTCGATCCGGGTGTTTCGGCGTACGCGTTTACGTTCGGTTGAAGTCATTTCATTTGTTGAGGAGTCTGCTCCATGAAAACCCTGTTCACCTGGCGCCGCACCCTGTTGGGGATGGCCGCTGCCGGCATTATCAGTCAGTGCTCGGCGTTCTCGTTCGGAGCCGAAGAAGCCGTCGTCATCCCTCCGCCGGCGCTGGATGAAACGACCCAGGCCCACAGCGAAAAAGTGGTGTTTGCCGGCGGGTGTTTTTGGGGCGTCCAAGGCGTTTTTCAGCACATTAAAGGCGTGAAGAAAGCGGTTTCCGGTTACGCCGGCGGTGCGGCCAACACCGCCCAATATGAACGGGTCAGCGAGGGCGATACCGGCCACGCGGAGTCCGTCGAGGTCACGTTCGACCCGACTCAGGTCAGTTACGGGACGCTGCTGCAGATCTATTTTTCGGTGGCCCACAACCCCACCGAACTGAACCGCCAAGGCCCCGACAGCGGCACTCAATACCGGTCGGCGATTTTCACTGAGAACACCGAACAGCAACGCGTCGCCCAGGCTTACATTGCCCAGCTAGACGCTGCTCATTCGTTCAACAAACCTATAGTGACCAAGCTGGAAACCTACAACGGCTTCTACCCGGCGGAGGAGGAGCACCAGGATTTTCTGACCGAGCACCCGACCTATCCGTACATCGTGATCAACGATCTACCGAAAGTGGCGCAGTTGAAGCAGTTGTATCCCGATCGTTATCAGGAGAAGCCGGTGTTGGTGAAGGCGGGGATGTGAGTGGAAGCGATAACGGGGGGTTACCCCGAAATCATATTCTTGCCCGACACCTTCGACCGATAAAGCGCCTGATCAGCCCGAGCCAGCAACCCGGTCTGTTGTTCTTCCTCAAAACGCTGGACCACGCCAAAACTCATGGTCACGTGAAACGCGCCCACCGGGGGCAGGCTCGACAGGCCATCGCGGATTTTTTCGGCCAGGAGTCTGGCGTCAGCCAACGGGGTATCGGGAAGGATCATGATGAACTCGTCACCGCCCCATCGCGCCAGCAGATCGCCTTCGCGCACGAAGTGCTTCACGCCCTCGACCACCTGCACGATGGCGGCATCACCCAAGGCATGGCCGTAGTGATCGTTAATGATCTTGAAATCGTCGATGTCCATGGCGATCAGGGACAGGGGACGTCGAAAGCGCTGGGCGCGTTCGCATGCCTGAGGCAGGCTTTTTTCCATCAGGTAGCGATTGGCGATGGAGGTAAGCGTGTCGGTTTCCGCGAGTTTGCGGTTCTCTTCGAGTTGAATCTGCAGCTGCTGATTGACCCGGGACAATTCCCGGGTGCGCTCTTCAACGATGGCTTCAAGGGAATGAGCGCGTCGCTCCAGTTCCTCGAGCAGACGTCGCTTGTCGTCGATGCTGCGGTGCGCGCCGACCATCCGCGCTACCGTGCCGTCGGCATTGCGGGACAGCACATAGCCGCGGTCTTCGATCCAGGTGTAGCTGCCGTCCAGCATGCGGCAGCGATATTCGGCTTGATAGGTGGGGGCGCGCTGTTTCAGGTAGTCATCAAACACGGCCATGACGCGGGGGTAATCGTCAGGGTGGATGAGGTTTTCCCAGGTCAACGCGGTGTTGTCCAGGGAATGAGGCTCGTAGCCGAGCATCTTGTACCAACCAGGGTTGCGGTAAACAAAACCGGTGTTGGCGTTCCAGTCCCAAATGCCATCGCTGACCAGCTCCAGAATGGTGTGGAGCAGGTCTTCGCTAAAATCTGACACATTGAATTTCAACGGCGTGATATTTGATGCTTCCCCCATCACCGCTCTCCCTGACGCGCAAATATCAATTGATTCGCCTGGGGGTCGAGATTAGTTCATGGCGCATTGCCACGGCTAGTGTTTGCCCCACAACTGCATGGCAAAGTCGACGAAGTGGCGTAATTTTGGCAGCCGGTAGCGATCCTGGGCGTACACCAGGTGCATGGGCCGGCTCGGCAGTTGATAGTGCTGCATCAATGCCACCAGTTTTCCGTTGAGCAGGTCCTGTTCCACCAGCGCATCGGGCAGCATCACGATGCCCATCCCGGTACGGGCCGCCTGATGCAACCCCGCTGAACTGTTGATCAACATCGGACCACTGACGGCCACCATCACTTCGCCTTCGGGTCCGCTCAGGCGCCATTGTTTTTCGACCGATTGCCAGTCATCCCCGACCGGGTAGGCAAAGGACAAGCAATCGTGATGTTGCAGGTCTTCGGGTTTTTCCGGCGTAGATCGGCGTGCCAGGTACTCCGGTGATGCGCACATGGTCAGGGTGTAGTCGATCAGCGGCCGGGCGATCAGGTTCGATGGCTCAATGGCGCCCAGGCGAAACGCCACATCAAGGCCGTTTTCGAGCAGGTCAGGGCGCCCGTTGGTGAGCACCACGTCCAGTTTGACCTGTGGGCATTGCAGCGAAAATTCGCTGAGCGCAGGCGCGAGTCTTTCCGTGCCGAAGGTCAGTGGTGCCGTGATACGCAAGGTGCCACTGGGCGCGTCCTGACTCTGTTCAGCCAGGCGTTCGGAATCGGCGACCAATCCCAATACTTCAAGGCAACGCTGGTAATAGGCCGAGCCGAACTCCGTCAGGCGCTGGCGCCGTGTCGTGCGGTTGAGCAGGCGTACACCCAGGCGTTGCTCCAGCGCCCGCAGGTGATTGCCGACCATGGTCGTGGACATTTCACACTGCTGCGCGGCGGCCGTCATGCTGCCGGCTTCCACCACGCGTACGTAAACGGTCATTGCCTGGAACAAATCCATTATCAAGCTCGGCTTTAAGATGATTGAAGTATTGCAGCGTTTATCCAGCTCAGGTGGCTAACCATACTGCAAAAACACCGACCATTGATGGAGCTTGATGCCATGACCGCCGCCTGCCTGATGAGCACTTACCAACCGCTGGCCCTGAGTTTCAGCAAAGGGGTGGGCACGCGCCTTTGGGATGAGGCGGGTCGTGAATACCTGGACGCCGTGGCGGGCGTGGCGGTGACCAACGTTGGCCACTCCCATCCTCGAATCGTCTCGGCGATCACTGAGCAAGCCGGTTTGCTGTTGCACACGTCCAACCTCTACAGCATCAATTGGCAACAACGGTTGGCGCAGCGGCTGACAGCGTTGTCCGGCATGGAGCGGGCGTTCTTCAACAACTCCGGTGCCGAAGCCAACGAAACCGCGCTGAAACTCGCACGGCTTTATGGCTGGCACAAAGGCGTCGAGCAGCCGCTGGTGGTGGTCATGGAAAATGCTTTTCATGGCCGGACGCTGGGCACGTTATCCGCCAGCGATGGCCCGGCCGTGCGCTTGGGGTTCAATGAATTGCCGGGGGATTTCGTCAAGGTCCCGTTCGGTGACCTCAGTGCACTGGATGCCGTGCAGCAAGCCCACGGTCAACGAATCGTGGCAGTCCTGATGGAGCCGATCCAGGGCGAAAGCGGTGTGCAGCTGGCGCCGCCGGGCTATCTCAAAGCGGTGCGCGAACTCTGCAACAAACGCTCGTGGCTAATGATGCTCGACGAAATCCAGACCGGCATCGGCCGCACCGGCCAATGGTTCGCGTTCCAGCACGAGGGTATTGTTCCGGACGTCATGACCCTGGCCAAAGGGCTGGGCAACGGCATCCCCATCGGTGCCTGCCTGGCCCGGGGCAAAGCCGCCGATTTGTTCACTCCGGGCAGTCATGGCAGCACGTTCGGTGGCAATCCACTGGCCTGCCGTGTGGGTTGCACCGTGCTGGACATCATCGAAGAACAAGGTCTGCTGGACAACGCCAGGCTTCAGGGCGAACGTCTGCTCGCCAGATTACGCAGCGAATTGGCGGACAATCCGAACGTTCTGGCAATCCGTGGTCAAGGCTTGATGGTCGGCATCGAACTCAAGCAACCGATCCGCGACCTGACCCTGATCGCCGCGCGCGATCACGGTTTGCTGATCAATGTGACACGCGGGAAAACCATTCGCTTGCTGCCGCCGTTGACGATTGATGAGCGGGAAGTGGAGATGGTTGTCAGAGGCGTTTGTCGGGCCGTGACCATTGCCTGACACACGTTCCCGATCGTTCCCGCGCTCTGCGTGGGAACGATCAAATGTTCACTCTTCTATAAGTTTTCCGGCGTTAGTCTTCCCCGCGCGCAGGCTACCAATCGATTTGATCAGGCGTTCTGCGTTAGCAGGAGAGCGTAGTAGTTAGGCCGTCTCCTCGGCAGCAGACAGATCTGAATACGGCCGCTCCCCCAAGCTTTCCACCAACCGAACCAGATACCCATCCGGATCCTGCACCAGAAATTCGCGTTGCCCGACCTCCACCGCATCGGCGCGATACCAGACATCGGCGCACGGGCGAAACAGTGGCCATTCGACTTCCGACAATCGCTCAAGTATCGGTTCGACGAGATCGACGGTGATCTGAAAGTTGATACCTCGACCAAACGGTGCTTCCAATGCGCCCGTCACCCACTGGCCGTCATCCGGAGCATATTGCTCCAGCATGATCTGTGCGCCGTTGTTATCGAGGTAGGCGAAACCCGCTTCCGGGCGTTCGTAAGCAATCTTGAAACCGATCAATGAGGTCCAGAAATGAAGGCTGTTCTTGAGGTCGATGACCATCAGTTCGGGGACCAACTTGCTCCGTGCAAACATACCTATCCTTGTTAAACCGTGTGGGAGGACTTGGCGAAAGCGCTGATTTCACCTCGATCCATGAGTTTGATTTTTGAGCCCGTGAACGTTGCGAACAATTGCCGGTGTACGGTAAACCCACTGGCGTCTTCGCGCATCCGATAACTGGCGGCCCATTCCACCAACGCTATCAGCAACTCGTCATTGTCCGGTCTATGTTCTCGTTGACGAATATTGGCCACACAGCTGTCGTCATCCACACACAACCAGATCAGCGCCGTTGCCCTGTGGATAAGTTCTCTGACAATCCAGCCATAAACACCTTCGATCACCCACTGATCTTCAGCGGCCGCCACCCGCGCTATGTCCAGTGCCGCGGCATATGGGCGGGCGATGCTGTGTTCGTCCGACACCCAGTAAATCAGGTCGAGATCGATCCATGGCACCTTGAGTTGTGCGGCCAATCGTTCCGCCAGCCAGCTTTTGCCGGCGCCGGAGTTGCCGATGATCAGCGTGCGGGTGAGGTTCATGGTGACTCGCCGTTTCAGTCGTCATGTTCAGGCGCAACCATCCGGGTCTTGGGCGAGCCGTTTGAGTTGTGCTGATAGATATCCTGGGGTTGCCCTTTCTCATTGAAGTACACCTGGCCGATGCCTGCCGAGTTCCATAGCCGTTCGCCGGCCTCGGCGTGTTCGGGGATGTGCGGGACGATGCGCATGCGTCGGCGTTTGGTCAGCCAGTTGAGGGGCGAGCGCGGCGAGTAGAGCCAGCGGTTGAGGCGGTCGAACCATTCGAGCAGCCTCGGCGGGAATTCATTCTTGATGCCGCTGCTGGTGATCTGCCAGATTTTCGGGCCGGCCTTACGGTGCCGGATCAGTACTTCGTAGACGAAGGAATAATGCACATCACCGGACAGCACCACGTAGTTACCCGGTGTGCGCGAGTGTCGGAAGATGTTCAGGATCACTTGCGCCGCGCCGCGATGGGCCATCCAGTTTTCGGCGTCCACCAGCAGGGGATAACCGAACCAGCTGAAGACTTTCTGTACGGTTTCGATCAGTTTGACGCCGAAGATCGGCGCGGGTGACACGATGATCGCCGACGGATGATCGAGCAGTTCCTGTTGCAGCTCGCTGAGGGCTTCCCAGTCCAGCAGGCCCGACGGTTGCTTGAGGTTCATCTCGCTGCGCCAGCGCCGGGTGCGGGTGTCGATCACCACCAGGGCGGGGGTGGTGGGCAGCACGTAATGCCACTGCTGAAAGCTCAACAGCGCATCGATCAAGTCATCCTGCACCGGACTGTCGAGGTAACGGTCGGCCCCGGTGACGCTGAGCAAACGGGTTTTTTCCAGCACATCGCTGAACGCGTCGGGGTTGTTGCCCCAGCCCTGGCACAGCATGTAGGCGATCAAGGCGTTGCCGATGATGCGCTTGGAGAACGGATGGCCGTAGGCCGTTTCCTCCCATTGCGCGGAAAGGTTCCAGTCGTCGGTGATGTCGTGGTCATCGAAGATCATCAGGCACGGCAGATGCGCCATGGCCCGGGCGACACCGCCCAGGCCGGACTTGAAGCCATCGATATGGGTCTGTTCAGCGGCATAACGCTTGCGTCTCTCAGGCGTCAGCGCAGGCGGTTGCGGGGCGATCAATCTCCAGGGCGTCGGCGACCAGACCAGCAAATACATGGCCATCACTTCAGCGAACGTCATCAAGTGATTGTCGGCACTGCTGCTGGTGAAGATCGGCTTGCGCGCGCCGCCGAAAAATCGATCACGCAGGGTTTCATTGCTCTTGAGCGCCGGTAACAAATCCGCACGGTGGTAGTAGCTGGCCGGGTGCTCATAAAGCTTGGCGCTGTCGCTGACCACGGCGCCTTCGAGGTGTTCTTCGAACAGTCCTAACCGCTCGATCAAGGCATGAATTGCTCGCAACATCGGTCCCGCGACATCGTCGGCGTAAATCTGATCGCCGCTCATCATCAACAGCGCCGGGCGTTGCGATGCGTCATGTTCCGTTGCCAATAGACCGTCGACACAGAGCAAGCCATCGGTGGCCGGGTGATGGGGTTTACGGCAGGAGCCATGCAGCAATTGATCAATGCGCGAGCGCAGGACGAAGTTCGGGCAGCGTGCTTCGCCGTAGAGCAAATGCGGGGCCCACTCGGCGATGCCCGTCCCGTCGATCAACAGGTCGTATTCGATCACGGTGTCGCAGGGCAGGGCGGTCGCCAGCGGCACATCGATCAAGTGGATAAACGCGTGAGTGCCGATCGGGATGACGGTGCACTGTCCGGCATCCAGTCGGATGTCGGCGCAGTCTTGCAGGCGCAACGTCAGCGACAGCGCCCGGGAACCCACGAGCCACATGACCAGCCGCGCAGGTTCCAGCCGCCGCAACAGCGGGCCGACCAGCACCGGTGGCAGTGAGTGGCAGTCATCAGACAAAGGCAGAGATACGGACATCCGGGTTCAAGGCTCTTGGCGCACAGGCCGGCGATGATAGCGCAGAGCTCTGGCTGAACTTCATCAATTGCCCGATGGGGTCACTTGAGGGGAAAGATCGTGACCGACACCACCAGCGCAACCAATGCGGCCACCAGGCTGCACGCTGCCGCAGCAAAATGTCGATAAGCGGGGGATTGTTCCTGGTTGCACTTGGTGAATACCAAGAGCCAGGTCCCGATCAGAGTGCCCATAAATGCCATCAGCGTATAAAGCGCAAAGGCCGGGGCTCGCGAGACGGGGGCGTCCGGGGTTAACCAGCTCGAGCAAAGAATCAGCACCGCAGTCCCGACGATGAAACTGGCCACGGCACCCGAGAGGTTCGCCAGCCAGATATTCAACGGGCCACGGCTCTTCACAACCCAAATCCACATCCCTGCTGATGCAGCGAAGAACATCAACATACTGATTAACTGCATTCCATCTTCCCTGTTAACAACGTCGTGGGTCTTTGTTGAGGTGAGGCGATGGCAGGCACGATATCAAATCAGTGGCTCTGAGCTGAAGGGCGTTGTGGGTTTATATCGATTTGATTGAGTCGCAGCGCGAATCCAATGTAATGAGGGAGCAAGCTCCCTCATTACAAGTTGGGTGATCTTCAAGGTCAATCCAGACCTATGCCGCCCAGCCCGCCCCACTGACCGCCGCCTGCGCCAATGGATGCATGTCCGCCCCCTGATGCTCCGTCTGCCAGGCCAGCAATTCCTTGCGCATGCCCGGCGTCCAGTACATCTGCAGGTGATTACGCACACCGAGCACGGCCGCTTGCTGGTCCGGTTCGGTGGCGAAGTACTGGGCGATCTGGTTGGCCATCTTGATCAGGTTTTCAGTGCTCATCGGCGCACCTCCGCTTTAGCGCCACGGGCATGCCGGCGTTCCTTGAGCAAACGATCCTGTTCGTCACTGAAGGCCTGATAGCGTTTTTGCCATTCGGAAGGGTGGTAGACGCGGCTGACCTCCACGGCAGTGACCTTGTACTCCGGACAGTTGGTGGCCCAGTCGGAGTTGTCGGTAGTGATCACGTTGGCCCCCGATTCCGGGAAGTGGAACGTGGTGTACACCACGCCCGGCGCGACCCGCTCGGTGACCCGCGCACGCAGTACGGTCTGCCCGGCGCGGCTGCCGATGCCGACCCAGTCACCCTCATTGATGCCACGGCTCTCGGCGTCGGTCGGGTGAATTTCCAGACGGTCCTCGTCGTGCCAGGCGACGTTTTCGGTACGCCGGGTCTGGGCGCCGACGTTGTACTGGCTGAGGATGCGCCCGGTGGTCAGCAGCAGCGGATAGCGGTTGTTGACCTTTTCCTCGGTAGGCACGTAACCGGTGAGCATGAAACGCCCCTTGCCGCGCACGAATTCCTCGATGTGCATGGTTGGCGTGCCGTCCGGTGCTGCGGCGTTGCACGGCCATTGCAGGCTGCCGTGGCGATCCAGTTCGGCGTAGCTGACGTTGGTGAACGTCGGCGTCAGGCTGGCGATTTCGTCCATGATGTCTGACGGATGTTTGTAGTTCATCGGGTAGCCCAACGCATTGGCCAGGGCCACCGTGCCTTCCCAGTCGGCCTTGCCGCCCAGCGGTTCCATGACCTTGCGCACCCGGGAAATGCGTCGCTCGGCGTTGGTGAACGTGCCGTCTTTTTCCAGGAACGAGCTGCCCGGCAGAAATACATGGGCGAACCTGGCGGTTTCGTTGAGGAAAATGTCCTGCACCACGATGCATTCCATGGCCGACAGGGCAGCGGTGACGTGTTGGGTATTCGGGTCGCTCTGGGCAATGTCCTCGCCCTGGCAATACAGGCCCTTGAAACTGCCGCTGAGGGCGGCCTCGAACATGTTCGGAATGCGCAGGCCCGGGTCGGGTTGCAGGGTGACGTTCCACGCCTGCTCGAACTGCGTCCGTACCACTTCGTTGGAGATGTGCCGGTAGCCGGGCAACTCGTGGGGGAAGGAGCCCATGTCGCACGAGCCCTGAACGTTGTTCTGTCCCCGCAGCGGGTTCACGCCGACGCCTTCGCGACCGATGTTGCCGGTGGCCATGGCCAGGTTGGCGATGCCCATGACCGCGGTGCTGCCTTGACTGTGTTCGGTGACGCCGAGGCCGTAGTAGATCGCCGCATTACCACCGGTGGCGTACAGGCGAGCGGCGGCACGGATGTCGGCAGCGTCTACGCCGCAGACGGCGGCCAGCACTTCCGGTGAGTTCTCCGCACGGCTGACGAACTCGCTCCAGCGGGCAAAATCGCTACCCTCGCAACGGGCGTCGATAAAGGCTTGATCGAGCAGGCCTTCGGTGACGATGACGTGGGCCAAGGCGTTGAGCATCGCGACGTTGGTGCCCGGACGCAGGGCCAGGTGCAGTTCGGCGCGGGCATGCACCGAGTCCACCAGATCAATGCGGCGTGGGTCGATCACGATCAATCGCGCGCCTTCACGCAGGCGACGTTTGAGCTGGGAAGCGAACACCGGGTGGGCGTCGCTGGGGTTGGCGCCCATTACCAGAATCACGTCGGCCTGCATCACCGAGTCGAAACTCTGGGTGCCGGCGGACTCACCCAAGGTTTGTTTCAGGCCATAACCGGTCGGCGAGTGGCAGACCCGCGCACAGGTGTCGACGTTGTTGTTGCCGAAGGCGGCGCGCACCAGTTTTTGCACCAGGTAGGTTTCTTCGTTGGTGCAGCGGCTGGAGGTGATGCCACCAATGGAGTCGCGGCCGTATTTTTGCTGCAACCGGCGGAATTCGCTGGCGGCGTAGGTCACCGCTTCATCCCAGCTGACTTCCTGCCACGGGTCGTTGATGTGTTTGCGGATCATCGGTGTGGTGATGCGATCCGGGTGGGTGGCATAGCCCCAGGCAAAGCGCCCTTTGACGCACGAGTGGCCGTGGTTGGCCTGGCCGTTCTTGTCGGGAACCATGCGCACCAGTTGGTCGCCTTTCATCTCGGCGCGGAACGAGCAGCCCACGCCGCAATAGGCGCAGGTGGTGATCACGCTGTGCTCGGGCTGACCCAGTTCGACCACGCTTTTTTCCATCAGCGTCGCGGTAGGGCAGGCTTGCACACAGGCGCCGCAAGACACGCATTCCGACTCAAGGAAATTCTCGCCACCAGCGGCTGCCACCCGGGATTCGAAACCGCGTCCGGTAATCGTCAACGCAAACGTGCCTTGGGTTTCTTCGCAGGCGCGCACGCAGCGGTTGCAGACGATGCACTTGCTCGGGTCGTAGTCGAAGTAGGGGTTGGAGGTGTCCTTCACGTCGGCCAGATGGTTGTCACCTTCATAGCCGTAACGCACTTCCCGCAGGCCGACCTGGCCGGCGACGGTTTGCAGCTCGCAGTTGCCGTTGGCCGAGCAGGTCAGGCAGTCCAGCGGGTGATCGGAGATGTACAGCTCCATGACATTGCGGCGCAGCGTCGCGAGTTTCGGCGTCTGGGTGTGCACGCTCATGCCTTCGCTGACCGGCGTGGTGCAGGACGCGGGATAACCGCGCATGCCGTCGATTTCTACCAGGCACATGCGGCAAGAGCCGAAGGCTTCGAGGCTGTCGGTGGCGCACAGTTTCGGAATCGTGGTGCCCATCAGCGCAGCGGCGCGCATCACCGAAGTGCCTTCGGGCACGCTGATGCTGCGGCCGTCGATGTTCAGGGTGACTTGCACCTGACTTTCACGGGCCGGCGTGCCCAGATCGATGTCGGTGTTCGGGTCGAAGAGAGTGATCATTGGTCGGCCTCCGAAGATTGCAGACCGAAGTCGGCGGGGAAGTACTTGAGGGCGCTGGCCACCGGAAAGGAAACCATGCCGCCCAAGGCGCACAGCGAACCGTATTGCAGGGTGTCGCACAGGTCCTTGAGGATGATCACCTGCTCATCGCGACCGTTCTGGTCCGGTGCGGCCAGCAAGCGGTCGATCACCTCGACGCCCCGGGTCGAACCGATGCGGCAGGGCGTGCACTTGCCACAGGATTCCTCGGCACAGAACTGCATGGCGAAGCGCGCCATGTGAGCCATGTCCAGGCTGTCGTCAGCTACCACCACGCCACCGTGACCGAGCATCGCGCCGATGCCGGCGAAGGCTTCGTAATCCAGCGGCGTGTCGAATTGCGAAGGTGGCACCCAGGCGCCGAGCGGGCCGCCAACCTGTGCGGCTTTCAACGGCCGGCCACTGGCGGTGCCTCCGCCGTAGTCTTCCACCAATTCACGCAGGGTCAGGCCAAAGGCCCGTTCCACCAGACCGCCACGACGAATATTGCCCGCCAATTGGAATGGCATTGTGCCGAGGGAGCGGCCCATGCCGTAATCGCGATAGAACTGCGCGCCCTTGGCCAGAATCAGCGGCACCGAGGCCAGGGTCAGCACGTTGTGCACCAGCGTCGGCAGGCCGAAAAGCCCCTTCAACGCAGGAATCGGTGGCTTGGCGCGGACGATCCCGCGCTTGCCTTCGAGCGAGTCCAGCAGCGCGGTTTCTTCACCGCAAATGTAAGCACCGGCCCCGACACGCACTTCCATATCGAAGGCCAAACCACTGCCGCCGACATTGGCGCCGAGGTAACCGTTGGTCCGGGCAATCTCCAGCGCTTCATTCAGCGTGGCGACGGCCTGTGGGTATTCCGAGCGCACATAGATGTAGCCGTAACTGGCGCCGACGGTGATGCCGGCAATGGCCATGCCTTCGATCAGCAGGAAGGGGTCGCCTTCCATCAACATGCGGTCGGCGAACGTGCCGGAGTCGCCTTCGTCGGCGTTACACACAATGTATTTTTGCGCCGCCTCGGTAGCGCGCACCGTGCGCCATTTGATCCCGGCGGGGAAGGCTGCGCCGCCACGCCCACGCAAGCCCGAATCGAACACCGCGGTCGCGGTCTCATCGCCGCCAATAGTGACAGCTCTGGTTAAACCCTCGAAACCGCCGTGGGCCCGATAATCGTCCAGCGACAGCGGACGAGTGATGCCGGCGCGGGCGAACAGCAGGCGTTGTTGAGACTTGAGATACGGCATTTCTTCCACCAGGCCCAAGGCCAGGGGGTGCGAAGACGGGTCGCCTTGCAGCGCATCGAGCACGGACGGCACATCGCTAGCGGTCAGCGGGCCGAAGCCGATACGGCCTTGCGGGGTGTCCACTTCGAGCAATGGTTCCAGCCAGTACAGGCCGCGAGAGCTGGTGCGTTGCAGGTCCGGGCTGGCAAGGGCTGACGCCACCGCATCGGCACCCACGGCACGGGCAAGAGAATCACAGGGGAGATAGAGGCTCATACGTCCTCCCGGCAAGCGTCGAGCAACGCATCGAGACGCTCGGCACTGAGCCGCGCATGCACCTGACCATCCAGCTCCAGCGCCGGCGAACAGGCGCAGGCACCGAGGCAATACACCGGACGCAAACTGATGCTGCCATCGGCGCTGCTGCCGTGATCATCCAGTTGCAGACGATCACGCAACTGCGCGGCCAACTGCTCGGCGCCGCGACTCTTACACGACTCCGCCCGGCACAGCCGCAGGATATGCCGGGCCGGCGGCGCGGTGCGGAAGTCATGGTAAAAGCTGATCACGCCGCGAATCTCGGCCTGACTCTGATTGAGGGCGTGGGCTATCTCGGGGATGGCGGCATCGGGGATGTAACCGATACCGGCCTGAATCTCATGGAGGATGGGCAACAGTGCACCCGCAGAGCCCTTGTGGCGCTCCAGCACGCTGTTGACCATAGGCAATTGCAACATCTCATCAGGCATACAGCATTCCTCACGGTCACGGACAAACCAGGCGGTTGTCGGTCGTCCGAAAGTGTCGGCTGCGGCATTCACACCACGTCACGGTATCGTGGCATTGTCAGGCCGTTGGCCAGGGCACCCTGAGCGGGCATCTTGTTGTGCCCGGCGCGGTCTTTGCCGCACCGTTTATAGGGCATTGAGGGAGCTTGCCACGCTGGTATTGATTCGACTGCACCAAAGCGACGTGTTTGGTTCTTTCCACGACCACCCGTTAAGTCTAGAAGAGCACTGACCACGGCGCGCATTGTCTGAAATGTTTTGTGGTACAAGCGCGGCACACTCGCCCGCTACCGTAAACGTACGATGCCGTCCGACGAGATCGCAAAGGAGCACATATGAACCGACTCATCCTGCCTGCGCTGGTCATCCTGATCGCGGCGCAATCCCCGGCCTACGCCATCAACGACACCTATCGCAAACAACTGGAGCAATCCGGCTGCACTCAGGTCAGCGAAACCCAAGGCTGCGATATCCACAAGAGCAAGGCAGAAAACGCCAAGGCAGGCTTCACCAACCCCGCCGCGGACAGCTCAAGCGCCCAAACCCCCTACGTCGGGCAATGGGTGGCCAAGAGCGATGCCGGCGCCACTGTCGCCACCATCCGCATCGATGCCAAGGAACAAGTGTGGGTCAACGGCAAACCGGTCAAAGCCAAGCGTACCGACGGCACGCTGCAGTTTCGCCAGGGCAACATCCTCTTCACCCTCCAGGGCGATCGAAGCCTGCAGAATCAGGACTACTGGATGGACAGCGATGCCGGGACCAAAGGACCGATACAGATTGAATAACAGGAGCGACACATGATTGATTTCAACAACAAGGGCTTCTTCAAACTCAAGCAAAACGAAGAATACGCCCAACGCGTTACCGACCTTTTGCTCGACGGCGAACACGTCATCGACGCCTACAAATCCATGCGTGACGGCGTGGTGTTCACCAACAAACGCATCATCGCCGTCAACGTGCAGGGCCTCACCGGCAGCAAAAAAGACTTCACCTCACTGCCCTACAAAAACATCGTGGCGTACTCGGTGGAAACGTCCGGCACCTTCGACCTGGATTCAGAGCTGGAGATCTACTTTTCGTCGTTGGGAAAAGTGAAGTTCGAATTCACCGGCAGGACATCCATGGTAGAAATCTCAAAACTGATCTCCCAACACGTCCTCTGACCCCAACACGAAAAAGCCCCGAAAACTCGGGGCTAACAACGGCCTCCAGCTAACCGCAATCCCTGTGGGAGCGGGCTTGCCCGCGAAAGCGCCAGACCAGCCAACATTCATGCTGAATCTACCGCCATCATCACAAGCAGCCCACTCACCTCATTTTTGAACCACTACCCTTCAGACGTAGCCGCCGCCCGCTCAGCCGCCGCCGCAGAACCCCGCCCCCGCCCAAGCACCTTCACCGCATCATCAACCACCGCCTTACTCATCGCCGTCAAATAATGCGCAGCCCAGGCGTGGCGGTCTGTGTCTGTTGCGTACGCGGCATCTTCATTCAGCTTCTTGGCGAGAAACAGAAAGTCAGAAGCCATGGCCAATGCATCGCCGAGGGGAACGCCGCGAGTGACGTGGAAGAGTGGTTGATCGGCGCAGTAAATGGCAGGGGTTAGGCCGATGGTTTGGAGTTCTGGTTGATCGGTCATTGGCCACCTCCGATGATGGAGAGGCGGTGGGAGAGGGTGGATGGTGGAGCGTTACGGAACTGGGAGTCGCGTTGAGGGAAAAGCCAAATTTTGTACGGATTGATGCTGCGCATTATCAGACTCCTTGATAGATGGAGCTGCCAGATTCGTTACCACACGAATGGGTGACAGCTGTGCGCAGGGTGGTAAACCGGGTATCAAGGAAACCGGCACGCCCAAAGGCGTCCCACGCACAGCCGCCATGACTCACGTCGCAGGCATAAAAAAAGCGCCTGATGACGTGTCTGGGGCGCTGTTGCGCCTTGAATAACTCGGGTTACCACACCCGGTCGCTGAATTGGCAGCGACGGTGGGAGGTTATCGTGCGGATCTCGTTCCTGCAACCTACGAAGGTTTCGATCCCAAACCTCCAATGACGAAGAAGTCTGGCCTTTCCCTTTTTTTTGGAGTTTTGTCGCGGATTGGGTGAGTCTAACCTTGCAGATGCGCTCGCTGACGGATCCGCCGTTGTTAAGCGGGTCACGGGATGGCTGGGTGGGAGGTATCTAATTGTTTTGCCGAGAAAATTTTCCACAGATCATGTGTCTCCCCTCAGATGGATGATGGTCAGGGAGGAGTTCCCATCTAATACTTTAGATGTATCTTTGCCAGGCCGCGAAAAGATGGGGTGGCATTTGGCTATTTCGCCGCGTAGGATGAGATTTCTGTCACTTGGGGTTTAAAAATGGAATTTGATTTCTCTGTTGTATACGATACGGATGAAAAACAATTTGATGGTCTTGATCTTTATTACGGATCTAAGTCGCTCCAAGGCATCAGTGAGGCAATATCTATTGCGACTCACGGTATCGTTAACAAATCTTATATCAGCAGGTCAACCGCTCGAAAGGGCATAAAAATAGATTTTAAAACAAGTTTCGAAGGGTCGTTTAAACAGCGATTCAAAGTGGCGTTCACAAGTGAAAAAACAGTTGCAAGTTTGCACGCGCTGACTAATAAAAGCTATATAGAGCTTTTGCAGTACACACTTGGTCAAGTGATTGGTGATAACCGAGAAATAAACCGAAGGACAGCTATAAAAAGTTTCGAGAAAATGTATTTTAGCGAAGATATTACGCATCGTTTAACAACATCTATTTTTGACGCGCATTTGCCAGTGAAATATCAGGGCTACAAGGCAACTCTTTATGCCGCGCAGACTCCGATAGCAACGCTCAATCAGAATACGTTGAGTTATCTAGAAGAAGAAATAACCAATCCCGAAACTGAAGAGCTGATCGTTGGTATCAGCCGATTCAACGCGCGAACTGGTACCGGAAGGCTGGTTCAGGACATCGATGGTGATTCTTACAGCTTTGTGCCTAATGGCGCGTTTAGCAAGAGACAAAAAAGCATACTTGTGAGAAGTCTTCATGGGATTACGCAAGGTAATTTTGTGGCTTTACGCGCAGAGGTGAATCGCGTAACTCTTAATAATGGTGCAACTAAATTTTTCAGGCTGCATAAAGCTGAGCTCATTCAGTGAAGCGTTGGTTGTTTGTAGGCGCTGCAATCCTGATTGTTGGAATGTATTCTGTTTATTTTTATGTAGTTGGCAAAGACTTTGCGAAGGGAGATCTTGGTCCTCTAGGAGACTTCATTGGGGGGAATATAAACCCCCTGTTGACGTTTATCTCGGTCGTTCTTCTAATTGACACTGTGGTTATTCAGCGCATAACAGCAGAGGGCGCGAAAGTATCCGAAATAGAGGCGCGAAAAACTATAAAGCAGCAATCAGATCTAGCTGCTAAGCAAAGTTTTGAGTCCTCGCTATTCAATTTAGTATCTCTTTGTCTCAATGAGGCGAAGAATGCAAATATAATTTTAAAAAGCGGTAGTTATGCTGGGAGTCAGGCGTTCGGAAAGTATATAGAGGTGTTTGAGACACTCATGGCATCGCAGAACAAAACCGATCTCTTGGCGACTTTAGAAGAACTTTCATCAGATGCGCTTTTTGATAATCTGAAAAACTTCTCTACTGCTTTCAAGTTTGTCAATGATTATGCTGTCCCGGCTGAAAAAGAAAATTATATCTCTCTCGTGCTCACTGTTATGCCTACATCTTTGATGCAGTTGTTGTGTGTGGCGCATAATCATAGTAAGTGGCCAATACTGTTGCCTTTCGAGAAGGCAGGGATATTTGATCGTGAAAGTTTAAAGATTTATCTCAAACACTTCGCTTGATGCTAGGGTGGGACTGGCTTGGTAATGGAAGTTAGCTGTCGTATTAAATTCTCTTTGTAAACTTAAAACTACGGTGAAAAGGTGGCCGGAGATAAGGGTGCGGATTTATTATTGGAAAAGGGGGCAAATTTATTAGTGGATTAAACTCGAAAATAAATCTGTCCTAATTTTTTCGTCCCCGTTTTTTCCATTTTCCATTTTTCCCTTGAGCCAGGGTCACTATTGAATCTCGCTTACTCCAGCCTGCTGTCAGAGGATACTCATTGCATTTTTTGGACATTCGAAGATTCTAGACTAGTGTCATCAGTGCAATGCGTTGCTTTACTCATAAAATCAATTGCTCAAAAGGAGCGACGATGGAACGTTATGGGAACCTGGGTAGAGATTCAAATGTGGCTGCATTTGAGATAGGGAATGGGTCTATCACTGTCGAATTTATGGACCGGGCGCAGTACCTGTATACAGATCAGAGCGCGGGTCCTGGATCTATTGCAGAAATGCATCGATTGGCTAGAGCCGGTAGAGGGCTGAATAGCTACATTTCACGCGTAGTTAAGAAAGGCTACGCAAGGAAAATTCGCTAAGAGCTAGAGCGCGCGATGCGTTTTTCGGATCATGAAAACGCGTCCCGGAGTCGATAGCTAGGCAAAGCCGGATTGCTGATTTAGTTCGGACGCTCAAATGTGAGCGAGGATCGCAATTGAATCGTGCCTGCTCGAGGCTGCTGTCAGGCTACCTGCTGACGCAATTGAAAGGTGGGCAGATAGATTTCCATATCAGACAAGACCCTTGCCAGCACTGGTCGGTATAATGGGTTACTAAACTTTGCCTCACTCGATCATTCACTGAATGTCGTTCAAGTAATCCTTGAGCGCGATGATCGGCGCATTAAGCTGCTCCATTGTCCGCGCACTGCTGAAATCAGCTGACAGCCGTCGCAGCTCCCGTCCCAGTGGCGTTTCAGCCCCGCCTATAGCGTCCAGCGCCAAACTTACACAATGCGCCACTCTAAGCTGAATACCTTCAAGATCCCCCCGGCGCACCAGCAACCCAAACACCTCCCGCTCATAATCACTCATCAGCAAATCATCCCGCAGAATCGGACTTGAATCTTCCGTCTCATACGCAAGCTTGAGGCAGAACAGGGCGACGGTTTCCAGCAGCAGTTCCATGGGAGTGAATCCTTGAGAATTGTCGTACCAACCGAGAACGAGAAGATCAAAAGCATCGCCAGCAAGCCGGCCCCTATAGGTCGGTGGGGCGTCAGCCACTTTATCGCAGGCGAAAAAAAAGGCCTTGCTAAGCAAGACCTTTCTTAATTTTGGTGCCCCGAGGGAGACTCGAACTCCCACTCCTTTCGAAAACGGATTTTGAATCCGCCGCGTCTACCAATTCCGCCATCAGGGCTCAATGGCGGCGAAGTATAGAGATGAGATTACCGTCGGTCAATCAGGTACATAGAGAATTTTCACTATTTCGGCTAGACTTCCGGCCCCTGCTAGACGAACCCCATCATGCGCGTTGCTGACTTTACTTTCGAACTCCCAGATTCGCTGATCGCCCGCCACCCTTTGGCCGAGCGTCGCAACAGTCGCCTGTTGACCCTTGATGGGGTCAGCGGCGCCCTGGCACACCGTCAATTCACCGATTTGCTCGAGCATTTGCGCCCGGGCGATTTGATGGTGTTCAACAATACCCGGGTGATTCCGGCGCGGCTGTTTGGCCAGAAGGCTTCCGGCGGCAAGCTGGAAATCCTGGTCGAGCGCGTGCTCGACAGTCATCGCGTGCTGGCCCATGTGCGTTCCAGCAAGTCGCCGAAGCCGGGGTCGAAGATCCTGATCGATGGCGGTGGCGAGGCTGAAATGCTGGCGCGTCACGATGCGTTGTTCGAACTGGGGTTCGCCGAAGAGGTGTTGCCGCTGCTGGACCGCGTCGGGCACATGCCGTTGCCGCCTTATATAGACCGCCCGGATGAAGGTTCGGACCGCGAGCGTTATCAGACGGTCTATGCCGAGCGCCTGGGCGCGGTGGCGGCGCCGACGGCGGGGCTGCATTTCGATCAGCCGCTGATGGAGGCGATTGCCGCCAAGGGCGTCGAGACCGCGTTCGTGACCTTGCACGTCGGCGCCGGTACGTTCCAGCCGGTGCGCGTCGAGAAGATCGAAGATCACCACATGCACAGCGAATGGCTGGAAGTCGGCCAGGACGTGGTCGATGCCGTCGCTGCATGCCGCGCTCGCGGTGGTCGCGTGGTGGCGGTGGGGACCACCAGCGTGCGTTCGCTGGAAAGTGCTGCGCGCGATGGCGTGCTCAAGCCGTTCAGTGGCGACACCGATATCTTTATCTACCCGGGCCGCCCGTTTCATGTGGTCGATGCCCTGGTCACCAACTTCCATTTGCCTGAATCCACGCTGTTGATGCTGGTTTCGGCATTCGCCGGTTATCCCGAAGCCATGGCTGCTTATAAAGCGGCCGTCGAGCATGGATACCGCTTTTTCAGCTACGGTGATGCGATGTTTATCACCCGTAACCCCGCACCACGTGGCCCAGAGGAAACAGAATGAGTCGCCAAAGTCGTATGTCGTTTGAGTTACTTGCTACTGACGGCAAGGCTCGTCGCGGTCGTTTGACCTTTCCACGCGGCACCGTAGAAACCCCGGCGTTCATGCCGGTGGGCACCTACGGCACCGTCAAGGGCATGTTGCCGCGGGATATCGTCGCCACCGGCGCGGAAATCATTCTGGGCAACACCTTCCACTTGTGGCTGCGTCCTGGCACCGAAGTGATCAAGAAGCACGGCGACCTGCACGATTTCATGCAGTGGAAAGGCCCGATTCTGACTGATTCCGGCGGTTTTCAGGTGTTCAGCCTGGGCGCCATGCGCAAGATCAAGGAGGAGGGCGTGACCTTCGCCTCCCCGGTGGATGGCGCCAAAGTGTTCATGGGGCCGGAAGAATCGATGCAGGTCCAGCGTGACCTGGGTTCGGACATCGTGATGATTTTCGACGAATGCACCCCGTACCCGGCTGACGAAGATGTCGCTCGCGTGTCGATGGAGCTGTCGTTGCGTTGGGCCAAGCGCTCGAAAGAAGCTCATGGCGACAACACGGCGGCGCTGTTCGGCATCGTTCAGGGCGGCATGCACCAGGACCTGCGCATGCGCTCCCTGGAAGGCCTCGACCAGATCGGCTTTGATGGCTTGGCCATTGGCGGTCTGTCGGTGGGCGAGCCCAAGCACGAGATGATCAAGGTGCTGGATTACCTGCCGGGTCAGATGCCGGCTGACAAACCTCGTTACCTTATGGGCGTTGGCAAACCGGAAGATCTGGTTGAGGGTGTGCGCCGCGGTGTGGACATGTTCGATTGCGTGATGCCAACCCGTAATGCCCGCAATGGGCATCTGTTCATTGACACCGGCGTGCTGAAGATCCGTAACGCGTTCCATCGCCATGATGATTCGCCGCTCGATCCGACCTGTGATTGCTATACCTGCCAGAACTTCTCCCGTGCTTATCTGCATCATCTGGACAAGTGCGGCGAAATGCTGGGTAGCATGTTGAATACCATCCACAATTTGCGCCATTACCAGGTGCTTATGGCTGGTTTGCGCGAGTCTATTCAACAGGGTACATTGGCCGCCTTTGTCGATGCCTTCTACGCCAAACGCGGGTTACCTGTTCCGCCTTTGGACTGAGTTTTCTGACCCCAAGATTCAACATTTGCAACTGGAGTGCTAAATGAGCTTTTTTATCTCTAATGCCATGGCTGACGCTGCTGCACCTGCGGCAGGCCCAATGGGTGGCGGCTTTGAGTGGATTTTCCTGGTCGGTTTCCTGGTCATCTTCTACCTGATGATCTGGCGTCCACAGGCCAAGCGCGCCAAAGAACAGAAGAACCTGCTGAGCAGCCTGCAGAAAGGCGACGAAGTTGTGACCACCGGTGGTATCGCCGGCAAGATCACTAAAGTGGCAGACGATTTCGTTGTTCTGGAAGTTTCCGACACTGTCGAAATGAAGTTCCAGAAGGGCGCTATTGCCGCGACGCTGCCAAAAGGCACGCTGAAAGCGATCTAAGTTTCAACTTCATATTCAATCGACGGGGCGCGCAAGGCGCCCCGCGTCATAAACGGGCGGCGTGATGCTGAACAAATACCCTCTGTGGAAATACATTCTGATCCTGGCGGTGCTGGCGGTCGGTCTGATTTATTCCGCTCCCAATCTATATCCTGATGACCCGGCCATTCAGGTCAGCGGTGCAAGTACTGCGCTGTTGGTCAATCAGGCTGATCTGGATCGCGTGAGCACAGCGCTCAAGGAATCCGGGATCAACGTCAAGGCAGCCACGCTGGCGGCCAATGGCAAGGGCGGTCTGATTCGTCTGACCAAGGCTGAAGATCAGCTGCCGGCCAAAGACGTCGTGCGCAAGGCATTGGGTGATGACTACGTCGTTGCACTGAACCTGGCACAAACCACGCCGCAGTGGCTGCGCAGCCTCGGCGCGCACCCGATGAAGCTGGGTCTGGACTTGTCCGGTGGTGTGCACTTCCTGCTGGAAGTGGACATGGACAAAGCCCTCGACGCACGCTTGAAAGTGTACGAAGGCGATGTAAAGAGCCTGTTGCGTAAAGAGAAACTGCGCTATCGCAGCCTGCCGCAACTCAACGGTGCCATTCAGCTGGGCTTCAGTGATGAAGCAACCCGCGAACAGGCCCGTGCGCTGGTCCGCAAGAACTTCAACGATTTCGACATTGTTCCGGCCGACCTGAATGGTCAACCGGTGCTGCGTCTGGCGATGACCCCAGCCAAGCTGGCGGAAATCCGCGAATACTCCATCAAGCAGAACTTGACCACGGTACGTAACCGCGTCAACGAACTGGGTGTTGCCGAACCGATCGTTCAGCGTCAGGGCGCCAACCGCATTGTGGTTGAATTGCCGGGCGTTCAGGACACCGCAGAAGCCAAGCGTATCCTCGGCAAGACGGCCAACCTCGAGTTCCGTCTGGCGGCTGAGCCAGGTGCTTCGAAAGCCACTTCCGAAACCTTCGAGTTCCGTGAAGGCAAGCGTCCGCCGGCACAGATCGAGCGTGGCCTGATCATCACCGGTGACCAAGTGACTGACGCCAAGGCTGGCTTCGGCGAGCACGGCACGCCAGAAGTGAACATCCGTCTGGATGGCCACGGTGGCGAGCTGATGAGTCGTGCGACTCGCAGCAACGTCGGTCGCAGCATGGCGGTGATCTTCATCGAACAACGCCCTGTGACCACCTACACCAAGCAAATGGTCAACGGCGTCGAGAAAGACGTTGCGGTCCAGACGTTTAAAGAAGAGAAGAAGATCATCAGCCTGGCGACCATCCAGTCGCCGCTGGGTGCTCAGTTCCGCATCACTGGCCTGAACGGCCAGGGCGAGTCGTCCGAACTGGCGCTGCTGCTGCGTGCCGGTGGTCTGGCTGCACCAATGTACTTCGCTGAAGAGCGCACCATTGGTCCAAGCCTGGGTGCCGACAACATCGTCAAGGGTATCGATGCTTCGCTGTGGGGCATGCTGTTTGTCTCGCTGTTCATCATCGCCATCTACCGCTTCTTCGGCATCATTGCCACCGTCGCGCTGGCGGTGAACATGGTGCTGCTGCTGGCCTTGATGTCTTTGCTGGGTGCAACGCTGACCCTGCCGGGTATCGCCGGTATCGTATTGACCATGGGTATGGCGGTCGATGCCAACGTACTGATCTTCTCGCGGATACGTGAAGAGATCGCGGCGGGCATGACCGTACAACGGGCAATCAACGAAGGCTTCGGCCGGGCATTCACCGCGATTCTCGACGCCAACCTGACCACACTGTTGGTCGGCGGGATTCTCTTTGCGATGGGCACCGGCCCGGTCAAAGGCTTCGCAGTGACCATGTCCCTCGGGATCTTTACCTCGATGTTCACGGCCATCATGGTGACCCGCGCGATGGTCAACCTGATCTTCGGCGGTCGTGACTTCAAGAAGTTGTGGATTTAAGGGGCTGCCATGTTACGTACAATCAACTTCATGGGCGTTCGCAACTTTGCGTTCGGCGTCACATTGTTCCTTACGGCGCTGGCCATTTTCAGCGTCTTCCACAAGGGCATGAACTGGGGCCTGGACTTCACCGGCGGTACGCTCATTGAGCTGACCTACGAGCGTCCGGCTGACGTCACCAAGGTGCGTGAGCAACTGGTGACATCGGGCTATCACGAAGCCATCGTGCAGAGCTTCGGTGCAACTACCGATTTGCTGGTGCGTATGCCGGGTGAAGATCCACAGTTGGGTCATCAAGTGGCAGAAGCGCTGCTGAAAGTCGGCGGTGACAACCCGGCGACGGTCAAGCGCGTCGAGTTCGTCGGCCCGCAGGTGGGTGAAGAACTGCGCGACCAGGGCGGCCTCGGCATGCTGATGGCGCTGGGCGGCATCCTGATCTACCTGGCATTCCGCTTTCAGTGGAAGTTTGCGGTCGGTGCGATTGTTTCGTTGATCCACGACGTGATCGTGACCATCGGTATCCTGTCGTTCTTCCAGATCACTTTCGATCTGACGGTGCTGGCGGCGGTACTGGCGATCATTGGTTACTCGCTCAACGACACCATCGTGGTATTCGACCGGGTTCGTGAGAACTTCCGGGTACTGCGCAAGGCTAACCTGATCGAGAACATCAACATCTCGACCACGCAAACCCTGCTGCGGACCATGGCGACTTCGATCTCCACGTTGCTGGCGATTGCGGCCCTGCTGTTCTTCGGTGGTGACAACCTGTTCGGCTTCTCCATTGCCCTGTTCATCGGTGTTCTGGCGGGTACTTACTCGTCGATCTACATCGCGAACGTGGTGCTGATCTGGCTGAACCTGAACAGTGAGGATCTGATTCCTCCTGCGGCAACCGAGAAGGAAGTCGACGACCGTCCATAACGGCCATCGCTTTCCCGCGGACTGCCAAAAAAGGCGCGAGTTGAACTCGCGCCTTTTTTTATGCTCCAAGGCTGGGAGAAGCGCGGGTTTGTCCCGCATGTGATGGTCAGGAGGTTCATGTGAACAAGTCGTTGCTGGTTGGTGCGGTATTGGGTGCTGTCGGTGTGACTGCCGGGGGTGCTGTTGCCACCTACAGCCTGGTTAAAAGCGGCCCTGAGTATGCGCAAGTACTAGCCGTTGAACCGGTCAAGACACAGATCAAGACGCCACGTGAAGTCTGCAAGGATGTCGCAGTGACTCGGCAAGCGCCGGTCAAGGATCAACACCAGATTGCCGGTACGGTGGTCGGTGCATTAGCAGGTGGTTTGCTGGGTAACCAGATCGGCGGCGGCACCGGCAAGAAGATTGCTACGGTCGCAGGCGCTGTCGGCGGTGGTTATGCAGGCAACAAGGTTCAGGAAGGCATGCAAGAGCGTGACACCTACACCACGACTCAAACTCGCTGTAATACAGTGAATGACATCAGCGACAAGGTCGTTGGCTACGATGTTCGTTATTCGCTGGATGGCAAGGAAGGCAAGGTGCGGATGGATCGTGATCCGGGCAACCAGATCCCGGTCGACAAGGAAGGCAAGCTGGTCCTGTCGCAGAACGAAGAAAACCGCTAAATCTTCAGGCTTAAGCGTTTAAAAAGAAGCACCCTTCGGGGTGCTTTTTTTGTGCCTGGAATTCATGAATCACCGTAAAACCCTGTGGGAGCCGGGCTTGCCCGCGATAGCAATGTGTCAGTCACCATGAAGGGTGCAGGCGAAACCGCCATCGCGGGCAAGCCCGGCTCCCACAAGGATTGGGGGTAATACCCAAATCGCAGGCATAAAAAAGCACCCCGAAGGGTGCTTTCTCTTTCGCTGGAGGCTTAGCGCTTCAGCGAGGCTGGCAGGTGCGGCTGGATCGCCGTCAGAACTGCCTTGAAGCATTTGGTGTTACCAGCAACGACGTGGCCTTTCTCAAGGAATTCGTGACCACCGGTGAAGTCGCTGATCAAGCCACCGGCTTCCTGAATCAACAGGGCGCCTGCAGCCATGTCCCACTCGGACAGGCCCGACTCCCAGAATGCGTCGAAACGACCGGCAGCCACGTAAGCCAGGTCCAGGCTCGCTGAACCCGCGCGACGGATGCCGGCAGTCTGGCCAACCAGGGCGCGGAACATGCCCAGGTAGTTGTCGAGGTTGTCCATTTGGTCGTCACGGAACGGGAAGCCGGTACCCAGCAGGGCGCCGTCCAGGCTGGTGCGACCGCTGACGCGCAGACGACGACCGTTCAGTTGAGCGCCGCGACCACGGCTGGCGGTGAATTCTTCCTGGCGAACCGGGTCCAGAACAACAGCGTGTTCCAGGCGACCGCGGTATTTGCAGGCGATGCTGACAGCGAAGTGAGGAATGCCGCGCAGGAAGTTGGTGGTGCCGTCCAGCGGATCGATGATCCACAGGTATTCTTCGCCTTCGATACCGTTGCCGGCGTGCATGCCGGTTTCTTCACCCAGGATCGAGTGGTTCGGGTAGGCCTTGCGCAGCGCATCGATGATTTTCTGTTCGGCGGCGCGATCCACCTCGGATACGTAATCCTTGGCGTCTTTTTCGTCGACCTTGATGGTATCCAGGCGCTCGATGGAGCGGAAAATCAATTCACTGGCGCTGCGGGCGGCGCGCAGCGCGATATTCAGCATGGGCTGCATGGATGTGTCACCTAAGGTTGTTAAAGAAAGCCGAGCATTCTATCAGAACTTTTCTACAGGTGAAGGTCGGTGTTCGCTTTCATAGCTTAACGGTGTGTCCCGCCTCAGAAATACGTTCACTTTTTGACGAGTGGTCAATGTTGGCGGGCAAGGCGCCGCGCCGACTCATGGCTTGCTATGGGGAGAAGCGGCAGCGCAGCATGCCGACATTGAACGCCGTCAAAAGTGAACAGTTATTTTTGAGGCGGGACACCCGGAGGAACTGTAAGATTCGGCTCCTTATTTCTGTGTTCGAGACTGCCTCCCGTGCTGCATAACATTCGTGTCGTCCTGGTCAATACCAGCCATCCCGGCAACATCGGCGGGGCTGCGCGTGCCATGAAGAACATGGGCCTGTCGCGGCTGGTGCTGGTCGAACCGCGGCAGTTTCCGCATCACGAAGCCGACGCTCGTGCTTCCGGTGCCGGGGATGTCCTTGAAAACGCGCAAGTCGTCGCCACCTTGGAAGATGCCTTGGTCGGCTGCAATCTGGTGCTCGGCACCAGTGCTCGCGACCGGCGCATTCCCTGGCCGCTGCTCGATCCCCGCGAATGCGGTGTGAAAGTGGTGGAAGAAGCCGGGCAGGGCGCCGAGATTGCCTTGGTGTTTGGTCGTGAAGATTCCGGTCTGACCAATGAAGAGCTGCAGCGATGTCATTATCACGTGCACATTCCATCAGACCCTGAGTTCAGCTCGCTGAACCTTGGGGCGGCGGTGCAGGTGCTGGGCTATGAAGTGCGCATGTCCTGGCTCGCGGCCCAAGGGCAGCCGAGCAAGGTCGAGAAGGATGAAGTGGCGTCCACCAAAAGTGGTGAACTGGCGACCATGGATGAGCTGGAGCGATTCTATGAGCACCTGGAACACACCCTGGTGGCCATCGAATTCCTCGATCCGGAAAAACCACGGCACTTGATGGCGCGCCTGCGCCGGTTGTACGGACGTAGCTCGGTCAGCCGGGCGGAAATGAACATATTGCGTGGCATCCTCACGGAAACCCAAAAAGCGGCCCGTGGCGAGCTTCTAAAGCGGAAGGATTAATGATGTTTGAGCGTTTGCGTGAAGATATCCAAAGCGTATTCCATCGAGACCCGGCGGCGCGTAACGCTTTTGAAGTTCTGACGTGCTACCCGGGCATGCATGCCATCTGGATTCACCGTCTGTCGTCGGTCTTGTGGCGCGCAGAGCTGAAATGGCTGGCGCGACTGGTGTCGAACTTCGGTCGCTGGCTGACCGGGATCGAGATTCATCCGGGTGCCAAAGTCGGTCGTCGCTTCTTTATTGATCATGGCATGGGCATCGTTATTGGTGAAACCGCCGAGATCGGTAATGACGTCACCCTTTATCAAGGTGTGACGCTGGGTGGCACCAGCTGGAACAAGGGCAAGCGTCACCCGACCCTTGAAGATGGCGTGGTGGTGGGGGCGGGCGCCAAGGTGCTGGGTCCGTTTACCGTCGGCGCGGGTGCCAAGGTTGGTTCTAACGCCGTAGTGACCAAGGCAGTGCCTGCCGGCGCGACCGTTGTCGGTATTCCAGGGCGGATCATCGTCAAGTCCGATGACGAGCAGGATGCCAAGCGCAAGGCCATGGCCGAGAAAATCGGCTTCGATGCCTACGGTGTCGGCGAAGACATGCCGGACCCTGTAGCGCGTGCCATTGGTCAGTTGCTGGATCACTTGCAGGCGGTCGATGGTCGTCTGGAGGGGATGTGCGGCGCACTGAAGGATCTGGGCAGTAATTACTGTGCCAAGGACCTGCCTGAACTGCGCGAAGAAGACTTCGCCTGTGTGAAGGACAAGGATCAGAGCCAGGCGAGCTAGACCGGGTCGACTTCAATCGCGGGCAAGCGCGCTCCCACAGGTATCTCAGTGTTCACACGGGACCCTGTGGGAGCGGGCTTGCCCGCGATGAACGATAACGCGCAATTGCTGGCTGTAACCGTCCAGCCTTTGCTATGATGCGGCCGCTCTTTTGCGGGTAAACCTGACTAAAGTACTAGGTCTTATAGTTGACTTAAACACTCGGGAATTGCATACTCGCCCCATTCCGAACTCCGTGGTAATTGTCCATGCGACTGACTACAAAAGGCCGATACGCCGTGACCGCCATGCTCGATCTGGCGTTGCACGCGCAGCACGGGCCGGTGTCCCTGGCCGATATCTCCGAGCGCCAAGGCATCTCCCTGTCCTACCTCGAACAGCTTTTCGCCAAATTGCGCCGTAGCAATCTGGTGTCCAGCGTCCGCGGTCCGGGCGGCGGCTACCAACTGTCCCGCGAGATGCAGGGCATCCAGGTCGCCCAGGTGATCGATGCGGTGAACGAATCAGTAGATGCCACCAAATGCCAGGGCCAAGGCGATTGCCATTCAGGCGACACCTGCCTGACTCACCACTTGTGGTGCGACTTGAGCCTGCAGATTCACGAATTTCTGAGCGGTATCAGCTTGGCTGACCTTGTGACTCGCCGTGAGGTACAAGACATAGCCCAGCGTCAGGACCAGCGCCGTTGCAACAGCAAGGCGCCACGCCTGGACAAGATTGAAGCGTCCGCCGTCGAATGACAGCCAAAGAGCTAACGGCACGCCAGCCAGCCTGATTTAGGAGATAGTCCATGAAATTGCCGATTTACCTTGATTACTCTGCGACCACCCCGGTTGATCCGCGTGTTGCGCAAAAAATGAGTGAATGCCTGCTGGTTGACGGAAACTTCGGTAACCCGGCGTCCCGTTCCCACGTGTTCGGCTGGAAAGCTGAAGAGTCCGTCGAAAACGCCCGTCGTCAGGTCGCAGACCTGGTCAACGCCGATCCGCGTGAAATCGTCTGGACCTCCGGTGCCACCGAATCCGACAACCTGGCAATCAAGGGTGCGGCGCATTTCTATGCGACCAAAGGCAAACACCTGATCACCACCAAGATTGAGCACAAGGCTGTCCTCGACACCATGCGCCAACTGGAGCGTGAAGGCTTCGAAGTAACCTACCTCGAGCCTCAGACTGATGGTCTGGTAACGCCGGCGATGATCGAAGCGGCCCTGCGTGACGACACCATCCTGGTCTCGGTCATGCACGTGAACAACGAAATCGGCACCATCAACGACATCGAGGCCATCGGCGAACTGACCCGCTCCAAGGGCATTCTGTTCCACGTCGACGCGGCTCAGTCCACCGGCAAGGTCGACATTGACCTGTCGAAGCTGAAAGTCGACCTGATGTCGTTCTCTGCCCACAAAACCTACGGCCCTAAAGGCATCGGCGCGCTGTACGTCAGCCGCAAGCCGCGTGTTCGCATCGAAGCGACCATGCACGGCGGCGGTCACGAGCGTGGCATGCGTTCCGGCACCCTGGCGACCCACCAGATCGTCGGCATGGGTGAAGCTTTCCGCGTAGCCAAAGAAGACATGGCTGCCGAAAACGTGCGCATCAAAGCCCTGAGCGACCGCTTCTTCAAACAGGTCGAAGGCCTGGAAGAGCTGTACATCAACGGCAGCATGACCGCTCGTGTACCGCACAACCTGAATCTGAGCTTCAACTACGTTGAAGGCGAGTCGCTGATCATGGCGCTCAAGGACCTGGCGGTTTCGTCCGGTTCGGCCTGCACCTCGGCGTCCCTTGAGCCTTCGTACGTACTGCGCGCCCTGGGCCGCAACGACGAACTGGCACACAGCTCGATTCGCTTCACCTTCGGCCGTTTCACCACCGAAGAAGAAATCGATTACGCCGCGCAGAAAGTCTGCGAGGCCGTTACCAAGCTGCGCACTCTGTCGCCGCTGTGGGACATGTACAAAGACGGTGTCGACATTTCGAAAATCGAGTGGGCGGCACACTGATTTCAAGTCGCCGCGAACCGGCCCTGTACAACCCAGGTTGGCAGGGCTTAAAGAGCGACTCTCTGATGAGTGAGGATTAAGCATCATGGCTTACAGCGAAAAGGTCATCGACCACTACGAAAACCCGCGCAACGTCGGCAAGATGGACGCGGAAGATCCTGATGTCGGCACCGGCATGGTCGGCGCTCCGGCGTGCGGCGACGTTATGCGCCTGCAAATCAAGGTCAACGAGCAAGGCATCATCGAAGACGCCAAGTTCAAGACCTACGGTTGCGGTTCGGCTATCGCCTCCAGCTCCCTCGCTACCGAGTGGATGAAGGGCAAGACCCTGGACGAAGCCGAGACCATCAAGAACACTCAGCTGGCTGAAGAACTGGCCTTGCCGCCAGTGAAAATCCACTGCTCCGTACTCGCAGAAGACGCTATCAAAGCGGCCGTTCGTGACTACAAGCAGAAGAAAGGCTTGATCTGACTTTCAGGTTTTGGCGACGAGTAAGGAGTCACCGATGGCTATCAGCATGACAGAAGCGGCTGCTCGACACGTGCGGCGCTCCCTCGACGGGCGCGGCAAAGGTGAAGGGATTCGTCTGGGTGTTCGCACCACAGGCTGTTCCGGCCTTGCCTACGTGCTGGAGTTTGTCGACGAGGTGGTTGAAGAGGATCAGGTGTTCGAAAGTCACGGTGAAAAAGTGATTATCGACCCGAAAAGCCTGGCCTACCTGGACGGCACCGAGCTCGATTTCGTCAAGGAAGGGTTGAACGAAGGCTTCAAGTTCAACAACCCCAACGTACGCGGTGAATGTGGCTGCGGCGAAAGCTTCAACATCTGAGGCTTGTCGTGGGTACTCCTTGTCATTTCGCTTTATTTGAGCTGCAACCGAGTTTCAATCTGGACCTCGACCAGCTGGCTACGCGCTACCGTGAGTTGGCGCGCAGTGTTCATCCGGACCGCTTTGCTGACGCTTCCGAGCGTGAGCAGCGGTTGGCGCTAGAGCAATCCGCGAGCCTCAACGAGGCCTACCAGACGCTCAAAAGTCCGCCCAAGCGCGCGCGTTACTTGCTCGCCTTGAACGGTGGTGAGCTGCCGCTGGAGGTCACGGTGCATGATCCGGAGTTTTTGCTGCAGCAGATGGAGCTGCGTGAAGAGCTCGAAGACCTGCAAGACAGTGCTGATCTGGCCGGTGTTGCAGCGTTCAAGCGTCGCTTGAAAACCGCCCAGGATGTACTGAACCAAAGCTTCGCGGCTTGTTGGAATGATGCGGCGCACCGTGAGCAGGCCGAACGCCTGATGCGGCGCATGCAGTTCCTCGACAAGCTCACCTACGAAGTGCGCCAGTTAGAAGAGCGCCTCGACGATTAACCCAGTGCCGCTCCGGTCGCACGCCTGATATACAGATAAGTCCTGATACCAATGGCCCTACTGCAGATCGCCGAACCCGGCCAAAGTCCTCAACCGCACCAGCGTCGTCTGGCTGTGGGGATCGACTTGGGCACTACCAATTCGCTGGTCGCTGCGTTGCGCAGTGGTCTTTCCGAGCCTCTGGCCGACGCTGACGGGCAGGTCATCCTGCCATCTGCCGTGCGTTATCACGCAGATCGCGTCGAAGTCGGCGAGTCCGCCAAACTGGCTGCCGCCACAGATCCCTTGAACACCGTGCTGTCGGTCAAGCGCTTGATGGGTCGTGGTCTGTCCGACGTCAAGCAATTGGGCGATCAACTGCCGTACCGCTTTGTCGGTGGCGAGTCGCACATGCCGTTCATCGACACCGTGCAGGGGCCGAAAAGCCCGGTCGAAGTCTCCGCCGATATCCTCAAAGTGCTGCGTCAGCGCGCTGAAGCGACCTTGGGTGGCGAGCTGGTCGGCGCGGTGATTACCGTTCCCGCCTATTTCGATGATGCGCAGCGTCAAGCCACCAAGGACGCGGCCAAGCTCGCCGGTCTGAACGTGCTGCGTTTGCTCAATGAACCAACCGCCGCCGCTGTGGCTTACGGTCTGGATCAACACGCTGAAGGCCTGGTCGCCATTTATGACCTGGGCGGCGGCACCTTTGATATTTCGATTCTGCGCCTGACCGGCGGCGTGTTTGAAGTTTTGGCTACCGGCGGCGACAGCGCGCTGGGCGGCGATGACTTCGATCACGCGATCGCTGGCTGGATCATCGAGAGCGCCGGTCTGTCCGCCGACCTCGATCCGGGGGCGCAGCGTCAACTGTTGCAAGCGGCTTGTGCCGCCAAAGAAGCGCTGACCACCGCCTCGTCGGTTGAAGTGGCTCATGGCGGCTGGAAAGCCGAGCTGACCCGCGAAACCTTTGATGCGCTGATCGAGCCGATGGTCGCTCGCAGCCTGAAAGCCTGCCGCCGCGCCGTGCGTGATTCGGGTGTTGAGCTGGAAGAAGTGCACGCGGTGGTCATGGTCGGTGGTTCGACACGTGTGCCTCGCGTTCGCGAAGCGGTCGCGGAAGCCTTTGGTCGTCAGCCGCTGACTGAAATCGACCCGGATCAAGTGGTGGCCATCGGTGCCGCGATCCAGGCCGATACGCTGGCTGGCAACAAGCGCGATGGCGATGAACTGCTGTTGCTTGACGTGATTCCGTTGTCCTTGGGGCTGGAAACCATGGGCGGCCTGATGGAGAAGGTGATTCCGCGCAACACCACCATTCCCGTCGCTCGCGCCCAGGACTTCACGACTTATAAAGATGGCCAGTCGGCCATGGCGATCCACGTGTTGCAGGGCGAGCGCGAGCTGATCAGCGACTGCCGCTCCCTGGCACGCTTCGAATTGCGCGGCATTCCAGCGATGGTGGCCGGTGCGGCGAAGATTCGCGTGACCTTCCAGGTTGATGCTGACGGTCTGCTCAGCGTTTCGGCCCGTGAATTGGGTTCGGGCGTTGAAGCGAGCATTCAGGTCAAGCCGTCCTACGGTCTGACCGACGGCGAAATCGCCAAGATGCTCAAGGATTCGTTCCAGCACGCCAATGACGATAAAGTCGCCCGTGTACTGCGTGAGCAGCAAGTCGATGCACAGCGCCTGATCGAGGCGGTGCAGGCCGCCCTTGATGTCGACGGTGAGCGCCTGCTCGACGCCGAAGAGCGCATGGTCATCGAGTTGCAGATGCAGGAACTGGCCGAACTGATGAAAGGTACCGATGGTTACGCCATCGAGCAGCAGACCAAGCGTCTGTCGCAAGTGACCGATGCCTTTGCTGCCCGCCGCCTGGACTCGACGGTGAAAGCCGCGCTGGCGGGGCGCAACCTGAACGAGATTGAGGAATAACGATGCCGCAGGTCATTTTTCTGCCACACGAGAAGTTTTGCCCGGACGGCATGGTTGTAGAGGCTGAGCCCGGCATTTCCATCCTCGAACTGGCGCACGAACACCACATCGAGATGGAAAGTGCCTGTGGTGGCGTCTGTGCCTGCACCACGTGTCATTGCCTGATTCGTGAAGGCTTTGATTCGCTAGAAGAGGCTGACGAGCTGGAAGAAGACTATCTTGATAAGGCTTGGGGGCTGGAAGCTCAGTCCCGCCTGGCGTGTCAGGCCAGAGTCGGCACGGAAGACCTGACCGTCGAAATTCCGAAATACTCGCTCAACCACGCAGCCGAAGCGCCGCACTGATTCAAGGAATTGTCATGAGTCTCAAGTGGACTGATGTGCTGGAGATTGCGATCCAGCTGGCTGAAAGCAAGCCCGATGTTGACCCTATGTCGGTCAACTTCGTCGATCTGCGCAAATGGGTTATGGAATTGCCCGATTTCGACGACAAGCCTGAGCATAGTGGCGAAAAGATTCTGGAGGCCATTCAGGCCCACTGGATCGAAGAACGCGACTGAGCCACGCTGCAGGTTAGGCAATACCCAAGAACCCGCGTATAATTCGCGGGTTTAATTTTTCACAAATTACCGTTTCTGGAGTTACACCATGGCTGTTCAACGTACTTTCTCCATCATCAAGCCTGACGCTGTTGCAAAAAACGTCATCGGCGAGATCACCACTCGTTTCGAAAAAGCAGGCCTGCGCGTTGTAGCTTCGAAACTGAAGCAACTGTCCAAAGCTGAAGCTGAAGGCTTCTACGCTGAGCACAGCGCTCGTGGTTTCTTCAACGACCTGGTTGCTTTCATGATCTCCGGCCCGGTTGTTGTTCAGGTTCTGGAAGGCGAAAACGCTATCGCTCTGAACCGTGAGCTGATGGGCGCTACCAACCCTAAAGAAGCTGCTGCCGGCACCATCCGCGCTGACTTCGCTGACTCCATCGACGCCAACGCTGTACACGGTTCGGACTCCGAAGCCGCTGCTGCTCGCGAAATCTCGTACTTCTTCGCAGCTACTGAAGTAACCACTCGCTAAGCATTGGCTTAAGAGTGAAGGTGAATCCATGACTACATCGACTGTAAAAACCAACCTGCTGGGTCTGACTCAACAGGAAATGGAAAAATTCTTCGACTCGATCGGGGAGAAGCGTTTCCGTGCCGGTCAGGTAATGAAATGGATTCACCACCTTGGCGTCGATGATTTCGACGCCATGACGAACGTCAGCAAAGCCTTGCGCGACAAGCTCAAGGTGATTGCTGAAGTTCGCGGTCCTGAAGTGGTCAGCGAGGACATTTCCACCGACGGCACCCGTAAGTGGGTGGTGCGCGTGGCATCCGGCAGCTGCGTCGAGACCGTGTACATTCCCCAGGGCAAGCGCGGCACTCTGTGCGTTTCGTCCCAGGCAGGCTGTGCCCTGGATTGCAGTTTCTGCTCCACCGGCAAGCAAGGTTTCAATAGCAACCTCACCGCGGCCGAAGTCATCGGTCAGGTGTGGATTGCCAATAAATCGTTTGGCAGCATCCCGGCGACTGCCGACCGTGCCATCACCAACGTGGTGATGATGGGCATGGGCGAGCCGCTGCTGAACTTCGACAACGTCGTCGCGGCCATGCACCTGATGATGGACGACCTGGGCTACGGCATTTCCAAGCGCCGTGTGACCCTGTCGACCTCCGGCGTGGTACCGATGATCGATGAGCTGTCCAAGCACATCGACGTCTCCCTGGCGTTGTCGCTGCACGCACCGAATGACGCATTGCGTAACCAATTGGTGCCGATCAACAAGAAATATCCGCTTAAGATGCTGCTCGAGTCGTGCCAGCGCTACATGTCGTCCCTGGGCGAAAAGCGCGTGCTGACCATCGAGTACACCTTGCTCAAGGACATCAACGACAAAGTTGAACACGCCGTTGAGATGATCGAGCTGCTCAAGAACATCCCGTGCAAGATCAACCTGATTCCGTTTAACCCGTTCCCGCATTCCGGTTACGAGCGCCCGAGCAACAACGCGATTCGCCGGTTTCAGGATCAGCTTCACCATGCAGGCTTCAATGTCACCGTACGCACCACTCGCGGTGAAGACATCGATGCCGCGTGTGGCCAATTGGTAGGGCAGGTGCTGGATCGCACCCGTCGCAGCGAACGTTATATCGCCGTGCGCGAGTTGAGCGCCGAGAACGATATGGCTACAAACGCTGCGAAATAATTAAAGAGAGGATCTCTATGTCCCTGCGCTTCGCGCTGCTTTTGCTGTGGGCCAGCCTATGTGCTGGTTGTGTCCTGTCGGGCGATTTCAACCCGATGAAGACCAGCAAGGGGCGCGATGAAGCGCGTGTGGCTTATGTACAGCTGGGCCTGGGGTACTTGCAGCAGGGCATGACCGAGCGCGCCAAGGTCCCGCTGAAAAAGGCGTTGGAGCTGGATGACTCGGACCCTGATGCCAACGCCGCGCTGGGTCTGGTGTTCCAGGCTGAAATGGAGCCGGAACTGGCCGACCAGCATTTTCGCAAGGCATTGTCTTCCCGCCCCAACGACGCACGAATCCTGAACAATTACGGCAGTTTCCTCTTCGAGGAAAAACGCTACAAAGAGGCGTACGAGCGCTTTGAACAGGCCGCCGCCGATACGCTGTATCCTGAGCGTTCGCGAGTATTCGAGAACCTGGGCATGACCGCTTCAAAGTTGGGCGAGCGTGATCTTGCACAGCAGCAACTCGAAAAAGCCCTGCGTTTGAATCGCCAACAGCCACGTGCATTGCTCGAAATGGCTGAGTTGTCCTTCGAAGACAGGCATTATGTGCCCGCGCGTGACTATTACGATCGTTTTAGCCTGCTGGCCGAGCAAAATGCACGTAGTCTATTGCTCGGCGTTCGGCTGGCAAATGTGTTCGAAGATCGCGACAAGGCCGCAAGTGCAGGCCTGCAACTAAAACGACTCTATCCCGGTACGCCGGAATATCAGCAATACCTGTCGGAGCAATGATGAAAGCGGCGCATCCCGAAGTTGTAGCAGCGAATCGCGTTAACCCCGGTGAGACTTTGCGCCAGGCCCGCGAAAGCAATGGCTGGTCGCTGGCCGAAGTGGCCCTCAAGCTCAACCTCACCGTCACCTCCTTGAGCAATCTTGAAGCCGGCGCATTCGACAAGCTGCCTGGGCATACCTTTGCTCGCGGTTATATCCGTGCGTACGCCAAATTGCTGGGCATGGACCAGGCCGTTCTCGTCCAGCAGTTCGACCAGTCCACCGGCACCGATTCCCAGGGCAGCAGCGTTCACAGCCTGGGGCGTATCGAAGAGCCGGTACGGGTTTCCCATACTATTTTGCGCATCGTCAGCCTGTTGCTGCTGATCGCGGTGATTGGGGGTGGTTTTGTCTGGTGGCAGGATCAAACCTCGCTGCGCACCAAGGATTCGATCGGCCTCGCCCCGGAACATGTAGAAGTTGAAGGCGCCGACGGCACCACCCAGATCCATCCGCTGGACGAGCCGGAAGACCAGGCCGTCGCGGAAGGTCAGGCGGAAGGGACTACTTCGCTGGCATTGCCACAAGCCGAGACCTCCTCTGAAGCACCGGCTGAAGCTGAAGCAACCACGCCGGCTGCTCCGGTAGTATCGACACCGGTGGCTCCGACGCACAACGCCGCTCCTGTTGTTGCTGCTCCAGCGCACAACACTGCCCCAGTGGTTGCGACGCCGACTGCTCCGGCGCCGGCTGCTCCAGCGGTTCCGGCACCGGTAGTGACCGCTCCGGTTGCTCCTGCCGCACAGGCACAGGTTGCGACGGCTCCAGTAGCCGGTCAGGGCCAGGTTCAGCTGCAGTTCACCGCCGATTGCTGGACGCAAGTGACCGATGGCACCGGCAAGGTGCTGTTGAGTGGTCTCAAGCGTAAAGGCGATAGCGTTTCCGTCAGCGGCAAGCCGCCGTTTGCCGTGCGCCTGGGCTTCGCCCGTGGTGCGCAGGTCAGCTACAACGGTCAGGCGGTTGATGTCGCTCCGTTCACCAGTGGCGAGACTGCTCGCCTGAAGTTGGGTCAATAAGTCATGCACGGCGAATCTCCAATCAAACGTCGCGAATCCCGCAAGATTTGGGTCGGTAACGTGCCTGTTGGCGGCGATGCGCCTATCGCTGTGCAGAGCATGACCAACAGCGATACCAATGATGTTGCCGCCACCGTGGCCCAGATCAATCGTCTGGAAGCCGCTGGCGTCGACATCGTGCGCATTTCCGTGCCAGACATGGATGCCGCCGAAGCCTTCGGCAAGATCAAGAAACTGGTCAAAGTGCCCTTGGTGGCCGACATCCACTTCGACTACCGGATCGCATTGCGCGTGGCCGAGTTGGGTGTGGACTGCCTGCGGATCAACCCGGGCAACATCGGTCGCGAAGACCGCGTCCGCGCGGTAGTCGATGCCGCCCGTGATCGCGGGATTCCGATCCGCATCGGCGTCAACGCCGGTTCCCTGGAAAAAGACCTGCAGAAGAAGTACGGCGAGCCGACCCCGGCAGCGCTGGTTGAATCTGCCCTGCGTCACGTCGAGCACCTCGAACGCCTGAATTTCCAGGACTTCAAGGTCAGCGTGAAGGCCTCTGACGTGTTCATGGCCGTCGAAGCCTACCGTTTACTGGCCAAGGAAATCGTCCAGCCGCTGCACCTGGGTATCACCGAAGCGGGTGGTTTGCGTTCAGGCACAGTGAAATCCGCCGTGGGCCTCGGTATGCTGCTCGCCGAAGGGATTGGCGATACTATTCGCATCTCGTTGGCGGCTGACCCGGTCGAGGAAGTGAAAGTCGGCTACGACATTCTCAAATCCCTGCATTTGCGTTCCCGTGGCATCAACTTCATCGCCTGCCCGAGCTGCTCGCGGCAGAACTTCGATGTGGTCAAGACCATGAACGAGCTGGAAGGGCGCCTCGAAGACCTGTTGGTGCCGCTGGATGTCGCGGTCATCGGATGCGTGGTCAACGGGCCGGGTGAAGCCAAGGAAGCCCATATCGGCTTGACCGGCGGCACGCCCAACCTGATTTACATCGACGGCAAGCCGTCGCAGAAACTGACGAATGACAATCTGGTGGATGAGCTTGAACGCTTGATCCGCCAGAAAGCGGCCGAGAAAGTCGAAGCCGACGCGGCAGTCATCGCCCGCGGCTGAGCCGAACGAATTTAAGGATTTAAAGTGAGCAAGTCTCTGCAAGCCATTCGTGGCATGAACGACATCCTGCCCGAACAGACTCCCCTGTGGCGTCATTTTGAGGGCACTGTTTCGCGTCTGCTGGATAACTACGGTTACAAGCAGATCCGCATGCCGATCGTCGAGTTCACCGAGCTGTTCAAGCGCTCCATCGGTGAAGTGACCGACATCGTCGAAAAAGAGATGTACACCTTCGAAGATCGCAACGGCGACTCCCTGACCCTGCGTCCGGAAGGCACGGCTGCGTGCGTGCGTGCAGTGCTTGAGCACGGCATCACCGGTGGTGGCCAGGTGCAGAAACTCTGGTACATCGGCCCGATGTTCCGTCACGAGCGTCCGCAGAAAGGCCGTTATCGCCAGTTCCACCAGATCGGTGTCGAAGTGTTCAACCTCGACGGTCCGGACATCGATGCCGAGCTGATCGTGCTGACCTGGCGCCTGTGGGGCGAGCTGGGCATCCGTGATGCGGTCAAGCTCGAGCTCAACAGCCTGGGCACTGCCGAATCGCGCGGTCGCTATCGTGAAGCGCTGGTCGAGTTCCTGTCCGCGCATCTGGACAAGCTGGACGAAGACAGCCAACGCCGTCTGAAGACCAACCCGTTGCGGGTTCTGGACACCAAGAACGCCGACACCCAAGCGATCCTGGTCGACGCGCCAAAAATGGCCGACTACCTGGACGATGAGTCCCGCGTGCACTTCGAGGGCCTCAAGGCTCGTCTGGACGCCGCCGGCATTCCTTATGTGATCAACCCGAAGCTGGTTCGCGGGCTGGATTACTACAGCAAGACCGTTTTCGAATGGGTCACCGACAAGTTGGGCGCCCAGGGCACCGTGTGTGCCGGCGGTCGTTATGACGGTCTGGTCGAGCAGATGGGCGGCAAGCCGACCACGGGCGTTGGTTTCGCCATGGGCATCGAGCGCCTGGTGCTGTTGCTTGAGACCCTGGAGCAGATCCCGGAAGAAATCTCCCGTCAGGTCGATGTCTACCTCTGCGCCTTCGGCGAAGCGGCGGAACTCGCCGGCCTGACCCTGAGTGAACGTGTTCGTGATCAATTGCCCAACCTGCGCCTGCAAGTCAATGCCGGCGCCGGCAGCTTCAAAAGCCAGTTCAAGAAGGCCGACAAGAGCGGTGCGCTGTATGCGCTGATCCTCGGTGACGATGAGATGGCCCAGCAAGTGGTAGGTTTCAAACCCCTGCGTGGCCAGGGCGAACAACAAAGCATTGCCTGGGATGCGCTTGCTGCACACCTGGCCACCTGCGTCGTGCAGGGTTGAAGCTGTCAAACAGCCGATTTAGCGATTAAGGAGTATTGGGGTGTCGAGTACCGAAGACGAACAACTGGCGGATTTGAAGGACTGGTGGTCACGCAACGGCAAGCCCCTGGTTACTGGCGGCCTGCTGGCGCTGGTCATCGTGTTCGGCTGGCAAGCCTTTCACAAATATCAGAGCAATCAGTCGCAAGGCGCCTCGATGCTCTATCAGCAACTGCTCGAAACCACGCTGACGCCTGACGGCAAGCCTGACGCAGCCCGTGTTGCCGACCTGGCTGGCAAGCTCAACAGCGAGTTCGCCGGCAGTGCCTACGCACAATACGGCAGCCTGTTCGTGGCGAAAGTCGCGGTCGACAGCGCCAAGCTGGACGACGCCGCCACCGAGCTCAAAGCCATTGTCGCCAAACCGGCCAACCCGGCGCTGGGTGAAATCGCCCGTCAGCGTCTGGCGCAGGTACTGGCCGCGCAGAACAAGGCCGATGAAGCCCTGAAGTTGCTCGAAGGCGATGCCGACAAAGCATTCCTGGCCACTCGTGAAGAACTCAAAGGCGACCTGCTGGTGCAGTTGGGTCGTACCGACGAAGCGAACACGGCGTATCAAAAAGCCAAGGCAGCCCTGTCGGATGAAGCGGCGGTCGGCGGCCTACAAATCAAGCTGGACGATCTGGCCAAAGGGGATGCGTGACGTGATTCGTTGGAAACATGCAGCATTGCTGGCCCTGGCCATTTTGGCCGCGGGTTGCAGCAGCAACAGCAAAAAAGAATTGCCGCCTGCCGAGCTCGTCGACTTCAAAGAAGAAGTGGTCTTGCACAAGCAGTGGAGTCGTTCGATCGGTGACGGTCAGGGCGAAACCTACAACATGCTGGTACCGGCGATTGATGGCGACAACATCTATGCTGCCGACGTCACTGGCGTGGTGGTCGCGATGGATCGCAGCAATGGCGACGTCAAATGGAAGAAAGATCTCGAACTGCCCGTTTCCGGCGCCGTTGGCGTGGGTTACGGGCTGGTCATGATCGGCACGCTCAAAGGCGAAATCGTTGCACTGGACGCGATCAACGGTGAAGAGAAATGGCGCGCTCGCGTGACCAGTGAAGTCCTCGCACCGCCGGCCAACAACGGTGACGTGGTTGTGGTTCAGACTCAGGACGACCGTCTGATCGGTCTGGATGCCGCGACCGGCAACCAGCGCTGGTTGTATGACAGTACGCCTGCGGTCCTGACCCTGCGCGGCACCAGCGCACCGATCGTGACCAACCGCCTTGCGCTGGCTGGCTTGTCGACCGGTAAAGTGGTCGCTCTGGACATCACCAACGGCGTGCCGGTTTGGGAACAGCGAGTAGCGATTCCACAAGGTCGTTCGGAGCTGGAACGTGTGGTCGATATCGACGGCGGCTTGCTGCTGTCCGGCGGTACTTTGTACGTTGCCAGCTATCAGGGGCGCGTTGCGGCACTGGACCTGGAAAGCGGTCGTCAGCTCTGGCAGCGTGATGCTTCCAGCTATGCCGGTGTCGCCCAGGGCTTTGGCAACGTCTACGTGAGCCTGTCTGCGGGCACGGTTGAAGGCGTCGACGAGCGTTCCACCACTGCATTGTGGAGCAACGACTCGCTGGCCCGTCGTCAACTGTCGGCTCCGGAAGTGTTCTCCAGCTACGTTGCAGTCGGCGACATGGAAGGCTACCTGCACCTGCTGAGCCAGGTGGACGGTCGTTTCGTCGGCCGCGAAAAGATTGACAGCGACGGCCTGCGTGCCCGTCCGCTGGTGGTGGGTGACACGATTTATGTGTATGGCAACAGCGGCAAACTGGAAGCCCTGACCATTAAGTAAAGGTTTGACTATGCTTGGGGTTAATCCCCAGGCAGCCCCGTAACACGGGGTTCGCAGCGCCCTCAAGCGTTGCCCCGAGCACCAGCCGCTGCCTCGCAGCGGCTTTTGTATTTTCTGAAATAACGAAGTGGAGAGCCGCATGGTTCCCGTAATCGCCCTGGTGGGCCGACCGAACGTCGGCAAGTCCACCTTGTTCAACCGCCTGACCAGGACTCGTGACGCCATCGTCGGCGACTTGTCCGGTCTGACCCGTGATCGCCAATACGGTGAGGCCAAGTGGCAAGGGCGTTCCTACATTCTGGTCGACACCGGCGGTATCTCCGGTGACGAGCACGGTATGGACGAAAAAATGGCCGAGCAGTCGCTGCTGGCCATTGAAGAAGCGGATGTCGTTCTGTTCCTGGTAGATGCCAAGGCTGGTTTCACCGCCGCCGACCAGATGATCGCCGAGCATTTGCGCAAACGTAACAAGCGTTCCTACGTGGTTGCCAACAAGGTCGACAACATCGACCCTGAAATGGCCCGCGCCGAGTTCGCCCCGTTGGGCATGGGCCACGCGATTCCTATCGCCGGTGCTCATGGTCGTGGCATCACCCAGATGCTGGAAATCGCCCTGAGCGATTTCCCGAAAGACGAGGAAGAGCCGGAAGACGGCGAAGAAGAGATCGTTGCCGAAGGTGAGGAAGCCAAGCGCATTCCTGGCCCAAGCGAAAAAGACGGTATCAAGATCGCCATCATCGGTCGCCCGAACGTCGGCAAGTCGACCCTGGTCAACCGCATGCTCGGTGAAGACCGGGTGATCGTGTATGACCAACCCGGCACCACCCGCGACAGTATCTACATCCCGTTCGAGCGTAACGACGAGAAGTACACGCTGATCGACACCGCCGGTGTGCGCAAGCGCGGCAAGATCCACGAAGAAGTTGAAAAATTCTCCGTGGTCAAAACCCTGCAAGCGATCAAAGACGCCAACGTGGTGATCTTCGTCATGGACGCCCGCGAAGGCGTGGTGGACCACGACCTCAACCTGCTGGGCTTCGCCATTGAGTCGGGTCGTGCGCTGGTGATCGCGATCAACAAGTGGGACGGCATGACGCCGAGCGAGCGCGACTTCGTGAAGGTCGAGCTGCAACGCCGACTGTTCTTCGTTGATTACGCCGACATCCACTTCATCTCGGCCCTGCACGGCACGGGCGTGGGCAACCTCTACGCCTCGGTACAGAACTCGTTCAAGTCCGCCGTGACCCGTTGGCCGACCAACCGCCTTACCCAGATTCTGGAAGATGCGGTCGGTGAGCACGCGCCACCGATGGTCAACAACCGCCGGATCAAGCTGCGTTACGCCCACTTGGGTGGTGCGAACCCGCCGATCATCGTGATCCACGGTAACCAGATCGAGAAGGTGCCGAAGTCTTACGTTCGTTACCTGGAAAACACGTACCGTCGTGTCTTGAAGCTGGTCGGTACGCCGATCCGCATCGAGTTCAAGGGCGGCGAGAACCCGTTCGAAGGCAAAAAGACCACGCTGACCGACCGCCAGGTCAACAAGAAGCGTCGCATGATGTCGCACCACAAAAAGGCCGACAAAAAGCGCCGCGATAAGAAATAGAAGCAGCTTTAAGTTTCAAGCAGCAAGCTTCAAGTCGAAGCAAGAAAGGGTCCTGTCAGGGGCCCTTTTTTGTGCCTGAAGGTTTGAGGCTTGACCGCTTGCAGCTTGTCGCTTGAAACTTGCAGCTCACCTGCAAGGGGCTACCGATGATCACCAGTAAGCTGCCGAATGTCGGCATCACTATCTTCACTCAGATGTCTCAACTCGCGGCGCAAACCGGGGCGATCAACCTGTCCCAGGGTTTTCCCGATTTCGATGCCCCGCAAGCCCTGTGCGATGCAGTCGGCCGGCACATCGCCAATGGCCATAACCAATATTCGCCAATGACCGGCCTGCCGGCTCTGCGGCAGCAAGTGTCGGCGAAGATCGCTCGCAGCTACGGCGTCAACGTCGATGCCGATCACGAAGTGACCATCACTCCTGGCGCCACCCAGGCGATCTTCTGCGCGATTCAGGCGGTCATCCACAGCGGCGACGAAGTCATCGTGTTCGATCCTTGCTACGACAGTTACGAGCCGTCGGTGGAACTGGCCGGTGGACGCTGCGTGCACGTGCAGCTCGGGCTGAACGATTTCTCCATCGACTTCCAGAAACTGGCTGACGCCATTACCCCGCGCACGCGGATGATCGTGCTCAACTCGCCGCACAACCCGAGTGGGGCGCTGATCAGCCGGGCCGAGCTGGATCAGTTGGCGGATCTGATTCGGGGTCGCGACATCTATCTGGTCAGCGACGAAGTCTACGAACACCTGGTGTTTGACGGCGTGCCTCACGTCAGTGTGCTCAATCACGAAGAGCTGTATCAGCGCGCGTTCGTGGTCAGTTCCTTCGGCAAGACTTATCACGTTACCGGCTGGAAAACCGGCTATGTGGTCGCACCGCCGGCACTCACCGCCGAGCTGCGCAAGGTGCATCAATACGTCAGTTTCTGCGGCGTCACTCCGCTGCAATTTGCCTTGGCTGACTTCATGGCGGAGCACCCGGAACACATCGAAGAGTTGCCAGGTTTCTATCAGGCCAAGCGGGATATGTTCTGCGATTTGCTGACGCCATCGCGCTTCAGTTTCACTCGTGTGACCGGCACCTATTTCCAGTTGGTCGACTACTCGCAGATCCGCCCGGACCTCAATGACGTCGAGATGGCATTGTGGATGACCCGCGAACATGGCGTGGCGAGCATCCCGATCTCGGTGTTCTACCAGACCCCACCCGAAGGCCAGCGCCTGGTGCGCCTGTGCTTCGCCAAACGCGAGGAGACCCTGCGTGAAGCAGCGGCAAAACTATGCGTGATCTGAGTGCACTGCCCAACCTGAATGTCGCGTTGATCCAGACCACGCTGGCCTGGCACGACCGGCAAGCCAATCTGGAGCATTTCGAGCAGCTGCTGGACCAGGCGCGCGGCGCGGACCTGATCATCCTGCCGGAGATGTTCACCACCGGTTTCTCCATGGAATCGGAAACGCTGGCGGAGGCGGAAAACGGTCCGACCAGCAAGTGGCTGCGCGTTCAGGCGGCAAAACTCGACGCGGTCATCACCGGCAGCATCATTGTTCAAACCGCAGACGGCAGTCATCGCAATCGCCTGCTGTGGGCGCGGCCGGACGGGGAGGTGTGGCACTACGACAAGCGCCATCTGTTCCGCATGGCTGGCGAGCATAACCATTACACGCCGGGCGAGCGTCAGGTGCAGTTCGAACTCAAGGGCTGGCGCGTGCGGCCGCTGATTTGTTACGACCTGCGCTTTCCGGTCTGGAGCCGGGATGCGCAAGACACCGACTTGCTGCTGTACACCGCCAACTGGCCAGGTGCACGGCGTCAGCACTGGAACCGTTTGCTGCCGGCGCGGGCCATCGAAAACCTCTGCTACGTGGCCGCGGTGAATCGCATCGGTACTGATGGCAAAGGCTTCGCCTACACCGGTGACAGTCAGGTACTGGATTTCCAGGGCGAAACCCTGCTCAGTGCCGGTGAAGCCGACGGCGTGTTTCAAGTGGTGCTGAACGCTGCGGACCTGCAGGCCTATCGCACGCGTTTCCCGGCGAACCTTGACGCTGATACCTTCGAGTTCACCTGACATCCTTGCCGTTTGAACCGGCCTCATCGCGAGCGAGCTCGCTCCCACATTGATCGATGTGAACGCAAAGTTTGTGTACACCAAAATCCACTGTGGGAGCGAGCTTGCTCGCGATGCACCCAGGACGGTCAGCACAAAAACAGCAGGCAAACAAAAAGGCCCCAAGGTAAGTACCTTGGGGCCTTTTGCATTTCAGCGACCGCTTACGCCGCTTTGGCTTCCGGCTGGCTCAGCGAGCGGTTCAGCGCGCTGAACAGGGCCTTGAAGCTGGCCGTGGTGATGTTTTCATCGATACCCACACCGTGCACCGCACGCTCGCCGTTCACACGCAGTTCAATGTAGGCCGCTGCCTTGGCATTGGTGCCCGCGCCGATCGCGTGTTCGTTGTAGTCCATGATCTCCACCGGAATCGGCAGGCCGGCCACCAGGGCTTCCAGCGCGCCGTTGCCCTTGCCGCGCCAGTGCAGGTTGGTTTCGCCCTGACCTTTGCTCGAGACTTCCACTTCCACCGCACTGTGACCGTTTTCTTCCTGCAGACGATGGCTGACCAGCGCGTACGGGGTGTTGGCCTGCAAGTACTCGCTGTGCAGCAAGGCGTGGATTTGCTGAGCGGTCATTTCCAGGCCGAGGCGATCGGTTTCACGTTGTACAACCTGACTGAACTCGATCTGCATGCGGCGTGGCAAGTTGATGCCGTATTCCTGTTCCAGCAGGTAAGCGATACCGCCCTTGCCCGACTGGCTGTTGACGCGGATCACCGCCTCGTAGCTACGACCGATGTCGGCCGGGTCGATCGGCAAGTATGGCACTTCCCACAGGGCATCCGGTTTCTGCTGGGCGAAGCCCTTGCGGATCGCATCCTGGTGCGAGCCGGAGAATGCGGTATGCACCAGGTCGCCAACGTACGGGTGACGAGGGTGTACCTGAATCTGGTTGCACTCTTCGACGACTTTGCGCACGCCGTCGATGTCGGAGAAGTCCAGCTCAGGGTGAACACCCTGGGTGTAGAGGTTCAGCGCCACGGTCACGAGGTCGACGTTACCGGTACGCTCCCCGTTGCCGAACAGGCAGCCTTCGACACGGTCGGCACCGGCCATCAGGCCCAATTCGGTAGCAGCGACACCGGTGCCACGGTCGTTGTGGGTGTGCAGGCTGATGATCACGCTGTCACGACGGTTGATGTGACGGCCGAACCATTCGATCTGGTCAGCGTAGATGTTCGGGGTGGCGCATTCGACGGTGGCAGGCAAGTTGAGGATCATCTTGTGCTCAGGCGTCGGGTTCCAGACCTCGATCACGGCATCGCAGACTTCCTTGGCGAATTCCAGTTCGGTGGCGCTGAACGTCTCTGGCGAGTACTCGAAGGTCCACTCGGTGTCTGGCTGCTGGGCGGCGTATTTGACGAACAGCTTGGCCGCGCTGACGGCGATTTCCTTGATTCCGTCCTTGTCCTGATTGAAGACAATCCGGCGGAAGGAAGGGGAGGTCGCGTTGTACAGGTGAACGATGGCTTTCTTCGCGCCGCGCAAGGATTCGAAAGTGCGTTCGATCAAGTCTTCACGGCCCTGGGTCAGCACCTGAATGGTGGTGTCGTCCGGGATGTGGTTGCCTTCGATCAGGGTACGCACGAAATCGAAGTCGGTTTGCGATGCCGCCGGGAACGAGGCTTCGATTTCTTTCACGCCGACAGCCACGAGGGTTTTCCAGAAGCGCAGCTTCTTGACCGCATCCATTGGCTCGATCAGCGACTGGTTGCCATCACGAAGGTCAGAGCTGCACCAGATCGGCGCGGCGGTGATGGTCTTCGACGGCCAGGTGCGATCCGGGATATCGATGGTCGGGAACGCACGGTATTTCGAAGACGGGTCTTTGAGCATGCTCATCGGGGGAATCCTTATTGTGTGGGCCGAAAAAAGGCGGCCTGCCGGTGGATCAAATGTTCTTGGGGAAAAGCGTGGGGCGAGGCACCGCGATTCAGCCTGGCAGTCGTGCGCTGACGAGGCACAGGCTGCGGTGCTGGCGAAGCTGAATGAGGGTGTGAAAGGTTTTCATGCCTTCAACCCTAACCGCGAGGGTGAAGGATGGCAAGCGGTCGAAAAAAATTGAGAGGAATACCCGAAAAGGCAGTTTTATCGAGATTTTATTGCTGTGAGCGGGGCTGATTGTTTTGATGATTGCGCGAGGTTTGAGCACTGCGCAATTGTAGAATTGCGATGACGGCCGCTTGAGCGCGGCTATGCTTAAAGCCTGATCAAGGCAGGAGTCGGACATGAACGAGTCGGACTGGAAGCGGTATAGCGCGTTGCGGCCGTTGGCCCATGAGCGGATGTGTATCCGGATCATGGAGGAGGTCGAGCGCACCGTGGCGGATAAAAGCCTGACGCCTTACGAGCGGATTGAAGCCACTGAAGAGCTGCTTCAGTGCAGGCAAAAGGAGCTGTATTGGGCGTTTGGTGTGTTCAGGTTTTCACGGCATGAGGCGCGGTCGCACTTGCTTGGGTTGTGCGCGCGGGAGTTGATCACGTCTGAGGAACTGGCGGGGTTTTCGGCGGAGACTCAGGAGTGGATCAGGCATTGCCTGGCGGACCGGGAAGCCCATGGGATTGAGGATCTTGAGGCTGAATAGAAGGCGTCTGTGATACCGCCATCGCGGGCAAGCCCGCTCCCACAGGGTTGGAGATCCCATGTGGGAGCGGGCTTGCCCGCGAAGAGGCCATCAGCCTTTGCACACAAGTCAGGGTTGAAACGCCCCAATAAAAATCGCCGGATCCACCCGCGCATCATTCAGGCTGACATTCCAGTGCATATGCGGCCCGGTCGCACGGCCAGTAGCACCGACCTTGCCTACCACTCCACCACGCGCCAACTGCTGCCCAACCTTCACATCGATTTTCGACATATGGCAGAACATGCTGATAAAGCCCTGGCCATGATCGACAAACACCGTGTTGCCGTTGAAGAAGTAGTTGCCGATCAGAATCACCTTGCCCGCGGCCGGCGTCTTGATCGGCGTACCTGCAGGCACAGCGAAGTCCAGCCCCGCGTGCGGATTGCGCTCTTCACCATTAAAGAAGCGGCGCACGCCAAACTTGCTCGACAGCGGTCCGTTGACCGGTTTGTCCAGCAACAGGTTGCTCGGAGTGTTCGGGCTGAAGCTGCGGTAGGCCTGGATCTGCTCGGCCAGTTCGCCTTCGATGCGCTTGAGGTTGTCCGGGTTCGGATTGACCTGCTGGGTATTTTTCAGGGTGATGTGTTGTTCCGGGTATTTCTTGTTGCCGACGGTGAAGTTCAGGCTGCGACCGCCGCTGCTGATCTGCTGCGTGCCCGGTTTCACGGTCAACGGCACGCCGACAATCGCCAGCCAGTTGTTCTGTTCCTTGACCACCAGCACCGGTTTGCCTTGATAGCTGGCTTTTGGCGCCTGGGCAGCGGCGCCCAGATCCACCACGGCCACGCCGCCCGGCACCGGTTTGTTCAACAGGCGAGTGATGTAGCTGTCGGCGTGGGCGTTGAAGGTCAGGCACAGCAACAGCAGCGGAGCTAAAAAACGCGGCATGGATCAATCCAGTAAAGAAAGGGTGACAGGCGTCAGGTGATTGTCTTCGACCCGAACTTGCAGTTCGCCGTCGCCGAGCTTGGCCTTCAGGCGCTGACCGTTATGGGTTTGTTCGGCGCTGCGGATCGCGTTGCCGCGCTCGTCCAGCAGAATGCTGTAACCACGGGCAAGGGTCGCCAGCGGGCTGACCACCTGCAACGTCTGCACTTGGCTTTGCAGTTGCAGGCGCCGCGACTTGAGGCCTTCGCGGATGGCACGGGGCAGGCGTTCGGCGAGGCTGTCGAGGCGCTGGCGGAGCATCGCCAGTTGCCGGCCAGGATGTTGCCCGGCGAGGCGGGTTTCCAGGCGAATCAAACGTTCGCGACGGGTGTTGAGGCTGCGTTCGAAGGCGCGCCGCAAGCGCATGTCCAGATCATCCAGACGCTGCGCTTGCTGGCGCAGGCGTTCGCCGGGGTGGCGCAGGCGGCGAGAGATGCCCTCCAGACGCAGGCGGTCGCGCATCAAGCGGTCACGCATGCGCATCACCAGCCGGCGATGCAGGCTTTCGACCCTGCGCACCAGATCGCTGGAATCCGGGGCGAGCAGTTCGGCGGCAGCGGAGGGCGTCGGGGCGCGAACGTCGGCCACGAAGTCACTGATCGATACGTCGGTTTCGTGACCGACAGCGCTGACAATCGGTGTGACGCAGGCATCAACGGCGCGGGCCACCGCTTCTTCGTTGAAGCACCAGAGGTCTTCCAGCGAGCCGCCGCCACGGGCCAGGATCAGCGCGTCGAAACCACGGGCGTCCGCCAGTTTCAGTGCGCGGACAATCTGCGCGGTGGCTTCGCGACCTTGCACGGCGGTGGGAATCAGTGTCAGCTGGATCTGCGGCGCACGGCGGCGGAACACGCTGATAATGTCGCGAATCACTGCGCCGGTCGGCGAACTGATGATGCCGATGCGTTGAGGGTGCGCTGGAAGCGCCACTTTGCGCTCGGCACTGAACAGACCTTCGGCGCTGAGCTTTTCCTTCAAGGCATCGAAGGCCAAACGCAGTGCGCCGTCACCGGCCGGCTCCACGGTGTCGAGGATCAGCTGATAATCGCCGCGCCCCTCGAACAACGAAACCTTGCCGCGGACTTTGACCGCCAGGCCATCCTTCAAGGCTTGGCGAACCCGCGCAGCGTTCTGCCGGAACAGCGCGCAACGCACTTGGGCGCCGCTGTCCTTGAGGGTGAAATACACGTGGCCGGACGCCGGGCGGGCGAGGTTGGAGATTTCGCCTTCGACCCAGATATTGCTGAACACGTCTTCGAGCAACACCCGCGCGCGGCCGTTGAGCTGGCTGACAGTCAGGACTTCACGGTCCAGGCCGAGTCTTGCAAAGGGATCTTTAATCATGGGGCGCAGTTTAAAGGCATTCGACTTCGAATCTCCATGAGTCAGCGCAAATCCCCTGTGGGAGCAGGCTCGCTCCCACAATGATCTGTGCAGACATTGATGAAGTGTTGAACCAGCGTCGTGGGATTCTGCCGGCAGGCGAGGGCGACGGTGCTGAGGCAATCCGGGTCTGCCAGGGGCAGGAAGTGAATGTCAGATGGCGCAATGTCCCGCATCGATTCCGGCAGCAGGGCGATGCCGAACCCGGCCTGAATCAATTGCAGTTGTGTGGTTTTGCGCGACACCACTCGGGCCGCTCTCGGGAAGAAACCCTGACGCATGCACAGCTCGGCGGATAGATAACTCAGGCCGCCGCGCTGGGGATGAGGAATGGAGATAAAGGCTTCATCCTTCAGTTGCGCCAGATCGATGCCCTGAGCGGAGTTATCCACGGCCAGTCGATGATTGGGGGGAACGGCCAGCAGCAAGCGTTCGCTGTACAACGGAACAATCTGCACGCCTTCACATTGGCGCAATACCGGCAGCCGCAGCAGTCCGACATCCAGCTGACTGTCGGCCAACGCTTCAAGTTGCGCTTCGGAAGACAGCTTGGCGATCTCCATGGACACGCCGACATGCTGGCTCAGATAGCCGCTGATGCCTCGCAGCAGGCGGCCACTCATGGGCACGGTGCTTGAGTGGCTAAGACGCAAGGTGCCGAGTTCTCCATTTCCGACCTGGGTAGTCATCTCACTGGCCTTGGTCAATTCGATCAGCAGGTTTCTGGCCCTGGGCAGGAAGGCTTCACCGGCCGCCGTCAGCCGGGGCAGACGTGCAGTGCGTTCGAACAAGGGGGTTTGCAGACGGGTTTCCATGTCCTTGATCTGCCGGCTCAAGGCTGACTGCGCGACAAACAAACGCTCAGCGGCTGCACTGAAGCTCCCGCACTCGGCGATTTCCACGAAGTAACGCAATTGACGGGTTGAAAGCACGAGGCATGCCTTTTTGAGATGAGAGGGCGACTTTGAAGATATTAGTCGCAAGACTCGGCGCTGGCTAAAGTCATCACAGGTAATTAATGAAGGCGTGCAGATGAACCTGTTTGAGATGTTGCACCAATGGCCCTTCGGCACAACGGATTGGCTGATCATCGGGCTGGGCATCGCTCTGGCTTATATCGTGTTCGGCATAGCCGGTTTCGGCACCGCGCTGGTGGCGGGGCCGATTCTGATTTTGTTCATGCCGTTGTCGAAGATCGTGCCATTGCTGGTGCTGCTGGATTTTGTCGCGGCGTTAGGCAATCTGCTGCCCTCGCGGCGTGATGTGGCGAAACCCGAGTTGCTGCGGTTGCTACCGTGCATGGCGGTGGGGTGCACACTGGGGGTGATCTTTCTGCTGAACCTGAAATCCGACGTTTTGCTGCTGCTGATGGGGCTATTTATCAGTGCTTATGCGATTTACAGCCTGTGGGTCAAAACCCGTCCGACACAGTTATCCGCCGCGTGGGCGGTGCCGATGGGCGCGGTGGGCGGGATGTTCGGGGCGTTGTTTGGCAGTGGCGGCTTCTTATATGCGATCTATTTGAACAGCCGATTGCCCAAAGAGGCGGCCCGCGCAACCCAGAGTGCGCTGATCAGTTGCAGCACGGTGGTGCGCTTGAGCCTGTTTGCCGTCGCAGGTGTGTACGCCGAGCTACCCTTGTTGGTATTGGCGTTGTGTTTGTTGCCGGCCATGGCCTTGGGGCTATGGATCGGGCGGCGATTGACCATGAGGTTATCGCGCGAAGCGTTTGTGCGACTGGTGACCTGGTTGGTACTGGCCAGCGGGATTGCCTTGATCGGACGTTACTTGAGCACTTGACCTGAGCATGTCAGGGATTAAGCTGCCGCCCGAAAATCCTGTAGGAGTGAGCCTGCTCGCGATAGCGGTGTATCAGTCGACAACATTATTGAATGTTAAACCGCTATCGCGAGCAGGCTCACTCCTACAAGGGTGAATATTCAGTATTTGCAGGGCTGTGCCATGAACTCCCAAAGCATCATCGTCCCGAAAATCTCCACGCTGCCAGTGCACGAACCCCGGGCCCGGGCGGTCGTGCGGTGGCTGGTGCGCAAAAACATCATCAAGGAAGAGCTCACGACGTGCGGCCGCACCGGCAATCGCATGGGACACGCCATCGCCGACGGTGCCCGCGCCGTGGTCCTGCACCCCGAAGCGCTGCCATTTGGCGAGCCAATCAATGGTCTGGAGATCATCACCAAGCGCTGCATCTACACGCCGGCCAAAGGTTTCCTGAGCGAGGCGGGCTGCGCCGAATGCCGCAAGGAAGTCGGCGAAGCGCTGTTCGAAAGCCTGGAAGACTGGATGCCCGGCCGCACCGACAACTTCACCTGTCCAGAATGCGGGCATGAAGATGACATCAACGGGTTTCTGTTCCTGCAGGAGTGCGGTTTTTCCAACCTCGGATTCATCTTCAATAACTGGGCAGAAGCCGGGTTCAAGCAGAGCTTTATCGACGAATTTGCCGATTGGCTGGATCAGCCGGTGAGTTGGGTCAAAGTTGAATTGTAGGCCGCGAGAAATCCCGTATATCAGTAATGCTAATAATAGACAGAGTTTTACATTGAACCCGAGGGGGTGTCTGACTATAATGGCGCGCTTCCATTTTCCCGCTCGGGAGCCCCCGCGATGCTGCGTATCAGCCAAGAAGCTCTGACATTCGACGACATTCTCCTAGTGCCCGGTTATTCCGAGGTACTTCCTAACGAAGTCAGTCTCAAGACCCGCCTAACCCGTGGCATCGAGCTGAACATTCCTCTGGTTTCTGCCGCCATGGACACCGTTACTGAAGCCCGTCTGGCAATCGCCATGGCTCAGGAAGGTGGCATCGGTATCATCCACAAGAACATGACCATCGAGCAGCAAGCTGCCGAAGTGCGTAAGGTCAAGCGTTACGAAGCCGGCGTGGTCAAGGACCCGATCACTATCGAGGCTGACGCCACGGTTCGTGAACTGTTCGAACTGACCCGCATGCACAACATCTCCGGCGTTCCGGTACTGCACAATGGCGACCTGGTCGGCATCGTCACTTCCCGTGACGTGCGCTTCGAGAACCGCTTGGACGTCTCCGTCCGTGAAGTGATGACGCCTAAAGAGCGTCTGGTCACGGTCAAGGAAGGCGCGGACAAGAACGACGTTCGCGAGTTGTTGCACAAGCACCGCATCGAACGCGTACTGATCGTCGACGACAAATTCGCCCTCAAAGGCATGATGACCGTCAACGACATCGAAAAAGCCAAGGCTTACCCACTGGCCAGCAAGGACGATCAAGGTCGTCTGCGTGTAGGCGCTGCAGTCGGTACCGGTAAAGACACCGGTGATCGCGTCGCAGCCCTGGTCAATGCCGGCGTTGACGTGGTGGTGGTCGACACCGCTCACGGTCACTCCAAAGGCGTGATCGACCGCGTTCGCTGGGTCAAACAGAATTTCCCTGAAGTGCAGGTCATCGGCGGCAACATCGCCACCGGCGCTGCCGCCAAGGCCCTGGCCGAAGCCGGCGCTGACGCCGTCAAGGTCGGTATCGGCCCTGGCTCGATCTGCACCACCCGTATCGTCGCCGGTGTCGGCGTTCCGCAAATCAGTGCCATCGCCAACGTCGCCGCTGCCCTTGAAGGCACTGGCGTTCCGTTGATCGCCGACGGCGGCATCCGTTTCTCCGGTGACCTGTCCAAGGCCATCGTTGCCGGTGCTTCCTGCGTGATGATGGGCTCGATGTTCGCCGGTACTGAAGAAGCGCCGGGCGAGATCGAACTGTTCCAGGGTCGTTCGTACAAGGCTTACCGTGGCATGGGTTCGCTGGGCGCCATGTCCCAGGCTCAAGGTTCCTCCGACCGTTACTTCCAGGACTCCTCGGCAGGCGCCGAGAAACTGGTTCCGGAAGGCATCGAAGGGCGTGTTCCTTACAAGGGCACCCTGAGCGCCATCATCCATCAACTGATGGGCGGCCTGCGCTCCTCGATGGGCTACACCGGCAGTGCCGACATCGAAGAAATGCGCACCAAGCCTGAGTTCGTGCGGATCACCGGTGCTGGCATGGCCGAGTCCCACGTTCACGACGTACAAATCACCAAAGAAGCGCCAAACTACCGCGTAGGTTGAGGCTTCAAGCAAAAAGTTAAGTAACCGGGGCTGTTTTATTCAGCCCCGAGTTGTTTCTGAATCACGACTGTTTCTGAATTACTTAGACGAGACTGAATCATGGCCCTCGACATTCACGCCCACCGCATCCTGATCCTCGACTTCGGTTCCCAGTACACCCAGCTGATTGCCCGCCGTGTGCGTGAAATCGGCGTGTACTGCGAACTGCATCCGTTCGACATGGACGACGAAGCGATCCGCGAATTCGCTCCAAAAGGCGTCATTCTCGCCGGCGGCCCCGAGTCCGTGCACGTCGCTGACAGCCCGCGCTGCCCGCAAGCGGTGTTTGACCTGGGCGTACCGGTCTTCGGTATCTGCTACGGCATGCAGACCATGGCTGAACAGCTGGGTGGCAAGGTCGAAGGTTCCGAATTGCGTGAGTTCGGTTACGCTCGCGTTGACGTCGTCGGCAAGAGCCGCCTGCTCGACGGCATCGAAGACCATATCGACGCCGACGGCCTGTTTGGCCTCGACGTGTGGATGAGCCACGGTGACAAAGTCACCAAGATGCCGCAGGACTTCCACATCCTGGCCAGTACGCCAAGCTGCCCGATCGCCGGTATGTTCAACGATGCTCGCGGCTACTACGGCGTGCAGTTCCACCCGGAAGTGACCCACACCAAGCAGGGTGGTCGCATCCTGTCGCGCTTCATCCTCGACATCTGCGGCTGCGAAGCCCTGTGGACGCCTTCGAAGATTGCTGAAGACGCCATTGCCAACATCCGCGCCCAGGTCGGCACCGACAACGTACTGCTCGGCTTGTCCGGTGGCGTTGACTCCTCGGTGGTTGCCGCACTGCTGCACAAAGCCATTGGCGACCAACTGACCTGCGTCTTCGTCGACAACGGCCTGCTGCGTCTGCACGAAGGTGAGCAAGTGATGGCCATGTTCGCCGAGAACATGGGCGTCAAGGTGATCCGCGCCAACGCCGAAGACCAGTTCCTGAACAACCTGGCTGGCGAAAGCGATCCAGAGAAGAAACGCAAAATCATCGGCCGTACCTTCATCGACGTCTTCGATGCCCAGTCGAACAAACTGGACAACATCAAGTACCTCGCCCAAGGCACCATCTACCCGGATGTGATCGAGTCGGCTGGCGCCAAAAGCGGCAAGGCTCACGTGATCAAGTCGCACCACAACGTGGGCGGCCTGCCGGAAGAAATGAACCTCAAGCTGGTTGAACCCCTGCGCGAGCTGTTCAAGGACGAAGTCCGTCGTCTGGGCCTGGAACTGGGCCTGCCGTACGACATGGTCTACCGTCACCCGTTCCCGGGCCCGGGCCTGGGCGTGCGCATCCTCGGTGAAGTGAAGAAGGAATACGCCGACCTGCTGCGTCGTGCCGACCACATCTTCATCGAAGAACTGCGCAAAGCCGACTGGTACCACAAGGTCAGCCAGGCGTTCGTGGTGTTCCAACCAGTGAAATCGGTTGGCGTTGTGGGCGATGGCCGTCGTTACGCCTGGGTCGTGGCCCTGCGTGCCGTGGAAACCATCGACTTCATGACTGCGCGTTGGGCTCACCTGCCTTACGAACTCCTGGAAACCGTCAGCGGCCGGATCATCAACGAAATCGAAGGCATCTCCCGCGTTACCTATGACGTGTCGAGCAAGCCACCAGCGACGATCGAGTGGGAGTGATCCCGGTTTAAACTGATCGTCCGTAACACCTGAAAGGCCCCGTGAGCGCAAGTTCACGGGGCCTTTTTGCGATCAGGCCACTACAGAGGGCAGGCGCCCTTCAAGGGTCAGGCCCATGCGGTTGAGTGCGTGGACAAGGTTGATCAGATTCGCGTAGGTGATCTGATGCACGGCAGTCCAGGCAGGACGGTTAATCAGAAAGCCGCCATCCGCCGTTCGCGCAATCATCGTTCGCACAATCTGGTTGGTCCGGCTGCGATGAATCAGCGTCAACGTGTCCTCCGAACTTTCAATGGTGAACATGCCTTGGCGGAACAGCAGCTCATTGATTTGCTCGGGCGATCGCTGAATGAACTGAGTTGGAATCTGCAGGCTGATGTCGGCATACAGGGTGTCGACATTACCGCCCATCAGGGGCGCGATTTCTGTAACTTCACGGCCGACTTCGATGCCATGGTCGATGTCCAGGTGCTGACGCTGGTCAGGGCCCACTTCTTCGATGCGTAGACCGATACCCCCCTCGGTTTCGCTGATGCCGGCCATTCCCCTGAACGTGTTGGTACTCTCCTGGTCGGTGATTACCACCCATTTGCCGCCACCATTGCGGGCTTGTGTGGCCTTCATGATGGTATGGGTGAGGTAGGTCCTGACGGATTGCCGTGAGATGGCGCGGAAATTCGAGTCTGTATAGCGATAACTGGCCAGGCAATCGGTGGCCTGGATTCGAATGCCGTTCTGTTGGGCGGCCTTGACGACTTCGAGGGGGGTGAACTGTCCCGCAGGATCGCCTGGCAGTTTTTGCAGGTACTTCCCCAGCATCCCATGCATGTCCCCGGTTTCGGCGAAATCGTTCAGGTCGACTTGATTGAAGTCGTTGAGCAGGCGATGCATGTAGATCGTCTTGACGCCTTGCTTCGCCAGCGTCGGCATGTTTTCGATCAGGAACCGCATGCTGGCAATGCGGTCCTGACTCTCACCGATTACCAGACCGGGCGCAGTGTTGAATACTTTCTCGATGAGCTCCGTAACGGTCGTGGAGGGCGTGATGACGGGCTGAATCGGGCGGGCCGGTAACGAGGCAAAAAAATTCTTCGGGATCTGGAATCTGATGGCATCCCTGATCAGGACCGCTCTACGCCCGGCGACATACTCTTCATAGGGGGAAACCCCTCTGAGGACCCCGCCAGGTGCGGCAACGACTTTTATATGGGTTTCGGGCTTTCCCAGAGCCAGGAAGTTCAGCGAGCGTCCATTGGGGGCGTCGTATCTCGTCAAGTGCCTGGAAAAATCAGGCGTTGGCCGGACATGATTCGTCGGCTTCGAGGGGCCGGGAACAGGCTTGCTGAGGTTTTTGCCGCCGCCCTTCAATCCGGCATTGGGCGCCAGCTCCCATTCGCCCTCGCCATTCAATCGCACCGGCATTGACCCCGTGGAGGCATGGGGGGTAGCCGGGTCGATAATGGCCCATGTGCCGCCGCCATTGATATCGGCTTCGTAACGAACGTAGTAAGCCTGATCGTTCATGAGGATCGCGGTGGACGGGTTTGAGTTCAGTGAATAAATGCCCTTGAATTTTCCGTCGGTGGCCAGCAGGGCCTGGCTTTCCAGAATTTCATTACTCTGCCAGTGCTCCGGCACCGAGGCCTGTGGCTCGATATCAGGCAGAGTCGGAATGAGCTTTTCGAGCACCTCGCTTGTCCCTGATGCCTCGGAAGTTATGTTCTGAGTTGCGACTTGTTCAACGGTATCCACCGCTTTGGACGGTTGAGCAGGCCAACCCATGAGTCTCATGCCCTTTGCGGCCAGTGCATTCTTCAGCGCTTCAAGATTATTGAAAGGCTTGAAGACGAAGTCCGGCCATATAGGGGAATCGAGTTCGATGTATCCGCCGGGCATCGTTTTGATAATGGTTTCTTCTATCTGCTTGTTGCCATTGCGATAGACCAAAAGCACGGCACTGTCCGAACGCTGAAAGGTGTACATGCCTGGCTCCGGCAACAGGGCTTTGAGGTTCGTCGAGGATCTATAGGTCCATGGGTTTTCCACTTGCAACCGCCAATCGCCTTTGATGGATGACGTTACGGTGTTCGAGCCCTCAAAGGGGGCTTCCTGAAGATCATAGACAGGCGTGTCCGCAGAGTCCTCATACACCACCGCTGCGCCGGAGTCGGCTGTAATGGGCTCCGCCAGTCCGGGGCTCACCTCATCGATGCGCACACTCACAGCGCCCACCTGTTCACTGATGCCTTGATAACGCCTGAAGGAACTCATGTTTTCCCGATTGACCAACGCCACCCAATTGGCTGATCCGTGCGCCTGCTCATTGAGTTGAATGACTTCGCTGGCAAAAAAACTTCGTGCCATTTGTTGTTGCGGCTCGAGGCTGACATGACCGTTGATGTTGTAAGTAATCGCGCAGTCGACGGCTTGAACGCGGATATGCTGCGCGTTGGCGGCCTTCACGAGTTCCAGGGAAGTCAACTTGCCCTCCGGGTCGTGACCCGTCTTGAGATCGAGTTTTTGCAGGTAGTCTTCGAGCTCTGCGGGCATTTCCCCGGTGCGAGCGAAAGTGTCCAGATCCATTTGATTGGCGTTGGTCAGCAGCTCTTGCAGATAGAGCCTCTTGAACCCAAGTTTCGCCAGTGTCGGCATATTTTCGATCAGCAATTTTCTACCGGCGAGGCTGCCCGGTGTCTGGCCCAAGACCAACCCGGACTTTTGTTCGGATACTGTTTGAAACAGCTCGGCCGCCGTTTTGAACGGAGGAGGGGAAGACGTTTGTACGGGGGGCAACGGTGGATGAGCTTCGTAATAGGCTTCGGCATCGTGTATCAGCCGGTTACGAGCAATGCGCTGATGCCAGGCAAATCGACTGGTCCGTACTTCCTGTCCTTCTTCCTCAATAACCGTAATAAACTCATCCGGACCGCCCAGGGCCCATTCCCTCATGCGGGGCGTTCGCAGTTTTTTTACATAAGTACCGGGTTCCTGCGCCCATGCCCCGTCTTGGGGGAGAGAGGGCTCACCCAACTGGCTGGTGGGCGGCGATTGCATTCCGCCTTTCAGTCCTGTGCGGGGTATCAGCTCCCACTGACCGTCAGCGTTCAGGCGAACGGGGAACGTGCCCGAGAAAGCGTCGGGGTTTTCTGGATCAATAATTGCCCATTTGCCGGCTCCGTTGGCGTCGCCTTCGAAGCGCACGTAATAGGCTGCGTCGTTCATCTTGATTGCGGTCGATGGGGTGGAATGGAGCGAATAGATCCCCTGAAATTTACCGCTCTGGGCAGACAGCATTTCGCTTTCCAGTGACTCATGGCATTGCCATTGTTCAGGCACTACAACCGGTTCGCTCGGCGATAAAGGTGACCCTTCGGGTTGAGGGCGACTCGACTCTACGCTGTCGAGCTCACGCGGATCTTCCGTTACGGTAGATTCAGCGGCACTGTCCGACTCCCTCAGCGAAGCCATTTCGGCGGCTTCGGCGGCATCCACTGAAGCCCCGACTTCTTCCAGAACGCTGGCTTCCTTGAGCATCGGGATATTGAACAGGGCATTGATGCCATCGAGCACCGCGCCGATGACGCCAGCCTTGCGTTGCGCCGCCGTTTTGCCATTGACCGCCTTGTCGATGTTCAAGCCCATCGCGGCGATACTGGCCCCGATCACCGGCAACGCGATTGGCCAACCCATCACCGCCAAGGGGCCAAACACATGCAGCCCGGCAGCCAGGTAACCCAGCCAAAGTTGTTTACGCATTTGTCCGTGAGTCACCAGCGTCAGATCGGCCTCTTCCAGCATCGTGCTCTGGACCGCCCGGCTCTGCCAGGTGAAGGGATCGCCGCTGATGGTGATGTTTTTCTGATTGATCAAATGGTGGTCGTATTTTCCCCAGGTGCCGACCAACTGGTTCATCAGCGGGGTGATGTTGTCGTGGACTTCCTTGCGTACCGACAGCGGGAAATGGGTCATGAACTCCGTGCGCGGTTGCTCTTCATTCATTTGCAGCAAGATCCACCAGTGCATGTCCGTCGCTGTCGGCTGCACGTGGAAAGCCTGTGCGGCACCGGGAACGTAAGTGATCTGTCGACCATTGCGGTCAACAATGCGCAGAATATCGGTGGCGACATGACCTGCGACATCCAGCGCGCAGATACGTAGATCTGCAGGCGAAGCGGTTTGGGACTGCAGGGTCGCCAGGGTGATCGGCCAGGTTGCACCACCGACGACGGCCCTGACGACGGTCTGGAAATCCTCCTCTTGCAGTTGGCCGTTTTGACGCGCCTCGACGGCTTTGCTGAGGTAGTTGGATTTGGCCAGGGTCCGGAAGTCATCGAGATGAGTCGCCCAGAACGCGTTCAGTTTATTCAGATAACGTTCACTGAGGTTCATCTCCCACAGGTCCGTGAGGACCTTGCTGGGGTACATCCGCACTTCATTGGTTTCATTGAAAATGCTGGCGTTTGCATCCTCAGTGTAAAACCCGCCGTTACTGTTCAGTTCGAGGGCGTCGTCTTGATCGGTCACGCGGTATCCCTGGATGACCAGTTGCGTCAGGGTCAATGATTCACAGGGTTTGGGGGCGTGCTCCCAACTCAGAAAGGCCGTGTTGCTGCTGGCCGAGACGTTGTCGAACCGATGCCACCAGACCTCATCCGGGTCCATGCCGGTGATGCCGTGTTTGTTCAGGATTTCGCTGGCGACTGCGTGGGCTTCATCCTTCAAGCCCGGGCAGGCCGTCACAACGACGGGGGCAATCGTTTTCAGCCGCTCCTTGTCGGCAGCATTGGGTAACGCTTCGGTATTCTGATCAACAGGCATGCTCTCGCTCCTTGAGAAATGGGCTGTGAGGATGACCCGTTAGCTCAAGGCAAGTGCACTACATAGTTATGCCCACATGCCGTTCGTGACCGTGTAAGGTCTCGCAGCAGATCGCATCTGCTGCGGCCATCCGCCGCCCCACCCTTACTGTTTCTCAACCGCAGGTGTATCGTATTCGCCTTTTGCAGGCCCTCGTGCCTGTCGCTGATACGTGAGGTAGTTAAGTTCATGTCGTTTACCCGTCGCCAAATCCTCGGTGGCCTGGCCGGTCTTGTTGTCGTTGGTGTCGGAGCGGGGGGCGCGTCGCGGTACTGGCTGGGCAAGATGGCTGACGCTGACGCAGGTCACGACTACGAGCTGATCGCAGCGCCGCTGGACGTCGAACTGGTGGCCGGGCACAAGACCGAAGCCTGGGCGTTCGGCCCCTCGGCGCCGGGCACCGAGTTGCGGGTTCGCCAGGGCGACTGGCTGCGAGTGCGTTTCATCAACCACCTGCCGGTCGCGACCACCATTCACTGGCACGGCATCCGCTTGCCGCTGGAGATGGATGGCGTGCCGTACGTCTCGCAATTGCCGGTGCTGCCGGGTGAGTACTTCGATTACAAATTCCGCGTGCCCGACGCCGGTAGCTACTGGTATCACCCGCACGTGAACAGCAGCGAAGAGCTCGGTCGCGGGCTGGTAGGTCCGCTGATCATCGAAGAGCGTGAGCCGACCGGTTTCAAGTACGAGAAAACCCTGAGCCTCAAGAGCTGGCACGTCGATGAAGAGGGTGCTTTCGTTGCGTTCAGCATTCCTCGTGAAGCCGCGCGCGGCGGTACGGCGGGACGTTTGTCGACCATCAATGGCGTCTCGCAGGCGGTGATCGACTTGCCCGCCGGGCAGATCACCCGCGTGCGCATACTCAACCTCGATAACACGCTGACGTATCGCCTCAACATCCCCGGTGTCGAAGCGCAGATCTACGCACTGGATGGCAATCCCATCGAGCCGCGTCCGCTGGGCAAGGAATACTGGCTTGGCCCCGGCATGCGTATTTGCCTGGCGATCAAGGCACCGCCGGCCGGTGAGGAATTGTCCCTGCGCAACGGCCCGGTTCGCCTGGGCACCTTGCGCTCAGTGGCGAATACCGACGCGCCGACACCATGGCCGCCGGCACTGCCTGCGAACCCGATCGCCGAGCCGGACCTGGCCAACGCCGAGAAACTCAACTTCAATTTCGAGTGGGTGGGCTCGGTGTCGGTCAACGTCGGCAACGGTAAACCGCCGAGCCTGTGGCAGATTAACGGCAAGGCCTGGGACATCACGGACAAGACCTGCGCCGACCGCCCGATTGCCAAGCTTGAGAAGGGCAAGAGCTACATTTTCGAATTGAAGAACATGACTCAGTATCAGCACCCGATTCACTTGCACGGCATGAGCTTCAAAGTCATTGCCTCGAACCGGCACAAGGTCATTCCGTACTTCACCGACACGTATCTGTTGGGCAAGAACGAGCGTGCGCAAGTGGCGCTGGTAGCGGATAACCCGGGCATCTGGATGTTCCATTGCCATGTGATCGATCACATGGAAACCGGCCTGATGGCCGCTATCGAGGTGGCCTGATGCGTCAGATACGTCCCGCCGCGATCATCGACCGCAGCCGTGATCGCGACTTCATGCGCGAAGCCCTGGCCTTGGCTGCACAAGGCGCAGCGTTGGGTGAAGTGCCCGTGGGCGCTGTGTTGGTGCAGGACGGCGAGATCATCGGTCGCGGCTTCAATTGCCCGATCAGCGGCAACGACCCGAGTGCCCACGCTGAAATGGTCGCGATCCGCGCCGCAGCCTTGGCCGCGAGCAACTATCGCCTGCCGGGCAGCACGCTGTACGTGACGCTGGAACCGTGCAGCATGTGCGCCGGCCTGATCGTGCATTCGCGGATTGCGCGGGTGGTGTATGGCGCGCTGGAGCCCAAGGCCGGGATTGTGCAGAGTCAGGGGCAGTTCTTCACCCAAGGGTTTTTGAACCACCGGGTGTTGTTTGAAGGCGGGGTGTTGGCGCAGGAGTGCGGGGCGGTGCTCAGCGAGTTTTTCAAGGCCCGAAGAGCCAAGCCAGCAGATTGAGTCGCACCGAGGAGTGAACTTGAGAACCCGATCAATGTGGGAGCTGGCTTGCCCGCGATGAGGGGCTGACAGTCGACATCTTTGCTGTCTGACACTCCGCTATCGCAGGCAAGCCAGCTCCCACATTTGATCTTCGGTGTTGCTGAAAGCTTCGGTTTACTTGCGGGCCACGATGACCGCACGCATCGGCGCCGGAAGCCCTTCAATCGTTTTGCTGTGATCGTCCGGTTCCAGGAAGTCGCTCAGCGACTGATACTTCATCCACTCCGTCCCGCGCTGTTCCTCGACCGTGGTCACGCTCACGTCCACGCAACGCACATCGGTAAACCCGGCACGGCGCAACCACAATTCCAGCGCCGGCACCGACGGCAGGAACCACACGTTGCGCATCTGCGCATAACGGTCTTCCGGCACCAGCACCTGCTGCTGATCGCCTTCGATCACCAGCGTCTCCAGCACCAGTTCACCGCCTTTGACCAGGCAATCCTTCAGCGCCAGCAAATGCTCGATCGGCGAACGGCGGTGATAGAACACGCCCATGGAAAACACCGTATCGAAGCCTTCCAGCTCCGGCGGCAAGTCTTCGAACGGGAATGGCAGGTGCCAGGCATTCGGTTCTGACAGGTAGCGCTGCACGGCCTGGAACTGGCAGAAGAACAGCCAGTTCGGGTCAACGCCGATCACGCTGTCGGCACCGGCGCCGAGCATGCGCCACATGTAGTAACCGTTGCCGCAACCCACATCAAGAATGCGTTTGCCCTTCAGATCCAGATGCGGTGCAACACGCGACCATTTCCAGTCTGAACGCCATTCGGTGTCGACGTGCACGCCGAACAGATCAAACGGTCCTTTGCGCCATGGCGATAAACCCATCAGCGCGGTACGCATTTGCGCACGGGTTTCGTCGTCGCACTCGGTGTCCAGCATCAGGCCGTTGAGCAAGTCGACTTCGCTCGGCTGAAGCTTCGGCAATGCATCCAGTGCACTCTGCCAACGTTCCAGGTCGCCATGACCCTTATCCATTTTCTTGTCGAGTTGCGCTTGCAGGGTGTTGGCCCAGGCGGCCAGTGGTGTACCGGCCAGACGGCGGGCGAGGGGGGACAGATCAATCATGGCAAGGCAATCAACGAGGCAAAGTTAAGACACTGGAACCACGGCACGACTTTCGAGAACCCGGCGGCCAGCAGGCGCTCGCGGTGTTCTTCGAGGCTGTCGGGCTTCATGACGTTTTCGATGGCGCTGCGTTTCTGGGCGATTTCCAGTTCGCTGTAGCCGTTGGCGCGTTTGAAGGCGACGTGCAGGTCGGTGAGCAGCGCGTGTTCTTCGGGGTCATTGAAACGCAGCTTCTCTGACAGGATCAGCGCGCCACCCGGCAACAGCGATTGGCGGATGCGCGACAGCAATGCCGTGCGCTGGTCCGGGGCGATGAATTGCAGGGTGAAGTTCAACGCCACCACCGAGGCGGGCTGGAAGTCGAGGGCGAGGATGTCGCCCTCGATTACTTCAACGGGCAGCAACTCCTGGAACATCGAGTCCTGACCGTTGAGGTATTCGCGGCAGCGTTCGACCATTGCCGTCGAGTTATCCACAGCGATCACCCGGCAACCGTCGGTGCGCACGTGTCGGCGCAAGGCTTGAGTCACAGCGCCCAGGGACGAACCGAGGTCGTAGAGCACGCTGTTGGGCTGGGCGAATTGCGCGGCGAGCACGCCGAGGTTTTCCACGATGGTCGGATAGCCCGGCACCGAACGCTTGATCATGTCCGGGAACACCCGCACCACGTCCTCGTTAAAGGCGAAGTCAGGCACCTGGGCCAAAGGCTGGGCGAAAAGGCGATCGGGTTCTTTGCTCACGGCGGTTCCAGCGGCGTTGGTGGAAAAGGCCGGCATTTTAGCCAAATTGACGGGGGGATGCGCGGGTTGTCTGATAAACCGTGCCGAAGGCGTACGCAATCCTGTAGCAGCTGCCGAAGGCTGCGTTCGGCTGCGAAGCAGTCGTGCCTTGTTTTGCGTCACTTAAGTACGATTGATGTTGTTTGGGAGGCGAGGGCTTTGCCCTCGAACTCAGCCTTCGGCAGCTGCTACAGCGTGTGGCGTGCTTGATACTGGGGGCCGAACGCCGACGCCGTGATCCCCCACTGCCCCAGCCAGTAACTGACGATGATCACGTAAGGCGCCGCATCGAACGGCGCCACAAAGCGGCTGATACCAATAACGCTGTCGGAGAACACAAACGCCAGCGCACCTGCCGCCGCCAGCAGTGCCGAGCGTTTTGGCACCTCCGTGCCCAAGCGAGCCAGTGCCCGCCAGAGCATTGCGCTGATGGCCAGGCCATAAACAATCACCGGAACCAGCAATGGGCCGAGACCGTGGGAAATCAAAATCCCCAACAATACTGCGCCGACGCCCAGGGCAATCACCAAGGGCAACGCCGCCAACCGCCGGCAATCGCTCAAATAGGCTTTGAGATAAGCCAGGTGTGCAACCAGAAACGCCCCGAGACCAAACACAAACAGATCCCCCGGCCAGGCCAGCAACACATCGCCCAGCAGCGAGAAAATCAGGCCAAGGCTGATCCAGCGTCGATAGTCGCTGGGCGGCGCGTCATGCAGCCAACCGAGCAGGGCCAGTACTGGCAACGGTTTGACCAGCAGACAAAGCAACGTCGCGTGCACGCTTACGCCATACAGGAAGGTCACCGCGCCCATCAGCGCCAGAATCAGCCAGCCCACGATCAGTTAATAACCGAAATCGCGCAATCGAAGGTGTCCACCGGCAACACTTCCGGCGCCCAAGGCTGCTGCGAGGTCAGGCGCAAACGCCCGGTGCCGGCGGCAAACGCCTGAAAGCGCCAGGTCGAAATACCGGCGCTGCCGACGATGCCAGCGTCCTCGGGGTTGCTGTACACCTCGGGGCTGAGCGCATGCAGCACACCACCGGCCGAATCCTGGATCGCCCAGCGGTAACCCGTACTCGGGTTGCTCGGCAGGGTCAGGATCAAGTTTTGCCCGTTGTTGAGTTTCACCGGGCATTGGCTTTGTTTTTCCACGGTCACGTTCTGTTTCGGCTGCGTGGCGCAGGCGGCCAGCAAGGAAAGGGCGAGGGGGACAAACAAGCGAGTGGGGGACATAGGGTCAGCGGCTCCGGCGTTCACGACGAACGGCGAGCATAACTGAAGATGAGACAAAGTGTGACAGCGCTGGGGATTTGCGCCGTCAGTGCCGACGCCTTCGCGGGCAAGCCCGCTCCCACCATGGATTGCAATAACCCAGTGGGAGCAAGCCTGCTCGCGAAAGCAGTGGTCCAGGCACTACCTAACGATCAGAACAATATCTTCGCCACATCCGCAAAGCGCTTGGCGAAATGCACGGTGATCCCTTCTTTCAGATAATCCGGCAGCTCCTCAAAGCTGCCACGGTTAGGCTCCGGCAAGATTAACTCGAAGATCTTCTGCCGCCGCGCCGCAATCACCTTCTCGCGTACCCCGCCAATTGGCAGGACGTGCCCGGTCAACGTCAGTTCGCCGGTCATGGCCACGCCTTTTTTCGGCGGCTGGTTGCGTGCGAGCGAGAGCAGGGCGCTGGCCATGGTCACGCCGGCGCTCGGGCCGTCTTTCGGGGTGGCGCCTTCCGGGACGTGGAGGTGGACGAAGGCTTCGTCGAAGAATTTCGGATCGCCGCCAAACGATTTCAGGTTGGAACTGACGTAGCTGTAGGCGATTTCCGCCGACTCTTTCATCACATCACCCAATTGCCCGGTGAGTTTGAAGCCACGGTTCAGCGTGTGGATCCGCGTCGCTTCGATCGGCAAGGTCGCGCCGCCCATGCTGGTCCAGGCCAGACCGGTGATAACGCCGGTGCCGGACAACACTTGCTCGTTGCGGAACACCGGATGACCGAGTGAGGTTTCGAGGTCTTTGGGGCCGAGTTTGATGACGGCTTTGGGGTCGTCGATCAATTTCACCACGGCTTTGCGCACCAGTTTGCCCAGTTGTTTTTCCAACTGGCGCACACCGGCTTCGCGGGCGTAACCGTCGATCAAGGCTTTGAGCGCGCTGTCGCTGATGCTCAGGCTGCCTTTGGACACGCCGGCCTTTTCCAGTTGTTTCGGCCACAGGTGACGCTTGGCGATGGCGATTTTTTCTTCGGTGATGTAACCCGACAGGCGAATCACTTCCATCCGGTCCAGCAACGGGCCGGGGATTGAGTCCAGGGTGTTGGCGGTGCACACGAACAGCACTTTCGACAGGTCCAGACGCAGGTCCAGATAGTGGTCGAGGAATTCGACGTTCTGTTCCGGATCGAGGGTTTCCAGCAGCGCCGAGGCCGGGTCGCCCTGATAGCTTTGGCCCATCTTGTCGATCTCATCGAGCATGATCACCGGGTTCATCACTTCGACGTCTTTCAACGCCTGTACGAGTTTGCCCGGTTGCGCGCCGATGTAGGTGCGGCGGTGGCCCTTGATCTCGGCTTCGTCGCGCATGCCGCCGAGGCTGAAGCGGTAGAACGGCCGGCCAAGGGATTCGGCGATGGACTTGCCGACGCTGGTTTTACCCACGCCCGGCGGGCCGACCAGCAGCACGATAGAGCCGCTGATCTCGCCTTTGTAAGCACCGACCGCGAGGAATTCGAGGATGCGGTCCTTGATGTCGTCGAGGCCGGCATGGTGTTTGTCCAGTACCTTGCGCGCGTGCTTGAGGTCGAGTTTGTCCTCGCCGTACACGCCCCACGGCACCGAGGTCGCCCAGTCGAGGTAGTTGCGGGTGACCGCGTACTCCGGCGAGCCGGTCTCGAGGATCGACAGCTTGTTCATTTCCTCTTCGATGCGTTTCTGCGCCTGCGGCGAGAGCACTTTGCCGGTGAGGCGTTGCTCGAACTGCTCGATGTCAGCGCTGCGATCGTCTTTGGTCAGGCCCAGCTCTTGCTGGATGACCTTGAGTTGTTCCTTGAGGAAGAACTCGCGCTGATGCTCGCCGATCTTGCGGTTAACTTCGGCGGAAATCTCTTTCTGCAGGCGTGCAACTTCGACTTCCTTGCGCAGCATCGGCAGGACTTTTTCCATGCGCTTGAGCATGGGCACGCAGTCGAGCACTTCTTGCAGTTCGCCACCGGTGGCGGAGGTCAGGGCGGCGGCGAAGTCGGTCAGCGGCGACGGGTCGTTGGGGCTGAAGCGGTTGAGGTAGTTTTTCAGCTCTTCGCTGTACAGCGGGTTGAGCGGCAGCAGTTCCTTGATCGCGTTGATCAGCGCCATGCCGTAGGCCTTGACCTCGTCGGTCGGCTCGGTGGGCTGGTGCGGGTATTCGACTTCCACCAGGTACGGCGGGCGATGGTGCTTGAGCCAGGTCTTGATGCGCACCCGGGTCAGGCCCTGGGCGACGAATTGCAGTTTGCCGTTTTCACGGCTGGCGTGGTGCACCTTGACCAGGGTGCCGTACTCGGGGAGTGCGCCGGTGTTGAGATGGCGCGGGTCTTCCTGGGGCGTGTCCATGTAGAACAGGGCCAGGGAGTGGTGATCGGCCTTGCTGACCAGGTCGAGGGTTTCGGCCCAGGGTTCTTCGTTGACGATGACCGGCAGTACTTGAGCCGGGAAGAACGGGCGGTTGTGGATCGGGATGATGTAGACCTTGTCCGGCAGGTTCTGGCCGGGCAGGGCGAGGCCTTTGCCGGTGGCGTGGTGTTCGATTTGCTCGGCTTCGTTGTACTCGCTCGGGTCTTCGGGGAAGTCTTGCTGGTCGCTCATGGGGCACCTGCGCAATGGGGTATGGGTGTTAGATGGGGCAGGTGGGGGGTGGTTTCAATGGCACGGGATATTTCAAGGTGTGTGTTCAGGGTCTGGACAGGTGAGTGTGTTGACCTGTCCAGTGTAGATGCACCGCGCCAACTTGCCCGCCTGATAGCCGACCCAGCAGTAGCAGATGAACCCAGTCCAATTGTAGGAGTGGGGTGACAAAAATAGTGGCCACAAAAAAGGCGACCCCCTCGCAGGAGTCGCCTTTCCATTAACCGCCGCTAGAACTTACTCGGACAGTTTGTACGCCATCACATAGTCGCCTTGCTTGGTGCCCAGCGACCCGTGACCGCCGGCAACAACCAGCACGTATTGCTTGCCGTCCTTGCCGGTGTAGGTCATCGGTGTGGTTTGCGCGCCGGCCGGCAGGCGACCTTCCCACAGTTGCTTGCCGTTTTTCACGTCGTAGGCGCGCAGGTATTGGTCGAGGGTGCCGCTGAGGAACGCGACGCCACCGGCGGTGGTGAAGGTGCCGCCCAGGCTGGGTACGCCCATGCTCAACGGGATCGGAACCGGTGAGCTGTCGCGCACGGTGCCGTTCTTGTGCATCCAGATTTTTTCATGGGTGGTCAGATCGACCGCGGCCACGTAACCCCACGCCGGAGCCTGGCACGGCAGGCCCATCGGCGACAGCAGGGGTTCGAGGACGACGCCGTACGGCGCGCCTTTGTTTGGCTGTACGCCTTCGGTTTCGCTTTTACGCGGGCCTTGGGCAGCGATTTCCGCAGCCGGGATCAGCTTCGATTTGAAGGCCATCCAGTCCGGGTTCACGAACAGGATCTGACGCACCGGATCCACCGAGACACCGCCCCAGTCGAACACGCCGAAGTTACCCGGATAAACGATCGAACCTTGCAGCGATGGCGGGGTGAACGGGCCGTCGTAGCGCAGGGATTTGAAGGTGATCCGGCAGACCAGTTGGTCGAACGGCGTGACACCCCACATGTCGCGCTCTTTCAACGGCGGCGGCATGAAGTTGAGGTCGGACTTGGGTTGGGTCGGCGAGGTGTGATCACCGGCGACAGCGCCTTGTGGCACCGGCACTTCGTTGATCGGCACAATGGCTTTGCCGGTGCTGCGGTCCAGCACGTAGATGCTGCCTTGCTTGGTGGACGCGAGTACCGCCGGCTTCACGCCGTCAGCGGTTTTCAGGTCCATCAGGGTTGGCTGGCCGCCGACGTCCATGTCCCACAGGTCATGGTGGGTGAACTGGAAGTGCCAGCGCACTTTGCCGGTGGCGATGTCCAGCGCGGTCAGGCCGGCGGCGTGCAGTTCCGATTCAGGGGTGCGAGCGCCACCGAACTGGTCCGGCGTCTGGTTGCCCATCGGCAGGTAGAGCATGCCGAGTTTTTCGTCGACCGCGAACATGGACCACATGTTCGGCGAATTGCGGGTGTAGGTCTGGCCTTCGGCAATCGGCGTGGTGTCGTCCGGCTTGCCGCTGTCCCAGTTCCACACCAGTTTGCCGGTGTGCACGTCGAACGCACGGATCACGCCGCTTGGCTCGTCGGTGGAGACGTTGTCAGTCACGTGGCCGCCAATCACCACCAGGTCTTTGGTGACCGCAGGAGGCGAGGTGGAGTAGTAACCGCCGGCGGTGAAGCCGCCGATGTTGGCGCGCAGGTCAACCTGGCCCTTGTCGCCGAAGTCTTCGCACATCTTGCCGGTGTCAGCGTTGAGGGCGATCAGACGGGTGTCGGCGGTCGGCAGGAAGATCCGGCGTGGGCAGGCGTTGGTGACAGCGGCGCTGGCGCTGCCGGTCGGGCTCTGCTCGGAGGCGTAGACGGCGTCATCGTGGTACGACACGCCACGGCAGGTCATGTGCGCCCACCCCTTGAAGTTCGCCGCGTTTTGCGTGGAGAGCTTAGGGTCGAAACGCCAGATTTCCTTGCCGGTGTCCGGGTCCAGCGCGATCACCTGGCTGTGCGGCGTGCACACGTACAGCATGCCGTTGACTTTCAGCGGGGTGTTTTCAGCGGTGGTCTCGCCCGGATCGTTCGGACCCGGCAGGTCGCCGGTGCGGTAAGTCCACGCCGGGACCAGTTTGTGCGCGTTTTGCGGGGTGATCTGTGCCAGGGGCGAGTAACGATCACCGTGAGCGCTGCGGCCGTAGGAGTTCCAGTCGCCGTCGGGCATGGCCGGCGCGGTGTTGGTCATGCCGGGCACGCTGTCGCGGTCCAGTTGGCCTTTGATTTCACCCGGGCTGGTGAACTGGCTGGCCAATGCGGCCACGCCCGCCACGACCACGGCGACGCTCAGGGCGCCGGTGCCCATCGGTGCAGCGCCTTCGCGCAGCAGCGGGCGACGAAACCAAGGCAGCAGCATGACGATACCCAGCGCAAACCACAGCGCCAGGCGCGGCACCAGTTGCCACCAGTCGAGGCCGACTTCCCACAGTGCCCAAACAGTGCTGGCGAACAGCACCAATGCGTACAGGCCCAGCGCAGCGCGGCGGGCCATCATCAGCAGCACGCCGGTCAGCGTCAGGCCGATACCGGCCAGCAGGTAATACAGCGAGCCGCCGAGCATGCTCAGCTTGATCCCGCCTGCCAGCATGGCCAGGCCCATTAGCAGAAGCAGGATGCCGAGCAGGCTCGGCAACAGACGGCTTCGACTCAAAGCACCATCAGTGCTCATAGTGTGGTTCTCCGTGACGTTTTAAGTAGTCCCGCGCAAGTTCACTGTAGATGACGATCTGGCGTGGGCATGGTTCAGTTATAAAAGTGAAACTTGGTTAGAGCTTGTTCAGGTGTTGCAACCCTTGTAGGAGCAGTGCTTGCTCGCGATGGCGGTGTGTCAGACCGCATCTTCGTCAACTGACACTCTGTCATCGTGAGCAAGCTCTGCTCCTATAGGGGGGGGGTGGGTCAGAAGGATGAAGTGATCTTGATCCCGCCAATCAGGGCGTCATCGACCTGGTCCACGCCACCGGGATGGCGGATGTATTGCAGGTTCGGGCGCACGGTCAGCCAGTTCGTCACATGCACGCCGTAATAGAGCTCGGCGCTGTATTCAGTGTCTTGCGGCGGCAGGTACGACGGATCGTCGTAGTTGAAGACGGCGCGGGCCTGATTGGTCGCCTCGGCGTTTTTGCGGTAGGCCGGGTTGACGTGAACCCGGGCCAGGGCGAAGCCGATGTCGTCTTTGGCGCGCGCGTCGAACAAGCCCTTGTAGACCACGCCAGCCTGGACGTAGTTGTCGATGGCGTTGGTCTTCTTGTCGTGCATCGTGCCGTTGGCAAACACGTTCAAACCACGGCTGTTATCGCTGGCGACGCTGGTGATCTGCTGCTGAATGCCAAGCCACACGCCGTGTTTGCTCGATGCACTGCGATAGGCTTCGCCACTCAGGGCCGCCGGCTGACCATTGCTGTCCTTATAGACATCGGTGGCGCTGGCGCTGCTGTAGTAATAACCGGCGCGGTATTCGCCCGGAAGGCCGTTGAGTTTCGGCGTCCACACCAGTTCCACCGGCAAAATCGCGCCCTGGGTGCCGCTGCCGCTGAGCTTGAAACCGTTGTCGCGATCCAGGTTCGACGGGTTTTGCTCGTAGGCACCGACCTGCGCATACAGCTCCGGCGTCAGGTGATATTTGACGCGCAACGCCCATTGGCTGACCGGCCAGTTGTACCAGACGTCGCCGACCCAGTTACCGACTTGGGAGCCGCAGAACGCCAGGTTCTGGAAGTCGCACGGGAAGCTGTTGAAGTCTTCGCCTTCGCCAAAACGACCGGCCTTGATGTCGAGCTTCTGGTCGAAGAATTTCTGCTGGTACCACATCTGCGTCAGGCGCCAGGTTTGCCCACGGCCCCAGACTTCCTGGGCCGACGTAAAGCCGCCCACGCGCGGATCGTTGATGCGGTCGTTGCTGATGTTGTTGCCGTTGCGCTCGGTGATGGTCAGCTGAAATTCAGCGTCGTCCCAACCGAGGATTTTCTGCAAATCCAGGTGCGTGCCGAAACCGAACTGGTCGCTGTAGCGCGCGGTGCGGTCATGGTCGTAGCCGCCATGCAGGTTGCTGCCCATTTCGCCGGTGTAATCGACTTTGAAGTCGTAGCCTTTTTCCGCAAGTTCGGTGCGCGTGCCGTTCCAGTCGCCGAGCATCCACGGTGAATCGCTATCGAAGGCGGGCGCCGCCTGGGTGCAGGTGGCAAAGCCCAGTGCGGTGAGTCCACCGATCAGGTTCAGGGCTTTTCGGCTGGCGATAGCTGTGCAGACAGCGCTGTCTCGCGAAGTTTGAAAGTAAGGCATAGAGAAGAAATTCTGGGTCTTTTTCTAGGGAATTATGGAGTGCAGCAGGGCGTAAAGCAGTTTGAAGAAGCGTTTCAGCTTGGCGGCGCAAGGATAATGTTCTGTTACAAATAGAGAAAGGGCTTTTATGGACATGGATCGTTTCAGATTTGGTAACAGTGTCGGGCGGCGATCTTCAACGTCACCTACATTGACTGATAGCGCACGCAGCGCTTCCACCCGATCACACCCTCGGCTAAGGTGCGCGGCTTCCCACTCCTTACATCGCTCGAAGGCCCGGCATGACCGAACAGAACAACAACCCGCTGCATGGCGTGACGCTGGAACAAATCCTCAACGCCCTGGTTGAACATTACGAATGGTCGGGGCTGGCCGAGCGCATTGATATCCGCTGCTTCAAGAGCGACCCGAGCATCAAGTCGAGCCTGACGTTCCTGCGCAAAACCCCGTGGGCCCGGGAGAAAGTCGAGCGTTTGTACGTGAAGTTGATGCGCACCAAGCGACCGGTCTGAACATGCAGGGCTCGGTCGCGAGGCGTCGTTTTGTGGCCGCTGCGGCGGTACTGGGCTGGGCGGGACTGGCCATTCAGCTGTACCTGATTCTGTATTCGCGCTGGACGCTGGATGCCAGGTTGATCGGCGGTCTGGTGAGCTTTTTCAGCTATTTCACGGTGCTGACCAACACGCTGGTGGCGACGGTTCTGACCTGCGAATGGACGTCTCGCGAGTCTGCGGCTCGACGCTGGTTTTTGCAGCCGTGGGTGAGCAGCGCGATTGCCGTGAGCATCGCTGTGGTGGGGCTGGCGTACAGCGTGTTGCTGCGGCATTTGTGGCACCCCGAAGGCTGGCAGTTCCTGGCGGATGAAGTGCTGCACGACATCATGCCGCTGCTGTTTCTGGCCTATTGGTGGCGGTGCGTGCCCAAAGGTACGTTACGGCTGCGGCACATTGGCCTGTGGGTGATTTTCCCGCTGGGGTACTTCGCCTATGTGTTGTGGCGCGGGCATCTGCTGGCGGTTTATCCCTATCCGTTCATTGATGTGGATAAGTTGGGTTATCCACAGGTGTTTGTGAATGCGGGGGGATTGTTGGTGGGGTTTGTGATCGTTGCGCTGATGGTGATCGGGCTGGATCGGTGGCTTGCCCGAAAGTGAACCTGAACTATGGCGAGGGAGCTGCTGTGGCGAAGGGGCAAGTCCCCTCGCCACAGGGAAGACAGGTAACCTTTAGTTATTCATCGTCGCTGTCATCCAATCGCCAGTAGCCGACTGCTTTGACCCTCTGCTCATTCAAGCCGTGCTCATCAAGCAAGACCCGCCGAATCTGCCGCGACACTTTGGTCTCCGTCGCCACCCACGCATAGAGATTGCCGCTCGGCACTTGCAGTTGCTTCACGGTCGTCAGCAGGTTGTCCTTGCCGCCTTCGCGCAGCACCCAGATCACATGGACCTGCGCGGCGCTTTCCAGGCGTTGTTGTTCAGCGCCGTTCTCCACTTCCACAACCACCAGCGCACGGCGATTGGCCGCCAGGCCTTCGAGGCGACGGGCGATGGCGGGCAGGGCGGTTTCGTCGCCGATCAGCAGGTAGCTGTCGAACATGTCCGGCACGATCATCGAGCCGCGTGGCCCACCGATGTGCAGGAACTGGCCGGGTTTGGCTTGCTCGGCCCAGGTCGAGGCAGGGCCGTCGCCGTGCAGCACGAAATCGATGTCCAGTTCCAGCGTGTCGAGGTCGTAACGACGTGGCGTGTAGTCGCGCATCGCTGGCATCGGCCCGTTGTCCTTGCCCGCGCCGAGCACCAGCGTTTCCAGCGCCGCGTGTTCCGCCGCGGTCTGCGGGAACAGCAGTTTGACGTGGTCGTCCGTACCGAGGCTGACGAAGCCGGCCAGCTCCGGCCCGCCCAGGGTAATCCGGCGCATGCGCGGCGTCAGGTCGACCACGCGCAACACCTGCAGACGACGGCGTTTGATTTCATGCATGACACGGTGGATGGATTGCACGATCACTTCACTCATTCGGCTTGCTCCTGAACGGGTTGAACGGCAGGGCCGTCGACGATGGCCTTGGCGGTGTTGTTGAGCAGGTCGCGCACCCGCAGGATTTCTTCCGGGCTCCAGCGGCCGTGGTGCATCTGCAAGGCGTGACGCAAGTTGTGCACCGCCTCGTGGATCTCGGCGGGACGGTCATGACCGCGCAGCGAGCGCTTGCTGACCTCGATGCGCATCCGCACACCGTCCAGCGCAATCGCCTGTTCGGTCAATGACAGGCGTCCGGCGTCGGTGACGGTGTAGCGTTTTTTGCCGCCTTCGGCATCGCCCAGAATCATTTCGCTTTCTTCGAGAAAGGTCAGGGTCGGGTAGATCACGCCGGGGCTGGGGCAGTAGGCGCCGTCGAACATGCTTTCGATCTGACGGATCAGGTCATAGCCGTGGCAGGGCTGCTCCGCGATCAACGCCAACAGCAGCAGTTTCAGGTCGCCGGGGGCAAACACCCGGGGGCCGCGGCCACCGCGTTCACGGCCGGGGCCAGGGCGTTTCTCGAAGCCGTCGCGGCTGTCGCTATGGTCTCGGTGGGAATGATGGTCTCTCATTTTTGCGTCTTCTCTCGTCGTGTTTAGATACAACTTAAGATATATCTTTAGGTGAGCGCAAGCCTACTGGACCAATGGTCGGTCTGCGCCACCGCTTGACGGCCAGACGCGCTGAGCGATGAGGAATACGGTATGGGTTGCTCTTTTAGAGCAATTAAACTAATCATGGAGGCTCATCGATTGATAATTGTTCCGCTGTTGCAAGATAAGTAGTCTTCATCTTTTGGAATTCAATTAGTTCCTATCTGTGTGCTTTTTCAGGTGAAAACTGTGTGTAGTATTTCTCTGAGGGTAAAACAATCGAGTTGGCGTTTTTCCAGTGTTTTTCCTATTGTTCGAACGCCGTTGTTACTACATGTTCTTCGGAAGTTGCGTACTTACTTTCTCATGGGATTGGACGATCATTCTTTGGCGTCGAAAGTTAAGCGAAATCGCCATCACCGTATGGAGAGATTTCCGCTTGCCCAACTTTCCTCGGTCCAATCCTTTGAAAAAATACAGGTACACAATAATGTTCAAGACGTTTGCAATCGCCGTTCCGATGACCCTCCTGGCCCTGAGCACTTCGATGGCGTTCGCGGCGGAAGAATCGCGCACCTCCATCAACATTACCGCTGATATTCCGAGCAAGGTCTTCCACGCTCAGCCTGTAGACAAAGACTTCGGCAAAGACGAGAAAATGCAGTATGTCGTCGGCTCCGGCACCCTGACGGAAGTCCGTGGCACCTATGATGTTCAACACACCAATGGCTCGGTCGGCGCTTATGTCGTGGGCGGTCCTACTCCGCTGTTCAATGGTAATCCAGCCTTGAACATTCCTCTGACTTACACCTTCAATGGCACGCCATTGACCGCTGATTCTCAGGAAGTCGTCGGCGACGCCGAGTCCAACGGTGGCATGCGCGCCGACCTGGTGATTACGGCAGAGAAGCCGGGCAACAGTCAGGTGGGGATCTACACCGCCAACCCGGTCGTCATCTTTGATGCCATTCCGCGCATCTGAAGTAAGCGCGTGCTGTAAGTAAGTTCTGTCTTACTTGGCAACGTTCACCGATCGCCAGGGAGGTTGTGCCTGTCGATCGGGTTTCAACGAATTTATCTTCAGAGTATTTCGTTCATGTTCCCGATGACTCCCATCGCGACGGCGCTTGCCCTATGTTTTTGTGCGACTGCCCTGGCCGCGCCAGCGGACAACGGCCACACACCCCGAAGTTTACTTGCGCAAGCCAAGGGATTACCGAGCGAGTTCGAAGAGCACTTCTTTGATGTGCCGCTGGCGGTGCGCGTGGAACTTGATCAACAGTTTCTCGGTGAGGCGATGGTCGTGCTGACCCGCGACGATCGAATAACCCTCGTTGACTTCACCGATGTCAGCGACAGCATGATCAAGCCCAGCGAGCGCGACATCTGGGCCAACTACCTGAAACAAGGCGTGGTGCTGGGCGCCTGCCAAGCCAATTGCCCCGAACAACTGCTGGCCGTGCACTACAGCCTGGAAAACTCGCTGGTGTCGATCCTCACGCAAAACGCCGAACGCGATGATCAGGTGCAGCGCTATTACAACCAGCCCGAAGGCGGCAGCACCGGGTTGATCGTGCGCAACCAGCTGAACCTCAATGGCGGTCAGAACCAGGACCTCGGTGGTCGATACGGTCTGGAAGCGAGCAGCAGCCTGGGCAACTGGACCCAGGCGGTCAACCTGCAGTTGTCACGCCTCGGTGGTGTGGACAATCAGCTCTATCACGCCATGCACGAGCTCTTTACCCAGCGCGAACTGGAAGGCAACTTCCTGCGCCTGGGCTTGTTCACGCCCACCTCGGAAGGCCTGACCCGTCAGCCGCGCTCCTTCGGCGCCAGCCCCGACACCGCGCTCGGCGTCATGTACGGCAGCTCCGACAGCCTGGCCATCAATAACCCGAAACCGGCGGTCTACCCGATCTATGTCACGGCCAATCGTCAGGGCTCGGTGGAGATCTACCGCGACGGCTTGCTGATCAATACTCAGGCGATACCCGCCGGTTTGCAGACCCTCGATACGCGGCCATTGCCCGGCGGCATCTATGACGTGGAAGTGCGGCTGATCGAAGACGGCCAGATCACCTCCAGCACGCAGGAGCTGGTCTACAAGCCCAACAATTGGCGCAATCATGACGAGCGCTGGCGCTACAACCTGTTTGCCGGGCGTGAATCGAAAATGCTCAGCAACTGGGATGAGCAGGCCGATGGCGACATGACTGCCGGCGCCGCATTCAACTTCCTGCTGCACCCGCGGGTGATTCTCGGCCTGTCGGGTCGACAAGTGAAAGACACCCTGCAATACGGCACATCGGTCGACTGGGCCATCGTCCACAACGCCAGCGTCTTCGCCAACGTCTACAAGACCGAGGACTACGGCACCGGTTTCGACGTGCAGGGGCTTTATTCCTACGGCAGCGGCAGCCTCGTCGCCAGCCATAACCGCAGCTGGCTCGACACCACCCGGCTCTACGACACTTTGCCCGACGGCACGCGCGTGCGGCAGCGCAATGTATTTATCGGTCAGACCAGTAACTCGTCCTTGTCTCTCAATCATCGCCTCACCAGCAAAAGTTCGGTCAATGCCCGGGTGTCCCACAGTGAAGGCAACACCGAAGGCGTCGGCGTGGACCTGGGTTGGACTCAACGCACGCAACTGTTTGGCAGCGACGCCAATTGGCGCCTGTCGCTGTTCGACAGGCCGGGCAGCGTCAGTTCGGGCAATGATCGAAATCGCGGCCTTGACCTGAGCGTGAGCGTGGCGCTGGGTGGCCCGGGAGAACAGTTGTCCGGCAGCATCGGCACCCGCACCGATCGCGATGGCGGGCGTGACAACAATGCCTCGATCACTTACCGCAAAGACTTGCAGGACCACCTGCTGCAAAGCGTTTCCGCCACGGCGATCACCGACACCTATGGCATCGGCATGAACGCGATGGCGACGATGCGATCGGACCTGGCCAACGCCGACGGATTTATCCAGCGCTCCTCTTACAACAACGACTTCACCGGTGGTCTGAACCTCGACAGCACCGTCGCCGTCGGCGGGCAAAAAATGGTCGTGACCAGCCAATACCACCGCAACGGTGCGGGCATGATCATCGATGTCGAATCGGACATCGAAGACATCACTTTACGTGCCGACGATCTGAGCGGTGGCAGCGCAGTCCTCAAGCCCGGACGCAATTTTGTGCCGATCACGGCCTACAAAAGCAGCTCCGTCAGTTTCGATTTCGAAGGCAACCACGTGCCTGCCGCGACCATCCAGCCGGTCCGTTCCAGTTATCACCTGAACAAGGGCGGCGTGGATTATCGCCAGATTCGCGTGATGCGAACCCTCACTGTCCTCGGTCGCCTGATCGACCCCCAGGGCAACCCGCTCAAGGGCCATCACATCATCAACCACGCCAGTCGCGGGGTCAGTGAGGTGGACGGCTTCTTCTCCATGGAAATGAACGCCGGTTCCCCGACCCTGGAAGTGCGCCACGGCAACCAGTTGCTGTGCCAGTTCCGCCTCGACCCGAGCCGTGGCCGCACGGAAAACAACGTGCTGATGATTGGCGATCTGCGTTGCACGCCGGACACCCTGGCGGACCTGACGCTTGAGACGCCGACGGCAGGCTGATGCCCGACACCCCGAATTTTTTTATGAGGTAAATGACGATGAAACGTCGGTTGGCACTGATTGGTTTTTGTTTGTTCACCCAGACGGCACATGCCGGGCCGAACATCAATATCGGCACGGTCTACGACTACCTGGACGGTGACAAAAGTACCTTTTTGAAACGCGTCTATAACGGCGGCGACAGCACCGCTTTCGTCAAGGTCAACATCCTTGAAATCCTCTACGACGCCGATGGCAAGTCGCGGGAGGTGCCGCTCAAATCCAATGCCGAGGGCAATTCCCGGGATGGCTTGATGGCCAGCCCGGCGCGACTGATCGTGCCCGCCAGTGGCATGCAGGGCACGCGGTTGCTGTACATGGGCGAGCGCGACAAAGAGCGCTATTTCCGTGTGCGTTTCATACCGGTGGTGCCCGAGAAGGAAGACGAATTCGCCGTCTCCGGCGAGGAGCGTGAGCAGTACAAGAAAGCCCTGTCCGCCGGGGTCACGGTGCTGGCCGGGTATGGCGCGGTGTTTTTCGTTCGCCCCAAGGCCCCGCGTTACGCCAGCGTGATCGAAAACGAGGCGGCCAGGTACCGGATCCGCAATACCGGCAACACCGTGGTGGTGATCGATGAGTTCAAGGATTGCTCGGTCAAGAATGACCAGGACTGCCAGCCGACCACCAAGCATCATGTTCTGGCCGGCCGCCATTTCGAGTTCGAGAAACAGGCTGGCCGCGAGTACCGCTTCACGCTGGTTGAAGGCGAGAGCCGCAAGAAACTCGATGTGAAAGGCTGATGACTATGTTCAGACAACTGACGGTCCTGATGGTGTCGGCAATGGCCTGCCAGGGTGCGTTCGCGGCCCGCGAAGTGCAGCACTTTGAAGTATTCGTGACGGTCCCGAGCCAGGCGTTTTACGTCATTCCCGCAGACCCCGGCTGGATTCACCGCGAACAGTCATTGCCATGGAATCTGACGACCTCGACCCTGGGCGGCTTGCGCAAGTATTTCGATGTGAAGAGCGAAGCCGGTTCCATCGAAGCCCGCCTTGAGGGCAGGCCTTACTTGTCTAACGGGACGCAGGCCCATGACATTGGATTGCGCGTGCTGTTCAACGAAAAGTTGTTGAACGAGGGGGAAAGCTGCGAGGTGGTTTCGCTGATCGACGCCGCGCAGGGCAAGCGGGTTTTACTGGAAGTGCTGCCTGTGCCACCCGCCGATGGGGTTTACAAACCCGGCAACTATTTTGGAAGCGTCAACATGGTCTTCAACGCGGTGTTGCCCAAATGATGAATTTATTGAATAAGCGATCAGCCCGGACGTTGAAGGGGGCTGCATCGGCCAGCCTGCTGTGTGCGGTGTTTGCCTTGCCCATACAGGCCGCTGTGATGGACATCGAAGCGGTGTTCGAGCCGGATTCGTCGGAGCCGAATAATAACGTGTTCGTCAACATGACCCCGTCCGAAGGTTTTTGCCGGCAGATTCCACAAGCCTGTGCGCCCTATAAGCTGTTCAGCCTTATTGCGCCTATTTCCTTCACGGCGAATGCGCCAATCCTGGCCAACCATGCGGACCCGCGGCAAGGAGGAATGGCCCGCGTTCCCTCGGACTGGAGAGAGGTGGTGGTTACCCACGAGTCGGGTGATAGCGAGGTGCTTTCCATTCGTATCGGCGGGATCGGGCACGAAGCTGCGATTCCCCGCCCTGTCACTGAACTGACCGGAGGAGGTTGGTGGGATGACTTGTGGGTAGGTGGCGGTTGGGCCTATGCGCCGATACCCTGTTCAAGTGTGGGTTGGCACTCGGCAGGGCCCTCGGGCTACAACAGTTTCTGGCGAGTCGCCAGAGGGGTGGGCGTGTGCAGCAAGACGGCGAAGTTCGATATTCCGCTTTCCTTTCGCTACCTTTACTTCGTGTTCGCTTATGAGCTGCGCACGCCTAACCCCCTGACCATGAAGTCGGGCAAATACACCGGCACCATGCCGTACACCGTCGGTCCACGTCAGGATTTCGACATGGGCGATGTCATGATCCCCAGTGACAACCAACTGACCCTCAACTTCTCCCTGGATGTTCGGCACACCCTCAAGGTCGAGATTCCACCCGGTGGCAATCGCGTTGAGCTGGTACCGCAGGGCGGCTGGCAAGCCTGGCTGACCCAAGGGCGCAAGCCCACACGGCTGTTTCGTGATCAGACGTTCAATGTGTCTTCATCGAGTCGCTTCAAGATGAACCTGGACTGCCAGTACAGCACCGATGGCAACCGCTGCTCGGTGCGCGACCCGGTTTCGGGCCATATCGTGCCGCTCGACGTCAGCGTGACCCTGCCCAATGGCCTGGTGGATGCCACCGATCAACCGGTCAGCCGCCGGCCGTTACGGCGCGACGGCATTGGTACCGAGCTGTTCCAGCCGCGCTTTTATGTCGATCGCAAACCGGGCACGTTGCACTTCGAAATTGCGCAGGATGAGGTCGAGGAGATGATCAAGCCCGGTGTCGCCAGAACGTACTCGGGCACTGTCACGGTGGTTTGGGATTCGCAGGTGGGTTAAGCGTGAACCCTGATGCATCACCCGATGCATCAGGGATTGCCGTTTATTGCTGTGCGTGTTTTTGCAACGCTTCGCGGGTGAGTTTTCGGCTCAGCTCTTTTTCTTCGTAACCCATGTCGTGCAGCAATTGGCCGTAGACCTCATCGGTCATGTCCTGGCCCGTCAACACCAAACTGTCATCGATATTCAGGCGCCGGGCGAGGTCTTGCAGACGCTGTTTGAGGGCGCGTCGTTGTGCAATTTGCTGGTCCCTGGAACGGGCCCAGGTGTGTTGGACTTCGCGTAACTCATCGAGCAAGTCGCTCTTGGTTTCGTAAAACCGGGCATTGCGCCGGAATTCGTTCGGATAGGTGTCCTGCAGGTATTTCTGCCAGAACGGCTGTTCGATCATGTCGTTGACCAACCCATCGCCGGCCTCCATCGACATCACCGTCTCGAAGGCGGTGTCGAGGGTTTTGGCGTTCACACCGGCGATGGTGCGAAACAGCATCGTCTCCGATTGCCACGGTAAGCCGAGGCGTTGAGCCAGGCCGGTTTCGTAGGCGAGGTACACCTCGACCTCATCCGGATTGCCCGGGCGGCTGCCGAAATCGGCACGGGCAATGTCATCCACGCGCGCGAGGCGAGCAGCACCTCTGGCCAGGTTCACCAGTTTGCTTTCAAGCACGGCGTTGGACGTCGACAAGGCATAGGCTTCGGAGGCGAGCACCTTGATGCCCATGTGGTTGAATACTTGGGCCCCGGCATCGGCGCAGGTAGTAGGCGCCCTGGCCATTTCGAACAGGTCCTTGCGCAATCCGGTGTCCAGGTCGATGGCTTCGATCATGCGCCATACCCGATTGCTGAGCTGCTGACGCAAATCACCACCGGCCTTGTAATCGGCCGAGCGGGTCTGTTTCTGGATCAAGGCAAAAAAATCCTCGGAGCCAGGCTCGGTCATCAATTCGTGCCAGGCTTCCTCCCGGAAAGTACCCAGCCCTGAGACCTCGGCACTCCACCATGTCGAGTCATCGTTCATGGGCCACAGGTTCATCGTGTCCCGTGCCGCATAGGCGTAGACCTGCTCTGGCGAGATGCCGACGGATCGTCGATACGCTTTGAAGGTGATCCGGTTGGCCTCCGAGAGCCGCTCGTCGTACAAGCGGGTCCGCGCCAGGAGGAAGGCATCTTCCGAGCCGGGCACGACCTTGGGAATGACGTTGATCGGGTTCTCCTGCAAATCCAGAAAGAAGCCCCGCGGTCGACGTTTGTTGAAAGGCCCGAACAGGCCATCGGGCCAGGCGGTGGCCCCGGTGTTGCTCAAGCTCAGGACTCTCAGTCTGGGCATGCGTCCGACGTCCGGGAGCCGGCCCAACTGCCTGTTGTCATCAAGCCTGAGGGTTTCCATGCGGGTCAGGTTTCGCAGTTGCTCGACGGCAGACGGGGTCAACGTGATGTTGTTGTTCATCAACCGCAGCGTCCGCAGGTGGTGCATTTTGCCGATGGCGTCGGGGAGTCGGGTCAAGCCGCAATTGCGGGCACTCAGTTGCTGCAGATGAGGGAAGTCACTGAGCAGACCGGGACCGCTTTCAAAAAAGGTCGTGCGGTCCAGATTCAAGGTGCTGATCTGATCGAGGTAGCGCTTGATATCCGGCAGCTCCTTCCACCAGCGTTCGAGGTCAAGCGACTTGAACTCTGTGGACAGGTCCAGCGCATACCCGCCGTCGGCCGTGATGCTGCGTTCACCAAAGACCGTGGGCTTGCGTTTGAAACAATCGATTAACCGTTCGGCAATGTGCAAGCCGCCACTGTTGACGAACCCGTGTTGATCCGGGCCCCAGGTATCCGGCTGCTGGTAGCGCCAGCGATTGAACAGCACACGCAGGTCGTCCAGTTCGCGGTCCAGTCGGGTCAGTGTCTGATGCCCTTGCTCCTGCGAACCGAGGGATCGAACGAAGGTATTGACCTCGCGGTCGTTGAAGTGAGGGTAAATATCCTGCACCCGTTCGGTGAGCGTGGGGGCAACGGTGGAAAAGCCGGGACCGCGCAACAGAATCATGTCTTCATGGTCAGCCAGCGGACGGATCGGCGGTGCGGCGAGCGCCGTGCGGCGCTGCGCCGGTGTCTCGGTCTTGGCCATCACCCATTGCTTGAAGAAGCCCCCCTGGCCTGGCCGATAACCCAACTGCGCCTGTTTGTTTTCCGGCAAGGCGTTGAGAACGGCTTCGTAAAAATCAGTGGCGTCGTGCAGTTTTCGGTTGTCACCGTCCCAGACTTCGAACCGGTTGCCATCGTCCTTGACCAACACCCGGACCATCGACGCGCCCTCGGCACCCACACGGCTGCGCAAGGGGCCGGCATCGTTGCCTTCGCGAACCTCGATGCGCAATTGCGCGAACGTGTCGGTATGAATCCTCAAGGCGTTCAGCACCAGGCTTTCGGTTTGCGCCACCCACTGCGCGCCGTCATGGAAACCTTCATAGGCGTGGTTGGTCCGGGCTTCGAAGGCCGCCTCACGGGTGCGGCTCTTGAGGCTCAAGGGCAGTCGTTGCGTTTGAATCATGCGCTTGAGGTCGGCAGCGTCGGTGGTGTTCAGCAGCGTCGTTGCGGCACGGGACGGCAACTCGGGAAAGGCGTGGCGCATGAGTCGCAGCGGCGGATCGTCGAACGCCTGGGCCCCTTGGTAAAGCTGATTGATGATGTCTGGGGTCAGTCGATCGGCTTCGTCCGCCAGACGATTGCGCAAGGCTTGCACCCGTTCACGTTGGGCGGTGGACCGACCGAGCACGGCGTGCAGCTCTTCTTCGTTGAGAAACCCGACAAGGTCTGGTGCAAATTGCTCGCTCATGAGGTTCGACAAACTGGTGGACAGGGTCTGTTCGGCCGTCGCATCGGCGTTGCCGTACTGGCGGAACCGGCCGCTCATGTCGGCGTTTTCGTAGACCTTCAGGGCTTTATCCGCGGGCCAGCCGTCCAGGTAAGTCGCCAGCGGTTCAAACCAGTAGGAAGAAGGATCCAGAGGCTGGCCTGAGCGAATCCTCCTGATGGCCTGGCGGGTCTGGCGCTGGATGTTCAAGCGGGTGAGGCTGTCGTCGAGTAACGGTGGCGGGGCCGTGTTGTCGACGTACATCCGGCGCAGCGCACCGTCGTCGGTACCACTGGCGATGCGAACGGCTTCGAGTTCCGTGTCGCTGAAGCCCTCCACGGTGTGGCCGAGACGGCGCATCAACGTCGGACGATCCCAGGCTCGCGGGTTCTCGGCTTCATGGGTCCAGGCGCCGAGGCCGTTGTGTTTCAACTCGGGCAGGTAAGCATTGTCGCGATGCGGGTGTTTGACCCGGTAGTTGCCGGTTTGCGGATCCTTTTGCACGGCGTAGTGCTTGTCATCCAGCGGCAGAACAGCCTCGCCCTCGTGAGCGTGCAGCCCCAGCGCGTCAGGTCTGGAGTCCGGCGATAACTGCACATCGGGCCATTCATAAGGTTTCAGGTCGGGGTGCCACAACCGGGGTTCGCCGTTGGGCAGCGTGACTGGTTTCATGCCTTCGATCAGCGGTGACAGTTTCAGGCGTGCCAGCGCACCGATCTGCGCACCGGCGGCGAACGCTTCCAGCTGAAGAACATCGGTGACCAGGCCGACAATGTGTTCGGTGGCTTCAGTCCACAGTCCCAGGGTCATGTCGACGAGGCCTTCAATGGCGTCGCTGGCCATCTGATAAGCCATGTAGCCCATCATCAGCTGACCCAGTCCGGGCACGAACGGCGTGACGACCATCAGGGCGATGTTGAAGATGTCCGAGACGATTTTCTTGAAGTTCTCCCACCAGGCCCATCGTGCATGAGTATCGGCATCGGCGGTTGATACGGCGATGTGACGGGCGTCATTGAGGACCTTGTTGAGCTTTTGCTCGAACAGGTACTGCCAGAGTTCGCCGCTGATCGGTGCGGTGTTGAACTGCAGACGAGGGGCGGTGATAGCCTCTTCGCGCCAGCTCGGCCTCGGGTCCAGCGGCTCTTTGCGATGCCATTTCACTTGAAACAGGCGTTGTGGCAGCCCGCCGAAAAAATGCCCCCGATCGGATTGATCGACGAACCGGCTGAAGAATTGCTGGTAGGTCATGCCGGTGGAGGAGATGACATCGTTGTCGCGCAGCTGACGCGTCAGTTCTTTCATCAGCGCGAGGGTCGAGGGGTACTCTTTCAGCGGGTGCTCGGGGTCTTGTGGGACATACGCGAAGATCGGCACCACCTCATGGACCCGGTTCAGATCCGGCGTAATCAAGACGATGCCGGTCAGCTGGCTGTCGAGCATGGACAGTTTGGCGAACTGCATGATTCGGCCTTTGCGGGTGAGGTTGCGCTGGCCATCGAGCATCATCAGGATCAGGTCACCGGCATCGGCGTCGATGTCGCCCTTCAGGACGGCCAGTCTGGCGGCGGCTTTAAACGCGGCTTTCTCGTTCTCGATGATCTTGTGTTTTAAAACCACCTGGGCGAGGCCATCCCTGGGCCGCAACTGTTCTTCGAGGTATTTCGTGTAGCGCGCGCCAATGTCCAGCGTGCGACACAGGGTCTGGAACTGGGCGATGGACATTTTTCGTTTGATCGCCAGGGTGTCGAAATGCCCGCGGGCATCGGGCTGGCTGATGAAGTTCGAGTCCGCCTCGCAGGTTTCGTGGCTCGCGAAGTTATGCAGGGCCGCGTCGAGTAGTGAAACGGTGCGGGTCACCACGCCGTTGAGGTGGCTGGCATACCAGGGAAGCTGTTTGGGTAGATAAAGGTGCAGGTAAGTGGTCTTTACATCGACGTCGACACCGAACTGTTCCAGCAACGCTCTGGTCAGCAACGGTTCGGCGAACTCGTAAACGCCTCGGACCTTGTCCATGACCCGGTCGACGGTGTTTTGAGCGGACCAGAGGTCGAGGTTGGCGTGTTGTAGCGGGGTGTGATCGAACCCCCTGATGTTCTGTGCCCAATACCCTGAAGCCGTTTGCGTGAGGCTCAGTTCCCGGATCCGTCGCACTGACGCGTCCTTGAACGTGGGATGGATACGGCTTTTGATGAAATCGTAGTGGCGACCTTTTTTGTCATTGGCCCCCGGTGTCGGTCGCGCTGATATACGTCCGTGTAAGTCAGTCATGCTTTTAATAAACCTTGAGCGTTAAGTGGAGTGACCAGCCTAACGCCCGAGGCTCAAAGTAAAAGCCTGAATTACCGCTGCTTAATCAGTGTCAGCCGCCCAAAAGCATTGGAATTACCAATGCCGAAAATAGGTAATTACCACCTTTTTTTCAGCGCCGTGCGACCTCCACTGGCAGGCATTGCGTATGCGTACCCGGTTGCAGATAAGGCGTGAGAATCGGTGCCATGCCCTTGAGCACCTGCACGGGCAGCGCGGAGGTGAACTTGAAGGCCTCGGCGGTGCGCCCGGGCACGAAGGCGGTCAACGTACCGAAGTGGCTATCACCGATATAGAACACGAAGGTGGCCGTGCGGTTGATTGACTTCGAACTCAGGATCCGCCCGCCGGAACCAATGGCTTCGATGCGGTTATCCCCGGTCCCGGTCTTGCCGCCCATCGCCAGGGGTTTGCCATCGGGGGTGATGAAACTGCCGGAAACACGTTTGGCGGTACCGGCGTCCACCACTTGCGACAAGGCCTCGCGCATGGCCGTGGCCACTTCGGACGGCATCACCCGTTTGCCGGCGACCGGGTCATTGATCAGTTTGGTTTCGTATGGCGTATTCGCCGCGAAATGCAGCGTGTCGATACGCAATGTCGGCATGCGCACGCCATCGTTGAGAATGGTGCCGATCAACTCGCCCAGCGCTGCCGGACGGTCGCCGGAGCTGCCAATGGCGGTGGCCAGCGACGGCACCAGGTGATCGAACGGATAGCCGACTTTCTGCCAGCGTTGATGGATGTCGAGGAATGCTTCGATCTCGAGCATGGTGCGAATACGGCTGTCGCGGGCGCCCTTGTGCTTGCTTTTGAACAGCCAGCTATAGACTTCCTGACGTTCGAACTGGCTGGCTTTGACAATCTGGCTCCACTTGGCGTCAGGGTTGTTCAGCAGGTAACCCATCAGCCACAGGTCCAGCGGGTGAACCTTGGCGATGAAACCCTGGTCCGGCAGGTCGTAGGTGCCCGGGCTGTAGCTTTCGTACAGCCGTTGCAGGCGTTCGTCAGTGAGTTTTTCAGTGAGCTTGGCGCCTTTGAGGTGCGAGCGCACAAAGGTGTTAAAGCTTTCCTGGCTGGCTTGTGGCAGCAGATACCGGTGCACTGCTGCCAGGCGGATCGGCGTCGGGCGCATGCCGTCGAGGAAGGTGTCGAGCCGTGCCTGGGTGTCCTTGTTTTTGTACTTTTTCCAGAACTTCAGCAGAAACGAAGTGCCTTCTTTGTCGGCGAAATCGGCCAGGTATTCCTGACGCCGGGGATCGCGGTCGTCCTTGAGCAGTTCGGCGCTGTTGTTGGGGCCGGAATAGGTGGTGTAGCGCACCAGGTCGCGCATCAGCCGAATGAACGGCAGGTTGATGGACTCACGCAGGGCATCGCGCAGGGTCGGTATGCGGCCGTTGTCTTCCTTGCGGAAGTTATGGAACACGTGCAACCCGCCACCGGTGAAAAACGCTTCGCCGGGGCTGGCCGAGTATTTGCGATCCAGCGCGGCACCGAGCATCGCGGGCAGGTTGCGATCCTTGTTTTCGATCAGGTAGTCAACCGCCCAGCGGCTCAGGCGGTCCTGATCGGGGACATCGACTTTCTTCAGTTCCGGGATGCTCATCCCGGCGTATTTATCGTGCAGTTCCGCCATGATTTGCAGGTAGGTGGTGAGCACGCGCATTTTCGCGGTGGAGCCCAGTTCCAGCTTGCTGCCTTCGTTGATGTCAAACGGCTGGTCGGTGCTGTCGGTTTGCACCCGCACGCGCGCGCCGTCCGGCGTCAGTTCAAACAGGGTGAAGCTGTAGCGCACCTGAGTGGTGCTGGTGGGGGTGAGCAGGCGTTCGCCCATCAAGCCGATCTGCGTGGCGAACACCGGGTCGGCCAGGCGCTTGAGGTACTCGGTAGCCTGGCTTTGCAATTCACCTTGCAGGGTGCTGGTGGCGGACAGGTCGAGGCGGTCGAGGTCGTACAGTGGACGATTGAGCAACCCGCCCAGACGGCTGCGCGCCACGCTGATGCCTTTGTTGGTTTCGATCGGCTGAATGGTCGGCTGGGTTTGCCAGTCGCGGTAAGTCACCTTGCTGGCCAGTGCCGCTGCCGCGAAAGGCGCATCGATCACGTTGTTCTGGGCGAGCAGGCGAATGTGGCTGTCGGTGAGGTCAGCCAGTTCATCACGACCCTTGGTCAGGTAGTGGGAAGGGCGACGCTGGGCAATCATCAATGACAGTATTTCACGCAAGGCCAGACCTTTGGCGGCCATCGTCTTTGGATCGGTGGCAGGGCTGGCCAGCGTTTCGTTGGCCTTGTCGAAGTCGGCGCCGTACCAGACGCGCAACCCTTCGGCCATGCCATGCACTTCACCGTGGCCGGGCACGGCGGACAGCGGCACGCTGTTGAGGTAGTCGCGGACCACATTTTTCCGGGCCTCGAGGGTGTCCGGACCTGCCTGATAGGCCCGCACGGTGGCGGAGATCATCTGCCGGATCTTTTCCGCACCCGACACCGTCAGGCCATCGGGCGAATGCCGATACTTTTCAAGCTGTGTCGCCAGGGTACTGCCGCCCGCCGATTGACCCGGCAGGTGAATCAACTTGGCCACCTGCGACCACGCGGCCATGCCGAAGCGCGGCCAGTCCACGGCGGGGTTGGCCAAGGGTTGCTTGGGGTCAAGCAGAAAGCGGTTCTCGATGAACAGCAGGCTGTTGACCACCACCGGCGGGATCGCATCAAAGCTTGAATAAAGCTGTTGTGGGTATTTGAACTGGTACAGCGGCATCGCGCGACAGTCGGTGATCGACAGGCCGGCCTGGATTTTCTCGGCGTAGGGCACGAAAAGGCCCTTGCCGCTGTAGTCCATCAACTTTTGGGAAAAACGGGTTTGGGCGGCAATCACGTAATTGCGCTTGAGCAGCCGGGGCAGGAACTCATCCAGTGAGCTGTAGCCCAGACGCAAATCAAAAGGCCCGGCGCCAGGGTAGCGGATGGCATCGCTGGGGCCTGGTTCCAGGGAATAGCTCAGGGACGCCGCAAACTTGCTGACTTCCCGGGCTTGGAATTTGGAGGTGCGCATTTCCTTGGCTGCCGCCAGTCCCACGACAATCGCGATGATCAGCAGCAACAACCAAAACGCCTTCCAGCCGTGTTTGACACGACTGGGGCGAGGTTTTTCAGGTGACGGCGCTTCATCCACACGTTCAGTCGGGACCACAGTTTTACTCGTATCGGTTTGCCACAAAGCGCCCATAGCCGATTGATCCATTCACGCAGATTGATCTGACTTGTCTGAAGCTTAGACGGTGGTTGGCGATGGTGAAAAAATTGTGAGTGCACAATTTTCCAATCTGTTTTGTTTTTTGTGGCGAGGGAGCTTGCTCCCGCTGGGCTGCGAAGCGGCCCCAAACCTGGCAATCGTGGTTTTTCAGGTAAATGGGGTCGTAGGTTTTGCGACTGCTGCGCAGCCGAGCGGGAGCAAGCTCCCTCGCCACAGGGCCGTAGTGGCCTTTGGGTAGTGTTACAACCAACAGGCATCCCAGAGGGGGTAATCACCGATTTTTTCCACCAGCCCGGCACGCAACGGGTTGGCAACTATGTATCGGGCGAACGGCAGGAGTTCTTCGCCATCGCGGATTGCACGATCGTGATAGCCGGTTTGCCAGAAGGCTCCTCGACTGTTTGATGCCTGGTTAATGGTGAGCGTGCTGCGTGATTTGATGGCCTGCATGAGTTGCGCCATGGTGCGCTGTTCGAGTTGCACCAGCCAATGGAAATGATCCGGCATGACGACCCAGGCTATCGAATTGACCCACTTCTCTTCGTGGGCTCGCCTGAGCTCGGCGACCAGCAAACGGCCCTTTTGCCAATCAGTGAAGATTCGACGGCGCTGATGAGTAACTGCAGTGATGAGATAGGCCCTGCCAGGTTCCGAACAGCGTCCATGGCGCAGCAGGTGCGAATTTGGGCGTGGATGCATTCCTTTGCGTCCTTGAGCTGATAGTCCAGTTCACCTTCGCCATGCTTTCGTTTCTGCGTGGCTTCAAGTTCTGAGTGAAATGTCTGAATCATCTGAAGGAACAGTCTCTGTGGCGAGGGAGCTTGCTCCCGCTGGTCTGCGAAGCAGACTAATAAGCGCAATGACGTTCTTTCAGATAATCCTTTGAACACAGAATTGCGACTGCTACGCAGTCGAGCGGGAGCACGCTCCCTCGCCACAGGGGGTTGGTGTCTGGAATGGCTGAGCTAGACACCTCCCAAGGTAAATGCGGCGAAGGTCTGGGCATGACGATGCACCAATGCTGTGCAATACTCGGCGCCGTTTTCTGTCACGGGTGAAATCACTTTTAGCCAGTTAAACCCTCTCCGCAAAACCGTCTTTTGCCGAGAGTTGTGGCTGCATTTTGTGGTTTATTGAGTGAAAACACCTGGGCAATGCTTTTTATACTGCACGTCCCGCTGATCCTGGAGGTTTTGTCCTACAGGACGGTCCTGCTCACGAAGTACGGCCGGTTTCAGGCAAGCAATGGCTTATCGGTCAGCGCTTCGACACTCGGTGGCTATATCCAATAACAAGACGAGGATGTCCCTATGCCAGCTGGCAATCACCTGCCCCACGGCGAGACCGCTCAGGGCGGCCCGCTTAAACGCGAACTCGGCGAACGGCATATTCGCTTGATGGCACTCGGTGCCTGTATCGGCGTCGGTCTGTTCCTGGGGTCGGCCAAGGCCATCGAAATGGCCGGCCCCGCCATCATGCTCTCCTACATCATCGGCGGTCTGGCGATCCTGGTGATTATGCGCGCCCTCGGCGAGATGGCCGTGCACAACCCGGTCGCCGGCTCGTTCAGCCGTTACGCCCAAGACTACCTCGGCCCCTTGGCGGGCTTCCTGACCGGCTGGAATTACTGGTTCCTGTGGCTGGTAACCTGCGTCGCGGAAATCACGGCGGTAGCGGTGTACATGGGCGTCTGGTTCCCCGATGTGCCGCGCTGGATCTGGGCGCTGTCGGCGTTGATCAGCATGGGCACCATCAACCTGATCGCGGTCAAAGCCTTCGGTGAATTCGAATTTTGGTTCGCCCTGATCAAGATCGTCACCATTATTGCGATGGTGGTTGGCGGCATCGGCGTGATCGCGTTCGGCTTCGGTAACGACGGCGTGGCGCTTGGGGTTTCCAATCTCTGGGCTCACGGTGGTTTCATGCCTAATGGCGTGCAAGGCGTGTTGATGTCCCTGCAAATGGTCATGTTCGCCTACCTTGGCGTCGAGATGATCGGCCTGACCGCCGGTGAAGCCAAGAACCCGCAGAAGACCATCCCGGATGCGATCGGCTCGGTGTTCTGGCGGATTCTGCTGTTCTACGTCGGCGCACTGTTCGTGATTCTGTCGATCTACCCGTGGAACGAAATCGGCACCCAGGGCAGCCCGTTTGTGATGACGTTCGAGCGTCTGGGCATCAAGACCGCCGCCGGTATCATCAACTTCGTGGTGATCACCGCCGCGCTGTCGTCCTGCAACGGCGGCATCTTCAGCACCGGGCGCATGCTCTACAGCCTGGCGCAGAACGGCCAGGCCCCGGCCGGATTCGCCAAGACTTCGAGCAACGGCGTGCCGCGTCGCGCCTTGCTGCTGTCGATGGGCGCATTGCTGCTGGGCGTGTTGCTCAACTACCTGGTGCCGGAGAAGGTCTTCGTCTGGGTCACCGCGATTGCCACCTTCGGTGCGATCTGGACCTGGGTGATGATCCTGCTGGCCCAGCTGAAATTCCGCCAAGGCCTGAGCGCCAGCGAACGTGCCGGCCTCAAATACAAAATGTGGCTGTACCCGGTCAGCTCGTACCTGGCGCTGGCGTTCCTGGTGCTGGTGGTCGGCCTGATGGCGTACTTCCCGGACACCCGCGTGGCGCTGTATGTGGGCCCGGCGTTCCTGGTGCTGCTGACGGTGTTGTTCTACGTGTTCAAGTTGCAACCGACCAATGCGTCGCAAGGCGCGGTGCATTCGGCTTCGTAAGACGTAACGTTTGAAATGCAAAAAGCCCCGGTCGAGATGACCGGGGCTTTTTGGTTTCAGGCGATTGCGTTTTGCGGTGATCGCGTCAGGCGTTTATTGAACTCCAGCCAGACCGCCAACAACCCCATCAACCCGGCCCCCACCAGTGCGGTGAAAATTTGCATGGCAAACGCATCGTCGGTCAGGGCGTTGACCATGTCGGCCAACGGCGCCAGTAACACGCCGAGGCAGAACACCTCCAGCGAATAACGCCCCATGCGCGAGCATTGCCGGGCCAGCCAGTGTTGCGTCCAGCCCGTGTCCGGCAACAGTTTCGCCGTGACATACGCCAGGGCCAGAAAGTGCAGCAGGCGCACCGGCGACAGGTCGGTCTTGCTGATCGGGTACAGCAGATTACTCAGCATCGTTGGCATCACGGCATCATGTATTTCCGGCCAGCGCCAGGACACGGTGATCACCCCGGCCAGCACCGCATACATCGCCGCACCGACAAACAACGGCTGGCGCAGCAGCGGACGCGTCTCGGCCGCCCGGGGCTTTTGCCCGTGAATCGCCGCTGCGCCACCGAGCACAAACAGCAGTTGCCAGGTGACAGGGTTGAAGTACCACACGCCGTCCTTGATCGCGGCCAGGTTCCAGCCAAACGAAGGCGCCAGCAGGTAAACAGTCAACGACACCGCCACCACCGCCCACGCTTTGCGCACCAGCATCGGCAGCACCAGCGGCAACCCGGCCAGCAGCACGATGTACAGCGGCAACGGGTCCATCAGGTTCGGCTTGAAGCGCAACAGAAGTTCATCCGTCAATGCTTGCTGCGGGTTGCTGATGAAGTGGTGCAGGCCCATTTCCTCGACCAGATCACGGGTTTCCACATGGCTGTTGGCGAAAAACACGATGCCCATCAGCATCGCCAGCAGGAAAATGTGCACCACGTACAGCACCCAGGCGCGGCGCAGGATTTTCACGCAGGCGATCAGATAACCGTCGCGCGCGAGGATCTTGCCGTAGGCCAGGACTGCCGCATAACCGGCCAGGAACACAAAGATTTCCGCCGCATCGCTGAAGCCGAAATTGCGCAGGGTGATTTGACCCATGGGGTTGTGGGGCACGTGATCCCAGAAAATGAAGATCAGTGCCAGGCCTCGGAAAAAGTCGATTCGGTGATCGCGTTCAGTCGTCATGGCGGCGGGCTCTTGAACGGTTTTGAAGTAGGAGCGAACGGCGCCACAAAGGGTAACGCGCCGCACATCGGCGGCGCGCAGGGTGCCGTGATTTACGGGTAATTGCAAAAGTCCGGGTATTACCGAATGTCTCTAAGCATCGCCGAACGATAACCGCCTGTCTAAAAGCCGCGCGGCCCCGCGATCTCTGGCTACCGTCGGGTTCAAAGCTTTATCGATTGAAGGCGGAATTCCCATGAGGCGCCGGCATGAAGATCAGCGATTGGCTCGACAAAGAACTCGCAGGCCGTCAGGTCTGGTTGTTGTTTCTTCTCGCGACGCTGCTGTATGCCCTGCCGCTGATCCTCGCGGATTACCCCTATATCGATGACAACTGGCGTTCCCTCGCTGCCGGTGCGGCGTGGACGGAGGAGGGCCGCCTGTTCGCGCAATGGTTCTATTACCTGCTGACCTTCAGCGGTGCCGCGCCCAATATTTTTCCGTTGCCCCTGTTGATTGCCACCCTGGCCATGAGCGCCGCCCTGACGCGCCTGACGTTCCATTATTTCCCCGAACCGACGTTCGGCCATTGCCTGGTGTTGCTGCCACTTTGGTACAACCCGTTTTTCCTGCAAAACCTGTCGTACCAATACGACGGCCCGACCATGGCGCTGAGCGTGGTGGCGGTGATCTACGCGATTACCTTCCGCAGCCTCTCGCGCGTCCAGCAACTCACGGTTCCGGCACTGTTGATCGCATTGGCCATCGGCCTTTATCAGGTCAGCATCAATGTGTTTCTCGGGCTCTGTTGCCTGGAGCTGCTGCGGGGCGCCAACGATCGATTATCGTGGCCCGCGTGGTGCCGATTGCTCGGCTGGAAAGTCGCGCAGTTGGTGCTGGCAGGCTTGATCTATTACGCCACGGCGTTTGCCTGCATGAGTCAAACCCGCACCTCGATGTTGAACGGTGCGGCCGCGCCGCTGCTGCAAGTTGAAATCAATGCCGGCCGGGTCCTGGAAAAAATCGTGCTGCTGTTTCATGGCGGGTTTGCCTGGGTATTCGGCGCGCTGTTGTTGTGCGCCATCGCCGGTGGTGTGTGCGTGGGGCGGGGTGTGCTGGCGCGATGGGACACGGGCCTGCACAAAGCGGTGATCGGTATTGCGTGTCTGTTGATGCTGCCGGTTTTGATGTTGCTCGTTCCCGGCATCTCGTTGTTTTTCCGCGACTTCAATGAAGGCGCCCGAACCTTGATGGGCTTTGGCGTTGTGCTGGTTTTACTGTTCTACCTGAGTCATCGGGTGCTGGCGTCATTGCATGGAAAGCTGCCCTTGCTGTTGTTAATCCCGCTGTTGGCGACGCTCTCGTTGTCCTTCGCTTATGGCCGCGTACTGACCTTGCAAAAGACCTTCTCGACCAACGCGCTGTATGCCTTGAGTGCCGACATCGCCTCCCGCCCCGCATTGCGCAACGCCAAGCGCATTTACCTGTCGGTCAGTTATTCGGATCACTGGCTGGTGGCCGCCGCCGGGTCATTCAAGCAACTGCCGGTATTGCACTACCTGTTGAACATCGACTTCTACATGCTCGCGGAAAACCTGCCGAAAACAGGCATCACCAACGTGGTCAGGGAAAAGGAACGGCGCAACGCCACGTGGGTGGGGTACCAGGGTTATCCACCGCTGGTGGACAGCCTGTTCTATCGCATTTATCTGCTGGGGGATTACGGATTCATCGTCATGAAGGAGCCGCCTCGGGTGACCACGCTGCAGTGGTAATCGACCGTTGGTCTGGAAGGCTGCGCTACCTGTTAGTTCTGACAGTAGACGCACATCTTGCGCTGGCTTTAGGTTGACGCCTGAAACAGCAAACAGCCAGGGAACGGACATGAAAGCCTTATGGAAAGAGTTTTCCACCTACGCGGTGGTTGGCGTGGCCAATACACTGATTCATTGGCAGCTCTTTTATATTCTGAACACAGCCGCCGGAATAAGTCAGGCGGCCAGTAACCTTTCGGCATTTTGTGTGGCAGCTACGTTTTCCTTCTATGTTCATGCGCTGTACACGTTTGAAGCCGGGACGTCGGTACTTCGTTATCTGCTGTATGTCTTCTTTATGGGCGTCATGAGTTTCGTTGTTGGACATTACGCCGATGTCTGGAAGGTCCATGGGCTGTTGACCGTCGGCTCGTTTTCGGTCTTGAGTCTGATCTGCGGAATCATCTTTTCGAGATTGGTCTTGTTGCACGAGCGCGAGGCGTGAAAATTTCGCGCTGTACTGGGGAGGTGGCGGCGCTGTCTGTGGTGGTGGCGATCGCGTTATTCGTGAGATTTCACGCCATCACCACGCCGAGTGTCTGGTACGACGAAGCCTACAGCCTGCTGCTAGCCGAGCGTTCGCCTGCGGAAATCTGGTCCACCACGGCGCGGGATGTTCATCCTCCGCTCTACTATGTGTTGCTGCATTACTGGATGTTGGTGTTCGGCAATGGTGTGTTGTCAGCGCGATCGCTGAGTGCCCTGGCCGATGTCGGCACCTTGTTGCTCAGCATCAAACTGATGAGCCTGATAGCGACGCGCAGGGCGACCTGGATTGCGGCTGTGTTGCTGGCATTGCTGCCGATTTCGGTTCGCTATAGCCAGGAAATCCGCATGTACACGACGCTCGGTTTTTGGCTCATGGCCGCGACCGTGGCGTTGGTGTGCTGGGTCAATGCACCGCAGCGAAAACGCTTTGCGATCCTGTATGTGCTGTTGATGACCGCGGCTTTCTATACGCATTACTTCGCCGGGCTGTGTGTCTTGGTGCATTGGCTTTTCTGGTGGCGAGCGCGAGGGGTATCTGATCGGGCATGGGTATTGGCCAACGGTTTGATTGTCTTGCTGTTCCTGCCGTGGCTGCCTCATTTCCTTGAGCATCTGCTACGAAGGTGCGGGTTCGAATGGATACCACCGCTTACGTGGCACACCGTTTTGACGGTCGTCTGGCCGTTCATGGTGATGAGTAACGTGGTAGCGGAAGAGTCAGGATGGCGCGTGCTGCCGACACTGTTGATCCTTGTGTGCGCAGCATCGGTGTTGTTGAACGATCAGAGTGACCGTCGTTACAGGGGGCTTCTGGTCGGGTATTTTTTTGTACCGGCTATTACGCTTTTTTTGATCGCTCTGTTAGCACCTGCGTTTGTCCCCAGATACCTTTTATTCGCAGCCCTCGGGTTACCGCTTATTGTTGCTGTTGCTCTAAGTTTCTGGTTACCGCAAAAGCGTGTTCTTGCTATGGGCGTTTTGACCGTGTTTTTAACCGGAGAAGTGCTGGGGCTTTTCAAGTACTACCAAGATGGCAATGGCATGGATATTAAAATGGATAGGGTGGCGGCCATGATTAACCGTAGTTGGCGACCGGGTGACGAGATCATGATCGACAGTTTGTCCTGGTACTTGCCGTTTACGTACTACAACACCACAGGCACGCAACCGAGGATTTACACCCCTTCAAATAAACCGGTGCTCTGGGGCTATCCTGATCAGGGTGGCTGGGCGCTTCTGCCCCGACGTTCGAATCACATCATCTTCGAGGACTTTACGGTGTGGGCACCCACGACCAAACGAGTCTGGTGGATAACAGATAAAACTCCAGCGAAAGATGAAAGGGTACTCGCGCAATACTGGAACCAAACAATGATGATTGATGGAGGTGACGTAGAAGCTCGACTGTTTACACGCGCTGCAACGCCAACCCCTGTCGGGATTGGCGCGCAAGCACTCATTACGCACCAGCCACCTCATTAGGCTCAAAACTATCCGCCCGCGCCATCTGCCACATCCGCGAGTAAAACTCGCCGTTCACTTCACCGGTGAGTAACTCCCCGGGTTTCAGGAACACATGCAGCTGCGAGAACAACTTGATCTCGGTCGCCGACATGCGTCGTACCAGATGCTTGGCCGACAACTGCGAAGGGTGATCGAGACCCGCCGCCGCCAACATTTCAGCCAGGGCTTTGAGCGTGTTGCGGTGGAAGTTGAACACCCGCTGGGCCTTGTCCGGGACCACCAGTGCGCGCTGGCGCAAGGTGTCCTGGGTGGCGACGCCGGTCGGGCATTTGTTGGTGTGGCAGCTCTGCGACTGGATGCAGCCGATGGCGAACATGAAACCGCGTGCCGAGTTGGCCCAGTCGGCACCGATGGCCAGGACGCTGGCGATGTCGAAAGCGCTGACGATCTTGCCGCTGGCACCGAGTTTGATTTTGTCCCGCAGGTTCAGGCCGACCAGTGTGTTGTGCACGAACAACAGACCTTCGCGCATCGGTACGCCGATGTGGTCGGTGAATTCCACCGGCGCGGCGCCGGTGCCGCCTTCCTTGCCGTCGACGACGATGAAATCCGGGAGGATGCCGGTTTCCAGCATGGCTTTGGCGATGCCCATGAATTCCCACGGGTGACCGAGGCAGAACTTGAAGCCCACCGGTTTGCCGCCGGACAGTTCTCGCAGTTGCTGGATGAAGTGCATCAGTTCGATCGGCGTGGAAAACGCGCTGTGCCGCGACGGCGAGATGCAGTCTTCGCCCATCAGGATGCCGCGGGTTTCGGCGATTTCCTTGGTGACTTTGTGCTTGGGCAGAATCCCGCCGTGGCCGGGCTTGGCGCCCTGGCTCATCTTGATTTCGATCATGCGCACTTGCGGGGTTTGCGCCTGGGCCGCGAAGCGTTCCGGGTCGAAGCGCCCGTCAGCGGTGCGGCAACCGAAGTAGCCGCTGCCGAGTTCCCAGGTCAGGTCGCCGCCGTTTTCCCGGTGATAAGCACTGATGCTGCCTTCGCCGGTGTCATGGGCAAAATTGCCGAGCTTGGCGCCCTGGTTCAACGCACGAATCGCGTTGGCGCTGAGCGAGCCGAAACTCATGGCCGAGATGTTGAACACCGAGGCCGAGTACGGTTGCGTGCACTGCGGGCCGCCGACGATCACCCGAAAACTGCTCGGGTCGCTCAACGGCGCCGGGCGCATCGAGTGGCCGATGAACTCGAAGCCTGATTGATACACATCGATCAGCGTGCCGAAGGGCTTGTCGGCGCTTTCGTTCTTGGCGCGCGAATAGACCAGCGAGCGCTGGGCTCGGGAGAAGGGCAGGGCATCGCTGTCGGATTCGAGCAGGTACTGGCGGATTTCCGGACGAATGCCTTCCACCAGGTAACGAATGTTGCCGAGAATCGGGTAGTTGCGGCGCACCGCGTGGGGGCTTTGCAGCAGATCGAACAGGCCGATCAGGCTGAGCACACCGGTGACGGCGGTGATCGGCCAGAGCCAGTCGTATTCGAGGAAAGGCAGACTGGCGAGGGTGAAGATCACGCAAGCGGCAAAGAAGGCGTAGCGGCTCAGGAGTGACAGGCTCATACGGTTTCCTTGGGGTCGGACTCGGTTGTGGCCACAGAGATCTCTGTAGGAGAGCGGTGTATCAGGCATTCTGTGCCTGCAGAAAAATCGAAAACAGCTCGGACTGGGATTTGATCCCCAGCTTGCTGTACATGTGTTTCTTATGGACTTTCACGGTTTCCACGGAGATTTCCAGCTTACGGGCGATTTCTTTACTGGAGCAACCGCTGAGCATCAACCGCCCGACATCCAGTTCCCGGGCGGTCAGTTGCGCGCCTTTGAGTTGCTGCACCGACGCTTCCAGCTGCACGCGCCAGTCGGGTTGCGGTGGCGACGGCGCGAGGGCCACGACTTCGTTGATTTCATAGGGCAGACGCTGGCGCAACAGGCCCAGCACCCACGGCTGGATCAGCGACAGCAAGGCTATCTGCTGGCCACTGAAACGTTGCTTGCTGCCCAATGACAGGCACAACGTGCGGTCGCCTTCGAGCTGGCAATTGAACTGGATTTCATCAGCGACCACATTCAGACGAAAGTAGCGCTGGTAATACTCGGTCAGCTCAAAGTGCTCCGGTGCCACTTCCGACAGGCGATAGAGGCCGGTGCGCGACTGCTCGCGACAGGCGATGTAGAACGGGTCCAACAGATACAAACCGCGCAGATAATCCTGAAACAGCTGATCCGGGCTGCCGTCCTCGCCCGGGCATTCGGCGAACACTTGCGGGTGCTGGTCGGCGCTGAAAAGCAGGGCCACCCAACTGTCGAAGGTCACGTACTGATCCAGCAGACGCACCAGTTGCGTCCAGAAATTGGGCTTGTCCAGGGCGTCGATCAGTTGACCGACCGAGCGGTGCCAAGCGATGTCGTCCAGCGAAAGTGTCATGCCTCTACCCCTATCGGGTTACCCCAGCGGCGTGATTCCCCGGCCGCTGGCTTGCTGCGCATACTGGCGCACAGAAACCGGCCGGGCAATCTTTCTGCCGCCCGGCCTCCCCAAGAACAAGGAATACCGATGAAAGTCGAACTCGCCCAGTTGGCGGGCCGTGACAACGGCACCGCGTACAACCTCGAACGCGCCCTGGTGGCGATTGCGGCCTGCGCTGCCGACACGCAACTGATCGTCTTCCCGGAAACCCACCTGATGGGCTTTCCGACCGCCGACACCGTGGCGCAAACCGCCGAACCACTGGACGGCCCGACCGTCAGCGCAGTGCTCGCCGCCGCCCGTGAGCGCAACATCGCCGTGGTGATCGGCATGGCCGAGAACGACAACGGTCGCTTCTACAACACCACGCTGCTGATCACCCCCGAAGGCATCGCGCTGAAATACCGCAAGACGCATTTGTGGGCCTCGGATCGCGGCGTGTTCGAGCCCGGCGACCGTTACGCCACCTGCGAGTGGAACGGTGTGCGGGTCGGCCTGCTGATCTGCTACGACATCGAATTCCCGGAAACCGCCCGCGCCCTTGCGCAACTGGGCGCCGAATTGCTGATCGTCACCAACGGCAACATGGACCCCTACGGCCCGACGCATCGCACCGCGATCATGGCCCGTGCCCAGGAAAACCAGGCGTTTGCGCTGATGGTCAATCGGGTGGAAGCGGGTGATGACGGGTTGGTGTTCGCTGGCGGCAGTGCGCTGGTGGATCCGCTGGGCACGCTGTTGTTCGAAGCGGGACGCCATGAGGGGCAATTCACGGTTGAGCTGGATTTCAACCGGTTGGAGGCAGCACGCAAGGACTACCGGTATCTGGATGATCAACGGCTGAAGTTGCCGGGGGAGATTGTGGAGCGGGCTTGCGGGGTTCGGGAGCTGCTGATTCCTTCGCGCTGATCCGGATTCTGTGTTGTCGGGACTGACGCTTTCGCGGGCAAGCCCGCTCCCACAGGATTTATGTCGTTCACAAAATCCGTATCCACAAGGATCCCTGTGGGAGCGGGCTTGCCCGCGATGAGGCCCTGACAGACGACACACCTGTTTGTCCCTTGAACCAAAAACAACAACGTAACCCCCGAAATTTAGCGCCGAACTCGGCTCTGCCATAAATCTAATAAATTCGGAGTAGTCGCTCATGGCTCGTTTGCAACGCACCCTGTCATTGGGTTCGGTGGTGCTGTTTGGCATTGCCTACATGACGCCGATCATTGTGCTCGGCACCTTTGGCATCCTCGCTCAATCCACCGCCGGCATGGTGCCGGCCGCGTACCTCGCGGCACTGGTGGCGATGTTTTTCACCGCCATGAGCTACGGCCGAATGGCCTCGGCATTCCCCGTCGCGGGCTCGGCCTACAGCTATGTACGCAAAGCCATCAGCCCGAAGCTCGGCTTCATCGCCGGTTGGGCGGTGCTGCTCGATTACCTGTTTTTGCCGATGGCGATCTGGCTGATCGGCGCCGCCTACCTCAACTCCGCGTTCCCGGCGGTGCCGCAATGGCTGTGGGTGCTGGCGTTCATCGGCATCACCAGCGCGATCAACATCGTCGGCCTGAAGCTGGCCAACGGCATCAACGCCTTGCTGATGCTGGTGCAGGCCCTGGTGCTGATCGCCTTCGTCGTGTTGTGCATCCACTACGTCGGTGGCGATGCGAGCACGCCGTTGTGGTCGATCAAACCGTTCTTCAACGGCGACATGCAGATGCCGCTGATCATGAGCGGCGCGGCCATCGCCTGTTACTCGTTCCTGGGCTTCGACGCGGTCAGCACCCTGACCGAAGAAACCCGCGACCCGCGCCGCACCATCCCGCGGGCAATCATGCTGATCACCCTGATCGGTGGGCTGATCTTCGTCAGCGTCTCCTACTTCGTACAGGTCGCACACCCGTCATTCCAGTTCGACAACGTCGACTCGGCGGCCTATGAAATCGCCCGCAACATCGGCGGCGACCTGTTCGTCTCGATCTTCCTGATCGGCCTGATCGTCGGCCAGTTCGCCTCGGGCCTGTCGGCGCAGGCCAGCGGTTCGCGCCTGCTGTTCGCCATGGGCCGCGACGGTGTGCTGCCGAAATCGTTCTTCGGCACCTTGCACGAACGCTTCGGCACCCCGGTCAACAGCATCCTGTTGTGCGCCGTCGTCGCGTTGCTGGCGCTGAAACTGGACGTCACCACCTCGACCTCGTTCATCAACTTCGGCGCATTTCTCGCCTTCAGCCTGGTAAACCTGTCGGTGATCTTTCACTACTGGATCGGCGGCGAGAAAAAAGGCCCGCGTGAACTGCTGCTGTTCCTGATATTCCCGTTCATCGGCCTGGCGGCAGACTTGTGGCTGATGGTCAGTCTCGATCACCTGGCGATTTACCTGGGCCTGAGCTGGCTGGCGATTGGCGTGGTGTACCTGGCGGTGCTGACTGGCGGTTTCCGTCGCCAGCCTCCGGAAATGGATTTCCAGGAAGCCACCTGAATTCCTGACACCGAAAAACCGTTGTAGGAGTGAGCCTGCTCGCGATAGCGGTCCGGCATTCACCATTGATGTCGACTGATACACCGCTATCGCGAGCAGGCTCACACCTACAAGGGGATCGGCGGTGAGTGCGGATATTCCCCGTGACGATGCTCAAGGGTTATGTGAACCTTGCGGCTTTTACCCAAGGCCCATTGCGATCCATGACCCTTGCATCCGCTGATTCGCCACGCATCATCCGCATCGCCGCTGCCCTGTTGATCGGTCCCGACGGCCGTACGTTGCTGGTGCGCAAGCGCGGCACCCAAGCCTTCATGCAACCGGGCGGCAAGATCGAAGCCCATGAACAACCGGTTCACGCCCTGGCCCGCGAGCTGGAAGAAGAGCTGGGTTTGCTCATCGATCCCGCGCACGCCAGTTACCTTGGGCAATTCTCGGCACCGGCGGCCAACGAGCCGGGGTTTGTCGTACAGGCCGAGCTGTTTTTGCTGACCATCGATGTCGACGTCACCCCCGCAGCCGAGATCGAAGAAGTAATCTGGATCGACCCGGCCACCGACGGCGGTGTCAGGCTGGCACCCTTGACACGGGACCTGATCCTGCCGTTTTATCGAGCATCGCTGACCGAACCTGCCTGATCATTTCCGGACGAAGGATTGCCCATGATCCCGCTTCAAGACCTGCTGATTTTTGCCGCTGCCGCGTTGCTGATGGTGCTGACGCCGGGGCCGAACATGATCTACCTGATCTCCCGTTCGATCTGCCAGGGGCGCAAGGCGGGTGTGACGTCTTTGCTCGGCGTGGTCGCGGGGTTCTTCGTGCATTTGTTCGCGGCGGCGGCCGGTTTGACCGCGGTATTCCTGGCCGTGCCGATGGCTTATGAAGTGTTGAAGTGGGCGGGGGCGTTGTACTTGCTGTGGCTGGCCTGGCAGGCAGTCAAACCCGGTGCCCGCTCACCGTTCGAACCGCAGCAGTTGCCACCGGATTCATCGCGCAAACTGATCACTATGGGCTTTCTTACCAGCGCGTTGAACCCGAAGATTGCGGTGTTTTACCTGTCGGTGTTTCCACAGTTCATCAACCCTGAACACGGCTCGGTGTTCAGCCAAAGCATCATCCTCGGCCTGACCCAGATCAGCGTCAGTTTCTGCGTCAACCTGCTCATCGCGCTGTTCGCGGCGGGCATCGCCTCGTGGTTCGTCAGGAACCCGACCTGGCTGGCGCTGCAGCGTTATGTCATGGGGTTTGTGTTGGCGGCGCTGGCGGTGCGGCTGATGCTTGAGCAACGCAGGGCGGCTTGATCATGTGGATTGAACGGCTGGACGCCAGTCATGCGCTGGCTTACCGGGAGCTGATGCTCGAAGCCTATGACCGGCATCCGCAGGCTTTTACGTCGAGTGTGCGCGAACGCGCCGCCATGCCGCTGAGCTGGTGGGAAGGGCGCCTGACCAGCAAGCTGGATGTGGTGTTCGGGGCATTCGAGGAGGGCAAGTTGGCCGGCATCGTCGGTCTCGCCTTCGAGCCTCGGGAAAAGGCCCGGCACAAGGCGACACTGTTTGGCATGTACGTGTCCGGTACGGTTCGCCAGCGCGGGTTGGGGTCTCAACTGGTGCAGGTGGCATTGGCCGAGGCGCAGCAGCATCCGGCGCTGAAGGTGATTCAGCTGACCGTCACTGCCGGTAATGACGCGGCGTTCAACCTGTACCAGCGTTGCGGCTTTATCCAGTTCGGCCTGGAACCGTTGGCGGTGCGGGTGGGCGAGGAATACTTCGACAAAATCCACATGTGGCGGGAAATCTGAACCCACCGCAATTCCCCTGTAGGAGTGTTGTGTTATCTGACGGCGCTCACACCATCCAGTGTCGAGAACGACGTGTCCTTCGCCGTCAGCAAGAAATCACGCATGTACGGCGCATCCAGCATGTCCGCGCGTATCCCCGCATACAATGTCGCAAACAATCCTTTTTCACCCAGCCGCTTGGCCTTCACGTAACCCCGCGAGCTGTATTCATGCAGCGCCCAATGCGGCATGCCACACACGCCGCGACCGCTGGCCACCAGTTGCATCATCATCACCGTCAGTTCCGAGGTACGGACCTGCGCCGGTTCGATGTCGGCCGGTTCGAGGAAACGGGTGAAGATGTCCAGCCGATCTCGTTCCACCGGATAAGTGATCAGCGTCTCCGTGAGTAAGTCTTCCGGCACGATGTACGCCTTGCTCGCCAAGCGGTGCTGGTTGGCCACCGCCAACATGGCTTCATAGGTGAACAACGGCACGTAGGTGATCCCGGCGATGTCCAGCGGGTCAGAGGTCACCACCAGGTCCAGATCGCCACGGGCCAGCGCCGGTAGCGGTGCAAAGGAAAACCCTGACGCCAGGTCCAGTTCGACTTCCGGCCACGCATCGCGGAACTGGTCGATGGTCGGCATCAGCCACTGGAAGCAACTGTGGCATTCGATCGCCATGTGCAAACGCCCGGCGGTGCCACCGGCCAATCGCGCGATGTCACGCTCGGCGCCGCGCAGCAGCGGCAAGGTGGCGTCGGCCAGTTGCAGCAGGCGCAGGCCGGCGCTGGTGAAGCGCACCGGTTTGGTCTTGCGCACGAACAGCGGCATGCCCATGCGCTCCTCCAGTTCCTTGAACTGGTGGGACAGCGCCGATTGCGTCAGGTGCAAACGGTCGGCGGCATCGACCAGGCTGTCGGCTTCACGCAAGGCGTGCAGGGTCTTGAGGTGGCGGATTTCAAGCACCGGATGGCTCCATGAGGAAAACTTGTGATCAACACGAAAAGGTTGAGTTTGTCTCATGTTGGCTTGGCTGTCGACAATAGCGCCATCTTTTACAGGAGCAATTCACCATGGCGCTGGCCCACACCCTCGGTTTCCCACGCATCGGCGCGGACCGCGAACTGAAAAAAGCCCTCGAATCCTACTGGAAGGGCGATCTCGATCAGGACGCGCTGAACCGTGTCGGCCGGCAACTGCGCGCCACCCATTGGCAACTGCAGAAAGACGCCGGCATCGACCTGCTGCCGGTCGGCGACTTCGCCTGGTACGACCAGGTGCTGACCCATTCCCTGACCTTCGGTGTGATCCCCAAGCGTTTCGACAGCGCCAGGGATGCCAGCGGCCAGCCGACCCTCGACACCCTGTTCGCCATGGCCCGAGGTGCCAGCGCGAACTGCTGCGGCGGCGACCACGGCACCGCGCAATACGCCCAGGAACTGACCAAGTGGTTTGACACCAACTACCACTACCTGGTCCCGGAATTCAGCGCTGACCAGCAATTCAAACTCAGCTGGGAACAGTTGTTCGACGAAGTGGATGAAGCCAAGGCCCTCGGTCACAACGTCAAACCGGTCATCATTGGCCCGCTGACGTACCTGTGGCTGGGCAAGGCCAAAGGCAACGACTTCGACAAACTCGACCTGCTGGAACACCTGCTGCCGGTGTACAACGAAATCCTCGGCCGCCTTGCCGCACAAGGCGTGGAATGGGTGCAGATCGACGAACCGATCCTGACCCTCGACCTGCCGCAAGCCTGGAAAAATGCGTTCGAACGCGCTTACCACATCCTTCAATACTCACCGCTGAAAAAACTCGTGGCGACCTACTTCAGCGGTCTGGAAGACAACCTCGGCCTGGCAGTCGGCCTGCCGGTGCAAGGCCTGCACATCGACGCAGTGCGGGCGCCGGATCAACTCGGTCAGGTGCTGGATCGTCTGCCGACCTACAAGATTCTCTCGGTCGGTCTGGTCAACGGTCGCAACGTCTGGCGCTGTGAACTGGAACAAGTGTTGGCGCAACTGCAACCGGCCCAGGAACGCTTTGGCGACAACCTGTGGGTCAGCAGTTCCTGTTCGTTGCTGCACAGCCCGGTGGATCTGGAGCGCGAAGACAAACTCGACCCGGAACTGAAAAGCTGGCTGGCATTTGCCGTGCAGAAGTGTGGCGAAATCGCCGTGTTGCGCGACGCCCTCAACGATCCGCAATCACCCAAAGTTCACACCGCACTGGCCGAAAGCCGGGCGATTCAAGCCAGTCGCGCCGAGTCGCCGCGTATCCATAAAGCCGCCGTGCAGGCGCGCATCAACGCCATCGGCGCAGCAGACAGCCAACGCCATTCGCCGTTTGCCCAGCGCATCGAACAGCAACGCGCACGTTTGAAATTACCGGCATTCCCGACCACCACCATCGGTTCGTTCCCGCAGACCGGTTCGATCCGACTGGCGCGTCAGGCGTTCAAGCAAGGCAAGCTGTCGGCCAACGACTACACCGACGCCATGCACAGTGAAATCCGCCACGCCGTGCAAATCCAGGAACGCCTGGGCCTCGATGTACTGGTACACGGCGAAGCCGAACGCAACGACATGGTCGAGTACTTCGCCGAGCAACTGGACGGCTACCTGTTTACCCGTTTCGGCTGGGTGCAGAGCTACGGTTCGCGCTGCGTCAAACCGGCAATCATCTACGGCGACCTCAGCCGTCCGAAGGCGATGACCGTCGACTGGATCACCTATGCGCAGGGCCTGACCGACAAGGTCATGAAAGGCATGCTCACCGGTCCCGTGACCATGCTGATGTGGTCGTTTCCCCGTGAAGACGTGTCGCGCAAAATCCAGGCGCAGCAGTTGGCGCTGGCCCTGCGTGATGAAGTGGTGGACCTGGAAAACGCCGGCATCAAGATCGTGCAGATCGATGAAGCCGCGTTCCGCGAAGGCTTGCCGCTGCGTCGGGCGCAGTGGCAGGAATACCTCGATTGGGCGGTGCAAGCGTTCCGCTTGAGCGCGTCCGGCGTGCGGGATGAAACCCAGATCCATACCCACATGTGCTACAGCGAATTTAACGACGTGATCAAGGCCATCGCCGACATGGATGCTGACGTGATCACCATCGAAACCTCGCGTTCGGACATGGAGTTGCTGGAAGCGTTCGAAGCCTTCGACTACCCGAACGACATCGGCCCGGGCGTCTACGACATCCACTCGCCACGGGTGCCGGACACCGCCGAGATGGTCAAGTTGATGAGCAAAGCCGTGAAGCGGATTCCGGCCGAGCGCCTGTGGGTGAACCCCGATTGCGGATTGAAAACCCGAGCGTGGCCGGAGACCGAAGCCGCGTTGGTGAATATGGTGGCGGCGGCGCGACAATTGCGCAGCCAGTTGGCATAAAAATCCCAAAACGGGAGCGGAAAACCGCTCCCGTTTCCCGTTTTACAGCGGCTCGAAATGCTTTAGTGCTACTGATCTTTTGCCGATATCGGCGTAGGGCAGGGCAGCGTTGTCGGCGTGGGTCAGATACCGGTGCTCGGGCAGTTTCAAGTGCGCTTTCTCGAATTCAGCGAATGCCGGTGCGGGTTTGCTGTAGTGGAAGTGGGCGTACCACAGCACCTTGGGCGGCGTGGCCGTCAGGTCCCACACTTGGTACTCCTGCAGGTAATCGATCCGTCCGTCAGGGCGTTTGCCAAGATTTTTCATCGGCGCCGTTTTGCGAATCTGCACTGCGTTTTGGCTGATCAGGTCGTCGAGCATGCTATCGGTAGGTTTTTGCGTACGTATCGACTGGCGGGTACGCATTTGACGACCGGTAGCCGTGAGTTCCGTGGCCTTGTCGCGCAGTTGCTCAATGATGGAATTGTGCGGGGCAAGTTCTTCGATAGTGAGGGCGCGACGGTTCAGCTCGCTGGCCTCGCTGACCATCATGTGCTCCAGATCGACTCCAAGCATGTCCTGAGCCGCATACGCTTGAACCCTGGCCTTGTAGGTTTCCTGGGACTGCAGACGGTTATTGGCATCTTCGACCAAGGCCTGAAGGTTTCTTTGTGGCGCTCCAGACGTCTGTGTCTGCGGATTCAGCAGGCGAGACTTGCCGTTGACGCCCAGTTCCCAGATTTCCTCGTATCCGCCCCGCCCCGTCAGCGTGTATCGGTGCGTCTGGGTGGTCGACTCCCAATGCTCCACCCCGATCAGCAAATGATCATCTTCGGTGGTGAAGACTTTTTTCCTGCGTTGCCCGCCGGGGGAAGGGGGGACCGGCTGATCGATGGCCCTGCGCGCTCGTTCGGCCATTTTCTCGATACCCTTCAGCAGTGGCGCCACGGCGTCCAGATGGAAGTGTTGCGGATAGCTGGCGGTCCAGGCGTTCATGTTGCGACGAAATTCTCTGTAGAGATCGAGGCACTCCAGCAAGATCTGGTTGCGCTGGGTTCTGGTGGCGGTGACTTCCGGCAGGCTGTATTGGGTGAACAAGGCGCGATCGACTTTGGCCCGCAGATTCTCCGCCTGTCCTTGCAGATAAAACCAGGAGATCTCCCGGGTGGTGTCATAGCGCTTGACGATTTCCAGCAGGTGGCCGGTTCTCAAGTAGAGCAGGTTGGTCTCGCTGAGCCGCTTGTTCAACATCATGACTTCGCCGGTCAGTTGTGCCTTGTGACTGCTGACCGTTATGCGTTCGTACCACAGGTTGAGATTGCGCATGGCGGCATCGATTTGATCCAGCTCGTGCATGAAGTCCACACGCACCTTTCTGATGTCTTGCAGAATACGGAAGCGTTCGCTGAGCGCGGAGTTAGGCAGTGCGTCCAGGCGCCCGATGAGATCGTCGATCCTGCCGACCAACGGATCGGCTCGATGATTGGCAAAGAACACCCGTTGCTTGTACCGGTCAGCGATCAACGAAGCGTCATGGCTCTGCATGTCCCGCAGCACGCGCTTTTTGTTGCCGTGAGTGAGGGGCGAAAGTTCAACCAGCGTCTGGTAGTGCCTGCTGGCCAGTTCGATGTCGCCGATACACGCGGCTTCTGTCGCCGGCATCAGCGTCGGGCGATGAGTTTCGATACTGATGTTGTACTGCTCGATCAAGGCATTGGTCCGCAGGACTTGGGCGTCGAGTGTCGGAGCAAATTCATCGACGGCTTCGGTCAATTGGTGATGGCGGCGAAAGGCATGATCGGCCCACCAGCGTGGCAGGCGTGCGCGAATGGCCGCCGGCCAGAGCGGGTCTAGCCCGTCCGCCAGATGCCCGAGCACCCCACCGCCTCCCAGTCCGCCACCCTCAAAGGTCACTCCGTAGACACCGAAGTAAGTGTCCCAACGGCCCGCCTCATCAAGGCCGATGGGTTGTTTATAGGTTTTTTGGGGCGTGCCGGTCAGTCGCCAGTTACGTGAATCCGTGCTGCGTTCAACCTGAAAGATGCGCCCCTGTCGAACGATAAAGTCGCCGTCTGCGTGCCGGTAAATGTTGCGGTACATCCCGTGGGTGGCCGGTTGCAAGCCGGCAAGAGAGATCGGCTTTTGGTAGTCGTAACCGGCGAAGCGATTGAAGCCATGCCGCGCTTGGCGCCTTGATCTTCCTTGCAACGCTCCTGCGCTTTTGCCCAATGCCTGGATTTGACGAAGCCGCGTGAGTGAACGGGCGCCCTTGGCTGACCGGGATCCTGCGGACGCGCCAGGAAGAACGTCCATGGCGGCATCGATCAGCGACAGCAACACCGATTCAATCTCCGTCAGGCCGTCGCCTGCCTCACCGCGCAACAGGGCCGCGACGGCGTGGTTGGCGCTGTGCCAGGCATCGTAGAGTGCGATGCCCGCGCCGACAAAGGGCACCATGCTCAAGGCCATTTTCATGTAGTTGAACGCCCTCGGACCGCTGAGCGCGTAGCGTTCCAGGTACAAGGCATCGTTGGAACGGGAGGTTGCGCGATGCGCTTCGATCAGTCGTCCCATGTGCGCGTTGAGCAAATGGGACGACAGTGATGTGGTTTTCGGCCAGGGCAGCCCGATCCCGATCATCGCGTTGAAATGCTTGAGCACAGCCTGGTTGATGCGGCTTTCATGAGCGCTCACCGTGCCTTGCAAGGCGCGTCCTGCCAGATAACTGACCATCTCACTGCGCAGGCACGCATTGAACAAGGCCTGGCGAGCCGTCTCAAGATTATCGTAGCGACGCAGGCACTGGCCGTCAGGACTGTCCGGCAGATACAGCAGGGTAATCCCGCTGACTTGCTCTTGAATGAACGTCACCCCCAACAACGTGGTGGGGCCCTCGTTTGGTGTGTCCTTGCCACCGGCGCTCAGGTACGCCGGCAGGAGCACAATGCGCTTGCCTTCAACGTTCCAGGCCTGCGGGGTGTCGGCATCAATGGCGATGTTCAATATCTGCCATTCGTGTTGATTGATCCGCTTTTGCAGGCGTGCGCAGGCCCCCTGCAATTGCAGCATCAGGCGCCAGGGCTCGATCAGGCATTCACGCCGGTGCTCTTTTACGAAAGCGGTCTCGCTGGTCGAGCCCATGAAGGCATCGCGAATCAGGTTTTCGTAGCCTTGGGGCAAGTCCAGCTCGGGCACCATCTTGCGCAGCCAGGGCTGGGTGATACCCCTTGCCAACGCCTGGCGTTCGGTTTCATCCGTCACCGTGATTTCAAGTCGCATAAATCCCAATCGCAGTGACAGGGGGTCCAGCCGCATCGAGGGCGTATTGTCGACGTTGAGCTGGACAAGTTCTTCGAGTGACATTTTGCTGCGGCTTGCACTGGGCACTGCGACGAGTTTCTGCGGGGTTCCCGGGGCTGCGCCATCCGACAGTTGTTTTTTCAGCAGGACCGAGTCAGGCAGGTCAATTTGTACGTCAAAGTGCCCCTTGAGCGAGAAGTCTTTGCGCAGACGGGCTTGCACATGCTGGCGGGTGAAATCGTCACGGGAGGGGAGGGCGATCTCCAGCTGTTCATGACTACGGCGCATCGCCAGAATGTAGCCCTCGAACAAACCCTTGAGCTCAACGCGTTCGGCTCCCGATAACCTGGCCATCCAGGTGGGCAGCAAAGAGAAAAGGGTCGCGCTACGGCTTTGTTCCAACAGGTGAGAGAAGGCCTGGCTCCTGGCGGCCGGCACCGGGACTTGCAAGGCGGCCAGCGTTTTTTTGCGCAGCTTTTCCAGTTCATCTGCACGCTGTTGAGCCTGGGCTGCATCAGGAAATTGTTGGCGTATGTGCGCTGCTTGTTCTTCGAAATGACTCGTTTTTTTGTTGAGGCTGTAGTGCAGCGGGTCGGTCTCGATTGTGTTCATTTTCAAGCCCAGAACCGTGTCCCCGTCCTGAATCTTGAACACCTGGCGTTCCAGTTCTGTGCAATTGGCGAACCGTTGCAAACCGCCGCCGGCGCCGGGCCAGTACAGCAACAGACTGCGCGGCGATGCGGCATCGAGCGGCGCTCGGGTAATGACGAAAGGGCCGATGAGTTCTTCGGTTTTGACGCCGGTGTTTGCCTCTGTCATCGACAGCGTCAAGCTGGCGGCGGTAATGGCTGAGTCACGATCGGCCGCGAGCGGCGAGTCCAGCACCGCTTCAAGCAGGCTGAATTCATCGCTGTTGAGCTGTTTGAGCGCCAGTTGAAGCTGGGCCTCGGCACGCAGGCCATCCTTGTGCGCCTGATAGAGCGCACTGAACTCGCGGTTGATGGTCACGAAGTCGAAGGTGCGCGCCCTGTAAAGCAGGGTGGACGCGGCCGTATCAGCGACTTGCTCTGCCGTCTCCAGCGCCTTCAAGGCCTCTTTGAATGTTTGTTGCCGGTCGCTTTCGAGTTGATCGCCCAGCAGCGTCTCGAGTGCATCGCGCTGGCGGTTCAGCGAAGCCTGGCGCTGGGGCCAGGGGATATCGGCAAACAGGCTGTCGAACAGCGGCTGTTCATCCTCCCCGGCAGGGTTGTCTGGCGGCAGGGTTTCATGGTCTGGAGGTAAGGCGAAAACGACGGCGTCCGCGTACTGCGGGTGTAACAGCCGCTCAGTGATGCCGACCGTCAGAGGCTGATCTTTCGCGCCGTATTCAAAACGCACGTCATCATCAGGCAGGCCCTGCGGGACGAGAGATTGTTCAGACAACCAGTCTTCCATGTCACTGCGCTGGTTGAAGACCTGAATGGGAACCGCCCGGCTCGGCAAATACAGCCACTGCGCGACGGGTTGGCGTTCGCCCACGCTGATGACCCAGGCAGCCGGGAGTTTCAGGGTGCCGCTGTCGCTCAGTATCAGGGTCAACTGCTCGATGTGGATGGGTTGATCATTCAGGCGCAGACCGGAATCGGGAGGGGAAGGGATCAGCACTAGTGTCTGCAACTGCTCTGCCGTCAGGGTTCTGCGCGCGAACGCCACTTGGGCACAGGCCTCGAAATGGCTGCAGTACAACTGACCCGCCCGCTCGCGTCGCGACACTGGCGTACCGGGTGCCCGGGCGTCCCAATAGGCCATCCAGCGTTGGATGAGCGATGGGTCCTGACGGTGGTTTCTCAGGGGGGCGGCGGCAAACAACGCTTGCAAGCCCTGGCTGCTGTCGCGCCAGCGCGCCGTAGCGCTGAGTAACAGGCTTTCATCGGGGTTGTGCTTCAGCGGCGGATGGGCCGCCATCGTGATTGGCGGAGAGACGGGCAGGGGACTGAACGCACTTTCTTTCATGACAACGTGGCTCTGTGCAGGGAGCGGCGTATCCGCTCTTGAAGAGCGCCATTAAAGAAAATCAGTCCGGGTCCATGGCACTACATAGTTATCGCATTGCCAAGCGAGTACGACCAAAGCCGCTGAAGCCTCCCTGTTCAGCGGGGTTGCAGTGGCTTTGGTGGCTAGGCCGTGTCGATCAATCGGTTAATTCGAAAGCTGCCTGACGGTCAGTGCGTGAATGTAAAAATCATTTCCGATGTCTCCAGGCTCGTGATTGGTGATGTGGAAGTTGGCGGTAGCCGCGGAGGCAGTAAAACTGCCTGCCACCGTAATCCAGCCGGTATGTTTGAAAATATTGACGACGGGGGTATTGAGCATGTTGTCGACATGCAGACTTATTTTCGGGTCGACGTCGTAACCGTTCACGGCGGTGTTGTATAGCTGGCAGGAAAACTGGTATTGCGCGCCACTCACCAACGCAAAGTTGCGGGTGAACAACACGCCTGAGTTATTTTTTTTTCCAGGTGTCCAGATGTGAAAGAGATAGTTGGGGGCTGTCCCCAGCAATCGGCCTGTTTGCGCTCCAGCGCCCAATGCCCAACCATTGAAATTGCCGTTTAAAAAATCGGTCACGGAATTCAGGTCTGCCTGCACCGTGACTTGCCAGGGCGTCGACGCCTGCTGTCCATCCGCCGTTTTTGCGATCAGGCCATGGCTGCCCGTTCCGACAGAAACTTGCGTCCTCCAGATGCCATTATCGTCTGCGACAGCTGACCCCAAGGGGGTCGCACCGTTGAACAGGCTCACCGCGCTTCCGGGTGTTGCGGTACCGACCAATTCAGGAGTGGGGTCATCGCATGTCCCACCCTCTCTGACCTGCCCGGTAAGTGGGCCTTGATTGTCGATCAACTGGGTAATCATCGGCGCTGCCAGCATTTCCGATTTGATCGTCAGTTCCCGCAGGGGGAAGAACGTATCAACGCCTCCCTTGTCGCTGAAGTTGGCAATCGACAGGCCGAATACTTGAGTACCGTCCTTGAACAGTTTCAGTGGCTCCCGGCTGATGACACCGCTTAATCCGGTGTTCACATGGTTGGCGTTAATCACCCCGTCGAACAACAGGAGGACGTATTCGCTACCGTCGGATTGTTGGCCACTCAACGCCACGCGCATCCGTGTCCCTATGGCCATGAAGATCCATGGAGTCAGTGTCCAGTGTGCATCCCCCGTGAAATGGTTGAGGTTAAGCGTCTTGTGATCCGGCGCCTCCTTGATGGTCATGCGCGGGTAGTTGATATCCTCGTTGGAAATAGCGGTGACCTCATACTTCGTGGGCGCGGAGCTTTGGTCATGTATGCCTTCCTGCGTCACGACATACCAAAAGGACATGAATGTGCCCATGTTGGCGGGGACGGCGGTCAGCGGCAGGGTGAACAGCAATGAACCACTGGCGCTGCCTTGAAGTGTCGCCAGTGCAGGGCTGCCAAACCCCTCACGTCCTTTGACGAAAAGGCTGACACGGTGTGTGGGGTTCATTCCGGTATAGGTGACTTTGACCGTGGCGTTTTGCTGGGTGTTTTGCGGGTTGATGATATTGCCAGGCGATGCCTGCAACAGTTCAGGCGCCGGCAGTACCAAGGCTTTGGCCCCGATTCGCAGCACCCGTTCGGGGGCTGTCAGCGGGAGTTCGCGGTGACGGGCGATGTACCAGTCCACACCGATAATTCGATTGAGCAGTGGATTGATCAGCTCCTGCGCCAGCCGAAACTCAATGTCTTTGCTGACATTGCTGGCGGTAATGGGTAACGAATCCTCAAAAACGAGGGCATCTTGCGGATCGAGCGGATTGCCCTGCTTCCAGACCTCCAGGTGCACCGTATCGCCAATGCGCGTGTGGGCCTTGGCCGGGCAAATGGCAGGTGTGCCGAAGGGAATATCTTTGGGGTCAAGTACGCCGTTTTCATCCTTGCCGATATCGATGACTTCCAGGATATCCGTCACCTGACCGATGCGCAGGCGCCGGACATAAGACTCCAATGGTGCCGCATGCGTGATGCCGGTCACCGTATACGACAGCTCCACCGAACCGTTCGGGTAAGTATCGAAGTGGGCGGTTTCCCAATCGAACGGCACCACGATACCTACACCGGGAATGTCCATTGAACGGGTGACAAATCGCTCGAAGGTTTGCAGCCGAGTGGTGCCGCCAGCGCTGGTGCTCAGGCAGTTCAGTGTCACCTTGTCACCGACTTCCAGGCCCTCGATTCCGGGGCCGGCATAGACAACAGTGTCTACCAGTCCTGGAGGGAAGACCGCCCCATGGGCTTGCGGAGCCGTAGGGGCCGGCGCGCGGTACTTTTCGCCAATAAGCCGTGGAGAGTAGGGGTATGACGGTGTCCGTACCGGTGAACCCGCAACCATTCGGATTCGCTGGTAGCTCAGCTTGATGGTGGTCGGGGCCAGTTTCTTCACGAGTTCGATAGGGACCCTGAATGTCACGACCCCGGCCTTGTAATCCTGCGGGCCAAAGACTTCGCTGATCCCGGTCGAGGCGTCATAAAGCGTCAATTCGACTTTGTCGCCCGCGACGACGTCTGCACGCCTTACCAGTACGTCAACGTCCATGGCTGCGCCGTCGAGATCATCAATGGCGAGAACATCGTCAACGGCGAGCGGCACTGAAGGCGCTTCAAGGTACGTCGTGTCCGGTTGCAGCGCACCCACGCCGATGTTGGACGTCAAACTGCTGTTGTGTACCTGGTCATGAAGGGTGTAACTCACCAGCAGCGGGTCGGCCGGGCCGATCGACTTGAGGATCGTCGAGGAGACGAACACCACGATGTCCTGACCGACGTGTTCGGCAGTGATGACGAATTCGACGATCTGGGTATCGATCATCAGTTTGATCCGGTCGCCCGAAGTCATGACTGGCCAGGCAGGGATGATGAAGTCAACACCGGCGCCGGCCATCTCTTTATCAATCACCTGCGGGAAGCGTGGGGCTTCAAGAGGCACGCGCTCACTGGATTGACCGGTTGGATCGAGGCTGTCCGGGAAGGTCGGCTTGAACCATACGGTGATGGGGTCCGAGCGTTCCGGGCCATTCCCGCTGGTACGCTCGACGGTGTACCACAGGTGATGGATACCCGGTTTTTCGACAGTGATCCTTGCGATGACGCTGGCGATGTTCTGGTGACCGTGATCGACAGGGACAATGACAGTCTTGATCAGTTGGCCGGTGTCTGCCGGATCCGGCTCCTCACCGGGCAGCAATCGCTTGCCTAAATACAGGCGCAGCGTGTCAAACGCGTCCATTAACGTGTAGGAGGGGAAAAGCACCCACCACCCCAGTCCGGGGCCGGCGGTTTCATCGGCGTTGACCCCACGCAAGGCCCGGGGGTAGTCGACCGCATGCCAGCCAGCAATCATGATCGGGAATATTCTGAGTACGCCATCCTCCGTGAACAGGCCATTGGACCTGACCTCGGCAAACACATCGACCTGTTGCTGCGGGCTTTCCTTTTGCAGCGCCACCAGTTGTTGTGGCGAGTAAATGAACAGTGCCGTCATGACGTTCTCCAATCCACACACGCGCGCGAACCGGTTCGGTGGTGTCGCGTCAGAGGCAGATTGCACGCTTAAAGTCGCCGACTGGCTACTGTCAGAAATAACAGGTTCAGACTGTTTTCTGACCAGCGGTAGCGGTCGACGCATCTCGCGACCGTTCAGCACTCTTCATCAAACTGTCACGTAACTGTGGCAGCGCGCTTGAACAAACTTCATCAGACTCGCGCTCTACTGGGGTTCTGCGTTTTGGTGTTTTTCATGGGTACTGGATTTTTTTCAAGAGTTGTCTTTTTGGCCGCGCTGCTGTTCGGCCTGCCGTCTTTCGCGGCGTCTCGTTGTGATGTCAACGTACCCACCGAACACGTTGATCTGGCGCAGGTGAGCCTGGCGTACCAGAGCATCGGCCGTGCGTCGGACCCTGCGTTGTTGCTGGTGATGGGCCTGGGCGGGCAGTTGATTCATTGGCCGGACGAGGTGGTGGTCGCGCTGTGTCAGCAGGGGTTTCGGGTGATTCGTTACGACAATCGTGATGTCGGCCTGTCCACCTGGCGCCAGACCCCGGCCGAGGCCAACCTGACCTTCGAAGCCTTGCGCTACAAACTCGGCTTGCCGGTGTCGGCGCCGTACACCCTGACCGACATGGCCGACGATGCATTGGGTTTGATGGACGCGCTGCACGTTGAACAATTCCACGTTTTGGGCGCGAGCATGGGCGGGATGATTGCCCAGCACATGGCGGCGATGGCGCCGCAGCGTGTGGAAAGCCTGACGCTGATCATGACCAGTTCCGGGGCCGAAGGCTTGCCGGCGCCGAGTGCGGCGCTGGTGCAGTTATTGTCGCGCCGCGGCGCGCCGAATAGGGAAGTGGCGCTGGAACAGCAGGCGGACTTGCTCGCGGCGCTGGGCAGTCCTTCCGTGACGGATGACCGCGAAGCATTGCTGCATCAAGCGGCGCTGTCCTACGACCGGGCGTTCAACCCCGAAGGCGTGAAGCGTCAGATCATGGCGATCCTCGCCGAGCGCAGTCGTGTGGATTTGCTCAACCACTTGCGCGTGCCGACGCTGGTGGTGCACGGCACGGCTGATCCGTTGTTGCCGGTGATGCATGGCGTGCATCTGGCGGCGCACATTCGGGGCAGTCAACTGGTGCTGATTCCGGGGTTGGCGCATCGCTTCCAGGAAGCGTTCAAGGCACCGCTGCTGGCGGCGGTGTTGCCGTACTTGCAGACCCACCGCGAAGACACTTCGCATTGGGCGCAGATCGACCCGGTTCCATCCCCCAATCTCCTGTAACCCCCATCCAAACTGTAGGAGCGAGCCTGCTCGCGATGACGGCGGAACAGTCTGCATCGATGTAGCAGGCAGACCGCTATCGCGAGCAGGCTCACTCCTACCTGTTTTGTATTACGTGGGGACGACGTTATCCAGCATCAGGTTCACCGCCAGTTCGCCCAACATGACGGAGTTCTGAATGCCAAGCACGGTGTTGCGCTGGGTGCCGTCAACCGTTGCGGCGTAGTTGCTCAACAGCACGCTCGCTGACGCCAGGGATTCACTGGCATTGACCAGCAGGGTTTCGTGGTCGGTGTCGGGGGCGACGAAGTAGATCGTGCTGGGTTTGCGCGGGGTGTCTTTGGGGATGACCGGTTTGAGGTAGTAATCGAGGGCGCGGTCGGCGGCTTTGTTGAGTTTTTTGGACTCAGGGGTTTCGTAGGGGGAAACGTCGTCGGTTTCCGGTGGGTTCGACGTTACTTTGAACATATGTAAATTCCTCTAGTAGAGCCGCTACCTTCTCGCTACTAAACGGAATGGGTGGCGGCTGTGCGCAGGTTAGTAGACCGGGAGGAATCAAACCGGCGCGCCCGAGGGCGCCAAGCGCACAGCCACCATCAAGTGCAGGCGGATACCTGACTGAATGACACTTGTGCATCCAATAAAACCTACCCGGGCTACTAAACCCGATCACTGGAAATCAGTGACAGGACCAAGTTACCGACGGCCCTCCAGGCGCACAAGCCGGCGGATTCTGACGTGGTTGTAGGCGACGGCGCAAGGCGCTGTAGCTTTCAGGAAGTAACCCTAAACAGAACTAAACACACGCCCCAAAACACGGCAAAACCTGTGGGATCAGTACAACGGCTGCCACCTCGGCTCAGTCAGGTGTATCGTTCCAGCTTTCCCGCACAATTCAGCCAGCGAGGTGTGTGATGAGTACCCCTTTGAAAATCGATTTCGTCAGCGATGTGTCCTGCCCCTGGTGCGTTGTCGGCCTGTACGGCCTGACCCGGGCGCTGGAGATTCTGCGCGATGAGGTCCAGGCCGAGATCCGCTTCCAGCCGTTCGAGCTGAATCCGAAGATGGGCCCCGAAGGGCAGAACATCACCGAACACATCAGCGAAAAATACGGCTCGACGCCCGAGCAATCGCAGAAGAACCGCGAAATGATCCGCGCCCGTGGCGCCGAGGTCGGGTTTGCGTTTCGCACCGACGGCAATAGCCGCATCTACAACACCTTTGATGCTCATCGCTTGCTGTATTGGGCAGGGCTGGAAGGCTTGCAGTTCAACCTGAAAGAGGCGCTGTTCAAGGCGTATTTCACCGACGGCGGCAACCCGTCCGATCACGGGCAGTTGGCGCAGATTGCTGAAAGCGTCGGCCTCAATCGGCAACGGGCCGAGGCGATTCTGGCGTCGGGTGAATACGCCAAAGAGGTGGTGGCGGAAGAGAAGTTGTGGCTGACCCGTGGCGTGAGTTCAGTGCCGACGGTGGTGTTCAACGGGCAGTACGCCGTCACTGGCGGGCAGCCGGTGGAGACGTTTGTCGGGGCGATCCGGCAGATCATGAGTGAGGCGAAGGGCGGAACGGTCAACTGACGACGGCTGGGCAAAAAATATCAATGTGCCACTACAGTTGTTAGTGGTGCTGCCGACACAGACAGCACCGCTAATAATCATAGGGACTTGATCCATGACTTTTCACGCTCTACGCACCTGGGCTGCGCTGACAGTGCTCGCCTGCCTGACCCTCACTGGCTGTGCTCACGTGCAACCTCCTGTACCGCTGGACCAGCAATTCTGGGATGCCAAGGAACCGACTATCGGCGTGGCGATTACAGTGGTGCCGGAACCGGTGCTGGCGTTGACCGGCAATCAGGGGATTATCGATTACGCCATCAACAAGGGCGTAAACAGCAAACTCAGTGACAACGTCGAAAAATGGCAAGTGAGCGATCTTAAAACCTTGCCGGATGTGATTGTCGCCAAACTGCAGGCCAAGGGTTACAAAGCCAAACGGATCAACGAGCCGGTCGACTTGAAGGCCTATAAGGAAACCAGTTTCCGCGAAGGCTACATGACCCGGGACATGACGCCGGTCAAGAACGCCTACGGCGTCGATCGCCTGCTGCTGGTGAATGTCTACGCCACCGGCGCTACCCGCAGCTACTACAGCGTCGTGCCGACCAGCGTGCCGATGGCGCAGGTGGGCGGGCAGGGCATGGTGATCGATCTGGCCGACAACAAACTGCTGTGGTTCAAACCCTTTGTCGCTACCCAGGCCGCCCAGGGCGAGTGGGACGAGCCGACCTATGCCAACCTGTCCAACGCGTTCTATCAGGCAATGGACAATAGCCGTCAGCAAATGATCACCCCGTTCGCGCAATGATGCGTTTGCCCACGGTGGCCGGTGCCCTGGCCCTGCTGATGCTGGCCGGGTGTGCGCAAAAACCGGCCCCTGAGGCCGGTTTCAAGGATCAAAGTGCCTTGCCTTACGTGCAGGCCCACGGGCTTAAGGTCGACGTGCAGCTGCCGCGAACCTTTGTCGGTGCCAGCACCGTGATTGACTCTAAGGCCGCCCTGCAAGCAGCTTCATCGAGTCAGAATCTGGTGGCCAGTTCAGGCAACAGTGCCGGGGTGGCAGGCTTGTTGTTGGCCAGCCTGATCAACACCCAGATGGGCAGCGGCAGCTTGCAGCGCGACGCGGAAAAAGCCGCGCTCAACGAGGCGCGACCGATGGCCGACTTGCTGGCAGGCGTTCCGTTGCAGGAGCGTCTGCAACAGCGTTATCAACAGGCATCGCAAGTGGCCGGGTTCAAGCAGGGAGAGGGGCAGGTCACCGCGCGGCTGGTGATTGAACCCAAGCTGATGCTGACCCCGGATCGTGGCAGCTTTGTGTTGATCAATCAGGTGCAAGTCCAGGACATTGCCGGTTCGGCGCTGTATCGCATGCGCATCGAAGTCGTCAGCCAGCCGATTCGGCGCTGTGGCAAGGAATGCATCGATGACGGCAGCCTCGATTTGGCGAAGGTCACGGCGGTGCTCGACGAGTGTATCGATGAATCGATGCGCGTTCTGTCCACCGACCTGATGCAACCGACACCGCCCGCGGCAGCCCAGGAAACCTTGCGTTATAGCCTCGATGGCCAGCGTGTGGTCGAGCGGGGCTATCAATTGGCCAACAATGGCAGTTACTGGCGTTATCGCAACCTTTACGGGGCAGTGAAATCGGTGCCGGTGCCGTTTGAGGATGCGTTGACCCAAGCGCAGTTGCAGAAGGTTTACGGGCATTGATGCGACCTTGTGGGAGCGAGGCCGCTCCCACAAGATTCAGCGGACGATTTTGTCGACGTGGATGCCGAGCTTTTTCAGCCGATACCAAAAGCTGCGCTCGGAGATGCCGATCAACTGCGCCGCCGCCGCCTGCACGCCATTGCTCTGCGCCAACGCCGCCAGAATGTAGGATTTCTCCACTTGCGCCAGTGCCGCTTCCAGGTCCGCCGGCACGCTGCCTTCTGCGACCAGAACACCACGGTCAGCCGATCGTGAAGCAAACAAATACGCCGGCAGATCCTCCTCTTCAATCACCGCCGCCGACGCGACGATGGTCGCGCGTTCCACGCAGTTTTGCAGTTCTCGAATATTCCCCGGCCACGAATAATTGGCCATTGCCTGCAACGCCTCGGCGCTGAAACCGGTGATGCGTTTGCCCGCCGTGACCCCCAGCGTATGGGCGAAATGCCGGGCCAGTGGCGCGATGTCTTCGACCCGCTCGCGCAGCGCCGGTAACGGAATCGGGAACACATTGAGGCGGTAGTAAAGGTCTTCGCGAAACTCCTTGTTCGCCACCGCCTCCAGCAAGTTTTTGTTGGTCGCCGCGATCACCCGTACATCCACTTTGCGCTCGCGCGGATCGCCCACCGGTTCGATCACTCGCTCCTGCAACGCCCGCAGGATTTTCGCCTGCAAGGCCAGCGGCATTTCACCGATTTCATCGAGAAACAGCGTGCCTTTGTCCGCCTGCATGAAACGCCCGACCCGATCCGCCACGGCGCCGGTAAACGCGCCTTTGCGGTGGCCGAACATTTCACTTTCCAGCAGGCCTTCCGGAATCGCCGCGCAGTTCACCGCGACGAAGGGCTTGTCCGCGCGATTGCCGTGTTTGTGGATGGCGCGGGCGACCATTTCCTTGCCGGTGCCGCTCTCGCCGGTCAGCAGGATGGTCGCGTTGCTTTCACGCACCGAGTCGATGGCGTGCAGCACCCGGCGGAAGTTCGGGCTGTCGCCGATCAGGCTGTCGATCTGCTGGTGTTCGTCGAGCTCGGCGCGCATGCGCTGGTTGTCTTTGAGGATGTCGCGAAATTGCAGGGCTTTGTTGACGGTGATGTCCAGTTCGTCGATGTCGAACGGCTTGGCGATGTAGTCGAAGGCACCGTTGCGCATTGACTGCACGGCGTTTTTCACCGTGCTGTAGGCGGTCATGACGATCACCGGCAAGTGCGGGTAGCGGGTTTTGATTTCCGCGAGCAATTGCGGGCCGTCCATGCCGGGCATGCGCCAGTCGCTGATCACCAGGTCGATGTCATCGCACTCCAGCACCTTGAGTGCGTGCAGGCCATTGCTGGCGGTGAACACCTGAATGCCGCTCTGACTCAAGGCCGATGCCAGCAGGTCGCACAGCTTGGGTTCGTCGTCGACCACCAGTACGTTATGTGTCATCACTGCCCCTGTCGAAGTGTTCGTCGTTGGCCGGGATGTACAAGGTGAAGGTCGCCCCGGCCTCTTTTTCACTGACGCATTCGATGCGTCCGTCATGACTTTCCATGATCGAGAAGACCTTGGCCAGACCCAGCCCGGTACCGGACGCCTTGGTGGTGACGAACGGCGTGAAGATCCGTTCGAGCATGTCCGGGGCGATGCCCTGGCCGGTGTCGCTGATGCGAATGACGGTGTAGTGCTGTTCGCTGCTGATCCCGACCGTCAGGCGACCGCCCTCGGGCATGGCGTCGATGGCATTGACGATCAGGTTCAGCCCGGCCTGCTTGAGTTGCCGCGCATCGGCATATAGGGTCGCGGCCGGCGCCTGGTCGTCGATGCGCACCTCGATGTGGTGGCTGGCCAGTTCCGGGGCGCAGAAGCCGATCAGCTCATCCACCAGCGGACGCGCCAGTTGTGTCGAGCGCATCGGTGCGCTGGGCTTGGCGAAGTCGAGAAAGTCAGTGATCAGGTCGTTGATGCGGCTGACTTCGCTGACCACGTATTCCAGGTGACGCTTGTCGGTCTCGGGCAAATCGGCGCGCCGGTGCAGCAATTGCGTGGCGGTTTTGATGATGCCCAGCGGGTTACGGATTTCATGGGCCAGGCCCATCGCCACTTCGCCCAGTGCATGCAGACGGTCGCGACGGCGCAGCTGTGATTCCAGGTGTTGCAACTCGCCGAGGCGTTCGCTCATGTGGTTGAAGGTGCTGCTCAGTTCCGCCAGTTCGTCGCCGCCGGTGACCACCAGGCGTTGGCGGTAATCACCGGCAATCACCGCTTGCACGCCTTTAGCCAGGCCGCGCAACGGCTTGGTCAGTCGCTGCGACACCAGCCAGCCGACCGCCAGGGACGCCGCCGAACTGAGCAGAAAAATCAGGATGAACAGGTTGCTCTGGTTCACCAGCCCGACCAGGCTGGAGTGGCGCAGCAGGCCACTGAAAATCACGCCTTGCAACTGGCCGTTTTCGTTGAATATCGGCTGATAGATACCGCTGTAGCGGTTGGTGAATTGTTCGATGGGTTGCTTGGTGGTGCGCAGGATCTGTTCGATGTTCTCCGGCACAGTCGCCGGGTGATCTTCGAAGCGCTGGGTCGAGAAGACTTCCGAAAAGTCATTGGCCTTGGCCAGGTACAAGCGCAAATCAAGGGAATGCACATCGGCCACACTGGTGAGGAAACTGCTGTCCAGGTAAGTGGCGATCACCAGTTTGTAGTCGATGCCTTGCTGTTCGGTCTCGAAGGTCGAGACCACCGTGCCGGTTGCCACGCCGCCGACTTGCAGGGTCTGCAACACCGCTTTGGGGGCGGTGCTGATCTGGCGGGTGATGTCGTCGGAGACGGTGCTGAACAGCACTTGGTGATCGCTGTTACGCACCAGTGCCACCACGTCGATGCCCATCGAGTCAGCGATGTCGGCGGTCAGTTGATCGTGTCGGGTCGATAGTCGATCCGTGGGCGGGCGGGTATATCGCAGGAACAACTGCGCCGCTCGGGCGTTTTCGTGGAGAATTTCGCTGATTTCGTCTTCGACAATCTTGGTCGATTCCTGCAGCCAGATGCGCACGTTGCTGTCGAAAATCTGCGACAGCGTGGTGGCGGCCAGTTCGGCGGCGATCATGGTCGGGATCACGCTGACCAACCAGAAGGCGAGCACCAGTTTGCGCTGCAGGCTCCAGCCGGAGAGGGTGAACGGTCGGGCGATGACGGGTGATTCTTTAGGCATTGGGTTTCGCTTATCGCAGCAGGTCCGATTGGATAAACCGTTTCAATACAGTAGCCGACTTCGCCCCGGAAAAGGCGCCACCGATCCCTGTAGCCGCAGGCTTCGCCAGCGGCTACATGAGTCAACTACAGGTCGTGTTCAGGCCAATTGGCGATATTCCTTGCGCACGGGTTGCGGGGCGTAGCCTTGTTGCATGAAACGGTGCTGGATGAAATCGGCGCTCAGCTCCACCACGCGGCGGTATTGCAGGTCGACGGTGATCATGTGATAGCAATCGTCGAGCAGCACCTTCACCACCGGACCACCGAGTTTTCGCTCAACGTAATCGGCATTCCATGCGCTGGTGATGTCGTCTTCCTTCGAGTGCAGCACCAACGCCTGAGTGGTGATCTGCGGCATGCGTTTTTTCACCGCCGCCACCAGCCGATGCAGTTCGCGAACACTGACCCCGGACATGGTCAGCAGTCCGGCATTGCTGCTTTCACCGGCCTTCATCTGTCGTTCAACGATGGCGCGCAAGCGTTCGTCCTTGATGCCGAACGGTGATTTTTCGTTGAAGCGGCACAGGTGCACGCCGTAGGGAATCGACATCACCAGGCTGCTCAATTTCGCCACCCAGGGCATGTTCCAGCCGTCGTAGCGCAGGGTCGTCGAGTACAGCAACAACCCTTCGATCTGCCCCGGATGTTCGGCGGCCAGGTACATCGACAACACCGCGCCCATGGACAGACCGCCGACGAACACATGCGGGTGCTTGCGTCGCACGCCAACGAAGGTGTTGCGCGCGCTCTCATACCAGTCGCGCCAACCGGTGGCTTGCAGGTCGGCGTTGTTCCCGCAATGGCCGGCCAGGGTCGGCACATACACCGTGCACCCGGCCTTGGCCAGGCCCATGGCCACCCGACGCAACTCGGTCGGGGTGCCGGTGAGGCCGTGGATCAACAACACCGCGACCTCCCCTGAGCCGAGAACGAAACCGGCGCTGCCTTCGCCCATGTCGATCTCTGCGGCATTCATCGTTTCATGGCCCGATCAAGCAAGCGGTCGAGCAGGGCGATGCCGAGGTCGATTTCCGGGTAGCTGATTTCCAGCGAAGGCGCGAGGGTGATCACGTTTTTGTAGTAACCGCCCACATCGAGAATCAAACCGAGGCGTTTGCCGTCGATTTCGATGTCGCCCTTCATGCCTTCATCGACCATGAAATCCAGGGTCGCCTTGTCCGGTGTGAAACTGTCCGGGCCGCAGATTTCGCAGCGCAGGGCCAGGCCCAGGCCGTCGACGTCGCCGATGATCGGGTAGCGCTTCTGCAAGTCTTTCAGGCCTTCGAGGAAGTACTTGCCCTTGTTCATCACCATGGCGCCGTAGTCGAACTCGCTGGTCATCTTGAACATTTCCAGGCCCACCGCCGTGCCCAACGGGTTGGAGGCAAAGGTCGAGTGGGTCGAACCTGGCGGGAAGATTTTCGGGTTGATCAGCTCTTCCTTGGCCCAGATGCCGCCCAGCGGATTGAGGCCGTTGGTCAAGGCTTTGCCAAAGACGATGACGTCCGGTTTGACGTCGAAGTGCTCGATCGACCACAGCTTGCCGGTGCGGTAGAAACCCATCTGGATTTCGTCGACCACCATCAGGATGCCGTGCTGATCCAGCACATGCTTGAGTTCGCTGTAGAGGTTCATCGGCGGAATCACGTAGCCGCCGGTGCCCTGGATCGGCTCGACGTAGAAGGCTGCGTATTCACTCTGGCCGACTTTCGGGTCCCAGACGCCGTTGTATTCGGTCTCGAACAGGCGGGCGAATTGCTGCACGCACTGGCTGCCGTACTCTTCCTTGGTCATGCCTTTCGGGCCTCGGAAGTGGTACGGGAACGGGATGAAATTGGCGCGCTCGCCAAAGTGGCCATAGCGGCGGCGATAGCGGTAGCTGGAGGTAATCGACGAGGCGCCCAGCGTACGGCCGTGGTAACCGCCCTCGAAGGCGAACATCAGGCTTTTGCCGTTGGTGGCGTTGCGCACGACTTTCAGCGAGTCCTCGATGGACTGCGAGCCGCCGACGTTGAAGTGCACGCGACCGTCGAGGCCGAACTTCTTCTTGGCATCGACCGCGATCATTTCCGAGAGCTCGATCTTGCCTTTGTGCAGGTACTGGCTGGCGATCTGCGGCAGGGTGTCGATCTGTTGTTTCAGTGCAGTGTTCAGGCGTGGGTTGGCGTAGCCGAAGTTGACGGCCGAGTACCACATTTGCAGGTCGAGGTAGGCCTGGTCTTCGGTGTCCCAGACGTAGGAGCCTTTGCAACGGCTGAAAATACGCGGCGGGTCGATGTAGTGAACGGTGTCGCCGTACGAGCAGTATTTGGCTTCTTTATCCAGGAGGATCTGGTCTTCAGGGGTGGCGATTCGGCTATCAGACATGGTGGAAGAGTTCCTGATTTTCTGTGTTGAAAGTTTCGGCATTGGCAGCGCTGGCGTTGGGAAGCAGGGCCAGCAACGCGGGGAGTTCGGCGAAGCTGTCGAAGCGCGCGTGAGGAATGCCGTTGCGCTCGCAGTGCTCGGCCAGGCGATCCTTGGCGAACACGAAATCGGCGGTGGCGGCGACGCACATGTCGGACTGGCCATCGCCGATCACCAGCACGCGTTTAGTGCTGGGGGTGGATTTGCATTTGCAGTTGCCGGAAGCGGCGCGGCAGGCGTCGCTGGCGTGGGGGAAATCGATGCGCCAGCTGTCGTGGTCGAGCTGACGCAAGCGGTTGGCGAGGATCGGCAACAGGCTCACATAGTTGCGCGCCAGAATCCGGGCGATGCCTTGTTCGATGCCGTCGCTGACCACTTCAAACGAAGCGCCGAGGCCGATGGTGTGGTCGACGAAGTCGGGGAAGTCCGGGTCGATCTCGATGGAGTCGAAGAACCCGAGCAGTTCATTGGGTGTGGCCTTGACCAGCGCGAGCTGGCGGCTGAGGCATTCACGGGAACCGATATTGCCGGCCAGCCACTCGTTTTCGATCGCTTCCCAACTCGGGTCGGCAAAACGTTGGAGGATGCTGTCGATCACGTCGGTGCGGGTGATGGTCCCGTCGAAATCACACACGATATGCCAGTCAATCATCTGCAGTACCTATTGGGCGTTGCGCGCTGTCTGCGCTTGCCAAAGGGATAGAGCAGAGACTGTGCCAACCGGGTTTGGCCCAGCAGTGCTGGGGTTTTTGCAGGAGTTGGGTGCTGCGAAGCTACAATTTTTGTAGGTCGCTACAAACAACATGAGTGCTTGCGCGGGGGAGGTGAAAAGGGGATTGATGCGCGCCTGTCCCGTACAAGGAATGGCCTCATGTCGAGGATCACTGTTGTTCTATTCACCGCGCTGACGTGCCTGTCGGCCAGTGTTTCAGCGGCTGGCATTACCGGCGAGGCCGGGGCGGGTCTCAGCTATCAGCCACACGATCCGAGCGGCAGTCGCTACGAAGTGCGGCCGGTGCCGTACCTAGATCTGGATTGGGGGGATGTCAGCCTCAACACGGATGACGGCCTGACCTGGAATGCGTTGAAGGCCAACGGTTTCAGCGCCGGACCGTTCGTAAATTACCTGCCGGGACGGACTGCCAACGGTGAGCTGCAAGGCTTGCACGACGTGCCGGACATGGGCGAAGTGGGCGGATTTGTGCAGTACGCGCCGGCTGATTTCTGGCGGGTGTTTGCCTCGGTCGGGCAAGCGGTCGGCGCCCGTGGCGGGGTGTTGGGCCGGGTCGGCGGGGAGGTGGGTTATCCCGTGGGGGGCGGGGTGATTGGCAGCTCCAATGTGACGGCGCACTTCGCCAATGCCCGGCAGAATCAGGCGTTTTTTGGTGTGAGTGGGGATGAGTCGTTGGCTTCCGGGGTTCGGTCGTATAACGCTGGGGGCGGTTGGCAGAATGTGGCGCTGACCCAAAGCTTTGAGTTTCCGCTGGCGCCGCACTGGTCGTTGCTGACCAGTGCGAGCTGGATACACCTGACGGGTTCGGCGGCGGATAGCAGCATCGTCAAACAGGTTGGGGATAGCAATCAGGGGGCAGTGCAGGCGGCTATTGCTTACAAGTTCCAGTGACCGGGACGCGCAATCCCTGTGGGAGAAGTGAGGTCTCAGGTTTCTTCACCTTCAGCCAGCAACGCAATCCCGCCAATAATCACCGCCACCCCCAGCCAGTGCAGCCCGCTGATCTGCTCCCCCAACCCCAGCCACGAGCCGAGCAGAACCCCGACAAACACCAATGAACTGAGTGGAAACGCCAGCGACAAACTGCTGCGCCGCAAAATCAGCATCCACACAAAAAATGCCCCGATACCGCAGCCCACGGCACTCAGTACGCCGGGGTCGACCACCACGGCCTGGAGCCATTGCAGGGTGAACGTCATCTGCCCCAATTGATCGCCGCCGACCTTGGTCGCAATCTGCCCGGCACTTTCCAGAACAATCAGCAGCGCCCACAGCACCACGGTACCGAGCCGCCCGTGCAGCCAATCCATCGGTCTGGAATCAGGCATGGCCGGCACACACGAGCATCACGCCCACCGTAATCACCAAGGTTGCCAGCCAGCGTCGGCGGCTGACGGTTTCGCCCAGCACCACGTTGCCCGCCAGCACCACGCCGCAATAGGCCAGCGCTCCGGCCGGGAACAACAGGCTCAGCGGGGCGCGGGACAAGGCTTCAAGCCAGACGAAAAACTCCAGCGTATAAGCGCCGATTCCGCACCACAGCAGCGGTGCGTTGAACACCTGGCCCCAGAAGGCGTTCAGCCGGAACCCGCCTTCGAGTTCCGGCAAACGGTCCAGGCCGAGCTTGAAACAGAGCTGGCCGATGACGTCCAGCACGATGGAAAAGGCGACCAGCAGAATGACAGTGACGGTCAGGTCGGGATCTAGGATAGGCACGGTCAGGATTCACCCTTGGCGGATCCTCCCGGACACCGGCGTCATCGAACATGAAGACCGGCCGGGAGGGCTTTGGGTGGTAAATGCAAGGGACGGGCCAGTGAGCCTGATGGAGATCCCACTGGGAATTGCGAGGTGTCAGGAGTGGAGGCGGACCCAGACAGTGACGAGGACGGTGGCCGCGATCAACCAACCCACTGCCGCCACGGCCAACGAAGCCTCCAACCGCATCCAATCCACCATCACGTACAACGTCGCCAGGTAAACGAAGTACGGAATGATCGACCACATCCCAAACACGATGGTGGTCTTCAAATCTTCCACCGAGCGCCCTTTGCCAACGATGAAATGCGCAATCAGGGCAAAGGTCGGAAACAACGGCACCAGCCCGGCGATGTAATAGTTTTTGGTCTTGGCCAGCGCCGCCAGAATCAATACAACCGCCGCACCCAGTGCCGCTTTGAGCATCAAATCCATCAGTGGCTCAGCCCGTACTTTTTGACTTTGTCGAACAGCGTGGTCTTGGCCATGCCCAGTTCCAGGCTGGCCTGGGTCAGGTTGCCGCCGCTGCGTTGCAAGGCGTCGCCGAGCAAGGTGCGTTCGAAGGCTTCCACCGCTTCGGCGAACGCCAGGCCCTGATTGCTGCCACTGGCCCCGGTTTTCTTGAAGGCCGGCAGGCCGAGGGCGAAGCGCTCGGCGACGTTGCGCAGTTCCCGCACATTGCCCGGCCAGTCGTGGCTCATCAGGTTCGACAGGGTCTGGTTGTCCAGTTCTGGCACTGCGCGATCAAAGCGCAGGGAGGACTGCTGCAGGAAGTGCTCGAACAATTGCAGGATGTCTTCGCGCCGTTCGCGCAACGGTGGCAGTTCCAGGGTCACCACGTTCAAGCGGTAATACAGGTCGCTGCGGAATTCGCCGGCCTTGCTGGTTTCGGCGAGGTCGGATTTGGTGGCCGCGATCACCCGGCAATCCACCGCCACGCTCTGGTTCGAGCCGAGGCGTTCGAGGGTGCGTTCCTGCAACACCCGCAGCAATTTGATTTGCAACGGCAGGGGCATGCTTTCGACTTCGTCGAGGAACAGCGTGCCGCCGTCGGCGTGTTCGATCTTGCCGATTCGCCGCTTGCCGGCGCCGGTGAAGGCGTTGGCCTCGTGACCGAAAATTTCGCTTTCGAACAGGTTCTCCGGCAAGCCGCCGCAGTTCAGCGCGACGAATTGTTTGGTGTGGCGGCGACTGAAGTCATGCAGGCAACGCGCGACCAGTTCTTTACCGGTGCCGGTCTCGCCTTCGATCAACACGTTGGCCGAGGTGTCGGCGACGTTGGCGATCAACTCGCGCAAGTTCTGCATGGCCGGCGAACGGCCGATGATCCGGCCTTCCAGCGAGTCGCGCTCGGCCAATTGCCGGCGCAACGAAGACACTTCGCGGGCGAGGCTGCGTTGTTCCAATGCACGGCGTGCAACGTCCACCAGACGTTCCGGGGAGAAGGGTTTCTCCATGAAGTCATAGGCGCCTTTTTGCATCGCGCCGACCGCCATGGAGATGTCGCCGTGACCGGTAATCAGCACCACCGGCAGGCTGCGGTCGCGGGCCTTGAGCCGGTTCAGCAGTTCCAGGCCATCGATGCCGGGCAGGCGAATGTCGCTGATGACAATACCGGCGAAGTTGTCGCCGACACGTTCCAGCGCTTCTTCGGCGCTGCCGACTCCGACGCAGGGAATGTCTTCCAGGGTCAGCGCCTGTTGGCAGCCGAGCAGTACATGAGGGTCGTCTTCGACGATCAGCACACTAAGGTCGTTGTTCATATTGGCTCGGCGAGAATGGGGCTTACCAACGGTAAACTGAGGACGAAGGTGGTACCACCGCTGGCCGGGTGTTCGACACCCAAATGTCCGCCCGTGGCGGCGGCCAGGCTGGCAGACAGGGTCAGGCCGAGGCCCAGCCCTTGTTCGCCGGGTTTGGTGGTGAAGAACGGTTCGAACAGGTGCTTGCGCGCTTCGGCGTCAATGCCGTGGCCGTTGTCGCGCACGCGCAGGCGATATTTGCCGTCGAATTCGTCGCCTTCCAGCCACAGTTCCGGCACCGGCTGGGCTTGCATGGCGTCGAGGGCATTGCCGATCAGGTTGACCAGAATCTGTTCGAGGCGGGTCTGGTCAATCTGCACCTGCACATCGGAAAACTCCCGATGCAGTTGCAGATGAACACTTTCCACCCGACCGCCGAGCAGTTGCAAGGCCGCGTCCACGGCTTTACCGAGGCAGGCCTGGCCTTTGTCGTCACCACGACGGGCGAAGGAGCGCAGGCTGGCGGTAATGCGGCCCATGCGGTCGATCAATTCGTTGATGGTCTTGAGGTTGGTGCTGGCGACATCCAGCTGACCGCGCTCCAGAAAGCGCACGGTGTTGCCGGACAAGGTGCGCAGCGCTGCCAATGGCTGGTTCAATTCATGGGCAATGCTGGTCGACATCTGGCCGATGGCCGCGAGTTTGCCGGCTTGCACCAGTTCATCCTGGGCGCGGCGCAGCGTCTCTTCAGCCTGTCGGCGCTCGCGGATCTGACCTTTGAGCCGCTCGTTGCTGGCGCGCAGGTCGGTGGTGCGTTCGGTAATCCGACGCTCCAGTTGATTGTTGGCTTCCTGCAAGGCTTCCCGGGCGGCGAGGCGGGTGGCGATGACCTTGCGCCGCTCGTTCCAGGCAATCAGCAGGAACGCCACCAGAGCAAAGGCCACCGCCACCAGAATTCCTTGGTTGATCGCCTCGCGGCGCAAATCCTGCAGCGGCGTGAGCAGGGTGAAATTCCACGGCGTGTCGCTCAGGGGCCGGGTCTGGGCCAGGTAGCTGATGTCCTCTTCGTCGGACTCCACTTCGCTGTTGGCCGGGAAGGTCAGTTTTTCCACGCCTTCGGCCAGGGTTTCACGGGCCAGCGGTTGCAGTTCGTTCAGCGGGAACCAGTAGTACTGGAGGCTGCGGGCGAGTTTTTCCTTGGTCTCGTCGCTCAACGGCACGACTGACTTCAGGCGCCGCGCCGGATCGCTGGAGAGGATGATGATGCCGTTTTCATCGCTGACAAACGCTTCGAGGCGCGCCCGCTGCCAGCGCTCTTCCATGGCTTCGAGGCGCACTTTGACCACCGCAACGCCGATGATCTTGCCGTGCTCTTCCAGACCGTGGGCCAGGTAGTAACCGGGTTCGCCGTTGGTGCTGCCGATGCCGTAGAAACGACCTGGCTGGCCGCGAATGGCGTCCTGGAAATAGGCGCGGAAGGACAGGTCTTCACCGAGGTAACTGTCGACATCGCGCCAGTTGCTGGTGGCCATGACGCGACCGGTGGTGTCCATCACATAGATAGCCCGACTGCGGCTGCGCCGGTTCAGGCCTTCAAGGTAATCATTGACCGTTTGCCGGTGTTCCGGCGATGGGTCGGCCAGCAGTTTCGACACACTGGATTCGAGTTCCAGCAGGCTGGGCAGGTAGGTGTATTTGCTGATCTCGCTCTCGACGGCGCGGGCGTGCAGTTCGAGCTGCCGCTGGCCGTTCTCGCTGAGGCTGCGAATGCCGTAGTGTTCACTGATCCAGAAGCCGGCGTAACCCAGTCCGATCATCAGGGTGATGATCAGCGGCGGCAGGAACAGATGGCGAATCAGACGGGGTTTCACGGCGAGTGATGGCGGCGCTGCGCGATGGAGAGAGGGGTCGCATTTCATCACAGATGCCTTGGGTCAACCACAACACTTGATCACGAACCACCGGCGCCCCCTGTGGGAGCGAGCTTGCTCGCGATGAGGCCAGCCCAGTCAACATTGATGTTGAATGTCAGACCGCCATCGCGAGCAAGCTCGCTCCCACAGGTGATTTGTGTGGTCTCGAGCGAGTGCCCGGTGCTTAGTGCTGCAAAATCTTGTTGAGGAAGTGCTGTGTCCGCTCGGCACGGTGGCTGATGTCGCCGAAGAACTCTTCTTTCTGGCAGTCCTCGATGATTTTGCCCGCGTCCATGAAGATCACACGATCCGCCACTTTACGGGCGAAGCCCATTTCGTGGGTCACGCACATCATGGTCATGCCTTCGTGGGCCAGTTGCACCATGACGTCGAGCACTTCGTTGACCATTTCCGGGTCGAGCGCCGAGGTCGGTTCGTCGAACAGCATGACGATCGGGTCCATCGCCAGCGCACGGGCAATCGCCACACGCTGTTGCTGACCACCGGACAGTTGGCCCGGATGCTTGTGCGCATGGGCCGACAGCCCGACGCGCTCAAGCAGTTGCAGGCCTTTTTTGGTGGCTTCTTCCTTGCTGCGGCCCAACACCTTGATCTGCGCGATGGTCAGGTTTTCGGTGATGGTCAGGTGCGGGAACAGTTCGAAGTGCTGAAACACCATGCCCACGCGCGAACGCAGTTTCGGCAGGTCGGTCTTCGGGTTGGCGATGGACGTGCCATCGACCACGATGTCGCCTTTCTGGAACGGTTCCAGTGCGTTGACGCATTTGATCAGGGTGGATTTGCCGGAACCGGACGGCCCGCACACCACGATCACTTCGCCTTTTTTGACCTCGGTGCTGCAATCAGTCAGTACCTGGAAGTCGCCATACCACTTGTTGATGTTCTTGATAGAGATCATACGGCAAACCTTTTTTGCAGACGCTTGACCAGCAGCGAGGCGGCAAAGCTGATTGTGAAGTACACGAGACCTGCGAAGATCAGGAACTCATTGGAGCGGCCAATGATGTCGCCGCTGGCACGCGAGGCGTTGAGGAAGTCCACCAGGCCGACCGCGTAAACCAGCGAGGTGTCCTGGAACAGGATGATGCTCTGTTGCAGCAACAGCGGGGTCATCTTGCGGAACGCTTGCGGCAGGATGATCAGACGCATCATCTGGCCGTACGTCATGCCCAGCGCCTGGGCTGCGCCCATCTGGCCCTTGGGAATCGACTGCACACCGGCCCGGACGATTTCGCAGAAGTACGCGGCTTCGAACATCATGAAGGCCACGATGCACGAGGCGAATGCGCCGATCGGGGTGTCTTCGCCGGTGATCCAGCGCAGTACGAACGGCACCGCCAGGTAGAACCAGGTGATCACCAGCAGCAGCGGGATCGAGCGGAAGTAGTTAACGTACGCGCCGGCCAGGTTCGACAGCAGTTTGCTGTGGGACAGACGGCACAGCGCCAGGATGGTGCCGAGGATGATCCCGCCGATCACGCCCAGCGCCATCAGTTGCAGGGTCATGACCATGCCGTTCCACAAGCCCGGCAGGGAAGGGATGATGCCCGAGAAGTCGAATTCCATCATTTACCCCCTACGGAGATCAGGCCCGGTACGGCGACTTTCTTCTCGACCAGACGCATCAGCAGCATCAGGCTCATGTTCAGGGTGAAATAGATCAGGGTCGCCAGGGTGAACGCCTCGAACAGGTTGGCAGAGAACTCGGCGGTCTGTTTGGTCTGCGCGAGCAGCTCCATCAAACCGATCAGCGAGGCCACGGACGTGTTCTTGAACACGTTGAGGAATTCCGAGGTGAGCGGCGGAATGATGATCCGGTAGGCCTGGGGCAGCAGCACGTTCCAGTAGATCTGCGGCAGCTTGAACCCCATGGCGCGGGCCGCGGCTTCCTGACCTTTGGGCAGGGCCTGAATGCCGGTGCGCACTTGTTCGCAAACGCGAGCGGTAGTGAACAGGCCCAGGCAGACGACGACGCTGAGGAAAGCCGAAGTGGTCGGGTTGAGGTCCTGTTTGTACCAGTCCTGCAGGTTTTGCGGCAGCAGATCGGGCACCAGGAAGTACCAGATGAACAGCTGAACCAGCAGCGGCACGTTACGGAAGAGTTCGACGTAGCAAGTCGCGATGCCCGATACGATGCGATTCGGCACGGTGCGCATGACACCCAGGATCGAGCCCAGTGTCAGGGCAATGATCCAGGCCACGATGGCGATGGCAATGGTCCAGCCCAGGCCGGCGATGTACCAGTCGAGATAGGTCTCGCTGCCAACGCCGGTGGACTTGAAGAACACGCCCCAGTCCCAGTTGTAATTCATTAGGGTCTCCCCTCAGATCGATCGATGTACAAGTGCCCGCCTGGGGAAGCTCCGTTCCCGCCCGACTTGAAAGTCGGGCACACGCCACCGGCTCGACAGCCACCGGTTCGAGTGTTTCCAAAAATGCCAGCAGGGAGTGACAAACTCCTGGGAGGGCAGCGGCCCTCTCAGGAGATAAGGTTAGTCAGAAAATCAGGACTTCTTGTCGTCAGCCGCTTTATCGGTCGGATTGGCGATCAGGGCCTTGAGCTCGTCGCTCATCGGGAAGTTCAGGTTCAGGCCTTTAGGTGGGATCGGTGCCATGAACCATTTGTCGTAGATCTTGTTGATCTCGCCCGACTTGTAGGTGGCGACGATGGCGTCATCCACAGCCTTTTTGAACGGCTCGTCGCCCTTGCGGACCATGCAGCCGTAGATTTCGTAAGACTGTGGAGTGCCGGTGACGGCCCAGTCATCGGCTTTCTTGGCTTTGGCGGCTTCGCCTGCCAGCAGGGCGTCGTCCATCATGAAGGCAACTGCGCGGCCCGATTCCAGCATCTGGAAGGACTCGCCGTGGTCTTTGGCAGAGATGACGTTCATGCCCATTTGCTTGTCGGCGTTCATCGACTTGAGGATGCGCTCGGACGTGGTGCCGGCGGTGGTCACGACGTTCTTGCCTTTCAGGTCGGTGAAGTCTTTGTACGGCGAATCTTTCTTGGACAGCAGACGGGTGCCGATTTCGAAGATGCCGACGGAGAAGTCAACTTGCTGCTGACGCTCGACGTTGTTGGTGGTGGAGCCGCACTCGACGTCCACGGTGCCGTTCTGCACCAGCGGGATACGGGTCTGCGAGGTCACCAGGTTGTATTTGACCTGGAGGTTGGGCATGTCCAGGTCTTTCTTGATGGCTTCAACGATTTTCAGCTGGATATCGTGGGAGTAGCCGACCGGTTTGCCGGAAGCATCCGCGATGTAGGAAAACGGAATGGAAGCGTCACGATGCCCGAGGGTGATGACACCGGACTCTTTGATCTTTTTCAGGGTGCCGGTGAGTTCGGCGGCGAAAACCGGAGTGCTGATCAGAGCGGCAGCAATGGCTGCGCCCAGGATATGGGGAACGATGCGCATCAAATTTTCCTCGACATTGTTTTTTTTATGGAGCCAGTTGGTCGGCCCTTTTGTGCTTCGAATGCTGGTGGGCTCCTGAAGAGGCGCAACAGGCATTCGTCGAAGAAGTGTAGAGCATGACTCGTGCCAGGCCAGGCGAGACAGGTCAACTTGTTGATTTGTAAGGAAATTAAATATTTATGGCGTTATTTGTCCGCTCAAATGATCCGGTTAACCGAATCGACTGCAAGGTCATGTTCGGAAAACCGAACGTGTTGAACTCCGTGCCAGACCGGCAAGCAATCAAATACGAATAACAGGTGCGACGGGGCGCACATCCGTTTCGTGCAGATACACCCATTGGACGTGGTCGTGCTGAACACGCAGGATCGCGAGCGAGATGCGCGACGTTTCGACGTCATTCAGACGATGGGTTTCCTTGTAGCGCAGCGCCACGGTCACGCCTTCGTGCCAGACCGTGTGCAGATCGCTGATCATGATCTCCAGGCCTTTTCGGGCGCCGACCGCGCCTTTGAACAGCTGCTCGACCTGAACGTGTCCGATCACTGCAGCTGAAGTGGTGACCATGCTGAAGTGCTCGGCAAAGACCTCCATCAGCGGTGTAAGGGTCGCTTCACCGGCACCGTCTTCATCGGTAAACACGCGATGAATCAGTTCATGGACGTGATGAATACTGTGGTGTGCTTGTTCAACCAGGTTGTTGTTCATGGCATTCCTTTGGAGGGTTCAATTGGCTCATCTGAAACAGCGGGAACAACCCGATCAGCGCCGCAATCGCAAACGTCGCGTGGTAGGCCGCCGTGATGTCGAGCTGCTTGAGCAGGAGGTTGAAGATCATCAGAAACAGCGCGGCACCGAAGCTGAAGGACATCTGTCGGTTGATGTTCCAGATCACACTGGCCTTGTGTGTATCGCCCCCGGCAAAGTCCATCAGTGAAGTGGTCTGCGCGGTGTTGGCGCCGATGCCGCCGCCGATCCCCATCAGGCTGTACGCGATGACGATTACCCAGAGATCCGATGGCGCATTCACCAGCATCAGCGTGGCGATGCCAGCGCTGTGCAGCAGCATGCCGAGGGTGAACAAGCGTTTGGCGCCGATCCGGTTGTAGACTCGACCGCAAATGGTCATCGCGATGAACGCGCCGATGGCGTAGACAATCATGAACATTCCGGTCAGCCTGGCGCTGAACTGCAGGGTGTTCTGCAGGAAGAAAATGCTCATCAGGTTGACCCCGGTGAACACACCGGGAATCGCGTAATAGATGAAGATCGAGGTACTGAGCTTTTTACTTTTGAGCAGGCTCAGTTCGATGATCGCGTTGCCGCAACGGCGGTAGTGCCGCAAGTACAAAGCGATGAACATCAGGCCTGCCATTACACAGGCCAGCGCCGCCAGCGCCGGGTAGTCGCCGCCGTACAGCGACATGCCCATCAACAAACTGGCGAGTGCAGCGCTGACCAGCAACAGACCTTTGATATCCGGACGTGGCAGACTGCTCGGTTTGGTCTCCTTGATCCAGAACCACGACAGCCCGGCGGCGATCAGCGAAAACGGAATGTTGCTGTAGAACACCCAGCGCCAGGAGCTGCTGTCGACGATGATCCCGCCCACGGTCGGCGAAATCGCCGGCGCGATCAGTGCGACAGCCATCACCAGCGTGGAAATCTTCGCCCGCTGCTCGCCCTGAAACAGGTTGAAGGTCAGCGCCTGGCCGACCGGGATCAACAAGCCACCGCCAACCCCTTGCACGAAACGCCAGATAACCAGTTCGTGGAAGCTGTCGGCCAATCCACACATCCATACCGATCCTGTAAACACCAGCATCGATGCGGTGAGCATTTCCCGGCTGCCAAAACGTCCGGCCAGCCAGGTGCTCACCGGAATGATCAACGTCAAACCGAGAATGTAAGCATTGGCGACCCATGCCACGGAAGCAGTACTGACTTGTAAAGTTGCCGATATACTTGGCAATGCCACGGCGGACATGAATATATTGATGCAGTCAATAAAGAAGCCGATCAGAAAAATGAGCGCGATTTTATAGCGATAGTTCATGGTGTATTCCCTTTGCCGTGCAGCATAGGGGCGATAGACTTGAAGTGTCGATATGACGATGCTTAAAACAGTGTTTGACAGGATTTAACAGTGAGCCATATCACCATGCACTCTCATCTTAATCGGGTTCAGACATTTCTCGCGGTGGTCGATTTTGGTTCTTTTACCAAGGCTGCGAATTACCTGTGTATCAGCAAGGCCATGGCCAGCCTGCATGTCAAGGCGCTGGAGGAGGTGCTGTCAGCGACCTTGTTGATCCGCAATACGCGCACTATATCTCTGACTGAAATAGGTCAGGATTTTTATGAAGAGTTCAAGAGGATTGTCGCGGATATCGATAATGCCTTTGATCATGTATTGGAAGGCAATAATCGGGTGTCCGGAAAGTTACGTATAAGTTCAACCAGTGAATACGGTGAGAAGTTTATTCTCCCGCTGATACCGTTGTTCTCTGAGTGTTATCCGGAAATCCGATTGTGTTATAACTTCAACTCTTCCCTGAATGATCTGGTCGCCGAAAAGCTCGATCTGGTTATCCGGCTGGGCAACTTGGCAGACTCGGCATTCAAGAGTCGCAAGCTGGCGGACTATGAAATTGTACTGGTGGCCACGGAAACGTTTCTCGCTCGTTATCCTGTGCATGAACCACAGGACCTGAGCGCTGTGCCGTGGATCGCCAACAGCAATCTGCAGGGGCCAACGCAGTGGGTTTTTCGCGACGGCGAAGGGCTGAATGTCGAGATTGGAGGGACCAGCCATTTTGAATCGAACTCCTCTACGGCCATTCGCTCGATGACATTGTCGTCGCTGGGCGTGTCGGTCTTGCCGGCGTGGGTGGTCGAAGAGGACATCGCCGACGGGCGTCTGGTGCGGTTGTTGCCGGCGTATTCGCTGCCTTCGCAATCGATCAACGTGGTGTTCCCCAATACCCCGCATCTGCCGCACAAATCACGGGCCTTTATTGATTTTCTACTGTTGCACCTGGCGAGCTGAACACCCTCAGCAAAAAAGCCCCCGAATCTCAGGATTCAGGGGCTTTCGTTTAAGCCGCCAAAAAATCAGGCCGCTTCAATCTTGCTGCGGTTCTGTTCGACCTTGCTCAGGTAATCCGCCAGCTTCTGCTGTTCCGCCGGGGTGGTGAACAACCCGAGCTTGCTGCGGCGCCACAAGATGTCATGCGCGGTGGTCGCCCACTCATCGCTGCACAGGTAATCGACTTCGCGGGTATAGAGGCCGCCGCCGATGTGTTCACCCATGTCGCTCAGGTTCTGTATGCCTTCGAGCATGCGCCAGGTGCGGCTGCCGTAAGTCGTGGCCCAGCGGCGGGCGATTTCGGTCGGTACCCAGTCATACTTGTCGCGAATCAGGGCGCACAAGGCTTGCGGGGTGGTCATGTCTTCGCCGCCCGGCAGCGTGGCGTTGGCGGTCCAGCTTGGCTTGATGTGCGTGAAGTACGGCGCCAGTTGTGCCAGCGCCGATTCGGCCAGTTTGCGGTAGGTGGTCAGCTTGCCACCGAACACCGACAGCAATGGTGCTTCTTCGCCAGTGCCCGACAGCGCCAGGGTGTAGTCGCGGGTGACGGCCGACGGGTTGTCGGATTCGTCGTTGCACAGTGGGCGCACACCGGAATAGCTGTGGAGGATATCGTCGCGGCTGATCTGCTTCTTGAAGTGGGCGTTGACCACTTTGAGCAGGTAATCGGTTTCGCCTTCGGTGATTGCCACTTTGGCGGGATCGCCGGTGTACTCACGGTCGGTGGTGCCGATCAGGGTGAAGTGGTTCAGGTACGGAATGGTGAAGACGATGCGCTGATCTTCGTTTTGCAGAATGTGCGCGTGTTCGCCTTCGTACAGCTTCGGCACGATCAGGTGGCTGCCCTGGATCAGGCGGATGCCGTACGGCGATTCCATCTTCAGGTCGTCACGAATGAACTTGGCCACCCATGGGCCGGCCGCATTCACCAGGGCCTTGGCGCGGATCGAAAACAGGCTGCCATCGGCGCGTTCCAGGTGCAGGTGCCACAGGCCTTTGGTGCGGCGAGCGCTGACACAACGGGTCTGGGTGTGAACGTGGGCGCCTTTTTCGCGGGCGGCCATGGCGTTCAGCACAACGAGGCGCGCGTCATCGACCCAGCAATCGGAGTATTCGAAGCCTTTGGTGATTTCGCTTTTCAGTGCGCTGTCCGCACCGAACTTGAGGCTTTTCGAGCCTGCCAGTTTTTCCCGTTTGCCGAGGTGGTCATACAGGAACAGGCCGGCGCGAATCATCCACGCCGGGCGCAAGTGCGGGCGATGCGGCAACACGAAGCGCATCTGCTTGACGATGTGCGGCGCCTTGGCCAGCAACACTTCGCGTTCGGCAAGGGCTTCGCGCACCAGGCGGAATTCGTAATGTTCGAGGTAGCGCAGGCCGCCGTGGATCAGCTTGCTGCTGGCTGAGGACGTGTGGCTGGCCAGGTCGTCCTTTTCACAAAGGAACACCGAAAGACCGCGGCCGGCGGCATCCGCTGCAATCCCTACGCCATTGATCCCGCCACCGATGACGGCGATGTCGTAGACCTCAGCGAGAGGGGGCGTAGGCAAGGTAGAAGTGGGCATCGGCTGGCCTCGGTGCTTGTATTATGTATTTGAATTCGAACATTAATGTTCATTTGCGAAAATGGTAGCCCATAAAGACGCCCACAGCCAGCTAACTTCGATTGAAAAAACTGATCGAAGGGCGGTTAAAGGAAAATTTTCGAACATTCGCGCACAGATCGTTCCCACGCTCTGCGTGGGAATGCATCAAAAGACGCTCTGCGTCGGCGTTGAGGTGAGACGGGCATTCCCACGCGGAGCGTGGGAATGATCTGTTGCGGAGAGGGTTAAACGACTTCGAGTCGAATCTTGTGCTGACTCAACAATTGCGCCAACGCCGGCACTGGCTGCTGATCGGTGACCAGGCAATCGATCAGGCTGATCGGCCCCAGGCGAATCATGGCGTTGCGCCCGAATTTGCTGGAGTCCGCCGCCAGAATCACTTTCCGCGCATTGGCGATGATCGCCTGCGACACCCGCACTTCCTGATAATCGAAATCCAGCAGGCTACCGTCTTCATCGATGCCGCTGATGCCCACCAGCGCGAAGTCGACTTTGAACTGGTTGATAAAGTCGACACTCGCCTGACCGACCACACCGCCGTCGCGCCGCACGTTGCCACCGGTCAGCAGAACGTCGAAGTCGTCCTTGGCGCTGAGCATCGAGGCCACGTGCAGGTTGTTGGTGATGATTTTCAGGTGATTGTGGTTGAGCAGCGCCCGGGCAATCGATTCGGTGGTGGTACCGATATTGATGAACAACGAGGCGTGATCGGGGATCTGGGCGGCAATGGCTTCGCCGATGCGCTGTTTTTCATCGCGCATCTGATCGGCGCGCATGGCGTAGGCAGTGTTTTCGACACTGGAATCGTAGGCCGCGCCGCCATGGTAGCGACGCAACAGATTGGCTTCCGCCAGCTGATTGATATCGCGGCGGATGGTTTGCGGTGTGACGACGAACAGCGTGGCCATTTCCTCGATACTGACGTAGCCGCGTTCGCGAACCAGTTCGAGGATTTGCTGCTGACGGGGAGGCAGATTCATGGGGCTTCCTTTGGGCTGCCGTGCAAAATTTGCCCATGATGCCGCAGGAATCCGCTCCCGACCAGTTACAACCTACTGTGAACCTGTTGTTGGCTTATTCAGCGCCTTCATGGGGTTCCCAATCGCGGGTGCGGCTGACGGCTTTTTTCCAGCCAGCGTAGAGTTTTTCCTTCGCGGCTTCGTCCAGGGTCGGTTCGAATTCGCGCTCGATCACGGCCTTGCCGCGCAGTTCTTCCAGGCTGCCCCAGAAGCCACACGCCAGACCGGCCAGGTAAGCGGCGCCGAGTGCCGTGGTTTCACGCATTTGCGGACGTTCAACGTGAGTGCCGAGGATGTCGGCCTGGAATTGCATCAGGAAGTTGTTGGCTACCGCACCACCGTCCACGCGCAGGGCTTTGAGGCGTTCGCCGGAATCCTGTTGCATGGCGTCGAGGACGTCGCGGGTCTGGTAGGCAATCGACTCCAGGGCAGCACGAATGATGTGATCCACGCGCACACCGCGGGTCAGGCCGAACAGGGCGCCACGGGCATACGGGTCCCAGTACGGCGCGCCCAGGCCGGTGAAGGCCGGCACCAGGTATACGCCGTTGCTGTCCTTGACCTTGTTGGCGAAGTATTCGGTGTCATGGGCGTCATTGATGATTTTCAGTTCATCACGCAGCCACTGAACCGTGGAGCCGCCGTTGAATACCGCGCCTTCCAGCGCATACGCCACTTCGCCGCGAGGGCCGCAGGCGATGGTGGTCAGCATGCCGTGCTTGGACTTCACCGCTTTGTCGCCAGTGTTCATCAGCAGGAAGCAACCGGTGCCGTAGGTGTTTTTCGCCTGGCCTGGCTCGACGCACATCTGGCCGAACAGCGCGGCTTGCTGGTCACCGGCGATACCGCCGATGGCGATGCCGCTTTTGGTGTGACCATAGATTTCGGACGAGGATTTAACTTCCGGCAGCATTTCGCGCGGAATATCCAGCACCTCCAGCATCTTCGCGTCCCACTCCAGGGTGTGGATGTTGAAGAGCAGGGTGCGCGAGGCGTTGGTGTAGTCGGTGACGTGGACTTTGCCGCCGGTAAATTTCCAGATCAGCCAGCTGTCGACGGTGCCGAACAGCAGCTCGCCGTTACGCGCACGCTCGCGGCTGCCTTCGACGTTGTCGAGGATCCACTTGAGCTTGGTACCGGAGAAGTACGGGTCAGTGACCAGGCCCGTGGTGTCGCTGATGTATTGCTCGTGACCGTCACGCTTGAGCTGCTGGCAGATCTCGGTGCTGCGGCGGCACTGCCAGACGATCGCGTTGTAGATCGGGCGGCCGGTGGTCTTGTCCCAGACCACGGTGGTTTCGCGCTGGTTGGTGATACCGATGGCTGCGACCTGATCGTGATGCAGGCCGGCTTGTGCCAGGGCCTCGACCATCACGGCGCTTTGGGTGGCGAAGATTTCCATCGGGTCATGTTCGACCCAGCCGGCTTGCGGGTAATGCTGGGCGAATTCGCGTTGGGCGGTGCAGACCACGTTCGCGTCGCGGTCGAAAATGATCGCGCGCGAGCTGGTCGTACCCTGATCGAGGGCAATGATGTAGTTCTTATTCTGAGTGTCGGTCATGTCGATTGCCTTGGACGAAAAAAGGGAGTGAGGTCAGGCGCGCGCCACAGGGGCAGGGTCACGCGCCTACGGTATCAAGAAGTTCTTGGTTTGCCGTCAATGGCCGGTGTTGCTTCCTTTGTAGCAGGTGTGGCGCTGGGCAGATGGCGGGCAATCAGCCCGCGATAGGCGGCAGCGCCGAGGCAGGCACCGACAATCGGTGCAAAAACAGGAATCAGGAAGTACGGGATATCACGCCCGCCGGTGAAGGAAATTTCACCCCAGCCGGCGAAGAAAGTCATCAACTTCGGTCCGAAATCACGCGCCGGGTTCATCGCGAAGCCGGTCAACGGGCCCATCGAGCTGCCAATCACCGCAATCAGCAGGCCGATCAGCAGCGGTGCCATCGGACCGTTGGGCAGGCCGTTGTTGTCATCGGTCAGGGACATGATCACGCCCATCAGGATCGCGGTGATGATCACTTCCACCAGGAACGCCTGGGCCGTGGTCAGGGCTGGATTGGGGAAGGTCGAGAACACCGACGCCAATTCCAGGCTGGCCTGAGTGCCGCGGACCATATGGTGGGTTTGTTCGAAATCGAAGAAGAGATTGCTGTACAGCGTGTAGACCAGCAGTGCGCCGCAAAAGGCGCCTGCCACTTGGGCAAGGATATAAAACGGCAATTTACGCTTTTCGAAGTCCGCGAAAATGCTCAGCGCAATGCTCACGGCAGGATTGAGGTGCGCCCCGGAAACCCCGGCGGTCAGGTAGATTGCCATGCTGACGCCGACGCCCCAGATGATGCTGATTTCCCACAAGCCAAAGCTGGCACCCGCGACCTTGAGCGCGGCAACACAACCGGTGCCGAAAAAGATAAGCAGGGCAGTGCCCAGAAACTCGGCCATGCATTGGCTCGAGAGCGACGGTTGTTGTAAAGCAGTTGTCATTGAAAACCTCAATTGTTTTTGTTGTCTGGCGCTTTTTTCATCATGGTCCAAGCGCGATTTCCACCAAGGCAGGATCCCCATCCTGGACTTGGTTTACTGCCGGGTGCTGCTGTAGGACTTTTCGTGCTGTATTCAGATTCGAAAAAATATAGACAAGAAACACTGCTGTCAAAGGTCGAAAGTGAACTGTCGGTCACAATCCAACTATTAGTCAGGTGAATGATCGTATTGTTCACGCAGTGGTTCCTGCGCGGACGAACGGTAAAAGTCGGCGCCAGCCCTTTAAAACAGGGCCGCAATAGAGCCTTTTGCGAGGCAATGTCCTAGAATCCAGCGCAGGATTTTTCTACTGCCGCCCAGTCTGGAGCTGTCATGACCCCCGCATTGGATTTGTTGAAAAAAGTTCGAGCCGAACATCGCGTGCACAGTTACGAACATGATCCAAAGGCCGCGTCCTATGGGTTGGAGGCCGCAGAGAAGCTTGGGCTCGACCCGGCGCAGGTGTTCAAGACCTTGCTGGCGGCCAGTGAAAAAGGTGAATTGCTGGTGGCGGTGGTACCGGTCGTCGGGAGTCTGGACTTGAAGCATCTGGCGCATGCGGCGGGCGTGAAAAAAGTCGAAATGGCTGATCCGGCGGCTGCACAGCGAGCGACGGGTTATCTGCTGGGCGGAATCAGTCCGTTGGGGCAGAAGAAGCGTTTGCGTACTTTCATCGATAACTCGGCTCAGCCTTTCGCCAGTATTTTTGTCAGTGCGGGGCGACGTGGTCTGGAAGTGGAATTGGCGCCAGCGGTGCTGGCCGAACATACCCAAGCCAAGTTCGCCGATATCAGTCGCGTCTGATTGAGGCTTATCCAGACGGGTCTGTATGGTGGAAATTCGGTTTCTCTGTCACTGGTGTGAGTCAGCCTGGCGCGGCATGCTGGGGGATCTGACAAAGGGAGAAGGTCATGCAGCTTGAATTTCACCAGGTCGACGCGTTCAGTGATCGGCCGTTCAGTGGCAACCCGGCGATGGTCTATCGACTCGATGCCTGGCTCGCCGATGAGTTGATGCAGAAAATCGCCGCCGAACACAATCTCGCCGAAACCGCCTTTGTGGTGCGTGAAGGGCAGGGCTGGCACATCCGCTGGTTTACCCCGACCACCGAGGTGCCGTTGTGCGGCCATGCGACGCTGGCCAGCGCCTATGTGTTGTTTGAGATCTATAAAGAACCTGCCGAACGCCTGGACTTCATTTGCAAGTCCGGCCCGTTGAGCGTGAGCCGCGAAGGTGGGCGTTTATGGTTGGACTTCCCGGCGATCACGCCTTCGGAGGTCGGCGTCACTCTGGACGTCGAGCGCGCCTTGGGGGTCGAAGTGGTCGATGTGCTGGGGTCAAACGAGTTGTTTGTGGTGTTGGAGTCAGAACAGGCTGTGCTCGATTGCCAGCCAGACATGCTCGCATTGGCGAAGCTGCCGTGGCCCGGGGCTATCGTGACCGCCAAAGGCAGCAAGCATGATTTTGTCTCTCGCTATTTCGCGCCAGCGATTGGTATCAACGAAGACCCGGTGACCGGCTCGACCCATTGCAGCCTGATTCCGTATTGGTCGAAACGGCTGGGTAAATCGGCCCTGACCGCGTATCAGTGTTCGAAACGGGGGGGGGAGTTGTTCTGCCGGCTGGAAGGTGATCGGGTGAAGATTGGCGGCAATGCGACGCTCGTTGCGAGCGGCACACTGATATTGGCTTAACGCAAAACACCTGTAGGAGTAAGCCTGCTCGCGATGGCGGTATATCAGTCGACATCTTCGTTGACTGACATATCGCCATCGCGAGCAGGCTTACTCCTACAGGTGGTCCGTATGTATCAGTTGGCGTTGCTGTAGCGGCGCACACCCGATTCGACGGCCGGAATCTGCGCGGCAACGCTGCCGGACGCCTGGAACAACACCAGGTGATCAGCCGCCACACGAATGCCGACGTCAGCACCGACCTGATGATCAGCATGGCTCGGGAAAATCGATTCCAGCTGCGCCCCGGTTGGCATCTGCAACCGATACAACGTCGACGCGCCCTGGAAGGACTTGCCGACAATTCGCGCCTTCAACGGGCTGTCCGGGGCATAGACGATATCGTCCGGGCGTAGCAACACGTCCACCGCGCCGCCCATCGGCCAGGTGTAAGCCCGATTGCCGCGCAATTCACCCAGCTCGGTCAGTACCGATTCCGGGCTGCTCAACTGGCCACGAATGAAGTAACCCTGGCCAATGAAGCTGGCCACAAACGGTGTCTGCGGTTCGTGATACAGGTTGTAAGGCGTGTCCCACTGTTCCAGCCGACCTTCCTTGAACACACCGACATGATCGCTGACCGCGAACGCCTCTTCCTGGTCGTGGGTCACCAGAATCGCGCTGGTGCCACGGGCCTTGAGAATGTCGCGCACTTCATGGCTGAGCTTGCGTCGCAGCTCGCCATCAAGGTTGGAGAACGGTTCGTCGAGCAACAGCAGTTGGGGTTCCGGCGCCAGTGCACGGGCCAGTGCAACACGTTGCTGCTGACCGCCGGACAGTTCATGCGGGAAGCGCTTGCCGAGGTTCTTCAGGTTGACCAGTTCCAGCAGCTCTTCGGTCACGCGCTCCTTTTGCGGATGCTTGCGGATCCCGAAGGCGATGTTCTCGGCCACGCTCAAATGTGGGAACAGAGCGTAGTCCTGAAACACCATGCCGATCCGGCGTTTCTCCGGGGCGAGGGTAAAACCGGCGCGGGAAATGGTCTCGCCGGCCAAGGTGATTTCACCTTCGTGCACCGGTTCGAAACCGGCGATCGCCCGCAACGTGGTGGTTTTGCCGCAGCCCGAAGAGCCGAGCAGGCAACCGATGTCACCGGCATTCAGATGCAGGTTGAGGTTCTGCACGACCCGCTGGTCTTGATAGCCGCAGGCGAGGTTACGCAGGTTAAGCAGTAATGGCTGGCTCATGCGTGGTGATACGAAGGCGGGACGAGAAATTCGAGCAAGGCCTTTTGCGCGTGAAGACGGTTTTCGGCTTGATCCCAGGCGACCGAGCGTTTGTCGTCGAGCAGGTCGACGCTGATCTCTTCGCCGCGGTGGGCCGGCAGGCAATGCATGAAGAGCACGTCGTCCGCAGCCAGGTCGAGCAGCGCGCGATTGACCTGGTAGGGCGCAAACAGCTTCAGGCGCTTGGCGGTTTCTTCTTCCTGGCCCATGGAGGTCCAGACGTCGGTACTCACCAGGTGAGCGCCGCGCACGGCTTCCTTTGGATCGCGGACGATGGTCACGCGATCGCCGGCCTTGGCCACGAAATCAGGGTTGGGCTCGTAACCTTCAGGGCAGGCAATGCGCAGCGGGAAGTCGAACTGGATCGCCGCTTCTATATAGCTGTTGCACATGTTGTTGCCGTCGCCGATCCAGGCCACGGTCTTGCCCTGGATCGAACCGCGATGTTCGAGGAAGGTTTGCATGTCGGCCAGCAACTGGCACGGGTGCAGGTCATCGGACAGGCCGTTGATCACCGGCACGCGGGAGTTGGCCGCGAATTCAGTCAGGGTGCTGTGGGCAAAGGTCCGGATCATCACCGCGTCGAGCATGCTCGACATGACAATCGCGCAGTCGCCGATCGGCTCGCCACGGCCCAGTTGCGTGTCGCGCGGCGACAGGAAGATCGCCTGGCCGCCGAGCTGGATCATGCCGGCTTCGAATGAGATCCGGGTTCGGGTCGAGGACTTCTCGAAAATCATCCCCAGGACGCGGTTTTTCAGAGGCTCGAACAGTACGCCGCGGTTACGCAGGTCCTTGAGCTCAACGCCTCGACGGATCACGCTGACCAGCTCTTCGGGCGTGCAATCCATCAGGGAGAGAAAGTGCCTTGCGCTCATCATTGACTACCTTTTTGCTACAAACCGCAGATGCTCAAAGCCTTGTTTAACGGAACAACGGGCGAGACCTGCGGCGTAAGCCGCACGGGGCGACGAAATAGGGGAAGGCGCGATCTTATAATTAAATGTCGCGTCTTACCAATAGGGGGCTCATTTTTACCGCTTCGAAAGGTTGCAGCGCTGCAACCGTTCGATGCAAGCGAAGGTTTTTTGATCCTCGTCGCTCAGCATTTGTACACGGTGCCGAAGCGGGTATGCAACCACCCCTTTGTTCAGGCTCGCGCATTGAGCGCGTGCTTCTGCCCAGGGGCTATGCGCCGAAGATGGCCTGTTTTCTCAAGGGCTACGTTGTCTGTTGTTAGGGTTTTGCGTGCGGGAATCAGGCGGCACTCAGGTAATCTGCACCTCATTACGTAAAGTCGACTGAATCTAGTCAGACACTCCCAAGGAGGGACCCCGCCGTATGTCGATCAATAAAACCGGATACGCAGGCCTGACACGGCTTCGCCGGGTCTCTCCGGCGTTTGATACGGCAGTGCTGTCCACGGTCATGGGCTTCGCGATCATCGCCAGCACGATTTACCCCGGCGTTCCGAGCGCCGTGGTGGGGGCCATCGTCGGTGCTTTTATTGGCGTGAAGAATTTCAAGGGCGACACGAGTGCAGATTGATTCGAGGAATGCCTCGCCAGTCAGTGAGGTGTGTCTTCATCTCCGAGCTTTCTCGGTGTCTGGCCTGAAACACTTGCTAATGCAAAGTGCTGGGTTATAACTACCTGACGAGTGACGCAGGAAGCCTTCGAAATGGAATCGAAAGAACAGCTGTTAATGGATTTACTCGGCCTCACGGCCCGCTCCCTGACCCACCTCACCGCCTCAATGACCTCGATGTGCTTCGAGCTGATGCGCAGCGAAGACGAAGTGACCAAAGCCGCCGGTCGACGAATGATTGATCGCATGGCAACCATCAGCACCGGGCTCGACGAGCATTGGCGACTGATCGGCGAGCTCACCGGCGTGCATGTTCCCCAGGAACAAGTCGAAACCCTTCAGGAACTCCAGTTGCAGGCGGCACCCGGTTTGCCGCCGAACTGAGTGCAAACGGCCATCGGCTGGCCTGATGGGCGCCGATTCACAAGACGAACGTCGCTGGCGCAGGAGCGTGTCTGGCGCCATAGTTTTGATCCCGCGGCCGCTATTGCCCGCTCAGAACAAGACAGAGACTGGCCATGACCAAGACTCTCCATCACCGTGCCTGCCACTTGTGTGAAGCCATTTGCGGCCTGACCCTCGAAACCACTGAAGCCGACGGCGCGGTGCAGATCACCTCGATCAAGGGCGATCCGCTGGATACGTTCAGCCGTGGGCACATCTGCCCCAAGGCGGTGGCCCTGCAAGATATTCAGAACGATCCGGATCGTCTGCGTCAGCCGATGCTGCGAGTGGGCAGCGAATGGCAACCTATCGCGTGGGAAGACGCCTTCAGCCTGGTAGCCGAACGCCTCGCAGCGATTCAGGAGCGTCACGGGCAGAACGCGGTGGCGGTGTACCAAGGCAACCCCAGCGTGCACAACTACGGGTTGATGACCCACAGCAATTATTTCCTGGGGCTGCTGAAAACCCGTAACCGTTTTTCCGCGACGTCCGTCGATCAGTTGCCGCATCACCTGACCAGTCATTTGATGTACGGCCATGGATTGTTGTTGCCGATTCCGGACATCGATCACACCGATTTCATGCTGATCCTGGGCGGTAACCCGCTGGCGTCCAACGGCAGCATCATGACCGTGCCGGATGTGGAAAAGCGCTTGAAGGCGATTCAGGCCCGGGGCGGCAAAGTGGTGGTGGTCGATCCGCGTCGCAGCGAAACCGCCGCGATGGCCGATCAGCACCTGTTCGTGCGTCCCGGTGGCGATGCGGCGTTGTTGTTCGGGCTGCTCAATACCTTGTTCGCTGAAAACCTGACGCGTGAGAGTCATTTGCCGGTCGACGGTCTGGATGACGTGCGCCAAGCCATCGCCACGTTCACCGCCGAAGCCATGAGCCCGTTGTGCGCCGTACCGGCCGAACAGATCCGCCAACTGGCGCGGGATTTTGCGGCGGCGCCGACCGCGGTGTGTTACGGCCGCATGGGCGTCTCGACCCAAGCATTCGGTACGCTGTGCCATTGGCTGGTGCAATTGATCAATCTGGTCACCGGCAACCTTGATAGCGTCGGCGGTGCGTTGTGCACTGAGCCGGCGGTGGACCTGGTGGCGTCGACTTCGGGCGGGCATTTCAATCGGTGGCAAAGCCGTGTGTCCGCACGTCCGGAATACGCCGGCGAGTTGCCGGTATCGGCGCTGGCCGAAGAAATGCTCACCGAAGGGGAAGGGCAGGTTCGCGCCCTGATCACCGTCGCCGGCAATCCGGTGCTGTCGACACCCAATGGCCGGCAACTGGAACAAGCGCTGGATGGTCTGGAATTCATGGTCAGCGTCGACCTGTACATCAATGAAACCACGCGCTATGCCGACCTGATTCTGCCCTCGACCTCGGCGCTGGAAAACGATCACTACGACACGACGTTCAACATGTTCGCGGTACGCAACGTGACGCGTTTCAACCGGGCGATTCTGGCCAAGCCGGAAGGTGCGTTGCATGACTGGGAGATCTTTGTCGGCCTGGCCAAGGCGTTTGCGGCGAAGACTGGCAAAGAACTGAAACCGACGATTGCGCCCGCGCAAATGATCGACCTTGGCTTGCGGATGGGGCTGTATGGCGATGCGTCGGAACACAAACTGTCGCTGGCCACCTTGTTCGACCATCCGCATGGGGTCGACCTGGGCGCGTTGAAATCCAACCTCGCGCCACGTTTGAAAACCGCCAATCAGCGAGTGCAGGCAGCGCCGCCGGCGATCCTTGCCGACCTCGCACGTTTCGCCGCACTACAAGCACCGGCCGCTGATCAGTTGCTGATGATTGGCCGCCGTCATGTGCGCAGCAACAACTCGTGGATGCACAACTATCAGCGCCTGGTGAAGGGCAAACCACGTCATCAATTGCTGATGCACCCCGACGACCTGTCCAGTCGCGGACTCAGCGACGGGCAGCGCGTGCGGGTGAGTTCGAGGGTGGGCATGATTGAAGTGGAAGTGGTCGCCAGCCTGGACATGATGAAAGGCGTGGTCAGCCTGCCGCACGGCTGGGGGCATGCGCGGCCGGGTGTGCAGATGACGATTGCCAGTGGCCAGCCGGGATCCAGCGCCAATGACCTGACCGATGAATGTCTGCTCGACGAGTTGTCGGGGAATGCGGCGTTGAACGGCGTGCCGGTCACCGTGGCGGCGGCGTGATCGTGTCTGTCGGGGAGACCGAGCATGGCGCTCGGGTTTCCGTTACAATGCGCCACCGTGCCGACCTCTGAGTCGGAAAGTTCAGCCGAGGTGCTCCATGGATATCATCGAAACGATTAAAGAGCAGATTGCTAACAACACCATTCTGCTTTACATGAAAGGTTCGCCGAATGCCCCGCAGTGTGGCTTCTCCGCGAAAGCCGCGCAGGCCGTGATGGCATGTGGCGAAAAGTTTGCGTACGTGGACATCCTGCAGAACCCGGAAATCCGCGCCAACCTGCCAAAATACGCCAACTGGCCAACCTTCCCGCAACTGTGGGTCGGTGGTGAGCTGGTCGGCGGTAGCGACATCATGACTGAAATGGCTGCTGACGGTTCGTTGCAGACCACGATCAAAGCCGCTGTTGAAGCGGCCGCTGCCAACAAGACCGAAGCTTGATTCGGTATTTGTAGGCAATAAAAAAGCCCCGCCTCTTTAAAAGAGTGCGGGGCTTTTTAATGTCTCGAGTTTAGCGGGCGCTCACTTACTCGTCTTCGCCCATCTGCGATTGCAGGTAGTTCTCAAGACCGACTTTATCGATCAGGCCCAGTTGGGTTTCCAGCCAGTCGATATGTTCTTCTTCGGATTCGAGAATGTCTTCGAGCAGTTCACGGCTACCGAAGTCACCGACCGTTTCGCAATGAGCGATGGCGACTTTCAGATCGGCATGGCCGGTGCGCTCGATACGCAGGTCGCACTCAAGCATTTCCTTGGTGTGCTCGCCGATGTGCAACTTGCCCAGGTCCTGGACGTTCGGCAGGCCTTCAAGGAACAGGATGCGCTTGATCAGCTTGTCCGCGTGCTTCATCTCATCGATGGATTCGTGGTACTCGTGCTTGCCCAGCTTGTTCAGGCCCCAATCTTCATACATGCGCGCATGCAAGAAGTATTGATTGATCGCGACCAGCTCATTGGCAAGGATCTTGTTGAGATGCTGGATGACTGTAACGTCGCCTTTCATGATGGGGTCCTGCCCTGAGTAGCTGTCAATAAGACTGAGTTTGAGCTGCGTATGTAAGGGTGTCAAACCTAAGTTATTGAAACTTATATGAAAATTAATCTGAATAAGAATGTTTGTGTTCCGCGTCTGGAGCGTAAGCGATTGATTTTCAGACATAAAAAAACCGGACATCAAGTCCGGTTCTTTGAAACAGGGGCTTTACGCGGCAGTAAATTCTACCGGGAAAGGAATGGCTGCCTGGGCCGATTGCAATTTGGTCAGGGTTTCGCGAACCACTTCCTTTGCAAGGCAGGCGCATTTGCCGCATTGGCTGGCTACGCCGGTGGCCTGACGGACTTCCTTATAGCTGCAGCAACCTTCATAGATTGCATCGCGGATTTGACCGTCGGTGACGCCAGTGCAGAGGCAGACATACATAAGAAAAAACCGTCGCTGGTTGTGACTCAATTGCGATGGATCTTAATGTTAACGAGAATGATTGTCAAAGTGGTTTCTGAAAGCTTTGCGATATAAGCGGGCGTGACCGACGAACGGTTTTCAATCAGGCAATCTGCCAGTAACGGTCATTACGGCAATTTTGCTCCTCCTGAAAAAAACCGTTGAGGACAGCCTAAAAACGCCGTGTATGATGGTCGGTCCTTCGAAGGGGATCGTGTCACAGGGCTGTCGCCTGAGGGTGGCAGGCTGATGCGAATCCAGTTCTTCACGTTAATAGACCAGGAGATATCCAATGAGCGTACTCGTAGGCAAACAAGCCCCGGACTTCACCGTTCCAGCCGTCCTCGGCACTGGCGAAATCGTAGACAGCTTCACCCTGTCGTCGGCCATCAAAGGCAAATACGGCCTGGTGTTCTTCTACCCACTGGACTTCACCTTCGTTTGCCCGTCCGAGCTGATCGCTCTGGACAACCGCATGGCTGACTTCAAGTCCCGCAACGTTGAAGTGGTTGCCGTGTCGATCGACTCGCACTTCACCCACAACGCCTGGCGCAACACCCCGGTGAACAATGGCGGTATCGGCCAGGTTCGCTACACCATGGCTGCCGACATCAAGCAGGAAATCATGAAGGCCTACGACGTTCAGTCCGCTGACGGCGTGGCTTTCCGTGGCGCGTTCCTGATCGACGACAAAGGCGTTGTCCGTTCGCAGATCATCAACGACTTGCCGCTGGGCCGTAACATGGAAGAGCTGATCCGTCTGGTCGACGCTCTGCAATTCCACGAAGAGCACGGCGAAGTTTGCCCTGCCAACTGGAAAAAAGGCGACAAGGGCATGAACGCTTCGCCAGAAGGCGTTGCTGCTTACCTGACCGAGCACGCTGCGGCGCTGTAAGCCCAAGCGTCAGGCATAAAAAAAACCGGCCTCAGTGGCCGGTTTTTTTATGCGCGGGATTCATCAGCGACAGATCAGTCGTTGAAATCTTCCCAGCCGCCCATTTGTTTCCAGCGATTGACGATGCCGCAGAACAGCTCTGCCGTCTTCTCGGTGTCATAACGAGCCGAGTGGGCCTCGCGACCGTCGAAGTCGATATCCGCTGCCTGGCAGGCCTTGGCCAGCACGGTCTGACCGTAGGCCAGGCCGGCAAGGGTCGCGGTGTCGAAGCTGGAGAACGGATGAAACGGGTTACGTTTCATGTCCAGGCGTGCGACGGCTGCGTTGAGGAAGCCCAAATCGAAGCTGCTGTTGTGGCCGACCAGAATCGCCCGTTTGCAGCCGTTGGCTTTCAGGGCCTTGCGGATGCCGCGGAAAATATCGGTCAGCGCCGCTTCTTCACTCACGGCCATGCGCAGCGGGTGATCGAGTTTGATTCCGGTGAATTCCAGCGCCGCTGCTTCGATGTTTGCGCCTTCAAAAGGCTCTACACGGAAGAAGTAGGTGTGATCGGGGTACACAAACCCTTTTTCGTCCATGGCGATGGTGGTTGCAGCAATTTCCAGCAGGGCGTCGGTGGCCGAGTTGAAACCACCGGTTTCTACGTCGACGACGACCGGCAGGTAGCCACGGAATCTGGCTGCCATTGGATGACGAGGACCGCCTCCACCGCCTTGACCGTCCTGTTCGTCGTCGAAATGGTCTTCACTCACGCGTGTTCCTCCAGCAGGCGCCAGCGCAGTTTTTCACCGGCGCGCAGCGGGATAACGGTCAACTCGCCAAATGGCAGGCTGGTTGGGGCGGTCCACTCATCGCGGACCAGGGTGATGCGGTCGGTGTTCGCTGGCAGGCCATAGAAACGCGGGCCGTTGAGGCTGGCGAAGGCTTCGAGCTTGTCCAGCGCGTTGCGCTGTTCGAACGCTTCGGCGTACATCTCGATGGCCGCATACGCGGTGTAGCAACCGGCGCAGCCACACGCGGCTTCTTTGGCGTGCTGGGCATGGGGGGCCGAGTCGGTGCCCAGGAAGAACTTTTCGCTGCCGCTGGTGGCGGCGTCGAGCAGGGCTTCCTGGTGTGTATTGCGCTTGAGAATCGGCAGGCAATAGAAGTGCGGCCGAATCCCGCCCACCAGCATGTGGTTGCGGTTGTACAGCAGGTGATGCGCGGTGATGGTTGCGCCGACGTTGGCCGAAGCCTCGTTGACGAACTGCACGGCATCGGCGGTGGTGATGTGTTCGAACACCACTTTAAGCGTCGGGAAACGCTCGACCACACGGCGCATGTGCTCATCGATGAAGATTTTTTCGCGGTCGAACACGTCGACATCGCCACGGGTGACTTCACCGTGAATCAGCAACGGCATCCCGACTTCGGCCATGGCCTCGAGCGCAGGGAAGATCTTGTCGATGCTGGTGACGCCAGAATCCGAGTTGGTGGTCGCGCCGGCCGGGTACAGCTTGGCGGCGTACACGAAACCGCTGGCCTTGGCCTCGCGAATTTCTTCGGGCTGGGTGCGGTCGGTCAGGTAAAGCACCATCAACGGTTCGAAGCGACTGCCGGCCGGGCGTGCAGCAAGGATTCGCTGGCGATAGCCGTCGGCTTCAGCGGCGTTACGCACCGGAGGTACCAGGTTGGGCATGATGATGGCGCGACCAAAGGTGCGCGCAACATCCGCAACGGTATTGGTCAACACGGCACCATCGCGAAGATGAATGTGCCAGTCGTCGGGACGCAGCAGGGTCAGGCGGTCGGACATGAGGGGATTCCAGGCGGGTCAAACTCAGGGGAATGCTACCGGAAAAGACTCTTGCAGGCACTCGCTATCAAGTTTTACAGGAACCTACCGATATGAATCAGGTATGCCGGAAACATGCGTGTGTCGGTCTTTTTGTTGTAGAAGCCAGTGGAGCCTCCCGTGCGCCAGCGTTATTTAGCCTTGCTCAGCGTGTTTGCCAGCCTTCCTGCGATGGCGCTCACTTTCCAGACGCGTCTGGAGAGCATCGAGTGGACGGTCGAAGGTGACAAGTTCGAATGCCGCCTGACTCAGCCGATCACCGATTTCGGGTCGGGTGAATTCGTACGCCGTGCCGGTGAGCAGGCGATATTTCGTCTGAACACCTACAACGCGATGATTGGGGGCGGTTCGGCAACCTTGCTGGCGGCCGCCGCGCCGTGGCAACCAGGGCGTGGCGACATCAATCTGGGTTTGGTACGCCTGGGCAGCGGTAATGTGCTGTTCAACAGCTCGCAAGCTCAGGCCGGGCGCTTGATCAGTGGCTTGATCGATGGCCGCAGTCCAGTGATCCGGCATGCCTCAGGTGATGGCAGGGTCTCGGAGGTACGGCTGTTGCCGGTCAAGTTCAGCAAGGCGTTCAATGATTACCAAAGCTGCGTGGCGAAACTGCTGCCGAAGAATTTCGAACAGGTCAAACAGTCCGAAATCACCTTCACGGGTGCTGAAGGCATCGATCTCGATGCGCATGCCAAGGCGCAGTTGCAAGTGATGCTGGAGTTCATGAAGGCTGATCCATCGGTCAATCACATCGAGCTCGACGGGCACTCCGACAACAGCGGCAATCGTCTGGCCAACCGTGAACTGTCACGCCGGCGTGCATTGGCGGTGATGGATTACTTCAAGGCCAACGGCATTCAGGAATCGCAGATCACCATGCGCTTCCACGGCGAGCGTTACCCTTTAGCGCCCAACACCAACGCCGCCAACCGCGCGAAGAACCGCCGGGTTGCCGTGCGTCTGGAACGCGTCGCGCCGACGGAGAAAGTCGCGCCTCAAGGGGCGACACCGGGAAGCGCTGCGACGACCTCCTGAGCCTGCTGAAATCGTCGCCCGATCGACAGAATCTGTCGCTTCGTCGTCATAAGCTGTCGCGACACTGTAAATTATTTCGTATGACCGGTAGACTTCACGGCTTTCCGTAGAACCCCGTGGAGTGATGGCATGGCGGACGTAAACAAGGTCGTTCTGGCGTATTCCGGCGGCCTGGACACTTCGGTGATCCTCAAGTGGCTGCAGGATACTTATAACTGTGAAGTGGTGACCTTCACCGCTGACCTGGGTCAGGGCGAAGAGGTCGAACCTGCGCGCGCCAAGGCACAGGCCATGGGCGTCAAAGAGATCTACATCGACGACTTGCGCGAAGAATTCGTGCGTGATTTCGTTTTCCCGATGTTCCGCGCCAACACCGTTTACGAAGGCGAGTACCTGCTGGGTACTTCCATCGCTCGTCCGTTGATCGCCAAACGCCTGATCGAAATCGCCAACGAAACCGGTGCTGACGCCATTTCCCACGGTGCCACCGGCAAGGGCAATGACCAGGTTCGTTTCGAACTGGGCGCGTACGCCTTGAAGCCAGGTGTGAAAGTGATCGCTCCGTGGCGCGAATGGGACCTGCTGTCCCGTGAAAAGCTGATGGATTACGCTGAAAAGCACAACATCCCGATCGAGCGTCACGGCAAGAAAAAATCCCCGTACTCGATGGATGCCAACCTGCTGCACATCTCCTATGAAGGCGGCGTGCTGGAAGACACCTGGACCGAGCACGAAGAAGATATGTGGAAATGGACCGTCTCCCCGGAGAACGCTCCAGACAAACCGCAATACCTGGAACTGACCTACCGTAACGGCGACATCGTCGCACTGGACGGCGTCGAAATGACCCCGGCCACCGTGCTGGCGACCCTGAACCGTATCGGTGGTGAACACGGTATCGGCCGTCTCGACATCGTCGAGAACCGTTACGTGGGCATGAAGTCCCGTGGTTGCTACGAAACGCCTGGTGGCACCATCATGCTGCGCGCTCACCGTGCGATCGAATCGATCACCCTGGACCGCGAAGTGGCTCACCTCAAAGACGAGCTGATGCCGAAATACGCCAGCCTGATCTACACCGGTTACTGGTGGAGCCCTGAGCGTCTGATGTTGCAACAGATGATCGATGCGTCCCAGGCCCACGTGAACGGCGTTGTTCGCCTGAAGCTGTACAAGGGCAACGTGATCGTGACCGGTCGCAAGTCTGACGAATCGTTGTTCGACGCCAATATCGCGACCTTCGAAGAAGACGGTGGTGCTTACAACCAGGCCGACGCAGCGGGCTTCATCAAGCTCAACGCCCTGCGTATGCGCATTGCCGCGAACAAAGGCCGCAAGCTGTTCTGAGACCTTTGCCGTTGGTAATAGAAGTGTGGCCTTGTCGGTGACAAGGCCACACCTCGTAATGGGGATGTTCTACCTGGCATTCTTCGAGCATTCAGCTTGTTCTTGATGCCTGTTACGCCTTTCTGCTGCTTTTCTCTCCTTTTGCTCTTCAAGAGCTACCTGCCGGTCTCTGCCGGATAAAACGTTTGCCCAATGATTGTCAGCGCTTGAGAGCTCGAATTATAAGCAACGCAGAAGATAGAACCGCTGCGCTTCCTTGTCAGTTTCGAATGCTTGAGCACGCTTTCTTTCAGCGATGTCTCCGAGTCGCCGCACGTGAGAAATACGATCACTTGCGCGAGGTTTTTCTGTGGGGGCTGAATGCTCTCCAGCAGTGAGCTGAACGCTAACGGCTGACCCGTTACGCGCGTATCGACGATGTGCAGATCCTTCAGCCGTTCAGGCAGGCAGACGTAATGCCGGGCCGCAAGATTAGGCATGGAGGCAGTGTTGTCCTTGCGATCAGCGCTTTTCATGACAGCTAAAAAGTGCTCTCCCTTTTCAAAATCAGAAGGCGCGTAAAGCGACCGATAATTGAAGTTAAGGGTCACGAAGAACAGGAAAAGCAAATAAAACGGAAAGCTGATCAGAAACCAGATGTACAGCGCTCGTTCTTCATCGCCGAGAAAGGGCAATGAAAGAGCCGCGGATGCTTCAGACAGTGTCGCGAATATTGCAATGATAGTCATGGGGGTCGTCATTTTTCTTTTGGGTTTCATAATGGTCTTTGCTCATTGTGGTATTAACTTTTGCTCGATGGTTTAAAGGTTTGTTTGTTGGGTTGTTGGAATCTGTTGTGCGAAAGCTGCTGGCAATATAGTTGGGGAATTCTCCGATTTCGAGTTGTATGTTTTAAAGTTTTGGTGAGGTGGCGTAAGTGTTTGAGTGTTGTTTTTTTGTGTGGCATGTTTTGCTGGAAAACATTGTGGGTTGTCTGATTTTTAAGTGTGTCCTGAAATAAGTAATTTGTTGTGCCGGAAGATGATATTTTTTGTGTAAGGTTTTCTATTGAGGGGAGCGTCTTGCCAGTTTTCGAGTGTAGCTGAGTACTGGTTTTTTTGTCGGAGGCGCGCGCGTGATGGATTAATGTTTTTTATTGCCGTAATTCGGTACGGAAAAATGGCCGGAAGGCTGGGTGCGCGAAATTTGATACCGTGCAGGATGCAATTTGTTTTAAGAAATTTGTAGGACCAATCTTTTAAATTTGTAAGAAATGTCTCTGGTTGTGGGTGGCTGAGGGCGGCGGCATGCCATGGATGAAGCGACTAGGCTATTGTGCGGGCTCTAAAAATTCGAACAGCGAAATTGGACTTGCCCATGAATAAAGTGCTGATCGTGGATGATCACCCCGTCATTCGTCTTGCGGTGCGTATGCTAATGGAGCGCCATGGCTACGAAGTCATTGCAGAAACAGATAACGGCGTGGACGCATTACAACTGGCCCGTGAACTAATGCCGGACATTGTCATTCTGGATATTGGAATACCCAAGCTGGATGGGCTGGAGGTCATTGCGCGACTGACATCGACGGCGATGCCACTTAAAGTGCTGATATTGACTTCACAGGCACCGGGGCATTTTTCCATGCGTTGCATGCAGTCGGGGGCTGCTGGCTATGTATGTAAACAACAGGACCTGACTGAGTTGCTCAGTGCAATAAAAGCCGTGCTGTCAGGCTACAGTTACTTTCCGAATCAAGCGTTGCATACCGTGCGGTCAAGTCTTGGCAATGCCAGTGAAGCCGATATGGTGGATCGTTTGTCCGGACGCGAAATGATGGTTTTACAACAGTTGGCCAGAGGAAAGACCAATAAGGAGATTGCCGATGGAATGTTTCTCAGCAATAAAACCGTCAGTACCTACAAAACCCGCCTGTTGTTGAAGCTTAATGCTCGCTCCCTGGTCGACCTGATCGAACTGGCTCAACGCAATGGCCTGGTATAAGTGCCACCCACGTCTGATGACGCCGTGCTCATCAGTGATTGGCGCTTAGTAAAAAGCCTCCGTTTCGGGAGGCTTTTAGGGGTTACAGGTCAAAATCGTAGTCGGCCAATTGCTTTTGCAGTCGGCGCTCCTCCAGCAGGTTGTCGATGGTGCGACGTTTGCTCAGGTTGGTCTTTGCCACTTCTACCACCGGTTCAGCGTCTTCGGCCTCAACGGGTGTGAAGTCGTCTTCTACGTCCAATTGCTCTTTGCCAGTGCTCATAGGTCAACTCCAGGCTAAGACTGCCTTTGGCGCCCCTTATATCGATAATCGCCCGGCGGGTAAAAAAGATTTTTTCAATCGATGCATCAATAATTTTAATAGCGCCTCAATCGTCCGAGGTCTTTTGCTTGTATTCGCATAAGTCCTCGATCCGGCAGCTGCCGCAGCGGGGCTTGCGGGCCAGGCAAACGTAACGCCCGTGAAGGATCAGCCAGTGATGCGAGTCGAGCAGGTATTGCTTGGGTACAAATTTCATCAGTTTCTGCTCAACCTCGACGACATTCTTGCCGGGAGCAATTCCGGTGCGGTTGCTGACCCGGAAGATATGGGTGTCCACGGCCATGGTCAGTTGGCGAAAGGCGGTATTGAGCACCACGTTCGCCGTCTTGCGGCCGACGCCCGGGAGCGCTTCCAGTTCCTCGCGGGTTTGCGGGACTTCACCGCCGTGGCGTTCCACCAGCAAGCGACAGGTTTCGATCACGTTTTTCGCTTTGCTGTTAAACAGGCCGATCGTCTTGATGTATTCCGACAGCCCTTCGACGCCGAGCGCGTAGATCGCCGCCGGGGTGTTGGCCACGGGATAGAGTTTGGCGGTGGCCTTGTTGACGCCGACATCGGTCGACTGAGCAGAAAGAATGACGGCAATCAGCAATTCGAAGGGCGACGAATAGGCCAGTTCAGTCTTGGGTTCCGGGTTGTCTTCGTGAAACCGGCGGAAAATTTCCAAACGTTTTGCGGCATTCATGGGCGATGCGTTTCCCTAAAAAACAGTCAATCAATGTGAGGGCGTCGAGCGAGCCCATGCCTGACGTGCGGCAATCAACACTCCCAGCAGGATGAACCCGCCGGGGACTAGCGTGGCGAGGTGCAGACCACCGTTGCCAAGGAGCTCTCGCAGCAGGCCCAGGCCCAGCATCAATGCGCCAAACACGGCGCATAGGCGCAAGCGATCACGGCGCGGGCTCTGGAAGAAACCGTTGTATTCCAGCACAACGCACTGCAGGGCGATCAGTCCTGCGTAAAGGGCCACAGGCTGGTGCGATTGAAGTGACAACACTTGTGCGGCCATTTGCGCGCAGCTGGTGAGCGTGGCGGCCAGCAGGATACTGGCAAGCAAGCGGGCGGACGGCACCAGTCGCGATCGCAAGGCCCACATGCCAATGCCGTAAGCACTGATGACCACGATGAACATCAGCCACAGTCCCAGCGCCGCCGTCCAGGAGGTCGTGGCGCCGATCAGGGGCGCCAGCAACAGTGAGTTTTGCAGGGTCGATGACTTAGTCATGGGCGCCACTCCCGATCAATTGATCGCGGTGTTCATCGAAGTAGCGCAAGGCGTCATGAATGGCGCTGATCACCGCCCTTGAAGTGATGGTCGCCCCTGCCACCTGATCGAATTGTCCCTGATCCTTTTTCAAGGCCCAGCCCGTGTCGCCGGGGTCGTTGCGGGACTTACCGGTAAACACCTGAAGCCATGCGTTCGGCCAGTCGGCGATCTTGCCCCCCAGCCCCGGCGTTTCCGATTGCTTGAGGGTTTTGACCCCCAACAACTTACCGTTGGCATCGATGGCAATCATCAACTCGATTTTGCCTTCATAGCCCAGAGTCTGGCTGCGCAGCAATACCGCGCTCGGCTGGCCGGCCTTGGTCGCCAGGTTGCCGCCCAGCAGCGTGCTGTTGGCCAACGGGATGTTGGCGAGGTCGAGCGGCTGTTCCAGTGGTTGATTGTCGTAGTTTTCCGGCGGTAGCAGGTCCAGCAGGTTGCGACTGTCGATCAGCCGTTGTTCTGCCGCAATGCGCGGGGCGCTGCTGTGGTGCGCGAAGTAAGTCGCGCCGATTCCCAATCCGGCCAGTAACACCAGAATCACCACACTGGACGCTCGGTTCATGGGGTCACTGGCTCCTGCCTGGACGCGATAAAACGCTCCAGCGCCGGTACACAAAGGTTCATCAGCAGCACGGCAAATGCCAATCCGTCCGGATAACCGCCCCAGGTCCGTATCAGGTAAGTCAGCAAGCCGACACCGAGACCAAAGAGCAATCGGGCACCTGCGTTTTTTGCCCCGGACACCGGTTCAGTGACAATGAAAAAAGCCCCCAGCATGGTGGCTCCGGTGAGCAGATGAAACAGCGGTGAGCCATGGGAATCGGAGCCCGAACCGTTCCAGCACAGCAGGCTGATGACAAACAGGCTGGCGAGCATGCCGACCGGTGCATGCCAGCTGAACACTCGACGTTGCAGGAGAAAGAGGCCGCCGGCGAGAAAAGCCAGGTTGACCCATTCCACGCCGCGTCCGCCGAAATGACCGAATGCCGGGTTGCCGGCAAAGAGTTCGTCCATGGTCAGGCTTTTGTTGATGCGCAGGCTGTCCAGTGCGGTGGCCTGGGCCCAGGCGTCTGGTGTCGCGCTGAGGTTGAAGCCGAATATCTGTTGCAGGCCGCCGAGCAAGTCCATGCCGTGGGAGGATGGCCAGTGCGTCATCTGTTGGGGAAACGTCACCAGCACCAGAGCGAAACCGAGCATCGCCGGGTTGAACGGATTCTTGCCCACCCCGCCATACAACTGTTTGCCGAGTATCGCGAACGCCGCTGCACAGACCGTCAACCACCACGGACAGTACGGCGGCAATGCCAGCGCCAGCAACGTCGCACTGACCAGCGCGCTACCGTCGCTCAACGTGGGTTTGAGCGGACGCCGGCGAAGTCGCAACACGGCACCTTCAACCGCCAGCGCGGTGGCGGCCGCCAGTATCAGGTTGATCAAGACGCCCCAGCCATACAGCCAAAACAACGTCAGCATCCCCGGCACGGTGGCCAGCAACACCAGCTTCATGGCCTGCTGGAGGCGTTCGTCCACCGATTCAAGGGGCGACATAGGCATCCACCTGGCGCTGGGCTTCCAGCAGCCGCGCGCGGGCCTTGGCGATCAATTCGTTCGGGGTGTCCGCACCTCGTTCGAGTTTGCTGACGTCGGCACGGGCGTAGGCCAATTCGGTTTTCAGCTGTCGAAGCTGGCTGTCGATGGGGCGCTTTTCGATGCGTGTCAGGTCCGGCAGCGGTTGTTCACTCGCCGCTTCCGCGACGTGCAACGCCTGTTCCGCCTCATTGAGCGCTTGTTGCAGGGCTTCGAGCTGTTCGGCCGGTGCTTCGTTGGTCTGGGCTTTCTTGAGTTCGGCGCGACGCATGGCCAACTGAATCTTCGCCCGCTTCAACTCGGCATCCTTCGCCGGGACCACTGGCGTCGGGGGGGCTGCTGAAGTGCTTTCCAGTTGCGCCAAAGCCTGTTCGGCGGCCTCGAACTGTTGTTGCAGCACGATCAGTTGCGATTGCTGCTCGAAGGTCGGTGGATGCCCGAAGGCCTTGAGCGACTTGTTCAGCTGCGCCCGACTCATCGCCACATCGATCTTGGCCTTTTTCAACGCCGCATCAGCGTTCGCCGCTTTTTGTGCGCGCACGCGTTCAAGCGCCGCTTGCACCGGGTCAGCCGTCGTCACTTCACTGTGTGCAACAGCGCGTTGGGCGCGGGCCTGACGTTCTGCGATTTTCTGTTGTTCCTCGCGCTGCAAGCGGGCGTTGCGTTGTTCAAAGCGGCGCCTTGCATGGTTGCGTTTGGTGGCGCGAGCGCGTTGCTCTTCAAGGCTGAAGGCCAGGCCTCCGACAATCGGCAGTACCGTGGCCAGCGGCAACGGGCGCATCTCGATGCAGTCCACCGGGCAGGGCGCCACGCAGAGGTCGCAACCGGTGCATTCGTCGATGATTACCGTGTGCATCAACTTGGCCGCGCCAACAATGGCGTCGACCGGGCAGGCCTGGATGCATTTGGTGCAACCGATGCATTCGGCTTCGCGAATATAGGCAATCTGCGCCGGGGCTGAACCGCGACTGGTGTCCAGTTCCAGCACCGGTACTTTCAACAGGTCGGCCAATGCCGCAATGGTCTCACTGCCGCCGGGCGGGCACTTGTTGATCGGCTCGCCGCTGGCGATGCCTTCGGCGTAGGGCTTGCATCCGGGGTGGCCACACTTGCCGCATTGAGTCTGCGGCAGGAGGGCGTCGATGCGTTGAATCAGACTCATGTTTTGATCAGTCCGCTAAATCCGAGAAATGCCACTGCGATCAGTCCGGCGCCGATCAGCTCGATCGGCAGGCCACGAAAGGGCAGGGGGATATCGTTATCGAGTGTGCGCTGGCGCAAATCGCTGAACAGGCTCAGCACCAGCCAAAACCCCAGCCCGGCGCCGAGGCACAGGAAGGCGGCGTGAAAGAATCCCTTGTCGTCCTGAGCGTTGAGTAACGTCAACCCGAGCACGCCAGCATTGCCCAAAAGAAGCGGCCAGAGCCCGTCGAACACCAATCTGGGCAACAGCCGCGACAGCGCTTTCAACAATGGTGAGATCAGCAACACGCTTAAGGGCAGGAACACGAAAAGACGCAGCGAGGTCAGCTCCAGCGGCACCAGCATCCAACGGTCAGCGCTATAGCCCAGCGTGCCAACCAGCAGCATCAAACAGGTGGTCGCAATGCCCAGTGCATGAACTTGCCGATGCGCGTTGCCCAGTAGCGGATCGGCGCCCAGCGGCCAGTGCAACACGACATTGTTGATCAGGGCAGCGCTGATAAGCGTAAGAAGTATCTCGGTCATGATCGTGCCGGCAAGAACGGGGGCTTTTTAACGAGTGGTCTAAAAAGCTTAGGCATTATCCGGCAAGGACGGAGGGTGGGCCAGATATGAAAATCCCACAGTCGCGTCAGGCACGACTGTGGGATCGGTTTACAGCACGACCTTACTTGATGCGCTGACCCGGCTTGGCGCCGCTGTCAGGGCTGAGCAGGTAGATTTCTTCACCGCCAGGACCGGCCGCCATCACCATGCCTTCGGAGATGCCGAACTTCATTTTTCGTGGCTTGAGGTTGGCGATCATCATGGTCAGGCGACCATCGAGCTTGGACGGGTCCGGGTAAGCACTCTTGATCCCGGAGAACACGTTGCGTTGCTCGTCACCGATGTCCAGGGTCAGGCGCAGCAACTTGTCGGCGCCTTCCACGTGTTCAGCCTTGACGATCAGTGCGACGCGCAGGTCGATCGCAGCGAACGCGTCGAACTCGATCTCTGGCGACAGCGGATCCTTGGCCAGTTCGCCGTTGCCGGCCGGTGCAGCTTCGCCGGTATCGGTTGCGCTGGCGGTCAGGTCTTCTTTCGACGCGTCGCTCATGGCCTGCACTTTCACCGGGTCGATACGGGTCATCAACGGCTTGAACTCGTTCAGCTGGTGGTTGCTGAGCAGGGTGGCGTGGTCGTTCCAGGTCAGCGGTGCGACGTTCAGGAACGCCTCGGCGTCGGCGGCCAGCAACGGCAGGACCGGCTTGAGGAAAATCACCAACTGGCGGAACAGGTTGACGCCCAAGGCGCAGATGGCCTGGACTTCGTCCTGCTTGCCTTCCTGTTTGTTCAGCGACCACGGGGCCTTGTCGGCGATCCAGGCGTTGGCACGGTCGGCGAGGCCCATGATTTCACGCATGGCGCGGGCGAAGTCGCGAGCCTCGTAAGCCTCGGCGATGCTGGGCGCAGCAGCCAGGAACGCGTCGGTCAGCTCAGGTGCGGCATTACCGGCCACCAGTACACCGGCGTTGCCTTTATGGATGAAGCCGGCGCAACGGCTGGCGATGTTGACGACTTTGCCGACCAGGTCCGAGTTGACCTTCTGCACGAAGTCTTCGAGGTTCAGGTCGAGGTCGTCGACGCCACGGCTCAGCTTGGCCGCGTAGTAGTAGCGCAGGTATTCCGGCGACAAGTGATCCAGGTACGTCCGGGCCTTGATGAAGGTGCCACGGGACTTGGACATTTTCTGACCGTTGACGGTCAGGTAGCCGTGCACGTTGATGCCGGTCGGTTTGCGGAAGCCCGCGCCTTCAAGCATCGCTGGCCAGAACAGGGCGTGGAAGTTAACGATGTCCTTGCCGATGAAATGGTACAGCTCGGCGGTGGAGTCCTTGCCCCAGAACGCGTCGAAGTCCAGTTCCGGCGTACGGTCGCACAGGTTCTTGAAGCTGGCCATGTAGCCGATCGGCGCATCCAGCCAGACGTAGAAATATTTGCCCGGCTCGTCTGGAATCTCGAAGCCGAAATACGGCGCATCGCGGGAGATGTCCCACTGTTGCAGGCCGGCGTCCAGCCATTCGGCGATCTTGTTGGCCACGGCGTCTTGCAGGGTGCCGCTGCGGGTCCAGGTTTGCAGCATTTCCTGGAAGTCCGGCAGCTTGAAGAAGAAGTGCTGGGAATCCTTGAGCACCGGCGTGGCGCCAGAGATCGCCGACTTCGGGTCCTTCAGGTCGGTGGGCGCGTAGGTCGCACCGCATTTTTCGCAGTTGTCGCCGTACTGGTCTTCGGTGCCGCACTTCGGGCAAGTGCCCTTGATGAAGCGGTCGGCCAGGAACATTTTCTTTTCCGGGTCGAAGTATTGCGTGATGGAGCGCTGGGCAATGTGCCCGGCGTCGCGCAGCTTCAGGTAGATCTGGCTCGACAGCTCACGGTTTTCTTCGGCGTGAGTGGAGTGGAAGTTGTCGAAGTCCACCAGGAACTCGGCAAAGTCGGCGCTGTGTTCAGCCTGGACGTTGGCGATCAGTTGTTCCGGGGTGATGCCTTCCTTTTCCGCGCGCAGCATGATCGCCGAACCGTGGGCGTCGTCGGCGCAGACATAAATGCATTGGTTGCCGCGGTGCTTCTGGAAACGCACCCACATATCGGTCTGGATGTATTCCAGCATGTGGCCAAGATGGATCGAACCATTGGCATAGGGCAGGGCGCTGGTGACGAGGATCTTGCGTGGCTCGGACATGGGGCTCGGCTACTTGATGAAACGGAGGTCGGCCACTATAAAGCGCCGGCGCATATTTTTCACCCCGTCAGCCTGTTTCCGGTTGCATCGAATGCCCAAACCTGTGAACAGGCAGTAACAGCGTGAAAATGCTTGTGTGTGGCGAGGGAGCTTGCTCCCGCTGGGTGGCGAAGCCGCCCCAAACCCTGCAACCCGTTTTCGGCGGAAGGAGTGCGTCTGCCTGATTGCGACTGCTTCGCAGCCGAGCCGGAGCAAGCTCCCTCGCCACAAATGTATGTCCGGCGTAGGATACCCGCCTGATTTTCCAGTCTTGCTATCGGAGTTGCCCATGAGCGCCGTCAATCGCGCAGCGGTGGAAGCCGTCCTTCGCCAATACACCGACCCTTACCTGAACCAGGACCCGGTCAGCGCCGGATGTGTACGTAATATCGACATCCAGGGTGATCGTGTCAGCGTCCAGCTGGAGTTGGGTTACGCCGCCGGCCTGTTCAAGAGCGGCTGGTCGCAGATGCTGCAAATGGCTATCGAAGGCCTCGACGGCGTAACGACGGCCCGTGTCGACATCACCAGCGTGATTGCCGCGCACAAGGCTCAGGCGCAGATCCCGGGGTTGGCCAACGTGAAAAACGTGGTGGCCGTGGCGTCCGGCAAGGGCGGCGTGGGCAAGTCCACCACCGCCGCGAACCTGGCGCTGGCGCTGGCCCGTGAAGGTGCCAAGGTCGGGATTCTCGACGCGGACATCTACGGTCCGAGCCAGGGCATCATGTTTGGCATCCCCGAAGGCACCCGACCAAAGGTCAAGGATCAGAAGTGGTTTGTGCCGATCGAGTCCCATGGCGTTGAAGTGATGTCGATGGCGTTCCTGACCGACGACAACACGCCGATGGTCTGGCGCGGGCCGATGGTCTCCGGTGCGCTGCTGCAACTGGTCACCCAGACCGCATGGGGCGACCTCGATTACCTGGTCATCGACATGCCGCCAGGCACCGGTGACATTCAGCTGACCCTGGCACAGAAAGTCCCGGTGGCCGGTGCCGTCATCGTCACGACCCCGCAAGACCTCGCGTTGCTGGACGCGCGCAAAGGCGTGGAGATGTTCCGCAAGGTCAATATCCCGGTGCTGGGCGTTGTAGAAAACATGGCCGTGCACATCTGCTCCAACTGCGGGCATGCCGAGCATCTGTTTGGTGAAGGCGGGGGTGTGAAGCTGGCCAACCAGTATGGCGTCGAACTGTTGGCCTCGTTGCCGCTGGCGATGGCCATTCGCGAACAGGCCGATGGCGGCAAGCCAACCGTGATCGCCGAGCCGGACAGCCCGATTGCGTTGGTGTATCAGGAACTCGCTCGCCACGTCGGCGCGCGGATCGTGTTGCAGGAAGCGGCGTCGCCGGCGATGCCGAACATCACCATCAGCGACGATTGATTCGCTGATGGTGATGTTGTAGCAGCTGCCGAGGCACGAGGCTGCGTTGGGCTGCGCAGCGGCCCCCGAGGGCGGTCCTGCGGACACACAACGCAGCCTCGTGCCTCGGCAGCTGCTACAGGGTTTTGGGTGTTGCCTTAGATTCGCAACCCGCCATCCATTTCGAGGATCCGGCCGGTGTAGTAGTCGTTCTCGAAAATGTACGCCGCCGAATGGGCGATCTCTTCCGGTTTACCCATGCGCTTGAGCGGAATACCGGCCGTCATTTTCTCCAGCGCTTCAGGCTTCATGCCCAGCGTCATTTCGGTTTCGATAAAGCCCGGGGCGATGCCCGCCACGCGAATGCCGTAGCGCGCCAGTTCCTTGGCCCAGGTCACGGTCGCTGCCGCCACGCCAGCCTTGGCGGCCGAGTAGTTGGTCTGGCCAACGTTGCCGGCACGGGAAATCGAGGAGATATTGATGATCGCGCCGCTGTTGTTCAGCTCGACCATTTTTGCCGCGACTTCACGGGTGCACAGGAACACGCCAGTCAGGTTGACGTCGATGACCGCCTGCCATTGGGCCAGGCTCATCTTGGTCATTTCGCCGTCCTTGACCTTCAACAGCAGGCCGTCGCGCAGGATGCCGGCGTTGTTGATCAGGCCGTGGATCGCACCGAAATCTTCGGCGACCTGGGCGACCATGTGGGTCACTTGCTCTTCATTGGCGACGTTGCACAGGTAGCTGCGCGCCTCGACGCCCTTGGCCTTGCACGCGGCGACGGTGTCGTCGAGTTTTTCCTGGTTCAGGTCCACCAGCGCCAGCTTCGCGCCTTTACCTGCGAAATACTCGGCCATCGAACGGCCTAAACCCTGGCAACCGCCAGTGATAATGATTACTTTGTCAGTGAGTTGCATTCGCATGCCCCAATAGCAGGTCAGAGTGGTTTCCTAGTAGAGGGCCTCTCGATCTGCGCCTGATGTGGCCTGGCTGCACATGAGAACTGCCCCGACGGCGTACTGGATACTTATCCCCAGGCGCCTGTCCGTTTTTTCGACGGATTCTATATAAGGAGTCATAAATTGAGCGTTGAAGCGGCCAAGAATGCCCGAGAATTGCTTCTCAAGGAATACCGGGGAGTGCTTTCGACCCACTCCAAGTCGATGCCGGGGTACCCGTTTGGCTCGGTGGTTCCTTACTGCCTGGACGAGCAGGGCCGGCCGCTGATCCTTATCAGCCGCATCGCCCAGCACACGCACAACCTGCAAAAAGACCCGAAATGTTCGCTGTTCGTGGGCGAGCGCGAGGCCGATGACGTGCAAGCCGTTGGTCGGCTGACGTACCTTGCCGAAGCAGAAAAGCTCGAGGACGAAGCGGCCATTGAAGCGGCCGCCGAGCGTTACTACCGCTATTTCCCTGAATCGCAGAGCTATCACAAGGCTCACGATTTCGATTTCTGGGTGCTCAAACCCGTGCGTCACCGCTACATCGGTGGCTTCGGCGCAATTCACTGGGTTGATCACCTGACTCTGGCCAACCCGTTTGCCGGCAAAGCCGAGGTGAGCATGGTCGAGCACATGAATGCCGATCACGCCAAAGCCATCGCGCACTACGTCGACCTGGCGGGCCTGCCGAAAACCGAACCGGCGCAACTGGCCGGCATCGACACCGAAGGCATGCATTTACGCATCGGTCAGGCGCTGTATTGGTTGCCGTTTCAAGCACCTTGTAATACGCCGACACAAGTCCGGGAAGCCTTGGTTTTCCTGGCTCACGCCGAGCATTGGCCCAAAAAAGAAGTCGCCGACGCTTGAATTCACGAAAGGGCGACGTCATCTAAGGCTAACTGGCAAGGCATTCTTGCGTTGAGGAACCATTTGATGCGCCCTTTTTTATTGCTCTTTGTACTGTTCCCGGTGTTGGAGCTATTCGTATTCGTCAAAGTCAGTGGCGCCATCGGGTTTTTCCCGGCCTTGCTGCTGATCATTCTCGGCTCGATGCTCGGCGTATTCGTGTTGCGCATCGCCGGTCTGGCCACTGCGCTGCGTGCCCGTGAAAGCCTGAATCGCGGCGAGCTGCCGGCCCAGACCATGCTGGAAGGGTTGATGCTGGCCCTGGCAGGCGGTCTGTTGATCCTGCCGGGCTTCGTCTCTGACGTGCTGGGTCTGATCATGCTGCTGCCGATCTCCCGTCGACTGCTGGCCAACAAAATGCGCCAGCGCGCCGAAGAAGCCGCGATCCGTCAGCGTGCCTTCGCCGACGACCTGCAGCCGCGTGGCGGTCCTGCTCCACGCGAGCCGCTGGGCCGTGAGCCCAATGTGATCGAAGGCGAGTTCGAACACCGCGACCCCCAGTAAAACGTTTCACCTGCACGGCACCTTCGGGTGCCGTGTCTGTTTCGGGTCATCGATGTAAAAAATTTCGATCCCCGCCCTTGTAATAAGCTTATGCGCCCTTATGTAACGGTCACCGCAAGGTTTCTGGCGATCACGCCAGACAGACTTCCGCGTCTCGCTTGTCGAGCCGCACCCGGCACCGCCGGATTTGTTAAACCCGCCGGGAATACACCGGCCGATGAAAACCACAATTAGGAGAGATCGACAATGAAGCTTCGTCCTCTGCATGACCGCGTCGTCATCCGTCGCAGCGAAGAAGAAAAGAAAACCGCTGGCGGTATCGTCCTGCCAGGTTCGGCTGCTGAAAAAGCCAACAGCGGCGAGATCCTCGCTGTCGGTACCGGCCGCGTGCTGGACAACGGTGAAGTGCGTGCACTGGCCGTTAAAGTGGGTGACAAGGTTGTGTTCGGCCCGTACTCCGGCAGCAACACCGTGAAAGTTGACGGCGAAGACCTGCTGGTAATGGCTGAGAACGAGATTCTCGCTGTTATCGAAGGCTGATACCCCGCTCATTTTCCCGCTACTACAAAGTATTTAAGGAATATCGATCATGGCTGCTAAAGAAGTTAAATTCGGCGACTCCGCCCGCAAGAAAATGCTCGCCGGTGTGAACGTCCTGGCTGACGCAGTAAAAGCGACCCTGGGCCCTAAAGGCCGTAACGTGATCATCGAGAAGAGCTTCGGCGCTCCGACCATCACCAAGGACGGCGTTTCCGTTGCCAAAGAAATCGAGCTGAAAGATCGCTTCGAAAACATGGGCGCGCAGCTGGTCAAAGACGTTGCCTCCCGTGCCAACGATGACGCAGGTGACGGCACCACCACCGCTACCGTTCTGGCTCAATCGATCGTCAACGAAGGCCTGAAAGCCGTCGCTGCCGGCATGAACCCGATGGACCTGAAGCGCGGTATCGACAAAGCGACCATCGCGATCGTCAAAGAGCTCAAAGCCCTGTCCAAGCCTTGCGCTGACACCAAGGCAATCGCTCAGGTCGGCACCATCTCGGCCAACTCCGACAACTCCATCGGCGACATCATTGCCGAAGCCATGGAAAAAGTCGGTAAAGAAGGCGTGATCACCGTTGAAGAAGGCTCGGGCCTGGAAAACGAACTGTCGGTTGTTGAAGGCATGCAGTTCGACCGTGGCTACCTGTCCCCGTACTTCGTCAACAAGCCAGAGACCATGACTGCTGAGCTGGACGGTCCGCTGATCCTGCTGGTCGACAAAAAGATCTCGAACATCCGCGAAATGTTGCCAGTACTGGAAGCCGTTGCCAAAGCCGGCCGTCCACTGCTGATCGTGGCCGAAGACGTTGAAGGCGAAGCCCTGGCGACTCTGGTTGTGAACAACATGCGTGGCATCGTTAAAGTCGCAGCCGTCAAGGCTCCAGGCTTCGGCGACCGTCGCAAGGCCATGCTGCAGGACATCGCTGTTCTGACTGGCGGTACCGTTATCTCCGAAGAGATCGGCCTGAGCCTGGAAAGCACTACCCTGGAACACCTGGGTAATGCCAAGCGCGTGATCCTGTCCAAAGAAAACACCACCGTGATCGACGGTGCCGGCGTTGAGGCTGACATCCAGGCTCGCGTTCTGCAGATCCGTCAGCAAGTGGCTGACACTTCGTCCGACTACGACCGTGAAAAACTGCAAGAGCGTCTGGCCAAGCTGTCCGGCGGCGTTGCAGTGATCAAGGTTGGCGCCGGTTCCGAAGTTGAAATGAAAGAGAAGAAAGCCCGCGTTGAAGACGCCCTGCACGCTACCCGTGCAGCCGTTGAAGAAGGCGTGGTACCTGGCGGCGGCGTGGCACTGGTTCGCGCTCTGCAGGCTATCTCCGAGCTGAAAGGCGACAACGATGACCAGAACGTTGGTATCCAGTTGCTGCGTCGCGCTGTTGAAGCGCCACTGCGTCAGATCGTTGCCAACTCCGGCGACGAGCCAAGCGTAGTGGTCGACAAGGTCAAGCAGGGTTCGGGTAACTACGGTTACAACGCTGCGACCGGCGAATACGGCGACATGATCGAAATGGGTATCCTGGACCCGGCTAAAGTGACTCGTTCGGCTCTGCAAGCGGCTTCGTCGATTGCCAGCCTGATGATCACCACTGAAGCCATGATCGCCGAGATCAAGGACGACGCACCAGCTGGCGGCGGCATGCCAGACATGGGCGGTATGGGCGGCATGGGCGGCATGATGTAAGCCAGCCTTACCCCTGTACTAAAAAACCCCGCCTGCGAAAGCAGGCGGGGTTTTTTATTGCCCCTCATATCGGGCCAGTCAGGAGACCGCGTCGCCGCCCTCGCGGGTAAGCCACGCTCCTACAGGTACGGCGTGATCCCTGTAGGTTTTTGATCTGTGTTTCAGGCGTTGACTGTTTTCGCTTTGGCCATCGACGCAACTTTGGAAGCAGGTCGGTAAAGCACGTAGTAATACGATCCCAGGCAAATCAGCCAGCAGAAAATCGCAGTCCATACGTTGTGCGAAAAGAAGTGCGCACCCTGCATCATCCGGCCAATCGAGAACACCGAGCCCAAGGCGAAGGCGAAGACAAACGCCGCGCGCGCCATGCGCGTACGACGGTCACGCAACACAAAGAACAGGGCAAACAGGGTGAAACCGGTGGCGGCATGACCACCGGGCCAGCAGCGGCCAGGTTTATTCGTGTGCGGGCGAGGGCTCAGCAATTCGCTGTAGGTCTCGTGGCCGCCAAACTGCTCAAGGCTCCATGGGCATTGCACCGCCGTCACTGCTTTCATGGGGGTGACAAAAGAAGTTGCCAGACCCAGCGACAGCACCAGACAGCCCAGTTCCCGTTTGAATGGCTTGAGCTTGTCCACGAAGAAAGAGGCGATAAAGCCGATGATCGCAAACACGGAAAAGGCGATGACTACCTGCTTGGCGCGGTCATGCAGGATGTCTTCCAGGAAGTAACTGTGGCGTCCGATGAAATCCCCTGCCACTGGATCGTAGAACAGCTTGGCGAGGTCCATGTCCAGGGACGTCAGTTCGAGCAGTACCAAAATGATCGCCGCGACGGCGGGCACGCCCAGGCACACCCAGAAATTGAGCGGGCGTGAGGCAGGACGGACAACGGTTGATGACATGGTGGATCCTGAACAAAGGAAAAACCCCCGGGGCATCAGCCCGGGGCGATTCGGTTAACGTTCGCTGACTTGGCCGGCACCCTCCTTGGGCGCCTTCCAGCCAAGCAGCTGTTGCTTGAAGCCATAACTGGCCGTTTGGTAATAAGTAATCGCCCGGGTGATCAATGGATCATTGGCCGTGGCACGGGACTCGCGACTCTCTGTCAGCGCGTCATCGTGACGGCGCAATCCTTGGCGCGGGCTAAGGATCGCCAGATCCTTGCCGTCAAACAACCCCAGGTGTTGATAATTGCCAACCACCACGCGTGGCGGCAGTGGATTGTCCTGCAACAGGTTGCGACCAAAGAATGTCGACTCGTAATCCAGATTCAGCAAGCCCAGTAACGTGGGGGCGAGGTCGATCTGGCTGGACAATTGTGCCGTCTCTCGGGCTTCGATCAACTTCGGTGCATAAATGAACAGCGGAATCTGGTAGTTGGTGATCGGCAAATCTTCTTTACCGGCGCTGCCCGCGGTGTGGTCGGCGACGAAGACGAAGATTGTATTGTCAAACCACGGCTTTTTGCGTGCCTGATCGAGGAACTGACCAATGGCATAGTCGGTGTACTTCACTGCGCCGTCACGGCCATTGCCGGATTTGATGTCGATCCGGTTATCCGGGTAGGTATAAGGGCGATGGTTGGACGTGGTCATCAGTTGCAGCAGGAACGGCTGTTGCTTCGCATAGTCGGCGTCCGCCAGTTTCAGCGTCTGCGTGTACAGGTCTTCATCGGCCATGCCCCAGGCGTTCTTGAAGTGAATCTCGGCTTCATCGACGCTGCTCTGGTCGACCACGCGGTAACCGTTGCCGCTGAAGAACGCGTTCATGTTGTCGAAGTAACCGCGTCCCCCATAAACGAACACGCTGTCGTAACCCACGGCCTTGAGCTGTTGGCCGAGGCTGGCAAAACCGCTCTCACGGCCTATGCGCTTGACGATCGAGCGCCCCGGCGTTGGCGGAATGGCCAGCGTGATGGCTTCCAGGCCGCGATCCGTACGGGTGCCGGTGGCGTAGAAGTTGTTGAAATACAGGCTCTGCTGGCGCAGGGCATCGAGGTTAGGTGTCAGGTTACGCTGGTCGCCATTGCTGCCCATGTACTTGGCACTGAAGCTTTCGATGGTCACCAGCACGATGTTGGGTTTGCGCAGCGTGCCGGGGTTATCGATGTCCCGGCGGATGTCTTGCGGGTCATTGCTGACAAAACGTGCATTGGGCTCGCTGAGCTCGGCCCGAATCTGCTGAGCGACAACGTCGGCCGGCAGCGTGCTGTAGAACTGCGGGTAATCCAGATCGTTGTTACGGAACGCTGCGAAAAACTGGTACGGGCCATTGCTCGACAGCTCGTTCTGGTAGGCGTTACCGCCCTGGGCGCGAGGTGAATCCTGACTGAGCAGTTGCAGGCTCAAACCGGCGACGATCAATAAACCCAAGGCATTCAGCAGACGCCCGCGCAACGGCGGCAACGGGGCGCTCATCGCGGCATTGAAGGGTTTACGCAATACGAAGCTCAAGCCGACCGCCAGGACCGCGAGCAGGCTCAACAATTTGCCGATCGGATAGGACTCGAGCAGGTTGTTCAGCACTTCATCGGAATACACCAGGTAGTCGACGGCGATGAAATTGAAGCGCACGCCAAATTCATCCCAGAACAGCCATTCGGCCACTGCGGTGAACAACATGGCGAACAGGCTGACCGTCAGCAGGCCCTGAAGCAACCAGCGATGACCGCGGCGACGCCACAGCGTCGGTGGGCACAGCAGCAAGTAGAGGCCCATGGGCAATGCCGCGTAGGCAATAAAGCCCAGGTCATACAGCAAGCCGATGCCGAACACCGACAGGAAGCCGCTGCCGGCCTCGTCCAGGTGTGTGAAGAGCAGCACCGTTCGTGTCAGAAAGAAAATCGCCAGCCAGGCGCCGGTGACCAGCAAGAGAAAGCGCATTGGCGCCGTCCTGAAAAAGTCCATTGTGTATACCTTCCTTATTATCATTCAGCGCGGAATTCTCGCCTGGATGCTGTTGCCAGGGTGTGAATCGATAGTGAAAAAGGTGTCAACCGTACCATTTGCGTGCACAAATTGATTCTGCGAAGCGAAACCCTAGTCCTCAGCCACACTTGGCCTTAAGCTGCGCGGGCCAAGACGGCTGTTACTGTGTTACCGAGGAGTGCCCATGCGAATTCTATTGGTTGAAGACAACCGCGATATCCTGGCCAATCTGGCTGATTACCTGGGCCTCAAAGGCTACACCGTGGATTGCGCACAAGACGGTCTGTCCGGCCTTCACCTGGCGGCCACCGAGCATTACGACTTGATCGTGCTCGACATCATGCTGCCCGGCATCGACGGCTATACCCTGTGCAAACGCCTGCGCGAAGACGCCCGCCGCGACACGCCGGTGATCATGCTCACCGCCCGCGATCAACTCGACGACCGGCTACAAGGCTTCAAGTCCGGCGCCGACGATTACTTGATCAAACCGTTTGCCCTGTCTGAACTGGCCGCCCGGATCGAGGCGGTGATGCGTCGCACCCAAGGTGGCGGCCGTCGCACGTTGCAGGTCGGCGATCTGGCCTACGACCTCGACACCCTGGAAGTGACCCGCGAAGGGCGACTGCTGAAACTCAACCCGGTGGGCCTGAAGTTGCTGGCCGTGCTGATGCAGAAAAGCCCGCACGTGCTGCGCCGGGAAATTCTCGAAGAAGCGCTGTGGGGCGATGACTGCCCGGACAGTGACAGCCTGCGCAGCCACGTCCATCAACTGCGTCAGGTGATCGACAAGCCGTTCGCCAAGCCATTGCTGCAAACCGTTCACGGTGTGGGTTATCGCTTGGCCGAGGGCCGTGATGGAGTTTAAGCAGAGCCTTGCTCAACGGATCATCATCGCCTTTGCGCTGATGAGCGCATTGGTGGCCGGTGCCTTTGCCATGGGCATTGTGGCAACCGTACACGTGGTGGAAGAAAAGCTGATTTCGTCCGGACTGGGTGGCGATCTGCAGCGTCTGTTGCTGATGGACAGCATGTCGGACTGGAGCCACCGCCCCGAGCCGGATCAACTGTTCTACTTCAGTGGCGGGGCAGGGGATTTCGAGCTGCCCAAGGATCTGCGCAACCTCGATTCGGGTTTTCACGAAGTTTTCCGCGATCAGCTGTCGTATCACGCCATGGTCGAAATCGTCGACGGTCGGCGCTATGTGCTGCTTCAAGACCAAAGCGATTTCGAAGAGCGTGAGCGGGTGCTGTTTGCCGTGGTGCTGGTCGGCTTCGTCCTGAGCCTGGCGCTGGCGGTTTTTCTCGGCTGGGTCCTGGCGCGCAAAGTCATGGCGCCCGTGGTACGACTGGCCCGCCAGGTCCGCCATCGCGATCAACTGTTGGGGCTGGCGCCGCCGCTGGCACCGGATTATGCCGCAGACGAAGTGGGCGAACTGGCCGTCGCCTTCGACGCCACCCTGGGGCGTTTGCGCCAGGCGCTGACCCGCGAGCGCCTGTTTACCAGTGACGTCAGCCACGAACTGCGTACGCCCTTGATGGTGTTGGCCAGTTCCTGTGAATTACTGCTGGAAAACCCCGGGATCGATCAGCGCGGCCACGCCCAGGTCGAACGCATTGCCCGGGCCTGTGAAGAGATGCGTGAACTGGTGCAAACCTTCCTGATGCTGGCCCGCGCACAACGTGAAGACGCCAGCATGTCGCCGCAGCAGAACCTGAAACAGGTTGCCGACGGCTTGCTCACGCTGTGGCGAGAACCGATCGAAACCAAGGGGCTGAAACTGATTTTCGAACCGGGTCCCCCTCCATCTGCCAGTTACAACGCAACGCTCCTGCATGCGGTGATGGGCAACCTGTTGCGCAACGCGCTGCATTACACCGAACACGGTTTCATCCGCCTGACCCTCACCGCCACGGGGTTTGTGGTCGAGGACAGCGGGGTGGGCATTCCCGAAGAAAAACGCGAGGCGATGTTCGAGCCGTTCGTGCGGGGTTCGGAAAAACGGGGTGAGGGTCTTGGTCTGGGGTTGTCGCTGGTGCAGCGGATTTGTGAGAACCAGGGCTGGACCGTCAGCCTGACGACCATGGAGCCCAATGGCTGTCGTTTTCAGGTCGAATTAAACGCATCGGAGGCTGGTTGAGTGAACGGTTGCAGTTCGATGGCCCTGAGCTATCGTTGTTATCCTGTAAAACCTTGAAATAGTTCGGGGTTTCCCTCAACGAAATTTTCACAAATGAATGACCTGACTCTGACACTAGACTACCTAAGGTTGGTGACATCAGCATTTCAGGAGACCTGATGATGGACGGCCCGATCAAACTCGATTTTTCCGAAAAATACGACGATCAACACGCTAAGCGTTATCTGCAAAAGCATCAGGATGGCCTCGGTCGCAAACTGTCCCACTGGCGCGACGTACAGCTGGCACGCAAGGCGCTGGCGCTGGCCGGCGAGCCCGGACTGGTACTCGACCTGCCCTGCGGTGCAGGGCGTTTCTGGCCAATGCTGGCGGAAAAGGCTAACCGTGCAATCATCGGCGCCGACAACTCTGAATCAATGGTGAAGATCGCTTGCCAGGCACAACCCGCCGACGTGGTGAAACGGGTACAACCCTTGCACACTTCTGCCTTCGACATCGCCTTGCCTGATAACGCCGTCGACAGCATTTTCTGCATGCGTTTGCTGCACCACATCGGTGAAGCCGAGCATCGACTGGCGATTCTGCGCGAATTCGAACGTGTCACCCGTGACAGCGTGATCATTTCGTTGTGGGTGGACGGCAACTTCAAGGCCTGGAAACGCAAGCGTTCAGAAGCGCGGCGTGGGCAGGAAGGTTACCAAAACCGCTTTGTGTTACCGGCTGCAACGGTAGAAAAAGAATTCGAGCAAGCGGGTTTCCGCATCCAGGAAAAACTGGACTTTATACCGCTCTACGCCATGTGGCGCGTTTACGTATTACGCAAGAGGTAACAGGATGGCAGTGCAATGTGCAGCAGAAACGGAAGTCGCTCCCAAGGACCGCTTCGACTTTTTCTGGAATCAGCGTGGTGAATGGGTAGAAGAACCCAACGTTCGCCGTGGTGGGGAAAGTGGCGTGCAGCGCGTCATGGGCAGTGATGGACAACTGCTCTATGGCAAGCGCCAGACCGGCCACATCTATCGCAGCTGGCTGCATCCGTTTGGCCGTCCGACTGTGTTGCGCGAGCAAGATGCACTGATCGGCCTGCGCAAGCTTGGCGTGCGTGTTCCTGAAATCGTTTTCTGCGGCGCACAGCGCGACCCTGTGCACAAATGGCGCGCGTTGCTGGTGACCAAGTCGCTGGATGGCTTCGAGGAAATCGAACACTGGTACGCCGGTGGTGGTCGCGAGCGCCATGGCGAGGCGGTAAATGATCGTGTGTTGAAGGATTTGGCCGAGAACCTCGCCCGCATGCACAAGGGGCGTTGGCAGCACAGCTGCATCTACATCAAGCACGTGTTCTTGCGAGTGACCGGCGAAGGCGAATCGGCCAAGGTCGAAATCGCCTTGATCGATCTGGAGAAGTGCCGACAGCGTATGACCGCTTCCCAAGCGGCCGCGCATGACATGAAGCAACTGCGTCGCCATTCGTCATTCAGCGATGCGGACTGGAAAAAACTCGTCTACTTTTATGAGACGGCGTTTGGCAGCGCTATCAAAGGTTTATAGCGATGAAACTCGAAATTGCACGAGGTTTGTTTTTAGTTGGAGCCTTGGCAGTTGCTTCATTGGCGGTGGCTGCCTGGGAGCAGCCACGCACGCAGGTCCTCAGTTCAGTGAGCAGCGATGCTCACTGTCCATTACCACGCGCTATCAAAGCCTCCGTTGCTGCGCAACCTGACCATGATTTGCTGTTGCTCATGTTCGGGCTTGCCCAGGGAATGAGGCCGCAAAGTTGACCAGATTGAAGCCAAAATAAAAGGCCTCGCATGTGCGAGGCCTTTTTTTTTGCCCAAAACAAATCCCCTTGTAGGAGTGCGCCTGCTCGCGATAGCGGTGTGCCAGTCACCAGTGAAGTCGACTGATCCACCGCTATCGCGAGCAGGCTCACCCCTACAGGGGGGTTATACGTGTTCTTTGGGGGCGGGTTTGGCCAGCAAGGTGTAGATGCACGGCAGCACGAACAAGGTAAACAACGTCCCGATCGACATCCCCGTAGCAATCACCGTCCCGATATCAAACCGGCTCACCGCCCCCGCGCCCGTGGCAAGGATCAACGGCACCATGCCAAACACCATCGCAGCCGTGGTCATCAGCACAGGGCGAAGCCGGATCGCCGCCGCTTCCTCCACCGCTTCGCGAGCCGTCAGGCCTTTTTCCTTGCGCAGCAGGTTGGCGAACTCGACGATCAGGATCCCGTGCTTGCTGATCAGTCCGATCAGCGTCACTAGCCCGACCTGGGTATAAATGTTCATGCTCGACCAGCCGAGGAATAGCGGAATCAGCGCCCCGCAAATCGACAGCGGCACGGTCACCAGAATCACCAGCGGGTCGCGATAGCTTTCAAACTGCGCAGCCAGTACCAGAAAGATGATTGCCAGCGCCAGGGCAAAGGTGACCCACAGCGCACTGCCTTCCTGAACGTATTGCCGTGATGCGCCGCCATAGTCGACGGCGAAGCCCGCCGGGGCTTCTTCCCGGGCGATCTGCCGCACGGTGTCGAGGGCTTCACCCATGCTGACCAGCGGCACCCCGGAAAGGATGGCCGAGTTGAGTTGCTGGAACTGGTTCAGCTGTCGCGGTCGCGCCCGGTCGGTGACGGTGATCAGGGTCGACAAGGCCAGCAATTCGCCCTTGTTGTTCTTCACGTAATAGTTGTTCAGCCAGTCCGGGTTATCCCGGAACGGGCGTTCGACCTGCGCGATGACCTTGTAACTGCGGCCCTCGATGGTGAAACGGTTGATTTCCGCCTCACCCAGCAACGTCGCCAGGGTTCCGCCCAGGTCTTGCATGGACACGCCCATCTGCGCCGCTTTGGCGCGGTCGATATCGACCACCACTTCCGGTTTGTCGAAGGCCAGGTCGACGTCGACGAAGGCGAACTTGCCGGACTCCATGGCACGCTTTTTCACCCGGTCCATGACCTGTAACAGCAACTCGTAATCATTGGCCGTGTTGATCACGAACTGAAACGGCAGGCCTTCGCCGGTACCGGGCAGGGAGGGCAGGTTGAAGCCGAAGATCTGCAACCCGGCGATGCTCTCCAGTTTGCGCTGGACTTCGGGCAGGATCGCCATCTGTGTGCGGTGGCGTTCATTCCACGGTTTGAGCAGGAAACCGCCAATCCCCGATTGCACGCCGTTGAACCCATTGATCTGGAACGAGGAGTAGTACTCGGGAAACGCTTTGAAAATGGTGATGAATTCGTCGGTGTAGGTGTTCAGGTAGTCGAGGTTGGCCGGTTGCGGGGCGTTGGCCAACATGAAAATGATGCCCTGATCCTCGTCGGGTGCCAGCTCCGACTTGGTGAATTTGAGCAGCACCGGGATCAGGCAGAGCACGATCAGCGCAAACACCAGCACCACCGGCCGGGTGTTCAGGGTGCCGTGCAGCAGGCTTTGGTAGCGACGCTTGAGTCCTTCGAAAATCAGGTCGAGGCGGTGGGCGAGGCCGCTGGGGTTTTCGTCGTGGCGCAGCAAAAAGGCGCACATCATCGGCGACAGTGTCAGCGCCACCACGCCGGAGATCACCACCGCCCCGGCCAGGGTCAGGGCGAATTCCTTGAACAACGCGCCCGTCAGCCCGGTCAGGAAACCGATGGGCGCATAAACCGCCGCCAGGGTGATGGTCATCGAGACCACTGGCATCGCAATTTCACGGGCACCTTCGATGGCCGCGTCAAAAGGCGTTTTGCCTTCTTCGATGTGCCGGTGAATGTTCTCCACCACGACGATGGCGTCGTCCACCACCAACCCAATGGCCAGCACCATCGCCAGCAGCGTCAGCAGGTTGATCGAGTAACCCATCATCTGCATGAAAAACATCACGCCGATCATCGACAACGGAATGGTCACCACCGGAATCACCACCGACCGCAGCGCCCCGAGAAACAGGAACACCACGACGATGACGATCAGCACCGCTTCGAACAGGGTTTTCACCACCTCATCGATTGAGGCCTGGATGAACAGCGTGGCGTCGTAGGCGATTTCACCTTTGAGGTTCGGCGGCAACTGGGCTTCCAGGTCCGGCATGATCTTGCGCACTTCCTTGATCACGTCCAGCGGGTTGGCGCCCGGCGTGGCCTTGATGCCGATGTACACCGAGGGGGTGCCGCCGAAGGAACTGATGGTGTCGTAGTTTTCCGCGCCCATTTCCACCCGCGCGACATCGCTGAGCAGCACGCGGCTGTCGCCGTCGACCTTGAGCGGAATCGCAGCAAAGGCTTCGGCGGATTTGAGCTCGGTGTTGGCATTGATGCTGGTGACGACGTATTCGCCTTTCACTTCGCCGGCGGCGGAGAGGAAGTTGTACTGGCGGACCGCGTTGGTCACGTCGCTGGCGCTCAGGCCGAAACCGGCCAGCTTCACCGGGTCCAGCCACAGGCGCATGGCAAACACCTGATTGCCGAGAATCTCGGCTTCGGCCATGCCGGGCAGGGTGGCCAGTTTCGGCTGGATGACCCGCGACAGGTAATCGGTGATCTGCGGGTTGCTCAATTCCTTGCTGAAGAAACTGATGTACATGAGTGCCGAGGCGTCGGCCGCTTCCTTGCTCAGCACCGGGTCTTCGGCGTCTTGAGGCAGCCGGTTCTTGACCTCGTTGGCCTTGGCCAGCAGTTCGGTGAACAAGCGGTCGCTGTTGGAGCCGATACGCGCGTAGATCGAGATCACCGAGAAGTTCTGGCGACTGACCGACGTCATGTAGTCGATACCCTCGGCACTCGCCAGACTCTGCTGCATCGGTTGGGTGATGTAGCCCTGGATGGTCTCGGCGTTGGCCCCGGGGTACGCCGTGGTCACCGTGATCAGGGCGTTTTCCATTTGCGGGTATTGGCGCAGCGGCAACTTGCTCCAGGCCTGGAAGCCCAGCAGCACTATCAACAGGCTGACCACGGTTGCGAGGACCGGGCGGCGGATGAACGGGTCGGTAAAAGCCATGGGGATTCCTTGATCAGTCCGCGCGCGGCTGACTGTTCTTCTCGGCTAGGGTCTTGTCGTCGCTGATCGCGATGTGCGCACCGTTGTCCAGTTTGATCTGGCCGGCCGTGACCACTTTTTCGCCGTTCTGCACACCTTTGGTAATCATCACCAGCCCGTCGCGACGCTCACCGGTTTCGATGAAACGGCGTTCGGCGATCAGGATCGGTTGGCCCTTGTCGTCTTTTTCCAGGCTGCCGTCTTCGGCTTTTTTCTGCGCGACGACGTAGATCGAGTTGCCGTACAGCGTGTAGGTGATCGCGCTTTCCGGCACGACGATGCGCGGCTGCGGGTCGGGCAACAACACTTGCAGGCTGGCGAACATCCCCGGCAGCAACGTGCCGTCAGGATTGGCCAGGGTCGCGCGGACCTGAACGTTGCGCGTGCTGTTTTCGACTTTCGGGTTGATCGCACTGATGGCGCCGGGGAAGGTTCGCGTCGGGTAGGCCGCGACAATGACCTGCACCGGTTGGCCGAGGGCGATCTTCGGGATCGACTGCTCGGGCACGAAGAAGTCTACATAGAGGCTGCTGAGGTCTTGCAGGGTGGCAATCATGGTGCCAGTGGCGACATAGTCACCGACGTCCACCTGACGAATGCCGATGGTCCCGCTGAAGGGCGCGGCGATGCTCTTTTTACTGAGCGCGGCCCTGAGCTGATTGACCGTGGCCTTGCTCTTCTTCTGCACCGCTGACAGTCGGTCGAATTCACCTTTGGAAATCGCCTGGCTGCCGACCAGCTGGCTGCCGCGACCGTAATCGAGCTGGGCCAGTCCGAGGTCGGCCAGCGCGGTTTCCAGCAAGGCTCTTTCCACGGCGCTGTCGAGCTGCAGCAGCGGTTGACCGGCCTTGACCTTCTGCCCTGACTCGAACTGCAAGTCGACGACGGTGCCGTCGGTCTCCAGGCTCAGGTCCACGCCCTGCAACGCCTTGAGCGTGCCAACGGTGGGCAGGCGGGCTTGCCACGGCCGTTCGGTGGCGGTGGCCACGGCAACACTGATCGGCGGTTTTGGCGCGGAGAAGCCTTGAATCATCGTGTAGATGGAAAAGGCTTTATAACCGGCCAGGACCAGCACGATCAGCAGAACAACACCCAACATGATCAGCATGCGGCGACGCAGCATATTTCCAGTTCCTTGGAGAAAATCAGGTGAGACAGTGGGGCACATTATCTGAGTCGCAGGGTGATTCCAACTGGAAGAAATTACAGGCTAGGCCTTGGAGCGCCTGTCACTCAAGGGGACTAACGAACGATGAATAACCTGTGGCGAGGGAGCAAGCTCCCTCGCCACAGGAAACGGGCTCAGATGAGGTGAAGGTGGTTATCCCAAAGCCCCGCCGGAAGCTCCAATGGTTTTGCAACCAGCGTTGTCTGACGGCAATCGTAATACCGGCAGCGGCCCTGACCCGAGGTCACGACAAACCCGTCGGCCACGGCGCCGACCCCGGCGCAATCGGGCAGGGGCGCATCCAGGCGCACTTCGCCGCTGTCCAGGTCCCAGATGAAAAAGCGGTTGCCCCGTGGCGCGGTCAACGCCACCAGGCGCAGTTCGCTGTGCACCGCGACGCTGGCGGTGTAATGCCCCATCGCCTGCAACTGATGCTCGGGCACTGGAAATGCCGCGAACGGCTGGCCAGGACGCTTGATCGCCAGCAGCTCCGACGACTCATGGGACGGCCCCATGAATTGCTGACCGGCAACGATGGTGCCGTCGCTGGCGATCCCCAGATGCCGCACGCTGTTCATCTGCTGGGCGAGGGTTTCCTTGCTCAATAGCGTGCCGTCGCGTTGCATCAGCACCAGGCTCGGTTCCATGGCATTGAGGTTCATCTCGACCCGGCTTTCGGCCTCGGTGCGAATGCCGCCGTTGGCCACCACCAGGGTTTCGCCATCGGGCATCCACGACACCTGGTGCGGGCCGATGCCATGGGTGGACATCTCGCCGCTGTGCACCAGCCGCTCACCTTCGAACTTATACACACCGAGCAAGCCACGGCCCGGATCGGACGTGTCGTTCTCGGTCGCGTACAGCCAGTCGCCGCTCTTGTGAATCACCGCGTGCCCGTAGAAATGCCGGTTCGGCAGCGACGTCACGGTTTGCAGCAACGTGCCGTCACGCAAGTCGATCAGGTAGCTCTCGGTGCCCGGACGACGGGCCACGAACAGCGCTATCGGCAACGTCGGGTGGTTGATGATGTCGTGGCAACGCTGGCCGACCTGGGTGGCAAACACCCGGGTGCCGTCCAGCCGATAACCGACGGCGTAATGCTTGCCGTCGGTGTCGTCCCGCGCCGACAGCAGCAGCGGGCTTTTGTCCTTTTGCTTGAACAGCGTCCAGCCGCCCAGTGTCACTGCTCCCAGCAGCAAGCTACCTAAAGTCAGAACCTGACGTCGCAGCATGGCACTCGTCCTCATCAGTCACCGTCGTTGGCGTTGAAGCCCAGTTGAATGCCCAGCGCCTTGGCCAGTTCGCCTTCGTGCAGGCGGTGGACAACGTTGAGGCTGTCGTAGAGATCGTTGAGTTGCTGGCGCCCGGCATCGTCGTTGAGCATTTCGGTCAGCGAACGCTGGTTGCTGGCGAACAGTTTCAGCGAGGCGGCGTAGGCGGCATCGATCTTGTCGGCCAACGGCTTTTGATCACTCGGCAACAGACCGCGCAGGCCTTTGTTGTCGACGCCTTCCCACACGGTTTTGGCCGCGGCGAGGCTGGCTTCGAGACCGGTCAGGGACGACTGGCTGCGCCATGCATCGGCCTGGAACGGCTGCGGCACGCCCTTGCTCTGGCGGCCCATTGGCGTGCCGAGTTTTTTCTTCAGGGTATCGATGGCGGTGACTTGCACACGCAACAAGTCGGCGATGGCTTCGTGGGAATCGGCGTAGCGCTGATTCGGGAATTTGCTCATCTGCGCGAGCATGCCGTCGGTGTTGTTCCAACTTTGCAGAATCTCTTCGGCCAGTTGTTTCTGACGTTCGCCGATGGCTTTCAGCAGCGGGCAATACTTGGCTTTCTGTGCGTCGTTGGCGACGTCCGGCTTGCTGTCGAACAGGATGTATTCATAGGCCGAGAGGCCCTGAACCACCACGCTGGACTTGGCCAGGGCGGCGGCATCGATCTGCGGCTGCGCGGTGACCAATTGCTCGAGCTGACGGCCGACCAGGTTCTTCTTGTCCGGCCAGAACTGCACCTGCCACGAACGGTTGCCCTCGGCCAATGGCCCGATCAGCAGCGGTTGCAGCTCGGCCCAGGCTTTCTGCGCGTGCAGGAAGTCGGTGCGGGCGGTGTCGAGGTTTTCCTTGCCTTCGCAGTAGGCCAGGGCGCTGGCGGCCAATTGGCGGTCGGCTTCAACCCAGCGGGTGTAGGTCGGCAGGATCACCGATTTGGCGATAGCGGCCGACGTCACGGCTTGCGGGTCCTGCGGTGAGCAGGCGCCCAGTGCGAGTGCGGCAAGGCTGGTGAACAACAATTTGGGGCGGAACATGTCGGGCTCCCGATGTTTTATAAGTGTTTAAAGTGAGTTCAAAAATGCCAGCAACGCAGCGCGCTGCTCGGCATTGAAAGACAAAACCTGTTGCTGCGCAGCCGTCGCTTCGCCGCCATGCCAGAGCACGGCTTCGAGCAAATTGCGCGCGCGGCCATCATGCAAAAACTGGGTGTGGCCACTGACCGCTTGCGTCAGGCCGATGCCCCACAATGGCGGGGTGCGCCAGTCGCGGCCACTGGCCTGGAATTCGGTGCGGTTGTCGGCGAGGCCGTCGCCCATGTCATGCAGCAGCAGATCGCTGTACGGGCGAATCACTTGATTGGCCAGTTCCGGTTCGGCGGCGTTGGCGGCGGTGGTGTATTTCGGCGTGTGGCAGGATTGGCATCCGGCCTGGAAAAACAGGTTTTTGCCGGCCAGCACTTCGGGCGCGCTGACATCGCGGCGGGCCGGTACGGCAAGGTTTCGGCTGTAGAACAACACCAGGCGCAGGATGTTGTCGCTGACTTCTGGCTCGCCGTCAGGGCCGGTGCCATTGGGTGCCTGTTTGCAGGCGGTTTGCGCGTCGGTGCAGTCGTCAAACGGTCTCAGGCTGGTAGTGAGGCCCATGTCGCCGGAAAACGCATGCACATTCTGTTGATTGAGATTCGGTTGCCCGGCTTTCCAGCCAAATCGGCCGAGGACGGTTTTCTGCTGGGCGTCATCCCAGACCCGGTTCGGGCGTCCGGCGATGCCGTTTTTGTCCTTCGCCTGCGCTTCGGCATTGGCCAGGATCGCCTCGTCGGGGATTGCTTCAAGCAAACCCAGGCCAATCATCGGCGGGGCGACGCGCGCCGAGAACCGCGTGTCGGGGTGCATCGGGCCGTAACCCAATTGTGTGATGTTCAGGCTCGGTTTGCGCAGTTCGACTTCGGTGCCGTCCTTGAATCGCACCGCAACGGGCGTGTAATCGACGCGCACCTTGCCTTCCGGTGCAACACCGGGCACGGCCATGTCCTGGAACTGACCGCCATAGACCGGCTCCGGCACCACGCCGAGCTGCTCGATAACCTTGGCATAGGCCGGTGCGTTGGGGATCGACAGGCGCACCAGCATCGACACCGCATTTGGCGCGTCGGGCGGTGGCGGATGGCCGCGCCCGTCCTTGATGTGGCAGCCCTGGCAGGCGTTGGTGTTGAACAGGGGGCCGAGGCCGTCGCGAGCAGTGGTGGTCGACGGCGCGATGACCCACGGGCTGCGGAAGAAACTGTTGCCGACGCTGAAGTCCACACGCCGTGATGGCGGCAGGTTGGCGGACGGCAGGGAAAACGAGTTCTGATCGGTCTTGCGCACGGTCGCGCTGCCACCGGACCGGGCTTCACCGGGTTCGGCCTTGGTAAAACGCGGGGCGTCATCGCAGGCACTCAGGCCCAGGGCCATTAACAGTGCGGACAAGCGAAGCAGCAGCGGGGGCATCAGACATCCTGCGAGACGAGCAAAACAAGGGCGCAAAGTCTAACAGGGCACGGGAGTTTGAATAAGAGGAATTATCGTTTACTTGATGTGGGGCAAGGTTTGACTTGAGACCGAGTCGCGGCCATCGCGGGCAAGCCACGCTCCCACAGGGTTTTGCACCGAACCTGCGGGAGCGTGGCTTGCCCGCGATGAGGCCATCAGCATCACCCAAAAAACAGGCGTAAAAAGGGCGACCCTAAGGTCGCCTTCTTGTTTGGCCAGCGTTGATCAGAACTCGTGATCAGCGTTGTCCGGGTTCAGGTCGCTGATACCCAGTTTGCCAGCGGCGGCTTCGATCGAACCGGTCTGCTTGACCAGCGAAGCGATGGCGTCACGGACGATCTGATTGCCCGCTGTGTTGCCGGCGGCGATCAACTGGTCGTAATGCTCACCCTTGTTGGCGTGGTCAACCATGACCTGGATCTTGGCTTCGGTAGCGGCCAGATCAGCTTTCAGCGCGGTGTCGGCAGCCGGGTCGGCCTTGGCCACCAGGGACGACAGGCTGGCGCCGGTCATTTTGGTGCCGTCGACGCGGGTGTATTCGCCCAGGTACACGTTACGAATGCCTTTGGCATCGTAGAAGTGCGAATTGTGGGTGTTGTCGCTGAAGCAATCCTGTTCGTCTTCTGGAGAGTTGGCTTCCAGGGACACCTTCATGCGCTCGCCCGCCAGTTCACCAAGGGACAGGCTGCCCATGCCGAACAGCATTTTGCGCAGGCCGGTATCCACCGGTTCGGCTTCCAGGGTGGCGCGGTAGTTGTCAGCCACGTTCGGCTTCCAGTTACCGACCATTTCTTCCAGGTCGCTGACCAGCAGTTGGGTCACGGACTTCAGGTAAGCGCGGCGACGATCGTTGTGACCGCCAGTCGCGCCTTTGCCTTCCAGGTAGTCGGAAGCCGGGCGGTTGCCCGCGCCTGGGCCGGTGCCGTTCAGGTCCTGGCCCCACAGCAGGAATTCGATGGCGTGGTAGCCCGTCGCAACGTTGGCCTCGGAACCGCCCAGCTCGTTCAGGCTGGCGAGTTTTTCCGGGGTAATGTCTTTCACGTCAACCTTGTCTTCGCCGACCTGGACTTCAGTGTTGGCGATGATGTTGGCGGTGGCGCCCGGGTTACCCAGTGCGTGTTCGTAGGATTTGTCGACGTAGTCGATCAGGCCTTCGTCCAGTGGCCAGGCGTTAACCTGACCTTCCCAATCGTCGATGATGGTGTTTCCGAAGCGGAACACTTCGCTCTGCAAGTAAGGAACGCGGGCCGCGACCCAGGCAGCCTTGGCGGCTTTGAGGGTGTCGGCGTCCGGCTTGGCGAGGAAAGCGTCGACGGCGGTTTGCAGGGTTTTCGCGGTGGATTCGGCATCGCTGTAAACGGCGAAGACGATGTCGGCGTAATGCGCGACAACGGCTTTGGCGGCAGCTTCATCGACTTTGCTGGCAGCAGCTGGCGCAGCAACGGTGCTGGCGGCCGGAGTCGGCGCTGGCGCGGCGGCGGTCTTGTCCTTGCCTTCGCCACAACCGGCGAGGGAAATAGCGATGGCCAACAGACTGGCGGTAGCCAGAGGCATACGAATCATGGCGAACATCCTGCTTCGAGAGGGGTGGAAGGGCGCTTCACGCGCGCAAAACTGCGACATAATGCAAATCTTTCGCATTATGTGTAAAGAGTGCAGGTGGAAATATTTCTTATTCGCACAGGGGTGGGGATCAAAAATAAACGCAGCCTCGTTTCACTCGACAGTTGCTACAGGACCACGTGTGTCTGTGGGAGCTGTCGAGTGAAACGAGGCTGCGTCTTTCGCAGGCCTACAAAATAGCCGCGTTGCTGCGCTGGGCCTGTTTCAGGTAGGCGCTCAATTCACGGGCCGGCAGTGGCTTGCTGTAGTGATAGCCCTGACCTTCGTGGCAGCCTTCGGAGATGATGTAGGCTTCTTGCTCGGCGGTCTCCACGCCTTCGGCAATGACCTGCATGCCCAAGCTCTTGCCCAGCTGGATGATCGCGCGAACGATGGTGGCATCGTCGTCGTCATCGAGCAGGTCCTGCACGAAGCTCTTGTCGATCTTGATCTTGTCCAGCGGCAGGCTTTTCAGATAGCTCAGTGATGAATAGCCGGTGCCGAAGTCATCAATGGCGATCAATGCGCCGGAGCGACGCAGGCTCAGCAGGTGCTGGGCGGCGGTGCTGATGTCTTCCATCAGGCCGGTTTCGGTCACTTCCAGTTCCAGGCTGCGCGGTGGCAAGCGGTACATTTGCAGCAGGTTGTTCACCACGCGTGGCAACTCTGCGTGGTGCAGTTGCACGGTAGACAGGTTCACCGCCATGCGCAGGTCGGGGAAGCCCTGATCGTGCCAGTCGCGCAATTGTTTGCAGGCCTGATCCAGCACCCATTCGCCGATGGCAATGATGGTGCCGTTCTGCTCGGCCAAGGGGATGAAAAGGTCCGGCGGCACCAAGCCATGCTCGGGATGCTGCCAGCGAATCAACGCCTCGACGCCCACCACCCGGTGGTCGCGGTAGCTGATTTGTGGTTGGTAGACGAGGTAGAACTGATCGCGGGCCAGCGCATCGCGCAGGTCTTTTTCCAGTTCGCGACGGCGGCGCATCTCGGTGTCGACGCTGGCGATGTAGAACTGATAGCGGTTGCGCGAGCGGGTCTTGGCCAGGGTCATGGTCTGCTCGGCTTTTTGCAGCAGCTTCTCGGTGCTGTCACCGTCCTCGGGGAACAGAGTGATGCCGATGGTCGCGCGCAGGCGGATTTCCTGATGGTCGAGGGCAAACGCCGCTTCCAGATCATCGAGGATGCTTTGCGCCAATTCGGCGGCTTCATAGGGTTGTTCGATATCGGCCTGGACCAGGGCGAACTGGTCACCACCCAAACGGGCGAGGGCGCCGAGGCGACCGCTGTGAGCGCGCAGCCGGTCAGCCAACGCCAGCAGCAATTGGTCGCCGGTCTGGTAGCTGAACTGTTCGTTGATGCCTTTGAAATCGTCCAGGCCCACCACCAATACCGCGACCCGACGCTGCAATTTGCCGGCGTCGACCAGGATCTTGTCCAGTTGTTGCTGCAATTGCTGGCGGTTGGGCAGGCCGGTGAGGAAGTCGTACTGGGCCATGCGCAACAGGCTGTTTTCTGCTTCGTGGCGCAGGTGGGTGTTGCGTTCGATGGATTCGAGCAGCTGGTTGGCGGTGTTGATCCAGATGCCCAGTTCGTTCTTTTCGTGGCCCTTGAGTTGCGGAATCTTGTGTTCGCTGGGGCGATCCGGGTTGATTTCGGTCAGGTGCTCGATAATTCGCGACAGCGGTTTGGTCAGCAGCCAGTGATAGACCAGGTACAGCACCAGGCCCATGGCCATGGCGCGCAACACGCCGGAAATGAAGATGATCACCGAGCTGATGATGAACCCTTGGCCGTAGGTGGCGGTGTCGAGGGTGATGCTCAGGTCGCCGTAATACTCGCTATATGGGCCGCGACCGACCAGTTGGGTGGTGAAAGTGCGTTCCTTGCCGAGGATCAGGTCGGTCAGCCAGCGGCTGTGGGAATGCTGCAATTCGCGGGTTTTTTGCGCGAGCATGGCTTCGTTGGGATGGCCGATGGAGGCCTGGCGCACGGCGTCGTCCTGGAACAGGCCTTCGATCACTTGCATGCCCATTTCCCGGTCCAGGCTGTAGACGGCCTGGGTAGAGGGGTCGCGGAACATGTCGAGGATGCGTTCGGCATCGTTGGCTACGGCCTGGCGTGTCTTGTAGGCGTCGAAAACGATTTGCGCACAGCTCAAGACCACGCCGACGATCAATGCCGACAGGAGCACGACCCGGAGCAACTTCACCGACAAGCTGTTCTTGAGTTCCAGCTTCAAAGGGTTATTCCTTGTTCCGTGCGGGTAGCATCAAGTTGCCATGAGTATTGGCAATCCCGTGTTGGCAGTCAAAGGGACATTTATTCACAGGGGATTTTGTCTGTGGGCGTGGCCGATTTGCTGTTGTCCGGGGTGTTTGTCCTATTAGTACTGTGTCGGTAGTTGGGTCCTTCAACTTGAGGGGATTGGGATAATTTTTCCTTCTCGGTTGATGGTAGCCGGCTATGGCGTTGGGGCAAGGGGGTGGTGTACATATCCATTTCTGCGGTAACGGCCGCTAATGGTTTCGCTCTTACAGCGAGTCCCTTTTGGCAAACGCGGAACGCCCCAAAAGGAACCAAAAGGTCTCGCCCCGAGCGTCCGGCCCCTCGCTAAGGCTCGGCCGCTACGACCTACATGCAGCGTGTTCGACTGCGTCGAACGGCGCTACGCGCCACTCCCCGGATGCACACCTCCACTCAGCCTCCCGAGGGGGCGGGTGAATCAAAAGCGGCAGGCGAGCTAACGTTCGGCCTGATGAGTGGTGAGAAGCGGCGGCTGTACACCGAATGATCGTTCCCACGCTCCCGCGTGGGAATGCCGCCGGGGACGCTCCGCGTTCCATTTTTTGTGTTGAACGATGTGTAAAAAACGCAGAGATTTCCCACGCATTTTTCAGGTTGCTGGGTAGGAAGCCCTGTCTCTAACCTCTGGCTGTCGCTGAAAACTCAGCGACCGGGTGTGAGAGCCCGGCAACTTATGGTCATCCAGTGTCTGTACACGCATAATCGCCGCCAGCTTACTCGCTGCCAGTAATTGCGTTATGGCGGCTGTGTGCGGGCGGACTTCGGTCCGGCCGGGTGTCCATAACCGGTCTTCTCACCTCGCACATAGCTGCCACCTCTTCGCCGTGTGAGAAGCGGCAAGTGGGGGCCCCAACGCTGGAGAAATACAATGGACAAATTGATTCCCGATCCACCCTTGAACACCACCGACCCAGACGCCGAAGAAACCCAATCCGAAGCTCTCCTGCGAGACCGCGAAGCCATCAAACGCGCACTCGACTATTACCTCGATCCCCCAGTCCCAATACACCGAAAAACCCCGCCGCCCCAGCACGATGTACATGATCGCTCCCAACATGGACACCGAAAGCCTCCTGGCCCAGGCCTGCGAGTCACTGGCCTCTGCCAGCGTCATGACCAGCGATTTCGCCGCGAACCTGATCGGCCCGCAGCGTAATACGGTGTTGGCGATTCAGCAGATCATCATGCTGGCGGAGTTGGCGGTGAACCGGGCCTTGGATAAAGTCGATCCGGCGTAGACCGCGTTATCGTTCTTCGCGAGCCTGCTCGCGAAGGCGCCCGAATAGTCGACACATTTCTCCAGGCAATAAAAAACCCGGCATAAAAGCCGGGTTTTTTGTCTGGCATCGATCTTAAGCGGTGAAGGTTTTGCCTTCAAACTGCTCAGCCACGAATTTCCAGTTGACCAGGTTCCAGAACGCTTCGACGTATTTCGGACGAACGTTGCGGTAGTCGATGTAGTAGGCGTGTTCCCAGACGTCGCAGGTCAGCAGCGGGGTGTCGCCGTTGGTCAGCGGGTTGCCGGCGCCGATGGTGCTGGCCAGGGCCAGGGAACCGTCAGCCTTTTTCACCAGCCAGCCCCAACCGGAACCGAAGGTGCCGATGGAAGTCTTGCTGAATTCTTCCTTGAACTTGTCGAACGAACCGAACGAAGCGTTGATGGCTTCAGCCAGTGCGCCGGTAGGTTGACCGCCGGCGTTTGGCGCCAGGCAGTTCCAGTAGAAAGTGTGGTTCCAGACCTGAGCGGCGTTGTTGAAGATGCCGCCCGAGGAAGATTTAACGATTTCTTCCAGGGTCTTGCCTTCGAACTCGGTGCCTGGCACCAGGTTGTTCAGGTTCACGACGTAGGTGTTGTGGTGCTTGTCGTGGTGGTATTCCAGAGTTTCCTTGGAAATGTGCGGCTGCAGGGCATCGTGTGCGTAAGGCAGCGGCGGCAATTCGAAAGCCATGATGATTCTCCTAATCAGGTCAGTTGCGGTGAGCGCAAGGCCGATCACGGGCGGCCAGACAAGCGCCGGGGAGTTTGTACTCTTTGCGGCGCATCGGATCGGATCATAGCACCGGGGGTGCGGCATAACCACGCAACAACTGTGTGGGATAGAGGTTCCAGAGCCTTTTGGAATATTCAGGGGGTGACGATTAATTGAAACGCCACCGCAAACATCATCACCGCCACCAGCAGATCAAGAATCCGCCAGGTGCTTGGCCGCGCGAGCCAGGGCGCCAACCATGCCGCGCCCAGCGCCAGGGTGAAGAACCACAGCAACGAAGCACTGGCCGCGCCCACCACATAAGCGCCGGGTTCGGTTTGTTGGGCACCGAGGGAGCCGATCAGCAACACCGTGTCCAGATAAACGTGCGGGTTGAGCAATGTCACGGCCAGGGCGCTGAGCATCACCGCGCGCAGTGAACGCACGGTCTGGTTTTCACCCTTTTGCAGGCTCTGTTTCGAGAAAGCCCTGCGCAGTGCCTGGCTGCCGTACCAAATCAGAAACACCGCGCCGCCCCAACGGGCAACCGCCAGCAGGGTCGGGTTATGCGCCAGTACCGTGGCGAGGCCAAACACCCCGGCGGCCACGAGCAAGGCATCGCAAGCGACGCACAGTGCCGCCACTGGCAAGTGATGTTCGCGACGAAGACTTTGCGCCAGCACAAACGCATTCTGCGTGCCGATCGCCATGATCAGCCCGGCGGCCACCAACAGGCCGTTCACATAGCTTTGCCACATAAGGTTTACTCCGCGTTGGCCGCCAGGTCACGCAGCACGTGGAGTGCGCGTTCGGCGTCGGCCTGACCGACAAACAGGTGATCGTGGTAATAGCCGGCGATCACGTTGCAGCTGATGCCGGCCTTGCCCAATGCGGTGGCGAAGGCGGCGGTCAGGCCGACCGCTTCCAGCGCCGAATGCACATTCAAGGTGATCCAGGCCGCGACGTAGTCGAAACTGAAACCGGCCTGTTGGGCGTGGGAACGTTCCAGGATCACGGTCAGACCTTCCTGCTCGCGAAAGCTGCCGACGATCTCAAGGCCCACTGGCAGCTTGCCGTCGCGCAAGGTACAGAACACGTATTCGCCGGCGTTGAGTTGCGGGCTCATGCTGCGCAGCAGGGTTGCCAATGAAGTTTCGCCAGCCATGTCGGTGTTCCTTGTTGAAGAGATCTTGCTGGGCATTCTCCGCTGCTAACCTGTATAAGAAAAACCAATCATGCTGATCGCTCATTAGGAAAACTGATGTTCGACTATAAATTACTCTCTGCCCTGGCCGCCGTGGTCGAGCAGGCCGGTTTCGAACGGGCCGCGCAGGTGCTGGGCTTGTCGCAATCGGCGATCTCCCAGCGGATCAAACTGCTGGAGGCGCGGGTCGGCCAGCCGGTGCTGGTGCGGGTCACACCGCCGGCGCCGACGGAAATTGGACGGCGCCTGCTCAACCATGTGCAGCAAGTGCGTTTGCTGGAGCGCGACTTGCAAACCCTGGTGCCAGCGCTGGATGAAGAAGGGCTGCCGGAGCGTCTGCGCATCGCCTTGAATGCCGACAGCCTCGCCACGTGGTGGGCGCAAGCGGTGGGCGATTTCTGTGCCGAACAACATTTGTTGCTGGACCTGGTGGTCGAAGACCAGACCGTCGGCCTCAAACGCATGCGCGCCGGCGAAGTGGCGGCCTGTGTCTGCGCCAGTGAACGCCCGGTGGCCGGGGCCCGCAGCGTTTTGCTGGGGGCGATGCGTTATCGGGCGTTGGCCAGTCCGGCGTTCATCGCGCGCCATTTTCCGGAAGGTGTGCGCGCCGATCAACTGGCGAAAACCCCGGCCTTGGTGTTTGGCCCGGACGATTTCCTGCAGCATCGCTACCTCGCCTCCCTTGGGGTCGACGGCGGTTTTGAACACCATTTATGTCCCTCGTCTGAAGGCTTCATTCGCTTGACCGAGGCCGGTCTCGGCTGGGGGCTGGTGCCGGAATTGCAGGTGCGTGAGCAACTGGAACGCGGTGTTTTGCGGGAGCTTTTGCCAGATAAGCCCATCGACGTGCCGCTGTACTGGCATCATTGGCGCAATGGCGGTCAGCTTCTGGGGTTGTTGACCGATCAATTGGTGCGTTCGTCGAAGCAATGGCTGGTGCCTTGGACACAGCCGTAAGCGTCAAGCTGCAAGCGGCAAGTGAAGCGCTTGCGGATCGTTTTTAACTTGCAGCTTGTGGCTTGAAGCTCACCGCTGCATTTGTGGAGCACTACATGAAAATTCTGGTCACCGGCGCAAGCGGCTTCATCGGCGGACGCTTTGCGCGTTTCGCCCTTGAGCAGGGCCTGGACGTGCGGGTCAACGGTCGCCGGGCCGAAAGCGTCGAACACCTGGTGCGCCGTGGCGCCGAGTTCATTCAGGGCGACTTGAGCGACCCGGAACTGGCGCGCGACCTGTGTTCAGACGTCGAAGCCGTGGTCCATTGCGCGGGGGCGGTGGGGCTGTGGGGGCGTTATCAGGACTTTCATCAAGGCAACGTTCAGGTCACCGAAAACGTGGTTGAAGCCTGCCTGAAACAGCGGGTTCGGCGCTTGGTGCACTTGTCGTCGCCGTCGATCTACTTCGATGGCCGTGATCATCTGGGTTTGACCGAAGAACAAGTGCCCAAGCGCTTCAAGCATCCCTATGCGGCCACCAAATTCCTCGCCGAGCAAAAAGTCTTTGGCGCCCAGGAGTTCGGCCTCGAAACCCTGGCCCTGCGCCCGCGCTTCGTCACGGGTGCGGGTGACATGAGCATCTTCCCGCGCCTGCTGAAAATGCAGCGCAAAGGACGCTTGGCGATCATCGGCAACGGCCTGAACAAGGTCGACTTCACCAGCGTGCAAAACCTCAACGAAGCGTTGCTCAGCAGTTTGCTCGCCAGTGGCTCGGCCTTGGGCAAGGCCTACAACATCAGTAACGGAACGCCGATTCCGTTGTGGGACGTGGTCAATTACGTCATGCGCAACATGCAAGTCCCACAAGTGACGCGCTACCGTTCCTACGGTCTGGGCTACACCGTCGCGGCACTCAACGAAGGGGTGTGCAAGCTGTGGCCGGGGCGCCCCGAGCCGACCTTGTCGCGACTGGGCATGCAGGTCATGAACAAAAATTTCACCTTGGACATCAGCCGCGCCCGGCATTATCTGGACTACGATCCGAAAGTCAGTGTCTGGGCCGCCCTCGATGAATTTTGCAGTTGGTGGAAGGCCCAGGACATCCGCTGACGTGCCAGGACCTGCCTGCCCGTACTGAACCGAGTGGGGTATAGAGAGTCAATCGGTGCGGCAGTGGGGTTTATACTCGCCGCATAAAGCCATCACCGCGTTCCACAAAGGTTGACTCAATGTCCATGCGTAACGATGCCAACGACGATTTCGATGATGTCCCGAGCCTGCGTGCCGACAGCCTCGACGATGATGATTTTCCGCCCACCGTCCGTACCAGCGTGCATTCCCGTCCAGTGCCGGTGGTGAAGGTCAAAAGCGCCAGCACCGGCCCGCTGTGGGCATTGGTCGGCGCGTTGTTTTTTGCGTTTGCGGGCCTGGCCTGGTGGAGTTTTCAGCAGATTTCGTTGATGGAACAACAACTGGTCGCAACCCAGGAAAGTTTCGCGCGCATCAGTGAGGAAGCGGCGGGACGCTTGCAGGATATTTCCGGCAAGGTCGTCGCCAGCCAGACCAACGTCACCAGCGACAGCGAAGCGCTGAAACTGCAAATCAAGGATCTGGAAACCAAACTGCTGGATCAGAGCAAACAGCAGCAGGGTGTTGTCGGTCAGACCACCGATCTGGACAAGCGCCTGGCGCAAATGACCGCACAAACCAGCGACCTGGATAAACGTCTGGCGCAGCTTGCCGCCCAGAGCACCGAGCATCAGACGGCCAATACTCAGTTGCAGGCGCAGCTAAAAGCCTTGAGCACTGAGTTGACCGCCCTGAAAAGCGCCCCGGACGACAGCAGCAAATTCGACGCACAGCTTAAAAGCCTCGGCGCCGATATCGTCGCGCTGAAAAAACAAGGCAACCCAAGCGCCGCGATCGAGCGCCTGGAACAAGACATGATCGTGCTCAAAAGCGAGCAGGACAACCGCCCGGCCGCAGCGCAAGGCTCCACCAATACCGCCGAGTTCGACGCATTCCGCGCCCAGGTCACCCGCAACATCAACACCCTTCAGGCGCAGATCCAGAACCTGCAGCAGCAACTGCGCGCCCGCCAGTAACCCCCGGGCCCCTGTAGCCGCTGTCGAGCTCCAGCGAGGCGGCGTCCGGCTGCGAAGCAGTCGTAAAATCTACCCAGCGGTCTTTCAGGTAGACCGCAGACGCAGCCTCGCCAAGGCTCGACCGCTGCTTCAGGACCGGGTGTATCTCCCATTGCCGTCTACGCTCTTGAAACACCGACAAGAACGAGGGATGCGCTATGGGGGTTTTGCACAAACTGGCCTTATTGGGCGGGATGCTTTTGCTGTGCCTGGGGCAGGTTCACGCCGCCACGGCGGAAAAGGATGACAGCCAGGCCGCCAAAGCCTTGCTGGAAAAAGCCCTGGCTTACTACCATGACAATGGCGACAAGGCCTTTGCGGCGTTCAGCCGTCAGGGCGAGTTTGTCGACAAGGATCGCTATGTGTTCGTGGTCGATACCAAGGGCGTGATGCTCGCCAGTGGCGGGCCGTCGGCGGCATTGATCGGGCGGGATGTCACCGAGACCCTCGGGCCGGACTTGCAGAAAGCCTTCAAGGACGCCTTGAAAGTGCCGGAGGGCAATGGCATCCAGCAGGCGGAATACCGCTGGCAGAACTGGTCTGACGGCAAGGTCGAGCGCAAACATGTGTTCTATCAGCGCGTCGGTCAGCGGATTCTGGCGGTCGGTTACTACCTGCCACGGGCGTCAGCGGAACAGGCGATGGCGCTGTTGAACAAAGCCGCGACCGATCTGGCCAAGGACGAGAAGGGCACACTGACCGCGATCAATTCCCTCAAGGGCGGTTACCTGCAGGATGACCTGTACGTGTTCGTCGTCGACCTGGACACCCAACGCTACGTGGCCCACGGCACCAACCTGCGGCTGATCAACACCGACTTCGGCAAGATCAAGGACCCGGAGGGCAAACCGGTGGGCGAGCCTATCCTGGCGTTGATGGCCAAGCAGGATTACGGCGAATACGAATACCGCTGGAAAAACCCGGTGACCAACAAGGTTGAGGACAAGCATGCCTACCTGAAGAAGGTCGGGCATTTTCTGGTGGCAGTCGGGTATTACAGCCCTTGAATCACTGTGACTGACAGATAGCTATCGCGAGCAGGCTCACTCCTACTGGATCTCCGCCCGTACACAAATATTGTGAGCACCGGAGATCCCCTGTAGGAGTGAGCCTGCTCGCGATTGGCAGACGACTCGGTGTGTCTACCGGACCTTGTCTTCCCGCCCCCGCAGCAACATATTCGGCATCGCAATCGCCGCCGCCAGTCCCAGCAACGACACCGCCGCACTCACCATCAACAAATACCTGAACGTCAGCAACAACTCCGCACGCAAGGCGTTTTGCGCATCGCCCGGCGCGGCGTTCAAACCGTCGAGCAAGACATTCCCGGAACTGCCCTCGACGATCAGCGACGAACCGGCAATGTGCGCGAAGCTTGAATCCTGCAACAACGCCAGCAGCAGCGCCGACATCAACGCCACCCCCACCGCGCCGCCCAGGGAGCGGAACAGATTGGTGGTGCTGGTGGCGACACCGATGTCGCGCTGGTCCACCGAGTTCTGTGTGCCGACCAAAGACGTCGGGAATTGCATGCCGCTGGCGATCCCGCACAACAACATGAACAAACTGCTGAGCACAAACGCCTGAGGCGGGCTGAACGCCATACCCAGAATCGCCATCGGCATCAGCGCCGCGCCGCTCAGGATCATTGGTTTGTAGCGCCCGGTCACCGAGGTCCGGCGTCCGGCAAAATAGGCGCCAATCGGCAAACCCATCGCCAGCGGCAACAGGTGCAGTGCGGCGCTGTCGGCACCGGCGCCGGTGACACTCTGGAAGCGCAGCGGCATCAGCACGATCAGCGAGATCGCCTGGAAACTGGTGAAGAAAATCGTGCACCAGCAAAAAATCGCGTTGCGGTTGGCGAACAGATGCATCGGCAACAACGGCTCCCGTGCCCGGCGCTCATGCCAGACGAACATCCCAAGAATCACCACCGCGCCGGCAAACAGTCCCAGCACTTGCGCGCTGCGCCACGAATGACCCTGACCGACCTGCGTGATGCCCAGCAACAACGCGGTCAAGCCGATGATCATCAGCAACGTGCCGAGGTAGTCGATCACAGGTTTGCGCTGCGGCACCGGCAGCCCGACCAGCGTTCGATGGGCCACCACCCAGGCACCCAGTCCCAGGGGCAGATTGATCAAGAATACCCAGCGCCACGACAAATACTCGGTCATGTAACCGCCCAGCACCGGGCCGGCCACGCTGGCCACGGCGTACATGCTGCTGAAGTAACCCTGATAACGACCGCGCTCCCGGGGCGGGACGATGTCGCCGATGATCGCCTGACTGACCGAAATCATCCCGCCGGCACCGATGCCCTGAATGATCCGCGCCAGCACCAATTGCTCCATGCTCTGGGCCATGCCGCAGAACAACGAGGCGAGGGTGAACAGGCCCATGCCGAACAGCATCAGCTTGCGCCGACCATACAAATCGCCGAGCTTGCCGTAGATCGGCACCGCCACCGTCATCGCCACCATGTACCCGGAAATCACCCAGGCCAGCAGGCTGACGTCCTTGAACTGGGCGGAAATCGCCGGCATCGAGACAGCGACGATGGTCTGGTCCAGCGCGCCGAGAAAGATCGCCAGCATCAGGGCGATCAGCACGCTGCGAATGGCCGGTTTGGGCGTGTCAGGCTGGTTGAGATTGGTCACGGTAAAACCTGCGGGCAGAGATGGACCCGCAAGTGGCAAGGCGAGCGGGAATGCTCGCAGTGTAAGTCGGTAGCAAGCTATTCGATAGCCTCGTACGCAAGCCCGACGTAATTTTCTGCAATGGTTTTTCGACCGGCTTCGGAGCCGACAAAGTAGTCCAGTTCCGACTCGCTGATGCGCTGGCTGAACGCGTCATGGTCGTCAAAGCGATGCAGCATAGAAGTCATCCACCAGGAAAACCGCTCGGCTTTCCACACGCGGCGCAGGCAGATTTCGGAGTATTTCTCCAGCAAATCCACGCGTCCTTCCCGATAGACCTTCAACAGAATATTGAACAACGTGCTGACGTCACTGGCGGCCAGGTTCAGGCCCTTGGCGCCGGTGGGCGGGACGATGTGCGCCGCGTCGCCGACCAGGAACATGCGCCCGAATTGCATCGGTTCAACGACAAAACTGCGCAACGGCGCGATGCTTTTTTCGATGGACGGGCCGGTGACCAACGACGCAGCCAACGCTGGCGGCAGGCGCAATTTCAACTCATCCCAGAAACGCTGATCCGACCAGTCCTGCACCTGGTCCTCGGCCGGTACCTGAAGGTAATACCGGGTGCGGGTCGCCGAGCGCATGCTGCACAAAGCAAAACCGCGCTCGTGGCGGGCGTACACCAGTTCTTCGTGCACCGGCGGCGTGTCGGCGAGGATGCCGAGCCAGCCAAACGGATAGACCCGCTCGAACACCTTGAGGCAGTCGTCGGGGATCGATTGGCGCGCCACCCCGTGGAAACCGTCGCACCCGGCGATGTAGTCGCAATCGAGGCGATACGTCTCGCCATCCTTATCAAAGGTGACGAAAGGTTCTGCGCTTTTCATCCCGTGTGGCATGACGTTGACGGCGTCATAAATCGTCTGCGCGCCGGCCTCCCGACGAGCGGCCATCAGGTCACGGGTGACCTCGGTCTGGCCATACACCATCACGGTTTTGCCGCCGGTCAATGCCTGCAAATCGATGTGTACCTGACGGCCATCGAGTGCCAGTTCGAAGCCGGTGTGCACCAGGCCTTCGGCATCCATCCGCCGACCCACACCAGCCTGACGCAACAGCTCTACCATGCCTTGTTCAAGGACCCCGGCACGGATTCGCCCGAGCACATAATCCGGGCTCTGGCGTTCAAGAATGAGGGTGTCGATACCGGCGTTGTGCAGCAATTGACCGAGCAGTAAACCGGCAGGACCGGCGCCAATGATGGCGATTTGGGTTTTCAGCGTTTTCATTGTTGTCAGGACTCGCAAGCTCCACGCGACCAAGGCCGGTGAATTATTTTTATGGATCGAGTGCTTGCATTTTTCCCTTGCGAGTCTGTCAATTGAAGGTGAAAACTGAGCCGATACCTGTTCTTTCTGCCAATCGGTGCGATTATCGCCCGTAACCCCCCGAGGCCTGGATTGAAGTGATGAACAAGCCTGACCTGCCTTCGATTCCAGTGTTCAAGCTCTACGGTGAAAGCCTGGACTGGCCGACCCCCGACTTGCTGCACTGCGAAACCATTTCCAAACGCAGCCGCGAACACCAATGGGAAATCAAACCCCACCGTCACGCCGATTTGTGTCAGTTACTCTTCATCTTCAAAGGTCAGGCAGAGCTTGAGATCGAAGGTAAACGCACGCAACTGACTGAGCCGACCGTGCTGATCCTGCCGCCGTTGTCGGTGCACGGTTATCGATTTTCCGAAGACGTCGAAGGGTTTGTCTTGACCCTCGCCGCGCCGCTGATCGCCCATCTGCAAGCGCAACTGGGCAACTCGGTGAATGCGCTGGCCCAGGCTGAAAGCTACCCGGCGGGCAAGGACGGTGACTACCTCAACAGCCTGTTTTCAGCGCTGCAAGACGAATACACCGGTCACCAACCGGCGCGTGAAATGCTCATGCATTCACTGGTCAGCGTGATCATGGTCTGGGTCAGCCGGCAGGTGATCACCCGCCGCAACGCCAGCCAGCGTCCGCAGCGCGCCCGGGAATACCTCAACGGGTTTATCCAGCTGGTGGAAGAGACTTACCGTCAGCACGTCAAGGTCGAAGACCTCGCGCATCGGCTGGGGATTTCCGTGTCCCACCTCAACGGCACGTGCCGTGAACTGGCGGGGCAACCGGCGTTGCAGATCATGCACGAACGGCAATTGCTGGAGGCCAAGCGGTTGCTGACCTACACCAGCATGACCATTTACGAAATGTCCGATGTGTTGGGGTTTTCCGATCCTACAAACTTCACACGCCTGTTCCGGCGTCGCGTGGGTATTTCGCCCAAGGCGTTCCGCGACCGCTTGAAGGCCGATCAGGACAACGAGGCCTGATCCCCTGGGTCACCGCAGGGCATTGAGGGTCGCGTTGTGGGGGATGCAGCGTTCGAAGTTGCAGCTCGCAAATTCACGGGGCAGTTGCCGTGCCTGCTCGACCCGCCAGGCTGCGGTGCCATACAGCGCCAGCGTCACCGCGCAGGTGATGAAAATGGTGAGGTACCTTCTTGTTTTGATGTTCATGGCGTGGACCTCTGAACGAAATACCCTTGGGTATTACTTTGAGCATAGGTCAGCGCGGGTGAGTTGCCACTAAAGCTGCATCGTACGTACCCCGATATTCAGAACACTGATGTGCCCACTGTGGGAGCGAGCTTGCTCGCCCCCACAGGTGATTGGTGTCGAACTCAAAGGTTACGGCGAGTTACAGGCCGATATCCCACGCTGGTTCTTCGGGAAATCTGAGCACCAGGAAATCCAGCAGGCTGCGCAACGCCGCTGGCATGTGTTTGCGTGACGCATACACCGCATAAATATTCATCTGCCGGGGCTCGGCCTCGGGCAACAGGCGGATCAGTTCGCCGCTGTGAATATGCACACCGGCCTGATAACTCGGCAGCATCGCCACCCCGGCGCCGGCGATGGTTACGCGCAGCAGGGTGCTGGCTTCGTTGGCGCTGATGTTGCCTTGCACCGTCACCGAGACCGGCTCGCCGTCCTCCTCGAAATGCCAAAGGCTTTTGCCGAAGTAGGAATGGGTCAGGCAATTGTGCTGGCTCAGGTCCTCGACCCGCTGCGGCGCTGGATGTTCGCGCAGGTAGCCCGGGGAGGCGCAGATCACCGAGCGGCAGACCGTCAGCCGTCGGGCGATCAGGTTCGGGTCCAGGTCGTTGCTGGTGCGGATCGCCAGATCGATGCGCTCATCCACCAGGTTCACGGTGCGGTCGAGCATCTGCAGGTCGATGCTGACGCCAGGGTAACGTTTGACGTAGGCCGCCATGGCGTCCGCCAGTTGCGCCTGGCCAAACGAAGTGCTGACACTGATGCGCAGCAACCCACGCGGTGCATCGTCCGGCTCGCTCACGGCGGCTTGCATGTCGGTGGACAAGTCGAGCATCTGCCGACAGCGGGGCAGCATCTCGGCGCCGGCGGCGGTCAGGCTCAATTTGCGGGTGGTGCGGTGCATCAACCGGGCACCGACCCAGTCCTCCAGTTCCGCCAGATAACGTGAAACCACCGGCCGTGACAGGTCCAGATGATCGGCGGCGGCCGACTGGCTGCCGAGGTCGACCACCGTGACGAATACGCGCATTGCTTGAAGACGATCCATGATTTGCCCGCTTTCAGAAACAAACTATGTTCAAGCATCGCATTTTTTGTACTGAGTCATGCAACTAAGCTCCCTCCCATCGCCAAGCATGGCATTCGGATTACGGAGCAACAGATGATCGGTTTCACCACCCTCAAGCGTATTTTGCTGGCCACCGCCGCTCTCGGCTTCGCGGCCCATGCAGCGGCGGCCTCGACCCTGACCCTGGATGTCTACAACCCCGGCGACAAGGCGATCTTCCCGGTGACGTCGGTGCTGGTCAGCGGTGAGAAAGAAGCGATTCTGGTGGATGCGCAGTTCGGCAAATCCCAAGCCGAGCAGGTGGTCGAGAAAATCCGCGCCAGCGGCAAGCAACTGACCACCATCTACATCAGCCATGGCGACCCGGATTATTACTTCGGCCTCGACACCCTGACCGCCGCGTTCCCCAACGCCAAAGTGCTGGCTTCGCAGCCAACCGTGGACCACATCAAGCACACCGTCGACGGCAAACTGGCGTTCTGGGGCCCGAAAATGGGCGCTGACGTACCGGCGAAAACCATCGTGCCCGGCGTGCTCAAGGGCGACAGCCTGATACTGGAAGGGCAGAAATTGCAGGTGGTGGGGCTGGACAGCAAGCAGCCGGACCGCACCTTCGTCTGGATTCCATCGATCAAAGCGGTTGTCGGTGGGGTGGTTGTGGCAGAAAACATCCATGTCTGGATGGCCGACACGCAAACCCCGCAGTCCCACGCCGATTGGTTGACGACGCTGCACGCCATCGAAACCTTGAAACCGAACACCATCGTGCCGGGTCATTACCTCGGTGACAGCGCCCGCTCCCTGGCGGCCGTGCGGTTCACGGCTGAATACATCAAGGCGTTCGACGAAGAAACCGCCAAGGCCAAGGATTCCGCCGCACTGATCGCCGCGATGAAAAAACGCTTCCCGACGCTGGGCGAAGAAAGCTCGCTGGAGCTGAGCGCCAAAGTCGCCAAGGGCGAGATGAAGTGGGGCGAATGACCGGACACCTGTGAATGATCGTTCCCACGCAGAGTGGGAACGATCAACATCTACATCCAAGCCAACTGGAGAACGTCATGAGCAAAATCGCAATCATCGGGGCCACTGGCCGTGCCGGCAGCCAATTGCTGGAAGAAGCCCTGCGTCGTGGTCATAGCGTCACCGCCATTGCCCGCGACACGTCGAAGATCGGTCAGCGTGCCGGTGTGGTCAGCAAGCATGTCGATGCCCTTGATGGCGCAGCGTTGCAAGCCGCTGTGGCGGGTCATGACGTGGTCATCAGCGCCGCGCATTTCTCGACGCTGCCCGCCGCGGCGGTGATCGGGCCGGTGAAAAAGGCCGGGGTGAAACGTCTGCTGGTGGTGGGCGGTGCCGGTTCGTTGTTGTTGCCGGGCGGAACTCGCGTGATCGACAGCGAGGGCTTTCCCGATGCGTACAAAGCCGAGGCGGGTGCCGGGGCGTTGTTCCTTGAGAACCTGCGACAGGAAAAGGACCTGGACTGGACCTTCTTGTCACCGTCGGCGGAGTTTGTCGAAGGGGAACGCACGGGGGTGTTCCGGATCGGCCAGGATGATTTGCTGGTGAGCCGTGAAGGGCGCAGCTGGATCACGTTTGCCGACTATGCGATTGCGATGATCGATGAAGTGGAAGTGCCGAAGCACTCCCGCCAGCGGTTCACAGTAGGCTACTGAGATCACCGATCCCCTGTAGGAGTGAGCCTGCTCGCGATAGCGGTTGATCATTCAACAGTGATGTCGACTGACCCAACGCCATCGCGAGCAGGCTCACTCCTACAAGGGGATTGCAGCAAGATTTTAGGCTTTCACCGCGCTTGAGCCTGCTCCACCAACCACCCCAACAATTCCTGCAACTTCGGCGAAGGTGCGGGCTTGTGCGGCAAAACCAGGTAATACGCCAACCCCGTTTTCACCTTCAACTCAAACGGCATCACCAGTCGCCCGGCGCTCAAGTCATCGCCAATCAACGACCAGTCGCCAATCGCTACCCCCGTCCCCTGTGAGGCCATCGACATCGCCAGGTCCAGGGTTTCGAAGTGCTGACCCTTGCTGACATTGTTCAGTCGCACATTGGCCGTGGCCAGCCAGGCTTTCCAGTCACGCTCATCACGGGTGGGGTGCAGCAGCATGTGCCGCTGAAGGTCTTCCGGGGTCTGCAACGGCACCGGGCCTTCAAGCAGCGGTTTGGAACAGACCGGCGTCAATATTTCTTCAAACAGGCGTTGCGAGGCCAACGTGCTGTCCGGTGGCACGCCGTACATCACCGCCGCATCGAACTGCTCACGATGAAAATCCACGCCGTGCTTGACCGTGGTGGTCAGTTCCACCGGCACGTCCGGCCGCTCCCGTTGCCACTGCAAAAGACGCGGCAACAGCCAGCGCATCACGCAGGTCGGCGCCTTGAGTTGCAGGGTTTCGCGCTTCTCGCCGATCTGTTCAACGGCCTCATCGATCAGGCCGAAAATCTGCTGCACCCGTGGCAGCCATTCCCGTCCTTCGGCCGTCAGATCGAGGCCGCGAGCCTGGCGGATGAACAGTTCATAACCGAGGTGATCTTCGAGCCCGGCGATCTGCCGGCTTACCGCGCCTTGGGTGATGTGCAGCTGTTCGGCGGCCCGGGTGAAGTTGCAGCACTGCGCGGTAATCAGAAAAGTGTGCAGCGCCGGCAGGGGAGGCAGTCGTTTCATTGGGATCCAAGGTATGACGTGAGGACATGGCTAGTATGACTTTTTATCCATTGTTGCGGCTACGTGTCGCCCGTTCCAATGAGGCCATCCCTGGACCTGCCCACTCATCATAAACACTGCGCAGGCCCGGCGTCTCAAACGAACAAGAAGGGCAAAACACAATGGCGACGTGCGGCGAAGTATTGGTCAAGTTACTCGAAGATTACGGGGTTGAGCAGGTGTTCGGCATTCCCGGGGTTCATACCGTGGAGCTGTATCGCGGGCTGGCCCGTTCGAGCATCAACCACGTCACTCCGCGTCACGAACAGGGCGCCGGTTTCATGGCCGACGGTTATGCCCGCACCAGCGGCAAACCGGGTGTGTGCTTCATCATCACCGGCCCTGGCATGACCAACATCACCACCGCGATGGGCCAGGCGTACGCCGATTCGATCCCGATGCTGGTGATCTCCAGCGTGCAATCGCGCAGCCAGTTGGGCGGCGGTCGCGGCAAGCTGCATGAACTGCCGAACCAGGGCGCGTTGGTCGCCGGTGTGGCGGCGTTCTCCCACACCCTGATGTCGGCGTCCGAGTTGCCGGGCGTGCTGGCCCGTGCCTTTGCGCTGTTCCAGGCTGGCCGTCCGCGTCCGGTGCACATCGAAATTCCGTTGGACGTGCTGGTTGAAGAAGCCGATGACCTGCTGACCAGCGTACCGGTGAACATTGACCGCGCCGGTGCATCGCCGACCGCCGTCTCGCGCATGACCGAATTGCTGGCCGGCGCCAAGCGCCCGCTGATTCTCGCCGGTGGCGGTGCCATCGATGCGGCTGCCGAACTGACTGAACTGGCCGAACTGCTGGACGCGCCGGTGGCCCTGACCATCAACGCCAAAGGCATGCTCGAATCCAGTCACCCGTTGCTGATCGGTTCGACCCAGAGCCTGGTCGCGACTCGCGCACTGGTGGCCGAAGCCGACGTGGTCCTGGCCATCGGCACCGAACTGGCCGAGACCGACTACGACGTCACCTTCGCCGGTGGTTTCGAGATTCCTGGCCAGTTGCTGCGCGTGGACATCGACCCGGACCAGACCGTGCGCAACTATCCGCCGCACGTGGCGCTGGTGTCCGACTCGCGCAACGCTGCTCAGGCATTGCTGAGCGCGCTGTCCCACAAGTCCCTGGCCGAGCGCGCCAATGATTGGGGTCAGGTGCGTGCCTCCCGTTTGCGTGAGGCACTCGCCGAGAGCTGGGATGCCCCGACCCTGGCGCAAACACGCTTTCTCGAAACCGTCCTGCACGAGCTGCCAGACGCGGTATTCGTCGGCGATTCGACCCAGCCTGTGTACACCGGCAACCTGACCTTCAACCCCGAGCGCCCGCGTCGCTGGTTCAACTCGTCCACCGGTTACGGCACCTTGGGTTACGCTTTGCCGGCGGCGATTGGCGCCTGGCTCGGCGGCAGCGTCGAAGGCGGTTCGCGTCCTCCGGTGGTGTGCCTGATCGGCGACGGCGGCCTGCAATTCACCCTGCCGGAACTGGCCAGTGCCGTTGAAGCGCGCACCCCGGTGATCGTGCTGCTGTGGAATAACCAGGGCTACGAAGAGATCAAGAAATACATGGTCAACCGCGCCATCGAGCCGGTCGGCGTGGACATCTACACCCCGGACTTCATCGGTGTGGCCAAGGCCTTGGGCTGCGCGGCGGAAGCCATCAGCGGCGTCGAGCAACTGCGCACAGCGCTGCGTGCCGCGGCGGATCGCCAAGGCCCGACCCTGATTGAAATCGATCAGACCCAGTGGATGAAGGCGGTGTCGAAATGAGTTTTCCAACCACGCTCGACGGTCTGTTCATCAATGGCCAATGGTCGGCCGGCCACGAACACTTGCGTGTGATCAACCCGGCGACCGAAGCCTTGTTGACCACGGTCAATGGCGGCGATGCACAGTCTGTCGATCAGGCGGTGAGCGCGGCCACCCACGCCTTCGCCGCCTGGTCGAAAACCACCGGAGCCGAGCGCGGCGCGATCCTGCGCAAAATCGCCGCAGGCGTGCAGGCCGGTCGCGAACAGTTGATGCATTTGCAGTCGAGCAACAACGGCAAGCCATTGTTCGAAGCGGCCATCGACGTCGACGACGTGATCGCGACGTTTGAGTATTACGCCGGTCTGGCCGAAGGCCTCGACGCTAAACAAGACAGCCCCGTTGAATTGCCGAGCGACGATTTCAGCGCGCGTCTGCGCCGCGAGCCGGCCGGTGTGGTCGGCCTGATCGTGCCGTGGAATTTCCCGATGGTCACCACCGCGTGGAAACTCGCCCCGGCCTTGGCCGCCGGTTGCTGCGTGGTGCTCAAGCCTTCGGAAGTGACACCGCTGCCGGAGCTGGAACTGGCGTCGATCATCGCTAAAGCCGGGTTGCCGGCCGGCGTTTTCAACCTGGTGTGCGGCATCGGTCTGGCCGTTGGCGCGCCACTGTCGGTTGATCCGCGCATCGCCAAGATTTCTTTCACCGGCAGCAACGCGGTGGGCGTGCAAGTCATGCAGCGTGCGGCGGAAACCGTCAAAGGCGTGAGCCTGGAACTGGGTGGCAAATCGTCGTTGCTGGTGCTGGCCGATGCCGACCTCGACCTGGCGGTGGAAGTGGCCTGTGGCGGTGGTTTCTTCAACGCCGGGCAAATGTGTTCCGCCACCAGCCGTGTGCTGGTCGCCGATGAACTGGCCGATGAATTCCTGCTGCGCCTGAAGGCGCGCGCCGAAGCCATTCGCGTGGCCGACCCGTTCGACCCGGCGGTGGAGATGGGTGCTCTGGTCAATCAGGCGCAATACCAGCGTGTGCTCGGCCACATCGATCGTGGTTTGAGCGCCGGCGCCAAGCTGATCTGTGGTGGCAATCGTCCGGCCGACCTGCCGCGCGGTTATTTTTTGCAGCCGACCATTTTCACTGAAGTGCCCCTCGACAGTGCGCTGTGGTGTGAAGAGATTTTCGGCCCGGTGATCTGCGTACGCAGTTTTGCCTCCGAAGCCGAGGCGATTGCCCTGGCCAACGACAGCCAGTTCGGTCTGGTGGCCAGCGTGGTCACGAGTAATGTCGAGGCCGCTGATAGGGTCGCCAACGCTTTGCAGGCGGGCCTTGTGTGGATCAACGCGCCGCAGGTGATCTTTCCGCAAACCGCCTGGGGCGGCTACAAGCAGAGCAGCATCGGCCGCGAGTTGGGGCCGTGGGGCTTGCAGGCGTTCCAGGAAATCAAACACGTGATTCGGGCGGTCTGACGGCACGAAAAAGGTCAGCGCATGCCTCGAAAGGAGGCATGCGCTGGCGTCATGGCTTCGATGAGTTTTTATCGATAGTCAGGTGTTTTACACGACCTCAGGATGAACTTGCCGGTTCAGCCAAACCCCCGAAAATACGGGGGCTAATGCAGATCCGGTCGCGCGGATGCAACAGTTTCGACCTGCCTTATACCTACAAAAACAAAGGGAGTCCGTAATGGGCGAACATGATCTGAACAGACGTCAATTCATCAAGACCGTAGGCGTAGCCTCGGTGGCAGCGGCCGCCATGAGCATGCCGTTCATGAAGGCCAATGCCAGCGACACACGCTTTGCGGGCAAGACCCTGCGTTTGCTGACCTGGTCCGATGACACTGGCCTGGCAGCCCTGCGCAACATCGCCGCGACCTTCGAAGACAAGTACGGCTGCAAAGTCATCGCTGACCGCACCGGCAGCACCTCGGAAATGGTCGCCAAACTCAAGGCCGGCGGTGATCGTCCGCAGTACGACATCATCACCCTGGCCGGCGTCGGCGCCGAAGGTCTGGCCGCCGCCAACCTGCTGGAAAAACCCGACCTCAACCGCATCCCGAACCTGGTCGATGTCCCGGAAAAATACCGCACCGGCGCCAATGGCCACGGCATCGGTTACCTGCTCTGGTGCAACAGCCTGGTCTACAGCACCCGCACCCAGAAAGAAGCGCCAACCAGCTACGCCTCCCTGTGGGATGCCGACGCTGCGCCAAACATCTTCCTGCCGCCGCCGAACTGGACCGAGGCCATGGACCTGATCATCATCGCCGCCAAACTGGCCGGTGGTGACGAGCACAACATTGAGCCGGGCTTCAAGAAACTCGCCGAGCTGAAAGATCGCGTGGTCACCCTGGGTGAAAACCCGAACCAGATCGCCGAGCTGTTCCGCACCGGTTCGCTGGACATGGGCGGCCTGTACGCACCGGCATTCTTCCCGAAACAGATCCGCGACCCGGCCTACGGCCTGAGCGCAACCTTTGGCATGAAGGAAGGTTTCTACACCGACTTGATGCAATCGGTGATGCCGAAGAACCGTCCGGGCGACACCGACATGGCGTACGCCTTCATCAACCACTCTCTGGACCCGCTGGTGCAGGGCAAGATGGCTGAAGACATCTACAACGGCCCGGTCAACGCCAAGGCGATCATCTCCGCCGAAGCGCGCAAGAGCCCGTACATCCTCACGCCAGAGCAGATTGCCGAGAAGGCGATCATGCACGACAACGCCTTCCTGGCCACCGTGCATGACCAATGGATTCGTCGCTACACGGAAATCTTTTCTTCCTGATTGAGTGACAAACACACGTTTTTAGAACACTGCAAAACACTGTGGGAGCGGGCTTGCCCGCGATGACGGCCTCCCTGTCGATATTGATGTGACTGACAGATCGCTATCGCGGGCAAGCCCGCTCCCACAGGGTTCGTGGTGGTTTTGAAAGGTGTGTTGGTCAGCTGCTTTCCATTGACGAGACCCTTGCTATGGAACACCAACCTTTGACTCATCCGGTAAGCATCGCCCCCGAGCGTGCCCGTCGGGGTGTTTCGCCAACGACCCGCGCCTGGTTTTTCCTGTCGCCGTCGATGCTGTTTCTGGGTGTGCTGATCGCCGCCAGCCTGCTGGTCCTGCGCATGAGCGTGGGCACCAAAGGCGCGGAATGGACCGGGTTCAGCCTGGCCAGTTACGCCCAATTGCTGGAACCGTATTACCTCAAATCCTTGCTGCTGACCCTGCGTCTGGCACTGATCAGCGCAGCGATCGCTGTGGTCCTGGCGATCCCGGTGGCCTACACCATGTCGCGCCTGACCTCACCGTTCGTGCGCCGGGTGTTCCTCGCCGCGGTGCTATTGCCATTGCTGGTCAACCTGCTGCTGCAAAGCTACGGCTGGCTGGTGATCCTCGGTCCGGGCGGCATGCTCAATCAGGCGTTGATGGGCCTCGGTCTGATCAAGCGTCCGATCATGCTGCTCTACAACCAGAACGGCGTGCTGATGGGCCTGGTGCAAACCGCGTTCCCGCTCGCTGTGTTGCCAATCGCCAGCGCCATGCGCGGCGTCGCCCGTACTTACGAAGAAGCCGCTGCGACCCTGGGCGCCAGTCGCTTCCAGGTGTTCCGCCAGGTGGTGTTGCCGATGAGCATGCCGGGGATCATCACCGGCGCGACGTTGGTGTTCGCCTACAACGCCAGCAGTTTCGTGGTGCCGTTGCTGCTCGGTGGTCGACGCGTGCCGATGCTGGCGGTGATGGTCCATGACCAGATCGCCCCGCTGATGAACTGGCCCGCCGCGTCCGCCGCCGGTGTGGTGCTGATCGTCACCACGCTCGCGATCATGACCTTGTCCGAATACATCACTGGCCGCCGTCGGCGCATGCTGGAGGCTTCGCAATGAGTACCCTGACCAAGAAACGTTACGGGCTGCTGCCGGGCGAAACCGGCAAGTTTGCCGGCATCCTCTCCGGCTTCATCCTGCTGCTGGCGGTGTTGCCGATCCTGACCATGATCGTGATGTCGTTCAGCGGCTCGTCGAACCTCGACTTCCCGCCGAGCAGCTACAGCCTGCAATGGTACAAAGCGGCCTGGCACACCTTCGTCTCGCCGGACGCCAGTGACGTGCTGAGCCTGGGCAAAGCCATGACCACCAGCCTGATGGTTGCGTGCCTGACCATGGTTTTCGCCACGATCATCGCCGTGCCGGCGTCTTACGCGCTGACCCGTTGCGAGTTCCGCGGCAAGGCCGTGGCGCTGCAACTGATGTCGTTGCCGCTGGTGTTTCCAATGGTGGTGTTGGGCCTGGCGTTGCTGCTGGTGTTCGACAGCCTGCCGTTCCAGATGACCACCTCGCGGCTGGTGATTGCCCACGTGATTCTGGCGTTGCCGTTCGTGGTGAAAAACTGCACTGCGGCGATGCTGTCCATCGGCAGCGAAGTCGAGGAGGCCGCGCAAATGCTCGGTGCTTCGCCGACCCGGGCGATTGTCGATGTGGTGGTGCCGTTGATGAAGTCGGGGATCCTGGCGGGGATGCTGCTGGCGTTCATCGTCTCGTTCAACGAATTCACCGTGACCTATTTCCTCTACACCATCGACGTCATGACCGTGCCGATCTGGATGTACAGCCGCACCGTGTCTTCGCTCGACCCTACCGTTTTCTCGTTTGCCGTGCTGATCGTGCTGATCGACTTCGTCCTGATCTGGGCGCTGGAGAAGCTGGTTGGTGAAGGTGGCGTTTCGTTCTGATTTCTTGAGGTGATTCACATGTCTGGTCTGATTCTGGAAAACGTCGAGAAACACTACGGCTCGGCCTGCGCGGTAAAGGATGTAAACCTGCATTTGCCCGAGGGCAAGCTGGTGTGTTTTCTCGGCCCGTCGGGCTGCGGTAAAACCACGCTGCTGCGCATGATCGCCGGCCTCGAAACCCTCACCGGCGGCGAGATTCGCCTGGACGGTGAAGACATCGGCCACACCCCGGCGCATCTACGTAATTTCGGCATGGTGTTTCAATCCCTGGCCTTGTTCCCGCATATGACCGTGGGCGAGAACATCGCCTATCCGCTGAAACTGCGTGGCGTCAGCAAGGCTGATCAGCAGGCGCGTGTGGTGGAGTTGCTGGAGCTGATTCAGTTGCAGGAAATGATTGATCGCCCGGTGGCCAAACTCTCCGGCGGTCAGCGTCAGCGCGTGGCGATTGCCCGGGCGATTGCTTCGCGACCAAAAATCCTCCTGCTGGATGAGCCGCTGTCGGCGCTGGACGCCAAGCTGCGCGAATCGATGCAAGTGGAAATCCGTCAGCTGCAGCAACGCCTGAACATCACCACGATCATGGTGACCCACGATCAGCGTGAAGCCATGACCATGGCCGATATCGTCGTGGTCCTGGGCGAGCACCGTGTGCAGCAAGTCGGCACGCCGATTGAAATCTACCGCCACCCGGCCAACGAATTTGTCGCGGACTTTATCGGTTCCGGCAACATCTTCCCGGCCACGGCGTTGGGCAATGGCAAGGTCGGTCTGCCGGGGGGCGATGCACTGGACGTGCCGATCTGCAGCAGCATTGTGGTCGGCGAGAAAGTGAAGATGCTGATTCGCCCGGAAGACCTGCAACTGTCGCACCCGCAGGCGACGGCGGGGAATCGTTTGCTGGGTACGGTGACGTTCGTGCGTGATATCGGCGCGACGATTGAAACCACCGTGGAGTGTTCCGGGGTGTCGTTTACCGCGCTGAGCACACCGTGCCAGGGGTTCGGGTTGAGCATTGGCAACCCGGTGTCGGTGACGTTGCCGGCTGAGGCTTGCCGCGTACTCGGTGCCTGATTCAGGATTGATGCCAGCCTTGCTGGCCTCTTCGCGGGCAAGCCCGCTCCCACAGTGATCGTCGGTGTTCACGCCATTTTGTGACTGCCAATAATTCCCTGTGGGAGCGGGCTTGCCCGCGATGGGGCCATCCGCCACACCAGAAAACTCTGGATCAGACACTCAACCGCAACCGCGCCAAATCCCGCAACGGCGGCGCCCCAAACAACCGACTGTATTCACGGCTGAACTGCGAAGGGCTTTCATACCCCACCCGATACCCCGCCGCCGAAGCCTCCAACCCTTCCGCCAGCATCAACCGCCGCGCTTCCTGCAACCGCAACTGCTTCTGATACTGCAACGGACTCATCGCCGTCATCGCCTTGAACCGGTGATGCAACGTCGACACGCTCAGGTTCACCTCTTTCGCCAAATCATCAATGCGCAGCGGCTGCTCATAGTTGCCGTTCAGCCACTGGATCGCCTGGCTGATGCGATGGCTCTGGCTATTGGCGATCGCGATCTCATACAGCCGATGCCCCTGCGGGCTGCGCAACAACCGATAAAGAATCTCCCGACGAATCAACGGCGCGAGCATGGCGATGTCTTTCGGGGTGTCGAGCAAACGTGCCAGACGCAGTACGGCATCGAGCATGGCGCTGTCGACCCGCTCGACATACAGGCCACGACCGGTGGGGCGGGTCGGCACACCTAAAGGTCCGGCATCGGCAATCAGCGCGCTGATTTCCGCTGGGTCGATGTCCAGCCGCACCGAGAGAATCGGTTCTTCCGAGGTGACATTGACGATCCTGCCGCTCAGGGGCATCGAGACCGAGACCACCAGGTAGTGCAGCGGGTCGTAATTGAAGTATTCGTCCGCCAGCCGCACCTCTTTGCGCCCCTGCGCCATGATGCACAACGCCGGTTGCGCCAGCACCGGTGCAAAGTCGTGGGACTTGCTGTGTTTGGCCATGAACAACGAGCCGACGGCGGTCTCATAATTGCCATCATCGGTTGTATAGCGACGGATGATCGCGGCCAGTTCCGCGCGCTGTTTCTCCATCTCGGCATCCAGCGGGGCTTGAAAATGATCGAGCGACGACATGCAAGGCATCCTCGGTGGGGCGTGGATAATGGGCTCAGCTTATGTTTGTGCAAGACGAAGCGGTAGACACATCCTGCCTCAACCTTGCCTGATTCTGCACGGGGTGAATTAGCGGTGCCTCTGGCAGTGGGCATTCCCCGCAAAACTTGCTTGAAAGCCCTGTTTCATTGGCCTGAAAACCTTTTGCCGGCGGGTAGAGGTTTTTTACGACGCGCGCAGGATTGTGCAACAAGCCGGCAGGAATCGACTAACCGCGCTGGCGGGTGCGCGATTAACCTTTGATCCTGTCGCAGCCCGTCCCACGGCTGCCACTCGAGTACCTGGGAGGGTTGAACATGTCTACGCAGATCCCCGTCAGTCATATGGCTTTTGTCCGTGCCCACGCCGGGCGTTCGGTGGAACTCGGTGCGCGCCTGAGCGCCCTGATCGAGCCGACGCGCACTGCACCGGGTTGCCTGAGCTTTACCCTGCAACAGTCGCAATGCGATACCGAGTTGTGGCTGGTGTCCGGTTTCTGGATCAACCAGCAGGCCATGACCGCGTACTTCAGCACCCCGGCGATGGAAGTGTTTGCCGCACTGGTGCAGGACCTGGTGGTCAACAGCCTGGATTTCCACACCTTCAAGGAAGTGTCGGCGGCCCAGGCGTTGGGTCAGACCCAGTCGTGGGTACACAAAATGGCGGGTTGAGGGTTTAATGACCGCATTATCAACCAGCCAGGATCCGCGACATGGCACGTAAAGCCTTTGAACACTTCGAAGCCGTTTCCGCAGTAGTACCGGGTGAGGGTGGATACCACGCCGCCATCGCCGTCAAAGCCCTGGGTGGCGCAGGCGCACCGCGCTTTCACAAAGTCCTCGAAGACCAGACCTTCAAGACCGCCCATGAAGCCGATGAAGCCGCCGCCAAAGAGCTGACCCGCCTCAAGGACGTCAAGGAAAACACCGACCTGCTGTGGTGAGTTACCTGTTCGCCCCCGGGCGATACATCTTGAATAACGCCTCTGGCCCCAGCTGAAAATAATCCGCCGGCCCGCCGCCGCGCAGAATCGGTTCTGCCGCGGCGGTGTCGTAGACCCCCTCCTTCAACAGCCATTTGGCGATATGCACGGCGACCACTTCGCCGAGAATCAGCCAGCTCGGCACCACATTCCCGTCCGCGCGCTGCAACTGGATGATCTGCGTGACCTTGCACTCAAAGGACACCGGGCTTTCGGCGACCCGTGGCACCTGAATGATTGTCGAGGCGGCGGGCGTCAATCCGGACAACTCGAATTCATTCACTTCTGGCCCGACCATCGCACAGCTCTGGTTCATCTGCTCGGCCAATGGGCGAGTGGCGAGGTTCCAGGCGAATTCGCCGGTCTGTTCGATGTTATTCAGGCTGTCTTTGCGCCCGACACTGGAAAAACCAATGATCGGCGGAATGTAGTTGAACGCGTTGAAGAAACTGTACGGCGCCAGGTTCAAGCGGCCATTGGCATCCTGCGAGGAAATCCAGCCGATAGGGCGCGGGCCGACGATGGCGTTGAACGGATCGTGGGGCAGGCCGTGGCCGTTGGCGGGTTCGTAATAGTGGATGTCGTCGGGCATGGGGTTCATTCCAGGAGCTCTCGGGAGACCACCATGGTGCAAGGCCGAGCCGATAATTTCCAGCAATGAGATTCCAATGTAGGAGTGAGCCTGCTCGCGATGGCGGTGTGTCATTCAGCATTTATGTGACTGACACACCGCCATCGCGAGCAGGCTCTCTCCTACAGGGGGGGCTCTTGTGATCAGCCGATCGCTTCGGCGGTGCCGGTTTTGTCGAAGCTGTCAGAATGCGTACGTTCGATGGGGGCACTGGCGCCGTGCTCGTAGGACGCCGAGCCGGTTTTGACATAGCCATCGGCGGCGAACGTGTTGGCGACCAGTACGGCCGGCACCACGATGTCGGACTTCATGGACCGCACCCTCGGCCTGGGCTACGCCACCGGTTCGATGATCCTGATTGCGATCCTGATCGGGATTTTTGCGGCGTGGCGCTTGAGCGGTGATTCGCTGAACGTCACCAAGGTCCAGACCTTTCGCGGCGAGATGTTCTATTGGATGGCGATTCTGTTTTCCAACACCTTGGGCACGGCGCTGGGTGATTACCTGGCCGACGATTCGGGCCTGGGTGTTGGCGGGGATTCTGGTGGTGATGATTGCGGGGGCTTCGTTTGCTCAGAATAAATATGGGAAGCGGACGGCTGCTGAGTTGACTTGAGACCAAGGCGTCCCCATCGCGAGCAGGCTCACTCCTACATTTGACCGCATTCTCATGAAAAGAACCCGGTCAGTGTAGGAGTGAGCCTGCTCGCGAAGAGGCCAGTACAGCCACCCTCAATCCAGCGGTCAGTCAGTCTCGATCCGCGAATGCTTGCGGGTATCTTTCATGGTCACATACACCAGCAACGACACCGCAATACACGCCGTGACATACCAGTAATACCCGGTTTCCATGCCGATGCTCTTGAACCACAGCGCGATGTATTCAGCCGTACCGCCGAAGATCGACACGGTTAGGGCGTAAGGCAAGCCAACCCCCAGTGCACGGATTTCAGTCGGGAACAGTTCGGCCTTCACCACTGCGTTGATCGAGGTGTAGCCGCTGACGATGATCAGCGCCGCCATGATCAGGAAGAACGCGCCCCACCAGGTCTGAACGGTGTGCAGGGTGGTCAGGATCGGCACGGTGAACAGCGTCCCCAGAATGCCGAAGGCAATCAGGATCGGCCGACGACCGACTTTATCCGACAGCCCGCCGATGATCGGTTGCAGGCACATGAACAGGAACAGCGTCGCCGCCGAAATCGTGGTCGAGTCGGAGATGCTCATGCCGACCGTGTTCACCAGGTATTTCTGCATGTAGGTGGTGTAGGTGTAGAACGCCAGGGTACCGCCCATGGTCAGGCCGACCACGGTCATCAGTTCCTTGGGATGGCGCATCAAGGTGCGCATCGCGCTTTCCTTGGCCTTTTCTTTCTTGGTGAACGACTCGGTTTCTTCCATGCCACGACGCAGGTACAGCGCGACCACGGCACACAGTGCGCCGATGGCGAACGGGATGCGCCAGCCCCAGTCGTACAGTTGCTCGGTGGTCAAGGTCTGTTGCAGCACGATCAGCACCGCCAGGGCGATGAGCTGGCCGGAGATCAGGGTCACGTACTGGAAGCTGGAGTAGAAACCGCGACGATCCTTGGTCGCCATTTCGCTGAGGTACGTCGCCGAGGTGCCGTACTCGCCACCGACCGACAGGCCTTGCAGCAGACGGGCGAAAATCAGCAGGATCGGTGCGCCGATGCCAATGGTTTCATAACCCGGGCTCAGGGCGATCAGCAGCGAGCCGAAACACATCAGGTACACCGAAGCCATCAGCGCTTTCTTGCGCCCGGCCTTGTCGGCGTAGAGGCCCATCAGCCAGCCACCGATCGGGCGCATCAGGAACCCCACAGCGAAGATCGCGGCGGTGTTCAGCAGTTGGGCGGTGGTGTCGCCTTTCGGGAAAAAGGCCTTGGCGAAGTACAGGGAGAAGGCGGCGTAGACGTACCAGTCGTACCACTCGACCATGTTGCCGACGGAGCCGCTGAAAATCGATTTGATGCGACTGGCAGTGGTTCTTTCTTTAGCCGGCAGGGCAGCCGACCCAAGGGGCAGGGCGTTGGAGTTATCCATTGAAGGATCCTTCGTTTAATTGTTTTTGTGGAGCGCGTTGAAACGCAGCCTGTGGGGGCTATAGCAGGAGGTGTGCCAAGGGGGAGAGGGGCGGTTTAGAGGGGTTTTGCGGATTGGGTGAGCGGAAATCCGCTTATGTTGGATGGGGTATGAGCGGATTTTTGCTTAGCGGATATGGAATTGCTTTGCATGGGCCAGTCCAGGCCCCACAAATATCAGCTGTCAGTCAGGAACATCTCGCGCGTCAGTCCATGCCGCTGCATCTTTTCATTAAAGGTCCGGCGCGGCAGTTGCAGCTCTTCAAGCACTGCTTTCACATCGCCCTTATGCCGGGTCAATGCCGCGCGCAGGCAATGCGCTTCGAACGCTTCCTGCTGCGCCGCCAGCGACTGCCCCGGATCAATCCCCGCCGGTTCCGGCTCGCCCAGCCCCAGCACTTGCCGTTCGGCAACGTTCGCCAGTTCGCGCACATTGCCCGGCCAGTCGTGGCTCAGCAGATGACTCAACTGCGGCCCGGTCAACGGTGGAAAGGTCCGGCCCAAACGCTCGGCAGCCTGCTGTGCAAACGACTCGAACAACAACGGAATGTCTTCGCGCCGATCACGCAACGGCGGCAGCCGCAACTCGGCGACATTCAATCGATACGCCAAATCCTCACGAAAACGCCCGGCCCGTGCCTCATCCAGCAGGTCCGGTTTGGTCGCGGCAATGATCCGCAAATCCACGCGAATACTCTGATTCGACCCCAAGCGCTCAAGCTTCTGCTCCTGCAACACCCGCAGCAACTTCACCTGCTGGGCCAGCGGCATGCTTTCGATTTCGTCGAGAAACAGCGTGCCGCCATCGGCGTATTCAAGCTTGCCAATACGTTTACCCGTAGCACCAGTGAACGCGCCACTCTCGTGGCCAAACAATTCAGCTTCGAACAACTGCTCCGGAATCGCCGCGCAGTTGAGCGCCACAAACGGCTTGTCGGCTCGCGGCCCGAAGTCATGCAGGCAACGCGCGACCAGCTCTTTGCCGCTGCCGGTTTCACCGCGGATCAACACATTGACGGGTAACGCCGCCAGGTCCAGCACTTGCCGACGCAGCGTCTGCAAACCACGGGACACGCCGAGCAGGGTGGCGTCGAGTTTGGCGCGGTTGTCGGCCTGTTCGTGCAGGGCACGGTTCTCCAGAACCAGCCGACGCTTGTCCAACGCCCTGCGCAAACTGCTCAGTAGGGTTTCCGGGCTGAAGGGCTTCTCGAGAAAGTCATACGCGCCATCGCGCATCGCTTCGACCGCCATCGGCACATCGCCGTGGCCGGTCAACAGAATCACCGGCAAGTCCGCATCACGACGCTGGACTTCGGCCAACAACTCCAACCCGGTCATGCCGGGCATGCGCACATCGCTGAGGATCACCCCGGGAAAATGCGCGGGCAATTGCGCCAGGCATTCATCGGCGCGACTGAACAACTGCACCTCGAAACCCGACAGGCTCAGCCATTGTTCGACGGCGCTGCGAATGCTGCTTTCGTCGTCGACCACCATCACTGAATTCAGCATGCGGCAGGCGCCTCCAGATCGATGGGCAAGGTCAGGGTGAACACCGCGCCGTTGCCGTGATTATCGGCACTCAGGCGTCCGCCCGCTTCGTGAACGATGGCAAACGATACCGCCAGCCCAAGCCCCAGGCCATCGCCCACCGGTTTGGTGGTGAAGAATGGATCGAACACGTTCGGCAGGTGTTCTTCGGCGATGCCGCCACCATTGTCGCTGACCGTCAGGCGCCACAATTGTTCGTCGGCTTCGAGGCGGATTTCCAGGCGTTTGCAGGGCTTGTCGTGCATGGCGTCGAGGGCATTGCGCAGCAGGTTGATCAGCACCTGTTCCAGACGAATCGCATCACCCCGCACCCACGCCGGGCGCGTCAGGTGCAGCACCGTGCTGACTTGTTCATCGCGCAGTCGCGCATCGAGTAACTGCAACGATTGGTCGACCACCGCCGCCAGGTCCAGTCGTTCGCGCAGGCCGCTGGGGCTTTTGCGAGCGAAGGTTTTCAGGTGGCCGGTGAGGGCGGCCATGCGTGTGAGCATGTCGTCCACCGGTTTCAGCGCCTTGTAAGCGTCGTCGACCCGGCCGTGATCGAGCAGCAACCTCAGAGTAGCAAGCTGCATGCGTTGGGCGGTCAGTGGCTGATTGATTTCATGGGCGAGGGCGGCAGACATCTGGCCGAGCGCCGCCAGTTTGGCCGATTGCACCAGCCCGTCCTGAGCGGTGCGCAGGTCGCGGGTGCGTTCTTCCACCAGTTGCTCAAGCTCTTCGCGGCTGCGCTGGCGCATTTTCGCCAGGCGCCAGCGTTGATTGAGGAACAGCAACAGAAACACCAACGCCAGCCATAACCCGGCAGCGGCCAGCGCGGCATTGCGACTGTCTTCGAACGCGACTTGCGGGCGACGCAACAGGTGCAGCGTCCAGCCTTCGGTGGCCAGTGGCAGCGATTCCCACAGGTAATCCGCCGTCCCGTCAGGGCCGACCACCCGTGCCAGATCGCTGTTGTCGTCGAAGCGGCGCAGGGATTGAAACTCAAGCGGTGTCAGCGGTTGCTTGTCGTACTGGCGGGTCGCCTTGAGCGCGGCGTGATCGTTGTCGTCCAGCGGTTTCAACAAGCGATAACGCCAGCCCGGCTGGTTGGCGATGAAGATGATCCCGCGTGCGTCACTGACCAGCAGCGTGTCGCTGCCCTGGCGCCATTCGCGTTCCAGTTCCGGAAACTCGAGCTTCACCACCATGGCACCGAGAAACTCGCCGTTGTCGCCGGTGACTGCGCTGGACAGGAAATACCCCGGAATGCCACTGGTCACGCCCACCGCGTAAAAGCGCCCGGTGCCTTGGGTGCGGGTCTCGCTGAAGTAGGGGCGAAAGCCATAATTGTGGCCGACGTAACTGCTGGGCAAACGCCAATTGCTGGCGGCCACGGCGAGGCCGGTGCGGTCGAGCAGTTCGAGGGTCGAGGACTGGGCGGCGCCGTTGATTTTTTCCAGCTTGCGATTCAGTGCATCCTGTTGCTCTGGCGATACCGTGCCGTTGAGGGCGGCGCGCAACTCCGGGTCCAGCGCGAGCACGGCAGGCAGGGCGCGGTAGCGGTCGATCAGGGTGTGCAGGGAATTGGCGTACAGCGCCAATTGCTGATTGGCGCGCGCGGCGTCTTCAACTAAGGCCTGGCGTTCGGTGTGGCGCATGGCGAAACCGGCGGCCAACACGGCACCTGCAAGGATCAACAAAATATACAACGTCAAACGCAAGATACGGGAGTTCGGCAGCATGCAGGGGGCAAACAGGTAGAAAGTCGGGCGGGCACCATAGCATGGCGTACCCGCCTTAAGAAAAAAGGGACTCCAGAGGTTATGGAGCTCCGAATGACCTATTTCTTAAATATTTACATTCTGCGCGTATGCTTTACTGGATGCACTGGTTTCCGGCTTGTAGCCCCCCTATGGATGACGCCTGCGGAACTTTGCGATGAGATAGAGCTTCGGCGCGAGGAGTCGATGCTCTCGCTGAGGTTGGAAGGCCTGAGTTGGGTAATTTTTTCGAGCATTTCCATTGTGTTCCACGTAATGCCTGTCAAGCTTTCGACCTCCAGTACCTGATCGCGGAGTGAGGTTTGCGCTTTAGGGGTCACTTCGTCCAGCAAACTTTGCTCGGCAATCAGCCTTTTAATAGTGCTACTCATCTCACCGGCCTTTGCTTTTTTTTCAGCTTTTTCCTTGGCCCCTCTGAGCTCGTCAACATAGCCGCCGACTACCGGCCCAAGCACTGCTCCGACCGTCGCGCCGGCAACGGTCATTCCGGTGCTTATCAAGCCAAATTGACGGTTGGCTTCCTGTGTCACGTCTTTAGAAGGTAATGAGCCATCCCCCGTTGGGTCCCACGTGCCAGGAGGGGACCAACCCGGATTGAACACGGTCGCTTGTAAAATGAACTGGGTGGCAGCAGTGAAAATGGTTGCAACAATCGCTGCGTTTGCAGGACTCGAAGTCCCGACCGGAAGCAAGGCCAACCCGACTCTAGAGTTAACGGCCGCTAAAGCAAAGCGTTTGCCCTTTTCGCTCCATGACTCCTCAGGTTCAGGCGGCATTTGGCCGGGGGGATTGTTGGCGGGATCGTTTACTAATGGAGTAAGTCCAGAGAGTGTTGTCGTACTACCTGCAATCGACTGCGTGGGTGATGATGACAGGGGGGTCATCGGTATTGAAACTTGTTGAGATGCTGTTCTAACCCCACCTTGGTTATCAACAAAATTAATCGGGTTATTTCCCACCATCTGGTACAGATTCAATCCATCCACGGTCCCCAATGGATCCGGATTGATCCACCTCTGCAGCCATGGCGCGTAATACCGCACCCCGTAGTAATAAAATCCGCTGACATCCATCTCCTTACCCGAATACCGGAGGGTCTTGTAGCTGACCTCAAGTGCTGAATCCGCCATCAACCACGCCGTACCGCCGAAGGGGTAGTAACCTTCGTAGCTGACCAGTCGGGCGGTTTGATCAAGCTCCATGAGGCTAGAGCCCAAGTGATCGTCGAGGCTGTAGCGCAACTGATCTTGATCGATACCATCGGGTTTTTTGCTGACCCAATGCAGGCAACGAACACTGCTTCGCCCACCGGGTACTGCAATGACGTGTAGTTCTTCGCCGTTGTCGCGGGTGCGGATTTCCAGCCCCGGCAAGTAGATCACCTGGTGGAAGTGCGTGGTCGATGACGTATGGGTTTCGTGGCGTTTGAAAACGCGCGCGCCCTGGCTGTAGCGATACGTTTCCTCATCGTTGAGGTCGTTGTCACGGTGAACCAGCGTCGCCGATGCCAACTGATTGCGGTTGTTCCAGTACAGGGGCCGTCCCGGGCCAGAAGCCTGGAGGTTGCCATGGCGGTCAAACAAGCTGTCGAAATCAGGGGCGGGATTCCCTTCTTGAAGGGGCACGCCACGGTTGCTGTTCGGGTCGATGGACATCTGGTGGGTATAGCCGCCCACCGCACGCTCATGGATCAACTTGATCAGGTTACCACCGGGGTCGTAGGCGTAGGTTTGTTTGTAATTGAGATGATTTTTGGGATCACTCGGCAACAGTCGGCCAGGCAAGTCTGAGCCAGGGGTGGCGTCATGACCGGTGGCACTGGTCAGTAGGTACAGCGAGTTGTAGGTGAATTCGCGGCGGCCATCGATGCGCTGATTGGCGAAGTGCACCGGTTTGAAGGTCAGGTCGTCGATGCGCAGGACGTTACCGACCCGGTCGTAAACGTACTCAAAGTGCTGGAGCAGATCCTGCCCGGGCACGCCGGCGGTGGAGGTCGTAAGACGAGCATCGGCCTCGTCGTATAGCCAGCGGCTGAGTACGTTGTTGCCGGCACGTTGCTCAATGATCTGACCGGCCGCGTTATACCGGGCCGCTTCAAGTACAGCCTGCCAGGTGCCCGTGGGTTCAAGCAGCAGGTGAACCTGTTGCAGTTGACCGGCGATGTCGTATCGCATCCGTTGCTGATGCTGAAAGGCATCGGTCTGGGTCAGCAACGCGCCGTGCGGGTTGTAGGTCCGGCTGCTGGCGAAAGTACCGGCCTCGGTGACGGTTCGGCTGTCGCGCAACGGCTGGCCCTTGAGGCTGAAGCTGCTGAATTCGAGTGTGCCGCTGGGGTCGGTTTGTCGGATCATCTGGCCGCGAAGATTGTGGTTCGGGTCAGCCAGTGCAGAGGCGTAGGTGGCAGTATCAACGACGTCGTGTCCGCTCTCTTCAAGTGTGAGCATGCGCAATTGGTTGTCGTAAGTACTGCGCCAATGATTGCCGCGTCCATCCCAGCTCTGGAGGGTTTCACCGGCCAGCCCTTTCAGATTTGTGCGCCTGCCGGCGTCGACGCTGTCAACGTTTACCGGGTGCCCGGCAAGGTCGTAAATCGTCGACAGGTTGGGCCTGGGGGCGTTGGCCAGCCGCGCGTCCCGTTGTTCCACCGGCCGCCCGAGCGTATCAAAGCGTTGCCGGGTGATGTGGGTTTCCACGGGGCCGCCCGGTACAGAGCGCAAGTAGGCCATCTGGCGCACGGTCAGGCGCCGCCCATCAATGGCCTTCACCCACGGTGTTTTCCAGTCGACCGTGCTTCTCATCGCTTGCCTGCCTTGGACTCTTGCGAGTCCGGCGGGACAAAGGTGTCATTGTAATCCAGCTTGGCGGTGTACCAGGGGGTGATGATTTCCAGCGCAGTATCCGCCTTGGCGTTGATGATTTTGATCAGGCGACCCAGGACGTCGTAGTAACTTTTATCGTGATAGCCGAAATTCCTGAAAGAGTGGTCATGGATGTAGCCATAAGCATTAGCGAAATAGGGGCGATAGGTGCGTACCGCCAACCCCTTGTTGTTGTATTCCACGCGTTCGCTGATGCGCCAGCGTTGCTCGGCGTGCGCCTCCTTCGGCTGGCCGTTTTCGATCACCAATTCGCCGTTTTCCACCACATAGGCCTCGCCTGGCTCGACGCGTTGCTGGGTTTGCAAGGACCGTCCGAAACCGTCGACGTAGTTCAGGTTGACGTGGATTTGCGACGCCTGTTCGTCGTAGTAATCGCGATCGGCACTCAGCACCACGCTGTGCACCGGTACCCGAACGATGGATTGCAGCAAGTCCCACAATGCCTGTTCTGCCGGCGTCCGTGACGTGCGCCTGGCCAGGCGCCGTCGGGCACTGGCGCGAATGTGAAGGTCGGGCAGCACGTAGCCTTGCAGGATCCACTCAGTGAGCCAGTCGGGTGTCTGCCTCACGGTGTCAGGGAGCGTGCCCATCCAGCTGAACAGGTCCTTGCGAAAGGTACTGGCGGCATTTTGCAGCGCGTCCCTGGGAAATTCGATTGCCGTTGCGGGGCTGGAATCTTCGGGGCGGGTGTAGTCGGCAATGGGCAGGAAGCCGGCGGGCTCGCCGTTTTCCGTTCCGTAATAGGTGATGGTGTGCGGGCCGGACGGATCGTAAAGGGCTTCTTCAACGTTTTCATTGGCATCAATGATGCGCAGCGGTTGCAGTGAGTGATAGTCGTACTTGAAGAGGGTGATACAGCCATCCGGTTGTTCGACGCTGAGGGTGGCGAAAGCGTAATCGTCGCTGGTCGCTTTGGTTACGCCATGGCTCGGGGTTTCGTTGTATTGAGTCACCCTGTAGAAGCGTTCGAGGCCTGCATGCTGGGCAAAGTTGTATTGGCTGGACCAAAGATTTCTCTGCTGGTCTTCTTCCTCATCGGCCTCTTTGTCCGTCCCGAGAATCAGCAGCATAGGCAAATAACCAATCTTCGTCAGTTCAGCCCGGATGTCGATCGGAGGGCTCACGTCGCTGTAGACATCCAGCGCCGTCTTGTTCAATTGCGCCATTTCCAGCGGGCCTGCCAGCGCTTCGAAGCTGGCCGTGCCGTCCGGCATTACCGTGCGGTCTTGGGTTTCGAGGTAGCGTTGCACCGTTTGTGAGGTCAGCTCCCGCTGAGCTTCCCATTCGACTGATTTGAACGAGTCCATAAACTGTTCATAGTCAATGGCTTCGGGGTTCAGCCCCGTCGGTGCCTGGCCCTTGGGCAAGACCAGTGCATTGCCGCGTTGCTGATAGGGCAGGCCGAGCCTCCAGCCTTGCAGATCGACCAAATGAATAAACGCAGCGCGGGTTTCGGCCAGGTAGTAGGACTGTTGAGCCGGGTCATGGGCGTCGCTCCACCATTTCCGTTCATCCACATCGGAAAAGGGTGGCTCATCAAGCTCAGTCAGGCGCCGGGCATAACTGACCGTGATGCTGTGGGTCGTCAGCCCGAACGCATCCCGACCCAGGTTGACGACATGCTGGCACAGCGGGTCATTGATGAAGCGCTCATAGCGGTAGCTGATGCTTTCGAGCTGCGACACCATTAACACAGGGGCAGGATCGTGCTGACCGCGCTCACGCACTTCGCGCACGATGTAGCGGGACTGTTCGACCAGGAACGGGGTGGTCGGGTCATTTGCCGCGTAGGTTTCCACGCGCAGCACAGTGCCGGCGAGTGCGCGGGCGATTCCGTGCAGAGTGGCTTCATCGTCAGGCGTAATGAGTTCTTCACACTCGTCGTCCGGGTGATAACGACAAAACAACGTGTCGCCCAGCGGGTGCGCCTTATCGTCACCGTTGAAGTAACCCTCGTCAGGCATGTCGATCTGTTGGCCGGTATGAGACCAGGTGCAGACCAACGCCGGCGCGGTAAAGCTTTCGTCTTCGTCCGAGCCGATTTCGCTGTCGGTCTGGTGCAGCCGCCCGAAACCACGAAATTCGCGATCCCGGTCGTCGTAGTAACCCTGAAAGTAGCGGAAAAACTGATTCAGCCGATTGCCGGTGATTTCATCGAGCTGGCTTTGTTGGCTCACCACTTGAATGGGGAAGGGCAGGTGACAGGTGAAATGGGTCGTGGTTTTTTCGTCCAGCCATTCTTGCGCCGAACTGCGATACACCACCTCGGTACTGCACCCCATGTTGTTATTGCTGGCGATCATCAGATAGGGCTTGGTGCCAACGAAGTCATAGCGCCAGTGCCGGGGGGTCATGTGGGGAACGGTCAGGATCAGGCTGGCGCATCCCAGGCCTTGCAGGTCGGCGAGCGTCACTTGGCACAGGTTGTCGTAGCGCACGCCTTCGGGCCAGGAAACGCCAATGGGGGTCAGTTCAAAACCATTGCCGCCCCGGTTGAGATAAATGTCGAACCCGTCGGAATTCAGATAGATCAGCGCCGGGGCGCCCGAGCCGTTCAGATCGGCGATGCGCACACGCGCCGCGTCGAAGGTCGCGTAATCGAACGCCGGCCCTTCGATGACAAATCCAGTGCCGAATGTGCCGTTCCCAAGGTTCGGCCAGCATTTGATTTCGTCGTGGCGGATGCGGCACAACTCGGTGGTGTCGCTGCCCAGCAGGTTGCCCATAAACACCAGTTCGCTGCGTGAGTTGCTGATCAATGGCAGACGGTCATCATCCGGCGTGTGAGCGACGTCTTCGCCTTTGGCAAAACCTTCCTCGCGCCGGCTGGCGTACAGGCGCACGGAGTTGGGGCCGATCAGTGCCAGCGAGCTGAGGCCATCGCCCCGCACGTCACCCAACTGCGACAGGGCGTTGAAAAACTCCGGCGGGAACACTTTGAACGGAATAAACCCTGACCAGCTCCGATCCGGGTTCAAGGCATGGAAACCCGCCACGCCAGGTTGGGCGATGACCCAGTCCAGGCGACCGTCTCCGGTCAGGTCCATCAGGGCTTGATGGGTTTGCTTGCTGCGGTCGGCGATAGGGATGTCGTCGAGCGCAGTCCATGGGCCGTAGGTGATGCAATCGCCACCGGTGCGGTCACGCAAGGGTTCGCGGTAGTACCAGCATTGGTCGTAGCGACACAGGAAACCCGGCAGTCCCTCACCGAACAGGTCGACGCATTGATAGTGCTGGCCGTCCTCGATACCCGGCATGTGGTCGAACGGGAAAAACACGGCGGGCTGAGTATTGAGTTCAGCACCTGAATACTCGAACTCTATCGGCGGCATGCTTTCCACGGCGCCGCTGGCGGCGTACGTCTGGTAATGCGCCGCGGTGATTTGGCTGTAAGACCAGGGGCCCGTGTTGCCCGAATACTCCAGCAGCAAGCGACGGACCAACGCCGGCTCGTCACCCAGTTCCGCAAAGCGGTGAAACATCAGCACCTGCTGGCAAAGGCGGCGGGTGCCGACTTCAAAGCCTTGGCCATAAGTCGAAAACGGGTCCGGACGCTTTAGCCAGGGACTGAGTGTTTCACTGTCGTAGACCGGTTTTTCGGTCAGGGATCGGGTGCGCTCGCCATAATCGAATACCGCGATGAAGTGCCATGAAGGCGGCGCTGATGTGAGTACGTTCCAACCATACAAATGGCTGCTTGCCTCAAAGTTGCCATACAACACTCGATGCACATAGCGTTGAGCCCGGTAGTCTTGCGGGGCGGGCTCGTCGGCAGGGTCCTCCACCTTGTACTCGTAGCAGATGTGCTCGCCGCGGGTGTTCATGCTTTCCTGCAACAGCCAGGCAACCACCCGATCCGGTTGTTGCGGGTCTGCCTTGCGCGCGGTGTCGACCTTGCCAAACAGGTGCAGGCTGCCATCGGCCCCATGCACCAGCCAGAAACCCTGGGGGTTGACCTCGGAGCACCAGAATTCGATGACATCAAACGTGGTTTCGACTCGGGGTCGATATTGCACCACCCGATGGGCCCCGATGGACAAACCACGGTATTCAGATGCGTCCCGGGACTTGATCTTGCCGTCAGCGTCGCGTTCGGCGATCAACTTCTCGCCCGAGGCACTGAGGAACACATCATCATCGGTGTAGTGCGGCACGCCTTTGCTGGCCTGACGGGTAATGGCGCTGAGGTTCAAATGCCAACCGACACCGAACGGTCCGTTTCCTGATTGGCTGCTATAGCTCAGGGAAAGTTGCGGGTCCCAACCGCGTCCCGGCGAAAGCGCCAGCGGCAACTCGAATGAGGCGCCACCGGTGGGGCCAACCTTGCCCCAGCTTTTGCCGATGCTGGCAATCGACGCACTTTTTGCAATCGAGGGTTCAGTGATACTCAGGGACGCTTGCTCTTGCATGGGGCTGATCCTGTTTTGGCCGGGCGTTCGTCCGTGGCGATGGTGTCGCTGACTGAGTCAGACGCTAACAAGAGGGGAGCCGTACGTAACCTGTCAGATCTGACAGGGAGAGGGTTTTTTTCCAGATCGAATGGCTATAAAAAATACGGGTTCAATGCCATTGGTGTTATTCACAGGCAAAAAAAAACGGCCGGGTCGCCTTTTCAGGCAACCCGGCCGCTGTTTGGCCCGATGAAGCGCTTACTGCACTTCTACCGCCAGACTTTCACTGATCTTCTTCTGCCAGATCGCAGGACCGGTGATGTGTACCGACTCGCCTTTGCTATCAACCGCAACCGTCACCGGCATGTCTTTCACGTCGAACTCGTAGATGGCTTCCATCCCCAGTTCGGCGAAGGCAACAACGCGGGATTTCTTGATGGCTTGCGCCACCAGGTAAGCCGCGCCGCCGACTGCCATCAGGTAAACGGCTTTGTGGTCCTTGATCGCTTCGATAGCGGTAGGGCCGCGCTCGGATTTGCCGATCATGCCCAACAGACCGGTTTGCTCGAGGATCTGACGGGTGAACTTGTCCATCCGCGTGGCGGTGGTCGGACCGGCAGGGCCCACCACTTCTTCGCGCACCGGATCAACCGGGCCGACGTAGTAGATGAAGCGACCCTTGAGGTCCACCGGCAAGGTTTCACCCTTGTTCAACATCTCGACCATGCGCTTGTGCGCGGCGTCGCGACCGGTGAGCATCTTGCCGTTGAGCAGGACGGTTTCGCCCGGCTTCCAGCTCTGCACTTCTTCCGGGGTCAGGGTGTCGAGGTTGACGCGACGAGCCGACGGGCCGGCTTCCCAGACGATTTCCGGGTAGGCGTCCAGCGGTGGCGCTTCCAGCGAGGCCGGGCCGGAACCGTCGAGCACGAAGTGCGCGTGACGGGTGGCGGCGCAGTTCGGGATCATGCACACCGGCAGGGAAGCGGCGTGGGTCGGGTAATCCATGATCTTCACGTCGAGCACGGTGGTCAGGCCACCCAGGCCCTGGGCGCCGATGCCCAGTTGGTTGACCTTCTCGAACAGCTCCAGACGCATCTCTTCGATACGGTTCTGCGGACCACGCGCTTTCAGCTCGTGAATGTCGATGGATTCCATCAACACTTCCTTGGCCATCACCGCGGCTTTCTCGGCGGTGCCGCCGATGCCGATGCCGAGCATCCCCGGTGGGCACCAGCCGGCGCCCATGGTCGGAACGGTCTTCAATACCCAGTCGACGATCGAGTCGGATGGGTTGAGCATGGCCATTTTCGACTTGTTCTCGGAACCGCCGCCCTTGGCTGCCACGTCCACTTCCACGGTGTTACCCGGAACGATGGAGTAGTGGATAACGGCCGGGGTGTTGTCCTTGGTGTTTTTACGAGCGCCCGCCGGGTCGGCGAGGATCGAGGCACGCAGAACGTTTTCCGGCAGGTTGTAAGCCCGGCGCACGCCTTCGTTGATCATGTCGTCCAGGCCCATGGTGGCGCCATCCCAACGTACGTCCATGCCCACACGAACGAACACGGTGACGATGCCGGTGTCCTGGCAGATCGGGCGGTGGCCGGTGGCACACATGCGCGAGTTGATCAGGATTTGTGCGATGGAGTCGCGGGCGGCCGGCGATTCTTCACGCAGGTAGGCTTCGTGCATCGCCTGGATGAAGTCAACGGGGTGGTAATAGGAAATGAACTGCAGGGCGTCGGCAACGCTCTGAATCAGGTCGTCTTGCTTGATCACGGTCATGAGTCGCGCTCCTCTAAAAGACGGGAACATTCAATAGCTCTTCGAGCTAGCTTCCTTTGAGCTACAAGCGGCAAGCAAGAGCAGTGTGTGTACTGCTTTGAGCTTGCTGCCTGGAGCTTCCAACTTGAAGCTGGCTCGAAGAGTCAGGGCACGCCGGGGCTGCTGGCGCGACGCTAAAAAGGCGCGGCAGTATACCGCGCCTCGCGGGCGGGTACACGCGCCGGCAGTCAATCGTTGGTCGCATAATGCCCCGATCCCTGTAGCCGCAGGCTTCGCCAGCGGCTACAGGGATCGGGGCAAGGGTTGAATTTTAGGGAAAACGGGCCATGCTTTTGACGCCAGTTTTTTGCCCCGAAAATTGAATGGTCATTTGTCCGGCTCGCCACTAAAGTGGCAGACGGCCTGTAGAGTAGGACACTCAAACAGCCTCTTTTCGCATGGTGAGTCAACGATTGACCCATAACGCCATCCAACGGCTTTTACTCAAACGCTTTGCCCTCGCTGCCGGCACTTACGCCCTGGCTTTGATGTTGCTGTGGCTGGCATTTTTCACCGGCCACTACAACGAACCCGCAACCAGTGTTGCTGTCGGCACGGCCATGGTGATCATCAGCCAGGCGGCGTTGTTCGCGGTGTTTTACAGCGGCTGCAACCTGCGTTTTTCCGACCCCAGCCTGACCGAAGTGCAAGTGCTGATGGGGCTGGGCTGGCAAACCTGGCTGATCGCCAATCTGGATGAAGCACGCGGCGCGTTCCTGGTGTTCTATGTGCTGATTCTGCTGTTCGGGCTGTTCCATCTGTCGCGTCGAGCGTTGGTGCGGTGTGCGCTGTTGGTGTTTTTCAGTTTCAGCGCGATCACGCTGTGGGAGGGCTACCGCTTTCAATTGCCCGACCCGGCGCTGGCCGGGTTGCAAGTGTCTGTGCTGTTTATCGTGTTGATCTGGCTGGTGCTCTACGCCCGCTATGTCCAGGCGTCGCGTCAACGCATGCGGCAACGGCGCTTCGCGTTGCAAGCGCACCAGGACACCCTGCGCGGGATGATGCGCCAGCTCGAAGACCTGGTCGCCACCGACGAACTCACCGGGCTGTTCAACCGCCGCCATTTTCTGCGCCTGGCCTCCCGCGAACTCAATGCCATGGACGCCGGCGTGATGCATGGCCTTGCCTTGATCGACCTTGACCACTTCAAACGCATCAACGATGTGCACGGCCATGCGGCGGGCGATCAGGTCTTGCAAGCCTTTGCCGGTGTCGCGACCGCATGCCTGCGCGACGGCGACGTGTTGGCGCGTTATGGCGGCGAAGAATTTGTGGTGCTGGTGCCCGATTGCGATGCCGAACGCTTGACCGCGTGCTGTGAACGGTTGCGTATCGCCTTCACCGATGTCGAGTTGATCGGCCTCAATGTCGCCCATCTCAGCTTGTCGGCGGGCATGACGTTGCTGGAACTGGGCGACGATCTCGACGATGCCTTGCAGCGCGCGGACCAGGCGCTTTACCGCGCCAAGCGTGACGGGCGCAACCGGTGCGCGGCGGCCTGGGAGAACGTCGATGCCTGAGTTACGCGTCGGCGAGCGCCACTTTACGGTGGCGCCGGGCAGCAACCTGCTCGACGCCTTGAATCAAAACGGCGTGCCGGTGCCCTACAGTTGCCGCGCCGGCAGTTGCCATGCCTGCCTGGTGCAATGTGTGCAAGGGTTGCCGGGCGACAGCCGCCCGGATGCCTTGAGCGCCGAGCAGCGCCAACAAGGCTGGCGCCTGGCATGCCAATGCCAGGTAGTCGAAGACCTGCACGTGCACACCTTCGACCCGCAACAGGACGGTCGCCCGGCCGAGGTGGCCGCCGTGGATTGGTTGAGCGCCAGTGTGTTGCGTTTGCGTCTGACCCCCGAGCGTCCGCTGCGCTATAGCGCTGGGCAACATCTGGTGTTGTGGGCCGGCAACGTGGCGCGGCCTTATTCATTGGCCAGCCTGCCGGAAGAAGACCGCTTTCTGGAATTTCACCTGGATTGCCGTCAGCCGGGGGCATTCAGCGATGCGGCCCGTCAGCTGAAAATCGGTGACCCGATTCGCCTCGGCGAACTGCGCGGCGGGGCCTTGCATTACGATCCGGACTGGCACACTCGACCGCTGTGGCTATTGGCCGCCGGCACCGGTCTTGGCCCTTTGTTCGGAGTCTTGCGCGAAGCCTTGCGTCAGGATCATCAGGGCGCTATCCGCGTCATTCACCTTGCCCATGATGCCAATGAGCATTACCTGGCCAAACCCCTGCAAGCCATCGCCGAGGGCCGTGAAAACCTCAGTGTCGAACACTGGACGCCGGCCGAGTTGCCGCAGGCATTGGCGCAACTGCGGCTTGTCTCCCGGCAAACCCTGGCCTTAGTCTGCGGAGCCCCCGACAGTGTCGACGCCTTTTCCCGGCGCCTGTACCTCGCGGGTTTGCCGCGCAATCAACTGCTGGCCGATGTGTTCCTGCCTCGTGGTTGAGCGCTGATTTTTTCAGACGCGAGACCCACCATGACCGATGCCATCCAGATTGAACGCGAACGCGGTGTGCTGACGCTGCGCCTGAATCGCCCCGAAAAGAAAAACGCCCTGACGCGCGCCATGTACAGCCTCTTGGCCGAAGCACTGAAACAGGCCGACACCGACCCTGAAATCAACGCCGTGCTAATCGCCGGCAGCGCCGAGTGCTTCACCGCCGGCAACGACATCGCCGACTTCATCCAGCAACCGCCGGGCAACCTCGACAGCCCGGTGTTTCATTTCATGCTCAATTTGCTGGAATGCCGCAAACCGGTAATCGCTGCGGTGGCGGGTGCGGCGGTGGGGATTGGCACGACGATGCTGCTGCATTGCGATCTGGTGTATGTCAGTCGGGATGCTCGCCTGAGGATGCCGTTCGTCAATCTCGGGTTGTGTCCGGAATTCGGCTCCAGCCTGCTCCTGCCGCGTTTGATTGGGCATGCCAAAGCGGCGGAATTGTTGCTGCTGGGTGAAGGGTTCAGCGGTGTACAAGCGGCCGAGTGGGGAATTGCCACCGAGGCGTTGGGCAGTGGCGAAGCGGCGTTGGCCAAGGCGCGGGAGATGGCGTTGCGCTTTGAATCGTTGCCACCGGAAGCGGTGCGCATCAGCAAGCAATTGATGAAAGCGCCGGACCGGGAATTGCTGCGCAAGGTAATAGAAGAAGAGGGCGCGTTATTCACCCAGCGGCTGCGGTCGCCAGAAGCGTTGGCGGCGTTGACCGGGTTTATCAAGCGGCATTGAATCTTCGGTGACTGGGCCGGCCTCATCGCGGGCGAGCCCGGCTCCCACAGTGGTGGGTAGTGATCACAAACTGGAGTTCGACTCAAAACCTGTGGGAACCGGGCTTGCCCGCGATGAGGCCCGCCCAGACAACCCAGCTGTTTGACCAGAATGCAAAAAGCCCCGCCATTCACATGGCGGGGCTTTTGTTTTTCAGCGGCCGGTCACTCAGACCATCGGGTCGCCAACGTGCAGGATTTTCATCCCGTTGGTGCCGCCGATGGTGTGGTAGCTGTCGCCTTTGGTCAGGATGACCCAGTCGCCTTTCTCCACAACGCCGCGCTTGAGCAACTCGTCGATCGCGGCCTGGCTGACTTGCTCAGGCGGCAGCGATGCCGGGTCGAACGGTACGGTGTAGACACCACGGAACATGGCCGCGCGGGCCTGGGTTTCGCGGTGTGGGGAGAACGCGTAGATCGGCACCGAAGAGCGGATGCGCGACATGATCAACGGCGTGTAGCCACTTTCGGTCAGGGCGATGATCGCTTTCACGCCCGGGAAGTGGTTGGCGGTGTACATGGCCGCCAGCGCGATGCTCTGGTCGCAGCTTTCGAACACTTTGCCGATACGGTGGCTGGAAGTCTTGCTGGTCGGGTGCTTTTCAGCGCCGACGCAGATGCGCGCCATCGCCTGAACAGCTTCCAGCGGGTACAGACCGGCAGCACTTTCGGCCGAAAGCATCACGGCGTCGGTGTAGTCGAGCACGGCGTTGGCCACGTCGGACACTTCGGCGCGGGTCGGCATCGGGTTCTGGATCATCGACTCCATCATCTGGGTCGCCACGATCACAGCCTTGTTGTGGCGGCGTGCGTGCAGAATGATTTTCTTCTGAATGCCCACCAGCTCAGCGTCGCCGATTTCCACACCCAAATCACCACGGGCAACCATGACCGCATCGGACGCCTGGATCAGCGCGTCGAGGGTTTCGTCGTCAGCCACGGCTTCGGCGCGTTCGATCTTCGCCACCAGCCAGGCAGTACCGCCGGCCTCGTCGCGCAATTGACGGGCGTATTCCATGTCGGCGGCGTCACGCGGGAAGGACACGGCGAGGTAGTCGACTTCCATCTCGGCAGCGAGCTTGATGTCGGCCTTGTCTTTCTCGGTCAGGGCCGGTGCGGTCAAGCCACCGCCGCGACGGTTAATACCTTTATGGTCGGACAGCGGACCGCCGATCAGCACGGTGCAGTTCAGCTCGGTGGCGGTGGCGGTATCAACGCGCATTACCACGCGACCGTCGTCGAGCAGCAGCTCGTCGCCCACGCCGCAGTCTTTGACCAGGTCCGGGTAGTCGATGCCGACCACTTGCTGGTTGCCTTCGGTCAGAGGATGGCTGGTGGAGAAGGTGAATTGATCACCGATCTTCAGCTCGATCTTCTTGTTGGCGAATTTGGCGATACGGATTTTCGGGCCTTGCAGGTCACCCAGCAGGGCAACGAAGCGGCCGTGCTTGGCAGCGAGGTCACGCACCAGCTTCGCGCGAGCCTTGTGCTCGTCGGGGGTGCCGTGGGAGAAGTTCAGGCGGGCGACGTCCAGGCCAGCCAGAATCAGCTGTTCGAGAACTTCCGGCGAGTTACTGGCCGGGCCAAGGGTAGCGACGATTTTGGTACGACGGACGGACATTCAAAGACTCCTGAGTTCAAGCGCTGAGTGAGGCTACTATGCTCCGTGGGTGTAGTCATTGTTCGTATGCACTACTTTTTCGTTTGTTTATTGAAATGAACATTCCTGAAGATTTTCGCCAGCAGGCCGATACAGCGCTCAAGACAGGAGATCCCCCCATGCGATTTGCGCTCATTGCCGTCCTTGCCCTCAGTGTGACGGGTTGTGCCCGTTGGTCGATGAACCATCATTTAAACCTCGCGTACAGCGCCTACGATCGTGGCAATTGCGAGCAGGTCATGCTCGAACTGTCGAAAGTCGAGCGCTCCAGCCGTGCGCGGCCTTATGTGTGGCCAGAAGTGTCGATGATGCGCGGCCAGTGCCTGGAACGGCAGATGCTGTTCGTCGATGCGGCGCAGACTTACCAGTACATCATTGCCACCTACCCGCAAAGCGAATACGCCTACCGCGCCCGCGCTCGTCTGGAAACCCTGCAGAGTACGGGCCATTACCCACTGCGCAACGCTGCGAGCCCACGCCCGGCGACGTACTGATTGCCGTTTTCCCTGGCCGCTCGGCGGGGGTGAGCTATAGTCCAGGAGATCGGTTTTAGAGCCTTGCCTTTAAAGCCGAGGTCATACCTGTGATCGGCAGGAGTAAGCGTCAGCGGTTGCACGGACTGTCGCACCGGGAACGGGGAGAGCGTGTTCACTTCCATGGACGAAATGGAAGAGCCCGTTCCGAAGCATTAGTGCGGCCCTGCTTAAGGGCCTTGCTGGGCCATTTGCGCATGTTTACCGACCGCCGGATCGAGCGGCATCAGCTGCCGTATTTTTTGAGAGTGTTCAACAGCGTCACCGACAAACCCATCGGCTTTCTCGGCAACGTGTCTGCAGACGGGCTGATGCTCATCAGTCAGTTGCCCATGATGGTGGGTGTCGACTTTGACCTGCGTCTGAAAATCCCCGCCACCGACGGTTGCCAGCAGGTCATCGACCTCACGGCGTGTTGCCTGTGGTGCCATGAAGACGCAACCCCCCACCATTACGACGCCGGGTTCAGCCTGCAACGGGCACCGCCGGAGTATGGGCAATTGGTGGAGGCGCTGACGCAGTACTTCAGTTTTCAGCCGATGCCGGCGTCGGCGTGAGTTGAATCGTCATCGCGAGCAGGCTTGCTCCCACAATGGATCGGCGGCAAACACACGGTTTGTGATCACCCTATCAACTGTGGGAGCGAGCCTGCTCGCGATGGCGTCAGTACAGACAACCCAAAGCAACGACTCAGTGACTTCCCCGCCCGCAACACCCCCCACTCAATCAACTGACAAATCACCACGGCCACATCGCGTGTCTTGTCTTCGAGGCTGTTAAGCAGATGGAGCGGCAGGGAGTTGTAAGAACAAAAGTCTCACTAGAAAGTGGGTCTTACGGATCAGAGAGCAGTGCCGCAAGTCAATACAGCCAACTACCAGTGGTGATCATTGATAAATACCGACAGACGGTAACTAATTTCCGGGTTGTCGAGTAACCACCTGTTATTTCTGACAGTAGCCAGATGCTTTAGTAGGGAGGTTAAATAGCAATAACAATGGTGCGCTGCATTGTTATCGGAATACAGCATGCGAAAAGGAGAAGCCCATGGTAACCCGTCGCCTCACGCCACTTGAAGCATTCAATTCCGCGGATCCACTACCCAATCCGCCCCCAAATACCTTTCCTCGACCAGACGGGAGTTATCTCGCTCCGCTTAATTTTACAGGAAGATCTTCTTATTATGAGTTTGAGGAAAATGCAATCGTAGTTGGATTTGTCTATCCCGACGAGGACCGAGAACAGCGGAGCAGTAGCGCAGAGCGCGACTACAATTTTTCGTTACCAGCAAGTCCAGGTCCGACGGTGGTGCAGGTAGCTCACGGGTGGATGGCCAACGACGTCGCCTATGCAGATACATATAAATTCGATGTATATATTTTGACCCCCGAAACCTAGTTCCATCCCCGTAAATTTTTTCAGGTATCTGCAGATCAATTGAATCTTCAGGAATATCACTCCGCGGAATAGTCCCGTAAGTAACTCTATTGCGCGTCATTTCATCAATACCGTTCGTCGGAACTGTCAGTTCTAACAGGTACAAAACACGGCACACGCAGCGTAAAAATTAACTCATGACGACAACAGATTTGCCTTTCGCATTCCGTCCCTCTCAGCCTCGCTCGCAGGAGAAGTTCAATGAGTAATAGCCATTCCAACCCTGCCCTCGAGCAGCTTTTCAGGCTTGCTCTTGACACTGGCGAACCCTCGATAATGAGTCGCTGCCAAGGTTTCATTCAGGAAGGTGGGACGGTATTCGACCTTTTGGACATGGGGCCACAGGGCATTGTAAAAAAGTTCGATGTACATCTACAGGACGCCCATGGATTCCTGGAGCAGGCCACTGTCCTGGCGGTCCATGCTGCTCGCGAATTCAGTGAGCATCAGTTGGTTCTTCAAGGCCCACCCAATCCGCTCCACCATACGGGAATCAGGCCGCCAGGAGACTCGCCGACGTTCGATGATCTGTTCGAGACTGACTGGGAAAACTGCACGCCTGCGCAAAGTCCGGATGCACATAATGGCCCGTGCGCTTATCTGGTCAGGTTGTATGAGCTGGCCCGTGAATTGGAAGCTGCTGCGGGTGGCGCTCCAATTAGAATCAGCAGTCGCAGGCCGGATATCGGCACTATGCGACTCGACCCGACAAGCCTGTATCAGGTCAAACGGACGGTCTCGATCGTCAACGAAGTCATGGAATCAATCATTGAAGCCTCTGTTCCGCTTCAAGCTGATCATGTGGTTGATGATTTGATGCTGGAGTCGCGGTACCCGTTCCCCAGTATGCCGTTCGAGTGGTACTTCGTGCAGTGGAGTCAGGTACTCCAGCAATTCAATATATTGTTGGGTGAGGTGGTGCGGACCATTGATCCTTCAGCTCCGTATTTCAAACAGAAAGGTGCGCACGGGGCGTCTTCCGATGTGGCGCTTCGACAATCCAGTTGCGTGGGCCCTATGGGGCAGCTATTGCTGACAGAGAATTTCAAGTTTCCCCAGACTAACCCTGCCGGGAACGATGATGCAGTGCCTGGCACTGGAAAGCGGCGAGAAGTAACGCTGGGTACACCGTATGAGGATTTCATAAAAGAAAATTTCAACACGACCCCTTCAGCACTACTGGACTCAGTGCACTTTTGTCATCAAACGTCCATTGATGCCGAGGAGTTGACTGCCTTTTTTTCAATCGAAAACTACGCAACTAATCGATCAAGAAATCAGACAATCCTGACCAATCCATCCTTCGGGCCCGCACAATTTGGTTCTGTCTTCATCAATGATGGCCAGGATCCTGCTATGGGGTTGAGTCCTGCAGAAAAAGGTTCGACCCGCCAGTTGACCAATACCAGCGAAAATCGCCTGGAACGCATCAACCGAATGTTGCGTCTGGCACGTTGGCTGAAATTGTCCCACCAACAGTGCGATCAACTGGTGGTTGCCGCCAACAGGGCCGAGCAACGGCTGGACTTGCAAAGTAGCGCTGATCCGAAACCCAAGCCATTGCGGATTACCAACAATACGCTGCGAGCGATTGGACTGTTTCAGGAGTTCCATAAGGAGTTCAAATGTACGGCTAAAGAATTCGCAGCGATAATTGACGAAGTGTCCCTGTTTGGTACTGGAAAGGAACCCTCTCAGTTCGACCTTATTTTTAACGAAAAGGCTTACTTTGATGCTCCGTTGATAGTTGACGATGGTGCTTTTTTTATCGATGCGCAGACGCGTGCGGACAGGCGCACCGTCGATCAAATATGCAGTGCTTTGGGGCTGAACCAGGAAGCCTGGCGTTACTTGGCTCGAGTGGTTGCCAAAGGGCACAATTTGACCACGCAGTTAAAGCGCAGTCTGCCCATTCTTTCGTCGCTCTATCGCATCGTGAAGTTGGCTTCCTTGCTGCAAGTGACCCCCATTGAAATGGTCGCGTTGCTAGAAACTCTCAGTGATGGTGGTGCGGGCGGGGTACTTCAGAAAGTCACCGGAGAGGCGCGTATCTCGGTAAGTGGGATCACGGGAGATGGTGACATTTTAAGCGTGATACGAGCTGCAGCGGATTGTGTTCAATGGTGCCGGGCGAATGATCTGAGAGTGCTCTTCGTCGTTCAGATGGTGGCACCTCTAACACCACCGCAATTACCTACCGCAGCCGAAACAAATTTGCTTGAAACATTACACAAACGTTTGCAGCCGGTGTTGTTCACTGAAGCCAAGCTGCTGGAAGCCGGTGTCCCTCCTAGCCAGAATTTCGACTATGCGGGTTGGCTGGACTTACTGAAAGAGTTGGTCGACCCCCGCGGAATGGTGAGGGCTTCTGCAGCTAATGACGGGGAGGAATACGAGAGGCTTGCCCGCGCAGAAATCGAATTCGCGGTGAGTGAAGAAAAACTTCATCGAGATGAAGCCGAACGTGTGGTGTCGATCATTTTGGCAATATTGCTGCAAATCCAGGCTGCCCAAAGTGCCGTGGTACAGGAAACGCTGTCGGTCTATCTGGATTGTTCTCAGGACTTGACGCTGCCATTGCTCAAATGGGTGAGTGAGGGGGGCGTTCCACTCTTGCTCACGGAAGCTGCACGAGCCTTGAATGCCGTGACTTCAGGTGCCGACAAAGTCAGGATCGGTGACGAGGTATTGTCGTTGTTGGCGCATTTGGTGCGTCGCGCGGCAGTTGTAAAAAAACTGGACTTGAGCTCGGCGATGCTGGTCACGCTGACCACCCGTGATAACTGGAAATGGTTCGGCCTCCTACAAGCCAAAGATCTGACGCTGCACACGATGTACAAACTGACGTTGTATCGGCGCGCAGTGATTCATACCGAGCAACCTGCCGAACGATTGCTGGACTATTTAACGCTGGTCAACAGTTTGCCGAGCATTTTGACCGCCGAGGATCTGCGGTTGATTCGCGACTCTGCTGCGACTCAACTGGCCCATGTGTTGAGGTGGGGGGTAAGGGAAGTACTCGAATGTATCCTGTTTCTTCTACCGGCCAGACCAGTTGTTCAAAGTTTTGATGTTTTGGATACGTTGCTTCGTATTCGTGGTCTGGCTGCGCGCAGCGGCCTCGATGCGAAGGCCATCATCAAGCTGGGCGAGCTAACGCCTGACAGTGGCAAGACTGCCTATCGCGCTGCGGCAGAACACATGATGGAGTCCTTGTCCGAAACTTCGGTCAAGGGGGACGACCAGTCGTTTGGTGAGTTGGGGCAAAGCAATACTGCAGAGATCAACTGTATCGGTACTCCGCTTATTGCCAATGCCGGCGGGCAGGTTGCTTTGATCGAGTTGAAAGTGCGTGACTTGACCGACAAACCTTATGTAAATCTCACCGTGAGATGGAGCTGCGATCGGCCAGGTTTGCTCGATGAAGAATCCTTTACTGATCAAGACGGACGTGCCGTGGCGCGGTTCAAGGCTGGCAGCTGGATGGGAGTCGCGCATGTGAAAGCCGTCTATGGCTTGCAGCAGGTAGCGATTGCCGAAGTCGTGATCGATTGTGAGGAGCGATCACTAGGGTTTGATCTGGATAGCCTTCGCGTTGACACCAGAGACTATCTGGCGGGTGGCGTTGACTTCATCCCTGTCGAAGTGAAGTTGGTAGATGATCACTCTAATCCGGGTGTCGGTCGTACTGTGGAGTTTGGCGGTCTGGGCATCCTCGCCGATAAGTTGTCGGCGACAACGGATGACAAAGGGATTGCCAGGGTTCGCGTCACGAGTATGGAACCCATTGAGAACGCGACGTTGCTTGTTCGTTACAGCACGCTCAGCCCGAAACTGATACGTAATCTAACGTTCGTTGGTCAGCCTTCCATCAGATTGTTGGTGGCAGAAAGCATGGCCGTAAAAGGGATGGAGCTAATCCTGCGATGCCATGTGATTTTGTTGAGCGGAGCCGTCGCGCCCGACGTCGATGTAACGCTTGAGTACGGGGACCAGACTCTTGGTCCAGTCAAAACTGATGCAAACGGAGTTGTTCGGTTCACCGTGCCCGGGTTTGAGGTATCAGGCATGCAAACATTTACTGCCGCAGTCGGAGCAAGTGAACAAGCCTTGAAACTCTATGTGGCCGATGGCGCAGTAATACACGGCCAGGCGACAGATTATCTCTATCCGGTAGCCGGAAAAGAGTCTTCTACTTTGCTGTGGGTGAAAGTGCTTGAGAAGCCAGATAATCAGGCCCGTCCTGTGCCCAATTGTTCAATTGCATGGACGGTAGAACCGATCAATGCACCTGAAGCCAAGCGATGGACCTCTACCATTATTTTGACGGATGAGAATGGGCGCTCTGCCTATCCGTTTGAAGCCATGGAACCGGGAAAATATGAGGTCACCGCACAGCGCACGGACGAAGTTGGAAAAACCGTTTCGTTCGTGCTGGATGTAGTGCCCGCCATTGACTGGTGTTATGAGTGGGTTGATCTGAGCCTGCCTGACAAACCTTGCCTGGAAGCTCCTCTGTTGTTTGTCAGAGGTCATGAATACCGCCTTGATGTTCACTTGCCCAAAGACGTGGATCTTGAAAATGCCCGCGCGATGCTGAGTTGGACTGGCGATTTTTCCGCGAAGGCACTGGGCTTGAACTTCACGCCCCAGACAGGCGCATACGTACAGATCAAGTCCGATGACGTGATGCTCAGCTGGATGATCAAGTGTGCTGATGAACGAAACGGCAGTTTCAAACTGACGTTCTTCTGCAACCGCCTTAACCAGCGTCTGGAATTACCGGGACGCCTGGATGCTCCGCCTCCTGTCCTGACCTATCCACAAAATGGACACCAGAACGTTGAAGTCCAGCCACTGCTGACCGGCTCTGGTAGTGCCTACGCGGAAATAAGCGTATTTGAAGGGCGGAACAGTGGGACGCGTCTCGCTCAAACCAGTGTGAATGCCCAGGGTGGTTGGTCGGTGAGGCTGGCAGAACCGGTGCTTCTTGATTCTCATGTGTTCTCGGTAATGCAACGTCATTTCGATGGAAGTACAGCTTGGGCGCCGGACGCGCATGTCAGGGTGACGGACTTCATCGATAAACCGCACATCATCAGTCCGCTGATGAACGCTAGGGTAGGGCCTTCGTCCTGGGTTGATGGGGTGGGATTGCCAGGGGCGGAAATCCAATTGTTGAATAATGAGGATGGCGTTGAAATTGCCAAAGGCGTTGTCGCTAAAGATGGTCATTTCAGGGTGCAGTTTTCTCCGCCGCTCGCGAGTGGGACCTTAACGTTCAAAGCGGTATTGAGTGTGAATGATGTAACGTCGGAATACTTGGTCGACTATGTTGTAGAGGTGGTTGATCGAGGTTGATCAAGCTGCTGCGATATTGTGTGGCCTGGATTAGCGTAATTGATTAATGGTATTCAACTGAATGCTACGGTAGCGTTTTTTTTAAAATTCCGAAGAAAGTGTTTTCGAAAGGGATTATGAAATGAAAAAGTCCATTATTGGTGTGCTTGATGAGTATCGCAGCATAGCGCTGGCCGATTTTTATCGTGCAAAGGTCGCTCCAGAAAAACCTGAAACTTCAGAACTGTCTTCGCTGGAAGATCTGTTGCAGTACTTATTGCTGGATACTCAAGTCAGCTCGTTAGTGGACTCATCCCGAGTGGCTGAAGCCATCGCCGCGATGCAAATCTATATTGGTGCGATTTACTGCGGCATGGAACGCGGTCACCAAAGGGACTTTTCCAAGGAGGAGTTGGAAGCCTGGCATAAGCGTTATTGCAATATCAGTGATTGGGCGGGTTATTCAACTCTTGAGTATTATCCGGAGAACTATATAAGTCCGAAGATGCGCCTGAACAAAACAGCTTCCTTCAAGGCTCTGGAAGACGATCTTGCTCAAGCCAGTGTGAGTAATACGGCTGTGCACAGGGCCCTTTATGAGCACCTTAAAAGATTTGTGGAGACCTGCAATCTCGATCTGATATCTGCTTATATAGATGAAACCGAGGATGGCAGCGAACAGTTCAAGAACGCGGTGTATTATTTTTTAGGTCGTCGTCGGGAAGAACCCTGTGGTTATTATTGGCGTAAGGCAACTGTTGAGCTAAAACAGGAAAGCAAGTATCTGCATCCGGCATGCTGGAGTGAATGGCTGCCTATCGATCTACCGCTAGGCCCTGATGTATTGGCCATCCGGCCTGTTTTTTTTGCTGGACGGTTGATGGTCGTGTACGTCGAGGGCATCCGTGATCCGGATCTGCGCTTTGAGAACGGTACAGTCGCTCCGGGCCAGTGGCATCTGGAAATGAAACTGGCCCAGTTGGCGATCAATGGTCGTTGGTCACTGCCCATCAGTCTCGGAAAAAAGGACTTCTCGGTGGTACCCAAGGATTCCGCACGTCTGCTGGCGGTCACTTTTGGAGGGGCGCGCAAATACGTGGATGATGTATTAGCCGTTTGCTTTACGACAACGGATGTACCTAGCGAGTCGTCGAAGGGCGCCATGTGGAGGGCTAATGAAGAGAAGCCAGGATGGATGTTTGCGTCATTGAACTCAAGATTCGAGCCGCAAGATGCTCAGCAGGAAAGTCTCGAAGTATTGATCAATGGGCGATTTGCGAATCCCATGGCATTGCAACATCAGCTGCACATAGACGAGCGTTCCCTGGTACGCCAGTCGCTTGTTCCAGCGTCAGTAGCCCCAAGTGGTGACACGACACGGGAAGGATTGATCAATAAGTACATATCGACCAACATAAACTTTAACAGTCAATTGGATGTAGTAGGTGGGGAGGAGGTAATCACCAATGTTTTGCAGGTTCAGGGTGTGTGCGAAGTAGATAGGCCTGAGTATACGTTGAATAAAATTGTGTTTGTTGGTATTGCATATGTTTCATCGTTGAAGACCTATTTTGAGCTATCAAAAGTGGGTGCGAAAGGCATCAAGCTGACCTGCCATCATCAGGGCGGGGCCGGCTTCGATTTTTCCTTGTATTTAGAAAATGAAGAGGAAAAACCTGCCGATCTGTTGGCAAATATTACCCCGGCAGAGTTCGTCAGTTCAGCATTTGGTGTTCAGACGGTAAAAGATATTACGTTGACTAATGCTCAACTGGAAAGGTTGTGGCGACTGTCATCCAATAGTGTTCGTGCCGGGGCTGGATTTTTCGTTGCTCACGGTTCGTTCAACGCTACTGAGGTGTTTTTAAGTAATTCTGTCAATATGCTTGACGTGCAAAAGAAACCAGAAACAGTACAGATGGAGCTGAAGATCATTGATGGAGGGGTTGTTGCGACGGATACGTGGAAAGGCACTATTGAATTGAATGGTTGGGGGCAGTCTGATTGGATTAAATATGAATGGGTAGGCGATCCTGTCAACAAAAGCCTGGATCTAGTATGGGGTGAAAGCAGCGACGGAGAGTATGGCCGTAATTGTTATAAGCTGGAAGTGTTGCAAGTGCCTAATGCCAGTCCTGTGCCGTTGATCAGCAAGCAGGATTCCGGAGGGCAGTTTCTGGATCTGCGGCCATTGGGTACCGAGTTGCGATGGGTCCAGCTTAACTCTACCTTTGGTGATGAACTTGTCGCTAAAGCGGCGATTTCAATTGACGAAGTATTGTCCAGATCCACCCAGTTTACTCATGAACCCGCGCCTTGGGAGTCACCCGATCAGGCACCGAACCCATTGACCATTCCTATGGATTTCAACAGTGCCCATGGCATGTTTTATTGGGAGTTGTTTTTTCATCTGCCGTTTTTGATCGCCTATCGATTGGCAGAAGAACACAACTATCGAGAGTCACAAAACTGGTATCACTACATTTTCAATCCACAGCTGCGGATGAACCGTCCTGGCGCAATGGTTAACAATGAACGTTATTGGCTCTGTCGGCCTTTGCTGGAACCGGGTGATATCAGTTTTGTTGCCAAAGATCTGGTGGACCCCGATGCCATCGCCTTTGCAAAACGCATTCACTACCGTAAAGCGATTTTTATCGCTTATGTACGGTGCATCATTGCCCATGCCGATTCGCTTTACCGGCATTTGACCCGCGACAGTCTGGCGGCGGCAAAACTGCAGTACATCCGTGCTCTGTTTCTGATGGGGGATGCTCCCAAAGCGAAGGCTATGAGCCATTGGGAACCGACTAGTGTGGAGATGATTCTTGCCCGTCGCCAGGTCGGCACTCACAGCGCATTGGAAAACTTCAGTCGTACCCTGGACGTACAGGTGGCGAATTTGCCGGCCCGAGTTTCCGGGGTAGCTGATTTTTCGATTATCAGAAAAGATGTTTTCCGCCCCATAGCCAATGAAGATGTACTGGGTATCTGGAAATACATCGACAACTGCCTTAGCAATATGCGCAATAACTTGACGATCGATGGCAAACAATCGTCCCTCTCTCTATTTGCGGCACCGACAGATCCGAAGAGGCTGCTTCAAGCTCAGGCAGGTGGATCGTCCGGTGCATCCCGTAGTGCGGGGGGCTGGCGCAATATTCCGCACTATCGGTTCCGGGTCATGTTGAGCACGGCCCAAAACGCGGTGCAAACACTCATTGGTTTTGGCCGCGAAGTCCGACAATGCATGGAAGCGCGTGACCGAAGTTTGCTCGAGGAGCAGTTGCAAAAGCAGCAAATTGAGCTGGGAGTCTACGCCAGGGCGATCCAGGAGGAGTCGCTGAAACAACAAGAGGAATCGCTGAAGTCGTTACAAGAAAGCAAGAAAGTGATTGATGGGCGCATCGATCATTTTAGCCAGTTGCTGGAACAGGGCGTCTCTCCCGGGGAAATCGTTGCGCTTGAGGACCAGATGGAAGCCAGGACTGACATGAGCGATGCGAGCCAGGCTTACGTCGCAGAAGGCTTCGCTAACCATGTGCCGAATATGGTGATCGTGGGTGTAGCTGCTGGCAGTGGGGGCATCGTTCTCGGTGGCTCATTACGAGCAACGGGGTTATTGCTGGGAGCAGCGGCGGAAAAAGAACTGATTGCCGCGGACAGGTCAGCGACCAGCGCCAATTATGGGCGCAGAGCCGAAGAGTGGAGACTGGCGCTCAATCAAGGTGAACGTGAAATGCAAGTGTTGGATGTGCAAATCAAAGCACAGATGCATGCGGTCTATGCTGCGCGATCCAGCCTGGAACATGCGGAGAAAGCCAACGCTCATGCTCAGGATGTGTACTCATTCTATAAAACCCGTTCAACCAATGTCGAACTGTACCGCTGGCTATTGAGCCAGATGGCTGTGCTGTACTTCCAGGCATACGATGCGGTCGCCGGATTGTGCCTGAGTGCCGAAACCAGTTTTCAGTACGAAATGGGCGACTTCGATTCGCAGATCATTCGCCCCAATATGTGGATGGATAACTACTACGGTTTGTGCGCTGGCGAGTCCATGCTGTTTGACTTGATGTCGCTTGAGAAGGAATTTCTCAGTCGAAACGAGCGTCGCCTGGAATTGATCAAGACAATTTCTCTGCGTCAGCTGTTTGAAACGGGCGAGTTTGTTAAGCCGAAAAAAGACTGGGACAACGTACTGAAAGGGCTAAAAGAGACAGGTAAGCTTGACTTCGAGTTTACCCAGCAACTCTTTGATTGCGATTATCCAGGGCATTACTGTCGCCAGATTGTCAGCGTTTCAATATCCCTACCGGTGGTACTCGGCCCTTACAAGGATGTATGCGCAACACTGACGCAAACCGGCAGTACTACGGTACTCAAACCAGACATTGGGATACTCGATTACTTTTACGGTGAAAAGGATCAAATGCCGCCACCGCATGTTCTTTTGAATCTGCGTAGCCATCAACAAATAGGTGTCAGCCGCGGAGTTGAAGATGCCGGTTTGCATCAGATGATGTTTGGTGATGAGCGTTATTTGCCCTTTGAGGGGACCGGTGCCATATCCAGGTGGCAACTGCACTTTACTCGGCACGACACGCGGCAGAAGGCATTGATTGACAGCTTGACAGATATCATTCTCGAGGTTCGTTATCTGGCGAAGGCGGGTGGAAACGACTACACAAATGCTGTGTTGGATCTATTGCCTGGCTGAGCGGCACTATCAAGTTCGAAGCATTTTCGAATGCTTCAAGAGTAATTAACAAAGAAAGGTGAACATAATGAGCGCAGAAAAAATCCGTGGTCGCAATCTGGTAAAAAGTGGGAGGTTTCCTAGCGGCTGGGACACGAATTGGCAACGCGTTGGTAATGGCGGAGGGGAGGGGTGGTATGAAAGTATTTTGTACGGAAATTTTTTGATGTTGAACGGAAAAAGAGTCTACTCACAGTCTGTTTCAACGGCATCCTTTACCGAGTCGCAATTTGCACAAGTTAAATATCTGTTGGGCTTTCAATACGAAAACAAGGGTGATGGTCCAGGCTCAAAAGTTATTATGAAGTTTAGTAGCGGTGCCGAGGATTCGATTGATTTAAGTGGGAAGAAAAAAGAATTGGTGGATGATGAAAACTGGAATCCTTATCTAAGCCACACCCTCACTGTGCTTCAGTCTGATCAATCTGTTGAACTTCAGATTCATGGCGCCGACATTACAGGTGCAAGAGGATTGCGGACTACCGATTTTGATATTCAGATCGAGCTGCCTCCATTGGCGTTAGAGAGTATCAGCGTAGATAAAGTTGAGTATCGGCGACCGGATTGATGTGTCGATATGAGTGATATCGGCCCATTCGCCCAAGCGAAAATGTCATTACCGAATTGGCAGCAGTCAAGGAGCGCCACTGCGTTTCCAGGCCAGGTAATGTGTCACCAATTCTGGTCCCAGCTCTCTGGGGCGGACATCTTTTACCGGAACTCCATGGGCGACCAAGCGTTCATGGAGTTCTGCTCGTGAATTCAAATAGTCAACGGTTCCGCTGTAGTTCAGCGCTTCCGACAAGGTTTGCACCGTCATTTGTAGTGCGGTGTCGAGGACCTCTTCGCGCATGCTTGCTATCAATACGCGGTGCTGTTTGCTCAGCTGTTGAACAGCGCTTATCAATTCCTCATTGTCTTCATCCCGCAGGTTGGTGACCAATATCACCAATCCTCGGCGCTTCTGTCGAGCCATTAATTGGCTGACGCCAGCCTGATAATCAGAGGGGCGCTGGCTGCTGTCCAAATCGTAAACAGCATTGAGTAGCACGTTGAGCTGACTCGCACCTTTCAGCGGAGCGAGATAACGCGGTTGATCGCTGGCAAAGGTGCTCAGACCCACCGCATCACCTTGACGCAACGCCACATAACTCAACAACAGACATGCATTCAGCGCATGATCGAAATGCGCCAGCTCGCCGTCGTGACTGCGCATGTGCCTTCCGCAATCGAGCATGAACATGATCTGCTGATCGCGCTCGTCCTGATACTCCCGGGCAATCGGGGTGCGTTGCCGGGCGGTGGCTTTCCAGTCGATCTGGCGCAGGCTGTCGCCTTCGCGGAATTCCCGTAGCTGATGAAACTCCATACCCAGGCCACGTCGTTGCCGCTGGCGTACGCCGAGCTGGCTGAGCCAATTGTCCACCGCCAGCAGTTGGCCGCCGTAGAGGCGGGCGAAGTCGGGGTAGACGCGGGTGTGGTCGGTGACGCTCAGCAGACGTTTGCCGGACCACAAGCCCAAGGGACTGGGCAGGTTGATTTCGCAGTGATCGAAGCTGAAGTGGCCACGCTTGAGCGGGCGCAGGCGATAGCCGACCTGGCTGTGCTGGCCGGGCTGAAGTTCGACTGACAGGGGGAGGTTTTCGAAGCTCAGGCCGTCGGGGACGTGGTCGAAAATCTGGATCGTCAGTGGTTGGGGAAAGTTGTGCTCAACCTCCAGTCGAACTTCGCTCCAGCGACCGAGGGCCAGGCTGCCGGGCATTTGTCGTGTTATCCGGGGCGAGTGCAGGCGCGTGAGGCGGACAGCATCGAGTATTGCCAGGGCCAGTAGCGCCAGTAATAAACCCCATTGGATCGACAACAGGCTTGAGGGCAGCGCAATGTCCAGTGCGCGCAAGGTGCCCAGCACGATGCCGATGGCCAGCAGGATTGCGAGCCAGATCAGCAGCAGGCGCGAGGGTTTCACAGGCGCGGCGCCGGTACTTGGTCGAGCAATTGCCCGAGCACCTGATCGACGTCCAGCCCTTCGATATCCAGCTCCGGCGCGATGCGTACGCGATGACGCAATACCGCCAGCGCACAGCCCTTGATGTCGTCCGGAATCACAAATTCACCGCCACGCAGCAAGGCACGGGCCCGGGCGCAGCGCACCAGTGCAATGGACGCCCGAGGACCGGCGCCGAGGATCAGGCCGGGCCAGGTCCGGGTCGCGCGGGCTAGGCGTACGGCGTAGTCGAGCACCTGGTCGTCCAGCGGCAAGTCGCTGGCAATGCGCTGCAAGGCCGACACGTCTTTGGCTTGCATCAGGGTGCGCAGCGGTTGCACATCGAGCATGTCGGCGCGGGTCGAGCGGCTGACCTGGCGGACCATGTTCAGCTCTTGCTCGACGTCGGGGTAATCCATGCGCACCTTGAGCATGAAGCGATCAAGCTCGGCTTCGGGCAGGGGATAGGTGCCTTCCTGTTCGATGGGGTTTTGCGTGGCGAGCACCATGAACGGTTGCACGATGGGCAGGGCGCGGCCTTCCAGGGTGACCTGGCGTTCCTGCATGGCTTCGAGCAGCGCGGCCTGGGTTTTCGCCGGGGCGCGGTTGATCTCGTCGGCCAGCAGCAGGTTGGTGAACAACGGGCCTTTACGCAATTTGAACTGCTCGGTGTTCAAGTCGTAGACCGCGTGCCCGGTGACATCGCTGGGCATCAGGTCGGGGGTGAACTGGATGCGTGCAAACTCGCCGCCGAAGCACTTGGCGAGGGCGCGCACCAGCAAGGTCTTGCCCAGCCCCGGCACGCCTTCGAGCAGCACATGACCGCCGGCGATCAGCGCTGTCAGCACGTCGTCGATCACGGTGTCCTGGCCAATCACGGCTTTCTGCAATTCGCCGCGCACCGCCTGGGCCAGTTGACTGGCACGCTGGCGTTGCTGGGCGACGTGAGTCGGCGAGCCGGGCTCGATCTGTTCACTCATAGCGTGTTCCTCAAGGTTTGCAGGTGGGCGACCTGACGGCTGAAGTCAGCGCTGGACAGCCGCTGTTTCGGTCGCGGGCTCATGGCCTGGCTGATAGCGCGTGTGGGTTGGCCGGTCAGGCGTGCGAGCACCAGCCATTGCTCGGCGACGCCGAGTTGTTCGAAACCGGGATGACGGCGCCGCACACGGCGCAGGATGTCTTGTTGCAACGCTTGCAGCAGGTGCTGCTGACCCTGGCGACGCAACATGAAATCGGCGCTGGCGCGCAGGTGCTCCTGGAGTTGGCGACGGCCTTTCGTGGCGGGCTCCAGCAGCGGCCCCTGGCGTACGCCAACGTGCCAGAACCCGAGGGCGATCAGCGCAATCAAGGCCACCAATGCCTGTGGGAAATAACGCCACAGCAAGGTCAACAGGCTGTCGTGATCGGTGTTGAACAACAACGTCACGCGTGTGTCCGCCGTCAGATACCACAGCAGCCAGGCGTTGTCGTACTGGTCGATGGCGGGGGTTTTCCACAGGTCGGCGTCGGTGACCACGATGATCGAACCGAGCCCGTGGTTGAGCTGCATCATGTGCGTGGCCTTGCCGCTGTTGGCCCAGGATTGCGCGAGGTTCTTCGGGTCTTCGAGGTGGAATGCCGTGTCGAAGCTGGCGTAGGCCGGTGCTTCTTCATCTTCCAGATACAGCTTGGTCAGTTTGGGATAGGGATCGTCGAGGATGTCGGGCGGTGGCTCCTTGAGGTCTTTGCTCAAGGTCTGGTGCAACTGCACCCGGTCGAGCAGCAGATCGTTGCTCTGGCCGGTCTTTTCATCCCACAACGACTGGGCGACAAACAATAAGCGGCCGCCGGCCCGAGTCCAGTTCATCACCTGATCAATCTGGCGTGGGGTCATGTTGTAGCGGTCACCCAGCAATAGCAGGCTGTGCTGATGGGGATCGAGGGTGGGTAACACGTCAATTCCGTTGGCATGGCTGACGGTCAGGCCCTGCTTGCGCAAAAAGTGTTCAGCGGCGAGGTAAGGATTGGCCTGCGCTTCAGGCGATGGGCCGTGATCGATTTCCTCCTGAAAGGGCGTGGCTTTCAGGTACAGGTAAATACCCAGTGCGCCGACCAGCAGGGCGATGACCATGCCGACAAACAACCCTGAACGCCGGCTCAATGGGCGGCTCCCGGGCCGAACAACGTTCGCCAGCCGTCACACAGTTCCTGTTGTGAATGCGCGGGTGGAAGACGATGACCGTAAGCCATGTTTTGCCAATGACGAGTCAGGGTTTTACTAAAGGCCAGCAACGCCGGTTGTTGCAGTTGTTCGATGCGTTGGAGGACTTCGCCTTCGGTATCGGCGGTTTTCAGCGCGATGTGGTGGTCGTGCAGCAAGTGGCTGAGCAGGGCGCGATAGAGCAGACCAAGGGCTGCGCGTGGATCGGTTTGCCAGAGGCTTTCGGCGCTGGCGGCAATGTCGTCGGGCAGGGTTTCACGGTTGAGGTCCAGGCCAAAAGCCTGCTGCGGTATTGGACGGGCGATTTTTCTTTTCAATGAGGGGCGACGACTCACGAACGCCTGCAACCAGTCACGGTAACGCCAGATCAGCAGGCCGACGCCAGCCATCACCGCGCCCCACAGCAGCACTTCAATCAAGGTGGCGAGGACGCCGAACCGCTGGCTGTCGAGCAGTGCAAGCAACGCCTTCAGCCATTCGGGTGTCTTGCTGTCGTCCGTGGTTTTGGTATCGGGTTTTTCTTCGCCAAACCGATAGCGGGTCACCGTTTCCTTGTTTTTGAACGGTGGCTGTTCGAGGAGGGCTTTGATGCTGTCTTTTGACGCCTGGCTGGTCAGCGGTTGATTGAGCAGGCGTGGGCTGTCCGGTGTGATGATGGGCTCAGCGGCCCAGACGTGTTGTGTGCCCGGTATCCACAGGATTGCCGCCAGCAACAGGGTAAGGGCGGTTGTGCTGAGGCGTTGGCGCAAACGGCGGAACACCAGTTCGATGTCCCACGCTTCCAGCACCGTGCGGCGGTTCAGGTAAAGACTGAAGCCGCAGGCCACATAGATCGGCTCCCAGACCATCAGCACCAGCACGTAAAAAGCATTGATAAGGTGTTCCAGCCATCGCCAGTCCTGCACGGCGGCGGTGATCAAGGTCTGCCAGCTCCAGTCGAGTTCGATCTGCTGCGGCAGGAGCAGGTAGAACAGCACCATCAGGCCAATCCACAGCGCGCTCTCCAGGTGCACGCCGATAATGGTCAGCCATTGCGCGGCACCGGCATTGCGCTGCAGCAGTACCTGCAAGCGCTGTTCGCGCGCGTGACCGTGGAGGCCTTCGAGTTGCACCACCGGCATGACAAAACTACGGCTCAGGCTCAGGCGGCGCCAGGTCAGGCTGGCCAGCAGTTGCGGCTTGAGCAGGCGCGGCCATTCGCGCAGCGCCTGTTTGAGTGTCGGCGTTTCACCGAACAGGCTTTTGGACAGGATGTACAACGGCAAGCGATCGAACGCCGGTTTGAGCCACCAGAAGAGGAACACGGCAAGGGACGGCGAATCCCAGAAGATTGCACTGAGCAGGGCGAAGATCGGCAAGGTGACGATGGCCCAACTGGTCATCAGCAGGCGACGATGGCGCTGGCTCATCAGCACGCCCAGGTCCATGGCTTCCCAGGTGGTGCGCGGACGGATCACGACGGTGGCGTCACTCAGGCGCATGGCGAGTTCGTCCGGCAAACAGCAAATAAGTCGCGACCAACGCCCAGAGCGCGGCGCCGACCAGGTATTTGGTCATGGGCTCCGGTGCTGTCATCGACGACCAGTACGCTTCGATAAACGCCGCAATCAACAGAAACACCATCACGCCGCAGATCAGCAGTACGCTCTTGCGTGCCGCCAGTCGCAGCGCTTCGGCGCGGGGCAGGCGTCCCGGCGCGATCAATGCCCAGCCCAGTTTCAGGCCGGCGGCACCGGCCAGGGCAATGGCCGTCAGTTCAAAAGCACCGTGGCCGATCACGAACGACCAGAAGGTTTGCCCGTAGCCGACGTGCGTCAGGTGCCCGGCCACTGCGCCGATGATCAAGCCGTTGAACAGCAGGAAAAACGCGCTCCCCAGACCGAAGAACAAACCGCTGGCAAAGGTCTGAAAGGCGATGCCGATGTTGTGCATGATGTAGTAACCGAACATCACCCAGTCTTCACTGGCGGCGCGTTCCGCCGTGCGTCCCAAATGGCCGGCGACGGGGTCGTACATGCTTTGCATCTCGCTGACCTGCTCGGCCGGGATCAGGTTGTAGACCAGGTCCGGGAACAGATACACCAGCAGCGCGAAGCTGATCAGACTGCCAAAAAACATCAGGCCGGCGGCCAGTACGAACCGCCACTGTTCACGCACCAGGCGCGGGAAGTCGGCCAGGATAAAGCCCAGTAGGTTGGCGCCCAGTTGACTGCGGTGCCGATACAGCTGTTGATGCCCACGCAGCACGAGTTGCTGCAAGGAATCGATCAGGAAACTGCTGTAGCCGCGTTCCCGAGCCAGCGCCAGGTGTTGGCAAAGCTGCCGATAGTCCTTGGGGAAACCGGCGATTCGGGAGACGTCCTTGCCGCGCTCCAGTCGATCCAGTGTCAGGGAAAACTGTTCCCACTCGGCCCTGTGGTGGGTTTCGAAATGGCTTTGCTTCATGCGGGCCCCAACAAGCCGCGGGCGATGCCATTGAGTGCGACCACCGCGTGTGGCGCAGAGACCTGCAACGGTTGAGCCAGGATCGACGCCAGTTCATGTGTACGCGCCTTGGAGAGTTCACCCTGGCGTTCGGCGAAAGCGAGGATGGCGCGTTGTTCGGGCAGGGTCAGGGTGAAGGCCGGACGCAGGGGGGTGGCTTCGGGCAGTTGCGGTCGGGTGAGCGGTTGTTCGCGGTAGATCACCAGCGTGCCGGCGGCCAGGTCGCCGAGGCGTTTGAAGGTCGGGTGTTGCAGGCAGCTGATGGCCCCGAGGAAATAGCCGAATGGCAGCAGGTCGACAAATCGCAACAGGTTGCGCAGCAGCGAAGCGGACCAGCCGATCGGCGTGCCGTCGTCCTGCACCACGCGCAAGCCCATCCACTGTTTGCCCGGCGAGCGGCCCTGATTGAGCACTTCGAACAGCACCATGTACCACCAGCTCACCCCGAACAGCAGGATCGAGCCCAGCCCGGCGCCCAGCTTTCCGAGAAACGCCAAGACGATAAACAACAGGCCGAGGATCAGCCCGCGTATCCCTAAATCAATGGCGAACGCCAGCGCACGGACCATCAACCCGGCCGGGCGCAGTGGCAAGTCGATGCCTTCGGGCGTTTCGACTTGATACCGCGTATCCAGTGGCGGGGACAGCGTCGCTTTCCTTGGCAGTGCTGTGGTCTCGAGCATGGGCAACCTTATGTGGCCTGTTCGGGATTCAATGTCTACCCGATGCTAGCAGCCTCTCGGGGGAAAACGACATAACTATGTATTGCACGGTGAGTGGCCAGAGGTGATTGAATGACAGATTACTGGCCGGGGCGGGATGTGAACGCCTAGACTTTGCCGATCTTCAGTTCAGGAACAGCCCGTGACCTCGATCTTCTGGTACGACTATGAAACCACTGGCATCAACCCCCGTTGCGATCGTCCGCTGCAAGTGGCGGGGATTCGCACCGACTTCGATCTCAATGAAATAGACGAGCCGGTCAACCTTTACTGCCAGCCCAGTGAGGACATCCTGCCGCATCCGGCGGCGTGCGCCATCACCGGAATCACGCCCGCTCGACTCGCCGAACAGGGCTTGAGCGAAGCGGACTTCATGACCCGTGTGCATGCCCAGTTGGCAGCGCCGGGCACGTGCGGTGCGGGTTACAACACGCTGCGTTTCGACGACGAGATGACCCGTTACAGCCTGTATCGAAATTTTTTCGACCCCTATGCCCGCGAGTGGCAGGGCGGCAACAGCCGCTGGGACCTGATCGATGTGGTGCGTGCAGCGTATGCCTTGCGGCCCGACGGGCTCGTCTGGCCGACGGATGAAGAAGGGCGAGTAACGCTCAAGCTCGAACGTCTGACCGCCGCCAACAATATTGATCATGGCAATGCCCACGAGGCGCTGTCGGACGTTCGCGCCACCATTGCGCTGGCGCGGCTGATTCGTGAAAAACAGCCGAAGTTGTATGACTGGCTGTTCAAGTTGCGCAGTAAGCAAAAGGTGATGGACCAGATCCGCCTGTTGCAGCCGATGGTGCATATTTCCGGGCGGTTCTCGGCCGCGCGCAGTTACGTCGGCGTGGTGCTGCCCCTGGCCTGGCACCCACGCAACAAGAACGCCTTGATTGTCTGTGACCTGCATCTGGATCCTCAGGGCCTGCTGGATCTGGATGCCGAGACCTTGCGTCAGCGCCTGTATACCCGTCGCGATGAGCTGTTCGAAGGCGAACTGCCGGTGCCGCTTAAACTCATTCACATCAACAAGTGCCCGGTGGTCGCACCGTTGTCGGTACTTCGACCTGACGATCAGCGACGTCTGGGGCTGGACATGGCGCTTTATCAGGAACGGTCGCTGCGGCTAATCGACGCACAACTAGTGTGGCGAGATAAAGTGCAGGCGATTTATGCCCGCGAAGATTTCACGTCGAGCCAGGACCCCGAGCAACAGTTATACGATGGTTTTATCGGTGATCGGGACCGGCGTCTATGCGAGCAAGTCCGAACCGCGGACCCTGCCCAATTATCACAAGAGCAGTGGCCTTTCGATGACGAACGCTTGCCGGAATTATTGTTTCGATATCGCGCACGCAACTTCCCCGATACGTTGAATTCCGAGGAGCAAGCGCGTTGGCAATTATTCTGTCAGCAACGTCTGACAGTGCCCGAATGCGGGGCACCCAATACGCTGAATAGTTTTACAGAAGCCGCGGCCCAATTGCATGAAACTGCTACATCGTTTCAGCGAGAGGTGCTCTATGAATGGCAAAATTATGTCGAAGCATTACGCAAACGTTTGAATCTTTGAAAATGAAAATAGACATGCCTCAATGGCAGGCATAAAAAAACGCCAGCTTTCGCTGGCGTTATTTTTTGTCACGCTTTTATCTGTGACAAGCGCTATGGCTTAGCCCAGCAGGGTAGCCCAGCCTTCAACCACGTCGCCGCCCCACTTGGCTTTCCACTCTTTCAGAGTTTTGTGGTTGCCACCTTTGGTTTCGATGACTTCGCCATTGTGCGGGTTTTTGTATTGTTTAACTTTGCGAGCACGCTTGGTGCCAGTAGTTTTTACTGCACCGCCGCGTGGCGCTTTGGATTTGGACTCTGGATCCAACAGCGCGATGATGTCACGCAGGGACTTGGAGTATTCGCCCATCAGGGTGCGCAGTTTGCCTTCGAATTCCAGCTCGGTTTGCAGTTTGTCGTCTTGGGACAGGTTCTTCAAACGGGCTTGCAGCTCTTTGATAGCTTCTTCGGTGGCACGATATTCGTTGATCAAGGACATGAGGACTACCTTATGTTGGAGACTGGATGGCAGGGGGACAGTGCCGCAATAATAGTCAGGGTGTTTCATCAAGTAAACATTTAACCGGCGTTTTAATTAAATTAGTTGTCAGGAATAGGGCGCAGATTGGAAGAGCTGATTAAATAGTGTGATGCAGTCATCACAGATCTTCACAAATGGACTCTTGATATCGACTAAAAGATCACCACCGCGCGGGGAACGGGTGCCTTCCTGGCCGGCTCCACAGACCGTGTGCCAGGCAAGACGTCATCAATACTGCAGTTTTGTTGCGTAATCGCTAGAATGGCGGCCTTTGCGAAGTTCTGGAGTTTCCCCCTCATGCGCACTTTTCGGCTGGTGATTGCTTGCCCGGACCGCGTCGGCATCGTTGCTAAAGTCAGTAACTTTCTGGCGTCACATAACGGCTGGATCACCGAAGCGAGCCATCACTCGGACAACCTCAGTGGCTGGTTCTTCATGCGTCACGAAATTCGTGCCGATTCGCTGCCTTTCGGTATCGAAGCCTTCCGCGAAGCCTTTGCACCGATAGCTGAAGAGTTCTCGATGAATTGGCGCATCACCGATACCGCGCAGAAAAAACGCGTGGTATTGATGGCCAGCCGCGAATCCCACTGCCTGGCTGACTTGCTGCACCGCTGGCACAGTGATGAACTGGACTGCGAAATCTCCTGCGTGATTTCCAACCACGACGACTTGCGCAGCATGGTCGAGTGGCACGGCATTCCTTATTACCATGTGCCGGTCAATCCACAGGACAAAGAGCCGGCGTTCGCCGAAGTCTCGCGTCTGGTCAAACAGCACGATGCTGAAGTGGTAGTACTTGCCCGATACATGCAAATTCTGCCGCCGGCGTTGTGCAGCGAATACGCGCACAAGGTCATTAACATTCACCACAGCTTCCTACCTTCATTCGTTGGCGCCAAGCCGTATCATCAGGCCTCCCTGCGCGGTGTGAAGTTGATCGGCGCAACCTGCCACTACGTGACCGAAGAGCTGGATGCCGGCCCGATCATCGAGCAGGACGTGGTGCGTGTCAGCCACAGTGACAGCATTGAAGATATGGTGCGTTTCGGCCGTGACGTCGAGAAAATGGTGTTGGCACGCGGTCTGCGTTATCACCTGGAAGACAGAGTGTTGGTACACGGCAACAAGACAGTCGTGTTCTGATAACAGTGCTTTACAGTTGAAATTCGAAGGGCCTGGGCGTTCAATCGCTTCAGGCCCTTCGCCGTTTCTGCACTGAGGACATTGACCATGGTCGATCCACTGGACAAAGCCACTTCCAAGGCGCCCGCTACTTTGGGCGAAGGTTGTCTGAGTCGTTATGACCCTGATGACATGAGCCCGGAAGACGGTACGGAGTTCCCCGGTGCTGCCGAGTTGTGGGAACAGTTACAGCAAGCCCCTGAAGACAAGATCAAGCCTGCTTGAACTTCATCAACTTCCTCAATAGCGGCCGCCCCAGCATCAATAAAAACACGGGGCCACCCGCGATCAGGTAGAAGTAATAAGTCACCGCCCGCCAGATCAGAATCGCCGCTGCGGCGGTTGATTTCCCCACCATCGGCGCCAGCAAGGCGGCCGACGTCAACTCCGCCGCCCCGGCACCGCCCGGTAGCAAGCTGAATTGCCCTGCACTCAGTGAGAGCATCTGGATCAAGAAAGACCAGGCCCACTGCACATCCGCTCCCAGCCCGCGCAATGCCAGGTACAACACGCTGTAGCGCAACACCCAATGCACGCAGGTCAGCGCAAACACCGTGATCAATGTCTGCAAGGGCAACTTCAATGTGTCCGTGAATGCGGCGAGGAAGTGCAGGAGTTTTCGTGCCCAGCGCAGGCGCGTTGTGCTTTTTACATTCAGGCGAGCCAGTAACCGCCCGCTCAGGCGAATCAGCAGTCGATGGTAGCGCGCAACCATCACGCAGCAGATCAACCCACCGACCATCGAAATCACGCTGACGGTCAGTAGCCACTCCATGCGCTGGCTGAGGTGCTGGAACAGCGCATAAATCAGAATCCCGCTCAGCGCACAGAGAAAAAACAGCAGATCACTGAGTTGATCCATGGCGAACACCGCGCTGCCCCTGGCCGGTCGCACACCATGGCGTGCCAGCAACGCCATGATCGCCAGCGGTCCGCCGCTGCCGCCGGGTGTGGCGCAATAGGCAAACTCGGCGGCCATGACGACGCCGAGGCTTTTGAGCGGGCTGACCTTGTCGCGCTGATCGCCCAGCAACAGGCGCAGGCGCAGGGTGTTCACCCCCCAGCACAGCAGAATCATGCCGAACATGATCAGCAGCCAACTCACTGGAAAACTTTGCAGCCGCGCCCAGGTTTGGTTGCCGCCCAGCAGCAGCGGGATCAGCACCGCCGCCAGCAGGGCGACGAACAGCAGAATGCCCCGGCTCATGCGGCGCGGCCGAGCGGGGCGCGTTGCCGCGCCAGCCATTGCGATTTGGTCATCGGTACGCGCCCGCCATCGAGCAAACGCTTGAGGGTTTGCAACCAGTAATGCCGGGAGAACTCATGGCGCATGTCCACCGGGTGCAGGCCCAGCCGAATGACCGGCGCCTCGCGCCATTGTTGTTCGCGCTGATCGCTGAGCAGTTTCGACAGGCCCCGGCGCCAGGCACTGCGCGCACTCCAGACCAGGCCGGGTGCATCCATCGGTGTGAAATCCGGCAGTTGATATAGATGCTGCGAATCGCTGGTGTAGCGCAGTGGCAGTTGGCGCAAGGCCTCGCGCGTCCCTTCGCTCATCAGCCAGGCCGGGGCGACAAAACCTTCCAGCGGCCAGTTGTAACGATCAAAGACCTCAATGCCGGCGCGCAACCGGTCGAGCGCGGCGCGTTGCGACAGGGTGTAAAACTCGCCTTCATGGGTGTAGATCCGACGCATGAACCAGTCTCGCGGGGTGTCGGGCGGAGGGCCCTCATCGCAATGAAAGTAGCCGTGCAAGGCCAGTTCGTCACCTCGTGCAACACGATGGGTGAGCACACGTCGAAATTCCGGATGAGCCTCAAGGCCGTTGTGTTTGTGAAAATCCGGCACCACCAGCCAGGTCATCGGCACCTCGCCCAAGGCGTCGACGGCTTCAACGAACGGTTGATAGTCGGCCAAGGTGGGCGGCGCAACGTCATGCAGTACCAGTAAGACGCTGGGTGGACTCATCGGGTTAACCATGAGCCACCAGCGGCCATTGGCTGCCGAGAACGGCGTGATAGTGCCCCAGCAGGCTGTTGACCACCATGTCCCAGCTGTATTGGCGCTCGACATGACTGCGCGCTGATTTCCCCAGCGCCACGCTGCCCTGGCTGAACAACTCGCGAACGGCGTCGGCCATGGCTGTTGAATTGTTCGGCGTGCAAAGCAAACCGCAGTGCTCGGTCACAATTTCCGGAAAGGCACCGGCCGCCACGGCGACCACCGGAATACCGCTGGCCATGGCTTCGAGTATCACCAGCCCGAACGTTTCCTGGTCGCCGGCATGCAACAAGGCATCGGCGCTGGCCATCAAGCGCGCCAAGTGTGCGGCCGGGCAGAACCCATCGACCACCGTGACGTTGTCCGGCACCGTGGCCGGCATCGACGAACCCACCAGCAGCAGGTGAAAACGCGGCCCCAGACGTGCCATGCACTTGAGCAGCACCGGCAGGTTTTTTTCCTTGGAACCGCGCCCGGCGAAAATCAGCAGATGCGTATTTTCATCAATGCCCAGTTCGGCGCGCAGGCCAGGGTCCCGGGCATCGGGATTGAAGGTGTGCAAATCCACGCCCAGAGGTTGGACATAGACGTTTTTCACGCCCAGCCCGCTCAATTTGTCGGCCATGACCCGGCTCGGCGCCAGCACCCGGTCGAAGTTGCCATACAGCTTGCTGACATAGGCCTCGACATTGGTGGTAACCCAATTCCCCATCCGGTTGCTGACCAGCAGCGGCAAGTCCGAGTGATAAAAACCGATAACCGGGACATCCAGTTGGCGCCGCGCGTCGAGTGCGGCCCAGGCGGTGAGGTACGGGTCGCCCACTTCGATCAGATCGGGCTGTAAATCCTGCAGGACATTTCGCCAGGGAGCGAGGCGGAGGGGAAAACGATAACCCTTGCCAAAGGGCAGGGCGGGGGCGGGAACTGTGTAGACGCCATCCGTTTCACTCAGGTGTGCGCCTGGAATCAACAGACTGTGGCGAATGCCTGGCTTGATCACCAGGCGACGGTGCTTGGCATCCAGATACGTGCGCACGCCACCGCTGGCCGGGGCGTAGAACATGGTGATGTCCGCGATATGCACGATGAGCGGCCCTCCGGTCTGTTGTTCTCCCTTGATTGACCTTTATGAAGGATAGATGTTCGGCTGGGGTTTTGTGGTGGGGTGTTAGCGGGGCTTTTGTGGTGTTTGATAGACCGCTATCGCGAGCAGGCTCACTCCCACAGGTTCAGTGCAAAACCTTATAGGAGTGAGCCTGCTCGCGATGGGGCCCTAACTGACACTAGATACGGAAACTGCCGACCAGCTGCTTAAGCCGCGAAGCCTGCTGCTCAAGATCCGAGCACGCGCGCAACGTCGATTGCAGGTTCTCCACGCCTTCCTGGTTCAGCGTATTGATCTCGGTAATGTCGACGTTGATCGACTCCACCACCGCTGTCTGCTCTTCCGTCGCGGTGGCCACCGACTGGTTCATCCCGTCGATTTCGCCGATGCGCAACGTCACACTGTTCAACCGCTCGCCCGCCAGGTTGGCGATTTCAACGCTGTCCTGACTGTGGCGCTGGCTGTCGCTCATGGTGCTGACGGATTCGCGGGCGCCGACTTGCAGCTCCTCGATCATGGTCTGTACCTGTTGCGCCGATTCCTGCGTGCGGTGCGCCAGGTTGCGCACTTCATCTGCTACCACCGCGAAACCGCGGCCGGCTTCACCGGCACGGGCGGCTTCGATGGCCGCGTTGAGTGCCAGCAGGTTGGTTTGCTGGGAAATGCTGGTGATCACTTCGAGGATCTGGCCGATGTTCACGGTTTTGCTGTTCAGCGATTCGATGTTGGTGCTCGAGGCGCTGAGCATGCTCGACAGCTGATTCATCGCTTTGATGCTGCGGTCCACCACTTGCTGGCCGTCTTCGGCCAGGCTGCGGGCATCGCTGGCCTGACTCGACGCTTGCGCGGCGTTGCGGGCGATTTCCTGGGCGGCGGCCCCGAGCTGATTGATCGCGGCGGCGACGCTGCTGGTGCGCGAGGCCTGCTGATCGGAGTTGAACATCGACGAGTTCGAGGCGGCCACCACGCGCAGTGCCACTTCGTTGACTTGCCCGGTGGCCGAGGACACTTCGCGAATCGAGGTGTGAATACGTTCCACAAAACGGTTGAACGCGGTGCCGAGGATGCCGAATTCGTCGTTGTTCTGGATGGTCAGGCGTTTGGTCAGGTCGCCTTCACCGTCGGCGATGTCTTCCATGGCGCGGGTCATGACGTGCAGCGGCTGGATCAGGATGCGAATCAGCATGCCCAGCAGCGCGATGATGATCGCCACGGCAATAATGGTCGCGACCACGGCGGATGCACGGAACGAACTGAGCATCGAGAAGGCTTTGTCCTTGTCCACCGACAGGCCGATGTACCAGTTGACCGATGGCAGGCCTTTGATCGCGGTGAAGGTGACGATACGGGTCTTGCCGTCGACGTCGACCTCACTGAAGTCGCTGCTGATGCGCGGGGTATTTTTCGGGTACGCCTCGCCCAGGGACTTCATGACCAGTGCTTTGTCCGGGTGCACCAGGATTTTACCGTCGGCGCTGACCAGGAACGCATACCCCATGCCGTCAAAATCACGGGCGCTGAGGGTGTCGATCAGGGTTTGCAGGCTCAGGTCGCCGCCCACCACGCCGACGCTTTGCCCGGCCTTCTTCGAGGCGGTGGCGATGGAGATGATGGTCTGGCCAGTGGCCGCGTCGATGTACGGTTCGGTCAGGGTTGCGGTGCTGCTGCTTTCGGCACCTTTATACCAAGGGCGAACCCGTGGATCGAAGCCGGCCGGCATCTTGGCGTCGGGGCGAATGGTAAAGCTGCCAGTGGCATCGCCCAGGTAGGACGCCATGAAGGTCGACGTCAGGGCTTTCTGCTCAAGCAGGCTGGCGACATTGGACTGTTCTGGGTTGATGGCGATGTTTTGAGCGAGGTTATCGATCAGCAGGATACGACCGGCCAACCAGGTCTGGATGTTGTTGGCGGTGACGTCGCCCATCTCATTGAGGTAATTGTCCAGGTCTTCGCGGATGGCGTTGCGCTGTAAATAGTCGTTGTACAGGGTGAACGAGGCGAAGGCAGCAATAACAATGAGGGCGGCGGCAAGCAAAATTTTATGGCTGAAGCGCAGGTTTTTGTTCATGGCTTGGGGTTCCGCTAAGGTCTTATTGTTCAGGGCGTGCTTTTATAAAGGCACGCAAAACGGGCAGGGTGAAAAGCAGCTGATAGTTCTGTCCTGTCCTTAGGGAATACCGGCGCTGATTTCTGTGAAGTCTCGTTTTTTGTATCGGCCGCGCCGGATCAAAGATTAACCATTAGGTGACCAAATGCCTGACTCATCGCAACTCGTTCTCGGTGCCGACCTTGCCGGCCAGTCCATCGCCCAGGCCATGCGTCTGGCAAATCGTCACGGCCTGGTCGCCGGCGCTACCGGGACCGGTAAAACCGTCACCTTGCAGCGCATGGCCGAAGCCTTCAGCGACGCAGGCGTGGCGGTGTTTGCCGCCGATATCAAAGGCGATCTGTGTGGCCTCGGCGCCGCCGGCACCCCCCAAGGCAAGATCGCCGAGCGCATCGCCGGGATGCCGTGGCTGAACCACAAGCCCCAGGCGTATCCCGTGACGCTGTGGGACATTCATGGCCAGTCCGGTCATCCATTGCGCACCACCTTGAGTGAAATGGGCCCGTTGTTGCTCGGCAGTCTGCTGGAACTGACCGACAGCCAGCAGTCGGCGCTGTACGCGGCGTTCAAGGTGGCGGACCGCGAAGGGCTGTTGCTGCTCGACCTCAAGGACCTCAAGGCGCTGCTCAATCACCTGCGTGATAACCCCGAATTGCTCGGCGATGACGCCGCGTTGATGACCACCGGTTCCAGTCAAGCGCTGTTGCGGCGGCTGGCCACGCTGGAGCAACAAGGCGCCGAAGCGCTGTTCGGCGAACCGGCGCTGCAACTCGAAGACATTCTGCAACCAACTGCTGACGGTCGCGGGCGCATTCATTTGCTGGATGCCAGTCGTCTGGTTCACGAAGCCCCGAAGGTGTACGCGACATTCCTGCTGTGGCTGCTCGCCGAGCTGTTCGAGCAATTACCGGAGCGCGGTGATGCGGACAAACCGCTGCTGGCGTTGTTTTTCGACGAAGCCCATTTGCTGTTCGCCGGGACGCCCAAGGCGCTGCAGGATCGACTGGAACAAGTGGTGCGGCTGATTCGCTCGAAAGGCGTGGGCGTGTATTTCGTCACCCAATCGCCGGGTGACCTGCCGGATGACGTGCTGGCTCAGTTGGGGCTGCGCATCCAGCACGGTTTGCGTGCGTTCACCGCCAAGGAACAGAAGTCCCTGCGCGCCGTGGCCGAGGGCTTCCGGCCGAACCCGGCGTTCGATGCCTTGTCGGTGTTGACCGAGCTGGGGATCGGCGAGGCGCTGGTCGGGACGCTGGCCGATAAAGGCACGCCGGAGATGGTTCAGCGTGTGTTGATCGCGCCACCACAATCGCGGATCGGGCCGTTGAGCGAGGCCGAGCGTGCGGCACTGATCGCCGGTTCGCCGTTGCAGGGACGCTACGACAAGCCGATAGATCGGGAATCGGCCTATGAAGTGCTGATGGGGCGCAAGGGGTTGGCACCTGATCCCGAGGCCGCGCCGGCCAAACCTGCGCCCCAAGAGCCAAGTTTCACCGAACAGGCCGGGGAGTTTCTCGGCACGGCGGCCGGGCAGGCCCTGAAGTCGGCGATGCGACAGGCGGCTAATCAGTTGGGCCGACAATTGGTACGCGGGTTGATGGGGTCGTTGCTCGGCGGCAAAAAAAGCCGCTGAACCTTGTAGGAGCATGGCTTGCCCGCGATGAACGATAACGCGGTGTATCTGTTGCACTGCGGCGCGCCCATCGCAGGCAAGCCCAGCGCCTACAAAAATCGGCGTGTCAGGTCTTTGGTTTTGCGTGCGCCGCAAGGCGTTCCAGCGCAGCCCGCAGATTTGGATCGCTGATCCCGTCGGCCGTGGCCTGAATGGTCGCGCCCGCATCGGACGACAAACTGATGGTGTGCCCCGCCGCGCCTTGTTGCACGGTCGGTGGCTGCACCTTGAACAGAATCCGGGTCAGGCTGGCAAACTCGTCAAACATCTGTAACTGGCGTTGCAGACGCTTTTGCTGATAGCGCAGGCGCGTTGCCCAGTGTCCGTCGGTGACGATCAGCAACAAACTGCCTTCGCGCCACGAAGCAACATGGCAGTGTTCGCGAGCGGCGGGCTGCAGCTGGCTTTCGAGCAGGCGTTGTAAATGACCCAGGCGTTGAGCGTGGCCAAAAATAGCTTTCAGCGGCTTGGCTTCGCGAAGCAGAACGGCGGGTGCTCTGGCCGTAAGAGGGCGAAATGCCATGATCAGACACCTGAAGTAACAGAGCCGCTATGGTAGCAGAAAGCACCTCCTGCACCTGACCCATTGCTTTGCGCGCGCTTTACCCATTAAATCAACAAGTAACTTCTGCCGTGAACGGCTTGAAGTTCAGCAAAAAGCCCTTATTTTAAGTGAGCCCCGTTACAGCGCAGTGCATGCATCGTGGAATAACGCCACTTTCCTCACCATCGTTTCCGGGTAGAATGCTCGTTCGCATGCGGCCATGAGGGCTGCACGGGCGACTCACGGGGCCGCCCTCCATCCCTTTAGTGTGGAAGATCCTGCCGATATGTTTGCGCCTTTGTTAAAGAAACTTTTTGGAAGCAAGAACGAGCGTGAAGTCAAACGCATGCTCAAGACGGTGCAATTCGTCAATGCCTTCGAAGAGCAAATGGTGGCCCTTTCGGACGATCAATTGCGTGCCAAGACAGACGAGTTCAAGGCCCGCATCGCCAAAGGGGAATCCCTCGACAAGCTGTTGCCAGAAGCCTTTGCGGTCGCCCGCGAAGCCGGCAAGCGTGTCATGGGTATGCGCCACTTCGATGTCCAGCTGATCGGCGGCATGACCTTGCATGAAGGCATGATCGCGGAAATGCGTACCGGTGAAGGCAAGACCCTGGTGGCAACACTGGGCGTTTACCTCAACGCGCTGTCCGGCAAGGGCGTGCACGTTGTGACAGTGAACGACTACCTGGCCCGTCGTGACGCCAACTGGATGCGTCCGCTCTACGAATTCCTCGGCCTGACGGTCGGCGTGGTCACGCCGTTCCAGCCACCGGAAGAGAAACGTCTGGCTTACGCCGCTGACATTACCTACGGCACCAACAACGAATTCGGTTTCGATTACCTGCGCGACAACATGGCGTTCAGCATGGAAGAAAAATTCCAGCGCGAACTCAATTTTGCCGTGATCGACGAAGTCGACTCCATCCTCATCGACGAAGCCCGTACTCCACTGATCATTTCCGGTCAGGCCGAGGACAGCTCCAAGCTGTACATCGAGATCAACAAACTGATCCCGCGCCTGGAATTGCACGTCGAAGAAGTTGAAGGCGAAGTCACCAAGGCCGGCCACTACACCGTCGATGAGAAGACCCGTCAGGTTGAACTCAACGAAGCGGGCCATCAATTCGTAGAAGAATCGCTGACCTCCCTCGGCCTGCTGGCTGAAGGCGAGAGCCTGTACTCGGCCCACAACCTGGGCCTGCTGACCCACGTTTATGCCGGTCTGCGCGCGCACAAACTGTTCCACCGCAACGTCGAGTACATCGTGCAGGACGGTCAGGTTGTCCTGGTCGACGAACACACCGGTCGTACCATGCCGGGCCGTCGTTTGTCCGAAGGCCTGCACCAGGCCATCGAAGCCAAGGAAAACCTGAACATCCAGGCCGAAAGCCAGACCCTGGCATCGACCACGTTCCAGAACTACTTCCGCCTGTACAACAAGCTGTCCGGCATGACCGGTACGGCTGACACCGAGGCGTTCGAGTTCCATCAGATCTATGGCCTGCAGGTCATGGTCATTCCGCCGAACAAGCCGTTGGCCCGTAAGGACTACAACGACCTGGTGTTCCTGACGGCCGACGAGAAATACACGGCCATCGTGGCGGACATCAAGGAAAGCATGGCGGCGGGCCGTCCGGTGCTGGTGGGTACCGCGACCATCGAAACCTCCGAACACATGTCCCGCCTGCTGGTGGAACAAGGCATCGAACACAAGGTTCTGAACGCCAAGTTCCACGAAAAGGAAGCCGAGATCATTGCCCAGGCCGGTCGCCCAGGCGCACTGACCATCGCCACCAACATGGCCGGTCGTGGTACCGACATCCTGTTGGGCGGTAACTGGGAAGTGGAAGTGGCGTCCCTGGAAGATCCTACTCCGGAGCAGATTGCCCAGATCAAGGCCGACTGGCAGAAGCGTCACCAGCAAGTGCTCGAATCGGGCGGCTTGCAGGTCATTGCTTCCGAGCGTCACGAATCGCGCCGTATCGACAACCAGTTGCGTGGTCGTGCCGGTCGTCAGGGCGACGCCGGTTCCAGCCGCTTCTACCTGTCGCTGGAAGACAGTCTGATGCGCATCTTCGCCTCTGACCGAGTGAAGAACTTCATGAAGGCCCTGGGCATGCAGCCAGGCGAGGCGATCGAGCACCGTATGGTGACCAACGCCATCGAAAAGGCTCAGCGCAAGGTTGAAGGCCGTAACTTCGATATTCGTAAGCAACTGCTCGAGTTCGACGACGTCAACAACGAACAGCGTAAAGTGATTTATCACATGCGTAACACGTTGCTGGCCGCCGACAACATTGGCGAAACCATCGCTGATTTCCGTCAGGACGTGCTCAACTCTACCGTCAGCGCGCACATTCCACCGCAATCGCTGCCTGAGCAGTGGGACGTGGCCGGTCTGGAGGCTGCGTTGCAGAGCGACTTCGGTGTGGCGCTGCCGATCCAGCAATGGCTCGACGAAGACGATCACCTGTACGAAGAAACCCTGCGCGAGAAGCTGATGCAAGAGCTGATCGCGGCGTACAACGAGAAAGAAGACCAGGCGGGTGCCGAAGCGCTGCGCAGCTTCGAGAAACAAATCGTACTGCGCGTGCTCGACGACCTGTGGAAAGACCACCTGTCGACCATGGACCACCTGCGTCATGGCATCCACTTGCGTGGCTATGCCCAGAAGAACCCGAAGCAAGAGTACAAGCGCGAGTCGTTCACGCTGTTCTCCGAGCTGCTGGATTCGATCAAGCGCGACTCGATCCGTGTGCTGTCGCACGTTCAGGTTCGCCGCGAAGATCCGGAAGCCGAAGAGCAACGCCTGCGTCAGGAAGCCGAAGCACTGGCCGCACGCTTGCAGTTCCATCACGAAGAAGCACCGGGTCTCGAGCAAGTGGAACCGCTGGGGGAAGATATTGATGTCGCCCTCGCCGCAGCACCGGTTCGTAACGAGCAGAAGCTGGGCCGCAACGAACTGTGCTACTGCGGTTCGGGCAAGAAATTCAAGCATTGCCACGGGCAGATTCAGTAAAACCCGTTTCAAACGCTGAAATACCCGCGCCGCGACCGGCATCAGCCGTCGCGGCGTTTTGCCATTTAATACCGCCGTTCATCGCATGACGGTGATGACTACATTTTTTGAGGAGCGCATTCATGGCTGTTGGTCTTGGTCCTTTGCCAACGTTGCACCCGGTTGCCGGTTTTGAACTCGGTATCGCCTCGGCCGGCATCAAGCGCCCGGGGCGCAAGGATGTTGTGGTCATGCGCTGCGCCGAAGGTTCCACCGTCGCGGGCGTTTTCACCCTGAACGCCTTTTGCGCCGCCCCGGTGATCCTGGCCAAGCAACGCGTGCAAGGCCCGGTGCGTTACCTGTTGACCAACACCGGCAATGCCAACGCCGGCACTGGCGAACCTGGCCTGGCCGCCGCCGAGCGCACTTGCGCCAAACTGGCTGAGCTGACGGGCGTCGATGCCAGCCTGGTGCTGCCTTACTCCACCGGTGTGATTGGCGAGCCGCTGCCGGTCGAGAAAATCGAAGGCGCGCTGCAAGCAGCCCTTGACGACCTGTCGATCCACAACTGGGAAGCGGCCGCCACCGGCATCATGACCACCGACACCCTGCCCAAGGGGGCGAGCCGCCAGTTCCAGCATGACGGCGTGACCATCACCGTCACCGGCATCAGCAAAGGCGCGGGCATGATCCGTCCGAACATGGCGACCATGCTCGGCTACATCGCCACCGACGCCAAAGTCTCCCGCGATGTGCTGCAAAACCTGTTGTTGGACGGTGCCAACAAGTCGTTCAACCGCATCACCATCGACGGCGACACGTCGACCAACGACTGCTGCATGTTGATCGCCACCGGTCAGGCTGCACTGCCGGAAATCACCCGTGCCGAAGGCGAGTTGTTCGCCAAGTTGAAGCAGGCTGTATTCGAAGTGTGCATGGACGTGGCCCAGGCCATCGTTCGCGACGGCGAAGGCGCGACCAAGTTTGTCACCGTTGAAGTCAACGGCGGCGGCAATCACCAGGAATGCCTGGACGTCGGCTACACCGTGGCGCACTCGCCGCTGATCAAGACGGCGTTGTTCGCTTCCGACCCGAACTGGGGCCGCATCCTGGCTGCCGTTGGCCGTGCCGGCGTGCCGAACCTGGACGTGAGCAAGATCGACGTGTTCCTCGGCGACGTGTGCATTGCCAGCCGTGGTGCGCGTGCCGCGACTTACACTGAAGCCCAGGGCGCTGCAGTGATGCAGCAGGAAGAGATCACCATCCGTATCGAACTGGGTCGCGGCGATTGCAGCGAAACCATCTGGACCACCGACTTGTCCCACGAATACGTGAAGATCAACGCCGAGTACCGTACTTAAGATCGATTCACCCCCATCGCGGGCAAGCCCGCTCCCACAGGTTCAGTGGCGTACACAAAGGTTGTGTTCAACGCGTTCACTGTGGGGGCAGGCTTGCCCGCGATGACGGACGGCCAGACACCGAAGATTCCGGTCTGTACCCCTCATCAAAAAAGGTCCCGAACATGAGCCTCCACCTGATCATCGGCGACAAACTGCTTTCCTCCTGGTCCCTGCGCGGCGCACTGGCCCTCGAGCTGACCGGCGCGGCCTACACCGAAGAATTGATCAAACTGGGTCAACCCGACACCCGCGAACGCCTGCTCAAGCATTCGCCGACCGGCAAAGTCCCGCTGCTGAAAACCGAACACGGCACCATCGCCGATTCCCTGGCGATTGCCGAGTACCTGGCCGAGCAGTTCCCCAATGCCAGTCTCTGGCCAAAAGATACCGCCGCCCGAGCCCAGGCGCGTTCGGCTTGTGCGCAGATGCACGCGGGGTTCTTTGCCATGCGCGGCAACATGCCGTTCGACCTGAGCCGCAATGCGCCGCTGTCGCCGACGCCTGATGATGTTCAGGCCGATATCCAGCGCATGCTGGCGTTGTGGGCGGAATGCCGAACGGTGGCGACTGACATTGGTCCGTTCCTGTTCGGCGGCGCAACCCTGGCCGATGCGTTCTTCGCCCCGATTGCCGTACGCCTGCGCACCTATCAGGTGAAATTGCCGGCAGCGGACGAAGCCTATGTCGAAGCCATCTACCAATGGCCGGCGTTCAAGGCCTGGCAGAAGGCAGGTCTGGAGGAGGTCGGGCAGTGAAACGAGTTCATGTAGCCGCTGCCGTTATCCGTGATAACAGCGGCAAGATCCTTATCGCACGCCGTGCCGACACTCAGCACCAGGGCGGTTTGTGGGAGTTTCCCGGTGGCAAGGTCGAGGGCGACGAGTCCGTCGAAACCGCACTGAGTCGTGAGCTTCAGGAAGAGCTGGGCATTGTGGTCAGCGCCGCGCGACCGCTGATCAAAGTTCATCACGACTACCCGGACAAGCACGTGTTACTGGATGTCTGGGAGGTCTCGGCTTTTACCGGCGAACCCCACGGCGCCGAAGGTCAGCCGTTGGAATGGGTGTCACCACGCGACCTGCTGAACTACGAGTTCCCGGCGGCCAACCAGCCGATCGTCGCGGCTGCACGCTTGCCCGCGGAGTATCTGATTACCCCCGAAGATCTGGAAACCCCGGCCTTGCTGCGCGGCATTCAGAAAGCCATCGCCGGTGGGATCAAGTTGATCCAGCTACGGGCGCCCAACGGCTACGATCCAAAGTACCGCGACCTGGCGGTGGACGCAGCCGGGCTGTGTGCGGGCAAGGCGCAACTGATGATCAAGGGGCCGTTCGAATGGCTTGGTGATTTCCCGTCCGCCGGTTGGCACATCACCTCCGCCCAGTTGCGTAAATACGCAGCGGCCGGGCGACCACTGCCGGCGTCGCGCTGGTTGGCGGCGTCGTGTCATAACGCTGAAGAACTGGCGTTGGCCGAGCAAATGGGCGTGGACTTTGTGACCCTCTCGCCGGTGCAGAAGACCCAGACTCATCCGGATGCGCAGCCGTTGGGTTGGGATCAGGCTTCGGCGTTGATGACGGGCTTCAGCAAGCCAGTGTTCCTGTTGGGCGGTGTTGGCCCGGCAGAGCGGCAACAAGCCTGGGAAGCCGGGGCTCAGGGCGTGGCGGGGATTCGGGCGTTCTGGCCGGATTCTTTGGAGTAGCTGCCACCCCCATCGCGAGCAGGCGCCGGTTAAACCTGAGGTTTCACCGCCGCCTGCCACAAAATCTCCGCAACCCCCTGCCGCTTGGCAATCACCCGCGCCACCACAAACAACACATCCGACAACCGATTGATATACGCCAACCCAACCCCGGCCAACGGTTCAATCGCATTCAACTGCTGGCACCGCCGTTCCGCAGTGCGCGCCAGGCACCTGCACACATGCGCCTGAGCGATCAACGCTGAACCGCCGGGCAGTATGAAATTCTCCAGCGGTCCCAACTCTTCATTCCAGTGATCAATCGCCGCTTCCAGGCGTTCGATCTCCGCCGCGTCCAACGCCTGATACTCCGGCATCGCCAGCTCGCCACCCAAGTCGAACAAGCGGTGCTGGCAAGGCGCCAACACCTCGATCACCTCGTTCAACCCCGGATATGTGATGCGTTCTGCGGCCAACCCGGCCAACAGCACACCGACCTGGCTGTTCAGCGAGTCGACTTCGCCAATGGCCTCGATCCGCGGGTGATCCTTGGGCACCCGGCGACCATCGCCAAGCCCGGTTTCGCCTTTGTCGCCAGTGCGGGTGTAAATTTTCGACAAGCGAAAGCCCATGGGTTACCTCGATAGCTGATTGAGTTCTTGAGAGATGACTGGCGTGCCCGCCAAGGGCAGGCGCAAGGTGAAACAGGTGCCTTGGCCCGGCGTCGATTGCACTTCCATCTGGCCCTTGTGATTGTTGGTGATGATGAAATAGGAAACCGACAGGCCCAACCCCGTGCCCTGGCCGATTTCCTTGGTGGTGAAGAACGGCTCGAACGTGCGTTTGCGCACGTTTTCGCTCATGCCGATGCCGTTGTCCTCCACCTGGATTTCCGCCCAGGGCGGATTCAGTTTGGTGCGCAGAATGATCCGTCCCGGTTCGCGGTCATCTTCACGCTGGTGAATGGCCTGAGCCGCGTTTTTCAACAGGTTGAGCAGCACCTGCTCCAATTCGTTGGCCGTGCCGGGCACCGGGCCGAGGGCCGGATCGAACTGGCGAATGATTGCCTGGCCCTTGAAGTCGAAACCAATCGCCAGGTCGAAGTCGTTACCGGCGATTTCCACCGCTTGATCGATCAGCGCCGGCAGGTCGCACGGGGCCATTTGCCGGGTGCTGCGACGGCTGAAGCTGAGCATGTGCGTCACAATCTTCGCCGCCCGGGCGCCGGCTTGCTGAATGCCGTCGAGCAGTTGCGGGACTTCGCGCGCTTGCAGGTACCGGTTGACCGTTTCCAGCTCGATGCCAATGTGCTCGGCCTGCTCCAGGTTCTTCGGCAGGTCAGGTGACAGGCGTCGGCGAATGTTCTGCACGTTGTGCAGGATCGCGCCCAACGGGTTATTGATTTCGTGGGCCATGCCGGCGGCGAGGCCACCGACCGAGAGCATTTTCTCCGACTGCACCATCATTTCTTCCAGCGACAGGCGCTGAGTGATGTCATCGATCCGGATCACCACGCCGCGCCCGGCACCGCCCATCAGCGGGTAAAAGGTCAGGGCGTAATGCTTGGGCTCATCGTCCTTGAACCACGTTACCCGCTCGATCTTGGCCACGGTGTGCTGCTCGACGGTTTGCTTGAGCTGCGGCAGAAACGGCTTCAACGGTTCGAAGGCGAGGAAGATCGGCTGGTTCAGCGCTTCGTCCAGACGCGTGCCGGACAGGGCGCTGGCCTCCTGATTCCACTGGGTCACGTAGAGCTGTTCGTCGAGGGCGATCAGCGCCGACGGCATGGAGTCGATGATGCTGTTGAGGTAGTTCTGGAAACCGGTGAGCTTTTTCTCGATCTTGCTGCGCACCTGGACTTCGAGTTCCAGCTTGCGATTGGTATGGCGCGTTTCTTCGGCCAGGCCCTGGGCCTGGTCGTAAGCGGCCTGGGAGTCGTCCCGGGCACGTTTGAGTTGCTGCTCACGGGCTTCGATCCGCGAGAGCATGGTGTTGAACGCCTCGGCGAGGCTGCCGATTTCGTCGTGGTTGCCACGGGAGGCTCGCAGCGCGTAGTTCTCTTCGCGGGTCACCTGCCGGGACAGCTCTTCGAGCTCATGGATGGGGCGGGTAATCAGCCGTTTGATTTGCCGGGCAATCACCAGCCACAACAACACGCTGAAGATCAGAATGCCCAGGCTGGCAGTCAGGGTGCCGGTGTAGAACGCCATTGGCAGCTCACTGCTGGCCACCAGCAACAAATGACCAGGCTCAGTGCCGGGGCGGGGCAGGGTGATCAGTTGATTGCTGCGAAACTCGGTCGCTTGCCAAGCCTCTATGTGCTGATAGCGCCCCGGCAGGCTGAGTTTGTCGCCATGCTGCAACTGGGCCAGCCGTTCGCCCTTGCCGTCATAAATGGCGGCTGCACGCAGCGGCGAGTAACTGTTGAGTTCGTTGAGCAGGCGTTCGGCGTTTTGTGGCGTCTTCAGGGCGTCGGCCACCAGGCTCGGGTTCGACACCAGTCGGCCAATGGTCTGCAAGGCTTGGGGCGCCATGCTTTCCTGGGAGATGTAATACGCCGCGCTGATGAAGGTCAGGTTGGCAACCAGCAGGATGGTGATCAACAGCACCAGCAGGGCGGCCAGCAGCTTCTGGCCGACGGGAAGGTTTTCAAGGCGCTGGCGCAATGGCATCAGGTTCGTCGCTTAAATGGAACACGTGGCCAGCGTAGCCGCTGCTCAGTCGCTGGGCAATCCAAGGCTGTGCAGATGGCCGATCAGCCGCTGCTGTAATTGATGCAGGTGGGGCAGGTTCAGTTGATGACGCTCGGCCACTTTGCACACATGGCCCAGCAGGTAGGTGATTTCGGTGCGGCGCTGATTCGCGACGTCCTGGTACATCGAGGAGTAGTTGGCCGCCGTGGCCTGGATGACGCGCTCGACTTCCTGTTGCAGGTTTTCTGCCGCAGCGGGCTGACCACACCGTTCCAGCAACTCGGTCAATTCACCGCAGAGGGTCGCGACTTCGCACTGATGCGCCTGCAACCCGCCATTACGGCAGTTATGAAGGACTGTCAGGGGGTTGATCGCACAGTTAAGCGCCAGTTTTCGCCACAGCCGCGTGAGGATGTCGGTGCTCCATTCATGGGGGATTCCGGCAGCCACCAAGTCATCCAGCCAGATCGGCGCAACCGGATGGCCTGCATCCCCCAGCCAGGTGTAACCGTGGCCCGCGAACACCACACGCCAGTCGCCATCGCGAAACGCGCCTTCGGTACTCGATGCACTCACGCAACGGGCTTGCGGCACCTGCGCCGCCACGGCGTCCTGACTGCCGAGGCCGTTCTGCAGCAGGATCAGCTCGGCGTCGGGTGTCAGGCGTGGCGCCAGTTGTGCGACGGCTTTCTCGGCGTCGTAAGCCTTGCAGGCCACCAACAGGCGGCTGATCGGTTCGCGGCTGTCCGGTGTTTCGCCGGGGATATCATAGGTATTGGCTACGCCGTGCTCGACCAGCGTCAAACCGCCTGCGGCTTGATATGCCTGCAAGCGCTGCGCATCCCGAACGATCAGCCTGACCGGCAAATCGGCCCGCGCCAGACGTGTGGCCCACAACGTGCCGAGGCTGCCGGCGCCCAATACATGCCAAGTAGTCGACATCAGCTTTTTGCTCGGTTTGAGGCAGGCATGTGAGGCTCGCAGTATCGGTTGGAAAAGACCCGTTATAATGAGCCCGATTTTAACCGCAAGCCAAGCGCGCGCCATTGCAATCGAGCGCGCCTTTTTATTGGAGAGATTACATGCCGTCGTTCGACGTGGTATCCGAACTGGACAAACACGAAGTCACCAACGCGGTCGAAAACGCCGTCAAGGAACTCGATCGCCGTTATGACCTGAAGGGCAAGGGCACCTTCGAGTTCAAGGAAAAGGACCTGACCGTCAACCTGACCGCCGAGGCCGACTTCCAGCTCGAAGCGATGATCGAGATCCTCAAGCTGGCCCTGGTCAAGCGCAAAATCGACGTGCAGTGCCTTGAAGTCAAGGACGCCTACGCATCGGGCAAGCTGATGAAGCAGGAAGCGGTCCTCAAGGAAGGTATCGACAAGGAACTGGCGAAGAAAATCGTCGCTCACGTCAAAGACGCCAAGCTCAAGGTTCAGGCCGCTATTCAGGGCGAGCAAGTGCGCATTACCGGCAAGAAACGTGACGATTTGCAGGAAGCCATCGCGGCCTTGCGCGCCAAAACGTTCGATATGCCGCTGCAGTTCAACAACTTCCGCGACTGACCTTCAACTTGGGAACCTCTCGGCGTTTTCGGCGTCCGAGGCCCAACCAACGGCAGAAATGATTAAGTCCCCTGGGTTTGGTCGTTCTGCCGTTTATTTTTTTCGCGTGCCGGATAGCCGGAAATCAGGAGAAATTAGATGGATTTGAATACTGAAGTGGACAACCTGGTCAAGGCATCCCAAGCCTGGATTCCAATGATCATGGAGTACGGCAGCCGCGTGTTGCTGGCAGTGATCACCCTGGCCATCGGTTGGTGGCTGATCAACAAAGTGACGCAAAAGCTCGGTGGCCTGCTGGCCCTGCGTAACGCCGACCTGGCGCTGCAAGGTTTTATCAGCAGCCTGGCGAACATCATTCTCAAGGTTTTGCTGATTGTCAGCGTAGCGTCGATGATCGGTGTGGAAACCACCTCGTTCGTCGCGGCGATCGGTGCGGCGGGTCTGGCCATTGGTCTGGCCTTGCAAGGCAGTCTGGCCAACTTCGCCGGCGGTGTGTTGATTCTGTTGTTCCGCCCGTTTCGAATCGGTGACTGGATTGAAGCCCAAGGGGTTGCCGGTACTGTCGACAGTATTCAGATCTTCCACACCGTACTGCGCACCGGTGACAACAAAACCATCATCGTGCCTAACGGCAACTTGTCGAACGGCATCATTACCAATACCAACCGTCAACCCACCCGCAAAGTAGTGTTCGACGTAGGGGTGGATTACGAAGCGGACTTGCAGAAGGCTCGTGAAGTACTGCTGGAGTTGGCCAAAGATCCGCGTGTGTTGGCAGATCCGGCACCTCAGGCAGTGGTGTCTACTTTGGGTGACAGTTCGATCACTCTTTCGCTTCGGGTCTGGGTAAAGACGGCGGATTACTGGGAGGTGATGTTCATGTTCAACGAACAGTCCCGTGATCGCTTGAAAAATGCCGGTATTGATATTCCGTTTCCACAGCGGGTTATTCGCGTGGTTCAGGAATCTGCGGTGCAGTGATTGTTTTTTGATCATGTCTGACTCTTTGGTCAGGCATGTTTCTCACGGATTTGATCGTTTTAACGCTTAATTGATAGCCAACGAAAAAGGCCCATCCGAAGATGGGCCTTTTTTTGATTACCGCAAACTAACGTTCTGCAATTACAGAATGTTGAGTGGGTAGTCGGTGATCAGGCGGAACTCAGAGATATCGCCTTCGCCTTCGTCTGCGTTGGCGGTGTGCCATGCTTGACGGATGCGGAACGACAGATCTTTAGCCGGACCGGATTGAATAACGTATTTGGCTTCTACGTTGACTTCGTGGTGTTTGCCGTCTGCACCGTACAGACCAGCGTAAGCGCTGCCTGCTGGAGTGTTGGTGCCGTCGATGTCCCAACCTTTCACGTAACGGGTCATGAAGCTCAGACCAGGTACGCCGTATTCGGCCATTTTCAGGTCGTAACGGGCTTGTACCGACTTCTCGCCAGGGGCGTTGAAGTCAGAGTACTGGATGGAGTTGGCGAGGAAGATCGAGTCGCCACCGCGGTTGTTTTTACCCACACCGACGTAGTCGAACGGGGTATCGCCGTTCACTTTCTGGAAGCCCAGGGTCAGGGTGTGCGCTTTCAGGAACGAGAAAGCAGCCGCCAGGGAGTAGGCGTTGTTGCTGATTTCGCCTGCTTTAGCGTTACCGGTGTCCTTGGTGTTGTAGTAGTTGGCGTCGAAGTTCAACGACTCATCGCCACCCAGCGGGAGGGTATAGTTCGCGTTCGCGTAGTACTGGTTCCAGACGTCTTCGAGCTTGGCACCGTAGAGCGAGAAGCTCAGGTTGTCGTTGATGCCGTATTTGCCACCGAAGTAGTCGATGGAGTTGGCTTTCACGCCAGCGTAAGTAGCCCACAGGTCGCCGTCACGGGCGTTGCTGTCCTGGCTGGTTGCCGAAGTGAAGTGGCCGCCTTCGAGGTCAAGGTCTTTGACTTCGCTGCTCTGCAGTTGGATGCCGGTAGCAGTTTGGTGAAGGATACGGGAACCACCAACAGCGAACACTGGAGCAGTGCTTGGCTGCATGTCGCCGATTTTCAGCTCGGTCTTGGAGATGCGGAACTTGGCAGCAGCGCCGGCTTTGCCTTGGCTGTTGTTGACTTCGCCATCGCCGTCCACGGACATGTTGCCCGAACCTGCGTATTTGTCGGAACCGTCCAGCTTGATGGCCAGTTGGCCCCAAGCTTCAACGCCAACGCCGATCAGGCCTTGGGTGTAGCCAGAGCTGAAGTTGCCCTGAATGCCCTGGGTCCAGTCTTTGTCGTCGGTAGCGCCGTCTTTCTTGTTACGGTTGTAGTAGTAGTTACGAACCAGAATGTCGGCCTTCGCGTCTTCAACAAAACCTTTGGCTTCTGCCTGGTCGCTTACGAAAGGTGCGGCTACTGCCAACTGAGTACTGGCTGCTGCTGCAACTGCCAGTGCGATCATGCTCCACTTCATCACGCGCATCGTGATTTGCTCCTTTGGTTTTAGAAGAGTACTGCCGTCCCACCTGTTTTATTATCTGGGCGGCTCTTTCTTTTTGTGTCGGCGCAAACTTATATCACGCCGACCATGTTGGCGATACTTGCGTATCTAACCTTTCAGCTTCTTTACGACCCTGTCGCAAACAGCTTGGTAGATGTCGCAAATTTACAGCCTCAATGCAAGAGGACCGGCAACTTTAACGTTGTTTTCCGGGGCTTGAACATCGGTAAAAAGAGTCCTTGGTGAAACGTCTGAATCTCCATCGGGCAACCCTGCCGCTGTTTTTATTTGCCTTGAGGCCCCCACTTCCAGCAGAGACATCCAAGGCGATGTGGGTGTGAATGCAACAAGCGTGCACAAAACAGAATTTTGTTGCTGTTTTTTTCTGCCTGCTTGTCTATACCTGTAAAAACCTCATAAAACCGGGCGTTTCAAGCACGTTTTGTTCGGGCTTGACGCCAGGTTTGCATCGTGTTCCAGCCTCCGGCTCGGTGCCGTGACAACCAAAAACGTTACCGGTTCACCCCAAAAGTGAGTAGATGGCGGATGCTGACCGACTCAGCGTAGACGAGCTGTGCGCTTTTGGTGCAAAAAATTTGAATCACTGTGCTGAATTCATCCAGTGTTGTTATTTGTCTGAATCGAACACATCGTTGTTAATCAGTCATTTCGGCGGTTTTGGCCGGAGCGTTGGTCCTGTAATGGTGCGTTCTGGCAAAAAATGTCTCATGGCGGGGCGCGTGTCTGGCCGTGAAGAGAGACCCGTTCGCAGGTATGCTGCCGTCCTGTCGCTTGGCGCGCCGTCCCTCGGGAGGGGCGCTAAGCTGAAAAATGAGAACCAGGCGGGAGTGCGCACAGTGTTCGCTTTAGATCCACGGCTTCAACAAGACACGCTACCGATCGGGGATTTCCCGCTCTGCCGGTTGCTGTTGTCCAATGACTCGAATTACCCCTGGTTCATCCTGGTGCCTCGTCGCGACGATATCAGCGAGATATTTCAGTTGGGTGTCGCCGAGCAGCAACAGCTCTGGCAGGAGACAACCGCGCTGGCGGAAACGCTCAAGGATGCGTTCGACGCTGACAAGCTGAATATTGCGGCGCTGGGTAATGTCGTCAGCCAGTTGCACATGCATGTGATCGTGCGCAAACGCGAAGACGCCGCCTGGCCTGCGCCGGTCTGGGGCAAGGTGCCGGCCAAACCCTATGATGCAGGCCAGATCGCTGCGATTCGCGAGCGGCTGCGTTTGGTGTTAGCCGAAGACTTTACGTTTCTGGAGGGTTGAATCATGAGCCTGGAAGATCGCGTTACCGATCTGGAGAGTCAGTTGGCGTTTCAGGATGACACCATCCAGTCATTGAGTGATGTGCTGGCGACGCAGCAGCGAGCCGTTGAACGCCTGCAGCTGCAAATGGCAGCACTGCTCAAGCGCCAGGAAGAAATGGCCGGGCAGTTCGAAACCTTCGAAGAAGAAGCACCGCCGCCGCATTACTGACTTTTTTGATAAAGAAGCAGCCAATAAAAAACCGCGAACAGCCTGGCTGTTCGCGGTTTTTTTTAGCCTTTGAATCAGCGACGCGGCAGTGCGGCGATCACATCTTCGGCTTGCAGGCCTTTGTCACGGTTCATCACAGAGAATTCCACGCGCTGGCCTTCGACCAGAACGCGGTGACCCTCGCCACGAATAGCGCGGAAATGCACGAAAATATCATCGCCGGAATCGCGGGAAATAAAGCCGAAGCCTTTGGAGGTGTTGAACCACTTGACGGTGCCGGTATCGCGGTTGCTCATGTCATAGCTTGGCGAGGCGGCGGCTGGTGACGATTTGTAGAAGCTGACGCCCAGGTGCAGTAACACGGCGGCCATGGCTGCGACCAGGCTGAACAGGACGGCAGGTTGACCGGCGATGACGGGCATCGGCGCGAGCAATGTCAGGATTTGCAGGAGGACGGCCAGTACCAGCAGAACGCTGACCAGGTTTTGCAGTTGGTGACGAGGGCCTTTGTTCCAGTAAGGGATAACAGGAGCAAGGGTGAGGTTCAGCAGGCCGAAAAAGGCCAGGTACAGTGCATCGGGTTGTTGCAGGTAAGGGACCGCTTCAGCTCGCAGGCTGGGGATGAAGGACAGCAGCAGGGCCGCTGCGCCCGTTAGCAGGTGGACGATTTTCAACATTTTGATTAACTCACGTTAAGACGGATCACGAGGAAGAGCTGATGGAATACGGTTCGCTTCGGAACAATAAGAGGCGTTGGGCACGTATTCGGTATCAGCCTATGCGCAGCCCCCGAAAAATAGGCGGTCGCGACACACTGTCTATTTAACAGCAAAGCCTGCAGCTACTCAAATCAGGCAGTCCGGCGGTGCCTGGGAGGTTGATTTGTCGCAGGTCGGTGCGTCATTCGGGGCGGTGGGGTGTTGGCAGGTTTGTTGTGCGCGGCTTTCTTCTATTAAGGACGAGGTCGCCGTGCCCGCCGCCGACCCTTTGCCGTTTTGCTTCTTAGAGTCTCTTTTGCGCGTGGTAAATCGCGCTTGATCATGTAGGAAAATGGCCGGCCTAGGACGGGCTCCATGATCCCCTGTCAACTGTTGGCTTATCCTACGTCGATGGTCATAAAGTCATCTGGATATCCCTTTGCGCCTGCGCTTTTATAAGGCAACACAACAGATGTAGCTCTTGATAGAAGGCAAGGAATGACAAAGGAGTGTCAGCGATATGGTTTACGAAGACAGGCCAGGCGAGGGGAGGGAGATCAGGGTTGATCCGTTCGTCAGTGAATTTGATATGGGATTGGCCCGGCCTTTATCCCGCTCTGTGCGTTTGAATGGTTTTGCGACCTGCTTGCGGCTTGAGCAGGTCTATTGGGATATTTTGGGCGATATGGCCAGGGTCAATTGCTGTTCGGTCAGTGCGCTGTTGTCCCATGTGGACCGCGAAGTGCATTTGCGTCACGGCGGGGTCAAGAACTTCACCGGGCTGGTGCGGGTTGTCTGCGTCGTGCGCAGCTTGAAGGAAGGGGGCTGCGTTGCGACACCTTAGTCGCAGAGCGGCGTAATGGACTGAGTGTCAGTCTGTGCAGTCTTACGGCTGCACAGGCTGCATTTAATGGATATAATCCCGCTCTTTGCCGCAAAACCCAGCGTGCGCGGTAGCAATCTGATCGCCGAGACAACCCCCATGCCGATGTACGACTATCAATGTGCTTCCTGTGGTCATCAGTTGGAAGCCATTCAAAAGATCAGCGTAGCACCGCTGGTCGACTGCCCTGCCTGCCAGGCGCCAGAGCTGAAAAAGATGCTGTCCATGCCAGGTTTCCGCCTCAGCGGCACCGGCTGGTACGAAACCGATTTCAAGACCGGCTCGAAGAAGAACCTGGCCGGCGGCGACAAAGCTGACTAGGGTCTAGGGCCTGAGTTGAACGACACGTGAGAGCGCTTGCACCATCAGGCACCTTTAACAAGGGCAGGATGGGCAGGACTCCAACCGAATTTCGAATTACGAGAAGTGAAACCACTACCATGATGCGCAGCCATTATTGCGGCCAACTGAACGAAAGCCTGGAAGGCCAGGAAATTACTCTTTGCGGTTGGGTTCACCGTCGCCGTGACCACGGTGGGGTGATTTTCCTCGATATCCGTGATCGTGACGGTCTGGCCCAGGTGGTGTTCGACCCGGACCGCGCTGAATCCTTCGCTGCCGCCGATCGCGTGCGCAGCGAGTACGTCGTGAAGATCACCGGCAAGGTTCGCCTGCGTCCGGCCGGTGCTACCAACGCCAACATGGCGTCGGGCATGATCGAAGTCCTCGGCTACGAACTGGAAGTGCTGAACGAGTCGGAAACCCCGCCGTTCCCGCTGAACGAGTTCTCCGATGTCGGCGAAGAAACCCGTCTGCGCTATCGCTTCCTTGACCTGCGTCGTCCGGAAATGGCCGAGAAGCTGCGTCTGCGTTCGCGCATGACCACCAGCATCCGTCGTTTCCTGGACGAGAACGGCTTCCTTGACGTCGAGACGCCGATCCTGACCCGCGCGACCCCTGAAGGTGCTCGCGACTACCTGGTGCCGAGCCGTACTCACGCCGGTTCGTTCTTCGCCTTGCCGCAATCGCCACAGCTGTTCAAGCAACTGCTGATGGTGGCTGGCTTCGACCGTTACTACCAGATCGCCAAGTGCTTCCGCGACGAAGACTTGCGGGCTGATCGCCAGCCGGAATTCACCCAGATCGACATCGAGACCAGCTTCCTCGATGAAAACGAGATCATGGGCATCACCGAAAAAATGATCCGCAACCTGTTCAAGGAAGTGCTGGACCTGGAATTCGGCGACTTCCCGCACATGACCTTCGCAGAAGCCATGCGTCGTTACGGTTCCGACAAGCCGGACCTGCGTAACCCGCTGGAACTGGTTGACGTTGAAGATCAACTGAAAGAAGTCGACTTCAAGGTGTTCAGCGGCCCGGCCAACGACCCGAAATGCCGCATTGCCGCGTTGCGCGTTCCTGGCGCTGCGAGCATGCCGCGCAAGCAGATCGACGACTACACCAAGTTCGTCGGTATCTACGGTGCCAAGGGCCTGGCGTACATCAAGGTCAACGAGCGCGCCAAAGGCGTTGAAGGTCTGCAATCGCCGATCGTCAAGAACATCCCTGAAGCCAACCTCAATGTGATCCTCGATCGCGTTGGCGCGGTTGACGGCGACATCGTGTTCTTCGGTGCCGACAAAGCCAAGATCGTCAGCGAAGCCCTGGGCGCGCTGCGGATCAAGGTCGGTAACGATTTGAACCTGCTGACCTGCAAGTGGGCACCCATGTGGGTCGTCGATTTCCCGATGTTCGAAGAGAACGACGACGGCAGCTTCACCGCCTTGCACCACCCGTTCACCGCGCCGAAGTGCACTCCGGAAGAACTGGAAGCCAACCCGGCGACCGCTCTGTCCCGTGCCTACGACATGGTGCTGAACGGCACCGAGTTGGGTGGCGGTTCGATCCGTATCCACCGCAAGGAAATGCAGCAGACCGTATTCCGCCTGCTGGGCATCAACGAAGCGGAACAGGAAGAGAAGTTCGGCTTCCTGCTCGACGCCCTGAAGTACGGCGCGCCGCCACACGGTGGCCTGGCCTTCGGTCTGGACCGTCTGGTGATGCTGATGACTGGCGCCCAGTCGATCCGTGAAGTAATTGCCTTCCCGAAAACCCAGAGCGCGGCGGACGTCATGACTCAGGCACCGGGTCAGGTGGATGCCAAGGCATTGCGCGAACTGCACATTCGTCTGCGCGAAACGCCAAAGGCTGAGTAAGGCTGACCGCAAAGGCGCATCCTTTTGGGTGCGCCTTTTCTTTAAGTCGAGATTTTTTGGTTGCTGGCCGACACTGAGTGTGGCGGGCAATGTTTCAAAGAGAATTCGGAGCGAGTTATGGCGGGTCATTCCAAGTGGGCGAACATCAAGCACCGCAAAGAACGTCAGGATGCCAAGAAGGGCAAGATTTTCACCAAGTGGATTCGTGAACTGACCGTTGCTGCCCGACAGGGTGGCGGTGATCCGGGCTCCAACCCGCGCCTGCGTCTGGCGCTGGACAAGGCCCTTGGCGCGAACATGAGTCGCGACATCATTGACCGCGCCGTTGCGCGCGGTGCCGGCGCTGCCGACACCGACGACATGGTCGAGCTGAGTTACGAAGGCTACGGCCCGGGTGGCGTGGCGGTGATGGTCGAGTGCATGACCGATAACCGTAATCGCACCGCAGCGGCAGTCCGCCACGCGTTCAGCAAATGTGGCGGCAACCTCGGCACCGACGGTTCCGTGGCTTATCTGTTCGAGCGTAAAGGGCAGATTTCCTTCGCGCCAGGCGTTGATGAAGACGCGCTGATCGAAGCGGCGATGGAAGCCGACGCCGATGACGTGGTCACCCACGAAGACGGTTCCATTGATGTGTTCACCTCGTTCGCCGGGTTCTATTCCGTGCGCAATGCGCTGGAAGCGGCCGGGTTCAAAGGCGACGACGCTGAAATCGTCATGTTGCCGACCACCAGCGCCGAACTGGACCTGGAAGGCGCCGAGAAGGTGCTCAAGCTGATCGACATGCTTGAAGACCTGGATGATGTGCAGAACGTCTATTCCAACGCGGACATCCCGGAATCGGTAGCCGCGCAACTCGGTTAAGGGTGACTAAGATCAAAGGTGGGAGTCAGCTCCCACTGTTGGTGTTTGCTGTATTGAAGTGCTCTTACCTAACCCGCAGGCGTTATGACTTTAATTCTAGGTATCGACCCCGGTTCGCGTATTACCGGTTATGGCGTGGTGCGCGATACCGGGCGTGGCTGTGTGTATGTGGCCTCGGGCTGCATTCGTACCGGCTCGGGAGAATTGCATGAGCGTCTGCAAATCGTTTATCGCGGCGTGCGTGAAATCATCCAGACATACGGCCCGGTCACCATGGGCATCGAAAAAGTCTTCATGGCGCGCAATGCCGACTCTGCACTGAAGCTGGGTCAGGCGCGCGGCGCGGCCATCGTTGCCGGTGCCGAAGAAAGCCTGGAAATCGCCGAGTACACCGCGACCCAGGTCAAACAGGCAGTGACCGGCACCGGTGCGGCGAACAAAGAACAGGTGCAAATGATGGTCATGCACATGCTGAAATTGACCAGCAAACCGCAAATCGATGCTTCTGACGCCCTGGCCATCGCCATTTGCCATGCGCACACCCGTTCCAGTCTGCTGCCCCATGGCCTGGGGACGGCACGCAGTCGTGGCGGGCGCCTGCGTCTCTGATAGCATCAGCAATCATTTTTTATGGAATGAGGGTCTTCGTGTCTGTGTTGTCGACGCGAACCCTTGCTCTGTCGGTCGCCAGGCATTGATCTGGCCAACGCTCAAGGATCTGTAACGTGATTGGACGCTTGCGCGGCACACTGGCTGAAAAACAGCCACCGCACCTGATTCTGGATGTAAACGGTCTGGGGTATGAGCTGGAAGTGCCCATGACCACGCTGTATCGCTTGCCGTCGGTCGGTGAACCGCTGACCTTGCACACCCACTTGGTCGTACGCGAAGACGCGCAGTTACTCTATGGCTTCTTCGGCAAGCGTGAGCGAGACTTTTTTCGCGAGCTGATCCGTCTCAATGGTGTAGGGCCGAAATTGGCGCTGGCCTTGATGTCCAGTCTGGAAGTCGATGAGTTGGTCCGTTGCGTACAGTCCCAGGACACCTCGGCGCTGACCAAGGTGCCGGGCGTGGGCAAGAAGACGGCTGAACGTTTGCTGGTGGAACTCAAGGACCGCTTCAAGGCGTGGGAAACCGTACCTGCGATGTTCGCGCTGGTTCCCAACCAGCCGGGCGGGCCAGATGCGCCGGCGCCGATCGCCACCGCTGAAAACGATGCGGTCAGTGCGCTGATTTCCTTGGGCTACAAGCCGCAGGAGGCCAGCAAGGCTATTTCCGCGATCAAGGAGAAAGGCTTGAGCAGTGAAGACCTGATTCGTCGTGCCCTGAAGGGAATGATTTAAGTGATTGAAGCTGATCGTCTGATAGCCGCCACGCCAGGTCCCCGTGACCGCGAGGAAGTCCAGGACCGGGCGATTCGTCCTGTCAGTCTGGCCGAATACATCGGCCAGCCGACCGTTCGCGAGCAAATGGAGTTGTTCATCCAGGCCGCCCGTGGGCGCAACGAGTCGCTGGATCACACGCTGATCTTCGGTCCGCCGGGCCTGGGTAAAACCACTCTGGCGAACATCATCGCCCAGGAAATGGGCGTGTCGATCAAGAGCACATCGGGTCCTGTTCTGGAACGTCCGGGCGACCTGGCAGCGCTGTTGACCAACCTTGAACCCCACGACGTGCTGTTCATCGACGAAATCCATCGCCTGTCGCCGATTGTCGAAGAAGTGCTGTACCCGGCCATGGAAGATTTCCAGCTCGACATCATGATCGGCGAAGGGCCGGCCGCGCGTTCGATCAAGCTTGATTTGCCACCCTTTACCCTCGTCGGTGCAACGACCCGTGCGGGCATGTTGACCAACCCCTTGCGCGACCGCTTCGGTATCGTCCAGCGCCTGGAGTTCTACAGCACCGCGGACCTGGCGACGATTGTCAGCCGTTCGGCGAGCATCCTTGGTTTGCCGCTGGACCCGGAAGGTGCCTTCGAAATCGCCCGACGTGCCCGCGGTACGCCGCGGATCGCCAACCGGTTGTTGCGACGGGTGCGCGATTTCGCCGAGGTGCGCGCCAAGGGCCATATCACCAAGCCGATTGCCGACCTCGCGTTGAACCTGCTGGATGTCGACGAACGTGGTTTCGACCACCAGGACCGACGTCTGCTGTTGACCATGATCGAGAAGTTCGACGGCGGGCCGGTCGGAGTGGACAGCCTGGCCGCGGCCATCAGTGAAGAACGCCACACCATTGAAGACGTGCTGGAGCCGTACCTGATCCAGCAGGGCTACATCATGCGCACCCCGCGGGGGCGAGTGGTGACCCGGCATGCGTATTTGCACTTCGGTTTAAATATTCCGTCACGATTGGGCGAAATGCCCGTGGTAGACGAGTTCCTTGACGCCGTGGATGATTAATAATTTTTGCGCGCTGATATATTCGGCTTTTGTGCGGTCCGAGGACCGTGCTTTTTCGAAAAAGCCCGCAGATCAATGAAAAACAGTTGCCTGGCCGGATTGGCAACCTGAGGAGTAAGCACTAGAGTATGCGCGCGCAAAACGGGCTTGAGCCGTTCACACATCGTTGTCGCGTTTATTACGAGGACACCGATGCGGGCGGCATCGTGTATTACGTCAATTACCTCAAGTTTATGGAACGGGCTCGAACCGAGCGGCTCCGGGATCTGGGCTTTGCCCAATCGGCGCTGGCAGGGGAGGACCTGTTGTTTGTCGTGCATTCCAGCGAAGCGCGTTACCACGCGCCGGCGCGACTGGACGACGAGCTTCTGGTAAGCGCTGAAGTAATCGAATTGAACCGGGTCAGCCTGCGTTTCAAGCAGCAGGTCAGGCGGGCAACGGATAATGTGCTGCTCTGCGAAGGGCAGTTTTTGGTGGCCTGTGTGCGCACTAACAGTTTGAAACCCCGGGCCATTCCCGAAGCTCTACGTGCGGCCTTTGCCGACGTGAGCGGCGCGGGTACACACTCAAAGCAGGAGATAAAGCGTGGAAGCTAACGTCGTCGACCATTCCTCCATGTGGAGCCTGGTCAGCAATGCCAGTATCGTGGTGCAACTGGTAATGCTGATCCTGGTAGCCGCATCGGTGACCTCATGGATCATGATTTTTCAGCGCAGCAATTTGATTCGCGCCGGTCGACGTGCCCTGGAGAGCTTCGAAGAGCGCTTCTGGTCCGGTATCGACCTGTCCAAACTCTACCGTCAGGCCGGCAGCAACCCTGACCCGGATTCGGGCGTCGAGCAGATTTTTCGTGCCGGTTTCAAGGAATTCTCCCGTCTGCGCCAGCAGCCAGGCGTTGACCCGGAAGCGGTCATGGAAGGCGTGGCCCGTGCCATGCGCGTCGCCATTTCCCGCGAAGAAGAGAAGCTCGAGCAGAGCCTGCCATTCCTGGCCACCGTCGGCTCCGTGAGCCCGTACATCGGTCTGTTCGGTACGGTCTGGGGCATCATGAACTCCTTCCGTGGCCTGGCCTCGGCCCAGCAAGCGACCCTGGCCACTGTGGCTCCCGGTATCGCCGAAGCGCTGATCGCCACCGCGATCGGTCTGTTCGCTGCCATCCCGGCCGTTATTGCTTACAACCGCTTCTCTGCTCGCAGCGAAACCTTGCTGAGCCGTTACTACACCTTCGCCGATGAATTCCAGGCGATCCTGCACCGCAAAGTGCACACCAGCGAAGAATAAGCAGGTAATTTCCAATGGCTTTAATCGCTCGAGCTCGCAAAAAGCGCAAGCCGGTTGCCGAGATGAACGTAGTGCCTTACATCGACGTGATGCTGGTACTGCTGGTCATCTTCATGGTGACCGCGCCGATGCTCAATCAGGGCGTGAAAGTTGATCTGCCCAAGGTTTCCAGCGAAGCCTTGCCGCAGGACAACAACACCCAGGTCCTGACCATTTCGATCAAGGCTGACAAGACCTACTACTGGAACCTTGGCAGTGAAGTCGACACCGAAAAGCAGCAGGACAAGGCCATGACCTTGCCGCAGATGACTGACGCGGTGACCAAGATCATTCGTGCCGGCACTGAAGGTGGCAAGCGTACTCAGGTGTTCATCCGTGGCGACAAGACCGTTGATTACGGTTCGGTCATGGGCGCCATGGGCGGGTTGCAGAAGGCCGGAGTCGGTAACGTTGGCTTGATTACCGAGGCGCCCTGATGCAGCAACAACGAGAGCCAACAGCCTCGGAAAGCTACTTCTGGCCTAGTGTCTGGGCGATTGGCTTGCACGTGCTGGTGTTCGGCATGCTGTTTGTCAGTTTTGCCATGACGCCTGAGTTGCCGCCGGCCAAGCCGATTGTCCAGGCGACCCTGTACCAGCTGAAATCGAAAAGTCGGGCGACCACCCAGACCAATCAGAAGATTGCGGGTGAAGCGCAGAAATCTGCTGCGCGTCAAACCGAAGTCGAACAGATGGAACAGAAAAAGGTCGAGCAGGAAGCGGTGAAGGCTGCGGAACAAAAGAAAGAAGAAGCGGCTCAAAAGGCCGAGGAAGCCAAGAAGGCCGACGAGTCGAAGAAAGCGGATGAGGCGAAAAAGGCTGATGAAGCCAAGAAAGCCGATGAAGCGAAGAAGACCGCCGAAGCCAAAAAGGCAGAAGAGAAACAATTGGCTGATATAGCCAAGAAGAAAGCCGAAGAAGAAGCCAAGAAAGCAGCTGAAGAAGAGGCCAAGAAAGAGGCCGCTGAAGAAGCCAAGAAGAAAATCGTCGAAGACGCGAAGAAGAAAGCCGCCGAAGACGCCAAGAAGAAAGCTGAAGCTGAAGAGGCGAAGAAGAAAGTCGCCGAAGACGCGAAGAAGAAAGCTGCTGCCGATGCTGCGAAGAAGAAGTCGCAGGATGCGGCACGTAAATCGGTTGAAGACAAAAAAGCGCAGGCCTTGGCTGATTTGCTGTCCGACAAGCCGGAGCGTCAACAGGCGTTGGCGGATGAGCAGGGTGATGAGACCGCGGGCAACTTCGATGATCTGATTCGTTCGCGCGCTTCTGAAGGTTGGGCGCAGCCACCGTCGGCCCGCAAGGGCATGAAAGTGATTCTGCAAATCAACATGCTGCCTGACGGAACGATCTCCGGCGTATCGGTTGCTCATTCCAGTGGTGATGTGCCGTTCGACAGTTCAGCAGTAGCGGCAGTAAAAAATATTGGTCGTTTGACCGAAATGCAGGGTCTGAAGCCAGCTGATTTCGCACCCTATCGTTCATTCAAGATGACATTCACACCTGAGGATCTAGCCTTGTGAGAAACCTTCTTCGAGGACTGCTTGTAGTCATGTTCTGCTTCGCAGGACTGGCCACGGCAGATGAAAAAAATATCCTGGTCAGCAGTGGCAGCTCCCAGGCCACTCCAATTGCCGTCGTGCCATTCGGTTTCCAGGGCGGCAGCGTGCTGCCGGACGACATGGCTGAAATCATCGGTAACGACCTGCGCAACTCGGGTTACTACGCGCCGATTCCAAAGCAGAACATGATCAGCCAGCCGAGCCAGGCCAGCGAAATCATTTACCGTGACTGGAAAGCGGTTGGCGCCCAATACATCATGGTCGGCAGTATCGTGCCAGCAGGCGGTCGCCTGCAGGTTCAGTACGCTCTGTTCAACGTCGCCACCGAGCAGCAAGTGCTGACCGGCAGCGTGTCGGGCAGCGTTGATCAACTGCGCGACATGGCGCACTACATCTCCGACCAGTCGTTCGAAAAACTCACCGGTATCAAAGGTGCGTTCTCGACGCGTCTGTTGTACGTGACCGCCGAGCGTTTCTCCGAGAAGAACACGCGCTACACACTGCAACGTTCGGACTATGACGGTGCCCGTGCCGTGACCCTGCTGCAATCGCGCGAGCCTATCCTGTCGCCGCGTTTTGCACCGGATGGCAAGCGCATCGCTTATGTGTCGTTCGAGCAGAAGCGTCCGCGCATCTTCATGCAGAACATCGACACCGGTCGCCGCGAGCAGATCACCAACTTCGAAGGCCTGAATGGCGCGCCAGCCTGGTCGCCGGATGGCAATCGCCTGGCATTCGTCCTGTCCAAGGATGGCAACCCGGACATCTATGTGATGAACCTGGGTTCGCGTCAGATCTCCCGCGTCACCAATGGTCCCGGCATCAACACCGAACCGTTCTGGGGTAAGGATGGTTCGACCATCTACTTCACCTCCGACCGTGGCGGCAAGCCGCAGATCTATAAAACCAGTGTCAGTGGTGGCGGTGCGGAACGTGTGACCTTCATCGGTAACTACAACGCCAACCCTAAACTGTCGGCTGATGAAAAGACCCTGGTGATGATTCACCGCCAGGACGGCTTCACCAATTTCAAGGTGGCAGCCCAGGATTTGCAGCGAGGTAGTGTAAAGATCCTCACTGATAGCACTCTGGACGAGTCGCCTACTGTTGCGCCCAACGGCACCATGGTAATCTACGCCACCCGCCAGCAGGGCCGGGGAGTCTTGATGCTCGTGTCCATTAATGGACGCGTAAGGCTCCCGCTTCCTACCGCTCAAGGCGAAGTTCGAGAACCTTCCTGGTCCCCTTACCTGAACTGACGCGGCGCTACACGTTTTACTTAACACACTGGGGTTCATTAGGAGTTTCACGATGGAAATGCTGAAGTTTGGTAAATTTGCTGCGCTGGCTCTGGCCATGGCTGTAGCTGTAGGTTGCTCGTCCAAAGGCGGCGACAACGCCGGTGAAGGCGCTGTTGATCCAAACGCTGGTTACGGCGCAAACACTGGTGCCGTTGACGGTTCCCTGAGCGAAGAAGCTGCTCTGCGCGCAATCACCACCTTCTACTTCGAATACGACAGCTCGGACCTGAAGCCAGAAGCCATGCGCGCTCTGGACGTTCACGCCAAAGACCTGAAAGCAAACGGCGCTCGCGTTGTTCTGGAAGGCAACACCGACGAACGTGGTACTCGTGAGTACAACATGGCACTGGGCGAGCGTCGTGCGAAAGCCGTTCAACGCTACCTGGTACTGCAAGGCGTTTCCCCAGCTCAGCTGGAACTGGTTTCCTACGGCGAAGAGCGTCCAGTTGCTACCGGCAACGACGAGCAGTCCTGGGCTCAAAACCGTCGCGTCGAACTGCGTAAGTAATTCGTCATGCGAACGTGCCGTCGTGCTGTAACTGTCTTGGCTCTCAGTCTCGCACCGCTTGCGGTGTGGGCTGCGGTTCCTGTGGTCGATAACAACTCCGGTTCTAACAGCGGGAGTAGTTATCCGCCTGCGGGTTACGGTACGAACGGCGCCTATGCCGGGGGAGGGGTTTCAACCCCTGTCTCGGCACAGGGTCAGCTGTTCAACCAACTGCAACAAATGCAGGACCAGATCTCGCGCCAACAGGGTGTGATCGAAGAACTGCAAAATGATGTAGCGCGCATGAAGCAAGAGAACCTGGAGCGATATCAGGATCTTGATCGGCGCATAGGAACCGGCGTTGCACCTGCCGCGACTCCTGAAAATTCTTCCACTGGTGGCGATTTGAATGCCCCTAGTGCAGCAGCTGCTGGCGCAAGTGCAGGAGCGGCTGCCGCTCAAGCACCTGCCGCGGGTGGCGAACCGGCGGATCCGGCGAAGGAAAAGCTGTATTACGATGCAGCCTTCGACCTGATCAAAGCCAAGGATTTCGACAAGGCCAGCCAGGCTTTTGCCGCTTTCCTGCGCAAATACCCGAACAGCCAATACGCGGGCAATGCCCAGTACTGGTTGGGCGAAGTGAACCTGGCCAAAGGCGATCTGCAAGGTGCAGGTCAGGCGTTTGCCAAGGTTTCACAGCTGTACCCAAAGCACGCCAAAGTGCCTGATTCGTTGTACAAGCTGGCTGATGTAGAGCGCCGCCTCGGTCACACCGACAAGGTCAAAGGCATTCTGCAGCAGGTTGTGTCGCAATATCCGGGCACCTCCGCCGCTCAGTTGGCTCAGCGTGATCTGCAAAAAATGTAAGGGCTGCTTGACCCGTTTCGAAGAAACCCGCGCTTGTCGCGGGTTTTTTCGTTAGAATTCACGCCCTTTTTATGAAACACGCTTTTTGGGATCTGCGCGGTGACGGGGTTCCTTGAAGTGCCTGACGGAGGCGGACAGCCTGTTTAGCTGTTATGCCCGTGGCGACTATGCAAGACACATTGAGAATTACCGAAGTTTTTTACTCGTTGCAGGGTGAAACGCGAACTGCCGGGCTGCCCACAGTATTTGTGCGCCTGACCGGTTGCCCTTTGCGTTGCCAATACTGCGACAGCGCCTACGCGTTCACTGGCGGCACCCTTCGCCCGCTCGACGACATCCTCGAGCAAGTGGCCGGTTTCCGCCCGCGTTATGTGTGTGTTACCGGTGGCGAGCCACTGGCACAACCTAACGCCATCCCATTGCTCAAGCAGTTGTGCGACGCCGGTTACGAAGTGTCACTGGAAACCAGTGGTGCGCTTGATATCTCGGCGGTAGATTCCCGGGTCAGTCGCGTTGTCGACCTGAAAACCCCGGGTTCGAAAGAAGCACATCGCAACCGCTACGAAAATATCGAGCTGCTCACGCCTAACGATCAGGTGAAGTTCGTCATCTGCTCGCGGGAAGACTACGACTGGGCCGTGTCCAAGCTGATCCAGTACGGTCTTGACCAGCGTGCCGGCGAAGTCCTGTTCTCGCCAAGCCACCACGACCTGAATGCTCGGGACCTGGCGGATTGGGTGGTGGCGGACAACCTGCCAGTGCGTTTGCAATTGCAGCTGCATAAATATCTTTGGAATGACGAGCCGGGGCGCTGAAATGACGGAACAACTGAACACCGCTGAAAAACGAGCAGTCATCCTGCTGTCCGGCGGGCTGGACTCGGCAACTGTCGTGGCCATGGCCCGCGCCGAAGGCTACAGCTGCTACACCATGAGCTTTGATTACGGTCAGCGCTCCCAGGCAGAGTTGCACGCCGCTGCACGCGTTGCCCGTGACCTGGGCGTGGTCGAGCACAAGGTGATCGGCCTCAACCTGAACGGTATGGGCGGCTCGGCGCTGACCGACAGCAGCATCGACATTCCGGAGGCGCTGGGGGAGGGCATTCCAGTGACTTACGTGCCAGCGCGCAACACGGTATTCCTGTCGCTGGCCTTGGGCTGGGCTGAAGTGCTCGGTGCGCGTGACATCTTCATTGGCGTGAATGCGGTGGATTACTCCGGTTACCCGGACTGCCGTCCCGAGTTCATCGAGTCCTTCGAGCGCATGGCCAATCTGGCGACCAAAGCCGGGGTAGAGGGCAATGGCTTCCGTATCCAGGCGCCCCTGCAGAACCTGAGCAAGGCGCAAATTGTCGAGGCGGGCGTGAAGCTGGGCGTCAATTACGGGCTGACGGTTTCCTGCTATCAGGCTGACGATGACGGCCGTGCATGCGGCAAATGCGACAGCTGCCGACTGCGTGCAGAAGGCTTTGCGGCGGCCGGAATCAGCGACCCAACACCTTATTTTTGATTTATTTCAAATTAGGTGTTGAATAGTCCTTAAAAATCAGTATTATACGCGCCACCACACAGCGGGTCGTTAGCTCAGTTGGTAGAGCAGTTGGCTTTTAACCAATTGGTCGTAGGTTCGAATCCCACACGACCCACCATTTTTGTAGCAGTTTTAAAAGTCTGGAAGGCCCACGCAAGTGAGGATTTCCGGATTTTTTTTTGCCCGCGATTTGAGCTCGCCCAGGCCCTGGGCTGCATCGCATGACGCAGGTCAGAATCATCTTTTGCATCCACGGGATATTCTGTAGCCTTGCGCAACTTCAACGCTGTCCGTGCCTGATGAATACTCACTCTCCCGGCGGTACCCTGATGGGTCCGGAGCCGGGTGTATACTCGACTTTCGCGCGAAAGCGCCTGCAGGTCTTGCGAACATGACGCAGATTTCCGAACGCCTTCTGGTTCAAGCTCACCTCGACGCCAAGCAGCCCAAGCCGCTGACCGTCGAGGAGGAAGCTTTTTACCGTGCCGCCATCGCTGCCGAGCTCAAGGCTCAGGACGCGGTGCTGGTTGCTCACTTCTATTGCGATCCGGTGATTCAGGCCCTGGCCGAAGAAACCGGTGGTTGCGTCTCCGACTCACTGGAGATGGCCCGCTTCGGCAGTGCTCACCCGGCCAAGACCGTGCTGGTCGCCGGAGTGAAGTTCATGGGCGAAACCGCCAAAATTCTCAACCCTGAAAAACGCATTCTGATGCCGACCCTGGAAGCGACCTGCTCGCTGGACCTGGGTTGCCCGGTGGACGAGTTTTCGGCGTTCTGTGATCAGCACCCGGAACGCACGGTGGTGGTGTATGCCAACACCTCGGCGGCGGTCAAGGCGCGGGCGGACTGGGTGGTGACATCCAGCTGTGCGCTGGAAATCGTCGAAAGCCTGATGGATAACGGCGAGACCATTATCTGGGGCCCGGACAAGCACCTGGGCACCTACATTCAGCGCCAGACCGGTGCGGACATGCTGCTCTGGGACGGTGCCTGCATCGTTCACGAAGAGTTCAAGTCCAAGCAGCTTGAAGACATGAAAGCGCTGTACCCGGATGCCGCGATTCTGGTGCACCCGGAATCGCCGACCTCGGTGATCGAGCTGGCGGATGCCGTCGGTTCCACCAGTCAGTTGATTGCGGCGGCGCAGAGTCTGCCGAACAAGACCCTGATCGTCGCCACCGATCGCGGCATCTTCTACAAGATGCAGCAGCTGTGCCCGGACAAGGTCTTCATCGAAGCGCCAACGGCCGGTAATGGCGCAGCGTGCCGCAGTTGCGCGCACTGCCCGTGGATGGCGATGAACACCCTTGAGCGCACGCTGAAGTGCTTGAAGGAAGGGACTAACGAGATCTTTGTGGATCCGGCGTTGATTCCGCAGGCGATTCGGCCGTTGAAGCGCATGCTGGACTTTACTCAGGCTGCGCGGATGAAGCTCGCCGGTAACGCCTGAACTCTTTGAGCCAGTCCTAAAAAACCTGTGGGAGCAAGCTTGCTCCCACAGTGGTTTCTGTATAGCTGAATTACTTGGTTTTCTTCGGGATGCGCACAAGCTGTGTGTTGGAGTACATGTCATGCCAGCTGCGTTTCTGCTTATCAAATAATGGCCAGATAAACCCCAGGCCCACGCACAGCCAAGAAGCAATCGACACCACAAAGCGCAACAACGCCTGCCACAGGCTGATGGACGAGCCATCGGCATTCTGCACACGGATGCACCACACCTGCATGCCGAGGGTCTGGCCCGACCAGGTCCAGAACTTGGCGAAGAAACCGAACAGCACAAACAGCAGCACCGTCGAGAGTAATGGATCCCCGTCCAGCGCGCCGGCTTCAGTCAGGGTGCGCATTTTCTCTTCGCCGAGGATCGCCATCTGGATCATCTTGTAGACGCCGCTGGTGACGATCAGCAGGGCGGTACACAACAGGAAGTCATAGAACATCGCTGCCAGGCGACGACCCAGGGTGGCGGCGGGAAAGTCGCCCTGGGGATTGAGCAGGTGTTTCGACATGGCAGCCTCTGGGCGGAAAAAAAGCCATTTTACGGATTTACGCGCACAAAAAAGCCCCTGATGTCAGCATCAGGGGCTTTTTCGTAACAGAAGATTAGGCTTCTGCTTGTACTTCGTCAGCCTGCATGCCTTTCTGGCCTTGCACAGCAACGAAAGTCACTTTCTGGCCTTCTTTCAGGCTCTTGAAGCCGTTGCCCTGGATGGCGCGGAAATGCACGAACAGATCCGGACCGCTTTCAGGAGTGATAAAACCAAAACCTTTCTCGTCGTTAAACCACTTGACGGTACCGCTCTGACGTTGGGACATTTCTTATTTCCTTTGACGCAAAAATTAATGACAGTCTCCTTCTCATGAAAGAGTACTGGGGCTGGTTGCAGGAGAGTAAGAAGACGTCGAACGGGATGTAGCTAACTTGTAGGCTACTGCCCAGGTCACGATTCCAAGCGACCCATGCAAACACAGTGAATAAACTCTACGCCAACTACGGGAGAAAAAACAAGCCCCGTCAGAGGCCCGGTTTTACTCAGGTTGAGGGTACTAGTCGATCCACTAGTGCCGTCTTATTCTTTGCCGCTGTTCAATTGTTTTCGATCGTTATAAGCAACGTTCATAAACGAAGGCTGGCTATAAAGATATGCACTATTTTATGGCGGTTGCGTTACACATTAGTGCACTGTCAACGCAACCGCGTTACTTATAGAAACAATCAATCAGCCGCGATAGTAGCGTTGTGCAACAAATGGCATTTTGCTTACAAGCAAAGGCACCTTTTTCCCACGGACGATCGCCCATACGGGTGTGTCGATAGCGATATAAGCGCTGTCGAGGTAACCCATGGCCAAAGGAGCACCCAAGGTCGGACCGAAGCCGCCGCTGCAAACGGCGCCGATGATCTCGCCGGCCTCGTTGACGATTTCTGCGCCTTCACGCACGGGTGTGCGTTCCTGAGGCAGCAGGCCGACGCGCTTGCGGCTGACGCCACCTTGCTGTTGTGCGAACACGGTTTCAGCGCCAGGGAAGCCGCCGGCCCGCGCGCCATCGGCACGACGAGGCTTTGAGATGGCCCACAGCAGGCTCGCTTCGATCGGGGTGGTCTCGGTGTTCATGTCGTGGCCGTAGAGGCACAGACCGGCTTCCAGGCGCAGCGAGTCGCGAGCGCCAAGGCCGATGGCCGCCACTTCAGGTTCAGCCAACAGGGCGCGAGCCAGGGCTTCGGCGTTGGCGGCCGGTACCGAGATTTCGAAACCGTCCTCACCGGTGTAGCCCGAACGGCTGACAAAGCAGTCCACGCCCAGCAGTTTCACGCGGGTGAACTGCATGAAGGTCATCTTCGCCACTTCCGGCGCCAGGCGTGCGAGCACGGTGACGGCGGCCGGGCCTTGCAGCGCCAGCAGGGCGCGTTCTTCGAACAGCGGCTCGATGGTGCACTGCTCGCCGATGTGCTTGCGCAGGTGCGCCAGGTCTTGATCCTTGCAGGCTGCGTTGACCACCAGGAACAGTTCGTCGTTACCGAGGTTGGCGACCATCAGGTCGTCGAGGATGCCACCGGTTTCGTTGGTGAACATGGCGTAGCGCTGCATGCCCACCGGCAGGTCGATAATGTCCACCGGCACCAGGGTTTCCAGGGCCTTGGCGGCATTGGCGCCGGTCAGGCGGATCTGGCCCATGTGCGACACATCAAACAGCCCGGCCTGATCACGGGTGTGCTGGTGTTCTTTCATCACGCCGAGCGGGTATTGCACCGGCATGTCATAGCCGGCGAACGGCACCATGCGTGCGCCGAGTTCGATGTGCAGTGCGTGCAGCGGGGTTTTCAGCAATTGTTCGGTGGACATATTCAGCTCCTGAAAAAGTGTGCAGTGCGCGTGAGCATCAGCACTCGATAATGTTGACCGCCAAACCGCCGCGGGCGGTTTCCTTGTATTTGCTTTTCATGTCGGCGCCGGTCTGGCGCATGGTGCGGATGACCTTGTCGAGGGAGACGAAGTGCTGACCGTCGCCGCGCAGGGCCATGCGTACCGCGTTGATCGCCTTGACCGAACCCATGGCGTTGCGCTCGATGCAAGGCACTTGCACCAGCCCGCCAATCGGGTCGCAGGTCAGGCCGAGGTTATGTTCCATGCCGATTTCGGCGGCGTTTTCCACTTGCTGCACGGTCCCGCCAAGGACCTCGCACAAGGCGCCGGCCGCCATCGAACAGGCCACGCCGACCTCGCCCTGGCAGCCGACTTCGGCGCCGGAGATCGAGGCGTTTTCTTTATAGAGAATGCCGATGGCCGCCGCCGTCAGCAGGAAGCGTACGACGCCGTCTTCGTTGGCACCGGGAATGAAGCGCATGTAGTAATGCAAAACCGCCGGAACGATCCCGGCCGCACCGTTGGTGGGCGCGGTGACGACGCGTCCGCCATTGGCGTTTTCTTCGTTGACCGCCAGGGCGTACAGGTTGACCCAGTCCAGCACTGACAGCGGATCGCGCAGTGACGATTCCGGGTTTTTGCACAATTGCCGGTGCAGTGCCGCCGCGCGACGCTTGACCTTCAACCCGCCGGGCAGAATGCCTTCGTTGCGGCAACCGGCGTCGACACAGTCCTGCATGACTTGCCAGATCTTCAGCAGGCCGGCGCGGGTTTCCGCTTCCGGGCGCCAGGCGCTTTCGTTGGTCAGCATCACCTGGCTGATGGACAGGCCGTAGGTGGTGCAATGACTGAGCAAGTCCTTGGCACTTTTGAACGGGAAGGTCAGCGGCGTGGCGTCTTCGACGATGCGGTCGGCGCCGGCGGCATCTTCATCGACCACAAAACCACCCCCGACCGAGTAGTACTCGCGGCTGCGGATCTGCAGGCCGGCGGCGTCGAAGGCGCGAAAGATCATGCCGTTGGGGTGATAGGGCAAGGGTTTGCGAATCATTGCCAGGTGTTCTTTCTCGTTGAACGCAATGCTGTGTTCACCGAGCAGGTTCAAGCGACCGTTGCCGCGGATTTCTTGCAGACGGGCGGCCACGGTTTCGGTATTCACGGTGTCCGGGTGTTCACCTTCGAGGCCGAGCAACACAGCCTTGTCGCTGCCGTGGCCCTTGCCGGTGGCGCCGAGCGAGCCGTACAGCTCGACTTTGACGCAGGTGGTGGCGGCCAACAGCCCTTCGCGGCGCAACCCTTCGGCGAAACGCGCAGCTGCGCGCATCGGGCCGACGGTGTGGGAACTGGAGGGGCCGATGCCAATCTTGAACAGGTCGAACACGCTTAACGACATGGTTGTTCTCCGGTTTCTTGTTATAGGCGCGCGCAAGCGCGAGCACTCAGCGGCAAGCAACAAGCTGCAAGTTAAAGCCGATCGGCTCTTCCTTGCAGCCCGAGGCTGGCCGCTAGACGCTGATTTTCTTAAGCGTAGCTTTCGATCGACGGGCAGGCGCACACCAGGTTGCGATCGCCAAACACATTGTCGACGCGACCGACCGGTGGCCAGTATTTGCCTTCGATCAGGGAGGCCACGGGGTACACCGCTTGTTCACGGCTGTACGGATGCGTCCACTCGCCAACGATCTCTGCCGCGGTGTGCGGAGCGTTCTTCAGCGGGTTGTCTTCCTTGTCCAGCGTGCCGTTTTCCACCGCGCGGATTTCTTCGCGGATGCGGATCATGGCATCGCAGAAACGGTCCAGTTCTTCCTTGGATTCGCTTTCGGTCGGCTCGATCATCAGCGTGCCGGCGACCGGGAACGACATGGTCGGGGCGTGGAAGCCGAAGTCGATCAGGCGCTTGGCGACGTCATCAACGCTGATACCGCTGCTGTCTTTCAGCGGACGCAGGTCGAGGATGCATTCGTGCGCCACCAGGCCGTTGCTGCCGGTGTACAGAACCGGGTAATGCTCTTCGAGGCGACGGGAGATGTAGTTGGCATTGAGGATCGCCAGCTGCGAAGCGCGTTTCAGGCCGGCGCCGCCCATCATCCGAATGTACATCCAGGTGATCGGCAGAATACTCGCGCTGCCGAACGGTGCTGCGCAGACCGCGCCTTCCTTGCGTGCCATCTGGGCGTGGCCCGGCAGGAACGGAGTCAGGTGCGATTTCACACCGATCGGGCCGACGCCCGGGCCGCCGCCGCCGTGGGGGATGCAGAAGGTTTTGTGCAGGTTCAGGTGCGACACGTCGCCGCCGAACTTGCCCGGTGCGCAGAGGCCGACCATCGCGTTCATGTTGGCGCCGTCGATGTACACCTGGCCGCCGTTGTCATGAATGATGCCGCAGATTTCGCGGATGCCTTCTTCGAACACGCCGTGGGTCGACGGGTAAGTGATCATCAGCGCCGCAAGGTGTTCGCGGTGCTCGATGGCTTTGGCGCGCAGGTCTTCGATGTCGACGTTGCCGCGTGCATCGCAAGCGGTCACGACCACACGCATGCCAGCCATGTTGGCGGTGGCCGGGTTGGTGCCGTGGGCGGACGACGGGATCAGGCAGATGTCGCGACGATCTTCGCCACGGCTCTGGTGATAGGCGCGGATGGCCAGCAGACCGGCGTATTCACCTTGCGAACCGGCGTTCGGTTGCAGCGAGATCGAGTCGTAACCGGTCGCGGCGCACAGCATCGCTTCCAGTTCGTCGGTCAGTTGCTGGTAGCCGGCGCTTTGCTCGGCCGGGGCGAACGGGTGCAGGGCACCGAATTCAGCCCAGGTCACCGGGATCATTTCGCTGGCAGCGTTGAGTTTCATGGTGCAAGAACCCAGCGGGATCATGGTGCGGTCCAGCGCCAGGTCCTTGTCGGCGAGCTTGCGCAGGTAGCGCATCAGCTCGGTTTCCGAGTGATAACGGTTAAACACCGGGTGGCTGAGGATCGGCGATTGACGCACCAGCGCAGCTGGAAGGGTGCTTTGTACCGAGGCGGCCAGCGCAGCGAAGTCCGGCAGGGTCTTGCCGTCGGCGAACAGAGCCCACAGGGTTTCGATGTCAGCCTGGGTGGTGGTTTCGTCCACCGACAGGCCCAGACGCTGAGCGTCGATGACGCGCAGGTTGATCTGCCGGGCGTGAGCCTTGTCGTGCAGCGCGGCGGTTTGCGCGCCGGTGGCCAGGGTCAGGGTGTCGAAGAAGCTGGCTTGTTCGACGGTCAGGCCCAGTGCGTTCAAGCCTTTGGCCAGAATGGCAGTCAGGTGATGCACGCGGTTGGCGATCTGGGTCAGGCCTTTCGGACCGTGGTACACGGCGTACATGCTGGCGATGTTGGCTAGCAGCACTTGAGCGGTGCAGATGTTGCTCGTGGCTTTCTCGCGACGGATGTGTTGCTCGCGGGTTTGCATGGCCAGGCGCAGGGCCGGCTTGCCAAAACGATCCACGGAGACACCGACCAGACGGCCCGGCATGTCGCGCTTGAACGCGTCTTTAGTGGAGAAGTACGCCGCGTGCGGGCCACCGAAGCCCAGCGGAACACCGAAACGCTGGGCGCTACCGATGGCCACGTCGGCACCGAATTCGCCTGGCGGGGTCAGCACGGTCAGGGCCAGCAGGTCAGCGGCCACAGCCACCAGTGCGTTGGCGGCGTGGAAGCGTTCGGTCAGTTCGCGGTAATCAAACACGTCACCGTTGCTGGCCGGGTATTGCAGAAGAGCGCCGAAGAACGGCGTCACGTCGGTCAGTTCGAGTTCGTCGCCGACCACCACATCAATGCCCAACGGCTCGGCACGGGTGCGCAGTACGTCGAGGGTTTGCGGGTGGCAATGCACGGAAGCGAAGAAGGCGTGGCTGCCCTTGTTCTTGCTCAGGCGTTTGCAGAAGGTCATGGCTTCGGCAGCGGCGGTGGCTTCGTCGAGCAAGGAGGCGTTGGCAATCGGCAGGCCGGTCAGGTCGCTGATCAGGGTCTGGAAGTTCAACAGCGCTTCGAGTCGGCCCTGGGAAATTTCTGGCTGGTACGGGGTGTAGGCGGTGTACCAGGCCGGATTTTCCAGCAGGTTGCGCAGGATCGGCGATGGCGTGTGGGTGCCGTAGTAGCCCTGGCCAATGTAGGTCTTGAACAGTTGGTTCTTGCCGGCGATGGCTTTGATCGAAGCGAGGGCTTCAGCTTCGCTCAAACCGTCTTCCAGGCCCAGCACGCTGGTGCCTTTGATGCTGTCCGGGATAACGCTGGCGCTCAGGGCTTCCAACGAGTCGAAGCCGAGGCTGTTGAGCATGGCTTGCTCGTCGCCGGCACGCGGGCCGATGTGACGGGCGATGAATTCGTTGGCGGTGGTCAGGTTTACGGTCATGTCGGTGCTCCTCAGGCTTCGGCTTGGGCTTTGATCAGGCGGTCGTAGGCGTCCTGGTCCAGCAGTTGGGCGACGGCAGAGGCGTCGCTTGGCTGGAAGCGGAAGAACCAGCCTTCGCCCAGCGGATCTTCGTTGACCAGTTCAGGGCTGCTGTCGAGTGCCGGGTTGACTTCCAGCACCTCGCCGTCGAGCGGCATGTAGACGCCGCTGGCGGCTTTTACCGATTCCACGGTGGCGGCTTCAGCGCCTTTGTCGTAGGACTGCAGCTCAGGCAGTTGTACGAAAACCACGTCGCCCAAGGCGTTCTGTGCGAAAGCGGTGATGCCGACAGTAACGGTGCCGTCAGCTTCGGTGCGCAGCCATTCGTGATCTTCAGTAAAACGCAAATCGCTCATGAGAACTCCTAAGGGGGCCAGACTCGTCTGGTGGACGCTATTGAATGCTTGGGCAAAAAAGCCCTGTTATGCCGGACTACATAGCAAGAACACGGCCAATGTTGGTTTTGTCTTTATTAATCAGTGGTTTGTGGCGTTTTGCGAGTCGACGGAATTCGCCCGCTGTAGCGAAATCGATACGGACAAGGTCAGGGAAGAAAGCCGAGGTGGATCAAAGCCTTGCACAGCCGTGATCAGGGAGGGGTGTAGCGATATCGTTCCGCTGTAGCGCTTTCAGTACAGATGGAGGTCGTTTTTGGAGAGATGTTCTGGGGCCACCCACAGGGTTTTGTGGTGTTTGTGGGTTGTGGTTCAACCTCAGGCTCAGGGCTTGTTGGGTATGCCGTACTTGCGCAACCGATGGGCAATCGCCGTGTGGGACGTCTGCAGGCGGCTGGCCAGTTGGCGAGTCGAGGGGTAGCTGACGTAGAGTTTTTCCAGCAGGGTTTTCTCGAACTCTTCCATCGCCTGCTCCAGGCTGTCGACATCGCTGTCGCTCTGGCGCGCCACCGAGGTGCCGGCGATGTCGAGGTCGCCGATGTCGACCAGCGTGCTTTCGCAAATTGCCGCGGCGCGGAAAATCACGTTCTGCAATTGCCGCACGTTGCCCGGCCAGCGATTGCCCAGCAGTGCCGGGTAGGTGCCCGGCGCCAGGCGACAGACCGGGCGCTGGATCTGCGCACAGGCTTGCTGCATGAAGTAGCGGGCGAGCAGCAGAATGTCCTGGCCGCGTTCGCGCAGCGGCGGGACTTCAACGTTGAGTACGTTGAGGCGGTAAAACAGGTCTTCGCGGAAGGTGCCTTCGCTGACCATTTTTTCCAGATCGCGGTGGGTGGCGCTGAGGATCCGCACATTGACCTTCACCTCACGATCACCGCCGACCCGACGGAAACTGCCGTCATTGAGAAACCGCAGTAGTTTCGCCTGCAAGTACGGCGACATCTCCCCGATTTCATCGAGAAACACCGTGCCCTGGTTGGCCAGTTCCATCAGCCCCGGTTTGCCGCCCCGTTGCGCGCCGGTAAAGGCACCGGGGGCGTAGCCGAACAGTTCGCTTTCGGCGAGGTTCTCCGGCAATGCTGCGCAGTTCAACGCAAGAAAGGGCGAACTGTGCCGCGCGCTGATGGCGTGGCAGGCCCGGGCCACCAGTTCCTTACCGGTGCCGGTTTCACCCTGAATCAGCAGTGGTGCATCGAGCGCCGCCACCCGTTGCGCGCGCGCCTTGAGGGTGCGGATCACCGGCGACTCGCCGAGCAGCGCATCGAATCCTTCGGCGTGATCATGGTGCAGCGCCGAGAGGCGTTCGCCGATGCGGTTGGGTTGATACAGCGTCAGCAGGGCACCCGCGTCGGTGATCGGCGTGGCGTCCAGCAACAAGGTCTGGCCGTTGACCGTGATTTCCCGCAGCGGCAAACGAAAGCCCTGTTCCAGCAACGCGTCGAGCAGCGCCGGGTCGGCGAACAAGTCGGCGATGCTTTCACCCGCCGGTTCACGCCCGTACAGCGCGATCAATGCCGGGTTGGCCAGCAACACTTTGCCGGCACTGTCGAGAGCCAGTACCGGGTCGGTCATGGCCGCGAGCAATGCGTCGAGTTGCAGGTGTCGACGCTGGCCGGGAAGGATGTCGACCACCGTCACCGCTTGCACGCCACGCACGCTGAACAGCGCATCGCGCAGCTCTTCGAGGACTTCCGGGCTCAGGGTCGGGGCATCGATGTAAACGTTGGGCGGGACCATTTCCACCGCATCCAGATTGAGATTGCGCCCACCGAGCAGGGCCAGGACTTCCTGGGTGATACCGACGCGGTCGATGAAACTGACGTGGATACGCATGGGGCGGTATTTGGTTCTGGAGTGCGGAGGGGCGCAAGTATGCCTTGGGGCGGGCGAATGGTGAAATCCTGCGCGGGATTTCAGGCCCACACCGAACCTTTGTAGGAGTGTGCCTGCTCGCGATAGCGGTGTATCAGTCGACATCCATGGTGAATGTCAGTCCGCTATCGCGAGCAGGCTCACTCCTACAGGGGGAGTGTGGGTTACTCGAAGTTCTCGAGGTTCACCGGGTCGCCGGACTTCATGTCCAGTTGCACCCGGATGTCTTCAAACATCAGATCGTAATGCTTGTGAACCGAACCAATCTGGCTGTGTGTCTTTGGAATGCCGTACTTCTCGGCGATAACCGTCACGTTGTTGGCAAAGTTGTAGGCCTCCTCCTTGCGCAGGAAGAAGGGCTCGTCCACTTTCTTGCCCTGAATGTCGCCATGCATCCTGAACTGGATGCCTTTTTCCCCTTTGGGGTTCTTGCTGACTTCATAGTCGAGGAAAATGTTGTAGCTGACATCATCCGGGGTCAGCGCGTGACGCTCGATGTGCAAGTGACCTGGTTCAAACTTTGCCATAGACGTCTCTCCTTACAAGTAAGTAATGCCAGGTTTCGCCGTGCTGATACGCGTACCTGCCTTGCCCTGGACGATCGCTTCAATGTCCGAGAGTGAACCGATTACCGCGGTTTTTCCAGTGTGACGGGCGAACTCGCAAGCCGCTTGAACCTTGGGTCCCATGGAGCCTGCGGCGAAGCCGAGTTTTTCCATTTCATCCGGGTGAGCCTGGCCGATGGCTTTCTGGGTCGGCTTGCCATAGTCGATAAACGCGGCGTTGACGTCGGTGGCGATCACCAGCAGATCGGCCTCGAGTTGTTCGGCCAGCAGCGCCGAGCACAGGTCTTTATCGATCACCGCTTCGACGCCTTCCAGTTTGCCGGGCGCGGTATACATGGTCGGGATGCCGCCACCGCCGGCGCAGATCACGATGCTGCCTTTTTCCAGCAGCCATTTGATCGGGCGGATTTCGAAAATGCGTTTCGGTTTCGGGCTGGCCACCACGCGACGGTACTTGTCGCCGTCCGGGGCAATCGCCCAGCCTTTCTCGGCGGCGAGTTTCTCCGCTTCAGCCTTGGTATAGACCGGGCCGATGGGTTTGCTGGGCTTCTGGAACGCCGGGTCGTTGGCGTCGACTTCGACCTGGGTGAGCAGGGTGGCGAAAGGCACTTCGAAATCCAGCAGGTTGCCCAGTTCCTGTTCAATGATGTAGCCGATCATGCCTTCGGTTTCGGCACCGAGCACGTCCAGCGGGTAAGGGGACACCGAGGTGTAGGCCGCGGCTTGCAGCGACAACAGGCCGACCTGCGGGCCATTACCGTGAGCGATCACCAGTTGGTTGCCGGCATGGACCTTGGCGATTTGTTCAGTGGCGATCCGGATGTTGGCGCGCTGGTTGTCCGCGGTCATGGGTTCACCACGGCGGAGCAGGGCGTTACCGCCCAGAGCTACGACGATACGCATAATGCAGTCCTTCCAGAAAACAGTGAGGTCTCGTAAGACGAATGCGGTCATTGTGGAAGCCTGGCTTGCCAGCGATGCAGACGCCTCGGTGAATCAGTCACAACGAGGTGATGCCATCATCGGAACGCCGCCCTGGGCAAGCCCGGCTCCCACAAAAGCCGGCGCCCACATTGACTGAGTCCAGTCAGTGGGAGCCGGGTGCGCCGTTAAAGGTCAGCCAGGGTCGACACCAGAATCGCCTTGATCGTGTGCATGCGGTTTTCCGCTTGCTCGAAGGCAATGCAGGCCGGCGACTCGAACACGTCATCAGTCACTTCGATGCCGTTCTTCAGGTTCGGGTACTGCTCGGCAATCTGTTTGCCGACTTTGGTATCACTGTTGTGGAAGGCCGGCAGGCAGTGCATGAACTTGGTGCGTGGGTTGCCGGTGGCTTTCATCAGTTCGGCGTTGACCTGATACGGCAGCAGTTGCTGGATACGTTCAGCCCAGGCTTCGACCGGTTCACCCATCGAGACCCACACGTCGGTGTGAATGAAGTCCACGCCCTTGACCGCGACTTTCGTGTCTTCGGTCAGGGTGATGCGCGCGCCGCTTTCTTCGGCATATTTGTGGCAACGCTCAACCAGATCGTCCAGCGGCCACAGGGCTTTTGGCGCGCAGATGCGCACGTCCATGCCCAGCTTGGCGCCGATCAGCAGCAGCGAGTTACCCATGTTGTTGCGGGCGTCGCCCAGGTAGACGTAGCTGATGTCGTGGATCGGCTTGTCGGCGTGTTCGCGCATGGTCAGCACGTCGGCGATCATTTGCGTTGGGTGGTATTCATCGGTCAGGCCGTTGAACACGGGCACACCGGCAAACTTGGCCAGTTCTTCAACGATTTCCTGCTTGAAGCCACGGTACTCGATAGCGTCGTACATGCGCCCCAGCACGCGGGCGGTGTCTTTCATGCTTTCTTTATGGCCGATCTGCGAAGAGTTCGGGTCGATGTAGGTGACGTTGGCACCCTGGTCATAAGCGGCGACTTCGAAGGCGCAACGGGTGCGGGTCGAGGTTTTTTCGAAGATCAGCGCGATGTTGTTGCCTTTGAGGTGCTGTTGCTCGGTGCCGGTGTACTTGGCGCGTTTGAGGTCGCGGGACAGGTCGAGCAGATAACGCAATTCACGAGGGGTGTGGTGTTCCAGGCTCAGCAAATTACGGTTGTGAATGTTAAAAGCCATGATGGATCTCCTTAGATGTCGGTTATCCCCCTGGCCGTGCTTGCCTTCGGGTAGAGGGCAGCAGCGGCCAGGGCTCAAAGATTAATAGTCGATAGGGTCGCGAATGATCGGGCAGGTCATGCAGTGGCCGCCCCCACGTCCACGCCCCAGTTCGCCGGCGCTGATGGTGATGACCTCGATACCCGCCTTGCGCAGCAAGGTGTTGGTGTAGGTGTTACGGTCATAACCGATGACCACGCCCGGCTCCACGGCCACCACGTTGTTACCGTCATCCCACTGTTCGCGTTCGGCGGCGAAGCTGTTGCCGCCGGTTTCGACGACCCGCAACGCTTTCAGGTTGAGTGCCTTGGCCACGGTGTCGAGGAACGTGCCGTCTTCGCGTCGGATGTCGATGCCGCCCGGTTTCTTTTCGTCCGGACGCAGGGTGAAGGCGACGATCTGGTTCACGACTTCGGGAAAAATAGTGACCAGGTCGCGGTCACAGAAGCTGAACACGGTGTCCAGGTGCATCGCGGCGCGGGATTTTGGCAGGCCGGCGACGATGACTTTTTCCACGGCTTTGTGTTTGAACAGGTTCAGCGCCAATTGACCGATGGCCTGGCGCGACGAACGCTCGCCCATACCGATCAGCACTACGCCGTTGCCGATCGGCATCACGTCGCCGCCCTCAAGGGTGGAGCTGCCGTGATCCTGGTCCGGGTCGCCGTACCAGATCTCGAATTCGGCGTTGGTGAACTGCGGGTGGAATTTATAGATGGCGGTGGTCAGCAGGGTTTCCTGACGGCGTGCCGGCCAGTACATCGGGTTCAGGGTCACGCCACCGTAGATCCAGCACGTGGTGTCGCGGGTGAACTGAGTGTTGGGCAGTGGCGGCAGAATGAAGCTGGAATGGCCGAGGAAGTCGCGGAACATCTGGATGGTTTTGCCACCGAAGCTGTCCGGCAGGTCATCGGCGGAGACACCGCCAATCAGGAACTCGGCGATATGACGTGGCTCCAGGCTGAGCAGCCAGGATTTCACTTCATTGATCAGGCCCAAACCCACCGAATCGGCGGTGACCTTGCGCTCCAGAATCCATTCCAGCGCTTCGGGGATGGCGACGATGTCGGTCAACAGGTTGTGCATTTCCACAACGTCGATCCCGCGTTCGCGCATCTTGGTGACGAAGTCGAAGTGGTCACGCTTGGCTTGGGCGACCCACAGCACATCATCAAACAGCAGCTCGTCACAGTTATTCGGGGTGAGCCGCTGGTGGGCCAGGCCGGGGGAGCAAACCATGACTTTGCGCAGTTTGCCGGCTTCGGAATGCACGCCGTACTTAACTTTTTCCGTGGTCATTACAGTGATCCTCCAGATGACAAATTATTCAGGTGTTACAGAGTCAGGAAGCCGGAATACAGTCCATAGGCCGCCACTACGGCACCTATGATCACGGCTGCAAAAATCAGCTTCTCGACGTTGGTGAAAACAGGTTTGCCCAGTTCTCGCTTGGCCTTGGCGAACAGGATCACGCCGGGCGCATAGAGCAGGGCGGACAGCAGCAGGTATTTGGTGCCGCCGGCGTAGACCAGCCAGACGGCGTAGATCACCGCGATGCTGGCGATGAACAGGTCCTTGGAACGATCGGCCTTGTCGATTTCGTAGCTCTCACCGCGTACCGCCAGCAACAGTGCGTAAGCCGCCGACCACAGGTAGGGCACCAGGATCATCGAAGTGGCGAGGTAGATCAGCGACAGGTAAGTACTGGCCGAAAACAGGGTGATGACCAGGAACAGCTGCACCATTGCGTTGGTCAGCCACAGGGCGTTGACCGGCACGTGGTTGGCGTTTTCCTTGCGCAGGAACTCCGGCATGGTGTGGTCCTTGGCGGCGGCGAACATGATCTCCGCACACAGCAGTACCCACGACAGCAAGGCCCCCAGCAGCGAGATGACCAGACCGACGCTGATCAGCACCGCGCCCCAATGACCGACCACATGCTCCAGCACGGCCGCCATCGACGGGTTCTGCAGCTTGGCCAGTTCCGGTTGGGTCATGATCCCCAGGGACAATACGTTCACCAGCACCAGGAACAGCAGCACGGTGATGAAACCGATGACGGTGGCTTTACCGACGTCGGTGCGTTTTTCTGCGCGGGCCGAGAAAATGCTCGCGCCCTCGATGCCGATGAACACCCAGACGGTGACCAGCATCATTTTGCGCACCTGGTTCATCACGCTGCCCAGGTCCGGGTTTTTCAAACCCCAGATGTCGGCGGTGAAGATGTCCAGTTTGAAGGCGAAAATCGCGATCAGCACAAACAGCAGCAGCGGCACGATTTTGGCGACCGTGGTCACCAGGTTGATGAACGCCGCTTCCTTGATCCCGCGCAACACGAGGAAATGCACACCCCAGAGCAGGACCGATGCACCGATGATGGCTGCGACCGTATTACCCTCGCCAAAAATGGGGAAGAAGTAGCCGAGGGTGCTGAACAGCAGAACGAAGTAGCCGACGTTGCCCAGCCAGGCACTGATCCAGTACCCCCAGGCGGAAGAGAAACCCATGTAGTCGCCGAAACCGGCCTTGGCGTAGGCGTACACCCCGCCATCCAGATCAGGCTTGCGGTTGGCCAGGGTCTGAAAGACGAAGGCCAGCGTGAGCATGCCGACAGCGGTAATGGCCCAGCCGATCAGGACCGCGCCAACGTCCGCACTGGCGGCCATGTTTTGTGGCAAGGAAAAGATCCCGCCCCCAATCATTGAGCCAACAACCAGTGCAACCAATGCGCCGAGTTTCAGTTTTCCGGGGGATTCAGACATCGCATGACTCCAGTGCAGGAGAAGAGAGACAACAGAGTAGTTCTGTTAGCTGTTCAAACATCTGACTTAGATCAGTGCATTGGCACATTCCATTGTTAAATAAAGACTTTTGGATGTTGCTCTGGCCACACACGGATTGCCGCAGAAGCCTATTCCAGACGGCTCGCTCAGAGCTATCCGAAATAAGAGAGCTTGGCTGGCGATCTTTAAATTAGTTCGTTTTGGCGTTTCCGCAACTATTTGGCAGTCGTTTCCAGTGTGGATTTGATTTATTGGGATTCATCGACAAATTCGCTCTTTGCCAAGACGCCTATAGAGTGATCGGCTATAAATAACCGTGTCCGAAATGGCTTTATCTAATAAACGTTATTACGCTGTATCTATTTAGTTAAGCCAACCCCTTGAAGGTTTCAAAACCATGACAGCCCTTGGCCGACTGTGGACAAAAATGGAGATGCTGGAATGTCACAACCCACGCAAAAGCTACGCCTGAGCGCACTGATCGCCCTGGTGGTGGGGTCGATGATTGGCGGCGGGATTTTCTCGTTGCCGCAGAACATGGCAGCGCGGGCCGACGCGGGGGCGGTGCTGATCGGATGGGCCATTACTGCTGTCGGCATGCTGACCCTGGCGTTCGTCTTCCAGACCCTGGCCAATCGCAAACCCGAACTGGACTCCGGGGTGTACGCCTACGCCAAGGCCGGCTTCGGTGACTACATGGGGTTCTCGTCGGCGTGGGGGTACTGGATCAGTGCCTGGCTGGGCAACGTCGGTTATTTCGTGCTGCTGTTCAGCACCCTCGGTTATTTCTTTCCGGTCTTTGGCCAGGGCAATACGCCGACTGCTATTGGCTGCGCCTCGGTGCTGCTGTGGGCCGTGCATTTTCTGGTGATGCGCGGGATCAAGGAGGCGGCGTTCATCAACCAGGTGACCACTGTGGCCAAGATCGTGCCGCTGATCATGTTCATCGTCATTGCCGCCGTCGCTTTCAAGGCTGACGTCTTTACCCGCGACATCTGGGGCCGAAGCAACCCGAGTTTCGGCGGAGTGATGGACCAGGTGCGCAACATGATGCTGGTGACGGTGTTCGTGTTTATCGGCATTGAAGGTGCCAGTGTGTATTCGGCGCGTGCGGAGAAACGCTCGGACGTGGGCCGGGCGACGGTCATCGGCTTTCTCGGGGTGCTGGCATTGCTGGTGTTGGTGAACGTGTTGTCGCTGGGGATCATGAGCCAGCCGCAACTGGCCAACTTGCAAAACCCGTCACTGGCAGCGGTGCTGGAACATATCGTCGGGCCTTGGGGCGCGTTGCTGATCAGTATCGGCCTGGCGATTTCGCTGTTGGGGGCGTTGCTGTCATGGGCGCTGCTGTGTGCCGAGATCCTGTTCGCCACGGCGAAGGACAAGACCATGCCGGCTTTCCTGAAGAAGGAAAACGCCAACCATGTGCCGGTCAACGCCCTGTGGCTGACCAACGTGATGATCCAGCTCTTCCTGCTGATCACGCTGTTTTCCGCCGGCACTTACACCAGCCTGATCTACCTCGCGTCCTCGATGATTCTGGTGCCGTACCTGTGGTCGGCGGCGTACGCGGTATTGTTGAGCGGACGCGGCGAAACCTACGAACACGCCAGTGCCGAGCGCACCAAAGACCTGATGATCGGTGGGGTCGCGCTGGGGTATGCGGTGTGGTTGCTGTATGCCGGCGGGGTCAAATACCTGCTGCTGTCGGCGCTGCTGTATGCGCCGGGGGTGATTCTGTTTGCCAAGGCCAAGCACGAGCAGGGCGAGCCGTTGTTCACTCATGTAGAGAAGGGCATTTTTACTGGTGTCCTGATTGGTGCCGGGTTGGCCGCATATGGGTTGTACAGCGGTTTACTGTCGTTATGAGGTTGCTGCTGGCGTATCAACCGCCGTATGACTGGGCGGCGATGTTGCAGTTCTTGTCGGCGCGGGCGGTGGCCGGTATGGAAATCGTGACCGATGGGGTGTACTCGCGCAGCATCGGGTTTAACGGTGTTCACGGTACGTTTTCGATCAGGCCGGCGGGCGGTGATGCGCTTGAGCTGACGCTGGATTTTGCGCAGGAGTCGGCGGTGCCCGAGATCGTGGCGCGCGTGCGACGGATGTTTGATCTGGACGCGGATTTGCCGTCGATTCATCGGCAGTTGAAGCGGGACCCGTTGATGGCGCGCTTGATGGCCGAGCGTCCGGGCTTGCGGGTGCCGGGGGCCTGGGATGGGCTGGAGCTGGCGATTCGGGCCGTGCTGGGGCAGCAGATTACCGTGGGCGCGGCGATTCGGTTGGCGGGTAAATTGGTCGCGCAGTATGGTGCGCCCTTTTCCTCGCCGCTGGCGGGTTTGAGCCATGTTTTTCCTGAGCCTGTCGTGTTGGCGCAGGCGGATCTGGCGAGGTTGGGCATGCCGAAAAGCCGAGGGCGGACCTTGTCCGGCGTGGCTCAGGCGCTGCTGGATGATTCGCTGTTGTTTGCGCCGGGGCGGGAGGGCGGTGTGGCGCGGTTGTTGGCGTTACACGGGATTGGTGACTGGACGGCGCAGTACATTGCCTTGCGTCAGTTGCGTGAGGAGGATGCGTTTCCGTCCGGGGATGTGGGGTTGATCAAGGCGTTGGCGGCACTCGAGCAAAGGCCGGTGACGGCGCGCGAATTGCTGTTGCGCGCCGAGGCGTGGCGACCTTGTCGAGGGTATGCGGCGCAGTTGCTTTGGACATCGCTGAGCCGGATGGATTGAGCTGATCCGGGATTTGTATTGATTCTGCTGGCCTCATCGCGAGCAAGCTCGCTCCCACAGTGGATTTGTGTTGTTCACAAAACCTGTGGGAGCGAGCTTGCTCGCGATGGGGCCCTTGCAATCACCCCCACTGCGCGCGATGGGAACCCAATTCAGTTGCCGGCAGTGCCCACTGCAACGGAGTACCGATTATTCTCAGCGGCACATGCAGCCGATGCGCCGGTCCCCAAGGTGTCTGCTCAACCACCAGCCCCTGGTCGTTGTCATCCTCCGCTCGTAATGCCTCGGCCGTTCCCGGGCCATTTTCAATCAGCAACTTTGCTGTACGCGCCAACGAAAGCCGCGCCGAACCCCCGCGCCCCAACAACCTGATTGCTGCCGCCGCCATCAAATACCCGGTCGCGTGGTCGAGTGCCTGCACTGGCAACGGCGTCGGTTTGTCCGCGTTTTTCCAGTGCATCCCGGCCTCGGCAATCCCGCTGCTCATCTGCACCAAACTGTCGAAACCACGGCGGTTCTGCCACGGTCCGCTCCAGCCGTACGCATTGAGGCTGACATCGATCAGCCCCGGTGCCAGCCTCCGGCGTTCAGCAGCCCCGTAACCCATGCGTTCCAGCGCATCGGCGCGGTAGCCGTGCAGGAGGATGTCAGCCTCTTTGAGCAGCGTTTCGAACACCGCGCGATCATCGTTGTTGTGCAGGTCCAGGCGCGCGCAGCGTTTGCCCAGGGTGATTTCCGGCACCACGCCGGGTTCGTTCCAGGTCGGTGGGTCGATGCGCAAAACATCCGCCCCGAGGCCGGCGAGAAAACGGCTGGCGACCGGACCGGCCAGCACGCGGGTCAGGTCCAGCACCTTGAGCCCGGCCAGCGGCTGAGCCACGGAACCTTGCCACGGTTTCGCCGGTTGCCCTTGGTCGCCGCTGAACTGAATCAACGGCTCGGTGTTCACGGCCATACCTTGTGGGTGTTGCTGCCATTGCGCCCAAGTGCGCATCTCGGCGGCGCATCCTCCGGCGTCGACCACGGCCTGTTCCAGACCACTGCTGGCCCATTGCGCCACGTTGCTCGCCATCGCCGCGCGGTCGGCGCAGGTGCCGAGCACGCTTTCAGCCGCGGCGCGGTGATGGGGCGCGTTGGTGTGCAGGCGGATCCAGCCGTCCTTCGTCGCGTAGTCACCGGCAATCGGGTCCCACAGCGGCGGAACGCTCCAGCCGATGGGGCGGATCGAGGTGGCGAACCAGAACGACGCGAGGCGGCGGTCGACTTCAACCCCGGGCAAGCGACCGGTGTGCTGCTGCAGCAATTCGCTGACCGCCTGCCCGGCTGCGGCAATGCTGGCGCAGGCAAGGTCGGTCACGGCAAACGCCGAGGGCAGGGCGCCGCTCGACGTGAAGGGAATTGGGGTGTGGGGCAAGCCGAGTGCGGTTTGAATGGACGTGAGTAGATCAGTCATCGAAGGCCCTCCGGAACGAGAGCCCGATCATAGTTCAAAAAACTGGCTGGCCGGATGAAACGATGATGTCAGCTTCAACACTGCCCCCCCTTGTAGGCGCGAGGTGAAGCCTTAAACCCGGAACTGGTCCATCAGTTTCATCTGGTGGGTGGTCAGCGAGTTGAGCTGGCTGCTGATCTGCGCCGATTCGGTGGCCTGGCCGGTCAGGGTTTCGGTGACGGTACGGATCGCCGAGACGTTGCGGTTGACCTCTTCGGCCACGGCGCTTTGCTGTTCGGCGGCGCTGGCGATTTGCAGGTTCATGTCGCTGATCACCGTCACCGCGTCACTGATTTTGCCCAGGGCCTGCACCGCTTGCTGGATCTGCCCGGCGTTGTTGTGCGCCTGGGTCTGGCTCGAATGCATGGTGGCGACCACGCCGCGTGTGCCGCTCTGGATGCGTTCGATCACCTGGCGAATTTCTTCCACCGAGTCCTGGGTGCGTTTGGCCAGGTTGCGTACTTCATCGGCCACCACCGCAAAGCCGCGCCCACTCTCGCCGGCACGCGCCGCTTCAATCGCAGCGTTGAGCGCCAGCAGGTTAGTCTGCTCGGCAATGCTGCGGATCACTTCCAGTACCGAACCGATCTGCTCGCTGTTCACCGCCAGCGCTTCGACTTCCGTCACGGCTTTGCTGACTTCGTCGGCCAGTTGATTAATGTCGCGGGTGCTGCGCTCGATGATCTGCATGCCATCGCGTGCCGACTGGTCGGCCCCTTTGGCGGCGTTGGCTGCGTTCGAGGCACTGTTGGCAACGTCGTGGGCGGTAGCGCTCATTTCGTTGGACGCGGTGGCGACCTGGTCGATTTCGCGGAACTGCACCTGCATGCCTTCGCTGGTCTGACGGGCGATTTCCGAAGACTGGTCGGCAGTGCCGCGGGCGTCGGTGATGCTTTGCTTGATCTGCGCGATGGTCGGTTGCAGCTTGTCGAGGAAGCGGTTGAACCAGCTGACCAGTTCGCCCAATTCGTCTTTCTTGCTGTAGTGCAAACGCTGGGTCAGGTCGCCGTCGCCGCTGGCAATCGCCTTGAGCATCTGGGCCACGCTGTTGATCGGCCGGGTAACGCCCGAGGCGGTGAGCCAGGTCAGCAGCAAACCTACCAGGCCGGCAATCACGGCGACCAGCACTGTTTTAATCGTGCCGCTTTGCTGGGCGTCATCGAGCACCGCTTGCAGTTTTACCGAGTCGGCCAGCAACACTTGTTTAGGCAGGTCGATCACCACAGCCCAGGCCTTCGCATCGGCAATCGGGCTGACCGGGTACACCGCGCGAATCAGGTCGCCTTGCTGCACAATCTTCGGCGCACCACCGCTGAGCAATTGCAGGATGTCCTTGCCGTCCGCGCCCAGGGTTTCGCCGATAGGCTTGCCGACTTTACCGGCGTCGACACTGTTAGCCGCCAGCACGCCGGTGCCGGAGACGATCAGCATGTGCCCGGCGCTGTTGAACAGTTCACGCTGGGAGTCGACCGCCGCCGCTTGCAGCGCATCGAGGGCAATGTCGATACCGACCACGCCAATGGACTTGCCATCCACCAGCAGCGGCACGGAAATGGTGGTCATCAACACTTCTGTTTTGTTAGCGCCGATGGTGTCGGCGTAGGGGTCGAGCAGGCAGGTACGCTTGCTGTCGCGCGGGCAGGTGTACCAGACGTTGTAGGGCGTGCCGCTGAGGTTCAGGGTGGTTTTGGTCATGTCTTCTTCGACCATGACGGTGTTGAGCACTTCACCCCCTGCGCGGCTCCAGTACGTGGCGAAACGCCCGGCTTCGTTGGACTGGCGGACCGCATCATTGACGAACTCGCTGTCCTTGCCATCCAGCCCGTTAGGCTCGAACGCCAGCCAGACGCCCAATACTTTTGCGTTGCGCTCGAACGCGGTCTTGATGCTCTGGTTCAACTCTTCACGCAACGCACCCGCCTCCAGCGAGCGCTTGGCGGCCATGTTGCGCATGTCCTTGATCTGGTCCGCCAGGGCGGTCACCACCGTCAGGGTTTCGCCGAAGGTCTTCTGCACTCGCACGGCCTGTTCCGCCGCCTTGGCTTGCAGCAGGTTCTGCACACTGTCGGTGAGCATCTTGCTGCTGGAGGCGTTGACCAGATCATCGTTCTGATTGGTCTGGTAAATGTTCATGCCGACGATCAGAGCGACCACGCCGAGCAGACACAGACCGGACAGCAAAACGATTTTCAGACGGATAGAGAGAGAGTCGAACATAGGGCGAACTCACAAATGGATGAGGTGTTGGCAAGGAGTCGAGATCGACTCGGTACGCCAAATCCATTTAGCGCCATTCAATGCACATCGGCGCCGTGTGACGATTGCATGAACGGATGCCGACGAACGGTAGCAGGTGAACGTTTGCGCAGGAAAAAGCCCTGAAATGGCCGGGAATTCAAGACATTCTCGGCAGTGATTCCGGGCGCGCGGCAGGGGGAGGCAGGGGGGCTGCTGAAACAAGCGCCCGCAGGTGGGGCGCTTTTAAGTCAGGCGGGCATCCAGGATGCAGACTCAAGATTGTTCCGCAAACAGGTTGAAGCTTCAGGCGCGGCCAAGCAGATATTTCGAGTAATCGGGTATTCGATGTTCGTGTGCCTGATCCATCATGGGGCTACTGAGCAGGTAATCGGCGCTGCATTCGTTGCAGGCCACCGGGATGTTCCAGACCGCCGCGACGCGCAATAACGCCTTGATGTCCGGGTCATGAGGCTGTGGTTCGAACGGGTCCCAGAAGAACACCAGCATGTCGACCCGCTGCTCGGCGATTTGCGCCCCGAGTTGCTGGTCGCCGCCCAACGGACCGCTGATCATGCTCTCCACTGGCAAATCCAGGCGTTGTTGCAACAACAACCCCGTGGTGCCGGTGGCGATCAATTCATGCTGTGCGAGTCTGTCTTTCTGCCGCTCGGCCCAGTCCAGTAAAAACACCTTGCAGTGGTCGTGGGCGACCAAGGCAACACGCTTGCGCGCCGCCATGGTCTTTTGCATAAAGCTGATACCGATCATCGGTTGCTGCTCCACGATCATTCTGCGTTGCACAACGCCAGGCAGTTATCGAGCATGCGGTTGGAGAAGCCCCATTCGTTGTCGTACCAGGCCAGCACCTTTAGTAGCTTGCCGCTGGACTTGGTGTGGTTGGCGTCGAAGATCGACGACAGCGGGTTATGGTTGAAGTCACTGGAAACCAGCGGCAGGGTGTTGTAACCGAGAATTTTCGAATGCTGGCTGGCTTCTTTCAGCAGCGCATTCACTTCTTCGGCCGACGCTTCGCGTTTCAGCTGCACGGTCAGGTCCACCAGCGACACGTTGATCACGGGAACGCGCACGGCCATGCCAGTCAGTTTGCCCGCCAGTTCCGGCAGCACCAGGCCAACGGCTTCAGCTGCACCGGTCTTGCTCGGGATCATGTTCTGCGTGGCGGAGCGGGCGCGGTACGGGTCGGTGTGGTAGACGTCGGTCAGGTTCTGGTCGTTGGTGTAGGCGTGGATCGTGGTCATCAGACCGCTTTCGATCCCCAGTTCGCGGTGCAGCACCTGAGCCACCGGTGCCAGGCAGTTGGTGGTGCACGATGCGTTGGAAATGATTTGGTGGTGCTGGCGCAGGATGTCGTGGTTGACCCCATACACCACGGTGGCGTCGGCGCCCTTGGCCGGTGCCGAGATGATGACTTTGCGTGCGCCGGCCGTAATATGCGCGGCGGCTTTGGCGCGGTCGGTGAACAGACCGGTGCATTCAAATACCACATCAATTTTTTCCGCAGCCCAAGGCAGTTCGGCCGGGTTGCGAATGGCGCTGACCGCAATACGGTCGCCATTGACTGTCAGGCTCTCCTGGTCGTGCTGGACATCGGCGTCGAACGTGCCGTGAACAGTGTCGTACTTGAGCAGATGAGCGTTGATCGCGCTGTCTCCCAAATCGTTGATGGCCACGATCTGCAGATCCTGGCGATAGCCTTGGGTATACAGTGCGCGCAGGACGTTGCGGCCGATCCGGCCAAAACCATTGATTGCGATTCGAAGAGTCATTTACAGCGCCGCCGTCGTTTTGTTGTTGGAATTACAAGATTATTCGCATAAAAATAGAAAACAAGCCTTTTTAATGGCAATATTTTGTTTAATCTACAACGAGTGACCTGAATCAACTGGTCCGACCGATCAAGAAAACCGTCTGTCATCCCAATCACAACGGTCCTTGTTCAGCATAGACAATCAGGTCGCCCTATCCGTTAGCCTGGAGTTCTACACATGCATCCCCGCGTCCTTGAGGTCACTGAACGGCTTATCGCCCGTAGCCGCGCCACGCGTGAGGCCTACCTTGCACTGATTCGCGGTGCGGCCAGCGACGGTCCGATGCGCGGTAAGCTGCAATGCGCCAACTTCGCCCACGGCGTGGCGGGTTGCGGCACCGAAGACAAGAACAGCTTGCGGATGATGAACTCCGCCAACATCGCCATCGTTTCGTCATATAACGACATGCTCTCGGCGCATCAGCCGTACGAAGTCTTTCCGGAGCAGATCAAACGAGCGCTGCGCGAGATCGGTTCGGTCGGCCAGTTCGCCGGCGGCACTCCGGCCATGTGTGATGGCGTGACCCAGGGCGAACCCGGCATGGAGCTGAGCCTGCCGAGCCGCGAAGTGATCGCGATGTCCACCGCTGTGGCGTTGTCCCACAACATGTTCGACGGCGCGCTGATGCTCGGCATCTGCGACAAGATCGTGCCGGGCCTGATGATGGGCGCGTTGCGTTTCGGCCATCTGCCGACGATTTTTGTGCCGGGCGGGCCGATGGTCTCGGGCATTTCCAACAAGCAGAAAGCCGATGTGCGTCAGCGCTATGCCGAAGGCAAGGCCAGTCGCGAAGAGCTGCTGGAGTCGGAAATGAACTCCTACCACAGCCCTGGCACCTGCACGTTCTACGGCACCGCCAACACTAACCAATTGCTGATGGAAGTGATGGGGCTGCACTTGCCGGGCGCGTCCTTCGTCAACCCGAACACGCCGTTGCGCGATGCCCTGACCCGCGAAGCGGCGCATCAGGTCACGCGCCTGACCAAGCAGAACGGCGACTTCATGCCGATCGGCGAAATCGTCGACGAGCGTTCGCTGGTCAACTCCATCGTGGCACTGCACGCCACTGGTGGCTCGACCAACCACACCTTGCACATGCCGGCCATCGCCATGGCGGCGGGCATCCAGTTGACCTGGCAGGACATGGCCGACCTCTCCGAAGTCGTGCCGACCCTGAGCCACGTCTACCCGAACGGCAAAGCCGACATCAACCACTTCCAGGCGGCGGGCGGCATGTCGTTCCTGATCCGCGAACTGCTGGACGCCGGGTTGTTGCACGAAAACGTCAACACCGTGCTGGGTCATGGCCTGCGCCGTTACACCATGGAACCGTTCCTCGATAACGGCGAACTGGTCTGGCGCGAAGGCGTGACCGACAGCCTCGACGAAAGCATCCTGCGCCCGGTCGCTCGCGCGTTCTCGCCAGAGGGTGGTTTGCGCGTGATGGAAGGCAACCTCGGTCGCGGCGTGATGAAAGTCTCGGCCGTGGCGCTGGAAAACCAGATCGTCGAAGCACCGGCCATGGTGTTCCAGGATCAGCAGGATCTGGCAGACGCCTTCAAGGCCGGTCTGCTGGAGAAGGATTTTGTTGCCGTGATGCGCTTCCAGGGCCCGCGTTCCAATGGCATGCCGGAACTGCACAAGATGACGCCGTTCCTTGGCGTGCTGCAGGATCGCGGTTTCAAAGTGGCATTGGTCACGGACGGACGCATGTCCGGCGCCTCGGGGAAAATCCCGGCGGCGATCCACGTCAGCCCCGAAGCGTATGTCGGTGGTGCTTTGGCGCGGGTGCAAGAGGGCGATATCATTCGCGTCGATGGCGTCAAAGGCACCCTGGAGCTTAAGGTGGACGCCGACGAATTCGCGGCGCGCGAACCTGCCAAAGGCCTGTTGGGCAACAACATTGGCAGCGGACGCGAGCTGTTTGGTTTCATGCGCATGGCCTTCAGCTCCGCAGAGCAGGGCGCCAGCGCCTTTACTTCTGCCCTGGAGACGCTTAATTGAAACTGGCTTTGGTCGGTGACATCGGTGGGACCAACGCTCGTTTCGCGTTGTGGAAAAACCAGCAGCTGGAGTCGGTCCAGGTGCTGGCGACGGCCGACCACGCCAGCCCGGAAGAGGCGATTGCCCTCTACTTGAGCGGGCTCGGTCTGGCGTTGGGTTCGATCGGCGCGGTGTGCCTGTCGGTGGCAGGTCCCGTGAGTGGCGATGAATTCAGGTTCACCAACAATCACTGGCGCCTGAGCCGCAAGGGTTTCTGCAAGACCTTGCAGGTCGAGCAACTGTTGCTGGTCAACGACTTCTCGGCGATGGCGCTGGGCATGACCCGTTTGCAGCCGGGCGAGTTTCGCGTGGTCTGCGAAGGCACCCCGGAACCGTTGCGGCCAGCGGTCGTGATTGGGCCGGGCACCGGCCTTGGCGTCGGCACCTTGCTGGATTTTGGTGAAGGGCGTTTTGCCGCGTTGCCGGGGGAGGGCGGTCATGTTGATTTGCCGCTGAGCAGCCCGCGGGAAACTCAATTGTGGCAACACATCTTCAATGAGATTGGCCATGTCAGTGCTGAAACGGCGTTGAGCGGCGGCGGCTTGCCTCGGGTTTACCGGGCGATTTGTGCAGTCGACGGCCACACGCCGGTGCTCGAAACACCGGAAGCAATCACCGCTGCCGGGCTCGCGGGCGACCCGATTGCCCTCGAAGTGCTGGAGCAGTTCTGCTGCTGGCTCGGCCGCGTGGCCGGCAACAACGTGCTGACCACTGGCGCGCGCGGTGGCGTGTATATCGTTGGTGGTGTTATCCCACGGTTTGCCGATTTCTTCCTTGAGAGCGGTTTCGCCCGGTGCTTCGCCGACAAGGGTTGCATGAGCGATTACTTCAAGGGCATTCCGGTGTGGTTGGTGACAGCGCCGTATTCCGGCCTGATGGGCGCGGGCGTGGCGCTGGAACAGGCTTGAAACCGCGTCGTCTTCATCGCGGGCAAGCCACGCTCCCACAGGATTTCCTACATCTGAATATGTGTGCGTAACCTTGTGGGAGCGGGCTTGCCCGCGATGAGGCCAGATCAGGCAACAAATTTCCAAGGTTCATCAGGCATAATCCGCCCAATTCAAACAACAAGGACGCCGCCCCGTGAGCTCAGTCAACAAGTCGATTTTGTTGGTCGATGACGATCAAGAGATACGCGAGTTGCTGGATACCTACCTGACTCGCGCCGGTTTCCAGGTCCGCACCACGCCCGATGGCGCCGGTTTTCGCCAGGCTCTGAACGAGGCCCCGAGCGATCTGGTGATCCTCGACGTGATGCTTCCGGACGAAGACGGCTTCAGCCTCTGCCGCTGGGTTCGCCAGCACCCGCGTCAGGCGCAGGTGCCGATCATCATGCTCACCGCCAGCTCCGACGAAGCTGACCGCGTCATCGGCCTGGAGCTCGGCGCCGACGATTACCTCGGCAAACCGTTCAGCCCACGAGAATTGCAGGCGCGCATCAAAGCCCTGTTGCGCCGTGCGCAATTTGGCCAGGAGCGTAATGGCGCAGAAGTGCTGGCGTTCGACGACTGGCGCCTGGACATGGTCAGCCATCGGCTGTTCCACACCGATGGCGAAGAAGTGATTCTGTCCGGCGCCGACTTCGCGCTGCTGAAACTGTTCCTCGATCACCCGCAGGAAATCCTCGACCGTGACACCATCGGCAACGCCACCCGCGGGCGCGATCTGATGCCGCTGGACCGCATCGTCGACATGGCGGTCAGCCGCTTGCGTCAACGCCTGCGTGACACCGAAAAGCCGCCACGTCTGATCCGCACCGTGCGCGGCAGCGGCTACCAACTGGCAGCCAATGTGGTTGCCAGCAATGGCCACTGAGTTTCTGCGCAAGCTCGCCGCCCGCGTGCCGGTGCCCCGTTCGCTGCTCGGGCGGATGTTGCTGCTGACGTTGTTGGCGGTGCTGTTTGCGCAGACGTTGTCGAGCGTGATCTGGGTCTCGCAATTGCGTGCCACGCAGCTTGAAGGCCTGGTCACTGCTGCCCGCAGCCTGGCGCATTCGATGACGGCCAGCGTCAGTTACTTCCGCTCATTGCCCGTCGCTTTCAGGCCGTTGGTACTGGATCAGTTGCGCAGCATGGGCGGCACCCGTTTCGTGGTGACGCTCAACGACAAACCCCTGGGCATGGAAGTGCTGCCGATCACCCCGCGCAAGGAGGCCGTACTCAAAGCGGTGGACCAGGTGCTGCGCGAATCCCTGGGCCATGACACGGATATCTCGGTGACTTTCGTCAGTCCTGAAGACCTGCGGATCTTCAACAGCGGGCTGAAACTCGATGAGTTGCCGCGCTCCTGGGCGCATTACGCATTGACCCTCGAACCGGTCAATCCACCCGTGCTGGTCACGCAAATCCAGATGGCGCCGGGAGAATGGCTGTACATCGCGTCATTGCTGCCCGAGCCCTACACCAGTCTTGAAGAGCAAGGCCTGCCGGCGCAACAGGTCTGGTTCATCGTCCTCACCAGCAGCTTCTTGCTGTTGTTCATTGGCTTGCTGGTGCACTGGCAAAGCCGTCCGCTCAAGCGCCTGGCACGGGCCGCGCGCGATATGTCGCTGGGGGCTGATGTGCAACCGGTGGCCGAGGGTGGCGGCAGTGAAGTGGTCGAAGTGGGGCGCGCGTTCAACGCCATGCGCGAACGGATCAGCCGTTACCTGACGGAGCGTAGTCAGTTGTTCAGTGCGATTTCCCACGACCTGCGCACGCCCATTACCCGTTTGCGCCTGCGCGTGGAATTGCTGGAAGACGAGAAGCTGCAAGCCAAGTTCGGGCGTGATCTGGATGAGTTGGAGTTGCTGGTCAAAGGCGCGTTGCAATGCGTGAAAGACACCGACATTCACGAAAACATCGAGCCGGTGGACCTCAACCACGTGCTCGATTGCCTGGTGGAACCGTACCTGGCACCTAACGGCAATGGCCGCGTGACCCAGCAGGGCCGGGCGTTGGCGGCGTATCCGGGCAAACCGTTGGCGCTCAAGCGCTGCATTGGCAACCTGATCGACAACGCCCTGAAATACGGACAGAACGCGCATTTGCACATCGATGACGACGAGAGCGCGTTCATCCTTCACGTCGATGACGAAGGGCCGGGCGTGCCGGAGCAACGGCTGGAGCAGGTGTTTGAACCGCACTTCCGCCTGGCCGGGCAGCAGCAGGGATATGGGCTGGGGTTGGGGATTGCGCGCAATATTGCGCACAGTCATGGTGGCGAGGTCAGTCTGCAAAACCTGCGTGAGGGTGGGTTGCGGGTGACGTTGCAGTTGCCTCGTAGTGTTGATTAGTAATGCCGCGTCATCGTTCTTCGCGAGCAGATTTTCAACACATCATTTAGCTAATGTCACAAACCAGTGACATAACTCGCCCCTTTCGTTACAAGCCCGTCCCCGCCCGTTGTTTAGACTGCCCTCAGTCAAAACAACAAAAAAGGCACCCCATGGACACCTTCCAACCGGCCTTCAGCAGTTGGCTGAACGCGCCTGCCCACCAGCAATGGCTCGCCGCCGAAGGCCTGCGCCTGCTGGCGTTCGCCAAGGCTTCAAAGCTTCCTGACGGCTTCGGCAATCTCGATGAAAAAGGCCATCTCCCGGCCAACGCCCGCGCTGAAACCATGAACACCGCGCGCATGACGCACAGCTTCGCCATGGCCCATATTCAAGGCTTGCCGGGGTTTGCCGAGTTGGTGGATCACGGTGTCCAGGCCCTCAGCGGCCCGTTGCGCGATGCCGAACATGGCGGTTGGTTTGCCGTCGCTCATGCGCTGGATGACAACACCGGCAAGGCGGCTTATCTGCATGCCTTCGTGGCCCTGGCCGCCAGTTCGGCCGTGGTCGCGCAACGTCCCGGCGCACACGCCTTGCTCGATGACGCGATCAACATCATCGACACGCATTTCTGGAGCGAGGAGGAGGGCGCCCTGCGCGAATCCTTCAATCGTGACTGGAGCGAAGAAGAAGCGTACCGCGGCGCCAACAGCAACATGCACGCCACCGAAGCGTTCCTCGCGCTGGCCGATGTCACCGAAGAAAGCCGTTGGCTATGTCGCGCACAGCGCATCGTCGAGCGGGTGATCCACGGTCACGCCGCCGCTAATGATTATCTGGTGGTCGAACATTTCGACCGCGACTGGCAGCCGCTACGCGAATACAACCACGACAACCCGGCCGACGGTTTTCGCCCCTACGGCACCACACCGGGCCACGGTTTTGAATGGGCACGCCTGCTACTGCACCTCGAAGCAGCGCGGGTTCAGGCCGGCATGCTGACGCCGGGGTGGCTGGCTACTGACGCGCAAAAACTTTTCGACCACAACTGCCGTCATGGCTGGGATATCGACGGGCTGCCCGGGATTGTCTACACCCTCGATTGGGGCAACCGCGCAGTGGTTCGTCACCGTCTGCACTGGACCCATTGCGAAGCCAGCGCTGCCGCCAGCGCGTTGCTCAAACGCACGGGCGATGAGCAATACGAACGCTGGTACCGGCTGTTCTGGGAATTTTGTGACACTCATTTCATCGACCATTGCGACGGCAGCTGGCATCACGAACTGGATCCGCAGAATCGCCCAAGTGCCGATATCTGGGCGGGTAAACCTGATCTGTATCACGCCTGGCAAGCCGTACTGATTCCACGACTGCCCCTGGCGCCCAGCATGGCCACGGCTCTGACGAGGTTGTCCCAGAGCGCTCCTGTGTAACCATGTGGTGACATTCAAGCGTCCCTTCGTTACCTGCGAGGGGATAACTCCTGTTTAAAATCCTATGCAGCGCAAGCACCAGACTTGCATGCATAACAACAAGAAAGGTACTTCTAGATGAATGCGATTTCTCGCCTCGCTACTGTCATTTCTCTCGCCTCCCTGTCTGCGCTCCCTCTCAGTGTGCTTGCCGCCGAATCCAAAGGTTCCGTGGAAGTGGTTCACTGGTGGACGTCGGGTGGTGAAAAAGCAGCGGTCGATGTGCTCAAGGCCCAAGTCGAAAAAGACGGCTTCACTTGGAAGGACGGCGCTGTTGCCGGTGGTGGCGGTGCTACCGCCATGACCGTGCTCAAGAGCCGCGCCGTTGCCGGCAACCCGCCAGGTGTGGCGCAGATCAAAGGTCCGGACATCCAGGAATGGGCGTCTACCGGTCTGCTCGACACCGACGTCTTGAAAGACGTTGCCAAATCGGAGAAGTGGGACAGCCTGCTCGACAAGAAAGTCTCCGATACCGTGAAGTACGAGGGTAACTACGTGGCCGTGCCGGTGAACATTCACCGCGTCAACTGGCTGTGGATCAACCCGGAAGTCTTCAAGAAAGCCGGCATCACCAAAAACCCGACCACCCTCGAAGAATTCTACGCCGCCGGCGACAAGCTCAAGGCTGCGGGCTTCATTGCGCTCGCCCACGGCGGCCAGCCTTGGCAGGACAGCACCGTGTTCGAAGCCGTGGTGCTTTCGGTCATGGGTGTCGATGGCTACAAGAAAGCCTTGGTCGATCTCGACAACGCTGCGCTGACCGGTCCTGAAATGGTCAAGGCGCTGACCGAGCTGAAGAAAGTCGCGACCTACATGGACGTCGATGGCAAAGGCCAGGACTGGAACCTGGAAGCGGCCAAAGTCATCAACGGCAAGGCCGGCATGCAGATCATGGGTGACTGGGCCAAGTCCGAATGGACCGCCGCCAAGAAAGTCGCCGGCAAGGACTACGAGTGCGTAGCGTTCCCGGGCACCGACAAGGCCTTCACCTACAACATCGACTCCCTGGCCGTGTTCAAGCAGAAAGACGCGGGTACTGCGGCCGGTCAGCAGGACATCGCCAAGATCGTCCTGGGTGAGAACTTCCAGAAAGTCTTCAGCATCAACAAGGGCTCGATCCCGGTTCGCAACGACATGCTGAGCGACATGGGCAAGTACGGTTTCGACTCCTGCGCCCAGACCGCTGCCAAGGACTTCCTGGCAGACGCCAAGTCTGGCGGCCTGCAGCCGAGCATGGCGCACAACATGGCGACCACGCTGGCCGTACAGGGTGCGTTCTTTGATGTGGTGACCAACTACATCAACGACCCGAAAGCCGACCCAGCCGATGCCGCCAAGAAACTCGGCGCCGCGGTCAAGTCTGCCAAGTAATGCCTGGCCCCTGTAGGCGCGAGCCTGCTCGCGATTGCGGTGTATCAGTTGATACATCCACTGACTGACACTCAGCGATCGCGAGCAGGTTCACTCCTACAAGGGGGCAGCATTTCCAACGTAAATTTTCTCTCGTACTGGATTTCCCCATGAGTTCTGTTGCTGTGTTCAGCAAGGCCTCGCCGTTCGATGCATTGCAACGCTGGCTACCTAAACTGGTGCTGGCGCCGAGCATGTTCATCGTTCTGGTGGGCTTTTATGGCTACATCCTGTGGACGTTCGTTCTGTCGTTCACCAGTTCGACCTTTTTGCCGACTTACAAATGGGCAGGCCTGGCTCAATACCAGCGGCTGTTCGACAACGATCGTTGGTGGGTGGCGAGCAAGAACCTGGCGCTTTTCGGCGGCATGTTCATCGGCATCACCCTGGTGATCGGTGTGCTGCTGGCCGTGTTTCTTGATCAGCGCATTCGTCGCGAAGGTTTCATTCGTACCATTTACCTGTACCCGATGGCGCTCTCGATGATCGTCACCGGTACCGCCTGGAAATGGCTGCTCAACCCGGGCATGGGCCTGGACAAATTGCTGCGTGACTGGGGCTGGGAAGGCTTCCGCCTGGACTGGCTGATCGACCCGGACCGCGTGGTGTATTGCCTGGTCATTGCTGCGGTCTGGCAAGCCTCGGGCTTCATCATGGCGATGTTCCTCGCCGGCCTGCGTGGCGTTGATCAATCGATCATCCGTGCCGCCCAGATCGATGGCGCGAGCATGCCGCGCATTTACCTGAAAGTGGTGTTGCCAAGCTTGCGTCCGGTGTTCTTCAGCGCCGTGATGATCCTGGCCCACATCGCGATCAAGAGTTTCGACCTGGTGGCAGCGATGACGGCTGGCGGCCCGGGTTACTCCTCCGATTTGCCGGCGATGTTCATGTACTCCTTCACCTTCAGTCGCGGCCAGATGGGCATGGGCTCGGCCAGTGCGATTCTGATGCTCGGTGCGATTCTCGCAATCATCGTGCCTTACCTGTACTCCGAGCTGAGGACCAAGCGTCATGACTAGTTTCGCTGCCAAACCTTCCATCAGCCTGAGTCGCATCGCGATTTACGGCGTGCTGATCCTCGCCGTATTTCTGTACCTGATACCGCTGGTGGTCATGCTGTTGACCAGCTTCAAGACACCGGAAGACATCAATACCGGCAACCTGCTGAGCTGGCCGACCGTGGTCAGCGGCATTGGCTGGGTCAAGGCCTGGGGCACCGTCGACGGGTATTTCTGGAACTCGATCAAGATCACCGTCCCGGCGGTGTTGATCTCCACCGCCATCGGTGCACTGAACGGCTATGTGCTGTCGATGTGGCGCTTTCGCGGCTCGCAATTGTTCTTCGGCCTGCTGTTGTTCGGTTGCTTCCTGCCGTTCCAGACCGTCCTGCTGCCAGCCTCGTTCACCCTCGGCAAGATGGGCCTGGCCAGCACCACCACGGGCCTGGTGTTCGTCCATGTTGTCTACGGCCTGGCGTTCACCACGCTGTTTTTCCGTAACTACTACGTCAGCGTTCCCGATGCGCTGGTGAAGGCGGCGCGGCTCGATGGCGCGGGTTTCTTCACGATCTTCCGCCTGATCATCCTGCCGATGTCCACCCCGATCATCATGGTCTGCCTGATCTGGCAGTTCACTCAGATCTGGAACGACTTCCTGTTTGGTGTGGTGTTCTCCAGCGGTGACTCGCAACCCATCACGGTCGCGCTGAACAACCTGGTCAACACCAGTACCGGGGCCAAGGAATATAACGTTGATATGGCGGCGGCGATGATCGCCGGGCTGCCGACCCTGCTGGTCTATGTGGTCGCAGGCAAGTATTTCGTGCGCGGGCTGACGGCCGGCGCAGTCAAGGGGTAATCATGGCTACGCTCGAACTTCGCAATGTAAACAAGACCTATGGCCCCGGCTTGCCGGACACCCTCAAGGACATTCATTTGTCGATCAAGGACGGTGAGTTCCTGATCCTGGTCGGACCTTCGGGTTGCGGCAAATCGACTCTGATGAATTGCATCGCCGGCCTGGAAACCATCACCGGCGGTGCGATCATGATCGATGACCAGGACGTCAGCGGCATGAGCCCGAAAGACCGCGACATCGCCATGGTGTTCCAGTCCTACGCGCTGTACCCGACCATGAGCGTGCGCGAGAACATCGCCTTCGGCTTGAAGATTCGCAAAATGCCCGCCGCCGATATCGAAACGGAAGTGGCGCGGGTGTCCAAGCTGTTGCAGATCGAACACTTGCTCAACCGCAAGCCCGGCCAGCTCTCCGGTGGTCAGCAACAGCGCGTGGCCATGGGCCGTGCCCTGGCGCGTCGGCCGAAGATTTACCTGTTCGACGAACCGCTGTCCAACCTCGACGCCAAGCTGCGGGTCGAGATGCGCACCGAAATGAAACTGATGCATCAGCGCCTGAAAACCACCACGGTCTACGTGACCCACGACCAGATCGAAGCGATGACCCTGGGCGACAAAGTGGCGGTCATGAAGGACGGAATCATTCAGCAGTTCGGCACGCCGAAAGACATCTACAACAACCCGGCCAACCTGTTTGTGGCGAGCTTCATCGGTTCACCGCCGATGAACTTCATCCCCCTGCGCTTGCAGCGCAAGGACGGTCGTCTCTACGCGCTGCTCGACAGCGGCCAGGCCCGTTGTGAATTGCCGCTGGGCATGCAGGACGCCGGTCTCGAAGACCGCGAAGTGATCCTCGGCATGCGCCCTGAGCAGATCGTGCTGGCGAACGGCGAGCCGAACGGTTTGCCGACCATCCGCGCGGAAGTCCAGGTCACCGAACCGACCGGTCCCGACACCCTGGTGTTCGTCAATCTGAATGAAACCAAAGTCTGCTGCCGTCTGGCACCCGATGTTGCACCGGCCCCGGGCGAAACCCTGACCCTGCAATTCGATCCGTCGAAAGTGTTGCTGTTCGATGCCAAGACCGGGGAGCGGTTGGGTGTGGCTGGCGAACCAAAAGCCGAGGCGCACAGCGCCAACGTGGCCCAATTCAAAGGCCGCTGAAGAACAAAATGTGGGGGCGCGCTCGCTCCCACAGGGGGATATGCGGTGAGCGGCCTGTCGCTCTTCGCGCCTGATGTAACCGCGTTAGAACACAGTTAATAACAATAAAACGAGGATGTAGGGATGAAGAAGAACAACAACGCTCAGCTTATCTGCCAGTTGTCAGCAGTTGCAGCCATGATGCTGGCCGGTAGTGTGCACGCGGCTGACGCGTTCAGCGCTGACTCCGAATGGATGACCGGTGATTGGGGTGGCGAGCGGACCAAGCTGATCGAGCAAGGCATCGACATCAAGATGGATTACGTCGGTGAAGTCGGCGGCAACCTCCACGGTGGCTACAACAACGACAAAACCGCGCGTTACGCGGACCAGTTCGGCCTGGGGGCGGCGCTGGACCTGGAAAAACTGTTTGGTTGGGATAACACCCAGGCCAAGATCCAGCTCACCAACCGTAACGGAGAGAACATCTCCAACGACCGCGTAGGCGATCCGCGTGCCGGCACCTTGAGTTCCTCGC
>NZ_JACOPW010000003.1 GCF_015461845.1 Pseudomonas mucoides | reverse complement strand
ATGACCTGAAGCCGCTTGCTGCCGAAAACTGCGTAACTCTTTGTTTACCAAGGAGTTTTCCGTTTCGACTGCGCCGGAAGTGGGGCGAATTATAGACATCCAGAATCTGCCGTCAAGCAATGATTTGGCTTATCCATCAATAACTTGCCGAACGGTGCAAAACCACCCGATTCCTCTCTATATAGAAGGGGAAACTGCTCCCTTCTATATAGAGGAAGCCCTCAGAGCACCCCAGCCTCTTTGAAAGCAGCCACGGCATCAGCCCCGAGACCCAACACTCGCTGCAGAACCTCCTCCGTATGCTCCCCCAGCAATGGAGGAGCATTGCGGTATTCCACCGGGGTCTCGGACAGACGAATAGGGCTCGCCACCTGCGGCACCATCCCTGCCAACGCATGGGGCATTTCAATCGCCAACCCACGCGCCTTGACCTGAGGATCCGCAAACATCTGCGCCAGGTCATTGATCGGGCCGCAGGGCACCCCAGCCTGCTCGAGCTGTAAGACCCATTCAGCAGTGGTCTTAAAGACTGTCGCTTGGCGGATCAGCGGAATCAACACCGCCCTGTTCGCCACTCGCAGCTTATTAGTCGCAAAGCGTGGGTCATCCGCCCACTGCGGTTGCCCGGCCACTTCAGCAAACTTGCGGAACTGACCATCGTTCCCAACGGTAAGGATGAAGTCGCCGTCCGCCGTAGGAAAATCCTGATAAGGCACGATGTTCGGGTGCGCGTTACCCAAGCGCTTGGGCGCATTGCCCGTCGTCAGGTAGTTCATCGCCTGGTTAGCCAGACAGGCGACCTGAACATCCAGCAACGCCATGTCGATGTGCTGACCGCCGCCGTCGTGATCCCGATGCGCAAGTGCTGCCAGAATCGCCACCGTCGAATAGAGCCCGGTCAAAATGTCTGTCAGCGCCACACCGACCTTCACCGGGCCGGCGCCCTCATCCCCTTCCGGCCGCCCCGTGAGGCTCATCAGGCCGCCAAGCCCCTGGATCATGAAGTCATAACCGGCACGCTTGGCGTAAGGACCGGTCTGACCAAACCCGGTAATCGAGCAATAGATCAGATTCGGATTGATGGCTTTAAGCGACGCATAGTCCAGCCCATAAGCCGCCAACCCACCGACCTTGAAGTTCTCGATCAGGATGTCCGATTTGGCGGCCAAATCACGCACCAACTTCTGACCTTCCGGACGCGTGAAGTCGATGGTGACCGATTGCTTGTTACGATTGGCCGACAAGTAATAGGCGGCCTCGCTGGTGTTCTCGCCATAGGCATCTTTTAGAAAAGGAGGCCCCCAAGCGCGCGTGTCATCGCCATTGCCCGGGCGCTCGACCTTGATCACCTCAGCGCCAAGGTCAGCCAGGATCTGCCCGGACCAAGGCCCAGCCAGTACCCGCGATAAATCCAGTACCCGCAGATGCGAAAGCGCGCCCATGGACGTTCTCCTATTAATAGAACGCCTGGATGCCGGTTTGCGCGCGACCGAGAATCAGTGCGTGGACGTCATGCGTACCTTCATAGGTATTCACCACTTCCAGGTTGACCAGATGGCGCGCGACACCGAACTCATCGGAGATGCCGTTGCCGCCCAGCATGTCGCGCGCCATACGAGCGATGTCCAGGGACTTGCCGCAGGAGTTGCGCTTCATCATCGAAGTGATCTCGACCGCCGCAGTGCCTTCGTCCTTCATACGCCCCAGACGCAGGCAGCCTTGCAGCGCCATGGTGATTTCGGTCTGCATGTCAGCGAGTTTCTTCTGGATCAACTGAGTGGCAGCCAATGGACGACCGAATTGCTGACGATCCAGGGTGTATTGGCGAGCGGTGTGCCAGCAGAACTCGGCAGCCCCCAGCGCGCCCCAGGAAATGCCATAGCGTGCGGAGTTGAGGCAGGTAAACGGCCCCTTCAAACCGCGGACGTCCGGGAAGATGTTCTCTTCAGGAACAAACACGTTGTCCATGACGATTTCGCCAGTGATGGACGCGCGCAAGCCAACCTTGCCGTGAATCGCCGGAGTGCTCAGGCCTTTCCAGCCCTTCTCCAGAACAAAACCACGGATGTCGCCGGCGTCATCCTTGGCCCAGACCACGAACACATCAGCGATCGGGCTGTTGGTGATCCACATCTTGCTGCCGGTCAGGCTGTATCCGCCTTCCACTTTGCGTGCACGAGTAATCATCGCGCCCGGGTCGGAGCCGTGGTTAGGCTCGGTCAGACCGAAGCAGCCAATCCATTCACCGGTAGCCAGTTTCGGCAGGTACTTCTGCTTCTGGGCTTCAGTGCCGAATTCATTGATCGGCACCATCACCAGCGAGGACTGCACGCTCATCATCGAGCGATAGCCGGAATCGACTCGCTCGACTTCACGAGCGATCAGACCGTAGCTGACATAATTGAGGCCGCTGCCGCCGTACTGCTCAGGGATGGTCGCGCCCAACAGGCCGACTTCGCCCATTTCACGGAAGATCGCCGGATCAGTCTTCTCATGACGGAAAGCTTCGAGAACGCGCGGTGCGAGTTTCTGCTGAGCGAATTGCTCGGCAGTGTCGCGAATCATGCGTTCTTCTTCAGTGAGCTGTTGATCCAGCAGCAGAGGATCGATCCAGTTGAAGCTAGCTTTACCGCCCATGAGTGTGTCCTCTCGAATCGGGTCAAATTGCGTGGACTGATCCTAGGCCGGGTTCGGCGTTACGGCAAACGAGGATTTTGCATACTGTTGTGCTAATTTCTCACTCCGTAACATCGCAAAATAGCCTTTATGCGATGGATTAGTGAGGTTGACGTACATGCGCAGGAAAATCCCCAGCACAACGGCCCTGATCAGTTTTGAAGCGGCTGCACGCCACGAAAGCTTCACCAAGGCTGCCCAGGAGCTTTCGCTGACCCAGGGTGCCATTTGCCGACAGATTGCCAGCCTGGAGGAATTCCTTGGCGTCGAACTGTTCCGACGCTCGCGGCGTGGTGTGAAGCTGACAGAAGCCGGACTTTCCTACAGCCGTCGCGTCGCCACGCAACTCGATGCGGTGGAGCGGGACACGTTGTCGGTGATGGGGCAACAGGGCGCCAACGTGATCGAACTGGCAGTGGTTCCGACCTTTGGCACCCAGTGGCTGCTGCCACGACTCAAGGACTTCCAGCAGAAGCATCCGGAAGTGACGGTTAACCTTACAAACCGTACCCGGCCTTTTCTGTTTGCCGACACTGACTTCGATGCAGCGATCTACTTCGGTGACGCCGACTGGTCCGGTACCGAATCCCACAGGTTGATGGGCGAAAATCCGATGCCAGTGTGCAGCCCTGCCCTATTGGGCAAGAAGACAAATCTGACATCCGCTGAGATCGCCGAACTCCCCCTTCTGCAGCAGACCACCCGCCCTTATGCATGGCGTCAGTGGTTCAACTCGCAGCACCTCAATATCCCACGGGACATGACAGGACCGCGCTACGAGCTATTCTCCATGCTTGCCCAAGCGGCCATGCATGACATGGGCATCGCGCTGATTCCACCGTTCCTTATTCAGCGTGAATTGGCCGAGAAGCGCCTGGTGATTGCCAACCCGCAGGCACTGTCGAGCATCAAGGCTTATTACCTGATGATTCCCGAGCGAAAGGTGGAATCGGCGTCCTTAAAGGCATTTCGCGACTGGCTGCTCAATCAGGCGAACAGCTACAACCTAGAGGGTTAAAGGGTTCAGCCAATTAGCTGACCCCGTAGTCAGCATAATAAAAGCCCTACAGATATAACTATATGTCGCATATACACAGACTGTGTGGACAAGCAGCACAAACGTCCCACAAGCGCCTGATGACGTGGCTTTGCGCCGCTATCGGCAGGCAATGACGCCTCATTCACAGTAAAGATATGTAATTTGTCAATTTTCAACAAAGTCCCTTACAAGTCACGGCCTGCAAGGGCTTGAGCCAGTTAGTTGCGACATTCGGTCACGGGGTGACTTGTAGTTAATTTTCCGTCACCCGTCATAATCCCTTGAAGGGCACAAAGTTCGCCTGCAAAATGCCGCGCCCCGCCCTGATTCGGCGGGATCGTGCTGATCGGCCGCCCCAGCCGCACCATCCGAAGTGCCTGGGTTTACTCAATAAGATCACGCAGGAGATTTGACGTGCACATTGGTGTTCCTCTCGAAACCCAGACGGGTGAAACACGGGTTGCTGCAACCCCGGAAACCATCAAGAAGCTGATCGGCCAGGGTCATAAAGTCACTGTGCAAAGCGGCGCCGGCATTAATGCCAGCGTTGTCGACAGTGCTTATGAAGCGGCAGGCGCAACGATTGGCAGCGCCAACGATGCGTTTGGTGCCGAGCTGATTCTCAAGGTGGTCGCTCCCAGCGACAGCGAACTGGCGCAGATTAAAAGCGGCACCGTTGTCGTGGGCATGCTCAATCCGTTCAGCAATGAAACCATCGCCAAGCTGGCCGACCGCGGCATCACCGCCTTCGCCCTGGAGGCCGCGCCACGCACCTCCCGTGCGCAGAGCCTGGATGTGCTGTCCTCGCAAGCGAACATCGCCGGCTATAAAGCCGTGTTGTTGGCCGCTCATCACTATCCGCGCTTCATGCCGATGCTGATGACCGCTGCGGGCACCGTGAAAGCGGCGCGCGTGCTGATTCTCGGCGCGGGCGTGGCCGGCTTGCAGGCGATTGCGACTGCCAAGCGTCTGGGCGCGGTAATCGAGGCCTCGGACGTACGTCCGGCGGTGAAGGAACAAATCGAATCCCTGGGTGCGAAGTTCGTCGACGTGCCGTACGAAACCGATGAAGAGCGCGAATGCGCCGTCGGTGTCGGCGGTTACGCGCGGCCAATGCCCGCCAGCTGGATGCAACGTCAGGCCCTGGCCGTGCATGAACGCGCCAAGCAGGCTGACATCGTCATCACCACCGCACTGATTCCCGGCCGCAAGGCCCCGACGCTGTTGAGCGCGGAAACCGTGGCGCAGATGAAGCCGGGCTCAGTGGTCATCGACCTCGCGGCGGCTCAGGGCGGCAACTGCCCACTGACCGTGGCGGATCAGGTCGTAGTCGAGAATGGCGTGACCATTTGCGGCCCGACCAATCTGGCCGGTGCAGTGGCGGCAGACGCTTCGGCGCTGTATGCACGCAACCTGCTGGACTTCCTGAAGCTGGTCTTCAACAAAGACGGCCAGTTCGAAGTGAACCTCGAAGACGATATCGTCGCCGCGTGCCTGATGTGCCGCGACGGCCAAGTCATCCGCAAAAACGCCTAAGCAGGGATTCAGACGATGGAAGAGCTTATCTCCCCCGGTATCTACAACCTGATCATCTTCGTGCTGGCGATTTATGTCGGTTATCACGTGGTCTGGAACGTTACACCTGCACTGCACACGCCATTGATGGCCGTGACCAACGCCATCTCGGCCATCGTTATCGTCGGCGCCATGCTGGCGGCGGCGCTGACCGTCACGCCCCTGGGCAAAACCATGGGGACCCTCGCGGTGGCCCTGGCGGCGGTGAACGTGTTTGGTGGCTTCCTGGTAACCCGCAGGATGCTTGAGATGTTCAAGAAAAAAGCCCCGAAAGTCGTAAAAGAAGAGGCGCCCAAGTAATGAGCATGAACCTTGTCACGACGCTCTACCTGATCGCGTCGATCTGCTTCATCCAGGCCCTTAAAGGCCTGTCGCACCCAACCACGTCCCGGCGCGGCAATGTGTACGGCATGCTCGGCATGGCGTTGGCGATCCTCACCACCGTTGGCCTCATCTACAAGCTGGGCGCCGAGCTGGCCACTGCCGGTATCGGTTACGTCATCGTCGGCCTGCTGGTCGGCGGCACCGCCGGCTCGATCATGGCCAAGCGCGTCGAGATGACCAAGATGCCGGAACTGGTCGCCTTCATGCATAGCATGATTGGTATGGCCGCCGTGTTCATCGCCATTGCTGCGGTTGTTGAGCCGCAGTCCCTGGGCATCGTCAAGCAACTGGGCGACGCGATTCCAGCGGGTAACCGTCTGGAGCTGTTCCTCGGCGCAGCCATCGGTGCAATCACCTTCTCCGGTTCGGTGATCGCTTTCGGCAAGCTGTCGGGCAAGTACAAGTTCCGCCTGTTCCAGGGCGCACCGGTACAGTTCGGCGGCCAGCACAAGCTGAACCTGCTGTTGGGCCTGGCAACGCTGGGCCTCGGCGTGACCTTCATGCTGACGGGCAATCTGAGTGCCTTCGCCTTGATGCTGGCCCTGGCCTTCGTGCTTGGCGTGCTGATCATCATCCCGATTGGCGGCGCGGACATGCCGGTCGTCGTGTCGATGCTCAACAGCTACTCCGGCTGGGCGGCGGCGGGTATCGGCTTCTCGCTGAACAACTCGATGCTGATCATCGCCGGTTCGCTGGTGGGCTCCAGCGGTGCGATCCTCTCGTACATCATGTGCAAGGCGATGAACCGTTCCTTCTTTAATGTGCTGCTTGGCGGCTTCGGCAACACAGCCGATGCGGGTCCGGCCGGCGCCAAGGAAGCCCGCCCGGTGAAATCCGGCTCGGCTGACGACGCGACGTTCCTGCTGACCAACGCCGACACCGTGATCATCGTTCCTGGCTACGGCCTGGCGGTGGCACGGGCGCAACACGCGCTGAAAGAACTGACCGAGAAGCTGACCCATCGTGGCGTGACCGTGAAGTACGCGATCCACCCGGTTGCCGGTCGGATGCCTGGCCACATGAACGTATTGCTGGCCGAGGCCGAAGTGCCTTACGACCAGGTGTTCGAGATGGAAGACATCAACTCCGAGTTCGGTCAGGCCGACGTGGTGCTGGTGCTGGGCGCCAACGACGTGGTCAACCCGGCCGCGAAGAACGATCCGAAATCGCCGATTGCCGGCATGCCGATTCTGGAAGCGTTCAAGGCCAAGACCATCATCGTCAACAAGCGCTCGATGGCCAGCGGCTATGCCGGTCTGGACAACGAACTGTTTTACCTGGACAAGACCATGATGGTTTTTGGCGACGCCAAGAAAGTCATCGAAGACATGGTCAAAGCCGTCGAGTAACCCTCATCGGCACACAGAACGCCCCGACTCGTCGGGGCGTTTTTGTTTGCGCAAATCGTCCAACAAAACTACGCTTTTGTTACCGATCCGGTAATGGTGTTTTGCTCAAAAGGCCCGAAATAGACGCCTCGTTTGCGACCTTGGTAGCGGGACAGGAGTCGGTGTAATTCACTAGACTGCGCATCCTGCTTCCCGTTGCCCGAGATAACAATCCATGTACCGTGACCGTATTCGCCTGCCTTCCTTGTTGGATAAAGTGATGAGCGCCGCCGACGCCGCTGCTCTGATTGAAGACGGCATGACCGTCGGCATGAGTGGCTTCACCCGCGCCGGCGAAGCCAAAGCCGTCCCCCAGGCATTGGCCGAGCGCGCCAAGGTCTCGCCGCTGAAAATCACCCTGATGACCGGCGCCAGCCTGGGCAACGACCTCGATAAACAGCTCACCGAAGCCGGCGTACTGTCGCGACGCATGCCGTTCCAGGTCGACAGCACCCTGCGCAAGGCTATTAATGCGGGCGAGGTGATGTTCATCGACCAGCACCTCTCGGAAACCGTGGAGCAACTGCGCAACCAGCAACTCAAGCTGCCGGACATCGCGGTGATTGAAGCGGTGGCAATCACCGAGCACGGCCATATCGTGCCGACCACGTCGGTTGGCAACTCAGCCAGCTTCGCGATTTTCGCCAAACACGTGATCGTCGAGATCAACATGGCGCACAACCCGAATCTCGAAGGCCTGCACGACATCTATATCCCGACTTATCGCCCGACCCGCACGCCGATTCCGCTGGTGAAAGTTGATGACCGTATTGGCAGCACCGCCATCCCGATCCCGCCGGAGAAAATCGTCGCGATCGTGATCACCAATCAGCCGGACTCGCCGTCCACCGTATTGCCACCCGACGCCGATACCCAAGCCATCGCGGACCACCTGATCAACTTCTTCAAGCAAGAGGTGGCCGCCGGGCGCATGACCACCAAGCTCGGCCCGCTGCAGGCCGGCATCGGCACCATTGCCAACTCGGTGATGTGCGGCCTGATTGATTCGCCGTTCGAAGACCTGACCATGTACTCCGAGGTGCTGCAGGATTCGACCTTCGACCTGATCGACGCCGGCAAACTGAGCTTCGCATCCGGCAGCTCGATTACCTTGTCGAGTCGTCGCAACGCTGACGTGTTTGGCAACCTCGAGCGCTACAAGGACAAACTGGTCCTGCGCCCACAGGAAATCTCCAACCACCCTGAAGTCGTGCGCCGACTGGGTATCATCGGCGTCAACACGGCGCTGGAGTTCGACCTGTACGGCAACGTCAACTCCACCCACGTCTGCGGCACACGGATGATGAACGGCATTGGCGGCTCGGGCGACTTCGCGCGCAATGCGCATTTGTCCGTCTTCGTCACCAAATCGATCGCCAAGGGCGGCGCGATCTCCAGTGTCGTGCCGATGGTCAGCCACGTTGACCACACGGAACATGACGTCGACATCCTCGTTACCGAGATCGGCCTCGCCGACTTGCGTGGACTGGCACCCCGGGAACGGGCGCGAGTCATCATCGACAACTGCGTGCACCCGGACTATCGCCAGGCCCTGGACGACTACTTCACCGCCGCTTGCGCGATTGGCGGGCATACGCCACATATCCTGCGTGATGCACTGAGCTGGCACATCAACCTGGAAGAAACCGGGCGCATGCTCAGGGCGTAATTGGTACAGATGGAGGCTGACGCAAACACAATTTCGTCAGCCTGCCGTTGCCAACGAAAAATCTGTTTAAAACTGTACTGCTGTACTGGTCATTTCCTACCGTAAATACCTACCTTTTCAGACCAAACGAGCAAAAATGCACGATATCGGTGCGGACAGGTACAGTTGCCTCAATTTCGACCAGTACACCCACTATTAACAGTTAACTGGTCCCTCACAATACAGGTGAACTGTATCTACAGAGACTAGGCAAACGAGAGGATCATGGGCACCAGTTAAACCACTACCTAATCCCGCCACAAGCGGAAGGATGTCAATCATGGAACGTACACTCAGTTCCGACCTGTTCTTCGAAGACACTGCTGCAAAAACCCAGGCTTCCATGCCTCTGCGCGTTATCGCCAACCTGATGCTGTGGCAGCGCCGCATCTCCAGCCGCCACCAACTGGCTCGCCTGGATTCGCGTCTGCTGGCTGACGCCGGGATTAGCGAAGCACAACGCTACGAAGAGCTGAGCAAGCCGTTCTGGCGCTAACTTAGCGTCGCTGGCCCTGACCCATCGGGTCCACTGCCAGCATCCCAGATTGAAAAAACAAAGCCCGTCGTGGGAAACCACGACGGGCTTTGTCGTTTTGGGTCCGTGAAATCCGAAAAACAAAGAGAGCTCTATAAAACCAGTACAGTTAGTTAATAACTGACATTGTACAAGTACAATTTCAGCGCGGTGTGCCTGTTTCGCAAGAACAGAGGGGATCACCATGGAATCTCATTCCAAGCACAAGGATCGCGCCATGAATAACTTACAAGATGTTTCCGCTCTTGCGCCGCAATCGAAACCTCGTTTCACCACACTTCAACATGCGTGGACAGCGCTCTCCCGTTGCCTGGAACGGGCCAGAACCCGGCGCTTGTTGGGGCGACTCGACGCGCAGCAATTGTCAGACCTGGGCATCAGCCACGCCGACCGCCTCAACGAACTGGATAAACCGTTCTGGCGCTAATGTTCTGCCAGTACAGACGGGGCTGTTTGAATGGATAAAAGCGCCTAATATTCGATCAGAACGTGGCGAGCGCTGTAGGACAGACGTCTGATCCCGCAGATACCTCGCCACCTCTCAATCGGTTTTACAAAGGAGTTACACCATGTCCCGTCTTCGCTTTCTCAGTGTCGCAGCCCTGCTTGCCGTGGCTGCCAATGCTCACGCCTCCAGCTTTATCGTGACCACTGACTCTGTCGTCAGAGCGTTAAAGGCCACATCCGATGCAACCACCGACGTCGTTTCATCTTCGTTCAAGGACAACAAGATTGTGCGTGAAGCTCGCGATGATGCCGCCAGCTTCGTCGCCAGCGAAGGCGGCATCCGTGGCGTAAAACTGGAAAGTGCACTCGATTACATTCGCCACCAGTCGCCACAGCTGAACGCATCCGATGCACAACTGGCACAAGCCATCCTGACCATCTAAGCGACACTCCTGACGCGGGACACGCCCAACGTGTCCCTATGTTTCGGCGCTGGCTCTAGCCCGGGTGTTGCGCTAGCCTTGGGACTCGCTTTCAGCTAACGAGTCTCATGCATTTTCATTCAAGGTTGCTGTTCACACCCCTATTGCTTGTGGCCTGCTGGTCGGGCTTGGCACACGCTTTCGATGCCTTCAATCTTTCTACACAAGGCACTGTCGCCAGTGGTTATGGCTCCAGTCTGGTGACCTCCGCGCCCTTCGACCGTAAACTGCTGCTCGCCGCGCACGATGATGCCGCTGCCTTCATCGCCAGTGACGGCCAATTGCGCGGAGCACAGCTGGAATCGGCCCTGATTTACCTGCGCCATTCCCGGCCAAAACTTCATGCAAGCGACCTTGAACTGGCACAAGCAATTCTCGTCCAATAGTTATCCTTGTTTCTCCGGAGTTGTTCCATGCGTAACCCGCTGATTGCCGCCACCCTTGGCCTGCTGTTGTTGGCTGACGTGGCCCAGGCCCATACCCTGGTTGCCACCAGTAACATGCTCATTCGTGCCACTCAGCGCACGCTTGATTTCACCTCGGACACCACCACCTCCATCCGTGACTCGAAGATCATTCGCGAAGCCCACGATGACGCCGCCAGTTTCGTCGCCAGCGATGGCGATATCCGCGGCGCGCACCTCGAAGCGGCCTTCAATACCCTACGCATTCGCGTGCCGGAAGCCCGGGATGCCAGTGACCAGGTACTCGCCGAAGCCATCCTCGCACTGTGAGGCCGTCAGCCGCCTGGCTGCTGGCCGGGGTCATGATGCTAATCGGCAGCACGGCCCACGCCAGCCTGCAATTACAGCTCAAGACTGAAGGCCTCAGCCCCGCACAACAGCAAGCCAGCCAGGCATTGCTCGATGAAGCCATGCAGGCGCTGCCGCCACGGTTCATCGAGCAACTGGACCGGCGTATCGATGTCGGCTGGACCGACGACATGCCGAGCAACGCCTACGGCCAGGCGACGCTGGTGTCCGAACTCGACTTGAATCGCAACCTGCTCGCCAGCCTCACCGACGGCAGCGCCGCGACCCGCAAAACCAATCGCCCCCACGGCACCGTCCGCCGCGAAATGCTCGCCACGGTGCTGCACGAACTGACTCACATCTATGACCGTTCGCGCCTTTGGCCAGATGCCGAGCGCAAACTGATTCAACACTGCACCCGACGGAGCAACAGCGCCGGACTGGTGGGAATTCCCGATCAGTGCCGTGGCCAGAATGATCGGCGCTTCACCCTCAGCGACGATCCGCGCCTCCTCGACCTCGCTGGCTGGCAACAATACGTCGGCCGTCGCGGTGAACGTGAACAGCACAACCGGCAGATAGCGCGCAGCCCGGACATTTACGAAACGGACAGCCCCAAAGAGTTCGTTGCGGTCAACATGGAGTATTTCCTCCTCGACCCGAGCTACGCCTGCCGTCGTCCGGCGCTGTACCGCTACTACCAGGAACACTTCGGCTGGGCGCCGGCGGCGAAAGACACCTGCGCCAAAACCTTCGCCTTCCTCAACGCCGGCAATGACTTTGCCAAAACACCCCTCGGGCAGGTTGATCCGGAACGGGTCTATGCCGTCGACTACTTGCTGGCCGAAGCCAATCAGAACTGGGTCAGTCGCTGGGGTCACAGCATGTTGCGGCTGGTGATCTGTGCGCCGGGACGACCACGAGGCCCCGACTGCCGTCTCGATCTGGACCAGCATCTGGTCTTGTCCTACCGCGCCTTCGTTGGTGATGTGCAGCTCTCGAGTTGGGACGGACTGGTCGGCAAATACCCGTCGCGCCTGTTTGTCCTGCCGCTCGCCCAGGTTATCGACGAGTACACCAAGACCGAACTGCGCAGCCTGGCTTCGGTGCCGCTGAACCTGTCGCGCAACGAGATCGAAGATGTGGTGGAACGTGCCGCCGAGATGCACTGGAGTTACGACGGCAACTACTTCTTCCTCTCCAACAATTGCGCGGTGGAAGAGCTGAAACTGCTGCGAGGCGGCACCAACAACCCAAAACTGGTCGGGCTCGATAACATCATGCCCAACGGCTTGCTGGCGGTGCTGAAGGGCCGGGGGCTGGCCGACACCAGCGTGCTGGACGATCCACGCGAAGCGCTACGACTGGGCTATCGCTTCGACTCCTTCCGTGACCGCTATCAAGCCATGTTCGACGTCCTGAAAAAGCGCTTGCCGATCAAGCAGGACAAAGTCGAGGACTGGCTGGCATTGAAAGCGGTCGAGCGCCGGCAATGGTTCGAGCAGGCGGACCTGCGCACCAGCGCGGCATTGCTGTTGCTGGAACAAGCTGCCTTCCGCCAACAATTGCTGCTGGCCCAGGACGAAGTGAAGCAACGCTACCTCGGCGCGCGAAATCTGGAAAACGGCGGCATGGACAAGGCCAATGCGACCTTGCAACAGCTCCTCGCCAATAGCGGCTACCTCAGTCGCCCGGCTGAACTGCTTGGCAGCGGCGGTTACGGGTTGCCCCAACCGAGTGAATGGCAACGCCTGGAATCGGAAAGCAGCCTGCGCCAAAAGCAATTACTGATGCTGACGGGCGATCTGGACAAGGAAGTTCGCGCACTGCTCGAACCGGATCGTGCAGCGGAAATGGCCGCCAATGAAGCCAACCTGAAGCAGGTTGGCGAACATCTACGCAAGCTGCACAAAGCAGCCGGCGGGTTGGAACTGCCATAAGAAAAAGGGCTTCGTGGAAAATCCGCGAAGCCCTTTTTTTGCACGTTAGATCAAAGCACCCCTTCCAGAACTTCGTACACAATCCCGGTGCCGACGGCGATCAGCACAATGTCGCTCCCTGCCCGGCGCCATTCGTACCCCGGGTAATACGGCAGGCGACCCAGCGCTCGATTGTCCAGACGCTCACCGTAATAGCCGTGAGGCAATGGCCGGCCGCGCTCCAGATGAATGCCTGGAGGTGGCGGCGCACCGCGCACGAAATACTCGTGGTGTTCGTGGATCGTCTGACGCACCGGACCGAAGTCGCGCGGCGGTGGGCCACCGCGATGGTTGTCCTGATGATCGCGGTGATCATCACCATGATTGTCGCCATGGTTATCGTACTGACCCTGTTGCGGGCCGCCGTGGTCGTGATTGTCGCGCTGATCGGCGTTCGCGTGCAGCAACGGGGTCGCGCTCAGCATCAGCACACCCAGGCTGGCAATCAGACGTTTCGGCATTTTCATCGGGTCTTTCCTCACGGCACCTACAGCAAAAAGGGCTTCAGAACGTAGTCCTGAAGCCCTCGGTCTTGCTGTTTAGTCTGTGCCGCGTGGCGCTAATTCCTCTGTATCAGGAACTTTACCTTCAGCTGACGCGAGCCTTACGCACGCCTTCTGCCAGCGCCGCGCAAAGGCTCAACACGCCATCAATCGCCTGATCAGGCGTTGAAGCATTGGCGATGTGATCGATTAATGCCGAGCCCACCACAACACCGTCCGCCAGACGCGCAATGGACGCGGCTTGCTCTGGAGTCCGAATGCCGAAACCGATGCTGATCGGCAAATCAGTGTGGCGACGCAGACGGGCAACCGCCTCTTCAACGTGTTCCAGCGTCGCCGCGCCCGCGCCGGTCACACCCGCCACCGACACGTAGTAAACAAAGCCGGAGCTGCCGTTCAGAACGGTCGGCAGGCGCACGTCATCGGTGGTCGGCGTGGTCAGACGAATGAAGTCCAGGCCCGCAGCCTGAGCCGGGTCGCACAACTCGCCGTTATGTTCCGGCGGCAAGTCGACCACGATCAGACCATCAACGCCGGCCTCTTTGGCGTCGGCAATGAAACGCGGCACGCCATACATGTGGATCGGGTTGAAGTAACCCATCAACACCAGCGGCGTCTCGGTGTTGCCTTCACGGAACTCGCGAACCATTTGCAGGGTTTTCGCCAGGTTCTGCTTGGCGCCCAAGGCGCGGATGTTGGCCAGCTGAATCGCCGGGCCATCGGCCATCGGATCGGTGAAGGGCATGCCCAACTCGATCACATCGGCGCCCGCCGCGGGTAAGCCTTTAAGGATCGCCAGGGAAGTGTCATAGCTCGGGTCGCCGGCGGTGACGAAGGTCACGAGGGCGGCGCGGTTCTGTTCCTTGAGTTCGGCAAAGCGCGTTTGCAGGCGGCTCATCAGTGTTTCTCCTGCGTCGATTGTTCCATATGGTGCATCACGGTTTGCATGTCTTTGTCGCCACGGCCGGACAGGTTGACCACCATCAGGTGATCTTTCGGCAGGGTCGGTGCGCGTTTGAACACTTCGGCCAAGGCGTGGGCGCTTTCCAGTGCAGGAATGATCCCTTCCAGGCGGCAGCATTTGTGGAACGCATCGAGGGCTTCGTCGTCGGTCACCGAGGTGTACTGAACGCGGCCGATGTCATGCAACCACGCATGTTCCGGGCCGATACCCGGGTAGTCGAGGCCGGCGGAAATCGAGTGGGCGTCGATGATCTGGCCATCGTCGTCCTGCAACAGGAAAGTACGGTTGCCGTGCAGCACGCCCGGTACGCCGCCATTCAGGCTGGCCGCATGCTTGCCGGTTTCGATGCCGTAACCGGCGGCTTCAACACCAATGATCTCGACGCTCTTGTCGTCAAGGAACGGGTGAAACAGGCCCATGGCGTTGGAACCGCCGCCGATGCACGCCACCAGGCTGTCCGGCAGACGGCCTTCCTGGGCTTGCAGCTGTTCACGGGTTTCCTTGCCGATCACGGCCTGGAAGTCGCGAACCATCGCCGGATAAGGGTGCGGACCGGCCACGGTGCCGATCAGGTAGAAGGTGTTGTCGACGTTGGTCACCCAGTCACGCAGGGCTTCGTTCATCGCGTCTTTCAACGTACCGGTGCCGGATACTACCGGGATCACTTCGGCGCCCAACAGCTTCATGCGGAACACGTTGGCTTGCTGACGTTCGATGTCGGTGGTGCCCATGTAGATCACGCAATCGAGGCCAAAACGCGCGGCCACGGTGGCAGTGGCCACGCCGTGCATGCCTGCACCAGTTTCAGCGATGATGCGTTTCTTGCCCATGCGCCGCGCCAGCAGGATCTGGCCGATGCAGTTGTTGATCTTGTGCGCGCCAGTGTGGTTCAGCTCTTCGCGCTTGAGGTAAATCTTCGCGCCGCCGCAGAACTCGGTCAGGCGTTCGGCATAGTAAAGAGGGCTTGGACGTCCGACATAATCACGCTGGAAGTAGGCCAATTCTTCTTTGAATGCCGGATCTTCCTTGGCCGCTTCGTATTCGCGGGCCAGGTCAAGGACCAACGGCATCAGGGTTTCGGCGACGTAGCGGCCACCGAACGCGCCAAACAGGCCGTTGGCGTCGGGGCCGGTGCGCAGATTAGTCTGGGTCATGGGTCGCTCCAGTGAATGCGTGAGATGACAATGGACTTAACTCTACCCCTGACGCCCCGACCTGAAAACCGATAAGATCGCCGCAACCTGTCAGGAAAACTCACAGATCACATGAGCCACGACCTTCCCCCGCTGAACGCCCTTCGCGCCTTTGAAGCCACTGCTCGTCTGAACAGCGTCAGTCAGGCCGCCGAACAGCTGCACGTCACCCATGGCGCGGTCAGCCGCCAGCTCAAGGTGCTCGAAGAACACCTCGGGGTCAGCCTGTTCGTCAAGGACGGTCGCGGCCTTAAACTCACAGATGCCGGCATTCGATTGCGCGACGCCAGCGGCGAAGCGTTCGAGCGGTTACGCACGGTGTGTGCGGAGCTGACGCGAAGCACCGCCGATGCGCCCTTCGTGCTCGGCTGCTCGGGAAGTTTGCTCGCACGCTGGTTTATTCCACGCCTGGGACGGCTGAATGCAGACCTGCCAGATCTGCGCCTGCACCTGTCCGCCGGCGAAGGCGATCTCGATCCACGTCGGCCGGGGCTTGATGCATTGCTGGTGTTTGCGGAGCCGCCATGGCCCGCGGACATGCAGGTCTATGAATTGACCAGTGAGCGGATCGGCCCGGTCATGAGCCCGCGATTCGCCGGCTACGAAAGGTTGCAAGGCGCGCCGGCCACAGCGCTGCTGAACGAACCGTTGCTTCACACCACCTCACGACCCCAAGCGTGGCCGAGTTGGGCGCAGCAAAGCGGCCTCGACGCCAAGGCGTTGAAGTACGGTCAGGGATTTGAGCATTTGTATTACTTGCTGGAAGCCGCTGTGGCCGGACTTGGAGTGGCGATTGCGCCGGAGCCACTGGTGGCCGAGGACGTGAAGGCCGGTCGCCTGGTTGCGCCATGGGGCTTCAGTGAAACCCCGGCGCAACTGGCATTGTGGCTACCCAAGCGCGCCGCGGACGGGCGGGCTCGGCAACTGGCGCAGTGGCTCAAGAACGAACTGCACCGAGCGGATTAATCCCCGCGTTTGCACAGCAGGTAGGCCGCTAGAAGACCCAACGCACCCACGGCAACACCGGCCGTCGTCCAAGGGTGTTCCTGGGCGTAGTCCCGAGTGGCGATCCCGGTTTCACGGGTTTTGACTTTGACGTCTTCGTACGCATCGCTGAGCAGATGACGGGAATGTTTCAGCGCGCTTTCGGCGTTGGCTTTCAGGGTTTTGAGGGTTCTACGCGACTCGTCCGACGCATCGTCCTTCAGGCTTTCCAACGATTTCAGCAGACTCTCGATTTCGGCTTCCATGCTTTGCAATGAGGCTTTACGTAATGAAGTGTTGGCCATGGTGGCTCTCCTGCATTGATTGAGTGGCGTGTGTTGGTTGGGACTTCAGGGGTTGGAGAAAGTGCAGTAAATCTGCACGTCCCTTTCAGATTGGCCGACGCCAGTAAGACGAAAAATCACTGCTAGGCTGTAATTCACACCCTGAGGAGAACGCCATGACTGACCATCACACCTACAAAAAAGTCGAACTGGTCGGCTCGTCCACCAGCAGCATTGAAGACGCCATCAATAACGCACTGGCCGAAGCCAGCAAAAGCCTCAAGTACATGGAATGGTTTGAAGTGACCGAAACCCGCGGGCACATCAAAGACGGCAAGGCGGCGCACTTTCAGGTGACGCTCAAAGTCGGGTTCCGGATTGCCAGCAGCTGAGTTTGAGCTAGTCTTCTGAACTTGCGCGCTGGCCGAGTGCCATAGGGAATGGCAAAGCGCTACATGTGTGTATCCGGCGAATCGCTGGATGCCCCTATTGATCCGACCAGGGAATGCGACCGATGAAGAAATTTATGTTGGCAGTTGGTTTGTTGAGCCTTGCGGGTACTGCGTTTGCGGGCGGCAAATCGTGCGAAGAGCTGAAAGCCGAAATCGCTGCGAAGCTGGATGCCAAGGGCGTTGCCGGTTACTCGCTGGAAATCGTCGATAAAGGTGCCGCTGCCGGCGGGAAAATTGTCGGCAAATGCGAAGCGGGCACCAAGGTCATCGTCTACAAGAAGTAACCTGATTGCGCTTTAAATGAAAAAGCCGACGCACTGCGTCGGCTTTTTTATGGGCGCTTTAATCTCAGCCCTTCATGACCTGTGCCAGCAGTTCATAGGAGTGGACACGGTCGGCGTGCTCATACAGATCGCAGGTAAAAATCAGCTCGTCGGCTTGGGTCTGCTCAACCAGCACATCCAGCTTGGCGCGGATTTTCTGCGGGCTGCCCACCATGGCCAATCCGAGGAAATCACTGACCGCTTCGCGCTCATGCGGCAACCACAACCCGTCCATGGTTTTCACCGGCGGACGTTGCACCAGACTCTGTCCACGCATCAACGCGAGAATCCGCTGATAAACCGACGTCGCCAGGTAATCGGCCTGCTCATCGGTATCCGCCGCCACCAGTGGCACGCCGAGCATCACGTAGGGTTTATCCAATACCGCTGAAGGCTTGAAGTGATTGCGGTAGACGCGAATCGCCTCATGCATGAAACGCGGTGCGAAATGGGAGGCGAAGGCGTAGGGCAACCCGCGCTCGCCGGCCAGTTGTGCACTGAACAGACTGGAGCCCAGCAGCCAGACCGGGACATTGGTGCCGGTGCCGGGCATGGCGATGATCCGCTGGTCCGGGGTGCGCGGGCCGAGGTAACGCATCAGTTCGGCCACGTCTTCCGGGAAATCGTCGGCGCTGCCGGAACGTTCGCGGCGCAGCGCGCGGGCAGTCATTTGATCGGAACCGGGCGCGCGGCCCAGGCCCAGGTCAATACGCCCCGGATACAGACTTTCCAGAGTGCCGAACTGCTCGGCGATCACCAACGGCGCGTGGTTAGGCAGCATTACGCCACCCGAACCGACCCGAATGGTCGACGTGCCACCCGCCAGATAACCCAGCAACACCGACGTCGCCGAGCTGGCGATGCCGTCCATGTTGTGGTGTTCGGCGACCCAGAAGCGGTTGTAGCCGAATTTTTCGACGTGTTGCGCCAGGTCCAGGGAGTTGCGCAGCGACTGGGCCGCGCTGCCGTTTTCACGCACGGGCACCAGATCAAGGGTCGAGAACTTGATGTCGGACAGTCGTTTCATAAACCTGCTACTCCAATTGAGGTCGCAGGTTTTTTCTCGTAAACGAAAACCTGCCGAATCCATAAGCGTGTTTCATCAATAAGGGCATATACCCGAGTTTCAATAGCCAAGGCAAAAAAACCTACGTAAACGGTAGGAATTAACCCGATCGGGTGAACTTTGCACCGCCGACTATCCTCAGAACCCTTAGCAACCGAAAACCACGAAGGCGCGACGCTCGTGCCGGGAACTTGAGGAGGCAGATATGGCTATTACGAAGAAAGCATCGGCTCATTGGGAAGGTGACCTGAAAACCGGCATCGGCTCGATCTCCACTGAAACCGGCGTGCTCAGAGAAGCGCCTTACGGCTTCAAGGCGCGCTTCGAAGGCGGCAAGGGCACCAATCCGGAAGAGTTGATCGGTGCCGCACACGCGGGCTGTTTCTCGATGGCGTTTTCAATGATTCTGGGCGATGCCGGTCTCAAGGCTGACAGCATCGACACCAACGCCGAAGTCACCCTGGATCAGGTGGACGGCGGTTTTGCGATCACCGCCGTGAAGTTGATCCTCAAGGCGAAAATCCCTGGGGCGACTCAGGCGCAATTTGAGGAACTGAGCAATAAAGCCAAAGAAGGCTGCCCGGTTTCCAAAGTGTTGAATGCGAAAATCAGTCTGGATGCGACGCTGCTCAGCTGAGCCGCAGTCTCGGATAAAAGATCGCAGCCTCAAGCAGGTTGCGGTCTTTTTTTGCGCTCGGACAAAACCTGACCCGCGAAAATGTGGTCGAATAAATGACAGCAGTGAAAGCGCATTACCCTGCGCACTGCTTCAAAGGAGCTTCAACCATGAAACGTTTTGCCTTGACGGTTATCTGTTGCGCACTGGCTACATCGGCCTTTGCAGCGCCGAAATCGTGTGAAGAACTCAAGAACGAGATCGAAATCAAGATTCAGGCAAACGCCGTGCCCTCCTACACGCTGGAAATTGTCTCGAAGGAAGAAGCCGAGAAGCACGACATTGCGATGATTGTCGGCACGTGTGACAACGGTACCAAAGCCATCATCTATCAAAAAAATGACCGCTGATTCGCCTCACATGAGGCAATAGGACTCACTGTCTTCAGCGACGATCTCGCGCTTGGCGTTGTACAACCGGGCACCAGGCGTAAACACGATCGACTGGCCGACCAGCACATAACGCTGACCGGCTTCGAAATGATCGTACTTGATGGTCAGGTAGCACAGCCGTTCCGTTGGACCGTCCATGACCCCCAACCCGCCACCACCGGGGATTTCAAAGTCGAATCGAACGAGCAAGACGTGGCTGCCGGGCGTAACCTGGAAAAAACGCCCGTCGTTCAACCGCTGTTTATCCAGTCGCTCGGCCATCAACAACTTGTCGTTCGGGAATGGCGTAGAAAAGTCGACCCAGGCCATCTGCGGATTAACCGCCGGCAATGGGCTCTGACAGCCAGCAACCACACTGGCGGCGAGCAACAGCATCAACCTGCGCATGATGAATGTCCCACTGATTCGGACATTCAGCATAACGCTGATCAGGTGTGTTGGCAGCCTGCCGGTGTGCCTTGGCCAATCACTTTTCGCTGTTGGTTATAGAGTTTTGCCCACGGCCGAAAACCGATGTTCCCCGCTTGCAGCTGATAGCGTTCACCAGCGTTGAAGTCGCTGAATTTCACATTCAGCTGGCAGTCACGCCACAACGGCTCGGCGTCAGGACCGATGTTGGTCGGCTGAACCGCGAACTGGTAGCGCACCGTCAGCTCATGACTACCGGGCTGCACCTGGAAATAGCGCTTGTCGTCGGAGGCTTTGTCATCGACTTCCACTGCTTGCAGTGCCGTGTCTTGCTGTTTTGATTCCAGGTCAATCCACGCTTGCGCCGGATCGTGGTGAGGGAATCCGAATCCAGCACAGCCCGTCAGCAACAACAGGCCCCCCGTCAGCATCAACTTGTGCATAGCGCAGCTCCAGTCAGGCGGGATAGTCTTGCGGGCAGACTTTCCAGGGATGATTTTATTTTGATCAGGCCGTTTCCAAGCCTTGGGTTACTTGATCGCGTTTTGCGCGTTTTGTTTCCGGGTGTGTTGCTTTTGTTGCTCAACGGTTGTGCCAGCGTCAGCTATTACGGCCAATTGGCCAGTGGCCAGCTGCAATTGCTGCGGGCCCGTGAGCCGGTTGCCGAGGTGATTGCCGATCCATCCCGCGATCAGAAACTTCGTGCGCACCTGGCCCAATCGCAAAAAGCCCGGACATTCGCCAGTGAGCATCTGCACCTGCCGGACAATCAAAGCTATCGCCTGTACGCCGATATAGGCCGTCCGTTCGTGGTCTGGAATGTCTTCGTCACCCCGGAATTTTCCCTGAAGCCGCAAAACCATTGCTTCCCGATCGCCGGCTGCGTCGCCTATCGCGGCTACTACAGCCAGAGCGCCGCCCGAGGCGAGGCCGCCGTGCAGCGCCTGCAAGGTATGGACGTTTCGATTGGGGGTGTCGAGGCGTACTCGACGCTTGGCTGGTTCAACGATCCGATCATCAGCTCAATGATGGGCTGGGGCGACGAGCGGCTGGCGACCCTGATTTTCCATGAGCTGGCGCATCAACGTGTTTATGTGAAGGATGACACCGAGTTCAACGAGTCTTTCGCCAGCTTTGTCGAGCAGGAAGGCACGCGCCAATGGCGCGCATCCCGAGGCCTGCCACCGGACAACGGCGCCCAGGTGCGGCGCCGGGATCAATTCACCCGATTGGTGCTGGAGACTCGCACGCGCCTTGAAACGCTTTACGCCCTGCCCTTGCCTGTGGATCAGATGCGCCAACGCAAGGCCGCTGAGTTCGAGCGACTGCGCAGCGAATACCGGCAGTTACGTGACAGCCAATGGGCGGGGGACAGACGCTATGACGCCTGGGTTAATGCGCCGATGAACAATGCCCGGCTGGTGCCGTTTGGGTTGTATGACCAATGGGTGCCGGGGTTTACGGCGTTGTTTCGGCACGAGGGTGGAGATTGGGTGAGGTTCTATGCGGCGGTCGAGAAGCTAGGGGTGCTGCCGGTTGGGGAGCGGAAGGCGGCGTTGAAGGCGTTGGCAGAATCTGGAGCTTTTGCTGGCTGAGCGGCCTCATCGCGAGCTTGCTCGCGATGGCGATCCAACTAGCGCTGCAAAAACGCCCGATGCATCTCATCCAGCGTTTCAAAGTGATAAGTCGGTGCTTCTGCACTCAACTCTTCGTGGCTACCAAACCCATACCCCACAGCCGCCGAGTCCAGCCCATTACTGCGCGCACCGATCAGGTCATGCTTACGATCGCCAATCATCAGGGTATTGGCAGGATCCAGCCCCTCTTCAGCCATCAAATGCGCAATTAACTCGACCTTATTCGTCCGCGTGCCATCCAGCTCACTGCCGTAGATCACCTTGAAGTGCTTCGCGAAATCAAAGTGCCGGGCGATTTCCCGGGCAAAGACCCATGGCTTGGACGTCGCGATGTATAACTGACGCCCTTGCCCACCCAAGGTTTCCAGCAGCGGGGTGACGCCGTCGAACACGCGGTTCTCGTAGAGGCCGGTGACCTTGAAACGTTCGCGATAAAAACTCACCGCCTCCCAGGCCTTGGGCTCATCGAAGTCGTAAAACTGCATGAACGCCTGCAACAACGGCGGGCCGATGAAGTGTTCCAGCTTGGTCAGGTCAGGCTCATCGATGCCCAGTTTGCTCAGGGCAAACTGGATCGAACGTGTGATGCCCTCGCGCGGGTCGGTCAGGGTGCCATCGAGGTCGAATAAAACGGTTGGGTAATGCATGAATAATCCTGGGCAATAGCGGGGCGGAGTCAGAGCTGGTCGTAACCTTCAGCCAGATGCAAATCCTTGAGCTTCGCGTAATTCGCCGCGCTGTAGGTAAAAAAGGCTTTTTCCTTGTCGGTCAGCGGGCGGATCTGTTTCACCGGGCTGCCCACATACAGGAAGCCGCTATCCAGACGTTTGCCCGGTGGCACCAGGCTGCCAGCGCCGATGATCACGTCATCCTCGACCACTGCACCGTCCATGACGATGCTGCCCATGCCGATCAGCACCCGGCTGCCCACGCTGCACCCGTGCAGCATGACTTTATGCGCGATGGTCACATCGTCGCCGATCAGCAACGGAAAACCATCGGGATTGAACGGGCCGGCATGGGTGATGTGCAGCACGCAGCCGTCCTGAACACTGGTACGCGCGCCGATGCGGATGCGGTGCATGTCGCCGCGGATCACTGTCAGCGGCCAGACAGAGCTGTCTTCGCCGATTTCAACGTCGCCGATTACCACCGCCGATCCGTCGACAAAAGCGCCTTTGCCCAGCAGCGGCGTGTGGTTCTGGTACTTGCGAAGGTTCACGATAGGGTTTCTCTCTGTTGCTGATAGCTGCGGTGAGCGTCGATTGTAATTAAGATGGCCGCATGTTTCTTCCAGCCAAGGTGCCAACCGTGAGCGTGAACAACCCTCTTTTGCAGTCCTACGACCTGCCGCCGTTCTCGGCGATCCGTGCCGAACACGTGCAACCGGCCATTGAACAGATCCTGGCTGACAACCGCGCCGCCATTATCGAGATCCTCAAGACCCAGGGCAAACAACCGACCTGGGCCGGCCTGGTGCTGGCGATGGACGAGCTCAATGATCGCCTGGGCGCCGCCTGGAGCCCGGTCAGCCATTTGAATGCCGTGTGCAACAGCGCCGAATTGCGTGAAGCCTACGAATCCTGCCTCCCGGCCTTGAGCGCCTACTCCACCGAGCTGGGCCAGAACCGCGAACTGTTCGAAGCCTTTGAAGCCCTGGCCAACAGCCCGGAAGCCGCCGGTTTCGATGTGGCGCAGAAAACTATCCTGGAACACTCCCTGCGCGACTTCCGTCTGTCGGGTATAGATCTGCCGGAAGCCGAGCAGAAACGCTACGCCGAAGTGCAGAGCAAGCTCTCGGAACTGGGCAGCCGTTTCTCCAACCAACTGCTCGACGCCACTCAGGCATGGACCAAACACGTCACCGATGAAGCCACCCTCGCCGGCCTGACCGATTCGTCCAAGGCGCAAATGGCCGCCGCCGCACAGGCCAAGGGCCTGGAAGGCTTTCTGATCACCCTGGAATTCCCGAGCTACTACGCGGTGATGACCTACGCCCAAGACCGTGCCCTGCGCGAAGAAGTCTACGCCGCCTACTGCACCCGTGCGTCGGACCAGGGCCCGAATGCCGGTCAGAACGACAACGGCCCGGTCATGGAAGAAATCCTCGACCTGCGTCAGGAACTGGCCAGACTGCTCGGCTTCGCCAGCTTCTCCGAACTGAGCCTGGCCACCAAAATGGCTGAGTCCAGCGATCAGGTGCTCAGCTTCCTGCGCGACCTGGCCAAGCGCAGCAAGCCATTCGCCGCGCAGGACCTGGAACAACTCAAAGCCTACGCCGCCGAACAAGGCTGCCCGGACCTGCAAAGCTGGGACAGCGGTTTCTACGGTGAAAAACTGCGCGAGCAGCGTTACAGCGTTGCCCAGGAAGCGCTTCGCGCCTACTTCCCGATCGACAAAGTGTTGGGCGGCCTGTTTGCCATCGTGCAGCGTCTGTACGGCATCGAGATTGCCGAACAGAAAGGCTTCGACACCTGGCACCCGGACGTTCGCCTGTTCGAAATCAAGGAAAACGGCCAGCACGTCGGCCGCTTCTTCTTCGACCTCTATGCCCGCGCCAACAAGCGCGGCGGTGCATGGATGGACGGCGCCCGTGACCGTCGCCGCACCGCTGAAGGCGTGCTGCAAAACCCGGTGGCCAACCTGGTGTGCAACTTCACCCCGGCCGACAGCGGCAAGCCTGCGCTGCTGACCCACGATGAAGTCACCACCCTGTTCCACGAATTCGGTCACGGCCTGCATCACCTGCTGACCCGCGTCGAACACGCCGGCGTTTCCGGCATCAACGGCGTGGCCTGGGATGCGGTCGAGCTGCCGAGCCAGTTCATGGAAAACTGGTGCTGGGAGCCGGAAGGCCTGGCGCTGATCTCCGGTCACTACGAAACCGGCGAGCCCCTGCCTCAAGACCTGCTGCAGAAAATGCTCGCGGCGAAAAACTTCCAGTCCGGCCTGATGATGGTGCGTCAGCTGGAGTTCTCGCTGTTCGACTTCGAACTGCACGCCACCCATGGCGATGGTCGCAGCGTGGCTCAGGTGCTCGAAGGGGTGCGTGACGAGGTGTCGGTCATGCGTCCACCGGCCTACAACCGTTTCCCGAATAGCTTTGCGCACATCTTCGCTGGTGGTTACGCGGCGGGTTACTACAGTTACAAATGGGCGGAAGTACTGTCGGCGGATGCGTTCTCGAAGTTCGAAGAAGAAGGCGTACTCAATGCCGAGACCGGTCGAGCGTTCCGCGAAGCCATCCTGGCCCGCGGTGGTTCCCAGGAGCCGATGGTGCTGTTCGTCGACTTCCGTGGCCGTGCGCCTTCGATTGACGCACTCTTGCGCCACAGCGGCCTGAGTGAGGACGCGGCAGCATGAGTGAGGGACCTGTGATTACCAAAAAACGCTTTATCGCCGGGGCGGTCTGCCCGGCATGCAGCGAGCCGGACAAACTGATGATGTGGAACGAAGACGAGGTCCCGCACCGCGAGTGCGTGGCCTGCGGTTATTCCGACACGTTGAATGAACAAGGTCTGTCCGTACCCAAGGAATTGGGCACGCGGGTCAATACGTCGGCGCTGAAAGTGCCGGACGCCAAGGTTCAGGCCGTGCAGTTTTTCCCGAACCCCAAGCTAAAGAAAAAGCCGGACGAGCAACACTGAGTCAGCACCACCTTCCCCTCGTTCAAGGGCGGAAGGTGGTATTTATCTACCGCACCTGCACCGCGCTTCCTGCTTAGGCTGAATCCTTCAGTCGCCATTCAAGTAGGACGCCATGCCTGATACCAACCCCTTTTTGCAATACTGGGACCTCCCGCCGTGGTCAGCCATCCGAGCTGAACATCTGGTGCCGGCCATCGAAACAATCATTGCTGACAACCGCCGGATCATTGCTGAAATAACGGCCAGCCAATCCGCTCTCCCGACTTGGGATGATCTGGTGCTGGCCATTGATGACCTCGATGCGCGCCTGGATGAAGCCATGGGTATCATCGAAACGCTCATGTCGGTCAAACACGACGACAACACATGGGGCGCTGCGAGTCTGCGGTGTGGCGAAGCCCTGGCGCATTACAAAACAGAGAAGATGGGTCATCGCGCGCTTTGGCGAGCCTACCGGGATCTCGCGCAAAGTCCTGCCGCCCAGAATTACGATGACGCGCGCAAAGCCGTCCTGAGCAAAATTCTGCGCGAGTTTCACTTGTCAGGGATCGAGTTGTCCGTCGAACAACACCAGAAGCTGAAGCAACTGAACGTCGAAATCGGCCTGCTCGAACGTTTGTTCTTGAGCAATTTGCAAAGCGCCAGTGCGGCCTGGTGCAAGCAGATCGACGACGTCACGCAGCTCAAAGGCTTAACCCAGGCCACTCAGGATCGCCTTGCGCTCAATGCCCGGCATGCAGGGCAGTCCGGCTGGCTGATCCACCTGGACCAGGACACCTATCATCGAATCATGACGTATGCCGAAAATCGTGCACTTCGCGAAGAGTATTTTGTCGCCTACTCCACTCGAGCTTCCGATCAAGGTCCTGACGCCGCCGGGCAATTCGATAATGAACCAGTGCTTGAGCGCCTATTGTCCCTTCGTCACCAGAAAGCCCGGTTGCTCGGGTATGAAAACTTTGCGCATCTGAACCTCGCAACAGAGATGGCGGAGTCCACGACGCAAGTCAGCGCGTTCCTGCGTCGACAGGTGACACAGGTGATACCTGCGCTTGCGCAGGACACACAGGCGCTCAAAGCATTTGCGCTGGAGCGCGGCATCAGTGAAGTCCGCGCCTGGGACCACGAATTTCTGGCCGAACAGTTCCGCCAGCAAAATATCGGTGGTGACTTGAAAAACCTGCGTGCTTATTTTCCGCTGGACGGCACATTGCGGCGGCTCTGCCTGTTCTGTGAACGCATGTTTGCCATCCAGATCGTCGAGCAGACAACGTTCAGTCATTGGCATGACAGCGTGCGCCTCTTCGAAGTCAGCGAGCATGGGCAGGTGATCGGGTACATCTACCTTGATCCTTTCCACCGAGAGGAGGCTGCGGACTATCCCTGGACCGCCACCCGCCGCAATCGACGGATAAACGCCGAGGGTCGACTGACGCGGCCAATCGCTGTGCTCCATGGAAACTTCACACCTGGCGTCAACAAGCAGCCCTGCCTGCTCGCGCACCAGGATCTGAGGGTACTTTTCCATGAGTTCGGTCATTGCTTGCAACACGTTCTGACCCGTTCGCCTCACCACAGCCTTTCCGGCATTTCCCAACTGGGGCGTGATAGCGCGGAGTTTACCGGTCAATTGTTCGAGCTTTGGTGCCTGTCAGGCGAATTTCTGCTGTGGCTGGCGGCTCATTATCAAACCGGTGAGCGCTTGAGCGAGGAGCGAATCAACAAAGCGCTGGCTGCTGTTCAAACACAGACCAGCCGGCAAACAGCCAGCCTGTTGATGGGCGCCTTGCTCGACTTCGAATTGCACCACTGCCGGGGTGATGGCCGTAGCATTCAGCAAGTGTTCGAGGATGTTCAACGCGAGATTACCGACCTGCAACTGCCGTCATACAGCCGGTTCGCCAATGGGTTCGATTACATGGTGACCGGTTACGCAGCCTCGGTTTACGCCTACCAGTGGTCGGGCGTCCTGGCGACCGAGGCGTTCAAACGGTTTCAACTGGATTGGGTCTTTAACCCGCAAACAGGCAAGGCTTTTCGTGAAGTATTTTTTTCACCGGGCGACTCACGCTCGCTGCTGACCGCCCTGAAAGAGTTCCTTGGAGGGTCAGTCACCGACGACGTTTTTGCGGTGTTGCCAGAGGCCATTGCCCGCTAAACACACGGTTACTCAATATGGGCCGACTTGAACCAACTCTTCATCGAACACATGGCGAACGGGCTGGTGCTGCAATCGCCATTGGCCAACGCGGTGCGAAGCTTGTCGACATCGGCCTGCATCATGTAACGCACGCCATCCTTGAAATGAGTACTGTCGCCAAAGCCGCCCTCAGTCATCTCGTTCAGGGCGTCTTCCTTGCTCCAGCCCTGGATCACGACCCGGTACATGGCCGCCATCAACCCCGTACGATCGGAACCGTGCTTGCAATGCATCAACACAGGACCGTGGGACTCGGCCGCCTGAATGGCACGAAGGGCCTTGAGTACATCTGCATCATCCACGTGATTGGTGCGGTAGGGCAACTGGACCTGGGTGATCCCTGGTGTCGACAGCCAGCTTTTATCCGACTCGGGCAGGAAATTGATGACGGTTCCTACCTTCAGCTTTTCCAGCAAAGGAACGGCTCCACGGTCAGGCAATGCGCTGCGATAGAGCGTCGGGGACATTCGAAAGAGGTTGTATCGCACCTCGACCGATTGAGCCCACTCAGCCGGGCGGGGTGAAGCGCTGTCATCCGCATGGGCCAGGGTCAGGTTGAAAAGTGCAGCCATTGAAAGCAAAAACGTCGCAGGCAAGAGGCGCAGTCGGGACATGCTCGGACAACCCTGTTGAATAAGTACTGCATAGCTTCTGCTGTGAGCAGTCAAAGGCCTGTGAGCCATCCGTCAAAGAATCGTGAATTGAACAGCGGCCCCCGTTTCTTCTTGTTGCCTATAAATTCCACTCATAAAAAAACGACACGGATAAGTTCCGTGTCGTTTTAGAAGTCATCCCTGGACCCGTGGCTTTTCAACAGTCATTGATTGCACTGGTCAAACTGCAATCAAGGATTAATAATCTTTGCATACGCCTTCGCCAACGCAATCAAAACAACTTTGTCTTGCGCGTCGATTGCACCATCCCCGTTGACATCAGCTGTGTTGGTCATGGTGAAGGTGACGCCTCCATCATTCGACACGGCCTCGCGGGTGCTGGAGTCCAACAGAGAATAGGTGAGCGCCTGGTTTTCAGGGTCATAACCTTCTTCCTTTAACGCAAACTGCATGGAAACCCTAACTTCTTTTGGACTAACGATAGAAGGCGCCTGTAGTTGTAAAAACACACCGCGCTGATTGTAGCCAGACATTTATTAAATCCTTTTAATAGTGAGCACACGACAACTTCGTGTGAAACGAAGAATACTGACAACAGAGAATAAAGTGCCACGCACTTTATGTTTCTCATAATGACGAGGCGCGAAAGTTGTCAGGTGCCGAACGGCACTGGTCGATGGCGCCAAGGCCGTATACTGTATGCACATACAGCTAAAGGATCTTGTCGATGGCTACCCCTTTGCCACCTCGCGGTCGCGGCACCGCCACCAACCCGCACAACCGCTTCGCGCCGAATCGTTCGGTGGTCGAGGATGACGGCTGGTATCAGGAAGCGCCGGTCACCCAAGGCACCGAGGTGCGCATCGAAACGGCGAAAACCATCATTACCCGCAATAACTCGCCGGACTTGCCCTTCGATCGCTCGATCAATCCCTATCGCGGTTGCGAACATGGCTGCATCTATTGCTATGCGCGTCCAAGTCACGCCTATTGGGACATGTCGCCGGGGCTGGATTTCGAAACCAAACTGATCGCCAAGACCAACGCCGCAGAGGTGCTGGAAGAACAGCTGAGCAAACGCGGCTATCAATGTGCGCCGATCAACCTGGGTTCCAACACCGATCCATATCAGCCCATCGAGCGCGAGCACAAAATCACCCGTAATACCCTCGAAGTGCTGCTGCGTTACCGTCATCCGGTGACGATCATCACCAAAGGCTCGCTGATTCTTCGTGACCTGGACCTGCTGGCCGAACTCGCCAGCCAGCGACTGGTCGCGGTGATGATCAGCCTCACCACGCTGGACGATGAACTCAAACGCATCCTCGAACCGCGCGCCGCCGCACCCAAGGCCCGGTTACGGGCGATCCGCGTGATGCGTGAAGCGGGTATTCCGGTTGGTGTGTTGTGCTCGCCGATGATTCCGATGATCAACGACAGCGAACTCGAGAGCCTGCTGACCGAGGCCCATGCTGCCGGTGCGCAGAGTGCGGCCTATATGATGTTGCGCCTGCCACTGGAAGTTGCGCCGCTGTTTGAAGAATGGCTGGCGGCCCACTATCCGCAGCGTGCCGCCCATGTGTTGAGCCTGATCCGCCAGAGCCGTGGCGGGGAACTCTATGACAGCCGATTTGGCTCCCGGATGCGCGGTGAAGGACCATTCGCCGACCTGCTCGCGCAACGGTTTGCCAAAACCGTCAAACGCCTGGGGCTCAATCGCCGGGAAGGTTTCGATCTGGATTGTGAAGCCTTCTGTCCGCCGGGTCGCCAGATGTCATTGATTTGAGGACAATTGACCTATGGTTGAGTAGTGGGAAACGAACAGCCCACTCAGGCCGGTCACATTTTTTGTGACCTGGAACACACGTTCTAGAGCGCTTGATTCAGTTTGAGTTAAGTTTCGACCGCTACCTTGTTCATCGAGTGACTGACGGGTCGGATTTTGCGACCTGAATGTTTTTTAAACAGCCACTGGCTTCACACCGGACAAAACGGGACACTTTCCTGGCTCCGTCTATGAGGATGAATTCATGAGTGACAAGGATAAACAGCCGTTGGCTGCGTCGGCTTCAGCCCAACCCGAGGCGGAAACCGCCGATGCAGCGCTGCAGCACATCGTTGACGGCTTTTTGCATTTCCATCACGAGGTCTTTCCACAGCAGGAAGAGCTCTTCAAAAAACTCGCCACGGCCCAAAGCCCCCGGGCGATGTTCATCGCCTGCGCCGACTCGCGCATCGTTCCTGAACTGATCACACAAAGCGCCCCCGGCGATCTGTTCGTGACCCGTAACGTCGGCAACGTTGTGCCACCTTACGGGCAAATGAACGGCGGTGTTTCCACCGCCATCGAGTACGCGGTTCTCGCCCTCGGTGTGCAACACATCATCATTTGCGGGCACTCCGACTGCGGCGCGATGCGCGCGGTACTCAATCCGCAGAGCCTGGAAAAGATGCCGACGGTCAAAGCCTGGTTGCGTCATGCCGAAGTGGCAAAAACCATGGTCCAGGAAAATTGTCATTGCGCTGATGAAAACGAAAGCATGCACATCCTCACCGAAGAGAATGTGATCGCTCAGCTACAGCATTTACGCACGCATCCATCGGTGGCCTCGCGCATGGCCAACGGTCAGCTGTTTATCCATGGCTGGGTCTACAGCATCGAAACCAGCGAAATCAAAGCTTACGACGCGGACCAGGGGTGTTTCCTGCCGCTCGATGGCAGCCATCCGATTCCGGTGGCAACGCCCAAAGCGCGTTTCTAACACCTCCTAAATCCCCGTGTGGTTGAGTCGAGGCTGCTGATTTAGCAGCCCGGCTTCGCCATGCCTGAAAAATGTCGGGAGCTTCACTATGCGTGCTGCGCAACTGAAAGCTGTTTTGCCTCGGGAGCTGCTGGCCTCGGTGGTTGTGTTTCTGGTCGCCCTGCCCCTATGCATGGGCATCGCCATCGCTTCAGGATTACCGCCCGCCAAGGGCTTGATCACCGGGATCATCGGCGGCCTGGTCGTGGGCTGGCTGGCCGGCTCTCCGCTGCAAGTCAGCGGCCCGGCGGCGGGCTTGGCGGTTCTGGTGTTTGAACTGGTTCGCCAGCACGGCGTCGCCATGCTCGGCCCCATTCTGCTTTTGGCGGGGTTCCTGCAATTGGTGGCCGGGCGCCTGAGGCTCGGCTGCTGGTTTCGGGTCACGGCGCCAGCGGTGGTATACGGCATGCTCGCCGGGATTGGCGTGCTGATTGTGCTGTCGCAGGTGCACGTCATGCTCGACGGGGTGCCCAAGCCTTCCGGGCTGGATAACCTGGCGGCCTTTCCAGCCGCGGTGATGCAAGCCCTGCCGTCGCTCGGCTGGCAAGCCGGGTTGCTCGGGCTGTCGACGATGGCGGTGATGTGGTTGTGGGAAAAATTCCGGCCTCATTCGTTGCGCTTCGTTCCAGGTGCGCTGCTGGGCGTAGGGATGGCGACGGTCGCCAGCCTGATGCTCGCGCTGCAGGTCAAACGCGTGGAAGTCCCCGCCAACCTGGCCGAGGCCATCGATTGGCTGAAACCCGCCGACTTGCTCAATCTGGCGGACCCGACGTTGTTGGTCGCCGCGTTCGCCGTAGCGTTTATCGCCAGCGCCGAAACCCTGCTGTCGGCCGCTGCGGTAGACCGCATGCACAGCGGTCAACGATCCGATTTCGACCGGGAATTGTCGGCGCAAGGCGTGGGTAACATGCTCTGCGGTTTATTGGGTGCATTGCCGATGACGGGCGTGATCGTGCGCAGTTCGGCCAACGTGCAGGCCGGTGCTACCACGCGACTGTCGGCGATCTTCCACGGTTTGTGGCTGCTGGCGTTCGTGTTGTTGCTGTCGAGCGTGCTGCAGAGCATTCCGGTAGCGAGCCTGGCGGGTGTGCTGGTTTACACCGGCTTCAAACTGGTCGATCTCAAGGCCTTTCGAGGCTTGGGCCGTTATGGTCGGATGCCGATGTTCACCTACGCGGCGACTGCGCTGGCAATCATCTTTACTGACTTGCTCACGGGTGTGTTGATTGGCTTCGGCCTGACGCTGGCGAAACTGGCGTGGAAGGCTTCACGGTTGAAAATCAGCCTGATCGACCTGCCGGCGGATGGAGAAATGGAGTTGCGGCTGACTGGCGCCGCGACCTTTCTCAAGGTGCCAGCCTTGACCCAGGTGCTGGGCACCATTCCCGCCGGTGCGACGGTGCATGTGCCGCTCAATAACCTGAGCTACATCGATCACTCGTGCCTGGAGTTGCTGGAGGAATGGGGGCGGGCGAATGCAGCCAAGGGTTCGACGCTGCTGATTGAAGCGCGAGGGTTGAAGCGCAGGTTGGAGGGGCGGTTGCGCACTACATCCGGCGTAGGTGCTGCCGGATAAATAACCCTGTGGGAGCAAGCTTGCTCGCGATGGGGCCAGATCATCCAACATGAATGTTGGCTGACCCACCGCAATCGCGAGCAAGCTCGCTCCCACAGGTTTTGTGTTGAATCAAATCGCCGGCTGATCCAGCTCCAGGCCTACGCCCAAGCGGCGCGACATGCACGGCCAGCGTTTCCACGCGGCACCGGTATCCGGGCTGCTGAGTTTCTCGCGGTACGCTTCCACCGATTCCAAGGCAAAGCTCTGGTCGTCGAGCATCTCGTCCAGGGCGTGATGCACCACTTCGTCCAGTTGGTTGGCAAACGCCTCACCGATCAATTGGTGGGCAATCAGGTTGGCGACAGTCATGTCCAAGGGGATCAATGGCTGGCCCAGATGCTTGATGTACAGGTCATTGACCTCTTCGACAAAACGGTGTGCCAGATAGGCTTCATCCAGCAGGCTGTCGAGCCCGACGTGACCGTTCATGATGTCCGGCGGCTGAAGGAAGTACTGTTCGGCAATGTTCAGCACCGGCTTGATCTGTGACTCGATACCGGCTTCCCTGGCCACTTCATTGGCTGCTTCCAGCAGATCAGGTACTTCGTCGATGTAGGCGGCGACAAAACGTGTCAGTACGCCATTGGCGTCCGCCTCAGGCAATTGGATGGCAGGATGCAGATGAGGCAGTTTGCTTTCCAGCTGACGCGTCAGCAGGCCGGTCTCGGCTTCATGTGTTTGGGCTTTTTGGATCTGCTCGCGCAATGCGGCGGTGTTCATGAAAACTCCAGGAAACAAAGGCAATGAAATAGGGAAGACATAACTTAGCTGCCTTATGAAAAATGCTAAGACGCATTTGTCATAATTGTTTCATCCTTGAGACGCCTCCGTTATATCGATTTGCCACCACTCGTCTGCATCCTTCTCCATTCGTGACCTTGAACGCAAGTCCCAGCTGTTTCAGATCATTTACGCCATCACATTGCGAGGTCGCAGTCGCTGTCTATACTCGGGTTGGAAATGGAGTTAGCTGATGACGCCCGACTGCACACGCAGCAAGGCCCGGCGATTCAAGTTCGTAGTCTGAAAAAGCCGCTCCCTTGCCGCAGGTGAAAGCCGGCGGGATAACAAGAACGATAAGGGGAACCCGCAATGATGCGACATCCACACGTCTGGATGGGCCTCCTGTTGTGGTCGATTTTCAGTCAGGCGCAAGCCGCCTGGACTGTGAATATGGCGCCGGGAGCGACTGAAATCAGTCACGCAGTATTTGACCTGCACATGACCATTTTCTGGATCTGTGTAGTGATCGGCATCATCGTCTTCGGCGCCATGTTCTGGTCGATGATGGTCCACCGCCGCTCGACCGGGCAGGTGGCCGCAAAATTTCATGAAAGCACCACCGTCGAAATTCTATGGACCATCGTGCCCTTCCTGATCCTGGTGGCCATGGCGGTTCCTGCGACGGCCACCCTGATCAAGATGTATGACGCCAGTGAGCCGGATATCGACATCCAGATCACCGGCTATCAGTGGAAGTGGCATTACAAGTACCTGGGCCAGGACGTTGAGTTTTTCAGCAACCTGACCACCCCCGCCGACCAGATCCACAACAAGGAAACCAAGGGCGAGCACTACTTGCTCGAGGTCGACAAGCCGCTGGTGTTGCCGATCGGCGCGAAGGTGCGCTTCCTGGTGACCTCCGCCGACGTCATCCACTCCTGGTGGGTCCCGGCCTTCGCGGTCAAGCGCGATGCGATCCCGGGGTTCGTCAACGAAGCCTGGACCCGTATCGACAAGCCCGGCATCTACCGCGGCCAATGCGCCGAGTTGTGCGGCAAGGACCACGGCTTCATGCCGATTGTGGTCGAGGTCAAGGAAAAGGCCGATTACGAAAAATGGCTCGCTGACCGCAAGGCTGAAGCCCTGCAACTCAAAGAGCTGACCAGCAAGGAATGGACCCTCGACGAGCTCAAGGAGCGCGGCGACAAGATCTATCACACCACCTGCGTCGCCTGTCACCAGGCCGAAGGTCAGGGCCTGCCGCCGATGTTCCCGGCGCTCAAGGGCTCGAAAATCGCCACCGGACCGAAAGAGGGCCACCTGAGCCTGGTGTTCCACGGTAAACCCGGCACCGCCATGGCGGCGTTCGGCAAGCAGCTCTCGGAAGTCGATATCGCGGCGGTCGTGACCTACGAACGTAACGCCTGGGGCAACAACAAAGGCGACATGGTCACTCCTAAAGAAGTGTTGGAGCTGAAACAGGCGGAAAGCAAATGACCCGGTCTATTGCGCGTGTAAGGAACTGGTCGGGGCAGCGCGCCCCGGCCTGCCCAGCCCATCTGTTTGCAGGAGACAGGCCATGAGCGCTGTTATCGATGACCACGGTCACGCCGACCACGCCCACGGCCCCGCCAAAGGCCTGATGCGTTGGGTGCTGACCACCAATCACAAAGACATTGGCACGTTGTACCTGTGGTTTGCGTTCACCATGTTCCTGCTGGGCGGCTCGTTCGCGATGGTGATTCGCGCCGAACTGTTCCAGCCGGGACTGCAAATCGTCGAGCCGGCGTTCTTCAACCAGATGACCACCATGCACGGCCTGGTGATGGTCTTCGGTGCGGTGATGCCGGCCTTCGTCGGCCTCGCCAACTGGATGATCCCGTTGATGATCGGCGCGCCGGACATGGCCCTGCCACGGATGAACAACTTCAGCTTCTGGCTGCTGCCCGCGGCGTTCATCCTGTTGGTGTCGACCCTGTTTACCCCCGGTGGCGGTCCGAACTTCGGCTGGACGTTCTACGCCCCGCTGTCCACGACCTACGCACCGGAAAGCGTGACGTTCTTCATCTTCGCCATCCACTTGATGGGGATCAGTTCGATCATGGGCGCGATCAACGTGATCGCGACCATCCTCAACCTGCGCGCCCCCGGCATGACGCTGATGAAAATGCCGCTGTTCGTCTGGACCTGGCTGATCACCGCGTTCCTGCTGATTGCGGTGATGCCGGTACTGGCCGGGTGCGTGACGATGATGCTGATGGACATCCACTTCGGCACCAGTTTCTTCAGTGCCGCCGGTGGCGGTGATCCGGTGTTGTTCCAGCACGTGTTCTGGTTCTTCGGCCACCCCGAGGTGTACATCATGATCCTGCCGGCCTTCGGTGCCGTCAGTTCGATCATCCCGACCTTCTCGCGCAAACCGCTGTTCGGCTACACCTCGATGGTCTATGCGACGGCGAGCATCGCGTTCCTGTCGTTCATCGTCTGGGCGCACCACATGTTTGTGGTCGGCATTCCGCTGGTCGGCGAGTTGTTCTTCATGTACGCCACGCTGCTGATCGCGGTGCCGACCGGGGTGAAGGTGTTCAACTGGGCCAGCACCATGTGGCAAGGCTCGCTGACCTTCGAGACGCCGATGCTGTTTGCGGTGGCGTTCGTGATCCTGTTCTCCATTGGTGGGTTCTCCGGGTTGATGCTGGCCATCGCCCCGGCGGACTTCCAGTACCAGGACACCTACTTCGTGGTCGCGCATTTCCACTACGTACTGGTGCCCGGGGCGATCTTCGGGATTTTCGCCTCGGCCTATTACTGGATGCCGAAGTGGACCGGCCACATGTACGACGAAACCCTCGGCAAGCTGCATTTCTGGCTCTCGTTCATCGGCATGAACATGGCGTTCTTCCCGATGCACTTCGTGGGGCTGGCGGGCATGCCGCGGCGGATTCCTGATTACAACCTGCAATTTGCCGACTTCAACATGGTCTCCTCGATTGGCGCGTTCATGTTCGGTGCGACGCAGATCTTCTTCCTGTTCATCGTGATCAAGACCATTCGCGGCGGCCCGCCAGCACCGGCCAAACCGTGGGATGGCGCGGAAGGCCTGGAGTGGAGTATTCCGTCACCGGCGCCGTATCACACCTTCACCACGCCGCCGGAAGTGAAATGAACACCCTGTCCCTTGTAGGCGTGAGCCTGCGCGCGATTCAGGCGACGCGGTGTGCCAGATACGCCGCTATCGCGAGCCAGCTCGCTCCCACAGGGTTCGGTGTTGAGGGCTTACACCATGGCTGACTCGATTTCGATGAAAAAACTGGTCACCCGCCTGTTGCTGGTGGTGGTGGCGATGTTTGTCTTCGGGTTTGCCCTGGTGCCGATCTACGACGTGATGTGCAAGGCGTTCGGCATTAACGGCAAGACGGCCGGGCAGTACGAGGGCGAGCAAACGGTCGACACTTCGCGCCAAGTGCGCGTGCAGTTCCTGTCGACCAACACCGCTGACATGCCCTGGGATTTCTATCCAAAGAGTGAAGAGCTGACGGCCCATCCGGGGGCGGTGAACGAGATGATTTTCATCGCGCACAACCCGACCGACAAGCCGATGAGCGCCCAGGCCGTGCCGAGCATCGCGCCCAGCACCGCGGCGGCATACTTCCACAAGACCGAATGTTTTTGTTTTACCCAGCAAGTGCTGCAGCCCGGTCAACGGATCGAGATGCCGGTACGTTTCATCGTTGACCGTGACATGCCCAAGGATGTGAAGCACCTGACGCTGTCTTACACGCTGTTCGATATCACCGCACGCCATCCACCCGTGGCGGTTGCCGCCAGTACCGGTGGCTAGGCGCTAATGCGTGCCCGATAAGGAGAACAATAAATGGCAACTCATGAACACTATTACGTACCGGCCCAGAGCAAATGGCCGATCATCGCCACGCTCGGCATGCTCACCACCGTGTTCGGCCTGGCCACCTGGTTCAACGATCTGAAAGCCGCACGCCCGGAATCCCACGGCCCGCTGATCTTTTTCGTCGGCGGCCTGTTGCTGGCGTACATGCTGTTCGGCTGGTTCGGCACGGTGATCAAGGAGAGTCGCGGCGGCTTGTACAGCGCGCAGATGGACCGTTCCTTCCGCTGGGGCATGAGCTGGTTCATCTTCTCGGAAGTGATGTTCTTCATCGCTTTCTTCGGTGCGCTGTTCTATGTACGGCACATCTCAGGCCCCGCACTCGGGGGCGAAGGCCCGAAAGGCATCGCCCACATGCTCTGGCCGAACTTTCAGTTCACCTGGCCGCTGCTGCACACCCCGGACCCGAAACTCTTTCCTCCGCCCAAGGAAGTCATCAGCCCGTGGGGCCTGCCGCTGCTCAATACTATCTTGCTGGTGAGCTCCAGCGTGACCGTGACCATCGCCCACCACGCCTTGAAAAAGGGTCATCGGGGCGCACTGAAAATCTGGCTGGCGATCACCGTGTTGCTGGGCTGTGGTTTCCTCGGGTTCCAGGCTGAAGAGTACATGCATGCCTACCACGAACTGGGCCTGACCCTGGGTTCGGGCATCTACGGTGCGACGTTCTTCATGCTCACCGGTTTCCACGGCGCCCACGTGACCATCGGCACCATCATCCTGTTCGTGATGCTGATGCGGATCATGCGCGGACACTTCGATAACGAGCACCAGTTCGGTTTCGAGGCGGCGAGCTGGTATTGGCACTTCGTGGACGTGGTGTGGATCGGGTTGTTTGTTTTCGTCTACGTGCTCTGAGCCATTACCAAGGCGCCGTAGAGACCAACTGGCCGCTATAGAAACCCCAGGCGATCAAGCCGACGGTGGTGGCGGCCAGGGCAACACGGACACTCAAGGCAATGACGAGGCGGTTTGAGCTGCTGTCGTCCTTGACCAGAAAAAACAGGCCGCTGAACAGGCTGACAACCGTGGCAATCAGCATCAGGACGATGGCTGCTTTGAGCATGGTGAGACTCCGGGGGAAAGGCGATGCACTTGAGTATAGCTATCGCGACTCACGACTTTTTGGCCACGCCATGAAGCGCTTCCGGCCGGGCATCGTGCCGACACTGGTGGTCGCCCTGTTGCTGCCGCTGCTGGTGTCGCTCGGGTTCTGGCAACTGAGCCGGGGCGCGGAGAAAAGCGCGCTGCTGCAAAGCTATGCCGAGCGCCGTGCCGCCGAACCGATGGCCAGCACCGAACTGCAACTCACCGAAGACCTGGCCTTCCGCCGCGTTCATCTGCATGGCCAGTTCGACGCCGCGCACAGCCTGTTGCTGGACAACCGCCAGCGCGACGGCAAGGTCGGCGTGGAGCTGCTGCAACCGTTTCAGGACCAGGCGACCGGGCTCTGGTTGCTGGTCAATCGCGGCTGGTTGCCTTGGCCGGACCGGCGCACACCGCCGCAGTTCACCACGCCCAAAGAGGCCTTGAGTCTCGATGCCTGGGTCTACGTTTCCCCCGGCGCGACCTTTCAGCTGCACGCCGATCCGAGCGCCACCACCTGGCCTGAATTAGTCACCGCCGTCGAGCCGCCGAAGCTCTGGACGGCGCTGGGCCGTGAAGGGTTTGCCTACGAATTACGCGCAGAAACGGGTCCCGCGACGTACCAGGCCGATTGGCCAGTCGTCGCCATGGGCCCGGAAAAACACATCGCTTATGCCGTGCAGTGGTTCGCCATGTCGCTTGCCCTGTTCGGCCTCTATCTCTACCTCGGTTGGCACAACGCAAAGGAGAAACACCATGGGAGCGGCCATGAATCCACCCAGCATGTCTGAAGCGAAAACGCCGGCGAGTCGACGCAAGGGTCGCTTGCAGTTGCTGTTGATTCTGCTCGGGGTCATCGGTCCGATGATCCTTGCCACCGGCATGTACAAACTGCAGTTCTGGGTGCCAGACGGGCGCAGCTATCACGGCGAATTGATCGGCAACGGTCAGACCCGCGCCGACCTCGGTGTGCAGGCCCAGGAGGATCGCTGGCAAATGCTGGTGACTGCGCCGAAGGATTGCTCGGTGGATTGCCAGCAACTGGTGTACCTGGCGCGGCAGATTCAGATCGGCCTTGGCCGCGATGCGTCCCGCGCCAGCCATGCACTGGCCGCCGCACAGCCGCTGACGGCGGATTACGACGCCAAGCTGACCCGCGAATACCCGCAATTGCAACGCTACCCCATGGACCTCACCACCTTCAGCAAGGCGACCGGAGACAAAACCGCACCGCAGCTGTGGATCATCGACCCCCACGGCAACCTGGTGCTGCGCTATGACCCGACGGTGAAGGGTAAGGACCTGCTCAACGACCTGCGTCATCTGCTGAAACTGTCGAACATCGGATAAGGGCATCGTCATGGCCAAACCTGGATTTCGCCTCGCGCTGTTTGCCACCTTGCTGGCACTGATTGTGGTGTTGCTCGGCGCCTACACCCGCCTGACCCACGCGGGCCTCGGCTGCCCGGATTGGCCGGGTTGCTACGGCTTTATCAGCGTGCCGAAAAGCGAAGCCCAACTGGCCCATGCCGAACTGCATTTTCCCGATACACCGGTGGTGGCCCACAAGGGCTGGAACGAGATGATCCACCGTTACTTTGCCGGCACGCTGGGGATGCTGATCGCGGTGTTGGCCGGTCGCGCCTGGGTGCATCGTCGTCATCCGGGGCAACCGGTGAAGTTGCCGCTGTTTCTGCTGGCCGTGGTGTTCGCCCAAGCCGCGTTCGGCATGTGGACGGTGACGCTCAAGCTCTGGCCGCAGGTGGTGACCGGGCATTTGCTCGGCGGCTTTGCCACGCTGAGTCTGCTGTTTCTACTGACGTTGAGGTTGTCCGGCGTACTGCCGGCGCTGACAGTGCCACGACGTTTGCAGTACTGGGCAACGGCCGGGTTACTGCTGGTGATCCTGCAAATCGCCCTCGGTGGCTGGGTCAGTTCCAACTATGCCGCCGTGGCCTGCATCGATTTCCCGACCTGCCATGGGCAGTGGATTCCACCGGCCGATTTCGCCAATGGCTTCCATCTGACTCAGCACATCGGCCCGAATTATCTCGGTGGGCAACTCGACAGCGACGCGCGCACGGCGATTCATCTGACGCACCGCATCGGCGCGCTATTGGTCACACTCGTGCTGCTCGGGCTCGCCTGGCAGCTGAAAGTCGTCGGCATGACACGCCTCGCGGGGCTGGTGCTGGTCGCCCTCGCCACACAAATCACCCTCGGTATCAGCAACGTGCTGTTCCATCTGCCGCTGCCCGTGGCCGTCGCCCACAACGCCGGCGGCGCGGCCCTGTTGCTGACGATGGTGCTGGTCAATTATCACGCGCGAACCCGTCTGGTTCGGGTCAAGCAGCAATCCCCCGCGCGCTGGCGGTTCAGCCCGCGTAAACACTCGGCCGGGCCCATAACAATAAAAGGAGAGATGCCATGGCGACTCTGATCGGCGAACGTCACAGTCAGGCAATCTGGCGCGACTATCTGGAGCTGACCAAGCCGAAAGTGGTGGTGCTGATGCTCATCACCTCGCTGGTCGGCATGTTCCTCGCGACCCGCGCCGGAGTGCCGTGGACGGTGCTGGTGTTCGGCAACCTGGGGATCGCCCTGTGTGCCGGCGGTGCGGCGGCGGTCAACCATGTGGTGGACCGGCGCATCGACGCGGTGATGGCCCGCACGCACAAACGTCCGTTGGCCGAAGGCCGGGTGTCTCCGGCGGCGGCGCTGACGTTTGCCTTGGTATTGGCCGTGCTGGGCCAAGCCGTGCTGCTCGCGTTCACCAATGCGCTGACGGCGTGGCTGACCCTGGCTTCGCTGTTGGGCTATGCGGTGGTCTACACCGGTTTCCTGAAACGCGCGACACCGCAGAACATCGTCATCGGCGGCCTGGCAGGGGCGGCCCCGCCACTGCTGGGCTGGACCGCTGCGACCGGCCACGTCAGCGCCGAACCCCTGCTGCTGGTGCTGATCATCTTCGCCTGGACCCCGCCACACTTCTGGGCCCTGGCGATCCATCGCAAAGAGGAATACGCCAAGGCCGACATTCCGATGCTGCCGGTGACCCACGGTGAGCACTACACCAAGGTTCACATCCTGCTTTACACCTTCGCGTTGCTGGCCGTCAGCCTGATGCCCTACGTGATCCACATGAGCGGCATGCTCTACCTGATTTGCGCGCTGGGGCTGGGCGCAAGGTTTCTGCAATGGGCCGTGGTGCTGTACCGTGGCACTCGGCCGCACGCGGCGATCAACACGTTCAAGTACTCTATTTATTACTTGTTCCTGCTGTTTATCGCGCTGCTCGTAGACCACTACTTACTGTTGAACCTATGACTCGAACCCAGAAAACCGTCTTCATTCTCGTCGCCCTGATCGCACTGGTCCTGGGCCTGACCATCAACAAAGTGCTGTCCGGCAAAGGCCAGGGCGACCCGACGGCGCTGATCGATGCCGGCATTATCTTGCTGCCGCAAAGCCGCAACCTGCCGGACGTGAAGATGACCGATCAGGACGGTAACCCGGTGACGGTCAATCAGCTGAAAGACAAGTGGAGCCTGCTGTTCTTCGGCTACACCTTCTGTCCGGACATCTGCCCGACCACCCTCGCCCAGTTGCGTCAGATCAAGAGCGAGTTGCCACCGGAAGCAGCGGCCAAGCTGCAGGTCATTCTGGTCAGCGTCGACCCGAACCGTGATACCCCGGCTCAGCTCAAGCAGTACCTGGGCTACTTCGACCCGCAGTTCAAAGGCCTGACCGCCTCGTCGGTGGATGACATTCAGAAGCTGGCCAATGCGGTGAGCATTCCGTTTATTCCGGCCGACACCAGCAAGCCCAATTACACGGTGGATCACAGCGGCAATCTGGCGGTGATCGGGCCGGACGGCACGCAGCGCGGGTTTATTCGGGCACCGTTGAACAACGTGAAATTGGTGGCGCAGTTGCCGGTAATGCTGAACCGTAAGTGACACTGAAAAACCTGTGGGAGCGGGCTTGCCCGCGATGGCGGTGCATCAGCCAACCTTGATGTTGAATGACAAGGACTCATCGCGGGCAAGCCCGCTCCCACAGGGGACGGTGTTTCGGACATAAAAAATGGGGCGCATTCAATGCGCCCCATTTTTGTTAAAGCTTCAGATCAGAACGCCGGCAATACCGCGCCTTTGTATTTCTCAAGAATGAAGGCTTTGACTTCCGGGCTGTGCAGCGCAGCAACCAGTTTCTTCATTGCCTCGCTGTCCTTGTCGTCCGGACGAGCCACCAGGATGTTCACGTACGGCGAGTCGCTGCCTTCGATGACCAGCGCGTCCTTGGACGGATCGAGCTTGGCTTCCAGCGCGTAGTTGGTGTTGATCAGCGCCAGGTCGACCTGGGTCAGCACGCGCGGGATGGTCGCGGCTTCCAGTTCACGGAATTTCAAGTCCTTGGAGTTCTCGGTGATGTCCTTCACGGTCGACAGGATGTTGTTCGAATCCTTCAACTTGATCAGGCCAGCCTTCGCCAGCAGCAACAGCGCACGGCCGCCGTTGGTGGCGTCGTTCGGGATCACCACGTTGGCGCCGCCCGGCAATTCGGTCAGTGCCTTGTACTTGCTGGAGTAAGCGCCCAGCGGTTCCAGGTGCACACCGGCAACGGCGACCAGGTTGGTGCCCTTGGCCTTGTTGAACTCATCGAGGTATGGCTGGTGCTGGAAGAAGTTGGCGTCCAGACGTTTTTCCGCCACTTGCACGTTCGGCTGAATGTAGTCGGTGAAGACTTTGACCTTCAGGTCCACGCCTTCTTTGGCCAGGGCCGGTTTCACGAACTCAAGGATTTCTGCGTGCGGAACCGGGGTCGCCGCGACCGTCAGGGTGTCGGCGTGGGCGGAAAAGGCTGCAACGGCAGCGAACGCGACGAGTAGTTTCTTCATTCAGCTAACTCCATATGAGGCACCCGTTTGGCGCCTGCCAGCGAATGGCCGGCTCATGACTTATTTACGAGAACTGTTTATTTTCTGGAAAAATGCACAACCAATTTGTCGCCAACGGTTTGCAGCACCTGGACCAGCACTAGCAGCAACACCACCGTCACCACCATGACGTCGGTCTGGAAACGCTGGTAGCCGAAGCGGATCGCCAGGTCACCCAGACCACCTGCGCCGACCACACCGGCCATGGCCGTGTAGGACACCAGTGTAATCGCCGTCACCGTAATCGCCGCGAAGATGCCCGGACGGGCTTCTGGCAGCAAGGCATTGGTGATGATCTGACGTGTCGTCGCGCCCATCGCCTGAGTCGCTTCGATGATGCCGCGATCCACTTCACGCAACGCGGTTTCCACCAGGCGGGCGAAGAACGGCGTAGCGCCTACCACCAACGGCGGAATCGCACCAGCGACACCCAGCGACGTACCGGTGATCAGCACGGTGAACGGAATCATCACGATCAACAGAATGATGAAGGGCAGCGAACGCAGAATGTTCACCACCAGCGACAGCATCGCGTAGACGCCTTTGGCTTCCAGCAACTGACGCGGGCTGCACAGGAACAGCAGCACGCCCAGCGGCAAGCCGAGCAACACGGTGAACAACAACGAACCACCGAGCATCAGCAAGGTATCGCCGGTGGCCAGCCAGATTTCGAACCAGTCGATATTGGCAAAGAAAGCAGTCAGGGCTTCCATTAGCGCAGCACCTCCATGTGGACGTCAGCCGCGGTGAAACGGGCAAATGCCGCGTCCATGTCGCCACCGGTGACGGCCAGGGTGAGTTGCCCGTAAGGGACGTCTTTGATGCGGTCGATACGACCGGCCAGGATGCTGTAGTCCACACCGGTTTCCCGGGCGACGGTACCCAGCAACGGCGCGTAGGTCGCTTCGCCCTGGAAGGTCAGACGCACGATGCGGCCCGGCACGTGAGCAAAGTCATCGCGCTGTTCGCTTTCGTCGATCTGCTCGTCTTCCTGCACGAAGCGCTTGGTGGTTGGGTGCTTGGGATGCAGGAACACCTCGGCCACCGAACCTTGCTCGACGATTACACCGGCGTCCATGACTGCGACCTGGTCGCAAACGCGGCGGATCACGTCCATCTCGTGGGTGATCAGGACGATGGTCAGCTTCAGCTCGCGGTTGATCTCGGCCAGCAATTGCAGGACCGACGCCGTGGTCTGCGGGTCGAGGGCGCTGGTGGCTTCGTCGCACAACAGGATTTTCGGCTTGGTCGCCAGGGCGCGGGCAATGCCGACGCGCTGCTTCTGGCCACCGGACAACTGCGCCGGGTACTTTTTGGCGTGCTCGGACAACCCGACCCGCGCCAGCAACTCGGCCACGCGCAGATCGATCTCGCTGCGCGACAGCTCGCCGGCCAGGGTCAGCGGCAACGCGACGTTGTCAGCCACAGTCTTGGACGCCAGCAGGTTGAAGTGCTGGAAGATCATCCCGACTTGCTGACGGAAGCGCCGCAGGCTATTGGCGTCCAGCGCGGTGACTTCTTCGCCGTCGACGAAGATCTTGCCGCCACTGGAATTCTCCAGGCGATTGATCAGACGCAGCAGGGTACTTTTTCCCGCGCCGGAATGGCCGATCAGGCCGAAGACCTGACCGTTCTCAATCGTCAGACTGGTCGGATGCAGGGCGGGAATATCCTTACCGGCGACGCGGTAGGTTTTATGGACGTTTTGAAACTCGATCACGTAGCGAACCTTGTGGGGCGCGTTAGAAAAGGATCAGCGGTTAGCCGGGCGCGCATTTTAGCCTGTCCGTATAGAGGTTATTAGCATTTATTCCGCATTCAACCTTCGATTTGGCAATAACGCGATCAAAGGTCATAAAAAAGGAACGGCTAAAAACCGCATCAGTCACTAATAAGGCAACTCGAAAACGCCCCCGGTGCCGTGCCTGGGGTATGCACAAGAATCCTGGCTACGGCGGGAATCGCAACGAGGAGTTTAGCCTGATGAGTAACAAGAAGCCTGCCCCCGGCAAAAGCGCTCTGGCCGGTACCGATACCCTGGACCGCGGCAACACCAATACCAAGCTCGACAGCCTGGAGAAATTTCGCTCCGACGCCACCGAACAGGCCCTGCGCACCAATCAGGGCGTAAAGGTTTCGGACAATCAGAACACCCTGAAAGTCGGCGCCCGCGGGCCTTCGCTGCTGGAAGACTTCATCATGCGTGAGAAAATCACGCACTTTGACCATGAGCGCATCCCGGAACGCATCGTCCATGCCCGCGGCACCGGCGCGCACGGCTACTTCCAGACGTACGAAAACCACTCCGTGCTGACCAAGGCCGGTTTCCTGCAGGATCCGGGCAAGAAGACGCCCGTGTTCACGCGCTTTTCCACGGTACAAGGCCCACGCGGGTCAGGCGATACCGTGCGGGACGTACGAGGTTTCGCCGTGAAGTTCTTCACCGACGAAGGCAACTTCGATCTGGTGGGCAACAACATGCCGGTGTTCTTCATTCAAGACGCCATCAAATTTCCGGACTTCGTGCATGCGGTCAAACCGGAGCCACATAACGAGATTCCTACCGGCGGCTCGGCTCACGACACCTTCTGGGACTTCGTCTCTTTGGTACCGGAATCGGCGCACATGGTGATCTGGGCCATGTCCGACCGGGCCATCCCGAAAAGCTTGCGCAGCATGCAAGGCTTCGGTGTGCATACGTTTCGGCTGATCAACGCCGAAGGCAAATCGCGCTTCGTCAAATTCCACTGGCGCCCTACTGCCGGCACGTGTTCGCTGGTGTGGGATGAGGCGCAAAAGCTGGCCGGCAAAGACACCGACTTCCACCGTCGCGATCTCTGGGAAGCCATCGAGATGGGCGACTACCCGGAGTGGGAACTGGGCGTGCAGGTCATCGAAGAGGAAAACGAACACAGTTTCGACTTCGACATCCTCGACCCTACCAAGCTGATTCCCGAGGAAACCGTCCCCATCACCCCGCTGGGCAAAATGGTGCTTAACCGTAACCCGGACAACTTCTTCGCCGAAACCGAGCAGGTTGCGTTCTGCCCGGGCCATATCGTGCCGGGGATCGACTTCTCCAACGATCCGTTGCTGCAAGGTCGGCTGTTTTCCTATACCGATACGCAGATCAGCCGACTCGGCGGGCCGAACTTTCATGAAATCCCGATCAACCGGCCGGTAGCACCGTTCCATAACGGTCAGCGCGATGCGATGCACCGCACCACCATTGACAAGGGGCGGGCATCCTACGAGCCGAATTCCATTGACGGCGGTTGGCCGAAAGAAACACCGCCCGCCGCGCAGGACGGCGGTTTCGAGAGTTATCCGGAGCGCATTGATGCCAACAAGATCCGGCAGCGCAGCGAATCGTTCAGCGACCACTTCTCCCAGGCACGACTGTTCTTCCACAGCATGAGCAAGCACGAGCAGGAACACATCATCTCGGCGTATAGCTTCGAACTCGGCAAAGTTGAGCGTGAGGCCATTCGCGCGCGTGAGGTGAACGAGATCCTGGCCAATATCGATCTGGAACTGGCCAAACGCGTGGCCGCCAACCTGGGCTTGCCAGCGCCGAAAGCCGGGACGGTAGAGGTGCCAAAAATATCCCTGGAGCGCTCACCAGCCCTGAGTCAGGCGAATTTGCTGCCGGGCAATATAAAAACCCGCAAAGTGGCGATTCTTGCGGCCAACGGTGTCGATGGTGCAGCGATTGATGTGATGAAGAAGGCGCTGCAGGCCGAAGGTGCGCACGCCAAATTGCTGGGGCCTACCTCCGCACCGGTAAAAACCGCCGATGGCAAAATGTTGCCGGTGGATGCGTCGATGGAAGGTTTGCCTTCGGTGGCGTTTGATGCGGTGTTTGTGCCCGGTGGTGCGGCGTCGATCAAGGCGTTGAGCGGTGATGGTGTGGCGTTGCATTACCTGCTGGAGGCGTACAAGCACTTGAAGGCGATTGCGCTGCATGGCGAAGCGAAGCAATTGCTGGATGTGTTGAAACTGCAGGTTGATGCGGGGTTGATCGTTGGGGCGGATGCGAAGTTGATCAAGCCGTTTTTTGCAGCGATCGGCCAGCATCGGGTTTGGGATCGGGAACCTAAGGCCAAGGCGATTCCGGCTTGAGGATTTGTATCAGTAGTTAGGACGCTATCGCGAGCAGGCTCACTCCTACAGGGTTTTGTGACCCATGTAGGAGTGAGCCTGCTCGCGATGTTTTTAGGGTTTACGCGGACTCAGGACCATCTGCGCCGGAATGTTGCGCAGGATCTGCTTTTCCAGCTTCAGATCGAAATCCGGATCGAGCTTCTTCACCCGCTTGGTCAGCAACGTGGCCAGCCAAGGGTAATCGTCGGTGCGTGGCGCCTGAATGCTCACGTCGCACTGATAATTCACTACATCAGCGGCGATGGCATCCAGTTGACGGCGAAGTTTCGCCATATCGTTGAGATTCAACGCGACCGTGGTGCTTTCAGCGGTTGGATCAATCACCTTCGCCTGGGGTTTGGCTTCGGCGGCTTTCAGATCGGCTTCCGCTTTATCCAGCTCGGCTTTGCGGGCCGTGACGATGGCGTTATTGACCCCACCGGTCAGCGCCGGCGCTTTGGGCATCAGGACCCGGGCACGGCTCAGCGCGGTGGCGGCGGCGTTCACATCACCTTTCTGCAGCACGATCTGGCTACGGCGCAGGTAGGCCTCGGCCAGTTGCCGTTGGTACTGCTCAAGGGATTGATCGTTAGGGGACTGGGCCTGCAAGGCAGCCAGTTGATCCTCGGCGGTGGCCAGCTCATTGCTGGCGAGGCTTTGTTCCAGCTGTGCGATGGCCGTAGCTCGAGCGTCCGTGGCCTCGGTGGCCGCCGGCGGCGTGCTTTGGCAGGCGCCCAGCAGCAAGGAAAATGCGACAAGGAGCAGATAACGTGAGGCGAACGGCTTCATTCCTGCGACTCTCTATTTGCGCAAAAAACGAGCAAGTCTACACCCCTCGACGGGGCAGGACAAAACTCAGCAGAAACAGTGCGGCCGCCGTCACAACAATCGAGGGGCCCGCCGGTGTGTCCTTGAACCACGACAGTGCCAGCCCGCCACAGACCGCGAGCATGCCCAGCAGGCTCGCGCCCAGTGCCATCTGCTCCGGTGACCGGGCGTGACGTTGTGCCGCAGCCGCAGGGATGATCAACAGCGAGGTAATCAGCAAAACGCCGACGATTTTCATCGCCACCGCGATCACCACGGCGATCAGCAGCATCAGCGCCAGGCGCAACGACGCCACCGGCAACCCTTCGACCTTGGCCAACTCTTCATGGACGGTGATGGCCAGCAACGGCCGCCACAACGTCACTAACAGCGCCAGTACCGCCGCGCTGCCGCCGAGGATCCAGGCCAGATCGGTCGGACTGATCGCCAGCAAGTCGCCGAACAGATACGCCATCAGGTCGATCCGCACTTCGTGCATGAAGCTTAGTACCACCAGGCCCAGAGAGAGCGTGCTCGGTGCGAGAATTCCCAAAAGGGTGTCAGACGCCAGCGGCTGGCGTTGTTGCAAGGTCACCAGCAGCACCGCCAACAGCAAGCAGCCCACGGTCACCGCCACGGTCGGGCTAACGTCCAGCAAGAACCCCAGCGCTACGCCGAGCAACGCCGCGTGAGACAAGGTGTCGCCGAAATAAGCCATGCGTCGCCAGACCACGAACGATCCCAGCGGGCCCGCCACCAGCGCCAAAGCCAAACCTGCAAGCAGGGCGTAGAGCAGAAAATCAGCCATGCTTGCAGCTATCTCCGTGAACGTGGGGTTGAGCCGCCGTGACGACCGAGCCATGCAAGTCATGGGCGTGATCGTGGTGGTGGTGATAAATCGCCAGGCTTTGGGCGTTCTTGCCGAACAGCTCGACGAAGGCCGGATCGCCGCTGACTTGCTCAGGATGGCCGGAGCAGCAAACGTGGCGATTGAGACAAACCACCTGGTCGGTGGTGCTCATCACCAGGTGCAGATCGTGGGAAACCATCAGCACGCCGCAGCCGTGACGGTCGCGCAGTCGTGTAATCAGGCTATAGAGCTCGGCCTGGCCGGCGACGTCGACGCCTTGCACCGGCTCGTCGAGCACCAACAGTTCCGGCTCGCGCAGCAGTGCCCGTGCCAGCAGCACCCGCTGCATTTCACCACCGGAAACGCTTTGCACCGGGCTGTCGATCACCTGCTCGGCGCCGACTTCCTTGAGCGCAGACAACGCCATGGCACGGTCCACGCCCGGCACCAGCCGCAAGAAGCGCAGCACCGAGAGCGGCAGCGTCGGGTCGACGTGAAGTTTTTGCGGCATGTAACCCACACGCAGCTTCGGCTTGCGCCAAACCGTGCCGCTGTCCGGTTTCAACAGGCCGAGCACCGCGCGCACCAGTGTGGTCTTGCCGGCGCCATTCGGGCCGATCAGGGTGACGATCTGCCCCGGCTCGACGCTCAATTCGATGTTATCCAGCACGGATTGCCCGGCAAACGTGACGGCAACCTGCTCGAGGCGGATCAGCGCGTTGCTCATCAAGCCCCCTGGCAGCCCGAGCAGAGACCGACCACTTCAACGGTCTGGCCTTCGACGATAAATCCAACCTCCTTGGCGCTGCCAACGATGGCGTCGCTGATGGATTTTTGTTCGAGCTCAATGGCGGCGTGGCATTCGCGGCAAATCAGGAACTGCCCTTGATGGGCATGGCCTGGATGATTGCAGCCGACGAAGGCGTTCAGGGAGGAGATGCGGTGCACGAGGCCGTTTTCCAGGAGAAAATCCAGCGCGCGGTATACGGTGGGCGGCGCGGCACGACGGCCATCCTGCTCACTGAGCACCGCGAGAATGTCGTAGGCACCCAGCGGTTTGTGGCTTTGCCACACCAGTTCCAGCACCCGCCGGCGCAACGCAGTCAGGCGCAGACCCTGACGTGCGCACAGGACATCGGCCTCAGACAGAGCGCTATGCACGCAATGAGAGTGGTCGTGGGGACGGCTGGCAATCGGTGTTTTAGGCATGAGCGGCGACGAGTTTTGTGAGAGACGTTATTATGTTACCCGTTCTCGCCTCTTCGAGTGGTCATCGTGTCCCGACTTTTTTCTATCTTTGTCGCATTTGTCGCCAGTTTTCTGCTGATCGGTTCGGCACACGCCGAGGTCAAAGTCCTCACCAGCATCAAGCCCCTGCAGTTGATTGCCGCTGCGGTGCAGGACGGCGTGGCGATTCCGGAAGTGTTGCTGCCGCCGGGCGCTTCGCCCCATAACTATGCCTTGCGCCCTTCCGACGTACGGAAGGTGCAATCGGTCGATCTGTTGTACTGGATCGGGCCGGACATGGAAGGTTTCCTGCCGCGCGTGCTGAATGGTCGGACGCTGCCGAGCGTTGCGGTGCAGGATTTGCCGGGGCTGACATTGCGTCGCTTCGCCGAAGACAGTCACTCCCACGCGGAAGAAGCCGATGAGCATGACCACGATCACCGTCCTGGCAGCCTGGACGCGCATTTGTGGTTGTCACCGGTCAATGCCCGGGTGATCGCCGCCAAGATGGCCGCCGACCTCAGTGCGGCGGATCCTGCCAACGCGGCGCGTTATCAGAGCAACCTCAAGGCGTTCGACGAGCGGTTGGATGCCTTGGACCTGCGCCTGAAGGCACGGCTCGCCGGGATCGCGGGCAAGCCGTATTTCGTGTTCCATGAAGCGTTCGACTATTTTGAAGACGCTTATGGCCTGAAGCACACAGGCGTATTCAGCGTTGCGGCCGAAGTCCAGCCGGGTGCCCAACACGTCGCAACGATGCGCACGCGGTTGCAGGAAGTCGGCAAGACCTGCGTATTCAGCGAACCGCCGTTGCGTCCGCGCCTGGCAGAGACGCTGGTCGCGGGTTTGCCGGTGAAACTGGCGGAACTGGATGCGTTGGGTGGGTACACGCCAGCGACTGCTCAGGGGTATGAGCAGGTGCTGGAGAAGCTGGGGAATGATTTGGCGGGGTGTCTGGAGTCGTTGTAACCAATACAGAACCTGTGTGGCGAGGGGGCTTGCCCCCTGGTCACAATTTAAAGGGCAAACGGCAGCGGTGTGCTGACCTTCTGCCGCTGTGCCAACCGCAGCTGAAATTCCATCGGGTCGTGAATTAACACGTCCTGCCCGGCGAACGATTCCGCCGCGATCAACCGCGATAACCAGAACCGCACACACGCCACGCGCAGCATCGTCGGCCACAGCTCGGCTTCAGCCGCCGTGAACGGACGCAACGCCGCATAAGCCCCCAGCAATGCCCGCGCCCGCGGCCCATCGATCAAACCGTCATCGTCCGAACACCAGTCGTTCAAGGCAATCGCCACGTCGTAGAGCATCGGCCCCGAGCAGGCGTTGTAGAAGTCGATCAACCCGGTCAGGTGGGTGCCTTCGAACATCGCATTATCGCGGAACAGGTCGGCATGGATATTGGCCCGCGGCAGCGCCAGGATTTTTGCCTTCTGCTCGGCGATTTCATCCAGCGCCCGTTTCAGCAGATCGCTTTGTTCGGCGTTCAGGTGCGAAAGAAACTGCGTGCCCTCCTCCAGCATCCAGTCCAGACCACGATCGGTTTTGCGCTTGATCATGTTGGCCTGGGTCGCCAGATGCAGGTGCGCAAGCAACTCGCCGACCTGCGCGCAGTGCTGCGCATTGGCCTGCTTGATGTGCTTGCCGGCCAATCGCGGTTGCAACAGGGCAGGCTTGCCGGCCAGTTCGCGCAGGGCCACGCCGTCGGTGGTGCGCAGCGCGTAAGGCACCGGCAAATCGGCCTCGTGCAGAACGTCGAGCAGTTCAATGAAGAACGGCATTTCATCGACCGGGCCGCGCTCGACCAGGGTCAGGACGAATTCGCCCTGCTCCAGGCTGATGAAAAAATTGGTGTTTTCGCTACCGGCAGCAATCCCCTGGAAATCGAGCAGGCGGCCGAGGCCATAAGGGGCGAGAAAAGCTTCCAGCTCGGGCCGAGCCAGGGGGGTGAACACAGACATGTTTAAACTGCCAGTACGGGCGCCGCTTGTGAGCCGACGCCGATTGAAATTAAGAAACTACTTCCAGGTGAAAATTTCCCACGCCGGAATCAGCATATCCGGCTGATCCGAGCGGATGTAGTTTGCCTCTGTACCATCGGCGCGTACGAGGAAATACGGCTTGCCGCCTTTGGGCGTGACTTTGATGGCATACAGAAAACCATTTTGACGGTACTCCTGAATGACCTTGTCCCCTTCCATGCGGATCGTCACTTGCGGTTCCTGTTTCGAAACATCGTCCGCCGCCATGGCGGCCAATGGAACAGTTGCAAACAAGCCAGCCAGCAACAGGCGATTTAGTGTGCGCATGATAACCTTGTCCCTTTGTCGTCAACGGTCCCGCTATTCTAGCGCCGGACCCGCCGAAAAGGTTGATCCTGCTCATGAGCCAAGCCCCCCTCGTCCTGGTGGACGGTTCTTCTTACCTGTACCGCGCCTTTCACGCCCTGCCGCCGCTGACCACTTCCAAAGGTTTGCCGACCGGTGCGGTCAAAGGTGTGCTGAATATGCTCAAGAGTCTGCGCAAGCAGTACCCGGACAGTCCGTTTGCCGTGGTGTTCGACGCCAAAGGCGGGACGTTCCGCGACGAGATGTTCGCCGAGTACAAGGCCAACCGCCCAAGCATGCCCGACGACATGCGCGTGCAAATCGAGCCGCTGCACCAGAGCGTGATCGCTTTGGGCTTCCCGCTGCTGTGCGTCGAAGGCGTCGAGGCCGATGACGTGATCGGCACCCTGGCCCGCAGCAGCGCGGCGGCGGATCGCCCGGTAATCATCTCCACCGGCGACAAGGACATGGCGCAACTGGTCGACGGCCACATTACCTTGGTCAATACCATGACCGGTAGCAGCATGGACGTGGAGGGCGTGAAGGAGAAATTCGGGGTCGCTCCCGAGCAGATCATCGATTATCTGGCCCTCATGGGCGACTCTTCCGACAACATCCCGGGCGTTCCGGGTATTGGCCCGAAGACCGCTTCGGGCCTGCTGGTGGGCGTGAATGGCGGCCTGACCGAGTTGTATGCACAGCTCGACATCGTCCCGACCCTGCCGATTCGCGGCGCGAAAACCTTGCCGGCCAAGCTTGAAGAGCACAGGGAGATGGCTTTCCTCTCCTATCAACTGGCGACCATCAAGATCGACGTGCCGCTGGACATCGGTCTCGATGACCTGCAAATGGGCAAACCGGACCACGACAAGCTCGCCGAGTTGTACACCCTGCTGGAGTTCAAGAGCTGGTTCGAAGACAACCAGCGCGACGCCAAGCGTTCCGGGCAGGAAGTCACCGCGCCGGTAGCTGAAGAAGTCGCCACCGAGACTGAACTCAACTACACAACCATCCTCACCCAAGCTGAATTCGACCTGTGGCTGAAGAAACTCAACGACGCCAAGCTGATCGCCTTCGACACCGAAACCACCGGCATTGATGCGCAGCAGGCGCAATTGGTCGGCCTGTCTTTCGCTGTACAAGCCAACGAAGCGGCCTACATCCCGCTGACCCATTCCTACATGGGCGTGCCGGATCAGCTGGACCGTGACACCGTCCTTCGTGCGCTGAAGCCGATTCTGGAAGACCCGAACAAGCTCAAGGTTGGCCAGCACGCCAAGTTCGACATGAATATCCTGGCCAACTGCGCCATCGGCGGTGACCAGAGCTGCGGCATCACCGTGCAGGGCATCGCTTTCGACACCATGCTCGAATCCTACGTGCTGGATTCCACGGCAACCCGTCACGACATGGACAGCCTGGCGCTCAAGTACCTGAATCACACCACCACCAGCTTCCAGGACATCGCCGGCAAGGGCGCCAAGCAGCTGACTTTTGACCAGATCTCTCTGGAACTGGCCGGGCCTTACGCCGCCGAAGACGCCGACGTGACCCTGCGCCTGCACCAAACCCTGCAGGAAAAACTCAATGCCATCCCGAGCCTGAGCAAAGTCCTGAGCGAAATCGAAATGCCGCTGGTACCGGTCCTGGCGCGGATCGAGCGCCAGGGTGCGCTGGTCGACGCCAATCTGCTGGGCATTCAGAGCGTGGAACTGGGCGAGAAGATGGTCGCGCTCGAGCGTGAGGCGTTCGCCATCGCTGGCGAAGAATTCAACCTCGGCTCACCCAAGCAATTGGGCGTGATCCTGTACGAAAAACTCGGACTGCCGGTGCTCAGCAAAACGGCCAAGGGCCAGGCCTCCACCGCCGAAGCCGTGCTGGCGGAATTGGCCGAACAGGATTTCCCGCTGCCTAAAGTGCTGATGCAGTACCGCTCGATGAGCAAGCTGAAAAGCACCTACACCGATCGGCTGCCGGAACAGATCAATCCGCGCACAGGGCGGATTCACACCTCCTACCATCAGGCTGTCGCGGCGACCGGGCGTTTGTCGTCCAGTGATCCGAACCTGCAGAACATTCCGATCCGCACCGCCGAAGGCCGGCGCATTCGTCAGGCGTTTGTTGCCCCCACAGGCTACAAATTGCTGGCGGCGGACTACTCGCAGATCGAACTGCGGATCATGGCCCACCTGGCCAAGGACGAAGGTTTGTTACATGCGTTCCGCAATGATCTGGACGTGCACAAGGCCACCGCCGCTGAAGTTTTCGGCGTGGAACTGGCCGACGTCACCACTGATCAGCGCCGCAGTGCCAAGGCGATCAACTTCGGCTTGATCTACGGCATGAGCGCGTTTGGCCTGGCCAAGCAGATCGGCGTGGATCGCAAACAGTCTCAGGCCTACATCGACCGTTATTTCGCCCGCTATCCGGGCGTGCTGCAATACATGGAGCGCACGCGCGCCCAGGCGGCCAAGCAAGGTTTCGTTGAAACGATCTTCGGTCGTCGCTTGTACCTGCCGGAAATCAACGCGAAAAACCCGGCCCTGCGCAAAGGTGCCGAGCGCACGGCGATCAACGCCCCGATGCAAGGCACGGCGGCGGACATCATCAAGAAAGCCATGGTGGCGGTGGATAACTGGCTGACCTCGTCAGGTCTCGACGCCAAAGTCATCCTGCAGGTGCACGATGAATTGGTGCTTGAGGTGCGTGAGGATCTGGTCGATCAGGTTCGCGAAGAAATTCGTATCCACATGAGTGATGCGGCGAAGCTGGACGTCCCGCTTCTGGTGGAGGTTGGGGTCGGGAATAACTGGGATGAGGCTCACTGAGCCGTCTGAACAGTCGTTTTCTGCTGCGGCATAGTGCCGCGGCAGAAAATCAGGGAGCAGCATTATGTCGAAAAATGCTTGGGCTTATTTCCAATGGATTTGGAACTTCCTCGGAACTAATCCCGTCAACCGCCACTCAGAGTTACTGAATGGCTGGTGAAGCCCTTCGATGCTCCTATGTTGTGTTAAGTGTTGGCAGATATCTGGACCCCGCCCTAGCGGTCCGGAACTTGGACCCCGGAACTTCCCCCTCCCCATAGAAGTCCGGGGTTTTTTTTGCCCGCGATTTGCCTCAACGCCTTACTCGGCGGCCTCGGAACCCTTGTCCGCCAGCTCCATCCAGCCCGCCAGTACAGTGTAGGCGTCTTCCAGACCCAGGCGTTTTGGCGCCGAGAACAACTGGATACTGACCGCATCCCCCCAGCCCTTGCGGATATCGGCCTGAACCTTCAGCAGGACGTTTTTCGCTGCGCCGTACGTCAGCTTGTCGGCTTTGGTCAGCAAAATATGCATCGGCATACCGGCGGCGACGGCCCAATCGAGCATCAGCAGGTCGAAGTCGGTCATTGGATGACGGATGTCCATCATCAAGATCAGACCTTTCAAACTCTCGCGACCGCCCAGGTACGCTTCCAGGTGACGCTGCCAGTGCAGCTTCAACGGAATGGGTACTTTTGCGTAACCGTACCCCGGAAGGTCGACCAGACGACGATCATCGTCTAGCTTGAAGAAGTTCAAGAGCTGCGTGCGCCCCGGAGTTTTCGAGGTTCGCGCAAGACTGGCGTGCGTCAGGGTGTTCAGCGCACTGGACTTGCCGGCGTTGGAACGGCCCGCGAAGGCCACTTCAAAGCCTTCATCGTCCGGGCATTGGTCGACTTTGGCAGCGCTGAGCATGAAGGTGGACTGTTGGCACAGGCCGAGGATGGGATTCTTGAGTTGCATGGGATTTCCGATGTGGGCGGCGCCGGGAATGGACGCGGCAAGCGGTGTCGTTTCCGTTTCAGTGACGCCAGTATATAATGCCGCAGATTTTGTGTGCGCTTTGTCCCAGCGTAGGATGAAGTTCACGAGAGCGATTGACCTTGATTGCGCATTAGAACGCAGAACGCTCTCAACCCTGAAAAGGTCGTTTTATGACGAAATGGCTGCTAGCTGCCGGTGTCTTGATACCGCTTTACAGCGCTCAGGCTACACAGGATCCGGAAGCTGTGTACAACCGTGTTTGTGGTGCCTGTCATTCCGGCCAACTACCCATGGCGCCTCAAAAGGGCGATCAGGAAGCTTGGACGCCGAGGTTGGCGAAAGGTATGGAGACGCTGGTGCAACACGTGACCCAGGGTTTCAAGGCGATGCCGCCGCGTGGTTTGTGCATGGACTGCAGTGCCGAGGATTACCAGGCCATCATCCACTGGATGAGCGAGTGATCCCGGTCCATAACTCTTTAACCCTTAGCCGTAGTTGGATTAGCTGATGAACAAATTGATCGTGAGTCTGCTGTTGACCGTGGGGATCTCCGGCATTGCCCATGCTGCAGGTGATGCGACTGCTGGTCAGGCGAAAGCCGCAGTATGTGGCGCCTGTCATGGCCCGGATGGCAACAGCATGGCGCCTAACTTTCCGAAGCTGGCGGGTCAGGGTGAACGCTACCTGACCAAGCAATTGCACGACATCAAGTCGGGCAAGCGCACCGTTCTGGAAATGACCGGCCTGCTGACCAACCTGAGTGACCAGGACCTGGCTGATATCGCAGCCTACTTCGCCAAGCAGAACGGCAGTGTGGGCGCCGCCGACCCTAAAATCGTGGCTCGCGGTGAGGCACTGTTCCGTGGCGGTGATCTGGCCAAAGGCTTGCCAGCCTGCACCGGTTGCCACTCGCCAAATGGCGCAGGCAACGTTGCTGCCGGCTTCCCTCACCTGGGCGGCCAGCACGCTCAATATGTCGCCAAGCAGCTGACCGATTTCCGCAAGGAAGAAGGCGGACGCACCAACGATGGCGATGCCAAAACCATGCAAACCATCGCCAAACGACTGAGCGACGAAGATATCGCCGCCGTGTCCAGCTACATTCAAGGCCTGCACTAAGGCCGGTTGATCGAGCGTTGCGAGCGATGAACATCTCCTGCAACGTTAACGCTCGATTAATCCGTCGCAGCAAGTATAAAAAGGGTGGCTTTGGCCGCCCTTTTTTGTGGCCGCTGCCGTTACACTACAGAACTCAAGCCCGCCAGGACCTGTCTGAAAACAGGTCGCGCGAGGCGACCCAAATTGTCCAGGAGTAAAGCATGCGTAATCTGATCATCAGCGCCGCACTCGTCGCTGCCAGCCTGTTCGGCATGACTGCCCAAGCCGCCGAAGCACCCGCCGCCCCTTATGTCGAACTGACCAATCCGGTTCCGGTTGCCGTGCCTGGCAAGATCGAAGTCGTGGAGCTGTTCTGGTATGGCTGCCCGCATTGCTACGCTTTTGAGCCCGTGATCAATCCTTGGGTCGAGAAGCTGCCTTCCGACGTCAACTTCGTGCGCATTCCGGCCATGTTCGGCGGCCCTTGGGACGCACACGGCCAGATGTTCCTGACCCTGGAAGCCATGGGCGTCGAGCACAAGGTTCACGCCGCCGTTTTCGAAGCGATCCAGAAAGAACACAAGAAACTGGTCACTCCAGAAGAAATGGCCGAGTTCCTGGCCACTCAGGGCGTCGATAAAGACAAGTTCCTGGCCACCTTCAACTCCTTCGCCATCAAGGGCAAAATCGTCCAGGCCAAAGAGCTGGCCAAGAAGTATGAAATTTCTGGCGTACCAACCATGATCGTCAACGGTAAATACCGTTTTGACGTGGGCTCTGCCGGCGGTGCCGAGCAAGCCCTGCAACTGGCCGATAAACTGGTCGACAAAGAGCGAGCGGCTAACAAGGCTGCCGCCAACTAAGCGAAGCACTGCCATGCGCCGCTGGGGAACTGAACGCGTTGTTGGCCTGCATGATCCACGGGTCAACGAACATCACCTGGAGTCCACGGGCCTGCCCGCAGACAGTCGTCTGCGCTTGCTCAGTTTTAATATTCAGGTCGGCATCAGTACCGAGCGGTATCGGCACTACCTGACCCGGGGCTGGCAACATTTGTTGCCGCACACCGGGCGTGCCGACAATCTGCAAAAAATCGGCAACCTGCTGGGCGACTTCGACCTGGTCGCCCTGCAAGAAGCCGATGGCGGCAGCCTGCGCTCAGGCTACGTCAATCAAGTCGAGCACCTGGCGCAGCTCGGTGCCTTCCCCTACTGGTATCAACAACTCAACCGCAACCTCGGACGACTCGGCCAGCACAGCAATGGTGTGCTCAGCCGCTTGCGCCCGTGGGCGATTGAAGACCACCCGCTGCCGGGGCCCAAGGGTCGCGGGGCCATTCTGGTGCGCTTTGGCGAAGGTCCGGAGGCGCTGGTGGTGGTCATGATGCATCTGGCGCTCGGCGCTCGCGTGCGCAGCCTGCAACTGGCCTACATCCGCGAATTGATCGGCGGCTATAAACACCAGGTGCTGATGGGCGACATGAACACCCATGCCAGTGACCTGCTGCAAAACTCCCCGTTGCGTGACCTCGGCCTGCTCGCGCCGCAACTGGAAGCGACCTTTCCCAGCTGGCGCCCGCAACGCTGCCTTGACCACATTCTGCTAAGCCCGACACTGACCCTCGAAAAGGTCGAAGTGCTGGCACAGCCCATTTCCGATCACCTGCCGGTCGCGGTAGAGATTCGTCTGCCGGGTTCGCTCACGGCTGATGCATTGCCCGCGTTGAGTCCTGCCCTTCGCGGATCCCATGAATGAGCGACGAAACACAGCGCTGGAAAGAGAAATACCTCAAAAGCATCGAACAACAGGAAAAGCTTGAGCGTCGCTGGGATGCTCGGCTCGATCTGCTGCGCCGTGGGCTGGTGCGCAGCACGCTGGCGGCGGAGGGCACTGACCGCGCTGTCGACCAATGCATGAAAGAGATGCGCGAAGTCGTGCGCACCGATGACATGGACGCCGGCTTGGCCGCCCTGCTGCCGCGACTCGAAAAAGCCGTGCTCGATTCCGAGCAGCGCCGGGAAACCCGAGTCAACCAGACCAGCGCCGCACTGACCGCGCTGGTCGCGCAACTGCAATCGCTGCCGCTGCCCCGGGAAGTCAGCCGACCGCTCAAGAGCTTCGCCAAAAAGCTCGATGGACGAGTCAGTCAGGCCCGCGAGATGCCACTTCTGCTCAGCGAACTGAGTGGCCTGCAAGGCAAAGCCTTGAGGCAATTGGAGAACCCCGCCGAACCTGACCGGCCCGGTTTTCTGCAGAGATTGTTCGGTAGCCACGAAGCGGATGAAGAAGTGCCGCAAGTCGTCGCACCTGCCGTTCACGCACCGGCTGTGCAGGCTGAAGAGCGGGTTGTCGAGATGGCGCACGCCGGTGACGCCGATGATGCAGATGAGGAGGACCTGCCGCCAGTCGCACCGCCAGCGGTGCACAGCGTCCACCCCACGGTGACTACCCCGGAGCCTCAAGAGACTCCCGCACCGGAGCCCGCTGCGGAGGTGGTCGCGTTTGTCCCGCCTGTTCTTCAGCCCGACATCGCGCCCGCGCCTGAATCGCCAACACCCTCGAACAGTGAACGACTGGAAGAGCCCGCCCTTCCCCTTCCAGCGCCAGCCATTCAGGTTCAACCAGCCATCAATCCCGATGAACTGACCCGGGCATTGACGACTGACGATCCGGAACAAACCGAACACGAGGACATCTTCTACGCCTTGCCCGATTCACCGGAGCCGTCCTATAGCTCCGTCGCCAGGCACATCGAAGACACCCTGCTGGGACTGCTCGACGACCTGACGCTGCCGGAACGCTACCGTCCGCAAGCCGAAGCGATGCGCGATCGCCTTCAACATGGCCTGAACTGGTACGAACTGATCCCGATCCTTGACGATCTGGCAACGTTGATGCTGGCGATCAACGACAGCGGCCAGCACGAATTCGAAGTCTATTTACAACAACTCAACGAACGCCTGGAGTCTTTCCAGAGTAATTTGCAGGCGGCCAGCGAAGGGCACGCCGACAACCGTTCTGCGGCGCGCCAGATGGACACGCAGATCCGCGAACAAGTCGACGGCTTGCACAGCAGCATGCAGGAAGCGGCAGACCTGGACGACCTGAAGCGGGTCCTGGAAAACCATCTTGAAGGCCTGCTCGGCACCATGGATCGCCACCAGAAGCAGCGCGACGAGCGCGAACAGGAAGTGGCGACGCGGCTGCACAGCCTGGCTGAACGGGTGGCGCACATGGAGCAAGAAGCGCAAGGCTATCGTGAGCACCTAGAAGAGCAACGCCAAAAAGCCCTGATTGATCCGCTCACCGGCCTGCCCAATCGCGCCGCCTGGAGCGAACGCCTGGATCACGAAATCGGTCAGTGGCAACAGCACGGCAATACCCTGTTGCTGGCCATGCTGGATCTCGATCACTTCAAAAGCATCAACGACAACTACGGCCACCTGGCAGGCGACAAGGTGCTGAAGATCATCGCCAACGTGTTGCGCAAGCGCCTGCGCGGGACGGATTTCATCGCACGATTTGGCGGTGAGGAATTTGTACTCCTGATGCCCGGTACAGCGCCGGCAGTCGGTGCAAAGCTGCTGGAAACTTTGCGCGCCGCGATCGAAGCCTGCCCTTTCCACTTCAAAGGTGAGCGGGTCACCATCACTATTTCCATGGGCCTGACGACGCTCAAGCCTGGCGAACATAGCGATGTGGCGCTGAAAAGAGCGGATCAAGCACTGTATCGCGCCAAAAACGCCGGACGTAATCGGGTGGAGACTGGCTGACGTCCAATTGTTCCATTTTGTTTAAAACCGGGCTTTTGCCGTCGGCACGCAAGGCAGTACGTTACACTGTTGCATTACTGTCTTGTGTGTACGTCTACTGCCATGAAATATCTCGCTCTCATTGTGTCGCTGTTGCTGTTGGCCGCTTGTTCCAGCGGCCCGCGTATCGACACCAGCCACCCTTCGGCCAACTACGACAGCCGCATCCAGTTCGTGGTGGTGCATTACACCAATGCCTCGCTGGAGCGCTCGCTTCAACTGCTGACCCACGGCGAAGTCAGCAGTCACTACCTGATCGGCGACGACAAGGGCGCCACTATCTATAAGCTGATGGACGAGAATTTTCGCGCCTGGCACGCGGGCGAAAGCGAATGGCAAGGCCGGACCTGGCTAAACTCCAGCTCCATCGGTATCGAGATCGTCAACCCGGGCTTCAAAGACACCCCCACCGGGCGCCTCTGGTATCCCTACAGCGAAGACCAGATCAACTCGTTGATCGTCCTGCTCAAGGACATCAGCAAGCGTTACAACATCAATCCCCACGCCATCATCGGCCATAGCGATATCGCGCCGCTGCGCAAACTCGATCCCGGTCCGCTGTTCCCCTGGAAACGCCTGGCTGCCGAAGGCCTGGGTGTCTGGCCCAACGAGCAGGCCGTGGCGCGCCAGCAAGCCCAGTTCGCGATACAACTGCCAAGCATCAGCTGGTTCCAGGGGCAACTGGCCAGGCTGGGTTATGCCACACCACAAACCGGTGAACTGGACGTAGCGACGCGTCATGTGTTGGCGGCTTTTCAGATGCATTTCCGCCCTTCCCGCTTCGACGGCACGCCTGACGCCGAATCCGCTGCGATCCTGCAGGTCCTGAATCAGACAAAATAATGGCGCCCGTCCGAAGGTAAGAGCTTTTTCCCAATCAGCAGCTATAACTCATTGGTAATTCTTCGGATATCAATAATGGCTGCCGCACGAGAGACACTCCGTAGCTGGTTTTATCGCCCATGGTTTCTGGCGATACTGGCTGCTGCCCTCAGCGCAACTATCTTGATGGCCGGCAGCCTGTTTGTGGCGATGCATCAGGTTGAACAGAACGAAAGCGAAGAAATGAATGCTCAGGGTGAGCGCTTCCTTGCCCGCCTGGAGCAATTGTTCGGGCAACTGCGCGAAAGCCTCGATGACCTGGAAGCCCAGCCGCTTCGAGGCTGCGATGCAGAGATGATCGCCACTTTGCAACAGGTCAGCTTCAACTACCGCTTCGTCTACGAAGCGGCCTACATTGATTCATCCCGCCTGTGCTCCAACCGTCCTCGCCAGGAAGGGCTTTCGCTGCTGCGCCCTCCCGACATCCGGGGCCCCACCTACAGCTACTGGCTGAACACCACCACCGAACCCGATGAAAACCGTGCCGCGCTGATGCTCGGCAGAGGCAACTTTCGGGTGGCGACGTCTCGCGGGCATTTGACGGACATGGTCGACCTGACGCCCGGAAGCAGCCTGCTGGTGGTGCTGGACCACGGCACTCGCGCCATTCCCGTATTGGGTGCTGCCCAAGTCTGGCCACCGACGGAATCCTGGGCTCCCAAAAGCCGCGACGCATTGCAAGTCACGCAAACCCGCCTGATTTACCGCATGCCGACCAACAACCCTGAATACCAATTGGTATTGATCACACCACGCACAGGCATCCACGTGCCGGCAGTGTGGTGGTGGCTCCTTCCCGCCAGCCTGGTACTCGGGATCATTGTCGGCTTCCTGGTGTTTCTGCTGGTGCGCCAGCGTCAGTCGCTGGATGCCGAATTGCATGGCGCCATACGCCGGGGTGAGCTGCAGGTGTTGTATCAACCGATCTTCGATCTCGACAGCCGCAACTGCGTCGGTGCCGAGGCGTTGCTGCGCTGGCGAAGGCCTGATGGCACGCTGACCAGCCCGGACCTGTTTATTCCAATGGCGGAAAATACCGGCCAGATCCGCCAGATGACCGATTTCGTCCTGCAGCGCCTGCTCGAACAATTGGGACAACTGCTGCGCGCCAACCCGCAACTGTACATCTCGGTCAACCTGGCAGCGTGTGATGTGATGGTGCCCCGAATCGGCCAGGTGATGGCCCGCCTGCTGACGTTGCACCGTGTCGCGGCCAAGCAGATCGCCTTCGAGGTGACCGAACGGGGATTGATCGATGTGGTGGTGGCCAGGGAAAACCTGCAAGCGTTGCGCGATGTCGGGCATCAAGTGCTGATCGATGACTTTGGCACCGGCTATTGCAGCCTCGCCTACCTGCAAACCCTGCCCGTGGACTGCCTGAAGATCGACAAGGCATTCATCGACGCACTGGGTCATGACGCCGCCAGCAGTGGCGTGGCACCGCACATCATCCACATGGCGCAAGCGCTGCAACTCAAAGTGATTGCCGAGGGCATCGAGCATGAAGCGCAGGCGGCGTTTCTAAGCAGCGAAGGCGTGAAATTCGGTCAAGGCTGGTTGTTCGCTCATGCCTTGAGCTCCGTGCAGTTCATCGAACTGATTACCCGCGGCCGGCGAATGAAAGGCCGGCGCCTGGATGACGAGGCGTGAAAGCGCCTTACACCGCCAGCGCCATGTAGAACTGCGTACCCTGCCCCGGCCGCGAATAGACGCCCATGCGCCCACCATGCAGTTGCACGATTTCCTTGCACAGCGCCAGGCCAAGCCCGGCGCCGCCCTTCTTGCGGCCGACCTGGACAAAAGGCTCGAAAATTCGCCCTTGCTGGCCATAGGCAATGCCTTCGCCGTTATCCTCGACACTGATAATCACCCGCTCGCCATGGCGCCGGGCCTGCAATCGGATCAGGCCTTCCCGTGCGGTATGGCGCAAAGCGTTGTCGATCAGGTTGTCGAGCACCCGGTCCAGCTGCGGTTGGTCGGCCTGCAATCGGGGCAACGGCCCTTGCACCTCTATGCGCAATTCGATGCCCTGCTCAGTCGCCGCCTCGGCAAAGCGGGCATGGGCCTGCGCCAACAGTTCCTCGATGGAGCATGGGGCCAGGGTCAGTTTCTGCAAGCCGTTCTGGTAGCGAGAGAAGTTCAGCAGGTCGTTGATCAACTGCATCAGGCGCTGCATTTCTTCATTGACCGTATCCAGCAGGTCGGCTTCGCGAGAGTCCTGTGGAAATTTCGCCCGCTCACGGAACAGACCGAACGCCATGTGCATGCCGGTCACCGGCGTTCGCAATTCATGGGACGCGCGCAGGACAAACTCGCTGCGCACCCGTTCGAACGCCCGCTGTTCGGTCACGTCATGCAACACCATGACCGCGCCGAGAATGTGCCCTTGGGTATGGCTGACCGGCGTCAGGCTGTAAGTCAGCAACCTCGATTCACCATCGACCTCGATACTCAGGTCTTCCGGCGCACGCTCCAGCGTGCCGCCGCGCAGCACCAGTTGCAGCTGTTCATCCAGCTCGGGACGTTCAAGGGCCGCGCCCAGCCCTTGGCCAAGGCGATCGGTGTCCCAACCCAACTGGCGCTGAGCCACCGGATTGAGGTGCTCGAGATGACCGTCGCGATCGATCATCAACAAGCCGTCATCGATGCTGTCGAGCACGGCTTGCAGACGTTGCTGACCGGCGAGCAGTTCATCGATGTTGGTGGCCTGATGCTCACGCAATGCCTCAGCCATGATCCCGAAGCGCTTGGTCAGCAGGTTCAATTCCACAGCAGACGACACCGGCAGGGTCACCTCGAAATTGCCCTGGCCAATATGATCGGCGGCCTGCGCCAAGGCTTCGATCGGTTCGCCAAAGCGCCGGGCAATCGCGTGTGCCGTCACGAACCCGATGATCAACACCGCCAATCCCACCAGACCCAGCAAGCCCGCCACCAGTAACGCGCGCTCTCGGGACTGGCGTTCGGTGCTGTTGATGTCATCCAGCGCCCGCTTGTGCTCTGCGAGAAGACCGTTGCGCAAGGTGTTGAATTTTTCCGTGAGGGCTTCGCTGCCACTCAGAACCTTGGTGGGCTCAGTGGCCTGGCCGTAGGCCTGAACAAACTCCAGATAATCAACCTTGGCCTGTTTGAACCCGTACTGACCGCCATTGCCGTTTTGCTCAAGGGCAATGCCCTCATCGAGCAACTGCAAGTAGTGTTGCCTGGACGCCTCGAACCCGGCTGGATCCGGTTTTTCGTTGACCATGATCATCAGTTGATCGCCCAGGGTCTGGCGTAGTTTCAATCCCAGATCGAGCGTGACGAAGTTGTTGCGAACGAGCGCTTCCTGGGACCCGGCCATCTGCATCACGCTGACCAGTCCGAGCAAGAGCCCGAGCAGTGCCACGGTGATCAGTGCAGAAATACTCAGGAACAGCCGAGTACGCAGCTTCATCGCCAATTTCATCGGTGGCAGCTCACAAGTTGTATTGCTTGCGTTTGCGGTACAGGGTCGAGGCATCAATGCCCAGGGTCTTGGCCGCTTGATCCAGTGTATCCGCCGTGGCGAGGACTGCACCGATGTGAGCTTTCTCAAGTTCGTCCAGACTCAACGCCGCGCCAATGCGCGGCGCATTATTGACCGGGGTTTCGGCCATGCCCAAATGGCTGATTTCGACCCGTTCTTGTGGACAAATAATGCTCGCCCGCTCCACCACGTTACGCAGTTCGCGAATATTGCCGGGCCAGCGATAACCTAGCAGTGCCTCGCGGGCCTCATCGCTGAAGGCTCGGGCCGGGCGCGCGTACTCCTTGACGAAGCGAGCGAGGAAACGGTCGGCCAGGTTCAGGATGTCTTCACGGCGCTCGCGCAGCGGCGGCAGGTGCAACGTGATGACGTTCAGGCGATAGAGCAAGTCTTCGCGGAAGCGGCCGTCGCGCACCATGTCTTCAAGGTTCAGGTTAGTTGCCGCCAGAATGCGCACATCGGCGCGGCGGGTCACCGGGTCCCCTACCCGCTCGTATTCCTTGTCTTGAATGAATCGCAGCAACTTGGGTTGCAAAGTCAGCGGAAAATCGCCGATCTCGTCGAGAAACAGCGTGCCGCCGTCGGCCTGATTGACCCGCCCCAATGTACTTTCGCTGGCACCGGTAAAGGCCCCACGGCTGTGACCGAACAGTTCGCTTTCCATGAGTTCGGCGGTCAGGGACGGGCAGTTGATCGTGACGCAGGACTTCTTCTGACGCTTGCTCCAGCCGTGAATCGCCTGGGACAGCTCACCTTTACCGGTGCCGGACTCACCCAGGATAAGGATGTTGGCATCGGTCCCGGCCACCTGGCGGGCGGTTTCGAGCACGACTTTCATCGCCGGGCTGTGGGAGTCCAGGCCATCCTTGGGTTTACGCACTTCACCTTCAAGGGCTTCCAGGCGGGCGGACAGTTGCCGCACTTCCAGTTGCTTGGCGGTGGCCAGACGCAATTGATCAGGGCTGCAGGGTTTGACCAGGTAATCGGCGGCGCCCGCCTGAATCGCATCGACCGCCGTGTCCACGGCCGAGTGCGCGGTGACGATCACCACACGCATCCACGGCGCCTGAATACGCATCTGAGCCAGCACATCCAGGCCATTGTCCTCACCCAGGCGCAGATCCAGAAAGCACAGGTCGAACACCTGACGCTGCAACAAGGCATCAGCCTGAGCGGCGCTGTTCGCGGTTGAGACGCTATAGCCCTCGTCTTCGAGGCAATAGCGGAAGGTTCGCAGGATAGCGGACTCATCGTCTACCAACAGAATGCGGCCTTGATGCACCGTGGCTGATTCCATGTTCCTGCGCTCCTTTAATGATTGATCTTGGTTAGTCCCGGATAAATCGGGCAAGTTGCATGGTCGATTCTGATCCATTCCAGCACCGGCAGGGTAGCTATCTAAGGCCTGTCTGACTAATTCGCTGATTTTCATGGCTTTTTATCAAAACACCGCATTTTTGGCGGTTACCCGCCTCCCTTTCTGACATCTGCGCCCGTCGCGCAATTCAAAAATATTCAAAGTGCCTGCGAATCTATCGTGCATTTCGCACGACCCTGGAGGGGTCATCGTGCAGGATGCGTCGCAAACGATTTTCATAAACTTGTTAACTTGTTGATTTTATTCAGTTTTATTCGCTCAAAAAAGCTGGCATGCAGGCTGCAATGGTCTGAGTAATCAGGGCATTTATCTCTATGCCCACCAACAAGATCACCACCAAAGTGGGAGGAGCTTCAGGATGAATCGCTACCGTGCCGCCCAACTGCGAATCTCGCCACTGCATATCCAGCAAGGCTTATTTGCTGTTCTGGCCTTGCTGATCACGCTGATCGCCGGCCAACAGTTCATGCGTTGGGAGCAGAGCCAGCAGCCAGAGGCACCGCACGTTTCGATTCAACCTGCAGCCCAAACCCACTTCAGCGCCGCCAGCAGCAGTCAGGCCGACCTCACCCCTATGCGGATGATGGACGTCGACCAGGCGCAGCCACTGGACGAGAGGCCTCGTCAGGAGCGCTGGGTGTTTTAGGTAATCGAACTTGGCGTGCGGTCTGCGCCGGGACAAGCACCAAAAGCGACACCTCTAAATAATGAAGCGTAAGGAGAATCACCATGTTGAGCTGGGCAATCACCTTCTTGATCATTGCCATCATCGCTGCAGTACTGGGCTTCGGTGGTATCGCGGGCACCGCCACGGGTATCGCCAAGATTCTCTTTGTCGTGTTCCTGGTGATGTTTATTGCTTCCTTCTTCTTTGGCCGTCGCGGTCGAGGCTGAACATGAGCGTTTTGTACAAGACACTGGCAGCCGCCCTGCTTTTGGGCGGTAGTGCCATGGCAATGGCGGCCAATGACGGCCAAATGCGGGCCAACGGGTTACTCACCACCGACCCGCAGTACCGTGACACATGGCAAGGCGTGGTGAAGAAGGAAGAACGCCTGCCGGAATGGGTGATGAACCTGTCTGGCGATGCCGAACAAATGAATGCTGTTGAGGAAGATGGCCACAAGTATCTGGTTGGGCCGCTGTGTGAATCACAGCCCACCTGCCTGAAGGAACGCTTGATCGTGGCTTTCAGTTTCGACAAGGAAGATGCCTACGCCATGCTGGTCGAAGTGCCCGCAGGACTGCCGGCCGACAAGTCGCCCACGCGACATGCCAGTTACCGCTTCCTCGGCAAACCGGACCAGGGCATGCAGGACCTGTTGATGGAACAGCTGAAAAAAGATCCGAACTGGTACTGAATTTGTCATATGAAAGAAGCACCCTGCTTCTCTCTACTGCGCTACCCGAGGAAGGTAGACGCATGACCATGGGGCCGGGACGTTCTGACTGTTGCAGGGTCGGAGTGACCTACGGGTACAGGGAGTACCTGCGCAAGGGCCGGGTCAGGCAAAAGCTGCGACGCAAATTCGCCGGGTCATCGGGACTCGACGAATTTGCGGAGAGCTTCATTCGCAAAAAAGCAGCGATCCAGAGCGCATCGCTCATTTATCTTTATGCCATTTCCGCTACAAACCCCGCAAAAACATTTCGCGGTATTTCTTCGCGACCGTATATCGAGAAATCTGTCTGCAAATGACTGCGATTTTTTACAGCTAAACGTAAGTTTTTCCTGAAGTTTTAACCCTGAATCCCCCGCTCAAAAAACAACCAACCTCCTCTGAGATGGCCGGTTCACGGCACTTATGGCTGCCGAAATGGCGTATTCGAACCGGTTGGGACGCCAGTTTCATTTGAAAAAGCTCATGCCGATTCGGCATAGGGTAGGCGTTTACGGCATTAGACGTCGCTTCCTTGCATCGGAATAGTTGCGCCTTTTTTCGCCTGCCAGAGAGCCACTAACAAGCGCTCCGGGGCTCCTTATACGGGGGCAGATGCACGCACTTTTCGCCACAAGCGAACCAGTGACTGCGTCTGCCTGAGTCAAACGCAAGTAAGGGTAATGATATGAAGAAGGCAAAGCTTAGCCTCGCCTGGCAGATCCTCATCGGTCTGGTATTGGGGATTGCAATCGGTGCGCTGCTCAACCATTTCAGTGCCGAAAAAGCCTGGTGGATCAGCAACGTCCTGCAGCCAGCAGGCGATATCTTTATCCGTCTGATCAAGATGATCGTGATCCCGATCGTGATCTCTTCGCTGGTCGTCGGCATCGCTGGCGTCGGTGACGCCAAGAAACTCGGGCGCATCGGCCTGAAGACCATCATCTACTTCGAGATCGTCACCACCATCGCCATTCTGGTCGGTCTGGTGTTGGCCAACGTGGTCCATCCAGGCACCGGCATCGACATGAGCACCCTGGGTACCGTGGATATTTCCAAGTACCAGGCCACTGCCGCCGAGGTTCAGCATGAACACGCGTTCATCGAAACCATCCTCAACCTGATCCCGTCGAACATCTTCGCGGCCATGGCCCGCGGCGAGATGCTGCCGATCATCTTCTTCTCCGTGTTGTTCGGCCTCGGTTTGTCGAGCCTGCAATCGGACCTGCGCGAGCCGCTGGTGAAGATGTTCCAGGGCGTCTCGGAAAGCATGTTCAAAGTCACCCACATGATCATGAACTACGCCCCGATCGGCGTATTCGCACTGATCGCGGTGACCGTGGCCAACTTCGGCTTCGCTTCCCTGCTGCCGCTGGCCAAACTGGTCGTGCTGGTGTACTTCGCCATCGCGTTCTTTGCCTTCGTGGTGCTGGGCCTGATCGCCCGCCTGTTCGGCTTCTCGGTGATCAAGCTGATGCGCATCTTCAAGGATGAGCTGGTACTGGCCTACTCCACTGCCAGCTCCGAAACCGTGCTGCCGCGCGTGATCGAGAAGATGGAAGCCTACGGCGCGCCGAAAGCCATTTGCAGCTTCGTGGTGCCGACCGGGTACTCGTTCAACCTCGACGGTTCGACCCTGTACCAGAGCATCGCGGCAATCTTCATTGCCCAGCTGTACGGCATCGACCTGTCGATCAGCCAGCAATTGCTGCTGGTGCTGACCCTGATGGTCACCTCCAAAGGCATCGCCGGCGTACCGGGCGTGTCCTTCGTGGTGCTGCTGGCCACGTTGGGCAGCGTCGGTATTCCGTTGGAAGGCCTGGCATTCATCGCCGGTGTCGACCGCATCATGGACATGGCCCGTACCGCATTGAACGTGATCGGTAACGCGCTGGCCGTGCTGGTCATCTCGCGCTGGGAAGGCATGTACGACGACGCCAAGGGTCAGCGCTACTGGAACTCCCTGCCGCACTGGCGCAGCAAGGAAAAACTCCCGGCTGGCGAGGTTTCCAAGAACTGACGCAAAACCTTGCAGGAGTGAGCCTGCTCGCGATAGCGGTGTATCAAACAACAGAGATGTTGGATGTGCCGCCCCATCGCGAGCAGGCTCACTTCTACAAAGGTCCGGTGTAAGCCGAACAAACAAACCCCGGAGAAATCCGGGGTTTGTCGTTTCTGGCTACCCCGCTATCATTCGCCGCATATTCCGGGGGATTTGACTGATGCTTAATGGCCTGTGGCTTGGCTTCTTCATCGTGGCGGCCGTTTCGGCGCTGGCGCAATGGCTGATCGGTGGCAACGCCGGGATCTTCGCGGCGATGGTGGAGAGTATTTTCGCCATGGCCAAGCTGTCGGTCGAAGTCATGGTCCTGCTGTTCGGCACCCTGACCTTGTGGCTGGGCTTTCTGCGCATCGCCGAGAAAGCCGGAATCGTCGAATGGCTGGCCAAAGCCCTGGGCCCACTGTTCCTGCGCCTGATGCCGGAAGTGCCGCCTGGTCACCCGGCCCTCGGCCTGATCACCCTGAACTTCGCCGCCAACGGCCTGGGCCTGGACAACGCCGCCACACCGATCGGCCTCAAGGCGATGAAAGCCCTGCAGGAGCTCAACCCCAGCGCCACCGTGGCCAGCAACGCGCAGATCCTGTTCCTGGTGCTCAACGCCTCCTCCCTGACCCTGCTGCCGGTGACGATTTTCATGTACCGCGCCCAGCAAGGCGCGCCGGACCCGACGCTGGTGTTCCTGCCAATTCTGCTCGCCACCAGTTGCTCGACTGTCGTCGGCTTCCTGTCGGTCGCATTCATGCAGCGCCTGCGCATCTGGGACCCGGTGGTGCTGGCGTACCTGATTCCCGGTGCCCTCGCCCTCGGTGGCTTCATGGCGCTGCTGGCGACGCTCTCAGCCACCGCGCTGGCCGGCCTGTCATCGATCCTCGGCAACCTGACGCTGTTCGGGCTGATCATGCTGTTTCTGATCATCGGCGCACTGCGCAAAGTAAAGGTCTACGAAGCGTTCGTCGAAGGCGCCAAAGAAGGCTTCGACGTGGCCAAGAACCTGCTGCCGTACCTGGTGGCGATGCTCTGTGCGGTGGGTGTGCTGCGGGCGTCCGGCGCGCTGGACTTTGGTCTGGACGGAATTCGGCACCTGGTGGAGTGGGCCGGTTGGGACACGCGCTTCGTCGACGCATTGCCGACGGCGATGGTCAAACCGTTCTCCGGCAGCGCCGCGCGGGCGATGCTGATCGAAACCATGAAAACCTCCGGGGTAGACAGCTTCCCGGCGCTGGTGGCGGCCACGGTTCAGGGCAGCACCGAGACCACGTTCTATGTGTTGGCGGTGTACTTTGGTGCGGTGGGTATCCAGCGCGCGCGGCATGCGGTGGGGTGTGCGTTGCTGGCAGAACTGGCCGGCGTACTGGGCGCCATCGGGGTGTGCTACTGGTTCTTCGGCTGACCGATATCCCCCTGTAGAAGTGAGCCTGCTCGCGATAGTGATGTAACAGTCGGTATTTATTGCGACTGATACACCGCTATCGCGAGCAGGCTCACTCCTACATTGGGTTTGTATTGGCCTTAAGGTCTCGCGGGCAGCTCGACCTTCTGCCCTTGCTCAACCGCCCAGTTCACCACCTGCACCGTCAATTGGTCGCTCGCCTGGCCAAACCCCGCAACCACTGCGGGCACGTTCACATCGCTCAGTGGCTGGCGCACTTCGAAGCGGCGGCTGGCGAGGATGCGCTGGTCATAACCGCGCACCAGCAAGGCATCCAGGCTTACGACAACAGTGGCGGTCGTGCCCTGATACTCAGTCTGAAACGCCTGCAAATGCCCGCCCAGCTCAAGGTCCGCCTGGAAAATGCTGTCGTCGGTGCTCAACAGCGGCACCCGGCCGTCACGCTGAAAGCCATCCAGCAGACGATTGCGCAGCAGTACCGGCGCCGGATCGCTCCAACGTGAGCCCTTGTAGCTGCTGATCACATCGCCTTGGGGGATTACCGCGATGTTCGGGCCGTCCAGTGCGTTGCTGGCCTGGAGTTTGGTCAGGCGCAGCGACCAGCGTTGCGGCGTGCCATGACCGGCCGACGCGGAGCTCTGGGCCGACGGCAATCGATAAACATCGAACGGCTCGGGCTTGGGCAGGATCGAGCACGAACTGATCAGCGTGAAGCCGGCGAGGAGGGCGATACGAGTCAGCTTCATGGCGTGAATTCCTTGCTCTTGTCACTGCCCAGCAGGTAACCGCTGGGGTTTTCCTCGAGGCGTTGAGAGATGGCGCGCAACGAGGTCAGGGTTTCACGCAGCTCGCGCACCGCCGGGGCCAGGCCATTGAGGCCCTGCATGCCGCTGTTGAGCGAATCCTGATTGGTGGCGAGCAACTTGTTGATCGTCGCGGTGCTCTGCTGCAGCGATTTCATTGCCTGCTCGGCGCTGCCCAACGCGTCCTTGCCATGGTCATTGAGCAGGCCGTTGGCATTGCGCATCAACGCCGTGGTCTGTTCCAGCATGTTGTTGGCCTGCTTGCCCACCGACGCCAGTTGCTGCATCGCCTGACGGATATCGCCGCGCTGATCGGCAATCGCCCCGGTGGTTTGCTCCAGGTGCTCCAACGTGTTGCTGATGCGCTCGACGTTTTCCGTGGAGAACAACAGGTTGGCATTCTGCATCAGCGTGTTCACCCCGGACATCAGGTCGTTGCTGTCATTGAGCAGGCGCGCGATGGGCGAGGGCGAGGCGACGATGGTCGGCAGGTTGCCGTCCTTGCCCTTGAGCGCCGGGCTCTGCGGAGTGCCGCCGCTGAGCTGGATGATCGAAGTCCCGGTGACGCCGGTCAGTGCCAGTTTGGCCTGGGTGTCTTCCTTGACCGGGGTGTCACCGCCCAGACGAATCCGCGCCAACACCCGGCGCGGGTCTTTCGGGTCCAGGCGCAATGTCACCACGTCGCCGACCTTGATCCCGCTGTACTGCACCGAACTGCCTTTGGACAGGCCGCTGACCGCCTCATTGAAGACCACTTCGTAATCCTTGAACTCGGTGTCGACACTGGACTTGGCCAGCCACAAGCCGAAGAGCAGGGCGCCTGCCACCACAATTACGGTGAACAGGCCGATCAATACATGATGGGCTCGGGTTTCCATGTCAGACCTCGTTCAACTGTTGAGCGGCCGTCAACGCCGCGCGGCCGCGAGGGCCATGGAAGTATTCGTGAATCCACGCGTCATCGGTTTCCGAGACCTTGTCGATGGCGTCCGCCACCAGCACTTTCTTCTGCGCCAGCACCGCCACCCGGTCGGTGATGGTGTAGAGCGTGTCGAGGTCGTGGGTTACCAGAAACACACTCAGGCCCAGCGCATCGCGCAGGGTCAGGATCAATTGATCGAATGCCGCCGCGCCAATCGGGTCGAGGCCGGCCGTGGGTTCGTCGAGAAACAGGATGTCCGGGTCCAGCGCCAGCGCACGGGCCAGCGCCGCCCGCTTGATCATGCCGCCGGACAGCGAAGCGGGGTACTTGTCGGCAGCCGACAGCGGCAGCCCGGCCAGCGCCAGTTTGACCGCCGCCAGGTGCTCGGCGTCTTCACGGCTCAGGCCGGCGTGTTCGATCAAGGGCAGGGCAACGTTTTCGGTCACGGTCAGCGAAGAGAACAGGGCACCTTGCTGGAACAGCACACCAAAACGCCGTTCAACCTTCGAGCGCTCCAGCTCGGACAAGGTCGCCAGGTTTTTACCGAACACCTTCACGTCCCCATCGTTAGGCCGACGCAGGCCGACAATGCTGCGAAGCAGCACCGATTTGCCGCTGCCGGAACCGCCGACCACGGCGAGAATTTCACCTTTGTACAAATCGAGGTCGAGGTTTTCGTGCACGCTTTGACTGCCAAAGCGATTGCATAGCCCGCGGACTTCGATCACCGCCTCGGAAGGCGCTCGGGGTAAACGACTCACCAGCCCATCTCCATGAAAAACAGAGCGGCCACCGCGTCGAGCACGATCACCACAAAAATCGACTGGACCACGCTGGACGTAGTGTGCGCTCCGACCGACTCGGCGCTGCCGCTGACTTTGAACCCTTCAAGACAGCCAATCGAGGCGATCAAAAACGCGAAAATAGGTGCTTTGACGATCCCCACCAGAAAATGCTGAACACCGATGTCCGATTGCAGCAGCGAGAGGAACATCGCTGGCGAAATATCCAGCGACACCGCACAGACCACGCCGCCGCCAATGATCCCCGAGAGCATCGCCAGAAAGGTCAGCATCGGTAAGGCGACCAGCAATGCCAAGACACGCGGCACTACCAGCAACTCCATCGGGTCGAGGCCCAGGGTGCGGATGGCGTCGATTTCTTCGTTGGCCTTCATCGAGCCGATCTGCGCGGTGAACGCACTGGCGGTGCGCCCGGCCATCAGAATCGCCGTCAACAGCACCGCGAATTCGCGCAGGAAGGAAAAGGCCACCAGGTCCACGGTGAACACCGTGGCGCCGAAACGGGCTAACACCGTCGCCCCGAGAAACGCCACCACTGCGCCCACCAAAAAGGTCAGCAGGGCGACGATGGGCGCGGCGTCGAGACCGGTTTGTTCGATGTGCGCGACCATGGGCGTGATGCGCCAACGCTTGGGCTGAAACAGGCTGCGGGCGATGGTTTCGATAATCAGTCCGACGAAACCCAACAGTTGCAGGGTGTCCTGCCAGACCGCGTCCACGGCACGGCCAATGCGGGTCAGCAATTGAATACTGACGCTGATTTCCGGTTCCTTGATGGGCACACAGAAATCGGTCATTGAGCGGTAGATGGTCTGCAGCAGGGCGCGATCGGCGGTGGACAGGGTGCAATCGGGGTGTTCGGCGGACCGGCCGAGGCGCTCGGTCCCCAGCAGCTCGACCAGAAGCGAGGCACCGGCGGTGTCGAGGGCACCGAGACTGTTGAGATCGATGTGGGTGTTGTCGTCGTACTGGCCGCGAAGCTTTTCGCACAAGGTCTTGAGATCGGCGTAATGGGCAAGCGTCCAGTCACCCGTAACCCGCAGTTGAGCAGGGGAGTGAGAGTCGTCCAATTGGGCATTACCGGCCATTGTGCTGCTGGTCATAAGCTCCGTGCTTGTTCGGTTAATTACACAGAGCTACGTAATAGCATGAACCGAGCTACTTTTCTTTGGTCGGTGTGCTGTCCGTGACGATGAAGCGCAGCACGCCGATAACCTGGCCATCTTCGGTCAACACCCGGACCTGCCATTTGCCCGCCGGGTTACCCGGGAAGTTCTGTTTGTGGGTCCAGGCGCGGTAGCCTTCCTTGCGTCCACCATGGATATCCAGCGGGATGCGGTCGACCTCTTTACCGTTGAACTGCCACACGTGATAGATGCGCTCATCCAGACCGCGCGGGGCGTTGATCGCGGTGTAGGCATACAGCCCGCCACCACGAATCTGCTCGGCAGTCACTTCATCCAGGCTTTCGCCGGGGGTGCGGTCCTGCATTTGCGTGCTGATTGCCACGTCGGTCATCCACAGGGTCGCCGGCGGCACCCACGAACGCAGCACCCAACCGAGGGCGCCGATGCCCAGGGTGATACTGAGGATCGCCAAAGCGTTGCGCACGGTGCGGATCGGGAAGATCGACGCCAGGCTCGGGAACGACAGCAGCACGGCGATCCCCAGCGCCAGTTTGAAACTCTGGGACGTGGTGAGGTGCATGATGACGGGCAGGGCGGTCAGCAACGCCGCGAACAGCGTCAGGGTATGCAGCGCCAGGAACGCCCAGCGCCGGGGCGCCAGCCATTTGTAGTAGAGCGGGTCGATGATGGAAATCAGCGCGGCGATGCTCAACAGCCCGGTGAAGAATAATTGGCCGCTGTTCCAGGTGGTGGTGATGAAAAAGAACGGCAGGACGAAGAACAGGCTTTCCTGGTGGATCATCTGCGTGGCGTAACGCAGCAGCGGCTGGGGAATCTCGCGTTTGAAGATTTTGGTGAACAGCTGGGTGAGGCTGTTTTCCAGCATCAGCCAGACCCAACTGAGCACCATGATGATGGTGATCCAGGTCGCCAGGCCTTGTTGGCGATCCACCAGGATGAAGCTGCCGACACCGGAGATGAAACCACCGAGCGCGATGACCCCAGGATAGCGCTTCATCAATTCCAGGATGCGCTGGACGTATTGGGTCAGGATCGGCATTCGGCGGTTCACATTCGTCGTAGGAAATATCCTCGACAGGTTACCCGCCGGCGGGCGACGTGGCGAGGCCCGCGGTCGACCCGGAGCCCTTGTAGCAGCTGCCGAACGCAGCCTTCGGCAGCGGCTACACGGTGGGCGGTGTCCTTCTGTACAAGCGCCAGCCCAATAAGCCGAACACCAGCAGCCCCAACACCCCGGCAATTACCCACATCAACTGGTCATCACCCATCAGCGGCTTCTCGATCCGCAAATACCCGGGCTGCAGCAGCAACTCACGCAACGCCTTGTTCGCTTCCTCCAGCGTCACCCCTTGCAGTTCCCTCGCCGGATCAGCGAAGCGCCCGTCCTCATAGTCGCCAAGGGCACTCCAGTAATAATCCGCCAGCGCGCTATTGCCTTGCACGGCCCAGGCCTGACGGGCGATGGCCGCCTGCTTGAGACGGTTGAAGGTGTCGGCGTCGAGACCTTCCTTGAGCAACTGCGCCTTCAACGCCTCAAGGACCCGTTCAGCCTGAGGCACATCATCGCGCTCAAGGTCGGCGTTCAGGCTCATAAAGCCCACACCGCCGAACAACTCGCGTTCCGCCGAAGGCCCGTAGGACAAGCTATGGACCAGACGCATCTGGCGATACAGCGCCCAGTCCAGATAGTCCTTGAGCAGGTCGAACGTCTCGTCGTGCTCATCCTCAAGCACCGGCTCCGGCACCAGCCAGTGCAACTTGGCACCATCGCCGACGAAACCACTGCTCAGCGTGCGTTCATGGGCGGCACTGGAACGAATTTCCGGCAGGGGCAAGTGCTCGCTCGGGTCGACTGCCACCAGCTCCCCCCAGGCCCGTTCCAGATAGGCCGGCAGCAACCGGTCGAGGTCGCCGACCATGATCAGCGTCATGTTGTTAGGCGCGTACCAGAGCTTGCGCACCTTCTCCAGTTGTTCACGGGTCAGGTGATCGACTTCAGCGCGCTGTGGGCATTTGAGGCCCAGTTCCACCGCCAATTGATTACTGGCTGTATGGCCAAGGTCCTGGCGATCCAGCCAACGTTGCAGGTGAGTGTAATGACCGCCGTCTTCGCGCTCGACCACTTGCTTGGCGGCGTTGATGGCGTTGTCGTCGATGCGGGTCTGGGTCAGCAGCGCCAGCAACAGGTCGAGGACCTTGCGCTGGTTTTTCGCCGGGGCTTCGATGACGAACGTGGTGTCGGCGTTGCTGGTGTAAGCGTTCCACTCACCCCCCAGCGCCTGCATGCGCTCCTCCAGCCCCCCTTCGCCGGTGGCGTCGATACCGCTGAACAACAAGTGTTCGAGCAGATGGGGCAGTTCTTTGTCGGCGCAATTGAAATCATCCAGGCCTACGCCGACCACCAGGCGAATCGCCACATGCCCGCGGTCAGCGCCCGGTTTGAGCAGCAATTGCAGGCCATTGGGCAGCGTATAGCCCTCGACCTGAAAACGATCCAGGGCAAACGAAGGAAGTGAACCCAGCAACAAACAGGCGAACAACAGACAACGCATAACAGGTTTCCATACGGCTGATTGGAGATCCGTGTCGCTTTCCGGCAGCCATCGCGAGCAGGCTCGCTCCCACAGTTTCACCGAAGCTCCAGTGTGGGAGCGAGCCTGCTCGCGATGCTTTTAAGCCGGAACCCATGTAACTGACTGATCACACTGCCAGACGTTCAAGGCGAATGCGTGATGTCCGCGAAATCGTCGACCGACAATGCCCCCGTGTCGGACGTTTCCAGCACCACATACGCGCTGCTGCAAAACAGCGAATTCAAACGTTTCATGTCGGCAATCAGCTCCAGGTGCAGCGAACTGGTCTCGATACTTTGCACAATCTTACGTTGCAAGCGGCTGACATGGGCATGGGCCAGACGCCTTTCCTGTGCGCGAAAACGACGTTTTTCGCGCAACAACTGACGGGCACTTTCCTTGTCAGAGCTCAGGAATACGGACAACCCCAGTCGCAGATTGGAGATTAGCTGGCTGTGCAGCCCGGCCAATTCCTCCAGCCCCACCTCGGAAAAAGACCGGCGCTGCGAGGTTTTCTGCTGCTGAACCTTGCGCAACATACGTTCGATCAGGTCGCTGGCGAGTTTCAGGTTGATCGCCAATTCAATGATTTCAGCCCAGCGCCGGCTGTCCTGGTCGCTGAGGTCTTCACGGGGCATTTGCGCCAGGTAGAGTTTGATTGCGCTGTAGAGCGCTTCGACATCATCGGTCAGGCGGCGCATTTCCTGGGTCACGGCGGTTTGCTTGCCGCGCAGCACATCGAGCATCGCTTCGAGCATGTTGTCGATCAGATCGCCCATGCGCAGGGTTTCCCGCGCCGCATTGGCCAGCGCCAGGCTCGGCGTGTCCAGCGCGGTCGGGTCGAGGTGCCGGGGTTTGGCCATTCCGTTGACGACCGGCCGCTCTGGCAACAGCCAGGTGCATAGCCTGGCCATCCCTGCGACAGTCGGCGTCAGAATCAAGCAGCGGACGGTGTTGTAGAGCAGGTGGAAGCCGATGACCGTTTCCTGAGGACTGAAGTCCAGGCCATCGAGCCAGTGCACCAATGGGTTAAGCACCGGAATGATCAACACCAGGCCAATCAGTTTGTACAACAAGCTGCCCAAGGCCACTTGGCGCCCGGCGGAGTTCTGCATGCTGGTGCTGAGAAACGCGAGAACACCGCTGCCGATATTGGCGCCGATCACCAGACCGATGGCCACCGGCAAACTGATGACCTTGGCCCCGGCCAGCGTCGCCGTCAGCAGCACCGCGGCCAGGCTCGAGTAGGAGATCATCGCGAACAATGCGCCGACGAGGGCGTCGACCAGAATGTCGCCGGTCAACGAGGCAAAGATCACCTTCACCCCTTTGGCGTGGGTGATCGGCGCAGCCGCTTCGACGATCAATTGCAGCGCCAGAATGATCAATCCAAGGCCTATGGCCACGCGGCCCATCTGCCCGAGCCGGGTCTGTTTGCGCGACAGGAAGAAAATCACCCCGACAAAAATCAGCAGCGGCGACAGCCAGGAAAGGTCCAGGGTCAGCACCCGCGCCATCAGTGCTGTACCGACGTCGGCCCCCAGCATGGTCACCAGCGCAGGGGTCAACGCCATCAGGCCTTGCCCGACAAACGAAGTGACAAGCATGGCGGTGGCGTTACTGCTCTGCACCATCGCCGTCACCACGATCCCGGCGATAAACGCCAGCCAGCGCTTGGACATGTTCTGGCCGATCACATGGCGCAGGTTGGTGCCGTAAACCCGCAGGATGCCGGTTCGGACGATGTGCGTGCCCCAGATCAACAAGGCCACAGCCGATAACAAATTGAGCAGGGTGAGCATAAAGGCCCCCTGTGATGGTCGCGCCCCAGAGGGGCAAATTGACGGTACCGCGCGTTCTTCTACGTTCTGTACTTAAGCTGTAGTTGGCTAACGGTCTGGGCGCCAGCATTGCACAGCTAAAGACGTGAATGAAACAAAACTGTCATGAAAATAGTGTCACCCTTGTGGGGGCGAGCCTGCTCGCGATGGCGGTATTGCATTCATCCCAATGTGGGCTGACCTCCGCTCAGGGGGGCTCAGTCACTGAAATGATCCTCACCCAGTCCTACGTCGATCAGATACTTGGCTGTTTCGGTGTTTCGCTTATCGCAGCGGGCATAGCATTTGATATGAAGGATCAAGCTGTACTTGTGCGGGATCAACAGGATTACACCGTCCAGTTGATCGAAGAGTTTGGCCTGAAGTCGATTTTTTCCTCTTTTGTTTCTATTTTTAGCCAATCGTTAACTTCAACAGGTTCTGGAGTCCATCCGACTTGCTTGAACTTTTGTTGTAATTCATCAAGGAGTAATACCGCTTGCTCAAATGGCAAGGTTTCAAGCATCGGCGACGTAGTCAGGGTAATCGCTTTGAAATCGGACCACCCAATCGCGCCAAACCTGGTAGCTGGCAACGTGAATCCATGCTGCTTGTCATCAAAGGTGATAATGACTGGGGTGCTAATCCAGGTTGAGCTCGGGTGAGGTGGCTCACTGGGATAAATGGCAGTTTTACGCAATACAGGAAACGTCGAACCCCTCACGACGCTTTCGTATAGCTTACCGATGTGAATAACCAAAAATCCATTGGGTAGTGAAAAGACGTCAGGCAAAAAAAACAACATGAAAAAACGCTACACCCTCCAGCATGTAACGCGCCTCTTACAGCGATTGCTCATGTCCCGCTTCGATCCCGGCCCACACTAATATCGATCAGATATTTAGCCGCCACCGAATCACGCGTACCACAGCTTCCATAACACTTGATCAATAGCAGCAGACTGTATTTTCCCGGTACATACAAATCGATGCCCACTGGCTGATCGAAGAGCTTCACCTGCAATCGCTCACGCTCTGCAGCAGAGTCGACACTGAACCAGTCGTTATTTTCCAAAGGCTCAAGCATCCACCCTCCGGACTTGAGGGTGTTTTGTACATCCACCAATCGATCCACAGCGGCCGTGAATGGCATCGTTTCCAACATGGGTGATGTGGTTACAGTCGATACTTTCTGCCCTCCATAAGTAACGGCACCAAACACCGTCGGAGGAAGTTTGAATCCATAAGCTGGATCATCAAACTCAATGACAGTCGGGCTGCTGATCCACGTGGAACCAGGTCTACGAGGATCTTTCGCGTTATTAGGGTCACCTGGATAGATAGCCGTTTTTTCTTCGACAGGGAAAGTTGAGTCTTTAATGACCTGTTCGTAGGGCTTTCCGATATGGACGGATAAGGTTTTGGTGCTCAAACGGGCATACACCAGGCTTCCCGACACCAGAAGAATGAAAACAATAAAAATCAACCAGCGCTGCTTTGATTCAGTCACTGGTGCACTCCATTTCCACTTGCGATGTCGGTTATAGAGCGTTGCAGCTGTCTTTTAGTCGCGGGATTATTTAGCAAGGCATTGAACTGTGCTGCGGCCCGAAGCACGAATGTCATCCTTTGATCCTTGTCCGCCAGATTTGCCAACGGGTTGCTGCTGAAAGTGACGCTTCGACTGTCGGGAGCTTTGCACTGACTGGCCAAGGTGAGCTGTATCCCCTCTGGAACGCCGGAAAGCAGACCAGTAACGACGGAAACGATGTCAGAGGCATGCGTACCACGGATGAGCGAGGCGAAGTGCACATCGTCATACATCGCCGGTTGCAGAATATTGATCTGCTCGTGCGCAGCCATGTAGTTAACGCTGTCGGCGATGTTTCCCGCTTCGATTGCTTCAAAGGTATCAAAAATTTCTTTATGGGCAACGCCGAAACGGACGCTATCACCGATGGACCACATCACGTCTTTTGCGATTTCTATCCGACTTCTCAGGCATTTCTCCATTTCCTTATACCCCCGAACCATGAAAAACCGATGGAGAGGATAAACATCCAGAAATAGCGCAGTGTTTCCCAACGCCAACATTTCGTACACATAGTCGAGTTGTTGTTGAACCAACGACCGAGAATTGTCGCCGAGCGTGATGTCCGTCGTGGGTACCGGATTCTCTGACCTAGCTTTGTCTACTTCAGACTGAATATCAGGATCAGTTCGGCTTAGCTTGAACCCAAGCCCTTCAAATAAGGTTTCTGATGGGGCCTGACGCAATCTTTGGTGGGCTTTCTTTTCTGCGGCAATACCTTTTTGCAACTTGGCCGCGTGCAACAACCCACACCCCACCTGCTTCGACGCAAACGCCGCCAACCCCGCCCATTGAAACCGGTTATCCGCCAGCCACAACTGCGCATATGCGGCGTTGATCTTGCGGTTACGTGATTGTGGGTCGGCGATCAGTACGCCACCCGGAGCGACCCATTCTTCGGCTTCTTTCTGAAACCGGCGCCACAGGCAGTTGCAGGTCAGCAACGGCACTTCGACGCGGGTCTTGGGGTTGGGACCGCCTGTGGTGGTTTCGCGCTTGCAGGCAGGCAGTTCGCAGGTGCTGTTCCAGAGTTTTTTCATGTCCAGGTCGTCTGGGGCGATGCATTGTCCGGTCAATTGATTCTTCCTTGAGGCTTAGACGGTCCAGCGGACGACGGCGAGATCGGGTTTTAGCGTGGCGACACTTTGGGTCATGCCCAAGGCGTTGGTCTGGCCTTTGACGATGCGGCCTTCGGCGGTTTCGATTTCGTAGCCTCGTTCGGCTATCGGTTCGCCATTGCCAGCGCTGACGGCTTTGAATTCCACGACGGGCTGGCCAATGATCGGGAGGGGCGGAATGAACGGCGCCGGGGTATGGGTGCTGCCGATGATTACGTTGCCGGAGCCGCCGACTATTACGCCGCCGTGCTCGTGGTGCCATCGAGGGTCATGGCGTTCAGGCCGTTGATGAACACCGTGGAGGAGAAGCCGCCGCTGAGTGCCTGGCCGCAGGTGCAGGTGTCGCTGACTCTCGCAGCGGCGAGGCCATTAAAAAACACATCGGGGGAGCCGCTGGCGATGGGGTTGGTGCCATGGCCCGGAATCGGGCAAGTGGTCGGGTCCGTGACGCGTGCAGCCGGTTTTCCAGACATATGCACTCCTTGTCATTGTCGTTTGAGGCGAGTGCGGGACGCTAACCACCAAGGGGCTGTGCGTCAACCTTGGAGTGCGACCGTATCAAGCACCACGCGCGATGGCTGTAGGAAAATGCTTAAATGTTCGAGCGCGGGGAGCCCTGTTTAAAAATACTCCGAGTTACTTCTCAGAGGCTACAACGCCTTGCGTCGTTGCCTACGGTTACTACAGAATCCGCCGGCTTGTGCGCCTTGAACCAGGCCTCTATCGTTTCCCGGTCGCTGAAAACAGTGATCGGGTTTGGTAGCCCGGAGTTCTGGCGCATAGCCACTTTCTGCGGACGCTTTCTCAGTTCGCAGCTTTATGGTGGCCATGCGCAGGGTCCCTTCGGGGGCGCCGGTTCCAGTACTCCGGTCTACCAACCTGTGTATGGCCACCACCTTCGTTTGGTAGCGAGTGTGAGGGCTCCACGTAACCAGTACTGGAGTTCTATTTATGTTCAAGGTAACGCCCAACCCACCGGACAGCGATCCGGTCCCCCACGACTTCCCGCCGCGCAAACCCAGCACCATCTTCCTTATAGACCCCAAGATTGATAACGAAACCCTGCTAGCGCATGCCTGCGAATCGTTGGCGTCAGCCAGCGTCATGGCGAGTGATCTCGCCGGGTTTCTGGGGGGCCCGCAACGCCATACGTTGCTGGGGATTCAGCAGGTCATCATGCTAGGAGAATTGGCGGTGAATCGAGTGCTGGATAACCTCGATCCGCCCGCTACCCACTAGTCCCTGAACCCTGCACAAAAAAAATGTGGGAGCGAGCTTGCTCGCGATGGGGCCTTCACATTCAACAGTGCTGTTGACTGAAAGACCGCTATCGCGAGCAAGCTCGCTCCCACAGGGTATTGCGCTGACGTTTGGGTTATTGGCCCGGAATGTCCTTGCGCAGTTTCACCGGATCTTGCTGTTTCTTCTTTTTCGCGATGGCAGTGCGCATCTTGATGTTGATCGCTTCAACCGCCAGCGAGAACGCCATGGCGAAGTAGACGTAGCCTTTTGGCACGTGTACGTCCAGGGATTCGGCAATCAGCACGGTACCGACGATCAGCAGGAACGACAGCGCCAGCATCTTCAGCGACGGGTGCTTGTCGATGAACTCGCTGATGGTGCCGGACGCCCACATCATCACCAGCACAGCCACGACGATCGCGGCGACCATGACCGGAACATGGGAGACCATGCCGACGGCGGTGATCACCGAATCCAGCGAGAACACGATGTCAATGATCGCGATCTGGATGATGGTGTAGAGGAAGTTGCCGCCCTTGCCGCTCGGCTCTTCGTTGGTTTCGTCTTCACCTTCCAGCGCGTGGTACATCTCTTGCGAGCTCTTCCACAGCAGGAACAGACCACCGAAGAACAGGATCAGGTCTCGCCCGGAAATACCCTGGCCGAACACCTCGAACAGGTCGGCCGTGAGGCGCATGACCCAGGTGATCGACAGCAGCAACAGGATCCGCGTGATCATGGCCAGGGCCAGACCGAAAATCCGGGTGCGCGCCTGCATGTGCTTGGGCATGCGGCTGACCAGGATCGAAATCATGATGATGTTATCGATACCCAGGACGATTTCCAGGGCGGTCAGTGTAAAGAAGGCAACCCAGATTTCAGGGTTGGTCAGCCATTCCATGTGTATTCCTTTGAGCGAGTGTTAAACCACGAAAGGCCCGGGCTTCAAACCGCGAAGACCGGACCCGTCGTGATGAGTCTTTGGTTATAGAGTGCTGAACAGCGGAAAAATCCCCATCAGCAACGCTGCAACCAGTATGCACATGCACACCAGCACGGCCCATTTCAGGGTAAAGCGCTGATGGTCACCGAATTCGATACCGGCCAGGGCCACCAACAAATAGGTCGATGGTACCAGCGGGCTCAGCAAGTGGACGGGCTGACCGACGATCGAGGCACGTGCCATTTCCACTGCGGTTATACCGTAATGACTGGCGGCTTCGGCAAGCACTGGTAACACGCCGTAATAAAATGCGTCGTTCGACATGAAAAACGTAAACGGCATGCTCACCAGCGCAGTGATCACGGCCAGGTACGGCCCGAGGAAATCCGGGATGACCCCCAGCAGGCTTTTGGACATCGCGTCGACCATGCCGGTACCGGACAGGATACCGGTGAAGATACCCGCCGCGAAGATCAGACCGACCACCGACAACACGCTACCGGCGTGAGCCGCAACGCGGTCCTTCTGCATTTGCAGGCAAGGATAGTTGACGATCATCGCGATACTGAACGCCACCATGAACAGCACCGGCAGCGGCAACAGGCCGGCGATCAGGGTGCACATCAGCGCGAGGGTCAGCAAACCGTTGAACCAGATCAGTTTCGGACGACGGGCGTCCGGGAACTGCGAAACGCTGATTTCACTGTGGTCGATTTCATCGCCGGCCAGGTGCAATTCACCCAGGCGCGCACGCTCGCGCTTACCGTAGAAGTAGGCAATCGCCAGGATCGCCACCACGCCCGCCAGCATTGCCGGAATCATCGGCACGAAAATGTCCGACGGGTCGACATGCAGGGCGCTGGCCGCACGAGCGGTCGGGCCACCCCATGGGGTCATGTTCATCACGCCACCGGCGAGGATGATCAGGCCGGCCATGATCCGCGGGCTCATGCCGATGCGGCTGTAGAGCGGCAGCATGGCGGCCACGCAGATCATATAAGTGGTCGCGCCGTCCCCATCGAGGGAAACGACGAGCGCCAGTACGGCGGTGCCGACCGAAACTTTCAGCGGGTCGCCCTTGACCAGTTTGAGGATCTTGCGCACGGCCGGGTCAAACAGGCCGGAGTCGATCATCAGGGCGAAATACAGAATGGCAAACATCAGCATCACGCCGGTCGGCGCAAGCTTGGTGATGCCTTCGAGCATCATCGGACCGATCTTCGGCGCAAAACCGCCGAACAGGGCAAAGACGATCGGGATGATGATCAAGGCGATCAGCGCGGACAGGCGCTTGGTCATGATCAGGAACATGAACGTGATGACCATGGCAAAGCCAAGGAAAGTCAGCATGGGAATACTCCAGGCGTAGCGCGGCTAGGGGAAATGGGCGAACCGGTTGGGTCAGCGCAGAACGGGAAGCACGAGGCGTACGGGCGGAGTGACAGCGAAGCGGCGGGTAGCAAAGGACATCAGGATCACCATTGTTGTTGTTAAATGGGCCGTGCGAGCGATAAAACACTCATTGGCCAACCGGTCTGTTGCCGGCAGTGGGGGCGATCCTAATCGGGGAAGCTTTCAGCAAGCTTTCGCCGGTAAAAGCATTGCGCGGATGGGCGACCGGTCGTCGGACCGGTTTATCCAGATGGACCGAGTTGCGGCCTGCGCGAGCAGGCTCGCTCCCACCATAGATCTGTGGCCACTGAGGCCCCACGGTGGGAGCGAGTCTGCTCGCGAAGGGGTCAGCACATAGGCAACAGGAGCAAACAGGATGACCAACATTCACACCGGCGGCTGCCACTGCGGACATCTGCGCTATCAATTCAACGGGCCGTTGCACGACATCGCCCACTGTCATTGTTCGATTTGCCGACGGGTCAGCGGCGGGATCGTCACCACCTGGATCACCGTGCCCGCGTCAGCCTTTCAATGGCTGAAAGGAACACCCGCGCAGTACCTGTCTTCTTCAACCGGCGTGCGCAATTTCTGCCCGAACTGTGGGGCGCAACTGACGTTCATGAACCCTCTCAGCCCCGAGAGCATCGACGTCACCGTCGCCACCTTCGACCATCCAGAGCTGGCACCGGCCGAGCGGCATATATGGACCGACAGCCGCTTGCCCTGGCTGCACCTGGACGAACACTTGCCCGGCGAAGCAGAAGAAACGATCTGATCAAAAAATAGACAGGTCCAGGGCCCGGATCGCGCCCATCCAGATCGCGTGCTCGGTGTGATCGAGCAAGTCATTACCGGTGTCCGGGTGCAGGAACACCACCAACCCGTTGCGGTTGAGCGCCAGCCACGGCAGCACGTCACCAATGAGTTCGGGGCCGAACGCCAGTTGGCAGCTCCAGTCCGGGTGCGGGCCGACCGGGCGTTCGTGTACGCGGCCCATTTTTAGCGAGAACAACTGCGCCGCCTGTTCGCACAGTGTCCGAGCCTGATTGATGGTGCTGGCGTCGAAATACACATGGGCGTGATAACCCTTGATCTGCTGCATCTGAATCCCTCTGAAACCCGGTCGAACCCTCACCGCTTCCTACAGGTCACACGCCATATACGCAGGAAACAAGGAACTTCAGCAATGAAAAATGCCGAAACCCCGGTGGTAAAAGTGGTGCTTTATGGTGCCATGAGTAGCCTGGGCAGTGCGCTGATGGCTGAAATGCTGCGGCGCCAACATGAAGTGATCGCCATTCTGGACGACCTGACGGCGTTGGCGCCACGCCCGGGCCTGCGCACAAAAACCGGCGACCTGTTTGAAGCCGAGCGCGTTAAACAAAGCGTGGCGGGGTGCTCAGCCGTGATCTGTTTACTGGATGCGCCAGGATTGCCGTTCAACAGCGAATACGTCGAAAAAACCATCGTGCCGGGTCCGGTCGAGCAAGTGCTTGCCGTGGATGCGTTGATCGATGGCATGCAGGCAGCAGGCATTACGCGGCTGTTTCTGGTAGGTGATTTTGAATTGCTGGACGATCCGGAAATAGAAGATCGATTGCAACGCCACGCCGCCGAAGAAATCCGCGAAGCGCTGCAAAACAGTGCTTTGCGCTGGACGCTGGTCAATGCACCGCGCGGTGTGTCCGGTCTGACGATCGAGCACTTCAGCCATATCAGCGACAGCCTCGAACCGGGCTTGGCAGAACCCCTTCAACGGTTGAACCGCGTGGCCGTAGGGATTGCCGATGAACTGCATCTGAGTCTGCACGTTGGCGAGCACGTGAACTTCATCGCGGCTGACACTAAACAGCAATAGAGGGCAATGGCAGGCCATTAAGCGATTGCGCGCTACTGGCCTGTTCCTCCATCAACCAGTCCACAAACTGTTGAATCAACGCTCCACGCCGTTTTCGCTGGGGCAGGACCACGTAATAACCCAGCCTGGAAATTACCGTCTCGGCAATCGGCCGACACAACAAATCCTGCGCCAGCAAGTTATCCACAAGGTGCCGCCAGCCAATCGCTACGCCTTGTCCGCCAATCGCCGCTTGAATCAATAGCGTGTAATTGTCGAAGCGTAACTGCCCCGGTGCGGGTGCCGACGTTATCCCCAACTCGCGAAACACACCGCTCCAGTCGAACCAGTTACTGCTGTTTTCACCCCTTAAATGAAGCAGCGGAAACTCCAGCAACGACTGTGCAGACAAGGGCAGGGAACGATCCTTGAGCAACAGCGGGCTGCACACTGGAAACACTTCTTCGCTGAACAGCCAATGGCTTTCACCCTGCTTGAAGCGTCCGTCGCCAAACAACACCGCCACATCAATATCGGTGCGCAGCATGTTGTGGCTGCGTTCACTGGTGACCAGGCTGACGTCCACCTGTGGATTGGCTTTGTGAAAACGGTGCAGACGCGGCATCAGCCAGTAAGCGGCGAATGCGAAATCGGTCGCGACTTGCAGCACCTCATGTTGCTGCTGTGCGCTGATCGCGCTCAATCCCGCGTCGATATTCTGCAAACCGAGCTGAACTTGCTCAAAAAGAATAGTCCCGGCTTCTGTCAATTCAATACCGCGATAAATGCGGTCAAACAACCGCGTCGCGAGTTGCTCCTCCAATCGCTTGATCTGCTGACTGACCGCCGGCTGCGTAGTGCCAAGCTCCACCGCCGCCGCGGTAAAGCTGCGATGACGGGCGGCTGCTTCAAAGGCACGAAGCAAGTCGAGCGACAAATCACCAAGGGCGTCATACATAAGCTGGGCTAATCCTAGTCATTGCCTGGCATGGGCTTTACCGCAAAGTGCATGGGTAACATGCTCGGTCGCAGCACTCTCGCATAAATATTCACTATGGAATGCCGCGATCACATGAAGCGCAAGAACATTCTTTTCATCATGGCCGATCAAATGGCCGCGCCAATGTTGCCGTTCTACGGTCCTTCGCCGATCAAACTGCCGAATCTGAGCCGCCTCGCCGCCGAAGGTGTGGTGTTCGACGCTGCTTATTGCAACAGCCCCCTATGCGCGCCGTCGCGCTTTACCCTGGTCAGCGGTCAATTGCCGAGCAAGATCGGCGCTTACGATAACGCGGCCGATTTCCCCGCTGACGTACCGACCTACGCCCACTACCTGCGTCGCCTCGGCTACCGCACTGCGCTGTCCGGCAAGATGCACTTTTGCGGCCCGGACCAACTCCATGGCTACGAAGAACGCCTGACCAGCGACATCTACCCGGCCGACTACGGCTGGGCCGTGAATTGGGATGAGCCGGATGTGCGTCCGACCTGGTATCACAACATGTCGTCGGTGCTGCAAGCCGGGCCGTGCGTGCGCACCAATCAGCTGGATTTCGACGAGGAGGTGGTGTTCAAGGCCCAGCAATACTTGTTCGATCACATCCGCGAGGACGGCGACCAGCCGTTTTGCCTGACCGTTTCGATGACTCACCCGCACGATCCGTACACGATCCCCAAGGCTTTCTGGGACATGTACGACGATGCCGACATTCCGTTGCCTGAAACCCCGGCGCAGACCGCACTCGATCCGCACTCCCAGCGCTTATTGAAGGTCTATGACCTGTGGGATAAACCGCTGCCTGTGGATAAGATTCGCGATGCCCGCCGTGCCTACTTCGGTGCATGCAGCTATATCGACAGCAACGTCGGCAAACTCCTGCAAACACTTGAGGAAACCGGTCTGATTGACGACACCATCATCGTATTTTCCGGCGACCATGGCGACATGCTCGGCGAGCGCGGACTCTGGTACAAAATGCACTGGTACGAAATGGCCGCCCGTGTGCCCCTGTTGATAAGTGCGCCGGGGCAGTTCGGGGCTGGGCGGGTCAGCGCCGCCGTGTCCACCGCCGACCTTTTGCCGACCTTCGTGGAACTGGCCGGTGGCTCGCTGGAGCCAGGTTTGCCACTGGACGGTCGCTCGCTGGTTTCGCACCTGCAAGGGCAGGGCGGTCATGACGAAGTGTTCGGCGAATACATGGCCGAAGGCACTATCAGCCCGTTGATGATGATCCGTCGCGGCGCTTACAAATTCATCTACAGCGAAGATGATCCCTGCCTACTCTTCGACGTACACAACGACCCGCGCGAACTGGAAGAACTCAGCCAATCGCCGCAACATCTGCAGCTTTTCGAAGAATTTCTAGCCGAAGCACGCGCCAAATGGAACATTCCGGAGATTCACCAACAAGTGCTCGCCAGCCAGCGGCGCCGTCGTTTCGTTGCCGAGGCGTTGACCATCGGCAAGCTGAAGAGCTGGGATCACCAGCCGCTGGTGGACGCCAGTCAGCAGTACATGCGCAACCATATCGACCTCGATGATCTGGAGCGCAAAGCACGTTATCCACAACCCTGCCAAAACCAATAATGTTAAGGGGAAGTCCATGCAAAAGTTATCCACAGTACTGACGGTCGGGCTTTTGGCTCTGGGCAGCGCATCGGCCTTTGCCGATCAAACCTGCGAGACGGTGAAAATGGCCGACCCTGGCTGGAGCGACATCGCCGCGACCAACGCCATCACCGGGTTTCTGCTGGACGGCATGGGCTACAAGGCCAAGGTCGACACCCTCGCGGTGCCGATTACCTTCGGCGGGTTGAAGGATGGCCAGGTCGACGTGTTCCTGGGTAACTGGATGCCGGCGCAGCAGGGCTTCTACGACAAGTTCGTGGCCACCGGCGATGTCACACAGTTGGCGAAGAACCTCGATGGCACCGAGTTCACCCTCGCCGTTCCCGATTATGTTTGGGACGCGGGTGTGCATAACTTTGCCGACCTGAACAAATTTGCCGACAAGTTCGACAAGAAGATCTACGGCATTGGCTCGGGCGCACCAGCGAACATCTCGTTGCAGGAAATCATCAAGAAAAACGATTTCGACATGGGCCAATGGAAACTGATCGAGTCCAGCGAGCAGGCGATGTTGGCCGAAGTGTCTCGCGCGGTGAAGAAACAGAAATTCGTGACCTTCCTCGGCTGGACCCCGCACCCGATGAATGTGCAACTGAAAATGCATTACCTGAAGGGTGGCGAGAAATACTTCGGTGACACCGGCAGCGTGCACACCCTGACCCGCAAGGGCTACGCCGAAGCCTGCCCGAACGTGGGCAAACTGCTGACCAACCTGAGTTTCACCCAGGACATGGAGAACAGCATCATGGCCGAGGTGGTGAACAAGAAAGTCAGCAATGCGGACGCGGCCAAGGCGTGGATCAAGGCCAATCCGGCGGTGCTGGACAAGTGGCTGGAGGGCGTGAAGACAGCGGATGGCAAGGACGCGTTGCCGGCAGTGAAAGCCAAACTCTAAACCCATGTGGGAGCGAGCCTGCTCGCAAAGCGCCCGTCAGATCCGACAATTATGTCGACTGACACTCCGCATTCGCGAGCAGGCTCGCTCCCACAAAGGGAACATTAGGCTTGCGTCCTGCTACCCTTGCGCCAAAACCCCACCCGAGAGGACCCATGGCCTTCCCCAGCCGTCACTCACTCTTTCCCTTCCTCAGTTGGTTGCCCCGGCAAACCCGCGCCAGCGTCGGGCGCGACCTGATCGTCGGCCTCAGCGGGGCGATTCTCGCGTTGCCGCAGTCCATTGCCTACGCACTGATCGCCGGTCTCCCACCGGAATACGGTTTGTACGCCGCGATCATCCCGGTGTTGATCGCGTGCCTGTGGGGTTCGTCGTGGCATTTGATCTGCGGTCCTACAGCGGCGATCTCCATTGTCCTGTTCGCCAGCGTCAGTCCGCTGGCCGTCCCCGCGTCACAGGACTACATCACGCTGATCCTGCTGCTGACACTCCTGGCCGGTATTTTCCAATGGCTGCTCGGCATGCTGCGGTTCGGTGCCCTGGTGAATTTTGTCTCGCATTCGGTGGTGCTGGGTTTCACCCTCGGTGCGGCGGTGGTGATTGCCATCGGGCAGTTGCCGAACTTGCTGGGGCTGGATTTGCCCAGCCAGGCCACGGCGCTGGACAGCTTCCTGACGCTGTTCAAACACCTCGGTGCTTTGGATAAACCGTCGTTGGTACTGGGACTGGCGACGGTCGTGGTTGGCGTAGTGTTGAAGATGATGCTGCCTCGCTGGCCGACCTTGTTGATCACGCTGGTCCTCGGCGGGCTGCTGGTGTGGCTGTGGCCATCGATGTTCGGCCATGTGAAGTTGGTCAGCGCCTTTGTCGGGCGCTTGCCGCCGTTCAGCCCGGTGCCGCTGGATCTGGACTTGATCCTGCGCCTGCTGCCAAGCGCGGTGGCGGTGGGCATGCTGGGATTGGTGACCAGCCTGTCGATTGCCCGCTCGTTGTCGGCCCGCTCGCAGCAATTGCTCGACGCCAATCAGGAAGTCCGCGCCCAAGGCCTGTCGAACATCGTCGGCGCGCTTTTTTCCGGCTCGCTGTCAGCCGGATCCTTCACACGTTCGGGTTTGAGTTATGAAGCCGGTGCCTGCTCACCAATGGCCGGGGTGTTCTCGGCCGTGTGGGTCGCACTGTTCGCGATCTTCGGTGCAGGCTTAATCGCTCACATCCCGATCCCGGCCATGGCCGGCAGCATTCTGCTGATCGCCTGGGGGCTGGTCGACTATCGCGGCATACGGGCGCTGTTGCGCGTCAGCCACGCGGAATTCGTGGTGATGGCGCTGACCTGTGTCGCCACGTTGCTGCTGGAGTTGCAGACGGCGATTTATGCCGGGGTGCTCGCTTCATTGTTCTTCTACCTCAAGCGCACCTCGCAACCGCGGGTGCAGCATTCATACGAAGGGGATGAAGACATTCTGAGGGTGGGCGGTTCGATCTTCTTCGGCGCCAGCCATTACCTGCAAGTGCGCCTGCAACGCCTGCACGGTGCGCGCGTGGTGATCGAGGCGCAGCAGATCAACTTCATCGATTATTCAGGGGTAGAGATGTTGCATCAGGAAGCGCGGCGACTGCTGAAGCAGGATCGCAGCCTGACGCTGCGCAGCGCGCGGCCGCAGGTGGTGGAGGAGTTGAGGAAGCTGGAAGGGGCGGAGAAGTGCCCGATCCGGTTTGAGGATTGATCCGACTTCGCGGCGATCCCTTGTAGGAGAGCCTGCTCGCGATGTGGCCGGTACATTCAAACATTGATGGCGCCTGACACTCCACCATCGCGAGCAGGCTCACTCCTACACTGATTACAGTGTCAGCTGACGGCGCAGTTCGGCCAGTACCGGCGCTGTGTCCGGGCGCACGCCGCGCCACAGGAAGAAGGCTTCTGCCGCTTGCTCCACGAGCATGCCCAAACCATCCATCGACACCGCCGCGCCCTGTTCCGTGGCCCAACGGCAGAACGAAGTCGGCTCCTTGCCATACATCATGTCGTAGCAAACGGTCTTGCCCGGCTCGATCAAGCTGCCGGCAATCGGCGGCACATCACCGGACAGGCTCGCCGACGTCGCGTTGATGATCAGGTCCACCGATTCCTTCAACCAATCGAAACCGCTGGCCGACACCGGCCCCAGGTCCGCGAACAATTCCGCCAGCAACTCGGCTTTTTCCACCGTGCGGTTGGCGATGATCACCGACGCCGGCTGCTCGGCCAGCAAAGGTTCCAGTGCACCACGCACCGCGCCGCCCGCGCCGAGCAGCAGAATGCGTTTGCCCTTGAGGCTGAAACCGGCGTTGACCGTCAAATCGCGCACCAGCCCGGCGCCGTCGGTGTTATCCCCCAGCAGGCTGCCGTCGGCGAGTTTGCTCAAGGTGTTCACCGCGCCAGCTCGTTGCGCACGTTCCGTCAGGCTGTCGGCCAGGCGAAAGGCGTCTTCCTTGAACGGCACCGTCACATTGGCACCACGACCTTCGCGGAAAAACGCCCGGGCGAAGTCGGAAAAGTCGTCGATCGGCGCCAGCGAGGTGCTGTAGTCCAGTTGCTGCGCGGTTTGCTCGGCGAACAAACGGTGGATCAGCGGTGACTTGCTGTGGCCAATCGGGTTACCGAATACGACGTAACGGTCCATCAGAACTCCTCGTTCAGGCCTCGGCCAACCAATCGCGGTCTTGCAGGAAATACTCGGTCAAGCGCGCTTCTTCGCTGCCCGGTTCGGCTTTCCAGTCGTAGCTCCAGCGCACTTGCGGCGGCAGCGACATCAGGATCGACTCGGTACGCCCGCCCGATTGCAGGCCGAACAAGGTGCCACGGTCGTAGACCAGGTTGAATTCGACGTAACGGCCACGACGGAATTCCTGGAATTCACGCTGCTTGGCGGTGAACGCATCGTGCTTGCGGCGCTGCACGATTGGCAGGTACGCGTCGATGTACGCGTCGCCGATGGCGCGCATGAACGCGAAGCTGGTGTCAAAGTCCCACTCGTTCAAATCATCAAAGAACAGGCCACCGATGCCGCGCGGCTCGTGGCGATGCTTGATGTGGAAATAGCTGTCGCACCAGGCTTTGTAGCGCGAATAGACGTCCGGCCCGAACGGCGCACACGCCTGCTCGGCAACGCGGTGCCAGTGCACGCAGTCTGCTTCGTTGCCGTAATAAGGGGTCAGGTCGAAACCGCCGCCGAACCACCAGACCGGATCTTCACCTTCTTTTTCAGCGATGAAAAAGCGCACATTGGCGTGGGACGTCGGCACATGCGGGTTGTGCGGGTGAATCACCAGCGACACGCCGAGGGCTTCGAAGCCCCGGCCGGCCAATTCTGGCCGATGGGCGCTGGCGGACGGTGGGAGACCGCTGCCAAAGACGTGGGAAAAGTTGACGCCGCCCTTTTCGATCACCGCGCCATTTTCGATCACTCGCGTGCGACCGCCACCACCGGCAGGCCGGATCCAGGCGTCTTCGACGAAGCGTGTGCCGCCGTCCTCAGCTTCGAGGGCCGAGCAAATACGGTCTTGCAGGTCGAGCAGGTAGGCTTTTACGGCCTCGGTGCGGGTTGTCATGTCATCACCTTGAATCGGGCAAAGCGGCGCGGCGCATCAATGGCCGGCGGCAAATTGCTGCGTAGGATAACACTGCACCTTGCTCCACCGCAGTTGACGAAGATCAGGGTTAGGAGTCCGATAGGGCGCTTGGCAAATGACCTAAGGAGAGTTCTGATGGCAAAGCGAATCCAGTTCCGCGCCCATGGCGGCCCCGAAGTGCTCGAGTACGTCGAATTCCAACCCGCCGAGCCCGGTCCGCAGCAGGTCCGCGTCGCCAACAAGGCCATCGGCCTGAACTTCATCGACACCTATTACCGCAGCGGCCTCTATCCACCACCTGCCCTGCCATCGGGTCTGGGATCGGAAGGCGCGGGCATCGTCGAAGCGGTGGGCAGCGAAGTGACCCGCTTCAAGGTCGGTGACCGCGTGGCTTACGGCAGCGGCCCGTTGGGCGCTTACAGCGACGTTCACGTCTTGCCCGAGGCCAATCTGGTGCTGCTGCCGGAGGCGATCAGCTTCGAAACGGCGGCTGGGGTGATGCTCAAGGGCCTGACCGTGCAGTACCTGTTGCGTCAGACCTATGAACTCAAGGGTGGCGAAACCGTGCTGTTCCACGCCGCCGCCGGGGGGGTCGGTTCGCTGGCCTGCCAATGGGCGAGGGCGCTGGGCGTGAAGTTGATCGGCACGGTCAGCTCGCCGGAGAAAGCCGCACTGGCCAAGGCCAACGGTGCCTGGGCGACCATCGACTACAGCCATGAAAACGTCGCACAACGTGTACTGGAATTGACCGACGGGAAGAAGGTGCCGGTGGTGTACGACGGCGTGGGCAAAGACACGTGGCTGACGTCGCTCGATAGCGCAGCGCCTCGCGGGTTGGTGGTGAGCTTTGGCAATGCGTCAGGTGCGGTGGACGGGGTGAACCTGGGGATACTGGCGGCGAAGGGTTCGCTGTACGTAACCCGGCCGACGCTCGGGACTTACGCCAACAATGCCGAGAACCTGCAGCGGATGGCGGATGAGTTGTTTGAGATGATCATCAGCGGAAAGCTGCACGTGGACATCAGTCACACGTATCCGCTGGCGGATGCGGCGAAGGCGCAGACCGAGTTGTCGGCACGACGGACTACCGGCTCGACTGTACTGTTGCCTTGAGGGCCTCATCGCGGGCAAGCCCGGCTCCCACAGGGATAACCGAAATCTGTGGGAGCCGGGTTTACCCGCGATGAACGATAACGCGGTATCAGCCCTGACGCACAACGTGGCCGGTCGCCAGATCCCGAATGACGCTCGGATTCTTGCGCCCCCCCAGGTTCCCGCCCAACACCAAATCCAGCTGTCCACGGAAATACTGCTCCACGCGAATCCGCGTGCGCGCCGCCGGCCGTCCCTGCGGATTGGCCGAGGTCGACACCAGCGGCCCGACAATTGCGCACAAATCCCGCACCAGCGGATGATCGCTGACCCGCAATGCCACGGTTTCATGCACCCCGGTGATCCACTGCGGCAACAGGTTCTGATGCGGCACCAGCCAGGTGTTCGGTCCCGGCCACGTGCTGGCCATGCGGTCCATCCACAGTTCCGGGAAGTCTTCGAAGAGAAAGTCGAACTGCCGGATATTGTCGGCAACCAGAATCAACCCCTTGCCCACAGACCGACCCTTGAGCATCAACAGACGCTCAACCGCTTCTTCGTCCCATGGGTCGCAACCCAGCCCCCAGACCGCTTCGGTTGGATAGGCAATCACCGCCCCTGCGCGAACGGCTTGCGCGGCTTGTTGCACACGCCAACTGTTGACCATGAAAAACTCTCCGGAATAAGGCTCTGCGCAGTTTACCGATCTTCCTTATAAAACCTAGCTCACCCGCGCAAACCAGCGACCACTTTCGCAAACGGCGCGGCCCTCCATTTCCAGCTCGGTCAGCGCCGCCAGCACTTTGGGCAAGGCCCAGCCGCTGGTGACGGACAACGCTTCGCTGGTGTGCGGGGCCGCGTGCAACAGCATGAGCAACGGATGGGTCACCGAAGGAGCCTCGCCGTACAACGGCAACTGTTGCCAGCCGCGCAAGGCTTCGAGGATATGTTCGATGGTTTCCACCAGCATCGCGCCGTCCCGGATCAACTGATGACAGCCTTTGGCGCCGGGATGATGGATCGATCCAGGAATCGCATACACCTCCCGACCTTGCTCCGCCGCCAGCCTCGCGGTGATCAGCGAACCACTCGCCACGCTGGCTTCAACCACCAGCACACCAAGCGACAAACCGCTGATGATTCGATTGCGCCGGGGGAAGTTGCTGGCGGTGGGGCCGGCGTCCAGCGGGAACTCCGAAAGCACCGCACTGCCCGATGCAATCATGGCGTCGGCCAGTCGTCGATTGCGCTGTGGATAAAACTTTTCAAGTCCCGTGCCAAGTACACCGACCGTTCGCCCGCCCACGTCCAGTGCGGCTTGATGCGCGGCCGCATCAATGCCCAGCGCCAGACCGCTGGTGATGACGAAACCGGCGCCCGCCAGGCTGCGGGAAAATGCGGCAGCGGTGTCCATGCCCGGCCGTGAAGCGCGGCGACTGCCAACCATCGCCAGTTGCGGTTTTTCCAGAATTCCCGGATTACCCGCCACGAACAACAGCGGCGGCGCGTCGCTGATTTGCGCCAGCAACGCCGGGTAGTCAGGCTGGTCCCACATCAGTAAATGCTGGCCCGGACGCTCTAGCCAGGCCAATGCGTGGCTGGCGCCATCGCGCACATCATTGGCCCGGCGAGCCTCGGCGCACGCCAACGGCAAGCCCAGCGAACGCCAGGCACTGGCCGGCGCGCTGATGGCTTTGGAGGCCGAACCGAACGCTTCAAGCAGCTTCTTGAAACGCGCCGGGCCGAGTTCCGGTAAACGGTGCAAACGTAAACGAGCTTCCAGTTCCGCGGGGGAAACCGGTGTAACGGCAGGCAGCGACATGGATCATCCTTGATCGTTATGGGCCCCGTTCAAACGGGAATAAGCTGTGGATAACTCTGTTGGTAACTTGTGGAGCCTGCTTACGGATTTCGCACCTTGTCCATCACGGCCAACGAGCGCGAAGCGTTGAGCACCAGCCCGTAGCTGAGCTTGTCGTAGGTGCGGAAAACCATCAGCAATCCGGCCCCCTCATCGGGGATCTTCAGCGGCTGGCCAGTGATCCGGTCGCGCACGGTTTCACCGGTTTTCATCACCACCAGCACGTTGCCTTCGACGAGGCCATCACGCTGCCCCTTGTTCAGCGTGACCACATCCAGCGCGCCAATTTGTGTCACGCCGCGCGGCACATCGATGATCAGCCCGTTGACCGGGGTTTTCGGCGCGCTGGGCATGAAGGTCGAGTTGATCGAGCGTTCTTCGCCGCTGAACAAGCGGTCGCCGAGGCGCACTTCCTGGGTCGTGCGCTGTAAGGCGAGAGTGGCGACATCGCCTTCAGTGGCAACAATTTCGCCACCACCGATGTCGTCGGCGTTGATCCCCAAAAACTCCTTGGTCTCGGGGTCGGTGTAAACCTTGCCCTGACGGAAGATCCCGTAAACCGGCTGATCCGGATCGAAATGACCGCGGGCGAAGATGCGGTCTCCGGTGCCGCTGAGCACGCGTTCGGCATCGCCGGCGACGATGTAAGGCGCCTCGTTGAAATCCTCGACCTTGTCGACGATGCGGTTACTCAGCAAAAAGCTATTGATCGAACGCAGCGGAATGCTCGGGATGGCTTCGGCCACCGGCGAACTGCGTACGCGAGGCGAAAGCTTGATTGTGCCGCGCGATGCACCGCGATTGAGGGTCAGGCGCGGCTGGCCGTTGACATAGACCAGCGCCAGCGAATCGCCGGGATAGATGAGATTGGGGTTTTCGATTTGCGGATTGGCCTGCCACAGCTCTGGCCATTGCCATGGCTGGCGCAGGTATTTACCGGAGATGTCCCAGAGTGTGTCCCCCGCAACCACGGTGTATTGCTGTGGAAAACCTTCCTTGAGTTGCACTTGCCCGTGCGCCACACCGGCCGAAGCCAGAAGGAGCAAGGCGAGTAGTGATTTCCTCATGCGGTGAATCCCTTTATTATGTGCGTTCGCGTAAAACGCCAGAGCCTTCTTGGCTCGCTCCCCGTGCTTTACTTAGAAAAGGGAGCTACGTTTTACAACGGTAGCCTGCATCTTCGGACCCGCCAGGCCATCGACCCGACTTTCCTCACATGTGCAGCAATCAAGCTTATGGCCATTTTAGACATCCTCGAATTCCCCGACTCGCGCCTGCGCACTATCGCCAAACCTGTGGCCGTAGTGGACGACGAAGTGCGTCAGTTGGTCGATGACATGTTTGAAACAATGTATGAAGCGCCAGGCATCGGCCTCGCCGCGACCCAGGTCAACGTGCACAAACGTATCGTGGTGATGGACCTCTCCGAAGACCGCAGCGAACCACGGGTGTTCATCAATCCCGAGTTCGAGACCCTGACCGACGAGATGGAGCAATACCAGGAAGGCTGCCTCTCGGTGCCGGGTTTCTACGAAAACGTCGATCGCCCGCAGAAGGTCAAGATCAAGGCCCTGGACCGCGACGGCCAGCCTTACGAACTGATCGCCGAAGGCCTGCTCGCCGTGTGCATCCAGCATGAATGCGACCACCTGAATGGCAAATTGTTCGTCGACTACCTGTCCAGTCTCAAACGCGACCGAATCAAGAAGAAACTGGAAAAGCTCCATCGCCAGAACGCTTGATGCCCTCCTTTCAAAGGCTTGCTGCGGCAAGCCTTTTTCTTTTGCGACTGCTTTGTAATTGAGAGTTTTACATGACTGAGCCACTGCGCATCGTTTTTGCCGGCACCCCGGAATTCGCCGCCGAACACCTCAAGGCCCTGCTCGACAGCCCTTACGAGATCGTCGCGGTCTACACCCAGCCGGACCGTCCGGCGGGCCGTGGGCAAAAGCTGATGCCGAGCCCGGTCAAGCAGTTGGCGTTGGAAAACAACATCCCGGTGTTGCAACCGCCGACCCTGCGCAACGAAGACGCTCAGGCCGAACTCGCCGCGCTCAAGCCAGACTTGCTGGTGGTAGTCGCCTACGGTCTGATCCTGCCGCAAGTGGTGCTGGATATTCCGCGCCTGGGCTGCATCAACAGCCACGCGTCCCTGCTGCCACGCTGGCGCGGGGCGGCGCCGATCCAGCGCGCCGTCGAAGCGGGCGACAGCGAAAGCGGCGTGACCGTGATGCGCATGGAACTGGGCCTGGACACCGGGCCGATGCTGCTCAAAGTCACCACGCCAATCAGCGCTGACGACACCGGCGGCAGCCTGCATGATCGTCTGGCCGAGATGGGCCCACCGGCGGTGATTCAGGCGATTGCCGGCCTTGCCGCGGGTACGCTCGACGGCGAAGTGCAGGACGACAGCCTCGCCACTTATGCTCACAAATTGAACAAGGACGAAGCGCGCATCGACTGGACTCGCCCGGCGGTTGAGCTGGAACGGCTGGTTCGCGCCTTCAATCCATGGCCGATTACCCACAGCACGTTGAACGGAGAAGCGCTGAAAGTGCTGGCCGCGAGCCTCGCTGAAGGGAAGGGCGCACCAGGCGAAATCCTCAGCGCCAGCAAGGACGGCTTGCTCGTCGCTTGCGGTGAGCAAGCGCTGTGCCTGACCCGCCTGCAATTGCCCGGCGGCAAGGCGCTGAACTTCAGCGATCTGTTCAACAGCCGCAAAGAGAAATTCGCCGTCGGCACTGTGCTAGGTCAAGCGGCGGACGCTCAATGAACCCGCGTCTGGCCGCCGCCAAGGCACTCGCCGCTGTTCTGAACGGAAAAGCCTCGCTCAACAGTTCTCTGCCGACACAAATGGACAAGGTTGAAGACCGCGATCGTGGCTTCACTCAGGACCTGGCGTTCGGCACCGCGCGCTGGCAGCCACGTTTGTCGGCGCTGGCGGCCAAACTGCTGCAAAAGCCCTTCAAGGCTGCCGATGCGGACGTCGAAGCGCTGTTGCTGGTCGGCCTTTATCAACTGCTCTACACCCGCGTTCCGGCCCACGCCGCCATCGGTGAAACGGTCGGTTGCGCGGACAAGCTAAAGAAGCCTTGGGCCAAAGCCTTGCTCAACGCCGTGTTGCGCCGTGCCCAACGGGAAAGCGAAGCACTGCTGGCCGAGCTGGAACACGACCCGGTGGTGCGTACCGCGCACCCGCGCTGGCTGCAAAAATCCCTGAAGGCATTCTGGCCTGAACAATGGGAAGCCATTTGCGCGGCGAACAACGCGCACCCGCCGATGATTCTGCGGGTCAACCGTCGCCATCACACTCGCGACGCCTACCTTGGTTTGCTGACCGAAGCCGGGATCGCCGCGACGCCGTGCGTCTACAGTCAGGACGGCATCATCCTCGAAGCCGCCGCCGACGTGCGCAGCCTGCCGGGCTTCGCCGAAGGCTGGATCAGCGTGCAGGACGAGGCGGCGCAACTGGCCGCCGACCTCCTCGATCTGGCGCCAGGCCAACGGGTGCTGGACGCCTGCTGCGCACCGGGCGGCAAGACCTGCCACATCCTCGAAGCCGAGCCAAAACTGGCCGGCGTCGTCGCGGTGGACCTGGAAGCCAAACGTCTGGTGCGGGTGCGCGAAAACCTGGCGCGTCTGGGCCTCAGTGCCGAGCTGATCGCCGCCGATGGTCGCGACACCCAGGCCTGGTGGGACGGCAAACCGTTCCAGCGCATCCTGCTGGATGCGCCGTGCTCGGCGACTGGGGTCATCCGTCGTCACCCGGACATCAAGCTGACCCGCCAACCCGACGACATCGCCGCCCTCGCCGTGCTGCAAGGCGAATTGCTCGACGCCCTGTGGATAACTCTGGAAGTCGGCGGCATCCTGCTTTACGCCACCTGCTCGACGCTGCCGACCGAAAACACCGAAGTCATCGAAGCTTTCCTCGCCCGCACGCCGGGCGCCCGTGAGCTGGACCTCGCCACGGCGGCCGGCATCAAGCAACCCCACGGTCGCCAATTGCTGGCCCAGGAAGGCGGGCACGACGGGTTCTACTACGCCAAGCTGATCAAGATTGCCGCCGCGCGCGGTTAAACGGTTTTAATGGAGTGACTGGATGAAAATCATCATCCTCGGTGCAGGGCAGGTTGGCGGTTCGCTGGCGGAGCACTTGGCCAGCGAAGCCAACGACATCACCGTGGTCGACACCGACGGCGATCGCCTGCGCGACCTCGGTGATCGGCTGGACATCCGCACTGTGCATGGTCGCGGCTCACTGCCGACAGTGCTGCGCCAGGCCGGCGCAGACGACGCCGACATGCTGGTGGCCGTGACCAACAGCGACGAAACCAACATGGTGGCCTGTCAGGTCGCCCACACGCTGTTCCACACACCGACCAAAATCGCTCGCGTGCGCGAAGCGGCGTACCTCACGCGCTCCGAATTGTTCGATAACGACGCGATCCCGGTGGATGTGCTGATCAGCCCGGAACAAGTGGTGACCAACTACATCAAGCGCCTGATCCAGCATCCGGGCGCCTTGCAGGTGATCGACTTTGCCGAAGGCAAAGCGCAACTGGTCGCGGTGAAGGCGTATTACGGCGGACCGCTGGTGGGTCAGCAGCTGCGGCAATTGCGCGAACACATGCCGAATGTCGAAACCCGCGTTGCCGCGATCTTCCGCCGTGACCGGCCGATTTTGCCCCAGGGTGACACCGTCATCGAGGCCGACGACGAAGTGTTTTTCATCGCCGCCAAGGACAATATCCGCGCGGTAATGAGCGAAATGCGCCGGCTGGATGAAACCTACAAACGCATCGTCATTGCCGGTGGCGGGCAGATCGGTGAGCGTCTGGCCGAGGCCATCGAAAGCCGTTATCAGGTGAAGATCATCGAGATGAACCCGGCCCGCTGCCGTCATCTCTCGGACACCCTCGACAGTACCGTGGTGTTGCAGGGCAGTGCGTCCGACCGCGATTTGCTGATGGAAGAGAACATCGCCGACGCCGATATTTTCCTGGCCCTGACCAACGATGACGAAGCCAACATCATGTCCTCGCTGCTGGCCAAGCGCCTGGGCGCGAAGAAGGTGATGACGATCATCAACAACCCGGCGTACGTGGATCTGATTCAGGGCGGCGACATCGACATCGCCATCAGCCCGCAACTGGCGACCATCGGCACCTTGCTGGCCCACGTGCGCCGTGGCGATATCGTCAGCGTGCACTCATTGCGCCGGGGCGCGGCAGAAGCCATTGAGGCGATTGCCCATGGTGATGCGAAGTCGAGCAAGGTGATTGGCAAGGCGATCGAGAACATTGGTCTGCCACCGGGAACGACGATTGGCGCGATTATTCGTGACGAGGAAGTGATCATTGCGCATGACGACACGGTGATCGAAACGGGGGACCATGTGATTTTGTTCCTTGTGGATAAAAAGCATATTCGGGATGTGGAGAAGCTGTTTCATGTGGGATTGAGCTTTTTCTAACCGATCATTCCCACACTCTGCGTGGGAACAATCGCTGACTGAGGGAAAACACTGATGCTCGAATCCCTGGAAAAAATGCTCGCCAAGGGTGTGGATAACTCATTGCTGCGCTTCGGCCTGGGCAAGGGTTATCTGGACCTTGGGGAAAACGCCAAGGCGGCCGAGCATTTCCAGCGCTGTGTCGAATTCGATCCGAAGTATTCAGCGGCCTGGAAGCTGTTGGGCAAGGCCCATCTGGCGCAGGAAGATTTCGCGGCAGCCCGGCAGGCATGGGAACAAGGTCTGGAAGCCGCCCGCGCCCATGGCGACAAGCAGGCAGAGAAGGAAATGACGGTGTTTCTGAAGAAACTCGAGCGCAACGCTCACTGATCAGAGGTAGCGCAGGCCTATCCCGTCGGCATCGACCTGAATCACTTCCATGCGCACACGCGGCGCACCTGTGGGTAAGTCTTGCACCTGCCCATACACCACCGCGCCTTTGGGTAACGACGACAGGCGCGGATGCTTGACATAGACACCCGTGGTCGACAGGTGGCGGGTCTGGCCCAGGCATTCGCCGAAGCTTTCATGGCTGATCTTGATGCGAAACGATTTGCGGTGTTCGGACATCTGCTGCGCCCTTTAATGAACAGCTGTGGATAACCCTGGCCCCAGAATTATCCACAGATCATGCCAACGTACTCAATACCAGCGTTCTTCACCCGGTGGACGCTTCTTGAAGCGCTTCATGCTCCACATGTATTGGCTGGGGTACGCCCGCACATAACGCTCGACCACTTGGCTCATGGCCGCGCAGGACGTCTCGGTATCCGTGCTGTACATGGCCTCAGGCGCCGCTTCCAGGATCACTTTGTACCCCGAACCGTCCGGCAAGCGCAGGGCATGCAGGAACACGCCGACCGCTTTGCCGCCGGCGAGCATGTTCGGCACAAACTTACTGGTCAGGGCCTGGGTGGCGAAGAAGGGCACGAAGATTCCGGCGGATTCGGCCGGTTCCGGGTCAGCGGGAATGCCCACTGCACCACCTTTGCGCACTTCCTTGATGACGCTGAGGATGCCTTCCTTGGTGGAAGCGGCCACCCGGTTGCCCAATTGCACCCGCTGTTTGCGCAGCAAATCATCCACAGCCTTCAACTTCGGTGGCCGGTAGAAAATGATCGGTTTGCACTGGCTGCAATAGAAGTGGTTCAGCACTTCCCAATTGCCCAGGTGGCTGGTGATACCCACGACCCCTTTACCAGAGGCGAGGGCGTCCTTCAAGACGTCGAGGCCTTCGACTTCGCGCACCAGGTCAATGGAACGCTGGGCCGGCCAGATCCACGCGCAGGCGCTTTCGGTCAGGGACTTGCCGATGTCTTTCAGGCTCTGTCCGACCAGACGCTCACGCTCGGCCGGGTCCATCTCGGGGAAACACTTGGCGAGGTTGATCCGCACCACGTCGCGGGAACGGTTCGGGGTTTTCCACATGACCCAGCCAATCGCCGAGCCCACGGCTTGCACGGCCCGCCACGGGAGCAGGGCAAACAGCCGCAGAGCGCCTACCAGCAAGGCGCCTTTAAACTTATCCACAGGTCACTCCTGATTATGTGCTGTGCGCGAGGCGGCTATTCTAACCGCCGTTCGCCAAGGTCGCGTAGCGATCGCAATCCCGGGTGTGGTCCATGACCATGCCCGAGGCCTGCATCAGCGCGTAGCAAATGGTCGGCCCGACGAACGTGAAACCGGCCTTTTTCAGGCCTTTGCTCATCTCTACCGCCACTGGCGTGACCGCCGGGACTTCGGTGCGATCCTTGAAATGATTGATCACCGGCATGCCGCCAACGAAGGACCAGAGAAACGCCACCGGGTCCTCCAGCGCCAGCCAGGCCTGGGCATTGCGCCGGGCGGCATTGAGTTTGAGGCGGTTGCGGATGATGCCAGGATCGAGCATCAATTCATCGATTTCCGCGTCGCTCATTTGCGCCACGCGCTGTACGTCGAAGCCGAACAGCACCTCGCGATAACGCTCACGTTTACGCAAGACCGTGATCCATGAGAGGCCGGCCTGGAACCCTTCGAGCAAAAGCAACTCGAACAATCCCTGCGCATCGCGTAGCGGCGTGCCCCACTCCTGGTCGTGATAAGCCATGTACAGCGGATCTTCGGAACACCAAAAGCAGCGTGGCATAAGGCTCCAGGGGGCGTGCGCAGCAATGAATCGGGTATACTCCCGCTCTTTAAATCGCAGCCCAAGAAACAGGTGAATTTCGTGAGCCAGCCTACGCCAGCCGTGCGTACCTTCCAAGACTTGATCCTCGCGCTCCAGCAATACTGGGCCGAGCAAGGTTGTGTGGTACTTCAGCCCTACGATATGGAAGTAGGCGCCGGCACTTTCCACACTGCCACATTCCTGCGGGCCATTGGCCCGGAAACCTGGAACGCCGCTTATGTGCAGCCCAGTCGTCGCCCGACTGACGGCCGCTACGGCGAAAACCCGAACCGTCTGCAGCACTACTACCAGTTCCAGGTGGTATTGAAGCCGAACCCGGACAACTTCCAGGAACTGTACCTGGGCTCCCTCAAGCACGTCGGCCTGGACCCGTTGGTCCACGACATTCGCTTCGTCGAAGACAACTGGGAATCGCCGACCCTGGGCGCCTGGGGTCTGGGTTGGGAAGTCTGGCTCAACGGCATGGAAGTGACGCAGTTCACTTACTTCCAGCAAGCGGGCGGCATCGAATGCTACCCGGTGACCGGCGAGATCACCTACGGTCTGGAGCGTCTGGCCATGTACCTGCAAGGCGTAGACTCGGTCTACGACCTGGTCTGGGCTGACGGTCCGTTCGGCAAAGTGACCTATGGCGACGTGTTCCACCAGAACGAAGTGGAGCAGTCGACCTACAACTTCGAACACGCCAACGTCGAGAAGCTGTTCGAACTGTTCGACTTCTATGAAAGCGAAGCCAAGCGCCTGATCGAACTCGACCAGCCGCTGCCGTTGCCGAGCTACGAAATGGTGTTGAAGGCTTCCCATACCTTCAACCTGCTGGATGCGCGCCGGGCAATTTCGGTGACTGCGCGTCAGCAATACATTCTGCGTGTACGCACCCTGGCGCGTTCCGTTGCGCAAGCCTACCTGCTGGCTCGCGCCAAGCTGGGCTTCCCGATGGCGACCCCGGACCTGCGTGATGAAGTACTGGCCAAGCTGGAGGCTGCACAATGAGTGCTCTGGATTTTCTGGTTGAACTGGGCACTGAAGAACTGCCACCCAAAGCCCTGAACACCCTGGCCGAGGCGTTCCTCGCCGGTATCGACAAGGGCCTGCAAGCTGCCGGCCTGAACTACGAGACCAAAACGGTCTATGCCGCGCCGCGTCGCCTGGCCGTGCTGATCACCTCGCTGGCCACCCAGCAACCGGATCGCAGCATCAACCTCGATGGCCCGCCACGTCAGGCGGCGTTCGATGTCGAAGGCAACCCGACCCAGGCAGCACTGGGTTTTGCCAAGAAGTGCGGTGTCGAGCTGAGCGAAATCGATCAGAGCGGTCCGAAACTGCGTTACAGCCAAAGCATCGCCGGCAAGCCGACTGCGAGCCTGCTGCCGACCATCGTCGAAGATTCGCTGAACGACATGCCGATCCCGAAACGCATGCGTTGGGGCGCTCGCAAGGAAGAATTCGTTCGTCCGACCCAGTGGCTGGTGATGCTGCTCGGTGACGAAGTCATCGATTGCACCATCCTCGCCCAGAAGGCTGGCCGTGATTCCCGTGGTCACCGCTTCCATCACCCGCAAAACGTACGCATCACCTCGCCGGCCAATTACCTCGCCGACTTGCGTGCCGCGTACGTCCTGGCCGATGCCAACGATCGTCGCGACATCATCAGCAAGCGCACCGAAGAACTGGCTACCCGCCAGGAAGGCACGGCGATTGTTCCGCCGGCGCTGCTCGACGAAGTGACCGCGCTGGTCGAATGGCCAGTGCCGCTGGTGTGCTCGTTCGAAGAGCGTTTCCTCGATGTGCCGCAAGAAGCACTGATCACCACCATGCAGGACAACCAGAAGTATTTCTGCCTGCTGGATGCCGATGGCAAGTTGCTGCCCCGTTTCATTACCGTGGCCAACATCGAAAGCAAAGACCCGCAGCAGATCATCGCCGGTAACGAGAAAGTGGTTCGCCCACGCCTGACCGACGCCGAGTTCTTCTTCAAGCAAGACAAGAAGCAGAAACTCGAAGACTTCAACCTGCGCCTGCAAAACGTGGTGTTCCAGGAAAAACTCGGCAGCGTCTACGACAAGGCCGAGCGCGTTTCCAAACTCGCTGCGTTCATCGCGCAACGCATTGGCGGCAACGCTGCATGGGCTTCCCGTGCCGGCCTGCTGTCCAAGTGCGACCTGGCGACCGAGATGGTCGGTGAGTTCCCGGAGATGCAAGGTGTCGCCGGTTACTACTACGCCCTCAACGACGGCGAGCCGGAAGAAGTCGCCCTGGCGCTGAACGAGCAGTACATGCCGCGCGGTGCCGGTGCTGAACTGCCGACCACCCTGACCGGTGCGGCCGTGGCCATCGCCGACAAGCTGGACACGCTGGTGGGTATTTTCGGTATCGGCATGCTGCCAACGGGTAGCAAAGACCCGTACGCCTTGCGCCGTGCTGCACTCGGCGTGCTGCGTATTCTGATCGACAAGAAACTCGATCTGGACCTGAACGACGCCGTGGCTTTCGCCGTGAATGCGTTCGGTGCCAAGATCAAGGCCGCCGGCCTCAACGACGCGGTGCTGGAGTTCGTCTTCGACCGTCTGCGTGCCCGTTACGAAGACGAGGGTGTAGACGTTGCGACTTACCTGTCGGTGCGTGCCCTGAAGCCGGGTTCGGCACTGGACTTCGACCAACGTGTACAAGCGGTAGAAGCTTTCCGCAAATTGCCGGAAGCCGCGGCCCTGGCTGCGGTGAACAAGCGCGTATCGAACTTGCTGAGCAAGGTCGAAGGCTCCGTTCCAACGGTGGTTGAAGCCAAGTACTTCGACAATGCCAACGAGTTTTCCCTGTATTCGGCGATCCAGCAGGCAGACCAGGCTGTCCAGCCGATGGCTGCTGCGCGTCAGTACAGCGAATCGCTGGCACGCCTGGCCGCCTTGCGCGAGCCGGTGGATGCGTTCTTCGAAGCGGTAATGGTCAACGCGGAAGATGCCAAGGTCCGCGCCAACCGTTATGCGTTGCTGGCGCGTCTGCGTGGGCTGTTCCTCGGCGTCGCTGATATTTCGCTGCTGAGCTAAGGGGCTGCTGTTGAAACTGCTGATTCTCGATCGCGACGGGGTGATCAATTACGACTCCGACGCTTACATCAAGTCGGTGGAGGAGTGGATTCCACTCCCCGGTTCGATCGAAGCCATCGCGCAGTTGAGCAAGGCCGGCTGGACGGTAGCGGTCGCTACCAACCAGTCGGGCATCGCTCGCGGCTATTACGACATCGCCACTCTGGACGCCATGCACGAGCGCTTGCGCGCGCTGGTGGCGGAGCAGGGCGGTGAAGTCGGCCTGATCGTCTATTGCCCGCACGGGCCGAACGACGGCTGCGATTGCCGCAAGCCGAAACCCGGGATGCTGAAAGCCATCGCCGAGCATTACAACGTGTCGCTGACCAATCTCTGGTTCGTCGGCGACAGCCTTGGTGACCTGGAAGCCGCCAAAGCCGTCGATTCTCAGCCAGTTTTGGTAAAGACCGGGAAAGGCGAAAAGACTTTCGGCAAGACCCTACCGGTAGGCACCTTGATTTTTGACGATCTGGCGGCGATTGCCGCAGAACTTATCCACAATTAAAGTGCTTCGATTGTTCCGATTAAGGACTGATCGGGAGTGCGCTTATAGACGGGCAGAGCCCGCACGGTAAACGTCACCATGTCGATACTGCAGGCCATCAGAACGTTCCTCTTTTATCTGTTGCTGGGCACCAGCTCTTTGCTTTGGTGCAGCCTGAGCTTTTTCATCGCGCCGTTTCTGCCGTTCAAGGCGCGATATCGCTTCATTAATGTGTACTGGTGCCGCTGCGCCTTGTGGCTGAGCAAAGTGTTCCTGGGCATCAGCTACGAAGTGAAGGGCGCCGAGAACGTGCCTGACCAGCCCTGCGTGATTCAATCGAACCACCAGAGCACCTGGGAGACGTTCTTTCTCTCTGCTTACTTCGAACCGTTGAGCCAGGTGCTCAAGCGTTCATTGCTTTACGTACCTTTCTTCGGCTGGGCTATGGCCATGCTGCGACCGATTGCCATCGACCGCGACAATCCGAAAGCCGCGCTCAAGCATGTGGCAAAGAAGGGCGATGAGCTGCTGAAGGATGGTGTCTGGGTGCTGATCTTCCCTGAGGGGACGCGCGTTCCTTTTGGCACCATCGGCAAGTTCTCACGCGGTGGCACCGCGTTGGCCGTCAACGCCGAGCTTCCTGTACTGCCGATTGCGCACAATGCGGGCAAGTTCTGGCCTAAAACTGGTTGGGCAAAGAAGCAGGGTGTCATCACCGTAATCATCGGCGAACCGATGTACGCCGTGGGCAGCGGGCCTCGCGCCATCGCCGATCTGAACGACCGGGTACAAGCCTGGAACGAGCAGATGCAACGGGAAATGGGGTCGCTGCCAGCAGCCCCGGCGGCACCGACTTCGACGGATCAAGTGGCTGTCTGAGATTCTGTGGATAACCTGTGTACCGTTTTATCGAAAAACAGCGATATCGTTTTATAAGTTAATGATTTATATACATATTTCTTAAACACATAAAACGCAGGAAATGGTGCATAAGTTTTTTCGGGCGCAAAAAAACCGGCGGATATAGCCGGTTTTTTTATGCCTGAAATTTGCAGTTTTCCACACTATGTACTAAGGGGAATGACGCTGGTAATTCGGCATGATTCCGTACGAATTGCAGATAATAAAAAAGGCCAACGCTGAGCGTTGGCCTTTTTTGGTTTGGCAGGTTCGCTGGATCAGAAATCCAGGTTGGAAACCGCCAGGGCGTTGCTTTCGATGAAGTCACGGCGAGGTTCGACCGCATCACCCATCAGGGTGTTGAAGATCTGGTCTGCGCCAATGGCGTCTTCGATAGTCACTTTGAGCATCCGGCGCTGTGCTGGGTCCATGGTGGTTTCCCACAGCTGATCCGGGTTCATCTCGCCCAGACCTTTGTATCGCTGGATGGTGTGACGCTTGGTGCTTTCAGCCATCAGCCATTCAAGGGCTTCCTTGAACTCGGTGACCGGCTTCTTGCGCTCGCCACGCTGGATGTACGCACCGTCGTCCAACAAGGTGCTCAGTTGAGCGCCCAGCGAAACAACCGTGCGGTAATCGTTGCTGCCGAAGAAGTCGCGGTTGAAGGTGACGTAGTTCGACAGGCCGTGGGAGATCAGTTCGACCTCTGGCAGCCAGACGTTACGTTCACGGTCTTCACGCAGGCTGGCTTTGTAGACCAGGCCAGACTTCTCGACGGTGCGCAGGCGAACTTCGTACTGAGCCAGCCAATCCTGCATCGCTGCATGATCGGACAGTTGATCCATGCTCACTGCTGGCAGGTAGATGAAGTGCTCGGTCAGCTCCTGTGGATACAGGCGCGACAGACGCTTGAGGGTCTTCATCACCAGACGGAAGTCATTCACCAGGCGCTCAAGCGCTTCACCGGAGATGCCAGGGGCTTCTTCGTTCAGGTGCAGGCTCGCGTCTTCCAGGGCCGACTGCGTCATGTACTCTTCCATGGCGTCGTCGTCTTTGATGTATTGCTCTTGCTTGCCTTTCTTGACCTTGTACAGCGGCGGCTGAGCGATGTAGATGTAGCCACGCTCGATCAGCTCCGGCAACTGACGGAAGAAGAAGGTCAGCAGCAGGGTACGGATGTGCGAACCGTCGACGTCAGCATCGGTCATGATGATGATGTTGTGATAACGCAGCTTGTCGATGTTGTACTCGTCGCGGCCGATGCCACAGCCCAGCGCGGTGATCAAGGTGCCTACTTCTTGCGAAGAGATCATCTTGTCGAAACGCGCCTTCTCGACGTTCAGGATCTTGCCCTTCAGCGGCAGGATAGCCTGGGTGCGGCGGTTACGTCCCTGCTTGGCGGAGCCGCCAGCAGAGTCACCTTCCACAAGGTACAGTTCGGACAGGGCAGGGTCTTTTTCCTGGCAGTCAGCCAGTTTGCCCGGCAGGCCGGCGATATCCAGCGCGCCTTTACGACGGGTCATTTCACGGGCTTTACGCGCCGCTTCACGCGCACGTGCCGCGTCGATCATCTTGCCAACGACCAGTTTGGCTTCGTTCGGGTTTTCCAGCAGGAAGTCGGAGAAGTACTTGCCCATTTCCTGTTCGACCGCGGTCTTCACTTCGGAAGAAACCAGCTTGTCTTTGGTCTGGGAGCTGAACTTCGGATCCGGTACTTTCACCGAAATAATCGCGGTCAGGCCTTCGCGGGCATCGTCACCGGTGGTCGCGACTTTATGCTTCTTCGCCAGACCTTCAGCTTCGATGTAGGTGTTCAGGTTACGCGTCAGTGCGGAACGGAAACCCACCAGGTGAGTACCGCCATCGCGCTGTGGAATGTTGTTGGTGAAGCACAACAGGTTCTCGTTGAAGCTGTCGTTCCACTGCAGGGCGATTTCAACGCCGATGCCGTCTTCACGCTGGATGTTGAAGTGGAACACCTGGTTGACCGCAGTCTTGTTGGTGTTCAGGTATTCAACGAACGCACGCAGGCCGCCTTCGTACTTGAACAGCTCTTCCTTGCCGCTGCGCTCATCCTTGAGGACGATGCCGACACCGGAGTTGAGGAATGACAGTTCACGAATCCGCTTGGCCAGGATGTCCCAGCTGAAGTGGATGTTCTTGAAGGTTTCAGCCGATGGCTTGAAGTGGATCTGGGTGCCCGTGGTTTCGCTCTCGCCCACGATTTTCATCGGCTCTTGCGGAACACCGTGGACGTAAGTCTGTTCCCAGATCTTGCCGCTGCGGCGAACGGTCAGGATCAGTTCTTTGGACAGTGCGTTCACTACCGACACACCTACACCGTGCAGACCGCCGGATACTTTGTAGGAGTTGTCGTCGAACTTACCGCCGGCGTGCAGCACGGTCATGATGACCTCGGCTGCCGAAACGCCTTCTTCTTTGTGCACGTCTACCGGGATGCCACGGCCGTTGTCGCGAACGGTGATGGACTCATCCGGGTGAATGATGATGCTGATGTCGTCGCAGTGGCCGGCGAGAGCTTCGTCGATCGAGTTATCGACCACTTCGAACACCATGTGGTGCAGACCGCTGCCATCGTCGGTGTCACCAATGTACATACCGGGACGTTTGCGTACGGCATCCAGGCCTTTCAGCACTTTAATGCTCGTTGAGTCGTACGTATTTTCTTCGCTCAATGCCTTCACTCCCGATGGTCGTGGGTCTGGGTGATACGGCCCTGTTCCACGTGGAACAAAGCGACTGGCGTTTCCGTCTGCCAGCCTTCCCTCAATAATTCGTGATCTACACAGGTGATAAAGACCTGGCAGCGTAAGTCTTCCAGCAAGCGGCAAAGCGCGCGTCGGTGGTGCTCGTCCAATTCGGACGGCAAGTCATCCACCAGATAAATACACTGTCCGCGTCGGGCCTGGCTCACCAGATGCCCTTGGGCAATCCGCAATGCACAGACCACCAATTTCTGCTGACCCCGGGACAAGATGTCCGCGGCATTATGTGCGCCCAGTCTGAGACGCAAATCAGCGCGTTGTGGTCCGGCCTGGGTGTGACCCATTTGCTGGTCCCGTTGAAGGGACCCAGCGAGTACGGCACTCAGTTCGCGGTCTTTGTCCCAGCCTCGGTAATAGCTGAGGGTCAAGCCTTCAAGCTCGACCAGTTCGCTCAAGGTCTGTTCAAAGACTGGTTTCAAGGCTTTGATGTAAGCGCGGCGGTATTCATCGATTTCAGCGCTGGCCTGGCACAGTTCCCTGTCCCAAACCGCTTGCGAAACGGCGTCAAGTGTACCATGTCGCAGCCAAGAGTTTCTCTGGCGCAGCGCCTTCTGCAAGCGCTGCCAGGTGGACATGAATCGCGGTTCCACATGGAATACGCCCCAGTCGAGAAACTGTCGGCGAATCTTCGGCGCGCCTTCAAGCAAGCGGAAACTGTCAGGGTTGATCAGCTGGAGTGGCAGGATCTCCGCCAGTTGCGCCGCGCTTCGGGCGTTCTGGCCATCGATGCGGATCTGAAATTCGCCCTGACGGTCGCGTGAAATACCTAACGCGCTGTGTCCACCCTCAGCCAATTCAACCTGGCCAAACACCGTACACGCCAATTGCTCGTACTGGATGACCGGCAACAGACGGCTGCTACGAAACGAACGGGCAAGCCCCAGCAGATGAATGGCTTCCAGAACACTGGTTTTGCCGCTGCCGTTGGCGCCGTAAAGAATGTTGATTCGGAGGGAGGGGGAGAAGGTCACCGGGTGCAAATTGCGCACCGCGGTGACCGAGACGCGACTTAGCGACATCTAGCTTCTGCTGAACATGATTACAGGCGCATCGGCATGACAACGTAAGCCGAGTCGTCGTTGTCGGATTCCTGCACCAGCGCACTGCTGTTGGAATCGGACAGGATCAGGCGAACTTGCTCAGTGGTCATCACGCCCAGTACGTCGAGCAGATAGCTGACGTTGAAGCCGATTTCCAGATTGCCGCCGTTGTATTCAACGCCCACTTCTTCTTCCGCTTCTTCCTGCTCCGGGTTGTTCGCCTGGATTTTCAGCTGACCGTTAGCCAGTTGCAGACGGATGCCACGGTACTTCTCGTTGGACAGAATCGCAGTACGGCTGAAAGCTTCACGCAGCGCCTGACGGTCGCCGAGTACCAGCTTGTCTCCGCCTTTTGGCAGAACACGCTCGTAATCCGGGAATTTGCCGTCGACCAGTTTCGAGGTGAAGGTGAACTCGCCGGTGGTCGCGCGGATGTGGTGCTGACCCAGGACGATGCTGACGATGCCGTCCGGTTCGGTCAGCAGGCGTGCCAGCTCAAGGATACCCTTGCGCGGAACGATGACCTGATGGCGATCCGGCTGACCGATATCGGCCTGCATCGAACACATGGCCAGACGGTGACCGTCGGTGGCAACAGCACGGATGATCCCGGCCGAAACTTCAAGCAGCATACCGTTCAGGTAATAACGAACGTCCTGCTGGGCCATGGCGAAGCTGGTACGTTCGATCAGACGACGCAGTTTGCTTTGTTCCAGGCTGCAGGTCAGCGAGCCCGGGCCTTCTTCCACTGTCGGGAAATCATTGGCCGGCAGGGTCGACAGCGTGAAGCGGCTACGACCAGCCTTGACCACCAGCTTCTGCTCATCGACCTTGATGTCGATCAGCGCATCGTTCGGCAGGCTCTTGCAGATGTCCATCAGCTTGCGCGCAGGCACGGTGATGGAACCTGGGTCTGCCGGCTCTTCAAGTTGCACACGACCGACCAGCTCGACTTCCAGGTCAGTACCGGTCAGCGACAATTGCTGGCCTTCGACAACCAGCAGCACGTTGGAGAGCACCGGCAAGGTCTGTCGGCGCTCAACGACGCCTGCGACCAGTTGCAGGGGTTTCAACAGGGCTTCGCGTTGAATGGTGAAATGCATGGTCTAGTCCCTTGCCTTAATAAGCTGCGCTGGTGTTCATCAAGTGGTCAGTGTACGCAGCAGGTTCTTGTAGTCCTCGCGGATGTCCGCGTCGGATTCCTTAAGCTCGTTGATCTTGCGACAGGCGTGCAAAACAGTCGTGTGGTCGCGGCCGCCAAACACATCGCCGATTTCCGGCAGGCTGTGGTTAGTCAACTCTTTGGACAATGCCATTGCAACCTGACGCGGACGTGCGACCGAGCGTGAACGACGCTTGGACAGCAAGTCGGAGATCTTGATCTTGTAGTACTCGGCGACTGTGCGCTGAATGTTATCCACAGAGACCAGTTTGTCTTGCAGCGCCAACAAGTCTTTCAGGGATTCGCGAATCAGCTCGATGGTGATGTCGCGTCCCATGAAGTGCGAGTGGGCGATCACGCGTTTCAGCGCGCCTTCCAGCTCACGGACGTTGGAGCGAATACGCTGGGCAATGAAGAACGCCGCGTCATGTGGCAGATCGACTTTGGCCTGGTCGGCCTTTTTCATCAAGATCGCCACGCGGGTTTCCAGCTCCGGCGGCTCGACGGCAACCGTCAGACCCCAGCCAAAGCGGGATTTCAAACGCTCTTCAAGGCCTTCGATTTCTTTCGGGTAACGGTCACTGGTGAGAATGACCTGCTGGCCACCTTCAAGCAGGGCGTTGAAGGTGTGGAAAAACTCTTCCTGCGAACGTTCCTTGCGGGCGAAGAATTGAATGTCATCGATGAGCAACGCATCCACCGAACGGTAGAAACGCTTGAACTCGTTGATGGCATTCAGTTGCAGCGCCTTGACCATGTCGGCCACGAAACGCTCCGAATGCAGGTAAACGACCTTGGCATTCGGGTTTTTCTTTAATAGGTGATTACCCACAGCGTGCATCAAGTGGGTTTTACCCAAGCCGACGCCACCATAAAGGAAAAGCGGGTTGTAACCGTGCTTGGGATTGTCTGCCACCTGCCAGGCCGCGGCCCGGGCCAGTTGGTTCGACTTACCTTCGACGAAGTTTTCGAAGGTGAAGGTGCGGTTCAGGTAACTGGTGTGCTTGAGCGCGCCTTCGACCTGCACCGTGCGTTGCTCGGAGCGAACCGGAGCTTGCTGCGAACTGGCGCCGGCCATCGGGTCGAAGCTGTCACGAGACGGCTCTTCATTGATCTCGGCCACTTTTTGCGTCGCACGCTTGGTCGGTGCGTTGGCAATCGATGCTGGCGCCGGAGCGCTGACAGGTGCTTGAGCAGCTTGAGCCTGAGATGCAGCGGCAGCCAACGGCGCGTTAGGCGCAGCTCGCGGTGTCGAACTGCGTTTGCTGCCTATTAATAAGGACAGCACCGGCGCCATGCCGTTGCCATGCTCATCCAGCAGTTCAAGAACACGGCCCAGGTACTTTTCGTTGACCCAGTCGAGAACAAAGCGATTCGGTGCGTAGACACGCAACTCGTCGCCTTCGGCTTCGACCTGTAGTGGACGGATCCAAGTGTTGAATTGTTGGGCAGGCAGCTCTTCGCGCAAAAGCTCCACGCACTGCTGCCAAAGTTCCACTGACACGGATATCCCCTAAGTTGAAAGCCGGTGAGGCAAAAACAAGCGGCCATTGTAACGACCAGACGCCGACTTATCCACACGAGGTGGAGCACTGACCGAGAAGAATCAACGTTTTATACGCAAAAAAGACGACCAGCGGTCTGTGCATAAGCTCTGTGGATAACCGGGTCTAAGGTCGTTGCACAAGTGGGGGGGAAACTCGGTGGATAACCAGCCTGTGGATAACAAGCTGTTTCACACACAGGTTATCCGACAGCGCAGCACAGGCTGCCCCCTGTTTTCCACGGTAGTTGTCATTCTCTGTACAGCCCGTAGTAGAAGGCCTGAAGGCACTTATCCACAGATGACCGCCTGCCTAGCTTTTATAAGCTTTACAGAAAAGCTTTAAATAATTCCTTTCTTATTTCTATTTCTAACGAGGGGTTAATCACGAACAAAACCTCTGGAGATCTATTTATAAGGAAACGCTGGTTGGAAATTGACCTAGAGGCTTGCTTTCTCTAGAATCCCCGGTCTCTTAAAACGGGGGCCATTCCGGCCCGTTGTGGACGAACCAGGTAACACGACAATGAAACGTACTTTCCAACCAAGCACTATCAAACGCGCTCGTACCCACGGTTTCCGTGCTCGCATGGCTACCAAGAACGGTCGTGCCGTCCTGTCGCGTCGTCGCGCCAAAGGTCGTGCGCGTCTGGCAGTTTGATAATCCGGCACTGGAGGTGAGTCAGGACTTCAGTCGGGAAAAGCGTCTGCTTACTCCCCGGCATTTCAAGGCAGTCTTTGACTCCCCTACCGGCAAGGTTCCGGGGAAAAATCTCCTGCTCCTTGCGCGCAACAACGATCTTGATCACCCCCGTCTCGGGTTGGTTATCGGGAAAAAGAGCGTAAAGCTCTCCGTCGAGCGCAATCGCCTCAAACGTCTGATGCGCGAATCGTTCCGTCTGCACCAGGATTCACTGGTCGGCTGGGACATCGTTATCGTCGCGCGCAAAGGTTTGGGTGACGTAGAAAACCCCGAATTGATTCAGCATTTCGGCAAACTCTGGAAGCGTCTGGCACGCAGCACGCCAGTACCAGCAGTCAAAACCGAAACTGTAGGGGTAGACAGTCCCGATGCGTAAACTGGCACTCGTTCCGATCCAGTTTTATCGCTATGCCATTAGTCCCCTGATGGCCAACCACTGTCGCTTCTACCCCAGTTGTTCCTGCTACGCGTTAGAGGCCATAGAAAATCATGGTCTTCTGCGCGGTGGCTGGCTGGCCTTTCGTCGTTTAGGTCGCTGTCATCCGTGGAATCCCGGTGGTTATGACCCGGTTCCACCTATCCCTACCTCCCGTTCTTCTTCGATGGCCGAGTAATCATGGATATCAAACGCACGATCCTGATCGTCGCCCTGGCAATCGTGTCCTACGTTATGGTTCTTAAATGGAACCAGGACTATGGTCAGGCTGCCCTGCCGACTCAGAATGTTGCTTCCAGTACTACCGCACCGGGCCTACCGGATTCGGCTACTGGCAATAATGCTTCTGTCAGTGACGACATTCCACGCGCCGCAAGCGATACCAGTGCTACAGCACCTGCTGAAACTCCAGTAGCTGCAAGCAAAGACCTCATCCAGATCAAAACGGATGTGCTCAACCTGGCCATCGATCCACAAGGTGGTGATGTTGCCCAGCTGACGCTGCCGCTGTATCCACGTCGCCAGGACCATCCGGAAATCCCGTTCCAGTTGTTCGATAACGGCAACGAGCGGACTTATCTGGCTCAAAGCGGTTTGATCGGCACCGACGGTCCGGACGCAAGTCCTGCCGGTCGTCCGGTTTACGCTTCGGAGAAGAAGGTTTATCAACTGGCTGACGGTCAGGACCAATTGGTCGTAGACCTGAAGTTCAGCAAGGACGGCGTCAACTACATCAAGCGTTTCACACTGAAACGCGGCCTGTATGACGTAACTGTTTCTTACCTGATCGACAACGAAAGTGCCAAGCCTTGGTCGGGTGCGATGTTCGCCCAGCTGAAGCGTGACGCCAGCTCCGATCCTTCTTCCAGCACTGCCACCGGCACCGCCACTTACCTGGGCGCCGCCCTGTGGACCAGTAACGAGCCGTACAAGAAAGTGTCGATGAAAGACATGGACAAGGCTCAGCTGAAAGAAACCGTCAACGGGGGTTGGGTTGCCTGGTTGCAACACTACTTCGTGACCGCTTGGATTCCGGCGAAGGGCGAAAACAATGTCGTCCAGACCCGTAAAGACAGCAAAGGCAACTACATCATCGGCTATACCGCCCCGGCATTGACGGTTGCGCCAGGTGCTAAAGCTGAAGTGAGCGCCGTTCTGTACGCCGGCCCGAAAAGCCAGGCTGTGCTGAAACAGTTGTCCCCAGGTCTGGAACTGACCGTCGACTACGGCATCCTGTGGTTCATTGCCCAGCCAATTTTCTGGTTGCTGCAACATATCCACGCCATCGTCGGCAACTGGGGCTGGTCGATCATTTTCCTGACCATGCTGATCAAGGGGTTGTTCTTCCCACTGTCGGCTGCCAGCTACAAATCCATGGCGCGCATGCGTGCAGTGGCCCCGAAACTGGCCGCGCTGAAAGAGCAACATGGCGATGACCGGCAGAAAATGTCGCAAGCCATGATGGAGCTGTACAAGAAAGAGAAGATCAATCCGCTGGGTGGTTGCTTGCCAATCCTCGTGCAGATGCCGGTTTTCCTTTCGCTGTACTGGGTTCTGCTGGAAAGCGTTGAAATGCGCCAAGCGCCGTTCATGCTGTGGATTACTGACCTGTCGATCAAGGATCCGTTCTTCATTCTGCCGATCATCATGGGCGCAACCATGTTCATCCAGCAGCAGTTGAACCCGACACCACCGGATCCGATGCAGGCCAAGGTGATGAAGCTGATGCCAATCATCTTCACCTTCTTCTTCCTGTGGTTCCCGGCTGGTCTGGTGCTGTACTGGGTAGTGAACAACTGCCTGTCCATCACTCAACAGTGGTACATCACTCGTAAAATCGAACGGGCTACCAAAGCAGCCGCTTGATTTACACTGTGGATAACCACTCAAAACGCCCCCTAGTGGGGCGTTTTGCTATCTGTCACTTTTGTCTGGATACCGGTTTATGAGCGTTCCTCGTGAAACCATCGCAGCCGTTGCTACCGCTCAAGGTCGCGGCGGTGTGGGCATCGTCCGTATTTCCGGGCCGTTGGCGAGCCTTGCGGCCAAGGCCATCAGCGGTCGGGAATTGAAACCCCGGTTTGCCCATTACGGCCCGTTCCTCAGTGAGAACGAAGAGGTGCTGGACGAAGGCATTGCGCTTTATTTCCCGGGGCCGAACTCCTTCACCGGCGAAGACGTGCTGGAACTGCAGGGCCATGGCGGGCCGATTGTTCTGGATATGTTGCTCAAGCGTTGTCTGGAACTGGGCTGTCGCCTCGCCCGTCCCGGTGAATTCAGCGAGCGCGCCTTCCTCAATGACAAACTCGACCTGGCTCAGGCTGAAGCCATTGCCGACTTGATCGAGGCGAGTTCTGCACAAGCGGCACGAAATGCGCTGCGTTCCTTGCAAGGCGCATTTTCCCAGCGTGTGCATAACCTGACCGAGCAGCTGATAGGCCTGCGTATTTATGTCGAAGCGGCCATCGACTTCCCTGAAGAAGAAATCGACTTCCTGGCTGATGGTCATGTCTTGGCCATGCTCGACAAAGTGCGCGATGAATTATCCACAGTACTTCGCGAAGCCGGGCAAGGCGCCTTGCTGCGTGACGGCATGACCGTGGTGATTGCCGGTCGGCCGAATGCCGGTAAATCCAGCCTGTTGAATGCTCTGGCGGGTCGGGAAGCAGCGATCGTGACCGAAATTGCCGGCACAACCCGGGACATCCTGCGCGAACATATCCACATTGATGGCATGCCGCTGCACGTGGTGGATACCGCGGGTCTGCGAGATACCGACGATCACGTGGAAAAAATTGGCGTAGAACGCGCACTGAAAGCCATCGGCGAAGCGGATCGCGTGTTATTGGTCGTCGATGCAACGGCGCCTGAAGCGTTGGACCCCTTCGCTTTGTGGCCGGAATTCCTCGAAATCCGCCCGGATCCAGCGAAAGTCACGCTGATTCGTAACAAGGCTGATCTGACGGGGGAAGCCATTGCCCTGGAAGTCAGTGAAGATGGCCACGTCACCATCAGCCTGAGTGCCAAGTCTGCTGGCGAAGGCCTGGAGTTACTGCGCGACCATCTGAAGGCCTGCATGGGTTACGAGCAGACTTCGGAAAGTAGCTTCAGCGCACGCAGGCGTCACCTTGAGGCCCTGCGTCATGCCAGTGCATCCCTTGAGCATGGCCGCTCGCAATTGACCCTGGCCGGTGCTGGCGAGCTGTTGGCCGAGGATTTGCGTCAGGCGCAGCACTCGCTGGGTGAAATCACCGGTGCATTCAGCTCTGATGACCTGTTGGGACGAATCTTTTCCAGCTTCTGCATCGGTAAATAACCCTTTCGTTGTTCACAGACAGGCCATTCGCGCCTGTCTGTCCTCTCTTTTTAAAAAATCGTCCCTCAGTGCCGAGCAGATAATGTCTGCTTGAGCGGTTTTCCTTCGCCCGGAATTAACCCGATACGCGCTTTTCTGTGGATTAAGCCCTGTGAATAACTGCCGCTAAGGGCAGTTGATAACAGGGCCTGAAAACTGAAGATAACCACCTCTGTGGATAACCACCCCTTTCATCCACAGGCTTAAACCGGTTATCCAAGGGTCTCTTGGCCACATGACCACAGGGTTTTAAATCTCTGTACACATTGATAATAAAGGCCTGTAGCGATCTATCCACAGAAAGGTGGCTCAGTAGAAATAAACATAAAAACAAAGATTTAATAAATTTCTCTCTTTTTAATTTCTATAACCCCGACTTCTCCACAGCTGGTTAAATTTTGTGCAAAGGGTTCTTTAGGAAGGGCGAAGTCCCTATACTTGTCGACCAGGTCCAGAAACCTGAGCTCAAACTATTCCTGATTACCTAACTGAAGCAGGCACGAGGTGCGTGGTGGATTTCCCTTCCCGTTTTGAAGTGATCGTCATCGGCGGCGGTCATGCCGGTACCGAGGCAGCACTGGCCTCAGCACGTATGGGTGCGAAAACCCTGTTGCTGACGCATAACGTGGAAACCCTCGGAGCAATGAGTTGCAACCCCGCCATTGGCGGGATCGGTAAAAGCCACCTGGTTAAAGAAATTGACGCCCTTGGCGGCGCGATGGCCATGGCTACCGACAAAGGTGGTATTCAATTTCGCGTGTTGAACAGCCGCAAAGGCCCGGCCGTGCGTGCAACTCGCGCCCAGGCAGACCGGGTTCTGTACAAGGCCGCTGTCCGCGAAGCATTGGAAAACCAGCCGAACCTGTGGATATTTCAACAAGCCGCTGACGACCTGATCGTCGAACAGGAACAAGTGCGCGGTGTCGTCACCCAAATGGGCCTGCGTTTCCTCGCGGATTCCGTGGTGTTGACCACTGGCACCTTCCTCGGCGGACTTATCCACATCGGCATGCAGAATTACTCCGGCGGTCGTGCCGGTGATCCGCCATCGATCGCCCTGGCTCGCCGTCTGCGTGAATTGCCACTGCGTGTGGGTCGTTTGAAAACCGGTACGCCGCCGCGTATCGACGGTCGTTCTGTGGATTTCTCGGTAATGACCGAGCAAGCAGGCGATACGCCGATCCCGGTGATGTCGTTCATGGGTTCCAAAGAGCAACACCCGAAACAGGTGAGCTGCTGGATTACCCACACCAACAGCCGGACCCACGAAATCATTGCCGCGAACCTCGATCGTTCGCCGATGTATTCCGATGCGGGATTGATCGAAGGCATCGGTCCGCGTTATTGCCCGTCGATCGAAGACAAGATCCACCGCTTTGCCGACAAGGAAAGCCATCAGGTCTTTATCGAGCCGGAAGGTTTGACCACCCACGAGCTGTACCCGAACGGGATATCCACATCCCTGCCGTTCGACGTGCAATTGCAGATCGTGCAATCGATCCGCGGCATGGAAAACGCACACATCGTGCGTCCGGGCTACGCCATCGAATACGACTATTTCGACCCGCGTGACCTGAAATACAGCCTGGAAACCAAAGTGATTGGCGGGCTGTTTTTTGCCGGTCAAATCAACGGCACCACCGGTTACGAAGAAGCCGGCGCCCAGGGTTTGCTGGCCGGCGCCAACGCAGCACTGCGTGCACAGGGCAAAGATGCCTGGTGCCCGCGTCGCGACGAGGCGTACATCGGCGTATTGGTCGACGACCTGATTACGCTCGGAACCCAAGAGCCGTACCGGATGTTCACGTCCCGTGCCGAATACCGCCTGATCCTGCGCGAAGACAACGCCGACCTGCGTCTGACCGAAAAAGGTCGCGAGCTGGGTCTGGTCGATGACGCGCGTTGGGCGGCGTTCTGCAAGAAGCGCGAAAGCATCGACCTGGAAGAGCAACGCCTGAAAAGTACCTGGGTTCGCCCGGGCACCGAGCAGGGCGATGCGATTTCCGAGAAGTTCGGTACGCCGCTGACCCACGAATACAATTTGCTCAACCTGCTGAGCCGTCCGGAAATCGACTACGCTGGTCTGATTGCCGTGACCGGTGGGGGCGCAGAAGATCCACAGGTCGCCGAACAGGTCGAAATCAAGACCAAGTACGCCGGTTACATCGACCGTCAGCAGGATGAAATCGCACGCCTGCGGGCCAGCGAAGACACCAAACTGCCTGTGGATATCGATTACACGAACATTTCCGGTCTCTCCAAAGAGATCCAGAGCAAGCTCGGCGCGACCCGTCCTGAAACCCTGGGCCAGGCGTCACGTATTCCGGGCGTCACCCCGGCAGCCATTTCGCTGTTGATGATTCATTTGAAAAAACGCGGCGCGGGCCGTCAGTTGGAGCAAAGCGCTTGAGTTCGTTGGTCACCTCGCAACACGCCGAAGAGTTATCCACAGGTGCTCGCCAGCTCGGTGTCACACTGACAGAAACCCAGCACGCGCAGCTGCTGGGTTATCTGGCCCTGTTGATCAAATGGAACAAGGCCTACAACCTGACCGCCGTGCGCGATCCGGACGAAATGGTCTCTCGCCATCTGCTCGATAGTTTGAGCGTCATGTCGTTCATCGAAAACGGTCGCTGGCTGGACGTTGGCAGCGGTGGTGGCATGCCGGGCATTCCGTTGGCCATCCTGTTTCCCGAGTCGCAAGTGACCTGCCTGGACAGCAACGGCAAGAAAACCCGCTTCCTGACCCAGGTCAAACTCGAACTCAAACTGGATAACCTGCAAGTTATCCACAGCCGCGTCGAAGCTTTCCAGCCTGCACAGCCATTCAACGGGATTGTTTCCCGGGCGTTCAGCAGCATGGAAAATTTCAGTAACTGGACTCGCCACCTCGGCGATGCCGATACGCGCTGGCTGGCAATGAAGGGCGTTCATCCGGCCGATGAGCTGGTAGCATTGCCAGCAGACTTCCACCTCGATAGCGAACACGCCCTGGCCGTCCCTGGTTGCCAAGGCCAACGCCATCTGCTGATACTGCGCCGCACGGCATGATTGGGAACACAAGCAAGAATGGCTAAGGTATTCGCGATTGCGAACCAAAAGGGTGGTGTGGGTAAAACCACCACCTGCATCAACCTCGCAGCTTCCCTGGTCGCTACCAAGCGTCGGGTGCTGCTGATCGATCTCGATCCACAGGGCAACGCCACCATGGGTAGCGGTGTGGATAAACATGGCCTGGAAAACTCGGTCTACGACCTGCTGATCGGCGAATGTGACCTGGCCCAGGCCATGCATTACTCCGAGCATGGTGGTTACCAGCTGTTGCCGGCCAACCGCGACCTGACGGCGGCCGAAGTGGTTCTGCTGGAAATGCAGATGAAGGAAAGTCGCCTGCGCAGTGCATTGGCGCCAATCCGTGAAAACTACGATTACATTTTGATCGACTGCCCACCGTCGTTGTCGATGCTCACGCTGAACGCACTGGTGGCCGCCGATGGGGTGATTATCCCCATGCAGTGCGAATACTTCGCGCTCGAAGGTTTGAGCGACCTTGTGGATAACATCAAGCGCATCGCTGAACTGCTTAACCCGAATCTGAAAGTCGAAGGCCTGTTGCGGACCATGTACGACCCGCGCCTGAGCCTGATGAACGATGTGTCCGCGCAGCTCAAGGAACACTTCGGCGAGCAGCTTTACGACACCGTGATTCCGCGCAACATTCGCTTGGCTGAAGCGCCAAGTTATGGGATGCCGGCGTTGGCGTACGACAAGACTTCACGGGGCGCCATTGCCTACCTGGCCTTGGCGGGCGAAATGGTTCGCCGCCAGCGCAAAAACTCACGCACCGCCGCCGCTCAGGCAACTTAAGGAATCCCCATGGCCGTCAAGAAACGAGGTCTCGGACGTGGACTGGATGCACTGCTGAGTGGTCCGACTGTCAGCTCGCTGGAAGAACAAGCGGTACAAGCTGACCAACGTGAGCTGCAGCACCTGCCCCTGGACCTGATCCAGCGCGGCAAGTACCAACCCCGCCGGGACATGGATCCTCAAGCGCTGGAAGAGTTGGCGCAGTCGATCAAGGCCCAGGGCGTGATGCAGCCGATCGTGGTTCGCCCGATCGGCAGCGGTCGCTTCGAAATCATTGCCGGTGAACGCCGCTGGCGCGCCAGCCAGCAGGCTGGCCAGGAAACCATCCCGGCGATGGTTCGTGATGTGCCGGATGAAACGGCCATTGCCATGGCGCTGATCGAGAACATTCAACGCGAAGACCTCAATCCGATCGAAGAAGCCGTCGCGTTGCAGCGTTTGCAGCAGGAATTTCAGCTGACTCAGCAACAGGTTGCGGAGGCGGTGGGCAAATCCCGCGTGACCGTGGCCAACCTGCTACGCTTGATCGCGTTGCCGGAAGTTATCAAAACCATGCTGTCGCACGGTGACCTGGAAATGGGTCATGCGCGTGCTTTGCTCGGTTTGCCGGAGAATCAACAGGTAGAAGGGGCGCGACATGTTGTCGCACGGGGGCTGACGGTGCGCCAAACTGAAGCACTGGTTCGCCAGTGGTTGAGTGGCAAACAGGAGCCTGCCGAACCGGTAAAACCGGACCCTGATATAGCCCGACTCGAACAGCGCCTGGCCGAACGCCTAGGCTCTGCGGTGCAGATTCGCCACGGTAAGAAGGGGAAAGGGCAGTTGGTCATTGGTTACAACTCCCTCGACGAACTGCAAGGTGTGCTTGCGCACATTCGTTGAAACATTTCCTCATGTAGCGTGCAGTCGGAAATCACTACCTGACAGTTGAATAGGGGCTGAACCGCCCCTATACTCTGCGCGCATTTTGTCGGCACAAATTATGCCAAGTTATTGATTTCTGGCAGCCGACCATTGGAGAGAAAACGTGATGGAAAGACGCACGCCAAACCGCTTGCCGTTCCATCGCCTGGCAGTTTTTCCGGTGTTAATGGCTCAATTTGTCGTTTTGCTGATTGCTGCTTTGGCGCTTTGGCAATGGCATGGAGTCGTTGCCGGGTACTCAGGACTTTGCGGAGGCCTGATAGCCTTGCTTCCCAATGTTTATTTCGCTCACAGGGCATTTCGGTTTTCCGGCGCCCGAGCAGCTCAAGCCATTGTCCGGTCATTTTATGCCGGCGAGGCGGGCAAACTGATTTTGACGGCAGTGCTCTTTGCATTGACGTTTGCAGGTGTGAAGCCATTGGCGCCGCTAGCTGTATTCGGCGTCTTCGTGTTGACCCAACTGGTCAGCTGGTTCGCGCCCCTGCTGATGAGAACAAGACTTTCGAGACCTTAGGGCGTTTGAGGCAACCATGGCAGAAACAACCGCTTCGGGCTATATCCAGCACCACTTGCAGAACCTGACTTTCGGTCAGCTCCCAACTGGCGGGTGGGGTTTTGCCCACACCGCAGCAGAAGCCAAGGAAATGGGCTTCTGGGCTTTCCACGTCGATACCCTCGGCTGGTCGGTCGCGTTGGGTCTGATCTTCGTTCTTCTTTTCCGCATGGCGGCAAAGAAAGCGACTTCCGGTCAGCCTGGTGCTTTGCAGAACTTCGTTGAAGTATTGGTCGAATTCGTCGATGGCAGCGTGAAAGACAGCTTCCATGGCCGTAGCCCGGTGATTGCACCGCTGGCACTGACCATCTTCGTCTGGGTGTTCCTGATGAACGCCGTCGACCTGATCCCGGTCGACTGGATTCCTCAGCTGGCCATCCTGATTACCGGCGACCACCACATTCCGTTCCGTGCAGTGTCGACCACTGACCCGAACGCGACCCTGGGTATGGCCCTGTCGGTGTTCGCGCTGATCATTTTCTACAGCATCAAGGTCAAGGGCATCGGCGGCTTCATCGGCGAACTGACCCTGCACCCGTTCGGCAGCAAGAACATCTTCGTTCAGGCCCTGCTGATTCCGGTGAACTTCCTGCTGGAGTTCGTGACGCTGGTTGCCAAGCCAATCTCGCTGGCACTGCGTTTGTTCGGCAACATGTACGCCGGCGAACTGGTCTTCATTCTGATTGCTGTGATGTTCGGCAGCGGTCTGCTCTGGCTTAGCGGCCTGGGCGTAGTTCTGCAGTGGGCGTGGGCTGTGTTCCACATCCTGATCATCACCCTGCAGGCGTTTATCTTCATGATGCTGACCATCGTTTACCTTTCGATGGCGCACGAAGAGAACCATTAAGACCAGTCTCGACTAGTCTGATGTCCCACTCGGTCAAACGAGTGGGTGCCCGAACAGGGCTATGAAACGATTTGTTTTACCGCTTTAAAATCTAAAAAACCTAAACCATACGACGTAAAAGTCGGGAGGAAAGATGGAAACTGTAGTTGGTCTAACCGCTATCGCTGTTGCACTGTTGATCGGCCTGGGCGCACTGGGTACCGCAATTGGTTTCGGCCTGTTGGGCGGCAAGTTCCTGGAAGGCGCAGCGCGTCAGCCAGAAATGGTTCCAATGCTGCAAGTTAAAATGTTCATCGTTGCCGGTCTGCTCGACGCCGTCACCATGATCGGTGTTGGTATCGCTCTGTTCTTCACCTTCGCGAACCCATTCGTTGGTCAACTCGCTGGCTAATTACTCGAACCTTCGAGTAGTTGGTGTGATGTGTAACGAACGAGCGAGGTGTTGGCGTGAACATTAATGCAACCCTGATTGGCCAGTCCGTTGCGTTCTTCATTTTTGTACTGTTTTGCATGAAGTTCGTGTGGCCTCCGGTCATCGCGGCTTTGCACGAACGTCAGAAGAAGATTGCGGATGGACTGGACGCTGCCGCCCGAGCAGCTCGCGACCTGGAATTGGCCCAAGATAAAGCGGGTCAACAACTGCGCGAAGCTAAAGCTCAGGCAGCCGAAATCATTGAGCAAGCCAAGAAACGCGGTAACCAGATCGTTGAAGAGGCTGTTGAAAAGGCCCGTATCGACGCTGACCGTGTGAAGGTTCAGGCTCAGGCCGAGATCGAACAGGAACTGAACAGTGTCAAAGACGCGCTGCGTGCCCAACTGGGTGCTCTGGCTGTCGGCGGCGCCGAGAAGATCCTGGGTGCCACAATCGATCAAAACGCGCACGCGGAGCTGGTAAACAAACTGGCTGCTGAAATTTAAGCGAGGGCGATCATGGCAGAATTGACCACGTTGGCCCGACCTTACGCTAAGGCAGCCTTCGAGCACGCCCAGGCCCACCAGCAACTGGCCTCTTGGTCAGCCATGCTCGGCCTGGCTGCAGCAGTGTCGCAAGACGACACCATGCAGCGCGTGCTCAAGGCCCCGCGACTGACGAGCGCAAACAAGGCCGCCACGTTTATTGACGTGTGCGGCGACAAGTTTGATGCCAAGGCACAGAACTTCATTAACGTCGTTGCCGAAAACGACCGTCTCCCGCTGTTGCCGGAGATCGCCGCTCTGTTTGACCTGTACAAGGCCGAACAAGAGAAGTCGGTAGACGTTGAAGTCACCAGTGCTTTTGCATTGAACCAAGAACAGCAAGACAAACTCGCCAAGGTTCTCAGTGCACGACTCAACCGGGAAGTGCGCCTGCAAGTTGCGGAGGATGCCGCCCTTATTGGTGGTGTCATCATTCGCGCCGGCGACCTGGTAATCGATGGTTCGATTCGCGGCAAACTCGCGAATCTTGCCGAAGCATTGAAATCTTGAGTTTGAAGGGGCAGCAGAGCAATGCAGCAACTCAATCCTTCCGAAATAAGTGAAATTATCAAGGGCCGCATCGACAAGCTCGATGTGACCTCCCAAGCCCGTAACGAAGGCACTGTCGTCAGCGTATCTGACGGTATCGTGCGGATTCACGGTCTGGCCGACGTAATGTACGGCGAGATGATCGAGTTTCCGGGCGGCGTCTTCGGTATGGCTCTCAACCTGGAGCAAGACTCTGTAGGTGCCGTTGTATTGGGCGCATACCAGACTCTGGCTGAAGGCATGAGCGCCAAGTGCACCGGCCGTATCCTCGAAGTTCCGGTTGGTAAGGAACTGCTGGGTCGCGTAGTCGACGCACTGGGTAACCCAGTTGATGGCAAAGGTCCGCTGAACAACACCTTGACCGACGCGGTCGAGAAAGTTGCTCCAGGCGTGATCTGGCGTAAGTCGGTAGACCAGCCTGTACAGACTGGCTACAAGGCTGTCGATGCCATGATCCCTGTCGGCCGTGGCCAGCGTGAGCTGATCATCGGTGACCGTCAGATCGGTAAAACCGCTCTGGCGATCGACGCGATCATCAATCAGAAAGACAGCGGCATTTTCTGCGTCTACGTAGCCATTGGTCAGAAACAATCGACCATCGCCAACGTGGTTCGCAAGCTGGAAGAAAACGGCGCACTGGCTAACACCATCGTCGTGGCAGCGAGCGCTTCGGAATCTGCAGCACTGCAATTCCTGGCACCGTACTCCGGTTGCACCATGGGTGAATTCTTCCGCGACCGCGGTGAAGACGCGCTGATCGTTTATGACGATCTGTCCAAGCAAGCAGTGGCTTACCGCCAGATTTCCCTGCTGCTGCGCCGTCCACCAGGCCGTGAAGCTTACCCAGGCGACGTGTTCTATCTCCACTCCCGTCTGCTGGAGCGCGCATCCCGCGTTTCGGAAGAATACGTAGAGAAGTTCACCAACGGCGCAGTGACCGGCAAAACCGGTTCCCTGACCGCACTGCCGATCATCGAAACCCAGGCTGGCGACGTTTCCGCGTTCGTTCCGACCAACGTGATTTCCATCACCGACGGTCAGATCTTCCTGGAATCGGCCATGTTCAACTCCGGGATCCGTCCTGCTGTGAACGCCGGTGTTTCGGTATCCCGTGTGGGTGGTGCCGCTCAGACCAAGATCATCAAGAAGCTCTCCGGTGGTATCCGTACCGCTCTGGCTCAGTACCGTGAACTGGCGGCATTCGCCCAGTTCGCTTCTGACCTGGACGAAGCGACCCGTAAGCAACTTGAGCATGGTCAGCGCGTTACCGAGCTGATGAAGCAGAAGCAATACGCACCTATGTCGATCGCTGACATGGCGCTGTCGCTGTATGCCGCTGAGCGTGGGTTCCTGACTGACGTCGAAATCGCCAAGATCGGCAGCTTTGAACAAGCGCTGATTGCTTTCTTCAACCGCGATCACGCCGAATTGATGGCGAAGATCAACGTGAAGGGTGACTTCAATGACGAAATCGATGCTGGCATGAAAGCCGGTATCGAGAAGTTCAAGGCCACCCAAACCTGGTAAGCCGCAGCGGGAGCCGCAAGGCTCCCGCTTGCTAACCTGATAGGTGTTACATGGCAGGCGCAAAAGAGATTCGCAGTAAGATTGCGAGCATCAAAAGCACGCAAAAGATTACCAGCGCCATGGAAAAAGTGGCGGTCAGTAAAATGCGCAAGGCACAAATGCGCATGGCTGCTAGCCGTCCTTACGCGGAGCGCATCCGCCAGGTTATTGGTCATTTGGCCAACGCCAACCCGGAATATCGCCACCCGTTCATGATCGACCGCGAAATCAAGCGCGTCGGTTACGTCGTGGTGAGCAGTGACCGTGGTTTGTGTGGTGGTTTGAACACCAACCTGTTCAAGGCCCTGGTCAAGGACATGGCGGTAAACCGCGAAAACGGCGTCGAGATCGATCTGTGTGTAGTGGGTAGCAAGGGTGCGGCTTTCTTCCGCAACTTCGGCGGCAACGTCGTAGCAGCTATCAGCCACCTGGGTGAAGAGCCGTCGATCAATGACTTGATCGGCAGCGTCAAGGTGATGCTGGATGCCTACCTGGACGGCCGTATTGATCGCCTGTCCGTGGTGTCCAACAAGTTCATCAACACCATGACGCAAACGCCTACCGTGGAGCAGTTGATTCCATTGGTGGCAACCCCGGATCAAGGCCTCAAGCACCACTGGGACTATCTCTACGAACCGGATGCCAAAGAGCTGCTTGACGGCTTGATGGTCCGTTACGTGGAGTCGCAGGTCTACCAGGCGGTGGTCGAGAACAACGCGGCTGAACAAGCTGCGCGGATGATCGCGATGAAGAACGCTACCGACAACGCCGGTGATTTGATCAGCGATTTGCAGCTGGTCTACAACAAGGCGCGTCAGGCTGCGATCACCCAAGAGATCTCGGAAATCGTCGGCGGCGCTGCCGCGGTTTAACGGTTCAAATATTCAGAGGATCCAGCTATGAGTAGCGGACGTATCGTTCAAATCATCGGCGCCGTTATCGACGTGGAATTCCCACGCGACAGCGTACCGAGCATCTACAACGCGCTGACTGTACAAAGCGCGGCCGCAACCACTCTGGAAGTTCAGCAACAGCTGGGCGACGGCGTGGTTCGTACCATTGCGATGGGCTCCACCGAGGGCTTGAAGCGTGGTCTGGACGTCATCGACTCCGGCGCAGCCATTTCCGTACCGGTCGGTAAAGCGACTCTGGGCCGGATCATGGACGTTCTGGGCAACCCGATCGACGAAGCTGGCCCGATCGACACCGACGAGCGCTGGGGCATTCACCGTCCTGCGCCAACCTTCGCAGAACAAGCGGGCGGCAACGACCTGCTGGAAACCGGCATCAAGGTTATCGACCTGGTTTGCCCGTTCGCCAAGGGTGGTAAAGTCGGTCTGTTCGGTGGTGCCGGTGTAGGCAAAACCGTAAACATGATGGAACTGATCCGTAACATCGCCATCGAGCACAGCGGTTATTCCGTGTTCGCCGGTGTGGGTGAGCGTACTCGTGAGGGTAACGACTTCTACCACGAGATGAAGGATTCCAACGTTCTGGACAAAGTGGCACTGGTTTACGGTCAGATGAACGAGCCGCCGGGTAACCGTCTGCGCGTAGCACTGACCGGCCTGACCATGGCCGAGAAGTTCCGTGACGAAGGTAACGACGTTCTGCTGTTCGTCGACAACATCTATCGTTACACCCTGGCCGGTACTGAAGTATCCGCACTGCTGGGCCGTATGCCTTCCGCAGTAGGTTACCAGCCGACCCTGGCCGAAGAGATGGGTACTCTGCAAGAGCGTATCACTTCGACCAAAAACGGTTCGATCACCTCGATCCAAGCGGTATACGTACCTGCGGATGACTTGACTGACCCGTCGCCAGCGACCACCTTCGCCCACTTGGACGCCACCGTCGTTCTGTCCCGTGACATCGCTTCCCTGGGTATCTACCCAGCGGTCGATCCACTCGACTCGACTTCGCGCCAGCTGGACCCGAACGTAATCGGCCAGGACCACTACGACACCGCTCGCGGTGTACAGTATGTTCTGCAGCGTTACAAAGAACTGAAGGACATCATTGCGATCCTGGGTATGGACGAGCTGTCGGAAGCCGACAAGCAGTTGGTAAACCGTGCTCGTAAGATCCAGCGTTTCTTGTCGCAGCCGTTCTTCGTGGCTGAAGTCTTCACCGGTGCTTCGGGTAAATACGTTTCCCTGAAAGACACCATTGCTGGCTTCAAAGGCATCCTCAACGGTGACTACGACCACCTGCCAGAACAAGCGTTCTACATGGTCGGCGGCATCGAAGAAGCGATCGAGAAAGCCAAGAAACTGTAATCCCGGCGCCCGGAAACGGGCGCTAATTTAGGTTGAGGCAATCAGATGGCTATGACAGTCCATTGCGATATCGTCAGCGCGGAAGGAGAAATCTTTTCCGGTCTGGTCGAGATGGTGATTGCGCACGGTGCACTGGGTGATCTTGGTATCGCCCTGGGTCACGCGCCGTTGATCACTAATCTCAAGCCGGGCCCGATCCGCCTGGTCAAGCAGGGCGGGGAAGAGGAGGTGTATTACATCTCCGGTGGTTTCCTCGAAGTTCAGCCGAACATGGTCAAGGTTCTTGCCGACACCGTGCAACGTGCTGTCGACCTGGATGAAGCCTCCGCTCAGGAAGCCGTCAAGGCTGCCGAGAAAGCCCTGCATGAGCGGGGCGCGGAATTCGACTACGGTTCTGCTTCCGCACGTCTGGCCGAGGCTGCAGCACAGCTGCGCACCGTCCAGCAGATCCGCAAGAAGTTTGGCCGCTAATAGGCCATCACTTGTTGCGCGATTGATTAAAAAGGGTAGCCTCGGCTACCCTTTTTTCTTTTCCGACGTTCATAACCTGGTCGCAGCCGCTGACCACCCAGGATTGGTAGCCAGTCATGTCACTTGAAATCGTTATTCTCGCTGCCGGCCAAGGCACCCGCATGCGTTCGGCGTTGCCGAAAGTTCTGCACCCGATTGCCGGCAACTCGATGCTTGGCCATGTTATCCACAGCGCCCGCCAACTTGATCCACAGCGCATCCATGTGGTGATCGGCCATGGCGCTGAAGCCGTACGTGAGCGCCTGGCGGCGGATGACCTGAATTTCGTCCTTCAGGACAAACAATTGGGTACCGGTCATGCCGTGGCTCAGGCTGTGCCGTTCATTGAGTCCGATACCGTACTCATTCTCTACGGCGACGTGCCGCTGATTGAAGTCGACACCCTGCAACGCCTGCTCAAGAAAGTCGCGCCGCAACAACTGGGCCTGTTGACTGTCGAGCTGGACGACCCGACCGGCTATGGCCGCATCGTCCGCGATGACGCTGGCAAGGTCACGGCAATCGTTGAGCAAAAAGACGCCAACGAAGCCGAGCGTGCGATCACTGAAGGCAACACCGGGATTCTCGCCCTGCCTTTCGCCCAACTGGGTAGCTGGATGAGCCGTCTCTCCAACAACAATGCCCAGGGCGAGTATTACCTGACTGACGTGATCGCCATGGCGGTCAACGACGGTTTGGTGGTCGCCACCGAGCAGCCGCACGACGCCATGGAAGTGCAGGGCGCCAACGACCGCAAGCAACTTTCCGAACTCGAGCGTCACTATCAATTGCGCGCCGGCCGCCGTTTGATGGCCCAAGGCGTCACCCTGCGCGACCCGGCTCGTTTCGATGTGCGCGGCGAAGTCACCGTTGGCCGCGATGTGCTGATCGACATCAACGTGATCCTCGAAGGCAAAGTCGTCATTGAAGACGACGTGGTGATCGGCCCGAACTGTGTGATCAAGGACAGCACCCTGCGCAAAGGCGTGGTGATCAAGGCCAACAGCCATATCGAAGGTGCGATTCTGGGCGAAGGCAGCGATGCAGGCCCATTCGCACGCCTGCGTCCGGGCACTGTCCTTGACGCGCGCGCGCATGTGGGTAACTTTGTTGAACTGAAGAACGCTCACTTGGGCGAAGGCGCGAAGGCCGGTCACCTGACTTACCTGGGTGATGCCGAGGTCGGCGCGCGCACCAACATTGGCGCGGGCACCATCACGTGCAACTACGACGGCGCCAACAAGTGGAAAACCGTGCTGGGTGAAGACGTTTTCATCGGTTCCAACAATTCGTTGGTAGCGCCTGTGGATATCTCTTCCGGTGCGACCACGGCGGCCGGTTCAACCATTACGCAGAATGTGGATAACGCACAATTGGCGGTAGGTCGGGCACGGCAGAAGAATATCGACGGCTGGAAGCGGCCGGAGAAGGTCAAGAAGAGCTGAGTTATCCACAGCCCTTCTAAACAACAAAATCGCAGCCTGAGAACGGCCTTCAGAGCCCTCACCTCAAGCTGCGATTTTTTTTGGTTATACACAGGCCTTTTTATCCCAACACGCTTGACGAAGTTTCGCCGATAGGTTTTGATTGCTTCCGTTATCTTTCGAATCGAAACTTACTAAGCCATGTCGAAGCGCAATACACCCCAACGCCGCCACAATATCCTCACCTTGCTCAACGAGCAGGGCGAAGTCAGTGTGGACGAGCTGGCAAAACGCTTCGAAACGTCGGAAGTTACGATTCGCAAGGATCTGGCGGCGCTTGAGAGTAATGGCCTGCTGCTACGTCGTTACGGCGGAGCGATCACCATGCCTCAAGAATTGGTGGCTGACATCGGCCAACCTGTCTCCAAATACAAACAAGCCATTGCTCGCGCCGCGGTCACGCGGATTCGCGAGCATGCGCGGATCATCATCGACAGCGGCAGTACCACGGCGGCCATGATCCCGGAACTCGGTCAGCAACCAGGACTGGTGGTGATGACCAACTCGTTGCACGTGGCCAATGCCTTGAGCGAGCTTGAGCACGAACCGGTGCTGTTGATGACCGGCGGCACCTGGGACCCGCATTCCGAGTCCTTTCAGGGGCAGGTCGCTGAGCAGGTACTACGCTCTTACGACTTTGATCAGTTGTTTATCGGTGCCGATGGCATCGACCTGGTCCGCGGTACGACCACCTTCAACGAATTGCTGGGGCTCAGCCGGGTCATGGCCGAAGTCGCCCGTGAAGTCGTCGTGATGGTGGAGGCCGATAAGATCGGCCGCAAAATCCCCAACCTGGAACTGCCATGGAGCAGCGTCCATACCCTTATTACCGATGATCGCTTGCCGCTGGAGGCACGCGATCAGATTCAGGCCCGCGGCATCAATTTGATTTGCGCGGCTGTCAGTCAGGAGAAATAGCATGTGTGGAATTGTCGGCGCAGTCGCAGAACGTAACATCACCGCCATCTTGCTCGAAGGCCTCAAGCGCCTGGAATACCGTGGCTACGACAGCGCCGGTGTGGCGGTCTTCACCAACGATGAGAAACTCGAGCGCATGCGTCGTCCGGGCAAGGTCAGCGAGCTGGAACTGGCACTCGAGGCCGAGCCTCTGGTCGGTCGCCTCGGCATCGCCCACACCCGTTGGGCCACCCACGGCGCGCCGTGCGAGCGCAACGCCCACCCGCATTTCTCCGGCGACCTGGCCGTGGTGCACAACGGCATCATCGAAAACCACGAAGCCCTGCGTGAACAGCTGAAAGCCTTGGGTTATGTGTTCACCTCGGACACCGACACCGAAGTCATCGCTCACCTGCTGAACCACAAACTCAAGGATTTGCCCGACCTGACCGCGGCCCTCAAAGCCACCGTCAAAGAGTTGCACGGTGCTTACGGCCTGGCGGTCATCAGCGCCAAGCAGCCGGATCGCCTGGTCGCCGCTCGCAGTGGTAGCCCGTTGGTGATTGGTCTGGGCCTGGGTGAAAACTTCCTCGCTTCCGACCAATTGGCCCTGCGTCAGGTCACTGACCGTTTCATGTACCTGGAAGAAGGCGATATCGCCGAGATTCGCCGCGACAGCGTGCATATCTGGGACGTTGACGGCAAAGCTGTCGAGCGCGAAACCGTGCAGTACCGCGACGGTGCCGAAGCCGCCGACAAGGGCGAGTTCCGCCACTTCATGCTCAAGGAAATCCACGAGCAACCGTCTGTTGTTCAGCGCACCCTCGAAGGCCGCCTGAGCCCGAACGGCGTGCTGGTACAGGCATTCGGTCCACAGGCTGCCGAGCTGTTCGCCAAAGTGCGCAACGTGCAGATCGTTGCCTGCGGCACCAGCTATCACGCCGGTATGGTTGCCCGTTACTGGCTCGAAGAGTTGGCCGGGATCCCGTGCCAGGTCGAAGTTGCCAGCGAATTCCGCTACCGCAAAGTCGTGGTGCAACCCGACACGCTGTTCGTGACCATTTCCCAGTCCGGCGAAACCGCCGACACCCTGGCTGCGCTGCGCAACGCCAAGGAACTGGGTTTCCTCGCGAGCCTGGCGATCTGCAACGTCGGCATCAGTTCGCTGGTGCGTGAATCCGACCTGACCCTGCTGACCCAGGCCGGTCGCGAAATCGGCGTGGCCTCGACCAAAGCCTTCACCACTCAATTGGTAGGCCTGCTGTTGCTGACCCTGTCCCTGGGGCAGGTTCGCGGCACTTTGGCCAAGGGCGTCGAAGCCACATTGGTCGAAGAACTGCGCCGTCTGCCAACCCGTTTGGGCGAAGCCTTGGCCATGGACAGCACCGTGGAGAAAATCGCCGAGCTGTTCGCCGAGAAAAACCACACGCTGTTCCTCGGCCGTGGCGCGCAATTCCCGGTAGCGATGGAAGGAGCCCTGAAACTCAAGGAAATCTCCTACATCCACGCTGAAGCCTACCCGGCTGGCGAACTGAAACACGGTCCGTTAGCGCTTGTGGATAACGACATGCCGGTGGTGACTGTGGCGCCGAACAACGAGCTGCTGGAGAAGTTGAAATCCAACCTCCAGGAAGTCCGCGCCCGTGGTGGCCAGTTGATCGTCTTCGCAGACGAGAAAGCCGGCATGACCAATGGCGAAGGCACGCACGTTGTGCACATGCCGCATATCCACGACATCCTGTCGCCGATCCTCTACACCATCCCGCTGCAGTTGCTGTCGTACTACGTTGCTGTGCTGAAAGGCACGGACGTTGACCAGCCGCGTAATCTGGCGAAGTCGGTGACAGTGGAATAAGTTATCCACAGGTGACCGAAACCCTTGGTTTCTGACAATAAAGACTGACACAAAACAATAAAGACTGACACTATAAAACATAGATTGACACAAGGCCGAACCCCCCGTATTTACGGGGGTTTCCATTTCTGGGCTGAGCCACCGGTCTAGATTCTCCGCTTCGTTTCGCTCCGGGAGTAGGCTAAAAAGCGCTATGCCATCGGCAGATGGTGAACGATTTTTTCCTATAACTATTTTTCAGGGCGAGGAGAGGCGGTCACGGCGGACGGAGGAGGAAGCATTGCGCGGTCGTAGGTTTTCGTCAGAGACAGACATTCAACGGCACATTACGAATGGATTCGGTAGCGGAGCTGGTGCCAGTTATCTGCCGTGGCTGCGCGTCCAAGATGTGCCTTCCAGAGGACGCTCCCACAAGATTCAAGGAGTGAAGATCGATCGCCTCCATCACCTCTTTTCTGACCTAGAACGCGCCTATTTTTTGGTATGTGAATTTTCGGAAAATGTTGTGGATATACGCGAACAGTATCCATTGCTGCCGCGAGAAAGTGCTCAAGCAATCGCTAGCTCTATTGGAGTGAGATACCCCAAGTATCCGAAGACAGTACTTCCTTACGTTATGACCACGGATTTTTTATTAACAATCAAAAAGTCCGATGGCAGCTTTAAATCCGTAGCCCGCACAATCAAATACCGCAGCGACCTCGAAGGTAAACAAGCCAAGAGAACGCTGGAAAAACTTGAGGTCGAAAAGCGTTTCTGGACTGGTCAACACGTTGATTGGGCCATTGTTACTGAAGAAATGTTCAGTCCCGACTTGATCAAGAATTTAGGCTTGCTCAGAAAATTCGCTCAGCTGCCGCGCGCCTTGGCAGAGCCCTCATTACATTCAGATTTTCTGGAACATTTAGCTAGCTGCCGTCCGTACCCGTGGAGTACTGCTGAAAGTCTGAGAAAGATTTCCGCACGTTTGTTTATCTCCTATCAAGATTCTCGGGCTTTATATCATCACCTGATATGGGCCAAGTCGATCAAGGTAGATTTGGTTGGTACTCCCATTCAAATGACTGCACCACTACCAACCTTTGAAATCATCGAAAACACAGCAAAAATTTTACTGGCGGCGGAGGGCTTATCATGAAAGTCCAAGTCAATGATTATTTCGAACCGGTCACTGAATTTTCGGTCGTTCCGGGCATCGTTAGGGTCTTGTATCTCAATGAGCGATACGATGCGGTGGTTTTGATCCAATTAACGGACCCGCCACGCCAACCGATTGGTTTGGGCTTGGAAGAGCTTCGCGGTTCCGTCATAGCAGGCGATACGAAGCCAGCCAAGATTGTTACGCCTGAGTTTCTCTTAGTGCTAGAGGATGACCTGGATGAGAAAAAGAAGCGGGAAAGGGATGAAAAGTGGAACATCATCGCGCCCCTGATCGACTCAGATTACCCAGGTCAGATATTTGCTCCCGGTGAGATGGGGCGAATGGTGGGCGCTAGAGCTGTTGAGCTTGGCATGCAGCGCAAGAGTATCTATCGACTTCTGTACCGTTACTGGATCAATGGCCAGGTTCGAAATGCGCTCTTGAAAAACTACGCGGGCGTCGGAGTTCCTGAGCGCAAGTATGATCCCGCAAAACCGCCCGGCAGGAAACCACGATACCAAGGTATTGCCGTTGCGCCGACCAAGCTTATTGATGCCGTGGATAAGCGCTGTATCCGTGTCGGTTACTCGTTATTCGTTGGGGATAAGACTTCTACGATAACCAGCGCCTATGTCGAGATGCTTAGAAGGTTCTACACAGCGAAAGACCTTTCGAAAAATCCAGAATCGGGTGGTCGCCTCCTACCCGATTCGGAAATTCCTTCCTTCAGGCAGTTCGATTATTGGGGAAAGCAATATTTCGACGAAGTTGAAACTGAACGCGGGCGTAAGGGAATGCGGAATTGGCTAAAAGATTGCCGCCCCCTTTCTGGAACCGTGCGTGACTGGCTTCGTGGTCCCTGCCATCAGTTTGAGATCGATGCCACCATTGCTGACATTTATCTCGTGAACGGCTACTCCAGGCGGATGCTCATTGGACGGCCGGTGGTGTACGTCGTCATCGATAGCTTCTCCGGCATGATCGTCGGTCTTTACATCGGGTTGGAGGGGCCGAGCTGGAACGGCGCGAGGCAAGCGCTGTTCAACGCTTTCACTTCGAAGGTTCAGTTTTGCGCTACCAACGGGGTCACAATCGATCCCGAAGAATGGGCCTGTCACCACCTCCCACATCACATCTACGCTGATCGAGGCGAGATGTTGGGGAAAGCAGCTGAAGGTCTTGCCACTGGCCTGAATATCGAGCTGGGAATCGCTCCGCCTTACCGGCCGGACTGGAAGTCGATGGTGGAGAGTCGGTTCGGTATCCTGAACGATTTGACGGGCATCAGGTGGCTACCAGGTGGCGTAGCGGCTAGGGAGAAGGAGCGTGGCGAGCGAGATTACCGACTCGACGCGACGCTCAGCATGAAAGAGTTCACTAAGATCATCATCCAGTGTGTCCTTCACTATAACCGCTTCAACCGGCAGCCCGACAGGCTCACTCAAGAGATGATGAACGACGGTGTCGACCCGACGCCGGTAGGTATTTGGACTTGGGCGTTGGAAAATGGCCACGTCGAACCAAACAATCATCCCGACGAGCTGGTTTATCTACATTTGCTTCCGCGCGAGCAAGCAACGGTGCAAAAGGGTGGTGTGCTATTCCGAGGGATGCACTATGTCTGTGATGTAGCGATCGAGAACAACTGGTTTGCGAAAGCCCGTAGCCGCGGGGTTTGGTCTATAGAGTGTTGGTATGATCCAAATTCCGCGGCACATATTTGGATCCGGGGCGACAACAAACAGTTCATCCGTTGCGATTTGCGTTCGTCCGATCACAAGTATGCTGATTATCGATCCGATGAAATTTTCGACCTGCTCGAAGCTTACCGCCAGGCTCCACCGGCTCATAAACGCGCTGAGTTGGAGAGTCGGATTTCGCTTCTAGAGGAGGTTAATCAAATCGTCAGTGGTGCGATGGCTGAGCGAAAAGAAGAGCCAGTCCCTGCGACCAAGGCCGAGATGATTGGAAATATTCGTGAGAACCGCGCTGTTGAACGCCTCAAGGAGCGGGAGACCGCCCATGTGCCAGAGGGTGTGAGGATTGACCCGCCTGGGCAAAAGGCAGAGACCGCCCCAGAACGCTCGGAGAACTTTGCCGGCCCTCGCAGCGCTCAGGTCATCGATATGCTCAAACGACTCCGCCCAGGACAAAACTAATGAAAGGCGCCCAAGTTTTCGCAAGCTACACCAAGCAGGCGATAGCGGACTACGCGGGAAATCCGCTCATCGAAGCGCTGCCACCTATCTTCTCAGAAGAGGTAGCAATCCAACTGATCTCGAATTTTCCCCGTCCTGTTGATCCAGAAGAGCTCGCCCTTGACCGTTCGACTCGGATCCACTGTATCGACCGGTTGAGGACGGTGGTTCAGCCTCTGATTGTCCACATGGATCTTGAGTCCGTATTTTCATTGCTGGTCCGACGTGGGTACGTCGGACGCAACCCGACTTCTCCAGACACTGTCAGACATCTACACTCGCTGTCGGGCGCACAGCGCTACCACGATGGATTCAAGTCCACTGCCGAAACGTTCAGTCTGGTTGGCCTTAGTGGCATTGGGAAGTCCACCGCCCTCGAAGCCATTTTGAGTCTCTACCCTCAAACGATCCGACACGAGCGTTATGAAGGAAAGCAGTTCGTTCATACCCAGATCACCTGGCTCAAGCTTGACTGCCCCCGAGATGGGTCGCTGGCAGGCTTCTGTCAGCAATTCTTCTATGCGGTCGGGCGAGCGTTAGGTGATGAGGATTACTACAAGCGGTATCGGGCCCGGAACATCAATGACTCGTTGCAACAAATGGAGCAGGTTGCGAGTACATTTTTCATCGGAGCTCTGCTGGTCGACGAACTTCAGAATCTGCACCTGGCGAAAACTGGGGGCAAGGACAACATGCTGAATTTCTTCCTCCATCTAGTGAACAACATCGGCATTCCCGTGGTGTTCATCGGGACAAATTCGATGATCAGCCTATTTTCGGACGTCATGCGCAACGCAAGGCGTTGCTGCGGCGTCGGGGTACTCGAATTTAAACGCTTTGAGAGGGACGATGACGAGTGGCGAATGCTCGTTGAAAACCTCTGGAGCTATCAGTGGTACCAGCAGCCGGCCGAACTGACCGAAGAAGTGTTTGATGCGCTGTATGAGCATACACAAGGCGTCACCGACTTTTTGGTGAAGCTTTTAGTGCTCAGTCAGAGGTATGCGATCCAGAGTGGTTCGGAATGCGTTACCGCCGAGACAATCGCGCTGGTGAGCAACACCAAGATGCAGATATTGAAGCCAGCTTTGTCCGCCCTGCGAAGCCGAGATCCGAAACGGATGCGGCAGTTCGACGATTTGCTTCCGATTGAAGACCAACTAAGCGATATGATGGCGTTCGATGGGTTGGCTCGGCCGGAACGACTGGCGTTGCTGCGCAGTGTCATCAGTCGCAGCGACAATAGTGCGCCAAAACCTAATGTGGCGCCCGTTAACCCAGTCAAATCGCAGTCGCCTGCGGCGGTAGCGGTTGAGACGTCAGAGGCACAGGCGCTAAGTGAAAGTGAAGACTCCATTGAGGCGTTGAAGAGCGCCGGTTGGATAAACAGCGATCTATTTGAGTTCTCTCTGTTGTATCGAAAGGGGTGAATAAAAGGTGCCGAAATGGGGCTCAAATTCCATTTCTTTCCGGCCGTGTTTCACGATGAGACGCTTCATAGCGTACTTTCAAGATACGCCCGCCTCTGTGGCATACGTAGCTGCAGAGCCGTTTTCGATGGAGCTCAGTCCGCTAACTTCTTCTCGCAGAACGTGGCTTTTCCGTGTCGACTAGCTGAGCTTGCCGAGGCGCTTCCGTGTGGCACAGGCCTATCGCTAGCTGAGGTTATAAAGCGCCATACGCTGCTGCCCTACTACGAACCTTTTTTGACCCAGCTACAGGTGGACGACGCCAATACCTTGATGGCGGGAAACGGCGAGGGGGTGATGCTAAGGTTGGGGTTAATTGCGAGTCGACTCGAATTCGCTTCGAGAGTGCGATTTTGCTTCGACTGTATCGACCAGGACATAGCCTGTGTGGGAGCAGCGTACTGGCACCGTGTGCATCAGCTTCCAGGCGTATTGATCTGTCCCCACCATGGAACCCAGTTGAAGTTCCTTGATTACCGCTGGTTTAGCCGAAATTCTCGAAGAATGCACTTACCGGACGATGAGGACGTTCAGTCTCACTCCATTTCGTTAGACATCCCTCAAAATCTACAAAGTGCTCTGCACGAAATAGCGCAGCGTTCGATGCAGGTGCTTGAGATCGATGTTCCTCCTTTATGTCCTGATGCTATTCGCTCGGTGTTTTTGGATGGTGCTATCGCCTTGGAAATGGCTTCCGACACTGGTCGGCTGCACTTAGGTAGATTGGCGCGGCACATGTCTGCGTTCTTTGAGGCTCTCCCCTCCTCAGGGGAGTACTCGATACTGAGCAAATCGTCTGCGGATATACCGGCGGCCTGGGTTGTGAAGCTTTTGCGTAAGCCGAGGGGCACCCATCATCCGCTGAAATTCATCCTGCTGGCCTGCGCGCTGAAGGTCGACATGGAAAGGATACTTCGGCAGAACGGGCCTATTACCGAGTCGCTGAATCGAACAGCCAATACCGAAACACCTGGTGGACGAGCTGCCAACAGATCTCCAACCAGTCGCTCAAGCACCATTGAGTATATGAGTGAGGCATCTGAAACGATCTGGAGGCTGGCGCTCTCGGGGGCTGACGCGAAGACCATAGCGTCAGTAACAAGGAACTCGGTTACATGCGTCTACCGAATGATACGCGCGATTTCGGATGGACCTGACCGATGGAAAGAGGCGAGGCTTTCGAAACAGCTGGGTGATAGGAGGACTCGATTTGAGGGGGATTACAGAGCTCGCCTAGCTCATGAGTGTCGAGATTATGTGTGGCTTCATCGAAACGATCGGCAATGGCTGTCTGAGCGCACACAAGAGCCAGGTAAAGCCCACAGACCGCGCAGACAGCAGACAGAAAGATTCAAAGACCTCGACCTTAACCTTGCCAATGAAGTGGTTCAATGCGCTGAAATGTTACGAACGCTTCCAGGTAAACCTGTCCGTATCTCACGGACAAAAATAGGCAGAGAGCTTCATGTGTTATCTAGGTTTGAAAAGCAGCTAAACAAGCTGCCGCACTGTGCGGCGGCACTGGCGGCCGAATGCGAAACCCTTGATGCATTCCATAGGAGGCGTTTGAGCTGGGCCGAGCGTAAGCTAAATCTAGACGGCAAAACAATTACTCAATCATCGATATATCGAACAGCGTGTATCAGAAAACCGCGTACAGGGGGACTGAATTCTGATTCTAGTATGGATATTGCTCTGTAACGCCGTCGCCAGAAGCCCCGTCAATGAGCAACGCTTAGATTCGCTGTGTGAGTTTTTGGCGAAGCAATACATAAAGGGTATTTATATTTGTTCGGTATTATATTATGACACCGAATAAAAAACGGCGAATTTTTTAAAGTAGTAGTTGGTGGCTGTTCGCTACTGTGTTGCGCTCATAAAAATCCTTGCCTGGGTACAGGGTGATATGTGATAAAAGTACTTCCTTCACGGGATTCGCCTCCTACCAGAACTCACGCTAAAAAATCGACTACTCATGTCCAGCATTCTTTTTTTTCCAATATCGATGCCAGATGAGACACTGTTATCTCGTATTACGAGGTACCATTTTTTGTCTGGAAACAAAACAGAGGCAGAAACGTTTCGTGACCTTTTTGGCGTTGCCCCATTTCAACTTTCGATTATACCAAAGCAATTAGGGAGCCTTGCGTCTCGATTACCTGGAGTTAAAGAAAGTAACTTTAATGAATTGCTTGAAATTAATACTTATTTTCCTGCATACAAACCTTTTATAGGGTTGTCAAAAGATCCATCTAAAGTACTGGACAGAGTTTTGTCAGATGTTGCCCGAGTGCCTAGGTGGGAGGGTACAAAAAATAGCAGAGCCAAGATTTGCTTAGCCTGTGTGCAGGCTGACCTCATAGAGTCAGGTTACGCATATTGGCACCGAGCTCATCATGTACCGGGCGTTACAGCCTGCTGGCGGCATGGCGAGGAACTTCTTCAATCTTGTCAGGATTGTTCTCACCCTTTCTTTCGTAGAAACAAGTTATTGCCTAACTTAACCGATGATTGTGTTTGTGGGTGGAGCGCTATTAAACCTGCGAACCGTTTACTAGCCTCATCTGAAGAACAAGAATATGCAGTTTTTGTAAATGATATTTTGCAACGCAATCTGCCATCGGTGGATTATAAGGTTTTAGCTGCCTGTTATCGGCGTCAAGCAAAGAAGCGTGGGTTTGTTCATGGAAATCTGATTGGTACTGCTAAATTGTTTAGCAGTATTCGTGAAAAGTTCGGCGATGAAATTATTTCGAAAATTGACCTGGCATACGCAGCTGGCATCCGACGTCAATGGATTAGACTATCGACAACAAGAGGTCAAATCGATATGCCGTTGGCACGGCATCTTCTAATATCTCTCCATCTTTTTGGTAGTGCAGAAAAATTTGAGAAATGCTTGGCAGAGGAGTCTCTACTTACTAGCTTGGTAAACCCGACGGCCCGTCTTAAAGAGAAAGCTTTGCCAGAAAGTAAAAAAAAGGCTTATCGAGAAAAAATCTCAATACTACTTGAAGTTAAGCCAGGTATTGGGATGGACTATCTTTGGGTTAATGCTTATCAAGTAACACGTTGGCTCAACGAAAACGATAAGGACTGGTTATTGAGTGAAATCAAAAGGGACGTAAAGCAGAAGAATATTGTCGACTCGGTGGTAAGTGATGAGGACGAAAAATACGCAACCATTCTTAAAGAAGGCGTTGAGAATTTGTACCGCATCACCCAAATACAGGTTCGAGTAAATATAAGTAACATGCTTGCACTTTTGCCGCGAAAAGTAAGTAGGGATCGTGCGACTCGTAAGTCGTTTCCGTTGGTGTCAGAACAACTTGAGCTTCATCTAGAATCTCTTTGGCATTTCCGGTTACGGAGATTTATATGGACGATGTCGGAGATCGCGAGGCTTAAGTTACCCCCAAACAGCTCCAGCTTCAAATTATTGACTACGGTGCCTCATGTGGCGTGTCTGGCGTTGATAAATCACTTCGAGTGGGATTTAGAATACATGGTTAAGGAAGGTATTGATGCTGAAATGATGCTTAGAAATACCGGCGTCTCGCGGCAATGGGAAGGTCCACCGGGTTATGATATTCCTATGGGTGGCAATGCATACATGGAGATGATTGCGTCCAATTCAAAGCCCTAGTAGATATTTTATGGAATGGCATAGCAATGCTCTGGTTCCGATGAACTCTGAGGCGTATTGCTGGGCGGTGGATGTCACTAATTATACTGACCCAGCGGCATAGCGACGAGGCATTGGAGGTGCACCGCTATCAGCGGCTTCAGCAGACAAAGGATCGATGTCGCGTACGCCAATATCGCTCCGCTCAATGCCGCAGACATCGGATTTCATGACGCCTCGTCTTCACTCCCATTAGCAGTTGGATTCAAGCATGGGCAATGGCATGGCGTCGGTAACTGGCGCAAGCCATTCCAGATGGCGACACCACCGATCGAAATAGTGGTGTTCAGTGAGGCGAGGTATACGTAGAGCTATAGGTCTTGAGAGCGTGAGCCCACAATCAGTGATATCTCGGCGTAAATCAGACCATAGCGAAAGGGCTAACCGTCAGCTTTTGAGCAGATGAGCCAAGTTTTGCGTGCTGTTCATCAGAGTTAAGACCGAGCGATTTACGTGCAGCTATGCTGACTGGTGTGATTGATCATTCGACTCGATTTTTGAAGTGGGTCGGAGGGACGAATGAATCTAGCGGGCCTAGTAGAACTGCTTTCCGGTGGTGAAAAAATACCTGGATGTGAGCTTGCTCATTCAGACGCCGTGGCTCTGGTCGGATTTTACTTCCCTGGACGCCCCTATTGCCTAGTCGCTGACTGGACAGTGGTTGATTTAGCTGTCTCCCCCCGTCAGTTAAAGGTCGTTGTTAGAAGAGGAGTCACTCCTACTTTGGTCAACGCTTTATTTGTTCTCCACGATAGCAAAGGACGTTTCCCACGCGGTCATTGGGTAAGAACCTCATTGGGTGTTTCCTTCACCCACGATTGCCTGTTCGAGACAAAAAACACCGTTTATGTGTTGATGGGACCCGGCCGAAGGATACGAACAGACCTGGACGTCGCGCAGAGCCTGTACTGAGAGTCACGGGTGCGTAATGTGGCATCCATCGACGTTCAATGTTTTGGGCTTCGTCCGACTCAACCCTCCCGGTATTTTCTCGGTGCTTACCAAGACATGGCGTTGGCCACGTATCAGCAATCGTTTCCTAGAGCCAGGCCCATGGGGACCTTGTTTACTTCAGGGGAGCCGAGCAGCGTGCTTGCTTCAAGTCAAATGAATGGCTCGCACCCACAGAGCCCTTGGCGATGGTGGTGGGCTTTCTAAGGTTAAGTGCAAATTCTAGCGGAGTGACGGCACATGACCATGCCCTGCGAGCGTACCCGGAGTACTGTCCAGACAGGCGAGTTCTTGCGTGAGCTGTCTCGAGATCAGACCCTCCCAGAATCTGTTCATCAGCAGGCAAAACGCCTCCTGCGGCATTACCCACAACCATGGGTGATCTTTGGGATAGGTTCTTTCGAAGAGTTGCTTCAAACGAAGGATCCGAGCGATCCAGCGCGAGAGTTCGCGATAGTGGTCCACACTCCCCAGTTGAGCTCCAGCACTGACGGATAAGGCTGGAAAAACTTTCTCAGACTGAGTCTATGATAGAGACCATGGTCTGTGACAATCCGAGATGATGCTGTCCGCGCTTCAACGCTCCGACCCTCGTGCTGATGAACGGCATATACTATTATGCTGTATGCATATACAGTTAGTGGGTTTTTGCGGCCTTACTCATCACCTAAGTGTTGAAGCCCTTAGGTGGTGTCAGGTGTCGAGATAAGCCCTGAAGTTTGTTGGGTAAGGTGTTATTTTCAGTGATTCCATATTGATACTATCGGAACGGAATTCGACCTATGATCACACTGAAAACAGCCATCATTCACAGCTTTAAGAAGCTGGCCAAGACCAGCTTTATCTCCGAGGTGGTCAAGAAGGATGTGGCGCTCGATACTGAAAATCCTGCGTTGCATTTTCTGGTCAATGGTATCCACGGCCTCATCGGCAAAGAAGGCAACAGCGTGGTCTATGGCCAGTTTGCCAATGATGACCGTCAGGGGCCGTTTCCAGAGCGCTTCACCGCGTTCGTAGAAGTACAAGATGATAAAGCGCAATTTATCGACTTGACCCACTTGGCAATGGACCAACTGGTGGAGCAAGCCGGTAATCAAGTCTTGTCGACTGGTGGACACATCCTTTGCGCCCAGTACACCTCGGGCGCAACCGACTTTTTCCTGGTCGCCAGCATGAAGGAGCGCGGTGGTATTCAGCTGGACGAAAACTACGTGCCGAAGGAAATTCAAGAGGTCGATCTCAACAAGGTTCAGCAGGCCGCCAGGATCAACTTGGCTAGCTTCGTGGCCATAAAGGCTATGGCTGCTGCGGCCGCTGCTGCGCCTGAGCAGGATGAGGATGACGCGGAGGATGAAGTGGATTCAACCTACCTGTGCTTCATCAGCCGCGGCCGTGATAGTCAGGCATCTGACTATTTCATTTCTGCACTGGGTTGTGCGAAAGGAGTGGCCTCCGGACGCGCTACCAAAAATGCCATTGATAACGTTGCCCGGTTTTTTCGCGACAACAAAGCGTTAAAAAGCTTTGGTTATAAGGCCAAAGAGGCGGTGATCAAATATCTGGAGGAGCAGTTGGCCGCAGGCAAGTCCGCGCGCCTGGACGCCATCTGCCACGTCGCTGTCGCACACGTACCTGCTGACTTAGTGGATGAAATCGTTGGGCTGAAAGACTATTTGAATAGTGAGAAACATAAGGTGCCGGACGACTTTACGGTCAATGCAAAATCGCTGAAAGAGAAGACCCGTATCAAGGGGGACGCTGCTAACTGGTCGTTGCAATTCGAGCGTGGAGCGTTAGGTAAGGATCCGGCCGCAGACGTTTACTATGATGAGGGACGGAAGAAGTTGACCCTGTCCAATCTGACTGCCGAACTGGTTGGTGTGATCGAGAAAGAATTGCTGGCTAGGGCTGGCTAAGAATGTTTTCCAATGTGGTAGCTCTCTACCGTGCCCTCGGAGCGCCCACCATTGAGGATGGGGTCATCCGCTATGAGGGGAGGCCAACGCCAGACATTATTGGTGCGTTGCGAATGTGTGATGACCTGCCCGCAGCCTATGGCAAGTTCGAGCATTGCTCCGAAGAAGCTGACTCACTCGATATTGAGTTTCGCTTGCCATCGAACGAGTCGGGCCGGTTCTACGCGAACTTAGGCGAGTTTGTCGCTCGCAATGGCTCATTGGGCAAGGGCCAATTTCCGAGCAACGTGTACATTGTTGAGCTCAGTTGGGCGGATAGTGATGACACCGAACCTTCGGCGATTAAGGCGCTCAGGCGCGTCTGCCGGCTGATCGAGCTGCTTGCACTGCTAGCGATCGGCGTCGACAAAGACAGCAGTCCAGATGGTTATAACCTGTTTTTTGCCTTGCCTCCTGATGGGGCTAAGCCTCCGAGAACTTTTCTGTTACCTACCCAGGTTGACGTCAAGGTTCTTGACTATGAGCTCAACCACCTGAGCTTGTTGGAAGAAATACTCAATCGAAAAAACGAAAACAAGGCGCACCTCTCCGAACGAAAATTGATGATTCGGATGGCGGTGGCGAGCGTCATCGAGAAGTTTGAGAGCGAGCAGAATCTGTTCTTGGTGATCGTGCGGGAGTGGCGGGAGGTCCTCGCCACGTACCGTGCGAATCTGCAAACCTACGTCTATAGCTTCTCGTTTGAGCGGGCCCGGCGCGAGGTGGCCCAGGCTGAAATCGACTATGGCACTAAGCTTAGCGGGGTACTGGGCGACATCGCGGGCAAGATGCTTGCCCTGCCGATATCGTTAGCAGGTCTGGTCGTGCTGGAGAAAACAACCTCAAAATTCGAAGGTTTTATTCTTGTCCTTGGCCTGGCAGTGGTCTCTGTGGTTCTGCTTGCGATCCTGCACAATCAAATGCTGCAAACAGAGCGCCTGCTACACAGTTTCAATGTCATCTTCGATGATTTTAAGGACAAGATAAAAACCTATCCCCCAAAACTTCAGGGCTTGCTCAGGATTACCATCGACCAGGTCGACAAGCAGGGCCGAACGCTAACCAAGACCTTTCGCTTGCTGAAGGGGCTGTCCTTGCTGCCAATCGTCGGGGCCTTGCTGCTGGCCGCGATTAAATACTGGGATGGTTTCATATGGCTATTGATGACCATCCTGTCGATCGTGTTTTCCGCGCTCAACGGAGCTCCGAGCTTTCTCAGCCCGTAATGGCATTTGTAACACGTTCGCTGCCTCATCTAGCTGTGCGCAAACGAATCATGCTACTGGAGTGTGCCAAGCAGCTCTCCGTGATATGGGGGATATGCATTTTCCAATAAAAGGCTCGTAGATACTTCATGTAGAACTCGAGCTAGTTTCTGATGCTCTTATAACGCATTCACGTACCCGCCAAAAAATGAAATTTCTAAGAGTCGAACTCACGAGTACAGGGACACCTTACACATATGTAATATTCGCGGCAGCTTTCTGAAAGGCATCATTGGTTATCCTCTAGTCAGAAGTAAGTGAGCTCTAGGAGAAAATCATGAAAGCATTAAAAGCACTTTTCGCCGTTTCTATTTTAACCTTGTCTTCATTAGCCATGGCTGAGGGCGGCGGTGACCGCGTTTACGGTCGGATGATGCAAGAAAACCAACAGGCGATGGAGCAATATGCCTTAAAAAATGGTAAGGCCATCCCTGAAGTTGTTCATTATGAATATGGTATGAACCTCGATATTCAGAAGGTGGTCAGTGTCACACAGGCCAACAAAACCTGTAGTGTTGCGCCTTCGCGCATGACCTATGAAGACTCGGCGGGCAAGCTTAATACCGTGGAGTACAAGATTATGGGTACCAACTGCCCACATGGAAGCTAGCCCCTTAGGGTCATGTCTACGTCAGATCATTCAATTACGCTTTTTAAGCATGCTTACTGGTCGCTGACATAGAAGTAATTTTCAGGTCACGCTGGAGTTATCTTTTGTATGAAATTATGTCTGCCTGCACGTAGAGGGAATCCCTATGTGCCGGTGGCTTTTTATAATGATAAAAATATTTCATAAAGAAACTCTGCCAAGCTAAAGCCTGGAGTGTTAAATGAACAATAAAAGCTTTTATGGTCTTTCTCTCATTGCCCTTGGCATGAGCATGGGGCAAGTTGCAGTGGCTGTTGAGCAAAAACCTGAGGGGTTCATTGAAGGGAGCACCTTTAGTCTTCTCAATCGTAATCTCTATTTCAATCGTGACTATCGAAAGGGCCAGTCAAGTCCTACAGGCAATGGCTACGCTGAAGAATGGGCTCATGGGATTATTGGACGTTTTGATTCGGGCTTTACCCAAGGCACCGTCGGGTTCGGCATTGATGCATTTGCAATGGTAGGACTCAAGCTTGATTCGGGTGATGGGCGCTCGGGGGCTCGAAGCTCAGTGGATGTCATGCCCTACAACAGCAAAGGCCAACCTGAAGACTCTTACTCAAAAGTAGGCGGAGCCGCGAAGGCTCGCTTTATGGATACGGTGGTCAAAGTAGGAGACGTATTTCCATCCACACCTGTCGTGGCGTATGGCGATTCTCGACTGCTGCCAGAGAGCTTTAGGGGGGCAACGTTCACCAATACCAGCATTAAAGACCTGACCATTCAGGGGGGCCGGCTGCATGCGATGAGCCAACCCAATTCGAGCAGCATGCGTGACGGCTTTTCGACTTTCTATGCCGGTGCTGTTGATGCTCCGTGGATTGCTTACCTAGGGGGGGATTACACCGTCAATGAGTTCGTTGGTGTGAGTCTTTACGCCAGCCAATTCAAGGACGTTTGGAATCAGTATTACGCTGGCACCTCCCTTAATTACCCGCTCTCAGACAACGTCGCGTTGATCGGTGGATTAAATTACTACCGTGCCGTCGACGAGGGTAAAAAACTCCTTGATAGCTTTGATAACAACATTTGGAGCGGCAAAACTGGGGTCAAATTCGGCGCTCATACGGTGACTGTTGGCTATCAGCGTAGCAACGGTAATGACGACTTCGATTACCTGCGCCAATCGGACTCAATTTTTCTGGATAACTCCATCCAATACAGCGACTTCAACTCTCCGAAAGAGCAATCCTTGCAGCTTCGCTACGACCTGGATATGCAAGCGTTCGGCATCCCAGGCCTAAGCTTCATGACCCGCTACGCGAAGGGGTGGGACGCTGATTATTCCAACGCGAACAGCGTGTATATGCGTCGCGGAGCAGATGGAGCGCCATTGCAAGACCAAAAGCGGTGGGAGCGAGACATTGAGGCTAAGTACATCATCCAGTCAGGCTCTCTGAAGGACATGTCACTGCGTGTTCGCCAAGCAACCACGCGTGCTACCGATTTCGAATCTGATTTGGACGAGGTCCGACTGATTGTCGAGTACCCACTGCAACTACTTTAACGAGCACTAACCTGCGGCACCAATTGTTCGACTACCAGGTACACCCCGTCTCCTTGTTTCTCCTTTGGTTTGGGAGGCGGCTTAGGCGCCCTAGTGGCGCCTTTTTTTATGTGCGCCCAGCATGGGCGCAATCTTGTGGGTGAAAGTCCCGCCGTAAGCTGACCACAGCGAACGAAGTGAAGCGCAACTGCATGAGGGCGACCGAGTGTGGGGAGGAAGCGTGAATCGAAACCGCGAGCCGATGTACAAGAACCGGATACAAGGCGAAGCCGACCAGGGCGAGCGGGCATAAAACCGCGAAGCTCTTGTGGTCAAGGGTCAGGCAGCGTAAATCCGGCGGTTGTGCGGTGAAGGATTGCGTTCTTACCTGGGGAGATCTCGCCTTGTGCCTGAAAGGGCGACGGCGCGAGTCGGAGCGAGAAGTCAGCAGAGGCCGTAGTAGTCTTTTTTTTTTTTTTTGACGAAGGGCCGAACGAGAGAAAGCGTCATAGGCCATGTTGATGCGAAAGACCGGAAGTCAGATGCCTGCCAAACGCGGGGCGGACGGAGATAACGAGCGTTGAAACCGTGAGAAATCCTGTCAGCGACGAGGTCAATCGCCCGCAAAATGAACCCGATAACGCAGGACAAGGGCTGCTGGAACGGGCCTTTGCGAGAGAAAACCTGAAACGGGCGTGGAAACGGGTCAAGGCCAACAAAGGTGCAGCGGGAGTCGACGGTCTGGATATTGATCAGACGGCCGAGTACCTGCTGACCCAATGGGCGGGGATTCGTGAACAGCTTCTTTCAGGAGTCTACCGGCCCAGTCCGGTACGGCGTGTGGTCATTCCCAAACCTGACGGCGGTCAACGCGAGTTGGGTATCCCAACGGTCACCGACCGTTTGATCCAACAAGCGTTGCTGCAAGCCTTGCAGCCATTACTCGATCCGACCTTCAGTGAACACAGCTACGGCTTCCGTCCGGGACGCTGTGCGCAGGACGCCGTTTTAGCGGCTCAGCGCTATGCCTCTTCAGGACGTAAAGTGGTGGTGGATGTTGATCTGGAGAAGTTCTTCGACCGGGTCGATCACGACATCTTGATGGATCGTTTGCGCAAACGGATTACGGATCAGGCGGTTATCCGGCTGATTCGCGCCTATCTGGATGCGGGAACGCTGATCAATGGCGTGGTCGAGAAAAGCCGCTGCGGGGCGCCGCAAGGCGGCCCACTGTCGCCGTTGTTGGCGAACGTGCTGCTGGACGAAGTGGATCGGGAGCTTGAACGCCGAGGCCATTGTTTCGTGCGCTATGCCGACGATGCGAACGTGTATGTGCGCAGTCAGAAGGCGGGGCAGCGGGTAATGGCCCTGCTGAGGCGGCTGTACGAAAAGCTGCACTTGAGCGTCAACGAGAGCAAGAGTGCAGTGACGAGCGCGTTTGGTCGCAAGTTTCTGGGCTATGAGTTGTGGTCAGCCCGAAGTGAAGTCAAGCGCGCGGTCTCTTATAAGGCGCAGAAACAGTTCAAGCAGCGTATCCGCTGGCTTACCCGGCGCTCCTGCGGGCGTAGCTTGCAACAGGTCGCAGATAATCTCCGGCCTTATCTTTTGGGCTGGAAAGCCTACTTCACGTTGTCGCAAACACCGGCAGTCTGGCGCAAGCTGGACGAATGGATACGACATCGACTGAGAGCGATCCAGCTCAGGCAGTGGAAGCGTGGCCCTACGATCTATCGAGAGCTGCGGACACTGGGGGCGAGCCAGCAGGTGGCGCAGAGGGTGGCCAGTAACTCTCATCGCTGGTGGCGTAATAGCCGTTTTGAGTTGAATCGTGTGCTGAATATTGCGTGGTTCGACAGGCTGGGATTGGCGCGCCTCTCATAACCTCAATCTCTCGAACCGCCCGGTGCGGACCCGCATGCCGGGTGGTGTGGCAGGGGAGCGGCCTATGAAGGCCGTCCCCTATGCCGATGTGGATTGACATAAGGGCGGGACGTTCTGTTGTCAGTACCTGTGTTCGCCCCGCTTGGTAAACCTGCCGTCTAGGATCTTTTGATCCTTTGACAGGCAATCTCCATTCATAACTGAGACTGAAGGTGCAGAGTCATCGTCGATGTTCACTTCGACTGCGTGCGCATCGTTTAGTTGAGGGCGTTATAGAGTGGGGCTGAGGGGAACAGCAGGAGAGGCGGCCAACAGTAGCTCATTGTCTTGGCGTGTTGCTGAGCGTGGAATGGACAGTATGTGTCCCGCTGCATGGCTATGTCGCTAACCATGCAGGGACAGGATTGAGGGGCCAGATTAGTTTCCGGGGTATTCAGCAATGACCTGGTCTGCGCCTGCTTTGGACAAGCCGATTACCTGGTAAGCATCACGTTTTCCGTTGACTTCCATGCCCGGAGATCCAGCCGGCATGCCAGGAACGGCGATCCCGAGAAGGTCGTCACGTTTGCTCATCGCAATGATTTGCTCGGCGGGCACGTGACCTTCAACAAACTTTCCATTGATCATTGCTGTGTGGCAGGACGAGAGTCGTGGAGCAACACCGAGATCCTGCTTGACCGCGCTCATGTTGGTTTCTACATGATCAACGACGGTGAAGCCGTTAGCTTCAAGGTGCTTGATCCACTTCTTGCAGCATCCACAGTTAGCGTCACGATGGACGTCGATCGTCAACGACTCTGCTGCATGACCAGCTGAACTGATAAACAGAGCCGCAAATGCAGCGAGGCGAAGTGCCCGACCGGGACGAAGAAAGTTATTTCGCATGGGTATGTTCCTTCCCATCAGCGTGGGTATGAGTTTTTGGCTGAGTGGCCGGAGTTGCAGGGGCGTCATGTGAAGCCTCCACAGCTTGAGGATGGGCGTGTTCGGTACTTTCATCCTGAGAAGGCGCTGCGGCCGCCTCATGGGCATGAGCGCTGTTTCTCTCGCCATGATGGTCGCCTGCTTCGGCTATCTCTTCGGCTGCACCCGCATCATGATGCCCCGCGACAGCCCCTTTTTGGCCCTCATGCTGGCCTTCATGGTTATGCATTTTGCTCTCGCCGCCACCGTGTTGATGACCACCGCTGCTGGTTGCTAGAGCTTTGTATTGCTCTGCATCCAATGAAGGCAGTTGCTGGAGAAAAGCGACCATTCCCCATATGTAGGGATCGGCCATGCTTTTACCCCAAGCGGGCATGCCTGTGGATTTGATTCCATGCTTGATGATCCAGAATGCTGCGGCAGGGTTTCCATCAACGCCCAGTTTTGAAAGATTCGGTGGTGCAGGGTAAAGGCTATTACTTAACTCGGTTCCTGCAATACCCGGAGCCAGATGGCAACCGATGCACATAGAGTTGTAGTTGCCAGCACCTGCGCGGATGAGAGCTTCTTCGCTCAGGTCGGGGACTTTAATATCGCGTGAGCGCACAGCAATCGAGCGATCCCGAGCAGTGGAAAGAAGTGAGTGAACGGGGCCGAAATGCGGATCATCCGCCCCAACATTGATCACACCAAAATACACCACGCCGGCACCTACTATTGCGGCGACCACCCCGGCAGCAGTCAATGTTTTCAATGTTCTTTTCATGTCAGCCCCTCAAAACCACATCCGAATACCGGCGACAAACCGGGCCTCGTTGGCATCCTCTCCTTCATCGCTGGCCAGATCTGCCGTATTGCCGTAGGAGCGGCTCCAGCTAACCCCAATGTAAGGGGCAAATTGGCGAACAATCTCATAACGCAATCGGAGCCCTACTTCGGTGTTTGCCAATCCAGACCCAATGCCGCGCTGAGGATCATTTTTTCCGTAAAAATTGGCTTCGGCCGTCGGCTGCAAGATCAAGCGATTGGTCAGCAGAATGTCGTAGTCGCCTTCCAATCGAGCAGCGGTTTGACCGTTCTCACCGATATAGGCAGTCGCTTCGGCTTCAAAGTTATAGAGGGCCATGCCCTGAATACCGAGCGCTCCCCAAGTTTGTGGTGACCCGGGCTTGAAGTCTTGTCGTACGCCGGTGACGACATCCCACCATGGACCGATGGAGTGCCCCCAAAGTGCTGAGAGTTCTGCGTTTTCCGTTACGCCATTGGTACGTTCGCCTTCCGAGCGCAACCACAGTCGGTCAAGGTCACCGCCGATCCATCCTTTTGCATCCCAAGCCAATGCACTACCGTTGTCAGCATCCTGGTACTCAAACTTATCCAGCAGCATGAAGGAGTTGACCTTCTTGTCGTGAACTCCATGACCAGCCACATCAGGGAACGCGGCTGCACGGTCAGCGTCGGTCAGTACAGGGATTGGAGTTCGGCTGGTGGTGGTAGCCCCTCCATCCATACTTTCCATACCGTCCATTGCTCCATTGTCCATGCTCATCTTGCTGTGATCCATTGCCCCCATCTTGCTATGGTCCATAGCTCCCATCGAGCCGTGATCCATCTTGGAGTGATCCATCTCTTCTGCCGCCTGGGCCATGAAAGAGAAAGCAGGACTGGTAGAGACTGCCAGTGCCATCAACATTGGGCGTAAATACTTACTGGTCATGATCTCAATCTGCCTTTTTGGTTTTTTGGTCATGATCCATCGACTCATGGCTCATCTTGCTGTGATCCATTGACCCGTGATCGGGCTCTGACTCATTTATCGAAGTTGCAGGCTTGCTCGTTGCTTTCGCAGGAGTAGCAGGTGAATGATCACTACTATCTTCGACTGCCAGCGCCACGGACGAGAGTCCACCCATCAAGCCGACGGCAAAGAGGCAACCGACCAGCGATTTACGATTTAGGTATGTGCTCACAGATCGTCTCCTTTACTCATCAACCCGTACTTCACGGAACATGCCCATTTCCATATGGAAAAGCAGGTGGCAGTGATAGGCCCAGCGACCTAAGGCATCAGCGGTGACTCGATAGCTGCGCTTGGTACCTGGTGGCATGTCGATTGTGTGCTTGCGCACCATGAACTTGCCGTTCTCATCTTCAAGGTCGCTCCACATGCCGTGAAGGTGGATGGGATGGGTCATCATGGTGTCGTTCACCAGGGTGATGCGAAGACGCTCCCCATACTTCAGACGAAGCGGCTCGGCGTCAGAAAATTTGATTCCGTTGAAGGACCACGAAAATTTCTCCATGTGACCGGTCAGATGAAGCTCAATAGTGCGATTGGGCTCGCGGCCGTCAGGGTCTTGGAAAGTGCTTTTCAGATCTGAGTAGGTGAGCACTCGACGACCATTGTTCCGCAAACCAATGCCTGGATCGTTTAACTTTGGCGTTGGGTTCATGGCTTGCATGTCAACCAAGGGGTTGTTGGTTTCGGACGCTGGGTGAGCCTGCATTTCGCCACCCATACTGCCCATCCCTGCCATCTTGCTGTGGTCCATGCCGGCCATGTTGGACATGTCGCCTTTGTCCATGCCCGCCATCTTGCTGTGGTCCATACCGGCCATGTTAGTCATGTCACCGCTGTCCATGCCGGTCATCCCGGTCATGTCACTTTGGTCCATTCCCGCCATCTTGCTGTGGTCCATGCCAGCCATGCCTGACATGTCACCTTGTTTCATATCGCCGCCGCCCATACCAGCCATGCTGCCATGGTCCATGCCCGCCATACCGCCCATACCCATGTCATCCATGGTCAAAAGCGGCCGAGGATCGATCGCAGGTACCTGTGCCTTTAATCCTTCGCGAACTGCCAAGGTTCCACGTGCATAACCGGTTCTATCCATGGACTGGGCGAAGATTGTGTAAGCCTCTTCGCTGGCAGGTTCTACGATCACGTCATACGTTTCTGCCACGGCGATGCGGAACTCATCGACGCTGACTGGTTTGACATGTTGGCCGTCAGCCGCCACAACGGTCATTTTCAAACCAGGGATGCGGACGTCGAAGTAGCTCATAGCTGAGCCGTTGATAAAGCGCAGGCGCAGCTTCTCGCCCGGCTTGAAAATACCGGTCCAGTTACCGTTAGGCGCTTGGCCATTCATGAGATAGGTGTAAGTATCCCCACTGACGTCTGCGAGATCAGTGGGGTTCATTTTCATTTCAGCCCACATCTTCCGGTCGGCCACGGCAGCAGACCAACCTTGCTTACCGACGTCGTCGATAAAGTCGCCCACGGTCCGTTTGTGGTGGTTGTAGTAGTCCGATTGCTTCTTGAGCTTGGCCATGACGCGACTAGGATCTTCATCGGTCCAGTCAGTCAACATCACCACATAGTCGCGGTTGTACTGGAAAGGTTCAGGCTCTTTCGAGTCGATGACGATTGGACCGTAAACGCCTGCCTGCTCCTGCAAACCGGAGTGGCTGTGGTACCAGTACGTACCGTTCTGATGCACCTTGAATTTGTACTCATACATCCCATCGGGCGCGATGCCATGGAAACTCAAACCCGGTACACCATCCATGTTGGCGGGCAGAATGATCCCGTGCCAATGAATGGAGGTGTCTTGATCTAGGCGATTTTTCACACGCAGTGTGACCGTCTCGCCTTCGCGCCAGCGCAGCAAAGGTCCGGGCAACGAACCATTGATGGTCATGGCTGTGCGCGGCGAGCCAGTTATGTTTACAGGGGTTTCACCAATAAACAGATCAAATTCGTTACCGGTGAGAACGCTCGGCAGACCAGGACTGGTCACTGCCCATACAGGAGTGCGCCACAGACCAAGGCCGCCAAGAATGCCACCAGCGGCCAGGCCTTTAACGAATGTCCGCCTAGAGGTTTTGGAATGCATGCCGTTTATGTCCAATCAGTCAAAAGGGAAGCTGTACGAAACAACCAATGAGTTGCCCGGATGAGCTTCGCCCACCGTCACAAAAAACGAACTCTTACGGTAAGCGAGCTCAGAAATTGCCACATTTAAACCACCATAGTGATTACATTTCTGTCAGCTTGGAAATGTACCCAGCTATTTAGCAATTCTTGTGGTCCATCGCTTTGGCTTGGCTTTCTGCGACGGGAGGTTGGGAGCTTTGCGTTTGAGCTACTTGGTACGACTCCATCGAATTATTCCTAGCCGCTTCCATGCGCGCGAAAGACCGGTCACCACCACCTTCAGCCATAGCAAAAGAAGAGATGGTCAGGGCTGCGATGACGAACAAGGATTTGATAGGGTTCATTTGGGTTTCCTCGGATGAGTATTCGGTAACCCCTGAATCCACTTCAGTGTTGATTCTTAGGGGTGAGCTTAAGGCTCAATAGGACTATAAGACTTATCCCCTGTCAGGAAGCTTAGGCCAATATTACAGTTGTGTCAGGTTGCGATATTTCTCTTGAGGAATACGCTATTTAATCCGTAAGGTTTCGATCTTCCAACGTTACACCCCTATTTATTGAGTATCAGTTGAGGTGCCTACCATTGTAAGTATCCGATAGCTTTCAAGGTGCAGACGTTTTTTTTAGTTTCTGCACCGGAACTGCAAATGTGAGCCTGGATGCACCGCGTCAACACTTAAGTGTTCGATGCTCATGGAAAATAACAACGCTACTGAGAGTGATTGAGTGTGAGTATTAATTTTGAGAAAGCGCTTGGCCCCGCAGCAAGAGCGTTAATTTATCGTAGTCAAAGAGCTGAAATTCTGAGTAACAATATTGCAAACGCTGATACGCCGAACTTCAAGGCCCGAGACTTAGATTTTTCTACTGTGCTTGCAAGCCAGACAAAAGAAACTCCTGCTACTCCGTTTTCTTTGAAGACAACAAATGTAAAACACATAACAGGACAAGAATCAGCAAGTGATATTTACGGAGGTGCTTTGCTTTACGGCACACCGGCTCAACCTGCCATTGATCAAAATACTGTCGATCAGCAGGTTGAGATCGCAAAGTACACAGAAAATGGAATACGTTTCGACGCCGCTTTTACTAGGTTGAATGGAGCATTCAAAGGTTTGCTAAAAGCTCTCCGAGGTGATTAGTAGCGCAAGGGCTTGCGAGTGGTAATTGTGGCCGACGTGGCTGCTTCGGTACTCCCTGAGGGTTAACCAAGGGGAGCCCCTGTATACGGGGCTCTGACCATGGAAAGGTGCCAGCATTCAAGCGCTGATCTGGGAAGGAAAACCTAACACCTCGACAGCTTTACGAATCTGCTCTGGGCTTTCGCTGCTTTCAACACTCACCTTACCGGCTGACCGATCCACGGAAACAGTAGCTTCGTTGTCCAGTGACTGAATCGCTTTGGTGATTTTGCTGACGCAACTGCCGCAACCAATGCCTGATACATCTAAGACGAACATGGTTATTCCTCTCATGCTGAGCGGTCTCTTTTCACCGCACCGACAGCATCAACGTTGACACGATGGTAAGGTCAACAGTTATCTGTTTCGAGTTGCGAGCGTCAATGATGGGTAATTGCACAGACTTGACCACCGGTTTGCATTTGGCCTGACCAACCATTTGCATCGTATTCGACCAGTACGCTGCCGGCAGAGAACGGCCAAAACTGAACGCTCATCCCGAACGTCTGAAGCTTGAGAGCCTCACTGACAAGGCCACCTCGCACAGCACATATTGACCCTGCGTTCGCCCCCGCTTTCCCGTTGGTCTCGCCAAAACCCTAGCTCTGAATGGAGGCTTTCCAAACGCTCAGACCAAGAGTACTGTAATAATTACTACATAATAAATATCTTACTCTACATGAAAAATTGGCTAGCTCTGATTCTCGGTTTACCCACTGCCAATGCCACTGAGCGCATGCGGGCCTGGCGTGCTTTGAAAGCATCAGGTGCGGCGGTTTTGCGCGATGGTGCCTATTTGTTGCCTGACACCAATGTCTGTCGTGAAGCCTTGGCGTCTGTCGAACGCGACATCCTTTCCATCAATGGCACTGCTTACATCCTGCCGGTGGTCGATCCGCAGGGTGAGCGTTTTGTCAACTTGTTCGATCGTAGCGATGACTACAGCAAGCTACGCGTAGAGATCGAAGAATGCCGTGGGCAACTCAACCCTGAAAACGCATTGGCCACCACCAAACAGATTCGCAAGCTGCGCAAAACCTACGATCAGCTTTCCAGCATCGATTACTTCCCTGGCAAGCCGAAGCAGCAGATTGACTCAGCCTTGCAGGAGCTTGAGACGGCAGTCAGCAGAGCGTTATCTGTGGATGAACCCCATAGCCGCGACCAGCTCATAACGGCACTCAATCGTGGCGACTATCAAGGTCGTGTCTGGGCGACACGTAAGCGTCCATGGGTTGATCGCCTGGCGTGTGCCTGGTTGATTAGTCGCTTCATCGACCCCAAAGCCCGGATCCTCTGGCTTAACAGCCCAACAGACTGCCCAGCAGATGCCTTGGGTTTCGATTTCGATGAAGCAACCTTCAGTCATGTCGGCAACTGCGTGACCTTCGAAACCCTGCAAGCCAGTTTTGAGCTCCAAGAGCCCGGCCTAAACCGTATCGCGGCCTTGGTGCACTACCTCGATATCGGTGGCATTGCGCCGGTGGAGGCTGCCGGCATCGAGCGTTTGCTGGCTGGGCTGCGCGAAACCATTACCCACGACGACCATCTGCTGGCAGCCGCAAGTGCCATCTTCGATGGCCTGCTCGCCGGGTTCATGAAGGAGGAACAACCCAATGAATAAGTTTGTGGCCCCAGAGATTGAAGAAGAGCTGTCGAGACCGGAAGCAATCAGTTTGCGTGAGGCATTCTGGTTCTGGCTGAAGCTCGGCTTCATCAGTTTCGGCGGGCCAGCGGGACAGATTTCAATCATGCACCAGGAACTGGTAGAACAGCGGCGCTGGATTTCCGAGCGGCGGTTTCTGCATGCCCTCAACTACTGCATGCTACTCCCGGGGCCAGAGGCTCAGCAGTTGGCTACCTACATTGGCTGGTTGATGCATCGAACCTGGGGCGGAGTTATTGCCGGTGCACTGTTTGTACTTCCCTCACTGTTCATCCTTATTGCTTTATCGTGGATGTATATCGCCTTCGGCGACGTGCCCGTGGTGGCTGGGCTCTTCTATGGGATCAAACCCGCCGTGACCGCCATCGTAGTGCAGGCGGCACACAGGATCGGCTCAAGGGCGTTGAAGAATAATTGGCTGTGGGCAATAGCGGCGGCATCATTTACAGCGATCTTTGCGTTCAATGTTCCTTTCCCGCTGATCGTCTTAGCGGCCGCGATAATCGGGTATTTCGGAGGGCGTCTGGCGCCCGAGAAGTTTCGAGCAGGGGGCCACAGCGCCGCCAAAAAGTCCTTCGGCCCAGCCTTGATCGATGATGACACTCCATCCCCGGAGCATGCTCGGTTCAGCTGGTTGAAATTAGCATCACTCGCACTTATCGGCGCGACATTGTGGGCATTGCCGATGGGGATTTTGACCGTCCTCTTTGGTTGGGGTGGCACCCTGACTCAAATGAGCTGGTTCTTTACCAAGGCCGCGTTGCTGACCTTTGGCGGAGCCTACGCTGTGCTCCCGTATGTCTATCAAGGCGCGGTTGGTCACTATGGCTGGCTAACTCCGACCCAGATGATCGACGGGCTGGCTCTAGGGGAAACCACGCCAGGGCCGCTGATCATGGTGGTGGCCTTCGTCGGCTTTGTCGGGGCCTATGTCTCGCAGGTGTTCGGTGCCGATCAAATGTTTCTGGCCGGGGCTGTCGCCGCCTCCCTGGTGACATGGTTCACCTTCCTGCCCTCGTTCCTGTTCATCCTCGCTGGTGGCCCGCTGGTGGAGTCAACCCACAACGAACTCAAGTTCACTGCACCGCTAACTGCCATTACAGCGGCAGTGGTTGGAGTAATCCTCAATTTAGCGTGTTTCTTCGGTTATCACGTGCTGTGGCCGAAAGGCTTCAGCGGCAATCTCGACTGGCCCTCAGCCCTGATCGCCATTGCAGCGGCAATTGCCTTGTTCCGCTTCAAGCGGGGCGTTATTCAGGTGCTGATGGCCTGCGCACTCGTCGGATTGGCAGTACATATGATGCGCTAGACCGCGAGAGTGGATTAACAATTTCTGACGGGCACTGGGTCCGCCAGATCACCCAGCCTACCGAGCTAGGCAGGAGGTGTTCCATGAGGTGGATTACCCGTGAACGACCGAAGATCGACCGCATCGCCTGTCCTTGGTTGATCGCTCGTTTTATCGATCCCCAACCCGAGTTTTTATACGTCCCCAGTGGTGATGTGCTGCGGCTAGCGGCGGAGCAAGACGCTGCGCCCTACGACATTCCCGGCGTAGAACTTACCCATGAAGGCGAACTGTGCAGTTTCGATGCGTTTCTGAAAAAGTACCAGCTCAGTGAACCAGCCTTGCAGCACTTGGCCAAGATCGTACGCGGCGCTGATACCTCTCGCCTGGATCTGACTCCGCAATCAGCTGGGTTGTATGCCATCTCACTGGGACTGTCGCAGCGATATTCCGACGATCATGAAATGCTTTCGCATGGACTGATCCTGTACGACGCACTCTATGCATGGTGCAAGGAGTGCCAAGGTGAATCGCATAACTGGCCTCCACAAATGTGAGAAAGCCAGCTTGCATCAAAGCCCAGCCTCAAGCTGGGCTTTTGCCGTTTAGTGGCAGTGGTAGTCGTTCGTTTTATGGTTGCGATGGCAACCTTTTGAATCAGTACCGCCGCTGTGCGCGAAGGCAGCAACGGAAGTAATCGAAAGTAAAGTGGCGATCAAAATGGCAGACAGTTTCATCAGGGCTTGCTCCATGCTCATGTTTTTATATCCGTGAGACCTCTCACGCTTCGCAGCGTATGGCTAATTGCCTTCACTGGGCAAGCGACTTCCTTACAACGTAGCTGGTGAGTTCAAACACTCGGACGTCGCCTTATGCGTTCAGGCCAATCCAGCCATGGAAACCTACGTACAGACCAACACCGATGATCAACACGCTGGAAAGGTACGGTGCACGACGAGCCACGGTGCCCAGCCACGGCCAGCGGTTGGAAGCCTGTTTAGCACCAATGGCCGCAGCAGTCCCCACCGCCACCAAGGTAATCGCCAAGCCGATGCTGAAGCACAGGACGAGCATGCCACCCAGCGCCACTTCTTTAACCTGAAGGCACAGCAGTAGGACGGTAATGGCGGCAGGGCACGGAATCAGACCGCCAGTCAGACCAAACATGATGATCTGACCCGTGGTGACCTCGCGGTTGGTGAAGCGTTTACGGATATCGTTGGCATGTGCACGTTCGTGCGCATCCTGATAGCCATCAATCGACAACTCCAAGCCTTCCAGCTCGGAATGCGCATGCCCATGGTCATGCTCCTGGTACTCCAGATCGTAATCATGGGAGTGACCCGCATGCCCAAGACTCAAGCGAGCACTAAATTCATGAGGCTCTGGAATATCGACCTTCGATTCCAGGAAGCCTTCGCGCTCGACGAATGAAAACGTTTGAGTGCTGCCGTCTGGACGGGTAGTAGTGAGACGAACGTCTGAAGCAGGCCACGCATGCCCGGTCAACGCCTTCAAGCGCCAGTGCGGTGACATGCCCTCTTCAAAGATCGACAGTTCCATGCGCCCGTGACCGGTATCGATCCGATGAGTTTCATCATGGTGACCATGGTCATGCTCGCAGTGATGGTGATCATCACCTTGCTCGAACTTGAACATCTGCTCACCGCGCCAGGTACGCCACAGCATCCAAAGCGCAATCACGATGATCAAGGCGGAGGACGCGAGCTGGAAGTAAGGCTCTGTGGTCTCGGCATCCAGACCTTGCCCTAGATACATGCCGCCGATGGCGACCAACCACACCACAGCGGTGTGTGAAAGCGTCGCGGCCAAGCCCAACAACACGGCCTGTTTGACCGAGCCACGGATGGCGACGATGAAGGCAGCCATCATGGTTTTTGAATGGCCAGGTTCCAGGCCATGCAAGGCCCCGAGCAGAATAGCGCTCGGGAAATACAGCCAGGCGTGAGCCCCGCCTTGTTGTAGCAGTTCAGCGAAGTTGGGCATGTCAGACCTAGAGGTACTTGGTGATTTGCTTGAAGGCTTCCAGTGGTGCGCGCTCACCATTGTTCAACGCCGAGACGGTGTCCTCTAGGCAGTGATCGATGTGATCCTGAATAAGGGTGCGCTTGGCTTGGCACACCGCTTTTTCAACCGCATGCAGCTGCTGGGCGATGTCCACGCACTGACGTCCCTCTTCGATCATGGTGATGATGCCGCGTAAATGGCCATCCGCTCGTTTGAGGCGCTTGATGATCGCCTCATGACTTTGGTGGGTGTGGGGATGGCTGTGTTCGTGTTCGTGCTCACTCATGACTTGAGCCTCAGGCCTCAATGAATTACGCTGGCATCCTATCCTCCCTAGGGGGATATGGTCAAACGCATCAAAGCCCTACTAAACGAGTTGAAACCCGAACGCTATGTTCAGCAGGACACTGACAACGACAGTGGTAATCGCACTTGCTCTCGCCATGTTTGTGGCCTGGGCCGGGCATACCTATACGTTGTCAGTCACGTCGAAACAGCCAGCCTGGGAGATTGCGCAAGACACCCATCACTCCCATGAACAGCAAGCTGAAATGTCGTGTGCGAGCTGCTCGGATCACTATCACTCCCCGTTGACCCCTGACCATCAACACGAAACGCCACAGCTCACCTCGGCATTGAATTTGGCTACGCAGCCGAAGATCTCTATGCGGGTCGACGCGCAGCGCTATTCCGTTCCCCGCCCGCCGATATTCTTGATCGAGCGGCCACCTCGTCCTTCGTTCGCAGCCTGACCATGGCCGCGCAAGCGGCCCACTATCACTGCAACGTAGGATTTATCCATGCATTCGCACTCGATGAGCGGCGTTGACGCATTTACTGCGCCTTCGCGTCGCCTGCTACTGCTGCTGTTTTTATTTGTCGCGTCACTTTTCCTCGCAATACCTGAGGCTATGGCTCATGCCGTCGCCGAAGGTGATAAGGGGTTCATCCAGGAAAGCTCAGGCGTCATGTTGCTGCCCTTCATCTACATGGGCGCCAAGCACATGATGACGGGATACGACCACCTGCTGTTTCTGTTCGGGGTGATCTTCTTCCTCTACCGCCTGAAAGATGTGGGGCTCTACGTCACGCTTTTCGCCGTAGGCCACTCGATCACGCTGCTGCTGGGTGTGCTGACTGAGGTCAGCATCAGCTCTTACATCATCGACGCCATCATCGGTTTCTCGGTGGTTTACAAGGCGCTCGATAACCTCGGCGCATTCCAGCGTTGGTTCGGCTTCCAACCCAACACCAAGGTGGCCACGCTGATCTTCGGCCTGCTCCATGGTTTCGGTCTGGCCACCAAGATTCAGGAGTACGAGATCTCGCCTGAAGGCCTGATTCCGAACCTGATCGCCTTCAATGTTGGTGTCGAGATCGGCCAATTGCTGGCCCTCAGCGCGATTCTCATTCTGATGGGGTACTGGCGGCGCACCGGCAGTTTCTGGCGCCACGCCTATACCGCCAACGTCGCCATGATGAGTGCCGGTTTCCTCCTGATGGGTTACCAGATCACCGGCCTGTTTATCTCCGCGTAAGGAATTCTGACCATGTTCAATACTCCGCTTCCAACTGTTAATGAATTGCCTAGCACTCGCAAACTGGTGCGTTCGACTGTCATTGCACTGCTGACAGCGGTCGGCCTGCTGGTGACTGTTGTCATGCCTTCGGAATACGCCGTTGATCCAACGGGTGTGGGCCGAGCACTGGGGCTGACCCAGATGGGCGAACTGAAGATCATCCTTGCCCAAGAGGCGTTGGCGGATGCAGCGCCGCCGCAAGCAGTAGCTCCAGCTCCAGCTCCGCAGATTGTGCAAATCCAACCTGCTGCATTACCTGCGATCCACCCAGCGGCGGCACCTGCCCCAGCTTTTAAGACCAATCAAATGACCGTCACGCTCAAACCTGGTGAAGGGACAGAAATCAAACTGGAAGTGCTGAAGAGCAAGACTGTCAGCTATGAATGGACAGCGGCTGGTGGGCCTGTGAACTACGACACCCATGGCGAGCCGTACAACGGTGGAAAGGGTTACTTCCACAGCTACAACAAGGGCAAGCAGGTCAAAAGTGATAAAGGTGAATTCACCGCCATTTTTGACGGCACCCACGGATGGTTTTGGCGTAATCGCAGCAATAACGACGTAACCATTTCACTGAAGACGAGCGGTGACTACCTGAGCGTCAAACAGTGATCCGAAACAGCGCTGGCTGTTCTACTGCCTAAAACGCGGGGTTCAGCCTGTCCACAGACTATTTGTTTCATCCATTTTTTGAAGAGTAATCCCATGAAACTCCCAATCACTCTGACTCGTTCAATGCTGCTGATTTGCTTCCTGGGCTTGATGACGGCATGTGGCGGTGGTGAGAAAGGCGCAACCTCTGAGAGCGCTGAGCACGGACATTCGCACGAGTAACACTCTAAAAAACAAGGCCGCGATTGCGGCCTCGTTTTTTCTGCAAGACGAAAAGTTCTAACCTCATATCTCGAAAACAAATGACGGCTATGGGTCGTTATGAGCCCCTCAGCTTTGATGTCTGGTTGGTCAAATCCTCTGCAATCGGTGGTCAGTCAAATGCAAATGACTGGTCAGGTCGTATGCAAACGCATGGCAAGTGCGCTGCAATTTCGCAATTGAAGCTCAGTCAATTCGAGTATTCCTCAGTCTCAATGCATTGAAAACTACAGACGCAGAACTGACGCTCATGGCTATGGCAGCGATCATTGGCGACAAGAGGTGTCCCGTCAGTGGATAGAGCAAGCCTGCGGCAAGGGGGATACCCATCGAGTTGTAAAGAAAGGCGAAACCCAAGTTTTGCCGCATGTTTTTTACTGTTGCGACCGAAAGAGCCCTTGCTCGTAAAATCCCCATCAGGTCGCCTTTTACCAGCGTGAGTTGCGCGCTATTCATCGCAACGTCAGTCCCTGTCCCCATGGCAATGCCCACATCTGCTCGCGCCAGGGCCGGAGCATCGTTGATACCGTCACCAGCCATGGCGACCTTCCGGCCGTATTGCTGGAGGTCTGCGACCAGACGCTCCTTGTCCTGAGGTTTCACTTCACCGTGGACTTCTTCAATCCCCATCTCCCTGGCGACAGCCCGAGCGGTGGTGAGCCCGTCGCCAGTAGCCATGATGATTTTGATGTCATCAGCCTTGAGCTTGGTGACTGCTTCTTTGGAGGTCGGCTTAATTGGATCTGATACTGCCAACAACCCTGCCAATACCCCGTCGACTGCGAGGTAGATGATGCTGATGCCGTCAAGTCGCAACAACTCTGCACGCTCTTGTAGGGGCTTGGTGTTTACGCCTGCGGCTTCCATCAGAGCGGTGTTTCCCAGCTGGATCTTCTTGCCATCAACGATGCCACTGACCCCGATACCTGAACCAGACTCAAAGGATTCTGGCTTGGTGAGCTTAATGTTCTCGGTTCGGGCGTGATCGACGATTGCATGAGCCAAGGGATGTTCGCTGCCCTGATCAAGGCTGGCAGCCAGCTGAAGAACATCGTGGGGATTGAAACTGGGTGTGGCCTCCACACTGTGAAACACTGGCCGTCCCTCTGTCAGGGTGCCTGTCTTATCGACAATCAGCGTGTCGATCTTGCAAAGGTTTTCGATGGCACTGGCATCCCTGAACAGCACACCCATGCTGGCTGCTTTACCCGTCGAAACCATGATCGACATGGGCGTAGCAAGACCTAGCGCACAGGGACAAGCGATGATCAGCACAGCAACAGCGTTGATCAGACCAAACACCCAACTGGGCTCAGGGCCAAAAAGCCCCCAGCCGACTAATGTCAGTATCGCAATCGCGATAACACCCATCACAAAGTAGCCAGCAATAGAGTCGGCCATTCGTTGCATTGGTGCTTTGGAGCGCTGAGCCCGAGCGACCATCTGTACGATTTGTGACAGCATGGTCTCGGCGCCGACCTTCTGCGCCTCCATTACCAAGCTGCCATGTGTATTCAGCGTGGCGCCGATCAGGCTATCTCCAGCTCTCTTCATTACCGGCACTGGCTCACCAGTGAGCATGGACTCATCCACTGCACTTTCACCCTCCAGTACTGAGCCATCAACTGGCACCTTTTCACCAGGCCTGACCCGCAGATGGTCTCCAAGGTGGACATGGGTGAGAGGAATGTCTTCTTCCTGTCCATCGGCATTGATCCGGCGTGCGGTCTTGGGCGATAGACCGAGAAGAGACTTAATGGCGGCGGAGGTTTGCGATCGGGCTTTGAGCTCAAGAATCTGCCCAAGCAAGGTGAGCGAGATGATGACCGCGGCGGCTTCGAAGTAGACGCCGATACGTCCATCTTGCATGAAGGTGGCGGGAAAGCTTTGGGGTAAGAGCGTTGCCATGACGCTGTACAGGTAGGCTGCGGCGGTACCCAAACCAATCAAAGTCCACATGTTTGGACTGCGATTTCTAATAGAGGCTATGCCCCTTACAAAAAAGGGCCAACCTGCCCATAAGGTCACCGGTGTCGCCAGAGCGAGCTCGATCCAGTTTTGGATCGAGCCGTGGAGGAGTTGTAACGAGTGTCCCGCCATGGCGAGCACGGTCACTATCACGGTTAATGGTAGCGACCACCAAAAGCGGCGGGCGAAATCCCGGAGTTCAGGATTTTCTTCTTCATCGAGCGCGGGCATGACCGGCTCTAATGTCATGCCACATTTAGGGCAGTTGCCGGGTCCGGGTTGGCGTATTTCCGGGTGCATCGGACAGGTAAACTCAGTGCCTGTTTGTACCGCAGACTCTGAAGTGGTGACGCGGGACTCGGCGCTCGAAACATTACCGCCGTAGCGTTCAGGATCAGCTCGAAACTTCTCCTGGCATTTCAGGCTACAAAATCGATACGTCTGTCCCTGATAAGACTCACCGAATTTACTTGATGAAGTGACTGCCATTCCGCACACCGGGTCACGTAGATCATCGTCATTGAGCGGAGCAGCATGGGCGTGACTGTGGTCGTGGTGGCTCGATATGGTAGGCATGGCTATTTCCCTTTTTCGTCCTTGTGGGTTGCTGCCTGATCGCCATGGCTATGTCCGCCATGTCCATGTCCAAAAAAGTGCATCAATGGACAGATCAACAGAATCAGATATGGCCAAAATGGATAAACGTGGCTGAAATGCTCCCGCAAAACGTAAAAGGCACCAATCGCAATGAGCATGATCAGTACAACGCCTGTTTTGCGCCTCCAAAATGGTGCGGTGGTGTTTCCATCCGGATGCTGATGGTTATTCATGATCTAAACCCCACGGTGTGAGCGTTGCTGTGATCTCTGCGACAGAGCGTAGCCAACTCTTGCGTCGAAGCGGTGTTAGCAGCCAGCTCTGGATTATTTCAGGTCAAACTGACCGACCATCCCTGACTGATAATGCCCCGGCACGTTGCAGCCAAACTGAAGCCCAGTGCTGTTGTTGAAGGTCCAGATCAGCTCTTTGGTTGTGCCAGGCTCAATCAGGACGCTGTTCGGGTCGTTGTGCTCCATTCCGACCATCTTCATTCCACCCATGGTGTGGCCCATACCGCTCATCGTTTTCCCGGTACCGGTGGGGTTAAGCGTTCCGTTCTGGAACATGCTTGCCATTTCTTTTTGGTGTGCTGCATGAGCAGCGGCTTTGCCGATGTTGAACTCGTGCAGCAGCGCCCCCTCATTGCGAAGGACAAATCGAATAGTTTCACCAGGCTTTACATCGATGCTTTCAGGTTTGAAGAAAATATCGCCCATCTCGACCTCCACCGTACGAGTAACCTCAGAGGCAACTCCAGGCTGGCCGATGTCCTCTTTCCCATGCCCTGCGCTGGCCATAGCCGTAGCACCGAAGAGTAGAGTGATTGCTGCGATGACAGGGGTAACGAGCTTAGCTTTCATAGTGACCTCGAGAGTAAGAGTGGGAGCATTGGCTATGCTAAAGACACGGAGCTGCCAGTTAACTGACCTGAACACTACATTTCTGTCAGTTTTCGAAATAAATACGGCGTCCAGATGACGCCGCATTCAAAAAGACTGTTCAAAAGCTCTCAACGAGTTGCTCACTGGTGGTTCTCTGAAAGCATCAGCTTGTGCTCACGTTGCATTTGGCTCAAAACGTCATCGACAATTTTGTCGTGCTTTTCCATCCAGGCTAGGTGCTGCTGGGGTGACATTGAGGCGTCGGGATGATCGTTATGGAGCTCCTTCATAAGATCGCCGAGCATTTTCATGTGCTCTGCCATGTGCACATGGCGTTGGCCCGCTGGGGCTTTTTCGGCTTGAATCAGAGCGGCTTCCGCTTTATTACGCATACTTTCCATGCGCTCCATCACTCGGTCTCCGCCCTCTGCAGCCCATACAGAAGCTGAGACGAGTATCGAGCTCACAAAAAACAGCATTTTCAGGCGATTCATGGGGCAACTCCTTATGGAATTGTTTTCCGGCTCCCAAACGTTTCATGCTGAAGAGTCGGTCGAGCACCAGGAAGTACTCATGCTTGAACCCTAGACAGCGCTTGCTGACATCTACCTGAAGCCAATATTACTTTTCTGTCAGTTGCTGGTTGGCTGCCGGTTTTCGTTGCAGACTCCGCTTCACCATTATCTGAGAACGACCCTCATGAGACTTCTTGTCGCTGAAGACGAACCAAAAATAGGTATCTATTTGCAGCAAGGACTCACCGAGGCGGGGTTCAATGTTGATCGCTTTACTAATGGCAAAGTGGCGCTTCAGCACGCTTTGAGCGAGGCCTATGATCTGCTGATTCTCGACGTCATGATGCCCGGGCTGGATGGTTGGGAAGTGCTTCAGAAGGTTCGTGCATCGGGGAAAGACGTTCCCGTGCTCTTTCTCACGGCGCGAGACCGTGTTGAGGATCGAGTAAAAGGACTTGAACTCGGAGCAGATGATTACCTGATTAAACCCTTCGCATTTTCTGAATTGCTGGCCCGTGTCAGAACGTTGCTGCGTCGGGGTAACGGCGCTCCCTCGCAAACCTACATGAAATTGGCTGATCTGGAGGTGGACCTGCTCAAGCGTCGGGCCATTCGTGGAGGCAAGCGCATAGACCTTACGGCCAAAGAGTTTGCGTTGCTTGAGCTGTTGCTACGACGTCGAGGAGAGGTGCTGCCAAAGTCTCTTATCGCCTCCCAGGTTTGGGATATGAACTTCGACAGCGATACCAACGTTATCGAGGTTGCAGTGAGAAGGTTGAGGGCCAAGATAGATGACGACTTTGAGGTCAAGTTGATTCATACCTCAAGGGGAATGGGTTACATGCTTGATGCACCTGATTCGGAGTCGGAATGAACCGAATGTCCCTGACGACCCGCATGAGTCTGATGTTCATGCTCGCGGTAACGGCCGTGCTCACGGTCGCCGGACTCAGTTTCAATAACCTCAGCCGGCATCATTTTAAGATGCTGGATCAGCAGGCATTGAACGAAAAGCTCCACTCGACCCAGAAAATTTTGTCCGGGTTGAACAGCATCGATCAATTCAGCGAATTTAAGCCTGAGCTGGAGGCGCTGCTGGGGGCTCACCGTGATTTGACTGCCCTAATAATCGATGGTGACGGCAAGCTGCTGTTTGCTGATCCCGGTCCTGTAGATATTCCGAAGGAATTCCGCACAACCACAAACAACAACGTCTGGGAGTGGCGGGAGCAAGAGCAGATGTTCCGTGGCGTGACAGCACAAGCCGTGGTGACGGGGCAAGACAAGCCGTTGACCGTTATTTTGATCTTTGACGTTACTCAGCATATGTCCTTTTTCGAGACGCTTGAGCGCTGGTTTTGGATAGGGTTGGTGATCAGCGCATTGGTCAGTGCTGCACTCGGCTGGATGGTAGCAAGCAGTGGCATGCGGCCTATTCGCCAGGTCACGCGGGTCGCTGCCTCAATGTCAGCAAAATCACTCAAAGAGCGCATCCCCTTAGCACCCGTTCCCAAAGAACTTCAGCAAATGGTGCTGTCGTTTAACGCAATGTTGTCCAGGCTCGACGATGCATTTGTCCGGTTATCAAACTTTTCCGCAGACATTGCCCACGAACTACGGACCCCCGTGAGCAACTTGATGACCCACACCGAAGTGGTGCTTTCAAGAAAAAGGAATATTGAGGACTACGAAGACAACCTGTACTCAAATCTTGATGACTTGAAGCGTATGAGTCGGATGATTGATGACATGCTATTTCTGGCGAAATCTGACAATGGTCTGATCACCCACGAGAACAAACCAATAGACCTGGTGGAAGTCGTGGAGAAATTGCTTGAGTACTACCGCCTTTTGGCTGATGAGCGAGGGATTGAACTCAAGGTTTCAGGACGGGGCAGCGTCCGAGGCGATGTCCTTATGCTCCACAGAGCCATTTCTAACCTGCTCTCTAACGCGCTTCGCTACACCTCTGAAGGGAAGACGATCAGTGTCGAAATCCTCCAGAAGGAGATGTCGGTATTGGTCGTCGTGGAGAACCACGGAGAACCCATTGCCCCCGAACATCTTGAAAAGCTTTTCGATCGTTTTTATCGCGTGGACCCAGCGCGGCGAGAAGGGAGTCCAAGCAACGCAGGGCTAGGTCTGTCGATTACCCGATCAATTATTGAGGCGCATGATGGCAAAATCTGGTGTACGTCACGTGACGGGAAAACGGCCTTTCATCTAGAGTTTCCTAGTGTTGACTTGAAGGTCAGCTGATCAACGGCGCATTTGTGATCAACGGCGATCTCTCAGCCTGCGCCCAGCGTCCACTTTCGTTATTTTTGAATGAGTGAGAACCCTAGTATCTGGGGCACGCGGTCTCGTCTTTAAGTCTCGCTACGCCCGCCAATTCGAGGCCAAACACCGCGTCAAGCTGACTGAAATGTAATCGAACAGTTTGCGTTCGTGTGGCATCGTGTTCTTGCACTGTGACGTTGGGGCCTAGTGAGTTTCTCGTGTTCAACCTGACCTAGAACACGGAGGCTACTAGCTAATAATCAGTGGTTTTAACAAGAATCGAAAAGTAAAAATTAGATATTCCCAAACAAACCTCGAATCAACAGCTCTTGCTGTGAGGAGTCTTGCATGTCATTCCTTAAAACTACGACCGTAGCTGTTGCACTTACCGCTGGTTTGCTTCTGAGTGCAGTTGCTCAAGCACATCCAAAGCTCCTTTCTTCCACTCCGGCAGAAGGCTCGAATGCGGCGGCCCCTTCGAAAATTGAACTGCACTTTTCTGAGAATCTCACCACTCAGTTTTCCGGTGCAAAACTGATCATGACCGATATGCCTGGCATGCCGAACTCCCCAATGGGTGTTAAGGCCGCCGTCGCTGGTGGCGGTGATCCGAAAACGATGGTGATTACACCGGCAGCACCTCTGACCACCGGTACCTACAAAGTCGAATGGCGTGCTGTCTCCTCGGACACTCACCCGATCACCGGCAACTTCTCATTTAAAGTGAAATGATTTATGAGCGACTCAATAAATATTGTGGTTCGCTTTGCTCTTTATTTCGACCTGATGTTGTTATTCGGATTGGCAATTTTCGGCTTGTACAGCCTCAGGGGAAAGGAAAGAGTATCGGGCACAGTCTTGAATTTTGAGTCGCTTCTTTACGGTACTTCTGTTGCAGGTGTAGCTCTATCCCTTGTCGCCATGTTGTTGCTTGCGAAAGCAATGAGCGGTGTGTCGGAGCTTATGGAGCTACATCACCATATTTTTGAAATGGTCCTCATGGGGACCGACGTCGGGTTGACCTGGATGGTCCGAATAGCTGTCTTGGTGATGGCAATTATTGGCGTCGCGTTGAATAAGCGATTTCCGACACCCAGTCTCTGGATCGTCACCGTATGCGGAGCGATTGCGTTGGCGACGTTGGCATGGACAGGGCACGGCGCCATGGATGAAGGCAGCCGACGCTACTGGCATTTCATCACCGATATATTCCATCTTTTAGCCGCCGGTGGCTGGTTGGGTGCTCTATTGGCATTCGCTCTACTGCTGCGGTTGAAATCGCTGAAGGGCGAGGAGGAAGCACGAATTCTTGCCCGCGTGCTGACTGGCTTTGAGTCGGCCGGCGGTGTGATTGTTGCGATCATAAGCGTAACGGGAGTCGTGAATTACCTTTTCATCGTCGGTCCAAACCTTGATGAGGTCATGCTGAGTACCTATGGTCAGCTGCTGTTTTTGAAGATCCTGCTCTTTGCCGGAATGATCGTTTTAGCCACACTGAACCGCTTTCACTTAAGCCCTCAGTTGGAGCGCTCAGTTCGCAATGGTCAATACTCTGTAGCGGTTAATGCCTTGCGCCGCAGCATGAAATTCGAATTCCTGATGGCAATCCTCATCATCTGTCTTGTCGCATGGTTAGGCACTTTAAGTCCGGAAATGGAAATGAGCGCGGAATAGAGGTTGGTGACAGCCGACTAAGGAGTCTAGAAGGTGAATTGTAAGGGCCATTTCCACCGGCTACACTCCAGCCCATGAAACGCTACCTACGGTTTTGCCTGATTTTCCTGATTAGCCTGGCGCTCCCCCTCAGCGGGATGGCGGGTGTTCAGGCGCCGACTGAGCCCTGCCCCATGAAAACCATGGGCATGGCGATGATGGACGGCATGGAGCAAGACTGCTGCCAGGACATGAAAAGTCCCACCGAGCACGGCAAACCCTGTAAGTCAGGTCAGGAGTGCAAGACTGGTGGCATGCTGCAAGTCTCCATCATCAAGCCTCCTATCACCTTATCCAGCCCCCTCGTACTGTCCTTCTCCCTAGACTCCCATCCAGTACAAACCCCGTCAGGGGTATGGCGACCGCCCCGCACTTGATTCCTGTACCACACTGAGCCTCATTCCGCGTTAGCGGGATGGCATATCTGCGTGCATGTCTGATGAAGCGCGCAGTGGATCATCACAGGAATCGTGAACATGAACTCCAAGTGCTATTGCACAGGGTGGTCCCTCGTGGCCGGCCTGGCGGCAAGCGTACTGGCATTGCCGAGTCTCGCTGCCGCATTGACACTCGATGAAGCTTTGCAGCTGGCTGAAAACAATGCGCCGTCGCTGACTGCACAAGACGCGAAAATTCAGGCTGCCAGTAGTGCGGCCATCCCCGCTGGTGAACTACCCGATCCCAAGTTGCTGCTAGGCGTACAGAACTACCCCATTGGGGGGCCGGATCGCTGGAGCATCGACCAGGACTTCATGACTATGCGAATGGTCGGAGTCAGTCAGGAGATGCCCAACAGCGCCAAGCGCAAAGCCCGAATCGAGGTCGCTGATGCGGCCATTGACCGCGCCGCCGCTGAGCGCCGGGTCGAACGTCTAAAGGTTCGTCAGGCCACGGCGTTGGCCTGGATCAACAGCTACTCGGTTGAGCGTAAAGACACGCTGTTTCAGGACTTCTACAAAGAAAACCGTCTGCTGGCCGATACCGTCCGGGCACAAATTGCCGGCGGCCGCGCTCAACCTGCTGATGCAGTAACGCCCAAACAGGAAGCGGCACAACTGGAAGAGCAGCAGGACGATCTGATTCGTCAGAGAGCGCAGGCCCGAGCTGCCCTGAAGCGCTGGATTGGACCAGCCGCCAATGGCAAACCTGTGGGCAGCTTGCCTGAATGGCCTGTCGAAGCCTCTGACTACTCTCATAAGCTGCAACATCACCCAGAATTGGCAGCTTTTGCGCCAATGACCCGCGAAGCGCAAGCCAAGGTCCGTGAAGCCGAAGCGGAAAAACAGTCGGATTGGAGCTGGGAAGTCGACTATCAGAATCGCGGCCGACAGTTCGGCGACATGGTCAGCGTGCAATTTTCATGGGATCTACCGCTGTTTCCTGACTCTCGGCAAAACCCAAAAATTGCGGCCAAGCACGCTGAACTCAACCAGCTTGAAGCTGAGCGTGAAGCCCTTTCACGCGAGCACACCCAGCAACTGGAGGACGAGCTGGCCGACTATGAACGCTTGAATCGTACCGTACATCGAACCCAGGACAGTCTGCTGCCCTTGGCCAAGGAGAAGGTCGAGCTCAGCATGGCCAGCTACCGCGCCGGCAAAGGCGATTTGAGCTCCGTCGTGGCCGCTCGGCGCGAGCTCATCGAAGCCCGCCTCAAACAAATTGACGTGGAAGAGCAGCGAGCGCTGACCAGTGCGCGTCTGTATTTTGCTTACGGGGAGTCCAGCCAATGAACCTTAGAAAGTGGAACGGGGCATTGCTGGTAGGCCTCTCGCTGGTATTGGGTGTTGCCGGTGGTTACTGGTTCGCTCAGCAGGGCATGAGCGAAGTACCTGGTGCAGCCCCGGAGCAGAGCCTCCCCTCTCTGGACGAACGCAAAGTGCTGTATTGGTACGACCCGATGTCCCCGCAGCAAAAGTTCGATAAACCGGGTAAGTCGCCCTTCATGGACATGCAGTTGGTCCCTCAGTACGCCGACATCAAAGGGGACAGCGCAGCCGTTCGCATTGATCCAAGCCTGACTCAGAATCTCGGTGTGCGACTGGCTACCGTCAGTCGAGGTGTGTTTGCTTCGAGTCTGGACGTTGTCGGTGTGTTGGCTTTCAACGAGCGGGACGTCGCCGTCATTCAAGCCCGTACAGCGGGTTTCGTCGAGCGCGTGTATGCCCATGCTCCTGGCGACGTGATCAAAGCCAATGCCGCCATGGCAGATATCCTTGTACCTGAGTGGGCTGCGGCTCAGGAGGAGTTTCTTGCACTCAAGCGCAGTGGCGATGCGGGCTTGCTGGCAGCGGCTCGCCAGCGCTTGCGGCTCACCGGGATGCCGGCGGCATCAATTGCTCAAGTAGAGCGTAGTGGCAAAGTCCAACCAAACCTGACCCTCACCAGCCCTATTAGTGGCGTGCTGCAAGAGCTCAATGTACGCGAGGGTATGACGGTGGCCGCCGGCGAGACACTGGCACGCGTTAATGGTTTGAGTAGCGTCTGGTTGGCCCTGGCCGTTCCGGAGACTGAATCTGGATCGATCCTCATGGGGCAAGCGGCAGAGGCGCGTTTGCCCGCGTTCCCTGGGGTTGTGCTCAAGGGCGTCGTCAGCGCGATTCTTCCGGAAACCAATCCGGATAGCCGCACCCTTCGCGTACGCGTCGAGTTACCTAACCCAGAAGGCCGTCTCAGGCCGGGTATGACCGCACGAGTGAGCCTCAATCATTCAACGGAGCAAAGTGTGTTGTGGGTACCGAGCGAGGCCGTCATTCGCACCGGTCGACGTGCTCTGGTGATGCTCGCTGAAGACGCTGGCCGCTATCGTCCTGTTGAAGTGTTGATCGGGCAGGAAAACGATGGCAAGACGGCGATCTTGAAAGGTCTGGAAGAAGGCCAGAAGGTGGTTACCTCTGGCCAGTTCCTGCTCGACTCGGAGGCCAGTCTTAAGGGCATCGTTGCAAACTCAGAGGAACAGTCACCAACCAACGCAACAGCCTCCAGTTTTCATGAGGCGGATGGGCAAATCGTTGAGATCAACGACAAAGAAGTCACACTCGCCCATGGCCCCTTCAAAACGCTGGGCATGCCTGGCATGACGATGACGTTCCCGCTCGCCAATCCGGCTCTGATGCAGGGCCTCAAAACGGGCGACAAGGTCCGGATTGCAGTGAGTCAAACCGACGATGGCTTGCGTGTTGAGCGTCTAGAGAAATCAGGGGGCCAGCTATGATTGCTGCCCTGATTCGTTGGTCAGTAGCCAACCGATTCCTGGTGCTACTGGCGACAATGTTTGTCACGGCTTGGGGCATCTGGTCGGTGCAGAGCACGCCCATTGATGCGCTGCCGGATCTCTCCGATGTTCAGGTGATCATCCGCACCCCGTATCCGGGACAGGCACCGCAGATTGTCGAGAACCAGGTGACCTATCCGTTGGCCACCACCATGCTTTCGGTGCCTGGCGCCAAGACCGTGCGCGGCTACTCCTTCTTTGGTGACAGCTTTGTCTATGTGCTGTTCGAAGACGGTACTGACTTGTATTGGGCCCGCTCGCGGGTGTTGGAGTACCTGAGCCAAATACAAAGTCGCTTGCCGGCCAGCGCCAAACCGGCGTTGGGGCCAGATGCGACAGGCGTTGGCTGGATTTTCCAGTACGCGCTGGTAGATCGCAGTGGCGGACACGATCTGGCGCAACTTCGTGCACTTCAGGACTGGTTCCTCAAGTTCGAACTCAAGACTCTGCCCAACGTTGCCGAGGTGGCCACCGTGGGTGGGATGGTCAAGCAGTACCAGGTGCAGCTTGATCCACTCAAATTGGCCAGCCTCGGTATCACGCAGGCCGAGGTGACCGAAGCGATCGGCAAGGCCAATCAGGAAACCGGTGGCGCCGTCCTGGAAATGGCAGAGACCGAGTTCATTGTGCGGGCTTCCGGCTACTTGAAAACGCTCAATGATTTTCGGGCGATCCCACTCAAGCTGGGATCGGGCGGTGTGCCGGTGACCCTTGGCGATGTCGCCACGATCCAGTTGGGTCCGGAAATGCGACGTGGAATCACCGAGCTCGACGGCGAAGGCGAGACGGTTGGCGGTGTGGTAATTCTGCGCAGCGGCAAGAACGCTCGCGAAACCATTGCGGCGGTCAAGACCAAACTCGACGAGTTGAAAAGCAGCTTGCCGGCGGGGGTGGAAATCGTCACCACCTACGACCGCAGCAAGCTGATCGACCGCGCTGTGGAAAATCTCAGCCACAAGCTAATCGAAGAGTTCATCGTCGTCGCGTTGGTGTGTGGCATCTTCCTCTGGCACCTGCGTTCATCTCTGGTGGCGATCATTTCGCTGCCGGTGGGGGTGCTGATCGCCTTCATCGTCATGCGCTATCAAGGGATCAACGCCAACATCATGTCCCTGGGCGGGATTGCCATCGCCATCGGTGCCATGGTCGACGCTGCCGTGGTGATGATTGAAAACGCGCACAAGAAGGTTGAGGCCTGGCACGTGGCCAATCCTGGGGAGGAACTGAAAGGTGAACGTCATTGGCACGTGATGACTGAAGCGGCAGCGGAGGTAGGACCAGCACTGTTCTTCTGTTTGTTGATCATCACTCTGTCGTTCATTCCGGTGTTCACTCTGCAAGCGCAAGAGGGGCGGCTATTCGGCCCGCTGGCTTTCACCAAGACCTACGCCATGGCCGCAGCGGCGGGATTGTCAGTGACCTTGGTGCCGGTGTTGATGGGCTACTGGATTCGGGGACGAATTCCCAGTGAACAACAGAACCCGTTGAACCGGTGGTTGATTCGGATCTACCAGCCGGCTCTGGATGCAGTCTTGCGACGACCGAAGATCACGCTGCTGGTCGCGTTGCTGGTTTTTATCAGCGCACTATGGCCAATGTCGCGCTTGGGTGGCGAGTTTCTTCCGCCTTTGGACGAGGGCGACCTGCTCTATATGCCTTCGGCTCTGCCGGGATTGTCGGCGCAGAAAGCGGCGCAACTGCTGCAACAGACCGACCGCCTGATCAAGACCGTGCCGGAGGTCGAACATGTCTTTGGTAAAGCCGGTCGTGCTGAAACTGCCACCGACCCGGCGCCGTTGGAGATGTTCGAAACCACCATCCAGTTCAAGCCACAGGAGCAATGGCGCCCAGGCATGACCCAGGAAAAGTTGGTGGAAGAACTGGATCGAGTGGTACGAGTCCCTGGGCTGACGAATATCTGGATACCACCGATTCGCAACCGTATCGACATGCTGGCTACGGGGATCAAGAGTCCCATCGGAGTGAAAGTTGCCGGCACCAACCTGACGGAGATCGATGCCGCGACTCAGGCGGTCGAGCGAGTGGCCAAGGAGGTACCCGGTGTCAGTTCGGCTCTGGCCGAGCGACTGACCGGTGGTCGCTATATCGATGTAGATATCGACCGCAAAGCCGCTGCTCGTTACGGGCTGAATATCGCCGATGTGCAGTCCATCGTGGCCGGCGCTATCGGCGGTGAAAACGTCGGCGAGACCATTGAAGGGCTCGCACGCTTCCCGATCAACGTGCGTTACCCACGGGAGTGGCGTGATTCGCTCGGTGCCTTGGAGCAATTGCCGATCTATACCCCGCTAGGGAGCCAGATCACCCTCGGCACAGTGGCGAAGGTCAAAGTCACGGACGGTCCGCCGATGCTCAAGAGCGAGAACGCACGACCTTCGGGCTGGGTGTACATCGACGTGCGTGACCGGGACATTGCCTCGGTAGTCGCCGATCTACGCAGGGTGGTCAACGAGCAGGTCAAGTTGCAGCCTGGCATGAGCCTGAGCTACTCGGGACAGTTCGAGTTTCTCGAAAGGGCCAACGCACGACTCAAACTGGTGGTGCCTGCCACGCTGTTGATCATCTTCGTGTTGCTGTACCTGACTTTTGCTCGCTTCGATGAGGCCTTGCTGATCATGGCCACTCTGCCATTCGCACTGACTGGCGGGGCATGGTTCCTCTATCTGTTGGGGTTCAACCTGTCAGTCGCCACCGGGGTCGGCTTTATCGCTTTGGCCGGTGTTTCTGCCGAATTTGGCGTGATCATGCTGCTCTACCTGAAAAATGCCTGGGCCGAGCGTCAAGACCTCGGTGACAACACAGAACGCGGGTTGATGGCCGCGATTCGTGAAGGCGCTGTGCAGCGCGTTCGACCCAAGGCCATGACCGTTGCGGTGGTTATCGCTGGTTTGTTACCAATACTTTTGGGAAGCGGTACCGGCAGCGAGGTGATGAGCCGCATTGCCGCCCCGATGATTGGAGGTATGGTTACGGCGCCCTTGCTATCGCTGTTTGTGATCCCGGCGGCCTATCACCTCATGCGTCGTCGACACTTGTCCGTTGAGCCTGGCAAGCACTGACGCGTAAAAATGCATACAAAAGGGGCTGCGCTTGCAGCCTCGTTTGAGCTGCACAGCCCGTTTTCATCAGTCCTACGCGCGGTATGTATCGAAATTAGCAAGTTTATGTCTTTTGCATATACTCGCTAATTTCGATACATACGCTGTGGTCAGTGCCATTACCCACCAGCACTTGCCAGAAAAACGAACGCTGCGACCACTCCGTTTCGATGAGCCACAAACAGCATCCTGCTTATAGCCGACTCAGCATTCGTCACCCTTAGATCTCTCTTGAAATCGAGGCAAATGACCCTAATATGATCTTATCTTGCCATCATCGTTTTCAATCATGGATGTTTCTCGGGGGTAGGTCGGAATGGCAGAACAAGAAGACGCTAAGCCCGCAAGCGGGCGCTTCAACACAAATGATGAGACGAAGCGGATCGTATGGACACAGACCGCTGGTCATTGTGAACTGTGCGGCACGGATCTGACGTTCGATTATCGTGCCGGCAAGCCAATGAAATGGGGCGAAGTGGCGCATATCCTGCCCGCCAGTCCCAAAGGCCCTCGGGGACGCGCGGATCATGATGCTGAGGCGCACACAAACGATACCGCTAATCTGATGCTTCTGTGCCCAGGTTGTCATGACAAAATTGATCGTGACGCAGATGGGTATCCTGAAAATGATTTGAGTGGTTTACACCAAGCGTACCTGGAACGCATCCGACTCGCCGCAACGACCCCCGATGGTGGCAGAGCCATTCCTCTCATCGTCCAGAGTCAGCATTTTCAGACGATCAACGATATCCCCGTTCGCGATCTGTTGACTGCGATGTCCGCCGAGGGATTAACCGCCTTCGATCAAGGCATCAAAATCGCCTTCGCTGCACCCGGACCACGTGGCAGGGACACTACCTATTGGCAGAACGTCAAAGACAGCGTCCAGTATGAGCTGGAGCAGCAACTCAAGCGTCGCGGCGGCACTTATGGCGATTCGCCCGCGCTAGCAGTAGTCGGCTTGGCCGACATTCCGGCCTTGATGATGTTGGGCCAGAGTATCGGCGACCGTTCCAAACGCTTGATCTTCTCTTTTCACCGCGAGCATCTTTTGCGCTGGCCCGATCAGTCTGCTGAGCCGCCTAGTTTTTTGTTTACGCCTCCACCCAACGGCGATGGCCCACTGGCGTTGGTGCTCTCCATTTCTGCGCAAGTTCCAGTTCGCGACGTGACCGACGCTCTACCCGGTGCACGTATTGCAGAGCTGTCGATCCCAGAACCAAGCTACGCGATGGTACAGAACCGTCGGGTGATTCATGCCTTTCGCGACGCACTTCAAATACGACTGAGCCAGCTTGAGGCTCTGACTCCTGACCCTATCCACGTCTTCGCCGCCATTCCTGCGGCATTGGCCATCGAGTTTGGCGCGTTGCTCACAACACAGCATCAACATACATACCTGATCTTCGATCGGGACAAAGAAAACCAAGATCGGTTTACGCAAACACTGCAATTGGGTCCCGTGGCCCAGGAGGCTATGTAATGCTTTTGAGCAACGAACAGACCAAGCGCAGCAGTTGGGAATATTTTCTGCTTCGCGCCGCGCGGGAAATCTCGCTGTCGGAAGCGCAGTACGAAAAAATCAATGACCGCTACTCCCAACTGGAAAAAATCCTCTCGGCTTCCGACAACCCGCTGCTCGCTGAAGCCCATATTTTCGTTCAAGGCTCGATGCGGCTGAAAACGACCATCAAGCCAATCCCCGGCGCGCCTGCGGATCTTGACACCATTGATGCGGACGCAATTATTTGGCTTCCTCACGCTCAGGGCGCTGGTGCAAAGGAAGTTCTAGAAGCGATTGAGCAGCGTTTTAGGGAAGGCTCCCGCGTTCAAGAAGAAGTTAAGCAATTACGTCGTGGCATCCGGATCGTTTATGCCGACGAAAATCCAGGTTTCCACATCGATGTCACGCCTGCCCGCGCGATCAACGGAAATGGCGAAGCAAACGGCGAAGGTAAGCTGGAGGTTCCGGATCGGGTCACAGGGTGGAAAGCAAGCAGCCCTATCCCTTACTCGAATTGGTTACAGGTTGCTTCTGCCCAGGAAATCTCTCTGGAAAGCTTGGTAGTTGCCAAAAGCCAGCGGATGCTCGATGCCGCGACACAAGATCCATTGCCGCATTATCAGGATTACATCGATCAAGATCCCCTGCGTGCGACCATAAAGCTGCTCAAGCGGCATCGCGATGAATGGGCCATCAACACAAGGAGCTCTGATACTCGCCCCATATCTGCGGTCATCACCACCCTGGCCACTCACGCATACCTGGATGTCGTGAGGGAATCGCAGTCCAAGCCTTTGGCTCCGCTCGATGCAATTTTGGAAATCGTCCGCAGAATGCCGCAGCACATCGCGCATAGAGGTAACGATTGCTTTGTCTGCAACCCTGCCGATAACGGCGAAAACTTTGCAGAGAAGTGGAATCGACCGGGCGAGGGGCAAGGCTATCGCCAAGCATTTGCCAAATGGCATGCGGACGCCAGTGCATCTGTTTCATTGGGTTTGGAAAGTTTTGAATCCAACGATTCCTTTGCCGAGGCAGTGAAAAAGAATTTCGGTATTGCACCGGCATTCATTACGGCAGTGAACAATGAGATCCCTGCGAACTGGACGATGCCCGGCCGACCGGATGGCACTACTCGAAACTCTGCTTCGATGGGTTCGCTCTTCGGAGGGGCCAGCGGTGGCGGAACCTCTCAGTCGAGCGTAAAGCCAGTTGGACGCCTTGGCTGATCCTATTAAGACGCCATTGCAGCGCGGAATCGCCGCACTGCGAAACACCCTAGGTCAGGATGCTGCCGATGCATTGCTCCAGCCCGCACCCACGCGGGCTGACGAAGCGGCGTGCTTTCACTTCCCCTTGCCCACCGATTACACGGGGCAGGAGCGCCGACTGCGTATAGGTTTCCCCTCCAACTTTCCCCGTGGACTCTTGCGGCTGAACGTCGAACCCTCTCCATGGCTGGTTTGGCCGCATGCCACCAAGTCGGGGCTTTGCCTTCATGGCTTTCAGGAGCGCCCCATTATGGGCTCCCCGGAGGTCGTGGTAGAGGACAGCCTTGCTCGCTTGGCCCAGATCGTTTCGTTGTCCAAGATGGGATCAAACCAGGCAACGCGCGATATCGAATTTCAGAATGAGATCACTACCTACTGGTCTTTTCAGCACGGTCAGTCATTCCAGAACCTCTTACTGTTGGATCGCCCTCAGGCCGCCTCGCAGTTGTTTGCTCTCAGCGATCCGCGCCGGGTTATGCCATCCGGTCAGGAAACGGTTTGGTTAGCATCGAACGTAGCTGCACTCAAAGGGCATTACCGACGGGTTGTCGGGCGCTCCGCTGTCATTCGCGCGGCCGAAACTCCCGGTTTTTACGTCAAGCTTCAGACTTATCCGGATATCCGCACCCCGGATCCGGAAGATTTATTGCTGTGGCTCACGCCACACCTTCAACCAGACGATGCCGAGCAATTGCTGGCATGGTTTGAGCTGCATGGAACGTTGGCGAGTCGATGGATTGTTCTGGAGCTTCCAGGAGGGGCAGATGCTCCAACATATTGCCTCAATGTGCGCTCGCTCGGCGTACAGCAGGAGCGGGGGGCAAAGTTTGGCTTGCGTACAGCGCGCCGTCGGCCAGCTATCGCAAATGCACATCCTCCGGCGCTCGTCCGAGCAACTGCCCTGGACGTGCTTGATCGAGCGTCCATTCTGTCCCGCGATATAAGCGGTACTGCACAGCACCTTGAAAATGCTCGAGTCGTTTGTGTTGGCGTTGGCTCGTTAGGCAGTGCGGTGGCAATACAATTGGCACGATCCGGTGTCGGCCACCTTACCCTCATCGATCCTGACACTTTGGTGTCAGCCAATCTGGGGAGGCACGTTCTGGGAGCGGATAGCCTAGGTAGACTGAAAGCCTCCGCGTTGAGGGACAAGATTCTGTTAGATCTTCCGACGACAGAATGCACCGCTTATGCGACTTTTGCCGAAGTGGTGATGAGCAGCAAACCAGAAGTGTTTGATAACGCAGATCTGGTGGTGATCACGACAGCAGACTGGCAGTCGGAGGTCACTGTATGGCGAGCCAAATCAAGCGGCGCTCCTTGGGGGCTTTTACAAGCCTGGAGCGAACCGTATACCCAGGTAGGCCATGCGCTATTCGCACCAGCCGGCACCTTTGATGGCCGTCAGTTGTTCACGGACGTCGGCGATTTTCTGCATAGATTTACAGAGTGGCCGGGAGGCGGTGTTGTTCCACTGCCCGCGTGTGGCGAGAGCTTTATCCCAGGCGGCTCGCTGGGAATGACCAATATCGCCTCTATGGTGTCGCACACGGCCTTACGCGCATTGACCGGCAACATCGCCACTGCATCTTGGGTCAGCAGTATCTACAGGCCTGAAGATGTTCTGAGCCTAGGAGGCCAATACCATGGTCCCAAACTGCCAGAGGGAGCGCAGCAAATCTTACTCGAGCGCGGATGGCCGGAAGATAAGGACGAAACGGTATGACGGATATCGCATGGCGCTGGCGATGGCCGGAGGTGAATTCCGAGCTATTGGTGTCCCAAGCTGTCGCGGACATCTTGGATAGTCATCGGCAGGGCCTTTTTGGCGTGGAGCGAGGGGGACAGTTATTTGTCAACCCGGTTGATCCGAAAGGGTTGCTGCTGGCCTTGGCCACGTTGCCTCATCGCGCCGATCGGTCAGGCTGGTCTTGGCTAGAGTTGGATGCGGAGCGGTGCCGTCAGGAAATCCAGGCTGCCAACGAACAAGGGTTACGTCTGGTGGGCTATTGGCATACGCATCCCCAATCCGTTCCGGTGATCTCTCCGGCAGACATCGGAAGTTTCTCCAAATTTGCTGCACGTTACACGCAGGATCTGCCGCACCCAATAGCCGTTATTGTCGGCAAGTCCGAAAAACCAGAAGGTATCAAGGCGTGGTCGTTCAGGGACGGCAGATATGTTGAGGCAACCTGTATCAGATGAGCTTCGAGTCAGTGCGGTGGAAGGTAGGTCAGCGTTTACCTTTACCCGCTAGCATTAGTGCGAAGAGCTCTGCCTGAAAGCGGGCATCATCCAATGCGTTATGGTTCGGTTCGCTGAGTGGCTTCAGCGCAGCGGTCATTTTGGATGATTTTGTTTCCTGCCAGCTGCAACCTACAGCGCCCATAAAGTAGGCCTTCATGTCGATAGCGGTAAAACCAAAGGGGTTGGTTTCCAGGTATTTGTGGAAGTAGTAATTGACGAATGACCAGTCAAACGGTGCATTGAGTCCTACGAAAATGACCTTTTGCCCCGGTTGGCAGGACGATTTCAGCCATTGATCAAATGTCAGCATCGCCTGTTGCGGAGCGAGGCCCTCGCGCTCCAGCTTCTCCAGACTCAGCCCCGATACTGCCAGTGCTTCCGGGTCGTGTTTTGGACTGTCAGGTCGTAGTTCAAGATAGATGGACGTTACAGGTTGGGCTACAAGACAAGCTCCAATGGAAAGCAGACTGTATTCGCCTGGTATAGGCCCAGAAGTCTCGACGTCGACGGAAACATAAAGCTCATCAGGGTGCATGTCATATCCTTTCGTGTAGTTACCTGATCACGCTCAGGCTCTTAGCCATGTGAAGGTGGAAAGGCAGGTATAGCCATTGCCCCATTTTTTGCTGTTTCACTCGCTATCCGGCGTTCGAGCAGCGGCAGTGCCTGTCTACCAGCGGATTGCGCGTTCCTTTGGTCAGCTCTGGGCCCAAGCATAATGATGTGTGTCATTCTCTGATGGCGGATGAGGGCCGGACGATCATGAGTGAAACTGAGCGCTGGATAGTAAAATGCCAGAAAACTGAGGACGGTACTGGCGACATCATCATTGATCTGCCTCAAGAGTTGCTTGACCAAATGAGGTTAGGTGTTGGGGACGACCTGGAGCTAACGGTAGTGAATGGCACATTAGTCCTGACGCCCGTGTGCAACGCAACATCAGTGCGGCCCATGTTTGCTGGCGTCCTGCGTCAGGATGTCTATCATGCTTACCGCATGCGTCTGGAGACGCTTCTTCATATCTCTGTCAATGCTTCGGATCTGGACATTCACGACATGATAGTAGCTGGCTTCTCGGTCAGCCTGATCAAAATGCTTTGTGATGATGGAACCCTCAGCGACGAAGAACGCGACAGAATCATTCAACCCAAAACGCTCAAAACAAAACTGTCAGCCAATCAGCTTTTAACGTTGCATGAGAGCGATCGCCTGTTCCGGTTTGCACATATTACCGCCATGGCCGAGGTGATCTTCGGTGACAAAGGGAAGGCCAAACAATGGCTTTCCAAACCCAAAGCCCGTTTTTTGGGAGAAAGCCCATCGGCGATGGTCACTACAACCTTTGGCACACATCTAGTCGAAGAAATGCTGATTCAAGTGTCTGAGGGCATGTCATTTTGATTCAGCCGCAGCCAAACGGCTTCTACCGCTCCTTGAGTAACATGGATTTCATGCGCCTATACCGGCGTCGCCTTGCCGAATACGACATGCACGGGCATCCATGAAGCACTAGGTTTCACCCACATCGGCACCTACCGCTAGGTAGGGTTCACGCACGGCAATGGCATAGCTGGGTACTGGCGAAAACCCACTTTATCCGGTGACAGCTAGATAGAAATCATCCCGTTCAGTGGGATGAGGGGAGAAGACGGACCAGCTGTGAAATGGCCCAGTCTTCGGCATCGGAACCTCGTGTGTCGATGGGAGCTAAGCTGATTGATGCTTCTCGTTCGAATCGTTTTTTTGATCGGCCGGAGGTACAGATGAATCTGGCAGATTTTGTCTCAGTGCTTTCTGCGGGTGAGAAAATAGATGGGTGCCAACTCACCACCTCAGATGCTGTGGCCCTCGCCAGTCTGCATTTTCCTTCCCATGCCTATTGTCTTGTTGCTGATTGGGCAATATTGGATCTCGACATTCCAACACGTCAGCGAAAAGCCATTACGGATAGACAGCTAATTCCTGCTCTCGTTTACGCTTTGACCGTTATCCAAGACAGTAAAGGCCGCTTCCCGCCTGGTGATTGGGTCCGAACAACGCTGGGTGTTTCCTTCACCCATGACTGCTTATTTCGAACAAAAAACACAGTTTATGTGCTGATGGGGACTGGTCGAAGGTTGCACACGGATTTAGACATCGCACTGAGCCTGTGCTGAAAAAAGACTATTTCCGCACAGGTGAGTGACCGGTCGCGCTCACATAATATTTCGGCCTGAATGAACGCTCTCGCTGTTGTGTCAATCTATGTTGTTACCAATCGAGCCCCGTATTTGAAGTGCGACCCGTCTGTGTCAGTCTATGTTGCTGTCGTGTGGATCCCGGATCATCCTACAGGCCCCGATTTACGAGAGGGGCTGTGTCAAACTATGTTGTTGGTAACCAACCCTTAAAAATCGCAGCCTACGGTTGCGATTTTTTTTATCTGAATAAAGGACATGCCCCATGGACCGATTCCAGGAAATGCAGGTCTTCGCCGCCGTCGCCAAGGCGCAAGGTTTCTCGGCGGCGGCGCGAATTCTGGGGATGTCGGCGGCGAGCGTCACCCGGGCCGTCGCGGCACTGGAGCAGCGCATTGGCACGCAGTTGATCACCCGTACGACCCGCAGCGTGCATTTGAGCGAGGCGGGGCAGCGTTATCTGGACGACTGTCGCAGGATTCTCGCCGAGGTGCAGGAAGCGGAGGATTCGGCGGCGGGGAGTCATGCACAACCCCGTGGGCAATTGACGATCACCGCGCCGGTATTGTTTGGAGAGTTGTTTGTCACGCCAGTGATGGTTGATTACCTGGCGCAGTACCCTGAAGTCTGCATCAATGCGCTGTTGCTTGATCGCGTGGTGAGCATCACGGAAGAGGGCATCGATGTGGCGGTGCGCATCGGCGATTTGCCCGACAGTAATCAGCATGCGATCCGGGTCGGCGAGGTACGGCGGGTGATTTGTGGTTCGCCAGCGCTGATCGCGGCACATGGCCGGCCCTTGCATCCGCAGGAACTGGTACAGGCGCCGATTATTGCAACATCGGCCACGGGCCAATTACGTAACTGGCCCTTCCTTGAAAATGGCGAACCGCTGTCGGTGCGCACGGAGTCTCGGCTGGTGGTCACCGCCAATCAGGCTGCCATCACGGCCGCCTGCCTGGGGCTGGGGTTTACCCGCGTGTTGTCGTATCAGGTCGCGGGAAAGGTGGCGGCGGGTGAGTTGCAAATCATCCTGTCTGAATTCGAATTGGCGCCGTTGCCGATTCACGTGATTTATCAGGGCGGGCGCAAAGCGCCAGCGCGAGTGCGCAGTTTTGTCGACTTCACGGTGAAGGCCTTGCGCGAGCATCCAGCCTTGAAGAGCGAGGCACTATTGCTCCAGCTGAAATAATGGATTGCATTTGCTGGTTATTCTATTGTTTCGATAGCAGGCGGAAGATGGCAACCCATCGGCGCCGACTCTTTCCAAAGGGCGCCTCCACCCAGCGGAGTCGACCATGCAAGCCATCAAACTTTACAACTTCCCACGCTCTGGCCACGCTCACCGTGTGGAGCTGATGCTGTCCCTGCTGCAATTGCCGACAGAGCTAGTCTTTGTCGATCTGGCCAAGGGGGCGCACAAGCAGCCGGATTACCTGGCGATCAACCCGATGGGTCAGGTGCCTGCCATCGATGACCAAGGCGTCGTGTTGGGCGACTCCAATGCGATCCTGGTGTATCTGGCGCAGAAGTATGGCAACGGTCGCTGGCTACCGACTGATCCTGTCGGCGCTGCCAAGGTTCAGCGCTGGTTATCGATTGCTGCCGGGCCGATTGCCTTTGGTGTGGCCAGAGCCAGGTTGATCACCGTGTTCGGCGCGTCCTACAACGCTGAAGAAGTGATCGCCAATTCCCACGCTTTGCTGAAAATCATCGATCAGGAACTGTCTGCCACGCCATATCTGACGGGGAGCGAGCCGACCATCGCCGACGTCTCGGCCTACAGTTATATCGCCCATGCGCCGGAAGGCAATGTCTCGCTCGACGACTACCCCCACATCCGTGCCTGGCTGGCGCGCATTGAAGCCCTGCCAGGGTTTGTCGGCATGCCACGCACGGTGGCCGGCCTGCAAAAAACTGCCTGATGTTCACGGCCCGATCCGCTCGGGCCGTTCACGATGCGCCATGGGCGCAGGGGAGGAGCCGTTATGGAACATTCACCTTGGCACGCCGGCGAGAAACAGTTGCAGGCTCATGTGGGGGTTGCCGAGCGAATGGAGGCGTTCGGACGTAAGGTGATTCGCAGCCAGATGCCGGATCAGCACCGCACGTTCTATCAGCAACTGCCTTTCATGCTGTACGGCGCCGTTGATGTCGAAGGCAACCCCTGGGCCAGCATTCTTGAAGGGCAACCGGGTTTCGCTCATTCCCCCGATCCATCGCTGTTGCAGTTCGACCACCTGCCGGGCGCCGATGACCCTGCGCAGCTGCAAGACGGTGCTGCCATCGGTTTGCTCGGTATTGAGTTGCACACCCGGCGCCGCAATCGCCTCAATGGCCGAGTCAGCGCCGTTACGGCCAGCGGATTCGGCGTCACGGTGGAGCAATCGTTCGGCAACTGCCCGCAATACATCCAATTGCGCCAGTTTCGTTCGGTGCCCTTGGCGGACCCTTCGAGTCGCGTTGCGCAGCACCTGACTGAACTGGATGATGCGGCCAGGACCATGATCGTCGACGCCGACACATTCTTTGTCGCCAGCTACGTGGACGTCGATGGACAGCGTTCGGTGGATGTTTCTCACCGGGGCGGCCAGGCCGGTTTCGTACAGGTGGAAGGGAATCGCCTGACGATCCCTGACTTCGCCGGCAACCTGCATTTCAATACGCTGGGCAATCTGCTGGTCAATCCTCGCGCCGGTTTGTTGTTCATCGATTTCAATTCTGGTGACCTGCTGCACCTCAGCGGGCGTACCGAAATCATCCTCGACGGCCCGCTAATCGAAGCCTTTCAAGGTGCCGAGCGGCTGTGGACCTTCGAAGTCGAGCACGTGGTGCGCCGGCCTGCAGCGCTGGCTTTGCGCTGGCGCTTTGACGGCGTATCGCCCACCAGTCTGCTGACCGGCACCTGGGCGCAGGCCAATGCACGCCTGCAAGCCAAGGCTTTGGGCGATCATTGGCGGTCGCTGCGGGTGGCGCGAATCGAACAGGAAAGCCACCACATTCGTTCGATCTACCTGGAGCCTGCCGATGGCGCCGGATTGCCGGTGTTCCAGGCCGGGCAGCATTTACCTTTGCGGTTCAACATTGACGGTGACGTGCATATCCGCACGTACAGCCTGTCGAGTGCGCCGTCCGATGACTTTTTCCGTATCAGTGTGAAGCGTGACGGATTGGTGTCATCGCACCTGCATGAGCGGATTCGTGTCGGTGACGTGCTGGAAGCCCGTGCGCCTCAAGGGCATTTCACCGTGGCACCGCATGAGCGGCGCCCGCTGGTATTGCTGGCCGCTGGCGTGGGCATTACGCCGCTGCTGTCGATGGTGCGTGAGGTGGTTTATCAAGGCCTGCGCACGCGGAGCATCCGCCCGACCTGGTTCATCCAGAGCTCGCGAACCCTGGCCGATCAACCATTCCGCCCTGAACTGAACCGCTTGCTCGACGGGCTCGGCGACGCGGTGCGAGTCCTGCGTTTGCTCAGTCAGCCGGAGCCCGAGGCGCGCGAAGGGGAAGATTTCGACCTGACCGGTCGAATCGACGCCGACCTGCTCAAGAACGTGCTTGAGGTGGAAGACTACGATCAGCTGGATTTTGTCCTCTGCGGCCCAGGAGCGTTCACCCAGGCGATGTACGACAGCTTGCGTGACATGGACATCCGCGATTCAAGGATTCACGCCGAGACCTTTGGGCCGTCGACGTTGCGCCGGGTAGCCGATCCGGATGCAGTGATCATCGAGCAACCACCGGCCGCCACGACGTCAGTACCGGTGGTGTTCGAGCGCTCGGCCAAAGAGGCGCGCTGGAAACCCGATAGCGGCAGTTTGCTGGAGTTGGCTGAAAGCCGTGGTTTGCGCCCGGAATTCAGCTGCCGTGGCGGTTCCTGCGGGACCTGCAAGACGCGCCTGATCAGCGGCGAAGTGACTTATCCACAAGTGCCGGCAGAAGTGCCCGGCGCTGGAGAGGTACTGATTTGCTGTGCGGTGCCGGCGCAGGGTTCGAAGCCGCTGGTGCTGGATCTGTAACCCCAGGTCCTGCGGCTCAACCCCTGTGGGCGCCGGGCTTGCCCGCGATGACGGTTTAACATTCAACATTCATGTTGACTGACACGCCGCCATCGCGGGCAAGCCCGGCTCCTGCAGGAAAGCAGTCAGGCGTAAGACAGGGATTTTTCCTCAAGCAGCTCTTCGTACAATTCGGTCCATTTGCGACCCATGTCGTCGGCTGTGAATAACTGCCGATACCGGGCCTCAGCCTTCACGCCCATTTCTGCCGCACGTGTCGGGTTTTCCCACAGCGTGCGCATCGCTTCACGGAAGGCCTGTGGATGACTTGGAGGCACCACCAGCCCGGTTTCATTGTGGATGTTGATGTAACTGGTGCCGGTGCCGATCTCGCTGGAAATCATCGGCTTGCCATACATCGCACCTTCCAGCAGCGAAATGCCGAACGCTTCAGAGCGCAAATGCGACGGGAACACCACGGCATAGCTCAGTTGCAGCAAGGCCACTTTATCCTCATCACCCAAACGTCCCAAAAAGTGCAGGTTCTGCAAACCCAGTTTTTTGGCCTGAGCATGCAGTTCAGCTTCCAGGGGGCCGGCGCCGACGATCACCACCGGATAATTCAGCCCCTGCATCGCTTCGAGAAGAATGTGCAGTCCTTTGTAGTAACGCATAACGCCGACGAACAAGAAGAACTTGTCGCCCAACTGTCGACGCCAGCGGTCAGTGCGCTCCATTTCAGGCTGTGGATAACCTGCCTTGTCCAACCCATAGGTGATTACCCGGGTTTTTTCGCGGTAATCCTGAAGAATTTCACTGGTATGAAAGTAGTTGGGTGAAGCGGCGACGATTCGATCGGCGCTGTCCAGAAACCGGCGCATCAAGGGTCGATACAGTTTGAGTAAATGACGCTGGCGAATGATGTCCGAGTGGTAACTCACTACGCAGGGCTTTTTGGTTGCGCTACAAAAATGCACCAGATCCATGAATGGCCATGGGAAGTGGTAGTTGACCACGTCGGCCTCTGCCGCCAGCTCACGAAATTGCTTGAACACACTGTAGGAGAAGCCGGTGGACGCCAGTTGAAAGTCCATTCTGGCCTGATGGACCTGATGTTCACGGATCTGGATCACGCCAGGTGCCGGGTTGTTACTCAAGGTCAGGACAGTGCTGTCGACCCCATGTCGCGCGCCGCTTTCGCACAACTGAAAAATGACCTGTTCGATACCGCCCATGGAGTCGGGCAAGTAGGTTTTGTAAAAGTGCAGTACACGCATATCAGTCTCCCATAACCTGACGGTAGGCTCGGGCCGTGACCTTCGCGCAACGCTTCCAGGAAAAAAGCTTCGCTTGTTGCAAACCGGCGTCGCGGCATGCCTGCCAGTGAATGGGGTCGTCGATCAACCGGTTCATGGCATCGCGTAAATGGTCTGGATTATCCGGCTCGATGTAGTTGCCAGCGGTTGCAGCGACCTCCGGCATGGCCGAATGGCGCGTCAGAATGACCGGCGTTGCGCTCGCCATGGCTTCAAGAACGGGCAGCCCGAACCCTTCGTACAGCGAAGGAAAGATCAATGCCCGGGCACCGGCCAACAGTTGCGCCAGATCTTCATCCGGAAGATACCCGAGCAGGCATACGTCGCCTGTGGCCAGGGCTGTGCGCAATTCTTCACTGAACTGCTCGTGTTGCCAGCCGGCCATACCGACGATCAGCAGCGGAAAACGCTGACGCACCGCCTCCGGCAACAAAGCGTGGGCGCGCAGGGCGAGGGTCAGGTTCTTGCGCGGTTCCAGGGTGCCGACGCAGAGGAAATATTCCCGCGCGACGACGCCATGGGCCTTGAGAACGGCGTCGATGGCCTCGGGAGTCCGAGGGTGGAAACGCGCCGCTGCACCCAGTGGTGCGACGACAAACCGCTCGGCTGGCAGCCCGAAATGCGCTTGGGCTTCGTCGGCAATAAACTGCGAGTCGGTAAGAATCAGGCTCGCCTGGCGTACGCCGTCGGCCAGCCGCCGTTCGATTTCCCGCAAACGCGCGGGCGGCTGTGTGTCGGGGTAGTGCAGGTGAGTCAGGTCATGCAGAGTGATGATCGTCGGGCCGTCGAACGACAGCGGCCACAAACTTGGTTCGTGGTAGAGGTCGATGGATTGCGCGCGACCTTGATCGAAGCGTTTCTGCTCCAGCCAGCGCCGGGCCTGATAGGCCCCTGGAATCTGGCGCAGCAGCGGCGTCAGTCGCGAATAACCGGGCATGGCCGCTTCCGGCAGAGCCGAGCTCCAACCCCAGCCATGAAACAGCGCCAGTTCGATATCCGGCTCATCGGCTAACGCGTTCGCCAGTTCGGCGACGTAGTGGCCAATGCCGGTACGCGGAGCCTGGAGGATCCGGGCATTAAGGGCAATTCGCATGTTGCCTCTCTGTCATGACCGGCGCTTCTACAAGATTGTGCAGGGTTCGTTCGGCCAACTGGGCACTCGCTTCACGCCAGCCGATCCAGCGCCAGTGCGCGACGTCGCGGGTGGCCGGGAATTGACCGCTGCGCTCGAAATCCACGACCAGGTCGCACAGGCTGTGTGGCTCGGCCAGATCGAAGTACGCCATGAACTCGCCACCGATTTCGCGAAAGACCGGAATATCGCTGCCCATGGCCGGCAGTCCGCGCTGCATGGCTTCCACCAGTGGCAGGCCGAAGCCTTCGACATACGATGGAAACACCAGTGAGCTGGCGTGGCTGTAGGCGTGTTCGAGGCTGGTGTCACTCAGGTCGTTGAACATGAACAGACGCTGGTTCAGTTGCGGGTGATTGCGTACCCGCGCGAGCAGGGCGTCGCACTTCCAGCCGATTCGACCGGCAATGCACAACCGGGCCTTGGAGCCCGCCGCCCAAGCCAATTCGAAAGCGTCCAGCAGGTAATCATGGTTCTTGCGCGGCTCGATAGTACTGACCATCAAGAACACCGGTTCCGGTGTTTCAAATAGCCGGGCAAGGCGCGGTTCCACAGCCGCGGTTGCTTCGCTGAGGTCGAGTTCGGAACCAAGGTGGAAATAGTCGAACCACAGCTCATTGGCCTTGGCAGGACCGAGACGGCGCTGTAATTCCTCACGCACCTGGTCACACACCGTGGCAGAAATTGCCATGTAGCCATCGGCCGTTCGGGTGATCCAATCGAACCATTCGTTGAAAACCTGGACTAGCCGGGTGTCGTAGAACTGCGGGTGAGTCAGGGGAATCAGATCGTAGACCACCGAAATGATGCCCACGCCTTCACGTTTCAGCTGTTCGGCAAACGGGAAAAAGTCGGTATGCCAGGACGAGTCCAGCAACACCAGTTGATCCCCTGGCTGGTGCAGCAACGGCGTGCAGCGTTTGGGCAGTTGATACTGGTTGATGCCTTCGATCACCCGCAGTGGAATGCTGAAGCAGGTGATCGCCGTCAAACGGTAGGCCACGTGCAGCAAGCGTTTGATCACTCGCGAGTGGCTGCGGTTATGCAGGCGTTGGTGCAGTTGCCAGATACGGTGAGCCAGGCGTTCCAGGCGTCCACCGAAGGTCATCAAGTGATCGAAAATCGGGATGTTCAGCGCGCCGAGCATCAGTACTCGATAGAGCTTGCCTTTGAGCATCACTACCGGGATGCAGTCGACACCATCCACCGATTCCGGCAATTGATTGACGACGTTGCGCACCACTCGCTGGATGCCCGAGTTGACCTTGGGGTGCTGGAAAACGTGGGTGCATTCCACCAGAAGGCGCGTCATGGTGTGTTTTCCGGCATCAGCGTTTCAACGGAGCGGGTGATGGTGGTTTTCGCCCCCAGCCACGAGCAGCCCACGAAGTCTTCGTGGCGGTTATTGATCACGTGGAACACCAGACCGTAGTCCCGCCATTCGAAATTGCGGTCCAGGTGCGAATCCAGACGGGACAGACTCAGGGCCACCGAATAGTTACCCTTGCCCAGTCCCATGATGAAAGCAAAGCGGTAGGTCACGCGCTCCCCGGCCTTCAGATCATTCAGCGCCTGGTCCTGGCGATGGGTGTTGATGCCGTACATAGCCTGGCCCAGGCGATCCTTGATCATAAAGCCCAGCACCAGCCGCTCGATGTCCTGGCGGATTTCGACGTCCACCTCCAGCACCACCGGCTGACCGACTTCCGCCGCATCGATGGACCGTTCGTGCTCGTCCAGCAAGCGCACCCGCAAAATCCCGGCTTCACCGGTGCCTGAAATAGTGCTGACCTGGCCGCCTGAGAGCATTTCCTGACGCACCGTCTGGCCTTCACGCTCGGCGAGTAGCGCGTTGTAGTAATCCATGACGGCTTCGGGTGTGCTGTGCATGGCCATCCGTCCCTTTTCCAGGAGGATCGCCGAGTCGCAGATCGACTGAATTGCCGAGCGGTCGTGGGACACGATCAACAGCGTGGTACCGGCTTTGCGGAAGCTGCGGATGCGGTCGAAACTTTTGTGCTGGAAGTAGGCGTCGCCCACTGACAGTGCTTCGTCGACGATCAAAATGTCCGGTCGCCGCGCGGTGGCCACGCTGAATGCCAGGCGCATCTGCATGCCGCTGGAATAGGTACGCACGGGATGATCGATGGCGTCGCCGATTTCCGCGAAGCGTTCGATCTCGGGCATCAATGCTTCGATTTCTTCGACTTGCATGCCCAGCAGTTGGCCGGCCATGACCGCGTTCTGCCGGCCGGTGAAGTCCGCATGAAAACCCATGCCCAGTTCCAGCAGGGCGGCAACGCGGCCTTCGAGCTGGATGCTGCCGCAGGTGGGTTGGGTGGTGCCGGTGATCATTTTCAGCAGGGTGCTTTTGCCCGCGCCGTTGACTCCGACGATGCCCACGGACTCGCCGGGCGCAATTTCGAAGGCCACGTCTTGCAGCACCCAGTGCTGGCGATGACGGATCGGCGAAAACGGGATCAGCCATTCAGCCAGTCGGCTCCAGCGATTGGGGTATTGCTTGTAGGCCTTGCCCAGGCCGGTGACGCGTATGTGCCCCATCAGAGTTCATCCACCATTTCACCGACCCGCTGACGGAACAACCGCAGCCCGATCACGCAGAACACCGTGCCGCTCACGAATATTGGCAGCAGAGAACTCCAGACCGGCCATTGGCCGTAAAGGAACACATTCTGATAGCTGGTAATCAGATTGGTCAGGGGATTGAGTTGCAGCAGGCGTTGTACCCATTCCGGCAGGATGCTCATCGGATACACGATCGGCGTCAGCCAGAACCAGAATTGCAGGCAGATGGCGAAAAATTGTCCGACATCGCGAAAGAACACATTCAATACACCCAGAATCATCCCCAACCCGGCACAAAACATAACCTGCAAGGCCAAAAGCGGAATAAGCGCCAGCAGCGCCATGCCGGGCAGTCGCCCGCTAATCAGCAGAAAGCCGATGAACAAGCCGATGATGATCGCGAAGTTGATGCCGGCGTTGAACAACACGATCACTGGCAGGCAGATCCGCGGGAAGCTGATTTTCTTCAGCAGGTTGGCGTTGTCGAGAAACATGTTCTGACTGCGCACGGTGATTTCTGCGAACAACCCCCACGTCAGGAGGCCGGCGCAGAGGTAAACGCTGTAGGCCAAACCGTCATCCACCCCTGGCAAACGGGCGCGCATGATGTGGGAGAAGATCACTGTGTAGACGATGATCATCGACAGCGGGTTAAGCACGGTCCACAGGGCACCGAACAACGAATTTCGGTAACGCGCCTGGAATTCTCGCTTGACGCTACCGAGGATGAATCCCCGATAGCCCCACAGCGAGCGGTACAAAGAAAGCAGCATTCAAACCGTCCTGCCGTATTGGTCTTCGAAGCGGACGATATCGTCCTCTCCCAGGTATTCGCCGCTTTGCACTTCGATGATCACCAGGTCAATCACGCCGGGATTTTCCAGGCGATGCCTGTGGCCGGCGGCAATGAACGTTGATTCGTTCTTCGCGACCAGATGAGTACCGGTGCCGTTGTTGGTGACCTTGGCCATGCCTTCGACCACCACCCAATGTTCATTGCGATGGTGGTGCATCTGCAGCGACAACTTACCACCGGGCTTGACCACGATGCGTTTGATTTTGAAGCGAGGGCCTTCTTCGAGCACGGTGTAGGTGCCCCACGGCCGGCTGACCGTACGGTGCAGGCGATAGGCTTCGTGCTTCTTGTCCTTGAGCTGCTTGACCACCCGACGCACGTCCTGCGCGCGATCGGCGTGGGCGACCAACACGGCGTCGGCGGTGTCGATGATGATCAGGTTATCCACACCTACGGCCGCTACCAACCGTTCTTCGCTCTGGACAAAGTTGTTGTGGCTGTCGATGAACACGGCATCGCCGCTGGCACGGTTGTTTTGTGCATCGGCAGGCACGAGTGCGGCCACTGCGCCCCAGGAGCCGATATCACTCCAGTCGAATCGGGCGGGCACCACGACCACTTTGTCGGAGTGTTCCATCAGCGCGTAGTCGATGGAGATGTCGGTGATCTCGGCGAACAACGCCGGGGACAATTCCTGTTGCAGGCAACCGACGGTTTCCACCGGGCTACTGGCCGCCATGCAGGTTTTCGTCTGCTCGAGCAACTCGGGGGCGTGGATCTGCAATTCGGCCAGCACGGTGGCGATCGAGAAGCAGAACATCCCGGAGTTCCACAGGAAATGGCCGCTCTCCAGGTAATGTGTCGCGGTTTGCAAATCAGGTTTTTCGACGAAGCGCTGCACTTTGGCCGCGCCTTTTCCGTCCAGCGCAGCGCCGGTTTCGATGTAGCCGAAACCGGTATCCGGCGCGGTCGGCACCACGCCGAAGGTCACCAGGAAACCCTCCCTGGCCAGTGCCACGGCGTGTTCCACGGCGGTCTTCAAAGCATCTTCGTTGAGGATCAAATGGTCGGCGGGCATCACCACCATGATCGCTTCATCGCCGTGCAGGGCTTGCAGTGACAGGGCGGCGGCGGCGATGGCCGGGGCCGTGTTGCGGCCCGTCGGCTCCAGCATGAAGTGCCCGCGATGACGGCTGAGCTGCGCCTCCTGATAGTGATCCTTGCTCTGGAAGTAGTAGTCGCGGTTGGTCACCGTGACGATATCGCCCCAGCCATCGAGCAGGCCGGCGGCCCGCCGATAGGTTTTGCCCAGCAGCGACTGACCGTCGGGCAAGGTCATGAACGGCTTGGGATGGCCCTCGCGGGACACCGGCCACAAGCGCGTACCGGCACCGCCGGAGAGAATCACGGGAATCAGCATGGCCTACTCCTTGGCGACGCGTTTCATGTCCGCATCCATCATCATGCGGATCAAGGTATCCAGATCGGTCTTCGGCTTCCAGCCCAGTACGCGCTGGGCTTTGGCCGGGTTGCCCAGCAGCACTTCCACTTCGGCCGGGCGGAAAAACGCCGGGTCGATTTTCACGAAGTCGCGGTAGTTCAGGTCGACGTGTTCGAAGGCGATCCGGCACATTTCGCGCACGGTGGTGGTGATGCCGGTGGCGACCACAAAGTCATCAGGCTTGTCTTGTTGCAGCATCAGCCACATGGCTTCGACGTAGTCGCCGGCAAATCCCCAGTCGCGTTTGGCGTCGATGTTGCCCAGGCGCAGTTCCTGCTGTTTGCCCTGCTTGATGCGGGCAGCGGCGTCGGTCACTTTGCGGGTCACGAACTCGATGCCGCGCAGGGGCGATTCGTGGTTGAACAGGATCCCGCTGCTGGCGTGCAGATTGAAACTTTCGCGGTAGTTCACGGTGATCCAGTGGCCATACAGTTTGGCCACGCCGTACGGGCTACGCGGATAGAACGGAGTGTTTTCGTCTTGCTGCTCGGCCTGGATCAGGCCAAACATTTCGCTGGTGGACGCTTGATAAAAACGCGTGTGCGGACTGAATTGGCGAATGGCTTCGAGCAGGTGAGTCACGCCCAGGCCGTCGACGATACCGGTGGTGACGGGTTGGTCCCAGGAGGCGGCGACAAAGCTTTGCGCCGCCAGGTTATAGACCTCGTCCGGGGCTGACTTGATGACCGCGCGCTGCACCGAGCAGGCATCGGCCATGTCGCCGTCCAGGTAAACGATGTCGCCCTCGACGCCCATTTCACGCAAGCGCCAGCGTGAATCGCTGCTGCGCCGCGCCACCAGGCCGTGGACTTTATACCCCTTGTCGAGCAGCAGTTTGGCCAGATAAGCGCCGTCTTGGCCGGTGATCCCTGTGATCAGTGCACTTTTAGTCATTCTTGTCGTACTCGCTTCTCCCAGTCGGACAGGATCGCCCGCAGGGATTGTTGTGTTGTGATTTCAGGCGTCCATCCTGTGGTCTGGGCAAGCTTGGCATGGCTGCCACAAACGCGACGCTGATCTGCGCGACGAAGGCGCGCGGGGTCTTGAATCAATTGCATGTCGACCTGGGCGAGGTCCCCCAGTTGTTCGATCAAACTGCGAATGCTCTGCTCGTGTCCCGAGCAGATGTTGTAGACCTGTCCCGGCACGCCCTTTTCCAGCAGCGCCAGGTAGGCCGAAATCACGTCGTCAACGTCGAGAAAATCGCGCGTGACGTCGATGTCACCGACTTCCAGTTGCGGCGCTTGCAAGCCTTGTTTGATTCGGCTGATCTGCCGGGCTGCGCTGGCGATGGCGAAGCTTTCATTCTGGCCGGTGCCAATGTGGTTGAACGGACGGGCAACCATGACCGGCCAGCCTTCGCTCAGGCCCCATTGCAGGCTAAGGAATTCCGCCGACAGTTTGCTCACGGCATAGGGATTGCGCGGGCAGGGTGGCTGTTGTTCGGTAATGGGCAGGTCGGTTTCGATGACCTGGCCGTAGACGTCGCCAGAACTGATGTACAGAAACGTCCCGGTGAAACCGCGGGCCTTCAGGGCTTGCAGCAGGTTCAGGGTGCCGAGCAGGTTGATGTTGAGCGTGCGCGCCGGATCGCGGAAGGCTTCGGGGACGAAGGTCTGGCCGGCCAGGTGAATGACTGCATCGGGCATCTCGGGCCACAGGCCTTCGAGGCTGCCGGGCTCGGCGAGATCGTAACGGGAAGCGGCAGGCAGAAGTGTCCATGCCGAGGCATCAGCGTTCAGGCGAGATTGGATGTGTTGTCCGACGAATCCACTCAGACCCGTCACGAACAGACGCTTTTTCAAACAGCAGCCCCTTGGTCATTCATTTCGTCCGTTTCCCCACAGGCTTTATGGAGATGTCTGACAGACCGGGTGGATGGGTTGGTCGAAAGACAGGAGAAATGCATTGTTGTAGTTGTTTGGTATCCAATCTGTGCCAATTGCTCATCAATTTCAACAGGTCCAACCGTGACTGGTCAGTTCTCGTTAGCGTAGGCTGATTTATTCTCGCCGGGCGGTTCACGAATCCTCGACGGATGTGTTTAGAATGCCCCTCGTCACGATTATCCAGTGTTCGTGCGGGTTGCTCCCGGACCCCACGAGACTGACCATTAAAACAAGAACGTAGACGAGCAAAAAGACGATGGACGACGACCGGCAAACACCGGCGCTCTGTTGGCTTTGCCGTCATAGAGTGGGGCTGCCGGGATGGCGGTTTCATCGTGGGATGCCATGAATTTCATTCTTTACTCGGACGTCAACGACAGCTCGATCAGTCAGAGCCTCGGTCGTCCCGAATACAGCTACTACTTCGTGCTCAAGGCGTATCGCCCGGTGCTCGAAAGCCTTGGGCGCGTGCACGTGGTGTCCTCCACCGCCGAGGTCGATCCCCTCTACAAACAACTGCTGGCCGCTGGCGAGGACAGTCTGTTCCTGTCTTTTACGCCGCCACAGAAAACCCCGAACGACCTTGAGTGCCCGACGATTTGCGTGGTGGCCTGGGAGTTTGATTCGATTCCCGATGAGCAGTGGGACAACGACCCGCGTCAGGACTGGACGCAAATGCTCGCGCGTCAGGGCCGGGTGATCACGCTATCCACTCATACCGCCCGGGCGATTCGTCGGTCCATGGGTGAGGACTTCCCGGTGCTGGTGTTGCCGACGCCGTTGTGGGAAAACTTTGCGGCCATTCGCAGCCAGCACACCAGCGTCCCGGTGAACGCCGGTTCGACGCTGGACATCAAGGGCTGCATATTCGATTCGCATACCCTCGGGCTCAGCGCCGATGCGCTGATTCCGGCGCCGCCCACGGCCGAGGAACTCGCGGCGCTGGAAGCGTTGAAGCCGCCGCCACTGACACTGAAACGCCGCTTGGTCATTGCCCGGCATTACCTGCACATGTGGCGCCGGGACATGGGCAAAACGCTGCCGGTTCCATTGCCTCGCACGCACTATCTCAGCCAGTGGTACTGGGAAGGCATCCGCGATTTGCTCTCCGATGCAGCGCATGCTCGAGTGGCCGAATACCTGCCAGCCATCGCCGGCCCGCTGACAATTGCTGTGCCAGAACCTGAACCGCGCAATTGGCCAGACACCACCTCTTTGGTAGAAACCCGGGTCGATGGCGTGATCTACGTCACCGTGTTCAACCCGCGTGACGGGCGCAAGAACTGGCATCACTTGATCACCGCATTCTGCTGGGCCTTTCGTGAAACGTCTGACGCCACGCTGGTGCTGAAGATTACCCAAAGCGACCTGTCGTCTTACTACGACGAGCTGATGACCTTGCTCGCGCAACTCTCGCCATTCGCCTGTCGGGTGGTGGTGATGCACGGTTACCTGGACGATCCGCAATACGCCCGGCTTTACGCAGCGGCCAGTTTCTACGTCAATGCCTCGCGCTGCGAAGGGCTGTGCCTGCCGCTGATGGAATTCATGGCCAGCGGCAAACCGGTGATCGCCCCGGATCACACGGCCATGGAAGATTACATCGATGAGCGCGTGGCCTTTGTGGTCAAGTCCAGCGAAGAACTGACCATCTGGCCGCAGGACACCCGGATCATCTACCGCACCCTGCGCTATCGACCGGACTGGGGTTCGCTTAAAACAGCCTACGAAAACAGCTACCGGATGGCCAAGGCGCAACCGCAGGACTATCGGCGCATGTCCCAAGCCGCCGTCGAGCGTATGCACGACTATTGCGCTTTCGCCCCGGTGCAAAAGCGCCTGGCGGATTTTTTCGGGCTTGCGCCACAGGGCTCGCCGGCAGCGACCGCAACGGATAACGCCGCATGCTGATCATCATTCATTCGGAAACCAACCAGCACACCATCGCCCAGAACCTGGGCCGTTCGGAATACAGCTACTACTTCGTGCTCAAGGAGTACCGGCCCGTGCTGGAAAGGCTGGGGCGCGTGGTGGAAGTCCGCGACCCGCAGACTGAAGTTGATGCCTTGTACCGGGAGTGTCTGTCCCGAGGCGAAGACTGCGTGTTTCTGTCGTTTTCGCCCCCTCATCGCACGCCGGTCAATCTTGCTTGCCCGACGCTGCCGGTGTTCGCGTGGGAGTTCAGCACCATCCCCAACGAGCCCTTTGCCGGTGACCCGCTCAATGACTGGCGCACGGTGTTGCGGGCAGCAGGTGCGGCGATTACGCATTCCAGCTACACCGTGACGGCAGCGCGCGAGGCGATGGGCGCCGACTATCCGATCGTCGCGGTGCCGGCTCCGGTGTGGGACCGGTTTGCCGAGCGCGGCGCGCAATTGCAGCGTCAGCCCTTGGCCAGCCAGGTGCGATTGAAGATCAAAGGGCTGCTGGCCGACAGCCGCGAACTCGACTTGCGAGCCTTCGGGCCTGCGTCATCGCGCGAAGGCGTAGGCATCGACTTCGAGGCCCCGCCACGTGAACACGAGTTGGTTCTGGACGGCGTGATCTACACCTCGGTGTTCAACCCCGGCGACGGGCGCAAGAACTGGGAAGACATGCTCAGTGCTTTTTGCGTGACGTTCCGCGAAGTGGATGACGCGACACTGGTGCTCAAACTGACCCACCACGATGCCGAAGCCGCGCTGACCGACATCCTTCACCACCTGTACAAAAACCAGTCCTATCGCTGCCGCATCGTGCTGATTTATGGCTACCTCGCGGATGCGGATTATGAGCGTCTGGTGCAGGCGACCAGTTACGCAGTCAACACGTCCTACGGCGAGGGCCAGTGCCTGCCGCTGATGGAGTTCATGTCCTGTGGAAAACCGGCGGTGGCGCCACGGACCACGGCGATGATCGATTACCTGGATGTCGACAATGCGTTCCTCATCGAGTCCACGGACGAACTGACCGCCTGGCCGCATGATCCGCGCCGGGCGTTCCGGACATTGCGATACGTCACCAACTGGTCGTCGTTGTGCCGCGCATACCGGACAAGCTACGACGTCGCCAGGAACGACCCTGAACGTTATGCGCAGATGTCCGCGCACGCCGTGGCCAGCCTCAAGGCATTCTGCAGCCAGGCCACTGCCGAGCAGCGCCTGAAGGCCTTTTTTGCCCGGCTGTTCGAAACCCGCGCCGTGGAAACCCCCGAGGCATGATCCGCGCATTGGTCAGACGTTTCTTTCCTGAAGCGAAGCCAGAACCCGCGCCGTTGCTGGTTGAGCCCACCCGTGTGTCGCCAAGAGAAGTCGGTTTGCATGATGCGATGCATGACGGCTGGTTTTCAGGTGACAGTGGCGAACTGCTCAAGGGGTTTGCCATTACCGCCGACGACACCTTGCTGGACGTCGGCTGTGGCGAAGGGGTCGCCACCTTGTTTGCGGTGCGCCAAGGCGCGTCGGTGATCTTCACCGACAGCGAACATGACAAGGTCCGCGACCTGGCCCGGCAAGTGGAGACGCAATCGGATAAAGCCAATCTCGGTCTGGTCAGCAACAGCCTGCCATTGCCGCTGGCGGACGGTTGCGCGAGCAAAGTGGTGTGCATGGAAGTGCTGGAGCATATCGATCAACCGGAGCCGTTCATGGCCGAGTTGGTGCGCATGGGCCGACCTGGTGCGTTGTACCTGCTCAGCGTTCCGGCACCGGTGGGCGAACATTTGCAAAAGGGCATCGCCCCGGCGAATTACTTCCAATCGCCCAATCACGTACACATTTTTACCCCGGAACGCTTTGCCGCACTGGTGGAGGACGCGGGGCTGGTGATCGAGCATCGTCAGGCCACCGGGTTTTTCTGGGTGATGGGCATGATCTTCTTCTGGGCCAGCGAGCGGGCTGCCGGTCGGGATCTGGGCGGCGCGGTGCGTGACCGCATTCAGGCGCCGTACCCGCCGCTGATGGAAAGCTGGGCGAAAACCTGGCAAGACTTGCTGGCGCAACCCGACGGCTTGGCGATCAAGCAGATGCTTGATCAGTTCATGCCCAAGAGCCAGGTGATCATTGCGCGCAAACCGGTGAATGCCGATGCAGCGTCCAGGAGGACGGCATGAGTAATGACAAACGGATCATGGACATCGAGTTGTTGCGCGGTATCGCGGTACTTGGCGTGCTGTTTCATCACCTGCAAGACAGCCTCTTTGCAGCCTCGGTGCCGTTGCTGCAAACCATTACCGCGTTCGGTCAGCCGTGGTGGGGCGTCGATCTGTTTTTCGCGATCTCGGGATTTGTCATCGCGCGCAGTTTGATCCCGGCGTTGCAAGGGTGCAGCACCCGTCAGGAGTACTGGCAGCAGACGCGTAATTTCTGGCTGCGCCGAGCCTTTCGATTGTTGCCGTCGGCCTGGTTGTGGCTGGCGCTGATGTTGCTGGCGTGCCTCTTTCTCAACCGCTCCGGTGCGTTCGGTACGCTGCACGCCAACGTGCAGGCGACGCTGGCCGGTGTGGCGCAATACGCCAACTTCCGCTTCGCCGACAGCTTCTATCACTACGAATACGGCACCAGTTTTGTGTACTGGAGCCTGTCGCTGGAAGAGCAGTTCTACCTGCTGTTTCCGCTGCTGATCCTGGTCTGCCGCAAGCATCTGGTCTGGGCGTTGCTGGCGTTGGTCGCGGTGCAGATTTTCACGTTGCGCACACCGATCCTGATGGTGGTTCGCACCGATGCGCTGGCCCTCGGCGTGTTGTTGGCGATGTGGAGTGCGCAGCCTTCGTACCGGCGCTGGGAACCGACGTTTCTGCGTCGCCCCTGGGCTGGCGTATTGGCGTTGATCGTGCTGTCGCTGGCGCTCAGTTTCATGGCGACTGATCGCTTTACCTTTACCCAATACCGCATCGGCGTGATTGCCGTGTTGTGCGCGGTGCTGGTTTGGGTCGCGTCTTACAACCGTGATTATCTGCTGCCTCGAGGCCTGCTGAAAAATGTCATGACGTGGGTCGGCAGCCGGTCTTACGGGATTTACCTGATCCACATCCCGGCCTACTTGCTGGTGCGTGAATTCACGTTCCGCTTACAGGCTGCCGGGCTGCCCAGCCCGGCGGGCCATCCGGTCCTGACGTTGCTGATGGCCGGCGGCCTGATCGTGCTGCTGAGTGAACTCAACTACCGCTACATCGAAATGCCCATGCGCAACCGCGGCGCCTCGCTGGTCAAACGCCTGAGCACGTCCCGAACAGCCGTCCCATCCTCTGGAGCTACCTCATGCTGAGCCTTTTGAAGAAACTCACGGCGGGCACGCCCGCTCCCGCGACGCCTGCGGCAGACAAGGTCGAGAAAGTCGACCCGTACATGCTCGGCCTGCACGATGCGATGCTCAGTGGCTGGTTCAATCAGCAAACCGGCGAGCTGTTCACCGGGTTCCCGGTGAGCGCCGAAGACACGCTGCTGGACGTGGGCTGTGGTGACGGCGGCAACGTGCATTTCTGCGGCATGCGCGGGGCGAAGATCATCATCGCCGACATCGACGCGGCCAAGGTCGAAGCCACCCGCCAGCGCCTCGGCGATACCCCGGCGCGCGATGTTGAATGTCATGTCACCGACTGCAATCCGCTGCCGATTGCCGACGCCACCGCTACCCGTGTGGTGTCCACCGAAGTCATCGAGCATGTGGACGATCCTGCGCAGTTCCTCGCCGAACTGGTGCGGGTCGGCAAGCCGGGGGCGCTGTATTTGCTCAGCGTTCCGCACCCGAGCTCCGAAGACCTGCAAAAGGACATCGCCGCGCCGGAGTATTTCCAGAAGCCCAACCACATTCGCATCATCAGCGAAGAGCAGTTCAAGGCGATGGTCAGCGATGCCGGCCTGGAAGTGCTCAGCCACAGCCAGTACGGGTTTTACTGGTCGATGTGGATGTTGCTGTTTTGGGAAGCCAAGGTCGACTTCAGCAATGCCGACCACCCGTTGCTCAACCACTGGGCCGACACTTGGCAAGCGGTGCTGGCGTCCCCTCGCGGCGCACAGATCAAACAGGCGCTGGACGCGGTCGTGGCGAAAAGTCAGGTGATCATCGCCCGCAAGCCGATGGTGTAGACGCCCAGGTAGCCGCAGCCTACGGCAGCTGCTACAAAGGTCGGTTTTGGCTCAAGGGTTTCAATGGTGTTTTCCCCGCGTTTGATCGTCTGGCTGACGGTGCTGATGCTGCTCAACGGCTGCGAGCAACACGACGTGCCGCCGCTCGATCAACAACTCTACGTCTGGCAACGGCAATGGACGCCCGCCCATGACGCGGCCCTGCGCGACAGTCGGGGGGACTTTTCGACGTTACGGGTGTTGGCCTTACAGGCGTTTCCCAAGGACGGCTGGCGTCGTGCACGGGTCGATGCGGCGTTGCTTAAACGCGATGATCGGCCGCTGATCGCGGTGATTCGCCTAGATGGTCAGCTCCAGTCGTTGGACCAGGATGAGGTCACTGCGCAAATCCAACAGCTGCTCAGCGACTGGCAAGGCCAGGGGCTGACGCTGTCTGGTGTGGAAATTGACCATGATGCGGGGAATGCCCGGCTAGCAGCCTATCGAGCATTTCTAACGCACCTGCGCGCGGCTTTACCGACCACATTACCGCTGAGCATCACGGCGCTGCCGGCCTGGCTGGACAGCCCCGAACTGCCGGCGCTGTTATCGACCGTCGACAGCAGCGTGTTGCAGGTGCACGCGGTGAGCGATCCTCGGCGCGGGTTGTTCGACCCGGATCAGGCACGAAAGTGGGCCAAGGGCTGGGGGCGCGTCACGACGAAGCCTTTCTATCTGGCACTCCCGGCCTACGGCGTGGCCTTATTGTCCGGCGCCAGTGGTGCGCCGGTGGTGGAAAGCGAAGTGCCGGTGGGACGCGGCGGCGAACGCCGTGAACTGCTGGCTGATCCATTGCAACTGCGCACACTCGCCATGGATTTACGCGCCGATCCGCCGGCTCATCTGGCCGGCCTGATCTGGTTTCGCCTGCCGCTGGCGGGCGACCGTCGGGCCTGGAGTTTGACAACCCTGGCTGCGGTGGCACGCGGTGACGCACTCGACAGCCGCTTGAGTGTGAAACTTAGTGCGCAAGACGGCCTCTATGACATCAGCGTCAGCAACCAGGGCAACCTCGACAGCCCGTGGCCCGAACGCGTGACCCTGGCCGCGCAGGGTTGTGACGGCGCCGATGCGCTGGCCGGTTACGCGTTGCAACAAAGCCCCGATCTGCTTACCTTCACCCGCCTTAGCGACGGCCGAATAGCCGCCGGTGGGCAGCGTGCAATCGGTTGGGCACGCTGCACAAAAATTGATCAAGGAGGTTCGAATGTTTCCCCGTAACTGGCCCCGCCATCTGCTCTGCCTGAGCCTTAGCCTGCCGCTGGGTTCGGCGCTGGCCTGCGGGCCGGACTTCCCGATGCGCCTGCTGGATAACCGCAGCCAGTCATTGGCGGAGCTGCCGGAAGGCAACTTCCAGTTTGAAGTCAATCGACTCGGGCATGCGATCGCGGGGCTCAAGAATGTCGCGCAGTCGCCCTACAGTATGGAGGCGACGGATTACGCAGCGCAGCGGGACACCGCTGAGCAGACCGGGCTGACGGCGGAACAGCAAGCGCTGGTGAAACAATTGCGCAGCCTGCCGCAGGCGCATCAGGTCGAAGAACAAGGTGCGAGCCTGCCGGCCGAGCTCAAGCTGTATCTGGCGGGCGCTGCGGCATTCAGTGCGGGCGATCATCGTTTGGCTGCCGAATACTTCGAAAAAGTGCTGGCGCTGCCGGCCGATCAACGCGCCTTGCGCAGCACCTGGGCCGCGTATTCGCTGGGCCGGACGCTGTTTGCCATGAGCGCCGAGGTGGACGCATCACCCGATCGGCTGGCGCAGTCGCGCAAGGCGTTCGAGCAAACCCGTCAGCTGAGTATCGATGGCTTCAGCGATCCGCTGGAACTGGGTGTCGCCAGCCTCGGCGAAGAAGCTCGGGTGGCCCGTACCGCTGGCGACTGGGACAGCGCCATCGAACTCTACGCCACGCAAAACCTGCACGGCTCGGCGGTGGGTTACACCTCATTGAAGCTGCTGATGGCCGATCTGCTGGCGATGCCTGACGATCAATTGACCGCGTTGCTCAAAGGTAAACCGGTACAACAACTGGTCACCGCGTCGTTGATCAGCCGCCTGGGCTGGTCATTTGGTGATCAACCACCCAACGAATTGAAACTGATCAAACTGCTGCAAAGCAGCACCCGCGGCAGCCTGGATAACGCGGATCGACTGGCCGCGATGAATTATCAACAAGGCGATTACGCGAGCGCCAAGGCCTTCCTGGAACACGCCGGTGACGGCGGCCTGGCGTGGTGGTTGCGGGCGAAACTGGCGTTGCGCGATGGCGATAAAACCGCGGCGGCTGCGGCGTATGCGAAGGCGGCTCAAGCGTTCCCGCAGAATGAATCGTGGGGTGAGCGTCGCACGCCGGACTACGATTACGAAACGCTTCAGCCCAAGTGTCGGGTCGAAGGCGAAAGCGCAATTCTGGCGCTGCAACGCGGGGATTATCTGCAAGCGTTCGATCAGTTGTATCGCAGCCAAAGCCTCTACTGGTTCGATGCCGCGACGGTGGCCGAACGGGTGCTGACCGTCGATGAACTCAAGCATTACGTCGACACTCAGGTGCCCAAGCCACCGCCGTTGACCCAGCAGGACCGTGACAACTACGTGCCACTGCCGGTGGCGGCGAAACTGCGAAATCTGCTCGGCCGTCGGTTGTTGCGCGAAGAGCGTTACGACGAAACGCTGGTGTACTTCGACAATCCTGATCTGCAGAAGAAAGCCCGGTTGTATGCGCAACAGCGTCAATTGGCTGATGCAGCATGGTGGCCGACCAAACGCGCCGCCGCCCTGTTCAATGCCGCCTGGACGGCGCGCGAGTGGGGCATGGACATTCTCGGTTACGAGATGGCCCCGGACTACGCCACGTTTGGCGGCAATTACAGCCTCGAAAACACTGAGCTGAAGGTCGGACCGTTAGTGGCTGAAGGTGAAGTCCGGCGCCAGCAAGCCAGTGCCGCCAAACCTGACGAGCGCTATCACTATCGGTTCGTGGCCACGGCATTGGCCCGTCGCGCCGCTGATAACTTGCCGCACACCAGCCAGGCGTTTGCGGCGGTGCTGTGCGCGGCGGCGGGCTGGAACAGCAGCCTTGAAGAGCAAAGTGCGCTGTACCAGCGCTATGTAAAAGAAGGACCTTATGTGGATTGGGCGGTGGATTTTGGTCACCAGTGCCCTTATCCCGACTTCGAAAACGCCAGCAAGCGATATGTAACCCAGGCCACTGACGCAACGCGTTCCATACTGCGGCCCTACAAGTGGCCGCTGCAGATCGGCGGTGTCGTCGGCGTGACGGCGGTGGCATTGCTGTTGATCAACCGTCGCCGTCGTCGGACGCGGTAAGGCTTACGCTTGTTGCACAAAGGTCAGCCGCACTGCGAAACCGATCAACAGGCTGCCAAACAGCCATTGCTGGAGTCGCTGGGCCGAAGGACTGCGTTGCAGCCAACGGCCCAGTGCCGCGCCGACCAATGCGTAGGCGCTGTCGAAGAGGAAGCCGACACTGACCAGCACCATGCCCAGGATCGCGAATTGCCTGAGGACTGAACCGGTGTGTGGATCGATGAACTGTGGCAGCAGCACCGAACAGAACAGCAACGCCTTGGGGTTGAGCAAATTGGTGAGCAGGCCGCGCTGAATCGACGCCGACCAGCGCGGTTTTACTGCCGTCGTTTCGGTGCCGTTCAGGTTCGGCAGCATCGTCGTCCGCAGACATTGAATACCCATCCACAGCAGATACGCGGCCCCGGCCAGACGTACCACATCGAACGTCCAGGGCGCCGCTTTGAACAATGCCGCCAACCCCAACGCGGCCAACGCCACATGGCAGCCACGGGCAATCCCCAAGCCCACCGCCGTCGCCAATGCCGCTCCTTTTCCCTGACGGGCGCCGGTTTGCAACAGCAGGATCATGTCCGGCCCAGGCAACAAATACACCACCGCCAATGCCATGAAAAACAGCCAGAGTCCTGCCATGTTGCGCCCCTTTCGTTGTCGATTCGGTAGGGCCAGTCTAGGACGCAAGGGCAGGGCAGGTGGTTGCGAAGTCAGCTTCTAAAGCATGGAAAATTGGCATAACCTGCTGCTTATATAGGATCAAACCATCAGGATCTGCCAAACCATGAAACTGGACGCCTACGACCGCAAGATCCTCGCGGCCCTGCAACGGGACGGTCGACTGAGCAATGTGCAATTGGCTGACGAAATCGGTTTGTCTGCCTCGCCCTGTTTGCGTCGAGTGCGGATGCTGGAAGAGGCCGGGGTGATTCGCGGTTATCAGGCGAATCTGGATCGCGATGAAGTGGGGCTAGGGCTGACGGTGTTTGTCGGGGTCAAGGTCGAGCGTCACAACGACGAGCAAGCCGAAGCGTTCCGTGTGGCGGTAACGGCGTTGCCGGAAGTGATTTCGGCGTTTCTGGTGTCTGGCGAATCGGATTTTTTACTGCAGGTGGTGGTGCCGGATTTGCGTGGGTATGACCGCTTTCTCACCGAGAGGCTGCTGAAGTTGCCGGGTGTGAGCGATATCCGCAGTAACTTTGCGATTCACACGGTGAAGACGCCCGGGGCGTTGCCGTTGGGGCATCTTCCGCTTTAGACCGCATCGCCCCCATCGCGAGCAGGCTCACTCCTACACGGTTTTGTGAACGCCACAAATCAACTGTGGGAGTGAGCCTGCTCGCGACAGCGGTAGACCGGATAACGAAAACCTACAGTCTTACATCTGCGTCGCCATCCCCTCCACATTCATCGCCGCCTGACGCAACGCCTCCGACCGTGTCGGGTGCGGATGGCACGTCAGCGCAATGTCCTCGGCCGAGGCGCTGAATTCCATCGCCACGCAATACTCGCCAATCATTTCACTGACGCTCGGGCCTACGAGATGCACGCCGAGAATTTCGTCCGTGCGTTCATCGGCCAGCACTTTGGCGAAGCCTTCGGTTTCGTGGTTGATCTTGGCTCGGCTGTTGGCAGTGAACGGGAATTTACCGACCTTGTACGCGCGACCTTCGGCCTTGAGCTGCTCTTCGGTCTTGCCGACGCTGGCCAGCTCCGGTTTGGTGTAGATCACGCTGGGAATCAGGTTGTAATTCACTTCGCCGGCCTTGCCGACAATCTGTTCCACGCAGGCCATGGCTTCGTCTTCGGCCTTGTGGGCGAGCATCGGCCCGGACGTGACGTCACCGATTACCCACACGCCAGGCGCTTCGGTGCGGTGACCCTTGTTGGCGAGCATGCCGCGCTTGTCCGTGACGAGGCCGACGTTTTCCAGACCCAGGCCTTGGGTGTACGGCCGGCGCCCGATCGACACCAGCACGTAATCGGCCTCCAGCCACTCGGCGGTGCCGCCGGCCGCCGGTTCAATGCTGAGCTGAACACCGCTCGCCGTTGACGTGGCGCTGGTGACTTTCGAACTCAACTTGAAGGTGATGCCCTGTTTGCTCAGCGAGCGCTGCAGGGTTTTGCCTGCCTCAATGTCTACCCCCGGGCAGATGCGATCGAGAAATTCGACTACCGTGACTTGAGCACCCAGGCGCCGCCACACGGAGCCCAGTTCCAGGCCAATGACGCCGGCACCGATCACCACCAGGTGTTTGGGCACCTCGGCGAGCGACAGCGCCCCGGTGGAATCGAGAATGCGTTGGTTATCGATGTCGACGCCCGGCAGGGGAGTGGGCTCGGAGCCGGTGGCGATGATGATGTCCTTGGCGCTCAGCTCGGTCTTGCCGCCGGCACTGTCGGTGACCGTGACTTTGCCCGGCCCGTCGATGTGGCCCCAGCCCTTGATCCAGTCGACTTTGTTTTTGCGAAACAGAAACTCGATGCCCTTGGTCAGCCCAGTAACGCTTTCATCCTTTTGTTTCATCATCTGGGCGAGGTTGAGGGTGGGTTTGACGTCGATGCCCAGGTTGGCGAATTCCGCGCCCATGGCCGCGTCGTAGAGTTCGGAAGCGTGCAACAGCGCCTTGGACGGCATGCAGCCGACGTTCAGGCAAGTGCCGCCCAGGGTCGCGCGACCTTCGACGCAGGCCGCTTTCAAGCCCAGCTGGCCGGCACGGATCGCGGCGTTATAACCACCGGGGCCACCGCCCAGAATCACGACGTCGTAGCTGCTCATGGATGTACTCCTGAAGTGAAGGGATCGGGCTGGTTAACCGTAGTAGTTGATAAAAATTACGAGCGTAATATGAGCGTTTATCGCAGTTTCGGTCAAGGCTTCAGCCTAGCGACAGGTTCCGCGCCTTTAGATAACAGGATTTAGTACAAAAATTTCACCGTTTTCGTTATATCGTAACGAAACGCGATGTCCGCATTGAATAAGCACTGGGGTGGTATGCAAGTCGATCTCGAAGTCGATGGCGCGCAGGTAGCAGGGCTGCCGCGCTTTCAGCAGGCGCTCTTTCAGGGGCGGCGATTGCGCCAGTTCGCCATTGGCCTGAGTGCTTTGGCAGCGGCCGGGCTGGTGCTGGCGTTGTTTGTCGGGTTGTTTGCGCCGCAGTCATTGTGGGGCGCGTTGTTGGTGAGTCAGAGCGCCGCTTTACTGGTGCTGGTCGCCGGTCTGCAATCCGCCTGGTGGGTGACCCGGTGGCGAACGCAGGCGATGGACCCGCCGCTGTCCGTGGTCGTGGTCGAAGAAGCCGTTGCACCGCAAGGGTGGTATGAGCGGCTGCTGGAGCGACTCAGTCAGGGCTCGATGAGAATGCTTGGCCAGATCGGCGCGCCAACGCTCTGGCTCGGCGGTTGGGCGCTGTTGACGTTGTTCAGCATCAGTCAGTTCTGGAACCTCGCATTACCGCCCGCCGCGCTGGGGTTGTCGGCCAGCGTCGGCGCGGCGCTGGCATTGCTGCTGGCGTTTGGTCTGCTGGTGGTCGAGCGGCAACTGGCCCAGGAAAACATCGCTCAATGGCCCGAAGCCGGGCCGTTGGCGCAATTAACGCGGGTGGCAATCATTTGCCTGGTGATCGGCGCGTTGTGTCTGTTGTTCGCCAGTGAAACCTCGGTCTGGCCGGTGCGATTGGCGGTGCTGATCGGTTTGCTGCCGGGGCTGGTCGCGGTCGAGTTGCTGCTACGTGCGGTGTTGTCGCTGTTCAGCCCGAAGCGTGAACAACTGGAACCGACGTTGCTGGCGCGCAGTTTTGTCGCCGACATGCTGCGCTGGCCGCCGCAACCGCTGCTTGCGTTGCAACACGAACTGCACAACCGTTTTGGCATCGACTTGCGGCAGATCTGGGCCTTCACTTACATGCGCCGGGCGTTTTTGCCGGTGCTGGCGGTGATTGCCTTTGTCGGCTGGTCACTTACCGGTATTCACGAAATACCGTTGCAAGGGCGGGGCATCTACGAGCGTTTCGGCAAACCGGTGGAGGTGTTTGGACCTGGCTTGCACGCTGGTTTGCCGTGGCCGTTGGGGCGCGTGCTGAGTATTGAAAATGGCGTAGTTCACGAGTTGGCTACCAGTGTTGGCGAAGCGTCGACACCGGTCGTGCCCGAGCCTGCCGAAGGCCCGGCGCCGGCGATTGCCAATCGGCTATGGGACGCCAGCCACGTGAACGATAAATCCCAGGTCATCGCCAGCAGTCGCGCCGACAAACAGAGCTTCCAGATCGTCAACATGGACGTGCGTTTTGTCTATCGCATCGGCCTGACCGATCAAGCGGCGCTGGCGGCCACCTACAACAGCGCGGACGTGCCAACGCTGATTCGCAGTACCGCCAGCCGGATTCTGGTGCATGACTTCGCCTCGCGAACCCTCGACGGTTTGCTCGGCGAGGACAGGGTAGGGCTCGCTGAAGAGATCGGCCGGGCAGTGCAGGCTGACTTGCGGAAACTCAATAGCGGTGTGGAAATTCTCGCCACCGTGGTCGAGGCGATTCACCCACCGGCCGGCGCCGCCAATGCCTATCACGGTGTGCAGGCTGCGCAGATTGGCGCGCAAGCCTTGATCTCGCGGGAACGCGGTGCGGCTGCGGAGGCGACCAACCAGGCGCAACTGCAGGCCAGCATTGCCCGCGACCAAGCGACCGCCAGCGCGCATGAAATCAACGCCACGGCCCAGGCGGCAGACCTGAAATTCAACGCCGAACGGAAAGCTTACGCCAGCGCCGGCCAAGCCTTTGTGCTCGAACAATACCTCAGCCAACTGAGCCAGGGCCTGGCCAACGCCAAGCTGCTGATTCTTGATCATCGTCTGGGTGGCAGCAGTAATGCGCCGACCATCGACCTCCGTACATTCACGCTGCCGGCTGATCCTGCGTCGCCGCGTACGAGCGCCCAGCCAGGAGCTACCCATTGAGCCAGTCGCACACACACGATCACGATGACCACGCCGGCCACGATCACGGCCATGGCGGACATGGGCATCACCACGGGCACCACCATCACCACCACGGCGATCCACAAGAAGCCGGCCCGTTCCCATGGCGGCGCATGGGCTGGGCGGCGTTGCTCGTGGCGTTTGCCATCGCTGCCGCCAGCCTGGTCCAGGTGCGCTCGGGGGAGGCCACCGTGATCACGCGCTTCGGCAATCCATCGCGAGTATTGCTGGAGCCGGGTCTTGGCTGGCGCTGGCCGGCACCGTTTGAAGCGGCCATTCCTGTCGACTTGCGGCTACGGACCACTTCCAGTGGTTTGCAGGATGTCGGCACCCGCGACGGTTTGCGCATCATCGTTCAGGCCTACGTGGCGTGGCAGGTGCAGGGCGATCCGGACAACGTGCAACGCTTCATGCGCGCCGTGCAAAACCAGCCGGATGAAGCGGCACGGCAGATCCGCACGTTTGTCGGCTCCGCGCTGGAAACCACGGCCAGCAGTTTTGATTTGGCAAACCTGGTTAATACCGATGCGAATCAAGTGCACATTGCCGACTTTGAGGCGCAACTGCGGCAGCAGATCGATCAGCAATTGCTCACCACTTATGGCGTGCGCGTGCTGCAAGTCGGCATCGAACGTTTGACCCTGCCGTCGGTAACGCTCACTGCCACGGTTGATCGCATGCGCGCCGAGCGTGAAACAATTGCGACCGAACGCACCGCAATCGGCAAGCGTGAAGCTGCGCAAATCCGGTCCGCTGCCGAGCGGGATGCGCGAATTGTGCAGGCCGATGCAACGGTAAAGGCGGCTGACATCGAAGCTCAATCGCGGGTCGAAGCAGCACAGATTTACGGCCGTGCGTACGCCGGATCTCCGCAGCTCTACAACTTGCTGCGCTCCCTCGACACCTTGGGCACCATCGTTTCGCCGGGCACCAAACTGATATTGCGCACCGATGCCGCGCCGTTCCGGGTGTTGGTTGACGGCCCGCAGACCCTCGAAAACAAGTCCGGGTCGCAGCCATGAGTTTAGTTCCACGTGGAACACATGAGTTAAGCAGTCCCTGGATTCAGGCCGGACGCCTGGCTTTTCTGGCGCTGTATGCCGTAACGGTTCTGGCTGCATTGGCTTGGGCGTTCTCCAATGTGCGGCAGATTGATCCACAGAATCGCGCAGTGGTTCTGCATTTCGGGGCGCTGGATCGCATTCAGAATGCCGGTTTATTACTGGCGTGGCCGCGACCGTTTGAGCAGGTGGTTTTACTGCCCGCCGCTGATCGGGTCATAGAACGCCGGGTGGAAAACCTGTTGCGCAGTGATGTCGCCTTGCAGGCTGATCGCGTGGCCACGTTCGCCACACCGCTCAGTGATGCACTCGCCGGGTCCGGCTATTTGCTGACGGGTGATGCCGGCGTGGTGCAACTCGATGTGCGGGTGTTCTACAAAGTCACCGAGCCCTATGCGTTCGTGCTGCAAGGTGAACATGTGCTGCCCGCGCTGGATCGGTTGGTCACCCGCAGTGCCGTGGCCCTGACCGCCGCGCGAGATCTGGACACCATTTTGGTGGCGCGTCCGGAGCTGATCGGCGCCGACAATCAGGCTGCCGAACGCCGTGAACGTCTGCGCGGTGATCTGGTGCAGGGCATCAATCAGCGGTTGGCCGAACTGAGGGCAACAGGGCAGGGCTTGGGCATCGAAGTCGCCCGAGTCGACGTGCAATCGAGTTTGCCCGGCCCTGCGGTTAACGCCTTCAACGCGGTACTGACCGCGAGTCAACAAGCCGACAAAGCCGTGGCGAACGCACGTACCGAAGCCGAGAAGGCAACTCAGGCCGCTAACGAACAAGCGGATCGAACGTTGCAAGTGGCCCATGCCCAAGCCAGCGAACGACTGGCAAAAGCGTCTGCCGACACCGCCACCGTCCTGAGTCTGGCCACGGCTCAACAGCAGGGCACCGACCCGCAAATGCTGCTGCGTATTTACCGCGAACGGATGCCGAAAATTCTTGGTCAGGCCGGTTCCGTGACCACGGTTGATCCGAAAGACGATTCCCGCCTGATCATTCAGGGAGCTGCACAATGACCGCGCAATCCGCCGCCGCACCGAGCATGTTGTCCTCGGCCGAACAACGCAGCGCCGCTCGCCAACTGACGCTGGCCATGCTCGCACTGGGCTTGCTCGGGCTCGGTCTGATCTGGCGCTGGCTGTCACCGGAACAGACCGGCGTCAGTCAATTGCTGCTTGGCTTTGCTTCGCTGTTGGTGGCCGTGCCGGTCATGCGTTCGGCGTGGTACAGCCTGCGTTACCCAAGCTTGCACGGGATCACCGACCAGTTGATCGCACTCGCCATGCTGGGTGCCTGGGCCACGGGTGATCTACTGACCGCCGCGTTGTTGCCGATCATCATGATCTTCGGCCACGTGCTGGAAGAGCGTAGCGTGATCGGTTCTCAGGAGGCGATTCATGCGCTTGGCAAACTGACCCGCAGCCATGCGCGCAAGGTGCAGTTGGATGGTTCGATCCTCGAAGTCGACAACAGCACCCTCAAGGCCGGCGATCTGGTCGAGGTGCGGGCCGGTGATCGCGTACCGGCGGACGGTCGGGTGTTGTCCGGTCAGGCGAGCCTCGATACCGCTTCGATTACCGGGGAATCGGTGCCGATGGAAGCCGCCGTGGGCATGCCGGTGTTCGGCGGTGCGATCAACCTCGATGGGCTGCTGCGCATTGAAGTGACCCGCACCGGCAACGAGTCGACCCTGGGTAAAGTCATCGCGCTGATGCAAAGCGCCGAGCGTTCCAAGCCGCCGATTACTCGTTTGTTGGAGCGTTACGCTGGCAGCTACATGGTGTTGGTTCTACTGCTGGCGGCAGTGACGTGGTTTGTCACCAATGACGCTCAGGCAATGCTCGCGGTGCTGGTTGCGGCGTGTCCCTGTGCACTGGTGTTGTCGGCACCGGCAACGGCCATTGCCGGGGTGGCGGTGGCGGCGCGGCACGGCATTCTGATTCGCAGTTCGGCGTTCCTTGAAGAGCTGGCGGACCTCACTTCGCTGGTGGTCGATAAGACGGGTACGCTGACGTTCGGCACACTACGCTTGCAGTCGATCGACAGTCCACTGGAAGACCGCAGTCATGTTCTGAAACTGGCCGCCAGCCTCGGATCCGCCAGCAGTCATCCGGTCAGTCGTGCGCTCGCCGGGCTGGTCACGCAGGAGCATTTCCTGTTGCTGTCGGACATCCATGAGCGCCAGGGATTGGGCGTGGTAGCGATGACTGAACAGGGTGAGGCCGCCCTCGGTCGTCCGGAGTTGTTCGCGCAATTGGGCATTGCCACGTCGGCGGTTCCTGAGCACGACGGTCCGATTGCCGGGCTGGCGCTTAAAGGTGAATTTCTCGCCTGGCTGTTACTGGCCGACAGTGTCAAACCCGAGGCGCGATTTGCCCTGAATGAGTTGCGAGAACTGGGCCTGGGTCGGCAGTTGCTGCTCACCGGGGATCGGCAGAGCGTCGCGCATACGCTGGCCCGCGATGTCGGCATCAGCGATGTCGAGGCGCAGGCGTTGCCGGAGGACAAGCTTAATCGCGTGCTCAAGGAAATCGGCAGCGGCTTTCGGCCGATGGTGGTCGGGGACGGGATCAACGACTCCCTGGCGCTCAAGGCCGGTGTCGTCGGTGTGGCCATGGGCGCGGGTGGGGCGGACATTGCGCTGGCCTCGGCTGACATTGTATTGATCGGCAGCGATCTGCGTCGGCTCGGCACCTGTGTGCGTCTGAGTCGCCAATGTCGCCAGACCTTACAGGTCAATGTGATCATCGGTTTGGGCTGGACCCTGGCGATTGTGGCCTTCGCTGCGTTTGGCTGGCTCGGTGCGGCGGGCGCGATGATTGCGGCGTTGCTGCATAACTTGAGCACGTTGCTGGTACTGGGCAACGCTGGGCGTTTGCTGCGCTTTCAGGAGCCTTTGCTCAAGCTCAAAGACGAGAGTTGAACGATCTGAATTTTTTTTGCATGCCTCTGTAACTCCGTTGGGGCCGCGCTCTCTAGTGCTGTGTCGGGACTGAACAACGTTCCAGCCGACAACCCTGACGATCACCGAGGATACAAAAATGAACTTCAAATCCGCTACCGCTGGTGCCGCTCTCGCCTTCGCCGCTGCAACCTTGTTTGCCGGTGTTGCCACGCAGGCCCAAGCCGCCGACGCGGCTCAGGTTCACTGCTACGGCGTGACTTCCTGCAAAGGCATGAACGATTGCAAAACCGCAGAAAACGCCTGCAAGGGTCAGGGCGTCTGCAAAGGGCACGGCTTCAAGGCGATGACTCAGGCCGAATGCATGAAAGCGGGCGGCAAGGTCGGCGAATAACCGACCGCCGCTTGGCGCCGCAGTGGCTACCCATGGCCACTGCGGCTTTTTTTGCGAGGAGTCCGCAAATGTCTGCATCCCTTCCTTGTCTGGGTTATGGCCTGGGTTTGCGCAGTGCCTACTACCAACAGATTCTTGATCAGTCGCCGGCCGTGGACTGGTTCGAAGTTGTCTCCGAAAACTTCATGGTGCAGGGCGGCAAAGCCCTCTACTACCTTGATGCCATCGCCGAGCGTTATCCGCTGGTGATGCATGGTGTGTCGCTGTCCATTGGCGGGCCGCATGCTCTCGATCCGGGCTATCTGCAACAGCTCAAACGGCTGGCTGATCGCGTCAAACCGGCGTGGATTTCCGATCACTTGTGCTGGAGCCGTGGCAACGCCCATCAGTTGCATGATTTGTTGCCATTACCGTACACCGAAGAAAGCCTGTATTACGTGGCAGGTCGAGTGCGCCAGGTGCAAGACGTTTTGCAGCGCCCCTTGGTATTGGAGAACGTCTCCAGCTATGTGCGCAGTGCCGGCGATGATTTCAGCGAGTGGGAATTTCTTCGCGCCCTGAGTCAGCTGAGCGATTGCGAGCTGTTGCTGGACGTCAACAATGTCTATGTCAGCTCACGCAATCATGGCTTCGATCCGTGGACCTTCATTCAAGGTTTGCCGGCGAACAGGATTCGCCAGCTCCACCTGGCCGGCCATAGCGATTACGGCGATTACGTCATCGACACCCATGACCATCCCGTCAGCGATCCGGTCTGGGCGCTTTACCAACGAACCCTCGATTACCTCGGTCCTGTTGCTACGCTGCTGGAGCGCGATGACCATTTTCCGCCGTTTGCAGAACTGCTCACTGAACTGCAAAAAGCCCGGGAGCTGGGCGAGAGCGTGCTGGCCCGGAGGCACAAATGCGCCTGAACGAATGGCAACAGTCCTTTGAGCGTTACCTGTCGGGAGAGTCTTCGGTAGCTGACTTGGCGCTGGGCTCAAGCTTGATGGGTGGGCCGACGCTGGATGTCTGCACGGGGCTGGCGATTTATCACAACGCTTACCAAGCCCGGCTGCAGGAAGTGCTGCGCGGCGACTATCCCGCAGTCCTTAACTGGCTAGGTGACGACGAGTTCGAACGGCTCGCCACCACGTACATCCGTCAAAATCCCTCGGCTCACTACAGCCTTCGCTGGTTCGGCGAAGGCTTCAAAGCGTTTATTCGCCAGCACTTGGTGCAAGAGCAAAGTGCACCACTGGCCGAACTCGCCGCTCTGGAGTGGGCTTTCACGCTGGCATTCGATGCGCCACCGGGAACGCCGTTGACGATGCAGGACATGGCGGAGCTGGCACTGCACGACTGGCCGACGCTGCGAGTCAGCCCAAGTCCTTCGCTGCAATGGCTTGAGTGTGCTTTCAACAGTGTGGCGCTTTGGCGATCAGCCAAGGATGAAACGCAGTTCCCTGGCAGTACGGGACTCGACGCTCCCAGCGTTGTGGTGATCTGTCGAAATGATCTGGTTTGCCACTATCGAAGCCTGGAACCTGAAGAGGCCAACGCTCTAAAAGGACTGTTTGAACAGGGATGGAATTTTGCTGAACTGTGCTCCGAATTGACAGTCATCTATGGAGAGGGCGCACCACTTCAAGCTGTGACATGGCTCAAGCAGTGGATTCACGATGGTTGGTTGCAGCGTGGCAAATCATAGAAGTCGGCTATTAATTCGATAGCCAGCTAATTTTCCAGGATGGTCTACCCTCACATCAGACGTCTGAAACCAGGGGAACACTCCATGCTCGCGCATCTTCCACCGGCCTTACAGAATCTGCAGCTACCGCTACGCCTGCGACTCTGGGACGGCCATGAATTCAATCTGGGGCCGACGCCCAGCGTCACGATTGTGGTCAAGGACCCACAAATGGTTACCCAGTTCACCCATCCAAGCCTGGACGCGCTCGGAGCGGCGTTTGTCGAGGGTAGACTTGAGCTGGAAGGCTCCATCAGCGACGTTATCCGCGTCTGCGATGAGTGGAGTCAGGCGATGCTGGACGAAAACGACGACAATCAGCCGGTTCGTACCGTCCACGACAAGGAAACCGACGCCAAAGCCATCTCCTATCACTACGACCTGTCCAATGCGTTTTACCAGCTGTGGCTCGACAGTGACATGGCGTATTCCTGTGCGTACTTCGAGACCGGTAGTGAAACCCTGGAGCAGGCGCAACAAGCCAAATTCCGTCATTTGTGCCGCAAGTTGCGGTTGCAGCCGGGTGAATATTTGCTGGACGTCGGTTGCGGTTGGGGCGGACTGGCGCGGTACGCGGCGCGGGAGTTCGGCGCCAGGGTATTCGGCATTACGCTCAGCAAAGAACAACTCGCCCTGGCCCGTGAACGCGTGAAAGAGGAAGGTCTGGAGGATCTGGTCGAGCTGCAACTGCTCGACTACCGCGACCTGCCTCAAGATGGGCGCTTCGACAAAGTGGTCAGTGTCGGCATGTTCGAACACGTCGGCCACGCGAATCTGGCTGAGTACTGCAAAACCTTGTTCGGCGCGGTGAAAGAAGGCGGCCTGGTGATGAACCACGGGATCACCGCCAAACACACCGACGGCCGTCCGGTGGGACGCGGTGCCGGCGACTTCATTGAGAAATACGTGTTCCCCAACGGCGAGCTGCCGCACCTGTCGATGATCTCGGCCGAAATCAGTGAAGCAGGTTTGGAGATCGTCGACGTCGAGAGCCTGCGCCTGCACTACGCGCGTACCCTGGACCACTGGAGTGAACGCCTGGAAGACAATCTGGAAGCGGCGTCCAGGCAAGTGCCGGAGCAGGCCCTACGGATCTGGCGGCTGTACCTGGCGGGATGCGCTTATGCGTTTGCCCGGGGCTGGATCAACCTGCACCAGATCCTCGCGGTCAAAGCCCACCCCGATGGCAGCCATGAATTGCCATGGACCCGCGACGACATCTACAACCCTTAGAGAATCGGTGAAATAAGCCGGGCGACCCGCATGCCGATCTGTTGCAGGCGGTGGGTCTCCCGGCTTTCTTCCTTGGCGATTTCATGGGCCTGATTGAAGTCTTCGTTGAGCATCTGCTCCACCTCCGCGGCAAATGCGCTGTCGACCGTCAACAACATCACTTCGAAGTTAAGCCGGAACGAGCGGTTGTCCAGGTTGGCACTGCCGATGGCGCTGATTTCATTGTCGATCAATACCACTTTCTGATGCAGGAAACCGGGCTCGTAGCGGAACACCCGCACCCCCGCGCGAACGGCCTCGAAGGCATAGAGGCTGGAGGCGGCATAGACGATGCGGTGGTCCGGACGCGAGGGCAGCAATAGACGCACATCGACACCGCGCAGCACTGCCAGCCTGAGTGCGGCAAACACCGCTTCGTCGGGGATGAAGTAGGGGCTGGTGATCCACACCCGCTCGGTCGCGGCATGGATGGCTTCGACGAAGAACAATGAACAGGTTTCGTAGGAATCCGCCGGGCCGCTCGCCAGCAATTGGCAAAGCACACCGTCGTCCGGATACGCATCCGGCAGGATCAGCGGCGGCAATGACCGTGCAGCCCAGAACCAGTCTTCGGCAAAAGACTCCTGCATGCAGGCCACCACCGGACCGCGGACTCGAACATGGGTATCTCGCCAAGGCGCGAGCGGTGGTTTCTCGCCCATGTATTCGTCGCCAACGTTATGTCCACCCACGAATCCCAGGACACCATCGACCACCACGATCTTGCGATGGTTGCGGAAATTCACCTGGAAGCGATTGAGCCAGCCACTGCGAGTGGCGAACGCTTTGACTTCGACGCCGGCATCGCGCAACGGTTGCACGTAGCTGTGGGGCAGGGAGTGGCTGCCAATGCGGTCGTACAGCAAGTAAATCGCGACGCCTTCGGCCGCTTTTTCCAGCAGCAGGGTTTGCAGGCGTTGGCCGAGACGATCATCGTGGATGATAAAAAACTGAATCAGCACGGCTTCTTTCGCCTGGCTGATAGCCTCGAAAATCGAATCAAAGGTGGCTTGGCCATTGATCAACAAATGCACTTCGTTGTTCGCCAGGCACGGCATGCGGCCCAGTTTCGGCATCGCCCGCAACGACGCGTAGGCGTTGGAAGCACGAGCGGTCAGCGCCTCCTCGACCCAGGGGCGCCAGTTGAGCTCGGAGATGGCTTTGCGCATCTCTTCGTTGGCCTGGCGCCGCGCCTTGATGTAGCCATCAAAGGTACTGCGGCCGAAGACCAGATAGGGGATGAGCGTGAGATAAGGAATAAACACCAACGAAAGCGCCCAGGCAATCGATCCCTGGGCGGTGCGGACGGTGAGCACGGCGTGAATGGCAGCAATCAGGCCCAGCGTGTGAAGCAGTGCAATGGTGTAGCCGAAAATGTGCGGTCCAAAGTAATCCATGGGGCAGCCTTGCTCCTGAAGATTCAGTGCTTAACAGACCATGTTCCGTGCAGAATGTCGCTATTTAATTGGCCCATGAACCGAAGCCGATGCCCGGCGTCTAACGGCCACAACTGATCAGGAGTTACTCGATGAACGTTCGTCTGCTGGGTTTGGCCATGGCTGTTGGTTTGTCACTTCCGGTGGCGGCTCAGGCACAGATGCTGCAACCGGGGTTATGGGAATTGACCACCAGCAACATGAAGGTCGATGACCAGAACCTGCCGGACTTGCAACTGATCCTCGGGCAGTTACAGAGCCAGATGACCCCGGAACAGCGCGCACAATTGGAGAAACAGGGCATCACCATGGGCGGCAAAGGGATTCGGGCGTGCCTGACACCGGAGCAGGTGAAGACCGACAATATTCCACTGACCGACCCGCAATCGGGCTGCAAGCAGGAAATCACTGATCGCTCTGGTAACCAGTGGAAATTCCGTTTCAGCTGTCCGAAAGCGCAAGGCGCCGGTGTGGCTACTTTCCTCAGCGACCGTGAGTTCACCACCAAGGTCAACGGCACTTTCAACGCTACCGGCATTAATCAAAAGGGCAGCCTGGAAAGTCGTGCCGTGTGGCTGGGACAGGATTGCGGAACGGTCAAGCCTCGCGCTTAAGACCTTCGTCGTTACGCCCGCTCCCTACACGCTTGTGCGGGAGCGGGCTTGATTCAGCCACTGACACGCTGCCTCAATACCCATCCTGCCGAAATCCTCGCCCGCACCGCTGCGCAAACTGACGAACTCTCCTTCCTGTTCCTTCTCGCCCACGACCATCAGGTACGGCACTTTTTGACCGTGCTCACGAATCTTGTGGCGGACCTTTTCATGGCGCAGATCCACATGGACGTGCACACCGCTTCGGCGCAATGCCTCGGTCACCGACTGGACATAACTCGCCTGGCGCTCCGCCATGCTGACAATCATGACCAGGGGCGGTGCTCGCCAGCTGTCCAGTTCCTGTTGGCAAGACCAACACGTGCCGTAGATCCGTTGTTCAGACGTACCGCTGATGTAGTCGAGGGAAAACGCCTGCAACACCTTCGTGGCTGGAACCTGTGGGCCTGCCGTTAAATGCTCGAAATCTCCCAGGCGGTATAGCGACCGTCGATCTTCTGCCTTCGAGGCTCGGCGGCGGATTGAGTGGTTGGTCGCGGCCAGCAGCTGCATGCGGGCTTCGATCAGCGGCAGGTCGTCGCGGGTTAACGATTGATTGAGGGTAAACCCGCAGAAGAAACCATCCCCCAGCGCCGACCCGGCCTTCAGCTGAACATGGGGATGAAGTTGCTTGACCGCCATCGCCAGTATCAATGCACAAGAGCGTCGAAGAATCTCCAGGCCATCGGGTTCTTGAGGCGTGACGATGTTGACCCGAGCATCGCCTCTGATCACGTATTCGCAGTCCACCAACACGCCGTCCACCCGACCGGCCACCGCCGCTTTGGCCAGCGCGGGGCTGATGCTCGCGGCGAGTTCGTACACGGACAATGGCTGATCGTATTCACGCAATGAACCATCGGGCAGGCGGATCTGAATCATGGTGATGCTCTCGAGTGCTTCTGTATTACGCGCTAGCGCATAAACCGTAATGGTAATCCCTGACAGTTGTCATTAAGACGTTTGTCGTGCCAGGCAATTTGCCCGGACACCAGCGTGGTGCTGACACTGTGACGAAAACGCTGCCGGGCGAAAGGCGTCCAGCCGCATTGAGACAGGATGGGCTGTTGGGAAACGGCAACGCCATCGGGTTCGGATTTGATCAGAACGAGGTCGGCCCAATAGCCCTCGCGCAGATAACCGCGGTCGGGAATAGCGAACAAATCGGCTACGCGGTGACTGGTCTTGGCCACGAGGGTGGTTATCGGCAGGACTTTGTCAGCCATTAATTCCAGCAACGCGGGCAGGGCGTGTTGCACCAGCGGCAGGCCGGAAGGAGCCTGATGATAAGGCTGTTGTTTCTCCGCCCACGTGTGCGGCGCGTGGTCGCTGCCGATCACATCGAGTCGATGGCTGTGCAGTGCCTGGCGCAATGCATCGCGGTCGGCTTGAGACTTGATGGCCGGGTTGCACTTGATCAGATTACCGAGGCTGGAGTAGTCCCGATCATCGAACAGCAAGTGGTGCAGGCACACTTCGGCGGTAATGCGTTTGTGGGCCAGCGGCTTGTCTTCAAACAGCGCCAGTTCGCGGGCGGTGGTCAGGTGCAACACATGCAATCGCGTGCCATGCCGCTTGGCCAGGTCCACGGCCATCGAAGACGAGCGAAAGCACGCCTCGGCGTTGCGGATCAATGGATGGGCGGCCGCAGGAATGTGTTCGCCGAACAGGTCTCGAAGGTTTGCGTCGTTGGCCTCGATGCTGGGCGTGTGCTCGCAATGGGCCAACAGAATCGTCGGCACTTGGGCGAATAGCCGCTCCAGAATCCGAGGATCATCGACCAGCATGTTGCCCGTGGAGGCGCCCATGAACACTTTGACGCCGGCCACTTCGCAAGGGTTGAGCGCTGCGATGGTGTCGAGGTTGTCATTGCTGACGCCGAAATGGAAACCGTAATTGGCCACTGAACTGATCGCCGCGCGCCGCTGCTTGTCAGCCAGGTCTGCGAGGGTCAGGGTCGCCGGACGGGTGTTGGGCATGTCCATGAAACTGGTGATTCCCCCAGCCACCGCGGCCCTCGATTCCGTGTAGAAACTGCCCTTGTGCGGTGCGCCGGGATCGCGAAAGTGCACTTGGTCGTCGATCATTCCGGGTAGCAGCCATTGACCGTCGGCATCGATTTCCACGTCGGCATTTTCACCCTGGATGCTGCTGGCGATCTTCACGATTCGACCATTGCTGACCAGCAGATCTCCCTCGAACTCACGGCCTTCGTTCACCAGCCGGGCATTGCGAATCAGCACACTGGTCATGGTCAGAACTCGTTTTGCAGCGCTTTGTAACCGCGCACCAGGTCGACGTTGGTGCGCGCCACGTCTTCGGAAAACTCCGAGGCGCTGACGCTGACAGGGGGGAACTGCGACAGGTCGGTGTTCGGTCCGATGCGGGTGGTGGAGGGGACGTAGAAGTCATCGGGCAAGTCGCGACCGTCGACCACCGAGTTATGCCGCACGACGCAACCATCACCGACCGCGCAATTGAACAGCACACTGTTGAAGCCGATGAACACCCGGTCACCCACGGTGCAGGGGCCATGCACAATGGAGCGATGGGCGATCGAACTGAACTCGCCGATGGTGACGGCGGCGCCGGACTTGGAATGAATGACCACACCGTCCTGGATGTTCGAGTTGGCGCCGATGGTGATCGGCTCCATCTCACCGCTGGCGTCTACTTCGTCGGCGCGAATCACCGCGTAAGGACCGACGAAGACGTTCTCTCCAATCAGCACTTTGCCGCAAATGATGGCGGTCTTATCTACGTAGGCGGACTCCGCAATTTGCGGCAAATCCCCTGAAGGGTTCTTGCGGATCATGGTTTGCTCAACGCTTGGTAGAGGGTGTTGAGGTTGTATTCGAACAGCCCGGCAAAGGTGCTGGCCGGCCCGGTGGCGGCGAGTGCATCGGAGTACAACGTGCCACCGATCTGCGCGCCGCTTTCATCGGCAATCTGTTTCAGCAGGCGGGCGTCCTTGATGTTTTCCATGAACACCGCTTTGACCTTGGCTTGGCGAATCTGGGTGATCAGTGCAGCGACTTCAGCGGCCGACGGTTCACGTTCGGTGGACAGTCCTTGCGGTGCCATGAAGTCGATCCCGTAGGCCTGACCCAGATAGCCGAAGGCGTCATGGGAGGTGACGATTTTTCGATTGCCCGGCGGCAGGGAGCCGAGCTTGGCCTTGGCTTCGGCAAGCAGGGCGTAGATCTGTTTCAGGTAGGCCTGACTGTTGCGTTGGTAGTCGGCGGTGTTCGCCGGGTCGGCGGCGATCAACGCTTTGGTGATGTTGGCGATGTACAGTTCGGTGTTCGCCAGGTTGTGCCAGGCATGAGGGTCAGGAATGGTCTCGCCGTCTTCATCCAGCGAGCGCGGAATGACACCGTGACTCGCACTGATCACCGGCGCCTTGGTTTCGGTACTGGTCACCAGACGGTCCAGCCATGGCTCAAAACCCAATCCATTCTTGATGATCAGCTTGGCCCTGAGCAGTGCCTTGGCGTCATCCGGCGTCGGCTCGTAGGTATGGGCGTCGGCGTCCGGACCGACCATATTGGTGATCTGGATATGCTCGCCGCCGACCTGATGGGTCATGTCGGCGAGGATGCTGAAGCTGGTGACCACCTGAAGTTTTTCCGCCGCAGACAGCGACATCGACAGCATCAAACTGAACAGTACGAGTAGAGCGCGCATCGGGCAACACCTCATTGGGATGTGAGCAAAGGCGGGCGGCGCAATAAACCGTGCACCGGCCCCAACACCACGGACAACAGATAAAAACCACCGGCCACCAGCACAATCGCCGGACCGCTGGGCAGCGAGTAGAAGAACGACAGCAGTAATCCGAGCCACACCGAGAGGCAGCCGAGCACGGCGGCGATGGCAATCAACACCGGCAAACGGCGGCTCCAGAAACGAGATGCGGCGGCGGGCAACATCATCAGACCGACCACCATCAGCGCGCCGATAGCCTGGAAACCGATCACCAGATTCAGCACCACGAGCGTCAGGAACACACCGTGGGCCAGCGGTCCGAGACGGCTGACGGTTTGCAGAAAGAGCGGGTCGAGGGTGTCCAGCAACAGCGGTTTGTAGATCAGGCCCATGGCGATCAGGCTGAAGCCCGAGACCCACAACATGCCGGTCAACGTCGGGCCATCGACCGCCAATGCGGAACCAAACAACAGGTGCAAAAGGTCCAGGCGCTTGCCGGCAATGCCCAGGATCAGCACTCCGCTGGCGAGGGAAATCGGGTAGATCGCTGCCAGACTGGCGTCTTCTCGCAAGCCGGTACGACGGGTGATCCATGCGGCCAGTCCGGCCATGCTCAGGCCTGCGCCCAAGCCACCAAACGTCAATGCCGGCAAACTCAATCCCGCGAACCAGAAGCCGAGCGCGGCGCCGGGCAAGATGCCGTGAGCGACGGCATCGCCGATCAGGCTCATGCGTCGCAAGATCAGAAATACCCCCAGCGGAGCCGTGCTGCAGGCCAGGACGAGTCCGCCGATAAGTGCCCGACGCATGAACACAAACTCGTGGAAGGGCTGCCAAAGCTGAGTGGCTGCGAGCATCAGGCCACCTGCGTTTGTGGTTGTTGGCGGATCAGTTCGGTACTAGGCCCGAGTAGGCAGCCGCTGCTGTTGATCAGCAGTGTGTGTGGAATGTGTTGGCGAACGGCGGCGAGGTCATGGCACACCACAACCAGGGTTCGACCCTCGGCATGCCATTGGTGGATATGTTTCCAGAGCAGCGATTGACCGAGTTCGTCGAGCGCCGCGTGCGGTTCATCGAGCAACAACAAGGGCGTTTGCGCAAGGCTCAATCGGGCGAGCAGGGCGCGTTGCAGTTCTCCTCCGGACAAGGCCATCAAAGGGCGTTGCTCCAGACCGCTGAGGCACCAATCTTCCAACACTGTTTTCAGGCGTTGGCTGCGCAGTTCGGGCGATTGCTTGCTACCCCAAAAACCTGCGGCTACCAACTCTTGGAGACTGATAGGAAATTGCCGGTCCAGGTGTTGTTGCTGAGGGAGGAAGGACAGCGAGCCCTGGCGTGGAACATCGAGGAAGATTTTGCCTGTGAGTGGTTTTTGCAATCCTGCGATGACTTTCAGCAAGCTGCTTTTCCCCGACCCGTTGGCACCGATCACGGCGGTCAGGCTTCCCTTGGGCAATTCGAAATCCACGGGCGGTGTGAGTGGCTGGCCGGGGGCGCCCCAGCGCAATGCCTGGCAACGGATCATGCAGCCTCCCAATTCCAGCGGCTTTCGGCAACGGCATCATGGGCGTGCAGGCTTTCGGCGTGGATGACCCGGACGTGAAAGGCGTGGATGCCGGGTGCGCGTTTCAGGGCGAGGTTCAGGCGTCGCGCGGCGTCTTCGCAGAACATCAGGTTCTGACCATTGGCCAAGGCGAAGGCTTGTTCATCGGCGCGCTTGACCGCGGTTTGTACGGCAGTACCGAGAGCGGCTTCGGCGTCGTTGATGAGGGTGATCAGTGGCAGGTCATCCAGATAATCGTCCAGACGCACGCTCAAATGTGCGGTGCTGCGTTGGCTATGGGGCGTCGCAACGATGCCTTTTGTGGAACCGAGCCATGCCAATACATCGGCGTGTTGCAGTGACTGGTTGGCAAAGTCATCGACGAATTGCTGCTGAATCAACTGCCGGGACAGTGCCGCTGAACACGGGCAAGTCGAGGAATAAGCAACGCCGATTTTTAGTTCCACGTGGAACATCGCGTTTTTCAATCGCGCTTCGATGCTCACCGGGTAGCTTTTCCAACCGGCCAACGGGCTGATTAACGCTGGCCGTTTGAGCAGCAAATCAGCGTGAATTTTTAAGTAAGCGTTGCGGGACAGTCCTTCATGGCTGTCGAGAAAACTTTGCAGGATTCGTCGCAACAAGGTCGGTGTCAGGTTTTCCTGCTCGAGCATTTCCAGCGCCAGATACAACCGCGACATATGAATACCGCGTGCCTCTCCGTCATCGAGGCTCACGCCCGCATCTGCTGTTGCGCTCAGGCGTTGGCCATCGAACAGAACAGGAAGAGCAATGCCGCACATGCCCACCCAGTCGAGTGGCAGAGCTTGGCGAGAGGCTTGCGCGGCGATATCCGGCAGAGTCAGCGCATTCATGAGCAGGTCCATCGTGGGAATCGATTTGGCATGTTATGTTATTACATTAAATTCGACTACGCCTTTTTCTCGAGCGGTCCTCTTCATGCACAGACGTCACTTGCTCAACCTGATTCTGGCCAGCGCAGCCTTCGCGTTGCCCTTTGGTGTCTCGGCCACGCAAATTCGCAACGCACGGTTGTGGCGGTCGGATGACAAGCTGCGATTGGTGTTTGATCTGAGCGGGCCGGTGCACTACAAAACCTTTTCACTCAGTTCGCCCGAGCGGCTGATCATTGATCTGAGTGGCGCCAACCTCAGTGGCGATTTCAGTCAGCTATCCCTCGCCAATACGGTGATCCACTCGATCCGCTCCGGGCATTTTGGTCTGGGGGATACGCGAATCGTCCTCGACCTCAGCGGCCCGGTGCAGCTCAACAGCTTTTTGCTCCCGCCGCAGGAGGGGCAAGGCCATAGGCTGGTGCTCGATCTGAAGTCCGCTGCGTCATTGCCCGTTGCTGTGCCCTCAGAGGTGATCCAGGACACGGCGCACGCCAAACGCGACATCATCGTGGTGGTCGACCCTGGTCATGGCGGGAAAGACCCTGGCGCGGTCGGCGCCAAGGGGGAGCGAGAGAAAGACGTGGTGTTGTCCATCGCTCAGCTGCTGGCCAAGCGTCTAAAACGCGAAAAGGGCTTTGACGTGAAGCTGGTGCGCAACGACGACTTTTTTGTTCCGCTGCGCAAACGGGTAGAGATAGCGCGCAAGCACAACGCCGACATGTTCATCTCGGTGCATGCGGACGCAGCCCCGCGTCTTACGGCTTCCGGTGCTTCGGTGTATTGCTTGTCTGAAGGCGGTGCGACCTCGGCCACGGCGCGCTTCATGGCACAACGTGAGAACGGCGCGGATTTGCTGGGCGCCACTCGTTTGCTCAATCTCAAGGACAAAGACCCGATGCTCGCCGGGGTCATTCTCGACATGTCGATGAACGCCACCCTGGCCGCCAGTTTGCAGTTGGGCAGTACGGTCCTGGGGAGCCTGGCGGGGATCACCACGCTGCATCAAAAGCGCGTGGAACAAGCAGGATTTGCGGTGTTGAAGTCGCCGGACGTGCCGTCGATCCTGGTGGAGACCGGCTTCATTTCCAACGCTCGCGACAGCCAGCGACTGGTCACCGCACGTCATCAACAGGCCGTGGCGGACGGTTTATTCGAAGGGTTGCAGCGCTATTTCCAGAAAAATCCGCCCGCCAACAGCTACATCGCCTGGCAACAAGCGCAGAAAAAAACGCAGGTCTAGCAGCCGGTAATCCGGCTGCAGGTGAACTTGGCGCTGCTGCCACCCGAACTGGAGAAGCGATTGATGGTGGTCCAGCCCACCCGACGGTTGTAGCCAACCCAGGCCTCGCCGTCGGAAGCGATGCCGGTGAAAAAGGTCAGTTGCCCGTAGCGGCTGTTGGTCTGTGCCCAGTAGCGCTTGCCCGCCATTTCGAAGCCGCGCAGATAGATCGTGCTGCCGACGGTGTTGACGCTGTAGGCGTTGCCGTCGACATCCACGCAGGCCAGCAGATTGGCGCTACGGGTGCATTGGGCCAGGCTCGGAATCTGCGCCCAGGCCTGTGTGGCCATCAGCAGCGAAACACTCATCAGCGCCAGTTTCAGGGCAATACGCATGGGATTTCTCGGGGACTGGACGGCCTTTAGCATCGGTCGCTTTGGTGTCATGGGCAAGAAGAGAGTGGCTTGATTGTGTTGTTATACTATAACATTTAAAAAAGCCCGACTCTGCGACCGGGCATCCTTGTGAGGAATATCTGATGCCCAATCGTCTACCCGTGACCGTCCTCTCGGGCTTTCTCGGTGCCGGAAAAAGTACGCTGCTCAACTACGTCCTGCGCAATCGCGACAACTTGCGGGTCGCGGTCATCGTCAACGATATGAGCGAGATCAACATCGATGGCAGCGAGGTCCAGCGTGATGTCAGCCTGAACCGCGCCGAAGAGAAACTCATCGAAATGAGCAACGGCTGCATTTGCTGCACCTTGCGCGAAGACCTGCTCGAAGAAGTCAGCAAACTCGCCAGGGACGGGCGTTTCGACTACCTGTTGATCGAATCCACCGGCATTTCCGAACCGCTGCCCGTGGCGGAAACCTTTACCTTCCGTGATGAAGAAGGGCAAAGCCTGGCCGACATCGCGCGGCTCGACACTATGGTCACCGTGGTGGATGGCATGAACTTCCTGCTCGACTATCAGGCCGCCGAAAGCCTTGCGTCCCGTGGCGAAACGTTGGGTGAGGAGGACGAGCGTTCGATCACTGATCTGTTGATCGAGCAGATCGAATTTGCCGATGTCATCCTGATCAGCAAGATCGACTTGATCAGCCGCCGCGAGCGCGAGGAGCTGATTGCGATTCTTCAACGCCTCAACGCGCAGGCAGACATCATTCCCATGGTCATGGGCGAAGTACCCCTGGGAAAAATCCTCAATACCGGTCGCTTCGACTTTGAAAAAGCCGCTCAGGCGCCGGGCTGGTTGCAGGAATTGCGTGGCGAGCATGTGCCGGAAACCGAGGAATATGGCATCGCCTCGACTGCTTACCGGGCCCGCCGCCCCTTTCATCCGCAACGCTTTTTCAGCTTTATCGACCGCCCTTGGGTGAACGGAAAACTGCTGCGCTCCAAAGGGTTTTTCTGGTTGGCGAGTAAGCCCATGGACGCGGGCAGCTGGTCCCAGGCGGGGGGCTTGATGCGTCATGGTTTTGCGGGGCGCTGGTGGCGATTTGTGCCGAAAACCCAGTGGCCGCAGGATGAAGAAAGTACCGCCGGGATCATGGAGAACTGGACCGCCGCCACCGGCGATTGCCGCCAGGAATTGGTGTTCATCGGCCAGAACATCGACTTCGCACAACTCACCGCCGAACTCGATGATTGTCTGCTGACTGAGGCCGAAATGGCCTTGGGTGTCGACGGTTGGCGATTGCTGCCAGATCCGTTTGGCCCCTGGCACGAAGAGGTCGCCGCCTGATGTTGGCGCCGAGTCTGAAGCGGCGTTCGGTCGTTCATTCTGTCCAGGACGAAACGCCGCAAACGCTCGCGAGAATCCTCGATGACGAGGTAAACCTCGCCGTTTGGCAGCGCCAGCTTCCGGTGCATATCAACGATTTCGGCCAGTTGTTGCTGTCCCTCAACGTACCGTTAGCCGAGTCGCTGGTTGTGGAGCTGCCCAGCGATGACGCCGAACCCAATCTACACGGGTTGGCGGCTGGGTTCAGCGATCTGCACGGGTATGAGGGCTTCATTGCCGACGTGTCGTGGCTGGTCAGCGCGTTTGCCTGTTTGTTAGGCGTCCAGCGCATCGGCCTGCGTTTGCGGGCGCTGGACAAGGCCATGTGCCCGCGTTTCCACGTCGATCATGTGCCGGTGCGGTTGATCACTACGTACTCCGGTATCGGCAGTCAGTGGCTGCGAGAGGGCGTGATGGATCGTCGCCAATTGGGTAAGCCTGAGGCTGAGCCTGTAGAGGATTCGCTGATCGAGCAGGTCGCCTGCGGGGACGTGGCGCTGTTCAAGGGCGAGAAGTGGCACGGCAACGAGGGTTTCGGCCTGATTCACCGCTCGCCGCAACTCGCTTCGGGTGAGCGTCGATTGATCCTGACCCTAGATTGGCTCGGCTAACGCCTCAAGGCGTGAGCCAGCTGCCTTGGCTCTGCGCTTCGCAAAACGGCTTCAAATAGGCCGCATCGGTGGCTACGCCGTAATAGTGAATGTCCTGCCGGTAAGGCATATTGGCGACTTGAGCGTTGCTGCACACCCCGAAGGCGCCGGTTGGGCATTGCTCAACATACTGCACGTCGACGGTCTGCCCGGCCAGATTGGGCTGGCAGAAGCCGTCGGCGAAGAGTTTTTCCGGGATATTGCGGTTTTGCTGGCAGACTTTCACGTCCAATCTCGCGGATGTGGTATGTACCACGCAGGCTTGGGCGAACACCTCGCTGGAACATAGCGCCAGCAGTAACGACAATCCCATCAACCGCATCTTTTACCTCCTCAGAAAACACCGACCATGTTGCAGAACATTCCCACTCACGTCATTGCCGGTCCATTAGGTGCCGGCAAAACCAGCCTGATCAAGCACCTGTTAACGCAGCGGCCGGTCGGCGAGCGTTGGGCGGTGTTGATCAACGAATTCGGGCAGATCGGCCTCGACGCTGCGCTGCTGACCTCCGACGCCGATGGTATCGCACTGGGCGAAGTGGCCGGCGGCTGTTTGTGTTGCGTCAATGGTGCGCCGTTTCAGATCGGGCTTGGGCGCTTGCTGCGCAAGGCCAAGCCGGATCGGTTGTTCATCGAACCCTCTGGCCTCGGCCATCCGGCCCGGCTGCTTGAGCAGTTGAGTGAGGCACCGTGGGTCGGTGTACTGGCGGTACAACCCTGCGTACTGGTGCTGGATGCCCAAGCGCTCGCGGCTGGCAAACCGCTGCCTGCGGCGCAACAGGAGACATTGAACAGCGCCGGCTTGTTGGTGTTGAACAAGGCGGAAGATCTCGACGCCGATGATCGCCAGCGCATCGCCGCGCCGTTACTGCCGCGTCCTCTGTACTGGACGCAGCACGCTCAGTTGCCATTGAGCCACTTGCCGGGACTCCAGGCTCAGGCCTTAGCGGGTGTGGATAACTTCATCGTGCCCAAGGGGCTGGCGCAACTGCCGGCCATCTGGACGGATCCCGCGCTGCCTATTTGCTTGAGTCAGGAACAGGAGGGTGGCTGGAGTATCGGCTGGCGTTGGCACCCGAGCCAGAGGTTCGACGTGGCGCGCATCGGGCTGTGGCTTGAAAGCCTGTCCTGGCGGCGGGCGAAGCTGGTTATCCACAGCGTCGACGGTTGGGTGTCGGCCAATGCTTTGGATAATTCGGTACTGGAGTGGAAGCCCAGCGAATGGCGCCAGGATTCGCGGATAGAACTGATTTTCAACGAGCCGCAGGAAGTGGATTCACTGCAAAGCGCCCTGGCTGACTGTCGGTCGAGTTAAGGGCGCCACTTGGTGTGTTCTTGCCGCCACTGGCTCAACTCGATCACCTCGGCGCGAGGCTTCACCACATCGACGATCGCAGGCGTGTCGTCGAACGGCATCGGGTAGGGCGCCAGTTCGATCTGCGCGCTGTGGGCGCCGAATTGGGTGATGGTGCCGTTGTGGCGGGTTTCGCCGGTCACGGTGAACTCAAAGTTGTACACGCGAGCCAGGCGCCGCCGGCCGTTGGCATCTTTGATGAACGCGATCTTTTTCAAGGCCACGTTGCCGTCCAGCAACTCGATGCCGAGCTTGGCGCAATGCTGTTTGACCCGCTCCAGCGCACGCTCGCGCAAGCCGTGGTTGTGCCACAACCACGCGCCACCGGTGGCGAGCAACATCAGCACGAAGATATTTCCGAGGGTCAGCATCAACAGGTTGCTCCAACTAGATGGTGTCAGCTTAACTGCGTCTCTGGTCTGTCGTACAGGCTGCTTTTCGTCGCATACTGCGCGGCTTGAATTTCAATCGTTTTACGGAAAACTCACCGCATGAAACGTACGCCCCATCTGCTCGCCATTCAGTCCCACGTGGTGTTCGGCCACGCTGGCAACAGCGCCGCGGTTTTCCCGATGCAGCGGGTCGGGGTGAATGTCTGGCCGCTCAACACCGTGCAGTTTTCCAACCACACCCAATACGGCCAGTGGACGGGTGAAGTGCTGGCGCCGCACCAGATCCCTGAGTTGGTCGAAGGCATTGCCGCGATTGGCGAGCTGGGCAACTGCGATGCGGTGCTGTCCGGTTACCTGGGCAGTGCGGCTCAGGGCCGGGCGATCCTGACCGGCGTGGCGCGCATCAAGTCGATGAACCCCAAGGCGCTGTATTTGTGCGACCCGGTGATGGGCCATCCGGAGAAGGGCTGCAGCGTTCCGGCTGAAGTCAGCGATTTCCTGCTGGAAGAAGCGGCGTCGGTGGCTGACTTCATGTGCCCGAACCAGTTGGAACTGGACAGCTTCTCTGGACGCAAACCGCAGTCACTGTTCGACTGCCTGGCCATGGCGCGAGCGCTGTTGGCGCGTGGGCCTAAGGCGGTATTGGTCAAGCATCTGGATTACCCCGGCAAACCGGCGGATGGCTTCGAGATGTTGTTGGTGACTGCCGAGGGCAGCTGGCATCTGCGGCGTCCGCTGCTGGCGTTTCCGCGTCAGCCGGTGGGCGTGGGCGACCTGACGTCCGGGCTGTTCCTGGCGCGGGTGTTGTTGGGCGACAGTCTGGTCGCTGCATTCGAGTTTACGGCCGCAGCGGTGCATGAAGTGTTGCTGGAGACTCAGGCCTGTGCCAGCTATGAGCTGGAACTGGTGCGGGCGCAGGACCGGATTGCTCATCCGCGGGTGCGGTTTGAGGCGACGGCGATCAGTCTTTAATCCGCGTTGCTTGCCCCCACAGTGGATTTGTGAACGACACAGATCCAATGTGGGGGCGACGGTGCGACCTGCTCGCGATGGCTATCTAAAACAGGTCAAAGCCCTCAGGCATCACCCTTGATTTCCTGATAGCGCTTTTCCAGCTCCTGACGAATCTGCCGACGCTGCTGTGCCTGGATGAAGCGGCGCTTTTCTTCGCTGTTGTGCGGTTGCAAAGGCGGTACGACCGCGGGTTTGCGGTTGTCATCCACCGCGACCATGGTGAAAAAGCAGCTGTTGGTGTGGCGCACCGAGCGCTCGCGGATGTTCTCGGTCACCACCTTGATGCCCACCTCCATGGAGGTATTGCCGGTGTAGTTGACCGACGCCAGAAAGGTCACCAGTTCGCCGACATGAATCGGCTCGCGGAAGATCACCTGGTCCACCGACAGCGTCACCACGTAGCGACCGGCATAACGGCTGGCGCATGCATACGCGACTTCGTCGAGGTACTTGAGCAAGGTACCGCCGTGGACATTGCCAGAGAAGTTGGCCATGTCGGGGGTCATCAATACCGTCATCGACAGTTGTGCGTTTCCGGGTTCCATAGCGTTCTCACGGTTCAAGGCAGAATTTCAGGGGCGCACCTCTGCGGGTGCCTTGTCAGCTTTTCAAAACCAACAGTTATCGGGACGCCGGGTAGCTGGCTGCCGTCACGCCTGTTTCGATCTGTTTCCATATATTGCACCGCCTTTGCGGCACAAGTCCCGGTGTTAACCTCCAAAAGTCCCCGCTTAAGGAGCACACGCCATGCATGCCATCAGTTTCATTCAGGATTTGGCAGTGATCATGTTGATCGCCGGCGTGGTGACCGTGCTGTTCCATCGCTTCAAGCAGCCCGTGGTGCTGGGCTACATCGTCGCCGGTTTCATCATCGGCCCGCACACGCCGCCGTTCGGGCTGATCCACGACGAAGAAACCATCAAGACCCTCGCGGAGCTCGGGGTGATCTTCCTGATGTTCTGCCTCGGTCTGGAATTCAGCCTGCGCAAGTTGTTCAAGGTCGGCGCGACGGCGTTCATCGCGGCGTTCCTTGAAATCGTGTTGATGATCTGGATCGGCTACGAGATTGGTCGCTGGTTTGACTGGAACACCATGGATTCGCTGTTCCTCGGCGCGATCCTGGCGATTTCCTCGACCACCATCATCGTCAAGGCACTCAACGACCTGAAGATGAAGAACGAGCGTTTCGCGCAGTTGATCTTCGGTGTGCTGATCGTCGAAGACATCCTGGGCATTGGCATCATTGCGTTGCTGTCGAGCATCGCCGTCAGTGGCACGGTCAGCTCTGGCGAAGTGTTTTCCACAGTCGGCAAGCTTTCGCTGTTCATGATTGTTGCGCTGGTCATCGGGATATTGCTGGTGCCGCGGCTGTTGGCTTACGTGGCCAAATTCGACAGCAACGAGATGCTACTGATTACCGTTCTGGGGCTATGTTTCGGTTTCTGCCTGCTGGTGGTGAAGCTGGAATACAGCATGGTGCTCGGTGCGTTCCTGATTGGCGCGATCATGGCCGAGTCTCGACAACTGTTGAAAATAGAGCGCCTGATCGAGCCGGTTCGCGACTTGTTCAGTGCGATTTTCTTCGTCGCCATCGGCCTGATGCTGGATCCGATGATCCTGCTGCAATACGCCTGGCCAATCGCCGTGATCACCGTGGCGGTGGTGCTTGGCAAGATGCTGTCCTGCGGACTCGGGGCATTTATCGCCGGCAATGACGGGCGCACCTCACTGCGCGTGGGGATGGGGCTTTCGCAGATCGGCGAATTTTCTTTCATCATTGCGGCGTTGGGCATGACGTTGCAGGTGACCAGCAACTTCCTCTACCCAGTCGCCGTGGCGGTTTCGGTGATCACTACGCTGCTGACTCCGTACCTGATCCGCGCGGCCGATCCGTTGTCGATCAAGCTCGCCGCCGTGATGCCGCAACGGCTGGGAAGGGTGTTCGGGATGTACGGCGAATGGCTACGCAGCATTCAACCGCAGGGCGAGGGCGCGCTGCTGGTGTCGATGATTCGGCGGATTTTGTTGCAGGTGGGGGTTAATCTGGCGCTAGTGATTGCGATTTTCTTCTCGGGGGCGTTCTTCGCCGAGCCTGTGTCCGCGTATCTGCAAGACTGGATCAGCGACCCGAGTTGGCAGAAAGCATTGATCTGGGGTGGCGCGTTGCTGGTGTCGCTGCCGTTCCTGATCGCCGCCTATCGCAAGCTCAAGGCGCTGTCGTTGTTGTTGGCAGAGATGGGCGTGAAGCCGGAAATGGCCGGACGCCACACGCAGCGAGTGCGTCGGGTGATCGCCGAAGTGATCCCGATCCTCTCGCTGCTGGTGATTTTCCTGCTACTGGCAGCCTTGTCGGCCAGTATTCTGCCGACCAACAAGTTGCTGGTACTGATCATCGTGGTCGCTGCCGCCGTGGCAGCATTGCTCTGGCGCTGGTTCATCCGCGTGCATACGCGGATGCAGGTGGCCTTGCTCGAAACCCTGGACAACCACAATGATGCACCCGGTCACTGAGACCTGCGCCAGCTGCTACAAAGTCTGGATAGGCTAAATCAGCTTTCCAGCCAGACGTCCCGCGCCCAGTGCCACACCGATTCCCAGGTTTCTTCGGCGATCAGTTCTTCTTCGGCCTGCCACAGCACCACCGTGCCGTCTTCTTCAACGAGGTAATAGTCATCACCGTCCTGGCAGATCGGGATCATGCTGCGGTCAACGCCAGCGTCCCAGGCGTTGGCGGCAACGTCTGGCAGGTAGGTGTGGGATTGCGGGTCGGTGACAGTCACCGGTTCCAGGCTGCCGTAGACCACGTCGCTGACGGTCAGCAAAAATTCTCTGAAGACGAACGGAATGTCGATGAACAGTTGTTCTTCGATTTCCACGATTTGATCTTCGTCGGGCAGCTCCAAGGGGACTGGTACCGGTTCGTTGGCTTCACGCAGTTGTTCGATGATTTCTTCCACGTCCGGGATCCTCTTGCTTGATGGCGCGGTTTAGTTGGGGCGGTTTATACAGTAGCTCGCTATAGATGCAACCGCGAAATAGAAAACCCCAGCCGAGGCTGGGGTTTTTATTACAACACGCTTAACGCTGTGGGGGATCAGCCGTTCTGGCGGATACCGGCCACCAGCCAAGGCTGGTTTTCGCCTTGTGGACGTTCCATGTTCCAGCTTTCGCTGAACACTTCGCCCTGGTCGAAACGTGAAGTCTTCGACACGCCGCTGAAGGTCAGGGTGGCGATGGTCTTGTCGGCACGATCATCCACGCCGTCCAGTTGAACATTGAGGTTATCAATGTAGGTGGACTGGAAACCGTCGCCCAGGTCAGCACGTTCGCGCTTGAGGAACTCGAGCATTTGCGGGGTCACGAACTCGGCGATCTTGTCCATTTCGTTGGCGTCCCAATGCTGTTGCAGGGACTGGAAGTGGTTGCGAGCCGCTTCAATGAAGTTCTTTTCATTGAACCAGGCCGGAGCATTGATGACCGGACGAGCGGCAACCGGTGCAGCCGAGCCGCCGAAGATCGACCCCCCCGCAGGCTTCTGGTCGAACACTTCACGCTGCATTGGCGCGTGGCCAGCGGGAGCCATGTGCTCCTGCTGCTTGCGACGACGAGCGGCGATGAAGCGGAAGACCAGGAAGGCGATGACCGCCATGATCAGGATGTCGAAGATCTGCATGCCCTGGAAGCCGCCGCCCATGAACATGGAGGCCAGCAGGCCACCGGCAGCGATGCCGGCCAGAGGGCCGAGCCAGCGCGAAGCACCGCCAGCCTTGGCCGCAGTGCCCGCGGCACCGGCAGCACCAGCGGTCGCCGCAGCGCCGCCCATGCCTGGAGAAGAAGGCGCCATTTGGCTGGTCTGGTGGGTCGGCGCAGCGCCGACGCTTTTGCCGCCACCAAAGCGCTTGGCGTTGGCGTCGAGGCTCATCGTCAGGCCGATGCACAACGCCATGGCGATGCTAAGAAAACGTTTCATAAAGGGTAATCCCATTTGTGGATGGCACGCGCGCCATGTTGCACAGCTGAAGTGTTACTGGCTAGCGGCAGAGTGTTTCGGGCTTTTGCCTGACAGGTTGCGTTCAGCTTCAGTCAGCGCAATAAGGCCTTTTGAGTTCGGTCCGTAGGACGAGTGGATAGCTTCAGTAGGATGGATGCCTAGCGGCGCAGCGCCAGCATGATCACACCGGCCGTGATCAGGCCGATTCCACCCCATTGGCGCAGGTCGAGTTTTTCGCCCAGCAGGATCACGCCGAGCACCGCCACCAGCACCACGCTGAGCTTGTCCACCGGAGCGACCAGCGAGGCCGGCCCCCGTTTCAGCGCGCGGAAGTAGCAGATCCACGAGGCGCCGGTGGCCAGTCCCGACAGCAGCAAGAACAGGTAGCTCTTCGCCGAGATCGATCCTAATGATTGATATTGGCCCGTGGCGTACAAAATCAAGGCCAGGCTGACCAATACCACTACGGTGCGCAGCAGGGTGGCAAAGTCGGAATTGACGTTTTCGATACCGATTTTGGCGAAGATCGCGGTCAGGGCGGCAAACACCGCCGACATCAGGGCCCAGAACGTCCAGGAAGAAAAGAAGCCTGAGCCCATTATTTCGCGCCTTACAAGATCAACCTGCTGGGGTGGGGGGGGAGCACAAACCCTGTGGGAGCGAGCCTGCTCGCGAAGGACGCACCACGGTTTATCAGATACACCGCGGCGCTTTCATTCGCGAGCAGGCTCGCTCCCACAGAAAAGCTATTAAACAGCTTCCAGCTTCGCGTAACCCAGCATCAGCCACTTGCTGCCTTCGCTGAAATTCACCTGCACCCGCGCCTGCGCACCGGAACCCTCGAAGTTGAGGATCACGCCGTCGCCAAAGATCGAGTGCCGTACAGTCTGACCCAGGCTGAAGCCGGTATCCGGAATCTCGCTGCCGCTGAACAGGTTGCTGCCGCTCATCGATTGATTGCCACCGAACGGACGGCTGACACTGTTGGACAAACGCACTTCCTGGATCAGGCCTTTAGGCACTTCCCGTACGAATCGCGAGACCTTGTTGTAGGTTTCGCTGCCGTACAGGCGTCGGGTTTCAGCATAGGTCATCACCAGATTCTGCATGGCCCGGGTGATGCCGACGTAGGCCAGACGGCGTTCTTCCTCAAGACGGCCGGGTTCTTCCAGGCTCATCTTATGCGGGAACAGGCCTTCTTCCATGCCTACCAGGAACACGTAAGGGAATTCCAGGCCCTTGGCGCTGTGCAAGGTCATCAACTGAATGCTGTCTTCGTGCTCTTCGGCCTGAGTATCACCGGCTTCCAGCGACGCATGGCCAAGGAATGCCGCCAGCGGCGTCAGGTCTTCGTCTTCTTCGGCGTTTTCGAAGTTGCGCGCGGCGCTGACCAGTTCCTCAAGGTTTTCTACCCGAGCCTGGCCTTTCTCGCCTTTTTCCGCCTGGTGATAGGCGATCAGCCCGGATTGCTCGATGACCGTTTGGGTCATCAGGTGCAGGGGCATTTCCATGCACTTGGCAGCAAGGTTCTCGATCAACTCGATAAAGGCACCGAGCGCGCCGGCAGCGCGACCGGTCAGGCCTTTATTGGCGACCAGCAGGCGCATGGCTTCCCACATCGACACATCGCTGTGACGGGCGTGGTCGCGGATGGCTTCGACGGTTTTCTCGCCGATGCCACGGGCCGGGACGTTGATCACCCGCTCCAGCGCCGCATCGTTGCCTCGGCCTTCCAGCAAACGCAGGTAAGCCATGGCGTTCTTGATTTCTGCCCGCTCGAAGAAGCGCTGACCGCCATAGATACGGTACGGAATGCGCTCACGCAGCAGGGCTTCTTCCAAAACGCGCGATTGGGCGTTGGAGCGGTACAAAATCGCGATATCGCTGCGAGCCAAGCCGGTTTTCAGCGCGCTTTCAATGGTTTCCACCACGTAACGTGCTTCATCGTGTTCGTTGAACGCAGCGTATAGATTGATCGCTTCGCCTTCGCCGCCATCGGTCCACAGCTCTTTGCCCATGCGCCCGGTGTTATTGGCGATCAGGGCGTTGGCGGCCTTGAGAATACCGGCGGTGGAGCGGTAGTTCTGCTCCAGGCGAATGGTCTCGGCATCCGGAAAATCATCGGAATACTGATAGATGTTCTCGATTTTTGCGCCGCGCCAGCCGTAGATCGACTGATCGTCGTCGCCCACCACCATCAGGCTGTCGCCGCCCTTGGCCAGCAGACGCAACCAGGCGTACTGCACGGCGTTGGTGTCCTGGAACTCGTCCACCAGGATGTGGCGGAAGCGTTTCTGATAATGAGCCAGCAAACCCGGGTGGTCGCGCCACAGATCGAGGGCACGCAAGAGCAATTCGGAGAAATCGATCACACCCGCGCGCAGGCAGGCAGCCTCGTAGGCCTCATAAATGCTGCGCATGGTCGCCAGGAACATATCGCCGCTGGCTTGAATATGTTGCGGACGCAGACCTTCGTCTTTCTGCCCATTGATGAACCACTGGGCCTGGCGGGCGGGCCAGCGTTGTTCGTCCAGTCCTAGCTCGCGTATCACTCGCTTGACCAAGCGTTGCTGGTCATCGCTGTCGAGAATCTGGAATGTCTGGCTCAGCCCGGCCTCCTGCCAGTGCGCCCGCAGCAAGCGGTGCGCCAGGCCGTGGAAGGTGCCGACCCACATGCCGGCGGGGTTGAGCCCCATCAGCTGCTCGATGCGCTGACGCATCTCGGCCGCGGCCTTGTTGGTGAAGGTCACCGACAGGATTGAGTGCGGCGAGGCGTTTTCGACCTGGATCAACCAGGCGATACGGTGCACCAGCACTCGGGTTTTACCGGAACCAGCACCGGCCAGGACCAACTGACGACCCACGCGGGCAGCTACGGCCTGGCGTTGGGCGTCGTTGAGGGAGTTCAGCAGAAGGGAGAGATCATCGCGCATCGGGGCATTCTAGGGTGCGCCGCCACACCGGGCAAACCGAGCTTTGCATTAGCCGATGAAAGATGCACGGAGGACGACCGGTCAGTCACTGGCTGCAGGCGTTGGCGGGCCGCGCTCCAAGGGTTTTGGCGGGGCGTCGGAGGGCTGAAATATTGTCGAATTTATGATCCGGGGCAGTTTGGTAAGGGCATTGGCTTGTGTATGCTCCGTCGACGTTTCGGGCTCATGCTCATCATTATAAGAACAAGAACATTGCCTATGACCCTCAGCATCGACCTGTCGGGCCCCACGGTGGAGCCGCGGGTCATCCGCAAGCAGTACGCCATGGAAATGGCGGTCGAACGCACGCGCCTGCTTTATCAGGGGTCACTGCTGCCCACGTTATTCATGTTGATCAATGGTCTGGTCTGCGCCGGTTTGCTCTGGAGCCCGCAGCGCTATTTCCTGGTCAGCGTCTGGATGGTGTGGCTGCTGTCGCTGGTGGCGTTGCGGGTGATTCAAGTCGCGGCCTTCGATTCGGCGATTCCCAACCGCCAGGCACATCCGATCTGGCGCCGCATGTTTTTGCTCGGCTCTGGCCTTACCGGCCTGACCCTGGCCGGTGCCGGTATTGCGTTGGTGCCCGCCGACAATTTCATGCAGCAAGCGTGGGTGTTCGGCCTGATCGGCGCCGCCGCACTTTCCGCCAGTGTTGCCTACGCGGTCAGCCTGCCGGCATTCCTGTCCTTTACCTTGCCCTGCCTGTTACCGGCCATTGCCTATTTATTCTGGGGCGGCGACGCACAGGATCATGGCTGGGGCTGGTTCGGCCTGATTTTGTTGGGCGCGCTCAGCGTGATTGCCTGGCAGGTCAATCGGTTGATCGACAGCGGATTGCTGCGTCGTTTTCAGAATCAGGCGCTGATCGAGCATTTACAGCAAGCGCAAAGCTGTAGCGATCAGCTCAATCACGAGTTAGCCAAAGAGATCGATCACCGTCGATGCGCCGAAGAAAAACTGCGCGAAGCCCAGGTCGAGCTGGAAAACCGTGTTGCCCAGCGCAGCCTGGAGCTCGACGTCGCCAACCAGGCCTTGAGCAAGAGTGAAGCGCGACTGGCGTTGGCGTTGAAGGCCAGCGAACTCGGGCTGTGGGACTGGAACCTGCAAACCGATGAAGTCCATCACACGCAGATCCAGGAATTGTTCGGCCTCGCGCCGGAATATGTGACAGCCATGCTTCGCCACCTTCGCCCGCGGTTGCACCCCGAAGACCTGCCGGCGCTGAAGCGCGCGTTGATCGAGCATTTGAAAGGCCGCAGTGAGGATTACCAGATCGAATACCGCGTGCGGCATGGCGACGGTCACTGGGTCTGGATCGAGGACCGTGGCCGGGCTGTCGAGCGAAGCAAAACGGGTCGGGTGATCCGCATGGTCGGCACCCGTCGCGACATCAGCGCGAGCAAAGTCCAGGAAGAACAACGCCAACTGGCGGCAACCGTGTTCGAAGCCGCCAGCGAAGGCATCGTGATTTTCGACCCCGATTACGCCTTGATCGCCGTCAATCAGGCCTTCAGTCGAGTCACCGGTTATGACATCGACGACATGCTGGGGCGCAACGTCGTCGAACTCCCCTGCAGTCGCGATGCTCGCCGCCACTACGGCGCTATCCATCAGGCGCTGGAGCAGCACGGGACATGGCAAGGCGAATTGGTCGAGACCCGTAAAAACGGCGAGCTCTATCCGCAATGGTTGCAACTGAACGCAGTTCGCGATTCCCGAGGAAATGTCAGCCATATTGTCGGCTTCTTCGCCGATCTATCGGCTCGCCGCGAATCCGAAGAACGCATGCGCTACTTGACCCACTATGACGAACTGACGGGCCTGGCAAATCGCTCGTTGTTCCGGGAACGGTTGCGCGAGGCCCATCAGCGGGTGCGCCAGGGCGGACGTAGCCTGGCGTTGCTGCACATCAACCTGGACCGTTTCAAACTGCTCAATGACAGCCTCGGGCATGACGTCGCCGACCAACTGCTGCAGAAAATGTCCCGGCGCCTGGTCAACGCACTGCCAGAGGCCGACACGATCGCCAGGCTTTCCGGCGACGAATTTGCGGTGCTGTTTGATACCTACGGCAACCTGTCGAGCCTGGCGCGGGTGGCGACGCGGTTGTCGACCAAGTTGCGTTTGCCGGTCTCCGTCGATGGCCATGAACTGGTGATCAGTGCGTCCATGGGCATCAGTATGTTGCCGGACAACGCGCGGGAAATTTCTGCGTTGGTCAGTCAGTCGAACATGGCCATGCAGCACGCTAAACACTTGGGCGGCGACAACTTCCAGTTTTATACCGAAAGCCTGCAAGCCAGCACCCTGGAGCGTTTGCAGCTGGAAAACCAGCTGCGCAAAGCCATCGAAGAAAAGCAGCTGAAAGTCTTTTACCAACCCAAACTTTGCCTCGCCACGGGCCACTTGAACGCCGCCGAAGCGCTGGTGCGCTGGGATCATCCGACCATGGGGCGGGTGCCGCCGGGGGACTTTATCGGTCTGGCCGAGGAAACTGGGCTCATCGGCCCAATCGGCGAGTTCGTGCTGCGCCAGGCTTGCTGGCAAGCCTGCGAGTGGCAGCGGCAGGGGCTGGAGCCGATCCGGGTGTCGGTCAACCTGTCGGTGCATCAATTGCGTCAGGGCAAACTGGTCAGCCTGGTGCGCCAAGTATTGGAAGAAACCGGCCTGGCGCCGCACTACCTGGAGCTGGAACTGACCGAAAGCCAGTTGCTGGACAGCGTCGAGCACATCATTGCGACCTTCCAGCAGCTGCGGGATCTGGGGGTGAAGTTGGCGATCGACGATTTTGGCACCGGGTATTCGTCCCTGAGCTACCTCAAACGAATTCCGGTGGACTACGTGAAGATCGATCAGGCGTTTATCCGTGGGTTGGGGGAGGGCACTGTGGATGCGGCCATTACCCGGGCGATCATTGCGATGGCGCATGGTTTGTCGCTGAAAGTGGTGGCCGAAGGCGTGGAGCGGCAAGAGCAGCTGGAGTTTTTGAAAGCCGAGTGCTGCGATGAAGTGCAAGGCTATTTGATCAGTCGGCCCGTTGAGGCTGATGAACTGGCCAAGCTGTTACAAAAGGACGCGAACCCCTCGTAGGGGCTACATGGAGCGTATGAGGCGTGGAATGGGGGCATCGAGTTACGCATTGAGCAGGCAAAAAGCGAATTCTTGTAGTATAACTACAAGCTTGCTACATCCCCGGCAACTGCCAATAACAAAGAGTCCAGCCCTTTGAATCTGCTGCAACACATCGCCCAGTCACGCCACCTCTTACGCAAGTCGGAGCTCAAGGTCGCCGACCACGTGCTGCTTGATCCTGCGGCGGTGATGCACAGCTCCATGGCCGACCTGGCCCACAGCGTCGGCATCAGCGAGCCGACCATCGTGCGCTTTTGTCGCGCCATCGGTTGTTCCGGTTTTCAGGATCTGAAACTCAAACTGGCGCAGAGCCTGGCCGCCGGTGCCAGCTTCGGTCAGTTTGCCATCCATGAAGACGATTCCGTTGCCGACTACAGCCTGAAAATCTTCGACACCACCCTGCACACCTTGATGGAGGTTCGCGAGAAACTCGATCCGGTGGAGTTGCAGCGGGCGGTCTCGCTCATGTCCCAGGCCCAGCGCGTCGAGTTCTATGGCTTTGGCGCATCGGGTGCGGTGGCGGCTGATGCCCAGCACAAATTCTTTCGTTTGCTGCTGACCGCGGCGGCGTACTCCGACCCGCACATGCAAGCGATGTCGGCCGTGACGTTGAAGCCGACTGATGTGGCGATCTGTATTTCCCAGTCCGGGCGCTCCAAGGATTTGCTGATCACGGCCAACCTGGTGCGTGAAAGTGGCGCCTCGCTGATCACCTTGTGCCCGAGCCAGACGCCGCTGGCCGAGCTCTCGACCGTCAACCTGGCGATTGATGTGCATGAAGACACCGAAATCTATACCCCGCTGACCTCGCGTATCGCTCACCTGGTGGTGATCGACGTGCTGGCGATGGGCGTGGCCATGGCGCGCGGCCCGAGCCTGGTCAATCACCTCAAGAGCGTCAAGCGCAGCCTTCGCAGCCTGCGGCTGTCGCCCAAGTCGGTGAAAGCGCTGGATGATTGATTCTGCTGGAATTGTGGCGAGGGGGCTTGCCCCCGTTCGGCTGCACAGCAGCCGCAAAGATTTTGGGGCCGCTTCGCGACCCAACGGGGCGATGCGGCGTTCCGACAAGCCCCCTCACCACACAGTAACCTTCATCTCTCTGTAACCCACCCGCCGCCAAACCGTCATCCCCCGCGCCTATCTTGAAACTCCCGTAATCGCCTTGGGAGACTCGAAATGGCCCAGCCCTACGAAGAACGCAACAGCGCTGCCAAAACCCGTCGTCAGCAAGAAGATCAGCGTCGCATGGAATTCCGTCGCGCCATTGAAGATCGCTGCGAACGTCGCCAACTGCTGGCCGAGATCGGTGATTTTCCAGAGCTGGAACTCAATTACTGGCAGGCGGCACCGACAACTTCCCGTCGAAACGCTCAACCAGCGCGCTGATCTGCACCCGCTCACTGCGGATAAACGCAAGGAATGCGTGCGCCACGGGTGACAGCCTTTTTGCCTTGGCTTGCACCAGGCACCAGCTGCGGTAGAGCGGCAACTCTTCGACCGGCAATTCAATCAAGCCGCCGGTCGCCAACTCAAGGTTCAGGGCGTGACGCGTCAACAGCGCTACGCCCAGACCCGCCAGTACACATTCACGCTGGGCTTCGGCTGATGAGACCTCCTGGGTCTGGTTGAAGTGCACACGCTTCTCCTTGAAATACTCTTCGCACGCCAGTCGCGTCCCGGAACCGGATTCGCGCATCAGCAGGGTGTAGGGCTCAAGGTCTTGCAGGCGCAGTGGCCCCATGTGGCACAGCGGATGATCCGGTGGTGCAACCGCGACAATCGGGTTGTTGAGGAACGGCAGGAATTCCAGCCCCATGTCTTGCGGCACCATCGACATGATCACCAGGTCATCGCGGTTATCGGACAGACGACGAATCACTTGGCCCCGATTGACGACCGTCAGTTGCAGATTGACCTCGGGATGCTGGCGCTTGAACGCGGCAAACAGGTGCGGCACGAAATACTTGGCGCTGGACTCCACCGCCAGTTTCAGCTGTCCTTGCAGAGAGCCCTGCATGTCCGAAAGCTGCATGTCGAGGTTTTCCAGGCGCCCGAAAATATCCCGGCTGGCGCGCTGGAGTGCTTCGGCGGCCTCAGTCATGTAGAGTTTTTTGCCGACGTAATCGAACAAGGGCTGACCAATCAGCTCTTCAAGTTGCCTGATCTGTAGGCTGACGGCCGGTTGTGTGAGCGACATTTCGTCGGCTGCCCGACTGTAGGACCGCAAATCACAGACTTCATTGAAAATCTGCAATTGACGCAATGTCATACGCATCAATGACTTACGCATTATCTGGTCGCTCTCGGCACGGGCTGATGCCACGACTATAAGTCTTTACTTATGCCTAACCCAATAATTATTCATTTTTGTTAATCCCTTACGAGGGCTAGTGTGGGCCTGCGACTGAATTGAAACATTTGGTCACGCGTCGACCTGGTCTAGCAGGTCGTGGTTACCACCGGCTCAAGGGAACCTCCAAAAGTGATAAAAAAGATCCTGATCGCCAACCGTGGTGAGATTGCCGTACGAATCGTGCGTGCCTGCGCCGAGATGGGCATTCGCTCGGTCGCGATCTATTCCGACGCCGACCGTCATGCCTTGCATGTGAAGCGCGCGGACGAGGCCCACAGCATTGGTGCCGAGCCACTGGCCGGTTACCTGAATGCGCGAAAACTGGTGAACCTGGCCGTGGAAACCGGTTGTGATGCGTTGCATCCCGGCTACGGATTCCTCTCGGAAAACGCTGAACTGGCTGATATCTGCGCAGAGCGCGGCATCAAGTTCATTGGTCCATCGGCTGAAGTCATTCGCCGCATGGGCGACAAGACTGAAGCCCGCCGCAGCATGATCAAGGCCGGCGTGCCGGTCACGCCGGGCACCGAAGGCAACGTCGCGGACATCGCCGAAGCCTTGCTCGAAGGCGACCGCATTGGTTACCCGGTGATGCTCAAGGCAACCTCCGGTGGTGGTGGTCGTGGTATCCGTCGCTGCGACAGCCGCGCAGAACTCGAACAGGCTTTCCCTCGCGTGATCTCGGAAGCCACCAAGGCATTCGGTTCGGCGGAAGTGTTCCTGGAAAAGTGCATCGTCAATCCAAAGCACATCGAAGCGCAGATTCTCGGCGACAGCTTTGGCAACGTGGTGCACCTGTTCGAGCGTGATTGCTCGATCCAGCGCCGCAACCAGAAACTGATCGAGATCGCCCCGAGCCCGCAACTGACCCCTGAACAGCGCGCCTACATCGGCGACCTGTCGGTGCGTGCAGCCAAGGCCGTGGGTTACGAGAACGCCGGCACCGTGGAGTTCCTGCTCGCCGAGGGCGAGGTGTACTTCATGGAGATGAACACCCGGGTGCAGGTGGAACACACCATCACCGAAGAAATCACCGGCATCGACATCGTGCGTGAGCAGATCCGCATCGCGTCCGGCCTGCCGCTCTCGGTGAAACAGGAAGACATCCAGCACCGCGGTTTCGCGTTGCAGTTCCGGATCAACGCCGAAGACCCGAAAAACAACTTCCTGCCGAGCTTCGGCAAGATCACCCGTTACTACGCGCCCGGCGGTCCCGGCGTGCGGACCGACACGGCGATCTACACCGGTTACACCATTCCACCGTTCTACGATTCGATGTGCCTGAAACTGGTGGTGTGGGCGCTGACCTGGGAAGAGGCGATGGACCGTGGCTTGCGCGCCCTCGATGACATGCGTCTGCAAGGGGTCAAGACCACCGCCGCGTACTACCAGGAAATCCTGCGTAACCCGGAATTCCGTAGCGGCCAGTTCAACACCAGCTTCGTTGAAAGCCACCCTGAACTGACCAACTACTCGATCAAGCGCAAACCCGAAGAGCTGGCCCTGGCCATCGCTGCCGCCATCGCCGCCCACGCAGGCCTGTGAGGAATATAACAATGACCAAGAAGATTCACGTAACCGACACCATCCTGCGCGACGCCCATCAATCGCTGCTCGCTACCCGCATGCGCACCGAAGACATGCTGCCGATCTGCGACAAGCTCGACAAAGTCGGCTACTGGTCGCTGGAATGCTGGGGCGGCGCGACGTTCGACGCCTGTGTACGTTTCCTCAAGGAAGATCCGTGGGAGCGTCTGCGCCAACTGCGCGCGGCGCTGCCTAACACACGCCTGCAAATGCTCCTGCGCGGCCAGAACCTGCTGGGCTACCGCCATTACAGCGACGACGTGGTCAAAGCTTTCGTCGCCAAGGCCGCGGTCAACGGCATCGACGTGTTCCGCATCTTCGACGCCATGAACGACGTGCGTAACCTGCGCACGGCCATCGAGGCAGTAAAAGCAGCCGGCAAACACGCTCAAGGCACCATCGCTTACACCACCAGCCCGGTGCACACCATCGACGCTTTCGTGGCGCAAGCCCGACAAATGGAAGCCATGGGTTGCGACTCGGTGGCGATCAAGGACATGGCCGGCCTGCTGACGCCATACGCCACGGGCGAACTGGTCAAGGCGTTGAAATCCGAGCAGTCGCTGCCAGTGTTCATTCACTCGCACGATACCTCTGGCATGGCCACCATGTGCCAACTGAAGGCTATCGAAAACGGCGCCGATCACATCGACACCGCGATCTCCAGCTTCGCATCCGGCACTAGCCACCCAGGCACCGAATCGATGGTCGCCGCCCTTAAAGGCACCGAATTCGACACCGGCCTGAACCTGGAACTGCTGCAAGAGATCGGCCTGTACTTCTACGCCGTGCGCAAGAAGTACCACCAGTTCGAAAGCGAATTCACCGCCGTCGACACCCGTGTCCAAGTCAACCAGGTACCGGGCGGGATGATTTCCAACCTGGCCAACCAGTTGAAAGAGCAGGGCGCGCTGAATCGCATGAGCGAAGTGCTCGCTGAAATCCCGCGCGTTCGCGAAGACCTCGGCTTCCCGCCGCTGGTAACCCCGACCTCGCAAATCGTTGGCACCCAGGCGTTCTTCAACGTGTTGGCTGGCGAGCGCTACAAGACCATCACCAACGAAGTGAAGCTCTACCTGCAGGGCGGCTACGGCAAGGCGCCGGGCACCGTGAACGAACAACTGCGTCGCCAGGCCATTGGCAGCGAAGAAGTGATCGACGTGCGTCCAGCCGATCTGCTCAAACCGGAAATGTCCAAACTGCGTGCTGAAATTGGCGCCGTGGCCAAGTCCGAAGAAGACGTGCTGACCTATGCGATGTTCCCGGATATCGGCCGCAAGTTCCTCGAAGAACGCGCTGCCGGCACCCTGACACCTGAAGTACTCCTGCCGATTCCCGAAGCCGGCGGCGTGGCCTCGGTCGGTGGCGAAGGCGTGCCGACCGAGTTCGTCATCGACGTCCACGGCGAAACCTACCGCGTCGACATCACCGGTGTCGGCGTCAAGGCCGAAGGTAAGCGTCACTTCTACCTGTCCATCGACGGCATGCCGGAAGAAGTGGTGTTCGAACCGCTCAACGAATTCGTCAGCGGCGGCAGCAGCAAGCGCAAGCAAGCCACCGCGCAAGGCCACGTCAGCACCACCATGCCGGGCAACATCGTCGATGTGCTGGTCAAGGAAGGCGACACTGTGAAAGCAGGGCAAGCCGTGCTGATCACCGAAGCGATGAAGATGGAAACCGAAGTCCAATCGGCCATCGCTGGCAAAGTCACCGCCATCCACGTGGCCAAGGGCGATCGGGTGAATCCGGGCGAAATCCTGATCGAGATCGAAGGCTGATTTAACAGCCTCGATACAACGCTTTAAACCTCGGGGGGGCATGTGCTCCCCTTTTTTTTTGCCGCGTATTTGTGACGATTAGAAATTCATCCGCCATTGGCCGGTGACGCCATGACTCCGGCTTTCCGTGCCGACGTCCCCGTTAAGACTGACGCCCAAGGTATGTCTGGCTGACAATCCCAGGTCCAGCCCTGCATCGACGCTCAGGTTGTTACGGTCCAGCAGCGCACCGGAAACGGTGTAGTTTCGACCGCCCGTTGCCAGTTGTTGGCGAGTGTCGCTGGTGACATCACCGTAGGTGTGTTTCCAACTGGCACTGAATCGCGGCGTCAGTTGCATGCCGTTGTCCAGCGCATTGGTTTTCGCTGCGCGCAGACCGAACGTGCTGCTCAGGTTGTTCTGGGTCTGGCCGTGAACTTTCAACGCCGCTGCACCACCTTTTTCCGTGTAGGTGTCACGCTGATAGCGTTCGTAGCCAAGGCTGGCGAACGGTTCGATGCTGACATTGGCTCGCCCCAGGTTGTAACCCACTTCAGCGAAGGCTTGTTGGGTGTTGGCGTCGTAACGGCCTTCAGGGCGATCGCTGAAACCATTGAAGGCCACCCGGCGCTTGGTGTTGCCGTCGTGATTGCCATAGGTCGCGCCCACTCGCAGCGACATGGGGCCGTTCTGGCGCAGGGCGTAGGCGCCCAGATACCAGCTGTCGAGACCGCCATCGAGGTCGCGACTGTCGAGGCGTGTTTCGGCTTTACCGCCCATCACACCGATACGCCATTCATCATCGATGCCCCAATCGGCGCCCAGGACCAAGCCTTGGGTGGAGTGTTTCAGTGGCTCAAAGTCACGGTCCAGTGTGCCGCCATGCCCTAACGCTTGAAGCCAGACCCGGCCATTGTCTTCGCTACCCGCTGCCAGGCTTGGTGCGTTCCTGCGGTTGCTGCCTTTGTTGTAGGTGCTGGTGCTGCCCGGTTGGCGCATGGCCGAGAGCACGGTAGTGCCCACCGGGCTGGCGCTGGCGAGCGTTGCCTTGGCGAGGTTGGCGGTACTGCCGCCGGCCAGTTGTTCAATGGCCTGAGCTGCGGTTGTTTTATCGCTACCCAGCAGCGCCACGACTGCGGCATTTGCAGTGTGCGATGGCGAAGGTGCTGCGGCGCCGGGAGTTGTCGCTTGTGAGGTTGAGGCGGTGACGGGGGTACCGATGTTCTCGGCGGGATTCAGGGGCGCAGCAATTGGGGCGGTATCGTCCGGTGACGTCTGAGTTGGTTCAACGCCCCTTGGCTCCTCAAGACTTCCTCCAAATTGCCGTCCGTTTTCTGAGTCCGCGACGCTCTCGATAGGCACATCGTTTCGAATCAAAAGCAGGTCGACTGTCCTATCACTGTATTGGACATCGGGTTCCAAAAAGGCAAGGTTGTTGATCACGTTGCCAAATTTGCCTTCGACGTTATTGGCCACAAGAATGCTGTTTTCGCTGACTAACGGGTAGTTACCGGGCGCTGCAACAATGTTCAGTGTGGCGCCACCGAGAATGGCGGTGCCATCGACTAATATCGTTTCACTTTTGCGATCGGCGCTGACCTCGTAGAGCAGTTCGGCAGTATTGGAAAGCTTCAGGTCACCCTTAACTTTTGGCGCGCCGTGGGATTCGCCCACCGAAAATTTTCCGTTTACCTCCAGCGAACCCGTGCGACCTCTACCCGCAAAAGCCCCTTTCTCGTGAATAAACACGTCGCCTTCGATCGCCCCAGAGTTACTCAGGGTGCCACCTGATAGCACCGTCACCCCGCCGCCAATCCTGCCGTTATTGACGAGAGTACCCTGGGTCAACGCACCTCCCCGGATGTCACTCTCGTTTACCAGTGTTGCTTTGGGGCGTACCAAGGCACCTGCGGTGAAATCACCACTGGAACCGTTCAAGGTCCAGGTGCTTCGTTTGAGCTCCAGGCCGTCGAAATTGCGGCTGTCGCCTAACGTGCCACCGCTCGCTGTATCGAGTTGTAGAAAATTGGTGCCACCACCACCGTCAACCCATCCGGTGATACTCCCGCGACGGGATAAAGTGACCAGATCATTGTCATCGCTGAACGTTCGATTGATACCGTCCTCTGCGTTACCGATAGTGGTCTTTTTGGTGTCAGGGTCTTTGATGAATGCATCGAGCGCTGCCAAGACCTGATCTGGCGTTTCAAGCGCAGGGAGAGTGCTTTCGGCAGGACTTTGTTGGGCAAAAATTTCAGTGCAACCCAACGCAAGCGCAATGGCTAGCGCCAGATGATGTGGTCGGTATTTGTGTTGAACAGACATTGAATTTGGCCTCAATTGAAAGGAGACCAAACTCTAAGGAGAGCGCTTCGATACCGATGTCAGCCCGTTCCGGAGGGTTTGCAGGTGGCGTCAGAAGCTCGATGCAGAAAATCCGCCGCTGGTGGGACGCAGCGGTTTTTTACGCTTGGGACCGATGACCTTTTCCTACGATAAATCGAGACGCTTCCCGCAACACCCTCTCAGAAACTCATCTGCCATTGTCCGATCAGCCCGTGGTTACGGCTGTTGTTGCCGATCTCGCCGCTATAGCCGATGCCCACCGAGTGGCGAGCCGAAATGCCCAGATCCAAACCAGCCTCCAGCACCAGGCTGTCTCGATCCAGCGAGCTGCCATCCACACTGAACGCCGTGCCACCTACCACAAACGCCTGACGTGTCGAACTGCTGACATCGCCATAGGTGTGCTTCCAGCCGGCGGTCATGCGTGGGGTCAGGCTCATGCCATTGTCCAGAGTATTCAGATGCGCCAGGCGCAGGCCAAAAGTGCTGTTGAAGTTGTCTTGGGTTTGTTCGTCGACTTGAAGCGAGGCTGAACCGCCTTTTTCCTGATAGCTGTCGCGGTGATAACGCTGGTAGCCAAGACTGGCGAAGGGTTCGGCGCTGAGACGGCCGCTGCCCATTGCATAGCCGAACTCGGCGAAGGCCTGTTGGCTATCGGCGTCGTAATCGCCTTTCGGTCGGTCGCTGAAGCCGTTGAAGGCAACGGTGCGTTTGCTTTCACCCTGGTGACCGCTGTACGCCGCACCGAGGCGCAAGGCGAACGGGCCGCTTTGACGTGATGCATAGACGCCGGCGTGCCAGCTTTCGACATTGCCATCGACACCCGTGGCATCAAGATCTGTCTTCGAGTAACCGCCAAGCACCCCCAGGCGCCAGTGCGGATTGAGCGCCCAATCGACCCCGAGCACGCTGCCTTTGGTGCGTTGCTCCAAACCGCTGCTGCCATGCTCGCCATCGAGCTTGCCGTAACCGCCAATGGCTTGCAGCCACAGCCGACCTTGGGCGTTGGGATCATTGAGGTTGCGGGCTTCGAGCGGTACACCGTTGGCGGCCAGTACCGGGGTGTCACCTTGATCGAGGCCGACCAGCAATCCCGAGCCGCCGCCCATTTGTTGCATCGCCGACAGCATGCTGCTGCCGATCTGGCTGCTGGCTCCGAGCGTCGCGCTGGTCAGGTTGGCGTTGCTGGCGCCGGACAGTTGCTCGATCGCGTTGCCAGCTGTGGCGTTGGTGGTGTTGAGCAAGGCGTTGTAGAGCGCGTTGTTGTTGCCCATCGACGCCAGGCTGTTGGCGGTGTTGCTGCTGTTGTTGGTCACCGCGAATTCGTTGAAGGCGACATCGTTGCGGGTGTAGGTCAGGTCGATCTGGGTCGGCGTGTAAGCGAGCGTTGGCGTGAGGAACGCGTAGTCGCTGGTGATCTTGCCGAAGCTGCCGCTGATGCTTGCGGCTTGCAGCACGGTGTATCGGCTTTGCCACGGATACGTGCCGCTGCCGGGATTCACTGCCAGGGTGGCGCCATTCAGAGTGGCCACGCCACCGACCTTGATCGGCGCGCTGCTACCCTCTGCGGTGACGCCATAAGCCAGGGTGGAGCCACTGCCCATGGTCAGGTCATGGGTGATGGTCGCAATGCCGAGTTGGGTATTGGTACGCAAGGTCCCGTTGACCTGCAAATTACCCACCGAACCGCCGCCGGCATACACACCGCCTGCATCGACGGTCACGGTCCCGGCGATTACGCCCTGGTTGATCAGCGTGGCGCCGTTGCGTATAGCGCCGCCGTCGCTGAAATCACCGGTGCCGGTCAAGGTCCAGGCACCTTGCTTGACCTCCAGCCATTCGAAGTTGCGGCTCGAGCCGAAGCTGCCTCCCCGCGCATCGTCCATCAGCACGCGGTCGTAACCGCTGCCGCCGTCGACCCCACCGACAAAACGGCTGCCATTGCGCAAAGTCAGGCTGTCGTTGCCGCCGCCCAGGTCCAGCGCCAGGCCGTTGCTGCCGCTGATCGTGCCGCCGTTGATCACGCTGTCATTGAACTCGCCGACAAATTTCACGCCGAACCCATCGAGGCCTTGAATCGTGCCGAAGTTTTCCAGCGTGGTTGCCGCCACGCCCGAACCGCCGCTGCCATCGTCCACCAGAATCGCGCTGTTGGCGCCGCTGATCAGCGCGCCGTTGGCGTTCAATACATAACCGCCGCCCAAGGCGATGCCTTCACTGCCGTTGGCGAAACCACCCTTGTCCACACCGCCCGCGCCCACACCTTGAACGGTGCCGTAGTTTTCGATGTGCGCGAGTTTGTCGATGTCCACGCCATCGCCGTCACCGTTCGGTTGCAGGCCCGAGTAAGCGCCGGTGATGGTGCCGTGGTTGATCACTGTGCCGTCGCCATCGGAGCCATACCCCGAGCCGTTGCGACCGGTGACTGTTCCGTAGTTGAGGAGCGTGGCGCCGAAGTCGGTGGTGATGCCGTGACGGCCACCGGAAATGCTGCCGTAGTTGGTCACTGTCACGCCGGTTGCAGTGTCGATATCGATACCGTCGAATTTCTCGTCAGCAGTGTGCGAGTCGCCGGTGGAAATCTCGCCGTAGTTGGTAATCGTCGCGTTGGCGCCGGTCTTCATACCGTCGCTGGCATCCCCGCGAATCAACCCGCCCGCGCGGTTGATGATCGTCGTTTTGATGCCCGCGCTGCGCAATGCATCCAGATCCAGCCCTTGCCCGGTGGTGGAGCGGATGATGCCGCTGTTGTCGATCAACAGACTGCCGCTGGCGAAGTTGCTGTCGATGCGCAGCGCGTCGTTGAAGCCAAGGATTTGCCCGCCAGCGCGGTTGTAAATGCTGTAGTTGCGCGCTTGCGTCAGGTCGCCGCTGCTGTCGATCGCCCGGCCGCCAGTGGAAATAATCTTGCCTGCGTTATCGATCACCACGCCGACGCCGCTGGTGCCGTCCTTCAGGCTCACCGTCTTGCCAGCGTTGGTGATGCTGCCCGGCGCCGAAATCTTCAACGTGTCGCTGCCGCCCAGCGTTTGCGCTGTCGTGGTGGGCGTGTCGATCTGCACGTTTTTGAAGGGGACGGCGAGGGTGTCGGTGCTGATCAGCAAAGCGATGCTGAACGCGAGGCGCTGGGGCGAGAAGGGCATGAGGGGACAGCCTTTTTGTTATAAGCGGGCTGTGTTGTATAGCGGATGGTTTTTACAGAATGATGTCTGGTGACAAATGCATTCTTTTGCGTTTTTTCGGGAGATGGAGACATCTGTAGGCAATTAAATGCAAATTTAGGGTTTTTGGTTCAGGCGTACACGCAATTTGTGGCAAGGCAGCAAGCTCCCTCGCCACAAATCGTCAGCGCTTACCCGCGGCACTCGGCAAGCGTTTTCACCTGCCCCGACCCCGTCTGATTCTCATCGCTCAACCAGCGCTCAAACCCCGCGCCAATCGCCGGCCATTCCGAGTCCAGAATCGAATACCACGCGGTATCGCGGTTCTGTCCCTTCACCACCATGTGCTGACGGAACACCCCCTCAAAACTGAAGCCCAGACGCTCGGCCGCGTATTTGGAGCGGGCGTTGCCGTTATTGCATTTCCACTCCAGGCGCCGGTAGCCCAGGGCAAAGGATTCCTTGGCCAGCAAGTAAACGGCCTCGGTGCTTTTCGGCGAACGCTGCATCGGTGCGCCGAAGGTGACGTGGCCGATTTCGATGCGACCTTGGGCCGGGACGATCGACATCAGACTCAGGAGGCCCTGTACATCACCGCTGGCACGGTCGATCACGCTGAAGAAATACGGATCGCTATTGGCCGCATGGTTGTTCAGCCAATCGTTGAACGCGCTATGTTCCGGGAAAGGCCCGTACGGCAAATAGTCCCAGAGTTTCGGGTCGGCGCCGGGGCCTTGCAAGGCCTTGAACAGACCCTCGGCATGACGGGCCGGGTCGAGTTTTTCCAGGCGAATGAAGCGTCCTTCGAGGGTTTGAACGGTGGGCGCCGGGACGCCTTTCCAGTCCGCGAGTGATGTCGACATGTTGTTCTCCTTGAACCTTAAAGGGCTTTGCGAAACTGGATGTAACCGGGGCGTTCGGCGATGCGCTCGTAGAGCTGGATCGCGGTGGCGTTGGTTTCGTGGGTCAGCCAGTGGACTTTGCAGCAACCATCCGCTTTGGCGGTGGCGTAGACGAACTCGATCAGTTTGCGGCCAACGCCGGTGCCGCGGGTGTCTGGCGTTACCAGCAGGTCTTGAAGGTAGCAGGAATTTTCGATGCTCCAGTTCGAGCGATGGTAAATGAAGTTCACCATGCCGACCGCTTTGCCATCGCTCCACGCCAACGCCGAATGCGTCGTTTCAGTCGGGTCGAGCATGCGTTGCCAGGTGCTGTCAGTGACCGCCTCGGGCAATTCGGTGTTGTAGAAGCGCAGGTAGGCTTGCCACAGCGGCAGCCAGGCGGCGTGATCGTCGGCGCTGACCGGGCGGATTTCAATCTGACTCATGTTCATGTCCTTAACGCATCAAGTGGGCGAGGGCCTGATCGTGCACATCGGGGCTGGAGACAAGCCCCTCGCGCACACCGGCGATGTCTTCGGCGCTGCGGTTCTGGCTGAGTTTGCGTTTGCCTTCCAGGCGCTGGATCGGCAGGGCAAACCCGACGATCGCCTTGAGCATGCCGTCGATGTAATCAGCGGGAGCATCGGCGACCTTCCAAGGCAGGGCTCGGCCGGCTTCGTGACGATCAGTCAACGCGCTGACCAGGTTGAGCAAGCGCTCGGCATCGGTGAACACGTCGGCGGTGCCGTAAGCGTGTACCGCGACGTAGTTCCAGGTCGGCACGACTTTGCCGTGCTCGGCTTTGCTCGGATAAAACCCCGGGCTGACGTAAGCGTCGGCACCGGCAAAGATCACCAGCGCTTCAGCGCCGCTCTGCAATTCCTTCCACTGCGGATTGGCCCGGGCGAAGTGGCCGTAGAGGGTGCCATTCGGGCCTTCGTCAGGTTTGAACAGCAGCGGCAGATGGCTGGCTTGCAGGCCTTGATCGCCGTGGGTAACCACCATGGCGAGGCGGGTGACGAGGAGCTGCTGGCGCAGGTCATCCAAATCTTTGATGGCAAAGCTGCTGGGGTTGTACATGGAAATATCCCTTGGCGAATGCCTCCATCCTAGGCAGGCTATTGGTCTGTTGTAAGAGCCATTAATGACCAATTTCACAGGTCCATTGCCATGACCGATGCGCCGCTTTCCTTGTCGTTCAACCCTGCCGGTATCGAACTGGATCGCCGTCAGGGCCTGAGTCGTCAGCTCTACCAAGCCTTGCGCGTGCGCGTGCTGGACGGACGACTGGCCAGCGGCACGCGATTACCGGCCAGTCGCGATCTGGCAGCGGCACTGGCGATTTCTCGCAACAGCGTGGTGCGAGCCTACGATCAGCTCTATGCCGAAGGCTTTATCGAAGGGCGTGTGGGTGACGGGACTTACGTTGCTCAACTGCCCCAGGCCTCGATCCCTGCCAAAAAATTATCCACAAAAGTATCCACAGGGTTGTCAACAGGGTTACCCACAGCCTTATCCACAAATTGGCTGGATTTACCTGTGGTTTCATCCAGTAAAGTTATCCACAGCGGTGCGTTGGGGCGCGTTGAAAAGAACCATTTGGCCCTGCCGCCGAGTGGGCCGCCGCGTGCATTTCGGGTGGGTGTCCCGGCATTTGATCTGTTTCCTTTCGAGGTCTGGGCCAAGCTGAATGCGGCTTTCTGGCGTAAACCGGATTTACAGCAGCTGTGTTATGGCGATCCGGCGGGTGATGAGCGTCTACGTGGAATGATTGCCGCGTATTTGCGCAGTTCACGCGGCATGCAGTGTTCGGCTGAGCAAATAGTGATCACCAGTGGCGCGCAGCAGGGGATTAGCCTTTGTGCACAGCTGTTGGTAGAGCCCGGCGATGGGGTGGCGATCGAGAATCCGGGGTATCGGGCGGCGGGTCATGCGTTCGCCGTGGCGGGTGCGCGACTGCACGGGGTGGCGGTGGACAGCGAGGGGATTAATTGCCGCGAATTGGCAGCGATCGAGGCGTGTCGCCTGGCGTATGTCACGCCGTCGCATCAATACCCGACCGGGGTGGTGATGAGCCTGGCGCGACGTCTGGAATTGCTGGCCTGGGCCGAGCGCACTCAGGGCTGGATTGTCGAGGATGACTACGATGGCGAATACCGTTACAGCGGCGCGCCATTGGCGCCGTTGGCGGCACTCGACCGACAGGGGCGGGTTTTGTACGTCGGGACGTTTGGCAAAGTCGCCTTCCCGGCGCTGCGCCTGGGTTACCTGGTGTTGCCGCCAACGCTGGTTCAGGCGTTCTCGCAACGGCGGGCGGTGGACGTCCGGCATTCCGAGGTCAGTACCCAAGTGGTCATGGCCGAGTTCATGGCCTCCGGGCATTTCCAGCGGCATATTCGCCGCATGCGCCGGGCGGCCCTGAGTCGGCGTAATACCGTACTGGCCAGTTGGCCGCAGAACATTCCCGGCATCGGCAGTCTGCCGAGTGTCGCGGCAGGACTGCATCTGACGGTGGCGGTCGACTCACAGGCCCGCGAGCGCGAGCTGGTGGAACAGGCGGCGAGCGTCGACGTCGAGATCAATGCCCTGAGCGGCTATTGGCTGCCGGATTCGACAACACCTATGGACCAGCGCGCGGGTCTGGTCCTCGGTTTCGCGGCGGTGCCCGAGGCGGCCATCAGCGCCGCGCTCGGGCGGCTGGAACAGGTCTGGCGTCCTTAGCTGGCTGCTGCGGTGTTTGCCTGGGGTTCCAGGTCCAGGAACAGTTTTCGTAGCGCAGGATCCTCTAACTTTCTGAACACCCCATCGATGGGTTCGAAGGTGGTCAACGCTTGTTGCTGGTCCAGCGGCAGCGTTTTCAGGTAGTCATCTGAAACTTTCAAATGGGCCGCGGTGGGTGCATTCGCCGGACTCGACAGCGTCTCGTAATGGAAATGCGCTACCCACAACGGCTGATTGCGGGTCTTGTCGACAATCCGGTACTCCTGGAAATAGTCGCCGAGCCCTCGGGTCTGGATACGCCCTCGTCTGTCGCGACTGAGGTCGAGCTGGCCGTTTTCATGCATCCATTTGAAAGTGCTCTGGGTCGGTTTGCGCCGGGTGTAAAGATCGGCGCGAACGGTCACACCTTCTTTGCGCAGACGACTGGCCCCATCACGTAACTCGCGGCTCAGCGTGGCAACCGGAAAAGAGAATGCGTTGTCTTTCCTGCCGTTGATCACGGCTTGATCGACGCTGCTGGCCGCTTGCTCAAGTTTCAAGGCCTGCTGATCGAACACATCCTGAAGATCGGCCGGTATGCGCCTTGGGCGCAACGCGTCCTTACGGGTGCGTTCGATGAATGGGGCCGTGTCCAGGTTCAGCTCGATGCCGGCCTCGATCGTTCCGGCGTCATCCAGCACGGGAGCGGGTTGCTGATAAACGGCGGGGGTAAACGACCTGAGCGGATCTTCCGTGGTTTTTTCCGGTTCGTTTTTATCGGGATCGCGGGGCCGGGTCTTGCGTACTTTGATCAGTTGTCGTGACGAACTCGGTTGCATTCGTTGTACAACAGGCTGCATGGGCAAGGGTTCCGGCTCGGGCAGTAACGCCTGTAACCGGTTTTGTGCGAGCTGCGCGAATTCGTCGATGAGCGATTGCACATGATCGAGCCTGGTTTGTTTGACCAGTCCAGGGTACGTGCCAGGCAATTCCTGAATGCGCTGATCAGCGTCGGCAAATGTCTCCACGAGACTGTTCAATTCCTCGATTTGCGCCTGCACATCGGAATGTTCGCCTTCGCCTTTCATCAGGTCCGCCATGTGAATCGCCGCCTTCGCGGCGCTCATTGCAATATGCCCCACTGCGGCTCGAGCCTGCTGCATCAGGGGGCTGGCCTGTTCATCGAGGCACAGCTCCTGCGACATGCCGATCTCGTTGGCCTTGATATCCAGCACGGTAAAGGCAGGCGCGAGTTTTCTGATTTGCATGGCGCGCTCAATGCCAGGGCGTCCCGCTACGTGCATGTCCTCGAGTGTCGACGAAAACAGGGTCAGCCTTTCAATCATCTCCTCACCGATGTCTGATGCCTTCTGCACATTGTCGACGAGCGATTGCCTGGCAACGGGTTCGTTTTCGTTGCCTTGGGTCAGGACACGGGTGGCCTGACTGTATTCGGATCGTTTCAGCACAAACCACAAGGACAGATTCTTCTCCAGCACCACGCTCATGCGAAGCAAGTCTTCCCGGTAGTTTTCCGTCCCCCCGAGGGTGCGCCATTCGCGTAGTTGTTCGAGTGCCTGGCGATACTCGTCGATCGTTTTATCCAGTTTTTCCATGTAAATCGCCGTCCGCTGATCGTAGTTTCCGGCGTTGGCCTGCGTGATGCCGTCATGTAACGTTTTCAGCTCGGTTTCCTTGGTGTTTTCCTGGCTTTTGAAGGCGCTCAGGATCTCCCCCAACGTGTCTTTGCGCTGTTCGTCAGCTGCTTCCTGATGGCGGCTGACCGCATTTCCGGCCCCGCCTCGCAACCGCAGACGCAGGTCGAGCACCCATTGCCCGTGGCCGTTATCCCTCAGCATCGGACCGTTTCGCTCCGGCTGATCCGGGTAAACGATATGGATTTCATCGTCGCCTTTGACGTCGACGTAAAACCACCGATCACCCACCTGTGCGTAGTTGCGGAAGTTATGTTGGTAAAAATGCGGAGGGGCTTCTTTAACTTTCGTCACGTTGGCGCTGGCAATATCCGGAGCCGTGACTGTGAGCGTGTCCAGGTAAGCGCCCAGAGCGGTCGGTGTTCGGCGTGGAACCGAGCCGGCCAGCTCCAGGGAGGAAAGGTGACTGGGTGGAAGGTCCGGAGGCAGCGGGACGGGATTGAGCGTGACGGCGACGGCCTCATGGGGTTCTGGCGATTTTCGCTTCGGCACCTGTTCGATCCGGGGCTTGCTCGAAAGCCTCCTGCGTCGCATCACGGCGTGATGGCTGAGAATAATGCCGATCGCCAGCAGAATGTCCGACACCGACGTCCATTCGATGAAGCGGTCATCCTGGTCATGGGCGTCGAGTGCCTGTTGAATCTGGTTGATGGTTTGCCAGACCCAGACGGCTGTGCCGACCGCACCGCTAAGAACATTCGAAGCGACGTTGAAGAGCGCCCAGCCGCTGTCCTTCAACACACTCCAGCGTCGTTCGGCGTTGGATCGCGATTGTCGGTCGGCGAGGTTGACCAGCATCCGCGCATTGCTTTTGAACAGCGCAGACAGAATGTCGCCGGTGACCTCGACGCTTTCGAAAACCACACGCCCGAACTTGTCTGCGCGCTGCAATGGATTGACGATCTGTTCCGCGATCAGCCACGGCGAGGGCAGTCCGGTGGGAAATACAGACTGGGCATATTCAAAGCTCAGGTGTTTGTCGGGCAACCACGCCAGCACCGTATCCCTGAGGTCACCGGGTTGGTGCAGCGCATATAAAAGGTTTTGCCTTGAGGGGAATTGCAGCAGAGGTGCATCGAGCATTGGCCGATAGAGCAGGCAAGGCCCGCTGTGTGCATTTCGTGGGCTTATGATGAACATGTTGTCCACGGTGTCGCTGCTGCTGACCAAGCGATGTTGCGGCGTCATTGTGAGCGGGTAGAGGGCGACGGTACTGGTGGCGACCTCGGGATCGAGCAGCTCGCAGACGTAGCGGTATCCGCGTTCGTCCACACCGGTTTCAGGCTTGAATCTGGCTTCTAATGCCTGCAGTGGCAGCAAAATGCGTAATTGATCGCGATAGAAGTTTTCCTGGCGTCGGGAGGCGATCGGGTCCTCCAGCAACGTGGGTTTGATCAGTTCGGGGTAAGCCTTGCCGATGTCCACTCGCGCTGACACGGTGGTGAGAAATTCAACGGTCAGCCAATCCGGAACGGTCTCCCCGCCCTTGAAAAATACGGTCGCCATGTAGGGCGCCTGGTTCTCCAGCGCGAAGTCGGCCAGCGTTTCAATGCGTTGGTCGAAGGGGTTGGGGAGGGTGAAATTGTCGGCGGTAAAACTGTGGGTGATTTTGATCCGCAGATCATCCAGTGCAAGATTCGCGGCACCGACCGCCCGTGGATCCGCGATGATCGCTTCACGCATCAACCGCTGGGCATAGTCGGTGACGGAAGGGATCTCGGTGTTGGCCATTTGGCTGTCCGGTTGACGGTACAACTTGCCCAGTGCACTGATGTAACGGCCGTAATCTTGAATGTCCTGGGAGGCGGCGCTGCGCAACCAGTCGGGAATTGCGCTGTTCAATTGCAGGAATCGTGCTTTTTCGTTGGGGTCGAGTCCGGTTTCGGGTTCGGCTTCATCTGCCGGGGCCTCAATAAACCGCAAGGAGTCAATGGCATCCATTTGCGAGGAGACCAACGCCCACGCCATGTGGTCGAAGATGTTGCCTTCCGGCTCGTAAAACCGCCACGTCAGATCGCGTCCTGACCGTTGTTCTGCCAGGCGTGCGGGAAGCGAGTTACCCAATTCTTCCATTGAACTGAACGACTCATACGCGCGCTCGATGGTGTACATCACCAGCAAAGGGCGCTTGCGAAATGTGGCCTTGAGCACCAGCGCACCGCCGATCAACAGATGTTGGGTGATGTCATTCTCGACGGTATCGATATCGAGAAGGCACGCCTGAATGGCGGAAAATTCTCTGTTTACATTTTTACGGGTGGTTTTGTCCGGGGCGTTGAACACTTCCCGGGCCATCGCGCATTCATCGGTGTCCCAGCCTTTGACCTTCTGCACGTTCAACGCCTTGCGCAGCGTGTCGGACAGCTCCTGCCAGCGGGGGATTGAATGCCCCTTGGCATTCCAGAACTCGAGTTGCCGTGCTTGAGACTCGATGAACAGGATCGTCGCCAGGTCATTGAGCATCTTTGCAATGTCCTCGATGCAGACCGCGAGATGAACCGGGTTTTTGCTGTCCGGCTCAAGGGTGAGGAAATGCTCGCCTTCGAGGTAGTTGGCCGTCGTTCCATACAGGCCCTGGCGCATCAGTGCCAGGGTCAGTGATTCGAACCCGGTTGGGCCCGCCTCGACATGGTCGTCCACCATGAGCCATCGGGGGGTGCCGACGAAGGCGTTTTCAGGGTCGATCTGCAATTCTGGCCAGGCTGCTTCCATCGCTTGGCGCAGCAGGTGCGAAGCCACGTTGCTGAGCGTGGGGCCGTGGCTGGTCAGGCTCACCAGGTCACTGGTTTCCAGCAAAGGGGCCGAGTCATGTTGAGGCAGAGAAATGTTGTTGCTCATGGCGGATACCTCGGCGCAATGACGAGGCCGGGAAAGCCTCTGGATGCATCGACAGTAATCAGGCATCGCCTACAGGGGGTGGTAGATAGATATCGCGGGGGAAAAAGACCCGCGAATGCGGGTCTCGGGTTCAGCACAAGATCAGGCTTACGACCCAGATGCCGAGGTCGGCACTTTTGCGAAGAACAGGGTGGTCGCCAGTTGCGGGCTGATTTCGCTGCGGTAGATCGAGATCGCCAGGAGATCGTCGTTGGCGTTGCGGGCCTCGGTTGCGCCGCCCAGCAGCCGTTGTTGCACTGTTTTCAGGTGTGCCGCGGTGAAGGTGTGTGCAGGCGAAGCGGGCTCCGAGTAGTGGAAGTGGGCATACCACAGAACACTTTGGTTGCTGTGATCGCGGACCTCATATTCCTCGAGATAGTCTCTTTTACGGCTTTTGAGCAAGCGTCGGCCGGGGGTCTTGACGATATCGACCTGACCTTCGCTTTGCAGCCAGCGGACGCGCTCCGCCGTCGGCGGCTGTAGTTTGGTCATGCTGATTCGCGTCAAGCGTCCCTGACTATAGAGTCTGGTGGCCCCGTCGTTCAGTTGCTTGGCCAGCGTCACGGCGGACCCCGAACCACCTTCGGTGGAATTACTGGCGGTCAGCGCATCTTCGATTGCGCTGGCGGCGTCCTGCAGTCGGTGAGCCTGCTGATGAAACATTTCCTCTATTTCCACAGGTATTCGTCGCGTACCTTTGGAGTGGGCCTGCGTTCGACGAATAAACGCATCCAACCCCTCCAGCAATGCCTGGCCTTGAGCCGTGCTTGCACTCAAATCGGGTTGGCTAACGTCGAGGGGAGCCGGTCTAGGGGGCACTCTTTCAACCCAGACCCCCGGGGTCTTTTCGTGAAAGGTCGAGATGACTTTGCCGGTCAACGCCGAGGTCACGTCGATCAGTTCTGACCCTTGCGTCACGGAGTCGACACGTGGCTGGCCCACCACCGTACCTTTGTAGCGGGTCTTGATGATTCGCTTGGCGGGAGCGCTCGGCAGGCGGGAAGGGCCGGGTAGCGGCTCAAGTGCCTTGCGTTCGCGCAGCAAGCCGGCCAGTTGCTTCACGGTGCGCTGTTGAAAAACTTCGAGACGTTGGCGCATCACGTCGAGGGGGATTTGCAGGAACTGCCCGGGAAACTCCGTGGGCAGATCAACGATGCGCTGGTCAGTGATCGTGAGTTGCTCCACCAGGTCGCTGAGTCCATCGATGCGCTCCGGCAAGTGCAGCACCTCTTCGTCAGCGGCCAGGTCCAGTGAAGCCTGAATCGCGAGGCCTGCATTTTCGACAATGCTCTCCAGTGCCTGGCGCGCTTCAGGTGCGGGTTCAACGCTGTTGTCGAGGCACAACTCTTGACCGAGTGTGATCTGGAACAGTTTGAGGTCCAGCAAATCGAACGACGGCATGTTGGCTTTGACGTCGCGGATCACTTCGATGGCTTCTTTGCCGAGCAGGTTCAGTTGCTCGAAGCACGCATGCGCAGTCTCGATTTTGTTGATGTAGCTGGCGGTCAACTCGCCCGTGAGTTGATGGGTTTGCCGGCCGGTCTGTGTGTTTTCCGTTGGCGGGTGGTCGAGAAGATCGAGGGAAAGGCGCATTTGATTGCCGAAAACCGGCTGCTGGTGAACGAACCATTTTTGCAGCAGCGAAAGCTGGAAATCCAGGCGGCTGATCATTGCTTTTCGGTAATTGGGAATCGCCTCGCGAGCATTGAAGGCTTTCATCTGTTCCATGTTGGTGCTCAGGAATGACATCTGCGCATCGAGCGTTTCAAGGTACAAGCGACGATGGGTGTCGGTGGCGGTAATCGCCTGCGCGTTTTTTTCCGCTTCCTTGAGTGCTGTCTCGCGGCTTTTGGTCTGGCGCTCGAACGCTATCATTTGCTGCTTCAGTTCAGCCTGGCGTTGCCGGTTTTGTTGCTCCAGCCGTTGTTTTTCCTTGCCCCCGGCCTTGAGCCTCAGCCGCGTATCGATAAACCATTCGCCCCTGGCATTCTTGACCAGCAAGGGCCCCGTGCGTGCGGGTGACCGGCTAGAGTCAATGATCTGCACATCGTCATTGTCGTTGAAGGTGACCTCGAACCATCGCTGGTCAACCTTCGCATACCACTTTCCCTTGAGTGAACTGAGGTGTTGGTGAGGGCCGGGCTCGCTGGAGGCGGCCATTCCTTTGGGTTCGGCGATGGCCAGTCCATCAAGCAAGACACCCAGGGATGATGACGGCAGCGCAGCGATTGCGTGCAGAGACGTCTCATGGGTGGATGGCAGTTGATCGAGGTCGGGCAGACGGGTGACCGTGAGGGTGTGGTCAGGTTTGCTTTCGGGTGTTACGGGTGGCGGCTCGACCTTCTCGGGCAACCGCGAGACGGGCTTGTTGCGAGTGGCAGCCCGATGGGCCAATACCATGCCGAGCGTCAACAGCAGATCGGTCAGGGCGGACCAGGCGAGTAAGCTGTCGTCGTTTTCTTCGGCATCGGTAATGTTCTGCAAGTCATCCATGATCTGCCAGATCCACGCGGCCACCCCGGCGGTGCGACCGAGGAAGGGCAGCGCGACATTGAACAGCATCCATGTGCCTTGCTTGAGCGTTGCCCAGCGAGCTTGTGCATTGGACACCGATTGATGGTCCGCCAGGGTAATCATGGCGTTGGCGTTGGCTTTGAACAACGCCGCCAGCGGCGCGTCATCGAGGGCCGTTGCACTGAGTGTCACCGTGCCCATCTTGCCCAGGGCTGAGGTGGGATCGACCAGCAATTGGGTCAGCGTCCAGACCGAAGGCAACTCACCGGAAAACACGTACTGGGAATAGTTGAAGCGTACATCGTCGGAGAGCCAGGCCAGGATCGATTGGCGAAGCGGTTTTTCGTGCTTGATTGCATACAGCAGATTGGCCTCGCTCGGGTACTGCATCAGCGAGGGGGTGAGTAACGGTCGGTAGAGCAGGCACGGTCCTCTATCGGTGAGTCGCGGACCGATGACGAACATGTTGGCGACTTCATCGCCTTTGCTGCCAGCGCGATCACCGGTCATAAAGGCCAGTGGTCGAATGACAATCTCCTGCCCGTTCACCCTGCGGTCGGCCGCGTTTTCCTGCATGACGGCATTGACGTACTGATAACCACGTTCATCAATACCCGCCTCGCCGCGCATCTTGTGCTGCAGCGCCTGCAAGGGCAGCTGGGTACGCAGATGGCGGGTGTAGAGCACCTGTCTTCGCTGCGCTTCTTGCGGATCATCAAGCAATTTTTGCTTGATCAGCGTCGGGTAAACCCCACCGATATCGACCTGCGTGACGAGCTTTTCAAGATAGGCAGGAGTCATCCAGACGGGCACTGCGTCGCCACTTTTGCAGTTCACCGTCTTGTTTCCCAGCGGAACGGCAATCAGGTTTTGCAGCGCCAGTTCGATCAGCGACAGCGTGGTGGTTTGCGTCTTGCCGGGTATCACGACAGCGCCCAGCACAACGACGCTGGTGATGCTGATTTCAATGTCTTGCAGATCCAGGTCCGCTGCCGCGGGATGATCCTTGATCATCTGCTCTTGCAAGGTTTGCAGCGCAAACGCCGGCAGTGACGAGATGCCTTCGTCGAAGGTTTTTCCAGCGTCCTGTTCCCGCAGCTGCGCCAGGTCCATCAAGTGTCGGCTGTAGCGGGTGAGGTCCGCCGACAAGGCGTTTTTCAGCCAGCCTGTCAGTAACCCCTGAACCTTGCTGAAGCGTGACGACGGCAGGGCTTCAAATTCAGTGAAGCTTTTTGCCGCGGCACTGATTTGTGGTGAACGTTTCGTGACAGAAGCGTGCTGAACCGCACTGAGTGCACCGATGGCTTCGACCTCGAGCGCAATCAGCGCGCAGGCCTGGTGGTGAAAGAAGTTGCCCTCGGGTTCATACAGTCGCCATTGCAGGGTTTGCTCGATGCTTGACGTTCCAAGGGGGGCGAACACTGTTTCACCCAATGCCGCAACAGAGTCATAACGCTTGAACCCTTCGGCAATCGAGTGCGTCAGCACCAGGGTCCGCTCGCCCAATGTGCCCACGAACACGGCGATATCCAGAACGCGCAGGTGTTCGCTGACCGCGCTCTCAACCCAATCGGTGTCGATCAGGCAGGCCTTGGTCAGGTACTTGTCCTGTGGCCGTGTGGCGCGCTCCGGATGAGCGAACACGGCCTGGGCCATGGCTTTTTCATCGGCATCCCAGTTCGAGGCGGGATCGGGGCTCCAGATGTCCTGCAGCGATTGCGCGAGCGAATGCCAGCGCGGCGTCGAAGGGCTTGTCTCCTGATTCCAGTAATCAAGCTGCTGGTGCTGATAGGCGATGAACAGCTGGGGGGCGAGCGCGTTGAGCAGGCACCCGATGGCATCGATTTTCACCGGCAATTGAGCCAACGGTTCAGTGCCCGGTTGCAGGGTGAGGAAATGTTCTCCATCGAGGAGCGTCACCGTCGATCCCGACAAACCGAGTCGTACCAGCACATCGGTGAGCGATTCAAACAGGTCAGGGCCGGGCACGACGTTGTCGCCGGTATCGATCCAGGTCGGGGTGACGACCGTGGCAAGCGTCGGGTCAATCTTCAGCAGCGGATACAGCGCGTTGAGCGCAGGGCTCAGCGCGGTCGCTGCGACCTCTCTGATCGAAGGGCCGGTGACCAACTGGGTCAGTACCTCTTCTGCACTTGGGGCAACGGTTTCGGACATGCTCGTCTCCTGACTGAGAACGCGCCGCTGCTGATTGCGCCGCGCGGGATCAGTGGAAGGTATCGGGCGGCCCAAAGTGCCGGGTGGTACATAAATATCGCAGGCAAAAAAAAGACCCGCGTCGCCGCGGGTCTTCGTTTTTGAGTCGGGTATCAGGTCCCGGACTTGATCTTGGTCCAGGCTCGTGTGCGCGCACGTTCGGCATCGCGCGGCAATGGTTGCAGGGTGTACAGCGTACCCATCGCCGTTTCGGTCGGGTACAGGTTCGGGTTGTTGCGGATCGCCGGGTCGACCAGTTCCGTGGCGTCCTTGTTCGGGTTCGGGTAACCGACAAAGTCGCTGACCGGCGCGATGACTTGAGGTTGCAGCAAGTAGTTGATGAAGGTGTAGGCGTCTTGCGGGTTCTTCGCGCCTTTGGGAATCGCGAGCATGTCGAACCAGATCGGTGCGCCTTCCTTAGGCAGGCGCATGTCGACGATCACGCCGTTCTTGGCTTCCTTGGCGCGGTTGGCTGCCTGGGAGAAGCTTCCGGAGTAACCGACCGCGACGCAGATGTCACCGTTGGCGATGTCGGCCATGTATTTCGAAGAATGGAAGTAGGTGATGTACGGACGGATTTTCATCAACAGGGCTTCAGCCTTGTCGTAGTCCGCAGGCTTTTTGCTGTTGGGGTCGAGGCCGAGGTGTTGCAGGGCCAGCGGCAGGATCTCCGACGGCGAGTCGAGCAGGGCGACGCCGCACTGCTTGAGCTTGCTGATGTTCTCTTCCTTGAAGATCAGGTCCCAGCTGTCCACCGGCGCGTTGTCGCCGAGAGCGGCTTTGACCTTGTCCGGGTTGAAGCCGATCAGGATGGTGCCGTACATGTAGGGCACGGCGAATTTGTTGCCCGGGTCGTTGGCTTCGATCAGCTTCATCAGCTTCGGATCGAGGTGATTCCAGTTCGGCAGCTTGCTACGGTCCAGCGGCTGGAACACACCGGCTTCGATCTGCTTGGCGAGGAACACATTGGACGGCACCACCACGTCGTAACCGGAGTTACCGGTCAGCAGCTTGGCTTCCAGCGCCTCGTTGGTGTCGAAAATGTCGTAGACCAGTTTGGTCTGGGTGTTCTGGGCCTTGAAGTCTTCCAGCGCCTTGGGGGTGATGTAGTCGAACCAGTTGTAGACGCGCAACGTTCGCTCTTCAGCGTGTGCAGCGCCACTGAGCACCAAGGCACCCAGGGCCGGAACGATAAAACGCTTGAGTCTGTTCATTGTTCTAATTCCTCATTGGGCGCTTTCAAAACCTTCGAGTACGTTCACGGCATTGATGCCGATTTCTTCTACCGCGTAACCGCCTTCCATCACGAACAGCGTCGGCTTGCCCAGACGCGCGATGCGCTCGCCCATGGCCAGGTAGTCGGGGCTGTCGAGTTTGAATTGAGAGATGGGATCGTCCTTGAACGTATCGACGCCCAGGGAGACGATCACAATGTCGGCGCCGTAGTTTTCGATTTCCTGGCAGGCCTGATCCAGCGCTGCACTCCAGGTGTCCCAACCAGAGCCGGCGGGCAGAGGATAGTTGAAATTGAAGCCTTCACCCGCGCCTTCGCCGAGCTCGTCTTCATAGCCGAGGAAGAACGGAAACTCGGCTTCCGGGTGGCCGTGGATCGAGGTGAACAGCACGTCGCTGCGTTCGTAGAAAATCGATTGGGTGCCATTGCCGTGGTGGTAGTCGACGTCGAGGATCGCGACTTTTTTATGGCCCTGATCGAGGAACGCCTGGGCGGCGATGGCGGCATTGTTGAGGTAGCAATAACCGCCCATCAAATCGCTGGCAGCGTGGTGTCCCGGTGGACGGCACAGGGCGAAGGCACTGCGCGCGCCACGCTGGATTTGCGCCTGGGCAGTCAGCGCGACTTGCGCCGCGCTGTACGCTGCTTGCCAGGTACCGGCGGTGATCGGTGCGCCGCCGTCGAAGCTGTAATAGCCGAGTTGGCCATGCAGGCTGGTGGGTTTGATGGCGCGCAGGGTTCGGGCCGGCCAGGTTTAGGGCAGCAAGTCGCCATCGGTGTTGAATTCGGTCCAGCGTGCCCAGGCACCCTTGAAGAAGTCGAGGTAGTCGCGGCTGTGGATTCGCGCGATCGGGTCGAGGCCGAAATCCTGCGGCGCTTCGACCGGGCCGAGGTTCTGATTTTTTACGCGTTGCAACACATGGTCGGCACGCGACGGCATTTCGAAGCAGGGCTTGAGTTGCCCGTCTATCAATTCGCAACGGCCGTGGTGCAGGTGGTGATCGTCCGAGTAGATCGTCAGCATTTTCTTGTTCTCCGCAGGCTGATTCGGTTGAACACAGTCTTGCGGCAGGCGGCGTTGGAGAGAACGGCAGGAAAGGCCAAAAGGGGATGGATATGGCCAAAAAGTCTGACCGAAATTCGCCCCTTGATGGTGCGCTGCTCTTGAAACCGCTATCGCGAGCAGGCACCAAATTCCTCAAGGCCTGAACTGACTTGGCGCCACCCCACTCCAGCGCACAAACGCATGCCGAAAACTCGCGGTCTCGCTGAAGCCCAGTGCCTCGGCGATTCGGTAGATCGGCATCTGGTCTTCACAGAGCATTTGCTTGGCCTGCTCGAAACGCAGCTCATCGAGCAATTCCTGATAGCTGCACCCCGAATCCTTGAGGTGACGACGCAATGTCCGCGCCGAACAATTCATCTGCTCGGCCAACCCCTCAAGCCCCGGCGCTGCATTTAACTGGGCGCTGAGCAACTGCCGAATCCGCCCCAGCCACGCCTGGCGACCGGTGAACTCAGTGTTCTGTTTGCGGCAGCGTTCGGCCATGGCCTGATGGGTGATGGCATCGGCGAGCGGCAAAGGTCGGTCGAGCCAGTTGCGATCGAACGCAAACGCGTTGTCCCGCGCCTCGAAGCTCAACCTGCAAGCGAAATGTTCGGCGTAGGTGGCCTGATAGTCCGGCGCGGGGTGTTCGAAACGCGCGGCCAGCAGCGGCAGCGGATGACCGAGCAGGTCGTCGCAGATCACTTTCAACGACACCAGGCAGAATTCAGCATTGAACACCGCCATCGCCGGGCTTTCCCGGTAGTCCGCCGCGACGAACCAGACACGCTCGCCGTCGTCTTCCAGGCTCAGCTCGAAAAGTGTTCCCAACAGCGCCGGATAGCGCATCGCCAAGCGTAAAGCGTCACCGAAGGTGGCACTGGTGAGCAACGCATAACCCAGCATTCCGTAGCACGAAACGTGCATTCGCCGGCCCAGTTCCAGGCCGATGTCACGCTTGAGCGCGACTGCGTTGGCGCAGACTTGCATCTCCTGATTTGTGGTGATGCGCGTGTCCGCCCGGTTCAGGTCCGCCGCGCTGATGCCGCTTCCGGCGAGCAAGTCTTCGCTGGACAGGCCTTGGTCCTTGAAGGTGTTGAGCACCAGGGAGACGGCGTTGAGGGTGGTGAGGTGGGAGTGGAGCATGGGTGGCTTCCAGCCTTGGGGTGACCGGAACGCAGCAAGTTATATGCCGAGCTAAGAACCTGTAGGCGTGAGCCTGCTCGCGATGGCGTCGGCACATCCAGCATCGATGTGTCAGACATACCGCTATCGCGAGCAGGCTCGCTCCCACTGGGTTTTGTGTGGTGTCAGATGAGCTCGCCGCAGAGGTCGAGTTCTACGAGGCGACGCACTTCTGCGTTATCCAGCCCCGAACCCAACAACGCATGCAACTTGCCGAACGCCGCCTCGCGGGTCATGCCGCCACCCGACAGCACGCCAACGCCACGCAAACGGCTGCCGGCCTCGTACACATCCAGCTCAACACCACCTTCATGGCATTGCGTCACCGCAACAACCACAACACCCTTGTCCCGCGCCCGCTCCAGGCTGGCGAGAAACTCGGGGTTATCACTCGGGCCGGTGCCACTGCCGTAGCACTCCAGTACCAGACCCTGAATGCCGCTGGCGAACAAACCGTCAAGAATCTCAGCGCCGATACCTGGGAACAACGGCAGTACGGCGACTTTCGCCAGTTGCTTGGGCTGGTTATAGGTCAGCGATGTCGGCAGGGAAGCAGCTTTCACACCGCCACCCTGACGCTCAAGCCGCTTGAACGGATGGCGACCGAAACTGCGCACTTTCGCGCAACGGGTCGGGTCCAGCAGTTCGCCGTGGAAGTACAGATGAACGCCCGGCGCCAGGCCATGGCCAAGGGCAACCAGCGCACCGCTGAGGTTTTCCCAGGCATCGCTGTCGGTTACGCCGGCCGGCAGCATCGAGCCGGTGAAACACACGCGGGCATGCAGGCCGAGCCATTGAAAACTCATGGCCGCCGCGCTGTAGGCGAGGGTGTCGGTGCCGTGCAGGATCAGCACGCTGTCGCAGCCCTGTACATCAACAGCGTCGACCACGGCTTCGCGCAGTTGCTGCCAGTACGTCGGGGTCATGTTGGCGCTGTCAATCAGCGGCGACATCTCGCGAAAGCGCCACTGCGGCACCACCAGTTCAGGCTGACTGTGCAGGTATTCACGCATCCGCGCTTCGAAACCGGACGCCGGGGCCAGGCCGTGGGCGCTGGCTTGCATACCGATGGTGCCACCGGTGTAGAGCACCATGACGTGCTGGGCGGCAGGGTAGGTCGAGGAATTCATGGTGGTTCTCCGAGAACAATGAGTTCCTGTGGGAGCGAGCAAGTCGAATCGTCGCACCGTCGCTCCCACATGGGATACCGCACTTTAACCGATCAGCGTTGCGCTGCGGGTACGCCTTGTGGCTCGGCTTCAGCCTTGGTGGCCGCCGCTGGCGGGTTGGCCGGCCAGGCTTTCAGGTCCAGGTCCAGATCCGGGAACTTGCTCGAATCGAACACCGGGGTCTTGATCCCGGCAGCACGCTGGTCATCGTAGTCACGCAGGATGCGCATGCCGACCTTGAACAGCAGGAACAGCGCGATCAGGTTCACGAACGCCAGCAGGGTCATGGTGATGTCGGCGAAGGCGAACACGGTGCTCAGGTTTTCGATGGCGCCCCAGAAGATCAACACCAATACCAATGCGCGGTAGCCGATCAGCGCCTTGCGGTTTTCACCGATCAGGAAGCGCAGGTTGCTCTCGCCCAGGTAGTAGTTGTAGAGAATCGAGGTAAACACGAACAACGACAGGGCCACGGAAATGAACATCCGGCCCCAGTCACCAACGACCGCTGCCAGCGAGTTCTGGGTCAGGGCAATGCCGTCGCCTTCGAAGCCCGGGGTGTAGAAGCCCGAGAGCAGAATCAGCAGCGCGGTGCAGGTGCAGATCACGAAGGTGTCGAGGAACACGCTGAACGCTTGAACGACACCCTGAGCAACCGGGTGTTCGACCGACGCGACTGCCGCCACGTTAGGCGCACTGCCCAGGCCCGCTTCGTTGGCAAACACGCCACGCTTCACGCCCATGACAATCGCGCTGCCGATCAGGCCGCCAAACGCCTGGTCGAGACCGAATGCGCTTTTAACGATGGTCATCAACATCGCCGGCACGTGATCGAATTGCAGCACGATCACGTAAATGGTCACGCCGATGTAGACCAGGGTTTTCACCGGCACCAACAGGTCGGCGACCTTGGCGATGCGCTTGATCCCGCCGATGAACACCAGGCCCAGCAATACCGCCAGCGCGATGCCGGTGTAAGTGGTGTCGAGGCCGAAGGCGTTGTTCAGCGAGTGGGTCACGGCGTGGGATTGCAGGCCGTTGAAGGCGAAGCCGAAGGTGATCAGCAGCAGGAACGCCATGATCATGCCCAGCCAGCGTTTTTGCAGGCCGTGCTGGATGTAATAGGACGGGCCGCCACGGTAGGTGCCGTCGGAGTCGCAGCGCTTGTAGAGCTGGCCGAGGGAACATTCGAAGAAGCTGCTGGACATGCCGACCAGCGCGGTCACCCACATCCAGAACACCGCACCGGGCCCGCCCAGGGTCACGGCAATCCCGACACCGGCGATGTTGCCCGCGCCGACGCGGCCGGCGAGGCTGAGCATCAAGGCCTGGAACGAACTGAGTTGCCCGGCGCTGCTTTTGAGGCTGTCGCCGAAGACCGCGAACATGTGGAAGAAGTGGCGCAATTGAACGAAACGCGAGCGGATCGTGAAGTAGCTACCGAGCCCGACAATGAGCACGATCAGTACTTTCCCTGAGAGGAAGTCGTTAATGACTTCGAGCATGGATTATTCCTCGCTGTTTTTTGTGTAGGCAAATGTTGGGCAGGCAGCAACATCGAGTTACACCGCTGTGCGCGTGGCACAACAGGTGAGGCGCGTGTTCGTCCCGGTCCCATTTCGCAGGTTTGTTATTAGTTCGGGTTTCGCATGGGTTTGGGCCTCGTTACCGACGACCGCTCATGCGAAGAGGGGCGGCACTATACCTAGGAGAGTGCCGTCCGTCTGCACAGTTGTGGTGCAAGCGATGACGAGAAGCCTTTGAAACACCTGACATTTTTGCGCCAGGCTTGTGTAGGCGTGAGCCTGCTCGCGATGCAGACACTGCGGTATTTCAGTGACACCGCGTTATCGTTCATCGCGAGCAGGCTCACTCCTACAGAAGACGGTTGTTCTTTCAAAAGTTAAAAAAAAGGGCCTGGGGAAATATCCCCAAGCCCTCAAAAGGTGAGAGGTGTCTAGTCCCTCGACCTGGTGAGCGGTGCTACAAGTAACGCGTCCGTTCAGGCTTTAAGCGGAACCAGACGCGGAGCAATCATGTTTTCCGGGCGCAGGATGTCGGCGAGCATGGCGTCGTCGAGCAAACCTTCTTCGCGCACCAGTTCCAGCACGCCGCGGCCGCTTTCGAGGGCGATACGGGCGATGCGGGTGGCGTTTTCATAGCCGATGTACGGGTTCAGTGCGGTGACCAGGCCGATCGAGTGCTCGACCAGTTCGCGGCAACGCTCTTCGTTCGCGGTGATGCCGGTGATGCAGTGCTCGCGCAGCATGTCCATGGCGCGTTGCAGCAGACGGATCGAGTCGAAGATCTTGAACGCGATCAGCGGCTCCATCACGTTCAGTTGCAACTGGCCGCCTTCGGCCGCGATGGTCAGCGCCAGGTCGTTACCGATGATCTGGAATGCCACCTGGTTAACGGCTTCCGGAATAACCGGGTTGACCTTGCCTGGCATGATCGAGCTGCCTGGCTGACGCGCTGGCAGGTTGATTTCGTTGATGCCGGTGCGTGGGCCGCTGGACAGCAGGCGCAGGTCGTTGCAGATCTTCGACAGTTTGACCGCGGTACGCTTGAGCATGCCGGAGAACAGTACGAAGGCGCCCATGTCGGACGTGGCTTCGATCAGGTCGGCGGCCGGAACCAGCGGTTGACCGCTGATCAGGGCCAGGCGCTGAACGGCCAGGTGCTGGTAACGCGGGTCGGCGTTGATGCCGGTACCGATCGCCGTACCACCCAGGTTCACTTCGGTCAGCAGCTCGGGTGCCAGTGTTTTCAGACGCGCCAGGTCTTCGCCCAGGGTCGTGGCGAAGGCACGGAATTCCTGGCCCAGGGTCATCGGCACGGCGTCTTGCAGCTGGGTACGACCCATCTTCAGGACGTGGCTGAATTCTTCACCTTTGGCGGCGAACGACTGGATCAGGCTGTCGAGGCTGGCCAGCAACGCGTCGTGACCCAGCAGCAGACCCAGGCGGATCGCCGTCGGGTAGGCGTCGTTGGTCGACTGCGCCATGTTCACGTCGTTGTTCGGGTGCAGGTATTGGTATTCGCCTTTCTGGTGACCCATGGCCTCCAGTGCGATGTTGGCGATGACTTCGTTGGCATTCATGTTGGTCGAAGTGCCAGCGCCGCCTTGAATCATGTCCACCACGAACTCTTCGTGGAAATCGCCGCGGATCAAACGTGCACAGGCTTCGCTGATGGCAGCGTGCTTGGCTTCGCTCAGGTGACCCAGTTCGCGGTTGGCGTCAGCGGCGGCCTGTTTGACCATCGCCAGACCGACAACCAGCTTCGGGTAATGCGAAATCGGAACGCCCGAGAGGCGGAAGTTATTCACCGCTCGCAGGGTCTGGATGCCGTAATACGCTTGCGCAGGTACTTCGAGTACGCCAAGCAGGTCTTTTTCTGTGCGGAAAGATGCAGCGGAGGACATGATAGAAATCATCTCGATATGGACCCGGTCTGTGCCGGAACACTGCAAATGCTAGGCTTGTGGAGAATTTTCGGCCAATGCTGTTAAACACTGGCCTATGCACATTCGGCATAATGCCCATGTGACGCCGCGTCTGTGGCGAGCGTGTGACCTTGGTGCGTGTCCGGGAGGGCGTGATGAATCTGGAAAGTAAATGGCTTGAGGACTTCAGCGCCCTGGCCGCCACTCGCAGCTTCTCCCAGGCTGCCGAACGACGCTTCGTGACGCAACCGGCGTTCAGCCGGCGGATCCGCAGCCTTGAAGCCGCGCTGGGGTTGCAACTGGTCAATCGCTCGCGCACGCCTATCGAGCTGACGGCGGCGGGGCAATTGTTTCTGGTGACGGCGCGGACCGTGGTCGAACAGCTGGGCGAAGTACTGCGCCATCTTCATCACCTCGAAGGCGGGCAGGGCGAAGTCATGCAAGTCGCCGCCGCTCACTCATTGGCGCTGGGCTTCTTTCCGCGCTGGATCGCGCAGTTGCGTAACGAAGGTTTGAACATCGCGACGCGTCTGGTTGCGACCAACGTCGGCGACGCGGTGCATGCCCTGCGTGAAGGCGGTTGCGATTTGATGCTGGCGTTCTACGACCCGGATGCGGCGTTGCAGATGGACCCGGAAATCTTCCCTTCGCTGCACCTCGGCCATACCGAAATGCTCCCGGTGTGCGCGGCGGATGCGGACGGCAAGCCGTTGTTCGATCTGGAAGGCGAGGGCAGCGTGCCTTTGCTCGCCTACAGCGCCGGCGCGTTTCTCGGTCGTTCGGTGAACATGCTGTTGCGCCAGCGGGCGCTGCGCTTCACCACTATTTATGAAACCGCCATGGCCGACAGCCTGAAAAGCATGGCGCTGGAAGGCTTGGGGATTGCCTGGGTGCCGCAACTCAGTGTGCGCGCCGAACTGGCTCGGGGTGAGCTGGTGGTGTGTGGTGGCCCGCAATGGCATGTGCCGCTGGAAATCCGCCTGTACCGCTGCGCACTGGTGCGCAAGGCCAACGTGCGATTGTTGTGGCGTAAGCTCGAAGGCGGCGCCGCGCAAGGCACTTGAACACACCGACGCTCCCACAAGGGATTTGTGGTGTAGTTGGCTGACTCGCAAGTCAATAAAACCGGCCCTTTGCGCCGTATGACAGATGGTCGTTTCGGGGGCTGTTTATCTGTGTCATTACGGTATACTGCGCGGCCTTCGGCCGGTTCGCCCGGCCATAATTCGTACAATCAAGCCACGCATCCTGCGTGGCTTGTTGTTTTTTGACGCGCCTGCGGGCGCCCAGAGAGAAGAGGCACGACGATGAGTGCACTGGTTGGCGTGATCATGGGCTCCAAGTCCGATTGGTCCACCCTTAGCCACACCGCCGATATGCTGGAAAAGCTCGGCATCCCTTACGAGGTGAAAGTGGTCTCTGCCCACCGCACCCCGGACCTGCTGTTCCAGTACGCCGAAGAGGCTGAGGCCCGTGGCATTGAGGTGATTATCGCCGGTGCCGGTGGCGCAGCCCATTTGCCAGGCATGTGTGCGGCCAAGACCCACCTGCCGGTGCTGGGCGTGCCGGTGCAGTCGGCGATGCTGTCCGGCGTCGATTCGCTGCTGTCCATCGTGCAGATGCCGGCCGGCATCCCGGTTGCGACCCTGGCCATCGGCAAGGCTGGCGCGATCAATGCCGCACTGCTGTCGGCGAGCATCCTGGGCGCCAAGCACCCGCAGTTCCACGAAGTGCTGAAAACTTTCCGTGCTGAGCAGACAGACAGCGTCCTGGACAATCCAGACCCACGCATCGCCTGAGGTTGTTGACGATGAAGATCGGTGTAATCGGTGGCGGCCAGTTGGGTCGCATGTTGGCGCTGGCGGGCACCCCGCTGGGTATGAACTTCGCTTTCCTGGACCCCGCGCCGGATGCTTGCGCAGCCGCGTTGGGCGAACACCTGCGGGCCGATTACGGCGATCAGGATCACCTGCGTCAGCTCGCCGATGAAGTCGATCTGGTGACCTTCGAGTTCGAAAGCGTCCCGGCCGAAACCGTGGCGTTCCTCTCGCAATTCGTGCCGGTCTACCCGAGCGCCGAAGCCCTGCGCATTGCCCGTGATCGCTGGTTCGAGAAGAGCATGTTCAAGGACCTGGGGATTCCGACCCCGGCGTTCGCCGACATCCAGTCGCAAGCCGATCTGGACGCCGCCGTGGCTTCGATCGGTCTGCCGGCCGTGCTGAAAACCCGCACCCTGGGTTACGACGGCAAGGGCCAGAAAGTCCTGCGCAAACCGGAAGACGTGGTCGGCACCTTCGCCGAGCTGGGCAGCGTTGCTTGCCTGCTGGAAGGCTTCGTGCCGTTCACTGGCGAAGTGTCGCTGATCGCCGTGCGCGCTCGCGATGGCGAAACCCGCTTCTATCCACTGGTTCACAACACCCACGACAGCGGCATCCTCAAGCTGTCCGTGGCCAGCACCGATCACCCGCTGCAAGCCCTGGCGGAAGACTATTCCAGCCGCGTGCTCAAGCAGCTGGAGTATGTCGGCGTGATGGCGTTCGAATTCTTTGAAGTCGACGGGGGTCTCAAGGCCAACGAAATCGCCCCGCGCGTACACAACTCCGGGCACTGGACCACCGAAGGCGCCGAGTGCAGCCAATTCGAAAACCACCTGCGCGCCGTTGCCGGTCTGCCGCTGGGTTCGACGGCCAAAATCGGTGAGAGCGCGATGCTCAACTTCATCGGCGTTGTACCGCCGGTGGAGAAGGTGATCGCGATTGCCGATTGCCATCTGCACCACTACGGCAAGGCGTTCAAGGCCGGTCGCAAGGTTGGTCACGCCAACCTGCGCTGTGCAGACCGCGAGACACTGGCGGCACAGATCCTCAAGGTCGAAGCGCTCATCGCCGAATAAGATAGTTTCATGTGGCCGCGGCGGAACCATTCTGGGGCCGCCGTTCTCTCATGGCAGGATGCCAAAGTCTGACTAGGCTTTCGCATAACCAACCAATCAGAGGGAAATGCCATGGGAATTATCGGAACCATCTTTATCGGCTTGATCGTTGGCCTGCTGGCTCGGTTCCTGAAACCGGGCGATGACAGCATGGGCTGGATCATGACCATCCTGCTCGGTATCGGCGGTTCGCTGGCGGCCACTTACGGCGGCCAGGCTCTGGGCATCTACCACGCGGGCGAAGGCGCTGGTTTCATCGGTGCGCTGGTTGGCGCGGTGGTGTTGCTGGTGATCTACGGTTTGATCAAAAAGAACTGATCCAAAGCGACAAAGCCCCCTCTGCGCCGCACGCAGAGAGGGCTAGAATGCTCGGCGACTTATCGCCTCTCCCTTTACCGAGCACCTCAATGCGCCGTCTTCTGTTGACTCTCCTTTTTCTGGGCAGTGGTTTGGCCCATGCCGGCGAACTGCCGGAAACCGACTGGCTGGAACTGATGCCCAAGTCGGACCAGAAAGCCCTCGAAGCCATGCCCGAGATCGACCACAACTCCCCTGAAGGCGATGGCACCTTTACTGCGAAAGGTGGCATGAAGCAGAGCAAAGGCTTGCCGGCGGTGATGTATTCGACCAAGACCGTGCCGTCGATGAACGACAAGAACATCCGCATCGGGGGTTACCCGGTGCCGCTTGAGTCCGACGCCAAGGGCCGCAGCACGCTGTTCTTCCTCGTGCCTTACCCGGGCGCCTGCATCCACGTGCCGCCACCGCCGCCGAACCAGTTGGTGCTGGTGCGTTATCCGAAGGGGTTGAAGCTGGATGACATCTATACACCACTGTGGGTAACCGGCACGTTGAAGATCGAGAAGGTCAACAACGACCTGGCTGATGCGGCGTATGCGCTGGATGCGGCGAAGGTGCGGGTAGTAAAAGAATCGGATCTGTAGGTGATCAAAATGTAGGAGTGAGCCTGCTCGCGATGGCGGTGTAACAGTCAACATTGATGTTGGATGTTATGGCTTCATCGCGAGCAAGCTCGCTCCCACATTGTTTTGCAGTGTTAGAGGGATTTGCTGGCGATGCTTACGCCCAAGGTATGGCTGGCACCCGGTGCCAGTGTCACCACATCACCCATCACATTCGCCGTCTCGATGCACAGCATCCGCTGCCAGCCATCGTCGGCCATGTCGCTGAACGCTGCCGCACGCTCGATCCACGGGTTCCAGATCACCGCTGCGCGCGACCCGCTGCTGGTCAGCTCGATGCGTCGCTCCCACGCCGGATCGACAATGCTCAGCGTCGTCGGGGGATCGAGGTAAATGCGATCAGTCTCGCCGGTAAACTGCAGGTCACCAGACTGAGTGACGGTTTTCCAGTCATCCAGCGTCTCGATGTAGCTCAAGCCATCCAGCCCTTCAACCTGCACGTTGCGTACATCGCTGACCGCGAAATAACTGTGCAGCGCCTGGCTGAGGGTGACGGTATCCGTGCCCTGGTTATGGCTGGTCAGGCTGATGTGTAGTTGCTCATCCAGACGAATGCTCAGCTTCAAATCCACCTGATGCGGCCACTGCGCAAAGCCACCTTCAGGGTAGGGCAGGACAAATTCCACCTTGAGGCTTTCGCCTTCGGCCTCAATGCCGCCCAACTCCCAATCCATTGCCCGGACAAAACCGTGGGCGCTCGGCGCTTCATGGCTGACGCGCATCGCCTGAACGCTCTGCGGGTTGCGTGCAAGGTTGCCGAACCACGGCCAGCACACCGGCATGCCGGCGCGGATGCTCTTGCCGGTCTTGAACACGGCCTCATCGTTGAGCCAGATCAGCGGCGGTTGGCCGGCCAATTGATAACTGAGGATGTGCGCGCCTTGCTGGGCGACCAACAATTCAGCCTGACCGTGGCGGATGCGCCAGCAGTTCAGTTCATCCAGTTTCACGGCTTCAACGTTGGGCGTGTTCATGGGACAACTCTCGATCGGGAACAATGACTGCAATGGACCGCAAAACCGCCTCAGCGTTTAACGCGCGCGGGGCGGAACCGAGCGAGTACGGCCGCTGCCGTCGATGGCGACGAACACAAACACCGCTTCAGTCACTTTACGCCACTCGCTGGACAGCGGATCGTCGCTCCAGACCTCGACCATCATCTTGATCGAGCTGCGGCCGATTTCCAGGGCCTGGGTATAAAAGGAGAGCTGGGCGCCCACCGCCACTGGAACCAGGAACGCCATGCGATCAATCGCAACGGTGGCAACACGCCCGCCAGCAACCTTGCTGGCCATGGCGGTGCCGGCCAAATCCATCTGCGCCACCAGCCAGCCGCCGAAAATATCGCCGAAGCCGTTGGTTTCGCGAGGAAGCGCGGTGATTTGCAGGGCCAGATCGCCTTGCGGGATTGGATCTTCTTGTTCGAGCTCTATCATGCCGGGGGTGCCTCTGACCCGTGACTCTTCGTTGGTACTTCAGGTGAATAGCCGCTTTCAAGAAAAACGATTCAGCCCCGAACATACTACGTTCGTCACGTTTTTCGTAAGGCGCCTAAAGGGAAACTCTGCGAAATCGACTGGTAGAGCCAGCAGCGTCTTCGCACAGCAACCCTTTCAAACTGTTGCAAGATCCCGAGTATATCGGTCGGTAGACTCCGAGACGACCGCCGGGTTCTCATTTTGACCGTCAAAAACGCACCTCTATGTGCTTTTTCGAACAATTTGTTATGGTGCCGGACCTGCCCAAGCCTCCGCCAGCGTTGTTGAGGTTGCAGATTCGACTATAAGAGAAGCCCTTGCCATGACCACAGCGCCCTCGAGCATCGCGCAGCCGACTCAACCCGCACGTCCCTTGACCCGCAACGACTACAAGACTCTATCGCTGTCTGCCCTGGGCGGTGCGTTGGAGTTCTACGACTTCATCATCTTCGTGTTCTTCGCCACGGTGGTGGGAAAACTGTTCTTCCCGGCGGACATGCCCGAGTGGCTGCGGCTGATGCAGACCTTCGGCATTTTCGCTGCCGGCTACCTGGCGCGCCCGTTGGGCGGCATCGTCATGGCGCACTTCGGCGACCTGCTGGGACGCAAGAAGATGTTCACCCTGAGCATCTTCATGATGGCGGTACCGACCCTGATCATGGGTTTGCTGCCGACTTATGCGCAGATTGGCATGTGGGCACCGATCCTCTTGCTGCTGATGCGGGTGATTCAAGGCGCAGCGATTGGCGGTGAAGTGCCCGGCGCGTGGGTCTTCGTTTCCGAACACGTGCCGCAACGGCATATCGGCTACGCCTGCGGCACCCTGACCAGCGGTCTGACGGCAGGCATTCTGCTGGGCTCGCTGGTCGCCACGGCGATCAACAGCATCTACACCCCCGTGGAAGTCTCGGATTACGCCTGGCGGATCCCGTTCCTGCTCGGTGGTGTGTTCGGCCTGTTCTCGGTGTACCTGCGCCGCTGGCTGCACGAAACCCCGGTGTTCGCCGAACTGCAACTGCGCAAGGCCCTGGCTGAAGAAGTGCCGCTACGCGCCGTACTGCGTGACCATCGCGGGGCGATCCTGATTTCCATGCTGCTGACCTGGCTGCTGTCCGCCGGCATCATCGTGGTCATCCTGATGACCCCGACCGTGTTGCAGACCGTTTACCACTTCTCGCCGACCACGGCGTTGCAGGCCAACAGCCTGGCGATTGTGTTCCTCAGCCTGGGCTGTGTGGCGTCCGGTGCGCTGGCGGATCGCTTTGGTGCCGGACGGGTGTTCGTGTTTGGCAGCGCCGCGTTGCTGATCAGCTCGTGGACGTTCTATCACAGCCTGTTCAATCACCCGGACTGGCTGTTCCCGATGTATGCCTTGACCGGTTTGCTGGTGGGCACCATCGGCGCGGTGCCGTACGTGATGGTGAAGGCCTTCCCGGCGGTGGTGCGGTTCAGCGGGTTGTCGTTCTCGTACAACCTGGCCTACGCGATTTTCGGTGGTTTGACGCCGATGGTGGTGACGTTGCTGCTGAAGGAGAGCCCGATGGGGCCTGCCTATTATGTGGCGATCATTTGCGGGGTCGGGATTGTGGTGGGTGGGTATCTCTGGAAGAAGGGGCGCTAACCGTCGCCATCAAGGCTTTCGCCAGCGCGAAAGCCTTGCCTCACACTCGCCTGACGGTAAACGTGCTCCGCGCATAAGCATGTCCTCCAAAGCATCCGCAGCCTGCTGCAATCCAACAACCTGGCAGTCAACCATCAGGTCCAGCAGCCAAAGTGCACCGTGTACCTGTAGCCCATCCTTTTGTGCCTGCTTTCTAAGTTTGCCGTCCCCCGTCAATAACGGTCGACCTGTTTGCTGAGCCAGTAGATAGCAGGAAACGTCTGCCAGAGAGCTGTTGTTATGTTCGATTTTCAGACTGAACAGCCGTGCCACTTCCGGACCCTCGAATGATTCGACTATTAACCCGTGGGCTAGCAATTCGTCGTGCGGAAAATCTTCGAGCTCGTGCAGTACGAAATCTGTGCAGCAAAGAGTGAACGGCAGTCTGAACATCTGTTCCAGCAGCCCTGCATTCCTGAAATCGATCCAGATATTCGTATCGCTGATGTAGATCAGAGTCATGCACTCTCCAGTGAGCCCAGGAAGTTGGGATCTAAAGCGCTCACTGGTTTGCGTAGAAGTTCAGCTGCACGGGATTTGGTGATCAATCCTTCGGCCAATCCCCAAAACACCAACGACTCAAAACGTTGTGGAGGTTTGCACGGCAATGGCTCTGGCTCGGCCTTGCGCCAGCCGTTCGAGCTGAATTGAATGGTGAGGGATTTGTAACCGCCGTCGCTGAGAAGATTTAAATCCTTGAGGCGCCGCAGTGCTGCGTGCATCGAAATTCCATATTGGCGCTTGGCGATGAGCAGTTCCCGGGGATGAACCCTGGAGCGAGGGTGGTTACCAAAGTCACTGGTGACACCTTTGGCCGGATAGAGGAAGGCCCCCGCGAAACGATGGCAGCAGTTTTCCTTTTCTCTTTCGGGCATTTCTTCGGGTAACTGCATGACCCAATGACCCAGCTCATGGGCAGCGGTGAAGCGTATGCGTTCGCCAGGACGCTCGGCGTTGAGCGCGATCAGGACATGACGACCGTCACCGGTAGCGGCGCAGGCCCCATCAAAGTCATCTGGCCCCATGAGCATGGCTACCTTGATGCTGTGCTCTTCCAATTGCTCGGTAAGGTTGGAGATGGGATCACTGCCGATCTTCCAGAACTCACGCAGTTGTTCGGCCGCGCGTTCAGCTTCCTCTATAGAGGAAACCGGTAGCATTTGCGCTGGGGTGGCCGGAGTATGGATGTCTGCCGGGTCGAAGCAATCCTCCAGAGCGATGTAGCGCTCGAGATGCTCACGAATCTGTTCTTCGACTTGAACCTGGCGGTACTTCGGCATTTTCGCCAGTTTGCGAAACTCTAACGGTGCAAGTGGCACAGCCTCCGCGCGGAAAAAGTACTCAGGACTGACCTCCAATACTTTTGCCATTTGTAACAGGCGTGCGGAGTTTGGAGTGCTTGACCCTTTCTCGTATTTGCTGAGGCCTTGCTTGGTGATATCGCCAAGCTTGAGTGCTAAAGCCTCTAGAGACATGCCCCGCAGTAGGCGGGCGCGGCGAATTCGGTCGTTAATCATGGGGTCCTCTCGTGGTTGACAAGGCTATCTTCTAGTTATGATTTGTCAACCTGCGCTGCAAGGCTGGATGTATCCGGCACTCGAATGCTGGCCTTTCATCCAATTGTCATATTTCAGCCATAGAGTGTTCACACGGCCTGCTGATACTTGGCCCCGACTTAACACACCCTATCTGCTAGGAGTAAGGCATGAAACTGAAGCGTTTGATGGCGGCAATGACTTTTGTCGCTGCTGGCGTTGCGACTGCCAATGCGGTTGCCGCTGTTGACCCTGCTATCCCGAGCTACACCAAGACCACTGGTGTGTCGGGCAACCTGTCCAGCGTCGGCTCCGATACCCTGGCCAACCTCATGACCCTCTGGGCTGAGAACTACAAAAAAGAATACCCGAACGTCAACATCCAGATTCAGGCCGCGGGCTCTGCCACCGCGCCACCTGCGCTGACTGAAGGTACCTCTAACCTGGGCCCGATGAGCCGCAAGATGAAGGACACCGAACTGGCTGCCTTCGAACAGAAGTACGGCTACAAACCAACCGCTATCCCGGTTGCCGTGGACGCCCTGGCTGTCTTCGTTCACAAAGACAACCCGATCCAGCACCTGACCATGGAACAAGTCGACGCGATCTTCTCGTCCACTCGTCTGTGCGGCGCTAAAACCGACGTCAAAACCTGGGGCGACCTGGGCGTGACCGGCGACCTGGCCAACAAGCCGGTTCAACTGTTCGGTCGTAACTCGGTATCCGGCACCTACGGCTACTTCAAAGAAGAAGCCCTGTGCAAAGGCGACTACAAGCCAAACGTGAACGAACAACCTGGCTCGGCTTCGGTCGTGCAGTCGATCAGCTCCTCGCTGAACGGCATCGGTTACTCGGGCATCGGCTACAAAACGGCTTCCGTGAAGACAGTGGCTCTGGCCAAGAAGGGCAGCACTGAGTTCATCGAAGACAGCGAAGAAAACGCACTGAACGGCAAATACCCGCTGTCGCGTTTCCTCTACGTTTACGTCAACAAAGCCCCGAACAAGCCTCTGGCCCCGCTGGAAGCCGAGTTCGTGAAACTGGTTCTGTCCAAACAGGGCCAGGAAGTTGTAGTGAAAGACGGTTACATCCCACTGCCAGCCAAAGTCGCAGCCAAAGCACTGGCTGACCTGGGTCTGTCGGAAGGCGGCGCTGAAGTCGCAAAAAAGTAACAAATTGATTCGAGGTTAACCTCGGATCCTGTGGGAGCGTGGCTTGCCCGCGATGGCCGTAACCCGGTCTCCCGGCAAGCCAGGGCTCTTGCTCCCACACCCCCAAATTTCCGGTCCTCTGCCAGTTCCCGCTGGCGGCGGACTTGTTGCGTCACTGCATTGTCATCTTTCTGTCATACAGGATCGCTAGGGTGTGCGCATGAATGATCTGGCCAATTCCACCATGACTACGAATCCCCCCAAGCGAATTGATTTCAATACGCCTGAGCTGCAACGCAAGCGCCGCATTCGCGCGCTCAAAGATCGCCTGACCCGTTGGTACGTCCTTGTTGGCGGCCTCGCTGTCCTCGGCGCGATCACGCTGATTTTCTTCTTCCTTGCCTACGTCGTCGCGCCCCTGTTCCAGGGTGCCAACCTGACCGCCAAGGACGCCATCACGCCCGCCTGGATGCAAGACGCCGGCAAGCCGTTGATGATCTCCCTCGAAGAACAGAACCAGGTCGCCATGCGGGTTTCCGACAAGGGCCAGGCGCTGTTCTTTGATATCGACAGTGGCGCTGAACTCAAGCGATTCGATCTGCCGTTGCCCGCCGGTGTCAGCGTGACCTCCATCGGTGAAGACCAACCGGGCCATCCATTGGTGGCTGTGGGTCTGTCCAACGGTCAGGCACTGGTGTTCCGTCACACCTATAAAGTCAGCTACCCGGACGGCAAGAAAACCATCTCGCCGGCCATCGAATACCCGTATGGCCAGACGCCGATTGCCCTGAACGAAGCGGGCGGCGCGCTGGAGCACATCAGCCTCAACGCCAACGATTCGACGCTGATGCTGGTCGGCGCAACCGGTTCGCAACTCAATGTTTTGTCGCTGACCAGCGAAGAAAACATGATGACCGGTGAAGTCACCAACGAGCAGAAGCGTATCGACCTGCCGCAGATGACCGAGGCGGTGAAGAACATCTTCGTCGACCCGCGTCAGCAGTGGCTGTACGTGATCAACGGGCGTGCTCAGGCCGACGTGTTCAGTCTGCGCGACAAGAGCCTCAACGGTCGCTACAAACTGCTTGAAGACGGCGAAGCGCAAATCACTGCCAGTACCCAACTGGTGGGCGGTATCTCGCTGATCCTCGGCGACTCCAAAGGTGGTCTGGCCCAGTGGTTCATGGCGCGCGACCCCGACGGCGAGCTGCGCCTGAAGCAGATTCGTACGTTCCAGATGGGCACCACGCCAATTGTTGAAATCAGCGCTGAAGAACGTCGCAAAGGCTTCGTCGCCCTCGACGCCTCCGGCAAACTCGGCGTGTTCCACAGCACTGCTCACCGCACCTTGCTGGTGGATCAGGTCGTGGAAGGCCAGGGCCTGTTCGGTCTGTCGCCACGCGCCAACCGCATCATTGTCGAAGCGGGCGGCAAGATTCAGCCGCTGCTGCTGGACAACCCGCACCCGGAAGTGTCCTGGAGCGCGTTGTGGAGCAAGGTCTGGTACGAGAACTACGACGAGCCTAAATACGTCTGGCAATCGACCGCCGCCAACACTGACTTCGAACCGAAGATGAGCTTGTCTCCGCTGACCTTCGGTACCTTGAAGGCCGCCTTCTACGCCATGCTGCTGGCGGCACCGCTGGCCGTCGCTGCGGCGATCTACACCGCGTACTTCATGGCCCCGAGCCTGCGCCGCAAGGTCAAGCCGGTGATCGAACTGATGGAAGCGATGCCGACGGTGATCCTCGGTTTCTTCGCCGGCCTGTTCCTCGCTCCGTATGTAGAAGGGCATTTGCCGGGCATCTTCAGCCTGCTGATGCTCCTGCCGATCGGCATCCTGGTCGCCGGTTTCACCTTCAGTCGCCTGCCTGAGTCGATCCGCCTGAAAGTGCCGGACGGCTGGGAAAGCGCGATCCTGATCCCGGTGATCCTGTTTGTAGGCTGGCTCTCGCTGTACATGAGCCCGTACATGGAAACCTGGTTCTTCGGCGGCGACATGCGCATGTGGATCTCCCACGACCTGGGCATCACCTACGATCAGCGCAACGCACTGGTCGTCGGCCTGGCCATGGGCTTCGCGGTCATCCCGAACATCTACTCCATCGCCGAAGACGCCGTGTTCAGCGTACCTCGTGGCTTGACCCTCGGCTCCCTGGCCCTCGGCGCCACGCCGTGGCAGACCATGACCCGCGTGGTGATCCTCACCGCCAGCCCGGGCATCTTCTCGGCACTGATGATCGGCATGGGCCGTGCGGTCGGTGAAACCATGATCGTGTTGATGGCCACCGGTAACACCCCGGTCATGGAAATGAACCTGTTCGAAGGCCTGCGCACCCTGGCGGCCAACGTTGCGGTGGAAATGCCCGAATCGGAAGTCGGCGGCAGCCACTACCGCGTGCTGTTCCTCTCGGCGCTGGTGCTGCTGTTGTTCACCTTCATCATGAACACCCTCGCAGAACTGATTCGTCAGCGTCTGCGCAAGAAATACTCGTCGCTTTAAGAAAGGTAGAAGTCTGTGAAACAGAACTCCCTGAATGGATGGTTCAAGAGCGGCGCCCCGGGCGTCTGGATCAGCGGTGGCGCGGTGTCCATCGCGGTCATCATGACCATTGGCCTGCTGGCCGTGATTGCCGTGCGCGGCCTGGGTCACTTCTGGCCGGCGGATTTGATTCACGCCAGCTACGACGTGCCGGGCCAGGCCAATCACCTGGTCATCGGCGAAGTGGTACAGAAGGAAGAAGTGCCGCGTGAGCGCCTGAAAAGCGCTGGCCTGCCGGTACCCGATCAGGGCCCGGAGTTCATGACCCGCGAGCTGATCAAAGTCGGTAACCGTGACTTGAACGGCAACGACTTCACCTGGATCGTCGGCGAGTGGCTGACCAACCAGAAAAACCCGCCTGAGCTGATGACCATCGAGCGTCGCGAGTGGGGCAACTTCTACGGCTACCTGGTCAACCTCAAACAGGACGGCAAAGTCATCGCTGAAGGCGAAGCGGCCTGGCCGGAACTGCAGGCGCGTGTTGATCGCGTGAACAAGCTCGCGGCACAGCTCAAGACCCTGGAAAAGGTCGACATCGGCGCCATCAACTCGGGTCTGGAACGCATTCGTCTGCACGGTCGCAAACTGGAACTGGCCGGCAAACTCGACGCCGCCGCGCAAGCGGACATGGATGCCGAGCGCGCCGAGCTGAATGCACGTTATCAAGACATCGAAGCCCGTCTGAATGACCTGCACGCCCAGTTCAACCGCGACAGCCTCACGGCCCGCGATGCGAACGGCAAGGAAGTCGAAATCAGCATCGGCAAGGTAGTTCACGCTTACCAGCCGAACGCCATGGGCACGATGACCAAGGTCGGTTTCTACTTCAGCAAGGTCTGGGAATTCCTGTCCGACGACCCGCGTGAAGCGAATACCGAGGGCGGGATCTTCCCGGCGATTTTCGGCACCGTGATGATGACGTTGATCATGGCGATGATCGTGACGCCATTCGGCGTGCTGGCAGCGGTTTACCTGCGTGAATACGCCAAGCAGAACACGTTGACCCGGATTATCCGCATCGCGGTGAACAACCTGGCGGGCGTACCGGCCATTGTTTACGGCGTGTTCGGTCTGGGGTTCTTCGTCTATGTACTGGGCGGCTCGGTTGACCGGTTGTTCTTCCCTGAAGCCTTGCCGGCACCGACCTTCGGTACACCGGGTCTGCTCTGGGCCTCGCTGACCCTGGCACTGCTGGCCGTACCGGTGGTGATCGTGGCCACCGAAGAAGGCCTGGCGCGGATTCCTCGCACCGTGCGTGAAGGCTCGTTGGCCCTCGGCGCGACCAAGGCAGAAACCTTGTGGAAGATCGTGCTGCCGATGGCCAGCCCCGCGATGATGACCGGCATGATCCTCGCCGTGGCGCGTGCCGCCGGTGAAGTGGCGCCGCTGATGCTGGTGGGTGTGGTGAAACTGGCGCCGTCGCTGCCGCTGGATGGCAACTACCCGTACCTTCACCTTGACCAGAAGATCATGCACCTGGGCTTCCATATTTATGACGTCGGCTTCCAGAGCCCGAACGTCGAAGCCGCGCGGCCGCTGGTATACGCCACGGCACTGCTGCTGGTACTGGTGATCGCCACGCTGAACCTGTCGGCCGTCTACATCCGGAACCACCTGCGCGAGAAATACAAAGCGCTGGATAGCTAAGTTAATTGGTCGCCGCTGTCCCTTGAGGGAGCTGGTGTCAGACAGAGATTTTGAGTAAGCCGCTGGCCCGAATACCAAGCCAGCGGTTCAACGAACCGAATTTGTTAGCACAGGGAGCCTCCCATGCAGCACGAAACACATACCCACGGCATCAACATGTCGGCGTTGGGTCGCGACAAACAGAGCCTGAGTCTCGAGCAGGAAACCGTGGCCATTGAAGTGCCGGGCCTGAGCCTGTTCTACGGCGAGAAACAAGCGCTGTACGACGTCAGCATGAACATCCCGAAACAGCGTGTGACCGCGTTCATCGGCCCGTCCGGCTGCGGTAAATCCACGCTGCTGCGGACCTTCAACCGCATGAACGACCTGGTGGATGGCTGCCGTGTCGAAGGCGCGATCAACCTCTACGGCAACAACATCTACCGCAAGGGCGAAGACGTGGCCGAACTGCGTCGTCGCGTGGGCATGGTGTTCCAGAAGCCGAACCCGTTCCCGAAAACCATCTACGAAAACGTTGTGTATGGCCTGCGCATCCAGGGCATCAACAAGAAGCGCATCCTCGACGAAGCCGTTGAATGGGCGTTGAAAGGCGCGGCGCTGTGGGACGAGGTCAAGGACCGTCTGCATGAATCGGCACTGGGTCTGTCCGGTGGCCAGCAACAACGTCTGGTCATCGCGCGCACCATCGCCGTGGAACCGGAAGTGCTGCTGCTCGACGAACCGTGCTCGGCACTCGACCCGATCTCCACGCTGAAAGTCGAAGAGCTGATCTACGAACTGAAATCGAAATTCACCATCGTCATCGTGACCCACAACATGCAACAGGCCGCGCGGGTTTCCGACTACACGGCGTTCATGTACATGGGCAAACTGGTGGAATTCGGCGACACCGACACCCTGTTCACCAATCCGGCGAAGAAACAGACCGAAGACTACATCACGGGGCGGTACGGCTAGCCGTACAGCTGCAAGCCGCAAGCTTCAAGCGGCAAGAAAGAAGCGGTGCGATATCAGGACTTATACATAACTGCTTGAAGCTTGCAGCTTGAAGCTTGCAACTTTCGCGGAGCGAAACAGATGATTAGTAAAGAAGGCCTTACCCACCACATTTCTGCGCAGTTCAACGCTGAACTGGAGGAAGTGCGCAGCCACCTCCTGGCCATGGGCGGGTTGGTGGAAAAGCAGGTCAACGACGCGGTGACCGCGCTGATCGAAGCCGACTCCGGTCTGGCCCAGCAGGTTCGCGAGATCGACGACCAGATCAACCAGATGGAACGCAACATCGACGAAGAATGCCTGCGCATTCTGGCCCGTCGTCAGCCGGCAGCGTCTGACTTGCGCCTGATCATCAGCATCTCCAAGTCGGTCATCGACCTGGAACGCATCGGTGACGAAGCGACCAAGATTGCCCGCCGCGCCATTCAGTTGTGCGAAGAAGGCGAAGCGCCGCGCGGTTACGTCGAGGTTCGCCACATTGGCGATCAGGTGCGCAACATGGTGCGCGATGCGCTGGACGCGTTTGCCCGTTTCGACGCCGACCTGGCGCTGTCGGTGGCGCAGTACGACAAGATCATCGACCGCGAATACAAGACCGCCCTGCGTGAGCTGGCGACCTACATGATGGAAGACCCACGCTCTATCTCGCGGGTCTTGAGCATTATCTGGGTGTTGCGTTCGCTGGAACGGATCGGCGACCACGCGCGCAATATCTCGGAACTGGTGATTTACCTGGTGCGCGGCACCGACGTGCGTCACCTGGGCCTCAAGCGCATGAAAGAAGAAGTTGAAGGAACAAGCGGTGAAACCGCTAATGTTCCGGGCAAAGCTGACGATAAGTAAGACTGCCCAAGAAAAACGCCCGGTCCTTTGGCCGGGCGTTTTTGTGTGTGGTTTTCGACGTTACTAGCAGCACCCGCGAACGAAAAGTCCCGGCGTGACTGAAGGTTTTTGGCAATGTGCCATCAGCAAAACGGTATGCTTGCCGGGATTTTTTCGAGGGGTGATGGATGAGCAAGATCAGCGTGTTGGTGGTGGACGATGCAGCGTTCATTCGTGACCTGGTAAAGAAAGCCCTGCGCAACTACTTCCCGGGCATTCGCACGGAAGACGCGATCAACGGCAGAAAGGCTCAGGCCATGCTGGCCAAGGAGACGTTCGACCTGGTCCTGTGCGATTGGGAAATGCCGGAAATGTCAGGCCTGGAACTGCTGACCTGGTGTCGCCAGCAGGACCACCTCAAGACCATGCCCTTCGTGATGGTCACCAGCCGTGGCGACAAGGAGAACGTGGTCCAGGCGATTCAGGCCGGCGTTTCCGGCTACGTCAGCAAGCCCTTCACCAACGAACAACTGCTGACCAAGGTCAAGCAGGCGTTGAACAAGGTCGGCAAACTGGACGCCCTGATGAGCGGCGCGCCGGCGAAAATGAACTCGGCCTTCGGCAACGATACCCTCAGCGCCTTGACCGGCGGCAAACCGGCCGTGATCGCACCGACGCCAGCTGCCGCCCCGTCTCGTGGTTTGCTCAACAGCCCACCGGTCAAGGCCCCGGCTGCCGTCGCGCCTGCCAGTGGTCGTGGTCAAGGCCAGCTGCGCTTGCCGAGCGGCATCCAGCAATGCGTGATCAAGGCCTTGAGCATCAAGGAAGCGCTGCTGGTGGTTAAGCGCACCGACACGCTGCCACAAATCCTCGACAGCGCGGTGCTCGACCTGGAGCAGGGCGAGAACGCTGAAATCGCGCGCCTGAACGGTTACCTGCACGCTGTCGTCGCCCATGAGCCGAAACCGGACAGCGACTGGTTGCAACTGACCTTCCGCTTCGTCGACCAGGACGCGCAAAAACTCGACTACATCTCCCGCCTGATTGCTCGTGGTACGGCACAGAAGCACTTCATTCCTGGCGCGTAATCTTCGTCGCCTGACAGTCCGCTTTCGCCAGCAGGCTCCCACACCGGAATGCATTCCCCTGTGGGAGCGAGCTTGCTCGCGATGGGGCCCTCAAAATCACCACATAGCTGGAGAGTGGGAACGATCATTTGAAACATCTGCCGACTCCTTGGGTCCATTGCAGCTGCTAGGCTCACCCCAAGGCCTTACTCGACAGAACCTTGCCCATGCTCGCGCGCCTGCTGTTTTTCTGTGGTCTGTTCATGGCCGCCACTTCGGCGATGGCCGTGACGGTCTACAAGTCCACCGACGCCAATGGCGTGGTCTCCTACAGTGACCGCCCCACGAAAGGCTCCGAGGTGTTCGTTTTTCGAGATCGCATGGATGAGCACCTTGAGCGTCAGGTGTACCTGGTTTTCCTGAAGAAGGACGGCGAGCACAGCGTGTACGTGCGCAATAACCTGTACGCGCCAGTGGAGATCGGCTTGAGTTTCGCCGGGTTGAAAAACGTCAGCGGCGCGCCGGGTAAACCGATTCGCAAGGTATTGCCGGCGCGCAGCAGCGTCCGTGTCGCAGTGCTCACCGCGACTCAGGCCGGAAGGCCGCTCGTGTACACCCCGAAGTTCAAATACGCCTTGGGCAACCCCTCAGGGTCTGCCATGGCCTATCGATACCCGTTCCCCTGGCGAGGCGGTCCGTTTCATGTGAGCCAGGGTGCCGAAGGCGCCTACAGCCACTTCGGGCCGAAGAGTCGCTACGCGATCGACATCGCCATGCCTGAAGGCACGCCGATCATCGCTGCGCGTGGCGGGGTGGTGGTGAAAACCGAGAGCGGGCAAACGGGGCGTGGCACCAATCCGTCGGGCAATTTCGTGCGGGTGCTGCACGATGACGGGACCATGGGCGTGTACCTGCACCTCAAGCAAGGTTCGGTCTGTGTTCGTGAGGGGCAGCGGGTGTCGGTGGGCAGTGCGTTGGCGCTGTCGGGCAACACCGGCAACAGCACCGGGCCGCACCTGCATTTTGTGGTGCAGCGCAATACGGGACTGGGGCTGGTGTCGATTCCGTACCAGTTCAAACAACCGATGGGGGTGTTGCCCAACTTTGTGTTGGGCAAGCAGTGATGTGTTGCCTGTACTGACGCCTTCGCGAGCAGGGTCGCTCCCGCAGGTTTTGTGGTTTAGTCGAGCATTAACACCTTGGCCAGAATGATCTTCGGCCCTTTCATCTTCTTGATGATGATCCGCAAACCTTCGACTTCCAGCACTTCTTCCTCTTCCGGCACCCGCTTGAGGCTTTCGTAGACCAGCCCGGCGAGGGTTTCGGCTTCGACGTGATCCAGGTCGATGCCCAACAGGCGTTCGACCTTGAACAGCGGTGTATCACCGCGCACCAGCAGTTTTCCAGGCTGGTACGCGAGGATCCCGCGCTCGGCCTTGCGATGTTCGTCCTGAATGTCGCCAACCAGCACTTCCAGCACGTCCTCCATGGTCAGGTAGCCAATGACGTTGCCATCGGCCTCTTCCACCAGGGCGAAGTGCGAGCCGCCCTTGCGAAATTGCTCCAGCAGCTGCGACAACGGCATGTGCCGCGAGACGCGTTCCAGCGGCCGGGTCAGCTCAGCCAGGTTGAACGACTCGGGGATGTGATCCAGCGCCGCCAGCTCCAGCAGCAGGTCCTTGATGTGCAGCAGGCCGACGAACTCCTGTCGCTCGCTGTCGTACACCGGGTAACGGCTGAATTTGTGGCGACGGAACATCGCCAGGATCTCTTTCAGCGGTGCGTTGAACTCCAGCGTCACCAGGTCTTCCCGGGAATTGGCCCAGTCGACCACTTCCAGCTCGCCCATTTCCACAGCCGAGGCCAATACGCGCATGCCTTGGTCGCTCGGGTCCTGGCCACGGCTGGAGTGCAGGATCAGTTTCAGTTCTTCACGGCTGTAATGGTGCTCGTGATGCGGGCCGGGCTCACCCTGGCCGGCGATGCGCAGGATGGTGTTGGCGCTGGCGTTCAGCAGGTAGATCGCCGGGTACATGGCCCAGTAGAACAGGTACAGCGGCACGGCAGTCCACAGCGACAGCAGTTCCGGTTTGCGGATGGCCCAGGATTTCGGGGCCAGCTCGCCGACCACGATGTGCAGGTACGAAATGACGAAGAACGCGGCGAAGAACGAGACGCCTTTGATCACTTCGGCCGACTGCACGCCAACTGCTTCAAGCATCGGCTCGAGGATGTGCGCGAACGCCGGTTCACCGACCCAGCCAAGGCCGAGGGAGGCGAGGGTGATACCTAACTGGCACGCCGAGAGGTACGCATCGAGCTGACTGTGAACGGTGCGCAGGATATGTCCGCGCCAGCCGTTTTTATCGGCGATGGCCTCGACTCGCGTCGAGCGCAGTTTGACCATGGCAAATTCCGCCGCAACGAAAAATCCGTTGAGCAACACCAGGATCAGAGCAAAGAGAATCATGCCGAAGTCGGCGAATATTGTTGCGAGGGTCAAGCCAGGGGAAGGGTCCATGATGGGGTTTTGCGGGTTCCGTCTATTCAAAAAAAGGGGAGTAATGCGGTGCCTGAAGGGCAGGCACAAGTCAGCCAATGTAGCGGCTGACTCGGTGATTGCCTAGTGGCGCGTGCTGGCCGGTATCAGTCAGCGGTTCTCAGGACTTGGGATTTGGCCACCTGAGCCGGGGCAAAGTGGCAGGTGAAGGTGCTGCCGTGGCCTGGCACGCTGCTGATTTCCATCCGCGCGCGGTGGCGCAACAACACGTGTTTGACGATAGCCAGGCCCAGGCCGGTGCCGCCGGTGTTGGAATTGCGGCTGGAGTCGACGCGGTAGAAGCGTTCGGTCAGGCGCGGCAGGTGTTTGCTGTCGATGCCGATCCCGGAATCCTGCACGCTCAGGTGCGCGCCTTGCTCATCGGCCCACCAGCGAATGCGGATATTGCCTTCGGCCGGGGTGTATTTCACTGCGTTGAACACCAGGTTGGAAAACGCACTGCGCAGTTCCGCTTCGCTGCCCTTGAGCATGATCGTCGGGTCGGCTTCCAGGGTGATGCGCTGGTTTTTCTGCCCGGACAGCTGCTGAGCGTCGCTCTTGATCGACTGCAACAGGCTGTCAACGACCACGGGCTGGTTGTCCGACGGGTAATCGGTGGCTTCCAGCTTGGCCAGCAACAGCAAGTCATTGAGCAACGTCTGCATGCGACCGCCCTGTTGCTGCATCTGCTGCAAGGCACGGGTCCAGCGTGGGTTCACTTCATCGACGTTGTCGAGCAGGGTTTCCAGATAGCCACAGATCACCGTCAGCGGCGTGCGCAGCTCATGGGAGACGTTGGCGATGAAGTCTTTGCGCATCTGTTCCAACTGATGGATACGCGTGACGTCGCGCACCAGCATCAAGTGTTCATTGTTGCCGTAGCGGGTGATGTACAGCTGAATGCGCACGCGATCATTGGTCGGCGACGGGATTTCCAGCGGTTCGGCGTAGCTGTCCTGCTCGAAATATTCCTTGAAGCGCGGGTGGCGCACCAGGTTGGTGACCGGCTGACCGCTGTCTTGCGGGGTCTTGAGGCCGAGCAGGGTTTCGGCGGCGAGGTTCCACCATTCCAGGTTGCCGTCGCTGTCGAGCATGACCACCGCGTCTTTCAGCGCGGCGGTTGATTCCTGGATCCGGTCGATCACCGCTTGCAGACGCCCGCGTACCCGTTGGTCGCGACGTTGCAGGTGATAGATGCTGTCGAACACCTCGCCCCACAGGCCATAGCCATCGGGTGGTGCTTCATCGGCTGAGTGCAGGCGAAGCCATTCGTGCAAACGCAGCAGTTGCTTGAGGGTCCAGGCCAGGTAAAGGCCCAGCCCCGCGGCCAGGCTCCAGCCGTAGTAGCCGGTAATCAGGCCGATCACCAGGCAACCGGTGACCAGTAACAGCATGTGGCGAATCAGGGTGCCATGCCAGTTTTGGTTCACGGAAACGTGCGTCCTTGTCAGCTTGTCGGGCGGGTAAGGGCAGGGTCAGGCTTTGGTGGAAAAGCGGTAACCCGTGCCACGCACGGTTTGTACCAGATTTTCGTAAGCATCGCCGAGGGCCTTGCGCAGACGACGGATGTGCACGTCGACGGTACGCTCCTCCACATACACGTTGCCGCCCCAGACCTGATCCAGCAACTGGCCACGGGTGTAGGCGCGTTCCTGGTGAGTCATGAAAAATTGCAGCAGGCGGTATTCGGTCGGGCCCATTTCGGCCGGTTTACCGTCGATGGTCACGCGGTGACTGATCGGGTCCAGCAGCAGGCCGCCGACTTCAATCGGCGCTTCGCCATCGGTTGGGCCGGCACGGCGCAACACGGCTTTGAGGCGGGCGACCAGCTCTCGCGGGGAAAACGGTTTGGTGATGTAGTCGTCGGCGCCGACTTCCAGGCCCTGGATCTTGTTGTCCTCTTCGCCCTTGGCGGTGAGCATGATGATCGGGATGTCCCCGGTCAGCTCATCGCGCTTGAGGCGGCGGGCCAATTCGATACCGGAGGTGCCGGGCAGCATCCAGTCGAGCAGGATCAGGTCCGGCTTGCGGTCAACGATGATGGCATGGGCCTGCTGCGAGTTCTCGGCCTCCAGGCAGTCATAGCCGGCCATCTCCAACGCAACGGCGATCATTTCGCGAATGGGCGCTTCGTCGTCGACGATCAGAATGCTCCTGCCAACCATGCCTTAATCCTCTTGTCATTTAACTGTCTTGCGCCGCATTAGATAACGGAATTATTGCAGTCGTGTGACAGTATTTTAGCTGCCCGGCGATTGTCATGATCCTGAACTAAGCTCTAAGTCCGAATCCTGACAACCACAAAAGGAAGGTTTCCATGAAGCAAATCTCACATTCCTTTAAAGCCCTGCTGTTGGCGGCTGCGTTCTCCTTGCCGGGCATAGCCTTCGCGGCTGAGCCGGGCATGATGAAAGGCGACATGATGGTCGACCACAAGGGCATGACCTTGTACACGTTCGACAAGGACACGGGCGGCAAGTCGGTGTGCACCGGTGAATGTGCCAAAAACTGGCCGCCGCTGGAGGCAAAGGCAGGCGACAAGGCTGAAGGGAAATGGACCATTATCAAACGTGACGATGGCATGATGCAGTGGGCGTACAACGGCAAGCCGCTGTATTACTTCATGAAGGATAAGGCTCCCGGAGATATGACGGGCGACAAGATGAAAGACGTCTGGCACGTCGTTCGCGAACATATGTAGAGATGGTGTAGCCCTGTAGCAGCTGGCGTAGCCTGCGTCCGGCTGCGCAGCAGTCGTAAATCCTGAGTGTGCGGTCCATCTGATACACCGCGTGAGCAGACTTTACGACGGCTGCGCAGCCGGACGCAGCCTTCGGCAGCTGCTACATAAAGCGTGTCCGTCAGCGCAGTGCGTAATCCAGCACGATCCCGACAAAAATCGCCAACCCGGCCCAGTGGTTGTGCAAAAACGCCTTGAAGCAACGCATCCGGTCCTTGTCACGGGTGTACCAGAATTCCCACGCGAAACAGCCTGCCGCCGCCAGCAAACCGAGGTGGAACCAGCCACCGAGCTCGAATGTCGACCCTGCCAGCAACAGGCAGCCCAGCGCCAACCCCTGCAACGTCAGGATGATCACCCGATCCGCATCGCCAAACAGAATCGCCGTGGATTTCACGCCGATCTTGAGGTCATCGTCACGGTCAGTCATCGCGTAATACGTGTCATAACCCACGGTCCAGAGCAGGTTGGCGATCCACAGCAACCACGCCGTCGCCGGCAGTTCACCGGTTTCGGCGGTGAACGCCATTGGCATCCCCCAGGAAAACGCCGCGCCCAGCACCACTTGCGGGTAATAGGTGTAGCGCTTCATGAACGGGTAACTGAACGCCAGCGCCAAACCGCCGAACGACAGCCAGACCGTCGCCGCATTGGTGCACAACACCAGCAGAAAACTCACGCCCATCAACAGCGCGAAGAACACCAGGGCTTCTTTGGAACTGATCCTGCCGCTGACCAAGGGGCGTTGTTCCGTGCGTTTCACGTGGCCATCGACCTTGCGATCCGCCCAGTCATTGATCACGCAACCCCCGGCGCGGGTCAGAATCACGCCCAAGACAAAAATCACCACGTTGGCCAGCGACGGCGAGCCTTTGCCGGCAATCCACAGCGCCCACAGCGTCGGCCACAGCAGCAGATAAATGCCGATCGGTTTGTCCATGCGCGTCAGTTGAATGAAATCCCAGGCCCTAGGGTTCAAACGGTTCAAGGACTTGAGCAGGCTCTGGTACATCAGCAGTTCTCCGGATGGGCGCGAGTGGCGCTCCACAACGTCGGCAGGAAGATTTCGGCCACCAGCACGCTCAGGGCGCCACGGTCGAAACGCGAGCGCCGGCCCCACAATTCCGATGTCCGGCACTCCATTGGCAACCAGGCTTGAGGGTAGTGACACACCTCGATAGCGCGACGCTGGAACGCATGATCGCAAAACAGCAATTCCCCCAGGGAACGGCTGCCCAGTTCGTCCATGTGCAACCCGTCACCCTGCAACGCGCTGCGAGCTGCAACGCTGCGGGCAAACACCCATGCCTCGCCGTGACCGCGCAAATACACCTCGCGCACCCAGCCCTCGCTGCCCTCGGCCAGGTCCAGTGCAGCACATTCGTCGGCGCGCAGTGGTTGCCAGCCTTCGAACAGTGGCGTGACGCTGAAGCGGTCATTCGACAAACGGATCAACCGTCGGGTCAGGGAGCCTTCGTCGAACAGCCAGTCGAGGGTAGACGCGTCGGGGAGGGGCGTGAGTTGGCTTTGGGGGAGCCACAGCGGGGCGTTTGAGTGCGGCACAGTGAGTCATTATTGGCAGCAAATGAGGCGGCGAGCTTACCATGTCAGCCGGCGATTTTGATTGACCGGCCTGCCGTTGCGCCGAACAGGCTTGCATCTGTCGGGCCCGATCAGTACAAAACGCCCTGAGCCGGACGGCAACGCTGCAACCATCGACCGTTCGTGCCGGCAATACGCCTGAATCCTGAGGAAGTAACTGAATGAAAAAGTGGCAATGTGTGGTCTGCGGCCTGATCTATAACGAAGCCGACGGCTGGCCGGACGACGGTATTGCGGCGGGCACGCCGTGGCAGGACGTGCCGGAAGATTGGCTGTGCCCGGACTGCGGCGTGGGCAAGATGGATTTCGAAATGATCGAAATCAACTAAGAATCCAAGGAGTAAGGAATGAACGCACCTGTCGTCATCGTCGGTACCGGGCTGGCTGGCTATAACCTGGCCCGGGAGTTTCGCAAACTCGATAGCGACACCCCGTTGCTGTTGATTACCGCCGATGACGGGCGTTCCTACTCCAAGCCGATGCTCTCCACCGGTTTCGGCAAAAACAAAGACGCCGACGGCCTGAGCATGGCCGAACCCGGCGCGATGGCCGAACAGTTGAAGGCTGAAGTGCGCACCCACACACGCATCAGCGGCATCGATCCGGGCCACAAACGCTTGTGGATCGGTGAAGAGTCGGTGATTTACCGCGACCTGATTCTGGCCTGGGGCGCGGAAACCGTGCGCGTGCCCATCGAAGGTGACGCGGCGGATTGCGTGTTCCCGATCAACGATCTGGAAGATTACGCGCGCTTTCGTGCAGCGGCGGCCGGCAAGCGTCGGGTGCTGTTGCTCGGCGCCGGGCTGATTGGCTGCGAGTTCGCCAATGACCTGAGTCTGGGCGGTTACGAGGTGCAACTGGTTGCACCGTGCGAGCAGGTGATGCCAACCCTGTTGCACCCGGCTGCGGCGGCTGCCGTCCAGGCCGGGCTGGAAAGCCTCGGTGCGCGATTCCATCTCGGGCCGGTGCTCAATCGCTTGCAACGCGTGGCGGATGGCCTGGAAGCGCATCTGTCCGATGGCCAGGTGATCCCTTGCGACGTTGTGGTGTCGGCCATTGGTCTGCGTCCGCGTATCGATCTGGCCGCGGCGGCCGGTGTGCAAGTCAACCGTGGCGTGGTGGTTGACCGTCATCTGAAAACGTCCCATGACAACATCTACGCGCTAGGCGATTGCGCCGAGGTCGATGGGCTGAATTTGCTGTACGTCATGCCCCTGATGAGCTGTGCGAGAGCGCTGGCCCAGACCCTGGCCGGAAACCCTACGCCCGTGAGCTACGGCCCGATGCCGATCACCGTGAAAACCCCGGTGTGTCCGTTGGTGGTCTCGCCGCCGCCACGGGGCAGCGAGGGCGTCTGGACGGTCGAAGGGCAGGGCGGCGACATCAAGGTGTTATGCCGCGATGCCAGCGGAAAACTGCTCGGTTATGCCCTGACAGGCACCGCCGTGATGGAAAAACTGGCCCTCAACAAAGAGCTTCCGGCACTGCTGGCGTAAATACCGGTCGTTCTGTCGGAATCACCCCTCTTTTGCCCCTACAAAGCACGCGCCGAGACTGGCGCGGCTCTTCCTTGCGTGCCATCCTCACTCCCGTCTGCCGCAGAGTAGAGCACCTGCGGCGCTTTGGGCGCTGCTCCACAGAGAGCAGCACGGACATAACAACAAAAAACCGTCAAAGGGGCTTCACTAATATGCGTAAACCAGAACTCGCCGCAGCAATTGCTGAAAAAGCAGACCTCACCAAAGAGCAGGCCAACCGCGTTCTTAACGCCGTTCTCGAAGAAATCACCGGCGCTCTGCATCGCAAGGACAGCGTCACGCTGGTGGGCTTTGGTACCTTCCTGCAACGCCACCGCGGTGCCCGCACCGGCAAAAACCCGCAAACCGGTGAGCCCGTCAAAATCAAGGCCAGCAACACTGTTGCGTTCAAGCCAGGCAAATCGTTGAAAGACAGCGTCAATCCGTAATACGCACCGACTGCCCGCGTCGCGGGAGAGCGGGATAAAAAATGGGCACGCCAACGAGGTTGGGTGCCCATTTTTTTTATGTGGCGGATCAACTGGCCCGGCTGTGTTTCCTGGCGTGAATCGCCGCCATTTCTGGCTCTGAATACAAGGCGCTGATGGTTTCAGTGCCTTCGAAGGCCAGCACTTTGAAATCGTTGCGAACCGTCGGGATCACAAGGGTGAATTGAGGGGCGTTAGCGGGTGCGAACATGCGCTTATCCTTTTGCTTTTTTAGCTCATCCTTGAGCTGAGAACGGAGAATCTTGTGTTGTCAGAGACGTGTTTGGTCGGTGTAGGCACCTGCACGCTATCAACGCATCAGAAGGGTGGATGTAGGGCGCAGCCGGAAGCATTGTCCGAAACTTCCTTATTTCAGAATATTGCGCTGCAGTTGCGAGCGAAGTTCATGCAATTGCCCGGTGTATTGCCGAACTTGAGTATCTGCTCCAATTGAAAGTGCTATCGGTTCGATGGCACTTTTTTGTGTATCCATTGTCTGATCGCGTTTTTTTTAAATTTCGGAAACATTTCAGAGCTTTCCTACATTCATCCTTGCTGATTGTTGGCATGCTGCACACCTTCTGCGGGGCGATGGCAGCCAATAATCTGCGTCAAGGTCGGCGAGCCGCTCTACCTCAATGGTTTCATGGGTATCACATGAAGGCTTGAATATTAAAACGACATCAGGGGATCCCCCTACACATATAGGGATTTCTCCTACGGTCAATAAACAACACTTCGTCTTGTTGTTTAATCAGATGCTTGCTAGTGGCCATCATTGTGATTACGATGCGCGCACTTGAAAGAGCACGAACTCAATTGGATGAGACTCATCGCAGCTCTTTGATACTGTCCCGCGCCGCTGGAATACTCTTTTGGCGTATGACTGTAATCCTAAATAAAGGCCATGGATGTCCTACTCGAGCAAACTTTCCGCGCATTATCTCGAACTCGCAAAAGTCTCTGTTTCCAAAGAGAATTTCGCGGGCGAGGACGTTCGCTTTTCAAGCGAATATGAAGCCCTGGAAAGCGAGCTGGCGAAAGCCTCGTCCATGCACGAAAGCGGTCAAATCGACTGGCTGAAAATCCGCGAAAACAGCGAAAACCTGCTGCGTACCCAGTCCAAGGATTTGCGCGTTGGTGCCTGGCTGACCTGGGCGTTGTACCAGCGTGAATCGTTTCAAGGACTGCTGGCCGGCCTCGGTTTGCTGCACCATTTGTCAGAACATCACTGGGCCGAAGTCCACCCGAACAAGGCCAGAACCCGCTCCGCCGCGATCAGTTGGCTAGTGCCGCGTCTTGAGCAGGTGCTGACCGAAAACATCGCGATCAAAGAGCAGTTACCGATGTTCCGGCGGCTGGTCGAGCACCTTGAAGGCCTCGATGCCGCTTGCACCGAGCACTTGGGCGACGACGCACCGTTGCTGCTGCCGATCTCCCGCCGCCTGAAAAACATGGTGCAACGCGCCGCCGACAACCAGCCGGAACCCGGTGTGGTCGGCGCCGCCGTCGCCCAGGTCAAACAAGCTGCTACGCAGTTGTTCACCCCCGGCGCACCGATCGATAACGAAAAAGAAGCACACAAGGCCCTGCGCGCCCAGCAAGAGAGTGCGCGGCCGTTGTGTGCCTGGTGGCTGAAGCAGAAAGCCACCGACCTGCGCGCCTTGCGCCTCAATCGCACGTTGCTGTGGTTGCCCATCGACGCCGTCCCCGAGCGTAACGCCGAGCAAATCACCGTGCTGCGCGGCTTGCCGGCGGACAAGCTCAAGGCCTATCAGGACCGTTTCGACCAGGCGAAATACGCCGACCTGCTGGTGGAACTGGAGGCGAGCCTGGCGAAGGCGCCGTTCTGGTTCGATGGCCAGCGAATGGCCTGGGAATGCCTTCAGTCCTTGAACGCCGAAATGGCGATGCGCGAAGTGGAAATCCACTTCGCGCTTTTGATTCAGCGCCTGCCCGGCATTATCGAATTGCGTTACCACGACGGTGCGCCATTCGCCGATCCGGCCACCCGCGCCTGGATCAGCGCCCACGTCATGCCGCACCTGCAAACCGCCAGTGCGCCGCGCAAGGTCGAAGTGGCTGACACGCAGCCGGCGTGGGAACTGGCCCTCGAAGAAGTCCTGCCGATTTTGCGCAAGGACGGCCTCAAGGCTGCCGTGCAAATCCTCAAGCAGGGCCTGCAAAGCGCCCAGGGCGGGCGCGTTCGATTCTTCTGGCAGTTCGCCCTCGCGCGGCTGTGCTTCATGGCCAAGAAATACGAACTGGCCAAGACCCAGTTAGAGACCCTCGACCAAACATTACAGGACTCAGGCCTGAACGCCTGGGAGCCCGATCTTGCGCTGGAAGTGCTGCATTTACTGCATAGCTGCTGCGAGTTGTTGCCGCAGAACCATGCCGTACGTGAACGCAAGGAAGAGATTTATCGCAGGCTGTGCCACCTCGATCTCGAAGTGGTACTCGAATAGGCCCCCGGGCCACAACCGCAAGGAGAAAAGCCATGGCCAAAGAAGGCTCGGTAGCCCCCAAGGAACGCATCAACGTCACTTTCAAACCTGCCACCGGTGGTGCCCAGGAAGAGATCGAACTGCCGTTGAAACTACTGGCAATCGGTGACTACACCCACCGCAAGGACGAACGCAAAGTCGAAGATCGCAAGCCGATCAGCATCGACAAGATGACCTTCGACGAAGTGCTGGCCAAGCAAGAGCTGAGCCTGACACTGAGCGTACCGAACCGTCTTCAGGAAGAAAGCGACACTGAAGAACTGGCCGTGAAACTGCGCGTCAACTCGATGAAGGACTTCAACCCGGCCAGCCTGGTCGAGCAAGTGCCTGAGCTGAAAAAACTGATGGAACTGCGCGACGCGCTGGTGGCCCTCAAAGGCCCGCTGGGTAACGCACCTGCGTTCCGCAAAGCCATCGAAGGCGTGCTCGCCGACGACGAATCCCGCGGTCGCGTATTGGGTGAGCTGGGCTTGAACGCCGCCGCCCAGGACGCCTGAGCCCCCATCAGCCAAGGAAGCCAAGACAATGAGCACTAGCGCAGCACAGCAAAAGAGTAACGAGAACGGCGAATACAGCATTCTCGACAGCATCATCGCCGAAACCCGCCTGACCCCGGACGACGAAGCCTACGACATCGCCAAGCGCGGTGTGTCGGCCTTCATCGAAGAGCTGCTCAAGCCGCAGAACAACGGCGAGCCGGTCAAGAAAGCCATGGTTGACCGCATGATCGCCGAGATCGATGCCAAGCTCAGCCGCCAGATGGACGAAATCCTGCACCACCCGGACTTCCAGTCGCTGGAATCGTCATGGCGTGGCCTGCAGTTGCTGGTCGACCGCACCAATTTCCGCGAAAACATCAAGATCGAAATCCTCAACGTCTCCAAGGACGACCTGCTGGACGACTTCGAAGATTCGCCAGAAGTGATGCAGTCGGGCCTGTACAAGCACATCTACACCGCTGAATACGGTCAGTTCGGTGGTCAGCCGGTGGGCGCGATCATCGCCAACTACTTCATGTCCCCGAGCTCGCCGGACGTGAAACTGATGCAGTACGTGTCCAGCGTTGCCTGCATGTCCCACGCGCCGTTCATTGCCGCGGCCGGCCCGAAATTCTTCGGCCTGGAAAGCTTCACCGGCCTGCCGGACCTGAAGGATCTGAAAGATCACTTCGAAGGCCCGCAATTCGCCAAATGGCAGAGCTTCCGCCAGTCGGAAGACTCCCGTTACGTTGGCCTGACCGTGCCGCGTTTCCTGCTGCGTAACCCGTACGACCCGGAAGACAACCCGGTCAAATCGTTCGTGTACAAGGAAACCGTCGCCAACAGCCACGAGCACTACCTGTGGGGCAACACCGCCTACGCGTTCGGCACCAAGCTGACCGACAGCTTCGCCAAGTTCCGCTGGTGCCCGAACATCATCGGCCCGCAGAGCGGTGGCGCGGTGGAAGACCTGCCGTTGCACCACTTCGAAAGCATGGGCGAAATCGAAACCAAGATTCCTACGGAAGTATTGGTTAGCGACCGTCGTGAATACGAACTGGCCGAGGAAGGCTTCATTTCCCTGACCATGCGCAAAGGCTCCGACAACGCGGCGTTCTTCTCCGCGAGCTCGGTGCAGAAGCCGAAGTTCTTCGGCATCAGTGCAGAAGGCAAGGCGGCAGAGCTGAACTACAAGCTCGGCACCCAACTGCCGTACATGATGATCGTCAACCGTCTGGCTCACTACTTGAAAGTGCTGCAGCGCGAGCAACTCGGTTCGTGGAAAGAACGTACCGACCTCGAGCTGGAACTCAACAAGTGGATCCGCCAGTACGTGGCCGACCAGGAAAACCCGAGCGCCGAAGTCCGTGGCCGTCGTCCGCTGCGTGCCGCCCAGATCATCGTCAGCGATGTCGAAGGCGAGCCTGGCTGGTACCGCGTCAGCCTGAACGTGCGCCCGCACTTCAAGTACATGGGTGCCGATTTCACCCTGTCGCTGGTTGGCAAGCTGGACAAAGAGTAAACGGAGCTAACTCATGACTGGATACGGCAGCCTTTTCGAACGCCTGGGCGGCGACGCGGACAAACGCGTCGGCTGGAGCCGCGAGGTTTCCGCCATGGCGTCCGTGGCTGCCCATCTGGCCAAGATGCTCAGCACCCGTGCGGGCAGCGTGCAAACGCTGTCCGATTACGGGCTACCCGATCTCAATGACATGCGTCTGAGCCTGCACGACTCCCTGAGTCAGGCCCGTCTGGCCATCGAAAATTTCATCGAAGCCTACGAGCCACGCCTGAGCAATGTGCATGTCATCTCCCTGCCGCGTGACCACGATCAGCTTCGCCTGTCCTTCAGCATCGAAGGCCTGCTGGAAGTTGATGGTTTCAAGCGTCAGGTCAGTTTCGCCGCGCGCCTGGATGGCAGCGGTCAAGTGAAGGTCAACTAAGGAGATTCGTATGTCCGGCAAACCCGCAGCCCGCGTATCCGACCCCACCGCTTGCCCGCTCCCCGGCCACGGGACCAACCCGATCGCCGCCGGTTCCGGCGACGTGTTCTTCGACGGCCTCGCGGCCGCCCGCCAAGGCGATGCCTCGGCGTGTGGTGGTGCGATGGTCGGCGACCTTGCAACGACTGTTTTGATCAACGGTAAACCGGCGGCCACTGTGGGCTCCGTTGGTACTCATGGCAACAAAGTTACGGCTGGGTCCGGGACGGTGATTATTGGGAATTCGCATTCGCCGGCGCCGTTTGTTCCGCCGTTGCCGGTGGAGATTCAGTGGCCGTTTAACGAGCACTTTGTGATCAATTGCCAAGAAAGCGGAAAGCCGCTCGCCGGAGTGGAATACACACTTAAAACTGCCTCGGGGAAGATCATTAACGGTGTGACGGGGGCGGACGGAAAAACGCAAACAGTTTTCTCAGCTACTGCGGAGGCGGTTGAGTTGGTCATTGAACCCCAAGCCAGAGTTGTACTCGCTTAGTTATTTGCTTTTCGCCACCAGTGACAATCGGATCCTGGAGTAACTGTTAGAGGGATATGGAAATGGCAGCAACAACAGTGGCAACGACCATGACTCCGGCAAGTAATAAAGTCGGACAGTCTGCGACTGCGCGTCAGTTCAAGATCACTGATATTCCAGATACGATGAAAAAAATGAAATGGCCAGTTGCCGCAGGCCTTATGAACCATTGGTTCAGTGGTAAGCCATGGCCAACTGGTGATGGTGGGATGGATGATAAAGTAAAGAAGCATGATGTTTTCGCGCCCAAGGAATACATAGAAGAATCCCTCGTTAAAATGAGTTGGGTTTCCGGTTTTGAACGTGCAAATTCTGCGATAAAGCATTTGAGGGGGACCTGGAATAGTCCAGCTGGAGTCACTCTGATCAAAAGCAGGCTCCGTCGAGCGTTTTCCGGTAAAGCCTCTGGGTGTTATCCGGTTGCGTTTAATGGTGTTGCCAGTGCTGCTGAGAAATTTGGTTATTCAAATAACAAAGTAGTCGAGTTTGAGCAGACAGGCTCTGATGAGGTGAATGAGCTTCGAGCGGCACTGGCTAATTTCAACATGCGAGCTATTGCTGAAGGTGTCGTCGTTGTAACGGATAAGAGTATCGTATTTACCCCGTCGAAATTGGGCTTTTATATCGAGGATTCCTACGATTTCAACGATGGCGTAGCTCTGTTCAGTCAGATTCTTGGCTACTGGAATTTTGATAAGTTAGTGACGGACCCCGTTGAGGGAGCAAAAGCTAACGCGAAACTGGCTGCCCAAATGAATGCTGTTATGGCGGAGTCGCAATATCAGGGTGTGAGAGGACAGCAAAGCACACAGCAAAAAGATGAGGCCGTACGTCGATATCGAGAGCTCGAAGGCAAACACTACATGCTCGTTCAAAACAGTGATTTTCGAGACTATCGTGATCTGAATGAGAAGGGCGGCGATTTTCGCGTGTATTCGGACATTATGTACGAGCCCGTAACGTCTGCACCTATTGAGATATCTGCTAAATGAAGATCGGACATAAGTACGCCATAAGCTTGGCTGTCTTGTTGTGTAGCTTGTTGATGGCTAGTGCAATCATTGTGGTTGAAGTTTTAGGTCGTGCGCCAGACTATTCGAAAAAAAGTCCGTCTGGGCAATACCTTATCGAGTCTGTTCCTGCAAGCTCGCTTTTGACCCCGCGAGACTTTGTTTATCTGCGATTCACCGATTTAAACAACCCCAGTCAGGTTTACCGTACACCTCTTTTTTCCGAGTTGGAGTTGGATATGCGCGCCGATGAAGATGAAAAAACAGTGGGTGTTGTATTTATAGAGTTTGATAAGTCGAGCAAGGCTTTTACGTTGGGGCTTTCCAGCCCGAAAAAGCACTGGTTGAATTTTTTTATCAGCAATACGCCTTACAGGGTTCTGGAAAACTGATGCTGGGTTCAGTGACCGGGATGCTCTTTGCAAGACCACGAAAAAGCAGTTGTGGCATCAGCACGGCGATTACGCCTGAAAAAATGAGAGAGCGGTAATCATGAGCGCAATGGATTTGCAGGGGTATCTGGCCCCTCGCGCTCTACAGGATTTTTTTTGATGAGTTCCACTACCAGGCAGGTAACCCGTGTCCTTTAACCACTACTACCAAAGCGAACTCACCGCACTTCGCCAGTTAGGTCGTCGTTTCGCCGAGCGTAGCCCGGCGTTGGCGCCTTTCCTCGGTCAGGCCGGGCGGGATCCGGACGTGGAGCGGTTGCTGGAAGGTTTTGCGTTCCTGACCGGTCGCCTGCGTCAGAAGCTCGATGACGAATTGCCCGAACTCAGCCATTCGCTTATGCAACTGCTGTGGCCCAACTACATGCGGCCGCTGCCGGCGTTCAGCATTTTGCAGTTCGACCCGTTGAAACGTTCCGGCCCGGCGCTGAAGGTCGATCGCGATACACCGATTGAAAGCGTTCCGATTGAAGACGTGCGTTGCCGTTTCCGCACGTGCTACCCGACCGAAGTCCAGGCGCTGGATCTGGCCGCGCTGATGTACTCGGTGAAAGGCGACGGTTCGCTGTTGAGCCTGCGCCTGGAGATGAGCGCCGACGGTCACCTCGGTGAGCTGGAATTGAGTCGTTTGCGCCTGCACTTCGCCGGCGAGCGTTACATCAGCCAGATGCTGTACCTGAGCCTGTTGCGCAATCTGGAAGGCATCGAGTTGATCCCGCTGGATAACGCCGGCAAGCCGATCAATGGCGTCAACGGCACCCCGATGGCGTTCAAGATGCCCGGCGACCGGGTGCAGCCGGTGGGTTTTGCCGAAGAAGAAGCGTTGATTCCGTATCCGCTGAACACCTTCCGTGGCTACCGCTACCTGCAAGAGTATTTCGCCTTCCAGGACAAGTTCCTGTTCGTCGACGTCAACGGTCTGGACATTCTCAAGGCGCTGCCGGAAAACACCCTCAAGCAGATGCGTGGTCTGGAGTTGCGCTTCGATATTCGCAAGAGCGGCATCCTGCGCATGCGTCCGACCCTGGACAACGTGAAGCTGTATTGCACGCCCATCGTCAACCTGTTCAAGCACGACGCACTGCCGATTCGCCTCGACGGCAAGCAGGACGAATACCTGCTGTTGCCTGCCGAATACGACCTGGAAAACTGCGGCGTGTTTTCCGTGGAAAGCGTCACCGGCTGGAAGCCCGGCGGTCTCGGTTATCAGGAGTACGTGCCGTTCGAATCCTTCGAGCACGACCCGAGTTTCGACGTGCCCACCAGCCGTCCGCACTACAGCATTCGCCAGCGTTCATCGCTGCTGCACGACGGCCTCGACACTTACTTGAGCTTCGGCATCCGCCATACCGAAGCCCACGAAACCCTGTCGATCGAGCTGACGTGCACCAACCAGAACCTGCCAAAAAAACTCAAGCTCGGCGACATCTGCCAGGCCTGTGAAGAGACGCCGGAGTTTCTCAGTTTCCGCAACATCACCCCGGCTACCCCGAGTTATGCGCCGCCGCTGAATCGCGACTTCCTGTGGAAGCTGATCAGCAACATGTCGCTTAACTATCTGTCATTGGCCGACGTCAATGCGTTGAAGGTGATTCTCGAAACCTACGACCTGCCGCGCTACTACGACCAGCACGCGGAGAAGGTCAGCAAGCGCCTGCTCGGCGGGCTCAAATCGATCAAACACCAACACGTCGACCGCCTGCATCGCGGCTTGCCGGTGCGCGGGTTGCGCACCGAGCTGACCATCGACCCGGAAGGCTACATCGGCGAAGGCGACCTGTTCGTGTTCGCTTCGGTTCTTAACGAGTTTTTCGCGCTTTACGCCAGTCTCAATTCGTACCACGAGCTGCGGGTAAAAAGCACACAGGGAGAGGTGTACCAATGGACACCACGTATGGGCCTTCAGCCGCTGCTTTAAGCGGTCTGACCCGAGGAATACGCGAGTACTCGCTGTTTCAGGCCGTGCTGCTGGTGGTTGACCGGCTGCGCGAGGCCCACCCGCACCTGAGTCAGGACGATTTGTACGACCAGCTGGAATTCCAGGCCAACCCGAGCCTGGGTTTCCCTGGCAGCGATGTCGATCGCGTGGAGTTTTTCCACGAGCACGGGCAGATGCGCGCGCGCCTGCGTTTCAACCTGATCGGCCTGGTCGGTTCCGGTTCGCCGCTGCCGGCGTTCTACGGCGAACAGGCCCTGGGCGACAGCGAAGACGGCAACCCGACCCGCAACTTCCTCGACCTGTTCCACCATCGCCTGCAACGGCTGATGCTGCCGATCTGGCGCAAATACCGCTACCGCGCCAGCTTCGAGAGCGGTGCGCTCGACCCGTTCTCCTCGCAATTGTTTGCGTTGATTGGCCTGGGCGGCGAAGAGATCCGCAAGGCCGGCGAACTGAACTGGAAACGCCTGCTGCCATACCTCGGCTTGCTCAGCTTGCGCGCGCACTCGGCGGCGCTGATCGAAGCGGTGCTGCGTTACTACTTCAAGCACGCCGAGCTGACCATCGAGCAGTGCATCGAGCGCCGCGTGGAAATCCTCGACGAGCAGCGCAATCGTTTGGGTCGCGCCAACAGCCTGCTTGGCGAAGACCTGGTGCTGGGCGAACACGTGCGCGACCGCAGCGGCAAATTCCGCATTCACATCCGCGAACTCGACTGGCAACGCTTTCACGAATTCCTGCCCATCGGTTTCGGCTACCAGCCGTTGTGCGCGCTGGTGCGCTTTACCCTGCGTGACCCGCTCGATTACGACATTCGCCTGGTGTTGCGCCACGAAGAAATCCCGGAACTGCGCATCGGTGAGCAGAACGCCTGTCGCTTGGGTTGGACCAGTTGGCTGGGCCGCGAAAAAGCGGACGGCGTGGTGACCCTGGGCAGCAAAATTCATTAAGGACAGATGACCAATGATCAACGTAGACCTGCAACAACTTATCCAGGCGCTGGACGCCGAAACCCGTCGTGACCTGGAAAGTTCTGCCGAACGCTGCGTCGCCCGTGGCGGCAGCAAGATCCTCGTCGAAGACTTGTTGCTCGGCCTGCTGGAGCGCCCGCAAGGCTTGCTCGCGCGCGCGCTGCAAGATGCCGAAGTGGATGCCGGTGAACTGAGCGCGGCCCTGCAATCGCGGGTCGAACACAGCGCTTCGCGCAACCCGGTGTTTGCCCCGGAACTGGTGCAATGGCTGCAGGATGCCTTGCTGGTGGCGAACCTCGAACTGGGCCAGACCCAGGTCGAACAGGCCGCGCTGATCCTCGCCTTGCTGCGTAACCCGATGCGTTACGCCGGCAGCCGTTACCAGGCGTTGTTGGCCAAACTGAACATTGATCGCCTGAAAGAATTCGCCCTGTCGCAGAAAGATCAACCGGCCACCGGCAAACCCGCCGTGCCGGGCGAATCGCTGCTGCAACGCTTCACCCACAACCTGACCCAACAGGCCCGCGACGGCAAACTCGACCCGGTGCTGTGCCGCGATGGTGCGATCCGGCAGATGATCGACATCCTTGCCCGTCGCCGCAAGAACAACCCGATTGTGGTCGGTGAAGCCGGTGTGGGTAAAACTGCGATCGTCGAAGGCCTGGCCTCGCGCATCGCCGCCGGTGAAGTGCCTCAGGTGCTCAAAGGCGTCGAGCTGCTGTCGCTGGACATGGGCCTGCTGCAGGCCGGTGCCAGCGTCAAAGGTGAATTCGAACGTCGCCTCAAGGGCGTGATCGACGAAGTCAAAGCTTCGCCGAAACCGATCATCCTGTTCATCGACGAAGCCCACACGCTGATCGGCGCGGGCGGCAATGCCGGCGGTTCCGACGCGGCCAACCTGCTGAAACCGGCGCTGGCCCGTGGCGAACTGCGCACCATCGCCGCCACCACCTGGGCCGAGTACAAAAAATACTTCGAGAAAGACCCGGCGCTGGCCCGTCGTTTCCAGCCGGTGCAACTGCACGAACCGACCGTCAGCGAAGCGGTGACCATCCTTCGTGGTCTGGCTCAGGTGTACGAGAAGAGCCACGGCATCTACCTGCGCGATGACGCCGTCGTCTCCGCCGCCGAACTGTCCGCCCGTTACCTCGCCGGTCGCCAACTGCCGGACAAAGCCGTCGACGTGCTCGACACCGCGTGCGCCCGCGTTCGCATCAGCCTCGCCGCCGCTCCGGAAAGCCTTGAACGCCTGCGTGGCGAACTGGCTGAAGGCGGTCGTCAGCGTCAGGCCCTGCGCCGTGATGCGGAAGCCGGTTTGCTGATCGATCACGAAGCGCTGGAAGCACTGGAAGCGCGGCTGGAAGAAGCTGAAGACGAAAGGGCGGCGCTGGAAATCCTGTGGACCGAACAGAAGGCATTGGCCGAACGCCTGTTGGACCTGCGCCAACAACTGGCCAAAGCGCGTGAAGCCGCTGCCGTCGAACCCATCGTCACGGTTGAAGAAGACGCCGAAGGCACCGTGATCGAAACCCTGCCGGTGGACGAAGCGCACAGCGTCGAAACCCTGGAAGCGGCACTCAACGAAACGCACAAAGCGCTGACCGAGCTTCAGGTCAAAGAACGCCTGGTGAGCTTCGAAGTCTGCCCGCGTCTGGTCGCCGAAGTGATCAGCGCCTGGACCGGCGTGCCCTTGGCGCAACTGGCCCGCGAGCACAATGCCAAGGTCGCGAGCTTCGCCACCGACCTGCGCACGCGCATCCGTGGTCAGGAACAAGCCGTTCACGCCCTGGACCGCTCGATGCGCGCCACCGCTGCCGGCCTTAACAAACCGGACGCGCCGGTCGGCGTGTTCCTGCTGGTAGGCCCGAGCGGTGTCGGCAAGACCGAAACTGCGCTGGCCCTGGCTGATCTGCTTTACGGCGGTGATCGTTTCATCACCACCATCAACATGTCCGAGTTCCAGGAGAAACACACCGTCTCGCGTCTGATCGGTGCGCCACCGGGCTACGTCGGTTATGGCGAGGGTGGCATGCTCACCGAAGCCGTGCGTCAGAAGCCGTACTCCGTCGTGCTGCTCGATGAAGTCGAAAAAGCCGACCCGGACGTGCTCAACCTGTTCTACCAAATCTTCGACAAAGGCGTGGCCAACGACGGCGAAGGGCGCGAGATCGACTTCCGCAACACGTTGATCCTGATGACCTCGAACCTGGGCAGCGACCGCATCAGCGAACTCTGCGAAAACGGCGCGCGGCCAACCGCCGAAGTCCTTGAAGAAACCATCCGCCCGGTGCTCAGCAAACACTTCAAACCGGCGCTGCTGGCGCGGATGCGCGTGGTGCCTTACTACCCGGTGGGCGGTCCGGTGCTGCGCGAGCTGATCGAAATCAAACTCGGCCGTTTGGGCGAGCGCCTGAACCGTCGTCAGCTGGACTTCACTTACTCCCAGGACCTCGTCGATCACTTGGCCGAACGCTGCACCCAAAGCGACAGCGGCGCACGCCTGATCGACCATTTGCTCGACCTGCACGTGCTGCCGCTGGTGGCCGACCGCTTGCTCGACGCGATGGCCACCGGTGAAAGCCTCAAGCGTGTGCATGCCACGCTCGACGGTGACGCCAGCGTGACCTGCGAGTTCGCCTGAGGTGGGTGTGATGTTCACTCAAGTGCCGCAACCGCTGGTCTATGCCGAAGCCTTGCTGGCGCAGTTCGCCAGCCTGTCGCGGGCGGCGGACGGGGCTGCGCTGCTGGGTGACTTCGTGCGCGGTCTGGCCGAGCTCAGCGGTTGCGAACTGACGCAGCTGTACTTGCTGGACGCGACCCACACCTGCCTGGGCATGAACGCCGAATGCCTGAACGGCATCCTGCAACCCCGGGAAGCGGCGAGCCTGCCGGCGGATTACAACGGTGAACAACTGCTGCAGTTCGCCCTGTGCCAGAACCGCGTGGTGAGCCTCAGCGAACTGAGCGGCAGCCTGCACGAAACCAGTTTCCTGCCGCCCCAGGCCACGCCTTGGCAGTCGCTGTTGTGCGTGCCTTTGGTCAATCAGCAGAAGTCGGTTGAAGGCTTGCTGCTGTGCGCCAGTCGCCGGCATATCGACCTGCAAGGCTTTGCCGACTCCCTCGGTCAGCTGGGTTCGTTCGTGCTCGGCCAGTTGCACCTGCTGCAACGGTTGCGTCAGCCGAGCGGTGTTTCGCGGCCAGCGCCGGTCAGTGTGCCGAGCGCCAGCGGTTACGGTTTGATCGGTAAAAGCTCGGCCATGCGCCAGACCTATTCGCTGATCAGCAAAGTCCTGCACAGCCCATACACCGTGCTGTTGCGCGGCGAAACCGGCACCGGCAAGGAAGTGGTCGCCCGGGCGATTCACGATTGCGGGCCGCGCCGCTCCCAGGCGTTCATCGTGCAGAACTGCGCGGCGTTCCCCGAGAACCTGCTGGAAAGTGAACTGTTCGGCTACCGCAAAGGCGCCTTCACCGGCGCTGATCGCGACCGCGCCGGGCTGTTCGACGCGGCCAATGGCGGCACCTTGCTGCTGGATGAAATCGGCGACATGCCGTTGTCGCTGCAAGCCAAGTTGCTGCGCGTGTTGCAGGAAGGCGAGATCCGTCCGCTGGGTTCCAACGATACCCACAAGATCGACGTGCGCATCATTGCCGCGACGCACCGGGATTTGTCGGTGCTGGTCAGCGAAGGCAAATTCCGCGAGGACTTGTACTACCGCCTCGCGCAATTCCCGATCGAGTTGCCGGCCCTGCGCCAACGTGAAGGCGACATCCTCGACCTGGCCCGGCACTTTGCGGAAAAGGCCTGCTCGTTCTTGCAACGCGATGCGGTGCGTTGGTCTGACGCGGCGCTGGATCACCTGTCCGGTTATGCCTTCCCCGGCAACGTGCGCGAACTCAAAGGCCTGGTCGAGCGCGCCGTTTTGCTGTGCGAGGGCGGCGAGTTACTGGCCGAGCATTTCTCCCTGCGCATGGAAGCCATGCCGGAAGACAACAGCCTGAACCTGCGCGAACGCCTGGAGCAGGTCGAACGCAGCCTGCTGCTCGATTGCCTGCGCAAAAACGACGGCAACCAGACCCTCGCCGCCCGCGAACTCGGCCTGCCACGACGCACGCTGCTGTACCGCCTCGGGCGCCTGAATATCAACCTGGGTGACTTCGATGGGTAGGTCAATGACCGTCGATTTCACCTCATTCGCTTCTGATAGCGCCGCCCAATCGGGCCGGCGCTTTGTGCTTTGTCTATCCCTGGAGACCCTCTGATGCCTGTTCGTCACTGGCAAGCCGTCCTGCTGACCCTCGTCGTTCTATGCGGCCTCGGCGGCTGTAGCGGCAATTACAAATACAACGACAACACCTATCGCCCATTGGGTGATCCGCAGGCGGTCAATCGCGGCAAGTGACCGCAAGGAGTATCACCATGGAACTGGTTTTCGAAATGCTCAACACCAAGCAATTCGTGCCCACGGACTTGTGCCAAAAGACCTTTAAACAGGCTGGGGGCGTGATTGGCCGGGGCGAGGATTGCGACTGGATCATTCCTGATCGCAAGCGCCACCTGTCCAACCACCACGCGTTGATCAGCTACCGCGAAGGCACGTTTTTCCTGACCGATACCAGCAGCAACGGTATCCAGAACAGCGAAAGCGGCGCACGCCTGCGCAAGGGCGAAGCCATGCGCATCGAACACGGCAGTGTCTATGTGCTGGGTGATTTCGAGATCCGCGCGCGGCTGGTGCGTGACCCGGCGACCTTCGACGTCGAAGTTGGCCGTCCGCAAGCGGCCGGCAGCATCATTCCGGATGACGCGTTCCTCGACCTCGACCCGCTCAATGCACTGGATCAGCAAGAACGTGTGTATTCGGAAATCGAGCAATTGATCTCCCCGAGCACCGCCATCGAAGACACCCGTCAGCGCGCCGACTACGCCCGTATCGACATGGAAAGCCTGATGGTCCCGGAGCTGATCAATGCCCCGGCCGAACCCGCTCCGGCCCCACCGCCGAAAGCGGTCGAACGTCAGAGCGAAGGCTTCTGGGAGCATTTCGGTGCCGCGCTGGGCGTGGACCTCAAAGGCCTCGACCACGACGCCCGCGAAGCGCTGGCGCTGAACGCGGCCCGCTTGCTCAAGCAAAGCGTCGGCGGTTTACAGCAGAGCCTGCGCACCCGCAGCGAACTGAAAAACGAACTGCGCCTGGCCCAGACCACCGTGCAAGGCTCGCAAAAGAACCCGCTGAAATTCGCCGTCGATGCCGGTGAAGCACTGGGCATTTTGTTGCAGCCGAACAAGCCGGGCCAGTTGCCGGCAGAACAAGCGATCTCCCGCGCGTTCCGCGATTTGCAGGCGCATCAGGTGGCTTTGCTGACCGCCAGCCGCGCCGCCGTTCGCGGCACGCTGGAGCACTTCTCGCCACAGCAATTGACCCTGCGTTTCGAGCGCGACAACAAGCCGTTGCTCGCCACCTCGGGCAGTCGCTGGAGAGCCTACGGTCGTTATCACCAGGCCCTGCGTCAGGACGATGACTGGAGCGAGCGCCTCTTGGCCCGTGACTTCGCTCAGGCCTACGAAGAGCAGATCCGCCTGATTTCCACCCTACACACCGACCACCAAGGATGATGCGCATGTCTCGCTGCTCGACCGCTTTTTTCAAGACGCTGACGGCGCTCATGGCCCTGGTGCTGTTGGCCGGCTGCTCGTCGCTGTCGCCGTATTCGAAAGTCACCAAGCTCAACCTGAAACTGACCGCCAGCGATCAGCTGAACCCGGACCTCAACGGGCGTCCGTCGCCGATTGTCGTGCGCCTGTTCGAGCTCAAGCACCCGGTGACGTTCGAAAACGCCGACTTCTTCAGCCTGTATGAACGCGCCAAGGAATCCCTGGCCCCAGACCTGGTGGCCAGCGAAGAACTCGAGCTGCGCCCCGGCGAAACCGTTGAGCTGAAACTCAGCGTGGAGGAGGGCAGCCGCTACGTTGGCGTGCTCGCCGCTTACCGCGACCTGCCGGAAACCAAATGGCGCTACACCGTGCAAATCACCCCGGTGGAAGTCACCGACGCTGACCTGACGCTCGATCAGGCCGGTATCCGCAATAGCCTCGAAACGCTCGCCAAGGCGGATGACTGATCATGAATAACCATAAAGTCATTTGGCAGGAAGGCATGCTGCTGCGCCCGCAGCATTTCCAGCACAACGATCGCTACTACGATCACCAGATGAAGACCCGCACCCAGTTGCTGGGCAGTTACACCTGGGGTTTCCTGAACCTGGACATCGATTTGCAGTTCCTCAACATGGGCAAACTGGTGGTCAGCCAGGCCTCGGGGATTCTGCCGGACGGCAGCCTGTTCGAACTCGGTGGCAACACCGAACCGCTGGCGCTGGACGTGCCGCCGAACACCGGCAACACGCCGATCTACCTGGCGTTGCCGCTGGTCACCGGTAACCACATCGAGGCGCGCCGTCCGGAGCAATCCGACGTGCTGGCGCGCTACACCGCGTACGAAGCCGAAGTCGCCGACTCCAACGCCGGCGACGACTCTGCCAGCCAGGTGCGCTGCGGTCGCCCGGACTTCAAATTGTTGCTCGGTGAACAGCAGAGCGATCAGGCCTACGTGAAGCTGAAAATCTGCGACGTGCTCGACACCACGCCTGACGGCGTGATCAGCCTCGATCCGGATTTCGTGCCGACTTACATCCAGGCGCATGCCTCCAGCTACCTGCTGTCGTGCCTCAAAGAAGTGATCAGCATGCTCGGTCACCGTGGCGACACCATCGCCGAGCGCATCCGTTCCAACGGCAAGGTCGGTGGCGCGGAAGTCGGCGACTTCATGATGCTGCAACTGATCAACCGCACTGAACTGTTGCTGCGTCACTACCTCGGCCTGGAGCAGGTTCACCCGGAAGAGTTGTACCGCACGCTGCTGACCATGCTCGGTGACCTGGCGACCTTCTCCAGCGACAGCAAACGCCCGCGCCTGGACAGCCGTTACCAGCACAGCGATCAGGGTGCGAGCTTTCGCAAACTGATGGAAGCGATCCGCCAGGTGCTGTCGATGGTGCTGGAACAGCACGCCATCGAACTGATCCTGCAGGAACGTCAGTACGGGATCATCGTCTCGCCATTGCACGACCACAAACTGCTGGGCTCGGCGTCGTTCGTGCTCGCGGCCAGTGCCAACTGCGACTCCGAAGAACTGCGCCACCGCTTGCCGGCGCACCTCAAGGTCGGCCCGGTGGAGCGCATCCGCCAACTGGTCAACCTGCACCTGCCGGGCATCAAGGTCAAACCGTTGCCAGTGGCCCCGCGGCAGATCGCGTTCCACTCCAACAAAACCTATTTCATCCTCGAACTCAGTTCGGGAGACCTGGCAGACCTGGAGCGCTCCGGCGGCTTCGCGTTCCACGTTTCCGGTGAATTTGCCGAGCTCGAACTGAAATTCTGGGCCATCAGGAACTGACTGAAATGATTAAGGACATGGAACACCATCAGGACGATAAAACCGTCTTGCTCGACCGCCAGGGCCACGGCCCGGCGCAAAGTCCGCTGACCGATTTCGCTGCACCGCCGCGTTTCGAACAGCTCGAAGAACGTATGATCTACGCCGCGCGTTTGCGTCCGGCCGAAGCGTTCAACATCAGCCTCAATTCGCTGGTGGCCGCTGCGTCCGAGCTGCTCTCGGAAGTGGTGCGACTCAAGCACAGCGACACCCGCGAAGACATGTATGCGCTCAACGAGCGACTGACCGCCGGGCTCAAGCTGTTTGAAGTGCGCGCACTGCACAACGGCGCCGAAAGCAGCCAGGTGATGGCCGCGCGCTACGTGCTGTGCACCGTGGTCGACGAAGCCGTCGTGACCACGCCGTGGGGCAACGAAAGCGAGTGGTCGCAGATGAGCCTGCTCAGCAGCTTCCACAACGAAACCTTCGGTGGCGAGAAGTTCTTCCAGCTGCTGGATCGCCTGTCGAAAAACCCGGTCAAGCACCTGCCGATGCTGGAGTTGATGTACCTGTGCCTGTCCCTCGGTTTCGAAGGCAAGTACCGCGTACAAGCGCGCGGCATGCTCGAACTCGAAGGCATCCGCGATGCCTTGTACCGGCAGATCCGTCAACTGCGTGGCGACGTGCCGCGTGAGCTGTCGCCGCACTGGGAAGGCCTGAACGATCAGCGCCGCAGCCTGGTGCGCATCGTGCCGGCGTGGATGGTGGTGCTGTTCACCTTCGTCTGCCTGGTGGTGATGTATTCAGGTTTCGCCTGGGTGCTCGGCGAGCAGCGCGACACCGTTCTGCAACCTTTCCAGCCGCTAGATCCGGCCGCGGTCCAGCCGCAGTCACAGCCGTAAACAGGGACGTGTCATGAAAAAGTTTTTCAAGAAAGTCGGCGCATTCTTGCGCAAGACCTGGGTCTGGACCTTGCTGGTGGTGCTGTTTGTCGCGCTGCTGGTGTGGTTCGTCGGGCCGCTGCTGGCGGTGGATGACTACAAGTTCTGGGAAGGTTCGACCTCGCGCTTGCTGACCATCAGCGTGCTGTTCCTGATCTGGGGCCTGACCATGGTCTTCGTCAGCTGGCGCGCCGGTGTGCGTAAAAAAGCCATCGAAGACACCGAAGACGGCCAGGACCGTATCCGCCGCGAAGAGCTGATCGACGAAGAAGAGAAAGAGCTGAAGGTGCGTTTCAAGGACGCCCTGAAAACCCTCAAGACGTCGAGCCTGTATCGCGGTCGCAGCGAGCGCTGGCGCAGTGATTTGCCGTGGTACTTGCTGATTGGCCCACAGGGCAGCGGCAAGACCAGCCTGCTGGACTTCTCGGGCCTTGAGTTTCCGATCAACAAGATCGACCGCAAGCTCACCCGCGACACCCAAGGCACTCGTCATTGCGACTGGTATTTCGCCGACCACGGTGTGCTGATCGACACCGCCGGGCGCTACCTGACCCAGCCGGACGGCGAAGTCGACGGCAGCGCCTGGAGCACCTTGCTCGACCTGCTGCGCAAGCGTCGCCGCAACCGGCCATTGAACGGTGTGCTGGTGACCATTCCGGTGGAAACCCTGCTGTGCCCCGACGAGAAAGACCTCGACACCCTGGCCCGCCAGGTGCGTGCGCGCTTGCAGGACGTGCATCAAAAACTCCACGTCGACGTGCCGGTTTACCTGGTCCTGAGCAAGGCCGACAAGCTGCTCGGTTTCGACGAGTTCTTCGATCAACTGACCCGCGAAGAAAGCGATCAGGTGCTCGGCACCAGCTTCCGCAAAGAGCAGAGCGGCACCGACGTTGTAGTATTGCGCGCCGAGTTCGAAGAGCTGCTGCGTCGCCTGAACAGCCAGGTGATCATGCGCATGCATCAGGAGCGCGACACCCAGCGCCGTGGCCGCATCCTCGACTTCCCGCATCAGCTGGGGCAGATCGGCGAGCGCCTGTGCCTGTTCGTCGACATGGCGTTCACTGGCAACCGCTACCAGCGTGTCAGCCAGTTGCGCGGTTTCTACCTGACCAGCGCACCGCACCTGACCCAGGAAATGGACCAGACCACCGCCGGCATCGGCGCCAATCTGGGCATGAACGCGGGCGTGCTGCCGACCCTGCGCAGCGGCCGTTCCCGCTTCATCCATCATTTGCTTAGCCGGGTGATTTTCCCCGAGGCCGATCTGGCCGGTCTGGACAAGCGCGAACGCAGCCGCATCCATTGGGGCCAACGTGCGCTGTATGTGGGCGCGCTGGCGGCATTGGCGCTGTTCGGCATGCTCTGGGCGGGCGGTTTCTCCGCCAACTACGAGCGTCTGGAAAACCTGCGTAACTTGGCCACCAACTGGACGCAACAGCGCTCGGCGCTGACCGCGCGCGATGATTCCATGGCGGTGCTCAAGCCGCTCGACACGGCCTACGCGGCGACTCAGGTCTTCCCGAAAAAAGGCGACGTGAGTTACCACGAGCGTGGCGGTCTGTATCAAGGCGAAGACGTCAATCCAGTGGTCAAGAACGCCTACGAGCGCGAGCTCGAAGCGCAATTGCTGCCGAAGGTTGCGACGCTGCTGGAAGGGCAGATCCGCGCCAACATGCACGACCGCGAACGCCTGCTCAACAGCCTGCGCGCGTACCTGATGCTGAACATGAAAGACCGTCGCGACGGCCCGTGGCTCAAGGATTGGGTTGCCACCGAATGGTCCCAGCGTTATGCCGGCAACACCGCCGTGCAGAACGGCTTGAACACGCACTTCGAGCGTTTGCTGCAGCAGCCGTTTATCTACCCGCTCAACGATCAACTGGTGGCACAGGCCCGTCAGGTCCTGCGCAGCGAATCGCTGGCCAACGTGGTTTACCGGATGCTGCGCGAGCAGGCCCGCAACCTGCCGGAATACCGTCTCAGCCAACACCTCGGCCCACAAGGTTCGCTGTTTGTCGGCACCGATTACGTGATTCCCGGCTTCTACACCCAGCAGGGTTATCAGCAGTATTTCTCGGTCCAGGGCAGTGCGCTGGTCACCGACATCCTGCGTGACAACTGGGTACTGGGGGAAGGCTCGGGCATCAGCGGCATGGACTTGCGTCGCCTGATGGTCGAACTGGAACAGCTGTACTTCCGCGACTACGCCAACTTCTGGAGCGAAGCGGTCGGCCAGGTTGCGTTGCCGCCGATCAACGACGCGGGTGAGGGCGCCGAGCAACTGGCGGGCCTGACCTCGGCCAACTCGCCAGTCCTGCAACTGCTGGTGGAAGTGCGCGAGAATACGCGCTTCCCGGTGGCCGCTGACAGCGCTGAAGACGCCGCCGATGCAGCCGGGAAACTGGCAGAGAAGGGCGGCAAGCTCGGCAAACTCGCGGCAGCGGCGGCGGATAAAGCCGCTGACATGACCAAGAACCTGCCGGACACCGCGAAGAAATCACTGCAACGCCGCTTTGAACCGTTGCACCGTTTGCTGGACGACAACAACGGCCCGGCCGCTGATTTGACCCCAGCCCTGGCGGCGCTCAACGACCTGCAAATGCAGCTGGCGAGCCTGGCCCGCGCCAGTTCCCCGGAGCAGGCCGCGTTTGAAATGGCCAAGACCCGCATGAGCGGCCAGCGTGATGCGCTGAGCGCCCTGCGCAATGCTTCGAATCGTCTGCCGCGTCCGGTCAGTGTGTGGTTCAACGTGCTGGCCGAAGACACCTGGCGTCTGGTGCTCAACGATTCTTATCAGTACCTGAACCAGCGCTATCAGAGCGAGCTGTACAGCTTCTATGGCAAGGCGATCAACAAGCGTTATCCGTTCAGCGCCCACAGCACCAGTGACGTGGCGATCAGCGACTTCCGCGAGTTCTTCAAGGCCCAGGGCATCAACGATCGCTTCTTCGAGACCTACATGCGTCCGTTCGTCAGTGGCGATCCGGGTAACTACCGCCTGCGTAGCATCGACGGTCACAGCCTGCCAATTTCCAAGGTCTACCTCGACCAGATGGCCGCGGCCCAAGTGATTCGCCAGAGCTTCTTCTCGATCAACCCGGCCGAGCCGCAAGTGCAGTTCAAACTGGAGCCGTACACCCTCGACCCGGCCGTCAGCCGTTCCGAGTTCAAGTTTGGCGACAAGACCATCGAATACCGCCACGGTCCGATTGTGCCGGTGTCGTTCAAATGGCCGACCGACGCTGAAGACGGTCGCACCAGCCTGGTCCTCGACAAAATGGCCGGGCGCCCGATCGGTATCGAAAAGAACACCGGCCCATGGTCGCTGTTCCGTCTGTTCGATCTGATGCAGACCGAGTACCTGAGCGGTCGCGATGTGCTGGTATTGAAAGCTGACGTAGGCGGCCTGCGCGCCAATTACCTGCTCAGCAGCCAGCGCACACCGAACCCGTTCGACATGGGCGTGCTGCGCACCTTCCGTATGCCGGTGCAGCTCTGATGCTGGTTGCCAGTCCCTGGCGCAGCGCTGCGCGTACCGACGCCGGCAAGGTTCGGGCGCGCAACGAAGATGCTTTTCTCGACTGCCCGCAGCAGGGGCTGTGGGTGGTCGCGGACGGCATGGGCGGTCATCAGGGGGGCGACATTGCCAGCCAGTTGATCGTCGCCAGCCTGGCGGAATTGCCGGTGCAGGATGATTTCGACGAACGCCTCAAAGGCATTCGCCAGTGCCTGCACTGGTTGAACCGCCGCTTGGGGCAGGAGTTGACCGTCACCGCCGGGCGCCACGACAGCATCATGGGCAGCACCGTGGTGGCGCTGTTGGTGGACGGCAATCGCGCGGCCTGCATCTGGGCCGGTGACAGCCGTTGCTACCTGTGGCGCGGCCAGCGTTTGTATCAACTGTCCAAGGACCACTCGCTGCAACAGCAACTGATCGACGAGCAAAACATGAGCATCGAAGACGCCAAGGCTCACCCTGCCGCCCATGCCCTGACCCGAGCGGTCGGGGCGGCCGAGCAATTGACCCTGGACGTGCTCGAACTCGAGGTTTATCCCGGCGATGCGTTTCTGTTGTGCAGCGATGGTTTGTACAACGGGTTGAGCAGCGATGCCTTGGGCAACGCCCTGAGCCTGACCGCGCCGCACGTTGCGCTGGAGCGTCTGTTCGATGGCGCCTTGCGTGGCTCGGCCCGGGACAACCTGACTGCCGTGGTGATCCGACAATGACCCAACTCATGCCGCCGCTCGACGACCTGCTGGTGACCGACGAGGAAGCCAATAACCTGACTTACTTCGCGTTCGCCAAGTCGCATAAAGCTGAGCCCGCGCTGGCGCCAACCAAGGCCAGCATCGGCGAAATGCCCGACGTGCTCGCAGGCCGTTACCGCATCGAGCGTCTGCTCGGTGCCGGCGGCATGGGCGCGGTTTACCGCGCACGGGACTTGCTGAGCGAACAGTTCGGCGATCCCGACCCTTATATCGCGCTGAAAATCCTCAGCGAAGAATTTGCCGAATCGCCGGACGCCAGTGCCTTGCTCTACAGCGAGTTCGCCCTGATCCGGCGCCTGCGCCACGACAACGTGCTGCGCTTGCACAGCTTTGAAGTGGACACCGACTGCCAGCGCGCCTTCATCACCATGGAACTCATGCGTGGGTTGACCCTGGACAAATTACTCTGCGAGCGGCCCCTGGGCCTGCCGTGGAAAGAACTGCGCGACATCGCGCTGCCGCTGCTCGACGCGCTGGCCTACGCCCACTCGCGCGGCGTGCTGCACGGCGACATGAAGCCGAGCAACGTGATGCTCAGCGAAGAAGGCGTGCGCCTGTTCGACTTCGGCCTCGGCCAGGCGGTGGAAGGCATTCTCCCCGGCCTGCCGCACCTGAGTCGCGACCGCTTCAACGCCTGGACCCCCGGCTACGCCGCCCCGGAACTGCTCGAAGGCCAACCGCTGACCGCCAGCGCCGATGTGTACGGCGTGGCCTGCGTGCTCTACGAACTGGCCGGCGGCAAACACCCGTTCCGCCGCTTGCCCTCGACCGAGGCCCGCGACGGCCAGCTCGAACGCGAGCTGCACCCGCCGCGAAACCTGCCCAAACACTGCTGGCCAGCCCTGCGAACGGCGCTGGCTTTCGATGCGGCCAAGCGCACCATCACCGCCGCCCAACTGCGTGACGCCCTGGGCGCCACATCGTCTTTGCTGCAACGCCTGCGATTGAAGGCGTAACGGATGACCACCGAACAGGGAGCAAGCAATGTTCAACCTCGCTAACGAAACACATTTCACTCTGACGGTTGAAGACTACGTCGGCGACCTGCAAGTGCTGTCGTTCACCGGCCCCGAAGGCATCAGCCAGCCGTATCGCTTCGACCTCGAACTGGTCAGCGAAAACCCCGATCTGGACCTGGAAAAACTCCTGCACAAACAGGCGTTCCTGGCGTTCGATCCACAGGGTTCCGGCATCCACGGCCAGATCTACCGCGTCGCCCAAGGCGATGCCGGCAAGCGCCTGACCCGTTACAAAATCTCCCTGGTGCCGCACCTGCAATACCTGCATCACCGCACCAACCAGCGCATTTACCAGCAGATGTCGGCGCCGAAAATCATCGCGCTGATCCTCGAAGAGCACGGCATCAAAGGCAACGCCTACCGCTTCCAGCTCAGCCAACCGTGCCCGGACCGCGACTACTGCGTGCAGTACGACGAAACCGACCTGCACTTCGTCCAGCGCCTGTGCGAAGAGGAAGGCATTCACTACCACTTCCAGCACAGCGACAAAGCCCATCTGCTGGTCTTCGGCGACGACCAGACCGTATTCCCGAAGCTCGGCCAGCCAACCGCGTATGTGCAAGGCAGCGGCATGGTCGCCGACGAGCCCGTCATCAAAGGCTTCAAACTGCGCCTCGAAACCCGCACCGGCCGCGTCACGCGCCGCGACTACGATTTCGAAAAACCACGCCTGCAACTCGAAGCCGCCTACAAACCCGACGGCGAAAGCACCGAACCGGATCTGGAAGATTACGACTACCCTGGCCGCTTCCTCGATCGCGCGCGCGGCAAATTCCTCAGCCAACGCGCCCTCGAACGCCACCGCGCCGACTACCAGCAAGCCGAAGGCCACGGCGACCAGACAAGGCTGATCAGCGGCCACTTCCTGGAAATGTCCGACCACCCGCGCACCGAGTGGAACGACCTCTGGCTGCTCACCGAAATCGTCCACGAAGGCAAACAACCGCAAGTCCTCGAAGAATCGGTGACCAGCGACACCACCGACAACAAAGACGACTTCCACCAGGGCTACCGCAACCGCTTCCTCGCCACCCCGTGGAACGTCTTCTACCGCCCCGCGCTGGAACACCCCAAGCCCCGCGTCCTCGGCAGCCAGACCGCCATGGTCACAGGGCCCAAAGGCGAAGAAATCCACTGCGATCAGTACGGCCGCATCAAAGTGCAATTCCACTGGGACCGCGAAGGCTTGGCCGACGACAAAACCAGCTGCTGGATGCGCGTTTCATCGAGCTGGGCCGGCGACCGCTACGGCGCCATCGTCATCCCGCGCATCGGCATGGAAGTCCTCGTCACCTTCCTCGAAGGCGACCCCGATCAGCCGTTGGTGACCGGGTGCCTGTACCACAAGGAAAACCAGGTCCCCTACGAATTGCCGGCGAACAAAACCCGCACCGTCTTCAAAACCCTCAGCTCACCGGGGGGCGGTGGGTTTAATGAACTGCGGATTGAAGACAAGAAGGGTGCGGAGCAGATCTTTATTCATGCGCAGCGGGATTGGGATGAAAACATTGAGCATGATCAGAAGATTCGCGTCGGCAATGAGCGGCATGACACGGTGGTCAAGAACACCTACACCGAGCTCAAGGCGGAAGAGCATCGCACCACGATCGCCGACCGCAAGGTTGAAACGCGGCTGGATGATCACCTGACGATTGGGCAGAACCAGCACGTGAAGCTCGGGACTGCGCAACTGACGAGTGTTGGGAAAGAGATTCATCTGAAGGCTGGGGCGAAGATTGTTATCGAAGCTGGCAGCGAACTCACCATTTTGGGGGGAGGGAGCTTTATCAAGCTGGATGCCGGCGGGGTGACGGTGGTTGGGCCGGTGGTGAAGATTAATGCGGGTGGTTCGGCAGGGAGCGGGACGGGGATTGGGATTAAGCCGCCGGTGCTGCCGGGGGCTGCGGATAAGGATAAGGCGGGGAGTTTGATGGATCAGGCGTTGGGGAATGCGCCTGAGGAACAGGTCAAACGCAAACCGAAACGAATGCTCAATTTTTCCGGGTAAGACATTGACGGCAATCCAAGCCACCAGGGATCAGAATTCAGGTAATTGGTAATGACAGAGACAACAAACAAAATTCAAAAATGGTCGTATCCCCTGAAAGTAGGGACAGCCGAAGCGACCGATCCGCAGCAGTTCTACAAAGCGTTAGCCAAAGCTAAAGATGGTTACTACCCATTGGGGGCAAATGGCCTTTGGCATGGTGGTGTTCACTTCGATGAAGCTTCGGGGTTGGTGAAGGATTTGACGGAGGTCAGATGCATCGCTGATGGAGAGGTCGTCGCATACCGAATTGACGAGAAATATCCGACTTCTGATTTTGGCTCGGCGCACTCGGTTTATTCGACGGGGTTTGTGCTGGTGAAGCATCGACTTGAACTTCCGTCACCTTCTACGCCAGCTCCTGCTACCGGTGCGGCTGCTGCAACTGGGCCGAGCCTGACTTTCTTCAGTCTCTATATGCACCTACTTGATTGGGAAACCTATAAAACGAATCCTACGCTTAAACCACCGGGTTTCTGGGGGAAAGGCCTTTATCAAGTAAAGGAAAATCTTCGAACCAAATCATTGGGGCTTAGGGTTCGTGAAGGAAATTCGTCTCAAACACCCATTTTGGCCGTACTACCCCGTGGCACTAAGATTCTCACCAAACCGGCACCGTCTAACCAAAACTGGCTTGAAGTAGTAAGCGTCACTCCTGAGTTCCCAAGCTTGGCTGTCAACACTGGATGGGTATTTAAGGGGCAAATGAAACATCTGGGGGGTGAGAGCTATCTGGTAGGAGAGGAAGCAAAAGACGCTCCTCCAGACCAAAAGAGCGGCGCTAACGTTCGCGATGCTACTAGCAGTGGGCAACCGATCGCGTTTTTACCGGCGGGTACGCAGATTAGGATTAGCGACGAACAAGCCGCAAGACAATATCGCAAGCTGGTAGAGATCGTAAGCGGTCAGCCTATTCCAGTTCTAAAGGCTGGTGGCGACGGTAAATTGCCTGGATTTGTTTGGCTTGAAGATTTGGAGGCCAAGAACGAGCCCCATGCCCCTATTGGGCAGGTAGTTCCACTGGCTCAGGCCTTCAAAGTTAGGGCCGGTGAGGTGTTGGGGCATGTTGGAAAATACCAGACCCATGCAGATGCCGCCCCGAAGAATTTATTACATCTCGAAGTTTTCAGCTGTGAGGACGTGAAATCTTTTACTAGTAAAAGTAAAGAAAAGGCTGTCGGCCTACCCGCTGCTGAAAAGACATTAGTCAAGATACCAGTAGACACGTGGTTAGTTACTCATGCTCCACACATGAATGCCGCGACCCCTCCTAAAGCAGCAGATCCAGGTAATAAAGTGGGGTATGACTTCTATATTCCTGTTGGATTGCTTGAAGCATTGCCAGCGGAGAAGAAAATCAAAGAATCTGTTGTGATGGGTACATCGACCTCCACCACCTATTGGTGGCGCCTAGATGGGTTATTAGGTGACAAAGATGGTAATGGAATTGATGGATGGTTTGCAGAACCCGACACAGTGCTCTCGCGGCACTCTCCTTTTGAATGGAATGGGTTCAACTTTATTGACGAAACCACGAGCAATGTCGACCACCTAGCAGCTTTTCTGCATGCCCAAGATAGGCTCGATGAACAAGAGCGTGAATCGTATCTTCCGAATGTAGAGGTCGCCCTCGCTGGTTCTGTTAGCGAGACGCTGTACAAGATTCTCGACAGGAATGGGGATAAAAAGCTGGCGCCGTCTGAAATTGCGGAGGCGTTGGGCAAACCGTGGTTCTCTCAACCCATATCGCAGATGGTGACGCGTTATGAGAATGAATGGGACTACAAAAAAGAAAACTGGGATGCCCTGGATGAAATTATTGGCCACAGCGATTCTGACCCTCATAAAGCTTGGGTAGAAGAAAAGGTACGAATTGAACGGTTAAGTTGGTGGGCGAAGTTGGTTGGGCAGCATGGAATAACTGCTACTACTAGCGTACAACATATTCACCCTGTTGGCTTGATATCAAATTGTATGAAGTATTCTTGCGGGTGCTTAAATATAGAGAAGTTCGTTGAAGAGTACAAAAAAGAACATCGGCATGTATTTGGCTGGTTCGAAGACGACAACGTGACTCATGTTTCACTGGCTTATTCTCTGAATCAAGAGTCAGAAGAAAATCTGAAAAAGCTATTGGCGATGATGATGAAGTTGTGGGGTGAGTACTTTGATGAGTGCAATGATGTTTACTTGGCCTATATGTTAGCCACAATTCGTGTGGAGGCATACGATTTTAATCGCGTTGTTTTCTTCGCCCCTATTGCTGAAAAAATCAGTGAAGAAAAAGCTGAAATAGATTACGGTTCTGGCCCCACAGGGCGTAGGGCCGCTATGGCGAGGGACTATCATAATACTGAAATTGGTGATGGCTACAAGTATCGGGGTCGTGGGCTTAGTCAGATAACCTGGAAAGCTAACTATGAAAAGTTTTCTGCAGCCTTGGGGATAGATTTTACAAATAATCCAGATTTGGCTTTAGAGTTAGAATATGCAACTAGAATTATGATTGGCGGAATGAAGGGCGGGGTATTCAAAGCAGGAGAGACACTTGCTGCGCATTTATCTCCTGGAAATAAAAATTATGTTACGGCTCGTAGAATCATTAATGGGACTGACAAGAAAAACGTAATTGCATTTTATGCCCAAAAATTTGAAAATCTTTTAGAGAGAATTAAAAATTGAAGATTTTAGTTTTGATTTTAGCCATTCTGGTTCCCGCCTTAAGTTACGCGAAGCCATTTTTTCCCAGTCATGATTCGTGCGCCGGCAAAGAAAAAACACAAGCTTGCAAAGTTGTACTCAATGAAGACGGTTTTTTAGTTGATGCTGTTACAGGTGAAAAGCTATCAGAAATCTCTGAGGATACGGGGATGATGAGCGCTAACTGGCTTTATATATATGGTGATAAATATGTTCTGGAGCATTTGGACTTTTCATCCTCTAAGTCCCGTAGCTGGGTAGTGTTCTCCTACAGTAAGCAGCAAGTTGTGGTCGATAGGATCTACAGTTTTTCTCAGGTCATTTCAGCGGCATCGGTAGCTGCTTGGTATGGATATGAATGCCGAGCCGGCGAAGGAAGTCTAATCAATGCAAAGGATCAAGCATTTAGTGAGTCGGCAGTAAGCGCATTTTGTGGAAAAGCTGCCAGAAATAGTCTGAAGCTAAGAAAAGAAACGCCTGATTCGTCCATGGGTGTAGATATCGCTATAAATATCCCTGTTTATAGCGCAGGGGAAACAGCCGATTCAGCTACGTATTTGTTTTTCGACACGGATAAGCCCGATTTTTTTCAGATGGCTTGTTATTCGAACTGCAAACTGAAGTCTGATGGCACGGCCATCACGTATGTCGGAAGAGTTTCCAAAAGTACCTGGTTTCTCGGCGACATAAAAAATACTTCATGTGCTAGTGAAGGGAGTTATAAATATAAGAGCTCCTCCGAGAAAATTGTTTTTGATGGATGTGTCGAAGCAGGAAGCATGAAATTGACTGAGTACGCAGCTGGTGGAAAAAGCCCGCGGGCTCAGTTTGTTGGTAAGGCAGATGGTGATGGCTATAAAGGCGAGTGGATATCAAAATCTGGTGATAATAAAAAATATAGCTTCTTCATGTTTCCTTTAACAGTTTATTGAATTGCAGATGAAAGGGGGTGGGGCAAGCTTTAACAGTTATGTGGAGGTTTGGCCTGTCTCGCAGCAAATTCGAAAAGCGCGAATTTATATATGAAGTACTTTTTTGTTCTTGCTTTGTTTGCTACTGCTGCTCGCGCTGCCCCTGTAGATGTCTGTTATCCCACGGAAGGGCCTAAGCATTTTTTATCGCAGTGGACCGAAGATTCACGCACAATCGATTTGCTTTCACGGGTTGAGGATGAGAAATTTTCAATTGAGGAAGGGGAAATCGTCTATAACGAAGACTTCAATGGTGATGGAGTGAAGGATTTTATTTTTCTTTCATATTCTAGCGCGGGTTCCAGTGGTGATTTTACTTACGGATTTTTTGTCCAGTGCCAAGGCTTTCTGAGGAATGTGGGAGGTGATTACTTTGCAGATGTAAAAGTTCTAGATAGCCATCCAGAGAATACTCCATATAAAGATATTCAGATCTATTCTTATAATAGAGATAAACAAGATCAAATTATGCACAGAGATGGAAAGCCGCTGACTACTCCCCATCTTTGGCGCTTCAATTCAGAAACGAAGCTGTATGAAGGTGAGTCAAGATAAGTGGAGGTTGAAAGTGAAAAGTTGACGGATTTATTTATGATGATGCGGTCGCCAATAAATAATCCATCCCCTTTTCCTAGTCCCCTTTTTCTAATAAATAAATCTGCCCTGCGGTTTTACTTCTTCTCCTGTGATCGGTCGTAGCGTCGAGGGTCAACCGTGACAACGAAGTTTAAAAGGTTTGCTGTAGCACTGGTGAGCGCCGCTTTCGCGGCATCGATGATTTCGGCTCATGCACAGGTGAAAAGGGGACGGATTTATTTATGATGATGCGGTCTCCAATAAATAAATCCGTCCCCTTTTCCCCGTGAGTGGATTAAACCCGGATCTCCGGGTGTTTTATTAATTGCCCGATGAACATGGAGGAACCGAAGGTATGTCAGTATTAACAGGTGTTATTAAGTCAGTTCGCTGCTGCGCGACGTTGATGGTAGAGCTGTTTGTAGGAAGGCAGTATTTAGATCGGAAAAATATTAACTCTAATAGGCCTGGAAAATTATTAATCCTATCAGTCGGAATGCTTTGCGTAAGCGCGTGCAACGCTGGTCCGGAAATGGTGTCTGCACCGGTTACTGGTTATAACCATACATCCGCAGAAATTATAAGATTTAGTATTAACGGTGCCGGTGGTCCACGGATTCCAGCAAATCAAGGTGGAGGTGAAGTTTTCTGTGGCACACTACCCGTTCAGTGGAATCCTGGAATTAGAGCGATTATCGAGTGGGACAAAGATCCAAAGCCATACCAATCCCTCAAACGTGATCAGTATGGGCAAATTGTTAAAGAGGCTGCAGTTCGTCACTCCTCTGGTTACTCTCACCATACAGCTACGGTTGAGATTCCCAAGTACGCCGAAAAACTATGTGCGTTACAGGTTCACTTTCTTCCCTGCGACCAGGTAAAAGTATCCACGACTTGCTTCACACCCGGCAATCCAAATTATCCAGATAGAGCGTACTTTCAAGCTAAGGAGCCGACCTCATGTTCGAATCATTGATGGCAGATGGTGCTCCTCCGCCGGAGGGAGCACTAATTGCCCCAAGCTTTCCTCTTACGCGTCGGTTGCCAAATGATCCGGGACAGTTGTCGAAGAACATACAACAGCAGAAAAAAGACGAAAGAGTATTTGGTAATAATCAACGCAAGCTTGCTCAAACTAAGGGGCAGGCAAATAGCGGGGTGCCTTGCTGTAAAACATTACATATCACATTGGCTTTTGATGGCACCAATAACAACGATCAAGCAGACGGCTCGTCAACACCCAATTCTCGAAGCAATATCGCTCGGCTTTTTCACGCAAGTTTGGGGGCAAACCCTGATACGCAGAGTGAGGGATTTCTAAAATATTATTGTCCCAGTGTCGGGACAGTTTTTCCGGTGAAAAGGGGACGGATTTATTTATGATGATGCGGTCTCCAATAAATAAATCCGTCCCCTTTTCCCGCTTTTCCCCTGATACCAAGCCCTCGCTGCACTAATGAATATTAACTAAGAGGTCATTCGCTATGCTCCGTTTTTTTATGTTTGCTTTCGTTTTTCTTATATCAAATTCCAGCAGTGCTCAAGATGTAGATTACCTTCAGGGTCGAGTGATTCAGGGGCCGTTTAAAACTAATGTTGTAAAGGGAGGGGAGCTGTCCTTTTTGCAGACAGGGAGCGCAGAGTTTCCGGTTTCTTTGGTTTTGGATGTTGTTGGTGTCGATAATAAAAAAAATAGAAGTCTTGTCGATAAATATGATGTGGCGGGCTCGGACCCAAAAATCGAGTCGATTTTTTTTATCCGGTAAAGGGTAAGAAAAATGTACTGGTTTTGGTTTCTTGGGAAATCACGAGCAGAGGAATTGGAACGTACGGAACCCTTTATCAAGTTTATGGGTATGAAAAAGGTTCGGACAATAAATTGGTTGTGAATAAGCTTGTCAGGTTTGATAAGAACTTGAGTGGGATGGAAGGGTATCAAGAAGGTGAGGAGCAACATTTCCCTTATGTTAATGCAGGTTTGATCAAGTCCTATATTAACGCTGCTAAATAGTGATGGCTGGCAATTTTTTGCGTGCCATAGGGGAACACCACGCTCTATCACTTGTGCGTAAACGTGGCTTGTCCCCGGATTCACGGTTTTCGTAGTGATTGGGAGGTAGTGGGCAAAAGTGCAGCCAGCGGCTTCCTTGTCGCGCATTTCAGGGTGAAAAGGGGACGGATTTATTTATGATATGCGGTCTCCAATAAATAAATCCGTCCCCTTTTCCTTACAAAAAACTGATGGCGCGATTTGAGGCTCAGCAAAAGCGTGATACGGAACAAGGGAAAGCGTTCATGGCTATTGCCAGAGATTCCCAGCGGGCCTGGATCAAGTTGCGAGACACCACTTGCCCGCTTGAAGCCATGGATATCGAGCCTGGTACAGCGGCGCATGCCACGACGATCAATAACTGCATTGCCAGAATGAGTTTGGAGCGTGCTGTTTATCTGGACGGGATCGTGACGGATAGGTCGGGCGACTTGCTCGATCTTAACAAGGTGTTTACGGCGGGCTCACAACGCTACGGTGATGTTGTGGCTCGCTATGTGACTACCTTCGGCAGCGTTTGTCTCAACGCCCAGATCCTTGCGCCTGACGGCGGCTGGAGAGTACTGTCATCTGCGCGGTTCTGCAGCTTTGACGGCAAATCGTTTTGGGATGGTTATTCCTATGCCGGGTTCGAAAACCTTGAGTTTCATGCGGACGGGTTGCACGTGACGCTCAGCTTGTCGGAACTTCGTGGCAATGGTGAGGAGCGTCGTGCCTGTGTAATTCCGATTCAGGACTCGCAAATCAAAGAGCTGAAATGCGGCCCGCCTGAATCCATGTAAGTACAAGCAAAGATATGAATTGTTCGATTCGTGTATCACCAAGGAAGGTAGCTGAAATTGGAAAGGCTTTTAAGGTATGCCTGCGTGCTCGGACTCATGGTTGGCTTACCAATTCAACCGGCATCGGCAAGCGACCCGCAAACCATTGGTGAGCTGCATCCGCCTGTAGTGGCATCCGTGGGCGATCAAAAGATCATGGTGTACTTTTTTAAGAACAATCTGAAAGATCAGGCGACAGAGGTCCACGTTCCTGACGCCGAAATTTTCTACTCACCAGTAAACGCAACGAAGCCAACGCTGAACTATGTGTGGAAGCTGGAAGATGAGCAGGTTGTGTCGGTGTTTTTCTTCGAGCGAAAGACCCCGGAGCGGGCGGGGAAATCCATGTTTGTGCTGGGGAAAAGCAAAGAGTCGTACATTAGCTTCGAGGGCTTTTCCTATTCAGTATTAGAGCTGCCGCTCATTAAAAACGGCAACCAGTTGTCTTTGAAGTTTTTTCGCGGTGATCCGTCAGATCCTGAATTGCAGAACTGTCGCGACGGTAGAGATCTGGAGAGGGGGGTAGACGTGGTATGCGCTTACAAGGACGCGGCGAGTATTAAAAAGCGTTTGGCAGCACTTGATGGAAAGGCTGTTGCAGATCAAAAGCGGGAGCCCGGTCGTCGCATTGGTATTCAACAGTGACCACGGTAGTTCAGAGGCTTTCGGTCGTAACGTTGACGGACAACACCGCTAAAGGAATGATCGATTTGAAATCTTTGTCTGTGTTTTTTATTGCGTTGTTGCTCCTCTGCCCGATGGCGGCTTACAGCGAAGTCACAACTGAGGTTTCTTGTTTTCGTTCGCTGGAAGGCAAAAACATCAATTTCGAATTCAGAACCTATTACGACTCGGTCATCAAATGGGGAGGCGCCGGGGTTAGGTATAGCAAGTCGAAGAAGGCCATTCCTCTCGTCTATCGGAACACTGAGGAAGAAGTCATGACGGAAGACGGGCCGTATCAGTTCACGACGACTTGGGTGGAGGTTTCTGACGGTGTGGTGACGGGGGAGTATGAAAGGGCAACTCAGGGGGCTCGGGTAAACTCGATGTACTACACGAATTACAAATCCGGTAAGAAGTATTCGTTCGATCAAGATATCAGCATGGAGGCGTCACCAGAGGCAGGCTGTCAGTGGTGAGTCGAGATCATCAAGAAAGGGGACTCAACATCCCCTTTTTTTATCCCGTGGCTCCGTTACACCTTCGCCCGATGCTCCGCCGGATTCGGCGAATCAATGTGATCCAGCGCTCGCTCCACCAACAACCGGACCCCATCCGCCAATCTGCTAAGCGCCAAAGCTAAGGAGCGACGTGCTCCGTCCACGTCGTCGGCCAGGTTGGCGGCGATGGCGCTGATGGATAGCAGGTCTTCCGAGGCGTTGGCCAGGAGGGCTTCGGTGTCGATGTCGGGGGAGACGGCGAAGAGGTTGCCTTTGCGAGGCTTGGGTTTATCGCCTGGTGGTGGGGCGAAATGGTGGTTGAGGGCGCGTTCGGCGGCTTCGTGGAGTTTCTTCGAATCGAGGGATTCGTAGGGGGAGGTGGCTTCGTTTGCTGGTGGATTCGGTGTTGGCTTGATCATTAGTAATTTCCGATATGTGTTTTAGATGTAGCTGTCTACTCTTCGCTTGCATTCGAATAAGGGTGGCAGCCGTGCGCAGGTGTGCAAGACCGGGCATATCGGACCCCGGCAGACCCCAAAGGGACCTCCCACGCACAGCCGCCATGAAGCATTTACATCAAGCTGAAAGACGCTTGATGTTCGGTTTGGCGACCGTGCGGCGATATGTACCGGACTTGCACGTCCGTGTCACCGATTTTGCGGTAACGAACAAAGACTATCGGCGAAGCCAAAGGCTGCCTAGTTCACGAACAGCACCACGTGTTGAAGGAAATATCCGAGGGAGTCGAGCGTAGAAACATCAAAATCCTCACGCTTTTAAACACCCTCGTTTCGTCAATGACTTGGTAGTCATCAGCGTCAAAAACCACGGCATCTTCTTCTATCGCTGCACAACAGTGGCGTTCTCGCTTGAAGCCGCTACACTGCGCCGGCCGTTCACTTTTCTCTTGAGGCTGTGCGCATGAAATTTCGTTTTCTACTGTGGATGCTGGGTTTGTTGATGGGTAAGGCCAGTCGGACTAATCCTGCGTTTCAGCAGCAGTTGGGTGACAAGGAATTGGTGTTCCAGCTACAGACCCTGGACGGGAAGGTGGCGCGGCATTTCTTTGTGAAGGATCAGCGCATTACCAGCAAGTCGGGCGTGTATGCCGAGCCGGCGTTTGCGATTGCGTTCAAAGATGCGGCGTATGGCTTTGCCACGATGCAGGCGAAGAACAAGCAGTTGGCGTTTATGACGGGGATTCAGGACAAGTCGATTCAGATCAAGGGCAACCCGGCGTTGGTGATGTGGTTCCAGGGGTTGACCAAGTATTTGAAGCCTAGGAAGGCTAAGGCATAGGTCATTCAGCCATTCGACTCAGAAGGCTCGCCGCCGTCGAGTGGCTGGGCGGCCTCTAAGTCGCTGAGCGGATTAAGACTCATGAGCTACGTTTCTGCGCACGCCTCTCCTGAAGATAGCGCCCTTGCAGCGCCAGGATCTCAGACTTGCTGAGAACACCCTTTCTCTTGAGATTGACGAGCAGTTGCTCGATGCCATCCAACTCAACGACATCGCCAGTCATACGGGTAATGATCACGGCTATACGGCTCATGCCGTCAGGATCAGCAGTAACCTTGTGATCGTTAGCAAGTTTGCGGATTTGACTTGCAACACTGACAGCCGCTGTTTGGGTCATCGGAAGCGCTCAATTGGCAGTCGCATCATAGCGGGGCGCAGGTTTGAGGTGATCAGATAAACCGCGGGGTATTCTTCGCGAGCAGGCTCGCTCCCACAGGGGCTTGTGGTGATTCAGAGATACCGAGTTGGATTCATCGCGAGCAGGCTCACTCCTACAGGGTCTTGTGGTGAATCAGGTAGATCGGCGGGGGATTCTTCGCGAGCAAGCCCGCTCCCACATTAGACCGAGTGTGGGAGCGGTTTTTTTTAGGCCTGTGTGAATTGCGAAGCCAGTTCGCGCAGCAGCACTTCAGCCTCTAGAACTTTGCTGACCACGTCGTTGGCTTTGTCGCGGCTCAGGCCGACGCGTTCCAGCAGGGCGTCGGGGATGTCTTCATCCGGCCCGGAGCCAATCCCACGACTACGCAGCAAACGCACCGCCAAACACACGAGGTTCGGGTATTCGGCGTAGTCGCCGTCGTAGTGCGGGTCGTGCTGGAAGCGCAGGGCGGTGGCCAGTTCGTCGGGCATGTCCCAGTAGCGCATCAGCCATGAGCCGATCTGTTCGCGGCTGATGCCGAGCAGGTGTTGCTCGACGTAGCTGTGGCACAGGTGCTGGTTGACTTCCAGGTGGCGGCAGATCAGTGAGAAATGCGGCGGGAAGACGTGGGCCAGCAACAAGTAGCCGAAGTTGTGCAGCAGGCCGGCGAGGTAGGTCAGGCCGGCTTCCGGGCGCTGGGCGCGCGGCATGGCGCGGGTCAGGCCTTCGATGACGGCGGCGGTGTAGATCGATTGCTGCCAGTACGGCGTGGCGTGTTGCGGGTGGTCTTTGGGCAGGCTCAGGGTTTTGCCCAGAGCCAGGCCGAGCGCGAGGTTGATCACCAGGTCGAAACCCAGGACCCGCACAATCGCGTCTTCTACTGAGCGAATCTTGCCCGGCGAGGCGTAGTACGGCGACGCGGCCCAGCTGACGACTTGCGCGGCCAGCGCCGGGTCGGTTTCGACGACGCCGGTGATGTCGTCAATGGTGGCGTTGGGGTCGACGCGCAGCTTGATGATTTTCTGTGCGGTCTCGGCCAGCGGCGGAATCTCGATGGTCTCTTCCAGGCGTTGCTGGATGCGTCGCGCGGTGAACACTTGAACGGCCTGGGTGATTTCCTTGCGGTCATCGTCGGGACGGTCGAGGTTGGGACGGATGCTGGTCAGGTTCTCGCCGAAGTTGGCGGCGCTGGCCTTGGTCAGCATGGTCTTGAAATCTTCGCTGGTGATTTCCAGCAGCAGGCCCGGCTCGCCCGAGTTGATCAGCAACTTCGGTTGGCGCAGCAGGCTTTCTTCGTACAGACACGGCGAACTGGTCAACGCCGGCAGGCCGGGTAACAGGCTCAAGCTGTGTTTGCCGAGCATCTTCACCAAGCGTTCGGTGGGCACGGCAGTGAGGCGGCGGCCGGTCAGTTCAGCGAGGCGATTGAGGTCGAGCAATTGGCTTTGCGCAAACAGCACCATCAGCGCGCCGACGGCATCGTCCAGCAACACGGCCTGTACTTTGCGCGAGGCGTTCAAGCCGTGGTGGTCCAGCACTTCTTCGTAGGCAATGCCCAGCTTGCCCAGCAGCAACCGAATAACAGACGGAGCGTGCAGGGGTTCCGGGGCGAGGGCAGCTTCAGTCATGGTCTGTATCCGTATTCAAACAATTGCAGGAGTATAACCAGCTTGTTTAAAAGCATCGTCCACAAACTGCGACGGTGCTCACACTTGGCCGTATTGCTGCCCATGGCGCAGCCAGCGGTCGAGCAGCGGGCTGACGTGGTCCGGCCAGCGCTCCAGCAATGCCTGGGCGGCGTCGCGCACGGCGGGCAATAAATCGGCATCACGCATCAGGTCGGCGACCTTGAATTGCAGCAGGCCGGTCTGGCGCGTGCCGAGCATTTCGCCGGGGCCGCGCAGTTCGAGGTCCTTTTCGGCGATGACAAAACCGTCGTTGGTTTCACGCATGATACCGAGGCGTTGACGACCGATTTGCGACAGCGGCGGATGGTAAAGCAGCACGCAATGGCTGGCCGCGCTGCCTCGACCGACACGGCCACGCAACTGGTGCAATTGCGCGAGGCCGAGGCGTTCAGGGTTTTCGATGATCATCAGGCTGGCGTTCGGGACGTCGACGCCGACTTCGATCACGGTGGTCGCAACCAGCAGTTGCAGGTTGCCGGCCTTGAATTCGGCCATCACGGCGGCTTTTTCCACCGGCTTCATGCGGCCGTGGATCAGCCCGACCTTCAACTCGCCGAGGGCGGCGGTGAGGTCTTCGTAAGTGGTTTCGGCGGCCTGGCAGGTCAGCTCTTCTGACTCTTCAATCAGCGTGCACACCCAATAGGCCTGACGCCCTTCGGCACAGGCGCCGCGCACCCGTTCGATGACTTCAACGCGCCGGGTGTCGGTGATCAACACGGTGTTGACCGGGGTCCGGCCGGGCGGCAGTTCGTCGAGGATCGAGGTGTCGAGGTCGGCGTAGGCGCTCATGGCCAGCGTCCGCGGAATCGGTGTGGCGGTCATGATCAGTTGATGCGGACACATGCGCCCGCCGACACCTTTCTGTCGTAACGCCAGACGCTGCTGCACGCCGAAGCGGTGTTGTTCGTCGATGATCACCAGCGCGAGGTTCTTGAACTGCACTTCGTCCTGGAACAGCGCGTGGGTGCCGACCACCATCGGCGTGCCGCTGGCGATCTGTTCCAGCGCGGCGACGCGGTTCTTGCCCTTGAGCTTGCCGGCCAGCCACGCGACTTCAATGCCCAGCGGTTCGAGCCAGCGCTTGAAGGTGATGAAGTGCTGCTCGGCGAGGATCTCGGTGGGCGCCATCAGCGCGACCTGATAGCCGGCCTCCAACGCCTGAAGCGCGGCGAGGGCGGCGACCACGGTTTTACCGGCGCCAACGTCGCCCTGAATCAGCCGCAGCATCGGTTCGTGCTGGCTCAGGTCGTAGGCGATTTCGTTGCCGACCCGTTGCTGTGCGCCGGTCGGTGCGAAGCCCAGATTGGCCAGGTACTTGGCCGGGAGTTGGGTGGCTTTTGGCATGGCCGGTGCGCGCAGGGAACGCATGCTTTCCCGCAGCCGTTGCTGGGACAGTTGATGGGTCAGCAACTCTTCAAAGGCCAGGCGGTGCTGCGCCCAGTGATGGCCGAGGGCGAGTTCATCGACGTCGGCATCGGCAGGCGGGTGATGCAGGTAGCGGATCGCATCGGCCAGCGGCGCGAGTTGATAGTCACGAGCGAGTTCGGTCGGCAGCCAGTCGGGCAGGCTGGTCGGGCCGAGCATGGTCAGGGTTTGCATGCACAGTTGACGCAAGCGCTGCTGGGTCAGGCCTTCGGTGAGCGGGTAGACCGGGGTCAGGGTTTCGTCCACCGGCGGTGGCTCGTCGCCGGTGATGGCGCGGTATTCCGGGTGGTAGATTTCCAACCCCGACGCACCGGGCCGGGCTTCGCCGTAGCAGCGAATCCGCGTGCCGCGTTTGAGGCCTTCTTTCTGTGCATTGCTGAAATGGTAGAAGCGCAGGCTGAGCCCGCCGGTGCCGTCTTGCAGGCGCACGACGAGGCTGCGGCGACGGCCCATGACCACATCGGCGCCGCTGACGGTGCCTTCGATCACGGCGTCTTGCCCCGGTCGCAAATGGCCGATCGGGACCACGCGAGTGCGGTCCTGATAGCGCAGCGGCAGGTGAAACAGCACGTCCTGAAGATTCTCCAGGCCGACCTTGGCCAGCTTCTCGGCCATGGCCTCGCCGACACCCTTGAGTGCCGTCACCGACACTTGCGACAACTCGGTCATGACAGCAACTTACGCCGCCACCACCGGCACGGACGGCTTGGCCACCGAGCACAGGCGAATGGAGTCAGCGAGGATTTCAATCGCCTTCGGCCGCGGGAAGCTGGCGCGCCAGGCGATGGCCACGGTGCGGAACGGCACCGGCGGCGTCAGTGGGCGCACTTCGATCACGCCGGGGGCGTAGTGATGGCTGTCGACGGCCGACAGCGGCAGGATCGAGATGCCGAGGCCGGAAGCGACCATGTGGCGGATGGTTTCCAGGGAGCTGGATTCCACCGTGGTGTGTTTGGCGCCGTCGTTGCCTTTGGTCAGGGTCGGGCAGGCTTCCAGCACTTGATCGCGGAAGCAGTGGCCTTCGCCGAGCAGCAGCAGGCTCTTGTCGTTGAGCAGGCTGGCGTCAATGGATTCTTTTTGCGTCCACGGGTGCTGGGCCGGCATCAGGACGTAGAACGGCTCGTCGTAGAGCTGCAAGGTCAGGACGTCGGCTTCGTTGAATGGCAGGGCGATGATGATCGCGTCGAGCTCGCCGTTGCGCAGTTTGTCGCGCAGCACGTGGGTGAAGTTTTCTTCGATGTACAACGGCATCTGCGGGGCGACCCGGTGCAGTTGCGGAATCAGGTGCGGGAACAGGTACGGGCCGACGGTGTAGATGGCGCCGACTTTCAGCGGGGCAGTCAGCTGGTTTTTACCGGCCTGGGCCAGTTCGCGGATGCCTTGGGCTTGTTCCAGGACTTTTTGCGCCTGGGCCACGATGCCTTCGCCGACCGGAGTCAGGCGCACGGCGCTCTTGCTGCGCTCGAAAATCAGCACACCGAGTTCGTCTTCAAGCTTTTTCACGCCCACCGACAGGGTCGGTTGACTGACGTGGCAACGCTCGGCCGCATGGCCGAAATGCTGCTCTTGGGCGAGGGTAACGATGTAGCGTAATTCTGTGAGAGTCATAGCAAGCGTCCATGAAGTTGCGCGCCAAGCATAACGGCTGCAATCGATAGACGCACGTTATCAGAGTGAGTGTGTTGAGTGACACTGGGTAATGCGTGTTTGCCGCTGGCAGATACGCGAAAGGCACCTTTCGGTGCCTTATCGCGGACATTCCTGCTGGGGGAGAACCCTGTGGGAGCGAGCTTGGCTCGGTATTGCTTCTAGCGGCGGCGTTTGTCTATGGAATACAGGAACGGGGCCGTGATTTCGATAGTGCCGTTGGTGAGCATGTCAGCCGGTGGCTTGGGCAGCGGCTGGGCGTCACGGATCATTTGCAAGGTGGCGCGGTCCAGATCGGAATTGCCGGAAGGGCTCTCCAGTTGGAATGACAACACATTCCCTTGCGCATCCACGACAAAGCGCAAACGGTTCACGCCTTCCTTGTTCCGCAGCCGTGCAGCGTCCGGGTATTTCTTGTGTTTGGCGAGGTGAGCGAGCAATTCGCTTTGCCAGCTGGCCTTGGCAGCCTGCTGCGCCGGCGATGGACCCGGTGCCGGTTGTGCGGATTGTTCGGTAGGCGCCTGAGTCGGTTGTGCGTCGCTCGGTTTAGCCTCGGACGGCTTTTCCTTCGGCGGCTCCGGCTTCTTTTCCACGGGCTTGGGCGGTTGCGGCGTGGGCTTGGGTTTGACCGGCTTGGGCACGGCAATCTCGGCTTTCGGCACCTCAGCCAGTTTCGGGATCGGCAGTTCTTCCACCGGGGCCGGTGGCTGCGGCGGCGTGATGACCTTCGGCGGCGCGGGCGGTGGCGGCGCCGGGACCGGTGCCAGCTCAACCATCATGGCCTGCGGCGGCAGCTCAATCGGCGGGCGCGACGTCCAGTTCAGCGCCAGCGCGATGGCCAGTGCATGAACGCCCAGCACCACGGCCAGGCTCGCGCTGTAACGCGTCAGCTTATGGCGCGTCGTGATCATTTCTTGACTGCCGACTCGAGCCCGACCAGACCCACCTTCAGGTAACCGGCGGAGCGCAGGTTATCCATCACGCTCATCAGGTCGCCGTAATCCACGCCTTTGTCAGCCTGGAAGAAGATCGTTGTGTCTTTCTTGCCCTTTGTCTTGGCGTCCAGTGTGGCGCCGAGGGCTTCGGCCTTCACTTCTTCTTCGCCGAGGAACAGGCGCTGGTCAGCCTTGACGCTGAGGAACACTGGTTTTTCCGGACGTGGTGCCGGTTTGGCGGTGGAGGTGGGCAGGTCGACCTTGATGTCCACGGTGGCCAGCGGGGCGGCCACCATGAAGATAATCAACAGCACCAGCATCACGTCGATGAACGGCGTGACGTTGATTTCGTGGTTCTCGGCCAGATCGTCGTCTGCGCCTTCTCTCAAATGCAAGCCCATGGCTGATTACCCTACTTTGACCATGTGCGGTTGCGTGGAGCGCTCGGTGGTCGGCAGGTGATCGAGGTCACGGCTGACCAGCAGCAGGACTTCAGCCGAAGCGTCGGACACTTGAGCCTTGTAACCGGCAATGGAGCGGGCGAAGACGTTATAGATCACCACGGCCGGGATCGCTGCCACCAGACCCAGCGCGGTCGCCAGCAGGGCTTCGGCGATACCGGGCGCCACGACAGCGAGGTTGGTGGTCTGGGTTTTGGCGATGCCGATGAAGCTGTTCATGATGCCCCACACGGTGCCGAACAGACCCACGAACGGCGCGGTGGAACCGATGGTGGCGAGGACGCCGGTGCCGCTGCTCATGTTGCGACCGCACGCCGCTACCAGGCGCTCGAGACGGAAGGCAACACGTTCCTTGATGCCTTCTTTTTCGCGGCTGTTGACCGACAGGCGCATCTCTTCCAGGGCGTCATGCACCAACAGGTTGGCGAGGGTGCCTGCCTTGGTAGCGGTCGCGCTGGCTTCTTTAAGGGTGGTGGCTTTTTTCAGGTGGACGATTTCGCTGCGCAGACGACGCTTGGCGCCCATCAGTTCAAGGCCCTTGGCGATCCAGATGGTCCAGGTGATGATCGAAGCAATGGCCAGACCGATCATCACGATTTTCACGATAATATCGGCGTTCTGGTACATGCCCCACGGCGACAGGTCGTGGGCCATGCCCAGGGAGTTGTCGGCTTCGAGCACTTCAGGAACGTCCGCAGCGTCAACCGCCTGAGCCGGATCGGTCGCGGCTGGCGCGGCGACAGGGGGGGCGTGATCGGCGGGTGCAGGAGTCGCGGCGGCAGCCGGCGCGGCAGGTGCTTGTGCGTCAGCGAATGCGGCGGTCGGCGCGAGCATCAGGCTCAGCAGCAGAGCGGCCACTGCGCTCCAGGCGCGAGGTCGTTTGGTTGGCGAAGCGGAGAATTGATTGCGTGTCATGCTGGCCGGACCTGAGAGAAAAAGACGGTTAATGTTCTTCCAGGCCTCGCGAGGCCGAGAACAAAAGTGGCGTGCATTATTGCAATTAATTCTTGTTAACAAAAGTAATAGAGTCTCTTTTTTTCCTGCATTACTAGCCGCTCGTCTTGTGTCGGCGCTAGTCTGCGGCTTTCCGATAGGAGTTTTTCGATGTCCACACCCTCAGTTTTGATCGCCGGTTGCGGTGATGTCGGCAGTCGCCTGGCCACGCAATTGGTGGCTGGCGGGTGGGAGGTCCATGGCCTGAGACGTGACGTTTCACGCCTGCCCGAGGGCGTCATTGGCGTTGCCGGCGACTTGTTCAAAGAGGACTGTCCCGAGACCTGGCCTATCGGTGCGGTGGATTACCTGGTGTATTGCGCGGCGGCTACCGATCACGATGAAGCCGGTTATCGCGCTGCGTATGTGCAGGGCTTGGAGCATGTGCTGGAGTGGCTGAGCGACTACGGCCAAGTGCCAGAGCGACTGCTGTTTGTGTCCAGCAGCAGTGTGTATGGCCAGCAGGAGGGTGAATGGGTCGATGAGACTTCGCCGACCATTGCCACCGGCTATTCAGGTCGTTTGATGCTGGAGGCTGAGCGGGTGGCACTGCAAAGCGGCATCCCGGCGAGCATTCTGCGCTTGACCGGCATCTACGGGCCGGGCCGCGAATGGCTGCTGACACAGGTTCGTCGCGGTTATCGCGTGGCAGTCGATCCGCCGTTGTACGCCAACCGTATTCACGCCGACGATGCGGCGGGGTTGATGGCGTATTTGCTGGAAGCGGATCGTCGTGGTGTGGCGCTGGATGACATTTATATCGGCGTCGACGATGCGCCTGCACCGTTGGCCGAAGTGGTGGGCTGGTTGCGCGAGTATCTGGGCGTGACGGAGTGGGATGAAGACTCGAGCGTGCGGCGCACGGGCAGCAAGCGTTGCAGTAATGCGCGGGCCAAGGCTTTGGGTTGGACACCGAAGTACCCAAGCTATCGCGAAGGTTATGCCGCCATTCTCGAAGGCCGCAGCTGACTCCCAGTGGCCACAAAACTGTGGGAGCGACGGTGCGACCTGTTCGCGAAGGGGCCATAACATTCAACATTTCTGTTGGCTGTTAAACCGCTATCGCGAGCAGGTCGCACCGTCGCTCCCACATTTGATCTTCGTTGTAGCTGAGATCGGGTTACTGCTTTTCCAGCAACCATTTGCGGTCGCCCGGGGTGAACTGCGGCATTTCGTCAGCCTGTGCGGTGTTCACCGCCTGGAAAATTTCCAGCTCCTTGCCCTTGCGCGCAAAGATCCAGGTGTTGCCTTGGCCGTTCAGCTGCAGCCACATGTTGTCGTTGCCGCCGCTCATCGACGCGCAATCGCCCGCCAGGCACAAGGCATAGCGGTCTGCGCCGGGCAGGCCGGCCACCTGGCCATCAGCCTGGAATTGCACGGTATTGCCTTCGCCCTGACCGCTGACAATATTCCAGTTGCCACCCATGTACGCCGTATACAGCGCACGTTCGAAGGTCGCACCCACCGGGGCACCTTCCGGTACCTGGATCTGCGCGCGGTCGAAAACCTGGGCAGGTTCGTTATCGAGTGCAGCCTGGCGCAGTTGCTTGCCGTCGCGTTTCAGCTCACTGCCGGAACTGCCGTAAAACTCGATCTTCCAGGCGCCGGACTCTTCGCCCAGCAGCTTGCCGTCGACATTTTCAAAACCGTTGGTATAGCGGGCCTGACCGGCCTTGGTGTTGACGTCCCATTCCAGATTCGGGCCATAGGCCTGGAGCGCTTCGCGCAGGGGAGCGCCTTTGGCTGCAGTGTCAATCGCCACCTGATTGATCCAGGTGCCGCTGATGTCACGATCGGCAGGGTTGCTGGCACAACCGCCCAAGAGTAGGGCGACCAGCGAGAGGGCTAGCGCATGGCGCATGGTGGAATCCTTTCAAGACAAGATCGGCGCAGCCTTTAAGAGGGCTGCGCCGGACGCATTACTCGATGACCAGAATGGCATCCATCTCAACCTGCGAACCCTTTGGCAGGGCAGCCACGCCGATGGCGGCGCGGGCAGGGTAAGGCTGGTCAAAGTACTTGCCCATGATCTCGTTGACCTTGGCGAAGTGGCTCAGGTCGGTGAGGAAGATGTTCAGTTTGACGATGTCTTTGAACGAGCCACCGGCCGCTTCGGCCACGGCTTTGAGGTTCTCGAACACCTGGACAGTCTGGGCTTCGAAGCCTTCAACCAGTTCCATGGTTTTTGGGTCCAGAGGAATCTGACCCGACATGTAAACAGTGTTGCCAGCCTTGATCGCCTGGGAGTAAGTACCGATGGCAGCCGGGGCCTTGTCGCTGGTGATAACAGTCTTGGTCATGAATGACTCCTTGTAAGAGTGGGCTTTACGCACGCATGCGGGTGATGCGAATCACCCCGGTCAAGGCACGCAGTTTCTTGATCACGCGAGCCAGGTGCACGCGGTCGTGCACGCTGACCACCAGTTGGACCACGCTGATGCGACCATCGCGTTCGTCCATGCTGATTTTTTCGATATTGCCGTCGGCCGCGTTGACGCTGCTGGCCAGCAGGGCGATCAGGCCGCGCTGATGTTCCAGCTCGACGCGCAGCTCGACGTTGAATTCGCCGGTGACATCCTTGGCCCACGAGAGCTGGATGCATTTTTCCGGGTTGTGGCGGATTTCGCTGATATTGCGGCAGTTGTCCAGGTGCACCACCATGCCTTTGCCTGCGGACAGGTGGCCGACAATCGGGTCGCCCGGGATCGGCGTGCAGCACTTGGCGTAACTGAGGACCAGACCTTCGGTGCCGCGAATCGCCAGCGGGCCTTCCGGGCTTGGCAACTGTTCGCCTTCGCCAAGCAGGCGGCGGGCGACCACGTACGCCATGCGATTGCCCAGGCCGATGTCTTCCAGCAGGTCTTCGATCAGTTCGAGGCGGTACTCGGCAAGCATCGCCGTAACACGCTCTGGCTGGATTTTTTCCAGCGAACTGTCGAAGCCGTTCAGCACCTTGTTCAGCAGGCGTTCGCCGAGGCTGATGGATTCGGAGCGGCGTTGCAGTTTCAGTGCATGGCGGATGTGTGTCCGCGCCTTGCCAGTGACCACGAAGTTGAGCCACGCCGGGTTCGGCCGCGCACCGGGAGCGCTGACGATCTCGACCGTGGAGCCGCTTTGCAGCGGTTCGGACAGCGGTGCGAGACGACGATTGATCCGGCAGGCGATGCAGCTGTTGCCCACGTCGGTGTGCACCGCGTAAGCGAAGTCGACCGCCGTGGAGCCTTTGGGCAGCTCCATGATCCGGCCTTTGGGCGTGAACACGTAGACCTCGTCCGGGAACAGGTCGATCTTCACGCTTTCGATGAATTCCAGCGAGTTGCCGGCGCGTTGCTGCATTTCCAGCACGCCTTTGACCCACTGGCGGGCGCGGGCATGCGTGCCTTTTGGCTGCTCGTCGCCGCTGGATTTGTACAGCCAATGGGCGGCGATGCCGTTGTTGGCCATCTCTTCCATTTCACGGGTGCGGATCTGGATCTCGATCGGAACGCCGTGCATGCCGAACAACGTGGTGTGCAACGACTGATAGCCGTTGGCCTTGGGGATCGCGATGTAATCCTTGAAGCGACCCGGCAACGGTTTGTACAAATTATGCACAGCACCCAGCACGCGGTAGCAGGTGTCAACCTTGTCGACGATGATCCGGAACGCGTAGACGTCCATGATCTCGTTGAAGGCCCGACGCTTGCCGCGCATTTTCTTGTAGATACCGTAGAGGTGTTTCTGGCGACCGCTGACCTCGCCCTGAATGCCGTCGACGGCCAGGCAGTGGCTGAGGGACTCTTCGATCTTGTTGACGATTTCCTTGCGGTTGCCCCGGGCGCGCTTGACGGCCTGGTTGATCCGCGCGGAACGCATCGGGTGCATGGCCTTGAAGCCGAGGTCTTCGAATTCTATGCGAATGGCGTGCATGCCCAGCCGGTTGGCAATGGGCGCATAGATTTCCAGGGTTTCCTTGGCGATCCGCCGGCGCTTTTCACCGGACAGGACTTCCAGCGTGCGCATGTTGTGCAGGCGGTCGGCGAGCTTGACCAGGATCACGCGAATGTCGCGCGCCATGGCCATGGCCATTTTCTGGAAGTTTTCGGCCTGGGCTTCGGCTTTGGTCTCGAAGTTCATCTGGGTCAGTTTGCTGACCCCGTCGACCAGTTCGGCCACGGTTTCACCGAACTGCGCTTGCAGCGCTTCTTTGGCAATACCGGTGTCTTCGATCACGTCATGCAGCATCGCAGCCATCAGGCTCTGATGGTCCATGTGCATGTCGGCAAGAATATTCGCCACGGCAAGAGGGTGCGTGACGTACGCCTCACCGCTACGGCGGCGTTGACCGTCGTGAGCTTGTTCGGCGTAGAAGTACGCTCGGCGAACCAGGTTGACCTGGTCCTTGCCGAGGTAGGTCGATAAGCGATCGGCGAGGGCGTCTATGCTCGGCATGATAACTCCTGCCGTTCGCTGTGACCCCGCGCCGTGCTACGTCGACCAGGCATAGGCTTAGACGGCCTCGTTGGACTCGTCCTCGAACGCTGCGAACAGCGGTTCGTCTTCGACGATTTCAGCGTTGGCGATGAACTCGTAGCTCATCAGGCCTTCAGCGATTTCACGCAGCGCTACAACGGTAGGCTTGTCGTTTTCCCACTGTACCAGTGGCTCTTTGCCGCCGGTGGCCAGTTGACGGGCACGCTTGGTGGACAGCATGACCAGTTCAAAACGGTTTTCCACGTGGTTCAGGCAGTCTTCAACGGTTACGCGGGCCATGGTATTCCTCGGAGCGAATGCAATATGCGCGCTGCCCGGGTGGGCGAGCGGACTGAACAGTTTAAAAAATCACCAGCGATTAGGGAAGCGCTGATTTTTTGACCAAGCCCTTCAACGCGCTGCAAGTACCAATGTAAAGCCCTTGCAGCGGTTTTGGGAAGTGCTGTTTAGCCGAGCAATTCAGCCAGCAACCTGCCGAAACGCACCTGTTGGCGCTTCTGTTGCAATTGATTGGCACGGAAAATCGCCTTCAGGTCATCCAGCGCGTGGGAGAAATCGTCATTGATGATCAGGTAGTCGTACTCGACATAGTGGCTCATTTCGTTGACGGCTTCGCGCATCCGGCCGGCAATGATCTCGTCGCTGTCTTGGCCACGGTTGGTCAGGCGCTGGTGCAAGGCTTGCAGCGATGGCGGCAGAATGAAGATCGAGCGCGCCTGGGGCATCAGCTTGCGCACTTGTTCTGCGCCTTGCCAGTCGATTTCCAGAATCAGGTCATGGCCTTCGTCCAGCGTCTGCTGCAGATGGCTTTGCGAGGTGCCGTAGAAGTTGCCGAATACTTCGGCGCGCTCCAGGAAATCACCGTGCTCGCCCATTTTCACAAAGGCTTCGCGGGTCACGAAGTGATAGTTCACGCCGTCCACTTCACCCGGACGCATGGCGCGGGTGGTGTGGGAAATCGATACGCGAATCTCCGGGTTGGTGTCGGTCAGAGCCTTGACCAGGCTGCTCTTGCCCGCGCCCGAAGGGGCGGAAATGATGTACAGGGTGCCGGTGCTGTGGGTCATGTCGGGTTTGCCTTACTCAATATTCTGCACTTGTTCGCGCATCTGCTCGATCAACACTTTGAGGTTGACCGCCGCTTGGGTGCTGCGCGGGTCGAAGGCTTTGGAGCCCAGTGTGTTGGCTTCGCGGTTGAGCTCCTGCATCAGGAAGTCCAGGCGCCGACCAGCAGCGCCGCCGGATTTGAGCACCCGGCGAACTTCGATGATGTGAGTGCTCAGGCGATCCAGTTCTTCGGCGACGTCGCTCTTTTGCGCGAGCATGACCATTTCCTGCTCCAGACGCTGCGGGTCGAGGTCGGCCTTCATGTCGGCGAAGCGGTCGAGGACTTTCTGGCGCTGGGTGGCGAGCATCTGCGGGACCAGTTCGCGCAGGGTGACGACGTCTTCCTCAATGGAGGTCAGGCGATCGTTGATCAACCGCGCCAACTCCGCGCCTTCGCGCTCGCGACCGGCCTTGAGTTCTTTCAGGCCTTCGTTGAACAGCGCCAATGCTTCGGCATTCAAGGCTTGCGGGTCGGTGGCGTCGCCTACCAGCACGCCAGGCCACGCCAGCACTTCCAACGGGTTGAGCGCCGCAGGGTTCTTGATCAGGCTGGCAATCGTCTCGGCAGCGGCGACCAATTGCGCGGCGCGCTCGCGGTCCACTTGCAGTGGTTTGTCGGTGTTTTCTTCGGTGAAGCGCAGGGTGCATTCAAGCTTGCCCCGGGAGATGCCTTGACGCAGGGCCTCGCGGACCGCGCCTTCGAGATCCCGAAAGGATTCCGGCAGGCGCAAGTGCGGCTCCAGGTAGCGGCTGTTGACCGAGCGCAGTTCCCAGCTCAGGGTGCCTTGGGTGCCGGCTTTTTCTACGCGGGCGAAGGCGGTCATGCTGTGCACCATGGAGGTACCTCGCAAGTCGGGTTTGCGTTACCAAAGGTTTCGCGGACCCGATATCTGTGAATTAAAGCCGACAGGCAGCAAAGGCGCAGGATTGTAGCGCAGTGGGGCAGATGCGCCCAAACACACGGTGTGACAAAGGGCTGCAGGCCGTCGGTAAAGCGCTGTTCAGGGCCTTCGGTCGTCGGGCGGATTTTTTAGAAGTGCCCACTCGTGGCCTGCCGCTCTATAATGCTCCGCAGTTTTCCGTCCCCCGTACAGGTATTCCCTATGAAACGTCCAAGTGGTCGCGCTGCCGATCAGCTCCGCTCGATCCGCATTACCCGCAACTACACCAAACACGCCGAGGGTTCTGTGCTGGTCGAGTTCGGTGATACCAAAGTCATCTGCACCGTCAGCGTCGAAAACGGCGTGCCGCGTTTCCTCAAAGGCCAGGGCCAGGGCTGGTTGACCGCCGAATACGGCATGCTGCCGCGCGCCACTGGCGAGCGTAACCAGCGTGAAGCGAGCCGTGGCAAGCAAGGCGGCCGTACCCTGGAAATCCAGCGTCTGATCGGTCGTTCCCTGCGCGCTTCGCTGGACATGTCCAAGCTGGGCGATGTGACTCTGTACGTCGACTGCGACGTGATCCAGGCTGACGGTGGCACTCGCACCGCGTCCATCACCGGCGCCATGGTTGCACTGGTCGATGCCTTGAAAGTGATCAAGAAACGCGGCGGCCTGAAAGGCGGCGACCCGTTGAAGCAAATGATCGCGGCCGTTTCCGTGGGCATGTACCAGGGCGAACCTGTGCTCGACCTCGACTATCTGGAAGACTCGGCTGCCGAGACCGACCTGAACGTGGTGATGACCAGCACTGGCGGTTTCATTGAAGTTCAGGGCACTGCCGAAGGCGCACCGTTCCAGCCTGAAGAGCTGAACGCTATGCTGGAACTGGCGAAGAAAGGCATGACTGAAATCTTCGAGCTGCAAAAAGCTGCACTGGCCGACTGATCGGACCCGCTTCAACCAAGGAGGACGTTATGAGTGATGAGCAAGAGCTGCTTCCCATCCCGAGCAAAGAGGCTCGACAGTGGGCGATGTTTTGTCACTTGTCCGCCTTGCTGGGGATCTGGATTCCGTTTGGCACGTTGATCGGCCCGCTGATTCTCTGGCAGATGAAGCGTGAGATGGACCCGTTTGTCGATGCACAGGGCAAGGAGGCGCTGAACTTTCAGATCACCGTCGCCATTGCCTCGGCCATCTGCTTTTTGCTGATGGTGGTGATTATCGGGTTCTTCATGTTCGGTCTGGTGGCGATTGGCGCGTTGGTGCTGACGATCATTGCGGGCGTGAAGGCTAACGAAGGGTTCCCTTACCGTTACCCATTCACCTGGCGGTTGATCAAATAACGACCGGCGCTGATTTCCCCTGTGGGAGTGAGCCTGCTCGCGATTGCGGTCTGACATCAGAGTTCATGTCGCCTGACACGCCGCTATCGCGAGCGGGCTCACTCCTACAGAAAAAGCCAAAAATCAGCGCGCACAAAAAAGCCGACAGTGATGTCGGCTTTTTTGCATCTGCGAATCGACGCTTAGATGGTCAGCGTCCAGTCGTAGTCCACGATCAGCGGTGCATGCTGCGAGAACCGTGGCTGACGTGGCAGGCGCGCGCTACGAACAAAGCGGCGCAGGCCCGGGGTCAGCAACTGGTAGTCGAAACGCCAGCCCAGGTTGAGCATCTCCGCCTGTTCGTTGTCCGGCCACCAGCTGTACTGGTCGCCTTCACGGCTGACTTCACGCAGGGCATCAACATACCCCATGTTGCCGACAATCTCGTCCATCCAGGCACGTTCAGGTGCCAGGAAGCCCGGGGATTGCTGGCTGTCGCGCCAGTTCTTGATATCCAGCTTCTGTTGCGCCACGTACAGCGAGCCACAGTAAATGTACTCGCGACGTTTGCGTCGCTGTTTATCCAGATAACGGGCGAAGTCGTCCATTAGCTTGAACTTCTGGTTCAAGTCTTCATCGCCATTCTGCCCCGAAGGGAGCAGCAAGGTCGCGATGCTGACCTTGTCGAAATCGGCTTGCAGGTAACGCCCGTAGCGGTCGGCCGTCTCGAAGCCGAGACCGCTGATGACTGCCTTCGGTTGCAACCGCGAATACAAAGCCACGCCACCCTGGGCAGGAACTTCGGCTTCGCAGGCATAAAGGAAGTAGCCATCCAGTTGGAAGGCTGGATCGTCCAGTTCAAAGGCGGAGGCGCGGGTGTCCTGCAGGCAGATGACGTCGGCATTCTGTGCTTGCAGCCAACTGAGCAAACCACGCTCGACTGCAGCCTGAATACCATTGACGTTCACACTGATGATCCGCATAAATGGCCCCAAAAATCGCGTGCGTGTATGATACACGGCGTCAACCTAATTAGCTAAATCCGTGGTATTTGGGGTTTTTTTCATGCAAGCGTATCAGCGCGATTTCATTCGTTTTGCCATCGATCGCGGCGTTTTGCGCTTCGGTGAGTTCACCCTGAAGTCCGGGCGCACCAGTCCTTACTTCTTCAACGCTGGCCTGTTCAACACGGGTTCGGCCCTTGCGCAGCTGGGTCGTTTCTACGCGGCAGCCATCGTCGAGAGCGGTATTTCGTTCGACGTACTGTTTGGCCCGGCCTACAAAGGCATCCCGTTGGCGGCAACCACGGCAGTGGCCCTGGCTGAACACCATGACCGTGACCTGCCATGGTGCTTCAACCGCAAAGAGGCCAAGGCCCACGGCGAAGGCGGCAGCCTGGTCGGCGCACCGCTGACCGGCGACGTGCTGATCATCGACGACGTGATCACCGCCGGCACCGCGATTCGTGAAGTGATGCAGATCATCGCTTCCCAGGATGGCGCCAAGGCCAAGGGCGTGCTGATCGCCCTGAACCGTCAGGAGCGTGGCAACGGTGAGTTGTCGGCGATTCAGGAAGTGGAGCGTGATTTCGGGATTCCGGTGATCAGCATCGTTTCGCTGAACCAGGTGCTGGAGTTCCTGGCTGACGATCCGCAGCTCAAGCAGCATTTGCCTGCCGTAGAAGCCTACCGCGCCCAATTCGGCGTGTAACCCCGTCCCTTTGTGGGGGCGAGCCTTTGTGGCGAGGGAGCTTGCTCCCGCCGGGCTGCGTAGCAGACCCAAGAATTTTGTGAGTGCTGCGCACTCAAGCGGGAGCAAGCTCCCTCGCCACAAAAGATGATATGCCGCAGGGATCGCAGGCAAAAAAAGACCCCGCTCAGCCTGGCAGAGCGGGGTCTTTTTGTATGTGCCGCTTAAGGACGCTTGCGATTACTGATCAGCGTACCCACACCGGTATCGGTGAAGATTTCCAGCAGAATCGCATTCGGCACCCGGCCATCAATGATCAACGAGCTGCCGACGCCGCCCTGAACCGCTTCCAGCGCGCAACGGATCTTCGGCAGCATGCCGCCGTAGATCGTGCCGTCAGCGATCAGCTCGTCGACCTGCTGGGTGGTCAGGCCGGTCAGCACGGTGCCCGACTTGTCCATCAGGCCAGCGATGTTGGTCAGCAGCATCAGCTTCTCGGCTTTCAGCGCCTCGGCGACTTTACCGGCCACCAGGTCGGCGTTGATGTTGTACGACTCGCCGTTCTCGCCAACGCCGATTGGCGCGATCACCGGAATGAAGTTGCCTTTCACTAACAGGTTCAGCAGCTCGGTGTTGATCCCGACCACTTCGCCCACCTGACCGATGTCGATGATTTCCGGTTGGGTCATCTCCGGGGTCTGGCGGGTGACGGTCAGTTTCTTCGCGCGAATCAGCCCGGCGTCTTTACCGGTCAGGCCGATGGCGCTGCCGCCGTGACGGTTGATCAGGTTGACGATGCTTTTGTTGACCTGACCGCCGAGAACCATTTCCACCACGTCCATGGTCGCGGCGTCAGTGACGCGCATGCCGTCGACAAAATGGCTCTCGATCGACAAGCGCTTGAGCAGGTCGCCGATTTGCGGGCCGCCGCCGTGAACCACGACCGGGTTGATGCCCACGGCCTTCATCAAGACGATGTCGCGGGCGAAGCCGGTTTTCAGCTCCTCGCTTTCCATCGCGTTGCCGCCGTATTTGATCACCAGCGTCTTGCCGACATAGCGGCGAATGTAAGGCAGCGCTTCGGACAGGACCTTGGCGGTGTTGGCGGCGGCTTCGCGTTCGAGGGTCATTCAGGGCTCCGGGTGCTTCGTTAAATCAAAACGGTAATTGGAGATCAGGTGCAACACGTTTCAGCTGGGTGTGGAACACGTCCTTGATGCGCTGCAATTCAGCCTCATCATCGGCCTCGAAACGCAGCACCAGCACCGGTGTGGTGTTGGAGGCGCGCACCAGGCCCCAGCCTTTGGCGTAGTCGACTCGCACGCCGTCGATGGTGGTCAGGTCAGCGCCTTCGCCCCACTTCGCATCGTGCAGTGCATCAATGATGCTGAATTTGCTCTCTTCGGTCACATGGATATTGATTTCCGGCGTAGAAATATCGTTCGGGAAGGTCGCAAACAGCTCTTCCGCGGTGGATTTTTCTTTGCTGAGGATCTCCAGCAGACGCGCGGCGCTGTAAATGCCGTCGTCGAAGCCGAACCAGCGTTCCTTGAAGAAAATGTGCCCGCTCATTTCGCCGGCCAGCAACGCGCCGGATTGTTTCATTTTCTTTTTGATCAACGAGTGACCGGTCTTCCACATTAGCGGCCGACCGCCATATTCCTTGATCAGCGGAACCAGGCGGCGGGTGCATTTGACGTCGAAGATGATCTCCGCGTCCGGGTTGCGCGCCAACACGTCGCGGGCGAACAGCATCAGCAGGCGGTCCGGGTAGACGATGCTGCCGGTGTTGGTCACGACGCCAACGCGGTCGCCGTCGCCGTCGAAGGCCAGGCCGAGGTCGGCGTTGGTTTCCTTGACCTTGGCGATCAGGTCGACAAGGTTTTCAGGCTTGCCCGGGTCCGGGTGGTGGTTCGGGAAGTTGCCGTCGACGTCGCAGAACAGCGGAATGACTTCGCAGTTCAGCGCTTCGATCAACTGCGGGGCGATCACGCCGGCCGCACCGTTGCCGCAGTCGACCACGACTTTTAGGCGACGGGCCAGTTTGATGTCCTGGACGATTTCGGTGTTGTAGCGGTCGAGGATCTCGACCTTGGTCACGCTGCCCTTGCCGCTGCTCAGGTTGTGGGTCTTGAGGCGGTCGTGCAGGGCCTGGATCTGTTCGTTGGCCAAGGTGTCGCCGGCGATGACGATCTTGAAGCCGTTGTAATTCGACGGGTTGTGGCTGCCGGTGAGCATCACGCCCGATTTGCCGGCCAATACGTTGGCGGCGTAGTACAGCGCCGGCGTCGGCACCAGGCCGACGTCGCTGACGTGGCAACCGGCATCGGCCAGGCCTTTGATCAGTTGTTCGACCAGCTCCGGGCCGGACAGGCGGCCGTCGCGACCCACGGAAACGTTCGGTTCGTCCTGAGCCAGGCTTTGGGCGCCGATGGCGCGGCCGAGCCAGTAAGCGGTTTCAGCGTTCAAGAACTCCGGGACGGTGCCGCGAATGTCGTACGCACGGAAGATGCTGTCGGGAAACTTGGGGGCGACTTGGGCGGGGGTGTTCATCTGTAGGAATGCTCCATCTCGAAAGTGGCTGTACCTGCCTGCGACAAATGCATCGGCCGGCTCAAACTGAAGGGTATGACGGCGTTTTCCGCGGAGAGTTCGTGGTGCGAAAAGGCCATGCCACCGGGATTAGCGGAACCTGGGACGGCCAATGCCTTGATTTTCGGCGGTAAACCTTCCAGATGAACGTTGTAATTCAGTGCCAAACCAGTGGGAGCGAGCAAGCTCGCTCCCACTGGTTTTCTATCGGATCAATGGCTGCCGGAATGTCCGAAACCGCCCGTGCCGCGCTGGGTTTCGACGAACTCTTCAACCATCTCGAAATGCGCTTGAACCACGGGCACCAGCACCAATTGAGCGAGGCGCTCGCCAACGACCATGGTGAATTCGGTCTGGCCACGGTTCCAGCAGGACACCATCAACGGACCCTGGTAATCGGAGTCGATCAAGCCGACCAGGTTGCCCAGCACGATGCCGTGCTTATGGCCCAGGCCAGAACGCGGCAGAATCAGTGCCGCCAGGCCCGGATCGCCGATGTAGACCGACAGGCCGGTCGGAATCAGCACGGTTTCACCCGGCTTGATCACGATGTCTTTTTCCAGCATGGCGCGCAGGTCGAGGCCGGCGGAGCCTGGGGTGGCGTATTGCGGCAGCGGGAATTCGGTTCCGATGCGAGGGTCGAGGATCTTGGCTTGCAAAGCGTGCATGTAAATTAAACCTGGTTCAGACGTTCGGCGATAAAAGTGATCAGCTGGCGAGCAATCTTGCTCTTGCTGGTCTGGGCGAAAAGTGTGGCGTGTAGCTCGCGGTCGATCACGCTGCAGGCGTTTTCTTCGCTGTTGAAGCCAATGCTCGGGTTGGCGACATCGTTGGCAACGATCAAATCGAGGTTCTTGTCTTTCAACTTGCGCGCAGCGTAGTCGAGCAGGTGTTCGGTTTCAGCGGCGAAACCGACACTGAACGGACGGTCAGGGCGTGTGGCGATGGTGGCCAGGATGTCCGGGTTACGCACCATCTGTAGCAACAAGCCGTCGCCGTTCGTAGGGTCTTTCTTGAGTTTCTGTGGGGCGACGACTTCCGGGCGGTAGTCCGCGACCGCTGCCGAGGCGATGAACAGGTCGCAAGGGATCGCAGCTTCGCAGGCGGCGAGCATGTCGCGGGCACTGACCACGTCGATGCGCGTCACGCGATCCGGTGTTGGCAGGTGCACCGGACCGGTGATCAGGGTCACGCGGGCGCCGGCCTCTACCGCGGCTTCGGCCAGGGCAAAGCCCATTTTTCCGGAGCTGTGGTTGGTGATGTAGCGCACCGGATCGATGTTTTCCTGGGTCGGGCCGGCGGTGATCAGCACGTGTTTGCCGGTCAACGCTTTGCGCTGGAAGCAGTCCGCCGCGCATTGGGCGAGTTCGACGGCTTCGAGCATGCGCCCCAGGCCGACGTCGCCACAGGCCTGGCTGCCGGAGGCCGGGCCGAAGGCCTTGATGTCGCGGCTTTCGAGGGTTTGCAGGTTGGCCTGGGTTGCCGGGTCGCGCCACATGGCCTGGTTCATCGCCGGAGCAACGGCCACCACGGCGTCAGTGGCCAGCACCAACGTGGTCAGCAGATCGTCGGCAATGCCTTGGGCCAGGCGGGCGATCAGGTCCGCGGTGGCAGGGGCGATCAGCACCATGTCGGCCCATTTGGCCAGCTCGATGTGGCCCATGGCAGCTTCAGCCGCCGGGTCCAGCAGGTCGAGGTGGACGGGGTGGCCGGACAAGGCCTGCATGGTCAGCGGGGTGATGAACTCGCTGCCGCCACGGGTCATGACCACGCGCACTTCGGCGCCCTGGTCGATCAGGCGGCGAACCAGGTCAGCGCTCTTGTAGGCAGCAATGCCGCCGCCGACGCCCAGAACGATGCGTTTCCGATACAGCCGCTGCATAGGTCTGCCTTTCATTTCGTTGATGACAGCATGGCGAGACCCCCTCCCCAGGGATGAAATCGCCAGCAAAAAAGATGGGCTACGATATCACAGCGACCGCTATGGAACAGCGGCGCCCACATACAGGGAAGGTGCTATGAGTATTCGTGATTGGCCGGCGGCGGAGCGGCCGCGGGAGAAGCTGTTGGAGCATGGCTCGGCGAAACTGTCGGACGCCGAGTTGCTGGCGATTTTTCTACGAACCGGTGTATCCGGTAAAAGCGCAGTGGATCTGGCGCGACACCTGTTGAGTCAATTTGGCAGCCTGCGCAGACTGCTGGAAGCGGATTTGCGCACCTTCAGTGGGGAGCTCGGACTCGGCCCAGCAAAGTACGCGCAGTTGCAGGCCGTGCTGGAAATGGGGCGCAGGCATCTGGCCGAGCGGTTGCGTCACACCTCGGTACTTGAGAATCCGCTGGCCGTGCGTGAGTACCTCAAGTCGATGTTGCGTCATGAGCCACATGAGGTGTTTGGCTGTCTGTTTCTGGATTCCAAACACCGAGTACTGGCGTTCGAAGCGCTGTTTCGCGGCTCAATCGACAATACCAGCGTCTATCCACGGCAAGTGGTCAAACGGGCTCTGGCGCACAATGCCGCGGCTCTGATCCTGTGCCACAACCATCCGTCGGGCAATCCTGATCCGAGTCAGGCTGATCGGTTGCTGACCAAAAGCCTGCAAGAGGCGCTGGAGCTGGTTGATGTGCGGGTGCTCGACCATTTCATCATCGGCGACGGCGATCCGCTGTCGATGGCTGAATATGGGTGGATGTGAGCGAGGGATTCGACGCTAAGTGAGTCCCTGTGGGAGCAGGCTTGCCCGAGATGACGTCGGCACATTCAACATAGTTGTCGCCTGAAAGTCCGCTATCGCGGGCAAGCGCGCTCCCACAGGTTTTGTGTGGGTGCTTATGGCTTGAGGACTACCTTCGAATAGTCCTGACGACCGAACGGGCTGACCGAGTAACCCCCCACCTCTTTGCGCGTCAACGCGAAAGCCGTCGGGTGAGCCAGTGGCAGCCACAACGCCTGCTGCTGGATCTGCGCCTGCGCCTGTTCATAGAGCTTGGTGCGCACACCTTGCTCGCCGGTGGTCTTGCCGGCGCTGATGAGCTTGTCCAGGTCCTGGTTGCAATAACGGGCGAAGTTGGTGCCGGACTTGACCGCTGCGCAGGAAAACTGCGGCGTGAGGAAGTTGTCCGGATCACCGTTGTCGCCGGCCCAGCCCATAAACAGAAGGTCATGCTCGCCGGCCTTGGCGCGACGGATCAGTTCGCCCCATTCGATCACCCGGATTTCGGCTTGAATGCCGATTTCCGCGAGGTCGGATTGGAGCAACTGCGCGCCAAGGCTTGGGTTGGGGTTCAGCAAACTGCCGGAAGGACGGGTCCAGATGGTGGTCTGGAAACCGTCTTTCAGCCCGGCCTTGACCATCAAGGCCTTGGCTTTCGCTACGTCGTGCGGGTAGCCCGGCAGGCCTTTGGCGTAACTCCAGGTATTCGGTGGGTACGGGCCATTGGCTGGCTCGGCGGTGTCCTCGAACACCGCTTTGATGTAATTGGCCTTGTCGAACGCAAGGTTGATCGCCTGGCGCACTTCCGGTTTGTCCAGCGGTGGATGCTGGCTGTTGATGCCCACAAATGCGGTCATGAAGGCGTCAGTCTTTTCCACTTTCAATGTCGGCTCTTTCAGCGCGGCCTGTACGTCCAGTGGCTTGGGCGACAGGGCGATCTGGCATTCATTACGACGCAATTTCTGCAGTCGCACGTTGGCATCCGGGGTGATCGCGAAGATCAGCGGGTCCACTGAAGGCTTGCCGCCAAAGTAGTCCGGGTTGGCCTTGTAGCGAATCGAGGCGTCTTTCTGGAAGCGCGTGAACACGAACGGGCCGGTGCCGATGGGCTGGCTGTTGAGCTTCTCTGCAGCGCCGGCCTTCATCAGCTTGTCGGCGTACTCGGCGGAATAGATCGAGGCGAAGCCCATGCTCAGAGTGGCCAGGAACGTCGAGTCCGGGTGATCGAGGGTGAAACGCACGGTGAACGGGTCCAGCGCGTCGATCTTCTTGATCAGCGTGGGCAATTGCATCGATTGCGCGTGCGGGAAACCGCTCTGGGCGACCTTGTGCCACGGGTTGGCCGGATCGAGCATGCGCTCGAAGCTAAAAATCACGTCTTCGGCGGTCAGGTCGCGCGTCGGGCTGAAGTAGTCGGTGCGGTGGAATTTCACCTGCGGATGCAGTTTGAACACGTACGTCAGGCCGTCGGGCGTGACTTCCCAGCTGTCCGCCAGGCTGGCGACCACTTTGCCGCTGGCCGTGTCGAAGTCCACCAGGCGGTTCATCAGCACGTCGGCCGAGGCGTTGGTGGTGGTCAGCGAGTTGTATTGCACCACGTCGAACCCTTCGGGGCTGGCCTCGGTGCAGACGCTAAGCGCCGCGGCATGGGCCAGTGGGCTCAGCAGGAGAGGGGCGAGCAACAGGGGTAGGGCAGCGAGGCGCATGGTCGGATTCCTTTACAGATCGAAGGCCCATCTGCAAGTGCAGTCTGGAAAAGGCTTACCCTAGTGGGCTCTTTTGCAAATGACTATCCCCTTTTTCATTTTAAGGGGAGTATGTGCGATTGTTTTCAGTGCGCACCGGCTGAGAAGAACCCTGGGTTGGCCGGTTGGCCGATTCTCTGCGACGAGCGGTCTTTCGCAACGATAGCCTTTATCCAAGGCGCTTGTGGCCCGAAAAACCGGGTTTTTATTTAGTCTGTGCACACGGAATGTTGTTGCTCTTCAGTCTTTCTGGTATAAAGCAGCGCTCTTTTCTAGGGGCCCGGTTCCTTCACTGTAGGTGTAGCCGGTAAGACCTCTAAAGAAACGCGGCGCCTGGCGCCAAATGACTGAGAGATTAAGCGGCCAACCCATGCCGGGTTGGGCATGTGGTTTTAGAGGGCTGAGGCATGTCGAGAGTATGTCAAGTTACCGGTAAGGGTCCGGTGACTGGGAATAACATTTCCCACGCAAACAACAAAACCCGTCGTCGTTTCCTGCCGAACCTGCAGCATCACCGCTTCTGGGTTGAAGAAGAGAAACGTTTCGTGCGTCTGCGCGTATCTGCCAAAGGCATGCGTATTATCGACAAGCGTGGCATCACTGTCGTGCTGGCCGAAATCCGCAAAGCCGGCAAGATCTAAGGGAGCTAATCATGCGTGAATTGATTCGTTTGATTTCGAGCGCCGGTACTGGTCACTTCTACACTACCGACAAGAACAAGCGTACTACCCCGGACAAAATCGAGATCAAGAAATTTGATCCGGTTGTTCGCAAGCACGTGATCTACAAAGAAGGCAAAATCAAGTAATTGATTTTTCTCTCTTACGAAAAAGGCCCGTATCGCGAGATACGGGCCTTTTTTGTTGCCTCAGGAAAGCCTCAAGCCTTCTGCTCAAACGCCACATAAATCTTGCGGCACGGCTCCAGTACTTCCCAGGTGCCCCGGAAGCCGGCAGGAATCACGAAGCGGTCACCCGCGCGCAGGGTTTTGCTGTTGCCATCGTTGTCGCGCAGCACCGAAACCCCTTGAACGATTTCGCAGTACTCGTGTTCGGTGAAGTTCACCGTCCATTGCCCGACTTCGCCTTCCCAAACACCAGCATTCAACTGCCCGCACGGGCTGTTGTAATGGTTGTACACCGCTTGCTCGGGATCGCCCTTGAGGACTTTCGCCGGGTCCGGCCGATAGCGCTCGGGCGCGGTCGTGGCCTGGCTGAAGTCGACGACATCCTGGATATTCATTGTTGTAATTTCCCGTGATTGCCTGAAAAGTCCAAAGTCTATGTTTATTAAAATGAACATCGCAAGGCCGTTTGCCGGCCTTATGTCAAATATATTGAAACATGAGGGGTGGCTGGTTTAGGGTGGCAGTTGCCTTGGGCCGAAAAAGCAGGCTGGCCGGGCAGAATTCCTGACAGCGCCCGCGAAGACCGCGCAGCGTTCGTATTCAATAAGAGGAGGACACTCGAATGACCACCCTGACTCGTGCCGACTGGGAACAACGCGCTCGCGATCTGAAGATCGAAGGCCGCGCCTACATCAATGGCGAATACACCGACGCTGTCTCCGCCGAGACCTTCGAGTGCATCAGCCCGGTCGATGGCCGTCTGCTGGGCAAGATCGCCAGCTGTGACGCCGCCGACGCCCAGCGCGCTGTTGAAAACGCTCGCGCCACCTTCAATTCCGGCGTCTGGTCGCGCCTGGCGCCCGCCAAACGCAAAGCCACCATGATCCGTTTCGCCGGCCTGTTGAAGCAGAATGCTGAAGAGCTGGCGCTGCTTGAAACCCTGGACATGGGCAAGCCGATCAGCGATTCCCTATACATCGACGTTCCCGGCGCGGCGCAAGCCCTGAGCTGGAGCGGCGAAGCCATCGACAAGATCTACGACGAAGTCGCAGCCACCCCGCACGATCAGCTGGGTCTGGTGACGCGCGAGCCGGTCGGTGTCGTGGGGGCCATCGTGCCGTGGAACTTCCCGCTGATGATGGCCTGCTGGAAACTCGGCCCGGCACTGTCCACCGGTAACTCGGTGATCCTCAAGCCGTCGGAAAAATCGCCGCTGACCGCCATTCGCATCGCGGCACTGGCCGTTGAAGCCGGTATCCCTAAAGGCGTGTTGAACGTGCTGCCGGGTTACGGTCACACCGTCGGCAAGGCCTTGGCCCTGCACAACGATGTCGACACGCTGGTGTTCACCGGTTCGACCAAAATCGCCAAGCAACTGCTGATCTACTCGGGCGAGTCGAACATGAAACGCGTCTGGCTCGAAGCCGGCGGCAAGAGCCCGAACATCGTATTTGCCGATGCACCGAACCTGCAGGAAGCGGCCGAAGCCGCTGCCGGCGCCATCGCCTTCAACCAGGGCGAAGTCTGCACCGCCGGTTCGCGCCTGCTGGTGGAGCGTTCGATCAAGGATGCATTCCTGCCGCTGGTGATCGAGGCCCTGAAAACCTGGAAGCCAGGCAACCCGCTGGACCCGGCGACCAACGTCGGCGCGCTGGTCGATACCCAGCAGATGAACACCGTACTGTCCTACATTGAGTCCGGTCATGCCGACGGCGCCAAACTAGTGGCCGGGGGCAAGCGCACGCTTCAGGAGACGGGTGGCACCTACGTTGAGCCAACGATTTTCGACGGTGTGAGCAACGCGATGAAAATCGCTCAGGAAGAAATCTTTGGCCCCGTCTTGTCGGTCATCGCTTTCGACACCGCCGAAGAAGCCGTTGCGATTGCCAACGACACGCCATACGGCCTCGCCGCTGCGGTGTGGACCAAGGACATCTCCAAGGCTCACCTGACCGCCCGTGCGCTGCGTGCCGGTAGCGTCTGGGTCAACCAGTACGACGGTGGCGACATGACTGCACCGTTCGGTGGCTTCAAGCAGTCGGGTAATGGCCGCGACAAGTCGCTGCACGCGTTCGACAAGTACACCGAGCTGAAGGCGACCTGGATCAAGTTGTAATCAGTAACGGGCCCCGATACCGGGGCCCGGCACAACGAAGATCCCCTGTGGGAGCGAGCTTGCTCGCGATAGCGGTCTGACAGTCGACGTCATTGTTGAATGTGAAACCGCTATCGCGAGCAAGCTCGCTCCCACAGTGTTTTGTGTTGTACATAAAAATATCCACAGGAGCGTGGAACATGCGTTGGGCGACTTATTTCGCCGTGTTGGCGTCTGTCTTGAGTGTCGGCCTGGCCTTGGGCGTCAGCATGCCGCTGGTGTCGTTTCGCCTGGAAAGCTGGGGCTATGGCTCGTTCGCCATCGGTGTGATGGCGGCAATGCCGGCCATTGGCGTGTTGCTGGGGGCGAAGATCTCCAGCCACCTGGCCGCGCGTCTGGGCACGGCGAATCTGATGCGTCTGTGCCTGTGGGCCGGGGCGTTGTCCATCGGCTTGCTGGCCCTGATGCCGAGCTACCCGATCTGGCTGCTGTTGCGCCTGATGATCGGAGTGATCCTGACGCTGGTGTTTATCCTCGGTGAAAGCTGGATCAACCAGCTCGTGGTCGAACAGTGGCGCGGGCGGCTGGTGGCGCTGTATGGCTGCAGCTATGCCCTGAGCCAACTTGCTGGCCCGGTGCTATTGGGCGTTCTGGGCACCGAACATGATTACGGTTTCTGGGTCGGTGTCGGCTTGCTGACGACAGCACCGTTCCTGTTGTTGGGTCGCAGCGGCGCGCCCAGCAGTGAAGCGAGCAGCGTGACCTTCAGCGACTTGCTGGCTTTCTGCCGTGGCCTGCCGGCGATTGCCTGGGCGGTGTCGCTGTTCGCCGCCTTCGAAGCGATGATCCTGACCTTGTTGCCGGTGTATTGCCTGCGCCAGGGTTTCACCACGGAAATCGCCCTGGCGATGGTCAGTACCGTGGTGGTCGGTGATGCGTTGCTGCAATTGCCGATTGGTGCGCTGGCGGATCGTCTGTCGCGGCGCACGCTGTTTACGGGCTGCGCGGTGGTGTTGCTGCTGTCGAGCCTGGCGATTCCGCTGCTGATCGACACGCTGCTGATCTGGCCGTTGTGGGTGCTGTTTGGTGCCAGTGCAGGCGGTTTGTTTACCTTGTCACTGATCCTGATCGGCGAGCGTTATCGCGACGATGCGCTGGTGCGCGCCAATGCGCATATCGCGCAGCTGTGGGGGATTGGTTGCCTGGTCGGGCCGTTGGCCGCTGGGGCGGGTAGCCAGTGGATCAGCGGGCATGCGTTGCCGTTGCTGATGGCAGCCGGTGCGTTTGGGTTGGTGATTCTGCTGATGCGCCAGGGTGCGTTTGGCACGGTGGCCGAACCCGCCTGACACCGTCCCCTGTAGGAGTGAGCCTGCTCGCGATAGCGGTGTGTCATTAGGCATCTGTGTTGGCTGGCGTGACGCCATCGCGAGCAGGCTCACTCCTACAAAGATTTTTATCGCTTGTCAGAGCATCCGTTCGAGGCCGACCGTGGTACTCATCCACGCATTGAACCGTCGCCACCAGCTCCCCGGTTCCTTGGTCAGGGTGTGCAGTTTGCCGTCGTCTTCAGTGACCCAAACCACCTTGCCATCCTGCAGTTTCGCCTCATAGCTCAATGGTGGCTCCATACCCTGCATTGCCAGGTCGCGCACATGCGCGGCCAGTTCGGGGCTGTCCACCAGCACCCCGACTTCGGTGTTCCACAGTACCGAGCGCGGATCGAAATTGAACGAGCCGACAAAGGATTTCTGCTGATCGAAGATCATCGCCTTGCTGTGCAGGCTGGAGTCGGAGCCTTGGTAAGCGGGGCGTCCAAAGAAGTGTGGTCCACTGCCGCCGCTTCCTCCTTCACCCGGTTGACGCCGTAGTTCGAATAACTTCACGCCGTGTTCCAGCAACGCCTTGCGATAGGGCGCATAGCCGCCATGCACGGCCGGCACGTCCGTGGCTTCCAGCGAATTGGTCAGCAAACTCACCGAGACCCCGGCATCGGCGCGACCGGTCAGGTACACCAGTCCAGGCTGGCCGGGCACGAAGTAAGCCGAGATCATGATCAGCTCTTTGCTGACGCCGTTCAGTTCGGGCGCCAATTGTGTCGTCAGCAACAAATGCGGATCCGGCTCTCCGTCGGCCAGCACCTTGCTCGGCGCATCCCACAGCGCCTGGTTCCAGGCCCAGATCAGCTCACGACGCCAGATGTCCAGGCGCGGATGCGTCTTGAACGTCATCAGTTGTTGGTACAGCGCATGGTTCTCTTTGCGCGTGTCATCCAGCGATTCCTCCAGGCGGGTCCGGGTGTTTTTCAGGTCCTTGGCCGTGGGTTTGCTGGACAGGAATTGTTCGATCGGCTTGCTCAGCGCGCTGTTCCAGTACTGATCAAAACTGTGCCCCAGTTGTTCGGCCACCGGGCCGACGCCGAGCATGTCGATGTCAGTGAAATTCAGGTTGGGCTCGGCATCGAAATACTCGTCGCCCAGATTGCGCCCACCCACGATGGCCATGCTGTTGTCCGCCAGCCACAACTTGTTGTGCATGCGCCGGTGTTGCTGCGACAGGTTGAACAAGCGGCCCATGGTTCGTGTCACGCCGGTGCTGCGACCCAGGTGCAACGGGTTGAAGACGCGGATCTGAATGTTCGGGTGCGCGGCGAGGGTGGCGATGATCTGGTCCAGGCCGTCGCTGGTGGTGTCGTCTAGCAGCACCCTGACGCGTACGCCGCGATCTGCCGCTTTGAGCAACTCCTCGACGAGCATCCGCGTGCTGATGCCGTCATGCACGATGTAGTACTGCAAATCGAGGCTGCTTTGCGCGTTGCGGATCAGCTCGGCGCGAGCGGTGAAGGCTTCGGTACTGTCGGACAGCAGGCGAAAGCCCGACTGGCCCTGATGCGGCGCAGCCTGCGCCTGGACCGAACGGCCGAACGTCGAGTCACTGGCGGGCAGCGCCTGACTGGCCTGACGCTGAACGTCAACGCTGGCGCAGCCGCTGAGGAACGAGGCGAAGAGCAGAACAGCGAGCAGGTTTTGTCTGGCTCTCACGTAGGATCGTTCCGATTGGCGGCAGGTGTCGGCATATGGACGCTGGTTTCCCGAGAAAAGTCAGTCAGTGATGCTGTCAGTTTCGGCTAACAGTTTGATAGCCAGGGCACCGACCTTGCGCACCGCCTCTTCAATCTGCGGTGTTGGCTTGGCAGCGTAGTTCATGCGCAGGCAGTTGCGGTACTTGCCTGACGCAGAAAAGATGCTGCCCACGGCAATCTGTACGCCTTGATCGTGCAACGCACGATTCAGTTTCAGGGTGTCGAAGCTTTCCGGCAGCTCGACCCACAGCATGAAGCTGCCTTGCGGGCGACTGGCGCGGGTGCCGACCGGGAAGTAGCGCGTGACCCAATCGATCATCACGTCGCGATTGCGTTGATACTGCGTGCGCATCCGCCGCAAATGCGGCTCGAAGTGCCCGGCCTTGAGAAACTCGGCGATCGCAATCTGCGGTTGTGGCGCGGTGGAGCCGGTGCTGATGTATTTCATGTGCAGCACCCGCTCCAGATACCGGCCGGGCGCGACCCAGCCGATGCGTAATCCGGGTGCCAACGTCTTGGAAAACGAACTGCACAGCAGCACGCGACCGTCCTCGTCGAAGGATTTGATCGTGCGCGGTCGCGGGTAGGTGTAGGCCAGTTCGCCATACACATCGTCCTCGATAATCGCCACGTCAAAACGCTGTGCGAGCGTCAACAACGCGCGTTTTCGCGACTCGGGCATGATGTAGCCCAGCGGGTTGTTGCAGTTGGGGGTCAACTGTATGACTTTGATCGGCCACTGTTCCAAGGCCAGTTCCAGCGCGTCGAGGCTGATGCCGGTGATCGGGTCGGTGGGAATTTCCAGCGCTTTCATGCCCAGCCCCTTGAGGGTTTGCATGGCGCCGTGAAAGCTCGGCGAGTCCACGGCCACAATGTCCCCCGGCTCGCAGATCGCCCGGATGCTGGTGGACAGCGCTTCGTGGCACCCGGTCGTGACCACCAGATCGCTGGCGCTCAACTGGCACCCGGAGTCGAGCATCAGGCGTGCGATCTGTTCGCGCAGTTCGAGGGTGCCGTGGATGTTGTCGTAATACAGGCCGGGCATGTCCTGCCGACGGCTGATACGCGCGAGGTTGCGCAGCAGCGGTTTCATGGTCGGCGTGGTGATGTCCGGCATGCCCCGACCCAGTTGCACCACGTCCTTGCGCGGCACCGCGCGAATCAGCTCCAGCACCTGATCCCACTGCGAAATATCCACCGGCCGCTGGGCCGGACGCCCGATGGCCGGCAGCTCCGGCAGTTCGCGACCCACGGGTACGAAGTAGCCCGACTTGGGTTTTGGCGTCGCCAGGCCACTGTCTTCCAACACGCGATAGGCCTGCTGCACCGTGCTCAGGCTGACCCCGTGTTCAACACTCAGCGCCCGCACCGAGGGCAGCCGGTCACCGGGGCGATAGAAGCCCTGTTCGATACGCGTGCCGAGCAACTCGGCGAGGTTGACGTAAAGGGTCATGGTGCAGTCTCGGTGTGGGTGATTCGGTAAACCAATACAGATCAGGCAAGAAATGAGGATTCAGACGCTGGGACGCCAAATCTGTATGGAATTAATACTTATCTGTTGAATCTGTAATGCTTTTCGTCGCCCACGCATCATGAAAGCTCTGGCTACCCAAGTAAACAGGAGCAATCAAAATGAACGGCTTGAGCGATGTGCGGCTGACGTTACACAGTCAGGAACTGGTGAGAGGGCAGGAACACGGTACACGTGAGGCGCTGATGCGCAACGCACCGTCCGGCCTGGGTCGCTGGGGTCTGTTCTGGCATCGTCTGCACACGCGCAAGGCGTTGCTGGCGCTGACGCCGGAGCAGCTCAGGGATGTGGGGCTGACGCGGGAACAGGCGCGGGAGGAGGGGCTCAAGCCTTTCTGGCGGATCTGATTTTTGTGGTTTTCTCCCGGCCCAATCGCGAGCAGGCTCACTCCTACAGTTGATCTGTGTTGTTTACAAATCCCCTATAGGAGTGAGCCTGCTCGCGATGGCGCCGGAACAGACACCAAAAACCTGTCAGGCCAACTCTTTAAGCCGATGCCACAACATCCCCAACGCCAACAACGGCGAGCGCAAATGTTTCCCGCCCGGAAAGGTGATATGCGGCACCTTGGCAAACAGATCAAACCCACCACTGTGCTGCCCGCTGATCGCTTCAGCCAACAACTTGCCGGCCAAATGCGTGGCATTCACCCCATGACCGGAATAGGCCTGGGCGTAATACACATTCGGCTGGTCTTTAAGCCGGCCAATCTGCGGCAGGCGGTTGGCGCCGATGCCGATCATTCCGCCCCATTGATAGTCGATCTTCACCGTGCCCAGTTGCGGGAAGACTTCCAGCATCTTCGGTCGCATGTACGTGGCGATGTCTTTCGGATCGCGGCCTGAATAATGGCAGGCACCCCCAAACAGCAAGCGCCGGTCGGCAGAGAGCCGGTAGTAATCCAGTGCCACGCGCTGATCACAGACCGCCATGTTCTGCGGCAGCAGTGAATGGGCCAGTTCTTCGCTCAACGGCTCGGTGGCGATGATGTAGCTGCCGGCGGGCAGCACCTTGCCGCTGAGTTCGGGGTTGAGCTGATTGAGGTAGGCGTTGCAGCCCAACACCAGCGTCTTGGCGCGGACCGAGCCGTGGGCTGTGTGGACCTTGATCTCGGGACCATAATCGATGCAAGTGACCGCCGATTGTTCAAACAGTACCGCCCCCATTTCCTCGGCCGCCGCCGCTTCGCCCAGTGCCAGGTTCAGCGGATGCAGGTGCCCCGAGCCCATGTCGATCAAACCGCCGACGTAACGATCGGAGCCCACCACCGAGTGCATTTCATTGGCCTGCAGCAGGCGGGTTTCGTAGCGATAACCGAGGCTGCGCAGCTCTTCGGCATCCTCGGCGAAGCCTTCGAGGTCGCGGGGTTTGTTGGCCAGGTCGCAGTAACCCCACGTCAGGTCGCAGGGGATCTGAAAACGCGCGACGCGCTGGCGGACGATTTCCACCGCCTCCAGGCCCATGAGCTTCATCTGGCGTACGCCGTCGGTGCCGATCACGTTGGCGAATTGATCAAGGCCATGACCGACGCCGCGAATCAATTGTCCGCCGTTGCGCCCGCTGGCGCCCCAGCCGATTTTGTGGGCCTCGAGCAGGATGACGCTCAAGCCTCGTTCCGCCAGTTCCAGAGCAGTGTTCAGCCCGGAAAACCCGCCACCGACCACGCACACATCCGCCACCAGATCCCCCCTGAGCGCCGGATAATCGGGTCGCGGCAGGCTGCTGGCGGCGTAATAAGAGGCAATGTGCTGGTGACCTGGAGCGGATGGCTGAGCACCGGCATTCATGGGCGTGTTCCCGATTCTGGCGTCTGGAAAAGTTGACGGAGCATAAGCCGGACCTTCTGGCACGGGCAACATTGGTCGGCTGCTGCTGTATGGATCGGCGCCTTTGCTGCAGAATCGCGCTCTATTCCGCTTTTGGTCACCGCTTCAATGAGCTGCAACAGTCAGAAAATCCGAACGCTTCGCCAACAGATTCCCTCGTTCGAGTGCGTGCCCGGCTGCCATGACTGCTGTGGGCCGGTGACCACCTCGCCGGAAGAAATGTCCCGCCTGCCGCGAAAGACCCGCGCCGAGCAGGACGCGGCGATGGATGAGCTCAATTGCGTGCACCTGGGGCCGAACGGTTGCACGGTGTATGACGAGCGTCCGCTGATTTGCCGGTTGTTTGGCACCACCAAGACCTTGCCATGCCCGAATGGGCGGGGGCCGGTGGAGCTGATTCATCCTCGGGTGGAGAAGCAGATTCATGAGTACATGGCGTCTACCCGGCAAGTGCTTGTTTGAATCCATTCAGGTAGACCGAGTTGCCTCAATCGCGGGTTGGCCACCGAATATCTCAATCCGGAATCGGCAAACTCAAGCTCTCCTTCACCTCTTCCATCACGATATAGCTCTTGGACTCGCGCACATGCGGCAGCTTGAGCAGGATGTCCCCCAGCAGCTTGCGGTACGAGGCCATCTCGGAGATCCGTGCCTTCACCAGGTAGTCGAAATCCCCTGACACCAAGTGGCATTCCAGCACATGGGGCAGTTTCAGCACCGCGCGTCGGAACTCTTCGAAGGTATCCCCGGATTTGTAGTCCAGGCTGATCTCGACGAACACCAGCAGACTGCCCTTCAAATGCTGCGGATTGAGCCGGGCGTTGTAGCCCATGATGATCCCTTCGCGCTCCAGGCGCCGCACCCGCTCAGTGCACGGCGTGGTAGAGAGCCCGACCTTTTCCCCCAGCTCCGTGAACGAGATGCGTCCGTCCGCTTGCAGGATCCGCAGAATGTTGCGGTCGATCTTGTCCAGCTCTCGTTTGGTCTGAGTGTTGGTACGCATAGGGGATGCGCCTCCGTGAAAAGGGTTTTTGCCGAGAATTGTCGCCAAATATAGCTGCTTATATAGTGAAAAACACTGGCAAATCTTTTTTACACTGCGCACATCACTGCTTGAATACAACACACGTCAGCGGTCAGCCGCGATGAGGGATATGAAAATGCGCGTTATGGTCTTGGGTAGCGGCGTCATCGGTACCGCCAGTGCTTACTATCTGGCTCGTGCCGGGTTTGAAGTGGTGGTGGTGGACCGTCAGCCGGCCGCTGCCATGGAGACCAGTTTCGCCAACGCAGGTCAGGTCTCGCCGGGCTATGCCTCGCCGTGGGCCGCGCCGGGCGTGCCGCTCAAAGCCATCAAGTGGCTGTTGCAGCGCCACGCACCGCTGGCGATCAAGGCCACGGCCGATATCGACCAATACTTGTGGATGGCGCAGATGCTGCGCAACTGCACCGCCAGCCGTTACGCGGTGAACAAGGAGCGCATGGTCCGCCTGTCCGAGTACAGCCGTGACTGCCTCGACGAATTGCGCGCCGAAACCGGCATCGCGTACGAAGGCCGCAGCCTCGGTACGACCCAACTGTTCCGCACCCAGGCTCAACTCGACGGCGCCGCGAAAGACATCGCCGTGCTGAAAGAGTCCGGCGTTCCGTTCGAACTGCTCGACCGCGCCGGCATTGCCCGCGTCGAGCCAGCGCTGGCCAGCGTCACCAACATCCTCGCCGGTGCCCTGCGCCTGCCGAACGACCAGACGGGCGACTGCCAGATTTTCACCACCCGCCTGGCCGAAATGGCCGTGAAACTGGGGGTGGAATTCCGTTTCGGCCAGGACATTCAGAAACTCGACTACGCCGGTGATCGCATCAACGGCGTGTGGATCGACGGCAAGCTGGAAACCGCTGACCGCTACGTGCTGGCACTCGGCAGCTACTCGCCGCAATTGCTCAAGCCGCTGGGGATCAAGGCGCCGGTATACCCGCTCAAGGGTTACTCGCTGACCGTGCCGATCACCAACCCGGCAATGGCCCCGACCTCGACCATTCTCGACGAGACCTACAAGGTCGCGATCACCCGTTTCGACAACCGCATCCGCGTCGGCGGCATGGCGGAGATCGCCGGTTTTGACCTGTCGCTGAACCCGCGTCGGCGCGAAACCCTGGAGATGATCGTCAACGACCTTTATCCTCAGGGCGGCGATCTGGCCCAGGCGAGTTTCTGGACCGGTCTGCGTCCGACTACTCCGGACGGCACGCCGATCGTGGGCGCGACCCCATTCAAGAACCTGTTCCTGAACACCGGTCACGGCACACTCGGCTGGACCATGGCCTGTGGCTCCGGCCGCTTGCTGGCTGACCTGATGGCCAAGAAGACGCCGCAGATCAGCGCCGAAGGCCTCGATATTTCCCGTTATGGCAGCAAACCCCAGGAGTCCGCAAAGCATGGCAATCCAGCGCCAGCTCACCAATGAACGCATGAGTCAGATCGTCAGCCACAATGGCACCGTGTATCTGGCGGGGCAGGTCGGCGATGACTTCAACGCCGGGATTGAACAGCAGACCCGCGATGTCCTCGGCAATATCGAGCGTTTGCTGGATCTGGCCGGGACTGACAAGCAGCATCTGCTGTCGGCGACGATCTACCTGAACGACATCGAGGCGCACTTTGCCGGGATGAACTCGGTGTGGGACCAGTGGCTGCCCAAAGGCGCCGCCCCGGCCCGTGCCACCGTCGAAGCGAAGATGGCCAAGCCGAGCATCCTGGTTGAGATCTCCATCGTCGCCGCGTTGCCCTAACCGTTTCAAAAATCCCTCTGCCGGTGCTGTTGGCGGTTTACGCCGCCAGCCAGCGCCGGTTTTTTTATTCCCATGACCGCCTAGAAGTCTGCCGCCATGCGTCCAGCCCGTGCCCTGATCGACCTTCAAGCCCTGCGTCACAACTTCCGAATCGCCCGCGAAATTACCGGGGCCAAAGCCCTCGCGGTGATCAAGGCCGATGCCTATGGCCATGGCGCGGTGCGTTGTGCCCAGGCGCTGGAAGCCGAGGCTGACGGTTTTGCCGTGGCCTGCATCGAAGAAGCGTTGGAGTTGCGCGCGGCGGGTATTCGGGCGCCGGTGTTGCTGCTGGAAGGGTTCTTCGAAGCCGATGAGTTGGCGCTGATCGTCGAGCATGATTTCTGGTGCGTGGTGCATTCGTTGTGGCAACTCGAAGCCATCGAGAAAGCCACGCTGAGCAAACCGATCACTGTCTGGCTCAAGCTCGATTCGGGCATGCACCGCGTGGGTCTGCATCCAAAGGATTATCAGGCGGCCTATCAACGGCTGCTGGCCAGCGGCAAGGTCGCGAAAGTGGTGCTGATGAGCCACTTCGCCCGGGCCGATGAGCTGCACGAACAGGCCAGCGCCGAGCAGGTCGCGGTATTTGAAGCCGCGCGCAAAGGTTTGTCGGCGGAAGTCAGCTTGCGCAACTCGCCGGCCGTGTTGGGCTGGCCGCAGATCCCAAGCGATTGGGTTCGCCCCGGTATCATGATGTACGGCGCGACGCCGTTCGAAGAAGCCAACACCGTGGCGGCCCGCCTGCAACCGGTGATGACCCTCGAATCCAAAGTGATTTGCGTGCGTGAACTGCCGGCTGGCGAGCCGATCGGTTACGGCGCCAAATTCATTACACCCAAGCCGATGCGTGTAGGCGTGGTCGCCATGGGCTATGCCGACGGTTACCCGCGTCATGCACCGACCGGCACGCCGGTCATGGTGGCCGGGCAACGCAGCCAGTTGATCGGCCGGGTGTCGATGGACATGCTCTGCATCGACCTGACCGATGTGCCGCAAGCCGGCCTCGGTTCGACCGTCGAGTTGTGGGGCAAAAACATCCTCGCCAGCGATGTGGCAGCGGCGGCGGACACGATTCCTTATCAGATCTTCTGCAACCTGCGTCGGGTGCCACTGCTCTATTCCGAGGGCTGACACCTCGCGGGCCGCACCGAAAATCGCCTCGCCCCACAGGATTCAGGTCCAAGTGTTGTAAATACTGAACGCTGTCGCCATGATAACGCTCAATATTCCAACAACCTGAATCCCTGGAGGCGCAAGCATTGGACGTCGGTGAACGACTGCAATCCATCCGTAAGCTCAAAGGCCTTTCGCAGCGTGAGCTCGCCAAGCGCGCGGGTGTCACCAACAGCACGATTTCGATGATCGAGAAGAACAGCGTCAGTCCCTCGATCAGTTCGCTGCGCAAAGTACTGGGCGGGATTCCCATGTCCATGGTCGAGTTCTTTTCTGAAGAAATCCTGCAGGAAAAACCGACGCAGATCGTCTACAAAGCCAACGAGCTGATCGATATTTCCGATGGCGCCGTGACCATGAAACTGGTCGGTCGGGCACACCCGAGCCGGGCTATCGCGTTTCTCAATGAAATCTACCCGCCAGGCGCCGACACCGGTGACGAGATGCTCACCCATGAGGGCGAGGAAACCGGCATTTTGGTGGAGGGTCGACTGGAACTGGTGGTCGGGCTGGAAACTTTTGTGCTCGAGGCCGGCGATAGCTACTACTTTGAAAGTACCAAGCCGCACCGTTTCCGAAATCCGTTCGATGCGCCGGCGCGACTAATCAGCGCAGCGACACCGGCGAATTTCTGAGTAAAGAAGGCGCCCTGCCAGTCAGGCCGAGGCACCCGGGCGGTTTTTCCGCTGCAGCATAAGACCCCTTCGACTTTGGGGTTGTTTCAGTGTGGCGGGCTTACCGCTATACTTGCGCCCGCCTGCGAACCGTGGCCGTAGGCGTGACTAGCCACCATTGAGGGTGAACGCGTGAACCTAATTATGAAAATGCTGGCTGCACCAGCAACCGTATTGGCCCTATGGGCTGTCAGCGCTCAAGCTGCGACGAACGACGATATTGCCAAACGCCTTGAACCGGTCGGTCAGGTCTGTGTACAGGGCAAAGAGTGCAAGGGGATGGAAGTTGCTGCCTCTGCGGGCGGTGGCGGCGGTGCCAAGACCCCGGACGAAGTGATTGCCAAACATTGCAACGCTTGCCACGGTACTGGCCTGTTGGGCGCACCGAAAATCGGTGACGCTGCTGCCTGGAAAGAACGTGCCGATCACCAGGGTGGCCTCGACGGTATCCTGGCCAAGGCCATTACCGGTATCAACTCGATGCCGCCTAAAGGCACCTGCGCCGACTGCTCGGATGCCGAGCTCAAAGGCGCGATCCAGAAGATGTCCGGCCTGAAATAAGCCCGGGTCTTCAGCGAAAAAACCGGCCTCGGCCGGTTTAATGAGATGGTCACCCCACACCCTGCGAGGGCTACGCTTTCGCAGGGTGTTTTGTTTTCGGAGGCCATCATCATGAGCGAGTCAGCGCTGATCGGTATCGATCTCGGTAAACACAGTTTCCACCTTCACGGCCAGGATAAGTCGGGTCGTGAGGTGTTTCGCAAAAAATGCTCACGACCGCAGGTGATGCATTTTTTCGGCAACCTGCCGAGCTGGGTAGTCGTTTGCTGAGCTTGCCGTGTGTCGGGCCGATCACCGCCAGCCTATTGGCTGTGGAGATGGGCGATGGTCAGCAGTACCGATGCAGTCGCGATTTTGCTGCGTCCGTTGGCTTGGTGTCCAGGCAGTACAGCACGGGTGGCAAGGCCAACCTACTGGGGATCAGCAAGCGCGGTGACAAGCACCTGCACTCAGTATGAAGCAGGGCCAGACGCGCTGAACGCCTGACCCTGCGGTTGTTGCAGTACCACGAATCACCCTTCAGGTTTTGCGATAGCTGAACAACGGATGACGTGAACGGCCTACCGGCCTGGCGAAGATCCTGACACAAAAATCGGCTCCAGAAGCCGACGGTTTTTTAAGGATCGTCAGGCGCGACTCTCATCGTGGCGCTGGGGCATGCCCCAAACAGACGCCGGATAGATTTAAGCAAGCCAACCACTTCAGCCACTAATCAGTATTGCAAAAATGGGGGTGACCATAGATTTTTGTGCCTGCGATTTGTGCGGGAGGCTATCCATTGCAGCAAAGACCCGGCAAGCTCGGTCCAACCCCGATTCACGGAATGTAAGGGAGGATCACATGGTGCAGCTGTGTTCTATCGAGCAAGCGGTCGATGACGTACTGGCGCGATTGCCGGCGCACATTCACATGGGCTTGCCCCTCGGCCTGGGCAAACCCAACCACTTCGTCAACGCGCTGTACCGGCGCATCGCGCAACTGCCGCAGCGGCAGCTGACGATCTACACCGCGCTGTGCCTGGGTCGTCCGTCACTGGGTGACGGTTTGCAGAAGCGCTTTCTCGAACCCTTTATCGAGCGCGTATTTGGCGACTATCCGGAACTGGATTTCCTCGCCGAACTGCGACGCGACAACCTGCCGCCGAACATCCATATCCAGCAGTTCTTCATGCAGCCGGGCAGCCTGCTGCATAGCGCATCGGCCCAGCAGGATTACGTCAGCAGTAACTACAGCCATGCCGCGCGGGACATCAACGCCGCCGGTTTGAACCTGATCGCGCAACTGGTGGCCAGCCATTCCGAGCACCCCGATCGCCTGAGCCTGAGTTGCAACCCGGACATTACCCTCGACCTGTTCCCGATGATCGCCAAACGGCGGGCGGCGGGGGAGACGATCCTGCTGGTGGGCCAGGTGCATAACGATTTGCCTTACATGCCTGGCGACGCGGAAATCGGCATCGACACCTTCGATCTGCTGGTCGACGAAAAGGACGACAGCACGTTGTTCTCGACGCCGAATATGCCCGTGGGTTTCCAGGATCACTTCATCGGCCTGCACGCCAGCACATTGGTACGCGACGGCGGCACGTTGCAGATCGGCATCGGTTCCATGGGTGATGCACTGACGGCGGCGTTGCTGGCACGGCAAGCCGACAATGGCGGTTACAAGGACTTGCTGGCGGACGTGAATCTGAGCCAGTGGGCGCAGTTGATCGACCGTGAAGGTGGTCTCGAACCGTTCGCCAAAGGCCTGTACGGTTGCAGCGAAATGTTCGTCAACGGCTTGCTGGTACTGGCCGATGCCGGGATCGTGCGGCGCAAGGTGTATCCCGATGTGCCGACTCAGCAACAGGCCAACGCCGGCACCCTCGATGAAGCCGCGCAAACCGACGGCATCTCGGTGCACGGCGGTTTCTTCCTCGGGCCGCGCAGTTTCTACGAGCGCCTGCGCGAGCTGCCGCAAAGCAAACGTCTTGAATTCAACATGACCCGCATCAGCTACATCAACGAACTGTACGGGCAGGAAGAGCTCAAGCGTTTGCAGCGCCTGGACGCGCGGTTCATCAACACCGTGTTCACCATGACCCTGCTGGGTGCTGGTGTGGCCGATCAGCTTGAAGACGGACGCGTGCTGAGCGGCGTGGGCGGGCAATACAACTTCGTTGCCCAAGGCCATGCGCTGGAGGGCGCGCGTTCAGTGTTGCTGCTGCGCAGCTGGCGCGAGGCGGGCGGGGACGTCAGCTCGAACATCGTCTGGCAGTACGGCCACTGCACGATCCCAAGGCACCTGCGCGACATCGTGGTCACCGAATACGGCATCGCTGACTTGCGCGGCAAGACCGATGCGGCGGTCATCGAGGCGTTGCTGAACATCAGCGATTCGCGGTTCCAGTCGGGGCTGATCCAGCAAGCCCAAAGCGTGGGCAAGCTGCCGAAAGACTTTCGCCTCGACCCACGCTTCGCCGACAACAGCCCGGAGCGTTTACAAGCGATTCAGGCACGGCATCCGAACCTGTTTCCGGAATATCCGCTGGGCTGCGATTTCACTGAGGTGGAGCGCGACGTGTTGCGGGCGCTGAACTGGCTGAAGAGCAAGTTCAAACTGACGGAGATTCTGGAACTGGGCAAAGCGGCACTGGATGCGCCAGAGGCATCGATGTTTCCCGAGCATCTGGAGCGGATGCAACTGACCAACCCTGACGGGTTGAAAGAGGACTTGTTCCAGCGCCTGCTACTCACCGGCCTGAAAGCCACCCCACAATAACAACCATCCCCAAACAACTGTGGGAGCCGGGCTCGCCCGCGATGAGGCAATAACATTCAACATCGATGTTGTCTGTTCAGCCGCCATCGCGGGCAAGCCCGGCTCCCACAGGTTCGGTGCTGTACTGGTTTATTCGATGAAGGTCACGACACCGCCGGCCAGCGATTGCACGCGAGCCAGGGATTCCACGCGATAACCCTGAGCATCCAGTTCGGCACGACCGCCCTGGAACGACTTCTCGATCACGATACCCAGGCCCGCCACGGTCGCGCCGGCCTGTTTGATGATCGAGATCAGCGCTTGCGATGCCTTACCGTTGGCCAGGAAGTCATCGATGATCAGCACGCGGTCGCTGCTGGTCAGGTGGCGCGGGGAGATCGCCACGGTGCTTTCAGTCTTCTTGGTGAACGAGTAAACGGTCGCCGACAGCAGGTTTTCAGTCAGGGTCAGGGACTGTTGCTTGCGGGCGAAGATCACCGGCACGCCGAGGTTCAGGCCGGTCATGATCGCCGGAGCGATGCCCGAGGCTTCGATGGTGACAATCTTGGTGATGCCCGAGTCCTTGAACAGTGCGGCGAATTCGTCGCCGATCAGCTTCATCAGGGCCGGGTCGATCTGGTGGTTCAAAAAGGCGTCTACCTTCAGGACCTGATCGGAAAGCACGATGCCTTGTTCGCGGATTTTCTGGTGCAGTGCTTCCATGAAGCGTTCCTCTACTGGCGCCAAATGCGCCTAGTTTGTAAAAAGTGTTCGGTTAAAAATGCTTTGATTAAAAAGTGCTCAATTCTAGCGCTTTAACATCGCGCGTATATCCGCCAATGCGGTATTTCCGCGAACGGCTTTGACTTCAACCGGCGTGTCGTCGTTGCCTTCCCACGCCAGATCGTCCGGCGGCAGCTCATCGAGGAAGCGGCTCGGCGCGCAATCGATGATCTCGCCGTACTGCTTGCGCTTGGCGGCGAAAGTGAAGGCCAGGGTCTGACGCGCGCGGGTAATCCCGACGTAGGCCAGGCGGCGTTCTTCTTCGATGGTGTCGGCTTCGATGCTGGAACGGTGCGGGAGGATTTCCTCTTCCATGCCCATGATGAACACGTACGGGAATTCCAGGCCTTTGGAGGCGTGCAGCGTCATCATCTGCACACCTTCGGCGCCGTCTTCCTCTTCCTGCTGACGCTCCAGCATGTCGCGCAGCACGAGTTTGCCGATGGCATCCTCGACGGTCATCTCGCCTTCTTCGTCCTTCTCCAGGGTGTTTTTCAACGCCTCGATCAGGAACCAGACGTTGCCCATGCGGTAATCGGCGGCCTTGTCACTGGAGCTGTTGGTGCGCAGCCAGTTCTCGTAGTCGATGTCCATGACCATGCTGCGCAGCGCCGAGATCGGGTCTTCGCCAGAGCACTGCTCGCGCACCTTGTCCATGAAGCGCTTGAAACGCGACAGGCGATCGGTGAAGCGCGTGTCCAGATGCTCGCCCAGGCCGATTTCGTCGGTGGCGGCGTACATCGAGATTTTGCGTTCGGTGGCGTAGTTGCCGAGCTTTTCCAGGGTGGTCGAACCGATCTCCCGGCGTGGGACGTTGATCACCCGCAGGAAGGCGTTGTCGTCATCCGGGTTCACGATCAGGCGGAAGTAGGCCATCAGGTCCTTCACTTCCTGACGTCCGAAAAAGCTGTTACCGCCGGACAGGCGATACGGAATCTGGTGGTGTTGCAGCTTCAGCTCGATCAGCTTGGCCTGGTAGTTGCCGCGATACAGGATCGCAAAATCGCTGTAGGGCCGGTCCGTGCGCAAGTGCAGGGTCAGCAGTTCCACGGCCACGCGCTCGGCTTCGGCGTCTTCGTTGCGGCAGCGGATCACGCGGATCTCGTCGCCGTGGCCCATCTCGCTCCACAGCTGTTTTTCGAATTCGTGCGGGTTGTTCGAGATCAGTACGTTGGCGCAACGCAGGATGCGGCTGGTGGAGCGGTAGTTCTGCTCCAGCATCACCACTTTCAAGGACGGGTAGTCATCCTTGAGCAACATCAGGTTTTCCGGACGCGCGCCGCGCCAGGCGTAGATCGACTGGTCATCGTCGCCGACTACGGTGAACTGGTTGCGCGTGCCGATCAGCAGTTTCACCAGCAAATACTGGCTGGCGTTGGTGTCCTGGTATTCGTCCACCAGCAGGTAGCGGACTTTGTTCTGCCACTTTTCGAGGATGTCGGCGTGTTCCTGGAACAGCTTCACCGGCAGCAGGATCAGGTCGTCGAAGTCCACCGCGTTAAACGCCTTGAGCGTGCGCTGGTAGTGGGTGTAGACGATGGCGGCGGTCTGTTCCTTGGGGTTGCGCGCGTTTTCCAGGGCTTCGGCAGGCAGGATCAGGTCGTTTTTCCACGAGCCGATCATGTTCTTGATCTCGTCGACGCCGTCGTCGCCCGCGTATTCCTTCTGCATGATGTCGGTCATCAAGGCTTTGACGTCAGTCTCGTCAAAGATCGAGAAGCCCGGTTTGTAGCCCAGCCGCACGTGTTCCTTGCGGATGATGTTCAGCCCCAGGTTGTGGAAGGTGCACACCGTCAGGCCACGGCCTTCGCCGCCCTTGAGCAGGGTGCCGACCCGTTCCTTCATCTCGCGCGCGGCCTTGTTGGTAAAGGTCATGGCGACGATGTACTGGGCGCGGATGCCGCAATTCTGGATCAGGTGCGCGATCTTTCGCGTGATCACACTGGTCTTGCCGGAGCCTGCGCCGGCGAGCACCAAAAGAGGGCCGCCGACGTAGCTCACGGCTTCTTGCTGCCGGGGATTGAGTCGGGACATACGGAATTCAGGGGGTCATTTATGAAATGGGCCGGCATTTTAACAGGCTCAGCGAATTCTGCTGCTCTGTCCGACTTGTGACGCAACACGCTTTCTCTAATTGCCGGTTTTGTTACTTTCAAGCAGGATGCGCGGTGAATCTGCGGCTAATGTTCGTATTCCTGACACAAAGTCACGTTTGACAACTGATGTCATTTGGTCATTGGTTAGCGGCGCGGCATAATGCCTGCCGCCTACATCTTTGCAGAGTCTAGGGAGCTAGCTTGTCTACGCCTGTCGAACCCTTGCGTTTGCTGCTACTGGCCGAAGAGCCAGCGTGGGCAGCGTTGTTGCGCGAGTGTCTGGCTCCGATGGGGAGCTCGGCCGTGCTCATCAGCGCGCCGAGCTGGGAGTCGGTCAGCAGTCTGTTCGATGACAATCGCCATGCGGTGTTGTTGACTGTTCCTGCACTTCAGCCGCTACCAGGCCGTTGCAGCTTGCCGACGGTGTTGTTGCTCGAACACGAGCCACTGATGCCGCCCGATGGTGTGAGTGACTGGCTGGTGCGCGACCTGCTCGATGCCGGGATGCTGCGTCGTTGCCTGCGGCATGTGCGCGAGCGCGGCCTGCTGGAAAACACCCTGCAACGCCTGGCTGAGCAAGATCCGCTGACCGGCATCGCCAACCGCCAGGGCTTCCAGACCCTGCTGGCCGCACGTCTGGCGGAAAACGAAGGCCGTGGCCTGGCCCTCGGTCACCTAGACCTCGACAACTTCCGTCACGCCAACGATGCCCTTGGTCACCAGGCCGGCGACCGCTTGATCCTGCAAGTGGTCGCGCGGCTGAAAAGCCAGCTTGAGGCCGGCGATCAACTCGCGCGCCTGGGCAGCGATGAGTTCGCCTTGCTGATCGACACCCGCCGCGCACCTCAACGTGCCGAATGGATGGCCGAACGCATCACCGAAGCGCTGGCCGAACCCTACTGGGTCGACGGTGAAAGCCTGTTGATCGGTTCCAGCCTGGGCATCGCCCACGCCCGGGCCCAGGCCGGCGCCGACCCGCTGATGTGGCACGCGCACATCGCCATGCAGCAGGCCAAGAGCACGCAAGGCTGCACCTTTCACATTTTCAACGAACGCATCAACCGCAACGCCCGCAGCATGGCCGACCTTGAAAGCGAGCTGCGCCGGGCCTTGCGCCGTGACGAGCTGGAACTGCATTACCAGCCGCGCCTGAACATGGCTGACGGCCAGATCGTCGGCCTCGAAGCCTTGGTGCGCTGGCGGCATGCCGAGCGCGGCTTGCTGGCGCCCAGCGAATTCGTGCCGCTGGCCGAGCAAAGCGGTTTGATCGTGCCGCTCGGTTACTGGGTGATTTCCCGGGCGCTGCGGGACATGCAGGCCTTGCGCGAACAGGGCCTGCCGGCGCTGCACATGGCGATCAACCTGTCATTCCGGCAGTTCCAGGACAGCCAATTGCTCTCCACGCTGAGCCGGCTGATTGCCGAACGCGGCGTCGAAGCACAGTGGCTGGAGTTCGAACTGACCGAAACCGCCGTGATGCGCCGCAGCGATCTGGTCAAGCAAACCATGGACGCCCTCGGACGCCTGGGCGTGCGCTTCTCCCTGGATGACTTCGGCACCGGGTTCTCCTCCTTCGTGCACCTCAACAGCCTGCCGATCGCCTTGCTCAAGGTCGACAAGAGCTTTGTCGGCGGCATGGAAGAGCGTGAAGAGAACCGCAAACTGGTCCACGCGATGATCAACCTGGCGCACAACCTCAATCTTGAGGTCGTCGCAGAAGGGGTGGAAACAGTGGAGCAGCTCGATTTGTTGCGCGGGTTTGGTTGTGATCAGGTGCAGGGTTATCTGATCAGCAAGCCGCTGCCGTTGGCGGATCTGGTTGAGTACCTGACCTTCGGCAGCGATCAGTTGCCAGTGCTGGAAGTCGTGAGCTAACTCAAATCCCTTGTAGGAGTGAGCCTGCTCGCGATAGCGGTGTATCGGTCAGCATCATTGTTCACTGACAGACCGCTATCGCGAGCAGGCTCACTCCTACAGGGGGATTTCATTCGGCCTGAGCGATCTTGAATCCTTGAGATTGAGGCTCCTGCCGAATCATCCGTTTCATCTTCCATTCAAACGCCAGCGTCAAACTCACCGCTGCGCACGCCAGCCCCAGCGCCAACCCCCACCAGACACCCGTCGGCCCCCAGTGCAAATGGAAGGCCATCCACCACGCGGCCGGTGCGCCTATCAGCCAGTAACAGCCCAACCCGACCAGGAACGTGGTCTTGGCGTCCTTGAGCCCGCGTATGCAGCCCATGGCGATGGTTTGCGTACCGTCAAACAGCTCGAACCACGCTGCCACCGCCAGCAGGCTTACAGCCAGTTCAATCACGGGGCGGAACGCCGGGTCGTTGTGGTCCAGGAACAGGCCGATCAACTGATTCGGCAGGAACCAGAAGACCATCGCAAAGCCCAGCATCGCCGCCGCGCCGAAGGCAATGCCGACCCGTCCGGCCAACCGTGCATCCAGTAACTGCCCGGCGCCATAGTGCTGACCGATGCGCATGGTGATCGCGTAGGAAAGCCCCGCCGGAATCATGAACGCCACCGAAACAATCTGCAGGGCGATCTGGTGCGCCGCCAATTGCGTGCTGCCCATGGTGCCCATGCACAGCGCGGCGAACGCAAACAGTCCGACTTCCACTGCGTACGTGCCGCCAATCGGCAGGCCGAGGCGCCACAGTTCTTTCAGGTACTGACGGTTCGGCCGTGACAGGCCCTGGCGCAACGGATAGGCGTCATATGCCGGATGCCGGCGGATGTGCAGGGCCAGTGCCACCGCCATCAGGTTAGCGACAATCGCTGTCACCAGCCCAATGCCCATCAAACCCATTTTCGGCAGGCCGAACATGCCGGTGATCAACGCATAGTTGAGCAGGAAGTTGGCCACGGTACCGCCGAGGCTGATGACCATCACCGGCGTCGCCCGGCCGATGGCGCTGGTAAAACCGCGCAACGCCATGAAACTCAGGTAACCGGGCAGGGCGAACGGCAGGATCAGCAGAAACTGCCCGGCGGCGTGGACGTTGGTTTCGGTTTGGCCGAACAGCAGCAACACCGGTTTGAGGTTCCACAGCAGCAGTCCGGCCACCAGCGCCATCAACCACGCCAGCCACAATCCGGCCTGGGTCAGTCGTGCGGCGCCAACAATGTCACCCGCGCCCTGACGAATCGCCACCAAGGTGCCGACCGCCGCAATCACGCCGATGCAGAAAATCGACACGAACGAGTAGGTCGCCGCACCCAGACCGCCGCCGGCCAACGCTTCGGGGCTCAGGCGCGCCATCATCAAGGTGTCGGTGAGGACCATCAGCATGTGCGCCAACTGCGAGGCAATCAGCGGCCCCGCCAGCCGCAGGATGGCCCAGAGTTCAATACGCGCTGGATGCTTCATGGTCATCACGCTCGATTATCAAAGAGGTCTGGAAAGCGTCGATTCTCGGCGCTTCACGGGGTTAACACAAAGGGATAAAAAGGATGGGTAGCATGAGTCAGACTCATGCAGAACAGATTCTGCTACGGTAGCCGGATTGCACTATAGGAGCTTTCCTCATGTCCCGTCGTCTTCCTCCCTTGTATGCCTTGCGCGCATTTGAAGCGGCGGCGCGGCACAGTTCATTCACCCGCGCGGCTGAAGAACTGTCGATCACCCAGAGTGCGGTGAGCCGGCATATCCGTACGCTCGAAGAGCATTTCGCCTGTCGGTTGTTTCACCGCAGTGGGCGAAATTTGCAACTGACCGAGTCGGCGCGGTTGATCCTGCCGGGCATTCGTGACGGTTTCACCGCCCTGGAGCGCGCCTGCAATACCTTGCGCGCCGAAGACGACATCCTGCGCATGAAAGCCCCCTCGACCCTGACCATGCGCTGGTTACTGGCGCGGCTCAGCCGTTTCCGGCACCTGCAACCGGGCAATGAAGTGCAACTGACCAGCGCCTGGATGGACATCGATTCGGTGGACTTCAATCAGGAGCCGTTCGATTGCGCCGTGATCCTCAGCAACGGGCATTTCCCGCCGGACTGGGAGGCCACGCTGCTGTTCCCCGAGGAGCTGATCCCCGTCGGCGCGCCGAATCTGCTGAACGACCAGCCGTGGGACGTCGCGCGTTTGGCCAGCGCTGAGCTGCTGCACCCGACACCGGATCGGCGTGACTGGCGCAGTTGGCTCGACCGCATGGGCCTGACCGATGAGGTCTCGCTCAAGGGCGGCCAGGTGTTCGACACCCTGGAGCTGGGCATGATCGCCGCCGCGCGGGGCTATGGCGTGTCCATGGGGGATTTGCTGATGGTGGCGGAGGATGTCGCACAGGGGCGCTTGAGTCTGCCGTGGCCGACGGCGGTCGCCAGCGGTGAGAATTACTACCTGGTCTGGCCGAAAACCCGCCCCGGAGGTGAACGTTTGCGCAGGCTCAGCGATTTTCTGCTGGGAGAGGTCCGGGCCATGGATTTACCGGTTGTGCAGCGGTTGAGCTGAATCGATAGAGCCCACGCAGTAGAGGCCTTGAGCCATATCCGGGCTATTTACTCAAGTATTCGGTTTTGCCGCCGAAAATCTGCAGGTGGAACCTTCGTGCTGGTTCGACGCTTTTCCCCATTATCTGGAAAATTTTGCTGAGTGCTCAGCCCGATCAAGCAGGATCAGGTCGCTCGGCCAGGAGCTGTCATGTCTCAACCCCGTGCCCGGATCGCCTCACAGCTTGGTCTTGCGCTTGCCGTGATACTGGCGATTGTCATCACTGGCAGTACCGTGTTCGCCCTGCGTTCGCTGGACACTGCCAACCTCGCCACCCGCGAAGAGCACCTGGCCAGTGAAGCCCGGTTGCTGGCCGATCAGTTGAGCACCTTTCACGGCACCTTGCGTGAAAGCACCCAGCGTCTGGCCGGTCTGTTCGAGAAGCGCTTCAGCGTCGGTCTGAGCGTGCACCCGGAGGAGCCGGTGGCGGTGGCGGGCACGCAGACTCCGGGCTTGCACCTGGGTAGCGAAGTGTTGAACAACAATTTCAAGGAAGTCGACGAGTTCAAGCAAATGACCGCGGGCGTGGCGACGTTGTTCGTGCGCAGCGGCGAAGACTTTATCCGGGTCAGCACCTCCCTGACCAAACAGGACGGCAACCGCGCCATCGGCACGCTGCTCGATCACGCTCATCCGGCGTATGCACGCTTGATGGCGGGGCAGAGCTATGTCGGTCGCGCCTTGCTGTTTGATCGCTCCTACATGACGCAATACACCCCCGTGCGCGACAGCAGCGGCAAGGTGATTGCCGTGCTCTTCGTAGGGTTCGATTACACCGACGCGCAGAACGCGCAGTTCGAGAATCTCAAGCGTTTCCGCATCGGCCAGACCGGCTCCCTGGCGTTGCTCGATGAGCAAAGCAAATGGCTGGTGCCGATTTCGGGTGTGCAGGCACTGGATCAAGCTGTCCCGGCCATCGTCGGACTGGCGAAGACACCGGGAAAAGGCCAGTTCTGGAGTGATAAATCCGAAGATTTCTACAGCGTGTCCGTGCCGTTCGATGGTGGCCCATGGTCGGTCGTGGCGAGCATGCCAAAAGCTGAAATCAGTGCGGTGACCTGGAGTGTCGGCATTCAATTGGCCATTGGCAGTCTGCTGGCGATGTTGATCGCGGTCGGTTCGGCTGTCTGGTTGCTGCGCAGCAAACTCGCGCCGCTGGGTGATCTGGTGCGTCAGGCCGAAGCCTTGGGCGCCGGTGATTTGAGCGTGCGCCTGAACGTGGCGAGCAACGACGAGATCGGTCAACTGGCCCGCGCGTTCAACCAGATGAGTCAGGCCTTGTCGACCATGGTCGAGCACATTCGCAAGGCCTCGGCCGAGGTCAACAGCCGTGCGCAGGCATTGTCCGGTCTGTCCGGTGGCGCCTACGAAGGGATGGAGCAGCAGTCCGGCGAGATCACCAGCATGGCCGGCGCCGTGGAGGAATTCAGCGCCACGTCCCTGAACATTGCCGACAACATGGGCAACACTCAGCGGCTCGCCCAGGAAAACGCCCAGCAAACCCAGATCGGTCGTACCTCGATGGACGAAGCCTCAGCATCGCTGGAACAAATTGCCGGTGCGTTGAACAGCACCGCGACGGTGATCAACACTCTGGGCCAGCGTTCCCAGGAAATCGGCGGTATCGTCGGTGTGATTACTGCGATTGCCGAACAGACCAACCTGCTGGCGCTGAACGCCGCCATCGAAGCGGCTCGCGCCGGTGAGCAGGGCCGTGGCTTTGCGGTGGTGGCCGATGAGGTGCGTAACCTGGCATCGCGCACTCGTCAGGCCACTGACGAAATATCCGGGATGATCAACAGCATCCAGCAAGAAACCGGCAACGCCATCAGCACCATGGAACAGGGCAATGTGTTGATGCAGGAAGGTCTGTCGCGGAACGCCAATGTGGCTTCAGCCCTGGCGCGGATCGATGAGCAGAGCCGTTCGGCCGGTCAGCAGTTTGCGGCGATTACCACCGCGACTCAGGAGCAAAGCAGCACGGCGACGTTGCTGAGCAGCAACCTGCAGAGTATTGCGTTGGCGAACAGTGAACAGCGGGAAGTGGTGTCGAACCTGGCGGTGACGGCCAAGGAGCTGGAAAGCCTGGCGGCGGACTTGCGCCAAGAGGTTGACCGGTTTCGTTGAGGCGCCTTTGAAATCGCTTTCGCGAGCAGGCTCCGCTCCCACAGGGTTATAGGTTGTTCCGCTCTCTTGTGAGCGACACAAATCCTGTGGGAGCGTGGCTTGCCCGCGATGGGCCCACCTTAGTATTCAAGCCAAGTGACTAGTCGCACTTGGCATTGCTCGACACTTCCTTGGTCGCCTGTTTCAGCTGACTACCCAGCTCAGCCGCATTGGTGCTGCTGTAAACCCGGCCACCGGTGTTTTCAGCGATGCAGCGTGACGGGCCACCGGCGCCGATTTTCACCACGTTGACCCGCAAGCGCGGTTGTTCCCTGGCGATTCGGCGGGACACCGCGCAAGCGTCTTTCTGGCAACCGTCCTCACCGTCGACAAACATCACGATCACCGCATCGTTATTGCGCCCGTCGACCGTGCTCGCTGCGTAGGCCAGGCTGTCGGCCAGCGGCGTACCGTCGTTGGGCACCAGTCCGCGGATCCCGTTGATCAACCGCTGACGGTCGCCGAACCGGAACACGCCCTGGTCCGGTGTTCTTTCGCAACCGGCGAAGGTGATCAGGCGTGTGTCGATCTTTGGATCGAGCCCGTTGATCATGCCGGCCAGCGAGTCCTTGGCGACGTCCATGCGGCTGGGCTTGGCGAAAATTTGCCGGGTGCGGTTCACGTCCAGGTACTTGTTCATCTCATTGCCGAAGAACCAGTCCTCATCGGATTTCACCGACTTGATGTTCAAGTCCATCGAGCCCGAGGTGTCGAGTACCACCACAAATTGCGGAGGCACGGCATCCGGCGCTTTTTTACGGCACGCGTAGTTATCCAGCGTCGGGGCTGGAGGTGGCGGCGGTGGTGGCGGTGGCGGTGGCGGCGCGGCCGGTTTTGGTGGTGGGACCGGCTTGGGTGGCGGCACTGGTTTTGGTTCGGGCACCGGTTCTGGTTCCGGAACAGGTTCCGGTTCCACGACAGGCTCGGGAACTGGCTCTGGAACAGGCTCAACCGGTTTCTCGACGGGCGTCACCACGGGCGCGACCGGCGCAACCGGTGGCACCACGACAACGGGTTCACGGTGCAGGAACCACCAGAGCCACAGCGCCAGCAGCAGCAACAGCAATGCGAGCAAGGCCGCCGCGATCCACCAGCCACGACGCGACGGCGGTACGACTGGCACCACCGGGACCACCGGCGGCACGATGGGCTTGGGCGGACGCTGGTGCCAGCGCACCACCAACGGCTCACCGTTGAGGCTGTAGAGTTTGTCCAGCTCTGGCGTACCGAGCAGGCTGCGCAGGTCTTCCGCTTCCTTCGGTTGACCGCGTCGTTGCAGTTCGTCCGCCAGCTGTCCGAGGGACGTCTGACGCACTTCATAGGTTTGCAGCAAACGTCGTTGCGCGTCCTCGTTGAGGTCGGCGTAGGGCGTGGGTTGGCCACCCAGTTCGGTCCACCATTCCAGCACGTCGCCGCTGCCCATCCGCGGGATAGCAAACAGGCTGGCGACGGTCGGCGGAAAGTGTTTCTGGATGAGGGCGACTTTGGCTTGCAGCGCACTCATCCCCTCCGGTGTGGCTTGCGCATCCCTGATGACCCGCTGCATGACGACGATTCCTGAAAAAGTGCGGGCCTCCGTCGGGAGGCCTGCGGGGTGAAAAGTTACTCTTCGTAGCCGAGGCTGAATTGCAGTTGATTGACCTTCTTCTGCAACGCCTTCAGCTCTTCCTGCTTGGCCGCCAGGGTTGCGGGCGTTGATTTGGTCACGGGCGCCGCTTGCGAAGCCTTGAGCTGCTGCTCGAGGCCGGCAATCTGCTTCTGCACCGAGCTTTCATTGGCATGCCGGGCCTTGAGCGAGCTCAGCAGTTGCCCCAGCGACTGATTCAGCGTTGCCTGGGCTTTCTGCTGGCTGGCCAGGTCGGTCTTGGTGCTGAGCTGCTGGGCCTGGATGTTCTCGTACACCTGACGGAACATCGCGTTTTGTTGACGGGACTCGCTCAGGGCCAGTTCCTTCTGCTTGACCTGATCGCTGTAACCACCGGAGTAGTCGCAGTTCATCTTGGTCAGCATGCTGCTGTCGCGATTGGTCGCATCGCATTCGCCCGGCTTGGTCGCGCAACCGCTCAAGGCCAGGACGGCGGTGAGGACCGCCAGTTGTCGTAACGTCATGTGCTTAGCCCAGGGTGATCGCGGAGCGTTGGCTGTACAGACCGTCGACTTCCTTCTGCAGGGCGGCGACTTTCTGGTTCAGTTTCATGATGTTCATGTCCACCTGCTTGATCTCCGCACCGGTGGCGCCTTGTGCACGCTCGGCGTCTGCCACTTTGGTGTACTCGGTGACTTTGGTGCGCATGTTGCCGAGGTCTTTGCGCAGGCGCGCGATGTTCGAATCAATCTCGGCGATTTGCACCTGGGCCTTGGCCTTGTCGACTTTCTTGTTGGCGATGTCCTTTTTGATCTGGGCGATCTGCGCCTGATCGTCATTGATCACTTGCTGAGCGGTCGCGGTACGGGCGATCACGTTCTGCGTGTCTTGTTCGACGTCGCTGTTCATTTTAGCCAGGCGGGTGGTGGTGTCGGCGTATTCGCTGCGACGCTGATCCAGATAGTAGTTCGCGCCCATGGCCACACCACACGCGGTAATACCGGCGGCGACGGCACACACCGCTTTGTTGTTGCTGTTGGACAGTGCGCACGCGAGGATGCCGACACCGGCGCCCATGGCACAGGCCTGGTAGCCGGACTTGCTGAAGAACTCTGCGTCCTGGCCCTGGGTCAGGCGCGGGTCGGCCCCGCCGCTTTCGCCGAGCATGGAGCTACCGGTGTTGGCGCAACCGGTCAGCAGCAGGCTGCCGGCAACAACGAAAGCGATCTGTAGCTTGAAGCGAGTCCAAAGGCTGCGCGACATGGTGAAACTCCTAGGTGACGGTGTTGACGCGTTTTTATTGAGGTGAGTTATTGAGTGACGGCTTTGCAGCTGCTCAGCCAGGCTTCAGTGTCGATCTTCTGTTTTTGGAGGAACGCTTTCTGATTGGCCCAGTGGGTGCGCAAGTAAGGTTTCAGGTCTTGCAGCTGTTTGTTGCGGGTGATGATTTCTTCCATCACCGGCACCTGAGTTTCAAGCAGTGGCTGGCCGTACAAGGTCGCCGATTCCACCAGGCTGCTGGCGTAGTAACGGCTGAGTTTGTGCAGGCGATCCTTTTGCTCGTCGAGCTTGGTTTTACGCATGTCGCAGCTCGCGTCCTTGTCCGCGCTTTCGCAGTTGAGCTTGTAGTTCTTTTGCAGGAAGTCCACGTACTGGCCGTCGTCGAGCATCTTGGTGCACAAGAATGCGCCCAGATTGAGGCTGGCGCGAATCGCCTGGTCGCGGGTTTCTTCCTGCTGCTGGTTGCTGGCGCGCAACTGGTTCTCCAGGGCCTGGAGTTTTTCCTTGAGCGCTTTGTCTTCGACGCCCGAAGCGAGGCTGTTCAGGGATTGCACCGTGCCTTTGTCGGCGGATTCGGTTTCCTTGCTGCCGGTGCCGAGTTTCTTCCAGCTGGATTCGATGCTGGCGACCCGTTCGCGAGAGGTCAGGGTCGGTGAGACCATGACCAGGCGCAGGCCCGTGGTTTTGTTCTTCACCTGGCCGTCGGCGTTGTAATACGGCGCTTCCTTGCGCAATGCCGTGCGCAGGTCGGCCTGAGCGGTCAGGTAGTTGCCGCCGCGCACCACATAGCCGCCGGCCTGACCGTGCTGGCGGTCGAGCTTGTTCAGGCGAAACGGCTCGAACATCATTTCGTCGACGTTGCCGAGCATGTCATGCAGGCCCAGCGGATTGGGCTTTTGCAGACCGGACAACTGCACTTTGCCGTTGGAGGATTGCGCCCCGGCGAACCACTCGTAGGCATTGATGCCGTCCGGCATCGGGTAATGCGTATCGCGGAATTCAGCGGCGCTGACTTCCAGCCCTCCGCGTGCGGCGAACTCCCACTCGACTTCAGTCGGCAAGCGCAGGAAGCCCTGCGCGCCGTCTTCCTTGGGCAACTTGTCGGCCGCGTTTTTGCGCAGCCACAGGTTGTACTTGTCGGCGGCTTCGATGGCTTGCACCCAGCTCACGGCCGTTTGCGGCACGCGCAGTTTGGTGGCAGCGGTGGGGCAGGTGGCTTCGGTCAGCGCGGCGTATTGCAGCTGACTCATCTCGTACTTGGCCATCAGGTAATAGCGGGATTTGTCGTTCTTGCCGCCCGTGAAGCTACCGGCGATGAACGTCGGCCGGGTCTGCTCGACGTAGCCGTATTCCGCGCCGTCCTGACCGATGTTGATCGGATAGTCGTCGAGCGGCCCGGCCACCGGGATGAACACCTTGCGAAACACCATCGAGCCTTCGCAGGGCATCGGCAGCACCACGTCTGCGGCGTCCGGCATCGGGTTGTAATACTTCTCTTCCCAGCCCGCCGCCGAGGCGTCGAGCAAATAGCCGAGGCTCAGGGGCAACAGCAAGCCAAAACGTTTATAGCTCACGCAGACTCTCCGCAGGTTGGATGTTGATGGCTCGCAGGGCGCCGACCACGGCCACCAATGCAGCGACCAGAAAGGTCAGGAGCAGGGCGGCAACGCCATGCCAGACGGTGATGTGGCAAACGAAGGTGCCGGTGGCCTGGCTGCTGCCCAGCAAGTAGTCGAACAAATGGCTGCCGACAGCATAAAACCCCAGCCCGCCGATGTAACCGGCCAGGCTCAGTATCAGCGCTTGCAAGACCACAAAACCACCGACGGCCCGACGCTTGAATCCCAGCAGGCGCAGGACCGCCAGGCTTTTACGCTTGCGATCGATGTTGGCCAGGAACGCGCCGACCATCGACGCCACGCAACCGATCAGCGCCGCCACGGCAATCACGCCGAAGATCAGTCCCAGCACATGGTTGATGGCTTTGACGTTGTCGATGTCGGCCAGCCGGCTCGACGTTTCGATGTGTTGTTCGTTGAGCCAGTGCTCCAGCGGTGCGACCTGATCGATGTTGCGTGCATACACGCGGGCGCGGGCGTACAGCGGTTGCAGATTGCCCAGCGGCTTGCCGGTGGCGACGCCGAACGCACTGACCTGATAACCGTCGCGAAAGTGCTCCAGGTCCAGCAGCAGCGGCGGGGCGACAAACCCGGCCGCACGCCCGAACCGGGCGCCGTCGAGCACCGCCAGCACGGTCAGCGTCATCTCGCCGCGTTCATTGACCCCTTCCAGGCGCCGCAACGTCCGCAGTTGCACGCTGTCGCCAACCTTGGCCTGCAAACGTTGCGCGGCGCTGGCGCTGAGGATCACTTGATTGCCGACGGGGGTAAGCGACGGCAGGTTCAGCTGTGGATCGCCAGGTTCCGTGGCGATGATTTCCGCACCTTCGACAAACCGTTGCATGCCGATCAGCAGGTCTGCCTGGGTATTGAGCGAGCGGGTCTGGCCGAGGGCAAAACCGGTTTCGGGGCGCAGGCGCAAACGCTCGATCCAGGCCGTGTCGTAGTTGCCGTTGCTGAGCATCTTCACTTCAAGGTTGCGCGGGTCACGCAGCAGTTCGTCCTGCAACTGGCTGACCACCCCGTGCTTGAGCCCGAACAGCAGCAACAGCGGCGCTATCACCGCCACCAGGGACGCGGCGATGCACAGCGAGACCTTGCGGTCGTGCCAGAGGTCTTGCAGCGCCAGTGAGCCCAGCAGGCGCAAGCGATCAATCCATCGGTTCAAACAGTGTTTCTCCCTGATGGCTGATAGCGCCGAGTCGCGGCAAGCCGAAATCCTTCAGCAAGGCCCAGTCATGGGACACCACGAGCGCACTTAACCCCATGCTCGACACCAGGCTCAGCAGCAACTCGAACAAACGCCGGGCGCTGTGCGGATCGAGCGCGGCGGTCGGTTCGTCGGCCAACAGCAGCAGCGGTTCATGGGCAATCGCCCGAACGCAGGCCACGCGCTGGCGCTCGCCGATCGACAAGGCCTGCGGTTGTTTATCCAGCAACCCTTGCAGGCGCAACACGTCGACGGCGTGGTCGATGTGTTCGCTGTTCGCCGACATCCCGAGCAAACGGCGCGGCAGGCTGATGTTGTCGCGCACGCTCAGGAACGGCAGCAAGCCGCCGCTCTGCAAAATGAAGCCCAAGTGCCGTGAACGCACCGCTGCGAGCGCCGGCTGGTCGTCGGTCGCCAGCAGGTGGGCGATATCCTGAGCGTGCGTCGGGCCCAACCGAAAGCGCTCGAGCTCCACCGGCGCGAGCAACAGGCCGATGGCTTCGAGCAAGGTGCTTTTGCCGCTACCGCTCTCGCCGGTGATGGCGAGGATTTCCCCGGCACCGATCTGCAAATGCGGCAGGCGTACATGATGAGCCAGCGCGCCCTCACCACGGCGCACCAGCAGGTTCTTGATATCGAGCATCAGCGTCTCGTTAAGGCATCATTTCCAGTGGCACGGGGTACACGTTGTCCCGCGCATCGCTGTCTTTGGCTAAAGCAACCCAGCGGTCGACGTCAGCGTTGTAACGCTGGTAATGCCGCAGTTTGGTGTTCAGCGTGCGGATGAATTTCTCTTGCGCCAGACCGTCCCAGCTCTTCCAGGTCTCTTCATCCAGGTTCAGCACTTCGCTCTGGTAGGGCAGGTCTTCGAGGTACTCGCCGAGCACGCCCATGTCCGCCAGTTTGGCGTTGCTGTTCTGCTTGAGCTGATTGGGATCGGCGCCCATGGTCGCCGCCACGGAACGCAGGCGATCGAACATTTCCGTTGGCGAAATCAAACCTTCGTTGGCGGCATCGAGGATCTGCTTCATCACGTCGCTCAAGTCGCTGAGCTGCGACTTCGTCAGCAGTACCCGCACATCGGTCGTCGGGATGTTCTGCTTGATCAGGTCGCGGTCGGTGATCCACGCCTTGAACACCGGCGGGGCCTTGCTGTTGGTCTTCTCGCCGAGATAGGCCAGTTGCATGGCGTGGCCGATCAGCGCCGCGTCCTCGAGCATTTTCTTCTCGGCCGGGTCCTGCTTGGCGTTCGCCGCACTGCCGATGGCGTCTTCACCCATGTAGGCGGCTTTCACCTGGGTGGTGATCGCGGCGGCCAGTGCGTCGACCTTGCGCCCGAACTCATGCACATCGCCCGCGTCCACCGGGTAGTACAGCGAGGTGTTGGTGCCCGGGTAAGTCGACAGGTTCTTGTATTGCGCCTCAGCCTTGGCGTGGTCCTTGGCCCCGGCCGGGGTTTTCAAGTGCAGGGTGTAAATCGCCACGCCGGGGTTGGCGGCCTCGATACGCACCTGCGCAGCGCTCAACCCGGTCTTCGACAGCTTGTCGTCGCCTTCGATGGCGCCGGCATCGGTGATCAGCACCACATAGCGCGCGCCGAACTGGCTCCAGTCGACCTTGTCGATACTCTCCATGACACCGGCAAACGAGTCTTCGTCGAAGCTACTGCTCGACACGGTGGCCTGTTTGAGGTCGGCGATCTTGGCAAAAAAGTCGGCGCTGTCTTTCACCTTGGTCGGGTCGGCGTACATCTTGGTGGTGTATTCCAGCCCCGGTACCGCCTGGGTGTTGGAGCGGAAAGCGACCATGCCGAACTTGACCTGCTTGCCGAGGTTCTGCGCTTCGATCTGCTGATAAACCTTGCGGATCGCCTCGCGGGTGCGGTCGATGTACGGGTCCATCGAAATCGTCGAGTCGATGACAAACACCACGGCCGCACTGAACTCCTTCAGTTGGTTGGTGTTTTTGTCCTCGGCTTCCTTGCCGCCGGCAGCGCTGTTGGCAGCACCGGGCTTGGCGTTCTTGTCATCCGGTTTGCTGACCGACGCGACGTTCAGCAGGCGCGTGCGGAAACCGCTTTCGGTCATCACTTCTTCGCCGCTGAGCACCGGCAGCAGGTAGAACTGCTTTTGCAGGTCGACGAAGAATTCAGGCTCTTCCGCCAGCACGCCTGGCGCCTGCTGACCCTTTTTCAGCTTGGCCCGCAGCGGTGCAACTTTGCTTACCGGGTCCGGCGCATCGAGGATGGCTTCGACGGTGGCGCGGTCCTTGAAAAACAGCAGCCGGTCGCGATTGGCCGGGTTGGTGAAGGCCAGTGTCAGCTGCATCTTCCAGTCTGTGGTGCAGCCGGCCGGCAACCAGCCAATGGTTTTGCCATAACTGTCGGGGCCGACTTTCAGCCACTCGGCGTTGTTCGCTTGGGCGCGCTCGTACACGTAAAAGCGGCTGAACACCGGCTGTTCGTCACCGGCGGCACCGCCTGCCGTCGGGCTGATCTTGCAGCCGGGTGTGGTCAGCACGCGCTGGAACAGGGTCTTTTTACCGGCCTGGATCAGCGGTTTGTCATCGGCCTGGGACAACGGGCTGATGCACAGTGCCAACAGGGCGGCGCCGCTCAGCAGGAAACGACTCAGGGGAGAGCGCATCACTTCTGCAACTCCTCGAAACGCTGCTTGGCTTCGGCGTTGTTCGGGTCCTGGGTCAGGATCGTTTCATACCAGTAGGCGGCGGTGGCGTTGTCCGCGGTCGGGAAACACTCGCTGGCCTTCAGGTATTTAGGGTCGTATTCACGGGCATAAGCGTTGGCGATCAGCGCGTCACCGGCCTGGGCACGGTTGGCGTACAGCCGTTGGGCGACACCGCAGTGTTTGCCGGCCTTGGCCTGGTTGATGATCTCCAGCAACTTGGCACTGTCGGGCGCCGCCTTGATGCAGGTCTGGACGAAGGTCAATTCAGGCAGGCTGTTCATGCTCTCCACGGTACAGGCTTGAGCATCAGCGCCGGCCGGTGCGGCGGCAGGGTTGGCGGCCACCGGGGCAGGCGCCGGGGTGCGTTTGTAGAACCAGAATCCACCACCCGCGGCCAGCAGCAACAGCACGACAACCAACAGGCCGATCAGGCCTTTGTTGCTTTTCTTCACCGGCGGGGGAGGTGGTGCGTAGTCGGGCTCGTGGGGCACTGACTCCAGCTCCACTTCGGGCTCGGCGGTGGACAGGACCAGTTCCGGCAGCTCCGGGATTTCCAGGATTTCCGGTGCTGGTGCCGGTGCACTCGGCGCCGTCAGTTCGGCGCCGCCATACGTCGAGCGCGTCTGGCCGCCGGCCGTGGACGGCAACACGCCAACGCCTGGACGAACCACGCCTTTGTCGGTGTGGCCGTGGCTCTGCTCGCGCAGTTCGATCTGGAATTGCGAGTTGGCGCCACCTTCCAGCAGTGGGTCGACCACGTCCGGGCCGACCTGCGCTTCCAGGCCATCGCCGCTGTCCGTGACGTTGAAGCGCGAGACCTTGAACCAGAATGGATTGTTGCTCCAGGCCTTGTGGTCCTGGAGGTAAAAACCGTCCTGGTTACGCTGAATGGAAAACTCCAGCTGTTCCTCGCCACCCTGCCATTTCTTCACAGTCAGGCGGGCCTTGCCAGGCACATTGGGCTCTAACGCGAGCAGGTCGACACGAATTGGCATTACTTATCTCGCTGTGAAGGCTGTGAGCACTTTGCCCAGCCGTTCGTTCTGTTCAGGGGTGATTTCACGTCCGGCACCATGGCCGGCATTGTCCTGCGTGATGTAGGCCAGGCCCGAGAGCCAGTCGCCGAGGTAGCGCTGCGCCTGGTTCGCCGGTTGTGCCGGCAGCACGGGCACTTGTCCCGGGCCAACGTCGGTGTAGAACGAGAACAGCGGCGCCTTGGCCCCGGCGCGGCTGTTCGGACGCTCGCTCACCGGCTTCTGCAGGTAGCCGAACCAGGACACGAAATCGCGCAGCACACGTTGCACTTCGAATACCTGGCGTTCGACCAGTTGATCGCGTCGCGCGCCACTTTGTGCACGCTTGAGGACGGCGCGACTCAGTTGCCCCGGCAAGTCCTGGCGATAGCCGGCGGTGATCAGTTCGTCGACCACCGCTTCGAGCAAGGCCTTTTCCAGGCCGAGCAGATTGAGCAGGCTTTGGCGGGTGGTCAGCTCGCGCAGGTGCGCGATCCAGGCCTTGAACGCCGCTTTGGCGAATCGGTGCTCGTTGCTTTGCAGCTCGGGCGCGGGGGTACCGTTTTTGCTGCTGACCGGTGCGACAAGGCTCGTGTCGTCACCGAAATCGAAATCGAAACCGGCGTCGTTGCCGTACAGGCTCTGGCTCGGCGTCGGGGCGGCCGGCTCGTCGTTCGCGGCTGGCTCGTCATCGGTTTCATACACGCCGCTGAGGTACAGGTCGCGCACTTCTTCGCTCGGCATGTCGAGTTGATCGATCAGCTCGCCGAGCACGGCCGGGCGCCGACCCAGACCAGTCAGAATCATCTGCGCCTGGGCTTTCTTCGCGGCGGCGGCACCATCGCCATCGGCGTGGTACCAGGTGCTCAAGCCGTGAGTGGTCAGGCCTTCGAGGCATTCGCTCAATTGTTCGCGGATGCGCTGCAATTTGAATTCGATGTTGGCCACGCCGGTGAAGCTGCTGCTGAAGTGACTGATACCACCGTCATCGTTGCGCAGCATTTCCGCCCAGGCATTGACCGGATTTTTGATGTGTTTGCACACCAGGGCGTTGCTGGCGAAGCTGCTGCCCAGTGCGTCAACACGCTCCTGATAGATGGCATTGAGGCCGGTTTCCGCACCGCTCGCGTCTTGCTCGATGAACGCCGCGTCCATGCGCGGTTTGCGCACCAGGAAGGTGTTCTGGAACGGCGTGCCGGCCCAGTCGCTCATCCAGCTCAGGCTGCCGAAGCGCTCCAGCATGGTCAGCTTGACCATGCCGTTCCAGCTCTCGTCGTACTGATCTGGCGTCAGGCTCAGGGAGTTGGTGATGCGCAGGTCGAGCATGGTCAGCGCCCAGATCAGACCGGTGTCGCGTTTGCTGCGAGCGGCGGAGTCGGCGCCCTGGGTTTTTTCGATCCAGCGGGTCAGCACCGGGCCCACGTCGTTGACGTCGCTCTGCTTGGTCGAACCGGTGCAGACCACTAGCGCGTTCATTTCCTGGTTGTCGGTGTAGCGCTCGAACAGGTAGGCGACCTTGCCCCGCAGGATCAGCTGCGAAACGGAGTTGTCCTTGGTGGCGGATTGCGGATCGTTGGAGTCGGCGATCTCGTGCAGTTTCTTGCGCCCGCGATAACCGGGGAAATCCAGCAGGTCGACTTGATTGACGATGTCATCCAGCGGCGCTTCGATCAGGCGGAAGGTCATTTCGGCCGTCAGTGCCGCCAGTTGCGCGACCGGGATGCCCTGACTGTTTTGCAGGCGACCGCCAATCAGGGGGCGAACCTCGATCGGCAAGTCCCGTGGGCTCCCGAAGCGTTCGAGGATGTCGACGTTCATGATGCTGTCGCGCTGGCTGTAGGTGTCGTTTTCGAAACTCACCAACGCTTTCAGCGGTGCGAACACGGTTTCGGGCAGGCCCAGCGCGTGCAGCGCACCGGCCAGTTGCTGGTACACCCGCGTCAGCTCGCTTTGCTCACCCCACAGGATCGAAAACAGCTCGGCCCGTTCCTGGAAATTCAGGCGTGGCGCCAACTGCAACGCTTTGGGCCAGTACAGGTGCTCAAGTTTTTTCACCGAGTTGCGGAAGTTGTCGCGCAGGTAATCCCACAGCGACACTAGATCGTCGGCGTTGACGCCCGTTTGCAGCGGCCCGGTTTCGCGGCCTTCGAACGGTTTGAGCACGCGCTGGATGCGCTCTTCGTCGATCTCGTAGGAAATGCGCTCAAGGTCGAAATCCTTGAACCAGGAGTTGGCGAGAATCTTCGCCAGCTCGATTTCCTTGAACAGCGTGAGCTGTACCGGAAAGTCATTGTCCTGGCTTTCCGTCGCGCGACGGCTGAAGCGTGTCACCAGACCGGTGGCTTCCTTGCCGCCACCGACCGGGTTGATGTGCTTGATGAAGTCCAGGCGCTGGCCACCGAAATCGGTTTCCAGTTTGCCATTCTGACCTGCCGCGAGGGCCGAAATCAGGTAGGACTTGCCGGCCTGGGACAAGCCGAAAAAGCCAATGGTCATCGGCGTGCAGGCCACGCGGCCGAGGCTGTGAGCCAGGTTGCGGGCACGGTGCAGGCGGATGTTCAGGTTATCGGCTTCGCTGTCCAGGCGCGGCGCGTTGCCGCGCGTCTGGGCAATCCAGTCCAGCGCCTGACCGGCACCTTCATAAACAGCGGCCCAACTGGCAGAGAGCTGAGTTTGATCGGGGGTCAGGTCATTCATTTGCGTTTCACACTTCCACTGTCGAGCCAGTACTTGGTCTCGCGCAGGCCGGCGTCGAGCATGGTGTTGAGTTCCAGCTCGAGGTCGCTGCGCGGGTTGAAGTTGACGTTGTTACTGTTGGATTCGATGTCGCGAACCGAAAGGCGGTCGCTGACCAGATCCTGCTTGCGCGTGTACTTGTCGGCCGCCTTGACCTCGAAGCGCACCTTGAGCAGCGGCGCGCTGCCGTTTTCTCCAATCGCCCGGGAGAACTTTTCCCGGCCGGCCTTGGTGAACCGCAGGATGTACAGCGGCGAAGCCGCCCAGCGATCAGCGGCCAACTGGCGGAAACCGAGACGCAGGTCGCCGCGCATTTCCAGCTGCGGCGTGTCGGCGTCATCGCCCGTTCCGATTTCCGGCAACTTGATTTTGTAGTCTTCGGACTGGATGTCGCGGTACAGCACGTCGGCATCCTTGATCACGTTGTTCAGGTCGATGACGCCGATGTGCTTGACCGTCGAATACGGTTTGAGCGCCGAAGAGCGGAAGTAGAAGTTCGGCACGCTGTGGTTGGCGCACAACAGGCACAACATTGCGCCCACCGAAGCGGTGCTTTTCGGGTCGTCAATGCGGCCGTTCTTGTGGAACGGGTACCAGCCGCCGGTGCGATAGTTTTGCAGCGCCAGAATGCGCCCGGGTGGCAGCGGCAGCACCTTGCGAATGAACGCCTGGATGCCGGGCAGACGCGAAGGGCGGCCAGTCAGCAGCAGAACATCGCACGGATAGTGCGCGACCACTTCACAGAGTGCGCCGAGGATCTTGGTGATGTTGATCTGATCGTTGAGAAACGCGGCGTGGAGCTTTTGCAGGTCGAAGCCGATCAGCGATTCGTACAGGTCGAAACCGCTCTGGCCCCCGACATCGCGGCGCACGGCGGCGTTGACGTAGTCGAGCACGGTCTGGCTGATCGCGTTGTCACCGAGCAATTGGCGATAGCTTTGCGGGGTGACTTCTTGAGGGACCTGCGGATCGTAGTGCTCGTACGCCTTGAGCAGCGCCAGGCCCAGTGGGACGAACACCTGCAGGTTCAATTGCTGGCGCAGGATCATGTCCTGAGCGCTGACCGACTCGTCGCCACACAGACGCGACATCAGTGAATCCGGGGCTTTCACGCCCGCGTTCTGCAAGGCTTTTTCGAAGCTCGGCAGAATGAAGTCTTGAATCACGTCCAGCAGGATGTCGTCACCGGCCACTTTGAAGCCATCGCGAAAACGCTGTTCGGGCACGATGTGCACGTTGCTGCCGCTGCCGGTGTTGCCGGCGCGGTCGAGGCGGTAGTCGGTGATCACCAGGTCGGTGGTGCCGCCGCCGATGTCGATGGTCGCCAGGGTGATGCGTTCGCGGTCGGTTTTGTCGGGCCGGGCGATGGTGTCGAAAAACTCTTCCGGGTGACCGGCGAAGTTTTCGTTGACCTCGGTGTACAGGTACACCAACTGTCCGCAGGAGGCTTCGTCCCATTCCACGCGAATGCTCGGGATCGGCGTGCGCGGGCTGACAGCCTGATCCAAATGCGGGTCTTCCTCGCCGGCATGCCAGCCGAGGCTTTTCCACACCAGGCCGATGGCTTGCAGCATGCGTTCGTTGAGGATGCTGCGCTCGGCCTGGGGCATGCCCGGCGGCACGGTCAGGGTGATGCTGTTGAGCTGGCGCGGCACGCGGGTGTGACCCTGGCGCGAGCGCTGGGCCGGGCTGTTGATTTGCGACAGCGCCTGGGCCAGCACTTCGGCGAGCATGAAGGTCATCAGCGAGCTGCGCGAATAACGCGGCATGAACACTGGCAGACGATCATCTTCTTCAAGGCTGTACAGCGCCTCGCCGGTTTCGTTGATCAAGTGCGAGAACGGCGCGGCGGTGGCGTACGGCTCGCTGTCGGTCTTGATGTACGAGCAGTTGAAACGCCAGCCGTGGCCGTAGGCATTTTCGTCCCACAGGTAGCGTTTCGGGCTGGACAGGCCGGTAGAGCCTTCGGTGCCGCGACGACGGCTGGCCAGACGGCTGGCCTCATTGCCGACGCGGGCAATCGTCGCCCACTGGAACGCATCGTGCCGGCCGCTCTTGACCGAGCAGTGGTCCTTGCCGAAGTACGCCTGAGCGAATTCCACGCGGCTTTCGAACGGTAGGTTGTAGGTGTGTTCCGGGGTGATCAGGTCGCGCAGTTCCAGCACGTAGTTCTGCTTCAGCCCGGAGCCGGCCTGACCGTGGTTCTCGATCAGGATGCCGCAGGTGCGCGAGTTGCCGACGTCCAGCACCAGGTCCACCGGAATCGGTTTGACCAGGCCATTGCTGTCGTTGGCGACCACTTTCAGCTCGGGGATTTCAACTTTCGCACGGGCCGTCGATTGCTGGGCGGCGGACGGTGCGCCCAACAGGCTGAGCAAATTGAGGTAGTGCGCCAGGTGATAGTTGGCGCGGATATCGGTGTCCAGCTCCGCGCGCGAACGGTGGGCATTGCCTTCGTTGAAGACTTCCAGCAGCCACTCGTTGACCCACGGCTGCGCCAGGAACCAGCGGGTTTCGCTGGCCTTGGTTGCCAGTTTGAAGGACACACCGGAGCTGATGTCCTCTTCATTTGGCGCCAGGTAAGCGGTGCCGTCACGCTTGGGCATGACGCGGCTGTCGAACGCCATCGTCAGACGGTGGGTGTTGCCGTCAATGTCGGGTGTCGCCAGTTTCACCAGGCGCATGCGCGACCAGTTGGTCGGACCTTCATCGAAGCGATGAGGCGGCATGAAACGGAAAAACGGAGTCGGCAGCCAGACACCGTCGAGCAATTCGAGGCTGCTTTTCATGTCGACGCTGAACGCAGGCTTGGCTTTCTCGATCTTTTCCGGTTCGGGCTCGTAGAAAAAGAAGTCTTTCTCTTCGTTGTACGCCAGGCGGCAGATCAACCCGCTGATCATCGGCGCGAATTCGCCCGCCGGTTCCTTGCGGGGATCCAGGCGCAGGGCGAAATCCATGAACTGGATGCCGGTGTCGCTGACCAGCGTGACGGTGTCTTCGAATTGGGTGACTTCAGGCAACATGTCGGGTTATTCCGTTTTTATTCGGCCACGTGCCGCATGGACATGGGGAATTGATCTTTTCCGTAACCGCCGGTGCAGTCCGCGACCGTGGTCGCCCCTTTGCGGCAGTTGACCTTGGGCATGTCGTACGTGCTGCCGTCAGCGCACACGGCCTGACCCTGGCTGTCGATGGCCAGGCTGCCTCCCTTCATGGTAGCGCTCACTGGCCCGCTGCACTTGGTGCCGTCGGCCTGATGCACGGTAACTTCGCCCTTGCCGTCCTTGAGCTGGTACTCCAGACGCAGCGGTTTGCCGGTCCGGCGATCCTGAATACCCGCCCCGGCACGGTACTGACCGTCGAGGAACTTGGCGGCACCGTCAGCGGCGTCTGGCGGAATGCTCAGGGGAGGGCCGGGTTTTGCGGCAGCGGCGGGTTTTTCGCCCTCGGGGGAGGTGATATCCGGCGGCGCGGTTTTGTTTTCGGGTGGTGTGGTTGGCGATTCGGCGGCCGGGTCTGCTGCCGGGTCTTTGGCGGGGTCTTGGGTCACGCCGGCGGGCGCTGTGTCAGCCTCGCTACCTTCGACCGCGGGCGCTTCTACTCCATGAGTACCGGTCACGGCGGTGCCAGTTCCTGTGGTGGAGCCCACGACAGCGCCATTCACCGGAACGCCATTCAGCGTCGTGACATTGCCAGTCACTTGCGGCTCTTCCAGTTGTTTTTCCACCGGCACGATGCCCTCAGGCAACAGATCTACCGCCACCGACGGAATCGGCACGCAACCGCGCAGGCCGAGCAGCAACCACAAAAGCAGCAGCAGGAGCGGCAGCAGCAACAGCCACCACCAGCGACGCCACCATGGACGAGCAACCACCGGTACGACGGGCGCAACAACAGGCGCGGGTTCGACCTCAGGTGGAAGCGTGAACGCGGGCGGAACCTGATAGAGGCAGTGCAGGGGATCGCGAGTGCCGTTACCGGCATGCTCGAAACCCCAAAAGGTCAGCACCGGTTTGCCTTGCACCAGGTAGACGAAATTCTCGTCGGGGAAATGAATGACGCGCTTGAGCAGCTTGCCGAACACGGCTTTGTCGCCTTGCTGCGGTTCGCCGGAATCAGTCACCAGGAAACGCTGGCTCAGTTCCTCGAGCGCGGTTTTCAGCGCTTCAAGTTGGCGGCGGGCAGGGGCGCGTTCTTCTTCGGTCGCACTGCTCCACGGGATCACATCACCGTCGAGGCCGCTGTACCAGTCGATCTGGTTACCGAGCTCATCGCTTTGGGGGATGGCCAGATGATCGACCAACTCAGGATTTTTGCGGCGAATGGCTTCGCGCAATTGCAAGGCAGCCCGGTAGACCGGCTGACCTGTTTCACCCAGGGCAATGAATGACCCGCTCTTACCGCTGCGTAATAATGCCCCGCGCATTCAAACTCCCTATGTTCCGTTGCGCAAAAATGACAGACAAAAGCGTCTGCGCTTGCTCCTGCAATTAGCTGGCGACCTTAATGTCATAATGATGTCGCCGTCAATTAGCGGAGGTCCAAAACCGTATGAGACTAGCGTAAGTGCGCAGAGGTTGCATGAGGTCAATTTGAATTGACGTGGGAAGGTTTGGTGGTGTGCTTTTTTAAGCTTGCTGAAACGATTCATCAGCGCTATAAAAAACCCACAACTCCAAGAAAGGCTTTCCCCATGACCCCGCTCAAATTCGCTGTCGCACTCGGCGCGCTCACCGCTGCCTCTCACGCCCTGGCCTGGGATTACGTATTGCTCGACAGCGACAAGGCTCCCCAGAATTGGCAGATCACCAGCCAACAACTCGGACTGAAAACCGACCGACCTTTTTCCGTGACCCTTCGCACCTTGCACGGCGGTCGGCAAGAGGGCGTCAGCATCGTCGACATCGATAACGGCACGATGAAACTCTCGGTGGTACCGACCCGCGGGATGAACGTCTTGCAGGCGTCGGTTGGTACTGTGCGCATGGGTTGGGATTCGCCGGTCAAGGATGTGGTCAATCCGTCCTTCATCGAACTCAACGGCCGCGGCGGCCTGGGCTGGCTCGAAGGCTTCAACGAACTGGTTGCCCGCTGCGGCTACGAATGGGTCGGCCATCCCGGCATGGACAACGGCGAACTGCTGACCCTCCATGGCCGCGCCGCCAACATCCCGGCCAGCAAAGTCACCCTGCACATCGATGAGAAACCGCCTTACGCCATCAGCCTGCGTGGCGAGCTTAAAGAACAGGCGTTCAAGAAAGTCGACTTCTCGGTGATGACCGAACTGGTCACAGAGCCCGGTAGCGTCACGTTTGCCCTCAACGACACCCTGACCAACAACGGGGATTATCCGAAGGAATACCAGGCGCTGTACCACAGCAACTTCAGCACGCCGTTCCTGGAGCAGGGCGCGCGGTTTGTGGCACCGGTGAAACAGGTGTCGCCATTCAACGACAAGGCCAAAGGGGATTTGCCGGATTGGCAGACTTACCGTGCGCCGACCAAGGACTACGACGAGACGGTTTACAACGTCGTGCCCTACGGCGACGCCAAGGGCGATACGCTGACCGTGCTGCATAACAAGGCCGGGAGCCTTGGGGTGTCGGTTGGGTTTAATACTCAGCAGTTGCCAGTGTTTTCGCTGTGGAAAAACACCGATACGCAAGGGCAGGGGTATGTCACCGGATTGGAGCCAGGGACGAGTTTTTCCTACAACCGTCGGTACCAGCGGCCGCTTGGTTTGGTGCCGATGATTGGGGTTAAAGAGCAGAAGCAGTTTCAGATTCATTACAGCCTGTTGGCAGATAAAGGGGCTGTGGATAAGGCGCTGAAGCGGGTGAGCGAGATTCAGGGTGGGCGGGAGACTGAGGTGCGGCAGGTGCCGTTGGTTGATCTGACCAAGGAATGACTTTCGTCAGTTTGTGCTTGGCCGATACTGCAATGCCTCCGCCAGATGTTCGCGGGTGATGCCATCGACCTGTTCAAGGTCTGCCAAAGTGCGTGCGACTTTGAGCAGTCGATGGGCTGACCTGAGTGACAAGGTCAAACGCTCGCAAGCAGTTTCCAGCCACGCCTCGTCGGTTGTGGATAACTTGCAGTGTCGACGCAGCCCTGGCAAATCAAGGAATGCGTTGGCACAGCCTTGGCGTTTGTTTTGAAGCTCCCGGGCGTCGGCGACCAGTACCGCAGCAGTGGCGGTGTCATCACCGGGTTTGAGCGCAGGATTCAGAGCCGTGGCTTCTCGGGCGACAGTCAGGTGCAGGTCGATCCGATCCAGCAGAGGCCCCGACAATTTGTTGCGATAACGCTGGACCATGTCCGGTGTACAACTGCATTTGCCGCTGGGTTCGCCAAGATATCCACAGGGACACGGGTTCATCGCGGCCACCAGTTGAAAGCGCGCCGGAAACCTCACGCGATCCTTGGCGCGGGAAATCACGATGTGCCCGGACTCCAGCGGTTCCCTTAAAACCTCCAACACCTTGCGATCGAATTCCGGAAGTTCGTCGAGGAACAGCACGCCATGATGGGCGAGGGTGATCTCGCCGGGTTGCGGCTTCGAGCCACCGCCAACCAATGCCGGCCCCGAGGCGGAGTGATGGGGCTGGCGGAATGGTCTTTGCGGCCAGTGGCTCAAGGGCACGCAACTGGTGACGGATTGAATGGCAGCGACTTCCAGCGCCTCGTTTTCGGCTAACGGGGGAAGCAGCCCCGGTAACCGACTCGCCAACAACGTTTTCCCGGTCCCCGGCGGTCCGCTAAAGAGCAGGTTATGAGCCCCAGCCGCCGCAATCAGCAATGCGCGCTTGGCCGAGATTTGCCCCTGCACTTCATTCAAGTCCGGATAGGGTTTGCTGGCGTAGAGCAAGCCATTGGAAACGTAGGGCTCGACCGGCGTATGTCCGTTGAAGTGAGCAACGGCTTCCAGCAGATGGTCCACGGCAAACACCTTCAACCCCGAGGCCAGGCACGCTTCCTCGGCGTTCGCCCGTGGCACCATCAACGAGCGTCCGGCCTTGCGTGCAGCCAGTGCAGCCGGCAACACGCCTCTCACGGCACGTACCGCGCCGGACAACGCCAGCTCTCCCAGGCATTCAATGTCATCCAGCGTCAACGTCGGCACCTGCACGCTGGCGGACAGAATCCCCAAGGCAATCGCCAGATCGAATCGGCCGCCGTCCTTTGGTAAGTCCGCAGGCGCGAGATTCAGCGTGATGCGCCGCGCCGGGAATTGCAGACCGGAGTTGATGATCGCGCTGCGTACCCGATCCTTGCTTTCCTTTACCGCCGCTTCGGGTAATCCGACCATCGTCAATGACGGCAGACCGTTGGCCAGATGGACTTCTACGGTAACGGCGGGCGCATCGACACCAATCTGGGCGCGGCTGTGAACGATGGAGAGGGACATGGTCGTTCCTTGAGCTTTACGGGAACCGCTTCCTGCGGTTTTTTGAAGGGTAGTCGGGGGCGTGTGATGGCGCAGGTGCCAAATCTTCGCAGGATGTTGCGAGTGTCTTTCTGATGGGGGAAGCGTAAGGGAGTGGGGATTTACGACGTAATCAGTCGCGGGATGAGGTTGTTGTAGGACGTTGCCTGGATTGATGAAGGACGGCGGCGAAAGGGTGTGAGCGATCTTGTCTGGCTGGCAGGGCTGCTTATGATCGTCAATTGATCGCTGCCTTCGGAGAGGAAAAATGAACAGTAATGGAATGCGGCCGATTCATCCCGGTGAAATCCTCAAAGAGGAGTTTCTTGAGCCGTTAGGCATTTCAGAATCAGCGTTCGCCCATTCGTTGGACGAATGTTTGGAAACGGTAAACGAAATCGTCATGTACCAGCGTTGTGTCAGTGCCGATCTAGCGGGCAAGGTATCTCATTGCCTGAACACCACGCCCGAGTTCTGGCTGAACCTGCAAGCGACTTACGATTTGCGGGAAGCCGAAATCGAACGTGGTAGGGCTTCAAATACTTAAAGCGATTGCAACATCCGCGAAGCACGCTTCCACCACGATGCATTGATCGAGCGCTGCGGCCGTTCATGGCCCGGCAAGCATCTGCGGAACATCCTGCAACCGAATCCACGGCTGGTTATTCCAGTGCAGCAAACTCAGCGACATCTCCGGCCAGTTCAACAGACTCAGAATCGGGCGTTCGCTTGTTGCCGGATGTTGGGCGTCTCTGAGGGCTGGCACTACGTCGTGGGTCAGCCATTCGCGCAGGCCTCGGTATTCGGGGCAGTAGTGGTAGACGAGCAGGGCGTAGACGCCAGATTCGCTGATTAGCAGGGTGTTTTCGAGGGTGCCGTGGATGAGAACTCGCGCGGATTGATGTTGATCAGGATCGAGTTTGCGGACGGCGCGTTCGTCGAGGAAGAGGCGCAAGAGACGGCCTAGATCACGGGCGCTAAACCAGGCTTGGTTTTCCAACAGCAGGGCGTGGAGATAGAGTTTGTGGCGGATGAAGATGTGTGGGGACAGATAAGCGTCATCGCTATTCATTGATACAGCTCCTTTTGCTAATGGGGCTGCCGGCAATCGTCGCCAAACGATTGGGGTGGCAGCTGTACGCGGGTTGGCGAACCGGAGCAAAAGGAACCCGGCAGACCCGAAGGTCTCCCACGCACAGCCGCCATGACTCGAGAGATGGTCGTCGTGCACCTTAAGCTTCCAGGTCGCCAAACCCAGTGCTGAATATTCAGCTGGGGATGAGCTTAGGAACCTGGGCTTCGCGGCGCTATCGGACGGCGGTGGTGATCTTTGTAGGACGTTGCCGAGATTGTGGCGGGGCGGAAGATCAAAAGATCGCAGCCTACGGCAGCTCCTACAGGGGGCGGTCTATCCAGTGTGGGAGGGCTGGTAGACCGAGGTGACGCTATTCGCGGGCGAGCCCGCTCCCACAGGGATTTTCAGTGTTACTCGGCAGGTGGATTCAGCTTCGCTTCCAGCTCCGCCACCTTGGCTTCAAGACTCTCCAGCCGTGCCCGGGTGCGTGCGAGCACGACCATCTGGCTATCGAACTCTTCCCGGCTCACCAGATCCAGCTTGCTGAAGCCACTCTGCAACAAAGCCTTGAACTGGCTTTCGATTTCGCTTTTCGGCAGCGGGGTGTCGCCGCTGAAGAGGCGTGAGGCGGTGCCGGTCAGGGCGTCGAGGAAGTCTTTGGGTGCGAGCATGGCAAATGTCCTGTCAACAATGGCGGGCAGTGTATCACGCAGTGTCTATAGTCAATTTCGGCGGGTCGTCGACGCACGCTTTTCGCGCATGCGGACGGACGGCAGCGCACTGTTGTTGTGCGTTAGTTCGCGGGTAATGGAGGGCGCCGGCTCGTGGTATTGGCCAAGGGATTGAATTCAGTGGGTTTTGGCGAGATGGCAAGCTTTCTGCTTAGTGACTATCAACCCATGCACTGATGCAGTCGCTGTGACGAATGCAGTGCGCCAGGCGAAACGGGGGAAGTGTTTCGTACGGGGTGGTTAGCTGGGGTCGGACGGGCATTCAAGGCCGACGATGCGTTACAAAGCCAGGCACTGCGCTTAGACTTGAGTCGGGTTTGTTTTCCTGGGGCAAGTCCACCAATTCGGGAGAGAGTTTTCATGAAGCTAGTCACTGCCATCATCAAGCCGTTCAAACTGGACGACGTGCGCGAGTCGCTGTCCGAGATCGGCGTGCAGGGCATTACCGTTACTGAAGTCAAAGGCTTCGGTCGGCAGAAGGGTCACACCGAGCTATATCGCGGCGCGGAATACGTGGTCGATTTTCTGCCCAAGGTGAAGATCGATGTCGCCATTGACGACAAGGATCTGGACCGGGTTATCGAGGCGATAACCAAGGCAGCCAACACCGGCAAGATCGGTGACGGCAAGATCTTCGTGGTCAATCTGGAACAGGCGATTCGCATCCGTACCGGCGAAACCGATACCGACGCGATTTAAACGCCGCCACAAACCCAACGCCCCAGGAGAAAACAATATGACTCTGCGTAAATTCGCAGGGCTAGGAGCCCTGTTGTCCCTCGTAATGCCCGGCCTGGCCTTGGCGGCAGACGAAGTGGCGGCCCCAGTCCTCAACTCTGGCGACACCGCCTGGATGATGACCTCGACAGCCCTCGTGCTGTTCATGACCATTCCCGGCCTCGCGCTGTTCTACGGCGGCATGGTTCGGTCCAAAAACATTCTTTCCGTGATGATGCAGTGCTTCGCCATTACCGGCCTGATCAGCGTCCTGTGGGTCATTTATGGCTACAGCATCGCGTTCGACACCACCGGCATGGAACAGGGCGTCATCAATTTCAACTCGTTCTTCGGGAGCCTGAACAAGGCCTTCCTCGCCGGCATCACGCCAGCCAGCCTGACGGGTCCTGCGGCGCTGTTCCCTGAGGCGGTGTTCGTTACCTTCCAGATGACCTTCGCCATCATCACTCCTGCGCTGATCGTCGGTGCCTTCGCCGAGCGGATGAAGTTCTCCGCCATGCTGATCTTCATGGGCGTGTGGTTCACCCTGGTTTACGCACCGATTGCGCACATGGTCTGGTCCGGTAACGGCGGCCTGTTGTGGGACTGGGGCGTACTCGACTTCGCCGGCGGCACCGTGGTGCACATCAACGCCGGTGTGGCCGGTCTGATTGCCTGCCTGGTACTGGGCAAGCGCAAAGGCTTCCCGACCACTCCGATGGCCCCGCACAACCTCGGTTACACCTTGATGGGCGCCGCGATGTTGTGGGTCGGCTGGTTCGGCTTCAACGCCGGTTCCGCTGCGGCGGCCAACGGTACCGCCGGCATGGCGATGCTGGTAACGCAGATCGCAACCGCCGCGGCCGCACTGGGCTGGATGTTCGCCGAGTGGATGACTCACGGCAAACCGAGTGCACTGGGTATTGCTTCGGGTGTGGTCGCCGGTCTGGTCGCCATTACGCCAGCCGCTGGCACGGTGGGCCCGATGGGCGCGCTGGTGATCGGCCTGGCAGCGGGCGTGGTGTGCTTCTTCTGCGCCACCACCCTGAAACGCAAACTCGGTTATGACGATTCCCTGGACGCCTTCGGTGTGCACGGTATCGGCGGTATCCTCGGCGCGATCCTGACCGGTGTGTTCGCTGCACCGTCGCTGGGTGGCTTCGGCACCGTCACCGACATCGCCGCACAAGTCTGGATCCAGTGCAAAGGCGTGGGCTTCACGGTGATCTACACCGCGATCGTCACCTTCATCATTCTCAAGGTCCTGGACGCTGTCATGGGCCTGCGTATCACGGAAGAAGAAGAGGCTGTCGGCATCGACCTGGCACTCCATAACGAACGCGGCTACAACTTGTAAGACGCGCATAAAAAACTTGCCCGGCTTGCCGGGCATTTTTTTGTCTGGCGTTTGTCAGTGAAGGACCTGCTGAAAGGTTTTTTCGTACACGTTCAGGGGCGTTTGCGACGGGCGTTTTTCTGCAGGCAATGGCTTACATGATTGAAGGAATATTAGGGCCTTTGTTTTTTCCCAGAGCGCGCTAGAATGCGCCCCGAACGTGCGGAGAACTGTATGTGGCAACAGACTCTGATTACCCTGCGGGCACGGCCCCGGGGCTTTCATCTGGTAACGGACGAGTTACTCGCCGGCTTGCCTGAACTCAAGGCGTGTCGGGTCGGTCTGTTGCATTTGTGGCTACAGCATACCTCGGCGTCGTTGACCATCAACGAGAACGCCGATCCGGCGGTACGTCGCGACTTCGAACGATTTTTCAATCGTCTGATCCCACAAGGAACAGACGGCTATGAGCATAACGACGAAGGCCTGGACGACCTCCCGGCGCACTTCAAGGCCAGCGTGCTTGGCTGTCAGCTCAGTTTGCCGATCTCGGCAGGCCGACTGGCGCTGGGGACCTGGCAAGGTGTTTATCTGGGCGAGCACCGTGATTTTGGCGGTGCCCGTAAAGTCCTCGCCACCGTGCACGGTGAAGAGGCATGAACCGCTGGTCACCAGCGGTTATTGAATTTTTCCGGCAACTGTCGACAGACGGTAAAGCTGGGCTATAACTAATCTGCTTTTCGCAAGAGTCATGAGGTAGAACATGAGCGACGATGATCTGGAAAACGACGACCTCGAAGTAGGCGACGACGACGAAACCGAAGAAGGTCTGGAAGCAGCGGCCGAAGACGTCGCTGAAGACGACGGTGGCGACGCGCCCGTTCCGACCGCCAAAGGCAAAGCCAAGGCAGCGGTATCGGTCGATGAGCTGCCGAGTGTCGAAGCCAAGAACAAGGAACGCGATGCTCTCGCGCGGGCCATGGAAGAGTTTTTGGCCAAGGGCGGCAAGGTGCAGGAAGTGGAGGCCAACGTGGTCGCCGATCCTCCCAAGAAGCCTGATAACAAGTACGGCAGCCGGCCTATCTAAGCGTCTGCCCTTGCTTGCTGAAAAAGCCCGCCGTCGCTGCGGGCTTTTTCATGGGCGGTGCAAAACGCTTGAGCTCGACACGATCCCCTGTAGAAGTGAGCCTGCTCGCGATTGCGGTGTGTCAGGCAACATAAATGCTGAATGTCACACCGCAATCGCGAGCGGGCTCACTTCTACAAGGGAAAATCGGTGGTTTCAGGATGGGTGTCGGGAATTCCACAGGGCCAGCAACGCCGGCAATTCGGTCAAACTGCGAATCTCGGCATCCGGAGCCTTCGGCGCTTCCCACGCTTTACCTTGCGGGTTAAACCAGATCGCCCGCAGCCCTGCCTGCTGCGCACCGGCAATGTCATCGCCTGGATGATCGCCAATGTGCACAGCCGTTTCAGGTGTTGCCCCGCCACGTTGCAACGCTTCATGAAACAAGCGCGCATCCGGTTTGGCGATGCCGATGTCTTCGGCGCACAAGGCAAACTTGAAGTAGTCCGCCAGCCCTAACCGACGCACATCGGCGTTGCCATTGGTGACCACGCCGAGGGCGTAGTGTTTGGCCAGGGTTTCCAGGGTCGGCTCGACTTCCGGGAACACCTCGATCTGATGCCGCGCATGCAAAAACACTTCAAAGCTTTGGTCGGCGAGATCGTTTGCCTGGTGATCGTCGTAACCGGCTTCTTCCAGGGCGTGGAACAACACTCGACGACGCAACGCGCTGATGCGGTGCTTGAGCCCCGGTTCACTACTGAGGATCCGCTCACGAATCGCCCACAAATGCTCTACCGGTACGCCCCCAAGGTTCGGCGCATGCTCGGTCAGCCATTCACGCAGTACGGCCTCGGCGCTGATGATCACCGGGGCGGTGTCCCAGAGGGTGTCGTCGAGGTCGAAGGTGATCAATTGGATGGTCATGAGTCATCGCCTTTAATGCGTTTGGCCCGTGGATGGGCGCTGTCGTAAACCGTGGCCAGGTGCTGGAAATCCAGGTGGGTGTAGATCTGGGTGGTCTTGATGTCCGAGTGGCCGAGCAGTTCCTGCACCGCGCGCAAGTCCTGCGAGGACTCGAGCAAGTGGCTGGCAAAGGAGTGCCGCAGCATGTGCGGGTGCAGGTTTTGCCCCAGCTCCCGCTCGCCGGCCGCCTTGACTCGCACCTGAATCGCTCGTGGCCCGAGGCGTCGGCCTTGCTGGCTGACGAATACGGCGTCGTCGGCCGGGTTGGTCATCGCGCGCAGGGGCAACCACAGCTCCAGCGCTTCGCGCGCTTTCTTGCCGACCGGCAACAGACGGGTTTTGCTACCCTTGCCCAGCACTTGAACCATGCCGTCGGCCAGATCCAGCTGATCCAGATTGAGCCCGGTCAGCTCTGAAAGACGTAATCCCGAGGAATAGAACAACTCCAGAATCGCCTGATCCCGCCGCGCCAGGAAATCATCCTCCACCGCGCCCTCCAGCAGTTGCAGCGCGCGGTCGGTGTCGAGGGTTTTCGGCAGGCGGCGTTCGCCTTTGGGCGGCGCCAGGCCATTGGCCGGGTCGTGGTCGCACAGGCCTTCGCGATTCAGATAGTGATAGAGCCCGCGAACCGCTGATAACAGTCTCGCGAGGCTGCGGGACGATTGGCCCTGTGAATGCAGGCGGGCGATCAGGCTGCGCAGGCGCTGGATGTCCAGTGCAGCCCAGCTGCCGATGTTCTGTTTGACGCAGAAGCCCAGCACCTTATCGAGGTCGCGACGGTAGGCGTACAGCGTATGAGGCGACACCTGCCGCTCACTGCGCAGGTGTTCGCAGTAAGCGTCCAGTTGCCGTTCCATGCTCAGCGGACCGAGCGCAGGGAGCTGTTGACCCGTGGCAGCACGCGGCCCATGACTTCGGCGATGTAGCTCAGGAACAGGGTGCCGACCGAGCTTTTGTAGTGTTGCGGATCACGGCTGGCGATGGCCAGGATGCCGTGAATGCCTTGATGGCTGATCGCGACGACGGCGGTGGAGCCGATTTGCTTGCGCTGTTCTTCGCCGAACAGGAAGTCCAGTTCGTGTTCGCGCAGGCTGCCGCTGACGCTTTTATCTTCCGAGAGCAAGCCGCCGATGGTCGTTTGCGCCTCGGCGTGAGTCACCCAGCGGCCCACCGGCATCGGGTTGTCGCCCAGCAGGATCAGGCTGACAAAAGGCACCTGGAAATCCTGGCGCAAGCTGTCTTCGACGCTGATCACCACGTCTTCCAGGCTGGTGGCGTCCATCAGCGCGAGAATCAGGCGGCGGGTCTTGTCAAAGAGACGGTCGTTGTCGCGGGCCACGTCCATCAAGTGCGACAGGCGATGCCGCAGCTCGATGTTGCGGTCGCGCAGGATGGTCATCTGGCGTTCGACCAGCGAAATGGTGTCGCCGCGACGGTGCGGAATGCGCATGGCCGGGAGCAGTTCTTCGTGCTCGATGAAGAAATCCGGATGAGCCTCCAGGTACGCGGCAATCGCCGCCGCCTCAAGGCTTTCGGAAGGGGATTCGTCGGGCTGCAGGGCGGGAACCTGGGGCTTGTCGGTCATGGATTTCGCTCACTCAAAGACGCACTTGTCCTTCGTATACGCGGACTGCCGGGCCGGTCATCATGACCGGTTGGCCAGGGCCTGCCCACTCAATGGACAAGCGCCCGCCAGGCAGGTCGATCAATAGCGGCGAATCCATCCACCCCTGGCTGATCGCGGCCACTGCAGCTGCGCAGGCACCGGTGCCGCAGGCCTGGGTTTCCCCGGCGCCACGTTCCCAGACGCGCAACTGCGCTCGGTTCCGGTCGATGACCTGGAGAAAACCGACATTGACCCGCGCCGGGAAGCGCGGGTGGTGTTCGATTTTCGGCCCCAGTTCATGCACCGGTGCGTTATTGATGTCGCTGACCCGCAGCACGGCATGGGGGTTGCCCATGGACACGGCGGCCAGTTCGACGGTCGTACCCTCGACATCGAGCTTATAACTCAAGGCCTGTTCTGACGCGTCGAATGGAATCTCGGTCGGTACCAGGCGCGGTGCGCCCATGTTGACACCAATCTGGCCGTCGCTGCGGATATCCAGTTCGATGATGCCGCTTTTGGTCTCGACGCGAATCTGCCGTTTTGCGGTCAGGCGCTTGTCGAGCACGAAGCGGGCGAAACAACGCGCACCGTTGCCGCACTGTTCCACTTCGGAGCCGTCGGAGTTGAAGATCCGATAACGGAAATCCACGTCCGGATTGCTCGGCGCCTCGACGATCAGCAACTGGTCGAAACCGATGCCGGTGTGCCGATCGCCCCATTGTTTGGCGTGCTTGGGCAGAATGTGCGCGTGCTGGCTGACCAGGTCGAGGACCATGAAGTCATTGCCCAGGCCGTGCATCTTGGTAAAACGCAGCAGCATGGGGTTACTCCGGCAGCAGGCTTTCGCCAGCAAACAACTCGGCTACCGTCTCACGGCGACGCACTTCAATTGCCTGATCACCGTCCACCAACACTTCAGCGGCGCGGCCGCGGGTGTTGTAGTTGGAACTCATGACAAACCCGTAGGCGCCAGCCGAATGCACGGCCAGCAGGTCGCCTTCTTCCAGGGCCAGCTGACGATCCTTGGCCAGGAAGTCGCCGGTTTCGCAGATCGGGCCGACGATGTCGTAGGCACGCGCCGCGGTGTCACGCGGGCGCACGGCGGTGACGTCCATCCAGGCCTGATACAGCGCCGGGCGGATCAAGTCGTTCATGGCCGCATCGACGATGGCGAAGTCTTTATGTTCGGTGTGCTTGAGGTACTCGACCTGGGTCAGCAGCACGCCGGCGTTGGCCACGATGAAGCGGCCCGGTTCGAATACCAGTGCCAGGTCACGCCCGTCGAGACGCTCGCGCACAGCCTTGATGTAGTCGCCAGCCAACGGTGGCTCTTCGTCGCGGTAACGCACGCCCAAACCACCACCGAGATCGATGTGGCGCAGGTAGATGCCGCAATCGCCGAGGCGGTCGACCAGGCCCAGCAGGCGGTCGAGGGCATCGATGAAGGGTGGCAGGGTGGTCAGCTGCGAACCGATGTGGCAATCGACGCCGACAATTTCCAGGTTTTGCAGTTGCGCGGCGCGGATGTACACGTCTTCGGCGTCGGCAATGGCGATGCCGAACTTGTTCTCTTTGAGACCGGTGGAAATGTACGGGTGCGTGCCCGCATCAACGTCCGGGTTCACACGCAGCGAGATCGGTGCGCGAACCCCCAGCTCGGCGGCGACCACTTGCAGGCGTTCCAGCTCATCGGTGGATTCGACGTTGAAGCAATGCACGCCGACTTCGAGGGCGCGACGCATGTCGTCACGGGTCTTGCCGACACCGGAGAACACGATCTTGTCAGCGCTGCCGCCAGCGGCCAGCACACGTTCCAGCTCGCCACGGGAGACGATGTCAAAACCGGCGCCCAGACGCGCCAGGACATTCAGTACACCCAGGTTGGAGTTGGCCTTGACGGCAAAGCAGACCAGGTGCGGCATACCGGCCAGTGCATCGGCGTATGCCAGGTATTGGGCTTCGATGTGCGCGCGGGAGTAGACGTAGGTCGGTGTGCCGAAACGTTCGGCGATGGCCGACAGGGCCACACCTTCGGCAAACAGCTCCCCGCCACGGTAGTTAAAAGCGTCCATGGCGTTCCCTTATTGGTAGACGTCGTGCTTGTGTGCTTTGGAGACAGGCTGTTTTTGCGAGGACTTGGCCTGTTCGACAGGGTCCTGGTCTTCGTCTGGCAGATACAGCGGGCCTTTTTGACCACAGGCCGACACAAGGCAGGCAACCGCGACGAGCGCAGCAAGGGAAGAGATCAGGCGCTTCATGGCGAAATCCTTGAAAATGCGTTAATTGCGCCGGAGTATACCGGCCACCCGTCAGCTTGCCTATGCGACGGGGCTCCCGTCCGGCGGGGCTTGGCACGATGCCGGTCAGCCGGGCGCAATCCCTGTGGGAGCGAGCCGGCTCGCGAAGGCGTAGTGTCAGTCAACATTGATGTTGAATATGATGGGCCCTTCTCGAGCAGGCTCGGTCCAACAGGTTTAGTGATCACCTTGGGTCGTTATCCTTTGCAATCACCGGGGCTCGCCCGTATCTTGCGGCGCTTGAGCGTGAACAGACACTTTTTGAGGTTGCCGCAATGAGTTTGACCGAAGCCCGTTTCCACGATCTGGTCGATGCCACCCAGCAGACGCTGGAGGATATTTTTGACGAGTGTGACCTGGATATCGATCTGGAGAGTTCGGCCGGTGTGCTCACCGTCAAGTTCGAAAACGGCAGCCAGTTGATCTTCAGTCGTCAGGAGCCGCTGCGTCAGCTGTGGCTGGCGGCGGTCTCCGGTGGTTTCCACTTTGACTACGACGAAGAGAGCGAGCGCTGGATGTGCGACAAGAGCGAAGAGCAGTTGGGCGAAATGCTCGAGCGCATCGTCAAGCTGCAAGCGGACGTCGAACTCGATTTCGAAGGTCTGTGAGATTGTGACCGAGCCTGCCGTCGTTCGCCCACCGAAGCCGCTCTACAGCAATGTCAGCCCGGCGGTCCCTTCGCCGTGCAGTGGTGTGTGCCGGCTGGATGAACAAAAGGTGTGCCTGGGGTGTTTTCGCCATGTCGAAGACATCCGCGAATGGCGTTCGGCCGACGATGATCGCCGCCGGGTTATCTGCGCCCAGGCGCACCAGCGCAAAACTTCCGCCTGACCCAAAACCTGTGAGCCTGCTCGCGATTGCGGTCTAGCATTCAGCTTTGATGTTGTCTGACACGCCGCTATCGCGAGCAGGGTCTCCTTTGGCTCAGCTCGAAATACCCATATCGGGGCTTGGTCGCCCCTCACTTGTATATTTATTGAGCTGTGATAGTGTCCAGAAACGCCTCAACCCATCGAGGCTCGTGAAAACCCCGCCTTTTTCTGGCGGGGTTTTGCTTTTTCTGTGCAGAAGAAAGGAGTCTGCCTTAATCATGACCGCACCTTCCATCACCCTTACTCGTCTGGACGTGCAACGTCTGGAGCGCCTGATCGACAGCCTGGATGACACGCTGCCGGGCGTTATTGCGCTGCAAACCGAGCTGGACCGCGCCGATACGCTGGTCGGTCACGAAGACGTGCCTGCCGATGTCGTAACGATGAATTCCCGTGTGCATTGCCGTGAAGAAGGCAGCGGCAAGGACTATCACCTGACGCTGGTTTACCCAAAAGACGCCAATGCCGACGAAGGCAAGATTTCCATTCTGGCGCCCGTCGGCAGTGCACTGCTCGGTCTCAAGGTTGGTCAACACATCGACTGGCCGGCACCCGGCGGCAAGACCCTCAAGCTGACGTTGCTGGAAGTCGAATCACAGCCGGCCAATGGCGGCGACTTCCCGGAGTAACGCTCCTCAGACCTGTTCGAGCGCCTCGTTCAACGAGCGCTCCAGGTCAGCCTTGTAACGCAGATACAGATTGCTTGAACTCTGACCGTCACCGAGCAGGCCCGAGAGGTCGAGGTCGGTGATGTAACAGCGATAGCGCTCGGTCTCGCGGCGTTGCTCGACGATCTCTTGCGCGACCACGCTGAACAGTTGGTCGCCATGTTCCAGCTCTGAAAACTCTCGCTGATTGCAATACAGCGTCACCTGTACCTCGCCCGGCGCGGCTTTGCCGATGATGGCCTGCACGTCGTAGAACGGTTTGTTGACTGGCGTTTGCGGCGCTGGCCGCGTTTCTACCCGGCGCGCGCGCCCGGAGCCGGACGGCAGCAGTTGGTAGTACAACGTGTCCAGGGTCAACGGCTGCGCGGCATCCATCGGCAACAAGGCATCGCGCCGGTACTGGATCGATTGCAGGAAGCGTTGCAACGGCACCAACAGGCTTTGTTCGTCGTGATAGGGCAGGCGTTGTTGCCACAGCGCATTGAGCTCATCCAGCACGTAGAGATCAGCCTGATCCTCATTGATTCTGTAGAACACCTGAATGCACTCGGGCTGGCCCATCGGCAGGATCAGCGCGAGGTCGTGGTCTTCCAGCGCCATCGGGTCCAGGTGCAGCGGGCTGTAGCCTGTCAGTTCCTCACCCAGGTAATCAATCAGCGCCGGCAAGGTGGCGATGGCGACGTGGTTGACCTGGCCCGGCACCAGTTCCAGCACGTGATAGTGCTGCTGGACCTGGATCAGGTAACGGTGATTGAGGTTGCTTAACAGCAGGTTCTGCGCGGAGTCGATCACCTCTTCTACCCGGCGGGCAATGAATTGCGCACGGTTATGGCAGAAGCACCGAACCCGCAGCTTGGGCTGCTGTGGCCCGCTCGGCAGGTTGTTGAGGTAGGCGCGCAGGCAGTCGAGCAGGGCATGAGGGCCGTCGTAGCGGCTGACCAGCACTTCGTTCCAGCTGTTGAGCGTGACCTGGTCCAGCGTCAGCACCAGGTTCTCGCGAACCCCGGCATAGCTCAGCGAGTCGGTGCGCTCGGTGGTCATCAGGATGTTTAAATCGCGATGGTGCTTGAGCGGGTCGACGCCAACGTTCACGAGGATCAGCACCTCGCTCGGTACGCTGGCGCGCAGCAAGGGTTCTTCCGCGACGGTGGTCAGGGGCAGGGCAATGCTCTGTTGCAGGCTGCCGAGCAGGTTGAACAGTTCGAACTCGCTCAGGTCGCTGGTGCCGGGGTGCAGGGCCAGCCGCGTGCTGCTGTCGATCACGCCATTACGGTGGCACCAGGTCAGGAGTTCCAGCAATTGGCGGCTGCGCTTGATCGGCGCGAAATGTTCCCACTCGTGGGCTGCCAGGCTGCCGTTGTACAAGCCCCACTGGGTTTGCCCCGGTTCCTTCTTGTTGGGTGCCTGCACCAGCGTCAGCGTGTCTTCGGCCAGGTCCGGGGCGATGCCCGGGTTGATGAATTCGACCTTGTCAGCCTTGCGCTCGAAGGCCGCGTACAACCGGCGACCCAACACGTTGAGGTCGCGCTTGTTGATCAGGCTGACGGTGTCTTCGGTGCGGGCGAACTGGGTCAGGAAGCGGTAGCTGTAGTTCAACTCGTTGACCAAGGCGCGACGTTCAGCGCTGACCTGGCGGACTTTCCACTGGCTGCGGCTATCGAGCAGCGCCAGTTGCCGCTGATCCCAGCCCCATTCCTGGGCCAGTCGCTCAAGCAATGAACGCTGCCAGCTCTGGGTGCGGGTGTTGCCGGTCAGTTTGCGATTGACCTTCAGGTACAGCGCGCGGCGCACCAATTCCAGCCGTTCCGGCTCGCCCCGGGCCTTGAGGTATTCCTCGATGCGCCGGTAGACCACGATGTACGGGTCCAACTCGTCGAGGTCCAGTTGATTGGCGAAAACGGCTTGCTTGAAGCGCAGGCTCAGGCAATGAACCTTGGGGGGCTCGCTGGCGTAGACCTCGGTCAGCAGCAGCTTGAGTACGGACTTGTAGGGCGACTCGATGCCCTTGAACAATTGCCAGAGCCCGGCGCCGATGAATTCCCCCGGCGGTATGAATGCCAGATGCCCCAGGTCCAGGCTTTCGTCGGCACGGATGAAGCGTTTGGACAGCAGCGTGTGGGTGTAGCGGTCGTAGGCGGACTCTTCATAGACTGGCACCAGCCACCAGATCGGCGTGCGGCCGGCCAGCCAGATGGCGGTGCGGTAGAACTCGTCCAGCAGCAGGTAGTGCTGGGTGGTGCCGCAGTCTTCGGAGCTCAACTGGGTGTCGCGCTCACCGAGCACGAAGCGCGTCGGGTCGATCAGGAAGAAATGCGCCTCGGCGCCTTGGCTTGCGGCCCAGACCTCCAGCAGCTGGCACTTTTTACGCAGCTCCGCGAGCTCGCTTTCGCCGAGGTCCGGCGCGTGGCAGACCCAAACGTCCATGTCGCTTTGATCGGCTTGAGCCAGCGTACCCAGGCTGCCCATCAGGAACAGGCCGTGGATCGGTCGCGGCGGATTGCTGCCATGGCGCGGCTTGTAAGAGAACGAGCGGGTCAGGCGCTGGGCTTCAGCGAGGGCATTGGCGTCCGGCTCGAAGTTCGACAGCCCGGCCGGCGTAGCGCCGGAAACATACCCGGGCAATAACGGATGATTGACGTGGAAAAACAGCGGTAGCAGCGTCAGCACCGTTTGCTGGCGGGTCGACAACCCTTCCATGGCCCGGGCCATGCGGCCTTCATTGAGTTTTAGAAAGCGTGCGCGCAGTTGGCTGAGAACCTTGCGGTCGATTCCCTCGTCCAGATCGGGGCGGATTTCATGGGTGCGGGTCATGTCAGCTCAAACCGGCTCGCGAGGCTCGGACGTGGGGGCGGCGGATGAGGGGCAGTTTAGCGCCTCGGGCCCGCCACCTTTAAGCTGAATTTGTATTTTTGACGTCAGATTTTTATCGCGAGGCGACAGCAGGCCGCCGGGTTTGCCCGCGGAAATCCCGTGGCAGGGGTTTCCGTGGGCGAAGCGGTGATCTCAGGCAGTTTCTCGGACGTTCAGAATGGTCAGCAGCGTTTGCACGTTTTGCGCGGCGTCACGCCCCAGGCTGGTCAGGTAACCGCCATCGGGCTGGTCGATCAGTTCCTTTTCAAACAGGCGTTGGGCGGCGGCAATGGCTTTCGGGGCAGCGGTCTGATGAATTTTCAAACCTTCCTGGGAACTGTCCAGGTTGAAGAGTGCGAGGATTTCCAGTTCGGCAACCAACTCAGGGGTAAGCGACATAAGGACTCCAGACTTTCTAGGAATTGGACGACAGCGCCCCTAAGGTGAGCCCACTCGTGCGGCATGTCCAGTGCCTGCATCAGGGTTTTTTCACCTCGGGAAGCATTCCCCGGCGGCTGGTGCGGCAGCGGGGTGCGTACCAGTGTAGTCAGGGCATGGGGGAAGGCAGGATGGATGGGTGACAATTTGTGTAGGAGCGGATTGCCCGCTCCCGCATGGTGTTCGCTTACTTCTTTTCCGGCGGCAATTCCGGCAGCGCGCGCAGTGCTGTTTCGTACCATTCGGTGTTGAACGCGCGGTCTTCTTCCAGGATCGCGTCGATTTCTACCGCTAACACGTGAGCCATCATGTTGAGGATTTCTTCACGTTCGTAACCCACCAGGGTCAGCTTGTTGAAGGTGGCCTTGGCCGCTGGCGGGTTGTCGCTTTCGATCTGGTTTTCGATGGCTTCGATCAGGGTGGTTTCGGTAAATTCTTCTTCGTCGCTATCGATGTCGATTGGCTCGCTCATGGCAGGCTCCTCAAGTTAAGGCGGCCAGTTTACCTGCATTCAGCGCTGTGATGCTGCTGGCAAGAATCGCTTCGGCGTTCTATAAAACAGGACTGCCAACCCCGCACGGCCTGGAGGCTTTGTGATGCTCAAGCTTTATGGATTTTCCGTCAGCAACTACTACAACATGGTGAAACTGGCGCTGCTGGAGAAGGGACTGCCGTTCGAAGAAGTGCTGTTTTACCCTGGCCCGAGCCCGGAAGCGCTGACCATCAGTCCGCGCGGCAAGGTGCCAGTGCTGGGCGTCGAACAGGGTTTCGTTAATGAAACCGCCATCATTCTCGAATACATCGAACAAAGCCAGAAAGGCACTCCTCTGTTGCCAAGCGATCCTTTCGAGCGCGCCCAGGTGCTGGCGCTGGCCAAGGAAATCGAGCTGTACATCGAGTTGCCGGGGCGCATGTGCTACGGCGAGGCGTTTTTTGGCTCGCCAGTGCCAGAGGCAATCAAGGACAGGACCAGGTCCGAGTTGCTGCTGGGGTTCGCCTCGCTGGCGCGACACGGCAAGTTCGCCCCTTATGTGGCGGGTGACAGCCTGAGCGTTGCCGATCTGTATTTCCTGTATAGCGTGCCATTGGCCGCTGCGGTGGGGCAGAAGTTGTTTGGCCTGGATTTGTTGGCCGAGATGCCAGAAGCCAAGGCGCTGCTGGAGCGTCTGGAGGCGAATCCGAATGTGCAGAGGATTGCTGCGGACAAGGAAGCGGCGATGCCAGCGTTTATGGCGATGATCGCGTCCAAGAAATGAAATTTGTAGCGTTCTGAAGTCAGTCATCGTCGGAGCGCCGCCCGGAGCAAGCTCGCTCCCACAGTGGAAAGTGCTGAACACACCGGGCCACTGTGGAGGCGAGCCGGCTCCGGGCGGCGTTCCGACGAAGCTTTTAGCGGCTGGCGAGCAACGCCTGGCCGCGAACCACTGCCTGCTTGACCTGTGCTGGCGCAGTGCCGCCGATATGGTCACGGGCATTCACCGAGCCTTCCAGGGTCAGCACGGCAAACACGTCCTGATCGATCTGGTCGCTGAATTTACGCAGCTCTTCCAGGCTCATTTCCGCCAGGTCCTTGCCGTTTTCCACACCGTACTTCACCGCATGGCCAACAATTTCGTGGCAGTCACGGAACGGCAGGCCACGGCGCACCAGGTAGTCGGCCAGGTCGGTGGCAGTGGAGAAACCGCGCAGCGCCGCTTCGCGCATCATCGCGTGCTTGGGTTTGATCGCCGGGATCATGTCGGCAAAGGCTCGCAACGAGTCGCGCAGGGTATCGGCGGCGTCGAACAGCGGCTCTTTGTCTTCCTGATTGTCCTTGTTGTAGGCCAACGGCTGGCCCTTCATCAAGGTCAGCAGGCCCATCAGTGCGCCGAAGACGCGGCCGGATTTGCCGCGAACCAGTTCCGGCACGTCCGGATTTTTCTTTTGCGGCATGATCGAGCTGCCGGTGCAGAAGCGGTCTGGCAGATCGATGAACTGGAATTGCGCGCTGGTCCACAGCACCAGCTCTTCGGAGAAGCGCGACAGGTGCATCATCGCGATGCTGGCCGCCGAGCAGAACTCGATGGCGAAGTCGCGATCGGACACGTTGTCCAGCGAGTTGCCGCCGACGGCGTCGAAGCCCAGTAGCTGCGCGGTGTATTCGCGGTCGATCGGGTAGGTGGTGCCCGCCAGCGCAGCGCTGCCCAATGGCATGCGGTTGGTACGCTTGCGGCAGTCGACCAGACGCTCATAGTCGCGGCTGAGCATTTCGAACCAGGCCAGCATGTGGTGCCCGAAAGTCACGGGCTGTGCGGTTTGCAGGTGAGTGAAGCCGGGCATGATGCTGCCAGCTTCGCGCTCTGCCTGCTCCAGCAAACCTTTTTGCAGGCGGGTGATTTCGCCGAGGATCAGGTCGATCTCGTCACGCAGCCACAGGCGGATATCGGTGGCAACCTGGTCGTTACGGCTACGGCCGGTGTGCAGCTTCTTGCCAGTGACGCCGATGCGATCGGTCAGGCGCGCCTCGATGTTCATGTGCACGTCTTCGAGGTCGATGCGCCAGTCGAACTGGCCGGCCTCGATTTCACCCTGGATGGTGTTCAGGCCATCAATGATGCTGTCGCGCTCGGCATCGGTCAGCACGCCGACCTTGGCCAGCATGGTGGCGTGGGCGATCGAGCCCATGATGTCGTGGCGATACAGGCGCTGGTCGAAAGTGACGGAGGCGGTGAAGCGGGCGACGAAGGCGTCGACGGGTTCACTGAAGCGGCCGCCCCAGGACTGATTGGTCTTGTCAGTGCTCATGAATTCGCTCGTATCGGCTGGAGAAAAGTGACGTTGAAAGCTGTCGCGGATAATAACAGGGTTGCCAATCCTGTCGCTGACACTGGTCGATACGTTTTTTTCTTATTGCGCGGTCCATACTCAAGGTGAGCCTTCGGGAAATTGCGCAACGATATTTTTCATTTGAGCAATAACGTCCCGGCAACCGTCTACAGTTGGACAGTAGGATCACCGCACTTTCTGGTGCGATTACTGACTATAAGAAGAGGGGGTGTTCATATTGTGTATCGGCAAACCCTACGGCGATCCCTCGCCAACGCGGGCCAGAGCCTCCAATCACGCGGCAGTTGAAAATTTAGCCGCCGATTTCGCGGCACTTTTTGGCCCTCGCGCTAGTCTTAGCGTGGATCGCGGTGACGGACGTCACTTCACCTGTCTACGTTATCCTTGTGCGAGACTCACGCAGGAATCCAGCGCAATATGAATGTCCTGATCGTTGATGACGAACCCTTGGCCCGCGAGCGCCTGAGCCGAATGGTCGGCGAACTCGAGGGATACAGTGTCCTGGAGCCGAGCGCCACGAACGGCGAAGAGGCGTTGGCACTGATCGACAGCCACAAGCCGGATATCGTGTTGCTCGATATCCGCATGCCAGGCCTTGACGGCCTGCAAGTGGCTGCGCGGTTGTGCGAACGCGAAACTCCGCCCGCTGTGGTGTTTTGTACAGGACCCGATGAATTTGCCGTGGAAGCCTTACAGGCCAGCGCCGTAGGCTATGTGGTGAAACCTGTGCGTACTGAACATCTTCACGAAGCATTGAAAAAAGCCGAGCGCCCCAATCGTCTCCAGCTCGCCGCCCTGACGCGTCCCGCTGCCGAAAGTGGTAGCGGACCGCGTAGCCACATCAGTGCACGAACCCGAAAGGGTATCGAGCTGATCCCACTGGATCAGGTGGTCTACTTCATTGCCGACCACAAATACGTGACCTTGCGCCATGAAAGCGGCGAAGTGTTGCTGGATGAACCGCTCAAGGCCCTTGAGGACGAATTTGGTGACCGATTCGTGCGTATCCACCGCAACGCCCTGGTCGCCCGCGAGCGTATCGAACGCTTGCAGCGCACACCTCTGGGGCATTTTCAGCTGTTCCTCAAAGGTCTGAACGGCGACGCATTGATCGTCAGCCGACGCCATGTGGCCGGCGTGCGCAAGATGATGCAGCAGCTTTAATTCGCCGTTCACAGGGCGAACTTCACACCCGCTTGCCGCACATACAGGCCAGGGAGGCCACGCAGTATCTGATTCAAGTCAAAGTGGATTTGGCTGAGCTGTTATTATCCGCCGTATCTATTCAGTACGGATTGATCCATGTCCTCTCGCGAAATCCGCATCGCCACCCGCAAAAGCGCCCTGGCCTTATGGCAGGCCGAATACGTCAAAGCCCGTCTGGAAGAGGCCCATCCCGGTCTTCTCGTGACGCTGGTGCCCATGGTCAGTCGTGGCGACAAGCTGCTGGACTCGCCGCTGTCGAAAATCGGCGGCAAGGGCCTGTTCGTCAAAGAGCTGGAAACCGCGTTGCTGGAAAATGAAGCCGACATCGCTGTGCACTCGATGAAAGACGTACCGATGGACTTTCCCGAAGGTCTTGGCCTGTTTTGCATCTGCGAGCGTGAAGACCCGCGCGATGCATTCGTCTCCAACACCTACTCCAGCCTGGATGAGTTGCCGAAAGGCAGCGTCGTCGGTACCTCCAGTCTGCGCCGTCAGGCTCAACTGCTGACCCGTCGTCCGGACCTGCAGATCCGCTTCTTGCGTGGCAACGTCAATACGCGCCTGGCCAAGCTCGATGCGGGTGAGTACGACGCCATCATCCTCGCTGCCGCTGGCCTGATTCGCTTGGGCTTCGAAGACCGCATCACCTCGGCCATCAGTGTCGACGACAGCCTGCCGGCCGGTGGCCAGGGCGCAGTCGGTATCGAATGCCGCTCCGCCGACAGCGAAATCCATGCCTTGTTGGCACCGCTGCACCATCTGGACACTGCCACTCGCGTGACCGCCGAACGTGCACTCAACAAACATTTGAACGGTGGCTGCCAAGTGCCGATTGCCTGCTACGCCGTGTTGGAAGGCGAGCAGATCTGGTTGCGTGGCCTGGTCGGAGACCCAAGTGGCGGCCTGTTGCTCAGCGCAGAGGCCCGTGCGCCACGCGCTGACGCTGAAACCTTGGGCGTGCAAGTCGCCGAGGACCTTTTGAGCCAGGGCGCCGACGATATCCTGAAAGCGGTGTATGGCGAGGCAGGTCACGAGTGACTGGCTGGCGCTTGCTGCTGACGCGCCCTGCGGATGAATCCGCAGCGCTGAGCGATGTTCTGGCGCAAGCGGGGATTTTCAGCAGCAGCTTGCCGCTTTTGGAAATCGAGCCAATCCCGGCCTCTGACACAATGCGCGCGCTGATTCAGACACTGGATCGCTTCTGTGCGGTGATCGTGGTCAGCAAACCCGCGGCCAGAATCGGTGTTGATCTGGTTGACCGGTATTGGCCGCAGTCACCTGCGTTGAAGTGGTTCAGTGTCGGCGCCGCCACTGCGCAGATCCTCGAGGGCCGTGGGCTGGACGTGAGCTTTCCGGCCGAGGGTGATGACAGCGAAGCCTTGCTGGAACTTCCCGGGTTGCGCGAGGCTATCAACCGGCCCGATCCGCGCGTGTTGATCATGCGCGGGGAAGGCGGGCGTGAACTCCTGGCAGAGCGTTTGCGCGAGCTTGGTGCTAGTGTCGAGTATCTGGAGTTGTACCGTCGCGGCTTGCCGCATTACCCGCCGGCGGCACTGCCTGACCGGATTGAAGCGGAACGCTTGAACGGGCTGGTGGTCAGCAGTGGACAAGGTTTTGAGCACCTGCATCAACTGGCTGGCGTTGCCTGGCCACAATTGGCGCGGTTGCCGTTGTTTGTTCCAAGCCCCAGGGTCGCCGGGCTGGCACGTGCCGCCGGGGCCCAAACAGTTGTGGATTGTCGTGGCGCCAGTGCCGCGGCTTTGCTGACGGCGTTACGGGAGCATCCCGAACCCGTTCTCTAATGCAAAGGATGGATACGTGAGCGAAACTGCCTTGCCTAAAGATGACGTCCAGCCAGTGCTTGATGCGCCGGTTGAAACTCCGGTTGAAACCGCGACACCCGCTGACGTGCAGCGCCGAGGCAATGGCCTGGCAATCGTCGCGCTGCTGCTCGGCGCTGCCGGTGTTGCCGTGGGCGGTTGGGGTGTCTGGCAGGTGCGACACCTGCAAGCCAATAACCAGCAGCAACTGGCTCAGGTGCAAGCGCTGAACGACCAGGCGCAAAGCCTCAGGCTCAATGAACAGCGCATCAGCGCACGTTTGGAGCAGTTGCCCGCCGTTGATGAACTGGATGCTCGCGCCCGTCTGGTCACGCAGTTGCAGGGCGATCAACAGCGTCTGAACCAGCGCCTGGAAACCGTCCTCGGTGCCAGCCGCAAGGATTGGCGCCTGGCCGAGGCCGAGCACTTGCTGCGTCTGGCCAGCCTGCGCCTCTCTGCCTTGCAGGACATCAGCAGCGCCCAGGCGCTGGTGCAGGGTGCCGACGACATACTCCGTGAACAGAACGATCCGGGTTCCTTCGCCGCTCGCGAGCAAGTGGCCAAAACCCTCGTGGCGTTGCGCAGTACAGAACAGCCGGATCGCACCGGCTTGTTCCTGCGCCTGGGAGCATTGCGTGATCAAGTGATCGACCTCACCGAGCTGGCGCCCGAGTACAAGGACCGGGGTGAATCACTGCTGGGCCTGACCGCTGATGGCGACGGTGCCAGTCGCTGGGCGCAGTGGTGGGATCAGATCTCCCGTTACATCCGTATCGACTTCAATGCTGACAAAAATGTCCGTCCACTGTTGGCCGGGCAGAGCCTGAGCCAGGTGCGCCTTGCCCTGAGCCTGGCGCTGGAGCAGGCGCAATGGGCCGCGCTCAATGGCCAGGCCGCGGTTTACACCCAGGCGCTGGCGGAGGCGCGGGACGTGTTGACCGGCAACTTCAACCCGGACAACCCCCAGAGCAAAGTGATGCTGGAGCAGGTTGGCGAGTTGAGCAAACAACGGGTCACGGTCGTGACACCGGATCTGACGGGTACCCTGAGCGCGGTCCAGGGGTATCTGGAGCGGCGTAATGTCAACGCTGAAGACTCGATCAAGCCAATGGCCAAGCCTGCTGCGGGTACCGCCCAGGAGGCAACGCCATGAAACGCCTCTATGTGATCGTGTTCCTGGTGATCGCCGCTGCTGCCGCGCTGGGACTGGCGATTGCCGAGCATGCCGGATACGTGCTGATTGCCTACAAGAGCTTTCGTTACGAATCGAGCCTGTGGGCGACCCTCGCATTGATCGCGGTGTTGTGGCTACTGTTCTGGGGCATCAAGGTGCTGGTTGAGCTGGTGATGACCTCCAGTGGCGTGGTCAATCCCTGGTCGCGGCGCAATCGCAGCCGCCGGGTGCAAGTGGCGATCGAGCATGGTCAGCTGGATCTGGCGGAAGGTCGCTGGGCCAGTGCGCAGCGTCATTTGCATCGGGCGGCCGAAGCCGAGCGCCAGCCACTGCTCTATTACCTCGGCGCGGCACGTGCCGCCAACGAGCAGGGTCATTACGAAGAAAGCGACAACTTGCTGGAGCGCGCCCTCGAACGTCAACCGCAGGCTGAACTGGCGATTGCCTTGAGTCATGCGCAATTGCAGACCGACCGTGGCGATACCGACGGAGCCTTGGCCACCCTTGAGGCCATGCATGAGCGTCATCCCCATAACGCCCAGACATTGCGCCAGTTACAGCGCCTGCTTCAGCAGCGTGGCGACTGGTCAGCGGTGATTCGCCTGTTGCCCGAGTTGCGCAAGGATAAAGTCCTGCCGCCCGCCGAACTGGCCGAGCTGGAGCGTCGTGCGTGGGGTGAAAACCTGTCGCTGGCGGCGCATCAGGAAGAGGACGGCAAGGTCGGTTTGCAATCGCTCACTCGCGCCTGGCAACAGCTTACGTCGGCTCAGCGTCAGGAGCCGCAATTGGTGCTGGCCTATGCCGAGCAGCTACGACAACTGGGGGCGCAGGTCGAGGCGGAGGAGGTTCTGCGCACAGCCCTCAAGCGCAATTACGACAGCCATCTGGCGCGCCTGTACGGATTGGTTCGCGGCAGCGATCCGGCTCGGCAACTGCAGACTGCCGAGGGGTGGCTCAAGGATCATCCGGCTGACCCAAGCCTGTTGCTGACACTGGGCCGCTTGTGCCTGCAAAACAGCTTGTGGGGCAAGGCGCGAGACTATCTTGAAAGCAGTCTGCGGGTTCAGCGCAATCCGGAAGCCTGTGCGGAGTTGGCGCGGTTGCTGGCGCAACTGGGCGATACGGAACGCAGCAATCAGTTGTTCCAGGAAGGCCTGGGCATGCTCGATGAGCGCCTGCTGGCGGCACCGTTGCCCACTCCCGTTTACGCCTGAGGCTGGTCTGTAGCAGCTGCCGAAGGCTGCGTCCGGCTGCGAAGCAGTCGTCATAAAGATAACGCGGTCGACCTGATAAACCAGAGCGCCTGATTTTACGACTGCTGCGCCGCCGGACGCAGCCTTCGGCCGCTGCTACATGGGCGGGGCGGCGTTCTCAGGGGGCTCGAAACGCGTCGTGTGTTTGGCTTTGTAGTCCCTGGTCGGCAACGTCCTACAGAGGGCTACACCGATTCCTCTCGACACTGTCGGGAATTCCCTACACTTCTGGTGAAGTGTCCGTGCCGGCCTGCCTTGAAAGGCTGGCGCGCTTTCCTCTACCGTAACCACCTGTCTCTACTGGTACGGAAAAGCCATGTCTTTGGCCTGCTCACGCTCCTTGTTTTTCATGGTTTTCATTACAGGTTCCCTGGCCTTGGGCGTTTCCTATTACCTGGAATATGCGGTCGGACTCAAACCTTGCGGCCTGTGCGTTTTGCAGCGGGTTTGTCTGGCGTTGCTGACGGGTGTTTGTCTGACAGCCTCCGTGCAGGGCCCCGGACGCTTTGGATCGTTCCTGTATTGGTTACTTGGATTCTTCTGCAGCCTCGCGGGCATGATTACGGCGTGGCGGCAGATTTTGCTGCAAAGTGACCCATCACATGTGCTGTCGACGTGCCCGCCTGACCTGGAAGGCTCGTACGAGAACATGCCCTGGTTGTGCCGGGTCACGGAGATGTTCAAAGGGAACGCTGATTGTGCCGAGATTTCCTGGACATTGTTCGACCTGAGCATTCCGGAATGGAGCCTGCTGTTCTTTGTCGGGGTGACGATTCTGGGGGTTTATCAGTTGCTGCGCGTCGTCTGGCTCGCGTGTGAGCGACCGCTCAGCGGCGTGTCGTCGCACCGGGTGCAGATGGGTGATTAAACACTTGTATGAACTTTATCTCCTGCGTACCTTGAAGCCACAGTCGCGCGGGCATAATCTGGCCCGCACGTGTCATTGGAATTATGTTGCTCGATGACGCTCTGCCCGACCGCCCACTGACGTAACAAGAGGCGAGCAGGCATAGAGCAGCTGACCCACAAGGGAAGAGAGATCACCATGCTCGAAAGTTGTCAGAATGCTCAGGAACGCTGGGGCGGAGTGCACCTGCTGATCGATCGCTGGTTGCAGGAGCGCAAAGATCTGATTGATGCCTACGACAAGCTCGGTGCAAAGCCTGAAGCACTGAGCGAGGACCGAAAGCCCTTGCAGGAGTTCTGCGGAGTGCTGGTCGATTACGTGTCTGCCGGGCACTTCGAGATCTACGAGCAGTTGACGGGGGAGGCCAAGGCTTTCAACGACAAGCGTGGTCTGGAACTGGCCGAGACCCTCTACCCGCGCATCGATGTCATCACCGAGAAGCTGCTGGCGTTCAACGACCTGTGTGATGCAGGCAAGTGCGTCGCGGAGAAATTCAAGGAGTTGGGCGGCTTGTTGCATGAACGCTTCGAACTGGAAGATTGCCTGATCGAAGTGCTGCATACCGCTCACAAGGAAGAGGACTCGGTTCAGGCCTGAATCCCTCCCGGCAAGTTAAAAACGGTGCGCACTGCGCGCCGTTTTTTTATGCCTGTTTTTCAGCTGGTAGCGCCGCGCAATTCGACTTCAAAAACCAGCGGGGTGAAGGGGGCGATCAGGTCGCCGGCACCGTCCGCGCCATAGGCTTGAGACGATGGAATCACCAGGCGCCATTTCGCACCCACCGGCATGTTTTGCAGTGCGCTGCGCCAGCCGCTGATCACGCTGTCGAGACTGAACCACTGCGGCTGATTGTTCTGATCGAACACCGTGCCGTCCGGCAGGCGCCCGACATACAAAACCTGGACCTTGCCATTTGGGCCGGCCTTGGCACCGGTGCCGGGAGTCAGCTCTGTCAGCAACACGCCATCGGCCAATTCGCGAACACCCGGTTTGGCTTTTTCCTCAGTGAGAAATCGCTGCTCTTTTTCCAGTGCGGCTTCGCTTTGCGGGAGCGCCGGTTGCTCGGCGAGCTGGGCTTCATGCTCGGCCAGGATTCGCTCGATCTGCTCGTCCTTCAGCGCCAGTGGCTTGCCTTGATACGCTTGTTGCAGACCCTCCAGCAGTGCCTGAAGTTGTAGATCGGGAACCTCCTGACGCAGGCGTTCACCGAGGCTCGCGCCCAGGCTGTAAGCAAGATCGTGAGGGTTATTTGCGGAGGTTTTTTCGTCGGCTTGAGCCACTGAAAAAAACACGCACAGCGATAAAAAAAGGTAGCGCGACATGGGCACTCTCCGACCTGGAATGCGGTGGATTATGCCAGTGAGAATGCGCACAAAGGTGAACTGGTTTTGCACAAGCGCAGAAGTTTTTCGATCCGTTGCAACGCAACGCTTTCGATACTGTCAACATGCCCTAGCGGCGGTAGCAGCAGAGGTCTAGTATGAGCCGCACCCACGTCAGCCAGGAGGTAAACCATGTCGGCCACCAAGAAGCCTGTAAATACCCCGTTGCACTTACTCCAACAACTGTCGGGCAGCCTGCTCGAGCATTTGGAAAACGCTTGTTCCCAAGCCTTGGCTGATGCTGAAAAACTGCTCGCCAAACTGGAAAAACAGCGCGGAAAAGCACAGGAAAAATTACACAAGTCCCGTACCAAATTGCAGGACGCTGCGTCGGCCGGCAAGGCCAAGGCACAAGCCAAGGCGAAGGACAGCGTGCAGCAACTCGAAGACGTGCTCGATGCCCTCAAGGATCGTCAGTCCGACACCCGTGCCTACATTCTGCAACTCAAACGCGATGCTCAAGAAAGCCTGAAACTGGCCCAAGGCGTCGGTCGTGTACAAGAGGCTGTCGGCAAGGCGTTGTCCCTGCGTGCAGCCAAACCTGCTGCAGTACCGGTCAAGAAAGCCGCTGCCAAGCCAGCTGCTGCAAAAGCGCCGGCCAAGCCTGCTGCCAAGCCAGCGGTGAAAACTGCTGCAAAACCTGCCGCTGCGAAAAAACCAGCCGCTGCCAGCGCTGCCAAACCGGCGGCTAAAACAGCCGCTGCGAGACCTGCCGCCAAGCCAGCCGCCGCGCGAACCGCTGCTGCCAAGCCTGCTGCAAAATCGCCTGCTGCCAAACCTGCTGCTGCAAGAGCCGTAGCCGCTAAACCGGCTGCTAAACCAGCCGCCAAAACGGCTGCTGCAAAACCTGCTGCCAAGCCAGTTGCTGCGCGAACCGCTGCTGCCAAGCCTGCCGCTAAACCCGCTGTAAAAGCTGCTGCCAAACCGGCTGCTAAACCTGCCGCCAAAACGGCTGCCGCGAAACCCGCTACTGCCGCCAAGCCAGCCGCTGCTAAACCAGCCGCTAAACCTGCCGCTGCTAAACCGGCTGCAAAACCAGCCGCCAAACCTGCCGCTGCCAAACCGGCTGCAAAACCAGCGGCCAAACCAGCTGCTGCAAAACCTGCCGTTGCCAAGCCGACTCCAGCGCCTGCTGCCAAGCCAGTGACTCCGGCGCCAGCAGCATCGGCTGCACCCGCAGCAACCACCTCGACAGCCACGGCTGCGCCAACGCCAGCCGCACCGTCGAGCGCCAGCACCACCCCAACCAGCGCTTCCTAAGTGCCGGTTACCGCGACGCGCAGCTGATGCAGCGCGTCGCGGTCCAGGTTGGCGGCGCCTGCCGCCACACCTTCCAGCCAGGCCGTCAGATCGGTCGCCTCACCCTGCGGCCAGCTCTGCGCCGTTCGCTCCAGCCGCAACAACAGATGCCGTTCGGCTTCCAGCTCCAGCGCCTTCACTTGTTCACGCAGCTTTTTCAGCTCGGCATCGTCAGTCGCGACGACTTTCCAGCGCATGCGCAAGGCGCGCAACGGTTGCACGACGTCTCCATCCCAAGGCTCCGCCACGGTGCGCAGTAGCTTGATTCGCTGTTCATTGCAGACGACGCCACGCTGTCCAAGCCACGCTCCACAGAACAGCAAACACACATTGGCGCCGGCTGACTGCAACTGCAGGCATGCGCGTTCGACGCCGGGACGGGCGTAAGTGGTCAGGGAAAAGCTCCACAGGTCAGAGGACATAGTGCTACTCGCGCCAGTTGCGAGCGAAGCTGGTAGACTCCGCCGCCATTATGATTCGACTTCAGAACCTGACTTTACAGCGTGGCCCTCAACGTCTGCTAGAAGACGCTGAGCTGACCCTGCACGCCGGCCACAAAGCCGGCCTCATCGGTGCCAACGGCGCCGGCAAATCGAGCCTGTTCGCCTTGATCCGGGGCGAACTGCACCCGGACTCGGGTGACTGCTTCCTGCCGGCCGACTGGCGCATCGCCCACATGCGTCAGGAAATCGAGACGCTCGAACGCCTGGCGGTCGACTACGTGCTCGATGGCGACCTGCGCCTGCGTGAGGTGCAACGCGACCTCGCCGCAGCCGAAGCAGCCCATGACGGTGCCGCTCAGGCCCGCCTGCACTCGGAACTCGACAGCGCCGACGGTTACACCGCCGACGCCCGGGCCAGAAAGTTGTTGGCCGGCCTTGGGTTCACCAACGAGCAGATGGATCGCCCGGTAGGAGATTTCTCCGGTGGCTGGCGGATGCGTCTGAATCTGGCGCAGGCTTTGATGTGCCCTTCGGACCTGCTGCTGCTCGACGAACCAACCAACCACTTGGACCTCGACGCCATCATCTGGCTCGAAGAGTGGCTGAAAAGTTACCCCGGCACATTGTTGTTGATTTCCCACGACCGGGACTTTCTCGATGCCGTGGTCGATCACGTGGCTCACGTCGATCAACGCAAGATCACGCTGTATCGCGGTGGCTATAGCGCCTTCGAGCGCGCCCGCGCCGAACGTCTGGCCCAGCAGCAGCAGGCTTACGAGAAGCAGCAGGCGCAACGTGCGCACATGGAAAGCTACATCGCCCGCTTCAAGGCCCAGGCCACCAAGGCCCGCCAGGCCCAGAGCCGGATCAAGGCGCTGGAGCGGATGGAAGAACTCTCCGCCGCCCACGTCGATTCGCCGTTCGATTTCGTTTTCCGTGAATCGCAGAAAATCTCCAGCCCGCTGATCGACCTGTCCGATGCCCGTTTGGGTTACGGCGACAAAGCTGTGCTGGAGAAGGTCAAGCTGCAACTGACCCCTGGCGCGCGCATCGGTTTGCTCGGCCCGAACGGTGCCGGTAAATCGACCCTGATCAAAAACCTCGCCGGTGAACTCGAACCGTTGTCCGGCCGACTGACCCGTGGCGAGAACACCGTCGTGGGTTACTTCGCCCAGCATCAACTGGATTCTCTCGACGCCAAGGCAAGCCCTTTACTGCACTTGCAGCGTCTGGCCCCGACCGAGCGTGAACAGACCCTGCGCGACTTCCTCGGTGGTTTTGACTTCCGTGGTGCGCGCATCGATGAGCCGGTGCTGAATTTCTCCGGCGGCGAAAAGGCCCGTCTGGCCCTGGCGTTGATCGCTTGGGATCGGCCGAACCTGCTGCTGCTCGACGAACCGACCAACCACCTGGACCTGGAAATGCGCCTGGCGTTGACCATGGCGCTGCAGGAGTTTAGTGGCGCGGTTCTGGTGGTTTCCCACGATCGTCATTTGCTCAAAAGCACGACCGATAATTTCTATCTGGTGGCGGACGGCAAGGTCGAGGAGTTCGACGGCGACCTGGAAGACTACGCCCGTTGGCTGGTCGACTATCGCCAGCGCAATGCACCGGTCAACAACACGCCGGTCAATCCGGACAAGACCGACAAGAAGGCCCAGCGCCAGGCTGCGGCTGCGTTGCGTCAGCAACTGGCGCCGCACAAGCGTGAAGCTGACAAGCTGGAAGCCGAGCTGGGCAAGCTGCACGAGAAGCTGGCGAAGATCGATGCCAGCCTTGGCGACAGCGATATTTACGAGCCGGCGCGCAAGAATGATCTGCGCGATCTGCTGGCTGAACAGGCCAAGCTGAAGGTGCGTGAAGCCGAGCTGGAAGAATCCTGGATGGAAGCGCTGGAGCTGCTGGAAAGCATGCAGGCGGAGCTGGAGGCACTGTCTTGATGGAGGCGTTCAAGCTGCCATTGCCGGCGGTGTGGATCGAGCCCCTCTGGCTGGTCGTGCAGATCCTGCTGATTCTGCTGGCCGGCTACTTCACCCAGCGTTTCGTTGCCAAGGGCCTGACCCGGCTGGGCGAGCGCTATCCGTTTCCGCCGCAATTGCTGATGCCGCTGCGAGGCGGTCTGCGCTGGCTGATCATGGGCAGTGCGCTGATTTTCGTGCTGGAGCGCCTCGGGGTGTCGGCCACCGTACTCTGGACCGCATTGTCCGGTTTCGTCGCGGTGGCGGCGGTGGCGTTCTTCGCCATGTGGAGTGTGCTTTCCAACCTGCTGTGCGCGATCCTGATTTTCACCGTCGGCCCATTCCGCCTCGGCGATGTGGTCGAGTTGGTGGACACCACTGACAAGCCCGGCGTCAAAGGCCGGGTGGTGGCGATCAATCTGCTGTACACCACGTTGATCGAAGCGGAAGAACTCGGGACTGGCAGTGCGATGGTTCAGGTGCCTAACAGCCTCTTCTTCCAACGATCGGTTCGACGCTGGCGGGGGAGTGATGTGTTCCCCTCGAGCGGGTTCGAGAAGTAAGGCTGCTGTAGTCTGATAGATCGCCATCGTCGGAACGCCGCCCGGAGCGAGCTCCTACAGGGTTTTCGGCTGTTCACTAAATAGGTGTCCACCGAGGATTCAATGTAGGAGCGAGTCTGCTCGCGAAGGGGTCCTAAAGCTGTAAACGCTGGTCGGCAGCCGTAACATCCTGCAAAAAATCGATAGTCATCCGCCCAAAGCCGCATTAGCTTAGACGTCTGTCACGAGTCTGAGTCGAGGTGTGCAATGGAGCTTCAAACATGGCTGGCGTTTTTTGCTGCCTGCTGGGTGATCAGTCTGTCGCCTGGTGCCGGCGCCATTGCGTCGATGTCCAGCGGTCTGCAATACGGTTTCTGGCGCGGTTACTGGAATGCCCTGGGCCTGCAATTGGGCCTGGCGGTGCAGATCGCGATTGTCGGCGCCGGTGTGGGCGCGATCCTCACGGCTTCAGCGTCCGCCTTCTATGCGATCAAATGGTTCGGCGTGGCGTATCTGGTGTACCTCGCCATCAAGCAATGGCGCGCGTTGCCCAGCGACATGAGCGATGACGCGGCTGTGCGTCAGATCGGCAAGCCGATGGCGCTGGTGTTCCGTGGTTTCCTGGTCAACATCAGCAACCCCAAGGCGCTGGTGTTCATGCTCGCGGTGTTGCCGCAGTTCATTGACCCGCACGCTCCGTTGCTGGCTCAGTACCTGATCATTGGCGTGACCATGATCTGCGTCGACCTGATTGTCATGGCCGGTTACACCGGGTTGGCGTCCAAGGTGCTGCGTCTGTTGCGCACGCCCCAGCAGCAAAAACGCATGAACCGTACGTTTGCCGGGCTGTTTATTGGCGCGGCGGCATTTATGGCGACTCTGCGTAAAGCCGCGGTATAAAAGCTGTCAGGCACAAAAAAGGCGACCTTTAGAGGTCGCCTTTTTCATTTCGGGTGTCAGCGCAGAATGACCGGCGCGGTATCCGGCGGCAGGTCATTGCGTAGCTCGGGTGGCCCCGGCGGTTGATAACTGCCATCACCGAGCTGCTCGCTCAATTGCCGCGCCACATCCTCACCCAGCGACCTGGATACTTCGCGCACCACCCGCGGCCGGTTCAGCGAGACGTGGATATCCCGGTCATTCACCAGTTTGGTGTCCTGAGCCTCACCCATTGCGGTGAAGGCCGAGGTGATCTCGTAGGTTTTGGTGTTGATCAGGCTGAAGTCAGCCACCAGGGTCAGCGCCAGCACCGCTGAATAGCTGTCGGTATTGGCCAGTTCGTTCATGTCCTGGGTGAAGTCGATGTCTGACAGCGTGCCGAACAGCACGTAGTCGGCTCCCTCGAAATCACCGGCCTTGATGCGTTGGATCACGTCATACACATCGCGTTTGGCGTTGGCGGTATAGGGCGTCCCCTGAACCAGCTGGAACATCCCGGTCTTGAGCATCTGACCCTTGATGTCACCGCTGAATCGACGGATTTCGGTCTGTTCCAGATAGCTGTTCTGCGTCGTGTACTCGTCATAACTGGACGAGCCGCTGGCGCCGTAATAATCCTGCTGATGATCATCCCTAGACGAAATCACGTGGACGTATTGATCCACGCTGGCCTCATAGGCGATGTCGGTGACAGCGATTTTCGGGGCCGCCTGAACGCCCAGGGCGCAGGTCAGGGCCATGATGCCAATCCATGCACGCATTGTTCAGCGCTCCGTGGTCTTGCGGATTTCTTTCTCGTCCATCCACTCGGCCAGCCCGCTTTCGACATCGATCAACTGCAGGCTGAATTTGTAGAAGACGTCCTTGTAATCATTGCTGCGCTTGACGATCGAGCTGATCGAGCCTTCCAGTCGATAGCGGGCGGCGATCATGTTGCCGGTCTTGGCCACCGTGCTTTTCTTGTACAGGCCGCTCTGGTTTTGCAGTTTGAGTTGATCGACCTGGCTCTGCATGTCGGTGTTGTCGCTGGCAAAGCGGGCGGTACCGGAGCGCATCAGCTGGGTCTTGATCGACGTGGTGATGTCGCGCGTGTCGATGTACTCGCTGGTCTTGTTTCGTACGTCGTACACCTGAACCACCGGACGACCTTTCAGGACCCCGGACTGGGCGAGCGAGCGGGTCATGCTTTCAGCGATCATCTGCAGGTCGGTGGAACCGAATTCGTTGGTCACCAGCTCCACGGCTTTCGGGTCGCCGTAACTGATGTTGCCGCTGCCCAGTACCGGCGAGTGATTGACCGCGCAGCCGCCAATCAGCAGGGCGCTCAGGGCGAGGGACGACAAGCGTACAAACATGGGCAGGTTCTCGTGTGGACGGTTCACGGCGTATTGATCTCCAGACGGAAATCCACGGCTTGTGGCACGGGAGCGATCGCCGGCAGGAAGCTCGTCTGCTCGGCATACAGGGTCAGGCTTTTCCAGGACTCGGCTTCGGCCACTGGAAAACCTTCGGGGCCGAGCCAGAGATAGCGGTAGTAGAGCGTTTTGTTACGGGTGTCGGCGTTACTCAGCTGCGTGCTGACGGTGAGGAAACCGTTTTCCCGGGCCATGCGCATGGGGCCGATAGCCAGGTCCTCGATCGGTCCCGTGGCCAGGACTTTGCTGGCGGCACTGCCCGGTTCCGGCGGCGGTGGGGTGGTGCAACCGGCCAACAGGGCCAGCGCGACAACGGCGATGCATTTCAATCCCATGAAGATCTCCGTTCAGGGTTGAGCGCGGCGGGTGACAGCCTGCGGTGCGGAAGGGGGGTTGAGCTCCAGAGCAACATCAGCGGCGAAAATCCGGTTGCTCACTGCGCGCAGGCTGAAGGCTTGATGTGTCTGGTCGATCCTGAACCTGACCGGTAGTTGTTCCGGGGCATTGGGCAGGGTCAGTTGATGCTCGCCTTTCTTGAGTCGCAGGCGAGCGATCAGCGTCTTGTCCGGTAGCGTGCGCCAGCCTCGTGTGTCGGCATCTTCACGTTGAGTTTGCTGCACGAGGGTTTCCTCAAGCTTTTCGGGTTTGTTTTTTTTCAAATAGGCCAGGTACTCGACATTGGACCGGGCGCGATGGAGCGTGCGCTGGATGATGCCAGGCATGTCGTCGCGCAACGTTCGCCGTGACATGTCGCCATAGCTGTTGAGCAAGGTCAGCTTATGTTTTTTGCCGTCCACCATGACGAAGTCCACCGGTGGCGTAGACGCATCGGGGACAAGGATCGGGAACGACATGTTGGTGATGTAGGTTTCGCCTTCGACATCCACCGAAATCGGCACACGCACCGAGTTGCGCGCGGGTGCAAGGCCGGTTTGCACGATCAGCAAGACATCGCTTTCGCCGGCCTTGAGCGGCGACTTGTCGAGATTGCGCAGCGCCTGCTCAAGCAGCGGTGTGTTGGGGCGCAACTCAAGGGCTTTGCGATACCCCGGCGCGGCGAGGTCTTTTTCGTCAAGCGTTTCATAGACGAAACCTGCCAGGTAATGACTGAACGCACTTTGGTAGCTGTTTTTCAGGGCAGTCACTTCAGGCGCATCGAGGGTCGCCACCGGGTAGCCCTGAAGGTTCTGGTATTTCAGGGGTACGCCTTGCTCCTGGGCCTGGTTCTCCAGTGCCAGGTATTGCACGTCGCGCTTTTCGGCAATGGTTGCCTCGCGCTCGTGGGTTTTCTTGATCATCACCCGAGCGAGGTCGACTTCGGCACTGGACAGGCACGTCAAGGCCATTTGCGTGGTCAGGGCGACCTTCTCGAAATCGTAGCCATCGTACAAACGCACTTTGTCATTGGCGCCGTAACTGTTGAACTCGGTGAAGGCTTTGAAGGCGCCGAATCGCGGCGAGTTTTCCCACCCCTCAATCAGCCGGTCGGCGTAATCCCAGCTGGCGTAGCTACCGGTCATATCGCCAGTGAGCCGCAGCAGTTCGCCCTTCTCGAAGTTATAGAGCAAGTCGCCCGGGGCAATGGGATTGTTTCGGTCCAGGACAGCAACGGCGGAGTCGACCTGGCCGGCTTTGAAATAGTCGAGGGTCTCGCTCAACTCCGCGTTGTAGTCCCGCAGGGTGGGGCAACCGCTCAGTAGCAAGCATGCACCGAGCAAAAACAAGAAGCGCAGGCGGGTAGCCATTTGCTGTGTGTCTTCCTTGAAGATAAGCCGCCAAGAGGCGGCAAACTATAGAGGCGAATGATGGCACTTTGTTCCGCGCCCTCTGATCTCTTCTTGCAGACAAAGCTTGAGTGAAACTCATTGAGAGTGAACAATGTGTTACTTCGTATTTCCATTTGAGATTTATTCATGATTGCCTCCTCTCGTTTTCCGGCGTGGCTCGTGCTGTCGGTGATCGCGTTTTGCAGCTTTAATGCGCAGGCCGAAACCACGGAAGGTGCGCCGAAGGCCCTGCATTTGCTCGATTACATTGGCGCTGATTACCCGGCGACGGTCGAGGCGGGCAAAGTCATCGATGAGTCTGAATACCGCGAACAGCAGGAATTCCTAAAGGTGTTGCAAGGTTTGATCGCCGATTTGCCGGCCAAACCTGAACGCGCAGAACTGGAGCAGGGCGTCAGCAGTCTTGGCGCTGCGATCTCCGCTCGCGAAGATGGCGCGGACGTCGCCCATCAGGCGCGGCAGCTGGGGGCAAAACTGGCGGTGACTTATGAGGTCAGCCAGGCCCCGGTCATCACGCCGGATCCGACCCGCGGCGCGCCGCTGTATGCCCAGCAATGCTCGGTCTGCCATGGCGATGCGGGCGCTGGTGACGGCCCGGCAGGTGTCGGTATGACGCCACCGCCGGCCAATCTGCGCGATGCCGCGCGACTGGACCGTCTGAGCCTCTATGCGATCTACAACACGCTGGGCATGGGCGTTGAAGGCACCGACATGCCGTCCTTCGCTGACCAGCTCGATGATCGTCAGCGCTGGGACCTGGCGACCTACATCGCCAGCTTCAGCGCCGATCCGGCCGCGGCAAAATCCGAGAAAACCTACAACATCGCCGACCTGGCACGTCAGACGCCAGCCGAAGTGCAGGCCGCTGAAGGTCCGCAAGCGGCCGCGACCTTCCGCGCGCAACGGGCGCAACCGCCGCAGGTCAAGCGCGGCCCGGGGCAGTTGCTGGATTACACGGCGGCCACCTTGGACAAAAGCATCGCCGCCTACCGTGCCGGCGATCACGATCAGGCCTATGACCTGTCGGTGGCGGCGTATCTGGAAGGGTTCGAGCTGGTCGAAAGCTCCCTCGACAACGTCGACGCCAACGTGCGCAAAGACACTGAAAAATCGCTGATGGCGTACCGTCAGTCGTTGCAGGATGGTTTGCCGGTGGCTCAGGCCCAGCAGCGTCTGGACACGGCCAAGGCCAAGCTGAAGCAGTCCGCCGACTTGCTGGGCAGCGATGGCCTGAGCTGGACCTTGAGTTACATCTCCGGGTTGCTGATTTTGCTGCGTGAAGGCCTGGAAGCGATTCTGGTGCTGGCGGCGATTCTGGCCTTCCTGCGCAACACCGGCCAGCAATCGGCCGTGCGCAGCGTTAACGTCGGCTGGGGCCTGGCGTTGTTGGCCGGCCTGGGAACCTGGGCGCTGGCGGCGTACGTGATCGATGTCAGCGGCTCGCAACGCGAATTGCTGGAAGGCGCGACGGCGCTGTTTGCCTCGGTCATGGTGCTCTGGCTCGGCGTGTGGATGCATGACCGTCGCCATGCGGCGGCGTGGCAGGATTACATCAAGAGCAGCCTGGTGGGCGGTGGCGGGCGTTTCGGCTTCGCGATCCTGGCGTTCTTCTCGGTGTATCGCGAGTTGTTCGAAGTGATTCTGTTCTACGAAACCCTATGGCTGCAGGCCGGGCCTGCGGGGCACAACGCGGTGTTGGCCGGCGGCGCGACGGCGCTGGTGCTGTTGGTGGGGCTGGCGTGGGTGATTCTGCGCGGTTCGGCGAAGTTGCCGCTGGCGTTGTTCTTCAGCATCAACGCCGGCCTGCTCTGCGCGTTGTCGGTGGTGTTCGCCGGGCACGGCGTGAAGGCGCTGCAGGAAGCGGGGATCTTCGGCACGCGGCCGGTGCCGTTCTTTGATTTTGACTGGCTGGGCATTCATGCGGATGCGTATTCGCTGAGTGCTCAGGCGGTGGCGATCATTGCGATTGTTGTGTTGTATAGCCGTAGTCGGATGGCGGAGAAGCAGCGGGTGGCCGCCTCTTAACAGCATTCGCTGCGCTCATCATCGCGGGCAAACCACGCTCCCACAGGATTGCGTATAACCTGTGGGAGCGTGGCTTGCCCGCGATTTTTTTGAAGAGGAAAACATGATGCGAGTCTGGATCGATGCTGACGCCTGCCCTCGGGCGGCCAAGGATCTGGTGGTGAAATTCGCCCTCAAGCGCCAGTACGAAGTGGTGCTGGTGGCGGGGCAGCCGCAGATCAAGCCGGGGCTGGCGCTGGTGAAATTGATCGTGGTGCCGAGTGGCCCGGACGCCGCCGATGATTACCTGGTGGAGCATGCGGTGCCGGGTGAGCTGGTGATTTGCAGCGACGTGCCATTGGCGGATCGCCTGGTGAAGAAGGGCGTGGCCGCACTCGACCCGCGAGGCAAGGAGTTCGATGCACAGAACATGGGTGATCGGCTAGCGGTGCGCAACCTGTTCACCGATTTGCGTGAACAAGGGCAGATGGGCGGTGGCCCGGCACCGTTTGGCGAGCGCGAGAAGCAGGCGTTCGCCAATGCACTGGACCGGATACTCACCCGGCTGACCCGTAAGCCCTGAGCCTTGCGTCGACCCCTGTGGGAGCGAGCCTGCTCGCTCCCACAGTGGATTGAGGTCAGGCTTCGTTTTCGTGGGTCAGTTCGAGGACGCGGTCGACCATTTTGTTGATACCGGACGCCGCTTCGCTGATGGTTTGCGCCAGCATGTACGCTGGGGTACTCACCAGTTTGCGCGCCCTGTCCTCGACGATTTCAGTTACGGCGCAGTCAGTATGCGTCGCGCCCATTTTGTTCATGGCTGCCGCGGTCTCGGCGTCGTTGCCGATGGTGCAGTTCACCCCCGGGCCGTAGATCTTCGCCGCCAGCGCGGGCGATATGCACATCAACCCGACCGGTTTGCCCGCCTCAGCGAAGGCTTCGGTCAGCGCCAGGACATCCGGCTGCACCGTGCAACCGGCGCCTTCAATCGCAAAGTTCGACAGGTTCTTGGCCGAGCCAAATCCGCCGGGCACGATCAACGCATCAAAATCGTCGACGTCGGCGTCGCGAATGTCCTTGATATTGCCCCGGGCGATCCGCGCCGATTCCACCAATACGTTGCGCGACTCGGGCATTTCCTCACCGGTCAGGTGATTGATCACATGCAATTGCGCGATGTTCGGCGCAAAGCACTGCACCTGTGCGCCACGCTGGTCCAGTCTCAGCAGGGTAATCACGCTTTCGTGGATCTCGGCGCCGTCGTACACGCCACAGCCGGAAAGGATCACTGCAATTTTTTTGCTCATGGGTTGTTCTCCAGATTCATGGCGTTAAATGTCCACTAATTTGTCGCTCGTTGCCATAGGGTAAATGGGCGGCTACACCTAGCATCTGTCCTCAAGATTCCGATCAGGGCGCGTCATGGACTTCATTCTGTATGCGGTGCCGTTTTTCATTGTGCTGATCGCTGTCGAACTGCTGGCCGATCGTTGGCGCGGAGTCAGCCATTATCGCGTGGCCGATGCGATCAACAGCATGAGCACCGGTGTGCTGTCGACCACCACGGGCTTGTTGACCAAGGGGGTCGGGCTGCTGACCTACGGGTTTGCCCTTGAGCATGTGGCGCTGTTCGAACTCTCGGCCGACAGCGTCTGGGTCTGGGTGCTGGCCTTTTTTCTCTACGACTTCTGCTACTACTGGCTGCACCGCATGGGCCACGAACGCAATATCCTCTGGGCCGCGCACTCGGTGCATCACCAGAGCGAGGAGTACAACCTGTCCACGGCCTTGCGCCAGACCAGTACCGGCTTCCTGCTGGGCTGGATTTTCTACCTGCCGATGGCCGTGCTCGGCGTGCCGCTGCTGGTCTTCGTCAGCGTCGCAGCGCTGAATCTGCTGTATCAGTTCTGGGTCCATACCAGGCACATTCCCAAGCTCGGCTGGTTCGAATGGTTCTTCGTGTCGCCGTCCAATCATCGGGCTCACCATGCGCAGAACGCTCTCTACATGGATCGCAACTACGGCGGGGTGTTCATTATTTGGGACCGTCTGTTTGGCTCGTTCCAGGAAGAGGACGACAACGAACCGGTGATTTTCGGGGTGACTACGCCGTTGGCAAGCTGGAATCCGCTGTGGGCCAACGTGCAGTTCTATGTGCAGTTGTGGAATGACGCGCGGCGAGCCGAGCGCACATGGGACAAGCTGCGGATCTGGTTCATGCGCACCGGTTGGCGTCCGGCGGATGTGGCGGCCAGGTACCCGATGAACAAGCCCGACTTGAACCTGTTCCGCAAATTCGAGGTGCCGCTGGACGGGCGTCAGCAACTGTATGTGGCGTTACAGTTCTGCACTTACATCGCGCTGGGCAGCTACTTGATGAATCTGGAGCGCAGCCTGCCAACCGCCGCGTTGGTGCTCGGCTGGAGCGCGGTGGCGCTGGGATTGTTTACGTTGGGCGTGGCCCTGGAAAATCGCCCGTGGGCGTTGAAGCTGGAGCTGCTGAGGTTGGTATCGAACGTGCCGTTGGTGTGGCTGGCGCCGTTGGCAGGGCTGTGGCCGGCCAGCGCAGTGGGCTGGATCGGCCTGCTCAGCTACAGTCTGCTGAGCGTTATCGGTCTCTACTGCTGCAGAAACCGCTTCACTCGTTTGGCGTCTTAGGCACTTCGGCGTGAGCCCGTGCGGCTTTCAGGGCTTGCTCGTCGGCGTAGATCTTTTTCGCCAGACGGGCATTCTTGAAGCGCCGACGCAGCCACAGGCCCAGGCCCAGTACCAGCAAGGCGCCGAGCACCCACAGTTCGTACTTCTTGACGCTGCCGAGCATGCCTTCCAGTACGGCGCCAAAGTGGTAAGCCGCTGCCGCCAGGGCTGCCGCCCAGACCGCCGCGCCAATGCCGTTGAGCAGCAGATAACGTCCCGGTGGATAGCCTGACAGGCCGATGGCCACCGGCATCACCGTGCGTAAACCGTAGACAAAGCGGAAGCTCAGCACCCAGATGTCCGGGTGTTTGCGGATATGTTCCAGCGCCCGATCGCCCATCATCTGCCAGCGCGGCTTGCGGGCCAGCAGTTTGCGCCCGTGCTTGCGCCCCAGGAAGTACCACAGCTGATCACCGGCATAACTGCCGAAGAACGCCACGACTACCACCAGGTTAATGTCCATGTATCCGCGGAACGCGAGGAAGCCGGCGAGCACAAGAATGGTTTCGCCTTCGAAGAACGTGCCGAGAAACAGGGCAAAGTAGCCGAAGTCATGCAGAAATTGTTGGAGCATTGTCTGGGTGCTGGCGAAATGAACGCGCAGCCTAACCCTTCGTGCACATTCATGAAAGTGTCCAAATGTGTCTCGACGTGAACATTTCCTACAACGACAATGGAATGCGACTATAGGGGGCGTTCTCAATCAGTTTCCCCACCGCGCCGGGTCTGCTGCTGTGCAGGTCAAGGCGCGAGAAGCGCGGTTGGGTCATTCCAAATAAGCTTCGAGCAACGCAGCCCTGCACAACAGCAGCCCCGGCCCTTCGGGTTGTGCCTTAAAGCGGGCCAGGCTGCGTTGCAGGCCTTGGAAAGGGAACAACCATTCCCAGCGGCCTGCGTCTTGCCTGGCCCGCTTTAAGGCGACAACGCGGGGGGGGGGGGAACTAATTGAGAACGCCCCCTAGTCACAGGGGTGCACATAACTGTAATACGTTCGTCATAATGGCCGCTTATAACTGTCACGCTCGCCCGTAAGCGCGGGCTCAGGAGTCTGTCGTGAGCTTTACCCCCGCCAACCGTCTGTTCCCCGCAACCCGCCTGCGCCGCAACCGCCGTGATGATTTTTCGCGTCGACTGGTCCGTGAAAATGTTCTGACCGTCGACGACCTGATCCTTCCGGTGTTCGTCCTGGACGGTGAAAACCGTCGCGAAGCGGTGGCCTCGATGCCGGGCGTCGAACGCCTGACCATCGACCTCTTGCTGGAAGAAGCGGCCAAATGGGTCGAGCTGGGGATTCCGGCGCTGGCGCTGTTCCCTGTCACGCCACCGGAGCTCAAGACACTGGATGCCGCCGAAGCCTGGAACCCGAACGGTATCGCCCAACGCGCCACGCGCGCCTTACGCGCACAGTTCCCGGAACTGGGGGTGATCACCGACGTTGCCCTGGACCCGTTTACCACCCACGGTCAGGACGGCATCATCGACGAAGAAGGCTACGTGCAGAACGACATTACCGTCGATGCACTGGTCCGGCAGGCCCTGTCCCACGCCGAAGCCGGCGCCCAAGTGGTGGCCCCCTCGGACATGATGGACGGCCGCATCCAGGCGATCCGCGAAGCCCTGGAGCTGGCGGATCACGTCAACGTGCGGATCATGGCCTATTCGGCAAAATACGCCAGCGCCTACTATGGCCCGTTCCGCGATGCGGTCGGTTCGGCGCTGAACCTGGGCAAGGCCAACAAGGCCAGCTATCAGATGGACCCGGCCAACAGCAACGAAGCCCTGCACGAAGTGGCGGCGGACTTGTCAGAAGGCGCGGACATGGTCATGGTCAAGCCAGGCATGCCGTACCTGGACATCCTTTACCGGGTCAAAGAAGAATTCAAAGTGCCGACGTTTGTTTATCAAGTCAGCGGCGAATACGCCATGCACATGGCGGCGATCCAGAATGGCTGGTTGAGCGAAGGAGTGATTCTCGAATCCCTGACCGCTTTTAAACGTGCAGGCGCCGATGGCATCCTGACTTACTTCGCCGTCCGTGCCGCTCAACTGTTACGAGAGCAGAAATAGCCCTCCCAGGAACATTCCATGAATACCGAAGGACTCACTGAAGTTGCCGTAAAAGAGGCTCAACCCCTGGTCGAGCAAATCGCCGAAACCCCGCCGGAGCTGGAGCCTGCTCCGCCTGCGGTGGTGGCCGAAACCGCTGTCGCAGCCGCGGCGCCGGCGATTGCCATTCCCGGTCTGGATGACAGCAGCCTGTACATCCACCGCGAGCTCTCGCAACTGCAATTCAACATCCGCGTGCTGGAACAGGCGCTGGATGAGTCCTATCCTTTGCTGGAACGGCTGAAATTTCTGCTGATCTTCTCCAGCAACCTGGACGAGTTCTTCGAAATTCGTGTGGCCGGCCTGAAGAAGCAGATCACCTTCGCCCGTGAACAAGCCGGCGCCGATGGCCTGCAACCGCATCAGGCCCTGGCCCGCATCAGCGAGCTGGTGCACGGTCACGTTGACCGCCAGTACGCGATCCTCAACGACATTCTGTTGCCGGAACTGGAGAAACATCAGGTCCGCTTCATCCGTCGTCGTTATTGGACTACCAAGCTCAAGACCTGGGTCCGCCGTTATTTTCGCGACGAGATCGCGCCGATCATCACCCCGATCGGCCTCGACCCGACGCACCCGTTCCCGTTGCTGGTGAACAAGAGCCTGAACTTCATCGTCGAACTCGAAGGCATCGACGCCTTCGGTCGCGATTCCGGTCTGGCGATCATCCCGGCACCGCGCCTGCTGCCGCGAGTGATCAAGGTGCCGGAAGAGGTCGGCGGCGCCGGCGACAACTATGTGTTCCTGTCGTCGATGATCCACGCTCACGCTGATGACTTGTTCCAGGGCATGAAGGTCAAGGGCTGCTATCAGTTCCGTCTGACCCGAAACGCCGACCTGGCGCTGGATTCCGAGGATGTGGAAGACCTGGCCCGCGCACTGCGCGGTGAGTTGTTCTCGCGTCGCTACGGTGACGCGGTGCGTCTGGAAGTGGCGGATACCTGCCCGAAACACCTGTCGGACTACCTGCTCAAGCAATTCAACCTGAGCGAGTCCGAGCTGTATCAGGTCAACGGTCCGGTGAACCTGACGCGTCTGTTCAGCATCACCGGCCTGGACAGCCAGCGCGAGCTGCAATACCTGCCATTCACGCCACAGATCCCGAAACTGCTGCAAAACAGCGAGAACATCTTCAGCGTGATCAGCAAGCAGGACATCCTGCTGTTGCACCCGTTCGAATCGTTTACCCCGGTGGTCGACCTGCTGCGTCAGGCCGCCAAGGACCCGCACGTTCTGGCCGTGCGCCAGACCCTGTACCGTTCGGGCGCCAACTCGGAAATCGTCGATGCGCTGGTGGATGCCGCGCGTAACGGCAAAGAGGTCACGGCGGTGATCGAATTGCGCGCACGCTTTGACGAAGAGTCGAACCTGCAACTGGCCAGCCGTCTGCAAGCGGCCGGTGCGGTGGTGATCTACGGCGTGGTGGGTTTCAAGACCCACGCCAAGATGATGCTGATCCTGCGTCGCGAGGCGGGGGAAATCGTCCGTTACGCGCACTTGGGCACAGGCAACTATCACGCCGGCAACGCGCGCCTCTACACCGACTACAGCCTGCTGACCTCCGACGACGCCTTGTGCGAAGACGTCGGCAAACTGTTCAGCCAGCTGATCGGCATGGGCAAGACCCTGCGCATGAAGAAGCTGCTGCATGCGCCGTTCACGCTGAAGAAGGGCATGCTCGACATGATTGCCCGGGAGACTCAGTTTGCCCTCGACGGCAAACCGGCGCACATCATCGCCAAGTTCAACTCGCTGACCGATCCGAAGATCATCCGCGCGCTGTACAAGGCCAGCCAGTCGGGCGTGCGCATCGACCTCGTCGTACGCGGCATGTGCTGCTTGCGTCCGGGCATCGCCGGGGTTTCGCACAACATCCACGTGCGCTCGATCATCGGCCGTTTTCTGGAGCACACCCGGGTCTTCTACTTCCTCAATGGCGGCGACGAGCAGATGTTCCTCTCCAGTGCCGACTGGATGGAGCGCAACCTCGACAAGCGCGTCGAGACCTGCTTCCCGGTGGAAGGTCGCAAGCTGATTGTGCGGGTCAAGAAAGAGCTGGAGCTGTACCTCACCGACAACACGCACAGCTGGAGCCTGCAGTCTGACGGTCGTTACATCCGTAACACGCCAACCGGCAACCAGAACCCGCGCAGTGCGCAGGCAACCTTGTTGGAGCGTTTGGGCAGCCCGATCCTGACGGTGCGCTAACCCACAGGGGAGGTGTGTCGCTCGCTGAATCGCGGGCACAAAAAAGGGCGATCCATTGGATCGCCCTTTTTACGTTTAGCGGGTTTTCAGCGGGCGTTCAGGACAATGTCGACGCGGGTGAGCCATTCCGCTTCGATGGCGAAGTCGGCCTGGGTCAGTTGGTTTTCGTCCAGCCATTGGTCCGGGAACACCACCTCCAGGCTGTTGCCATTGGCGTGCAGTTCCACTTGAGGCATTTGCTGGGTGCCGCGGATGTGATGGAACAGGATCGCAAAGCGCAGCAGCACGCACAGGCGAATCAGCTTGATGCCGTCATCACCGAACTCGGCGAATTTGTCCTTGGGAATGTTGCGTCGGTGGCCGCGCACCAGCAGTGCGAGCATTTGCTGGTCCTCGCGGGAGAACCCGGCGAGGTCCGAGTGCTCGATCAGGTAGGCGCCATGCTTGTGATACTGATAGTGAGCGATGTCCAGGCCCACTTCGTGGACCTTGGCGGCCCAGCCCAGCAGTTCGCGCCAGACACCGTCATCCAGGTCCCAATCCTTGGCCACTTGATCGAAGGCGTGTAGGGCCTTGCGCTCGACCCGCGCCGCTTGTTCCAGGTCGACGTGATAACGCTCCATCAGCGAGCTGAGCGTGCGCTCACGGACGTCTTCGTGGTGATGACGGCCCAGTAGATCATAGAGCACGCCTTCACGCAGGGCGCCTTCGCAGTGGTCCATGCGCTGAAGTTCGAGGGCGTCGAAAATTGCCTCGAGGATTGCCAAACCCGCCGGGAAAATCGCCCGGCGGTCGGGCTTGATACCGTCAAAGTCGATTTTCTCGACGTCGCCGAGCTTGATCAGTTTGCGTTTGAGCCAGGCCAGGCCCTCAGCATTCACCTCGCCCGTGCCGTGGCCGCCGGCCTTCAGCGCCAGGCCGATGGCGCGGATGGTGCCCGAGGAGCCGATGGCTTCATCCCAGGTCAGGCGGTGCAGGGCGTGCTCGATGCTCATGATCTCCAGCCGTGCCGCGGTGTACGCCTGGGCGTAACGGGCCGGGGTGATCTTGCCGTCCTTGAAATAGCGCTGGGTGTAGCTGACGCAGCCCATTTGCAGGCTTTCGCGCAACAGCGGCTCGAAGCGCTGGCCAATGATGAACTCGGTACTGCCGCCGCCGATGTCGGCCACCAGGCGTTTGCCCGGGGTGTCGGCGAGGGTGTGGGACACGCCGAGGTAAATCAGGCGCGCTTCTTCACGGCCGGAGATGACTTCCACCGGATGGCCGAGGATGTCTTCGGCGCGGCGGATAAATTCGGCGCGGTTACGGGCCTCGCGCAGGGCGTTGGTGCCGACGATCCGCACGGCGCCCGTGGGCATGCCGTTGATCAGTTGGGCAAAGCGCTTGAGGCAGTCGAGCCCGCGTTGCATGGATTCTTCGTTGAGATGGCGCTCTTCGTCGATGCCGGCGGCCAGCTGAACCTTCTCCCCGAGACGCTCGAGAATACGGATTTCGCCGTTCTGGGCCTTGGCCACGACCATGTGAAAGCTGTTGGAGCCCAGGTCGATTGCGGCGATCAGGGACAGATTCTTGGCTTGGGATTGCGGCATGGTCAGGGGGTCTCGGTCGATAACCTCGACATCGTGCCACGATCAAAGGCTGGCGCCAACGCGTAGGAGCTGCCGAAGGCTGCGATCTTTTATCGCGGGGGCATTCGTGGCGTTGCAGATGGCCTCTTCGCGGGCGAGCCCGCTCCCACAGGTTTTTGCGTCGAGCACATGATCGCGTTCCAACAGAGAACCCTGTGGGAGCGGGCTTGCCCGCGAAGGCGGCCTCGAAGGCCCTGAATATTCTTCAGCCTGCCGCTTCCACCGTCCCTATGAAATTCGCCAGCTCCGCCGTCTGCGGATTGGCAAACAGCACTTTCGGATCCCCCACCTCATGCACCTTGCCCTGATGCATGAACACCAACTTGTCCCCTACCTCCCGGGCAAAGCGCATTTCGTGGGTGACCATGATCAGCGTCATCCCATCCCTGGCCAGTTGCCGAACCACGCTCAGCACTTCATTGACCAGTTCAGGGTCCAGTGCCGAGGTAATTTCATCGCACAGCAACACCTTGGGCGACATCGCCAGCGCCCGTGCAATGGCCACCCGCTGTTGCTGCCCGCCGGACAGCCGGTCAGGGAAGGCGTCAAACTTTTCGCCCAGCCCGACACGTTCCAGCATCTGCCGCGCCAGCTCGGTTGCTTTGGCTTTCGGTACTTTCTGCACCACCTGTGGCGCGAGCATGACGTTCTCGCCCACGGTCAGGTGCGGAAACAGGTTGAATTGCTGGAACACCATGCCGACTTTCTGCCGCAAGCTACGAAAGTCCGCGCGGGCGGCGTCGAGGTATTCGCCGTCGACTTCGATCACGCCATCGTTGATCGACTCCAGGCCGTTCAATGTGCGCAACAATGTGGATTTGCCCGAGCCGCTACGGCCGATGATCGCCACCACCTGGCCTTCCTCGACGCTCAGGTCGATGCCTTTGAGCACATGGTGATCGCCATAATATTTATGCAGGGCGGAAATTCTAAGCAGAGGCATGCAGTCTCCTTTCCAGGTAGCGCGCGCTGAGGGACAAGGGGTAGCAGAGCAGGAAGTAGCCGAGGGCAACCAGGCCATACACCATGAAGGGTTCGAAGGTGGCGTTGGCGAGCATGCCGCCGGTCTTGGTCAGTTCGGTGAAACCGATGATGGAGGTCACGGCGGTGCCCTTGACCACTTGCACCGAAAACCCCACGGTCGGCGCCACGGCGATCCGCAGCGCTTGCGGCAGGATCACGTAACGCAGTTGCTCCAACGGATTGAGCGCCAGGCTTGATGATGCTTCCCACTGGCCGTTGGGGATCGAGTCGACGCAACCGCGCCAGATTTCCGCCAGATAGGCGCTGGTGAACAGCGTCAGGGCCAGCGCCGCCGCCATCCATGGCGAAATGTCCACACCGGCCAAGGCGACGCCGAAGAACACCAGGAACAGCTGCATCAACAGCGGCGTGCCCTGGAACAACTCGATGTACGTGCGGGCGATGTTACGCGGCAGGGCTTTTTTCGAAATGCGCATGACCATGATCAGCAAACCGATCAAGCCGCCGCCGATAAATGCCACCAGCGACAGCGCCAGGGTCCATTGCAGGCCCGTGAGCAAGTTGCGCACGACGTCCCAAAAGGTGAAATCGCTCATTGGCTGCTCCTGGCGATGTAGCGGCGCCCGATCCAGTTCAGTAACTGGCGGATCACGAGCGCCATGCACAGGTAGAGCAGGGTGGTCAGGGCATAGGTTTCAAAGGCGCGGAAGTTGCGCGATTGAATGAAGTTGGCGGCGAAACTCAACTCTTCGGTCGCGATCTGCGAGCAGACGGCCGAACCCAGCATGACGATGATGATCTGGCTGCTCAGCGCCGGCCAGACTTTGCCCAGGGCTGGCAGCAAGACGACGTGGCGGAACGCTTCGAAGCGGTTCATCGCCAAGGCGGCTGCGGCTTCAAGCTGCCCCCGGGGAATCGCCTGGATGCCGGCACGGATGATCTCGGTGGAATAGGCGCCCAGGTTGATCACCATCGCCAGCACGGCGGCCTGCCATTCAGAAATCTGCACACCCAGGGAGGGCAATCCGAAAAAGATGAAAAACAACTGCACCAGAAACGGGGTGTTGCGGATCAGCTCGACGTAAACCCCGAAAATCGTCGAGAACGGGCGAATATTCCACGCCCGTACCTGCGCGCCGACGATGCCCAGACTGACGCCGAGCACAGCGCCAATGGCCGTCAACTCAAGGGTGAACAGCGCACCGTGCAGCAACAGGTCGGTGTTTTGCACCACCGGCAGAAAGTCGAACTGATAAGCCATGCTCAGTCTCCTTGGCGAAAATCAGAGATCGGCCGGCAACGGTTCTTTCAGCCAGGTCCGGGAGTTTTTCTCCAGTGCGCCATCCGTCCTGGCGGTGGCGAGGATCTGGTTGACCTTGCCCAACAGCGCCGGCTCGTTCTTGTTCACACCCACGTAGACCGGCGAATTCTTGAGCTTCACTTTCAATGCGGGCACACGTTTCGGGCTTTTCTCGCTGATCGCCACCATCACCACGTTGCCGCTGGCGATCAGGTCAACCTGGCCGGCGAGGTAGGCGGCGATGGTCGAGTTGTTGTCTTCGAAGCGCTTGATGGTCACGCCTTCGGGGGCCACCTTGGTCAGTTCGATGTCTTCGATGGCGCCACGGGTGACGCTGACGGTTTTACCCTTGAGGTCGTCCAGGCTTTTGATATCAGCGTCTGGCGGACCGAACACGGCGAGGTAGAACGGCGCGTAGGCGCTGGAGAAGTCGATGACTTTCTCGCGCTCGGGGTTCTTGCCGAGGCTGGAGATCACCAGGTCCACCTTGCCGGTGGTCAGGAACGGGATACGGTTAGTGCTGTTGACCGGGGTCAGTTCGAGTTTGACCTTGAGCTCATCGGCCAGCAGTTTTGCGGTATCGATGTCCAGGCCGCGCGGTTTCATGTCCGGGCCGACCGAGCCGAATGGCGGGAAGTCCTGTGGCACGGCGACTTTGAGAATGCCGCGTTTGACCACATCCTCCAGACCGTCGGCGTGGGCGGGCGCCTGGCTCAGCATCAGGCTGGCAAACAGGGCGGCAAGGAGGGCGCTGTAACGCTGGGTCATGGCAAATCTCCGGATCGGCGAAAAGTGAATGCTGCGGATCGACAGAGCACGGGCCATGCCAAGAGTCGGTTTCAGGGGGCGCAGGCCACGGGTTTACTGGCGTCGATCGGTCTTACTGGTCTGAACAGTCAACTTGTGTTTCGCACCCCGATAGCGCATCGCCGGAAACGACCGAACCCCCATGGGGCACGACTTGCCGGGCGTCGCGATTAGCTTTACAACTGAGCACTCATTGGCCTGGCTTGTTTGAAAAACCATGAATTCGATCTCCCGCGCCGTTCCTGAAGTGGCCCTGCAGGCCATCCGCAAACTGATCACCGAGCAAGGCTTCGGGCCAGGCGATGCCTTGCCCTCGCAACGGGACCTGGCGGTGCAGTTGGGGGTCAGTCGCGCGTCATTGCGTGAGGCGTTGTCGTCGCTGAGTGCGCTGGGCGTGATCAGTATCCAGCCAGGCAAAGGTGTGTTCGTGCAGGCGCCGGTGGACCTGTCGGGTGACGAGGCGGCGGTGAGCTGGCCGTTCGCTGCCCAGGCCTCACCACTGGATATCTTCCAGTTGCGTTATGCCCTTGAGGGGTTTGCCGCCGGTTTGGCGGCCATTACCTTGAGCACACAAGAGCTCGATGCGCTGGAAGACAATGTCGCAGCCATGCGCCGGGAATTGAAGGCCGGCGACTTCGAGGCGGCGGCGCGGCTGGATTTCGAGTTTCACCGGCGCATCCTGCTGGCCAGCGGCAATCAGGCGATGCTGAGCATCCTGACCGCCAGCGCCGAGATCTTTCTGGAGAGTCAGAAGCTACCGTTCATCCGGGCTGAGCGGGCCATGGAAACCTGGCAAGAGCATCGCAAAATTCTCCGCGCGCTGACTCGACGGGCCTCTGGCGCTGCGCAGAAGGCGATGCACGAACATGTACGAAACGCGGCGCTGCGTACAGGTATTGCCTTCGTCGCTCCCGCCACCTCATGACTTGAGCTATACCCAAACTCATGGACCACCATAGCGAGACTCAATCATCTGCACCTTCCTGAACGAGGGAAGGGCGGCTATGATGGGCCACGTTTTTTTGCTTACAACCTGGAGACTTCCATGAGCAGCGATCTTATCAAACACGTTAGCGACGCTAGCTTCGAGGCCGACGTACTCAAGGCCGAAGGCGCTGTACTGGTCGACTACTGGGCTGAATGGTGCGGCCCATGCAAAATGATCGCTCCTGTTCTGGACGAGATTGCTGAAACCTACAAAGGCAAGCTGACCGTTGCCAAGCTGAACATCGACGAAAACCAGGAAACCCCGGCCAAGCATGGCGTGCGTGGTATCCCGACGCTGATGCTGTTCAAGAACGGCAACGTTGAAGCGACCAAGGTCGGCGCACTGTCCAAGTCGCAACTGGCTGCCTTCCTCGACGCCAACATCTAAGCGTTGATCAAAGCGTCATCAAAAAGGCCCCGCACATTGCGGGGCCTTTTCGTTATTCAGGGCTAGACGCTCCGAAACTCAGGTGGTACATTCGGCCCCGCACTGGTTTCTCCATTGCCCCCTGCTAGCCGTCGCCGACGCACTCCTTTTCGAATAAGTACGCGATCCTGTCGCCTTCTCTGCGGCGCGGCCTCATTAAGCCAAAAGCTTAATTTCCCCCCTCCATAAATGATTACGTCATTCCTATATGAATCTGACTGAACTCAAGCAAAAGCCGATTACCGAACTGCTCGAATTGGCCGAACAGATGGGCATAGAAAATATGGCCCGTTCGCGCAAGCAGGACGTGATTTTCTCCCTGCTCAAAAAGCACGCTAAAAGCGGCGAGGAAATCTCCGGTGATGGCGTGCTGGAGATTCTCCAGGACGGCTTCGGCTTCCTGCGCTCCGCTGACGCTTCCTATCTCGCCGGCCCGGACGATATCTACGTCTCGCCGAGCCAGATCCGCCGTTTCAACTTGCGCACCGGTGACACCATCGTTGGCAAGATCCGCCCTCCAAAGGAAGGCGAGCGTTATTTCGCGCTGCTCAAGGTCGACACGATCAACTACGATCGTCCCGAGAACGCGAAAAACAAGATTCTCTTCGAGAACCTGACCCCGCTGTTCCCGACTGTGCGCATGAAGATGGAAGCCGGCAACGGTTCCACCGAAGACCTGACCGGTCGTGTCATCGACCTGTGCGCCCCGATCGGCAAAGGCCAGCGCGGTCTGATCGTTGCACCGCCGAAAGCCGGTAAAACCATCATGCTGCAGAATATCGCAGCGAACATCGCCCGTAACAATCCTGAAGTTCACCTGATCGTGCTGCTGATCGACGAACGTCCGGAAGAAGTAACCGAAATGCAGCGCACCGTGCGCGGCGAAGTGGTTGCCTCGACGTTCGATGAGCCGCCAACCCGCCACGTGCAGGTTGCCGAAATGGTGATCGAGAAGGCCAAGCGCCTGGTCGAACACAAGAAAGACGTGGTGATCCTGCTCGACTCCATCACCCGTCTGGCTCGCGCCTACAACACCGTGATCCCGAGCTCCGGCAAAGTGCTCACCGGTGGTGTCGATGCCCACGCCCTGGAGAAACCGAAACGTTTCTTCGGCGCTGCGCGGAACATCGAAGAAGGCGGTTCGCTGACCATCATCGCCACCGCGCTGGTTGAAACCGGCTCGAAGATGGACGAAGTGATCTACGAAGAATTCAAAGGCACCGGCAACATGGAACTGCCTCTGGACCGTCGTATCGCTGAAAAACGCGTCTTCCCGGCTATCAACATCAACCGTTCCGGCACCCGCCGCGAAGAGTTGCTGACGGCCGACGACGAGTTGCAGCGCATGTGGATCCTGCGCAAGCTGCTGCACCCGATGGACGAAATCGCTGCCATCGAGTTCCTGGTCGACAAGCTGAAAACGACCAAGACCAACGACGAGTTCTTCTTGTCGATGAAGCGTAAGTAAAACGGTTTTTTTAACCGCTAAAAAATGGCGTCCTTCGGGGCGCCATTTTTTTTGCAAAAAAAAGGGAGGTTTGCGACTGCGATTTGTCAGTACAGAAGCGAATTGGGCCTGCGACCCAAACAACTTCAACTGACTGGCATTCCTGTTTATGAGCACACTTGCTTACCGAAGGGACATCGACGGCTTGCGCGCAATCGCGGTGATTGCGGTGGTGCTGTTCCATTTTGGTGTTCCTGGCTTCACCGGCGGCTTCGTCGGTGTCGACATATTCTTTGTGATTTCCGGCTATCTCATCACCTCGATCATCTGGAATCAGCGCCAGGCCGGGCGCTTCAGCTTTGTGGATTTCTGGGCACGTCGTGCGCGGCGGATCCTGCCGGCGCTGTTCGTGATGATTCTCGCGGTGCTGGCGGTGGGCTGGTTTCTGATGGCGCCCAAGGATTACGAAGAGCTTGGCCGCTCGGTGCGTTACCAGGTGATGTTCGTTTCCAACCTCCTGTTTATGCGTCAGGACGGTTATTTTGATGTCGCTTCCGACCTCAAGCCGTTGTTGCACACGTGGTCGCTGGCGGTTGAAGAGCAGTTCTATATTGTCTTCCCGCTGCTGCTGACGGTGCTGTCGAGTCGCCTCAAGCATTGGCGACTGGCGCTGTTCGGCGTGTTGCTGGTGTCGTTCGGGCTCAGCGTCTGGGCCGTGGCACATCATCCCGAGAAAGCCTTTTTCCTGCTGCCGATGCGCGCCTGGGAGTTGTTGGCCGGTGCCATGTTGGCGGTTGCGCCAAGAACCGGTTGGCGTCTGACCTCTACGGGCGCGCAAGTGGTGAGCCTGGCCGGCTCCGCTCTGATTCTGCTGGCCGTGTTCTGCTATGACAAAAGCACACCGTTCCCAGGCGCAGCCGCGTTGCTGCCGACGCTGGGTGTGGTGGCGTTGATCTGGGCCAACGGTCATCGGCAAACGCTGGTCGGTGCCTTGCTCGCCAGCCGTGTGTTGGTCGGGCTCGGGCTGATTTCCTATTCCTGGTACCTGTGGCACTGGCCGGTATTTGTCTTTGCCAGCTATGCCAGTGTCGATGAGCCAGGCCCGTTCGATATTTCGGGGTTGATTCTGCTCAGTCTGGTGTTGGGTTATCTGTCGTGGCGGTTCGTCGAAACGCCGTTGCGCGAGCGGCGATTGTTGGCGGGGCGTCGGCAGATTCTGCTCGCGGCGGCGTGTGGCGTGCTGGTGCTGGGGCTGGCCGGACAGATGTTGCGCTGGACCGATGGTTTGCCCGTGCGCCTGCCCGACCAGGCCCTGCAATACGCCAAAGGGAAAGAATGGCGCCCGGAACTGATGCGCTGCCTGGCCAACGACCAAACCCCTGACGAAAAGCTGTTTTGTCATTACGGGACGTCCACGCCGACCGCATCAAAAGCGCTGGTCTGGGGCGACAGTCATGCCACGGCGTTGATTCCGGTATTCGACGACGGCGCGCAAAAACACGGGGTCAGCGTGATACTCGCCAGTTCCCCTGGCTGCATTCCGGTTGAAGGGCTGGAACACGAGCCACAGTGTGCCCGCTTCAACCGTCGGGTCGAGCGGGCCTTGAAGCCACAATCGGTGGGCGATGTCGTGCTGGTCGCACGCTGGAGCCTGTACCTCTATGGCGATGTGAAAGGCGACCTCGGGTTTGTGCTGCGCGATTCCAGCGGCCGTTATGACCGGGCGATCGCCGAGCAACGCCTGGCCGAAGGGTTGCAGGCAACCGTCCGGCAACTGCGCAATGGCGGGCATCGCGTCTGGCTGGTCAAGGAGGCGCCGCTGCAACAGTTCAGTCCGCCTTACCGCCTCAGCCGCCTGGCGATGTTGCATCGTCCAACCGATGACGTTGGGTTGCCGGTGACCGAGCACTTCAAGCGTCAGGCTTTCATCAGCCAGTTGTTCGCGCAAATAGCGGCCACCAATCCGGGCGTGACCGTGGTCGATCCGGCACCGCTGCTGTGTAATGACGAAGGTCTTTGCCGCGCCGAACTCGACGGTCATTCGCTGTACACCGACGACAATCACCTGTCCGAGGTCGGGGCTCGCTTCATCGCGCCGGCACTTGAGCCGTTGTTCAGGCGCTTGCAAGCCCGGGCAACACTCGGCAATGGCAACTCAAATGCGGTCAGGTAATCAGCGATAAGCTGCCAGCGGACGGCAGAGCAGGTAGGATGTACGCCTATTTTAGGGGTGCCATCGTCAATGAAATTCAAGGACCTTCGGGATTTCGTGCAGCAGCTTGAGCAGCGCGGAGAGTTGAAACGCATCCAGATCCCCGTCTCTCCAGTGCTGGAGATGACCGAAGTCTGTGATCGCACACTGCGGGCCAAAGGCCCGGCGCTGCTGTTCGAGAACCCGACCGGCTACGACATTCCGGTGCTCGGCAACCTGTTCGGCACCCCCGAGCGGGTCGCCATGGGCATGGGCGCCGAGGCGGTCAGCGAGCTGCGCGAAATCGGCAAGCTGCTGGCGTTCCTCAAGGAGCCCGAGCCGCCGAAGGGCCTGAAAGACGCCTGGTCGAAGTTGCCGATCTTCCGCAAGATCATCGCCATGGCGCCGAAAGTCGTCAAAGACGCGGTGTGCCAGGAAGTGGTCATCGAAGGCGACGACGTCGATCTGGCGATGCTCCCCGTGCAAACCTGCTGGCCGGGCGACGTCGGTCCGCTGATCACCTGGGGCCTGACCGTCACCAAAGGTCCGAACAAGGACCGCCAGAACCTCGGCATCTACCGTCAGCAAGTGATTGGCCGCAACAAGGTCATCATGCGCTGGTTGAGCCACCGTGGCGGCGCGCTGGATTACCGCGAATGGTGTGAAAAGCATCCCGGCCAGCCGTTCCCGGTGTCTGTGGCGTTGGGCGCTGACCCGGCGACCATCCTCGGTGCCGTGACGCCGGTGCCGGACAGCCTCTCCGAATACGCCTTCGCCGGTCTGCTGCGCGGCAACCGAACCGAGCTGGTGAAGTGCCGTGGCAACGACCTGCAAGTTCCGGCGACTGCCGAGATCATCCTCGAAGGCGTGATCCATCCGGGCGAAATGGCCGATGAAGGCCCGTACGGCGACCACACCGGTTATTACAACGAAGTCGACAGCTTCCCGGTGTTCACCGTCGAGCGCATCACCCACCGGATCAAGCCGATCTATCACAGCACCTACACCGGTCGTCCGCCGGATGAGCCGGCGATTCTCGGTGTGGCGCTGAACGAAGTGTTCGTGCCGATCCTGCAGAAACAGTTCCCGGAAATCACCGATTTCTACCTGCCACCCGAAGGCTGCTCGTACCGCATGGCCATCGTGACCATGAAGAAGTCGTATCCGGGGCACGCCAAGCGGGTAATGCTCGGTGTCTGGTCGTTTTTGCGACAGTTCATGTACACCAAGTTCGTTATCGTCACCGATGACGACATCAACGCGCGGGACTGGAACGACGTGATCTGGGCCATCACCACGCGCATGGACCCCAAGCGCGACACGGTGATGATCGACAACACGCCGATCGACTACCTCGACTTCGCCTCGCCGGTCTCAGGCCTGGGCTCGAAAATGGGCCTGGATGCCACGCATAAATGGCCGGGCGAAACCACTCGCGAGTGGGGCCGGGTGATCGTCAAGGACGACGCCGTGACCCAACGGATCGATGCCATCTGGAATCAGTTAGGAATAGATTGATGCGTGTAACCTTGCAGCCCTCCGGAGCGGTGCTGGATATTCTGCCCGGCGAGCGGATTCTCGATGGTGCGCGGCGCCTGGGCTATGAATGCCCGCAAAGCTGCCGCAACGGCAATTGCCACGTGTGCGCGGCGTTGCTGGTGGAAGGGCGGGTCGAACAAAGCGGCAATGTGCACGACCATGGCGAGTTCTACACTTGCATAGCAGAGCCGCTGGAAGACTGCATTTTGCTGTGGGATGGCGTGCTTGCGCTGGGAGAACTGCCGGTGCGCAGCGTGTCGTGTCAGGTCATTGAATGCAGGGACGTCGGCGGCGATACCTGGCGTGTGCGTCTGCGCGCGCCGGCCGGCAAGCCACCGCGCTATCACGCAGGTCAGTATTTGATGATCGAACGTGAGAATGGCGAAAAGTCCGCGTTCTCGCTGGCCTCGGCTCCCCATGGCGGGCGCGATCTGGAAATTCATGTGCTGGCACGCGAAAGCAGTGCGCTGAGCCTGATCGAGCAGCTGCAACGCAATCGGATGGTGCGAGTCGAACTGCCCTTCGGCGATACCCATCTCGCGGAATTGCCGGATGGCCCGTTGGTACTGATCGCCGCTGGCACGGGCATGGGCCAGATCCACAGTCTGATCGAACACTGCCGCGCCAGCGGCTTCAAGCACCCGGTGCACCTGTACTGGGGCGTGCGTCGTCCTGAAGACTTTTACGAGATCGAGCATTGGGATGAATGGTTGAAGCTGCCCAATCTGTTCCTGCACAGGGTCGTCAGTGATCAGTGCGGTTGGCAGGGGCGCTGCGGGATGCTGCATGAGGCGGTGTGTGAGGATTTCCCGGACCTCAAAGCCTTGCATGTCTACGCCAGCGGCTCACCGGCCATGGTCTACGGCACGCTGGATGCGTTGGTGGAAGCCGGGATGGATGCTCATCAAATGCGTGCGGATGTGTTTGCGTATGCGCCAAGATCCTAGGCCATTGTGGCGTGTCAGAAGCGCACGCCAGTCGTCACCATGGCGGCGTTGAAGCCGAGCAACACCAGTTCGGCCGCCAGCGGTCCGTAATGCGCGCCGAGTGAGGGGATGATCACCGGCGCCACCCCGAAGTGATTCAATGGGATCTTGTCCTGATACTTGCCGCTGTAACCCTCCAGCAGACCACCGGTAAGTTTTATATACACCGGATAGTTGGCGCTCTCGTATCGTTTGCCCGCATAGGCGTAATAAGACCGCTGGCTGAACGAGTTGCGAAAAGTGGCGCCGCCCAACACCCAGCCTGACGGGGCCTCACGTTCAAGGCCAATCAGGTCCTGATTGTTATTGTGCTCGGGGTCGGGCGAATAGTGTTTGGTGTAAACACTGGTCTGCAGATACCAGGAGCCGGTGTCCTTGGGGGGTGTCTCGGCAGCCAGTGAAAGCGGCGCCAAGAGCATTGCCAGTAGTCCGTAAATCCACGGTTTTTTCATCATTCAGTCTCTTGTGATAGCCGTCAGCGTACGAGCAGGCGGAAAATCAGAAGAGGATGTAGGAGGAGTCTGGCAGTAGCGTTCTATCTGATCGAGCCTATGGCTTATGTATATTTCATTCTGGTATTTAGAATATTGCCAAGATTACCTTAGGGTATATGAACAGTTCCTGAACCCTTCTGTTGTTTATTGGGCATACGTCCTTTAGCACTTTTCGTTTCACCATTACTGCTATATGTTCTATAACGTTAATGTTGCTTACATTTTGCAATACTCGCAGGGCCGAAACTCCATTGCCATGAATGCCGTTGAATCTGCTTTTTTGAATCTGGCTTACCCTCCGCGGCTCGATCTGGGGCCGCAACTCACGCACGAACAATTACTCTGCTCCATGCAGTCAACCATGGCGCGCCACAAGGGCGGGCCGGTCTGGTTGTTCGCTTACGGTTCGCTGATCTGGCGTCCTGAATGCGCCGCGGTAGAACGCAAGCGCGGCCGGGTGCATGGTTACCATCGCGGTTTGTACCTGTGGTCCCACGAACATCGCGGCACGCCCGAAGTGCCAGGCCTGGTGTTTGGTCTGGATCGTGGCGGTTCTTGCAGCGGCTTCGCTTATCGCTTGCCCGAAGAACAACTTGAAGCCTCACTTTATGCGCTGTGGCAACGTGAAATGCCATTCCCGTCCTATCGCCCACACTGGCTCAACTGCCGTCTTGAAGACGGAAGCCAGGTTCAGGCATTGGGGTTTGTATTGGAGCGCCACCTGCCCAGCTATGCCGGCAACTTGCCGGATCACGTGCTGAGCCAGGTGTTTGAAAACGCTTGCGGGCGCTACGGCACCACTCGCGATTATGTCGAGCAGACCGCCCACGCCCTGCGTAGCCACGCCATGCCGGACCGAAATCTGGAGGCGCGACTCAAACGCTGCAAATCAAAATCCGATCAGGCGATCGCTTCGCGGGTCTGACTGGCGACGTTCTTGTGGCCCAGCGTGGGCGCCAGGAACGCCATCGCCAGCAGGCAGGCCACCACCAGCAGAATGAAGCCGCCATCCCAGCCAAAATAGTCCACGGTGTAGCCCATCAAGGCACTGGCCGCGACTGAACCACCCAGGTAACCGAACAGACCGGTAAAGCCCGCGGCAGTACCGGCAGCTTTCTTCGGCACCAGTTCCAGCGCTTGCAAGCCGACCAGCATCACCGGGCCGTAGATCAGGAAGCCGATGGCGAACAGCGAGATCATGTCGATCATCGGGTTACCGGGCGGGTTCAGCCAGTACACGATCGTCGCGACGGTCACCAACGCCATGAACACCATGCCGGTCAGGCCACGGTTGCCACGGAAGATTTTGTCCGACATCCAGCCGCACAGCAGCGTGCCCGGAATACCGGCCCACTCGTACAGGAAGTAAGCCCACGAGGTCTTGTCGAAGTCGAAGTGCTTGACCTCTTTGAGGTAGGTCGGCGCCCAGTCGAGGATGCCGTAGCGCAGCAGGTAGACGAAAACGTTGGCCAGGGCGATGAACCAGAGCATTTTGTTGCGCAGCACGTATTTGACGAAGATGTCCTTGGCGCTGAATTCTTCTTCGTGGCTGGCGTCGTAGCCGTCGGGGTAATCGTTTTTGTATTTCTCGATCGGCGGCAGGCCGGTCGATTGCGGTGTATCGCGCATCACAATGAAGGCAAACACGGCGACCAGCAGCGCCACGGCGGCGGGTACATAGAACTTGCTGTGCCAGTCGTTGAACCAGCCCATGCCGAGGATCGCCAACGGACCGATCAAACCGCCGCCCACGTTATGCGCGGTGTTCCACACCGACACCACTTGACCGCGTTCTTTCTGCGACCACCAGTGCACCATGGTCCGGCCACTTGGCGGCCAACCCATGCCTTGTGCCCAGCCATTGATGAACAACAGGATGAACATCATGGTCACGCTGGACGTTGCCCAAGGTGCGAAACCGAACACGAACATGACCCCGGCGGAGACCACCAGGCCGAAGGGCAGGAAGTAACGCGGGTTGGAGCGGTCGGACACGATACCCATCAAAAACTTGGACAGGCCGTAGGCGATGGCAATCGCCGACATGGCCACGCCCAGTTGACCCTTTGTGTAGCCTTGGGCAATCAGGTCCGGAAACGCCAGGGTGAAGTTCTTGCGCAGCAGGTAGTAACCCGCATAGCCAATGAATATCCCGGCAAAGATCTGCCAGCGAAGGCGTTTGTACGTGTCATCGATTTGTTCGTCAGGCAATGGAGCCTGATGTGCGGCAGGGCGAAAGAAAGCAAACATTCAAGAGCTCCAGATTTCTTGTTTTGACTGCGGATGCGAATGTTACAGTTTCGTTACCGAAAATAGCACCGGTTCGCATTAGCAAAACAGCGGAAATGTGGGCAATCGAGTGTTCCTTTATGAACATGTCGCACAGGTATAAGTGAAGGGCGGTGTGGGAAATGTCTTTTGCAGGCTCTAACGACCATTTCAGTCCGGGGTAGGACGAGGCTTTGAGAAATGTCCTGCGGTGGAATGGGACGTCGCGGCGTTCTGCAGGAAAGGCATTTAGAATCGTCAGGGAATGCCGGGCGAGTCCGATGCGCAGGTATGTGAGCTTGCTGCCGGAGGACGTTCGGACGTTGCTTTAGTCCCGGCCAATAAAAATGCGGTCTGGACACTCCAGACCGCATGTTCCGGCTCAGCGAACCTGAACCACGACTTTCCCGACCGCCTTGCGCTGGCCGAGATCATTGATCGCCTGCGCCGCATTGCTCAGCGGATACACCTGCGACACCAACGGTTTCAACTTGCCCTCGGCAAACCAGCCAAACAGTTGCTGGAAGTTCGCCGCGTTGTCTTGCGGCTGGCGCTGGGCAAACGAACCCCAGAACACACCCACCACGGCCGCACCTTTGAGCAGCGCGAGGTTGACCGGGAATTCCGGAATGCGTCCGCTGGCGAAACCGACCACCAACAGGCGGCCGTTCCAGGCGATGGCGCGCACGGCCTGGTCAAACAGGTCGCCGCCAACCGGGTCGTAGATCACGTCGGCGCCCTGGCCATCGGTCAGGCGCTTGATCTCGTCCTTGAGGCTGGTTTCGCTGTAGTTGATCAGTTCGTCAGCACCGGCCGCCTTGGCCACGGCAAGTTTTTCAGCGCTGCTGGCGGCGGCAATCACGCGGGCGCCCATGGCTTTGCCGATTTCCACGGCGGCCAGGCCTACGCCGCCGGAAGCGCCGAGGACCAGCAAAGTTTCGCCCGGTTGCAGGTTTGCCCGTTGCTTGAGGGCGTGCATCGACGTGCCGTAGGTCATGCTGAAGGCGGCCGCGGTGTTGAAATCCATCGAGGATGGAATAGGCAGCACGTTGTAGCCTGGCACGGCGACCTGTTCGGCAAAGCTGCCCCAGCCAGTCAGGGCCATGACGCGATCGCCGACCTTGAGGTGGCTGACCTTTTCGCCCACCGCGCTGACCACGCCGGCCGCTTCACCGCCCGGCGAAAACGGGAAGGGCGGTTTGAACTGGTATTTGCCCTCGATGATCAGCGTGTCCGGGAAATTCACCCCGGCGGCGTGCACGTCCAGCAGGATTTCATTCTTTTTCGCAACAGGACTGGCGACGTCTTCCAGCACCAGCGATTCGGCAGGGCCGAAGGCTTTGCACAGCACGGCTTTCATCAGGGCTATTCCTTTGGGAGTGATGGCCGATAAGTGTAGGTGTGTGAGTCGATGGGTCAACGAGCATGCCCGACCCTGATAGTCAGCCATAAGCTTGTGCTTGAGCGGCGGGTCGTTATGCTAGGCCGCAAACCGGATAAGGAGCGAATTGTGAAAGCGTGGATCATGTTGTTGCTGGCCCTGTCTCTGCCTGTGGCAGCGATGGCCGAAGAAGCCAAAGAAGGTGAAGCTCCGAAGGTCAATTACATCACCCTGAGCCCGCCGTTCGTGGGTAACTACGGGCTGGACGGTACGCCCAAGCTCAAGGTCTACAAAGCTGATGTGGCCTTGCGCGTGACCGGTGATGACGCCACCAAAGCGGTGAAGGCCAACGAACCGTTGATCCGCAATCAGCTGGTGGCGTTGTTTGCACAGCAGACTGCCGAGACGATGAGCAACGTCGAAGCCAAGGAAAAACTGCGCCAGGAAGCCCTGAAGCAGACTCAGCAAGTGATGAACGACGAAACCGGCAAGCCGGTGGTTGAAGATTTGTTGTTCAACAACCTCATCATTCAATAAGTCATTCGTTGTCCGGGCTGGCCTCATCGTCGGAACGCCGCCCGGAGCAGGTTCGTTCTCACATTGGTTTTGTGAACGCCACATCTCCAATGTGTGCGGGCTTGCTCACGAAGGGGGCGACTCGGCCCCTCAGGACGCGAGACTCTTGCGAAACCGCATCAGCGCTATCGCAAAGAACAGCATCCCTATGGCAGTGAGCGCGAGCAAGTCCGGCCAGACCACGCTCAACCCGGCGTCGCGAAACAAAATGGCGGCGCTCAGGCTGACAAAATGCGTTGATGGCGAGCCCTGCATCACCCATTGCAGCCATTGCGGCATGCTGTCCAGCGGTGTGCTGCCGCCGGATAACAGCAACATCGGGATAATCACCGGAATGGCCAGCAGTCCGAATTGCGGCGTCGAGCGAGCCAGGGTGGCGAGAAAGATCCCCAGTGCGGTACTGGCGAACAGATAGACCGCCGTCACCAGCAAAAACAAACTCAGGGAGCCGGCCAGCGGCACACCGAGCGCGCCTTTGACTATCACCTCAAGCGACAGCCAGGTGCACAGCACCACCACCAGCATGTTGCTCCATATTTTCGCCAGCATGATTTCCAGCGCCGTCAGCGGTAGCACCAACAGGTGGTCGAGGGTGCCGTGTTCCCGTTCACGCAGCAGTGCTGTGCCGGTCAGAATGATGGCGAGGATCGTGATGTTGTTGACGATTTGAATCACCGCCAGAAACCAGCCGCCTTCCAGATTGCTGTTGAACAGGGAGCGGGTGGTCAGCATTACGGGCGCTTTGCTCGCCACATCGCTTTGACCGCTGTAGGTCAACAACTCGCGCTGGAAAATTCGCCCTATATACCCCGCGCCCATGAATGCCTGGCTCATGGCGGTGGCGTCGACATTGACTTGCACGGCAGGCTGACGACCGGCCAGCAGGTCGGTCTGAAAGTTTGCCGGCACATTGATGACAAATGTGTACTTGCCACTGTCCATGACCTGGTCCAGTTGCCCGTACGGCAACAAGACCGGCCGTTGGAATTCCGGAGGTTGCAGCGCCTGCGCCAGTTGTCGCGACACAAGGCTGTGATCTTCATCCACGATTGCCACGCTGGCGTTATGTACGCCAATTACCGAGCCCGCAGCCGGCATGTAGATCGCCACCGTAAAGGCGTAAAAAAGAAACAGCAGCAGCACGCTGTCGTGTCGCAGGCTTGTCAGTTCCTTGAGACCCAGGCGCAGAATGTGCGCAAACTTGTGCATCAGGCCTCCTGCTTTTTCAGCATGACCAGGCTGAGCCCGGTGAACCCGAGGAAGAATCCGCACAGCGCCAGGCATTGCGGCCAAAGCTGGCGTATATCCAGAGCCTTCGTGAAAGTGCCTACAGCGATATCAAGGAAGTGCCCGGCCGGAAACAGCATCCCCATTGTGGCGGCAGCGCCTTCGAGGGAGGAACGAGGCACGATCAGGCCGGAAAACTGGATGGTGGGCAGGCTGGTAATGATCATGGTGCCGAGGATGGCGGCGATCTGGGTTCGGGTGAAGGCCGAAATCAACAAACCCATGCTGGTTGTCGCCAATACATAGAGCAGCCCGCCGAAGGCCAGGGTCAGGAAACTGCCCTTGAACGGCACACCAAACAGCCATCGGTTCATCGCGACCAGCACTGCAAGGTTGATCAGGCTGACTGCCAGATAGGGCGCCTGTTTGCCCAACAGGAACTCGAGTCGAGTCAGCGGTGTGGCGTAGAAGTTGGTGATCGAACCCAGTTCTTTCTCCCGCACGATGCCCAGCGCCGTGAGCATGGCCGGGATGAACGCCAGAATCAGCGCCATGACGCCGGGCCCGATGGCGTTGACGCTGACCACGTCCTGGTTGTAGCGGAAGCGGGTTTCCAGTCGAGCGGCAGCTGGCCGGCTCAACGCCGGGCTGCTTTGTTCGGCCAGTTGTTCGATATTGGCCTGGTGCACCGCCTCGACGTAGTTGCGGCTCGTCTCGGCGCGAAACGGCATACCGCCATCGAGCCAGGCCGCCACGGCAGGTTGGCGTCCGGCGTACAGATCCCGGCCAAAACCGGGAGGCACCTCAAGTGCCAGTTTGATTTCAGAGCGCTGAAGGCGACGATGCAGTTCTTTGGCGTCCTGGATGGGCGCTTGCTCGTCGAAGTACCGAGAGCCGCGGAAGGCCTCCAGGTACGCGCGACTCTGTGGTGTCTGATCCTGATCGTAGACAGCGAACGCGAGCTTCTCGACGTCCAGGGAAATGCCATAACCGAAGATCACCATCATGAAGATGGCCCCGAGCAGGGCAAACGCCATCCGCACTTTGTCACGCAGCAGTTCCTTGCCCTCACGACTGGCCACCGCCATCAGGCGGCCGGGACTGAAACCGCGATCCTTCAGGGGCGTGGCCGGCGTGACAGGCGCATTTGCAGGCTCTGCCGGTTTGGGTGGTTCGCAGGTGCCTTGGGCTTGCTCCAGGCAGGTGACGAACGCAGCTTCCAGCGTCTCACCTTTGAATTGTTGTTGAAGGGCTGCCGGTGTATCGCAAGCCAGTACCTTGCCGGCATGCATCAACGAGATGCGATCGCAGCGTTGGGCTTCGTTCATGAAATGGGTAGAGAGGAAGATGGTCACACCTTGCTCTCGGGACAACTCGATCAGTAGTCGCCAAAAATCGTCCCGTGCCGCCGGGTCTACACCGGAGGTCGGTTCGTCGAGAATCAAGACTTCCGGCCGATGCAGCACCGCTACCGCCAGGGACAGGCGTTGGCGCAAGCCCAATGGCAATGCTGCGGACTGCTGTTCGCACACGCTGCCCAGATTGAAACGCTGGATCAGCTCTTCGATGCGTTGTGCGCTGTCGACTTTAGGCAAATCGAACAGCCGTGCATGCAGCTCCAGGTTCTGCCGCACACTGAGTTCGCCATACAGCGAAAAGCTCTGCGACATGAACCCGACGCGTTTGCGGGTGGCCAAATCCTTGGCATCCACCGGATTGCCCAGCAGCGTGGCGCTGCCTTCGCTGGCCGGTATCAGCCCGGTCAGGACTTTCATTGTGGTGGTTTTGCCGCAGCCGTTGGACCCGAGGAAGCCAAAGATTTCGCCACGACCGATGGCGAAGCTGACCTTGTCTACGGCAGTGAAGTCGCCGAAGCGCAGGGTCAGATCGTGGGCCTCGATGGCGATATCGGTGGCGGTGCCGGTTCCCGGTGGAATCACCAGAGGCTGCGGGTCATGGCTGCCGTCGCCCTGATAATGGGTGAAGGCTTCGTCGAGTTTGCCGCTCGTTGTTACAGCCCGTAATTCCTTGGTCAACCCAGTGGCAATCAGCTTGCCGCCATCAAGCATCAGGCAATGTTCGAACTGCTCGGCTTCCTCCATATAGGCGGTGGCGACCAATAACGTCAGTTGTGGACGCTGGCGCCGCACATCGTCAACCAGCTCCCAGAACCGCCGACGGGATAACGGATCGACGCCGGTTGTCGGTTCATCGAGGATCAACAGGTCCGGTTCATGGATCAGCGCACAACACAGGCCCAGCTTCTGTTTCATGCCACCGGACAATTTGCCTGCCGGTCGATCGGCGAAGTGCAACAGGTCGGTGGCCAGTAACAGATTGTGCATACGCTGATTGCATTCGGCTTTTGACAGCCCAAACAAGGTGGCGAAAAACTGAATGTTCTCGCTGATCGACAACTCAGGGTAAAGGTTGCCGCCCAGGCCTTGGGGCATGAAGGCAATACGCGCGTAGAGGGTGTTGCGATGGCGGCGGTCCTGGATCGCCCCGTCGAGTACATTCAGTTGCCCTTGCTGCAGCTTTTTCACGCCGGCGATCAGTCCCAGCAGACTCGATTTGCCGGCCCCATCGGGACCAATCAACCCACACCGGGTTCCGGCGGGCAGGCTGAATGTGATGTCATTCAGCGCCTGATATGTGCCGTAACGATGTTCGATTGCGCAAGCTTGAACCGCCAGGCTGGTCATTGCAGATTAGCCGGCCAGCCAACAGGGGCGGTGCGCACATAACCGGCGCCGGGCATGCCGGGTTTGGCCTGGGGCATGGCCCCGGGATCAGTCAAACGTAACTTGACCCGAAACACGAGTTTTTGCCGCTCATCGCGGGTCTCGACTTCTTTGGGGGTGAACTGCGACTTGGCCGCGACAAAGCTGACCTTCGCCGGCAGCGGGCGGTCGGGCAGGGCATCAAGCAAAATTCGCGCTTCATCGCCCACCGCCAGGCGTCCGGTCACGGAGGTCGGCAGGTAGAGGTTCATGTATTGATCGTTCGGGTCGATCAGCACTAATACGCGTCCGCCCGCACCGAGCACTTCGCCCGGTTCGGCCATGCGCAGCTGGATCACTCCGTCGATAGGGGCTCGCAAACTGCTGTCGTCGATTTCACTGTTCAACTGCGCGACTTGCGCTTGCGCAGCGCCAATGGCAGCACCGACCGCAGACTCTTGTGCGCGGGCCGCTGCAACGGCGGCATTGCCCGTGCCAATACGCGCCTGCTGCTGATCGATGATCTGACCGCTCACGAAACCGTGTTTGAACAGCGTCTCGGAACGACTGAGTTCCTGTTGGGCGAGCAGTTGCTCGCTCAGGCGTAATTGCACGTTGGCTTGTGCGGCGGTGAGGTTCTCCCGGGCGCGCAATACTTCGGCTTCGGCCTGGTTGCGTTGGGCTTCAAGGGTACGGGTGTCCATGCGGGCCAGCAGTTGGCCTTTGCTGACCTTGTCGCCTTCATCGACGAGTACTTCGGCCAGTCGCCCGGGTGTTTTGCTGGCGATCTGTACTTCGGTGGCTTCGAGGCGGCCATTGCCGACATACAAGCCTTCGGGCAAGCGGTCATGCATCGACTTCCAGTAGCCAAAGCCCCCGGCGCCCAGCAGCAGTATCACTAAAGCACTGGCAAACAATATTGAAGAGCGACTGTGCGTAGACATGCGGGCATCCTGCGGCTGTTGCGTCCTAGTCTGGTTGATCGAACGCCGGGGCGAGTTGATACCAGTCAACTGAGGGCCAAGCCTAACGCTATTGAGCGCAGAAAAGAGGATGACCGGGTGGTTCTGCCCGATTTAACGTAAATCGAGTACCGCTGCCCATTGCTCGGCCGTCACCGGCATCACCGACAATCTCGACCCCTTCTGCACCAGTGGCATCTCGGCCAACGCCGCTTGCTGCTTCAAATAATCCAGCTTCAACACCTTGGCAAACGTCTCGACATGCTCGACATCAATTGCGCTCCAGGCGTTTTTCTCGGCGCTGGCCTTTGGATCGTAGTAATGACTCTCCGGCTCCAGCGCCGTCGGGTCCGGATACGCCGCTTCGACAATTTTTCCAATGCCGGCAATTCCCGGCTCCGGGCAGCTGGAGTGATAGAAGAAAAACGCGTCACCGACCGCCATGGCGCGCAAAAAATTACGCGCCTGATAGTTACGAACCCCGTCCCAGCGCGCTCGGCCAAGTTTCTCCAGACCTTTGATCGAGAGTTCGTCGGGCTCGGACTTCATCAGCCAATAGGCCATGGATTTTGCTCCTTGCGAGGTGAGTGGACAGGTTGTCAGGCAATTTTATGACAAACCGACAGTCGGTTGACGCCAGCGTTTGCGTGTCAGTTCACGTTGTCGCAAAATGCCGGCCTTCTAAGCTTGACGCTGCTGCACGGCCTACACCTGAAACGGAACCGCTGCTGTCATCGTGTTGATGTGCCTTTGGGGGGCAATCGATGAAACGCAAACCGGATTTACTATGGATTTTGGTTATTTTGTTCGGCCTTGGCGTCGTAACCACCGGTTATGCCCAAAGCCTGTGGAATAACAAGACCGATGCGCCGATCGAAATCGCGCAGCAGCAACAGCAGCCATCGGCGTTCAAGCGTTAAACCTGTCTTTTGGACGCCGCTGATCGCAGTGGCGTCTACCCTGCGAAATACCACGCCTTGTCTGTCACCGTGCCTTGCAACGGCACATCCCAGCTCGCCTGAGCCAATCGTTCGACTTTCTGACATTCATGGGCCAGCCCCAGCAGCGTCGGCTTGCGCCAGGTTTTGCGGCGGGCCAGGTACGCCAGGCTTCGATCGTAGAAGCCGCCGCCCATGCCCAGACGCCCGCCGACATCGTCAAACCCCACCAGCGGCAACAGCACCAGATCCAGTGCCCAGACTTTACGTTGTCGGGCGAGGTTGTGCCGGGGTTCGAGAATTCGAAAGCGGTTGGGTTTGAGTTTTTCGCCGGGGCGAATGCGCTGGAAGACCATTTTGGTGCGCGGCCAGGCACTGAGCACCGGCAGATACGTGGCCTTGCCCCGGCGTTGAGCGGCACGCAGCAGGATGCGCGGGTCGATTTCACCGTCGGTTGGCAGGTACAGGGAGATGTGCTTGGCGCGGCGAAACAACGGCTGTTGGGCCAATTGCTTGTACAGCCCGCGAGCAGCCTGGCGCTGTTGACTGGGTGTCAGTGCGCGACGGGCCTTGCGCAGCATGCGTCGAAGTTGCGGGCGGGGCAGCAGCGCAGGTTCGGTCATGGATTCAGGCTTCGACAGGACGAATACGTAAAGCGTACCCGTAAAAAAGCCGATGCCGGTATTTAAACCGGCATCGGACTGAAATCAGGCTCCCCGGATGAACCGCTGCTGACTTAGCCCTTGAACCCGAAAGTTCAAGGTGGAAGATGCAGTAGGCTTTAAGGCTTTCCGTCTAGCGGACATGCACACCAGCCCAACGTGCAGCCTCCAGGGTAGTGCGAATCGGCTCAGGGACGTGGTCAACTGGCAAGCACCCCAGGGAGTGAAGCGAGTATACCCCAAGCGGTTTCGTGTTTCAGCCCTTGGTGACGTCCGGATCGGTGGCGAGCACCAGATCGACGCGGTCCAGCAGGTCGCGAACCTGTTCGCGAGTCGAGCCGCTGGCCTGTACATCCGGGCGTTCTTCCTTGTGCAACAAGTCGTGCGTGATATTCAGCGCGGCCATGACGGCAATGCGGTCGGCACCGATGACTTTGCCGCTGCTGCGAATTTCGCGCATTTTGCCATCCAGGTAGCGGGCGGCGCTCACCAGATTGCTGCGTTCTTCCTGGGGGCAGATGATCGAATATTCTTTGTCGAGGATCTGCACGGTAACGCTATTGCTTGAACTCATGAGTCTTGCTCCAGGGCCTTGAGGCGCGAAATCATCGATTCAACCTTACGCCGGGCGATTTCGTTTTTTTCAATGAGGTGCGCGCGTTCCTCGCGCCAGGTCTTTTCCTGAGCTAGTAAGAGTCCGTTTTGGCTCTTTAGTTGCTCGACTCGACTAATTAGCAGTTCGAGTCTGGCCATCAGCGCTTGCAGGTCGGTGTCTTCCATTGTGTCCACTGAATGTGTGCTTGATGGGGGTAGCTGGCGGACAGCCTTTAATAGTCTTGGCGAGTCTGTCGATGTAGGATACAAGGCCTTCATTCTAGACATAGCGCCGTCTGGCGCCTAGCTGCCCATGACCATTCAGAATTCCCCGTACCAAGCCTTCGCCACACTGCTGACCTCCAGCGGTCATAACGTCTCGCCTGCCGAACTGCATGGCCTGTTGCTCGGCCGCAGTTGCGCCGGTGCCGGCTTCAATGCCGAGGAGTGGTTGATCGATGCCGCCGAACTGCTGGAAAGCGAACCGCAGGACAATGTCCGCAATGCCCTGATCGGCTTGCAGGAGATGGTCAAGGGCGAGCTGACCGGCGACGACGTGACCGTTGTTCTGCTGCTGCCGACCGATGACGCCCCCCTGACTGACCGTGCCGTCGCACTGGGTGAGTGGTGCCAGGGCTTCCTCAGCGGTTTCGGCTTGAACTGCCGGGACAGCAGCACACTCAGCACTGAAGCCACCGAAGTATTGCAGGACCTGGCGGCCATTTCTCAGGTGCAAGATGCCCTGGAAGAGTCCGAAGACGGCGAAACCGATTACATGGAAGTCATGGAATACCTGCGCGTCGCGCCGCTGCTGCTGTTCTCCGAAACCAAGAAAGCGGACGTGCCGCCAGCCGCCAAACCGTCGTTGCATTAATCGCGTGCCAGGAAAAGCCATCTGCCCATGATTCATATCCCGAAATCGGAATACAGCCGTCGCCGCAAGGCCCTGATGGCGCAGATGGAACCCAACAGCATCGCGATCCTGCCCGCCGCCGCGGTCGCCATCCGCAACCGCGACGTCGAGCACGTCTATCGCCAGGACAGCGATTTCCAGTACCTGAGCGGCTTTCCCGAGCCTCAAGCGGTCCTCGTGTTGATGCCGGGGCGTGCCCACGGCGAATACATCCTGTTCTGCCGTGAGCGCAACGCCGAACGAGAGCTGTGGGATGGTTTGCGCGCCGGCCAGGAAGGCGCGATCCGCGACTTTGGCGCCGACGACGCTTTCCCCATCACCGACATCGACGACATCCTGCCGGGCCTGATCGAAGGGCGCGACCGGGTGTATTCGGCCATGGGCAGCAACCCCGAATTCGACCGGCACCTGATGGACTGGATCAACGTGATCCGCTCTAAAGCGCACCTCGGTGCCCAGCCGCCGAACGAATTTGTTGCCCTGGATCATCTGCTTCACGACATGCGCCTGTATAAATCGGCGGCAGAAGTGAAGGTGATGCGCGAAGCCGCACGGATTTCCGCTCAGGCGCACATCCGCGCGATGCAGGCCAGCCGCGTGGGGCTGCACGAGTTCAGCCTCGAAGCCGAACTCGATTACGAGTTCCGCAAGGGCGGCGCGAAAATGCCGGCCTACGGTTCAATTGTCGCCGCCGGGCGCAACAGCTGCATCCTGCATTACCAGCAGAATGACGCGGTGCTCAAGGACGGAGACCTGGTGCTGATCGACGCCGGTTGCGAGATCGACTGCTACGCCAGCGACATCACCCGCACCTGGCCGGTCAATGGCAAGTATTCGCCGGAACAGAAAGCGATCTACGAGTTGGTACTGGCCTCGCAAGAAGCCGCCTTCGCCGAAATCGCCCCGAACAAACACTGGAATCAGGCGCACGAAGCCACGGTCCGGGTGATTACCACCGGGCTGGTGAAGCTCGGCCTGTTGCAGGGTGACGTCGACGAACTGATCGCCAGCGAAGCCTACAAAGCGTTTTACATGCACCGCGCCGGCCACTGGCTGGGGATGGATGTGCATGACGTCGGCGAGTACAAGGTCGGCGGTGAATGGCGGGTGCTGGAAGTCGGCATGGCGCTGACGGTGGAGCCGGGGATCTACATTTCCCCGGACAACCAGAACGTGGCGAAGAAATGGCGCGGCATTGGCGTACGCATCGAGGACGACGTGGTGGTGACCAAGACCGGTTGTGAAATATTGACCAAAGGCGTGCCGAAAACGGTCGCCGACATCGAGGCCCTGATGGCGCAAGCGCGGACACAAGCAGCATGAGCCGGGTCAATCTGGCAATCATCGGTGGCGGCCTGGTCGGCGCCAGTCTCGCCTTGGCATTGCAGGCCGGGGCTAAAGCGCGTGGCTGGAAGATCGTCCTGATCGAGCCCTTTGCCCCCGGCGATACTTATCAGCCGAGCTACGACGCCCGCTCTTCGGCGCTGTCCTATGGCGCCAAACAGATTTACCAACGGTTGGGTGTGTGGCAGGAAATCTCCCGCCGCGCCGAGCCGATCAAGCAGATTCATGTCTCTGACCGTGGACGCTTTTCCACCGCACGATTGTCGGCGATGGAAGAAGGCGTTCCTGCGTTGGGTTACGTGGTGGAAAACGCCTGGCTTGGCCAATGCCTCTGGCAAGGTCTGGACAAGGACGTGGTCGCCTGGCGTTGCCCGGCGGAAGTCACGCGCATGGAACCGCTGAGCGATGGTTACCGCCTGACCCTCAATGATGAAACCACCCTGGAATGCGACCTCGCGGTGCTGGCGGATGGTGGCCGTTCGGGCCTGCGCGAGCAACTGGGGATCGGCATCAAGAAGCGTCCGTATAACCAGAGCGCGCTGATCGCCAATATCACGCCGAGCGAAGCACACAACGGCATGGCGTTCGAGCGATTCACCGACGACGGTCCGATGGCGCTGTTGCCGCTGCCGGACAACCGCTGCGCCTTGGTCTGGACCCGTCTGGGTATGGACGCGCAGCGGCTGGCCGCACTGGATGAAAAGAGCTTTCTCAGCGAGTTGCAGGGTGTGTTCGGTTATCGCCTCGGCACGTTGAAACAGGTTGGCGCACGTCATCTTTACCCGCTGACGCTGATCGAAGCGGAAGAGCAGGTGCGTCCACATCTGGCGATCCTCGGCAATGCGGCTCACAGCCTGCACCCGATTGCCGGCCAGGGTTTCAACCTGTCGCTGCGTGATGCCCAAGCCTTGGCGGAGGCCTTGTTGGCCAGCGAGAACGGGCCGGGCGACTTTGCCACCTTGCAGGCTTACCGCGAGCGCCAGCGTCTGGATCAAAACCTGACGGTGGGCTTCTCCGATCAGGTCACCCGATTGTTCGGCAGCACCCAGCCGCTGGTGTCGCTGGGCCGCAATCTCGGCCTGCTTGGTCTCGATCTGCTGCCGCCGGCCAAGCGCTGGTTCGCCCGGCAGGCCATGGGTCTGGGTACACGCCCCGATGCTTAAGTGGCTGACGAGCAGGTTCGGCAAGGCGCGGTTGATGCGTTGGTTCATGTCCTTTTACCCGCCGTACATGGGCGCCGGGGTTCGGGTGCGGCACATCAGCGATGACTTTCGCGACATCACGGTGTCCATGGGCCTGAGCTGGTACAACCGCAATTACGTCGGCACCCAGTTCGGTGGCAGCCTGTATTCGATGGTCGACCCGTTCTACATGCTGATGCTGATGGAAAACCTCGGGCACCGTTACATCGTCTGGGACAAAGCCGCTGACATCGATTTCATTTCGCCGGGCAAAGGCCCGGTGTTCGCCAGATTCCGCATCGACGAGACCTTGCTCGACGAGATCCGTCGGCAAACGGCCGACGGCGAAAAGTACCTGCCGCAATTGCAGGTCGATATTCACGACGGCGCCGGCACCTTGGTGGCGCGGGTCGAAAAAACCCTTTACGTGCGGCTCAAGCCGCAAGCGAGACAGGTTTAAAGCATGGACATGCGCGCAGATCTGCTGATTGTCGGGGCCGGAATGGTCGGCAGCGCCTTGGCGCTGGCGTTGCAGGACAGCGGGCTGGAAGTCCTGTTGCTGGACGGCAGCCCCCTGAGCGTCAAACCCTTCGATGACCAGGCACCGTTCGAACCGCGAGTGAGCGCCTTGTCGGCGGCCAGCCAGCGGATTCTCGAACGCCTGGGCGTGTGGGACGGCATTGCCAAACGACGCAGCAGCCCCTACACCGACATGCACGTCTGGGATGGCAGCGGCACCGGGCAGATCCATTTCTCGGCCGCCAGCGTGCATGCCGATGTGCTTGGGCACATCGTCGAGAACCGAGTGGTTCAGGACGCCTTGCTTGACCGTTTGCACGACTGCGATCTCGGGATGCTGGCCAATGCGCGTCTGGAACAGATGCGTCGCTCGGGCGATGACTGGCTGCTGACCCTGGCGGACGGCCGCACCTTGCGCGCACCGTTGGTGATTGCGGCGGACGGCGCCAACTCGGCCGTTCGGCGCCTGACCGGCATGGCGACGCGCGAGTGGGACTATATGCACCACGCGATTGTCACCAGTGTGCGCAGCTCCAAAGCGCATCAAATGACCGCCTGGCAGCGTTTCACCGACAACGGCCCGCTGGCGTTTTTGCCGCTGGAGCGTGATGGGCAGCAGGATTGGTGTTCGATCGTCTGGTCGACCACACCGAGTGAAGCCGAACGCCTGATGGCGCTGGACGACGACGGCTTTTGCCGCGAGCTCGAACGCGCCTTTGAAGGGCGACTCGGCACCGTGCTCAGCGCCGACCCGCGTCTGTGCGTGCCGCTGCGTCAGCGTCACGCCAAGCGTTATGTGGCCGAAGGCCTGGCATTGATCGGCGACGCGGCGCACACCATTCACCCGCTGGCCGGGCAGGGCGTGAACCTTGGTTTCCTCGATGCAGCCGTGTTGGCCGAAGTACTGCTGCAAGCGTTTGAGCGCGGTGAACGCTTGGCGGATGTCAAAGTGCTGAGCCGTTACGAGCGCCGGCGCATGCCGCACAACCTGGCGTTGATGGCGGCGATGGAAGGGTTTGAGCGGTTGTTCCAGGCTGATCCGCTGCCGGTGCGCTGGTTACGCAATGCCGGGTTGAAGATGGTTGAGCAGATGCCCGAGGCCAAGGCGTTGTTTGTGCGTGAGGCGCTTGGGTTGACCGGGGATTTGCCGGCGTTGGCCAAGGCCTAGGTATTGGGTGAGGCTTATGGCCTCATCGCGAGCACATTCGCCGCAGATTTCTGACGATGCAACATCTGGTAACTCCTCCACGAACTGATTGATTGAGAAGCTAAATGTGAGTCCTTATCATTTGGCCTCACTTTTTCAATCGAGAGATCGCTCCCATGTTGCCGAAGCGTCTACTGACCGCACTCGCCCTGTCCCTGATTGGCAGCACCGCCGCCCAGGCCGCTGACGAGGTGGTGGTTTACTCCTCGCGTATCGACGAGCTGATCAAACCGGTCTTCGACGCCTACACCGCCAAGACCGGGGTGAAGGTGAAGTTCATCACCGACAAGGAAGCGCCGCTGATGCAGCGCATCAAGGCCGAGGGTGAGAACGCCACCGCCGACCTGCTGCTGACGGTCGATGCCGGCAACCTCTGGCAGGCCGAGCAAATGGGCATCCTGCAGCCATTCACCTCCCAAGTGATCGATACCAACATTCCGCTGCAATACCGCGCTGCCTCCCACGCCTGGACCGGCCTGAGCCTGCGGGCGCGGACCATCGCTTACTCCACGGATCGCGTGAAGCCGGGTGAACTGACCACCTACGAAGCACTGGCCGACAAGAACTGGGAAGGGCGCCTGTGTCTGCGCACGGCGAAGAAGGTCTACAACCAGTCCCTGACCGCCACCATGATCGAAGTCCACGGCGCCGAAAAAACCGAGAAAATCCTCAAGGGTTGGGTGAGCAACCTGTCCACCGACGTGTTCTCGGATGACGTCGCAGTGCTGGAAGCGATCAACGCGGGTCAATGCGATGTCGGTATCGTCAACACCTACTACTACGGTCGCCTGCACAAGCAGAAGCCTGATTTGGGCGTGAAACTGTTCTGGCCGAACCAGGCTGACCGCGGTGTGCACGTCAACCTGTCGGGTATCGGCCTGACCAAACACGCGCCGCACCCGGAAGCGGCCAAGGCACTGGTGGAGTGGATGACCACTCCTGAGGCGCAGAAGATTTTCGCCGACGTGAACCAGGAATTCCCGGCCAACCCGGCGGTGGCGCCTTCAGAGGAAGTGGCGGCGTGGGGCAAGTTCGTGGCCGATACCCTGCCGGTGGAAGTGGCCGGCAAGCGTCAGGCCGAAGCAATCCGCATGATGGATCGCGCTGGCTGGAACTGACATTGCTGCTGATCGTTCCCACGCTCTGCGTGGGAATGCCTCTTCCGACGATCCGCGTCGAAGCGTGACGCAGAACGTCACAAAATATGTGCCCACGCAGAGCGTGGGCACAATCATTTAACATTTTCTAGAGAACCCCTTTGGCCCACCCCGCCCAACGTCGCTGGTATCCCCTGGTCTTCGCCATCGCTGCGCTGGTCCTGTTGCCCCTCAGTGTTTTACTGCTGTCCTGGCAAACCATCGATCAACAGATCTGGTCCCACCTCTGGGCCACCCAGATGCCGCGCCTGTTGGGCAACACCCTGACCCTGATAGTCGGCGTCGGGGTTGGCGTCACGCTGCTGGGCGTCAGCCTCGCGTGGCTGACCAGTCTCTGTGAGTTCCCCGGCCGGCGCTGGCTGGACTGGGCGCTGATGCTGCCGTTTGCGATTCCGGCGTACGTACTGGCGTTTGTCTTCGTCGGCCTGCTGGATTTCGCCGGCCCCGTGCAAACCCTGATGCGCGAGTGGTTTGGCACGGGCCTGAGGTTGCCGGGTGTGCGCTCCACCGGCGGGGTCATTGTCGTGCTGGTGCTGGTTTTCTATCCCTACGTCTATCTGCTGGCCCGTACGGCGTTCCTCGCCCAGGGCAAAGGCTTGATGGAAGCCGCCCGGGTGCTCGGCCAGTCGCCGTGGCAAGCGTTCTGGCGAGTGGCCTTGCCGATGGCGCGCCCGGCCATCGGCGCGGGGGTGGCGTTGGCGTTGATGGAAACCCTGGCGGATTTCGGTGCAGTGTCGGTGTTCAACTTCGACACGTTCACCACTGCGATTTACAAAACCTGGTACGGGTTCTTCAGCCTGTCCACCGCCGCCCAACTGGCCAGCCTGTTGCTGCTGGTGGTGATGGTCGTGCTGTACGGCGAACGTCGTGCTCGTGGGGCCAGCCGGGCGAGCAACGAACGGCCGCGGGTCAAGGCGCTGTATCACCTGCGTGGCTTCAAGGCGCTGGCGGCGATGAGCTGGTGCGGCCTGGTGTTTGCCTGTGCGTTCGTCATCCCGATGCTGCAACTGCTGGTGTGGTTTTGGTTGCGCGGGCGTTTCGATCTGGATGAGCGTTACACCGGACTGATTCTTCACACCTTGTACCTGGGCGGCATGGCGGCGCTGATCACGGTCAGCGTTGCCTTGGTGTTGGCGTTTGCCCGGCGCCTCGCACCGACCCGAACGATCCGCTCCGGCATTGGCCTGGCCAACCTGGGCTATGCCTTGCCGGGTTCGGTATTGGCGGTGTCGATCATGCTGGCGTTCAGTTACCTGGATCGCGAGCTGGTCATCCCGCTGTCCGGCTGGCTAGGCGGCGCTGGCAAGCCTTTGCTGCTGGGCAGTCTCTCGGCGTTGTTGCTGGCCTATCTGGTGCGTTTCATTGCGGTGGCATACGGGCCACTGGAAAGCAGCCTGGCGCGTATACGGCCATCTTTGCCCGAAGCAGCACGTAGCCTTGGCGTCAGTGGGCCACGACTGTTTTTCAAGGTGTATCTGCCGTTGTTGTTGCCGGGCACGTTGAGCGCCGCGTTGCTGGTGTTCGTCGATGTGCTCAAGGAAATGCCCGCAACCCTGCTGATGCGCCCGTTTGGCTGGGACACGCTGGCCGTGCGGATCTTTGAAATGACCAGCGAAGGGGAGTGGGCGAGGGCGTCTTTGCCGGCACTGACGCTTGTTTTGGTCGGCCTGTTACCGGTCATCGGATTGATTCGACGTTCGGCGCATCGAAACAGCTAGGTGCCAGTCCTACACCTTGCGGCTACAATGCGCGGCATTCGGTGCGGTCCGTCTGACAGACCCGGTAGCTGAAATCGGCTGAAAGCCTTCTAGTTCAAGGTTTTCACCCCGTGCAGCGCCTGTCCGCACCTTCGCCACGCCCGGAAGGAGAAACCCATGGGACAGCGTACGCCTCTGTATGACCTTCATCTCGCCCTCGGCGCGAAGATGGTCGATTTTGGCGGTTGGGATATGCCTCTGCATTACGGCTCGCAGGTCGAGGAACACCACCAGGTGCGCCGCGATTGCGGGGTTTTCGATGTATCCCACATGACCGTGATCGATATCAGCGGCCCCCAGGCCAAGGCCTGGCTCCAGCACTTGCTGGCCAATGATGTCGAGCGCCTGCACAGCCCCGGCCGTGCTCTTTACAGCACCATGCTCAATGAGCGCGGCGGCATCGTCGACGACATGATCGTCTATCGCCTCGACGACGGTTATCGCCTGGTGGTCAACGCCTCCACCCGCAATCAAGACCTCGCCTGGATGCAGGCTCACCTCGACGGCTTCGATGTTCAGCTCAACGAGCGTGCAGAGCTGGCGATGCTGGCGATTCAAGGCCCGCATGCCCGTCAAAAAATCTGCGAACTGGTCTCCCAGGCCCGCAGCAATCTGATTCAGCTGCTCAAGCCCTTCGAAGGCCAGCCGGAAGGTGACTGGTTCATCGCCCGTACCGGTTACACCGGCGAAGATGGATTGGAAATCGTTCTACCGGCTGATCAGGCACCGGGTTTTTTCAACGATCTGGTCGGCGCGGGCATTTCCCCCATCGGCCTTGGGGCGCGGGATACCTTGCGGGTCGAAGCCGGCATGAACCTGTACGGTCAGGACATTCATCAAGATGTATCGCCACTGGCGTCCAATATGGCCTGGAGCATTGCCTGGGAACCGGCCTCTCGCCAGTTCATCGGGCGCACCGCCCTAGAGGCCGAACGGGCCGGCGGCGTACAGCACAAACTGGTGGGACTGGTCCTTGAGGAGCGAGGGGTTTTGCGCGCTCATCAAGTGGTCCGCATCGCCAATGTTGGCGAAGGGGAGATCACCAGTGGTAGTTTCTCTCCTACGCTTAGCAAGTCGATAGCACTGGCGCGCGTGCCGATGGCAACTGCCGACCGCGCAGAAGTGGAAATCCGTGGCAAGTGGTACCCGGTCCGAGTGGTCAAGCCGACCTTCGTACGCCACGGAAAAACCTTGATCTAACCTTTTTTGGCGGACTAAAACCGCTGACATTTTTCTTGAGGACACAGAACATGAGCGATATTCCTGCCGACCTGCGTTTTGCCGAAAGTCACGAATGGGCCCGCCTGGAAGCCGACGGCACCGTCACCGTGGGCATTAGCGATCACGCGCAGGAAGCGCTGGGTGACGTGGTCTTCGTTGAGCTGACCGAAGTGGGCAACAAGTTTGCGGCTGGAGATCAGGCGGGCGTTGTTGAATCGGTGAAAGCCGCCTCCGACATCTACTCCCCGATTGCCGGTGAAGTGATTGCGGTCAACGGAGAACTGAGCGCAACTCCGGAATCGCTCAACTCCGCCCCGTACAGCGCGTGGATCTTCAAGCTCAAGCCCAGCAACACCGCGGACCTGGAAAAACTGCTCGACGCCGCCGGCTACAAGGCTGCGATCGGCGAATAGTCCCCGCTCTGCGAAATCGCTGTGGGAGCGAGCAAGCTCGCTCCCACAGGTGTTTAGGGCTTCAGAACAGCTTTGACCGCCGCCACCGAACGCTCGACATCCGCTTTGCTCATCGCCGTGAACATCGGCAACGAGACAATCAAGCGGCCGACCCGCTCGGCGACCGGGAACATGCCCTCCTTGAAACCGCGCTCGCGGTAAAGGCTCAGCAAGTGAATCGGCGGGTAGTGATAGCCGATACCGACGCCCAACGCCTGCATCTGCTCCATGAACGTCGCCCGTGCCGGCAGGCCATCCCCGCGCTCCGGCAACACCAGCTGGAACAAATGCCAGTTGCTGTTCTCGAAATCCGCCGGGGGCAGTTGAGCCCCGTATTGCGCCTCGAAAACCTCACCAAAACACGCGAAATAGTGCCGGGCCAGTTCACGGCGATGGGCCGTGATGGCTTCGATGTGAGCAAATTGCCCAAGGCCGATGGCCGCCGCGACGTCGGTCATGTTGAACTTGCCGCCCAGCACATCGACATCCAAACCATCGAAGCCGCTGCGGGTCACGCCCTGCAAACGGTACTTCTGCGCCAGTCGCACTTCCTCATCATTGTTCAGCACCAGGCAGCCGCCCTCTGACGAGGTGACGTTCTTGTTCGCCTGGAAACTGAAGGACACGAAGTCGCCGGTCGAGCCGATGCGCTGGCCGTTCCAGCTGGAGCCCAGCGCCTGGGCCGCGTCTTCCAGCACCCGCAGGTTGTACTGCTTGGCCAGTGCGTAAAGGCGCGTCATGTCCACCGGCAGTCCGGCGAGAAATACCGGCAGGATCGCTTTGGTACGCGGGGTGATGGCGGCTTCGAGTTGAGCCAGGTCGATGTTGCGGGTGACCGGGTCGATATCGGCAAACACCGGGGTGGCGCCGACTTCGAGAATGACGTTGGCGGTGGCCACCCAGGAGATCGGCGTGGTGATCACTTCATCGCCCGGTCCGATCCCGGCAATGCGCAGGGCGATTTCCATGGTGCAGGTGCCGGAATTGAACGTGAGCACCGGGCGCCCGCCAAAAAATGCCGAGAGTTGTTGTTCAAAGGCCTGGACCTTGGGGCCGCTGGTAATCCAGCCCGAGCGCAACACGTCGCCGACCGCGGCAATCGTCGCTTCATCGATGGTGGGTTTGGAAAACGGCAGGAAAGGCAGTGGGCTCATAAATTCAGGCACCTGATCAGCGGACATTTGGCAGATGCCGAGCATGATGTCTGCAATGGTCGTCGGCGCCAAGCCATCCGCCCGGATATCGACTGCTATGCTGGTTTGACCGTGTTGCATCGACGTTGAGCGCCAGTCAAGAGAGAGCCCGTCATGTCCCAGTTGCCGTCCTTGAGCCAGTTACGCGACCCCAATGCCTTTCTGCGCCGCCACCTCGGGCCCGATGCCGTCGAGCAGCAGGCCATGCTTGACAGCCTCGGCCTCGGCAGCCGGGTCGAATTGATCGAGCAGACGGTGCCGCCGGGTATTCGCCTGAACCGCGCGCTCGACCTGCCGCCCGCCCTCGATGAACAAGCCGCGCTCGCCAAGTTGCGCGGTTACGCCGAGCAAAACCAGGTCTGGACCAGCCTGATCGGCATGGGCTACCACGGCACCCTCACCCCGACCGTGATTGTGCGTAACGTCCTGGAAAACCCCGGTTGGTACACCGCGTACACGCCTTATCAGCCAGAGATTGCCCAGGGCCGGCTCGAAGCGCTGCTGAACTTCCAGCAACTGACCATCGACCTCACCGGCCTGGAACTGGCCAACGCGTCCTTGCTGGATGAAGCCACCGCCGCCGCAGAAGCGATGGCGCTGGCCAAGCGAGTCGCCAAGTCCAAAAGCAATCTGTTCTTCGTCGACCAGAACTGCCATCCGCAGACCATTTCGGTGGTGCAGACCCGCGCCGAAGGCTTCGGTTTCGAGCTGATCATCGACACTGTGGAAAACTTGAAACAGCACCAGGTGTTCGGTGCCCTGCTGCAATACCCCGACACCCATGGCGAGATCCACGATCTGCGGCCGTTGATCGATCACCTGCACGCGCAGCAAGCCCTGGCGTGTGTTGCCACTGATTTGCTGAGTTTGCTGCTGCTGACTCCGCCGGGAGAGTTGGGCGCCGATGTGGTGTTCGGCTCATCCCAGCGTTTTGGTGTGCCCATGGGCTACGGCGGGCCGCATGCGGCATTTTTTGCCAGTCGCGATGAATACAAACGGGCGATTCCCGGGCGGATCATCGGCGTGTCCAAGGATGCTCGCGGCAATGTTGCCTTGCGCATGGCCCTGCAAACCCGCGAGCAACATATCCGCCGGGAGAAGGCCAATTCGAACATTTGCACTGCTCAGGTGTTGCTGGCCAACATCGCCAGTTTCTACGCGGTGTACCACGGACCTGAAGGGCTCAAGCGCATTGCCCAGCGTGTGCATCGCTTGACCTGCATCCTCGCTGCCGGCCTTGAGCGGCACGGCGTCAGCCGTCTCAACAGGCATTTCTTCGACACCCTGACCCTGGAGGTTGGCGGCACCCAGACCGCGATCATCGAAAGTGCTCGGGCGGCGCAGATCAATGTGCGGATTCTGGGGCGAGGACAGTTAGGGTTGAGCCTCGATGAAACCTCAGACGAGACCACCGTCGCCAAGTTGTTCGATGTGTTCCTTGGCGCCGATCATGGTTTGAATGTCGACGATCTGGACGCCGAAACGCTGGCGTCCGGCATTCCTGACGGGCTGCTGCGCGCCTCGCCTTATCTGCGTCATCCGGTGTTCAATGCGCACCACAGCGAAACCGAGATGCTGCGTTACCTCAAGCAACTGGAGAACAAGGACCTCGCCCTCAACCAGTCGATGATCCCGCTGGGCTCCTGCACCATGAAGCTCAACGCCACCAGCGAGATGATCCCGATCACCTGGCCGCAGTTCGCCAACCTGCACCCGTTCGTGCCGAAGGAGCAGGCCGTGGGGTATTCGCTGATGATCGAAGAGCTGGAACGCTGGCTCTGCGCGATCACCGGTTTCGATGCGATTTGCATGCAACCCAACTCCGGCGCCCAGGGCGAATACGCCGGGTTGCTGGCGATCCGCAAATACCACGAGAGCCGTCACCAAGGGGCGCGGGACGTCTGCCTGATTCCGTCCTCGGCCCACGGCACCAACCCGGCCTCGGCGCAAATGGCCGGGATGCGCGTGGTGATTGTCGAGTGCGACGAAGCCGGCAACGTTGATCTGGATGACCTCAAGCAAAAAGCCTCGGAGGCGGGGGACAAACTCGCGTGCCTGATGGCGACGTATCCATCGACCCATGGTGTCTACGAGGAAGGCATCAGCGAGATGTGTGAAGTTATCCACAGCCACGGCGGTCAGGTGTACATGGATGGCGCCAACCTCAACGCGCAAGTCGGCTTGGCTCGCCCGGCGGACATTGGCGCCGATGTGTCTCACATGAACCTGCACAAGACCTTCTGCATTCCCCATGGCGGCGGTGGGCCGGGCATGGGGCCGATTGGTGTGCGGGCGCACCTGGCGCCGTTCGTGGCCAATCACCCGGTGGTACCCATCGACGGGCCGTTGCCGCAGAACGGCGCAGTGAGCGCGGCGCCCTGGGGCAGTGCGAGCATTTTGCCGATCAGCTGGATGTACATCGCGATGATGGGGCCGCAACTGGCAGACGCCAGCGAAGTGGCAATCCTCGCCGCGAATTACCTGGCGCAGCATTTGTCCGGTGCGTTCCCGGTGCTCTACACCGGGCGCAACGGGCGGGTGGCTCACGAATGTATCCTGGATCTGCGGCCACTGAAGGCGCTGACCGGCATCAGTGAAGAAGACGTTGCCAAGCGTTTGATGGATTACGGTTTCCATGCGCCCACCATGTCGTTTCCCGTGCCGGGGACGTTGATGGTCGAGCCGACCGAAAGTGAATCAAAAGCCGAACTGGACCGGTTTATCGGAGCGATGCTGAGCATCCGTGCGGAAATCAGCGAGGTGGAAAACGGCAACTGGCCAGCCGAGGACAATCCGCTGAAGCGTTCGCCACATACTTTGGCGGACATCACCGGAGTGTGGGAGCGGTCGTACAGCATCGAGCAAGCGGTGACGCCGGATGCGCACACCCGACAGCACAAATACTGGCCGGTGGTGAATCGGGTGGATAACGTTTACGGCGACCGGAATCTGTTCTGCGCCTGTGTGCCTGTCGACGATTACCGCTGAGATCCCGAATTCACTCCTACAGGGGGGATTTGTGTTTGGGCAAAAAAATGCCGCTCATATGAGCGGCATTTTTGTATCGATGGACTTACTTCGAAGCGACGGCGTTCTTCGCCAGAATCGCATTCGCCAGTTCCATGTCCGTCGCCTGCAGGCCCGGGTTGTCGGCGCGGACTTTCTGCATCGCCGCTTCCAGGTAAGGGCCGCGAATGCCGCCGTCACTGGCAACAAAACTACCGGCATCGTCCTGGGCCGCGACGATCAGCTTGTGATCCTTGAACGTCAGGTAAGTCGAGCCGGTGGTCGCGCCCGACGAAAGGACGTTAGTCCAAAAGCTATCGGCCATCGCGGAACCGACTGGAAGGGACAGCAGCGCGACGGTGGCGACAGCAAGTTTGAAACGCATGATGGGTGACTCCACTGGGTTAACTACACGGCCTTGGATAGCCATCCCCCCATCCAGTTCCATACACCCGTGCCTACTTTTGCTCGCTCTGCGGCGTCACGCGCAGCACCTCTTCGATCGTGGTCAGCCCTGCCGCCACCTTCTGAGCGCCTGATAGTCGCAAGCTGCGCATGCCCTCCTTGAACGCCTGACGCCGGATCGCCAGCAGGTCGGTGTCCGGATTGATCAACGCTTTGACGCCGTCCGTCAGCTGCATGATTTCGTAGACCCCGGCGCGGCCGTGATAGCCGGTGTCGCGACACTCCAGGCAACCGATGGCGCGTTGCGCGTTGGTCGGCAGCGGGGCTTGCCAGGGTTTGGTCAGGGTCTGCCAATCCTCTTCGCCCAGTGTCAGTGGTGCCTTGCAATGGGGGCACAAGGTACGCACCAGGCGCTGGGCCATGACGCCGAGCACCGTGGCTTTGATCAGGTAATGCGGCACGCCGAGTTCCAGCAGGCGACTGATCGCGCTCGGCGCGTCGTTGGTGTGCAGCGTCGAGAGCACCAAGTGACCGGTGAGCGCCGCCTGAATCGCCATCTCGGCGGTTTCGAGGTCGCGAATCTCGCCGATCATGATGATGTCCGGGTCTTGTCGCATCAACGCGCGCACGCCAGCGGCGAAGGTCAGGTCGATGTTGTGCTGGACCTGCATCTGGTTGAACGCGGGTTCGACCATTTCAATCGGGTCTTCGATGGTGCAGAGGTTGACCTCCGGCGTCGCCAGTTTCTTCAGGGTGGTGTACAGCGTGGTGGTCTTGCCCGAACCGGTCGGCCCGGTGACCAGAATGATGCCGTTGGGCTGACGAGTCATGTCCTGCCAGCGGCGCAGGTCTTCGGCGGAAAAGCCCAACTGATCGAAATCCTTGAGCAGCACTTCCGGGTCGAAGATCCGCATGACCATTTTTTCGCCAAACGCCGTTGGCAAGGTCGACAGCCGCAGTTCGACTTCGCCGCCGTCCGGGGTCTTGGTTTTCACCCGGCCGTCCTGGGGTTTGCGCTTTTCCGCGACGTTCATCCGCCCAAGGCTTTTCAGGCGACTGACGATGGCCATGGTCACTTGCGGCGGGAATTGATAGACGTTGTGCAACACGCCGTCGATGCGAAAGCGCACCGTGCCTTGTTCGCGCCGGGGTTCGATGTGGATATCGCTGGCGCGTTGCTGGAAGGCGTACTGAAACAGCCAATCGACGATGTTGACGATGTGCGCGTCATTGGCGTCCGGCTCCTGGTCGCTGGCGCCGAGGTTGAGCAGTTGTTCGAAGTTGCCCAACGTGCTGGTTTGCTGATCGGCAGCGGTCGCACCGCTGACCGATTTGGCCAGACGAAAGAACTCGACGCTCAAGCGCTGGATGTCCACCGGGTTGGCCACGACCCGTTTGATCGGCAACTTCAACACATGGGTCAGGTCGGCTTCCCAGCCGCTGACGTAGGGCTGGGCGCTGGCCACGGTCACCGCGTCGCGGTCGATCGATACCGCGAGAATCTTGTGGCGCTGGGCAAAGGCGTAGGACATCAACGGCGTGATGGCCGCGACGTTGATCTTCAGTGGATCAATGCGCAAATAAGGCTGGCCGGCTTGCTGCGACAGCCACAGGGTCAGGCTTTCCAGGTCCAGGTGTTTGCCGGGACGGCTGAGATCGTCGAGGTGTTGGCTGGCTATGAATTCCAGCGGGTGCATCTGGCCATTGGCGGCGTGGCGGCGGCGGGCATTGAGCGCGTGCTCGGCCGAGTCCTGGCTGATGAAACCTTGGGCGACCAGTTCGCGCAGCAAATCATTGAGATCCAGCCAGCGGTCCTGAATGGCAAGTTGAACGGACATGCGGGCTCCTCATGAACAACAGTCCGCAAAGGATAGTCGCGCAGCCCTCGACCGTTGGGCCACTACCCGACGAAGCCGTGTCGGGATTTTTCAGCCCGCTGCCTGGGCCGGTTGATCCCACATCACATCAGCCGTTTGCAACTCGACCGAACAGACGCTGATCAGGTTGCGTAATTTTTCCGCAATCACTTGGGCGCGGTGCCAACTGAGACCGTCCATGACGATGTCGATCGACAGCAAATCCTCCTGGCGCTGCACGTTCACCTGTTGCGGCGTCAAGAACTGCAAGGCAAACAGATTGAGCGCTCGGCACAGCAGATCCGGCTCGGCCTCCGCCAGCAGTTGGTAATGAACGCGGCAGTGGGCGTTGCTGGCGTTCCAGACATCGGCGCGGGTGGGCGGGGTGTAGACGGCTTCGAGAGGCGGCATGGTCGGGCTCCAAATTCAATGGAGGAATTTTTACATTCGGTGCCGGGCATTTCTTATCTATGATTGGGCTTATTGGCGATTTATCGAATCGTGTAATTCGAATAACGAACGATTTAAGGTTTTTCTATGCAAAGCGAGCTCGATGGCTACGACCGCAAGATTCTCGCGTTGCTGCAAGAGGACGCTTCGCTCTCCAGCGCTCAGATCGCCGAACAGGTGGGGCTGTCGCAGTCGCCCTGCTGGCGGCGGATTCAGCGGATGAAGGAGGAGGGAATCATTCGTGGGCAGGTGACGCTGCTGGACCGCAAGAAGATCGGCCTGAACACGCAGATCTTTGCCGAGATCAAACTCAATGCGCACGGGCGTTCGAACTTCACTGAGTTCACTGAGGCGATCCGCGGTTTTCCCGAAGTGCTGGAGTGTTATGTGCTGATGGGGTCGGTGGATTTTTTGCTGCGGATCGTCACGGCGGACATTGAGGCGTATGAGCGGTTTTTCTTCGAAAAGCTGTCGATGGTGCCGGGGATACAGGAAGTGAATTCGATTGTGGCGTTGTCGGAGATCAAGTCGACGACGAGTTTGCCGGTGTAACACCGGCAGAGTGCTTTTGTGGCGAGGGGGCAAGCCTCCTCGCCACAGTTGTGTACTTACATACGCAGCAGCATTTTCCAGGCACGATTCTGGTACACCGCAATCGCCTGCTGCTTACGCGCATCCAGCGATTCATCGGTGATCGGCTCGTTGGCCAGTTGCGCCAGCTGTTTCAGCTCACCGTACAGGCGATCCATTTCCGGGATGTCCAGCACGCCACGGGCATGGTGCAGCCACGCCTGAATGCGCTCGATGCGCGGCAGTTGCTCGGCCAGGTCTTCCGGCTGTTGCTGATAACGCTGCAATTGCAGGGACGTTGCTTCTTCACCCAGCAACCGCGGCAACCAGCTACCCAGTTGCGCGGCACCCTGGCGATTGCCACGAACGTTGCGATCAGCCGCCCAGGTGCGGGCCAGCAACCAGCGTGAGGTGTTCAGCGAGAACAGGCCCCAGCGCGGGTCTTCCAGTTCTTCGAGGAATTGCTCCGGCGCGGCTTTGCGCACGTCTTCGTCCTCGATGCCGGCTTGCACCAGCGGACGCCAGTCTTCCAGCAACGCATCCAGCGCAAGGCGCAGGTCGTGGGTGGACTGACGCGGCGCGGCTTGACCCAGGCTACTAAGCAAAGCACGCAATTCAGCGAGGTTTTCGACCCAGTCCAGCAACAGGCGCCAGTGGCCGTTGAAGCGATATTGCTCAGCCAGACGCTGGCTGCTGCCCAGCAAGTGCCAGCTCAGCGCGGCGAACGCGTCGTCCAGCGGGGTTTCGGCGGTGATTTGCGGCGCCGGCAGGCTCAACGAATAGCTGTTGGCGTCGTACAGGCGATAGCCGCGCTCAGCCTTGCTGATGTCACACGGCATCAGGGCCAGGGTTGCGGCCAGTTCTGCGGCCAGTTCCAGCAGGGCGGCCGGCTCGCCTTCGCGCAATTCCAGTTCCAGTTCGCAGATTTCTTCTTTCTGCTTGCCGACGATCACGTGGCCCAGGTCCAGCGCGGCTTCGATGACTACTTTGGTCTTGCCACGGCCCCAGGCGATTTCAGCGCGTTCGCGAACGAAATCGGTGGTGAAGATCGGCTTGAGGGTTTTCTTGTCCAGCTCGGCCAGCTCTTCAGGCCAGCATTCGCCGTCGAGTTTCTTCACGTCGAGCTTGGCTTTGGGCAGGTTCCAGTCGTATTCGTTACGCTCGGACAGGCCGGCAACACTGTGGCCGCGGGTCTTGAGCGTCTGAATCACTTCTTCGCCATCGCGGCGCAGGCGCAGGGCAACCTTGGCGCGGGCCAGGTCGCGCTCAGGCGTGTCGAAGTATTGATTCATCAACTCACGGCGTTCCCAGCCACTTTTGTTGCGTTTTTTCAGGAGCGGGTGCTCGCGCAGGGCCGCGAGGGTTTCGCGGCTGACGCGGAGCTTGATTTCGGTTTCTTTCTGCATGGCCGGAAAATCCAGGATCGGGAGCGCAGCCGGGGGAATGTGTGGCTGCCAAGGTCGTGCAGTGTACAGGAGTGAACGTTCCTACGCCCCGCGACGGTTTATTCCTGTCGCCAGATGGTTCTATGATGGACTTCAATCCGGGAGTTGGAGTCAGCGATGCCCTTGCCGTCCATGAAAGATCAGTTCGCTGCACTGATCGCTGCGCCGTCGGTCAGCTGCACCCAACCGAACCTGGATCAGACCAACCGCCCGGTAATCGATTTGCTGGCGACGTGGCTGGGTGATCTGGGGTTTGCCTGTGATATCCAGCAAGTCAGCCCCGGCAAGTTCAACCTGCTGGCCAGTTTTGGTACCGGCCCCGGCGGCCTGGTGTTGGCCGGCCACAGTGACACGGTGCCGTTCGATGGCGCGTTGTGGCAGACCGATCCGCTGAAGCTCACCGAAGTCGATGGTCGTTGGGTGGGCTTGGGCAGTTGTGACATGAAGGGCTTTTTCGCCTTGGCCATCGAAGCGGTGATCCCGCTGCTCGATCAGCCGTTCAAGCAACCGTTGTTGATCCTCGCTACATGCGATGAAGAAAGCTCGATGTCCGGTGCTCGCGCCCTGGCCAAGGCCGGGCGTCCATTGGGCCGCGCAGCGGTTATCGGCGAGCCGACCGGGCTGAAGCCGATCCGCATGCACAAAGGCATCATGATGGAACGCATCGACATTCTCGGTCAGAGTGGCCATTCCTCGGACCCACGCCTGGGCCACAGCGCCCTTGAAGCGATGCACGATGCAATCGGCGAATTACGTGGTCTGCGCCTGTTGTGGCAGCGCGAATTCCGCAATCCGCAGTTTGGCGTGCCGACGCCGACCATGAACTTCGGCTGCATCCATGGCGGCGACAACCCTAACCGTATCTGCGGCCAGTGTTCGCTGGAATTCGACCTGCGGCCCTTGCCGGGCATGGATCCCAAGGCCTTGCGCGCGGAGATTTTGCAGCGGCTCAAACCGGTTGCCGAGCGCCATCAGGTGAAGATCGATTACGCGCCGCTGTTCCCTGAGGTGCCGCCCTTTGAGCAGGCCGAAGACGCGGAATTGGTGCGGATCGCTGAAAAGCTTACCGGCCATGGTGCCGAAGCAGTGGCGTTCGGCACCGAAGCGCCTTATCTTCAGCAACTTGGCTGCGAGACACTGGTGCTCGGCCCGGGCGATATCGCCTGCGCCCACCAACCGGGGGAATACCTCGAAATGTCACGTTTGCAGCCTACGGTGCATCTATTACGTCAACTGATTCAACATTACTGCCTGACACCGGCCGCAATGCCCGTCAGTTGAGCGCAAATCCATGTGGGAGCGAGCCCGCCCGCGCCCACAGGGTCTGTGCTTTGCCTGACATGCCGTATAAATTGCCAGTGTCCCAACCCGTATTCATGAGGAGAGCGCGCGTGTCGCCAAGCCTGTTCCGACGATAACCATCAGCCCGCTGTGCGTTTTCAGTTTCGCCCATTTTTTGGCTGCTATTTATTACAGGCCCAGGTTCATGCCCGAATACGTTAATTGGCTTCGTCACGCTTCGCCTTACATCAATGCCCACCGCGATTGCACCTTTGTCGTCATGCTCCCCGGCGATGGGGTGGAGCATCCGAATTTCGGCAATATCGTTCACGACCTGGTGCTGTTGCACAGCCTGGGGGTGCGCCTTGTGCTGGTTCACGGTTCCCGACCGCAAATTGAAACCCGCCTCGCCACGCGTGGCCTGACCCCGCATTACCATCACGGCATGCGCATCACCGATGCTGCGACGCTGGAGTGTGTGATCGATGCAGTCGGCCAGTTGCGTATTGCTATTGAAGCGCGCCTTTCCATGGACATGGCCTCTTCGCCGATGCAGGGCTCGCGCCTGCGGGTGGCCAGCGGCAACCTGGTCACGGCGCGGCCGATTGGTGTGCTCGAAGGTGTGGATTATCACCACACCGGCGAAGTGCGTCGGGTCGACCGCAAAGGCATCAATCGCCTGCTGGACGAACGCTCCATCGTGTTGCTGTCGCCGTTGGGCTACTCGCCAACCGGTGAAATCTTCAACCTCGCCTGTGAAGACGTCGCCACTCGCGCGGCCATCGACCTGGGCGCGGACAAGCTGCTGCTGTTTGGCGCCGACCCGGGCTTGATCGATGAAAACGGTCGTCTGGTGCGCGAATTGCGTCCGCAACAAGTGCCGGCGCATTTGCAGCGGCTGGGCAGCAACTATCAGGCTGAATTGTTGGATGCAGCCGCTGAGGCCTGTCGGGGCGGCGTGGCGCGCAGCCATATCGTCAGCTACGCCGAAGACGGTGCTCTGCTGACCGAACTGTTCACCCGTGACGGTGGCGGTACGCTGGTGGCGCAGGAACAATTCGAAGTGGTGCGTGAAGCCGCGATCGAAGATGTCGGCGGTTTGCTGGACCTGATCAGCCCGCTGGAAGAGCAGGGGATTCTGGTGCGTCGCTCCCGTGAAGTGCTGGAACGTGAGATCGAGCAGTTCAGCGTGGTTGAACGCGAAGGCATGATCATCGCCTGTGCGGCGCTTTATCAGATTGCCGACTCGGACGCCGGGGAGCTGGCGTGCCTGGCAGTGAACCCGGAATACCGGCATGGCGGTCGCGGTGATGAGCTGCTGGAGCGCATCGAAACCCGTGCCCGGGCCCAGGGGTTGAAAACCCTGTTCGTGCTGACGACCCGCACCGCTCACTGGTTCCGCGAGCGCGGGTTCGTGCCGAGCAGCGTTGAACGCCTGCCGTCAGCACGGGCTTCGCTGTACAACTATCAGCGTAATTCGAAGATCTTCGAAAAGACCCTGTGATCCTGTGGCAGTGATCGTTCCCACGCAGAGTGTGGGAACGATCATCAGTCAGCCACAAACTTTGCACTGACATACGCCGAATAATCCGGCAGCACCGTCTCTACCTTCCCTTGCTCTTTCAAGAGCTTCGCCGTCTCGCCAATCGCCTTCGCCGTGCCGCCCTCCAGTAGCGCAGTGGTTTGCTGAGTGCGCGCGGTCACCACTTCCGGGCCGCTGTTGAAGCGACGCCAGTCAATTTTCTCGCCGATTGTTTTTTTCGTACGGACCGTCTGCCTGGGGACTTTGCTGGGGGCGATACCGGTTGGGTAGCCCACGGTCAAGTTGGCCGCCTGAGCGGAGAGCGTAAATAATCGCGATACACAAACTGTAACAATTGGACTGGATAGTGCGCGTTTGGTCGTCATGGCGGGGCCCTTCGGTAAGGTTTTGTTTCCGAATTGCTTCAAACGCTAAACGATCTAAAAAACGGCTAGTAAATACTGTTTAGGAATTAGCTTATGAGCTGAGGGCCCTATTCTGGGGGGCTGGGAGCGGCGCAGAGCTTAATTCCTAAAGGGTATGAGAAAAGAGGCAGCTAGTTCTTTTCAGGTTTATGACGAACTCATGACCTGCATGGACCAAAAAACGGGGGATTAGACCATGGTCGTAGACACACATAGTTACGATTGACTTGTGGGTCACGCTCTGGCGCTAATCGCGCATCTTAGGATTCCAAGCATCGACTTGGGGCCAGGAACACAAGAATTAGAAACGAGAGGAGCTAAACAATGAACAAGTCCACCTTGGCCTTGGCCGTGGCCGTAGGGGTTTTGGCGCAGCAGGCAGGCGCCGCCGGTTTCCTGGAAGACAGCAAGGCTTCCGTCAGTTCCCGCACCATGTATTTCAACAACGATAACCGTGACGGCGGTGCCGATCAGAAAGAGACCGCTGAAGGCCTCAAATTTGATTACCTGTCCGGTTTCACCCAAGGTACTGTCGGCTTCGGTATCGACGCTCAAGCACTGGTCGGTATCCATCTGGACGGCGGCAAGGGGCATCACCCGTACCCGAGCTCATTCTTCCCAAGCGACTCCGATGGTTCGGCGGCGAGTGAGTGGAGCCGTGCGGCAGCTAACGTAAAGGCACGCTTCTCCAAGACCGAGGCCCACTTGGGCGGCGCGTTGCAACCGAACATGCCGATTCTGGTCGCGAACGACAGCCGTCTGCTGCCACAGACCTTTGAGGGTGGCACGATCTCCTCGAAGGAAATCGACAACGTTACCTTCAACGTTGGTCAGTTGGAGCACGCGGCGGGTCGCGCCTCTTCCAACAGCACCGGTCTGGCCGTGGCTGGTGGTACCGAGGAGAGCAACCAGTTCCGTTACGCCGGTGCCGACTGGAAGGTCACCAAAGACCTGACTCTGCAGTACTACCACGCGAATCTGAAGGACTACTACAAACAGGACTTCCTGGGTCTGGTACATGTCTGGCCGATTGGTACCAATCAGTCCTTCAAGACGGACCTGCGCTACTTCGATAGCGGTTCCGATGGCAAGAACGGCGATGCGGGCTATCAGTTCAACAACAACGGTGGTTACGCCAAGACCCCGGGCGAGGTCGACAACAAGACCTGGAGCGCCATGTTCACCTACACCCTGGGTGGCAACGCGTTCCTGCTGGGTCATCAACGCGTCAATGATGACGGCGGTTTCGTCTACCTGAACCAGGGTAGCGTTGTGAATGACAACCGTCGCAGTGAAGAAGCGGGCGGCGCGAGCTTCTACCTGTTCACCGATTCCATGATCAACGGCTTTGTCCGGGCCGGTGAAAACACCACGTTCGGTCAGTACTCCTACGACTTCGCTGCGTTGGGTGTGCCAGGTCTGAAAGCCTCGGCCGCCTACCTGTATGGCGATAACATCAAGGCCAAAAACGGTACCAGCCCTGATCAGTCCGAGTGGGAACGCGACCTGCGTGTGGACTACACCATCCAGCAAGGCGTACTCAAAGGCTTCGGCACAACACTGCGTCATGGCACTTACCGTGGCAGCGATACCGGTATCGCCAGCCAGGACCAGACCCGTCTGATCTTCAACTACACCTACAGCTTCATGTAATACGTTTTCAGAAAAAGCCTCGCCAACTGGCGAGGCTTTTTTTTGCCTGTCAATATTCCAATAACTGCAGTTATGCGTACTTTTTATTCTTTTTGGTTTTTGTCACGGGCACCTAAAGTGGGCTCCGACCGGTCCTCATCGTGGCCGGCGTTAGTTGAAAAACCTCGTAAGTAGAACAGGTCAAGGAATTGGCTTTCATGCCGATACCTCGGATCTGTGCTGTGCAGGCATATACCTAAACGGTATTAAAAAGAAAAACAAAATTCTTTTTGGCTTTATGAAGCTGTGTATCCTGCACGGCCAAAATGACCGGCCTAGAAGGCTCGGCAACAATTGCGCGTCTTAGGATCCAGGGCATTCGACCCAGGACCAGGACCACAAGCATTAGTAATGAGGAGCGAAACAATGAACAAGTCCACCTTGGCCATCGCTGTGGCCGTTGGGGTTTTGGCGCAGCAAGCAGGCGCCGCTGGTTTCATCGAAGACAGCAAGGCCACCCTGGGGCTGCGTAACTTCTACATCAACACCGATAACCGTGACGGTACCGGTCCGAACAAAAACGAAGAGTGGGGCCAAGGCTTCGATCTGCGTTTCATCTCCGGTTACACCCAAGGCACCGTCGGCTTCGGTATCGATGCGATCGGCCTGTTGGGCGTGAAGCTGGATTCGGGCGGCGGCACCAACGGCGCGACTGCCACCTCGTACGGCGGCACTGTGTTCCCGAGCAAGTCCAACGGCGAAGCGGTTGATGACTTCTCCAGCCTGGGCCTGACGGCCAAGGCCAAGGTTTCCCAGACTGAGCTGAAACTGGGCACCTTGCAGCCGAAAAACCCGGTCATCGTGACCAACGATGGTCGTCTGCTGCCGCAAACGTGGCAGGGTGGCCAGATCACTTCTGCCGAGATCAAGGACCTGTCCCTGGTCGGTGGTCAGATCGAAGCCGTTAAAGGCCGTAACTCCAGCAACAACGAGCAGATGTCCATTTCGGGCGCGAACTCCCGTGGGACCAAATTCCGCGACAGCAACAAGTTCATCTACGCCGGTGGTGACTACAAAATCACCAAGGACCTGACGGCCCAGTACTACTACGGCAACCTGGAAGAGTTCTACAAGCAACACTTCCTGGGTCTGGTTCACAACTGGGCAATCGGCCCGGGCGTGTTGAAGTCGGATTTCCGTTACTTCAACAGCTCTGACGACGGTGCCAACGGTCACGACCCGCTGTACTACACCACTGGCAACTACAACGCGCCAAACGGTAAAGGCAAGGTCGACAACAACCTGTACAGCGGCCTGTTCCTGTATTCGGTTGCCGGTCATACCTTCGGTGGCGGTTACCAGGTCAGCAACGGCAGCAGCGACTTCCCTTGGCTGAACCAGGGTGACGGTTCGTCGAACTACACCATCACCGATTCGCAAATCCAGAAGTTCGGCCGTGCCGGCGAGAAAACCTGGCAAGCACGCTACTCGTTCGACTTCGCCAAGGTTGGCGTACCAGGCCTGACCGCCGGTATGGTTTACCTGCGCGGTGACAACATCGACACCGTCAACGCAAAAGGTGGCGAGTTGGCCAACGGCGCTTCCGAGTGGGAACGCGACTTGAGCGTTGCCTACGTCCTTCAGGACGGCCCGCTGAAGAACCTTGGTGTTGCCTGGAAAAACGCTATGTGGCGCACTGACCTGCCGGGCACTCGCTCCCAGGACGAAAACCGCCTGATCCTCAGCTACTCGATCCCGCTGTTGTAATAGCGCTCTTGTAACCGAGACAAAAAAAGCCCCGCCCGGCATCTCGCCCGGCGGGGCTTTTGCGTTTCAAGGCGGGGTCACCCCCGTAAACCCGCCTCGAAATTCCCCTCTTTTGCAGCACTCAAGGCCTTCTCGAACCTTGTGGGCGATGTTGGGCGCGTTGTCTGTTCGCGTCCAGTGAACAGATCTTTAATATTTCTTTATGATCTAAATAAATCGATATTTATTCTTTTTAATTATTCTCGGATGCAGGCAAAGTCGAGCTCAACACGCATTCACCAGGAGCAGCATCATGAGCCTCAGACTTGGCGATATCGCCCCCGACTTTGAACAGGACTCCAGCGCCGGCACCCTCCGTTTCCACGAATGGCTGGGCGATAGCTGGGGTGTGCTGTTTTCCCATCCGGCGGACTTCACCCCGGTGTGCACCACCGAATTGGGGTTCACCGCCCGGCTCAAGGACGAATTTTCCCAGCGCGGGGTCAAGGCCATCGCCCTGTCGGTTGACCCGGTGGACTCGCATCACCGGTGGATCGAGGACATCAACGAAACCCAGAACACCCTCGTCAACTTCCCGATCCTCGCCGATGCCGACCGCAAGGTGTCGGACCTGTACGACCTGATTCATCCCAACGCCAACGACACCCTGACCGTGCGCTCGCTGTTCGTGATCGACCCGAACAAAAAGATTCGGCTGACCATCACCTACCCGGCGAGTACCGGCCGCAACTTCCACGAAATCCTGCGGGTCATTGATTCGCTGCAACTCACCGATAACTACAAGGTGGCGACCCCGGCCAACTGGCAGGACGGTGATGAAGTGGTAATCGTGCCGTCGCTCAAGGACGAAGATGAAATCAAGCAACGTTTTCCCAAGGGTTATCGGACGGTGAAACCGTATCTGCGCCTGACGCCGCAGCCAAATCGCTAAACATTTTCTGCGCGGCTTGAATCGCCATCGCAATGAGGCCCTGACAGGCACTGCAGAACCCAGATCCAATAGCAGGGGATTTCAGGCCGTTTCGACGGCCTTTTTTTATGCCAGAAAAGCACTGATTTATATATCTCCATAAAGCATAACCAAATGAATAAATATGATTTATGGATATAACAATCAGCTGTTAAGGTCACTCCCATCCCAGCGAGATCGCAAACCGCGAATCGCCAACACCGTTCAAGGAATCCTCTGAATGCTGGTCGTCTCACTCGGTGGCAGTCCCAGCCAACGCTCCCGATCCGGGGTGCTGCTGGAACGCTCCCAGCGCTGGTTGCAGGAGCAAGGGGTAGAAGTGGTGAGTTACCAGATTCGGGATTTCCCGGCGGAAGACTTGCTGCACGCACGCTTCGACAGCCCCAAGGTCATCGACCTGCTGCAACAGATTGAAAACGCCGATGGCCTGCTGATCGCCACACCGGTTTACAAAGCGTCGTTCTCCGGCGCACTGAAAACCGTGCTGGACCTGCTGCCCGAGCGCGCCCTGGCCCACAAGGTCGTATTGCCAATGGCCACCGGCGGCAGCATCGCCCACATGCTGGCGGTGGACTACGCACTCAAGCCCGTGCTGTCGGCACTGAAAGCCCAGGAAATGCTTCACGGAATTTTTGCGGTAGATAGCCAGATCGCTTACGGCGAAGGCAGTGCCCAGGCGCAATTGGCGCCGGAGCTGGAACAACGATTGAACGAGTCGCTGGACCTGTTTTGCAGCGCCATGGCGCGACGGCCCAAGCCGCTCGATCCGAACCTGTTGAATGAACGTTTGTTGAGTGCTCGCTGGAGCATTTGAGCCTCACCCGACATTGATCCACTCACCTTACTCAGCCGCCAACGGCCAAGCAGGTGCAGCCAACACCCAACTGCAAAAAGGAGAGCGCTATGCGCACTGTCATTTTGCGTCGTGGTCTGGTCGCTCTGTTTGTTGCGGCTGTGTCCTTCGGCGCCATTACTCAAGCTCAAGCCGAGACGTTGCGAATCGGTTATCAAAAGTACGGCACGCTGGTGCTGCTCAAAGCCAAGGGCACCCTGGAAAAACGTCTCGCCGCCCAAGGCGTGGACGTGCAATGGACTGAATTCCCCGGCGGCCCGCAGCTGCTCGAAGGCCTGAACGTTGGCTCCATCGACTTCGGTGTGACCGGTGAAACCCCGCCGGTGTTCGCCCAGGCTGCCGGCGCCGATCTGCTCTACGTCGCCTACGAACCACCGGCGCCCCACAGCGAAGCGATCCTGGTGCCGAAGGACTCGCCGATCAAATCGGTGAAGGACCTCAAGGGCAAGAAAGTCGTGCTCAACAAAGGCTCCAACGTCCACTACCTGTTAGTGCGTGCGCTGGAAGACGCCGGCCTCAAATACACCGACATCCAGACCGTGTTCCTGCCGCCAGCCGATGCTCGCGCTGCCTTTGAGCGTGGCAGCGTCGACGCCTGGGTCATCTGGGACCCGTACCAGGCCGCTGCCGAGAAACAACTGCAAGCGCACACCTTGCGCGATGGCCAGGGCATCGTCGACAACCATCAGTTCTACCTCGCGACCAAACCTTACGCACAGAAAAATCCTGAGGTGATCAAGACCCTCGTCGAAGAAGTGCGCGCGGTCGGTGAATGGTCCAAGGCCAATCCCGAAGACGTGACCCAACAGGTGTCGCCACTGCTCGGTCTGCCGGCCGACATCACCCTGACCTCGGTGAAACGCCAGGGCTATGGCGCGCTGTTCCTCACGCCTGAAGTGGTCGCCGCGCAACAGAAAATCGCCGACACCTTCTACCAGCTCAAGCTGATTCCGAAGCCGTTGAGCATCAAAGACGTGATCTGGACGCCACCGGCAGCCGTTGCGAAAGCGCAGTAATTCGATTCTTTGAAGGAGACCACTCCATGAGCCTCAATATTTTCTGGTTCCTGCCTACCCACGGCGACGGCCATTACCTTGGCACCGCCGAAGGCGCTCGCGCCGTCGACCACGGTTACCTGCAACAAGTCGCGCAAGCGGCGGATCGATTGGGTTTCGGCGGGGTGCTGATTCCTACCGGGCGCTCCTGCGAAGACTCGTGGCTGGTAGCCGCGTCGCTGATCCCGGTGACCCAGCGTTTGAAATTCCTTGTCGCCCTGCGCCCCGGGATCATTTCCCCGACGGTGGCCGCGCGTCAGGCGGCGACCCTGGATCGTCTGTCTGGCGGTCGTGCGTTGTTTAATCTGGTCACAGGCGGTGATCCGGACGAATTGGCCGGCGACGGTTTGTTCCTCAGCCACGAAGAGCGCTATCAGGCCTCGGTGGAGTTCACCCGCATTTGGCGTCGCGTGCTCGAAGGCGAAACCGTTGATTACGACGGTCAGCACATCAGCGTGAAAGGGGCGAAATTGCTCTATCCGCCGATCCAGCAACCGCGTCCGCCGCTGTACTTCGGTGGCTCGTCGGAAGCGGCGCAAGACCTCGCGGCAGAGCAAGTGGAAATGGTCCTGACCTGGGGCGAACCGCCGGCCGCCGTGGCCGAAAAAATCGAGCAAGTGCGCGCCAAAGCGGCGAAGCTCGGTCGCACAGTGCGCTTCGGTATTCGTCTGCATGTAATCGTTCGCGAGACCAACGCCGAAGCCTGGCAAGCCGCCGATAAATTGATCTCGCATCTGGACGATGAAACCATCGCTCGTGCCCAGGCTTCGCTGGCGCGTTTCGATTCCGTCGGCCAGCAACGCATGGCCGCCCTGCATGGCGGCAGCCGCGACAACCTCGAAGTCAGCCCCAACCTGTGGGCCGGTGTCGGTCTGGTGCGTGGCGGTGCCGGTACGGCATTGGTCGGCGACGGCCCGACCGTGGCCGCCCGCGTGAAGGAGTACGCGGACCTGGGCATCGACACCTTTATCTTCTCCGGTTATCCACACCTTGAAGAGTCTTACCGCGTGGCCGAATTGCTCTTTCCGCATCTGGACATTCAACGTCCGGAGTTGCCGAAGGGGGCCAACTACGTCAGCCCGTTCGGCGAGATGGTCGCCAACGACATCCTTCCCAAAGCCGCGTCCCGGAGCTGAGGCGCGCCATGAAAAAAATCATCCACAACCTCGCGCCGTGGGCGTTGCCGGTGTTGCTGCTGGCGGTGTGGCAGTTGTCGGTATCGGCGGGCTGGTTGTCGACGCGGATCCTGCCAGCACCGATCGCCGTGATCGAAGCCGGTGTGAGCCTGGTGCGCAGCGGTGAAATCTGGACGCACCTGGCAATCAGCGGCTGGCGCGCCGCGTTGGGCTTCACTATCGGCGGCTGCATCGGCCTGGTGCTGGGCTTCATCACCGGCCTGTCGACATGGGGCGAACGCCTGATCGACAGTTCGGTGCAGATGATCCGCAACGTGCCGCACCTGGCGCTGATTCCACTGGTGATTTTGTGGTTCGGCATCGACGAGTCGGCGAAGATTTTCCTGGTGGCGCTGGGCACGTTGTTCCCGATTTACCTCAACACCTATCACGGCATCCGCAACGTCGATCCGGCACTGGTGGAGATGGCGCGCAGTTATGGCTTGTCTGGTTTCAGCCTGTTTCGCCAGGTGATTCTGCCGGGTGCGCTGCCTTCGATTCTGGTCGGTGTGCGTTTTGCGTTGGGCTTCATGTGGCTGACGCTGATCGTTGCGGAAACCATTTCGGCCAGTTCCGGTATCGGTTATCTGGCGATGAATGCCCGAGAGTTTTTGCAGACCGACGTGGTGGTGCTGGCGATTCTTCTGTACGCGGTGCTTGGCAAACTGGCCGACCTCGCGGCCCGTGGACTTGAACGCGTATGGCTGCGCTGGCACCCGGCTTATCAGGTAGTCAAAGGAGGTGCGGCATGACCGCTCAGCAACCTCCACGCCTGCTGCGCGGGATTGCGCTGGTGGTGCGCAAGCTGCAAAAAACCTTTGGCTCGCGGCAGGTATTGCGCGAGATCGATCTGCACATTCCGGCGGGCCAATTCGTTGCGGTGGTCGGGCGCAGCGGCTGCGGCAAAAGTACGTTGCTACGTTTGCTGGCGGGCCTCGACAAGCCTACGGGCGGTGACTTGCTCGCCGGCGCTGCGCCGTTGAGTGATGCGCGGGAAGACACCCGATTGATGTTCCAGGAAGCGCGTTTGCTGCCGTGGAAAAAGGTCATCGACAACGTCGGCCTCGGCCTTAATGGCGACTGGCGTGCGCAAGCCCTTGAAGCACTGGAGTCGGTCGGCCTGGCGGATCGCGCCAATGAATGGCCGGCGGCCTTGTCCGGTGGGCAAAAGCAACGTGTGGCGCTGGCCCGTGCGTTGATCCATCAACCGCGCTTGCTGCTGCTCGACGAACCGCTGGGCGCGCTGGATGCCCTGACCCGAATTGAGATGCAGCAACTGATCGAGCGGCTCTGGCGCAAGCATGGTTTCACCGTGTTGCTGGTGACCCACGACGTCAGTGAAGCGGTGGCGATTGCCGACCGGGTGATCCTGATCGAAGAGGGCGAAGTCGGCCTCGACCTGATGGTGGAACTGCCGCGCCCTCGGGTGCGCGGCTCGCATCGGCTGGCGGCACTGGAAACCGAAGTCCTCAATCGCGTCCTCGCACAGCCCGGCGAACCGCCGGAACCGGAACCCGTTTCACCCTTGCCTACGCAATTGCGTTGGGCGCAATAGACGCAGCGGCGAGTTGCAAGCTTCAAGCGGAAAGAGGAAGCAGAGCGCTTTTACTTGCTGCTTGTAGCTTGCCACTTGCAGCTCATTTCGACCTCAGGAGAAATCGTATGACTATCAAAGCCATCAACGTTCGTAACCAATTCAAAGGCTCGATCAAGGAAATCGTACTGGGCGACGTGCTGTCGGAAATCGACGTTCAGACCGCATCCGGCATCGTTACTTCGGTGATCACCACCCGCTCGGTGAAAGAGCTGGAACTGGTGGTCGGCAGTGAAGTGATTGCGTTTGTGAAATCCACTGAAGTGTCGATCGCCAAGTTGTAACTTATTCAGTGAGATCGGCGGTGCGGCCTTCGCGAGCAGACTCGCTCCTACAGGGATTTTTGTCGTACACAAATTCTGTGTGCGCTGAAGATCAACTGTAGGAGTTAGCCTGCTCGCGATGGGGCCATTAAAACCCGCGAAAATCAGGCAGGGATAACGCGCTTGTGTAAGTACGGCGGCAAGTACAACCCAAGATAAGCATCAAACACCCGCATCCCTTCCTCGGCCATCCGCGGCGTGATCTGACCATGCTGCTGCACCGAGCGCGCATAAACGCGGTCACCGAGCTCCATCGCCAGCGCAAACACATCCACGTCCGTTGGCAGCTTCGGCAATTCGAAATGGTGATCGAAAAGTTTGTGCATCAGGTCGCCCAGTTCGATGTCGTGCTGGCGGTCGGCCTGGGTGACTTCGGTCAGGCCATGCTGGGCGAGGATCAATTGGCGGGCGGCGGCGTCTTCGCTGTAGATCGCCAGCATACGCTGCTCCACGAGGCGCGACAGGTCACGCCAGCCGCTGAGGGCGCCATGATCGATGGGCGCTTGCAGGCAGGCGCGGAACGCGGCGTGGACGTCGGCCGTCAGCGCTTCAAGCAGCGCCGGGACGCTGGCGAAGAAGTGGTAGACGGAGGAGGGCGGGATCTCCGCGCGCTCGGCGACGCTGTAGATCGACAGACTGGCCACGCCCTCGGCGGCCAGCAGCGTGCGGGCGGCATCGAGTATCGAATCGATCCGCGCCTGACTGCGGGCGCGGGGTTTGCGTGGAGTGGCGAGTCGGGTCATTGAAGTCTCCTGCGGGGGCAGCGGGCATTGTACGAGCAGGGTTTGATGTTGTCTGCCAGGACGCCATCGCGAGCAAGCTCGCTCCCACAGTTGATCGATGTGAAACACAGATTTTGCGTACGCCATAGATCCCTGTGGGCGCGAGCTTGCTCGCGACCCGCCGAAGGCGGCCATAAAAAAACGCCGTAAGCTGTAAAGCCGACGGCGTTCTTTTTTACTGCAACCGCTTACACGGTATGCAGGTACCAGTTGTACTCAAGGTCGGAGATGGAGTGTTCAAACTCCTCCAGCTCGCTTTCCTTACAGGCCACGAAGATATCGATGTATTTAGGATCGATGTACTTGGCCATGACTTCGCTGTCGTCCAGCTCACGCAATGCATCGCGCAGGTTGTTCGGCAGGCTTTGCTCGTTCTGCTCGTAGGAGTTGCCTTCCACGGGCGCGCCCGGCTCGATCTTGTTGGTCAGACCGTGATGCACGCCTGCCAGGACCGAAGCCATCAACAGGTATGGGTTGGCGTCGGCGCCGGCCACACGGTGTTCGATGCGTACGGCATCGGAGGAACCGGTTGGAACGCGGATCGCTACAGTACGGTTGTCCAGGCCCCAGCACGGCGAGTTCGGCACGTAGAACTGTGCGCCGAAACGACGGTAGGAGTTGACGTTCGGGCAGAGGAAAGCCATCTGCGCGGGTAGGGTCTCGAGCACACCGCCGATCGCGTGACGCAGTGCGGCGTTCTGCTCGGGATCCTCGCTGGCAAAAATGTTTTTGCCGTCTTTATCAAGAATCGAGATATGTACGTGCAGACCGTTGCCCGCCTGGCCCGGGTAAGGCTTGGCCATGAACGTGGTGTCCATTTCATGGTCGTAGGCGATGTTCTTGATCAGGCGCTTGAGCAGGACCGCGTAGTCGCAGGCCTTGATCGGGTCGGCCACGTGGTGCAGGTTCACTTCGAACTGCGCCGGGGCACTTTCCTTGACGATGGCGTCGGCCGGGATGCCTTGCTCTTTCGCACCTTCCAGAATGTCCTGGAGGCAGTCGACGTATTCGTCGAGGTCGTCGATCAGGTAGACCTGAGTCGAGTGCGGGCGTTTGCCGGAGATCGGCGAGCGCGGAGGTTGTGGGCGGCCGTTCACGTTCTCCTGGTCGATCAGGTAGAACTCCAGTTCGAAGGCTGCGCAGATGGTCAGGCCCATCTCGTCGAACTTGGTCACAACTTGACGCAGGACTTCACGGGGATCCGCGAAGAAAGGGTCACCTTCGAGTTCGTGCATGGTCATCAACAGTTGCGCGGTAGGGCGCTTCTGCCAAGGCTCATTGCACAGGGTGTCAGGGATTGGATAGCAGATTCGGTCAGCATCACCGATGTCCAGGCCCAGGCCGGTGCTTTCCACCGTCGAACCATTGATATCCAGAGCAAATAGAGAGGCCGGCAGGTTGATGCCTTTCTCGTAAACCTTGTGGAGGCTGGTGCGTTCAATGCGCTTGCCGCGCACCACACCATTCATATCCGCAATCAGAAGGTCAACGTACAGAACCTCAGGATGTTCCTTAAGGAACGCGTTCGCTTCGTTAAGCTGAACGGCACGCGGGGGTACCGACATGATGCAACACCTTTGTTGTTAAAAATATCAATCATTGATCTCTTCGGATTCCAGTCAACCCGAACGGCATGCCGAAGTCAAGCGAGGCCTTTTTTGCCCTAAAAAAGCGCTCGTAAGGCTTTTTTGGGGCACTTTGGAGCGTTTTTATGCCTTTGAACGCTTTGGCTGCCGCGGGCTTGAGCGGGGCGTGTTGTATTTTTTACGGGGGTGTTGTGTAAAAAAATGAACAAGGCTAAGCTCGATTCAAACCCATAACACCAATAATACCGGGGTGCTTCATGTCTCGCCTGCCGTTAATCGGCGTCACCAACTGCTCTAGGCAGATTGGTCTGCATGCTTATCACATCAGTGGCGACACCTTCGTCCGCGCCGTGGCCTCGAAGGCTCCGGGACGGCTGGTCTTTCTGCCGTCCCTGACGGATTGCCTGTCTCCGTCCGATATTCTGGACGGCCGAGATGGCACCCCCATTACGGTTACTTCATTCAATATAGAACCGATTCACAATAGCGGCCCGGCTTTCGCTCAGGGCATTGCTCGTGATTCTGCACGCCCGGCGTTTGCCGCACCGTCCGGGGAAACACGATAGCCTGACGTAGACACCCGTTTCAACGCGACGCCGATGCGTCAACTATTGCCTGATGCGAGCAAGCGTCAGGAAACTCAAAGCCTAGAGGCATTTATGAGTAACAACCTCGACCAGCTCACCGATTGGTTGAAAGACCACAAGATCACAGAAGTCGAATGCATGATCGCCGACTTGACCGGGATCACCCGGGGCAAGATCTCGCCGACCAACAAGTTCATTGCAGAAAAAGGCATGCGCCTGCCCGAAAGCGTTCTGTTGCAGACCGTGACTGGCGACTATGTCGAAGACGACATCTATTACGAACTGCTCGACCCGGCCGACATCGACATGATCTGCCGCCCCGACCAGAACGCCGTATTCCTCGTGCCGTGGGCCATCGAGCCCACCGCCCAGGTGATCCACGACACCTACGACAAGCAAGGCAACCCGATCGAGCTGTCGCCGCGCAACGTGCTCAAAAAGGTCCTCAAACTCTATTCCGACCGCGGCTGGCAGCCCATCGTGGCGCCGGAAATGGAGTTCTACCTGACCAAGCGCAGCGACGACCCCGACTACCCGCTGCAACCGCCAATCGGCCGTTCCGGGCGTCCGGAAATCGGGCGTCAGTCGTTCTCGATCGAAGCGGCGAACGAATTCGACCCGCTGTTCGAAGACGTCTACGACTGGTGCGAATTGCAGGAACTGGACCTCGACACGCTGATCCACGAAGACGGCACGGCGCAGATGGAAATCAACTTCCGTCACGGCGATGCCCTGTCCCTGGCCGACCAGATCCTGGTGTTCAAGCGCACCATGCGTGAAGCCGCGCTCAAGCATGACGTGGCGGCGACGTTCATGGCCAAGCCCATGACCGGCGAGCCGGGCAGCGCGATGCACTTGCACCAGAGCATCATCGACATCGAAACCGGCAAGAACATCTTCTCCAATGAAGACGGGACCATGAGCCAACTGTTCCTGCACCACATCGGTGGCTTGCAGAAGCTGATCCCTGAGTTGTTACCGCTGTTCGCACCGAACGTGAACTCGTTCCGCCGCTTCCTGCCGGACACCTCGGCACCGGTGAACGTGGAGTGGGGCGAAGAGAACCGCACCGTGGGCCTGCGGGTTCCGGATGCCGGGCCGCAAAACCGTCGGGTGGAAAACCGCCTGCCGGGCGCTGACGCCAACCCGTACCTGGCGATTGCCGCGAGCTTGCTCTGCGGCTACATCGGCATGGTCGAAGGGCTCAACCCGAGCGCACCGGTGGTGGGTCGTGGCTATGAGCGCCGCAACCTGCGCCTGCCACTGACCATCGAGGACGCGCTGGAACGCATGGAAAACAGCACGACCATCGAGAAATACCTGGGCAAAAACTTCATCACTGGCTACGTCGCGGTCAAGCGGGCCGAGCATGAAAACTTCAAGCGCGTCATCAGTTCGTGGGAGCGTGAATTCCTGCTCTTCGCCGTCTGATACGCCGGGCGCCGTCGTTGTCGGGCGGCGCTTTCACCTGATTTTTTTTGGAGATTGGTATGACCAGCAATAATCCGCAAACCCGTGAATGGCAAACCCTGAGCAACGATCACCACCTGGCCCCGTTCAGCGACTTCAAGCAGCTGAAAGAGAAAGGCCCGCGCATCATCACAAACGCCAAGGGCGTTTATCTGTGGGACAGCGAAGGCAACAAGATCCTCGACGGCATGGCCGGCCTGTGGTGCGTCGCGATCGGTTACGGGCGTGATGAACTGGCCGACGCGGCCAGCAAGCAAATGCGCGAACTGCCTTACTACAACCTGTTCTTCCAGACCGCTCACCCGCCGGTACTGGAACTGGCCAAGGCCATCGCCGACATCGCGCCGCAAGGCATGAACCACGTGTTCTTCACCGGTTCCGGCTCCGAAGGCAACGACACCATGCTGCGTATGGTTCGTCACTACTGGGCGATCAAGGGCCAGCCGAAAAAGAAAGTCATCATCAGCCGCAAGAACGGTTATCACGGTTCCACCGTGGCCGGCGCGAGCTTGGGTGGCATGACGTACATGCACGAACAAGGCGACTTGCCGATCCCGGGCATCGTCCACATCGCGCAGCCGTACTGGTTCGGCGAAGGCGGCGACATGACGCCTGAAGAGTTCGGCGTCTGGGCGGCGAATCAGCTGGAAGAGAAGATTCTGGAAATCGGCGTGGACAACGTCGGCGCCTTTATTGCCGAGCCGATCCAGGGTGCCGGCGGCGTGATCATTCCGCCTGAGACCTACTGGCCGCGCATCAAGGAAATCCTCGCCAAGTACGACATCCTGTTCGTGGCAGACGAGGTGATCTGTGGTTTCGGCCGCACCGGTGAGTGGTTCGGTACCGATTACTACGACCTCAAGCCCGACATGATGACCATCGCCAAGGGCCTGACCTCCGGCTACATCCCTATGGGTGGCCTGATCGTGCGTGACGAAGTGGTTGCCGTACTGAACGAAGGCGGCGACTTCAACCACGGTTTCACCTACTCCGGTCACCCGGTGGCGGCTGCGGTGGCACTGGAAAACATCCGCATCCTGCGCGAAGAAAAAATTATCGAGCGCGTTCATGCAGAAACGGCACCCTATTTGCAAAAGCGTCTTCGGGAACTGAACGATCACCCGCTGGTGGGGGAAGTGCGTGGGGTCGGTCTGCTGGGGGCCATTGAACTGGTTCAGGACAAAGCCACGCGTAAACGTTACGAAGGCAAGGGCGTCGGCATGATCTGCCGCCAGTTCTGCTTCGACAACGGCCTGATCATGCGTGCCGTGGGCGACACCATGATCATTGCTCCGCCACTGGTGATTACACCGGCTGAAATCGACGAGTTGGTGACCAAGGCACGCAAGTGTCTGGACCTGACCCTGAGTGCGTTGCAGGGCTAAGTGCTAGGCTCTGAGCGGGGTGCGAAGCTGGCACTTCGCTCAGGGCAAATTAAGGATGGGTCTTTCCTTGAAAGCCTGCCTCGGAACTTGCCAGACTACCGGTTGTTCGGATGCCCAGTAAAAGGCCGCTGAGCACGTGGTTAAAAAGAAAAAATTGGAGCATTACTGATGAAGGCATTAGGTATGAAGATAGCTGGCAAGACCCTTCTCGCCATGTCCCTGTTGGGCGCGATGGCGGGTGCAGTTCAGGCGGACGACAAGGTGTTGCACGTCTATAACTGGTCCGATTACATCGCTCCGGACACGATCGCGAACTTTGAAAAAGAGTCCGGGATCAAGGTGGTGTACGACGTTTTCGACAGCAACGAAACCCTCGAAGCGAAGTTGCTGGCAGGCAAGTCCGGTTACGACATCGTCGTGCCGTCGAACAACTTCCTGGCCAAGCAAATCAAGGCCGGCGTTTACCAGAAGCTGGACAAGTCCAAGCTGCCTAACTGGAAAAACCTGAACCCTGAACTGCTCAAAGCAGTATCGGTGAGTGACCCGGGTAACGAGCACGCCTTCCCGTACATGTGGGGTTCGATCGGTATCGGCTTCAACGCCGAGAAGGTCAAGGCGGCACTGGGCGCCGACGCACCGACCAATTCCTGGGACCTGATCTTCAAGCCTGAAAATGCTGCCAAGTTGAAGTCGTGCGGTATCAGCCTGCTGGATTCGCCAACCGAGATGATTCCGGCGGCGTTGCACTACCTGGGCCTGCCGACCGACAGCCAGAAGAAGGAAGACATCGACAAGGCTGAAGCCCTGCTGTTGAAAGTTCGTCCTTCGATCGCCTACTTCCACTCGTCCAAGTACATCTCCGACCTGGCCAACGGCAACATCTGTGTAGCCGTGGGTTATTCGGGTGACGTGTACCAGGCCAAGTCCCGCGCGGCTGAAGCCGGTGACAAGGTGAAAGTCAGCTACAACATTCCGAAAGAAGGTGCCGGCAGCTTCTACGACATGGTCGCCATCCCTAAAGATGCCGAAAACGTCGAAGGCGCCTACAAGTTCATGACCTACCTGCAGAAGCCGGAAGTCATGGCTGCAATCACCAACGCCGTACGTTTCCCGAACGGTAACGCAGCTGCCACACCGTTGGTTGATAAAGACATCACCAGCGACCCGGGCATCTACCCGCCAGCGGACGTGATGGCCAAGCTGTACGCGATTGCCGACTTGCCGGCCGCGACCCAGCGTCTGCTGACTCGCAGCTGGACCAAGATCAAATCGGGTAAATAAGACGTAAAACCCTGTAGCAGCTGCCGCAGGCTGCGTCCGACTGCGGAGCAGTTGTGCTGTTGAAAACGCGGGAAGGTCCTTCGGACCTTAACGCCGCCTTCGGCAGCTGCTACAGGTATCTGCATAAAAGTTTTGCTGGAACGGTTTTTCGAGGGTAAGTTGCGCGCCGGTTTTGTTGCCGGGCAGCCATGGCTGTCATGTAACGCGGGGCAACTTGGGCCCAACTAATTTTAGAGGACCTCCACTTGCCTATTTTTTCTTTGTTTCGCAATGCCATGCTGGTCGCAGCCGGGTTGACGCTGGCCGTCAATGTCCAGGCCGCCGGCACCGTGCATGTTTATAACTGGTCGGACTACATCGGCTCTACCACCCTGGCAGACTTCCAGAAAGAGACCGGCATCAAGCCGGTTTACGACGTCTTCGATTCCAACGAAACCCTGGAAGGCAAGTTGCTGGCCGGGCGTACCGGTTACGACGTCGTCGTGCCGTCCAACCACTTCCTCGGCAAGCAGATCAAGGCAGGCGCTTTCCAGAAGCTCGACCGCTCCAAACTGACGAACTACGGCAACCTCGACCCGGTGCTGCTCAAGCGCCTGGAGCAGAACGATCCGGGTAACCAGTACGCTGTGCCGTATCTGTGGGGCACCAACGGCATCGGTTACAACGTCGACAAGATCAAGGCTGTGCTGGGCGTCGACAAGATTGATTCCTGGAGCGTGCTGTTCGAGCCGGAGAACATCAAGAAACTGCACAGCTGCGGTGTAGCGTTCCTCGACTCGGCTGACGAAATGATGCCCACGGTCCTCAACTACATGGGCCTGAACGCCAACAGCACCAACCCGGAAGATTACAAAAAGGCCGAAGCCAAGTTGCTGGCCGTGCGGCCTTACGTGACGTACTTCCACTCTTCCAAATACATCACCGACCTGGCCAATGGCGATATCTGCATCGCGATCGGTTTCTCCGGCGACATGTTCCAGGCTCGCAACCGTGCGAACGAAGCCAAGAAAGGCGTGAAGATCGCCTACACGATTCCGAAAGAGGGCGGCGCGCTGTGGTTCGACATGCTTGCGATTCCAAAGGACTCGGCCAACGTCAAGGAAGCCCACGCCTTCATCAACTATTTGCTGAAACCTGAGGTGATTGCCCAGGTCAGTGATTACGTCGGCTATGCCAACCCTAACCCCGGGTCGGACAAACTGATGGAACAGTCCATTCGCACCGACGAAGCGGTTTATCCACCGCAAGCAGTCCTCGACAAGACCTACGTGTCGGTCGAGTTACCACCGAACATTCAACGTTTGATGACCCGTAGCTGGACCAAGGTCAAGACGGGTAAATAGCTTCAAGGCTCAAACTATCCAAGGTTGGCTCACCTTGAGCGAACTGCACTCTTTTTTTCTGGGAGTTTCGTAAATGGCAGTTGCCTCCGGCGCCTATAAGAAAGCCCTCGAGGGCGACCAGTCACCTAAACAGGTGTTGGTCAAAATCGACCGGGTCACGAAGAAGTTCGACGAGACGATTGCCGTGGACGATGTGTCCCTGGAAATCAAGAAAGGCGAGATTTTCGCCCTGCTCGGCGGTTCGGGATCGGGCAAATCCACCTTGCTGCGCATGCTCGCAGGCTTCGAACGGCCCACGGAGGGGCGCATTTACCTCGACGGCGTCGACATCACCGAGATGCCGCCGTACGAGCGACCGATCAACATGATGTTCCAGTCGTACGCTTTGTTCCCGCACATGACCGTGGCGCAGAACATCGCCTTCGGACTCAAGCAGGACAAACTGCCGGCCGCTGAAGTCGATGCCCGCGTGGCCGACATGCTCAAGCTGGTGCAGATGAGCCAGTACGCCAAGCGCAAGCCGCATCAGTTGTCCGGTGGCCAGCGTCAGCGTGTGGCCCTGGCGCGCTCCCTGGCCAAGCGACCGAAGCTGTTGCTGCTCGATGAGCCGATGGGTGCACTGGATAAAAAGCTGCGTTCGCAAATGCAACTGGAGCTGGTCGAGATCATCGAGCGCGTCGGCGTAACCTGCGTCATGGTGACCCACGACCAGGAAGAAGCCATGACCATGGCTGAGCGCATCGCGATCATGCACCTGGGCTGGATCGCCCAGATCGGCAGCCCGATCGACATCTACGAAACCCCGACCAGTCGCCTGGTCTGCGAGTTCATCGGCAACGTCAACATCTTCGACGGTGAAGTGATCGACGACGCCGAAGGTCACGCCACCATCACCTGCAAGGACCTGGACCGCCAGATCTATGTGGGCCACGGCATCAGCACCTCGGTGCAGGACAAATCCGTGACCTACGCGATCCGCCCGGAAAAACTGCTGGTGACGCCGACCATGCCGACCTGTGAATACAACTGGTCCAGCGGCAAGGTGCACGACATCGCCTACCTCGGCGGCCACTCGGTGTTCTACGTCGAACTGCCGAGCGGCAAGATCGTCCAGTCGTTCGTCGCCAACGCCGAGCGCCGTGGCCAGCGCCCGACCTGGGGTGACCAGGTTTACGTGTACTGGGAAGACGACAGCGGCGTGGTGCTTCGTTCATGAACATGCGCAAATTCAAACGCCGCCTCAATCGAATAATTCCCGGTGGCCGTCAGCTGGTCATCGGGGTTCCGTTCATCTGGCTGTTCATGTTCTTCATGTTGCCGTTCTTCATCGTCTTGAAGATCAGCTTCGCCGAAGCCGACGTGGCCATTCCGCCGTACACCGAGATCTACAACTTCGTCGACCAGAAGCTGCAGGTGCTGCTCAACCTCGGCAACTACGCGATGCTCGGCGACGACGAGTTGTACATCGCCGCTTACCTCGGCTCGTTGAAGATGGCGTTGTTCAGCACCATCCTCTGCCTGCTGATCGGTTACCCGATGGCCTACGCCATCGCCAGCGCCCGTAAAGAGCTGCAAACGGTGCTGGTGCTGCTGATCATGATGCCGACCTGGACCGCGATCCTGATTCGCGTGTATGCGTGGATGGGCATCCTCAGCAACAACGGCCTGCTCAACGGTTTCCTGATGAGCATGGGCTGGATCAACGAACCGCTGCAGATCCTCAACACCAACCTCGCGGTGTACATCGGTGTTGTTTATTCCTACCTGCCGTTCATGATCCTGCCGCTCTACGCCAACCTGGTGAAGCACGATCAGAGCCTGCTGGAAGCCGCCTCGGACCTCGGTTCGAGCACGTTCAACAGTTTCTGGAAGATCACGATTCCGCTGTCGAAAAACGGCATCATCGCCGGTTGCATGCTGGTATTTATCCCGGTGGTCGGTGAGTTTGTGATCCCGGAACTGCTCGGCGGTCCGGAAACCCTGATGATCGGTAAAGTGCTGTGGCAAGAGTTCTTCAACAACCGTGACTGGCCGGTGGCGTCTGCCCTGGCGGTGGTGATGCTGGCGATCCTGATTGTGCCGATCATCCTGTTCAACCGCAGTCAGGCCAAAGAAATGGAGGGCAAAGAATGAAGCGCTTCAGTTTCTCCAGCCTGATGCTGGTATTCGGTTTGCTGTTTATCTACGCCCCGATGCTGATCCTGGTGATCTACTCGTTCAACGCCTCGAAACTGGTGACGGTGTGGGGCGGCTGGTCGATCAAGTGGTACGTCGGCCTGCTCGACAACAGCCAACTGATGGGCTCGGTGGTGCGCTCGCTGGAAATCGCCTGCTACACGGCGATTGCAGCGGTTGCGCTCGGTACATTGGCGGCGTTCGTCCTGACCCGTATCACCCACTTCAAGGGGCGTACGCTGTTCGGCGGTCTGGTGACCGCACCGTTGGTGATGCCCGAAGTGATCACCGGTCTGTCGCTGTTGCTGCTGTTCGTGGCGATGGCGCAGATGATCGGTTGGCCACAGGAACGCGGGATCATCACCATCTGGATTGCGCACACGACGTTCTGTGCCGCGTATGTGGCGGTGGTGGTGTCGGCGCGCTTGCGTGAGCTGGACCTGTCCATCGAAGAAGCGGCCATGGACCTCGGTGCACGGCCGTGGAAGGTGTTCTTCCTGATCACCATCCCGATGATCGCGCCGTCGCTGGCGGCGGGCGGCATGATGTCGTTTGCCCTGTCGCTGGATGACCTGGTGCTGGCGAGTTTCGTGTCGGGCCCGGGTTCGACGACCTTGCCGATGGAAGTGTTCTCGGCGGTGCGCCTGGGCGTGAAGCCGGAGATCAACGCGGTGGCCAGCCTGATTCTGCTGGCGGTGTCGATCGTGACCTTCCTGGTCTGGTTTTTCAGCCGCCGCGCCGAAGAAAGCCGCAAGCGTGCGATTCAGCAAGCCATCGAAGAAGGCGCTGCCGACTCCTGGAAACAACCGGACGTACGCCGCGCCCCGGCGCCGGAAGCGGCTTAAGCGCAATGCCGGGTTGACCACAAATACGTGGCCAACCCAACTCCCCTGTGGGAGCGAGCTTGCTCGCGATGAGGCCATTACATTCAGCGAAGATGTTGAATGTTAGTCCGCCATCGCGAGCAAGCTCGCTCCCACAGTTGTTTCAGGCAACCCAAGGGGATTTGCGGATGATCTCGACAAAGTTCATCGGCTTGAACCCCACCTCGCTGTCCACCAGCACATCCGCATTCACCGTGCCGAACGTCGTGTCCGGCTTGTGCTTGAAGCCGTTGGCGAACGCACACAGGATGCACTCCTTGAACCCATCACCGCGTGGATGCGCATGCACCACCGCCTCGCGCTGCACGGTGGAAAACGCCGCGTAGTCGATTCCCAGCACATCCATTTCAACCCCGGCGGTCACCAGCGCCACGTTCGGCCGCAGGTGCTGCGGCACGCCCGGTGTGGTGTGCAGCGCAATCGACAGCCAGACTTGCTCGATATCGTCATCGCTCAGCCCATAAGGCTTGAGGAACGCCTTGGCGGCATTGGCACTGTCGACTTCAAAACGCTCGTCAGCGCTGCGATGACCTTCCACCAGACCGAGGTCATGGAACATTGCGCCGACGTACAACAGCTCCGGGTTGTAGGCCAGTTGCTTGCGTTCGCCGCTCAAGGCACCGAACAGGAACACCCGGCGGGAGTGGTGATACAGCAGGTCGGATTCGACGTCGCGGATGTATTCGGTGGTGGCCTTGGCCAGTGCGCTGTCGGGGATTTTGATACCGGCAATGATGCTGCTCATGGTGATTTCCTCGTGGGGAACGCCGTGGCGGCGCTGATGGGTAAAGTCTGTGCCGTCCCCTGAAACCGGACAATCGATCCATGGCTGCGATCCTTGCCAATGAACCTGCATATCGCGCCAACCTCGCTTGTTGCGCCTGGATTGGCTAAGTTGGACGGATCTGTAGCAGCTGCCGAGCCTGCGTTCGGCTGCGCAGCAGTCGTAAACCCGGAGTACGCGGTTTACCTGAAAAACCGCGGTGCCTGATTTCACGACTGCTGCGCAGCCGAACGCAGCCTCGCACGCTCGACAGCTGCTACCGGTCGCGTAATGGCTAACAATTGAGGGCGTTTGTTTCCATGAGTAAAACCGTCGCCATCGTGGTCTTCGCCGGCGTTCAGTCCCTGGACGTCACCGGTCCCATGGATGTGTTTTCTGAAGCCAATCGTTTCCTCGAACCAGCGGATCACTATCGATTGGAAGTGATCGGCGTCGAGCGCGGGGTGATGCCGTGTTCCAACGGTCTGTCGCTCAATGCGCACCGGCATTTCAGCGAAGCGCTTGAGGCGTATGACTTGCTGCTGGTGGCCGGTGGGCCGCAGTTGCCGTTCATGGATTTCGGCGCGGCGTTCGATACCTGGTTGCGATCTGCCTGCGCGCGGGCGCAACGCTTTGGCTCGATCTGCAACGGCGCCTTCATCCTCGCCCGGGCCGGATTGCTGGAGGGGCGAACCGTGACGACTCACTGGGGTGACGCTGCCGCGCTGGCTCAGTTATGTCCGTCGACTCAGGTCGAAGCGGATCGCTTGTACGTGCAGGACGGTGAGCTCTACACCTCGGCCGGGGTCACGGCGGGGATCGATTTGTCGTTGTATCTGCTGGCCATGGACCACGGACCGGAAGTCGCATTGAACGTGGCCAAGCGCCTGGTGGTGTTCACCCAACGCTCGGGCGGGCAATCGCAGTTCAGCCCGTTTCTCACGCCCCACGCTGAACCCACCTCTGCCGTGGCGCTGGTTCAGCTCTACGTGCTGGCCAACCTTACCGGCGACCTGACCATCGCGGACCTGGCGAACGCGGCCAACATGAGCACCCGCAATTTTTCCCGGGTGTTCGCCAAGGAAGCCAAAATCACCCCGGCGGAATTCGTCGAGCGGGCGAGGGTGGATGCGGCGCGGGTGCTGCTGGAGAGCACGCATTCGCCGCTCAAGACCGTGGCCTACCAATGTGGATTCCGCGATGCCCAGCACATGCGCAGCGTGTTCAACCGCCGATTGGGGGTAACGCCACAGCAGTTCAGGCTGAACTTTGCGGCGATGGTTTGAAGGCCCCATCGCGAGCAGGTTCACTCCTACAGTTGAAACGCATTCCAATGTAGGAGCGAGCTTGCTCGCGATAGCGTCAGTCCAGACACTGAAGATTTAAGGCGCAGCCCTGGCCGGCAAAAACTTCAACGTACTGCGCGTATTGGCCGTGACTTCTTCGTCGTTGAAATGCGCTTCGTAGTACACCCCTTCGACATACGCCTCGGCCTGGTCATCGTAATGACTGTCGAACGGCACGCCGCTCTGGCCGACCGGGTTGATGGTCAGGCTGTGAGCCGGGTCGGCGAAGTCGACCAGGCGCCGCGTCGACGGGCCATAAGTCACCGGCCAGGGTGCCGGGCCGATTTTGGCCGAGAGGTTGTTCGGCACTTCGTGGGTACCGGGTGCGTCGAACGGCCCGACGTTGAAGACCCGATCCAGCGGCTTCTGCACGCCCAGTGGATGACCATGGGTCAGGGTATGCGCCTTGCCCCACTGCCACTGTGCCGAATCCGCGCCGAGGGTGGTCTTGAGGTGGGCGATGCTCGCTTGCCAGGCCACCTTGACGGTGTCGGCGCGGGTTTCCTTGCCGAGGGTGTTGCGGTTGTCCCACCACGGTGAATCAGGCGTGGCAGCCAGGCGCGGCAGTGCGGCATCGATCACGCGGGTCGAGAGCAAGGTCTCGAAAAAATCATTGCCCAGTTCATCGTGCATCGTCTCGTCAGCGAGGTTGAACAGGAACTGGTTGAACAGCGTGGCGCTGGTCGAATCAAGCGGATAGTCGCCTTTCCACTGCGCCAGTTGCTCCACCAGTTTCAGTCCGGCGGGATCAGTCACTACTTCACGCAGCACCGGCAATAGCGGTGCCAACAGGCGCGGACCGTAGCCGGTGGTGGTGCCCAGTTGCAGCTTCTGACTGGCGTCGATGTCCCACTTCACGTTTTTGTCGCTGAGCTGGCGATTGAGCTGCTGGCCGCGATCGGCCAGGTTGTAATAACCGGGAATCTCCATGCCGGTCGGCGACAGCGGCTGGAAGTTGGCCGAGACGATATAGCCGCGCGCCGGGTTCTCCTCTTGCGGGTTGGCGCTGAACGGGTAGAAACCGTCCTTGTCCGGCTGATTGGTGCTGCCGTCGAGGATGAAACCGGGTTTCACCCCGGCCGCGCGCTTGGGCAGCAGGGCCGAAGCCCACCAGCCGATGTCGCCCTTGGCGTTGGCGTAGACGATGTTCAAACCCGGTGCCTGAACCTTGGCCGCAGCGGCGCGCGCCTTGGCCAGGGTGTCGGCGCGGTTGAGCTGATAGAAGCCTTCGAGAATCGGGTTCGGTGTTTCAAGGAACGCCCACCACATCGCCACCGGCGTCTTGCCGGCCGCCGTGCCAAGCGCATCGTTGATGATCGGGCCGTGGGGTGATTGACGCAGCGTCAGCTTGACCGCCTCCTGCCCCTTCACGGCGATCTGTTGCTCGGTGGTGACCATGTCCACCCACTTGCCGCGGTACCAGACCTGGTTCGGATTGTCCGGGTTGGTCTTCTCGGCGATCAGGTCCAGATCGTCGTTCTGGAACATCGTCAGACTCCAGCCGAAGTCCAGGTTGTGGCCCAGAAACGCAAACGGCACCAACGCCTGATGGTGACCGTACAACTCAAAGCCCGGCGCCGAGAGTTGTGCCTCGTACCAGACTGCCGGCACGGAAAAGCGAATATGCGGGTCGCCGGCCAGCAGCGGCTTGCCGCTTTTGGTGCGGTTGCCGGAAATCACCCAGGCATTACTGCCCTCGAATTGCGGCAGGCCATTGTCGGCCAGTGCCTGTTCACTCAGGCGGGCGAGGGCGTTCAAGTCTTTCCAGTCGCTGCTGGACAGGCTTGGCGCAGGCGTGGAATGCCCTTTGGCCAGGACGCCTTTGGGCTGCCAGTCGAGGTCGAAGATGTTCAGGTAGTCGGCACCCAATTGATCGCGCACGAACGTCAGCAACGGTTCGGTGCGAAACGCCGCGGCAAAGCTGTACGCCATGTAACCGGCGACGCTGATGCTGTCTTGCGCCGTGAACGGGCGTTTGTGGATGCCCAGCACGTCGAACTCGACAGGCGCTGCATGCGTGTCCTGATATTGATTGATACCGTCCAGATAAGCTTCCAGGGCCTTCCACGCCGGGGACTGCCGATCCAGCGCGGCGACGTAGCTGTCAGCCCGCTCGCGGATGCGCAGGCTGCGGAACAGCTTGTCAGTGTCGATCAGTTTCGGGCCGAAGATTTCGGCCAGTTCACCACGGGCCAGGCGGCGCATGGCTTCCATCTGGAACAAACGGTCCTGGGCCTGCACATAACCGAGGGTACGGTAGAGGTCGGTCTCGTTTTCCGCGCGGATATGCGGAACGCCGCGCTCGTCGTAGCGCACGCTCACCGAACCTTGCAGGTGCTGCAATTCCACTTGACCCTGGCGCGTCGGCTGCTTGCTGTACACATACCCGCCGACCCCGATGGCGAGCGCGACAATCAGCAAGGCAAGTACGGTCAGGACGCGTTTCATGGTGACTCCTTGTTCTTTTTGGATTGCCGCCCGTGTGGGCTGCCAACATGTAGCACAGACCTCCTGTGCCGGGCATCGCGGTCCTGCAAAAGTCAGTAATGCCTTATTTCACTTCAACGGGCCATGGGCAGTAACAACCGATGGCCAGCGTATGCGTTGCATTCACTGCGCGACCTTCGCTCAGCGCTTGCAGGACGGGTTCGATAAAGCTGTTGTTCGAATTGCAGGTCAGGCCTTCGCTGTAGGGGCCGAAGTAAGCCAGTTTGCCGGCGCGGTCCCAGATCGCTACGGCCGGGCTGGCAGGTATCTGTTCAGAGCCGGGCAGGACGGTAATGGTTTTCAGGCTGCTCAATGTGGTGGGGAGCTGGCCGTGACTGCCGGGTTTTTGCACGGCATAAAACTCGACGCCCTGTGGCACATAGCGCTCAACCAGTTCGCTCAGGTGTTGCTGATTGCCGACGTTGCACGGGCAGGCCGGGTCCCAGAAGTGCACCAGGCGAATGGCGCCCGGGCCGGCGAGGTCATCGGGCAGGCGCAGCGGGTCGCCGGAAAATACCGCGGTGTGTTCGCTGAACGCCCGCAAGTAACGTCCTTGAAACCAGTCATACGCGGCCCACAGGACACCGGCACACACGAGGGCGAGCAGGCTGGCAAGCAGTGTGGTGCGGTAGGCCGGGCGCATGGGTTTCATCCTCGAAGGCCGGCTAGCTTGCCATGCTTGCTGCGACAGATGAATATCGCAGGCCTATAAAGTCTGTTTAACGCTCTGGAATCTTTCATGTCAGCCACGTTTGCCCCCGATCATTTGCGCGCCAGCCTGCGGCCATTGGCTGAAGGGCAGGCGCTGTCGACCGAGGCCATGGCGTATCAGCACTTTTACGGGCTGGATTTTCCAGGACGTACACTGCGAAGCGGGCTAGGGTGTTTCGAGGTCGATGGCTATCAGTTGGTCAGCCAGTTCTGGTGGCCGGAGCGGGCGAAGGCGACGCTGTTCCTGTTCCACGGTTTCTACGATCACACCGGGCTCTACCGTCATGTGATCGAGTGGGCGCTGGATCAGGGTTTTGCCGTGATTGCCTGCGACTTGCCGGGGCACGGTCTGTCCAGCGGCGAGCGGGCGAGCATCAAGGAATTCGCCGAGTATCAGGACACGCTGCAAGGATTGTTCGCCGAGGCGTTGTCCATTGACCTGCCGCAGCCCTGGCACCTGTGCGGGCAGAGCACGGGCGGGGCGATTGTGATCGATCATGTGCTCAACCACGGCACGAACAGCCCGGCTCAAGGTCAGGTAATCCTGTTGTCACCCCTGGTCCGGCCGCGTGCCTGGGGGTGGTCAAAGCTCAGCTATTACCTGCTCAAACCGTTCGTCAAAGCCATCGCCCGACGTTTCAGCGAGAACTCCAACGACCCTGATTTCCTGCCATTCCTGCAGGCCGATCCGTTGCAGCCGTTGCGTCTGCCCACGGCGTGGGTCGGGGCATTGGCGCGCTGGATCAAGCGGATCGAAGCCGCACCGAACAGCCCGCGCCGGCCGCTGATTGTGCAGGGGCAGGCGGACATGACGGTGGATTGGGAACATAACCTTGGGGTACTGAAGGCCAAGTTCGATCGGCCTCAGGTGTTGATGTTGCCGGAGGCGCGGCATCATCTGGCGAATGAAACGTTGGTGATGCGGGAGGAGTATTTCGGGTTTTTGAGCAAGCGGATCAAGGGCCGGAATCTATAGCGCCGGTGATGGCCTCATCGCGAGCAGGTTCACTCCTACAGTTGATCGCGTTCCCCCTGTAGGCGTGAGCCTGCTCGCGATAGCGATTTCCCAGACACCGAAGTTTACTGGGAAAGGTTCGAAGTGCTTTGCCCCACCGCCAACCCCGCCCGAATCGCCGCCAGCGCCGCCTGGTAATACGCCTGGCCTTCAGTGGACTCGGCAAACGTAGCGAACTCTTCCAGTTCGTTATCCGACAGGTCGCGATAGACATACAGCAGCGTGTTGTTCAGGTCGCTGCCGATCTGGTCCATCAAACGCAGGCGCTGACCGTTCAAGATCCCTTGCGACTGTCCACTGCCGAGCAACCCGGGGATCATCGAACTCAGGCTGTCAGCCGCGACACCGGCAATCGCCAGGCTGACCTCAGCACCCGCCTCGCGAGCGGGCAGGGCCTGGGCCAGGTGGCCGATGATCAGTTGACGGCTGTCGCTGGCCTGCATCTTCGGCAGGCCCTTGGCGTTTTTCGCCAGTTGGTCGCGACGGGTGGCCAGCAACTCGGCAGCCACGACTTTTTTGCCCAAGGGCGATTGGAAGAAGGTCAGTGCCGGTTTTGGGTCGGCCAGGCTTTTGCGTAATTGTGCTTCGGCGCGTTGATCGACCGACTGCGGAGCGAATCGCTGATTGCTGTTGTTGACCAGTGCCTGAAACACCGCCGGTGGCAGGCTGCTTTCGTAGCGTTGTTGCGCGGCTGTCAGGGCATCGTTGAAATGCGCACGTTGGTCTGGCCAGCCGGCGACTTTATACAACTGGTCGTGGCCGTCTGCCCAAGCGGGCAAAACACAGAGCATCAACAGTGAAAAAAGCAACCGGCGCATAGGGACTCCTGTCAGCAGGCGACTATTCTCCGTGTGGCATCCGTACTTGTCGAGAATTCGTATCAACCCGCTGCGTGGCTCTGTCGGATTTTCAGGCACAGGAATACTATGCGCGGCATGCAAATACCCTCTGATCACCCGCTGCTGTTACGTATCGTTGACGACCTGGCTGCAAACGGCTGGTCGCAACAGAACATTTTTCTGCCTGAGGATCTGACCCGGGCGCTGGCGGCTGAGTGCCGTAAACGTGCAGCCGAGGGTGAACTGGCCCCCGCAGCGGTAGGCCGAGGGCCGTCATCGGAGGTTCGCGAAGGGATTCGTGGCGACCATATCCAGTGGATCGATCCCGGTCAGGCGGAGGCGTGCGACAGCTATCTCGCCTTGATGGACAGCCTGCGCGAAGCGATGAATCGCGGTTTGTTTCTGGGCCTGGAGGATTTCGAAAGCCATTTCGCGCTGTACCCGCCGGGCGCGTTTTACCTCCGGCACGTCGACCGTTTCCGCGATGACGACCGGCGCATGGTCTCGGCCGTGGTGTACCTCAATGACGGTTGGCTGCCCGAGCACGGAGGACAGTTGCGCATGTATCTGGAGGAAGACCGGGCCTACGATGTGGAACCTGTCGGCGGATGCCTGGTGGTGTTTCTGTCCGGCGAAGTCCCCCACGAAGTCCTGCCCGCGACCCGGGATCGCCTGTCGTTGACCGGCTGGTTCCGACGCCGGGGTAACGAGCCGTTCTGATCATGCCAAAGATTCTGGTAAGCCGCTGCCTGCTGGGCCACCGCGTACGTTACGACGGCGGGGCGAGCGGGCCATTCGATCAGCTCCAGCAGTGGCTGGATGAAGGCCGGGTCATCCCGTTGTGCCCCGAAGTGGCTGGCGGTTTGCCGACACCGAGGGCGGCGGCGGAAATTCCTGGCGGGCAGGGCGCTGAAGTGCTGGATGGCCACGCCAGCGTGATCACCACCGACGGCGAGGATGTCAGTGCGCAGTTTCTGTCGGGGGCTTATCAGGCGCTGGAACTGGTGCAAAAGCACGGTATCCGCATTGCCGTGCTCAAGGCCAATAGCCCGTCATGCGGGAATTTGCTGACGTATGACGGAAGCTTCAGCGGCGTGAAGGTGGCGGGTGAGGGTGTGACCGCGGCGTTGCTCAAGCGCAATGGTGTGCAGGTTTTCAGTGAGTTGGAGTTGCCGCAAGCGGCTGCCGCCCTGAGCGCTCTCGACTGACACCACCCCCCTGTAGGAGTGAGCCTGCTCGCGATGGCGGACTAACATTCAACAACTCTGCTGACTGATCCAACGCTATCGCGAGCAGGCTCACTCCTACAGGGGTAGTCATTTGCCCTGAGTCAGGGTTTCGGCGCCACGCTCGAATCCGCCCCAAACCACTTCTTCTCCAGCGCCGCCATCCGGCCATCATCCTTGATCCGCTGCAGCGCACTCTCCAGGCTGGCATGAAACGCCGGGTTGCCCTTCTGAAACGGAATCGCCAAACCCACCGGCAGATTGGCCTTGGGCTTCTCTTCGGCAAACGACTGCGCCAGCAGCATCGAGCGCGGCTCTTCTTTCTTCGCGATCAATTGCGCATCGGTTTGAAGGTAAGGTTCGCTGAAATCGAAACGATCCTTCAGATCCGGGGTCATTGCTATGTGGTTGATGGCGACGTCGTACTTGCCGCTTTCTACGCCGGTCAACAGATCGCCCGAATCGGTGACGACGAAGTCGGAGCGGACATCGAGTTCGTCGGCCAGCAGTTGGCCCAGCTCGACTTCGAACCCGCTGAGCTTGCCTTCATCCTTGAAATTGAAAGGCGGTGTATTAGCCTCAAGAGCAATACGCAGTTCGCCACGGTCGTTGATGTCGTCAATCAGTTCGGCATGAGCCAAAGGGCTCAAAAGGGGTAGCAGGCAGATCAGGCCAGGCAAAAAGCGCATGGTCACTCCTTTGAATTCATTATCGCGATGCTCTGGGTCGGGCTCGCTTTGCTATGGTTGTCGAGTGCCTTCGACAACGATTGACCATGAAGTTGTCATGGTCACGCGGATTTTACGAAAAAACTGGAGAAGAGAATGAAAACGTTTATGTCTCGTGCTGCCTTGGCTGGCCTGCTGATGGGTGTCTCACTGCTGGCCAGTGCGGCCACGCCGGCGCCGGCGGGTGCTTCCGTGAGTATCGTTGAGCCTGGCAGTGGTGCCGTCGTGGGTACGAAATTCAAGGTCAAGTTTGAAGTAAAAGGTATTGCGCTGGCGCCGGCAGGCGACGCTACCGCGAACACTGGCCATCACCACCTGTTGGTCGACGCCAAGAGTACGATCCCTGCTGGCTCTTTGATTCCGGCAGATGCCAACCACATCCATTTCGGCAAGGCTCAGACCGAAACCGAGCTGGAGTTGACCCCGGGCAAGCACACTTTGCAGCTGGAGCTGGGTGACAAGAACCACATGGCTTTCGATCCTCCAATCGTTTCGGAAAAGATTACCGTGACAGTGAAATAACGTTTCCGCAGGCATGAAAAAGGAGACCCGAAGGTCTCCTTTTTTTGTCGCTCAAGTCGCTATCAGAACAACACGCGGCAACGAATGGTGCCGTTGATGTGCTGCAGTTTCTCCTGGGCGATTTCCGAGTAGTCGGCGTCGACGTCGATCACGACGTAGCCGACTTTCTCGTTGGTCTGCAGGAACTGACCGGAGATATTGATGCCGTTTTCGGCGAACACCTTGTTGATCTCGCTCATCACACCCGGAATGTTCTCGTGGATGTGCAGCAGACGGTGCTTGCCAGGGTGAGCCGGCAGGGCCACTTCCGGGAAGTTCACCGACGATACGGACGTACCGTTGTCGCTGTACTTGACCAGTTTTTCTGCCACTTCCAGACCGATGTTGGCTTGCGCTTCAGCGGTGGAACCACCGATGTGCGGGGTCAGGATCACGTTGTCCAGGCCACGCAGCGGGCTTTCGAACTCTTCGTCGTTGGAGCGTGGCTCCACCGGGAACACGTCGATGGCCGCGCCGATCAGGTGCTTGTCCTTGATCGCGTCCGCCAGGGCGTCCAGTTCGACCACGGTGCCGCGAGCGGCGTTGATCAGGATGCCGCCCTTCTTGATGGCGCGGATTTCCTTCTCGCCGATCATCCACTGGGTGGCTGCGGTTTCCGGAACGTGCAGGGTGACGATGTCGGACATGCCCAGCAGCTCGTGCAGGTTGCCGACCTGGGTGGCGTTACCCAGTGGCAGCTTGGTCACGGTGTCGTAGAAGTACACCTGCATGCCCAGGCCTTCAGCCAGGACCGACAGTTGCGTACCGATCGAGCCGTAACCGACGATGCCCAGCTTCTTGCCGCGGATCTCGAAGGAGTTGGCCGCGCTTTTGATCCAGCCGCCACGGTGGCAGGAAGCGTTCTTCTCAGGGATGCCGCGCAGCAGCAGGATCGCTTCCGCCAACACCAGCTCGGCGACGGAACGGGTGTTGGAGTACGGTGCGTTGAACACCGCAATCCCGCGTTCGCGCGCTGCGTTCAGGTCGACCTGGTTGGTGCCGATGCAGAAACAGCCGACCGCGACCAGCTTCTTCGCGTGATCGAAGATCTCTTCGGTCAGTTGAGTGCGGGAGCGAATGCCGATGAAGTGCGCATCAGCGATCTTTTCCTTCAGCTGGGCTTCCGGCAGAGAACCGGTGAGGTACTCGATGCTGGTGTAGCCCGCCGACTTGAGAACGTCGACAGCCGATTGGTGGACGCCTTCGAGAAGAAGGAACTTGATCTTGCTCTTATCGAGAGAAGTCTTGCTCATCTGCGTAAACCTGTATCCCGGAGAAAAATGGCAGGAAATAGCCAGCAGACGCTGACCCGGACGGCAGGAAAGCCGTCGCCGCAGATTGGCCGTTGGGCACTATGCTGCGGGGTCGGTATGCTAGCATACGCACCCCGCTAAACACTCATTCCTGCGACGTGAAGCGTTCTCAGGATGACCATGAATTGTTCGAGAGTTCTGTCGATGACCAATCCTGCGCTGATTGATGAGCTGAAGACCCTGGTTGAGCCTGGCAAGGTGCTGACCGATGCCGACTCCCTGAATGCTTACGGTAAGGATTGGACCAAGCATTTTGCTCCGGCCCCGACCGCCATCGTGTTTCCCAAGACCACCGAACAGGTGCAGGCCATTGTCCGTTGGGCCAATGAACGCAAGGTGGCGCTGGTGCCGTCCGGTGGACGTACCGGGCTTTCCGCCGCAGCGGTGGCAGCCAATGGCGAAGTCGTTGTGTCGTTCGACTACATGAACCAGATTCTCGATGTGAACCTCACCGACCGCACTGCCGTTTGTCAACCAGGCGTCGTGACCGAGCATTTGCAGAATGTCGCGGAAGAAAAAGGCCTGTACTACCCGGTGGATTTTGCTTCGGCAGGTTCCAGCCAGATTGGCGGCAATATCGGCACCAATGCCGGCGGGATCAAGGTCATTCGCTACGGCATGACCCGTAACTGGGTTGCCGGCATGAAAGTCGTGACCGGCAAGGGTGACCTGCTGGAACTGAACCGCGACCTGATCAAGAACGCCACCGGTTACGACCTGCGTCAGCTGTTCATCGGCGCCGAAGGCACCCTCGGGTTTGTGGTCGAAGCGACCATGCGTCTGGATCGTGCACCGAAAAACCTCACCGCGATGGTCCTCGGTACCACCGATTTCGACTCGATCATGCCGGTATTGCACGCGTTCCAGAGCAAACTCGACCTGACCGCCTTCGAATTCTTCTCCGACAAAGCCCTGGCCAAAGTCATGGCCCGTGGCGATGTTCCGGCACCTTTCGAAACCGATTGCCCGTTCTACGCATTGCTGGAATTCGAAGCGACCACCGAAGAAGTGGCCAACCACGCGCTGGAAACCTTCGAACACTGCGTCGAGCAAGGCTGGGTGCTGGACGGCGTGATGAGCCAGAGCGAAACCCAGCTGCAGAACCTCTGGAAGCTGCGCGAATACATCTCCGAAACCATTTCCCACTGGACGCCGTACAAGAACGACATTTCGGTCACCGTGTCGAAAGTGCCGGCGTTCCTCAAGGAAATCGACGCGATCGTCGGCGAACACTACCCGGATTTCGAAATCGTCTGGTTCGGCCACATCGGCGACGGCAACCTGCACTTGAACATCCTCAAGCCGGAGAACCTGAGCAAGGACGAGTTCTTCGCCAAGTGCGCGACCGTCAACAAGTGGGTGTTCGAAACCGTCGAGAAGTACAACGGTTCGATTTCCGCCGAGCACGGCGTGGGCATGACCAAACGTGATTACTTGACCTACAGCCGTTCGCCGGTCGAGATCGAGTACATGAAAGCGGTTAAAGCGGTGTTCGATCCGAACGGCATCATGAACCCGGGCAAGATCTTTGCTGTTTGATTTTCGAATGTTCAGAGCACGAATCAGGAGTCGGTAATGAGCTATCAGCACCAGTATGTCGACGGTACGCGTATTCATTTCCCGCTGGGGAAAGTGGTGTGCATCGGCCGTAACTACGCCGAACACGCCAAGGAGCTGGACAACCCGGTGCCTACCGAGCCGCTGCTGTTCATCAAGCCGGGCAGTTGCGTCGTGCCGCTGGAAGGTGGTTTTGCCATTCCGACCGAGCGCGGTTCGGTGCACTACGAAGCGGAAATCGCTGTGTTGATCGGCAAGCCGTTGTCGACCAAGCCGAGCCGCGAAGAAGTGCTGGACGCCATCTCCGGTTTCGTTCCGGCACTGGACCTGACGCTGCGCGACAAGCAGGCGGAGCTGAAATCCAAGGGCCTGCCTTGGGAAATCGCCAAGTCGTTCGACGGCGCGGCGGTGATCGCGCCGTTCGTGTCTGGTAGCACCTTTGCCGACCTGACCGACATTGGCATTCGCCTGACCATCAACGGCGAAGTGCGCCAGGATGGCAACAGCAGCGCGATGCTCAACCCGATCGTGCCGATGATCCAGCACATGGCCGGCTGCTTCTCGCTGCAGGCCGGTGACGTGATCCTGACCGGCACGCCGGTGGGCGTTGGTCCGTTGAATGTCGGCGATGAGATTGTTCTGGAGTTGCCTGGTGCGAGTAGCTTCACCAGCAGCGTGCGCTAACCCCAATACTGCAAAAACCCTGTGGGAGCGAGCAAGCTCGCTCCCACATTGGTATTTAGTGGTTTCAAGTCCTGCGACAGGTAGGGCAATCCCGCCATTTCCCGTTTTTTTCACATTTCGTCTGGATAATTCCGGGGGCTTGCGGCGTCTGAGCCGGCCCCAATTGTGCTATTACCCCTAGCCTGAATTTCTGGAACGCATCCCTCAATGGCCACCCCCCCGCTGTCGACTCTCAAAACAACCCGCCGCTCGCGCTTCGCGCTGCCTTGGTATGCCTGGCTGTTGCTGGTGGCGGTCATTGCGTACGGCGTTGCCTTTGCAATGCATTGGGATAATCGCGGCGTGCTCTGGGTGAAAGAGCAATTCAAGAGCCCGGCCGAGCGTCAGGCCAGTATCTGGCTTCCGGACTACCGGGCAGTGATCGATGCCAAGGTATTGCCGGGCATGGAAAAGGACGAAGCTTCGGACCTCGCTTACGATCCTCAGACCAAAACGCTGTTTTCGGTCATGGGCAAGAACCCGTTTCTGGTCGAGCTGAATCTTCAAGGCGATGTCCTGCGCAAAATGCCGCTGGTGGGCTGGAGCAACCCGGAAGGTGTCACGGTGCTGGGCAACGGCCTGCTGGCGATTGTCGATGAGCGCGAGCACTTGATCACCGTCGTCAAGGTCGATGCCAACACCCGTGAATTGAACATCGCCGACTTTACGAAGTACGACCTCGGGCCTTCGAAAGACCAGAACAAGGCCTTTGAAGGGGTTACCTGGGATTCGCAAAACCAGCAGCTGCTGCTGGGCGAAGAGCGTCCGCCGGCCTTGTTTGCCTGGAAAGGTGACGGCCGGGTCCTGACCGGTGACAAGCTGAAGCTGGCCAGTCATGCGCTGGACATGCGCAACCTGTCGGCGCTGGCCATTGATCCGCGCACGGGCCACATGCTGGTGCTGTCTGCCGACTCGCACTTGTTGATGGAGCTGGACAAAAAGGGTGAGCAAGTCAGTTTCATCACCCTGTTGCGCGGCTTCAACGGCCTGAAGAACACCATTCCCCGGGCCGAAGGCGTGACCATGGACGAAGCGGGCAACTTGTACATGGTCAGTGAACCCAACCTGTTCTACCGCTTCGAAAAGCAGAAATAGTCGCCACACACCCGCGGTTGTGGTCGCAAGCCACTGACCATTAAGCTTGAATTCATACGGGCGTGATATTTCATCCGCCCGTTTTGTTTTCGAGCTCGCCTGAATGCGCCGACTTGCCCGTCCCAAACCCCTCGTTTTGATCCTGTCAGTGATTGCGCTGATCGCGCTGGTTGCGGTCGGCCAATACATGCGCCTGTTCGAGCGTGCCTGGTTCAACCTGCATACGCTTTGGCAGCCGCAGAGCAGCGTATCCATTGGCCTGGATCAATATCGGGTCGACATCGAGGCACGGGTGATCGACGGGCTGGACGATAACGTCTCGGCGCTGACGTTCGATCCGGTGCGCAAAAGCCTGTTCACGGTCACCAATAAAGATTCCGAGCTGATCGAGCTGTCGCTTGAGGGCAAGATCCTGCGGCGCGTGGCCTTGATTGGTTTCGGTGATCCGGAGGCGGTGGAGTTCATCAGCGCCGACACCTACGTGATCACCGATGAGAGCCAGCAACGGCTGATCAAGATTCGCCTGGAACCGGATATGACGTTCCTTGACGGGGCGGATGCCGAGCAGATGGTTCTCGGCGTGCACATGGGCAGTAACAAGGGGTTTGAAGGGCTGGCTTACGATTCGGTGGGCAAACGGTTGTTCGTCGCCAAGGAGCGCGACCCAATGCTGATCTACGAAGTGCAGGGCTTCCCGCATTACAACCCGGAGAAATCCTACGCCGTGCACGTGGTGAACAACCCCAAGCGCGATGCCGGGATGTTTGTGCGAGACCTGTCGAGCCTGCAATACGACGAACGCAGCGGCCATTTGCTGGCGCTGTCCGACGAGTCGCGGCTGATTATTGAACTGGATGTGGACGGTCGACCGCTGAGTACAATGTCACTGAACAAGGGGCGCCAGGGCCTGCAAAAGACCGTGCCGCAAGCGGAAGGCATCGCCATGGACGACGACGGCACGATGTACCTCGTCAGTGAGCCGAACCTGTTCTACGCCTTCAAAAAACCCGCGCAACCCTAAAACCCCTCCCTAAAAAAGCACTGTGGGAGCCGGGCTTGCCCGCGATGAGGTCGTGTCAGTCGATAAATATGTGACTGATATACCGCCATCGCGGGCAAGCCCGGCTCCCACAGGTTGGCGTTGCGGCGGGCTTACTCGGCGCGCAGGGTTTTCACGCCTTCACTGGTGCCCAGCAACAGCAGGTCCGCTGGACGCGCCGCGAACAGGCCGTTGGTGACCACGCCGACAATCGCGTTGATCTGGCGTTCCAGTTCAACCGGATTGGTGATCTGCATGTTGAACACGTCGAGGATGATGTTGCCGTTGTCGGTCAGCACGCCTTCGCGGTAAACCGGGTCGCCGCCCAGTTTCACCAGCTCGCGGGCCACGTGGCTGCGGGCCATCGGGATCACTTCGACCGGCAGCGGGAACTCACCGAGCACCGGCACCAGTTTGCTGGCGTCGGCGATGCAGATGAAAGTCTTGGCCACGGCCGCGACAATCTTCTCGCGGGTCAGGGCAGCGCCACCGCCCTTGATCAGGTTCAGGTGCGCGTCGCTTTCATCGGCGCCGTCGACGTAGAACTCCAGGTCGCTGACCGTGTTTAGCTCATACACCGGAATGCCATGGCCTTTAAGGCGGGCGGCAGTGGCTTCGGAGCTGGCGACCGCGCCGTCGAACGCGCCTTTGTGCTTGGCCAGGGCGTCGATGAAGCAGTTGGCAGTGGAGCCGGTGCCGACCCCGACGATGCTCTTGTCGTCGAGTTTCGGGAGGATGAAGTCGACGGCGGCCTGAGCCACTGCCTGTTTGAGTTGATCCTGGGTCATGCGGGCTCCGAAAGCGGGCAGGGGGAAACGGAAAGGCCGGCATTATAGCCCCATGCGGGGTTAAAACCTCTTGATTCGTGTGGTCGCCCGGCCGAAAGCCGGGTTAGACTCCGAGGGTCTGTTGACGTTTGGTGGTGGGCCGCGTTGTGCGCCAAATTGCGCGAGGCAAGGCGCGGGATGCCGCCCATGGTCGTTCCCTTGGCAAATCCCGCAACGCAGCCTCGCGCAATTTGGCGCACAACCCGAAGGGACGGTGCCAATTTTGCGCAGGGCTGCGTTGCTCGGAACTTATTTGGAACAACCAAACTGCGTTCCTCGCGCCTTGCCCTGCGCAAAATTGGCCTCCGTCGCGGCCCGCCACCAAACGTCAACAGACCCTAACCCTGCCCAACCCGCTCAGTGATGCTTTCCGATGCTCGAACAGTACGTCAAAAAGATCCTCACCTCGCGCGTTTATGACGTTGCCGTAGAAACCCCATTGCAGACTGCCCGCCAGCTCTCCGAGCGGCTGGGCAACAGTGTCTGGCTCAAGCGCGAAGACTTGCAGCCGGTGTTCTCGTTCAAGATTCGTGGCGCTTACAACAAGCTGACCCAGTTGACCGATGAAGAACGTGCTCGCGGCGTGGTCACGGCGTCGGCGGGCAACCATGCGCAAGGCCTGGCCCTGGCGGCGAAAGTGTTGGGCGTGAAAGCCACCATCGTCATGCCCAAGACCACCCCGGAAATCAAAGTCGAAGGCGTGCGTTCGCGCGGCGGCAAAGTGGTGCTGCACGGGGATTCGTTCCCGGAAGCCCTGGCCTACTCGCTGAAACTGGTCGACGAAAAAGGCTACGTCTACATCCACCCGTACGACGATCCCCACACCATTGCCGGGCAGGGCACCGTGGCGATGGAGATTCTGCGCCAACACCCTGGCCGTCTCGACGCTATTTTCGTTCCGGTCGGTGGCGGCGGCCTGATCGCCGGCATCGCGGCGTACGTGAAATACCTGCGCCCGGAAATCAAGATCATCGGTGTCGAGCCAGACGACTCCAATTGCCTGCAAGCGGCGATGGCGGCCGGCGAGCGCGTGGTATTGCCGACCGTGGGCATCTTCGCCGACGGCGTGGCAGTGGCGCAGATCGGCCAGCACACTTTCGACATCTGCAAAGACTATGTCGATGACGTGATCACGGTCAGTACCGATGAGATCTGCGCGGCGATCAAGGATATCTACGACGATACCCGCTCGATCACCGAGCCGGCCGGCGCGTTGGGTGTGGCGGGAATCAAGAAATACGTCGAGCAGAACGGCGTCACCGGCCACACTTTCGTGGCCATCGACTCCGGCGCCAACGTCAACTTCGACCGTTTGCGCCACGTCGCCGAACGCGCCGAACTGGGCGAGGGCCGTGAAGCGATCATCGCCGTGACCATCCCCGAGAAACCGGGCAGCTTCAAGGCGTTCTGCGAAGCCATCGGCAAGCGCCAGATCACCGAATTCAACTACCGCTACAACACCGGCAGCGAAGCGCACATTTTCGTGGGCGTGCAGACGCACCCGGAAACCGATCCGCGCAGTGCGCTGCTGGCGAGCCTGACCGAGCAGGGCTTCCCGGTGCTGGACCTGACCGACAACGAACTGGCCAAGTTGCACATCCGTCACATGGTCGGTGGTCGTGCGGCGCAGGTGGTCGACGAAGTGATCCTGCGCTTCGAATTTCCGGAGCGTCCGGGTGCGCTGTTCAACTTCCTCAACAAGCTGGGCGGGCGCTGGAACATCTCGATGTTCCACTACCGCAACCACGGCGCGGCGGACGGTCGAGTGGTCGCGGGCCTGCAAGTACCGCACGACGAGCGTCATCTGGTACCGGCGGCGCTGGAAGAAATCGGTTACCCGTACTGGGACGAAAGCGATAACCCGGCCTATAAGCTGTTTCTGGGCTGAGCGGCTACGCTGATGGGCAGGTCATAAGGAAATCGGACAATGGAAACGTTAACTGCCCTGAAAGTGGCGCACATGGTTGCAACGGTGGTGTTGCTGATCAGTGCGCTGGGCTTGGGGATCTGGGTTTTTATCGCGCGACGCAAAGGTGACGCGACGGCCGGCAGCCGCACCCTGCAACGGCCACGGGTGTTCATCTGGTTGTTGATGGGCCTGGCGCTGTTGAGCATGCCGTTCACCGGCTGGGGGATGGTGCATCTGGTGGGCTGGCCGTTGGGGCAGACGTGGTTGTTGGCGTCGAGTGTGCTTTACACCGTGGCGGCGTTGGCGTGGTTTTGGCTGTTGGTGCGGCTTAACAAGCTGCGCAAGACGCCGGGAGGGGTGGGGAGATTTACCTTTGCCTTGGCGTTGTTCAGTTTTGTCTGCTTTGTCGCCATTGCGGGGTTGATGGGTGCCAAGCCTGTTTAAGGGTAGAGACTGAGTCGACCCAATCGCGGGCAAGCCCGCTCCCACAGGGTTCACTGCTGTAAATGCTTTCTATGTCACGCAGCAGAACCTTGTGGGAGCGGGCTTGCCCGCGATGGCGATTTCAATCGCGCAACGAAATCACCGGCCATCCACGCTTCTCGGCCTCGGCGCGCAAATTCGGATCCGGATCCACCGCGACCGGATTCGTTACCTGCTCCAGCAACGATAAATCATTCATCGAGTCGCTATAGAAATAGCTGTCTTCCAACGAATGCCCGGTTTCTTCCAGCCAACGAGTCAACCGCGTCACCTTGCCTTCGCGAAAGCACGGCACATCGGTGCTGCGCCCGGTATAACGGCCATCGACCATCTCGCACTCGGTGGCGATCAGGGTTTCAACCCCCAGGCGCTGGGCGATCGGCCCGGTCACGAAACGGTTGGTCGCGGTGATGATCACCAGTTTGTCCCCGGCCTCGCGGTGTCTGGCCAGCAATTCGATGGCCTGCGGCAACACGATCGGCTCGATGCAATCGCGCATGTAATCGAGGTGCCATTGATCCAGCGTGGCCATTTCGGTGCGCCCGAGCACTTCCAGGCAGAAGTTCAGGTAAGCGTCGTTATCCAGCTTGCCAGCCAGGTAATCCTGATAGAACTCGTCGTTGCGTGCCTTGTAGGCGACGGCGTCGAGAAAGCCGCGCTCGCACAGGTAATCGCCCCAGGCGTGGTCACTGTCGCCGCCCAGCAGGGTGTTGTCCAAGTCGAATAAAGCCAGACGCATTGCAGTTACTCGCTGAAAAGTCTGTAGAAAGGCGCCCAGAATACGGACTTTTCACAAGAGTGCACATAAGGTCGGTCGGCGCGTTGCTGCTTTCACAACCTTTGTGGAACAATGCGGCGACATGCGTTTGCGAGGTTGTTGCCGTGATCGACCCCGATGGTTTCCGCCCCAATGTCGGGATCATTCTCACGAATGATGCCGGACAGGTGCTATGGGCTCGCCGTATCAATCAAGATGCCTGGCAGTTTCCTCAGGGCGGGATCAACCCCCAGGAGACGCCGGAAGACGCCTTGTACCGCGAGTTGAACGAAGAAGTGGGTCTTGAGCGTGAAGATGTTGAAATTCTCGCCTGCACCCGGGGCTGGTTGCGCTATCGTTTGCCGCAACGTCTGGTCCGTACCCACAGCCAACCGCTGTGCATCGGCCAGAAACAGAAGTGGTTTCTCCTGCGCCTGATCTCCAACGAGCAGCGGGTGCGGATGGATTTGACCGGTAAACCGGAATTCGATGGCTGGCGCTGGGTCAGCTATTGGTATCCGTTGGGCCAGGTGGTGACATTCAAGCGCGAGGTGTATCGACGCGCTCTCAAAGAGCTTGCCCCGCGCCTTTTAACGCGCGACTGACGACGGAGTTCGACCCCGAGCCATGCTCAATACGCTGCGCAAGATCGTCCAGGAAGTTAACTCCGCCAAGGATCTCAAGGCGGCGTTGGGCATTATTGTATTGCGCGTCAAAGAGGCCATGGGCAGCCAGGTCTGCTCGGTCTATCTGCTTGACCCCGAGACCAACCGCTTCGTGCTGATGGCGACCGAGGGCTTGAACAAGCGCTCGATCGGCAAAGTCAGCATGGCGCCCAACGAAGGTCTGGTCGGCCTGGTCGGCACGCGTGAAGAACCGCTGAACCTCGAAAACGCCGCGGATCACCCGCGCTACCGCTACTTCGCCGAGACCGGTGAAGAGCGCTACGCCTCTTTCCTCGGGGCGCCGATCATTCACCACCGCCGCGTCGTCGGCGTGTTGGTCATCCAGCAAAAAGAACGCCGCCAGTTCGATGAAGGTGAAGAAGCCTTTCTCGTGACCATGAGCGCGCAGCTTGCCGGCGTTATTGCTCACGCCGAGGCCACCGGTTCGATCCGCGGCCTGGGCCGTCAGGGCAAAGGCATCCAGGAAGCCAAGTTCGTCGGTGTGCCGGGTTCACCGGGTGCAGCGGTCGGTACGGCGGTGGTCATGCTGCCACCGGCTGATCTGGACGTGGTGCCGGACAAGACCATCACCGACATCGACGCTGAACTGGCGTTGTTCAAGACGGCCATCGAAGGCGTGCGCGCCGACATGCGCGCGTTGTCCGCCAAATTGGCCTCGCAACTGCGCCCCGAAGAACGGGCCTTGTTCGACGTCTACCTGATGATGCTCGCCGACGAGGCGCTGGGCAGCGAAGTGACCACGGTGATCAAGACCGGCCAGTGGGCCCAGGGTGCGTTGCGCCAAGTGGTCACTGAGCACGTCAACCGTTTCGAATTGATGGACGACGCCTACCTGCGTGAGCGCGCCTCGGACGTCAAGGACCTTGGCCGGCGTTTGCTGGCGTATCTGCAGGAAGAGCGTCAGCAGAATCTGGTCTACCCGGAAAAAACCATTCTGGTCAGCGAAGAACTGACGCCGGCGATGCTCGGCGAGGTGCCGGAAGGCACGCTGGTCGGTCTGGTCTCGGTCCTCGGTTCAGGCAACTCCCACGTCGCGATCCTGGCCCGGGCAATGGGCATCCCGACGGTGATGGGCCTGGTCGACCTGCCCTATGCCAAGGTCGACGGCATCGAATTGATCGTCGATGGTAATCGCGGCGAGGTCTACACCAACCCGAGCGACGTGCTACGCAAGCAGTTCGCCGAAGTGGTGGAAGAAGAGAAGCAGCTGGCACTCGGTCTCGACTCCCTGCGCGACTTGCCGTGCGTGACCCTCGACGGTCACCGCATGCCGCTGTGGGTCAACACCGGCCTGCTGGCGGACGTGGCGCGGGCGCAGAAGCGTGGCGCGGAAGGCGTGGGTCTGTACCGCACCGAAGTGCCGTTCATGATCAACCAGAGGTTTCCGAGCGAAAAGGAGCAGTTGGCGATCTACCGCGAGCAGCTCGCCGCGTTCCATCCGCAACCGGTCACCATGCGCAGCCTGGACATTGGCGGCGACAAGGCGTTGTCGTACTTCCCGATCAAGGAGGACAACCCGTTCCTCGGCTGGCGCGGGATTCGCGTCACCCTCGATCACCCGGAAATCTTCCTGGTGCAGACCCGCGCCATGCTCAAGGCCAGCGAAGGCTTGAACAACCTGCGGATTCTGCTGCCGATGATCTCCGGCACCCACGAACTCGAAGAAGCCCTGCACCTGATTCACCGGGCCTGGGGTGAAGTCCGCGACGAAGGCACCGACGTGCCGATGCCGCCGATTGGCGTGATGATCGAGATTCCGGCGGCGGTGTACCAGACCAAGGAACTGGCGCGGCAAGTGGACTTCCTGTCGGTCGGCTCCAACGACCTGACTCAGTACCTGCTGGCCGTGGACCGCAACAACCCACGGGTGGCCGACCTTTACGACTACCTGCACCCGGCGGTGCTTCAGGCGTTGCAGAACGTGGTGCGTGATGCCCATGCCGAAGGCAAGCCGGTAAGCATCTGTGGTGAGATGGCCGGTGATCCGGCAGCAGCGGTGCTGTTGATGGCGATGGGCTTCGACAGCCTGTCGATGAACGCCACCAACTTGCCGAAAGTGAAGTGGATGCTGCGTCAGATCAACCTGAGCAAGGCCAAGGATTTGCTCGCAGAGCTGATGACCATCGACAACCCGCAAGTTATCCACAGCTCCCTGCAACTGGCGCTGAAGAACCTTGGGTTGGCGAAGATGATCAATCCGGCTTCAGTGAAGACCCTCTAAAACTTGGCTGGCTCCATCGCGAGCAGGCTCACTCCTACATTGGAACTGTGACCGACGCACATCCAGTGTAGGAGTGAGCCTGCTCGCGATAGGGTCAGTCCTCACAACACACAACTAAAGCCGGATCTCCACTTCCCCCAGATGCCCCCCATACGGCCCGAAACTCCTTTCGACCATATGCCGCGTCCCATCCGCCTGAACAATCAACGCCGTACTCGCCCGCGTCCCATAACTCTGGCTGGCTATAAATACACTCGACAACAACGTCTCGGTCGCCAGCCCGACCCCGGTGTCCGGCAGTTCGGTAAACGGCGCCGTCTGCGCATCCCCCAACAATGCCAGCAACGCCTGGGGTTGCGGGTCTGCCAAGACTTCTTCCAGTGCCGCCCGGGCCTTGAGCAGTTTTGGCCATGGCGTATCGAGCCCGGCGTTCGACAATCCGTAAACACCCGGGGGCAGCATCACCGCCTCAGATTCCCGCGCATTGAAGTGCCACAGCTCGTTGGTATTGCCGATCAGCAGATTAAACCCGGCATATTCGATGTAACGTCGGACAACATCGCTCAAATAGTCATCAATCGAGCGGTCACCCAACAGAAACCCCGCCACCAGTTCACCGCGGGATTTACGCGATGGCGGCTGATGCGGATCACGAATATTGGTCAGTGCCGCAAAGCGCCCATTGGCGCCAATACCCAGCCAGGTGCCGCCGGCTTCCTGGTCTCGGCCGGCGTAAACGTTGGGCGCTTCGGGCCACTGCGCCAGAGGCAGGCTAGGGCGGGCATAGAATTCGTCGCGGTTGGCCGCCACGATCAGCGGCTGGGCGTGGCCAGGCCGCCAGGCGAAGACAATCAGGCACATAAGGTGGTCCTTGTGTGTTTTTTGCTCACTCTACGCAGTCCTCGCCCGTCGTTCCATCGCCTTGCGCAGTGGAGCGTTGCCCCCTCCATCCGTTACCATGCCCCCCTTCTTCGGGGATGCATCCATGGAATTTCTGCTTTACCTGGCGCTGGGCGCCTGCGCAGGCGTGCTGGCCGGGCTGTTCGGGGTCGGCGGCGGGATCATCATCGTCCCCGTGTTGGTCTTCAGTTTCACCTTGCAGGGCTTTGACGCATCGATCCTGACCCACCTGGCGGTCGGCACGTCCCTGGCGACGATTATCTTTACCTCGGTCAACGCCGTACGCGAACACCATCGTCGTGGCGCGGTGCGTTGGCCGATTTTCGTCTGGATGACCGTCGGCATTCTGATGGGCGCCGGTTTCGGCGCGCTGACCGCCGAAGCGATCTCCGGCCCGAACCTGCAGAAGATCATCGGCGTGTTCGCCCTGGTCATCGCCGCGCAACTGGCGCTGGACGTCAAACCCAAGGCCAGCCGAACGGTGCCGGGCAAACTCGGTCTGACCCTGGCCGGTAGCGTGATTGGCTGGGCCTCAGCGATTTTCGGGATTGGCGGCGGCTCCTTGACCGTGCCGTTCCTGACCTGGCGCAGTGTACCGATGCAGCAAGCCGTGGCCACATCGTCGGCCTGTGGTCTGCCGATCGCCTTGGCCAGTGCATTAAGTTTCATGATTCTGGGGTGGCACGATCCATTGCTGCCGGCCCATAGTCTCGGTTTTGTGTACTTGCCGGCGCTGCTGGGGATCGCCCTGACCAGCATGGTGTTCGCCCGTATCGGCGCGCGACTGGCCCACAGGCTGTCGCCGAAGTTGCTGAAAAGACTGTTTGCCGCTTTGCTGTTCTGCGTGGGCCTGAGCTTTCTGCTCTGACACGTTTCGCAATCCTGGCTTAATCCTGAGGTGGCAGCGTCACCCGGGAATTTTGGTTTCAACTCTAACGAGGAGTCGCAATGCTGCCTTACCCGCAGATCGACCCGGTGGCCCTGGCCATCGGTCCGCTGAAAATCCACTGGTACGGCTTGATGTACCTGATCGGCATTGGCGGCGCCTGGCTGCTGGCGTCCCGCCGGTTGAACCGGTTCGACCCGACCTGGACCAAGGAGAAACTCTCCGACATGGTCTTCTGGATGTCGATGGGCGTCATTGTCGGCGGCCGTTTGGGGTATGTGCTGTTCTACGATCTGCACGCCTATCTGGCCAACCCGACGCTGATTTTCGAAGTGTGGAAGGGCGGCATGTCGTTCCATGGCGGTTTCATTGGCGTGATGCTGGCGGCGTTGTGGTTTGGCAAGAAGAACAACAAGTCGTTCTTCCAGCTGATGGACTTCGTTGCACCCATGGTGCCGATCGGCCTGGGCGCCGGGCGTATCGGCAACTTCATCAACGCGGAGTTGTGGGGCAAGCCGACCGACGTGCCATGGGCGATGATCTTCCCGCCGTTCAGCGATCCGTCGCAGTTGCCGCGCCATCCGTCGCAGCTGTACCAGTTCGCGCTGGAAGGCGTCGCGCTGTTCCTGATCCTGTGGCTGTTCTCGCGCAAGCCGCGGCCGACCATGGCGGTATCGGGGATGTTCGCGCTGTTCTACGGCATCTTCCGGTTCATCGTCGAATTCGTCCGCGTACCGGACGCGCAACTGGGCTATCTGGCCTGGAACTGGCTGACCATGGGTCAGGTGCTCTGCGTGCCGATGATCGTCGGTGGTCTGTTCCTGATCTGGTTGGCGTATCACCGCGCCCCGGCGACCCCAGCGGCAGCCGTATAAATTCGAACCCCGGGGGCGACGGCCTCCGGGTTCAAGGACACAGGTAACTCATGAAGCAATATCTCGAACTGGTCGCCCACGTCATCAAGAACGGCACCAAGCAAGCCAACCGTACGGGCGTGAACACCATAAGCTTTCCGGGCGCGATGCTGCGTTACGACCTGAAAGAAGGGTTCCCGGCGATCACCACGCGCAAGATGGCCTTCAAATCGGCCATCGGCGAGATGTGCGGTTTCCTGCGTGGCGTGAACAACGCCGCCGAATTCCGTGCACTGGGCTGCAAGGTCTGGGACCAGAACGCCAACGAAAACGCGCAGTGGCTGGCCAACCCGTTCCGCCAGGGCGACGACGACCTCGGCGAGATCTACGGCGTGCAATGGCGTAAATGGCCGGCGTACAAGCAGATCCCGGTCAGCAACCAGGCCGCCATCGAGCAGACTCTGAGTCAGGGCTACCGCCAGATCGCGGAAGGTGAAGAAGACGGCCAGGCCTACGTGGTGCTGTACAAGGCGATCGACCAGATCCGCCAGTGCGTCGACACCATCATCAAGGACCCGGGCAGCCGCCGCATCCTGTTCCACGGCTGGAACGTTGCCCAGCTCGATGAAATGGCCCTGCCGCCGTGCCACCTGTTGTACCAGTTCCACCCGAATGTCGAGACCAGGGAAATCTCCCTGACCCTCTACATCCGCTCCAACGACCTGGGCCTGGGCACACCGTTCAACCTCACCGAGGGCGCCGCGCTGCTGAGCCTGATCGGTCGCCTGACCGGGTACACGCCGCGCTGGTTCACCTATTTCATTGGTGATGCGCACGTCTACGAAAACCACCTGGACATGCTGAATGAACAGCTCAAGCGCGAGCCGTTCCCGATGCCGAAACTGGTGATCAGTGATCGTGTACCGGAGTTTGCCAAGACTGGCGTGTATCAGCCGGAATGGCTGGAGTTGATCGAGCCGGGCGATTTCTCGCTTGAGGGGTATCAGCACCACGCGCCAATGACCGCGCCAATGGCGGTCTAAGCCTTAACACATAACCCTGTGGGAGCGGGCTTGCCCGCGAAAGCGGTTTGTCAGTCACATCAACGTTGGATGTGCCGCCGTCATCGCGGGCAAGCCCGCTCCCACAGGTTTTAGGGGGGCTTTAATGCCCGTGGCTTCTCCCGACATGAGAATGCTCAACCTCCGTCGCCACAACCCCGCCACTCACTTCCAACCGCTGCAAAATCCCGCACTGATCAATCTCCGGCCCTTCGCCACAGCGTTGGCGCAGGTCGAGCAGTTGTGTCTGCAATGCCAATAACCCATCAATCCGCGCCTTGACGTGGTGAATGTGCTCATCGATCAGCGCATTCACGCTTTCACACTGGTCCTGCGGGCTGTCGCGCAAGGCCAGCAGGCTGCGGATCTCTTCGAGGGTCATGTCGAGGGTGCGGCAGTTGCGGATGAAGGTCAGGCGTTCGGCGTGGGCCTGGGTGTAGACGCGGTAGTTGCCGTCGCTGCGGGCCGGTTCCGGCAGCAGGTTTTCGCGCTCGTAATAGCGGATGGTTTCGACGGCGCAGTCGGTGAGTTTGGCCAGTTCTCCGATCTTCATGACGGCAATCTCCAAATGGGTGCTTGACCCTATAGTGGCTACAGGGTCTTTACTTGGCAACAGGCACCTTCATGGACGCGACCCGATGAGCGATTCCCGACACACCCACACACACGAGGCTGGGCACGATCACAGCCACAAACTGCAGCCTGTGCAGAAACATGAGCATGGCGGGCACGGTGATTCCTGCTGTTCCGCCAAAGTGGCGGCGCCATCGCTGATCAAGTTGAGCGAAACGCCAACCGCCGGTGCGCGGCTGAGCAGCTTCCGCATCGACGCCATGGACTGCCCGACCGAGCAGACGCTGATCCAGAACAAACTGGGCAAGCTTGCGGGTGTGCAACAGCTGGAATTCAACCTGATCAATCGGGTCTTGGGCGTGACCCATGACCTGCCGAGCACTGCGCCGATCATCGAGGCGATCAAGTCGCTGGGCATGGTGGCCGAACCGCTGGAGCAGGGCGTCGAAGCGCCAGCGCCGATCCCCGAGAAAAAGCACTGGTGGCCTCTGGCACTGTCCGGCGTGGGGGCGCTGGCGGCAGAAGTGATCCACTTCACTAGCGCCGCGCCGGACTGGGTGGTGGCGATCATCGCGCTGATTTCGATCCTCAGTGGCGGCCTCACCACTTACAAGAAAGGCTGGATCGCGCTCAAGAACCTCAACCTGAACATCAACGCGTTGATGAGCATCGCGGTCACCGGCGCGATCCTGATCGGGCAATGGCCGGAAGCGGCGATGGTGATGTTCCTGTTCACCGTGGCCGAGTTGATCGAAGCCAAATCGCTGGACCGGGCGCGTAACGCCATTGGCGGCTTGATGCAGATGACCCCGGAACAGGCGACGGTGCAGCAAGCCGACGGCAGCTGGGTCACGCAAGAGGTCAAAACCATCGAGCTCGGTGCGCGAGTGCGGGTGCGTCCCGGCGAGCGGATTGGCCTGGACGGCGAAGTCGTGTCGGGCAGTTCGACCATCGATCAGGCGCCGATCACGGGCGAAAGCCTGCCGGTGGAGAAGACCGTCGGCGACAAAGTCTTCGCCGGCACCATCAATCAGGCGGGGTCTCTGGAATATGCGGTGACCGCAGCGGCCAACAACTCGACGCTGGCGCGCATTATCCACGCCGTCGAACAGGCTCAGGGTGCCCGGGCGCCGACCCAGCGTTTCGTCGACCAGTTTTCCAAAATCTACACCCCGGCGGTCTTCATTCTTGCTCTGGCGGTCGCGGTCATTCCGCCGCTGTTCATGGGCGCCGTCTGGTTTGACTGGATCTATCGCGCGCTGGTGTTGCTGGTGGTGGCTTGCCCATGCGCGTTGGTGATTTCCACTCCGGTGACCATCGTCAGCGGCCTCGCGGCGGCGGCGCGCAAAGGGATTCTGGTCAAGGGCGGCGTCTATCTGGAGGGCGGTTACAAGCTCGATTACTTGGCCTTGGACAAGACCGGCACGATTACCCATGGCAAACCGGTGCAGACCGATTATTTGTCGCTTGAGCCCACCGCAGACGCCACTGCCCCGGCGATTGCCGCAGCGCTGGCCGGTCGCTCGGATCACCCGGTGTCGCTGGCCATTGCCAACGCGGCTGCCGATAAACAATTTGCGCCGCTGATTGTGGATAACTTCGAAGCGCTGGCCGGTCGCGGTGTGAAGGGGCAAGTCAACGGCCAGACCTACCACTTGGGCAATCATCGTCTGGTCGAAGAGCTGGGCCTGTGCTCGCCGCAACTGGAAGAAAAACTGTTCGCGCTGGAGAAGCAGGGCAAGTCCGTGGTGCTGCTGCTCGACCCGTCCGGTCCGCTGGCGCTGTTCGCCGTGGCCGACACCGTTAAAGAGAGCAGCCGTGAAGCGATCCGCCAGTTGCATGAGCTGGGCGTGAAAACCCTGATGCTCACCGGCGATAACGTCCACACCGCGCAGGCGATTGCCGCACAAGTCGGTATCGACGAGGCCAAGGGCGACCTGCTGCCGACCGATAAACTGCAAGCCATCGAAGCCCTTTATGCACAGGGCCATAACGTCGGCATGGTCGGCGACGGCATCAACGACGCGCCGGCGCTGGCCCGGGCCGAGATCGGCTTTGCCATGGCGGCGGCCGGTACCGATACCGCCATCGAGACCGCTGATGTCGCCTTGATGGACGACGATTTGCGCAAGATTCCGGCGTTCATCCGCTTGTCGCGCCAGACCTCCAGCATCCTGAAACAGAACATCGCCCTCGCTTTGGTCATCAAGGCGATCTTTCTTGGGGTAACCTTCGCCGGGATCGCTACCATGTGGATGGCGGTGTTCGCCGACATGGGCGTGAGCCTGTTGGTGGTGTTCAATGGTTTGCGCCTGTTGCGCAAATAAGCGATGAGGAGCGGGTGTGCTGAGTGCCGAGCTGAAGGCGTTTTACATGGTGGCCCGCCTGGGCAGCATTACCCTGGCGGCGAAGAAGCTTGGCCTGAGCCAGCCCACGGTGACGACGCAGATCCGCCATCTGGAAAGTCAGTACTCGGTTGAACTGTTCTACCGTGGCGGCCGCCGCCTCAGCGTCAGCGAAGAAGGCGCGCGGCTGCTGCCGATGGTCAAGGCATTGTTGCAGCAGGAAGCCGACATCGAGTTTTTCCTGCGCAACAGCGGTCAGGTCCAGGGCACGTTGCGCATCGCGGCCACGGCGCCGTATTACATCCTTGATCTGGTGAAGGCCTTTCGCGAGCGCCTGCCGCAAGTGGAAGTGTCGGTGGAAATCGGCAATTCCCAACAAGTGCTCGAAGCGCTGGAGGACTACCGGGTGGATGTCGCGGCGTCCTCGCAATTGCTCGACGATGCGCGGTTGATTCGCCGGGTGCTGGGCAGCGATCCGTTGGTGTTGGCGGTGCATCGCAATCATCCGCTGGCGGTTCACGACCATGTGCCGCTGAGCGCATTGGCCGGGCATACGTTGTTGATGCGCGAATCGGGCTCGACCACTCGGCGTCTGACGGAAGAGTTACTGGCCAGCGCCGGGGTGAGTTTCGGGCCGCTGCTGGAGATTGGCAGCCGTGAATCGATCCGGGAGGCGGTGCTGCGCAACATCGGCATCAGCATCATTGCCCGGCAGGAAGTGCCGCACGATCCGCAACTGCGGGTGCTGACCATCGAGAATGCGCCGCAGATTCCCGAGTACCTGTATTGCCTCAAGGAGCGCAAAGGCGCGCGGCTGCCAGCGGCGTTTCTCGGGTTGGCGCAGGAAATGGCACCTGCCTGATGATCGTTTCCCACGCAGAGTGTGGGAACGATCGACGGTGAACCAAAATCCCTGAATACCACTATCAGCCATTTTTGCCTCACTGCCACATGACGGACGCATTGCATCCCTAGGATGGCCTTCATCTGCTTGATGAGGCCTGTCCATGAACCACTCGATCGCAACTGCCCTGACCAACCCCGGCGCCCCGATGAAGGTGCGCGGCGTACAGAAACGCTTCGGCGCCTTTACTGCGCTGGATAACGTTTCCCTCGACGTGGCGGCCGGCGAACTGGTGTGTCTGCTGGGCCCGTCGGGTTGTGGCAAAACCACCTTGCTGCGCTGCATCGCCGGCCTGGAAAAACAGGACAGCGGCGAGTTGTACCTCGGTGATCGCGACGTTTCCCACTTGGCCCCCCAGGCGCGGGACTACGGCATTCTGTTCCAGTCCTACGCACTGTTCCCCAATCTCACCGTCGAAGCGAACATTGCCTACGGTCTCGCCGGCAGCGGTCGCGACGAAGTGCGCAAGCGTGTCGGTCAGATGCTGGAACTGGTCGGCCTGATCGGCAGCGAGAAAAAGTACCCCGGCCAATTGTCCGGCGGCCAACAGCAACGCGTCGCCCTGGCTCGGGCCCTGGCGCCAGCGCCTTCGTTATTGCTGCTGGACGAACCGATGTCGGCACTCGACGCCCGGGTTCGCGAGCACCTGTGCACCGAACTTCGCCAATTGCAGCGCAACCTCGGCATCACCACCCTGATGGTCACGCACAATCAGGACGAAGCCATGCTGATGGCCGACCGCATCGCCGTGATGAACAACGGCAAGGTCGAGCAGTACGCCACGCCGCAGGAAATCTACGACCGTCCGGCCACGCCGTTTGTGGCGGAGTTCGTCGGCCAGGGTAACTGGCTGCCGTTTCGCCGCAGCAGTGACAGCCACGCCCAGGTCGGCGGGCTGAACATGCGCCTGGCCGATGGCAGCGCAAAAACTGCGTCGGGCCGTTTGTTCTGCCGCCCGGAGGCGATCAACGTCAACCCGCTGGTGCATGAAGAAAACCTGTTCCCGGCCAAGGTTCGCGAGATTACTTTCCTCGGCAACCGCTGCCGCATGAGCTTCGAACTCGACCAATTGCCGGGCCATCCGTTGCTCGCCGAACTGGCACCGGAAGCCATGCCGCGCCTCGGCGCCCAGCAGATCATGGTTGCCTTGCCGCCGCGCAGCCTGCAGGTGTTTGCCTGATGAGCGCGAACATCGCGCTGCCGATACCGCACAAGCAGGTTCGGCAGACCTCCCGTGCCGAAATCGGCGACCGGGTGTTCGTGGTCGGCGGCAAAGTCCTGTTGCTGGTATTGCTCGGCGTCGCGGTGTTGATGCCGTTGCTGGCGATCTTCTGGCGCGGCTTCAGCTCCGAAGCCGGGCAGGGCGGTGGTCTGGTGGCCGCACGGGAGTTGGTCACCAGCGAAAATTTTCACTGGCTGTTGGGTAATAGCCTCAAGGTTTCCCTCAGCGTCGCGGCGATTGTCGTACCGCTGGCCTATCTGTTTGCCTACGCCCTGCAACGCACATTGATTCCCGGCAAAGGCATCTGGCGTGGGATTTCGCTGCTGCCGTTGATGGCGCCGTCGATGCTGCCTGGTATTGCACTGGTCTATCTGTTCGGCAACCAGGGCATGTTGCGTGGTTTGCTCTCGGACAACATCTACGGCTTCTGGGGCATTGTGCTCGGCGAGGTCATCTACACCTTCCCACACGCCTTGATGATCCTGCTGTCGGCGCTGTCCCTGGCGGATGCGCGACTGTTCGATGCTGCCTCCAGCATGGGTGCGAGTCCGGCAAAAGCTTTCCGCAGCATTACCTGGCCGGCGACGCGTCAGGCTGTGTTCGCCGCGTTCTGCCTGGTGTTTACGTTGACCATCACCGACTTCGGCGTGCCTGTGGTGGTCGGTGGCGACTACCAGGTGCTGGCGCTGGAAGCCTATAAAGCGGTGGTCGGCCAGCAGCAGTTCGGTCGCGGCGCGTTGATCGGCATGGTCCTGCTGTTGCCGGCGCTGTTCAGCTTCGGCGTCGATGCGTGGTTGCGTCGACGTCAGGGCGACTCCATGAGCGGGCGTGCGCAAGTCTTCAAACCCGCGCCATCGAAACTGCGCGACGGCTGCTACCTGGGCATCGTGTTGCTGATCAGCGCGGCGTTGCTGTTGGTGTTCGGCATGGCGATCTTCTCTTCGCTGGTCAAATTCTGGCCGTACAACCTGTCGCTCTCGCTCAACCACTACCAGTTCAACGACACGGCGGGTGGCGGCTGGCTGGCGTATAGCAACAGCGTGAAGATGGCGTTGTGCACGGCGTTGATCGGCAGCGTGCTGATCTTCACCGGCGCTTACCTGATGGAAAAAACCAAGGGCCAGCGCGGACTGAATCTCACCTTGCGCATGCTCAGTTTCGTACCGATGGCGGTGCCGGGACTGGTGCTGGGCCTGGGTTACGTCTTCTTCTTCAACCTCACCGGCAACCCGCTGCATGTGCTTTACGGGACCATGACCTTGCTGGTGGTCTGCACCATTGCTCACTATTTGACCACCGCGCAGATGACCGCCACCACCGCACTGCGTCAGCTCGACGCCGAGTTTGAAGCCGCCGCGCTGTCGCTCAAGGCGCCGCTGTATCGACACTACCTGCGCGTCACCGTGCCGATCTGCCTGCCGGCGCTGCTGGACATCGTGCGCTACCTGTTCGTCTCGGCCATGACCACTGTCTCGGCGGCGATCTTCCTCTACAGCCCTGACACCATCCTCGCGGCGGTGGCGGTGCTGAACATGGACGACGCCGGCAACGTCGGCGGCGCGGCGGCGATGTCGACCCTGATTCTGTTCACCTCGGCGGGTGTGTCCCTGCTGCTGGCCTGGGCCTCGCGCGGTTTGCTGCGCCGTTCCCAAGCCTGGCGGCAGACCGCGCCTGGCCACTGATTCTGCCCGTGACTCAACCCTCAAGCCTCAACTCAAAAAACAGGAAAACGATCATGTTCAAGCCCCTGGCCCTGGCCGCTGCTGTTCTCTCCGCTTTTAGCCTGAACGCCTTCGCGGCGAAAACCGAGTTGACGGTGTACACCGCCCTCGAAGCCGAGCAGTTGACCGCTTACAAGGCCGCTTTCGAAAAGACCAACCCGGACGTCGAGATCAAGTGGGTACGTGATTCCACCGGCATCATCACTGCCAAGTTGCTGGCCGAAAAAGCTCGCCCACAAGCCGACGCCGTCTGGGGCCTGGCCGCTTCGAGCCTGGCGATCCTCGACCAGCAAGGCATGCTGCAAAGCTACGCGCCGAAAGACCTGGGCAAAATCGGCGGCAACTACCGCGACGCCGCCAACCCACCCGCCTGGGTCGGCATGGATGTCTGGGCCGCGACCATTTGCTTCAACACCGTCGAAGCCGAGAAGCAGGGCCTGAGCAAACCCGTGAGCTGGCAAGACCTGACCAAGCCTGAGTACAAAGGCAAAATCGTGATGCCTAACCCGGCCTCGTCCGGCACCGGCTTCCTCGACGTCAGCGCCTGGTTGCAAACCTTCGGCGAGAAGCAGGGCTGGCAGTACATGGACGACCTGCACCAGAACATCGGCCAGTACGTTCACTCCGGCTCCAAGCCTTGCAAACTGGCGGCTGCCGGCGAATTCCCGATCGGCATTTCCTTTGAATACCCGGCCGTGCAGCTGAAGCGCCAAGGCGCACCGCTGGACATCATCCTGCCGAAAGAAGGCCTGGGCTGGGAGATCGAGGCAACGGCTGTGATCAAAGGCACTCCGCATGAAGAGGCGGCGAAGAAACTGGCTGACTTCTCGGCAAGCCCTGCGGCGATGGAGCTCTACAAAGAGAACTTCGCGGTACTGGCTCAGCCGGGTATCGCCAAGCCGCAGACTGAATTGCCGGCGGATTATGAGCAGCGTCTGATCAAGAACGACTTTGCCTGGGCTTCCAAGAACCGTGACGAGATCCTGACCGAATGGCGCAAGCGCTATGACGGCAAGTCCGAGAAAGTGGTTGCCAAGTAACCGACTCACATTCTGTGGCGAGGGAGCTTGCTCCCGTTGGACTGCGCAGCAGGCCCATTTTCAGGGCCGCTACGCGCCCCAGCGGGAGCAAGCTCCCTCGCCACAAAAAGCGGGATTACGCCATGACACAACACAACGACCTGCTGATCGTCGGCGCCGGCATCCTCGGCCTGTCCCACGCCTACGCCGCCGCCCGACGCGGTCTGAAAGTCACCGTCTTCGAACGCAGCGAAACGCCCTTGGGCGCCTCGGTGCGCAACTTCGGCCAGGCCCTCGTCACCGGCCAGCCGCCGGGCCCGATGCTTGAACTGGCCAAGGCCAGCCGCGAGATCTGGGGCCAATGGGCACAACTCGCCGGCCTGCAACTCAAGCGCAACGGCTCATACCTGTTCGCCCGCACCGAAGCCGAAGAACACCTGCTGGAAGCGTTCTGCGCCGGTCGCGCCGTGGAGCACAGCTACCGCGTCGAACTGCTGCGCGGCGCTGCCTTGCGTGATCTGTACCGCGGCCAGTTCACCCATCACCGCGCCGCGTTGCACGGGATGGACGATCAGCAGTTGTATTCCCGCGAAGCCATTCCGGCGCTGATCGACTACCTGCACCGCGAACGCGGCGTGACCTTTCACTTTTCGACCCTGGTCCGTGACATCGAACCGGGCCGCTTGCACAGCACCGCCGGCACTTTCAGCGCCGAGCAGATCATCGTCTGTTCCGGCCACGATTATCAGACGTTGCTGGCCGAACAGATTGCAGCACTCAACCCGCAAATCTGTCGCCTGCAAATGCTTCGCGCCCGCCCGCAGATCAACCTCAACCTGCAACACGCGTTGCTCACCGGTTTGAGTTGCGTGCATTACGGCGCCTTTGCCGATCTGCCGGAAGCGGCGGCGGTGCAGGCGCAAATTCTGCGAGACGAGCCGCACCTGCATGACAACGGCATTCACCTGCTGATCAGCCCGACGCCGTACGGCGAATTGATCATCGGCGACTCCCACCATTACGGCAGCGATCCATCGCCGTTCAACGCCGAGCAAGTGGACGACTGGATGATCGAACTGGCCGAACAGACGCTGGGCTGCAAGGTGCAAGTGATCGAACGCTGGCAGGGTGTCTATGGTTCACGGGGGCCGGGGCCGTTTTCGTTCCTGCGTCCGGCACCGGGATTGAGCGTGGCGCTGATGCACACCGGCGTCGGTATGAGTGTCGGGCCTGCATTGGCTGAACGTAATGTGGCGACTTTGTTGGGAGAGCGTTGATGAGCAACCACGAACAGGTGATTGCCGACGTGTTCGGTCTGTACGAGCGTTTTGGCGACAGCGACTACATCGGCGAACCGGTGTCGCAGATCGAGCACATGTCTCAGGCCGCACAATTGGCGATGGCCGAAGGCTTCGATGATGAAGTGGTGTTGGCTGCTTTTTTTCACGACATCGGGCACATCTGTGCCGAAAGCACCGAGAACATGGGCGGCTTTGGCGTGGTCAGCCACGAACGACTAGGTGCCGATTACCTGCGCCGTGCCGGTTTCGGCGAACGCATGGCGCGACTGGTGGAATACCACGTGCAGGCCAAGCGTTATCTGACGCTCAAAGAGCCGGGGTACTACGAGCGCTTGAGTGAGGCCAGCCGTCGCACGTTGGAGTATCAGGGTGGCGTGATGACACCGGCTGAGGCCGAAGCCTTCGAACAGGACCCTCTGTGCGAGGTCAGTTTGCGCATGCGTCAGTGGGATGAGTTGGCCAAGGGCATGGGCGTACCGGTGATGGATCTTCGTCTCTTGAAAGAAAAGGCGGCGCGACTGTTGGCGGAGTAGAGCCTCATGACCAGGTGGCTGCCATCGCGAGCAGGCTCACTCCTAGAGGGGGAACGCATTCCCATGTGGGCGCGAGCCTGCTCGCGAAGGGGCCGCCCAAACACCCCAGGCATCAAGGCTCACAACTGCTGCGCCAATACCTCTACCTGCTCCTGCCTTTGCGCCTGATTCAACTTCACCTGTGGATTCAGCGACGACCACTGCGGATGCGCCCGCGCCTTGTTCAGTGCCTCGGGTAACTTGCCTTCGCGCCAGGTCTTGTCCTGGGGCGTGGCGACCTGAATGCTGTCCATGGCCGCATGCCCGCGCGCGTTCAGCGCCTGCAACAGCTGACGCTGACGCAACGCCAACAACCGCAATACGCTGTCATCGATGGTCAGTTCTCGCTGGCCTTTGATCTTGCCGATTAACCGGCTGCCATAGCTGCGCGCGGTTTGCAGTGCGCCACCGGCAATCGCGCCGGCCAATGCTGCCGCACCCAGGGTCAGGCCGCCCACCAGCAAGTCGACCCCGGCCCCGGCTGCCGCGCCAGCGGCGATCCCGCTGCCGACCCGTACACCCAGCTGTTTCAAGGTTTCCGGGTTAAACAAATCATCGCCCCAACGGCCATCGAGCAGCGGTAAATCACTGGCCGCCGCATCCTGTGGGCGAAAGGCGTAAAGCTTGAGCAGCGCTTCAACGCAGCGTTGTTCGCGCTGGCGCACGGCTTTGTGCAGTTCGCTGATGGCGTGCCGTTCCTGCTCTGCATCGCTGGCGACGCTGCGTCGGCAGGCGGCGCAATCAATCAACAATTCGGCAATCAACCGGACTGCACTCTGATGACGGGCGAGGCGCTGGGCCTGTTGATCGGCGATCAAGCGTTCAAGCTGTTCACGGGAATTTTCCAGCAGCAGCGCGAGGCTTTCATAGAGGCGACGTTCGCCATCTTCCGGCGGTGCGACGCTGTCGAAACGCACCAGTGCATGCAAGCCCAAACGCGCCAACGCTTCACGCCAATCCGGCTCGCGGTGGTTGGCGCTGCTGACAAAATTCAGCACCGGCAGCAGCGGCTTGCCACAACTGGCCAGCACTTCCAGTTCGTCGCGGTACTTGGCCAGCACCGGTTCGCGGGCGTCGATCACGTAGAGGCCGGCGTCGCAGGTGAGCAGTTGCCGCAGCACTTTGGCTTCCTGCTCAAAGCGCTGCCGGGCTTCGCTGCCCTCAAGGAATCGCGCCAGGCGGGCCGGACCGTCGAGGCGTTCGCCGGGACGCTCCAGGCGTTCGAGGTAGTCGAGCAGGGCGATGGCGTCTTCCAGGCCGGGGGTATCGTAGAGGTCGAGCAGCGGCTCGCCCTCCACCGACAAGCGTGCGCCTTCGACGTGACGCGTGGTGCTGGGACGATGGGACACTTCGCCGAAGCCGACATCGCGGGTCAGGGTGCGCAGCAATGAGGTTTTGCCGACGTTGGTGTGGCCAACCACAGCGAGCTTCAACGGGGCCTTCCAGGCGTTACTCATGACCGGTCTCCAGCCAGTTCATCGGCGCACAATCGGCGAACGGCAACTCCAGTTGCTGCAATGCGACGTGCCAGTCACCCAGCCGTTCGGCGTCCAGCGCTTCGCCGGGTGGCGCTTGCAGCAGCCAGACGCGAGTGGCGGCAGCATTGCGCGCCAGTTCGGCGATCAGCGCCAGGCTGCCGCGGTCCGGCGAGCGCCGCGGGTCGCAAGCGATGAGCAGGCGTGCGGGCGGAAAGCGGCTCAATTGTTCGAGGAGTCGGTGGCGCGATTCACGGCTGTCGAGTATTCCGGCGTTGCCCACGGTCTTCGGCAATTGCGGTGGCCACGGGCGTTGGTCATCGAGTTCGATGGCGACCAGCAGGGCACCGTCGCTTTGCTGGTCGGTGACACCGCTTTCGACGCGATGCAGTTTCTCCGGTGCGGCGTCGCTGATGCCCAGGCGTTCGCTGGTGGGCATCAATCGCTCGCGCAACTGGGCGTAGCCGGGCAGGTTCAGGTCCAGATGCAGTTTTGCCTGGCCGGTTTTCCAGCGCCACCGACAAAACAGCATCAGCAGCAAACGCGGCAGCACACCGTAGATCAACAGGACGCCAACCAGCCAGGCGGCCCAGGCCTGTCGAGCACTTTCGATGTTCAGCGCGGCATCGCCGCTGGCGCGGATCATTTCCACGGTAGGCACGCTGAAGCCGAGCAGGGCCGGGAGCGCGCCGAGGGCCTGAGTCATGGCGACGAAGGTGTCGCCGCTCAGAATGGTGGTTTCCCAGACGAAGCCGTAGCGTCGGGTCGCCATCAGCGTCAGCAGAATCGCCAAGGCGCTGAGCATCGCCAGCAGCCACAAACCGTTGATTAGCGTACCGACCGCCCAGCGATTGAGTTTGTGCCGTTGCAATAACAGCAGGAGGGCCGGGGCCAGTTGCGCGGCTTTGGCGTCGCGGGCGAGTTTTTCGCTGAGCCACAACCATAAGCGCCCGAGGGTGGCGCCGTGTTCACCCGCGAACATCAGGCCCAGCGCCCAGCTCAGTAACAGAATCAGGTTCAGCCCGAGCAGACTGCCCAGGGCCCAGAACACATTCACCGGGGTTTGCCCGTCACCCATCGCGGCGAAAGCCAGACCGGCACCGCTCACCACGGCCAGCACCGCCATCACGATCAGCGCCAGTCGCGCACCTTGCAGCCAGTGTTGCAGGGCGTTGGCCAAACCATCGCGTTCGGCCAGCCACACGGCCCGCCGTTGAATCCGTGTCGACAAGTCACCACCAGCACTTCGGGCCAGTCGGTTGGCTTCCGTGTCTTCCAGCGGGCCGGCGTGTTCTTCACGCAGACGCACGGTTTCGGTCAGCCAGAGATTTTGCAGTCCAGTCAGTTCAGTCACGCGCGATCCCATCGCTCCATTGAGCTGTGAGCATAACCGCTGTGGCGCTTATCGGGGTACGGATGGCTCTGGTATCCTCGCCGGCATGACTAAATCACTCCCCCTCAGCCTGATCGCAGCCCTCGGTGAAAACCGCGTGATCGGCGTCGACAACAGCATGCCCTGGCACTTGCCGGGGGACTTCAAATACTTCAAGGCCACCACCCTGGGCAAGCCGATCATCATGGGGCGCAAGACCTGGGATTCCCTCGGTCGGCCGCTGCCGGGCCGGTTGAACATCGTGGTCAGCCGTCAGGCGGACCTGGTGCTGGAAGGCGCCGAGGTTTACCCGTCGCTCGAAGCCGCGGTGGTTCGCGCCGAAGAATGGGCGAAGGCGCAGGGCGTCGATGAGCTGATGCTGATTGGCGGCGCGCAGTTGTATGCGCAGGGGATGGCGCAGGCGGACCGGTTGTATCTGACCCGCGTGGCGCTGAGCCCGGAAGGGGATGCGTGGTTTCCGGAGTTTGATTTGGGCCAGTGGAAATTGGTGTCCAACACCCCGAATCCAGCTGAAGGCGATAAGCCGGCATACAACTTCGAAGTCTGGGAAAAAGCCTAAAAGCATCGCGGGCAAGCCCGGCTCCTACAGAGGTTTGAGGTGAAACACACAATGTGTGAGCACCACTGATCCCTGTGGGAGCCGGGCTTGCCCGCGATGGGGCCGGTCCTGTTGATGAAGACTTAAGCGTGAGCCAACTCCGAATGCTCATCCGCATCCAGCAATTCTTTATCCGTCTGCTGCATGATCTGGCTGGTAATCGCCCCCGCCGTCATCGATCCACTGACGTTCAGCGCCGTGCGTCCCATGTCAATCAGCGGTTCGACCGAAATCAGCAACGCCACCAGTGACACCGGCAAGCCCATCGCCGGCAACACGATCAACGCGGCGAATGTCGCCCCGCCGCCCACACCCGCCACACCGGCCGAACTCAGCGTCACGATCGCTACCAACGTCGCGATCCATAGCGGGTCCAGCGGGTTGATGCCCACGGTCGGCGCGACCATCACCGCCAACATCGCCGGGTACAGACCGGCACAGCCGTTCTGGCCAATGGTCGCTCCGAACGACGCGGCGAAGCTGGCGATGGATTGCGGAATACCCAAACGGCGGGTCTGTGCTTCGATGCTCAACGGAATCGTCGCCGCGCTCGAGCGGCTGGTGAACGCAAACGTCAGCACCGGCCAGACTTTGCGGAAGAACCGCAACGGGTTGATCCCGGCCGCCGACACCAGCAGACCATGGACCACAAACATCAGACCCAGGCCGATGTAGGACACCACGACAAAACTGCCGAGCTTGATGATGTCTTGCAGGTTGGAACCGGCGACCACTTTGGTCATCAGCGCCAGCACGCCGTACGGGGTCAGTTTCATCACCAGGCGCACCAGACGCATCACCCAGGCTTGCAGGGTGTCGATGGCGTTGATCACTTTCTGACCTTTCTCGACGTCATCCTTGAGCAATTGCAAGGCGGCGACACCGAGGAAAGCCGCAAAAATCACCACGCTGATGATCGAGGTCGGTTTGGCGCGCGCCAGATCGGCGAACGGGTTTTGCGGGATGAACGAGAGCAACAGCTGCGGCACGTTCAGGTCCGCTACCTTGCCGGCGTAGTCGGTCTGGATGGTTTGCAGGCGCGCCATTTCCTGGGTGCCGGCCACCAGGCCTTCGGCGGTCAGGCCAAACAGGTTGGTCAGACCGATGCCGATCAACGCCGCGATGGCGGTGGTGAACAGCAGCGTGCCAATGGTCAGGAAGCTGATCTTGCCCAATGACGACGCATTGTGCAGACGGGCCACGGCGCTGAGGATCGAGGCGAACACCAGCGGGATCACGATCATTTGCAGCAACTGCACGTAACCGTTACCCACCAGATCGAACCAGCCGATCGAGGCTTTCAGGACCGGATTGCCGGCGCCATAAACGGTGTGCAGCGCCACACCAAACACCACGCCCAACACCAGGGCGAGCAGGACTTTTTTTGCCAGGCTCCAGGTGGTGTGGCGGGTTTGTGCCAGGCCAAAAAGCAGGGCAAGGAACACCAGCAGATTGAGGATCAGCGGCAGATTCATAAAAACTCCGATCAGACATGTGCCAGCTACCTTCCGGGGCAGCCGCGAACCGGAAAGCCTAACAGCTTGATATCTAATGAATTAATACCAAAATCAGAGGTGAACTGTCGTTTTTGGAATAAGCCGGTGTCGCTGTCGGGGATGCAGCTGGCGCGATGGGTACGGTAACGGTCGCTGACAGACGAGGACTGTCACACTTATTTGTTAGCGTCGATGTCTTTCACATTCAGGGAGAGTCGTCGATGAAATTCATACCAAAAATGCTGGCTGCAGCCATTTGCCTGGGCCTTGCGGGCCAGGCATTCGCCACCGATTTGAAACACTGGCCAGCCGATCAGGCCAAGGCGCTGGATGCAATGATTGCCGCCAACGCCAACAAAGGTAACTACGCGGTGTTCGACATGGACAACACCAGTTACCGCTACGACCTCGAAGAGTCGTTGCTGCCCTATATGGAGAACAAGGGCCTGATCACCCGCGACAAACTCGACCCTTCCCTGAAACTGATTCCGTTCAAGGACACTGCTGACCACAAGGAAAGCCTGTTCAGCTACTACTACCGCCTCTGCGAAATTGACGACATGGTGTGCTACCCATGGGTTGCGCAAGTGTTCTCCGGCTTCACCCTTAAAGAACTCAAAGGTTATGTCGACGAGCTGATGGCGTCCGGCAAACCGGTGCCGGCTACTTACTACGACGGTGATGTGGTCAAGAAACTCGACGTCAACCCGCCGAAAGTCTTCACCGGCCAGGCTGAGCTGTACAACAAGCTGATGGAGAACGGCATCGAGGTCTATGTGATGACCGCCGCCTCCGAAGAGCTGGTGCGCATGGTCGCTTCCGATCCGAAGTACGGCTACAACGTCAAACCGCAGAACGTCATCGGCGTGAGCCTGCTGCTGAAGGATCCGAAGTCTGGCGAGCTGACCACCGCGCGCAAACAGATCACCGCCGGCAAGTATGACGAGAAGGCTAACCTTGGCCTTGAACTGACCCCGTACCTGTGGACCCCTGCGACCTGGATGGCGGGTAAGCAAGCAGCGATCCTGACTTACATCGATGAGTGGAAAAAACCGGTCCTGGTTGGCGGCGACACCCCGAGCAGCGATGGTTACATGCTGTTCCACAGCGTCGACGTGGCCAAGGGTGGCATTCACTTGTGGGTTAACCGCAAGGACAAATACATGACCCAGATTAACGGCATGATGGCCAAGAATGCGGCGGCCCAGGCCAAGGAAGGGCTTGAGGTTACGGCGGACAAGAACTGGGTGATCGTGAAACCGGAAGAGATCCAGTAAAGGTAAACGCACGGTCCATGTGGGAGCTGGCTTGCCTGCGATAGCCTCGACGCGGTTAGTCAGATAGACCGAGTTGTCCGCATCGCAGGCAAGCCAGTTCCCACCGTTGATCTCCAGTGTTTGGGGGATCGTGGTCAAAAAAATGCCCCGCACTTGGCGGGGCATTTTTATTTCTGCGATTGACGCTTACAGCCCGTCGAGCATCGCCTTGTTACGTACAGCACCCTTGTCGGCGCTGGTCGCCAGCAGGGCGTAGGCTTTCAGTGCGGTGGTCACCTTGCGTGGACGTTTTTCCACAGGCTTCCAGCCTTTCTGATCTTGCTCGGCACGACGCCCGGCCATTTCTTCGTCGCTGATCAACAGGTTGATCGAGCGGTTTGGAATGTCGATCAGCACTTTGTCGCCGTCCTGCACCAGACCAATCGCACCGCCCGCTGCTGCTTCTGGCGAAGCGTGGCCGATGGACAGGCCCGAGGTGCCGCCGGAGAAGCGGCCGTCGGTGAGCAGGGCGCAGGCTTTGCCCAGGCCTTTGGATTTCAGGTAAGACGTCGGGTACAGCATTTCCTGCATGCCCGGGCCGCCTTTCGGGCCTTCGTAACGAATGATCACGATGTCGCCGGCCTTCACTTCGTCAGCGAGAATGCCGCGTACGGCGCTGTCCTGGCTTTCGAAGATCTTCGCGTTGCCTTCGAAGACGTGGATCGACTCGTCGACGCCCGCGGTTTTCACTACGCAGCCATCCAATGCGATGTTGCCGTAGAGAACGGCCAGGCCGCCTTCTTTCGAGTAAGCATGCTCGACGCTGCGGATGCAGCCGTTTTCACGGTCGTCGTCGAGGGTTTCCCAACGGGTCGACTGACTGAACGCGGTTTGCGTCGGAATGCCTGCCGGGCCGGCCTTGAAGAAGTGATGCACCGCTTCGTCGTCAGTCTGGGTGATGTCCCACTTGGCAATGCCTTCGGCCAGGGTCTTGCTGTGCACGGTCGGCAGGTCGGTGTGCAACAGGCCGCCACGGGCCAGGGAGCCGAGGATGCTGAAGATCCCGCCGGCACGGTGCACGTCTTCCATGTGGTACTTCTGGATGTTCGGCGCGACTTTGCACAGTTGCGGCACGTGACGGGACAGGCGGTCGATGTCGCGCAGGTCGAAATCGATCTCGGCTTCCTGGGCCGCGGCCAGCAAGTGCAGGATGGTGTTGGTGGAACCGCCCATGGCGATGTCCAGCGTCATGGCATTTTCGAACGCCTTGAAGTTGGCGATGTTGCGCGGCAGTACCGACTCGTCGTTCTCGGTGTAATAACGCTTGCACAGCTCGACGATGGTGCGCCCGGCCTGCAGGAACAATTGCTCACGGTCGCTGTGGGTGGCCAGGGTCGAACCGTTGCCCGGCAATGCCAGGCCCAGGGCTTCGACCAGGCAGTTCATTGAGTTGGCGGTGAACATGCCGGAGCACGAACCGCACGTCGGGCAGGCGCTGCGCTCGTACTCAGCGACTTTCTCGTCAGAAGCGCTGGAGTCGGCGGCGATCACCATGGCGTCGACGAGGTCGAGACCGTGGCTGGCCAGTTTGGTCTTGCCGGCTTCCATCGGGCCGCCGGACACGAAGATCACCGGGATGTTCAGGCGCAGGGACGCCATCAACATGCCAGGGGTGATCTTGTCGCAGTTGGAGATGCAGACGATGGCGTCGGCGCAGTGGGCGTTGACCATGTACTCGACGGAGTCGGCGATGATCTCCCGGCTCGGCAGCGAATACAGCATGCCGTCGTGGCCCATGGCGATGCCGTCATCCACGGCGATGGTGTTGAATTCTTTGGCTACACCGCCGGCGCGTTCGATTTCGCGGGCGACCAGTTGGCCCAGGTCCTTGAGGTGGACGTGGCCCGGTACGAACTGGGTGAAGGAGTTGGCAATGGCGATGATCGGCTTTTTGAAGTCGTCATCTTTCATCCCCGTGGCGCGCCACAGTGCGCGGGCGCCGGCCATGTTGCGACCGTGGGTGGATGTTTTCGAGCGGTAATCAGGCATGAAGCACTCCGGGCGGTTAATCAGTTATCAAAAGGGAAGTGAGCTTCTATTGACGTCTGGAACACTCAGAAATGGCCGTGTGTCCGGAAGTTGCCGATAACTTTGCGGGATCGCCGCGCGCTTCAGCTTGAGCTCATAAACCCGCCGGGGGATGACTGGCGATGAATGTCGCGATTCTACACGGCTGGCGTCAGGAGGGAATGGCTGCCGCTTTGGAGATAGTGCTGACAAGACGTGTGGACAGGGTTGTCGGCATGTTGCCCTGATGCGCAGTTAGCGGCGACTGATCAGGGCGTTCAGGCCGATACCCACCGCACTCAAAATCAAAAAGCACACGGCCAGGGCCGTGGTCAGGTAGGCGCTGGCCAGGTTGATCACGGCGCTGATCAAGCCGCCACACATGAAAATCAGCAGGCTGCCGGCCGAGGTCGCGGTACCCGCGTATTGGGGGTAGAGGCTCATCGCCCTGGAGTTGGCGATGGGGCGGCAAATGGTGGTGCCGGCAGTACAGATCAGCATGGGAATCAGCACCGTGGCGGCGGACAGGCCAAACTGCCAGACCAGCCATGGCATCACCAGGCCCGAGAGGGCAATCAGGCCCAAGCCGATATTGATTTGCCTGTCGCCCTCCATATGGCGATGCAGGAGGCTGGCGATAATTCCGCCGACCACATACGCGACGCCGTACAGCAACAGCGCCCAGGCGAACTGATAGGCGGAAAGCTTCAGGTGCTCCATGAACAGGAGTGGGGAAATGACAATGAACGAGAAATGGCAGGCGAAGGCGAGACCGGATATCAGCCAGTAACCCGTAAAGCGGATGTCGCCAAGCAGCAGCCAATAAGCGCCGAAGATTCGCCGGGGCGATGGAACACTGCTACGGCTTTCTTTCAGCAGGAAGCAGGACCTCAACCAGACAATAATGGCCAGGCCGATGAACACATAAAAACTGCCCTGCCAGCCCACATGCAACTGTAGCCAGGTGCCGATCAGCGGCGAACTGGAAATGAATATCCCGCCGGCGGTTGCCATCCAGATTCGCAGTCGTTCCAGTTCGCGGCCGAAGAACAGGTCCTGGACCAGTGCCTGTGACAAGGCAAACGACCCGCAGCCCATCGCCTGTATAACGCGAAAGAACAGAAACCAGGCGTAATCGCTGACGAGCAGACAACCTGTTGCACCCAGGGCAGCCAGAGCAATTCCCCCTAGCAGCAGTTTTTTGCGGCCGAACCTGTCGGACAGCGGCCCGATCAGCAGCAGTGAAAACGCCAGGCCGATGGCAAAGAGGCTGACGGACAACGCTATATCGACAGGCGTAGTGCGGAAGTGGTCGGAGAGCGCGGGAAAGGAAGGAAGCACGACGTCGAGGGGGAAAACAGCAAGCAGCGTCATGGCCATCAACAGAATGACCATGGCCCGGCTTTCTTTGACCTGGGTTGCGTCGATAACACTATTCATCAAGAAGCCCGGCTTTGGTGAAGAGTTTCCGGTTGTAAGGCAGGTCGAAGAACCCGGCGTTTTTCAGGGCGCTCAGGGTCGCGCTGGCGCCCGAACGGGTCCGTTGCAGAGTGGCATGCGCATCGGACAGTCCTTCAGTGATTTCCAGGCAGACTGTCTCCCTGAGGCCGACACCGCGAAAGCTTGCCCTCAGCCAATGCTCATCGATCTCAAAGAAAACCCGAATGAGCTCCGGGAGCAGACCCGCGCAGAACAGGCGTTGGGCGCTGGTCAGGTGCAGCCACAGATAATGGAACACTTCGCAGAAATAGCGACTGTGTCGCGCCTCGTCGGCGAGGTGGTCCCTGAGCATTTCCTGAACGCCGTCCACCAACGCATCGCGACAGATGTCGAGCAGATCCTTGGCGATGATTGTCTCGGAGACGAAACCGGTGAGGAACCAGGCCAGCGGCTTGTGCTTGTCAGGTGTGCGCTCGAGCAGGGCGTGCAGCCGGGTGATTCGCTGCGGCATGACGGGCCGATCGAACATGCCGTAGAACGCGGCAATCTGCTCGGCGAGGCCATTGGAAAAGAGGGCGTGATAGCCCTCGTCGGTGTAGAGCTGCAGCGCAGCGTTTTTCATCCGCGGGGGAATGCTCACACCGAGTTCGTCATGGACGATGGTTTCGACAGATCGATTAACGATACGGTGTTCGAGCAAGGTGGTGTAGTCGAGGAAATACACCAGATGATTGGCCGGCAGTCGATGAGTGATCGCCCGGCCCTCGTCTTTGACGGCCGGGTGGTTCAAATACGGCAGGAAGGCGGGCGGGAACCAATGCCGGGTTTCCAGTTGCTGTTCAATATCGGGCGGCAATAAATAGGTGTGTTTGCTGGTTCGCACCGCGGCGCGGTTATCCCAGTCGCCGAGGGTAAAGCGATCGGCCCAGCCAGTGGGAAGTGTTGCCTGTTCAAGGCGGGTGTCGGTCATGATTGCGGGGCCTTTCGGTTCAGCAACGTTTTCAGTTCCTTGCACAGCACGTCCCCGTCGCTGTTGCCGCAACCGACAAAAAACAAAGGCTGTTCTGCGCTGTCATTGAGGCCGAGCAGCGTCTCGACCTGATCATCGGTCAGGGCGCCGGTCAGCCAGGTGTTAAAGCCGAGCGAGGTGGCCACCAACTGAAAGGTCTGGGAAATATGCCCGGCTTCAACGTAGGCCATTCGATAGGCGCGTGAGTGTTCATATTTCCACCACAGTTTGTCGAATCGACTGGTGATGAACAGGCCCACCGGCAGGTTATTGATGAAGTGTTGCCCGCACAGCAGTTGCCCCAGCGGTCGACCTGGCAGCGGGTTGACGAAGCTCAACGCATGTTCGCTTGGATGGTAGGCATAGAGCCCAGGTTTCAGGCCGCTGACGTTTTGTACGAGCAGGAAGCCTTCACAGGCGTTTAGCCCACCCCCGGAGGGGCTGGTGCGGCGGGCGCCAAGTCCTTCGGCGATGCTTTCGTCGACGTCGTCCTCACGTTCTCGCAAGTAACCGAGGGACAAGTAGAGCAACGTGCTGACCGCTTCGAGTGAGAGGGGCTCGCCGGTGAAGGTTCGGCAGGTTTTTCGGTCAATCAGGGTATTTGCCAGAGTGCTTTGCGGCAGGCATCCAGGTTTCGGCAATGAAATCTTTTCGTCTGCCAGACGTTCCGCCAGACGGGTGTCCGGGGGCGGTGTGGCCAGTACTTCGCTGCAATGGTTCAGATATTCTCTGGACCATTCATGAATATCTTGTGGGGTATGTTGGCAAGGGATGTTCTTGGTGCCGATATGGAATATTTTCGACAGATCATCCCAGCCCCATTCAATATGAGTGGGGGGTGATGTTGTGAGTATTCCTGCTTCGAGAAGTTGGGTGTCTATACTGTTGTTGTGATTGAACTTGTTCGGGTTGTTGGTCAGTTCTGCCAGTCGGGTTGAATAGTCAAGATCCAGTTCGTACTGTTTGTGATTTTTATAATCCCATACTATTTGATCGGGCGTGCGCGGAAGTATGAAGAGATAAGGGTTTATCTGCATGATGGGCGGTTCACTCTGGGGTTTTTCTTAGAGAACGCTGGGTAGCCGGCACTCCCCAGCGCTTCATTTACTTAGCGGGCTTTCGGCGCAACCAGAAAAGCCAGGTTGGCGATGGTGTTTGCTTCCAGAGTAATTGCTTTCATGTTTGTAACTCCTTGTCATTGATAATGAGCGTCACTTCAATGTGACAACTCAATCATAGTTGGTAATGAATTCTTATCAAGGAGAGATTGAGTAGGAATGTTCTAGTTATTCTGTCGGATCAATCGAAATGACACCTGAATTTTGTAAGGCATATTCTCCAAAGTGCAAAGCACAGAGAAATGTCCTGCAAGTCGCAAGGATTGCAAGTGTAGGAAGTTGTAGAAATTAATATCGAGTAATAGAACGGGGAGCCGATGGGCTCCCCGTCAAACCGGCGTGATCAGCTGTTTGGCAGCAGGCGGCAGGTGATGCTCTTGATGTAGCGGGTTTCAGCGATGGCCGGGTGAACCGGGTGGTCCGGGCCCTGAGCGCCGCGCTCCAGCAACTGGATGTTGCGGTCCAGGTGACGCGCGCTGGTCAGCAGGATGTTTTGCAGGTCATCTTCGGGCAGGTGCATCGAGCACGAAGCGCTCACCAGGATGCCGTCTTTGCTGAGCAGGCGCATGGCTTGCTCGTTCAGGCGACGGTAGGCGCCTTCGCCGTTCTTCATGTCTTTCTTGCGTTTGATGAACGCCGGCGGGTCGGCCACGATCACGTCGAAACGTTCTTCGCTGGCTTTCAGCTCTTTGAGGGCTTCGAACACGTCGCCTTCAATGCAGGTCATTTTGTCGGCGAAACCGTTCAGCGCGGCGTTACGCTCGACGCCGTCGAGGGCGAAGGCCGACGCGTCGACGCAGAACACTTCACTGGCGCCGAAGGCGGCCGCTTGGACACCCCAGCCACCGATGTAGCTGTACAGGTCCAGTACGCGTTTGCCTTTGGCATACGGGGCCAGGCGTGCACGGTTCATGCGGTGGTCGTAGAACCAGCCGGTTTTCTGGCCTTGCATGACCGGTGCTTCGAATTTCACGCCGTTTTCTTCCAGCGCTACCCACTCCGGCACCAGGCCGAACACGGTTTCGACGTAGCGGTTGAGGCCTTCCGCATCACGGGCGGCGGAGTCGTTCTTGAACAGAATGCCGCTTGGCTTGAGCACTTGGGTCAACGCGGCGATCACGTCTTCTTTATGGGCTTCCATGGTCGCCGAGGCGATCTGCACCACGAGGATGTCGCCAAAACGGTCGACCACCAGGCCTGGCAGCAGGTCGGAATCGCCGTAGACCAGGCGATAGAACGGCTTGTCAAACAGGCGATCGCGCAGCGACAGGGCGACGTTGATACGGTGGACGAGCAACGACTTGTCCAGCGGCAACTTGATGTCGCGCGACAGCAGGCGGGCGCAGATCAGGTTGTTCGGGCTCATGGCAACAATGCCCAGCGGTTTGCCGCCGGCGGCTTCGAGGATCGCCTGATCACCGGCCTTGAAGCCGTGCAATGGGGTGGCGGCGACATCGATTTCGTTGCTGTAGACCCACAAGTGGCCGTTTCGCAGGCGACGGTCGGCGTTGGCTTTGAGGCGCAGGCTAGGCAGGGACATGACGTCGCTCCGGAAAAAAGAGCGGGAGTATAGCGTGTTGCGCAAGGCCACGGTTTGGTGGATGGACATGCGGTGAAGGTCGCGCCAAAGATGAAACTTCAGCAGATGCGCCCTCCAAGGTGTCGGATCCAACTTTTAGAAGCTAGAATCTGCGCCTGGCCCAGAGTGTGTACTTATGTCCCAAGAGCTGACTACCGAACAGATCCAACAGTCCCTGCAAGGCATCAGCGTGCCCGCCCAGCCGCAAATCATGGTGGATTTGCAGATGGAGCAGTACATGCCCGACCCGGACCTGGAAGTGATCGCGAAGCTGATCTCCCAAGACCCGGGCCTTTCTGGCGCCTTGCTGAAGATCGTCAACTCGCCGTATTACGGCTTGAGCAACAAGATTGCTTCGATCCAGCGGGCGGTGAACCTGCTGGGCAGCCGTTCAATCATCAACCTGATCAACGCCCAGTCGATCAAGGGCGAGATGAATGACGACACCATCGTCACCTTGAACCGCTTCTGGGACACGGCTCAGGATGTGGCAATGACCTGCCTGACGCTGGCCAAGCGCATTGGTGCCCAGGCCGGCGACGAAGCGTACGCGCTGGGCCTGTTCCACGATTGCGGTGTGCCGCTGATGCTGCAGCGTTTCCCCAACTACATGACGGTTCTGGAAGAGGCATATGCCAACGCCAGCGCCGAATGCCGGGTGGTGGACACCGAGAACCGCGTGTTCAACACCAACCACGCCGTGGTCGGTTATTACACCGCCAAATCCTGGCGCCTGCCGGACCACGTAACCGCCGCAATCGCCAATCACCACAACGCGTTGGCGATTTTCAGCGATGAGTCGTCGCGCAATGCCCAGCTCAAGAACCTGCTGGCGATCCTCAAGATGGCCGAACACATTTGTGCGTCCTATCGAGTGCTGGGCAACCAGAACGAAGACCACGAATGGAACAGCATCGGGCCTCTGGTGCTCGACTATGTCGGCCTCTCGGATTACGACTTCGAGACGCTCAAGCAAACCATTCGCGACCTTGGCGCTCATCGCTGAGAGCCGGATAGCCTGATTCGAGTGCACCATGCCTGAACTGCCGGAAGTCGAAACCACCCGCCGCGGAATTGCGCCGCACCTGGAAGGCCAACGGGTCAGCCGGGTGATCGTGCGTGACCGGCGGCTGCGCTGGCCGATTCCCGAAGACCTTGATGTGCGGTTGTCCGGGCAGCGCATCGTGCTGGTGGAACGGCGCGCCAAGTACCTGTTGATCAATGCCGAAGTCGGCACGTTGATCAGCCATTTGGGCATGTCTGGGAATTTGCGGCTGGTGGAAGCCGGCCTGCCGGCGGCCAAGCATGAGCATGTGGACATCGAGCTGGAATCCGGCCTGGCACTGCGTTACACCGATCCGCGACGGTTTGGCGCGATGCTCTGGAGCCTTGACCCGCTCAACCACGAATTACTGATTCGCCTCGGGCCTGAGCCATTGACCGACCTGTTCGATGGCGAGCGCCTGTTCCAGCAGTCTCGCGGACGCTCCATGGCGGTCAAGCCGTTCATCATGGATAACGCCGTGGTGGTGGGCGTTGGCAATATCTATGCGACCGAAGCGCTGTTCGCCGCCGGCATTGATCCGCGCCGCGAAGCCAAGAGCATTTCCCGGGCGCGTTATTTGAAACTGGCGATCGAGATCAAACGCATCCTCGCCGCCGCCATCGAGCGCGGCGGCACCACGTTGCGCGACTTTATCGGCGGTGACGGCCAGCCGGGTTACTTCCAGCAGGAACTGTTCGTGTATGGCCGGGGCCATGAGCCCTGCAAGGTCTGCGGCACGGAGCTGCGGGATGTGAAACTCGGGCAGCGCGCCAGCGTCTTTTGCCCTCGCTGTCAGAGCTGAAAACTCGCGCGGTCTATAGTCAGTGTTCTCACTGCCTCGCATAAGGACCGTGCCATGAACCTGTTTCGAATCCTTGTCGTTGTCTGCCTGCTGGGCGCCAATGCCGGCGCGTTTGCGGCAGAGAGCGGCAGCGGCGACCCGCTCTACACCCTCCAGAATCCCCCGGCGTACGCCATGATCGGTGATTTGCTGATTGCCCGACCGTTGCTGGTCGTGGCGACGGTGATCGGTGCTGGCGTGTTTGTGGTGTCGTTGCCGTTTACCGCGCTGGGTGGCGGCGTTGGCGATGCGGGGCAGGCGTTGGTGGTTGACCCGGCGAAAGCGGCGTTTGTGCGGTGTCTGGGGTGTGTCGGCGAGGGGTTTGAGCGGCGGAAGTGAAGGCAGTTACGTCTTTGGTGTGGCTGATGGCCTCATCGCGGGCAAGCCCGCTCCACATTGGTTTTGCGTACGACACGAAACACGGTGGGAGCAGGCTTGCCCGCGATGAGGCCCGAACAGGCTCTACAAAACTATCTGACTCAAGCCTTGCCGGTAATCTTCCGGTACTTCTCCATCAACTCGTCTTCAGTCTCCGGATGCGCTTCGTCCAGCGGAATGCAATCCACCGGGCACACTTGCTGGCACTGAGGTTCATCGTAATGGCCGACACACTGCGTGCACAGGTTCGGGTCGATGACGTAGATCTCTTCGCCTTGGGAAATGGCGGCGTTCGGGCACTCGGGTTCGCAGACGTCGCAGTTGATGCAATCGTCGGTGATGATCAGGGACATGCTAACTCCAGCCAGGGCGACAGGCCCGGGCGCAATAAACCAATGCGCGCAATTGTGCCGCATTGGCGCCCGCAGTGCACGCGGGCGCCGCTTGAGCGGTCTTTACTTCTTGAAGCGCTCGGTGAGAGCGTCCGCCACCGCAGGGTGGACGAACTTGGTGATATCACCGCCCAGCGCCGCGATTTCACGGACCAGCGTTGAGGAAATGAACGAATAACGCTCGGAAGGCGTAAGAAACAGGCTCTCCACATCCGGCGCCAGCTGACGGTTCATGTTGGCCAGCTGGAATTCGTATTCGAAATCCGAGACCGCACGCAAACCACGCAGGAACACGTTGGCGTTCTTCTCTTTGGCGAAATGCGCGAGCAGCGTCGAGAAACCGACGACTTCAACGTTCGGCAGATGTTTAGTGACCTCGCGGGCCAGCTCCACACGCTGTTCCAGAGGAAACAACGGATTTTTCTTGGGGCTGGCGGCGACGGCAATGATCACATGATCGAACAGGCGCGCGGCGCGTTCGACCAAGTCGCCATGGCCCTTGGTAATAGGGTCGAAGGTACCTGGGTACAACACTCGGTTCATCGCGTCGTCCTGGCGGGAGTCCGTTGGGGAGTCGGATGGTATCGCAGCCTTCCCGGTCGGCCAAGTCGCCTGTTGGGTAAGAAAGCACTATAGACGATACGAATATTCTCCCTTTTCATGGGTTTTTCAAACGTTCGGCCAGGGCAGTGGCCAGTTGTGCTGTCAGCCCGTACACCGACAATTGTGGGTTTGCGCCAATGCTGGTGGGAAACAGCGAGCCGTCATGGATCGACAGATTGCTCAGCTGGTGATGACGGCCGAGGCTGTCGGTCACGGCGTTTTTCGGGTCTTCGCCCATCGCACAACCACCCATCACGTGGGCGCTGCCCAGGCGTGTGCGATACAACTCAAGGCTCAAGCCATCAATCAGCGTGCGCGCTTCAGCCAGGGTTTTCACGTAGCGGGCATCGGCGTGCATCGGCATCACTGCATTGGCCCCCCCGGCAAACTGGATTTCGGCCATGCTGTGGAAGGCTCGGCGCAAACCGTCCCACGCGTAGGGCGAGACCTGATAGTCGAGCACCGGCGTATTGTCGCCGCGCAGTTCGACGCTGCCGCCGGGGCTGTCCGGGTGGAAACCGTCGCGCAACAACGCGAGCATGGCGTGGGTATGGGGCAGGTGCTCCATGTGCTGGGCGTTTTCCTTGCCGAAGCCGCCCAGCAGGGTCGTCGCCAGCGCCGGGTGCAGCGGCGGGACTTCGAGTTTGTAGGCCATCTTGCCGGTGGTGCCGTCTTGCCATTGGAAATGGTCGGAATAGATCGACTGTGGCGCGCCGTAGAAGGGGTTGATCACCTCGTCGAACAGCCCGGCGGACATGTTCACCAAATGCAGGAACGTGCGCTTGCCCAGACGTTTGTGCGGATCCGGCGCATCAGAACGCAGGAGCAACGCGGGGCTGTTGATCCCGCCGCCGGCCAGTACGTAATGGCGCGCCTTGACCGTGATCGTGCGCCCGGTCGGCGCGACGCAACGGTCGTCCATCGCCACGCATTGCAGGCCAGTGACTTTGCCATCCTTGATCGACAGTTTTTCGGCGCGAGCCAGGTACAGAAGCTCGCCACCTTTCTCCAGCGTCGCCGGAATGGTCGTGACCAGCATCGATTGCTTGGCGTTGGTCGGACAGCCCATGCCGCAGTAGCCGAGGTTCCAGCAGCCGCGCACGTTGCGCGGGATGACGTGCCAGCTGTAGCCGAGTTTTTCACAGCCTTTGCGGATCACGTCGTTGTTGGCGTTGGGCGGCACCCTCCACGGCGCCACGCCGAGGCGTTGTTCCATTTTCTCGAACCACGGCGCCATGTCGGCAGGCGAGTGACCTTTAACATCGTGTTCGCTGGCCCAGTGTTCGAGTGTCGGGGTAGGCGTGCGAAAGCTCGAAGTCCAGTTGATCAGCGTGGTGCCGCCTACTGCGCGGCCCTGGAGGATGGTGATTGCGCCATCCTTGCTCATGCGCCCGATGCCTTCCTGATAGAGGCTGGTGTAAGCCTGGTCTTCGAGCATCTTGAAGTCGCTGCTGGTCTTGAGCGGGCCTTCTTCGATCAGCAGCACTTTGTAGCCGGCCGCGCTGAGGATTTCCGCCGTGGTGCCGCCGCCGGCACCGCTGCCGATGATCGCGACGTCCGCTTCGAGGGTCAGGTCTTGGGTCAATTGCGCGCCGTTGTAGGTTTTCCAGCCACGGGACAGGCCTTCTCGGAACGGGTCGGGTACAGGCATTCTCAGGTTCTCTTGTTGTTTTTATTGGCGGTGATGAGGCGGCTGACGCCATCGCGGGCAAGCTCGGCCCCCACAAGGTTTTGGGTTGTTCACAAAAGGATGGCTCGCCTCAAACCCTGTGGGAGCGTGGCTTGCCCGCGATGGCGTCGACTCGGTCTCAAACTGTAGGCGGCCCGGGATACCCGCAATGCACCCAAGACTCCGCCCGGGTGTACCACGCCATCATCACCAGTTGCTGTAGCGAGCTATGGCCCATGCGCAACAGGCTCAACGAACTGTTTTCCCAGCGATCGAGAAAGTGCCGGATCTCATCAGCACTGGCATTTTCCCAGCTGCCCCAGATCCCGGTCAGCGGTCCGCGCGTCACGGCCATCCCCAGCACATCGAACAGTTGCTGGGTCAGCTTGAGCATTTCCGGCGACAGGTGATTCAGGCTGTTATCCAGGCTGTGCAAGGTCTGGTCGACCGATGCCGGCATTTTCTCGGCAGCGACCGCACCCTCGAGCATCACCGGAGTCAGTGCGCGCAAAAACAGCAGGTCGCCGCTGCGCAGGATCACGAAGCCGTTCGCTGCGGTACTCGACGAGCAGCCGCTGAGGCTTGCGCCCAACCCGGCGGTGGCCAGGAAGGCGCTGGCGCCGAGGCTGAATTTCAGCAGGCCGCGCCGTGACAGCGCGGGTGTATCGGACAGGCTTGGGCTCATTATTGTTGTTACCCGGTGGTGGTGAGCGTTAGCGGATGAACAGCTTCTGGATCAGTTTCTGGATGGATTTTCCGTACGGCGGGTAGATCAGCTTCGCAGCATTGAAGCGCTGCTTGATCAACACCCCTTTGGCCTTGCTGAAGGTCAGGAAGCCTTCATGGCCGTGGTAATGGCCCATGCCCGATGCACCGATACCACCGAATGGCATGTCGTCCTGAGCGACGTGCAGCAGCGTGTCGTTGAGGCAGACGCCGCCGGAGTGGGTTTCGTGGAGCACGCGGTTCTGTTCGCGTTTGTCGTAGCCGAAGTAGTACAGCGCCAATGGGCGAGGGCGTTGGTTGATGTAGGCAAAGGCCTCATCCAGATGCTTGTACGGCACGATCGGCAGCAGCGGGCCGAAAATTTCGTCCTGCATCACGGTCATATCGTCGGTGACGTCAAGCAGCAGGCTGTGGCTCATGCGTCGGCCCTGACCCTGGTCGAACAGCGGAATCAACTGTGCCCCTTTGCTGGTGGCATCGCTGATGTAGCCGTTGAGACGCGCCAGTTGCCGCTCGTTGATGATGGCGGTGTAGTCAGGGTTGTCAGCCAGCGTCGGATAAAACCCGCGAACCACCTGACGATAGGCTTCGACGAAACCATCGACACGGTCTTCGGGCACCAACACGTAGTCCGGAGCCACGCAGGTTTGCCCGGCGTTCAGGGTTTTACCGAAGGCGATGCGTTCGGCGGCGTCTTTCAGCGGCACGTCATGGGACACGATGGCTGGGGACTTGCCGCCGAGTTCGAGGGTTACCGGGGTGAGGTTCTCGGCCGCCGCACGCATCACGTGTTTGCCGATGCTGGTGGCGCCGGTGAACAGCAAGTGATCGAAACGCAGGCGGGAGAACGCGACACCGACATCGGATTCGCCCAACACCACGCACACCAGGTCTTCAGGAAAGACCCGGGCGAGCAATTCCTTGAGCAGCAAACCGGTGGCCGGGGTCGATTCGCTGAGTTTGAGCATCACCCGATTGCCGGCCGACAGCGCGCCCACCAATGGACCGATGGCCAGGTACAGCGGGTAGTTCCAAGGCACGATCACGCCGACCACGCCCAACGGTTGGTAAACGACTTTGGCCGCCGCCGGTTGAAAAGCGATGCCCACCTTGCGCCGCGAGGCCTTCATCCAGCCTTTGAGGTGCTGGCTGGCGTAATGAATGCCGTGCAGGCTGGGCATCAGTTCGGCGAGCAGGGTTTCATCGGCGCTGCGGTGACTGAAATCCTGGCTGATCGCCTCGATCAGTGCCTGGCGCTCGCTGCTCAATAGATCGCGCAAGGCTTTGAGCCATTGCTGGCGCTGGGCGGCCGGCGGCATCGGGTTGGCGGCGTAGGCGGCGCGTTGGGCGTCGAACAGGGCCTGCATTGCTTCCAGAGGCTGATTCAAGTTCTGAAGGTAGGCGATGTCAGCAGTCATTGTCGGCTCCGGATTTATTGTAATGAGTGACTTTTTAGAGTCTATGCTCTAGAAAGTCAAATGGCATCCTGGAACAGCTTTGTTTTATCCACTCGCGGATAGGTCGTAAGATGCCTGTCATCGCACTCTGAATTAAAGCTCAAGCCATGGCCCCTCGGATCAAAACCAGCGAGCGCATCGTGCAGAACAGCCTGGAGCTGTTCAATCAGCAGGGTGAGCGCAGCATCAGCACCAACCACATTGCTGCCCACATGGAAATTTCACCGGGCAACCTGTACTACCACTTCCCCAACAAGCAGGCGATCATCGCCGTGTTGTTCAGTGAGTACGAAAGCCTGGTGGACAGCTTCCTGCGCCCGCCTCAGGGGCGTGCGTCGACGGTGGACGACAAGCGCTTCTACCTTCAGGAGCTGCTGGCGGCGATGTGGCGCTACCGGTTTTTGCATCGCGATCTTGAGCACTTGCTCGACAGCGATCCGGAATTGGCTGCCCGTTACCGACGGTTTTCCCAGCGCTGCCTGATCCATGGCACGCACATCTACGCGGGTTTCGTCGAGGCCGGCATCCTGCAAATGGATAAGGTCCAGATCGAGTCCCTGACGCTGAACGCGTGGATCATCCTGACGTCCTGGGTGCGGTTCCTGTGCACCACGCGGGAAAACTCCAATCACCTGAGTGAACAAGCCATTAAACGAGGTGTGTATCAGGTGTTGGTGCTTGAAGCCGGTTTCGTCACGGATCAGGCGCGTGATGCGGTGAATGCGCTGTACGAAGAGTTTTACGTGCCGTTGGCCCAAGCCCTTGAAGAAGTGCAGTAGGATCGAACACCGACTTAGTCACAGGAGCCCGCTATGCCCATTGCGCAATTGATCAGCCCGCAAGCACTGGACCTGAAAAAGGACCAGCCGGGGTTGGTGATTCTCGATTGTCGTTTTGCCCTCGAAGACCCGGATTACGGCCAGCGTAGTTATGCCGAAGGGCACATCGCCGGTTCGAAGTTTGCCGATCTCGAGCGTGATTTGAGCGGGGCGGTGGTCAAGGGCGTGACCGGGCGTCATCCGCTGCCTGAAGCGGATGACTTGATCGAGCGCTTGCAAGCCTGGGGCATCAACGCCGACAGCGAAGTGGTTTTGTACGATGACGGCCCCGGTGCTTTTGCGGCGCGGGCCTGGTGGTTGCTGGCATGGCTGGGCAAGCGTGACGGCGTGTTCATTCTGGATGGCGGGCTCAAGGCCTGGCATGCGGCGGGTTTGCCGCTGAGTCTGGATGCGTGCGACACCAAACGGGGCACCTTCAGCGGGACGCCGGATAACGCGTTGATCCTCAGTGCTGAACAGCTTCAGAAACGCCTCGGTCAACCCGCGCTGACGTTACTGGATGCTCGTGCCTTGCCGCGTTTCAAAGGTGAAGTGGAGCCGATTGATCCGATTGCCGGACACATTCCGGGGGCGCAATGTGCGGCGTTTACCGACAACCTCGGCGGCGATGGGCGGTTTTTACCGGCTGATCAGCTCAAGCAGCGTTTTGCCGAGAAACTGGGGGATCGTTCGCCGACCGATCTGGTGGCGTACTGCGGTTCCGGGGTGACGGCTTGCCATAACCTGTTTGCACTGTGCCTGGCGGGTTATCCGTTGGGGGCGTTGTATGCCGGGTCGTGGAGCGAGTGGATCAACGATCCCGCACACGGCATCGCCATCGGCGAATAACCCCGAATCCCTGTGGGAGCAAGCTCGCTCCCACAGGGGTATCAGGCGATTCAAAACAGTCGGGCACTTCGATACGCCCCCGGTCCCACCCCGTAAACCTGCTTGAACTGCCGGCTCAGGTGACTCTGGTCGGCATACCCCAATTGCGTGGCCACTTCCAGCGGCAAACAACCGTTCTGCAACAGCGCCCGGGCCTGGGCGATGCGTTGTTGCATCAGCCAGGTGTGCGGCGGCATGCCGGTGGCTCGGCGAAACACCCGGGCAAAGTGAAAAGGCGAAAGATTCACCGCCGCCGCCAGCTCTTCAAGAGACGGTGGCGCCGCCAATTGCGCATGCAGCAATTCCTTGGCCCGTGTCACGGCGCGGTGCTCCTTGCCGGGTTGGCCGGCAATCGGCACGGCCGCGTGTCGTTGCAGCAACGACAACATCATTTCCCGCCAGACCGTTTGCTGTTGCAGCGCTGTGGACGGACTTTCCAGCAAGCGATGCAGTTGGCAAAAACCCTTCACCAGGTCCGGGTCGCGGTACAGCGTGGCGCCAAACATGGGCAAGTGATGGGTCGGCAATTCCAGTTCGGCCAGCAACGACAGTAACTGCCCGCTGTCGGGATAAAACGCCCGGTACAGCCAACCATCCTCGGTGCCTTTGTGGCCTGTATGCAGTTCATCCGGATTGATCAACACCAAGGTGCCGCTGCCAGCCAGGTGTTCGACGCCGCGATAGCGATAGCGCTGGGCACCGGCCATGATCATGCCGATCACATAACCATCGTGCACATGGGGTGCGAAGCGGTGTTCGATATAGCGCGCGGACAGTAACTCGACCCCGGCCAGCGGCGCGGTTTGCCAGAAGCGGATCGACTCGCCCTGATCGACGTCCATCGGCTACATGCGCCCCACGGCGGCCAGCCACTGCGGGATACGCCGTTCCAGGTAATAACCCGGTTGCCGGAACGAGCCATCGACGAAGCCGACATGCCCGCCCTTGGTTTGTAATTCCAGTTGCGTGCAGGCCGACAATTCGTCGGCCTGCGGCAGGCTGTGGGGGAAGACGAAGGGATCGTCGGCCGCCTGAATGATCAGGGTCGGTGTGCGAATCTCCCCAAGAAAATAACGGCTCGAGGCGCGACGGTAGTAATCCTCGGCATCGATAAAACCATTCAACGGCGCCGTGACCCGGCCATCGAAGTCCCAGAAGGTGCGCATGTTCTCCAGCGAACCCAGTGCCGCCAACGCCGCGAGGCCATCTTCGCGTCCGTCATGCTGGAACTGGCGTTGTTTGTTCTTGATGTAGGCGAGCATCTCGCGCATGAAATGCGCCTGATAGACCCTGGAAAAACCTTGGCCGATACGATCCGCGCACTGGTCGAGGCGAAACGGCACCGACACCGCCACCGCGCCGGTCACGCCGCTGTCACTGCCGGACTCGCCCAAGTGCTTGAGCAAGACGTTGCCGCCCAGGGAATAACCCACCGCATACAGCGGCGCCAACGGACGTTTGGCCCGCAGGTGTCGGATGGTTTCGGCGAGGTCTTCACTGGCGCCGGAATGGTAACTGCGCGCCAACAGATTCGGCTCGCCCGAACAGCCGCGCCAGTTCAACGCGACACTGGCCCAGCCTTGGGTGGCGAGGGCCTTTTGCACGCCGGCCACGTACGGTGAGTTCGACGAACCGGTCAGCCCGTGCAACACCAGCACCAGAGGCGCTGTCGCGCTGTGTGGGCCGTGCCAGTCGAGGTCGAGAAAGTCGCCGTCTTCGAGCCACAAGCGTTCGCGCTCGCGTTCGATGTGCGTGGTTTTGCGCCAAAGCGGTCCCCACAAGGTTTGCAAGTGCGGATTGCCCAGGCCCAAGGCGGGGGTGAAGCGGTCTGGCGGATGGGACACGATTGCTCTCGATGCAGCGGTGCGCAACGGGTGCGCACCTTTTCAGGCCGGTCGATTAACCGGCGATCTCTGCCATACGTTGCCACAACGCGTAGTAAACCCGCCCGGATTTCTGCTCACGGTGCAGGCGCCAGTTGCCTGGCAAACCAAGGGACGACGGCGCGTTTTCGCTTTCAGTGTAGATCCAGGCCTCGTCGGCCAGCCACTGACGCTCTTCCAGCAGCGTGCAGACGCCCGGCAGCAGGTTCTGGTTGAACGGTGGGTCGAGGAACACCAGGTCGTACGCCGTGGCGGTCTGGGTTTCCAGGTAGCGCAGGGCGTCGGCGGTCTGAATCTGGCCCGTGGTGCAACGCAGTGTGCCCAGATGCTCCTTGATGCTGGCGACCGCGATGTTGCTGGCATCCAGCGCTTGGCCCATGGCCGCGCCACGGGACAGGGCTTCGAGGAACAGTGCGCCGCTGCCGGCGAACGGGTCCAGCACCTTGGCGCCCGCGACATACGGCGCGAGCCAGTTGAACAGGGTTTCACGCACCCGGTCCGGGGTCGGGCGCAGGCCTGGGGCATCGGGGAAGCTCAGCTTTCGGCTGCCCCATTCGCCGCCGATGATGCGCAGTTGATTCACGCCGTTATGGACGTTGTGAACAGGTTTTTTAGGACGCGTGGCCATTAATGCTCCGGAACCCCGAGCGGCTGCTCGGCAGGTTTATCAGATGGGGCCGGTAACGGCTTTTGTGGCACGGTCGGGCCAGCGCTGACGATGACCATTTTGTCCGTGCTCAAGTGTTTGTTCAGTGCGGTCTTGACCTGGTCGACGGTCAGGCTCTGGGACTCACGCATGAAGTCATCCAGATAATTGAGCGGCAGGTTGTAAAAACCCATGGCGCCCAACTGGCCGACGATATCGGCGTTGCTGGCGGTGGACAGCGGGAAGCTGCCGGCCAGTTCACGCTTGGCGTCATCGAGTTCTTTCTGCGTTGGGCCGGTTTTAAGGTAGTCGGCCAGCACGTCCTGCACCAGTTTCAGCGTGCCTTCGCTCATCTCGGCGCGGGTCTGCAGGTTGATCATGAACGGGCCACGCGCCTGCATCGGGGTGAAGCCCGAGTACACGCCGTAGGCCAGGCCGCGTTTTTCCCGCACTTCGCTCATCAGACGGGTGCCGAAACCACCGCCGCCAAGGATCTGGTTGCCCATGGACAGTGCGGCGTAGTCCGGATCTTCACGGTCGATGCCCAGTTGGGCGAGCATCAGGTTGGTTTGCTTGGACGGAAACTCGATGTGGCCGACGCTGGCTTTCGGTTCCTGCGGCTGTGCAATTTTCGCCAGTGCCGGGCCTTTTGGCAGTGCACTGGAGACTTGCGCAGCAATCGCTTCGGCCTCGGCGCGGGACAAGTCGCCGACCAGCGCAATTACCACGTTGCCGGCGGCGTAGGCTTTCTCATGGAACGCTTTGAGCTGCGCCAAGGTGATCGCAGGAACGGTTTTCGCCGTGCCATCGCTGGAGTGCGCGTAAGGGTGATCGCCGTACAAACGGTTCATCAACTCCAGGCTCGCCAGTTTGCCGGGGTTCTGTTTCTGGTATTCGAAACCGGCGAGCATCTGGTTCTTGATGCGCGCGAAGGAGTCGGCGGGGAAGGTTGGTTTGCCGATCACTTCGGAAAACAGCTTCAGGGCGGGTTCGCGTTTGTCCTTGGCGCTGAGGCTGCGCAAGGAAGCCAGAGCCATGTCCTTGAACGCGCCGTTGCCGAAGTCAGCGCCCAGGCCTTCGAAGCCCTGAGCGATGGCGCCGACATCTTTGCCGGCCACGCCTTCGTTAAGCATCGCGTTGGTCAGCAAGGCCAGGCCCGGTGCATTGCCGTCCTGGCTGCTGCCGGCGGCGAAAATCAGGCGCATGTCGAACATCGGCAGCTCACGGGCTTCGACGAACATCACCTTGGCGCCTTCTGCGGTGTTCCAGGTCTGTACGTCGAGCGTGCGGTGGCTTGGCGCCTTGCCGTCGAGTTCAGTCAGCGATTGCAGTTTCTGGCTGGATTTGGCTTTGTCCAGGGCCTCGCTGGCGTTGGACTCATCGGTTCTGGACAAGTAGAAAGCCGCGGAGCCGATCAGGGCGACAGTGATCAGACCGATCAGGGCCAGGCGTGGTTTTTTACGCTCACTCATGAGTCGTCTCCAGTGGCAGGACATGGGCGACGCTGAGACGTTCGCGGGTGAAATACAGCTTGGCGGCGTTCTGGATGTCTTGCGGGGTCACGCTTTCCAGGTCGCTGAGTTCGGTGTCCATCAGCTTCCAGGACAGGCCGACGGTTTCGAGTTGGCCGATGGACGTGGCCTGGCTGGTGATCGAATCACGCTCAAAGACCAGACCGGCAATCACTTGAGCTCGCACGCGCTCCAGCTCTTCGGCCGACGGCGCAGTGGTTTTGAGTTGTTCAAGCAGCTTCCACAGGCCGGCTTCGGCCTGGGCCATGGTTTTCTTTTTCTGCGTGTTCGGTGTGGCCGACAAGGTGAACAGGCTGTCGCCGCGGGTATAGGCGTCGTAACTCGACGAACCGCCGGACACCAGCTCTTCGCCGCGTTCCAGCTGCGCCGGAATGCGACCGCTGTAGCCGCCGTCGAGCAGGGCCGAGATCAGGCGCAAGGCATTTACCGAGCGTTTGTCTTCGGCGGTCGCGATGCTGGGCACGTTGAAGCCCAGCATCAGACTCGGCAATTGGGTTTGCACGTGCAGGGTGATCTGGCGCTCGCCTGGCTCGGCCAGTTCCAGCGGGATTTTCGCCGGGGGCACGTCGCGCTTGGCGATAGGACCGAAGTAACGCTGGGCCAGGGCTTTGACCTCGTCCGGGGTTACGTCACCGACCACCACCAGCGTGGCATTGTTCGGCACGTACCAGGATTGGTACCAGTGACGCAGCTCTTCGACTTTCATGCGGTCCAGGTCGGCCATCCAGCCGATGGTCGGCGTGTGGTATCCGCTGGCCGGGTAAGCCATCGCCTTGAAGCGTTCGTAGGCCTTGGACATCGGTTTGTCGTCGGTGCGCAGGCGACGTTCTTCCTTGATGACTTCGATCTCGCGAGTGAACTCGTCAGCCGGCAGGCGCAGGCTGGCCATGCGGTCGGCTTCCAGTTCGAAGGCCACGCCCAGGCGGTCGCGGGCCAGCACCTGGTAGTAGGCGGTGAAATCGTCGCTGGTGAACGCGTTCTCTTCGGCGCCGAGGTCACGCAGGATCAGCGAGGCTTCGCCGGGGCCGACTTTCTCACTGCCCTTGAACATCATGTGTTCCAGCGCATGGGAAAGACCGGTCTGCCCCGGTGTTTCGTAGCTGGAGCCGACCTTGTACCAGACTTGGGACACCACCACCGGCGCACGATGGTCTTCGCGCACGATAACTTTCAAGCCGTTATCGAGGGTGAATTCGTGGGTGGGTTGTGGATCGGCAGCCAAGGCTGACAGTGGCAGACAAACTGTGCTGAGCAGCAGGCCTGCAGCGCGGCGGGCTAGAGCATTCATTCGTTTTTTAAACCTGTTGGGCTGCCCGCTTGGTCTTAGCGTCAGCGGGCGAGAGGGTGCTAGGATAACGGTCCGTTTTACTGGCGGCCACGCCTATCAGGCCTTTGATCGGTTTGCAGGTTGTTTGGGTTCGCGGCGCAAGCTATGAGTTTGACAGCTAAACTCTGCGTTTTCGCCGACGATGCCGTTCCAGTCCTTCGTATTAGTCGACCTTTGGGGTGCGGTTTGCACCTCGACAAAATGTTGCGCGTGAACAAGCTGGATCAATCGCAGTCTGTTCTGCATCGAATATTTATTTGCCGAGGCGCCCTTTGGCGCGTCGCTACCGTGAGATAGCCGTCCTCCATGTTTGGTTCCAACGACGACAAGAAAGCCCCAGCTGCGGCTGGCGAGAAGAAAAGCCTGTTCGGATGGCTGCGCAAAAAGCCGCAGGAACCCGCCGTCGAACAGCCACAGCCACTTTCTGAGCCCACGCCGGCGCCGGTAATAGAAGAAGAGCTCGCGCCGATTGTCTTGCCGATCGCCGAGCCGGTGTTGCAACCGGTGGTCGAGCCGGATCACGTTGCCGAAGCCGTTGCACAACCCACCCTGACCCCGATTGCCGAGCCCTGGCTGACGCTGCCGGTGGCCGAAGAGCCGGTTGCCCTCGTTGAAGACGAGTTGGCACCGCACGTTACGCCGCCGATTCCAGCCCCGACTGCGTTTGTGCCTGAGCCAGTTCAGGTTCCGGTGGTTGAACCGGTTGTGGCGCCAGTGGTTGTGGCCGAGCCTGAACCGGTGGTTGCAGAGCCTGTGGTTCCTGCTTTCGTTGCTCCGGTTGCTCCGGTTGCTCCGGTTGCTCCGGTTGCTCAAGCACCTGCACCCGTCGTCGCGCCCGTCGAAACGTCCGTCGAGCCGCCGCGTACTGAAGAATCCAAAGCCGGTTTCTTCGCCCGCCTCAAGCAAGGCCTGTCCAAGACCAGCGCCAGCATCGGCGAAGGGATGGCCAGCTTGTTTCTGGGCAGAAAGGCCATCGATGACGAACTGCTCGAAGACCTCGAAACCCGCCTGCTGACCGCCGACGTTGGCGTTGAGGCCACCTCGGTGATCATCCAGCGCCTGACCCAAAAGGTCGCGCGCAAGGAACTGGCCGATTCCGATGCCCTGTATAAATCTCTGCAAGCCGAACTGGCCGCCATGCTCAAGCCGGTCGAGCAACCGCTGAAAATCACCTCGCAGAACAAGCCGTTCGTGATTCTGGTGGTGGGCGTCAACGGCGCCGGCAAGACCACCACCATCGGCAAACTGGCGAAGAAACTGCAGCTCGAAGGCAAGAAAGTCATGCTCGCGGCCGGTGACACCTTCCGTGCTGCAGCGGTCGAGCAATTGCAGGTCTGGGGTGAGCGCAACAAGATTCCGGTCATCGCCCAGCACACGGGCGCCGACTCGGCTTCGGTTATCTTCGATGCCGTGCAAGCCGCCAAGGCCCGTGGCATTGATGTGCTGATCGCCGACACCGCCGGTCGTCTGCACACCAAAGACAATTTGATGGAAGAACTGAAGAAGGTTCGCCGGGTGATCAGCAAGCTCGACGCCGATGCGCCGCACGAAGTGCTGTTGGTGCTCGATGCCGGCACCGGCCAGAACGCGATCAGCCAGGCCAAGCAATTCAACCAGACCGTCGAACTGACCGGCCTGGCGCTGACCAAGCTCGACGGCACCGCCAAGGGTGGGGTGATTTTTGCCCTGGCCAAGCAGTTTGGCCTGCCGATTCGCTACATCGGCGTCGGGGAAGGCATCGACGATTTGCGTACTTTTGAAGCAGAACCCTTTGTCCAGGCACTGTTTGCCGAGCGGGAGCGTTCATGATTCGTTTCGAACAGGTCGGTAAACGCTACCCGAACGGTCACGTCGGCTTGCATGAGCTGAGCTTTCGAGTCCGTCGGGGCGAATTCTTGTTTGTGACCGGCCACTCTGGCGCCGGTAAAAGCACCTTGTTGCGCCTGCTGCTGGCGATGGAACGTCCGACCACCGGCAAATTGCTGCTGGCCGGCCAGGACCTCGCCACCATCAGCAACGCGCAGATTCCTTACCTGCGCCGGCAGATCGGCGTGGTGTTCCAGAATCACCAGTTGCTGTTCGATCGGACGGTGTTCAACAACGTCGCGCTGCCCTTGCAGATACTGGGTCTGTCGAAGGCCGAGATCGTCAAGCGCGTGGATTCGGCCCTGGAGCGCGTGGCGCTCTCGGACAAAACCGATTTGTACCCGGGCGACTTGTCCACCGGTCAGCAACAGCGCGTCGGCATCGCCCGCGCCATCGTTCACCGCCCGGCCTTGCTGCTGGCGGACGAACCGACCGGTAACCTCGACCCGCGACTGGCCGCCGAAATCATGGGCGTGTTCGAAGACATCAATCGCTTGGGCACCAGTGTGCTGATCGCCAGTCACGACCTGGCGCTGATCGCCCGTATGCGTCACCGCATGTTGACGCTGCAGCGTGGCCGATTGATCGGCGACGGGGAGGCGGGCGAATGAGTGCGACACGCAGCCCCAAAGTTTCCGAACGGGTAGCCCCGAAGGCCGCCGATCCGCAACCGCAGAAGAAAAAACGCGACGATGACGACGGTCCGGACTTTGCAACGTTGTTCCGTGCCTGGGTTGAAAGTCACCGCGCGAGCCTGCTCGACAGTTTGCGTCGCTTGGGCAAACAGCCGATTGGCAGCTTTTTCACCTGCATGGTGATGGCCGTTGCGCTGAGTTTGCCGATGGGCCTGTCACTTTTGCTAAGTAACGTCGAGCGTCTGGGTGGATCCTGGCAGCGTGCTGCGCAGATTTCCCTGTACCTGCAACTGGAAGCCAGTCCAGAACAGGGTGAGGCGCTGCGTGAACAGATCAAAGGCATGCCGGGCGTAGCTGATGCTGAATATGTCGGTCGCGACCAGGCGCTGGAGGAGTTTCAGCAGCAGTCCGGTTTGGGCGAAGCGCTGAAGGAGTTGCCGGAAAACCCGCTGCCGGGCGTGGTCCTGGTGACGCCGAACGAAGTCGACAAGCCCGCGCTTGAAGCATTAAGACAAAAACTATCCGAGCTGCCGAAGGTACAACAGGCGCAACTTGATCTAGTCTGGGTCGAGCGTCTGGCAGCGATCCTCAAGCTGGGCGACCGTTTTGTCTTCGGTCTGACCGTGCTTCTGGTTTCTGCATTACTTTTGGTGATAGGCAATACCATTCGTCTTCATATTGAAAACCGCCGCACAGAGATAGAAGTGATTAAACTCGTCGGTGGCACTGACAGCTATGTGCGCAGGCCCTTTCTCTATATGGGCGCGTTGTATGGCTTCGGTGCGGGGATGCTGTCTTGGGGCGTGCTGGCGTTTGGCCTGAACTGGCTGAACGACGCTGTGGTTGGACTGGCCGGTTTGTACGGCAGTGATTTCGCGCTGGCCGGAGTGCCAGTTGCCGACGGTCTGTCTCTCTTGCTTGGTGCAGTGCTGTTGGGGTATATCGGTGCATGGATTGCAGTCGCACGCCACCTGAGGGAGCTTGCGCCTAAGTAGTATCATTTTGCTCGTATTGACCTTTCAGCGTTTATGGGAACTTGTCTTTCGGTTTCCGGTCAATTTTCGCAGTGCTGAACTGCACGAGTTTGTAAGTCGGAGGTTTTGTCGTATGACCAATTCTTTGCAACCTGCATATGCTCTGGTCCCGGGTGCGAACCTGGAGGCCTATGTGCACACCGTGAACAGCATTCCATTGCTGACGCCGGAGCAGGAGCGTGAACTGGCCGAGAGTCTCTATTATGAGCAGGATTTGGGGGCGGCTCGGCAGATGGTGCTCGCCCACCTGCGTTTTGTCGTACATATCGCCCGTAGCTATTCCGGCTACGGTCTGGCTCAGGCTGACCTGATCCAGGAAGGCAACGTCGGCCTGATGAAGGCCGTGAAGCGCTTCAACCCGGAAATGGGTGTGCGTCTGGTGTCGTTCGCCGTGCACTGGATCAAGGCGGAAATCCACGAGTTCATCCTGCGCAACTGGCGTATTGTGAAAGTCGCGACCACCAAGGCCCAGCGCAAACTGTTCTTCAACCTGCGCAGCCAGAAGAAACGCCTGGCGTGGCTGAACAACGAGGAAGTCCACCGTGTGGCGGAAAGCCTTGGTGTAGAGCCTCGGGAAGTGCGCGAGATGGAAAGTCGCCTGACCGGCCACGACATGGCCTTCGACCCGGCCGCAGAAGCGGACGACGACAGTGCTTTCCAGTCGCCAGCCAACTATCTGGAAGACCACCGGTATGACCCGGCCCGTCAACTGGAAGACGCCGACTGGAGCGACAACTCCAACCACAACCTGCACGAAGCGCTGGAAGTGCTGGACGACCGCAGCCGTGACATCCTTTATCAGCGCTGGTTGGCTGAAGAGAAAGCCACGCTGCACGACCTGGCGCAGAAGTACAACGTGTCGGCCGAGCGCATCCGTCAGCTTGAGAAAAGCGCGATGAACAAGCTCAAGCTGTCGATCGCGGCATAACCTGCGAACCGGCAATAAAAAACGCCCCGATCATTGATCGGGGCGTTTTTGTTTGGGCCCGGTTTTCTGCTTCACCTCAGCCTCCTACAGAAGAGGGCTTTGAGTGTTCAGAAGAATGTGTTCGGCTACTGGGCCCAAGGCGCCCGCCGTGAATCATTGAGGCCCAACAGATAACTGTCACCCCCCAACTGACTCATCTGCTGCCGAATCCACCCGGCCCGTCGTGCGACGTAGTTGGTCGGATGGCTCGCACTCCACACTCTTGGGTTGGGCAACACGGCAGCCAACAAGCTCGATTGCTGGCGGCTCAGGCTTTTAGCGCTCACGCCAAAGTGATGCCGTGCCGCAGCCTCTGCTCCAAACACCCCGTCATCCCACTCGACGCTGTTGAGGTACACCTCAAGAATCCGCTGCTTGGGCCAGAACACCTCAATCAATCCGGTGAACCAGGCTTCCAGACCCTTACGCAGCCAACTGCGCCCCGACCATAAAAACAGGTTCTTCGACACCTGCTGGCTCAGGGTGCTGGCGCCGCGAATCGAGCCGCCCAACTCGTTATGAGCCAGTGCCGCCTGAATCGCCCCGAAGTCAAAACCCCAGTGCTCCGGGAATTTCTGATCCTCACCAGCAATCACCGCGACTTTCAGGTCGTCGGAGATTTCATCCCACGGCTTCCAGGTCCGTTGCAGGTCGATCGGCTCGCCGTCGAACCAGGATTCGATCTTGCGTTCGACCATCAGCGCGGTTCCCGGCGGCGGCACCACGCGAAAGATCAGCACCAGCAAGACGCTGCCGCCCGCGAACCAGAGCACGGCCTTAGTGAATCGTCGTAAAAATATACGCAGCATAGAGATGGCTTGGCCGAACCCGTTGAGCGGGCCATTATACAGACCCTGTTGATCGAGTCTGACTGGAGTTCTTCATGCTGCGTGGCTTTTTGATGCTGGCCGCTTTCTTTGGCTTCACGGGCGTTGCCCTCGGCGCGTTCGCCGCGCATGGCCTGAAAAACCGTCTGACCCCCGAGTATCTGGCGATTTTCCATACCGGCGTCACCTATCAACTGGTGCACACCCTGGCGTTGCTGGGCGTAGCGCTGCTGGCCACGCAGATTCCCGGGCGTTTGGTTACGTGGGCCGGGGCCTCGTTTGTCATCGGCATCCTGCTGTTTTCCGGCAGCCTGTACCTGCTGACCCTGACCGGTATCAGCAAGCTCGGAATCATTACGCCGTTCGGCGGGCTCGCATTCCTGGTGGGCTGGGCGTGCCTGGGGCTTGCCGCCTGGCGGTTGAGCTGACCGGGTGGTCCATTTCATGACGAATGGCTTGGGTCGCCAAGACTGATCGGGCTAGAATGCCAGCCCCTAAAAATGATGGCGGCTTCCGGCATGCGCATTCAGTTGAACGGCGAATCCCTTGAACTGCCCGACGGTGAAACCGTTGCGGCCCTGCTGACCCGTCTGGAACTGACCGGACGTCGGGTGGCGGTCGAACTCAATCTGGATATCGTCCCGCGCAGTCAGCACGCTGAAACCACACTGAACGACGGCGATTCCGTCGAAGTGGTTCATGCCATCGGCGGCGGCTAGCCGCCCGGCCCGCAAGGGCACAGAATTCTGCAAGAACCTCACCCCAACAGAGGATTTCCCATGAGCATCGTTCGTAGCGACAAGCCCTTCGTCCTGGCCGGTCGTACTTACCAGTCGCGTTTGCTGGTAGGCACCGGCAAGTACCGCGACATGGAAGAAACCCGCCTGGCCATCGAAGCCTCGGGCGCCGAGATCGTCACCTTCGCCGTGCGCCGTACCAACCTCGGCCAGAACCCGGGCGAACCGAACCTGCTCGAAGTCCTGTCGCCGGATCGCTACACCTTCCTGCCGAACACTGCGGGTTGCTTCGACGCTACCGAGGCCGTGCGCACCTGTCGCCTGGCCCGTGAGTTGCTCGGCGGCCACAACCTGGTGAAGCTGGAAGTGCTGGCCGACCAGAAAACCCTGTTCCCCAACGTGATCGAAACCCTCAAGGCCGCCGAAGTGCTGGTCAAGGAAGGTTTCGACGTGATGGTCTACACCAGCGATGACCCGATCATTGCCCGTCAACTGGCGGAAATCGGCGTTATCGCAGTGATGCCGCTGGCCGGTCTGATCGGCACGGGCCTGGGGATCTGCAATCCGTACAACCTGCAGATCATCCTCGAAGAAGCCAAGATTCCTGTGCTGGTGGATGCGGGTGTCGGCACCGCGTCCGACGCCACCATCGCCATGGAACTGGGTTGCGAAGCGGTGCTGATGAACTCGGCCATCGCCCACGCCCAGCAACCGGTCATGATGGCTGAAGCCATGAAACACGCCATCGTTGCAGGTCGCCTGGCCTACCTCGCCGGCCGCATGCCGAAAAAACTCTATGCCAGCGCCTCCTCGCCGCTGGATGGTCTGATCAAGTAAGAGCCATTGATGACTGAATCAAACGAAACGCCTGTCCAGCCGGAAGAAGGCGAAGAGCGCCAACACCGCCGCATCAAGAGCTTTGTGATGCGCGCCGGGCGCATGACCGAAGGCCAGCAAAAAGGTCTGGAGCAGGGCACGCCACTGTTCGTCCTGCCTTTGGCTGACTCGCCGGTGGACTTCGATAAGGTGTTCGGCCGTTCGGCGCCGCGCTCGCTGGAAATCGGTTTTGGCATGGGCCATTCGCTGCTGGAAATGGCCGCGGCCTCGCCGGAACAGGATTTCATTGGTGTGGAAGTTCACCGTCCGGGTGTTGGCGCGCTGCTCAATGGCGTTCTGACGCAGGGCCTGACCAACCTGCGGGTCTACGATTGCGACGCGATTGAAGTGCTCAACCGTTGCATCGCCGACAACAGCCTCGACCGTCTGATGCTGTTTTTCCCAGACCCGTGGCACAAGAGCCGTCACCACAAGCGCCGTATCGTTCAGGCATCGTTCGCTGAACTGGTGCGCAGCAAGTTGAAGGTCGGCGGTGTGCTGCACATGGCCACCGACTGGGAACCGTACGCCGAGTACATGCTGGAAGTGATGAGCGTCGCGCCGGGTTATCGCAACCTCGCCGAAGACGGCAAGTGCGTACCGCGCCCGACCGAACGCCCAATCACCAAGTTCGAACGCCGCGGCGAACGGCTTGGACATGGCGTGTGGGACCTGAAGTTCGAAAAACAGTCCTGAGCTGTAAAACTGTAGGAGCCAAGCTTGCTCGCGATGAGGCCCTGACATTCAACATTTATGCTGACTGTTAAACCGCCATCGCGAGCAAGCTCGGCTCCTACAGTTGTTTTGGGTGTGACCAAAGATCAGCGGCGGTCGGCGACTACACCGATCAGCACCAGCACCACCAACAACACCGGCGCCAGGCTGTAGTTGTTGAACTGGCTCAGGCCGCGCACGACCCACGGCGTGGCGTAGATCAGCGCGGCGCCGCTGCCGATCATGCACAACAGGGCCATCAGCGGGACGCGCAAGGCACCGGCGATGCTACCCAGGCGTTGCTCGACCCAGGTTTTGAAATCCGAACCGAACAGCACCAGCAAGCAGCCCACCAAGGCCAGGGCAATTTCCGACAGGTTACTGCGGCTCCAGCGGGACACGGTGGCGAGCAGGTCGAGTATCAAATCCATTCGTTTTCCCTTAAGGCTGAAATCAGCTCAGAAATGTCTGCAGCAAGTCATTGAGAAACAGCTGTCCGCGCTCGGTGGCCGCCAGACGTGACGGTTCGACCTGCAACAAGCCACTTTGTTCGGCGACCCGGCGGCCTTCGGCGAGGCTTTCCAGGGACATCCCGGTGCGCTCCGGATACAGCCGCGATTCGACGCCCTCGGTCAGGCGCAGCGCGTTCATCAGGAACTCGAACGGCATCTCATCATGGGTCAGCGCTTTCTCGCCGGCCTTGAAGCTTTTCGCCGGGTTGAGGTAATCCTTGGGCAGGCGGGTCTTCCAGGTGCGCACGATGCGCCCGTCCGGATGACTGAGCTTGCCGTGGGCGCCAGCGCCGATGCCGATGAAGTCGCCGAAACTCCAGTAATTGAGGTTATGCCGCGCCGGGCGACCCGGTTGCGCATAGGCCGAGACTTCGTATTGCGCGTAACCGTGTTCAGCAAGCAGCGCCTGACCCGCTTCCTGAATGTCCCACAACGTGTCGTCTTCGGGCAGCGTCGGCGGCTGATTCCAGAACACCGTGTTCGGCTCCAGCGTCAGCTGATACCAGGACAGATGAGTCGGTTTCAGGGCGATGGCTGTACGCAGGTCGTTCAGGGCATCTTCCAGCGACTGATCGGGCAAACCGTGCATCAAGTCCAGGTTGAAGTTATCAAACCCGGCCTGACGGGCCATGCCGGCGGCACGCACCGCTTCGTCACCGTTGTGAATCCGCCCCAGCGCCTTGAGTTTCTCTTCCTGAAAGCTCTGGATGCCGATCGACAGGCGATTGATGCCCAGTGCGCGGTAGGCGACGAATTTCTCTTGCTCGAACGTCCCCGGATTGGCTTCCAGGGTGATTTCGATGTCACTGGCAAACGGAATCCGTTGCTCGACGCCTTTGAGCAAGCGGCCCAAGGCCGCGGCGCTGAACAGGCTAGGCGTGCCACCGCCAAAGAAGATCGAGCTCAGCTCACGGCCGTATACCGCGTGCAGGTCCTGATCGAGGTCAGTGAGCAAGGCGTCGACGTACTCTTCTTCCGGCAGCACCGGGCTGGCGGTGTGGGAGTTGAAGTCGCAATAAGGGCATTTGCGCACACACCACGGGATGTGGATGTACAGCGCCAGAGGCGGCAGCACGGGCAGCGCTGCCCGTGGCGATTGGGCGTCGCCGCCGAAGATCAGCGGTGACGCGGATGAGTCGTGGGTCATTTCAGTCCCAGACGCTGGCGCAGCAGATCCATTGCACGGGCGCGGTGGCTGATCTGGTTCTTGTCGCTCGGGCTCAGCTCGGCGCTGGAGCAATCGCGCTCCGGGACCCAGAACAGCGGGTCGTAACCAAACCCGTGCTCGCCACTGGCGGCCGTCAGGATCCGCCCGTGCCACAGGCCTTCGCAGAGGATCGGCAATGGATCATCGGCGTGGCGAACCAGCGCGAGGACGCAGACGAACTGCGCGCCGCGTTCGGCTTGCGGCACGTCTTTCAAGGCGTCGAGCAGTTTGGCGTTGTTCGCCGCATCGCCCTTGCCGTCAGCATAACGAGCCGAATAGATACCCGGCGCACCGCCTAGGAAATCCACCGCCAGCCCGGAATCGTCAGCCAGCGCCGGCAAACCGGAAATGCGTGCGGCGTTGCGGGCCTTGAGAATGGCGTTCTCGACGAACGACAGGCCGGTTTCTTCAGGCTCGACGCTGCTGAACTCGCCGATCGAGCGCAATTGCACCGAGTCGCCGAGCATGGCCTGGAGTTCCTTGAGTTTGCCGGCGTTATGGCTGGCCAGTACGAGTTGCGTGAAATTGATCATTCGCCGGGGAAAAGCTCTTGGTTGAAATTGATGGTGTTGATTTTGTCGCCGTTCTGCACCTTGATCTCGAAGGTGCGGATTTCCTGCTGGTCCACCGGGTATTGGGCGATGTAGTAGATCGCGCCCTGTTCGGTGATCTGTTTGAAGTTCAACGGCACGCTCTGGCTGGTCAGGTCTTTGACCGAGCCGGTCACTGAAGCTACCAGCGGCTTGCCGTCCTTGATCACGGACACATTGATCACGCCCTGATTCTTGCTGCGAACCAGCTCCGCCGCTTTGGCGATGTCCGGGGTGAGGTACGTGGAGTTGAAGGTGTTGTAGTGCACCGTCACGTCGCCGAAGGTTTCCTGGCGTTCGCCCTTGATGACGTCAGCGGCCATGGCAGTGATACTCAGGCAGGCAGTAAGTACAAACAGCGCTAGACGACCCATGTTCTTTCTCCTTGGAATGTCGTAGTTCAGACCGCGACCTTGTGATCCTGCAGCCCGGGGCTGCTGACGCGGTAAATACCGATCTCACCTAACAGATTAGGCCATAGCTTACTGGCCCACCCGTGCCGATGCTGTTGATCCACGGCAAGCCGATCAATGACCTTGGCTTCACGTTCGCGACACAACGCCTCAAAGTCTTCAAAAGTGCAGAAGTGGATGTTCGGCGTGTTGTACCAGGTGTACGGCAGAAACTCGGAAACCGGCATCCGGCCCTTGCTCGCCAGGTACCAGCGGCAGCGCCAGTGACCGAAGTTGGGGAAGGTGATGATGCACTGGCGGCCGACCCGCAGCATTTCGTCGAGGATCTTGTCCGGGTAATGCACAGCTTGCAGCGCCTGGGTCATGACCACGATGTCGAAGCTGTTGCTGGCAAAGTTGCCAAGGCCCTTGTCCAGGTCCTGCTCGATGACGTTGATGCCCTTGGCCACGCACTCGGCGATGTTGTCCGGGTCGTTTTCCAGGCCGTAACCGGTGACTTGCTTGTTGTCGCGCAGCCAGGTCAGCAGTTCGCCATCACCGCAGCCGAGGTCGAGCACGCGACTGCCAGCGGGGATCCATTCCTGGATGATTTCCAGATCAGCTCTCATGGCTTTCTCACAACTTGATTCGGTTCATGTAGTTGCTGAACGCCTGCAAATAACGCGGGATCGGAATCAGGAAGGCGTCGTGGCCTTGCGGAGCGTCGATCTCGAGGTAGCAGACGTCTTTCTTGGCCGCCATCAGCGCATCCACCAGTTCCCGCGAGCGGGCAGGGGAGAAGCGCCAGTCCGTGGTGAAGGACATCACGCAGAACTTGGCCTGGGCGTTGGCGAAAGTTTTCGCCAGGTCATCGTCGAAGTTCGCTGCCGGGTCGAAGTAGTCCAGCGCCTTGGTCATCAGCAGGTAGGTGTTGGCGTCGAAACGCCCGGAGAACTCTTCACCCTGATAACGCAGGTAGCTTTCGACCTGGAACTCGACGCTGTGGAAGTCGTAGTTGAGCTTCTCACTCTTGAGGCCGCGACCGAATTTTTCACCCATGGAATCGTCGGACAGGTAAGTGATGTGCCCGACCATCCGCGCCAGCATCAAGCCGCGCTTGGGGATCACGCCCGCTTCCTGAAACGAGCCGCCGTGGAAATCGGGGTCGGTGAGGATGGCCTGGCGTGCCACTTCATTGAAGGCGATGTTCTGCGCCGACAGCTTGGGTGCCGAGGCGATGGCCAGGCAGTGGCGAATGCGTTCCGGGTAGGTAATGCTCCATTGCATCGCCTGCATGCCGCCGAGGCTGCCGCCAATCACCGCCGCCCATTGGCTGATGCCGATACGGTCGGCCAGTCGCGCCTGGCTGTGCACCCAGTCTTCCACGGTCAGCACCGGGAAATCGGCGCCAAACGGCTTTCCGGTTTCCGGATTGATGCTGCTCGGGCCCGTGGAACCGTTGCAACCGCCGAGGTTGTTCAGGCTGACCACGAAGAATTTGGTGGTGTCGATCGGCTTGCCGGGACCGATGCAGCTGTCCCACCAACCGGGTTTACGGTCGTCGGCGCTGTGAAAACCGGCAGCGTGATGGTGACCGGACAACGCATGGCAAATCAGCACGGCGTTGCTCGCCGTGGCATTCAGCGTGCCGTAGGTTTCGTAGATCAGGTCATAGGCTGGAAGCGAACGCCCGCAGGCCAGGGCCAGGGGGTCGCTGAAGTGCGCCACTTGCGGCGTCACCAGACCAACAGAATCGGGGGGAAAGGCAGTTGGCATCGACCCTGCTCTCGTTGAAATGAGGCGTAAGTCTAAAGACCGGTGGGGTTAGCGGCAAGCAAAGGGCTGAGCTGATTTTCCCTGTCAGACCGAGGCACGGCCATCGCGGGCAAGCCACGCTCCCACAATGGAATGCGATCCCCTGTGGGAGCGTGGCTTGCCCGCGATGAACGATGACGCGGTCAGTCCGCCGGACGCACCAGATCAGGCAACTCCGGCAGTTTCTTCGGCGAACAAATCCGCACCCGTTTCTGCCGGTTCAACTCACCGCTGATCAAACTGACCTGGCTCTTGGGCACACCAAACGCCTTGGCCAAAAACGCCATCAGATACGCATTGGCCTTGCCTTCAACCGGCGGCGCGGTCAGGCGGATCTTCAGGCGATCGCCGTGCAGCCCGCAGAAATCATCGCTGCGGGCCGCCGGTTGCAGGTGACACTCCAGAATCAGGTCGTCACCTTCCCAGCGAAAGTAGCTCATCAGATCAGGCCGAGCAGCCCCTGCGGCATGAAGGCAAAGTACGCCAGGCGCGGGATCAGCCAGCTTTGCAGCAGTTGGATCACGATGAAGGCGAAGATCGGCGAGATGTCGAGACCGCCCAGGTTCGGGATGATCCGGCGGAACGGCGCGAGCACCGGTTCAGTAATCTGCGCGACCAGCTCGGCGCCAGGGTTATGGCTGCCCGGGGCGACCCAGGACAGGATGACGCTGATGATCATGGCGTAGAACAGTATGTTCAAAAACAGCGAGAACAGCGCAATCAGGGCCCATGGCACCAACAGCAGCCAGTCGACCATGAAGCCTTTGAGCGCGAGGATGACGGCGATCAGCAGCATCTGGATGATCAGCGCCAGCACCAGCGACGACATATCGAGCCCGAACATGCTCGGGATCACCCGACGCAGCGGCTTGAGCAGCGGTTGCGTGGCCTTGACGATGAACTGGCAGAGCGGGTTGTAGAAGTTCGCCCGAACCAGTTGCAGGATGAAACGCATCAGTACGATCAGCAGGTACAGGCTGCCAAGGGTTTTAATGATGAAAATGGCAGCGTCATTGAGTCCGAGCATCGTTGATTCCTTTGTAAGAGCTGATTAGCGACCGAGCTGCTCAGCCATCTCGGCCGAGCGATGCGCGGCGGCGCCGAGTGCTGTTTCGACCAGGGCTTCAAAGCCACCGGCCTGGAACGACTTGATCGCAGCTTCCGTGGTGCCCGCAGGCGACGTGACACGACGACGCAGTTCGGCGGCATCGACATCGCTGGCAACCGCCATGTGCGCGGCGCCCAGCGCGGTTTGCAGGGTCAGTTGTGCGGCGATGTCTGCTGGCAGGCCAAGTTTCACGCCGGCGGCGGTCATGGCTTCGATCAGCAGGAAGAAGTACGCCGGGCCGGAACCGGACACCGCGGTGACTGCGTCCAGTTGCTGCTCTTCGTTCAGCCACAGGGCAATGCCCACGGCCGAGAGCAGTTCTTGAGCTTGCTGGCGTTGATCGGCGTTCACTTCCGCGGTGGCATACAAACCGCTCACGCCCTGACGCAGCAGCGCCGGGGTGTTGGGCATGCAGCGTACGATCGGCTGGGCGCCGAGCCAGTTGTTCATGCTGGCGCAGGTGATGCCCGCGGCAATTGATACCACCAGTTGATTCGGCTTGAGGCTCGGGCGAATCGCTTCGCACACGGCTTTCATCGCCTGAGGTTTGACCGCCAATACGACGACATCGGCGTCCTGGATGGCGTCAGCGTTGTCAGCGAAGACTTCGATGCCGTGTTCGGCGGCCACCTTGGCGCGGGTTTCTGCACCCGGATCGCTGGCGCGGATTTGCGAGGCGTCCAGACCTTTGGCGCGCAGGCCGCCGATCAGGCTGGCGGCCATGTTGCCGGCACCGATAAAGGCAATACGGGTTTTGCTCATGTCAGGTCCTTATAAATAGAAGAGTCGGCCATTGTTCATGGTTGACCGTAGTCGCGGGCGCCGAACAGGGCCGTACCGATGCGGACCCATGTGGCGCCCATGGCGATGGCCGACTCGAGGTCATGGCTCATGCCCATGGAAAGTGTGTCCAGCGGCAGATCCAGGCTGGCTTGCAGGCGTTGTACGGCAGCAAAAGCGGCATCCTGTTCGGCACGATCATCCGTCGGCTCGGGAATCGCCATCAGCCCGCGCAAATTGAGGCGCGGCAATTCGCTGATGGCCTTGGCCAGGGCCGGCAGGTCGGCCGGGGTGCAGCCGGATTTGCTGGCTTCACCGCTGACGTTGACCTGGATGCAGATGTTCAGGGGCGGCAGATCGGCAGGACGTTGTTCGGACAGGCGTTGTGCGATTTTCAATCGATCCACGGAATGCACCCAGGCGAAGTGCTCGGCGATAGCGCGAGTCTTGTTCGATTGAATGGGGCCGATGAAGTGCCAGATCAAGGGCAGGTCGGCCAGTTCGAGCTGTTTGCCCAAAGCCTCCTGCAGGTAGTTCTCGCCAAAGTCACGCAGGCCGGCGGCGTACGCTTCGCGCAGGGCTTGGGCGGGTTTGGTCTTGCTCACGGCCAGGAGCTGAACGCTGTGCTCATCGCGCTGGGCGGCCAGGGCGGCGGCACGGATGCGTGAACTAACCTGAGCAATGTTGTCTGCTATCGTGGACATTCAATGTGCGCCAGCGGTCTGAAGGTTCGCGGCATTCTACTGGAATTGAGGGGCGCTATGGATATCACTGAACTGCTGGCTTTCAGCGCTAAACAGGGCGCATCCGACCTGCACTTGTCCGCCGGCCTGCCACCGATGATCCGTGTCGATGGCGACGTGCGACGCATCAACCTGCCGGCCCTCGACCATAAACAGGTGCAGGCGCTGATCTACGACATCATGAACGACACCCAGCGGGTGGACTTCGAGAAACACCTGGAAACCGATTTTTCCTTTGAAGTGCCCGGCGTGGCGCGTTTTCGGGTTAACGCCTTTAACCAGAATCGTGGCGCAGGCGCAGTGTTCCGGACCATTCCGTCAAAAGTCCTGAGCATGGACGACCTCGGCATGGGTGAGGTATTTCGCAAAATCACCGACGCGCCACGCGGGCTGGTGCTGGTGACGGGGCCGACCGGCTCCGGCAAGTCCACTACGTTGGCGGCGATGATCGATTACCTGAACAACCATCGCCATCACCACATCCTCACCATCGAAGACCCGATCGAGTTCGTCCACGAATCGCGCAAATGCCTGATCAACCAGCGCGAAGTGCATCGCGATACGCGCAGTTTCGCCACGGCGCTACGCTCGGCGCTGCGGGAGGACCCGGACGTGATTCTGGTGGGGGAGATGCGGGACCTGGAGACCATTCGCCTGGCGCTGACCGCCGCCGAGACAGGGCATCTGGTGTTTGGCACGCTGCACACCACCTCAGCGGCGAAAACCATCGACCGGGTGGTGGATGTGTTTCCGGGGGATGAGAAATCGATGGTGCGCTCGATGCTGTCAGAGTCGTTGCTGGCGGTGGTGTCGCAGTCGCTGGTGAAGAAGATCGGCGGCGGGCGAATTGCGGCGCACGAGATCATGCTCGGCACGTCGGCGATTCGTAACCTTATCCGCGAAGACAAGGTTGCACAGATGTACTCGTCGATTCAGACCGGCGGGAACCTGGGGATGCAGACGCTGGATATGTGCTTGAAGGACTTGGTGACCAAAGGCTTGATCAGCCGCGAGCAGGCGCGGGAGAAGGCGCGGTCACCGGATAACTTTTGAGGGGTGAACGCGGACCTGTGGCGAGGGAGCTTGCTCCCGCTGGGCTGCGAAGCAGACCTAAAAACGGGGAGCGCTGCGCACTCCAGCGGGAGCAAGCTCCCTCGCCACAAAAGCCGCGAAGGCGTCAGCAGATCAGCGCTGAACAACCTGAAGTGTGTTCTTCTCTTTCGGCAGGACCCGCTTGGCAACCACGTAGTGGCTTTCCCAGTACGGTTTTTTCAGCGTGTCGATGGTCACCGACTTGCCACGGCGTGGCGCGTGGATGAAGCGGTCGTTGCCCAGGTAGATGGCAACGTGATTGACCCGACGACTCTTGATGTTGAAGAAAATCAGGTCGCCCGGCTTCAAATCGCTGCGATCGACTTTCTCGCCGTGACCACTGGCCATGGCGTTAGAGGTGCGCGGCAGGTCAAACGTGGCGTCGTTAAACGCGTATTTCACCAGGCCACTGCAGTCGAACCCTTTACTTGGGCTGCTGCCGCCCCAACGGTAAGGAGTACCTAGGACGTTTACAGCGCGGCTCAGCACGTTGCTGCTGGTCTTGCTCGCCATCGGCGGAACAAGCTTGCTGTTGTCGCTCAGCTGGGCCGAGTGTTTTGTATTTTGTTTGTTTTTGCTCGAAGGAGCAGAAACATGGGATTTTGGGGTGTAACCATTAACGTTTGGAAGACGTTGCTCACGATTGGTGGCGTGGGCGGCCAGTGGCATCAAAAGGCAAATGGTTAGCCATGTCTTGAAAAATGGACGCATTAGGCAGGGCTCGAATAGGTGAACGCGCAACTTTATAACAGCTTTTTTTGTCCTTCCGAGGCCGTTGGTCGATTCAACCTGGGGGTCAATGGAACCAAACAAGCGGAAAATAGACGCAATTGTCGGACAGAAGTCAGGTGCTATAAGGCTTTGACGGACATCACGGTACCATTTGCCATACGTCGGCAACCTGTAAAAAAGTCACAAAGATTTAAAGAATATTTATCTATCGTGTGAATCGAGGTGCTCCATGAACAGCTATCAACAGTCCGCCGCGCATCAAGATACGCACAGCAAAGTGATCGGATATCTGCTGTGGATTTTCGGTTTTACCGGCGCTCACCGCTTCTATTACGGCAAGCCGGTGACCGGGACGATCTGGTTCTTCACCCTTGGCTTGCTGGGAATTGGCTGGCTGATCGACGTTTTTCTGATTCCGGCAATGGACCGTGAAGCAGACCTTCGGTTCACCGCGGGACCGATCGAATACAACGTGGCGTGGATTCTGCTGACGTTTCTCGGGGTGTTCGGCGTACACCGGATGTATCAGGGGAAGTGGATCAGCGGGTTGCTGTACCTGGTGACGGGCGGGTTGTTCTTTGTCGGGGTGCTGTATGACTTCTGGACGCTCAATGACCAGGTTTCGGTGCGTAACGCCCAGAACAGAGGCGCTTTCCAGTAAGCCATCGCTGGCAAGCCATGCTCCTACAGGGTGTTCATACACAATCCCGTAGGAGCAAAGCCTGCTCACGATTGCAGCGACGCGGTATTACGCCTGGTGGCTAATCCGCCCATCCACCAAGGTGTAACGCACCACACCCGGCAGGCTATGCCCAATGAACGGGCAGTTCTCACCCTTGGACAGCCAGGTTTCACCCGCCACGGTCGACGCTGCAGGGTCGAACAGCACGATATCCGCCGGCCCACCCACTGCCAGCTTACCGGCCGGCAAACGTAGCGCTTCGGCAGGCCCGGCACTCAACCGCGCCAGCAACGTCGGCAGGTCCAGCAAACCATCCTCCACCAGCGTCATTGCCAGCGGCAGCAGCAACTCAACACTGCTGATGCCCGGCTCTGTCGCGCCGAACGGCGCCAGTTTGGCGTCGCGCTCATGCGGTTGGTGGTGGCTGGAGATGGCCGAGATCACCCCCGATTTCACCGCCGCACGCAGGCCGTCGCGGTCGGCGCGGGTGCGCAGCGGCGGCTGGACGTGGTAGAGGCTGCTGAAGTCGATCAAGGCTTCATCGGTCAGGATCAGCTGATACAGCGCCACGTCGGCGGTCACCGGCAGCCCACGGGCCTGGGCCTGGGCGATCAGGGCCACACCGCGAGCGCTGGTGAGCTGGCTGAAGTGCGCACGTACGCCGCTTTGCTCGACCAGCAACAGGTCACGGGCCAGGGCCACGGTTTCAGCGGTTTCCGGAATGCCCGGCAAACCGAGGAAACTCGCGGTCGGACCTTCATGGGCCAGGCCACCTTCGGCCAGGTCGTGGTCCTGCGAGTTGAAAATCACCGTCAGGTCGAACGTCGCTGCGTATTCCAGCGCCCGGCACAGGGTGCGGGTGTTGCGGAAACTGTCCAGGCCGTTGCCGAAGGCCACGCAACCGGCATCGCGCAGGGCAACGAGCTCGGCCAGTTGCTCGCCGTCCAGGCCTTTGCTCAGGGCGCCAATCGGGAAGACTTTGGTGTTGCCGGCTTCACGGGCGCGGTCGAGGATCAGTTCGGCTACGGCCGAGGTGTCCAGCACCGGTTTGGTTTTCGGCGGGCAGCACAGGCTGGTCACGCCACCCGCGGCCGCGGCGCGGGTTTCGCTGATGATCGAGCCTTTGCGGCTGTAGCCCGGCTCGCGCAGGGCGACGTTCAGGTCAACCAGCCCGGGGGCGGCCACCAGGCCTTGGGCGTCAAGGGTGTCGACCGCGACAAAACCGGCTGGCGCGGCGCCCAGGGCGACGATCTTGCAGGCTTCAATGTGGATGTCAGTCACTTTATCCAGGCCAGAGGCTGGATCAATCACGCGTGCGCCGAGAATGCTGAGCTTCACTGGGCGTTCTCCTGCTCGAATTGGCCTTGCTCGAATTGACGTTGCGCAGTCTGCCCGCTCATGGCCATCGACAGCACGGCCATACGAATCGCAATACCGTAGGTGACCTGGTTGAGGATCACCGAGTGCGGACCGTCGGCCACCGCCGACTCAATTTCCACGCCACGGTTGATCGGCCCCGGGTGCATGACGATGCAATCCGGCTTGGCCCCGGCCAGGCGTGCGGTGGTCAGGCCGAACAGGCGGTAGAACTCGCCTTCGCTCGGCAACAGGCCGCCGGCCATGCGCTCGCGTTGCAGGCGCAGCATGATCACCACGTCGACGTCTTTCAGGCCTTCGGTCATGTCGGTGTAGACCTTCACGCCGTATTGCTCGATACCGATCGGCAGCAGGGTTTTCGGCGCGATCACGCGAATGTCCGGGCAACCGAGGGTTTTCAGCGCGAGCATGTTCGAACGTGCCACCCGCGAATGCAGGATGTCGCCGACGATGGCCACCGAGAGGTTTTCGAAGCCGCCCTTGTGGCGACGGATGGTCAGCATGTCGAGCATGCCCTGCGTCGGGTGCGCGTGCCGGCCGTCGCCGCCGTTGATGATCGCCACTTGCGGGCAGACGTGCTCGGCGATGAAGTGCGCCGCGCCGGAATCACCGTGACGCACGACAAACATGTCGGCGGCCATGGCTTCCAGGTTGCGCAGGGTGTCGAGCAGGGTTTCGCCCTTGCTGGCTGACGAGGTCGACACGTTCAGGGTGATCACGTCCGCCGACAGCCGCTGGGCCGCCAGTTCGAAGGTGGTGCGGGTGCGGGTGGAGTTTTCGAAGAACACGTTGCACACGGTCTTGCCGCGCAGCAACGGGACTTTCTTCACCGCCCGGGCACCGACTTCAAGGAACGAGTCGGCGGTGTCGAGGATTTCCGTCAGCAACTCGCGGCGCAAACCGTCGAGCGAGAGGAAGTGGCGCAGCTGGCCCTGATCATTGAGCTGCAGCGGGCGCTTGGTATCTAGAGGCGTCATCGCGAGGGGGACTCTCAATAGGGCGGATTAAAGGGCGAGGTCTTGCAGTTCAAGCTTGAGCTCGGGACCGGACAGCTTGACCCGTTCGTGAGCGGCCAGCGACAGCGTCGCGCCAACCACATCCGGACTGATCGGCAACTCGCCGGCGTCGAGGTCCAGCAGGCAAACCAGCGTTACGCTGGCCGGGCGGCCGTAGTCGAACAGTTCGTTCATGGCGGCGCGGATGGTCCGGCCGCTCATGAGCACGTCGTCGATCAGCACCAGGTGCTGGCCTTCGATCTCGAACGGCAGCGCCGACGGGCGAACTTGTGGGTGCAGGCCGTTCTGGCTGAAGTCGTCACGGTAGAAGGACACGTCCAGGGTGCCGAGCGGCGAGTCGCTGCCCAGTTCTTCGAGCAACGCCTGGGCGACCCAGACGCCGCCGGTACGGATACCGATGTAACGCGGTTCGCTGATGCCACGGTGTTCCAGGTGGGCCTTTAGACGGATCGCCATCTGGCTGATCAGTTCGGCGGGATTGGGCAGGCTCATGGTTGCTCCTTCTTGGGCCCGAGCCGGGTGCTGCTTGATGGGTGGCTCGGGGTGTCGCTATAGAGAGTCGCCTGCGGCGGCTCTTGAGGATTCGTTGCTTCAGGATTCGAACAGCGCGCTGTTCTCGTCGAGCCAGCCTTGCAGCAGCAGGGCGGCGGCGATGGCGTCGACCGGGTTGTCGCGGTAACTGCCTTTTTGCCCGCCGCGATCACGTCGCTCGCCTTTGGCTTCAAACGTGGTCAGGCGTTCATCGTGGGTATAGAAGGGCAGGTTGTAGCGGCCATTCAGGCGGCGGGCGAATTTTTCCGCGCGCAGGCACATGTCGCTCGGGGTGCCGTCCATGTTCAAAGGCAGGCCGACCACCACTGCGTCGGGTTTCCACTCCTTGATCAGGGCTTCGACCTGATTCCAGTCGGGAACGCCGTTCTGCGCCTTCAAGGTGCACAGCTCGCGGGCCTGGCCGGTAATCACCTGGCCGACCGCGACGCCGATCTGTTTGGTGCCGTAGTCAAAACCCAAGATCAGGCGCAGGGCCATCAGGCGTGCCCCGCCTGACTGGTCAGCAGGCTGAGATTGACGCCCAAATGTTTGGCCGCCGCTTCCAGGCGCAGTTCGCTGCTGGTGTTGAACAGGATGTCGGCGTCGTACGGGCAGGTCAGCCAGGCGTTCTGCGCCAGTTCGGCATCCAGTTGCCCGGCTTCCCAGCCGGCGTAACCGAGGGCGATCAGGCTTTTCGCCGGACCCACGCCGTCGGCAATGGCGAACAGCACGTCCTGGGAAGTGGACAGGGACAGATCGTCTTCCAGATCAACGGTCGCCTGATAGCCCTGGCCCTTGGGATGCAGGACAAAACCACGATCGGTCTGCACCGGTCCGCCGATGAAAATCGGCACATGCCGGCACAGCGCTGGCGGCTCGATGTCCGGGCGCAGTTGCTCGAGGATCTCGGCCAGGTTCAGGTCTTGCGGGCGGTTGATCACCAGCCCCATGGCACCATTGGCGGTGTGCTCGACGATGTAGGTCAAGGTGTGCGCAAAGTTCGGGTCGGCCATGTGAGGCATGGCGATCAGGAAGTGATGCTTGAGGTAGCTGGGGCTGACGTTCTTCATGAGCGCTAGTGTGGCGTTGGAGGGGCAAACTGACAAGCTGGGGATGCATAGGAAATGCCGCAAAAAACCGCTAACAACACAGATTCCTGTGGGAGCGGGCGTGTCAGTTACTGGACAGTCTGTCCCCACGCGCAAACTTCCACGTGCGGATGATTTCCAGGCGGTCGATGTCCGAAAGGTCCCCGGTAAACGGCGCAAACGGCGCGGCGAGCCTGACGATCCGCTGCGCCGCCTGATCCAGCAACGGCTGCCCGGACGACTCCAGCACCAACACTTCATACAGCGAGCCATCGCGGTTGATCGAGACCATTAAGCGCAAATTGCCGTAAATCTGTTGGCGGCGAGCTTCATCGGGGTAGTTGAGGTTGCCGATGCGCTCGACCTTCTTGCGCCATTCATCCTTATACCAGGCACCTTTGTCGCGCATGGTCGAGGCCGCGCTCAAGCGGTGGATGCGCGGGCGTTTGGCATACAGCTGTTGTTCGTTGGCCAGTTCCGCTTCGAGGCTGGCGATGTCGCTGGACAGCTGGGAACTGTCAAACGTCGGCGCGGCCACTTCCGCTTTGGTCTGAGGTTTGACCTCTTCGTTCTTGGCCGGGGCTTTTTTCGGCTTCGGTGCGATGGTCGTCACGGCAGCCTTGGGCGGCGCTTCCTGCACTTCAGGCTTGGCGGCGGGCGGTGGCGTGACTTTTTGTACCTTGTTGTCCTGGAACGGCGCGACCTCGGTGGTCTTGGGAATGGCCTTTTTATCCAGGGTGCCGCTGCCTTGCTGATTTTCCTGGGCGAGGAAATCAGCTTTCTCGGGCTTTTTTTCGCTTTTGAAGGTGGCGAGGGTGATTTCCAGGGTTTTGCTGATCTGTTTGGGCTCGACCATCGTAAAGCCGACGCCCAACAGCAAGGCCAGGTGAATCAACGCTGCAAGAAACAGGGTAAAACCGAGGCGATCGGCCGGGCGCACGCCACGATGGGCGAGTTCAGCGGGCAGATCGGACGGGAGTGTCATGGCAGAAAAACCAACATCGCGTTTTTACGGGCTCGGCATGATAACGCAATGTTGGTTTTTAGCTTCAAGCTTCAAGCAGTAAGCGACAAGCTGCCGGCGTGCGTTTCAAACTTGAGGCTTGCGGCTCGCAACTTGAAGCTGCTTCTGTATCGCATCCATCAGCAGACCACCAATGTCGGTGCCGAACGCATTATCAATCTCGCGAATGCACGTCGGGCTGGTGACGTTGATTTCGGTCAAATGTTCGCCGATCACGTCCAGACCCACGAACAGCAGGCCTTTCTCGCGCAGGGTCGGGCCCACTTGTGCGGCGATCCAGCGGTCCTTGTCGGTCAATGGGCGAGCTTCGCCACGACCGCCGGCCGCCAGGTTGCCACGGGTTTCGCCAGCGGCAGGAATGCGCGCCAGGCAGTAATCCACGGGCTCGCCGTCGATCATCAGGATGCGCTTGTCGCCATCGACGATGGCCGGCAGATAACCCTGGATCATGATTTGCTGCTTGCCATGCAGGGTCAGGGTTTCGAGGATCACCGACAGGTTCGGGTGGCCGGCGGTGTGACGGAAAATCGAGGAACCGCCCATGCCGTCCAGCGGTTTGAGAATCACATCGCCATGATGGTCGGCGAATTCGCGCAGCACGTCAGGGCGACGGCTGACGATGGTCGGCGGCGTGCACTGCGGGAACAGCGTGGCGAACAGCTTTTCGTTGCAGTCACGCAGGCTCTGCGGTTTGTTGACCACCAGCACGCCATCACGCTCGGCCTGCTCCAGCAGGTAGGTGGAGTACACAAACTCCATGTCGAACGGCGGATCCTTGCGCATGAGGATCACGTCCAGATCGCTCAGCAGCGCATCGGTCTCGGCTTCCAGTTCGAACCACTTTTGCGGGTTGGCGAAGACTTTCAGCGGTCGCATCCGCGCTCGCGCCTGGCCTTCAGCCTGGTACAAATCACCCTGTTCCATATAGAACAGTTCCCAGCCGCGCTTCTGCGCGGCCAGCAGCATGGCCAGCGAGCTATCCTTTTTATAGGAAATGCTGGCAATAGGATCCATGACAATCCCGACGCGAACGCTCATGGGTTTTTCCTCGAAAATGGATGGTCCGAACGGACATGAAAAAGTGGCGTCAGAGTGGCGCTGAGTGTGTTCCCGGTCAAGGAAAAACCACCGCAAAGACCGGCCGATAGATTGCATTTGGAGACTGTGCTAAAAAGGCTGCCATGCCGTGCTGGCCCTTGAGCATCAAGGGTTTCCAGCCACCAAACGGACAATTTGTTTCGCAAAGGCGACGGTAGAGCATTTATGGATCAGCATTCCAGCGCCTTGAAGGTCATGGTGATCGACGATTCGAAGACGATTCGTCGCACCGCCGAAACGCTGTTGAAGAATGTGGGTTGTGAAGTCATTACGGCCATCGACGGTTTCGATGCGCTGGCCAAGATTGCCGATAATCATCCCGGCATCATCTTTGTCGACATCATGATGCCGCGTCTGGATGGCTATCAGACCTGCGCTTTAATCAAGAACAACAGTGCGTTCAAGTCCACGCCAGTGATTATGCTGTCGTCCAAGGACGGGCTGTTCGACAAGGCCAAGGGGCGCATCGTCGGCTCCGACCAGTTTTTGACCAAGCCTTTCAGCAAGGAAGAACTGCTGAACGCGATCCAGGCCCATGTTCCGGGCTTCGCCGCCGTTTTGCCGCAGTAGGACACGCACAGTGACGCTCGGCCAGCGGGCCCGGCGTCGACAAGAATGGGGAAGACCATGGCACGTATTCTGATCGTCGATGATTCGCCGACCGAAATGTACAAACTGACCGGCATGCTGGAAAAGCACGGTCACGAAGTGTTGAAAGCCGAGAACGGCGCCGACGGCGTGGCCCTGGCCCGTCAGGAAAAACCTGACGCCGTGCTGATGGACATCGTCATGCCTGGCCTCAACGGTTTCCAGGCGACCCGCCAGCTGACCAAAGACCCGGACACCGGGCACATCCCGGTGATTATCATCACCACCAAGGATCAGGAAACCGACAAGGTCTGGGGCACGCGCCAGGGCGCCAAGGACTACCTGACCAAACCCGTCGACGAAGAGACCCTGATCAAAACCCTCAACAACGTACTGGCCGGTTGATCGTCCGGCCATGACCGAGTCGCTGACGGCTTTCGAACTGCTGCTGCAGATCGACCAGCGCTGTCGTCTGCTGGCGGCGGACCTGCCGTCGCAACCGACCCGCCAGGACAGTTGGAGCGGCATCGGTTTTCGCATGGGCGAGGATTGGTACGTCGCGCCGATGGGCGAAGTCAGCGAAGTCCTGCATGAACCGCGTTTCACTCAGTTGCCGGGCGTCAAATCCTGGGTCAAAGGGGTCGCCAACCTGCGTGGGCGATTGCTGCCGGTCATGGATTTGTGCGGTTTCTTTGGCCACGAAGTCTCGGCGCCGCGCAAGCAGCGGCGGGTACTGGTGGTGGACCATAACGAGGTGTTTGCCGGGTTGCTGGTCGACGAAGTCTTCGGCTTGCAACACTTTGCCCAGGACAGCCTGGAGCCGGCAGATCAGGCGAGCGGGCCGATGTCGGCGTTCGTCAAAGGCCGGTTCCAGCGCGAGCAGGCCTGGCAAGTGTTCAGTCCGTTTGCGCTGGCGCAGTCGCCAGGTTTTATGCATGTGGCGCTGTAAACCCCATCCCCTGCTCCTGCAGGGTTTTCGGCAAGCATTAAAGGGTGTTGGTTAACAGGCGAGGACTGATGATAAAAACAAAAACAGGCAAGCCAGAAGGATCGCGCAGTCGCTCGCAGATCATCGTGCTGTTTATCGCGTTGATCGTGTTCATCATGCTGCTGTTCGCCAATTTCGCTTACCTCAACACCCAGGCCACGTACGACAAACAGTACATCGGCCACGCCGGTGAACTGCGCGTGCTGTCCCAGCGCATCGCCAAAAATGCAACCGAAGCCGCCGCCGGCAAAGCGGCGGCGTTCAAGCTGCTCAGCGATGCGCGCAACGACTTCGCCCAGCGCTGGGGCTACCTGAAGAAGGGCGACCCGGCCACCGGCCTGCCACCCGCGCCGTCCACCGTGCGCCCGGAAATGCGCGCCGTGCAGCTCGATTGGGAACGCCTGCTGAAAAACACCGACGCCATTCTCTCCAGCGAACAGACCGTGCTGTCCCTGCATCAAGTCGCCGCAACCCTGGCCGAAACCGTGCCGCAGTTGCAGGTCGAGTACGAGAAAGTCGTCGAGATCCTCTTGCAACGTGGCGCCCCGGCAGCGCAGGTAGCGATGGCCCAGCGTCAATCGCTGCTGGCCGAGCGCATTTTGGGCGCGGTGAACACTGTGCTGTCCGGCGACGAAAACTCGCAGCAAGCCGCGGATGCCTTCGGTCGCGACGCCGCGCGTTTTGGCCAGGTGCTCAACGGCATGCTTCAGGGCAACGTGGCGCTACGCATCAGCCAGGTCGAGGACCGCGATGCGCGCGCCCGTTTGACCGAGATCTCCGAACTGTTCGAATTCGTCTCCGGTTCGGTGGATGAAATCCTCGAAACCTCGCCGGAACTGTTCAAGGTCCGCGAGTCGGCCTCCAACATTTTTACCCTGTCGCAAACCCTGCTCGACGAAGCCTCGCACCTGGCCACCGGTTTCGAAAACCTCGCCGGCGGGCGCAATACCGACACCATCGGCGGCTACGTGCTGGGGTTGCTGGCGCTGACGTCGATCATCCTGATCGGCCTGGTGATGGTTCGCGAAACCAACCGCCAGCTTCAGGAAACCGCCGAGAAGAACGAACGCAACCAGAACGCGATCATGCGCCTGCTGGACGAAATCGAAGACCTGGCCGACGGCGACTTGACCGTCACGGCCTCGGTGACCGAAGACTTCACCGGGACCATCGCCGATTCGATCAACTATTCCGTCGACCAATTGCGCGACCTGGTGGCGACCATCAACCTCACCGCCGGCCAGGTCGCCGCCGCCGTGCAGGAAACCCAGGCCACCGCCATGCACCTGGCGCAGGCCTCGGAGCATCAGGCGCAGCAGATTTCCGAAGCCTCCACGGCTATTAATGACATGGCCCAGTCCATCGATCAGGTCTCGGCCAACGCCGCCGAATCGTCGGCGGTGGCCGAGCGCTCCGTGGAAATTGCCAACAAGGGCAACGAGGTGGTGCACAACACCATCCACGGCATGGACAACATTCGCGAACAGATTCAGGACACCGCCAAACGCATCAAGCGTCTGGGGGAGTCTTCCCAGGAAATTGGCGACATCGTCAGCCTGATCGATGACATTGCCGACCAGACCAACATCCTTGCGCTCAACGCGGCGATTCAGGCGTCGATGGCCGGTGACGCCGGGCGTGGTTTTGCGGTGGTCGCCGATGAGGTGCAGCGCCTGGCCGAGCGCTCGTCCGCCGCCACCCGACAAATTGAAACCCTGGTGCGGGCGATCCAGACGGACACCAACGAAGCGGTGATTTCCATGGAGCAGACCACCACCGAAGTGGTGCGTGGCGCGCGGCTGGCGCAGGATGCCGGTGTGGCCCTGGAAGAAATCGAAGGGGTATCGAAGACCCTCGCCGCGTTGATCCAGAGTATTTCCAACGCGGCGCAGCAACAAACCTCTTCGGCCGGGCAGATTTCCCTGACGATGAACGTGATTCAACAGATCACCTCGCAGACCTCGTCCGGCTCCACCGCCACCGCCGAGAGCATCGGCAACCTGGCGAAAATGGCGAGTCAGCTGCGGCGTTCGGTGTCCGGCTTCACCTTGCCGGCCGCCAAGGCGCAGGCGGCAGACAAAGCGTGAACCGTCCACAGGCGTATGATTTTTGATTGGCGTAGGGACTGGAGTGGTTATGGGTGATCGGCACGACTATGTGGCCCTTGAGTGGGTCAAAGGCGAGATTGCCGAAACGCTGAAGCTGGCTCATCAAGCCATCGAAACCCTGCTTGATGACCCACAGGCGTTGTACGCCTTGAACGATTGCCTGGCGTATATCCATCAGGTTCACGGCAGTTTGCAGATGGTCGAATTCTACGGCGCAGCGTTACTCGCCGAAGAGATGGAACAGTTGACCAGCGCCTTGCAGCAGGACCGCGTCAGCCATCGTGACGAGGCGCTGCACCTGTTGCTGCAAGCCCTCGGGCAACTGCCGATTTACCTCGACCGGGTGCAAAGTGCGCGCCGGGACTTGCCCTTGGTGGTGTTGCCACTGCTCAACGATTTGCGCAGTGCCCGAGGTGAAACCCTGCTCTCGGAAACCAGCCTGTTCAGCCCGCAACTGGCGGATCTGCCGCCGTTGGACGAAGCTTCACTGACACGGCTGGAACCCGCGGACTTCGCCAACGTGTTGCGTAAATTACGGCAGATGCTGCAGGTGGCGCTGGTCGGGTTGCTGCGCGAACAGGATGACCAGACCCACCTCGATTATCTGGCGAGGGTTTTTTCGCGCCTCGAAGGGCTGTGCGCAGGGGCGCCCCTGAGCCCGCTGTGGCAAGTCGCCTCGGCGCTGGTCGAAGGCATGTGCGCCGGTGTGATCGCCAACAGTCCGGCGTTGCGCAGCCTGTTCAAGGAAGCCGACCATGAGCTCAAGCGTCTGCTGGAGCAAGGCTTCCACGGCATCAATCAACCGGCACCGCCGGAGCTGCTCAAGAGTTTGCTGTTCTACATTGCCAAGGCCGACCATCCCACCGGGCAGATGCTGACCATGAAAGATCGCTACTCACTGGACGATGCGTTGCCCGACAGCGCGATGGTCGATGAAGAACGGGCACGGCTGGCCGGCCCCGACCGCGATGCCATGCGTTCGGTGCTGGCTGCGCTTTGCGAAGAACTGGTGCGGGTCAAGGAGCGCCTCGACCTGTTCGTGCGCAGCGACCGCCAGCACACCTCGGACCTCGACAGCCTGCTGGCGCCGCTGCGGCAGATCGCCGACACCCTGGCGGTGCTGGGGTTTGGTCAGCCGCGCAAAGTCATCATCGATCAGCTGGCAGTGGTGCTGAGCCTGGTTCAGGGCCAGCGCGAACCCAACGACGCGATCCTCATGGACGTTGCGGGCGCCTTGCTCTATGTCGAAGCCACCCTGGCCGGCATGGTCGGCACCGTGGAGCCCGAGAGCCGGGAAGAAAGCCGCCTGCCGACCACCGACCTGACGCAGATTCACCAGATCGTCATCCGCGAAGCGCGCATCTGCCTGCAAGAAGCCAAGGACATGATCGTCGACTACATCGACGCCGACTGGGATCGTCAGCATCTGCAGGCATTGCCGGCCTTGCTGACGCAGGTGCGCGGCGCGTTGGCGATGATCCCGTTGAGCCGCGCGGCGAGCCTGATCGAAACCTGCAATCACTTTATCCGCGAGCATCTGCTGCTGGAGCCGGACCAGCCCGGTTGGCAGGAACTGGACAGCCTCGCCGACGTGATTTCCAGCATCGAGTATTACCTGGAACGCCTGAGTGACGACCCCGAATCCCCGGGCGAAAAGCTCCTCGATGTCGCCGAAAAAAGCCTGGCATCGCTCGGGTTTTTCCCCAGCGAAACGCATGTGCCGATGCTCGATGAGGTGCTCAGCCCAAGTGAAGCGCAGGTCATGCAGGACCAGCAGGGGCTCGATGACCCCGAGACCGTGCAGTCGCTGGCCGATGTGCTGGCCAGTCCCGTGTCTTCGGTCAATCCGCCGGCCCTGACCACGCCAGGCAGCCTGTTACCGCCCCCCGTCGGTGAAGAGCCGGTCGACGATGAGCTGCGCGAAGTCTTTCTCGAAGAGACCGATGAGGTCCTCGATATCCTCCAGGAATTCTTGCCGCGCTGGGCCGCCAACCCCGACGACAAGCCTGCCCTGAGTGAGCTGCGCCGCGCCTTTCACACGTTGAAAGGCAGTGGCCGGATGGTTCGGGCGCTGGTCTTGGGCGAGCTGGCATGGGCGGTGGAAAACCTGCTCAACCGCGTGCTGGAAGACAGTGTCGCGCCAGGTGCCGCCGTGCAACAACTGCTCACCGATGTACTGAATTTACTGCCGGAGCTGGTGGCCGAGTTCGCCGGAAATACCCAGCGGCAACGCAACGATGTCGACCAATTGGCGGTGCGAGCGCACGCCCTCGCCAAGGGCGATGCGCCGGCCAGCGATGAAGACACGCAGGACGTCGCGGCCCTCGATCCGCTGTTGCTGGAGATCTTCCGCAAAGAAGCCGAAACCCATCTGGCCAGCCTCAACCGCTTTCTCGATCAGGCCGCCGAGCATGTGCCGCTGCAGGCCAGCGATGAGTTGCAGCGCGCCTTGCACACGCTCAAGGGCAGCGCCTCGATGGCCGGTGTGTTGCCGATTGCCGAACTGGCGACGCCGCTGGATCAACTGGCTCGCGAATACAAGGCGCACCTGATTGCGCTGGACCTCGACGAAGTTGAGCTGTTGCTGGAAGCCGAAGGGCTGTTTCGGCTCGGCTTGCGCCAGCTCAAGACCGATCCGCTGGCCGGGATTCGCGGTGCCCGCTCATTGATCGAACGCACCCAGTCGTTGCTCGCCGAACGTCTGCAATCTCTGCTGAGCACACCCAATACCGCGCTGCGAACCAAGCGTGATCCGCAGTTGATCAACAACTTCCTGGCCCAGGGCATGGACATCCTGCTGGACGCCGAAAGCCTGTTGCAGCGCTGGCAGCAGCACCCCGGCGAACGTCAGGAACTGACCGCGCTGCTTGATGAACTGACCACCCTCGGCGAAGGCGCGCACCTCGCCGACTTGCATCCGGTGGACGCGCTCTGCGAAGCCTTGCTCGACCTGTACGGCGCAGTGGAAGAGAGCAGCCTGGCGGTCAGCGAACGGTTTTTCCATGAGGCGCAAAGTGCTCACGAAGCGCTGATCAACATGCTCGACGAACTGGCCGCCGGCCAGGAGGTCAGCCCGCAGCCGGAACGCATCCGGGCCTTGCGCGGGTTGCTCGATGAAAGTCTGGATCCGTCCTCCATGGGCCTGATCCGCAGTGATGGCAGCCGGACCCTGAGCATTCGGGAACTGAGCAGCGCCACCGCCGAACTGGAGCAGGCCGCAACCCAGGTGGATCTGGACGATGAAATCGTTTCGATCTTCCTCGAAGAAGCCGTGGATATTCTCGAAAGCGCCGGCCAGGCCCTGCAACGCTGGTTGAGTGACCCGGACAACGCCGCGCCGCTGTCGTCCTTGCAGCGCGATTTGCACACGCTCAAGGGCGGGGCGCGGATGGCTGAAGTCGAGCCGGTCGGCGACCTCGCACATGAATTGGAAAGCCTGTACGAAGGCTTGGTGGACCGCCGTTACACCTACAGCGAAACCCTGGCGCAGTTACTGCAAAAGAGCCATGACCGGCTCGCGGTGCTGCTGGAGCAGTTGCAGAATCAGCAATCGCTGGGCAACCCGGGCGAGCTGATCGAGGCGATTCGCGCGTTTCGTCAGGGCAATACGAACACCGCCGAAGTGCCGGAGCCAGCGCCAGCGCCAGCCAAGGATTCGCCGGGGCATGATCCAGAGTTGCTGGAAATCTTCCTTGAGGAAGGTTTCGACATCATCGAAAACTCCGGCGCTGCGCTTGTGCGCTGGCAAGCCGAACCGTCGAACCGGCAGGAAGTAGAAACCCTGCTGCGTGATCTGCACACGCTCAAGGGCGGTGCACGCATGGTCGAAATCGCCCCGATTGGCGATCTGGCCCATGAGCTGGAATTTCTCTACGAAAGCCTCTCGGCGGGCACCCTGCAACCGAGCGCGGCGTTGTTCACCTTGTTGCAAAGCAGTCACGACCGCTTGGCGCAGATGCTCGATGCGACCCGCGCCGACCAGCCATTGCCGCCGGCCGACCGACTGATCGATGCGATCAAGAATTTCAGCCATCCGGCCGTGCTTCAGCCGGCCGCTGTAACGCCTGTTGTCGCCAAGCCCGAGGCGCCCGCGCTGCAAGCCGACGCGGGCGCCGACATGGTCAAGGTCTCGGCGGAGCTGCTCGACGACCTGGTCAATCTGGCCGGTGAAACCTCGATCTTCCGCGGCCGTATCGAACAACAGGTCAACGATGCTCGGGTCACCCTGAGCGAGATGGAAACCACCATCGAGCGGATGCGCGACCAATTGCGCCGGCTCGATACCGAAACCCAGGGGCGGATTCTCAGCCGCCAGCAAGTCGACGCCGAACGCCTGGGCTACGAAGAATTCGACCCGCTGGAAATGGACCGCCACTCGCAATTGCAGCAACTGTCGCGGGCGCTGTTCGAGTCGGCCTCTGACTTGCTCGACCTCAAGGAAACCCTCGACCGGCGCAACCAGGATGCGGAGAACCTGTTGCAACAGCAGGGCCGCATCAATACCGAGTTGCAAGAAGGCCTGATGCGTACGCGCATGGTGCCGTTCGAACGGATGCTGCCGCGCTTGAAACGCATCGTTCGCCAGGTCTCCAGCGAGTTGGGCAAGGACGTGGAATTCATTGTCGGCAACGCCGAAGGCGAGATGGACCGTAACGTCCTCGAGCGCATGGCACCGCCGCTGGAGCACATGCTGCGCAACGCCGTGGACCATGGGCTGGAATCGGCCGAGGTGCGCATCGCTGCCGGCAAACCGGCCAAGGGACGGATCACCCTCGATCTGTCCCGCGAGGGCGGCGACATGATTTTCGACATCCGCGACGACGGTGCCGGCGTGCCGCTGGACGCGGTGCGGCGCAAGGCAATCAAGCGCGGTTTGCTGGCTGCGGACGCTGAGATCAGCGACCGCGACGTGTTGCAGTTCATCCTGCAACCGGGGTTCTCCACGGCCGAGAAGATCACCCAGATTTCCGGACGTGGCGTGGGTATGGACGTGGTTCATGAAGAAGTTCGCCAGCTCGGCGGCACGATGGTCATCGACTCGGTGCCGGGGCAGGGCGTGCATTTTCGCATTCGCCTGCCGTTCACCGTGTCGGTCAACCGCGCGCTGATGGTGCAGTGTTTTGATGATCAATACGCGATCCCGTTGAACACCATCGACGGCATCGTCCGCGTGCTGCCCAACGAGCTGGAAGGGCATTACCGCCTCGATCCTCCGCGGTACAAATACGCTGGGCAGGATTACGAACTGTGCTACCTGGGCGAGCTGCTGAAAACCAGCACCCGCCCGAAACTGTTGGGCCAAAGCCTGCCGTTGCCGGTGTTGCTGGTGCAATGCAACGAGCGGCACATTGCAGTTCAAGTCGACTCCATGGCCGGTACCCGCGAGATCGTGGTGAAAAGCCTCGGCCCGCAGTTCGCCGCGGTGCAGGGATTGTCCGGGGCGACGATTCTGGGCGATGGCCGGGTGGTGCTGATTCTTGATTTGCTGGCGCCGATCCGCGCCATGCAGGTGCCTGCGCCGCAACAGGTGCAGACCCAGGACACCGAAGTCGAGCCACACAAGCCCTTGCTGGTGCTGGTGGTCGATGACTCGGTGACCGTGCGCAAGGTCACCAGTCGTTTGCTCGAACGCCACGGCATGAACGTGCTGACCGCCAAGGACGGAGTCGACGCCATGTTGCTGCTCGCAGAACACATGCCGGACGTGATGCTGCTGGACATCGAAATGCCGCGCATGGACGGCTTCGAAGTCGCGACCCAGGTGCGCGCAGACGAGCGTTTGCAGCACCTGCCGATCATCATGATCACCTCACGCACCGGCCAGAAACACCGCGACCGCGCGATGGCCATCGGCGTCAACGACTACCTCGGCAAGCCGTACCAGGAATCGGTGCTGCTCGAAAGCATCGCCCTGTGGAGCAAATCCCATGCTTGAGCATCGCGCCAGCAACCTCACGGGCCTGTTGCTGCCCTTGGCCGACCGCAACCTGATCGTGCCCAATGTCGCGGTGGCGGAGCTGATCGACTATCAACCGGGGGCGTTCGACCTCGATACACCGCCGTGGTATCTGGGCTTGGTGAAGTGGCGGGACCGGCAGATTCCGTTGCTGAGTTTTGAGTCAGCGTGCGGCCAGAAAATCGTCATCGGCGAGCGGGCGCGGATCGTGATTCTCAATGCCCTCGGTGGACGACCGGAGCTGAAATTCATCGCGCTGCTGGTGCAGGGGATTCCACGCTCCTACAAACTCGACAGCCAGTTGAGCTATGTGGATGTGCCGTTGTGTCCGCTGGAACAGGCGGCGGTGCAGGTGGGGGAGCAAGTGGCCAAGGTGCCGGACTTGCTGGCGCTGGAGGAGTTGCTTGTGAGTGCAGGGTTGATCAATTGATCCTGGATTTGCGTTATTTGTGCTGGCCTCATCGCGGGCAAGCCCGCTCCCACAGGTATTGTGATTGCCTCGGATAGCGGGCTCAGCACGGACCTTGTGGGAGCGGGCTTGCCCGCGAAGACGTCAGCCCAGTCAACCATTACTCCAAGCGTAACGATCCGTCTCTGTGCTTGATTGATGCCGCCGACCCAACACTCCTAAGGTGACTCCCACGACAGCGAACCCGTGGAGTGGTCATGACAACAACAATATCCCCCGACTCGCGATGGACGCGGCGGCGCAGCGAAAAGCAGCGGCGTCTGGCGTTGGTCAAGGATCTTGCCGACGGTGTGGTGTTGCCCACCGACAACATCGTCGCGGCGCTGGAAGCCTTGATCCTGCCCGGCGACCGTGTGGTGCTGGAGGGCAATAACCAGAAGCAGGCGGATTTCCTCTCCCGCTCCCTGGTCAAGGCCGATCCCGCCAAGCTCCACGACTTGCACATGATCATGCCCAGTGTCGGCCGCGCCGAGCATCTGGACCTGTTCGAACGCGGCATCGCCCGTAAGCTCGACTTCTCCTTCGCGGGTACACAAAGCCTGCGCATCAGCCAGTTGCTGGAAGACGGTTTGCTGGAAATCGGCGCAATCCACACCTACATCGAGCTCTATGCGCGGCTGGTGGTCGACCTGATTCCCAACGTGGTGCTCTCGGCCGGTTTCATGGCCGACCGCGCCGGCAACATCTACACCGGGCCGAGCACCGAAGACACCCCTGCATTGATCGAACCGGCGGCGTTCAGCGATGGCATCGTCATCGTTCAGGTCAACCAGTTGGTCGACGATGTCAGCGACTTGCCCCGCGTCGACATCCCCGCCTCGTGGGTCGATTTCGTGGTGGTGGCCGACAAGCCGTTCTACATCGAACCGCTGTTCACCCGCGACCCACGGCACATCAAGCCTGTGCACATCTTGATGGCGATGATGGCGATCCGTGGCATCTACGAAAAACACAACGTGCAGTCGCTCAATCACGGCATCGGTTTCAACACCGCGGCCATCGAATTGATCCTGCCGACCTACGGCGAATCCCTCGGCCTCAAAGGCAAGATCTGCCGCAACTGGACGCTCAATCCGCACCCGACCTTGATCCCGGCCATCGAAAGCGGCTGGGTCGAAAGCGTGCATTGCTTCGGCACCGAACTGGGCATGGAAAACTATATTGCCGCACGGCCGGACGTGTTCTTCACCGGGCGAGACGGCTCGCTGCGTTCCAACCGGATGTTCAGCCAGCTCGCCGGGCAATACGCGGTGGACCTGTTCATCGGCGCGACCCTGCAAGTCGATGGCGACGGTCATTCCTCCACCGTGACCCGCGGACGCCTCGCCGGTTTTGGCGGTGCGCCGAACATGGGCCACGACCCGCGCGGTCGCCGTCACGGCACGCCCGCCTGGCTCGACATGCGCCACACCGACGTGGCCGAACCGATGCTGGAACGCGGCAAAAAACTCGTGGTGCAAATGGTCGAGACCTTCCAGGAGGGCGGCAAACCGACCTTCGTCGAAACCCTCGACGCGATTGATGTGGCGAAGAAAAGCGGCATGCCGTTGGCGCCGATCATGGTCTACGGCGACGACGTCACTCACCTGCTGACCGAAGAAGGCATCGCCTATTTGTACAAGGCGCGTTCGCTGGAAGAACGCCAGGCGATGATCGCCGCCGTCGCCGGGGTGACCGCCATCGGCCTGCGCCACAACCCGAAAGACACCGCACGCATGCGCCGCGAAGGTCTGATTGCCTTGCCCGAAGACCTCGGCATTCGCCGCACCGACGCCACCCGCGAACTGCTCGCCGCGAAAAGCGTGGCCGATCTGGTCGAGTGGTCCGGTGGCCTCTACAACCCGCCCGCCAAGTTCAGGAGCTGGTAATGCACGCACTCAACCTGCAACCGAAAACCCTGACCCTCGCGGAACGGCTGGCCGATTGGGCGGTGGACGCGCTGATCGACGAAGCCGACCTGTCGCCGAAACCGGCACTTGTCGACCGCCGCGGAAACGGCGCGCACACCGACTTGCACCTGGGGCTGATGCACGCTTCGGCGTTGTCACTCTGGTCTGCGTTCAAGGAAATGGCCGAGGCCGCTATCGAGCTTGGCGAAATCGGTTTGCCGCTGCGCGAAGCGGTGGGGCGGATTGGCCGGGAAGGGGAGCAAGCGATGCTCGCTACCACGGAAGGGGTGAATACCCATCGCGGGGCGATCTGGGCCTTGGGCCTGTTGGTCACGGCTGCCGCGCTTGAGCCCGAATCCAGCGCCGCCGGTTCCATCACTCTGCGCGCCGCACGCCTGGCGTTGCTCGACGACCGTTATGCACCACGACCTTTCAGCCACGGCGCCCAAGTCGCCCAGCGTTTCGGCGCCCGTGGTGCCCGTGAAGAAGCGCAGCTGGGTTTTCCTTCAGTGGTGCAACGGGCATTGCCGCAACTCAAACACAGCCGCGCCGCCGGCCACGGTGAACAGAACGCCCGGCTCGATGCCTTGCTGGCGATCATGACCCGACTGGCCGACACCTGCGTGCTCTACCGCGCTGGCGAAGCAGGCCTGCAGACCATGCAACTCGGCGCACAAGCCGTGCTCGACGTGGGCGGCAGCGCCAGCCTTGCCGGTCGCCGCCGTTTGCATGAGTTGGATGAACAATTAATCGCGTTGAATGCCTCGCCCGGCGGCGCCGCCGACTTGCTCGCCGCCTGCCTGTTTATCGACCGCCTCGAGTCCGGAGCTTTCTGATGGAAACCTTATCCTTTGAATTCCCCGCCGGGCAGCCGCCACGCGGTCGCACGCTGGTGGGTTGTGTCGGCTCGGGCGATCTGGAAGTGCTGATCGAACCGGGTCAGGCCGGCAAGCTGACCATCAACGTACAGACCTCGGTCAATGGCGCGCAGCAGCGCTGGCAGCATTTGTTCTCGCGGATGTTCGACGGTCAGACACCGCCGGCGATGGACATCGCCATCCACGATTTCGGCGCGACACCGGGCGTGGTGCGCTTGCGTCTGGAACAAGGCTTTGAGGAGATCGGTCATGACTGATAACGCAGAACTCCTCCACAAACACAGCTTCATCGAACTCGGTGCCCGGCAACGCGCGAAAGCCTTGCTCGACCCCGGCACCTTCCGCGAATTGCTCGACCCGTTTCAACGCATCATGTCGCCATGGCTTGAGCGCCAGGGCGTGGTGCCGCAAGCCGATGACGGCGTGGTGATCGCCAAGGGCAGCCTCGGTGGTTTGCCGGTGGTGATCGCGGCCATCGAAGGGGCCTTCCAGGGCGGCAGCCTTGGTGAAGTCGGCGGGGCGAAGATGGCGGGCGCGCTGGAACTGGCCGCCGAAGACAACCGCAACGGCATTCCAACCCGCGCCGTGCTGCTGTTGGAAACCGGCGGCGTACGCTTGCAGGAAGCCAACCTCGGGTTGGCGGCGATTGCCGATATTCACGCAGCGATTGTCGACCTGCGCCAATACCAGCCGGTGATTGGTGTGGTGGCCGGCAGCGTCGGCTGCTTTGGCGGGATGTCGATTGCGGCTGGGTTGTGCAGTTATTTAGTGGTCACCCAGGAAGCGCGTCTGGGCCTGAACGGCCCGCAAGTCATCGAACAGGAAGCCGGGCTTGAGGAATACGACTCCCGTGACCGTCCTTTCATCTGGAGCCTGACCGGTGGCGAGCAGCGTTTTGCCAGCGGTCTGGTGGATCGTTATGCCGCCGATGATGTGGCGCAGATTCAACAAAAAGTCAGTGAATTGCTGCAGCAAGGTTTGCCAGCGCACCAACGCAGTCGCCAGGCCGATCTGTACCTGCAACGGCTGGCCCGTCTGGACGCCGCGCCGCAAATCGAAGCGGCGACGGTTCGTGATCTGTATCAAGGAGCGCGCTCATGAACAGCTATTCACTGAGAGGTTTGAACTGGTTCAACGCGTTGAGCGCCGGGGCGAAACCGGTCGAAGGCTTGCCGGCATCATTGAAGGTGGCCGATGGCGTGCTGGATGATCAGCCTGTCCGTTTTATCGCGGTGGTGGCGGATCCAGACAACCGTTTTGTCCGTGCGCGCAACGGTGAAGTCGGTTTGCTGGAAGGTTGGGGGTTGGCCAAGGCGGTGGATGAAGTGATCGCCGCGGATGTGGATAAACCGCACAAGCGCGCCGTGATCGCCCTCGTCGATGTGCCGAGCCAGGCCTATGGTCGACGCGAAGAAGCCCTCGGCATCCATCAGGCATTGGCCGGCGCGGCGGACAGTTATGCCCGCGCCCGGTTGGCGGGCCACGCGGTGATTGGTTTGCTGGTGGGCAAGGCGATGTCCGGCGCGTTTCTGGCCCACGGGTATCAGGCCAATCGGCTGATTGCCCTGCGTGATCCGGGAGTGATGGTGCATGCGATGGGCAAGGCGTCGGCGGCGCGGGTGACCTTGCGCAGTGTTGAAGAACTTGAGGCGTTGGCCGCCAGCGTGCCGCCGATGGCCTATGACATCGACAGCTACGCCAGCCTCGGTTTGCTGTGGGAAACCCTGTCGGTGGAACAGATTGAACAGCCGACGGCGGCCGATCTGACGCGGGTGACTGAATGCCTGAATCAGGCGATTGGCGATGTGGCGGCCAGCGGTCGCGACCTGAGCAGCCGCTTGGGTGCGAGCAACCGTGCCGCCTCGAGCAAGGTTCGCCAACTGCTGAGAGCGCAGTGGTGAATACGTTTATGGCCCACGATCTGCTCTGGGGCTTGACCCCGGAGCTGTTGCCTGCGGACGCGCCTGCGTGGGTGACCGAATCCTTGAGCGCGGGCCAGCCCGTGGTGGTTCGGCGTGCGGTGAGTGCGCCGGGTCTGGTCGCGGTTGGTGTGCGTGGACGTTTGCGTGAACAGCGTTTTGCGACGGTGATGCCGGTCGATGGCATTCAGCGTCGGGTCAAGCCGGAAGACCTTTGCCAAGTCTCGATTGGTCGGAATTTGCCGGCCGTGCGTGCCCTCAATCAACTGCGGCCGCTACTCGATGACTGTGGTTGGGTGTGGGGTGTCAGCGGCAGTGCCGGGTTTGAATTGGCCAGCGGGTTTGCAGCGTTGCACGAGAGCAGTGATCTCGACTTGATCCTGCGTACCCCGCATGCGCTGGGCCGTTCTCAAGCGCAGGATCTGGTGAAGATTCTGGAGGCTGCCGAATGCTTGGTGGACATGCAGTTGCAGACACCGTTCGGCGCTGTGGCCCTGCGCGAATGGGCCGGTTCGGCTCGTCGTGTGTTGCTGAAAAATGCCCGTGAAGCCTGTCTGGTGATCGATCCTTGGAACCCACAGGAGCAAGCTGCGTGAGCAGTCTGTTGGTGTTTCCGGGCCAGGGCGCGCAGCAGCCGGGCATGCTCCAGCGTTTGCCTCGCGAAACGCTGAACGAGGCGAGTGAAGTGCTGGGTGAAGACGTTTTACGGCTCGATTCGGCAGAGGCGTTGAAGTCGACTCGTGCGGTTCAGCTTTGCCTGTTGATCGCCGGAGTCGCGGCTTCTCGTCAATTAACCCTGGCGCCGGATTACGTGGCCGGATTGTCCATCGGCGCTTACCCGGCGGCGGTGGTCGCCGGTGCCTTGAGCTTTAGCGATGCGCTGCATCTGGTCAGCCTGCGCGGTGAGTTGATGCAGCAGGCTTATCCACAGGGCTACGGCATGACCGCGATCATCGGTCTGGAGTTGTCCACAGTGGAAAGTTTGCTGGCGCAGGTCCACAGCCTCGATGCGCCGGTTTACCTGGCCAACATCAACGCCGATAACCAGGTGGTGATTGCCGGCAGCGACGAGGCCATGAAAGCGGTGGCGGCGATGGCGAAAGGTCACGGTGCAGGCTTGGCCAAACGGCTGGCGGTCAGCGTGCCTTCGCACTGCCCGTTGCTGGAGGGTCCGGCAAAAATTCTGGCGGAAGCATTCGCCAAGGTGTCACTGAAAACGCCGACTTTGGGTTACCTGAGCGGCAGCCGCGCCCGCCTCATCATCAATGCCGACGCCTTGCGCGATGACCTCGCGTTCAACATGTGCCGCATCGTTGACTGGCGCGGCACGGTGCAAAGCGCTTATGAGCGCGGCGTAAGACTTCAGATTGAACTGCCGCCCGGTGCGGTGTTGACCGGGCTGGCGCGCCGGGTATTCGAGCAGGGCACCGTGATTGCATTCGACGGTGCGCGGCTCGACACCTTGCAGGCGCTGTTGCGTGAGGAGGGAAGCCGCCAACTCTAGACCCGGACTCAGGCCTTCGAACAACAAAAACAACATTCGACGATGCACTTTGAGGACTACAACAATGATTATTTACGGTGTGGCGCTGTTGGCGATCTGTACGCTGGCAGGGGTGATCATGGGCGATGCGCTTGGCGTGTTGCTGGGCGTCAAATCCAACGTCGGCGGGGTCGGGATCGCGATGATCCTGCTGATTTGCGCGCGGTTGTGGATGCAAAAACGCGGCGGCATGACCAAGGATTGCGAGATGGGCGTCGGCTTCTGGGGCGCCATGTACATTCCGGTGGTGGTCGCAATGGCCGCGCAACAGAACGTCGTCACAGCACTGCACGGCGGCCCGGTGGCGGTGCTCGCGGCGATTGGTTCAGTGGTGATCTGCGGCTGCACGATTGCCTTGATCAGCCGGACCCACAAAGGCGAACCCTTGCCCGATGAACCGGTGGAAGTCACCCCGGTCGGCACACCGGTAGGAGGTCGCTGATATGTGGGAACTCATTGATAAAGGCTTGACCGCCAATGGCCTGGTCACCGCGTTCGCGTTCGTTGGCGTGATCATGTGGGTGTCGGTGGTGTTGTCCAAGCGCCTGACCTACGGGCGGATTCACGGCTCGGCGATTGCCATCGTCATTGGCCTGGTATTGGCCTGGGTCGGCGGCACCATGACTGGCGGGCAGAAAGGCCTGGCGGACCTGACATTATTCTCGGGCATCGGTTTGATGGGCGGCGCGATGCTGCGGGACTTTGCCATCGTTGCCACGGCATTCGAAGTGCAAGCCACGGAAGCGAAAAAGGCCGGGCTGATTGGCGTGATCGCGTTGCTGCTGGGCACGATCCTGCCGTTCATTGTCGGCGCGAGCATGGCCTGGGCGTTTGGTTACCGCGATGCGATCAGCATGACCACGATTGGCGCGGGCGCGGTGACGTACATCGTCGGGCCGGTGACCGGGGCGGCGATTGGTGCCAGTTCCGATGTGGTGGCGCTGTCGATTGCCACCGGGTTGATCAAGGCGATTCTGGTGATGGTCGGCACGCCAATGGCGGCGCGCTGGATGGGCCTGGATAACCCGCGTTCGGCGATGGTGTTCGGCGGGTTGGCCGGGACGGTCAGCGGCGTGACTGCCGGGCTGGCGGCGACGGATCGGCGATTGGTGCCTTATGGCGCGTTGACGGCGACGTTTCACACCGGGCTTGGGTGCTTGCTGGGGCCTTCGCTGCTGTACTTCATTGTTCGCGGGATTGTGGGCTAGACCGCGGGATCCTGGCTGACTGTACCGACGTCATCGCGGGCAAGCCACGCTCCCACAGGGACAGCGCAGTTCCTGTGGGAGCGTGGCTTGCCCGCGATGCAGGCGACGCGGTCTTAAGCCTGGCGATTGGCGTACATCCGGCACTCAGCCAGCAGCGCCAGCAAATTCGGATCACGCTCTTTGGCCTTCAGGAACACCACGCCAATGTGCTGCTGCAACCGATAGCGTTCCTGCAACGGAATCAGCTTCACCCGGTTCTCATACACCGCTGCAATCCTTCCTGGCAGTAAGGCATAACCCACCCCTGAGCTGACCATGCTCAGCAGGGTGAAGATGTCGTTGACTTGCATCGCCACCTTCGGCTCGAACCCCGCCTGCTTGAACACCCGATTACCGTCCTGGTGCGTGGCAAAGCCTTGGGTCAGGGTAATGAACGTCTCGTCGCGCACTTCAGCCAGGTCGACCTCCGTGCGTTGGGCAAACTTCGAATCCGCTGGCGTCGCAAGAAAGATGTCGTCGGAAAACAGCGGGATCTGCTCACAGTCCGGGTCGTTGACGCTCTCGTCCAGCGACACCAGGATCGCGTCGACTTCCATGTTCTTGAGCTTGTACAGCAAGTCGAAATTGGAACCGAGGATCAGGTCGATGTTGAGTTCGCTGCGGCGGATCTTCAGGCCCATGATCAACTGCGGCACGGTCTTCACCGTCAGTGAATACAGTGAGCCCAGCTTGAAGCGTTCCGCAGAAAAGCCGGCGGCTTCGCGGGTCAGACGCACGGTTTCGACCACGTCCTGAATCAGCTTCTGCGCCCGTTCTTCAAGTACGTAAGCGCTCTCCAGCGGTGTGAGGTTGCGGCCCTCATGTTTGAACAACGGGCAACGCAAGGCGCTTTCCAGGGAGTGGATGGCGCGGTGCACGCTGACGTTGCTGGTCTGCAACTCGGCGGCGGCGCGGGCCAGGTTGCCGGTGCGCATGAAGGCCAGGAACACCTCGAGTTTTTTCAGGGTCAATTCTTCGTCGATCAGCATGGCCCGGACTCTTATTCGAATGGCTCGATTGTGCGCGCATGCGACCTTTTGTAGCAGCCGCCGAGTGAAACGAGGCTGCGTTTTTTTTTAGATCAAAAGGTCACTGAGGTAGTCTTGCGCGATGTTGCAACGAATGTTGAGGTGAGCGACGCATGTATCACGGGGAACGATTGAACGCCTGGACGCATTTGGTCGGGGCGGTGGCGGCAATGGTCGGGGTGGTGTGGATGCTGGTGATCGCCAGCATGGACGGCAGCCCATGGAAGATCGTCAGCGTGGCGATTTACGGTTTCACCTTGATGGTGTTGTACAGCGCCTCGACCGTTTACCACAGCGTGCGCGGGCGCAAGAAAGCGATCATGCAGAAGGTGGATCACTTTTCGATCTATCTGCTGATTGCCGGCAGCTACACGCCGTTCTGCCTGGTGACCCTGCGCGGGCCGTGGGGCTGGACGCTGTTCGGGATTGTCTGGGGACTGGCACTGATCGGCATCCTGCAAGAGATCAAGCCGCGTTCGGAAGCGCGGATTCTGTCGATTGTGATTTACGCGGTGATGGGCTGGATCGTGCTGGTCGCGGTCAAACCGCTACTGGCGGCGTTGGGCACTGCGGGGTTTGCGTGGCTGGCGGCGGGCGGGATTTTGTACACCGTGGGGATTATCTTTTTCGCCCTCGATCATCGGCTGCGCCATGCCCACGGAATCTGGCATTTGTTCGTGATTGCCGGGAGCTTGCTGCACTTCGTGGCAATTTTCTTCTACGTCCTTTAAACCACCCCAATCCCCTGTGGGAGTGAGCAGGCTCACTCCCACATTTAAGGTTGCGCAGGGATCAAGCGATCCAGTTGTTCCTGGGCCCTGCGACTGAACACCTGCAATAAGTCATTCAACGTGTGGGGCGGCGGTTCGGTGGCGCGGGTTACCGCGTACAGCGTGATGGGCAGCGGCGGGGTCAACGGGCGAATCGCCGTCGCGGCGGGGGAGGCGCCGAGGGCCGTGAACGGGTCGATCACCGCCAGCCCAGCGCCGGATTCCACCATCGCCCGGGCCAGTGAATAGGTCTGCACCGCGATGCGCACCCGAGGCGGAGGCTCCACCGCTTCGAGGTAACTGTCGAGTCGGGCGGCCAACGGGTCGGCGCTGGACAAACCTATCAGCGGGGCATCTGCCAGCGCCATCAACGGCAACGGTGTGCCGACCTCTGCCGCCGACCAGTAACCGGTGGGCGCCAGCGCCACCAGCACGCCGGACGCCAGCGCCTGGGCCTTGAGCCCAGGATGATCCGGGCGTTGCAGGGTCAGGGCGACATCCACTTCACGCATCAGCAGGTTCTGCACCAGTTCGCGGCTATGGGCGCTGGACAGTTCGCAAGCGATGTCCGGGTAGCGCTCGGTCCACTCGTGAATGGCCGGCGGCAGCAATGACAGGGCTAGCGCCGGAGTGGCGCCAATGCGCAGGCTATGGCCGGGCTCGCGGCGCAAGCTCTGGGCCAGGCGCCGCACCCCTTGCAGGCTTTCGGTGACCTTGTCGACTTCACGCTCCAGTTCCAGCGCTTCCGGCGTTGCCTGCAATTTGCCGCGCACTCGCAGGAACAATGGAAAACCCAATTGCTGTTCGGCGTGCTGTAACACCTTGGTCACCGCCGGCTGGGAGACATGGAGCAATTGCGCGGCCGCACTGATCGAACCGGTCTGGCGAATGGCCTGGAATATCTCGATATGACGAAGACGCATGGCAAGTCCATAACCTTTGTTTATGGGTTCGGCATCTTTATTCATTGTTCGCCGCCTGTCACCTGGCTCTAACCTCGGCCTCGCCTTCACAACGGTTTTAGGGACGGACATGGTTCAGCGTGTGTGCATCATCGGCGGTGGCGTGATTGGCCTGGCAACGGCGTATGCGCTGGTGCGCGACGGCATTGAGGTGACGGTGGTCGAGGCCCGGAATTCGCTGGGCAGCGAAACCAGTTTCGCCAACGGCGGCCAGTTGTCCTATCGCTACGTGGCGCCACTGGCGGACGCCGGTGTGCCGTTGCAGGCCATTGGCTGGATGTTGCGCGGCGACTCGCCGTTGAAACTACGCCCACGGCTCGATCCGGTGCAATGGCGCTGGATGGCGTCGTTCCTCGCCGCGTGCCGCCGCTCGGTCAACCGTGAAAACGCCGCGCACCTGCTGCGCCTGGCGCTGTTCAGCCAGAGCACACTGAAAGCCTGGCGCGAAGACGATGGGCTGAACGATTTCCAATGGCGGCGCAACGGCAAACTGGTGACCTTCCGCAACCCGGCCAGCTTCGGGAAAGCGCGCCAAGGCCTGGCCGATCCGCAGCAACAGCAGGTGTTGTCTGCCGCCGAGTGCATGCGGCTGGAACCAGCGCTGGCGGGTGCGCCTTTTGTCGGCGCGATCTATACGCCGGACGAAGAGGTCGGCGATTGCCATGGTTTTTGCCAGCAACTGGTGGCGCGACTGAAGGCGTCCGGCCGTTGTGAATTTCGCCTCGGCCACGCGGTAACCGCGATTCAACACAGCAATGGCACAGTCACCGGCATTGAATTGGGCGCAGAGGCATTGCCCGTCGAGCAACTGGTGATCGCCGCCGGCCATCGCAGTCCGTTGCTGGCGCTGCCCCGTCTGCGGCTGCCGCTCTATCCCCTGAAGGGTTACAGCCTGACGCTGCCGATTGGTGTCGAACACCGGGCGCCTGAGCTGAGCATCACCGACTACGACCGCAAGATCGTGTACGCGCGCATCGGCGAGCAATTGCGCGTGGCGGCGATGGTCGACATTGTCGGCTTTGACCCGGCCGTCGATCCAGAACGCTTGAACCTGATCAAGCGCCAGGCCCGCGACACGTTTCCGAATGCCGGCGATTACGACGCCGCCGTGGAGTGGGCCGGCATGCGTCCGGCGACCCCCAGCGGCGTGCCGCTGCTGGGCGCTACGGCCTACCGCAATCTGTGGCTGAACCTCGGTCATGGTGCGCTGGGTTTTACCCTGGCCTGTGGCAGTGGCCAGTTGCTCAGTGAGTTGATCAGTCAGCGCCAGACGTCCATTGACCTGCTGGGTTTCAGCCACCCTGGCGCTTGAATTTCCCTCTTGGAAAAGGACCCCGTCATGACCATTAAACGTTTTCACAGCAACCCACGCCTGTCAGGCGCCGTGACCTTCGGCGATCTGGTGTTTCTCTCCGGTCAGGTGCCGGGCGATGCCCTGGATGCGGGCGGTCAGACCCGGGAAGTGCTGGCGAAAATCGACGCTCTGCTGGCCGAGGCCGGCAGCGACAAAGATCATGTGCTCAGCGCGACGATTTATCTGAAAGACATCAATGCCGATTTCGCGGCAATGAATGAAGTCTGGTCAGCCTGGCTGTCACCGGGGCAAGCGCCGAGCCGCACCACGGTGCAGGCCGATCTGGCGCGGCCGCAGGTGCTGGTGGAAATCACCGTCACCGCCGCCCGCATCTGAACCCATCAGGACCCAATACCCACAACGGAGAATAACAATGCAAAAAATCACGTTGCTCGGCTGCACCCTCGGGCTGTTACTGGGCGGTCAGGTTCACGCCAATGAAGCGCCGCTGACCGGCACACTGGACAAGGTTGCCAATGCCAAGAGCATCACGCTGGGCTACCGCGATGCGTCGGTGCCGTTTTCCTACGTGGGTGATCACACGGGTCAGCCGATGGGTTATTCCGTGGATCTGGCGAGCAAGATAGTCGAGCGCATCCGTCAGCAATTGAAGCTGCCTGAGCTGAAAGTGAAATACACCCTGGTGACCTCGCAGACGCGGATTCCACTGGTGCAGAACGGCACCGTCGACCTCGAATGCGGCTCCACTGGAGTAACCGCCGAACGACAGAAGCAAGTGGCGTTTTCCTACGGCTTCATCTACGTCAAAGGCCAGTTGCTGACCGCCAGGGACAGCGGGATCAAGAGCTTCGCCGATCTGCGTGGCAAGAACGTGGTGACCACCGCCGGCACCACCAACGAACGCTTTCTGAAGAGCTACAACGTCGACAACAAGATCGACATGTTCGTGATCAGCGCCAAGGACCACGGCGAAGCGTTCCAGATGCTGCAGTCAGGTCGGGCGGCGGCGTTCTACATGGATGACGCACTGCTCTATGGCGAACGCGCCAAGGCGCATGACCCGCATAAATGGGTGGTGGTCGGGGAGGAGCAATCGCGGGAAATCTACAGCTGCATGGTGCGCAAGGATGATCCGCAATTCCTTGCCCTGGTGAATGGCGCGTTGGCCGATCTGTACAGCTCGGGCGAGATCAACGGCATCTACCAGCGCTGGTTTGAACAGCCGATCCCGCCGAAAGGGTTGAACCTTGAGTTCCCGATGACCAGCGAACTCAAGGCCATCATCGCCCACCCGGTGAGCGATCCGGTTCAGTAGCCGCCAGATCGGTCGCTAGACTGTGTCGCGGCCATTCGCGAGCAGGCTCGCTCCCACCATGGAATGCATTTCCTGTGGGAGCGAGCCTGCTCGCGAAAGGGCCCTAGAAGTCACCCCATAATTGCTGGGCAACCGCCAACGCCACCACCGGCGCAGTCTCTGTGCGCAGCACGCGCGGGCCGAGGCGGGCGGCGTGGAAACCGGCGGCTTTGGCCTGCTCGACTTCAGCGTCGCAGAGCCCGCCCTCCGGGCCGATCAGGAATGCCAGGCTTGAAGGTTTGGCGTGACTGACCAACGGCTCGGCCACCGGGTGCAGCACCAACTTCAGCTCGGCTTCAGTCTGCTTCAACCAATCCGCCAATAGCAGCGGCGGATGAATCACCGGTACCCGCGAACGCCCGCATTGTTCACAGGCGCTGATCGCCACTTGGCGCCAATGCATCAGGCGTTTGTCGGCGCGCTCGTCCTTGAGGCGGACTTCGCAACGGTCGCTGAAGATCGGGGTGATTTCGGTGACGCCCAGTTCGGTGGCTTTCTGAATCGCCCAATCCATGCGCTCGCCACGGGACAGGCCCTGACCGAGATGGATCGCCAGCGGCGACTCGACTTGCCCGGCAAAGCTTCCATCGATCTGCACCACGACGCGCTTCTTCCCAACCTCCACCAGCGTGGCGCGAAACTCGTGGCCCGAGCCGTCGAACAGCTGCAACGCATCGCCCTCGGCCATGCGCAGCACGCGGCTGATGTAATGGGCCTGGGCTTCGGGCAACTCGTGTTCGCCGGTGCTCAGGGGGGCGTCGATAAAGAAGCGGGACAGTCTCATGCGGGTTCTCTTTAATTTGATCGTTCCCACGCTCTGCGTGGGAATGCCTCATCGGACGCTCCGCGTCCGCTTTTGGGACGCGGAGCGTCCCCGGCTGCATTCCCACGCAGAGCGTGGGGACGAGCAGTGCTAGCCCGGATCACGGAAACCGGGGTGGAAGTCCTTCGGCACCGCCACGCTGACGCTGTTACGCGTCGCGATGTCGATCCCTTCGCTGGCCACTTCGGCCAGAAAGTCGATCTGCTCCGGCGTGATCACGTACGGCGGCAGGAAATACACCACGCTGCCCAACGGACGAAGTAAAGCACCCCGGTCCAGTGCGTGCTGGAACACCTTCAAGCCGCGACGTTCCTGCCACGGATAGGCTTCCTTGCTGGCCTTGTCCTTGACCATCTCGATGGCCAGCACCATGCCGGTCTGGCGTACTTCCGAGACGTTCGGATGGTCAGCCAGGTGCGCAGTAGAGGACGCCATGCGCTCGGCCAGGGCCTTGTTGTTCTCGATGACGTTGTCTTCTTCGAAGATATCCAGTGTTGCCAATGCCGCCGCGCACGCCAGCGGGTTGCCGGTGTAGCTGTGCGAATGCAGGAAGGCGCGCAGGGTCGGGTAGTCGTCGTAGAAGGCGCTGTAGACGTCTTCGGTCGTCACACAAGCCGCCAGCGGCAGGTAACCGCCGGTCAGGGCCTTGGACAGGCAGAGGAAGTCCGGGCGGATGCCGGCCTGTTCGCAGGCGAACATCGTGCCGGTGCGGCCGAAGCCGACGGCGATTTCGTCGTGGATAAGGTGCACGCCATAACGGTCGCAGGCATCGCGCAGCAGTTTGAGGTACACCGGGTGGTACATGCGCATGCCGCCAGCACCCTGGATCAGCGGCTCGACGATGACTGCCGCGACAGTGTCATGATGCTCTGCCAGGGTCTGTTCCATGGCCGCGAACATGTTGCACGAATGTTCTTCCCAGCTCATGCCATCCGGGCGCAGGTAGCAATCCGGGCTCGGCACCTTGATGGTGTCCAGCAGCAGGGCCTTGTAGGTTTCGGTGAACAGCGGCACGTCGCCGACCGACATCGCCGCCATGGTTTCGCCGTGGTAGCTGTTGGTCAGGGTGACAAAGCGCTTCTTGTTCGGCTGGCCGCGGTTGAGCCAGTAGTGAAAGCTCATTTTCAGCGCGACTTCGATGCAGGATGAACCGTTATCGGCGTAGAAGCACCGGGTCAAGCCTTCCGGGGTCATCTTCACCAGGCGCTCGGACAGCTCGATCACCGGCTGGTGGCTGAAACCGGCGAGGATCACGTGCTCCAGCTGATCGACCTGGTCCTTGATGCGCTGGTTGATGCGCGGGTTGGCGTGGCCAAACACGTTGACCCACCAGGAGCTGACAGCGTCGAGGTAGCGCTTGCCTTCGAAGTCTTCCAGCCACACGCCTTCACCACGCTTGATCGGGATCAGCGGCAGTTGTTCGTGATCTTTCATCTGGGTGCAGGGATGCCATAACACCGCGAGATCGCGTTCCATCCACTGTTTATTCAGGCCCATTTTATGTCTCCTCGAGGCTACCCGTGACGTAGGCGGGTAAACAATCGCGCAAGCCTATGCAATGCGTCGCGCCGGGACAACCCATTGTGACGATTGAGCTACTTTGTATGGGGCGATAGACGTTGCTGGCGGGCGTCTGAAGCCTGACGTATCCTTCGCGGTTCCTGGAGTCGCCTGACTCGTAAAAACTGCTATTTCCTCATGTATTTCCGGAGTTCGCTGAATGTCTGTCGGTTGGCTGCGCGCCTGTGCGCTGGTGATGTTGGGGCTGTTCAGCGTGTCTGCGCTGGCCAAGGATAAAACCGCGATCGTGATCGGCGGCGGGCTGTCTGGCCTGACGGCGGCTTACGAGCTGCAGAACAAAGGCTGGCAGGTCACCCTGCTGGAAGCCAAACCGAGCCTGGGCGGTCGCTCCGGCATGGCCACCAGTGAGTGGATCGGCAACGACAAGACCCAGCCGGTGCTGAACAAATACGTATCGACCTTCAAGCTGAGCACTGCGCCGGCCCCGGAATTCGTGCGTACCCCAAGTTATCTGATCGACGGTGAGTACTTCTCCGCGGCAGATCTGGCGACCAAGCAACCGGCCACCGCCGACGCGCTCAAGCGCTTCGAAAAAACCCAGGATGATCTGGCGCGCTCGATTGACGATCCGCAGAACCCGCTCGCCACCAGCACTTTGCAAACGCTGGATCAGATCAACGTATCCAACTGGCTCGACAAGCAGAACCTGCCTGCCACTGCGCGTCAGCTGATCAACCAGCAGATTCGTACCCGCTACGACGAACCTTCGCGCCTGTCGCTGCTGTATTACGCGCAGCAAAGCCGTGTTTACCGTGGCACATCCGATCGTGACCTGCGTGCTTCGCGACTGGTGGGCGGCAGTACAGTGCTGGCCCAGGCGTTTGTTAAACAGCTGAAAACCATCAAGACCAACTCCCCGGTCTCGTCGATTACCCAGGACAAGGACGGCGTGACCGTCAAAGTCGGCTCGGTCGGTTATCAGGCAGACTACGTAGTGTTGGCGGTGCCGCTGCGCGCACTGAACAAGATCCAGATGATCCCGTCGCTGGATGCCCAGCACATGGGCGCTATCAAAGGCACCAACTACGGTTGGCGCGACCAGATCATGCTGAAGTTCAAGACGCCGGTATGGGAACCCAAGGCGCGCATGTCCGGCGAGATTTTCAGCAACACCGGCCTCGGCATGTTGTGGATCGAGCCGGCGTTGAAGGGTGGCGCCAATGTGGTGATCAACCTGTCCGGCGACAATGCTCGTGTGATGCAGGCGTTCGGCGACAAGCAGATGGTCGATCAGGTGCTGATTCGCCTGCACGCCTTTTATCCACAGGCGCGCGGTTCGTTCACCGGTTATGAAATCCGCCGCTATAGCACCGATCCTTCGATGGGCGGCGCCTACCTGGCCTTCGGCCCGGGCCAGATCAGCAAGTACTGGCGCCTGTGGGAACGCCCGATCCAGCGCGTAGCCTTTGCTGGCGAACACACCGATACCTTGTACCCAGGCACCCTGGAAGGCGCATTGCGCACCGGCCAGCGTGCGGCCAGTCAGGTAGAAGACCTGGCGGCGGGCAAGTCGTTTGAACCGGCGAAAGTGGTGCCGGCAGCAGCGGCCGGTGCAGTGGCGGCGAAGAAAGGTAACTTCTTCAGCAACCTGTTCGGTGGTTCGGATGACGACAAGAAGGCAGAGCCGGTCAAGGCTCCTGCGCCTTACACGCCACCGGCGCCGGATCCAGCCCCGGTTGTTGCGCCAGCGCCGGTCGAAGCACCGAAGCCTGCAACACCAGTGAAAGCCGAGCCTGCCAAAAAGGCACCGGCTAAAAAGCCTGCCGCCAAAACCGATACCAAAAAGGCTCCAGCCAAGGCCCCGGTGAAGAAAACCGAACCGGCGAAAAAACCAGCCGCCAAACCGGCTGCAACCCCGGCAACGGAGACCAAGGCGCAGTAAGCGTCTGGACTAAAAAACGCGGCAGAGATGCCGCGTTTTTTTATGCCTGAAGAAAAGCCGGTACTAAGAATCGAATAAAACCAGGGGCGAGGGTGTTCTTTAGTTGGGCTTCATCTTTTCTTACGCATGGGTCTTTAATCTTTCCTTAACACGCCTATTTCAAGCTCTTGATCGTATTTCTCGATATTTCAAAGCGAAATTTTCCGCTTTAATTCGATAGATAACTCGATAGTCTTGGGCCAGCACTTACAGGGACTCGGCAATGCAACTACGAAACTCTACCTCTCGCTACGGCTGGGTCAGCATCTTCATGCACTGGGGCGTAGCGCTGGCAGTGTTCGGTTTGTTCGGTCTGGGTCTGTGGATGGTCGGTCTCGGCTACTACGACCCTTGGCGCAAGGCAGGACCTGACCTGCACAAGAGCATCGGTCTGATCCTGCTGGCTGTCATGGTGTTACGCGTGGTGTGGCGCTTCATCAGCCCACCGCCGCCAACGCTGACCAGCTACAGCCGCATGACGCGTCTTGGCGCCAAGTTCGGGCATGCTTTTCTGTATCTCTGTTTGTTCGCTGTGATGATTGCCGGTTACCTGATTTCCACCGCAGAGGGTGTCGGGATTCCGGTGTTTGACTGGTTTGAAGTGCCTGCACTGGTTTCCGGGCTACCGGACCAGGCAGATAACGCAGGTGCGATTCATCTCTACCTGGCATGGGCATTGGTAATTTTTTCCGGTCTCCATGCGTTGGCAGCATTGAAGCACCACTTTATCGACCGTGATGTGACCCTGAAACGAATGCTGGGTCGCAAAGCCTGACGTTCAACTTAGCCCTCAAGGAATACAAGACATGTTGAAAAAGACTCTCGCCGCTCTGGCAATCGGTTCTGCCCTGTTGTCCGCCAACGTAATGGCTGCTGACTACGTCGTCGACAAAACTGGCCAGCACGCCTTCGTCGACTTCAAGATCAGCCACCTGGGTTACAGCTACATCACCGGTACTTTCAAGGACATCGACGGCAAGTTCAGCTTTGATGCTGCCAAGCCAGAAGACAGCAAGATCGAGTTCAACGTGAACACGGCGAGCGTTTTCACCAACAACGCTGAGCGTGACAAGCACATCTCCAGCAAAGACTTCCTGAAAGTGGCTGATTTCCCTAAAGCCACCTTCGTGTCCACCAGCGTTAAAACCACCGGCAAAAACGCCGACGGTAAAGTCACTGCCGACGTGGCCGGCGACCTGACCATTGCGGGTGTCACCAAACCAGTTGTGGTCAAGGCTACTTTCCTGGGTGAAGGCAAGGATCCATGGGGCGGCTACCGTGCCGGCTTCGAAGGCACCACCAGCATCAAGCGTTCTGATTTCGGCAAGATGATGGACCTGGGTCCACAGTCCGACGCGGTTGATCTGTACGTCACCTTTGAAGGTGTGAAAGCGAAGTAATTTTCGCCGCAGACACAAGAACGCCCCCGACCTCACGGTCGGGGGCGTTTTTTATTGCCCACCAAAACCTGTTCAGACAATGCGAAACATTGTGGGAGCGGGCTTGCCCGCGATTACGGTGGATCAGGCAACATAGGTGTTGGCTGGACTGACGCCATCGCGGGCAAGCCCGCTCTCACAGGGTTTTTCATCAGGCTAAAAAAATGCCCCGGATCGTGAGATCAGGGGCATTTTTCATTGCGGCGATAACTTAGCGATTGCGGGTCAGCAACGCTGGTTTTTCGCCACGCGGACGGCCTGGCAGTTGATCAAGTTGCTCGGGAGTCGGGAAACGATCGGTTTTCGACTCCTTGTGAATGATCTTCGGCGCCGGACCGCGCGGGTTTTGCACGGCCGGTTCCGAACGCGGCTGATCGTCACGGGCCGGGCGACGGTTGCGGCCTTCTTCGCGACGGGCCTGACCGTCACGTGGAGCGCCACTGCGTGGACCGCTGCGCTTGGCCGGCGGCGTGCCGGTGGTGGCGCCGTCGCTGCTGCGCGGACCGCTTTGGCGACCCTGAGGCTTGCCGCCGGTGCGCGGAGCACCTGCACCAGCCGTCGTGCCTTGTGCCGGAGCACCCGGACGGCGACCACGGCCCTGAGCCGGTTTGGCTTGAGGGACGTAATCAACGCGGTTACCGAAGTTATCGATATCGTCGTCCAGGAACTCGTCTGGAGCACGGTCAGCCGCGGCAGCGCGTGGCGCCGGACGCTGTTGCTCGCGCGCCGGAGTGCCTTCGCGTGGCTTGTGTTCACGGGCCGGGCGATCGCCACGGCCAGTGGCGGCAGGTTTTTCCTTGCCGCCCTTGTCCTTGCCTTTGTCCTTGCGACCGCCACCACCACCGGTGCCGTTCGGGCCGTCGCCACGCGGGCCACGTGGGTTGCGCGGGTTACGCACATCCGGACGCTCGCGAACTTCAGGTTTCTCGGCTTCTACGGCGCTGGAGTCGAAGCCCATCAGGTTGCCGTCGGCAATCTTCTGCTTGGTCATGCGTTCGATGCTTTTCAGCAGCTTCTCTTCGTCCGGAGCGACCAGCGAGATCGCCTCGCCCGAACGACCGGCACGGCCAGTACGGCCGATACGGTGCACGTAGTCTTCGTCGACGTTCGGCAGTTCGAAGTTGACCACGTGTGGCAACTGGTCGATGTCCAGGCCGCGAGCGGCGATGTCGGTGGCGACCAGGATGCGCACTTCACCGGCCTTGAAGTCGGCCAGGGCTTTGGTGCGGGCGTTCTGGCTCTTGTTGCCGTGGATCGCAACGGCGCTGAGGCCATGTTTGTCCAGGTACTCGGCCAGGCGGTTGGCGCCGTGCTTGGTGCGGGTGAACACCAGCACCTGTTCCCAGGCGCCTGCGGTGATCAGGTGGGCCAGCAGCGAACGCTTGTGGTTGGCTGGCAGGCGGAATACGCGCTGTTCGATACGCTCGACCGTGGTGTTCGGCGGCGTGACTTCGATGCGTTCCGGGTTGTGCAGCAGCTTGCCGGCGAGGTCGGTGATGTCCTTGGAGAACGTCGCCGAGAACAGCAGGTTCTGCCGTTTGGCCGGCAGTCGGGCCAGGACCTTCTTCACGTCATGGACAAAGCCCATGTCGAGCATGCGGTCGGCTTCGTCCAGCACGAGGATTTCCACGTGGGACAAATCGACGCTGCCTTGGCCGGCGAGGTCGAGCAGGCGGCCAGGGCAGGCCACCAGCACGTCAACACCACGGGACATGGCCTGAACCTGCGGGTTCATGCCGACGCCGCCGAAGATGCAGGCGCTGACGAACTTCAGGTCACGGGCATAGACCTTGAAGCTCTCGTGGACTTGAGCCGCGAGTTCGCGAGTAGGGGTCAGGACCAGGACGCGCGGTTGGCGCGGGCCGTGACGCTGGGATTTGTCCGGGTGACCGTTAGGGAACAGCCGTTCCAGGATCGGAAGGGCGAAGCCACCGGTTTTACCAGTACCTGTCTGAGCCGCAACCATCAGGTCGCGACCTTGCAACACGGCGGGAATGGCCCGCTGTTGCACCGGAGTAGGCTCGGTATAGCCCGCTGCCTCGATGGCGCGGACTAAAGCCTCGGAGAGACCGAGGGAAGCAAAGGACATGAGTAATCCTGTTTTAGTTAGGGCTTGGCCCAATGGGAGTCTTGCCTGGCGCGAATGGCGTTTAAGAGGAACGCAATCCCGTCCGGTCCTGCTGGGCCTTGAAAGCTCGTCTGGAGCGCTCGCGCGGGCTGAAAAGCTGCGCTGTAGCGGGATCGAGATGCCTTGAACAAGTCCGAGCGTCCGGGCGTGAGCCTGGCGGGAAGGCCGGAGTATAACAGAGCAATCACTGCGCGCCGCTTTCCTGCTGCTCAACGGTTTTTATGGTGGCCGAAGTGGCGGTGGTGGCTTTCACATCGGGGCCAGGATCGGTGCCATAACGGGCGCTCAACTCCGCGTAGGCGGGCTCGCGTTTGAAACGCTTGAGTTCGGCACCGAAACGCTGCACCAGCAGGTCCATGCCGGCATTTTTGCGTACTGCCAGAAACTGGCTCTGGTGGCTGATAACGGTCGGGTTTTCAGTGATGCTGCCGCGGATACCCAATTCATCGAGCAAATGCTGGCCAACCCGGCGATCAGTGATTAACAGGTCAATCCGTCCACGTACCAGCTTGCCGAAGTTGGCTTCATGGGTCGGCGCCGGCTCGCGGATGAACAGCGTTGAGTCGCTGAAATCCTTGCTATAGAGATAGCCCGGTGAAGTGCCGATGGTCAGGCCTTTCAGGTCGTCGAGGGTACGAAACGGATGGGGCCGGTCATTGGCGTAGAACATCACGAATTCGACTTCCGAGAGCGGTTCCCCGGGGTAGAGCAGCGTCGCGTCACGCTCATCGCTGTGGAAAATGTCCAGCGCGCCGTCTGCCTGACCGGTTTCGAGCATCGACAGGCAGCGTTTCCACGGCAGGAACTGCCAGTCTACTTCGATCCCCAGGCGTTTGAAGACGATGGCGGTGGTTTCGTAATCCAGTCCCAGGGCTTTGCCGTCTTCCTCGTAGACGTAAGGCGCCCACGGTTCGGTGACAATGCGCAGCTTCTCGCCCCGGGCGGCGAAGCTCAGGCAAGTAAAAAGCAGCACGGTCAGACATCGCGAAATCAGGGGCATGGCTTGAGATTACGACGAGAAATCATAAAGAGCCAGAAACTGGATCCAGAAGCTCTGGCGCAAGGCATCTTCCATAAAAAAGGCCCTGGATTTCGCCAGAGCCTTTTCGGGGTTTTGCACTGTTTCAGCGCGGCAACTTCAGGTTGTTCCACACCGCCAGACTCGCTTCAGCCTGATTCAGTGTGTAGAAGTGCAGGCCCGGTGCACCACCTTGCAGCAGGCGTTCGCACATTTCGGTGATGACTTGCTCACCAAAGCCTTGAATGCTTTGGGTGTCGTCGCCGTAGGCTTCCAGCTGTTTACGGATCCAGCGCGGGATTTCTGCGCCACAGGCGTCAGAGAAGCGCGCCAGTTTGCTGTAGTTGGTGATCGGCATGATCCCCGGCACGATCGGGATGTTCACGCCCGCTGCCCGTACACGCTCGACGAAGTAGAAGTAGCTGTCGGCGTTGAAGAAGTACTGGGTGATCGCGCTGTTCGCGCCAGCGTTGGCCTTGCGCACGAAGTTGGCGATATCGTCTTCGAAATTGCGCGCTTGCGGGTGCATTTCCGGGTAAGCGGCGACTTCGATGTGGAAATGATCGCCGGTCTCTTCACGAATGAATTCGACCAGGTCATTGGCGTGGCGCATTTCGCCGCTGGCCATGCCCATGCCCGAAGGCAGGTCACCGCGCAGGGCAACGATACGCTTGATGCCGGCTGCTTTGTATTGAGCCAGCAGGCCGCGCAAGTCGTCCTTGCTGTCGCCGACGCAAGACAGGTGCGGTGCGGCAGGGACTTTGACTTCGCTTTCGAGCTGCAACACGGTGTTGAGGGTGCGATCACGGGTCGAACCGCCAGCGCCATAGGTGCAGGAGAAGAAATCGGGGTTATACGTGGCCAGCTGACGAGCAGTGGCAAGCAGCTTTTCATGCCCAGCGTCGGTCTTCGTAGGGAAGAACTCGAAGCTGTAGCGACGGTCTTGGGACATGGAGGGCACCTCCAGCTACAAGCTGCAAGCTGTGAGCTGCAAGAGAAGCGGAGGTGCGCTGATCTCTTGTGCCTGGAGCCTGCTGCCTGAAACTGTTTTGGAATAGGGGCAGAGCTCTCGAGCTTCGCGCGGCAAGTTCGGCTTTTGACCTTGCTTGCCGCTTGAAGCTTAAAGCTCGCAGCTGCTGTGTCTTAGTAGCGGTAAGCGTGCGGCTTGAACGGACCTTCGACGGTCACGCCGATGTAGTCGGCCTGGGTCTTGGTCAGTTGAGTCACAACGCCGCCGAAACCGCGGACCATTTCCAGGGCCACTTCTTCGTCGAGTTTCTTCGGCAGTACTTCAACCGTCAGGCGCTCGGCTTTCTGGGCTGGCGACAGGTCGGCGTACTTCTGGCCGAACAGGAAGATCTGCGCCAGCACCTGGTTGGCGAACGAACCGTCCATGATGCGGCTTGGGTGACCGGTAGCGTTACCCAGGTTAACCAGACGGCCTTCGGCCAGCAGGATCAGGTAGTCATCGTTCTGAGCGTCGAAAGCGCCCGGGCCGGTGCGGTGGATTTTGTGAACCTGTGGCTTCACTTCTTCCCACGCCCAGTTTTTGCGCATGAAAGCGGTGTCGATTTCGTTGTCGAAGTGACCGATGTTGCAGACAACAGCACGCTTCTTCAGGGCTTTGAGCATGTTCGAGTCGCAAACATTGACGTTACCGGTGGTGGTCACGATCAGGTCGATCTTGCCCAGCAGCGCTTTGTCGATGCTTGCTTCGGTGCCGTCGTTGATGCCGTCGATGAACGGCGAAACCAGCTCGTAGCCATCCATGCAGGCTTGCATGGCGCAGATCGGGTCAACTTCGGAGACTTTAACGATCATGCCTTCCTGACGCAGGGACTGAGCGGAGCCCTTGCCCACGTCACCGTAACCGATGACCAGCGCTTGCTTGCCGGACAGCAGGTGGTCGGTACCGCGCTTGATCGCGTCGTTCAGGCTGTGACGGCAGCCGTACTTGTTGTCGTTCTTGGACTTGGTTACCGAGTCGTTGACGTTGATGGCCGGGATTTTGAGCTCGCCCTTCGCCAGCATGTCCAGCAGGCGGTGAACGCCGGTGGTGGTTTCTTCGGTCACGCCGTGGACGCGGTCCAGAACCTGTGGGTACTTGTCGTGCAGCAGTTGAGTCAGGTCGCCGCCGTCGTCGAGGATCATGTTGGCATCCCAAGGCGCGCCATCTTTGAGGATGGTTTGCTCCAGGCACCACTCGTACTCTTCTTCAGTCTCGCCTTTCCAGGCGAAAACCGGGATACCGGCAGCAGCGATAGCGGCAGCGGCCTGGTCTTGAGTCGAGAAAATGTTGCAGGACGACCAACGTACTTCGGCACCCAGGGCAACCAGGGTTTCGATCAGCACGGCAGTCTGAATGGTCATGTGGATGCAGCCGAGGATTTTCGCGCCTTTGAGTGGCTGCTCACCGACGTATTTACGGCGCAGACCCATCAGGGCAGGCATTTCGGATTCGGCGATGATGGTTTCGCGACGGCCCCAGGCAGCCAGGGACATGTCGGCCACTTTGTAATCGTTAAAATCTGCAGGCGTGATAACAGCGCTCATGATGAGCCTCCATTCGTAATGTATGCGAATGGGCGCCGTTGTGCGTTTAGTGTCTGGTCGATAACGACCAAGCAACGCCCCATCCGAGCCTGACAGGTCGAACCTGCTGCAGCGCCCCTCGGACAGGTGGCGGGAAAACGGCAGTAGCCGTTCTAAATCGGTGGCGATTATAGCTTTCTTTGTCCGGCTAGTGGCAAGTGACAAGCTACAAGCGGCAAGTAACAGCGAATCTGCTTTTACTTGCAGCTTGTCGCTTAAAACTTGAAGCTGGGGGCAGAACCCTAGCGCTCAAACGCCTCGAACCCGGAGCCCCCTATGAATTTCCACACCCGCAAATGGGTTAAACCTGAAGACCTCAACCCCAACGGCACGCTGTTTGGCGGCAGCCTGTTGCGCTGGATCGACGAAGAAGCGGCGATCTATGCCATCGTTCAGCTGGGCAACCAGCGCGTCGTCACCAAGTACATTTCCGAAATCAATTTTGTCAGCGCCTCTCGCCAGGGCGACATCATCGAGCTGGGCATTACCGCCACCGAGTTCGGTCGCACCTCCATCACGCTGACCTGCGAAGTGCGCAACAAAATCACTCGCAAAAGCATCCTGACAGTAGAGAGGATGGTGTTCGTCAACCTGGGCGAAGACGGCTTGCCTGCACCGCACGGGCGTACCGAGATCAAGTACGTCAAAGATCAGTTTCAGGATGATGTGGCGAGCGAGTAATGCGAGCCCTGTAGGAGCCGAGCTTGCTCGCGATCGATTCACGTCGGTTTCGGCGGTGATGCGAATGACGCCATCGCGAGCAAGCTCGGCTCCTGCGGAAATGGCTTCGTTTATTCGAACACTGAACAGCGCCGAATCGCGCGTGTCGTACCTACATGACACGCCACCGGTTCAGGAACGCTATGGACACCCCAAAAGACGGCAAGACCCCGAACCTCTCGGCTGAAGAACAGCACGACGTCGACAAAAACCAGCCGCCCCGTGCGGCCGTACTGCACGAAATCATTCGGACACAGGGTGACCAGGAACTCGAGCGCAGCATCGCTGCGTTGTGGTGGTCGGCGCTGGCCGCCGGCCTGACCATGGGCCTGTCGCTGATGGCCATGGGATTGCTCAACTCGCGGCTGCCGGACGGCGAGCACTTCAAGGTGATCGCCAGTTTTGGCTACTGCGCCGGTTTTCTTGCGGTGATCCTCGCCCGCCAGCAGTTATTCACCGAAAACACCCTGACCGCCGTGTTGCCGGTCATGACCCAACCCACACTGAACAACTTCGGCCGATTACTGCGCCTGTGGACGGTAGTGCTGGGAGGCAACCTGTGCGGCACGTTGCTGGTGGCCTACGTGATGCTGAACCTGCCGATTTTCGACAGCAAAACCGACCTGGCCTTCCTCGAAATCGGCCGCAAAGTCATGGAAAACCACGCCAGCCAGATGTTCGCCAAGGGCATCGTTTCGGGCTGGATGATCGCCACCATGGTCTGGATGATTCCGTCCATGGAGAGCGCGAAAATGTGGATCATCATCCTCATCACCTACCTCATGGCGCTGGGTGACTTCACTCACATCGTGGTCGGTTCGGCCGAGGTGTCGTACCTGGTGTTTGCCGGCGAGTTGCCGTGGAAGGATTTCTGGCTGGTGTTCGCCGGGCCGACGCTGGCGGGGAATATCATCGGCGGCAGCTGCATCTTTGCGCTGATCAGTCATGCGCAGATTCGCAGCGAGAGTGGGCCGCCAAAGAAGGGTGCCGATCAGGCGCCGGATTCACGCGGACGCGAAGAGAAGTAAAGACAGGTGTACCGCGTCAGCTTCATCGCGAGCAGGCTCACTTCTAAAGGGAAGGACGCGGTCCCTGTAGGCGTGAGCCTGCTCGCGATAGCCGTGTGCGAAACGATGCAGCTATTCAGCCGGACACATTCACCGCAGCCGCACTCCGACGCTGCAGGTAAATAAAGAACAACGCCGTCAGCACCGTCAAACCGCTGACCAGCGCGCCGGTCCACGGCAAGTCCGCCAGGTCGGCGCCACTGGCAACTACCAGCCCACCAATCCACGCGCCCGCTGCGTTACCGAGGTTGAACGCGCTCTGATTCAGCGTCGAGCCGAGGTTGGGCGCTTCGTGTGCCTGATCGATGATCAGCAGCTGCAGAATCGGGCACAGGGCGAACGCAAAAACGCCCCACAGCACCAGCGTGATCGCCGCAGGAATCACCGAATGGCTGGTCTGCGTGAATGCCGCCAGCACCACCAGCACAGCGAGCGCCATGCCCACCAGCGAAGGCAGTAAGCGACTGTCCGCCAGTCGACCGCCGAGCATGCTGCCAGCGGTCAGGCCGACGCCAAACAACAGCAACATGATGGTCACGCCATGCGGGCTGACGCCCGTGATGTCTTGCAGGATTGGCGCGATGTAAGTGAACACGCTGAACAGACTGGTCGACGCCAGCACGCTCATGCCCAGCGCCAGCAACACATTGACCTTGCCCAGCACCTTGAACTCGCTGGCCAGATTGGCCTTGTCCATGGCGATGTGTTTCGGCAGCCAGAGCCATTGTGCGATGGCGGCAATCACACCAATCACCGAGACCGCCCAGAAGGTCGAGCGCCAGCCGGCGTACTGCCCAAGCGCGGTGCCCAAGGGCACGCCCAGCACATTGGCCAGCGTCAGGCCGGTGAACATCATCGCAATGGCTTGCGCCCGTTTGTTCGGTGCGACCAGACCGGCCGCGACCACCGAACCGATGCCGAAGAACGCACCGTGGCACAACGCAGTGACCACGCGAGCCGCCATCAAGGTGGCGTAGTTCGGCGCCAGGGCACACAGGACGTTGCCGAGGATGAACATCAGCGTCATCCCCAGCAATGTTGCCTTGCGCGGCATGTTGGCCGTGCCGACCGCAAGGATCGGCGCGCCGAACACCACGCCCAGGGCGTAGCCGGTGATCAGCAGGCCGGCGTGTGGAATGCTGACGGCGAGGTCGCGAGCGACGTCGGGCAGCAGGCCCATGATGACGAATTCAGTGGTGCCGATGCCGAACGCGGCAACAGCGAGGGCAAGCAAGGCGAGTGGCATGCGCAAGGTCTCTGTCGGTAGTCTTGACGCTTTGATCAGGCATACGCATGCCGTTGACCGTTCTCGGTGAGAGCGGGCATGGGCAGAAATTTTTGGAATTAGTCTGTGCGCAACTGAGTGCGGCGTGGTCGCTTGCAGTATAAACAGCTGCTGACATATCGCGAATCAATTATCCGGGCGCGTCCCGCCGGAAATAAAAACAAATGAAGGAGTAGGCCGTGCTTGCAACAGCACTGGTGTTAGTCGCGGCACTGTTGCATGCGGCGTGGAATACCCTGATCAAATTCAGTGCCGAACGTTTGTTGGTGGTGGCCTGCATGGACAGCGTGGCAATGTTGTTTGTCGCCGTGATGCTGCCGTTTGTGAACGTGCCGCCCATCGACATCTGGCCGTGGATTCTAGCCTCGGCGGCGTTCGAATTGCTGTATCGCTATCTGCTGATTCAGGCCTATCGGGTCGGTGATCTGGGGCTGGTCTATCCTTTGATGCGCGGGCTGTCGCCGTTGGTGGTGCTGGCCTTGACACTGATCTTTGCCGGGGAAGTGCTGACGAATCAGCAGATCTTCGGAATCCTGCTGATCCCGTTCGGCATGCTGTGCCTGCTGTGGCAGGGCGGTGGCGGCGCACGTTTGCCGTGGTCGATGCTGCCGGTGGTGGCGCTGATCGGTCTGTGCATCGGCTGCTACACGTTCATTGACGGCCAGGCGTTGCGGCGCTGGTCACACCCGCTGGATTACCTGGTCTGGGTCACGTTGCTGAGTGCCTGGCCATTTCCGTTGCTGGCGCTGGTGCGCAAGCGGCCGGCGTTCATGCTGTTCTGGCGGGAGCAATGGCGGCTGGGGCTGGCGGTCGGGTTTTGCGTGTTGTTCAGTTACGCTTTGGTGCTGTGGGCCATGCAGCTGGGCTCGATTGCCGAAGCGGCGGCGTTGCGTGAGATCAGCGTAATACTGGTGGTGCTGTTCGGCATGCGCTACCTGAAAGAACCTTTCGGCCGGCCACGGCTCTTAGCCTGTGGGCTGGTGCTGATCGGCATCCTGGTGATGAAGTTTTAACCGAAACCCGAATTTCCAAACTGAAGAAAGGACTGCTTTATGACGGTTGCGCTGTGGTGCATTTTGATCGCGATTTTCCTGCCTTATGTCTGCACGGCGATTGCCAAGGCCGGTGGTCGGTATGGGCTGAGAGACAACCATGATCCCCGGGACTTTCTCGAGTCACTCAATGGTTTGGCTCGACGCGCGCATGCTGCGCAACTGAACAGTTTTGAAGTGACCCCGGCGTTCGCGGCAGCGGTGATCGTGGCGCACCTGGCTGGCAATGCCGAGCTGGTGACGATCAATGTGCTGTCGGTGTTGTTCATCACCAGCCGGTTGCTGTACATCATTTGCTACCTGGCGGACTGGGCGGTATTGCGGTCGTTGGTGTGGTTTGTGGGGATGGGGTTGATTGTGAGTTTCTTTGTGGTGTCTGTTTAAAAGTCGGTGATTTTGCTGGCCTCATCGCGAGCAGGCTCACGCCTACAAGGTTTGTGATCACTGAAGATCAATTGTAGGAGTGAGCCTGCTCGCGATAGCTATCTAATTGCCCATGCACATCTCAGGGGTTGGTGTTCGCCGCATCAGCTACCTGAGGCACCTGTGGCAACGCCGCACCTTTAGGCCACAACATCCAGATCTGCCCCTGCTGCTTCATGTCCCCGGCCAATTGCCCGGCCGCCTCGCCTGTGCCCCAGAACAGATCCGCACGTACTTCGCCGGCAATCGCGCCGCCGGTATCCTGAGCCGCCACCGGGCGAACCAGTGCAGTGCCATCCGGTTTGGTGGTGGATAACCACAACAGACTGCCCAGCGGAATGACCTTGCGGTCCACCGCCGCGCTAAAGCCGGCAGTGAGCGGCACATTCAACGAGCCGCGCGGTCCTTCGTTACTGTCCGGGTTACGGGTGAAAAACACATAGCTGGGGTTGCTGCCGAGCAGTTCGGGAATGCGCGTCGGGTTGGCCTTGGCCCAATGGCTGATCGCGCCCATGGTCACGTCTTCTTTCTTCAGCTCGCCTTGCTCCACCAGCCAGCGGCCGATGGGACGGTACGGATGGCCGTTCTGGTCGGCGTAAGCGATGCGCAGCTGGCGACCGTCATCGAGCTGAATACGCCCCGAGCCCTGGATTTGCAGGAATTGCAGGTTCATCGGATCGGTCAGCCAGGCCACCACCGGGGCCTTGACCCCTTTGGTCTCAATAGTTGCCGCATCGTCATAAGGCTTGAGCACTCGCCCTTCCAGTCGACCGCGCAGGCGCTTGCCCTTGAGTTCCGGGTAGAGGCTGTCCAACGAGACAATGATCATGTCTTCGGGTACGCCATACACCGGGATATTTGCTGCTGCGGTTTGGGTCAAGCTGCCGGGGTAGACCGGTTCGTAGTAGCCGGTGATCAAGCCGTTGGGGTTGTCATTGGCGGCACGCAGGCCATAGACGTCCAGATTCTGTTTGAGGAAATCGCGAATATCGGTGGCGGTTTGCGGCACGTTGGCGGAGGCGGTGCAGGTTGCACCCCAGACCGGGTCGGCCTTGAGCCGGGTGCACGCGCTGCGCCACGAACCGAAGCCGGCGACCAGATCGCTGTCGGACACCGCCGGCAGCGCTTCCCAGGTGGCACTGGAATAGGTAGCGAGTGCATGGGTTTTTGGCTTGTTGTTATCGCCGCCGGTGCAGCCGGCGAGGACGGCCACCATTGGAAGAGTCCACGCGAGGTGGTGACGCCATGCCTTGAAACGGCTGTTCATGGAGTAATTCCTTTGCCGGTCGCCTGAGTGCTCCATGCGCTCAAACAACCCGTATTGATAATAGGGCTATTGGTCTTTGTCGATGACGCGAGGATACTGGCGGCCGTTCCCGTGACCTGAAGCCACCATGACTCTTAAAAGACTTTCTGTTGTATTGCTGGCCTGCCTGACGTTGTCCGCTTGCGGCGGTGTCGATCCGAATTCGCCGCTGGGTCAGCGCAAGGCGATTTTCAAGCAGATGCTCAAGACCGGCGAAGACCTGGGCGGCATGTTGCGTGGCCGCATTCCGTTTGATGGTCAGAAATTCGCCGACGGCGCCGTGAAACTCGATGCGCTGTCCCATGAGCCGTGGAAACATTTTCCACAGGTGCGCGAAGAAGATCACACCAGCGCCAAGGACAACGTCTGGCAACAGCAGGCTCGTTTTCAGGAAATGTCCCGCAACCTTGAAGCCGCCACCGGTGAATTGGTGATCGCCAGCCAGGTTCAACCTTACAAGGCCAGCAACCTGGGGCCGGCGGTGCAGAAAGTCGAAGATGCCTGCAGTGCTTGCCATAAACAGTTTCGGGATCATTGATTCTCGCTGGCTAGTTGATCGTTCCCCACGCTCTGCGTGGGAACGATCACTACCGAGCTACTTATCCAGTTCGTCGAGTGCGTCCTGCAATTCCTTGCGGGACTCGGCGAGTTTGTCTTTGCGTTTGTTGATCTTGTCGGGGTCGCCTTTTTTCATGGCGCTGTCGAGGTCGGCCTGACGTTTGCTGACTTCATGCTTGGCGTCGAGGACTTTGTTTTCCCGTTCTTTCTTCAGCGAGGCGTCGGTGCAATGCGCCGTGACTTCGCTCAAGGCGGTTTCCAGGCCAGCTTGCTGATCGGCGTTGCCGTGTGACTTGGCCAGTTCGATCTGGTTGATGATGCCCTGTTTCTTGGCTGCGCAGCCGGTCAGTTCCGGCGCTTCTTCGGCCGCCATCAGTGGAGCGGCCAGCACGCTGCAGAGGGTCAACAGGGCTAGCGGTGAAAGAAATTTCATAAAAGCTCCATGCGCAAAGGCAAGCGGGTCGGTGTGGCAATGGGCGTTGGAGCGCATCGGCCCCTGGGGGTTCCCGGCTGCCGTGGATTGTAGGTCTCTAGAAACCGTCAATCCCGGCAACCCTTAATGTTTCACTCAAGGCCAGGACCTGCGGGTCGCGGAAAAACGCGCTCAATTGCGCCGCACGTCCCGGGCCGATACCGGCTTCAGCCTGCCATCGTTCGGTGTTTCGGTTCGCCATTGCCTGCCATGAATCGGCAAGCTGCGCCTGCCCCATCGGTGGTAAACCCAAGGCTTTCAGCCAACGACTGAAGGGACGCTGTCGAGCACTGTTGAAACTGTTCAAAAGACGAGCGCTGCTGCGTTCGCCGAAGCCGTTAATGGTAGCAAGCTCTTGAGCATCGAAGGTCAACCAATCCAGAAGGCTATTCAGACGGCCTGTTTCTAAAAGTTTCTCCCAGGTGCCGGGGCCGACATGGGGCAAAGCCAGCCCCTGCTTGCCGCTGAGCCAGGTTAGTCGTGCGAGGAATTGGCTTTCACACCCCGGCGTCGGCTGCCAGCAACTCAAATGATGGAAGTCGGCTGCCAGCGGGACGTTTACCTCAGCCCGTTCGGTACTGCGCAGTACAACGCTGTCGAGTCTGGGAATGGTCAGTCCGGCCAGGCTGATGGACACCTGATCGCCGGGGCGGATGTCCAGTTTCTCCCAGCGCTGCAAGGAGCTGACGCTCACGCGTTTGATCTGTCGGTCATCGAGCGTCACCGGTTTCAGGTTCAGTACCGGTGTGATTCGTCCGGTGCGCCCAACCTTGAAGTCGACTGTTCGCACCTCGGCCAGTACCTGCGCGAAAGGGTATTTCCAGGCGACGGCCCAAAAGGGTGATTTCGCCTGCCAGCGTTCGGCCGAGGGGCGCAGGCTTTGGCGCAGGACGACACCGTCGCTGGCAAACGGCAGCGGCGAGCGATACCAGTGATCGCGCCAGCGTTGCGCATCAGCCATTGTCCTGACCGGTTGGCTATAGGGCAAAGTGCCTGGGAACCCCAGCCCATCCAGAGCCGCTATTCGTTCAGGCAAATGGGTCGGACCTTGTGGCCAGTCCCAGACAAACAATCCGATACCGGCGGCTTGTTCAGGCGCGAGTACCTTGCGTGCCATCAGACCGGCTACGGTGGAGCGGGCATTTTGGCTGCCGGCCTTGACTTGTATGTGGTCGGTCAGCTGCCAATAGAGTTCGCCTTGCACCAGTATGTCCACGGGTTGTGCGAGTTGCCGGGGGATACCGGGGATCAGGCGAGCCGAGGCCGTCCAGTCCTGGCCATTGATGCCATCGCCACGGCTGATTGCCTGATGCAGCAAGCCGTTGCGATAGGTCAGTGTCACGGCCACGCCATCGACTTTGGGTTGTACCCAGATGTCTTCGCGACCGCGCAGCCAGTTTTCCACAGTCTGTCCATCGCGGAGTTTGTCGAGGCCGGTGTGGGCGATGGGGTGGGCGATCTTGCCAGCGGCAGTGCGCAAGGGTTCGGGTGCGAGACCCAAGTCAAAGCACTCACGCCATTCAATCAATTGTGCGCGGGACTGATCGTAGATTTCATCGGCGACCAGCGAGCGTCCTCCCCGGTGGTAGTGGTCGTCCCAGAAATCGATTTGTTTTTGCAGGGCGGTGATTTCGTCCAGGGCGCGTGCGGGTGGCCAGTCGGGGCAGTCGGCAGCGTTTGAGCTCAGGCAAAACACGGTCAGGAAGACAGCGGGCATCAGGCGTAGAAGCATCGTGAGCATCCTTGCTCAAGTGGGATGCTGGAAGGCTAGTCAATATTTTCGGGCGGGAAGGGTGGGTGTTTTGCCTGGTGTTTCAGGGGTGACCGGGCGGGCCTGCTCGCGATGGCAGCGACTCGGTGCAAAGCGAAAGACAATAAAAAGCCCCGCACGGCGAACCGTGCAGGGCTTTGGGTACCGCCGGGGAAGTCTTACAGACCGGCAGCCGAACGCAGGTCGTCGGCGCGGTCGGTTTTTTCCCAGGTGAACGTGGTGAAGGTGTCTTCGCCCACGGTCTTGGTCGCCGGGGTGCGACCGAAGTGGCCGTACGCAGCGGTTTCCTGGTACATCGGGTGCAGCAGGTCGAGCATGGTGGTGATTGCGTATGGACGCAGGTCGAATACTTCGCGAACCAGTTTGACGATTTTGTCGTCGCTGATTTTGCCGGTGCCGAAGGTGTTCAACGAGATCGACGTAGGCTGGGCAACACCAATCGCGTAGGAAACCTGAATCTCGCAGCGCTCGGCCAGGCCGGCAGCCACGATGTTCTTGGCCACATAACGACCGGCGTAGGCGGCCGAACGGTCAACCTTCGATGGGTCTTTACCGGAGAACGCGCCGCCACCATGGCGAGCCATGCCGCCGTAGCTGTCGACGATGATCTTGCGACCGGTCAGGCCGCAGTCGCCAACCGGGCCACCGATGATGAACTGGCCAGTCGGGTTGATGTGGAACTGGGTGTCTTTGGTCAGCAGTTCGGCAGGCAGTACGTGCTTGACGATCAGCTCCATCACGCCTTCGCGCAGGTCTTTGTACGACACTTCAGGGTTGTGCTGGGTCGACAGAACAACGGCGTCGATACCGACAACCTTGCCGCCTTCGTAACGGCAAGTCACTTGCGACTTGGCGTCCGGGCGCAGCCAAGGCAGCAGGCCGGATTTACGGGCTTCGGCTTGGCGTTGAACGAGCTGGTGCGAGAAGGTGATCGGTGCTGGCATCAGCACGTCGGTTTCGTTGCTCGCGTAGCCGAACATCAGGCCCTGGTCGCCGGCACCCTGATCTTCAGGCTTGGCACGGTCAACACCCTGGTTGATGTCTGGGGACTGCTTGCCGATGATGTTCATCACACCGCAAGTGGCGCCGTCGAAGCCGACATCGGAGCTGTTGTAGCCGATGTCCAGAATGACGTTACGCACGATTTCTTCCAGATCGACCCAGGCCGACGTGGTCACTTCACCGGCGATGATTGCAACGCCGGTCTTTACCAGAGTCTCGCACGCCACACGGGCGAACTTGTCTTCAGCAATGATGGCGTCCAGCACCGCATCGGAAATCTGGTCGGCGATTTTGTCCGGATGTCCTTCAGACACGGACTCGGAGGTGAAGAGGGAGTATTCGCTCATCTCGATGTTTTCCTGAATTTACCGATGGTGAGTGTCGCCAGCCGGTCGCTGAAAATGGCGGACCTGGATCTGGAAACCATTACGTAAGCCTACATAGAGGCTTTCCCCGGGAACGAGTCCCGCAGCGGTGGCCCAACGGGCCAAATCGTCCTGTTCAAACCCCAACCAGAGATCACCGCAGGCCTCCCTGGCCCAACTCTGGTTGTGGCTACATAACTCTGTCACGAGCAGGCTACCGCCCGGTTGCAGCAAGTCGGCCATGTGCTTGAGCGCTTCGGCCGGCGCGGCGAAATGGTGCAATACCATGTTCAGTACAACGCAATCGGCCTGAAGACTGACACCGTTCAATGCATCGGCCAATTGCAGGCTGACGTTAGCCAGCTTTTCACGTTCGCAGACCTGGCGCGCCAGTTCGAGCATCGCCGGGCTGTTGTCCAGCGCAGTGACTTCAGCGAAACGGCGCGCCAGTTCCGGCAGAAATTCGCCGTCACCGGGGCCGACTTCAATGGCCGTGGCGCCTTTGCCGAAACCCAGCTTGTCGAGCAAGGCCACCACGCTTTCGCGGTATTGCGGCAGGCCGGCGATCAAGTCTTGCTGGGCGCGAAATTTCTCCGCAACCCGTGAGAAAAAGTCCTGGCTGGCCGCCGCTCGTTGCCCGTGCACCTGACCAATCCGCGACTGCACATCAGTCGGCAGGGTCAGGTTGTCCACTTCTTCCAGCAGGGCGGCGTGCAGCTTGCCGCCCAGCAGGTCGGTGTGGGGCAGCGCACGACGGTAGAAAATCGCGTTGCCTTCACGGCGGGTCGCCACCAGGTCGGCCTGGGCCAAGACCTTGAGGTGATGACTCATGCCGGATTGGCCGATGCCGAAGATCTGCGCCAGTTCCAGCACACCGAACGAATCGTTGGCCAGGGCGCGCAATACATTCAGACGCAGAGGGTCGCCGCCGGCCTTGCAGAGGGCCGCCAGCTCGTCGCAATCGTCATGTTGAATGGAAGGCACGCGTAAATTCATAAGGCCAGCAGTCTAGTGACGGGTCGAAATCACTGCAAGAGCAATATCAAAAAGTTTTGATATTGCTCGATAGATGGCACTTCTCGACGTTAGGTTCTGTCAACAAACGGACAGCGGAAAGGTTTCACCCGTCGAAACCGCCGTTATCACATGGAAAAACGCCTCCAGATGACTATCTGTCATTGCCCCGAGGCGGCCCGGTGAGGGAAAATGCTCGCCTTTTTTCCGATTCGTTTTATTCACTCTCGATTCAATATCCGCAGGAGAACAGCGATGCCCAGCCGTCGTGAGCGTGCCAACGCCATTCGTGCCCTCAGCATGGATGCCGTGCAAAAAGCCAACAGCGGCCATCCCGGTGCCCCTATGGGTATGGCGGATATCGCCGAAGTACTTTGGCGTGACTACCTGAAGCACAACCCGAGCAATCCATCGTTCGCCGACCGTGACCGCTTCGTGCTGTCCAACGGCCACGGTTCGATGTTGATCTACTCGCTGCTGCACCTGACCGGCTACGACCTGTCGATCGATGACCTGAAAAACTTCCGCCAGCTGCACAGCCGCACCCCGGGTCACCCGGAATTCGGCTACACGCCAGGCGTTGAAACCACCACCGGTCCACTGGGCCAAGGCCTGGCGAACGCCGTCGGTTTTGCCCTGGCAGAAAAAGTCCTGGCGGCGCAGTTCAACCGTCCGGGCCACAACATTGTCGACCATCACACCTACGTGTTCCTGGGTGATGGTTGCATGATGGAAGGCATTTCCCACGAAGTCGGCTCCCTGGCCGGTACTTTGGGCCTGGGCAAGCTGATCGCTTTCTACGATGACAACGGCATCTCCATCGACGGCGAAGTCGAAGGCTGGTTCACCGACGACACGCCGAAGCGATTCGAAGCCTACAACTGGCAAGTGATCCGCAACGTCGACGGTCATGACCCGGAAGAGATCAAGACCGCGATTGAAACCGCGCGCAAAAGCGATCAGCCAACCCTGATCTGCTGCAAGACCACCATCGGTTTCGGTTCGCCGAACAAGCAAGGCAAAGAAGACTGCCACGGCGCCCCGTTGGGTGACGCGGAAATCGCCCTGACCCGCAAGGCACTGAACTGGAACTACGCACCTTTCGAAATTCCAGCTGACATCTACGCCGAGTGGGACGCCAAGGAAGCCGGTCGCGCGACTGAAGCCGAGTGGGATCAGCGTTTCGCTGCTTACTCCGCTGAATTCCCTGAACTGGCCAACGAACTGGTGCGTCGCCTGAGCGGCGAGCTGCCGGCTGACTTCGCTGAAAACGCCTCGGCTTATATCGCTGAAGTCGCGGCCAAGGGCGAAACCATCGCCAGCCGTAAAGCCAGCCAGAACGCGCTGAATGCCTACGGCCCGCTGTTGCCTGAACTGCTGGGCGGCTCCGCTGACCTCGCCGGTTCCAACCTGACCCTGTGGAAAGGTTGCAAAGGTGTTACGGCTGAAGACGCCAGCGGCAACTACATGTACTACGGCGTTCGCGAATTCGGCATGAGCGCGATCATGAACGGCGTGGCGCTGCACGGTGGTCTGGTGCCTTACGGCGCGACCTTCCTGATGTTCATGGAATACGCGCGCAACGCAGTACGCATGGCTTCGCTGATGAAGAAGCGCGTGGTGTTCGTCTACACCCACGACTCCATCGGTCTGGGCGAAGACGGCCCGACTCACCAGCCAATCGAGCAACTGACCAGCCTGCGCAGCACGCCGAACCTCGACACCTGGCGCCCGGCCGACGCCGTTGAATCGGCCGTGTGCTGGAAGCTGGCACTGGAACGCAAGGACGGCCCTTCGGCGCTGATCTTCTCGCGTCAGAACCTGCAGCACCAGGATCGCAATGCCCTGCAAATCGCCGACATCGCCCGTGGCGGTTACGTGTTGAAGGACTGCGACGGCGAGCCTGAGCTGATCCTGATCTCCACCGGTTCCGAAGTCGGCCTGGCGGTTCAGGCTTACGACAAGCTGACCGAACAGGGTCGCAAAGTGCGCGTTGTCTCGATGCCTTGCACCAGCGTGTTCGATGCTCAGGACGCCGACTACAAGCAAGCGGTTCTGCCGTTGCAAGTCAGCGCCCGTATCGCCATCGAAGCCGCTCACGCGGACTACTGGTACAAGTACGTGGGCCTGGAAGGTCGCGTGATCGGCATGACCACCTACGGCGAGTCGGCGCCTGCGCCTGCCTTGTTCGAAGAGTTCGGTTTCACCCTGGAAAACATCCTGGGTCAGGCTGAAGAGCTGCTGGAAGACTGATCCGGATCAGGTGTCGCCTGAGCGACGCCTTCGCGGGCAAGCCCGCTCCCACAGTGTTTTCGGTTGCTCACACATGTTGTGTACACCAACGAACCTGTGGGAGCGGGCTTGCCCGCGAAAGCGGTGGTTCAGGCAACACCACGCTAACGGTTTCACCACGGTAATCGAGAACCCCATGCCTCAACCGCGTCCTTACAAAGTTGCACTCAACGGCTACGGCCGGATTGGTCGTTGCGTCTTGCGTGCGTTGTTTGAGCGAGGCGAAAAGGCCGGGTTTGAAATTGTCGCGATCAACGATCTGGCTGACATGGCCAGCATCGAATACCTGACACGCTTCGACTCCACTCACGGGCGTTTTCCCGGCGAAGTGCGGGTTGAGGGCGATTGTCTGCATATTAATGGCGACTGCGTGAAGGTCCTGCGCAGTGCTACCCCCGAAGGCATCGATTGGGCGTCGTTGGACGTCGATCTGGTGCTGGAGTGCTCCGGCGCTTATCACACCCGTGAAGACGGCCAGCGGTTCCTCGACGCCGGCGCGCCGCGCGTGCTGTTTTCCCAGCCGATGGCCAGCGAGGCGGATGTCGACGCCACCATTGTCTACGGCGTGAACCAGGATTGCCTGACCGGCGACGAACTGCTGGTGTCCAACGCGTCCTGCACCACCAACTGCGGCGTGCCGCTGTTGCGTCTGCTGGATCAGGCCATCGGCCTGGAATACGTGTCGATCACCACTATTCACTCGGCGATGAACGATCAGCCGGTGATTGACGCCTACCATCACGAAGACCTGCGCCGTACCCGTTCGGCGTTCCAGTCGGTGATCCCGGTGTCCACCGGTCTGGCGCGCGGCATCGAACGCCTGCTGCCGGAACTTGCCGGGCGAATTCAGGCCAAAGCCGTACGAGTGCCGACGGTTAACGTGTCTTGCCTCGACATTACGATGCAGACCGTCAGCGACACCGACGCCACCGAGGTCAACCGGATTCTGCGCGAGGCCGCCACCAGTGGCCCGCTCAAAGGCTTGCTGGCCTATACCGAGTTGCCTCACGCCAGTTGTGATTTTAACCATGACCCACATTCGGCGATCGTCGATGCCAGTCAGACTCGAGTTTCCGGCCCGCGGCTGGTGAACATCCTGGCCTGGTTCGACAACGAATGGGGGTTTGCCAACCGAATGCTGGACGTTGCAGAACACTATCTGCAAACAGCTACTCCAACAGCTTCTCCAAAACAGTAACTCAGGAATTGCGACCCATGACCGTGTTGAAGATGTCCGACCTCGATCTGCAAGGTAAGCGCGTACTGATCCGCGAAGACCTCAACGTCCCAGTCAAGGACGGTGTTGTCACCAGCGATGCGCGAATCCTGGCCTCGCTGCCGACCATCAAGCTGGCCCTGGAGAAAGGCGCGGCCGTGATGGTCTGCTCGCACCTTGGCCGTCCGACCGAAGGCGAATTCTCGGCCGAGAACAGCCTCAAGCCAGTCGCTGACTACCTGAGCAAGGCCCTGGGCCGCGAAGTACCGCTGGTCGCTGATTATCTGGGCGGCGTCGACGTGAAAGCCGGCGACATCGTGCTGTTCGAAAACGTGCGCTTCAACAAAGGCGAGAAAAAGAACGCTGACGAACTGGCCCAGCAATACGCCGCCCTGTGCGACGTATTCGTGATGGACGCCTTCGGCACCGCGCACCGTGCCGAGGGTTCGACCCACGGCGTGGCCAAGTTCGCCAAAGTCGCTGCCGCTGGCCCGTTGCTGGCCGCCGAGCTGGACGCACTGGGCAAAGCCCTCGGCGCCCCGGCCCAGCCAATGGCTGCCATCGTTGCCGGCTCCAAGGTCTCGACCAAACTCGACGTGTTGAACAGCCTGAGCCAGATCTGCAACCAGTTGATCGTTGGCGGCGGCATTGCCAACACCTTCCTGGCCGCTGCCGGTCACCCGGTCGGCAAGTCTCTGTATGAACCGGACCTGCTGGACACCGCTCGCGAAATCGCTGCCAAAGTCAGCGTGCCATTGCCGGTGGACGTTGTGGTTGCCAAGGAATTCGCTGAAAGCGCGACCGCTACCGTCAAGCTGATCGCTGATGTGGCTGCCGACGACATGATCCTGGACATCGGCCCGCAGACCGCAGCGAATTTCGCCGAGCTGCTGAAGTCGTCCAAGACCATTCTGTGGAACGGCCCGGTTGGCGTGTTTGAATTCGACCAGTTCGGCAACGGCACCAAAGTGCTGGCCCAGGCTATCGCCGAAAGCTCGGCGTTCTCCATCGCTGGCGGCGGCGACACCCTGGCGGCCATTGATAAATATGGCGTTGCGGATCAGATCTCCTACATTTCTACCGGCGGCGGCGCTTTCCTCGAGTTCGTCGAAGGCAAAGTGCTGCCAGCCGTTGAAGTCCTGGAAAGCCGGGCGAAGGCCTGAGGCCGCCCATTTGACCAGGCAAAGGAGTGTTTACATGGTCAAGACGTTAACGCTGTTGATCGCAGCGGGCATGCTGGCGGCTTGCGGGAGTAACCCGAAAGCCACGCCGGAGCCTGCGCCGCAGTCGCAGGAAAAAGGCTGCTACCAGGCCGACTGGCAAGCGGAAACCAATCCTGTGCTAAACAAGCGTTCCGGTCCCGATGGCCTGGATAAATACGAGACACAGACACCCGCCAAGGAACATGGTTGTCCTTGACGGGTCTGACTCATTACTCAGGGCTGGCGGCGTGCGCCGTCAGTCGAGGAACATGGATGAAAGGTTTTATCGCCGTTACGGCGTTGGCGTTGCTGGCCGGTTGCGCTCAGTTGAACCTGTTCCAGTCGTCCGCCCCCGTGGATAACTGGACCACCTGGACCTGTGACAGCCAGGCCAAAGTGCTGTGGCGCTACACCGACGACAGCCGCAAGGAAGTCGACGTGCGCCTCGGCGGAGCCGATCAGGTGTACCGCTTGAAGCAGGAGCCGGGCGCCGAAGGTTCGCTGTACAGCAATGACATGCTGGCGTTTCACATAAAAGGTGAGGAAGGCCTGGTTTACTGGGTCGCCACCAATGATTTGATTGGCCGCGGTTGTAAAGCGCAGTAATTGACAGATTCAGGCAACACCCGAATTCGCAGCCCGGGCTTTACCCCCGATCTGCAATAACTTGAATAGCCGCCGCCGCTACGGCAGGCTGGCACGATTAACGACCCAAACCGGGAGAGACACACACAATGGCACTTATCAGCATGCGCCAGATGCTGGACCACGCAGCCGAGTTCGGCTACGGCGTTCCAGCCTTCAACGTCAACAACCTTGAGCAGATGCGCGCCATCATGGAAGCCGCTGACAAGACTGACTCTCCGGTGATCGTCCAGGCCTCGGCCGGTGCTCGCAAATACGCCGGCGCCCCGTTCCTGCGCCACCTGATCCTGGCGGCGATCGAAGAATTCCCGCACATCCCGGTGTGCATGCACCAGGACCACGGCACCAGCCCTGACGTCTGCCAGCGCTCCATCCAACTGGGCTTCAGCTCGGTGATGATGGACGGTTCTCTGGGCGAAGACGGCAAGACTCCGACCGACTACGACTACAACGTCCGTGTTACCCAACAAACCGTGGCCATGGCTCACGCCTGCGGCGTTTCGGTAGAAGGCGAGTTGGGCTGCCTGGGTTCGCTGGAAACCGGCATGGCCGGTGAAGAAGACGGCATCGGCGCCGAAGGCGTTCTGGATCACAGCCAAATGCTGACCGACCCGGAAGAAGCCGCTGACTTCGTCAAACGCACTCAGGTTGATGCCCTGGCCATCGCCATCGGCACCAGCCACGGCGCGTACAAATTCACCAAGCCACCTACCGGCGACGTGCTGGCCATCGACCGCATCAAAGAAATCCACAAGCGCATCCCGAACACCCACCTGGTGATGCACGGTTCCTCTTCGGTTCCGCAAGAGTGGCTGGCGATCATCAACCAGTACGGCGGCGACATCAAAGAAACCTACGGCGTGCCGGTTGAAGAGATCGTTGAAGGCATCAAGCACGGCGTGCGTAAGGTCAACATTGATACTGACCTGCGTTTGGCGTCGACCGGTGCGATGCGTCGCCTGATGGCCACCAACCCGAGTGAATTCGATCCACGTAAATTCTTCGGCGCGACTGTGACTGCGATGCGTGATGTTTGTATTGCTCGTTATGAAGCGTTTGGTACTGCGGGGAATGCTTCGAAGATCAAGCCGATCTCGTTGGAAGCGATGTATCAGCGGTATTTGAAGGGTGAGTTGAACGCTAAGGTGAACTAATTCTTCCGTGTTTCAGTAGTTAAAAAAACCCGCCGATCGGCGGGTTTTTAATGGAGTTACTCTTGGTTTCAAAGAAACAATAGAATGTTTTGTATTTAGTTATATAAGTCAAATTTAATTTGGCACCCAGTCAATACGGGCCCCTTCGCGTCGAAAATCCTCATACGCTGCGTTGAATCCTTCATATTCACCGCTTGCCTTTATTCGCTGTAGAATTTTACCTGCATCTTCTATCTCTGATTCGGTGGGTTGGTTTATATCAAGTCCAAATTGTGCGTTCTTTGCTCTAATGTAATCTATTTGGGAAGCCCCTGTGTTGCGTCCGGATAGTTTTTTATGATGAGTTTTCATCATTTCTTCCGCAGCTTTTTTAGTAGCTTCATTTTCCGCGGATGCAAGTTGCTTAAATGTCTGAAATTGGTTGATATTAGAGAGGGGGTGTAATTTTTTCAATAAGTCGTAAATATGGAGGTGCTGATGGTCATCCTCTTTGGGTAAGCAAAAGTCTAGTTGTTCCTCTGATTGTTCCTCTGATTGTTCCATAGAGCGTAGTTCTTTCTCGGAAATTAATGTTTGTATATCGCCGCGTTCGAGCTGGGACTTGATAAGTGAGGCAACATAAGATTCGTGGTAATACGGCAAGCTGGCCATGGAAGTGTTCCCTCACTAATTAAGTTAGAAAATCAGAAGCTAAGAAAGAGTTGGGTTGGCTTTTTTATTCGTTTTTCTTTAGCAGTGCTGCATGGAAGAGAATAGGTGTCGGTCTCTCTATCCGCACCTGTAAAATCTGACAGTTTTTAATATCCTTTTGCTATAAATAAACCAGCTTGCACTTAGCGGATGGGACGAAAGCGTACGAACAAAAAACCCGCATAAATGCGAGTTTTTATTGCTTGAAAATCGGCTACTTGGCTTTAGGTGTATCTAACCTGCGGATTCCACGCGCATTTGGACACCCATTCCACGAACACTTGGACAGCGATTCCACGCTGACTTGGACACTCATTCCACGGCCACTTGGACACTGATTCCACGAGCACTTGGACAGTGATTTCTCACTGATCCGACCCACGCTCAGGCAGGCGGCAACGTAGGACTATTCACTACACGCTGAAGGGTATAGCGAGCAAGGCGTACATTGTGAGTTTTACCGAGTTCGGTGAAATAGAGATCTTCATCCAGCCAATGATTTTCAGCCGATTCGTTGAGACAGACTAAAAGGGGACAGATTTATTTAATAATCGTCCCCGGCGTTATTTTATTCGAGTTGCTTCGCAGGTCTGCCTTGCGCTCGATGAGATATTCGCAGGCCAGTAATTTTTTCAATCTCGTCTGTGAATCGTGGATTGCCCGTCAATTGTCCGCGCTGAAGGGCTCCTCGGATCAACTGCAACTCCGAGGAGGGAATCCTCTGCTCCATAAAGGAGGTATAGCGAGCAAGTCGCTCGGCGTGAGTATTACCCAATTCGGCAAAGCAAAGATTTTCATCCAGCCAATGATGTCCGGCCGCTTCGTTGAGGCGCAGGTGCAAGCTCGACCAGGGGTAATCCTGTGCACGCTGTACCATTTGCGCTCGTACCGGATTTAGCTCGATGTATCGACTACAAGCCAGCAAATAGGTGTCGGATTGAACCACGCTGGATTTGTATCGACTCTCCCACAAGGTACCGGAGCGTCCCTCCAGCTTGTTGCGATAGCGCGTCATACGGCCCGCCAGGCCTTTCATCAATTGCCCGAGACTCGCGTCTCCTGGTGCGAGGAGTAAGTGGACATGATTGGTCATTAAACAGAAGGCATAGACTTTAACGTCATATAGCGTTTTGAGCTCTCGCAGATCTTCGAGATAGCGCTGGAAGTCGCCCGCTCGGATTTGTTTTCAGTCTCGTCTGCTTTTCAGTTATCTCTGCTATCGCAAAAACGTATGAAAAACTGTCATTTATTACAGGTGATTTAATGCTGGTTGCTGCCTATTGTTTGATATGTAAGTCGAGAGGAAAGGGGAAGAGGTGGATTAAATAATCTGCTCCATTTTTCTTATTGGTCCTTTATTTGTTGTGTGTGAGGTGAGTTATGAAAAAAACTACTGCAATTATGTTTCTAGTTATGAGTCTTTCCGCCGCGTGTGGATTGGCTGTTGCTAAAGATACAACTCAGGGCGCGTCTTATGACGAAACAGGACATTCTTCAAAAAACGTCTTTGCTGCTGAGTGTACCAAGGAGAATTATGATCCTAAAAATGAAAACTGTAAAAAGAAGTAGAGGGCTAAATGGATCTCTCCCTGAGAGATCCCCGCAAATTTACTCTAGATTCTGCGCCTGTTGATGTACTTCGTTTCTTGACGATAATTAAATAAATGTGTCCCCATTGTTCTCATCTTCATATTTTAAGTAAGGGGGTTGCAATATGTATCTGCCAAGAAAAATACTTGTTTTATTCGTCACGTTTTCTTTAATGCTGTTTCTATCTCTCAGCTTGAGAGCTGAAGACTCAGAGTATACGTGTAGTTATAGGTCTCATAATGGGGAGGTTTCTAAAGCCTTTAAAGCTGGCTCAGTTGATGAGGCAAGAGATAAGGCGCATGCGGAATGGGAAACACGAACGAGCCCTTATCTCCTTAAGCGAGAGATTTATTGTGGTAAGAAATAGAGTGTTAAACAGGTCTGTCTGTGGAGCATGTGTAGCAGACTATCACTGTCTATCAGCAGGACGGGGCAGTCGGTGGTGTAATTAAATAAATCTGTCCCCATTGTTGTTCCAGTTGGTCCTCCGTTGAGTAGGCGTTGTTTGAGTGTTGTTGGCGAACTTCGAGTTTTAAGTATTAAGATTTGGTGTTTGTGCCTTTAATAAAAACCCGCTATGCGCGGGTTTTTATTGCGTGAATATTTGCTAGCGAACTTTAGGTAATTCGAACCCTCGCTGCTCGATTACCCCAAACACGTCAGCGATATCCTGGACCAGGATTCGCGCAATGTGGTGACGGTGTTGATATCGTTTTCGGCGTAATCGGGGAGGCTGGTGCAGGCCATCAGGTTCAGGTACTTGAGGACGGCGTTGAGACGTTCACTGACGCAGTTGTGGAGTTCGCGTAGCGGGGCGTCGCTGTCGATGAGAAGGACGGGATAGTCGGTGGACAGCTGGGACATTGGGGTAAAGCGGCGTGGCGGTTGCTGATTGCTCATGGAAAATCCTTAACTCAAAAAAAGAATTTGCCACCGTCTGCTGCGAAACAAATTGGGTGGCAACTGCGCGCGGGTTCGCAGACCGAGGAGTTAAGACCCGGCAGACCAGATGGTCTCCCACGCACAGCCGCCATAAAAAGAGCACAGGCAAAGTTGCCGCGCCGTATTTTGACGGTTGTGGATCTAACTCGCTAGGGCTGCGAAACCCTATCGCCAACAATGGTCAGCGACAGGCCAACTTTAGGCAGCAATTTCGGCATTCACAACCGGGCTGTAGGACGTACATGCGGTCATTGTGGCGAGGGAGCTTGCTCCCGTTCGGCGGTGCAGCTTCCGTAAACCGGGCGGTGTGGCGTGTCTGTGGGAAAGGAGTGGCAGGGTTTGGGGCTGCTTCGCCGCCCAGCGGGAGCAAGCTCCCTCGCCACGGCCGGAGGCGTCCTACAAGTTTTTCGGACGCTCAGTTGGTCGGTAGCAGCTGTCGAGCGTGCAAGACTGAGTTCAGCAGCGCAGCAGTCGTCTATCAGGCAACGTATTCATTCAGGCGGGCGGGGTTTACCGGGATTGCGTGGACTTCGTCCTCGGACGCAGCCTCGCAGGCTCGGCAGCTGCTACAGGGGATGAGGTGTATTTAGGATGGTGAGGGACGCGTTACCACGCCGGAGCGTGGGAACGATCAAAGGATTACTTGTCGTGATCAATATCCAGCTTGCTGAACGTCACTTTCCCGCCTTCGCTGGTGTACCCGGTGTGGTCTTGCACATAGACCCCGGCCTTGAAATACAGCGGCTTGTCGCGCCACGTCGCGCTGATGTTGGTGTCCCACTGGTAGCCAGCCGCGCTGATGCCCAATGCACCGCCGGGGCTCAGGTGGATGAGGTAGGAAAACTCCTGATCAAGTTTCACCCCGGTGGCGATGGTGATCACCCGACCTTCATCGTCATCCGGATGCATGCGCACTTTGGCAACGATGTTGCCGGTGGCGGTGCTGGTCTTGTACTGATACTCGACCTTCACCATCGGTCTTTGGCTTTCATACGCATGGATCTGGCCAATAACGATCTTTCCTGAACTCGGTACCTGATTCACCGCCAGCGTCGCCCGCAGGGAGTTGTCGGCGTCCGGGTAGAGCCAGTTTTTCAGGGTGCCGTTGCTGTAGGTTTCTCGAAGTTCAGTGCGGGGATACTTTGCATTGGCTGTTTTAGAGCCGGTGACGGGTGCCCAGAAAAACAAGGTGCCGGTGTCTGAGTGGAAGTATTGGTCCTTGAAGCCGTCCACCAGTTTGGCGGTTTCAACGGTATACGGCGGATTGCCAACGGGAACGCTGAGGTTCCAGGTTGCGAGATCGATCATAGACAAAGCTTCCACAAATTTTTGCTGCACGCGCGTGCCAGAAGCTCTAGCCCGCGCATCGGGGGGCGGTCTTTATAAGCGTACGAGGCCACTTTGTTAATGCCCATCCGGCAGAGATTTGGCGTCAACGTCCTGTCGAAATGCCATCTTTCCCGGTTTTCGGGGCTTTCAGGACCGACCGTTAGTCGGCAAATGAACGCGTTAGTTAAATGATGGCGCTCTGATGGCTTCTGCTTTTGTGGATCCCGGTCTAGAGTGAAGGCCTAGTATTTGTCCGGTTTTCACGAGAAACCGGCCTGACGTCCCCGAACAAGAGAAGCAGCATGGAATGCGCGCAACCCACGCCAGCCGAAGGCAACTCGGTCCTTTTAATCGTCGATGATTACCCTGAAAACCTGATCAGCATGCGCGCGTTGCTTCAGCGCCAGGACTGGCAGGTGATGACCGCAGCCTCCGGCTTTGAAGCGCTAAACCTTTTGCTCGAACACGATGTCGACCTGGTGCTGCTCGATGTGCAAATGCCGGGCATGGACGGTTTTGAAGTCGCGCGCCTGATGCGCGGCAGCCAGCGAACCCGCCTTACACCAATCATCTTCCTCACCGCCAACGAACAATCCCCGGACGCGGTGATCAAGGGCTACGCCAGCGGCGCGGTGGATTACCTGTTCAAACCGTTCGATCCGCAAATCCTCAAGCCTAAAGTCCAGGCCCTGCTGGAACACCAGCGCAATCGCCGTGCCTTGCAGCGCTTGAGCCACGACCTGGAAGTCGCACGCGCGTTTAATGCCTCGGTGCTGGAGAACGCGGCCGAAGGCATTCTGGTGGTGAGTGAGGACGGGGTTATCCAATTTGCCAACCCGGCGATGTCGCGGCTGCTGAACGCAACGGTGCAGGAGCTGCAAGGCAGGGATTTTCTGGACTTCCTGCAAAAACCGCACATCCCGGTCTGGCTGGAATCCGAAATTTATACCGGTTACCGGCGCGGCGAGACTTTGCGCCTGCATGATGCGCTGTTGCGTACTGCGCCCGGCCAACAGGTGCCGGTGGCGCTGTCATGCGCGCCATTGCCTGCGGAGCAGCACGCGATGGTGGTGACGGTGCTGGACATGTCGGTGGTGCGCCACCTGCATCAGCAGCTGGAGTTCCAGGCCGTGACCGATCCATTGACCGGCCTGCTCAATCGTCGGGGTTTCTACCAGACCGTGGAAAACCTGTTGCTGCGCGGTGAACGCACCGACAGCGCCTGGGTGCTGCTGTACCTGGACCTCGACGGCTTCAAACGGGTCAATGACTCCCTCGGCCACGATGCCGGCGACCGCGTGCTGCGCTGGGTGTCCGAGCAGTTGAAGGCCTGCTTGCGGCCGTTCGACATTCTGGCGCGGATGGGCGGCGATGAATTTACGGCGCTGCTGGACCTGGAGTTTCCCGAGCAGGCGGCGAAGATTGCGGAAAAACTCATCGAGCGGGTATCGATCTGTCAGCAGATCGATGGCCTGGAAATCACTTTGGGCGCCAGCATCGGGATTGCGACGTTTCCGGATTGCGGGGCGAACCTCGACGGTTTGTTGCGGGCCTCGGACATTGCCATGTACGAAGCCAAGCGCGCGGGCCGTCAGCAGTACCGTTTCTACGATCACGAGATGAACGGCCGGGCGCGTTCGCGGCTGATGCTCGAAGAGAGCGTGCGCACGGCCATCGAAAACCGTGATTTCAATTTGGTGTACCAACCTCAAGTGTCCATTGCCAATGGACAGGTTCGCGGGTTCGAGGCGTTGCTGCGCTGGCAGCACCCGAGTGTCGGCGATGTGCCGCCGGGGCTGTTTTTGCCGTTGCTGGAAGAGGCGCGACTGATCAGTCGACTGGGCAGCTGGATTTACCAGCGTGGAGCCGGGCAGCGAAAGGCCTGGGAAACCCTGTTTGCCGAAGATCTGGTGCTCGGCGTCAGTCTGAGCAGCACTCAGTTCGGCATGCCCAACCTGGTCACCGAGTTGCGCCAGGTGCTGGAGCGCCATGGCCTGCAACCGCGTCATCTGGAAGTCGAAGTAACGGAAGAAGCGCTGATGCAAAACCCGGAAGAAACCCATAAGACCCTGCGTCTGCTGCGCAATCTTGGGGTGCGGGTGGCTCTCGATGACTTTGGTTCCGGGCCCTGCTCGCTGGCGCATCTGCGGGACCTGGAACTGGACACGCTCAAGCTCGACCGGCATTTGATCTCCCGGCTGCCCGAGTCCTCCAGGGATGCCGCCCTGGTGCGCACTGTGATCGACCTGTGCAAGCAATATGGAATGCTGGTGATCGCCGAAGGGGTGGAAACCGTTGCGCAGTACCAATGGCTGCAAGCGAATGGCTGTGAGTACGTGCAAGGTTTTCTGGTGGCGCGGCCGATGATGGCCGAGGACGTCGGCGACTTTGTGCAGCCGTTCGACTGGAGCGCACTGAACAGTTGAATTCGCTACACTGGCGACCTTTTCGTGATTCGTGTTGCCGCCCCAATGACCGCGTTGAAATACCTCCAGGCCTATCCTGCTGCATTGCAGGATCAAGTGCGCCAGTTGATCGCCGACGATCGGCTGGGCGATTACCTGACCAAGCGCTACCCGGAAAAGCACGGTGTGCAGAGCGACAAGGCGCTGTACACCTACGCGCTGGATCTCAAGCAGGAATACCTGCGCAATGCTCCAGCCATCGACAAAGTGTTGTTCGATAACCGTCTGGACCTCACGCATCGCGCCCTTGGCTTGCACACCACGATCTCGCGGGTGCAGGGCGGCAAGCTCAAGGCCAAGAAAGAAATCCGTGTGGCCTCGCTGTTCAAGGAAGCGCCTTCGGAGTTTCTGAAAATGATCGTGGTGCATGAGCTGGCGCACTTTAAAGAGTCGGATCACAACAAAGCGTTCTACAAACTCTGCGAACACATGCTGCCGGGCTATCACCAGGTGGAGTTTGACCTGCGGGTGTACCTGACCTGGCGGGACATGCAATAACGGATCAACGGCCGGGAGTGTTTGAATGGAAGTCAGCAAGACCAAGAGCAGTTTTTACCGCCGGTTGTACGTGGCGTACTTGATCGACAGCGGGCTGGCGAGCAGCGTCCCGGCCTTGACCGAAGTCACCGGCATGCCCCGGCGCACGGCGCAGGACACGATTGCGGCGTTGGCGGACCTGGACATCATTTGCGAGTTCGAACAGGAAGAAGGTGCGCGCAATCATGCGGGGCGTTATCGGATTCGTGAGTGGGGGGCGATTGATCGGGGGTGGATCGAGCGGAATTTGCGGCAGATCAAAGAGGTGCTTGAGTACCCCTAGCTTTTGCGGTGTTGCAGCTGATGCCATCGCGAGCAAGCTCGGCTCCTACAGGATTGAGGTGATCCCTGTGGGAGCGAGCTTGCTCGCGATGGGGCCCTTAAGGCCGACGCATCCCAATGTGCGGAATGCCATCCTCGACATACTCCTCACCCGCCACCACAAACCCGTACTTCCCGTAATACCCCTGCAAATGCGCCTGGGCCGACAGGTAAACCGGCATGTCCGGCCAATGTTTCTCAGCCTGCTTCAACGCCTGCGCCATCAGCTCATGCCCAATCCCGGTGCCACGGGCCGTCGGGGCAACGATCACCCGGCCAATCACCACATCTCCTCCTTGTAGCTGCGGATCGAGCAATCGCAGGTAACCCACCAGCCGATTCTCTTCCCATGCCATCAAATGGCAGGTGTCACCTTCCAGGTCCTGGCCATCGATGTCTTGATAGACGCATTTCTGCTCGACGACGAACACCTCTGAGCGCAGTTGCAGAATGGCGTACAGCTGTTCCTTGCCCAAATCGCTGTGGTGTTTGCAGATCCAGTCAATTGTCATATTCACTTTCCTTGAGCATCGTCGCTCGATACTAAGCGTCCTGAGGATCATTGTCTTTATGGCGGGGAAATCTGTGACAAAGGCCAAAATGCCATCATTCATTTCGCGCGGCGCCGTCTTCTTTGTGTAATCTTCGATGACGCGCTGTGCAATGGCTTCAATGAGCTAATGTTGAGTACCTGGCTGCCGGTACACGGGTCTTGGAGTTTGGGCTGAAAAACACGTCGGGCTACCCGCTCGCTAAGGATTTTCTAGCATGCCGCGATTGCATCGAGCTTCTGCTTTGATCGTATTGCTGTGGCTGACACAAGGCGCGGCAGCGGAAAAGCTGCGACTGGTCGCCGACGCCTGGCCGCCCTTTACCGACGCGACGCTGGTCAACGGCGGTTTGGCGACGGACATCGTCACGACCGCGCTGGCACGCGCAGGCTATGCCAGTGATTTCGAGCAGGTGCCCTGGGCCCGAGCGTTATTGGGTGTAGGCGAGGGGCGTTATGACGTGCTGGTCAACGCCTGGTACACCGCTGATCGCACCAAGCTGGGCCAGTTCTCCGGCGAATATCTGGTGAATCGTGTGCGCTTCCTGAAACGCAAAGATTCGCCGATCGAATACAACAACTTGCAGCAACTGCACACCTATCCGATTGCGATCGTGCGCGGCTACGCCTATTCGCCAGAGTTCGATGACGACGCATCACTGCAGAAAGTCCCGGTGCATAACTTTTCCATGGCCGTGCGCATGGTCGCGGCGGACCGGGTCAAGTTGACGCTGGAAGATGAGTACGTCGCCCGTTATTACCTGGCGCGTGAATCATCCAAAGTGCGTAATGCGGTGGAGTTTCTGCCCAAGCCGTTGAGTGAGAACAGCCTGCATATTTTGGTCAGTCTGAAGAACCCGCAGCATGAGCAGATCGTTGCCGGGTTTGACCGTGAGATTGCCGAGATGAAGGCGGATGGCAGTTATCAGCGGTTGATGAAACAGCATGGGATGTGAGGCTGATCCGATGCCTCCGCAAGTCTCAAGCCTCACTGGTGTCTTTGATCAAATGCGCCGCCAATGTTCGCAGCGGCCCCAGTTGCCGACAAATCAACGCCAACTGCGTCTGCACCAACCGTTGCCCTTCATCGATTTCATCGGGCATCTGCTCAAGCGAATTGGCCAGGGCCTCTTCTTCATCACTCTGAATCGCCACCGGCGTTTTGCTCGCCAGGCCTTGGGCGATCTCATCGATGCTCGCTGCCAGGCTCACGCCGGCACCCTCAATCAACTGCTCGCGAACATCCGCCGGTAGCGCCGTTTCACGGTGCGCGCCCAGCCCGGACAAATAGCTGAGCAAGGTGTGCGACAGCACCAGGAAACGAAACCCGACATCCGCTTCTTTTCGGAAGTGCCCAGGCTCCATGAGCATGTTGGCCAGCGTCGTCGACAATGCTGCGTCGGCGTTGTGCGCGTTGCGTCGAGCCAGGCGATACGCCAGGTCGTCACTTTTGCCGGCGGCGTATTGCTGCATGATCTGGCGCAGGTAAATGCTGTTGCAGGTCAGGGTGTTGGCCAGAACTTTGTTCAGGCGTCGGCCCTGCCAGTCCGGCAGGAACAGGAACACCGCCAGCCCGGCGATCAGGCTGCCGAGCAACGTATCGAGCAGTCGTGGCAGGAACAGTCCGTACCCGTCGCCGACCTGATTGAAGCAGAACAGCACCATCAAGGTAATCGCGGCCGTGGCCAAGGTGTAGCGGGTGGTGCGGTTGATAAAGAACACGACGCCAGCGGCGATGGCGAAGCACGACTGAATCAGCGGATTCGGGAACAGATCGAACAGTGCCCAGGCCAAGGTCAGGCCGATCGCCGTGCCGATGATCCGCTGGCCGAGCTTGCGTCGGGTAGCGCCGTAGTTCGGCTGGCACACGAACAGCGTGGTGAGGATGATCCAGTAGCCTTGCGAGGGGTGAATCAAATGCACCATGCCGTAGCCGATGCTCAGCGCCAGGGGCAAACGCAGTGCATGGCGGAACAGCAGCGACGTTGGCGTCAGTTGTGTGCGCAAGCGTATCCACACATCTTTGAGGCTGCGCGGCGAACGGTCGAGCAGGCTGCTGTCGGTGGCATCGGCCAGGGCGTCCGGGTTGCTCGCGTCGCTGAGCAAGCGGTCGAGTGTCGAGAGGTTGGCCGTGAGCGCCCGCAGCGAGCGCAACAGGCCGCGCCAGGCCGGGTTGCTCTGGATGCGCAGGTGTTCGATGGAGGCGTTCAGGTCGCCCAGGGCTTCGGCGAAGCTTGCGTCGTAGACGAACGGCTGACGCATCTGGATCGATTCGGCCAAGGCGCGGCACGCCTTGCCTTGTTGACGCAGCAGGCGCTGACAGCGGAACAGCACGTCGCTGTGGAAAAACGCCTCGGCGAGTGCGTTGTAGGGGTAGTGTGACGAACTGGCGCGCTCGTGGATGTCCTGGGCGAGGAAGTACAGCTTCAGGTAGCGGCTGACTTTCGAGCCCGGCCGTCCGTTGCCGACCCGGTGCAAAATGATTTCCTTGGCGGCGTTCAACGCTGCCACCACCCGACCGTTCTGCTGGGCCAGTTCCAGGCGCCGGGCTTCAACGTCCATCTGCCGGATCGGCTCGAACAGCGACGATTTCAGCTTCAGGTAGAAACCCAGCTCACGGAACAACCGCGCCAGGCTCTGCTGCACTGGCTGGTTGGAAAACATTGCCTGCCACAGCACTGACAGCAAACCGTACCAGGCCGCACCGGCCACTAGCAGCACCGGTTCATGCCAGAAGTCGGTGACGGCGCCACCGCGCTGGTCCACGCCGATCATCGTGTAGACCGACAGAATCAGCGTCGCCGAGGCAATGGCGCCATAGCGTTCGCCGAGGGCGCCAAGCATGGTCAGGCCGAAACTGGCGAGGGCCAGGGCGATGATGAAGAGGTAGGGGTAGGGGAACAGCAGTTCGACGGAGAACGCGGCGACGCTGAAGCACACCAGTGTCACGGCGAGCGCATTGAGGCGGCCCTGCCAACTGTCGTCGGTTTCGGCCAGGGCGCTGGCGATGATCCCCAGGAACAACGGGATCAGCAGGCCCATTTCATCCTGATACCAACAGACCGCCATGCTGCCGGTCAGGGCGATGAACACCCGCACGCTGTAGCTGAATTTATCCAGCGCCCAGAGGCGACGCAGAGACTGACTGAGAGGAGTCGATGACATGAAGTGCGAAGGCCTTCCGAGGCAATGACGCTAAATTGAGCCAGTAATGACGCCGACGCAATGGCGTCGATCACATCTGACAGCAAAATCTGTTCCTTGATATCACACAGGGTCAATGTAGGAGTGAGCCTGCTCGCGATGAGGACGCTACATTCAACATCTCTGTCGACTGTTACACCGCTAGCGCGAGCAGGCTCACTCTTACATGGATTTTGTGTTGCTTCAGGCGTACTGCGCGGCAGCGTAGCCTGAGGCCCAGGCCCACTGGAAGTTGAAGCCGCCCAGATGCCCGGTCACGTCGAGCACTTCGCCGATGAAGTACAGGCCGGGGCTTTTCAGCGATTCCATGGTTTTGGACGACACTTCGTGGGTGTCGACGCCGCCCAGGGTCACTTCCGCCGTGCGATAGCCTTCGGTACCGGCCGGCACCACTTTCCAGCTCGCCAGTTTTTCGGCGATGTCGGCGATTTCCGCGTGGGTGTACTGCTTCATCGGTTTGGACACGAACCAGTTGTCCGCCAGCAGATTGGCCATCTTCTTGGTGAAGATTTCCCCCAGAAGGGTTTTCAGTTCGCTGTTCGGGCGTTCGGCTTGCTGCTGTTGCAGCCACTCATGCGCGTTGTGGTCCGGCATCAGGTTGATCTCGACCGTGTCGCCAGATTCCCAGAACGAAGAAATCTGCAAAATCGCCGGGCCGCTGAGGCCGCGGTGAGTGAACAGGATGTTCTCGCGGAAACTCTGCTCGTTGCAGCTCACCAGGCAATCCACCGACGTGCCTGACAGCTCGGTGCAAAGCTCTTTCAACTGATCGGTAATGGTGAACGGCACAAGGCCGGCGCGGGTTGGCAGCAGTTGGTGGCCGAACTGTTTGGCAACCTGATAACCGAAACCGGTCGCGCCCAGCGTCGGGATCGACAGTCCGCCTGTGGCGATGACCAAAGACTCACAAGTGATCTGGCCCATCGTGGTGTCCAGCAGGTAACCGCTTTCGAGCTTTTCGATGGTCTGGATCGAGGTGTCCAGGTGCAGGCTGACGCCCACCTGATCGCACTCGTTGAGCAGCATCTCGAGGATGTCGCTGGATTTGTTATCGCAAAACAACTGCCCGAGCTTTTTCTCGTGATACGGCACGCCATGTTTGGCGACCATGCCGATGAAATCCCACTGGGTGTAGCGCGCCAGTGCGGATTTGCAGAAGTGTTCGTTCTGCGAGAGGAAATTGCCAGGTTCGGTGTACATGTTGGTGAAATTGCAGCGGCCACCGCCCGACATCAGGATTTTCTTGCCAGCCTTGTTCGCATGGTCGAGCAACATCACCTTGCGCCCGCGCCCGGCGGCGGTCAGCGCACACATCAACCCTGCGGCGCCAGCGCCAATGATCACGACTTCGGTAGAGCGCAAAACGGTGTCCTCTTGGTGTGTCACCACAAAACAAACTGTGGGAGCCGGCGTTGCGCCGGCTCCCACAGGGGAAGTGCGTTGTTCTTACAGGATACGAACGCGCAGCGAACGGCCTTTGATCTTGCCGTCATTCAGGCGTTGCAAGGCCTGCTTGGCGATCCCGCGCTCCACGGCCACATAGGCCTGGAAGTCGAAAATCGCGATCTTGCCAACCTGGGCGCCCGGAATGCCGGCATCGCCAGTCAGTGCGCCCAGGATGTCACCCGGACGAACCTTGTCTTTACGGCCAGCGCCGATGCACAGCGTGCTCATGACCGGCAGCAGTGGACCGCCGCCCTGGGACGTGAGGTTGTCCACCTGGTCCCAGTTCAACGGCGCCTTCTGCAGTTGCTCGATGGCTTGGGCGCGGTGCGCTTCGGACGGTGCAACCAGGCTGATCGCAATGCCTTTCTCGCCAGCGCGGCCGGTACGGCCGACACGGTGAATGTGAATTTCCGAGTCACGGGCCAGCTCGACGTTGATCACCATGTCCAGCGCATCGATGTCCAGACCGCGCGCGGCGACGTCGGTGGCGACCAGTACCGAGGTGCTGCGGTTGGAGAACATGGCCAGCACTTGATCGCGATCACGCTGTTCCAGATCGCCATGCAGGCCGACGGCCGAGATGCCTTTGGACGTCAGGTGATCAACGGTTTCCTGAACCTGCTGCTTGGTGAAGCAGAACGCCACGCAGGACGCCGGGCGGAAGTGGCCAAGGACTTTGGTCACCGCGCTCATGCGGTCATCCGGGGAGATCTCGTAGAAACGCTGCTCGATCTGCGTGTCGTCATGGAACGCCTCGGCCTTCACGATCTGAGGGTTGCGCATGAATTTCGCGGCGAGTTGCTTGATGCCCGACGGGTACGTGGCCGAGAACAACAGGGTCTGGCGACGTTCCGGGGTCTGGGCAATGATTTCTTCGATGGAATCGTAGAAACCCATGTCGAGCATGCGGTCAGCTTCGTCGAGGATCAGCGTGTTCAGGCCATGCAGAACCAGCGAACCTTTGCGCAAATGCTGCTGGATACGGCCCGGGGTGCCGACGATGATGTGCGCGCCGTGTTCCAGCGAGCCGATCTGCGGGCCGAAGGACACGCCGCCGCACAAGGTCAGGATCTTGATGTTGTCTTCGGCGCGGGCCAGACGACGGAGTTCCTTGGCGACCTGGTCCGCCAGCTCGCGCGTCGGGCAGATGACCAGTGCCTGGCAACCGAAGAAGCGCGGATTGATCGGGTTCAGCAGGCCGATACCGAAGGCGGCGGTCTTGCCGCTGCCGGTCTTGGCCTGGGCGATCAGGTCCATCCCCTTGAGGATCACCGGCAAGCTTTGCGCCTGGATCGGCGTCATCTGGGCATAACCGAGGGAGTCGAGGTTAGCCAGCATGGCGGCGGACAGCGGCAAAGTATTAAAAGCGGTGGCGATGGTGGTCACGGGACTGGCCTGCAAAACAAAATGTCGCGCAGTGTACCAGTCTCGCTCTATCTACCTGCAAATTCTGGACGAATAGCCGTAGCAGCTGTCGAGGCACGAGGCTGCGTTGGGCTGCGAAGCGGCCCCTCGAGGGCGGTCCTGCGGAGGCGCAACGCAGCCTCGTGCCTCGTCAGCGGCTACAGGTCAGTGTTCTATATCGTGCTCGCGGGTGACCATCCGTCGGCCGTCCGTTGGTGAGAGCTGGGAAAAGATCGTGGCCGCCAGCATGGCCATGATTCCGACCGTGACAAACGTCAGCTGGAACGCGCCCAACACCGTTTCCACGCCATCGTTTCCGATCTCGGCGGTAAAGCCGCCGAGCAACGCACCGGCGCAGGCAACGCCCAGGCTCAGGGACAATTGCGCGACGACCGACAACAGGCTGTTGCCGCTACTGGCGCTGGCATCGTCGAGGTCGATCAGGGTGACGGTGTTCATCGCGGTGAATTGCAGCGAGTTGATCGCCCCGAGAATCGCCAGCAGGCACAGCAGCAGCCAGTACGGTGTCTGTTCGCTGACCAGGCCCATGCTCGCGAGCATGATGCCCAGCGCCAGGGTGTTGCCGGTCAGCACGATGCGATAGCCCAACCGCTCGATCAGCGGACGTGCGACCCACTTGGCAACCATCGCCGCCGCCGCCAGCGGCAGCATGCTCATCCCCGCCTGTGACGGCGAATACCCCAGCGCCACTTGCAGCAGCAAGGGCACGAGGAAGGGCAGGGCGCCGCTGCCGAGGCGGGCAAACAGGTTGCCGAGGATGCCCACGGCGAAGGTCCGGGTCTTGAACAGTGACGGCGCGAACAGCGGGTTTTCAGTATGCCCGGCGCGTAACCAGTACGCCGCCAGACAGGCCATGCCAGCGAACAACAACAGCATCACGCGCAGGTGGGGCAGGTGCAGCTCGCCCAGACCTTCCATGGCGACGGTGATCAGAATCATCGCCGCGCCGAACAGCACGAACCCAAGGCTATCGAAACGGGTGCGCTCGGTGCCGCGTAGGTCCGGGATGAATTTCCACACGGCGTAGCAACCGACCAACCCGACGGGCAGGTTGATCAGGAAGATCCAGTGCCAGGTCAGGTACTCCACCATCCAGCCGCCCATGGTTGGGCCGATCAAGGGGCCGAGCAAGCCGGGAATGGTGATGAACCCCATGATCCGCACCAGTTCCGAACGCGGGTAAGCGCGCAGCACCACAAGGCGCCCGACCGGCAACATCAATGCACCGCCCAGGCCCTGAATGATCCGGGCACCGATCAGCAGGCTCAGGCTCGTCGAAATGGCGCAAAGCAACGAACCGAGGCTGAACAGAAGGATCGCGCCGAAGAATATTTTCTTGGTGCCGAAACGGTCGGCGATCCAGCCGGAAGCGGGGATCAGCAAGGCGACGGTGAGCATGTAGGCGATGATCACGCCCTGCATCCGCAACGGATCTTCCGCCAGGTCGCGGGCCATGGCGGGCAGTGCGGTGTTGAGGATGGTGCCGTCGAGGGACTGCATGAAAAACGCGATGGCGACGACCCACGGCACCCAGCGGGCGGTGACAGCGTCGAGAGGCGGGCGGTTGGGCATGGGACCTCTTGCGGGTTGGAGTTGTTAATGCAAGGTCATTGCAAGCCAGAATCTCTGTGGGAGCGGGCTTGCCCGCGAAGGCGGTGTGTCAGTCAACATTAATGCTGAGGCTGATGGCCTCTTCGCAGGCAAGCCCGCTCCCACAGAGGTTTTGTGTTTACAGGGTCAAGGTGAGTTTGCTGATGAGTGCGCCCGGCAATAACGCCGAAGCTGTGGCCCGCTGACTGTAGGTACTCGCCGACAGCAACAACTCGCGCTCCTCGGTCAACGCCTCCAACTGCGAACCCAGCAAGCTGTAGGCGCTGTCATCAAAACGCATGGTGCTCACCGGCGACTGAATCTCGCCGTTCTCGACCCAGAACGTCGCAAACCGGGTCATTCCGGTCATGCGTGCCCCCGGTTGGTCGGAGTAGTTCAGGTACCAGAGGTTGCTGATGTACAACCCCGTGCCCAGTTGCTTGAGGATTTCGGCTTCAGGCAACGTCCCGGCCGCCATGTTCAATGCACTGGGCATCTCCCCACCGCCCGCGCCGTTGGCAGTCAAGCCGTATTCCGCCGCGCTGCGGGAACTGACCATTTGCGCGCCGGCCTTGCCTTCGACGATCAACCCCAGATCACTGCGGGGATAACCTTCGCCGGAGAATGCCGGGCTCAACGAGCCACTGACTTTTTCATCAATGGACACCTGCGGGCTGAACGCACTGTCCCCCGCATACAGCTTTTGCAGTGGGCTGGTTTTGCTGGCAATCGACTGCGCTGAAAAACCACCCCAGCCGAGCATGCCCATGATTTCTTCAAGGGCTGCCGGTGCGAGGTAGGCGCGGTACTGACCCGGTGCCAGCGTGCGCAACGGCCGACCGAGAAACGCCAGTTGCTCGCGCGCCAGAGCGAAGCGCTTGGCAAACCCTTCGCTGCTCCAGTCATGTCCGGCATAGCTGGCTTTCACGGCCTGACCATTTTCATGAAACAGGCTGAAGTCGAAGTTGAAACTGTTGGCCTGATGCCAGCCAAACGCACCCGAAGAGCTGGCGAAACCGCGACTGATCGGGCCCGCCGCATAGAAGCCCACCAGGTCCAGCCCTTCCGCGGCCTGAGTGATTTCAGCGACCACCTGCCCGGTGTCCGGCAGTGGATGTTCCTGCACATTCTTGCTCTGCCAGCTGTTGTGGTTGATCAGCAGGTACGGATCCTGCGGCAGCAACGGCAGAATTTCGCGCAACTGTTGCAGACCTTCGGCCAGACGCTGCCGGTCCACTTCCGGGTCGCCAGCCAAGGTGATGTCGAGGTCGGCATGCCGGCCATCGTTGATCAGCTTGAGGCCGATGCTCGCTTGCTGCACCTGCCCGGCCTGGCGCACCTTGGCGTGGTTGAAACGCACGAAGGCCGATGACTCGGCGGCGTAGCTGAGGGTGAATTGTTCCGGCTCGCCAATGGCGTCGCGTAGCCAGTTGACCAAGGCCTTGAAGCCATCGGCCTGATTTTTCGACGTACTCATCAGGCGTCTCCCCCAAACACATCCACGTTGCTGAACACACAGGCTGGCGACGCGTGGCCGACGCGGATCACCTGGTTCGGTTCGCCCTTGCCACAGTTCGGCGTGCCCAGGACCTTGACGGTGTTGGCGTCGCCGACGGCGCTGAGGCTTTTCCAGAACTGCGCGGAAATCGCCCGGTAGTTCGGGTTTTTCACCACGCCCTTGAGTTCGCCGTTTTCGATCAACTGCGCCCATTCGCAGCCGAACTGGAACTTGTTGCGCGCATCGTCGATGGACCAGGAACGGTTGGTGGACATCATGATGCCGTGCTCGATGTTGCCGATCAGTTGCGCCAGCGGTTGATCGCCGGGCTCGATGTTGAGGTTGGCCATGCGGTCGATCGGTGGACGGTTCCAACCACAGGCGCGGCTGTTGGCGACGCCGTTCATGCCCGCGCGAAATTGCGAGAGCGCGCCGCCCAATGGGCGCAGCAACACACCTTCCTTGATCAGGAATTGCTTGCTCGCGGCCGTGCCGTCGTCGTCATGACCGTAGCTGGCGAGCTGCTCGGGGATGTCCGGGTCGAACGTCACGTTGAGCAGTTTCGAGCCGTATTGCAGATGACCGAAGTCTTGTGCCTTGACGAAACTGGTGCCGGCGTAATTGCGCTCATCGCCGAGGATGCGGTCCAGTTCCAGCGGGTGGCCGATGGATTCGTGGATCTGCAGCATCATCTGGTCGGGCATCAGCAGCAGGTCGCGCGGGCCTTGCGGGGTGTTCGGCGCCAGCAGCAATTGCAGCGCCTGATCGGCGACTTGCGGGCCGGCGCCGATCAAGCCGCACCGGCTGATCACATCCGCGCCGCCCTGCTGGCCGAAGTTCTCGCGGCCAAGGCTGCGGGTCTGGCTGTCGCTGCCGTCATAGGCCGTGACGTCGAGGCCCGGGTAGACGAAACGTTGGGCCTGGCGCAGTTCGGCACCGGCGCTGTTGAGGTAGATCTGCTCGACGTGGGTGATGCCGATGCTGACCTGCCAGTTCACCAGCCGCTCGTCCTTGGGCACGGACGCAGATTCGGCGCCGAGCAATTGGTAGCAATCACTCAGGGACGGGAAAGGCTGGTCGAGGTTGGGCGAAAAATAGTCGGCGCGGTCGCTGGAGACGGTTTGGTCGCGCAGGTCGAGCAACGCATGGGGCTTGAGTCGGCGGGCTTGTTGTTCGGCGCGGTCGAGGGCCGATTGCAGGCCGTGTTGCGACAGGTCGTTGGTCGCGGCGTAGGCTTCGACGCCGTTGATGCGCACGGTCAGCATCGCGCCTTCATCACGGCTCAGGCTGGGAGGTTCGGCGACATTCTTGCGCACCGACAGGTATTGGCCGGACTCGCGCACATAACGCAGCGAAAAGAATTCAGCGCCCGTGCGCAAGGCAGCGAAGCGCTGCTTGAGCTGGGGGTGGAAATCGAACATTCGGGAACCTCCTTGGTATGGAGTGGCGGTGTTGCGGTGTTGCGAAGGGGGAGGTGAAACGTTTGCGTGGCGCTAGATTAGGCCTGTGCGGGGAGCGATATCAAGGGTGGAGCGGTGTAGGAAAGGATTACGTCGGTGTGTCAGCCAGGGATGTGTTGTCTGGTAGGACCCATCGCGGGCGAGCCCGCTCCCACAGGTTTTCGGTTTGATCACATATCTGCAATCCAACCGAAAACCTGTGGGAGCGGGCTTGCCCGCGATTGGCCGCGACGCGGTGTAACGGTCTTACTGCGCCGTAGGACTCACATCACGCATCGGCTTGCCACGCACCGGTGCATCACCGGCCACGAAGTAGGCAGCCTTGCTGCGCGGCAGCGGCTGGCGGCCACGGATCTTGTCGGCGATTTTCTCGGCGATCATGATCGTCGGCGCGTTCAGGTTGCCGGTGGTGATGATCGGCATGATCGAGGCATCGACCACACGCAGACCTTGCATGCCATGCACACGGCCTTCGCCATCAACCACGGCCATTTCGTCGGTACCCATCTTGCACGAGCAGGACGGGTGGAACGCGGTTTCGGCGTGTTCGCGGATGAACTTGTCGAGCTGCTCATCGGTTTGCACGTCGATGCCCGGGCTGATTTCGCGGCCACGGAAAGCATCCAGCGCAGGTTGCTGCATGATTTCACGGGTCAGGCGGATGCCGTCGCGGAATTCCTGCCAGTCCTGCTCGGTGGCCATGTAGTTGAAGAGGATGCTCGGGTATTCGCGCGGGTCTTTCGACTTCGCTTGAATACGGCCACGGCTCGGCGAACGCATGGAACCCATGTGCGCCTGGAAGCCGTGCTCTTTCACACCGTTGCTACCGTTGTAGTTAATCGCGACCGGCAGGAAGTGGTACTGGATGTTCGGCCAATCGAATTCCGGACGGGTACGAATGAAACCGCCGGCTTCGAACTGGTTGCTGGCGCCGATGCCGGTGCCGTTGAACAGCCACTCTGCACCGATGGCCGGCTGGTTGTACCAGAGCAGTGACGGGTACAGCGAGACCGGTTGGGTGCAAGCGTATTGCAGGTACAGCTCTAGGTGATCCTGCAGGTTTTCGCCGACGCCTGGCAGGTCATGGACCACCGGGATGTCGAGCTTGTTCAGCAGTTCGGCCGGGCCGACACCGGAGCGTTGCAGGATCTGCGGCGACGCGATGGCGCCGGAGCACAGCAGCACTTCTTTGCGGGCACGGGCTTCAACGCGCTCTTCGGCGGCGCCGATCAGGTAACGCACGCCGACCGCACGCTTGCCTTCGAACAGGATCTTGTCGGTCAGGGCGTGGGTGACGATGGTCAGGGTCGAACGCTTCTTGGCGACGTCCAGATAACCGCGAGCGGTGCTGGCGCGACGGCCGTTCGGCGTCACGGTACGGTCCATCGGGCCGAAGCCTTCCTGCTGGTAACCGTTGAGGTCTTCGGTGCGCGGGTAACCGGCTTGCACGCCGGCTTCAACCATGGCGTGGAACAGCGGATTGTTGCCGGCTTTCGGCGTGGTCACGCTGACCGGGCCGTCGCCACCGTGGTAGTCGTTCGGGCCGATGTCGCGGGTTTCGGCTTTGCGGAAATACGGCAGGCAGTTCAGGTAATCCCAGTCTTCCAGGCCTGGCAACTTGGCCCAGTTGTCGTAGTCCATCGCGTTGCCGCGGATGTAGCACATGCCGTTGATCAGCGAGGAACCACCGAGGCCCTTGCCGCGACCGCATTCCATCCGGCGACCGTCCATGTGTGGCTCTGGATCGGTTTCGTATGCCCAGTTGTAGCGACGGCCTTGCAGCGGGAACGCCAGGGCGGCCGGCATCTGCGTGCGGAAGTCGAAACGGTAGTCCGGTCCGCCGGCTTCGAGCAGCAGGACGGTGACGCCTTCGTCTTCAGTCAGACGGGTCGCCAGGGTGTTACCGGCCGAACCGGCACCGATGATGATGTAATCGAATTCTTGGGACATTGAATGCACCCTCTTTGAAGTTGGTCAGGTCAGCGAGTGCTTCGCACTCGATCGCGGGCAAGCCACGCTCCCACAGGGATCGGGGGGCACCGCAGATTTGGCGAACGACGCCAAACCTGTGGGAGCTGGTTTGCCTGCGATAGCGATCTCGCAGGCGAAGCAAATACCGCCTTAGAAAACCGAGGCGTAATCGCCCAGTTCGACCTGTACCGATTTGATGCGGGTGAAGTTGTTCAGCGAGCTGATGCCGTTCTCACGGCCAACACCCGACTGCTTGTAACCGCCAACTGGCATTTTCGCGTCGGACTCGCCCCAGGCGTTGATCCAGCAGATACCGGCTTCCAGTTGATGAATCACGCGGTGAGCGCGGTTCAGGTCCTTGGTGACGACGCCAGCGGCCAGGCCGAAGTCGGTGTCGTTGGCACGACGGATCACTTCTTCTTCGGTTTCGTAGGTCAGGATGCTCATCACCGGGCCGAAGATTTCTTCGCGCACGATGGTCATCTCGTCGGTGCAGTCGGTGAACACGGTCGGGGCCACGAATGCGCCTTTGGCGAATTCGCCGTCGGTCAGACGAGCGCCGCCGCACAGCACGCGAGCGCCTTCTTCCTTACCTTTGGCGATGTAGCCCAGCACGCTTTCCATGTGGGCGAAGCTGACCAGAGGACCGAAGTTGGTGTTCTCGTCTTCCGGGTTGCCGACGCGGATGCGCGCTACGCGTTCAACGATCTTGGCTTCGAAAGCGGCTTTCAGGTGGCTCGGTACGAACACGCGAGTGCCGTTGGTGCAGACCTGGCCGGAGCTGTAGAAGTTGGCCATCATCGCGGTGTCGGCGGCGCGATCAAGGTCGGCGTCGTCGAAAATGATCAGCGGGGATTTGCCACCCAGTTCCATGGTCACGTCTTTCAGCGACGAGGCAGAAGCGCTGGCCATGACTTTCTTGCCGGTGTCGGTGCCGCCGGTGAAAGAGATTTTTTCGATGCGTGGGTGTTCGGTCAACCAGGTGCCGACTTCACGGCCGCTGCCGGTCAGTACGTTGAACACACCGGCTGGCAAGCCTGCTTCGGTGTAGATCTCGGCCAGTTTCAGGGTCGTCAGGGACGTGACTTCGCTTGGCTTGAAGATCATCGCGTTACCGGCCGCCAGGGCCGGTGCGGATTTCCACAGGGCGATCTGGATCGGGTAGTTCCACGCGCCGATACCGGCCACGACGCCCAGCGGCTCGCGACGGGTGTAGACGAACGAGGTGGTGCGCAGCGGAATCTGCTCGCCTTCGATGGCCGGGACCAGACCTGCGTAGTACTCCAGCACGTCCGCGCCGGTGACGATGTCGACGTACTTGGTTTCGGAGAACGACTTGCCGGTGTCCAGGGTTTCCAGGGCGGCCAGTTCATCGTTGCGCTCGCGCAGGATGTCGACGGCGCGACGCAGGATGCGCGAACGCTCCATGGCGGTCATCGCGGCCCAGATTTTCTGGCCCTTTTCGGCGCTGACCACAGCACGCTCAACGTCTTCCTTGGTCGCGCGTTGTACTGTTGCGAGGACTTCACCGTTAGCCGGGTTGATGGCTTCGAAAGTGGCGTCGCTGCTGGCGTCGGAGTAACCGCCATCGATGTAGAGTTTTTGCAGTTCGAAACGGGCCATAAAGTCCTCGCAAGTGCATAAGTTAGTTGGCGTTAACCACTGGGCGTGCCGTGTTGCGCTGGCACGCGGGTCAGTGGCGGTTCGGGGGTTGAGCGTTTTGTGTGTGCTCTAACTCACCCGCTTGGCCAGTTGGAAATCCATGTATTCGTAAGCGATCCGGTGCGCCTGCTCGGTGTCGAAAGCATCTCCCGACAGCGCGCCGCGCAACCACAAACCGTCAATCAACGCTGCCAGGCCACGGGCTGCACTGCGCGCATCATCGAGCGGCAATACGCGGCGGAACTGGCAGCACAGGTTGGAATACAGACGGTGATCGTTGATCCGCTGCAACCTGTGCAAAGACGGGTGGTGCATGCTGGTGGCCCAGAAGGCCAGCCAGGTTTTCATTGCCGGACCGTTGACCTGGCTGGCGTCGAAGTTGCCTTCGATGATCACCTGCAGATGCGCCCGCGGGCTGTCATCTGTCAGCGCCTGACGGCGTGCGGTGACGTTCTCGCTGAGTACACTCATCAGGTACTGCGCCGTGGCAGCGATCAGGCCGTTCTTGTCCTGAAAATAGTGACTGATGATGCCATTCGAGACACCGGCCAAACGGGCGATCAGCGCAATGCTGGCGTCCCCCATACCGACCTGATCGACGGCCAGCAAGGTGGCTTCGATCAATTGCTGGCGGCGGATGGGTTGCATACCGACCTTGGGCATCTTGCACATCTCCTTAGGCCTTCCGGCGGACGTAAGACGTCCATCGGTTTGAGGGCCAGTCTATTTTGTTTTGATTGAACGTTCAATCAACAAAGAATAAGATCTGCGACAATTCGTCGCTGCTTACAGATTTTTCCTACGTGTAAATGACGATAAACCGACATCCAAAACGGCTCGAAACCCCTACGCCTTGGCGTTCCGGGCTTCGGGCTTTTTTCGGGGTGTCTTTATATCACCCGTCGGTCGGCTGCCCACTAACCGATTAGTCGGGTACCGCGTTGCCTTGTGTTCTTCTCTCGCACTGCCTGGAGCATCTGTGCCATGAGTTCTGCCTCTCTTATAAAGACCCCACCCGATAAGGTGACGGTCAACGGTTGGGTGTTCTACACCTCTACCGCGCTGATCCTGTTGTTGACCGCCATTCTGATCATCGCCCCGCAAGAGGCCGGCAGAGTGCTCGGTATTGCCCAGGCCTGGTTGTCCCGCAGCTTCGGCTGGTACTACATGGTGGTGATCGCCGCTTACCTGGTGTTTGTGGTGGGCCTGGCGTTTTCGTCCTACGGCAAACTGAAACTGGGCAGCAAGGACGATACCCCGGACTTCAGCTACGGCGCCTGGGCGGGGATGCTGTTCTCGTCGGGTATCGGCATTTCGCTCCTGTACTTCGGTGCCTCCGAGCCGCTGGACCACTACTTCAACCCGCCCGAAGGCGTGGCCGCGAGCAACATGGCCGCCCGTCAGGCCGTTCAACTGACGTTCCTGCACTGGGGCCTGCATGGCTGGGCGATCTACGCACTGGTCGGTCTGGCCGTGGCTTACTTTGCCTACCGTCACAACCAGCCGCTGGCGCTGCGTTCGGCGTTGTATCCGCTGGTGGGCGAGCGTTGGGTCAAAGGCGCGGCCGGTCATGCGGTGGACGGCTTTGGCATGTTCGTGACCTTGCTGGGGCTGGTGACGAACCTGGGGATTGGTTCGCTGCAAGTGTCTTCCGGGTTGGAAAACCTGTTCGGCATGGAGCACAGCAACACCAACCTGCTGATCGTGATCATTGTGATGAGCACCGTGGCGACCATCGCCGCCGTGTCCGGTGTGGAAAACGGTATCCGCCGTTTGTCCAACCTGAACATCGTGCTGTTCAGCGGTTTGCTGATTTTCGTCCTGTTGTTCGGCCCGACCCTGCACCTGCTCAACGGCTTCGTGCAGAACATTGGCGACTACCTGAACGGCGTGGTCCTGAAGACCTTCGACCTCTATGTGTACGAAGGCGACAGTGAGAAGTCCGACCGCTGGTTGGGCCTGTGGACCCTGTTCTACTGGGCCTGGTGGATTTCCTGGGCGCCATTTGTGGGCATGTTCATCGCGCGTATTTCCCGTGGTCGCACGGTGCGTGAACTGGTGGCCGGCGTGCTGCTGATTCCGCTGGGCTTCACCCTGGCGTGGCTGTCGATCTTCGGTAACTCGGCCCTCGACCTGGTGATGAACCATGGGGCGGTGGAGCTGGGGAAGACGGCGCTCGAACAGCCGTCCATGGCGATCTACCAGTTGCTTGAGCATTACCCGGCGTCGAAAGTTGTGATCGGCGTGTCGATTTTTGTCGGTTTTGTGCTGTTCCTGACCCCGGCGGATTCCGGCGCGGTGATGATGGCCAACCTTTCGTGCAAGGGCGGTAATGTCGACGAAGATGCGCCGCACTGGCTGCGGATTTTCTGGTCGGCGGTGATTACCCTGGTGACCATCGGCCTGCTGTTCGCCGGTAACTTCGAAGCCATGCAAACCATGGTGGTGCTGGCCGGTTTGCCGTTCTCGGTGGTGCTGGTGTTCTTCATGTTCGGCTTGCACAAGGCCATGCGCCAGGATGTGCAGATCGAGCAGGAGCAAGCGGAGTTGGCTGCGCGCGGTCGTCGTGGTTTCAGCGAGCGTTTGACTCAGTTGGACCTGCAACCGAACCAGTCGATTGTTCAGCGTTTCATGGACAAACAAGTCAGCCCGGCGCTGGAAGATGCGGCGGTGCAATTGCGCGGTCAGGGTCTGGATGTGCAGACGTTGCTGGGCAAGTCGAAACGCTGCATGGGCGTGCGGATCGAGATGGAAGAGGGCAACCCTTTTGTCTACGAAGTGAGCCTGGACGGCTATCTGGCGGCGGCGAGTGACACGGCGTCGGCTGAAAGCGCTGATGAACCGCGCGCACGCTACTACCGCGCCGAGGTGTACCTGCACAACGGCAGCCAGGATTACGACTTGATGGGCTTCACCCAGGATCAGATCACCCGTGATGTGCTCGATCAGTTTGAAAGCCATCGGCAGCTCCTTGGCCGTGTCTATAGCTAAACCTTGATAGGACGCGGTATTTCAGTCTGAAACGCCGCGTCCTATCCATCGCGGGCAAGCCCGCTCCCACAGGATTGTCACCGTCCTTGTGGGAGCGGGCTTGCCCGCGAAGGGGCCATCACTAGCAAAGCAGCTTGACCCGATGTCCCGATAAACAAAAACGCCGCGATCCTCTCGCGGCGTTTTTGTGTCTGCTGCCTTACCCCAGGTTCTTGCCGAGCAGCGCGTGATACAGCTCGCTGTCGCCGAGAATCCCGACCACTTTGTTGTTGTCGTGAAGCACCAGTTTGTTGCCGGTCTGATAACGAATCTGCAACGCATCGCGCATGCCGATGTTCGAGTCCACCAGCGTCGGCCGACGACCCAGACCTTCCACCGCTTGCCCTGGAATCCAGTTCTGCAGGTCCAGGCTCGCGCCGTTCTGGCGGGCGCCCTTGATGGTGTTGCCTTCAGCCAGGTCCAGCCACGAATCGCCGCCCGGATCGAGGCACACCGAACCGTTGATGCGCTTGCAGTTGTCCAGCGTGCGCATCAGGCTGCGGCCGCACAACACGTTCAGCGGGTTGGTGTGCGCGACGAAGGTCCGCACGTAGTCGTCCGCCGGGTTCAGCACGATCTCTTCCGGCTTGCTGTACTGAATGATCCGGCCGTCTTTCATGATCGCAATGCGGCTGCCGAGCTTCAGGGCTTCATCGAGGTCGTGACTCACGAACACGATGGTCTTGCTCAGCTTGCGTTGCAGTTCCAGCAATTCGTCTTGCAGGCCCTGGCGGATCAGCGGGTCGAGTGCCGAGAACGGTTCGTCCATCAGCAGAATGTCGGCGTCCATCGCCAGTGCGCGGGCCAGGCCCACACGTTGCTGCATACCGCCGGAAAGCTCGTTGGGTTTCTTGTTGCGCCATTGGGTCAGGCCCACCAGCTCAAGCTTGTCGTCCACCAATGTGCGGCGTTCCTTCTCGGGACGCCCCTGCATTTCCAGGCCGAAACTGATGTTTTCACGAACGGTCAACCAAGGCATCAGGGCGAACTTCTGGAACACCATCGCAATGCGCTTGGTGCGCATCATTTTCAGTTCTGCCGGGGTGCAGGAGGCGATGTCGATCTGCTTGCCTTCGTGCTCGACGAACAGCTTGCCGCGGCTGACGGTGTTGAGGCCGTTGATGCAGCGCAGCAGGCTGGACTTGCCGGAGCCGGACAGGCCCATCAGTACGCAGATTTCACCTTTTTCGACGTCCAGGCTGGCCTTTTCCACACCAACGATCTGCCCGGTCTTTTTCAGGATCTCGTTACGGGTCATGCCTTGATCCAGCAGTTTGAGTGCCTCGCGTGGATCTTTGGAGAAGATTACGTCGACGTTATCGAAGCGAATAATGCTCATGCGTCACCCCCTACTTTGGCGTCGGGTTGTTTGCAGATACGGTCGAGCATGATCGCCAGCAATACGATCGCCAGGCCCGCTTCGAAGCCCAGGGCGATATCAGCAGTGTTCAGTGCGTTGACCACGGGTTTGCCCAGGCCGTCGGCGCCTACCAGTGCCGCGATCACCACCATCGACAGCGACAGCATGATGCACTGGGTAATGCCGGCCGCGATGCTTGGCATGGCGTGGGGCAATTCAATCCGTGAGAGCAGTTGACGTCGCGAGCAGCCAAAGGCCTTGCCAGCGTCCATCAATTCTTCCGGTACATCGCGAATGCCCAGGTAAGTCAGGCGGATAGGCGCGGCAATCGCGAACACTACCGTCGAGATCAAGCCCGGGACCACACCCAGACCGAAGAGGGTCAGGGTAGGAATGAGGTACACGAAGGTCGGTACGGTCTGCATCAGATCGAGCACCGGACGCATCAATGTGTAGAACATCGGTTTGTGCGCGGCGACGATGCCCAACGGCACGCCGATGACCACGCAGACCAGGGTGGCGAACAGCACCTGGGCGAGGGTTTCCATGGTTTCCTGCCAGTACCCCAGGTTGAGGATCAGCAGGAAGGAGGCGATGACGAAAACCGTCAGTCCCCACTTGCGTTGAATGAAGTGTGCCAGTAGTGCGATGAGGCCGATCAATGCCAGCGGGTTGAACCAGGTCAGCGCAAAAGTCACGCCGTGGATCATCGTTTCCAGTGTCACGGCGATTGCGTCGAAGGTGTTGGCGCCGTGTTGCGTCAACCATTCAACGAAGCCCGCGATGTACTGGCCTAAAGGGATTTTCTGATCAATCAGCATGGTAGTGAACGTCCGCATGCAAGGAAATAAACAGCCCGGACGGCCGAAGCCGTCCGGCGTAAGCGATTACTGCGCGAGCTTGGCTTTCACGGCCTCCAGGCCTGGTTTACCGTCAATGGTGGTCACGCCAGCGAGCCAGGTATCGAGGACCTGTGGATTCTTTTTGAGCCAGGCCTTGGCGGCCGCGTCAGGCTTCATCTTGTCGTCCAGGATGTTGCCCATCAGAGAGCTTTCCATGTCGACGGTGAATTCCAGGTTCTTCAGCAGTTGGCCGACGTTGCTGCATTCCTGGGTGTAACCCTTGCGGGTGTTGGTTGCCACGGTGGCGGCGCCGAAGTCGGGGCCGAAGAAGTCGTCACCACCGGTGAGGTACTGGATCTTGAAGCGCTTGTTCATCGGGTGCGGCGCCCAGCCGAGGAAGACCACGGCGGTGTCGCGCTTCTGCGCGCGATCGACCTGCGACAACATGCCGGCTTCGCTGGACTCGACCACTTTGAAACCAGCGTCTTTAAGGCCGAAGGCGTTCTTGTCGATCATACTCTGGATCAGGCGGTTACCGTCGTTACCTGGCTCGATGCCGTAGATCTTGCCGTCGAGCTCTTTCTTGAATTTAGCGATGTCGGCGAAGTCATGCAGCCCTTTGTCGTACAACGCTTGCGGCACGGCGAGGGTGTACTTGGCGCCGGTCAGGTTGGTGCGCACCACATCGACGGTGCCGGCATCGCGGTAGGCCTTGATGTCGTTTTCCATGGTCGGCATCCAGTTACCCAGGAAGACGTCCATGTTCTTGCCGTCGGCCAGGGACTTGTAGGTCACCGGCACGGAAATCATCGTGGTTTTGGTCTTGTAGCCGAGGGCGTCGAGCACGACGCTGGTGGTAGCGGTTGTCGCGGTAATGTCGGTCCAGCCGACATCGGAGAAGTTTACGGTACTGCACTGAGCGGGTTCTGCAGCGTGAGCCAGTAACGGCAGACTCAGCATGGCGGCCAACAACAACGACGGGGAACCTTTCATGGATGGACTCCTTGGTGTTTTTTTTGGCAGTGTTCCGACTGGACCACCGCACTTATAGGTTGCGGTTGGATGGCGTTTTGGAGACAGCTCTACCACGGCGCCTTGCAATCGAGTCGATACGATCATGTACCAGTGAAAATCTGACGCCTACAGGGTGCGTCGTAACCAGTACAGGGAGGGTCGCATCCAGTGTCGGTGACGTCGTTTACAGCTTTTTTCAGCCCTCTTTTCCCCTCTGATCCGCTAAAAAACGGCGAAAACATTGCGTCGCCGCCCTGCGGCGTTGGTGGGCATGAGTGCGTCGGTGTGAGACGTCGAACGACATGACAAAAGCCTGATGATGCGGCCATCTCGGCGGATTGCAGCTTGAGCGTAGCAGCTCCGCCACTGGGCGCCTTTGCGTCTGGAGTCGGCACATCCAGGAGTTCGGCAGTAATGGCTATCAGTGTTTTCGACCTGTTCAAAATCGGCATCGGTCCTTCCAGTTCGCACACCGTGGGGCCTATGCGGGCCGCCGCGCTGTTTGTCGAGTCGCTTCGGGACAAGCATCTACTGGAGCAGGTGCGACGGGTCGAAGTTCAACTTTATGGTTCGCTGTCGGCCACCGGCATCGGTCACGGCAGCGACAATGCCGTCATCATGGGCCTGATGGGCGAATGGCCGGATGCGATCGATCCGTCGCAAATCGGCATTCGCATCGAAACCCTGCGTGAAACCCACATGTTGCTGCTCGACGGTCGCTTGTCGGTGCCGTTCATTTGGGCGCGGGACATGCGCCTGATCGACGAAAACCTGCCGTTCCACCCCAATGCCATGACCCTGATCGTCGAAGGCGATCACGGTGAGCTGCATCGCGACACCTACTATTCCGTCGGCGGTGGTTTTGTCGTGGATGAGGCCCAGGCGTCCAGCGGCGTGGTCGATCTGGATCGCACCGTGTTGCCGTACGATTTCTCCAGCGCCGTCGAACTGTTGAGCCTGTGCCAGACGCACAACCTGCGCGTGGCTGAATTGATGATGGCGAACGAGAAGGTCTGGCGCAGTGAAGAGGAAATCCGCGCCGGTCTGATGAAGTTGTGGCGTGCCATGCAGGATTGCGTCGACCAGGGCCTCAAGCACGAAGGCATCCTGCCCGGCGGCCTGAATGTGCGCCGTCGCGCGGCGAAGTTGCACCGTAGCCTGCAGGAACTGGGCAAGCCCAATGTGATCGGCTCGACCTTGAGCGCCATGGAGTGGGTCAACCTGTTTGCGCTGGCGGTCAACGAAGAGAACGCCGCGGGTGGGCGCATGGTCACGGCGCCGACCAACGGCGCGGCGGGGATCATTCCGGCGGTGTTGCACTACTTTATGAAGTTCAGCGAGGCGGTGACGGACGCCAACGTGGTCGACTATTTCCTCAGTGCTGCGGCGGTGGGCATTCTGTGCAAGAAGAACGCCTCGATCTCCGGCGCCGAAGTCGGTTGCCAGGGCGAAGTGGGTTCGGCTTGCGCGATGGCGGCAGCGGGGCTGGCGGAGATCCTCGGTGCCACGCCGGAGCAGTTGTGCAATGCGGCGGAAATCGGCCTGGAACACAACCTCGGCCTGACATGCGACCCGGTGGGCGGGCTGGTGCAAGTGCCGTGCATCGAGCGCAACGCGATTGCCGCGGTGAAAGCGATCAACGCGGCGCAGATGGCGCTGCGTGGGGATGGTCAGCACTTTATCTCGCTGGACCGGGTGATCCGCACCATGCGTGATACCGGCGCGGATATGCATGACAAATATAAAGAGACATCGCGGGGTGGGTTGGCGGTGAGCGCGGTGGAGTGTTGAGACCGAGTTGACGCCATCGCGGGCAAGCCCGCTCCCACAGGATTTGTTGTGTATTCAAAAACTGATGCGCACCACAAATCCCTGTGGGAGCGAACTTGCTCGCGATGGCGTCAGACCAGTCAAAACTGCGCGCTAAATGAACACCCGATTCAAAACACGCCACCTTTTAGCGCGTCGCTTACAGATAAGCCCCTTTCCGAATCACAGGGATCCAAACCGGCCCTGACCACTCGTCACCCGTGCTTGCGGTGACACTCTGTCCCGGCACCTCGCAGCCCTGTTCCCACAAGTGCTACCGATTTGCTCACGCCCCGCAAGGCAGGGCGTCTATCGCCGATAATGGCACTTATATCCACCCGTCGCCGCGCGGCTTATATAGACATGTCGCGACGTCGTTTTCAGGAGTTATTGAACGCGCATTCAATTTTAGGCATGGCATTTGCTCTGTCATTACAAAGCCCGTCTCCCACGCGAGAACGATGGCAATAACAAGAGCCTCCGCCTGAGGCCATCACCCGCTTTGTGTGAGGAGATACCGCGATGACGACGTCCAACTCCGGGGCTCAACCCCAGAACCGTGCGCCTCAATCCATCGGCTTTCTGCTGTTGGACAATTTCACGCTTATTTCTCTGGCCTCCGCAGTTGAACCCCTGCGCATGGCCAACCAATTGTCCGGCCGCGAGCTGTATCGCTGGTCCACACTCACCGTCGATGGCGGCCAGGTCTGGGCCAGTGACGGTCTGCAGATCACCCCCGACTGCTCCATGCACAAAGCCCCACCCCTGGACACCATCATCGTCTGCGGCGGTATCGGCATCCAGCGCACCGTTACCCGTGAACACGTGTCGTGGCTGCAAAGCCAGGCGCGTCAGTCCCGTCGCCTCGGCGCGGTCTGCACCGGCAGCTGGGCCCTGGCCTGCGCCGGCCTGCTGGACGGTTTCGATTGCAGCGTGCACTGGGAATGCCTGGCCTCGATGCAGGAAGCTTTCCCGCGTGTGGCCATGAGTACCCGCTTGTTCACCCTCGACCGTAACCGTTTCACCAGCTCCGGCGGCACCGCGCCACTGGACATGATGCTGCACCTGATCAGCCGCGATCACGGCCGTGAACTGTCCGCCGCGATCTCGGAAATGTTTGTCTACGAACGCATCCGCAACGAGCAGGACCATCAGCGTGTGCCACTCAAGCACATGCTCGGGACCAACCAGCCGAAATTGCAGGAAATCGTTGCGCTGATGGAAGCCAATCTGGAAGAGCCGATCGACCTCGACGAACTGGCGGTGTACGTCGCCGTTTCGCGTCGACAGCTTGAGCGCCTGTTCCAGAAATACCTGCACTGCTCGCCGTCGCGCTACTACCTGAAGCTGCGCCTGATCCGCGCCCGGCAGTTGCTCAAGCAAACGCCGATGTCGATCATCGAAGTGGCATCGGTGTGCGGTTTCGTGTCGACGCCGCACTTCTCCAAGTGCTACCGCGAATACTTCGGCATTCCGCCGCGTGACGAGCGCGTAGGTTCCAACACCACGCAACAGGTGGCGATGATGCCGCTGCCGCAAGCACTGGTGCTGTCGCCATTGTCGGGGCCGTTGTCGGCGTTGAGTCAGGCGCGTAACGAGTCGACTTTCGCTAGCGTACGGCTCTAGACCGCGCTGGCTTCATCGCGGGCCAGCCCGGCTTCTACAGGATCACGCTGTACTGTAGGAGCCGGGCTTGCCCGCGATGGCGGTTTATCAGGTTCTAGGGCTCTGTTGATACTCCGCCAACGCTGGCAGCAATTGCCTGTCGATCGCCTGACGCACTGCCGGCAGGATGGTCGCGCTGCTGGTGTACATATCCTTGACCATCTTGCGCAGTTCATATGCCCGGGCATCGTCTAATCCCCTTACCGCACACTCGCAAGCCTGTTCGGCTGTGGCACCGCTCGGCACTTGAAAACCCAACGATTTCAGCTGGCCCAACAGGTCTTCCTGGTCGATCAAATCGGCGTACATCATGACGCAATCCTTCTTCAGGGAACGGTGTCTTGGCTCGATTCTGGTAGGGGGACGAAGTGGCGGCAAGGGTGATTTGTCGCAATGGCCGCAATACCTATGAGCATGTCGTTTTCGGCTAACTTGTGAATCAAGGGAGTGGGCACACTGGACTCAGCTGGCAACACGAAGGTTTGGTCACCCTCGCGCAACGGCTCCTCAACAGTACCCTCCTCAGCTCCGATCCTGTCACGGCTTGATCGGGGTTTTTTTTGCCTGTGAATCAGGGCGGGATGGGGTGTCTGGATTTAAGCCATCGCGAGCAGGCTCACGCCTACACTCAACCGCATTCCTCTGAAAGAACCCGGTCAACGGCAGGAGTGAGCCTGCTCGCGATGAACGATGACGCGGTCTAGCGTTGCAACACCAGGATCCGCGACAACAACTCATCACGGTCGACATAGCACCCCTGAAAATGCCGGGCGCCACTGGCGGGATCAAACGCATTGCGCGCATGCAGCGTACGACGGTTATCAAAACACCACAGCTCGCCCGGATTCAGCCGCGTCATCACCCGAAACCGTGCTTCCCGAGTCATCGCGATGAACCGCCGGTAAGCGTGATACAGCTCGGGCATCTGCTCCACCGACGCATCAAACGGTCCGCGCAGGAAGTTCGCCATGCGGATTTCCGACACCTGCCCCCGTGCATCCAGCGCGATGATCGGCGCCAGGCAACGGTAGTCGCTGTGACGGTCCTTGTTGCGGAACTCCACAGGGATTTCACAGAGACTTTTAAACGCCTCGGGGTCCTCATTGCGCAAGGCATCGGCGATGGCAAAACCGTCGACAAAAATACTCTCGCCACCGTCGGCATCATTGACCAGGCAATGCAGGAATTGCAGCCCTGGTTGCAGCTCCCGGGTCGGCAGATCGCTGTGCAACGGCAGGTTGAAAGCGGTGTAGGCATTGCTGTCGGCATCGGCCTTGGATTGCACGTTGAACAGCACGCCGAAATTGCTCTCGCGGATGAAGGAAATCCGCTGGGCGATCAGCTTCAGCGAGCCCGGTTCAGTGGGTACGCCGCGCACTTGAGTCAGGCCGATATCGCGCACTGCCAGTAGCCATTGCAGCAGGGCGTCGTTGTCATTCATCAATGCCTGGTAATCGAACACCGGCAGCTGCAAATCCTGCTGCCACAGCCTGGCCTTGGGTTTACGCGCCTCCCGTTCGGCGCGGGATTCATCGTCATAGGCATGGGCGCGCAGCCAGCCGGGGTCGAAGCGGCTGAGATGGCCGTCCTGCCAATCGACGCAGAGACAACCTTCAGCATCGACGCGAGAGTCGGAGGGCAACAGGGTTTCGGCGACATCGACGATTTCCAGCACTTGCTCGCGGGTCACGGTATAGACGCATTGCGGGCAGGGGCAGTTGTCGCGCAACCACTGATGATGAAAGGGGCTGACGCGACCGTCCGCCCAGCTCACTTGAATTCGGTCCGCCAGGGTGTGCACGGCGGTCAACGCGCTGATCAACGGGTAGGTACGGAAGTCGGCAAAAGCGGCGGCGGTGTTCAATGGCGATCTCCTTGTTATTTTTTTTGGGGTAAAGCGATCACTCGACCAATGTACTCGGGGGTGGGCAAGTCAGTCTGCTCGGCGACGATGGCTTGCAGCTTGCTCAGCGACAGTTCACTGAAGGGCGCGGATCGCGGCCCGGCAAGGTCGACGTGCAGCAACATTTGCTCGTTGCCGGCCAGCTCCTTGTCGTCACCGACCCGATGCAGGCTGTGGTAGAGGTGCAGGCGTTTGCTGTCGTGACCGATGATTTGCGTGTGCACTTCGACGTCGGCGTCGAGCTTCACTTCGTGCAGGTAATTGAGGTGCAGTTCGAGGGTGAACAGCGAGTGGCCGCTGGCTTCGCGGTTGTTGCTGTCGAGCCCTAAGCGATCCATCAGCGCGTCGGTGGCGTAGCTGAAGATCAGCAGGTAGAAAGCGTCGCGCAGGTGGCCGTTGTAGTCGACCCAGTCGGGGATGATGCGTGTTTGGTAGGTGGTGAGGGTGGGCATGATGAGGATCCAGAATATAGGGTGATCGGGCTGCCGCTATCGCGAGCAAGCTCGCTCCCACAAGGACTGCGCAAAACCTGTGGGAGCGAGCTTGCTCGCGATGGGGCCAGTCCTGCCAGTTCATTACTCGCTGAAGGCCATCCCATGCTTTTCTTTGGTGGTCTTCACCGCTTCCAGCACCGCCAGCAGGCAATCATCACGATAGCGCTCCAGCGCCGAAATGCTGTGCGTGCCCAACTGATCAGTGGTGCCATCCACCACATCATCGATCAATTTGTCGGTCAGCTCCGGCGCTGGCAAATAGGTCCACGGCAACTGCAACGCCGGACCGAACTGCGCCATGAAGTGGCGCATCCCGGCGTCACCGCCGGCCAGCGTGTAGGTCAGGAACGTGCCCATGAATGACCAGCGCAACCCCGCGCCAAACCGAATCGCGTCGTCGATTTCACCGGTGGTTGCCACGCCATCGTTCACCAGGTGCAGCGCCTCACGCCAGAGCGCTTCGAGCAAGCGGTCGGCGATAAAGCCGGGCACTTCCTTGCGCACATGCAGTGGACGCATGCCTAGGGATTCATACACTTTCATCGCCGCTTGAACGGCTTCGGGCGCAGTGTTTTTGCCACCGACCACTTCCACCAGCGGCAGCAGGTAGACCGGGTTGAACGGGTGGCCGACCACACAGCGTTCCGGGTGGGTTGCGCTCTCGTAGAACTCGCTTGGCAACAGGCCAGAAGTACTCGAGCCGATCAAGGCATTGGGCTTGGCGGCGGCGCTGATTTTGCTGTGCAGTTCCAGTTTAAGATCGAGGCGCTCGGGGGCGCTTTCCTGGATGAAATCGGCGTCGCGTACGCATTCTTCAATCGTCGCGACAAAGCGCAGGCGATCCTGAGAAGCACCAGGCGCCAAGCCTTGTTTCTCCAGTGCGCCCCACGCGTTGGCGACGCGTTTGCGCAGGGCGGCTTCGGCACCGGGCGCCGGGTCCCAGGCGATCACGTCAAGGCCATGGGCGAGGGCGCGGGACACCCAGCCGCTGCCGATGACACCGCTGCCCAGGGCTGCGAAGGTTTTGATTTCGGTGATAAAAGTCATGGCGACGTCCTGAAAGAATTCGGTGGTCCCGTAGGAGCCGAGCTTGCTCGCGATGGCGTCGGTAAATCCGGCACATTTTTGCGGCCGGGATACCGCAATCGCGAGCAAGCTCGGCTCCTACAGAGAGAGGGTTTGGGTTAACCGCGCTTGGTCAGGCCCATTTTTTCCCGGCCTTGCGCCGGCGTCAGAACCCGGGCGCCGAGGCGGCTGAGGATTTCGCCGGCGCGTTCGACCAGTTGGCCGTTGGTCGCCAATACACCCTTGTCCAGCCAGATGTTGTCTTCCAGACCCACCCGAACGTTGCCGCCGAGCAGCACCGCTTGCGCTGCCATCGGCATCTGCATGCGACCGATACCAAAGCCTGCCCACACGGCATTGGCCGGCAGGTTGTCGACCATGGCTTTCATGGTGGTGGTGTCGGCCGGTGCGCCCCACGGGATGCCCAGGCACAGCTGGAACAACGGGTCGTCGAGCAGGCCTTCCTTGATCAACTGCTTGGCGAACCACAGGTGACCGGTGTCGAAGATTTCCAGCTCGGCTTTCACGCCCAGCTCTTGAATGCGTTTGGCGCCGGCACGTAGCTGGGCCGGGGTGGACACGTAAATGGTGTCGCCATCGCCGAAGTTCAGGGTGCCGCAATCGAGGGTGCAGATTTCCGGCAGCAGTTCTTCGACGTGGGCCAGGCGGGTCAGCGGCCCGACCAGGTCGGTGTTCGGGCCGAACTCCATCGGGTTCTCGCCGGCACCGATTTCCAGGTCGCCGCCCATGCCGGCGGTGAGGTTGACGATGATGTCAACGTCGGCCTCGCGAATGCGCTCCATCACTTCACGGTACAACGCCACGTCACGGCTGAACTTGCCGGTTTCGGGGTTGCGCACGTGGCAGTGGACCACGGTGGCACCGGCCTTGGCGGCTTCCACGGCGGCGGCGGCGATTTGTTTCGGGGTGACCGGCACGTGTGGGCTCTTGCTGGTCGTGTCGCCAGCACCGGTGAGTGCGCAGGTGATGATGACGTCGTGGTTCATGAGGCGGTTCCTTACAGGCGAGTGTTTTTCAGGAGAAAAGCCGGACGTAATAGTCCCGTTCGCAGCCCGCTCGGGCTGCGAATCGGTGGTTCGGTTCCAGGATTTATTTACTGGTCAGTTGCAGGTTTTCAGCCGCTGGTTTGCCATCGAAGGTGGTCACGCCTTCGAGCCAGCGCTGCTTGTCTTGCGGGTGATCTTTCAGCCATTGCTTGGCCGACTCGAAGGCGTCCTTGTGATCCAGCAGCGGCTGCATCATCCGGCTCTCGTCTTCGGCGGTGTAGGTCAGGTTGCTCAGCAAGCGACCGATGTTCGGGCACTGCTCGGCGTATTTCGGCGCGGTGACGGTCCAGACCGTGGCCATGCCTTCGTTTGGACCGAGGGCGTCGTCACTGCCGGTGAGGTAGGTCATCTTCACGTTGACGTTCATCGGGTGCGGCGCCCAGCCGAAGAACACCACGGCCTCGTTGCGGCGCACGGCGCGATCCACGGCGGCCAGCATGCCGGCTTCGCTGGACTCGACCAGCTGGAATTTGCCGAGGCCGAACTGGTTCTTGGCGATCATCGCCTTGATCTGGGTGTTGGCGCCCGAGCCAGGCTCGATGCCGTAAATCTTGCCGCCCAGTTCCTTCTCGAACTTGGCGATGTCGGCGAAGGTTTTCAGGCCCTTGTCGGCGAGGTACGTCGGTACGGCGAGGGTCGCGCGAGCGTCTTTCAGGCTCGGGGCTTGCAGCACTTTGACCTGGTTGCCATCGACGAACGGGGTGATGGTCTGGGTCATCAGCGGGTTCCAGTAGCCGAGGAACAAGTCCAGGCGCTGGTCGCGGATCCCGGCGAAGATGATTTGCTGGGACGCGCTGGTTTGTTTGGTGTTGTAGCCGAGGCCATCGAGCAGGACCTGGGTCATGGCGCTGGTGGCGATTACATCGGTCCAGTTCACTACGCCCATGCGTACGTTCTGGCACGATGCGGGTTCGGCGGCCATGACGCTGGCGCTCAGCAAAGCGGTACCACTGAGTGCAAGAACACAGCTGCTGATCAGTCGTTTCATCTCAGGTTCCTCGGCAGTTCGTTTATTGTGAGTTCCGGTGTCTGATGCGCCGGTGATGCCAAGTTACGCAGCTAAGCCCCCATGAAAGCGCACCACGGCGACCAGCTCTTGCACTGCAGCGACCTGTCCTCTTGAATGCCGCTTGCAAGTGGCGTATCAACGTCAAACGCTACCCGCCCTGACGTTACCCGCCTATCGAGTGCGCTCCATGTCCCAGGATTTCTACTTCTTGTTGATGCCGGGTTTCTCGGCGATTGGATTTATCTCGGCCATCGAGCCGCTGCGGGTCGCCAATCGCTTTCGCGGCGAGCTGTATCGCTGGCATGTATTGAGCGCCGACGGCGGGGCGGTGCTGGCCAGCAACGGCATGTCGCTCAACGCCGACGCGGCGCTGGAGCCGCTGAAGAAAGGTGCAACCCTGTTGGTGGTCGCCGGTTTCGAACCGCTGAAATTCGCCACCCCGGCGCTGGAACACTGGTTGCGCCGGCTGGACAACGAAGGCGTGACCCTCGGCGCCATCGACACCGGCAGCTTCATTCTCGCCGAGGCCGGCCTGCTCGACGGCCATCGCCTGACGCTGCACTGGGAAGCCATCGACGCGTTCAAGGAATCGTATCCACAGCTGAGCGTCACCCAGGAGCTGTTCGAAATCGACCGCCGCCGCATCACCTCGGCCGGCGGCACCGCCTCCATCGACCTGATGCTCGACCTGATCGCCCAGGCCCATGGCCCGGAACTGGCGATCCAGGTCAGCGAACAATTCGTACTCGGCCGCATTCGCCCGCGCAAAGACCACCAGCGTATGGAGGTCGCCACGCGGTATGGCATCAGCAACAAGAAGCTGGTTCACGTGATTGGGGAGATGGAGCAGCACAGCGAACCGCCGCTGAGTACGCTTGAGTTAGCCGAATCGATCAAGGTGACGCGGCGCCAGTTGGAGCGCCTGTTTCGGTTGCACCTGAACGACACGCCGAGCAATTTCTACCTGCGCTTGCGGCTGGAGAAGGCCCGGCAGTTGCTGCGACAGACGGACATGAGTGTGCTGGAGGTGAGCATTGCGTGCGGTTTTGAATCGCCGTCGTATTTCACCCGCAGCTATCGGGCGAAGTTTGCGCGGTGCCCGCGCGAGGATCGCCGACGGCTAGGGGATGGGCGAGAGCTGGTCTGAGCACAGATTCCAACAACAAGAAAACCTGTGGGAGCGAGGCTGCTCGCGAATGCAATCTGTCAGCCGCCATTGATGTCGACTGACCCACCGCTTTCGCGAGCAGGCTCGCTCCCACAGTTATGATTTGGTGTGGATCTTATTTCTTCATTAAAGCCGAGCAGGCTGCTTTGTAGGCTTCATGCTGATACTTGTTCAGCGTCGCCGGCAGTTCCACGTTGTGCTTCTTGCTCTGCGCATTGATCGTCTGCGGCGACAGCAGCGTCACCTCGCAATTTTCCAGCAGCTGAAACACACCCTCGATCTTGAACGTGGTCGGTCCACCGGCGAACTCGCCTTTCTTGCTGCGCTTCTTGATCGCGATCCGGTCGATGGAGTTCTCGCGTACAAACGACGCCACCTGAGCGGCGAAGACTTTGACGTTCGCGGCTTCGTCGTCATCGTCGAGGGCGATTTTCTTGGTGGGCAGGGCTACGTGACTCAGCGTCTGACCGTCCAGGGACGCGACGGCAATGATCGCTTCGCTGCCTTTGATTTCGATGCCGCAGATTTTCATTTCGATCCCTTTCACAAATGGTTGTGTGCAGCCTACAGCTCAAGTTGATTAGCCGTGATGCCAAACGCCGCGGCAATTTTCTCGCGGGTGGCCTTGCGAGGCTTCGCTACAGTCTCTTGCTGGGCAAAAGCAGGTTGAGAAATGCCCATGCGTTTGGCCACCTCATCCTGTGTAAGGTTCAGGTGCTCACGCCAGGCGCGAATCGGCGTCGCGCCATCGACGATGCGGCTGACCACTTCATGGGGAATCAGATCGGGCTCAATCTTCTGCGCCACATATTGCGCATAGGGAATGACCACAAACGCAGGATTCCCCTCTGCGTCATTGATGATTTGAACGTCAGTAGGTGCGTTCATCGCGTTTTTTGACCTCTTGAATACTGACCACTTTGATTGCGCCATCCCAGTCGAACATGACTCGATAGTTACCCACTCGAAGTCGATAGGCGTAGTCATGACCGACCAGTGCTTTGACATTGCCTATATCAGGCATGTCAGTCAGCACCGTGACGGCATCACGAACCTGGATCTGGTGAACGGAATGCAATTTCAGAAGCTGCTTAACGGCCTTTCGAGTCCAGTGAATGCTGTTCATGGGAGAATATAAGTCTTTTATAAGATTTTCCAATCGTTACTTATATTTCTCTCTCGGCCAATTAACGAAGCATGTCGGGATGTTACCCAGGCAATAGGGTCTGCTGCGAGGTGTAGGGAGTGCTGTAGGTTCAGTCAGCAAGGTTTGTAGGAAACAGCATCTCTTGAGAATCGAAAGCCGGCGAAGGTGCCAGCTTCTGACGGAAATACAGCGTCACTCCTGCCCGATCGACTCCAAAAACTCCGACCGCTCATCACTCATCCGCGCCACGCAATCATTCTGCGCAATGGTGAATGCCTTGCTACCACTGGTCGCCGGAAACGCTTCCACCGCGCAATCCGCATCCCGGGTTTTCAGCCACTGCTGCTGCGCGGCTTTGAGTTTGGCGGTGATGTCGGCCAGTTGTGCCGGGTTCTTGCCGTAGGCCGTTTGCATGCGTTCGGCCAGGCCCTGGTAGTTTTCTTTGAGCAGGTCTTCGGCGGTGGTTCGGCTAAAGGCCGAGCATTCGAGGGTCTGGACGTCGTTTTCGACTTTGTCGCAGGGGTTGTCGTCGGACTCTTCTGCCGCGTGTACGCCGGTCGCTATCAGTGCCAGAGCCAGGAAGATCGATTTCATTGCGTCGCCGCCTCAATCCAATAGTGCATTCAGTAATGCCGCGAATTCTGGCCCATGCGCAGGCCCTTGAACAGGTGGGCAATCGTGCCCCGCGGCGACCCTTTGTCGCGGATTGACGCTTTCGGCAAACCCCCTGTCGTTTTTGCACCCGGCTGCCCCGTCCCTCAGGCATATGCTGGCCCCAAAGCGCCGGCACACGATTCGGCGCATGAATTGCCAATAGGGGACAGCCTGATGAGCCCAGCCGAATTGCACGCCGACAGTATCGTTATCGACGGGCTGATTATCGCCAAGTGGAACCGTGAACTGTTCGAAGACATGCGCAAGGGCGGTCTGACCGCAGCCAACTGCACCGTGTCGGTGTGGGAGGGCTTCCAGGCCACCGTCAATAATATCGCCGCCAGTCAGAAGCTGATCCGCGAGAACAGCGACCTGGTGATTCCGGTGCGCACCACCGCCGACATCCGTAAGGCCAAGGAGCAGGGCAAGACCGGCATCCTGTTCGGCTTCCAGAATGCTCACGCGTTTGAAGACCAGATCGGCTATGTCGAGGTGTTCAAGCAGCTCGGCGTCGGCATTGTGCAGATGTGCTACAACACCCAGAACCTGGTGGGCACCGGTTGCTACGAGCGCGATGGCGGCCTGTCGGGTTTCGGCCGTGAAATCGTCGCCGAGATGAACCGTGTGGGCGTTATGTGCGACCTGTCCCACGTCGGCTCGAAAACCTCCGAAGAAGTCATTCTCGAATCGAAGAAGCCAGTGTGCTACTCGCACTGCCTGCCGTCGGGCCTGAAAATCCACCCGCGCAACAAGTCCGACGAAGAACTGAAGTTCATCGCCGATCACGGCGGTTTCGTCGGCGTGACCATGTTTGCGCCGTTCCTGGCCAAGGGCATCGATTCGACCATCGACGACTACGCCGAAGCCATCGAATACACCATGAACATCGTCGGCGAAGACGCCATCGGCATCGGCACCGACTTCACTCAGGGCCATGGCCAGGACTTCTTCGAATACCTGACCCATGACAAGGGCTACGCCCGCCGCCTGACCAGCTTCGGCAAGATCATCAACCCGCTGGGCATCCGCACCGTCGGCGAGTTCCCGAACCTGACCGAAACCTTGCTCAAGCGCGGTCATTCCGAGCGCGTGGTGCGCAAGATCATGGGCGAGAACTGGGTCAACGTCCTCAAGGATGTCTGGGGCGAGTAAACCCCTTTCAAACAACGATTCCTGTAGCAGCTGCCGAGGTACGAGGCTGCGTTGCGGTCCGCAGGACCGCCCTCGGGGGCCGCTTCGCAGCCCAACGCAGCCTCGCAGGCTCGACAGCTGCTACGGGACAACAGCACAACGAATTTTTCTGGAGTTAAGTTTCCATGGCCAAGATCGCCCCGCAATTGCCAATCGAAGTCGACAGCGAAACCGGTGTCTGGACCTCCGACGCCCTGCCAATGCTGTACGTACCGCGTCACTTCTTTGTGAATAACCATATGGGCATCGAGGAAGTGCTGGGCGCCGAAGCCTACGCCGAAATCCTTTACAAGGCCGGCTACAAATCCGCCTGGCACTGGTGTGAAAAAGAAGCCGAATGCCACGGCCTGGAAGGCGTCGCGGTGTTCGAGCACTACATGAAGCGCCTGTCGCAACGCGGCTGGGGCCTGTTCAAGATCCAGGACATCGACCTCGACAAAGGCACTGCCAGCGTCAAGCTCGAACACTCGGCGTTCGTCTACGTCTATGGCAAGGTCGGGCGCAAGGTCGACTACATGTTCACTGGCTGGTTTGCCGGTGCCATGGACCAGATTCTGCAAGCCCGCGGCAGCAAGATCCGTACGGTTGCCGAGCAAGTCTACGGTGGCTCCGAAGAAGGCCACGACGACGGTTTGTTCACCGTCAAGCCGTTGTAAGTCGAGGACCCTGCCATGGCTTTCGAAGCAATGTTCCAGCCGATCCAGATCGGCAAACTGACCATCCGTAACCGCGTGCTCAGCACCGCGCACGCCGAGGTCTATGCCACCGACGGCGGCATGACCACCGACCGGTACGTCAAGTATTACGAAGAGAAAGCCAAGGGCGGGATCGGCCTGGCGATTTGCGGCGGTTCCTCCAGTGTGGCCATCGACAGCCCGCAAGGCTGGTGGAAGTCGGTCAACCTGGCCGACGACCGGATCATTCCGCATTTCCAGAACCTGGCCGATGCCATGCACAAGCATGGCGCCAAGATCATGATCCAGATTACCCACATGGGCCGTCGTTCGCGCTGGGACGGCGAGCACTGGCCAACCCTGCTGTCGCCATCGGGCATCCGTGAACCGGTGCACCGCGCGACCTGCAAAACCATCGAGCCGGAAGAAATCTGGCGGGTGATCGGCAACTACGCCAGCGCCGCAGCGCGGGCCAAGGCCGGTGGCCTGGATGGCGTCGAACTGTCCGCCGTGCACCAGCACATGATCGACCAGTTCTGGAGCCCACGCGTCAACAAACGTACCGACGAATGGGGCGGCAGCTTCGAGAACCGCATGCGTTTCGGCCTGGAAGTCCTTAAAGCGGTACGCAAGGAAGTCGGTCCGGACTTCTGCGTCGGCATCCGTCTGTGCGGTGATGAATTCCACCCGGACGGCTTGTCCCACGAGGACATGAAACAGATCGCCAAGTACTACGACGACACCGGCATGATCGACTTCATCGGTGTCGTGGGCTCGGGTTGCGACACCCACAACACCTTGGCCAACGTTATCCCCAACATGAGTTATCCACCGGAGCCGTTCCTGCATTTGGCGGCCGGTATCAAGGAAGTGGTCAAGGCCCCGGTCCTGCACGCGCAGAACATCAAGGACCCGAACCAGGCGACCCGTATTCTGGAAGGCGGTTACGTCGACATGGTCGGCATGACCCGTGCCCACATTGCCGACCCGCACTTGATCGCCAAGATCAAAATGGGCCAGGTCGACCAGATCAAACAATGCGTCGGCGCCAACTACTGCATCGACCGTCAGTACCAGGGCCTGGACGTGCTGTGCATCCAGAACGCCGCGACCTCCCGTGAATACATGGGCGTGCCGCACATCATCGAGAAGTCGACCGGTGTGAAGCGCAAAGTCGTGGTGGTCGGTGCCGGTCCTGCCGGGATGGAAGCGGCGCGCGTGTCGGCGGAACGTGGCCACGACGTGACCCTGTTCGAGAAGAAAGAATTCATTGGCGGCCAGATCACCACCGCTTCGAAAGCCCCGCAACGGGACCAGATCGCCGGTATCACCCGCTGGTTCCAGCTGGAGCTGGCACGTTTGAAAGTCGACCTGCGCCTCGGCGTGGCGGCGGATGCGGCGACCATTCTCGACCTGCGTCCGGACGTGGTGGTACTCGCTGTCGGCGGTCATCCGTTCCTGGAGCAGAACGAGCATTGGGGCGCGGCTGAAGGCCTGGTGGTCAGCAGCTGGGACATCCTCGACGGCAAAGTGGCGCCGGGCAAGAACGTGCTGGTCTACGACACCATTTGCGAGTTCACCGGGATGTCGACCGCCGACTTCCTCGCCGACAAGGGCAGCCAGGTTGAGATTGTCACTGACGACATCAAGCCGGGCGTGGCGATTGGCGGCACCTCGTTCCCGACGTACTACCGCAGCATGTACCCCAAAGAAGTGATCATGACCGGGGACATGATGCTGGAGAAGGTCTACCGCGAAGGCGACAAGTTGGTGGCGGTGCTGGAAAACGAATACACCGGCGCCAAAGAGGAGCGGGTGGTGGACCAGGTCGTCGTCGAAAACGGCGTGCGTCCGGACGAAGAAATCTACTATGCCCTGAAGGAAGGCTCGCGCAACAAAGGCCAGATGGACATCGAAGCCCTGTTCGCGATCAAGCCGCAACCTTCGTTGAGCGAGGCGGGCGATGGCTACTTGCTGTTCCGCATCGGCGACTGCGTGGCGCAACGCAACACCCATGCGGCGATCTACGACGCGCTGCGGTTGTGCAAGGATTTCTAACGGCTTGCACATGACCCTGTGGGAGCGGGATTGCCCGCGATAGCGGTGGGTCAGTCAATGCAGATGTGACTGACAAAATGCAATCGCGGGCAAGCCCGCTCCCACAGGAACCGAGTCAGGCATCTCGACCTGCAAGACCCCGAGGTCTTTGGGAGCTCCACCATGTTGAACACCCTTCTTCCAATCCTGTTGTTCGCCGCCCTGGGCCTTGCGGTCCTGGGCGCGTTGCGGCGGGTGGCCATGTGGCGCCGGGGCCGAGCCTCGAAAGTCGACCTGATCGGCGGCCTGTTCGCCATGCCCAAGCGCTACATGGTCGATTTGCACCATGTCGTCGCGCGGGACAAATACATCGCCAACACCCACGTCGCCACGGCCGGTGGTGCGGTGGCGTCCATTGTGCTGGCGATTCTGGTGCACGGTTTCGGCCTGCATAACCGCATCCTCGGTTACGCGCTGCTGTTGATGACGGCCGTGATGTTCGTCGGCGCGATCTTCGTTTACCTGCGTCGACGCAACCCGCCGGCGCGCTTGTCCAAAGGCCCGTGGATGCGCCTGCCGAAAAGCCTGTTGGCGTTCTCGGCATCGTTTTTCCTGTTGACCCTGCCGGTCGCCGGCATCCTTCCGGAAAACTTCGGTGGCTGGCTGGTGACGGCGATCCTCGGTGTCGGCGTGCTGTGGGGCGTTAGCGAACTGTTCTTCGGCATGACCTGGGGCGGGCCGATGAAGCACGCCTTCGCCGGTGCCTTGCACCTGGCCTGGCACCGTCGCGCCGAGCGTTTTAACGGCGGCCGTTCCACCGGTTTGAAACCGCTGGACCTGAACGATCCGACTGCGCCACTGGGCGTGGAAAAACCCAAGGATTTCACCTGGAACCAACTGCTCGGCTTCGACGCCTGCGTGCAGTGCGGTAAATGCGAAGCCGCGTGCCCGGCCTATGCCGCCGGCCAGCCGCTGAACCCGAAAAAACTGATTCAGGACATGGTCGTCGGCCTGGCCGGTGGCACCGATGCGAAATTCGCCGGTAGCCCGTATCCAGGCAAAGCCATTGGTGAGCACGCGGGCAATCCGCATCAACCGATCGTCAACGGTCTGGTGGACGCTGAAACCCTGTGGTCCTGCACCACTTGCCGTGCCTGCGTCGAGGAATGCCCGATGATGATCGAGCACGTCGACGCCATCGTCGACATGCGCCGCCATCTGACTCTGGAAAAAGGCGCGACCCCGAACAAGGGCGCCGAAGTCCTGGAAAACCTGATCGCCACCGACAACCCGGGCGGCTTTGCGCCGGGCGGGCGGATGAACTGGGCGGCGGACCTGAACCTGACGTTGATGAGTGAGAAGGCATCCGTCGATGTGCTGTTCTGGGTCGGCGACGGCGCCTTCGACATGCGCAACCAGCGCACCCTGCGCGCCTTCGTCAAAGTGCTGAAAGCGGCCAAGGTCGACTTCGCGGTGCTCGGCCTGGAAGAGCGCGACAGCGGTGACGTGGCCCGGCGTCTGGGCGACGAAGCAACGTTCCAGCTGTTGGCCAAACGCAACATCCAGACCCTGGCCAAATACAGCTTCAACCGCATCGTCACCTGCGACCCGCACAGTTTCCACGTGCTGAAAAACGAGTACGGTGCCTTCGACGGTAACTACCTCGTGCAACACCACAGCACTTACATGGCCGAAATCATCGGTGCTGGCGCCCTGAACCTTGGTCAGCACAAAGGCAGCAGCGTGACCTATCACGACCCATGCTACCTCGGCCGCTACAACGGCGAATACGAGGCACCGCGTGAAGTGCTGCGTGCCCTCGGCATCGAAGTGAAAGAAATGCAACGCTCCGGTTTCCGCTCGCGCTGCTGCGGCGGCGGTGGCGGCGCGCCGATCACCGACATTCCGGGCAAGCAACGGATCCCCGACATGCGCATGGAAGACATCCGCGAAACCGGCGCCGAGCTGGTGGCCGTGGGTTGCCCACAATGCACCGCGATGCTCGAAGGCGTGGTCGAACCGCGTCCGCTGATCAAGGACATCGCCGAACTGGTGGCCGACGCGTTGCTCGAAGATGCCGCACCAAGCAAACCGGCTGCACCGGCCCAACGTGAACCTGCGGAGGCCCACTGATGAGCGACATTATCCGCCGCGACCCCCGCGCCGAATGGATTGCCCGTAACCGCTTGCACCCGCTGCACGCGGCCATGCAACCGGCGCAACACAGCTGGATGGGGCCCAACGGCGTCATCCGCAAGAATCTGCACGGCATCGGTTTTATCGGTCCCAACGGGATCAAGCGCATTGACCGCAGTGGCGCTCAGCAGGGCGGCGCGACCAAGCGCACGGCTGCTGTTGAAGTGCAATTGCCGCTGCATCAAGTGCCGGCACCGGCGTTCTACATCAGCGTGGTGCCGGACATGGTCGGCGGCCGCCTGAGCAGCCACGACCGCGACTTGCTCGGCCTGGCTCATCAGTTGGCCGGCACGGACGGTGCGGTGTTGGCCGTGGTCTTCGGTGAACACAAGGAAAACGCCTTTGCGACGGCGGGCGTTGATCGCTTGCTGGTGCTGGAAGGCGAAGAATTCAGCGGTTATGCACCGGAACAACGAGTCCAGGGCCTGCGGGCTGTGGATAACCAGTTCAACCCACGTCATTGGTTGTTGCCGGACAGTCGTAGCGGTGGCGGTGAACTCGGTCGGCGCTTTGCCGCCGCACTGGGCGAACGCCCGGCCACGCGGGTCTGGCAGGTCAAGGACGAGGAATGCATCGGCCGCGCCGGTGCGGGGTTGCAAGACCTTGCGCGCCCGGTTGCACGCTTGATTCTGGCGGCGGCCGAATGCGCCGAACCGGTCAGCGAAACCCGTCACGAAGCACTGCCGGTGGAGTTATCCACAGCCGTGGCACGTAGCCTGTCGCGCATCGAAGACTTGGGCGCGGTAGCGGTGGACCCGGCGGCCATTCCCATGGCCGAAGCCGAGTTCATCTTCTCCGGCGGCAACGGGGTCAAGGACTGGGGACTTTTCCACAGGACCGCCGAGGCGCTGGGCGCCACCGAAGGCGCGTCCCGTGTGGCGGTGGACGATGGGTTCATGGCGCGCGACCGTCAGGTCGGCGCGTCCGGCACCTGGGTCACCGCACGGGTTTATGTGGCGGTGGGCATTTCCGGGGCAATCCAGCACCTGCAAGGCATCGGTGCCTGCGACAAGGTGGTGGCGATCAACCTCGACCCTGGCTGCGACATGATCAAACGGGCCGACCTGTCGGTGATCGGCGAGAGCGCCGAGATTCTTCAAGCCTTGATCGATGCGGTAGCGGCTTACCGCAACGACGCCAAGCGCGATGCGGCTTAAGGGAAGGAAAGGGTTATGAGCACGAAAATCATCAGCCTGGTGTCCATCGGCGCCCACCCGACCTCCGGCCGGCCACGTCGCGCGGAGCAGGATGCGCGAGCGGTGGAACTGGGCCTGCAACTGGCTGGGGATCACCTGCAAGTGCTGCATGCCGGCGACGTCGCGGAACCGGCGCTGCGCGCTTATCTGGGTATGGGCCTGGAGCAATTGCATGTGCTGGAACAACCGTCAGGCGCCGATGCCTTGCCGGCGTTGACCGCTTATTTGCGCGATGCCGGGGCGCAAGTCGTGCTGACCGGCAGTCAGGCGGAAACCGGTGAAGGCTCGGGCATGTTGCCGTTCCTGCTGGCGGAAAGCCTCGGCTGGCCGCTGGTGGTCGGTTTGGCGCAGGTGGAATCCATCGACGGCAATTCGGCGCTGGTGCTTCAAGCCTTGCCGCGGGGTCAGCGTCGTCGCTTGAAAGTGCGCCTGCCGTTTCTCGCGACGGTGGATAACGCTGCACCGAAGCCTCGGCAAAGCGCTTACGGCCCGGCGCGACGGGGTGTGCTGCAAGCCGATGAAGTCGAAGTGATCGACGATGAACTGTTGGCGGTCGCCACGTTGCAACCGGCCAAACCCCGGCCTAAGCGCCTCAAGGTGATCAAGGCCAAGAGCGGCGCCGACCGGATGAAAGCGGCGACAGCCAAGGCCAGTGGCGGCGGCGGGCAGGTGCTCAAAGGCGTTACGGCGCAAGCGGGGGCCGAGGCCATTCTCAAGTTACTGATCGAAGAAGGCGTGGTCCGCTAACCGATCACCCCCACACCTTTAAAACTGTAGGAGTGAGCCTGCTCGCGATCGCGGTGCTTCAGTCGACATTTATCTTGAATGTCCGTCCGCCTTCGCGAGCCGGCTCGCTCCCACAAGGAAAAACAATGACTGTTGAATTTCGTTCGGCCCTGCGCGCGGATGCGCGGGAGATTGCTCGCTTGTTCCAGATTTCATCAGAGGGCGCTTCGGATTACATCTGGAGCCAGATGGCAGAGCCTGGCCAGGACCTGTTGGACGTTGGTGCCCTGCGCTATGCCCGCGACGATGTGGACTTCTCCTGGCAAAATTGCCTGATCGCCGAGGCAAACGGGGAGGTCATCGGGATGATGCACAGCTACGTGATGCGCCATGACCCGATGGCGGCGCCCGTCACCGACCCGGTACTGGCGCCGTACGCCACCCTGGAAATCCCCGACACCCTCTACATTTCCAGCCTGGCGCTGCATGAGGGCTGGCGGAACCAGGGTCTGGGCAAACAATTCCTCGCTTACGCCTACGACCGCGCCAACCAGTTGGGCCTCAATGGCCTGAGCCTGATCGACTATGCGGCCAATACCGGCGCCCGGCGGTTTTACGAGCGGCATGGCTTCCGTATCGTCGACACCTGCCAGATCACGCCCCACCCGATGATCCGGGTCACAGGCGAAGCCTATCTGATGTACCGGCCGTAGGGCTGCCTTCCGCCCTACCGCTCGGTGAACTACAGTTTTGCTGTGCGCTGGTTAAGGGTGCAGCACGGTTCACGGAGCTTTCAGACGTTCAGCGCTGAGTCGTAAAACCCGTTTTCAGGCGTGGGTTGAACATGAAGGCGTTGCGTTGGCGTGCGGCCTGGTTGCTCTGTGGGGTGATGTGCGTGCCGGCCGGGTTGATGGCGGCTGCCAACACTGAAGCCGATCAGGATTTTTATCAGTGGCTGGAGTCGGACCAAGGGCAAACAGCCTCCTTGGCCCAACTGCGCCAGCGCTGCGACAAGGTCGTGGACGCTACAAACAATCTCAACTGTTCAGTGTCCGTGTTCGCCCGCATGTTCGAGGCCAAAGCCGCCAATCAATTGCCTGATTACTATCTGGCAATCAAGCGCCGCCATGCTCAGGCCATTGCGAGTGACCCCGAGCTCAACGTCCTGTTCTCCATGTTTGGCCGTCAATCGATCGCGACCCTGCGCGCGGTCGGCGATTTTTCGGTGTCCAGCACCAAACGGCATGAAGTCCTTACGGTTTATCCGCTCCCCAGTGACGGTTACGTCACGGACGAAGTGCTGCCGTACATCGACGTCAAAGCTGCCAATGGCGTCTCTTCACGCTTTATTGTCGATACCGGCGCACCGCAAACCCGGGTCAACGCCGAAACTGCGAAGCGCATGGGCATCACGCTGTTAACCGACTCCCATTACGGCTACAGCACGTTTTATGGCGAACATGACCTGTCGGCCAAGCTCGGGGTTTTTCATTCGTTGACGGTCGGCGGGAGCGAGTTCCGCAACGTCCTGGTGTTTGTCAGTGACCGGGATAACTTGTTAGGACTGGATCTGGTCGGCAAGCTGGGGCGTTTGAAGCTCACGAAAAAAACCCTGGAACTCAACGCGCAACCTCCCGCGCGGTGCGATTCGCCGGTGACCTATTCGCGCGCAGACATCAATCAACGACTGACCATTGCTGCACGGCTGGATCGTCGGGCGACGCTGGCGATTCTTGATACAGGTAATGTGGATTACTTGACGTCGGCCTCCCCCGGTGACTTGCCTGTTCACGTCGCCGAAAACTCGCGACACCAGACGTTCAAAGGCGAGTTGGATTTGTCTGGCGACGTCCGGGCAATCACCTACAAATACTATCCAGGCTTCACCATTCCTCCGTCTTTGGTGTCCGGGCAGTACGTGCCTTCGATTTTGCTCGGGTGGCGGGCATTCAATGACTATGAATTGAACCTGGACCCGCTTTCGGGTCGCTCGTGCCTGAATAAAATCTGATTTACCCACAAAGCCTGTTAGCGCTTCTGTGGATAACGTGTTCGCCCCTCGCTACGACCTATGCAAATCAAGGCCTGTAAGCCTTCGTACAAAAAACAACCAACCTAACGTGCGGTTTTTACAGGCTTTTTGCGGTGGATAAGGTTTCTCACTGTTCAATACTTGCCCCCAATCTCTGTTGGCGCTTCTGTGGATAAGATGTTTGCTAACCGCTACAGGCTATATAAACCGGGCTATTCGGGTGCTTGGTTAAAAAATGATCAAATCATGGGTTTGGACCGCTAAACATGCCGAATACCCCTATTTATCGCGGCTTTCAGCGGTTTTCCACAGATGTGCAGAAGTTGCCCCCAAAGTCTGTTGGCGCTTCTGTGGATAAGGTGTTTGCCATCCTCTGCAGGCCACGTAGAACGTGCCCCACAAGCTTTCGATCAAAAAATAACCAGCGACTGTTAAAAACCAGGCTTCTGGATAAGTCACGGATTTTCTTCGGTTTATGTGGAGAAAGTTTTGTGTAAAACCACACTTGTCCCCAATAGCTGTGGGTGGAGGTGTGGATAACTTGTTTGTGGAAGGCTGGGAGGTGCGTAGGGCATAGCGCTGAACGGAATAGATCATATTTCGTACAGTTCTGAATCGGGGAAAGGGTATCGGGGGCGGGGAAGGATGGGTTGTTGGGGAGGGCGCCATCGCGAGCAGGCTCGCGCCTACATTTGATCTGTGTCGGTCACAAATCCCTGTAGGAGTGAGCCTGCTCGCGATGCTTTTAGCTCTGTCAGCCTTGTACAGGAACACCTTTGAGGTACGGTGCCGGCTCGGCCCCGAGGTTATTCAGCAAACGCTCGCTGTACCAATCCACAAAGTTCACCACGCCAAACTCATAGGTCTTGGAGTAAGGCCCAGGCTGGTACGCCGTGGAGTTGATGCCGCGCTGGTTTTCTTCCGCCAGACGCCGGTCCTGGTTGTTGGTTTCATCCCACACTTTGCGCATGCGTTCTACGTCGTAGTCCACGCCTTCGACTGCGTCTTTGTGCACGATCCACTTGGTGGTGACCATGGTTTCCTGAGCGCTGATCGGCCACACGGTGAAGACGATGATGTGATCGCCCATGCAGTGGTTCCACGAGTGCGGCAGGTGCAGGATGCGCATCGAGCCCAGGTCGGGGTTCTTGATGCGGCCCATGAGCTTGGCGCAGCCCTGTTTGCCGTCCATGGTCATCGACACGGTGCCTTTGAGCAGCGGCATGCGCACGATACGGTTACGCAGGCCGAAACTGGCGTGGGCGTACGGGATCTTCTCGGCTTCCCAGGCAGCGGCGGAGGCGGCGACGTGGTCCTTGAAGGCCTGGTCGGCGCGCGGGTCGGTGACGTCGTCCCATTCCAGCAGGGTTTTCAACAGTTCCGGGTGCGATGCGTTGCAGTGGTAGCACTCGCGGTTGTTTTCCAGCACCAGTTTCCAGTTGGCTTTTTCGTACAGGTTGGTCTGGATCGCCACCTTGGTGTTTTCCATGTCGTACGGTTCCATGTAATGGCTCAACGTCGACAGGAAGTCATCAATGGCCGGCGGGTTCTCCGACAGGCTGATGAAGATGTAACCACCGGCGGTCTTCACGTTCACCGGTTTGAGGCCGTACTGCTTCATGTCGAAGTCGGCGCCCATTTCGGTGCCGGCGAACAGCAGGCGGCCGTCCAGTTCATACGTCCACTGGTGGTAATGGCAGACCAGTTTGGCGACCTTGCCTTTTTCACTGGTGCACAGACGCGAACCGCGGTGGCGGCAGACGTTATGGAACGCATGCACCACGCCGTCGGCGCCGCGAATCACGATGATCGGGTTCTTGCCGACTTGCAGGGTCAGGTAGTTGCCCTTGGTCGGGATCTCGCAGGTCATGCCGGCGATCAACCATTCTTTCTGGAAGATTTCCTGCATGTCGATATCAAACAGCCGCTCGTCAGAGTAAAACGGCTGCGGCAGCGAGAAAGTCCGCTCGCGCTCTTGCAGCATCTGCGCGGTGGCCTTGCGTGCGGGTTCCAGTGGATCGCCCAGGCTCAGGGTAGTGGTGACGTCCATCGTGTATTTCCTCAAGGCCATCTGCGTGGCCGCGAAAGTGGCTGATCAGGTTTGCTACGCAAGGTGTAAAGGATGTGTCTTGGTATGGGGCGAGTGTGGGGCCGGCGTTGCCCGGAACCTTATCTACGAGCGACATGGCCCACTCTGTTCCCGACGCGCAACCCCCGGTAGTTGGGGCTTGGTCGCGATAAGTATGTGAATGTCGCAGATAGGTAAATGGGTGGTTCGCACGTTACGCAGAATCGCCAACATAAGGCCGAGCATCGGCGGTGGAGAACAGCATGTCCAACAGCTTCCTGAATCCGGTAACGACCCAGACCTGGGCCAATGGTCGTCACATCGTCCGTTGCGTCAAAGTCATCCAGGAAACCTGGGATGTGCGCACCTTCTGCTTTATGGCTGACCAGCCGATCCTGTTCTTTTTCAAGCCGGGGCAGTTTGTCACCCTGGAGCTGGAAATCGACGGCGTGCCGATCATGCGCTCCTACACCATTTCCAGCTCGCCATCGGTGCCTTACAGCTTCTCGGTGACGATCAAGCGCGTGCCCGGCGGCAAGGTCTCGAACTGGCTGCACGACACTCTGCATGAAGGTCAGGAGCTGGCGGTGCATGGCCCGGTCGGGCTGTTCAACGCCATGGACTTCACCGCGCCGAAGGTGCTCTACCTCAGCGGTGGTGTCGGCATCACGCCGGTCATGTCCATGACGCGCTGGTTCTATGACACCAACGGCAACGTCGACATGGTGTTTATCCACAGCGCCCGCTCGCCCAAAGACATCATTTACCACCGCGAGCTGGAACACATGGCGTCGCGGATCGACAACTTCAGCCTGCACCTGATCTGCGAGAAGCATGGTCTTGGCGAACCGTGGGCCGGTTATCGCGGTTACCTGAACCACAAGATGCTCGAATTGATGGCGCCGGACTTCCTCGAACGCGAAGTCTTCTGCTGCGGCCCGACGCCCTACATGAATGCGGTGAAACGCATGCTCGAGACCGCCGGTTTCGACATGTCGCGTTACCACGAGGAATCGTTCGGTGCGACGCCACCGGAAGCCCGCGCAGACGCCGTGGAGCAAGCCGAGCAAGCAGCGGATGCACCGGAAATCGACGTGGCAGACCTGCATCAGGTGGAATTCACCGCCTCCGGCAAAAGCATTCGTGTGGCGCCGGGCGAAACGGTGCACGCGGCTGCGGCCAAGCTTGGGCTGTTGATACCGAAAGCGTGCGGGATGGGGATTTGCGGTACGTGCAAGGTGATGAAGCTGGGTGGCGAGGTCGAGATGGACCACAACGGCGGGATTACCGAGGAAGACGAAGCCGAAGGGTTCATCCTGTCGTGCTGCAGCGTGCCGAAGGGCGACGTGCGTATCGAGTTCTAAACCTGTGGGAGCGAGCTGGCTCGCGATAGCGTTGGATCAGTCAATATCAATGTTGAATGTTCCGGCGTCATCGCGAGCAAGCTCGCTCCCACAGTGGTTTGTGTTTCAGTCCACGAATAAGTCGGGCATCAGCTTGTCGTTGGTGCCGGGCTCAAAGCGGTAGTGATCGAATTCGGTCACGCCATGCTCCCGTAGAATCTCCTCATCAATCAGCAATCGCCCGGTGATGCTGCGACCGCTGCTGTCCAGAATGACGTGGGCGGCATCGGCCATGATTTCGGGCGTTCGCGCATGCTTGAACGATTCCCGTGAGCCAAGCTGAAACTCAATAGCGGCGGTGGCGATCATGGTCTGTGGCCACAGCGAATTGACGCTGATGCCGTAATTTTTGAATTCCTCGCTCATGCCAATCGTCAGCATGCTCATGCCGTATTTGGTCACGGTGTAGGGGCTGTACTGGGCAAACCATTGGGTCGCCAGGTTCAGCGGCGGCGACAGGTTGAGAATGTGCCCACCGGTTTTTTTCAGATAGGGCAGGGCAGCCTGGCTGCACAGCAACACGGCGCGGGTGTTGATCTGGTGCATCAGGTCGAAGCGCTTGAGTTCGATGTGTTGAACCCCGGTCAGCTTGATCGCCCCGGCGTTGTTGATCAGCGCATCGATGCCGCCGAAATGTTCGTTGGCCTGGGCGAGCGCGTTGCGCACGGCATCTTCGTCGCGCACATCCACCTGCAAGGCCAGCGCCTTGCCTCCCGCTGCCTCAACTTCCTGCGCCACGCTGAAAATCGTGCCCGGCAACTTCGGGTGCGGCTCGGCGCTTTTGGCCGCAATCACAATGTTGGCCCCATCCCGCGCAGCTCGCAGCGCGATCTCACGACCAATCCCACGGCTGGCACCGGTAATGAACAGGGTTTTGCCTTGTAAGGACATGCGTACGCTCCTGATTATTATTGTCTGAGCGGATAGAAATGGCTCGCCAATCAATGTAGACCAAGAGTTTCAGGGTGAGTGATCAGGGGAGGGGGAAAGGGGTTTTGTGGCGAGGGAGCTTGCTCCCGCTGGGCTGCGAAGCGGCCCCGAATACTGAGAATGCGGTCTGTCTGGCAGACCGCATTGGCTGGTTCTACGACGGCTGCGCCGCCGAGCGGGAGCAAGCTCCCTCGCCACAGGGGATCGGGTTGCTGTTTGAAGGAATCAGTGGGGCATGACTTCGCGGATGTCGGCGGCCAGTTCGCGTACGCGTTCTTCTTCGGTGTCCCACGAGCACATGAAGCGTGCGCCGCCGTTGCCGATGAAGGTGTAGAAGCGCCAGCCCTTGGCGGTCAGTGCGGCGATGGCCGGTTCCGAGAGTTGCAGGAACACGCCGTTGGCCTGCACCGGGAACATCAGTTCCACGCCCGGGATGTCGCTCACCAGTTCGGCCAGCAACTGTGCGCAGCGGTTGGCGTGGTGGGCGTATTTGAGCCAGGCGTCGTTTTCCAGAATCCCGACCCACGGGGCCGAGAGGAAGCGCATCTTCGAGGCCAGTTGACCGGCCTGTTTGCAGCGGTAGTCGAAGTCTTCAGCCAGTTTGTGGTTGAAGAACAGAATCGCCTCGCCGACCGCCATGCCGTTTTTCGTACCGCCGAAGCACAATACGTCTACGCCGGCCTTCCAGGTCAGGTCTGCCGGGGAGCAGCCGAGGAACGCACACGCATTGGAGAACCGCGCGCCGTCCATGTGCAGGTTCAGGCCCAGCTCTTTGCAGGTGGCGCTGATGGCGCGAATTTCTTCCGGGGTGTAGACGCTGCCGACTTCGGTGGCCTGGGTCAGGGTCACGACGCGCGGTTTCGGGTAGTGAATGTCCTGGCGCTTGAGAGCGACTTCGCGGATCGATTCCGGGGTCAGCTTGCCGTTTTCAGTGCGGGCGATCAGCAGTTTGGAGCCGTTGGAGAAGAATTCCGGTGCGCCGCATTCGTCGGTTTCGACGTGGGCGGTTTCCGAGCAGATCACGCTGTGGTAACTCTGGCACAGCGACGACAGGGCCAGCGAGTTGGCGGCGGTGCCGTTGAAGGCGAAGAACACTTCGCAGTCGGTTTCGAACAGTTTGCGGAAATCGTCGGACGCGCGAGCGGTCCATTCATCGTCGCCGTATGCGCGCTGGTGGCCGTGGTTGGCCTGTTCCATGGCCGCCCAGGCTTCAGGGCAGATACCGGAATAGTTGTCGCTGGCGAATTGTTGGCTCTTATCGGTCATGGCCCTGCTTTCCGTGGTCGAGACGCCTATGGTGAAGCGACTCGTGGTCAATGATGGTGCGCACTTTACCGAAGATCATCCGGGGAGCACACGCGATGCGTCTGACAGAAAAATACAAAGACGACGGGCAATTATGCACATGACTCAACGGGATGGGGCACTGGATCTGCTCAAGTGGCTGGCGCTATTGAGCATGGTGCTCGATCACCTGCGATATGTCGGTTATTCCGTCGATCTGCTGTATGTGCCGGGGCGGCTGGCGTTTCCGTGGTTCTGTCTGGCGATGGCGGTGAATGTTTCCCGTGCACGGGAAGTGCCCCATCAGTGGCGTTATCTGGGCTGGTTGCTGCTGTTCAGTGCCATCAGTGAGATCCCTTACAGGTTGTACATTCCTGATCCCGACACCTTGAACGTGTTGCCCACGTTGGCGCTTGGGCTGTTGGTCGCTCGGGGCTGGCAGCACCCGACGCTGCAATCGCGACTGTTGGCGGTCGCCGCTTTGACGCTGGCGGCAGTGTTCCCGGAGCGACTGATGTTTGGTTTCTTCGGGGTGTTGTTGCCGCTGGCGATGTTGCTGGTGATCCGGCGTCCCTGGTATTTCGCGCTGCTGCCGGGGCTGGTGTGCCTGGCGGCCAATGAATGGCGGGTGCTGATTCAAGCCGCGAAGCTGGGCAATAGTGCTGCGGTGCCAGGCATCGCCGCTTGTCTGATTGCGCCACTGTTGGGGACGCTGCTTTTGCGACATGCCAAAGGCATTCATCCACTGCCGATGCGGCGTTGGGCCTATGCCCTCTATCCGCTGCATTTTTTCCTGTTGCTACTCGTCCGCCAAATCGTCACCTGACCGCTGTGGGAGCAGGTTTGCTCGCGATATCGGTTTGTCATTCAACAGGGATATCGACTGACCCGCCGCCATCGCGAGCAAGCTCGCTCCCACAGGGATCTCTGGTGGTTCGGGGACCGTGTCCGGTCAGGCATTTCGGCTCATGTCGTAAACGCACCTTTGCGTGGCGTCCGTAGGCATTTGGCCTGTCTGCGCCGGTCATACCATCGCATCCAAAGGGCACTGTCGAAACACCAGTGCCTTACCGAGACGAATGGCGCATAGATGCCGCTGGGAGAGACGCGATGTTCAGCAAGCAAGACCAGATCCAGGGTTACGACGATGCACTGCTGGCGGCGATGAATGCCGAAGAGCAACGTCAGGAAGATCACATCGAGCTGATCGCGTCAGAGAACTACACCAGCAAACGCGTCATGGAAGCGCAAGGCAGTGGCCTGACCAACAAATACGCCGAAGGCTATCCGGGTAAGCGCTACTACGGTGGCTGCGAGCACGTCGACAAGGTTGAAGCCCTGGCCATCGAACGCGCCAAGCAACTGTTCGGTGCCGACTACGCCAACGTCCAGCCGCACTCCGGCTCTTCGGCCAACAGTGCTGTGTATCTGGCGCTGATCCAGCCAGGCGACACCATCCTCGGCATGAGCCTGGCCCACGGTGGTCACCTGACCCACGGCGCCAAAGTGTCGTCCTCGGGCAAGCTGTACAACGCCGTGCAGTACGGCATCGACACTAAAACCGGGTTGATCGATTACGACGAAGTCGAGCGCCTGGCCGTCGAATGCAAGCCAAAAATGATCGTTGCCGGCTTCTCGGCTTACTCCAAGACTCTGGACTTCCCACGTTTCCGTCAGATCGCCGACAAGGTCGGTGCGCTGCTGTTCGTCGACATGGCGCACGTTGCCGGTCTGGTGGCTGCTGGTCTGTACCCGAATCCGCTGCCGTACGCTGATGTGGTGACTACCACCACTCACAAGACCCTGCGCGGTCCACGTGGCGGCCTGATCCTGGCCAAGGCCAACGAAGAAATCGAGAAGAAGCTCAACGCGGCAGTGTTCCCGGGTGCCCAGGGCGGCCCGCTGATGCACGTGATCGCTGGTAAAGCGGTGTGCTTCAAGGAAGCGCTGGAGCCGAGCTTCAAGGCTTACCAACAACAAGTGATCGACAACGCCCAGGCCATGGCCGGCGTGTTTATCAAACGCGGCTACGATGTAGTGTCCGGCGGTACCGATAACCATCTGTTCCTGGTCAGCCTGATCCGTCAGGGCCTCACCGGCAAAGACGCGGATGCAGCACTCGGTCGCGCCCACATCACTGTGAACAAGAACGCTGTCCCGAATGATCCACAGTCGCCGTTCGTCACCTCCGGCCTGCGCATCGGCACCCCGGCGGTGACCACGCGCGGCTTCAAGGTGACCCAGTGCGTCACGTTGGCCGGCTGGATCTGCGACATCCTCGACAACCTCGGCGATGCCGATGTCGAGGCCAATGTTGCGCAGCAAGTATCGGCCCTGTGCGCGGACTTCCCGGTTTATCGCTGAGCGCGGTTTTGGAGTAAATGACTATGCAACGCTACTCGGGCTTCGGCCTCTTCAAACACTCCCTCAGCCATCACGAAAACTGGCAGAAAATGTGGCGCACGCCGACCCCGAAAAAGGTCTATGACGTAGTCATCGTCGGCGGTGGCGGGCATGGTCTGGCGACCGCCTACTACCTCGCCAAGGAACACGGCATCACCAACGTGGCCGTGGTCGAGAAAGGCTGGCTGGGCGGCGGTAACACCGCGCGCAACACCACCATCGTTCGCTCCAACTACCTGTGGGACGAGTCGGCGCACCTGTACGAACACGCGATGAAACTGTGGGAAGGCCTGTCCCAGGACCTGAACTACAACGTGATGTTCTCCCAGCGCGGCGTTTACAACCTGTGCCACACCCTGCAGGACATTCGTGATTCCGAGCGTCGGGTCAGTGCCAACCGCCTCAACGGCGTGGACGGTGAACTGCTCGATGCCAAACAAGTAGCCGACGAGATTCCGTACCTCGACTGCTCGAAAAACACCCGCTACCCGGTGATGGGCGCGACCGTCCAGCGTCGCGGCGGCGTGGCCCGTCACGATGCCGTGGCCTGGGGCTTTGCCCGTGCCGCCGACGCCTTGGGCGTGGACCTGATCCAGCAGACCGAAGTGATCGGTTTCCGCAAGGAAAACGGCGTGTGCATCGGTGTTGAAACCAACAAGGGCTTCATCGGCGCCAAGCGCGTCGGTGTGGTCACTGCCGGTAACTCCGGGCACATGGCCAAACTCGCCGGTTTCCGTCTGCCGATCGAATCGCACCCGCTGCAAGCGCTGGTGTCCGAGCCGATCAAGCCGATTATCGACAGCGTGATCATGTCCAACGCCGTACACGGTTACATCAGTCAGTCCGACAAGGGCGACCTGGTGATCGGCGCCGGTATCGACGGCTACAACGGCTACGGCCAGCGCGGTTCGTACCCGGTGATCGAACACACCATCCAGGCCATCGTCGAGATGTTCCCGGTGTTGTCGCGCGTCCGCATGAACCGGCAGTGGGGCGGCATCGTCGACACCACGCCGGATGCCTGCCCGATCATTTCGAAAACGCCGGTACCGAACATGTTCTTCAACTGCGGTTGGGGTACCGGTGGCTTCAAGGCGACACCTGGCTCGGGCAACGTGTTTGCCGCGAGTCTGGCCAAGGGTGAAATGCACCCATTGGCTGCACCTTTCTCCATCGACCGTTTCCACAACGGTGCGTTGATCGATGAACACGGCGCTGCTGCGGTTGCCCACTAACAGGAGAAATCCCCATGTTGCATATCTTCTGTCCTCACTGCGGCGAACTGCGCTCCGAAGAGGAATTCCATGCATCCGGCCAGGCGCACATCCCGCGCCCACTGGACCCGACCACCTGCACCGACGAGGAGTGGGGCGACTACATGTTCTTCCGCGATAACCCTCGCGGCCTGCACCACGAGTTGTGGGACCACGTTGCCGGTTGCCGTCAGTACTTCAACGTCACCCGCGACACCGTGACCTACGAGATTCTCGAGACCTACAAGATCGGCACCAAGCCGCAGTTCACCGACAAGACTGAAAGTCCGAAAGCGGCCGCGCAGGCTCTGGGAGCTAAGGTATGAGCCAGATCAATCGCCTGTCCAACGGTGGACGGATCGACCGCAACAAAGTGCTGAACTTCACCTTCAACGGCCAGAGCTACAAAGGCTTTGAAGGCGACTCGCTGGCCGCTGCACTGCTGGCCAACGGCGTCGACATCATCGGTCGCAGCTTCAAGTATTCCCGTCCGCGCGGCATCTTCGCGGCGGGCGCTGAAGAGCCAAACGCCGTGCTGCAGATCGGCGCGACTGAAGCCACGCAGATTCCAAACGTACGCGCCACGCAACAAGCGCTGTATCAAGGCCTGGTCGCCACCAGCACCAACGGCTGGCCAAGCGTGAACAACGACATGATGGGGATTCTCGGCAAGGTCGGCGGCAAGCTGATGCCACCGGGCTTCTACTACAAAACCTTCATGTACCCGCAATCGTTCTGGATGACTTACGAGAAGTACATTCGTAAAGCCGCCGGTCTTGGCCGCTCGCCAACCGAGAACGATCCGGACACCTACGACTACATGAACCAGCACTGCGACGTGCTGATCGTCGGCGCTGGCCCTGCTGGCCTGGCGGCTGCACTGGCTGCTGCGCGCAGCGGTGCCCGAGTGATTCTCGCCGATGAGCAGGAAGAGTTCGGCGGCAGCCTGCTCGACTCCCGCGAAAGCCTCGACGGCAAGCCTGCTGCCGAATGGATCGCCAGCGTCATCGCCGAACTGAAAGACACCCCGGACGTGCTGCTGTTGCCGCGCGCCACGGTCAACGGTTACCACGACCACAACTTCCTGACCATCCACGAGCGCCTGACCGATCACCTCGGCGACCGTGCTCCGATTGGCCAGGTGCGTCAGCGCATCCACCGCGTTCGCGCCAAACGTGTCGTGCTGGCGACCGGCGCTCACGAGCGTCCGCTGGTCTACGGCAACAACGACGTGCCGGGCAACATGCTTGCTGGTGCTGTGTCGACTTACGTGCGCCGCTACGGCGTGGCACCGGGCAAAAAACTGGTGCTGTCGACCAACAACGATCACGCCTACCGCGTTGCTCTGGACTGGCTCGACGCCAGCCTGCAAGTCGTCGCTATCGCCGACGCCCGCAGCAATCCTCGTGGCGCTTTGGTTGAAGAAGCACGTGCCAAAGGCATCCGCATCCTGACCGGCAGCGCCGTGATCGAAGCCCGTGGCAGCAAGCACGTGACGGCGGCTCGTGTGGCGGCGATTGATGTCAAAGCACACGCCGTGACCAGTCCTGGCGAGTGGCTCGAATGCGACTTGGTTGCCAGCTCCGGTGGTTACAGCCCGGTGGTTCACTTGGCGTCGCACTTGGGTGGCAAGCCGATCTGGCGCGAAGACATCCTCGGTTTCGTACCGGGCGAAGCACCGCAAAAACGCGTGTGCGTCGGTGGTATCAACGGTGTCTACGGCCTCGGCGATTCCCTGGCCGACGGTTTTGAAGGGGGCGCTCGCGCCGCTGCCGAAGCCGGGTTCCAAACGGTCGAAGGCGTACTGCCAAAAGCCTTGAGCCGTCTGGAAGAGCCAACGCTGGCGCTGTTCCAGGTGCCCCACGAAAAAGCCACCGCACGGGCGCCGAAGCAATTCGTCGACCTGCAAAACGACGTCACCGCTGCCGCCATCGAACTGGCGACCCGCGAAGGCTTCGAGTCGGTCGAGCACGTCAAACGCTACACCGCACTGGGCTTCGGTACCGACCAGGGCAAGCTCGGCAACGTCAACGGCCTGGCCATCGCTGCCCGTTCGCTGAACGTGACCATCCCGCAGATGGGCACCACCATGTTCCGCCCGAACTACACGCCGGTGACGTTCGGCGCCGTGGCCGGTCGTCACTGTGGGCACATCTTCGAGCCGGTCCGTCACACCGCACTGCATCACTGGCACGTGAAAAACGGCGCTGAGTTTGAAGATGTCGGTCAGTGGAAACGTCCGTGGTACTTCCCGAAAAGCGGTGAAGACATTCATGCCGCGGTGAAACGCGAATGCAAAGCCGTGCGCGACAGTGTTGGTCTGCTGGATGCGTCGACCCTGGGCAAGATCGATATCCAGGGCCCGGATTGCCGTGAGTTCCTCAACCGCATCTACACCAACGCCTGGACCAAGCTCGACGTAGGCAAGGCGCGCTACGGCCTGATGTGCAAAGAAGACGGCATGGTCTTCGACGACGGCGTCACCGCTTGCCTCGCCGACAACCATTTCGTGATGACCACCACCACCGGCGGCGCTGCACGCGTGCTGCAATGGCTGGAAATCTACCACCAGACCGAATGGCCGGAGCTGAAGGTGTACTTCACCTCCGTGACAGATCACTGGGCAACCATGACCCTGTCCGGGCCGAACAGCCGCAAGCTGCTCAGCCACGTCACCGACATCGACCTGAGCAACGAAGCCTTCCCGTTCATGACCTGGAAAGAAGGTCTGGTCGGTGGTGTGCCGGCGCGGGTGTTCCGGATTTCGTTTACCGGTGAGCTGTCGTACGAAGTCAACGTGCAAGCCGACTACGCCATGGGCGTGCTCGAGAAAATCGTCGAGGCCGGCAAGCCATACAACCTGACGCCGTACGGCACCGAGACCATGCACATTCTGCGGGCCGAGAAGGGTTTCATCATTGTCGGCCAGGACACTGACGGCTCGATGACGCCGGATGACTTGAACATGGGCTGGTGCGTCGGTCGCACCAAACCGTTCTCGTGGATCGGTCAGCGTGGCATGAACCGCGAAGACTGCGTGCGTGATCAACGCAAGCAACTGGTGGGCCTGAAGCCGATCGATCCGACCAAATGGCTGCCGGAAGGTGCGCAACTGGTGTTCAACACCAAGCAAGCGATCCCGATGACCATGGTTGGCCACGTGACCTCCAGCTACTTGCACAACTCCCTGGGCTATTCATTTGCCATGGGCGTGGTGAAAGGCGGGTTGAAGCGTATCGGTGAGCGTGTGTTCGCACCGCTGGCGGATGGCAGCGTGATCGAGGCGGAAATTGTTTCTTCGGTGTTCTTCGATCCTAAGGGTGATCGCCAGAACATCTGACACCACAGAACCTGTGGGAGCGTGGCTTGCCCGCGATGAACGATAACGCGGTGCCTCAGGCAGACCGAGTTGCTCCCATCGCGGGCAAGCCCGCTCCCACAGGGAAACGAATTCAGGAAAGGTGCTTTATGACCGCAGCCAATGTTTACCAACAACGCCCAACCACCGGCGCCAAGGCCGAGTCGTCGCTGCATCATGCCGACCTCGCCAGCCTGGCGGGCAAGGGCCGCAAAAACGCCGGCGTGACCGTGCGTGAGAAGAAACTCCTCGGCCACCTGACCATCCGTGGCGATGGCCACGATGCTGCGTTTGCCGCCGGCGTACACAAGGCGCTTGGCATCGAATTGCCGGGTGCGCTGACCGTCGTCATCAAAGGCGAAACCAGCCTGCAATGGATGGGGCCGGATGAGTGGCTGCTGATCGTGCCGACCGGTGAAGAATTTGCCGCCGAGCAAAAACTGCGTGAAGCGCTGGGCGACCTGCACATCGCAATCACCAACGTCAGCGGCGGCCAGCAGATCCTCGAACTGAGCGGCCCGAACGTGCGCCAGGTGCTGATGAAATCCACCAGCTACGACGTGCACCCCAACAGCTTCCCGGTGGGCAAGGCCGTGGGCACGGTGTTCGCCAAGTCGCAACTGGTGATTCGCCATACCGCTGAAGACACTTGGGAACTGCTGATCCGCCGCAGCTTCTCGGATTACTGGTGGTTGTGGTTGCAGGATGCGGCCGCTGAATACGGCCTGAGCGTCCAGGCTTAATGATCGTTCCCCTGTGGCGAGGGAGCTTGCTCCCGCTCGGCTGCGCAGCAGTCGTAAAACCTGAGCCCGCATTCCTCCTGAGTGAATGCGGTCGCTGATTTTGGGGTCGCTTCGCAACCCAGCGGGAGCAAGCTCCCTCGCCACAGGTCTTCGCAGCCGTGTAGGTATTTTCGAACAGGAGTCACCGCACTATGAGCCGCGCCCCAGACACATGGATTCTGACCGCCGACTGCCCCAGCGTCCTCGGCACCGTGGACGCGGTGACCCGCTTTCTGTTCGAGCAGGGCTGCTACGTCACCGAGCACCACTCCTTCGATGACCGGCTCTCGGGCCGCTTCTTCATTCGCGTGGAATTCCGTCAGCCCGAAGGCTTCGACGAGCAAGCCTTCCGCGCCGGACTGGAAGAACGTGGCAAAGCCTTCGGCATGGTCTTCGAACTGACACCACCGAACTACCGGCCAAAAGTGGTGATCATGGTCTCCAAGGCCGATCACTGCCTCAACGACTTGCTCTATCGCCAGCGCATCGGCCAGTTGTCGATGGACGTGGCCGCCGTGGTTTCCAACCACCCCGACCTCAAGCCGCTGGCCGACTGGCACCAGATTCCGTACTACCACTTCCCGCTGGACCCCAACGACAAGCCGTCGCAGGAGCGTCAGGTATGGCAGGTGATCGAAGAGTCCGGCGCCGAACTGGTGATTCTTGCGCGCTACATGCAAGTCCTGTCGCCAGAGCTGTGCCGCAAACTCGACGGCAAGGCGATCAACATCCATCACTCCCTGCTGCCCGGTTTCAAGGGCGCCAAGCCGTATCACCAGGCCTACAACAAGGGCGTGAAACTGGTTGGCGCGACGGCGCATTACATCAACAACGACCTGGACGAGGGGCCGATCATTGCCCAGGGCGTGGAGGCGGTGGACCACAGTCATTACCCGGAAGACCTGATCGCCAAGGGGCGGGATATCGAAGGGCTGACCCTGGCGCGGGCGGTGGGTTATCACATTGAACGACGAGTATTTTTGAACGCCAATCGCACCGTCGTTCTCTAGATTGCTATCGCGAGCAAGCTCGCTCCCACAGGGTTTTGTGTCGTTCACAAGTCTTGTGGTCAAGCGCTGCCACTGTGGGAGCGGGCTTGCCCGCGATGAGGCCCCAACAGACAAAGCAAAGACACACAGGCAATAACCCGAGCAATCAACGCGCCGCCGCTCCATGGCGACGCGACCGCTACATAAAAACAACAGCGAGGTGAAAGCATGTCTGGCAATCGTGGTGTGGTGTATCTCGGCAATGGCAAAGTCGAAATACAGAAAATCGACTATCCGAAAATGCAGGACCCGCGCGGCAGGAAGATTAATCACGCTGTCATCCTGCGTGTGGTTTCCACCAACATCTGTGGTTCCGACCAGCACATGGTGCGCGGCCGTACCACCGCTCAGACCGGTCTGGTGCTCGGCCACGAGATCACCGGCGAAGTCATCGAGAAGGGCAGCGACGTCGAAAACCTGCAAATCGGCGATCTGGTGTCCGTACCGTTCAACGTCGCTTGCGGGCGCTGCCGTTCCTGCAAAGAGATGCACACCGGTGTCTGCCTCAGCGTCAACCCGGCCCGTCCGGGCGGTGCTTATGGTTATGTCGATATGGGCGACTGGACCGGCGGCCAGGCCGAATACGCGATGGTGCCGTACGCCGACTTCAACCTGCTGAAACTGCCGGATCGCGATCGCGCGATGGAAAAAATCCGCGACCTGACCTGCCTCTCCGACATCCTGCCCACCGGTTACCACGGCGCCGTGACGGCGGGTGTTGGCCCAGGCAGCACCGTGTACATCGCGGGTGCCGGTCCGGTCGGTCTGGCAGCCGCCGCTTCCGCTCGCCTGTTGGGCGCGGCAGTGGTGATCATCGGTGACGTCAACACCGTTCGCCTGGCCCACGCCAAGGCGCAAGGTTTCGAAATCGCCGATCTGTCCCTGGACACGCCGCTGCACGAACAAATCGCTGCGCTGCTGGGCGAGCCGGAAGTGGATTGCGCTGTCGACGCCGTAGGCTTCGAAGCGCGCGGTCACGGCCATGACGGCGTGAAACACGAGGCCCCTGCCACCGTGCTCAATTCGCTGATGGGGGTGGTTCGTGTCGCCGGTAAAATCGGTATTCCAGGCCTCTATGTGACTGAAGACCCGGGTGCTGTAGATGCCGCCGCGAAAATGGGCAGCCTGAGCATTCGCTTTGGTCTGGGCTGGGCCAAATCCCACAGCTTCCACACCGGCCAGACGCCGGTGATGAAGTACAACCGCCAACTGATGCAGGCGATCATGTGGGACCGCATTCACATTGCCGACATCGTTGGCGTGGAAGTCATCAGCCTGGATGACGCGCCACGTGGTTACGGCGAGTTCGATGCGGGCGTGCCGAAGAAGTTTGTGATCGATCCGCACAAACTGTTCAGCGCGGCGTAAGCGTTACGCAAGACGGGAGAAGGGCGACAGAGATGTCGCCCTTTTTTATTTATTGCTGCTGTTGAATGAGCACTCGCTGATGGACTTCGTGCAGTGATTTGATTTGTCCCAAACTCCAGGTGCTGGCTTCCAATCTTTCACATTATCGAGAACCATCGCTATTTTCCCGTAGCGACAGCTCATTTGACTGACGGTTATGGGGAGGCCGTCCTCGCCTTCGTCTTCGGTGATGTAGGCCGCGCTTTCGAAGCTGAAAGAGGGGGCTTCGGTCTGCCAGTACTCACCTTTCCAGATCCGGCCCGACTTGTCTTTTGCGGTAAAAACGTTGTCTGCCTGTTTGAAAGTTGATGGATCAGGACAGGTGTCTGCGTAGGCGAAGTTGCTGATGGTCAGAATCGCAAAGGTGCTTGAAATAATAGTTGTGCGCAAAACGCTCTCCTTGTGTGTTTAATGTCCATGCGGCACACAAGTAATGTTGAGTGCTGTGGAGTTGTGAAGTTATAGGCAGGTAGCTAAGTGCCGACTGTCAGAGCTAACTCAAGTTAATTGGGTTTTTTGCGTCTAACTATTTGAATGTTTGTCGCGTAGTACCGGCCGTTATCACCTGGGACGATGTCATACGTTACGGTATCCCCTGCAACTGGGAGATTAAGTTGTGCGATGGTGGTTGGCTACTGTCAGATCTAACAGTTTTTTATGAAGGTTCGGCGTAATAAATAACCTTTTTATAATTTGAGACAGACATTGATGTTTTCATTGCTACTGGTCTTGCTTAGTTACAGCGAAAAAAATGGCAACGCCAGCAGGAACAACACCGCCAAAACCCCGGTCAAACCGGCAGTTTTCCCGTCCGCTCACAGGCGGTTTTCATGGCACAAGAGGATGTCTGGATGAAGATTTCACGCGGTTTTGCACTGGCTTCGCTGATGACCCTTGCGGCCAGCCCGGTCTTCGCAGGCTTCAGCCTGGACGACGTGACTAAAGCGGCCTCAAGCATGCAGGGCGGTAATACAGCCGCCGCCGCGGCGCCGACTTCAGAAACGGCCGGTTTGTTGAGCGCGCTCAGCCAATTGAACGTGACACCACAACAGGCCGTCGGCGGGACTGGGGCGATGCTGGGGCTGGCGAAGAATCAGTTGAGCTCGACCGATTACTCGGAACTGGCCAAAAGCGTTCCGGGCATCGACAAGTTGTCCGGCGGCGGTGAGCTGGGCGCGCTGGCCGGCCTGCTTGGGTCTTCCGGCAAGGCGGCCGGTCTGGACAATGCCTTGGGTGCCGTGAAGAACACCAATGATCTGAACAACGCTTTTAGCGAGTTGGGCATGGACAGCGGCATGATCGGCCAGTTTGCCCCGGTGCTGTTGCAATACCTCGGTCAGCAGGGCGTTGGTGGCTCGTTGCTGGAAAGCCTGGGCGGGATCTGGGGCGCTGGCACCGGCAGTTGATTCAACGGCGCTCGGCGCGCAATGCGTCGATACGCTGGTCTTTTTCGATCCAGAGCTGGTTGACCCAGTTCTGGATTTTTTCGCGAAACAGCGGATCGTTTTCGTAATCGCCTTGCCACAGCGCGGGGTCTAGTTCGCGGGTCTTGATGTCGATGATGACCCTCGGCACATTACCGCTGATCAAATCCCAGAACCCCGGAATCGCCTGTTGCGGATACACCACCGTCACATCGAGCACGGCATCCAGCTGTTCGCCCAATGCCGCCAGCACAAACGCCACGCCGCCTGCCTTGGGCCGAAGCAGGTGAGTGAAGGGTGATTGCTGCTGGGCGCTTTTCGCGGCGGTGTAGCGAGTGCCTTCGAGGTAGTTGACCACCGTCACCGGCTGACGCTTGAACAGCTCGCACGCCGCTTTGGTGATCTCCAGATCCTTGCCGGCCAACTCCGGGTGCCTGGCCAGGTAGGCCTTGGTGTAACGCTTCATGAACGGGTAATCCAGCGCCCACCATGCCAACCCCAGGAACGGCACCCAGATCAGCTCTTTCTTGAGGAAGAACTTGAAGAACGGCGTGCGCCGGTTGAGGGTCTGGATCAACGCCGGGATATCAACCCAGGATTGATGGTTGCTGATCACCAGGTAAGACGTGTCGACGCGCAGGCCTTCGCCGCCGCGGATGTCCCAGCGGGTCGGGATGCATAGACGGAAGATCAGTTTGTCGATCTCGGCCCAGGTCTCGGCGATCCACATCACGGCCCATGAGGCGTAGTCGCGATAGCGACCGGGCAGGACCAGTTTGAGCAGGGCAAATACCATCAGCGGCCCGATCAGGACCAGGGTGTTGAGCAACAGCAGCAGGGTGACGAAACAGCCGGTGAGCAGGCGGCGCATAAGTAACTCTTGGGATCATGTGGGCGCGCCATGATAAGCAGCTTCGGGCGGGAGGCCAAATCGGGGGTGACGAATGTTTCACCTTTGGGGCGTTAATCTTGCGACACGCTCGCTCCCACGCAGAGCGTGGGAACGATCTACTCGACAACGGTCTAAAATCCCGCTGCCCACTCCTTATGGATGCCCATTACGTGAAATCGATCCTCGCACTGCTTTCCCTGATGGCCCTGCCAGTCCTGGCCGCCGAGCCGACCCTGTACGGGCGTTACGAATACATCGCACTGCCGGAAATCGGCGGCGAAGTGCTCAAGGCCAAGATGGACACCGGTGCCCTGACCGCGTCGCTGTCGGCCAAGGACATCGAAACCTTCACCCGCGACGGCGAAGACTGGGTACGTTTTCGCCTTGCCACCAAGGACGCCAGCAACAAGGTCTACGAACACAAGGTCGCGCGGATCAGCAAGATCAAGACCCGTTCCGAAGAAGAGGACGATGACAAGGAGGCGACCGAGCCCACCAAGCGTCCGGTGGTCGATCTGGAGCTGTGCCTGGGCAACGTCAAGCGCACCGTCGAGGTCAACCTGACCGACCGCAGCAGCTTCAACTACCCTTTGCTGATCGGCGCCAAAGCCTTGCGTGAATTCGGCGCGGCGGTGAACCCGGCACGCCGTTTTACCGCCGACAAACCCGATTGCTGAATTCAAGTGGTCTCATTGACGTGACGTGAGCCTTGGGGCACCGTTCGCCCACTTCATAACCGGGCCAGGACGCCATGCCTCATATCTTGATTGTCGAAGACGAAGCGGCGATTGCCGACACCCTGGTTTTCGCGTTACAGGGTGAAGGCTTCACCACGACCTGGCTGAGCCTGGGCGCGGCAGCGCTGGATCATCAGCGTGCCATGCCAGCCGATTTGATCATTCTCGACATTGGTTTGCCCGACATCAGCGGCTTCGAGACCTGCAAGCAATTGCGCCGTTTCAGCGAAGTGCCGGTGATTTTTCTCAGTGCCCGCGATGCCGAAATCGATCGTGTGGTCGGCCTGGAAATCGGTGCCGACGATTACGTGGTCAAGCCGTTCAGCCCGCGGGAAGTCGCCGCGCGGGTCCGGGCCATTCTCAAACGCATGGCGCCAAGGACGGTGGCCGAATCCTCATCGGCGTTGTTTCGGATCGACAACGAACGGGTGCAAATCAATTATCGCGGTCAGCCGCTGAGCCTGACCCGTCACGAATTCCGCCTGCTGCAATGCCTGCTGGAACAACCCGAGCGGGTGTTCAGTCGCGAGCAATTGCTGGATGCGCTGGGCATCGCCGCCGATGCCGGTTACGAGCGCAGCATCGACAGCCACATCAAGAGCGTGCGCGCCAAATTGCGTCTGGTACGGGCAGACGCGGAGCCGATCCAGACCCATCGCGGCCTCGGCTACAGCTACAGCCCGGGGCACAGCTGATGCCGCTGGGGATCCGGATTTTTCTGGTCTATGTGTTGTTCATCGGCCTGACCGGTTACTTCGTGCTCAACACCGTGATGGAAGAAATCCGCCCCGGTGTGCGCCAGTCCACCGAAGAAACCCTGGTCGACACGGCCAACCTGATGGCCGAAATCCTGCGCGACGACTTCAAGGCCGGGACCCTCAACCAGAATCGCTGGCCCGAGTTGCTCAAGGCCTACGGCGAGCGGCAACCGAAAGCCAGCATCTGGGGCTTGTCGAAGAATCAGGTCAATCACCGCATCTACGTCACCGACGCCAAAGGCATCGTGGTGCTGGACTCCAGCGGGGCGGCGGTGGGGCAGGATTACTCGCGCTGGAATGACGTTTACCTGACCCTGCGCGGCGAATACGGCGCTCGCTCCACGCGTAGCGACCCGAACGACGCCCACTCTTCGGTGATGCACGTCGGTGCACCGATCCGCGACAACGGCCAGATCATCGGCGTGGTCACCGTGGCCAAGCCCAACAGCTCGTTGCAGCCTTACGTCGATCGCACCGAACGAAGATTGCTGGCCTATGGCGCCGGGTTGATCGGTCTTGGTCTGTTGTTCGGAGCGTTGTTGTCATGGTGGTTGAGCGCGGCACTGCGCCGGTTGACCGCGTATGCGCAAGCGGTGAGTGACGGCCGTCGGGTCGAGGTGCCGCATTATCGCGGCGGTGAGCTGGAGCAACTGGCGACAGCGGTGGAGCACATGCGCACGCAGCTCGAAGGCAAGGCCTACGTCGAGCGTTATGTGCACACGCTGACCCATGAGTTGAAGAGCCCGTTGGCGGCGATTCGCGGGGCGGCGGAATTGCTGCAAGGCGAGATGCCGTTGGCGCAGCAGCAGCGGTTCGTCAGCAATATCGATAGCGAAAGTGTGCGGATGCAGCAGTTGATTGAGCGGCTGCTGAACCTGGCTCAAGTCGAACAGCGGCAAGGTCTGGAGGAACGGGTAGCGGTGCCGTTGGCCGGGTTGGTGGATGAAGTGTTGAAGGCTCAGGCGGCTCGGATCGAGGGTAAGCAGTTGCGTGTGGAGCAACGGATTTCGGCGGACCTGACGCTAACCGGTGAGCCGTTTCTGTTGCGTCAGGCGTTGGGGAATTTGTTGGAGAATGCGCTGGATTTCACCCCGGTTCAGGGTGTGCTGCGTTTTAGCGCCGAGCGAATTGGGGAGCAGATTGAGTTCAGGCTGTTTAACCAGGCGGAGGCGATTCCTGACTATGCCTTGCCGCGTCTGAGCGAGCGGTTTTACTCATTGCCGCGTCCGGACAGTGGTCGCAAAAGCACTGGGCTGGGGCTTAATTTTGTCGAAGAAGTGGTCCAGTTGCATGGCGGGACATTGAGCATTGGCAATGTCGAAGGTGGTGTTGAGGTCAGGTTGCGCCTGGTTTAGGACCGAGTCGTTGCCATCGCGAGCAGGCTCGCTCCCACAGGGGGCGGTGCAGTCTCCACATAATCTCCACATTCCCCCCATAAATCCCCCACACAGCCCTCCCAGACTCTCCCCATCCAAACAGGGAGAGTCCCATGAACCGCAGCCTGACCCTAAAACTCGGGGCCATTGCCCTTCTGATTTTGTTGCTACTGATTCCGCTCTTGATGATCAACGGCCTCATCCAGGACCGCCAGCAACGGCGTGACGGTGTACTCGAAGACATCGCCCGCAGCGCCAGCTTCAGCCAGCAACTGAGCGGCCCGCTGATGGTGGTGCCGTATCGCAAAGTGGTGCGCACCTGGAAGCTCAACGAGAAAACCAACCAGCGCTACCAGGACATCGGCGAAGAGCGCGGTCGTTTGTACTTCCTGCCAGAGCGTTTCGAGCTCGATGGCCAGATCCAGACCGAGCTGCGCTCGCGAGGCATTTACGAGGCGCGCCTGTTCCACGCGGAAAACCACATCAGCGGGCATTTCTCGGTGCCGGCGCAATGGGGCATCAAGGAAGACTTCGCGGATTACCGGTTCGACCAGCCGTTCCTGGCGGTGGGTATCAGCGACATTCGTGGCATCGAAAATGCGTTGAAGCTGGACCTGAATGGCCAGACGCTGGACTTCGTTCCGGGCAGTCAGGTGGGTTGGCTGGGTGAAGGCGTACACGTGACGCTACCGGCTTTGGACACTAAACGAGTCACGGAACTGGCCTTCGGTTTTGACCTGCGGTTGCAGGGCACCGGGCAGTTGCAAATTTTGCCGGTGGGCAAGACCAGCAAAGTCTCGCTGAGCGCGAACTGGCCGCATCCGAGCTTTATCGGCAACTACCTGCCGGCCCAGCGTGAAGTCACCGATCAAGGTTTTACGGCCAACTGGCAGACCTCGTTTTTCTCCACCAACCTGCAAGAAGCGCTGAGCAGTTGTGTGTCCGGCGGTGGTTGCGAGGCGTACAACGGGCGCAGTTTCGGCGTGAGCTTTATCGATCCGGTGGATCAATATCTGAAGAGTGATCGGGCGATCAAATACGCCTTGCTGTTTATCGTCCTGACCTTCGCTGGGTTCTTCCTGTTCGAAGTGCTGAAAAGCCTGGCGGTGCACCCGGTGCAATACGCGTTGGTCGGCGTGGCTTTGGCGTTCTTCTATCTGTTGTTGCTGTCGCTGTCCGAGCACATTGGTTTTGCCCTGGCGTATCTGTTGTCGTCGGCGGGCTGTGTGTTGTTGATCGGGTTCTATGTCTGCCATGTGCTGCGCAGCGTGCGCCATGGCTTGAGTTTTTCGGCGGGGTTGGCGGCGTTGTACGGCTTGCTCTATGGCTTGCTGAGTGCCGAGGATTACGCGTTGCTGATGGGCTCGTTGTTGCTGTTCGGGTTGCTCGGGGTGTTCATGGTGCTGACCCGCAAGCTGGACTGGTACGGGATCGGGCAGAAAAGCGCCAAGCCGATGGTGTTTGATCTGGGGGCGGTGGAATGAGCCGGTCGATTGGGTTGCGTGAGGATCAGCGTGAAGGGGAGGTATTGGCGACGCTGATTTTTGAGCTGTTTCCGGTGGATTCGGTGTGGTGCCATCGCGAGCAAGCTCGCTCCCACAGGGGATCTCCAGTTAACACAAAATCTGCGCACACCAAAGAACAAATGTGGGAGCGAGCTTGCTCGCGATGAGGCCAGTGCAGTCAGCGAAAATCTAAACCTTAGGCATCGTCGCCAACATCGAAGGCCGCTGACTTACCTCGAAATACCACGCCGCCAACTGCGGATTCGCCTCGCGCCATTCCAGATCCGGATGGCGCAAGTCGATGTAGCCCAGCGCACAGGCCACGCTGATCGCCGCCACATCGAAATGGCTGGTCAGCTCGGCAATCGCGTCTTTTTCGAGCAATGCCAACCCGCGACGAATCTTGTCGCGCTGGGCATCCAGATACTCGTCCCAGTGCTTCTGCGGGTCGCGCAGGACCATTTCGTAACGAACCAACACCGACGCGTCCATGATCCCGTCGGCCAGGGAGGCCAGGGTCAGGCGCCGCCAGCGGGCCGAGCCTTCGCGCGGAATCAGCGGGTTGCCGACGTGCTGGTGATCGAGGTAATCGAGGATCACCCGGCTGTCATGGATGACACTGCCGTCGGCCAGGCGCAGGGCGGGAATTTTGCCCAGCGGGTTGTCTTCGTTGAGTGACTGGTCCGGGTTGACCGGCGTGAGCACACAGTCCTGCAACGCCACGCGGCCGGTCTGACCGGTCTCGTGCAGCAGCACCATGACTTTACGAACGAAGGGCGATAGCGAGTTGTGGTACAGGGTCATGCTGGGGGCGGACATGGCAACGTCTCGGTCGGTGGCAGTGTCGGGCAGCATAGCGCGTTGACCCGATAGCTCAAGCTCGCTCCTACATAGTTCAGTGGCGTTGCAGCAGGCCGCGCAGGGCAAAGAAGGCGGGCACGCCCAGGCCGAGCCAGCTCAGGGCGTCCCACACGCCATCACCCAACAGCGCGGCGAACAATCCGGCGGCGCTGAGCAAGGCGATGAACGCGGGCGTGCCGAAGACCTTCCAGAAGTTCGATTGCCTGCGCTTCATGCATGAGCCTCGGCAGGTTCGAGCACAGGTTTTGCCGCTTTGCGCCGCACCACCCACAGGTAAACCCCGCTGCCGAGCACGATGATGGTCAGCACGTCGAGGGTCGCCCACAGGATCTTCATCGGCAGGCCGCCGTAGTCGCCAAAGTGCAGGGGCTGCGACATGCCCATGGCGTCCATGTACCACGGTCTTTCAGCCACCGCCGTGACTTGCAGGGTGCTGGCGTCGATCAGCACCGGTGTCAGCAAATGCGAAGTCAGGTGGGTGCTGCCTTTCATGAACACGGCGTAATGGTGTTCGCTGGAAAACCGCGTGCCAGGGAAGGCGATGAAATCGGGCGTCATGTCCGGTGCCACCTCCGTGGCAATGTCGAGCAGACGGCTCGCCGGTGCGAGGTGCGTCAGTGGTGGCGCGTCGCGGTACGGCGCGACCATCGCGGTCAGGCTGTCGTTGCGCCAGGCAGCAATCAGCAGGTCGGCACAGGCGCTGATCACGCCGGTGACGCCGACGACCAGCGCCCAGGTCAGTGTGACCACACCAATCAGGTTGTGCAGATCCAGCCAACGCAGGCGGGTGGATTTGTCCTGGCGCACGGTGGCGAACTTCAAACGACGCATAAACGGCAAATACAGCACCGTCCCGGAAATGATGGCCGCCACAAACATCAACCCCATGAACGCCAGCAGCAACTTGCCCGGCAGACCGGCAAACATGTCCACGTGCAGGCGCAGCATCACCATCATGAAACCGCCATTGGCCGAGGGCATTTCCACGGCTTCACCGGTGCGGGCATCGAGCATGAAGGTGTGCGAGGCGTTCGGCTCGGTGCCGGCGGTTGCCGCCATGATCGTAACGGCGCCGTTGGGCTCGTCGTCCTCAAAACCGAAATACTGCATGACTTCGCCGGGGCGGTGCTTTTCAGCCGCCTGCACCAACTGCTGCAAGTCCAGCCTCGGCGTGTCCGCCGGCATCGACTTCAACTCGGCGGCATCGCCCAGCAGATGGTCGATCTCGTGGTGGAAGATCAACGGCAACCCGGTCAATGCCAGCATCAGCAGCAAGACCGTGCAGATCAGGCTGGTCCAGGTGTGGACGAAGGACCAGCGGCGAATTGTTTTACTTTTCATTTCCAGGCCTTCAGAAATACCAAAGCCGTCCTGAAGAGGACGGCCTGGTTGTGGGGCATGTCAGGTCAGACGATTACCACTTGTAGGTTGCACTGGCGACGACGCTGCGCTGGTCACCGTAGTAGCAGTAGAAACTGTCACAAGTCGAGATGTAGTCCTTGTCGAACAGGTTGGTGGCGTTCAGCGCCAGGGACGCACCTTTCAGGGTGTTGTCCAGGCGGCCGAGGTCGTAATGAAGGGCGGCGTCGAACACGGTGTAGGCATCTGCCTTGCCCAGTTCGGTGTTGGCCTGGTCACCGTAGGTATTGCCGGTGTAGCGAACGCCGGCGCCTACGCCGAAGCCGTCCAGCACGCCGTTGTGCCAGGTGTAGTCAGTCCACAGCGAGGCCTGTTGGTTAGGCATCAGCTGCAGGCGATTGCCTTTGAAGTCGCCATCCTGCACTTCGGATTTGGCCAGGGTGTACGCGGCGATGAGCTTGAGGTTTTCGGTCACGTCGGAAACCGCTTCCAGTTCCAGGCCTTTGACTTTGACTTCACCGGTCTGGCTGGTAATTGGCGTGGCGCCGACGGTGGTGGTGACGGAGACGTTTTTCTGGGTCAGGTCGTAGATTGCAGCGGTCAGCAGGGTATTGCTGCCGGGCGGCTGGTACTTGATGCCCAGTTCCCACTGTTTGCCTTCGGTGGGTTTGAACGATTCAGTGGACGAGGCCGCTGCACCGGTGGTCGGCTGGAAGGATTCGGCGTACGACAGGTACGGCACAAAGCCCGAATCAAACACATAGCTGATCGCTGCGTTGCCGCTGAAATTCTTGTCGCGCTCGGTGTTGGTGGCATCGCCCTTGTTGAAGAACTTGGTGCCGGTGTGCACCCAGTCTTCACGGCCGCCGAGGGTCAGGCGCCATTGATCGAGGGCCATTTGGTCCTGCACGTACAGGCCGGTCTGGTAGGTCTTCTGGTCATAGTCGTAGAACGCGGTGGAACGGTCCGGACGCTCGATCGGCAAGCCATGGATCGGGTTGTTGACGTTGATCGGCGGTGCGCTGCCGAAAATGGAGAGGTAGTTGGTGTTGCTGCGCTGGTGGTCGAGACCCAGCAGCACGGTGTGATTCACTTCGCCGGTGGCGAAGTCGGCCTGGAAGTTGTTGTCCACGGCGAACTGGCTGATGTCTTCTTCGACGCTGGTGGTGGAGCGGCCCACGTTGCCGGCGTCATCCACCTGGGTGAACGGATACGAGCCAACGGTGACGGCCTGGAACGACAGGTCCGACTTGGTGTAACGCAGGTTCTGCCGGAATTGCCACACGTCGTTCAGACGATGTTCGAACGCATAGCCCAGCGCGTAGTAGGTGCGGTCGTAGTATTCCCAGTCCGGATCACCGAGGTTCTTGTGATGGGAAATATCGCCGAACGGCATGTCGATTTTGGTGCCTTGCACCGGCAGGAACTGGCTGGTGATGCCGGTATCGTCACGGGTGAACTGGGTCAGCAGGGTGAACCGGGTGTCTTCGTCGATGTTCCAGGTCAGGCTCGGCGCGATGTTGTAGCGCTTGTTCTCGACGTGGTCTATCTGCGTATCGCTGTCGCGCACCACGCCGCTCAATCCGTAGAGAAACTGGCCTTCGTCATCGATCTTGCCGGTGCTGGCGAAGTTGATCTGGCGATGGTTGTCGCTGCCGTATTGCACCTCGATCTCGTGGCTATCCACCGCTGATGGGCGGCGGCTGACCATGTCAAGCAGGCCGCCCGGCGGGGTCTGGCCGTACACTGAAGACGCCGGGCCGCGCAGCACGGCGAGGCGATCGAGGTTCCAGGTTTCCTGTTTCGGGTTGGCGTACACGCCTTTAGGCAGGGGCAGGCCGTCGAGGAACTGGGTCGGTTCGAAACCACGCACGCGCAACCAGTCGGCGCGGGTGTCGCTGCCGTAGCTACTGGCGGTGGTGCCGGGCATGTAGCGTACGGCGTCATCGAGGTTCTGGACGTTGCGGTCGTCCATTTGCTCGCGAGTCACGACGGAAATCGAGCGCGGTGCTTCGACCAGCGCGGTATCGGTCTTGGTGCCAGCGGCGGTGCGTTTGGCGAGGTAGCCGTCTACCGGGCCCCAGGCGCTTTCGGTATTTTCCACACCAATGACCGCGGTTTCCGGCAGGGCCAGTGTGCCCTCGGGAATGGCGACCAGGCTGTACGTGCCGGCGCTGCTCTGTTCCAGTTGCAGACCGGTGCCGCGCAAGGCTTCACGCAGGGCGGCGGCCGCGTCGAACTGCCCCTTCACCGGCGCCGAGGTCTTGCCTGCGGCCAGGGATGGATTCAGCGACAGCGCCAGGCCGGCCTGGCTGGCGATCTGGTTCAGGGTGCTGGCCAATGGCGCGGCCGGCAGGTTGTAGGCGTGAACACTGGAGGCCTGTTCAGCGGCGATCAGCTGAGTGCTGGCCAGAGGGGCGCAAAGGGCAATGGCAATTGCCAGCAGACTGGGGCGCAACAAGGTGTTCAGCGAACGGGACATACGGCGGCTCCTGAATGGAAACATTTCTCAATTGCTTAGGTGCCGGACGAGAATTGAAAAGTGATAGGGCTGGATGAAAATAATTTCGATTCAGAAATCGGGTGCTGATCTGTCGACATGATCGTTCCCACGCAGAGTGTGGAGCGATCATCACTTAAGGCCGGGCGTCAGCCTTCGCCACCGTCACCCACCACGGCGTGTGCTGTTCGATCTGCACCGGCAGGGTCGGCAACAGGGCGCTCAAGGCTTTATCGGTGTCGTGCAGCGGGAAGCTGCCGGTGATCCGCAGGTCGGCAATCTCGGGCGCAACCCCCAGGTGCCCGGGCCGATACCGGCCGAGTTCGTGCACCAGGTCTTTCAGGCGCGCGTTATCGACCACCAGCATGCCGCGAGTCCACGCATCGGCGCCGGCATTCACGGCGACAATCGGTCCCAGGCCATTGCTGCGCATCAGCACTTGCTGACCTTCTTGCAGAATCTGTTCTTCAGCGCTCGACTCGGGATGCGCGGCGACAGCGGACTTCAACACGCTCAGACGTGTGCCTTCTTCCTCGCGCTTGACCAGGAACAACGTCCCGAGGGCGCGCATGCTACCTTCGCGGGTTTCGACGATAAACGGTCGGGCATCGCCATGACCGGTTTCGACGAGGATTTCGCCTTCCTGAAGGATGATCCGCCGCCGCTTCTCATCAAAACGGATGTCCACGGCACTGTGGGTGTTGAGGTTGAGCAGCGTGCCGTCCGCCAGGCGCAGGGTGCGCTGCTCGCCCGTGGCGGTGCGCTGGTCGGCCAGCCAGTAGTCGAGGGGCAGATAACGCTCACCGGCAAACAAGGCCAGCCCGATCACTGCGATAACACTGGCCACGCCGTTGCCCAGTTTGCGCACGCGGCGGCGAATGCTTTCACGTGATTGCAGCAATGCCGTACGGGCCGGGCCGTTGGCGACGCTGAAACGCTGGTCGAGCATGCCCAACTGGCGCCAGGCGCGGGCATGTTCCTCGTGGGCTGCGTGCCACTGGCTGAACGCTTCGCGCTCCACCGGGCTGCCGGAGTCGAGGGACAATTGCCAGGCAATCGCTGCATCCAGCACCTTGGCCGACACGGGTTTGGAACTGACCGGGCTCATACCGGTTCACCGTACAACGCGATGTAGCACTGACGAATCCCCTGGGCCAGGTATTGCCGGACACGCGGCACCGAGACGCCCAGTCGTTCGGCGATTTCGGCATGGGTGAGGCCGTCGAGGCGGTTATAGAGAAACGCGGCGCGAGCCTTGCTCGACAGCTGACCCAGCAAACGGTCGATGGCTTTGAGGTCTTCGAGGATTAACTGCTGCTCCTCGATCGACGGTTGTTCGCCTTCGGGGAGCAGCATCAGTTCGGTGAGGTAGGCCTGTTCCAGCGCGGCGCGGCGGAAGTAGTCGAACAGCAGGCCTTTGGCAATCGCCACCAGAAACGCCCGCGGCTCGCGAGGTTCTTTCAGCTCATCGCGGCCCAGTAACCGTACAAAGGTGTCCTGGCTCAGGTCTTCGGCACGCTGCGGGCACGCCACGTTACGTCGCAGCCAGGCCAATAGCCAACCGCGGTGGTCGCGATATAACGCACCAACGAGCTCACTGTGGGGGCTTTGGATTGACGACACGCAGCATCACCGATTGGGAAGTGTTAACTAACGAGAATTGTTCGCGATTGTGGCAGAGGCGGGGAAGGTAAGCAATTGGCGCTGGTCGGGCGAATTGTGGCGGTAGGCATGCAGTTCGACCGCGTTATCGTTCATCGCGGGCAAGCCACGCTCCCTGTGGGAGCGAGCTTGCTCGCGATGAGGCCAGAAAAGTCACTGCATAGTTAAAAGGACGGCGCATGTTGCCGGCGTTTCCACTGACTCAACCGCTGCTGCAAGTTCAACGGACTATGAATCTGCTGCTGCCGCGCCCGGCTAAACAGGATCAACGCCAGCTCAGCCGTCGCCAACGCGTCGGCACTGGCGTTATGTCGCTCGAACACTTCCAGTTTGAACCAGTCGATCCACTCATCCAGACCGGCCTCGCGAATGTGCGCCTGAGGGCACAGCAGCGGGGCGATGTCTGCCACGTCCAGAAACGGATGAGTCAACTTGTAGCCCAAGTGGTCTTTCAGCGCGCGGCCCAGCATGTGCTGATCGAACGGCGCATGAAACGCCAACACCGGGCTGTCGCCGAGGAACTCCATGAAGTCGAGCAAGGCTTGCGCCGGATCGCTGCCGGCCGCAATGGCGCTGGGGCCGAGGCCATGAATCAGCATGCTGGGCGCGAGCTTCAGGTCGGCGCACTGCAGCGTGCGTTCGAACTGCTGGCTGAAGTCGATGGCGCCGTCCTCGATCACCACGGCACCAATGGACAACACCCGATCTTTGTTCAGGTTGAGCCCGGTGGTTTCCAGGTCGAGCACCACCCAGCGCTGTTCACGCAGGCTGCATTCACCCAGCTCGGTCACCGATGGCAAGCGCTTGAGTCGTTGCTGCAACTCCTCCGTCAGCAGCGGCGTGGCCGGGCGCAGCCATGAAAACAGGCTCATAGCTGATACCGCAGGGCCAGGCTGCTTTGCAGGCGTTGCGCCTGGCGCAGGGATTCCCGCAGGATCCGCCGGTCCAGATGATTGAGGCTGTCCGGATCGACCCGGTTGGAGTAGGGCAAGTTCTCCCGCGTTTGCAGCTGATGTTGCTGCATACGGGTTTGCTGAATGAAGTGGTACGCCTCTTCATAGGCGGCACCGTCCAGCGGCTGAATGATTTCCTTGGCCACCAGTTGGCGAAAACGCTCCAGGGTATTGTTGGTCTCGATCCCGTGGGCCAATGCCAGCAACCGTGCGCCATCGACGAATGGTGTCAGGCCCTGCACCTTGAGGTCCAGCGTGGCTTTTTCACCGTTCTTGCGCGCCAGTACGAACTCACGGAAACGCCCCACGGGCGGACGATTGCGCAAGGCGTTCTCGGCCAGCATCCGCTGGAACAGCCGGTTATCGGCGACCTGCTCGAGGATCCCGCGACGCAGTTGCTCGCACCCTTGTTCGTCGCCCCAGACCACGCGCAGGTCGAAATAGATGCTCGAGCCCAGCAGGTTCTCCGGCGTCGCCTCGCGGATAAACGCCGCAAACCGTCGCGCCCATTCGGCCCGCGACAAGCACAACTCCGGGTTGCCAGCCATGATGTTGCCCTTACACAGCGTGAAGCCGCAGAGCGCCAGGCTCTGGTTGATCTGCTGGGCAATAGGCAACAGCTTGCCGCGAATCTCGGCAGCGTGCGCGGCGTCTCGGGCCTCGAACAGAATGCCGTTGTCCTGATCGGTATGCAGCGTTTGCTCACGGCGGCCTTCGCTGCCGAAGCACAACCAACTGAACGGCACACCGGGGTCACCTTTATCGGCGAGGGTCAGCTCGATCACCCGGCACACGGTGTGGTCGTTGAGCAGCGTAATAATGTGGGTGATCTGCGTCGACGAGGCGCCGTGAGCCAGCATGCGCTCGACCAGTTGGCCGATCTCGCCACGCATCAGCACCAGGTTTTCGATGCGCTGGGCGCTGCGAATCGTCCGTGCCAGGTGTACCAGATCCACCCGTTGCAGGGAAAACAGGTCACGTTCCGAGACCACGCCGCACAGGCGCTGATCTTTCACCAGGCAGACGTGAGCGATGTGCCGCTCGGTCATGGCGATGGCCGCGTCGAAAGCGCTGTGGTCCGGCGACAGGAAAAACGGCGCCTGGGTCATGTGCCGCTCGATCGTTTCATTGAAGTCATTGGTACCGGCCGCCACCACATGGCGCAGGTCGCGCAGGGTGAAGATTCCCAGCGGGGCTTTGTGTTCATCGACCACGACGATGCTGCCGACCTGTTGCTCGTGCATCAGCGTCACCGCTTCACGCAGCGGCGTCGCCGGGCTGCAGGTCACCGGGTGGCGCATGGCCAATTCGCCCAGGCGTGTGTTCAGCGAGTACTGCGTGCCGAGGGTTTCCACGGCTTTTTGCTGGACTTGCTGGTTGACCTGATCCAGCAGACTGCTGACGCCGCGCAGGGCAAAGTCGCGAAAGGTGCTGGAAAGCGCGAACAGTTTGATGAACGCCAGCTTGTTTAGCTGAAGGCAAAAGGTGTCTTCGGCGGCGAGGTGTTCGGTGCGGGTCGCACGTTCACCCAACAACGCGGCGAGGGGGAAGCACTCGCCGGTGGTGATTTCGAACGTGGTTTCGGTGCCGCCTTTGGCCGTGTGCGGGCGCTCACCGACGACGCGGCCCTGTTTGACGATGTAGAAGTATTCAACCGGGCCATCGGCGGGCTTGATAATGCTGTCGCCGGGGGCATAAAAACGCAGCTGGCATTGTTCAACCAGGTACGCCAGGTGAGCGTGTTCCATCTGATTGAAGGGCGGGAACCGCTGAAGGAATTGCAAAGTGCCCTGGATGTTTTGCAATACGGCGGTTTTCCCTGCCTGTGTGAAGGCGTCCGTTTTACTCATAACCATTACCGCAGTCTTTTTTGAATTGTTGTTGTCGGATGACGCTGTCATCGTCCGCCCCTGCGTGCGGGGTGCCCATTGGACGTAAGTCTAGGTAGGCCATGCAGGTGTCGGAAGTTAGGAAATGTCTGACGCAAATGTGGGAAAAACCTCCTACATTGGCTATAGAAATACTTTCCGACGAAGTGCACATTGATGGTCTGCTTAGCGGTGTCTGACGATTGAGCTAGGGGATTGCATTGAAAACGTAGAGAACGCCATGTCCGACCACGATATTTTGAGTGATGCCGAGCGCGAGGCGCTGAGTGCCGTCATGCTCGAACCCGATTTGCCGGCGCAGCGGGTGCTGATCGTTGACGACGATAAAGACGCGCGTGAGCTGTTGTCGGAGATTCTTGCGTTGGACGGTATTCGTTGCATGACCGCCGCCAGTGGCGAAACCGCACTCAAAATGCTGGACGAGAAACCCTCGATCGGCCTGGTGATTACCGATCTGCGCATGGGACACATCGATGGCCTGGACCTGATCCGCCAGGTTCGCCAGTCGGAAAGGGCGGCCATGCCGATCATCATCGTTTCCGGCGACGCCGATGTACAAGACGCGATTGCTGCAATGCACTTGAGCGTGGTCGACTTCCTGCTCAAACCTGTCAATACCGGCAAGCTGTTGGCGCTGGTCAAGCATGAGTTGGGAATGGATGCACCGGAATCTGAAATAAAAAGGCCCTGATCTTTCGATCAGGGCCTTTTTTTTGTCCGGCGTCAGTGCTCAGTTACAGGCCATTGGCAGCCTTGAACTCGCGACGACGACGGTGCAGGACCGGCTCGGTGTAGCCGTTTGGCTGCTTCGTGCCTTCAACCACCAGTTCGACCGCCGCCTGGAAGGCGATGTTGCTGTCGAAGTTCGGGGCCAGCGGACGATACAGCGCGTCATTGGCGTTCTGACGGTCGACTACCGGCGCCATGCGCTTGAGGCTTTCCATGACCTGGTCATGTGTGACGATGCCGTGACGCAGCCAGTTGGCGATGTGCTGGCTGGAAATCCGCAGCGTTGCACGGTCTTCCATCAGGCCGACGTCGTTGATGTCCGGTACTTTCGAGCAACCCACGCCCTGGTCGATCCAGCGCACTACATAACCGAGAATGCCCTGGGCGTTGTTGTCCAGTTCGTTCTTGATCTGTTCTGCGGTCCATTGCGGGTTCACCGCCAATGGGATGGTCAGGATGTCGTCCACCGAAGCACGGGCACGTTTGGCCAGTTCGGCCTGACGGGCGAACACGTCGACCTTGTGGTAGTGCAACGCGTGCAGCGCTGCGGCGGTCGGCGATGGTACCCAGGCAGTGTTTGCGCCGGCCAGCGGGTGGGCGATTTTCTGTTCGAGCATCGCCGCCATCAGGTCGGGCATCGCCCACATGCCTTTACCGATCTGCGCGCGACCTTGCAGGCCGGTGCTCAAACCGATATCGACGTTCCAGTTCTCGTAGGCACCGATCCACTTCTCGGCCTTCATGTCGGCCTTGCGCACCATCGGGCCGGCTTCCATGGAGGTGTGGATTTCATCGCCTGTACGGTCGAGGAAACCGGTGTTGATGAACACCACGCGCTCGCTGGCAGCCTTGATGCAGGCCTTGAGGTTGACCGTGGTGCGGCGCTCCTCGTCCATGATCCCGACTTTCAGCGTGTTGCGCGGCAGACCGAGTACGTCTTCGATGCGACCGAACAACTCGTTGGTGAACGCGGCTTCTTCCGGGCCGTGCATTTTCGGCTTCACGATGTAGACCGACCCGGTGCGGCTGTTCTTGCGCGAGCTGTTGCCATTGAGGCTGTGGATCGCGGCAAGGCTGGTCACCAGACCGTCAAGGATACCTTCCGGCACTTCGTTGCCGTCCTTGTCGAGAATCGCGTCGATGGTCATCAGGTGACCGACGTTGCGCACGAACAACAGCGAACGACCGTGCAGGCTCAGTTCTTTACCATCGACACCGGTGTAAGTGCGATCAGCGTTCATGGTGCGGGTAAAGGTCTGACCGCCCTTGGAGACTTCTTCCGACAGGTCGCCCTTCATCAGGCCGAGCCAGTTGCGGTAGATCACCACTTTGTCATCGGCATCGACAGCGGCGACGGAGTCTTCGCAGTCCATGATGGTGGTCAGTGCGGCTTCCATCAGGATGTCTTTGACGCCGGCAGCATCGGTCTGGCCGACCGGGGTGCTGGCATCGATCTGGATTTCGAAGTGCAGGCCGTTGTTCTTCAGCAGAATCGCGGTCGGTGCGGCCGCATCGCCGTGGAAACCGATCAGCTGAGCGTCGTTGCGCAGGCCGGTGTTGCTGCCGCCTTTAAGGGCGACCACCAGTTTGCCGTCAACGATTTTGTAGCCGGTGGAATCGACGTGGGAGCCGGCTGCCAATGGCGCGGCTTCGTCGAGGAAGGCGCGAGCGAAGGCAATCACCTTGTCGCCGCGAACCTTGTTGTAGCCTTTGCCTTTTTCCGCGCCGTCAGCTTCGCTGATGGCGTCGGTGCCGTAGAGCGCGTCATACAGCGAACCCCAGCGGGCGTTCGAGGCGTTGAGCGCGAAACGGGCGTTCATGACCGGAACCACAAGTTGCGGACCGGCCATGCGGGCGATTTCGTCATCGACGTTTTGCGTCGTTGCCTGGAAATCGGCTGCTTCTGGCAGCAGATAACCGATGTCTTGCAAGAAGGCTTTATAAGCCACAGCGTCGTGTGGTTGACCGGCACGGGATTGGTGCCAGCCATCGATACGAGCCTGGAAATCATCGCGTTTGGCGAGTAGGGCTTTGTTCTTCGGGGCCAGGTCGTGAATGACCTTGTCGGCACCGGCCCAGAACTTATCGGCGGTGAGGCCGGTACCGGGAATGGCTTCGTTGTTCACGAAGTCGAACAGGACTTTGGCGACCTGCAGGCCACCGACTTGAACGTGTTCAGTCATTGCTTGCCTCACTCTGCTCAGCTATTTCGCTTTTCAGCTCTTCAATTTTGACAATGAAGCCTCAGGCCATTTAAACCACAAACCCGTCCGCCAGTACATGCCCTTGCGGGCGGCTGGGTTCGGTCCGATCAACGGCTTGTAGGCCTTGCTGACAGGGCTTTTCAGGGTTGCGAGTGTGCCGGTGGCAGACATCGATCCAACGTTATGTAGTGCGCGCTGCGGCATACTACATGATGAATTGCGCTTGTGAAAATTAGACTAATTACGTCGTTCTGCGACCCCATGACGCATTGCAGTCATGTCGGGGAACGGGATGTTCTCAAAAAACCATTGGATTGTTCCAGTTAAATATAAAAAGTTGTACACGATTTGTTGTTGGCAGGATCTTCAGCGGCGCTCCCATCGCGAGCAGGCTCACTCCTACAGGATCGCGCAAGACGTTGTAGGCGTGAGCCTGCTCGCGATGGCGTCAGACGAATCAACGCAGTATCAGCCCTTGCCTATACTTCTGTTTCTATAACAAAAGAGGGCTGCGCCATGGACCACCTCGTACTCACAGTGTTTGCTCCGGACAAGGCTGGGCAGGTCGAGCGCATCGCCCAGTGCATTGCCGAACACGGCGGCAACTGGCTGGAAAGCCGTATGTCGCGCATGGCCGGGCAGTTCGCCGGGATTCTTCGGGTGGGGGTGCCGGCCGAGGCCTACGATGAATTGGTCGATGCCCTGCAGGCGCTGTCCGCCCAAGGCATACGCGTATTGATTGCCGAAAGCGGCATCGAACAATCCTGCACCTGGAAGCCGATTGCGATGGAGTTGGTGGGCAACGATCGTCCGGGGATCGTGCGTGACATCACCCGTCTACTCAGCGAGCAGGGTGTGAACCTGGAAAGATTGGTCACAGAAGTGCGCCCGGCGCCGATGAGCAGCGAGCCGCTGTTCCACGCTGAAGCAATCCTCGCCGTGCCACTGACCTTGTCGCTGGACGTATTGCAGTCGCGCCTGGAAACCCTGGCGGACGATTTGATGGTCGAACTGGTGCTGCGCAGTGAACCGTGAAAGGGTTATCCAAGTTAAACGTGCACCTGCCTGTGGATAACCTGTAGAGACAGCCCGCCAGCCCACGCCGGCCGGGCTTCTTCAGGATCTGATCAAAAAACCATCAGTTTCAACAAGTTGCGCACAAACAGCGGGGATCACGCTGTGGATAACCTTGGGAAGAATCGATGCAGGCCACGGAAGACGTGGTCTGTAGAGGTTTGTGTGTTTTTTGATCAGCTGCGACGACGCAAACTTATCCACGCATCAACGCTGTACACCGCCAGGCCTGCCCAAATAAAGATGAACGCAACCAGCGTGCTGGACGACAGCTTTTCGCCAAACAGCAGTACGGCTTGCAACAGCACCAACGTCGGCGCCGTGTACTGGAGGAATCCCAAAGTTGTGTAGGGTATATGCCGTGCGGCGGCGTTGAAACAGATCAGCGGCACCAGCGTGACCGGGCCGGCGGCCACCAGCCACCAGGCTTCGGAGGTGGTCCAGAACTCGGGTTGCGCGCTGGCCGCCGTCGGGTTGAACAGCAGCCAAGCGACCGCAATCGGCACCAGCATCCAGGTTTCCACTACCAGACCGGGCAGCGCTTTGACCGGTGCCTGTTTACGGATCAATCCATAGAATCCAAACGTCAGCGCCAGCACCAGCGACACCCACGGCAGGCTGCCGACTTGCCACACCTGTTGCGCCACGCCGACCGCCGCCAGACCCACCGCCAGCCATTGCATGCGCCGCAGGCGTTCGCCAAGGATCAACATCCCCAGCAACACGTTCACCAGCGGGTTGATGTAGTAACCGAGGCTGGCCTCAAGCATCCGCCCGTTGTTCACCGACCACACGTAAGTCAGCCAGTTGGCCGCGATCAGCGTGCCGCTCAAGGCCAGGATCCCCAGGCGTTTCGGGTTGTCGCGCAACTCGCGCCACCAGCCGGGATGTTTCCAGACCATCAGCAACAAGGCGCCGAACAACGCGGACCACAACACGCGATGGATGATGATCTCCACGGCGGGTACATTGGCGATGGCTTTGAAATAGAGCGGGAACAATCCCCAGATGATGTAGGCGCTCAGGCCCAGAATGTACCCGCGACGCGGGTTGGCAGCTTGCATGCAGAATCCTTGCTTAGGCAGCTAACAAAGAAGGGATTGTAAGGAGATTTGTCTAAGAATGTCCTGCCTGAATAGGTTGGGCAATTGTGAACACAGTCCTGTAGGAGTGAGCCTGCTCGCGATAGCGGTGTGTCAGCCACTGATGTGCTGAATATTTCGCCGCCATCGCGATAAGGCTCACTCCCACAGGTGGGAACTGTGCGAGTCAGAAAAGTTTGAGGGGTTCTTCGTTCAGGGCTGCAAGTTGCTCACGCAACGCCAACACCTGGTCACCCCAATACCGCTCGCTGCCGAACCACGGAAAACTGTGCGGGAACGCCGGGTCGTCCCAGCGGCGGGCGAGCCAGGCGCTGTAGTGCATCAGGCGCAAGGCGCGCAGCGGTTCGATCAACGCCAGTTCCCGCGGATCGAAATCGTGAAACTCGTTGTAGCCGTCCATCAATTCCGACAATTGGCCGAGGCACTCCTGGCGGTCACCGGCGAGCATCATCCAGATGTCCTGCACCGCCGGGCCCATGCGGCAGTCATCGAGGTCGACGATGTGGAACATTTCGTCACGGCACATCATGTTGCCGGGGTGGCAATCGCCGTGCACGCGGATGTTCTGGTGCGGCGTGGCCTTGTAGACCTCTTCCACTCGCTTGAGCAGATCGCGGGCCACGGACTCGTAGGCGGGCAACAAACTCTTGGGGACAAAATTGCCTTCGAGCAAGGTGGTCAGCGAATCGTGACCGAAGTTCTTCACGCCCAGCGCTTCACGGTGCTCGAACGGTTTGGTGGAGCCCACGGCGTGAAGGCGACCGAGCAACTGACCCAGGCGATAGAGTTGATCGAGATTGCCCGGCTCTGGCGCACGGCCACCGCGGCGCGGGAACAGGGTGAAACGAAAGCCCTTGTGTTCGTGCAGGCTGGCGCCGTTGTGAATCATCGGCGCCACCACTGGCACGTCGCACTCGGCGAGTTCGAAGGTGAACTGGTGCTCTTCGAGAATCGCTTCGTTGGTCCAGCGCTGCGGGCGGTAGAACTTGGCGATCAGCGGTTCGGAGTCTTCGATGCCGACTTGATAGACGCGGTTCTCGTAGCTGTTGAGCGCCAGAATGCGCGCGTCGCTGAGAAAGCCGATGCTTTCGACGGCATCGAGCACGAGGTCTGGGGTGAGGGTTGCAAACGGGTGGGCCATGCTGACTCCTGCGCGCAGCAGGCTGCCGCGTCCGGCCAAGCATGGTAGCGCAGACCGGGCTTCTTTAGGGGGATCGTTCCCACGCGAGCGTGGGAACGATCCTTAGGGGGGACGTTGATCAGGCGCCGACGACCCCGCCATCTTCACGGGAAATCGCCATCACCGAAGACCGCGGTTTGCCATTCGGCAGATGCTCCGGGAATGTCGACCCCCCGTTCTCCCCCGGGTGCTGAATCCCGACAAACAACGTCTTCTGGTCTGGCGAGAAACTGATCCCCGTCACTTCGCAACCAATCGGCCCGACCATGAACCGGCGAATCTCCCCGGTCACCGGGTCGGCACATAGCATCTGGTTGTTGCCCATCCCGGCGAAATCACCGGCATTGCTCGAGTCGCCGTCAGTGAGAATCCACAACCGCCCGGCCTTGTCGAAACCCAAGCCATCCGGGCTGTTGAACATGTTCTGCGGCGTGATGTTCGACGAGCCACCCTTCGGCGTGCCGGCGTGGACGCCCGGGTTGCCGGCGACCACAAACAGGTCCCAGGCAAAGCTTTTCGAGCCATGATCATCGCGGTCGGTGCGCCAGCGCAGGATCTGCCCGTAGACGTTTTTCTCGCGCGGGTTTGGCCCGCCCACCGGTTGGCCATCCTCACCGCGCTTGGCGTTGTTGGTCAGGGTGCAATAAACGTGGCCGTCCTTGGGGCTGACCACAATCCATTCCGGGCGGTCCATGCGCGTGGCTTTCACCACGCTGGCAGCGAGACGTGCATGGATCAGCACTTCGGCCTGATCAGCAAAACCGCTGCTGGCGTCGATGCCGTTTTTGCCGTGGGTCAGCTCCACCCACTCACCTTTGCCTTTCGGGTGATCGGCATTGCCGTCGCCGGCATCGAAGCGCGCCACGTACAAGGTGCCGTGGTCGAGCAGGTCGCGGTTGGCCTTGGGGTTTTTGTGGTTGATCTTGTCGCGGCTGACGAACTTGTAGATGAACTCGCCGCGCTCGTCGTCGCCCATGTACACCACGGCGTGGCCGTCATGGGTTTCTGCCAGGGCGGCGTTTTCATGCTTGAAGCGGCCCAGGGCCGTGCGCTTGACCGGGGTTGATTGCGGGTCGAACGGGTCGATTTCCACCACCCAGCCGTGACGGTTGAGTTCGTTCGGGTTTTTCGCCAGGTCGAAACGTTCGTCGTGCTGGTGCCAGTTGATCTCTTTACTGGCCGCCACCGCGCCGTAGCGTTTTTGCGCCGCGTCGAATTTTTGTTCGGCATTGCTGCTGCCGAAGCAGTCGGTGAAGTTCTCTTCGCAGGTCAGGTACGTGCCCCATGGCGTCTTGCCGTTGGCGCAATTCTGGAAGGTGCCGAGGACATTTTTGCCATGCGGGTCAGCGCTGGTTTTCACCCGTTCATGGCCAGCAGCCGGGCCACTCAGGCTGATCGGAGCGTTGCCGTGAATACGACGGTTGTAGCGCGAGCCCTGGACGAACTGCCACTGGCCGTTCTTGCGCTGCACTTCGATCACCGACACGCCTTCGCAGGCCAGTGCCTTGCGCACTTCTTCGGCCGACTGCGGCATGCCGCCATGTGCGTAGAGGTAGCGATAGTTGGTGTATTCGTTGTTGATTGCCATCAGCGCCCGGTCTTTTTCACCGGGAAATTCGAACAGGCTCATGCCGTCGTTGTTGTCACCGAACTGGACTTCCTGATGCTCGGCCGTGCCGTTGCCACTCGGGTCGAAGGCCGGACCGTTTTTTTGCAGAGGCTGGCCCCAGCTGATCAACACCGAGGACTTGTAGCCGGCCGGCAAGGTAATGGCGTCGCTGGTGGCGGCGGGGATGCTGTCGAAACCCAACAGTTTGCTGGTGCCGGCGCTGACACTCGCGGCCATGACGCTGCGGCTCAGCAGGTTGCCCCCGAGGAACATGGCGGCACCGCAAAGGGCGCCGGCGCTGATGAAACCGCGACGGCTGAGGCCGACCATTTTTTCGAGGTCGGTGGACTGGTTTTCTTCTAATAGGCTCACATCAGGCTCCCTGCGGTTTTTGCAGTCACCTTAGTGAGCGGACATGACGCTTTTGTTTCAGAGCGGAGTACCCAACAGGACGTTGGAGGGTAAAAACTGCACCAGCACCGGTTTGTCAGTGGTCAGCCCTTGGGTTCGCAAGTGCAGTGGCTCGGCCAAGGCGCACAGCGTCTGGCCATTGGGCAGGCTGATGCGCACTTCGCTGGGCCCGTCTTCGGCGTCGAGAATTTCTTCGATAATGCCCTTGAGGCAATTGTTGCCGGGTGTTGCGTGTTGCTCGATAGCCAGCACGTCCAGCCAACCGGCCTTGATCAGGGCGACGACCTCGGTGCCGGTTTCCAGCTCCAGGCGCAGGGTGCTGTCGTGGGTGATCTGCGTATCAATATTCAAGCCTTCGGCCAGTTCGAGCCGGATCCGGTCGTTGCGCCCCTGAGCTTCGATCTCGACAACCCGGCCGTGCAATTGATTGCGCGCGCTGGTTCTGAGCATCAGGCGGCCGAGCAGGTCCAGATCGCTGGCATCTTCGGCGGCCTCCAGCACCTGGGCCTGGAGGACTTGCAGCTTTTGATAAAGGCGCAACACGCGCAAGCCTTCGCTGGAAAGTTTGGCACCACCGCCACCCTTGCCGCCGACGCTGCGCTCCACCAACGGCTTCTGCGCCAGGTTGTTCAGCTCGTCGATGGCGTCCCATGCTGCCTTGTAGCTCAGGCCCGCGCTTTTAGCGGCGCGGGTGATCGAGCCTTGTTCGGCGATGTGTTGCAGCAACGCGATGCGCTGCGGACGACGGACAATGTGCTGGGACAACAACGTAGGCAAGGACATGGCGAGGCGCTTTGGCTGTGACAATTGAGAAGACGTTGGCCGCTTGCAACTCGGTAGTCAAGTCAGGTCGCAATCCCTGTAGGAGTGAGCCTGCTCGCGATGGCGGTTGGACGTTCACCATTGATGACGCCTGACTCACCGCTATCGCGAGCAGGCGCACTCCTACAGGTTTTGTGTTCGCGGGTTAAGCCGTGTCGCCCGGTTTGGGTGTGCGGGCCAGGCAGTAGACGTCAACCCGCGCCGCCCCTGCGTCCATCAGCAGCCGGGCGAGGGCTTGTGCGGTGGCGCCGGTGGTCAGCACGTCGTCCACCAACGCCAAATGGCGCCCCTTGATCTGCGCGCCGGGTGTCAGGGCGAACGCGTTGCACAGGTTCTTCTTGCGGGCCTCGGCATTCAAATCCTGCTGTGCGCTGGTGTCTTGAATCCTCAACAGCAGCGTTTCGTCGCAAGGAATGTCCAGATGGCCGCCGAGCCAGCGGGCGAGCATCGCGGCTTGATTGAAACCCCGTTGGCGCAGTCGTTTAGCGGCCAGCGGCACCGGAACCAGTGCGTCGGGCCGATTCAGGTCTTCGTCGAAGCGATGTTGCAGGTATTGCGCGAGAAGATCGGCGAGCAGGCGGCCAAATGGCCATTTTGCCGAATGCTTGAAGCGCGTGATCAGCGTGTCCAGCGGAAAGCTGTACGACCACGGCGCGGCGACTCGCTCGAAAGCGGGTGGCTGTTTCAGGCACTGACCGCAGGTCAAGCCTGTGCCGGGCAAGGGCAGGGCGCAGGTCTGGCAGTGGTCGCCCAGCCAGGGCAACTCCGTTTCGCAGGCCATGCAGATCGGAGTCTGCTCCTCGGCCGGTTCAGCACAGAGCAAACAGTGCTGTATGTTTTTTAACCAGATGTAAACCGGTCCATCGTATCGTGGTTGACAGCGCATGAGTCTTCCTTAAATATGCCGAACATCCGTGTCGCGTCTGTGGGTATTCCATCCCCCAGCCGCTTGCCAAGCATAAAACAAAGGAAACGCCCATGAGCGCCAGCACCTCTGCAACCCTGCGTCATGACTGGTCTTTGGCCGAAGTCAAAGCACTCTTCGTTCAGCCATTCAACGACCTGTTGTTCCAGGCACAGACGGTGCACCGCGCGCATTTCGACGCCAATCGCGTCCAGGTTTCCACGCTGCTCTCGATCAAGACCGGCGCCTGCCCGGAAGATTGCAAATATTGCCCACAGTCCGGTCACTACAACACCGGCCTGGAAAAAGAAAAACTGATGGAAGTGCAGAAAGTCCTCGAAGAGGCTGCTCGCGCCAAGGCCATCGGCTCGACCCGTTTCTGCATGGGCGCGGCGTGGAAACACCCGTCGGCCAAAGACATGCCGTACGTGCTGGAAATGGTCAAAGGCGTGAAGGCCATGGGCCTGGAAACCTGCATGACCCTTGGTCGCCTGGATCAGGACCAGACCGTTGCGCTGGCCGACGCCGGCCTCGACTACTACAACCACAACCTCGATACGTCGCCTGAGTTCTACGGCAGCATCATCACCACCCGCACCTACAGCGAGCGCCTGCAAACCCTGGCTTACGTGCGTGAATCGGGGATGAAGATCTGCTCCGGCGGCATCCTCGGCATGGGCGAGTCCCTCGATGACCGCGCCAACCTGCTGATCCAGTTGGCCAACCTGCCGGAGCATCCGGAATCGGTGCCGATCAACATGCTGGTGAAAGTTGCTGGCACGCCGCTGGAAAATGCCGAAGACATCGATCCGTTCGACTTCATCCGCATGCTCGCCGTTGCCCGCATCCTGATGCCGCAATCCCACGTACGCCTGTCCGCCGGCCGCGAAGCGATGAACGAACAGATGCAGGCCCTGGCGTTCTTCGCTGGCGCGAATTCGATTTTCTACGGCGAAAAACTGCTGACCACCGCCAACCCGCAGGCTGACAAGGACATGCAACTGTTCTCGCGCCTGGGGATTCTGCCGGAAGCGCGCGAAGAGCACGCGGACGAGGTGCATCAGGCTGCGATTGAGCAGGCGCTGGTTGAGCAGAAGAGCAGCGAGCAGTTCTATAACGCGGCTGTTTGAAGCCTCCACCGATTCCTCTGAAGGAATGCAAAACACTGTGGGAGCGAGCTTGCTCGCAATGGCGCCAGGTCAGTCGACATCAATGTTGAATGCGGCACCGCAATTGCGAGCAAGCTTGCTCCCACAGGGACCGCATTCACTTTTATACATGTGAACTGACCGCCCGAGGCCTGCATGTCTTTCGATCTCGCCGCACGCCTTGCTGCCCGTCGTGCCGAAAATCTCTACCGCCAGCGCCCGCTGCTCGACAGCCCTCAAGGCCCTGAAGTGGTGGTCGATGGCCAACCATTGCTCGCGTTCTGCAACAACGATTACCTGGGCCTGGCCAATCACCCGCAAGTGATCGAAGCCTGGCGCGCCGGTGCGGCTCGCTGGGGCGTGGGTGGCGGGGCGTCGCACTTGGTCATCGGTCACAGCACCCCGCACCATGAACTGGAAGAAGCCCTGGCTGATCTGACCGGACGCCCGCGTGCGTTGCTGTTCACCACCGGTTACATGGCCAATCTCGGCGCGGTCACCGCGCTGGTCGGGCAGGGCGATACGGTGCTCGAAGACCGGCTCAATCATGCTTCGTTACTGGATGCCGGTCTGCTGTCCGGCGCGCGCTTCAACCGCTACCTGCACAACGACGCGGACAGCCTGGCCAAACGCCTGGAGAAAGCCACCGGCAATACGCTGGTGGTCACCGACGGCGTGTTCAGCATGGACGGCGACATTGCCGACCTGCCGGCACTGGCGCGCGAAGCCAAGGCCAAAGGCGCCTGGCTGATGGTCGATGACGCTCACGGGTTTGGTCCGTTGGGTGCCAATGGCGGAGGGATCGTCGAGCATTTCGGTCTCAGTCAGGAAGACGTACCGGTGTTGGTCGGTACGCTGGGCAAGGCGTTCGGTACCGCTGGGGCTTTTGTCGCGGGCAGCGAAGAGTTGATCGAAAGCCTGATCCAGTTCGCCCGACCCTACATTTACACCACCAGCCAGCCACCGGCGCTGGCTTGCGCGACACTGAAAAGCCTCGAACTGCTGCGCACCGAACATTGGCGACGTGAGCATCTGAAAACGTTGATCCGCCAGTTCCGCCAAGGCGCCGAGCAAATCGGCCTGGAGCTGATGGACAGTTTCACGCCGATCCAGCCGATCATGATCGGCGATGCCGGGCGTGCGGTTCGACTGTCGCAGATGTTGCGTGAGCGCGGCTTGATGGTGACCGCGATCCGTCCGCCGACCGTGCCCACCGGCAGCGCCCGCTTGCGGGTGACGCTGACCGCCGCGCATAGCGAAGACCAGGTGCAACTATTGTTAGATGGACTGGCCGATTGTTTTGCCCAGCTGAAACCGGAGCCAAGCCATGCGTGATCGATTGATTCTGTTGCCCGGTTGGGGCCTCGGGATTTCGCCATTGGAACCGTTGGCGGCGGCCTTGCAGGGGTTGGATGAACACCTGCGCGTCGAGATCGAGCCGCTGCCGGAACTGGAGTCGAGCGATCTGGAAGAGTGGCTCGATGAACTCGATGCGACAGTGCCTCAGGATGCCTGGCTCGGCGGCTGGTCCTTGGGCGGCATGCTGGCGGCCGAATTGGCGGCACGTCGTGGTGATCGTTGCTGCGGCTTGCTGACCCTGGCGAGTAATCCTTCGTTTGTCGCCCATGAGCAATGGCCGAGCGCGATGCCCGGCGAGACGTTCGATGCCTTCCTGGCTGGCTGCAAGGCTGATCCGCGCATGACGTTGAAACGGTTTTCGTTGCTGTGCGCACAAGGGGCCGTAGACTCGCGTGGCCTGTCGCGGTTATTGCTCGCTGGCGCGCCAAACGCTTCTGCATCGATATTGATGAGGGGGCTGGAAGTCCTCGCACAACTGGATACCCGTCAAGCTTTGCAGGCGTTTCGCGGCCCTCAACTGCACTTGTTCGCCGGCCTCGACGGCCTGGTCCCGGCCGAAGCGGCGGGGGACTTGCTGGCGCTGCTGCCGGATGTCGAAATCGGTCTGATTGAACAGGCCGGCCACGCGTTTCTTCTGGAAGACCCTCACGGTGTGGCGGGGGCGATTCAGGCCTTTTTGCATGAGTCCGGTGATGACTGATTTATCCCTTCACAACCTGTCCGGCGGATTGCCCGACAAGCGCCAGGTGGCGGCCTCTTTTTCCCGTGCCGCGGCGAGTTATGACAGCGTGGCCGAGTTGCAACGTGATGTCGGCAGCCAGTTGTTGAGTCGCTTGCCCGCGGATTTTGTCCCGGGTCGCTGGCTCGACCTGGGCTGCGGCACCGGCTATTTCAGTCGGGCGCTGGGTGAGCGTTTTCCGGCCAGTCACGGCGTCGCACTCGACATCGCCGAAGGCATGCTCAATCACGCCCGGCCGTTGGGGGGGGCCTCCCACTTCATCGCAGGTGATGCGGAACGCTTGCCGCTGCAGGATTCGACCTGTGACCTGATCTTCTCCAGTCTTGCCGTGCAGTGGTGCGCGGACTTCGGCTCGGTGCTGAGCGAAGCGCAGCGTGTGCTGAAACCGGGCGGGATTTTCGCGTTTGCTAGTCTTTGTGTAGGGACGTTGTTTGAGCTGCGTGACAGTTGGCGTCAGGTCGATGGCATGGTCCACGTCAATCGGTTCCGCGAGTTGGGTGTTTATCAGCAACTGTGTGCGGCCAGCGGCTTGAAAACCGTCAGCCTGCAAACCCGTCCTCATGTGTTGCATTACCCGGATGTGCGCAGCCTGACCCATGAACTCAAGGCATTGGGTGCGCACAACCTGAACCCTGGGCGGCCGGGTGGTTTGACTGGCCGGGCGCGGATCCTCGGTTTGATCGAGGCGTATGAGCAGTTTCGTCAGGCCGAAGGTTTGCCGGCGACTTATCAGGTGGTCTATGCCGTGTTGGAGAAGCCTTTATGAGCGCAGCCTATTTCATCACCGGCACTGACACCGATGTCGGCAAGACCACCGTGGCCGCCGGCTTGTTGCATGCCGCACGGTCGGCAGGCTTGAGCACGGCGGCTGGCAAGCCGGTTGCCTCGGGCTGCGACGTGACGTCCAAGGGGTTACGCAACGCCGATGCGCTGGCGCTGTTGGCCGAGTGCTCGTTGCCGTTGACGTATGCACAGGTCAACCCGGTGGCGTTCGAGCCAGCCATCGCGCCGCACCTGGCCGCGCGCGAAGCTGGCGTGGCGCTGACGGTGCAATCGCTGTTGACGCCCATGCGCGCGATTCTCGACATGCAGGCGGATTTCACCCTGATTGAAGGGGCGGGCGGCTGGCGTGTGCCGTTGGCGGATCAGGACAATTTGTCTGACCTGGCGATGGCGCTGGGTTTGCCGGTCATTCTGGTGGTCGGTGTGCGCCTGGGTTGCATCAATCATGCGCTGTTGACGGCCGAGGCGATTGCCCAGGATGGATTGCAGCTGGCGGGTTGGGTGGCCAATATCATTGATCCCAAAACCTCGCGGCTGGAGGAGAACCTCGCGACACTCGCCGAGCGAATCCCCGCGCCGTGCCTTGGGCGGGTGCCGAAACTCAAGGCGGTCACCGCTGAATCCGTGGCGGAGCATTTGCAGCTGGATTTGCTGGACTAGGTTTTAGCTATCACAAGGCACAGTGCCATTAGTGTTTTTGTCGGGCGTTTTGCCATCATGTCTGATTCAATGCCCGCTATTGATCCTCTTGCCGGACGAGTTCTCCCATGCAGATTTCAGGTAACACTGCTTTTTATGCGGGTCTGAGCACCATTCAGACAGGGCAGAACCGCGTCGATCAAGCGGCCGGACAGATCGCCAGCAATACCATCGAACGGTCGGTGACCAGCCAGTCTTCCGACGTTCAGGTGGATCGCCTGCGTTCGGTTGATCGCAGTCAGCGATCCGACCTGACCAGTAATGTCGTCGAGATGACCCAAGGCAAATTTCAGGTGGAAGCGGGCGCTAAAGTCGCCAAGGCTTCAGACGAAATGCTCGGAACGTTGATCGATACATTCGCGTGATCCCTCGCTGAATCCGCTTTCTGAACGCCGCGATTTTTCGCGGCGTTTTTCTGCGTAAGTCCTTCTCCCTCAACTAATCTTTTCTACACGGCACCTTTGCTTGAGCATCGGTGGTGCGCTGCTGCGTGTCCGGCAGATCGATGAGTCGATGACAAACGGCCAAAGATCGACGCTTGACAAGATTTGGGCGTAAACGTATGTTTCAAACAACTGTTTGACCGCCACAACAAATCAACGCGGTCGTTCATTCCCGGTTACATCAGCAGAGGTTTATCGCTATGCCTGACTACAAGGCCCCCTTGCGTGATATTCGCTTCGTTCGTGACGAACTGCTCGGCTACGAAGCGCACTATCAGAGCCTTCCGGCTTGTGCGGACGCAACTCCGGACATGGTTGACGCCATTCTCGAGGAAGGCGCCAAGTTTTGTGAGCAGGTACTGGCTCCGCTGAACCGCGTGGGTGACACCGAAGGTTGCACCTGGAGCGAGTCCGGCGTTAAAACCCCGACGGGTTTCAAAGAAGCCTACAAGCAATTCGTCGAAGGCGGCTGGCCTAGTCTGGCGCACGATGTAGAGCACGGTGGCCAAGGCCTGCCGGAGTCTCTGGGTCTGGCTGTCAGCGAAATGGTTGGCGAGGCCAACTGGTCGTGGGGCATGTACCCTGGCCTGTCCCATGGCGCAATGAACACCATTTCCGAACACGGCACGCCTGAGCAACAAGACGCGTACCTGACCAAACTGGTATCCGGCGAGTGGACCGGCACCATGTGCCTGACCGAACCGCACTGCGGCACCGACCTGGGCATGCTGCGCACCAAGGCCGAACCTCAGGCCGACGGCTCCTACAAAGTCTCCGGCACCAAGATCTTCATCTCGGCCGGTGAACACGACATGGCCGATAACATCGTCCACATCGTACTGGCCCGCCTGCCGGACGCACCGGCTGGCACCAAAGGCATTTCGCTGTTCATCGTGCCGAAGTTCATGCCGAACGCAGACGGTTCGATCGGCGCACGCAATGCGGTGACCTGTGGTTCCCTGGAACACAAGATGGGCATCCACGGTAACGCGACTTGCGTGATGAACTTCGACGCGGCCACCGGTTTCCTGATCGGCCCGGCGAACAAAGGCCTGAACTGCATGTTCACCTTTATGAACACCGCACGTCTGGGCACCGCGCTGCAAGGTCTGGCTCACGCCGAGATCGGCTTCCAGGGCGGCCTGAAATACGCGCGTGATCGCCTGCAAATGCGTTCGCTGACTGGCCCGAAAGCGCCGGAAAAAGCCGCCGACCCGATCATCGTTCACCCAGACGTACGTCGCATGCTGTTGACCATGAAGGCATTCGCCGAAGGCAACCGTGCAATGGTTTACTTCACCGCCAAGCAAGTCGACATCGTCAAGTACGGCGTGGATGAAGAAGAGAAGAAGAAAGCCGACGCACTGCTGGCCTTCATGACGCCAATCGCCAAAGCCTTCATGACTGAAGTCGGTTTCGAATCGGCCAACCACGGCGTACAAATCTACGGCGGCCACGGCTTCATCGCCGAGTGGGGCATGGAGCAGAACGTTCGTGACAGCCGCATTTCGATGCTGTACGAAGGCACCACCGGTATCCAGGCCCTCGACCTGCTGGGCCGTAAAGTGCTGATGACCCAAGGCGAGGCCCTGAAAGGCTTCACCAAGATCGTCCACAAGTTCTGCCAGACCAACGAAGGCAACGAAGCCGTTCAGGAATTCGTCGCACCGCTGGCTGCACTGAACAAAGAATGGGGCGAGCTGACCATGAAGGTCGGTATGGCTGCCATGAAGGATCGCGAAGAAGTGGGCGCGGCCTCCGTGGACTACCTGATGTACTCCGGTTACGCCTGCCTGGCCTACTTCTGGGCTGACATGGCGCGTCTGGCTGCCGAGAAACTGGCTGCCGGCACTTCCGAAGAGGCGTTCTACACCGCCAAGCTGCAGACTGCGCGCTTCTACTTCCAGCGCATCCTGCCGCGTACCCGCACTCACGTTGCAACCATGCTGTCGGGCGCCAACAACCTGATGGACATGAAAGAAGAGAACTTCGACCTGGGCTACTAAGCCTTAACGCAGTTGCTTCAAAAAAACCGCTGCTCCTTCGGGAGTGGCGGTTTTTTTTGCGTTGTGTAAACAGTAGGCGCTCGCGAGTAGTGCAACTAAACCTTTGTGTCTAGTTAACTAACTGGGCGCAATTGTTTTCGGTGTCAAATAAGTAAAATAACTTTGTTTGCAATTACGGGGCCAAGGTTCAAGGTCTCGCAGGTACGTGGGCTTTGGCGGTGAGGCCCACTGTGGCTGGGGGATTGGCCCCCGGTAATGGGGGATTTTCACCAAAGTTGAGGCTTGTATAAAAGCTCAGAATTAATTCGTGTTTTTGCTGTTGAAATCTTTTGTAACAGCTACAGTTCGATTAAGCGCCTGCTACGGTGCCTCCCATAGCGTTTCAACTTCGGCGACGACAAAGTCTAACTTTGCCAGTTGAGTGACGCCTCATGCCCGGCAACTCCATCACTGAATCGGGGTGTCATCATGGTGAACTTGAGCCTTTTTGTTCGAACTGTCCGTCTGCCCTGCGTGATCGTCTGCGGGCTGCTCGTTATCAGTCTGTCCGCCAAAAATGCTTTCGCGGCGACGGCGGCGGAAGTTGATCTGCCCGTGCCGGAAGTCCCTTCCCTGCAGACGCTGCACGGCATGACACCCCCTGACCCTTCCGGCATCGAAGGCGGGCGCAAAGTCGACCTCATGACTGATTACGTGCTCAATCGCTCGGCGGCGATTCTCCTGGGCAAGGCGCTGTTCTGGGACATGGAGATCGGCAGTGACGGTTCGACGGCGTGTGCCTCCTGCCACTTTCATGCGGGTGTCGATCACCGGATCACCAATCAGATCAACCCAGGCCAGGCCAGCACCCATGCCAACGTTTCGTCGATCTTCAACAAACCGTTTGTAGCCTCCGATATTCCTGGCGACGTCCCTTCTTATGCGACCCTGTCCGCCGGCAAGGGCGGCCCGAACTACACGCTGAAGAAAACCGACTTTCCGACCCACGTGCTGGCCGATCCGCTGGATCGCAACTCGCCGATTGTCTATTCGACCGACGATGTGGTCGGCTCGCAAGGGGTGTTCGACGCCAACTTCGTCAAGCCGAATCAACCGCGCTTCGACAAATGCACACAGCAACCGGACGGCGTGTTCCAGGTCGGCGGTATCAATGTGCGGCGCAGCACCGGACGCAATGCCCCGACGGTGATCAACGCCGCGTTCAACGTGCGCAACTTCTGGGACGGTCGGGCTAACAACGTGTTCAACGGCTTTTCGCCGTTCGGTAATCGCGACCCTGATGCCGGGATTTTCGTCACCAGCGATCGCAGCGGGGTGGCCACCAAAGTTCGGCTGGCCCTCAACGATGCCTCTGCCGCCTCGCAGGCTGTCGGACCACCGGGTAGCCCTGTGGAGATGTCCTGCGGCGGGCGCACCTTCGCCGACATTGGCCGACGCATGCTCGACACGCTGATGCTCAAGCAGCAGCGGATTTCATCCGCCGACTCTGTGCTCGGCCCGGTTTCCGGTGCCCGCCGCCCGACCTACAGAGAATTGATCAAGGCCGCTTTCCAGCCTCGGCTGTGGAACGCCACACAACAGGTTTCGCTCGGCGGCGCGCCGTACACTCAGATGGAGGCCAACTTCCCGCTGTTCTTCGGACTGGCGATTCAGATGTACGAATCCACCCTGATCTCCGACCAGGCTCCCGTGGATGCTTATTTGCAAGGCAATCAGCAGGCGATGAATGCGCAGCAGGTCGAGGGGATGAACCTGTTCCTTGGCAAAGGCAAGTGCGTCAATTGTCACGGCGGTGCAGAGCTGACCAACGCTGCCAGCCGCTTGCTGTTCCATCCCCGTGAGCGGATCGAACGGATGCTGATGGCTGACAACCTCACCGCGCTGTACGACAACGGCTTCTACAACACCGGTGTGCGCCCGACGTCGGAAGACCTGGGGCTCGGCGGATCTGATGCATGGGGCAACCCGCTGTCGTTTACTCGCGAATACAACACCCAGTTGCAGGGCATCCATGTGCCGGATCCACTGGACGTGGATGTGTGCACCTTCGAAGCGCTACTGAGCACGGGATTACCCTGCGATTCGACGCTCAAACCTAATGTCGGCTTCCATGATGCGGTGGATGGCGCCTTCAAAACCCCGACGCTGCGCAACATCGCGCTGACCGGGCCGTACTTCCACAACGGCAGCCGCTCGACGCTCAAGCAGGTCGTCGAGTTCTACAACCGCGGTGGCGACCGGCGCGGCTCGGAAGCGAACAACACCAGCGGCTTTGATCATCCGAGTGTGAATCAGCACAACACCTCCAACCTTGATCCGGACATGACCGCCCTGAACCTGACGCCTGATGAAGTGGATGCACTGGTCAAGTTCATGGAAGTCGGGCTGACCGATCCGCGCGTGGCGTGGGAACAGGCGCCTTTCGATCATCCGTCGCTGGTCATTCCACAAGGCCATATTGGTGATGAAAACGCCGTGACGTTGAAGCCCGTCAGTCCAAAAATCACTACCCGACAAGCGGCAGATGCGCTGATTACACTCAAACCGGTCGGTGCGGAAGGGCGCCCGGCTACGGAAGGGCCACTGTTGCCGTTCTACAACGACCTCTGATGGACTGAGGTGACTGGCCGCGCTGTTCGCGGCCAGTCATGCACCCGCTAAAAAAACCTGACATTTCGCTCAGTAAGTCGACGTTTCTGCCGTTACAGTAGGTGGGCACAATGCCATCTATTGTCGTGACGGTCGGAGCTTTACCCTTGCCGCGTTCTTCCGCTGTGCGTTTCAGCCATTTCCTACCGTCGTTACTGCTTTTACTTGCGGGGCTTGCGGCTGCCTACATCAAGGAACTGAACGTATTCTTCACCTCGCTGTTCAACGTCCTGCCGACGTTGGTGCTGTTGCTCGGTGGTGCGTATTGCGCGGTTTACCGACGTCAGCGCGAGCTGTTTCTGATGGTCACGGTGTACATCGCCTACTTTTTGCTCGATACCCAGACCGACTATTACCGCGACAACGGCAAAGTCCGTGAAGACGCCGCCGTGGTTTTCCATCTGTGTTGCCTGTTGCTGCCGCTGTTGTTCGGGGTGTTCGGGGCCTGGCAGGAACGCACGCATTTGTTTCAGGACATGGTGGCGCGCTTCGCGGTATTGCTGGCCGTCGGCAGTGTCGCGTTGGGGCTGGAGCAAAGTTACCCACAGGCCTTGCTGATGTGGCTGTCGGAAATCCGCTGGCCAGCGCTGCATGGCGCCTGGATGAGCCTGATCCAGCTGTCTTATCCGGTGTTCCTCGCGTCGTTCCTGTTGCTGAGCTGGCAATACTGGCGCAACCCGCGACCGTTGCATGCCGCTCAACTGGTGGGTTTGCTCGGGTTGTTCTGGGCGCTGCCGAAAACCTTCATTCTTCCGTTTACCCTCAACATCATGTGCAGTCAGGTGATGCTGATGATTGCCGCGGCGGTCGCCCATGAGGCCTACCAAATGGCCTTCCGCGACGAACTCACCGGGCTGCCGGGCCGGCGCGCCTTGAACGAGCGGATGCAGCGCCTGGGGCGTAATTACGTGCTGGCCATGAGCGACGTCGATCACTTCAAGAAATTCAACGACACTCACGGTCACGATGTCGGCGACCAAGTGCTGCGACTGGTCGCCAGCAAACTGTCGAAAATCGGCGGCGGCGGTAGGGCCTATCGTTACGGCGGTGAGGAATTTGCACTGGTGTTCGCAGGCAAGACGCTCGAAGAGTGCATGCCGCACCTGGAAGTCATCCGCGAATCCATCGCGACCTACAATATTCAGCTGCGCAATCAGGACAACCGGCCTCAGGACGACCAGCAAGGTCGTCAGCGTCGCTCGGGTCCTGGGGCTTCAAGTGTGTCGGTCACGGTCAGCATCGGTGTCGCCGAACGCGTCGAGCAGCGCACCCCTGAAAAGGTGCTCAAGTCGGCGGACGAAGCGCTCTACAGCGCCAAGGGCGCCGGACGAAACTGCGTGGTGGCGTTCGGTCAGACCCGTCGTGGCGCCGTGCGAATGGACGCCGCCGCGGGTTGAGTGATGATGGCGCATTCAGCGTCTGGACTGTGATTGTGAGGCGTGGTGGCCGGCAGTAGGTTTGAAGCCTCTGCTGACGGAGAAACGACCATGCCTGAGTACAAAGCTCCCCTGCGCGACATGCGCTTTCTGATCGACCACGTCTTCGACTTCCACAGCAACTACGCTGCGCTGGGCGCCTCCGAGGCCAGCCCGGACATGATCAACGCCATCCTCGAAGAGGGCGCGAAGTTCTGTGAGAACGTTCTGGCCCCATTGAATCGCAGCGGTGACGAAGAGGGCTGCCATTTCGACAATGGCGTGGTGACAACGCCTACAGGCTTCAAGCAGGCTTTCGCACAATACGTCGAGGGCGGCTGGCATGGTCTGGCGGCGGACCCGGCATACGGCGGCCAGGGCTTGCCGAGTTCGTTGGGTCTGGTGATCAGCGAAATGGTCGGTTCCAGCAACACCTCGTGGGGCATGTACCCGGGCCTGACCCACGGCGCGATGTCGGCGATCCACGCCCACGGCACCGAAGACCAGAAAAACACCTACCTGAGCAAACTCACCGCGGGCCAATGGACCGGTACCATGTGCCTGACCGAAGCCCATTGCGGCACCGACCTGGGCATTATCAAGACCCGCGCCGTGCCTTCAGCCGATGGCAGCTACGCGATCTCCGGCAGCAAGATTTTCATCTCCGCCGGCGAGCACGACATGAGCGACAACATCATTCACCTGGTGCTGGCGAAACTGCCGGACGCGCCGGCGGGCACCCGCGGCATCTCGCTGTTTATCGTGCCTAAATTCCTGCCCGATGCCGAGGGTGAGGCGGGCGAGCGCAATGGCGTTTCCTGCGGTTCGATCGAACACAAGATGGGCATCAAGGCTTCGGCGACGTGCGTCCTGAACTTCGATGGCGCCAAGGGTTTCTTGATCGGGGAGCCGAATAAAGGCCTGAACTGCATGTTCACCATGATGAACCACGCGCGCCTCGGCACCGGGATGCAGGGTTTGTGTCTGGGCGAAGCGAGCTTCCAGGGCGCGATCAAATACGCCAACGACCGCCTGCAAATGCGCTCCCTGACCGGCCCGAAAGCACCGGAGAAAGCCGCCGACCCGATCATCGTCCACCCGGACGTGCGTCGGATGTTGCTCACCATGAAAGCCTTCAACGAGGGCAACCGAGCACTGACTTACTTCACCGCGCAGTTGCTGGACGTGGCGCACCTGAGCGCGGATGAAAGCGCTCGCCAGGACGCCGAAGACCTGCTGGCCTTCCTGACGCCGATCTGCAAGGCCTTCATGACTGATACCGGGCTGGAAGTGACCAACCATGGCATGCAGGTGTTTGGCGGGCACGGGTTCATTCGTGAATGGGGCATGGAACAGTTGGTCCGCGACTGCCGGATTGCGCCGATCTACGAAGGCACCAACGGTATCCAGGCGCTGGATTTGCTCGGGCGCAAGGTGCTCGGCAGTCAGGGCAAACTGCTGCGTGGCTTCACCAAAATCGTCCATAAGTTCTGTGCGGCGAACGCTGAACACCCGCAGCTTGGCAGCTATGTGGCGCAACTCAACACGCTGAATCAGCAGTGGGGCGAGCTGACCACCCAGGTCGGCATGGCCGCGATGAAGAATGCGGACGAAGTCGGCGCGGCATCCGTGGACTACTTGATGTACAGCGGTTACATCATCCTCGGCTACCTGTGGCTGCGCATGGCGCTGGTGGCTCAGACGCAACTCGATTCGGGGAGCGGTGATGCCGATTATTGCCAGGGCAAACTCGCGACCAACGAGTTTTACTTCAAGCGATTGCTGCCACGCACAGCCGCTCATCGGGCCGCCATCGAAGCGGGCAGTGATTGCCTGATGAAATTGCCGGCGGAGTTGTTTGCACTTTAGCCTTTTAGATGAGCAACAAAGAAAGCTCGCGTAACCGCGGGCTTTTTTTATGACCCGATAGTCAATGACCAATCATTACAAAACGGTCATGGGCTGACCCTATGTGTCGTAAAAGTTGTTGGGTTACACTCGGACCCAACGAATGCACCACCCTACGAATCACCTGTTTAGATCTTGCGAGGTTTGCCATGGCTGACTACAAAGCGCCGCTGCGCGATATGCGCTTCGTTCTCAATGAAGTTTTCGAGGTCACCAAACTGTGGGCCGAACTGCCCGCGCTGGCCGAGACCGTTGATGCGGAAACCGTCGAAGCCATTCTTGAAGAAGCCGGCAAAGTCACCAGCAAAAGCATCGCGCCCCTGAGCCGTGCAGCTGACGAAGAAGGTTGCCATTGGGCGGACGGTGCCGTCACCACGCCGGCAGGTTTCCCACAGGCTTATCAGACTTACGCTGAAGGCGGTTGGGTTGGCGTCGGCGGTGATCCGACCTACGGCGGCATGGGCATGCCCAAGGCTGTTTCGGCTCAGGTCGAAGAAATGGTCAACTCCGCCAGCCTATCGTTCGGTCTGTACCCGATGCTGACGGCCGGCGCCTGCCTGTCGATCAACGCCCACGCCAGTGACGAGCTGAAAGCCGCGTACCTGCCGAACATGTACGCCGGCATCTGGGCCGGTTCCATGTGCCTGACCGAGCCACACGCCGGTACTGACCTGGGGATCATCCGCACCAAGGCTGAACCTCAGGCCGACGGTTCCTACAAAGTCAGCGGCACCAAGATCTTCATCACCGGTGGCGAGCACGACCTGACCGAAAACATCATTCACCTGGTGCTGGCCAAACTGCCGGACGCACCGGCTGGTCCGAAAGGCATTTCGCTGTTCCTGGTGCCGAAGTACAGGGTCAATGCCGACGGCAGCCTGGGCGCACGCAACCCGGCGAACTGCGGTTCGATCGAACACAAGATGGGCATCCAGGCGTCCGCGACTTGCGTGATGAACTTCGACGAAGCTGTGGGTTATCTGGTCGGCGAGCCGAACAAAGGCCTGGCGGCGATGTTCACCATGATGAACTACGAGCGTCTGGGTGTCGGTATCCAGGGCCTGGCCACCGGTGAGCGCTCGTACCAGAACGCCGTTGAATACGCTCGCGATCGTCTGCAAAGCCGTTCGCCAACCGGTGCGCAGAACAAAGACAAAGTCGCCGACCCGATCATCGTCCACCCGGACGTGCGTCGTATGCTGCTGACCATGAAAGCCTCGAACGAAGGCGGCCGTGCCTTCTCGACTTACGTCGCCATGCAACTGGACACCGCCAAGTTCAGTGAAGACGCGACCACCCGCAAGCGCGCTGAAGATCTGGTGGCGTTGCTGACCCCAGTGGCCAAGGCGTTCCTGACCGACCTCGGTCTGGAAACCACCGTCCACGGCCAGCAGGTGTTTGGCGGCCACGGTTACATCCGTGAGTGGGGCCAGGAACAATTGGTGCGCGACGTGCGCATCACCCAGATTTACGAAGGCACCAACGGCATCCAGGCGCTGGACCTGGTCGGGCGCAAGATTGTCGGTACCGGGGGGGCTTTCTATAACTTGTTCGCTGACGAGATCCGTCACTTCACCGCGACCGCCAGCGCCGATCTGGCCGAGTTCACCAAGCCGCTGAACGACGCCGTGACCACCCTCGACGAGCTGACTGCCTGGTTGCTCGACCGCGCGAAAAACAATCCGAATGAAATCGGCGCGGCGTCGGTCGAGTACCTGCAAACCTTCGGTTACGTGGCGTACGCCTACATGTGGGCGTTGATGGCCAAAGCCGCGCAGGGTAAAGAAGAGCAGGACGATTTTTACGCCAGCAAGCTGGGCACGGCGCGCTTCTATTTCGCCCGTCTGTTGCCACGCATTCACTCGTTGAGCGCGTCGGTGAAGGCGGGTAGCGAGTCACTGTTTTTGCTGGATGCTGCGCAGTTCTGACAGATGTGACGTCATGTAAGCATTCTCTTACATGACGTGCTGCTGTTTTCCCATAGGCGTAGATTGGATCCACAGCTAATCTACTTCACATGGACGTCGCGCAGGAAGCGCAAAGCAACAACACGGACACGTAGGATTCTGCCAGGACGGCGGAGTGAAATGGATGTCAGGGAAACAGTCTGCAAAGCCCCGCTTCGGCGGGGTTTTCTTTTGCCCGCAGAAAAGTGTTCAGCTCAACTCGTCGAGGGTTTTCGAGCTGTTCAAGCGTTCCTCGGGCCCGTTCATCACGTCCTCCAGCAGCGTGCGTAACAAGGCCATCGAGGTCTGTTGCCGCTGTACATCCCGGCAGACCAATCCGACTTTCAGCGGCACCCGCGGCTCAGTCAGCGGTTTCCACAGCAGTTCGTTATTGCCGAGCGCCTTTTGCGAGCGCCCGGGCAGCACAGTCGCCAGCCGGGTATGTGGCAAGCTGTCGAGAATCCCCGCCATGTTGTTCAACTCAGCCTGCACCTGCGGGCGCCTGCCGAGGCTGGCCAGTTGCGTCTGCCAGATCTGTCGCACCTGGAACTCTTCTCCCAGCAACAGCATCGGTAATTCGGCGGCCTGACTCATGGAGACTTTCTTGAATTCGCGCAGCGGGTGATCGGCGGGGATGACCAGGGTCAGCTCATCTTCGTACAGCATCACGCCATGCAACCCTGGCTGACGCGGCGGCAGGTAACTGATGCCGATGTCCAGCGAACCATTAAGCAGTCGTCGCTCGATTTCCAGCCCGGTCAGTTCGTAGATCTGCACCACCAGGTGCGGTTGAGCCTTGCGCACGCGTTCGAGCATCTGCGGCACCAGGCTGGTGTGCACGGTTTGCAGTACACCGATGGCCAATGTGCGTAGCGCCTGTCCCTTGAAATTGCCCAATGCCTCGCGTGCCCGCTGCATGCCGTCGAGTAGTGGCACTGCGTGGTTATACAAGGTGTGAGCGGCCAGGGTGGGCAACAGGCGTTTGCTGCTGCGCTCAAACAGGCTCACATCGAGGTTCTGTTCCAGATGGCGAATCTGCTGGGACAACGCCGGCTGAGAGATTGAAAGCCGCTCGGCGGCCCGGCCGACGTGGCCTTCTTCGTAGACCGCGACGAAATAACGCAGTTGCTTGAAATCCATAAGGTGCGCTTATCGAAAATACTCGGAAATCGAAATGGCTCAAGGCCGTGCAAGCGCCTAGTCTAACCGCATTCACAAGGCTTACAGGGCCATAGAACGCGATGAATATCGTTTGCGCCGAAGGTGTTTGCATAGGTAAGGCAAAAAACCTCAATCGAGGTTTTTTTGGATGAATCTGTTCAATTTGCGGCGTCATCCGCCGAGTCTTGATGACCTGGCGGTGGACACTTTCCAGCCATCCCACCGCGACAATCTTTCCAGCGAGTACCTGATGCCCAGCGTCGAGCGGCCGAAACAGATTTTCGTGCGTGGTCAAGGCTCCTGGTTGTGGGACAGCGATGACCGCGCTTACCTGGATTTCACTCAAGGTGGGGGGGCCAACAGCCTGGGGCACAGTCCCTCGGCAGTGGTCCAGGCGATTTCGCAACAGGCTCAATCACTGATCAATCCCGGTTTTGCTGTGCACAATCGCGGCATGCTCAACCTTGCCGGGCGCCTCTGCAGCGCCACTGGCAGCGATCAGGCGTACCTGCTCAACAGTGGCCGCGAAGCGTGTGATGCGGCGATCAAACTGGCGTGTAAGTGGGGCCAACGCTATCGCGGTGGGGCTTCGCGCATCATCATGGTCGGCAACGGCTGCCCAGGCCGTGGTTTCGGAACGCTGGCGGATTTTCACCCCGTTCCCTTCAATGATCTGGCGGCAATGCATGCAGCGGTCGACGCCGGGACCGTAGCCATCATGCTTGAGCCGATCCAGAACGCGGCGGGAGTGATCCCGGCCACCGAGCATTACCTCAAGGGTGTGGAGCGCCTGTGTCGTGAGCTGGGGATTCTGCTGATTCTCGACGAAGTGCAAAGCGGTATCGGGCGTTGCGGCGCCTTACTCGCAGAACAGTCCTACGGCGTTCGGGCAGATATTGTCGTCCTCGGCGAAGGGCTGGGCGGTGGCGTGCCGCTCGCTGCGTTGCTGGCGCGAGGCAAGGCCTGCTGTTTCGAGATCGGCGAATTGAGCGGCACCCATCACGGCAATGCCCTGATGACAGCGGCCGGGCTGGCGGTACTCGACAGCGTGCAGGACAAGGGATTTCTTGAGCATGTCAGGGAAGCCGGGCAGCACCTGAGTGAAGGCCTCGGGCGTCTGGCTCATCGTTATGGCCACGGCGAATTGCGTGGGCAAGGGCTGCTTTGGGGGCTGACGCTGTCGGACGATTCGGCCGACGCCGTGGTCAATGCTGCGCTGTACGAAGGCCTGTTGCTCAGCGCCCCGCAACCCGACTGCCTGCGCTTCACCCCCGCACTGACGGTCAGCAACGCCAACATCGACGAAATGCTTCTGCGCCTGACTCGCGCCTTCTCCCGTGTACGCACCGCGCAATTGCAGTGCCGTAAAGGGATTGCGGTCTGATCAGACCTGTCCCACGCACATTCCAGAACCGTCTCGCGGTAATAACGCATCGCCCCACGTTTGATTCTTTTCGCGTGGGGCGTTTTTTTGTCCGCAAAGCACGGCGAAGTTTTGGCTGAAGGGGGAAGGGACTGAACCCTGACGAACGGCACAGGTCGATTAACTGTAGGGCTCACACGAGCCACTTCCCATCAGGAGCTGCCCCATGGACTTTATTCGAATCATCATCGCCATTCTATTGCCGCCATTGGGTGTGTTTCTGCAAGTCGGATTCGCCGGCGCGTTCTGGCTGAATATTCTGCTGACGTTGTGCGGTTATATCCCGGGGATCGTGCATGCGGTTTATATCATCGCCAAGCGCTGAGGTTTGCTGGGTCAGATAGGCCGCTATCGCGAGCTGGCTCACTCCAACATTGGATCTAAGGTGTACAGAAATCCCTGTGGGAGCGAGCTTGCTCGCGCTGCTAATCAGGCAGTGTCCCCAAGCTCCATCACCCGCCGATAAAACAACCACTCCTGCTCCAGCGCATGCGCCTGATTGCCCGCCTTGCGAAAGCCATGGCGTTCGTCTGCGTAGTAATGCGCTTCAACCAGAATGCCGTTGTCCCGCAGCGCCGTAACCATGTCTCGGGTCTGTTGCGGCACGACCACGGCGTCCAGTTCCCCTTGAAAGAAAATCACCGGCACGCTGATGTTGCTCGCATGCAGCAGCGGCGTGCGCGCGGCATAGCGCTCAGCATCCAGCACCGGATCGCCGATCAGCCAGTCCAGATAATCGCCTTCGAATTTGTGTGTGGCACGCCCCAATGCCACGGGATCGCTGACGCCGTACAAACTGGCGCCGGCGCGGAACACCTTCTGAAACGCCAGCGCACAAAGAGTGGTGTAGCCGCCAGCACTGCCGCCGCGAATGAACGCCTTTCCACCGTCGACCAATCCACGTTCGGCGAGATGGGCGACCACCGCACAGGCGTCTTCAACATCGACGTCGCCCCAACTCAAATGCAGTGCCTGGCGATAAGCCCGACCATAGCCGCTGCTGCCTCGGTAGTTGAGATCGGCCACGGCAAAACCGCGTTGCGCCCAGTATTGAATGCGCGGATCGAGCATCGGGTAGCACGCCGATGTTGGGCCGCCGTGAATGAACACCACCAGCGGCGGCGTTGCATCCCCGTTCATTGCTGGATAGTAGAAACCGTGGGCTTCACCTGAACCGCTCGGGTAGCACAGGGTTTGCGGGACGCTGATCAGCTCGGCGGGTAACGGGGCAATCCCGCCGGCCAGTACCTTGACCTGTCGGCTGTGGCGGTCGATGGCGATCACCGCCGATGAACTGATTGGCGATGCAGCGATGCAATAAATGAACTGCTCATCCAGTGCCAGATGGCGGAAGCGACTGTAGTCACTGGTGAACTCTTCGGTGGTTTCACCGCAAAGACCCAGGCGGCCGAAACCCTGTTCGGTCCAACTGGCCAGGTAGTTGTCTTCACCCAAAGGCAGCCAGGTGCAACCACCGAGTTGCCAGGGCGCCGGCCCATGATCCGCTGCGGCACAGGGCAATGGGCTCAAACCGTCTGCAGACTCCACCCATGGCTGCCAGAAACCGCCACGGTCCGTCAGACAAAGCAGTCGACCACTGTTATCGAATCGAGGCTGTTGCAGTGATTCCTGAACACCCTCGCCAGCCACGCAGCGTGGCGATGCAAACCCGCCATCGCTCTGACGTTCGGCAACCATCAGCCGCGTCGCGGTCCAGGGCTGATCCGGCCGGCTCCACTCGATCCACGCGAGGCGTTGCGAGTCTGGGCTCAGGGTTGGCGCTGCATAGAAGTCGGCACCTTCTGCCAACAGGTGACGCGTGCCGTCTTTCACATCAATCGCCACCAATCGATGCCGGTCGTGGTTCTCTTCAACCGCTAAAACCTGTCCGTTGGCGAATTGCAGGTCACCGAAACGGCATCCGCCTGAGGTCAGCCCTTCGGGCGTTTCACCCTTCAGCGATTGCCGATACAACTGCTGGTCCGCCTCGTTGACGAACACTATCCCGTCATCGGTCAGGCAAAACGCGCCACCGCCATATTCGTACACCCGACTGCGTACGCTGAAACCCGCGGGGGTCAGGCAATGTGCCTGGCCATCGCGCCAATGCCAGATCCGGCAGGCGGCGTCTTCAGGCCGGTATTCGTTCCAGAGCAAGCCATTGCGGCCGACCTGCAACTCGGCAAAATCGACACCGGCAGCGACAGCTTTAGCCGCGCTGAAGGGCTCAGCTTTTTGCGATGAGGCGTGAGTTTCGTTCATTGCGAAAGGCCAGTTGTTCAATGGTCTGGGTCGCGTGCTCGGCTTCTTCGCGGGCCTTGAGGATCACGCCGTGATGTTCGGATTTGCTGCACACCGGGTCGGCATTGCTCGCATCACCCGTGAGCATGAACGCCTGGCAGCGGCAGCCGCCGAAGTCCTTTTCTTTCTCGTCACAGGAACGGCAAGGTTCGGGCATCCAGTCGTAACCGCGAAAGCGATTGAAGCCAAACGAGTCGTACCAGATGTGCTGCATGCTGTGGTCGCGCACGTTGGGAAACTGCACCGGCATCTGCCGGGCACCATGGCAGGGCAGGGCGGTGCCGTCCGGCGTGACCGTCAGAAAGATGCTGCCCCAACCGTTCATGCAGGCTTTCGGCCGCTCTTCGTAATAGTCCGGCGTGACGAAAATCAACTTGCACGGATGCCCTTCGGCTTCGAGCTTGGCGCGATATTCATTGGTGATGCGTTCGGCTCGGACCAGTTGTTCCTTGGTCGGTAAAAGGCCGACCCGGTTGAGCTGCGCCCAACCGTAAAACTGGCAGGTGGCGAGCTCGACGAAGTCCGCCTCAAGGGCGATGCACAGCTCGATGATGCGGTCGATCTTGTCGATGTTGTGCCGATGGGTGACGAAATTCAGCACCATCGGATAGCCATGGGCTTTCACCGCGCGGGCCATTTCCAGCTTCTGCGCAAAGGCTTTTTTCGAGCCGGCCAGCAGGTTGTTCACCTGCTCATCGCTGGCCTGAAAGCTGATCTGGATATGGTCCAGGCCGGCCTTCTTGAAGTCGCTGATTTTCTGTTCGGTCAGGCCGATGCCAGAGGTGATCAGGTTGGTGTAGAAACCCAGCTTGCGCGCCTCGGCAATCAACTCGGCGAGGTCCTGGCGCACCAGCGGTTCACCACCGGAAAAGCCCAACTGCGCCGCGCCCATCTCCCGCGCTTCGCGGAACACCTTGATCCACTGCTCTGTGCTCAGTTCTTTGCCTTGCTCGGCGAAGTCCAGTGGATTGGAGCAGTACGGGCATTGCAGCGGGCAGCGGTAGGTCAGCTCGGCCAGCAACCACAGTGGCAGGCCGATTTCCGGTTTGGGCGGTAACGTGCCTGACGCGGAATCAGGCAAGTTCGATCCAGTGCTGAGCACGGGCGACCTCCATGAATTGCTCGATGTCTTCACCGAGCTCGGGCACGCCGGGGAACTGCTTGTCCAGTTCGGCAATGATCGCAGCGACATCGCGTTCGCCGTCGATCAAGCCGCCGATCAGCGCGGCGCTTTCATTGAGTTTGATCATGCCTTCCGGGTACAGCAGCACATGGCCTTTCTGCGCCGGTTCGTACTGGAAACGGTAGCCGGTTCGCCAGGTCGGGGTCTTGCTGCGGTCGAAACTCATAAGGTGATTCCTTTGTGCCAGACCCGTTGTTCGGTCACGCTGTGATACGGCGGGCGTTTCAGTTCGTAGGCCATGCTCATGGCATCGAGCATGCTCCAAAGAATGTCCAGTTTGAACTGGAGAATTTCCAGCATGCGCTCCTGGCCTTCCCGCGTCGTGTAGTGCTGCAAGGTGATCGCCAGACCGTGTTCCACATCGCGACGCGCCTGGCCCAGGCGAGTGCGGAAATACTCGTAGCCGGCCGGGTCGATCCACGGGTAATGCTGTGGCCAACTGTCCAGGCGCGATTGGTGGATCTGCGGTGCGAACAGTTCGGTCAGTGAGCTGCTGGCGGCTTCCTGCCAACTGGCCCGGCGGGCGAAGTTGACGTAGGCATCCACGGCGAAACGCACGCCGGGCAGGACCAGTTCCTGGGAGCGCAACTGATCCGGGTCGAGGCCGACGGCCTGGCCCAGACGCAGCCAGGCTTCGATGCCGCCGTCTTCGCCGGGGGCGCCGTCGTGGTCGAGCAGGCGTTGAATCCACTCGCGACGGATCTCGCGGTCCGGGCAGTTGGCGAGGATCGCGGCGTCTTTCAGGGGAATGTTCACCTGATAGTAGAACCGGTTGGCGACCCAGCCCTGGATCTGCTCACGGGTCGCCCGGCCGTCATACATCGCCACGTGGTAGGGGTGATGGATGTGGTAATAGGCGCCTTTGGCGCGCAGGGCGGCCTCGAATTCGGCGGGGGACATTGGGGTGTTGGTCATTGCGGTTCTCCGGGTATGACCGTAGATGTGTAGCGCTTGTGCCGGCCTCATCGCGAGCAAGCTCGCTCGCGATAGACCGCAAAGCGGTCTCGACTCTTAAAGCACAATACTCATGCCGTCATACGCCACTTCAACACCCCGCCGAACCAGCTCGGCACGCTCCGGCGAATCCTCATCCAGAATCGGATTGGTGTTGTTGATGTGGATAAGCACCTTGCGTTGCTTGGGCAATTGCTCCAGCACTTCCAGCATGCCGCCGGGGCCGTTCTGTGCCAGATGGCCCATTTCCCGACCGGTGCGAGTGCCGACGCCACGGCGCTGCATTTCGTCGTCGTCCCACATTGTGCCGTCCACCAGCAGGCAATCGCTGCCGGCCATGATCTCGAGCAGCGGCGCGTCGACCTTGCCCAGCCCCGGTGCGTAGAACAGCTTGCCGCCAGTGCTCAGGTCTTCAACGATCAGGCCGATGTTGTCGCCGGGGTGCGGATCGAAACGGTGTGGTGAATAGGGCGGGGCGGCGCTGCGCAGCGGCAGCGGGGTGAAACGCAGGTTCGGGCAGGCCGCAATGCTGAAACTGCGGTCAAGCTCGATCCGGTTCCAGTCCAGCCCACCGTTCCAGTGGGTCAGCATGGTGAACAGCGGAAAACCGGTGCTCAAATCTTCATGGACCATGTCGGTGCACCAGACCTGATGCGGACACCCTTCGCGCAGGCTGAGCAGGCCGGTGGTGTGGTCGATCTGGCTGTCCATCAGGATGATCGCGCTGATGCCGGTGTCGCGCAGGGCCCGGCCCGGTTGCATCGGGGCGAAACTCTGGAGTTGGGCGCGAATGTCCGGCGAAGCGTTGCACAGCACCCAGTTCACGCCATCATCGGAAATGGCGATGGACGATTGGGTCCGCGCCTTGGCGTTCAGGCTGCCATCGCGAAAACCGGCGCAGTTCACGCAGTTGCAGTTCCACTGGGGGAAACCGCCGCCGGCGGCGGAACCTAGAATCTGGACAAACATGGCCGCTCCATCATTCGAAAACTGAAAATAAAAACGCCTCGGCGAGCCGAGGCGTTGGCACTGCGATACAAAAAGATTAGCGGCTTGCGAAGTACATGGTGACTTCAAAGCCGATACGCAGGTCGGTGTAAGCGGGTTTGGACCAGGACATGGGAGCGCTCCTTCAGGTGATGGGACAGTTGAGGTCTATACATATAGTCCACCTCCAGCCGGAGATGTTCAGATAGTTAGGTTGCTATGTTACTCAAAATTACAGCGTGGTTGCCCGTGAAACTTTGAGAAAGCTAATTGCAGCGCCTGTAATGATCATTTTGTCGCTTGCCAAACCGCGCTCGGGCTTGGGCCGGTGGCCAGGCAGCACCATCCGCCGAGCGCTTGATTCAATCGCTTTGCCGCGCCCAGTAATGCGTCGCGATCGATCAGCAAAATGGTTTCAGGCAAACGCTCCAGATAATCCGACGAGTGGCCAGCCAGTTTGCCCTGCCAGAGCAGTTCGGCGGCCTGAGGGGCGGGCAGAGTGTTCAGGTCCAATTGGTTTGCCAGGGATTGACGTTGGGCGGTGAACGTCGCCTCGTCCATGCCTTCGATCATGCCTGGCAAGTCGCTTAGAAAGTGTTCGATGTGTTTCAGCAACCCAGCCGGTGCAACGCTCGGTGATTGCACGCCGAACAGAAGCCCGGTCTGCCCATGGATCTGGCGCAAGGCGCTGAACACGGCATAGCCCAGTTGCAAGTCCACCCGCAGGCGCTGATAGAACGGTGTCTGGCACAGGTGCGCGAGCAGGCGCCAGGCGGCTTCGTCGGCGATGTCCTGCGTGGCGGTCGGACAGAACAGCAACAGCGCGTGTTCGCTGGAGTCGGCGTCGAGAGTTGTCCACAGACGCTGCGCGTTGATCGAGGACGGCGCCGATGGTTGATCCGCAACACCGGGCACGCGGCTCAGCGCCAAACCCATCGCCGCTTGGGTCTGTGCCGACAGGCCAACGGCCAGACCTTCCCAACGTGCGTTCGACCAAAGCTGCTGCAAATCCCCTGAGTCAGCCGCGGGTTCAAGGCAAAGACCAGGCAGCGCCTTCAGCAGTTGCTTGATCGGCATCAATGGGGTGTTTGGCGGTTCATTCTGTGAGAAATCTGCTGTTGGCGTGGTCAGCACTTTCAATGCGTGTTCGAGGACAGTTGGCATCGGTGCCTGTAGCCCGGTCATCTTCAGCAGCCATTCTTTGCCTGATGCGCTGAAGGAAAAGTCGACACCGGCCTGATGCGCATCTTCGCGCAAAGGTTTCAACTGGTTCTCCAATGTCGACTGAAGACTGGCAAGAGGTGTGAAGTCGAGTCGCCAGCGCAGATAAATCGCGCCTTCATCGGTGTTATCTGGCAGCGCCGAACTGAACTGCATCGGGGAGTTTTCACGACGACTGCGTGAGCGGTCCTGGGCAAACGTGCGCAGACCACGGTGTTTGCTGGTCTGGCCGCGAATCAGCCCGGCATTGGCCGCGGGCGTTTCGCTGCGTAAAAACGGATTAGGCGTCGGCAGTTGCCATTCGCCGCTGAAGTTATCCACAGCACCGATTTTCTTCAGGATGTCTTTCAGAGCAAGAACGCCCTGCGCGGATAACCCGGTCTCCAGTTGCTCACTGTCCCGTTGGGCCAACTGCAAGGCACCGCTGACTTGCTGCTGGCGTTGCAGCATGGCTGCGTATTCTTCGCGCAAGCCGGGCCAGTCTTGATGGGAGGCAAAAAAGCCCAGCCAGTCGAGAAGTGTTTGGCGAATCACGCTTTCCGATTGAGCGTTTATGAATTCAATGTGCAGCAAGGCTTGCCCGGCGAATTGATACAGCGGCGCAGCGTTCAGGCTGTCGGCCAGACCCTGTTCTCGCAGTGTCGCCACCAGCCCACCGGGTTTCTTGGCGTTCAGCCAATGACACAGAAATGCCAGTGCCTCAGGCGATGACTCAGGTAACGCTTCGAACGCGAACAGAAGATCCAGCCGGCGCTCGCCAGCCTGGTGATAAGTTGTTTGCGAAGCGTTCATCAGCGCGTCAGGTGCTTGTTGCGGGACTCGTTGCCCGACTGGAATCCCGGTGCCGAAACGCTGAGCCATCTCACGCAGCTCATCGAGAGTCTGCGGTCCGGCCAGGCTCAGTGTCATCTGTCCGATGAGGTAGAACCGCTGATGGAAATCCTGCAACGCTTGCTGAAACTCAGGCTGTGGCACCGGCAGGCTATCGCGGTTGCCGGCATGAAAGCCGCGCAAGGGATGCGTCGAAGAAAGCCCATCGAACAACGCCAATTGCTGTTGCTTCACCGCATCCTGCGACCAGGCGAGGAACTCGGCGTGCAGCACTTCCCGTTCCCGCAACTGATCGTCCGCATTCATACGCGGATGAGCGAGCATGTCTGACAGACGCTCCAGCCCACCGGCAAACGCCTGAGTCGGCAACTCGACAAAGAAGTCGGTTGTGCGCTCATTGGTTCGTGCGTTGACCTGACCGCCATGTCCCTGAACGTAGGCCATTAATCCCTGGCCTGCAGGAAAGCGCTCGGTGCCGAGAAACAGCAAATGCTCCAGAAAATGCGCCAGACCGGGCCACGCCAGTGGCACATCGTGACTGCCCGCCGCGACGCGCAGCACCGCCGCACAGCGCTTCAAATTCGGGGCATGACGCAGCGTCACCCGCAAGCCGTTAGCCAGGGTTTCAGTGTGGGGGCGGGGGTGATTCAGCGCAGGCATGAGCACTTCCAGTACAGAGAAGCGCTAATGCTAGCGGATTACAGGGGATCAGCGCTTGTTAAGGTCGCCATAAAGCTCGGGACGACGATCAATCAAGTAGCGATTGGCCGCGCGTGAATCGGCCATCAATTGACGATCCAGTTCGCCGACAATCAGCGCTTCATCCAGGCCGGCCTGAGCGATGCGACTGCCATCCGGTGCGGCGATGCTGCTCTGGCCGCAGTAGTGGATCTCGCCTTCATGGCCGCAGTAATTGGCGTAGGCCACGTAGCACTGATTCTCGAAAGCGCGGGCGCGGACGGTGACGTCGGCGACGAAGTCGAAGGGAATCATGTTCGCCGTCGGCACCACGATCAGCTCGGCACCGGCCAGGGCCAGGCGCCGGGCGTTTTCCGGGAACTCCATGTCGTAGCAAATCAGGAAGCCAAGCTTCCAGCCGTTGAGCTCCACCAGCGGAAAATCATCCTGCCCGGCGCTGAACATCGAGTGGTCGAGGTCGCCGAACAAGTGCGTCTTGCGGTAGTTGCACAACCGCTCACCGTGGGCGTCGATCAACTGCACGGCGTTGTAGATCTGCCCGTCCTCGGTGCGCTCCGGGTAGCCATACAAGATGGCAATCCCGGCGGTCTTGGCAATGCGCGCAATTTGCTGCGCCGACTCACCGTTGTGCACCTCGGCGAGGATGCTGACCGCATCGACGCCGATGTTGTAGCCGGTCAGGAACATCTCCGGCACCACCAACAGGTCGGCACCTTTGGCCTCCAGCGCCAGTTGATGCAGGCGTTGCAGATTGCCGGCGACGTCCAGGGGCAGCGGTGGACATTGGTAAAGGGCTACGCGCATTTCGGATTCCTCTTACTCGGGCAGGGCGATCGGACCGATCTCGTTGAACACATCACCTGGACCCGGGTTCTCGGCGTGAGTTTCACCGCCGAAGTGTTTCATGATGCCCCACACCGCGTTGAGCGAGGTCTGCACCGCGCCTTCAACCCAGGCCGGCGTCCATGAAACGTCGTCGCCGGCGATGAAAATCCCGCGTTGCTCGGCCGGCATGTCGTCCTGCATGAAGTGTGCGTACATCCGTTGGTTGTAGCGGTAGTGGCCGGGCAGGGCGCCTTTGAAGGCCCCAAGGAAATGCGGGTCGGCTTCCCACGACACGGTGATCGGATCGCCGATGATACGCGCGGCGATGTCGACTTTCGGGTAGATCTTCTTCAACGCGTCCAACGCCAGTTTCACGCGTTTTTCCACCGGATGCGGGAGCATCTTCAGCGCGTCGCTCATCCACGAGTACGACAGGCAAATCACGCCGGGCTTGTCGTCACCGTTGTCGAACAGGTAGGTGCCACGGGTCAGGCGGTCGGTGAGGGTCATGCTCATCAGGTCGCGTCCGGTTTCCGGATCCTTGTCCTTCCAGAACGGGCGGTCGACCATCACGAAAGTCTTCGACGACTGCATGTAGCGGGTGCGGTCGAGGGCCATCCACATCTTTTGCGAGAACAGGGTTTCGTCGCATTCGATCTGAGTGGTCAGCAGCCAGCTCTGGCACGTGGTCAGTACAGCGGCGTATTCGCGGGTGTCGCCGTTGTTGTCGGTGACCGCGAAACGACCGTCAGCGGCGTGGGCGATTTTTTTAACCCCGGAGCGCGGCGCGCCTCGGTGCAAAGACTTGAGACTGGTGCCTTCTGGCCAGTGCACGCAGCGTTCTGGCACATGGCGCCAGATGCCTTGCGGGACTTGTTCGACGCCGCCGACGACCAGGTGCTGGTGATCATCGCAGTTGGTCATCACCACCCGGAAAATTTCCAGCATCGAGTTCGGGAAGTCAGAGTCCCAGCCGCCGGTGCCGAAGCCGACTTGACCGAACACTTCGCGGTGATGGAACGAGAGTTTGGCGAAGGCTTTTGAGGTCGCGACGAAGTCGTAGAAGGTGCGGTCGTCCCACAGCGGAACCAGGGTGTTCCACAATTCTTTGAGGCGCGGCACGTCACGGTCACGGATCGCTTGCTGGATATCGGCGAACTGTGAACCGGCTTCCAGTGCATCCGCCCACGCGTCAGCCACTTCCTGGAACAGTGCAGGAAGATCCGCCAGTTTCTGTGCGTAATGGGTTTTGCCTTCGATGTCGATCACCGTGCTGCCCGACGCGGGCGTCAGCGGGTTCGGAAAAGGCTTGGTCTGCAGGCCGAGTTTGTCGACGTAGTGATAGAACGCGGTAGACGATACCGGGAAGCGCATCCCGCCCAATTCGGCGATGATTCCATCGGTCCCGTTGAACGCCTGGGAGCGCAGACGACCGCCCATCTTCGAGGCTTCGTAGACGACGGGTTTCAAGCCCAGCTTCATCAACTCGTAGGCCGCCACCAAACCGGCGATGCCCGCGCCGACAATCGCTACTTCGGCACCGTGGTTGTGCGCAGGAATGCTGCCCAGGCCAGCCGGGTGTTCGATCCAGTCGTCGAAGGCGAAAGGAAAATCCGGACCGAAAATGGTGACTGGTTTCTTACCGTCTGCAGGATGGCGATTGTTCTTGTTCATGGCTGACCTTGCTGGCGACCCGACGCAGGATGCGCGTCTGAGTATAGGAAAAGATGGCAGCCATTCTAGTGAGCGTAGAACACGTTAATAAGACGCAATGTGTCGTCGTTTTGATAATTGTTTGATCAGAATGACGATTGAATGCTACACACCGTCAATGTGGGAGCGGAGCTCGCTCGCGATGAGGCCCTTCCAGACACCAAACAGCTATCGGCAAACACTCAAACCGGCTGCCCCCGATCAATCTTGCTACTCAAAATAATCGACGTCGTCGTCTTCTCCACCCCATCCACACTGCCGATCTGATCCAGCAACTGATCCAGCTGCTCTGGCGAGTCAGTCCGCAGCCACGCCACATAATCAAATTCGCCACTCACGGCACACAACTGCTGAACCTGCGCCATCGTACTGAGCCGACGCAGCACTTCCTTGCCCGAGCGCGGTTGCACGGTAATCCCGACGTACGCCTGCAATCCGCCATCCACCACGCGCTGACCGAGGCGCACCCCATAACCGGTGATGACCCGGGTCTTTTCCAGTCGCGCCAATCGTGAGGTGACGGTCGTGCGAGCGATACCCAATTGCCGGGCCAGCATGGCCACGCTCTCGCGGGCGTTGATCTGCAGGGCGGCGATCAACTGGCGGTCGATCTCGTCAAGAACCGGTGGGCGTGTGTCAGGCAAGGGGCGTCTCCAGTGGCGTGGAACAATGGTTGAACATGTTACAGGCTCGTTTGACGCGACGCTTGTGGGCGATATTCGAACTTGGGCTATGTGATTGCATAGACATTGCCCAAGTGACGGCTGAATCACGGGCATGAAAAAGCCGCGCATTTGCGCGGCTTTTCTGATTGGCCAATTCAGCAGCCAGGAGTCGGCAGTTCAGTACCGATGGTAATCGCAGTGACTTGCACAGCGGAAAAGCTTTGCTGTGCCTGCGCGTCGAAATTTCTCTCACAGTTGAAGCGGGTGTCTGTTACAAAATCTTCGCCCTTGACCTTGGTCATGCTGGCCTGCCACTGGTTAGAGGCCTTTAGCGCCTGATCGCTGACCAGCACAACTTCCAGCAACACCTGACGAAAGTCCACTGCTCGCGGGCCGTCCCATTTTGCAAAAACCGACGGATCGGCAGCGTTGCCGCACATGGTCAGGCAGTCCGCGTAGAAATTCAGGTCCCCAGCCGCTTGCTGGAAGTTACCGAAGGTCAGGGGCTTGTTGGCAGCCGGAGCGAACGATTCACCAATGAAGGACTTCAAATCGGCTTGGCAGGTCGGCGAAAGCTCCATGCGCAGTTCACTGATCGTGCCGCCACCGGCAGTCGCCGTGATTTGGCAGCCTTGAATCTCATAAGAGTGATGATCGCCCAAGCTCTCACGTGCGACGCCGGCAACCGATTCAAAGTGACGCAGATTGGTGCCCAACATTTTTCCATTAAAAACATCGGCGACACTGGCTTTTGCTTGGGCAATCGCAGGGCTGGCTACAACAATCAATGCTGTAAACAGGCTGGAAGAAATGGCTTTGTTCATCTGCAAATTCCTTTTGTCTCGATTGAGTCGAACGTCATCCTTCGACGATGAGACGCGACCATACACAACGTTGATGGTGATTGGCCAGCAGTGAGTGCCATGTCGCCTATCGGAGGGTGAGTCGCGACACACCGTGACGATGAACTGACGGCCCCGAATGATCGAGGCACCATCCTGCGGAGTGCTGTTGCTCGGATTCCGTCGCGGTCCGCGCAGGTCGCGGCGAAAGCACCGTCACCACATCGTCAATCAACGCCTTACCCAAGCAAGCCCGAGAAGCTGACCATGTTCACGCTGAAACGAGATAACGGCGAGTTGGCCAGGTCGTTAACGGGTTTGCCCCTTTATGCGCTTAAGCGTTTCGAGGGTGAGTGTCTGCAGCCTGGGCGTTAGCGGCGTTTCAGCTTCAAGTTGTTCGGTGATGCCTCGCAGGAAGTCCTGCTGCAATCGTTGAGCTTCAGGCGTTCGGCTTCGCCAAGTACTTACAAAATCATCGGAAACAAAAAAGGCCAACCGCAATGGTTGGCCTAACTTGTTGACTCATATGGTGGGCCCACACGGACTTGAACCGTGGACCAAAGGATTATGAGTCTCTTTTTCTTCGTTTTGCCCAGTTTTACCAATATCTATAGAGCCTTGTATTTATTGGGCTTCAGCCATATTCTTGCTTTACGAAGTTTAACGGTTTTCGACCTTCGGTGATTGACCGGTGATTGACAGCCCAGCTCGGAAAGCAAGCAGTGAACACGACAGAAACCGCCTTCAGTTTTACCAAGACAGCCTTGGACGGTATCAAACCGACCGATAAACGCGCTTGGTTTCGAGATTCCAAAACTCTAGGGCTTTCCATTTGCGTTACTCCGGCGGGCTCCAAGACCTTCTATGTAATTCGTCGCGTCGCGGGCATGGGACGCAAGGGCAATAACGAGTTCATACGCTTGGGGGTGTTTCCTGACATGACCGTCGAACAGGCCCGCGTTGGAGCTCGGCTGAAGCTCAAGAGCCTGAATGCCGGCGAGAGCGTTCGTGCCGCTGCCACTGCTAGAAAGGAAGAACTGACCGTTGGTGACTTATGGGGTGTCTGGAGAGAGGAGCGGGCAGTCGGGCCGACCCCTGACAGGCCGATCAAGCGCAGTTGGAGAAAGGATCAGCGGCTGTATGACTGCCATTTGAAAGATCGCGCCAAGCGTCGAGTAAGTGAGATCACCTCCACCTTAGCTGGGAAGATTTTCCGCGATGTGACAGTTGTGAGCGGGCCGGTGGAGGCGAACCACGTGAAACGGCTGGCCCGTGCCATGTGGAACCATGCCATCAAGCATCACGGGCTGGACCTCCGTAATCCTTGGTCAACGCTCAAGGACAACCACGAAGTTCGGCGAGAAGAGTGGATCAAACCCTCGCAAATGCCGGCTTTGTTCAAGGCCATCGACTCCGTGGGTAATCAGGATGTAGCGGACATGGTTAGGCTGTGTCTGTTCACGGGGGCGCGGTCGGGAAACGTCAAGGCGATGCGCTGGGACCAGTTGGATCTGGATACTGCTATTTGGACGATTCCCAGCAGCCATCACAAAAACAAATTGATCCATACGATACCAGTGCCGCCACCTGCTCTGGAGATTCTGCGCCAGCGTGTCGGTGTGAGCCGGGATTGGGTTTTTCCTGCGCCGACTAAGGCTGGTCATATAGGGGAAATTCGCAAGACTTGGCATGCCATGCTCAAGGCTTTTGCTGCGGAGTTGGCGTTGCCAGAAATCCCGGACCTTCACATTCATGATCTTCGCCATACAACAGCAAGTTGGCTGGTCGGCCAAGGTGTGAGCCTGCCGATGGTTGGCAAACTGCTAGGGCACACGACGACGGTGACCACCGCCCGCTATGCCCATTTAGCCACTGATCCGGTGCGCGAAGCGTTGGAGAAGATCACGGCAGCGATGGGGCGCTCTGGCCCCGTATGACCAAGTTACGGTCAGCTTAGCCCGACGGAGCGAAGGCGGACCACCTACCAGCCTAATTGGTTGCCTTTTGTAGGACGCCTGAAGGAACGTTATGGATTTGGATAGCAATGAATGGGAAGGCATGGAGCTGGGATATTCCGAGTTCATGGAATTTGCCGAAGCGGACTACTCGGGTCACCTTGATCCCGAAAATTTCGGCAGTGGTTTTGAAATCAAAGCCGATGGCATATATGTAAAAAAGCCCCCAGAAGGTATCGATCTGACACCAAAGGAACTTGCTGCAATCACCCAGCACCCCAGAGGCAGGATAAATGAGCCAGCGTTGGGCTTTCCCTTCGCTCCTCGAGAGCTCAAAGCATTTTTTGATTGGGCTGCAAGGGTCGGTCATGACATACCTATCGATGAGGATGCGCTGGAGCAGTTGATTATTGCTCAGAGGACGCAACCGACACTGACCACCGCCGGCCTTGCTCCAAAAGTCAGTGAGTCTGACGCGGCTCTTGGGGCCTACGTACGCCTGCGACAACAGGCTTTCTCTGAACGAGTGCACGAGGATCGAGATGTCCGAGCGGTGGAGCATCAACGCTGGCGCGACGCTGGAGAGGAGATTAAACAAGGGAGACAAAATCCGGTCAGCCTTCGCCAGTTAGCTGAGCTGGTAAAAGAGTGTCTCGATCTACCAGACAAAGTCGAAACGATCCGCAAGCGTCTCGCAGAGCCGCAAAGTGGTGGGTGAGTGGGTGAGTGGGTGAGTGGGTGAGTGGGTAGTGGGTTGGGTACGTCAGCCTTACCCACCGCAGACCATAATTCTTGGCTCCGTCATTACCAGCTAATACGGAGCTATCCACATGACCACCACCCATGCCGCCAATATTGCCCTGATCAAACTCGAGATTGCCGCACAACTCGGCTACGACCCGAAAAATCCGCCCGTCCACGTAGATCCTGCGGAGGCCGCGGATGTCCTCACGGTGAAGGAGACCACCCTCGCAGTGTGGCGCTCCACTGGCCGCTACAATCTGCCCTTCGTGAAGGTTGGCCGTCTGGTGCGCTATCGCGTGAATGATCTGGCGCAGTTTCTGGTCGATCGCACTGCGGGCCATACCGGCGAGGTTGCCTAACATGACGGAGAAAAATACTGCCGTCCAACAGGCCACTCCCAAGAAGGAAACCTTGACGGATATCAGTGCCGACGCAGAGCGCACCCGCCTTCTGGCTCGCCTGCATACTGGCGCGCCGGCTACGGTTACCGCCCTTGCGCTGAGCATCCCGATGCCTGCTGCGTCTGTTAAGGCGTTGCATATTCAAGTGCCCGCGCTCAAAACCCCACGTATCAAGCTGACCGATAATCACCGCCGCCCCCGTCATGGCGTGGCAAGTCAATACTTCGGTGCCCAGGCCGACTCCAATATCGCCGCTCGCAACGAGCGTAACGCCGTTCAGCCAGGGGTTTAAACAATGGAGGATTTTCAACGCTGCCCAGAGGTGGTGACGGTCCCGGCTTGCCCGTTGAAAGTAACTGTTTCGATGCACCTTCGGCCGCTCGCCGTCGATTGGGTGACGCTGGTCGTTGCAGCTAGCCTGATCGCACTGGAGGACAAACTGACCAAAGCCTTGGTGCTCCAATGACCGTTACAGTCGGGAAGTTGCTCAGCCGAGGAGACGAAATCAGAATCGAGCTTGGCCGGCTTGTCATCCGCCCATCCAGTGGTAAGCCCGTGCCTCAGGACTGGATGGACAAACATTCACCCGCTCTCCTGCGCGAAATCCTGCACACGATGGGGATCGATGCATATGAGTATGGCGGTTATTCGACCGGCAAGTTTGGTCATCAGAAGGCGTCTGGTGTGGCGATCCAGCTTCCGTCGTTTGTCGATGGTCTGGATACCCACGCAATCTTCAACGCGGAGCTGAATCGTGACCGTACTACCAAGGCGGGGGCAAAAGGCTCTGATCTTCCGAAAGGACACTTTCGCATTGGCAAGCGCAGCCATCTCTATCGTTTCTGGCAGTCAACCGGCCTCCCCACGCCAAAGCGCCTTTCGTCGCTCCATGACTACCTGGGTAACCTGCGGGGCATCCTGTTCGTTGCAGATCTGGTAGTCGGGCAAACAAAACGGCTGGACACTGCATCGCTCCGCCCTCTTGCCATCACTTTTGCTGAGGTGCATAACGCCTTTCAGCCGGACAACTACCGGACAATTTCCGGACAACCAGCGGGCAACTGCCGGACAAAAGTGCCGGACAAGGTTTCGGCTCCAGACCAGCAAAATCAAGGCCTCCAGGGGAATCAAACCACGGGGACTGAAAACCACGGTAAAACGGTAATCAGTAAAGACGGGTACACGGCAGTCAATGAATCTGCCCCGTCGCGCAAGCCACCACAAGAACAATCAGTGGAGGAGTGGCTAGCTGATTACTCTTCACCATCTGGCGACAACAGCTGAATGTTCCCATGCATGAGGGCATTCAAGCATCGCTACACACTTGAGCAAGCGACGTTCCGAGCATGCCTGCTTTCTGAAAAAGCCTCACTGTCGTGAGGCTCATTTACAAGGGTAGCCCGATCAGTCGATCACCTCAGGTGCTTTGAGTAAACGTCTTTGCCAACACAACCACTATCCCCTGGAGCATCCCGCATGACACCTCGCTCTGGTCGAGGAGAAGCTTGAACTGGTTCGATGGCAGAACCACTGAAGTGTTTCCAGTCGTCGCCAAGTGATGATTTATAACCGCTCTAGCGGGTGAGAGAACCTGCTAGTTTTCGGAGCAGTACGCGCGCGCGTACGCGCGACTAACCACTACCAACCAATCTGTCAACTGTACAGCCAGCTGGGGCGAGCGATCACTATCCAAGTTTTCACTTGGGTTGACCGCTGCGCGCCGAGAAGAGGCGGCCGGCAGCGAACGGCCAGAAGTAGGTATCGAGGTGAGATTTTCTGGGGAGTTTTGCGCGCTCATCTCGGCTACTCGCAAAGTCGATACCTACCGACGAAAGCGGCCACGCTATTGGCCTCTGCCTTCGCACTTCATTCTTCGAAACTCAACATTACAGATGAGGGAGCTTTTTCACCGAACAGCTTCTCTTGGCGCTTTTTCTGGACCTTAATTGCTCTGTTGCTGATCTCCCGACTTATCGTCGGCATAAACGCCGTGAAGATCGCTGTTGGTGCTCTCGAGGCTTCGGACCATATGTCGAAACGGCCATCGACTATCTTCATAAACAGAATGGACGCGCTCCAGAAATCCTCCTGCCGTTGGGCATTTAGCATCTTTGCATACCAAGTCTTTGCCCAAAGATTCCTTGCATACGAATCGCTCGCAGTTGAGTGGGCATTGCCAATGAAGCCCTCGGTGCCGTCGAAGCGGGACAGAACCGCCTCAGCGTGGACGCTATCGTCGCAAAAGCCTGCAATCATGAGCGCAAGTGCTGTCTCGTACGGCCGGTCCGTGGCAAGAAGTTCATCAATGTAGGTCTGTAGAATTGCCACCTTTCCGCAGAGATGGGCCGCGATGACCTCGCGCGCGATGTCGCTGTTGCTTTGCGGTGTTCGTAGGCGCCTTTTGCATATGTCCACCATCGCCGGGCTAGCAGTGTTGCTCCATAGGACAATGGTCTCTACAGGGATTTTTGCAGCGCCGGTGACACGACGTATGGTTGGGTCCAATGCCAAAATGCGGGTAATGAACTCAGGTGCTAACGGATTGCCGCTGGCGCCGAGTGCGACCGCTACCTGTAGGGCGACGTGGTGAAGATGACGGAGCTTTCGATCGGAGGTGGTGACCAACATGCGGAGCCAGCGCTGATCGCGATCAGCATCCTGTCCGATGATCGATTTGATGCCGTCGAACGTGAGGTCGGAGAGTATTAGGTCTGCTTCAACAGCCGTGAGCTCACCGGCAAAGCGTTCATAGGCGTTGTTCATGCGGCGTTGGCGCTCGTCGAACTGTTCTTCCGTTTCCGAAAGCCGATTCATCTGGGATGTGAAGTCGTTTTCCGACGGAGCCCGTTCCGTTAACGAAACCAGGGGAGGCGCGAGGTCGGACACTGTCGGCGCCCCAGTCTCAATCTCCGGCAACTCCACATCACCCTCATAGTCCAATGCCTTCACAAGCGCGGCTTCGATGCGAGCGGCGATGGCATCATCCTGTTCGGCAGGTAGCGTTTCGGCGGCGAACCCGTAGTGGGACACGTTCATTCGATCAAGCGCGGACTCCGTCTCTATCAGGCCCGCTTCCAACGCTTTCAATATCGCGGTGGACCCGTGCCACTCCTCGAAACTGCTGTCGCGCTTGTTCGGCTTTTCCGCGCTCCATCCACTATCTATGACTTCCTGTAGTAATGAAGTGTCGCCGCTCGATGCGGCGAGGGCGAGTGCTTCATGCCGGAGATTTTTGAATGGAGATCGGATGAAGCCTTTGACAATACCGGCAGCGCGCGGTGTGAGCGGCGATTCAGAATAGTGGATTGAGGCAAGAACTGCTGTCTGCGCATGCTCATTTCCACTCTGCAGAACACCCTCCAGCACCTGTTCCACTTTTTCCGGTGTGGCACTGCGCACGCATGAGAGCAGCTCCAGCAGGAGGGTCTCGCCCTGCATTTTTGCGATCGCGTCGAGCTGCTCGTCGGCGGTGAAATGCGGCAATGCGATGATCGCGGAAAACTGTGCCGTAAGGAATTCGTCCCGATCGTCTTGCCCGTCTTTATGCGACGCGGTGCTAGATACACTGGCCGAAAGGAAGCGTTGGGCAAGGTCTTTTGTGAGAGCCGCACTATGCCGTAAAAGCATTAATACGCCCTGAAGCCGTGCATGCCCGCTACGGCCGAGCACTTCGCTCGCGAATGCACGGTGCGTGTGTATCGCGTCATCAGGTACAAAGCGTGCGACAGCGGCCCGAGCGCCGCAGAAGTAACGGTCCTCTTGGGCCATTCCCCGGCTCATGGCAATCTTTTCTGGGTCAATCTGTCGATAGTTTTGGGCTGTCGCGATAACGTTCTCTGGTTCAATGGTATTGGGATTGCAGGGATCAACAGCGCTGTAATTTTCTTTTATAGACCAGCCTTCAAAGCGTTCTTGGTCGCGTGTGAGCTCATCGCGGATACGGGCCCCCTCTTTGGCGTCGCCGACATCCCCGGTGCCGTACAGGATGCCAACGCGTGTCCACGTCCCCACGCTGGACGAGTGTTCCGCCGGCAGCGCTTCCAATCCCTTCAGGATTGCTGATCGAGTCTCCTGCCAATCGGCGCGGTTGTAGTGAAGAACCTGCTCGAATTCTGCATAGGGCACCGACGTTGATGAATTGAGTGCGGCAGAAAACCGCCAACGGACAAGATAGGTTGCGATCTCTTCTAGCGGCATACCAGCCAGAAGATAGAGAGCGAAGCGACATATGCCATCGAACCTAGGGTGCGGAGCGATTACGAGGTTCCTAGTCATGAAGGATCGCTCGACTTCAGTGAGGGCAGCCTGACGTTCTTGAATGATGGCCAAGACTCTATTGCGCTCTTCGTCAGCCTGAGTGACAGATCCATGGCCCGACGTCCGGTGCATCCCTCGTTCTGGTGCAAGCGAATAGAAGGACAGCCACCGCTTCGTAGATTCCAAAATGTGTTGCCAAATTCCCGGCTCGTTGCGCCGGTTGAGTAGCGCGTAAAGCAGCCACTCTTTGCTGGCGATGTGCTCTTGAGACAGATATACATTTTCAGCGGCTTGCAGGAAAGCGAGCGGAGCCGATTTTGCTAGCACGGCGAAGGCGTCGGCCTGGCTGTTCGGAAGATTTTGCAGTGATACGAATTTTTCGATCAGCGCGGAGCGTATCTCGGGGCTCGTTTCATCTTCAAGGCAAGCGATCTGCGTTGCGAGCAAGATAACCTTGGCCGTTTCATCAAGTGCGCTGATCGGTTCCAGTATTGTCGCTAGCTTTTCTCGCGGGTCGCGGTCGTTGCGCAACTCGCGTTCGAGTTGGCCGACGAGGTAGAGCGCGAGTGCCAGGTTGAGGCCGTCGAGTTTTATCTCATACTTTGACGCGCTTCCTTTCACCGAGGAGAAGAACCGGCTCGATGCAACAGCTTCGAGTTGGGCTTCTTGGACGGCATCGAACAACCTTAGATCATCCGTATTCTGCGCATTCGCTCGAGCCAATACCTTAGCTGCGAGATCTTTCAAAAGGTCGGCGAATGCGGGCGCCGAAACTGTAGCCGCCCCGTGCTGCTCCATCCTGCGCATATGCTCAAAGAGCAGCCGCCCGACGCTTAGCTCATCCAAAAGCTCGATGGCCTTGGCTTCTATCAGCTCAATAGCGATACCAAGAAGTCGGGGATTTCGAACGGATTCGAGAACCTCGATCCTGGTGTTGGAGAAGTCGATGTCGCGACTGCCCAATATCTGTTTCACGTCATTGATGGACCACTCGGCGAGCGTGATCGTCTTTACTGCACAAAATAGCGTTTTTTTGAGATACGCCCAGTGCTGCGTGCGGGTGGTGACCACCAGGCAGCCGCCCAGCTCCTTCAAGCGTAGCGCGGCGCGATCGAGCCAACGCCCCCAGTTCGACTTGAGCGGTTGGTTGAGCCCGTCCGCTATCAGGGTTACGCGGACGGAGCTTGCCGGGATGTTCGTGCGCCAATCTTTGAAGCGGCGCCGCCAGCGCGCGAACACTTGCGGCGTAACATCTCCATCTGTCTGATAGATCAGTTTGCGAATTAGGAAGTCATCGAAGTCTTCTGCATCATCTCCGGTCAAATCGTCGGCAGGACACAGGACGAGAAGTGATTTGGGATCAGACAGACTCCAGCTCTGGACAGCCAGCCAGGATTTTCCGACTCCCTCTTCGCCGACAATTGCGTAGATTTCGCTTTCTGGAGCTCCGGAGAATGCCTTTGTAAGGAGCGCACGCTCAGGTCGGTCGAGTGCCGAAGGGCCGGACGGATCAAATGGGGAGAGTGGTTGGCCGAGCTCGGCGCGCGCCTGCACTTTGTCTGTGAACAACCGGTCCAGCCATTCTTGGTTCAGCGTCTTGGCGTGGCCCAACCCAACGTCTGTGGCGAGTGATTTTCTGAGCGCACTCAGCCTTGAGGGATAATCCCCGTGTTTTTCAAAGTGGTCGATTGCTTTGATAGCGGGTGCGATAAGACCCGCTCCAGGCTTTCCGGTGAGTCCTTGTTTGATAATTTCTTTGGATTTTGAACCTGCCGCAACAGTGGCGACGAGCAGCGCCCCGAGATCGTTATTTGACCAGTCCAATACCGTGAAGCCGAAGCCGTTCTTGGCCGAAAATTTCCGCCCGTCTTCGACTGTTTGGGATGCCACCTCGCATGTTGCTCCGAGTATCCAGAGATCCACCACGCCGGTGTCGTCGTTCGCAACGTCGAAAAGCTTTGTCGAAATATCGTTCTTCGAAAGGCCTTCTTTGTAGCGTTTGCCCTCGAAATATGTGGCCCCGCCATCGAACGCCGAATCCCCGTCTCGTCCTCGCTGCGTACCTGACTTTGCGAGACGGAAAGATTGCCCTGTGATTTCACCCAGTACGACTCCGAGTAACCCTTCAAATCCTTCTGGGCCTGAAGGGTCGAGGGCTAAAAGGGCGTCCTGTAGAGCCTTTGCATGCGTTTTATCTGCTGTGTTCATGCTGGAATGACGCTTCCACAAGTGTTGCAACCAATGGGAGTTAAGGGGGGGGCGTAGCTATGTCAGGTGGACGCTTTGCCTCACCTATTTGGCTAGGTTCTGAAGAATAGAGGTGTCGGGTGCAGAGCGACAGTGCCGTTCTAAAAATCGACGAATGATTCCTGCCGGCCGGTATGTGAGCAACTCTAGCGCCTGCTTGATCAATTCATAACTCTAGCTCGCTGGGTTTCGCCACTTGACGGTGAAAATTAGCACTCATATATTGAGTATCAGTATTGGTACGCATAATGTGAGTGTTAGCATGAAGGCTGATCGGCGTGGTAAATACAAGCGCTTCGGTGACGAGCTAAAGCGCCTCCGCCAAGAACAAGGCATCTCCACCCACACTGAGCTTGCCAAGCTTCTGGGCGTTGCCCAGCAGACCGTCACTCGATGGGAGGCTGGCGAGTCACGCCCGCGCGCTGATCAGGTCGCGGTCGTGGCCAACGCTTTACGTGCCGATCCGCAGCGGCTTCTCGTCGTTTCGGGCCATGTAACTGAACAAGTAACGGTATCGTTTGATCAGCCGCTCCCGCTTGCATCTCTCTCGCCTGAAGGATTTCAACGCATCTGCCGTTCACTCCTAGAGGCAATTTATCCGGGGGGTAAGGTGCACGCGGCCGGTAAAACTGGGCACGAACAGTTTGGGATCGACATCGACGTCGAGCTCAAAAGCGGCGAGGTGCATTCATTTCAATGCAAGCGAGAGGCCCAGTTCGGAGCAGCAAAGGTGAAAGCCGCAGTTGAAGCGCACAAAACAGAGGCAGCACAGAAGTTCATCCTCCTTTCACGCGTCGCGAGCCCACTAGCGCGCAGCGAGGTGAAGAAACACCACGGATGGGACATATGGGATCAGGACGATCTCTCGGAGAAACTGCGCGAACTGCCAGTAGATGTAAAACGCCGCTTGGTTGATACCTACTTTCCTGGGCAGCGTTTCGCTCTTTTGGGTGAGCCATCGCCCGGTCCTTGGCTCACTCCAAACGACTTCTTCGCACCACTTGTAGTTGCCGACCGGCCATTCAGCCATCACTGGGGTCTCATTGGGAGGGGTAAGGAGTGCGAGCAGCTCGCCATTGCCCTAGAGGATCGGAAGCAGACAGTCGTGTCGTTGGTGGGGCCAGCCGGTGGAGGTAAGTCGCGCACTCTGCGAGCAGCAATCGATACCTTTACGCAAACGCATACCGGCCACACGACCCTAATTCTCTCTCCAACTGAACAAATTACGACGAAGAGCCTCGAGGACTTGGGGTATGGCGAAAAACTCCTCGTCGTTGATGACGCGCACGATCGCACTGACCTTGAGCTTTTGGTGCGCTATGCCGCGAGCCCGCATTCGAATGCGCGGCTCGTATTGGTGTATCGCCCATATGCGCGAGAGGTCATTGATCGCCAGTTGGCCCGCTATGGGTTGATGAGCGCGCCGGTGGTGCTGGAGAAGCCCACCAAGGCTGAAGGGGTTGAACTTGCTACGCATGTCTTGGAGTCACTTGGTGGGCCAACACACGCGGCCACGCTGATCGCCAACGTGGCTTATGACAGCCCGCTTTCTGTGGTAGTCGGTGCCTGGATTGTTGCCAAAGACGGAATGCATCCTGAGCTGTTCGGCTCGCACGAGGTGTTCCAGCGAACAGTCCTTCATCGATACAAGGAAGCAATTGCAAAGAGCGTTTCAACCAGTCCCAAGGATCAAGATCATATCGAGGGTATGTTGCGCGTGATCGCGCTCATCCAGCCAGTCGTGCCCGATGACCCCAAGGTGCTTGCACTCTACGAGTCAATCGAAGGGGTGAGTGCGCCAGATGCCACTCGATTGACCAAGCTCCTGATTGCATCGGGTGTATTGTTCAAACGAGGTGCGAGCTATCGACTCTCTCCTGATCTCCTGGCGGACTCAATCATCGAGTCCGGGTACATCATCGGAAGTGGCGCCTCAAATGGGCAAGCCGAGCGAGTATTTGAGGCGGCCATACCCGAGCATAAAGCCCATCTCCTCTTAAACCTAGGCCGCCTTGATTGGCGGCGTAATGAAGGTGACACGTCCAATAGTCCACTGCTGGACGCGCTATGGCGTAGCCTAAAGTGGGAGGGTGACTATGTGCAGGCGCACCTCAAGGCAGCTGTGGAAGCAGCGTATTATCAGCCGCGCCAAGCACTCGCATTTGCTCGCCGATTGATTGAGGAGGGGCATGGGGCGCACGTAGATGTTTGCCGATTGATCCGCAGCGCGGCATACAGCCTGCAGTATCTCTGGGACGCCTCGGAACTGCTCTGGGACCTTGGGCGTAATGATCGGCGCCAAATCAACCAGCACCCGAATCATCCGCTTCGGCTTCTGAGTGAGATGGCGACACCTGAGCCACGAGTTCCAATCGCATACATTGAGGGTGTCCTCGATTTCATGCTCTCGCTCGTGCCGTACGTAGATACTTGGACTGGGGTATTCACTCCGTTCGCTGTACTCGAAGGCGCCCTGGCAACGGAAGGACACTTCACTTCCAAAGCCTCCAGCCGCGCCATTACGCTCACATCCTATGGTGTTGACATTGAGTCGGTGCAGGCAGTCCGGCGCCGAATCATAGACGTCATTTTGGAGAGCTTGACGAGCGACAACAAGCGTCGCGCCTACGATGCTGCTGAGACCCTCCACAATGCGTTGCGTGGACCGATCGGAGTAATGAATCGCGCGCCCAGCGATAAGGAGGGCGCTGATTGGGAGGAGGAATTCACTGATACGCTTGAGCGAGTTAACTCCCTGATCGAACGCCAGTCCCTGCCGCCTGTAGTGCTGATACGTATCGCTGAGTCGGTGGGGTGGCATGCACACTACGCTATTGGAACAACCAAGGAGCCAGCAGCGCGCATTTTGCGCCAGCTCGACCGAGATCTGAACACTCGTGTCACTCGTGTGCTTATGGATGCTTGGGGAACCAGCACTTGGAGGCACGAGGCTGACAGGCAAGACCACAACGATGAAATTCAGGCAAAGCTTGTCGAGGAGCTTGTTCAGGCGTTCCCTGATGAGAAAGCGCTTGGGTTGTTCATTAATGAGCGCCTGGACGAACTCAAAACATATCGTCGTGACTCAGCCCAATCGACTCATGTTTTCGTTAATCGGCTGTTGAACGACCGGCCTGCATTCGCTCGTGTGGTTCTTGATGCAAGAGTTGAATTCCCTGAGAGCTCAATCGCAGAGTTCGCCTCAGTTGCACTTGCAGTGCTAATAAAACACGCACCAAGCGAAGCTAACGCTCACATTGAAGCGCTGCTAACTTCTGGGGATGCGGAGCTTTCTCTAGTCGCGCGTGCCTACACGATGGGTCTAGTCAAACTCCGCGGCTTGACCGAGTTCGATCGCTCTATTTTGAGACGCATCTTCGGCTCAAGCGACCCCGCGGTGCTGGCTAGTTCCTCGTGGCTGTTTCGCGACGTAGCCGAGCGGGACAAAAGCTTTGCAATCGAGCTTTTGGTCAATGCGAATCCTGCGTTGGCTGCTGAGTCGCCGTTGGGTATCTTCATGTGGTTCGACGATGACAAGCTCATCCCGCTTGACTCGATCGGTGAGAACGAGCTCAGTCGCATTCTCAAGTTATTTCTAAACTTACCGCGTCTGGACGACCATATCGTCCATGGGTTTTTCATGCGCGTGGCCAAACGAAGCCCTCGCTTGGTAGTTGAGCTTATAAAGGCACGCCTCAAGCAGGCAGTCGATCGAGATGACTGGCGAACGTTGCCAGTCGGCGGCACTGCATTCAACCAGCCGTCTTTAGATGTTCTGGAGCATCCCGATGGGGCTGTGCTGTTGCGAGAGGTGCTTGACTGGGCGCTCCCACAGATCGACGTGTATCGCTTCGCGCACAACCTATCTGATGTCGTGTCAGGTGTGTTCGGACTTCGGCACCCGGCGTGTACGAGCATCCTTGAAGCGTGGTGTGCTGGTGGCAACAGCCAGCACTTCAGAGTGCTCTCTTATGTGCTTCGAGACGCTCCACCATTATTTGTGTTTGAGGACAGCGCATTTGTCGCGCGAACATTGAAGGTGGCGCGCTCGCTTGGTGTATCCGTCTATCGAGCACTCAGTTCTTCGCTCTTCGCGTCTGCTGTCAGTGGTGTGCGAGGAGGTACTCCTGGTGAACCGTTCCCTGAAGACTTGAGGATGAAGGCGCAAGCTGAGGAAGTGCTTGCCACATTGAGCAGAGCTGATCCGGCGTTCGCTCTTTACGACGATATTCGCAGGCATGCTGAGGGCAATATTGAGCGCTCTCTTGCTGAGGGGCGAGCAATGGCAGAAGAGGATGCCGATGAATAGTCATCGCGATTGTTCATTCACGGCGGCTTGTCGGTTGTGTTCCTCGGATGCGCCGGTCTGGCTGCCCTCTGGCTGGTCTTTGCTGCTACCATGCGCTACAGAAGTAGCCCCTGCTTGCTGGGCTGTCTTGATGTGTAAGGTAATGAGCTACGAGTGAGTAAATAAAAAGATTTTGTTGCTTGGTTTATTGCTAGGCACAAAAAAACCCCGTCCCGTGAGGGACAGGGTATCGCGTTGTTGTAGGGGGAAGACTTGGCGGTACTAGCCCTGCAACGACTAAACCAATGCCAGTGGCAAGGGTCGTGAACGAAGTGTGGGCTATTAGGTATAGTATTACAATACCGTAAAAGCTATTGGCGGATAGCTGGCACTCGTTCTCGACACTCTTGCTATGGCGTTCTATTAAAGGAATCAGCCATGAGAGATACCAAATCTCGACGTGTTCGGCGTCGCACACCGCAGTACCTAAGAACAGTCCACGTTAGCTCCTATAACCGCACTCGCTATGGGCATCGAGAAAGTGTGTGTGAGCATTTTCGGAGCCCTCCTTGGACTCAGTTGGCGCTCGAGTTCTAGGTAACATGGGGGGTGGGAAACTACCCCTCTACCTGGCTTCGGCGTTCAAGTTTCTCTTGTAGTGCTCCCGCTGATCTCGACGATGCACCGTGCTTTTTGGCCTGGCTAATTGCTTGCCTCAAAGAGGGTGCGAATCGTGGTGGCCGCCTAGTCGGTCGCTTTGGGCTTATCGCGCAACGAAGTGGTCTGATCATCCGAGATTTCAGTCGTTCTGACTTTTCTTGCGATCCACGATTACCATTCAGAGTTTCTTAAGCAGTACGCGCGCGAGCTCGTTCGACGGTTTCATCGTGGTCGTTTTCAAAGGGTGGGTGTCAATCTCAGCTCACAAGCTACCGCTCGCCGTTCTGGGGGATTTAGCATCGGCGAAGGGGGGGCAAAGCAAAAGTTGCTGCTGATGATCACGATATGCCAAGTTCGCCGGTCACGATTTCAGTCGTGGTGATTGACCGGTGATTGATGGCAGTTTCAGTTGAGAAGGGGTGACGAGCGTAACCCCTTGATTTGTTTGGTGGGCCCACACGGACTTGAACCGTGGACCAAAGGATTATGAGTCCTCTGCTCTAACCAACTGAGCTATAGGCCCTCAGTAGGCCGCGGATTATAGCGACGGTTTCTCGGCTGTGCTATCCGAAAAATCCGATACGGCCATACGAAGAAACGTCGCGGCGAATTCGTCGGCGGGAAGAGGCGGACTCACGATGTAACCCTGGATCTGTTCGCAGCCTTCGGCGGCGAGGAATTCCTGTTGGGCCAGGGTCTCCACACCCTCGGCGATGACGGTAAATTGCATGCTGCGGCCCAGGGCGATGATCGCGCGAACGATGGCTGCATCATGCGGATCGTCAGGCAGGCCGCGGACGAACGATTGATCGATCTTGAGAATATCCAGCGGCAGGCGCTTGAGGTAGCTCAAGGATGAATAGCCCGTACCGAAGTCGTCGATGGCCAGTTGCACGCCCAGCTGTTTGAGTTGGTGCAACACCTCGAGCGCTTCTTCGGCCTGGCTCATGATGAAGTTTTCGGTAATCTCCAGTTGCAGAAAACCGGGCTGCAGATGGCTGTCCTTGAGCAGTTGCTCGATCCGTCCCAGCAGGTTGGGTTGACGCAATTGGGCGCCTGCGAGGTTGACCGAGAGCGGGCCGAGGCATTCATACACTTGATTCCACTCGTTCATTTGCCGGCAGGCGGTTTCGAGCACCCAGTCGCCGATTTGCAGAATCATGCCGTTTTCTTCGGCCAGGGGAATGAAGTGTTCTGGCGGCACCATGCCGAAGGTCGGGTGATGCCAGCGAATCAGCGCTTCGGCGCCGACCAGTCGATGGTCGTCGAGGCTGATTTTCGGTTGGTAGTGCAAGAACAGTTCGTTGCGCTCGATGGCGCGGCGTAATTCATGTTCCAGGGCCACGCGTTCGCTGGCCTGTGCGGTGAGGTCGCGCGTGTAGCTTTCGACCCGGTTTCGTCCCTTGGCCTTGGAGCGGTACATCGCGGCGTCGGCGTTCTTGACCAGGGTGGCGACGTCGCAGCCGTCCTTGGGGTACAGGCTGGTGCCAATACTGGCGCTGATGAAAAACTCGTGTTCACCGGCCTGGAACGGTGCCCCGAAGCAATTGAGCAACTTCGTCGCGATGTTGTCGGCATCACTGTTCTGTTGCAGGCCCGGCAGCAAGATGATGAATTCGTCACCGCCCAGGCGCGCGACGGTATCGATATCGCGTAACTGCTCCTTGAGGCGCACCGCGATGCCTTTGAGCAGCAGGTCGCCGACCGGGTGGCCGAGGCTGTCGTTGATGTGTTTGAAGCGGTCCAGGTCGAGGAACAGCACGGCGCCCTGGCCACCATTCTCCTGTTGGGTGTTTAGGGCGGTCTGCAGTCGGCTCTCGAACAGTGTGCGGTTTGGCAGGCCGGTCAACGGGTCGTGATGCGCCTGGTAATCGAGTTTGGCCTGAGCGTGTTTGAGGCTGGAAATGTCGGCGAACACCGCTACAAAGTGGGTGATGAACTTGTCCCGGTTGCGCACGGCGCTGATGGTCAGCCAGCTCGGGTATAGCTCGCCATTCTTGCGGCGGTTGGAGATTTCGCCTTGCCAGTGGCCTTCTGCAGTCAGTTGGTGCCACATCGCCGCATAAAACGCGCTGTCGTGAAGGCCCGAGGCAAGCAGGCGAGGGGTGTGGCCCAGTGCTTCGCTCTCGCTGTAGCCGGTAATCTCGGTAAACGCGCGATTGACGGCGCTGATGTGCTGTTGAGTGTCGGTGATCAGCACACCCTCGGCCGTGCTTTCGAACACGGTGGCGGCCTGTTGCAGCTTTTCCTGCATCAGGTGCCGCTCGGTGATGTCCCGGGCAATGGTCAACATGCAGTCTTCATCGCCAATAGGCAAAGGACGGCTCGACACTTCGCAGAGACGAATTTGCCCGTCGCTGCGGCGGATGTGGCAACTGAAATCGCGGACGAAGCCATCCCGGTGCAACAGGTCGAGCATCTGTTTGCGTTCGTTGAGGTTGACCCATATCCCGAGGTCCAGGGCTGATCGATCAACGGACATTGCACTGTTGAAGCCGGTGATGCGGCTAAAACCTTCATTGACCTCCAGCAGCAACCCGTCGCTCTGGCGCGACAACAACAATCCGTCCGGGGAGGCGTGGAAGGCCTTGGCAAATTTCTCTTCGGAGGTTTGCAGTTGTTGCTGGGTTTCCTTGAGCTGACTGATATCGCGCACCACCACCACCAGGGCTGGGGTGGTGTCGAGATCGAAAGGCTCGGCGGAAATCAGGCCGGTGAACACGTGGCCGTTACTGCGGCGAAAAGGCATCTCCAGGTTGCGGATGCTGCCGGCCTGCAATCGCTGCAACAGACCCGGCCCTACGCCGGGAATGCCCCAGATGTTGAGGTCGGTGGCGGTCTGGCCGATGACGTCTTCGGCCCTGAGGCCGATTTGCTCTTCGAACGCTTTGTTCACTTCCAGCAGGCAGCCGTCGGACAGTCGGGCGATCACCAGAATGTCCGGGCATTGCTGGAAGACCGAAGCAAATTTTTGCTCGGACAGACTCAACGCTTCTTCTGTGCGCTTGGCATCACTGATATCGATCATCAGCCCGCGCATGATCGGTTCATGGCCGTGCTCGATCAGGCTGACGATATCGCGCACCCACAGGCAGCGACCATCAGCGGTAATGACCCGGTAATCGACGCTGTGATCGCGCCCGGCCAGTACTTCGTGATCGCAGAAAGCCTGCGCCCGGGTCAGGTCCGCGGGGTGGATGATGTTGCGCCAGAAGCCCGGAATCAGCCAGTGAGACAGGGGATAACCGAGGAGCTCTTCGGCATGGGGTGAGACGTAGCTGTAGGTGAAATCACTGATCCGTGCTTCCCAGGCGATGGCCGACAAACTCTCTACCAGCCCGCGATAGTGGTACTCGCTGCTGCGCAGTTCCTGTTCGAGGTCGACCCGGCGCGCAATTTCAGAGCTCAGTCGACGGTTGATCCGGATGACCACGGCCAGCATGACCGTCAGAAACAGCAGCCCCGGCAAGCCGTAGACCAGTAAATCCGACCAGAAGGTTCGATGATCCAGGACGTTGCCCACCCAATGTTCCTGGATGGCGCTGATTTCACTTGGGCTCATGTCCGCCAGCACTTTGTCCAGAATGCCGACCAACACCTTGTTGCCGGGAGGCACGGCCATTGCCAGTTGATAGCGGTAGGGGGTTTCGCCGCTGACATAAAGCCCTTCGAGTTTGAGCTGGCGAAGGCTCCAGACGCTGGACGCAAGATCGCCCACCACCGCGTCCACTTCATCGGTGGCCAATGCTTGCAACGCCGAGCTCACATTGGGCATCGGCACCAGATTCAGGTCGGGGTGGTGGGTGCGCAACAGCTCATGGGGCGCATAGTTTTCCACCACGGCGATCTTCAGCCCGTAAAGGTCTTCGAGTTTGTGTGGTTGTGCGCCGCCGACATGGGCCAGGATGACAATGGGGAAGTCGAGATAGGGGCGAGTAAACGACAGGTACGACTGGCGCTCCGGGGTCGACATGATGCCCGGTAAAATATCCAGTTTGCCTTGCTTGGCCTGTTCCAGCACAACTGTCCAGCTGACCGGTTCGATGGGCGTGAGATTGATGGCCAAGCGTTGGCGGATCACATTGATGTAGTCCGCCGCCAGGCCCTGATAGCGGCCCTGTTCATCGCGGAACTCAAATGGCGGCCACGACGCGTCCACGCCCAGGCGCAAATCCGGGTGTGCGGTCAGCCAGCTACGTTCGTCATCAGTCAGAGTCAGCGCGCCAGCCGTTGCGGTCCAGGTCATCAGCGACAGCAAAAAAAGCACGGTCGGCAGTCTGGGCATAACGGTCTCGTTATGGCTCGGGGGAATGCTTCGAGTGTAGACGGGCTAGGCGGCAGGGGGGAGGTGCGAGGGATTTAATCTGCATAAAGCAAAACCCCCGGCCTGGGCCGGGGGTTCTGTTATTACTCGTCGAGGAAGGAGCGCAAATGCTCGCTTCTCGTCGGGTGGCGCAGCTTGCGCAGTGCCTTGGCTTCGATCTGACGAATCCGTTCACGGGTCACGTCGAACTGTTTACCAACCTCCTCAAGGGTGTGGTCGGTATTCATGTCGATACCGAAGCGCATGCGCAGAACCTTGGCTTCACGGGCAGTGAGGCCGGACAGGACTTCGCGAGTCGCTTCTTTAAGGCTCTCAACGGTGGCGACATCGATTGGCGACTGCATGGTCGAGTCTTCGATGAAGTCACCCAGATGGGAGTCTTCGTCATCACCGATCGGGGTTTCCATGGAGATCGGCTCTTTAGCGATCTTCAATACCTTGCGGATCTTGTCCTCAGGCATTTCCATGCGTTCGCCCAGCTCTTCCGGGGTCGGTTCGCGACCCATTTCCTGCAACATCTGCCGGGAAATACGGTTGAGCTTGTTGATCGTCTCGATCATATGCACCGGAATACGGATGGTGCGGGCCTGGTCGGCGATCGAGCGAGTGATCGCCTGACGGATCCACCAGGTGGCATAAGTCGAGAATTTGTAGCCGCGGCGGTATTCGAACTTGTCTACCGCTTTCATCAAACCGATGTTGCCTTCCTGGATCAGATCGAGGAATTGCAGACCACGGTTGGTGTACTTCTTGGCGATGGAGATCACCAGACGCAAGTTCGCTTCAACCATCTCTTTCTTCGCGCGGCGGGCCTTGGCCTCACCGATCGACATGCGACGGTTGATGTCCTTGATCTCGGCGATCGTCAAACCGGTTTCGGTTTCCAGCGCGGTCAGCTTCTGCTGGCAACGAATGATGTCCGGCTGCAGGCGACCAATGGCTTCAGCGTATTTGCTTTTGCCTTTGGCCAGTGCATCGGTCCAGCTTTCGTCAACTTCATTGCCCGGGAACTGGCGCAGGAAGTCGGCACGCGGCATGCGGGCATCACGAACGCAAAGTTGCATGATCGCGCGCTCTTGCTGACGCAGGCGATCCAGGGCACTGCGAACACGCTCCACCAGGCCTTCGAATTGCTTCGGAACCAGTTTGATCGGCATGAACAGCTCAGCCAGGATCAACAGCTCGGCGATTGCCAGCTTATTGCCACGACCGTGCTTTTTCAGCGCCTTGCGGGTGATTTCCATCTGATCGGAGACAGCGCCAAAACGCTGGGCTGCGATGACCGGATCCGGACCGCTTTCGGCTTCTTCTTCGTCATCCGTTGCTTCGGCGTCATCGTCGTCGGTGTCGTCGTCCGCTTTCACGGCTTTCGGATCGATCGGCGGTGGCACTTCTGCAGCAGGCGGCGCAATGCCGTCGTCCGGGTCGATATAACCGCTCAGGACGTCGGACAGGCGGCCACCTTCGGTGGTGACGCGAGTGTACTCGGAGAGAATATGATCAACCGTGCCAGGGAAGTGCGCAATTGCGCCCATCACTTCACGGATGCCCTCTTCAATACGTTTGGCGATTTCGATTTCGCCTTCACGTGTGAGGAGCTCTACCGTACCCATTTCACGCATGTACATGCGCACTGGGTCGGTGGTGCGACCAATGTCGGTCTCGACCGCTGCCAACGCTGCTGCTGCCTCTTCGGCCGCGGCTTCGTCAGTATCGGCGTCGGCCAGCATAAGGGAATCCTTATCTGGCGCAACCTCGAATACGTTGATCCCCATGTCATTGATCATGCGGATGATGTCTTCCACCTGTTCCGGATCTGAAATATCCTCCGGCAGGTGGTCGTTGACCTCCGCGTAAGTCAGGTAACCCTGCTCACGACCAAGTGTGATCAACTCTTTGATACGAGACTGCTGTTGCGCTTTTCCGGACATAACACCCTATCCACTGAAGGTCTTGGCGGGCAAAAAACAAGCCGAGGATTATACCTGAGCTATGACCTCACGCGCCAGTTGAGGTCGGGTTTGATACAGCCATATTGCGTTTTAATAGGTCGCGCATCTGATTTGCGATCTGATTTGCTTCCTCCGGGGTCAATCCCGGCTGTCTGGCTTTCCTGATAAGTACTTCCAGGCTATCCGTGTGTTGAGCGGCCGATAACCTAGTAATGGTGTCTAAAAACTGTTGTTCAAGGTTATCGCCTGCAATCAGCCATTCCTTTTCTGCCAATGCTTTGAGTAATCGTCCCTGTTCGGTCCCGTGCCAGCGTGCCATTAGCTGAATTGAGTTTAGCTTAGGATTTTTTTGCACCGCCTCGATCAAGGCCACGAGCAGTTGTGCGTAGGTATTGCTCTCATTGGCAAAATGGTTGGCGGTTTCTACCCGGCCAGCCAGGTCCGGATGATGAATGAGGGTGCGCAGCGCGATCAGCGTGGGCGCTTCGACAGCAATCGGTGTGCGCGGGGTGCTCGGTTGGTCACGATCTGCGCGCTTGCCGTTCTTGTCCCACGGTTTCTTGTCCCATTTCTTGCCGCTGGCGCCGGGTTTCTTCGGCGTCCACTCCTGCTGCGGCACATACATATCTTGTGACTGCGGCTGATGGTAGTCGCTGTAGTCCGGCATGGCGTCGTAATCCATGCCCGGATCGTATGCCGGTGGCGCATCCTGAGGGGCACTTTGCACCAGTTGGCTCACCGCTTCGCCGCTGAGGCCGGTAATTTCGGTCAGGCGCTGACGCATCAGGATGCGCAGGTTCGCGCCCGGGACTTTGTCGATCAGCGGCGCGGCAAGGGTGGCCATGTGGGCTTTGCCCTCCAGCGAGCGTGGGTCCGACTCTTCGGTCAACTGCTGGAAGAAATAATCTGCCAAAGGCTGCGCGTGCTGGTTGATTCGCGCACGGAACGCATCCGTGCCTTCGGAGCGGACCAGCGTATCCGGGTCTTCGCCTTCCGGCAGGAACAGGAAACGTGCGCGCCGCCCGTCTTGCAGGCAGGGCAGTGTCGCTTCCAGTGCGCGCCAGGCAGCATTGCGGCCGGCCTGGTCGCCGTCAAAACAGAACAGCACGTTAGGCACGACGCGAAACAGTCGCTTCAAATGCTCTTCGCTGGTGGCGGTGCCCAGGGTCGCCACGGCATTGCGCAAGCCTTGCTGGGCGAGGGCGATGACGTCCATATAACCTTCGACGACGATGATTTCGTCGAGGTTGCGGTTGTTCTTGCGCGCTTCATAAAGGCCGTAGAGTTCCTGGCCTTTATGGAATACCGGGGTTTCCGGTGAGTTCAGGTATTTCGGCTTGTCGTCGCCCAGTACCCGGCCACCGAAAGCGATGATGCGCCCGCGGCTGTCACGAATCGGGAACATCACGCGATCGCGGAAGCGGTCATAGCGTTTGCCGGTTTCGGCGTTCTCGATCAGCAGGCCGGCGTCGACCATGGCTTTTTGTTGCAGGGTATCGCTGCTCAAGTGTTTGAACAGGTTGTCCCAGCCTGGCGGAGCAAAGCCGAGGCCGAAGTCGCGAGCGATCTCTCCCGTCAGTCCACGGCCCTTCAGGTAATCCACTGCAGCTTTGCGTGATGGATGGCTTTTCAGTGCCTGACGGTAAAAATCGGCAGCGGCAGTGAGCAGCGGATACAGCGGCGAATCGGTTGGTTGTCGCGGTTTGTGCGGCCGGCCACTTTCTTCGCGGGGGATTTCCATGCCGGCGGCTTTGGCCAGTTCCTCAACGGCCTGGACGAAATCCAGGTTGTCGTGGTCCATCATGAAGCCGAGGGCGTTTCCGCCAGCGCCGCAACCGAAGCAGTAATAGAACTGTTTGTCAGGGCTGACGCTGAAAGACGGGGTTTTCTCTTTGTGGAACGGGCAGCAAGCGGTGTAGTTCTTGCCGGCCTTTTTCATTTGCAGGCGCGAGCTGACCACATCGACGATGTCGGTGCGGTTCAGAAGGTCGTCAATGAAGCTCTGGGGAATTAGCCCGGCCATGGCGTTCTCGTCATCTGCGCTGAAAGGGACCTATAACGAAGGGCGGCCGAACGTGGGTCGTTGCTTGAGGCGCGCAAAAGATGCGGCTCGACCGGTGTCGTCTGCGTAATCGCTATCGGGGAGTGTATCTGCCGAAAATCCACTGACGTTAATACCAATCAGTAATCGACTGTTTGAAAGTGTTGCGCTGAGTCCGCTGCGGCCTGTCGATGGCCTCGGATAGCTCAATAAGCGGGCACGCAAGCAGGTGCCTTGGGCTGATCGTCGTGAGAGGAATCAGTGGGTGTGCTCGTCAGTAGCCTTGGAAGGCTCGTCAGAAAAGACGTGCACCGCTGGCAAAAGAGCCAGGTCTGACGCTGTGAAGCAGATTTGTCTCGGTCGCATCTGCGGCTTCGACGGTGAAGCATCAAGCGTTTTACGCAAATGCCATTAGCCCGGCTTGGAGCCGGGCTTGGCAGAAGCTTGCTACGATCGTCTGTGTATTAGTACAGACGAACGGCGCGGCGCTGTTCGCGCTGAACTTTCTTCGCGTGACGCTTAACAGCGGCTGCTGCTTTGCGCTTACGCTCAGAAGTTGGCTTCTCGTAAAATTCGCGGCTACGAACTTCAGCCAGTACACCGGCTTTTTCGCAGGAGCGCTTGAAACGACGCAGAGCTACGTCGAAGGGTTCGTTCTCTTTTACTTTGACGGCTGGCATCCAGAGCTACCTTCATTCATTACCGGGGTCAACATCCTCGCGGCAAAAGAGCACTTGAAGACGTCGGTTTTTAAGGGTTGCGGATGTTAACCCCTCATCGCTTGGAATGCAAAGCCTCTGATCGAAAACCGCTGGTCGGGGCATCACGTGGCGACTATTATGCGCGCCTTCGAATTCAGCCTAAATAAGGCGCAAACCCATGCTAGTACTGGGATTAGAAACCTCCTGCGACGAAACCGGTGTCGCATTATATGACAGTGAGCGCGGGCTGTTGGCCGACGCACTGTTCAGCCAGATCGACCTGCACCGCGCCTATGGCGGCGTGGTGCCGGAGCTGGCCTCGCGCGACCACGTCAAACGCATGCTGCCCTTGATTCGTCAGGTGTTGGCCGAAGCTGACTGCGTGCCGACCGAGATCGACGCCATCGCTTACACCGCGGGTCCTGGCCTGGTCGGTGCGTTGCTGGTGGGCGCGTCCTGTGCCCAGGCGCTGGCCTTTGCCTGGGGTATTCCGGCCTTGGGCGTGCATCACATGGAAGGCCACTTGCTGGCGCCGATGCTGGAGACGCAACCGCCAGAATTCCCGTTCGTCGCTTTGTTGGTGTCCGGTGGCCATACGCAGCTGGTTCAGGTCGACGGAATCGGCCAGTACACGCTGTTGGGCGAGACACTGGACGATGCCGCCGGTGAGGCTTTCGACAAGACCGCGAAGATGATGGGGCTCAATTACCCGGGCGGCCCGGAAATCGCGCGCCTTGCCGAGCAAGGCGTTGCGGGGCGGTTCACGTTTCCGCGTCCGATGTGCGATCGCCCGGGCCTGGCGTTCAGCTTCAGCGGCTTGAAAACCTTCGCGTTGAACACCTGGCAGCAAAGCGTCAGTGCCGGGGACGACAGTGAGCAAGCCCGTTGCGACATCTCTCTGGCGTTCCAGCAGGCCGTGGTGGAGACTTTGACCATCAAGTGCAAGCGAGCCCTTAAACAAGCGGGCATGAAGCGCCTGGTCATCGCAGGGGGCGTCAGCGCGAACAAGGCGCTGCGCACCTCGCTGGAAAAAATGCTCGGCGACATGAAGGGCGATGTGTTTTACGCCCGTCCGGAGTTCTGCACCGACAATGGCGCAATGATCGCGTTTGCCGGATGCCAGCGCTTGCAGGCCGGCCAGCATGAAAGCCTGGCCATTAGCGTTCAGGCTCGTTGGCCGATGGAGCAATTGTCGGCGCTGTGATGAGCCGCGCTCGAGTCCGGTATTTAAAAATGCCGTTCGCGCCCGGCAAACAGGTCGCGTAGATTGCCGCGATGACGCCAGACAATCAGCCCGGTGAGCACGCTCATGGGCAGCAAGGCCGCCGGTTCCTGCCAGGCAAGCAACGGCAGGGTCAGCGGTGTGGCAATCAGTGCAGCGAGTGAGCTGGTGCGGGTCAGGTAGAACGTCAGCAGCCAGGCGCAGACCGCCAGCAGTGCCGCAGGCGGGTAAAGCCCCAGCAGCATGCCGGCAGCGGTGGCGACACCTTTGCCGCCGCGAAAGCGGAAGTACACTGGAAACAGATGGCCGATGACGGCGCAGATGCCAATCCAGGCCTGTTCTTGCAGCGAAAGGCCCGCAAGGCCGGCGATCAGCACGGGCAGCAAGCCTTTGCAGAGGTCGCCAAGCAAGGTCAGGACGGCAAGTTTTTTGCCGGCCAGGCGCAACATGTTGGTGGCGCCGGCATTGCCCGAGCCACTCATTCGCGGATCGGGATTCCCGGTCAGGCGGCTGAGCAAAATGGCGAAGGACAGAGAGCCGAGCAGGTAGGCGAGGATCGCCAGTAACCAAAACATGCTAACTATTCCGGGCGAGGACGCCCTGATTCTAACGGCGCATTGCGCCCTTGTCGTGCAGCGGAGAAAAGTGCTTGGACAGAGTGTTTATCGAGGGCCTGGAAGTCGACACCGTAATTGGTGCCTACGACTGGGAGCGAGGCATCCGACAGTGCCTGCGTCTTGATCTGAGCTTCGCCTGGGACAATCGCCCAGCCGCCGCCGGTGATGACCTGACCCTGGCGCTCGATTACGCGAGCGTTTCGTCGCGCATCCAGGCGTTTGCCGAGCAGGCGCAGTATCAACTGGTCGAGACCTTCGCCGAGCGTCTGGTCGAAGTGCTGATGAGTGAATTCAAGATCACCTGGGTGCGTCTCAAGCTGACCAAGCCTGGCGCTGTCCCGGCTGCCAAGGGCGGTGTGGGCGTGGAGATCGAGCGCGGATGTCGCTGACTCAGGTGTACCTCGGGCTCGGTAGCAATATCGAGCGTGAAACCCATTTGCAGGCGGGGCTGGACGCCTTGGCGGCGTTTTTGGTGGATATCCGCTGCTCGGCTGTCTTCGAAAGCCAGCCAGTGGGCATCAAGAGCGGGCCGTTTTTCAATTTCGTGGTGTCGGCGTATACCGATCTGCCGCTGATGGAGCTGGACCGCCGATTGAAGTTCATCGAGGCGGACAATGGTCGTTATGCGCCGGACCGCAAGGGTTTGCCGCTGGACATCGACGTCCTGTTGTTTGGTGATCTGGTGGGCAATTTCGATGGATTGATCCTGCCGCGGGCAGAGATTCTGAAGAACGCTTTTGTGTTGTGGCCGTTATCGCTGATTGCGCCGGATCGTGTGCATCCGGGCGTAGGCAAAAGCTTTGCGACCTTGTGGAGTGAAGCGCACATTGATCAGGTGTTGGCGCCGGTGGCTTTTGAATGGCGCGGCGAGCCGTTGACCCCTTCGAATTTGTTGTGAGGCGGATAACGCCGTCGCGAGCAAGCTCGGCTCCTACAGGGGTCACCTAAATCCTGTGGGAGCAGGGCTTGCCCGCGATGCTTTCAGGTAGACGCCTCCTCCTTGTAGGCTTTCAACGCTTTAAGCCGTTCACGCTTGATCGCCTCACCCAGCTCCGGCCCCTTGAATCCTTTCTCCAGCAGCGGCTGAACCGCCACACTCCGAGCTGCCGTCGCCGCCCCGCGCAAATAATCCGCCTGTGGATAACTTCTCAGCTCCAGCCCTTTGCGCCCGCGCGCGTCCATCTCGCACGCGCTGATGAACTCTTCGAACCGCTGCGGCCGGCGGTAAACGTCAAGGCTTTGCAGCAACTCCAGCAAGGTCGAAGGTTTCAGCTCCAGGGCGCGATGGCCGTGGGTGTGATATTGGCCGACCAGTAATGCCAGTTCCTGACAGTCTTTCGGCGCCTTGAAGCGTTCGTTGACCGTTTTGATCAGCTTCAGGCCTGTGTGTTCATGAGCAATATGGCGTGGCCATTCTTCCTCGGGGGTCAGCCCTTTACCGAGGTCGTGCAGCAGGCAGGCCCAACGCACGGTCAGCGGTTGTTTGTGTAGTGCCGATTGCTCAAGCACGCTCAACGTGTGCACGCCGGTGTCGATTTCCGGGTGGTGAGCTTTGGGCTGTGGAACGCCAAACAGCGCGTCGACTTCAGGCATCAACACTTTCAATGCACCGCATTCGCGTAGCACTTCAATGAACACCTGCGGCTGATCTTCCATCAATGCCCGGGAGATTTCTTTCCAGCTGCGTTCCGCAGTCAGGGCTTCCAGTTCACCGGATTCGCTGAGTTCGCGCATCAACCCAAGTGTCTCGGGAGCAACCGTGAAACCCAGCGCCGCATAACGCGCGGCAAAGCGAGCAACACGCAGGACACGGAGTGGATCTTCGGCGAACGCGGGGGAAACGTGACGGAGCAGGCGCGCTTCAAGATCACGCTGGCCATGGTAAGGGTCGGTCAGGTTTTGCTGATCGTCTTCGGCCATCGCATTGATCGTCAGGTCCCGGCGAATCAGGTCTTCTTCGAGGGTGACTTCGGGGCTGGCGTGGAAGGTAAAGCCGCCATAACCGCGTCCGCTTTTACGTTCGGTGCGGGCGAGGGCGTATTCCTCGCCGCTTTTCGGATGAAGAAACACCGGAAAGTCCGCACCCACCGGCCGAAAGCCATTGGCGAGCATTTCTTCGGCCGTGGCGCCCACCACCACCCAATCGATATCGGTGACAGGTTTGCCGAGCAGGCGATCACGTACTGCGCCACCGACTTTATAAATCTGCATAAAAAACCTCCGTTAGCTCGACAGAATAACCGTTGCGTCGAACTTGCGGAGGTTCAAACAGGCTCAAAGATGAATGACGGCCAAGTCCAGTCGGCCGTAATCCCCTTCGCTGTGCTCGCTTCTGGGGGGTACATGGTGGGTTTTCATCACCTGATCCCCTTGCAGCGTTTCCAGGTGAATATCGAAGCCCCACAACCGGTGCAGGTGCTTGAGCACCTCCTCGGTGGATTCGCCCAGCGGCTTGCGGTCGTGTTGCTGGTGACGCAGGGTCAGGGAGCGATCTCCACGCCGGTCGATGCTGTAAATCTGCACGTTGGGCTCGCGATTGCCCAGGTTGTACTGCGCCGCCAGGGTTTCACGGATGATGCGGTAGCCTTCTTCATCGTGGATCGCGGGTACGAGCAGGTCATCCTTTTGGTCGTCATCGAGAATGCTGAACAACTTCAGGTCGCGGATCACTTTCGGTGACAGGTACTGCAGGATAAAACTCTCATCCTTGAAGCTGCTCATGGCGAACTTGATGGTCGACAGCCAGTCGGTGCCGGCAATTTCCGGGAACCAGTGGCGATCTTCGTCGGTGGGGTTCTCGCACATGCGCCGGATATCCCGGTACATGGCGAACCCCAGGGTGTAAGGGTTTATTCCGTTGTAGTAAGGGCTGTCAAAACCGGGTTGAAACACCACGCTGGTGTGGGATGTCAGGAACTCCATCATGAACCCGTCGGTGACCAGGCCTTCGTCGTACAGGTCGTTCATCAACGTGTAGTGCCAGAACGTGGCCCAGCCTTCGTTCATCACCTGGGTCTGACGCTGTGGATAAAAATATTGCGCGATCTTGCGCACGATCCGCACGATTTCCCGCTGCCACGGTTCCAGTAGCGGCGCGTGTTTTTCGATGAAGTACAGGATGTTTTCCTGAGGTTCAGCGGGGAAGCGTGCATTGTCCTTGTCGCTGTACTTGTCCGCGCCTTTGGGAATGGTGCGCCACAGGTCGTTGATCTGTTTCTGCAGATGCTCTTCCCGATCCTTTTGCCGACGCCGTTCTTCTTCCGCGGAAATCGGATAAGGGCGTTTGTAGCGGTCGACGCCGTAGTTCATCAACGCGTGGCAGGAGTCGAGCAAGTCCTCCACGGCGTCGATGCCGTGGCGTTCCTCGCACTGCATGATGTACTGCTTGGCGAACACCAGGTAATCGATGATCGAACTGGCGTCAGTCCAGGTGCGGAACAGGTAATTGCCTTTGAAAAAGCTGTTGTGCCCATAGCAGGCATGCGCCACGACCAATGCCTGCATACAGATGGTGTTTTCTTCCATCAGGTAAGCAATACACGGATCGGAGTTGATCACGATCTCGTAGGCCAGCCCCATCTGCCCACGGCTGTAGGATTTTTCGGTGCTGAGGAAGTGCTTGCCGTAGGACCAATGGTGATAGCCCAACGGCATCCCGACAGAAGCGTAGGCGTCCATCATCTGTTCAGCGGTGATCACTTCGATCTGGTTAGGGTAAGTATCGAGGGCATACCGAGCCGCCAGGCGACTGATTTCCTTGTCGTAGGCCTGGATCAGCTCGAACGTCCATTCGGAGCCGGTGGAAATGGGTTGGCGCTTCTGCTCTTTGGCGGTCATGTCACTAACCTGCGCTGGAAGAGTTCACGGAAGACCGGGTAGATATCCCCGGCCGAGACCAGTTGCTGCTGGGCAAAAGTGTCAGAGAAGGCTTCGGCGATGCGTTCGTACTCGAACCACAGGGCCTGATGTTCGCGCGGGGTGATCTCAACGTAAGTGTAGTACTGCACGAACGGCATGATCTGGTTGATCAGAATGTCGCGGCAGATCGGTGAATCGTCGTTCCAGTTATCGCCGTCGGACGCCTGGGCGGCGTAGATATTCCATTCATTGCTCGGATAGCGCTCGGCCATGATCTCCTGCATCAGCTTCAAGGCACTGGAGACGATGGTGCCGCCGGTTTCGCGTGAATAGAAGAACTCTTCTTCATCCACTTCCCGGGCGCTGGTGTGGTGGCGGATGAACACGACGTCGATCTTGTCGTAGTTACGCTTGAGAAACAGGTACAGCAGGATGAAAAAGCGCTTGGCGATGTCCTTCGTCGCCTGGGTCATGGAGCCGGACACGTCCATCAGGCAGAACATCACGGCCTTCGAGCTGGGGTTGGGCTGCTTGATCAACAGGTTGTACTTGAGGTCGAACGTATCAAGAAACGGCACGCGATGAATCCGTGCGCTGAGTTTTTCTATTTCGGCTTCTATTTTCTGGATATCGCCGAAATTGTCCGGTTCTTCCTGCTTGAGTCGCAGCAGTTCCTCTTTGGCTTCACGCAGCTTGGCGCGGCTGCTGCCGGACAGGGCAATGCGCCGTGCATGGGCCGAGCGCAAGGTGCGAATGATGTTGATGCGCGATGGGTTGCCTTCGTTGCTGATCCCTGCGCGTACCGTTTTGAAGGTGTCGGTACCGGTCAGGTTGCGTTTGACCAGGTTCGGCAGCTCGAGGTCCTCGAACATGAATTCGAGGAATTCCTCCTGGGTGATCTGGAAGACAAACTCGTCCATCCCTTCGCCCGAGTTGCCTGCCTTGCCGGGGCCTCTGCCACCGCCCCCTCCGGGCGGGCGGGCAATGTGCTCGCCGCTGGTGAATTCCTTGTTGCCGGGGTGCACGACGGTTTGCTTGCCGCCACGGCCATGGTGAAGCACCGGCTCGTCGATATCGCGGCCGGGAATGCTGATCTGTTCGCCGTGTTCCATATCGGTAATGGAGCGCCGGCTGACCGCCTCTTCGACAGCCTTTTTGATGTGATCACGGTAACGTCGCAGAAACCGCTGACGGTTCACCGTGCTCTTGTTCTTGCCATTGAGACGTCGGTCGATCACATAGCTCATAGGGCCCTCCGGGCGGCTTCAAGTTGTGAGCTACAAGCTGCAAGTAGAAGCTGCCCGGATATCAGGGCTTACGCGCTTTTTCTTGCCGCTTGTAGCTTATGGCTTGCCGCTGCGTCATTGCGATTTCCGGACCCGTAGGTACCATTCGGAAAGAAGCCGTACCTGTTTGTCGGTGTAGCCGCGCTCGACCATCCGTGTGACGAAGTCGTTGTGCTTCTGCTGGTCCTCTTTGCTGGCCTTGGCGTTGAAGCTGATGACCGGCAGCAGGTCCTCGGTGTTCGAGAACATTTTCTTCTCGATAACCACCCGCAGTTTTTCGTAACTGAGCCAGGTCGGGTTCTTGCCGTTGTTGTTGGCCCGGGCGCGCAGGACGAAGTTGACGATTTCGTTGCGGAAATCCTTCGGATTGCTGATGCCGGCCGGTTTTTCGATTTTCTCCAGTTCTTCGTTCAGGGCCACTCGGTTGAGGATTTCGCCGGTTTCCGGGTCGCGGTATTCCTGGTCCTGGATCCAGAAGTCGGCGTACAGCACGTAGCGATCGAAGATGTTCTGGCCGTATTCGCTGTACGATTCGAGGTAGGCGGTCTGGATCTCCTTGCCGATGAACTCGATGTAGCGCGGTGCCAGGTATTCCTTGAGGAAGCGCAGGTAGCGTTCGCGGGTTTCGGCCTGGAACTGTTCCTGTTCGATCTGTTGTTCCAGCACGTACAGCAAGTGCACCGGGTTGGCGGCGATTTCGTGCGGATCGAAGTTGAAGACCTTCGACAGGATCTTGAACGCGAATCGGGTCGAGAGACCGTTCATGCCTTCGTCGACACCGGCGTTGTCGCGGTATTCCTGGATCGACTTGGCCTTCGGATCAGTGTCCTTGAGGTTTTCACCGTCATACACGCGCATTTTCGAGTAGATGTTCGAGTTTTCCGGCTCCTTGAGGCGAGAGAGCACGGTGAACTGGGCGAGCATCTTCAAGGTATCGGGCGCGCAATGGGCCTTGGCCAGGGAACTGTTGAACAGCAGTTTGTCGTAGATCTTCACTTCGTCGCTGACCCGCAGGCAATACGGTACTTTGACGATGTAGATCCGGTCGATGAACGCTTCGTTGTTCTTGTTGTTGCGGAAGGTGTGCCATTCCGATTCGTTGGAGTGGGCCAGCAGGATCCCGGTAAACGGAATCGCGCCGAGGCCTTCGGTACTGTTGTAGTTGCCTTCCTGGGTAGCCGTCAGCAATGGGTGCAGCACCTTGATCGGCGCCTTGAACATTTCGACGAATTCCATCAGGCCCTGGTTGGCCCGGCACAGTGCGCCCGAGTAGCTATAAGCGTCGGCGTCGTTCTGTGGGTATTCCTCCAGTTTGCGGATATCGACCTTGCCCACCAGTGCCGAGATGTCCTGGTTGTTCTCGTCTCCCGGCTCGGTTTTGGCCACGGCGATCTGATTGAGAATCGACGGATAGAGTTTCACTACGCGGAACTGGCTGATATCGCCGCCGAACTCGGCCAGGCGCTTGGTGGCCCATGGCGACATGATGGTGTTGAGGTAGCGCCGCGGAATGCCGAAGTCTTCTTCGAGGATCGCGCCATCTTCAGTGGCGTTGAACAGACCGAGGGGCGACTCGAATACCGGTGAGCCCTTGATCGCGTAGAAGGGCACTTTCTCGATCAGTTGTTTCAGCTTCTCGGCCAGGGACGATTTACCGCCACCGACGGGGCCGAGCAGATAGAGGATTTGTTTCTTCTCTTCCAGGCCCTGAGCCGCATGGCGGAAATACGACACGATCTGGTCGATGCATTCTTCCATCCCGTGGAAGTCTTCAAAGGCCGGATAGCGGCGGATCACCTTGTTGGAAAAGATTCGCGACAGTCTCGAGTTGGTCGAGGTGTCGAGCAGCTCCGGTTCTCCGATGGCCAGCAATAGACGCTCGGCTGCGGAGGCGTAGGCGCTGCGGTCCTGTTTGCACAGCTCAAGATACTCTTGCAGCGAGAGTTCTTCCTGGCGTGTGGACTCGAAGCGTTGTTGGAAGTGGCTAAAGATACTCATGACGTCACCTCGCTCGATACGTGGAGCCGACGCCGGATCACTCAGTCGATGCTGGCAGCAACCGAACAGGCGGTCGCTGTTTACCCCCCAGAACTCTAACGGAGCTGACTACTCCGAAAGCTACTCCCGATGACCCGCGCGCCGGTGTACCGGCTCTCCCCTGTTTTGGATGGCCTGCGCTTAAGGATAGTTGCTAATTCGGGAGGTAAAGGCGAGATACGCAATTAGTTGTGGCACACCGTTCGTCTGCCACCGCGCGAGCCCACGGGGGGCGGGGGCTCGCAGGTTACAAAAAAATTATTCGGAGGTACCTTGCGCGGTTTCCGCAGGATACGTCGTACGCCACAGCTCAAAACCGCCGTCCATGCTGTAGACGTCGGAGAAGCCCTGGCTGATGAGGTAGGCGGCGGCACCCTGGCTGGAATTGCCGTGGTAGCAGACCACTACGGTCGGCGCGTCCAGGTCTGCACCCTGAATAAAGGCATGCAGGGAATGATTGTCCAGATGCTTCGAGCCGCTGATGTGCAGCGCGGCATAGGTTTGCGGATCGCGGACGTCGACCACCACTGCGCCTTGTTCGCGCAGGGCTTGTGCCTGTTCCGGGGGGATACGTTTGAATTCGCTCATGGCGGGCTCCTGTGGCTCGGCTGATAGCGCAGCCTAGCGCGGGGCGCTGGCTGGGGTTTGTTCGGTAAGGGGGGGAGTGACGGCGGGTTCACTGTGGCCCTGATCGTTGCATTGGCACTGCAGGCGTTCGAAGGTGTCGACGTTCATCAGGGTCATGGCTCCACCCCAGACACAACCGGTGTCGAGCGCGAAGATCCCCGGTTCGTCACAGTTGCCTTCGAGGGCCGCCCAGTGGCCGAAGATGATCTTCAGGCCCTTGGTCTTGCGTTCCTTGTACGTGAACCATGGCTTGTAGCCTGGTAGCGCTGTGCCGACGCCTTCCTTGCTCTTGAGGTCGAGTTTGCCCTCGCTGGTGCAGAAACGCATGCGGGTGAAATAGTTGGTGATGACGCGCAGGCGGGTCACGCCCTTGAGGTCGCTATCCCATTTCACCGGTTCGTTGCCGTACATGCCGTCGAGGTACGGGGCGATGCGGTTGTCGTCGCGCAGGGCCTCTTCAACTTCGGCGGCGCACTTCAAGGCTTTGCGCAATGACCACTGCGGTGGAATGCCGGCGTGCACCAGTGCGATATCGCGCTGTTCGTCGTAGTGCATGAGCTTTTGCTGGCGCAGCCACTCCAGCAGCTCCGCGCAATCTGGCGCTTCGAGGATCTCGCGCAGGGTGTCGGCTTTCTTCAGGCGTTCAATGTTGTACCCGGCGGCCAGCAGGTGCAGGTCATGGTTGCCCAGTACGCACACCAGCGATTCACGAATGCCATAGAGAAAGCGCAAGGTTGCCAGCGACTGCGGGCCGCGGTTGACCAGGTCGCCCACCAGCCAGAGACGATCCTTGGCCGGATCGAAAGCGACTTGCTCAAGCAGGCATTGCAGGGGCTCGAGGCAGCCCTGCAAGTCACCAACGACGTACGTTGCCATTAGTGCAAGGCTCCGGGCACCGCCAGGCGGAATGGAGCGATGACGGCGTCGAAATGCTTACCGTCGTCGGCAATCATCTGATAGGTGCCTTGCATGGTGCCGACCTTGGTGGTCATGACCGTGCCGCTGCTGTAGGTGTGGTTTTCGCCGACCAGGATCAGCGGCTGCAAGCCTACGACGCCCGCACCCTTGACCTCCTCGACATGCCCGTCACCGTCGGTGATGACCCAGTGCCGCGACAACAGTGTGGCCGGTAGCTTGCCGTTGTTGTGCACGGTAATGGTGTACGCAAAAGCAAAGCGGTTTTGCTCGGGTTGCGATTGTTCTGCCAGATAGCGGGTGACGACGCTGACGTCGACCTGATAAAGAGGATCGGACATGCAAGAGGCCTTAAAAACGAAGCGGGACGCGGGGCGTAGCTGATGGAGTTCAGTCTAGGCCAAGTACCGGGTAGTAAACCAGACATCGCGTCTGGCGTCCTACCCGATAACGCTCGTCACCTGTCAGTCGGCGGCGGGCGGGTTCAGGGCTTGCTCGCTGAGCTTGTCGGCCAGGCGCACGAAGGCGGCCAGGTCGAGTTGCTCGGGACGCAGGCTGCCATCGACGCCGGCGGCTTCGATCTCGGCATTGCTCAGCAGTAACTTGAGGGTGTTGCGCAGGGTCTTGCGGCGCTGGTTGAAGGCTTCGCGAACGACGCGCTCCAGCAATTTGTGGTCTTTGGCCGGATGCGGCAGTACCGCGTGAGGCACCAGGCGCACGATGGCCGAATCAACCTTGGGCGGCGGGTTGAACGCGCCCGGGCCGACGTTGAACAGATGTTCGACCCGGCAGTGGTACTGAACCATGATCGACAGGCGGCCCCAGTCACCGCCGCCAGGACCCGCCGCCATGCGCTCGACCACTTCTTTTTGCAGCATGAAGTGCATGTCGCGGATCAGGCTGGCGTTATGCAGCAGGTGAAAAATCAGCGGTGTAGAGATGTTGTACGGCAGGTTACCGACCACGCGCAGGCTGCCCGGCGCAGCATTCAGGCTGGTGAAGTCGAACTTCAGCGCATCACCCTGATGCAGGCTGAAGTTGCTTCGACTGGCGAACTGCTGATTGAGGATCGGGACCAGGTCCTTGTCCAGCTCCACCACGTCCAGTTGTGCGCCGCTGTTGAGCAGGCCTTGAGTCAGGGCACCCTGGCCCGGGCCGATTTCCAGTACGCGGTCTTCGGCCTTGGCATGGATGGAGCGCAGGATTCGGTCGATAACACCTGCATCGTGCAGGAAGTTCTGGCCAAAGCGTTTGCGCGCCTTGTGTTGGTAATGCTCGGTCATAAACGGGTCTCGGCCATCTGGTAGGCGGTTTCCAGGGCGACTTGCAGGCTGCCGGTGTCGATTTTTCCGCTGCCGGCCAGGTCCAGGGCGGTGCCGTGGTCGACCGAGGTGCGGATGATCGGCAAGCCGAGGGTCACATTGACTGCCGCGCCGAAGCCTTTGTATTTCAGCACGGGCAGGCCCTGGTCGTGGTACATCGCCAGCACTGCGTCGCAGTGCTCCAGATATTTGGGGGTAAACAGAGTGTCGGCGGGCAGGGGGCCACGAAGGTCCATGCCTTCACCGCGCAGGCGCTCTAATGTAGGTTCGATGATGTCGATTTCTTCATGGCCCAGGTGTCCGCCTTCACCGGCGTGCGGGTTAAGCCCGCAGACCAGGATGCGTGGCTGGGCGATGCCGAATTTTTCTTGCAGGTCGGCGTACAGAATTCGTGTGACCCGCTCCAGGCGCTCCGGTGTGATCGCATCGGCAATCTCGCGAAGGGGCAGGTGCGTGGTGACCAGTGCTACCCGCAGTCCACGCGTGGCCAGCATCATCACCACTTGGGCTGTATGGGTCAGGTCAGCGAGGAATTCCGTGTGGCCGGAAAAGGCGATCCCGGATTCGTTGATCACACCCTTGTGCACGGGGGCGGTGATCATTCCGGCGAAGTGCCCGTCCAGGCAGCCCTGGCCGGCACGGGTCAGGGTTTCCAGGACGAAAGCGGCATTGGCCTTGTCCAGCTGGCCGGCGATGACCGGCGCATTGAGCGGTGTGTCCCAGACGTACAAACTGTTCGCAGGCGCAGGCACATCCGGCCAGCTGTCCGGCGTTACCGGCAGCAGATCGACAACCACACCCAGCTGCGCGGCCCGCTCAAGGAGCAGGTCGCGGCTGGTAATGGCAATCAGGGGATGTGGCTGGGCGTGCGAGGCGAGCAGCAGGCACAGGTCGGGACCTATGCCGGCCGGTTCGCCGGGTGTCAGCGCGAAACGCTTGGGTTTCACTGCGCTGCCTGGCTTGCACCAGGGAGTTTGATTTCTACGTACGCTTCGTCACGGATCTGACGCAGCCAGGTTTGCAGCTCTTCGTCGTATTTGCGGTTACGCAGTACGGTCATCGCCTGTTGCTCGCGAGCCTGGGCGGTGCTGTCGGTGGCGCGGCGGCCCAGCACTTCCAGAACATGCCAGCCGTATTGGGTTCTGAATGGCTTGGACAGCTGACCTTGCGGGGTCTTGGCCATCACTTCGCGGAACTCGGGCACCAGTGCGTTCGGGTCGATCCAGTTCAGGTCGCCGCCGTTGAGGGCAGAACCCGGATCTTCGGAGTAGCTTTTCGCCAGTTCGCTGAAGTCTTCACCGGCTTCGATACGGGAGTAGAGCGACTCGGCCAGGGCCTTGGTTTTCGCTTCGTCGCGAATCGGGCTTGGTTTGACCAGGATGTGGCGCACGTGCACCTCATCTCGCGTCTGGGTTGCACCGCCACGCTTGTCGAGAATCTTCAGGATGATGAAGCCACCCGGTGTGCGCATTGGCTGGGTAACTTCGCCCACCGACATGGTGCTCAACATGCGATCAAATGGAGGTGGCAATTGAGCGGCTTTACGCCAGCCCATGTCGCCGCCTTCCAGTGCAGTTTCGCTGGCAGACTTGGCGATGGCCAACTGACCGAAGTCAGCGCCTTGCTTGAGTTGCTGGTAAATCGCGTCAGCCTGTTTGGCAGCATTCTGAATCGCGTCGGAGTTGGCACTTTCCGGCGTAGGAATCAGGATGTTGGCCAGACGGAACTCCTCAGACAATTGCATCTTGCCAAGGTCGGAGGCGAGGAAGTTCTTCACTTCCTGTTCAGACACCTGGATGCGCTCGGCCACACGGCGTTGACGCACACGGCTGATGACCATTTCACGGCGAATCTGTTCACGGGCGTCGTCGTAAGACAGACCGTCGTGAGCCAGCGCGGCACGGAATTGATCGACCGACATGTTGTTACGCTGGGCAATGGTGCCCACCGCCTGGTTCAGTTCTTCATCGGTAATGCGGATGCCCGAACGTTCGCCGATCTGCAATTGCAGGTTTTCGACGATCAGACGCTCAAGCACCTGCTGCTCCAGCACGCTGGCTGGCGGCACGGCGGAGCCACGCTTGGCAATGGTTGCCTGAACTTCATGAACGCGTTGGTCCAGTTGGCTCTGCATGACCACGTCGTTGTCGACGATAGCCACCACTTTATCGATGGACTGTACGGCGGCATTAGCCGCGGTACCCAGGAACAGCGCGCCCAGCAGCAGCGGGCGCAGACAATCAGAAAGCTTGGTCTTCACGTTCACGATAACCTTGGATGCCTTTGTCGAGGAAGCTCTCTACTTTGGCGCCGGTGAGGCCGCCGAGACCTTTCAGAACGATTTGTAGGAAGACGCCATGGTCGCCTTTTTCGTTTTCCGGAGCTTGTTGGCTGAACTCGTCGTAATCAACGAAGTAACGGTTGATCACGCGCAGCTTCCAGCAGCAGTTGTCGTACTCGAAACCACCGAAGGCTTCCAGGGTCCGGTCGCGGTTGTAGTCATACTGCCAGCGGCTGATGAGGTTCCATTGCGGTACGATCGGCCAGATCACGGAGAAGTCGTGCTGCTGGATTTTGTAGTAATCCTTCACGTAGTTAGGCGTGCCAGGGGTGCCGTAGTCGCCGCCAAACTGCCATTGACCGGTGTTCTGGTTGTAGATCACCTGATCGTTACGATAGCGATAGCCGGCGTTGATGACCTTGTTCGGGTTGTCTTCAGGCTGGTAGTGGAACATCGCGCTACCCGAGCGAGGGCTGCGGCTGTCCGGGTCCCAGTTGTAGTCGGCTGTGGTGCGCCAGTCGCGGTTCCAGCGGTATTCGTATTCCAGTGCATATGGTGAAACATTGGCTTGTGCATCGGCGCGGGTTTTTGGATTGATACCCGGCAACTGGACTTCGCGGTCCTTGAAGTACATGGCCTGACCAATGCTGATGCGTTGGCGTTCGAAGCCGTCGTCTTCGATCCAGCGGTTAGTGATGCCCAGCGACAGTTTGTTCTCATCGCCGACACGGTCGGTGCCAGAGAAGCGGTTGTCACGGAACAGCGACGCATAGTTGAAGGTGTATTCGCTGGTATCGAATACCGGAATATCTTCCTGGTTCTCCTCGGGGACGTAGAGATAGAACAGGCGCGGTTCAAGGGTCTGGCGATAATTTTTGCCGAACCATTGGGTATTACGATCGAAGTACAGGCCGCTATCGATGCTGGCAATCGGCACGCCCATATTTTGGTTGCTGCCGAAGTTGCCATTGAAATTTTTGGTCCCGGCGGCAGCTGCGGCTTGATCCTGAGCGACGATTTGACCTTTGCCAATACTGTCCAGATCCAGTTGGTACTGGGTGTATTGATACTTGAGCGACGGTTTCAGGAAGCCATAAGTCCAGTTCAGCGGCAGGCTGACAACCGGCGCCAGGTTGAGGCGATCACCGGTGGCACGGGCCAGGCCTTGAATATTAGTGTCCAGGCGCGGGGACACATTGCCGTCCTGGTCAGTGTACGTGCCGTTTTTCAAGTCCCGATCAAACCGCACGACTTCGGTCTTATACGAAAAATCCAGCCCGCCCGGGTGATACGGCAGAGAGCCATTGAAGTTGATCTGCGGCAAGCGGTCGTATGGCGTAATGTTCGACACGGACGCCAGCTGATAAGCGTAAGCGCTCAACGATGCCGTGTAGTTATCGCCGCGATACACCGCTGCGCCCGACTGGTTAACGTAATCAGTGTGTTTCACACCAATCTGGTCTGTCTGCAGATCCTGGAAGTAGTAAGGGTCACTGATCTTGGTGTAATCGACCTGCGTGTAAACGCGAGAATCCAGACCGCCCTTGTGCTGCCAGTTATACATGTAGCGTTCTTTCTGGAAGTCGGTCTGCTTGTCGCGCTCATCGCTTTCGTCGTTGAGGTACGCCCCACCGAACTGACCTTCGCTGGACTTGGTCAGGTAGCGGAATTCGCCTTCCATCAACAAGCCATGCTTTTCCATGTAACGCGGGTACAACGTGGCATCGTAGTTCGGTGCCAGGTTGAAGTAATACGGGGTGACCAGCATGAAGCCGGTATCGCTGCCGGTGCCGATGGTCGGCGGCAGGAAGCCCGACTGGCGACGGTCGTCGATCGGGAAGTAGATGTACGGCGTGTACAGGACAGGAATGTCCTTGACCCGCAGTGTCACGTTGGTCGCGGTGCCGAAGCCGGTCGCCGGGTTCAGGGTGATGTTGTTACCCTTGAGCTGCCAGGCGTTGCTGTTCGGTTCGCACGTGGTGTACGTACCATCCTTGAGGCGGATGATCGCGTTTTCGGCACGCTTGGCGTACAGCGCGTTACCGCGGATACGGGATTTGTGCATCACGTATTCGGCGTTGTCGACCTTGGCTTCACCGGTGTCGAGCTGCACGTCGGCGTGGTCGCCGACGATCAGTGCGCCGTTGTCGCGGATGCGTACGTCGCCAGTGAGTTCGGCGCGGCTTTCGGCCTGATACAGGCTGGCCTCGTCGGACTCGACCTGCATGCTGCCCTGACGCAATACGACGTCACCGGCCAGTGTGCCGATCTGATCTTCGGTGTTGTAGCGCGAGGCCTTGGCGCCGATAAAGGTCGGTGCGTCACTTTTATTCGTCTTGTCATTCATGCCAGGACGAATCGGTTCGATATAGGAACCAGAGCAATAAGGACCGGTTTCGGCCAGTTGCGCGGCAGTGAGGTTCTCGCGTGGAACCCAGTCGAGGTGACTGTAGTCTGCACTACGCGACTTCATGCCGCGGCCCTTGGACTCGGTAACGAGTACAGGCTTGGCTTCGGTGCTTTCGCTGGAACCGCTCTCGGCTGCCGCTTCGCCAGTGGCGGAGACGGCGCTGCCCTCATGGACAGGGCGCGGTGGCAATGCCGCCGCGGGCGATTTTGGCGCACAGTTCCAGGCACCCGAAGCAGAGACTGAGCAGTCATACTGTTCCGCGGCGACCACGAATGAAGTGGCTAGGGGTTGCAGGGCCAGCAGACTGCCGGTAACCAACAACGGAAATTTTTTACGAAACGCGGGGGATTTCAATGCCATCTTATTAGTCCGGGCTTCCTGCGTGCCATCTGCCCGCGGTGTGGGCCGCACGCCTCTCGATGGTCTGAAAAAGATGCTGGATAATAAAGCATGACCCGCTTGACGGCTAGCGCCGTCGGAGACCCTTGCAATGCCTGACCAAGATGTACGTTTGCAACACCTGAAAGTTTGGCTCGATGAGCAGTTGGCGATTCTCTTTGCAGAACAGGGCTGGGGCGCCGTACCCCCGGCCACGTTGACCGCGGCCAGTAGCGACGCGAGTTTTCGGCGCTATTTCCGCTGGGAAGGCGAGGGCAAAAGTTTCATTGTGATGGACGCGCCACCGCCCCAGGAAAACTGCAAACCCTTCGTGGATATCGCTTTTTTGCTGGCGAAATCCGGAATAAATGTGCCGAAAATTTATGCCGAAGACCTCGATCGCGGTTTTCTTTTGCTCAATGACCTGGGCAACAAGACTTATCTCGACGTGATCGACAGCGAAAATGCCGACGATTTGTTCAACGATGCCCTGCAAGCACTGCTGGCTTTTCAGCAGTTGCCGATGGTTGCGCCATTGCCGAGTTATGACGTCGCACTGTTGCGTCGCGAGCTGGAACTGTTCCCGGACTGGTACGTGAAACACGCGTTGGGCATCGAGTTCGACGCGGCGCAGAAAATGCTTTGGCAAAACGTCACCGATCTGTTGATCGACAGCGCCCTGGCCCAGCCCAAAGTCTTGGTGCATCGCGACTACATGCCACGCAACCTGATGCTCAGCGAACCGAATCCGGGCGTACTGGATTTCCAGGACGCGGTGTACGGTCCTGTGACCTACGACGTGACCTGCCTGTTCAAGGACGCCTTCCTCAGCTGGCCTGAAGAGCGTGTGCGTGGCTGGCTCGAAACTTACTGGCAGCAAGCCGGCGCCCTCGATATTCCGGTTCAGCCGGACTTCGAAGAGTTCCTGCGAGCCAGCGACCTGATGGGCGTGCAGCGTCATCTGAAAGTCATCGGCATCTTCGCCCGCATCTGCCATCGCGACGGCAAGCCGCGCTACCTCGCCGACGTGCCGCGCTTCTTTGCCTATATAGATGCCGTGATCGCCCGCCGTCCTGAACTGGCCGAGCTGGATGTGTTGCTGCTGAGTCTGCGTGCCGGAGCGAATGCATGAAGGCAATGATTCTGGCGGCCGGCAAGGGCGAGCGCATGCGCCCGTTGACCCTGACCACCCCCAAACCGCTGGTTCGCGCCGGCGGCGTGCCATTAATCGAGTACCACCTGCGCGCCCTCGCGGCGGCCGGGTTCACCGAGATCGTGATCAACCACGCCTGGCTCGGTCAGCAGATCGAAGATTATCTGGGCGACGGTTCGCGCTATGGCGTCAGCATTCAGTACTCGCCGGAAGGCGAGCCCCTGGAAACCGGCGGCGGGATTTTCCGCGCATTGCCGTTGCTGGGGGACGAGGCCTTTGTGGTGGTCAATGGTGACATCTGGACCGACTACGACTTCAGCGTGCTGCATCAGCCCATCAACGGGCTGGCTCACCTGGTGCTGGCGGATAACCCGGCCCATCACCCGACGGGCGATTTCACGTTGCTCGACGGGCATGTGCACGACGGTCGCCCGGAGACAACGACCCTGACGTACAGCGGCATCGCAGTGCTGCATCCGCACCTGTTCGACGGCTGTTCGGACGGAGCCTTCAAGCTTGCACCGCTGTTGCGCAAGGCCATGGCCGATGGGCAAGTGACGGGTGAACGCCTGAAAGGTCAATGGGTGGATGTCGGTACGCACCAACGCCTGGCCGACGTTGAAACCCTGATAGAAGCGAGCCGCTGAGATGCTGTGGCCAGGGACTCTGATCGGAGCCGGAGCAGGCTTTGCCATCGCCAGCATTCCGGGGGCCATGCTCGGCGCCTTGTTGGGGCAGGCGCTGGATCGGCGCTTGCACCTGCAAAGCGTTGGGCACTTGCTTGAAAAGCTCGGCGGTCGTCCGATGCTGCGCAATGACGAGCTGCTATTCGTGTTGTTGGGGCGCTTGGCCAAGAGTGACGGGCGAGTAGTGGATGGCCATATTCAGCAGGCCCGCCAGGAAATGCGTGCTCTGGAGATGACAGATTCGGCGCAGCGTCGTGCCATTGCCGCGTTCAATCGCGGCAAGTCCGGCAATGACCGGTTACGCGGCTATCTGCGACGCTTGAGTGCTCAGCCGCATGCGGCGGAAGGTGTATTGCGCGCCTGTTGGCGGATGGTCTGGGCCGATGGTCGTGCCGGCAGTCATGAGCGCGAGCTGATCGCCCAGTGGGGTAAGTGGCTGGGCTGGACGCCGCATCAGGTTCAGGCGCTGGCCGCCGATTATGAGCAGCACAAGCGGCCGCAAGTCAGCAGCGCGATCACCTATCAGGATGCGTTGCGGCTGTTGGGGGTGTCTGCAACCAGCGAGCCGGCGCAGATCAAACGCGCTTATCGACGCCTTCTGAGTCGACATCACCCGGACAAGATCGCCGGCAGCGGGGCGACGGCGTTGCAGGTACGTGAGGCAACGGACAAGACGCGTGAATTGCATGCGGCTTATACGTTGATTCGTGAGCGGCGGGATTTTCGGTAGCAGGAAAGAGATCTGTCGCCCGTTATGCCCTCATCGCGGGCAAGCCACACTCCCACAGGTTTTATGTCGATAGCAAAAGTTGCGTGCGACTCAAATCCTGTGGGAGTGTGGCTTGCCCGCGATGAGGGCGCTGCGGTCTATCAGTCCGCCACGTTCTGCGGATTCAACCAACCGCGCACCCGGCGCACCAATTGCTCCTGCTCAGCCTTGGCATTCCCCGGTAACGCCTTGAGTGCCACCTGACTGAACGCCGACGACTTCAACCGTTTGCTGGCCTGCAGGCGTTCCAGCGCCGCTTTGCGATCCAGCGGCTTATCCACATAGAAAAGGTCCGCAGTCGGCAGCTTTAAAGTCGGCGTCAGTTCGGCCAGTTCAGGCTTTGCTGTCACCGGTGTCTGGGCCGCGACCATCACAAACTTTTCCACTTGCGAGGGCTGTCTCTCGCTCAGATAACGCGCTGCCCAGTAAGCGCCCGTGCCATGGCCCAGCACGACAATGCTGCGAGCACTTTGCTGTTCGGCATAAGCGATGGCGGCGTCGATGCGCGCGAAGATGCGCTCGGCGTCGGCCTTGGCCTGATCTTCGGTTGTTTCGGCGACGGCCTTGTCAGCCACTTCCGCTTCACCACCGGCTGCCTGCTCGATAGGCGCCGCGGTGGTGGAGTCCTTGCTGGCGGTCTCCGGCGCTTTGGGCGCCGGCGCGACTTCGACGATGCGTGGCGCAATGGCGTCGCTTTGCAGGTCCGGCAAGGTGATACTCAGGCTGCTCCATTTGGCGTCCGGCAATTGACGGCGCAAAGGACCGATTGCTTGAGGCCAGTCAACAGTTTCACCAGCGCCCGGGATGATAATCACCGTGCCCTTTGGCTCGGGGGTGTTGGCCGGCTTCCACAGGGCGAGAAAAGTATCGGTGCCGGCTTGCAGCTGTTGCTGTTCCTGAGCGGGGACTTTTCGCTCAAGTGCTGTCGCTTCTTCCTGACTACGCTCAGGCAGTGGCTGGCGTTCGACCGGTTTTTCTTCTGCGGGTTTTTCTGCCGTGGCAGGGGCCGGGTCGGCGGCCTCGACAGAAAAGGCACAAGGCAAGATCAGCGACAGGCACAATGCTGGCAGTGCCAGGCGGTAGACAGGGGGCATCGGATATTCCAGGCCAGAAGTGATTCCGGCAGCCTAATGGGTTAGTCAGTGTTTGTCAGTGTGTGAGATTTCGATGATGCGTTTACGCTGCCTGTGGGTTATCGGCTGCTTGTGGTTTCCCTTGATGGGGTGGGCGGCTTCCGCGCCGCCGGGGCATGCCGCGGCCTTGTCACCCGAGCAACAACAATGGCTCGCAGCCCATGACGAATTGCGCGTCGGCGTGGTGTTGCAGGCGCCTTATGCTCAATACGATCGCCGCTTGCAGCGTTTGTCCGGGGTCAACGTCGAGCTGATGAAATGGTTGGCCAGTGCGCTCAAGGTCGAGCTCAGCTGGAGAAATTTCCCGGACGTCGCGCAACTGGAAGACGCCGCGCGCGAGGGGGAAATCGACATCGCCGTGGGCCTGACGCAAACCCCGGCCGGTTTGCGCCTGTGGCAATTTACCGACCCGTACATGCGGGTTCCGCAACTGGTGGTCAGTGATGAAAAAGGCACCGGCGTCGTGGAACTGGAGAAGCTCGACAGCCAGACCCGCGTCGCGGTGCGCATGCCCAGCGCGACCGCCGATTATCTGCGCAGCAACTATCCCCATCTGAACCTGCAAGGCGTGCCCATCGAGCGTCAGGCGCTGCAACTGTTGCTCAGTCAACAGGCGGGTTACGCCGTGGTCGACGAGGCGCAACTGGGGCGTTTGTCCGCCGAACCGGAGTTCGCCGGCCTGGTCGTGGTGGGCGACATCGGCCTGCCACAATTGCTGCGCGTGGCTACTCGCCGGGATTGGCCGGAACTGGCGAGTATCGTCGGAAGCGCGCTACGGGCAATTCCGGCCAAGGACCTGGAACAACTGCACAACCAATGGCTACAACCCAAGTACCCGCGACTCACCGAGTCCCCCGGTTTCTGGCAAAACCTATGCCTGCTGTTTGCCGTCATGCTGTTGAGCAGCATGGCCATCGTGTTTTGGCAGCGGCGGCAACAGCACAGTCTGGAGGCGCGTCTGTTGGCTGCGCGTGAAGACATTGCGTTGCGCGAGGCCAGCGAAGAGGCGTTGCGCCTGACGCAGTTTTCCATCGATCAGAGCACCGTCGGTATTCTCTGGGTCAACTGGGACAGCCATGTGCGCTACGCCAACCGTGCCGCCGAAAACATGCTCGGCTACGCTCCGGGCGGGATCATCGACCGGCCGCTGATTGACTTCGAACCCGGCCTGCACATGGACCGCTGGTTGAATCTGTGGAAGCGCGCACGGGCCAGTGACGAAGGGCCGCAAAGCTTCGAAACCCACTGCGTGCGGGCCGATGGCAGTATTTTGCCGACGGATGTCTCGTTGAGCTTCATGCGCTTTCGTGATGGCGAATACCTGGTGGTCTACCTCAACGACGTTACCGAACGCCGCCGCGCGCTGGCCGCTTTGCAGGAAAGCGAGGCGCGTTTGCAGGGGATCGCGGCCAACGTTCCGGGACTGGTCTTTCGCCTGGAGCGCGCACCGGTGACGGGGCAGATCGACTTTGCCTACATCAGTGAAGGCAGTGAAACCCTGGTGGGGTACTCACCGGCCACCCTGGCCCATCGCGACAAAGGCCTGCGCAGTCTGGTGCACCCGGACGACAAGGCCAGCTATCACCAGACGCAGGACCATGCGCTGGACACTGACAGTGACTGGTCGTGGCAAGGACGGATCCTGACCCGTTCGGGCGAACAACGCTGGGCCGAGATCAAGGCCATCACCCGTAAGCTCGAAGATGGCGCCTACGTCTGGGACGGGATCGTCTGGGACATCAGCGAGAGCAAGCGTATTGAGCTGGAACTGGCCAGCTCCCGCGAACAGTTGCGTGAATTGTCGGCTCACCTGGAAAGTGTGCGCGAAGAAGAAAAGGCGCGCATCGCCAGGGAGGTTCATGACGAGCTGGGCCAGATGCTGACCGTGCTCAAACTGGAAACGTCGATGTGCGAACTGGCCTACGCGCAACTCGACCCGGGCCTGCACGAACGCTTGAACAGCATGAAGCGCTTGATCGCTCAGTTGTTCCAGTTGGTGCGCGACGTGGCCACGGCGCTGCGACCACCGATTCTCGATGCCGGCATCGCTTCCGCCATCGAGTGGCAGGCCCGGCGTTTCGAGGCGCGCACGCAGATTCCGTGTCTGGTGCAGGTGCCGGAGAATCTGCCGGTGCTCAGCGACGCCAAGGCGATTGGCTTGTTCCGGATCCTTCAGGAAGCCCTGACCAATGTCATGCGCCATGCCCAGGCGCATACTGTTGAACTGTCGCTGGCGCTGGAAGGCGACGAGTTGTGCCTGACCGTCAGTGATGATGGCGTAGGATTTGTTGCCGCGACGGGCAGGCCGACCTCCTTCGGGGTGGTGGGCATGCGTGAGCGGGTGTTGATCATGGGTGGGCGGTTGTCGCTTGAGAGTGAACCGGGGGAGGGTACGACCCTGAGTGTGCGGGTGCCGCTGGATGCAGTCTGATGGTTTTTGTGGTGTTTTAGCTTGCTCGCGATACATCTTGGCTCTGAAATAAAAAGAATGGAGAAGAACGTGATCCGTGTACTGGTAGCCGAAGACCACACCATCGTCCGTGAAGGCATCAAGCAGTTGATCGGCCTGGCCAAGGATTTGCTGGTGGTGGGGGAGGCGAGCAATGGTGAACAGTTGCTCGAAACCTTGCGGCATGTGCCGTGCGAGGTGGTATTGCTCGACATCTCCATGCCAGGCGTGAATGGCCTGGAGGCGATTCCGCGGATTCGTGCGCTGAACAATCCGCCCGCCATCCTCGTGTTGTCGATGCACGACGAAGCGCAAATGGCCGCGCGGGCGTTGAAGGTCGGTGCTGCGGGTTACGCGACCAAAGACAGTGATCCGGCGCTGCTGTTGACCGCGATCCGTAAAGTGGCGGCGGGCGGGCGCTACATCGACCCGGACCTCGCCGACCGCATGGTGTTCGAAGTCGGCCTGACCGATTCGCGGCCGTTGCATTCATTGCTGTCGGAACGCGAGTTTTCGGTGTTCGAACGCCTGGCCCAGGGCGTCAATGTCAATGACATCGCCCAGCAACTGGCCCTGAGCAGCAAAACCATCAGCACCCACAAGGCGCGGTTGATGCAGAAGCTCAACATTACGTCCCTGGCGGAACTGGTGAAGTACGCGATGGAGCACAAACTCCTCTAAAAGCCCTGTTACCCGTTGTAGGAGCACAGCTTGCTGGCGATGGCGTCCTTGAGATCGCCATCGCCAGCAAGCTGTGCTCCTACAACGGGTGAAGCGTCGTCATATCCATTTGCGACATGCCTGGAGCCCCGCCTCTTCCTGTTCTTGCGGCTTGTAGCTGAAAGCTTGCAGCTGCGTTTGTCAAAACGCGCCATCCTTGTAGGGCGATCCCTACCCCAAACCTTCCATACGGCTGAGGCGATTCTCTCCTGCGCCCCGATTTGCGTGGTCGGCAGGGTCCACTAGGCTTAGTCCCACAGCAGTCATCAATAACAAAGGTGTGGGTATGAGCCAGGTCGATTCAAGCGCAGGGGCCAGTGACATTCTGGTCAGCTTTCGTGGAGTGCAGAAAAGCTACGACGGCGAGAACCTGATCGTCAAAGACCTCAACCTGGACATTCGCAAAGGCGAATTCCTCACCTTGCTCGGGCCGTCCGGTTCCGGCAAGACCACCAGCCTGATGATGCTCGCCGGTTTCGAAACACCGACCGCAGGCGAAATCCTGCTGGCCGGGCGTTCCATCAACAACGTGCCGCCACACAAGCGTGACATCGGCATGGTGTTCCAGAACTACGCGTTGTTCCCGCACATGACCGTCGCCGAGAACCTCGCGTTCCCGCTGACCGTGCGTGGCCTGAACAAAAGCGACGTCAGCGACAAGGTCAAAAAAGTCCTGAGCATGGTCCAGCTCGACGCCTTTGCTCAGCGTTATCCGGCACAACTGTCCGGCGGTCAGCAACAGCGTGTAGCGCTGGCCCGTGCCTTGGTGTTCGAACCGCAGCTGGTGTTGATGGACGAACCCCTTGGTGCACTCGACAAACAACTGCGCGAACACATGCAGATGGAGATCAAACACCTGCATCAGCGCCTCGGCGTGACCGTGGTTTACGTGACCCACGACCAGGGCGAAGCCCTGACCATGTCCGACCGGGTAGCGGTGTTCCACCAGGGCGAGATCCAGCAGATCGCACCGCCGCGCACCCTTTACGAAGAACCGAAAAACACCTTCGTCGCCAACTTCATCGGCGAGAACAACCGCCTTAACGGCCGCCTGCACAGTCAGACCGGTGATCGCTGCATCGTTGAACTGAGTCGCGGCGAAAAAGTTGAAGCGCTGGCGGTCAACGTCGGCAAGACCGGTGAGCCGGTCACGCTGTCGATTCGTCCCGAGCGCATCAGCCTCAACGGTTCAAGCGAGTCATGCGTCAACCGCTTCTCAGGGAGGGTGGCGGAATTCATCTATCTGGGCGATCACGTCCGGGTTCGCCTGGAAGTCTGCGGCAAGACCGACTTCTTCGTGAAACAACCGATTGCCGAGCTCGATCCCGCGCTGGCTGTCGGCGACGTGGTACCGCTTGGCTGGCAGGTCGAACACGTTCGCGCGCTCGACCCACTTCTAGAGGCGCACTAACGCCCCCGCAATACCAACACCAACCCTGCACGTGGAGAGAACAATAAATGTTGAGATCCCTGAAATTCACCGCCCTGGTCATGGGCATGATCGGTGCGGCACACGCGATGGCGGCGGGTCCGGACCTGACTGTGGTGTCCTTTGGCGGGGCGAACAAGGCGGCGCAGGTCAAAGCCTTCTACGCACCGTGGGAAGCGGCAGGCAACGGCAAGATCGTGGCGGGCGAGTACAACGGCGAAATGGCCAAGGTCAAAGCCATGGTCGACACCAAGAGCGTGTCCTGGGACCTGGTAGAAGTTGAATCGCCAGAACTGTCCCGTGGTTGCGACGAAGACATGTTCGAGCAGCTGGATCCGAAGCTGTTCGGCAAAACCGAAGACTACGTCAAAGGTGCTATCCAGCCGTGCGGCGTGGGTTTCTTCGTGTGGTCGACCGTGCTGGCCTACAACGCCGACAAACTGGCTTCTGCGCCAACCAGCTGGGTGGATTTCTGGGACACCAAGAAATTCCCGGGCAAGCGTGGCCTGCGTAAAGGCGCCAAGTACACCCTGGAATTCGCTCTGATGGCCGACGGCGTTGCGCCCAAAGACGTCTACAAAGTACTGGCCGGCAAGGATGGTCAGGACCGCGCATTCAAGAAGCTCGATGAGCTGAAGCCAAACATCCAGTGGTGGGAAGCCGGTGCACAACCGCCGCAGTACCTCGCTTCCGGTGACGTGGTCATGAGCTCGGCCTACAACGGCCGGATCGCTGCCGTGCAGAAAGAAAGCAACCTGAAAGTCGTGTGGAACGGCGGCATCTATGACTTCGACGCATGGGCGATTCCAAAAGGCCTGGACAAGACACGCGCTGAAGTGGCGAAGAAATTCATCGCTTTCTCGGTGATGCCGCAGCAGCAGAAGACCTACTCGGAAAACATCGCTTACGGCCCGGCCAACACCCAAGCCGTACCGTTGCTGTCCAAGGATGTCCTGAAAGACATGCCGACCACCCCGGAAAACATCGCCAACCAGGTGCAGATCGACGTCAGCTTCTGGGCTGACAACGGCGAGCAACTGGAACAGCGCTTCAATTCCTGGGCTGCGAAGTAAGCGAGTCGCACAGGACGACGGTTCGCCGGATGATCGTTCCCACGCTCTGCGTGGGAATGCCGCCCGGGACGCTCCGCGTCCCTGTGACGCAGAGCGTCACTGGATGCGTTCCCATGCAGAGCGTGGGAACGATCAGTACTAAAAGTTCGAGGCGGTGTTTACCGCCTCTGTAACGATCAAAGATTTCCGGAGTACGCCATGGCCACCGCCATTCCCCTGAACGCGGGCACTGACCCCACCTTGAAGCAGCGACTCCGGCACGCCGAGCGGGTCAACCGCTGGAAAGCCCAGGCCTTGATCGCGCCGCTGGTGCTGTTTCTGTTGCTGGTGTTCCTGGTGCCGATCGTGGCGCTGCTCTACAAAAGCGTGGGCAACCCGGAAGTGGTCGGCGGTATGCCACGCACCGTGTCCGCCATCGCCAGTTGGGACGGCCGAGGCCTGCCCGCTGAACCGGTTTACAAAGCGGCCAGCGAAGACCTCGCCGAAGCCCGCAAGAATCAAACCCTGGGCGATTTGTCCAAGCGCCTGAACATGGAACTGGCCGGCTACCGCAGCCTGCTGACCAAAACCGCCCGCGCCTTGCCGTTTGCCACCGAGCCGGCCTCTTATAAAGAAGCACTGGAAGGTCTCGACGAACGCTGGGGCGACCCGGCCTACTGGCAAGCGGTGCGCCGCAACGCCAGCAGCATCACGCCTTTCTACCTGTTGGCGGCGGTCGATCATCGTATCGATGACCTCGGTGAAATCGCCCCGGCCACACCTGACCAGGCGATCTATCTCGACATCTTCGCCCGGACCTTCTGGATGGGCCTGATCATTACGGTGATCTGCCTGCTGCTCGCGTATCCATTGGCTTACCTGCTGGCGAACCTGCCATCGCGTCAAAGCAACCTGTTGATGATTCTGGTCCTGTTGCCGTTCTGGACCTCGATCCTGGTGCGCGTCGCCGCGTGGATCGTGTTGCTGCAATCGGGCGGGCTGATCAACAGCGGCCTGATGGCCATGGGCATCATCGATAAACCGCTGGAACTGGTGTTCAACCGCACCGGGGTCTACATCTCCATGGTGCACATTCTGCTGCCGTTCATGATCCTGCCGATCTACAGCGTCATGAAAGGCATCTCGCCGACGTACATGCGCGCAGCGATTTCCCTCGGCTGCCACCCGTTCGCCAGCTTTTGGCGGGTGTACTTCCCGCAGACCTATGCCGGTGTCGGCGCCGGTTGCCTGTTGGTGTTCATCCTCGCCATCGGCTACTACATCACCCCGGCGTTGCTGGGCAGCCCGAACGATCAGATGGTCAGCTACTTCGTCGCCTTCTACACCAACACCAGCATCAACTGGGGCATGGCGACCGCACTCGGTGGGCTGCTGTTGCTGGCGACCGTGGTGCTTTATCTGATTTACAGCTGGCTGGTGGGCGCCAGTCGCCTGCGCCTGAGCTAAGGGGAGAACGAAATGCTGAGTCCTTATATGTCGCCCGTTGAGCGGGTGTGGTTCTACAGCTTGCGGATTCTCTGCGGCTTGATCCTGTTGTTTCTGATTCTGCCGGTGCTGGTGATCATTCCGCTGTCGTTCAACTCCGGCAGTTTCCTCGTGTACCCGCTGCAAGGTTTCTCGCTGCACTGGTACCAGGACTTCTTTGCCTCGGCCGAATGGATGCGTGCATTGAAGAACAGCATCATTGTTGCCCCGGCGGCGACGGTGCTGGCGATGGTCTTCGGGACGCTGGCGGCGATTGGCCTGACCCGCGGTGATTTTCCCGGCAAGGCGCTGGTCATGGCGCTGGTGATTTCGCCGATGGTGGTGCCGGTGGTGATTATCGGTGTGGCGAGTTACCTGTTCTTTGCCCCGCTGGGGTTGGGCAACAGCTTCTTCTCGCTGATCGTGGTGCACGCGGTGCTGGGTGTGCCGTTTGTGATCATCACGGTGTCGGCGACCTTGCAGGGGTTCAACCATAATCTGGTGCGCGCCGCGGCAAGCCTGGGTGCTTCGCCACTGACCGCGTTTCGCCGGGTGACGTTGCCGCTGATTGCGCCGGGCGTGATTTCGGGGGCGCTGTTTGCCTTCGCGACGTCGTTCGATGAAGTGGTGGTGACGTTGTTCCTCGCCGGCCCCGAGCAAGCGACCTTGCCACGGCAGATGTTCAGCGGGATCCGCGAAAACCTCAGCCCGACCATCGCCGCCGCAGCGACATTGCTGATCGCCTTCTCGGTGATCCTGTTGCTGACCCTGGAATGGCTGCGCGGTCGCAGCGAAAAACTGCGCACCGCCCAGGTCTAACGCCACACACCATCCCCTGTGGGAGCGAGCTTGCTCGCGATAGCGGACTATCAGTCGACATCAATGTTGAATGTTAGTCAGTCATCGCGAGCAAGCTCGCTCCCACATTGGTTTTGTGCGGTGTTCGAGATCGTTGGTCATTCACGACCCGAATAGCAGACAAACCCCAATCCCCAGCTACTATTGTGCCCAGCTCCCCTATCTATAAGAGGCTGCGCACGATGAGTCTTTCCTCTTTCAAAATCGCTCACAAACTGATCACCGGCGCAGGTGCCATCGAGCAGCTCGCCGCTGAACTGACCCGTCTGGATGTCGACAATCCGCTGATCGTCACCGATGCCGCGCTGGTCAAGTCCGGCACGGTCGAATTGGCGCTGGCGCAGCTGGGGGGCCGGTCCTACGAGATATTCGACCGGGTGCTGCCAGACCCGGAAATTGCCATCGTCGAAGACTGCATGCGGGTGTACCGCGACGGCGGGCATGACGGCTTGATCGGTCTGGGCGGCGGCAGTGCCATCGACATCGCCAAGAGCGTGGCGGCGTATGCCGGTTACCACGGCGCGCTGGAAGATCTGTTCGGCATCGATCAGGTGCCGCGCAAGGGGCCGCCGCTGATCGCGATCCCGACTACTGCCGGCACCGGTTCGGAAGTCACCAACGTGGCGATTCTTTCCGACAAGGTCGCGCAGCTGAAAAAAGGCATCGTCAGCGACTATCTATTGCCAGACGTGGCGCTGGTCAGTCCGCAAATGACCCTGACCTGTCCGCGCAGTGTCACCGCCGCCAGTGGCGTCGACGCGCTGGTGCACGCCATCGAATCCTACCTGTCCGTCAACGCCTCGCCGATTACCGACGCCCTGGCCATCGGCGCCATCAAGCTGATCGCCAAGGCGTTGCCCAAGGCCTATGCCAATCCGTCCAACCTGCAAGCGCGCGAAGACATGGCCACCGCCAGCCTGATGGCGGGCATGGCGTTCGGCAATGCCGGGGTCGGCGCGGTGCATGCGTTGGCGTATCCACTGGGCGGACGTTTCAACATTGCACATGGTGTCAGCAACGCCTTGTTGCTGCCCTATGTCATGACCTGGAACAAGATGGCCTGCGTCGAGCGCATGCAGGATATTGCCGAGGCCATGGGGGTGAAGACCGCTCATTTGAGCGCCAACGAAGCGGCGGACAAAGCCGTGGAGGCGATGACGGCTCTGTGCACTGCGGTAGAAATCCCGTTGGGCCTGCGCAGTTTCGGTGTTCCCGAAGATGCGATCCCGGCCATGGCCGCAGAAGCGGCGGGGATCGAGCGCCTGATGCGCAATAATCCTCGCAAATTGAGCGCCGTCGATATCGAGAAGATCTACCGGGCGGCGTACTAGAGCGCTGCCAGCGCAAATTGATCGAAGGCAGCCCCAATCATCGCGGTCACAGTGCGCGCGCCAAACTATGAGGTATACAATGCGCGCCATCGTGATTCTGCTCAAAAAAGGTGCGTCATGCAGCCCTTCGTCATTGCTCCGTCGATTCTCTCCGCCGACTTCGCCCGCCTGGGTGAAGAAGTGGACAACGTCCTGGCCGCCGGTGCCGACTTCGTGCACTTCGATGTCATGGACAACCACTATGTGCCGAACCTGACCATCGGCCCGATGGTGTGCGCGGCGCTGCGCAAGTACGGCGTGACCGCGCCGATCGACGCGCACCTGATGGTCAGCCCGGTGGACCGCATCGTCGGTGACTTCATCGAAGCCGGCGCGACCTACATCACCTTCCACCCGGAGGCCTCACAGCACGTCGACCGTTCCCTGCAACTGATCCGCGAGGGCGGTTGCAAATCGGGCCTGGTGTTCAACCCGGCAACCCCGCTGAGTGTGCTCGAATACGTGATGGACAAGGTCGACATGATCTTGCTGATGAGCGTCAACCCAGGCTTCGGCGGGCAGAAATTTATCCCCGGCACCCTCGACAAGCTGCGCCAGGCGCGCGCCTTGATCGACGCCTCGGGGCGTGACATCCGCCTGGAAATCGACGGTGGCGTCAATGTGAACAACATTCGTGAAATCGCTGCGGCGGGCGCGGACACCTTTGTCGCAGGGTCGGCGATTTTCAACGCGCCGAACTATCAGGAAGTGATCGAGAAGATGCGTGCCGAACTGGCGCTGGCTCGCCCATGAGTGGTTTTGAGCAGTTGTTCCCGGGGCGTCTGCCGCGGCTGGTGATGTTCGATCTGGATGGCACGTTGATCGATTCGGTCCCGGACCTCGCAGCGGCTGTGGATCACATGCTGCTCAAGCTGGGCCGCAAACCCGCCGGCCTCGAGTCGGTACGGGAATGGGTCGGTAACGGCGCGCCGGTATTGGTGCGTCGTGCGCTGGCGGGTGACATCGAGCACTCGACGGTTGATGACGTCGAGGCTGAACACGCGCTGGAGATTTTCATGCAGGCCTATGGCGCGAGCCATGAGCTGACCGTGGTTTACCCCGGTGTGCGTGACACCCTCAAGTGGCTGAATAAACAAGGCGTGGAAATGGCGCTGATCACCAACAAGCCGGAACGCTTCGTCGCGCCGCTGCTGGATCAGATGAAAATCGGCCGCTACTTCAAATGGATCATCGGCGGCGATACCTTGCCGCAGAAGAAACCTGACCCGGCCGCGCTGTTTTTCGTGATGAAAATGGCCAACATTCCGGCCTCGCAGTCCTTGTTCGTCGGCGATTCGCGCAGCGATGTGCTGGCGGCGAAAGCGGCAGGGGTCAAGTGTGTGGCGCTCAGTTATGGCTACAACCATGGCCGGCCGATTGCCGAAGAATCGCCGGCGCTGGTGATCGACGATCTGCGCAAGCTAATTCCCGGTTGCCTGGATCCGGCCGCTGAGATAACGTTGCCCGACGCTGTTCAACCCCCTGCTGGAAACGCCATCGTGGTGGTCACTCGCAAACTCTGGATGAAAGTCATCAAGGCCCTGGCCCGCTGGCGTTGGCGCGCCTGACTTGTTCCTGGCCGGCCTACCGGCGCGTTTGCATACCTGACTGTTAGACCCTCAAGCCACGAGGCTACCCCATGATCCGCGAAGAATTCCTGCGTTTGGCCGCTGCCGGCTACAACCGCATCCCGCTTGCCTGCGAAACCCTGGCTGACTTCGACACGCCGCTGTCGATCTACCTGAAACTGGCCGACGAGCCGAACTCCTACCTGCTGGAATCGGTTCAGGGCGGGGAGAAGTGGGGCCGTTACTCGATCATCGGCCTGCCATGCCGCACCGTGCTGCGCGTGCATGACCATCACGTCAGCGTGACCGTCGACGGCATCGAGACCGAAAGCCACGACGTGGAAGACCCGCTGGCGTTCGTCGAAACCTTCAAGGCCCGCTACAACGTGCCGACCATCGCCGGTCTGCCGCGCTTCAACGGCGGCCTGGTGGGGTACTTCGGTTATGACTGCGTGCGGTATGTGGAGAAGCGTCTGGGCAAATGCCCGAACCCGGATCCACTGGGCGTGCCGGACATTCTGCTGATGGTCTCCGACGCGGTGGTGGTGTTCGACAACCTCGCCGGCAAGATGCACGCGATTGTGCTGGCCGACCCGGCGCAAGACGGTGCATTCGAGCATGGCCTGGAACGTCTGGAAGAACTGCTGGAAAAACTTCGCCAGCCGATCACGCCGCGCCGTGGCCTGGATTTCAGCAAACAGCAGTCGGCTGATCCGGTGTTCCGTTCGAGTTTCACCCAGGACGATTACGAAAAAGCCGTCGACACCATCAAGGAATACATCCTGGCCGGCGACTGCATGCAGGTCGTGCCGTCCCAGCGCATGTCGATCGACTTCAAGGCTGCACCGATCGATCTGTACCGGGCGCTGCGTTGCTTCAACCCGACGCCTTATATGTACTTCTTCAACTTCGGCGACTTCCATGTCGTCGGCAGTTCGCCGGAAGTGCTGGTGCGGGTCGAAGACAACCTGATCACCGTGCGCCCGATTGCCGGCACCCGTCCACGCGGGGCCAACGAAGAAGCCGACCTGGCGCTGGAAAAAGACCTGCTGTCCGACGACAAGGAGATCGCCGAGCACTTGATGCTGATCGACCTGGGCCGTAACGACACCGGTCGGGTCTCGGAAATCGGTTCGGTGAAACTCACCGAGAAAATGGTCATCGAGCGTTATTCCAACGTGATGCACATCGTGTCCAACGTCACCGGGCAGTTGAAGGCCGGGCTGACGGCGATGGACGCGCTGCGGGCGATCCTGCCGGCGGGCACGTTGTCCGGTGCGCCGAAGATTCGTGCGATGGAAATCATCGACGAACTGGAACCGGTAAAACGTGGCGTCTACGGCGGCGCGGTCGGTTACTTTGCCTGGAACGGCAACATGGACACCGCGATTGCGATTCGCACGGCGGTAATCAAGAACGGCGAACTGCACGTGCAGGCCGGTGGCGGCATCGTGGCCGACTCGGTACCGGCGCTGGAGTGGGAAGAAACCCTGAACAAACGCCGCGCGATGTTCCGCGCCGTGGCCCTGGCCGAACAAACCCCGGACACCTGAGTCCACGCAATACCTCCCTGTAGGAGTGAGCCTGCTCGCGATGAGGCCAGCACAGCCAACATAGATGTCGCCTGGCCTATCGCCGTCGCGAGCAGGCTCATTCCTACAAGGGGGCGTGCGAACACCCAAAAAAAACGCGGCGCCTGTGAAGGCGCCGCGTTTTCTATGGCCGATCGAGTTAGAAGTCCAACGCAACCCCTAAATTAATCCCTTGCTGGGTAAAGTCGTCATCCTTGCGAATGTTATAGCTGGCGCGCAGTGCCAGTTCCTTGGTGAGGTTGTGGCTCACCCCCAGGTTCACCCGGTTCAGGTTGGTTTGCGGGGTGTAGCCTTCCAGCGTGAACTGGTTGTTTGGCAGGGTGTTGAGGTTGATCGCCACGTCCTGGGTATCGTCGTTGTACTCACGCTCGTGAGCCATTTCACCGAATACCTGGGTTTGTGGGGTGATCTGGTATTTGCCCTGCAAACCGATGCCGAGGCGGCGGGAAATACTGTCCTGGTCGCCATAGGTCAGCGCTGTGGAATCATTGCCGTCCTCTGAATAACCATCGACTTTGACCTTGGAGAAGTCGGCGCTGACAAACGGCGACAGGTGCCAAGGGCTGCTGGCCTGTTGGGCGATGTCATAGCCGATGCGGGCGCTGAAGGCTTCGACGAAGCCACTGGTGTCGCCTTTCTCGCTGCGCTCGTTGGCGCCCAGCTGGAATTTACGCTTGAGGCTGTCGTAGTCCAGATGCCCGGCGGTCAACGCCATGTCAGCCCATATACGATTTTGTTGGTATTGGGCGAATGCGGTGCCCAGGTAAGTGTTGAGCTTGTAGTCGGAGTCGTTCGTCCCGGCTTCGAGTTTCTGGTTATAGAAACCGGCCGCTACGCCCACGCGCCAGGCATCGTCGAGGCGATAGCTGCCGCCGATGTTCAGGTTGTAACCATTGCCGTCGGCGCTGACGACGCTGTCCTGACCATCAAAGTCCTGATGCTGGCCACCGCCGGAAACAATGGCGCGCCATTGGCCGACGCCTTGCCAGTTTTCCCAATCGGCCAGCCATTGGTTGCGCAGTTCATCCTGGTGTGCGCGCAAGGTGCCTTGGGCCATTTGCGGCAGCAGCGTCAGCTCCCACGGCGCCGACAACAGCGAATACGCGTAATCGGCAATCAGGCGTTGCCCGGCTTCGGTCGGGTGCACCGAGTCGTTGTAGATCAGCTTGGTCGGGTCGGGGGTGGCGCTGTTGATGCCGTAACGGGTGTTCTCGGTGCAGCCGCTACCGCTGAAGCAGGTCGCGGTCAGGTTCTGGTCCGTCGCCAAGCCGAACTGCGCCGGATTGGCGAACGCCTCATTGAGCAACACCGGAATGTTCAGCGGGATCACTTCGGCATTGATGTTCTGCAGTCTGCTCACCAGCTCCGTGTTGAACTGGGCGCTGAGCTGTGAGGTGAACGCTTGCAGCGGGCTGCCGTTGATTGCCGGCGTCAGGCCGATGTCGGGCAGCAGCCAGACCATGATGTATTTGGCACCGGCGGTTTGCAGCGTCTGCACGCTGTTGGCCAGTCGATCGGCGGCGGCGCTGGCCTGGGGCAGGCTGGTCACGCGCCCTTGCAGGAAGTCGTTGCCGCCACCCGACAGGTAATACAGCGCGTTCGGGTCAGCCCGGAAGTTGTTCGATGGCAAGTATCCGGCACGGGTGCGATCGCCGGTGGCGGACGTGCTGGTGATCGAATCGAGAATCTGATCGGTGCGATAACCGCCGACGGCCCAGTTGTTGCCATCGGGCTGGCCATTGCTGGCGCGCACCGCCGAAGACGATGAAGCGGTCTGGTCCGCGGTGTACCCCAGTTTGCCACCGAGAATCTGCGTGGAGTTGAGCGAGCGGACTTCGCCGCTGCCATCCAGATAAACCGGTCCCGTCCGGTTGGTATACCGCTGAGTCGCTCCGGCAGGCCCGCCGGTGTCGGCAAAGGTGCCGGCATCGTTGAGGCTGTCGCCGAAGACGACGAAATGGGTGTACGGATTCGGTGCGGCGTACGCTTGAGCGCAGGCCATGGCGAGCAAGCATCCTGCGAGCGGTACAAACAACGTCTGTTTGATCATGAGCAAGTCCGTTTATTTATTGTTTTAGGAGAACGAAACGACAGTACCAAAAACGTCCGGCCTTTTGCCATCCGTCGCGAAGCCTTTGAGAGTTTCGCGAGCAGCAGCCCCGGCCATATTGCACGCTCTGCCCAGCTAAGTTACTGTGCCGAGACGTATGAATGAGACCTTCCCCGTGTTGATCATCAGTAAACTCCTGGATCAAGTCATCAAGGCACACGCCCGCTGGCGTTGGCGCGCCTGAATTCTTTTGCCGGTTCCGCCGGACCTGTACCGCTTTGCCTTCTTTACCCGTTTGAAATGCCGCTTTGCTGGCGCTACCCCGGCACCTGACAAAGCGCAGCGCTCTGCGGGTCAATCATTCGAAGGCTGTCTTTAAAGTCAGTGAATTCAAGAGGTTCAAAAACGCCATGTTGCTGATGATCGATAACTACGACTCCTTTACCTACAACGTTGTGCAGTACCTCGGTGAGCTCGGCTCCCAGGTCAAAGTCGTGCGCAACGATGAACTGACCATCGCTGAAATCGAAGCCCTCAACCCAGAGCGCATCGTGGTGTCCCCCGGTCCTTGCACCCCGACCGAAGCGGGGATATCGATTGAAGCGATCAAGCATTTCGCCGGCAAACTGCCGATTCTTGGCGTCTGCCTCGGCCACCAGTCCATCGGCCAGGCCTTTGGCGGTGATGTGGTGCGCGCCCGTCAAGTGATGCACGGTAAGACTAGCCCGGTATTCCACGAGGACAAGGGCGTATTTGAAGGCCTGAATCGTCCATTGACGGTCACCCGCTACCATTCGCTGATCGTCAAGCGTGAAACCTTGCCCGACTGCCTGGAGCTGACCGCCTGGACCCAGCTTGAAGACGGCTCGGTCGACGAGATCATGGGCCTGCGCCACAAAACCCTGAACATCGAAGGCGTGCAGTTCCACCCTGAGTCGATCCTGACCGAGCAGGGCCACGAACTGTTCGCTAACTTCCTCAAACAAACCGGCGGCACGCGCTAAGGACCTTTCATGAATATCAAGACAGCCCTGGGCCGTATCGTCGATCACCTCGACCTCAGCACCGATGAAATGCGCGATGTGATGCGCGAAATCATGACCGGCCAATGCACAGATGCGCAGATCGGCGCATTCATGATGGCCATGCGCATGAAGAGCGAGAGCATCGACGAAATCGTCGGCGCCGTGTCGGTCATGCGCGAGCTGGCGGACAAGGTCGAACTCAAGACCCTCGACAGCGTCGTCGACGTGGTCGGCACCGGCGGTGACGGTGCCAACATTTTCAACGTGTCGACCGCTTCTGCTTTCGTGGTTGCGGCGGCCGGTTGCACCGTGGCCAAGCACGGTAACCGTGCGGTCTCGGGCAAAAGCGGCAGCGCCGATCTGCTGGAAGCGGCGGGGATCTACCTGAACCTGACTCCGGTTCAAGTCGCGCGTTGCATTGACAACGTCGGCATCGGTTTCATGTTCGCCCAGACTCACCACAGCGCCATGAAGTACGCCGCCGGTCCGCGCAAGGATCTAGGCCTGCGTACCTTGTTCAACATGCTCGGCCCGCTTACGAATCCGGCCGGTGTGAAACATCAGGTGGTGGGCGTGTTCAACCAGGCGCTGTGCCGGCCATTGGCCGAAGTCCTGCAGCGATTGGGCAGCAAGCACGTGCTGGTGGTGCATTCGAAAGATGGCCTGGACGAATTCAGCCTGGCCGCGCCGACCTTCGTGGCGGAATTGAAGAACGACCAGATCAGCGAGTATTGGGTCGAGCCTGAAGACCTGGGCATGAAGAGCCAGAGCCTGCATGGCCTGGCCGTGGAAAGCCCGGCGGCCTCGCTGGAATTGATTCGCGATGCGTTGGGCAAACGCAAAACCGAAAGCGGTCTGAAAGCCGCCGAAATGATCATGCTCAATGCCGGTGCCGCCCTGTATGCCGCTGACCATGCCACCAGTTTGAAAGAGGGCGTTGCCCTGGCGCACGACGCGCTGCACACCGGTCTTGCTCGGGAGAAACTCGAGGAGTTGGGTGCATTTACCGCGGTATTTCGAGTGGAGAATGAGGGATGAGTGTACCGACGGTTCTGGAAAACATTCTGGCGCGCAAGGTCCAGGAAGTCGCCGAGCGTAGCGCTCGTGTGAGCCTGGCCGAGCTGGAAAGTCTGGCCAAGGCGGCCGATGCACCCCGTGGTTTCGCCCAGGCATTGTTGGCGCAGGCCAAGCGCAAGCAACCGGCGGTGATTGCCGAAATCAAGAAAGCTTCGCCGAGCAAGGGCGTGATCCGCGAGAACTTCGTTCCTGCCGACATCGCCGAAAGCTACGAGAAGGGCGGCGCGACGTGTTTGTCGGTGCTGACCGATATCGATTACTTCCAGGGCGCCGATGCGTATCTGCAACAAGCCCGGGCGGCGTGCAAACTGCCGGTGATCCGCAAGGATTTCATGATCGATCCTTATCAGATCGTCGAAGCCCGTGCGCTGGGCGCCGATTGCGTGTTGTTGATCGTCTCCGCACTGGATGACGTGAAAATGGCCGAGCTGGCTGCCGTGGCAAAAGGTGTCGGCCTCGATGTGCTGGTAGAAGTTCACGACGGCGACGAGCTGGAGCGGGCCTTGAAAACCCTCGACACTCCGCTGGTCGGCATCAACAACCGCAACCTGCACACGTTCGATGTCAGCCTGGAAACCACCCTCGACCTGTTGCCGCGCATCCCTCGTGATCGCCTGGTGATTACCGAAAGCGGCATCCTCAACCGTGCGGATGTCGAATTGATGGAAATCAGCGACGTGTATGCGTTCCTGGTCGGCGAAGCGTTCATGCGTGCCGAAAGCCCGGGGACCGAGTTGCAGCGACTGTTCTTTCCGGAGCGCGGTACTGCGGTGAGTGGTTCTACACTCGACTGATTACACGCAGACCGAGTCGACCCTATCGCGAGCAAGCTCGGCTCCTGCAGGAGAACCCATGTAGGAGCCGAGCTTGCTCGCGATGGCGGCATAAATAGCACCTCAGACTTCAAGTCCAACGGAATGCCTTATGACCTCAATCGTCTCTTTGACTGTCGAAGCCGGCCTGCAAGCCGAACAAGACTTGCTGGCAGCGGTCTGCACCGGAGATTCGGAATTAGGCCTGCTGTTCTGGCAACCCAATGACCGCGCCCTGGTCATGCCCCGACGCCTGAACCGCTTATCCGGTTTCGAAGCTGCGTGCGAAGTCTCGGCCGCTGCCGGTTGGCCCGTGCTCTTGCGTGAAACCGGCGGTGAGCCCGTGCCGCAATCGGCATCCACCCTCAACATCGCATTGGTCTACGCACCGCCACGCAGCGAAGGCGACCAAAACCGCATCGAAACCGCCTATCACCGACTCTGCGATCCTATCTGCCAGTTGTTGGATGAGCTGGGCGGCGTGTCGTCCCTCGGCGAAATCGAAGGCGCGTTCTGCGATGGCCGTTTCAACGTCAACCTTGATGGCCGCAAGATGGTCGGCACAGCTCAGCGTTGGCGCCAGAGCAAGGGCGGCACGCGTCCGGTCGGATTGGTGCATGGTGCGTTGTTGCTGGATAACGAGCGGGAATCGATGGTTGCGGCGGTCAATCGTTTCAATGAAGCCTGCGGCCTGGAACAGCGGGTTCGCGCCGAAAGCCACATCGCCCTGCATGAGAAGTTCGCCGCGCCCGATGCACTCGGGCGGCTCGACGCGCTTTATCGCCAATTGCTGGCAGACCTGTTCAAGGCTTAGCGCGTACCGAAGACCACCATGGTCTTGCCTTTGACGTCCACCAGGTTGCGTTCCTCCAGATCCTTGAGCACGCGGCCGACCATTTCACGCGAGCAACCGACAATCCTTCCGATTTCCTGGCGGGTCACTTTGATCTGCATGCCGTCCGGGTGAGTCATCGCATCCGGCTGCTTGCACAGTTCCAGCAGGCAACGAGCGACGCGTCCGGTCACATCGAAGAACGCCAGGTCGCCGACCTTGCGCGTGGTATTGCGCAGACGTTGTGCGATTTGTCCGCTGAGGACGTAAAGAATGTCTGGGTCTTGCTGGGACAGCTCGCGGAATTTCGCGTAGCTGATTTCCGCGACTTCGCATTCGATCTTCGCGCGCACCCAGGCGCTGCGTGCCTGTTCCAGGCCAGCCTGTTCGAACAGCCCCAACTCACCGAAAAAGTCCCCGGCGTTCAGGTAGGCGATGATCATTTCACGACCATCGTCGTCCTCGATCAGGATCGTGACCGAGCCTTTGATGATGAAAAACAGGGTTTCCGAGCGATCACCCGCGCAAATGATGTTGCTCTTGGCCGCATAGCGACGGCGTTGGCAATGCATCAACAGCTTGTCGAGGTTTTTGATTTTGGGTATTGGGGTAATAGCAACCATGGTTGTATCCCGAAAAGACGTCACGGTGTGTGTTTGGTTTTCTTATGAGCTGCTGACTAGGGTCGAGGCAAAGCTGGCTATGCGCCAGCGAATTGGCGTCAGCTTAACAGACACTTCCTGCAATATTTGAGAATTTACCTACGGCTTGGACACCTGCGTCCTAGGAAGGTGAAACGCTGTCAATCAGGGGCCCTGTGCTAAGCTGGCGTCCCTTTTTTAGACAGTGGAGTCTTGGCGATGAAGGCACGCATCCAATGGGCTGGCGAAGCCATGTTCCTCGGTGAATCCGGCAGCGGTCATGTCGTGGTCATGGACGGTCCGCCCGATGCTGGCGGTCGCAACCTGGGTGTCCGGCCGATGGAAATGCTCCTGCTGGGTGTCGGCGGTTGCAGCAATTTCGACGTGGTCAGCATCCTCAAGAAGTCCCGTCAGGCCGTTGAAAGCTGCGAAGCCTTCCTTGAAGCCGAGCGTGCGACCGAGGACCCGAAGGTCTTCACCAAGATTCACATGCACTTCGTGGTCAAGGGCCGCGGGCTGAAAGAAGCCCAGGTCAAGCGCGCCATTGAGCTGTCGGCGGAGAAGTATTGCTCGGCCTCGATCATGTTGGGCGCCGCTGGCGTGGCGATTACCCACGACTACGAGATCATCGAACTCGGTTGAGCCGACATTCAACTATCATAAAAGCGGTGCAGACTCTGGCGAACCCAAGCTGACGTCTGCATAATGCGCCACTTTTTTCAGGGTAGTGGTCCGTCAACCGACAGGCCGCGCCCCCGAACTGACAACCAAAATCGCCATCGCGAAGAGGTGTTAACCGTCCTACGCAGGTGCGTTGTTCGCATTTGACGGGCATGCTTGATCACGCGGCCAGGCCGCAATACATAGAGAGTTTTTAACGGTGAAAAGCAAACTCAAGCTCCACGGGTTCAATAACCTGACAAAGACCTTGAGCTTCAACATCTATGACATCTGCTACGCGGAAACCCCGCAAGACCAACAGGCTTACGTTGAGTACATCAATAAAGAGTACAACGCGAAACGCCTGACGCAGATCCTCACGGAAGTTGTCGATATCATTGGTGCCAACATCCTGAACATTGCCAGTCAGGACTACGAACCACAGGGCGCCAGCGTCACGATTCTGATCTCTGAAGAGCCGGTAACCCCGACCGACAGCCAGATCGAAGAGTCCCCGGGCCCGCTGCCTGAAATTATCCTGGCCCACCTCGACAAGAGCCACATCACGGTGCACACCTACCCGGAAATCCATCCGGTGGACGGTATTGCGACTTTCCGTGTGGACATTGACGTGTCGACCTGTGGTGTCATCTCACCGTTGAAAGCACTCAACTTCCTGATTCACCAGTTCGATTCGGACATCGTGACCGTGGATTATCGTGTGCGCGGTTTCACCCGTGACGTTGAAGGCAAAAAGCACTTCATCGACCACGAGATCAATTCGATCCAGAACTACCTGTCCGACGACACCCGCGACGCGTACCAGATGACTGACGTGAACGTGTACCAGGAAAACCTGTTTCACACCAAAATGCTGTTGAAGAACTTCGAACTGGATAACTACCTGTTCGGTGACGCCACCAGCAACCTGTCCTCTGAGCAACGTGCCCAGGTGACTGAGCGTGTGAAGCACGAAATGCTCGAAATCTTCTACGCACGCAATATGGCGTAAGATTCTCGAACACAAAAAAGGCGACTCCCTCACGGCAGTCGCCTTTTTTATGGCTGAAACGAAGAACCCTGTAGGAGCGAGCCTGCTCGCGATAGGGCCCTCCGGGGCAGTGCATCTATCAGATCCGATAAGTACTCTTGGTCATCACCTTGGCCAACAAACTCATCCCGAACTTCACTGGTGCCGGAAAACGGAACCCGCCCGCATCCAGCGCACTCTCAGCGTGATGTTCTTCATCAATACGCATCTGCTCAAGAATCGCCCGGGATTTTTCGTCCTCCGCCGGCAATTGCTCCAGGTGTTCATTCAAATGCTTGCACACTTGATGTTCAGTAGCGGCAACAAAACCGAGGCTGACTTTGTCGCTGATCAACCCGGCTACTGCGCCAATCCCGAAGGACATGCCGTAGAACAGCGGGTTAAGAATGCTGGTATGGCTGCCCAACTGATGAATGCGTTGCTCGCACCAGACCAGATGGTCGATTTCTTCTTCGGCAGCATGTTCCATGGCGGCGCGCACATGCGGGAGCTTGGCGGTCAGGGCTTGCCCTTGATACAACGCCTGGGCGCAGACTTCACCGGTATGGTTGATGCGCATCAGGCCGGCAACGTGCCGGGTGTCCTCATCGCTCAATTTTGCATCGGGCTGGACGATGGCCGGCGACGGGCGGTAAGGCTGGCCACTGAAGGGCAGCAGGGTGCGCATGGCGGCATCGGCTTGCAGCAGAAGACGGTCAATCGGCGAGTAGTGACGTTGGGTAGTCATGCTGACCTCCGGGAAAAATCTCGGCGGCCAGTTTAACCCAATCGGCCGGGGAAGGTTTGAGCTGGGTCATGCGGGAGTGGCTGGCCACTCCCCTGGAGCAGCCGGCAATCAGCCCGGCGGCCAGTGCATCTGACGCTGACCCAGCACGTGCATATGAATGTGATAGACAGTCTGCCCACCTTCTTCATTGCAGTTCATGACAACGCGGAAACCTTTTTCGCAACCCAGTTCCAGCGCCAGACGCTGTGCGGTGAACAGAATATGCCCGGCCAGCGCCTTGTCGTCCTCGGTGAGTTCGTTAAGGGTGCGCACCGGTTTCTTTGGGATCACCAAAAAATGCACAGGTGCCTGTGGGGCGATATCGTGGAAGGCCAGTACCTGGTCGTCCTCGTAAATGATCTTGGCCGGGATTTCCCGGTTGATGATCTTGGTGAACAGAGTATCCACAGCTGTTTTCTCCGTTGTTTTTGGCTGGCCTGAGTGTACCCATGGTTTTACCGAAGGACCATTCAGCGTGGGCAGTAAACCTTGTTGACCATGCCGGCGATAGTCCGATTCAGCCAGCGCGAGCCGAGCCGTGGCAGGAAGGCGCGCCAGCGGTTGCGTCGGCCGGGGATGATGATGGCGCGATTTTTCTCCAGGGCGCGTACGGTATAGAGCGCCACTTCTTCAGGACTCATGAGCATTTTGCTGTTGGTCAGTTTGCCAGTGTCCAATTGCGCGGTACGGAAGAAACCGGTGCGCGTCGGGCCGGGGCACAGCACCGAGACCTTGACCGCGCATTTCTTCAGTTCGACGCGCAAGCCTTCGGAAAAATGCAGCACGTACGCCTTGCTCGCGTAGTAGGTACTCATCCACGGGCCGGGAAGGAACGCAGCGACCGAGGCGACATTGAGGATCTGCCCGCCACCCTGCAAGGCCATGGAATTTCCGATGGCGTGGCAGAGGCGGGTGAGCGCCAGAATGTTCACTTCGATCAGGTCCTGCTCGGTCATCCAGTCTTGAGCGAGAAAGGGACCGCAGGTGCCCATGCCGGCGCAGTTGACCAGCAGATCAATCTGCCGGTCACCTTCCTCCAGTTCCAGCAGAAAGCCCGACAGGCGTAGTGGCTCGCCAAGGTCACAGGCACGGAACAGCACTTCCACGCCAAAACGTTGAGTCAGTTCAATCGCAATACTTTCCAGCTGATCACGCTGTCGGGCCACCAGAATCAGGCTGCGGCCACGGCGGGCCAGCGCTTCGGCCATCGCCAGGCCGATACCGCTGGAAGCGCCAGTGATCAGAGCGTAACGGGTCATGCAGTTCTCCATCGCAACAGCTCCGCGCCGCGACGCAGGTGTCACGGGCGGGGAGCGCTGTTTATTCTTTCGCAGAGTCTACAGGGGCCGGGGCTTCTTCGGCTTCATCGTCTGCAGAATCCGGTGCGGGTTCGGCTGCTTCGGCCGGTTCGACTTCAACGTCTTCGGTGGTCACCGAGCCGCTGTCGTAGCTGCTTGTCGTGGTGCTTTCGTATTCTTCCTGAATCGCACTGTAACCGCCGGCCAGAGCTCCCACGATGACGATGGCGATAAACACAACCCACAACGAAGAAAGCACTTTGACCGCCGTGGTATTGGGCGGAGGTGGCGGGCCGTAGCGGTTGGCGATGTTGGTGCCTGGGGCGACCATAATCACCAGCGGGAAGAAACTGCCTACGAACGGGACGAGGTTCAACAGCCATAGCCAGCCGGACCAGCCGATGTCGTGCAAGCGTTGAACACTGAACTGGATACTGACGACCGCCACTGCAACGAACAGAATGAACGCGACCAGGCCGCCGATGATCAAGCCTGCCGTCGAATCGGCACTGATAATCGCGAACGCCAGGATGGCCAGGACCGAACCGACGGCGAGCAAGACAAGGGTCAGGGCCATCGTCCACGCCAGATAACGCAAGCGTCCGATGCGACCTTCGACACTGAACGGCTTAAGTGTGGCGAACGCCGGCAGGCTTTCGCCGACGCTGGCCTGAGGCGGAGCGTAGGGGGAGGCTGGTTCGGCGAAGACAGGCTGGGGCCTGGCGGGAGCGTGTTCGTGCGCGTCGGCCAGGTTCAGCTCGATAGATGACTCGCTTTCGATCCGTGCATTGATGCCGGTTTTCGTCAGCGCCTGCAGGTAAATTTGTGCGTCGACGTGCGACAGATCCTGCTTGAGCGTGACGGTCTTGCCGGTGAACAGCCGTTCAACCGCAGCGACTTCGCTTTTGTACAGCGCGGCGAGATTCTGCTTGGCGGTCGTGAGGTCGACGCCTGGCAGCAGAGCGCCGTCGAATACGATCTTGAAACGGTTTTCGCTCATTGCGAGGCATCCTTGTCGCGAGTGTTTGAGTTAGAAGTGTTGCAGCTACAGAGTGTAAGGCCAGCCGGGTTGGGCTGGCCAAAACTTTCCTCTCAGCGCGGCCAGCGTTTTGGCAGCTGTGCCGCCAGATCCAGTGCCTTGCGGTATTCCGCGTCCAGCCGTGCGACCAATTGATCGACACTCGGCAAATCATCGATTTCCCCAACGCCCTGACCCGCAGACCACACGGTTTTCCAGGCTTTGGCTTCGTCGCTGACCGGTTTCAGTTTGGAACCGAAGTTGACCTCACCCTTGTTTTGCAAGGCCGCCATGTCGAAACCGGCGGCTTCCAGGCTTTGGCGCATGAAACTCGCCGGTATGCCGGACACCGCAGGAGTATGGACGATGTCCGCCGCCCTGGAAGTCAGCAACATTTCTTTGTATGCGTCAGGCGCATGACTTTCAGTGGTGCCGATAAATCGCGTACCGAAGTAGGCCAAATCCGCACCGAGCAATTGTGCCGCGAGAATCTCGTGGCCATGGTTCAGGCAGCCGGCCAGCAACAGCGTCTTGTCGAAGAACTGACGAATTTCGGCAATCAGCGAGAACGGACTCCAGGTGCCAGCGTGGCCACCGGCGCCCGCAGCCACGGCGATCAACCCGTCCACACCAGCCTCGGCGGCTTTTTCCGCGTGGCGGCGAGTCGTCACGTCGTGGAACACCAGGCCACCATAGCTGTGCACGGCGTCGACCACTTCTTTCACCGCGCCGAGACTGGTAATCACAATCGGCACTTTGTGCTCGATGCAGATCGCCAGGTCCGCTTGCAGGCGTGGGTTGCTGTTGTGGACGATCAGGTTGACCGCATAAGGGGCCGGGTTCTCCAGTATCGCCAGGCCTGCCTCGATCTCTTCCAGCCAGGCTTTGAACCCGCTGCTCTCACGCTGGTTGAGCGCGGGGAAACTGCCCACCACGCCATTACGGCAGCAGGCGAGCACCAATTGCGGATTGGAAATCAGGAACATCGGCGCAGCCACGACCGGCAGACGCAAACGTTGTTCGAGCAGAGCGGGCAGCGACATTGGAAGTACCCCGGAAAGTGGTGCGTATTAAAGTTAGAACGGCCGAACGACGACCAGAATGACGATAGCCAGCAATATCAGAACCGGGACTTCATTGAACCAGCGATAAAAGACATGGCTGCGGGTGTTTTCGCCACGGGCAAAGCGCTTCACCTGCGCACCGCACATGTGGTGGTAGCCGATCAGGATCACCACCAGGGTCAGTTTGGCGTGAATCCATGCGCCTTGACTGAAGATGCTCGGATTGAGGGCGATCAGCGCAATGCCGAAGATCAGGGTGGCGATCATCGCCGGGCCCATGATGCCTCGGTACAGCTTGCGCTCCATGACGCTGAAGCGTTCCTTGCTGACCGTGTCCTCACTCTGTGCGTGATAGACGAACAGGCGCGGCAGGTAGAACAGGCCGGCAAACCAGCAGACCATGCTGACGATATGAAACGCTTTGAGCCACAAATAGAGCATTTTTAGTTATTCCCAGGTTCACGGTAGCCCGGATAGTAGAGGCTTGAGCGGCCGCACGTCACCTTGCCGGTTGTCGCAGGACGATACGCACCCTATTATCGACGGCTTTCCAGTGGGTTCGTTGAGGGCAGGTTTATGGTCAAGGTCGGTATCGTCGGCGGCACGGGTTACACCGGTGTCGAACTGCTGCGTCTGTTGGCACAGCATCCGCAAGCTGAAGTGGTAGTGATCACTTCCCGATCCGAGGCTGGCCTGGCCGTGGCCGACATGTACCCGAACCTGCGAGGCCATTACGACGGCCTGGCGTTCAGCGTTCCGGACATCAAGACATTGGGTGCTTGCGACGTGGTGTTCTTTGCCACACCACACGGCGTTGCCCATGCGTTGGCGGGCGAACTGCTGGCAGCCGGGACCAAGGTCATCGACCTGTCAGCGGACTTTCGTCTGCAGGACTCTGTTGAGTGGGCCAAGTGGTACGGCCAGCCGCACGGTGCTCCGGAACTGCTGGAAGAGGCGGTTTACGGTTTGCCGGAAGTCAATCGTGAACAGATCAAGGAGGCTCGCCTGATCGCGGTGCCAGGTTGCTACCCGACCGCTACGCAATTGGGTTTCCTGCCACTGCTCGAAGCGGGCCTGGCGGATACCACGCGCTTGATCGCTGACTGCAAATCCGGTGTCAGCGGAGCGGGTCGTGGCGCCTCTGTAGGATCGCTGTACTCCGAAACGTCGGAAAGCATGAAGGCTTATTCGGTGAAAGGTCACCGTCACTTGCCGGAAATCCGCCAAGGGCTGCGTCGTGCAGCAGGCAAGGACGTCGGCCTGACCTTCGTTCCGCACCTGACGCCAATGATTCGCGGCATTCACTCGACGCTTTACGCAACCGTCGTGGATCGCTCGGTCGATCTGCAAGCGTTGTTTGAAAAGCGCTACGCCAATGAACCGTTCGTCGATGTAATGCCAGCCGGCAGCCACCCGGAAACCCGCAGCGTGCGCGGGGCCAATGTCTGCCGTATTGCCGTGCATCGTCCGCAAGATGGCGACCTGGTCGTCGTGCTGTCTGTGATCGACAACCTGGTCAAAGGCGCGTCGGGTCAGGCGGTGCAGAACATGAACATTCTGTTCGGCCTGGACGAGCGCTTCGGCTTATCCCACGCCGGCATGCTGCCGTAAGGCGCAATCGCGGAGAGCAAAAAGGCCCATTGAATGGGCCTTTTTGCATTCTGGTCGGACAGTTTGCTTGATTGATATACCGTAACAATAGTTGACCGATTTTCTAGGAGAAGCGGATAATGCGCGTCATCACGCATTATGGCGGCGTAACGCCGGGAGATAGTCAGCATGAGCGTCGAATCCTTCACCCCCACGGCTTTGCAATTCACCCACGGTGCCGCGCACAAGGTGAAGAGCCTGGTCGATGAAGAGGGGAATGATCGCTTGAAGCTGCGCGTATTCGTTACGGGCGGCGGTTGTTCAGGTTTTCAGTACGGCTTCACCTTCGATGAAGAAGTGGCCGATGACGACACCATCGTCGAGCGCGAGGGCGTGAGCCTGGTCGTGGACCCGATGAGCTTCCAGTACCTGGCAGGCGCCGAGGTGGATTATCAGGAAGGTCTGGAAGGTTCGCGTTTCGTGATCAAGAACCCGAACGCCAGCACTACCTGTGGCTGCGGTTCTTCATTCTCGATCTGATCGCACCTTCAGCACACTGTAAAACGCCGCAGGACCTTATGGGTTATGCGGCGTTTTGCTGTCTGGGGTTTATGCGGGGTAGATCGCACCGAGTACGCGCTGGCCGCGGGCGCCGGTGACGCTTGGGCGGTTGGCGGCGATGCCTTCGAGGCAGCAATGGGCCAGCCAGGCGAAAGCCATGGCTTCAACCCAGTCGGGGTCTACACCGTGAGTGGCGGTGCTGCTGACTTGCGCATTCGGCAGCAAGCCGGCCAAGCGCTTCATCAGCGTCGTATTGTGCGCGCCGCCGCCGCAGACCAGCAGTTCTTGAGTGTTCGACTGGGCGTGTTGCAGTGACTCAGCGATGGTCAGCGCGGTGAGTTCGAGCAGCGTGGCTTGCACGTCTTCGGCGGCGAAGGTCGGTAGCTTCGACAAATGCTGTGTCAGCCAGGGCAGGTTGAACACTTCGCGGCCAGTACTTTTTGGGCCTTTGGTCACGAAGAAGGGATCGCTGAGCAATTCATTGAGCAGATCCGGTTCGACGTTGCCGCTGGCGGCCCATTGGCCGTCACGATCGAAGTTGTCGCCGCGCTGCTGGTGAATCCAGGCATCCAGCAGCACATTGCCCGGACCGCAGTCGAAACCCGCAACCGGTTTACCGGGTTCAATCAGGCTAAGGTTGCTGAATCCGCCCACATTCAACACCGCGCGATGACCTGCGCTTTCATCAAACAAGGCTTCGTGGAAGGCGGGAACCAGCGGAGCACCTTGCCCGCCTGCGGCCACATCGCGGCTGCGGAAGTCACTGACTACGGTGATGCCGGTCAACTCGGTCAGCAGGGCGGGGTTGCCGATCTGCACGGTAAAGCCGCGCGCCGGTTCGTGGCGAATGGTCTGGCCGTGGCTGCCAATCGCGCGAATGTCTTCGGGCTTCAGGTTTTGTTGATCGAGCAGGGAGTGAATGCCCTGGGCCGCCAGTCTTACCCAGTTTTGTTGGGCGATGGCGGAGCGGGCAATCTCGTCCGGGCCGCTGGCGCACAAGCCAAGCAGCTCGGTGCGCAGGGACTCCGGCATGGGAATGTAGTGCGTGGCGATCAGTTTGATCGCCGGGGAGAGCTCAACCAGCGCGATGTCCAGGCCATCGAGACTGGTTCCGGACATCACACCAATATAGACCGTCATGGCTTAGCGCTTGCTCGAAGCCAGCAGGGTGGCCTTCTCTTGATCCATGCGCGCCATCAGCGGCTGGCTCTGCGCGAGGAAGCGCGAGCGCTCAGCCTTGGCGATCGGATCGGCCATTGGCAACTTCTGGCCCAGTGGATCGACGTGAACGCCGTTGACCTGGAACTCATAGTGCAAGTGCGGGCCGGTGGAGAGCCCGGTGGTGCCGATGAAGCCGATGACCTGGCCCTGTTTAACCGTGCCTCCAGTCTTCACGCCTTTGGCGAAGCCTTGCATGTGGCCATACAGCGTGGTGTAGGTGGCGCCGTGCTGGATGATCACGGTGTTGCCATAGCCGCCGCGGCGACCGGCCAACAATACTTTACCGTCGCCGGCAGCCTTGATTGGCGTGCCCCGTGGTGCTGCATAGTCAACGCCTTTGTGGGCGCGAATTTTGTTCAGGATCGGGTGCTTGCGGCCCATGGAGAATTTCGAACTGATGCGGGCGAAATCAACCGGGGTACGGATGAACGCTTTGCGCATGCTGTTGCCGTCAGCCGTGTAGTAGCTGCTGTTGCCTTGTTTGTTGATGTAACGCACAGCGGTGTAGGTCTTGCCGCGGTTGGTGAAACGTGCGGAAAGGATCGGGCCGTTGCCGACAGGCTTGCCGTTGACGACTTTTTGCTCGTAGATCACATCGAACTCGTCACCCTGGCGAATATCCTGGGCGAAGTCGACGTCGTAGCCAAACACGCTGGCCATGTCCATGGTCAGGCTGTGGGACAGTCCGGCGCGAGCGGCGGATTGCGACAACGAGCTGTTGATGACGCCATGAACGTAGGCGGAACGCACGGTGGGCTTGGCAGTGATGCGGTTGAACACATAACCCTTGTCATTCTTGGTCAGGGTAATGCTTTCGACGTCGCTGATCTTACTGTGCAGGTTGGTCAACTGGCCTTTAGGGTCCAGTTCGAATTCGAGCTTCTGCCCATGTTTAAGCTGGCTGAACTGCTTGGCTTGCTTGTCGCTGGCGAGGATTTCATGCACCGCAGCGGCCGGGAGGCCAACTTTCTCAAACAGTGTGGAGAGCGTATCGCCTTTGGAGACGATCACTTCCCTATGGTTTGGAGCCTTCTTTTCTTCGACCACAGGCGCGGCCTGAGCGGTTTCCTGCGGTTCTTCGGCGGCGTTTTCGATCTGCGCGAAAGGGGAGGCTACGGGTTCATTTGTGGCTTGAGCAGCCTCTGCAGCGTCTTGTTCTTGTGACAGTTGATCAGCAGGGGTTTCCAGTTCAAGACTCAGGGTGGTCTTTTTGGCTTCAACATCGCTGGAAGGGAATACCAGAAGCGCCAGGCTCAGCAGAGCGGCGATGCCACTTGCTGCGAGCAGGTGGGTCTTCGGGTAAAGCGGTGGCGCTTTAGACGATTCTTTGGTCATAAGTGATTTTTGACTTTGAAAAAAGATGAATTGGAAAAGATGAATGACATGATGAAGATGAAATAACTGTATAAAATATAACCAAATCATCTCTGAAGCAAGTCCGCGGACACTCTGCCGGCGGATTGGCGTCATTGCGCCGGCCAAACTTTGTATTTGACGCGTGATCTTGTATGGTTGGTCCCCTTTGAATTCGAGCCTTGCGGGTCTGTTATGAAGTCGGTTGAAGAGCAGCTAGCGCTGATTAAACGTGGTGCGGAAGAACTGTTGGTCGAGTCCGAGCTGATCGAGAAGCTCAAACGTGGCCAACCGCTACGTATTAAGGCTGGCTTCGATCCGACTGCGCCGGATTTGCACCTGGGTCACACCGTGCTTATTAATAAGCTGCGCCAGTTCCAGGAACTGGGGCATCAGGTGATCTTCCTTATCGGTGACTTCACCGGAATGATTGGTGATCCGAGCGGGAAGAGTGCGACTCGTCCGCCGCTTACCCGTGAGCAGGTCCTCGAGAATGCCGAGACCTACAAGACCCAGGTCTTCAAGATTCTTGATCCGGCTAAAACCGAAGTTGCGTTCAACTCCACCTGGATGGATCAGATGGGGCCGGCCGACTTCATTCGCCTGACTTCGCAGTACACGGTCGCGCGCATGCTCGAGCGCGACGATTTCGACAAGCGCTATACAACCAATCAGCCCATCGCGATTCATGAGTTCCTCTATCCGCTGGTTCAGGGTTATGACTCGGTCGCGCTGCGTGCAGATGTCGAGTTGGGCGGTACCGATCAGAAGTTCAACCTGTTGATGGGGCGCGAGCTTCAGCGCGGGTACGGTCAAGAGCCGCAGTGCATTCTGACTATGCCGTTGCTCGAAGGCCTGGATGGCGTGAAGAAGATGTCCAAGTCTCTGGGCAATTACGTCGGTATCCAGGAAGCGCCGGGTGTCATGTACAGCAAGCTGGTTTCCATTCCGGATGCACTGATGTGGCGTTACTTCGAATTGCTCAGCTTCCGCTCCATGGAAGAGATCAATGTATTCCGTGCCGATGTCGAGGCTGGTGCGAACCCGCGCGACATCAAGATCAAGCTGGCTGAAGAGATCGTTGCGCGTTTCCATGGAGAGGAGGCTGCGGCCAATGCTCACCGTGGAGCAGGCAATCGTATGAAGGAAGGTGAGCTGCCGGATGATCTGCCTGAGATCGAATTGACTGCTGCTGAAGATATGCCGATTGCGGCTGTTCTTAATAAGGCAGGTTTGGTGAAGAATTCGGCGGTGGCGCGTGACCTGTTGAATGCTGGCGGTGTACGTATAGATGGTGAGGTGGTTGATCGCACCTTTATATACGTACTGGGCGCGACGCACGTTTGTCAGGCCGGTAAGAAGTCATTTGCGCGTATTACGCTGAAATCCGAGTAAAGCTGCAAATCATTGCTTGACGGCAGATTCTGGATGTCTATAATTCGCCCCACTTCCGGCGCAGTCGAAACGGAAAACTCCTTGGTAAACAAAGAGTTACGCAGTTTTCGGCAGCAAGCGGCTTCAGGTCAT
>NZ_JACOPW010000020.1 GCF_015461845.1 Pseudomonas mucoides | reverse complement strand
TGAATCGCCCCTGGTTTTCTAGACACTCTCCAAGCTCAGGAAATAGCGTTTCTCATACTCTACTGGAGACAGCTGCATAGCACTGCTGTGTCGGCGTTTAGGGTTATAGAACATCTCGATGTAATCGAAAATATCACTTCGGGCTTCTTCACGGGTTGTGTAGATCTTTCGTCGGATTCGCTCTCGCTTCAAAAGCTGGAAAAAGCTCTCGGCTACGGCATTGTCGTGGCAGTTTCCCCGCCGGCTCATGCTGCTGATTACATTGTTGGCCTTCAAAAAGCTTTTCCAATCCGAGCTACTGAACTGACTGCCTTGATCTGAGTGAATCATAACTTGCTGCTGAGGCTTGCGTCGCCAAACAGCCATCAACATCGCGTCGATAGCCAGGTCGCTGCACATCCTTGGCTTCATTGACCAACCAATTACTTGGCGTGAGAACAGATCCAGCACTACCGCGAGGTAGAGCCACCCTTCATAGGTGCGGATGTAAGTGATATCTGTCACCCAGACCTTGTTCGGCTCACTTACCTTGAACTGCCGCGCGAGGTGGTTGGGCGAGGCCACTGTTGGTTTTCCACCATAGAACCCTGGACGCCGCCGATAGCCCGTTTGAGAACGCAGTCCCTCCGCCTGCATCAAGCGCCTGACTCGATTTCGGCCGCATTCCTCTCCCAGCTCACGCAGGTCATCGTGAATTTTGCGGTAGCCGTATACACCTCCGCTTTCCAGCCAAGCGTGTTTGATCAAGCCAAGCAGACGTTGATCTTCTTTTGCTCGGGCAGATTGAGGCTCGGCCAGCCAGGCGTAATAGCCGCTGGGGTGCACCTTGAGGGTTTGGCAAAGGCGCCGCACCGGGTAATCAGTCGAGTGCTTCTTGATGAAGGCGTACTTCAGCCGCACTCCTTGGCAAAGTACGCGGCGGCCTTTTTTAAGATGTCTCGCTCTTCCGTCACGCGCTTGAGTTCAGCGCGTAGCTTGCGCAGTTCGGCCTGCTGATCGTCGTCTTGCTGACGCTGCTCTTGGGGCTTGCTGTAGACCTTGATCCAGGCGTAAAGACTGTGCACGGACATGCCCAGGCGCTGGGCGACATCGGCGACAGGTTTGCCTTTCTCGGTCACTTGCTTGACCGCTTCGATCTTGAATTCTTCGGGGTAACGCTGACGACTCATGGCACCTCCTATTTGGGCCTCATTATGAGGCTTGGAGGTGTCTACGAAACCAGGGGCGATTCA
>NZ_JACOPW010000002.1 GCF_015461845.1 Pseudomonas mucoides | reverse complement strand
CGCCACTGCGGACCACCGAGTACAACTACGAAATCAACTACGGCTTCCACGTTACCAACTGGCTGACCGTGCGTCCTAACCTGCAATACATCACTCACCCGGGCGGTGTTGATGAAGTCGATAACGCGCTGGTGGCCGGCCTGAAAATTCAGTCGGTGTTCTAACGCTGTTGCGATAAGCTCCTCTCTATGTGCGCATATTTGCGGACAGCCCAGGCTGTCCGCTTTTTTTTTTGTGTGGGCAGCCTGTGCTGCCCATTTTTTATGCTGCTCATAGCGGTGCGCCAGTCGCGTATTCTGGTGGGTGGTGATCGACGTCAGTAGCGTCTGTTCGTCCAGTGCGTCTGGGTTAATTGACAATACCGGACAGACAATTGGGGACGCTGGCGGGTTGAGTCCGCCAGCTGTTGTGCGTCATTTAGCGAAGGGTTGTGGTCTGCGAATGGGCTAACAAGCCGGGTCGAATGACCTGGCCTATTGCGGCAAACCCTACTGAATTTAAAGCAAGACCAAGCGGGATGAGTCCCTGGTCCTGCTGTTGCCCGAGCACCGCACGCACCTGGTTTGCGATGCTGGACAACAGAGGATGTGAACGGCAAACGACCTGACAAATACCCTGGGCTCCCTCGAGGTTGAAAAAGCCGTTTCTCTATTCAGGCTTTATGCCGGCTTGCCTGCGAGTGGGGCGTCCAGACGGCGAAGACAACGAGAGTCAGCGACGTCCTGCCCGTGTACTGACATCTACCCAAACCGCCAATACCAATATGCTGCCCTTGACGATCATCTGCCAGTAGCTGTCGACGTCCAGCATCGACATTCCGTTATCCAGGCTGCTGATCACCAATGCTCCCATCAACGCACCATATACGGTGCCAGAGCCACCCCGCATGGACGTCCCGCCGATGAAGCATGCCGCGATGGCATCCAGCTCACCCATGTTGCCGGCGGAGGGTGAGCCGGCCGCGAGGCGGGCGGTGTTGACCAGGCCGGCGAGGGCACACATGACGCCCATGATGCCGAAGATCCACAGTTTGACCGCCTGCACATTGATGCCGGACAGGCGTGTGGCTTCCATGTTGCTGCCCACCGAATAGATGCGGCGGCCGAACACGGTCTGGCTGGTGACGTAACTGAACAGTCCCAGCAGGACCAGCAGGAGCAGCACTGGAACCGGAATGCCATCGTAGCTGTTGAGGGTGTAGACGAAACCGGCCAGCACCACGCCGATCAGTACCACACGTATGCTGTCGCGCAGCAGCGAGTGCATGGACAAACCATGCAGGGCGCGGTTGAGGCGTTGGCGCCAGGTGAGGAACAGGGCCAGGCCAAACAACAGCACGCCGAGAATTATCCCCGCCAGTTGTGGCAGGTAACCCTGACCCATGTAGACCAGCTGGCTCGATACCGGGGCAATGGTAGTGCCGCCGGTAATGCCCAGCAGCACCCCGCGAAACGCCAGCATACCGCCGAGGCCGACGATGAAGGAGGGGATGCGCAGGTAGGCGGTCATGTAGCCATTGCCCAGGCCGATCAACAATCCGCAGAGGGCGACGATCGCAAGGTTGAGCGGCAACGGCACGTGATAAACCACATCGAGAATCGCCGCGACCCCGCCCAGCAGGCCGAGCATCGAACCCACCGACAGGTCGATTTCGCCACTGATGATTACCAGCACCATGCCGCAGGCGAGAATCCCGGTGATCGACATCTGCCGTAGCAGGTTCGACAGGTTGCGTGGGGTTAGAAACCCGCCTTCGGTTTGCCAGCTGAAAAACAGCCAGATAATCATCACGGCAATCAGCAGGGCGAGCATTTTGTAGCGGGTGAACAACTGTTTAACCTGATTCATTTACGCAGATTTCCGATCGTTGTTGTCATGCCCGTTCGGCTGACTGAGCGCCGCAGCGAGCACGTGCTCCTGGGTCAATTCGTGGTTGATAAAGTTACCGCGCAGCTGGCCTTCACCAATCACCAGCACTCGGTCGGAAACGCCCAGCACTTCGGCCAGTTCCGACGACACCATGATGATCGCTACGCCTTCGGCCGCGAGCGCACCCATCAATTTGTAGATTTCATATTTGGCGCCGACATCGACGCCACGCGTGGGTTCATCGAGGATCAACACTCGGGGTTTGGTCAGCAGCATCTTGGCCAGCACGGCTTTCTGCTGGTTCCCGCCGGAGAGGCTGGTGATCGGCAAAAAGGGCGTCGCGGTTTTCAGTTGCATCCGGGCGATTTCCTGCTGGATGCTGCTGAGCTCGGCTTCGGCATCGATGCGGCTCATGCGGGAAAAACTGTCGAGTACTGCCAGGGTGATGTTCTGTCCCACCCCCAGGTCCGGGATGATGCCCTGACGTTTGCGATCTTCAGGGACCATGCACAAACCGGCCCTGATCGATTTCAGTGGGGTGCGGGTATCGATGGGTTTGCCGTCCAGCCAGACTTCGCCTTCATAGCGACCGGGATACGAGCCGAACAACGCCGACACCAGCTCCGTGCGCCCTGCGCCCACCAGTCCGGCGATGCCGAGGATTTCGCCGCGCTTCAACACGAAAGAAATGTCGTCCACACGCTTGCGGCCGGGGTTGTCGACGTCGTAGCAGGTAATGTGGCGTGCTTCGAACAGCACTTCGCCGATCTCGTGCGGTTCGCTGGGGTAGAGGTTGCTCATTTCCCGACCGACCATTTGGGTGATGATCTGCGCAATGTCCATATCGGCCATCGCGGTGGTCGCGATGTGTTTACCGTCGCGGATGACCGAGATGGTGTCGCAGACCGCCGCCACTTCGTCGAGCTTGTGCGAGATGTAGACGCAGGCAACGCCCTTGGCCTTCAGATCGCGGATGATGTCCAGCAACACCTCGATTTCCGAACGGGTCAGGGCCGAGGAGGGCTCGTCGAGGATCAGCAGGCGCGCCTTCTTGTTCAATGCCTTGGCGATTTCCACCAATTGCTGATAACCGCCGCCGTACTGCGACACAGGGAGGGAGACGTTCATGTCCGGCACCTTCAGCTCACGCATCAGTGCTTCGGCGCGGTGGATCATCGCCGGGTAGTTCATGCGTCCACCCGGCAGTGTCAGTTCGTGGCCCATGAAGATGTTTTCGGCGACGGAAAGATCAGGGACCAGGGTCAGTTCCTGATGAATGATGACGATACCGGCGGCTTCGGTCTCTTTGATCGAATAGGCCTTGAGTGGCTGGCCACGCCAAAGAATGTCGCCCTCCCAAGTGTCGCAAGGATAGACCGCCGACAGCACCTTCATCAGGGTCGATTTACCGGCCCCGTTCTCTCCACACAAGCCCACGCACTCGCCCGGTTTGACCTTGATGTCGATGCCATTCAGCGCACGAACCCCGCCGAAGGCTTTGACGATGCCTCTCATTTCCAGCAGATAGTCAGACATTGAAAACTCTCGAACGAAAGCAAAGATTGGAAATCTTCTCGACGAACGCTTGCCTGCGACGACTGACTGTCAGCCGCCCGATATTGTCAGGCAAGCGTCGAAAACCTGGCGATTACTGCCCGGCAATCTGCGCTTTTGTATAGAACCCGTCGTCCTCAAGCACGTTGATGTTGTCTTTGGTCAAAGGCGTCGGTTTGAGCAGGATGCTGTCGACCTTTTTGGCGCCGTTGTCATATTGCGAGTTGTACGTAGGCTTCTCGTTGCGCGCCAATTGCACAGACAGTTTGGCGGCCTCCGAGGCCAACAGTTTCAATGGTTTGTAGACGGTCATGGTCTGGGTGCCAGCGATCACCCGTTTAATCGCCGCAAGGTCGGCATCCTGGCCGGAGACCGGTACCTTGCCGTCCAGCTTCTGCGCAGCGAGGGCCTGGATCGCCCCCCCGGCGGTGGCATCGTTGGACGCAACGATGCCGTCAATCTTGTTGTTATTGGCGGTCAAGGCGTTCTCGACAATGCTCAGCGCCTCGGTCGGGTTCCACTCTTTCACCCACTGCTGACCCACCACCTTGATGTCGCCTTTGTCGATCAAGGGTTGAAGCACTTCCATCTGGCCTTCACGCAAGATCTTGGCGTTGTTGTCAGTCGGCGCTCCGCCCAGCAAGAAGTAATTGCCCTTGGGTTGCGCCTTGACCACGCCTTCAGCCTGCATCTGGCCGACCTTCTTGTTATCGAAAGAGATGTAGGCGTCGATGTCGGCATTCAGGATCAGGCGGTCATAGGAAAGAACTTTGACCCCGGCCTTCTTGGCTTCGGAAACCGCATTGTTCAGCACTGTGGCGTTGAACGGTACGATGACAATCACGTCGACGCCGCGCGAAATCAGATTTTCGATCTGGGAAATCTGCCGCTGCTCGTTGGCATCGGCTGATTGCACGTAAACCTTGGCGCCCAATTGCTCGGCTGCGGCGGTGAAGTAGTCGCGGTCGCGGGACCAGCGCTCAAGGCGCAGATCATCGATCGAAAAGCCGATTTTCGGGTGTTGTGCGTCAGCCATGGCCGAGTTGCCGATCATGACCAGGAAGCTGGCGAGCAGGGCGGTTTTCAGGTTCTTCATAGGGTTATGTCCTTTTATTGTTGTTTAGATGCACATCGATACTGGAAACGTACTGCAATGGCGGACAAGAGAACCGGCGCGTACAGGCGAGCAGTCCGGTCTCGAGAGTCGCGGTCATGCGGTGCGACACAGGGAAACACTTTGGGGGAGAGGTTACTTGTGGAGCCGGTCGTAAAGCGCTGATGACTGAAGCAGTTGGTCGGTCCTGTGGCGAACCCGGACGACCGCGGGGAAGTAGGTCATCTGCAATTTCCTTGTTATTTGAGAGCGGCCCTGACTGACCTTGATAGTAACGCCGCCCCGGCGCTGACCGATTGCGAAAATCACCAAACACGGGTTCGATTTTGAGTATTGAGATTCCGCCTCCGCGCGCCTAGTCTGTGCCGACCGGCCTGGAGACAAAAACAATGAAAACCGTTCCGCCCAGCCACCGCATCGCCCTGTTGTTCAATGGAAACAAGATCTACGACCGCGGCATCATCAGCGGGATCGGCAACTATCTGAGCAGCACCCGGGCGTCCTGGGATTTGTTTCTGGAGGAGGACTTTCTCTGCCGGCTGAAGGGTATCGAGCGCTGGCAGGGCGACGGCATCATCGCCGACTTCGACGACCCGGTCATTGGTCAGGCGCTGGCGGGGATCAAGCTGCCGGTGGTGGCTGTGGGGGGGTCCTATGAGGATGAGCGCGCTTACCCGCGGCACATGCCTTATGTGGCCACCGACAATTTCGCTTTGATCAATCTGGCCTACAAACACCTGATCGACGCCGGCCTGACCCGTTTTGCCTGTTTCAGCCTGCCCGAAGCGCAGACCAATCGCTGGGCGCAGGAGCGCGAGAGTGCCTTCCGCCGTCTGCTGCAGCGCGATGGCTTGCCCGCCGAAATTTATCGTGGCCTGGAAACCAGCGCACCGCTTTGGGACAGCGCCGTCGCGCAGCAGATCGCCTGGTTGCACAGCCTGCCTAAACCCATTGGCATCATCGCGGTCAGTGACGCGCGGGCCCGGCAACTGCTGCAAGCCTGCTTGACGGCGGGGATCGCGGTGCCGGAACAGGTGGCGTTGATTGGTATCGATAACGATCCGCTGACCCGCAGCCTGACCCGGGTGCCGCTCAGTTCGGTGATCCAGGGTACCGACAGCATGGGCCGTACCGCCGCACGTTTGCTGCACCAGATGCTGTGTGGCATGCCTTCGACCGGCACGCAGATCCTGGTGCCGCCGGAAGGGATCAATGTGCAGACTTCCAGCTTGCACCAACCGCTCGACGACCCGTATGTCATGCAGGCGCTGCACTTTATTCGGCAATACGCTTGCCAAGGCATCAAGACCGAGCAGGTGGCGAATTATGTGGGGGTGTCGCGGTCATCTCTTGAGTCGCACTTTCGTCGCAAGTTGGGGCGCAGCGTTCATGATGAAGTGCTGCGTTTCAAACTGGCCGCTGCCGCTGCCGGGTTGGAAAACACGACGTCCGGGATTGCCGAGATTGCCCAGGATTGCGGCTTCAAGTCGGCGCAATACCTGCACACGGTGTTCAAGCGTGAATTTGGCTGCACGCCGCGTGAGTATCAGCAAGGCTATGTCGGGAGTTAAACCTGGGTAAATGTTGTGAGAAAGGCCTCGGGTACACGTATCGCCAGTGCTAAGAATTCCAATCCAACTGAAACCCATGGCAGGGTTTGCGGCCAGGGCCGGGGTTCCTGTCGGCCCTTGCCAAGGGCGGCTGCGCATTTTGATCATTAACTTGTCAGTTTCGGTCATTGAGTGACAGCGATGCGACTCTTAGTCTGTCCACCATGACTGACGGGAGCCGAAGAGCTCCTGCACTTTTTCCGTGATCGCTCGATGTGGAGTTACAAATGGCCGCCGCTCACTACCCGCACCTGTTGGCCCCGCTGGACCTGGGTTTTACCACGCTGCGCAACCGCACCCTGATGGGGTCGATGCACACCGGTCTTGAGGAGAAACCTGGCGGTTTCGAGCGTATGGCGGCGTACTTTGCCGAACGTGCGCGCGGCGGTGTTGGCCTGATGGTGACCGGCGGCATCGGCCCTAACGACGAGGGCGGGGTGTATTCCGGTGCAGCCAAGCTGACCACCGAGGAAGAAGCGCTCAAGCATCGGATCGTGACGCGCGCCGTGCACGAGGCGGGCGGGAAAATCTGCATGCAGATCCTCCACGCCGGGCGTTATGCCTACAGCCCGAAACAGGTCGCCCCGAGCGCCATCCAGGCGCCGATCAACCCGTTCAAGCCCAAAGAGCTGGACGAGGAAGGCATCGAAAAACAGATCAGCGATTTCGTGACCTGTTCGGTACTGGCGCAAACCGCCGAATACGACGGTGTCGAGATCATGGGCTCCGAAGGTTATTTCATTAACCAGTTCCTCGCTGCCCACACCAACCACCGCACCGACCGTTGGGGCGGCAGCTACGAAAACCGTATGCGCCTGCCGGTGGAAATCGTCCGTCGCGTGCGTGAAGCGGTGGGGCCGAACTTCATCATTATCTTCCGCCTGTCGATGCTCGACCTCGTGGAAGGCGGCAGCAGCTGGGAAGAAATCGTCACCCTGGCCAAGGCCATCGAACAGGCCGGTGCAACGATCATCAACACCGGCATCGGCTGGCACGAAGCGCGGATCCCGACCATCGCCACCAAAGTGCCGCGCGCGGCGTTCAGCAAAGTCACCGCCAAATTGCGTGGCTCGGTGAGCATTCCGCTGATCACCACCAACCGCATCAACACCCCGGAAGTGGCCGAGCAGATTCTGGCCGAAGGCGATGCCGACATGGTGTCGATGGCGCGGCCGTTTCTCGCCGACCCGGACTTCGTCAACAAGGCCGCTGAAGGGCGTGCCGATGAAATCAATACCTGCATCGGTTGCAACCAGGCGTGCCTGGACCACACCTTCGGCGGCAAGTTGACCAGTTGCCTGGTCAACCCGCGTGCTTGCCACGAAACCGAGCTCAACTACTTGCCGGTGCAGCAGATCAAGAAAATCGCCGTGGTCGGTGCCGGTCCTGCCGGGCTGTCCGCTGCGACGGTGGCCGCCGAGCGCGGGCATCAGGTGACGCTGTTTGATTCGGCCAGCGAAATCGGCGGTCAGTTCAACATCGCCAAGCGCGTGCCGGGCAAGGAAGAGTTCTTCGAAACCCTGCGCTATTTCAACCGTAAATTGCAGACCACCAACGTCGAGGTATGCCTGAACACCCGCGTCGACGTGGCTCGACTGGTCGAGGGCGGTTACGACGAGATTATTCTCGCCACCGGCATCGCGCCACGGACCCCGGCGATTCCCGGCGTGGAAAACGCCAAGGTGTTGAGCTACCTGGACGTGATCCTGGAGCGCAAACCGGTGGGCAAGCGTGTCGCGGTGATCGGCGCGGGCGGTATCGGTTTCGACGTGTCGGAATTTCTCGTGCACCAGGGCGTCGCCACCAGTCAGAACCGCGAAGCGTTCTGGAAGGAGTGGGGCATCGATACTCACCTTGAAGCGCGCGGTGGTGTGGCGGGCATCAAGGCTGAGCCGCATGCACCGGCGCGTGACGTGTTCCTGCTGCAACGCAAGAAATCCAAGGTCGGCGACGGCCTCGGTAAAACCACGGGCTGGATTCACCGCACGGGGCTCAAGAACAGGCAGGTGCAGATGCTCAACAGCGTCGAGTATTTGAAGATCGACGATGAAGGCCTGCACATCCGCATCGGCGAAACCGGCGAGCCGCAAGTGCTGCCGGTGGACAACATCGTGATCTGTGCCGGGCAGGATCCGCTGCGTGAATTGCAGGACGGGTTGGTCGCGGCCGGGCAGAGCGTGCATTTGATTGGTGGTGCGGACGTGGCAGCGGAGCTGGATGCCAAGCGGGCGATCAATCAGGGGTCGCGCCTCGCCGCCGAACTCTAAGGCCATGTCACATCCCTCGTAGCCGCTGTCGAGCCCCAGCAAGGCTGCGTTCGGCTGCGAAGCAGTCGTCAACCCATTCACCGCGGTTTATCTGGAACACCGCGGTGGTTGGTTTTACGACTGCTTCGCAGCCGAACGCAGCCTCGCTGGGGCTCGACAGCTGCTACGCTGCTGTCTTTTGACAGAATGCGTACCGCCAATGCTCCTCCCTCCCAGCGACTGGCTACCCCAAGCCCCTCTCGACCCCCTCCCTCTCGACTGGCTCACCGCCGCCCGCATCGAAGTCGCGATCCTGCGCCTGGAGAAAATCGACCCGCTAATCAGCGGCAACAAGTGGTTCAAGCTCATCGAACACCTCAACGCCGCCAACCTCGCCGGCGCCAACGGCATCATCAGCCTGGGCGGTGCTCACTCCAATCACCTGCACGCACTGGCCGCCGCCGGTAAACGCTTTGGTTTCACCACCGTGGGACTGCTGCGTGGCCATCCACAAGACACCCCGACGGTGAAGGACTTGCAGGCATTGGGCATGCAATTGCACTGGTTGGGCTACGGCGGCTACCGGGCGCGGCATGAACCGGGTTTCTGGCAGCCCTGGCAGGCGCAATACCCCGACCTGTATCCAGTGCCAGAAGGGGGCGGCGGTCTGCGTGGCGCGCGAGGGTGCATAACGTTGAAGGCAATGGTCGACGATCAATTGAATCGTTTGGGATGGAGCGACTTCGACGGCTGGTGGCTGGCGTGCGGAACCGGCACCACCCTGGCCGGCCTGGTGCTGGCCGAGGCGGGTGAACGCAGTGTGTATGGCGCGATGGCGGTGCCCGACGATCACGGCGTTGCGCAACAGGTCGAATCGATACTGCAAGAGGCCGGTGTGCCGCAGCGTAACTTCGAACTGCTGGACGCCAGCCGTGGCGGCTTTGCCAAAGTCGATCAGTCGTTACTCGACTTCATCGATCAAGCCGAACACGCCAGCGGTGTGCCTTTAGAGCCGCTGTACACCGGCAAGGCGTTGCTGATGCTCAAGGAGCAAGTCGAGGCAGGGCATTTTGAAAAGGGTACACGCTTGATCTTCATCCACACCGGCGGCTTGCAAGGCCGCCGGGGATTTCAGTAACCACCCCATCCTTGTCGCAGCAGGCTTCGCCAGCTGCTACAAGGATCGCGTTCAGCTGTGTTCAGCCGCGCTTGGGCATCATCCGCAGCAGGGTGTTATCCCGCACCACGTAATGGTGATAGATCCCGGCCAGTGCGTGCAGGCCGATCAGCCAGTAGCCAATGGTGCCGCCCAGTTCATGCCACTCCTGGATCTGCTTGGCCAGCGCCTTGTCTTCCGAAACCAGCATTGGCAGGTCAAAGCCGTAAAACATCACTTGATTACCCTTGGCGCTGGTGACCAGCCACCCGAGAATCGGCATCGCGATCATGAAAATGTACAGCGCCCAGTGCATTAACTTCGCCAACGTAATTTGCCATTTGGGCGAGGCGGGGAAGATCTGCGGTGCGGGTCCCAGGCTGCGGGCGAACAAGCGCAGCCAGACCAGCACGAACACGGTCAGGCCCAGCATGAAGTGCGATTCAACAATCAGCGCGCGACCGCCACTGCCTTTGGGAAAGATCCCGCGAAACTCGATACAGGCATAAACCAGCGCCAACAAGACCAGCATCAACCAATGCAGCGTGATCGATACGGTGCTGTAGCGTGATTCGGAATTCTTCCAGGGCATACGGTGTTCCTCACAGGTCTGGTCTGAAACCACCGTTCTTGACCGACGGCGTTCCTTAACTGTAATCCGCTTTGGCGGATTTGCCTTGGGTGATTGTGCCGTATAACGCTCTGGTTCAGGTGATCGACATCAAAAAAGCGCCAGTTCCGTAATGGAGCTGACGCTTTTTTATGCGCAGAAAACCGCGATCAACTGCTTTGCGGCATTTCGCCATTCGCCAGGCGCTTGTTGATGTCGGCGATTACTTCCGGCAAGTCGGTGATGGTGTCGATCATGTAGTGCGGACGCGAGCCTTCGAACATCGCGTGGATGCGCTTGCGTTCGCTGTCCAGCTTATCGCTGCCGAGGGTGCGATAGCCTTCGTAGTCCAGGCCCAGCGCGTTGCCCGAGCAGATCAGCGCCACGGTCCACATGCCGGCACGACGACCTTCGAGAATGCCCGGCACGGTGTCGTCGATCTTCACGCAGGCGGCGACGTCGTCGATGCCCAGCGCAATGACGTTGGCCAGGGCCTGGGCCGGCCAAGGGCGACCGTTGGGGACTTCGTCAGTGGCGACCACGTGGTCGGCGACGTAACCGTTGGTGGCGGCCAGCTCGACCACTTTGTCCATGACCTGTTTCGGGTAGCCGGAGCACGAACCGATCTTGATCCCTTGCTGACGCAGGGTGGCGATGGTGTCCAGTGCGCCCGGAATCAGGGCCGAGTGTTCGGCGATTTTTTCGATTTGCAGCGGCATGAAGCGTTTGTAGATAGCGGTGACATCATCGTCGGTCGGTGCGCGGCCGAACACGGCGCGATAACGCTCAGCGACTTGTGGCTGATCGCACAGGGTACGGATGTGGTCCCACTTGCCCATGCCCATCGGTCCGCGGGCTTCTTCGATGGAGACCTGGACGTCGAACTCGGCGAAGGCTTCGACGAAAATCTGGGTGGGAGCGAAGGAGCCGAAGTCAACGACGGTACCGGCCCAGTCGAGGATGGCGGCCTGGAGTTTTGTTGGGTTTGCGTAGTTCATGTCTCAAATCCTGTCTGTTGGAATGATGAGCAAATTTGTGTAGCAGATGGTTGTGCGTCAGATCTCTAACACTTCCATCTCGCGCAGGACTTCGGCAACCGCCGCCACGGCCGCGTGCATCTCGGCCTGGTTGACGTGGCCGATGCAGCCGACGCGGAATGTTTCAACCTGGGTCAATTTGCCGGGGTAGAGGATGAATCCCTTGGCCTTGACCCGTTCGTAGAACTCCTTGAACTGGTAACGCGGGTCTTTCGGCGCGTGGAACGTGACGATGATCGGCGCCTGAATCGCGGCGGGCAGGAAGCTGCGCAGACCGAGCCGGGCCATGTCTTCCAGCAACACGTTGCAGTTGTCGGCATAGCGCTGATGCCGCGCCGGCAGGCCACCTTCTTCGTTGTATTGCAGCAAGGCTTCGTGCAGCGCCGCGACCACATGGGTCGGCGGGGTGAAGCGCCATTGACCGGTCTTGGCCATGTAGGTGTGCTGGTCGAACAGGTCCATCGCCAGCGAGTGCGAGTTGCCGGCGGCGTTGGCCAACGACTCTTTGCGAGCAAAGACGAAGCCCATGCCCGGTACGCCTTCCAGGCATTTGCCGGACGCGGCGATCAGGGCGTCGAACGGCACCTGTTGCGCATCCACCGGCAGCGCGCCGAAAGAGCTCATGGCGTCGATGATCAAGCGCTTGCCGTGTTGCGCAATGACGTTGGCGATTTCCGGCAGCGGATTGAGGATGCCGGTGCTGGTTTCGCAGTGAATCAGTGCGACGTGGGTGATGCTGGCGTCGGCGTGCAGCAGACGGTCGACGTCGGCGGCGGTGGTCGGTTCGTCTTCAGCGGTTTCGAAGGTGCTGAAGGAGCGGCCGAGCACTTCGCAGATCTTCGCCAGGCGTTTGCCGTAGGCGCCGTTGATCAGCACCAATACTTTGCCATTGCGGGGCACCAGCGTGCCGATCGCTGCCTCGACCGCGAAAGTACCGCTGCCTTGCAGGGGCACGCAGTGGTGGCTGGTGCCGCCGTTGATGATCGCCAGCAGTTGCTCGCACAGGCTGGCGGTCAGTTGATTGAAGCGGTCATCCCATGAACCCCAGTCGACCATCATCGCCTGACGGGTGCGGGCCGATGTGGTCAGTGGGCCGGGGGTAAGCAGGATGGGTTCGGCAGTACTCATTCTCGTGTCCTCGCATTCGATGGGATGAAGCTACGGGACATAAATTGCAATTTGCCGTGCTATCAATCAAATTGTTTGTTGTTATGCCAGCCATCAGTGAGGTTTATTCATGAACCTGTTTCAGCTTCGGGCCTTTGATGCCGTGGCCCGCGAAGGCAGCTTTACCCGCGCCGCCGCGCGGTTGTTCATTAGTCAGCCGGCGGTGACCGGGCACATCAAGGCCCTGGAAGAGCATTACCAGATCACCTTGTTGCGCCGTACCGCACGACGGGTGGAGCTGACGGAGGAGGGCACCAAACTGGCCGCGATCACCCGGGCCATGTTCGGCCTGGCGGAAGAGGCACAGGTGATGCTCGAAGCGAACCGGCAGTTGCTGACCGGACGGCTTGAAGTGGCGGCAGACGGGCCGCACATGGTCATGCCGATGCTGGCCAGTCTGCGCGCGCGCTACCCCGGCATCACCGTCAACCTGCGGCTGGGCAATGCCCAGGAAACCCTGGCGGCGTTATTGTCCGAGCACGCCGACGTGGCGGTGTTGACCGAGGTTGAACCGCGCAAGGGCCTGCATTTACAGGCACTGAGCGAATCGCGGATTTGCGCATTGGTGCCGCAAAGTCATCGTTGGGCGAAAGCTTCCAGCGTGAAGCTCAAGGAACTGGATCAGGTGATCATGGTGTTGCGTGAGCCGAGTTCGATTACCCGACGCACGTTCGATCAGGCCTGCGATTCGGCGAAGGTCAGTCCACGGGTGTTGCTGGAGCTGGACAGTCGTGAAGCAGTGACCGAGGCGGTGGCGGCGGAGTTGGGGGTGGGGGTGGTGTCGTCGGTGGAAGTCAGCCATGACCCACGGGTGGCGGCGGTGCCGATTGTGGGCGAGGGGTTGGTTAACCGGCACATGATCGGGTGCATGGAGCGGCGGCGGGATTTGCGCTTGATTCAGGCGTTTTTTGATCTGGCGCCGGTCAGTTAGAAACGAGGTGCGGCTATCGCGGGCCTGCCTACACCAGACTCTCGCGAACCATCTCCAGAAACGTCGCCACCACCCGCCGCGAACTCTGCTCACGCAAGCACACCAGCGTCTCCGTCAGCCGCCGTTTGCAATCAGTAATCGGCAACGCGCAAACCCTTGAGTCGGCACCAAACTCGGCGGCCGACACCACCCCAACCCCAATCCCGACCACCACCGCCTCCCGCGCCGCTTCCCGTCCTTCCACCTGAATCGCCGGGCGAATGCGAAACCCCGCCCGGGCCATTTCCTCTTCCAGCGTCTGGCGTGTCACCGAACCGATTTCACGCAGCACCAACGGCGTGTCATCCAGGTCCGCAAGGCAGATCGATTCGCGATCCGCCCACGGATGATGGCGTGAAACAAACGCCACCATCGGGTCATTGCGCAATGGCAGCGAGATCAGCCGTTCATCACTGACATCCCGGCCCAACAACGCCAGGTCGGCCTGATAGTTGAACAGACGAAACAGCGACTCATCGGTGTTGCCGGTTTCAATCTTCACGCTGATGCCCGGATAGCGTTCGCAGAACCGCGCGATCTGCGGCAGCACGTGCACCGGCGCATCCACCGCGAGGATCAGGCTGCCGGTCTGCAAGGCTTGAGAGTCCTGCAAAAGCTCCTGGGCTTCGGCCTCGATCACGAACAGCCGTTGCGTGATGGCGAGCAAGCGCTCGCCCAGATCCGTCAGGCGCACCGAGCGTTTGTTGCGGTGAAACAACAACACACCGAAGCGCTCCTCGAGTTTGCGCACCTGGTCGGAAATCGCCGGTTGCGTGAGGAATAGCCGCTCGGCGGCTTTGGTAAAGCTTCCGTGGACGGCCACGGCGTGGAAGGCTTTGAGTTGGGCGTGGGAAACCGACATCGAAACCTCCAGTAACAAGCTGAGCTTATTTTGGAAATACGATAAATCGATTTCACTTATTAATCAGTAATTGTTTTTATCCACCTCAGCCCCGGTGACTGGTCAGTCGAACAGCCGCGGTGGCCATGAGTCTGTGCGTGCAACAGCAGGACTCATCTGACCGGTATCGCGACAGGGAATCCGCGATACCGCAGTGCTCAACAATAAAAACACAGGCGTTTTCTTCCAATTCTGCCGGCACACTCACACCCTGAGGTCAGAACCACAATGAACAATCCCATCGGCACCATCAAGCGCTGGCGCGTGCAGATCTTCGCGATCACCTGGCTCGCCTACGCCGCTTTCTACTTCACCCGCAAAGCATTTTCCGTGGCCAAACTGGGGATCGCCGAAGACCCCACCTTCATGCTCGACAAAATGGCCATGGCCAACCTCGACGCGATCTACCTGGCGGCGTACGCCCTCGGGCAGTTCACCTGGGGCATGCTCGCCGACCGCTTTGGCCCACGGGTCGTGGTGCTCGGCGGGTTACTGATTTCGGCGGCGGCAGCGCTGGTGATGGGCACTTACGCGACACTGCCGATCTTCGCCACCTGCATGTTGATTCAAGGGTTGGCGCAGTCCACCGGCTGGTCCGGGCTGTGCAAAAACCTCGGCAGTTTCTTCCCCGCGCAGCAGCGCGGCAGGGTGCTGGGGTTATGGAGTTCCTGCTATGCCTTTGGTGGGCTGGTGGCATCGCCGTTTGCGGGCTGGTGGGCGTATACGCTGATCGGCACCTGGCATGCGGCGTTCATTTCCAGTGCGGCGGTGGTTGGGCTGGTCGCCGTGCTGTTTTTTATTTTTCAACGCAACACACCGCAAGACGTCGGCCTGCCGGCGGTGGACATCGAACCCGAGTTGACCGCCGAAGAGGCTGACGCGCAAAGCAAGATCAGCATCCTGGAACCCTTGAAGGAAATCCTGCGCAACCGCACGGTGCTGGTGCTGGGCCTGGCGTACTTTCTGCTGAAACCGGCGCGTTACGCGATTCTGCTATGGGGCCCGGTGATCGTGTTCGAACAAATGCCGACGGTGGGCAAGGTCGGCGCGGCGATCATCCCGACCGCGTTTGAACTGGCCGGGTTGCTCGGGCCGATCCTGCTGGGTCTGGCGTCGGACAAAGTGTTCGGTGCGCGCCGCATGCCGGCCTGCGTCCTCAGCCTGTTGGCGCTGACCGTGACCCTGGCCTTGTTCATGGGCGCCTTGCACACCGGCAGCGTCTTGCTGGTGGTCGTGCTGTTGTTTGTCATGGGCCTGACCCTGTACGGGCCGGACTCGATGATCAGCGGTGCGGCAGCGATTGATTTCGGCACCGCCAAGGCGGGCGCGACGGCAGCGGGTTTCGTCAACGGTTGCGGTTCGGTCGGGGCGATTCTTGGCGGATTGCTGCCGGGCTACTTCGACTCGGTCACCGTGTTCATCGTCTTCGCCGGTTGCGCCTTGTTCTCGGCCCTGGTGTTGATTCCCCACTGGAACAGCCGCCCGGCTGGCCTGCGTACCAACTATCCCTTCGTGCCCAATCAGGCGATGGCGATCAAACCCCTGCGTACCTGAATCCTGTCCCTCGCAGCCTGCTGCACGGGCGGCAGGCTGGCGTGTGGGCATCTGACTGGAGATTTCCCCATGAGACCCTTTTGGCTGGACCAGGCCTTAAAGGCTGATACGTCCGACATTTGCCCGGCGCTGGACGGCGATACCCGTGCAGACGTGTGCATCGTCGGTGGCGGCTACACCGGTTTGTGGACGGCGATCATGCTCAAGGAGCAGAACCCGGAACTCGATGTGGTGCTGATCGAGGCCGACATCTGCGGGGCCGGTGCCAGCGGCCGCAACGGCGGTTGTGCGTTGTCGTGGTCGGCCAAGTATTTCACCCTCGAGCGACTGTTCGGTGTCGAGGAGGCGGTACGCCTGGTCAAGGAATCCGAGCGCAGCATTTACGCGATTGGCACCTTCTGCGAACAGTATGGCGTGGAGGCCGATTACCGCCTCGATGGCACGCTCTACACCGCGACCAATCGCGCCCAGTGTGGCTCGACCGATGCGGTGATTGCCGCGCTGGAGCGCAACGGCATCAACTCGTTCACCCAGCGCCCGGTCGCCGACGTGCAACGCATGGCCGGTTCCAGCAAGCATCTGGAGGGCTGGTTTTCCCCGGCGGCCGCCAGCGTGCAACCCGGGAAACTGGTGCGCGGTTTGCGGCGGGTGGCGTTGCAGTTGGGCGTGAGCATTCATGAGAACACTGCGATGACCGGGTTGGAGGAGGGCAAGCCAGCGGGGATTCAAACCCGCAACGGCACCGTTCGCGCAGACCGGGTGGTGCTGGCAATGAACGCCTGGATGGCCCGGGCGTTCCCGCAGTTCGAGCGCAGCGTGGCGATTGTCTCCAGCGACATGTTGATCACCGAGCCGCGCCCCGATCTGCTCGACGAGATCGGCCTGACCAGCGGCGTCACCGTGCTTGATTCGCGGATTTTCGTGCACTACTACCACAACACCCCGGACGGCCGGATCATGCTCGGCAAGGGCGGCAACACCTTCGCCTATGGCGGGCGGATGTTGCCGGTGTTCGATCAGCCGTCTCCGTACGCCGGGTTGTTGAAAGACAGCCTGAACGAGTTCTTTCCTGCGTTTGCCGACGCCAGGGTCGAGGCGACCTGGAATGGTCCGTCGGATCGTTCGGTCACCGGTCTGCCGTTCTTTGGCCAGATGAGCGCCAGCGGGAATGTGTTCTACGGGTTCGGTTATTCCGGCAGCGGCGTTGGCCCGTGCCACATGGGCGGGCAGATTCTGGCCTCGATGGTCCTGGGGCTGGACAATGCCTGGACCCGTTCACCATTGGTGAACGGTCCTTTAGGGTTTTTTCCGCCGGAGCCGATTCGTTACCTCGGTTCCCTGATGGTGCGCAACGCCATCCGCCGCAAGGAGCGCGCCGAAGATCACGGCCGCAGGCCACGGCACCTGGACGTACGCCTGGCCAAGTTTGCCGCGGCGGCCGGCAAGGCGGACAAGGGCTAGCGATTGATCAGCCAATCGAGCAGCAATCGCCCATCGCTGCGCGGTGGATAGGCGGCGCGGGGCTTGGTCGGGTGGAAGACGGTGGCGCACAACACCGGGCGATCCGGGTCGCTGTCGAGAAAGCTGATGAGCACTTCGGTGCCGGCGAGGGGCAGGCTGGAGGGATCAATCCCGCCTTGCGGTGTGGCGAGGGCCACGGGAAGCCACAGGCCGATGGATTCATCCGCGTCCTCTTCTAGTGCTGGCCACAGCCGCACGTGGATTCGATGTTGCTCATCCAGCGCTGCCGGTTGTCCGGCGACGCCCAGCACTAACGCCCTCTGATAGCCTGGAATGCTCGGCCGGGGTTGCGTGAGCGCGGGCCTGAATTCCGTTGACCAGGGAATGGCGGTGAACTGATTGCTGTAGCGACGGGGACGTTGGTCGGCGAGGATTGAAGGCTGTTGCCCGCCGTGCTGGACGTCGGTGATCAGCCACTGATCGTTGAAGCCCGACAGGGGATGTTCCATCACTTGCACGATGCTGCCACTGCGCAAGCCGGCGTGATCACTTCGGCCTTCAATCTGTCGATGCTGGCAACGCAGACGCTCCAGTGACCGGCGACTGAGTTGCTCGCGGTGCGCCTGCTCGGGGGCGGGGCGACCGGTGAAGGGGGATGTCTTGGCCAAGGTATGGTTGGCGGCGCCGTCACCCGATGCCTGAAATCCTCGATTGTTGGCAACGCGGCGGGTGGGCAGGACACGTGCGTTATGACGTTGGGACAGCTCACTGATCACCGGCAAAGACGTCTCGCTGGGCGCATCCTCTTGAAAGGGCAGCACGAGCGGCTCCTGGGGGAATGTCTGGCTGTCATCCGCCAGTACCAGCACATGCCCATTGCACTGCTGTTCGAAGTGATAGTGGATGCCTTCTTCTTCGCACAGCCGCTGCATCAGTGTCAGGTCGGACTCTTCGTATTGAATGCAAAACGGCCGGGGCGGGTAGTGCACGGTGGCCAGTTCCAGACGATAGCTGTCCTCGGGCAGCGCATGCTCCTGGAACAATTGACGCAGGATGGCCGGCACGCTGAGGTGATGAAACACCCGACGACAGCGGTGACGGTCGAGGGTTTGCAGGTAAGGCACCAGCACCAGGTGATAGCCGATGCAATGCGGGCCGCGGTGTTCACGGCTGGCGCTATGAAGAATGCCGTGAACAGCGGTGCGATCGCCCATCGTCAGCAGGGCCGGTTGTTGCAGCAACGGGTCTAGGTTCATCGCCGGTGCCAGGCCAATCACTTCAATGTCGAACCAGTAGGGCCGGTTCAGGCCTTCGGTGCCACTGAATGTCAACACCTGCAGGCTTAAACCGCTGTCGAGGAGGGTCAGGGTGTAGAGACTTTCCTTGTCGTTGTGCATCGAGTGCGCTTCTGCCTTGGATTGCGGACGCGAAGGGTACGAAACCGCGCCGCTCAATGGTCACCGCAAATCGCTGTTTCAGAATCGCCCTACGAGTGCTGGCGAAAATGTCGATCGGTGAAGCCGGTGGACCCGGCGCATTTTTTGGTCGATTGCCAACTTTAGGCCGTATAAACTTGCGCAACGCGTCGGCCAATAGATGTCTCGGCGCCACAGATCAAGAGAGTGAGTAATGGGCGCACAGTGGAAGGTTAAACACAAAGAAGCGGCATCCAACGCCAAGGGCAAGATCTTCGGCAAACTGGTGAAAGAAATCACCATTGCTGCGCGTAACGGCGCCGATACCGCCACCAACGCACACCTGCGACTTGTGGTTGAACAGGCCAAGAAAGCCTCGATGCCCAAGGAAACCCTCGATCGCGCGATCAAGAAAGGCGCGGGCCTGTTGGGCGAAACCGTGCAATACCATCGCGTGACTTACGAAGGCTTTGCCCCGCATCAGGTACCGCTGATCGTTGAATGCGTGACCGACAACATCAACCGCACCGTAGCGGAAATCCGCGTGGCGTTCCGTAAGGGCCAACTGGGCGCTTCCGGTTCCGTGGCGTGGGACTTCAACCATGTCGGCATGATCGAAGCGTCCCCGGACACTCCGGATGCCGATCCGGAAATGGCGGCGATTGAAGCCGGTGCCCAGGATTTTGAACCGGGCGAAGAAGAGGGCACGACCCTGTTCCTGACCGAACCTGCGGACCTGGACGCGGTGCAAAAAGCACTGCCGGAGCAAGGTTTCACGGTGTTGTCGGCGAAACTGGGCTACCAGCCGAAGAATCCGGTCAGCGGTTTGAGCGATGAGCAGATGGCTGAGGTTGAAGCGTTCCTGGAAGGCCTCGACAACCATGATGATGTGCAGGATATGTTTGTCGGTCTGGCTGGGTAATTTGTTGCTTCAGTAATACCGCTATCGCGAGCAGGCTCACTCCTGCACGGGTCTGCGTCATACACAGATCCAAGGTAGGAGTGAGCCTGTCTCCGGGCGGCGTTCCGACGATTGACCCGCAGCGGTCACCGATCCTGAAGTTCCCGCACAATCTCGCCAAACCCCGGCCGCTTCAGCACCTCAGGGTGACAGCAGCGCTCCTGCAACACCTCCAACTCCTCACGCGCAACCTCGCTCAACCCCGAGTCGATGCGTTCCAGCAACTCCCCCAGCAACACCCCAAATGCCCGCACCTCGATCCGTTGCAGCGCCCGGCTTTCAGGGCTGTCGCAGGTTGCGTGGAAAGACGCCGCGCCAAAATCCCCCAGCAGGCAATCACCGTCCTCGTTCCACAGGATGTTGTGGCCGTAGAGGTCGCCGTGGGTGATGCCATGCTGGTGCAAATGCCTGGCCACCGAGGCGACGCCATGGGCGATACGCAATGCCACGCCCGCGCTGAAGCGGGTGTCATCGGTGTAGACGTCCCGCGTGCAGGACGCCAGGCTTGGCAGGGCGGCCAGGTTTCGATAACTCGGATCGATCAGTTGCATGACCAACCCGGCTTGTTGCTCGGGATGATCGACGATTCGGCCTTCGACGCGGATCAGGTTCGGGTGAAGGCCGGCGGTGATGCAGGCGTTCATTTCGTGCAGGGGTGAACCATCGCTGGTCATTTCGCCCTTGTAGAGCTTGACCGCGACCTGCGTGGCCGGTTGCTCCGGTTGCGCCCAGGTGGCCCGATGAATCACCCCCGAAGCGCCTTCGCCCAATTGCTGCTCCAGGTGCAGTTGCTCCCAGGGAATCCGCGGAGTGGCTTGCAGCGCTGCGGCATCCGCTTCGGTTTCCAGCGGATTACCGGCATACGCCAGCCACGTCAGGCTGGGCAGGGCCAGTAGCCATTCGGGCAGTTCCTTGAACTGATTGGCGGCGATGCGGATCAGCTCGAGTCGATGGCACTGGCTCAGGCTGCGGGGCAGGCGTTGCAAGCGGTTGCCGGCGAGCATGAGTTTTTGCAGGTTCGGGCGGTCGCCCAGTTCCGTGGGCAGTTCAGTGATGCGGTTGTCAGTCAGGATCAACCAGCGCAGCAACGGCGGCAGCGCGGCGGCGGGGACCGTTTCGATGGCATTGGAGCGGAAGCCGATCATCGTCAGCGCGGCGCATTGGCCCAAGCACGCGGGCAGTTCGGTGAACAGGTTGTCCGAGCAGAACAGCACGCGTAACCGGGTCAGGCGATGCAGGTCATCCGGCAGACTGCGCAAGGCGTTGCCGCTGAGGTTGAGCACCTCCAGCGAGTCCGCCAGGTCGAAGATTTCCCGAGGGAACTCTGTCAGGCCGCAGGCCAGGTCCAGGCGGGTGATGCCAGTCAATTGGCCGGCGCGCAATTGGGCGAGGGTATCCATGGGCGGGTTCGCTATTGATCAGGGGAAGGCGCGGTGGCCTGGAAATGGGCGACATGATAGCGGTAAAGGAGGCTCGTCTGTCAGGCCGGTGCGCGTACTTCCAGCAACTGACCCAAGCGGCTGCGCGTGCGCGCCAGGTCGATGGCATCGCCGCCCAGGCTTTCGCGCAACGATTGCTGGCCGAGCAGTGTCAGGTGTTTGTCCTGATCGTATAGAACGTCGATCAGATTGATGAACCGCTGCTGCGCGGCCATCGAACAGTCGGCGAGGTTGGGCAGGTCGTCGATGATCCAGTGATCAAAACGCCGGCACAACTCCAGATAATCCATGACCGCCGTGGGGTGATCGCACAGATCGCCAAAGGTGAACCCGATGGTCCGCTCTTCGCAATGCCGCGCTTGAAGGTGCCGGGTGCCGACCGCCAATTGCAGCGGCGGGGTGACGCGTTCGGGCAGGTTCAACGCCTGCCGTTGCGTCACGCTGCCCGGCCAGACATACCGGCCTTGGGTAAACACCTGCTGCGCATGGGATCTGACCTGACTGCGGTAGTCATGCGGGCCCCCGACTTCCATCACTTGCAAGCGGGCGTGGATCAGGTCGATGACCGGCTTGAAACGGGCGTGGTAGAGCGGGTTGGGCAGCAAACCTTCCGGCGGATAATTGGACGTCACCAGCAGCAGAATGCCGCGACGAAACAGCGCCTTGAACAGCCGCGTGATGAGCATCGCATCGCCGATGTCATGGACGTGAAACTCGTCGAAACACAGCACCCGGCAGTCGCTCAGCAGTTCATCGAGGGTGAAGGCCAGCGCATCGGGCTGATCGCGGTGGGTGAACATGCCCTGATGCAAGCGGGCAAAGAACTCGTGGAAGTGCAGTCGCTGTTTTTCCTCGACCGCAATCGCCTGGAAAAAGCCGTCGAGCAACCAGCTCTTGCCGCGACCGACTGCGCCATGCAAATAGAGACCGGGAAGCGTTTTTGTCGACGCGCCAAGCAGCGCCGTGGCGTGTTGCGCCATGCAGTCGATCACTCGCTGCTGGCTGTGACTGAGGGTGTAGCCCTGGGCATGGGCTTTCTGGCGGAAGTAATCGTGGACGGCTTTACCGGCCGCCGTACCGCTGGCAGGGGCGGCAAGCGCCTTGCCGAAAAGGCTGCGCAAGGAAGGCAAGCGTGGAGTCAGTCGCGAACGGTTGGGCAGTCGAGCGGCCATTGTCATGTCACCCCGAAGTCGTCAGCCGGCTCCCCGAGCAGCGGCGGCGTAGTGTAACCAGATGGGTAATTACCCATCCAGTCATGTCGACGGACGAATCGGGTAGACCCCTGGAGCTCGACAGCTGCTACATCAATCGTGTGGCTGCCGAGCTGGGTGCGGGGGCGGTTATCTAGCGTTCGATGCTGCGATTCCAGCGTGCGTTCCACGCCGGGCGCTGTTCGTTGACCTGGTCCCAATCGATGGCAATCGCTGTTTCCAGGTAATGCTTCATCGCCTCGACCTGGCCGCGCGTCTTGTCGGTGGTCGGGGTGTTCGGGTTGGAGGGGATCTGGTCGCCGTCTTCAAGTGCGGCGGCTTGCGCTTCAGGCGTCAGCAGGAACGCGGCGAGTTTTTGTGCCAGTTCCGGCTGGGTATTGTTGGCGATGGCGCACTCGGCAACGTTGAGCACCACGGCGCCTTCCTTCGGTTGCGCGTACTCGACCGGCATGCCTTTGAGCTTCAGCGCGGTGACTTGAGTCGGGGTCAACGGGAACAGCGCGGCTTCGTCGGTCTGAAGCATTTCTGAAATTTTCGCCGAGCTCGGAATGTATTCCAGCACGTTGCGCCCGACGGTGTTCGGCCAGGCCTTGAATCCCGGCTCGACGTCGGTTTCGCTGCCGCCCTGAATGCGGTTGAACATCAGGAAACCGTGCAGGCCGAAGGTCGACGAGGCCATCGACTGGAACACCAGTTTGTCCTTGAAGCGCGGGTCGGCCATGTCCATCCACGACGTCGGCGCGCTCCAGCCTTTTTCCTTGAACAACCGGGTGTTGTACGCCAGCCCGGTGACGCCGAGGCTCACTGCCACGGCCTGGTCCTTGATTCGGCCCTTGGCCGGAATCTGCGCCAGGGTCGGGCTGTCCTCAAGTTTGTCGCACAGGCCCATGGCGATGGCGCGGTACATGATGCCGTCGTCGAGGAACATCACGTGCAACTGCGGGTTGCCTTTGCTGGCCTGGACCTTGGCCAGGATGTCGGCGGAGGTGCCGGGCACGATGACCACTTTGACGTTGTTGGCTTTTTCGAACACCGGCAACACCTTGTCGGCGTACAGCCGCTCCATGGTCCCGCCGTTCATGCCCAGGTAAAGCGTCGGCTCGGCGTGAGCCTGGGTCACCGTGAGCAGGGCGCTCAGGCATGAAAATCCGAGCAGTGCAGTGCGTTTGAAATGATTCATTGGCGCGACCTTCCTCTATCAAGCTACGGAAATGGAGTGAAACCGGGTGATGGAAAACGCATCCAGCGACGTCGACGAGGCGCCGTTGCAGATGATCTCGGTGAGCGCCTGGCCCACCGCCGGCCCGATCTGGAAACCCGCGCCGGCAAAGCCGAACGCGTGCAACAGACCGGGTTGCGTGCTGCTGTGGCCGATCACCGGTTGGCGGTCGGGCAGATAACCTTCGGTGCCGCTCCAGGTGCGAATCGCCTGGGCGCCTTCAAGAAATGGATAGAGCTCGACGGCCTGGCGCAGGATTTCGATCACCGCCTGCTGGCCGGGGCGTGCGCGGGCCGCGTCGAGGGCAAAGCCCTGTCCACCGCCAAGCACGCAATTACCGCGAGCGACCTGACGGGCATAAATGCCGCCGCCTTCGACGCCGGTGCTGGCGTTCATCACCAGTGGCAACGGCTCGGTGACCAGCATCGCCGGGTGCCCGGCGTGCATGGGCACTGCTTCGCCGAACTGTTCGGCGAGGTGGCCGGCCCAGGCGCCGGCGCAGTTCAGCAGCCATGGCGCGTGCAGTTCCAGACCGTTGTGGGCGCTGACCCGAAAGCACTGGCCGTCGTGCTCCACCGCAGTGACGGCGCACTGTTCATGCACCTGTGCGCCGTGGCGCCGCGCGGCTTGGGCGAAGGCGGGTGAGACCAGTCGCGGGTTGGCGTGACCGTCGTCGGGGCAATACGAAGCACCCACGGCGACGTCGCCGACCCAGGGAAAACGTGCGCGCAATTCAGCGCGATCCAGTAGCTGCAAATCGAGGCCGAAACCCTGGCTGCTGGCGGCGTAATCCTGCAACGCACGCAAGTCGTCGAGGCTGCGTGCGAGCTTCAAATGACCGCTGCGTTGATATTCACCGTCAATGCCAATCAACTGTGGCAGTTGTTCCCAGATCTCGTGTGCCCGTTGCGACAAGGGCAGTTGTGACAGCGGTCGACCCTGACGCCGCACGCCGCCATAATTCACACCGCTGGAATGCGAGCCGCAAAAGTCCCGCTCCAGCAACGCCACGCGACGTCCGGCTTTGCTGAGGAACAGGGCGGCCGAGGCGCCGACAATGCCGCCGCCGATGATGATCGCATCGACTTCGATCACGATTCGACCTCCAGGCCAAACGGCAGCGGCTTGACCGGCGCCTGTGCGCGCAGCCGACCGATCTGCGACACGGCACGCTGACTCTCACCGGCAATGATTTCTGCGGTGGCGGCGCCGCACATCCGCCCCTGGCAGCGACCCATGCCCGCGCGGCAATGGGCTTTGACCCGGTTGATTTCCCAGTGGCCCTCGCGCACAACCTGACGGATGTCACCGGCGCGCACTTCTTCGCAGCGACAGATCATCACCTCGTCAGCGGTTTGGGCTGCCCAGTGTTCGGGGAAGATGAAGGCCTGTTCCAGCCCTTTGCGAAAGGTGTTTATCCGGGTGAGCGATTGCTCGAGTTGGACGCAGCGCTGTGGCGCGATCAGGTGGCCGCTGTCTTCGAGCACCGCCAAGGCGGCTCGTTCACCGGCCATTTTCGCGGCATCGGCGCCCATGATCCCGGCGCCGTCACCGGCCAGGTACACCTCGGCGACACTGCTGCGTCCGGCGCTGTCACGTTGCGGTAGCCAGGCGCGGTTGAGCGGGTTCCAGGCAAATTCGCAGCCGAGCAAATCGGCGAGTTGGGTTTCGCTGCGCAAGCCATGGGCGAACGCGACGGCGTCGCATGCCATTTGATGTTCGCCCTTTGCGTCGGACCAGTTCAGCGACCGCACGCGATGTTCGCCCTCGATGCGTTGCAAGGTGGCACCCTGATGCACCGGGATGCCGTGAGCGCTCAACCAGCTGCGGTAATAAATGCCTTTAGCCAGCGTGGCCGGTTGCGCGAGCAGGCCGGGCAGGGCGCGGACCTGGGCACTGAACGGCGAACTGTCGAGTACCGCGACCACCTTCGCACCGGCCTTGGCGTATTGGTACGCGACCAGGTACAGCAACGGGCCGCTGCCGGCGAACACCACGCGTTCACCAATGGCGCAGCCCTGGAATTTCAGGGCGATCTGCGCGGCACCGAGGCTGTAGACGCCTGGCAGCGTCCAGCCTTGTACCGGCAGGATGCGGTCGGTGGCGCCCGTGGCGACAATCAAGCGGGAGAACTCAATGCGTGCGGCGCGGCCTTCATGCAGCGTGTCGAGCGCCTCCGCTTCGGCGTTCCACACCAGGGTGTCGGGCCGATAGTCGAGCTGTTCGCCCAGGGTATCGAGGGTCTGATGCAGCGCCTTGGCCTTGCGTGCTTCGAAGCCATACAACTTGACCGCCGAGCGCTTGAAGTTGGCCGGCTGACGCCGATAAATCTGCCCGCCACCGCGCGCGGCTTCATCCAGCAACACCGGGCGAACGCCATGTGCCACCAGCGTCTGCGCCGCCCGAATCCCGGCGGGGCCGGCGCCGATGATGACCACAGGCTTCTTCATACCCACCACCCTTTAGCCGACAGCCACAAAATCCCTGTGGGAGCGGGCTTGCCCGCGATGACGATCGCACATTCAAAATCGATGTTGGCTGAAAGTCCGCCATCGCGGGCAAGCCCGTTCCCACAGGGGGGGAGGTTTCGGCAGATAGACACGGTGTTCATAGCGAGCGCCCTGGTTCGCGGGTGATGTGGTGGTCGGTTTCAAGCAGCGTCGAGCACGCGCGGACGCGTCGGCCGTCGCCCAGGCGGACCCAGCAGTCCTGGCACGCGCCCATCAGGCAGAACCCGGCGCGGGGTTCGGCGCTGAAGTCGCTGCCGCGCAGGTGCTCGCTGCAGGTCAGCACCGCGGTCAGCACGGTGTCGCCGAGCAGGGCGCTGGCCGGTTGGCCGTCGAGGGTAAAGTTCACGGCCGGGCGGTCGCCCTCGGCCAGTCGTTTCAGCAAAGCCATGGCGCCCTCATTGTTTTCCCACCAGCACCCGATCAAGGCCGTAGACCCGATCAAGCAGAATCATCGTCAGCGCGGTCAGCGCGATCACCAGGGCCGACACCGCCGCCATCATCGGATCGATGGATTCGGTGGCGTACACGTACATGCGCACCGGCAGGGTTTGCGTGGCCGGCGAGGTGACGAAAATCGACAGCGTGACCTCGTCAAAGCTGTTGATGAACGCCAGCAACCAGCCCCCCGCAACGCCCGGCAGAATCATCGGCAAGGTGATTTCCCGGAACAGCGTGAAGCGCCCGGCGCCGAGGGATTGCGCGGCATGTTCGGCGCTGCGGTCCAGGCCAATGGCCGACGCCAGCACCAGTCGCAGCACGTACGGCGTGATCACCAGCACGTGGGCGAAAATCAGCCAGGCGAAGCTGCCGTTGACCCCCATCAGCGCAAACAGACGCAGCAAGGCAACGCCCAGCACCAGGTGTGGAATGATGATCGGCGACAGGAACAGACCGTTGAAAAAATCCCGTCCGGGAAACTCGAAACGGGTGATTGCCAACGCCGCCGGCACCGCAATCAGGGTCGCCAGGCTGGCGGCGCAAAACGCCAGGATCAAACTGTTGTAGAACGCATCGACAAAGTCGGCGCGCTCGAACACCGCGCGGAACCAGCGCAGGGAAAACTCGGTGGTCGGCAGGCTCAGGGTGTTTTCCGGGGTGAACGCGACGAGGCAGACCACCACCAGCGGCGCGAGCATGAACAGCACCACCAGGGCGTGAAACAGCAGGGCGAAAGGACCGTTCTTGGACATGACGAGTTATCCCAATGACTTCTTGTAGCGGCCTTCGATCATCCGGTTCCACGACAGCATGATCAGCAGGTTGAGCACCAGCAGCGCTACGGCAATCGCCGCGCCCATCGGCCAGTTCAGCTCCGACAGGTACTGGTCGTAGATCAGCGTGGCGACCATTTTCAGGCGACGCCCGCCCAGCAGGCCGGGGATCGCAAATGAGCTGGCGGCGAGGCCGAACACGATCAAGGTGCCGGAAAGAACGCCGGGCATGATCTGCGGCAGAATCACCTGGCGCATCACCGTGAAGTGACTGGCGCCGAGGGACATCGCGGCTTGTTCGGCGGCCGGGTCGAGTTTCTGCAGTGAGGTCCAGACCGGAATGATCATGAACGGCAGCATCACGTGGACCAGCGCAATCACCACCGCAAACGGCGTGTACAGCAGCTTCATCGGCGAACCGCCGAAGGCTTGCAGGGTTTGATTGACCAGGCCGTCGGCGCCGAGCAGCAGGCTCCAGCCGAACGCGCGCACCACCACCGAAATCAGCAGCGGCGTGAGGATCAAGATCAGAAAGATCGAACGCCACGGCGCGCCCATGCGGCTGAGGATGTAAGCCTCGGGCACGCCGATCACCACGCACAGCAGGGTGGTCAGGGCGCTGATCCACATCGTGCGCAGAAAGATTTCGTAGAAGTACGGGTCGCCCAGCAGGCTGCTGTAGTGACTGAGGGTGTAGGCGTCGCTCTTGATCCCCGAGCTGTAGTCGAAGACGTTGAACGACAACACCAGCGTCAGTAGCAGCGGGATGGCCAACAGGCTGATGTACAACGCCAGGGCCGGTGCCGACAACAAGTAGCCCTGACGCCCCTGGCGAACGGCGGCCAACGTACTCATGCCGACACCTCGTCGACCGTCAGCACCCGCAGCAACTTTGCATCCCAGTCGAGGCCGACCGCCGTGCCTTCGTTCAGCGGCGTCGAGCCGTCGTTGCGACGCACCACACTGATGTCACCCAAGGCCGTGGAGACGCCGTATAACCATTGGCTTCCTAGGAAGAAGCGGCTGGCAATCTTGCCTTGCAGACGCCCGTGATCTTGTTCGCGCAGATCGATTTTTTCCGGGCGCAGGCTCAGGGTCAGGTCGCCGCCACTGCGCACCTGCACCACGCCGGCACTGTCACGCTCGCCGGGCAGCAGGTTGGCTTTGCCGACGAAGCCGGAAATGAACTCGGTGCGCGGATGTTCGTAGAGGGTGTAAGGCGCGTCGATTTGCGTGATGCGCCCGGCTTGCATCACCACCACGCGGTCGCTGATGGACAGCGCTTCGGATTGGTCGTGGGTGACCATCAGCGTGGTGATCCCGACTTCGCGCTGGATGCGGCGGATTTCGAACTGCATCTCTTCGCGCAGGTTGGCATCGAGGTTGGACAGCGGCTCGTCGAGCAGCAACACCGGCGGCTCGATCACCAAGGCCCGGGCCAGTGCCACACGCTGGCGCTGACCACCGGAAAGCTCGCGGGGATAACGCTCGGCGTGTTGATCCAGGCGCACCAGTTTCAACACCCGGGCCACGCGTTGCTGCAACTCGGCGGCGGGCACTTTGCGCATCCGCAGGCCGAAGGCGACGTTGTCCTTGACGGTCATGTGCGGGAACAGCGCGTAACTCTGGAACACCACGCCCAGTCCACGGCTGGCGGGTTTGGCGTGAGTGATGTCGCGGCCGTCGAGCAGGATGCGACCGCTGGTGACTTCGACGAAGCCGGCGATCATTTGCAGGGTGGTGGTTTTGCCGCACCCGGACGGACCGAGCAGGGACACGAACTCGCCTTTCTCTACCGAGAGGTTAGTGGCGACGACGGCGTCGATCTCACCGTAACGTTTGCCGAGTCCTTCAAGTTGCACAAAAGCCATGACTGCGCTCCACCTGAGATTGTTATGCGTCACCCGAAGGCGCGCTTTTTTGTATGGGCAGATACGAAAAGGTCTTGCGGGGTGCGTTGGCGCTCGACTGGAGTCGGCTGCCGCTGTTGTTCGAATCGCCCCTGTGGACGCAGATTAGGACGAAGACTAGGATGGGCTCAATGGCCTATTTCACTGAAGCGATGACTATTTTCGATTTCATTCAATGAGTAAATTTATTGTCGAGAAACCACATGTCAAATTCCACTGAGCGGAATGAAAACAAAAATGAAGTCGGTGTCGGTGCGGTCTCCCGATTGTTTGCCGTGTTGCGCAGCCTCGGTGACACCGTCGAGGGCGGGGAGCGCGTGACACAACTGGCGCAGCGCATCGGCTTGTCGCAACCGACCACGCACCGTTTGTTGCGCAGCCTGATGGACGAGGGCATGGTCGAGCAGGATGTGCGCAGCAAACGTTATCGCCTGAGCCTGGATTTTTTTGCCTTGGCGGCGCGAGCGGGCAATACCGGCAACCTGCGTGAACTGGTGCGGCCGTCGTTGCTGCGGCTCTCGGCGTCGTTGGGGGATTCGTTGTTTTTACTGGCGCGCAGCGGTTTTGACGCGATCTGCCTGGACCGCAGCGAAGGGCCGTTTCCGATCCGCACGTTCACCGGCGATATCGGCGGGCGCGTGGCGCTGGGCGTGGGCCAGGGCAGCCTGGCGATTCTGGCGTTCCTGCCGGAGGAGGAGCGCGATACGGTGATCCACTACAACTTGCCGCGACTCAAGGATTTCCATTTGTACGACGAAGTGTTCCTGCGCTCGGAGGTCGAGAACGTGCGTGCGTTGGGGTATGCGGGGCGCAACACCGGTGTGCTGCAAGGCATGGCCGGGGTGGCGGTGCCGATTCTGGATCGAGAGGGGCGGGCGGTGGCGGCGTTGAGCGTGGCGACGGTGAGTGACCGGCTGGGGCCGGATCGATTGCCGACGGTGGTGGAGATGCTCAAGCGCGAAGCGGCGATGATCGGGCCGCGGATTAATCCATTCGATCCGCTGCTGCGCCGGCCTTCACAGGTGTTTGGGCAGGGCTGAACAGATCGCTGAACCCCTTGCAGGGGTGAGCCTGCTCGCGATGAGGTCGGTACATCCAGCATTGCTGTTGACTGACCCACCGCTATCGCGAGCAGGCTCACTCCTACCGTTGATTGGGAGGGGCAGGTTTTGTGATCGACGCCGAATCCCTTTAGGTGGTCAGAACTGCTCCGTTTGCTTGAGCATCTGCGCCGTCGGCGTGTCGCTCGGGCTGACCATCGCGTAGTTGTAGCCGCTGCCGGACCAATATTCGGCCTGCAACTCGCCATCGCTGCGACTGCCTCGCGGCAGGAAAATGTTTTTCGGTCCCGGTGGGCGCACGTAGAAGCTGATCTTGTGCCCGCCCTGATCCTCGTAAACCACCATCGCCGCCGGCCCTTGTTCGGTGCTGAGCAAACGGCCGCTGACCGGTTTGAAGCCTGCGCTCGACAGGTCCGGCAGGCGATTGGCGCGGGTGAAATAACGGTCGAGCCAGCCCTGCATGTCGCCATCGTCGCTGACCGTGTAGTCGGCCGGCAGAATGCCCTGCTGGGCGATCAGCCGGTAAGCCTGCAGCGCATCGGTCATCGGCAGCGGGGGACTGGGCAGGGTCATTTGGCGCGCTTGCCAGCCGCTCAACCCACCGACGCTGACGGCAATCAACAGCACCGCTGCACTGGCCAGATGACGACGCGACTGGCGTTTGAGACGCTGGCGAATCAGTGCCGGGTCGAGGTCCGGGTTGGCGGTGTGGTGCAGGGCGCCGCTCATGGCTGCGCGCAGTTGTTGGGCGTCGTGCTGCCAGGCGCGCACTTGCGCGGCCGTTTCCGGGTGGCTGGCCAGATACGTTTCCACCAGACGTCGGTCGGCGTCGTTGAGTTGGTGATCGACGTAGGCGTGCAGGTCACGCTCGCTCGGGGGCATGCTGATCATTTGAGTATCCGCAAAGATGGGCTGATGATTTCGCCGTCGCTGAGCTGGCGCAAGGCCTGGCGGGCGCGGGACAGGCGGGACATCACGGTGCCGGTGGGGACGTCGAGAATCTCGGCGACCTCTTTATAACTCAAACCTTCCACCGACACCCAAAGCAGCAGGGCGCGCTGTTCGGTGGTGAGTCGGTCGAAGGCTTGCAGCGTCGATTGAGCAATCACCGTGCGTTCGACCGAGGGCTGTGCGTCGTCACGCCCGGTAAAGAATTCGAGCATCCGCGCATAGCGCCGGGAACGGCGGTGGGCATCCAGAAACTGCCGGTACAGTATCGAAAACAGCCAGGCGCGCAAGTCGCCTTCGGGGCGTTTGTCCGCCCAACTCGACAGCGCTCGTTCCAGACTCGACTGCACCAGATCGTCGGCGCTGCTGGGATTGCGCGTCAGCGACACGGCGAAGCGCCGGAGCCTGGGAATGATTTCTCTGAGTTGTTCGTCGATATCGTTCATGGGAAAGGGCGGGTTCTGAGTCAGTGAAGGGCGGCAGTGACAAGGAAGACGCCGTCTGACGCAGGTTATTCCCTCTGCCGTAAAAGAAAATCCCACGGACTGTTTTTTGTAGGACTTTTCTTCATTGGTTGTAATCCTGTAATTGCGTCAAGCGTCGTGGCTCAACCCTCGTAACAAGCGCAAGCGGCATTCCGTCCAGCCAGTCAGTCGGCTCGGCGCCACCGTCCGGTCTTGAGCTTGAACATAGAGCCCGATGAGATTTTTGACATGCAAGAGCACGCAATCACCCTCAAACCCGCAGTGGCCTGTTCGCCGATGCCTGCGCCAGCTGTGGATCATGACCTTTGGCAGACATTGGGCCGTGGGCCGACGGTCAAGCCCGCGTTCTCCTTGATTCATCACGCAATCGAAGCGCAAGCCGTGACCCATCCACAAGGTATTGCGGCCCTTTGGCAAGGTGAATCCATCACCTACAACGAATTGAACAGGCAGGCCAATCGACTGGCTGCCGTGTTGATCAGCCAGGGCGTCAAGCCCGGTGATCACGTTGCCCTGTTCGTGGAACGCTCGATCCCCATGCTGGTGGGCATGTTGGCCGTATTGAAGGCGAGCGCGGCCTACATTCCCCAGCACGTGGGGATCACCCCCACGACACAATTGCGCCACATCATGGAGGTTGCCGCCACGCGTCTTGTGCTGACGCTGTCGAATCTTGAGTCGCAGATTCCCCTGACAGCAGCGCAGCACTGCATATGCCTTGATGATTTCATGACAGCCCCGACCACCTCATCGGACGAAGTGAACGTGGCCGGTACGCCGTCAACGATCCCGGATCTACTGTGCTTCCTGTTGTTCACCTCCGGCACCACCGGGCAGCCCAACGGGGTTCGGGTTACCCACCGCAATGTCTGCAATATTCTGCTGACGGAACCGGGCAACCTCGGCATGAAGCCTGGGTTCAAGGTCGGGCAGATGCTGAACATCGCCTTCGATATGGCCGCGTGGGAGATTCTGGGTTGCCTGGCCCATGGCGCGACGTTGATGATCCGGGGCAAAGACATTGCTCAGACCGCCGAGCAATGCGACGTACTGATCGCCACGCCGTCGATTCTCGGCACACTCGATCCCGCGCGTTGCCAACAGGCCAAGGTCGTGGCCGTTGCCGGCGAGCCGTGCCCACAGCCACTGGCCGATCACTGGTCGTCGTTTTGCACGTTTTACAATGCCTGCGGCCCGACCGAGACCACCATCGTCAACACCATGCAGCGGTATCAGGCCGGCAGGCCCCTGACCATCGGCAAACCCACGCCCAATAACACGGTATACGTACTCGATGAAGACGGTCGACCGTGTGCCACTGGGGTGCAAGGGGAAATGTGGGCGGGCGGGGATTGCGTAACGGCGGGTTACCTGGGGAATGCGGCGCTCACCGCCGAACGTTATCGACCCGATCCATTTCTGGGTCAGGACCGGATGATGTTTCGGACTCGCGACCTGGGGCGCTGGACGGAGGAGGGCGAGCTCGAACACTTGGGACGCGTTGATGATCAGGTCAAGGTGAGGGGCTTTCGGGTTGAGCTCGACAGTGTGTCGGCGGTGCTGGAGTCATGCGACGCCTGCGAGCGAGCGGTTACGCTGAAACTCGACAGTCGTCATCTGGTGGCCTTCGTCAGCCCTGCGTCCACCGACATCGAAGCGGCGCGACGTCGCTGTGAGGCGCGCCTCGCCTATTATTGCGTCCCTTCGTTGATCATCGCCGTGGACCACATTCCCCTGACTTCACGGGGTAAAGTCGACAAGCGGCGGCTGCTGGCCCAGGCGCAGCAGGCCAACCTTGATGCCAACGCTGTATCGAGGGTGAGCGCATGAGCGCCGCTCGCGGTTTACCCGCCAAGCGTGCGCTGTGGCGACGCCTTGGAACGCTGCCGTGGTTTTCCCATTACAACCGGCTTGTGGCACTGGTCCTGATACTCAATGGTGCCGCGCTGGTGCATGGATTGAACGCCGGGCAATGGTGGACATCCACCGGTATTGCCCTTGAAACGCTGGCGGGGCTGGTAGTGGCGAATCTGTCGATGGCGATTTTGATCCGCCAGCAATACGTCATCAATCTGCTGTTCTGGCTGGCCACCCGGGCCCCCACCCATTGGCCACTGATGATTCGTCGCTCATTGGCCAAGGTCTATCACTTGGGGGGCCTGCACAGTGGCGGAGCCTTGGCCGCCATGGGTTGGTTCGTGGCGTTGCTGGGCTCATTGGGTTGGCATTGGATTGACGGCAAAGGTGGCGTTTCGACCGCGCTGCTTTGGGTGAATGCAGGGCTGTTGGGGGTGTTGCTACTGGTGGCGACCATGGCGCATCCGTGGATTCGTTCGCGTTTCCACAATGGGTTCGAGCGAACTCACCGCTTCGGTGGCTGGGCCGCACTCGTCATGTTTTGGGGCTCGACCCTTCTGTTTGCTCGTGATCAGAACCCGCAAGTGCCGCTGCAAGAGGTGCTGGCCACCTCGGTGCCCTTCTGGATGCTGATGGTGCTGACGTTCAGCATTGCGTTGCCATGGTTGCGTTTGCGCAAAGTGCCGGTGCAGTTACTCAGGACTTCATCCCACGCCGTCATTGCCCGGTTCGGGCATGTCACGCCGTTTGCCGGTTCGTCCAACGCCATCAGTCTCAACCCGCTGTTGGAATGGCATTCGTTTGCCAACATTCCCACGCCGGGGGAGGCCGGTTTTCGGCTGATCATTTCCCGGGCCGGGGACTGGACCGGCGAATTCATCGAGCAAATGCCAACTCATGTCTGGGTCAAAGGCATTACCACCGCTGGCGTGGCGCACATCGAAACCCTGTTCAAGTCGGTGGTGTATGTCGCCACCGGCAGCGGTATCGGCCCGGTGCTGCCCCATCTGCTCGCAAGGCAAGTGCCGATCCATCTGATCTGGTCGACCCGCAACCCACGAAAAACCTACGGTGACGAGCTGGTGGAGGAAATTCTTCAGGCCCAGCCCGATGCCTTGATCTGGGACACCGATGTGCTCGGCAAACCCGATCTGGTGCAACTGGCCTATGACGCGGTTCAAGCGTTCGGTGCAGAGGCCGTGATCTGCATTTCCAACCAGACACTGACTCAGCGAGTGGTCGAGGAAATGGAGAGTCGAGGCATTCCAGCCTACGGCGCGATCTGGGATTCCTGACGTGAGCGCTGGCTATTAACCCTTCAACTATTTTGCAAAGAGGTCACCATGCACACATTGATCGAACATCATGATCGAGTCGTCTTGATTCGTCTGAACCGCCCGCAAGCCCGGAACGCCCTGAGCGATGAGGTCATGCGCGAATTGCTGGACACCCTGCAACGGTTGGATCGGGATCCGGGGGTGGGGTGTTTCGTCCTGACCGGTACCGTGGACTATTTCGCGGCGGGTGCCGACATCAAGGAGATGAGCCAAAAGTCCTATCTGGACATGGTCCACGAGGATTATTTTGCCGGGTGGGAAGCCTTTGCCACGTTACGCACCCCCACGCTGGCCGCGGTCGCCGGTTATGCGTTTGGTGGCGGCTGCGAGTTGGCGATGATGTGCGACTTGATCTTTGCGGCCGATACGGCGCGATTTGCTCAACCGGAAATTAAACTGGGCGTGATGCCCGGCATGGGCGCCACCCAGCGTCTCACGCACCTGATCGGAAAATCGAAAGCCATGGACATGATCCTGACCGGCCGCTCGATGTCTGCCCAGGAGGCCGAGCGGGCAGGGCTGGTGTCGAGAGTCATTGCCGCCGCCGACCTGCTGGAAGAATCCCTGGCGGCGGCGCAGACCATCGCCGGTTTCGCCAAAACCGCCACCATGGCAGCGCGCGAAGCGGTTGATCGCGCGCTGGAGCCTGGATTACGCGAAGGCCTGTTGCACGAGCGAAGGGCGTTCCATGGGTTGTTTGCAACCCCCGGGCAAAAAGAAGGCATTCAGGCTTTTCTCGATAAACGTGAGGCATGTTTTAACCCTGCCTGATGGGGTTTGAGTATTCGTCGCTCGCGACGCTTTGAAAGAAACTACAGTTCAGGGGGAATAATCCTACGTGACGTTCGTCTCATAGCTCCTTCCCCCTGTGGCCGATGGCCCTGGAGTCTTTCATGGTTGATCGCTCAACACCGCCAACCGGGCCCACCCGGCCACCGCTGAGTGGCGCAAGCCTGACGTTACGCCTGACCGGCATTGCCGTGGTGGTCGCCGCGTTGGCCGGGGCCTTTGCCTACGTCAACGGCACCTTTGACCCACAACGTCTGACACCGAAAAAACTGATCAATGTGCTGGAAACCAACAACGGCGTGCACCCGGGTTTCCGGCGCAATCACGCCAAAGGCGTGTGCGTGATCGGCCATTTCGAAAGCAGCAGTGAAGCGCGCAATTATTCCAGTGCCCAGGTGTTCAGCGAAGCACAGACCCCGGTGGTCGGGCGGTTCGCATTGCCCGCCGGCAATCCTTACGCGCCTGACAGCGCCGTGCCGATTCGCAGCATGGCGTTGCGATTTACCCAGGCCAACGGCCAGCAGTGGCGCACCGGGATGAACAGCATGCCGGTGTTCCCGGTGGGCACGCCTGAAGCGTTCTATCAATTGCAGCAAGCCCAGTCGCCGCTTCCCACCACCGGTAAACCTGATCCGGCGGCGGTCCCGGCATTCTTCGGCTCCCATCCGGAAGCGGCGCCGTTCCTGGCCTGGATCAAAACCGCCAAGCCGTCGGCCAGTTATGCGACCGAGACGTACAACAGCGTCAATGCGTTCTACCTGGTGAATGCGGCCGGTCAACGCCAGGCAGTGCGTTGGAACATGGTGCCGGTGGCACAGGATGCCGCGGGCGCCACAGCACCTGAAGGCAGCGATTTTCTGGAGAAAGACCTGGTTCAGCGCTTGTCGGCCGGACCGTTGCGTTGGCAGTTGATGATCACGCTGGCCAACCCGGGGGACCCGGTCAACGACGCCAGCAAGGCCTGGCCCGATGGTCGCAAAGTGTTGAACGCCGGCACGCTGGTCCTTGAACGTACCCAGCCGCAACTCAATGGCGAGTGCCGTGACATCAACTACGACCCGCTCGTGTTGCCCCGCGGTATCGAAGGTTCCGACGACCCGTTGCTCGCGGCTCGTTCAGCCGGTTACGCCAGTTCCTACTTGCGCCGCACCAGTGAAGTCAGTCAGTTGCCCGCCGCTAAACAGGAGGCTCAACAATGAGCGCCCAACCGAACCATTTCGCGCCATTGGCGCGGCTGCTGCATTGGCTGATGGCGCTGATGATCATTTCGATGCTGTTTATCGGTGCGGGGATGGTGGCTTCGGTGTCCGAGCGCCATGAGTGGTTGATCCATCTGCACAAACCGTTGGGCATTGCGATTCTGCTGCTGGTGATCGTGCGTTTGTTCGTGCGCTTTTCCACCCGACAACCGCCGTTGCCGGCCGATTTGCCGAGCTGGCAGGCGCTGGCAGCCAAGGCCTCGCACGTCTTGCTGTATGCCTTGATGTTCGTGTTGCCGTTGCTCGGTTGGGCAATGATTTCGGCGGCGGGTGATCCGGTGATGCTCAGCAACTCGTTCCAGTTGCCATCGATCCTGCCGGCCAATGCGCAGGTGTTTGCGTTTTTACGCAAGGCGCATGGGTATTTGGCGTATTTGCTGTTCTTGACCGTGCTGCTGCATTTGGCGGCGGCGTTGTTTCACGGCTGGGTGCGGCGCGATGATGTGCTGGACAGCATGTTGCGGGGCAAGGACCGCGGCTGATCCCTGTAGCAGCTGGCGCAGCCTGCGTTCGGCTCATGTAGCCGCTGTCGAACGCAGCCTTCGGCAGCTGCTACATGAGCCGAACGTACAGGATTCGGGTGATCAGCGCAGGGTGTCGATCATGTCGGCGACGGTGGTCAGCACGTCCTTGCCCAATTGCTTGGAGCGCTTGCCGGACCAGCCTGTCAGCGCATTCGGAGCATCGTCGTTGTCCTTGAACGGCATCTCCAGGGTCAACGACAGGCAGTCGAATTTCTGACCGACGCTGTTGCAGGCCAGGGTCATGTTGGCTTTTCCCGGCTCGTCGCGGGTGTAGCCGTGCTTGGTCTGGAAATCCTTGGTCAGGTGTTTCAGATGGCTGCGGAAATGCTCTTCGAGTTTTTCGATGCGCGGCGTAAAGCCCGGGTTGCCTTCGCAGCCAGCGGTGAACACGTACGGGATTTCTTCATCGCCATGGATGTCGAGGAACAGGTCGACGCCATATTTTTCCATCTGCTGTTGCGCGAACAGCACTTCCGGGCTGATCTCCTGGCTGGCGCTCTGCCAGGCACGGTTCAGGTCCTGGCCCATGGCGTTGGTGCGCAGGTGACCGTGGAAGGCGCCGTCCGGGTTCATGTTCGGGATCAGGTACAGGTCGGCGCTGGCCAGCAGTTTGTTCAACACCGGGTCGTCGTGCTTTTCCAGGCGCTCGATCACGCCTTCCATGAACCATTCGGCCATGTGTTCGCCAGGGTGTTGCTGAGCGATCATCCAGACCTTGCGCCGGCCTTCGGCACCGGTACCTTTGCGCAACAACTGAATGTCGCGCCCTTCAACACTCTTGCCGGTCGCCAGCAGCTCGGTGCCGGCCTTGGTCAGTGCCTGTTCGATCAGCCAGTCATGACGGCCACGGCTGTAAGGTTCGAAATAGGCGAACCAGGCGTGAGTAGCGGTGGCCTCGAGGCTGAAGCGCAGGCAGTCGCCTTCGAAGATAGTCGGTACGCGGAACCAGTTGACGTGGTCGTACGACGCAACAGCCTGATAACCGTCCCAGGCTTTGTTGTACGAGGACTTGCTGGCGTTGTTCAGGCGAAACCAGTGCTCTTGACCGACGTGCAGACCGCTGGCCTTGAAGTGGAACCACTGGAAGTGCGGGCTGCGGGTGTCAGGTTTGATGGCCAGCAGCGCTTGAAGCGGGTTGCTGATATCCAGCACTTCAATGTTGCCGCTGTCGAAGTTTGCACTGATGTCGAAGGAAGATTTGGCCACGGTCATAGTCGGTTCCTGAATATGATTGTATGGCTGCTACTTTACACGCTGGAAAGGGATTAGGCGGTTGGAAAAATCGCCCCTGGTGAAACCGTCATCGGCGTGTATAGATCACCATCAGGACGGCCCCCTGCACCGAGCCCGCACTGTGTGCCGCGTTCGGAGCGCGGCAACAGTAGTCGCCGACGTTCAGTGTGCGGTCCTGGTCGTAGAAGGAGCCTTGCAAAACGAACAGTTGTTCCAGCTCGCCTTCATGGGTATGACTGGCGACTTGGGCGCCAGGGTCGACTTTCATCAGCATGGTTTTTTCGCCGCGTTCGCTGTCCTCGAACAGCGGCTTGATCCAGAAGCCTTCAGCCTTCGTCGGCAACCAGTCATCCATTGAGGACGAATAATAAAGAGAGCCTTCAACCGGTCCCTGGATGCCGTTTTTCCCGGCAATTTTCCATGAGGGTGTTTCATCGCTTGGCATGTTTTTCACCTGGGTTCGTTTACAAGTCCTTCACCAGTCTCAAGGCATCGTAGATCGCGGCGTGGGTGTTGCGCGCAGCCACGGCATCGCCGATGCGGAACAACTGAAATCTGCCGTCCGGGTTGGTCACCACCTGTTGTGGGTTGCCAACGATCAGGTCCTGATGTTCGATCACACCGCCGTTGCTGGAAGCGGATTTCAATTCGAAATACAGTTCGTCCAGCGGTCGGGTGCCGTGGTTGACCACCACTTGATCGACGCGTCGGACCTTGCGCGCACTGCCGTAATCGCTGTCTATCGTTGCCAGCAGATCCTGCCCCTCGCGCTCGACTGCGAGCAGCCTGAAGGTGACGGTGAAGGTGGTATCCAAAGCTTGCAGCGAGCGCATGTACGGCACCAGATTCATTGCCATGACTTCCGGCGCGAAGGTCCGGTCCGGCGTCATGATTTCGACTTTTGCGCCACTTCTGGCGATGAATTCGGCAGCTTGCAGCGCCGCATGATCACCGGCGTCGTCGAACAGCAGGACATTGCGCCCGGGTTTCACATCCCCGGCAATAATGTCCCAGGTGGAGACCACCAGATCATTGCCTGTCGAGAGAATCTCGGTATGGGGCAGGCCGCCGGTGGCGATGATCACCACGTCCGGGTTTTCGTCGTGGACGGTGCTGGCCTCGGCCCAGGTATTGAAACGAAAACTGACGCCACGTGCCAGGCACTGGGCCATGCGCCACTCGACGATGCTGATCATTTCCCGTCGGCGTTCCGATTGCGCGGTGAGCCGAACCTGACCACCGGCCTGATTGGCGGCTTCGAACACCACCACCTCATGGCCGCGCTCGGCCGCCACTCGCGCCGCTTCCAGCCCGGCGACGCCAGCCCCGACAATCACAATCTTGCGTTTGCTCGCCGCCTTGGGAATGTCATGGGGCATGCTGGTTTCGCGGCCGGTGGCCGGGTTGTGAATGCAATAGGCAGCACCGCCCTGATAGATCCGGTCCAGGCAATAATTGGCGCCGACACAGGGGCGAATATCGTCTTCGCGACCTTCGATAATCTTGCGCACGATATGCGGATCGGTCATGTGCGCGCGGGTCATGCCCACCATGTCGATCTTGCCCGAAGCGATGGCATGGCGGGCGGTGGCCACGTCTGGAATCTTCGCCGCGTGAAAGGTGGGGAAGTCGGTGGCGGCGCGAATTTCTCCCGCGAAGTCCAGGTGCGGTGAATTGCGCATGCCCTGGATCGGAATCAGGTCGGTCAAACCCGCGTCGGTGTCGATGTGGCCGCGGACAACATTGAGAAAGTCCACCATGCCGCTGTCTTTCAAGCGCCTGGAGATGTCCAGCCCATCCGCCGCGGTCAGCCCGCCGGGCGTCAATTCATCGCCGGTATAACGCACGCCGACGATGAACTCGTGGCCGACGCGCTGGCGAATGGCGCTGAGGATGTCGAAGGTAAAGCGCAGCCGGTTGTCGATGGAGCCGCCGTAGGGGGCATCGAGGTCGTTGGTCAGTGGCGACCAGAATTGATCCATCAGGTGCCCATAGGCTTGCAGCTCAATGCCGTCCAGACCTGCAAACTTCATCCGTTCGGCGGCGTCGGCATAGTCCTTGATGATGCGTTCCACATCCCAGTCTTCCATCTTCTTCGGGAAGGAGCGATGGGAGGCTTCGCGCTCGAACGAGGGTGACACCACGGGCAGCCAGTCGCCCTTGTCCCAGCGCGTGCGCCGGCCCAGGTGCGTCAACTGGATCATGACGGCCGCGCCATGTTCGTGGCAGGCGTCACTCAGGTCGCGCATCCAGCCGACCACCTCGTCCTTGTAGGCCAGGATGTTGTTGAACACCGGCGGGCTGTCCCGGGAAACCGCAGCGGAGCCTGCGGTCATGGTCAAGGCCACGCCGGCCTTCGCCCGTTCCACGTGGTAGGCGCGATAGAGCTCCTTGGGCATGCCGTCCACGGGATAAGCCGGTTCGTGGGCGGTGGTCATGATGCGATTTCGTAAAGTCAGGTGCTTCAACTGATAGGGCTGGAGGAGCGGATCATTCAGCATCGTCAAGACTCTCCGAAAGCGGGCAAGGACCTGCGTTGAAATTACGTTAGGGTGAAATGTACACCTGTGTCAACACTATGGACACAGGTGTACATTTTGCTTGCGTGGTGTTGTATGAGCGGCTAGGATCGAGCCATGAACGAACAAACCAAAGCAGTAGAAACCGGCTGGAGAGGGTCCCTGGAAGGGTGGCTCGATGCAGCCTATGAAAGCCTGACCGAGTGCGGAGTCGACACGGTGCGGGTGATGCCGCTGGCCAAAAAGCTGGGGTTGTCGAGAACCAGCTTTTACTGGTTTTTCAAGGACCGCGAAGAGCTGCTCGCTGCTTTGATCGAGCGCTGGCGGGTGAAGAACACCGGTAATCTGGTCGCCCAGACCGAGTGTTATGCCGAGAGCATTGCCGAAGCGATGCTCAATGTTTTCGACTGTTGGCTGAACCCCGATCTGTTCGATTCACAGTTCGAATTTGCCATGCGCAGTTGGGCCTTGCAGTCCGCTGAAGTGTCCGAGCATATCCGCGTGGCCGACATTGCCCGCCGCGAAGCCTTGATCCGGATGTTCATGCGCTTCGACTACACCTACGAGGGGGCCGATGTGCGGGCCCGCACGATTTACCTGACACAGATTGGCTACATCAGCACCAACACCCGAGAGGATATCGGGGAGCGAATGCGGCGGATTCCCGAGTACGTGAAGATCTTCACCGGCCAGGAACCCCTGGAGCGTGAATTGAAACGCTTCTACTCCCGCCATGGGTATGTGATGGATGAGGTTTCATCGTCTACCCAGGACTGATCGCAACGTCTGACTGACGAAGGCAGGTTCACATGTACGAAGAACCCACGATAGGCATTATCGGTGGATCGGGATGGCTTGGCCGTTCGATTGCCCTGGCAATGCTCGACAAGGCGTTTGTCCAGCCCGGGGCTTTGGTGCTTTCGAACCGCAGTGCGAGCAACCCGCTGACGAGTGCCAAGTGGTCACAGGTGACGGTAACGAGCGACAACCAGGAGTTGGTGGAGCGCTGCGAGGTGGTCATCGTGTCCGTGCGCCCCGAGCAGTTTGCCGAGGTAGAAATCTTCGCTGAAAACCGGCTGGTGATTTCCTTGATGGCAGGCGTTTCTCTGGAAGATGTGGTGCAGCGTACCGGCAGTCGGCAGGTGATTCGCGCCATGGCGAATGCCGCCGCCGAAATCGGCAAATCCTATACGCCCTGGCTGGCGACTCAACAGGTCAGCGAAGAGCAAAAAGCGTTCGCCCAGTGTTTGTTCGAAACCTTTGGTGGTGCCGATGAAGTCTTCAGCGAAAGGCATTTGAACTACCTGACGGCGTTGGTGGGTACAGGGCCTGCTTACCCGGCATTGTTGGCTCGCAGCCTGTTTCAGCATGCCGTGAGCAGCGGTTTGCCACCGGCAATCGCCCAGCGCGCTTGCCATGCAGTGGTGGTGCAAGCCAGTCAGTTGATTGGCGATGGGCGCTCCGTCGACGAACTCTTGCAGACGCTCATCAATTATCGCGGGGTCACGGCGGCGGGTCTCGACGCCATGCTCGCCAGCGGATTCGATAAAACAATAAAAGCAGGTCTGGATTCAGCGGCCTCGGTCGCCAGTTGCATGAATCCCTTTGCCCATTCTGCTGACACGAAAGAAGGTCCAATGACGCGGTAGTTGGCCCTCCTTAACTCTGGCCGCAATCGAGGTTAGCGTTTATGAATTTAAAGTCTTTCTCGAAAACGGGACTTGCACTCGGCATCGTCGCCTTCAGCGGTTGGGTGTCAGCCTCCGAGTGTGGTGATGTGACGATTGCCAACATGAACTGGCAATCGGCTGAAGTCATGGCCAACGTCGACAAGCTGATTCTCAACGCAGGTTACGGTTGCAATGCCGATCTGGTCACCGGGGATACGGTTCCGACCATCACCTCCATGGTCGAGAAGGGCCGGCCTGACATCGCCCCCGAAGGCTGGATCGACCTGGTTCCGGAGGTCGCCAGGAGCGGCATTCAAAGTGGCAATCTGATCCAGGCGGCGAACTCGTTATCCGACGGCGGCTCGCAGGGCTGGTGGATTCCGAAGTACATTGCCGATGCCCATCCGGACATCAAAAGCTTCGAGGATGTGAAAAAACATCCCGAACTGTTCCCGGCCCCTGACGACAAGAAAAAAGGCGCGATCTACAACGGCCCGCAGGGTTGGGGCGGCACCGTGGTCACCAGTCAGTTTTATAAGGCCTACGATTTCGAGAAGGCCGGTTTCGTCCTGGTGGACACCGGTTCGGCCGCCGCGCTGGATGGTTCCATCGCCAAAGCCTACGAGCGCAAGGCGCCCTGGCTGGGGTTTTACTGGGAGCCCACGGCTTTACTGGGCAAGTACCCCATGGTGAAGCTGGACAACGGCCATCCGGTCGATGCGGCGGAGTGGAAACGTTGCAATACCGTTGCTGACTGTCCTGATCCCAAACCGAATGGCTGGCCGATTGATCGGGTCTACACCCTCACCACCAAGTCCTTCGCCGCTCGCTCGCCAACGGTCATGGCGTATCTGAACAAGCGCGCCTGGTCCAACGAGACGGTGAATAAACTGATTGCCTGGATGACTGACAACCAGGCCACCGGTGAGGAAGGCGCCAAGTATTTCCTGAAAAACAACGAAGCGCTCTGGACTAAATGGGTTACCCCTGAAGCCAGCGGCAAGATCAAGGCTGCGCTTTAATCCACTTGGGTCGATGCAGCTCGCCTGTTCGCGCTGCATTGAGCCTCGCGCACCGATAACAATAAAAACACCCACGTATTGAAACGACCTGCCAGCTTCCTACGGTCTTCTACAAAAGGGGAATGTCATGGAGTGGTTACTCAGCTTTCCACACATGGAGGACGAAAGACTCCGGGCCTTGAAAAAGGCCATCGATGGCGCCTTTCGTAACTTCACCAGCACTTACGGCGACAGCTTTGAAGCCTTTTTCCAGCCGTTGCAGGTTTTCCTCAATCAGTCCGAAAGGTTCATGACCACGACGCCATGGCCAATCATCATTGTGCTGGTCGCCTTGATTGCCTGGTTCGCCAGCCGCAGTTGGAGAATTGTCCTGGGTTGCGTGTTCACACTGATGGCAATCGGTTATCTGGACATGTGGTCTGACACGATGAAGACCCTGTCGATGATCTTCGTCTGCACGGTGATATCCATCGTCATCGGCTTGCCGACCGGGATCGCGATGGCCCGTTCCAACCGTCTGCAGAACCTTGTCAGCCCGGTACTGGACGTGATGCAGACCCTGCCGAGCTTTGTCTATTTGATTCCAGTGGTGATGTTGCTGGGGATTGGCAAGGTCGCGGGGCTGATTGCGGTTGTGATCTACGCCTTGCCGCCGATGATCCGCTTGACCAACCTCGGCATCCGTCACGTTGACGCCGAGATGCTGGAGTGCGCCGACGCCTTTGGCTCATCCAGTTGGCAGAAACTGAAAAACGTCCAGTTACCCTTGGCGTTGCCCTCGATCATGGCCGGCATCAACCAGACGATCATGATGGCGCTGGCCATGGTGGTCATCGCGTCGATGATCGGGGTTCAAGGCTTGGGCCAACCGGTGCTCAAGGCTATTTCCAATCAATATTTCACCCTGGGCATTTTCAACGGGCTGGCTATTGTCGGTATTGCGGTGATCTTCGACCGAGTCAGCCAAGCCTATGGCCGAAGACTGCAAAAGCATTTGGAGAGGGTTCATGGCCACTGATCTGACCAACGATTTCGGCATCGAAATCAGGCATCTCTACAAGATTTTCGGTTACCAGGCACAGGCCAGTATCGAGCGGGTCAAACAGGGCATGAGCAAGGCTGAACTGTTGAGCAATCACAGTCATGTGCTGGGGTTGAAGGACATCAATATCAGCATGCCGTCCGGGGGGATTCAGGTGATCATGGGGCTGTCCGGTTCGGGCAAGTCGACCTTGATCCGCCATATCAACCGATTGATCGAACCCACCGCCGGCGAAGTCATCGTGGGTGGCGTGGATGTGCTCAAAATGAGCCCGACTGATTTGCGAGCGTTTCGCCGACATAAAATTTCCATGGTGTTCCAGAAGTTCGCGCTGCTGCCAAACCGCACCGTGCTCGACAACGCGGTGTATGGGTTGGAGATCCAGGGCATGTCCCGTGACAGGCAAGTAGAAATCGCTACAGGCTGGTTGGACCGGGTAGGGCTCCAGGGTTACGCAAGTCACTATCCCAATCAGCTGTCCGGAGGCATGCAGCAGCGCGTCGGCCTTGCCCGGGCATTGGCCAGTGATGCGCCTATTCTGTTGATGGATGAAGCGTTCTCGGCCCTGGATCCGCTGATCCGCATGGACATGCAGTCGGTGTTGCTGGACCTGCAAAAAGAGATCAAGAAGACCATCGTATTCATTACCCATGATCTTGATGAGGCACTGCGCATTGGTGATCGCATCGCGATCTTGCGTGACGGTGAGGTGGTGCAACAAGGCACCCGACAGGAAATCGTCATGACGCCTGCCGATGATTACATTGCCAACTTCGTCAAAGAAGTGAATCGGGGGCGGGTGATCGGCGTCGAAGCCATCATGCGGCCCATTGTTCAGGTGAAAGGTGGAGCGACGCTGACCGTACCCATGGGGACGTCATTGGAGTCAGCGGTCAAAAGACTGGTTGAGGCGGGGTTCGATGAATTGGTGGTCACTGACAGTCAGGGGCAGCCGGTCGGGCAGTTGGCGCTGAAGTCGATCATAGCGACGATGGTCACCTCGGCAGTGAGTGAGGAATCGCAGGTTGTTCAGCCAAGAGTAAAGTCGAAAGCGTGACGGCTTGCCGAAGTAAAACCGAGGGGAATTGCGGGGTGCAGAGGGGGCGTCTTCCATGACGCCGACGCAGCTTAGAGACTGTGCGATTGATTCTCAAGTGCTATTTTTAGAATCGTTTGGCCCAATGAAGCCGGGCTTCTCTTGCCAACCAATATTCCTTTGATATTATCCACGCCATCGAATTTGCAGCCCCCAAAGACTTCATTAGCCTGAAGGTAAAAGCCAGAATAACTGGCAAAAAAAACCCGGCAAAAAGCCGGGTTAAAAACCGTGATTAGCCTGATGAGGAGATAGTCCAGGAGACCGACCTGAGGTCACTTGGACAATCGACTGATCTCGCGATCAGTTGAATGCAATAATAATCATTCTCGTTTGAGAGTCAAATGATTTTATCTGCGCGACAGGAAAGCTCTTTCCTGTCCTCCCCAAACGCTCACCCGTTTCATGCGTTCCGATGCGCTTGCAAAGACCGATCGATCATCGCCTTCGCCATGTCGATCATGTGCACCGTCGAATAGGCCAGGTCGCGACTGGGACCGTTCAGGTTGCTGGCTGATTCATGTGCAGTCGCCGCGGCACATCGCAACAAATCCGAGGCATGAACCAGCGCCTCTTCTGCGCTGATCCCCGGGTTCACATCGAAGAACCGCTCCACGGCAGCGGGTTCGGACACAGTTGGTTTCAAGTAATAATCCAGCGCTCGCTGTGCGGCGGCGTTGCCTTTGGGCGAGGTCAGGGTGGTATCGATGTGCATATCTGGCAGGTCATTGCTGGGTAACGTCATGACGATGGCAAGCTCCGTGATAGATTCAGATCCGTGAATCCATCCTAGTACGAACTGTATTTGTGACTGGAATTTAAATACTACAAGTTGTGTTTTGTTGGTCGGAGTACCCCACGTATCGTGCCGCACATGGATAAATGGATTGAGTTAGTCAAAGCCAAGATGAGTGACCTCAAAGTCACTCAAGAGGTACTCGCCGACCGCCTCGGGATGTCCCAGGGTGGCGTGGGTCACTGGCTGAATAAACGCCGTCAGCCGAGCATTCAAGACATGAATCGTGTCTTGCGCGCGCTCGGGATGGATTTTCTGGAAGTGGCGATGGTGGTTCGCGAGGTCTTGCAGGACGATGAGCCTTGCCTGACGCACAAGTACAACCCGTACTTCCGTTACCCGGTCAGTGACTGGCGTGAGCCGATGCAGCTGCGTGACGGTGAGCTGGCGGTCTACGGCAAGCCACGCTTCGAACTCACCGACTACCACGCCCAGGGCGCGGCGTTCTGGCTGGTGGTCGTGGGTGATGCGATGACGGCACCCACGGGCGTGAGCATCGCTGAGGGCATGATGATCCTGGTGGACCCGGCCATTGTGCCGGAGCCCGGAAAACTGGTGATCGCGCAGTGGTCGGACAGCACCGAGGCGACGTTTCGCAAGCTGATCGAAGAGGGCGGGCAGCGTTACCTGGTCCCGCTCAATCCGACGTATCCGAAAGCCCTTTATACCGATGAATGCCGAATTCTCGGCGTAGTGGTTCAGGCAACGGCCAAATTCTAATCAGATCGGTCCTCCTAGAACGTAGGACCGATCTTCATTTCACGCTTCTTCCAGTTCGACCAATGCACTGCCTTCGCTGACCATTTCGCCTTCCTGGCAATACAAGGCCTTGATCACACCCGCGTGGGGCGCACGAATGCTGTGCTCCATTTTCATCGCCTCCAACACCACCAATTGCGCCCCGGCTTCGACCGTTTGCCCGGCCTCTACCAGCACACGCACGATGCTGCCGTTCATCGGGGCGGTGAGCCCACCCTGATGGCTGTGGCTGGCTTCGACGGCGCCGATCGGATCGTAGGACTCGATGCGGCGCAGTTCACCTTCCCATTGCAGATAAACAGAGTCGCCACGACGGATTGCTCGGTGCTGGCGGCGTACACCGTGGTGTTCGGTCAGCAATTGCTCGCCTTTAAGCTGGGCCGTGCAGACATCGCCCAGGGTCAATGCGCGGTCCTGGCCTTCGCAGCTCAAGTGCAAGGTGATTTCTTTCGGCAATCCAGCCCGGAAACCATTGCTGATTGCCCATGGCGAACTCACGTCATCTGCGCGCGGTGAATCGGCCTGGCTCTGGGCAACGGCCTGAGCGGCCGCTTGCCAGAACGCATCACTGAGGTCCGAAGGCGCGGGCAGCAATTGCTCCTGGAAGCGCGGGATAAACCCGGTGTCCAGTTCTGCCGCGGCAAACGCAGGGTGCGCGATGATCCGGCGCAGGAAGTTGATGTTGGTCTTGAGCCCGCCAATCGCAAACTCATCAAGCATGCTCAACAAGCGCAACCGCGCCTGTTCGCGATCCTCACCCCAGGCAATCAGCTTGCCGAGCATCGGGTCGTAGAACGGCGAAATCTCATCGCCTTCTTCAACACCGCTGTCGACCCGACGCCCCGGGCCTGCGGCGGATTCACGATACAGTTCCAGACGCCCGGTGGCCGGCAGGAAATCATTGGCCGGGTCCTCGGCGTACAGCCGCACTTCAATCGCGTGACCGATCAGCGGCACCTCGGCCTGGGTCATTGGCAGCGCTTCACCACGGGCCACACGAATCTGCCAGGCCACCAGGTCGAGGCCGGTGATGGCTTCGGTGACCGGGTGTTCAACCTGCAGGCGCGTGTTCATTTCCATGAAGAAGAACTCACCGCGCGAATCCAGCAAAAACTCCACGGTGCCGGCGCCGACATAACCGATGGCTTGCGCCGAACGCACGGCTGCCTCGCCCATGGCGCGGCGCAGCTCCGGACTCAAGCCTGGCGCAGGTGCTTCTTCGACGACTTTCTGGTGGCGACGCTGGATCGAGCAATCGCGTTCATTCAGGTACAAGCAGTTGCCATGCTGGTCGGCGAAGACCTGGATTTCCACGTGGCGCGGTTTGAGCAGGTACTTCTCCACCAGCATCCGTGAGTCGCCGAAGGAGGACTTCGCCTCACGTTGGGCGGAGGCCAGGGCTTCGGCCAACTGGCTGACATCCTCGACCACTTTCATGCCTTTGCCGCCACCGCCGGCGGTGGCCTTGAGCAGCACTGGATAACCGATGCGATCACACGCCTCGCGGAAGGTGTCGAAGTCCTGCGCTTCGCCGTGATAGCCCGGCACCAATGGCACGCCAGCAGTTTCCATCAGCGCTTTGGCGGCGGATTTGCTGCCCATCGCATCAATGGCCGAGGCGGGTGGGCCGAGGAAGATCAGGCCGGCGTCTTCAATCGCGCGGGCAAACCCGGCGTTCTCCGACAAAAAGCCGTAACCCGGGTGAATCGCCTGAGCGCCGCTGGCCTTGGCTGCCGCAATCAGCTTGTCGATTTGCAGGTAACTGTCGGCGGCTTTGCTGCCACCGAGGTCGACGCGGATGTCCGCTTCACGGCTGTGTCGCGCGTCACGGTCAGTGGCGCTGTGCACGGCCACGGTGGTCAGGCCCAGAGCCTTTGCGGTACGCATGACCCGGCAGGCGATTTCGCCACGGTTGGCCACCAGCAAGGTGGTGAGAACAGGTGCGCTCATCAACGTGGCTCCTTGGTGGTGGGGGCTTGCCAGTTCGGTGGACGTTTTTGCAGAAAGGCGCGCAGGCCTTCCTGACCTTCAGGGCTGACGCGGATGCGGGCGATGGCGTTTTCGGTGTAACGGCGCAGGGCCGGGGTCAGCGCGCCGTGGCCGACTTCACGCAACAAGTCTTTGCTGGTGCGCATGGCGGCGGGGCTGTTGAGCAACAGGTTGTCGATCCACTGATCGACTTTCTGCTCCAGCTCGGTGCCCGGATAGCTTTCCGACAACAAACCGATTTCCCGCGCCCGTTGCCCGCCGAAACGTTCCGCGGTCAGCGCATAACGGCGGGCCGCACGCTCACCGATGGCTTGCACCACGAACGGGCTGATCACCGCTGGCGCCAGGCCAATGCGCACTTCCGACAGGCAGAACTGCGCGTCGTCGGTGCCAATCGCCATGTCGCAGCAACTGATCAGGCCCAGCGCACCGCCGAAGGCGGCGCCTTGCACCACGGCAAGGGTGGGGATTTTCAGTTTGGCGAGGTTGTACATCAACTCCGCCAGTTCCCGGGCATCGTCAAGGTTGGTGTGGTAATCGAGCTCGGCCGATTGCTGCATCCACGCCAGGTCCGCGCCGGCGCTGAAATGCTTGCCGCGTCCACGCACCAGCAAGAACCGCAGGCTGGCGTCGCTGGCCACGGTGTCCAGCGCGAGGATCAGTTCGCGGATCATTTCTGCGTTGAACGCGTTGTTCTTTTCTTCACGGCTGAGCCACAGGGTGGCGAAACCCCGTGGGTCGGTCAGCAGTTCGAGGGTCTTGAAGTCGCTCATGGTTTTCTCCCGATCACATCCGGAACACGCCGAAGCGGCTCGGTTCGATAGGCGCGTTCAACGACGCGGACAAGGCCAGGGCCAACACATCGCGGGTCTGAGCGGGGTCGATGACGCCGTCGTCCCATAGCCGTGCGCTGGAATAGTAGGGGTGACCCTGTTCTTCGTATTGATCGAGGATCGGTTGTTTGATCTCGGCTTCCTGCTCGGCGCTGAAGCCTTGGCCGCTGCGCTCGGCCTGCTCGCGTTTGACCTGCACCAATACGCCGGCGGCTTGCTCGGCGCCCATCACGCCGATGCGTGCGTTTGGCCACATCCACAGGAAGCGCGGGTCGTAGGCCCGACCGCACATGCCGTAGTTACCGGCACCAAAACTGCCGCCGATGATCACGGTGAATTTCGGCACCTTGGCGCACGCCACGGCGGTCACCAGTTTCGCGCCATGCTTGGCGATGCCGCCGGCCTCGTACTTCTGGCCGACCATGAAACCAGTAATGTTTTGCAGGAACAGCAGCGGAATACCGCGCTGGCAGGCCAGTTCAATGAAGTGCGCGCCTTTCTGCGCGGCTTCAGCGAACAGGATGCCGTTGTTGGCGAGGATCGCGATCGGGTAACCGTGCAGGTGGGCAAAGCCGCACACCAGTGTGGTGCCGAACAGCGCTTTGAATTCATCGAACACCGAACCGTCGACCAGCCGCGCGATCACTTCGCGCACATCGAACGGCTGCTTGGCGTCCGCCGAGACCACGCCGTACAACTCGTCGCTGGCGTAGAGCGGGGCAATCGGGGCGCGTTGTTGCAGTTCGCCGAGCTTGCGCCAGTTGAGGTTGGCGACGCTGCGTCGGGCAATGGCCAAGGCGTGTTCATCGCTCTCGGCATAGTGGTCGGCGACCCCGGAAATCTTGCAATGCACATCGGCCCCGCCGAGGTCTTCGGCGCTGACCACTTCACCGGTCGCGGCTTTTACCAGCGGCGGACCGGCGAGGAAAATCGTCGCTTGCTGGCGTACCATGATTGCTTCGTCGGCCATCGCTGGCACATAAGCGCCACCGGCGGTGCACGAACCCATCACCACAGCAATCTGCGGAATGCCCATGGCGCTCATGTTGGCCTGGTTGAAGAAGATCCGCCCGAAGTGATCGCGATCCGGGAACACTTCATCCTGACGCGGCAGGTTGGCGCCACCGGAGTCCACCAGATAGATGCACGGCAGGCGGTTCTGCTGGGCGATGGTTTGGGCGCGCAGGTGTTTTTTCACGGTCAGCGGGTAATACGAACCGCCTTTCACCGTGGCGTCGTTGGCGACGATCATGCACTCGACACCTTCCACGCGACCGATCCCGGCGATCACGCCAGCGGCCGGAACGTCTTCACCGTACACCTCGTAGGCCGCCAGTTGGCTGATCTCAAGAAACGGCGAGCCCGGATCGAGTAAACGATTGATGCGCTCGCGAGGCAGCAATTTGCCCCGCGAGGTGTGGCGCTCTTGAGCCTTCGGGCCACCACCGAGCTGCACTTGGGCGAGCAGGGTGTGCAGGGCGTCGACCTGTTTGAGCATCGCCGCGCTGTTGGCGGCGAACTCCGCCGAACGGGGGTTGAGCTGGGTATGCAGGATAGCCATGGACAGCTCCGTTTAGCGGGTTTCGTTGAACAGTTCGCGACCGATCAGCATGCGACGGATCTCACTGGTGCCGGCGCCGATTTCGTACAGCTTGGCGTCACGCAGCAGACGACCGGCCGGGAATTCGTTGATGTAACCGTTGCCACCGAGAATCTGGATTGCGTCGAGGGCCATTTGCGTGGCGCGTTCGGCGCTGTAGAGGATCACGCCGGCAGCGTCCTTGCGCGTGGTTTCGCCACGCTCGCAAGCCTGGGCCACCGCATAGAGGTAAGCGCGGCTGGCGTTGAGTTGGGTGTACATGTCGGCGACTTTGCCCTGGATCAGCTGGAATTCGCCGATGCTTTGGCCGAATTGCTTGCGATCATGGATGTACGGCACGATCAGGTCCATGCACGCCTGCATGATGCCGGTCGGGCCGCCGGAGAGCACGACGCGCTCGTAGTCGAGGCCGCTCATCAACACTTTCACGCCGCCGTTGAGCACGCCGAGGATGTTTTCTTCCGGCACTTCGACGTCGTCGAAGAACAGCTCGCAAGTGTTGGAGCCGCGCATGCCGAGCTTGTCGAACTTGTTGCTGCGGCTGAAGCCTTTCCAGTCGCGTTCGACGATGAATGCGGTGATGCCGTGCGGACCTTTTTCCAGGTCGGTCTTGGCGTAGATCACGTAGGTGTTGGCGTCAGGGCCGTTGGTGATCCAGGTCTTGCTGCCGTTGAGCACGTACTTGTCACCGCGTTTGTCGGCGCGCAGTTTCATCGAGACCACATCGGAACCGGCGTTCGGTTCGCTCATGGCCAGGGCGCCGATGTGTTCACCGCTGATCAACTTCGGCAGGTACTTGGATTTTTGCTCGTGGTTGCCATTGCGGTTGATCTGGTTGACGCAGAGGTTGGAGTGGGCGCCGTAGGACAAGGCCACCGACGCCGAACCGCGGCTGATTTCTTCCATCGCCACAACGTGGGCCAGGTAGCCCAGGCCAGCGCCGCCGTATTCTTCCGGTACGGTAATGCCGAGCAGGCCCATGTCGCCGAATTTGCGCCACAGGTCTGCGGGGAACAGGTTGTCGATGTCGATCTGAGCGGCGCGCGGGGCGATCTCTTTGGCGACGAAGGACTGAACCTGATCGCGCAGCATGTCGATGGTTTCACCGAGGGCAAAATTCAGGGATGGGTAGCTCATGGGGCACCTTTTGGCTTTTTTGTAGGGTGGGGAGGGCAATGATTCGGCTCTCACCTTTACGTTAACGTAAGCCTGTGACGAATGGCTGTCAATCACCCTTTACGTTAACGTCAACTTGAGCGAGAGTAGAGCCAGTTCAAGATAGAACGCGGGCATCCTGTGGGAGCGCCGCCAGCCCATTAATAAAGACAATAGGGGTCATCATGGATCAACCCAGTGCAAGCCCGCAGCGCAGCTATACCCGTGGTTCCCAGGACAAAGCCTTGCTGGCGATGACCATCGGCCAGGCGTTCGATAACACCGTCGCGCAGCAGGCGACCGGGGAGGCGCTGGTCGTGCGCCATCAACAGTTGCGCTACACCTGGCAGCAACTGGCCGAGGTCGTTGACCTGCATGCCAGAGCGCTGCTCGCGCTGGGCTTGCAGGCCGGTGATCGACTCGGCATCTGGGCGCCGAACTGCGCGCAGTGGTGCATCAGCCAGTTCGCCAGCGCGAAAATCGGCGTGATTCTGGTCAACATCAACCCGGCGTACCGCAGCTCTGAACTCGAATACGTGTTGAAACAATCCGGTTGCCAATGGCTGGTCTGCGCCGGCGCGTTCAAAACATCCAACTATCACGGAATGCTGCAAGGGCTCGTTCCCGAACTGGCCGAGCAATCCATCGGACAGTTACACAGTGAGCGCCTGCCTGATTTGCGCGGCGTCATCAGCCTGGATGCGCAGCCACCTTCAGGTTTTCTGCCGTGGTCGCAATTGGCGGATCTGGCCGCCAGCGTTTCGAATGAACAGCTGCGCGAACGCCAGGACAGCCTGCATTTCGATCAACCGGTAAACATCCAGTACACCTCCGGCACCACCGGATTCCCGAAAGGCGCGACCCTCAGTCACTACAACATTCTCAACAACGGATACATGGTCGGCGAAAGCCTCGGCCTGACCGCTAATGATCGCCTGGTGATCCCGGTGCCGCTGTATCACTGCTTCGGCATGGTCATGGGCAACCTCGGCTGCATCACCCACGGCAGCACGATGATTTACCCGAACGATGCCTTCGATCCATTGCTGACCCTGACCACTGTCGCCGAAGAAAAAGCCACGGCGCTGTATGGCGTACCGACCATGTTCATCGCCATGCTCGATCAGCCCCAGCGCGCCGAATTCGATCTGTCGAGCCTGCGCACCGGAATCATGGCCGGTGCCACGTGCCCGATCGAAGTGATGCGCCGGGTCATCAACGAAATGCACATGAATGAAGTGCAGATTGCCTACGGCATGACGGAAACAAGCCCTGTGTCGTTACAGACCGGTCCGTCAGACGAGCTGGAGTTACGCGTGACCACCGTCGGCCGCACCCAGCCGCAGCTGGAAAGCAAAATCATCGACGAGGCCGGTAATCTCGTGCCGCGCGGCACCATTGGTGAACTGTGCACCCGTGGCTACAGCGTGATGCTCGGCTACTGGAACAACCCGCAAGGCACCGCGGAAGCCATCGATCAGGCCGGCTGGATGCACACCGGCGACCTGGCGAGCATGAACGACGAAGGCTACGTGTGCATTGCCGGGCGCAACAAGGACATGATCATCCGTGGCGGCGAGAACGTTTACCCGCGGGAGCTGGAAGAGTTTTTCTTTACCCACCCGGCGGTGGCGGACGTGCAGGTGATCGGCATTCCCTGCTCGCGTTATGGCGAAGAGATAGTTGCCTGGATCAAGTTCCACCCGGGCCACAGCGCCACCGAGCAGGAACTGCAAGCCTGGTGCAAGGAGCGCATCGCGCACTTCAAGACGCCGCGTTACTTCAAGTTTGTGGAGGAGTTTCCGATGACCGTGACCGGCAAGATCCAGAAATTCCGGATGCGTGAGATCAGTATCGAAGAACTGCGCGAAAACAAAGGCTAAACCCATCCCCCTGTAGGAGTAAGCCTGCTCGCGATAGCGGTGAGTCAGTCGACATCGATGTTGGATGTGCTGCCGCCATCGCGAGCAGGCTCACTCCTACAGAGAGCGGGGGAAATCACAAATCCCGGAAAGCACAAAGGGGAGCCGAAGCTCCCCTTTAATTTTGTCGTTGCGCGTGCTCTTTTTTTATTATTGAGGGGCGGTCTGTTTTTGTTTTTAGTGACCGTGACCCTTTACCGCTGTTTTTGTCGATCCCCATCCGGGATCAAGAGCAAACGTATTTTTTTGAGCGCTGATCTACTTTTTCGCTGAGCGATCCAACCAGTTCGGGAGCTACCTGAGGGTAGTTTTATTGTTCTCTGCCCGGTTGCGGGTAACTCCGAAAAGCACCCTGAAAAGCACATCCTCTCCAAAAAAATCTGTTAGCTGCGTCTCTGCCGTGTTGTTTTTGTTATGTCAGAGTCGTTACGTCTTATTTTTATTAGGGCTTGCTGCTTTTTTTGTTCTTGTTATGCAGTAGAGATAGCAGAAGCCGTGCCAACTTTTTAAAACCCTTTAAAATCAATGCTTTAAGATTTTGTAGGGTTTTCCGTATCAGGGAAAACCCTGGAATCTGTTTCCGTGTTACTCGCTTGCGCCCACCTTTGTGTCCACGCGGTAACACCCGGACACACTCACTGTGCGCTGCGAGCCTTGGCCACGCGCGAACCGCTTGGACGCCCCAGTACCGTGCAAATCTGTTGGCCGGCCAGGATCAATGCATCCAGGTCGATACCGGTCTCTATACCCAGGCCATTGAGCAGGTAAACCACGTCTTCAGTGGCAACGTTACCGCTGGCACCCTTGGCGTACGGGCAGCCGCCGAGGCCGGCGATGGAGCTGTCGAACACCGAGATTCCTTCCAGCAGGCTGGCGTAGATGTTGGCCATGGCCTGGCCGTAGGTGTCGTGGAAGTGCCCGGCGAGTTTTTCACGGGGCACGTCGGCTGCGACCACCTCGAACATCTTGCGCGTGGCGCCAGCGGTGCCGGTGCCGATCGTGTCGCCCAGCGACACTTCGTAACAGCCCATGGCATAGAGCTCGCGCGCGACCCGGGCGACTTGCTCGGGGGCGACGTTACCTTCGTAAGGGCAGCCCAGCACACAGGACACGTAACCGCGCACGCTCACGCCGTGTTGCTTGGCGGCGTCCATGATCGGTACGAAACGCTCCAGGCTTTCGCTGATCGAGCAGTTGATGTTGCGTTGCGAGAAGGCTTCAGACGCGGCGGCGAACACCGCGACTTCCTTGACCCCGGCCGCCATCGCATCTTCAAACCCGCGCAGATTGGGGGCGAGGGCGCCATAGGTCACGCCGGGTTTGCGCTGGATTTGCGCGAAAACCTCAGCGGAACCGGCCATTTGCGGCACCCATTTGGGGGAAACGAAACTGCCGACTTCTATATAGCCGAGGCCGGCGGCGGTCAGGGCGTCGACCAGTTGAACCTTGTCGGCAACGCTGATGGGTTGGGCTTCGTTTTGCAGACCGTCGCGGGGGCCGACTTCGACCATGCGTACGTGGGTGGGTAGAGACATGGGAATCGACCTGTGTTGATTGTCTGAATGTTCAAATAACCCTGCAGGAGTGAGCCTGCTCGCGATAGCAGATTTACATTCAACACATGTATTGACTGATCCGGCGCTATCGCGAGCAGACTCACTCCTGCAAGGGGATTGTGTGGCCCTATTGAATAACCTTCTGGTTCTGGATGGTCTGTTCCAGCGCTTGAGTGCAGCGTTCCTGCGCGGTATCCAGTTCCAGCTTCATCTGCTCGATGTCGAGCATCTGCTGTTCCAGCTGCTCGCGGCGCTCGGCGATCTTGCTCAACATGGTTTGCAGTTGTTTCTGATTGCCGCCTGTGGGGTCATATAGCTCGATCAGCTCGCGGCACTCGGCCAGGGAGAAGCCGATGCGCTTGCCCCGCAGAATCAGCTTCAGGCTGACCTTGTCGCGGGGCGAGTAGATACGTTCCTGGCCGCGACGCTCGGGGCTGAGCAAGCCTTGCTCTTCATAAAAGCGGATGGCCCGCGTTGTGATGTCGAGCTCGCGGGCGAGGTCGGAAATGCTATAGGTCTGGCTGCTCATGGAAGCGCTCGAAAAAGGTCATGGCGCTAAGCTAATGTCAGGTTGACGTTTACGTCAAGGGGCTGGGGTCTATGGTTTTCTTAAGGGCCTCATCGCGAGCGGGCTCACTCCTACAGGAGATCTCTGCACAGACATAGATTGACTAGTCACCGTAGATCCCCTGTAGGAGTGAGCCTGCTCGCGATGGGAGCACCTCGGTATCAAGTCCTACACCTTTTCAAGCTTCTTCTCATGCGCCGTCACCTGCTGGCACAACTCGATCATCTGCTCGCGCATCCAGCGGTTCGCCGGGTCCTGGTCAGTGCTTTCGTGCCAGTAAAGATGAGTTTCCACCGGCGGCACGTCATTGACCGGCAAGCTGAAGGCGTGCAAGTCATTGCGACGGGCAAAGCGCTCCGGCACGGTCATGACCATGTCGGTCTGCTGCAATACTTGCGAGGCCATCAGGTAATGCTGGGAGCGCAGGGCGATTTTGCGCTGAATGCCCATTTTCCCCAGTGCCAGGTCGACATGCCCCAGACCACTGCGGCGGCTGGAAATATGGATGTGGGTCAGCGACAGATAATCATCCAGAGTGAATTTCTCTTTGCCCGCCATTGGGTGGCCCTTGCGCATGGCGCACACGTACCGGTCTTCCATCAACTTGACGTGGCGCACTTGCGGGTCAGTATTGAGCGGCGCATCCACCGCGAAGTCGAGACGCCCGGCCGCCAGTTCCTTGGTGGTTTCGCGGCGCTTGGACAGGAAACTTTCAATGATCACCGTCGGCGCCAGGCGGCGCAGGCGCTGAAACAGTGGCGGCAGGATCACCGCTTCGGTGAGGTCGGTCATGCTGATGCGGTACGTCTTGACCGCTTGCAACGGGTTGAAAATGCGGCTTTCCTGCACCGACACCCGCAACAGGGAGAGGGCGTTACGCACCGGCCCGATGATGTTCTGGGCCATGGGCGTCGGCACCATGCCTTGGGCAGTGCGCACAAACAACGGATCGTTGAAGGTCTCGCGCAAGCGGGCCAGAGCGTTCGAGACGGCGGGCTGGGTAATGCCGACAATCTGCCCGGCACGGGTCAGGTTGGCTTCGGTGTAGATCGCGTCGAAGACGATGAAAAGGTTGAGGTCGACCTTGCTCAGATTCATTGCGCTGCACTCTTATTGTTGGTTCTCAATCACCCGATCATATATCGGTGATGAATGTTAATACACGCCGAGAATAGGCTAGGTAAATTATCAACGCTGTTCTAGCATCGATACATGACCAAAAACAACCTCTGCCCAAGAAGGTAAATGCTCATGGATTTCGCTTATTCGCCCAAGGTTCAGGCACTGCGTGAGCGCGTAACCGCGTTCATGGACACTTACGTTTATCCCGCCGAAGCCGTGTTCGAGCGCCAGGTTGCCGAAGGCGATCGGTGGCAGCCGACGGCGATCATGGAAGAACTCAAACTCAAGGCCAAGGCCGAAGGTCTGTGGAATTTGTTTCTGCCTGAGTCCGAACTCGGCGCCGGCCTGACCAACCTCGAATACGCGCCGCTGGCCGAAATCATGGGCCGTTCGTTGCTGGGCCCGGAGCCGTTCAACTGCTCCGCGCCAGACACCGGCAACATGGAAGTGTTGGTACGCTACGCCAACGAAGAACAGAAACAACGCTGGCTCGAACCGCTGTTGCGCGGGGAAATCCGCTCGGCGTTCGCCATGACCGAGCCGGATGTTGCCTCCTCCGACGCGACCAACATGGCCGCCCGCGCCGTGCGTGATGGCGATCAGTGGGTCATCAACGGCAAGAAATGGTGGACCTCAGGCGCCTGCGATCCACGCTGCAAGATTCTGATCTTCATGGGCCTGAGCGATCCGGATGCGCCGCGCCACGCCCAGCACTCGATGATTCTGGTGCCGGTGGATACCCCGGGCGTGAAGATCGTCCGTCCGCTGCCGGTGTTCGGTTATGACGACGCGCCGCACGGCCACGCCGAAGTGCTGTTCGAAAATGTCCGCGTGCCGTACGAAAACGTCCTGCTGGGCGAAGGACGCGGCTTCGAAATCGCTCAGGGTCGCCTGGGCCCAGGCCGGATTCACCACTGCATGCGTTCGATCGGCATGGCGGAGCGCGCGCTGGAATTGATGTGCAAACGCTCGGTCAGCCGTACCGCATTCGGCAAGCCGTTGGCACGCCTGGGGGGCAACATCGACAAGATCGCCGACTCGCGGATGGAAATCGACATGGCACGGCTGCTGACGCTGAAAGCGGCGTACATGATGGACACCGTGGGCAACAAAGTGGCGAAGAGCGAAATCGCGCAGATCAAGGTAGTCGCGCCGAACGTGGCCTTGCGCGTTATCGACCGGGCGATCCAGATCCACGGCGGGGCAGGGGTTTCCAACGATTTCCCGCTGGCCTACATGTATGCCATGCAGCGCACCCTGCGCCTGGCCGACGGCCCGGACGAAGTGCACCGTGCGGCGATTGGCAAATTCGAGATTGGCAAGTATGTGCCGAAAGAAATGATGCGTAGCGGGCACTGACAAAACCTTGAGTACGCCAGCAGACGGCTTCGCTGCTGGCGTCCCGGGAGTCTTTATCGCGAGGTTTGTCAGCCCTGCACACCGCAGACGACGGACATAAACGCGTTTTCTCGCCTGCCTGCAACGATGATCCTCCCGCCTTCCTGAATGGTCACAGAATACGGGGTGCCCGGCACTGATGATTTGATCCAGCCCGTGTTACCAAAACCTGTGTCAAAAGTACCGTCAGGCAATAACCTTCCCCAAAACATTGAAGAAGGGAACCCGGGCGTCCAACCTGCCACGACAATTTTTTCGTCGTGGGGCTGAATCGACAGTGCGCTCCAATTCGCGTTTTGATGACCTAGCTCCGTACGTAATTCCTGACCTCCGTTAAACGTCTGGTCAGGTTTTCCATGGGTGTCAAATCGCATCAACAGGGCTGCAGAACGCCCGGTCATACCCGCGCAAAGCAGCTTCCCGTCGGCCTGAGCGATCAACTGACCCAATTCATACCGGCCGTCTTCAGGTCCTAACCGCACATATCCGTCGTTGCCAAAACTCTTGTCGCGTGTGCCGTTAATGTCAAACCGCGCCAGCACAATTTGGGAGACGGAAGCACTTGCCGTGACGTAATGGCCACCGACAACCATTTTGCTGTCCGGTTGTATAACCACGCTAATCATTCGGCTGAGGTGCTCGCCAAAACTGATCTCGACGTTGCCTTGCTCACCGAAATCGCGATCAATCCCGTCACTGTTATCGCCTCTCCCATCCTTTTTCAAGCGTGTCAGTTGCCCCAAATTGCCAACACCCGAGGCATCAATCTTCTGGGTCAGAACGACGATTTTGCCGTCGTGCTGGAGGCATCCGTCAGTCGAATCGTAATTTGAGGAGAATGCAGGAGGGGGCAACTGTACGGTGCCGAAAACAAGGTCAGGGCTGCCACTGTCATTGAGACGTAAAACTGCCGGTGCTCCTGGTTTTCCTTGGTCAGTGAGAATATCGCCGATGACCAGAATTTTTTGCTCTTGAAGTATCAGTCGGCAGGGTTTGGATCTTCTGCCACTTTCAAACTGTCCCGTCACAATACCGTCGTCACCAAATGCAGTATCTCGACCGCCATTGATGAGGTTCCTGCGGATTTGAAATGCTACACCGTCCTCGATGGCGTAAGTCAGCGTGCCGTTGTCCGAAGAGACAATCGAATGAACAGTGCCGTTGGCAGGACCCGGCACAGTGCCTAGAAAACCAAAGGACTGATCCAGATCACCAGACTTTGACAACGGTATTGGCGCTTGAGTGGGGTTTGTCATGTCAGCGTTCCTTTCTGGTGAGAAACCCTTGATCGGGATGCCACCATTAAGCGACTGCCATCAACAAAGTGAACCTGTAGGAAATATCAGTTTTAGTATCTTTACAGGCCGGTTTTGTGGCGTTGGGCGCCGGTGTGATTCAGTAAACCCAAACCTCAACCCGTCGATTCTTGATCCGCCCTTCATCCGCGTTATTCGCCGCCACTGGCATTTCCGCACCAAAGCCGCGAATCTCGCGAAACACCACGCCGCTTTTCACCAGTTCTCGCCGCACCGCCATCGCCCGCAGCTTCGACAGCAGATCGGCGCGTGCCGGATCGCTCTTGGCATCGCCAAACCCGACCAGCGTGACCTCGCGGTTGGTTTTGTCATGCTGCTTTATATAGTCGAGCACCCGCGTCAGGTCCTGTTGCGCCTTGTTGTCGAGCGTTGCGCTGCCTTCTTCAAAGCGGAAATTCACCGACAGCCGCTGCGCGTGACGACTGAGTGCCTGATAGCCCTCCGGCATCAACGCATTCGGCGTGACCGTGATGGCCTGGACCGTCTGGGCGATAAAACCGTTGGCCGCGACAATCGCCTGGCCTTTGCTGCTTTGCGTGAACACCGCCAGGGCCTCGGCCCATGGGTTTTCCCCATGGGGCGGCAGGTAGAAAAACAGCCGGCGGGACAACGGATAGTCTTCCGTGGCGATCAGGCTGTTAAGCGGCAACATCGCCTGGGATTGGCCATCGACGATTGCCACGGCTTTGGCCTGGCGCACATAGGGCAGGCCGATGAAGCCGATACCTTGCGGGTCAAGACTGACGGCGTCAGACAATTGTTCACTGGACTCGAAGCGTTTCGCGGCGCCGTTCAGGGTTTTCCCACGACGGCTGAGGACTAATTCCTTGAACGTGTCGTAAGTGCCCGACTGGTCATCCCGCGCATAGACATGAATCGCGCCACCGCTGCCGCCGAGCTCTTCCCAGGTTTTGGCTTCGCCACTGAAGATTCGCGCCAGTTGTTCGGTGTTGAGCTGGTTCAACGGGTTTTGCGGGTGAAGGATGATCGCCAGGCCATCGATGGCGATGACTTGTTCGGCGTCGGGGCTTTTGAAGTCGCCCAAGGGTTCGAGGTCCACCACTTCGCTGTCCTTGATCGGACGCGAAGAGGCGGCGAGGTCGGCATTGGTATTCTTCAGCGCGGTGAAGCCGGTGCTGGAGCCGTGCGCTGCCACCTCCACCACAACGCGACGGCCTTGTGCCGTTTCGCCGACGATGCGCAGTTCGTTCGCGGTGTCCGATGCTTCGCTGTGAACCTTGAGCAGGCCCTGTTCGCGCAACAGCCCCTCGACTAACGCCGGGCCCAATGCCGCACCGATGGTGTTAGAGCCCTGGATACGCAGCACCGGGCCATTGGCGGAGATTGGTAAATCAGCGGCCGATGCCGTCAGGGGCAGGCCGGCGCACAGCATCCATAGAAACAAAACGCGCAGCGTCATGCCCGCACCTTAAAAAACCAAAGAAAGTGCGGGGAGAATAAGTCAGTAAGATTTCCGAAAGATGACAGTTATCTAATATAGGAGTGAGCCTGCTCGCGATAGCGGACTGTCAGTCAACAAAGATGCTGAATGTACAGCCGCTATCGCGAGCAGGCTCACTCCTACATTTAGGGGATTGTGTTGAGATTTGGATATCAGCTCAATTCAAGCCAGATCGGCGCATGATCGGAGGGTTTCTCCATCCCTCGCAGGTCGTAATCCACGCCAGCATCCTTGACCCGTGGCAACAAGCCATGGGACGCCATGATCAGGTCGATCCGCAGCCCGCGCTTGGGTTCGTCTTCAAACCCACGGCTACGGTAGTCGAACCAACTGAAACGGTCGGCCACGTCCGGGTTCAGGTGGCGGAAACTGTCCACCAGGCCCCAGTTTTTCAGGCGGGTCATCCACTCGCGTTCTTCCGGCAGGAAGCTGCACTTGCCGGTTTTCAGCCAGCGTTTCATATTGTCCGGACCGATACCGATGTCGCAGTCTTCCGGGGAAATATTCACGTCGCCCATGACTACCACCGGCTGATCGTTGCTGAACTGGCTTTCCAGCAGTTGCTGCAGGTCGCTGTAGAAGCGTTCCTTGGCCGGAAACTTGGTCGGGTGGTCGCGGCTTTCGCCCTGTGGGAAATAGCCGTTCATGATCGTCACCGGCACGCCGTTGGCGTCGGCGAACGTGCCCCAGATGAAGCGGCGCTGAGCGTCTTCTTCATCGGTGGCGAAGCCTTTGTGCAGGGCCAGCGGTTCTTTGCGCGAGAGCAGGGCGACGCCGTAATGGCCTTTCTGCCCATGAAAATAAACGTGATAGCCCAGCGCCTGTACCTCGGCCAGCGGGAACTGGTCGTCGTGTACCTTGGTTTCCTGGAGGCCGATGACGTCTGGCTGGTGTTTTTCGATCAGCGCCGCCAGCTGATGCGGGCGAGCGCGCAGCCCGTTGATGTTGAAGGAGACGATCTTCATGGTCGGCAGTCCTGGCAAAAGGGCGATGCTAGCTGACATGTAGGAATCGGGCCAGTGTAGGGTGAGGGGATTCGTGTTCGGCGGTTGGTCTTTCATCGCTGATGCGGGCCTCATCGCGAGCAGGCTCACTCCTATCGTCCGAGTCTGGTCTATACCTTTGTGGGAGCGAGCTTGCTAGCGATGGCGTCATCACAGTCAACACTGATATCGATCAGTAGGGAACTGTGTCAGCACCGATAGGCTCGTACCAAGAAGAGCACAGCCATTTGAGCTGTACCGGGGAGATCAACCGTTATGCCTGAAACCTCGACCGCCATCGCCGACATTCACATGCTCGACAGCGGCTATGCCCACGAAGCGCGCTCCCTGCTGTACCACGCCTACCGGCACGAGCCGACCTTTGGTTACCTGTTCGAGGCCGAACGTCCCGGTTATGAACATCGGGTGCGGGCCACCGTGCGTGAATTGGTCAAACAGCATTTCCTTCAGGATTTGCCAGCCATCGGCCTGCTGGTCAATGACCGTTTGATCGGCATCGCGCTGATCGCGCCGCCGCAACGACGCCTGGGTATCACCGAAAGTTGGGCCTGGCGTTTGCGCATGGTGCTCAGTACCGGGTTTCGCTGCACCCGTCGCTACCTCGATTACCACGCGGCCGTCGCGGCCTGCGTGCCGAGTGATTCGGTCCACGTGCTGCCGCTGCTGGGGATTCACCCGCAATTCCAGGGCAAACACTTCGGCGAACAACTGCTGCAAGCGGTGCATAACTGGTGCGCAGTCGATGAAACCTCCCAGGGGGTGATCCTCGACACAGGGAATCCTCGCTATCTGGAGTTCTATAAGCGTCAGGGTTATGAGGAAATCGGCGAGGTCGCGGTAGGACCGATTCGCGAACACGTGTTTTTTCACGCCAATCCGCAGGTGTTGCAAACCGCAACGGCATAAACGGTAGAACTTTAACGCCATGCGAGGCTCTATCACGCTCCCAAGCTCGTGATAGCATCCGCGCCTATGAAATTTCCAGGACGAATTACCAGTGGCGCGTTGATGCTGTTCAGCAGCTGCGCGGCGCTGGCGCAAAGTGAATTGGATGTGCGGATAAAACCGTCCAACGATGAACTGAAAGCCAATATAGAGGGCTATATCGGCAACCTCGGCGATCGTGACGAAGAAGCGTTGCTGCGCTTCAGTCGTGGCGCCGAGGATCAGGCGCGCAAGGCCGCCCAGGCCTTGGGGTATTACCAGCCGCAGATCGATAGCGATGTGAAGGGCGGCAAGACGCCGCGCCTGGTGCTCAACATCGATCCCGGTGAGCCGGTGCACCTGCGCACTGTCACGATTCGCGTCGACGGCCCGGCGGCCTCCCTCAAATCCTTTCGTGTGCCCCAGGGCGCGTCGCTGAAAACCGGCGCGGTGCTCAATCATGGCCACTACGAAGACGCCAAGCGCCTGATCCAGAATCAAGCCTCGCGCTTCGGCTTTTTCAGCGGCCACTTCACCCGCCAGAAATTATCGGTAGACCCTCGAGCCGGCGTGGCCGATATCGAACTGATCTACGAAAGCGGCCCGCGCTACGCCTTGGGCAAGGTCAGTTTCGAAGGCGACACGCCGTTTGACGAAGACCTGTTGCAACGCATGGTGCCGTTCAAGCAAGGCGCGCCTTATGACTCCGAACTCATCGCCGAACTCAACCAGGCGCTGCAATCGAGTGGCTATTTCGAAGGTGTGCGCGTCGATGCGGCACCGACGGCGTCCAAGAACGACGTGATCCCGGTGGAGGTCAAGCTCGAAACGCGCAAGCCGCGAACCATGGGCCTGGGCCTGGGTTATTCCACGGACGTCGGTCCCCGGGTCAAGGCCAACTGGACCCGACACTGGGTCAATCCGCAGGGGCACAGTTATGGCTGGGAAGCCGAGCTGTCGGCGCCCCGGCAAAACGTCGGGCTGTTCTACGACATCCCGCTCGACCCGCCGTTGACCGACAAACTGCGTTTTGCCGGTGGTTACCAGAACGAAGACATCGCCGGCACCGACACCCACAGCAAGCTGCTGACCATCGGCCCGGAATGGCACAGCAAATTGCCCAGTGGCTGGCAGCGCGTGGTGTCGTTGAAATGGCAGCGTGAGGATTACTCCCTGGGCGACGACTCGGGTTTGAGTACGTTGTTGATGCCCGGCGTCAGCTATTCCTACCTGAAAAGTGACAACCGCATCGACCCGCACAACGGCTATCGCCTGCAATTCGAGTCCAAAGTGGCGAAAGAAGGCCTGGGCTCAGACAGCAACTTGCTCTACGGCACCGCGTTGGTGAAAGGCTTGACCACAGTCTTTGACAAACACCGCTTTCTAGGCCGGGTACAGGTGGGCGGCAGCGCCACCAATGGCTTCAGCTCAGTCCCGCCGTCACTGCGGTTTTTCGCCGGTGGCGATCAGAGCGTACGCGGTTACGACTATCAAAGCCTGTCCCCGGAGAACTCCGAGGGCGACCGCATTGGCGGGCGCTACATGGTCGCGGCCAGCGCCGAATACCAATATTCCATCGCCGAGAAGTGGCGGGTCGCGACCTTCGTGGACCAGGGCAACTCTTTCAATACACTCGAACTGCCAAACCTCAAGACCGGGGTAGGCATCGGCGTGCGTTGGGTCTCGCCGGTGGGGCCGATCCGCCTCGACCTGGCCCACGCGCTGGACGATGACGGCGGCATTCGGCTGCACTTTTCCATGGGGCCTGAGCTGTGAATCGTGGTTTGGAAATAACGCTGCTGGCGATTCTGGCGTTGCTGATGCTGGTTGTCCTGAGCATCGCCTCGGTGCTGGGCACGGCCACGGGCAGTCGCTGGGCGTTAGGCTTCGTGCCGGGTTTGACCGTCGAGAATTTCCAGGGCCGTTTGGGCGGGCAGTGGAGCGCCGATCATGTGCTGTGGCAGCAAGACACCAGCCGGGTTGAGCTGAGCAAGGTGATTTTCGCCTGGTCGCCGCTGTGCCTGACACGCATGACGTTGTGCCTTGAGCAAGTGAAGGCTGATCAAGTCAGCCTGCAATTTCCGCCCGGTGCTGAAGAAGAAAGCAGCGGGCCGATCAGCCTTCCGGATCTGAAGCTACCCCTGGCCATCGAACTGGGTGATGTGCAGATCGGCAGCCTGCTGTTCAACGGCAGTGAAGCACTCAAAGGCCTGCAACTGGCGGCGCACTGGACCGCGCAAGGGATGCAGATCGACTCGGTGAAGTTGCAGCGCGATGACCTGAGCCTGAACCTCTCCGGCTTGCTGCAACCCACCGGCAACTGGCCGCTCAAGGTTGAAGGTCAACTGACCCTGTCAGCCCCCGCGCCCTGGACGCTGGCGCTGAAGGTCGACGGCGACCTGCTGAAAACCCTGAACCTGAAAGCCGACAGCAGCGGTTACTTGAACGGACAGTTGACCGGCGAGCTGCAACCGCTGGCGGACAACTTGCCGGCCAAGGTACGCATCACCGCCGACGGCTTCAAACCCGCCGCCGACCTGCCAGACACCCTGCAACTCAATCAACTGGAACTCACCGGCGACGGCGATCTGAAAAACGGTTACCAATTGCTCGGTAAAGCCACGCTGCCCGCCGAACAAGGCCCGGTCGCGTTGCTGCTGCAAGGCAAGGTCGACGCCAACGGCGCCCAGATCGCCGCCCTCGACCTCACCGCCAACGACAAGCAAAACCTCAAGCTCAGCGGCACCCTCGACTGGGGCAAAGGCCTGAGCGCCGACGCGAAAATCGCCTGGCTGGATTTCCCGTGGCACCGCCTCTATCCGCTGATCGACGAACCGGAAGTGGCGTTGCGCAGCTTCAACGGTGACATCTCCTACACCGACGGCAAGTACCTCGGCAGCTTCCAGGCAGCGGCGGATGGACCGGCTGGCGCTTTCACGCTGAACAGCCCGTTCAGCGGCGACCTGACGAAAATCTACCTGCAACAAATCCAGCTCCAGGCCGGGCAGGGCAAGGCCGAAGGGCACCTGAACCTGCAATTCGCCGACGGCATTGCCTGGGACACCGCGCTCGACCTGTCGGCGATCAACCCGGCGTACTGGGTGGCGGAATTGCCGGGCACACTGGCCGGACCGCTGCGCAGCAAAGGCGAGATGAAAAATGACACACTCAGCCTCACTGCCGACCTCGACCTGAAAGGCAAACTGCGTGGGCAACCCGCCGTGATCCAGGCCAAGGCGGATGGCGGCGGCGAGCAATGGAACCTCAACGCGCTTCAAATCCGCCTCGGCGACAACAGCATCAACGGCAAGGGCAGCCTGCAACAGAAACTCGCCGGCCAGATCGACATCAAGATGCCGCGTCTGGCCCAGCTCTGGCCGCAACTGCGGGGGCAACTGAACGGCCGCATCGATGTCGCCGGTACGCTCAAAGCGCCGCAAGGCAAGCTCGGGCTGCAAGGCACGCAATTGGCGTTCGACGACAATCGCCTGCAAAGCCTCAACCTCGACGCCACCCTCGACAGCGCGCAACGGGCGAAAATCGACCTCAAGGGCAGCGGCATTCAGGCCGGTGAAACCTCACTGGGTACGCTGACCGCCAGTGGCCAGGGTGACATCAAACACCAGAAACTCAGCCTCGACCTGCAAGGCCCGCAGCTGAAACTGGCGCTCGGTCTCGACGGTGGGCTGGACAAAGGCAACTGGCGCGGGCGCCTGGCCAGCGGCGATATCCAGACCGGTGGGCAAGACTGGAAGCTGCAAGGCCCGGCGAAACTGGAGCGGCTGGCGGACGGCAAAATCAATTTCGGCGCCCACTGCTGGATGTCCGGCCCGGCCAGCCTGTGCGGTGAAGACCAGCATTTAATGCCGGAGCCGAAGCTGCGTTTCCACCTCAAGCAATTCCCGATTGAAAGCCTGGCGCAGTGGCTGCCGAAGGATTTCGCCTGGAAGGGCAGCCTCAACGCCGACCTGCAACTGGACCTGCCGGCCAGCGGCCCGAACGGCCAGATCAGCATCGACGCCAGCGGCGGCACGTTGCGCATGAAGGAGAAGGACCAGTGGCTGGACTTCCCGTACCAGACGCTGAAACTCACCAGCAAACTCACGCCGAAACGCATCGACACTGATCTCAACTTCGTCGGCGGCAAACTGGGCGAACTGATGGTGCAGGCGCAGATCAACCCGTTGCCGAAAAACAAACCGCTCACCGGTTCGTTCCGCTTGAGCGGGCTGGACCTGTCGGTGGCGCGGCCGTTCGTCCCGATGGTCGAGAAGCTCACCGGGCGCCTGAATGGCAGCGGCACGATTTCCGGTGGCCTGTTGGCGCCGCAGGTCAACGGCAGCCTGCTGCTCAGCGACGGTGAAGTCTCCGGGGCGGAACTGCCGATGGCGCTGCACGCCTTGCAACTGAGAGCAGTGATTGTCGGTGAAACCGTGCAATTGAATGGCGACTGGAAAAGCGGCAAGGCCGGGCAGGGCACCCTCAACGGCAACATTGCCTGGGGACAGGCGCTGGTGGTGGACCTGGCGCTCAAGGGCTCGCAGTTACCGGTGACGGTCGAGCCGTACGCCAAGCTGGAAGTCGCGCCGGACTTGAAAATCTCGATGAAGGGCGATGAGTTGGCGATCGCCGGCAAAGTGCTGGTGCCCAGAGGCGAGATCACCATTCGTGAGTTGCCGCCTTCCACGGTAAAAATCTCCGATGACGTAGTGATCGTCGGCCAACAGACCGAAGAAGGCAAACCGCCCTTGGCCATGAAGATGGACATTGATGTGGTGGTGGGCGAAGACAAGCTGAGCTTTGCCGGGTTTGGCCTGACCGCGAATGTGCAGGGGCATGTGCACATCGGCGACAACCTGGACACACGCGGCGAACTGTGGCTCAACGACGGGCGTTATCGCGCCTACGGTCAGCGCCTGACCGTGCGCCGGGCGCGTTTGTTGTTTGCCGGCCCGCTCGATCAGCCGTACCTGGACGTCGAGGCGATTCGCCAGACTGACGACGTGATCGCCGGTATTCGCCTGAGCGGCAGTGCCGAGCAGCCGACCACGCAGATCTTCTCCGAACCGGCCATGAGCCAGGAACAGGCCTTGTCCTATCTGGTGCTGGGGCGCCCGCTGAGCAGCAACGGCGAAGACAACAACATGCTCGCCCAGGCTGCACTTGGCTTGGGTTTAATGGGCAGTTCCGGGGTGACCGGCGGGTTGGCCAAAGAGCTGGGAATCCAGGATTTCCAACTGGACACCGAGGGCAGCGGCACTGCCACCAGCGTCGTGGCCAGCGGCAATATCTCCGAGAAACTCAGTTTGCGTTATGGCGTGGGCGTGTTTGAACCGGCCAACACCATTGCCCTGCGTTACAAGCTGAGCAAGAAGGTCTACCTCGAAGCGGCGAGCGGCGTGGCGAGTTCGCTGGACATCTTTTACAAGCGGGATTTTTGATTTAAGAACTTCAAATGCTCCCTCCTCTTCATGTAATAACAATGTGAAGTAAGGAGGGAGGTTTTAGTGTGTGGGGATATTCACTATAAGGAATAAGAAAAGTTGTCGCGGTTTGAGGGATTAACTTTGTTGTTCTCGTAGGGCGAGTGGATGTTTCCTTGTGGGAAACTGTCTGTTTGTCTTTTTTGTGAGGCATGTGCTGATGAGGGTTTGATCGCTTCAGGTGTTGAGGATATTGATGTCTAGGGGTTTGGCTGTCAGTTTGGATTTTATTTTTTTATTATTTGTTATTGTTTTGTAGTGGGGTAAGTTGACACGTTTTGATGTTTTTTTACTCATCTCTGCTATTTGTTGAAATGAGTTTCTGTACTAGGATGCGTCATCGCAATTGATGCGATCAATTGATTTATCTGACTGGGCTAATAACAAGTCGTAGATGGATGATGACTAATCTTTAAGTGCACATGGAGTAACAAGCATGACCGGTATTACCAACAAATTTTCCGCTGGCGTAGTTGTAATGATGGCTTTGATGGCTAATGCCTATGCCGGCAACGCTTGCCCGACTGTCGGGGCGATCCAGCAAACAGCGATGAAAGACGGCGGCTTTGTCTACACCGCAGCTGCCAGTAAAGGTCTGCAATGGACAGGCGAGAACCCGATAGCTGCAAAGGAGGATCTGATAGCCGTAGCCTTCGAGGAAGCGTATGTCGTCAACGCGAAAAACTTCGTAGCCTGCGATTACGTGGGACCAAAACGCGAAGGTGTGCGAATGACGTTGAAATCCGCTGACGCGGTGAAGCCAGTGGGCGCTGCCTGGACCAACCAGACCCAGGCCGATGGCAGCGTGCTGCCTCGTTGCGCGGGCGTGGCGCCGGAGCAGTGCACGTTTGAGTAAGTAGCCTCGCGCCGACTTGGTTCAAGCCTGGGTCGGTCACTACGGCAACGTTGTAAGCAAAAAGCATAAAGATCGCAGTCTTGCGGCAGCTTCTACAGGGGTACATAAAAACCTGAAGAAGCTGCCGTAGGCTGCGATTTTTTGCTTTTGTGCTGCGCCATTTATCTGTCAAATACAAAGCAACCTAACTATTACGTTGACATTGGCTGCCTAGGCAGTAACATCTCGTCATACATTCACTGCTTAGGCAGCTAATTGGTGGTCAGATGAAGCATTTCACCCCAGACGATTTCGAAAACTGCCACCTCGGTCTCCTGCTGGGACGTGCCGCTCTGCTCAAAGACCGGATCATCGACACCCACATGGAACCCCACGGCATCACCGCCGCTCAGTTCAAGGTGATGATCATCGTGGCCCAGTTCGGCGTCGATACCCCGGCCGAGTTGTGCCGTCACCTGTCGCTGGACAGCGGCTCGATGACCCGCATGCTTGATCGCCTGGAACAGAAAGGTTTCCTCATCCGCCAACGCTGCGAGGCGGATCGCCGCCAGGTTCAACTGGTGCTGACGGCAGAAGGCCAGAACCTTGCCGACCGCCTGCCGCACATTGGCGCCGACGCCATGAACGAACTGGCCGGCGCCATCACCCCCGATGAGCTGAAAACCCTGGAACACCTCCTCAAGAAAATCCTGATAGCCGCCGGTGATTCGATCACCCTGCTGCGGGTAGGTGACAAATGAACAGTAAAACTCTGCGCACCGGGCTGAGCCTGGTCCTGGCCGCCATGACCCTGGCCGGTTGCGCCAGCTACAGCGGCTTGATCACAGAAGGCAAAAGCCTCGATGCGAAAACCCTCAAGGCCGGACAATCCCTCAGCGGCGTAAGCCTGTCGCCAGCGGCCTGGCCGAAAAACGACTGGTGGAAAAGCCTCGGCGACCCGCAACTCGACGGTCTGATCCGCGAAGCCTTGCACGACAGCCCCGACATGCAAATCGCCGACGCCCGCGCGCACCAGGCCAGCGCTGCTGCCTATGCCGCCGACGCCGCGCGCATGCCGACCCTCGATGCCAGCGCCGGTGTCAACCGCTCGCGTCTGGCCCGCGATCAGGACCCGACCGGGCAGGGCGGCACTTACGCCACCGTGCGCAACATCGGTGCCAGCTTCAATTACAACTTCGACTTGTGGGGCGGTCAGCGTGAAGCCTGGGAAGCTGCATTGGGGCAAGCTCGCGCCGCCGAAGTCGATCAACAGGCCGCGCAGTTGACCCTGTCCGCCGACGTCGCCCGCGCCTACAGCGACTTGGGGCAGGCGCACATCGTCTACGACCTGGCCAATGAAGACCTCAAGCGCACTAAACAAATGCTCGATTTGGGGCAGCGTCGCCTGAGCTCGGGCATCGACAGTCAGTATCAGTTCCAGCAGACCCAAAGCCTGGAAGCCACGTCCGAAGCCAGCCTGATCGACGCCGAAAAACGCTTGAACAGCGCCAAAATCGCCCTGGCGGTACTGCTCGGCAAAGGTCCGGACCGCGGCAACGAAATCGCCCGACCGAAAATTCTTCAGGCCAGCGCAGTCGCTTTGCCATCGGTACTGCCCGCCGAATTGCTTGGCCGTCGTCCCGACCTGGTGGCCGCTAGGTGGCGGGTCGAAGCCGCGAGCAAGAACATCGCCGCCGGCAAAACCCAGTTCTATCCCAACTTGAACCTCAGCGCCGCGGCCGGTGCCGAATCGTTGTTGGGGGATGCAATGTTTGGTTCGGCGAGCCGTTTCTTCAACATCGCCCCCACGATTTCTGTGCCGATTTTCGACGGTGGCCGCCTGCGCGCCGACCTCGATTCCCGCGACGCCGATTACGACCTCGCGGTGGCGCAGTACAACAAAAGCCTGGTGAAAGCGCTCGGCGATGTCAGCGACACCATTAACCAGTTGCGCGATATCGGCCGGCAAATCGGTGCCCAGCAGCATGCCACCGACATTGCCCAGGATTCTTACAACACCGTGGTCCAGCGGTACGGTTCCGGCATCGGCAACTACCTGGACGTGCTCAGCATCGAGCAGCAATTGCTCCAGGCCCAGCGTCAGCTGGCCAACCTGAATGCCGAGCAGATCGACTTGTCGATCCAATTGATGCAAGCGCTGGGCGGCGGTTTTCAGGGCGAAACCCTGACCGCAGCCAACGCCCTCCCAGCCACGCAGCACAACTAATTCAAGGTATTTGTCATGGCCACTGCCGATACATCTGCTGCTCCAACCAACACATCACCAGACAACGCTCAAGACACGAGCAATTCGCGTAAACGCAAAGTCATGCTGGTCGTTCTGGCCATCGTGGTTGTCCTCGCCGGTGTCGGCGTCTGGGGTTATCACGAACTCTTCGGGCGCTGGAACGAGAGCACCGACGACGCCTATGTGAACGGCAACGTGGTGGAAATCACCCCGCTGGTCACCGGCACCGTGGTCAGCATCGGCGCGGATGATGGTGACCTGGTCCACGAAGGCCAGGTGCTGATCAATTTCGACCCGAATGACGCCGAAGTCGGCCTGCAAAGTGCCCAGGCCAATCTGGCCCGCACCGTGCGTCAGGTGCGCGGTTTGTACAGCAACGTTGACGGCATGAAAGCCCAGGTCAACGCGCAGCAGGCTGAAGTGCAGAAGGCTCAGGACAACTTCAATCGCCGGAAAAACCTCGCCGCTGGCGGTGCGATTTCCCAGGAAGAACTGTCCCACGCTCGCGACGACCTGACCTCGGCGCAAAACGCCCTGGCCAACGCCAGGCAGCAATTGAAAACCACCAGTGCGCTGGTCGATGACACTGTGGTCTCGTCGCACCCGGACGTGATGTCGGCCGCCGCGCAACTGCGTCAGGCCTACCTGAACAACTCGCGCAGCACCTTGATCGCGCCGGTCACTGGTTACGTGGCCAAGCGCTCTGTGCAATTGGGTCAACGGGTTCAGCCGGGCACCGCGCTGATGGCGGTGATTCCGCTGGATCAACTGTGGATCGACGCCAACTTCAAGGAAACCCAATTGCGTGACATGCGCATCGGTCAGCCGGTGGACATTCAGGCCGACCTGTACGGCAGCGACGTGAAATTCAGCGGCACCATCGACAGCCTCGGCGCCGGTACCGGCAGCGCATTTGCCCTGCTGCCGGCGCAAAACGCCACCGGTAACTGGATCAAAATCGTCCAGCGCGTGCCGGTGCGGATCCACATCAACGCCGAAGAACTGGCCAGGCACCCGTTGCGCGTGGGGCTGTCGACTCAGGTTGACGTGAACCTGCACGACCAGAGCGGGCCGGTGCTGGCGCAACAGCCACCGCAAAAGGCCTCGTTCAGCACCAACGTCTACGACCGTCAGTTGGCTGAAGCCGACGCGATGATCACTCAGTTGATCCACGACAACAGCGCGGCGGTCAGCAAGACCGCGCAACGCTGATTCGCCAATCCCTCAGCGGCGCTCCGTTAATGGGCGCCGCGCCCTCCCGGTTTCAAAGGATTCGCGATGAGCAATAACGCCTCTTTCACGCCGCCCAGCCTGTTGCTCAGCACCATCGGCCTGTCGCTGGCGACCTTTATGCAAGTGCTTGACACCACCATCGCCAACGTGGCGCTGCCGACCATTTCCGGCAACCTGGGCGTGAGTTCGGAGCAGGGCACGTGGGTGATTACTTCCTTTGCCGTGAGCAACGCGATTGCGCTGCCGCTGACCGGTTGGCTCAGCCGCCGCTTCGGTGAAGTGAAGCTGTTTCTCTGGGCCACGGTGCTGTTCGTGCTGGCCTCGTTTCTCTGCGGCATCTCGACCTCGATGCCGGAACTGATCGGTTTTCGGGTGCTGCAAGGCCTGGTGGCCGGTCCGTTGTACCCGATGACCCAGACGTTGCTGATCGCGGTCTATCCCCCCGCGAGGCGCGGCATGGCCCTGGCGTTGCTGGCGATGGTCACGGTGGTGGCGCCCATTGCAGGGCCGATTCTTGGCGGCTGGATTACCGACAGCTATAGCTGGCCGTGGATTTTCTTCATCAACGTGCCGATCGGCGTCTTCGCAGTGATGGTGGTGCGCCAGCAACTCAAGGCGCGCCCGGTGGAAACCAGCCGCCAACCGATGGATTACGTGGGATTGATCACGTTGATCATTGGCGTCGGTGCGTTGCAGATTATCCTCGACAAGGGCAATGACCTGGACTGGTTCGAGTCGACTTTCATCCTGATTGGCGCGGCCATCTCCGTGATCGCGCTGGCGGTGTTCATCATCTGGGAAATGACCGATAAGCACCCGGTGGTGAACCTGCGGCTGTTCGCGTATCGCAACTTCCGCATCGGCACGCTGGTGCTGGTGCTCGGCTACGCCGGGTTCTTCGGCATCAACCTGATCCTGCCGCAATGGCTGCAAACCCAGATGGGCTACACCGCGACCTGGGCGGGGTTGGCCGTGGCGCCGATCGGGATTCTGCCAGTGCTGATGTCGCCGTTTGTCGGCAAGTACGCGCACAAGTTCGACCTGCGATTGCTGGCCGGGCTGGCATTCCTGGCCATTGGCCTGAGCTGCTTCATGCGCGCCGGGTTCAACAATGAAGTGGACTTCCAGCACATCGCCCTGGTGCAACTGTTCATGGGCATTGGCGTGGCGCTGTTCTTCATGCCGACCCTGAGCATCTTGATGTCGGACCTGCCACCGAGCCAGATCGCCGACGGCGCGGGCCTGGCGACGTTCCTGCGCACACTGGGCGGTAGTTTTGCGGCGTCACTGACCACCTGGATCTGGATTCGCCGGGCGGATCAGCATCACGCGTATCTGAGCGAAAGCATCACCACATTCGACCCGGCCACCCGTGATGCACTGAACACCTTGGGCGGGGCGGGTAACCCGGCCTATGCGCAGCTGGATCATGTGCTGACGAGTCAGGCGTACATGCTCTCCACCGTGGATTACTTCACGTTGCTGGGCTGGGGGTTCATGGGGTTGATTCTGATTGTATGGCTGGCGAAACCGCCGTTTGCAGCGAAAGCGGGGCCGGCTGCTTCCGGTCACTGACCTAAACACAATCCACTGTAGGAATGAGCCTGCTCGCGATAGCGGATTCACATTCAACACTTTTGTTGACTGATCCACCGCTATCGCGAGCAGGCTCACTCCTACAAAGGGTTTTGTGTTCGGCAGTCAGTGAGTGGGAGCGGCCAATTGCGGTGGCGGGATGAAGTCGAAGGGGGCCAGTGCAAACCCGTTCTCATCCACCTGCAACGCCCAGCCCTGGCGATCCCAATCCCCCAGCACAATGCGTTTGGCCGCTTGTTCGCCCAACTGCAACTTGTGGATGGCCGGGCGATGGGTATGGCCGTGGATCAAGGTTTTCACGCCGTATTCCTGCATGATCCGCGGAATTTCCTCCGGCGTGACATCCACGATGTCGTTGGCCTTCATCCGCGTTTGCGCGCGGCTTTCACTGCGCAGCTTGCGCGCCAGCTTATGCCGGGTGCGCAGCGGTAAATTTCGCAGGATGAACAGGCTGATCGGGTTGCGCAGGTAGCGACGCAGCTTCATATAGGCTTCGTCGCGGGTGCAGAGGCTGTCACCGTGCATCAGTAGCACCGGTTCGCCGTAAAACGGCACGACACTCGGGTCCTTCAACAGCGTGCAGCCGGCCTGTTTACAAAAGGCCTGGCCGAGCATGAAGTCGCGGTTGCCGTGCATCAGAAAAATGGCCGTGCCGCTGTCGCTCAATTCGCGCAGGGCCTGGCAGATGGAACGCTGAAAGGGCGTCATGGCGTCGTCGCCAATCCACGCTTCGAAAAAGTCGCCCAGAATGTACAGCGCACTCGCCGAGCGGGCGCGTCCGGCGAGCAAATCCAGAAACGCCCGGGTAATGTCCGGGCGCTCCTCTTCCAGATGCAAGTCTGAAATCAGCAGTATCACTCAATGATCTCGGCTTTCTCGATGATCACGTCGTCTGCTGGTACGTCCTGGTGGCCGGACTTCATGGTGGTGGCAACACCTTTGATCTTGTCGACCACGTCGGTGCCTTCAACGACTTTGGCGAACACGGCGTAGCCCCAGCCCTGAGTGGTCTTGGCGCTGTGGTTCAGGAAGCTGTTGTCAGCCACGTTGATGAAGAACTGGGCGGAAGCCGAATGCGGTTCCATGGTGCGAGCCATGGCCACGCTGTACTTAACGTTCGGCAGGCCGTTGTCGGCTTCGTTCTGGATGCTTGGGCGCTTGTCTTTCTTTTCTTTCATGCCTGGCTCGAAACCGCCGCCCTGGATCATGAAGTTACCGATGACACGGTGGAAAACGGTGTTTTCGTAGTGACCGGCTTTCACGTACTCGATGAAGTTGGCCACGGTGATCGGGGCTTTTTCAGCGTTCAGTTCCAGGACGATGTCGCCATGGTTGGTGGTCAGTTTGACTTGGGTCATGATCGGTACTCTTTAATGAATTCGTGGGTTTCGGGGCGTCAGGGCCCTTAACCGGTCCGGCCAACAGCAGCCAAGGTGCGCAGTTTAGCGCGACAGGCGTTAATTTCGAGGCTGTTTTTCAAAACAGGTGCATTAAACGCACCTGTTTTAGGGCCCGCTCTGTCAGCAGCTTGACAGCATCGGCTATGATAGCGGCTTTGTTTTGTCAGGCCTTTCGTTCCGGCCACGCACTTGTACGTTCAAGGATCCTATGAGCAAGCCCACTGTCGACCCTACCTCGAATGCCAAGACCGGCCCTGCCGTGCCGGTCAATTTCCTGCGCCCGATCATCCAGGCGGACCTGGACTCGGGTAAGCACACGCAGATCGTCACCCGTTTCCCGCCTGAGCCCAACGGCTACCTGCACATCGGTCACGCCAAGTCGATCTGTGTGAACTTCGGCCTGGCCCAGGAATTCGGCGGCGTCACCCACCTGCGTTTCGACGACACCAACCCGGCCAAGGAAGACCAGGAATACATTGACGCGATCGAAAGCGACATCAAATGGCTGGGCTTCGAATGGTCCGGCGACGTGCGCTTCGCCTCGCAGTATTTCGACCAGTTGCACGACTGGGCCGTCGAGCTGATCAAGGCCGGCAAGGCCTACGTCGACGACCTCAGCCCGGAACAAGCCAAGGAATACCGCGGCACCTTGACCGAACCGGGCAAGAACAGCCCGTTCCGTGATCGCTCCGTGGAAGAAAACCTCGACTGGTTCGCCCGCATGCGTGCCGGCGAGTTCCCGGACGGCGCCCGTGTGCTGCGGGCCAAGATCGATATGGCCTCGCCGAACATGAACCTGCGCGACCCGATCATGTACCGCATCCGTCACGCGCATCACCACCAGACCGGCGACAAGTGGTGCATCTACCCGAACTACGACTTCACCCACGGTCAGTCGGACGCCATCGAAGGCATCACCCACTCGATCTGCACCCTGGAGTTCGAAAGCCATCGTCCGCTGTACGACTGGTTCCTGGACGCGCTGCCAGTACCGGCGCACCCGCGTCAGTACGAATTCAGCCGCCTGAACCTGAACTACACCATCACCAGCAAGCGCAAGCTCAAGCAACTGGTCGATGAAAAGCACGTGTTCGGTTGGGACGATCCGCGCATGTCCACGCTGTCGGGCTTCCGCCGCCGTGGTTACACGCCTGCGTCGATCCGCAATTTCTGCGACATGGTCGGCACCAACCGTTCTGACGGCGTCGTCGATTTCGGCATGCTCGAGTTCAGCATCCGCCAGGATCTGGATCAGAACGCTCCGCGCGCCATGTGCGTGCTGCGCCCGTTGAAGGTGGTGATCACCAACTACCCGCAAGACCAGGTCGAGAACCTCGAACTGCCGCGTCATCCGCAGAAAGAAGAACTGGGCGTGCGCAAGCTGCCGTTCGCCCGTGAAATCTACATCGACCACGATGACTTCATGGAAGAGCCGCCAAAAGGCTACAAACGCCTGGAACCCAACGGCGAAGTGCGTCTGCGCGGCAGCTACGTGATCCGCGCCGACGAAGCAATCAAGGACGCCGATGGCAACATCGTCGAACTGCGTTGCTCGTACGACCCGGAAACCCTGGGCAAGAACCCTGAAGGCCGCAAGGTCAAAGGCGTGGTGCACTGGGTGCCGGCCGCTGCCAGCGTCGAGTGCGAAGTGCGTCTGTACGATCGCCTGTTCCGTTCGGCCAACCCTGAGAAGGCTGAAGACAGCGCCAGTTTCCTGGACAACATCAACCCTGACTCGCTGCAAGTCCTCACCGGTTGTCGTGCCGAGCCTTCGCTTGGCAATGCCCAGCCGGAAGACCGTTTCCAGTTCGAACGCGAAGGTTACTTCGTCGCGGATATCAAGGACTCGAAACCAGGTCATCCGGTGTTCAACCGTACCGTGACCTTGCGTGATTCGTGGGGCCAGTGATTCAAGGAAACTAAAGTGCTTACGATCTACAACACGCTCACCAAGAGCAAAGAAGTCTTCAAGCCTCTGGATGGCAACAATGTGCGCATGTACGTCTGCGGGATGACCGTGTACGACTACTGCCACATTGGCCATGGCCGCAGCATGGTCGCGTTCGACCTGGTGACCCGCTGGTTGCGGTTCAGCGGTTATAACCTGACCTACGTGCGCAACATCACCGACATCGAAGACAAGATCATCAATCGGGCGAAGGAGAACGGCGAGCCGTTCGAGGCGCTGACCGAGCGCATGATCACCGCGATGCACGAGGACGAGGCGCGCCTCAACATCCTCAAGCCGGACATGGAACCGCGGGCCACTGATCACATCGCTGGCATGCAAACCATGATCCAGACGTTGATCGACAAGGGCTATGCCTACGCACCGGGCAATGGCGACGTGTACTACCGCGTCGCCAAGTTCGTGGGCTACGGCAAGCTGTCGCGCAAGAAAATCGAAGACCTGCGCATCGGCGCGCGGATCGAAGTCGACGAGTCCAAGCAGGACCCGCTGGACTTCGTCTTGTGGAAAGGCGCCAAGCCGGGTGAGCCGAGCTGGCCTTCGCCGTGGGGCGACGGTCGTCCAGGCTGGCACATCGAATGCTCGGTGATGTCGACCTGCTGCCTCGGCGAGACTTTCGACATTCATGGCGGCGGCAGCGACCTCGAGTTCCCGCACCACGAAAACGAAATCGCCCAGAGCGAAGCGGCCACCGGCAAGACCTACGCCAACGCGTGGATGCATTGCGGCATGATTCGCATCAATGGCGAGAAGATGTCCAAGTCCTTGAACAACTTCTTCACCATTCGCGACGTGCTGGAAAAGTACCACCCGGAAGTCGTGCGTTATCTGCTGGTGTCGAGCCACTACCGCAGCGCGATCAACTACTCGGAAGACAACCTCAAGGACGCCAAAGGCGCGCTCGAGCGTTTCTACCACGCGTTGAAAGGTCTGCCGAACGTGGCACCGGCCGGTGGCGAGGCCTTTGTCGAGCGCTTCACCCAGGTGATGAACGACGACTTCGGCACGCCGGAAGCTTGCGCGGTGCTGTTCGAAATGGTGCGTGAGATCAACCGCCTGCGCGAGAGCGATCTCAATGCGGCGGCGGGCCTGGCAGCGCGCTTGAAGGAACTGGCGAGCGTGCTGGGCGTGTTGCAACTTGAGGCCGATGACTTCTTGCAGGCTGGCGCTGAAGGGCGTGTGGATGCCGCTGAAGTGGACGCGCTGATTGCTGCGCGTCTGGCGGCTCGTGCCGGTAAAGACTGGGCCGAATCCGACCGCATCCGCGACCAGCTCACCGCCATGGGCGTGGTGCTGGAAGACGGCAAGGGCGGCACGACCTGGCGTTTGGCTGACTGATTGCGTTATCCGCTGCAAAACAAAACCCGCCTTGTGCGGGTTTTTGTTTATGTGCAGGACTCAAAGGTTGTGGTGTCCCGGCTGGCGCTATCGCGAGCAAGCTCGCTCCCACAGTTGATCTTCGCTTGGTTTGAGTTCTGCGCACGACACTGAACCCTGTGGGAGCGAGCTTGCTCGCGATGGTCTAAAGCCGAACACCAGGATTGCGGTTCACTCATCACTCAGCCTGGCGCAACCGCTTATAAAGGGTATTGCGACTAACCCCCAACCGCCGGGCCAAGTGCGAAATATTCCCTCCAGCCGCCCGCAACTGCCGATTCAAATCCTCGACATCGTAGATCCATTCTAGCGAATGCTTTCAGTCCATAATTACAGGTACTCTATTAACTAATTTTTTGAGCAATCAATTTTACGGTGGCATATTTTCTATCGGGGCCAACAAGTCGCTCTTTGTAGTGTTTGATAATAAACTTTTTCTCCAGGATTTTTTTTACCTCTTCGGTAACACCCAGTTCACGCCAATTTTCACCGTTGCCACTAATACTTTCATAAATTAAGAATCCAGCGGGTTTGATTATGTCGATTAAATTTTCTATTAAATATTTACTGTAAAAATGAATGATGATCGCGGCTGAAAAAGAACAGCTTTTGAAAGGGAGTGGTTTTCTGCAGTCCATAATAATTGGGTTTATGTTTTTATAGTTTAAGAACCACGAGTTGCTAAAGCTTTCATAAGAAAAATCTGCAGCCACTACATTTAAATTATGTTTGGATAATAGTGCCGAATTACGTCCATACCCACACCCCGCATCAAGAACAGTTGACCCTTTATGTAAATTTAAAGCTGAAAGCTGAGCCTCCAAGAAACTGGAAGGATCATTGGATAGTGGCTTTTTATGTCGACTGTATTGGCTGTCGATTTGATTATTTCTCAATCTCATAGGGAACCTGCGAAAATTGCACTGCCAATAAAAAATTACTACTGCATGCCCCGTCTGAGATTTTAAAGTCATTAGGGCTGTTGGCCTAAGCTGAAAATTTAAGATAGCTCAAGAGGTTCGATAACGCATTCTCGCGTCGGTTAGATGCCTCGTTGTTTTTTGAAGGGCTGTGCGCCGCATCCGTGAAGTTCGCTAATAGAAGAACTATATGGAGATGTCGCTGCAATGTTGTTTTTCGCTATATAGCCTTTACTAAAAAGACGAGTCGTCTGTTGGGTTATGGGTCACTAAAAGGCCATTAGTCGATTCCATATTGACATCACAGATAGGTGTCAGCGAGACTCCCATAAAACCACAAGAACGATAGGGAAATTTCGTGATGAAAAAACGCTCCTTTCTGGTCCCGATGGCCACTCTTGCAGCTGCGATGGCAACCGAACAAGCATCAGCAGTAGCCACCCACGAGGTTGTAGAACCAATAACCGATACCCCAAACACATTCCCGGCTGAAGCTCAAAGCGAAAACCTTTCGGTGCGCGGTGGGAGTGATCAATTCGCCTTTGTTCTCAAACGCGGGGACCAAGGGCAGTTGATGGCTTATCACACCTCCCACAGCTCCCATGCTTCGCACGCCTCGCATTCCTCTCACACTTCAGGCTCGTGATGATTTACTCACATAAGCTCGTTTTTGATGAGCGGCTTTACGACGCGCAGGTTTTGCAGAAAGCCGCTTATCGTTCGATGAATTCCCTGACGGTTGATATCGCAGTCGATGAGGGACAGTTTATCTGCGCCTTGTCCTCGAATATCGGCCTTGACGAGTCGTCCTTCCTATCTGCCGTTCAAGAATTCAAGAAGGATGTGCTCGACTATCAATTGCGCCACCAGCTAAGCGCTGAGACGCAGCCGATCAAAAATTTAATCCTTGGACTGGCCTTTTCAAAAACCGGGCTTATCAGTGAGTAAATTCCAAAAGCTTGAGTTCTACGCGCAGCAACGTCCTTACGAGTTGCTGCCCTTCAAGTTTGATCGCCTCAATGACGATGAGTATGTCATCACCAATATGGCAGGCGAGTTCCACGTCATTCCATCGTCTATGCTTGAGCCGATCATCAACAAGACGCTTCCTCTTACATCAGAGCTAATTCCTACGCTCCGGTCTAAGCAATTTATTCGCTTCACCAATGAACAAGCGCCACTTCAGCTCTTGGCACTCAAAATACGCACGCGGTTGTCCAGACTGGCCCAGTTCACCAATCTACATATCTTTGTGGTGACCCTTCGCTGTGATCACAGCTGTCCGTATTGCCAGGTATCAAGGCAGTCGGAAAGCAAAGGCGAATTCGACATGACCACGGAGATGGCCGACAAATCGTTGGATTTCGTTTTTAGGTCACCGAATCCGGCGATAAAAATTGAATTTCAAGGTGGCGAACCACTGCTGAACTTCGAGATGGTGAGATACGTCGTTCTTGAAGCAAAAAAGCGCAACATCAAGGAAGGGCGAGATCTGCGGTTCGTCATCGCGACCACACTGTCGCTTCTGACCGATGACATGCTCGAGTTCTGTAAGCAGCACAGCATCGTGCTTTCATCTTCTCTGGACGGGCCAATGGATCTGCATAATGCAAATCGCCCACGGCCAGGTCGAGATAGTCACCAGCGTTTCGAGGAAGGCTTGAAAAAAGCCCGCGCAGCCCTCGGCTATGACCAAGTTTCAGCCCTGATGACAACCACAGATAAGAGCCTGCCACGCGCACGTGACATCATTGATGAATACTTGCGACTGGGCTTTGATGGGATTTTTTTACGTACGCTTTCCCCTTACGGCTTTGCGATCAAGACCAAGAAATTCATGTCTTATGACACGGAGCGTTGGCTGGAGTTTTACAAGGAAGGTCTTGAGTACATTATTGAACTGAACAAGTCCGGCATAAGATTTGTAGAACAGTACTCCTCGATTGTGCTGACGAAAATGTTGACATCGGGGGACCCTGGGTTTGTTGATTTGATGAACCCTGCCGGTGCTGGGATCGCAGCCATCGTGTTCAACTACGACGGATCGGTCTACGCCTCAGATGAAAGCCGAATGCTTGCTGAAATGGGTGATCATACGTTTAGGTTGGGCAACATTCTCGAGCATTCCTATGAGGAAATAATCCTTTCTGATCAGCTTCTGGATGCACTGGAGAACTCGTTCACTCTAAGCGCTCCAATGTGCTCTGACTGTGCATTTGAGCCTTACTGCGGCGCTGAGCCCGTCTACCATCACGCCATTCACAAGGATGTGGTTGCAAGAAAATCTGAGTCCTCTTTCTGCAAACGAAATATGGCGATTTTCAAGCATCTCATTGAACTGATGGAAAGCGATGAGCAAACGAAACGGATTTTTATGGGGTGGGCCAATCGATGCTGAAGCTCGGCGGAAAGATTATCCGTATCCATGCGGTTGATGTTCATAAGGACCTCACGTTACTCAAAGTGGCGACCAGCCGGAATCTGCCAGAAGTATTGCGACGAGAAATGGCGTATCTGGTTTCTGATCACCAGATTCCCCGAGGATTCGCACACTACCTGCTGCTTGAAAAGCATCGTGAGTTGGTTGAGGTGCTGCCTTCCGACTCAGATTACTCACTCCTACCGAATGACTACAGCTACATTGGTGATGGTGACATAGTCAGGCTTTCAGCAGATCGTCGGACAATTCGTGTACTGTTTCGGGTATCAGCGCCCAACAACAGCATTTTGATTACTGAACAGTGCAATCATTACTGCCTCATGTGCTCACAACCGCCTAAGGCTGCTGATGATTCATGGTTGCTCGATGAAACGGAGGATCTGATCCCGCTGATTCCAAAGGACACCCCAGAGTTGGTATTTACTGGCGGCGAGCCAACGACCAATCGGGAGCGTTTCCTTAAAATCATCAGCCTGACAAAAAGTTATCTACCAAGAACCGCAATCCACATTCTCTCGAACGGGCGCAGTTTTAAAGACCCTGCGTTCGCCGAAAAGTATGCGCAGCTTGAATTGCCCGACGCGATGATCGGAATACCTGTCTATTCGGACGACCCGACGCTGCATGACTACATCGTCCAGGCCCAGGGCGCATTCGATGAAACCATTCAGGGCATTCTCAATCTGAAGCGTTTGGGTCAGAAAGTTGAGATCCGAGTTGTCATTCATAAGCTATCGGTGCAGCGCCTGCCTGAGCTGTGTGAGTTCATCGCACGTAATCTGCTGTTTGTTGATCATGTGGCGTTGATGGGCCTTGAGATGATGGGCTTCACTAGGGCAAATCTTGATGAACTATGGATTGACCCAATTGAGTACAAAGATACACTCAGCAAATCAGTTGGGATTTTGGCCAAGTACGGCATGAACGTCTCGGTATACAACCATCAGCTATGCTTGGTGAATTCGGACATTCAACCCTACTACCGTAAATCAATCAGCGACTGGAAGAACGAATACGCTTCTGAGTGTCAGAGCTGTAAAAAACAGCGTGAATGCGGAGGTTTTTTTGCATCGGGTGTTAAGTTCGGTTACAGCAAGCACCTAGTCCCATTCTGACTTCGGCATCATTTCATTCAACAAATTCAGTCGCCGCAATTAGCACTTTATGCGATGCGGGTTTTTGTTTATGTGCAGGGCTCAAAGGTTGTGGTGTCCCGGCTGGCGCTATCGCGAGCAAGCTCGCTCCCACAGTTGATCTTCGCTTGGTTTGAGTTCTGCGCACGACACTGAACCCTGTGGGAGCGAGCTTGCTCGCGATGGTCTAAAGCCGAACACCAGGATTGCGGTTCACTCATCACTCAGCCTGGCGCAACCGCTTATAAAGGGTATTGCGACTAACCCCCAACCGCCGGGCCAAGTGCGAAATATTCCCCCCAGCCGCCCGCAACTGCCGATTCAAATCTTCGACATCATTCAAATCCACCGCCAACACTTCTGGCGAATCCACCGGTTCCATCTCCAGATCGACAAAAAAGTCATCCGGCAAATGCTCCGGTCGTACCGGCTGCTCCTCGGCCATGGCCAGCGCCACCTGCATCACGCTGCTGACCTGGCGCAAATTCCCCGGCCACGGATGACGGCCGAACAGTTCCAGCACCTCACGGCTCAACCCGGCCCACTGCGATGGCTCGCGGTGCTGCTCCCACAAACGTTTGAACAAGGCCTGCTTGTCGCTGCGTTCGCGCAGGGGCGGTAGTTCCAGGGTCAAACCGCCGATCCGGTAGTACAGGTCTTCGCGGAACCGCCCCAGTTGCACTTGCTCACGCAACGCACGGTTGGTCGCCGAAATAATCCGGATATCGACCGGGAACAGCTCGCTGCTGCCCACCGGTTGCACGCAGCGTTCCTGCAATACCCTCAACAACCGGGCCTGGGTCGGCAGCGGCATGTCGCCGATTTCATCGAGAAACAGGGTGCCTTTATCGGCTTTGCGGATCAGCCCGATGCTGCCTTTCTGGTTGGCCCCGGTGAACGCGCCTTTCTCGTAGCCGAACAGCTCGGATTCCACCAGTTCGGCGGGGATCGCCGCACAGTTGACCGCAATGAACGGTTGTTTGCTGCGAGAGCTGGCCTGGTGCAGGGCTTTGACGAAGACTTCCTTGCCGACCCCGGTTTCGCCGTGGATCAGCAGTGGAATGTCCTTCTCCAGCAGGCGTTCAGCCTGACGCACGGCTTTTTCCACGCGGCTGTCGCCGAAGTGCAGGGTGTTGAGGCTGATCGTTTCGGGTGCCGCCACGACCACCGGTTCAGCGCTCTTGGGTTCAGAAAACAGTCGCGCTTGAATCGGTACTTGTTTCGGCCGCCGCAGCAGGCACTGAAAGCGATTGCGCCCCGAGGCTTGCAGCGCGAACGGCAGGCCGTCGGGCTGGTTCAGCAATTCCAGCAGTGACACCTTGAACAGGCTTTCGACGCTGACCCGCGACAGGCTGATGCCCAGCAGATTGTCGGCCCGGCGGTTGGCGGACAGCACCTGGCCGGTCTCGTCGAAGATCAACAGCCCGGCCCATTGGCTGTCGAGGTTGTTCAACCCGGTGTTGAACGTCAGTTGAAAGTGCTGGCCGTGGAACAGGTTGAGAATCAGCCGGTTTTCCACGGTCTGGCTCATCATCTTGACCATGCCGAGGGTATGGGACGGCGGCAGGTAACTGTCGCTGGACACGTCCAGCACCGCGATCACTTTGCGCTCGGCATCGAAAATCGGCGCGGCGGAACCGGTCATGAAGCGATTGGCTTTCAGGAAGTGTTCATCGTGTTCGATGTGCACGGCCTGCTCGCAGGCGAGGGCGGTGCCGATGGCGTTGGTGCCGCTGCAACGCTCCATCCAGCTGGCGCCGGCGCTGAAACCACGGGTCAGGCTCGGCTCGATAAAGCGCTGGGTGCCCCACGACGTGAGCACCTGGCCTTGATTGTCGGCGAGCATGATCAGGCAGTTGGAATTGCTCAGGATGTTTTCGTAATACGGCAGGACTTCTTGATGCGTGGTTTGCACCAGGGAATGCTGGCTCTCCAGCAATTGTGCGATGCCTTCGGCCGGCAGCTGATCAAACGCGGGTGCACTCTGATGATCAAGCCCGAAGGCGCGGCAACGCTTCCAGGAGTCCTGAATGACGGCGTCGTGGGAGAGCGGCGAGGCGGGTGCGGCCATGGCAGTCGATCTCTGAACATTATTATTTTTGTTGTGAGTAACGCGATTCATGTAGCAGCCTTCGGCAGCTGCTACAGGGCCGTGCGTAATTCGGAATATTTCGCAGTAAAACGGTGTGTAGAGTGTTGTTCACTATTGTTCATTGTCAACCAGCGGACTGTTCAGTTGTTCAGTCTCAGTTGTTCATTTCTGTTCAGCAACGAAAGTGCTCACACCCTTCACTGAAGGATTTTCAAACCAGATCAATAGCTTGCAATTTCTGGCACGAAACTCGCTCTGTAGCTCCGGTCGCTTGACTCCAAATAATAAAAAGGCCGAGCCATGTCATTAACCCTGGAGCACGTCAGCCGCACCGTCGAGGGCCAGACCTGGATCGACGATGCCTGCCTGAGTTTTGAACCCGGTTCCTTCAACGTTTTGCTCGGGCGCACGCTGTCCGGCAAAACCAGTCTGATGCGCCTGATGGCCGGGCTGGACAAGCCCGACAGCGGCCGCATCCTCATGAACGGCGTCGATGTCACCCAGCGCCCGGTGCGTTTGCGCAACGTGTCGATGGTTTATCAACAGTTCATCAATTACCCGACCATGACCGTCTTCGAGAACATTGCCTCGCCATTGCGCCAGGGCGGTGTGTCCAATGAGCTGATCCAGAGCAAAGTGCTGGAAACCGCGAAGATGCTGCGCATCGAGAAGTTTCTCCAGCGCCATCCCCTTGAACTCTCCGGCGGTCAGCAACAGCGCACGGCCATGGCCCGCGCGCTGGTCAAGGACGCCGAGCTGATCCTGTTCGACGAGCCGCTGGTCAACCTCGATTACAAGCTGCGCGAAGAACTGCGCCAGGAAATGCGCGAGCTGTTCAAGGCCCGCCACACCATCGCCATCTACGCCACCACCGAACCCAACGAAGCCCTGGCGCTGGGCGGCACCACGACCATTCTTCACGAAGGCCGGGTGATCCAGAGCGGCAAGTCGTCCGAGGTCTATCACCAGCCGCAAAGCGTGCTCGCGGCAGAGCTGTTCTCCGAGCCGCCGATCAACCTGATGCCGGGGCGCATTGTCGGCAACGAAGTCAGCTTCGCCAATTTCGTGCACTTCCCGTTGAACGTGGATTTGCGGCCGGTGGGCGAGGGCGAATTCCGCTTTGGCGTGCGGCCGAGCCACATCTCGCTGGTGCCGAGCAACGACGATGACCTGGAGCTGGCCGTGACCGTCGAGGTCGCCGAGATCAGTGGTTCGGAAACCTTCCTGCACGTGCGCAACGAGCATTTCCTGCTGGTGCTGCACTTGCCCGGCGTTCACGAATACGACGTCGATGCACCGATCCGCATCTATATCCCGACCCATAAATTGTTTGTGTTCGATGCGCAGGGACGTCTGGTCCAGGCGCCCGGCCGCCGTATTGCGAGGGTTGCCTGATGGCCGAAATCCGTTTGCAGAACCTCGCCCACAGTTACACCAAAACCCCCACCGGTCCTGAGGATTACGCGATCCGCGAGATGGATCACATCTGGGAGCAGGGCGGCGCCTATGCGTTGCTCGGGCCTTCGGGGTGCGGCAAGTCGACCTTGCTCAACATCATTTCCGGGCTGCTCAGCCCCTCGCAGGGGCATGTGTTGTTCGACGGCAAAGCGGTCAACGACCTGACGCCGGAGAAGCGCAACATCGCCCAGGTTTTTCAGTTCCCGGTGGTCTACGACACCATGACGGTGTTCGATAACCTGGCGTTTCCGCTGCGTAACCAGGGCATGGCCGAGGCGAGAATTCACAGCAAGGTGCAGGAAATCGCCGAGGTCCTTGACCTGCAGGCGTTGCTGAGCAAAAAGGCCAGCAACCTCACCGCCGATGAAAAACAGAAAGTCTCCATGGGCCGTGGGCTGGTGCGCGATGACGTCTCGGCGATCCTGTTCGACGAACCGCTGACCGTGATCGATCCGCACCTGAAGTGGAAGCTGCGGCGCAAGCTCAAGCAGATTCACGAGCAGTTCAACATCACCATGGTCTACGTCACCCACGATCAGCTGGAGGCCTCGACCTTCGCTGACAAAATTGCGGTGATGTACGGCGGGCAGATCGTGCAATTCGGTACGCCGCGGGAATTGTTCGAACGGCCGAGCCACACCTTTGTCGGCTATTTCATCGGCAGCCCGGGGATGAACCTGATCGAGGTCACGCCGCAACCGGGTGGCGTGGGGTTCGCCTCGACGCACCTGCCGCTGTCCGAGGCGCAACAGCAGCGCATCGCCGAGTCCGAGTGGAAAACCCTGAAAGTCGGCATCCGTCCGGAGTTCGTCCACGTGTGGGAGGAACCCTTTGATGACGCGATGCAAGCACAGGTCGTACACATCGAAGACCTCGGGACCTACAAGATCCTGACCCTGAACCTCGACGGCGCGCCGTTGAAAGTGCGCCTGGCCGAAGACAAACCGGTGCCCGAAGGCACGGCGTACATCAGTTTTCCGGCGCAGTGGTTGATGGTCTATGCCGATGATTACCTGCTGGAGACACAGCCATGAACAAGGTGCAAAACAACAAGGCCTGGTGGCTGGTGTTGCCGGTGTTCCTGCTGGTGGCCTTCAGTGCGGTGATCCCGATGATGACGGTGGTCAACTATTCGGTGCAGGACATCTTCGACCAGTCCAGCCGCTACTTCGTCGGCGCCGACTGGTACAAGCAGGTGTTGCTCGATCCGCGCCTGCATGACTCGCTGCTGCGGCAGTTCATCTACTCGGCCTGCGTGCTGCTGATCGAAATCCCGCTGGGCATCGCCATCGCCCTGACCATGCCGACCAAGGGCCGCTGGTCGTCACTGGTGCTGATCATCCTGGCCATTCCACTGCTGATTCCATGGAACGTGGTCGGCACCATCTGGCAGATTTTCGGCCGCGCCGACATCGGCCTGCTGGGTTCGAGCCTGAATGCCATGGGCATTAACTACAACTATGCGTCGAACACCATGGACGCCTGGGTCACGGTGCTGGTGATGGACGTGTGGCACTGGACGTCGCTGGTGGCGCTGTTGTGCTTCTCCGGGCTGCGGGCGATTCCGGACGTGTATTACCAGGCGGCGCGGATTGATCGGGCCTCGGCGTGGGCAGTGTTCCGGCACATCCAGTTGCCCAAGCTGAAAAGCGTGCTGCTGATCGCGGTGATGCTGCGCTTCATGGACAGTTTCATGATCTACACCGAGCCGTTCGTACTGACCGGTGGCGGCCCTGGGAATGCCACGACGTTCCTCAGTCAGACGTTGACCCAGATGGCCGTAGGGCAATTCGACCTGGGACCGGCAGCGGCGTTTTCGCTGGTGTACTTCCTGATCATCCTGTTGGTGTCCTGGTTGTTCTACACCGCCATGACTCACTCTGACGCCAACCGCTGAGGCCCATCATGAGCAAGAGAAAGCTGATTCCACTGCTGATCTACATCCTGTTCCTGCTGGTGCCGATCTACTGGCTGCTGAACATGTCCTTCAAGAGCAACACCGAAATCCTCGGCGGCCTGACGTTGTTTCCCTCGGACTTCACCTTGCATAACTACAAGGTGATTTTCACCGATCCGAGCTGGTACACCGGTTACCTCAACTCGCTGTATTACGTGAGCCTGAACACGGTGATTTCCCTGAGCGTGGCGCTGCCGGCGGCGTATGCGTTTTCGCGCTATCGCTTCCTCGGTGACAAGCACCTGTTCTTCTGGCTGCTGACCAACCGCATGGCACCGCCGGCGGTGTTCCTGCTGCCGTTCTTCCAGCTGTATTCCTCGATCGGGCTGTTCGACACCCACATCGCCGTGGCCCTGGCTCACTGCCTGTTTAACGTGCCGTTGGCGGTGTGGATTCTTGAGGGCTTCATGTCCGGTGTTCCCAAGGAAATTGACGAAACCGCCTACATCGACGGCTACAGTTTTCCCAAGTTCTTCGTGAAGATTTTCATCCCGCTGATCGGTTCCGGGATCGGCGTCACGGCGTTTTTCTGCTTCATGTTTTCCTGGGTCGAGTTGCTGCTGGCGCGCACGCTGACGTCGGTCAACGCCAAGCCGATTGCGGCGGTGATGACGCGCACGGTGTCGGCGTCCGGTATCGATTGGGGCGTGCTGGCGGCGGCGGGGGTGTTGACCATCCTGCCGGGCATGCTGGTGATCTGGTTTGTTCGCAACCACGTGGCCAAGGGCTTTGCCCTCGGCCGGGTATGAGGAGCTGGTGATGGAATGGATGAGTTGGACGGTCCCGACCGCGGCGTTCTTCATCGTCATTGGCCTGATTCTGGTGGGCATGACGACCTGGGAATTGCGTTCGCCGAGCATTCTTCGGCGGGGTTTGTTGCCGATTGCCACCACCCGTGGCGATCGGCTGTTTATCGGTCTTCTCGGCAGCGCCTACCTGCATTTGCTGGTAATCGGCGTCACCGACTGGAGCATCTGGGTAGCGTCCGCGTTGTCCCTGGTGTGGCTGTTGGCTGTGATGCGTTGGGGCTAGTCGAATCGCTCGGCAATGTTGCTCCGAAAATCAAACAGGAGGTCTCTATGTTCGACAAAAACAATAAGCTGCGACATAGCATTTCATTGGCAGCCATGCTGGCACTCAGTGGGTTGAGCGCTGCGGCCTGGGCCGACGCCTATGAAGACGCTGCGAAGAAATGGATTGGCGCCGAGTTCAAACCGTCCACCCTGACGGCCGAGCAGCAGCTCGCGGAATTGAAGTGGTTCATCAAGGCGGCCGAGCCTTTTCGAGGGATGGACATCAAAGTCGTCTCCGAAACCCTGACCACCCACGAATATGAGTCCAAGGTTCTGGCCAAGGCCTTTACCGAGATCACCGGGATCAAGGTGACCCACGACCTGCTGCAAGAAGGCGACGTGGTGGAAAAACTGCAGACCGTGATGCAGTCGGACAAGAGCATCTATGACGGCTGGGTCAACGACTCGGACCTGATCGGTACGCACTTCCGCTACGGCAAGACCGAAGCGATCACCGACCTGATGGCCAACGAAGGCAAGAACTTCACCTCGCCGACCCTGGACCTGAAGGACTTCATTGGTATTTCCTTCACTACCGCCCCGGACGGCAAGCTCTATCAGCTGCCTGACCAGCAGTTCGCCAACCTGTACTGGTTCCGCGCCGACTGGTTCGAACGGCCGGAGCTGAAAGCCAAGTTCAAGGAAAAGTACGGCTACGAATTGGGCGTGCCGGTGAACTGGTCGGCCTATGAAGACATCGCCAAATTCTTCAGTGAAGACGTCAAGGAAATCGACGGCAAGCGAGTCTACGGGCACATGGACTATGGCAAGAAAGACCCGTCCCTGGGCTGGCGCTTCACCGATGCCTGGTTCTCCATGGCCGGTGGCGGCGACAAAGGCCTGCCGAACGGTTTGCCGGTGGACGAGTGGGGCATCCGCGTCGAGGATTGCCACCCGGTGGGTTCCAGCGTGACCCGCGGCGGCGACACCAACGGCCCGGCGGCAGTCTTTGCCACGCAGAAATACGTCGACTGGCTCAAGGCCTATGCGCCACCGGAAGCGGCGGGCATGACCTTCTCCGAGTCGGGGCCGGTGCCGTCCCAGGGCAACATCGCCCAACAGATCTTCTGGTACACCGCGTTCACCGCCGACATGACCAAGCCGGGCCTGCCGGTGGTCAATGCCGATGGCACGCCGAAGTGGCGGATGGCGCCATCGCCGCGCGGTCCGTATTGGGAAGAGGGCATGAAGCTGGGGTATCAGGACGTGGGTTCGTGGACGTTCATGAAGTCCACGCCTGAGAAGCAGAAACTGGCGGCGTGGCTGTATGCGCAGTTCGTGACCTCGAAAACCGTGTCGCTGAAGAAAACCATCGTCGGCCTGACGCCGATCCGCGAGTCGGACATCAACTCGCAAGCGATGACCGACCTGGCACCGAAACTCGGTGGTCTGGTCGAGTTCTACCGCAGCCCGGCCCGCGTGCAATGGACCCCGACCGGGACCAACGTGCCGGACTATCCGCGTCTGGCGCAACTGTGGTGGAGCCACATCGCCGAAGCGGCCAGCGGCGAGAAAACCCCGCAACAGGCACTTGATGGTCTGGCCAAGGATCAGGACGCGATCATGTCCCGTCTGGAACGTTCGAAGGCGCAAACCACCTGCGCCCCGAAAATGAACCCCGAGCGCGATGCGCAATACTGGTTCGATCAACCGGGCGCACCGAAGCCGAAACTGGCGAACGAGAAGCCGAAAGGCGAAACCGTGAGCTACAACGAGCTGCTGAAATCGTGGGCGGATGCGCGTAAGTAAACCTCTGTACTGAGCAAGGCGAACGGCACCGAAAGGTGCCGTTTTTGTGGGTGCCTGACCCACCGCCATCGCGGGCAAGCCACGCTCCCACAGGTTTCAGCGGGGGCACACATGCTGCGGACGACGGTGATCACTGTGGGAGCCGGGCTCGCCCGCGATGAGGCCGGCCCCGGCAGCGGATATCTCAAATCCGATGCTTCAGTGCGCCACCCCCTCAATCGCAGGAAACCCCAACCGAAACACCGTCATCACTCCCGGCAGGCTCTTAACCTCCGCCACGCCCTGATGCAGGCTCATGATCGAGCGCACGATGGCCAGGCCCAGTCCAGTGCTGCCGTGTGCGCGGCAGCGGCTGCTGTCGACGCGGTAAAAGCGGTCGAACAGATGCGGCAGATGCTGCGCCTCGATGCCCGCTCCGGGGTTGCTGACCAGCAGGGAAACCTGCGTTGCGCCTTGTTCAATCAGCAGCGACACCGTTTGCCCGGCGGGGCAGTGGCGCAGGGCGTTGGACAGCAGGTTCGAGATCGCCCGCTGGATCATCAGCCGGTCGCCCATCACCCGGGCACTGCCAATGACCGTCAACTGAATCTGTTTGTCCTGTGCGGACAGGGAAAACAGGTCGGCGACTTTCAGGGCTTCATCTTCCAGCGCAATCAGCTCGAAAGGCGTCAGCGCCGCCGGGTGGCTGACCTGCGCCAGAAACAGCATGTCCGAGACAATCCGCGCAAGGCGATCCAGTTCTTCGGTACACGACACTAAAACGTCCTTGTACTCATCCGTCGTGCGTTCACGGGAGAGCGTCACCTGTGCCTTGCCCATCAGGTTGTTGATCGGCGAGCGCAGTTCGTGGGCCAGGTCATCGGAGAACTGCGACAACTGCTGCACGCCGCTGTCGAGGCGATGCAGCATGAAATTGATGCCCTGCGCCAGTTCACTGAGTTCCTGCGGCATGTTCACCACCGAGAGTCGATGGTCGAGGTCTTGCGTCGACACCATCTCCGCCACTTTACGAAACTCGCGCATCGGTGCCAGGCCACGCTGCACGGCCGCCCAGGCACAGAGGCCGATGAGGATCAGCAGCAACGGCAACGCCATCAGCGTCGTGCGCAGATAGGCACTGAGCAATGCCTGATCGTGGGCATTGTCCATCGACAGCATTACCGGGACGCTGGTGCCGTCCTTCAGGCGGATCAATCGGGAGGCGGTCAGAAACTTTACGCCTTGGGCATCGGTGCTGGTGGAGTAAGCCAACTGATCGGTGGCCGCCCGCATGACCTTCAGTTCGACGCGCGGATCGGCCATGCCGGAGCCGGACTTCAACAACGGTGATCGCAGGTTCGAGCGGTCATAAATCGTTAGCGTCAGGTTGTCATGCCCCATGACCTGATCGAGCAGAATGTGCGGTTTGCCACTGACTTCATTGGCATCGATGTACAGCGACAGGCTGTGTTCCACCTGCGCCATTTTCTTTTCCAGACTGTCCCGGGAGAGTGAATTGAGCTCATGGGTCAGGGCGAAATACGCCAAGCTCGCCAGAAACACCACCAACAGCGCCCCGAGAATACTCACCGTCAGGCCGAGGCGCAGCGACAGGCTCACCGGCTTCATTCCCGCGCCTCCAGCACGTAGCCGACACCGCGCAGGGTATGAATCAACTTGTTGTCGAAGGGGTCATCGATTTTCGCCCGCAAGCGCCGGATCGAGACTTCGACCACGTTGGTGTCGCAGTCGAAGTTCATGTCCCACACCAGCGAAATGATCTGGGTGCGGGTGAGCACCTCGCCGGACTGGCGCATCAGCAGATGCAGCAGCGCGAATTCCTTGGTGGTCAGGTCGATGCGCTGCTCGCCGCGAAAGGCGCGGTGGCGCCCCGGGTCGAGTTCGAGGTCGGCGACTTTGAGCACCTGTGGCACCGGGATGTTTTCGCTGCGGCGCATCAAGGTGCGTACCCGCGCCAGCAATTCCGGAAACTCGAACGGCTTGACCAGGTAGTCATCGGCGCCCAGGTCCAGGCCACGAATCTTGTCGGCCAGTCGACCGCGCGCGGTCAACATCATCACCCGGGTGGAGCGGGTACGCCGCAGTTGTTCAAGTACGCCCCAGCCATCCAGTTCGGGCAGATTCACGTCCAGGATCACCAGGTCATAAACCTGTTGCAGGGCCAGATGCAGTCCATCGGCCCCCGTTGCCGCGTGGTCAACGATATAACCACTTTCCGTCAGTCCCTGATGTAAGTATTCGGCACTTTTAAGCTCGTCCTCGACGACAAGGATTCGCATGATTAATCACCACTTCTGTTTAAAGGATATGTAACTAAGTTGGTCGGGAAAGTTGTTGTTTTTGTAAGGGTGTCCGGACGGGTTTCAATAACGGCGAATTGTACGGGTTTTGTGTTTTGCTTCAGCGGTTCTCCGTATCAACGTGTGCAAGGTAAAGGTTGTAGTGGCTACAGGGTCAACCAAAAACATCGGTGCTGTGGCTTTAAACCGGCCCTCTGCGACGGCTTGTCGCAGTGCATGTGTCCAAAATTTCATCCGCTGCATGAGAACTGAGTTCGGGCAAGTACTGTTCGGCGGATAACCACTGAGCATTTGTTTCTGTGTATTGCGATGTTGGCTTTTGTACTTCGCATGCTAGAGCAAAACAACTTGCCGGAACCGTGGATAACGGATTTGTAATGTTCCAGTCACCTTGTCGATAAGTTCAGAACTTTACCGTGGCGGCACCGAAGATTCTTGATTTAAGGAAGTATTCCATTGCCCGGTTTAAGAGAACTGACGGCGCGATCACGCCTGAAAAAAACGCGGCGGGTGGTGAGTGCCACCTGTTTTTTATGGCTGGCCGGTCCAGGTTTCGCAGCGGACTTGCCCGGCTCGACGCTGACGCTGGATCAGGCCCTGCAAACGGCGTTCGCCGGCAACCCTGACCTGGCGGCAGCGCAGTGGGAAATCGGCATCGCCCAAGGGGACCGGCAGCAGGCCGGCTTGATTCCCAACCCCGAAGTGTCGTGGGAGGCTGAAGATACCCGGCGCGATTCGCGCACCACCACGGTGATGCTCAGCCAGCCGATTGAACTGGGTGGCAAGCGCGGTGCACGTATCGAGGTGGCGAGCCGCGCGCAGGACGCCGCCGGAATCGAGCTGGAACGCCAGCGCAATGCCTTGCGCGCCGATGTGATCCAGGCGTTTACCGGCGCACAGACCGCCCAGCAGCGGTTGCGGTTGTCCCGTCAGTCGCTGCAACTCGCCGAGCAGGGTGTGCGCGTGGCGCAAGGGCGTATCGAGGCGGGTAAATCGTCACCGGTCGAAGGCACGCGGGCGCAGGTGCAATTGTCGGAAGTGCGGCTGGAGTTGAGCCGGTCCGAACGGGATCAGAGCAATGCCTATCAGCAATTGGCGCAGGTCATGGGTTCACCGCTGCCGACGTCGGTGAATGTGCAGGCCGCTCCTCAAGGCATGCCCGCCGTACCACCGCCGACCCGGTTGCTCGAACGCTTGAACGAAACCGCCGAGCTGCGGCTGGCCAAATTGCAGATCGATCAGCGTGAAGCTTCTTTGGGGCTGGAGAAAGCACAGCGGATGCCCGATCTGACCGTCAGTGTCGGCAGCCAGTACAGCGAAACGGAGCGCGAGCGAGTGAACGTGGTGGGGCTGTCGATGCCGATTCCGCTGTTCAACCGCAATCAGGGCAACGTGCTGGCCGCCGCGCGCCGCGCTGATCAGGCGCGGGACCTGCGCAATGCCACCGAGCTGCGCTTGCGCACCGAAATCCAGACCACCCTGGAGCAATGGCAGACCGCCAATGGCGAAGTCAAAGCGTTCAACCAGACCATCCTGCCCGCCGCGCAAAGTGCCGTTGACAGCGCCACCCGCGGTTTCGAAATGGGCAAGTTCGGCTTCCTCGACGTGCTCGATGCCCAGCGCACCTTGATCAGTGCCCGCACCCAGTACATCCAGGCCGTTGCCGAGGCGACGGACGCGCGGGTGCGCATCGAACGCATTTTTGGCGATCTCGCCGTCAGCCCTTGAATTTCACCTTTTACCTGACTGCGCGATGGTCTGACGCAGAGGAGTTTCCATGGATAAAAAACTGATTGTTGTCGCTGCGGCGACGTTGGCACTGGGCATTGGCATCGGTTCGATGTGGACGGGCAATGCCTCCGTCGACGCCCACGCCGATGAGGCGGCGGAGCATGCCGACCACGCCGAAGCAGGCGCCGCTGCCGACGGCGAACGGGCCGAAGGCGAAGAAGGACACCTGACGTTGAGCGCCGAGCAAGTTGCTACAGCGGGCATTCAATTGGCCGAAGCCGGGGCGCAGAACATCAGCCTCGGTTTGTCGTTTCCCGGCGAAGTGCGCTTCGACGAAGACCGTACCGCCCACGTTGTGCCACGCGTGCCGGGGGTGGTCGAGTCGGTGTCGGTCAATCTCGGGCAGCCGGTGAAAAAGGGGCAGTTGCTGGCGGTGATCGCCAGCCAGCAGATCTCCGATCAGCGCAGCGAACAAGCTGCTGCACAGCGGCGCCTGACATTGGCGCGCACCACTTACGAGCGCGAGAAGCAGTTGTGGCAGGACAAGATTTCCGCCGAGCAGGATTTCCTTCAGGCGCGCCAGGCGCTGGAGGAAGCCGAAATTGCCCTGAACAATGCCCGGCAGAAAATCAGCGTGCTCAGCGGCAGCGTGGTCGCCACCGGTGGCAATCGCTATGAGTTGCGCGCGCCGTTCGACGGTGTGGTGGTGGAAAAACACCTGACGCCGGGGGAGGTGGTTGACGAAACCACGGCGGCGTTCACGCTTTCAGACCTGTCGCGGGTGTGGGTGACCTTCGGCGTGTCGCCCAAGGACCTGAACCAGGTGCAAGTGGGCAAAACAGTCACCGTCAGCGCCCCGGAATTGAACGCCGAAGTCGTCGGCACCGTGGCTTACGTCGGCAGCTTGCTCGGCGAACAGACGCGCACCGCGACGGTTCGCGTCACCCTGGAAAACCCGCAAGGTTCGTGGCGTCCGGGACTGTTCGTCGCTGCCCGGGTCGCCACCGACAGCCGCCAGGTCAAGGTCGCCATCCCCGAAACCGCGATCCAGACGGTCGAGGACAAACCCACGGTGTTTGTGCGCACCGACGACGGCTTCAAGGCGCAAGCGGTGGAGCTGGGCAGTCGCGCGGCCGGTCAGGTGGAAATCATCCAGGGGCTGGAGCCGGGCGTGCAGGTCGCTGCTGCCGGCAGCTTCATCCTCAAATCGGAACTGGGCAAAGCCTCGGCTGAGCACGCTCACTAAAGACGCTCACCGCAGACAGTGACTGAAGACTCCCACCGATACGCCCCCTCGACGAGAAGGTTCTCATGTTCGAACGCCTGATCCAGTTTGCCATCGAGCAGCGCATCATCGTGCTGCTCGCCGTTTTGCTCATGGCCGGCCTCGGCATCGCCAGTTATCAAAAACTGCCGATCGACGCCGTGCCGGATATCACCAACGTCCAGGTGCAAATCAACACCGGCGCCCCCGGGTTCTCCCCGCTGGAAACCGAGCAGCGCATCACCTTCCCGATTGAAACCGCGATGGCTGGTTTGCCGGCGCTGGAGCAGACCCGTTCGCTGTCGCGCTCGGGGCTGTCGCAGGTCACGGTGATCTTCAAGGACGGCACCGACCTGTTCTTCGCCCGGCAACTGGTCAACGAGCGATTGCAGATCGCCAGGGAACAATTGCCCGAGGGCGCGGAGGCGGTGATGGGGCCGATTTCCACCGGTCTCGGCGAGATTTTCCTGTGGACGGTGGAAGCGCAGGACGGGGCGCTGAAGGACGACGGCACGCCATACACGCCGACCGATCTGCGGGTGATTCAGGACTGGATCATCAAGCCGCAATTGCGCAACGTCCAGGGTGTCGCCGAGATCAACACCATCGGTGGCTTCGCCAAGGAATACCAGATTGCTCCCGATCCGAAACGGCTGGCGGCTTACAAGTTGACCCTCACCGATCTGGTGACGGCGCTGGAGCGCAACAACGCCAACGTCGGCGCCGGTTACATCGAGCGCAGCGGCGAGCAATTGTTGATTCGTGCGCCGGGGCAAGTGGCGAGCACCGAGGACATCGCCAACATTGTCATGGCCAATGTCGACGGCACGCCGATCCGGGTGAAGAACGTCGCGACCGTGGACATCGGCCGCGAATTGCGCAGTGGTGCCGCCACTGAAAACGGTCGTGAAGTGGTGCTGGGCACGGTGTTCATGCTGATCGGCGAGAACAGCCGAACCGTTTCGCAAGCGGTTGCCAGCAAGCTCGAACAGATCAACAAATCCCTGCCCAAAGGCGTGATCGCGGTGCCGGTGTACGACCGCACGCACCTGGTGGACAAAGCCATCGCCACGGTGAAGAAAAACCTGGTCGAAGGCGCGATTCTGGTGATCGCGATTCTGTTCCTGTTTCTCGGCAATATCCGTGCGGCGCTGATTACCGCGATGGTGATTCCGCTGTCGATGCTCTTCACCTTCACCGGCATGTTCAGCAACAAGGTCAGCGCCAACCTGATGAGTCTTGGCGCACTGGACTTCGGGATCATCGTCGATGGCGCCGTGGTGATCGTTGAAAACACCTTGCGACGGCTGGCCCATGCGCAGCAGCATCACGGGCGATTGCTGACCCGTTCCGAACGGTTTCACGAAGTGTTTGCCGCCGCCAAGGAGGCGCGGCGTCCGCTGATTTTCGGCCAGTTGATCATCATGGTTGTATACCTGCCGATCTTCGCCTTGAGCGGTGTCGAAGGGAAAATGTTCCACCCGATGGCGTTCACCGTGGTCATCGCGTTGTTGGGCGCCATGCTGTTGTCGGTGACGTTTGTTCCGGCAGCCATTGCGCTGTTCGTGACCGGCAAGGTCAAGGAAGAGGAGGGGGTGGTCATGCGCGGCGCGCGCCAGGTTTATGCGCCGGCGTTGGCCTGGGTGATGAACCATCGGGCGCTGGCCGTGGGCATGGCCTTGGGCGTGATTGTGCTCAGCGGGGTCATGACCAGCCGCATGGGCAGCGAGTTTGTGCCCAGCCTCAGCGAAGGCGATTTTGCCCTGCAAGCCCTGCGCGTGCCAGGCACCAGCCTGACCCAGTCGGTCGACATGCAGCAGCGTCTGGAAACCCTGATCCTTGGCAAAGTGCCGGAAGTCGAGCGTGTGTTCGCCCGCACCGGCACCGCCGAAATCGCCTCCGACCCGATGCCGCCGAACATCTCCGACAGCTACGTGATGCTCAAGCCGAAAGAGCAGTGGCCGGACCCCGGCAAGTCCCGTGAAACCCTCATGGCCGAACTGCAACAAGCCGCCGCGACGTTGCCGGGCAGCAACTATGAACTGTCGCAGCCGATCCAGTTGCGCTTCAACGAACTGATTTCCGGCGTGCGCAGCGACGTGGCGGTCAAGGTGTTCGGCGACGACATGGACGTGCTCAACGCCACGGCGGCGAAGGTGGCCGCAGCGTTGCAGAAGGTCGATGGCGCTTCCGAGGTCAAGGTTGAACAAACCAGCGGCCTGCCGGTGCTGACCATCAACATCGACCGCGACAAGGCCGCGCGTTATGGCCTCAACGTGGGCGATGTGCAAGACACCATTGCGGTGGCGGTCGGCGGGCGCAAGGCCGGGACGCTGTATGAAGGCGACCGGCGTTTCGACATGGTGGTGCGCCTGTCCGATGCCATGCGCAAGGACATCGACGGCCTGTCGGCGCTGCTGATCCCGGTGCCGGCGCCGCTCAATGGCACTGCCGGCCAGATTGGCTTCATCGCACTCAAGGACGTCGCCAGCCTCGATCTGGTGCTCGGACCCAATCAGGTCAGTCGCGAAAATGGCAAGCGGCTGGTGATTGTCAGCGCGAACGTGCGTGGGCGCGACATTGGTTCGTTCGTTAAAGAGGCCGGCGAGGTGATCGAGCGCGATGTGCAGGTTCCGGCGGGCTACTGGACCAGTTGGGGTGGCCAGTTCGAGCAATTGCAGTCGGCGGCCAGGCGCTTGCAGATCGTGGTGCCGGTGGCGCTGCTGTTGGTGTTCGGCTTGTTGTTCATGATGTTCAACAACCTCAAGGACGGGCTGCTGGTGTTCACCGGGATTCCGTTTGCCTTGACCGGTGGCGTCATGGCGTTGTGGTTGCGGGACATCCCGCTGTCGATCTCGGCAGGCGTCGGATTCATTGCGCTGTCGGGGGTGGCGGTGCTCAACGGGTTGGTAATGATCGCGTTCATCCGCAATTTGCGCGAGGAGGGGCGTTCGCTGTCTGATGCGATCAACGTGGGTGCGCTGACGCGGTTGCGGCCGGTGTTGATGACGGCCCTGGTGGCGTCACTGGGCTTCATTCCGATGGCGCTGGCGACTGGCACCGGGGCAGAGGTGCAGCGGCCGCTGGCGACGGTGGTGATCGGCGGAATCGTGTCCTCGACCCTCCTCACGTTGCTGATCTTGCCGGCGCTGTATCAGCTCGCCCATCGCAGGGATGAGGACCCCACTGATCCCTTGTAGGCGTGAGCCTGCTCGCGATAGCGGTCTATCAGGCAAACGTTCATTGACTGACCCACCGTCATCGCGAGCAGGCTCACTCCAGGTTCAGCGCGCACATAACGGATATGTAATTTGCACGCCACCGTCACGAAAGGTTCGGATTGTTACCTTGATCCCGTTAGTTAATTAAACGAGGAATCAAAGATGAAACTTGTAAAACTGGGTGCGTTTGCAGCGGCGTTGGTGATGTCTTCTGTGGTCATGGCGGCCGGTGGCGGCGACAGGACATTCGCAAGAATGATGGCGGCCAAAGACCGTTCCGTTGAGCTGTTCGTCGCCAAGGAACAGGCCCGCGACACCGTCGTCGTCAATGAAAAGAAGGACGATAAGACCAAAGACTTGTAAGCGTGCCGCACTCGAACAAGCCCGTCATCGAATTCCGGTGATGGGCTTTTTTATGAAGGTGATGAACATGAAATTGATCAAGTTGATGACGTTCGCCAGCGTGATGGCGATGTCCCTGAATGTGTTTGCTGAGGGCGGCGGCGATCGCACGTTTGAGCGTGCGCTCAGCGCCAATGCCAAAGCCATGGAACAGTACGCCGCCGACCAGGGTAAAGCTGCGCCGGTGGTTAAGGATTATGCGTACGGGATGAAGCTGGATGTGGTGAAAGTGGTCAGTGTGGTGCGCCCGCAAGCGGCTTGCGCTGCGGTGCCGGCCGCAATGACCTACGAAGACTCCAAGGGCCAACTCAACACCCTCAAATACACCGTGGCTGGGGATTGCCCTAAGCGCGGTGGGTAAGGCTTACATTGCGTACTTCAATTCGCGATGTTTAAGGTTGTGGAAGGCACCCACCGCAGGACGCTGCAGGGAATTGCGCAGGGCGTCATGCTCGGCGAACTGGCGGTGAACAAAGCACTGGATAACATTGATCCGGTCGGCTATTCACCGCTGACCCCCTGTTGGAGTGAGCCTGCTCGCGATAGCAGTGGGTCAGTCGATGAAGAGGTTGGATGAGCCGGCCAAATCCGGGCGCAAAAAAAAGGCGCCCCAAAGGACGCCAAAAAATTCACCTCTTACCAAAGGAGCCAGGAGCTTCTAAAGGTGAATGCCTATAACCCGTAAAGTCAGAGAATCGCCAACGGGTACTCGATAATCACCCGCACTTCATCCAGATCCGATTCATATGCAGTGGCGCGGGTATTGGCCTGGCGCAGGCGCAGCGACAGGTCTTTCAGCGAGCCGGTCTGCACCACGTATTTGACTTCGATGTCGCGTTCCCAGCGCTTCTGGTCGGTGAGTGGATTACCGTCGGCATCGCGGCGCATGTACACGGCGTTGGCGTTGGAATAGTCGGCGTCGGTGCCACGGGCGTAGCGGGTCATGAACGACAATCCCGGTACGCCGTAGGTCGTCATGTCGAGGTCGTAACGCACCATCCACGAACGTTCTTTGGGCGAGTTGAAGTCGCTGTACTGGATGGAGTTGTCGAGGAAGATCGAGTCGGACTGGCGCAGGTAGTCAAAGTCGTCATTGCCGTTGTTGCGCTGGTGCGACAACGCCACGGAATGCGCACCAAGTTTCACGCCGACCCGGCCGCTCCAGATGTTGTTGTCGAACCGGCCGAGCAACTGCTTGCCTTCATCGACTGCCTTGTAATAGTTGAGGCCGCCAAACAACGACAGGTCGTCCGACAGCGGATACGTCCACGCGGTGCCGGCGTAATACTGATTCCAGGCATCCTTGAGGCGGCTCGAATACAGGCTGAAGCTGAGGTTCTTGTTCAGCGCATAATCGCCGCCGCCGTAAGCGATCCACGGCGAATTGACCGGGCCGGCGTAAAACGTCGCGAAGTTTTCGCGCATGTCACTGGACACCGGTTGACTCATCGCATGCAGGCGTCCGCCCTGAACCGACAATCCCTCGAGGCTGGTGTTGGTCGCCGTGACGCCGCGAAAGCTTTCCGGCAGCAATCGTGAATCACCTGCCGCGACGACCGGGGCGGCAGGGAACACATCACCGACCTTGACTACCGTATCGAAGGCCCGGATTTTGGCGGCGCCTCCGACCTTGGTGTATTCATCCCGCGCTTCGCCTTCACTGTTGACCGGCAGCACGTCGAACGAACTGCGGCCACCGTTGCGGCCGTCACCGGTATCGAGCTTCAGGCCAATCATGGCAAACGCATCAACGCCGACCCCGACGGAGCCTTGAGTAAACCCGGACTCGAACTTGCTGATGATGGCTTGGGCCCAGGCCTCGGAATATCCATTGCCGGTAGGGCTCGACTGGCCATGGCGGTAATCACGATTGAAGTAGAAGTTGCGGTTGAGTACCGTCAGGCTGCTGCCTTCGATAAACCCCTCGGCCTTATCTTCCGCCAGGACCATGGACGGCCCTGAGCCGACCACTACAGCCAACGCGGCCATCGACATTTTTTTATTGTTAACCATCAATCACTCCTTGGGTTCGGCAGAACGGGAACGTGCTTCGGCGTGGGTTTTATTGTTCGGCGGGCATCGGCCCGCCGGCATGGTCGCCGGGTCACATCGTTGCAAGCTGCGGATAACGCGAAGGTGATGAGGGCATTACAATTTCGTCATGTCGGAGTCGCCTGCGCATACGCGCGTTTCAACGACAGACGCACGGTTTTTAATACCTGCAACTCGAAAGCGTTGTGCCCGGCGCGTAGGAGGCGGCAGTGAATGGGCTGGCGCTCGCGCAACCAGCGCAGGCTGAACAGGCCGAAGGTGTCTTTGATGCCTTGTATCACCAGGGTGTCGGCGTTGAGCGAAAGGTTTTCGTCATCCACGCTGAAGAAGTACCGGTTAACGTGGTAGTGCAATTCCAGGCGGATGCCGCGCACGGCGTCGTCGTCAACGAAATCTTCGAGTGCGCCAGGGGGCATCGATTGTCCATTCAAATGCAATGCCGCCCCCAACCAGTGAAGCGCCGCATGACGCTGCTGTGTTGAACAGCCGTTAATCAGGGCTTGGTAGATCGCCTCCGCACTGGCGGCGCAGGTTCCATGAGGCATTGCCGACAAGCCGTCGCTCAAGGCTTTATCGTAGGCACCTACATTGGCCGCAAACGGCACGAACACAGAGACCAACGTGGTTTTCAGAACAGCCTCGGGATGGCGTTGTTGGTACTGGATGGCCAGCCAGCTTCCCCAGGAGACGCCGAGCAGGCTGATTTTTTCGAAGCCCAGGTGCTGGCGCAGGGCTTCGATGTCTTGGACACAAAGCCAGGTATTGTTGTGCTGGAGTTCGCCTTGGGGAAGGGAGCGTCCGCAGCCACGCTGGTCGAACAGAATGATGTCGAAACAACGCTCATCGAAAAACTCCAGGTGATGGCGGTTGCTGCGACCACCCGGTCCGCCATGCAGAAAAAATATCGGTTCGCCACCTGGCGTACCGTATCGCTCCCAATAGAGATGATGGCCGTCGTCTGTCGGGTAGTAGCCGTTTCTGACCATCAGAGGGGCATCCTCAGCCGGTAGAACTGAAACAGTTCCGTGTGGCCTGGACGGGCCGCAACGCAGGACATCAGCTCAAGCTTGAGCAACTGCGCCATGTAAGGCACGGCGATCAGCACCGGTGTATGGCCGAAAAGAAGAAGGGTGCCGCCCGGCTTAACGCATGCCGCCAAATCGTGGAACGCTTTCTGCGCGTCCTCGCGCGTCATCACTTCGGCATTGAGGAAACGCAGTATCAGCACATCGCATGTGATGCCGGCTGTTGCGACGTCGCCGGCGTCGGCACAGTAGAACCGGACGGGTGACGTGCCGTGACGCGTCTTGGCATGTTCAATCATCGACGCTGAGCGATCAGAGCCCAGACACTGACGGTCCGGGAGTTCGGTGGCCAGATGAGCGATGAATTCGCCCGTCGAACACGCCGGATCAAGGATCACTGCTCCCGGATCCGACAGGGTCTTGAGCAGGTTTGCGCAATGCTCGCGAAAATGTGTTTCGTCGGCATTCAACTGTGTGGCGAGTGACTCGTTGCACTGCCAATACTCGGGCGGGCATACCGATTCAACACCCCTGTCATCCATGGCCGGAAACGGGAAACGCACTTCGCCGTCAGGTTGCGCCACTGCGTTGGTGAACGCCGTTTCCTTCTCCTGCAAAGACACCGCACGGAAATAGATCACTGCGCCTTGATTGCCCCACTGCCATTCAGCCAACGGCCCGAGCAGCATCCAGGGCTTGAGCAGGCTGCTGATGTGCCAGCCGTCAGTGTCGCGGTGTTGCAGGACTTTGCGACCTACCCAATCGTTGCCGTTCACGCGCAAAACGAACAAATGATGCAGGCCCGGGCCGAAGGGTTCGATGTGGACATCGAGTTCGTCTGGCATTGCTTTGCGATGGGCGAAGGCATGAGTGAGGTGGCGCTCTCGACGAAAGGCAGGGGTCATGCTGCCACTTCCTGATGTTTTTGCAGGCGCCGTCCGCGTGCCTGCGGGATCACCACATTGCCACTGGATATCACGAAAAACCGTTCCAGCCCCGGAATGACCACATTCACCAGCGTGGTCCCCAGTTGGGTCTGATGCAGCTGGGTTACCCCGAGCGTGCGCCCATGCCGCTGCAGGTCGTTGGCCAGCAAGTTGATTTGCTCCGCCAACGGGCGCTCATTGACTGCGTCGGGTAATTGAACCGTGAGTTGCTCGCACAGACTCAGCAGTGGAGACAGATCGAATTGCAGGCAGCGAAGCAGGCGCGGAAATTTGCTCAGGTGCCGTTGCGCGTTACTCAGGAAATACTGCAGTTCTGGCTCCGAGGCGGTGTGATGCAGCTGGACGAGTTCGGTCAACGCCCGCCATGCGCCATGCCGGGGGCTGATTGAGCAACCGCTCCCAAACACGTTGGGGTGGGTGCCAGGTTTGGTAGAGAACGCCAGGAACGTGTGTGGCAGGAATTCGGTGCTGATGTCGACCAGGGCGATTTCTGCTCCGATCTCCGATTCGGCATCTCGCCATAATCGGCCCAGTTCTTCGTCATCCGCCACTCGAGCGACCCGGCGCAGCGCTGGCTGGTTTTCGTAGTAAAAATGCTCCAGCAGAAACAACGAGACCGCATCGCGTTCGATGCATTCATTGGCGGCATGCAAGACGGCTTCGTTGTAACTGGCGCCAATGGCTGTTCCACTGTTAGAGGCGTAACGTCGCAACACACCGTAGTGTGTTGTGTCTTGTTTCAGTGGGTTGGATGAATAGTCGGGAGTGCATAAAGCAACCGGGTAATAGAATGAAGTTTGTTTGAAAACATCCGAATAAGTTCTGCAGGCTGTCAATACGTTGTTTTGTTCGATCAGGGGGGAAAGGACGGTGTCATCGATAAATAATTCAGACTCGGCAAAATAACACGGGGCGATGCAATCAATATCGGACGTATTGAAGTGATCGCTTAAATAATGCTCCAGTGTTTCGTAAAGTGCTCCAACATGGGCGTGAGGCTGATAACCCTTGCCCGCCCCCCGGGCGATGCCGCGCGGGTTGCCGGAACTGGCACAGACCTGCACCGCGACGATTTGTTGGCCTAATACGCGGGGCTCGGCGCGAAGTCCCAGACTCGCCAGTTCGGCGTAAATCCGCTGTTCGGCCTGCGCAAGGGTGAGGTCTCGTTCTGCAGGTGTGAAACTGTCCATGGTTGACTCCCTTGAAAAACGGGGGGCATTACCCCCCCGTTTTTTTAAACGGCTTCCAGCTCGGCCTGTTCAGTCTCGGTCAGTTGCAGTTCTTCAATTTGCTCTGCAGTAGGGGCGTCCTGTTGTTCAAGGTCGATGACTTTGTTGGCGTTCCAGCTTACGAGATAACCCATGTTTAGACTCTCTTTGTTGTTGGTTGGTGAGTGTGCCAAATCAAGCACGAAGCAACTGTATGAGTTAGAAATTGATCGGTCAAAAATGACTGAAAGTTTCAGTGTTGTTATTGTCGCTGTAATGAAATAAGTGCACATCAATCGGCGATTGACGATTGTGATTCGTAAATAGGGGTAGAGCCCGGGTTGATGATGCATTCGCGTCCGCAATTGGGTCGAATGGCATGAGAGATAGTTCAGCTCGTTTAGTACGGTAAATCGCAATAATTAACGGATTAGCAATTTTTTCTGGAGGCGCGTAGAGACTTTTCCTATCGTGTTTGAAGTCTCTTCGGACAGCCGTAAAGGTGCTACCCATCAAGCTCAACTGGAAAGGTATTTGCTACCCGCACAAAAGCGTATTTGGGGGGCCGCCATACCACATCCCACAAACGCAAAAACGGCACCCGAAGGTGCCGTTTCTGTTTTCGACCGAGTGTCGCTTAAGCGATCAACCCGCCAAGCCGGCCTGTTGAACCAGGACCAGCAATGGTTGCGGGTAAACGCCGAGGAAGAACGCGACCAGCGCGATAGCCAGCAGCATCACGCCGCCTGCACGTTGTTCCCAGTGCAGTTGCGCATCGTGGCGACGCAGGTTCGGCTCGATCAGGTACAAAGTGACCATCACACGCAGGTAGTAGAACACGCCGATGGCGCTGCCCAGTACCAGGGAACCGACCAGCCACCATTGATGCGATTCGACACCGGTGGCGATGATGTAGAACTTGCCGATGAAGCCCGCGGTCAGCGGGATACCGGCCAGGGACAGCATCATCACGGTCAGTACGGCGGTCAGGTACGGACGGCGCCAGAACAGGCCGCGGTATTCGTACAGCGCGTCTGCGTCACGGCCGTTGTACGGCGAGGACATCAGGGTGATCACGCCGAACGCGCCGAGGCTGGTGATCACGTAGGTGACCAGGTACACGCCGATGGCTTCCACGGCCAGACCCTTGCTCGCGACCAGGGCGATCAGCAGGTAGCCGAAGTGGGCGATGGACGAGTAACCCAGCAGACGCTTGAGGTTGCTCTGGGTCAGTGCCAGCAGGTTACCGAACAGGATCGACGCGATGGCGATGATGGTCAGTACGTCGCTCAGCACACCGCTGCTTGCCGCTGGGGAGATCTGGAACAGACGCACCATTACCGCGAACACCGCGACTTTGGAAGCGGTTGCCAGGAACGCGGCCACCGGTGCCGGAGCACCTTCGTACACGTCCGGTGTCCAGAGGTGGAACGGTACCAGCGACAGCTTGAACGCCAGACCGATCAGCATCATGCCCAGGCCCAGTTGCGCCAGCGAGCTTGGCAGGCCAGTGGCGGCCAGCGCCTGGCCGATACCGACGAAGCTCAGGCTGCCCGAATCGGCGTACAGCAGTGCCATGCCGAACAACAGGAACGCAGAACCGGCGGCCGACAGCACCATGTACTTGATACCGGCTTCCAGCGAACGCTTGTTGAAGAAGGCGTAGGCCACCAGACCGTAGACCGGCACCGACAACAGTTCCAGACCGATGAACAACCCGGCCAGATGTTGCGCGCTGACCAGAACCAGGCCGCCGGCGGCGGACATCAGGATCAGCAGGTACAGTTCTTCGCGGTTGCCCGGGTAACCCGAACCGCCATCGCCGAGGTAGGCGTGGGCGAGGGTCACACAAGCGAGGGTGGCGACCAGGATCAGCGCCATGTACAAGCAGGCAAAGCTATCGATTTGCAGCAACGGGGTCACGGCCAATGGCGCGACTTTCAGGGCTGGCAGGATCGACAGCAACGCCAGGTTCAGGCCCGCCACGGAAATCAGGAAGGTCTGCGAGTGGTTGCGGCGCCAGGCAATCGCCAGCATCACCACGATGATCGTGGCGCTGGTGATCAACAACGGCGCTAGCGCGATAAAGTGTTGAGTCGTGAATTCCATAGCGCTCTTACCGGGCCGAAGCGAGTTGAGTGAAGGCGGAGCCGAGCCACTGCTGCACGCCATGCATCGTCGCGGCAGAGGTATCGAGGAACGGTTGCGGGTACACGCCGATGTAAATCAGCAGCGCCGCCAGACCGACCACCATGATCAGTTCGCGACCATCCATGCCATGCAACACCGCGTCCGACTTGGACGGGCCGAAGTAGGCACGGTGGATCATGATCAGCGAGTAGACCGAACCGAACACCAGGCCCGACGTTGCGATCGCGGTGATCCACGGCGCAGCGGCGAAGGTGCCGATCAGGATCAGGAACTCACCGACGAAGTTGCCGGTACCCGGCAAGCCCAGGGACGCCGCAGCGAAGAACAGGCTGATGGCCGGCAGGTAAGCAATCTTCGACCACAGGCCACCCATTTCACGCATGTCGCGGGTGTGGGTGCGCTCGTACAACTGACCGCTGAGGATAAAGAGTGCCGCCGCCGACAGACCGTGTGCCAGCATCTGCATCACCGCGCCCTGCAGCGCCAGTTGGCTGCCGGAATAGATGCCGATCAACACGAAGCCCATGTGGGAAACGGAGGAGTAGGCGATCAGACGCTTGATGTCGGTCTGGGCGAAGGCCAGGAACGCACCGTAGAAAATCCCGATCAGACCCAGGGTCATGGCAATCGGCGCGAACTCGGCCGAGGCATTCGGGAACAGCGGCAGGGCGAAACGCAACAGGCCGTAAGCCGCCGTCTTCAACAAGATACCGGCCAGGTCGACCGAACCTGCGGTTGGCGCCTGGGCGTGAGCGTCAGGCAACCACGAGTGGAACGGTACGACCGGCAGCTTCACCGCGAAGGCGATGAAGAAACCGAGCATCAGGATGTACTCGGTGGTCATCGACATCTTGGTCTTCAACAGGTCGGCGTAGTTGAAGGTAATCACGCCGGTGTTGTTGAAGTTGACCAGCACCAGACCCAGGATCGCCACCAACATGATCAGGCCGGACGCCTGAGTGAAGATGAAGAACTTGGTCGCCGCGTAGATCCGGGTTTTCTTGCCGTCCGAAGAACTGTGACCCCAGAGCGCGATGAGGAAGTACATCGGCACCAGCATCATTTCCCAGAAGAAGAAGAACATGAACAGGTCGAGGGCGAGGAACACGCCGACGACACCGCCCAGGATCCACATCAGGTTCAGGTGGAAGAAGCCAACGTGACGTTGAATCTCTTTCCACGAGCAAAGGACCGAGAGGATACCCAGCAGACCGGTCAGCAGGATCATCAGCAGCGACAGGCCGTCGAGGGCCAGGTGCACGCTGATGCCGAAACGCTGGATCCAGATGTGCTTGAACTCAAGCGCCCAGGTCGGATCGGCGCCAGGCGCCGGAGCAAATGAATAGTTACCGTGGGCCCACAGCCAGAGGCCGAGTGCGAGTTCCAGGGTCATGGTCAACAGCGCAATCCAGCGGGGGAGGGTGGCGCCGAAGCGCTCACCCATCCAGCACAGCAGGCCGCCGATGAAGGGGATCAGGATTAGCCAAGGCAGAATCATGACGGGCTCAATTCCTTTCGCAAGTTCGCAAGGTTCATATTCAGACCGCTACCAGCACGATGGCGCCGATGACCAGCACGGAGCCGGCTGCCATCGAGGCTGCGTACCAACGCAGTTGACCGGTTTCGGTACGGCTCAGGGCGGTGTGGCCGCCTTTGGCCATACGCGGGATCAGACCGATGGTCTGGTCGAGCGGGTCTCTGCGCAGTACGTGGCTGATCGCAAGGTATGGCTTGACGAACAGTTTGTCGTAGATCCAGTCGAAGCCCCAGGCAGCGAACCACCATGCCGAAAGGAAGCGGCCGATGCCGCTGTTGGCGATAGCAGTGACGAAACGACGCTTGCCGAGGAACAGCAGCGCGGCCAGCAGGATACCGGCCAGGGCGATAGCGCCCGAGGCGATTTCCAGGCTGTGCTTGGCTTCGCCGCCGGCATGGCCGACGCTTTCGGGCAGCACACCGTGCAGCGGCGGAACGATCATGGCGCCGACGAAGGTCGACAGCACAATCAGCACCGACAGTGGCAGCCAGTGAGCGATACCGTGACCCGCATGCGCTTCGGTCTTCGCTTCACCGTGGAACGCGATGAAGATCAGGCGGAAGGTGTACAGCGAGGTCATGAATGCGCCGACCAGACCTGCGTACAGCAGGCCGTGGTTGCCGCTGGCGAACGCTTCCCAGAGGATTTCATCCTTGGAGTAGAAACCGGCGGTGACCAGTGGCAGGGCAGACAGTGCCGCGCCGCCGACGATGAAGCTGGTGTAGGCCAGCGGCAGTTTCTTCCACAGGCCGCCCATCTTGAAGATGTTCTGCTCGTGGTGGCACGCAACGATCACCGCACCGGAGGCAAGGAACAGCAGCGCCTTGAAGAAGGCGTGGGTCATCAGGTGGAAGATCGCGCCTTCCCATGCGCCAACGCCCAGCGCCAGGAACATGTAGCCGATCTGGCTCATGGTCGAGTAGGCGAGGATACGTTTGATGTCGGTCTGCACCAGTGCCGCGAAACCGGCGAGCACCAGGGTCACGCCGCCGACGATGCCGACGAGGTGCAGGATGTCCGGCGCCAACGCAAACAGGCCGTGGGTACGGGCGATCAGGTAAACACCAGCGGTCACCATGGTTGCGGCGTGGATCAGTGCCGAAACCGGGGTAGGACCGGCCATCGCATCCGCCAGCCAGGTTTGCAGCGGCAGTTGCGCGGATTTACCGACAGCGCCGCCCAGCAGCATCAGGGTCGCCAGAACGATCCAGAAGTCGCCGACCTTGAAGTGCTCAGGTGCCTTGACCAGCAACTCCTGGATGTTCAGCGTGCCCAACTGTTGGAACAGGATGAACAGGCCGATGGCCATGAACACGTCGCCGATGCGGGTGACGATAAAGGCTTTGAGTGCCGCGTTACCGTTGTTGCGGTTGCTGTAGTAGAAACCGATCAACAGGTACGAGCACAGGCCCACGCCTTCCCAGCCGAAGTACAGGAACAACAGGTTATCGCCCAGGACCAGGAACAGCATGCTGGCGATAAACAGGTTGGTGTAGGCGAAGAAGCGCGAGTAACCGGCTTCACCGCGCATGTACCAGGACGCGAACAGGTGGATCAGGAAGCCGACGCCGACGACCACACCGAGCATGGTGACCGACAGGCCATCCAGGTACAGCGCGAAGTTCGGCGTAAAGCCTTCAACCGCCATCCACTGCCACAACACCTGGGTGTAGTGACCGCCCTCAGGCGGGGCGACGTTGAATTGCCAGATCACGTAAGCCGTGACGATGGCCGACAGACCGATGGAACCGACGCCGATCAGCGCCGACAGGTTTTCCGAGAAGCGGCCGCGTGAGAACGCCAGCAGCAGGAAACCTATGAGAGGGAATACGAAAGTCAGATAGAGAAGATTCATCCGCGCATCTCGCTGGCAGCGTCGATATCGAGAGTGTGGAAGCGGCGATACAGCTGCAACAGAATCGCCAGGCCAATACTGGCCTCGGCGGCTGCCAGGCTGATCACCAGGATGAACATGATCTGTCCATCCGGCTGCGCCCAGCGGCTACCGGCAACGATGAACGCCAGTGCGGAGGCATTCATCATGACCTCCAGGCTCATCAGCACGAAAAGGATGTTGCGGCGGACCATCAGGCCGACCAGACCGAGGCAGAACAGGATGCCGGCGACCGCCAGACCATGCTCCATAGGGATAGCAGGCATCGTCATTGCTCCTTGGCTTCGTTGCGGCCCAAGTGGAACGCCGTGACGGCTGCAGCGAGCAGCAGCATCGAGGCGAGTTCAACCACCAGCAGGTACGGACCGAACAGGCTGATGCCCACGGCCTTGGCGTCTACAGTGGTGTGGCCGATGGCCTGGCCGCTGGAATGGCTGAACAGTACGTACAGCAGTTCAACCAGCAGCAGGGTGCCGAGGGCGACCGGGCCGAGCCAGATACCGGGCTTGAGCCAGACGCGCTCTTGCTGAACCGAGGCCGGGCCAAGGTTCAGCATCATCACCACGAACACGAACAGCACCATGATGGCGCCAGCGTAGGCGATCACTTCCAGGACACCGGCAAACGGTGCGCCGAGGGCGAAGAACGTCATGGCCACGGCGATCAGCGAAATGATCAGGTAGAGCAGGGCGTGCACAGGGTTGGTGTTGGTGATCACGCGAAGCGTGGACACCACAGCGATACCCGATGCGAAATAGAAAGCGAATTCCATCTTTCTTCCTTAAGGCAGCAAGCTCTTCACGTTGATCGGCTGGGCTTCGTTCTGCGCGGAGCCTTTCGGCTTCCCGGCAATCGCCATGCCTGCAACACGATAGAAGTTGTAATCAGGGTTTTTGCCGGGGCCGGAGATCAGCAGATCTTCTTTCTCGTACACCAGGTCCTGACGTTTGAACTCGGCCATCTCGAAATCCGGTGTCAGCTGGATTGCGGTGGTCGGGCAGGCTTCCTCACAGAGGCCGCAAAAGATGCAGCGCGAGAAGTTGATGCGGAAGAAGTCCGGGTACCAGCGACCGTCTTCGGTTTCAGCTTTCTGCAGCGAGATGCAACCCACCGGGCACGCCACGGCACACAGGTTGCAGGCTACACAGCGCTCTTCGCCATCAGGGTCGCGGGTCAGGACGATGCGGCCACGGTAGCGCGGCGGCAGGTACACGGCTTCTTCCGGGTACTGCAGCGTGTCGCGCTTGCGGAAGGCGTGGCCGAAGATCATCACCAGGCTGCGAAGCTGGGTGAAGAAGCCATGCACGATGTCAAATATGTACTTCATGATTCTCTATCCTCACTGAGCCGCGACGGCGGGCGTGTTGAGCAACACGATCGCAGCGGTCACCAGCATGTTGACGAGGGTCAGCGGCAGGCAGAACTTCCAGCTGAAATCCATCACTTGGTCATACCGTGGGCGCGGAATCGAAGCGCGCAGCAGGATGAAGATCATGATGAAGAACGCGGTTTTCAGTGCAAACCAGATGAACGGGATCTGCGGCAGGATATCGAACGGACCGTGCCAGCCACCGAAGAACAAGGTCACCAGCAGCGCCGAAATCAACACGATGCCGATGTACTCACCGACGAAGAACATGCCCCATTTCATGCCGGCGTATTCAATGTGGTAACCGTCTGCCAGTTCCTGTTCCGCTTCCGGCTGGTCGAACGGGTGACGGTGAGTCACGGCGACGCCAGCGATGAAGAAGGTCAGGAAGCCGAAGATCTGCGGAATGATGAACCACAGGTGCTGGGCCTGGTAATCAACGATGTCGCGCATGTTGAACGAGCCGACCTGGATCACGATGCCCATCAGCGACAGGCCCATGAACACTTCGTACGACACGGTTTGTGCCGAAGCCCGCAAGCTGCCCAACAGGGCGAACTTGTTGTTACTCGACCAACCGGCGAACAACACCGCGTACACCGACAGACCGGCCATGGCGAAGAAGAACAGGATGCCGATGTTCAGGTCCGCCACACCCCAGGTCGGGGTGATCGGGATGATCGCGAAGGCAATCAGCAGGGCGCTCATGGCCACGACCGGTGCCAACGTGAAGATCATCTTGTCGGCGAACGGCGGGGTCCAGTCTTCCTTGAAGAACATCTTGATCATGTCGGCCGCGATCTGGAACGCGCCGAACGGGCCGACGCGGTTCGGACCGTAACGGTCCTGCCAGAGGGCGAGCAAACGACGCTCGACCCAGCTGAGCAGCGCGCCGCACACCACTACGGCGAGCAGAATCACGATGGCCTGAATGACTGCGATGATCACGTCGATCACTTCAGGAGTGAACCAAGTCATTGCGCTGCCTCCTGCAGACCGTCAACGGATTTGCCAAAGATCGCTGGCGGAATGCCGGCGATGCCCGCAGGCAATGCAACCAGACCGGCACCCAGTTCTTCGTTGATGCGCAGTGGCAGACGCAGGGTCTGGCCAGCCACGTTCAAGCTGAGCATGGCACCGTCATTGACACCCAGGCGATCGGCTTCGGACTTGGCCAAGGCAACGTAAGCGGCCGGGATGCGTTCCTGAACCGGCGCGGCTTTGGACGAGGTCTCTTCGCTGCCCAGCAGGTGGAAGAACGGCACAACCTGCCAGGTGCCCGGAGCCGGATTGAACGCACGCGGCACAGCGGCGAACCAGTTCAGCGAGTCACCGGTGCTTTCGATCAGGCGGGTGCCCGGGTCGCCAGCGCGGATGTGACCACCGACTTCGTCCTGGAACTTGTTCCAGGCTTGCGGCGAGTTCCAGCCCGGAGACCAGGCGAATGGCACTTGCTGACGCGGTTCGACCGAGCCCGAGTAACCTTCCATCGAGAAGTTGAACGCGGTGTCGATGTCTTGCGGGGTACGCGGTTCGTGCACGCTGATGTCAGCACGCATGGCGGTACGACCGGAATAACGCAGCGGTTCGCGGGCCAGTTTCATGCCCTTGATGCGGAACGCGGCCGACGGTGCGGCATCAACGATGCGCGCCAGTTGCGGCGTGCTCGAAGCGACGGCAGCGGTGACGTGGTCCAGCTGGGTCCAGTCGATCGGCTGGTTCAGCAGGGTCGCGCGCAGGGCATGCAGCCAGCGCCAGCCTTCGTGAACCAGGATGCTCGCGTCCATGTACTTCGGATCAAAGACCTGGAAGAAGCGCTGGGCGCGGCCTTCCTGGCTGACCAGGGTACCGTCGCCTTCAGCGAAGCTGGCGGCTGGCAGAACCAGGTGCGCGCGATCGCTGGTGGCGGTTTTTTGATGGTCGGCAACGATCACCACTTTCGCGGCGGTCAGGGCGGCATCAACCTTGGCTTTGTCGGTACGGGTGTACAGATCGTTTTCCAGCACGACGATGGCGTCGGCCTTGCCGTCGATGACTGCTTGCAGTGCGGCGTCGACCGAGTCGCCACCGAGCATGGCCAGGCCGAGGCTGTTGGCCTCTGGCACGATCAGGCTGATGGAACCGTTCTTCTCGCGCAGCTTCAAGGCCTTGGCGATGTTTGCCGCCGCTTCGATCAGCGCCTTGGAACCCAACGAGGTGCCGGCAATGATCAATGGGCGCTTGGCCGCGAGCAGGGCGTCGGCGATGCGCTTGGCCAGTTCGAGGGCTTCAGCGTCCAGGCCTTCAACGGCTGGAGCGCTCGCGTCGAGGGCGTGAGCCACGGCGAAACCGATGCGGGCCAGGTCGTCCGGTGCTGCGTGAACGCATTCTTCGGCGACGTCGTCGAGCTTGGTTTCAGCCAGGCTGGCGATGAACAGCGGGTTCAGCGCGTGCTGACCGATGTTCTTCACGGCGGCGTCGAGCCAAGGCTGAACGCGCATGGCATCGGCCATGTCTTCGGCTTTGCCTTTGACCGATTGACGCAGGGACAACGCCATACGCGCTGCAGTCTGGGTCAGGTCTTCGCCGAGGACGAAAATCGCGTCATGGTCTTCGATGTCGCGCATGTTCGGGATCGGCAGCGGGCTGTCTTTGAGCACCTGCATGACCAGACGAATGCGCTCCAGCTCGGCCGCTTCGATACCGGAGTAGAAGTGCTCGGCGCCGACCAGTTCGCGCAACGCGTAGTTGCTTTCAAGGCTGGCACGCGGCGAACCGATACCGACGATGTTGCGACCGCGCAGCAGGTCTGCGGCTTTGTCCAGCGCTTCGTCGAGGCTCAGCTTGGCGCCGTTGGCCAGCAGAGGCTGACGCGGACGGTCTTCGCGGTTGACGTAGCCATAGCCGAAACGGCCACGGTCGCACAGGAAGTACTGGTTGACCGAACCGTTGAAACGGTTTTCGATACGACGCAGTTCACCGTAGCGCTCGCCCGGGGAGATGTTGCAACCGCTGGAGCAGCCATGGCAGATGCTCGGCGAGAACTGCATGTCCCACTTGCGGTTGTAGCGCTCGGAGTGAGTCTTGTCGGTGAACACACCGGTCGGGCAGACCTCGGTGAGGTTGCCGGAGAACTCGCTTTCGAGGGTGCCGTCTTCAACGCGACCGAAGTACACGTTGTCGTGGGCGCCGAACACACCGAGGTCGGTGCCGCCGGCGTAATCCTTATAGAAGCGCACGCAGCGGTAGCAAGCGATGCAGCGGTTCATTTCGTGGGAAATGAACGGGCCCAGTTGCTGGTTCTGGTGGGTACGCTTGGTGAAGCGGTAACGGCGCTCGTTGTGGCCGGTCATTACCGTCATGTCTTGCAGGTGGCAGTGACCGCCTTCTTCACAGACCGGGCAGTCGTGAGGGTGGTTGGTCATCAGCCATTCAACGACGCTGGCGCGGAATACTTTCGCTTCTTCGTCGTCGATGGAGATCCAGCTGCCGTCGGTCGCCGGCGTCATGCAGGACATGACGATCCGACCACGCTTGTCGTTTTCGTCGGTGTACTGCTTGACCGCGCACTGGCGGCAAGCGCCAACGCTGCCAAGGGCTGGGTGCCAGCAGAAATAAGGGATATCGAGGCCTAGCGACAGACATGCCTGTAACAGGTTGTCTGCCCCATCGACTTCGAGCTCTTTGCCGTCTACGTGGATAGTGGCCATGGTTCAAAGTTCTTCGTTGGCCCGGTGTCAGCGGGCGTGGCTAATGGAATCTTGTTATTCGTTCGAATCCAAACAGCCCATAAAAGGCGTCATCGAACGAGAAGGCGAAGGGCACGGACCCTTCGCCTTTTTAAGCGTTTACGCGCCGACTACGATCGGCCTTGCCAGAGGCGGGACGACGGCGCTGACAGGCGCGATGCCGGCTTCGAACTCATGGCGGAAGTATTTGATTGCGCTGCCCAACGGCTCCACGGCGCCCGGTGCGTGAGCACAGAAGGTCTTGCCAGGGCCGAGGAAACCGACCAGACCCAGCAGGGTCTCGATATCGCCGGCTTGCCCTTCACCGTTCTCGATCGCACGCAGGAGCTTGACGCTCCACGGCAAGCCGTCACGGCACGGGGTGCAGAAACCGCACGACTCACGGGAGAAGAACTCTTCCATGTTGCGCAGCAGGGACACCATGTTGACGCTGTCGTCCACCGCCATGGCCAGGCCGGTACCCATACGGGTGCCCACCTTGGCGATGCCGCCGGCGTACATTTGTGCGTCCAGGTGTTCCGGCAACAGGAAACCGGTACCGGCGCCGCCAGGCTGCCAGCACTTGAGCTTGAAGCCGTCGCGCATGCCGCCGGCGTAGTCTTCGAACAACTCACGACCGGTGACGCCGAATGGCAGTTCCCACAGGCCCGGGTTCTTGACCTTGCCGGAGAAGCCCATGAGCTTGGTGCCCATGTCTTCACTGCCTTCACGGGACAACGATTTGTACCAGTCCACGCCGTCGGCAATGATCGCCGGCACGTTGCACAGGGTTTCAACGTTGTTCACGCAGGTCGGCTTGCCCCACACGCCAACGGCGGCAGGGAAGGGCGGCTTGGAGCGCGGGTTGGCGCGGCGGCCTTCGAGGGAGTTGATCAGTGCGGTTTCTTCACCGCAGATGTAACGCCCGGCGCCGGTGTGGACGAACAGTTCGAAATCGAAGCCGCTGCCGAGAATGTTCTTGCCCAAAAGGCCGGCTGCCTTGGCTTCTTCCACGGCACGGTTGAGGTGCTTGGCGGCAGTGGTGTACTCGCCACGCAGGAAGATGTAGCCACGGTAGGTTTTCAGCGCGCGGGCACTGATCAGCATGCCTTCGATCAGCAGATGGGGCAGTTGCTCCATCAGCATGCGGTCTTTCCAGGTGTTCGGCTCCATCTCGTCCGCGTTGCACAGCAGGTAGCGGATGTTGATGGATTCGTCTTTGGGCATCAGGCCCCACTTAACGCCCGTGGGGAAGCCTGCACCGCCGCGACCTTTCAAGCCGGAATCTTTCACGGTCTGGACGATATCGTCCTGAGCCATGTCGGCGAAGGCCTTGCGCGCAGCGGCGTAACCGTTCTTGGCCTGGTACTCGTCGAGCCACACGGCTTCGCCGTCGTCACGCAGACGCCAGGTCAGCGGGTGAGTCTCGGCCGAACGCTTGATGCGGTTGGCAGGACCGAAGGAAGTCAGGGTCATACGTAGCCCTCGAGCAATTTGGCAACGCCGGCAGGCTGCACATCACCGAAAGTGTCGTCGTCGATCATCAACGCCGGCGCCTTGTCGCAGTTGCCGAGGCAGCAGACCGGCAGCAGGGTGAAACGACCGTCGGCGGTGGTCTGACCCAGGCCGATGCCCAGCTTGCTCTGGATTTCGCTGACCACGGATTCGTGACCACCGATGTAGCAGACCATGCTGTCGCAAACGCGAATGATGTGACGGCCCACGGGCTGACGGAAGATCTGGCTATAGAAAGTAGCCACGCCTTCAACGTCGCTCGCCGGGATGCCGAGGATCTCGCCGATGGCGTACAGAGCGCCATCCGGCACCCAGCCACGTTCCTTCTGGACGATCTTCAAGGCTTCGATCGACGCCGCGCGCGGGTCTTCGTAGTGATGCAACTCGTGCTCGATGGCCGAGCGCTCGGTTTCACTCAAGGTGAAACGGTCTGTCTGGATAAGCGTGCTATTCATGCTTAGCGGTCCACGTCGGCCATAACGAAATCGATACTACCCAGGTACGCAATCAAGTCCGCGACCATGCTGCCTTTGATCACCGAAGGGATCTGCTGCAGGTGCGGGAAGCTTGGGGTACGAATCCGGGTGCGGTAGCTCATGGTGCCGCCATCGCTCGTCAGGTAATAACTGTTGATGCCCTTGGTCGCTTCGATCATCTGGAAGGATTCGTTGGCCGGCATGACCGGGCCCCACGAAACTTGCAGGAAGTGCGTGATCAGGGTCTCGATGTGCTGCAGCGTGCGCTCTTTCGGCGGCGGCGTGGTCAGCGGGTGATCCGCCTTGTACGGGCCTTCCGGCATGTTGCGCATGCACTGCTCGATGATCTTGATGCTCTGGCGCATTTCTTCGACGCGCACGATGCAACGATCGTAGGCATCGCCATTGGCGGCCAGCGGCACTTCGAATTCGAAGTTTTCGTAACCGGAGTATGGACGTGCCTTACGCAGGTCAAAGTCGCAACCGGTCGAACGCAGGCCGGCACCGGTGACGCCCCATTCCAGGGCCTCTTTGGTGTTATAGGCGGCGACGCCGATGGTCCGGCCACGCAGGATGCTGTTGTCCAGGGCGGCTTTCTGGTATTCGTCCAGACGCTTTGGCATCCACTCGACGAAGTCTTTCACCAGTTTTTCCCAGCCGCGCGGCAGGTCGTGGGCGACGCCACCGATGCGGTACCAGGCCGGGTGCAGACGGAAACCGGTAATGGCTTCGATCACCGTGTACGCCTTTTGACGGTCGGTGAACGTGAAGAACACCGGGGTCATGGCGCCGACGTCCTGGATGTAGGTCCCCAGGAACAGCAGGTGGCTGGTGATCCGGAAGAACTCGGCCATCATGATGCGGATGACGTCGACCTTCTCAGGCACTTTGATGCCGGCCAGCTTCTCGACCGAGAGCACGTACGGCAGGTTGTTCATCACGCCGCCGAGGTAGTCGATACGGTCGGTGTACGGGATGAAACTGTGCCAGGACTGACGTTCAGCCATCTTCTCGGCACCACGGTGGTGGTAGCCAACGTCTGGTACGCAGTCGACGATTTCTTCACCGTCCAGCTGCAGGATGATGCGGAACGCACCGTGCGCGGAAGGGTGGTTGGGGCCGAGGTTGAGGAACATGTAGTCCTCGTTCGCACCGGAACGCTTCATGCCCCAGTCTTCAGGCTTGAAGCGCGCGGCTTCTTCCTCAAGCTGTTGCTTGGCCAGGTTCAGGGTGAACGGATCGAACTCGGTGGCACGGGCCGGGAAGTCCTTGCGCAGCGGGTGACCTTCCCAGGTCGGCGGCATCATGATGCGGGTCAGGTGCGGGTGACCGGCAAAGTTGATGCCGTACATGTCCCACACTTCACGCTCGTACCAGTTGGCGTTCGGCCACAGACCGGTCACGGTCGGCACGTTGAGGTCGCTCTCGGACAAGGCGACCTTGATCATCACGTCACTATTACGTTCGATCGACATCAAGTGATAGAACACAGTGAAGTCGGCGCCGCTTGGCAGTCCTTGACGCTTGGTGCGCAGACGCTCGTCCACGCCGTGCAGGTCATAGAGCATGACGTACGGCTTGGGCAGGTTACGCAGGAAGGTCAGGACTTCGACGAGTTTGGCGCGCGCAACCCACAGCACCGGCATGCCGGTGCGGGTAGGCTGGGCGGTGAACGCGTCCGCGCCAAAACGGTTGTTCAGTTCGACGACCACATCCTGGTCGTCTGCCTTATAAGGCGGGATGTACAGAGCACTGCCTGTAGTCATGGTTATTTATCGCTTTCGGTCAACGTAAAGAATGAAGCCAGTGTCGCGTTCTATTAAAGAAGCAGATCTGGATCAGACTTCGTCGGGGCTGCGCAGGTTGGTGACTGCGATTCGCTGTTCGCGGCGCTTTTCCTTCTCGGAAGGCATCTCGGCGCGGTAGACGCCTTGATCCCCAACGACCCAGGAAAGCGGACGACGCTCCTGTCCAATCGACTCTTGCAAGAGCATCAAGCCTTGCAGGAACGCTTCAGGACGGGGCGGGCAGCCAGGCACGTAGACGTCCACGGGCAGGAACTTGTCCACCCCTTGAACGACAGAGTAGATGTCGTACATGCCACCGGAGTTGGCGCACGAACCCATGGAGATAACCCATTTAGGTTCGAGCATTTGCTCGTAGAGACGCTGAATGATCGGCGCCATCTTGATGAAGCAGGTACCGGCGATAACCATGAAATCCGCCTGGCGCGGCGATGCCCGGATAACCTCGGCGCCAAAGCGCGCGATGTCGTGGGGCGCCGTGAAGGCGGTGGTCATTTCCACGTAGCAGCACGAAAGACCGAAGTTATACGGCCACAGGGAGTTCTTGCGCCCCCAGTTGATCGTGCCGTTAAGCACGTCTTCGAGCTTGCCCATGAAGATGTTTTTGTGGACTTGATCTTCTAACGGATCGGAAACGGTTTCCCGTTCGCCAATCGGATACTGCTCGTTAGGAGCATCGGGGTCGATCCTGGTGAGATTGTATTGCATTGCCAAAGCCTCATTGTTTCAGCTTCGCTTGCCGCTTACGACGAGCTTCCGGAGCCCAGTCAAGGGCGCCCACTCGGAATAGGTAGACAAGGCCTGCCAACAGAATTGCTATGAAAACGAGAGCTTCGACGAATCCGGTCCAGCCGCTTTCGCGGACGGACACAGACCATGCAAAGAGAAAGAGGGCTTCGATATCGAAGATCACGAAGAGCATCGCGACCAGATAGAATTTGGCTGAGAGCCGCAGACGGGCGCCACCTGTAGGCAGCATGCCGGATTCGAACGGTTCGTTTTTGCTGCGGCCCCAGGCTTTTGACCCGAGGAGGCTGGAGACGCCGAGCATGAAGGCGCAGAGGCCGACAACGCCCAGAAGGAAAATGGCAAAGCCCCAGTTGTGGGCCATGAGTCCTGTCGCTTCGGGCATGCTGGTAATCCTTAACAGAGAGCAAAGGTCTCTGAGCTTGAAAAGAAACAAAGCAGTGACGATATGTCGCAGCAATCAATCCCGCTGATTTTATGGCACAACACTCAGCAAGTAAAATTCCTATAGCGAAATTATTTACAGGAATAAGGACATAGCGCACCTCCAAAGTCCCCCAGCCCATGCGTTGCGGGCATTAGCCGGGTTTTCATCAATATTGTTTTGTAGGGAATGTAACGAACATAGTTGCGCCTGAATGATAATCAATATTGTTTGCGGTGGTTTTTAATCTGGTTATCCGGGTTGGGGCCGGGAAGTTGCCTTTTATATGCGCTACAGCAAGTAGTGAAGGCGACCTTTTTAGCGGATTTTTCTGACGGCGATACCGCTCTGGATCAATGTTTTCTTCGGGCGCCACCATCCCTGTGAGAGCCGGGCAAGCCCGGCTCTCACAGGATTTGGCGGTGTTCATTAAATCGCGGGCAAAAAAACGCCCCGAACCAGTCGGGGCGTCAGATGTGCGGCGTTGCGGTTAGCTTTCTAGTCGGTCCGCAGCGGCCGATCGTTCAGGCGAAGCAGATCAGTGGAACTGTTCTTCTTCAGTCGAACCGGTCAGTGCGGTTACCGAAGACGTGCCACCTTGAATCACAGTGGTCATGTCGTCGAAGTAGCCGGTGCCCACTTCCTGCTGGTGAGCCACGAAGGTGTAACCCTTGGCGGCGTCAGCGAACTCTTGCTCTTGCAGTTTCACGTAGGCAGTCATGTCGTTGCGGGCGTAGTCGTGCGCCAGGTTGAACATGCTGTGCCACATGTTGTGAATGCCGGCCAGGGTGATGAACTGGTGCTTGTAACCCATGGCGGACAGTTCGCGCTGGAACTTGGCGATGGTCGCGTCGTCCAGGTTTTTCTTCCAGTTGAAGGAAGGCGAGCAGTTGTACGACAGCAGTTGGTCCGGGTATTCCTTTTTGATCGCTTCAGCGAAGCGACGAGCCTCGTCCAGATCCGGCTTGGCGGTTTCGCACCAGATCAGGTCGGCGTACGGCGCGTAAGCCAGGCCGCGAGCGATGGCCTGGTCCAGACCGGCGCGCACTTTGTAGAAGCCTTCCTGGGTACGTTCGCCAGTCACGAATGGCTGGTCGTACGGGTCGCAGTCGGAAGTCAGCAGGTCAGCAGCGTTAGCGTCGGTACGGGCCAGGATGATGGTCGGCGTACCGGCAACGTCAGCTGCCAGACGGGCAGCGGTCAGCTTCTGTACAGCTTCCTGGGTAGGAACCAGTACCTTGCCGCCCATGTGGCCGCATTTTTTCACGGAAGCCAGTTGGTCTTCGAAGTGAACGCCAGCGGCGCCTGCTTCGATCATGCTCTTCATCAGCTCGTAAGCGTTCAGTACGCCGCCGAAACCGGCTTCAGCGTCAGCCACGATTGGAGCGAAGTAGTCGATGTAGCCTTCGTCGCCCGGGCCTTTGCCGGCTTTCCACTGGATCTGGTCAGCACGACGGAACGAGTTGTTGATGCGCTTGACCACGGTTGGAACGGAATCCACCGGGTACAGCGACTGGTCCGGGTACATCGATTCGGCGGAGTTGTTGTCCGCAGCAACTTGCCAGCCCGACAGGTAGATCGCCTGGATACCGGCTTTAACTTGCTGTACAGCCTGGCCGCCAGTCAGGGCGCCCATGCAGTTGACGAAATCTTTCTCGGGACGGAAGGATGGCTTGGCGCCCTGGGTGACCAGGTTCCACAGCTTTTCGGCGCCCATTTTTGCAAAGGTGTGCTCAGGTTGAACCGAGCCACGCAGGCGGACGACGTCAGCAGCGGAGTAAGCGCGAGTCACGCCTTTCCAGCGTGGGTTTTCAGCCCAGTCTTTTTCGAGGGCTGCAATTTGCTGTTCGCGTGTCAGTGCCATGGAGATAAACCTCGTCGCGTCTTTTACGGAAAGTTGTTCTGCGGTGGAAAATTCATGCGCTCGCTGACCAGAAGCTAGGTGGTCAAGTCGGATTTGGCGGGGGTGTCGACAGGATGAACGATGGGCTCGAGGGGAAGTGAGCAGGTAAGGGCAAACTGGCGAACGCATTGGGGCATCGTGGGCCTTGGTGCAAACATCAGTGTGAAGCCGGGTTACCTAATTACGCTTCCGTCCCTCGGGACAACTTCGTTCCAGTCGGCAACCTCGTCAAACACACCTTGTGGGCGGTACAGACACGAAGCGGCTCGCGGGGTAGGTGCGAGCATCGCTTCGAAGGCCCTTGCCAGGGCCCCTGATTAGCGGGAGCGAGGCCATCATGCCTTTGCTTTTTTCGATCGTCAAACGTTTTGTAGTGCTTTTTTTCAGGCACTACATCTTTGGTCTAATACGACTAATCAGTCAGTTTTCGGTGGTTTAGTCCAAAGTATCGACTTTCACCCGCAGGGTCATGTCATCCCGGCCCTGAGTAGCGTAGTTGCGGCTCGTGCCCTGTTTGTCGGCTTGGGTCTGGCGATTGACGCCGGCCAGCAGGATCCATTCGCCGAGGCGGCCCGTGACAGTTGTGTCGGTACTTTGCACGTTCACTACATCGGGACGTTCCTGGCTCATGCGGTCACGGTTGGTACTGATCGCCAAGTGAACGATGTCGCCGGTGACGCTGGCGGTGACGTAGAAACCTTGAGTGACGTTGCGGTATTCGGTTTGGCTGCGCAGATCACCGTAGGAATCGGTCTGTGAGCTGGTGAGTGGCACGCTTTGGCCGACCTGAATCAGGGCGGGGGTGCCTTCGCTGGCCTGAATCTGCTGGATGCCACCGTCACGGCTGTCGGTGCTGTAATTGATGATTCGGGTCTGGCTTGGCTTGGCACCGTTGACCGAGGCGCCCTGATCGCCTTGAAAGTTGTTTTCATTGGTGTCGACGGTAATCAGCAAGCGCTTGGCGGCGACGTCGAGTTGGCTGATCAGGGCTTTAAGTTCGTCGATCTTGCGTTGATCTGCGTTGACGATCAGCTGATTGCCATAGGCGCTGACCTGGCCTTCCTTGCCAATGAAATCCTGCGCCATGGGCAGCATGTCGGCGCTGGTGCGAAACTTGAGGGGCACGATCTCGGTGGCAGCCATGGCTGAAAAACTGCAGGTCAGCAACAGGGTGGTGAGCAGGGTGCGTAGGGACATATCCGTTATCTCCGACTTCTAATGCCTTGATAGTGCCAGTTTGTCGGCCCGGCGTGGTGCAAGTTGAATCGTAGACAGCAAAACGCCCCGGCATCCGAAAATGGCGGGGCGTTTTGTGGTGTTCTTGCGGGCCTCATCGTGAGCTCGCGATGGGGGGGGCTCGGTATCAAGCCGAGTGACGCACCATGTCCACATGCGGAATCCCGGCTTCCAGGAACTCCTCGCTGAGGATGTGAAAACCCAGGCGCTCATAGAACGCCGTGGCCTGCACTTGCGCGCTGAGCTGTTGCTGCTTCAGCCCGCGTTTCTCCGCTTCACCAATCACTGCATGCATCAGTGCATCGCCGACCTTCAGGCCACGCCAGTCCTTGAGCACCGAAACCCGGCCGATGTGACCATCGGGCAGCAGGCGAGCGGTGCCAATCGGGAAGTCGCCTTCGAAGGCCAGGAAATGCACCGCGGTGGCGTCATCGGCATCCCATTCCAGCTCAGGTGGAACGGATTGCTCGGCGATGAATACCGTCTCACGAATGCGCCGGATCTCGGCGATGTCCTTCTGCCAGTCTGCGACACGTACGTGAATTTTATTCATCAGCAAACCCCAGGCTGCCTTGCTTGATCAATTCGCAGATCAGGCCACGACCGTCTTCGTCAATCAGCCATTCGCCGAGGTTGTCGATGTGCAGCGCGTCAGCGGCGCAAATCATTTTCAGCAGTTCGCGCAACTTGCCCGGCAGGTAACGGCTCTGGCCGCTGGCGAACAGCAGCAGGTCGTCATCGACTTCGGACCAGGCGAGGCGGGCGCTTGGGTTGCGGATCAGAACGGCGCCTTGCTCAAGGCTGGCGAGCAGGTCGTCTTCCTCGATCTCTTCCGGGCCAACCACCAGTTCCGGGTAGCGCGGTTCGGTCATGTACTGGCCAAACCAGGTCAGCAGCAGGCGCTCGTCGCTCATGTGCTCGGCCAGCAGGCTTTTCAGGCGATCAAGGGCGTCGTGCTGGATCTGGTGTGGATCGACCGCAGGCAGGGCGTCGGCGTCGGTGTAACGCTCTTCGTCCGTCAGGAACTGGCTGAGGAAGTCAGTGAAGTGGGTCAGCACTTCAGCGGCGCTCGGCGCACGGAAGCCCACCGAGTACGTCATGCAGTCATCGACCGCGACGCCGCAGTGAGCCAGGCGTGGTGGCAAGTACAGCATGTCGCCCGGTTCCAGAACCCACTCTTCGGTGGCTTCGAATTCAGCGAGGATGCGCAGGTCTGCGTGGGGCAGCAGCTTGCTCTCGGCATCGCACATCTGGCCGATTTTCCAGTTGCGCTTGCCGTGGCCTTGCAGCAGGAACACGTCGTAGTTGTCGAAGTGCGGGCCGACGCTGCCACCGGGGGCGGCGAAGCTGATCATCACATCGTCTACGCGCCAGCTCGGCAGAAAGCGGAAGTTTTCCAGCAGTTCGCTGACTTCCGGCACAAACTGATCGACCGCTTGAACCAGCAGGGTCCAGTCACGTTCCGGCAGTTTGCTGAATTCGTCTTCGGCGAACGGGCCGCGGCGCAATTCCCATGGGCGCTCGCCGTTCTCGATCACCAGACGCGATTCGACTTCTTCTTCCAGCGCCAGGCCGGCCAGTTCGTCGGCGTCGATCGGGCTTTCGAAATCAGGAATCGCCTGGCGGATCAGCAGCGGTTTTTTCTGCCAGTAGTCGCGCAGGAATTCGCGTGCCGTGATGCCGCCCAGAAGTTGAAGAGGAATGTCAGGATTCATGTGTAACCTATTGAAAAAAACTACTTTTTAGACAGGAATAAAAACGCCCGGCGCGGCCGGGCGTCTCAAGCAGGTCCAGCGGTCAATCAGATACGTTTGGCTTGCTCTACAGCGTTGCCGATGTAGTTCGCCGGGGTGAGCAATTTCAGCTCGGCCTTGGCGGCGGCTGGCATGTCCAGGCCGTCGATGAAAGTCTGCAGCGCTTCTGGGCTGATGCCTTTGCCGCGGGTCAGTTCTTTCAGCTTTTCGTACGGGTTTTCGATGTTGTAGCGGCGCATCACGGTCTGGATTGGCTCGGCCAGCACTTCCCAGCAAGCGTCCAGGTCAGCAGCGATCTTTTGAGCGTTCAGCTCAAGCTTGCTGATGCCTTTGAGGCTGGCTTCGTACGCGATCACACTGTGGGCGAAGCCGACACCGAGGTTGCGCAGCACGGTGGAGTCGGTCAGGTCACGCTGCCAGCGGGAGATTGGCAGTTTGCTCGCCAAATGCTGGAACAGTGCGTTGGCGATGCCCAGGTTGCCTTCGGAGTTTTCGAAGTCGATCGGGTTGACCTTGTGCGGCATGGTCGACGAACCGATTTCGCCAGCGATGGTGCGCTGTTTGAAATAACCCAGGGAGATGTAGCCCCAGATGTCACGGTCGAAGTCGATCAGAATGGTGTTGAAGCGCGCAATCGCGTCGAACAGCTCGGCGATGTAGTCGTGCGGTTCGATCTGGGTGGTGTACGGGTTGAAACCCAGGCCCAGCTCGTCTTCGATAAAGGCGCGGGCGTTTTCTTCCCAGTCGATCTCAGGGTAGGCCGACAGGTGAGCGTTGTAGTTGCCGACAGCGCCGTTGATCTTGCCCAGCAGCGGTACGGCAGCGACCTGAGCGATTTGACGCTCCAGACGGTAAACCACGTTCGCCAGCTCTTTGCCCAGGGTAGTCGGCGAAGCCGGTTGACCGTGGGTACGCGACAGCATGGGTACGTCGGCAAAACGGATGGCCAGTTCGCGGATGGCTTCGGCGGTTTGGCGCATCAGCGGCAACATCACGTCATCACGGCCTTCGCGCAGCATCAGGGCGTGGGACAGGTTGTTGATGTCCTCGCTGGTGCAGGCAAAGTGGATGAACTCGCTGACGGCTGCCAGTTCTGGCAGCTTGGCCGCTTGCTCTTTGAGCAGGTATTCGATGGCTTTGACGTCGTGGTTGGTGGTGCGCTCGATCTCTTTGACACGCTCGGCGTGCTCCAGAGCGAAGTTTTCCGCCAGGGTGTTCAGCACAGCGTTGGCTTCGGCGGAGAACGCCGGCACTTCGCTGATACCAGGGTGAGCGGCCAGGCGCTGGAGCCAGCGCACTTCAACCAGAACGCGAGCACGGATCAGGCCGTATTCACTGAAAATCGGGCGCAGGGCCTGGGTTTTGCCGGCGTAGCGGCCGTCAACAGGGGAAACCGCAGTGAGCGAAGAAAGCTGCATGGGGTGTTCTCGGACAGTCGGGCAACGAAATGGGGCGCGTATCATACATGAAAAAATCCGTCGGTCCGTTGCCAACTGACCGGCGTATTACGCGTAATGCGGAGTAAAACTTGTCTGCGCGACTTATTCGTTACGCATCAAGGGGTAAAGCTCTTTCAACAATTTGCGTCGGCTGATCACCAGCTGCCAGCGATGACCGCCCAACTGCCGCCACAGGCGCGCCGAGCGAATTCCGGCCAGCAACAGGGCGCGGATTTTCGAGGCATTGCTTGGCTGTTGCAGGTTGCGCATGTCGCCGTGGACCTGAATCCGTTGGCGCAGCGTGCTCAGGGTGTCCTGGTACAGTGCGCCACACGCGGCGATCACGTTTTCGTGGGCCGGGCCGAAGTGTTCGACCTGGGATTGAATCTGCGGCAAGCGCTTGCCGATCACGTCCAGCATGTCGCCACGCTTGGCCAGTTGACGCTCCAGGCCGAGCATCGCCAGGGCGTAACGCAAAGGTTCGCGTTGAAGGGCGCTCGGGTCGCGTTCAAGTGCGCCCACCAGCGCGCGATAACCTTCGCGCAGATTGAGGTCGTCACCGCCGTAGACTTCCAGCGTGTCCTTGGGGTCGCGAATCAGCAGGCTGCCGAGCATGCAGGTCAGGCCGGCTTCGGTGGTCTGGCCGGTCTTGGCAATCTTGTCGACGAGGACGGCAGCGAGAAACACGCCGCCCAGCGCCGTCAGTTGCTCCTGAGTCGGGCTCATTGTGGCTGGCCTTTGCTGGTCCACGGCTCGGCAATTTCGATAACGCCGCCACCCAGGCAGATTTCACCGTCGTAAAACACCACGGATTGCCCTGGGGTGACCGCGCGCTGCGGGTCATCGAAGGTCGCGCGGTAGCCGGTAGCGGTTTTCTCCAGCGTGCAGGGCTGGTCGCTTTGGCGATAGCGGACCTTGGCGGTCAGCTTGCGCGGCTCGGTCAGATCAATCGGGTTGACCCAATAGATGTCCGAAGCGAGCAGGGCACGGGAGAACAGGTACGGGTGGTCATTGCCCTGGCCAACGATCAGTTCGTTGTGTTCCAGGTCCTTGATCAGCACGTACCACGGCTCGTCACTGGCGTCTTTCAAACCGCCGATGCCCAGGCCCTGACGCTGACCGATGGTGTGGTACATCAAGCCGTGGTGACGGCCGATCACTTCGCCTTCGGTGGTCTTGATCTCGCCGGGCTGCGCTGGCAGGTATTGCTTGAGGAAGTCGCTGAAACGACGTTCGCCGATAAAGCAGATACCGGTGGAGTCCTTTTTCTTAGCGGTCGCCAGTTCGTATTTCTCGGCAATCGCACGGACTTCAGGCTTTTCCAGCTCGCCGACCGGGAACAGGGTCTTGGCGATCTGTTCGCCGCCGACGGCGTGCAGGAAGTAGCTCTGGTCCTTGTTCGCGTCCAGGCCCTTGAGCAGTTCGGTGCGACCGTCGATATCGCGGCGGCGCACGTAGTGGCCGGTGGCGATCAGGTCGGCGCCGAGCACCATGGCGTAGTCGAGGAACGCCTTGAACTTGATCTCGCGGTTGCACAGGATGTCCGGGTTCGGCGTGCGACCGGCCTTGTATTCGGCCAGGAAGTGCTCGAACACGTTGTCCCAGTACTCGGCGGCGAAGTTGGCGGTGTGCAGCTTGATACCGATTTTGTCGCACACAGCCTGCGCATCCGCCAGGTCGTCCATGGCGGTGCAGTATTCCGTTCCATCGTCTTCTTCCCAGTTCTTCATGAACAGGCCTTCCACCTCATAGCCCTGCTCGATCAACAGGAGAGCGGAAACGGAAGAGTCCACGCCGCCGGACATGCCGACAATGACGCGCTTCTTTTGTGTGTCAGAAGGGGCTGGATCACGCATAGGGATTCAATGAGTGTCTTGAAAAAGGACGCGATTCTAGCAGGCTGGAGCCCGCAAGGCTAAAGAGAAGGGCGGATCAGTTCGAGACCGAAGTGATTGCCGTCCAGATAATCATCGATACAGCGGATGATCAGCTCACTGCGCCAGTTTGCGCGCTGTTCCAGCAATTCGTCACGCGTCAGCCACTTGGCGCCGACGATGCCGTCATCCAGCTGATAATCCGGGTGGTGTTTGAGCGGTTTTGCCGTGAAGCAGACACGCTGGTAAGTCACGCCGTTGCTCGGGGCGGTGTACAGGTAAATGCCGACTACACCGGTGGCTTCAACGTCCCAGCCGGTTTCTTCGAGGGTTTCGCGTACCGCGGCTTCGATCAGCGTTTCATTCGGGTCGAGGTGGCCGGCGGGTTGATTGAGTACGATACGGTCGTGCTTGAGTTCTTCGATCATCAGGAAGCGGCCATTGTCCTCGACGATGGTGGCGACGGTGATGTGGGGTTTCCAGTCCATGAAGCTTCCTCGATTTCCAAGGTGTAAATGCAGTTAAGTGTAGGGGTGAGCCTGAAAACACAAACCCCGGCGCTTGGCCGGGGTTTGTGATGCATCCTTACAACCTTAAACCAGCGCAGCAACCGCTGCGTTGAAGGTTGGGCTAGGGCGCATGGCCTTGCTGATCAGCTCGGCATTGGCGTGGTAGTAACCGCCGATGTCCACTGGCTTGCCCTGAACGGCGTTGAGCTCGGCAACGATGGTTGCTTCGTTCTCGGTCAGGGTTTTGGCCAGGGTCGCGAACTGCGCTTGCAGTGCAGCGTCTTCAGTCTGGGCGGCCAGGGCCTGAGCCCAGTACAGCGCCAGGTAGAAGTGGCTGCCGCGGTTGTCGATGTTGCCGACTTTGCGCGATGGCGACTTGTTGTTGTCCAGGAACTGGCCGGTGGCCTGATCCAGGGTCTTGGCCAGAACCAGCGCCTTAGGGTTGTTGTACGTCACACCCAGGTGCTCAAGGGACGCGGCCAGGGCCAGGAACTCGCCCAGGGAATCCCAGCGCAGGAAGTTTTCTTCCAGCAGCTGTTGCACGTGCTTCGGCGCCGAACCGCCAGCGCCGGTTTCGAACAGGCCGCCACCATTCATCAGCGGAACGATCGACAGCATCTTGGCGCTGGTGCCCAGTTCCATGATCGGGAACAGGTCAGTCAGGTAGTCGCGCAATACGTTGCCGGTCACCGAGATGGTGTCCTTGCCTTCGCGAGTACGTTGCAGGGTGAACTTCATCGCGTCGACAGGCGCCATGATCTGGATGTCCAGGCCGGCCGTGTCGTGATCCTTCAGGTAAGCCTGAACTTTCTCGATCACTACGCCATCGTGGGCGCGCATCGGGTCCAGCCAGAAAATCGCCGGAGTGCTGCTGGCGCGAGCACGGTTGACGGCCAGTTTGACCCAGTCCTGGATCGGCGCGTCTTTGGTCTGGCACATGCGGAAGGTGTCGCCGGCTTCAACCGACTGTTCCAGCAGGGTGCGACCGGCGCTGTCGGAAACCCGAACCACACCGTTGGTCTTGATCTGGAAAGTCTTGTCGTGCGAACCGTACTCTTCGGCTTTCTTCGCCATCAGGCCAACGTTTGGCACGCTGCCCATGGTGGTTGGGTCGAAAGCACCGTTGACTTTGCAGTCTTCGATCACGGCCTGGTAGATGGTTGCGTAGCAGCGATCCGGGATCACCGCCTTGGTGTCGTGCAGCTGGCCGTCGGTGCCCCACATTTTGCCGGAGTCACGGATCATGGCTGGCATCGAGGCGTCGACGATGACGTCGCTCGGCACGTGCAGGTTGGTGATGCCTTTGTCGGAGTTGACCATGGCCAACGACGGACGAACGGCGTAGACCGCCTGGATGTCCGCTTCGATCTGCGCTTGCTGCTCAGCCGGCAGGGCTTTGATGCGAGCGTACAGGTCGCCGATGCCGTTGTTCAGGTTGAAGCCGATCTGCGCCAGCACGTCAGCGTGCTTGGCCAGTGCGTCTTTATAGAACTCGGCAACGATCTGGCCGAACATGATCGGGTCGGAGACCTTCATCATGGTGGCTTTGAGGTGAACCGACAGCAGCACGCCCTTGGCTTTGGCGTCTTCGATCTCGGCAGCGATGAAGCTGCGCAGAGCGTTTTTGCTCATGACCGCGCAATCGAGGATCTCACCGGCTTGTACGGTGGTTTTTTCTTTCAGGACGGTGGTGGTGCCGTCTTGAGCGATCAGTTCGATTTTGACGGCGTCAGCGGCTTCGATCAGGGCGGCTTTTTCGCTGCCGTAGAAATCGCCGGCGCTCATGTGCGCAACGTGAGACTTGGAGTCTTTAGCCCAAGCGCCCATTTTGTGCGGGTGTTTGCGAGCGTAATTCTTGACCGACAGCGGTGCGCGACGATCGGAGTTGCCTTCGCGCAGAACCGGGTTTACGGCGCTGCCCTTGATCTTGTCGTAGCGCGACTTGGCGAGCTTGTCGGCGTCGCTGGTCACGGTTTCCGGGTAGTCAGGAACGGCGAAGCCCTGGGCTTGCAGTTCTTTGATGGCGGCTTGCAGCTGCGGTACGGAAGCACTGATGTTCGGCAGCTTGATGATGTTGGCTTCAGGCGTAACAGCCAGGTCGCCCAGTTCGGCGAGGTGGTCGGCTACGGCTTTATCACCCAGTTGCTCGGGGAAGCTGGCCAGAATGCGTCCTGCAAGAGAGATATCGCGGGTTTCAACGGCGATATCGGCCGAGGCGGTGAAGGCCTCTACGATAGGCAACAGTGAATAGGTGGCGAGGGCTGGGGCTTCGTCGGTGAAGGTATAGATGATCTTCGAGCGGGTGGGCATATTCGGATTAACTCTCTCTTCTTTGCTAAAGCGTGCGCAGAAACTCGAGGGGCGCCGGGTAAGCGCGTTCGTTCAAAGTCATCCATGAGCCGAATATCGAGGTTTCGTTGCTGTGATGTTGGGTGCATCAGTAGGGCGTCAAGCATTCGGACTGCGGTAACAGACCGGCTTATAGGGCGGAAAGTCTCGTCATAGAGCCTCTCCACCGTCGTGACCCTTTAGTCAGCGGCGGCATTATACATAGGTAGCTGGCAATCTGCCGATGGTTCATGAGTAAGGAATATCGTCCATTGGTCTAAAGGTCGCAGGGGCGAGTGGGGCGTAGAGTCGTTCGTCGTGCTCGACTTTGGCGCTTTTCCCTTTGCTTTCAGGCTTGTAGCCCGCGAGGAATGCAGCTTTGCGGCAGATGGATGGAACATAGGGTTTGCGCGCCGATTTAACTGGGTTACGCTCGAACGAAGCCAGATGTTCAATCCAAACAATGGAGTTCAGCATGGGATACAAGAAGATTCAGGTTCCAGCAGTCGGCGACAAAATCACCGTCAACGCGGACCATTCTCTCAATGTTCCTAACAACCCGATCATCCCCTTCATCGAAGGCGATGGTATTGGTGTTGATATCAGCCCGGTCATGATCAAGGTTGTCGATGCTGCTGTTAAGAAGGCTTACGGCGGCGAGCGCAAAATTTCCTGGATGGAAGTCTACGCCGGGGAAAAAGCGACTCAGGTTTACGATCAGGACACCTGGCTACCCCAGGAAACCCTGGACGCAGTTAAAGATTACGTGGTTTCCATCAAGGGCCCTCTGACCACCCCGGTCGGTGGCGGCATCCGTTCCCTGAACGTGGCCCTGCGTCAGCAACTCGACCTTTATGTGTGCCTGCGCCCTGTGCGCTGGTTCGAAGGCGTGCCTAGCCCGGTGAAAAAGCCAGGCGACGTCGACATGACGATTTTCCGTGAGAACTCGGAAGACATCTACGCCGGTATCGAGTGGAAAGCCGGTTCGCCGGAAGCAACCAAAGTCATCAAGTTCCTTAAAGATGAAATGGGTGTCACCAAGATCCGTTTCGACGAAAACTGCGGTATCGGCATTAAGCCGGTTTCGCTGCAAGGCACCAAGCGCCTGGCGCGCAAGGCCCTGCAGTATGTGGTCGACAACGACCGCGACTCGCTGACCATCGTGCACAAAGGCAACATCATGAAGTTCACCGAAGGTGCCTTCAAGGAATGGGCCTACGAAGTGGCGGCTGAAGAGTTCGGCGCGACCCTGCTCGACGGCGGTCCGTGGATGCAGTTCAAGAACCCGAAAACCGGCAAGAACGTCATCGTCAAGGACGCCATCGCCGACGCCATGCTCCAGCAGATCCTGCTGCGCCCGGCCGAATACGATGTGATCGCGACCCTGAACCTGAACGGCGACTACCTCTCCGACGCCCTGGCGGCGGAAGTGGGCGGTATCGGTATCGCGCCGGGTGCCAACCTGTCCGACACCATTGCCATGTTCGAAGCGACCCACGGTACTGCGCCGAAGTACGCCGGCAAGGACCAGGTCAACCCGGGCTCGCTGATCCTGTCTGCTGAAATGATGCTGCGTCACATGGGCTGGACCGAAGCGGCCGACCTGATCATCAAGGGCACCAACGGCGCGATTTCCGCCAAGACCGTGACCTATGACTTCGAACGCCTGATGGACGGCGCGAAGCTGGTGTCGTCTTCCGGCTTTGGTGATGCGCTGATCTCGCATATGTAAGCGAGCCGGTACAAAAAAACCGCCCTCGGGCGGTTTTTTCATGTCTGAATGCCGGTTGCGTCAGTTCGATACCGTCTCCTGCTGGGTGGCGGGAGCGACTGGCTCGCTCACTGACGGGGCGGCCCCAATGTTTACGGCGTGCAGTCCCTTGGGGCCTTGAACGATCTCGAAGCTGACGATCTGTCCGGCCTTGAGGGTCTTGTAGCCCTCCATCTTGATGGCCGAATAGTGGGCAAAGAAATCGATTTCCTTGCCATCCTCGTCACGACCTTCTCTGGCGTCGGTGTTAATGAAACCGAATCCCTTGGCGTTGTTGAACCATTTCACCTTGCCGACTGCCATGCTCATATCCCTCTGCAACAGACTCCATCACTGGAGTATCATCCAGTACATCCGCAGTCTAATCTTGGAATTAAGATTGACTCCGCGGACCTTTTTTACCCACTGTGGGCTCTATTGGTTGTAACACCGTTTTCCCGATAGTCAAGGTGACCGGGCGGTCGGTGTTGAAATCGTCCCTGGGCGCCCCCACCACTGTATTAGCACAACTGACGAACCTTTCTTTCCATGCATGCAATCAGCCAGATTCGACTAACATTCAATCAGGATCATCCTGATTCACACGACGACGATTCAGCGGGTATTGCTGTTCAGGAGGCAAAGCCTGCGTTACAGGCGCCGCCGATGTACAAGGTGGTTTTGTTCAACGATGACTACACACCGATGGATTTCGTCGTCGAAGTGCTCGAGGTGTTTTTTAACCTGAATCGGGAGCTGGCGACCAAGGTCATGCTGGCCGTCCATACAGAAGGGCGGGCAGTATGTGGAGTGTTTACCCGCGACATCGCCGAGACAAAGGCCATGCAGGTCAACCAGTACGCCAGGGAAAGCCAGCATCCGCTACTCTGTGAAATCGAGAAGGACGGTTAATCGCCGACCACTTGGGTATGAGGTGAAGCTATGTTAAACCGCGAGCTCGAAGTCACCCTCAATCTAGCCTTCAAGGAGGCCCGTTCGAAGCGTCATGAGTTCATGACCGTCGAACATCTCCTGCTGGCCCTATTGGACAATGAGGCTGCCGCCACTGTTTTGCGTGCGTGCGGCGCAAACCTCGACAAACTCAAGCATGACCTGCAGGAGTTCATCGACTCCACCACGCCATTGATCCCTGTCCATGACGAGGATCGTGAAACCCAGCCAACCCTGGGCTTCCAGCGTGTACTGCAACGTGCTGTTTTTCACGTACAGAGCTCGGGCAAACGCGAAGTGACTGGCGCCAACGTGCTGGTCGCGATCTTCAGTGAGCAAGAGAGTCAGGCAGTGTTCCTGCTGAAACAGCAGAGCGTTGCGCGCATCGATGTCGTCAACTACATCGCCCATGGCATTTCCAAAGTGCCCGGGCATGGCGATCACTCTGAAGGTGAGCAAGATATGCAGGACGACGAGGGCGGTGAGTCTTCATCTTCAGGCAATCCTCTGGATGCTTATGCCAGCAACCTCAACGAACTCGCGCGCCAGGGTCGAATCGATCCATTGGTAGGCCGTGAGCTGGAAGTCGAACGCGTCGCACAGATTCTGGCGCGCCGTCGTAAAAACAATCCGCTGTTGGTGGGCGAGGCGGGCGTGGGTAAAACCGCGATTGCCGAAGGCCTGGCCAAACGCATTGTCGACAACCAGGTGCCGGATTTGCTGGCCAACAGCGTGGTGTATTCCCTCGACTTGGGCGCCTTGCTGGCCGGGACCAAATACCGTGGTGATTTCGAGAAGCGCTTCAAGGCGCTGCTCAATGAGCTGAAAAAACGTCCGCAGGCGATCCTGTTCATCGACGAAATCCACACCATCATCGGTGCGGGTGCTGCGTCCGGTGGCGTCATGGATGCCTCCAACCTGCTCAAGCCGCTGCTGTCCTCGGGTGATATCCGTTGCATCGGCTCGACCACGTTCCAGGAATTCCGCGGGATCTTCGAGAAGGACCGTGCCTTGGCACGACGCTTCCAGAAGGTCGATGTGTCGGAGCCTTCGGTGGAAGACACCATTGGCATCCTGCGCGGCCTGAAAGGGCGTTTCGAAGCGCACCACAACATCGAATACAGTGATGAGGCGCTACGTGCGGCGGCTGAACTGGCTTCGCGCTATATCAATGACCGGCACATGCCGGACAAGGCGATCGACGTTATCGACGAGGCGGGCGCCTATCAGCGTCTGCAGCCAATCGAGAAGCGTGTGAAGCGCATCGAGGTGCCTCAGGTCGAGGACATCGTGGCGAAAATCGCTCGGATTCCGCCTAAGCACGTCACCAGCTCCGACAAAGAGTTGCTGCGTAACCTTGAGCGTGACCTGAAGCTGACCGTATTTGGCCAGGATGCCGCCATCGACTCGTTGTCGACGGCGATCAAACTGTCCCGTGCGGGCCTCAAGTCGCCTGACAAGCCTGTCGGTTCGTTCCTGTTCGCAGGGCCGACCGGTGTCGGTAAAACCGAAGCGGCGCGTCAACTGGCCAAGGCGTTGGGCATCGAACTGGTTCGCTTCGACATGTCCGAGTACATGGAGCGCCACACCGTATCGCGTCTGATCGGTGCACCTCCAGGCTACGTCGGGTTCGATCAGGGCGGTCTGCTGACCGAAGCCATCACCAAGCAGCCTCACTGCGTGCTGTTGCTCGACGAGATCGAGAAGGCGCATCCGGAAGTCTTTAACCTGCTGCTGCAGGTCATGGACCACGGTACGCTGACCGATAACAACGGGCGCAAGGCGGATTTCCGTAACGTGATCGTCATCATGACGACCAACGCCGGTGCCGAAACAGCGGCGCGTGCTTCGATCGGTTTCACCCATCAGGACCACTCGTCCGATGCGATGGAAGTGATCAAGAAGAGCTTCACGCCAGAGTTCCGCAACCGTCTGGACACCATTATCCAGTTTGGTCGCCTCAGCCATGAGGTCATCAAAAGCGTGGTGGACAAGTTCCTTACCGAGCTTCAGGCGCAGTTGGAAGACAAGCGCGTGCAGCTGGAAGTGACGGACGCAGCGCGCGGCTGGCTGGCAGTGGGTGGCTACGACACGGCAATGGGTGCTCGTCCAATGGCGCGTTTGATCCAGGACAAGATCAAGCGTCCACTGGCCGAAGAGATCCTCTTTGGCGAGCTGGCCGACCATGGTGGTGTGGTGCATATCGATCTGAAGGATGGCGAGCTGACCTTCGAGTTCGAGACCACGGCTGAGATGGCCTGACGGCTGTTGATCTGTTGTAAAGCGAAAGGCGCCTTCGGGCGCCTTTTTGCTGTTTGGGGTTTGGGGGGGGTGGGTGTATATCCGTTGGTGCGGTAACGGCGGCTGGCGGTTTCGCCCTTACGGCGACTCACTTTTTTTACAAACGCCTAAAAAAAGTAAGCAAAAAAACGCTTGCTCCTACGTTCGGCCCACTCGCTGGGGCTCGGGGTTCCTTCGCTCCGGGATCCATCCGGGGGGCATCGCCTCCGGTTTGCTTCGCTGCACCTCCTCTCGATGTGTTCGACTTCGTCGAACGGTCGCTGCGCTCCCACCCCGGATGAATCCCTCCCCTCAGCCTTCCGATGTCGCCCGTGGATCAAGATCAAGAGCTGCAGCCGAGCTAACGCTCATCCTGTTGAGTGGTGAGAAGCACATGCACACCCATCCCCTGTAGGAGCTGTCGAGTGAAACGAGGCTGCGATCTTTTGATCTTTCGCCCCTTCGGCAGGCCGAGCGTAGGTGTCCATCAGGGGGTTAGGCGGCACACATCGAGAGGAGGTCGTCGCGAAGCAGGCCGGAGGCGATGCCCCCTGATGGACACCGTAGCGAGGGTACGCGGAGCCTCAGCGAGGCGCCGTACGCCGGGGCGAAGACTTTTTGGTTACTTTTGAGGCGTACCGCGTTTGTCAAAAGTGACTCGCTGTAAGAGCGAAACCGCCAGCCGCCGTGACCGCAGCAACGGATATACACACAACCCCCAAACCCCACCAAATCGCAGACAAACAAAAACGCCCGGCATAAACCGGGCGTTTTGTATTGACTTGATTAGCGAGCGCGGTAAGTGATGCGCCCTTTGCTCAAGTCATAGGGCGTCAGCTCGACGCGCACTTTGTCACCGGTAAGAATACGAATGTAGTTCTTGCGCATCTTGCCGGAGATATGCGCGGTTACGACGTGCCCATTTTCCAACTCCACACGAAACATGGTGTTGGGCAGGGTGTCGACGACAGTGCCTTCCATTTCGAAGCTGTCTTCTTTCGACATGCAGTAAAGCCCTCGGTGTCCAATGAATGGCCCGGTGCAACTGCGCCAGGCAAAAGCGGCGTGCATTGTGCCCGAAAAATGGGGTTTAAGCCAAGGGGTTCTAGTTCAGGATGACCCAGCGTTGATTAATCAGCAGTTCGATAGGCCGATATTGGGTCTTGTAGCTCATCTTTTTGCAGTTTTTGATCCAGTAGCCGAGATAGACGGCCTCCAGTCCAAGGCGCCGGGTCTCGCCGATCTGCCACAGGATCGCAAAACGCCCCAGGCTGCGACGTTCTTCGGACGGTTCGTAAAAGGTGTAAACCGCCGACAGACCGTTCGGCAGTAAGTCGGTGACGGCCACCGCCAGCAGCCGCCCTTCGAGACGAAATTCGTAGAAACGCGAGAACGGCAGATCCCTCACAAGGAACGTGGAGAATTGATCACGACTCGGCGGGTACATGTCGCCATCCGCGTGGCGCTGTTCGATGTAGCGCTGGTAGAGGTCGAAATACTCTTCGCTGAACTGCGCCCTGGCGGGGCGAACCTGCAGGTCGGCATTGCGTTTGAAAATGCGCTTCTGTTGGCGATTGGGGGTGAATTGCGCCACAGGGATGCGCGCCGGGACGCACGCGTTGCAGTTCTGGCAATGAGGCCGGTAGAGGTGGTCGCCGCTGCGCCGAAAACCCATTTCAGACAAATCTGCATAGACATGCACATCCATGGGCTGGCTAGGGTCGAGAAACAGGGTCGTGGCCTGTTCATCTGGCAGATAGCTGCAAGAGTGGGGCTGAGTGGCATAGAACTTCAAACGCGCCAACTCGGTCATGATCAACCCTCGGGAAAAAGCTTTGAATTAAGTGTAAGCCACCGGCGCGAAAGTCGCTCAGCAAACCCATGTGGCGCGGTTGGGTTGATCCAGGTGCTGCGCCAGGTAACCGGCGAATTCGCGGCGTGGGATCGCTCGTGCGCCGAGACTGTGCAGATGATCGGTCGGCATCTGGCAGTCAATCAGCACAAAACCCGAGTCTTTCAGATGTCGCACCAGTGTGGCAAAGCCAAATTTGGAGGCGTTGTCGGCGCGGCTGAACATGGACTCGCCGAAGAACAACTGCCCCATCGCCAGGCCGTACAGCCCGCCAACCAGCTCGCCCTGATCCCAGACTTCCACCGAATGCGCATGGCCGCGCCTGTGCAGTTCAATGTAGGCGTCCTGCATGGCCTGGGTGATCCAGGTGCCGTCGGCGTAATCACGCGGCGCGGCGCAGGCACGGATGACGGCGGCGAAATCCTGATCGAAGGTCACTTGATAGCGCTGTTGGCGCAGCAATTTACCCAGGCTGCGGGAAACATGCAGTTCGTCGGGAAACAACACGGTGCGCGGATCCGGCGACCACCAGAGAATCGGCTGGCCTTCAGAGAACCACGGAAAGCAGCCATGGCGATAGGCCTGAATCAGACGATCGGCAGACAGATCGCCCCCGGCAGCCAAGAGCCCGTTGGGGTCGCGCATGGCTTTTTCCAGCGGGGGGAAGGTCAGGGTATTGCGTTGTAACCAAGTCAGCATGGCATCCGGGCTTGCAGAAGGGGAGGGCGGTGGCGGGCTGGTGGGCCCGCCGTAAAGTGTGCCGTTAAACGGTGGGAATGTCGTCGAGGTATTTTTCGGCGTCCAGTGCGGCCATGCAACCGGCCCCGGCGGACGTGACGGCCTGGCGGTAAACGTGATCGGCGACATCGCCGGCGGCAAACACGCCGGGGATTGCGGTGGCGGTGGCGTCGCCTTCGTTGCCGCTTTTGACCCGCAGATAGCCGTCGCGCATCGGCAGTTGATCGATAAACAGATCGGTATTGGGTTTATGGCCGATGGCGATGAACACGCCGGCCAGCGCCAACTCACGGGTTTCGCCGGTCTGGCTGTCGCGCAGGCGGGCGCCGGTCACGCCGCTGGCATCGCCCAGCACTTCATCCAGATTCTGATTCCAGTGCAGGCGAATATTGCCGTTGGCGGCTTTCTCGAACAGTTTGTCCTGGAGGATTTTCTCCGAGCGCAGCTTATCGCGACGGTGAATCAGATGGACTTCCTTGGCGATGTTCGACAGATACAGGGCCTCTTCAACGGCGGTATTGCCGCCACCGATCACCGCCACCACCTGATTGCGGTAGAAAAAGCCGTCGCAGGTCGCGCAGGCGGAAACCCCTCGGCCGGCGAACGTCTCTTCCGAGGGCAGGCCCAGGTATTGCGCCGAAGCGCCGGTGGCGATGATCAGGGCGTCGCAGGTGTAGGTGCCGCCGTCGCCAATCAGTTCAAACGGGCGCTGTTGCAACTTGGCGGTGTGGATGTGGTCGTAAACGATCTCTGTGTCAAAGCGTTCGGCGTGTTTTTGCATGCGCTCCATCAGCACCGGGCCGGTGAGCCCTTCGACGTCGCCGGGCCAGTTGTCGACTTCGACAGTGGTGGTGAGCTGGCCACCTGCCTGTATGCCGGTAATGACAACGGGTTTGAGGTTGGCGCGGGCGGCATAAACGGCTGCGCTGTAACCGGCAGGGCCGGAACCCAGAATGATCAGGCGTGAATGCTTCGCTTCGCTCATAAAAACACCTCATAAGCCTTTGTCACGAAAGAGAATGCATGCTCAAATTGGCCGCATATACCGGCACTTTTTGGCTATGCTGTACCCAGTGCCTCACGCATGTTATCGGGCGAACAAACCCGTACAATGCCTGCGTGCAAAGGGGGTTGTAACAAAATAAGCAGTGCTCACCATGTTTATAAAAGACGGGGTGCAGTGTTAAAAGTAGTCCCGGTTGAGCCTGTTCACTTTTTTACCTGCCTGGATTGGGCAGTTTTTTATAGTCATTCAACAGATGGACGCGCCTCGGGCGCAGGAAAAGAAGCGTTTTGAAGAAATCCACCGCAGCACCCAAAACAGTCGTTCCGCTCTGGCGCCAGCATTTGCACTACCGGCTCAAGGAAGGTGCATTGATCGCCATTGGCGCCTTGTGCCTGTTCCTGATGATGGCCTTGCTGACTTACGGCAAGGACGATCCGGGCTGGAGTCACAACAGCAAGATTGATGACGTGCAGAACTTCGGCGGTCCCGCCGGTTCCTACAGCGCTGACATCCTGTTCATGGTGCTGGGTTACTTCGCCTATATCTTCCCGTTGCTGCTCGCGGTCAAGGTCTATCAGATCTTCCGTCAGCGCCACGAGCCGTGGCAGTGGAGCGGCTGGCTGTTCTCCTGGCGCCTGATCGGCCTGGTGTTTCTGGTGCTGTCTGGCGCCGCCCTGGCGCACATCCATTTCCATGCCGCCACCGGCCTTCCGGCGGGTGCTGGCGGCGCTTTAGGCGAAAGCCTTGGCGACCTGGCCAAGAACGCGCTGAACATCCAGGGCAGCACGCTGCTGTTCATCGCGCTGTTCCTGTTTGGCCTGACGGTGTTCACCGACCTGTCATGGTTCAAGGTGATGGACGTCACCGGCAAGATCACCCTCGACCTGTTCGAACTGTTCCAGGGCGCGGCCAATCGTTGGTGGGCAGCCCGTACCGAACGCAAGCAACTGGTGGCGCAACTGCGTGAAGTCGACGATCGCGTGCATGACGTGGTCGCACCGACCGTCACCGACAAGCGCGAGCAGGCCAAGGTCAAGGAACGGCTGATCGAACGCGAACAGGCCCTGAGCAAGCACATGTCCGAGCGCGAGAAGCAGGTACCGCCGGTCATTGCGCCAGCGCCGCCGAAACCCGCTGCACCGAGCAAGCGTGTGGAGAAAGAGAAGCAGGCACCGTTGTTCGTCGACAGCGCCGTGGAAGGCACCTTGCCGCCGATCTCGATCCTCGACCCTGCGGAAAAGAAACAACTCAATTACTCGCCCGAATCCCTGGCTGCGGTTGGCCATTTGCTGGAAATCAAGCTCAAGGAATTCGGCGTCGAAGTCTCGGTGGATTCGATCCACCCGGGCCCGGTGATTACCCGTTACGAAATTCAACCGGCGGCAGGCGTGAAAGTCAGCCGTATCGCCAACCTGGCGAAAGACCTGGCACGTTCCCTGGCCGTGACCAGTGTGCGTGTGGTTGAAGTGATTCCCGGCAAGACCACCGTCGGTATCGAGATCCCCAACGAGGACCGCCAGATCGTGCGGTTCTCCGAAGTGCTGTCGACTCCTGAGTACGACAACTTCAAGTCGCCGGTCACCCTGGCCCTCGGTCACGACATCGGCGGCAAGCCGGTCATCACTGACCTGGCGAAAATGCCGCACTTGCTGGTGGCCGGTACGACCGGTTCCGGTAAGTCGGTGGGCGTGAACGCGATGATCCTGTCGATCCTGTTCAAGTCCGGCCCTGAAGACGCCAAACTGATCATGATCGACCCGAAAATGCTTGAGCTGTCGATCTACGAAGGCATCCCGCACTTGCTGTGCCCGGTCGTGACCGACATGAAGGACGCGGCCAACGCCCTGCGCTGGAGCGTGGCGGAGATGGAGCGGCGCTATAAACTGATGGCGAAGATGGGCGTACGAAACCTGTCCGGCTTCAACGCCAAGGTCAAGGAAGCCCAGGACGCCGGCACGCCGCTGACCGACCCGTTGTACAAGCGCGAAAGCATTCACGACGAAGCGCCGCTGCTGACCAAGCTGCCGACCATCGTCGTGGTCGTCGACGAATTTGCCGACATGATGATGATCGTCGGCAAGAAGGTTGAAGAACTGATCGCCCGTATCGCCCAGAAGGCCCGTGCTGCCGGTATTCACTTGATCCTGGCGACCCAGCGTCCGTCGGTGGACGTGATCACCGGTCTGATCAAGGCCAACATCCCGACGCGTATGGCGTTCCAGGTGTCAAGCAAGATCGACTCCCGGACCATCATCGACCAGGGCGGTGCCGAACAATTGCTGGGTCACGGTGACATGCTCTACATGCCACCGGGCACCAGTCTGCCGATTCGTGTACACGGCGCGTTCGTGTCCGATGACGAGGTTCACCGCGTGGTGGAAGCCTGGAAACTGCGCGGCGCACCGGAATACAACGACGAAATTCTCGCCGGTGTCGAAGAAGCCGGCAGCGGCTTTGAGAATGGCGGCGGTGGTGGCGACGATGATGCTGAAACCGATGCGCTCTACGACGAAGCGGTGCAGTTCGTCCTGGAAAGCCGTCGCGCGTCCATCTCGGCCGTTCAGCGCAAACTGAAAATCGGCTACAACCGCGCCGCACGCATGATCGAAGCCATGGAAATGGCCGGGGTCGTGACGTCCATGAATACCAACGGTTCGCGTGAAGTCCTGGCGCCTGGCCCGGTACGCGACTGATTTGCTTTGAAGCAGGGTGGCGCAGTGACGCGCCACTCGCACCCCCCACGAATATCAAGAGGACTCCCATGCGTCTTATCCGCATGTTGTTGCTGCCGGTTCTAGCTTTGACCACGCTCTCGGCCCACGCCGATGACAAGGACGTGGCGCGCCTGACCCAATTGCTGGAAAAATCCCAGACATTGACCGCACGTTTCTCCCAGCTGACGCTTGATGGCAGCGGCACCCAGTTGCAGGAAACCGCTGGTGATATGTCGTTGCAGCGCCCGGGTCTGTTCTACTGGCACACCAATGCGCCGGCTGAACAAACCATGGTGTCCGACGGCAAGAAGGTCACCCTGTGGGACCCGGATCTGGAGCAGGTCACTATCAAGACCCTCGACATGCGTCTGACCCAGACCCCGGCGCTGCTGCTGTCTGGTGATGTGTCCAAGATCAGCCAGAGCTTCGACATCAGCGCCAAGGAAGCCGGCGGCGTGATCGACTTCACCCTGAAGCCGAAAACCAAAGACACCTTGTTCGACAGCCTGCGTCTGTCGTTCCGTAACGGTCTGGTCAACGACATGCAACTGATCGACAGCGTCGGTCAGCGCACCAATATCCTGTTCACCGGTGTGAAGGCCAACGAGCCGATCCCGGCGTCCAAGTTCAAGTTCGACATCCCTAAAGGGGCGGACGTGATCCAGGAATAAACCGCAATACCTGTAGGAGTGAGCCTGCAGTGTTCAAGTAGTGAGGTTTCGCAAGTCGTGATGGACCTGTTTCGCAGCGCCCCGATTGCTCAGCCCTTGGCCGCCCGCCTGCGTGCGGCCAATCTGGACGAGTACGTCGGTCAGGAACACCTGCTCGCTCGCGGCAAGCCTTTGCGTGAAGCGCTGGAGCAGGGCGCCCTGCATTCGATGATTTTCTGGGGCCCGCCGGGCGTGGGCAAAACCACCCTGGCGCGGTTGCTGGCGGAAGTCTCGGATGCGCACTTCGAAACGGTCTCGGCGGTGCTGGCCGGCGTGAAGGAAATCCGTCAGGCGGTGGAAATCGCCAAGCAACAGGCCGGGCAGTACGGCAAACGTACGATCTTGTTTGTCGATGAAGTTCACCGCTTCAACAAGTCCCAGCAGGACGCGTTCCTGCCGTACGTTGAAGACGGCACGCTGATTTTTATCGGCGCGACCACCGAAAACCCCTCGTTCGAACTCAACAACGCCTTGCTCTCGCGGGCCCGCGTCTATGTGCTCAAGAGCCTCGACGAAGCGGCACTGCGCAAACTGGTGCATCGCGCGCTGACCGAAGAGCGTGGGTTGGGTAAGCGCCAGCTGACACTCAGCGATGAAGGCTTCCAGATGCTGTTGTCCGCCGCCGATGGCGATGGCCGGCGGCTGCTCAATCTGCTGGAAAACGCCTCGGACCTGGCCGAAGACAACAGCGAGATCGGCGTCGATCTCCTGCAAAGTCTGCTCGGCGATACCCGTCGGCGTTTTGACAAGGGCGGCGAAGCGTTCTACGACCAGATTTCCGCGCTGCATAAATCGGTGCGCGGCTCCAACCCGGACGGCGCGTTGTATTGGTTCGCGCGGATGATCGACGGCGGTTGCGATCCGCTGTACCTGGCCCGGCGCGTGGTGCGCATGGCCAGCGAAGACATCGGCAATGCCGACCCGCGCGCCCTGAGCCTGTGCCTGGCGGCGTGGGAAGTGCAGGAGCGCCTCGGCAGCCCCGAAGGTGAATTGGCGGTGGCCCAGGCCATTACCTATCTGGCCTGCGCGCCGAAAAGCAACGCGGTGTACATGGGCTTCAAGGCCGCGATGCGCAGCGCCACCGAGCACGGTTCGCTGGAAGTGCCGCTGCACCTGCGCAATGCCCCGACCAAATTGATGAAGCAACTCGGCTACGGCGACGAATACCGTTACGCCCACGATGAGCCGGATGCCTACGCCGCGGGCGAAGACTACTTCCCGGAAGAACTCGAACCGCAGCCGTTCTACCAGCCAGTGCCGCGTGGCCTGGAATTGAAGATCGGCGAAAAGCTCAATCACCTCGCCCAACTTGACCGTCTAAGCCCTCGGCAGCGGAGAAAATAGTGATTCCATTGGTCATCGCGGTGTCCATCGGCGGTGTCGCCGGCACACTGTTACGTTTTGCTACCGGAAACTGGATCAACGCTAATTGGCCGCGGCACTTCTATACCGCGACGCTGGCCGTTAATATCGTGGGCTGTTTGCTGATCGGTGCTCTATACGGTCTTTTTTTGATTCGTCCGGAGGTGCCGCTTGAGGTGCGTGCCGGGTTGATCGTCGGCTTCCTCGGAGGGCTGACGACTTTTTCATCCTTTTCACTGGATACGGTGCGCCTGCTGGAAAGCGGGCAAGTGCCGCTGGCCCTGGGCTATGCGACGCTCAGCGTATTCGGCGGGCTGCTTGCCACCTGGGCCGGCCTGTCCTTGACCAAACTTTGATAAACGAGAAACCGACATGCTCGATTCCAAACTGTTACGTAGCAACCTTCAGGACGTAGCGGACCGCCTGGCATCCCGTGGCTACACGCTGGATGTTGCGCGCATCGAAGCGCTGGAAGAACAGCGCAAGACCGTCCAGACCCGCACCGAAGCACTGCAGGCTGAGCGTAATGCCCGTTCCAAATCCATCGGTCAGGCCAAGCAGCGCGGCGAAGACATCGCGCCACTGATGGCTGACGTCGAGCGCATGGCCAGCGAATTGAGCGCCGGTAAAGTCGAGCTGGACGCGATCCAGACCGATCTGGATTCGATCCTGCTGGGCATCCCCAACCTGCCGCACGAATCGGTGCCGATTGGCGAAGACGAAGACGGCAATGTCGAAGTCCGTCGCTGGGGCACCCCGACCGCGTTCGATTTCCCGGTTCAGGACCACGTGGCCCTGGGCGAGAAATTCGGCTGGCTGGACTTCGAAACCGCCGCCAAGCTGTCCGGCGCGCGTTTCGCCCTGCTGCGCGGCCCGATTGCCCGTCTGCACCGTGCGCTGGCGCAATTCATGATCAACCTGCACGTTACCGAGCACGGCTACGAAGAGGCCTACACGCCTTATCTGGTCCAGGCGCCGGCGCTGCAAGGCACCGGTCAACTGCCGAAGTTCGAAGAAGACCTGTTCAAGATCGCCCGCGAAGGCGAAGCCGATCTGTACCTGATCCCGACTGCCGAAGTGTCGCTGACCAACATCGTCGCTGGCGAAATCGTTGATTCGAAACTGCTGCCGATCAAGTTCGTGGCCCACACCCCGTGCTTCCGCAGCGAAGCCGGTGCGTCGGGTCGTGACACCCGCGGCATGATCCGTCAGCACCAGTTCGACAAAGTTGAAATGGTCCAGATCGTTGAGCCGTCGACCTCGATGGAAGCGCTGGAAAGCCTGACCGCCAACGCCGAGAAAGTCCTGCAACTGCTGGAGCTGCCTTACCGCACCCTGGCGCTGTGCACCGGCGACATGGGCTTCAGCGCGGTCAAGACGTACGACCTGGAAGTGTGGATTCCGAGCCAGGACAAGTACCGCGAGATTTCGTCGTGCTCCAACTGCGGCGATTTCCAGGCCCGTCGCATGCAAGCGCGTTTCCGCAACCCGGAAACCGGCAAGCCTGAACTGGTTCACACCCTGAACGGTTCCGGCCTGGCGGTCGGTCGTACCCTGGTGGCGGTGCTGGAGAACTATCAGCAGGCCGACGGTTCGATCCGCGTGCCTGACGTGCTGAAGCCGTACATGGGTGGCCTTGAGGTCATCGGCTAAATGAACTATCTGCCGCTGTTTCACAACCTGCGCGGCAGTCGTGTGTTGGTTGTCGGTGGGGGGGAGATTGCCTTGCGCAAATCCCGCCTGCTGGCCGATGCCGGTGCGCTGCTGCGGGTGGTTGCACCTGAAATCGAACCGCAACTGCGCGAACTGGTGGCCGGCAGCGGCGGCGAGTGCCTGTTACGGGGTTATGTCGAAACGGATCTGGACGGTTGCGGGCTGATCATTGCCGCCACCGACGACGAGCCATTGAACGCGCAAGTGTCCGCCGATGCCCATCGGCGGTGTGTGCCGGTCAACGTCGTTGACGCACCGGCCCTGTGCAGCGTGATCTTTCCGGCGATTGTCGATCGTTCCCCGCTGATTATTGCGGTGTCCAGCGGCGGCGATGCGCCGGTGCTGGCCCGGTTGATTCGCGCCAAGATTGAAACCTGGATTCCTTCTACCTACGGTCAACTGGCCGGTTTGGCGGCGCGTTTCCGCCATCAGGTCAAAGGTCTGTTTCCGGATGTGCAGCAGCGTCGCGGGTTCTGGGAAGACGTCTTCCAAGGCCCGATTGCTGACCGGCAACTGGCCGGGCAGGGCGCCGAAGCCGAACGTCTGTTGCAGGCGAAAATCGACGGCGAAGCGGATGTTACGACCGGCGAGGTATACCTGGTCGGGGCAGGGCCGGGTGATCCCGACCTGCTGACGTTCCGTGCCTTGCGGCTGATGCAGCAAGCTGACGTGGTGTTGTATGACCGCTTGGTGGCCCCGGCGATTCTGGAATTGTGCCGTCGTGATGCCGAGCGCGTTTACGTCGGCAAGCGCCGCGCCGATCACGCCGTGCCGCAGGATCAGATCAACCAGCAACTGGTCGATCTGGCCAAGGCTGGCAAGCGCGTGGTGCGGTTGAAGGGCGGTGATCCGTTTATCTTCGGTCGCGGCGGTGAAGAGATCGAAGAGCTGGCGGCCCATGGCATCCCGTTCCAGGTGGTGCCGGGTATCACGGCGGCCAGCGGTTGCGCGGCGTACGCCGGGATTCCGCTGACCCATCGCGATTACGCCCAGTCCGTACGGTTTGTCACCGGGCATTTGAAGGACGGTTCCACCGATCTGCCGTGGGCCGACCTCGTCGCGCCTGCGCAGACGCTGGTGTTCTACATGGGCCTGGTGGGCTTGCCGGTTATCTGCGAGCAGTTGATCAAGCACGGTCGCGGTGCGGATACCCCGGCGGCGTTGATTCAGCAGGGCACTACGGTCAATCAGCGGGTGTTTACCGGCACGTTGGCGGACCTGCCACGGTTGGTCGCGGAGCATGAAGTGCATGCACCGACGTTGGTGATTGTTGGGGAAGTGGTGCAACTGCGCGAGAAACTGGCGTGGTTCGAAGGGGCTCAGGCGCAAGTCTAGAGACCGAGTCGCCTCCATCGCGGGCAAGCCCGGCTCCTACAGTGATTTGTGTCGTTGTAGGAACCGAGCTTGCTCGCGATGGGGCCTTCAAATCCTGCACAAAACCTCAGGCCTTGCGCCAAACCCCTTTTCCGCTCAACCGCGCCCGATCATGCGCCACGGTAAAGTCCTGTGCCGGCCCTTTCGGCACAATCCCGGTCGGGTTGATGGTCTTGTGGCTGCCGTAGTAGTGATGCTTGATGTGCTCAAAACTCACCGTCTCGGCAATCCCCGGCCACTGGTAAATCTCACGCAACCAGTTCGACAGGTTCGGATAATCGGCAATCCGCCGCAGGTTGCACTTGAAGTGCCCGTGGTACACCGCGTCAAAACGAATCAGCGTGGTGAACAGCCGAATATCCGCTTCGGTCAGGTATTCGCCGGTCAGGTAACGATTGGCGCCTAGCAGCTGCTCCAGCCGATCCAGCTCTTCAAACAAACCATCAAACGCTTCTTCATAAGCGTGCTGCGAGGTCGCAAACCCGGCGCGGTACACGCCGTTGTTCACCGCCGGGTAAATCCGCTCATTCAACGCATCGATTTCACCGCGCAGTGGCTCAGGGTAGAAATCCAGGTCATTGCCGGTCAGGTCATCGAATGCGCTGTTGAACATGCGGATGATCTCCGCCGATTCATTGTTGACGATGCGGTTCTGTTGTTTGTCCCACAGCACCGGCACCGTGACGCGGCCGGTGTAGTTGGCGGTGTCGGCGGTGTAACGCTGGTGCATGAAGTCGAGATGATCGAGTTTGTCGCCGGTGGAGCCCAGGCGCTGGTCGAAGGTCCAGCCGTTTTCCAGCATCAGCCAGCTGACCACCGATACGTCAATCAGGTTTTCGAGGCCTTTGAGTTTGCGCAGGATCAGCGTGCGGTGAGCCCACGGACAGGCGAGGGACACGTAGAGGTGATAGCGGCCGGCTTCGGCGGCAAAGCCACCGACACCGGTCAGGCCCGGCTTGCCGTCGGTGGTGACCCAGTTGCGGCGTTGCGCCTGTTCGCGCTGGAACGCGCCGTCCTTGCCGCTTTCGTACCACTGGTCTTGCCAGCGGCCTTCGACTAATAAACCCATGATCAAGACTCCTCAAACCGATAAATCGTTGGAGAGGAGTCTATGCCCATCAGTTCGAACAAATAGCGCAAAGGTTGGGCAGTTATGATCGGTTAAATCGATCTGTCTCGAGCATCCCAATACTGCTGGGCCGTTTCGAACGCCTGATCACGGGATTGACCGAGTCCGCGCAACGCCAGGGCCATGGTCGAAATCAGGGCCATTTGCGGGTAGCTGTCGACCACATCGCCGCGCCATACGGCCTTCATATGTTCAGGGTCGAGGGCGGCGGGTTTGACGTGACGCTGGGCCGACAGTTGCGGCCACTCTTCGTCCCAGCTTTCACCGCCGGTGGTGCCATACAAGTGACTGTCGGCGTCCGGGTTGATCTCGATCTCGCCGCCGTCGCCCTTCACCACAATCGCTGTGTCGCCCAACAAGCCGCTGGCATCGCGGTGCACCGCCTGATAGCCGGGGTGGAAAATACTTTGCAGGCCGCAACGGGCGCCCAACGGATTGAGGATGCGTGTCAGGGAATGGATCGGCGAGCGCAGGCCCAAGGTGTTGCGCAGGTCGATCATGCGTTGCAGTTGCGGCGCCCAATCCACCAGCGGCATGAACGCCAGGCCACCGTTATCCAGTGCCGCACCCACCTGTTGCCAGTCGCGGCACAGCGCAATGCCGAGTCCTTCCAGCAGTTGTTCGCTGTACAGACGCCCGGCCGTGTGCGCGCCGGCGCCGTGCATGAAAATACGCACGCCGTTCTGCGCCAGGCACTTGGCCGCGAGCAGGTACCACGGCAGATGACGTTTCTTGCCGGCATAGGTCGGCCAGTCGAGATCAACAGTCAAGGCGGGCGCCTGCAAACGTTCGCGCAAGGCTTCGGTGAAACCGGCCATTTCCTCGGCGCTTTCTTCCTTGTGTCGCAGCAGCATCAGAAACGCGCCGAGCTGGGTGTCTTCGACCTTGTCGTCGAGCACCATGCCCATGGCTTCGCGGGCTTCTTCACGCGTCAGGTCGCGGGCGCCGCGTTTGCCTTTGCCGAGGATTCGCACGAACTGGGCGAACGGATGCTCGGCGGGTGTTTCGAGGGTCAACGCTGGGAAGTCGGTCATAAGCAATTCGTCGGTTTGGGCAGGCCCGCCAGCTTCGCGGCGAGTTTGGCAGGGGTGCCTTTGAACAGTCGGTTCAGGTGCAGGCTGTTGCCTTTTTCCGGGCCGAGCTTCAACGCGGTGTACTTGATCAACGGGCGGGTGGCCGGCGACAGCTGGAATTCGTCGTAGAAACGGCGCAGCAGTTCAAGGATTTCCCAATGCTCGGGGCTCAACTCAATGTCTTCGGCCGCAGCGAGGGCGCTGGCGACGTCAGCGGACCAGTCGCTCAGTTCGACCAGGAAACCGTCCTTGTCCAACTCGATGGCGCGAGCGCCGACTGTCAGGGAATTCATAGCCAACTGTTGACCTTGTCGTAGTGAATCGACAGATCGACGAAGGCCGGGTAATCGATGGCCTTGGCCCAGTCTGGCGTCTCAATGGACCGGGCTTGAACGTCTTCGGCCAGTACAAACAGTGTCAGGCCGCGAGTCTTCAGCGCGCTGAACGGGGCGGTGCCGGGTTGCAGGGCATACACCGCGTCGCCGCTCAGCAGCAGCGCATCGTTGGCGCCGATCACGCGCAGGCAACTGCTCAGGCGATCGTCGCCGAACGGGGAATGAGACAACACATGCAAAGTCGACATCAGAGGGTGATCACCTGGTCGTAACGGTCAATAAGGGCGGTGATGTCGTGGGCGGTCAGCGCCTGGGCTTCTTCCAGCGAGAAACCGGATGGGTCCAGCCCACGTTCTGCGGCACTGGCAGCGCAGACGAACAACTCCTCGACACCAAACATCGGCAAGGCTTGCAGGTTGGCGCTCAGGTCTTTTTGTTGCAGCGCCTTGGCGTCCTGTTTCGCGGCGAGCTGAAACACGCCGTCATCGAGAAACAGCAGGCCGATCGGCAGGTCGAAGGCGCCGCCAGCCAACACGATGTCCAGCGCTTCGCGCGCATTTGGCCCGGACCATGGCGCCTGACGGCTGATAATCAGCAAGGATTTAGGCATCTCACGCGCCTCCGAAACAGATCAAGCGGTCAGCGTCCTGCACCGCGTCGTGCAACTGGCCGAGGCCGGACAATTCCCACGGCGCGCCCACGGCAACCGCGTCGCGCTGATAACGCCCGGCTTCTTCCTCATTCAACACGCCACGGCGCAGGGCGGCGGCGATACACACCACGCCGTCCAGTTGATGCTCGTTGACAAACGCGCGCCATTGCTTGGGCAGGTCCAGCTCGTCTTGCGGGGTGACCACGCTGCCGGACGCGTTATAAACGCCGTCCTGATAGAAAAACAGCCGGACAATCTCATGCCCACCGGCCAGCGCAGCCTGGGCAAACAACAGGGCACGGCGCGAGGAGGGCGCATGGGCGGCGGAAAACAGCGCGATGGCGAATTTCATGACGGACTCGATCAGCGAAACTGCGGCCATGATAAAGCTTTATCGCTGAGGGGGCTAAATCGATGTTGTCTGGGCGGGCCTCATCGCGAGCAAGCTCGCTCCCACAGGGGGTTGTGTAATGTTCGAGATTGCAGCTTCACCACGTAACCTGTGGGAGCGAGCTTGCTCGCGATGAGGCCCGCACGGTCATACAAAACTCAGCGCGGCATATACCCCAACTGCCACCGCCGCGGAACTTTCAACGACACCACCCCCAGCACCCCCGCCAGCAATCCGCTGGCGAACAAGGCCTGAAGCCCCAGATGATGTTCCAGCACCGCCCCAAGAACAGCCCCGACGAACATCCCGGTCCAGGGGATCAATTGCACGCGCCAGCCATTGCGCCGTTCGCCGAGCATCCAGCGCCCCAATCCGCGTCCGAAGCGCGACAGGGCGCCGGTGACATAGGTCAGGCCGACCGGCAGGCCGTTCACTTCCTCAACGGCGGCATTGAGCATGCCCATGGCGATGATCGCCGCCAGCAGCGCGGGCAATTGTTCGTCGTAGGGCCAGGTAGCGGCCGCGCAGAGCAGCACGGCGACGGTCAGCATCAAGGGCAGCGCCCGTCGTCTGCCGAGGCGGCTGACGACAATGCCCAAGGCGTTGCCGACGATGAACGTGGCCACGAGCAGTAGCAAACGCCCGGTCAGCCCCAGATCACCGTCGCTGATGGCCACGGCGAGCCGCGTGGTGTTGCCGCTCATGAACGAGACGAAATCGCCACTGGCCATAAAGCCGATGGCATCGGTCATGCCGGCGAGGACCGAGAGCATGGCCACCAGCGTCATGCCGATGCGCCCGCGCCACTTTTGCGTGTGCAGGTGGCCGGGGCTGGCGTGGGTTGAGGAGGCGGAAGGCAGCATCGGAGCGGGCATCCTTGTGCAGGGGTTACGGTTCTATCCCGTATAACTCGCAATAGTCCAGCCAATTCATGCCGGCCATCTCTGCGACTTCCTTGTGCACTTCCCGGCGATGGGCTTCGTAGTCCTGTGGTGTGGCGGCCGTCAACAGCAGCGTCAGCTCCCAGGCGAACAGTCCCTGACGCTCGGCCTCGGCTTCGAAGGCTTCGTGCAATCGCTCGTCGCGGTACTGCGCCGCGGTCTCACCCTTGGCCTGGGCCAGCAGCGGGTTGAGGTTGTCGAGTTCGTGGCGCAGTTGCGGGCGCTCATCGAGAAACTTCTTCAGCGCCTGCTCGTGTTGCTGTTCGGTTGCCGCCATGGTCTCTCCTTGATAACGGGTTACGAAGATTGTTTCTTGCTGGCCTTGGCCGCAGCGGCCAGGCATTCGAGGGCGAACTGCTCGGTGTAGGTCATCTTGATCGGCGTGGTCTCGCCTTTGACGGTGCGTTCGCCGTCGAGGATGTAACGGATGCGCTTGTCGGTGACGCCAATGCGCTTGGCAATCCAGGACGGTGTCTGGCCAATCTGGCTGATCAGCTTGTCGGCGTATTCAGGGGTTGGTTTGTAGAATTCGGCGTTGGGTGTCATGGGGGTTCCAGAAAAAGGCGGTGTTTATGGCGCGACAGGGTGCGCGAATCGTTACGCGGTGTCGCGGTATAAATGCAGTAAAGCAGAACGAAACGCCGCGCCACGGTGATACAGTCCGCTTTTTATTGATGAGCGAACGTAATGCGAATTCTGATGGTGGCGCTGGCCGTAACGTTGCTGGCGGGATGCGCGGGCTCGGTGATGGACGATGCTCGCACCAAGGCCCCGTACAAAACCCTGAACTCGAACAAGCCGGAAATGGTCGTGGCCCAGTGCGTGCAGTTTTCCTGGCAGGACGAGGCGGTGTTCGGCGTGGACGCCGGCGCGTATTTGCAGCCGGGTAAAAAGGGCGGTTCGACGGTTTACACGCGGTCGGCGGAATCCTTTATCGACGTGACCACCGATGCGTCCGGCACCGTGATCAGTTACTACGCGCAGCATGACGATTTTGTTGCCAAGCGCCGTTTGGCGGCGTTGGCGACTTGTCTCTGAATCAGAGCTGACGCAGTACCCCCTGTAGGAGGTTTGTGTTTTGATCAGTTGATCAGGCGTTTCTGGAAGAAGTGGCGTTTGTGGCCCGGCGGGTAGTCGGCAATTTGGCCTAGCTCGCTGTAACCGAGCCGTTTGTAAAACTCCGGCGCCTGAAAGTCGAAGGTGTCCAGCCAGATCCCCACGCATTCCTTTTCCCGCGCCAGGTCTTCGGCCATCTGCATCAGTTTCGAGCCCAAACCCTGTCCCCGAGCCTGTTCAGGCACCGACAGCAACTCGATAAACAGCCACTGGTAAAAGAACCGGCCATACAACCCGCCGAGAATCTCGCCGTTGTCGTCGCGCACCAGCAACGCCAGCGGTTGCGGATTGCCGGGGCCAGCCTGCGCGGTGTTGTAGGCGCGCAGCGGTATGAGGATCGCCTCACGTTCTGCGTCCGTGGGGTTTTGCGACTGTTCGATTCGCAGGGTCATGAGCGACATCCTTTTGGCAATGATCCGCCAGCCTAGCGTGCTCGCGGTAATTGTGGAACCGTCGCCGTCGCGCGGAGGTCTAGCCTAAACAGCGTCACTTCAGAACGCGGCCAATGAGGACACCCCGTGAATATTTTCGAAGCCTTGCGTGAAAGCCACGAGCGCCAACGCGGTTATGCCGATGCGCTGATCAATACCAGTGGCGACACCCCTGAGCGGGTCGAGGCTTACAAACAACTCAAGTCCGAACTCCAGGCCCACGAAACCGCCGAGGAGCGGCATTTCTATATTCCGCTGATGGAGTTCGACAACGGCGTCGACCTGAGCCGCCACGCCATCGCCGAACACCACGAAATGGACGAAATGATGGAGGAACTGGACGCGACCGAGATGTCCAGCCCGGCCTGGCTGGCGACCGCGAAGAAGTTGGCCGAGAAGGTTCATCACCACCTGAAAGAGGAAGAGCAGAAGTTCTTCCAGATGGCCGGCAAACTGCTCGATGACAAACAGAAAGAAACCCTCGCCGGCCAGTACGAAAAAGAATACAAAGCGCAGCTGTCCTGAACCTGAGCCCCCCCCAACCCTGTAGCAGCTGGCGAAGCCTGCGTCCGGCTGCTACAAGGTCCCGTATTAGGTGTCAGGGAGATGCAGGGCTTTTGCGTTTTCGCCTACCATGGGCACTTCTCACGAAAAAGGATGCGGTGCCATGGCGAACACAGCCGAACGGGTCAACATTATCGAATCCCAGGTGTTGTCCCACGACTGGTACCTGCTGAAAAAAATTACCTTCGACTATCAGCGCAACAGCGGCGACTGGCAACGTCAGACCCGCGAGGTCTACGACCGGGGCAACGGCGCGGCGATTCTGTTGTTCAACCGCGAGAAGCGTACTGTCGTGCTGACGCGCCAGTTCCGCTTGCCGGTGTTCGTCAACGGCCATGACGGCTTGCTGATTGAAGTGGCCGCCGGGTTGCTCGAAGGTGCTGCGCCGGAAGAACGCATCCGCGCCGAAGCCGAGGAAGAAACCGGTTACCGCGTGCACCACGTACAAAAGATCTTCGAGTCGTACATGAGCCCCGGCTCGGTCACTGAAAAGCTGCACTTCTTTATTGCCGAGTACGACGCCACGTCGAAAGTCAGCGAGGGCGGTGGGCTGGAGGAAGAGACCGAAGAGCTGGAGGTGCTGGAGTGGGCCTTCGACGAGGCGCTTGAAGCGTTTTATCGCGGGGAAATCTGCGACGCCAAGACCATCATGCTGCTGCAATACGCGGCGATGAAGAACATTTTCACCTGAGCGACGCTTTCCCTGTAGCCGCTGACGAGCTCTGCGAGGCTGTGTCTGATGCGGGCCGCAGCCGTGGATGTGGGAAGCGCGGTGCATCAGCTAGATCGAGTGCGCTCGGATTACGACGGCTTCGCCGCCGAACGCAGCCTCGCAGGCTCGGCAGCTGCTAGAGGTGTTCCGGTCAGTCAGAACAGGTCGCCCGTTCTGCTGGCGCCTGACCACTCGCACCCTTCAAGCGTCAGCAACCGCTCTTTCGCCTCCAGCCCACCGGCAAATCCGGTGAGCTTGCCCGAGGCGCCGATCACCCGATGGCAGGGTGCAACAATCGAGATCGGGTTTTTGCCATTCGCCGCGCCCACCGCCCGAACCGCGCTCGGGTTGCCGATTTGCTCGGCGATCTGGCTGTAGCTGCGCGTCTCGCCGAACGGGATGGTCAGCAGGGCTTGCCACACCTTCTTCTGAAAATCCGTGCCGGCAAAATCCAGTTCCAGATCGAACGAGTTTCGGGTGCCGGCAAAGTATTCCTGCAACTGCTGAACGGCGCGCACCAGGATCGGGTTGTCCGGCGCTTCGTGCATCGGGCCCAGCCGCACCCGGTTCGGCTTGTCGTTTTCCCAGAGGATGGCCGCCAGTCTTGCCTCTTTCGCCACCAGCTTCAGTTCGCCGACCGGAGACGCCAGGGTGGTGAAGGTGTAGGTCATGCTGGCGGACTCCGCAGAAGGGCTGAACAGAGCCTCAGCATACTGCCTCGACGGGGAGGCGCAATGTGTAATCCGAGCCATACTGCCTTCTGCTCTTGAAACGTTTTCTCTGCTTTTTTCAGACCCTAAAAACAAAAAGAGACCGACTCATGAAGTACGAACCTTTTGCCAAATCGCTCATCGCGACCTCATTGGCGCTTAGCTGCCTGACTGCCCACGCCGCCTCTGTGGCCCCCGTCGCGGCCGAAAACGGCATGGTGGTCACGGCCCAGCACCTGGCCTCCCAGGTGGGCGTTGATGTGCTCAAGAACGGCGGCAATGCCGTGGATGCCGGCGTCGCGGTGGCGTATGCGCTGGCGGTGGTGTATCCCGCAGCGGGCAACCTCGGTGGCGGCGGTTTCATGACCATTCAGCTGGCGGACGGGCGCAAGACCTTCCTCGATTTCCGTGAAAAAGCCCCGCTGGCCGCCACCGCTAACATGTACCTCGACAAAGAAGGCAATGTCGTCCCCGACCTCAGTACCCGTGGCCACCTGGCTGTCGGTGTGCCGGGCACGGTGTCCGGTATGGAACTGGCCCTGAGCAAGTACGGCACCAAGCCGCGCAAGGAAGTGATCGCCCCGGCGATCAAACTGGCCGAAGACGGGTTTGCCCTGGAGCAGGGCGATGTCGATTTGCTTGACTACGCCACCGACGTGTTCAAGAAAGACATGAAGGACTCCGGCTCGATCTTCCTGAGCAACGGCGAGCCGATGCAAGTCGGGCAAAAACTGGTGCAGAAGGACCTGGCCAAAACCCTGCGGGAAATTTCCGAGAAGGGCGCCGACGGTTTCTATAAAGGCTGGGTCGCCGACGCCATCGTCACCTCCAGTCAGGCCAACAAAGGCATCATCACCCAGGCCGACCTCGACAAATATAAAACCCGCGAACTGGCGCCTATCGAGTGCGATTACCGTGGCTACCACGTGGTCTCGGCACCGCCACCAAGCTCCGGCGGGGTAGTGATTTGCGAGATCCTGAACATCCTCGACGGTTACCCGATGAAAGACCTGGGCTACCACTCGGCCCAAGGTATGCACTATCAGATCGAAGCGATGCGCCATGCGTATGTGGACCGCAACAGCTACCTCGGCGACCCGGATTTCGTGAAAAATCCAATCGCGCATTTGCTGGACAAAAACTACGCCACCAAACTGCGTGCCGCGATCCAGCCGCAGAAGGCCGGCGTGTCCCGCGAGATCAAACCCGGCGTAGCGCCGCATGAGGGCAGCAACACCACGCACTTCTCCATCGTCGACAAATGGGGCAACGCGGTGTCGATGACATACACCCTCAACGACTGGTTCGGTGCCGGCGTCATGGCCAGCAAAACCGGGGTCATCCTCAACGACGAAATGGACGACTTCACCTCGAAAATCGGCGTGCCGAACATGTACGGCCTGGTGCAAGGGGAGGCCAACGCCATCGCCCCCGGCAAGGCGCCGCTGTCGTCCATGAGCCCGACCATCGTCACCAAGGACGGCAAGGTCGTGATGGTCGTCGGCACCCCCGGCGGCAGCCGCATCATCACCGCCACCTTGCTGACCATGCTCAACGTGATCGACTACGGCATGAACATCCAGGAAGCGGTGGACGCCCCGCGTTTCCACCAGCAATGGCTGCCGGAAGAGACCAACCTCGAGACCTTCACCACCAGCCCGGACACGGTGAAGATCCTCGAAAGCTGGGGGCATAAGTTTGCCGGGCCACAGGATGCCAACCACGTCGCGGCGATCCTCGTCGGCGCACCTTCGCTGGAAGGTAAACAGGTCGGCAAAAACCGCTTCTACGGCGCCAACGACCCACGTCGCAACACCGGGTTGTCACTCGGCTACTAGCGGTTGTGTTTGAAAGGGGACGGATCTATTTTCGTCCCGTGATCCATTGATTGTTCAAGGAATGAATCATGGCCACTGCACTGCTAATCATCGACGTCCAGCAAGCGCTTTGCTTTGGCGAGGACGAGTGCTTTGAGATCAATCGCGTTATCGAGAACATCAACCACTTGAGCATTCGGGCCCGGATCGCCGGGGTGCCGGTCGTGTTGATCCAGCACGAAGACGAGAGCGGGCCGCTCGTGCATGACTCGGCCAGCTGGCAACTGGCCGAAGGACTTGTGACTGACCCCGAGGATAAGTTCGTACGCAAGACAACCCCGGACTCCTTCTACCAGACTCACCTGGGAAAGCTGCTGCCGAGAGAGGAGTTCGAGCGCCTGATCATCTGCGGTTTGCAAACCGACTACTGCATCAACGCGACCGTGCGTCAGGCACTGAAACTGGGCTACGACGTGGAGCTGGCAGCGGACGCGCACTCCACCTTCGACAACGGTAACCTGACTGCCGAAGACATCATCGCCGAGTACAACAAGGACCTGGCGCACCTGACCGGTTCGGTGGCGCGCATCGACGTCAAGCCTGCGGCTGAAATCCGCATCTGAATCTACTGACAGCCCTGAGGCCCGGACGCTTCAGGCTGCTCACGTCGCAAACATCAACGCCCTCGGCGACTGCCCGACCTCAGGCACCACACCGCCCAACACCAGCCGGGTAATGGTCGCCGCCGCCCTCGCGTAATCCTCATCCTGCGGCGTTTGCTGCCCGGTGATGTGCGCTATCTGCCAACCCAGATTGGTGTAGCTCCGGGTCGCCGACCAGATGAACAGCATCAAATGTTCCGGGTCCACCGGCGCCAACAGGCCCCGATCAATCCAGCTTCGCAGACACTCCACATTGCGTTGCGCCTCGGCATACAGCAGGTCCCGGCACTCCTCGGGCAATTGCCGTGCCCCCAGCAGCAACTCACTACTGAACACCTTGGCAATGTGCGGATGCTCGCGGGCGATACGGATTCGCGCGGCAATGTAGGCCTGTAATCCCGCCACCGGGTCATCGCTTTCGCGCAGCGCGGCCGAGGCGTGCAGCAGCGGCTCGACAAACCCGAGCAGCACGCGCGAGTAGAGGTTTTCCTTGCTCTGAAAGTAGTAATACAGATTCGCCTTCGGCATCCCCGCACGCGCAGCGATGTCCCGGGTCTGGGTGGCATCGAAACCTTTGGCTGCGAACTCTTCGCTGGCGGCGGCCAGGATGAGGTGCTGATTATGCTGGCGAATGCGGCTCATGGAGAGGGTCTAGGCGATTTGAGCTACGCAATATACAAAAATATATAGCGTGGAGGCCAGCGATGACGTCGCCGTCGGCTGTTGATGACTGATGTGGAACTGCCGGATCAACGGAAACAAATTGTCATGAAATGAGAAAGCGCTGTCGCCAATTGAAAAATTAATGACGCTTAGGTGTATTAAATTCTTCTCACGAACGGCGCTACAAGCCCCGCCGTTCGGCGGCTTGACCGCACAGACCTTCAGTCGCAGAGAGAATAATAAAATGAGCGTAGAACAACTGATTGGCGATCTTCTCGCCGAGCTAACAGGCGTGAGCCCCGACGAACCCTTCAACCAGAACGAGCGCCTGCCGCAGTACAAAGCGCTGTTCCAGCTCGATCAGGATGTCTTCCATCCGGATTACGTGGCCAACAACCTGCGCTTCGGTGTGCTTGAAGAGCGGTGAGAGCCTGGCCTGAAAAGGGGCGGATCGATGTTCGTCCCTTGATTACCCGTCTGCAAAAATCCCGATCAACTCCGCCAGAAAGGCACTCACCACCTCCCGTTGCCGCGCCGAATGTCGCACCGCCGCATGGAAACCCACCTCATAACGCAGCAGCTCAGGGTTGAGCGGATGCAACTGCCCCAACTCTTCATGTTTGGCCGCGTAATGCTGGGGCAGAAAACCCAAGTGCTGGCCCGACAGAATCAGCAGCGCCGCACCGTCCATGCTGTCGGTGAGCACCGTCAAACGTTCGATGGACGTGGGCGCGGGCATTTCCGGCAAGGGGTGGCTGGGCCAGACCCAGTCGTAATCGCGTACGTCTTCGCGGCTCAGATCACCGACGTGATCGAACAGCGGATGCGCTGGCGCGCAGTAGGCGATCTGGGTTTCCTGGAACAGCGGGAAGTAATCGATGTTGGGCAAGCGATGCCAGAAATAACCGATGGCCAGATCGATATGGCCGTTGATGATTTTCTCTTCCAGCAGCGACGACGACAGCTCGGTGAAGTGGAAATACAGCCCCTCATGGCGCGAGCGCAAACGGGCAATCGCCAGGGCGATGTTCTTGTTGGCGGACGGATCGATTTGACCGAGCAAGCCAATGTTGATGATGCCCGACACCTTGCGATTGATGTGCTGCACCTCAACCCGAAAGCCCTCGGCCGCCGCCAATAACCGACGAGCCGCTTCGACAAACTGGCCACCCTTGGGCGTCACCGAAAATCCGCCGCGCCCACGCTCGCACAGACGAAACCCGACCCGCGCTTCCAGCGTCGCCAATTGCGCGCTGATGGTCGGTTGCGTGGTGTTGAGTGCCGTCTGCGCGGCCGAGATTCCACCGGCCTCGACGACGGTCAGAAAGACCCGGATCAAACGCAGATCCAGTTCCGATACAGTGCCCAGCATGTGTTGCCTCCGATGTTCACCACATAGACGCCGGTCTATGTAAACAGTGCGCCTGCGATATTTTACCGCCCTGACCGACGCCCTACATTGCAATGAAACCGGCGCTTTGCCCATAAAAACAACAATCACCAGCATAGGAACATTCGTATGTCAGGGTCCCCACAAACTGCGCACGCCCTCGAAGCGAGCAGCGGGTTGGCCATCGAAGGCCACTCGATCGACTACATTCCGCAAAACGAACGTCACGCCAAACTCAGCAGCCAAGGACCTTTCTGGTTCCTGGGCAACTTCCACTTCTTCACCATCTCCATCGGTTTCGTCGGCCCAAGCCTCGGCTTGTCAGCGCTGTGGACCATGCTCGCCGGCGCGCTGGGCATCATGTTCGGCACCATCTTCATGGCCTTCCACGGCTCGCAAGGTCCGGAAATGGGCTTGCCGCAAATGATCCAGTCCCGCGCCCAGTTCGGTTATCGCGGCGTAATCCTGGCCCTGATGGCGACGATGTTTGTGTTCGTCGGCTTCAACGTGGTGAACATCTCGCTGATCATGAACGGCCTCGAACACGTGTTCGGCATCGACCCGACCATCGTCGCCGTGGCGGTGGTGCTGATCGGCGCGCTGCTGTCGATCTACGGCCACGACCTGATGCACAAAGCCTTCAAGTGGGCGTTGCTCGCCACCTTGCCGCTGTACGCACTGGTCACCATCGCCCTGATGTTCGGCGCCGGCCAGGAAGGCGTCACCCCGGCAACTGACCTCGGCTTCAACTGGGTCGCGTTCGCCACACTGTTCGCCATCGGCGCCAGCTACAACATTTCCTATGCGCCCTATGTCTCCGACTATTCCCGTTACCTGCCGAAAAACACCAGCCGCCCCAAACTGATCGCCGCCGTGTTCATCGGCGCCTCGCTGTCCGGCAGCTGGATGATCGGCCTCGGCGCGTGGCTGGCGCAGCAGTTGAAAGCGGTGGATGCACTGGTCGCATTGAACCAGGTTGGCTCTTCGATGATTCCGGGGCTGGGCAACGTGCTGGTGATCGTCTCGGTCGCGGGCTTCCTGCCGATCATCGCGCTCAACACCTACAGCGCCATGCTGACGCTGCTGACCGGCGCTGACTCGATCAAGAAAATCACCCCAACACCCCGCGCCCGCATCCTGTCCATCACCGCGATCAGCGTGATCCTGCTGACCTGCGTGCTGTCGATCAAAGGCGACGGCATCGCGCTGCTGAACACCTTCCTCGTGTTGCTCCTGTACTTCCTCGTGCCCTGGACCGCCGTCAACCTGGTCGACTACTTCTTCGTTCGCAAAGGCCGCTATGCCATCCCGCACTTCTTCACCCCGAACGGCATCTACGGCGCCTGGCAATTCCGTGGCATCGTCTCCTACCTGATCGGCTTCGCCGCGATGGTGCCGTTCTTCTACATCTTCGATGCCGCCGCCAACAAAGAAGTCTTCGTCGGCCCGCTGGCGCGGATGCTCGAAGGCGTGGACATCGCCTGGCTGGTGGGATTGGTGGTGTCGGGCCTGACGTACTTCATCCTCAGCCGCTCGCTGGACCTCGCGTCCGAACGCCGGGTGATCGATGCCATTACCGAGAGCGACATCCTCGCCATGACCCAACCTGCGATGGAGGCGGTGCGTTGAACACTGCAAAAAACACCGTGGTCGCCTGCTGCCAAGTGGCGCCGAAGATTGGCGACCTGGCGTTCAACCGGACGCTGACCGAACGGGCGATTCGTTCGGCGGCGCATCAAGGGGCGCAGGTTGTGGTGCTGCCTGAGTTGGTGCAGAGCGGGTATGTGTTCAATGACCGCCGTGAAGCGTTGTCGTTGTCGGAAACGGTCGATGGACCGACCTTGAGCCTGTGGGCGGCACTCGCCCGCGAGTTGGACATTGTCGTGGTCGGCGGATTTTGCGAGCGACTGGACGGTGACGAACTGGCCAACAGCGCGGCGATGATTGATGCCCAAGGGTTACGCGCTGTGTATCGCAAGGCGCACCTGTGGGATGCGGAGAGTGAAGTTTTCACCGCAGGTGATGCTGCGCCGCCGGTGGTTGAAACGGTGCATGGGCGGATTGGGATGTTGATTTGCTACGACCTGGAGTTTCCGGAGTGGGTGCGGCTGCCGGCACTGGCGGGGGCGGATTTACTGTGTGCGCCGGTTAACTGGCCGGATGGGCCTCGGCCGCTGACGGAGCGTCCGGCGGAAGTGGTGCGGGTGCAGGCGAATGCTTCGGTGAATCGGATGTTTATTGCGGCGTGCGATCGGCATGGGTTTGAGCGTGGGGTGGGGTGGGTGCAGGGTTCGGTGATTGTCGATGCGGATGGGTATCCGTTGGCGGGGCCGGCGGAGCAGGGGGGGGAGCGGATTTTGTTGGCGACGGTGAATCTTGGGGAGGCGCGGAATAAGCGGATTAGTGCGCGCAATGATTTGCATGGGGATCGGCGGGAGGGGTTGTATGGGGTGGTTGGGGGATAGGACGGTCGTCCGTCCTTTTTCGGTTACCAAATGCGGTGGTAGTGAAGGGGAGCCGCTACCTGTTTCGCAAGCCCGTTTCGGAGGCATATCCAGTTGCCCGCTTAGGGCGGCCAACCCAGGGCCAGAGTGCTTCTGGTCGATTGTTGATTGTAACGACGGATAGCTATCGGCCTGAGCTGCCTTCGTGGAAGGCAGCTCAGGGGGATTCATCTACACCGCAACCAGCGAAGCGGTTACACACCCTCAGGCTCGCAAAACGGTGGTCGCCATCGAAAATGTGCGCTGGTTGGACGCATTGGGTTATGTCGAATTAACTCTCAGCGATAATGGCGTGCAGTACAGCGCGGGTGTGCTTAATAACCACACACTTTATTAATTCAAGCCGCTGCGCATCAACCTCGCCCCAGTTCAATGAAGTGAGTGCAGTACGGCGCATCATTTGAAAGACGGCCAGTTGGCCATTAAGTGCCATCGAACGGATCCGCGCTTCATCATCGTTGGGTGCGCAACTCATCAAACGCTCAACAATTGCGGTAGTCACGGAATAAACCGGCTTGTTGAGGCGATTATTGATGATGTCAAAACCAGCCACAGGCCCTTGGCCGCCTTGCCCGTGGGCAATGAACAGCTGCCATTCCGAGGCCTGTTCCGACTCGAACATGCAGTCCACGACACGCCCCTGTATGGCACAGAAAGCATCGATTAGGGCTTCGTGACTCTCATTTTCCATAAGCGCGTGTTCAGCATGTGCGACCACCTGCGCCATGTACCCCCACACGTGCGAAGCGATGTGCTCAGCGCATGCCAGGTAAACACCCTCCTTGTTGTCGAAGTAGTACCTCAACGCAGGGGCATTTACGCCAGCGGCGGCTGCAATATCGCGGGTTGATGCAGCCTCGAAGCCCCGCTCGCCGAATAGCTTCAGCGCTGCATCCACAATTCGAGCACGAGTCTCTTCGCCACGTGCATACCCCGTCCCCTCTGGATGCCGATGCAGGGTACCTCTGATTATCGAGCTCATTTTTTCACTCAAAAAAGAAATTTATAGCAGTTGACTCCAATTTTGTCCATGTGGGATAGTTATTCCAGTTGGAACATATTCGGGGTCGCGGCGGCCAGGCAAGGTTCGCCATCTGCATCCAGGCGAACGCATGACAATTACTCGGGTACACATTTTTTCTTTCTTTACACGTTGAGCAATGACACCTATGGAATCTGACAATGAAGCAATTTTCTTGGATCCCGCCATTACCAGCACCAGTGACCAAACCTTCACAAATCTCGATTTCCAGGGCCGAACAAAAAAGGACCTGACATTTACAAACTGCACACTACTAAACTGTAACTTCGGCGGAAGCGACCTGGGCGGGCTGCATCTAAAAAACTGCAAAGTATTTAATTGCAATTTCGGAAGCGCCAACCTGCAAGATTCTTGGTTCTCGAGCTGTACATTTTACGATAAAGAACAACTCAGTGGCTGCCAGTTTAAATTAGCCGATCTCAGACGAGCTGAGTTTTATGAGTGCGATATTTCTTCAAGTACGTTTAATCGCGCACAAGTATTTCAATTGACACTCGATCATTGTCGTGCGGTGGAGGCGGATTTTAATATGGCCAATTTTCACATCGCAATTAGCCGAAAAATGGTAATCAGCGCCGCGCAGCTTACCAATACAGACTTCAGATACGCCGACTTCAGTTCGACCAATCTTTCCAAATGCAACCTTTCACACAGCAAGCTACTGTCCGTCATCTTGACGATGACCAACCTGGATGAAGCCGACTTAACCAATACCGAATTTTCACCACTTCATCACACCGGACTTTCTGTAACCAACACCGACTTTCGTAACGCAGATATAAACGGAGTAGATTTTCGAAAAATAGACGCTACAGGTATTAAGATTCTTGAATGGCAACAATCTGCTCTTTTGGAAAACTTCGGATTTGTCGTCTACCCAGATTACAGCTAATGCGCGCACATGACAGGTAGGTTTACAGTTCAAACGAGAAAACCCAAGCTCCGGTTGGTCCGGGCGGATTACGAACAGCAGATGCCACAGGAGTTTTTGATGATTGAGAAAGCTGATCACCTTATTATTGAATCCGCCAAGCTAGATCGACCAGACGTCGAGGACTTAATTAACTCCCGCAAAAAGCCCTTATGGTTCTCTAATGCTGACTTATCAGGCGCCGACCTTAGTCGCCTAAATTTATCCGACTCATACTTTGAACGCTGCAACCTGGCAGGAACAGATTTTACTGCCGCAAAGCTTGAGGCTACTTCCTGGAAAGGATGCAAAGGGGCGGAAGTAAAATTCAAATCCGCCATACTCAATGAAGCAAAGTTCGAGAATTCAGACCTAAATAATAGCGACTGGCAGAACTGCCGGCTAGGTATGGCTTCTTTCGCAAGTTGCAAATTAACAGGATCAAATTTCAGCGGAGCCAACTCACTAGGAGTCACCTTTAAGGAGACGCTGCTGATAGGGACATTTCTCCTTGGTTTTTCCTTCTATAAGTGTGAGCTTGACAATCTGGACTTCTCTGACGCTGACTTAAGGGATGTTGACTTCCGCAACACTGTATTTAAAGGCGGAAGCTTAAGCCATGCTCGAGTCAATGGCGCCCGCTTCAACAATGCTGATCTTCGTGAGGTCAGTTTGCACGGCCTAAAGCTTATGGAGGCCAAACAGTTTAAAGGAGCAATTATCTCGAAAAATCAGGCAGCAATGCTATTGTCAAGTCTTGGTCTTACCGTTGCATAATACCGGGTATGTTCGCTGCTGCGTATTTTTGAAGCCGCAACCGGATTTTACCCGGTGCCAGTTACTTGTATTAAATGAGTGGAAAGACGGACGGCGAAATTTACAGAAGTGGCTAACAGCCCTGTGAGATTTATACCTCCAGTTGCGGCTACGTTCACTACGTTATGTGGCGCAATCAGCAGCAAGGACACGTATGTAAGTCAGCGGAATGACTTCCTGAGTGTCCGTTCCGGGTCGTTTTCTGCCTTTGGCGACCGGTTGAAAACGACCGAAGCAGACGTCACGTGCCAGAATTTATGCCGTTTAAAAATCGATTTCGCACTGTGCTTCTTCGGAAGGCACCCAAGTTCCAGTCCGTCGAGTAAAGATAAGTACAGCCGACCTATCCACGATGTCGTAATTGATGGTGCTGGCGTGGTAGACGTTATGCAGGTCGTACGCACGGTGTTGGATCTCAACCTCGATATGCCCGAATACGAAACCATGGGATTGCATGGGTTAGCCTGATGATCTACCGGTAGGCGTGTATCGTACTGCATCGTCGCAATGGCTGCTTTTGGCCGATAGCATTCTGTACAGATCCGACTTTTCCCGAAAGCTGAAAAGTTATGCATGGACATTGGGCCTACTAATTTTCCCTCTGTGGCGAGAACCCAGCTTCCCGCCACAGAGGCAAGCCCTTACTCCTTCAACTCAACCTTATCCAACGCCTGATTCACCGCCAACTCCCCCAACATCACCACCTGCGTAATCCCCAGCAGCGTCTTGCGGTGTGAATTCTCCAACAACGCCGCCAAATTACTCAGCATCGTGGTCGCCGAGCCCAGTGATTCGCTGGCGTTGACCAGCAGGGATTCGGTGCCACTTGGGATTGGCGAGGAACATCGGTTCGGGTTCGTGGTTGCTGGCCATGATCTGGGCAGCCGGGTTGAGGTAATGGTCGAGGGCGCGTTCGGCGGCTTCGTGGAGTTTTTTCGAATCGAGCGATTCGTAGGGCGATGCCGGATCGGTGTCCGGTGGGTTGGGTGTTGGTTTGATCATAGATGATGCTCCACTTAGAAAATTAAGGAGCCATCACCCTTGCTACCAAACGAGGGTGGTGGCCATACGCGGGTTGGTAGACCGGTCTAAGTGGGAAACCCGGCGCTCACGAAGGAGCCCCACGCATGACCACCATATAAAACAGAGCCCGAAAAAAGGCTGCATATGGTGTTGTCATGCGACCACTTAAAAGCGGGCTACCAAACCCGATCACTGTTTTGCAGTGACCGGAAAACGATATAGCCCACCCCGTAGCCGCACAAGCCGGCGGATTCTGTCTTACCCGTAGGCGATGGCGCAAGGCGTTGTAGCCGTTAGGACGTTTCACCGAGTGTCTTTAAACACGAGGCGCGGAAGGCAGCTAACGGCAGTGGATTCAACCCCGTCGATGCAACAGATTGGCTAAATCGTTCAGCGGGTGTTTCGTAGCTCAGTGTTTTTCGAGGACGGCCTGTGTCAGCTATTCCCCGGAGTTTGCACCGAGAAAATTCTAGCGGCTGACCAAGCACGTAGGCGACAGTAAGCCCCCAACAATTGATTACTCAATGTAATAAGTGAAATTCAATTCAGGGGCTCTATTGCCGTCTGCTCTAGTAATAAGATGGCTCCGTCAAACCATTCCTACTGGAGAAACGTGTGAAAAAAATCATTATTGCCGCCCTGCTAGCCGCTGCCGCTAACTATGCCAATGCCGGCACGGTATTGGTTGTACTGTCGGATCAGGATCAACTGGACCTGAAAGACGGGAAGGTCATGCAAACAGGTTTCTTCCTGAACGAATTAATGCAACCGGTGCAGACCTTCATCGCGGCGGGTCAAACCGTCGTATTTGCCACCCCTAGCGGCAAGGCGCCAACCGCGGACCAGAAGTCCAATGATGTGAGCTTCTGGGGCGGCGATGAAAAGTCCCGTCAGGAAAGTCTTGCGCTGCTGGACACGCTGAAGCTGACCTCGAAGAGCGGCTCGCCGACGATCAGCTTCGCGCAGGTTCAGAAAATCGGCTACGACAAGTTCGATGCTGTGTTCGTGCCTGGCGGCCATATCCCGATGCAGGATCTGCTGAAGGACAAACAACTGGGCCTGCTGCTGACCCACTTCCATGAAAAAGGCAAGATCACCGGCTTCACTTGCCATGGCACCATAGCCATGTTGTCGGCGATCCCGGACGCGCACGGTTTTGTCTCCGCGCTGGAATCGGGCAAACAGCCGGCAGCGCCAGCCAATTGGATTTACAAGGGCTACAAAGTCACCGCCTTCACCGACGCGGAAGAGGAGCAGGCCAAAGGCTTCCTCGGCGGCGGCCATATGAAACTGTTCCCGCAGGATGGCCTGACGGCAGCCGGCGCTAACTTCTCCGAAGCCAAGCCATGGAGCGAGAACGTGATCGAAGACCGCGAAGTTATTTCCGGCCAGAACCCACAATCGGCCAAGGCAGTCGCCGTGGCCATGCTGGCGAAACTCAAGTAATACTGGGCGGCCGTTCCGGGCAAACCAGGCCGTGGGTGCTGCGGGTCGATCTGGATCTGGAGCGGGGGAAGTAGAAGCACAGGTAGTGACGGCGCGTGGGGCTTTACCCTACGCGCCGATTTGTTACTTGCTGGCGTCCAGCACTACGCGATAGCGAGCTTTGCCGCTGCGTAGATGTTCGATGGCGTTGTTGACTTGGCTCATGGGAAACATTTCTACCTGCGGCAGGATCTGATGACGTGCACAGAATTCCAACATGGTCGCCGTGTTACCGGGCGAGCCAATTGGCGAGCCGGACAAGCTTTTTTGTTGTGGAATCAGGTTGAAGACGTGCACAGGGATAGCGCTGGGCGCGATGCCGACAAAGTGCAGGCGACCTTTGCCGCGCAGCGTTCCAAGCATGGCCGGCCAGTCGAGGTCTGCACTGGCGCTAATCAGCAGAAAATCCAGGGTGCCGGCAATGGCATTCAGCGCAGTACTGTCGGTCGAGGCAACTACGTTGTGTGCTCCCAATCGCTTGGCTTCGTCTTGCTTGGCCAGTGTCGATGTAAAAGCGGTGACTTCGCACCCCCAAGCGTTGAGGAAGCGTAGAGCAAGATGACCGAGCCCTCCGATGCCGACAACACCCACTCGATCAGTAGGTTTGACGTTGAACTGCAAGAGCGGATTGAACACCGTCGACCCTGCGCAGAACAACGGTCCGGCCATGGCCGGGTCGAGTTCTTTCGGTAGCGGCACTGCCCAAGCCCAGTGAGAGCGCAGGCGATCGGCGAAGCCACCGTTGCTGCCGATGATGGTAGGTTTGACTGTGCCGCACAGGTGATGCGAGCCGCCCATACACGATGAACAATGCATGCAACTGCCCTTGTACCAACCAATCCCCACTCGTTGCCCTAATTCGAGACTGCGTACTTGCGAGCCCATCCGTACGATACTGCCGACCGCCTCATGACCGGGGATAAAAGGGTATTGGCTCAAGCCCCATTCATTATCGATCATCGACTGGTCGGAGTGACACACTCCACAATATTCAACTGAGACTTCCACCTCGTCATCCCCCAATGGGCCGGGGTCGTAGCTATAGCTCTCTAGTGGAGCGCCTGGCGCTGTTGCGGCCCAGCCAGTGAAGGATGTTATTTCGGTACTGTTACTCATTGGAGACCTCCAAATCAGGAGACAGGGTTTTTGCTCCGATGCCCAGAGCGAATCCTGCTGCCGAAACGCAAAGCCATGACTTTTCGGGGCTTTGCATTTCCAGCCGTTTGCATAGTCAGCAGCTACATCGCCAAGGCGCAGTTTTGACTTAAACCAGCTTGACCTGTACCTCCACATCCCCCCGCGTCATTCGTGAATACGGGCAAATCTGATGCGCGGCATCAACCAGTTGCTGCTTCACATCTTGATCTAGTCCCGGCACGCTGACGTTAAGCCTCACGGCTAACTGAAAATCGGCGCCTCCGTTGGTTTTACCCAAATCCACCTCAGCCTCTACCGAGGTGTCTTCCGGTAATTTGACCTTCAGCTTGCCGGCAGCCACCTGTATTGCGCCAATGAAACAGGCTGAATAACCGAGGGCGAATAGTTGTTCAGGATTGGTGCCCGGCTTGCCTGAACCAGGGGAGCTGAAGTTGACTTCAAGCTCACCGTCGCTCGACCTCCCACTGCCTGTACGACCGCCACTGGTGTGGGTTTTTGCTGTGTACAGAACGTTTTCCAGAGTACTCATGATGGTGACTCCTTTAGAAAAATGAGAGGCAGGATCATTTTGACTCCTCACCCAAGGTGCCGGTGTAGTGAGCCAGGCGTTTCTCCACGTCGGCTTTCTTCTGCAATCCAAGCTCCATCAGTTGTTTGATGCGGGCCTGCGCTGCTGGGCGTTTGACCGAGCCGATGAAACCATCCCATTCGGCAGCGATGGCGTCGTTCGGCGGCAGGCTGGCAGCATCGACCAGTCGTTTGATATCAGCAATCGACTGCTTGTCGAACCGCGCGATGCGCCGGGCCATGGTGTCGACGAACTTGTCGAGTTCTGCATCGGGCAGCGCGCGGTTGACGTAGCCGTAACGCTCGGCGAGCTCGCCATTGATATCGTTGCCGGTCAGCAGCACTTCCAGTGCCCTCCCGCGCCCCATCAGCCTTGGCAGTCGAGCCATGGGGCCACCTCCCGGCACGAGTGCGGCGCCAATCTCCCATTGCGACAGAATGGCCTTCTCGCGACTGGCGAAGCGCATGTCACTGGCCAGTGCCAGCTCACTGCCGACGCCCGTGGCACGACCGCGAATCGACACAATCGAGACCACCGGAGCCTTGCTCAATCGCACTAGCATGTCCGGCAGGGGCGGCAGACCGGTCGGGCCGTTAGGAAGGCTGGTGGTGTCAGTCAGCGGGGGGACGAAGTCATAGTGGGTGAGGAAGAAATCCGGAACATCACTGTCGAACACCACGACCACCAGCTTCGGATCGGACTCGATGGCAGTGACCACCTCGTTCAGCTGCGGCATGGTTTCGGGACCATAGATGTTGTAAGGCGGGTTGTGGAACGTGACCCGCCAATACTCGGGTGTGACCCGTGTGAGTTTTATTTCCTGTTTGACCGCGCTGGTGGGCGATGCTTTATCGGTGGTTGAGGGGGAAGTCTCGCCAGCGAGGGCCGCGCCTGTCGTCGCCATACTGGCGAAAATCAGTGCGGCCGAAAGCAACTGAAGTCTCATAGGAGTGTCTCCAGAGAAATGCCTAAGGGCATGTGAATTCCCGATTGAGCCGTCGCTATGGCATTCAATTGATGAGCGCGTGAAAAGTCACGCTCGTTGCTCCGTTCCTTCGCGGGTCAACACATGTGCATGGGGTTCGTGCGCATGACCGTTAGGTGATCTGGCACGGTCGGCAGTACCGGTAGAAGAGGGCAAGTCTCGATAGATCCATAAACACCGGATCTGAGTGGGCGAAGCATGTCGCCTTGTGCCAGGAGGGCCGAACATAAAAGCGTAGCAGCGTGAGATTGACTCGCAAGTCACTTGATCAGATGAGACCCCCGACAGCAAAAAACCGCCGTTCACCGGGCCAGCCAGCAGGTGATAAAACTTGATTCGACACTGCTTTTGACTCTGTGACACTACCTCTTGGGTAGGGTAATAATCTGTGATTTCGGGTTAACAGAAAAACCAGTCTTTGGGACTTCATGGCCCACTACAACGTCCGTATTCACTGGAGTAAAGCTACCAATGGAAGCCAATCGATTCGGTGACATCGCGGCGTTTGTCAGCGCAGTGAAGGCTGGAAGCTTTACCTGCGCCGCAGCTTCACTCGGTCTGACCCGATCTGCTGTAGGTAAAAGCATTGTTCGTCTTGAAGGCCGGATGGGAGCACGGCTGCTCAATCGCACGACGCGCAAACTGAGCCTGACTGACGAGGGGCAGGTTGCCTATGAACGCTGGAAGCAGATTCTCGATGATCTTGATGAGGTGGATGCAACCATGGCCTTGCGTCGTGGGCGGCCGACCGGCACTTTTAAACTCACAGGCCCCCTGTCCTTCGGCCAGCGTCATATCCTGCCGATTCTGGATGCTTATCTGAAACAGTGGCCTGAACTTCGCGCGGACGTCTGGTTTACCGATCGCTTTGTCGACCTCGTCGAAGAGGGGGTCGACATAGCCATCCGTATTGGCACGCCAAAAGATGATTCACAACTATTAACCCGCACCGTGGGGTGGCAGCAGTTCGCAACGTGTGCCTCGCCGTCTTATCTGGCCCGTTACGGTGTACCGCAAACGCCTGCTGATCTCGTCGGGTATGACACCATCGCTTTCATCAGTGGCCAGGCTAGTGTCTGGCGTTACCAGACACCCACCGGACTTTATTTACATGAACAACCAGGGCGGCTGAACATTGACAGTTCTGAAGCCATGCGCGAAGCGGCGCTGACGGGCATTGGCCTGATTCATTTGCCGACCTATATCACCGGTAACGACTTGCGCGACGGAACATTGGTGGAAGTGCTCAAACCTTACCGTGCATCGCCCGACCCCATCCGGATTGTCTACCCGAGCAAGCGTCAGTTGTCCCCGCGTGTTCGCGCCTTTATTGATCTGCTAATCGAGCGTTGGGAGTCAGGAGTACCTTGGGAGATCTGAGATTATTGGGGACTCACTGGACCGTGTGATGGTCTATAGCTGCTGTTTATCCGAACCCGGGATTCAATAACCATGTCAGTCATCGTCACTCACCGAGACTGTCATCATGTCTATCGCTGCCCAACACTCGCCACACGTGCAACCTGCCGCCTTACCGACTGCCCATCCGGCGCTTGAGCGTCATCCTGGGTTTCAACGCCTGTTCCAGCCACAGGCGCTGACGGTGGGTCTGATTTTGCCCCTCGAGACCCACGCCGGCCGAGCGGCACCGACCATGCGTGGCCATCTGGAAATGGCTCAACGCGCCGAGGCGCTTGGTTTTGGCGCGCTGTGGATGCGTGATATTCCTTTCTATGATCCGGAGTACAACGATGTGGCGCACATCTTTGAGCCTCTGGTTTACATCGGCTTCCTGGCCGCAGCCACACGCAGCATCGTCCTGGGAACCACCGGTATCGTGTTGCCTACCCATGAGCCCATGTATTTGGCCAAGCAGGCAACGTCCCTGGATCAGTTAAGCGAAGGGCGCCTGGTGTTGGGGCTGTCTTCGGGCGATCGATACAGCGACTACCCGATGCTGGGTATCGATTTTGAAACCCGTGGTGACCGCTACCGTGATGCCTTTTCGGTGTTTCGCACACTGATTGAGCAGGACTTCCCGCGCTTTCGCTCCGAGCGATTCGGCGGCTCATCTGGCAATCTCGACCTGGTGCCGAAAGCGCCGTATGGACGCGTCCCTTCAATCGCTGTCGGCCAGGCGCAGCAGAGCATCGACTGGTTGGCTGAACACCTTGATGGCTACCTGGCTGGCGTGCAAAGCCCCGAGCGGTTGGCGTTGTTGGGCGAGACCTGGCACGCCAAAGTGCGTGAAATCGAAGGGCGAAACGCTTTCAAACCGTTAGGGCTCGGTGGCTACTTCGACCTCAGCGACAATCCGGACCAGCCATTCCAGCGCATCCAGGGTGGCTTCCGGGCCGGGCGCAACGGCCTGCGTAACTACCTGGAGCAAGCGCAAGCAGCCGGTGTTTCGCATATCGCGCTCAACCCCAAGGTCAGTCGCCAGCCCTATGGTGAGATTCTTGACGAACTGGGCGAGCACATCTTGCCGCATTTTCCGTCGCATGTTTGAGGCCCAGCCACTGTCGGAGGATAAGCACATGTCATCTCTTTTCGAGTCTTACGATCTGGCGGGTCAGCAATTGTCCAATCGCATCGTCATGGCGCCGATGACCCGCGCCCGCGTCAAGGACACCGTGCCGTCTGCGGATATGGCGATCTACTATGCCCAGCGCGCGGGAGCAGGTCTGATCATCACCGAAAGCACTCAGGTGTCTGACCAGGGGCGTGGCTACCTTTACACGCCGGGGATTCACACCCCGGCGCAGATTGAAGGCTGGAAACGCGTGACGAATGCGGTGCATCAGGCCGGGGGGCGCATTTTCATTCAACTCTGGCATGTAGGGCGGGTCTCGCACTCGTCCTTGCTGGAGGGCCGGGCACCGGTCGCACCTGTGGCCGTGCCTGCCGCGCAAACGTTGGTACATGCTTACGATAGTGATGGCCAGCCGGCGCAAGTGCCCGTCAGCGCGCCCGTTGCTTTGGATGCCAAGGGTATTCGGCAGGTCATCTCAGACTTTTGCCTGGCCGCGAAGAATGCCATGGCAGCCGGTTTTGACGGTGTCGAAATTCATGCTGGCAACGGCTATCTGTTTGAGCAATTCATTAATGGCGGCTTCAACACCCGTGAAGACGGTTACGGTGGCGCATCGATTGCCAATCGCCTGCGTTTTTTGCTTGAGACGGTCGACGCGGTGAGCGCCGAGATCGGCCGTTCGAAGGTGGCTGTGCGTGTTTCGCCTTTTGCGCGACTGGCTGATCTGCACGCATTCGATGAAGAAGAGGCGACGTGGCTTGCACTGGCCGGAGCGCTGTCCCAACGCGAGATTGCTTATCTACACGCCAGCCACTTGGGCACGCCAGACTTTCAAAAAGCCATCCGGGCGGCTTACTGCGGCACCTTGATCCTGTCGGGCGGGTTCACCCTTGAAACAGCACAGCAGGCCATCGATGAGGGCGTGGCAGACCTGGCGGTTTTTGGCCGACCGTTCATAGCCAACCCCGATCTGGTCGATCGCTTGCGGCATGGCTGGCCGCTGGCCGAAGCGGGGCGTGAAGCGTTTTATGGCGGTGGCGCTCAAGGCTACATTGATTATCCTGCCTACTCGGTGCAAGACGCGCAGAGGGCACAGTAGCAATACTGCTGTACTCCCCGAGAGGGTGGGAAAGTACATGAGGGACGAGACCGGAGTAGCCGTACCTCGCATCCCATCGTGTCGAAGGCCACATCCTGTGTCTTTCTTGTAGGACAAGAAAACAACTGCCATTGGGCAGTCGGTGCGCTAGAAGAATTTAATGTCGTAGCCGAATCGTGATGCTGCGCTAACGATATGCTGCCCCATAATCTGGCGCGCCGCCGTTGCATTGCGGTCGATGAACGCCTGTACGAGCTCTTCATGCTCCCCGCGTGCGGCATGCGGAATATTGCTGAACACAGGGCCTCGCCGTGCAAAGTTCATGGTGATCAGTGCCCGCATTGGCTCAAGCACCGTGCGAATCATCGTCTCGAGATAGTCGTTGCCTGACGCTGCGGCCACGGCCCGATGAAAGTCGAGGTCAGCGTTGACAGTGTCCAGCGTCGGTTCTCCTTCGTATTGCATCCGCAGCACCGCCGCCTGAATCGTCTTCAACTTGCGGGGCGTCATAGTCGACGCCGTAAGCGCGGCGGCCTGGCTTTCCAGTACGGCCCGCACCTCGAACATGTTGCGGATCGTGTCGTCACCGTCCAGAAAAGGCGCACTCTCATGCGCTACTAAAGGCTCCGGCGATTGGGGTGCGGCCGAGACGAATACGCCTACACCCTGGCGTGACTGGATCAGCCCTTGCGCTCGTAGGGTCGCGATTCCTTCCCGTACCACGTTTCTGCTGACGCCGAAGTTTTGCGAGAGAAACTGTTCGGTCGGCAAGCGGTCCCCCGGTCGTAGCCTGCCGGAGGCAATCTCATCGCTCAACGAGCGGGCAATGTGCTCGGCAAGATGAGGTCGCCGCTCCACGGGTTGTACGTTCATTTCGCTCATGCTCGTTCATCCTTCTCACTTGTCTTCTTAATCTACATCAGAAGACTTGTTCCAGTAAGTAACAACTGAAATTCCCCATTAGCATTAATTTAAAAGTAAATAAAAACAATGGCTTAAGACTGGCGTGACTCAAAGGCTGAAAAACATCAAGTTGTTCAGTTGAAGGACATCAGGACGTTATGTACGTTGTCCCCAACCCCTGACGTGAACGACATTGAAAATCGCCACGCCAGCTTTGCAACCTGCTTGAGGCGCAGTCTTATGAAAATTGCCAGCATTGAAACCATTCCGCTTCGGATTCCCTTTACCACGGGTGGCAAGTCGGCAGGGGGCGTCTGGGGGCCGAAAGACCTGCAGATGGTCGATTCCCTCGTGGTCAAAATCACCACGGATGACGGCATCGTCGGCTGGGGCGAAACCTTCGGCTTCACCGCGATACCTGCAGTAAAAGTCGTGATCGACACGATCCTGGCGCCAGAACTGATCGGCAGCGATGCCACCCGGCGCGAGAAACTGCAGGGCGACTTACAGAAGAAATTTCACGTCTTCGGTCGCAGCGGTTCGTTCATATATGGCTTGTCGGCAATTGATATCGCGCTGTGGGACATCGCTGGCAAAGCGGCCGGCAAACCGGTCTACCAGTTGCTTGGCGGCAGTGAGGCCACTTCGCTGGCGGCGTATGCCAGCCTGATCCGCTACGCCGATCCCGAACTCATTCGCATCAATGTGCGGCGCGCGGTCAACAGCGGCTTTAAGCATCTCAAGCTGCATGAGGTCGATCCCGATGTCATCCGTGCCGCGTGCGAAGCCGCAGGTCCCGGCGTGGAAATCACCCTCGACGTCAACGCCCCCTGGAGCGTGCGCGAAGCACTGGATATGACCGAGAAGCTTCGCCCGCTAAATCTGCGCTGGATCGAAGAGCCGGTGTGGCCGCCAGAAGACTATTCGGGGCTGGCGCGGGTGCGCAAACACGGCGGCATTCCTGTCGCTGCCGGTGAGAACGCGTCGACGCTCATGGACTTCCAGCACCTGCTTGAAGCCGGCGCGGTGGATTTTGTTCAGCCCAGCCCGGCAAAAATGGGCGGCATTACCGAACTGCAAAAAGTCTATGCGTTGGCCAACGCCCATGGCGTCACCGTGATGGTCCATGCCTTCTATGACGGTCCCGGCCTGCTGGCCGCTGTGCATGGCAGCGCGGCCTTGGGTGGCGCGAAGTCACTGGTCGAGTGGCGTTACTTTGATCTCGAAGCACAACTCTACGGCGACGCCATCATTCCGCGTAACGGCCGGATCGACGTGCCGCAAGGGCCGGGACTCGGCATCGAGCCGGACGAAGATGTCATTCGCGACTACCGCTTCCAACCCTGACCGCAAAGGCCACATGGTCATTACCGCGTTTGATCGACGCCGATGCGACAGTCACGGCGTCGGCCTTCAACAGCCACGACGACATTCTTGATAAAAATAAATACGAGGATTGAAGACATGTTAGACAGAATCGTAGGGCCAATTTTACCCGTCGCCTTTGTGATCGCGCTTGGCTATATCGCCGGCAAGCGCGGACGGCTTACCCATTCAGACAGCCTGCTGATCAGCCGACTGGTGCTCGGCTGGATATTCCCGGCGCTGCTTTTTGTCGGGATGGCAAGCACGCCTCGTGAGCAACTGTTCGACTTCAAGTTCGTCGTGGCCACGTTCATCGGCATCATGGGTATGTACACGATAGCGCTGGTGATCGGCTGGTACAGCACTCGCGATCTCAAGGTTGCAACGCTCAAGGGCTTCGTCAATGGTTATCCTGATGCTGCCTTCATGGGCATCCCTATACTCGCCGCGATGTACGGCGCGGGCAGTATCTATTCGGTGCTGGTGCTGAACCTGATCGCGAGCCTGGTGATGATCCCGCTGACCACCATGTTGCTCACCATTGCCGATGGAAAGGGCAGTGGCGCCCAGGCGTTCGTGTCGAGCTTGTCCGGCGCGGTGCGCCGCCCGCTGATGTGGGCTCCGGCGCTGGGCATCATTATTTCTCTGCTTCAGTTCAAGCTGCCTCCCATTGCGGCGGAGTCACTCAATCTCCTTGGCAAGGCGACGCCCGGCGTATCGCTGCTTTGCCTTGGATTGATCATGTCGTCGGAGAAACTGAAAATGTCGGGTGAAGTATGGACCAATCTTGGGCTTAAGCTGTTCATTCACCCTGTATTGATGTTCGCGGCCACTGTTTTGCTGGGCACCCATGGGCTTTACGCACAACAGATGATTCTACTGTGCGCACTTCCGTCGGCGACGATCCCGGCGATGTTTGCGAACCAGACCGGTGCCTATCAGAGTGAAGCTGCGACAAGCATTCTGGTCAGTACCGTGCTGTCGATCGTGACGTTTTCTGCCGCGATCTACCTGATTGATGGCGGGCTCGCTGCAGCCTGATTATTTGTCCCTGCAATGAACTGTCGGTGTGAAATGAGGCGCTCGTTTCGAAATATCACGTTTGGTTTTGCTCCGCAGTCAAATCAGTCTAGAGCACACTTTTGCAACTTGAATTGATTACATTGCGTATCAACTGAAGATCGCGTCAGCGATATCATCACAAGAGTGATCTATCAATAAGCTGGGCATGATGTTTCTGTTTTCAGCGGTAACTCGCCACGACTTGCTTATTAGGCTAAAAGTGTCGATGCCGATTTTATTAATGCATGGCTAAGGTGGTTTTTATGATTGAGATTATTATGAAGGCTACTTGCCTGACAACCCTGCTTGTCGTGGGTGCCGCAATGTCGCACGTTCAAGCGCAACCATTACCGCTCGGTAAAACCGGTGCGTTGTATAATGAAGACGTGGAGTGGCATAGCTTTCCTGCATTCCCGAAAGAAGTAAAGCTGGCTGTTCTGGTCGGTGATCCAGGTAAGCCAGCGCCATACGTTGTGCGTGTTAAAGTTCCGAGCGGCACTAAACTAATGCCCCATACACATCCGGAAGACCGCATATACACTGTGATATCTGGTGTGTTTTATATTGGTTTTGGCGCTGTATTTGACTCGAGCAAGTTAGTTGCTTATGGGCCCGGTAGCGTGGTGGTACTTCCGGCGAATACTCCGCACTTTCATTGGGCTAAGTCTGGAGAATATATATCTCAAGTTTATGGAGTGGGTCCGCTAGGTCTTGAATATATTGATAGTCATGACGATCCTCGTAATTCGTCAAAATAAAGAGGCGCTATTCGCCGGGCCAATGAAATCAATGAAGCTTGAATTGTGCTGCCGCTGCGGATTTATAATTTTATAAGCCCATCAATCCAACGTGGCGAGATGCTTTGGGCTATCCAGGTTTTGTCGAAGGATCTGGCTCACTGATTTGAGCTCTGTATAGTCCTCGATAAAGGCACTGCCAAGTTCTCGTCTGATCCCCGAGGGTGTGCTTCCGCCGAATGGCGCCGCCGGATCAAGAAAGACCAAGAAAACACTCCTCGAGTGTCCGCTATTGGCTGTGGATTCAACCGGTTGAATCCACAGTCGTTAGCAGTCAGTAAAGATTCGATTTTGCCCGAAAGCCGATCAATCATGCATGCACATGCCTAGTCACATCCCCCTCTGTGGCGAGAACCCATTTTCCCGCCACAGAGGCAAGCCCTTATTCCTTCAACTCAACCTTATCCAACGCCTGATTCACCGCCAACTCCCCCAACATCACCACCTGCGTAATCCCCAGCAGCGTCTTGCGGTGTGAATTCTCCAACAACGCCGCCAAATTACTCAGCATCGTGGTCGCCGAGCCCAGTGATTCGCTGGCGTTGACCAGCAGGGATTCGGTGTTGCACTTGGGATTGGCGAGGAACATCGGTTCGGGTTCGTGGTTGCTGGCCATGATCTGGGCAGCCGGGTTGAGGTAATGGTCGAGGGCGCGTTCGGCGGCTTCGTGGAGTTTTTTCGAATCGAGCGATTCGTAAGGCGATGCCGGATCGGTTTCCGGTGGGTTGGGTGTTGGTTTTTTCATAGTGAAACTCCTACGGCAGATTGAAGGAGCCATCACCCTTGCTACCAAACGAGGGTGGTGGCCATACGCGGGTTGGTAGACCGGCTGCAAGTAGGAAAACCCGGCGCTCACAAAGGAGCCCCACGCATGACCACCATATAACGCCGAGCCTCAAAAAAGAGACTGCATACGGTGTCGCCATACGACTATTTGCAGACGGGCTACCAAACCCGATCACTGTTTTGCAGTGACCGGAAAACGATATAGCCCACCCCGTAGCCGCACAAGCCGGCGGATTCTGTCTTACCCGTAGGCGATGGCGCAAGGCGTTGTAGCCGTTAGGACGTTACACCGAGTGTCTTTAAACGTACGACCGGAAGCCTGTTTAAACGCATCAAATGTCGAACAGAGTTCCTGCGCCGATCGATCAGGCAAAAACGAACGCAATCACTTTTTCGCAGGCTTTCCGCTGTTAGGGAAATGCAGGTACGACATCACGCTTTCAGTCAATTCTGTCGCCAGCTTCACCGCCTCTTTATTGCGCGCCATCACGCCGGCGACCAAGCCTTCGATCAAGGCCAGCACGGCGATGTTGGAACTGGTCAGTACTGGGTGGTCGCACGGCGCAAATAGCGTGTGCTCGGCGATGCCGGTGAGGGGGGAGGCGGGTGAGTCGGTAATGGCCAGCACCGATGCGCCACGTTCGTTGGCGAAGCGGGCCAGTTGCAGGGTGTCGAGGGAGTAGCGCGGCAGGGAGATCGCCAGCAAAACGTCCTGGTCGGTGATCGCGGCCAGTCGGTACGCGGCATTTTCGTTGCCGCCCTCCATGCTGATGGCCGCGGCGTCGGCACAAAAGGGCATCAGGGTCGAGGCGGCGAGGCCGGCGAAGTAAACACTGTTACCGAACCCCAGAATGTAGATTTTGCGTGCCGTGGTCAGGCGGGTGACGAACGCTTCAAAGGTGTCGGCGTGGTTGTTGGTCACCGCCGTTGCCAGGTTGCTGCTGGCACTCTGGAGTTGTTCATGCAGCCCAAATGCGCCGCCCGGGCGATGGGCCAGTTCGTTGCGCAATTTGTCGACCGGCGACACCATCTGCTGCAACGTTGCGACCAGTTCGGCCTTCATGCCGCTGTAACCACCGAGGTCCAGCGCTTTAGCCAGACGGTTGACGGCGGCGGGTGAGGTCAATGTTTCGTGAGCCATTTCCTCGATGGTCAGGGTCGCGGCTTTGAGCGGGTGACGCAGGATGAAGTCCGCCACCTTGCGCAGTGATGGAGGCAGTTCGGCAACGATTTCCGTCAGTTTTTGCATGACCGGCGCGGCGTAGACTGTGGTGTCTTTCGAAGGGGTGGGCATATCCGGCTCAACTATTCCTGAAGGTATGAGAAGGGCTGTGCCTGATGCCCTGACAAGGTTGGCTGGAGTGTATCCGAAGCCAACCCTGTCAGGGCACCGCCGAGCCGTAGCGGTGTTACTTCAAACTCCCGGCCAGAAACTGCTGAAGGCGTTCGGATTGCGGATTGACCAGCACCTCACGCGGGTCGCCGCGCTCTTCGACAACGCCTTTGTGCAGGAACACCAGTTGGTTTGAGACCTCGCGGGCAAAGCCCATTTCGTGAGTCACCACCACCATGGTCCGGCCTTCCTGCGCCAGATCCTGCATGACTTTAAGCACTTCGCCGACCAGCTCGGGGTCGAGCGCCGATGTCGGCTCATCAAACAGCATCACTTGCGGTTCCATCGCCAGTGCGCGGGCAATGGCCACGCGCTGTTGCTCGCCACCGGACATATGCGCCGGCCAGGCGTTCATGCGGTGTGCCACACCGACTTTGGCCAAGTAGTGCTCGGCCTTCTCCCGTGCCTCTTTCTTGCCCAGACCCTGCACATGCACCGGGGCTTCCATGACGTTTTCCAGGGCGCTCATGTGGGACCAAAGGTTGAAGTGTTGGAACACCATCGACAGCTGCGAACGCATGCGTTGCAACTGCTTGGGTTCGGCCGCTTTGAGCCCGCCGAGTGTGTTGGTCACCAGTTTGAGCGGTTCGCCATTGAGCACGATGTTGCCCGCATTGGGTTGCTCCAGCAGGTTGATGCAGCGCAGGAACGTACTTTTGCCAGAGCCGCTGGAACCGATGATGCTGATCACGTCACCGGCCTGAGCTTGCAAGGACACGCCCTTGAGCACCTGATGCGCACCGTAACTTTTATGCAGGTCCTGAACTTCAAGTTTGTACATGGTTTGAACTCTCTGGAGTCAGTCGCTAAGCAAGCGACCCTGGCGAATGGGGGTAGAGCCGGCAACCTTGGCCAGCCACAATCCAGGCTGGGCAAAGCGCAGCCGTTCGCGGGCATAAAGAATGCCGTCGGTGCTGGCGCGCACCACGCTATGGCGGTCGGTCAGCGGGTCGATGACTTCGAACAGCGGATCGCCGACCTTGACCTGCGCACCCAGCGGTTGCAGAAAACTCACCACGCCGGGATGCGGCGCACAGGCGTACTGCGCGCCAGCGAAGGGCACGGCCTGGCAATGGCTCGGCGGTGCCGCAGGCCAGTCACCGCTGATCAGGCCTTGATCGGCGAGGTACCCGAGAATGGCGTGTGCGCTGTCGACACATTGCTCGCGTTCGGTGTCTGCCATGCCACGCAATTCGATGGTGGTCGCCGCGCACGCCAGCGGAATATTGGCTTCAGGAAAGCGCTCAGCCAGGCGTAACCAGGCAATGGCGCAGGCTTCGTCGAACGCGCTGCCGCCCGCACCTTCGGCCAGCAGCGTGACCCCGGCGCCGAGGCGTGCGGCCAGTGATTGCAGGCGTGGCCAGTGTTGCGGCATCGCATACAACAACATGATCGATTCGAAATCGCAGTGCAGGTCCAGCACCACATCGGCGTCGCAGGCCTGCTGCAGCAACAGGCGACGCAGGCCGTCGAGTTCCGAGCTCGCTGCCGGCATGGCGCCGAGGGCATCTACCATGGCACGGCGGATGAGGGCGATGTTGGCGGCGGCGTCGTCTCCCAATTGGCCCTCCAGCCGCGGTGCAACAACATCAACCAACTCCGGGAAGTCGCGATTGAAGTTTTTGCCGCTGGAGAACTCGAAGCGCCCCTGATGGGTGGCCTGGAACATCTGGGCGATACCGATCGGATTGGCCAGGGGCACCAACTCGATCACCCCGCTCAGACGGCCTTGTGCTTCCAGTTCCAGAAGACGGCGCTTGAGCTCGACAGCGACGCGCATCCCCGGCAGTTCATCGGCATGCAATGAAGCCTGGATGTACGCTTTGCGTGTGCCACTGCCAAAACGAAACAGCGTCAGCGTGCGTTCGGTGCCCGATGCACTCCACGGCAAGCGGTATTGAATGTGCTCCATAGCAGCTCCTTAGTGCTTGCGCGGTGCCAGATACGCCAGCCAGCGGCGCTCGGCCAACTTGAACAGACGCACCAGAATGAAAGTCAGGACGAGGTAGATGAGGCCGGCGGTGATAAACGCCTCGAACGGTAAATAGAACCGTGAGCTGACAGTCCGCGCGGCTCCGGTGATGTCGACGAGGGTGACGATGGACGCGAGGCTGGTGGTTTGCAGCATCATCAGCACTTCGTTGCTGTACTGCGGCAATGCCCGGCGCAAGGCCGATGGCAGGAGAATGCGGCGGTACAGGGTCTGGCGGGACATGCCCACGGCTCTGGCGGCCTCGATCTCGCCGGGGGGCGTGGATTTCAAACTGCCGGCCAGCAGTTCCGCGCTATAGGCACTGGTGTTGATCGCGAAGGCCAGACACGCGCAAAAGGTGGCGCTGGAGAGGTAAGGCCAGAGCACGCTTTGGCGAACGGTTTCGAACTGCGCCAGGCCGTAATAGATCAGGAACAATTGCACCAGCATTGGTGTGCCGCGAATCACGTAGGTGTAGAGCCAGGCCGGCAAGTTGATCAGTGGCGATCGTGAAACCCGCATCAGTGCCAGGGGTATCGCTAATACCAAACCCAGGGCCAGGGAAATGAGCAAGACTTTGAGGGTTAACAAGGCGCCATTGAAGTACAGCGGCAGGTTTTCCCAGATCAGGTTGTAGTCGAGAATCATGGGCGGTTCCCCCTCACAATTCGGCGGCTTTGATGCCGACCGAGTAGTGTTTTTCCAGATAGCGCAGCACCAGCAAGGACAGGCTGGTGAGCATCAAGTACAGCGCCGCCACTGCGAGGAAAAACGTGAACGGCTCGTGTGTGGCATCCGCAGCGTTTTTGGCTTTGAACATCATGTCCTGCAAGCCGATCACCGAAATCAGCGCGGTGGATTTGGTCAGTACCAACCAATTGTTGGTGAACCCGGGAATGGCGAAACGAATCATCTGCGGCACCAGAATTCGCCAGAACACCTGCGCACCGCCCATTCCATAAGCCACACCAGCCTCGGCTTGACCTTTGGGTATTGCCATGAAAGCGCCGCGAAAGGTTTCCGAGAGGTAGGCGCCAAAAATGAAGCCCATGGTGCAGACGCCCGCGACAAAGGGGTTGATGTCGATATAGCGGGTGTAACCGAGCGCCAGGGCCATGCGGTTCACCAGATCCTGGCCGCCATAGAAGATCAGCAGGATCAGCACCAGGTCTGGAATGCCGCGAATCAGGGTGGTGTAGCTTTCCCCGAGCAGGGCCAGCCATTTGAGCGGTGACAGCCGCAATGCCGCGCCAATCAGGCCCAGGGCAATCGCCAGGGACATGGAGGTCAGGGCCAGGTTGATGGTCAGCCAGGCGCCATCGAGAATGCTCGATCCGTAGCCGTGGAGCATGATGAAGTTCCTCAAGCGAGCGCCGCGAGGCGCGCAAGACAAGCCCCGGAAGACGCCCGCAACGGGCCATCCCCGGGGCTGGGGTAGGGCTTACTCGCCGTAGATATCGAACGCGAAGTACTTGGCCATCACTTGCTGGTACTTGCCATTGGTGCGAATGGCGTCAATCGCGGCACTCAGGCGCGCAACGTTGGCAGTGTCGCCCTTGCGCACGGCGATCCCGGCGCCCCGGCCGAAGTATTTCGGGTCGTTGATGTCCGGCCCGACCAGCGCGAAGCCCTGGCCTGCCGGTGTCTTGATAAAGCTCTCGTCGGTGGCGACGATGTCGGCGAGGGTGGCGTCCAGGCGGCCCGAGGCCAGGTCGAGGAAAGCCTCATTCTGTGAGCCGTAACGCACCACGACGACGCCGGCTTTTTCCAGTTGCTCGGTGGCAAAACGATCGTAAGTCGAGGAGCGTTGCACGCCGACTTTCTTGCCCTTCAAGTCCACCAGCGGGTCATTGATCACATTGCCGGCCTTCATCGCGAACTTGCCCGGTGTGTGGTAGTACTTTTTGCTGAAGTCCACAGACTTCATCCGGTCTTCGGTGATTGACATCGACGACAGCACGGCATCGATCTTGCGCACTTTGAGCGACGGGATCATGCCGTCGAACTCCTGAATGACCCACTCGCACTTGACCTTCATTTCTTCGCACAAGGCGTTGCCGATGTCGTAGTCGAACCCGCTGATGTTGCCCTCCGGTGTCTTGAAGGAGAAGGGTGGGTAGGCGGCTTCGATACCGATTCGCAGGCTGTCGTCATCGGCATGTGCCAGGAAGCTGAAAGCACATAGCGCCAGGGCACCTAGAAGTTCTGTCTTGTTCATTTTGTTGACTCCTTGGAGGGCATTTGAGGGATCGGGTGCCCGCCATCCGGGTTGGCGCGGTGGATCAATCCTGTGATCGGCGAAGGTATAAATGACACAATAAAATTCCATATGCAACATTACTGAAAATAAACGTATCAGTCTGGGGCGTGATAATACGCATCAAAACCCGGTCGGGGGCGCTGCTGTTGGGGCGCTTGTTTTATGCGTTTGGCACCGGGCTAGGCGGCGGCATCGGGCCGACGTTGTTTGGCCAGTTGATTCAGACCCAGCAGCGCAGCAGTTTGTTGATCGGGTATCTGATTCTTGCTGCGCTGATGGGTGTGGCGGCGGGGGTGCAAGCGGTTTGGGGGGGGCGGCGGAGCGCCAGGCGTTGGAACAGGTGGCCAGGCCGTTGTCGCAGGCTGGGGATCGAAAGGGATGACTATCCCCAGCCCTGTATTTCAGCGACCGCTACGCTTGTTGTTTAGCGACGATAGTAACGGTGCTCGTCCTCGTAACGATGCTGCATGGCGCGATCCTGGCGGCGCTCCCAATCACGACGGTCCGCTTCTCGGCGGGCTTGCTCTCTGCGCCAATTATCTCTGCGCCAGTCGTCCCGGCGCCAATCGTCTCGGCGCCAGTCGTCTCTACGATCGTGCCAACGGCCGTCACGCCAATATCGGTCGTCATGGGCAAGTAACGGTCCCGTCTGCTGGCCGGCCATGCTGGCCAGGCTCGGCCAAGGGTTCTCCGCAGACTGGGCAGGCACCTGAACGGCGGTGACTTCAGTGGCGAAAACAGGGGTTGAGGTTTTCATCGGTGTGGCTGATGCCGAGCTCACTGCCGCAAACGCGAACAGGCCGAAAAGCACCATCCGTGGGACATTGAATTTCATGAGCGAAGACAACCTCTGATTGAACATTGGGCATGTGGCCAATTGGCCGAGGCAAGCCTGCGGGGGCAGGGCTGACCGAGCGAATGAGCCTATCCAGATAGACCGATAAATAGGGAAAAGTTCTAAAGGGCCGTGGTTTAAATAGCCCCCGTCGCAGCAGGAACTTCAGGGTGTTGGCCCGGTCAATAGCCGCCCTGTATCGCAAACGCCGAGCAGCGCTGTGGCCTGTTTAACGGCAGTGCCTTCCGAGTTCTGCCGAGTCCGCCCCTGATGCCAACCACGTGTTTTCTGCCCGGCCTCATCCTGGTGTTCTGCGCTGTCGCGTCGTTTTGTTCGGTTGCTGCCGAGCGAAGTGCGACCGCGCAAAGCAACAGCGCATCCACCGCCCTGATCGAAACAGCCTCGCAGCAGTATGGAAATGGCCAACTGGACCAAGCCGCCGCCACGCTGGAGCGTGCCCTGCATATCCAGCCGAACAATCCCGCGACGCTGCATTACCTCGGTGTGTTGCGTCTTCAGCAGGGGCAATACCAGCAGGCTGAAACTTTGGCGGCGCGCTCGAACCTGCGGGTCGGGCGCAACGTCGAGTTGCGCAACCGCAACTTCCAACTGATTCAGGCGGCGCAACAGGCTCAATCTTCGGGTATTCCACCCACTGCCAAAGACGATCAGGTCGCAGTGCGGCAAGCGCTGGAAGCGGAGACCCAACGGCGCCGCGAAGCGCAGAGGGCGGCGGTTGAGCAATCGGTTGCAGACACTGGGCGTGACGCGGGCAACTTCGCCCGCGCACAGGCAGATGTGGCATCGGATTCACCGACGGCAGGCAGATTTCAGCCCGTAGGAGCGGGGCAAATGACTTCCGTCGAGCCAGAGCCCGCCTACGATGAACTTGAGATTCCACGCGGCCACATGCCGCCACCGGGTAAATGCCGAATCTGGTTTCCTGGTCGCCCGCCGGGGCATCAGCCCCCACCCGGCAAATGCAAGAAACTGCGGGATCGGGTTCCTTCAGGGGCTTATTTGGTGCGCGGTTGAGTTCGCTTGCGATTAAGGACTTATCCTCCCTTTGCGCATTCAAACGCCATTACATTGATGCCAGGTTGCCTATGGCTGTCGATCTTCATGAGTGGCTGGAAAGCGTGAAGGACGCGCAATCCTTCATTGGAAACTCCCCTCTGCTTTTTATTGTACGTACTGGATAAGTTTGTAGATGTTTTGTGCAAGGCAGGCCTAAAAAGCCAACTGACAATGGCCGCTTCAGCACCTGTTGCTGACCTCCAGATCGCCAGAAGACGCTGCCGGCATCATTAATGCGTGCCAAAGCCAACCCCTGGTACCCCTCATGGGTGGACTCTTTTCGTGACATTGTGCCTGTCGCTCACCTCTTTTTTAGGCGCAGATCGCGTTCGAATGCGTGTCAATCAAGTCATTTGGCCGAGGGCGGTGGTGGCCGTTCTTGTGGGTGCCGTCGAGTTTGAGACGATAGCTGTACAAAATAATTATTTGGTATAACTTTTAAGGGCGCCTATTGAGTCATTTCGAGGGCTTTGCATGACCAGGCAGACGGGCCGCTTAATCCACCACGCTATCTGTTTTGTTCTGATGCTCCAAAGCGCAGAACTCTTTGCTGATTGGCGCGAGGCTGTTCCCAATGCTCGTCGGCTGGGTTACGGCGAGATGCGCGTATTCGGGTTTTCCATTTACAGCGCGCAGTTCTGGAGCTCACGCCTCATTGCCGGTGAAACGCTGGATGCGGATGCGCCTTTTGCGCTGGAGCTGACCTACAGTCGCGCCATTAGTCGCGATGATCTGGTGGAGGCCAGCATCAAGGAAATCCGTCGCCTGTCGCCCAACACTGTGAATTCAAAGCTCATGGCCCGCTGGGAGTCGGAGATGTTTCAAGCGTTTGTCGATGTGCGTGCCGGTGACCGCATCACCGGCGTTTATATGCCTGGAGAAGGCGCACGTTTTTACGTCGGTGAGCACCTTCGGCATGTGGTGAGAGATGTCGCGTTCGCCAAAGCTTTTTTTTCGATATGGCTTGACCCCCGAACACGTAACCCGGAGCTGCGCGCCCAATTGCTGGGTGCAGCTAAACCCTGAGACCGTTGAGGAAATGCGCATGTTGAAGATAGGGATACTGCTGCTGTGTATTGGCCTTGCCAGTTGCAGCCGGGTGGATGTGCAAACCTACAGCCAGGAGACGCCCAAGCTTGAGTTGAGAGAATTCTTCGAGGGGCGGGTTGAAGCCTGGGGCATGTTTCAAAAGCGTTCTGGCATGGTCGCCAAGCGCTTCCACGTGGAGATCATTGGCCACTCCGAAGGTAGCAGGCTGATACTCGACGAATCATTTACGTACAGCGACGGTACGAAGCAAAAACGAGTGTGGACGTTAACCCCGGTTGGCTCCAGTCAGTGGCGCGGAACCGCTGGCGACGTGGTGGGCGAGGCGCTTGGTGAGGTGGCAGGCAATACACTGCGCTGGAATTACGTGCTGAGGCTACCGGTGGATGGCAAGGAGTATGAGGTTCAGTTAGACGACTGGATGTACCTTATGGACAAGAACACCCTGATCAATCGCTCGTTCATGACCAAGTTCGGGGTGGAGGTAGGCCAGATCACCTTGTTCTTCCGCAAGCAACCTTGATTCAAAAACAGCGGCGCCACGCTGCTTTTTGGCTGGCGCTACGCCTCGGATAAAATTCGTTCAGTGTTCATCGCCACTACAAAGCGTGCGGGTCAATTCCGATGCAAACGGTGGTCAGGACGAATGCAAATAATGGGTCAAGTCGAGCGCCATTTCGCCGCCATGAACGGCGGCGATGACAATGAGCGCAAGAAAGCAGAGCAACTGAACGCTAAAGAAAGTAAACCGAACGGCCACGAAGGCATCGGTTTGCACATGGCAGACGTGCACCAGCGATTGGCACACGCGAGCGATCAGCACGCACAGGCTCAAGTAGTTCACCGCAGGCCCGTTGATGTCGAGGGCTGAAATCATCCAGACGATGACGGCAAAGACCGGCAGGTTTTCCACGCAGTTGGCGTGTGCCCTGGTTCCGCGCCGATACCAGTCCTCGCCTTCGAGTTGATCGCTGCGGAAAGAGGCGATCGGCACATTCGAGAACAGGATGGCGCCCCAGCGATACACGCCGACGGTGGCCATCAACAGCAGCAACGTCCAGGTCGCAAATCCCAGCAGCATCCACATCGGTATCGTCATGGCCGCCATCCTCCACAGATCGCTGTCAGCACGTTATCGCGCAGCGCGCGGCCGATGGGCAGTCGGTCGCGCGCGGTCACTCAGTGGCTCATGATCGGTGCCAGTGCGGCCTGAATCCTGGCCATCTGTGCGGGCGTGGTCATGCTTGTCAGCAGCCGGCCAAAGTGGGGATGCTGCACGCCCGAAATAATGTATTGCCAGCGGTAGGCGCCCAGCACGCCGGCCTTGATGTGCGCGGTCTCGTCGGCACTGAGCGATCTGGGCACATTGCCAATGAAGTACTCGGCATCGGCGGCCGATTGTGCCTGCAGGATGGCGTCGACGGCGCCTACCAGCGCAATCAGGTCATTCACCGCCTGGTCGCAATCGTCCGGCGTGAGTTTCGCGTGCTCGGCCTTCCACTCCAGTTCATCGAGTACGACGTGCCGGCTTTCATCCTTCCAGTGAAATTTGAAGACGTCCTTGAACAGCGGGCACAACTCCTCGCGCGGGGCGATGCTTTTCGTGTAGTGCGTTTGTACAAACAGCTCGATATGGCAGGTCAGCGCCAGCACCGACCAGGTGCTGGCCGCCAGTACCGCACGCGCCACATCGTTGGCATCGGCCACTTGGCGATAGCCTGCGGGAAAGCGCGAGTCCAGCATTGTTTCCATGCGCCGGAACAGCTCCTGGTGCTTGATCTCGTCGTTGGAAAAACGCACCAGCGCTTCGAGGGCGAGCTGATCATCAAAGACATGGGCGCGCCCCTGATCGAGCATCTTGGCACTGATAAAACGCTCGACCAGGCCAAAGAGGTACGCGTAGGTCCGGCCCTGAATCTGACTGAGCAGGCGCGCCTCGTCCGCGGCGAGAAAGGTCAGGCGGTCGATCTGCGACAGCCCGTCGGGCAGGAATTTGCGCGAGAAGTCGAAACGACGGTCCCGGAGCAAATCGCGATCGATCTGCCATTCCGATTTTTTCGATGATCTGACCATTTGCGCATAACGGGCGGCATTGCCTGAATCCGGGCCGGGTATGGTCGTGAGGGTATTCATATCGATCTCCTGCTGTGGGGCCGCTACGGTTGACGTCGGAACCCTTCGCCATGGGTGAGCCTCTGGGCTCGTCTCGGTCGCCGGGTCCGCGTTGGTGCTAATCTAGGTGTCGCCTTTGCGGCCGTGAATGCCCCGTACGCCTGATTACCTGCTCCGGGCTCCGGAAGGGAGGGTTGGCACATGCTGGATGCGCTTTCTGATGTTTTGCGAGTGATTCGGCTGTCTGGAGGGGTGTTCCTCGAGGCGGAGCTCACCGCGCCCTGGTGCATTAACGGCAGGCTCTCGGCGGATGACTGCAGCCCGTTCCTGGCGGCGCCCCGACACGTCATGTCATCGCATTTTGTCGCGGCGGGGCACATGCAAATAAGCATCGACGGTGGTGCCGCCATCGACGTGGGGGCCGGCGAACTCGTGCTGCTTCCGCGCAATGACGCTCATTCGTTTGGCAGCGACCTGAGCGTTGAGCCCATGCTGGTGAAGGACGTTATCCAGCCGCCGGAAGTCGGCGCGATTTCACGGATCAACTGCGGCGGGGGCGGCGAGGCCACACAGTTATTGTGCGGATTCCTCGGCTCTGAAACGCCCTTCAGTCCGTTGCTGTCGTCGCTGCCATCCTTGTTGAAACTGGACTTGCGCGCGACGGCTTCGGGCGCCTGGATCGAAAGCTCCTTCCGTTTCGCGGTCAGTGAGATAGCGGCGGGGCGCGTCGGCTCGACAACGGTCATCGCCAAGCTCTCGGAATTGTTGTTTGTCGAGGCCGTCAGCCAGTATGTCGCCAGCCTCCCCGCGGAGCGGCGCGGCTGGCTGGCAGGGTTGCGAGACCCGCACATTGGGCGCGCACTGGCGCTGCTCCATGCCCGGCCAACCGACAGCTGGACGGCAGAAGCCCTGGCTCAGGAGGTGGGCATGTCGCGCTCGGTGTTTGCGGAGCGATTCACGGCATTGGTCGGACAGCCACCGATGCAATACCTGACCCTCTGGCGTATGCACGTGGCGGCTCAACAGCTGCGCGAGGGTCGCGGTAATGTGGCGCAGATCGGCTTTGCCGTCGGCTACGAATCCGAAGCCGCGTTCAGTCGCGCCTTCAAGCGCCAGTTCGGCACATCCCCTGGCACTTGGCGCAGACAATCGGCATGAGCCGTGACGGCTCGCTAGGGTCAAACAGGGCGAAGTGGCGGCCTCTGATGAAGCCGCCCTGTTTCGCCTGTTTGATCAGTTGCCGTTTGGCATCGACAAGTTGATGCCTTCTTTTTTCAGCGCATCACGTACGTATTGGAATTTCTGGTACTGCGACAGTTCGATCGGCCCGTCATAACCCATGCTTTGCAGTTTGCGTGGCGGGTAATCGACGTAGGTTTTCATCAGCTTCATGATCGCTGCCGTGATCGGCACCATCGTCCAGGTGCGCTCGGTGAAGTTGTTCATGAACAGGTCATAACGCTCTTGCGGGTCTTGCCACAAATCGAAGACTTGCGGCACGGTGGCGACATATTTTTCGGCGCCTTTCCACCCCAGGTTGGAGTCCACCGCCAGACCACCGGTTACTGCGCCATCGTCGCCGCGCAGGTTGAACACGGCCTTGTAGTTCCCGACACGGGCCGCCCCCGGCGACAATTCGTTCTCGGTAAAGTAGAACCACTCCTTGCGTGGAGAAGGGCCACTGGCAGTGAGTACGGGGGTCATGTCGTAGCTGTCGAAGATGATCGGCTGACCTTCACGATCTTTCTCGGGCAACTTCACGCCAGCAACCGAGGCGAAGGTGGCCATCAAATCCAGGCCCCCGAGTAACTCGTGGTTTTTGGTGTCTGGCTTGATCTTGTCTGGCCAGACGGCAATGGCGGGCACGCGGTTACCGCCTTCACGCACCGTGCCCTTGGTTCCGCGGAACGGGGTGTAACCGGCATCCGGATACACATCCTGCCAGGCACCATTGTCCGTGGTGTAAACCACCAACGTGTTCTTATCCAGGCCGAGCGCCTTGAGCTTGTCCATGATCCGACCGATGTGAGTGTCGAGTTCGACGATCGAGTCGGCGTACTTGGACTTGGACATGGACTTATGAATGAACTCCGGTGCCGGCATGTTGGGCTGGTGCACTTTCATGAAGTTGATGTTGATGAAAAAGGGCTTGTCCGATTTGGCCGCGGTGTCGAGAAACTCCAGCGCGGCTTTTTCGACGTAGTTGTCAAAGAACGGAATGCCGACCACGCCGGGCTTGCCGTCAACCACAGGCGTGTCGACGTACTGGCCGTTGATCTTGAATTCCTCGACCGGTTTTTCACCCGCCTTGCCGGACAACGCGCCCTTGGTCACCCGTTGAAACATGGCGCGGGTTTCCGGGTCCATGTCGGGGAACCAGGTCGGGTCAGCGTAGGTGTAGGCATTGAGGTGGTACAGGCCGACGTATTTCATCACGTCATAACCCTGCGCGTTGGGTAGCGCATAGTCGGCTTCGCCCAAATGCCATTTGCCGGTGAAATAGGTGTCATAGCCACCGGTTTTCAACACCGATGCCAACGTCCACTCGGCGGCGGGCAGACCACCGCCCTGGCCCTGGAAGGCCACGGTCGTCATGCCGCTACGGTTGGGGATTCGCCCGGTTTGCATGGCCGCGCGACCGGGTGTGCAGCTGGGCTGGGCATAAAACGAGTAAAAAGTGACACCTTCTGCCGCCAACTGATCGATGCTCGGCGTGGGCATGCCTCGACCGACGCCACCGCCGTAGGGGCCCAGGTCGCCATAGCCGGTATCGTCGGAGACGATAAACAGAATGTTGGTCTTTTCCGTTTGGGCCGCGTGGGCCAGTCCGTTGAATGACAAAAGCGCAGCAAACACTATAGATAGCCTGAAACGATCCGATAGCTGTTTCATACCAGGATTCCTCGTTGTTTCATGGTGCTGGCAACCGGGCGATGAGTGCACAACAACATTGACCCTTGGTGCATTGACCACCGAGCAATTAGCCTAGGTTCTGCGTACAGAATCATTTTCCCCTTGTGATATGACCCTCCGCAGATACAGGCGCAGGAAAAGTCTAGTGCGTTTTTTTCAAGTAGACGGGGCGATTGCGATGTTGGGGTGGTGTATGTAACGCCAGGATTACAACCCGAATAAATCCCAACCAAGAATACAATCGCCACATACAGCCCGACTCGACTCGACTCGACTCAACAGTGACTAGAGGTGCTTTATCGAGTCGCGTGCGCCACATCGCCACAGAAAATATCGGCGCTGCCATCCTCGGGTGAAGTACGCACGACAATGGAGTACTTGCCAGATAACAGGTCTGGCATTTTTATCGGCGCGCTTCTGTAAAAGGTCCATCCGCCGGTCCCCGCATTGGGTTCGGTATTGACCTTATCGTTCATGGCGAACGCGGCAGGCCCGGGTTGCTGGCAACTACCTTTGTTGATGAAGGTGTAGAGGCGCGGGGGCAGGATGGTTCCGTTTGGAACGCCGGTTATGTAGAAGTCAAAGTTGGTTTGATTGCCTTCGCCAGTCAAAGTGGTCGTGGCGGTATGACCGGGGTTCCTCTGGGTCGCTGTCAAAGGAAGATTCATTGACGGGTTTGATGAGTGGGTGCAGCCGAAGAGACTTGCTGTGATCAATAGTGCTGACAGGGGGGGACAGAGTTTCATTGCCAACCTCCAATAGTGGAAGAAGTGCGGTGGGGGGACTCTTGGGTATAGCTCATGCACGCGGCGTTGCGTTCTTGAATATCCCGCGCTGTCGCCAAAGTGCATGATATTTCGGCAGGCGAACCACTAACCTTGATCTTTTTTCACTGCGCTTGTCATTTGGGCCAGAACGGTTTCACGCTGACAAATTTCCTCTTCGACACCCCTCACTTCGTTCATGTAAACCTCGACGGCGGGCGGCAGTGAGCGCTCTTTCAGGTAGATAAAACCATAGCGGGTGCGCAGGGCGAGGTCATGGAGGATTAATGGTACGACCTCGCCGGCGAGGAACTCTCGCTCAAAAGTCGATAAATTCCCTACCGCGAGGGCGTTACTGTTCTCGACGAATTTAACGATTTGCATGGGCACGTCTATTTCAATTGCCGGTACAAAATCACCATTCACTGCATCGTATGCACCGGCACAGCCCAACGTTGCCGGGAGTAAGTGGCTGGACAGTCGCAGCGGAATACGCGAAGCCACCCAGGGATAATCGAGTGTTTGCGCCAACGTCAATGCCCGCTTTTGCGAAAGCAGAGGATGGCCAGGCCGACAAAACAAGCGTCCCTGGTGCTCACCCAACAACTCACAGGTGAATTCGTCCCGCCCCTCCAGGGTGCTGATTTCGGCAATCCCCAAATCCACTACGCCGGTCGCGACCTGATGAGCCACGTCACGCCATCCGGCAACATGGGCCGTGACTTTGATGTGCGGATGCCGGGCGTGCAGCCGCGCGATGCTGGTGTATCCGCTGGTCATACTTGGATAGGGACCCAAGGCCACTTTCAGCGCTCCGATATCACCTCCCGCCAGCAAGGCAATGTCACGCCGCAAATCTTCCTCGGCCACTAACAAGCGTCGACTTTTTTCACGAAGCAAATGACCGAACGCCGTCAGCGCAATGCCTTCAGGGCGTCGGTCGAACAGCGTGACGCCCAGTTCATTCTCCAGCAACTGGATGCTTTTGCTCAGTGCCGGCTGGGAAACCCCTAACGCTTTGGCCGCTCGACCAAAGTGCGCATGTTCAATCAATGCCAAAAACTGACGTAAGCGACGGGGTGTCATCTCATAACCTTTATGTTATCGAAACTCACTGAAACGGAATTTTTCGTAATGAGATGAATATGCTATTCATGGCCTGGCGGGTCAAGTTGACGCGTACCCCAACAATAAAATCGAGCGCAATTGTCCGCATTGACGCTCTTGGCAGCCCTTGGTACAGGAACCCCCTCATGCACAACAAGACCCTTCATCTGGCACTGGCAATGACGCTGGGCTGTGGCGTTAGCCCTGGCATTTTTGCTGCCGATGCAAACGGCGCAAGTTCTGATCTTTCCACAACAAAAAGTGCGCACTTCGATACCAAAGGCAAACCGCCTTCGGCCTACACGATCGAACTGCAAAACGGTGTACGCAAGACACTTCCGTTCGCTGATAAACGAGATTTTGAAGAGGCCAGGAAAGGTTTTATTGCGGCACCGACCTACAACAAGATCATGGCCGAAGCCGGAAATGTCGCCTGGAACATGGGCAGCTATGACTTCCTGCTCGACGGCAAGGACTACGACAGCATCAACCCGTCGTTGCAGCGTCAGGCGATACTCAATATGGCCTTCGGTCTGTACGAGGTGGTTCCGGACAAGATTTACCAGGTGCGCGGGTTTGACCTGGCGAACATCACGTTCATCAAGGGCGATACGGGCTGGATTGTGTTCGACACGCTGATGTCGAAGGAAACCGCCAAGGCAGCGCTGGACTTTATCAATGAAAAAATCGGCAAGCGCCCGGTCGTAGCGGTGGTGATCTCTCACTCCCATGCCGACCACTTCGGTGGCGTGCGCGGGTTGGTCGACGAGGCCGATGTGCGCAGCGGCAAAATTCCGCTGATAGCACCCACCGGTTTCATGGAACATGCCGTGGCTGAAAACGTCTACGCCGGTAACGCAATGACCCGGCGGGCATTTTTCCAATATGGCGTGTTGTTGCCGCACAGTCCGTATGGCCACGTCGACATGGCCATCGGAAAAAATGCGTCCATCGGCAACATGGGCCTTATCGAACCCAATCGCTATATCTCGAAAGATTTCGAGACCCTGACGATCGACGGCGTGGAAATGGAATTTCAAAGTACGCCGGGCACCGAAGCGCCAGCGGAGATGAATACCTGGTTCCCGCAGTTCAAGGCATTCTGGGCCGCGGAAAACATCGTCGGCACCATCCATAACATTTACACCCTGCGCGGTGCTCTGGTCCGTGATCCGCTGGTCTGGTCGAAGAACATCAACAACGCTTTGTATCGCTACGGACAGCAGGCGGACGTCATGTTCGCCGCGCACAGTTGGCCACGTTGGGGCAATGAGCGGATTCAGGACATCATGCGCGCGCAACGCGACGCCTACGCCAACCTGAATAACGCCGTGCTGCACGCGGCCAACCAGGGCGTCACCATCAACGAGATTCACAACGTCTATAAATTGCCAGACAGCCTGAAAAACAACTGGGCGACCCACAGCTACCACGGCTCCGAAGAGCACAATAGCCGCGCCGTGATCAACCGCTACCTCGGTTACTGGGATGCCAACCCGGCGACGCTGATGCCGCTGTCACCAAAGGATTCGGCACCGCTGTACGTGGAAATGATGGGGGGCTCAGAGAAGATCATGACCAAGGGCAAATCCTTGTTCGATCAGGGCAAATACCGCGAAGCCTATGAAATTCTCAATAAGCTGGTGTATGCCGAACCCCAGAACACCGAGGCCAAGGACTTGCTTGCGGACGTCTATGAGCAGGTCGGTTATCAGAAGGAAAGTGCAGGGGTGCGCAACAGCTTCCTTGCGGCGGCGTATGAGTTGCGCAACGGCATGCCAAAGGGTGTACCGCCCAAAACCACCGGGCCTGACATGATTCGCGCCATGAGTACCGAGTTGTGGCTGGAGTACCTGGGCATCGCGCTGGATGGCAGCAAAGTGGCGGATCAACACTTCGTCTTGAATCTCAAGACGCCCGACAACGGTGAGCAGTTTGTGGTTGAGTTGAGCAATTCAACTCTGACCAATATCAAGGGGCAGCAAGCGAAAAATGCCGACCTTACGATCACCCTTGATCGTGCTGATCTTGAAGGCGTAATGGCGAGGAAAACCAGCTTCGCTCAACTCGTTGGGGCCGGCAAAGCCACGTTCGTGGGCAATCACAAACCTTTCGAACAGTTGATGGCCGCCATTACCCCGTTTACCCCCACCTTTGAACTGCTGCCCGGCACGCAGCAGTAACCATCAGGGCCGCGTTTTTTCTGTTGAGGCTGAAGCTACCTCGCGCACCTGCTGACACCAGGTGCGCGAGGTGCGCAAAACCGACATGACGTTGGTGGCCTGGCGGGTGAGGGTGCCCTCAATGCCGGGTGCCTGATTCAAGTACTGGAAGGCTGGGCGCCCTGGTTTGGCGGTTTCTACTACCCGAGTCGACGTGCGAGATTCGGGAAAATTGCACATTGATCACTGTTGCCTACGCTTATCTCTTGCTTTGTCGATTCAGGTGATGAGCAATGGATTTAATACAGCGATGGAGTTACACCTCTACGGCACTGTTCGCTTCATTGTGCTTCGTGCCCATGGCCCAGGCTGAGGACTCGGCAGAATTGGCCAAACAAGCCCTCAACCCGGTGGCAGCCATGTACAGCCTGCCGGTGCAGTACAACTGGGACCAGAAAATGGGGCCGACCGGAGAGGGCATGCACAGCGTGACCAATATTCAGCCGGTCCTGCCATTTACCCTCAATGACGACTGGAACCTGATTTCACGCACGATCCTGCCGGTCATTGATCAACATGGTTTGGCACCTGACGGCGCGGCGGACAAGTCCGGTGTTGGCGATATCACCCAGAGCTTTTTCTTCTCGCCGAAAAAGCCCACGGACAGTGGCTGGATACTCGGCGTCGGCCCGGCAATATTGATTCCTACCGGCAGTGATGAATTGCTCAGTAGCGAGCAGTGGGGCATCGGCCCGACCGCGGTTGCGCTGAAACAGGCCAATGGCTGGACGCACGGGATACTCGCCAACCACATCTGGGGGCTGGACGGCAGCCCGCCGGACAACAAGGAAAAGGTCAACCAGACCTTCCTGCAACCGTTCCTTTCCTATACAACCAGCACCCTCACGACCTACGGGGTGAACACTGAGTCCACCTATAACTGGCAGTCACGCGAATGGTCCGTGCCGGTCAATCTGACGGTCACACAACTGTTGAAAATCAGCGGGCAACCCCTGACGGTGCAAGCCGGGCCACGGTACTGGCTCGACAGCCCGGATGACGGGCCACAGGGGTGGGGGTTTCGATTCGCGGTGACGTTGTTGTTTCCACGCTGAAACGGAGGCGACTGCTAGAGCTGAATCATGGACCCTCGCCGGGTTGACCGGAGGGTGTGCCCAGGGCGATCACGATGAATTCATCACCGCCGGTTCGGCCGATGATGTCACTGGCGCTGAGGCCATGCTGCAATTGGGTGGCCACACTGCGCCTGCCCCTATGAACATGCTCGATAACCTCAGCACCCTGAAAATCTTCGCCCGTGCCGCGCAGACCTTGGGCTTCACCGAGGCCGGCAATCAACTGGGGCTTTCGTCATCGGCCATCGGCAAGACGGTGGCGCGGCTTGAGCAGCGCTTGGGTGTGCGTTTGTTTCATCGCAGTACGCACGGCATTCAACTGACCGACGAAGGGCAGCAGGTGCTCAACGCCTGCCAGCGAAAATTCAATGAGCTGGAAACCATGGAGGCGGAGCTTGCCCAATCCCGCGTGGTGCCCCGTGGCCGGCCAGCCCCTTTCACTCGCCGAAGCTGCGGGTGTTTGTCGACTTCATGGCCCAGCATCGGCTGGCGGCGTCCGCTGAGGCAACACCTTCGGCGTCGCTCAACGTTTCGCCGATGCGGCGCACGGCCTGAAATCTTGCCAACAGCGTCTACCTCAACGTCGCAAAACCCTCAAAGCAACCGTTCAATGGCAGAATCCCCTCAACTTGACCGTTTTGGAGAACACCATGCTTCGTGCGTTTGAACGAAGGCTCGACCCTTTTCCTCCTGATGAGGTGCCACCACCGCCCGCCGGCCTGGCTCGCTTCCTGTGGGCCTGCACGCGGGGCGCCCGCGGTTACATTCTTGCGCTGGCGCTGCTCAGTGCCGCTGTGTCGATTTACGAAGCCTGGCTGTTTTCCTTCCTCGGCCAGGTCGTGGACCTGCTCTCGACCTGGCAGGCCGGCGGTGAAGCGGCTGCGCAGGAAAGTCGCGTGTTGTGGGGCATCGGCATCGTCATGGTGACCAGTGTCGGGCTGGTGGCGTTGCGCACCATGGTGCAGCACCAGATCTTGGCGATTAACTTGCCGTTGCGGCTGCGCTGGGACTTCCATCGCCTGATGCTGCGGCAAAGCCTTTCGTTTTTTTCCGATGAGTTTTCCGGCCGCGTCACGACCAAGGTGATGCAGACGGCGCTGGCCGTGCGCGACGTGCTGTTCACCCTGATCGAGATCGCACCCGGGATCGGGGTGTATTTCATCGCGATCATCGCCCTGGCCGGCGGCTTCGCCCTGAAACTGATGCTGCCGTTCATTGCCTGGGTCGCGTTGTTCGGGCTGGCCATGCTGTACTTCGTGCCTCGCCTGGGGAAAGTCGGGCAGGAACAGGCCAATGCGCGGTCGATGATGACCGGGCGTATCTCGGACGCCTACACCAACATCACGACGGTGAAACTGTTCTCCCACTCCAATCGTGAAGCGCATTTCGCGCGTGCCGCGATGGAGGATTTCAAGCAAACCGGCTTTCGTCAGATGCGCCTGGTCAGCCAGTTCGAGATCGTCAACCAGGCGTTGGTGGTGGGTTTGATCATGGCAGCCGGTGGCTATGCACTGTGGCTCTGGCACCAGGGTGAGGTCGGCGCAGGTGCCGTGGCGGCCATCACCGCCATGGCGTTGCGTATCAATGGCATGTCGCACTGGATCATGTGGCAAATGACCTCGCTGTTCGAGAGCATCGGCACCGTGCAGGATGGCATGGCCACCTTTACCCGCGGTCCCAAGGTGAAGGATGCCCCGGACGCGGGCGTGCTGGTGACCTCCGGTGGCGCGGTCACCTTCGATAACGTGAGCTTCAACTACAACGGCGAACGCCAGGTGCTCGATGGCCTGAGCCTGAGCATCCGCGCGGGCGAAAAAATCGGCCTGGTGGGCCGCTCCGGCGCCGGCAAATCCACGCTGATCAACCTGCTGCTGCGCTTCTATGACGTCGACAGCGGGGAGATTCGCATTGACGGTCAGAACATCGCACACGTGACGCAAGACAGCCTGCGCGGCGCCATCGGCATGGTCACGCAGGACACCTCGCTGCTGCACCGTTCCATTCGCGACAACATCGCCTACGGCCGTCCCGATGCGACCGACGCACAAATCCGCACCGCCGCGGCCAATGCCCAGGCCCACGAGTTCATCAGCCAACTGAGCGACCGGCAAGGCCATACCGGCTACGACACCCTCGTGGGTGAGCGCGGCATCAAGCTGTCGGGCGGCCAGCGCCAACGCGTCGCGATTGCCCGGGTGATGCTCAAGAACGCCCCGATCCTGCTGCTGGACGAGGCCACCAGCGCGCTGGATTCGGAGGTCGAAGTCGCGATTCAGGAAAGCCTCGATGAAATGATGCAGGGCAAGACCGTGATCGCGATTGCTCATCGGCTGTCCACGATTGCGGCCATGGACCGGCTCATCGTCATGGATGACGGACGCATCATCGAGCAGGGCACCCACACCGAACTGCTGGGGAAGAACGGCCTCTATGCGCGGCTGTGGGAGCATCAAAGCGGCGGGTTTTTGGGTGAGGATATGGGGCTGGTCGAGGCGATGGATCAGGTGTGAGCGTGGAGGGGCTTTCCAGGCGGTGTCGAGTCGACGGGAAGGAAAGCCCGCAGGCCAGACAGCGATTAGCCGTGCTCAGGTTTTCCTGCATTTTTAATCCAGCTATCCAGCTCTGTAACCATTTTATTGACCTCACTGTCTTCCCGTTCCGAGGGGCGAATGATCGCGTTCCAGGCGATATCCAGACCGTCATTCAGGGACGCCCACGCAAGCTCCCCGCGCTCAAGGCTGGGGGCTACCAAATCGCGTTGCAAGATGCTGATTCCGTAGCCTGAGCGCACCAGTTCGACGATGGCTTCGATCAACTCCACCGTGATCATGCGGCGCGGCAAAATGCTGGCGGGGGCGAAGAAACGGTCATATTCCCAGCCGCTGGCGCGATCGGTCGAATACGTCACCAGGTTGTAGGTCTTGAAGTCTTGCGCGTAGATGTTTTTCCTTCCGGCAAGGGGATGATCGGTTGCCATGATCGCAATCAAGTCGTCCCGAAAAAGCGGCAACCTGGCGACACCGCTAGGCACCATGCCGTCATCGATGATGGACACATCGAGTCTTCCTTGCATCAGGCTCGCATAAACGTCATTACGGGGCACGGTCACCAGCGTGATTTCGATGTCTGGCCGCAGACTTGAGTAGTGCTTGATGAATTTCGGAATCCAGCGAAACGGGCCGTAGGAGGTGACACCCATGCGTACAAACGCCGTGACGCCACCGGCCATGGACCTGGCCTCAGACTCGGCTTCATTGAGTATCGCAATGATGTCTTTGGCTGCTCGTTCCAGGCGTGCGCCAGCAGGGCTGAGCCTGAGCTTTCCTCCTGATCGTTCCGTCAGGCTGACACCCAGCCGCCGCTCGGCTTCGCGTAGGCGGTGACTGACTGCCGAGGGCGTCAGCCATAGGCGCTCGGCAACGGCGGTTACCGAGTCCACCTCCGATAGGGTTTGCAGCATCACAAGGTGATCCAGTGTGAGTCTCATGGCAGGCGACCTGAAAATAATTCACAAAATTGCGTAAAATTATGAGCGTGACTTGTTTTTTGTGACGATGCAATCTGAATCCAGCAGAGCCACTGGAGACCAACAAAAATGACTACCTTACCTTTCACACCTGCACTGACCCTGGGCGATATCATCGACCTTGAGCGTTATCCCATTACTGACCGCACCAGTCCCGCCTACCTCGCACTGGTTGCTCAAAGCCAGTCATTGCTGGGGGAGGAGGGTGTTGCAATCTTCCCGGGTTTTGTTCGCGATCCATCGGTTGTCGAGATGGCAGATCAGACACTAGCCCTGCATTCGCGCATGTTTCATTTTCGGGAAAACCACACGGTTTACTTCAAGCCTCAAGATGAAAGCGTTGATCCGCAACATCCGCTAAGACGATTGATGAACACGGCAAAAGACACCGTTGCCTACGCCGATATTCCGGCCGAGCATTTGATCAGGCAGATCTATCAGTCGGACGACGTCCTTGCTTTCATCAAAGATGTATTGGCGCTGGACGCGCTCTATCGCCATGCCGATCCATTAGCTGCCCTTAACTTGCAGGGCTTCACGGAAGGGCAGGAATTGGGCTGGCATTTTGACCGTTCCGACTTCAGCGTCACGCTGTCTCTTCAGGCGGCGAATGCCGGTGGGGATTTCGAGTATGTGCGCATGCTGCGCAATGAAAACGACGATTGTTATGACGCGGTCAGGCAATTCCTCGATGACCCGAAAACACAGCAGGTAGAGGTTTTGCCTCAAGTTCCCGGCACCCTGACATTGTTTCGCGGCCGCTATTCATTGCACCGGGTGACGCCGGTGGAAGGGGACCGGCTGAGGCTCAATGCGGTGTTCGCGTACGTGGACCAGCCCAATGTTGAGTTCAGTGCCTATGCCCGCCAGTTGTTCTACGGACGCACCTCCGTAGACCCGGTTTAAGTTTCGCCAATCACAATAAAAGCAATTGATTCACGCCTTGGCTTCACGTGTATGCGCACAGACTCGTCCATGCTGAATCTGATGGACTCGTTTGTTCCTGTGTTGCACACAACAGTTCGCTGCCCCCAATAATAATCATTCGGAGCGTCTGATCATGAAAAACAGGAAGAGTTTGCTGGCCTCGTTGCTCACCCTTGGCCTGCTCGTTGGTAGTGCTTCAAGCCAGGCTTCAGGATGGTGTGAGTCGGGCAAGCCGGTGAAATTTGCCGGCCTGAATTGGGAGAGCGGGATGCTCCTGACCGACATCATGATGATTGTGCTCAAGGACGGTTATGGCTGTGCAACGGATCAGTTGGTGGGTAATACCATCATTCTTGAGACCGCTCTGGCCGGCAACGACATTCAGGTGTTTGGCGAAGAATGGATGGAACGCAGCGAGGTCTGGAAAAAGGCTGCGGCAGCCGGAAAAGTCGTCGGGGTTGGCGCGCCTATTATTGGTGCGACACAGGGCTGGTATGTACCGCGCTATGTTGTTGAAGGGGACGTTAAACGTAACAGGCCAGCGCAAGCTCCTGACCTCAAGACAGTCGCTGACTTGAGCAAGTACGCGAGCGTCTTTCACGACGCTGAGGAACCTTCAAAAGGCCGCTTCTACAACTGTCCCGCGGGTTGGATTTGTGAGCAGGACAATACCGAGATGTTGAAAGAGTACGGTCTCGAAAACACCTTCACGAATTTCCGTCCAGGCACCGGTGCCGCATTGGATGCGGCGGTCCTGTCCAGCTATAAACGCGGTGAACCGGTACTGTTCTATTACTGGTCACCGACACCGCTGATGGGGCAGATCGATGCGATAAGACTGGAAGAAAAGACGGGCGCCAACAAAGACGTTATCACCATGGTCGGACTCTCCAAGGCTTTTCATGAACAAGCTCCCGAACTGGTCGCGGTTCTGGAGAAGGTCAACATTCCCATCGACCTGTTGAATCAGAACCTGGCGAGGATGACCCGGGAACGCATCGAATCTCCGAAGCTGGCCAGGATGTTCCTCAAGGAACACCCGGAAGTCTGGCACGCCTGGGTAGATGAAGCGGCGGCAAAAAAGATCGAGGCATCGCTCTAACCGATCTTGAGGGCAAGGATGCCCGCCCTTTGTAACGTCCCTCTTAACACACGCTTACTACTGATTTTTACTGCTTCTACACAGAGGCGGCTCTACTTCGCGTCCGAGAAATTACGAACATGATCAAATCACGAGCGGCCGTCGCCTTCGCGGCGAACCAGCCATTGCACATTGTGGAAATCGATGTAGCACCGCCGCAGGCCGGTGAGGTGCTGGTACGTATTGTTGCGACAGGTGTTTGTCACACTGATGCGTTTACCTTGTCCGGTGCCGATCCCGAAGGGATCTTCCCCGTCATTCTTGGCCACGAAGGCGGTGGTATCGTCGAGGCGGTCGGTGAGGGGGTGACGTCCCTGGCGGTGGGCGATCATGTGATCCCGCTGTACACCCCCGAATGTGGCGAGTGCAAATTTTGCACATCCGGCAAAACCAACCTGTGCCAGAAGATCCGTGCGACTCAGGGCAAGGGCCTGATGCCCGATGGTACCAGCCGCTTTTCCTACAAGGGCCAGCCCATATTCCACTACATGGGCACCTCGACGTTCTCCGAGTACACCGTGCTGCCGGAAATTTCCCTGGCCAAAATTCCGAAGGATGCCCCTCTCGACAAGGTCTGCCTGCTCGGTTGCGGTGTGACGACCGGCATTGGCGCGGTGCTCAACACGGCCAAGGTGGAGGAGGGCGCCAGCGTGGCGATCTTCGGTCTCGGGGGCATCGGCCTGGCCGCCATTATCGGCGCGACCATGGCCAAGGCCGGGCGGATCATCGCAATCGACATCAACCCGGCCAAGTTCGACATCGCCAGGCAACTGGGCGCTACCGATTTCATCAACCCGAAGGATCACGACACGCCCATTCAGGACGTGATTGTCGAGATGACTGAGGGCGGCGTGGATTACTCCTTTGAATGCATCGGCAACGTCAATCTCATGCGCGCGGCCCTGGAGTGCTGCCATAAAGGGTGGGGCGAGTCGGTGATTATCGGTGTCGCCGGCGCCGGTCAGGAAATCAGTACCCGTCCGTTCCAGCTCGTCACCGGTCGTGTCTGGCGCGGTTCCGCTTTCGGCGGTGTAAAAGGCCGCAGCGAATTGCCCACGTATGTCGAAAAGGCCCAGACCGGCGAAATCCCGCTCAACACCTTCATCACCCACACGATGGGACTTGAAGACATTAACAAGGCCTTCGAATTGATGCATGAAGGCAAGAGTATTCGCACCGTTATCCACTTCGATCGCTGATTGAATCGCCCTGGCGTCGAGCGTCAGACGTCTCGCGCACGGGCAAACCGCAATGCCCACCCACCTGGTTTTTAAAAAAGAGAGCATCAAAATGAGCATCTTCACTCACGTCACCGTCGGTACCAACGATCTGCAAAAGGCTCGCCGTTTTTACGACAACGTACTCGGCGCACTCGGCCAGAAACGCATCGCTGACCTGGAAGACAATGGATCTATCTGGGGTGAGAATGCCCCGTCCTTTTTCGTGCTGAAACCGGCAAACGGCGCTCCCGCCAGCGTCGGCAACGGTGTCACTGTCAGCTTTGAAGCACCGAATCGCGCCGCCATCGACGCCTTCCACGCGGCAGCGCTGGCCTGTGGCGGCACCGACGAAGGCGCTCCGGGGCCGCGGGGCTGGGCACCCGATGCTTATGCCGCCTATGCCCGGGACCTCGACGGTAACAAACTGGCCGCGTACTGTTTCAAGCCTGCCTAAGCTTTATTCGAGCGGCGGCGGCTGCCCTTCGTAACAGGACGTTATCGACCGCAGAAGTCGCCATTCAATCCCGAGCGATCTTGTCATTTGCCAAGGCTTAGGGCAGGGTCGATACCACTGACATCTCTGCCAAAGGAGTCACTCCATGTCAAAGCTCTATCCCAGTATCGATCCCGAGGGGCTGGTCGAGTACTCAGTGGTCTACACCGACCGCTCGCTCAACCACATGTCGCAGTCATTTCAAGGCGTAATGAAGAACATTTCCAGGACCCTGAAACAGGTTTACAACGCCCAGGCTGTTGCGGTGGTCCCGGGCAGCGGCACATTCGGTATGGAAGCGGTGGCGCGACAGTTTGCCACCGACCAGCAGTGTCTGGTGATACGCAACGGCTGGTTCAGTTATCGCTGGAGCCAGATCCTCGAGATGGGCAACATCCCGGCGGCCACTACGGTGCTCAAAGCCCGACCGGTCGAGACGGGGCGCCAGGCTGCCTACGCCCCACCCCCTCTTGACGAAGTGCTGGCCGCCATTGCGGCGCAGAAGCCGCAGATTGTCTTCGCCCCCCACGTTGAAACTTCATCAGGGATTATCCTGCCCGACGACTACCTGCGGGCCGTCGGCGACGCCGTGCATGCGGTGGGTGGCCTGTTCGTGCTGGACTGCATCGCCTCAGGCGCGCTGTGGGTTGATATGCACAAATGCGCAGTCGACCTGTTGATCAGCGCACCGCAGAAAGGCTGGAGCGCTTCCCCTTGCTGCGCCCTGGTGATGTTCAGTGCTTTGGCCCTCGAGCGCATCGAACAGACGCAAAGCAGCAGCTTCGCCTGCGACCTGAAAAAGTGGCTTCAGATCATGCAGGCTTACGAGCAGGGCGGCCATGCCTACCATGCGACCATGCCCAGCGATTCCCTCGCGCGATTTAACGACGTGATGAACGAGACGCAAGCCTACGGTTTCGACAAGGTCCGCGGCGAACAACAGGCTCTGGGCGATCGGGTGCGCGCCATGTTGACCGGCAAAGGCATCAAAAGCGTGGCCGCAGCCGGCTTTCAGGCCCCAGGCGTAGTGGTGAGCTACACCGATGATGCCGACATCAAGAGCGGCAAGAAATTTGCCGACCATGGCCTGCAGATCGCCGCCGGAGTGCCGTTGCAATGCGACGAGCCGGCTGATTTCCAGACCTTCCGCATCGGTCTGTTCGGACTCGAAAAGCTGCACAACATCGAGCGCACGGTCAGCACCCTCGAGCAGGCACTGGACGAGGTGATGGCTAACTGATCGAAACCATACATCGATTCAGCGGCCTCTGTGGTCGACTCATCGACAGGCAGCGTAGTCATTTGATCGTAACAACGACCTTGCCCTTGGCTCGTCCCTGCTCGACGTACGTCAATGCCTCTGCCGTTGATTCAAAGGTGAAGGAGCGGTCAATCACAGGTTTGATGATTCCGGCCTCAATGAGCGCGGTGATGTGTTGCAGTTGCGCGCCATTGGCCCGCATGAACACGAACGCGTAGCTGACGTCCCGCTTGCGTGCCTTGCGCCGAATACCAAGGCTCAGCAGGCGCATGACTTGCTTCAATGGCCAGGACAATCCTTGCTCCTGCGCGAACTGCGCAGTGGGTGGTCCCGAGATGGAAATGAGTTGGCCACCGGGCTTGAGGACCTTGAGTGACTTCTCCAGCACGTCCGCGCCGAGGCTGTTCAACACCACGTCGTAGTCGTGCAAGACACTTTCGAAGTTCTGCCGTGTGTAATCGATCACCCGATCGGCCCCCAGCGCCTTTACCCATTCGACATTCGCGGTGCTGGTGGTGGTCGCGACAAAGGCGCCAAGGTGTTTGGCGAGCTGGATGGCCAGGGAGCCGACACCGCCGGAGCCGGCGTGGATCAGCACTTTCTGGCCCTTTTTCAACTGGGCGGTTTCGACCAGCGCTTGCCAGGCGGTCAGTGCGACCAAAGGGATCGACGCGGCTTGAGCCATGTCGGTATTGGCAGGCTTCAGGGCGATTGCGTTTTCGTTCACGGCGATCAATTGGGCGAACGTCCCGATCCGCGTTTCTGGCGGGCGAGCGTAGACTTCGTCTCCTGGTTTGAAACGCTTCACCTGCGAGCCAACTTCAACCACGACGCCCGCCAGGTCATTGCCCAGTACCAGTGGAAATGAGTAGGGCAGGATCAGTTTGAATTCGCCTTTGCGGATCTTCGAATCCAGCACGTTGACGCTGCTGGCATGTACCTCAATCAAGACGTCGTGGACACCCACCGCGGGGGCGGGGACTTCGCCAATGCGCCCGGTGTTCTTGCCGTAGCGATCAATTAAAAATGCCTTCATCGTTGTGCGGCTCTTGTCGGTTGGAATGGGGGTGGGCGGTGCTTTTACGGCGTCGCGTTGATCAGGCATCAAGGAACGTCAGTGCCTTGTCCACAAAGTCAGCGTAGTGCTGGAAAATGCCGCCGTGGCCGGCATCCTCATAAATCACAAGTTGTGCATTGGGGATGCGGTTGGCCAGCCCAATCGAGTTAATGCTGGGCACCATGATGTCGCTATCGCCGTTGACGATCAGCGTCGGCGTGCGCAAGCGCCCGAGGTCTTGAGGGACCTGTTTGCCCCACGCGGTGATGGCTTTCAACTGCCGGAGAAAAGCGCTGGGCGTCGGGCCTTTATCGCGATTTTTTTGGCGTGCTTTCAGGCGTCGCAAATACTGTGAGGCGGATCGGCGGCCGTTGGGCGTTGAAGTAAAGAACAGGTAGAACTTGGGGTCGCGAAAGGTCAGCAAGCCTTTGAGCATCAATGGCCACGTCACCGAACCGACCTTGTCGATACCGGGGCCGCCGGCCGGTCCGGTGCCGGCGAGAATCAAGCGGCGCACCCATTCGGGCGCCTTCAGGGCGAGGTCTTGAGCGACAAAACCGCCGAGTGAAAAACCGAGCACATCAACTGTCTCGAAACCCAGCGCGCGTATCAGTTGAATGGCATCGTCTGCCATTTCGCCGACCGTCAGTGGCGCGGTTCCTCCAGAGCCGCCGATCCCACGATAGTCGGTGGCAATGATGCGCCTTGTTTGTGCCAGGCCATCGATGATCCCGGGGTCGAAGTTGTCCAGCACCGCGCCCCAATGGTTGAACAGTACGAGGGGCACACCGGTTGTGGGGCCGATGTCGCGATAGGCGAAGGGAATGCCGTTGACCGTGATCGACTGGTTCGCCGCATTGACGAACGATGTCGGCGAGCCAGCGGGGTTATTTGTATTCGTGGGAGTCATGTCTACTCCGAACAGCGGGCCGCTTTCGATGCAGTGCCTTGGGCGCCTGCATCGAATCCTGGCTGGGTGTTCGCTACAAAAAGATCACTGTGGGATTTGGTAACGCTGGGCAACCGCAGACTGGCGGATCTGCCCCAGCAGGCCCTGACGTACAGTCTGCAGGTCATCCCAGCGTTCAGCTTCGTGCAGCGGCGGGATCGTCACTGGCTCACGCCGATCAAAACCGACCAGTGCGGCATCCACCAGATCGCCCACTTCCATGATTTCGTTCAGGGTGTTGATGTCGATGCCGGAGCGATCCCAGATCTCCGTGCGGGTAGCGGCCGGCAGCACGGCCTGCACGTAAACGCCCAAGGGCGAAAGTTCCAGGCTCAGGCCTTGGGAAAGGAACAGCACAAACGCCTTGGTCGCACCGTAGACCGACATGCCGAACTCGGGCGCCAGGCCCACCACCGAACCGATGTTGATGATCGCGCCTTCGCCTGCTTTGGCCAGGCGTGGGGCGACGGCGCTGGCGAGCCGCACCAGCGCCGTGGTGTTGAGGGCGACCAATTGCGCAACACTGTCGGTGCTTTGGTCGATGAAGTTGCCGGACAGCGCGGCGCCAGCGTTATTGACGAGGATGCCGATACGGGCGTCGTCGCGCAGGCGTGCTTCAACGGTTGTCAGATCGCTGAGTTGGGTCAGATCCGCCGGAATCACTTCGACGGCGACGCCGTGTTCGCTGCGCAAGCGCGCTGCAAGTGCGTCCAGGCGTGCCTGGTCTCGGGCAACCAATACAAGATCGTGGCCGCGTTGCGCGAAGCGTTCGGCGTAGACGGCGCCGATGCCAGTGGAGGCGCCAGTGATGAGGACGGTAGGACGAATGCTCATGGGGTCATCTCTCTTTCAGGATGTGTGAAAACAAAAAAGCGCGGTCATTGATTGCTCAGCTTGCGATGGCGCCCGATTCAGCCAGCGTCGGGTAGTCGATGTAGCCTGCCGCGCCGCCGCCATAGAGGGTGGCGGGGTTGAAGGCGGACAACGGCGCGCCGCTCTTGAGGCGCTCAACCAGATCCGGGTTGCCAATGAACGGACGACCGAACGCAATCAGATCGGCCTGGTCTTCGGCGAGCCGCGAAGTCGCCAGGTCCAGGTCGTAGCCGTTGTTGGCGATGTAGGTGTTTTTGAAGCGCTGGCGCAGGGCGCCGAAATCGAATGGCGCCACGTCGCGGGGGCCACCGGTTGCACCTTCGACTGCGTGCAGATAAACGACGTCGAGGGCGTTGAGTTGATCGACGACGTAATCGAATTGCGCCCGCGGATCACTGCTGGAAACGCCATTGGCCGGCGACACAGGCGATAGGCGCACACCGGTGCGATCCGCGCCGATTTCATTGACGACGGCTGCCGTCACTTCAAGCAGCAGACGCGCACGATTTTCAATCGAGCCGCCGTAAGCATCGGTGCGCACGTTGGCGCTGTCCTTGAGGAATTGATCCAGCAAATAGCCGTTTGCACCGTGAATCTCCACGCCGTCGAACCCGGCGACGACAGCGTTTGCCGCGGCCTGGCGGAAATCGGTGACGATTCCCGGCAGTTCGCTGATCTCCAGTGCGCGCGGCTCGGAGACGTCTTCAAAGCGGTTGTTGACGAACACTTTGGTGGCGGCGCGCAACGCAGAAGGGGCCACGGGAGCGGCGCCGTTTTCTTGCAGATCAACGTGCGACACCCGACCGACATGCCACAGTTGCAGGAAAATTTTTCCGCCCTTGGCGTGGACGGCATCGGTCACTGTGCGCCAGCCATCTATCTGCGCCTGCGTGTAGATCCCGGGAGTGTCCTGATAACCCTGGCCCTGTCGGGAAATCTGCGTGGCTTCGCTGATCAGCAAGCCTGCGCTGGCCCGTTGGCTGTAATAGGTGGCCGCGAACTCACTTGGCACAAAGCCCTGGCCTGCGCGGTTGCGCGTCAGCGGCGCGAGGACGACACGGTTCGACAGCGTGAGGGCGCCAAGCGTGTAAGGGGTGAACAGATTCTGGTCGGTCATCGGGTATGTCTTCCGTGCCTGTTGATGGAGGTCGGTGGTGCGTGCAATTAGGATGATGATCGAAATCTAAACTGTCAACGGTTTTGATTGTGATCAACATCTATGTATCATTGGGCCCATGATTTCCCAGTGGACATGAGGTATTGCACGTGAGAGTGACCAAGGCCCAGGCGCAGGCCAATCGGGAGCACATCGTTGAGACGGCCTCTGAGCTGTTCCGTGAGCGTGGCTTCGACGGCGTCGGTATATCGGATCTCATGGCGGCTGCCGGTTTCACCCACGGAGGTTTCTACAAGCATTTCGGCTCGAAGGCCGACCTGATGGCCGAAGCCTCGGCCAGCAGCCTTTCCAAATCGCTGGAAGGTGCTGAATCGCTCGATGTTCCGGGCTTCATCGACGTCTATGTGACGAGGGAACATCGGGACGGACGCGGCAACGGTTGCACCATGGCCGCGTTGTGTGGCGACGCGGCGCGTCAATCGGATGATGTGAAAGCGACGTTTGCCGAAGGGATCGAGCACACCTTGCAAACGCTCGGGGACAAATATCCGACGAAGCCGGATGCCGCTTCGGGTGAGGGGAGAAAGAAAATGATCGACCTGCTGTCTCGTGCTGTCGGTGCAATTATTTTGTCACGTGCCTGCCCGGATGATTCCGCATTGGCGGATGAGATCCTTGAGGTGTGCCGCGCTGAAATGTTTGCTTCGTTGCCGGTCAATGACGTGGACGCGGTGTAGACCGGCAGTCACTCGACTTTGGTGCCCAAGAACATCTCAAGTGCCTCGTATGGCATCGGTTTGGCAAAGTAATAGCCCTGAATAATGTCGCAGCGACTGCCCTTCGCGTTGATTGAGATCGCTGCTGTACCACTGGAAGTTGTTGCGCCCTTGCTGCTTGGCTTTGTACATGGCCATGTCAGCTTGCTGGATCAGCTGCATCGGCTGCTCGATGTCACCATCACTCAGGGTGATGCCGATACTTGCACTCACGTGCAGGTCAATGCCCTGGAGGCAGTAGGGTCTGGCAATGCTGGCCATCAATCGCTCGGCCACCGGTACAACGTCCTCATCCCGAAGCAGATCTGGCAGCAAGACGATAAATTCGTCACCGCCCATGCGCACGATGGTATCCCCGGGACGAACCTGTTGGGTCATGCGCTGCGCCCAGAACACTCAGCTTCTATATTTCAGCGCCTCCACCAATGCAGAAAAGGCGGGAGAGGTCTGGCGTCTGTTGGGGTAATACAAGTGGTAACCCTGAAACTCGGGGCACCAGTCGGCCAGGACTTCTTTGAGGCGGCCGTCGGCCAGATACGGTGCGACCAATTCCTCGGGTACATAGGCCAGACCAATGCCATCAACGGCGGCATTGAGAACATGCATGATGCTGTTGAAAACCAGTGGCCCATCTGCCTTGACCGTAAACGCCCGGCCATCTCGTTCAAACTCCCAGGCGTAAATCGCCCCTGATGGCCTGTGTCGGATATTCACGCAGTCATGCCCGGTCAGTTCATAGGGGGTTGTGGGTGCCGGGTTGTGTTCGAAATAGGCTGGAGAGCCCACCACCGCCAACCGCCAATCCGGTCCTATGCGAACGGCGATCATGTCCTTGCTGATCGATTCGCCCAGGCGAATGCCGGCATCGAAGCGTTCCTCGACCACGTTGGTGAATCCATAGTCGACGTAGAACTCCAGGGTGATATCCGGGTAATTCTTCAAGAAGCCTGCAAGCATCGGCCGAATGCACAACTCAATCTGATCGTCGGTGCAGGAAATACGAATCGTGCCACTGGGCTTGTCCCGTAATTCGCTCAAGGCTTCAATCTCGACCGCGATCTGATCAAAAAGCGGGGCGATCGAGCGCATCAATCGTTCGCCTGCCTCTGTCGGCGACACATTGCGTGTCGTGCGGGCGAGCAGACGTATTCCCAGTCTTTGTTCAAGTGCCCGGATCGTATGACTCAGTGCAGAAGGCGTAATGCCCAGTTTGGCTGCGGCTTTGGTGAAGCTTTGATCGCGTGCCACTGCCAGAAAAGCTTGGAGATCGTTGACTTTGGTATGGGCCATTGCTGAGTTTTTCTCAAAAGCACATGAAGATTACACCTACTAATCAAGGTATCTCGAATCCGTCAAGCTCTGTCACCTATCTGGAACGGAGTACTAAGGATGAGCGAGACACCTGTATTCGACACCCCGACAGGTGATGCCCTCGGCACGCCGGGAACTGGGGAACGGCCGGCTTACTGGAGTGGCATCTTTGCGATGACACTGTGCGTATTCGCGCTGATCGCCTCCGAGTTCATGCCTGTCAGTTTACTCACGCCGATTGCGTCGGATCTGCACATCAGTGAAGGACTGGCCGGGTATGGGATTGCCATCTCCGGCGCTTTCGCGGTGCTGACAAGCCTTTCGATTTCCAGGCTTGCGGGCGCCATGGACCGCAAGACGCTGTTGCTGCTACTGACCGGGATTATGTGCGTGTCGGGGCTGGTGGTCGGTCTGGCGCCAAACTATACGGTGTACATGATGGGGCGTGCGCTGATCGGCGTGGTGATCGGCGGGTTCTGGTCGATGTCGGCGGCAATGGCCATGCGCCTGGTACCGTCCCATAGCGTGCCCAAGGCGCTGGCAGTCTTCAACGGCGGCAATGCGCTGGCAACCGTAGTGGCCGCCCCACTGGGAAGCTATCTGGGGAGTGTCATCGGTTGGCGGGGTGCTTTTCTCTGCCTGATTCCGGTAGCGATCATCGCATTGATCTGGCAGTGGATCAGCCTGCCAGCCATGACGGCGACGCCGCGTAAAGCGGGCACGGGCAATGTCTTTCGATTGTTGAAGAGCCGATTGGTCCGTTTCGGCATGTTGAGCGTGGGCATTTTCTTCATGGGGCAGTTTGTATTGTTCACCTATCTGCGCCCGTTTCTGGAGACCGTCACGGGTGTAGAGGTCTCCCTGTTGTCGATGATCCTGCTGGTCATCGGCGTGGCGGGTTTTGTCGGGACCCTTCTGATCGGCAGTTTCCTGAAAACCGGCCTGTACCGCGTCCTGGTCAGCATTCCACTCTTAATGGCCGCCATTGCACTGTCCTTGATTGTCCTTGGCGGTGGCGTCGTGGCTGCTTTTGTATTACTGGGGCTGTGGGGCCTGATCGCGACGGCGGCACCTGTGGGGTGGTGGTCGTGGTTGGCCAAGGCGTTGCCCAAGGATGCTGAAGCCGGTGGCGGCCTGATGGTGGCGGTCATTCAGCTATCCATTGCCCTGGGCTCTACCCTCGGCGGGCTGTTGTTCGACGGGAGCGGCTATCGCATGACCTTTCTCGCCAGCGCTATCTTGCTGGTGCTCGCGGCAGTGATGGCCTTGTTCACATCGCGAAGCACCGTCAATCAGTGATGAACTCAAAATTGTCCTTGTCCGTTTGACGAGCCGGAACCCTGTGCCTAGGGTTCTTGCAGGCATTCAGTCGTCAGACTGGCGTGGTGCCAACTTGCTCAGAACAAACGAGGTGGACATGAACAGGACGTTTAACCGGGGCTGGACATTAGTTGCGGCACTTGTCGTGGTGGGTTCAACGCTTTTCACGGGATGTGCGAGCAAGAACGATCCGATCACACAGGCAGACAAGGCTGATGTGGCCAAGGGCGTACCCGCGCCGAGCCTCGAACAGACGAAGGCTATCGCCGAGGAAGGCTTTATCTACGGCCTGCCGCTGGTGATGAACTACGCCGTGATGAACGAGTTCGCGGTGGACCCCAAGTCCAGCCAGTTCAAGGCGCCCTTCAACCGACTGTATAACGAACATCGGGTCGCGACGCCCGCTGACACTGCCGTCATTACGCCAAACAGCGACACTCCATACTCGATACTTTGGACCGACCTGCGTGCCGAGCCTCTGGTGATCACCGTGCCGGCAGTCTCCAAAAAGCGCTATTACTCGGTGCAGCTGATCGACGGCAACACCTATAACTTTGGCTACATCGGCAGCCGGGCAACGGCCAGCGCGCCCGGGAGCTATCTGATTGCAGGCCCTGACTGGAAAGGGGCGACACCGCCTGGCATCGATAAAGTGTTCACCTCCACGACCCCCTTTGCCCTGACGTTGATCCGGACCCAGTTGTTCAATCCAGCCGACATGCCCAATGTCGAGAAGGTTCAGGCGGGTTACAAGGTCCAGCCGCTTTCAGCCTTCCTCCATCAACCAGCGCCGCCCGCGGCCCCGAAGATTGATTTCGTACCGGCCACCACGGCGGGGATCAAGGACAATTTCTTCGAGTACCTGTCGGCCGCGTTGGAGTATGTGCCGCCATCGGCTGACGACAAGCAGATCCGGGCGAAGCTGGCCAGCATCGGCGTAGGCCCCGGCCGGCGCTTCGAATTCAAAGACCTCTCGCTCGAACACAAAGCGGTAGTCTTGCTGGGAATGAAGGCCGGCGATGAGAAGGTGGACCAGTTTCTCTCGAGCGGCATGAAAAACATCAATGGCTGGAACGTCGGTGCGTTCTTCGGCGACCAGGCGTTCTACAAGGCCGACTGGCTGATGCGTGCCGGTGCCGCGAAGGGCGGCCTTTACGGCAATGACGCCGTTGAGGCGATGTACCCCTATACCCGCACCGACGGCAACGGCCAGACGCTGGATACCAGCAAGCGCAACTACACGCTTACCTTCCCGGCCGGCAAGCTGCCGCCGGTCAATGCCTTTTGGTCGGTGACCCTGTACGACGGCAAGAGCCAACTGCTGATCAAGAATCCGCTCAACCGTTACCTGATCAATTCGCCGATGCTGTCGGCCATGAAGAAAAACACGGATGGCTCACTGACGATTTACATCCAGAAGGACTCCCCCGGCAAGGCCAAGGAAGCCAACTGGCTGCCGGCACCTGACGACACGGTCTATCTGGTGATGCGTCTCTACTGGCCGAAGACCGCACCGCCTTCGATTCTTCCCCCTGGCGAAGGCAGCTGGCAGCCACCGGCGGTGGTGGTATCGAAGTAGTGCGACCCCTTGCTGACACTCGCTGCAAGTGGGTGTCGGCAAGTGCTGCTTTTGCTGTGCAGGTGTGCAACAACCCTCATTCCGTCGCCCCACGTGCCCATCTCGTTTTTGCCCGCTACAATGCGCACCTACCGTGATAACCAGATAAAAAATATGTCTCTTCCCAAACATCACCTGGAATTGCTCAGCCCCGCCCGTGACGTGAGCATCGCTCGCGAGGCCATCCTGCATGGCGCCGACGCCGTGTACATCGGTGGCCCGAGCTTCGGCGCCCGGCACAATGCCTGCAACGAAGTCAGCGATATTGCGCAACTCGTGGAGTTCGCCCGTCGCTATCACGCCCGCGTGTTCACCACGATCAACACGATCCTGCATGACAACGAACTGGAGCCGGCGCGCAAGCTGATTCACCAGTTGTACGATGCCGGCGTCGACGCGTTGATCGTTCAGGATCTGGGGGTGATGGAGCTGGATATCCCGCCGATTGAGCTGCACGCCAGCACCCAGACCGACATCCGCACGCTGGCACGGGCGAAGTTTCTGGACCAGGCGGGTTTCTCCCAACTGGTATTGGCCCGCGAGCTGAACCTGCAAGAGATTCGCGCCATCGCCGACGAGACCGATGCCGCGATCGAATTCTTCATCCACGGCGCGTTGTGCGTGGCGTTCTCCGGGCAGTGCAATATTTCTCACGCCCAGAACGGTCGTAGTGCCAACCGGGGCGACTGCTCCCAGGCCTGTCGTTTGCCTTATACCCTCAAGGACGACCAAGGCCGCGTCGTCGCCTACGAAAAACACCTGCTGTCGATGAAAGACAACAATCAGAGCGCCAACATCCGGGCGTTGGTCGAAGCCGGGGTTCGCTCGTTCAAGATTGAAGGGCGCTACAAGGACATGGGCTATGTGAAGAACATCACGGCCTATTACCGTCAGCGTCTGGACGACGTGCTGGAAGACCGCCCGGACCTGGCGCGGGCCTCCAGCGGCCGCACCGCGCACTTCTTCGTGCCCGACCCGGACAAGACCTTCCACCGTGGCAGCACCGATTACTTCGTCACTGATCGCAAGATCGACATCGGCGCCTTCGACTCACCGACCTTCACCGGTTTGTCGGTGGGCGTGGTGGAGAAGGTCGGCAAGCGTGATTTGCAGGTGGTGACCTTCGAGCCGCTGTCCAATGGCGACGGCCTTAATGTGCAGATCAAACGCGAGGTGGTGGGTTTCCGCGCCAACATCGCCGAGCCCAAGGGTGAATTCCTCGAAGACGGCCAGAAGCGCTATCGCTACCGGGTCGAACCCAACGAGATGCCAGACGGGATGTTCAAGCTGCGGCCCAACCATCCACTGAGCCGCAACCTTGACCATAACTGGCAGCAAGCCTTGCAGAAGACTTCTGCCGAACGCCGTATCGGTTTGAGTTGGGTGGCCCGTCTGGATGAGCAGCGCCTGCAATTGACCGCCACGAGCGAGGAGGGCGTCAGCGCGAGCCTGTCGCTGGACGGTCCGTTCGGTCTGGCCAACAAGCCGGAGCAGGCCTTGGAGCAACTGCGCGACCTGCTCGGTCAATTGGGCACCACGGACTACCACGCCACTGCCATTGAGCTGGATGCACCCCAGGCGTTTTTCATTCCCAACTCGCAGCTCAAAGCCTTGCGTCGCGAAGTGATCGAGGCATTGACCGCGGCCCGGCTGCTCGCCCACCCGCGAGGTCACCGCAAGGCCGAAACCACGCCGCCGCCGGTGTATCCGGAGTCGCACCTGTCGTTCCTGGCCAACGTCTACAACCAGAAGGCCCGGGACTTCTATCACCGCCACGGCGTCAAGCTGATCGACGCGGCGTTTGAGGCTCATGAAGAAACCGGGGAAGTGCCAGTGATGATCACCAAGCACTGCCTGCGGTTCTCTTTCAATCTGTGCCCCAAGCAAGCCAAAGGCGTGACCGGTGTGCGCACCAAAGTCGCGCCAATGCAACTGGTGCACGGTGACGAAGTGCTGACCCTGAAGTTCGACTGCAAGCCTTGCGAAATGCACGTCATCGGCAAGATCAAGGGCCACATCCTTGACCTGCCACTGCCGGGCAGTGGTTCAGAGCCGGTGGTGGGTTACATCAGCCCTGAAGACCTACTGAAGACGATTCCTCGCGCGCCGCATTGAGTGACGGGCGAGGCAGAGGTCATCGTCAATGCCGATGACCTCTGCACTCGACGATCAGGCTTGCGCCGCACTCATGCCGTCAGTGGTCACGGATTTTTTGCGCACCGCTTGATAAAGCAGGCTCGACACCATGAAGCCCACGACGGCCAGCAGGCTCATCAAGGTGAAGACATAGTTGTAACCCTGTTCACCGGGGAAATGATCGAGGATCGCGCCGTAGATGACGTAGGCAAACATGCCGGGCGCATAGCCGATCAGGCAACCGATTCCGAAGGCCGAGCCGGTGATGTGTTGGGGAATGCCGACTTCACCCATGGGCGCCCAGAACACCCCGCGCATGGAGAACACGATCAAGGCGAAGGACAGGGTGGCAGCCATGCCCGCATAGATGAAGCCCGGGCTTTTCGGAATCAACATAATTACGCCCATCAGCGGCAACAGCGCCAGGAATGCCCACTTCAGGTAGCGACTGGTGCTCTTGAATTGCTTGTCGGCAATAAAACCGCCGGCAGGTCCGCCGAGGATCTTCAGGAAGTACTGGTTGATGATGCCGTAGGCGCCCACCAATGCCACGGGCAACCCGTACATTTCCTTGAGGTAGGGAATGAAATAGGTCAGGCCGCAATAGACGATGTAGACCATGAACACGTTGAGGCTGACCAGCCAGATGCCTGGAACCTTGATCGCTTCCATCAGGTTCGCCAGGCCATTCTTGGGCTTGGCCACCGACTGCGCGTTGCCGCTCTTGAGCAGGAACCAGGTCAGGGTGCCGGCCAAAATGTCGATGACCGAGTAGAACAGGATCGCCGACTTCAGGCCGGTTTCGCCCGAACCCATGGCGACGAACACGCCCAGCGCCGAAAACGCCACCAGTGTATCCACCACGCCACGCCCGCCTTCGAGCAGGCCGAACAACCGGCCTTGCTCCTGATCGTCACCCAGGTTGCGGATGGCTTTGAGCAGCGATGGCCAGAACAGGCAGTCGGCGCACACGGCTAACAGACTGAACACGATCAGTAAATTGCTGAAGGGCGGAAAGGTCGCCAGGTACAACCCCAGGCCACCGGTGCCGATCAGGCCGAGGGGGATCAGCTTGCGCGTGTCGTAGCGATCGGCGAGCAGGCCGCCCAGCACAAACAGCGCAGTGGCGATGATCGCGTTGGCACTGAGCAGCATGCCGATTTCAGTGTGGCTCAACCCCATGAATTCCTGCATGGGCACGTAAAAGGCGTCCTTGAGGTTGGCCAGTTTGTAGATGGTGCCGCCCCCGAGGATGAGGATCAGGAATCGGAGCCACTTGGCCTTGTTTTGAGTTGTCATTATTGTTCTCCGGGCGTAATCGGGTCGTCAGGGTCAGGCGTTGGAAGGGCTGGCCAGGGTCAGTTCGGCCAAGGTGCGCAGTTCGGCCAGCAGGCTACGGACATAGGCGACCTGGTTGTTTGCCCAACGGTGTTCATCGGCCAGCATTTGCTCCAGCGAGAAGCCGTTCGGGAGCGGCGTTTCGCTCATCTCCCGGTAAGCAATAAACGGATCAGCGGCCTCGATGCTCTGGCGGAAGGCGGGGGCCACGTAGTGGTTTTCCTGCTCGAGAATGAAGGCGATCACCTGTGGGGTGGCTTCGCCCAGCATCAACAATTCGAACAGCAGGCGGGCGCTGGGTAGATCGTCTTCGTCGCTGCCCTGCAGTACACCGTAATGGCCGAAACCGTTGTGTTCGGGGACGATGCGTACGCCTTTCATGTGCGTCTGGCGGATGTGCGGCCCCAGGTTGCGCAGGGCCTGCAAAGGCTGTTCGCAGGCATTGATCATGTTGCCGAAGTCGAACAGGGCATGCAGGCGAGGGTGGTTGAGGCGATTGAGCAGTTGCGCGATTTCGCCGCTCTTGAGTTCTTCATGCTGCTCGAAGTCAAAGAACAGGTCGTGTTCATCGGCTTGCTGCGCGAGGTACTGCAGGTCGGTTTCGATGATCTCCATGACCTGTGACAGCATGCCCTCGTAACGCGAGTAAACACGGATGTTGCGCACCCCCAGCGCCCTGGCGATGGCGATCACCTGGTTGACATCCTTTTTCCGCGTGCTGCTGATTTCCAGGTGTACATCCAGCCCCAGCGCCTTGGCCTTGGCGGCAAACGCCTGGAGTTGCACGGGTGACATCTGGCTCAGGCTGTTTTCCTCGCCGTCGAGCAAGTGCAGGCTCAGGCCTTGCAGCTCGTGGCGATAGGCGAAGTCCAGCAGGTCGGCCGGGGTCACACGGCCGTGGGTGAGGTTGGTCAGTAGCGGGTAGGCGTGGGCAAACAGACGCAATTGCCCCAGACGCTCAAGCAACCGCCGGGCCAGTGCATCCGTGAGCACGGGGACAGCCCCGTCTTCGACCACTTTATGGCTCAGCAAGGCGTTGAATCGTTCCTGGATCTTATTGTTCATTAGAGTCGTTCCTGGTTCAGACACCGGGTCTGCCGGCGCAGCCTTTATCGCGCCAGTCAGGAACTCTCGATAGATCCACTATCAGTTATTTGATAAGACCACTTGCCTCGCCTCAAGTGGTCGGCGGCAGATAACCCAATGCGCGCAAGGCTTGGGCCAGCGCCTCGACACGCTCCCGGGCCTGGTGTTCGGGTGTGCCGGCAAAGCCGATCAACAGCGCCGGCGGCAGGGCATGCTGGATGCGGTAGTCGCTCAAGGCGTAGGTGTGGATGTTGCGCTGGGCCAGTTGCCGGGCAACTTCGATGTCACTGAGTTCGGCGGGCAGCCAGGCGATCAGGTGCATGCCGGCGTCCGCCGGGGTGATCCTGAAAAAGCTGCCAATCTGCTTTTCAAGCTCTCCGATCAAGGCCTGCTGGCGCGCCTTGTACAGCGCACGCATGCGGCGGATGTGCCCCAGAAAGTGGCCTTCGCCCATGAAGTCTGCTGTCGTCGCCTGAAGCAGGGTGGGCGGGCTGCGATCCATCACCGCACGCAACGTGCAAAAGGGTTCGACCAGTGCCTGCGGCAGAATCACGTAACCCAGTCGCAGTGACGGGAAGAGCACTTTGCTGAACGTACCGACGTAGATCACCCGGGCCATCTGGTCCATGGCATACAGCGCCGGCAGGAGGCGGCCACTGTAGCGAAACTCACTGTCGCAATCGTCCTCGATGATCCAGCTCTGATGCTGCGCCGCCCAGTCGATCAGCGCCTGGCGCCGCGCATAACTGAGGGTGACACCCAACGGGTGCTGGCGCGACGGCGTACAAAACACCAGGCGGGCATCAGGGCACTCGGCCAGGCCTTGCTGGACGTCGATCCCCTGTTCATCTATACGCAAGGGAATCACCTGCGCCCCTTGGGCCTGCAACGCAATGCGCGCGGCGATGTGCCCCGGATCTTCCATCCAGACGCTGTCCTGCGGATTGAGCAGCAACATGCCCAGCAGGTTGAACGCTTGCTGCGCGCCGGAAACGATCACGACTTGCCCGGCATCGCAGTCGATGCCCCGCGCATCGAAAACGTATTCGGCAATCGCCGCGCGAAACGCCTGCAAGCCTTGCAATTCGCCATAACCCAGAATGGCCTTGGTGGGCTTGAGCAGATGACGGTTCATCAGGCGCCGCCAGATCGCCTGCGGGAAGGCTTCATAGGTGCTGTGGCTGGGCAGGAAAGAGGTTGGGGTCGCAGGGTCCCAGTCGGCATAGGACACCCCGCGAAAATGATCGCTGCGCAGCGACAGCATTGACTGGCTCAGGTCCGACAGGCGCGGTGGCTGGGACGTTTGCTCGTCCTCGATCCCCCGGTTTTCCCACTCCGTGCCGACGTACGTACCGGCACCGGTGCGCGAGGCCAGAAAACCTTCGGCAATCAACTGATCGAACGCATTGAGAATGGTGATCCGCGACAGCCCCAATTCCTGGCTCAAGGTCCGCGTCGACGGCAGACGCACGCCGCCCTGGATTCTGCCGTTGAGTATCTGTTTGCGAATTTGCAGATACAGTTGGCGGTACAGGGGAATGGCGCTGGTACGGTCCAGTTCGATAGCCGACAGCAGCAAACCTGCGGGGGATTTCATGACATGCTCGCCTGGGTGAAAGGGGCGTTGGGCTGGGAACTGGGAGGTAGGGTATCGAGCGATACTCGATAAGTCATCCATCGGGCGTTGAGGGTGTGCGGCGTTCGAGAGGATGCGGCACGTTCTGTGCCATATCGACAACTGCCAAGTTTGATCTAGCCTTAAGTTATCTCACGGGAGAACAATCATGCCCGTCGCGCTCAGAAATGCCTTGGCCGTTGCGTCGGGATTCTTTCTTTACATCGCCGCAAGCGGTCAAGGCATTGCAGCCCCCCAGCAGCCACCGGCAATCCTCCCGCTGGAATCCGAGGCGGTGCCCACGCTCATCGCCTATCCGCCGCTTGCCGAGCCGCTCGCCCGCGGGGTTGTCATCATCCAGTATCAAATAGAACACGCCAGGATCATGCCGGTGTTTGGCAAAACGGCTGCTGACGTATCACCCCGTCTCGCTCACCTGCATGTGACCGTCGACGACTGGAAAGGGACATGGGCGCACACCAGTGAAGATCCGATTATCGTGGTTGGGCTGACGCCCGGCACGCATAAGGTGCTGCTTGAAGTGGCGGATCCGACTCACAAGATTCTCACCCATACGGAAGTGAGTTTTGTCGTTCCGCAGAAGTGAGCGGCTTCAGACGGCAGGAACAATAAAGCCGTCCCCCTCGTCACAGGTTATTGATCATTCCCACGACAGGAGTCTTTAGGAACTACGTGTCGGCTCATTCAACAACTTTTGAAAGCGCGTGTTTAAACGCCCTCCAGGTTACGTCCTGAAAGCTACAAAACCTTGCGCCGTTGCCTACGGCTACGCCAGAATCCGCCGGCTTGTGCGCCTTGGGCTCCCTCGGTAATTTGATTCCCGTCACTGCCCATCAGTGATCGGGTTTAGTCGCCCGTTGATGTCAAGACGCACAGTGTCCCTATCAGTCAGGTATCCCATGCCTGCACTTGATGGCGGTTGTGCGCAGGGCGCTTCGGCGCGCCGATTTCTTGGCTCATCGGTCGACTAACCTGTGCACAGCTGCCTCCCTATCGTTTAGTCGCGAGCGGGTTGCAGCCTCACTCTTATGAGGTTAGAGCCAATGTTCAAAGTAACGCCCAATCCACCAGATACCGAATCGCCAGAAACCGATCCACCAGATACCGACCCCGCATCCCCATACGAAACCCTCGACTCCAAAAAACTCCACGCCGCCGCCGAGCGCGCGCTCAATTTTCACTTCCCGTCAAACGCGGACATCAAAGCCACCCAGCGCACGCGCAGTACGCTGTTTTCCGTGGACCCGGCGGCCACGACCGAAACCCTGGCCGTGTTTTTGGTCGAAACGTTGGCGTCGGTCGATGTGATGGTCCATCAATTGGTGGATCACCTGGAGGGTGAGTCACGCTACGCCTTGCTGGGTATTTCCAACAGCATCATGGTGGCGGAGATCACGGCGAACCGGGTGCTGGATAAGGTTGAGCCCTCTGTGTAACCGCTGATTGTGGTGAGGGGGCAAGCCCCCTTGCCACAGGTATTCATCGTTTGATCGATGCTTTCACACGCCCCATCCCTCCCTCACAGCCTTCCTGATCCCCTCCAGCAACATCGCAAACGCCGGGTTGTCATTGTTCTCGCGCCAGATCAGATGCAGCTCACTCTGCACGCCTTCCCCCAGATCGATATCCCGGAACACCACGTTCTTGAACACCACGCTGGTGGCGCAACGCGGGACCAGGGCCAGGCCCATTCCGGCGTTGACCAGCGCCAGAATCGTCAGTGACGAACCGAGCCATTGCACGTATTCCGGGGCCACGCGGGCGGAGCGCAGCATCCCGGTCAGCAGTTCGTTGAAGGGCGGGTAGGCGGCGTGGGAGTACATCAGGAACGGTTGCGCGTCGAGGTCCTGGACGGACACGGTGTCGGCAGTCGCCAGCGGGTGGCGACTGGGGACGGCGAGCACGAACGGCTCACGCACCAGGCACTCGGTGGCGTAGCCCGGTTCCAGCAAGGGCGCGCGGACGATGCCCAGATCGATCCGCCGAGCGCGAAGGGCTTCGTGCTGTTGGTAGGTGTTCATTTCCGACAGGTCGATTTTGACGTGGGGCTGTTTGAGCCGTGCTTCGGCGATGACCTTGGGCAGGAATTCGTACACCGCGCTCCCGACGAAGCTGATGTTGACCGAGCCGATGTCGCCTTCGGCAAAACGCCGGGCGGTGACGGCGGCTTGCTGGGCGCGCTCCAGCAGGTTCTGCGCTTCGATGAAGAAGGCACGACCGGCGGCGGTGAGGGCGACGCTGCGGGTGGTGCGGGTGAACAGCTCGACACCCAGATGGTGCTCCAACAACTGGATCTGTCGACTGAGCGGCGGTTGCGTCATGTTCAGGCGTTCGGCGGCGCGCCGAAAGTTGAGTTCGGTGGCCACTGTGGTGAAGCAGCGCAGTTGAGTCAGTTCGAACATTGATCTAATCCAGGTATCAATCGAATGCCAAGTTAGATTAGACGGGATCAATTGCCGCGTCCATGATCGGCTCGTCCCTAAAAAAACAATGATCGGGAGTTGCCTCTTGAATACCCTCCAGAATCCGCCAGACCCGAGTGTGCTCGCCCGCGCCGCGGCCAAGGTGAAACGCCACGTGCTGCCGCTGTTTGTGGTGATGTTCATCGTCAACTACATCGATCGGGTCAATATCGGCTTCGTGCGCAGCCACATGGAAACCGACCTGGGCATCGGCGCCGCAGCCTATGGCCTGGGCGCCGGGCTGTTCTTCATTGGTTACGCGATCTTCGAAGTGCCCTCCAACCTGTTGCTGCAACGCTACGGTGCTCGCGCGTGGCTGACGCGCATCATGTTCACCTGGGGCGCCGCCGCCATGGCCATGGCCTTCGTGCGCGGCGAAACCAGTTTTTATGTGCTGCGTTTCATTCTCGGCGCGGCCGAAGCGGGTTTTTTCCCAGGCATCATTTACTACTTCACCCAGTGGCTGCCGTCGACGGAACGGGGCAAGGCCATGGCGATTTTTCTCAGTGGTTCGGCCATTGCGTCGGTCATCTCCGGCCCGGTGTCCGGTGCGCTGCTGAACGTCAGCGGTTTCAGCCTGCATGGCTGGCAGTGGATGTTCCTGATTGAAGGTTTTGCCTCCATCGTGCTGTGCGGTTTTGTCTGGTTCTGGCTGCAATCCCATCCGCGTGAAGCCAAGTGGCTGAGCGCCGAAGAGAAGGACGCGCTGGTGGGCGCCATCGCGCTGGAGCAGCAGGCTCGAGAAGCCGCGCAGACAATCAAGCCGTCGATGTTCAAACTGCTGGCCGACAAGCAAATCGCGCTGTTCTGTTTTATCTACTTTTCCATTGCCCTGACCATCTATGGCGCCACGTTCTGGCTGCCGAGCATGATCAAGAAAATGGGCAATCTGGGCGACTTCCAGGTCGGCCTGTTCAACTCGATTCCGTGGCTGATTTCCATCGTCGCGATGTATGGCTTCGCCGCCATGGCCAACAAATGGAAACACCAGCAAGCCTGGGTGGCGTTGACGCTGGTGATTGCGGCGTTCGGCATGTTCATGTCGACCACCGGCGGACCGATCTTCGCCTTCGTCGCCATCTGTTTTGCGGCCATTGGTTTCAAGGCGGCCTCGGCGTTGTTCTGGCCGATTCCGCAAGGCTATCTGGATGCGCGCATCGCCGCCGCGGTGATCGCCCTGATCAATTCCATCGGCAACCTGGGCGGTTTCGTGGCGCCGACGGCATTCGGTTTTCTCGAACAAAAAACCGGCTCAATCGAGGGCGGGCTCTACGGCCTGGCCGCCACCTCACTGGTCGCCGCCGTGGTGATCTTTTTCGCACGCACCGCACCCCGTGGCGACGCCTTGCGCGCGCTGACCGGTAAACCCGCCACGACCCCCTTGCCGCAATCCACTGTCAGTCACACCGCTTTGAAACCAGATCCAAAGGGAGCAGCCTCTTGAAAATCACACGAGTCACCGTCACCCCCATCGCTTTCCGTGATCCGCCGCTGCTCAATGCCAGCGGTATCCACGAACCGTTCGCGCTGCGCTCGATCATCGAGATCGAGAGCGACAATGGCTACATCGGCTTGGGGGAGAGTTACGGCGACGCGCCGGCGCTGGCGATCCAGCAGCAATTGCAAGACAAGCTGATCGGCCTCGACCCGTTCAACCTCAATCAGCTGCGCGCCATCGTGCAGGCCACCGTGGCGGCGAACAAACCCGCGAGCATCGCCGGCGCCGAACTGGCGCCCGGCTCTCACGCCAGCAAAGCGGTGAGCAATGCCTACTCGGCGTTCGAAGTCGCGTTCCTGGATTTGCAGGCGCACTCGCTGAACGTGCCATTGGTGGACTTGCTGGGCGGTGCGATCCGCGACGAGATTCCGTTCAGCGCCTACCTGTTTTTCAAGTACGCCCAGCACATCGATTCCCCCTACAAGCCCGACAGTTGGGGTGAAGCGCTGAACGAAGAGCAGATCGTCGCCCAGGCTCGGCGCATGATCGAGACCTATGGTTTCAAGAGCATCAAGCTCAAGGCCGGCGCGCTGGAACCGGAGCATGAAGTGGCGTGCATCAAGGCGCTGAAAAAGGCCTTTCCGGGTTACCCGCTACGGATCGATCCGAACGCTAACTGGTCCCTGGAAACGTCGATTCGCATGGCCGAACTGCTGGGCGACGACCTGCAATATTACGAAGACCCGACGCCAGGCCTGGAGGGGATGTCCGAACTGCACAAACGCACCGGCCTGCCGCTGGCGACCAACATGGTGGTGACTGATTTCGATGAGTTCCGCCGCAGTGTGGCCTTGAACAGCGTGCAGATCGTCCTCGCCGATCATCACTATTGGGGCGGCCTGCGCGACACCCAGGCGCTGGCGAAAATGTGCCAGACCTTTGGCCTGGGCGTGTCCATGCACTCCAACTCGCACTTGGGCATCAGCCTGATGGCGATGGCCCATGTCGCCGCGTCGGTGCCGAATCTCGATTACGCCTGCGACACGCATTACCCGTGGCAGGAGCCGGACGAAGAGGTGATCAAGGGCGGCAAGCTGCCGATCGTCGATGGCTGCGTGAAAATTACTCGTGCACCGGGGTTGGGCCTGGAGCTGGATCACCATCAACTCGGCAAGCTGCATGACCAATACCTGACGTGCGGCATTCGCCAGCGCGATGATGTGAAACAGATGCAGCGTTACAAATCAGAATGGAAAACCATCAAGCCACGTTTTTGAGACGCTAACGCAATTTTGTAGCAGCTGGCGAAGCCTGCTGCTACAGGGTTCGTGTAGCTTCAGGCGCGTTTATTCAACGCCGCCTCTGCCGCCGCAATCTGCGCCTGGCGCTGGGCAATCACATCGCCCACCGGCGGCCCTTGGAAGCGTCGGGCTTCAAAGCCGAACCAGACAATCGCCGTCAGCACCAGGAAGCCGATGGTGATGTACAGCGCCCAATCGTTCGGTGGCTGAATGCCGATGATGAAAATGATCACCATCGACAGCACCGAGAGCAGGGCGAATACGGTGTACCAGAAGCGTCCCATGTTCCACGGCCCCATGGTCGGCCACTTCGAGGTCCCGTAGGTAAACAGGCCCAGCACGATGGGAATGATGAAAGAGAAGAACAGGAAGATCACCGTGCAGGACACCACGATCGTATACACCGGCGTGGCCCCGACCGAGATCACCGATGAGCCCCAGTCGAACAGCACGGCGAGGGTGGCACCCGTCCAGATCGCCGCCACCGGACTGCGAAAGGTTGGCGAGACCGAGGCCAGTGCTCTGGAGAAGGGCAGGCCGCCGTCGCGGGAGAAGGCGAAGATCATCCGGGACACCGAGGTCACGGTCGCCAAGCCGCAGAGGATCTGCGAGATGAAAATCGCCACATACAGCGCCACTTTCAGCGTCGGGCTGACCTGGGTGTTCATCGCCCAGAAAAACACGTTCCAGCCTTGCTTGGCCGCCTCGTCCATGTTCGGCAACATCAGCACGAACGAGCACAACATCACCCAGCCGAACAGCAACGACCAGACCACCGACATGACCATGCCGCGCGGCACGGAAATGGCTGCGTTGCGCGTCTCTTCGGAGGTGTGTGCCGAGGCGTCATAACCGGTGATGGTGTAGATCGGCAGCAGCAGGCCGAGCATGAACACCCAGCCGTTCGACACCGATGGCCAGACCGCGCCGCCGGCATCGCCGGAGTAGTTGCTGAAGGTCCACAGCCGTGCGAATTCATAGCTCGGTGCCGAGATCAGGCAGACGATGGTCAGCGCCAAAGCCGTGGCGAAAATCAGGTAGCCGGAGAAGTCGGTGAGCCTGGCGGTCAGGCCGATCCCCAGGTGGTTGCACAAGGCCTGAAGACCGGTCAGCACGGCGAGGAAAATCACCCGCACCGTGGTCGTGTCTTCCATGCCCAATGCCGGGCCGAACGCACCGAAAAAGAAGTAATAGGTGCCGACGTTGATCGCCCCCAGCACGGTGACCAATCCCAGGAGGTTGAACCACGCGGTCAGCCATCCGGTGAAGCGGTTGCCCAGAATCGAACCCCAGTGATACAGCCCGCCAGCGGTGGGGTACGCCGAGGAAATCTGCGCCATGGCCATGGCGAACACCCCGGAGATCAGGCAGCCGATGGGCCAGCCGATGCCGATGGACGCGCCGCCCGCGCCGGAGGTGCCCTGGGCGAGGGAGTTGATGCCCCCGGAGAGGATGCAGATGATCGAGAAGGAAATCGCGAAGTTGGAGAAAACGCCCATGCGTCGTGAGAGCTGCTGGGCGTAGCCCATGCTGTGCAGCGCCTTGACGTCCTCGTCATGCGAGGCGTCGGAGCCGGGCTGGCTTGCTGGATTCATGTTGTGTGCCCCTTCAGGTTTTGATACGCGCCCCTCCGGAATGCCGGACGAGCTGGCTTTCAACCCCTTGTCGTACTGCTCCTGTCTCCAACCGATACAACCTGCCGTGCGCTGCCTTCATGTGTCGAGCACCGACAGTCAACGGCTCTACAGGCGGCCGTGAAACGCCGCGTCGAAAATCTCTGCCGCACCGGCCTTGGTCAAGGGCAGCGGGTTGCCGCCGGCAGAAGGGTCGACCACGGCCATGTCCGCGATCAGATCAGCCTGTCGATCGTCCACGCCCAACTCGAACAGCGTGTGTGGCACGCCGATGTCTTTGCGCAGCTTGAGGATGAAGGCCAGGAAGCTGTCGAAGCCGGGGGAAGGCAAACGCAAATACGCGGCCAGGCGGGTGATGCGCTCTTCGATGGCCGGGCGATTGAATTTCAGGACATAGGGCATGAAGGTCGCATTGGTCATGCCGTGATGGGTGTCGTACAGCGCGCCCACCGGATGTGAAAGCGCGTGCATTCCGCCCAGGCCTTTCTGGAACGCGGTGGCGCCCATCGCCGCCGCCGCGAGCATGTTCGCGCGCGCTTCCAGGTCGCCCGGCGTGTGCACGGCGCGCACCAATGCGTTGGCCACCAGGCGCATGCCTTCCACGGCGATGCCGTCGGCCAAGGGGTGAAAACCGGGGGCGCAGTAGGCTTCCAGGCAGTGCGCCAGGGCGTCCATGCCGGTGCCGGCGGTGATTTTCGCCGGCATGCCGACGGTCAGTGCCGGGTCGCTGATGACCACGCGCGGCATCATTTTCGGGTGGAAGATGATGCGTTTGGTGTGGGTCGCCTCGTCGATGATCACCGCTGCACGCCCGACTTCCGAGCCCGTGCCCGCCGTGGTCGGTACCGCAATGACCGGGGCGATGCGGCTTTCATCGGCGCGGGTCCAGTAGTCGCCGATGTCTTCGAAATCCCAGACCGGCCGCGTCTGTCCGCTCATGAAGGCGATGAGCTTGCCCATGTCCAGGCCGCTGCCGCCCCCGAAGGCGATCACGCCATCGTGGTTGCCGGCACGCCAGGCATCCAGGCCTCCGGCAAGGTTGGCTTCGACCGGGTTGGGCTTGAGGTCGCTAAACATCGCCGCACCGAGGCCCGCTGAGCGCAAGGCGTCGAGGGTGGCGAGGGTCATCGGCGCACGCGCCAGGCCACTGTCGGTGACCAGCAACGGGCGCTGAATGCCCTGGGCGCGGCAGGTGTCGGCGAGTTCGGCGATGCGGCCGACACCGAAGCGGATGCTCGTGGGGTAATTCCAGTTCGCGGTCAGGCTCATGGCTCAGATCTCGTGGCGCAAATGGAAGGATTTGGCGCGGGTCAGGTGTTCATAACCGAGGCGCGACAGGGTGACGCCGCGTCCGCTGTTTTTTACCCCGGTCCAGGCCAGGGCCGGGTCCAGGTAATCGCAGCGGTTCATGAACACGGTGCCGGTGTCGATTTCATTGCCCAGGCGTTCGGCGGCGGCCAGGTCCTGAGTCCAGATCGAGGCACTGAGCCCGAATTCACTGTCATTCATCAGGGCGATGGCTTCGTCGTCACCGTCCACCGGCATGATGCCGACCACCGGACCGAAGCTTTCCTCGCGCATGACCGACATTTGATGAGTGACATCGACCAATACTTGCGGCGCGAGGTAGGCGCTGCCCGGTTCGTCAGCGGCAAATGCCGTGGGTTCAATCAGTGCCATGGCGCCTTGGGCCAGCGCTTCGGCGATCTGGCCGCGCACGAAATCAGCGGCGGCCGGGGTGACCAAGGGGCCGAGTGTGGTGGCTTCATCCAGCGGGTTGCCCAGCACGTATTGGCGAGTCAGGGCGGCGAAACGTTCGATGAAGTCCGGGTAGATTGTCTTGTCGACGTAAATGCGTTCGATGGCACAGCAGCTTTGCCCGGAATTGAAGAAACTGCCGTCCACCAGGTTTTCTACCGCGTGTTCAAGATTGGCATCGGCGCGCACATAGGCCGGGTCTTTGCCACCGAGCTCCAGGCCGACGCCAAGGAAATGCCCGGTAGCGGCGATTTCCATGGCCTCGCCAGCGCCGACGGAACCGGTGAAATTCACTTGCTGCACGCGTCCGGAGCCAATGATGTCGGCGGTCTGGCGGTGATCGAGCAGCAGGTTGTGAAACAGACCGGGCGGCAAGTTGGCATTGGCCATGGCCTCGGCGAACCGTTCTCCCACCAGCAGCGTTTGCGACGCGTGTTTGAGGATGACGCTGTTGCCGGCCATCAGCGCCGGAATGATCGTATTCACGGCGGTCAGGTACGGGTAATTCCATGGCGCAATGACCAGCACGGTCCCCAACGGATCACGTTGAATGTACCGACGAAATCCGCTGACGGGCGTGGGTTCAATCGTCGCCAGGGCTTCAGGTGCAATGGCGATCATGTGCCGGGCACGCTCTTCGAAACCGCGCAGTTCACCCGCGCCAAAGCGTACCGGGCGCCCCATTTGCCAGGCCAGTTCCCGCACGATGTCAGTTTTCATCGCCAGCATCGCGTCCACCACCGCACTGCAAAAAACCGCGCGCTCGCTCAGTGGCCGGCGTTTCCACTGTGCCTGGGCGGTGGAGGCGGCGGTCAGTGCCTGTTCGATCTGCGTGGCGTCGGCGTAGCGGCGCTCGGCATACACCCGGCCATCGACCGGGGAAATGAGTTGGATGGTTGCCGTCATGCTGACCTCAATAGCGCTCGAAGCCGCGCTGCAGTTCCCAGTCGGTGATCCGCCGGTCGTACTCTTTCTGTTCCCATTCGGCGGTGTGCACGTAGTGGTCGATCACCTCGTTGCCGAACGCTTCGCGCAACATGCTCGAGCTCTGGAGTGCGGCGCTGGCTTCGCGCAAGGTCTTGGAGACTTCGGGCAAATGGTCATCGACGTAAGCGTCGCCTTCAAACGGCGGGGCGAGGGTGAGCTTCTCGTCGACTCCGGCCAGGCCCGCCGCGATCAGGGCTGCGAAGGCCAGATACGGGTTGAGGTCGGCGCCGCCGATGCGGCATTCGATGCGGATGGATTTGCTGCTTTCGGCACACAGCCGAAAACCGGCGGTGCGATTGTCGCGGCTCCAGACCGCCCGCGTCGGTGCAAACGTGCCGGCCTGGAAACGCTTGTACGAGTTGATGTAGGGCGCGAGAAAACAGGTGATGTCGTTGGCGTACTTGAGCTGACCGGCGACCCAGGAGCGCATCAGGTTCGACATGCCGAATTCGGCTTTGGCATCGAAGAACAGCGACTTCTTGCCGTTCTTGTCCCACAGCGAATTGTGGATGTGGCTGCTGGACCCGGCGGCGTCATAACGCCACTTGGCCATGAACGTGATCGCCTTGCCTTGCAGTTGCGCGATCTCCTTGCAGGCATGCTTGATGATGACGTGGTGGTCGGCCATGGTCAGGGCATCGGCGTAGCGGATGTTGATTTCTTCCTGGCCGGGGCCCCATTCACCCTTGGAATTTTCCACGGGAATGCCGCTGGCCTGCAGGTGCTTGCGAATCGCCCGCAGCACCGGCTCTTCGCGGGTGGTCTGCAGGATGTTGTAATCCTCGATGTAATGGCCGGCGGTTTTTGGCTTGTGGTAGTTGCGCTTGTGGATCGCCTCGTAGCTCTCGTCGAACAGATAGAACTCCAGTTCCGAGGCGAACATGCCGGTATAGCCACGCTCGCGCAGGCGTTCGATCTGCTTCTTCAGGATCGCCCGCGGGCTGTGCGGCAAGTCGCGGCGATGGTGGTGATCGAGCACATCACAGAGCACCAGCGCCGTGCATTCCAGCCAGGGCACCCGGCGCAGGGTGGACATGTCAGGCTTGAGCACAAAGTCGCCATAGCCTTTGCTCCAACTGGCAGCGGCATAGCCCGGCACGGGCTCCATGTCGATGTCGTCGGCCAACAGGTAATTGCAGCAGTGGGTTTCTTCATGGCCGCTGTCGATGAAAAATTCGACCTGGAATCGTTTGCCGACCAGACGTCCCTGCATGTCGACCATGCAGACCAGGACGGTATCAATTTCGCCGGCAACGGCGGCACGCTTCAGTTCATCAAAGCTGAGAAGGGGCTCGGTCATCACGTCAGTCCTGCGTGAACAGTGTGGGCCTGTCTGAAATAGCTGTTGCAGACGCTCTTCAGAAACACCCAAACCCTGCCGGAGCGAGCATCGTGCGCAATAAGCTGATCCTTAGCTTAGCCTACTGTTGATTTGTGCAAGTTTTGATGGAGTTGGCGATACGCAGCCACCAATTGATCCAGCGAGAACGCCAGATTCCGCCCACTCGGATTGGGCAAAATCCAGACCTTGGCGTTGCCGAAGGTCTTGGGTTGAAGGCCCCAGGCAATGTCTCGCTGGCCGGTTAACGCGCTGTAGGCGGCCTTGCCGAGAAACGCGACGACACGGGGCGCATGGCGCAGGATCTTCTGTTCGAAGTCAGCAGCGGCGGCGATGAATTCGTGCAACGACAGCTGATCGGCGCGCGCTGTGGGCCGGTCGACCACGGCGGTCAATCCGCAGCGGTACTGCAAGAGGGTCCGGTCGTTTTCCGGGCGCACCTCCTCGGGGGTAAACCCGGCAAGGTGCAGCGTGCGCCAGAAACGATTGCTCCGGCCCGCAAAGTGATGCCCTTGGGCGGCGGCCGTCATGCCCGGATTGATCCCGCAGAAAATCACGTCGAGCTGATCGGCCAAAATGTCTTCAAGTCCTTCACCCGCCATAAAGCCTCTCAACCGCAGATCACGTTGACCGCGTTGCGTGCCAGTTCGGTCAGTTCCGCGCGGGATTTTCCTGCACGCGCCCGGATGGAAATGCTGTGCAGCAGGGAGGAGGCGAGCACGGCGAGGGCGGCCGGGTCGACGTTGTCTTTGAGTTCGCCGGCAGTCACGGCCGTTCGCAGACGCGCTTCGAGATCGGCGTCGAGTCGGCTCAGACGGTCCGACAGCACCTCACGGATTTCAACATCCTCGACGGCTTCGGTGGTGGCCGTGCCAATCGCGAAGCAGCCGCGGGGTTGGCCGTCTCCCGAGAAGTAGATTGATAGCTGCCCCTCATAGAAACGCATCAACGCCTCGCTCAAGGTCAGTTGGCTGTCCGTCAGCGCCGCGTGCATGTCGGCGGCGGCAAATTCCCAGTACTGCTCAAGCGCCTTGATGTACAGCGCGTGTTTGTCACCGAAAGCGGCATACAGGCTCGGGCGGTTCATGCCCGCTGCGGTGGCGATGCTGTCCAGCGACGCGGCGGAATAACCAGTACTCCAAAACACACCAAGCGCTTGCTGCAGTGCGGTCTGTGGGTCGTAGGCGCGTGGGCGTCCACGTCCTTTTGCTTCGGTAATCTTTTTTTGTGCCATGGCGTACAAAATCCTTGTGTGAAGGTAAGTCGAGGCATATTCTTACACCATCGCACAAAATTAAGGAACCAGAAGTTCCTCAATTTCAGGTTTGTTGAAGCAGCGCTCGAACGGGGTATAGCGGCGACGAAACAGGGTGCGGCGGAGTGATCCTTCTGACTGCGCACGGTATGGCTGTTTTTTATGGGTATTAGCCCCTGACTTCCCGGTTAAAGGTGTTTTCGATCATGACTAAACAGTTCGATATCCCGGCTTCACAAACCTTTGAGCACCCAGGGCCAAACCCGACAGCGCCCAACAAAAAAACGCTTAAAGAAACCGTACGGCCCCTGTTGATGGTGGGTGTCCCGGCGCTCTTCGCCGCGATCGGATACGCCCACTATGTTGCTGGCGAGCCTTACATCTCGACCGATAACGCCTACGCCCGAGTGGCCAAGGCCTCGATCAATGCGCGCACCTCGGGGCAGGTCATCGAGATCGCAGTCGAAGACAACCAGCCCGTTCGCAAGGGCCAGGTGTTGTTCCGCATCGACCCCAAACCCTTGCAGATCGCCGTTGACCGCGCACAAGCCCAGTTGAGCGTCGCGCGGTTGCGCATCGATGGGCTCAAGGCCAGTTACCGCCAGCAACAGGCTGAACTGCAATCGGCCAAAGAGTCGGCCGACTTTGACCAAAAGGAATTTGGCCGCAAGAAGGCACTGGTCGCGTCCGAGTTCGTGTCGAAGTCGATTTATGAGCGCGCCGACACCGACGTGAAAGTGTCACGACAACGTATTGCCTCCATCGAACAACAGATCGCCAGCACCGTGGTCGCGTTGAATGGCAATCCGAACATCGAGGCCGACAGCCACCCGGCCGTCCGCGAGGCCAAGGCGCAACTGGATGAAGCCCAGCTCTACCTCTCGTACGCCACGGTGTATGCGCCGGACGACGGCATCGTCGCCAAGGTTGATGATTTGCAGGTGGGTAATTTCGTCAACAACGGCGCGCCAGCCTTTGCGCTGTTGTCCGATCGCGAGGTGTGGGTGGAAGCCAACTTCCGCGAAACGGAGGTGACGCATATGCGTCCGGGTCAGGCCGCGACCATTCATCTCGACACCTACCCGGATCACGAATTCAAGGCCCACGTGATCAGCATGAGCCCCGGTGCCGGTTCGGACTTCGCCTTGCTGCCGCCGGAAAATGCCACCGGCAATTGGGTCAAGGTGGTGCAGCGGGTGCCGGTGCGACTCGAACTCGACGAGCTCGACCCGCAGATGCCGCTCTATTCGGGGATCAGTGCCACGGTCAAGGTCGATACCGGGCACCGCACGCCATGGTGGCAACCGCTCAAGGCGCTGTTGACCGCAGGAGCTTCCTGATGAACACCACTCCCGCGGGTTCATTGAGGTTGGCCGCATTGCTCGCGACGTATATGCAATCGGCGAACCTGCCTCTGCCCAATGCCGTGCTCAGACATATTCAAGGCAGTATGTCGATGACCGACGACCAGGCGGGGTGGATTTTCACCTCGTACCTTGCAGCGAGCGCGATCACCATGCCGGTCGCGCAATGGCTGGCCGGGCGTTATGGCTTGAAACGGGTGTACCAAACCGCGCTGGCCGTGTTCGTCCTGGGCTTGTTGCTCGCCACCCTGGCTTCGACGCCGCTGGAGTTTATCGGCGCGCGGATTTTCCAGGGCCTGGCGAGTGGCGTGCTGGCGCCGTTGTCGATGGCGATTGCCCTGGAAACATTGCCACTGGAGAAACGCGCGAAGTTCGGCGCGACGTGGACCGCCATCGTGCTGTTGGGCATCGTCAGCGGCCCGAGCATCGGCGGCTGGGTCGCCGAACATTTTGGCTGGCGCCCGATCTTCTACATCAGCCTGCCGCTGTCGGCGTACATCTTCCTGGTGATCGCATTGTTGCTCGCCGAGAAGAAGGCCGAGAAACGCCCAACGTTCGATTTCTTCGGTTTCGGCACCTTCACGCTGGGGCTGATCAGCCTGCAAATGTTGCTCGATCGTGGGGAACGCCTGGACTGGTTTGCCTCGACCGAAATCTGGCTGGAAGCGATCGGCTGTGCACTCGGGCTCTACCTGTTCCTCGTGCATGTGTTGACCGCGAAGGTGCATTTTCTCAACAAGCGTTTGTTCAACGACCGCAACTTCGTGTTGTCGACGGTGATCTTTTTTGCGGTGGGTTTCGTGCTGCTGTCGACCATGGCGCTGACGTCGCCGATGCTCGATGAAATCCTCGGCTATCCGCCGGACACCACCGGTTCGCTGACCATCCCGCGGGGCATGGGCCTGGTCGGGGCGTTTCTGTTGATGGGGCGTGTTCCGGAGCGTTTCGACCGTCGACTGTTCGTGGCGGCGGGCGTGGCCATCGTGGTGTATGCCAACTGGCTGATGCTCGGTTATTCGCCGCTGATGGACGGGTGGCCGGTGGCGCTGGCCGGGGCGATTCAGGGCATCGGCATCGGCCTGTTGATGCCCTCGCTGACCAAGGTTGCGTTCAGCACGCTCGACCCGACGCTGCGCCCGGAAGGCACCGGTCTGTTCAATCTGTCGCGTGTGTACGGCAGCACCCTCGGTGTGGCAATCGTGCAGTTGTATTTCTACAACAACACCCACGCGATGCACATGGCGCTGGCCAGCAACCTGACGCCGTATGGCGCGGCGGCGCATTCGGCGGCGACGTCCCTGCAAGCCATGGCGGGGCTCAACGAAATGATCACCGGCCAGGCGGCATTTATCGGCGTGGTCGGCCAATTCAAGATTTTGATGTTCGCGATGCTGGTGGTGAGCCCACTGGTGATCTTTCTTCGCAAGCCTGTTGCGACCAACTAGTTTTCGTGGAGTTTGCCTCATGAAATCCAATGCGCGTTTCATCAACAGACAACTGATCAACACCACGTTCGGTGCGGTCGCGGTGCTGGTGTTCCTGACCGCTTGCACGGTCGGCCCCGATTATCAAATGCCTGCGCCGAGTCCGTCGCAACACTACGATCAACAGGCCGAGCAGCGTCTTGGCCAGCGCATCGATTTGGGCAAGAAGGTCAACGGCGACTGGTGGACAGCGTTTCGTTCGCCCAAGCTCGACGGCGTTGTGCGCCGGGCCATCGAAGGCAATCTGGAACTCGTCGCGGCCGATGCCACCATTCGCCAGGCGGCATCTTCCGTCGCGGCGGCGCAAGGGGTGCTGTATCCGCAGGTCGATTTTGCTGCCCAGGCCGGTCGTCAGCGTACGCACAACGGACCGCAGCCCGTGGTTTCCAACTTTTATGCCATCGGGCCTCGGGTCGGTTTCGACCTGGATGTGTTCGGCGGCAACAAGCGCCAGGTTGAACAACAGCAAGCATTGACGGCGTTTCAGCAACATCGCTACGAAGCGGCGTACCTGACCTTGACGGGCAATGTCGCCAGCCAGGCGTTGTTGATGGCCTCGGCGAATGCGCAGATCCAGGCCGTGGAAAAACTGCTGGCCAATGACAGCAAAAACCTTGAATTGGTGCGCATGGCCCATGCCAACGGCAGCACCACGCAGATCGATGTGTCGCTGGCCGAAACCCGGTTCGCCCAGGACCGCACGCTATTGCCGCCTCTGGCTCAGCAACGTGATTCGGCCCGGCATGCGCTGTCGATTCTGACCGGCAAAGGCCCGGCCGACTGGATCGCGCCGGACTTCGACCTGAGTGAATTTGCCTTGCCGGCCAACGTGCCTGTCAGTCTGCCCTCGGAAATGGCCCACACCCGGCCGGACGTTTTGCAAGCCGAAGCGCAACTGCACATGGCCAGCGCCGCCGTCGGTGTCGCGACTGCCAACCTCTATCCCCATGTGGAGCTGTCCGCGTTTCTCGCACAGTCGGCGTCCGGTAATGGTGGCGCCGCGCTCTGGGGCTTCGCCGCCGGGGTGGCGGGGCCGATCTTCAATGGTGGAACCCTCAAGGCTGAACGCCAGGCGGCGGTCGATGGTTACAACGCATCGCTCGCTGACTACCAGCAGACCGTCATCCAATCGTTCGGTCAGGTCGCCGACACGCTGCAAGCCATCAACCATCACGCCGAAGAAAACCTCGCCCAGGAAGATGCATTGCGCGCCGCCGACAGCAGTTTTCGCTTGAACCAGCAAGCGTACGCCCAAGGCGAGAACAGCATTCTCCAGGTGCTGGAGGCCGAGCGCGCCTATGAGCAAGCGTTGTTGGGACAGATCAGGGTGAAGACCGCGCAGTACCTCGACACCGTCCAGCTGTTTGTCGCCCTGGGTGGCAATTCGGTTGGCGTGTTTGAGCAGCGAGTCGCCAGTCGCGAAGAATCCAAACGTTCATATCAGTAAAGGCTGCGGCCTCAGAGAGTGGAGTAACGACATGACCTACGAAGCCTTTCACGACGAACTTCGCGAGACAAAATTTGCACTGAACCACGGCTCGGCCGAGATGCCAGCCGTGGGCTTTGGCACCTTGTTCCGCGACCTCAGCGTCACCACCCAAGCGGTCACCCACGCGCTGGAAACCGGTTTCCGTCATTTCGACTGCGCCGAGCGTTATCGCAATGAAGAAGCCGTGGGCGTGGCGTTCAAGGCCTTCATCGACTCGGGCAAGGCCCGGCGCGAAGACCTGTTCATCACCACCAAACTGTGGAACACCAACCATCGTCCCGAGCGCGTGTTGCCGGCGTTCGAGGCCAGTTGCCGGCGTCTTCAAGTGGATTACGTTGACTGCTACCTGATCCACACGCCGTTCGCCTTTCAACCCGGTGATGACCAGGAACCCCGAGACCCGTTCGGCCACATGATCTATGACTCGGGCGTGACCTTGATCGAGACGTGGCGGGCGTTGGAACAGCTCGTGGATGAAGGGCGCTGCAAGTCCATCGGCTTGTCGGACATCACCCTTGAGGCGTTGAAGGCGATTGTCGAAGTCGCGCGGATAAAACCTGCCGTGGTGCAGGTGGAATCCCACCCGTATTTGCCGGAATGGGAGCTGCTGGAGTTCTGCAAACTGCACGGCATCATCGTCCTCGCGTTTGCGCCGCTCGGTCATGGCATGCAGCCTGCGGTGCTGGAAGATCCGGTGCTGACCGGCATCGCCAAACACCTGCGCAGAACCCCGGCTCAAGTCGCCTTGGCCTGGTCGGTGCAGCGCGGTGTGGCGTTTCTGACCACGTCTGCGACACTGAGCCATATTCAGGAAAACTTTGACATTACCACGCTGCCGCACCGGGCCATGCTTGAGATCAAGGAGGACATCACGACGCGGGTGCGCTTCAACTCGGTGGTGGAAACCGGTATTCCGGGCTTTATCCCGGGCAAAAGGTAACCCATGCTAGCGCGGCGGCCTGATCTCGGGCCGCCGCTTTTTTTTGACTGGTCAATTGTGCGCCGAGGCAAAACCGATGGATGTTTTCCAAACCATGCGTTGTTTCATCGCCGTGGCCCAGAGCGGCAGCTTCACGGCCGCAGCGGCGATGCTGGACACCTCGACCACTAACGTGTCCAAAGCGGTTTCCAGCCTGGAGGCGCGGCTGCAAACACGCCTGATCAATCGCACGACCCGGCGTCTGGCCCTGACCGAGGCGGGCCTGCGCTATTTGCAACGCTGCGAGAAGATTATCGAGGAGATGCGCGAAGCCGATGAAGAAGCGGGGACGGCGCAAACCAGGCCCGTGGGTCGGCTGAAAATTCATGCGATGTCCGCCGTGGGCAATCACTACGTGATCAACGCCATCGCTCGCTACAGAGAGACGCAACCATCGGTGATGTTTGATTTGACCCTGACCAATCGGCTGCCGGATTTGCTGGAAGAAGGCTATGACATGTCGATTGTGTTGGCGCGGGACTTACCCGATTCAGGCTTTGTCGCGCAGCGGCTGGGCATTACCTACAGCATTCTTTGCGCTTCGCCCGCGTACTTGAAGAAACGCGGAATTCCCCACGCACCGGTTGCACTGGGCGCACATGATTGCCTGCGGATTGTGAATACTGTGATGCCGGCGGAGAACTGGGTATTCGAAGGGCCCGAAGGCGTGGAGACGGTGAGCACACCGATGTCGCCGTTTCACGTCAACACCGCCGACGCGATGACAGTGGCGATCAGCAACGGAATGGGCATCGGCATTCAACCGATTGCGTCTGCCGTGGAAGGTTTGAAAGCGGGGACCTTGGTGCGGGTGTTGCCTGAGTATCGTTTCGAAGAACTGAATGTGTTCGCCATCTATCCGTCACGCAAATTCGTCGATGCGAAAATCAAGACCTGGGTGGATTTTCTCAAGGATTACATTCCGGTCCTGTTGGCCTCCGATGAGAAAATCGTCGGGTCAAGCAAAAACAGATAAACGCCAGTGCCGCCGGTATGGAGTGTCGACCCTCCATCGTCTGCACGGTATTCAACCGTTGGAACAGCCGGTGCCCATGACTTGGTATTGCAGGACGTGCTGTTGACCGCGGGAGTCTTCGTAGGTCATTTGCGCCGGTACCGGGCCACACTCATCGCCGACGTCTGACACGCTGATGACGCGTTTGATGTCGAGGTGGGTGTCGTAGGTGTAAGTTTCAACCGGGCTGTTGGCCGTTGCGGCCTTTGCAGAACTATCGTCAGCGAAGGCGGGGGCGCCGAGACTGGCCAGTGTCAGCAGAAGCGCGAATTTCGAAAGTTTCATGGCGTTCACCGTATCGTTTGAGGAGGGTTGGTTTTCTACCTTGTGAGCGGTTGGTAAATGCTCACCGGGCAGGAACGATGCTAGGGGTTTGCCCCGGCCTCAAACAGCGGTCGGAAGGACAAACACTGTTGCCGTTTTGCGCATGAATGCAGGGCTTGTGGACGCCATCGCTGGCCTTGTGGCATGGTCGAAAAAAATGCCAGGCAGCCAACAGGATCAAGATGATGGAGGAGGGGAGTGAGGTCGGCGGCACACCGTCGATGGCGACGCTGAAGGCATTCAATCAGTGCGTGTTGCACCTCGGGCGACTGGCTCGGGAGCGCGGCGCCTCGCAATTCATCGAAGACGGGCTGCAAGCCTTTCGCTCATTGGTGCCGTTCGCGTCGGCGTGGTGGGGCGAGATGTCCACGTCGGATGCCCATGTGGCGCCGAAAAGCTGGATGCACGGGCGCATCGACCTGCCCGAGTCGTTTGCCGCCGAATGGCACAAGAGCGCAGGCAGCGACCGGTTCTCCCATGACACCTTGAGTCAACCCGGCGCGGTGGTGCGTGACAGTGGCTACACCGATCCCCATGTAGAGGTCGACACGTTCGCTCGCCGTCATGACCTCTACCATGTGATCTGCATCACCTTCGAGTTGCCCGAAAGCGGTTTGATGTTTTTTGTCTGCCTGTATCGCGGCGAACACGCGCCGGGGTTCAACGACAGCGAGGCCGCATTGTTTTCGGCCTTCTGCGATCACCTGTTGCAGCTGTGGCGCTTCCAGGTGCAGGACATGATCCGCATCGACACCGGTAACGGTGCCAGCGACTTTGGCGTAGCGCGCATGGACGGCACGCTGCTGTACGTCGGCGCCAGCCTGTGTGCGGCGATCCAGCGCGAGGTGCCGGGGTGGAGCGGTTCGATGCTGCCGGCGCAAGTGATCGCGCAACTGCCAAAAGCGCCGAGCGTCATGCGTCTGGGCCGTTGTGCGCTGACCCTCAGCCCGAATGGCAAGCACGTCATTCTGTCCCTCGAAACGCAGTCACGCGGCGTGGTGCTGGCGCCACGGGAGCGGACGGCGGCGATGCTGTTCGCGGCCGGTCACTCGTATAAAGAGATCGCCAAGATCCTGGGCTTGAGCCCTGCGACGGTGCGCACTTATCTGCGCAACTGCTATTTGCAGCTCGGCGTGAAAAGCAAAGTCGAGCTGGGCGCTGTCTTGTCTGCACAGGCAACCCGCCGCGAAGCCCTCTGAATCACCGCCCCCTCCTCATTTGTGGAGGTCCATCCAACGCCCGCGCACGCTAGGGTATGCCTTGCATATCAGGGGCTTGCGCGCAGGCTGTTCGGGCCTCTTCCAAAACTATAAAAACAGAGGTGAGGCAGTTGAAATTCTCCAGGCTTTTTGTCGCCATTGCGGCAACCACGGCATTTTCCGGTCTGGCGCTGGTGGGGTGCCAGACCCAGGGTTCGACCCCGGCAGACATGGTCATGCGCAACGGCTATGTCTACACCGTCGATGGCCAGAACTCGGTGCAGCAGGCAATTGCCGTCACGGGCGGGAAGATCGTCTACGTCGGCAACGATGAAGGGGCGGCGTCGTACATCGGCAAACAAACGCAATTGATCGATCTGGCGGGGCGCATGCTGATGCCGGGCTTCATCGATGCGCACATGCACCCCGGTGACGGCGGCCGCGCCATGACGTTATGCGACCTGAAATACCAGACCATGACGCGCAAGGAATTCCAGACCACCATTCAGGCGTGCCTGGATGCCGACAAGGGCAAGGGGCCTGATGTCTGGCTCGAAGTCGGCAGCTGGGACCGGATGGGCATGGACGGCCTCGACGGCGACCCGGACAAATCGACGCTGGACGCCCTCAAGACCGACCGGCCGATTCAGGTGCGCTCCACCGATTTCCACACCGTGCTGACCAACTCGCGCGGCCTGGCCGTCGCCGGCATCAGCAAAAACACCGCCAACCCCGGGGATGGCAAGTACGTGCGCGACAGTGCCGGCAACCTCACCGGCATCTGCGAAGACGGCGCGGCCGACGCGATGGCCGCCGTGGTGCCGCCGGCCACCGACGCGGAAAAACTCAACCAGACCCGCGCGGCGCTCGACGCCATGCGCCAGCAAGGCATCACCAGTTTCTTCGATGCCTTGTCGGGGCCGGAGAACGGCAAAGCCTTCACCACCTTGCAGCAGTCGGGTGAACTGACCGCCCGGGCCTTGCTGGCGATCAAACTGGACCCGGCCGCCGCTGCAGCCGACCCGGCGAAAACCATCGCCGAGGCCAAGGCAATGGCCGCGACCTACGATCAGGGCGAAGCCAAAGTCGCGCCCGGCGTGAGCATGCGTCACGTCAAATTGTTCATGGATGGCATCATCAATGCCCCGGCGGACACCGGTGCGATGTTGACGCCGTACCTGCGCAACGCCGGCACCGAGAAGGCACCAAAATGGGCGCCGGGTAAAAACGTCGGTGAGCTGTATTTCCCGCCGCAAGTGCTCAAGCCGCTGCTGTTGCAAGCGGTGCAGGCCGGCCTCGATCCGCACCTGCACGCCACCGGCGACCGCGCCGTGCGTGACTCACTCGACGGCATCGAATACGTGCGCCAACAATTGCCCGGCAATGGCTTTCGCCCGACCGTCACCCACAACGAGTCCGTGGACCCCGCCGACTATGGGCGCTTCAAGGCCCTCGACGTGACCGCCAACATGTCCTTCCAGTGGGCGCAGCAGGCACCGTCCACCGTTGACGGCACCAGCGATCACCTCGGGCCTACTCGATTTGCGCGTATGGAGCCTTCGGGCAGCATCGCCCGTGCGGGTGGTCGCGTGGCCTATGGCAGCGACTGGCCGGTTGATCCGCTCGATGAGTTCCTGGCACTGAAAGTCGGTGTCACCCGTTCCGGTGATCCGACCAACCCGCACAGCTATGGCCCCCAATACGCGGGTCGCCTGAATGCCGACCCGGCGTTGTCCCGTGCCGAAGTGCTGCGCACCATCACCGTCAACGCCGCCGAGCAACTGAAGCTGGAGAACGTCGTCGGTTCGGTCGAGGTGGGCAAGTTTGCGGACCTGATCGTGCTGGATAAAAACTTCATGCAGGTGCCCGAGGATGAATTGGCCCGCAACAGCGTGTTGATGACCGTGGTGGGGGGCAAGATCGTGTGGGCCAAGGCGCCGTTCGTAGGCCAAGTGGCCATGACCGAACAACAAAAATAACCCACGCCTACTAATGCCGATCAGCTAAACAATTTCAGCTTCAACACAATTCTGTAGCAGCTGGCTGAACTGTTCGGCATGGTTTCTACCTTTGAAGAGAATAAAAATAATGACTCAGCTCCACGATAGCCAACAACGAAGTCCCCTGATTGAGACCCGCTCGATCGATTTCATCCCCGAGGCCGAGCGTCATGGCAGCCTCTACAGCCAGTTCACCCTGTGGCTCGGCGCCAACCTGCAAATCACCGCAATCGTCACCGGGGCATTGGCCGTGGTCTTGGGCGGGGATGTGTTCTGGTCATTGATCGGCTTGCTGATCGGCCAGTTGCTCGGCGGTGCGGTCGTTGCCTTGCACGCGGCCCAGGGCCCGAAACTGGGTCTGCCGCAGATGATCTCCAGCCGTGTGCAGTTCGGGGTCTATGGCGCGGCGATCCCGATTGTGCTGGTGTGCCTGATGTACCTCGGTTTCAGCGCCACCGGCGCGGTGTTGTCGGGGCAGGCGATTGCCCAGTTGATCAGCGTCAGCGACAGCACCGGCATCCTGATTTTCGCCGCGTGCATCACGTTCCTGACGATCTTCGGCTATCGGGTGATTCACTTGGTGGGGCGTGTGGCCAGCGTGCTCGGCATCATCGCCTTCGCGTACCTGTTTACCCGCTTGATGACCCTCAACGACATCGGCCTGCTCCTGGAAAACCGCCACTTTGGCTGGAGCACTTTCCTGTTGGCAGTGTCGCTGTCGGCGTCCTGGCAGATTGCGTTTGGCCCGTACGTGGCCGACTACTCGCGTTACCTGCCGAGCAAAACGTCGTCCTGGAAAACGTTCACCGCCGTTGGCCTCGGGACCGTGCTCGGCGCCCAGGCATCCATGGTGCTGGGGGTGTTTGCCGCCGCACTGGCCGGTGCCAACTTTCGCGGTCACGAAGTGGCGACCATCGTCGGCCTGGGCAGTACCGGGGTGATGGCGTCGCTGCTGTACCTGAGCGTGGTGTTCGGCAAAGTCACCGTGTCCACTCTTAACGCCTATGGCAGCTTCATGTGCGTGGCCACCATCATCAGCGGTTTCCGCAGTCGCCTGGAAATCACCGGCCGCCAGCGCATGCTGTTTGTGCTGCTGATCGTCGCGGCATCGACCACGCTCGCGTTGGTCGGCCAGTACTCGTTCCTCAACTCCTTCAAGTACTTCATCCTGTTTTTGCTGACGTTCTTCACCCCGTGGAGCGCGATCAATCTGGTGGACTACTACTTCATCAACAAGGAGCGCTATGACATCCCGGCCTTGTCCGACCCGGCCGGGCGTTACGGTCGCTGGAACGTGTTGGGGATCAGCGTGTATGTCAGCGGCGTGTTGATCCAGCTGCCGTTTGTCGACACGCATTTCTACTCCGGGCCGATGGTTTCGCAACTGGGCGGCGTGGATATTTCCTGGATCGTCGGGCTGGTGGTGCCGGGTGTTCTTTACTACCTGCTGGCCAGGAAATCGGCGGTGGTTGTGCCAGCGGTACGAAGCACGAAGGCCTGACCGACAGGGGCGACAGTGCAGGGATCGTCATTGCACTGTCGCGGGCACTTGGTGAAGCACCTGTGCTGATTTCGTCACTCCCTCCGTGCAAACCCATCAAGCCCTGTCGCCTCGAATAGACCACCCTGACCGGTCTGTTCAAGGAGATGACCATGATCCGACTGACCCTGATCGAAGCCCACGCGTTGGCCGAATCGATCCTGTTGCACAACGGTTTTAACCTGGCCCATGCGCGTGCGGTGGCGACGACGGTGACGGCCGGCGAGCGCGATGGCTGTGCCTCCCACGGTTTGTACCGGGTTCTGGGGTGCGTCAACTCCCTGCGCGCCGGCAAAGTCTCGGCCACGGCTGAACCCGAAGTGATCAACCAGGCGCCCTCGATTGTGCGGGTGGATGCCGGTGGCGGTTTTTCGCAGTTGGCGTTTCAGGCAGGTTTGCCGTTGCTGACGGAGAAAACCCGAGCCAACGGGATTGCGGCGTTGGCGATCAATCACTGTGTGCATTTCTCGGCGCTGTGGGTGGAGATCGAGCAATTGACTGCTGCCGGACTGGTGGCGCTGGCGTGTAATCCAAGTCATGCCTGGGTGGCACCGGCCGGTGGGCGCTTGCCGGTGTTCGGCACCAACCCCATTGCCTTCGGCTGGCCCCGTCAGGGACAGGATCCGTTCGTGTTCGACTTCGCCACCAGCGCCATCGCCCGTGGCGACATCGAACTGCATCGTCGTGCCGGCAAAGCGATTCCCGAGGGCTGGGGCGTGGACGCGCAGGGGCAACCGTGCACCGATGCCAACGTCGTCCTCGACAGCGGCGCGATGCTGACATTCGGCGGGCACAAGGGCTCGGCGCTGGCGGCCATGGTGGAGCTGATTGCCGGGCCGTTGATCGGCGACCTGACCAGTGCCGAATCCCTGGCCTACGATGCGGGCAGCAAATCGTCGCCGTACCATGGGGAACTGATCATTGCCCTGGACCCACGACGCTTTTTGGGGGATTCGACAGAGGTGCATCTGGCCAGGGCTGAAGCGTTGTTCCAGGGTATCGAGGGGCAGGGCGCACGTTTGCCATCTCAACGCCGATACGAAGCGCGGGCGCGTAGCCTGGTGGAGGGCGTGCAGATTCCCGAGGCGTTGTATAACGACCTCATGGCATTGCTGGCTTGATTCAAAAACTGTGGGAGCGAGCTTGCTCGCGATGGCGGCGGCACAGTCCACATCTCTGTTGACTGACACTGCGCTATCGCGAGCAGGCTCACTCCTACAAGGTTTTAGGTGTTTTCAGATCGGGTTTCGTTGGGTGTTGCCGTCGATTAGCCGCGCGATGCCCAGTGGGTTGGCGTTTTTCAGTGGGGCGGGCAGCAGCGCGTCCGGGCAGTTCTGGTAGCACACCGGGCGCAGGAAACGTTCGATGGCCAGGCTGCCGACCGAGGTGCCACGGGCATCCGAGGTGGCCGGGTAGGGACCGCCATGCACCATCGCATCACACACTTCGACGCCGGTGGGGTAGCCATTGAACAGCACCCGGCCGACCTTTTGTTCCAGCAGCGCCAGCAACTCTGCATGTTCATGCAAGTCCTGGGGTTCGCCAATCAGGGTGGCGGTGAGTTGACCGTGCAAGCTGTTCAGCGCTTGGCGCAATTCGGCCTTGTCGGCCACTTCGACGAGGAGGGTGGTCGGGCCGAACACTTCTTCCTGTAGCAACGGATCACCTTCAAGCAACAGACTCACGTCGGCCTTGAACAGATGCGTGCGCGCCTGATTGCCGTGTTGTTCATGGTCGGTCAGGTGGGTCACGCCTGGGTGATTAATCAAGGCCTGCACACCTTTTTCGTAGCTGCGCAGGGTGCCGGCGTTGAGCATGGTTTGCGCCGGTTGTTCAGCCAGCCGCGCAGTCAGGGTCTCAGTGAAGGCGCTGAATTGCACGGAGCGCATACCAATGACCAATCCCGGATTGGTACAGAACTGGCCGCAGCCGAGCACCACAGAGGCGGCCAGTTCATTGGCGATGTTCTCGCCGCGAACATCAAGGGCTTCGGGCAACACCACGACCGGATTGATGCTGCTCATTTCCGCAAACACCGGAATAGGTTGTGGGCGTGCGGCGGCCATGTCACACAACGCCCGGCCACCGTTGAGCGAACCGGTGAACCCGACGGCCTGGATCGCCGGATGCTTGACCAGCGCTTCACCCACGCCCGCGCCGTAGATCATATTGAACACACCCTGGGGCATGCCGGTCTGTTCGGCGGCGCGGATGATTGCATCGGCCACTTGTTCGGCCGTAGCCATGTGTCCGCTGTGGGCCTTGAACACCACCGGGCAACCGGCGGCCAGGGCCGCTGCGGTATCGCCGCCAGCGGTGGAGAACGCCAACGGAAAGTTGCTCGCACCAAACACTGCCACGGGGCCGACGCCAATCTTGTACTGACGCAGGTCGCTACGGGGAAGCGGTTGACGGTCGGGCAAGGCGCGGTCGATGCGTGCGCCGTAAAAATCACCGCGTCGCAGGACTTGGGCGAACAGGCGCATCTGGCCGCTGGTGCGCGCGCGTTCCCCCTGTATCCGTGCGCCAGGCAGTGCGGTTTCGTGGGTGACCAGGGCGACGAATTCATCATCCAGCGCATCCAGTTGTGCGGCGATGGCTTCGAGAAAATCCGCACGGCGTGCCGCTGGCATCGTGCGAAAGACCGGGAATGCAGCGGCAGCGGCCTCAGCGGCGGCGTGCACTTCGCCTTCGGTGGCTTGCACGAAAGCGTAGGGCAGCGCCTCGCCGGTGCTGGCGTCATGGCTGTGTAACGTGAGGCTGCCGGCAGCACTGCGTGTGCCGCCAATGTAGTTGTGGCCGAGGATCTGGGGCATGAAAACTCCTGTCAGGCAAAAGGTAATACATCCCCTGTGGGCGCGGGCAAGCCACGCGCCTACAGGTTTTGGGTTCACGCCAGCGAATCGCCTCGACGCGGGCTAACGGGAGCGGCGTTATCCAGTGCAGCCATGCGCGCCGCGGACTCGGCATCCACCGCGTGCAGCGACTTGCCGCGGGTTTCCCGGGTCAGCCCGACGGCAATGACAGAGATCAGCGAGGCACCGACCAGGTACCAGGCGATGGGCGTCGAGCTGTGGTACTTGTTGAGCAGCGTGATCGCGATCAGCGGAGCGAGGGAACCGGCGAAAATCGGCGCCACCTGGTAGCACAGCGAAAGGGCGGTGTAGCGCACGTGCGTCGGGAACATCTCGGCCATCAGCGCCGAATACGGGGCATAGGTCATCGACTCGATGGCCAGGCCCAGGGTAATGGCCGCCATGATCAGCCAGTTGTTGCCGGTGTCCATCATCGGGAAGCCGACGAACCCCCAAAATGCCGTGAGCACCGCGCCGACCAGATACACCGGTTTGCGCCCGACGATGTCCGACAGATACCCCATCAACGGGATCATGAAGAAGTGCAGCAAGTGAGCCCCGAACATCAGAAACAGAATCTCTGAAGTGTCCTTGTGCACCACCAGCTTGAGGTAGGTGATCGAGAACGTCACCACGGTGTAGTAGAGGATGTTTTCGGCAAAGCGCGCGCCGATACCCACCAGCACCGAACGCCAGTGGTGACGCAGCACCTCCACCACGCCCAATTGTTGTTGCTTGGTGTGAGCCTGACGCGCCTGGGCTTCCTTGAAGATCGGTGCGTCATCGACGCTGGTGCGAATCCAGTAGCCGATCAACACCACGACCGCCGAGAACCAGAACGCCACGCGCCAGCCCCAGGCGAGAAATTGTTGCTCCGACAGGTTCGACGACAACAGCAGCAGGGCGACGGTCGCGACCAGATTCCCGGCTGGCACACCGGCTTGCGGCCAACTGGCCCAGAAGCCCCGGCGATTGTCCGGGCAGTGTTCGGACACCAACAGAATCGCGCCGCCCCACTCACCACCAAAGGCGAAACCCTGAATCAGCCGCAACAGCACCAGCAACACCGGTGCCGCGTACCCGATCTGATCGAAGCCGGGCAGGCAACCCATCAGGAACGTGGTGATGCCGACCACCACCAGGCTCAGTTGCAGCAGGCGCTTGCGGCCGAATTTGTCACCGTAGTGACCGAACACCAGCCCCCCCAGCGGGCGGGCGAGAAAGCCCACGGCGTACAGCGCGAACGCGGCGATGATGCCGTCGACGGGGCTGTCGGTCTGGCGGAAGAACAGTTGGCCGAAGACCAGGGCCGAGGCCGTACCGTAGAGAAAGAATTCATACCACTCGGCGACCGTGCCGGCCATGGCGGCGGCCACGACGCGCTTGAGTCCGGAGGGCGAGGTTGCGCGTTGAGTGTCTTGATGATTGGGCATGCTGACGTTTCCTGTAGAGGCGCAAAAACAGGCAGCCGGGCCGGGCCTCCAAGGCCCGCCCGGCACTCACTCAGAGACCGACGTCCGGCAGCTGCGGACGGTTCGCCAGGGCTTTGGCCATGATCTGTTCGACGAACAGGCGATCTTCGTCCGGCAAGGCCAGGCGTGGCGGACGGGTCAGCGCGCTGCCGCGACCGGCAATGGCTTCACACAGTTTGATGCACTGCACCAGGTCGGCACGGGCATCCAGGTGCAGGATCGGCATCAGCCATTCGTAGATCGGCATGGCTTCGGCAAAACGCCCGGCCTTGGCCAGACGGAAAATAGTTTCACCTTCTTTCGGGAACACGTTGGACATGCCCGAGACCCAGCCTTCGGCGCCCACGGCGATGCTTTCCAGCACCACGTCGTCGAGCCCCGCGAACAACACGAAGCGGTCGCCGACTTCATTGCGCACGTCGATGAAACGGCGGGTGTCGCCGGAGGAATCCTTGAAGCACACCACGTTGTCGCAGTCGGCCAGGGAAATCAGGATGTCCGGGGTGACGTCGTTTTTGTAGATCGGCGGGTTGTTGTAGACCATCAACGGTACGTCGGCATGCTTGGCCACGTAGCGGTAGTGCTCGGCGGTTTCAAACGGCTTGGAGCTGTAGACCAGCGCGGGCATCAGCATCACGCCATCGACGCCCACCTTGCGCACGGCGTTGGCCACTTTGGCCGCTTGCACGCTGGTGAATTCGGCCACGCCACAAATCACCGGCACCCGGCCGCGAGAGGCATCGACCGCGACTTCGGTGACGGCGATTTTTTCTTCGGCGGTCAACGAGGTGTTTTCACCCACCGAACCACATACCACCAGGCCCGACACGCCATCGCGGATCACGTTGGAAATCACCTGGTGGGTCTTGTCCAGGTTGATGGTGAAGTCATCGTTGAATTGAGTGGTCACCGCGGGGAAGACGCCACTCCAGTTAATACGCTTGCTCATTTGTTGCCTCCGGGTCGTTAATTGTATTTCGTATACGATATTTAAAATGAAAAGATTCGGCCAGTGCTATTTCGGTTTTTTCAGGGGATTTTGTAGCCGTTGGTCCGGGTGTTTGGGATTAAGCCCCCGGCCAGGTATCGGACAAGCGATAGCCCTGCGGCCATGGATCGCTCGGATCGAGCAGCAATTGGTGAGTACCGGTGATCCAGGCCCGCCCGGAAATGCAGGGGTAGATGGCCGCGCGGCCGGCCACTTCGGTCAGCGAATCAATGCGGCAGTGGAACTCGGAACCGATGATCGAACGACCGATAAACCGTTCGCCCACCTGCATCAAGCCCTTCGCGTGCATCACGGCCATGCGCGCCGAGCAGCCAGTGCCGGTAGGGGAACGGTCGATTTTGCCGGGTTGAATCACCACCGCGTTAGCGCCGGTGGCAATGCCGTTCTCATGGACGATGGGCGCCGCAATCTGGCAGAAGGAAATATGCGACCACTCCGGATTCAGCGGATGCACGAAGCCCAATTGTTCGTTGGCGGCGCGGGTGATTTTCAGCCCGACCGCGACCAGATCGGCGGCCTCGTCGGGTCGGATGGAAAAGCCCAGCCCCTTGGCATCGGCGATTACGAAACTGTCGCCACCGTAGGCGGTATCGACCTTCAATGAACCGATGCCCTCGACTTCAATCCAGGCGTCCAGGCGGTCGGCGAAGGAAGGTACGTTTTTGATTTCCACCCGTTCAACCTTGCCGTCACGGCAATCGGCGACGGCCTCGATCAGCCCACCGGGGGCTTCCAGCACCAGCCGGGTTTGCGGCTCGGTCATCGGCAGGATGCCGCTGTCGAGCAACACCGTGGCCACGCACAGTGAGTTGGAACCGGACATCGGTGGCGTGTCCGCCGGTTCCATGATGATCCAGGCCATCTGCGCCCGCGGGTCCTTGGCCGGCACCAGCAGGTTGACGTGGCGAAACACGCCGCCGCGCGGTTCGTTGAGCACGAAGTTGCGCAGGGTTTCGTCCTTGGCGATCCAGCGTGATTGCTCCCACACGGTGGCACCGGGGGGTGGGGCGACGCCGCCGACGATCACGTCACCGACTTCGCCTTCGGCGTGGCAGCTGACCACATGAATGACTTTTGATGAGCGCATTGCCTACTCCTTGTTGTGTCTGTTCGGGCCCCATCGCGGGCAAGCCCGCTCCCACAGGTATCTGTGTTGGTCACCCACGTTGCGGACACCACCAAACCCTGTGCGAGCGGGCTTGCCCGCGATGGGGCCATCCGCTATTTCACCGATTTAAGAAACGCCGCCGTTTCCGCATGCACCGGATTGCCAATCACCTGATCCGGCGACCCAATCTCATGCACCAGCCCATTGCGAAAGAACGCCACCCGGTCGGACACATCGCGGGCAAAGCGAATCTCATGGGTCACCAGCACCATGGTCATGCCGTCTTCGGCGAGCATGCGCATGGTGTCCAGCACTTCGCCCACCAGTTGCGGGTCGAGGGCGGAGGTGGCTTCGTCGAACAGCATGTAGTCCGGCGACATCGCCAGCGCGCGGGCGATGGCCATGCGTTGCTGTTGACCGCCGGAGAGCTTGCCGGGGAAGGTCTTGAGCTTGTCGCCCAGGCCGACATGGGTCAGTTGTTGCACCGCCAGCTCCTCGGCCTCAGCCTTGCTTTTGCCCAGCACTTTGCGCGGCGCCAACATGACGTTTTCCAGCACCGTCAGGTGCGGAAAGGCATTCCATTGCTGGAACACGATGCCGATTTTCTGCCGCAGACGGTTGAGGTCGGTGGCGCTGTCATGAACCTCGACACCGTCCACGCGGATGTTGCCTTTCTGGATCGGCTCCAGGCCGTTGATGCACATCAGCAGCGTGGATTTGCCGGAGCCGGAGCCGCCGATGATCGACACCACCTCACCCTTGTTCACGGTCAGGTTCACGCCCTTGACCACTTCGAGGTTGCCGAACGATTTGTGTACGTTGTCGATCTCAATCATTTTCCTGCCACCTTCTTTCCAGACGAGCGCCGAGGCGTGCAACCACCAGGCTCATGACGTAGTAGATAAGGCCCGCGATGCACAGCACCAGCAATGGTTCCTGGATGCGGGTGACGATGGTTTGTGAGGCGCGCAGCAGTTCGACGATGCCGATCCACATCACCAGCGCGGTGTCTTTCATCACCCCCAGCACCAGGTTCAGCCAGCCGGGGAAGGCGACGCGCGTGGCCATCGGCAGGACGATCCAGCGCAGGTCCTGCAAGAAACTCAGGCCCAGTGAGCGACTGGCCCGGCGTACCGTGAAGGGCACCGCCAGCACGCCGCCACGCACGATCTCGGTGAAGTACGCGGCGGTGTACACGCCGAGCACGATGCAGCCGACGCTGAAGGCGCTGATGTTCAGGCCGACGATGCTTTTGAGTGAGTTGAACAGCACGAACTGGATCAACAACGGCACGCTGCGAAACACGTCCAGCACCCAGGCCAGCGGCAAACTGGCCCGTGGCAACAACGCCCGCAACAAGCCGAACAGCAGCCCGGCGATGGAGCCGAGGATGATCGACCAGAACGTCAATTGCAGCGTGACCCAGGCGCCATTGAGCAGGAACATCAGGTCATTCGAGGAAAAACCGGTGGCAAACATGGACAGCTCCTCAGTAACGGAACAACCGCCAGGCCATCAGCCGGGCCGTCGCGACGATCGTCTTGGCAATCGCGTAATACAGCACCGCAGCAATCGCGAAGTATTCGAAGGTGCGGAATGTTTTGACGTTGTAGTCCTGGGTCACCCCGGTCAGGTCATTGTTCAGCCCGACGATCACCCCCAGCGACGTCATCAGCACCGCCCAGACCATTTGGTTGGTCAGCGGGTAGAACACGATGCGCAGCAGTTGCGGGACGATGATCATGCGATAGGTCTGAAAGGCGCTCATGCCCAGTGACCGTGCCGCGCGCACTTGGGTTTGCGGCACGGCCTTGAGCCCGCCGCGAAAGTTTTCCGCGAGGTAGCCGGCGTTGTTGAACGTGATCCCGGCCAGCAGCGCGAGCCATGAACTGACGTGCATGCCCAGCGAGCCAAGGCCGAAGTACAGGATGTAGATCTGGAACAACGACGGCGTGTTGCGGGCAATCGATACCCAGCCGTTGCCGATGCCGCGCAGCAGTGGCTGTTTGCTTTCGCGCATGACCGTCAGGGCCAGGGCGATGAGCACGCCGAAGATCATCGACAGGGCCGCGGTCTCAAACGTGACCACGGCACCGGCGAGCATGTCCGGCAAGGCGCGCAGGGCAGAGCGCCATTGAAAGGTGTAGTCAAACATGCGCAGGGCTCTCCAGTTGGGCGGCGGGTTGCAGCCAGGCCGGCAGGCGTGCGCTGGCGATGGCGTTGCACGCGGTATCGACACACTCGGCAAGGCTGGCGAAATGCACCTTGCGGCCCACCAGTCCGGGTGCGTAGTGGGCGTACTTGCCCGAGTTGGTCATCAGCGTGGTGGCGGCGGGTGGAATCACCGGCTCGCCGAGCATGCACCAGCAGGTGTCGGTGACCAGCGTGGCACCGAAGGCCTCGATCACCGCGATATGCCCGGCCTCGCGGGCCTGCTCCAGCACCGCTCGGCCGCAGGTGATGGCGAGGACGACGTCCGGGTGTTTGTGCCGACCTCGGCACAGCCGCGCCAGATGCGCGAACTCGCTGAGGGAAAAATGCGGGTTGCCCAGCGACACCACATCCACGTGGTGATTGCGGGCACTGTTGAGCTCGCGCCAACTCACCAGCAGGTCTTTCAGGCGGATTTTTTCCACGGGGATCGACGCATCTGCTTCCAGCACCTGTAAAGGGTCAATCGCCTCCGGTGTAACCCCGGCGATATGAAACAGCGGCGCCGCCGAGGTGGTGGCAAATGCGGCACCAAAGGCTTTGAGATCGTCCAGGCTCGGCTGGCGATTTTCCAGACCCAGCACCAACGGCACGCGGCTGCCGGCCAGCGCACCGATGTGATAACCGAGCAACGGGTAAAACGCATCGTCCAGCTCACCGAGTACCGGCAACTCGATCTGCAACCGCGCCTTGCGTTGCGCGTCCAGGTGACAGCCGATCAGCGGGGCACGGCCGGTGAGGGCGATGCAAATGTCGAGGTAGTCCGGGTACTTCAGGGTGCGCGCACCGAGCACACTGTTGGCGTACACCACGGCATTCGATTCGGCCCAGACAATCTGCTCGCCGGCCTTGGGCGCACTGTCGAGCAGGTAGGGCGCGCAGGTGTAACTCAGTTGTGCGCCCATTTCCATATAGGCATCGCCCAAGGCACTGGCCGGCTCGCCGAGGGCCGGGTCGATGCCCAATTCACGCCAGCGGCGCTGGTCCACGGAAATCGAATTGAGGGTGGTCGGCACCCGCACTTTGGCTCCCCATTCCACCAACTGTTGGGCAAAGCGCAGGCTTGCAGGTCCGGTGTAGATGCAGCCATCGATGTGCGCCTGGGTGACATCCACCAGGCTTCGCGCCCCTTGCAGCTCGGCCATGCGCAGCACGATGTGCATGGCCATTTGCGCGGCTTGACCGTGCTGGCCGTCGAGCAATGCCTGATCAAACCCGGTGAGTTCGATTGAAGCACGGCTGTCGGTGGGCAACGGTTTTTCGAGTGCCTGCCAGGCATCGCCGGGCAGGTGTTCGAACAGGTTCAGCGTGTCGCCATCCACCCTGGCGAAAGGGTGATCGCGCAACGTCGCGAAGGCCTCCCGGCCGATGCACAGCACCGGCAGGGAACGGGCAAAAATGGTCTGCGCGACCAGCACGCCCAGGGTCAGGATCTCATCCGGTTCGGCCAGCACCAGTGCCGCCGGTGCATGGCCGTTGCTGATCAGTTCCATCAACACACTGCTGCCGGTGCAAGAGCCGCGTCCGCTGGGAATCGCCAGCACACACCCGGCCAGGAACTCACCGCTGAGCGGATGGTGGCGATCGATGACCTCACCACTGGCGGAATCAACGCCGCCCCAGAAACTCAACCCGACATCGGCGAACAACAGGGCGCCTTGAGCGGCGCCCTCGACCAGGCTGCGACCGGTCAGAGAAACAGACCTAGGCATGCCGGACACCTTAGTAGTAGACCTGTGGCACGGTCAGGTTGGCTGGGGAGATATCGGTGCCGACCCATTTGACGAACAGTTCTTTGTAACGCCCGGTGCGCACCTGTTGGTTGACGAACAGGTTGAGGTAGTTGAGCAGGCCATACTCGTTGCGCTTGGCGCCGAGGGACACGTAGTCGATGACGTACGGCGCGTTACCGGCGACTTTCAGGTTTTTGTATTTCCCCGATTTGAGGGTGGCGGCAGCGACGGTGTTGGTGACCACGGTCGCGTCGATGTGGCCTTGGGCGACGGCCAGCAGGGTGTCGTTCTGCGACTGGTAGGCCCGGAAGCTGCCGGTGCCCCAATTCTTCACGTCTTTCTCCAGGGCGATGGCTTCATAGGTGCCGCTGGTGTTACCGACGGGTTTGCCTTTGAGGTCGTCAAAGCCGTTGATGCCGGTGTCGTCGCGGGTCAGCACCACCATCTGGAACGCGAAGTAAGGCACGGTGAGGCCGACGGTCTTGGCCCGTTCGAGGGTGTCGGAGGTGGAGGCGACAATCACGTCGGCCCGCCCGGAGACCAGCGCCGGAATGCGGTCCGGGAACGGCGTCTCGACCACTTCCGCCTCGACCCCGAGGATCTTCGCCAGGTCGCGGCAATAGTCCACATCGAAACCGGCCGGGTTGTTACCGGCATCGCGGAAACCCATCGGCGGGAAGTCCAGGGTCACGGCGCAGCGCAGCTTGCCCGAACCGATGATGTCGTCGAGCTTGTCCGCCTGGGCGCTGGCGACAAAGGAGGTACTGAGAACAGCGCTGAGGGCTACGGCAAATGCGGGGTTTTTCATAGAGGCCTCGTTCGTGTGAAGTGCTGTTGAAAAAATCGTATTGAGGATTTCGTATACGATATTAACAATAGCAATCAACGTGCCGATTTCCAGTCAGAACCGTGAATTTAGCGTCAGCCCTTGAAGTAGAAGGTTTGCAGTGGCACAACACCGCGCCGGCGTTCTGCGTGCTGGTGTTACAGATGGGAGCAATGGTGGTGCGTGCGCCCCTTTAGGGAACACCGGTGACGGGCTTAACGCTGATTATCGCGGTACTGGCTCGGCGACAAACTGGTCAGTGCGCGGAACTGCCGACTGAACGCACTGTGGTCGGTGTAACCGCAGCGCAGGGCGATTTCGGTGATGGGCAAATCGGTGCTCAGTAACAGCCGCGAACCTTCTTCCAGGCGCGCCTTGTGAATCATCTGCCGCGGTGTGAGCTGGAACACCCGCTTGCAGTGACGCTCCAGTTGCGCGACGGAATAGCCGCCAATCGCCGTCAATTCAGAGAGACTGATGGGCCGCGCGAAGTGGCTGCGGATATGCGCATCCACGGCAGCGAGCTTCACGTACGCCGGGTGAGTGGACTGAGGCGTTGGCAAATCCCGGGAGATGCCGGCGAGGCCGACGATGTGACCCTGTTCGTCGTGAAGGGCCAGTTTGTGGGTCAGGCACCAGATCGGCTGGTTGCCGAAATACAAGTGCAGTTCCAGTTGGTCGGCGAGCATCCGGCCGCTGGATAACACCCGTCGATCCTGCTCGGTGTACAGCGGCCCGAAGTGTTCCGGGAACACCTTGTCGGCGGTGAGCCCGAGCAATTGATCGCTGTGTTTAAAGCCGCAGCGCCGCGCCAGCGTCTGGTTGACGAAGGCGTAACGGGCGTCGAGATCCTTGATGAAAAACACCACGTCCGACAGGGTGTCGAGCAGCGGCGCGATCGGCTGAAGGTTGCTTAATAGCGTCGGCAGATCGCAGGGTTTGAACGTGGTGAGTGAGGGGTACATAGCGCTGGGAGGTCCGAGGGCGACCTCCGGATCATAGAGGCTCGGTCGCATGACCGAAACCCCAGTCTCACTCATCACGCGGGCGGCGTGTCGTCCAGGCACATCAGCGTCTCGATCCGCGCCGGGCTGTAAGGTGGACGCGCCGCCGAAGGTTGCCAGCCAAACAGGTGCTCAACCGCTGCGCCGCACACTCGCCCCTGACAGGCGCCCATGCCGCAGCGGCTGGCGAGTTTGGCCGCGCGCCAGTCACTGTGTTCGGTCAGTGCGGCGTAGGGCACGTCTTCGCAGCGACAGACCAGGGTGTCGGGACGGGCCAGGGACTTGAGTTGCGGGTCGAGGGCGAAGGCCTGATTCAATGCCTTGGCGAAACCCTGCCAGCGTGCCCGGCGTGGCCACCATTGGCGGGCCTGTTCAACCTCACCCACGGCGCTGTGCCCGGCAATCGCACCTTCGGCCAGGGCCAGTTCACTGCCGCCGAACCCGGTGCATTCGCCTGCCGCGTAATGATCGGCCCGGGTGCTGGCTTGCCAGGCATCCACCTTCAACGCCTGTCCTTCGATGGCGTAACCCAATGCCTGACCCAACTGGATATTCGGGATCAGGCCGAACCCACAGGCCAGCCGATCACATTCCAGCTCGACGACTTTGCCTTGTTGTTGCAGGCGCACGCCTTCGAGTCGGTCGGTGCCAAGCGCAGCCAGCACATGAGTGCCTGCACGGTAGTGACGGTTGAACAGGCTGAACGATTGCAACCATTTCGCTGGCCAGCGTGGCAACTGCGCAGCGAAACCGACGACAGACGTTAATGAAGCCTGCTCGGCGATGCGCAGCACCGAGGCTCCGTGTTTTGTGGCAGTCGCCGCACTGGCCAATAACAATGGCCCGCTCCCGGCGATCACCACGCGTTCATCGCGCACTGACAGTCCGGATTTGATCAGTGCCTGCAAACCTCCGGCCCCGGTCACCCCAGGCAACGTCCAGCCGGGGAAGGGCAGCAATAACTCGCGGGCACCGGTACACAGGATCAATTTGTCATAGCTGATCAGCCAGCCATTTTCGTCGTCTTCGACCAGCAGTTGTTTCGGGCCGGGATTGGCAATCACCCGCGTGCCGCTGTGATGGCGGATATTGCCGTGGGACTGCAAGCGCTCACGCAACTGACGGGCCTGAGCGGGGAGGCTGGCTTGAGGGCCGTCGCGCCAGATCTGCCCGCCTGCAAACGGATTGTCGTCGAGCATGACAATGCGTGCGCCGCTGGGGGCCGCGGCCAATGCAGCGGCCATCCCGGCAGGGCCGGCACCGATGATCAACAGGTCGGCGTATTCGTTCATGGCTGTGTCTCCACCTGCATGCCGTCACGGCAAAGGGTCTGGCAAGCGAGGCGGCGGCGACCGTCGATGGTCACCCGGCATTCCTGGCAAATGCCCATGCCGCACAGCGGTGCGCGGCGTTGTCCGCTGACCGAGGTGCGACTGCAACCATTGCCGCCTAGCGCCAGGGCTGCGGCGACGCTGGTACCGTCGGCGACCGTCAGGGCATGACCGTCGAGCATCAATTCAGGCATACACAGATTCTCCGAGGAATCGCTGCGGCAGATAAGGTTGCGCGGCCAGTGGCGGGGTTTCGTTGAACAGTTGCGCGACCAGCAAATCCGCCGTGCCGGGCGCGGTGGTCACCCCCAGTCCTTCATGCCCGACCGCCAGCCACAAGCCCTGACGTTGCGGGTGCTGACCCACCAGCGGCAAACCGTCAGGGCTGGCGGCACGAAACCCGGTCCACGCGCGGATGCCATTCAGCCGGGCCAGCCCCGGCATGTAGCCGGCCGCACGCTTGAGCATCTTCGCAAGCATCCAGCCTTCGACTTGCGGGTCAGTCGTGCCGAATTGCCGCGAGGCACCAATGAACAATTGCCCGGTCGGACGCGGTTGAATATTGCAGGCCACCGACGGGCCTTTGGCATTGTGAGCGCTGGTGACGTAGCCCAGTTCCACCAGGGTGTGGGTGACGGTAGCGGGGTAGCGATCGGTGATCAGCAAGTGACCTTTTTTCGGCTCGATGGGCAACTCGGGGCACAATTGATTGGCCTGCGTACCGTTGGCCAGCACCACGGCGTCGGCACTCAACCACTGGCCGTCCTCGAGGCGTACCCGAGGGCCATCGACTTGCGCGACGCATGCCCTGCGCTGGCGGATGTTCGGGGTGTCGAGCATCCAGTTGGCTGTGGCCGGCGCATAGAGTATGCCGTCACCCTTGATCAGCAGTCCGCCTTCAAGTCCCTCGGCCAGCTCCGGCTCACGCTGGCGCAAGGCACTGGCACCGATCAGTTCACAGGCGATTCCCTGAGCCTGCAGGTTCAGGTATTTGCTCTGGGCCACCGCCATTTCCTCGGCGTTGGCGGCCAGCCAGAGCGTGCCGTTGTTGCGGTAAGCGCAACCGTCGGGCAAGCCCGGCCCGAGCTCGCGCCAACGTTGCAGGGAGTAATCACTCAAGGCCAGTTCGGCCGGGTTGTCGTCAAGCACCAGCAAGTGCCCCATGCCCGCCGCCGTCGCGTTGTGCAGGCCGGCATCGAGCACCAGCACCTGCAAGCCACGCCGCGCCAGCGCCTGGGCGCACGCCGCGCCGATGATGCCGGCGCCGATGACGATCACATCGGCCACACGGCTCTGGTTCATGGGCGAATGCCCCAGGCGAATGGATCGTCCTGTTCAATGATCAGGCGCGCCTCGGCACTGATGAAGGCGCGGCCACGGATGGTCGGGATAATGCGCTCACCTTGCCATTCGAAAGAGCCTTCGAACTCGCTGCCAATCACACTGGCCTGTCGCCAGATCTGCCCTGGCTGCAATTTGTCATCCGCCGCCATGCACGCCAGTTTGGCGCTGGTGCCGGTGCCGCACGGGGAACGGTCGTAGGCCTTGCCGGGGCAGAGTACGAAGTTACGGCTGTCGGCGTGATCGTCATCGGCGAACAGCTCGACATGGTCGATCAGGCCGCCGTCTTCACCGCGAATACCCTGGGTTTCCAGCGCTTGCTGTACGGCGTAGGTGTACGCGGTCAGCGTCTCAAGGTTGTCACCGGCCACCCGCAGGCCATGGTCGGCGATCAGGAAAAACCAGTTGCCGCCCCAGGCGACATCGCCGGTCACCTGACCGATCCCCGGTACCTGCAATGTCAGGTCCTTGCGATAACGATAAGCGGGGACATTGCGCACGCTGACCGTGTGGTCGTCGTGCAGGGTGGCCTGGACCGTGCCCACCGGCGTTTCGATGCTGTGCACGCCAGGCCCGATCTTGCCCATGTGCGCGAGCGAGGCCACCAGGCCGATGGTGCCGTGGCCGCACATGCCCAGATAACCGCTGTTGTTGAAGAAAATCACCCCGGCACAGGCGCTCGGGTCAACCGGTTCGCAGAGCAGGGCGCCCACCAACACATCACTGCCGCGCGGTTCGAGCACGCACGCTGCACGCCATGGGTCATGCTGTTCAGCGAGGATTTTGCGCCGTTCAGCCATGCTGCCGCGGCCCAGATCAGGAAAACCGGCGGTCACCAGACGCGTCGGTTCGCCGCCGGTGTGGGAGTCGATGACGGAGATGTGTTTCATGGGAGGGCCACGTCCATTCGGTTGAGTGAACGCTAGAGTGGCCCGTGCGGTCGGGTGGCGGCTTGATGGATTTAAACTGTGCCGATGACGAAATCGGCACAGTGCCCGCAGCGATCAGTGCGCGTGGGGCAGGTGCTCGAACAGGGTTTTGCAGACCCCGGCAATGTGCTCATCCAGCAGCTTCACCGCCAGGTCCACATCCCCGGCACGGCAGGCCGCGAGGATCTCGCGGTGTTCGTGATCGGCGCGCTCCTTGCCGGCCGACAGGCTCATCTGCATGCGCAGGTAGCGCTCCAGTTTATCGTTGACCGAACGGATCAGGCTCACCAGAAACGGTCGCTGCGCCGGTTCATAAAGGCAGGAATGCAGCTCCCAGTTGAGCTCGGCCCAGCGCCCGACGTCGTCTTCGCCGATGAATTCCTGGCAGATACGCTCGGCGCGGGCGAAGGTCTCTTCGGTCATGTTGGGAATGGCCAGGCGCAACACCTTGTCTTCCAGCAACATGCGCACTTCGAACATCTGCGCCAGTTCCGCATCGGAAATCCGCGTGACCATCGCCCCGCGATTGCGCTGGAACATCACCAGCCCTTCGGCCTCCAGCCGCTTGAGCGCCTCGCGCACAGGGATTTTGCTGACGTTGAACTGCCGGGCAATGTCGTCCTGGCGAATCGGTTCATCCTCGGCAAAATGCCCGGCAACAATCGCGTCCCGCAGATGGCGGGTGATGATTTCCGAGGTCGAAGGCGTATTGCCAAGGTCGGGAGCGTTGAGTTTGGGTAGGTTCACGTCGGCAGGTCGTTTGCAGTGAGATGGGGATAGGGTATACGAAATTCCTTGGCGAACCTCGCGATCCGTTGTTTTAAACAAGAAAAATCGTCTGCGTTTAAATGACGCTTTCCGTTACTACCCGGAGGCTACAACGCCTTGCGCCATCGCCTACGGGTAAGACAGAATCGGCCGGCTTGTGTGCCCTGGCCTCGGCCTCTATCGTTTCCCTGCCACTGCCCATCAGTGGTCGGGTTTAGTCGCTCGTAGTTTCTAGTGTGCACAATCTCTATCAGTCGGGCATTTCCACGCCTGCACTCGATGGTAGCTGTGCGCAGGGCGCCTTCGGGTGCGCCGGTTCTAGATCCCCGGTCGACTAACCTGCGTACAGCTGCCTCCCCTTTCGTTTAGTCGCAAGAGGGGTGGCACTCAATATCAGGATCTAGTTTATGTTCAAAGTAACACCCAACCCGCCGGAAACCGATCCGGCATCCCCGTACGAACCCGATTCAAAAAAACTCAACGAAGCCGCCGAACGCGCCCTCGACTTCCACTTCCCGTCGAACGCCGATATCAAAGCCAAACCCCGAACCCGCAGCACCCTGTTTTCCGTGGACCCACAAGCCACCGCCGAAACCCTGGGCGTATTTTTGGTCGAGACACTGGCCTCGATCGACGTAATGGTCCATCAGTTGGTGGATCATCTCGAGGGGGAGGCGCGCTACGCGTTGCTGGGAATCTCAAACAGCATCATGGTGGCCGAGATCACGGCAAACGGCGTGCTGGATAAAATAGAACCCACCGTGTAACCACCGCCCTGTGGCGAGGGACGCTGCTCCTTCGCCTCAAAACACCGATGAATCATTGTTCAAAGGAGACACACATCGCCTCGGGGCACTGTCTTTGCGGCGCTGTATCCAGAACGTCCAAGGGCGTTCCCCGCCCTCACTAACCGCATACACGATCACTGAACTATTTGATTTATCTCAACGCTGTCTGCTCTGGCTTCGTAATACTCCAAGGGTGCTGAGCGCGAAAATAATAGAGGCAGACTCGAGCACGGGGTCAATGGAGCGCAATCAAACTGCCTCCTCTGCGCCGTGCGGTGACGATTTTGCAACCTGCATTTTTCGTTGATTCGTACACATTATTCCCGACGTTAGAAGTGGTAGCGGGAGTGTGCTTGCCAACCTGAGGAGAAGCCCAATGCCAGCTCTACTTCCCAAACAACTGGTGCTCGCCGTTTTATCGACCTGTGTCGTCATCGGCGCGGCACATGCCGCTCCCAACGACGCCAGCGATGCAACGCGAAAAGCCAATGATGCATTGCTCAGCTACTTGCCCTTTTCCAACAAACAAGACTTCGACGATGCGAACCACGGCTTCATTGCCGATTTACCCAGTCCTGTGATCAAGGGCGATGCGGGCAATACCGTTATCGACCTGTCTCAGTACGACTACCTCAAGAAAGAAGGGCCAGTACCTGCCACGGTCAACCCGAGTCTATGGCGTCAATCGCAATTGTTGGCCATTCGAGGTTTGTTCAAAGTGGTGGACGGAATCTACCAGGTACGCAACATCGACCTCGCCAACATCACCTTCGTCCGCGGCAAGACGGGCTGGATCGTGATTGACCCACTGACTTCGGCTGAAACAGCCAAAGCGGCGCTGGCACTGGTCAACGACAAAGTTGAAAAGCTGCCAGTGTCTGCGGTGATCTTCACTCACTCGCATGTTGACCACTTCGCTGGCGTGCGTGCGATGGTCGATGAGGCCGATGTGAAGTCCGGTAAAGTTCCGGTGATCGCCCCTGAAGGCTTCATGGAGGAAGCGGTCAGTGAAAACGTGTTTGCCGGCACCGCAATGAGCCGTCGCGCTTCTTACATGTACGGCAATCTGTTGCCTAAAGACCCCAAAGGTACGGTCAGCGGTGGCTTGGGCATCACCACGGCTGCAGGCACCATCACTTTGCTTGAACCGAACAAACTGGTCGAGAAAACCGGAGAAACACTCACAGTCGATGGCATCGAGGTGGTATTCCAAATGGCGCCTGGCACCGAAGCGCCTGCCGAGATGCTGTTCTATTTCCCGCAATTCAAAGCCATTGACCTGGCCGAGGATGCCAACCACACCTTGCACAATATTCTTACCTTGCGAGGTGCAAAAGTTCGCAGCGCGCAAAAATGGGCCAGTGCTCTGGGGCAAACCATTGATCTGTGGGGAACGGACGCAGTGGTGTCGTTCGGTAGCCACCATTGGCCACAGTGGGGTAACGATCGCGTTGTGCAGCATTTGGAGAAACAACGCGATCTCTACAAGTACATTAACGATCAGACACTGCGCATGGCCAACCAGGGCATGACGATGAACGAGATCGCCGAGGCGTTCGTCCTGCCTGATAGCCTGGCCAAAGAGTTTTACAACCGCGGCTACTACGGCAATCTCAAACACAACGTGCGCGCGACCTATCAACTGTATTTGGGGTTCTGGGACGGCAACCCGGCAAATTTCGATCCGTTGCCGCCGGTGGAAGAGGCCAAAAAATATGTCGAAATGGTGGGCGCCGACAAAATGATTAAAACCGCCACGGCAGCCTACGCCAAAGGAGAGTATCGCTGGGCCGCAACCGTGGCCAACCAGGTGGTTTTTGCGGACCCGAAAAACCAGGCAGCGCGTGCAATTGAGGCCGATGCCCTGGAGCAGATGGGTTACCAGGCGGAGTCCGGGCCGGCGCGTAACTTCTACCTGTCCGGTGCGCAGGAGCTGCGCGGTGGCGTGAAAAAAATGGCCACGCCCAATACCAGTTCACCCGACATCATTCGCGGCATGACCACTGAAATGTTTCTCGACTTCCTTGCTATTCACTTGAATGGCCCGAGAGTCGGCGAGAAGTCCTATGCCTTCAATCTCAACTTCCCGGACACGCACGCCAAGTACGTGTTGACCGTACAAAACGGCGTCATGAACTACAGCAAAGACAAGCAATGGGATAAGGCCGACGGCACGGTCACTCTTAACCGAACCACCCTCGATGACATCGCCCTGGGCAAGCTGAAATTGGGCAATCTGTCGGAAAGCGGCGAAGTGACTATCGACGGCGACAAAGCCAAATTTAAGGAAATGCTGACCAACTTCGACACCTTTGACTTCTGGTTCACCCTTTCTGAACCTTAATCCAGGCAAACCCGGACCGGTATGGAGCGCCCCAGAGTTGGGGCGTTTAGCCACGAGAATCACTTCGCCTGATTCCTCTGATTCGACGGGTAAAGACCGGCAAGCCGCGCGATCACAACGCCAACGTAAAAGACGCCAGAAAATTCTTCGATCATCACCAGTGAACGGGCGTGGTTGGTCAATGGGATAACGTCACCGTACCCGGTGGTCGTGAGCGTCGTGAAGCTAAAATAGATCAGTTTGAAAAAAGTACCGGGCTGCATGAAGTCGAGGTGGCCGGGGCCGAATGAGCCAGTATTGGATATCTCCACCAGGGCAAAGACGAAGGACCACACGAAGGCCAGCATGATGTAACCCGCCAGCGCGCCATGCAGCTTGTCGGCTGTAATTGGCCCGCGCTTGAGCACGTAGCGCAGCACTCCGCTAAACGAGACGGCAAGAGACGCCGTATACGCTATCCCGGCAAGGTTAAAAATCGCGATGCTCTTGACCCACAACGACGTCCATAGAAGGCTGACCCCAAGAAACGCCAGCCCCAGCTTGAGGATTAGCCCCCATCGAGTCTGCCTGGTGGCGAAAGCGCCCACGAGCAGCACGATGGAAAACACAATGCCGAGCAACGTGCGAGCAAATATCCCTTCCTCAAGAAAGGGAAACAGCAGGATCAATCCTAATAAGAGCAGCAATAGATAAGTGCAGGGCCCTTGCCCTATTACCAGCTGAGCTAAATCTGCGTCGGACTCGTCGTTATCTTGCGAAGTGGTCATAGGGGTTTCCCAGAGTAATAACGCTCGATCCCCGACGTACTACTCACCTGCCTGAGCCCAAGCGGGTGCAATCACGGCCGGGTCGCCACCACATCCACCCGCCAAAGCTTTGCGGGTTTTGACCAACATCAATGATCACGATTGGCCAGCCGTGCAACCCATGGGTTGGCACTCAAACCATGTAACAACACGCTGAGTAAAACGGTACAGACAGCAGTAGCCACCACCGTACGACTGGCTTGTAGGGGGGAGGCCAATATCATGACGGCGAAGACAATGCTGGCCAGACCTCGCGGGCCGAACCAGCCGATGAAGAGGCGGGTTTCGAAATCGAAGCGGGTTCCCACCAGACTGATCAGCACAGGCAGGATGCGAATCACAGTCAGGCTGAGCACCGAATAAATCCAGATGTTCAGGGTGAGACTGCTCCAGGCCCAAGGAATCACCAGTGCGCCAAACACGACCCAGGTAATGACCGATAACAGGCTGGCAAACTCTTCGCTGGCCTTGAGAATCTGGTGCTTTTGTTCGGTAAACAGAAAACTTGCGAGCAACCCTCCGACGAACGCGGCGATGAACCCGCTACCACCGAGTGTTTGTGCTGTGGCAAAGCACAGAATGGCGAGACCGGGCAGAGTCAGCTGTGACCACATGGGCGTTTGCCAGTGATGTTTTGCGGAGTAGCGCTGCAACTGCCAGGCAATGAGCGTCAGAGCAATACCGCTGAATGCGCCGATGCCCAGCTCCTCGATCACTAACTCCAACGCCAGTGAGACAGGGGACTGTGTCGATTGCTCGACCAGCAATGCCACAAACATGAGCAACACGGGGACGCAAATCCCATCATTCAACCCGCTCTCGACGTTTAAGCCTTCACGCACGGGTGCCGGAACCTTGGGGTTGCTCACGACAGCCTTGCCTAGTGCAGCATCGGTGGGAGCCAGAAGGGTTGCCAGTATTGCCAGTTCCAACGGTGGGACCTGTGGGAACAACCAGAGGCCGACCAGCCAACCCCCCGCGATGGTCAGTGGCAGCCCGATCATCAGCAAGCGCAGCGGAAGTCCTTCATTGGCCCGCAAGACCTTCAGGTCGGCGTTGGCCGCATCGCTGAACAGCACAATCGCCAGCGTCAGCTCGGCCAGGAACTTGAGGCCATCCCTGTCAATCCGGGGTTGCAGAATGCCCAGAAATGCCGGGCCCAGAATTAGACCGGCCAGCATGAACATAAGCGGGCCATTGAGCAGACGTGACTCGAAGCGCCCCGCAAATATGCTGTAGGTCAGGAGAAAGGCGGCCAGTAGCGCTAAGTTCTGATACATCAATGACCTGCCTGTTCAGGGTGGGCAGTTAGAACACGCAGCCTTGAGGTAAAAGCTTGAAGGGGGCGGGCTTCAGGCGTGGCTGATGGTGCCTGATGTGGCGTGTGGTAAGCATAGGTGGTCGCCCTTTGAATGCGCATCTCAATGCGCTGTTCACCGCAACAACAGACGAACGGAAACGCCCACCTGGCTCCAGCAGGATGGATCGATCTCGATCAGAGAAAAAGCAGAGAAAAAGGGGACGGGTTTATTTTTCAAAAGGTGACGGAACAATAAATCCGTCTCCTTTTAACAATTCTTTAAGTCCCCTGTTTAAGTCGGATTTTGAAACGACACCGCCTACTCCGAATCTGCAGTCACTTCCTTCCAGCTGTCATCCGGATCAAAGCGTTTCATTGCCTTCGCCACTTTTTCACTGTCAGGCCCCAGGTCTTTCTCGAACACCTGTCCTTCATGACTGATCATGAAGCTCATCACGCCGGTGTCATTGTATTTTTCTGGCCAGGCGATCAGTGCAAAGCCTCGGCTCATCTTGTCGCCGATAAGGTAGCTGTAGGCGCCACCGGGTGCTGAAGGACCCTGGCCATTGAGAATGCGGAAGTGGTAGCCATGCCAGCCTTCGCCGGCAATGGTTTTGCCGAACTCAGGGCCTAGCGGGCTGATCTGGCCGCTGTCGTCGTCCGCCCAATAGAGTCCGTCATGGGTGCCGGGGGTGCTGAAAATATTCTGCGCATACTCCAGCGCGCCATCACCGTCACGATCCACTGAGGCGTAGTCCATCTGGGCGTCGTGATAGGCCAGCGCCGCTTGCACCGCGGCCAGTTCGTTGCGTCCAATTTGACGTGCCCGGACCTCGGCACTGCCGGCCTTGATGTCGAAGCGCCAACCGTTGGTGGTTTTCACGATGGGTATCGGCAGTGTCCAGTGGTTGCTGCCGACCGACAGAATCGCGGTGCGGTCGTTGGTTTTTTCGATGTGGTTTTCTTCGTGGTACTGCTTTAGAAACGCCTCCACGTCTTTACGCTCTGCGCCTTCGCGAGGGATGAAACTGCGCCATTCCTTACCCAGCAACTCGGTCAGGCGTTCGTGATCGGCGTGTGTCGTACCCAGTGCTTCGACGAACGCTTGAGCGGCTTTTTCCGGGGTTGGGAATTCCTGCTGTGCTGTCGCCATGCACGACCACGCCAAACCGGCGGTTATCGCCAAGGCCTGAAGAAGCACACCCAGGCGTGCCTTCAATTGAGGATAGTTATTCAACGACGGCCACCCCTTTGACTTTGACGCGCTGGTGGATTGGACGGCCGACTGACCTGATGGCCGGCGGCTCGCGAGGCACTGGGGCGCTGGGCGGATGCCTGGCTGGCCCGGCCACGACTGGCTTGTGCGTTGACCTGGGACGGAGAGCGCGCGCCGGCGAAGGCATTGTTGCGGGCACTGCCCTTGCTGGCGGCCGTCGTGGAAGGCCGGTTTTGCGTCGATTGACGCGCCTGCGCGTTGCCCTGTCGCTGATTTGTCTGAGCGGTCTGTTTTCTCGGCTGCTGATTCGCCTGATTGTTTCGGGCAGTCCCTTGGCTTCTGTCCGCAGCCTTGGCTCTGTCAGCGGCCTTCTGTCTATCCGCTGCGTTTTGTCTGTCGGAGGTCTGCGCTCTATTGGCCGTGTTCGGTCTGTCCGTACCGGCTTGCATCCGATTGCTGGCGTTAGCTCTGGAAGCATCACGCGCTTGATCACGGGCTTCGCGATTGCTGGTAGGAGGGCGTTCGATACCGGCCCTGTCCATTGAGGTACGGGCGTTTTCGCGGGCCTGGGCGCGCTGGGCATTGTCGCCTCGATAGGCCTGACGCTGACTGGCACCGTCCAGTTGGCGGCCGTATTGCTCGCGGCTTCGGTTATCGCGATAGGGAACGCCATTGCGGTGCGCGGCGTTGTGCTCCCACTTGTTCTGATTCACGTTGATGCGGTTGTTGCCATTGATGTTGTTGTAGCGTTCAACGTCGATATCGACGTCGTTGTCGTTCCAGTCACATTCACCCCACAACGCACCGACGATGGCCACACCGGTACCAAACGCCAGCCCGGCCATCAAGGCCTGGCCAGGGTAATAGGCGGGCGGCGGTGGGTAGTACGCTGGCGGCGAGGCCGGATACGGCCAGGTGCCGTAGGCCGTTGTCGGGTTATACGTGGGGACGTACACCACCTGTGGATCGGCGGGCTGAATGATGATGGTGGAGCTGCTGCTGGCAGGGGGCGCAGCTGCGGGCGCGGATTGCGCTGCGGGTGCGGGTGCGGGTGCAGGATTATTCTGAATGGTCACGTTCTGATACTGGTTGCTCTGCAGGTTGCCTGCTTCCTGGGCCTGACGACGCAAGCGTTGCACCCCGTTCATGACATCGTCGGGCTGCGCGAGGAAGGCATCACCCAGGCGTTGCACCCAGACGGGATCCTGCCCCAGCGTTGCCAACACCTGCGGGAAGGCGACAAGTGCCTGCACACTTGGGTCCCAGGGTTGGCTCGCCACCTGTTTGACCGCATCGTCGCCCTTGGCGTCCGGATGGGCTTTTGACCAGGTGACTGCTTCGGCGACCTCTCCGGGATACGTGGAGGCCATCAGTACCTGGGCCAGCAGTGGATCGGGATACAGCGCAATGGGCGCCAGCATTTGATCCAGCTGTTCCTGGGTAAACACGGGGTCTTTGGCAGGCGGCGTGACGGGAGCGGGGACCGGTGCCGTAGCGGCAGCGTTTGCCGGCGCAGGTGCGGTCGCACCTGCAATGCAGTTAGACCCGCTCAACAATAGGACAGCCGACAGCGCGTAAAATACTGGAATGCGCATTGCAACTCCCTGTAGTCAGGCAGGTTTGAAATAAGTGAATCAATGCCCCGGAAGTAGAAGCCGACAGTGCAAGCCTCAGGTCCTGACTTCGACGCCGCTCACTAAGCGTAGCAAACAAAAAATATCTGCCATTTATTTACGTTCACCCGGCCTGGCGCCACCACTGGCATCGGTTTCGTGCTCGTCTGCGAACGCCATGAGCACCTCTAGATCGAGCACGTCCAGCTGAATCCGAGTGATAAAGGCCGAGAAGGCGAGGTTGGCGGCGAGCAGGCGCAGATCGCTGGCCCAGGCCGGCAGATGGACCGGCGCCGTGAGCCAGCCGGAGTCGAACAGCGGCGCCAGGCGTACGGTATCCCCCAGGCTGAGGCGCCCGGCAAACAAATGGCCGACCAGCTCCGGCCGGTTGTCGCGGATCGCGATGCGCAGCAGGGTGTGCACGCCGAGCAAGCCGGTCAGGTACGCGGCATCCTTGGTGAACGCCGAACCGCCCCGCAGATCGGCGCCGCGGAATACCCGTTGGGTCGAGCGAAACGACTCCTCTTGCGACTGGCCTGCCGCCAGAAAACCTTCGAACACCTGAATGAAGTCGGCGCCATCCAGCGCTTGTTGGACCGCGAGCACGCGCAGGGCCAGGCGACGCAAACGGTTGATGTCCATGCTGCCGGTAAACAGCTCGGCCAGGGTGGCAATACCCTCCTGAGTCTGGGTTGTGCGTGGCGCGCCCAGGCCGAGGCTTTTGAGGTTGGGTTGGAGCGCGCCGTTTTGCGCCGTGGCGATATGCACGAACGCCTCGTGCTGCAGCAACTGGTTCTTGTCCAGTTCCGAGAACAGCGCGCTGGCACGCAGGCGGATGCGGCTCGCCCCGGCGATGGCTTTGGCGGCCAGGGTCGGATCGAGCACGACCGTGATCCGCCCCTCGCCGAAGAAACGGTCCAGTTCCGGCTGCATCCAGGCAGCGAAGGCCTGGGCCGGGATCTCGGCCGGGCTCGGTGGAATCCGCGTGCCGCCGAGCAGGGCGTCGGTGGTGTTGAGGAAAAACCGGGCGGCGTCGAGCATGCTCAGCTTCAGACGGTGGTAATAGAAGTCCGGACGCCGATACAGCGCTGACGAATAGTCGGTGAATGCTGGCGAAGCCTGCGTCCGGCTGCTACAGAGTGCGATTTCGCTCATAGGCAATCGTGTTGCTTTGGAGACTCGCGCACACCGGCAGCGACAATTTTTTTTGTCACTACAATGAAGTGAAATCGAAAAAGAGCGCCGCCTGAAAGCGCTGTGCTCTGGCCTTTGAAAGCTTGCACCGCACAGGACTTTTCAGCGAGGTAGGACGCATGCCGAACACAGGGGAACAAAAGCGGGCACGGATACTCGACCCCGTTGATCGTGTTACAGAAGTGATTTTCGGCTTGCTCATGGCGATGACGTTCACCGGAACGATCAGCGTGGCGACGTCGGGCCAGGAGGCGGAACGGACAATGATGTTCGCCGCACTCGGTTGCAACCTGGCCTGGGGACTCGCGGACGCGGTGATGTATCTGTTGCGGGCCTTGATCGACCGCACGCGCAAAAGCACCTTGTACGAAAAGCTCGGCGGGGCAGACGCGGCCACCGGCCAGACGCTGGTGGCGGCTGCATTGCCGTCGCACCTGGCGGCAGCGGCCAAGCCCGAGACCCTGGAGTTGTTACGCAGCCGTCTGGTCCAGTACCCGGCCACGTCGGTCCGGTCGGGCCTCGGCTGGGATGACTTCAAGGGGGCGCTGGGTGTTTTTCTGTTGGTGGTGGCCTCGACCTTTCCGTTGGTCGTGCCTTTCCTGTTACTCGAAGACACGGCGCTCGCCGTTCGCTTGTCCAACCTGGTCGGCCTCGCCGTGCTATTCATCGCCGGTTGGATGCTGGCACGATACGCCGGTGCAAAGCCGTGGCAGGGCGGCCTGGCAATGGCGCTCACTGGCGCTGTGCTGATCGTTGCGATCATCGCTCTCGGTGGTTGAAAACAGAGGAGGAAGCCATCAATAGGCGCTGCCTCCCATGCCAACATGCGCTGTACACCAAGGGGTTACAGTTCTATGAGCGATTCAGATTCTCCACCTTCCGCCCCGGAGCCGGGGCGCATTGCCCGCCGCGTTGCAGGCACCGATCAGAGCTTGCTGGTGCGCTGGCTGCCGGGGCTGAACACCCTGCGCCACTATCAGATTGCGTGGCTGCGAAATGACATTGTGGCCGGGCTCGTCCTGACCACGATGCTGGTGCCTGTCGGTATCGCCTACGCGGTGGCCTCAGGTGTGCCCGGCATCTATGGCCTCTACGCGACGATCATCCCGCTGCTCGCCTATGCGTTATTCGGGCCCAGCCGGATTCTGGTACTGGGGCCGGATTCCTCCCTGGCGGCAGTCATCCTGGCGGTGATCCTGCCACTGTCCGGTGGCGATCCGTATCGCGCCGTTGCCCTGGCGGGGATGATGGCAATCGTGTCAGGGGTGGTCTGCATCCTGGCCGGCATCGCGCGCCTGGGCTTCATCACCGAACTGCTCTCCAAACCGATCCGCTACGGGTACATGAACGGTATCGCGCTGACCGTACTGATCAGCCAGTTACCCAAGTTTTTCGGCTTCAAGATCGAGTCCGACGGACCGCTGAGAAACATATGGGCGATCTTCACCGCCGTGCTGCATGGAAAAACCAACTGGGTCACCTGCGCGGTCGGCGCTGCCACCCTGGTGGTAATCCTGTTGCTCAAGGGGCACAAACGCATTCCGGGTATTTTGATTGCCGTGGCAGGGGCAACCATCGCCGTCGGTGTGCTGGACCTTGCCACGAAATACGGCATATCGGTGCTCGGTGAACTTCCACAAGGCATGCCCGCGTTCGCCATTCCCTGGATCACTTCCGCCGATATGGTTCCGGTCCTGATCGGTGGTTGCGCCGTCGCGCTGGTTTCGTTCGCGGACACCAGTGTTCTTTCGCGTGTCTATGCCGCGCGTTCGCGCACTTACGTCGATCCGAACCAGGAGATGGTCGGGCTCGGCGTCGCCAACCTGGCGGCCGGTTTTTTCCAGGGTTTTCCCATCAGCAGCAGTTCGTCACGCACTCCGGTGGCCGAGGCCGCCGGCGCCAAAACCCAATTGTCCGGTGTCGTCGGCGCGCTGGCGGTGGCGTTGCTGCTGATGGTGGCGCCGAACCTGTTGCAGGACCTGCCCAATAGCGCGCTGGCGGCGGTAGTCATCGCTTCGGCCATCGGCTTGATTGAGATCACTGATCTGCGGCGTATCTATCGCATTCAGCGCTGGGAGTTCTGGCTGTCCATCGCCTGCACCGTCGGCGTCGCGGTGTTCGGCGCCATCGAGGGTATTGGCCTGGCCATCCTGCTGGCGGTGATCGAATTCCTCTGGGATGGCTGGCGGCCGTACTCCGCCGTATTGGGACGTGCCGAAGGGGTCCAGGGTTACCACGACCTCAAGCGTTTTCCCAATGCCCGGCTCATCCCCGGCCTGGTCCTGTTTCGCTGGGACGCCCCGTTGTTTTTCGCGAATGCCGAACTGTTTAACGACCGGGTACTGGACGCCGTGGCGGCATCACCTACGCCCGTGCGTTGGGTGGTGGTGGCGGCGGAACCGATGACCAGCGTCGACGTGACGTCGGCCGACATGTTGGCCGAACTGGACGAAACCTTGCGCGCAGCAGGCATCGAATTGTGTCTGGCCGAGATGAAAGACCCGGTCAAGGACAAACTCAAGCGGTTCGGGCTGTTCTCGCAGTTTGGCGAAACGGCGTTTTTTCCAACGGTAGACACGGCCGTCGACAGCTACCTCGCGATGTACCCCGCCAACTGAGTGGACGACTAAACTGATTGGCAGTGAGCCAGCCAAGCGTTTTAACGGGAGGAATATCATGATTCGCAAATACAGCATGATGGCCCTGGCGACACTGGTCGTCGCCGTGGGTGTGCAGTCAGTATCGGTAACGGCTTACGCGACCGAGCAGGGAGAACAGCGGCGTGAAGCGCGGGATACACGCCAGACAGGGCGCTCGGATGCACGGCAAACCAAGGTCGATTGCAGACAGGCCAGTGAGAAAAGCAACGCGCAATGCCGCCAGGACAAGCGCAGCACCAAACAGGACACGCGCCGCACTGCCCGGGACATCAAATATTGATGACCTGATGCCGATCGCCATGGACCGGGGCGGTGCTAGATACCACTGAACATACCAATGATCACCGCATTGACCAGGTCAATGAAAAAGCCACACACCAGTGGCACGATCAGGAAGGCTTGATGTGCCGCGCCGTATTTTTGCGTCACGGTCGTCATGTTGACGATGGCCGTTGCCGTGGACCCGAGGGCAATGCCGCCGAAGCCGGACGCTATCACGCTGGCTTCGTAATTGCGGCCCATGCAACGGAACACCACGAAATACGTGTAGAGCACCGTCAGCAGGATTTGCAGGCTCAGGGCGCACAGAATGAACAGCAACGCACCACTGAGCTGCCATAACTGAAGCCCCATCAGCGCCATGGTCAGAAACATGCCCAGGCAGATATCGGAGATCAGCGACAGACCCAGTCGGGCGCCGCCCCAGGATTTCAACCGTTGTTCATTCATCACCGCGAGAACGATGTGGTGAATGACGATACCCGCGAACAGGCAACTGACGAATTTGGGCAGGGTGATACCGGCATCGACCAGCAGCAGGTTGAGTCCGTAGCCGAGCATCAGGGTCAGGTTAAGCCACATCCACGCCCAGAGCACATCGTAGTAGTCCATTGACTGGTGGGGTTGCTGTTCAAGGACGCCGACTTCCAGGCTCCCGTCCCCGGAAGGTGTCAGTTGATGACGACGTATCAGGCGGTTGGCGATCGGGCCGCCGATCACGCACGCGGCAATCAGGCCGACAGTGTTACTGGCCATGCCCAGTTCATGCGCGTTATTGATGCCCAGCTTGTCGACGAACAGCGGCGCCCAGGCCAGGGTCGTGCCCGCGCCCCCCGTCAGGGAAATGGAGCCCACCATCAACCCGGCCTTGGGATCGAGTCCAAATGCTTCGGCCACGCCCATGCCCAGCGCGTTTTGCAGGACGATGAACACCCCCGCCAGCACCAGCAGGATTAGCAGCGGGACGCCGCCCTTGAGCAGTTGGCGCATGTCCGAGTTCAAGCCAATGCCGGCAAAGAAATACAGCAGCAGGGTGTCGCGAACATCGAGATCGAATTCGATCTCGATGTTAAGGCCGAAATAAAACAGGGTCGTCACTGCCGCACAGACAAAGCCGCCAACCACCGACTCGGGAATGCAGTATTGACGGAGCAAGGCATTGCGCTGAACAAGGGATTTGCCGAGAAAAAGCAGGAGGATGGCGAGGGTAAAACTCACGAGGCCGTGAATCTGGAAGATCTGTGGAGTCATTCAGAGCCTGCCTAAAAATATGAAAAATCATTATCAGGATTCGACCGTTCAGCGTTTAGACCTGAGTCAATGAACGGTGGATGCAGCATAGCAGGCGGGTCAAATCCTTCCTGTCGCGCCCAAATGCTTGCTTGTCCAGGTCTTCCTCAAATTCACACGTATGATCATGCTTTGACCTACGACGGATAAATAGGGGGACCTGATGGCCACCGCACATGTATTCATTGCCACCAGTCTGGATGGCTTCATCGCCCGCGCTGATGGGGACATCGACTGGCTTTTGCAGCGTGATGATCCGGCCGAGGATCATGGCTACTCAGCCTTCATCGCCGACAAGGATGTGATCGTGATGGGGCGGGGAAGCTACGAGAAAGTGCTGACCTTCGAATCATGGTTCTATGACCGGCCCGTCGTGGTGCTGTCTGAACAGTTGGCCAATGCACCGGTGCCCGATGCGTTGAAGGGCAAGCTGCGTTTTTCCAGTCTCACCCCCGCGGCCTTGATGGAGGAACTGGCCGGGCAGGGCGTGCATCGGGTTTATGTCGATGGCGGGCAGTTGGTGCAGTCATTCCTGCGCGATGGGTTAGTTGCTGACATGGTGATTACCACCGTGCCCGTGCTGATCGGGTCGGGAAGGCCATTGTTCGGGCGTCTTCAGCAGGATGTTGACTTGAAACTGGTCTCCAGTTGCTGCTTTCCTTCCGGTTTGGTGCAGTCCACGTATCGGCTGGTCCGATGACCCTGACGCAGGCGCCAGGACGGGGCCGATCCGGGCCCCGGTCGCAGGAATTTGTAATGCGCAGCATTGCCCGACACAATCGCGTCCCGATCCGGCCAACGGTGCCGGGCATTCGTGGTGAAGGGAACTGCAGTTGAACGAACAGACATTGTCCATGCGCCTGGAACGCGTGGCGGCGCATGTGCCAGTCGGTGCGCGCCTGGCCGATATCGGCTCCGATCACGGCTACTTGCCCGTGGCGTTGATGCACCGTGGCGCCATCGTGGCGGCCGTCGCCGGTGAGGTGGCGTTGACGCCGTTCCACGCGGCTGAACGCACCGTGCGCGAGAACGACCTGGACGTGCGGATCACCGTGCGCCTGGCCAATGGACTGGCGGCCATCGAGCCGGGCGACGGGATCACCGCGATCAGCATCTGCGGCATGGGCGGCGAGACGATTCGCGACATCCTCGACAACGGAAAGGCGCGGCTGAGCGGGCAGGAGCGCTTGATCCTGCAGCCCAACGGCGGCGAGCAGCCACTGCGCCAATGGTTGATGGAAAATGGCTACCGCATCCTCTGCGAGGAACTGCTGCGGGAAAATCGCTTCGACTACGAAATCATCGTTGCCGAGCGCGCCGGCCCGGTGATGTACACCGCTGAGGAGCTATACTTCGGCCCACTGCAGATGCAGGCACGCAGTCCGGCGTTCCTGGCCAAGTGGCAGCGCCTGCTGCGCGAAAAGCAGAAGACCCTGAGCCAGCTCGCCCGAGCGCGGCAGGCCGTGCCGCAGGAGAAGCTGCAAGACATCGCCCGGCAGGCTCGGTGGATCACTGAGCTGCTGGTGTGAGTTGGTCGTCCATTTAGAGCGACCACCCAATAAAACGATTGAAAAAAACTCCCATTAGCTTTAAACGGGAAGCTAACCGGCACATTGCCAGCAATCTGTAAGTGAGTATTGCCAGTTTTTGGCTCAGGGAGCGTTGATGAGAGTTCGTCCATGGACCGACGCCCTGCGGCAATCGAACGATTGCGACGTTGTCGCATCTCAACTGAATGGACATCTGGATACGGTCGGCATGACCTACGCTGGCAACAAGGACACCCTCGAGCAATTGCTCATCCCCGCGCGCCACTGGGCGCACTCCACGGCGTGGGCGGTTTACCGCGCCGGTGAACAAATGCATCTGGTCGGGCAGGGCGACCCGCAGGTGCAGTGGCCGGCAAGCGTGGCGAATGAAGACTTTGACGCCTTTTGCCAGACCCGGCGCTTGCACCGCTGGCCGACCGGTAAAGGCGAAAGCGAGCTGGGTTGGCTACTTGCCCCCCTCAACGAAGCGGCGGACCCGGCGCTCGCCGATTTCGCCCAGCGCCTGGGCATTCAGGTCCAGACCAATACCCTGGCCCGCGCGCAGATTACTCAGCGTGTGCTGTATGAAATCACCTACCTGGCCAGTTCGACCCGCGACCGCTCGGTGTTTCTGGTGGGGGTTCACCAGTTACTGGCCAGCCTGATTGACGCCGAGAACTTTTATCTCGCGCTGTATGACCCGCACACCGGCAAGATTGACTACCCGTATTATGTCGACATCATCGACGTGGATGCCGTGGAGTCCCAGCACTATGAATACCTCGACCCTTCGCACCTGTCGTTGACTGGCCAGGTGTTGACCACGGGCCAGCCGCTGCTGATCGACGCCGCCGGCATCATCGCGGCGCAGGCCGAGGACCGTTTCTACTGCGTGGGTGATCGTCCGGAGTTCTGGATGGGCGCGCCGTTGAAAAATGCCTCGGACGACGTCTTTGGCATGCTGGCCATGCAAGTCTACGAGGTGTCCCGGACCTACAGCGCTGAAGACCGCGCATTGTTTCTGGTGGTGGCCCGCCACGTGGCCATGGCGCTGGACCGGATTCTGCACCGCGAAGACCTGGAAGAGACGGTGATGCGCCGCACCCTGGAGCTGTCGGCCGTCAACGATGCGTTGAGGCAGGAAGTGGCCGACCGCCAGCGCGCCGAGCATCTGCAAAGCGCGCTGTTCCAGATTGCCGAACTGTCGAGCCAGCCCGGCGACATGGCTGAGCTGTTTCAAACCTTGCATGGCATCGTCGGTGATTTGCTGTTCGCGCAGAACTTCTACATTGCGCTGTTCGACGACTCGATCAGTGAAGTGACCTTTCCGTATTACGTCGATGAGCGGCAGACGATCTGTCCGCCGGCACGGCGTGGCTGCCGGGGCTTGACCGAGTACGTTATCCGGCAGCGCCGGCCGTGCCTGATTGACGTCGGCGAGGCTGAACGATTGGCGGCGCAGGGTGAAATCGAACTGGCCAATGAGTCTGTCCGGTCTTACTCCTGGCTGGGCATTCCGTTGTTCGATGGCGATGTGGTGCGCGGCGTGCTGGCGGTGCAAAGTTATACCTCGCAGGTGCGCTATACCCTGCGTGATCAGGAACTATTGACGTTCGTGTCCCGGCATATCGACACCGCGTTGTCACGCCGCACGGCCGCCGAAGCGATCCATGCCGCCAATCTCAAGCTGGAGGCCCGGGTGCAGAACCGCACCCGTGAGCTCGATCACGCCAATGCCAAGTTGCAACACGAAAACTCCCACGATGCGCTGACCGGGTTGCCGAATCGTACCTACCTGCAACACCGCCTGAGCCAGGCCTGGTTGGAGTTCGGCAGCGTCGGCGGGCACCTGGCGGTGATGTTCATTGACCTCGACCGTTTCAAGATGGTCAACGACAGCCTCGGTCACCATTTTGGCGACCTGCTGTTAATGCAGGCCGCCCAGCGTCTGCGCGGTTGCCTGCGCGAAACCGACATGCTGGCGCGCCTGGGGGGCGATGAGTTTTCGGTGCTGGCGCCCGAGGCATCGCTGGAGGTGGTGATCGAAATCGCCGAGCGGATTCTGGTGGCGTTCGACCTGCCGTTTTTCATCAATGGCCATGAAGTGTTTTCGTCCTGCAGTATCGGCATCGTCAGCGCCGACAGTCAGTTCCATCACGAGCCCGCCGACTTGCTGCGCGATGCCGACGCGGCGATGTACCGGGTAAAGAGCGCCGGGCGTGACAGCTACGCGGTGTTCAACCAGGAAGTGCGCCGGGAAGTTTCGGACCAGGTCGAGCGGGAAGGGGCCTTGCGCAACGCGCTCAAACGCACTGACGAACTGCTGCCGTATTTCCAGCCGATTGTCAGTGTTGACACCGGCGAGCTGATTGCCCTTGAAGCGCTGGTGCGCTGGCATCAGCCGGGCGGCCGGGTGATCGCGCCGGGCGAGTTCTTGCCGGATGTCGAGGGCTTGCGCCTGATCGGTCGACTGGACCTGTACATGCTCACCAGCGTTGCGGTGATCCTCGCCCAGCCTGAACATGCCAATTGGCCTGCGGTGCACGTCAATTGCTCCAGCTACAGCATGACCCGTCCGGACTTTGCCAGTGAAGTGCTTGCACTGTTGGCGCGGCACGGAGTTGCGCCCTCGCGGATTTGCCTGGAGTTGACCGAAGGTGCGCTGGTGGCTGAGCCGGCCATCGCCCGCCTGACCATGCAGCAACTCGCCGACAATGGCATGTCGGTGGTGCTCGATGACTTCGGTGCCGGGTTTTCGTCCCTGAGCTATGTGCATCAATACCGTTTCAGCGGCTTGAAGATCGACAAATCGTTCATCCTCGAACTGACCACCAGTGCGCGCAGCCGCGCCATCGTCCGGGCGATTGTGCGGATGGCCGAATCGCTGGACCTGAGTGTGGTTGCCGAAGGTGTCGAGGATGAAGCGACGCTGGAGCTGCTGCGCGAAATAGGTGCGGGGCAGGCCCAGGGTTACTACTTCGCCAAGCCGATGGGGTTGGAGGCGTTGTTGGCGAGTTCGCTGGTGGGGTCATCCAGCCGGGTGCTTGCAGATAATTCGCCAATCACTCACTAAAACCCTGTCGACTGTGTAGCAGCTGCCGAGCCCGCGAGGCTGCGTTCGAGCCGGGGTCGCGCTCGACCGCAGTCCTCGCCATCGCGTCGAAATAATCATTTTGAAAATGTATACCGCACGATTTTTTAACAAAGCGTGAACAACTGGTGTGATCAATTAAGAGAAAAGTTCACCAGAACTTCCTCCGAACGCTGACACCCAGTGAGTCACCCTTGAAGCGCATAAAGCCCCCCTCGAAGATTGCAAAACGTTTGCGGCTCAGACGGCTCGCGCTGTGCTCAAGCGTCGCCTTCATCTGTCTGTCCATGGCGGGTGGCTACTGGTTATACACGCCACCAGCGCCTTACGTTCCGCTAAGAAGCCCGGACCCTGCGTCGGTGTCGATGATCGCCGTGGGCGATCAAGGCAGCGGTAACCTGCAGCAGTGGCGGGTGGGGCGGGCCATGGAGCGAGTCGCCGCCAATGAGGGAAGCCTGAACATGGTGGTGTTCCTGGGCGACAACTTCTACGGCAAGTCGCTGGCCAGTACCCATGACTCCAGTTGGCAAACCCGGTTCGAGCGCGTCTATTGGGGGCATTGGCTGAGTCATGTGCCGTTCTACGCGGTACTGGGCAATCACGATTACCCGGTGTCGCAAAAGTACGAGATCAAGTACGGACAACAGCACAAGGGATCGGGCCGCTGGCAGATGCCGATGAATTTTTACGCCAAGGATTTCGGTGAAGTCGACGGTCGCCCATTGGTGCGAATGGTGTTCCTCGACACGTCGGCGCCGCGTGAAAGTTTGCAGCAGCAAATCGACTTTATTGATCAGGCGTTCCAGGCACCCGGTCCGGCGCCGGTGTGGCGAATCGCAGCGTCCCATCACCCGGTGCGCAATCAGGGCCAGCATGGAGAGGAGTCGGATCTGGTCGCCAGGCTTTTGCCGGCGCTGCAGCGCAACAACGTTGATCTGCTGTTGTCAGGCCATGATCACAATCAGCAATTGCTGTTGCGTGCCGGCGAACCAGCGTGGGTCATCTCCGGTGCGGGAGGGCAGAAACTGTATGCCCTGAACACGCCGACGCCCGATAGCGCGTTCACCGCATCGCGGGCCGGGTTTGCCAAACTCGACCTGAACGCCGATCAATTGAGGTTGGCGTATTACAACGATCGAGGCGATCTGGAAACCAGCTATCACTGGGCCAGAGACTGCCAGTGGATGGCCAAAGGCTGTCTACGGCCCGAGGACTCCCAAGGGACCCTCGCGCAGTCGGCTCAATAGGCACCGATAACAGGGACAATTGGCGCTGCCTTTTGTAGCCGCTGCCTAGCCCGCGAGGCTGCGTTCAAGGACGCAGTCCTCGCCATCACCCTGCACCTAGCGAATACCCGCACCCGCCATCGACTCCGGTATCCACTGCGCCGTCGACAGCGGCTCGATATACCGAATCCCGCCATGCGGGCCGACCACGCCATTGATGTTGTACGAGCCGCGCGACAGGTCGTACGTCATGAAAGGCGTGGCATCCGGGACCTGCTCGTCATAGCTCTGGCTGAGGAACGCGAAGGAGCCCCGGTAAAGTTTGCCACTCGTGTCGTACTGATCGGAGGCGACAGCGGCCCAAGTGTCTTCATCCAGGTAAAAGCGGCGCTTCTGGTAGATGTGACTGGCGCCGGGCTTGAGGTTGCCTTCCACCACGTAGACCCGATGTTTCTCCCAGCGCACGAAATCCGGGGACAGGTAGTTGGGGGTGGTCAGCGACTTGGCCTCCCGCGCGTAGGTCAGTTTGTAGGTGTTGTAGGGCACGATCATTTCTTGCTTGCCCACCAGCGTCCAGTCATACAGTTCCAGGGCTCGGGCGGTGCCGGGGTTCGGCGTGTCGTAGGCCAGGATTGAAATCTGTTTGACCCGGCGCTGGGCCGGCATGTACTGCCAGGCACGGCCAGGACGCTGCAGCGGGTTGGTGGCGTTCTTGAGCATGATCGACTCGCCGGCTCGCCGCGCAGGTCCCGTATAGGACAGTTTCAACTGGTAGTAGAGGTCGGAGTTGTTGATGGGCTTGGACAGGTTCTCGTAGATCGGGAAGGAGACGAAGGCCTCCCCGGTGACGGCCAGGCTTGCCACGCCCGCCGAGTCGACGTTCCAGGAGTCGTACTTGGAATGGATGTTGACGCCCTGGTAGCGCAGCAGGAAATTCCACATCGCTTCGGCACCCGATTGCGGGATCGGGAACGGCACACCGGGCAATACATTGTCGAAGGCAATCCCGCCATTGAGGGACCGGGCGGTGGTGGCATTCTTGCGGCTATTGTCCAGCACCGTCTGCGGCAACGATGCGGTGCGGTGGGTCGGGTACACGTCGATGCGGTAGCCGGGGTAGCGCTTGGCCAACTCAACGGTGGTGGCCGTCAGCATGTTTTTGTACTGATCAACGTTGCGGCCATTGATCACCAGCAGCGGTTTCTCACCGGCATAAGGGTCCGGGCGCATGCTGTCGCCGATCTTGAAACTGGCGGGGGCCGTGGTCAGGCCTCCGCTATAGGGCGGGATGGAGCCATCGGCATTACCGGCTTTTTCAGCACCGACCAGCGTCAGGTTGGTGCCAAGTTCCGCAGCTTGCTGACTCGATACAGAGGCCTGGGCCTCAATGGCCAGCGTCATCAGGAGTGAGGCAGCCAGAAGACTTTTCACGATTTTCATATTGTTATTCTCTTGCTGAGTGCATCAGGCCACTCGTGGCTCAGGCGGAGCAACCGTATTCGCCTTGTGGGCGATCAGACGGGCTCAAGCGCCAGATGCTTTTTTATGACTCCCATTAAAAAGCCCCCGAATCGGGGGCGCTTTTCATTCGACGACAGTCGCTTGGCTATTCGTGACAGACGCGAAAAATCACGCCCATCGGCAAACTCGGCCTCATAGCTCTTCTTCTCTCAATGCAATGATCCGACCTGATTTCTCGGCGGCCACCAGCGAGGCATGGTCTTTTGCGTTTTGATCGGCATAGGTGAGGGCAAATGTTCCGATGGCCTGGTCGAAGGAGTCGGTCTTGCCCAGGTAGCCACTGATGAGTGCAGCATCCCCGGATTTGGCGTGGGAACGGGCCAGGGTCAGACCGCACCACTCGGCGTACATCTTCAATCGTGGGGCGGAAATGCCCTCGATGGGCGCTGACATTTTCATGTCGCGCAACTGACGCACAAAGAAATAGCGGCCGTTCTGACCGCGGGTCCAGCCCAGAAAGATGTCGCTGGACGACTGCATCAGGCGCTGCCCCGTGACGACACGTTGTCCCTGATTCTCGTATTCGCTCTTGCCGGCATAGGGCGCGAGTACCGAGGGACAGGCTTCCTTGAATTGCAGGAGCAACGGGTGATTCTCTGCGGAAAAGAACAGGCCGACGAAACAATAAGTACCGACGCTGCCAATGCCCACCGCTTTGACGGCAATGTCTTCGAGACGGTAGCGATCGAACAGCACGCGCCGTTCATGGGGCAGCGACAATCGATAATCTTGCAGCGCCAGATGGACGTTGCGCACGAAGCCCTTTTCATACACATGAAACAGAATCGGCGGTTGATCGATCAGACGCCGTCGCCCTCCGACTTCACCGCTGATTTTGGGATAAAGGTAATCGCCAACACGCAGCTTGGCCTTGGCGACCAATTGCTCACGGATTTTCTTGATTTCAGCATTGGGCGCCATGTCGATGATCGCTTGGGCGTCCAGGCAGTCGTACCAGACTTCCACCGGGCTCATCTTGGAAAATTTGCGCAGATTCTCGCGGTAGGCACGCACACATTCGGCGGCGCTGGCCTTTGCCGCTTTATCGCTGAGGCGGTTGTCGCGGGCGGCCACGGCAAAACTGATCGCCAGGCGTTTGACATCCCATTCCCAGGGGGCGGGGAGGGTTTCGTCGAAGTCGTTGATGTCGAAGATCAGATTGCGCTCAGGTGTCGCGAACAATCCGAAATTCATCAGGTGACAATCCCCGCACGCCTGCACCTGAAAGCCGGTGATCGGGGTCGTCGCCAGGTCATGGGCCATCAACCCCGAAGAGCCGCGTAAAAAAGTGAAAGGACTGGCCAGCATGCGCCCGTAGCGCACGGGCACCAGATTGGGCAGTCGATAGCGATTGGACTCTTCGAGGAGTGCGATAGGGTCGCGGTGTTTGCGCGCGGGTTTCCATTCGGCGTGAAGGGCATGCGGCAGACTCACGCGTAATTGCTCACCGGCGTACAGGCGTTCCTTGCGTGAGTGAAAGACCCGTTCTTCCCCGTTGTCTCGCGATTGCCCAGACGTGTTGTCGGTAGGCCTGTTTTTACGGGGCGGCATGTTCACTCCTTTGCTCAACGAAGTGTGATTCGGTTGGGCGCAGGAGCTGGTCATTCGGCTGTTCCATCAGCCTGCAGAGAGTGTGTGCGCCAGCGTGTTGGAAAGCGCGAAAGTTAATGCTTGAAGCGTAGCAGCTCTTATCCGGGGTGCCGCTTGGCGCGGATTATTTTGTGTTATTTCTGCGAGGGTTTCCGGTTTCAGGTAAGCCGCGTGTTCAGTCGACAGGCTGGCTTAAACAAGAAAAATCGCCCGCGTTTAAATGAAGCCTTCGGTTACCACTCAGAGGCTACAACGCCTTGCGCCATCGCCTACGGGTAAGACAGAATCCGCCGGCTTGTTTGCTTTGTCCCTGGCCTCTATCGTTTCCCTGCCACTGCCCATCAGTGGTCGGGTTTAGTCGCCCGGGGTTAAAAGTAAGGTGCATTAGCTCTGTCATTCAGGCATTCCCATGCCTGCACTTGATGGTGGCTGTGCGCAGGGCGCCTTCGGGCGCGCCGGCTTTGCTAGCTTCCCCGGTCGACTAACCTGCGTACAGCTGCCTCCCTCTCGTTTAGTCGCAGGAGGGTGGCGCTCAATCATGGAAGCGAGCATATGTTCAAAGTAACACCCAACCCACCGGACACCGATCCGGCATCCCCGTACGAACCCGATTCAAAAAAACTCAACGAAGCCGCCGAACGCGCCCTCAATTTCCATTTCCCGTCGAACGCCGACATCAACGCCAAACCGCGAACCCGCAGCACGCTGTTTTCCGTGGACCCGCACGCCACCGCCGAAACCCTGGGCATATTTTTGGTCGAGACACTGGCCTCGATCGACGTGATGGTCCATCAGTTGGTGGATCATCTGGAGGGGGAGGCCCGCTACGCGCTGCTGGGCATTTCAAACAGCATCATGGTGGCCGAAATCACGGCAAACGGCGTGCTGGATAAAATAGAACCCCCCAGGTAACCGCTGCTACAGACGAGGCTAACACCACCATCTTGTAGCCGCTGCCGAGCCCGCGAGGCTGCGTTCGAGCCGGGGTCGCGCTCGACCGCAGTCTCGCCATCATGGACGGCGTCCTAATGGCAGACACGGCTGCGAAACCCGCTGCAACGTGATAAACCACACAAACCAGGCAGTCACGCTGATCAAGGCCCCCAACAAACTGACGGCCATCCATCCCCATAGCGCATAAACCTGAGTCGCGGCAGCGGCGCCCAGCGCGCTACCGACCGAGTAGAAACACATGTAGGCGCCGACCATACGACTCTGGGCATCGGGTCGCGCCGCGAAAATGATGCTCTGGTTGGTGACGTGTACGGCCTGCACCGCGAAGTCGAGCAGGACGACGCCGCAGACCAGCGCGATCAGGGACGTCTCGGCAAACGTGATGGGCAGCCAGGACAACGTCAGGAGCGCCAGCGAAATCCCGGTCACCCGCTGTCCCAGGCCTTGATCGGCCCAGCGACCGGCTCTTCTGGCCGCCAGGGCACCGGCGACACCGGCCAGGCCAAACAGGCCGATGGCCGTGTGTGAGAGCGACAGCGGCGGGGCGCTCAACGGCAGCACCATGGCGGTCCACAGCACGGAAAAAGCGGCGAAGATCAGCAGGGCCAGCAAGCCCCTGACACGCAACGCGGGTTCGGTGATGAACAGTTTGAACAGAGAACTGATCAGCATCAGGTAGGACTCTTCATGCCTTGGCGACGCCGTGACAGGCACCGCTCGCCAGAGCACCGCCGCGAGCGTCAGCATCAATCCTGAGGACACACAGTACACGGCGCGCCAGCCCGCGAGGTCCGCAATCAGGCCTGAAGTAAACCGCGCCAGAAGAATGCCCAGGACAATGCCGCTGGTGACCGTCCCCACGGCATGCCCGCGTTGTGAGGGCGTTGCCAGCACGGCGGCATAAGCCACCAGCACCTGAACGACCACGGCCAACAACCCCATCACGACCATCGCACCCAACAGGGTCAGCCATTGCTGCGCTGCGCCGACCGCTGCGAGCGCAACGGCGGAGAGCAACACGTGCGAAAGAATCAGCCGCTTGCGGTTGACCAAGTCACCCAGCGGGACGATGAACAGCAACCCCAGCGCGTAACCGACCTGAGTGGCCGTCACCACAACCCCGATCATGGATGATTCCACGCCGAGGCTCTGAGCCATTGAGTCGAGTAAAGGCTGCGCGAAATAAACGTTGGCGACGGCCAGCGCGCAGGTGACAGAAAACAACAACGTGAGCGACGGAGAAAGCCCCGCAGGCTGCGTGGACAGTTGTTGGGTGGTTAAGTCGACCTTGGCTGTCATGCACACCTCCATGGTGTTAATCTGGTTTCAAATAAAAACCGGATGCGATTGTTGCTGCATCTGGTTTCAAATTGCAACCTGAAAAGCCACCTGTGGGAAGGGCAAAAAAAATGGTCGAAGACGCTTCACCGCAAAGCAACGAATGCCCGGTCGCCAGAACACTGGAGGCCATCGGAGATCGCTGGTCGCTGATGATCATTCGTGACGCATTTGATGACATTCGCCGATTCAGCGAATTTCAAAAGAGTCTCGGCGTGGCCAAAAACATTCTGGCGTCGCGCCTGAAAACGTTGGTTGAAGTCGGGGTCTTCGACATTCGACCGGCGTCAGATGGCAGCGCGTACAAGGAGTACGTGCTGACGGAAAAAGGACGGGAGATCTTTCCGGTAGTGGTCAGTATCAGGCAGTGGGGCGAACGTTTTCTGTTCCAGCCCCAAGAGACGCGTTCTGTGCTGCTGGATAACCAGTTCGGCCAGCCGCTGATGCCGCTTGAGGTTCGCTCATCAAACGGTCAAAAACTTGAGCCTTCTGACTGCCACAGGGTGAGACTGGTTGTCGGCGTTTAAGACGTATCGATCAACTTTCAGCGGTAACGGCTGAGTCTGAACTGGCCTCGGCCTCCAGTTTCAACCGGTCAGCCTTGCTGATGTATTTTTCCTTGCTTTGCGGCGCCAGTTTGGCGCTGGCCTTTTTGGCGTGAGCCTTTAATAGCTGCTGTATTTTTTTACGGCGGTTCATGTTTTTTACTCGGCTTGCCTGGTCTTGAATGACGCGAGACTTGAATGTTAACTCAGATCCTGTGATGCGCTCGATACGCGATGCCTCGCCCCACCTTGTCAGGTCATTAGCCGATCGCCTCCAGATGTCTCACCAACCACTCACTAAACCCCCTCGCACTGCTCTCGCTGTCGCGATGCGTCAGCACCGCCCAATTCGGCCCGCGAATGGTTTGCTCCACCAACGGCTGCAACAACCTGTCACTGCACGCCTTTTGACTCAATAACTGACTCACCAACGCAATACCCAGCCCCGCGCACGCCGCGTCCAGCAGCAAACCGGGATCGGAGAAGTTCAGTCCCTGATCCTGCTGGCCCACGTCGATACCGGCTTCCACCGCCCAATGACTCCAGTCCATTTCCCGCTCGCCGTGCAGGGTGGTGCGCTGTTCGCTCGGCAGTGCCAATTGGCTTGGGTGACACGCCGGGAACAGTCGGTCGGCGTGCAGCACTTTGAAGCTGCATTCAGCCTGGGAGCTGATGTCGTCGCGCACTGCAATGTCGATGGTCTGGGTGGTCATGTCCGGCACTTCATCGGTGCTGTAGATCCACAGGTCCACCTCTGGATGTTGAGCGCGGAAGTCCCCCAAACGCGGCAACAGCCAATGTCGGGCGAACGCCGGCGTGGTGTTGAGCACCAGTTGATTGGGCTTCTGGTATTGCCCGAGACGGCGAATGCCGACCGCCAATTGTTGCAGCAGCGCCTGGGTGGTGCTGAGCAAATCGTGGCCGGCGTCGGTCAGGGCGACGCTGCGGCCGCTGCGAAAGAACAGCGGTTGTTCGAGGTACGCCTCCAGGCTGCGAATCTGCTGACTGATGGCCGACTGGGTGAGGTTCAGCTCGTCGGCGGCCTTGTGAAAACTGCCCAAACGGGCCGCAGCTTCAAAGCCACGAAGGGTGCTGAGGGGTGGCCAGTGCTTGAGCATTGATAAGTTCTCCTAATCACTTCTGCGCAAAATCCATCGTTTGTTCGCCCGTTTTTCCAGCCGTAGCATGCATGCCAAGACCGCCAAGGCAGTTTTCATTGAACACAATGGCTTAACTAAAAGGGCTTTTTATCATGCAGCAGGTCAAGCAGCAGCAGGAAATTCAAAACAGTGGTTGGTGGATGCCGGCGGAGTGGGTTCGCCATGCCGCGACCTGGATGGTGTGGCCGCACAACCAGGCACTCTGGGAGTCGGGTTGGCACGTCACACTGCCGCTGGTGCAAGAGGATTTCGCCCGTGTGGCCAATGCCATTGCCCGTTTCGAACCGGTAAAAATGGTCGTCGACCCGTCTGCTGTCGCCAGTGCCAAAGCCTTGTGCGGGCCGAACATCGAGCTGATCCCGTTGGCGGTGAACGACAGTTGGTGCCGCGATTCCGGCCCAAGCTTCGTCTGCCACCCGCAACTCGGCATGGCCGGGGTGAGCTGGCGCTTCAACGCGTGGGGCGGCAAGTCGGCGCATGAGCTGGACGAAAGCCTGGCGCGCCGTGCGCTCAATCATCTGGGCTTACCGTGCTTTGGCACACCGTTGAGCAACGAAGGCGGCGCGATCCATGTCGATGGCGAGGGCACGTTGATCACCACCGAATCGGTACTGCTCAACCCCAATCGCAATCCGGGCATGAGCAAGTCCGAGATGGAAGAGATTTTCACGCGGTTGCTGGGCGTGAAGAAAACCATCTGGCTGCCGGGTGATCCGGACTACGTGACCGGTGACATGACCGATGGTCACGTCGACGGCGTGTGTGCGTTTGCGCGTCCGGGTGTGTTGTTGGTCGACGCCACCCGCGACCAAGGCTCGGTGTATGCCGACGTGGTGCGCGAAAACTGTCGCGCCCTGGAACTGGCCAGCGATGCCCACGGGCGCAAGTTCGAGATGATCGAGTTGTACGAAGCCACCGATGCCGTCGACACCGAGGCGCAAGTGTTCTGCGCGTCATACACCAATTTCTATATCGCCAACGGCGCGATCATCATGCCGGCTTATGGCATCGACGCCGACGATGATGCGGCGGATGTACTGCGCCAGGCGTTTCCCGGACGTGAAGTGGTGCCGGTGCGGATCAATCATCTGGCCCATGGCGGCGGCGGGGTGCATTGCATCACCCAACAACAGCCGGCGTGGCCGGTGGAGGGTTGATCTGATGACACTTTTGACAATTGCCACCACGCAAATGCCCTGCACCTGGGACTTGAAAAACAACCTCGATCTGGCCGAGCAATTAGTGCGCGATGCGGCGGCCAAGGGCGCGCAGGTCATTCTGCTGCAGGAGCTGTTTGCCACGCCGTATTTTTGCATCGAGCAAAACCACAAGCACTTGGCGCTGGCTGAAGAATACAGCGACAGCTCAGTGCTCAAGCGCTTCGCCGCGCTGGCCAGGGAATTGGGTGTGGTGTTGCCACTGAGCTGGTTCGAAAAGGCTGGCAACGCCTACTTCAATTCCTTGAGCGTGGCCGATGCCGACGGGCGCCTGCTGGGCGTGTATCGCAAGACGCACATTCCCAACGCCATCGGCTATCAGGAGAAGGAATATTTCAGCCCCGGCGACACCGGCTTCCGGGTCTGGGACACCGCGTTCGGGCGCCTCGGCGTGGGGATCTGCTGGGATCAGTGGTTCCCCGAAACCGCTCGCTGCCTGGCGTTGATGGGCGCCGAAGTGTTGCTGTTTCCCACGGCCATCGGCTCTGAACCTGGCTGCGCAGCGCTGGACTCCCGGGATCATTGGCAAATGACCATGCGCGGCCATGCGGCGGCCAACATCCTGCCGGTGGTGGCCGCCAACCGCGTCGGCCGCGAAGTGGCGACCACCGATCCCGAACTGCAAATGAGTTTCTACGGTTCGTCCTTCATCTGTAACCACAAAGGCAAGTTGCTCGCCGAAGCCGACCGCGACAGCACGGGCGTGCGGGTCCACACCCTGGACCTCGCTGCCATGCGCGAAGAGCGTTTGAGCTGGGGCATCTATCGCGATCGCCGTCCGGACATGTACGGAGCGCTGTTGAGCCAGGATGGCCGTCACCTCAATGCTCGCTGGAACACTCAAGGGGTTTGACATGCACATTGCCAACAAACGCTTGCTCGGCGCCCTGGGCCTGACCCTGTGCTGCGCGATCCCGTCGCTGCACGCCGAAGAGAAAACCCTGCGCCTGTACAACTGGGCCGATTATTTTGCCGAGGACACGCTCAGCCAGTTCACCGCGGAAACCGGAATCAAGGTGATCTACGACGTGATGGACGGCAGTGAAACCCTGGAAGCCAAGATGCTTGCCGGGGGCAGCGGTTATGACTTGATCTTCCCCGGTGACACCGTGGCCGAACGCTTGATGCGCGCCGGCAGCCTGCAAGCGCTGGACCAGTCGAAACTCACCGCGATGGGGGACGTCGAACCCGGTTTGCAGAAGCTGCGCTCGCACTATGAGCATTCGAGCAAGGCCACCGTTCCCTACACTTGGGGCACCATCGGCCTGACCTACAATGCCGAGCAGATCAAGCAGCGCATGCCGGACGCGCCGGTCAGCAGCCTGGACATGCTGTTCAAACCGGAACTGGCCGCGCGGTTTGCCGATTGCGGGATCTCGATGATCGATTCGCCGGACGAAGTGTTGGCCGTGGTGCTCAACTATCTGGGCAAAGATCCACGCAGCGCCAAACCGGCCGACCTCGCCGCCGCCAGTGATCTGCTGATGAAATTGCGGCCGTACATTCGCAAGTTCCAATCGCAGCCGGTGACCGATCTGGTCAATGGCAACCTGTGCCTGTCACTCGGCTACAGCGGCGACATGACCCAAGCGCAGCGGACGTCGGACTCAGCCGGCAAGAAAACCACGTTCCAGTACCGCGTTCCCCGTGAAGGCACCACGGTGTGGATGGACACCATGGCGATTCCGATCGATGCCAAACATCCGGAGTACGCCTATGCGTTCATCAATTTCGTCATGCGCCCGCAGAACATGGCGGCTATCAGCAATTTCACCGGATACCCGACTTCCAGCGCCAAGGCGCGGCCGAGTGTCGATGCGGCCATGCGCAATAACCCGGACATCTACCTCGACGACGCCACCTACGCACGGCTGATCCCGGGCAAGGACATTTCGCAAGCCGATATGCGCGCGCGGATGCGCACCTGGACCAAGTTCAAGACTGCCACTGCGCAGTGACATCCGGCCGGCACCCGGTGCCGGCCTTCACCTTTTGCGCAATTACGAACCGCTATTCAAGGATTTACATATGTCGACGCGTCGCGAGTTCATCAAATACGTCTCCGTGGTCGCAGGTCTCGGCGCCGCCGCCTCCATGGGCTGGGTCAACGCCGCCACCCGGGGCCCATGGTTCATGCCCGATGAAGGCGATAAACACCAACGCGCCTTCATCGCTTTTGGCGCACAGGACGCGATCTGGGAGGACTTCACCGCCGATGTGCAAGAAGCCCTTGGCCGGATCGCCCGCACCATCGCCCGCTATGAGCCGGTCACGGTGTTCTGCCGCAGCAACGAGCGAAGTCTGGCCGAGGAGCTGTGCGGTACGGCCAACATCACCTATATCAACACCCAGCTCGATGACATCTGGATGCGCGACATCGGCGCCAACTTCGTCATCGACGGCGACGGCGGACTGGGTGCTGTGGACTTCAACTTCAACGGTTGGGGCAACAAACAGCAGCACGCCAAGGACGCGAAGCTGGCCGGTCTGGTCGCTGAAAACGCAGAGGCCAGTAACCTGCGCACCGAACTGGTGGGCGAGGGTGGCGGCATCGAAGTGGATGGTCACGGCACCGGGATCATGACCGAAAGCAGCTGGATCAACGCCAATCGCAATCCGGACTGGAGCAAGGCCGAGGTCGAGCAAGAACTGAAGGAGCGCCTCGGCTTGCGCAAAATCATCTGGCTGCCGGGGATCAAAGGCAAAGACATCACCGACGCTCATGTCGATTTCTACGCACGGTTCGTCAAGCCGGGCGTCGTGATCGCCAACCTCGACAACGACCCCGAGTCCTACGACCGCAACGTCACGTTGGCGCACCTGGAGATTCTGAAAAACGCCACGGACGCCGATGGCCGCAAGCTCCAAGTGCATACCGTGTCGCCACCGCTGTACCCGCGCAAGAGCAAGTTCAACAAGAACAACCCGGACTTCGCCGCCGGCTACATCAACTACTTCGTGATCAACGGGGCGGTCATTGCGCCTGAGTTCGGGGACAAAGCTGCCGATACCAAGGCCTTCGACCTGCTGTCAGAGCTCTACCCAGACCGTGAGGTGGTGCAGCTCAATATCGACGCCATCTCGGCCGGTGGCGGCGGCATTCACTGTGTGACCAGTCATCAGCCAGGGGTTTAATCGGCTGCGGCGCCCGTTGTATCTGCAATCAATTAATGTTAAGTGGCTGTTTTAGAAGAAAAATATTTTAAGCAGGGGCTTCCCGGACGGCGCGAAAGTTGTTAAATTCCCGTCCACACGTAGCAAGTGCTACAGGGGCGTCGCCAAGCGGTAAGGCAGCAGGTTTTGATCCTGCCATGCGTTGGTTCAAATCCAGCCGCCCCTGCCATCTTCAAGAAACGCCAGATCCTATCGGGTCTGGCGTTTTTTTATGCCCGTCACTTTCTTCCAGGCGACATACCTCAGACTGCCTTTGCACCCTGCATTTGTTGGTCTGCATGGTAAGACGAACGCACCAGCGGGCCGGAGGCGACGTTCTTGAAGCCCATTTTTGCGCCTTCCTCGGCGAACCAGGCGAACACGTCCGGGTGCACAAAACGCTGGACCGGCAAATGGCTGCGCGACGGCTGCAGGTACTGGCCGAGCGTGAGCATGTCGACGTCGTGCTCACGCATTCGCTGCATGACCTCGATCACTTCCTCGTCGGTTTCACCAAGGCCGAGCATCAGGCCGGACTTGGTCGGGACGGACGGGACCAGTAACTTGAAGGTCTGCAACAGGTCCAGCGACCACTCGAAATCCGAACCCGGCCGCGCGGCTTTGTACAGCCGTGGCACGGTCTCCAGGTTGTGGTTGAACACATCGGGCGGCTCCGTCGCGGTGATCGCCAGCGCAACATCCATGCGCCCCCGGTAATCCGGGACCAGGGTTTCCAGTTGCACGCCCGGCGACAGCTTGCGGATCTCGCGCAGGCAGTCGACGAAGTGCTGGGCGCCGCCGTCGCGCAGGTCGTCGCGATCCACGGAGGTGATCACCACGTACTTCAGACGCAGGTCGGCGATGGCCACGGCGAGGTTCATCGGCTCATCGGCGTCCAGCGGTTTTGGCCGACCGTGGCCGACATCGCAGAACGGGCAACGGCGGGTGCAGATGTCGCCCATGATCATGAAGGTCGCGGTGCCACCGGAAAAACATTCGCCGAGGTTGGGGCACGAAGCTTCTTCGCAGACGCTGTGAAGCTTGTGTTTGCGCAGCAATTGTTTGATCCGGTCGACCTCGGGAGAGATCGGCATGCGCACGCGGATCCAGTCGGGTTTGCGCGGGAACTCATCGGTCGGGATGATCTTGACCGGGATCCGCGCGACCTTTTGCGCACCGCGCAGTTTGACGCCGACTTGCATTTTGGCCGGGGCGGGGTTGGTTGATTCCACAATGGGGTTCATGAGTATTTTCTTTCTTCGGAAGGCAGAGGCGAGCCCACACACAGTCCAATGTGGGAGCAAGCTCGCTCCCACAGGGATTACGGGGTGGCTGATCAGTCGCGGTAGACCGGGAAGTCGCTGCACATGGCGGCGGCTTGGCTGGCGACTTGCGCCTCGACATCGGCATCACCGAGGTGATCAAGCAAGTCACAGATCCATCCCGCCAACTCGATACTTTGCGCTTCCTTGAAACCACGGCTGGTGATCGCCGGCGTGCCAATGCGCAACCCCGACGTCACGAATGGCGACTGCGGGTCATTGGGCACGGCGTTCTTGTTCACCGTGATCCCGGCCCGACCGAGGGCGGCGTCGGCGTCTTTGCCGGTCAGGCCCTGACGGATCAGGCTGACCAGGAACAGGTGGTTGTCGGTGCCGCCAGACACCACGTCAAACCCACGGTCGATAAACACCTTGGCCATGGCCTGGGCATTGCGAATCACCTGCGCCTGATAGGTTTTGAAACCGGGCTCCAGCGCTTCCTTGAAGCACACCGCTTTGGCTGCGATCACGTGCATCAGCGGGCCGCCCTGGCCGCCGGGGAACACCGCGGCGTTGAGCTTTTTCTCCAGTTCCGGATTGGCCTTGGCCAGGATCAGGCCGCCACGCGGACCGCGCAGGGTTTTGTGCGTGGTGGTGGTGACGACGTCGGCGAAGGGGAGCGGGTTAGGGTACAGACCGGTCGCCACCAGCCCGGCGACGTGGGCCATGTCGACGAACAGGTATGCGCCGACCTTGTCGGCAATCTCGCGGAAACGCGGGAAGTCGAGGGTCTTGGAGTAAGCCGAGAAACCGGCAACGATCATCTTTGGCTTGCACTCGACGGCCAGGCGCTCGACTTCGTCGTAATCGATCAGCCCGGTTTTAGTGTCGATGCCGTACTGCACGGCGTTATACAGCTTGCCCGAGGAAGACACTTTGGCGCCATGGGTCAGGTGGCCACCGTGGGCCAGGCTCATGCCGAGAATGGTGTCTCCAGGCTGGATCAGGGCCAGATACACAGCACTGTTGGCCGAAGAGCCGGAGTGCGGCTGGACGTTGGCGTAGTCGGCACCGAACAATTGTTTGGCGCGATCAATCGCCAGTTGCTCGACCACATCAACGTGTTCGCAGCCGCCGTAATAACGCTTGCCCGGATAGCCTTCGGCGTACTTGTTGGTCAGGCCGCTGCCTTGCGCCTCCATCACCCGTTGACTGGTGTAGTTCTCGGAGGCGATCAACTCGATGTGGTGTTCCTGCCGTGCGTCTTCGGCATTCATCGCTGCCAGCAGTTCGTCGTCGTAGCCTTTGATCTGATCGTGTTTGCTGAACATGGTGGTGTCCTGTGTGGTAAGCGGGAAGGGGTTCAGGCTTCGGCGGATTCCTGGGTCAGGCGCGCGTAGGCGTCCTGATCCAGCAGTTGGTAAATGGCTGCAGCGTCGGCCGGTTTGAAACGAAAGAACCAACCTTCGCCCAGTGAGTCTTCGTTGACCCGTTCCGGTGAGGATTCCAGCGTCGCGTTGACTTCGACCACTTCGCCGTCCAGCGGCATGCCGATGTTGCTGGCCGCTTTCACCGACTCCAGCACCGCCACTTCATCACCGGCGCCAAACGTCCCCAGTTCCGGCACTTGCACGAACACCACATCGCCCAAAGCCTGCTGCGCGTACGGCGTGATGCCAACGGTGACCAGGCCATCACGCTCAAGCCGCAGCCATTCGTGATCGACGGTAAAACGCAATTCGCTCATACCCACTCCTCATTGTTCAGACCCATCCGCTGCTGGTGGCGGATGACGTTTACAGGCTCGTGCGGGGCAGCGAGCGTGGTTGCAGGAAGTGATAGCAAGGGGGGTGCCAATGTTTGTTATTTGTATTAAATCAATGGCTTATAGTTATTTGTTGAGAGGCAAAGGGTGTTGCCTGTATTGAAATCAATACGGGCAACAGGCGTGTAGCGAGCAGGGCAAGAAAACACGGGGTGGAAGGGGTGTGTCTTGAATTCGATACGCTGTATCGATTTGCAAACAGTCCGCATCGACAGCACATAGCCCCCTGTAGGAGGCGGGCAGGGTTTCAGGGCTTGGCGGGAATGCCGTATTTGCGCAGGCGAATGGCGATGGCGCTGTGGGAGGTTTGCAGGCGGGCGGCGAGCAGGCGGCTGGACGGGTAGCTGCGGTAGAGCTGCTCCAGCAGGTGCTTTTCAAACCCTTCGACAGCTTCTTCCAGGCTGCCAACTTCACCGTCGTTCTGGCGCTCCACCGCCGTCCTGGCGATGTCCAGATCGTCGATGTCTACCAGCGGGTTTTCGCAAATGGCCGCCGCGCGGAAAATCACGTTTTGCAGCTGGCGCACATTGCCCGGCCAGCGGTTGCCGAGCAGGGCGGCAAAGGTGCTCGGGGCCAGACGGCAGACCGGGCGCTGGATCTGCGCGCAGGCCTGTTGCATGAAGTGATTGGCCATCAGCAGGATGTCGTGGCCGCGTTCGCGCAGCGGCGGTACTTGCAGGTTGAGCACGTTGAGGCGGTAGAACAGGTCTTCGCGAAAGTGGCCTTCGCTGACCATTTTTTCCAGATCCCGGTGGGTTGCACTCAGCACCCGAACGTTGACCTTGACCTCGCGATCCCCCCCCACCCGGCGGAAGCAGCCATCGCTCAAAAAGCGCAGCAACTTGGCTTGCAAGTAGGGCGACATCTCACCGACTTCATCAAGAAACACCGTGCCCTGATCCGCCAGTTCCAGCAGGCCGAGTTTGCCGCCGCGCTGGGCGCCGGTGAACGCGCCGGCGGCGTAGCCGAACAGTTCGCTTTCGGCGAGGCTCTCCGGAAGCGCCGCGCAGTTCAGGGCGAGAAATGGCGCCTCCCGACGTGTGCTGAGCGCGTGGCAGGCCCGTGCGACCAGCTCTTTGCCGGTGCCGGTTTCCCCCTGGATCAACAGCGGCGCATCGAGGGTGGCCACACGTTGGGCACGGGCCTTGAGCGTGCGGATCGCCGGGGACTCGCCCAGCAGCGCATCAAACCCTTCGGCATGGTCATGGTGCAGCGCCGACAGGCGTTCGCCGATGCGGCTCGGGTGATACAGGGTCAGCAGGGCGCCGGCGTCGGTGATTGGCATGGCGTCCAGCAGTAACGTCTGGCCGCCCAGGCTGACCTCGTGCATGGGCAGGCGGAAGTGGTGTTCGATCAACGTGTGTTGCAGGGACGGATCATCAAACAATGCCGTCAGCGATTCACCAGCCGGTTCGCGCCCACACAATGCAATCAGCGCCGGGTTGGCCAGCAGCACGACACCGCGATCATCCACGGCCAAAACGGCGTCAGTGCTGGCCGCGAGCAAGGCATCGAGTTGCAAGCTGCGGCGCTGCCCCGGAAGGATGTCGACCATCGTCACCGCTTGCACACCCTGCACCCCGAGAAAGGCCTCGCGCAACTCTTCCAGCACCTCGGCACCGAGGGTCGGCGCATCGATGTAAACGTTCGGCGGCACCATCTCGACGGCGTCCAGATTGAACCGGCGCCCACCGAGCAGGGCCAGCACTTCCTGGGTGATGCCGACGCGGTCGATGAAGGTGACGTGGATGCGCATAACGGGCCTGCAAGGGTGGTGAGCGGGGTGATTGCATCAATGAGTATGCCGGGCACTGCGTGGCTGTGGCGAGCGCAGATCAGCCATTGGCGGTTTTACGCGAGCTGGCCGCCAGGTCCTCCAGGAAGGCCTGGAGGATCGGTGGCGGGGCCGTGCCGCGTCGGGTAATCACGTCAAACGGCGACACCAGTTGCAGGCTGTTCGGCGCCAGTTGGTGCATCTCCCCGGTCTTGATCCACTGCGCGGCGAAATGCGCTGGCAGAAAGCCCAGGTAGGCCCCGGAGATCAGCAAAATCGCCAGCGCCTCGATATTGTCCACGGTCGCGGCGGCTTTGCTGACACCCAAATGTTCGAGGTCGTATTGCTGCATGTAGCCGCGTACGACAATGCGGCTCGCGGCGATTTCTTCGAGCAGTTCGTCGCCTTCGGCCTTGTTGCCATACAGCGGATGCCTGCGCCCGCAATACAAGCCCAAGGCCTCTTGATACAGCGGTGTGTGCAGCAACCCCGGTACATGGATCGGGAAGTGCCCGATGGCCAGGTGCAGGCGGCCGTCGAGCACCCGTTCTTCGAGTTCGGCGGGGGTGCCGACGTAGACGTTGAGGTGCACGTCATGCCCCCGGGACACGAAGCGCTGAGTGGTGCGTGGCAGCGGTGAATCGGGGTCGGTGATGGTGGTGTCGATAATTCCCAGGTTGAGTTTGCCGCTGATGTGCTGCTTGAGCACGTCGGCGTCCATGCAGAAATTTTCCACCGCCGACAGCAGGCGTTGGGTGGCTTCATGTATCGCCACGCCTTGCTCGGTCAGGCGAAACCCGCTGCGCCCGCGTTGGCAGAGTTTGACCCCGAGCCGGGTTTCCAGATGAGTCATCTGTTCGCTGATCGTCGACTGACCGGCGTTCAACGCGGCCTGCGCGGCGGAAAAGCCCCCGCACCGCACAATCGTGGCAAACACCCTGAGCAATTTCAGATCGACATCGTGTAGCTGAATCACCTTGGACCTCCCGCACGTGGATGCATCGGTAATGCCGATATGAGTATCTGATGTTTAGCATTTTTTCCACGAAAACCTGCGCCCATAGTCATTCCAACGGCGGTCGCCTTGCAGTCCGCCCAGCCGATAACAAAAAGTGGAGAGGCTTGAAATGTCGAATAACGGTTATGAATCCGGTCGCCTGAACCTGCCATTCGTAGGTCATTGCACCTTTGGCAAATCCCCGGTGTGCACCGATTGGGACGCGCTGGATGCCGACGTCGCGGTGCTCGGCGTGCCCAATGACATGGGCACCCAGTGGCGCTCCGGCGCACGCTTCGGACCACGCGGGATTCGCGAAGCATCGACGCTGTTTTCCTTCGGCCACGCCGGCGCTTACGACCACGAAGACGACGTGATGTACCTGACCGCCGCCGACGTGCGCATGGTCGACGTCGGTGACGCCGACATCGTGCACACCGATATGGTCACCAGTAACGAAAACACCGAATACGCTGTGCGCAAAATCCTCGATGCCGGCGTCATGCCGGTGGTGCTCGGCGGCGACCACTCGGTGCACGCGCCGGTGATCAAGGCTTTCGAGGGCCGCGGCCCGATCCACATCATCCACTTCGATGCGCACCTGGATTTCGTCGACGAACGGCACGGTGTGCGCTACGGCCACGGCAACCCGCTGCGCCGCGCCTCGGAAATGAACCACATTGTCGGCATGACCCAGATGGGCATTCGCAACGTCTCGTCGTCCAACCGCGATGACTACGAAGCGGCCCACGCCGCCGGTTCGAAAATCCTCTCGGTGAGGGATGTCCGCCGCCTCGGCGTCGAAGGAGTGCTGGCGCTGATCCCGCAGAACATCAACTACTACATCACCATCGACATCGACGGTTTCGACCCGTCCATCGCCCCCGGCACCGGCACCCCGAGCCACGGCGGTTTCCTCTACTACGAAGTGCTGGAAATCATCCAGGCCCTGGCCAAGCGCAGCAAAGGCAACATTGTCGGCATGGACCTGGTGGAGGTTGCACCGGTGTATGACCCGAGCGGTATGACCTCGATTCTGGCGGCGCAACTGCTGCTTAACAGTATCGGTTTCATCTTCCATGAACGGGCTCAGGCGAAGCACGCCGTGAGCGCAACCACCACCGAATCGGCGTGAACTGACCGCCGCACAGAGGGCATGAAAAATGGACGCGAGTGTTAAGCAGTACCTGCAGAAATTCGGTGTCTGCGAAGCGACCCAGACCTTCCTCAGCAAGGTGCAGAAAATGTTCATCGGTGGCGCCTTTGTCGAGGCCAGCGACGGACAGACCTCCGACGTCATCGATCCGTCGACCGAAGGCCTGATCACACGCATTCCGATGGGCACCACCGAGGATCTGGACCGCGCCGTGCAAGCCGCTCGCGCACAGTTCGACGGTGGCGCCTGGAGCCAGGCCAAACCGGTGGAACGCGAGCGTTTGATGCAACGCCTGGCGGACCTGATCGAGCAGAATGCGGCAGAACTGGCGGAAATCGAATCGATCGACATGGGCAAGTCGGTCGCGTTTGCCAAGGACGTCGATATCCAGGGCACCGTCGATACCTTGCGTTATTTCGCCGGGTGGGCGACCAAGCTGCACGGACGCACCGTCGAGCCTTCGCTGCCGGGCAACTATCTGGCGTATACGCGCAAGGAAGCGGTGGGGGTGGTCGGCGCTATCGTGCCGTGGAACTTCCCGCTGCAAACCATGGCCTGGAAGCTCGGCGCCGCCCTGGCCACCGGTTGCACCGTGGTGGTCAAACCCGCTGAACTGACCTCGCTGTCAGCCCTGCGTTTTGCCGAACTGGTGCAGGAAGCCGGGATTCCCGACGGCGTGATCAATATTGTCTCGGGACGCGGCAGCGTGGTCGGCGCGGCCATGGCCACGCACCCCGGCATCGATAAATTGACCTTTACCGGCTCGACCCCGGTCGGCCGTACCGTCGGGCGTGCGGCGCTGGACGAAATGAAGCGACTAACCCTGGAACTGGGAGGAAAATCACCGGTAATCGTGTTGGCCGATGCGGACATCCCTGCGGCGGCGCAAGCGGTCGCCAACGGTGTGTTTTTCAACTCGGGCCAGGTGTGCGACGCCGGTACACGCGCCTATATTCATCGCAGTGTCTACGACGAATTTTTGCGTGAGCTGATCGCCTACACCCGCACCCTGAAGATTGCACCGGGTCTGGATCCAGACTGTTTCATTGGCCCGCTGGTCTCGGCCCTGCAAAAGCAGCGGGTCACCGAGTACATCGAAACCGGCAAGCAGGAAGGCGCCGAACTGGTCTACGGCGGCCAGCCCGTCGATGGCCCAGGCTTCTTCGTCGAGCCGACCATCTTCGCCCATTGCCGCAACGACATGCGCATTGTCCAGGAAGAGATTTTTGGTCCGGTGCTGGTCACCGCACCGTTCGACGATGAGGAAGAGGCGCTGGCCCTGGCCAATGACTCGGTGTACGGCCTGGCCGCCGCGCTGTACTCCAACGACCTGGGCAAGGTGCACAGCCTGATCCCACGGTTGAAGGCCGGTTCGGTCTACGTCAACGCCCACGGCACCCTCGATCCGTCGATGCCGTTCGGTGGCTACAAACAGTCCGGTTTCGGCAAGGACCTGGGCGCCGAGCAGCTCGATTACCTGCTCGAGACAAAGGCCGTCTGGATCACGTTGCCTTAAGCACGCGGCACCCGTGGAGAGGGAGCAAGCTCCCTCGCCTCAAGGTGCTCATCGCAAGGAATGCAGTTCCGTCATGATCTTCCAACAATAAGAGTCCATCATGAACACTGACGCCAAAGCCGCTCCTAGCGTGTCGCTCCTCGACGATAAACCCATCGTCGAAAGCCATTCGATCGACTTCATCCCGGAACACGAACGCACCGACAAACTGGCGAGCCAAGGCCCGTTCTGGTTCCTCGGCAATTTCACTTTCTTCACCATGACCATCGGCTTCGTCGGCCCAAGCGTCGGCCTGACCGCGCTCTGGACCACACTCGCCGGCACGCTGGGCATCATGTTCGGCACACTGTTCATGGCGTTCCATGGTTCACAGGGCCCGCACCTGGGCTTGCCGCAAATGATCCAGTCGCGGGCGCAGTTCGGCTATCGCGGTGTGATCCTCGTGTTGCTGGCGACGCTGTTTGTGTTTGCCGGGTTCAACATCGTCAACCTGGTGTTGATGATGCAGGGTTTGCACACGCTATTCGGCTTTCATCCCTGGGCGATTGCGGTGGCGGTGACGATACCGGCGGCAGTCCTGGCGATCCTCGGTCATGACTGGATGCACCGCAGTTTCAAATGGGCGTTGTACCTGTCGATTCCGCTGTACGGCCTGGTGACGCTGGCGGTGCTGATGGGCTGGGTACCGGATGCCGCGATGCCGGTACTGGCTGCGGGAGAAGTCGCGCCAGCGCCGTTGGGCTTCAACTGGACCGGGTTCATCGCCCAGTTCGCGGCGGCGGCCAGTTACAACATCGCTTACGCCCCGTACGTGTCCGACTATTCCCGTTACCTGCCGAAGAACACCTCCAGCGGCAAGCTGATTGCCGTGGTGTTTCTTGGCGCCTCGTTGTCCGGCGCATGGATGATTTCGGTGGGTGGCTGGTTGGCGGATCACCTGCATTCCACGGACGTGCTGGTCGCCCTCGGTCAGGTCGGCAACGTCGTCTCGCCACTGATCGGCACCGCGGTGGTGGTGATCACGATCCTGGCGTTCCTGCCGGTGATCGCGATGAACATCTACAGCGCGAAACTGACCACGTTGACCTGCGTCGACTCCATCAAGCACATCGAACCAACCCGCAAGGCCCGCATCCTGGCGATTGGTTTTGTGATCCTGCTGCAACTCGGCGTGGCGCTGAGCATCCAGAGTTCGGGCAAAGGCTTGTCGGTGCTGGGGATCTACCTGGTGGTGATGCTGTACTTCCTCGTGCCCTGGACCTCGGTCAACCTGACGGACTACTTCTTCGTGCGCAAGGGCCGCTATGCCATCCCGCACTTCTTCATGCCCCACGGCAACATCTACGGCAACTGGGGCCTGCGTGGCATCGCCGCGTACGCCATCGGTTTCGTGTCGATGATTCCGTTCTTCTACATCTACGACGGCGTCGAGCAGCGCGAGGTCTATGTCGGCCCCCTCGCCAAAGCCCTGGGCAGCATCGACATCGCCTGGCTGGTCGGGCTGATCGTTTCGGGGCTGGTGTACTACTGGTTCAGCCGCTCGATTGATCTCAAGCGTGAAGAAACCGTGATCCAGCACATCGAGAAAACCTCTCCGCAATACACCACTGGCGACTCGCTGACCCATCGCCCGTCCCCAGTGTTCAACGAATCGACGGCCGGGAGATAACCATGGCTACGCAAAAATACGACTACATCATCATTGGCGCCGGCTCCGCGGGCTGTGTGTTGGCCAACCGCTTGAGCGAAGACCCGGCTACTTCGGTGTTGGTGCTGGAATTCGGTGGCAGCGACCGCAGTGTGGTGATCCAGATGCCGAGCGCCTTCTCGATCCCGATGAACACCAAGAAATACAACTGGCGCTACGAAACCGAGCCAGAGCCGTTCCTCAACGGGCGGCGCATCCACTGTCCACGCGGCAAGGTGCTGGGCGGTTCTTCGTCGATCAACGGCCTGGTCTACATCCGTGGCCACGCCTACGACTTCGATGAGTGGGAATCCCTCGGTGCCCAGGGCTGGGGCTACCGCAATTGCCTGCCGTACTTCAAACGGGCAGAACATTACGAGGAGGGTGGCGACGGCTATCGGGGCGGCACCGGGCCGCTGCACACCACCAACGGCAACCACATGAAAAACCCGCTGTATGGGGCGTGGGTCGAAGCCGGTGCCGAAGCCGGTTACATCAAGACCGAAGACTGCAACGGCTACATGCAGGAAGGGTTCGGCGCCATGCACATGACGGTGAAAAACGGCGTGCGCTGCTCCACGGCCAACGCCTATTTGCGCCCGGCCATGGGCCGTCCGAACCTGACGGTGATCACCCACGCGATGACCCGCCAGATCCTCCTTGAAGGCAAACGGGCGGTTGGCGTCATGTACGACCACGATGGCCAGACGCACCAGGTTTACTGCCACCGCGAAGTGCTGATTTCTTCCGGCCCCATCGGTTCGCCGCACCTGCTACAACGCTCCGGTATCGGTCCGGCCGAGGTCCTGCGCAAAGCCGGGATCGGCGTGCGCCATGACCTGCCGGGGGTAGGGGAGAACCTGCAGGATCACGCCGAGGTGTACATCCAGTTCGGCTGCAAGGAACCGGTGACCCTCAACAGCAAAATGGACCCGCTGAGCAAACTGATGATCGGTCTGCGCTGGCTGCTGTTCAAGGACGGGCTCGGCGCCACCAACCATTTTGAGGCCGGAGGTTTCATTCGCTCGGACAAGGGCCTGCGCTGGCCTGATATCCAGTTCCATTTTCTGCCCGCCGCCATGCGTTATGACGGCAACAAACCGATCAAGGGCCACGGCTTCATGGTGCTCACCGGGCCGAACAAACCCAAGAGCCGCGGCTACGTGCGCGCCCGTTCGGCGGACCCGTACGAGCACCCGCAGATCCAGTTCAACTACCTGCAACGGGAAGAAGACCGCGAAGGCTTCCGCCGCTGCATCCGCCTGACCCGGGAGATCATCGGCCAGAAAGCCATGGACCGTTTCCGCGATGGCGAAATCGCTCCCGGCCCGCGGGTGAACAGCGATGAAGAGCTGGACGCCTTCGTGCGGGAAAACCTCGAAAGCACCTACCATCCGTGCGGCTCGTGCCGCATGGGCGAGGACGACATGGCGGTGGTGGATTCCGAGTTGCGTGTGCATGGCATCGCCGGATTGCGCGTGATCGACTCGTCGGTGTTCCCGACCGAGCCGAACGGCAACCTCAACGCGCCGACCATCATGCTCGCCGAGCGCGCCAGCGATCTGGTGCGCGGACGCAACATGCTGCCGGCCTCGGATGCACCGGTTGGCTTGGTGGAGAATTGGGAAAACAGCCAGCGCTCGACGTTGCCGGGGCGTAACGTCCGGGTTTAATGCCCTGGTTTTTTGCTCAACAACAGCCAGGTCGACGCCGAGTCGATCTGGCTTTTTGTGTTTTTCAGGCGGGTTTTAGCGGTAACGGCCTTGTCTTGCAGCGTCTCCTATACTGATCCGCGTTGGCAGGTTCAACACCGATCCTGAATGCCGTTGGAGGCGCACCCAGCACTCCGACGGTTTTCCCTACGACCCCACAGTAAGGAGAACGAACATGGCAATCCGCATTGGCGACGAGGCACCGGACTTTACCGTCGAGAGCACCGAAGGCACGCTGCATTTCCACGAATGGATTGGCGACAAGTGGGCCATCCTGTTTTCGCACCCCAAGGACTTCACCCCGGTGTGCACCACCGAACTGGGCTATATGGCCGGGCTCAAGCCTGAGTTCGACAAGCGCAACACCAAGATCGTCGGCCTCAGCGTCGACCCGGTCAGCAATCATGCAAGCTGGGCCAAGGACATCGAAGAAACCCAGGGGCACGCGGTCAACTACCCGATGATCGGTGACGAAAACCTGGTGGTGGCGAAGCTCTACGACATGATCCACCCGAATGCCAGTGGCGGCACCCGTACTGCCGTCGACAACGCCACCGTGCGTTCGGTGTTCATCATTGGCCCGGACAAAAAGGTCAAGGCCATGCTCATCTACCCGATGAGTGCCGGGCGCAACTTCGATGAAGTACTGCGTCTGCTCGATTCCCTGCAATTGAACGCCAAGCACACCGTCGCCACGCCGGTGAACTGGCGTCCGGGCGAAGACGTGATCATCCCGACATCGGTGTCCGATGAAGATGCGCGGAAAAAATACCCGGACGGTTTCAAAACCATCAAACCGTACTTGCGCACTGTGGCGCAGCCCAAGTAATCCAACCTTCGAGGGATCCCGAAATGGACGTAAAAGCCCTGCGCGCCGACGCCAGCCACCTCGACAAGGTGGCGCGCCTCTTCGACGCCTACCGAGGCTTTTACGGCCAGCCCTCGAACCCGACCCAGTCCCGGGACTTCATCGCCGAACGCATTGCCCGGGACGAATCGGTGATTTTCCTCGCCGAAGACGCCGCGGGCCATGCGTTGGGTTTCGTGCAGTTGTACCCGACGTTTTCCTCCATCGACGCCCACCGCACCTGGTTGCTCAGCGACCTGTTCACCACCCCCGAGGCCCGCGGGCTAGGGGTGGGAACGTTGCTGATGAACACCGCCCGTGCCTTTGCGGTGTTGAGCGGTGCCAAGGGCATGGTGCTGGAAACCGCCACCGACAATGTGGGTGCGCAGCGGTTGTATGAGTCGTTGGGGTATGTGCGTGATGGGGGGTATTACACGTATTGCCTTGATTTGAAGCAGGGTTGAGAAGGGTGGTGGTCATGCACCCCCACCCACATCACGGCAACGCCCACTCCTCACGAAACTGCTCGTACTGCGCCTCCGGCATCTGCACCAGCAATGGCGACTCGCGAGGGTCGAGCCACTTGAGCAACGCAGCAATATCTCCCTGATCCATGGCCGTACAGCCCGCTGTGGGTGACGCGGGGCCGCGCCAGATGTGGAAGAAAATGCACGAACCCGAACCCGCTGTGGCCGGGGTGTTGTGCTCGATGAAAATGCCTTGGCGATAACCCTCTTCGTTGCGCATGTGTTCCGAGCTGCTCCAGTCTGTAGCCGTCGCTGCGCCGTCGACCAGTTTGTTGTAGTGACTGGATTGGCTGTCATCCACGCATTCGGTGGTCGGTGTCAGCGCGAGGTAAGGCAAGTGGGTGTCGACCGTGTTGTTGAAACCAAACGCCGTGCCCAGTTTGAACACTCCCGCCGGTGCTTTTCCATCGCCTTCGCGTTTGATCGGGCCTTCAACATCACCCACACTGCTCACGCCTTTGCCCCAGCCCATGCCGTTTTTGCCGACCACGACGGGAAAGGCATCGCCGTATTTTCGAAAGGTTTTCCCGTCACGTTCATAGCGCTGAGCGGTGCCCTGAATGTCATCCCAGTTTTTGCTGGTGACCACAATCAACTGACCACTGCTGCCGACCGTGTCGCTGGCGCTCATCGGTGTGATCGGGAAATCCATCACGTCCTTCGGCGCGCCCTCGCCACTGAATGTGAAATGCCACCATTCCTTCGAATACCCGGCAAACCCTTCTTTCTCCATGGCACTGCTCAGACGTTGACGGTTGTCCTTGGCGGTGGCGTTGATCGTCTGGTTGGCGGTATGTGCGCGCTCGTCGAAGCAGTCGAAACCGGTGCCCATATCCAGGGCGCCGTCGTGCCAGCGCTGGTCATAGGGCGCGGTGCAATCGACTTGCGTCGCCGTCGGGGTCCAGGTGTCGGCGGGCAGCGCATCCGGGCCGATCAGCGTCAGGTCTACGGTTGAGCCCTTGGAGTGTCCCGACACCCGCGCCACATAGCCCAAACGCCAGAAGTCCTGCTTGTCCACGCGCGGATAGAACTCGGCCTTGCGCGGGTCACCCGGTTCTGTCGCGAAGCGCCCCATGTCGGCGACGGCGCGGCTGGGTCGATAGCAGTCGAACACCTTCAAACCGTAGCCTTGAGTGCGCAATTCCGCCTGGACCCGGGCGAGGGCCTTGGCGGTGTCGACGGACAACAGGCATTCGGCCGCGTCATAACCGTCGAGCCGGTGCCCGGTGAAATTGTGGGCACTGGCGTAGCGCATGTCCTGTTCGATGCTCGGGTCGATGGTGCGCAAATACACCATGTTTTCGGGCCTTGATTCGGCATTGGCCATGCCGCAAATGACAAGGCTTATCAGTAGCGCTAAAACGCGATTTCGCACTCTTGTTGCCTTCATACAAATTAAATAAATATGTAACAAAATTTCACCATTGGGCAGGCAAGGTAACGGGGCAGCGTGTCAACGATGTCACGGGCCTCAAGGACTTATCAATGGTGCCGGGCATGAAGTTGAATCGGGCTTCGAATAATAATGAGGTGCTATGACTGTTCTGGTTACCGGCGCTGCCGGTTTTATTGGCTATCACACGGTTAAACGGCTGTGCCAGCAAGGTCTTGATGTCGTCGGTATCGATAACCTCAACGACTACTACAGCGTAGAACTCAAACAGGCACGGCTCAAAGAGTTGGAGTCGTTGCCGGGTTTTCGCTTCCAGCGACTGGATATTGTTGATAAAGCGGCCCTGATGGGGCTGTTTCAGGAGCATCGATTCACCGAGGTCGTGCATCTGGCCGCCCAGGCCGGCGTTCGCTATTCGCTGGACAATCCCGACGTCTACGCGCAATCGAACCTGGTGGGGTTTGTGAATGTGCTGGAAGCCTGCCGGCACCATCGCCCGGAGCATTTGATCTACGCGTCGAGCAGCTCGGTGTATGGCACCAACAGCAAAATGCCGTTCAGTGTCGAAGACGCCGTCGAGCATCCGGTTTCGCTGTATGCCGCCAGCAAGCGCGCCAATGAACTGCTCGCGCACAGCTATTGCCATCTCTACGGAATCCGCGCCAGTGGCCTACGGTTTTTCACCGTTTACGGGCCCTGGGGGCGGCCGGACATGGCGCTGTTCAAGTTCACCCGAGCGATGCTCAACGACGAACCGATCGACATCTATAACCACGGCGAGATGGCGCGGGACTTCACCTACATCGATGACATCGTCGAAAGCATCGTGCGCCTGCGGCCCAAACCGCCGTTGGCGGACAGTGCCGGCGAAGGCCTCAATCGAATTTTCAACATCGGACGGGGCGAACCCATGCCGTTGCTGGCGTTCGTCGAGTGTCTGGAAAACGTGCTGGGCATCAAGGCGCGGCGCAACTATTTGCCGCTGCAAGCGGGCGATGTGATCAAGACCTGGGCCGATGTGTCGGCGTTGGCGGATTGGGTCGACTTCCGCCCGCAAGTGGCGGTCGAGACCGGTGTGGCGGAGTTTGTGAAGTGGTATCGGCACTTTTATCAGCGATGAAGCGTTCACCCTTGAGAACAACCATTAGCGGGGGGAGAACCCTATGAGCCAAGACATTTTCGTATCGGTACTGATTCCGGCGAAAAACGAAACCAATAACCTCAAGCCCTTGATTGAGGAAATCCGTGTGGCGTTGGCGGATGAAGCGTACGAAATCATTGTCGTCGACGATGGCAGCACCGATGCCACCCTGCACGAACTGCAACAGATCAAAAACAGCGGTTTGAGCACGCTGCGCATTCTGTGCCATGAGCGTTCGCTGGGCCAAAGCACCTCGCTTTACCATGCCGCGCTCGCCGCGCGCGGGCAGTGGCTGGCGACGCTCGATGGTGACGGCCAGAACGACCCGGCGGACATCCCCGGCATGTTGCAACTGGTGCGGGGCGGTCACGGTCCGGTCGATGTTCAACTGGTGGCCGGTCACCGGGTTAATCGCCGCGACACCGCCAGTAAACGCTGGGCCTCGCGCTTCGCCAACGGACTGCGCCGGCGCATGCTCAACGATGCCACGCCGGACACCGGTTGCGGGTTGAAGCTGATCGAGCGGGCGGCGTTTCTGCGCTTGCCGTACTTCGACCATATGCACCGGTTTCTGCCCGCGCTGATCCAGCGTCACAACGGCCGCATGATCGTCCACCCGGTCAACCATCGTCCGCGCACCGCCGGGGTGTCCAAGTACGGCAACCTCGACCGGGCTCTGGTGGGCATTCTTGATCTGTTCGGGGTCTGGTGGCTGATCAAACGCACGCGCCTGAACACCAAGGCGCAGGAGATCGAAGGATGAACCTCTCCCGCGAAGCCCTGTGGCTGGCGGTCGGTTTCATTGGCCAGATCGCCTTCACCGGCCGCTTTGTCCTGCAATGGTTGTACAGCGAATACCAGAAGCGCAGCGTGATCCCGACGAGTTTCTGGTACTTGAGCATCGTCGGCAGCACGTTGCTGCTCGCGTACGCCATTTACCGCCAGGACCCTGTGTTTATCGCCGGTCAGGCATTTGGCTCGATCGTCTACCTGCGCAATTTGCAACTGATTGCCAAAAGCACCCCCGCTAAGGAATGAGTCATGCGTAGAACGCTATCGCCCGGCGTCGAGTGCCTGGGCTTGATGTTGCTGGCCCTGTTGCTGATCGGCGCCGGGTTGGGGCTGCGTCAGCCGCAGAATGTCGACGAGGAACGATTCCTTGGCGTCGCTTTGGAGATGTTGCACAACAACGCGTGGCTGATTCCGCACCGGGCGGCAGAGATCTACGGCGACAAGCCGCCGATTTTCATGTGGACCGTGGCGTTCTTCACTTGGCTGACCGGGAAGCCTGCGATTGCCCTTTATATTCCGGGCCTGTTGTCCGGTGTGACAGTCACCGCAGTGGTTTACGACCTTGGCCGACGACTCTGGAACCAGCGCATCGGCCGGATCGCGGCCCTGTTGTACCTGGCCACCTATCAAACCTACAGCATCTTGCAGACCGGCCAGATCGACAGCTTTTTGGTGCTGTTTACCTCGGTCGGCCTCTACGGTCTCACGCGTCATTTGTTGCTTGGCCCGGCCTGGCGCTGGTTTTACATCGGCTGCGCGGCCATGGGCGTGGGCGTAATCACCAAGGGGGTCGGGTTTGTCCCGGCGCTGATGTTGATTCCGTATGCCTATGCGGTGCGCAAAGACTGGCCTGGCGTGGTGGCGATGCCGGGGGAGGCGCGCAAGTGGTGGCTGGGATTGGCGGTGATGTTGGGCGCCACGGCGATCTGGTTGCTGCCCCTGGCGTTGTCCATCGTGCTCAATGGCGGCGCCGAGGAAATCGCCTATGCCAAGGAAATATTGCTGCGTCAAACCGCAGGGCGATATGCCGCGGCCTGGGACCATCGTGAACCGTTCTGGTACTTCTTCGTTTACGTGATCCCGCAATACTGGCTGCCGCTGGTGCTGGCGTTGCCGTGGCTGGTGCCGGCGTGGCGTCGGCAGTTGCAAAAGCATGACGGCCGGGTGTTGGTGCTGCTGGGGTGGGTCCTGCTGGTGGTGCTGTTTTTCTGCATCAGCAGCGGCAAGCGCAAGTTGTACATCTACCCGGCGCTTCCAGGGTTGGTGTTGGTGGCGGCACCGCTGATTCCCTGGCTGCTCAAACGCTGGTTCAGCCAGCGCCCACGCGGTCGTCAGGTGTTCCAGGTGGTGGCGGTGATCTGGTTTGCGCTGTGGTTCGCCCGTGGTTTCATCGAGCCGGTCAGGGACGGTGCCAACCCGCATAACGCGATCATGGCGCAGGCCGCGACCATGACCGGTGGCGCAGAACTGGTGCTGGTCGACTGGCGTGAGGGTCACTGGTTGTACGCCCGGCAGCCGATTGTGCATTTCGGCATGGCCGGCTCCTCCATCGAGCAAGCCGCACAATGGCTGCGCGACCATCCCAAGGCGTACGCGCTGGTCCCCGACGAGGAGCTGGGGAAGTGTTTCAATCCCCAGACCGCCCGTGAGTTGGGCGAAACCTCGCGTGCCCAGTGGTCGATTGTGGGGGCCGACGCGGATAACGGTAAATGTCATCCGTTGCCGCCCGTCAACGTCTATCACTTCACCTGGAACGAGCGGGTCAATGACTTGAAGGCGGCGCTGCGCTAAAAAAAACCACATGGGCTCGGGGCTGATCCCGGCCCATTGAGTCCGAATGCGGTTATTAGGTGCAGATAAGGCAAACTGCTGGCCCCGCTGGCGCAAAACAGTCGCCAAAATCACTTTATTTTCAGGTGGTTAGGCGGAATGCAATTGCGCAATGTAGCGATCACGATGATCTCGGTTACCCTGGCGAGCATGGCCGGCGCGGCCCAGGCCAGGGAGTTGGTGGCCAATGACCGATATATGTGCGACTGGGGCGCGGGGACGGCGGCCAGGGCCCAGGAGCTGAAGTTGTCCGGGGTGTCGCTGTATGCCGCTCGCAAGAAGATTCAGACCTACAAATTCAACAAACCGTGGATGCACATGATGGCCATGGGCATTACCGAGCAGACCTACGACAGTCCGTCGCGGTTCAAACCGGCTGCGGTGCGGCAGAGTTTTTATGAAGAGTGCATTCGGTACAAGCTGGCGCGCAAGTAATGCGATCCTGTGGCGAGGGCGCTTTTGTGGCGAGGGAGCTTGCTCCCGCTGGGCTGCGAAGCGGCCCCAAAAAACGGGACAGCTGCGCTGTCCAGCGGGAGCAAGCTCCCTCGCCACAGGTTGATAGTGCCGAACCTTTTATGGCGTTACTTCAAACACTGCGCCCCGGCCTTGGCCACTTGTGCATCCTGTTCAGCCTTGACCCCGGACACGCCGACCGCGCCGATCACCTGGCCGTCGTAAACAATCGGCACGCCACCTTCAAGGGACGTCAGCAACGGCGCCGATAAAAAGGCGAAGCGTCCGCCGTTGACCATGTCTTCATAACCTTTCGACTCACGCCGGCCCAAGGCCGAGGTGCGGGCTTTTTCAGTGGCGATGTAGGCGCTGCTGGCCGCGCACCCGTCGAGGCGTTCGAGCGCCAGGGGATGGCCACCGTCATCGACAATCACAATGGTTACGGCCCATTGATTGTTCTGTGCTTCGGTGCGGGCGGCGGTGAGGATCTGGCTGACTTCGGCCTGACTCAGTATGGCTTTACGCTTCATGGCGATTGCTCCAGAGGGTGATCAGGGCAGGGCGGCTTCCACCAGTTCAATCCAGTGCCGGACCGGGGTTCGACCCGCGCCGTCGAGGTGGGACTGACAGCCGATATTGGCGGTGACAATGATTTCGGGATGCCCGCTCTCCAGCGCATTGAGCTTGTTGTCGCGCAGTTGCCGGGACAGTTCCGGTTGAGTCAGCGAATAGGTGCCCGCCGAGCCGCAGCACAAATGGCCGTCAGGTACGGGCGTGAGGTTAAAACCCAGACGTGTCAGCAGCGCCTCAACCGCGCCGCCCAGTTTTTGCGCGTGCTGCAAGGTGCAGGGGCAATGGAACGCCAGGCGCTGGTCGCTGTGGATACCGAGGGTTTCCAGCGGTTCATCGCGCAGCACTTCGACCAGGTCCCTGGCCAGTGCGCTGACCTTTTGCGCCTTCTCGGCATAGGCCGGATCGCTGCGCAGCAAATGACCATAGTCCTTGATGAACGCACCGCAACCGCTGGCGGTTTGCACAATCGCTTCGGCACCGTTTTCAATCGCCGGCCACCACGCATCGATGTTGTGCCGTGCGCGATCAAGGCCGGCCACCTGGGCGTCGAGGTGATAATCGACGGCGCCGCAGCACCCGGCTTCGCGGGTGGGTATGACGCTGATACCGAGTCGATCCAGCACCCGCGCAGTGGCGGCGTTGGTGTTGGGCGACAGCCCCGGCTGCACGCAACCTTCGAGTATCAGCACTTGCCTGGCGTGGCGCACCGTCGGGCGTGGTTTGGCCGGGTACACACGGCGAGGCAACTTGGCTTGCAGGGTGTTCGGCAACAAGGCACGGAACACCTGGCCACCGCTCACCAGCGCTTTGAACAATCCCGGGTTGGGTACCACGCGGCGCAACCCTTCGCGCAATAAACGCTGCTCGAGCGGGCGCGGTACGGCGGCGTCCACCACTGCGCGTCCGATGTCGAGCAAGTTGTGGTAATCGACGCCGGAGGGGCAGGTGGTTTCGCAGTTGCGGCACGACAGGCAACGATCCAGATGCTGCTGGGTTTTTTGCGTGACTTCGTTGCCTTCCAGCACCTGCTTGATCAGGTAGATGCGACCTCGCGGGCCATCCAGTTCATCGCCGAGCAATTGATAAGTCGGGCAGGTCGCATTGCAAAAACCGCAATGCACACAGGTGCGCAGAATGCGTTCGGCTTCTTCGGCGCGGGGCAGCTGGCGGGCCTGGTCGCTGAGCGTGGTTTGCATGGGTCAACACTCCGCGTACAGGCGACCGGGGTTGAAAATGCCCCGTGGGTCAAGTTGCTGCTTCAGGTTCTGGTGATAGCGCATCAGTGCAGCCGGCAGCGGTTGGAACGGGCTGTCGATCAGGCCATGGCTGTAGCAGGTCACATGCCCGCCGACCTCGCCGACGATCTTGCGAATGAACGAGGCTTGCGCCTCGGATTTGAGCCAGCGCTGTGCGCCGCCCCAATCGATCAGTTGAACGCCGGGCAAAGACAGTCGGGGTGTGTTGTGGGGCAGGGACAACCGCCAAAGGGGTTGGTCCTCATCAAAGAAACTCAGTCGATGTTCGTTGAGGTCCGCCCAATAGTTCGCGTCCAGCCGCTCGCCGCCCAATCGATCATGGGCCGCCGCCACCGAGCCTTCGCCCCCCTCAAGCCGCAGGTGCAGGCGTTGCCCGTCGTGGCACGCGGCGCTGATCGGCAAGGGCTGCTGGCCCCATTCCGCGAGGCGCAGCAGGGCGCGGTCACTGTCCATGTCCAGGCTGATGCTCAGGCATTGACGCGGTTTGGGCAGGACTTTGAGTGACACTTCAGTCACCACCCCCAGCGATCCGTAACTGCCGACCATCAAGCGCGACAGGTCGTAACCGGCGACGTTCTTCATGACTTCGCCACCGAAGCGCAAATGCTTGCCATGCCCGGTGATCACCCGTGTGCCGAGGACAAAGTCCCTGACCGAGCCTGACCACGGGCGTCGAGGCCCCGACAAGCCGCAGGCAATCATGCCGCCGACGGTGGCGCCTTCGCCGAAGGAGGGCGGTTCACACGGCAGCATCTGCTGTGCGTGGTCCAATACCTCAGCCAGTTCTGACAACGGTGTGCCGCAGCGGACGGTGATCACCAGTTCGGTCGGGTCATAGCTGACGATGCCCCGGTGGGTGCGCGTGTCGAGCACCTCACCGGCAACGATCCGTCCCAGGAATGCCTTGCTGTTGGAGCCCTGAATGCGCAACGGCGTGGCGTTTTGCAGCGCCTGGTTGACCTGCTCCAGCAGCGCGGCACTGTCATCCATGTCGTGTTCGCTACGCATCAGAAGCGCTCCAGATCAGGGAAGGGCAACTGCCCCATATGCACGTGCATCGCGCCAAACTCGGCGCAGCGGTGCAGGGTCGGAATGTTCTTGCCGGGGTTGAGCAAGCCGCCAGGATCGAAGGCCGCTTTGACCGCATGGAACACGGTCAGCTCATCGCTGTTGAACTGCGCGCACATCTGATTGATTTTCTCCCGCCCCACGCCGTGTTCGCCGGTGATGCTACCGCCGACCTTCACGCACAGCTCGAGGATCTTGCCGCCCAGGGTTTCGGCGCGGTCGAGCTCGCCCGGTTGATTGGCGTCGAACAGAATCAGCGGGTGCATGTTGCCGTCGCCGGCGTGGAACACGTTGGCCACCCGCAGGCCATATTCATCCGAGAGTGTCGCGATAGCCCGCAACACACCGGGCAGTTCGCGGCGCGGGATCGTGCCGTCCATGCAGTAGTAATCCGGCGACAGCCGTCCGACGGCCGGGAAGGCATTCTTGCGCCCGGCCCAGAACCGCACGCGCTCGGCTTCATCGCGGGCCTGGCGGACTTCGGTGGCGCCAGCCTGTTCCAGCACCTGGCGCACGCGGTCGCAATCATCATGGACATCGGCTTCAACGCCATCGAGTTCACAGAGCAAAATGGCTTCGGCGTCGACGGGGTAGCCGGCGTGGATGAAGTCCTCGGCGGCGCGAATCGCCAGGTTGTCCATCATCTCCAGGCCGCCGGGGATGATGCCGGCGGCAATGATGTCACCCACCGCGCGCCCGGCCTTTTCCACGGAATCGAAGGCGGCCAGCAGCACTTTGGCGGTTTGCGGTTTGGGCAGCAGTTTCACCGTGACTTCGGTGATGACCCCCAGCATGCCTTCGGAACCGGTGAACAAGGCCAGCAGGTCAAAACCGGGCGAGTCGAGCGCGTCGGAGCCCAGCGTCAGGTGTTCGCCCGCGACGGTCAGAATGTCGACTTTGAACAGGTTGTGCACGGTCAGGCCGTATTTGAGGCAATGCACGCCACCGGCGTTTTCGGCGACGTTGCCGCCGATTGAGCAAGCAATCTGCGAGGAGGGATCCGGCGCGTAATACAAACCAAACGGCGCCGCGGCCTGGGAAATCGCCAGGTTGCGCACCCCCGGCTGAACCCGCGCGGTGCGGGCGGCGGGGTCTATGTGCAGGATGTTGTTGAAGCGCGCCATCACCAGCAGCACGCCTTTTTCCAGCGGCAGTGCACCGCCGGACAACCCGGTGCCGGCGCCACGGGCAACCACCGCGACGTGCCGCTCATGACAGACTTGAAGGATGCCCTGGACTTCGTCCAGGTGGCGCGGCAACACCACCAGCAGCGGCGTGGTGCGATACGCGGAGAGCCCGTCGCATTCATACGGTCTGAGCTCTTCTTGCTGATGCAGGATGTCCAGATCCGGCAAGCGCGCTCGTAACGCCTGGAGCAGGGCGGCTTTGTCGACCTCGGGCAAAACGCCGTCGACGCGTTCGTCGTAAAGAATGTTCATAGCCTGATCGCGACCCTCGGTTGTTTTTATTAGAGGTCAGGTTTCGATGATAGGTCCCTCGCCAACGTTAGCTCAGTTGCGAGCAGGAGCCGATTTGATTTTGACCCACTCAATAAGAAACCGGGCGTCTTCAAGACGCCCGGTTTGATTCTAAGCGTGGTGGTTGATGGTTTAGGGAACGACTTTGCCGAGTAAAACCTTCGGCCCGACAATGGCCGGCTTCTGGTCATAACCCAGCTCGGCCAGGAGCTTGCCCGTGGCGCGGACCAAGGCATTGAATGTCGGACGCTTTTTGGATGAGCGCAGCGTCTGGGCGAGCGCGTAGGTGAACGCGCCGTACGAAATCACGCCGTGGCGGTACTCATACGACAGTTGGGATTCGCCACAGGCGTACATGAGGATCGGCAGAAAAGGGCCATCGTGTTTGTAAGCGATGCGACGTCTGTTGTAGAGCTTGTCGTCGTACCCGCGTACCGCGATGGCCTGGCCGACCCGGCGAATGCCGTCGCGATTGCTCACGGTGTTGGCGGCTTCTGCCTTCTGCGCGTTCTTGCGCGCCTCTTTCACCCAATCGCGCTCGACCCACATCTGCAGACTGGCCTCCCAGCGCAGGGCGCGATGGCGGATGTCATCCGGTGGCGTCAACCCTCGGGCACGCCGCGCGCCTTCACGCGTCATGCCGCCCGAGTGGCAGCAATCGAAGATGGTTATGAACTGTGTGTTGTACGGCAGCTGGATGTACAGGTCGCGAAAGTCGTTGTCGACGATGGCGTGTTCCGGCGTCCAGTCGAAATCCCAGGGGCACAGACATTCATCGATGCGATCGGCCTCGCCGGCGGCATTGGTATTGGGAATCTGCGCACCGTGCCCTGAGTAGAACAGCACTCGGCGATCACCCGCCTGGGCGTCGTCGAGCAACCAGTGCAGGCGATCGCGAATGCCGGCGGTGGTGGCGCGGTCATCGAGCACGACGCGGATGTCATCCGGAGAGAAGTTCGATTCTTGCAGCAATGAACTCATCAGGAACACGTCATTGACGCAACCCTCGAGCCGGTCCGAAGGGTTGGGATAGTTGTTGATCCCGATCAGCAACGCCTTGTCTCGCGAACGACGTGCGGTTTGTGCCTTTGGCACGGCCAGACCGAGTGATTTGTCGACGGCGAGCAAACGTTTGTCGAACCCCCTGGCGAGGCCGACCTGTAACAGCGGCCCCCAGACATTGGACCGGGTTTCGGGGTGACCGAGGTAGTACGTTGCATCGTGATTGAGCGCGTCGCCCGGTTTGTCGAAAGGCGTCATGACTTGAGTGAAGTTGGCATCGCGCAGGTACAGCGGTGCGGTAAACACATGATCGTGTTCGTTGTAGAGGTGGTACCACTTGTATGCCGTGTCAATGCCTTCGATACGTCCGCCGAACGTCTCGCGTACTGCGGGGTTGGCAATCTGCGAGCCGAACGTGATCAGCACGCGCTTGTTCATCAGCGACGGATCCCGACGGAACGTGTCATAGGCGACCAGTGTTCCGAGGCTGTGCGCACAGACGATATCCGGTTCTGAGTCGTTGATGCGCGTGGCGAGGTCTTTACGCAGCGTGGTTCGCAGCGCCTCGTCCGCGGTCCATTGCGCCACCATGCCGGCCGTCCAGCGCAGGCGATCAGGAAATTGCCCGATGCCGCGATCACGCCGGAACAGATCCCCGACTGAATGGATGACGGCGCTGGTCAGTAGACGCAGCGTCGCTTCGGCAATTTCCGGCGCGCCCAGACCGCTGGACGCAAAGCGCGCGTCATACTCGAAATAGTCCAGTTCGATCACCGCATTCGGCGCCACGCTCAGCACCGCCGTGGTAATCGACCGTTTCCAGGATTGCTCGAAACTCTCATCCGCTTCTTCATGGCCAATGCCATGCACGCACAGAATCTTGATCTTCATGTCCATTTCCTTGAAGTGATGTCTGCTGGCGTTATTTGCATGAACAAGCGGTTGTTGTCATCGGCTTGATAAGAGAACTAACTGCCTGTTGGTGCGTTGAGTTGAGCATATTCGATTAGCAAAATCCGACTGGGCTTTTTTATGATTAATTGGAATGAGTCAGTTGTTTTTAATTTAGAGCATTGCTAGTGGGGTGAACTTCTAAGGTGCGGGTGAAGGCCTTGGGGTTCGGGGTGTTCAGAAAGGCGCGTCGGTACGAAGTGCTGATGTTATTGAGGTTTAGCCTAGGTTGAAGGTGTCAGGTTTTATAAGTGTCTTGTTGGTGTTACACGTGTGAAGGAATTATCTAATGTGCAGCACTTATCTAATAAGGTTGACTCAGAAGTTGTACCCGTCTTATTAAACTTCCGTGGCTGGAAACCCTCTCGGGATTCCCATTCAGCTTCACCATGCCCCCGTGCTGAAAACGCCGCGACTGTCGTGAAAACGACCTGTTTACGCTGAACGCGAACCTTCGCGACTTTTCTGTTGAACGACTGTTCAGCTTCGACTATGTTGATGGCCACCTCCCCGGCGGGTAGCGCGGGCTGGCGTTTCTTCAATTCGAACGAGGCACTGGCATGCGGTTTTCACCTTTTGTTGAGCGGATTTCAGGCGACGGTGTCGCCGCCTGGGATATTCACAATGCAGCCTTTGAAGCCCAGCGCCGTGGCGAGGATGTGATCATTCTCAGCGTCGGTGACCCGGATTTCCCCACACCCGATTTCATCACCGATGCCGCCATCGAAGCGCTGCGCGAGGGTGACACTCACTACACCGAGATCGCCGGTCGCCAGACCTTGCGCGAAGCCATCGCCAACCGCTACAGCCCATTGTTCGGCCGTGAGGTGCAAGCGCCGAACGTGATCGTCGCGGCCGGGGCGCAGAACGCGTTGTTCATCACCTCGATGTGCCTGCTCAACACGGGCGATGAAGTGATTGCCCTGGACCCGATGTACGTGACGTACGAGGCCACCCTCAAGGCCTCCGGCGCCACGCTGGTGCGGGTGCCGTGCTCGGCGGATTGCGGTTTCAGGCTCGATGCCGCCGTGTTGGCCAAGGCCATCACCCCGCGCACCCGGGCGATTTTCTTCTCCAACCCGAACAACCCCACCGGCGTGGTGCTCAACCGCGAAGAGCTGCAAGCCATCGCCGACCTCGCCATCGAACATGACCTGTGGGTGGTGGTCGACGAAGTCTACGAAAGCCTCGCCTTCGAACGCGAACACCTCAGCCTCGCGGCGTTGCCGGGCATGGCCGAGCGCTGCGTGGTGGTCGGCAGTCTGTCGAAATCCCATGCCATGACCGGCTGGCGGATCGGCTGGATCGTCGCCAACGAAGCCTTGATCGCCCACGCGGAAACCCTGGTGCTGAGTATGCTCTATGGCTTGCCGGGGTTTGTCATGGAAGCGGCGCTGAAAGCGGTGCAGGCCCACGAAGACGTGACCCACGGCATGCGCGACATCTATCGCCGTCGGCGTGATCTGGTGGTCACGAGTCTGTCCAACTGCCCGGGTATTTCAGTGCTCAACCCCGATGCCGGCATGTTCGTGTTGATGGACGTGCGTGACACCGGGCTGACTTCGCTGGAGTTCGCCTGGCGCCTGTTGCGCGAGGCGCGCGTGTCGGTCCTCGATGCGGCGGCGTTTGGCGAGCCGGCGCAAGGCTTTGTGCGGCTCTCGTTCACCCTCGGAGAAGAGCGGTTGGCCCAGGCCTGTCAGCGTATTCGCGATTTTGTCCTGGTGCTGAAAGGTGAGGCGCCACGACCGGTGATCAGTCGCGTCACCTGCGAAGCCACCGTTGTCCCCGTCACGTCCAAGACCATGATCGAAGTCGATGGCCTGCACAAACGCTTCGGCAATATCGAAGTGCTCAAGGGCGTCTCGCTGACGGCCCGCGAAGGCGATGTGATCTCCCTGATCGGCGCCAGCGGCTCGGGCAAAAGTACCTTGCTGCGCTGCATCAACATGCTCGAAGTGCCGGACCAGGGACGCATTCTGGTGGACGGCGAAAGCATCAAGCTCAACCACGACCGTCCCGGCGCGCCACTGGTGTCCGACGCCAAACAGCTGGTGCGGATCCGTTCGAGCCTGGGCATGGTGTTCCAGAACTTTAACCTCTGGCCCCATCGCACGGTGCTGGAAAACCTCATCGAAGCGCCGACCCAGGTCCTGCGTGAAAGCCGTGCCGAAGCCACTGAACGGGCTGAAGCCTTTCTGGAACGCGTGGGGCTTGCGGCCAAGCGCAACGAGTACCCGGCGTTTCTCTCCGGGGGGCAGCAACAACGGGTGGCCATCGCCCGGGCCCTGGCCATGCGGCCCAAGGTCATGCTGTTCGATGAACCCACCTCGGCACTCGACCCGGAACTGGTCGGCGAAGTGCTGCGGGTGATCCGCTCCCTCGCGGAAGAAGGCCGGACCATGATCCTGGTGACCCATGAAATGGCCTTTGCCCGCGATGTGTCTTCCCAAGTCGCCTACTTGCACCAAGGGCTGATCGAGGAAACCGGTTCGCCGGATGAAGTGTTCGTACACCCACGCAGTGAACGTTGCCGACAGTTCGTCAACGCACATCAGACTCGCTAAAACATCATAAAAAGACGGGGAAAAATCATGGGAAATCGACGTTTGGCAAACTGGTTTACCGGCGCGGCCTGCTTGCTGCTGGCTGGCATGAGCGCGGCGCAGGCGCAACCGATCAGGTTCGCGGTCGCGGCCGAACCCTATCCGCCGTACACCGAGAAACAGGCCAACGGTGAGTGGAAGGGCTTCGAAGTCGACCTGATCCACAAGCTGTGCAGCGAGATGAAAGCCGAGTGTGAAATCAAGGAAGTGGCGTGGGACGGCATCATTCCTTCGTTGCTGGCGAAGAAGATCGACGTGATTTTTTCCTCGATGTCGGTCACTGAAGAACGGGAAAAACAGATCGCCTTCAGCAAGGCTTACTACGATTCGGTGATCGCGATTGTCGGGCCGAAGGACGCGTCTGTTAAGAAGTACCCGGATGACCTGAAGGGCAAAACCATTGGGGTGCAGAACTCCACGGTGAGCGCCAGTTACCTGAAGACGTACTACGAAAAAATTGCCGACGTGAAGTATTACGACACCCAGGACTCGGCCAACGCCGACCTGATTGCCGGTCGTATCGACCTGATGATGGCGGACGGCACGGCCATGGCGGCCTTCGTCCAGACCCCGGATGCCAAGGACCTGGCCTACCTCGGCGCAGTGCCTTACGACCCGATTTTTGGCAAAGGCGTGGGCGCCGGTTTGCGCAAGGACGACACCGAGCTCAAGGCCAAACTCGACACGGCGATCAAGACCTTGCTGGCGAGCAAGGACTATGACGACCTGTCCCAACACTACTTCGGCACCAGCGTGAAACCGGCGTTCTGATAGAGATCCTGTGGCCGATGCAAAACCCTGTGGGCGCGAGCAAGCTCGCGCCCACAAGGTCCGGTGGTGCTTTAACGGGAGAGTGAAATGCCGGCAATGTTCGATTTGATCAATTTCAGCGAACAAGGATGGGGCAGTGCGCTGTTGAAAGGGCTCTGGATGACCCTGCAGATTTCCGCCGGGGCGTTTGTGCTCGGGCTCCTGATCGGGCTGGTGGTGGCTTGCCTCAAGCTGGGCGCGCCGAAACCGATCGCGGCACTGATGCGCAGTTACACCACGTTATTCCGTGCGGTTCCGGAGTTGTTGCTGATCCTGCTGCTGTACTACGTCGGTTCGATGCTGCTCAATTCGCTGATGGCGCAGATGGGCTACGACACGGTGAATGTCAGCGGTCCGCTGGCGGCGATTGTGGTGCTGGGGCTGGTGCAGGGCGCGTACGCCTCGGAGATTTTCCGGGCGGCGATCCAGGCCATTCCGTTCGGTCAGATCGAGGCAGGCAAAGCGTTCGGCTTGAGCGGCTTCGGCCTGTTCCGACGGGTCACGCTGCCGATCATGGCGCCTTACGCCATGGCCGGGATGGCCAACCTGTGGATCAACCTGATCAAGGACAGCGCATTGATCAGCGTGGTCGGCACCAACGAGTTGCTGTACACCGCCAAGCAAGGCGCGGGCTCGACGCGTCACTACCTGTTGTTCTACCTCACCGCCGCGGCGATGTATTACGCCGTGACGCTGGTGTCCAACTACCTGTCGGGACGGCTTGAGCGACGCATCCGTCGCTGGATGCCTTTGGCTGAGTGAATGAAATGATTCCAGCGTGGATAGTTGAATACGCGGCGCTGTTGGGCCGGGGGCTGCAAACGACCATCACCATTTTGTTGATTTCCAGCGTGTTCGGTTATGCGCTCGCAGTGCTGGTGGCGCTGGCCCGGATCTCGAAAAACAAAGTGATCGCCAAGGTCAGCCTGTTCTATACCAGCGTGACGCGCGGTACGCCGTTGCTGATCCAGATCTACATCTTCTACTACGGCCTCGGCAGCCTGTTTGCGCAGTTCCCGTTGATCCGCGGCAGCTTCCTCTGGCCATACCTGCGCGACGGTTACTGGTACATCGTGTTTGCCTTGGTGGTGTCGGTAGGGGCCTATGTCGGCGAAGTGATTCGCGGCGGGTTGCTGGCGGTGCCCAAAGGGGAAATGGAAGCGGCGTCGGCGTTTGGCATGACCCCGCGCCAGTCGTTGCTGCGGGTGCGTTTGCCCAGGGCGTTGCGTCTGCTGTTGCCGACCCTGGCCGGGGAGACCGTGATGCTGCTGAAGTCCACCGCACTGGCCTCGACCATTGCGATTGTCGATCTGTTGGGCGCCGCCAACGTGGTGCGGGCGCAAACGCTGCAAGTCTATCAACCGTTGCTGTTGGTGGCCGGCGTGTATGTCTGCCTGACGTTCATGATCGAAGCGCTGTTTGCCTTTGCCGAACGGCGCGGGACACCCGTGCGCAGGTCGGTGTAATGAGTACGCCAAGGATGGTTGACCGGTCGTTGCAAGGCATTGGCCTGTGCACCTTGGGTTATACGTTCCTGGCCCTGCAGGACGCCGCCATCAAGTGGCTGGTGGCGGATTATTCGGTGGTCAGCATTCTGTTCTGGCGCGCCCTTGTGGTGGTCCTGGCCTGTCTGCTGGCCGGGCATTTGCGTTTGGTCCAGCGCGCCTGGCGCTCGCCGAGCCGACGCTTGCTGGTGGTGCGCGGGTTGTTGTCGATTGTTGCCTGGGTGCTGTATTACACGGCGGCCCGGGACCTGACCCTGGCGGAAATGACCACGCTGTATTTTTCCGCACCAATCATGGTTACGGTGCTGGCGGCGGTGATTCTCAAGGAGCGCGCCAGCGGCTGGCAGTGGCTTAGCCTGATCATCGGTTTTGTTGGTGTGATCATCGCCTGCCGCCCGAGCAACCTGGTTGATCCGGTGCCGGTGGTGCTGACGTTGTTGGCGGCGATGTGCTGGGCGTTCACCTACATCCAGTTGCGCCAGGTGGATGAGCAGACGTCCGTGCTCGAACAGATGTTGATCACCAACGTGGTGTTTGTGATTTGCATGGCAGTGGCGTTGCCCTGGACCTACACACCCGCACCCACCCCCGCGTGGCTCGGGATGCTCGGCGCCGGGCTGGTCGGCGGCATCGGCCAGTTTCTGCTGTTTGCCAGTTTTCAGCGGGCCACGGCCACGTTGCTCGCACCGTTCGAATACACCGGGCTGATCTGGGCGTTCCTCTTGTCGAGCCTGATCTGGGGCACGCTGATGGACGTGTCGCTGATGGTCGGTGCCGGGCTGATCGCCGTCAGCGGCACCCTGGCGATGATCTTCGGCCGTCACCCCTCACAGGACGTCGTCGGTGCTGAATGCTCCGTGTCGCAGCCCCTTTATCCAGCAGCGACAGATGTGGAGGCCGTTGGCGGGGCTGAAGGTTTCGGGGTTCAGGCACCACTCGATCCAGAGACCATCGAGCATCGCCGATAAACCGATGGCAGCCAGGCGCGTGTCGTGGATCACGAAACCTTCGCTGGCCGCCATGTCATCCAGCAGTTGGCGGAGCAGGTCGAGGTAGGCACGGTAGCTTTTTTCGTGGGATTGGCTGACGTGTTCTGAGTGCCGGATCAGGCTCCAGAACACCACCCAGACCCCAAGTAATTGCGGGTCCATGACCCGAGGCGAGAAGGAACCGGTGAGGAACGCGTCCATCTTCTGCGCGGGCGTGCCGGCCTGCTGGATCTCCTGGAGCAGGGCGGTGGTCAGCTCGCTGGCGATCTTTTGATAGGTGTCGGCAATCAACGCATCGATGCTGCCGAAATGGTGATTGAGCAACCCCACGGACACCCCGGCCTCGGTGGCGATGCGGCGCACGGAAATGCCGGCGTGACCGTCGCGCACCAGGCAGCGCAGGGTGGCGGCCACCAGCATTTCGCGACGCTCGTCCGGTTCAGCGCGGCGGTTTTTTGTGGAAGGGACTGTCACAAGGATTCCTTGGGTGTGTTGCCTGGTTGGCGAGCTTAGTTGAACGTGCGTTCAATCTCCAGTTCGGCCTTGGCAACGTGTCGGTTTTTAACGTTCGTGACGCGGGAGGACAAGCAGATGGCGCAGGATGTTTCGTTCAGTGTTCGCAACAACAACGGTGACTCGGTGCAGGTCGGCGCGTGGCGCTACGACGGCAATGGCAGCGGCCCGACCGTGCACCTCCAGGCCGGGGTGCATGCGGATGAAATCGCCGGGATGCTGGTGTTGCATCTGCTGATGCAGAAGCTTGAGGTCGCCCAGGCCCAGGGGCGGCTCAACGGCCGCGTGACGGTGGTGCCGCAAGCCAATCCGCTGGGCATCGGGCAGTTTCGCCAAGGACGCCTTCTCGGTCGCTTTCATGAGGCTACCGGGCATAACTTCAACCGCGGGTTCGACCAGTCGGCCGCCATGGCCCAACCCTCGACCAACGTCCAGGAATGGCAAAAAAAACTGGTGCAGCTCGCGGCCCCGGCGGACGTGATGCTCGACCTGCACACCGATGACGAAGCAATGCCCTACCTCTACGTCCACCGCCGTTTCTGGCCCCGTGGTCGTGAATTGGCCGCCGCGATGAAAATGGACGTGGCGATCATCTGGGATGACGGCGGCGATGGCTCTTTCGAAGAGACCCTCATTGCGCCATGGCTGCGCGACGGCGTCACCGACCAGCGCATGGCGGCGACACTGGAGTTGCGCGGGCAAGGCGACGTCAGCGACCGGTTTGCCGAGCAGGACGCCGAAGGGTTGTACGTCTGGCTCTGCGGCTGCGGGGTCATCGATGAGGCGCAGGCACCCGCTGACTGGCCCGTCGAGGCGATGGAAATGGGCCACATGGAAACCATTCTGGCGCCGCAGCCCGGCGTGTTGATCTTTGAAAAAGAACTGGGCGATTTCGTCGAAGAAGGGCAGCGCTTTGCGCGGATTCTGCGGCGGCCGGGCGATCCATCGTCCGAGATGGTTTTGGTCGCCGAGCAATCGGGGCGCATGGTCACTCGCTATCGCGATCGGCTGGTGCCGCAGGGCATGGTGGTGGCGAAATTCACCGGCAGCCGGGTATCGCGCAACTGGAGCGGCGGGTTGCTCGATCCGAACTAGCAGAGCGCAGCCGTCACTCATGAAGGCTGCGCCCGCGGCTCAGGGCTTGAGGTCCGCCAGTTGTTCCAGCAAGTCTGCCGAAGGGATGAAAAACAAGCCGCCAGTGAAGGCAGTGCGCAAATCCAGCAAGCGGACATAATTGCCCGGTGGTCGGCCGACAATCATGTTCTCCAGCATCTGTTCAAGGGGATCGGGCGAACGGGCGTAGCCGATGAAGTACGTGCCAAACTCGCCCGCACCCGGACTGCCAAAGGGCATATTGTCGCGCAGGATCTTCACTTCTTCGCCGCCCTTGGTATCGTGGTCAAGGCACTGTGTGAACGCGGCGCTGTTTGAGACGATGGCCAGACACATGGGCGTCGAGACAGACAAGTTGGCGGCGCTTGAAATCGATGACCCTTATAAAGCGGTGGCAGTTGACGTGGCGGCACTGAAGGCCAATCCGAACCTGCCGGGTGGTTTCACGGTGACGGGGCTGGTGTACGACGTGACGACCGGGCTGATCGAAACGGTGGTTCCTTCCGGGTTGCTGCGCCCCGATTAAATGAGATGGATGTAAACTGCGCGGCTGATACGCAACAGCCCCTTTTCACCTCAAGCGCGAGATCCTCATGGCTAACCAAGACATCACGTTCATCCCTGATCCAGACCAGGACTCCATCTCCTCCGACGTTGCCGGTTTTGGTGGGCTGCTGGTCTCCACTCAGATCCCTACCCGCGCCGACGGCAGTCTGGAACTGGGTGACATCGTCGAGCAGAGCGAATGCACGCTGCAAGCGCTCAAGTCAGCACTGGAAGGGGCTGGCAGTTCGATGGATCGGGTGTTGCACCTGACCATCTACCTCACCGACATGGCTGATCGCGCCGCGTTCAACGAGGTCTACAAGCGTTTCTTCGCCAAGCCGTGGCCGGTTCGCGCCGCTGTGGGCGTGGCCGCTTTGGCGGTCGAAGGCATGCGTGTGGAAGTCACCGCAATGGCGGCCAAGGGCTGAATTATTGAGCGGGATTGGAGCCTGTAGCGCACCAATCCCGCTCAATGTTTACGGCTGGGTTGGCAGCGGCGGGGTGCGCGGCGGGATCAAGCGTTTGCTCCCGGTGGCTTCAAACGCCGACGCCAAGCGCAGCAGCGACGAATCGTCATAGGCGCGACCGGCGAACGTCAGCCCGACAGGCATGCCGATGTCCGGCATCACGCCCATCGGCACCGTGACCGTCGGAACGCCGAGGTGGCGGATGGCGAGGTTGCCGTTGGCGACCCAAATGCCATTGCTCCACGCAATGTCCGCAGACGCAGGATCGACATCGGCGTTCGCCGGGCCCACGTCGGCGACGGTCGGGAACAGCACCGCGTCCAGTCCCAAGCGATCCATCCATTGCTCAAGATCGATACGCCGCGTGTGTTCAAGCCCGCGCAAGCCATCAGGCACGGTGGTGATCTCGTTCCACGGCGTAATGCCGCGTTCAGCCATCCGCACATATTCGTCCATGCCGGCCGCCAGATCGCCCTCGCGGTTGGGCAGCGTGCCGGGGTCGTGGGGGAAAATCAGCGGCCCGTCGACGTCAACCAGGCGATTCAGTTTGGGATCGCCATTGGCCTGAAGGAAATCATCGAACGCCCAGGCCGTCAGGTCCCACAATTCGTGGTGCAGGAACTCCTTGGAGACGATGCCGCGATTGAACACGGTCGGTGCCCCCGGACGGTCGCCTTCGCAGTTGGAGACCAGCGGGAAATCGACTTCGACGACTTCAGCGCCGGCGGCTTCGAGGGCCTTGCGAGCCGCTTCCCATAGACCGATTACCGAGGCGCGGGTGTTGATGCGCTGCCCGGTCGGCCCGCCGATACCCGGCGCCTCGCTGGTGCCGGCTTCAAGATCTTTGTTGATGTACATGCGCGGCACGCCGAAACGCTTGCCGGCGAGAGCCTCAGGTTGTGCGGCCAGGTCATGATAGGAAGCGGGGCGCACCGAGGAGACACTGGGAATCGGCACCCAGGGTTGCATCCGCCACAGATCGCCGCGGGTGTCCGGGTCTTCGGCCACGACAATGTCGAGCACCTCAAGCAGGTCCGCCATGGTCCGGGCGAACGGCACGACCACGTCCATGGTCGGTGTCAGCGGCCAGTTACCGCGCACCGAAATCACCCCGCGCGAGGGCGTGTAGGCGCACAAGCCATTGTTCGATGCTGGGCCGCGCCCACTCGACCAGGTTTCTTCCGCAAGGCCGAACGCGGCGAAACTGGCAGCAGTTGCGGTGCCGGCACCGTTCGACGAACCCGAAGCGAAAGGCGCGGTAAGGTAGTCCGCGTTGTACGGGCTCTCGGCACGACCATAGACTCCGCGCTGCATACCGCCGTTGGCCATGGGCGGCATGTTGGTCTTGCCCAGGCAGATGGCACCGGCACCGCGCAGGCGTTCGATGGTGAACGCATCGCGATAGGCAATCAGATTGGCGAAGGCCGGGCTTCCGGAGGCGGCGGTCAGCCCCTTCACCAGATAGCTGTCCTTGGCCGTGTAGGGGATGCCGTCGAGCGGGCCCAGCGTTTCGCCTTTGGCCCGACGGGCATCCGACGCTTGCGCTTCCTTGAGCGCGTCGGGGTTGCGAACCACCACCGCGTTGAGGGCGGTAGGGGTGTCGGCGCCGTCGTAGGCATCGATCCTGGCGAGATAAGCCTCTACCAACTCGACCGCCGTGGTCTGGCCGGATTCAAGCGCAGCACGCAGTTGCGCAATGGAAACCTCAGTGACTTCAATCATGCTGTGACCGCCGGCGGCTGATGGGAGACGTGGGATTCAGGGGCATCACTTATCTGAAAATGGGGGTTCATATCGATTCTCGTTGCACTGCATGACGCGGGGCAGGGGCTGGACGGGTGACCTGAGCGTTGCATTTTGGCATTAAGCCGGTGGCAGAGGAAACGCTGTGCGCAGATCGTGCCGGACGGGGGCGCCGTCAGTCAGTGACGCTCGAGCGGTGGGCGAGCGACAACTATCATGAGGCGGGTCAAAACCATCATGAAGCAGGTGATCACTGTATGAAGAAGGACGAGCCCGTTGCACAGGCTGCCGTGATGCAGGACGCCTCGGCGTTGATAGACGACAGAATCAAGGAACTGGGCGATTGGCGGGGCGAGATGCTCTGTCACATTCGAACGTTGATCCGTCAGGCCGATCCCGAGGTGGTCGAGGAATGGAAGTGGCGGGGCGTGCCGGTCTGGTCTCACGCCGGGATCCTGTGCACCGGGGAGACCTACAAAAGCGTGGTCAAAATGACCTTCGCCCAAGGCGCCTCGCTGGAGGATCCGGCAGGGCTGTTCAATGCCAGCCTGGAAGGCAATACCCGACGTGCCATTGATGTGCATGAGGGCGAAAAGCTCGATGAAAAGGCGTTGAAGGCACTGATCAAATCCGCCGTGGCGCTCAACCTGTCGCGGGCGGCCGCTCGGCGTAAACCGGTCAAGTGAGCACAAATCGGGAGAACACCAGCGCAATTTTTTGTGGGTAGTACCAATTGGCCATCACCTCCGTTAGAGTGTGCGCCGCCCGAGAGACGGATCCCGGGCACATTCTCATGGAGTTTTTCAGTGAAGTACCTCAGTAAAGTTGTCGCGGTTGCTCTGTTCGGTCTGGTTTTGGCGGGTTGCACCGGTGCCCCGATGAACACCCAGCATTATGACGCCAGCCAATACACCGTCCTCGGCCACAGCGAAGCATCCGCTACCGGCCTGTTGCTGTTTGGTGTGATCCCGATCCGGCAGAACAGCCGTTTTGTTCGCGCGCAAGACGCGGCGATCAAAGCCAAGGGCGGCGACGCGATGATCAACACCCAAGTGCAGGAAAACTGGTTCTGGGCCTGGGTCCTGACCGGTTACACCACCAAAATCTCCGGTGATGTGGTCAAGCTGAAAAACGTTCAGTAAGCGCAGAGTCCTGCTGATAGGTGGGGGGGCGTTGACGAAGAAGCCCGCACAAGGCGGGCTTCGGATTTCGAGTAGGTGGCCAGTGCTGGTTTCTGGCTTACAAGGTTTATCAGGACTCTGACAGAATAGTGTTATGTACTTCTGCTTCACACGGCGTAAGGGCTGGATCTCAGCGCGGAGATCTTTCTAACCGTGTACCCTTCGGGACGTGCCCCACGTCTCCTTGCTATCCGCTTGCGCATCAGTCTGCGTCTTCACCTACACCTTCAGAATAGCAAAGCATGCGCAGTGTAAAGCGCGCTCTTTAGACCGATTTCGTCCTGTGAAAAACACGGCAGGACGGAAAACTGCTATCGGCACGGCCCACCCCGAAAGGCAGGCTGTTCCAGCGGGCCGGATCACACCAGATTGATCTCGACATCGATGTTGCCACGGGTCGCTTTGGAGTACGGGCAGGTTTGATGAGCCGCGTCCACCACGGCGCGGGCGACGGCTGGATCCAGGCCTGGAAGGCTGACATTGAGGCGTGCCTGGAGGAAAAAAGCGTTATCGGTTTTGCCCAGGTCGATTTCGGTATCCACGGCCACGTCGCTCGGAAGTGTCACGTTCAATGCGACCGCCGCTTTACCCATCGCACCGATAAAACACGCCGACCAACCCGCCGCCAGCAACTGTTCCGGATTGGTGCCGCTGCCCGACGAACCGGGCGGGGACAGCTTGATGTCCAGGCGTGCGTCCGAACTTTTGGACTGACCGTCACGGCCGCCGGTGGTGTGGGTTTTGCCGGTGTACAGCACAGTGTCGATTTGATTGATCATGGCAAGTTCCTGCTGAGGGTATAGGGCTTGTGTGTTCAGGTCGCGGGTTCAGGGAAGTCCTTGCGACGTGGCGCACTTTTGCACCCTCATGTCGTGCGTGTGTGTCTGGAACCGGCCGTTGTGTATCGCTGTGTAAGATCGCCGGCGAACATACAGATCGATACAATTCTGCCCGTCGGAATCGCATCTGATAGGCTTCTGCGCCAGACAATTCCCACTTTCAGGCGCACTCAATGTTCAACATTCGTGTCATGACCCTGGACGATTACGAGACCGTCATCGAACTGATGCGGCGCACGCCCGGCGTCTCGCTGCGTGACGCAGACTCGCGTGAATCCACTGCCCGCTATCTGGAACGCAACCCCGGGTTGAGCTTTGTGGCGCAAGTCGACGGTGTGGTGTGCGGTTGCATCATGTCGGGCCACGACGGGCGTCGAGGGTACTTGCAGCACCTGATTGTCGAGCCGGCGTTTCGGCGTCAGGGCATTGCGAATGCGTTGGTGGAGTGTTGCCTGTCGAGTCTTGAACCACTCGGTATCCTCAAGTGCCATCTCGATGTGTTCAAGACCAATGAGGCGGCGGCCCGCTATTGGCAACGTCAGGGCTGGACGCTGCGGACGGATATCGATCGGTACTCGTTTACCCGGTCGGGCAATACGAACGCCTGACCGAGTAAGAACGACACCGTCCTGTAGCAGGCTTCGCCAGCTGCTAGGCTCTCACTTAGCGCCCCTAAGCCGCTCACGTCATCGTTGGGTCGCCGGGAGCCTAAAATGAAATGCGCATTTCTGACGTTCATAGCCCTACTCACCTGCTCATCGGCCATGGCATCACCGCCAGATGGAGAAGTACTTTTTCAAGATAACTGTGTTGGTTGTCACGGGCCTCGAGGCGCGGGAGGATCGGCGCCCAAGCTGGCCGGAGATGCCAGTGAGTGGAAATCAAAAGTATTCGAGCGCGCCGTGCTGAGCGGTATCGACGACCATGGGAAGCCTCTGAAGGCGCCAATGCCGCATTGGGCTAGCGCTAGCTTCACGTCTGACAACGGTGTAAAGCCAAGCAAACTTGAAATTGATGCCATTCAGAAATACCTGCATCAGCAACAGTAGTGTGTTTGCTTCGACCGAATGCTTTCGTTTCGGCGACATGTTTTTCACGCAGTGCTCACAGACTGGAGCGCAGATTACCCTTGCTCCTTTGAAAAATCCCCATTTGGCCCGCCCGCATGCGGGCCATTTTTTTGGCTGCGCGGGCCATCGCAAAAACTCATTTAGCACTGGCGGCTACCGGTTATGAAGGGACGTTTTAGGGGGCGGATTCAACCGGTCGATTCAACAGTTTGGCTAAATCGTTCAGCGGTCTACCGATCATGAGTCTCGTGGGTTTGGCAGTTCTGATTAACACGCAAACCGCTTTTCTGCCTGAAGAGGTCAACTGTCTGACATTCCTACGGTCAGCCATCCCCAGCTCACTCCTCCAACCCCGCCCGCCGCAGTCCCTCCGTAAACCGTGCAAGGTCCTCCGCACGCTGAATAGGCAGCCAATCCCTCAGATTAGAAACCCGCAACAACGGATCCAGCGCTCGCAGGTGCTGCATGGCCTGCTTCGCTTTGTCCATGCGTCCGCTGAGCGCGTAACTGGCCGCCACCAAGGCCACCGGGGCCAGCAGATTGGGCAGGTTGCCCAAGGCTTTTTCCGCCCATTGCGTAGCGAGGTCGAAGCGGCCGGCGAAGAAGTGCGCGAGCGACATCCCAATCTGCATCCTGAACATTTCGGGGTCCACCGGACTCAAGCGAACGGCATGGGTCAAGTCCTTGATGGCGCCTTCAGTTTCACCGCGCAGCGCGCGCAAGACGCCGCCCAGGAACCAGGCGGGGGCGAGGTTAGGGTTGAGCAGGCGTGCCCTGTCGAGCAGCGCTATGCCCCCATCGACATCACCGGCCAGATGAGCAAGCGCATGTCCGCCGCGCGTCAACGCGACGGCATCGTCGCGTCCGAGTGTCACCGCCAGGCGCGCAAGCCGCGTGCCTTCGGCGATTTCGGCAGGCCGGTCGCTCATCCAGCCATTGAGCTTGCGCCAGAAGTGGCACCAGGCGGCCATGCCATAGGCTGAGGCGAATTCGGGGTCGAGTTCTATGGCTGTGTTGAACATCGGCAGGGCATCTGCGATGGCTTCGCGGGTGCCGCTGTGCAGTTTTGCCATGGCCCTCAAGTAATAATCGTAGGCGTCCAGGCTTTCGGTGGGTTTGCGTTTGGCGCGTTCGATTTCTGCCCGTTCCAGTTGCGGCGCGATGGCACCCACGACACTTTCGGCGATTTGATCCTGCAACTCGAAGATGTCGTCGATCAGGCCTTCGAAGCGTTCCGCCCAGAGGTGCGTGCCACTGGTCGCGTCGATGAGTTGCCCGGTGATGCGCACCTTGTTCCCGCACTTGCGCACGCTGCCTTCGAGCACGTAGCGAACGCCCAGCGTCTGACCGATGCCCTGGATGTCCACCGCCTGACCTTTGTAGGTGAAGCTCGAATTGCGCGCGATGACGAACAGCCAGCGGATCCTTGAAAGGGCGACGATGATGTCCTCTACCACGCCGTCGGCGAAGTATTCCTGCTCTGGATCGCCGCTCAGATTCTGGAAGGGCAAGACCGTAATCGACGGTTTGTCCGGGAGAAGCAGCGCAGAGGAGGGCGTTTGCCTGGAGGCCGCGTGTTCGTCGACGCCAGGGTGTCGTGCTTGCTCGCTGTTGTCGACGTTGATGTGCCCGACGAAGCGGTAACCCTTACGGGCAATTGTGCGGACAAGGCGCTGCTCTTCGCCCGTATCGCCGATGGCTTTACGCACCGCATTGATGTGGCTGGTGATCGTCGACTCCGAGACGATCCGGCCGCTCCACACGGCTTTGAGGAGGTCGTCCTTGCTGACAACGCAATCGCGGTTGCACATCAGGTACAGCAATAGATCGAAAGTCTGTGGCCCGACGGCCACGACTTGCCCACGCAAGGTCAATTCCCGGCGCTCTTGATCGAGCACGAAGTCTTCAAACGCGAATTGCAACGTGGGCGTCCCCTGGCAAAGCGCCTTCAACTCCGTGTCCCAGGCTGCTGGTGATATTTAGTTGAGATTGATAATACGGCAGCTCGAAACCCGTTGCATGGTCCACGGTGACGATGGACGAATAACCACTGCTTTGGACGCAAATCCAAGCGTTCATGAAGGTAAATCCAAGCCCGCTGCAAGGACTTGTCGTGTGCACGCATGCAATCTCTCTACACCGACGCAATGGTTGCCGTCGACACGTGGAGAACAGCCATGAAGATCGTAGTTATCGGAGGCTCCGGCCTCATCGGATCGAAACTTGTGAACACCCTTCGCGAGCGCGGCCACGACGCGGTCGCCGCCAGCCCCAGCACGGGCGTGAACAGCATCACCCGCGAAGGCCTGGCCGCAGCGATGGATGGTACTGACATCGTTGTGGACGTGGCGAACGCGCCGTCATGGGAAGACCAGGCCGTGCTTGATTTTTTCGAAACATCGACGCGTAACCTGCTGGCCGCTGAAGCGGCCGCCGGGGTTCGTCATCACGTAGCCCTGTCGATCGTCGGTAGCGAACGCCTTCCCGACAGCGGTTATTTTCGGGCCAAGGTCGCGCAGGAAAACCTGATCAAGGCATCCGGCATTCCTTACACCCTCCTGCGTGCCACGCAGTTCTTCGAGTTTGTCGAAGGCATCGTCCAGTCGTTCGCCGTCGGCGAGGAGTTTTGTGTCTCGCCGGCGCTGATCCAGCCGATAGCGTCCGACGATGTGGTGGCGGCGCTGGCCGATGTGGTGCTGGCAGCACCGGTCAATGGCACGGTTGAAGTGGGTGGCCCGGAAGCGATGCCGATTGACGAACTCGCCAGGCGTTTTCTGCGGGCGACTGGGGACAGCCGCAAGGTCCTGCCGGACGTGCACGCCCGTTACTTCGGCGCCGTGCTCGACGATCAATCGCTGGTGCCTGGCAAGAATCCACGGCTGGGGGCGATCTGCTTCGAAGACTGGATCGCTCAATCGAAGGCCCGATAACGGCCCGCACCCTCACATTCCCACCCACGAAGGAGCCATCCCATGGTTACTCGAATCCTGTTGGCCGCGGCCTTCGCAGTGCTATCGATCAGCGCAGCGTCCGCCGCTGAGCCGCCCCACGGTAAGGTGACGGTCGTGTTCGACCGTCCCATTCCCAATCTTCCTGGCAAGAGCATGAAAGGCGTCGTCGTCGAGTACGGGCCGGGCGCTGCGTCGCCGGCCCACACCCATCCAAAAACGGCCTTCATCTATGCAACGGTCCTGGAAGGCTCGTTTCGCATCAAGGTCAAAGGCGAACCGGAAAAGATCTACACCGTCGGCCAAAACTTCGTAGAGGAGCCGGGCTCCGTGCATGAGGTCAGCGCCAACGCCAGCGATACCGAGCCTGCACGCCTGCTGGCAGTGTTCGTCCTCGACACCAACGAAAAGGAACTCGTCACACCGATCAAAAAATGAGCCGGTCAACGCGCTCGTGAATGTTCGACAGCCGGGCGGCAGACTCTGCCGCCCGGCGGCAGCGGTTGTTCCAGGCACTGAACAGGAAATAAAAATATGAACTCGCTCCAGGACAATGCCGCCATTGGCGCTGACGCCGGCACTCCTGTTGTCATTGCGCCGCGAAGCAAGCGCCAGACCATCGGCAAACTGCTGTGCGTCGCTGCTGTAGGGGTTATGGCGGCCTGGGTGGTTATTGCATTTTCGAGTGGTGTGACCTCGACCGATAATGCCTATGTCCGCGGTGATGTTACGTCGCTCGCCGCCAAAGTCGGTGGCTATGTCACAGCGCTGGAGGTTGAGGATAATCAGACTGTACGGGCCGGTGACGTGCTGTTTCGTATCGATGAGCGCGACTATCGCGCCAGACTGGCGCAAGCGGAGGCCAATGTCAGCGCAGCCCGGGCACGCCTGACCCATGTCGATGCACAGATCCAGTTGCAACATGCGTTGATTCGACAGGCCGAAGCGCAACGCCGTTCGGCCACCGCCGAGATGAGCCTGGCGACCAAGACCCATGACCGCAGCCGCCAGTTGATCGTCAGCAACGCGGTCAGCCAGGCACTGGTCGATGAAACCGGCACCGCACAATCCAGAGCCGAGGCGTCGGTTTCGGCTGCTTCGGCAACGGTCGAGGCGCAACAACAAAACATCGCCGTGTTCGTGGCCGAACGAGCGGCGGCCGAGGCGGCTGTGTCGCAAGCGCAGGCCGCGCGTGATCTCGCGCAGATCGATCTTGACCACACCGTGGTGCGTGCGCCGGTGGCGGGTGTTGTCGGCAACCGGCAGATTCGACTCGGCCGGTTCGTGACACCGGGCGTTGCCTTGCTCGACATCGTGCCGGTCAACGATGTATGGGTCGTGGCCAATTTCAAGGAAACCCAGCTCGAAACCCTCCATCCCGGCCAGCGTGTGCGTATCACGGTCGATGGCTATCCCGACCAGGCCATTGCCGGCGTGGTCGACAGTTTTGCACCGGGCAGTGGTTCGGCGTTCAGCTTGCTACCGCCCGACAACGCGACCGGTAACTTTGTGCGTGTCGTGCAGCGGGTTCCGGTAAAGATCCGCTTTGCCCACAACCCAATGCCGGGGCGCATCGTGCCGGGTCTGTCCGCGCGGGTTGAAGTGGCGAGCGGGGATGACTCATGAACACGACTGTCGCCACGCGCAGCCCTGTCAGTGCCACCTCCGGCGTGCTGCTCATGACGGGGATCGTGCTGGCCACGTTGACGGAAGCGATCGCCAGCACCGTTCTATCGCTCGGACGCGGCGACATTATCGGCGACACCTATGCCACGCCTGATGAGTTCGCCTGGCTGGACGTTGGCTACATCGCGCTAAAGCTGATCGGGTTCATGACCGCCCCGTGGCTGTTGAGCCGTTTCTATCCGCGTCATGTGATCACCGGCTCAACACTGTTAATGGGGCTGGCGTGCTGCATGGCCGCCATTACCGCTCAGTTGGACCTGCTGGTTGCGCTTCGCGTTATCCAGGGTTTCGCTGCGGGGATCCTGCTGGTCGGGGGGCAGGCGCTGATATTTCGCGCGTATACGCGGTCCTGGCAGCCAATCCTGCAAGCCCTGTTCGCCATGGGTTCGGTGGTCGCACCCGGGACGGTCGCGCCGGCCCTGCAAGGGTGGCTGATCGACAGCCAGTCCTGGACCTGGATTTTCTTCAGCGTGGTGCCGCTGGCCTTGGCGGCGTCCGGTCTTTTGCTCATCGCCGACCACCCGGTGCCTGCCAGTGCGCGACAACGCTCCTTCGACTGGCTCGGCTTCGCACTGATCGCTACGACGCTGTTCTGTTTCACCTACGTGCTCACTCAGGGCAGCCGCTGGGACTGGTTTGAGGAACCGCACATTCTGTTGCTGACGATGCTTGGCGGCGGCGCGTTGCTGGCATTTATCGGTCAGCAACTGTTGGTCAAAGGCCAGGGGCTGTTCGATTTCACCGTGTTCAAATCGAGCGAATTTACCTTTGCCTTTATCGTCAGTTTCGTCGCCGGTGCTGCGTTGTTCGGCAGCGCGTTCCTGATTCCGGCGTTTGCCCTGTCGGTGCTCGCGTTCACCCCGACCGAGGCCGGCCTGCTCTTGTTGCCCAGTAGCGGTTTTTTTATCGGTTCACTGTTTATCGCGGCCTTTCTCTTCAAAGTCCGCCACGTTCCCCCTGTGGCGACCGTGCCCTTTGGCATCCTGATGATCATGGGGGCCATGTGGATGCTGTCCGGTTCGACCAGCGAAAGCGGCACGGCCAGCATGATGACCGCCATCCTGCTACGAGGCCTGGGCCTTGGTTTCCTGTTTCTGTCGATCACGCTGATCGCCTTCAGCGACCTCAACAGCCGCAACCTCGCCTGTGGCATTGGCCTGTTCAACACAGGGCGGCAATTGGGGGGCTTGATGGGCGTCGCGGGGCTCCAGACGCTGATCGAGCATCACGTTGTCATCAATAGCGCGGTCCTTGGTGCCAACGTTACGCCAGGAGGGAACGCACTCATCGAACGGCTGACCACCACAGGTGCGATGCTGGCGGGAAAGGGCATGGACCCAGTCTCCGCCGGTCGTGCCGCGACGAGCCTGTTGGGCAAGGTCGTGACAGGGCAGGCTACTGTGATTGCTTTTGATACCGCGTTCTTCGCAGTCGCGATGCTCTTTGTCGTTGCTGCCCCTCTGTTGGTTATTCTCAAGATTGGACTGTCGCGATACGCGAAAGCGCCTGCGATGCGAGCCGTAGCCGAAGTCGAAAACGGCTAGTACGAGCTCACCCAGCGGCCTGAGGTGTACAAACCAGCCGACAAAAAAAAGCCGCCCCAAAAGGCAGCCCAAAAAAAAGCACGCGGTGTATGGCGTCAGTATTGTTGGCGCAAGGTTACACAATGATGACGGTTGGGCGCGCATGCGCCCCCGTCGGTCTCAATATACTTGCGGCACGATCAGTTCCGGTGGCGTCGGGCTGCGCGTGTAGTGTTCCTGGCGCACGCGTTCTGGCAGCTCGATCACCGGGGATTGCACTTCTTCATACGGCATCTGCCCCAGCAGGTGGTGGATGCAATTGAGTCGGGCCTGTTTCTTGTCGTTGGCCTGCACTACCCACCACGGCGCTTCGGCGATGTGGGTGCGGTCCAGCATGATTTCCTTGGCCTTGGTGTACGCCTCCCAGCGACGGCGGGATTCCAGGTCCATCGGGCTGAGCTTCCATTGCTTGAGCGGGTCATGAATGCGGCTGAGGAAGCGTAGGTGCTGTTCCTGGTCGGAGATCGAGAACCAGTATTTGATCAGCTGGATACCGGAACGGGCGAGCATCCGTTCGAACTCCGGCACGGTGCGGAAAAATTCTTCGTATTGGTCGTCGTTGCAGAAACCCATGACCTTCTCGACGCCCGCACGGTTGTACCAGCTGCGGTCGAACAGCACGATTTCGCCGGCGGCCGGCAGGTGCGAGACATAGCGCTGGAAATACCATTGGGTGCGCTCGCGGTCGTTGGGGGCGGGCAGGGCGGCGACCCGGCAGACTCGCGGATTGAGCCGCTGGGTGATGCGCTTGATCACGCCGCCTTTGCCCGCTGCATCGCGTCCTTCAAACAGGATCACCACTTTATGCCCGGTTTTCACCACCCAGCTTTGCAGCTTGACCAGTTCACCCTGCAGGCGGAACAGCTCGCTGAAATAGCGGCGACGCTGTTCTTTTTCGCGGCTGTCACCGACGTGCTCATCGAACAGTGCGTTAAGGTCGTGTCCGTCCTCCATCAACTCCAGTTCCAGCTCTTCGTCGCTGTGGTCGAGCAGCTCACGATGGATACGTTGAATCAGGGTGTCGTTGTCTAAATGCATGGTCCGAGTCCCGACAGAGGTGGAGGTGGCCATGCTAGGCCGGGGGATGTGACGGACAAGTGACGATGAAGACATAGTGAAAAAAACCGTGGTGTCATCTTGGTGTCACCTAACCCATGGCAGGATCCTCGCAAACCGTCTTGAACGCTCAGCGGAACTCCGTCCGCGGGCTGATGAAATTGCCAGGAATCCGCCCCATGAAAGGAGACGCCTCCCTGTTTGCAGCCATCGACCTGGGCTCCAATGCGTTTCGCATGATGATTGGCCAACCGGTCAAACGGAACCAGAAGTGGATGATTCACGAGGTGAAAACCCTGCGTGAACCTGTCCGTTTGTCGGAGGGTTTCCAGGGCGGAGCGCTGGATGAAATGGCGCTGGACCGTGGCTGGCAGGCGCTCTCGCGATTCGGCAAAAAGCTACGCGGATTCGAACCCGGCCGGGTGCGGGCGGTGGCGACCAGCGCAGTGCGCGAGGCCGACAATGCACAACTGTTTTTGGCGAGCGCCGAGCGTCATCTCGGCTTTCGCATCGATGTGATTTCCGGGCACGAAGAGGCGCATCTGGTGTACGCCGGTGTGGCCCATTCGATCCCCAGTCCGCTTAGCATGCGACTGGTGGTGGACATCGGCGGCGGTTCCACCGAGTTGATTCTGGGGCAGGGCACTCAACCGCTGTTGACCGAGAGCATTGCGATTGGCAGCGGCACCTTTGGCGCGCGTTATTTTTCCGGTGGTTGCATCACGGCTCCGGCGCTGCTGGAGGCGGAGCGGGTGGCCACGCTGCAGTTTGAAAAAGTCGCGCGGCGTTATCGAGCGTTGGGTTGGCAGCAGGCCATCGGCTCGTCGGGGACCGCACGGATGCTCGCCAAAGTGCTCAAGGCCAACGGCATGAACGACGACGGCGAAAGCGGCATCACCTACAGCGGCCTGCTGCGCCTGTCGTTGCGCCTGCTGGAAGTGGGGCATGTGAAGCAGCTCAAGCTGGCCGGCCTGCAAAACCATCGCTTGAGCACCTTGCCGGGTGGGCTGGTGGTGATGCTGGCGGCGTTCAAAGTCTTCGGTATCTCGCAGATGACGCCTTCCGAGGGCGGGTTGAGGTTCGGGGTCCTGCATGGCCTGATGGCCCGGCATTGAACCCCGAACCCCCGTTCTAGACACCGTCAATGAGGCGAGGCAACGCCAGCGGGTTTGCGTCTCGCAACACCTGCGGCAGTAGCGCTTGCGGAAAACCCTGGTAAGCCACCGGGCGCAAGAACCGCTCAATCGAGGTCATGCCGACCGACGTGAAGCGGCTGTCCGACGTCGCCGGAAACGGTCCGCCGTGAACGGTGGCAAACGTCACTTCCTGCGGGTGCGCGAAGGCATTGACGACGATGCGTCCGGTGCGGCGCTCCAGCACGGGCAACAAGCGCTGCGCCAAGGGCAGATCCTCATCCTCAAGGTGCATGGCCGCCGACAGTTGGCCCCGCAGCGAACGCGCAACAGCGAGCATTTCTGCCTCATCCCTGACGTTCACCAACAGCGCTGACGGGCCGAAGACTTCTTCAGCCAGCAGCGTTTCGCTCAGGAATTGATCGCCGTCGACTTCCAGCAACGCAGAGGCGCCCTCCAGTGCCGCAATGGCCGGTGAACCTTCGCCAATACGCCGTGCCCCTGCGTCCTCGATCTGGCCAAGACCGTTCAAATAGGCTGCGTGAATGCCGGGTGTCAGCATCGGTCGCGCTGACGCCTCGTTGACGCGCTTGATCATCGCGGCGCGCATGGCCTCAAAGCCAGGCCCGTCGATGGCAATCAACAGCGCGGGTTTCAAGCAGGCTTGCCCGACGTTGACCAGCATGCGCTCGATAAAGCCGTCACCGATCAGCGCACCTTTTGCCGCCTGCGCATGGGGCAGGATGAACGTCGGGTTGATGCTGGTCATCTCGGTGAACACCGGAATCGGATCGGGACGCCGTTGCGCACGGCGATACAGCGCCATGCCGCCACGTTCCGAACCGGTGAACGTCACCGCTTTGATCAGCGGGTGATCGACCAGCGCTTCACCGATGGCGTTACCGTCACCGCGCACCATCGAAAACACGCCTTCGGGCAGATCGTGCGCTTGCACAGCGTCGCGGATAGCATGTGCCTGAATTTCCGAAGCCCCGGGATGCGCGTTATGCGCCTTGAGGATCACGGTTGCGCCGGCGGCCAGTGCCGAAGCGGTATCACCGCCGGCAACCGAATAGGCGATAGGGAAGTTGCTCGCGCCGAAAATCGCTACCGGGCCGAGGGCGATCTTCTGCAAACGATGGTCCATGCGCGGACGCGGCTGACGATCAGGTTGTGCCGGATCGATGGCCAGTTGCAGGAAGCGTCCTCTGCGTACGACATCGGCAAACTGGCGAAACTGGGTGGCGGCTTTTATCGCTTCGCCCTCCAGTTGCGCCTCGGGCACGCCGGTTTCGAGCGCGGCTCGGGCCGCCAGCGCCTGACGGACCTTATCGAGATTGTCGGCGATGCTGTCGAGGAACGCGGCGCGCTTGGCCAGCGAGGTATGGCTGTAAACATCGAACGCTGCATCAGCGAGGGTCGCGGCCCGGTCGACGTCGGCCGAGCCACCCAGGGCGAAATCCGGTTCAATTAACTGGTTCGTGGCAGGGTTGAGCGCCTTCATCGTTCCTTCAGAACCGCTCACATCACGAGCGCCGATCATGAGCTTGCCTGTCAAGTTCATGGGCGGTCACCTTGGGTCAGCGTGGCGATAAGTTCGGGTGTGGTCACGATGGAATGAGCGAACGTAGGACCATTCAGTTCATGGGCCGAGTGCATCATTTCAGGCTTGAAGGCCGCCGTGGCGTCGCGCACCAGGGTGACGTGATAGCCCAGTTCTTGGGCGTAACGTGCGGTAGCCTCGATGCAGGTATTGGCCAGCAACCCAACGATGATCACGTGGGTAATGCCTTTCTGCTTAAGGCGGAAATCAAGGTCGGTGTTGGCAAAACCGCTCGAGCCCCAGTGCTCCTGAACGACGATGTCGCCGTCCTTCGGCGCGAAATCCGGGTGCCATTCACCACCCCATTCGCCACGCGCGAAGTGATGCATGTGCATGATCTTGCATTGGGTGGGGCTCGGGTGATCCCAGTTTTCGTAGTCGCCTTTTTCCCAGCGGTGGTGCGGTACGATGACCACCGGAATGTCGAGGGCGCGGACGGTGCGGTCGAGTGCGCGCAAGTTGTCGAGCAGGCCGACTTGGGCGGCGATCGGTTCGATCAATGGATAGACTTTGCCGCCCTCGGAGAGGAAGTCGTTGTAAGGATCGACCAACAGATAAGCGGTTCTGTCGAGGGGATAGAGGGCTTTTGACATGGCGGTGTTCTCCTGGAATGTTGAGTGACCGATGTCCGGCGCTTGCCCGGATATCATGTTGATATGATAATCATAGTAACAGCAAGAGAGGCAAGACCGCATGTCGGTAAATACACCTGTTCCTGAAACCCTGTGCCCGATTTCACGGGCCGAGGCCGTCGTCGGCGACCGCTGGACGGTTCTGGTGCTGCGCGAGTTGTTCATGGGCAGCCATCGATTCGACGAGATCCAGGCGCAAACCGCCGGGACCCCGCAAATGATCGCCACCCGTCTCAAACGCCTGGAGGCTGACGGGCTGGTCGTGCGCCGCGCCTACAGCGAGCGGCCCCCGCGCTACGAGTACCACCTGACGCCCAAAGGCGATGCGTTCTATTCCGTGGTGCTGGCACTGCGCGCCTGGGGTGAAACCTGGTGCAAGTCAGAGGAGGAGGGGCTGGCGGTCGTTTACACCCACGCCACCTGTCGACATCCCGCAGGGCTGGGGCCGTTGTGTGCACATTGCGGCGAACCGTTGCGCCGTGGCGAACTGATCAGCACACCCAGCGAAGCCTACGCCGCTGAACGCAAAGCACGACGTGACGCCTTCAAGGGGGGGCGTGGGGCGGATCCGGTCGCAGTGGTTCAGGGTCAATGAGCCCATTGAAGTGAGTCCCCGGTGAATGTCAGCTGTCTGGTGACGGTGGGCATTTCTGCAGACAGTCGGTCTTCGCGGGCGCATGTTTGTATCGCTACGTATCCGCGGGGCCAGCAGCCAACTTCGCATACAAAACCATGGCCTGCGTGACACGAGCGGGATACACCGCACCCTCTAAATGGGCTTACCGTATTGACGGCAATCATTGGAGAATCGCGATGTCCCGTATCACTTCCCGCAACACTGCTGGCCGCTCAGGCATTGCCCTTGCCGTTATTTCACTGGCAGCTTTCGCGAGTTTTTCGCAGGCTGGCGAATCAGGCCATGAGGCGCAGCCTGGCAAAAGCTGGCAGTCCGGCATCCACCGTACCGATCTGGTGCGCAAAGACCTGGGGGCGGCCGAGCGTGAGGTGATTCAGGTGCGTGTCGATTTCGATGCCGGCGTGACCTCGCCTAAACACTCGCATCCCGGAGTGGAAGTGGCTTATGTCATCGAAGGTTCGTTTGAGTATCAGCTGGAGGGCCAGCCACCGGTCACGCTCAAGGCTGGCGATTCACTGTACATCCCGGAGGGCACGGCGCATGTCGCGAGGAACGTGGGTGGCGGTAAAGCGTCGGAGCTGGCGACGTACATTGTGAAGAAAGGCACGCCGCTGCTGGTGTTGGAGAAATAATCAGTGACCGCCCGATGCGTGGCATCGGGCGATTCTGTCAGCGCTGGCCTGGCCAACCCGCCTGGCGCAATGCCTTGAGCAACGTTTGCGCATCCAGTCCTTTCACCGTATGGCCGTTGCCTTCCACCGTGTCAGACGCCAGTAGCGCATTGATGATGGCTTCTTCCACGGCCTCGGTCGCGGCCAGAAACAACTCGCTGATGTGATCGTTGTTGACCATGCGCAGGTTGTCGCATGTCGGCGCGCCTTTGCCTTCATAGGCGGCGGGTGGCACGTGCTGGTTGCCGGTGGCGAAGGCAATGAAGATGTCACCGCTGTGGTCCTCGTTACCGCCACCGGTGCGGGCCAATCCCAGGCTGGCACGCTGCGCGAGGCGTGTGCACTGGTGCGGCAGCAACGGCGCATCCGTGGCCAGGCAGACGACGATGGAACCCATGCCCGGATAGGGTAGCGAGGCTTTGAGGAAGGGTGAGTCGACCTGTTCCATGTAGCGCCCGACCGGGTAACCGTCGACACGCAACTCGTTGCGAATGCCATGGTTGGCCTGGACGATGGCGCCAACGGTCCAGCCGCCTTGCGCCGGGCTCAAGCGTCGCGAGGACGTGCCAATCCCGCCTTTGAACTCATGACAGATCATCCCGCTGCCACCGCCTACTGCGCCTTCGATCACCGGTCCGTCGACGGCATTGCGTTGTGCCTGGGCCACGTGCTCGGGCTTGACGTGGAAACCATTGATGTCGCTGAGCAAACCATCGAACGTCTCCAGCACCACCGGCATGTTCCAGTACAACCGGCCGTCATCGGGCTGGGCCTGTCGGTCCAGCGCAATCAGCGCATCGCGCACCACGCCCAGGCTGTGGGTGTTGGTGAAGGCGATCGGGCTGGTCAGCAGGCCGGCTTCGCGAATCCACTCAAGACCGGTAGCGTCACCGTTGCCATTGAGCACATGCACACCGGCAAAGCACGGTTGCTGGTTGGTGGAACCGGCACGCGGTTCGATCAGGGTGACGCCGGTGTGGATGTCACGACCGCTGTCGGTACGGCCACGCACTTCACTGTGGCCGACGCGGACGCCGGGTACATCGGTGATGGCATTGAGGGGGCCGGGTTGCAGTTGGCCGAACTGAATGTTCAGGTCACGGGCACGTGGTTTCATGGGGTTTCTCATCTTCAAATCGTGGCAGAAAATTGGGCTTTTCGATAACCGTCAAATAGTCACAAAACCTGTGGGAGCGAGCTTGCTCGCGAGAGCGGTGGATCAGTCGCCATCGATGTTGAAGGTGATGGCCCCATCGCGAGCAGGCTCACTCCTACAGGGTTCTCACTGGCCGTTTTTGACCTTGCTCCAGACCCGCGTGCGCACTCGTTCAGTCGCAGGCGGCAGCGGTTGAAGGGTGAACAACGTGGCCAGCGCTTCAGCCGACGGATACACCGCCGGGTTGGTGCGGGTCGCTTCGGCCACCAACGGTGTCGCGCTGCGGTTGCCGTTGGGGTAGTTCAGGTGATCGCTGACCGGGGCGATGACTTCGGGGCGCATCAGGTAGTCGATAAAGGCCAGGCCTTGTTGCGGATGCGGTGCGTCCTTGAGCAGCACCAGCGTGTCGAACCAGACCGGCGCGCCTTCCTTCGGCAGGCTGTAGGCGATCTTCACGCCGTTGTTGGCCTGCTCGGCGTTGGTCTTGGCTTCCAGCATCGCGCCAGACCAGCCCACCGCCACGCAGATGTTGCCGTTGGCCAGGTCGCTGATGAATTTGGACGAGTTGAAGTACGCGATGTGCGGACGCAACTTCAGCAGCAGCGCCTCGGCCTTCTTGTAGTCTTCAGGGTTGGTGCTGTTCGGTGGCAAGCCCAGGTAGTGCAGGGCGACCGGGAGCATTTCCGACGGCGAGTCGAGCATCGCCACGCCACATTGACCGAGCTTGGCCAGGTTCTCTTCCTTGAACACCAGGTCCCAGGAATCCACCGGCGCCTTGTCGCCCAACGCCGCGCGGACCTTGTCGATGTTGTAGCCAATCCCGTTGGTGCCCCACAGGTACGGCACTGCGTACTGGTTGCCCGGATCGTTGTTGGCGAGTTTCGCCAGCAGGTCGCTGTCCATGTTCTTGAAGTCAGGCATTTGTGCGTGGGGCAACGGGGCGAGGGCGCCGGCCTTGATCAGCGTCGGCAGGCTGAAATTGCTCGCCACCACCACGTCGTAGCCGCTGCGGCTGGTCAGCAGTTTGCCTTCGAGTACTTCGGCGCTGTCGAAGGTGTCGTAGACCGGTTCGATCCCGGTGTCGCGCTTGAAGTCGTGCAGGGTGTCGGGTCCGATGTAGTCGTACCAGTTGTAGACATGCACCGTCGGGGCATCGGTGGCCATGGCCGACAACGAGACGCACAAACAGGCGCCCAGTCCAAGATTGATATGCGAGCGGTGACGACTCATGATGCGGCACTCCTGGCCTGCTGCAGGCCGGTGATGAACAGGTGCTTGCAGCGTACTGGCAGGCGGGGGACTCACCCATTCCCATCATGGGTTACTCGAAAGGGGTAGTGCGTGGACGCATTGTTGAAAGAGCTGCCGGTGCACCAGTCGCTGGCGCGGGTGTTTGGCGCGTTGGGGCAGGACGGGTTCTGGCGGGCGCTGGTCGACACATTGCGGCTGCTGGTGCCGCTGGACAATGCGCTGGTCGCGGTGATGCGCGCGGGGCGGGTCCCGCGTTTGCTGATTGATTTCGATTCGAAGGGCGGTGCCGCCGAGCACGAAGAACTGGCGGACTACAGCGCCGGCATGTACCTGCTCGACCCCTTTTACCAGGCGGCTTGCGCCGGTATTGCCGAGGGCCTGCACAGCCTCGAATCGGTGGCGCCCGACCAGTTCCAGCAGAGCGAGTACTACCTGAGTTACTTCCGCTCGGTGGTGGGGGCGGACGAGTTGCAGTTCATGGTCCACGTTGATGGGGCGGTGTTGGGTTTGTCGCTGGGACGTTCGACGCGGTTCAGCCTGGAAGAGCAGGGCCGCCTGCTGTGCGTGCGCGACTGGGTGCTGTCGGCGATGCGCCGTCATCTGCAATTGATGCCGCCGGAAGGCGCGACCGCTGAACCGGTGGCCGGCGATCTCGCGACGTTGCTGGACCGCTTCGACGCGCGCCTGTCGGTACGGGAAATCGAAACCGCCCGGCTGATCCTTCAGGGCTTCTCCAGCAAGGCCATCGCCCAGCACATGGGCATCTCACCGGAGACGGTGAAAGTGCATCGGCGCAATGTCTATCACAAGCTTAATGTGACCGGGCATGGGGAGTTGTTTGCGTTGGTGTTGCAGCCGCGTTGAGCCCGGCAAGACTCAATCGCCCAGCTTGAACACCAACGCTTTCAACCCACACTCAACATCGGCATCCGGAAACTCCGGCGGGTTCTCCAGCCGCTGCTCAAAACGCAAACTCGGCGCTTCACGCATCACCCCATCGATCAGGAAATCAGACCCAAACGCCGGGTCATTCATGCACGCCAGCACCGTGCCCGCAGGGCTGAGCAATTCCGGCAACCGGCGCAACACACGCTGGTAATCCTTGGTCAGCAAAAAACTGCCTTTCTGAAAGGACGGCGGGTCGATGATCACCAGGTCATAAGGCCCCTTGCCAATCACTTTGCCCCAGGACTTGAACAGGTCATGGCCCAGAAAACTGACCTGGCTCAAATCGTGCCCGTTGAGCCGGTGATTCTCGCGCCCACGGCTCAGGGCCGGGCTGGACATGTCCAGATTGACCACGTGCTCGGCGCCACCCTCGATGGCGGCGACCGAGAAGCCGCAGGTGTAGGCAAACAGGTTCAATACGCGCTTGCCGTGGGCATTGGCCCGCACCCAGTCACGGCCATAACGCATGTCTAAAAACAGCCCGGTGTTCTGCTTGCGGCCCAGGTCCACGCGATAACGCAAGCCACCCTCGGTGATCGTCATCTCGTCGATCACCTCGCCCAGCAGCCACTCGGTGGTGCTTTGCAGCAAGTAGCGATGTTGCAACAGCAAGGTGTGCGCGCCGGATTGTGCCCACTCGGGTGACCGGGTGATCTGGATCAGCAGTTGTTTCAACGCTTCCAGCTGCGACGCTTCCGGCTCTTTGAACAGCGCGACCAGCACTACCCCCTGCAACCAGTCGACGGTCAATTGCTCCAGCCCCGGCCAGCAGCGGCCACGGCCGTGAAACAAGCGGCGGGTTTCCGCTGGGGCCGTTGCCAGGGCCGTCAGCAGGTGGGCGTGGAGGGTGGCAAGTGCGTCTGAGTTCATCGGGCAGGGTCGGCAATTTGAGGGGGCGGCATTTTAACCACAAATGCAGGGCAAGGCGTGTTGCAACGCGTCGGGAGTTATCACGTTTAATTTAACTTTACGTGAGGATTTGGCGATCAATCGGCTCCCATACTCGGCCCCAATGATCAATCGCAGGGAGCCGGACATGTCGCAGCTATCTGCTTCACCCTCTGTCAGTAGCCATCCTCGCTGGTTACGGCTGACCCATTGGCTGAACGCCCTGGCCGTGCTGGTCATGGTCACCAGTGGTTGGCGTATCTATAACGCCTCGCCGATTTATGACTTCAGCTTTCCCAAGTCGATCACGCTGGGCGGCTGGCTCGGCGGTGCGCTGCAATGGCACTTCGCGGCGATGTGGTTTCTGGCCCTCAATGGCCTGATTTATCTCGGCATCAATCTGTTCAGCGGTCGTCTGAAACGCCGTTTTCTACCCGTCTCTCCCAAAGGTGTCCTGCATGACCTGTGGGCCGCATTGAGAGGGCGGTTGAGCCATGCCGACCTGAGTCATTACAACCAGGTGCAACGGGTGGCCTACCTGTTCGTGATGGTCGACATCACGCTGTTGGTGGTCTCCGGGCTGGTGCTTTGGAAGTCGGTCCAGTTCCCGCTATTGCGTGAACTGCTGGCGGGCTACGAAGGCGCGCGACGGGTGCATTTCTTTGCAATGTCGCTGTTGGTTGCTTTTGTCGCGGTGCATCTGGTGATGGTCGCACTGGTGCCAAAAACGTTGTGGGCGATGATCGTCGGCCGCAAGGAGCGGGTATGAAAAAGCGCATCGAAAGTTCCGGGCTGGACGAGTCATCGATCCTGACAGACGCCCGAAAAATACTCGCCCCGCAGATCCCCGACCGTTCGCGTCGCGCGTTTTTGCTGCGCGGCCTGACCCTCGGCGGTGTGGCGATGCTGTCTGGCTGCAACCTGACTGACAACGAAAGCGTCGAGACCGCGTTGTCGTCCATGTCGCGCTTCAACGATCGGGTGCAAGGCTGGTTGTTCAATCCCGACGCCATGGCGCCGACCTACCCGGAATCCATGATCACCCGGCCGTTTCCCTTCAATGCCTTCTACGGCATTGACGAAGCACCGACGGTGGAGGAGGAGTCCTATCGGCTGGAAGTGACCGGCATGGTCGCGGACAAACACAGTTGGCGGCTCGAAGAACTGCGCGCCATGGCACAAACCGAACAAATCACCCGGCATATTTGCGTCGAAGGCTGGAGCGCCATCGGACGGTGGGGAGGCGTCCGGTTCAGCGACTTCCTGAAGCGCGTCGGCGCAGACACCGATGCCCGTTACGTCGGTTTCAAATGTGCAGACGACTATTACACCAGCATCGACATGGCCACGGCGCTGCATGCGCAAACCTTGCTGACGCTGACCTATGACGGCGCGGTGCTGCCGCGCCAGTACGGCTTCCCCATGAAACTGCGCATGCCCACCAAGCTGGGCTACAAAAACCCCAAACACATTCAGGCGATTTTCGTCAGCAATACCTACAGCGGTGGCTACTGGGAAGACCAGGGTTACAACTGGTTCGGTGGCAGCTGACAGACACATTCATCACGCAGCCCACGCTGCGTTCATTCGTAACCTGCGCTTCGAGGAGTTTGATCATGAAAAAGTTAGCCACCGCCGTCCTGTCCATGTGCATCGCACTGGGTGCCGCCAGTGTTTTCGCTGCCGATACCACCAGCAGCGACAGCATGAGCAAGGACACGATGTCCAAGGATGCCATGTCCAAAGACACCATGAAAAAAGACACAACGATGAAAAAGGATGCCATGGCCAAGGACACCATGAAGAAAGACAGCATGTCCAAAGATGCAATGTCCAAGGACAGCATGAGCAAAGACGCCATGAAAAAAGACGCCATGTCGCAATAGTCCAATCCTTCCCGAAACCTGCGGGGAGCAAACTCGCTCCCACAGGTTTTACCGGGTATGACTTGAACTCATACCCTCATGACTTTTAATGGTTACAGCCCCGCAAACCCCCAGTGTTAAAAAATCGCAAACCAGCTCATCAACAACAAAAAAGAGCGTTTGCAACCATGACTCATCATCACTGCCGCGTCTTCGCCAGCGACCTGCTGCGCTCTTCGAACCCCGACATTTGCCACGCCAGGCCCGCTGCCTGCGTGCGTTTCTGATCAACCTCAACTCCCTGAAGAGTAACGACTCATGAAAGAACTCGACCTGTACATCGGTGAAGGTTTCGAAGGCCCGGGCGTGAACGCCGCGCACATCAACATTCTGATCGGCCCGCGCAATGGCCCGGCCGGCCAGGCGTTTGCCAACAGCCTGGCGTCGCCTAGCCAGGGTCATTGCCCGTTCATGGTGATTGCCCAGCCGAACATTCCGGTCAAGCCAATGACCCTTTACGTCAACAAAGCCGCGATCAGCAGCGACCTGCACGGCAACGCTACCTGGGGCGCGTCGCAGGCTGGTATCGCCAAGGCAGTACTCGAAGCGCTGCTGGACGGCACCTTGCCGCCGGAAGCCGAAGACGAATGGGCCATCGTCACCGCTAACTGGGTCAACCCGGCTTGCGATGACCTCGATGCGGTCTACTTGAATAACTACAACGCCTGCCGCACGGCGATCCGTGCCGCGCTGACCGGCAAGCCGGAAACCGCGCAACTGGCGGATGTGGTCAATCACATCAGCAACCCTTTCTACACGCCAAAAGCCTGAGGTCCGCGCCATGCAATACATTCGTTTGGGCAACTCCGGCCTGCAAGTCTCCCGTCTGTGCCTGGGCACGATGAACATGGGCACTCCGGACTGGAAACCGTGGATCTTCGACGAGAAGAAAAGCGAGCCAATCGTCGCGCACGCCCTCGACAACGGCGTCAACTTCATCGACCTGGCGGACTTCTATTCCGCTGGCGTTGGCGAGGAAGTGGTAGGGCGCATCGTCAAGCGCCTGGCCCGTCGCGAAGACCTGGTGATCACCACCAAAGTCGGCTACGGCACCCGCAACGGCATCAATGCCAGTGGCCATTCGCGCAAACACATCATGGACAGCATCGACGCGTCGCTGAAGCGCTTGAACATGGATTACGTCGATGTGTTCATGCTGCATTACTTCGATGTGAACACCCCGGTCGAAGAAACCATGAGCGCCATGAACGACATCGTGCGCTCCGGCAAGGCCCGTTACATCGGCGTCTCGACCATGCTCACCGGGCAATTGGCGAAGATCCTCATGGCCTGTGAGCGCAACGGTTGGGTCAAGCCGATCAACATGCAGCTGCAATTGAACTGCGCCTACCGCGAAGAAGAGCGCGAGATGATTCCGTTCTGCCGTGACCAAGGCCTCGGCGTCTCGGTGTTCAGCCCGCTGGCCCGTGGCTTGCTGACCGGCGACGTGCAGTCGACCCGCAACCAGACCGACTTTTTCACGCAGCAGATGTACAGCGACGAAGCCTCGTTCGAAATCGCCCATTCGGTGCAACGTGTCGCCCGTGCCCGTGGCGTGTCCAACGCGCAAATTGCCCAGGCCTGGGTGGCCAACCATCCGGGTGTGGATTGCATGCTGGTGGGCGCTGACACAACCGAACAGTTCGACAGTGCACTGGCCGCGCTCGATACCAGACTTGACGCCGAAGAACTGCACGAACTGGAACGCAATTACACCCCGTGCGACGTGATCAACGATTACACCGCCGGCAAACGTATCTTGCGTTCGGCCCGTCCGGGTCTGGAACGCTTCATTCTGACTGAGGCTGTGGCATGAGCGCGCTGATTCGCACGGGTAATTTCATCGACGGCCAATGGTCGTCTGGTGGCCCGACTTACCCGGTGTTCAACCCGGCCAACGGCGAGTTGATCACCGAAGTACAAAAGGCTGGCGCCGAAGAAACCAATCGGGCGATTGAAGCCGCCAACCGTGCATTGCCGGCGTGGCGCAAGCTCACTGCCAAGGAGCGCAGCCAGAAGCTCAAGCGTTGGAGCGAGCTGATGCTGAGTAACCAGAAGGACTTGGCGGCTCTGCTCAGCCGCGAACAAGGCAAGCCATTGGCCGAGGCCATGGGCGAAGTGGTCTACGCCGCGAGTTTTTTGGAGTGGTTTGCCGAAGAGGCCAAGCGTGCTTACGGCGACGTGATCCCGAGCCACAAGGCCGATGCGCGGATCATCGTGGTCAAGGAAGCCATCGGCGTGGTCGCCGCGATCACCCCGTGGAACTTCCCGCTGGCCATGGTCACGCGTAAGGTCGGTCCGGCATTGGCCGCCGGTTGCACGATGATCCTCAAGCCTTCGGAAGAAACGCCGCTGTCGGCCTTCGCCCTGGCGGTGTTGGCGGAGCAAGCGGGTATTCCGGCGGGGGTGTTCAACATTGTGTCTGGCGATGCGGTGGCCATCGGTGGGGCGCTGCAAGCGTCGAGCATCGTGCGCAAACTGTCGTTCACCGGCTCCACGCGCACCGGCAAATTGCTGATGCGCCAGGCGGCGGAAACCCTGAAAAAGGTCTCGCTGGAACTGGGCGGCAACGCGCCGTTCATTGTCTTCGACGATGCCGATCTCGACGCTGCGGTCAAAGGCGCGATGGCCTCGAAGTTCCGCAACACCGGGCAGACCTGCGTCTGTGTGAACCGCTTCTTTATTCAGGACGGCGTCTACGAAGCCTTTACCGGCAAACTCGCGGAAGCCGTTGCGGCGATGCGCGTCGGCAGTGCGCTGGACGGGGAAACCGAGCAAGGCCCGCTGATCAACGCGGCGGCGCTGGCCAAGGTCGAACTGCACGTCGGCGATGCACTGGAGAAGGGCGCCACGCTGTTGTGTGGCGGCCGTCGTCATGCGCTCGGCGGCACGTTCTACGAGCCGACCATCCTCGCCGAAGCCAGCAGCGAAATGCTTATCGCGCAGGAAGAAACCTTTGGCCCGGTGGCGGCCTGCTTCCGTTTCGAGGACGAAGCCGAAGTGCTGCAAAAGGCCAACGACACGCCATTCGGTTTGTCGGCCTACTTCTACAGCCGCGACATCGGCCGCGTGTGGCGCATGGCCGAAGGACTGGAAGCGGGGATGGTCGGGATCAACGAAGGGATCATTTCCACGGAAGTGGCGCCGTTCGGCGGCATCAAGGAATCGGGCCTCGGTCGCGAGGGTTCGAAGTACGGTCTGGATGACTACCTGGAAATCAAATACCTGTTGATGGGCGGCCTCTAACCCCCACCACACCCCTTGTAGGCGTGAGCCTGCTCGCGATGGCGATGTATCAGGCAACACAGCTTCGACTGACACCCTGCTATCGCGAGCAGGCTCACTCCTACAGAACAGCGATCGGTTTCATTTCTCCGTCAATAACAACAATTGGAGATTTACATGTCCGTACAACCGGTAAAAATCGACGACCTGCCCATCGGGCGCTTTCACCTGAAAATCGCCGGCCTGACCTTCGGCGCGCATTTCACCGACGGCTACATCCTCGGCCTGATCGGCATCGCGTTCACCTTGCTGAGCCCGCAGATGCACCTGGATGCGTTCTGGCAGGGACTGATCGGCGCTTCGGCCCTGATCGGCCTGTTCCTCGGCAGCCTGTTTTTCGGCTGGATCTCCGACAAGGTCGGCCGTCAGAAAATCTTCCTGGTCAGCTTTGTCCTGATCACTATCGCCTCGGTCATGCAGTTCTACGCCGAAACCGCGATGGGCCTGTTTCTGTGCCGGGTGCTGATCGGCATCGGGCTGGGCGGTGATTTCAGTGTCGGCCACGCCATGCTGGCCGAATTCGCGCCGAAGAAGCATCGCGGCGTGCTGCTTGGTTCGTTCAGCGTGATCTGGACCTTCGGCTACGTGGCCGCGACGTTTGTCGGCACCGCCATGCTTAGTCTGGGTGATGACGCCTGGCGCTGGATGCTGGCGTCTTCGGCGATCCCGGCGGCGTTGATTCTGATTGCGCGCATCGGCACGCCAGAGTCACCGCGCTGGCTGGTGAATCAGGGCCGAATTGCCGAAGCGCGGGCAATCGTCAAGAAGCACCTGGGCGCCAACGTCGAACTCGACGAAACCCAATCCACCGAAACCCGTTCCGGCTACGCAGTGCTGTTCAGCCGTGAATACCGCAAACGCACCGCGTTCAACTGCCTGTTTTTCGTCTGCATCGTCATGCCGTACTTCGCCATCTACACCTTCCTGCCTTCGATTCTGCAGAAGATGGGCCTCGCTGAAGGCTTCGGCACTGAACTGATGTTGAACATGCTGCTGATCCTCGGCGCGTTGATCGGGATCTGGTGCACGATCAAATTCTCGCGCCGCGGGTTCTTGATCAACTCGTTCATCATTCTGGCGGTCGCGTTGTTCATGCTGGCGGTGTTGCCGAGCAGTGCAGCGTTCCTGATGGTGCTGGTGTTCGGGCTGTTTACCCTGGTGTTGTCGGCGGTGAGTAACCTGGTGGGCGTGTTCCCGGCCGAGAGCTTCCCGACTGAAGTGCGGGCCAGCGGGATTGGCCTGGCCACGGCGGTCAGCCGGCTGGGTTCGGCGATCAGTACATTCCTGTTGCCGGTGAGTGTGGCGGGGATCGGCTTGAGCCCGACGATGGGGATTCTGGCGGCGATCCTGGCCATCGGCGCCTGGCTGTCCTGGGCGTGGGCACCGGAAACCAAATCACTGACACTGAGCCAGGCATGCAAGGCGCAGAGCCCGGTGGAGGGCGGTGCGGCGGTGGCGGTGAAAGTCTCGGCCCCGATCTAACAGACTGTCAAAGTTCCCATGTGGGAGCGGGCTTGCTCGCGAAGACGGAGTGTCAGTCACCATCAATATTGACTGACACTCCGTCTTCGCGAGCAAGCCCGCTCCCACATTAGAATGTCGGTGGCTTCAGGGATTGCTGACCAATCCCAACCAATCCGTAAACAACCGCACCTTCGACAACCCCTGCTTGTCATTCGCCACATCCAGCCAATAGCCATACGGCCCGATCACCTCCACCGGGGTAATCGGCAGCAGGCTGCCATTGGCCAGTTCCTTCTCGATCATCTGCCGGTCAATCACCGCCAGGCCACCCCCGGCCAGCGCGGTGTGGATCACCTGATCCAGCGTGCTGAATTCCAGCCCTTGCGCGGCATCGACATCGTCGCGTCCCATGGCCGCCAACCAGTTTTCCCAGACCTTCAAGCGTTTGCCATCGTGCAGGATGTGCAGCAGCGCAAAGCCCCGCAGATCCGGCGGTTGACCGTCGCTGAACAGCTCCGGACTGGCCACGGCGATGTGTCGTTCCATCACCAGCAATTGGCTGCTGCAATGGCTGTTGGCTTCGAGGCCGAAGCGGATGTGGCAGTCGATTTCCACGAGGCTGTCGTGACTGGCCTGATTGGTCACACTCAGGCTGATGTCGGGATAACGCTGACAGAACACGCGCAAATGCGCCGACAACCAGCGCGTCGCCCAGGTCGGTGGCGCGAGGATTCTCAGGCGCTGGCGCAGGTTGGGTACGCGCACGGCTTGCAGGGCACGTTCAATGTGGTCGAACGCTTCCGCGAGGTGCGGGGAGAGGGCGATGCCGGATTCGGTCAGCGACAAACCCTGGGGCGTGCGCACGAACAGCGCGACGCCGAGGTAGTCTTCCAGTTGCTTGATCTGGCGGCTGACGGCGCCTTGGGTGACGTTGAGGCCGAGCGCCGCCTGGCTGAAGCTGCGATGACGCGCGACCTCTTCGAAGACGCGCAGCATATTGAGCGAGGGCAGTTGACGCATCGAAGGTGGACTCCGTACCGGCCTCTGGTGTTGCGTCGGGCCGGTTTATTGTTTTGGCGGCGTTCTCTGTGGTGCCTATCTGACTATTAGCAATGGGCGGATGCAAGTGTTGTTTAGGCTGACGCCATCGCGAGCAAGCTCGGCTCCTGCAAGAGCGCGCTAAACCCTGTAGGAGCCGAGCTTGCTCGCGATGACTTTATCAAGGACGCTAGAACTACCCGATCAGAAGTAATACCCAATGTTCACATAAAGCTGATTCTCCCACTGATCACTCCCGCCAGCCCCCAGACTCTGGGTGTAACTGCTCCCCCCGATATACGGATCATTCTTGCCAAACAACCACTCCGCTGCGACCCACAATTTACTCACCGAAAACGAACTGCCCAAAATCATCCGCTCCGACGTCTTGAACTCGCTGGCGGATTTATCGAAGGCGCTGTAGTTGGCGTACAGCTTGACCCCGCTGACCTGGTCGAACAGGTATTTCCCGGCGACGTCGTAACTGACGTCCGCCACATACAAGTTGCCGCGACTGGCAACGTTGTACGTGCCGTCATAACCGCCAAGGGTAACCAACTCATCGGTGCCAGGGTTACGCGGCGACATCTGTTGCCGTGCCGCTTGCAACTGCACACCCCACGGGCCGTTCTTGCCCAGGTAATGGATGGCCACGGCATTGCGCCGGCCATCGGCATTGGTGTCCTTGTTCTCCAGCGACGAACTCAGGCCGGAGAGCCCGACCTCCGATTTCCACGGTCCCAGGTCCAGCGCCTTGGCCACCCGCAGCACCACGGTGTTGCGCTCCTGGTTGTTGCTGCCGTCGGCGACATAGCTGTCGGCTTCGGACACCACGCTGGAGTAAGTGACCCCGTTGCTGGTGCCTTTGCCTTGCCACGCCGGGCGCAAGTAGTAACCGGCCTGGAGGTTCCAGTCGCCCGATTGCTGGACGTACTTGGCGCCGACCTGTTGCACATCTTCCAGGCCGATGACGTTGCCCAGGGTTTCGTAGAAGGTGCTGCCGAAGTACGGCTGCAAACCGAACGGCACCGTGTTCAGGCCTACTTGCACCTGCTGGTCGGGGTTGAACTTGTAGCCGGCCCACGCGAACTTGGCGAACTGGATGTCGCCGTAGTTCTTGGTGTACTGATACGGATAAGACCGGCCATAGAAACGATACTGGGCCTCGCCGATCCAGCTGTCGGAGTTGTACTTGGCGCTGAGGAACATGGTGTCCAGGCCGAACTTCTGGATGTCGCGATCCGGGTCGTAGTCCCAGCGCGCACGAACCGCGCCGCCGAGGTCAAGATTGTCGGTCACTTGCACGGCCATGGCAGGAGCCGCAAAGGTGCAGAACAGAGCGATGTACAGAGGACTTAGGCGCAGGGAAGCAGGGAAGGGCATGGGGCAGCTCTCGGTTATTTTTATATGAGATGCCGGCCAGTCTTGCGATGAACGGTGGGTTGAACAAACGATTAAAAATGCGCGCAAACCTTCCTCAGATGCATGTTACTGAGAAAATCCTGTAGGACAATGTGTGGCGGGCATGGGATGCTTGGCCGATCAGCTAACGTCCTCGAGTGCTTTCCATGAAACGCAAAATGCCCGGTCTTAATGCCCTCAAGGCGTTTGAAGTGGCCGGCAGCACCGGTAGTTTTACCCGCGCCGCCGAGTTGTTGAACGTGACCCAGAGTGCGGTCAGCCGCCAGGTCCGTCAGCTGGAGGAGCAGCTCGGCGAGAGCCTGCTGGAACGCCGGCACCACCACCTCGAACTGACCAGCGCCGGCAAGGTATTACTGCGGGCATTGCATCAATCCTTCGACAAGATCGAGCTGACGGTGCGCAGCATCCAGCAGAAAACCCATTCCAATCGCCTGCACATCAACGCGCCGCCGACCTTTACCAACCGCTGGCTGATGCCGCGTCTGGGGCGGTTGCGCGAGAAGCATCCCGAGCTGGAACTGAGTATCACCACGCGCTTGCAGGACAGCCTGGCGGAAACCAGCACCCTCGACTGTGCGATCCGTTTCGGCGATGGCGAATGGGATGGCCTCAACAGCTCGATGCTGATTCAGGAGCGGCACATCGCGGTGTGCGCGCCGACCTTGTATGCGCGGGAGTGGAGCGAGCAGGGCATCGACCTCAATCGGCTGACATTGCTGCATGTGCTGGCCCGGGAAGACCAGCGCTACCTGACCTGGAAACACTGGCTGGACGCCGCACGCATCACCGGGGTCGACACCCAGGGCGGGTATGAATTCGACCTGCTGGACCTGGCCATTCGTGCGGCCGTCGATGGCCTGGGCATCACCATCGCCGACTGGCACATGGTCGCCCCGGAACTGGCCAGCGGGCAGCTGACCCAAGTGCTCAACGTGCATGTGGAAGGGCACCAGTCCTATTGGCTGGTCACCCGGCCGGAGCAGACCCTGATGCCGCAATTGCAGGTGTTCAGCCAGTGGTTGCAGGAAGAAATCTGGTTGGCGCAACGGCAGCTCGAACCCTCAACCGCCGCTCTCTGACCGCCACAAATCCCTGTGGGAGCGAGCTTGCTCGCGATGGCGGAGTGTCAGGCAATGCAGTTGTCGACTGATACACCGCCATCGCGAGCAAGCTCGCTCCCACAGGGGGTCTCATCGTTCCAGCGGGTAACCTGCATTTTTCGAATGTTTGCCTGCTCAATAAATCGTTTGTTCAACCCGCTCAGGATGCCAAGACTGCTCGAACTGGATAAAAACAACGATGGGCGATGCACATGCGACTCGAGCGAAATTTTGTTAACGGCCACTTCATCGAACCTGCCAGCGATGCGCTGATCGCAGTCTATAACCCGGCGACCGAAGCATTGGTCGGCCACGTCGCGGCCGCCACCGCTGTCGAAGCGGTCAACGCGGTTGAAGCGGCTGCCGCCGCGCAAAAGGTCTGGGGCAAACTCACCAGTATCGAACGCGCCGAACACCTGCGTTCCTTCGCCGATGCCCTGGACGCCTGCGCTGAACACATTGGCGCCGCCCTGGCCGCCGAGTCCGGCAAAAGCGTGGCCGATGCCAGCAACGAAGCCCGTTACGCCGCGCAGATCACCCGCTATCACGCCGAATGGGCCCGCCGCATTGAAGGCGAGATCATTCCCAGCGACAGCCCGAACGAAAACCTGTTCCTGCACCGCGAAGCCATTGGCGTGGTCGCGTGCCTGATTCCGTTCAACTACCCGGTCTATACGCTGCTGCGCAAAATCGCCCCGGCGCTGATTGCCGGCAACACCGTGGTGGTGCGTCCAAGCAACAACACACCGACCTCGGCCTTTGAAATCGCCAAGGCTGTGGCGCAATCCGGACTGCCGGCCGGCGTGGTGAACATCCTGACCATGGACCACGCCACTGCGGCCGCTGTTTGCACGCACAAGGCTGTGGGCCTGATCACCCTGACCGGCAGCGTCAATGCCGGGCGCATCGTGCTCGATTACTGCAAGGCCAATATCGCCAAGCCATCGCTGGAACTGGGCGGCAAAACCCCGGCGATCATCGAAGCTGACGCCGACCTTGAAGCCGCCGCGACTGCCATCGTCGCCTCGAAAACCACCCACTGCGGCCAGTTGTGCACGGCGGTGGAGCGGGTCTACGTGCAGGAAAGCATCTATGAACCATTCCTCGCGCTGCTGAAAACGAAACTCAGCGCCGTGAAGTTCGGCGACCGCGCCACCGACGCCAGCTTCATGGGCCCGTTGGTCAACGCCAGTTCGCAGCAGAACATCCACGCCATGGTCGAACGCGCCATCGCGGACGGCGCCGTCCTGGAAACCGGTGGTTTTATTCCGCAAGGCAACGGCCATTTCTACCCGCCGACCCTGCTCAGCGGCTGCCGCCAGGACATGGAAATCATCCAGGAAGAAATCTTCGGCCCGGTGCTGCCGGTGCTCAAGTACCGCGACATCGACGAAGCGCTGGCGATGGCCAACGACCATCAGTTCGGCCTGGCCTCGGTGCTCTACACCGAGAACTACCGCACCACGATGAAAGTCGCCAACGGCATCGAAGCCGGCGAGCTCTACATCAATCGCACCCCGGCCGATCCGTACCAGGGCTACCACGCCGGCTGGAAACGCTCGGGCCTGGGCGGCGATGACGGCAAGCACGGCATGCTCGAATTCACCCAGACCCGTCTCGTGGTCATGAAGTACTAGGGCGGCAGCGACAAGTTTCACGCTTCAAGCTGCAAATAAAAGCGAACGGTAACCGGCTCTGGTTTGCCGCTTACAGCTTGGCGTTTGCAGCTGCTTCACTCCAATAAAAACAATTAACAGGGCCACCCGGACCACCGGGCGACCAGAGGTCACCTAGATGTCCAAGCAAGCATCCACTGCTGCCGCTGTTCAGGGTTCGAATGCGGGTTCAATCAGCCAGAGTGACAAGGGCAGTCGCTATTTCCAATTGATGTTATTGGTGCTGGCCGCCGGTGCGATCTACCCGATCCTGTACCTGCGCCAGGTCTACCAGACCACCATGCTCGAAGTGTTCCAGATCAACCACAGCGAGCTGGGGTATCTGTATTCGATGCTCGGCACGATTTTCCTCCTGAGTTACTTGCCGAGTGGCTGGCTGGCGGATCGCATTGCCCCACGCTTCCTGATTTTCTTCTCGCTGGTTGCCACCGGTGCCCTGGGCCTGTGGTACTCCACTGCGCCGTCGATGACCGGGTTGATGATCATCTTCGGATGCTGGGGCCTGACCACCGGCCTGACGTTCTGGGCCTCGGTGCTCAAGCGCGTGAAGATGATTGCCCATCACACCGAGCAGGGCCGTTTCTTCGGCATCCTTGACGGTGGTCGCGGGCTGGTCGAAGCCTTGCTGGCAACGGTCGCGCTGGGGCTGTTTGCTTTCGCCACCGAAACTCGCGGTGAGTCGGCGGCTGAAGGCTTCAAGCATGTGGTCTACCTGTATGCCTTCACCTGTATCGCCATCGGCTGTGTGCTGGTGTTGATCAAGGACCCGAAGTCGATGGAAGACACGGCGGCGGTGGAGAAGGGCAAGTACAACCTGCTCAGCGACCTGACCACCCTGGTGAAAATCCCTGAGCTGTGGCTGGTCACCGCCATCGTGTTCTGCGGTTATCACATCTTCTGGGCCACCTACAGCTTCTCCGATTACCTGCAGGGCGGCGGCATGACTGCGGTCATGGCCGGCACCATCACCACCATCAAACTGTGGATGCGCCCGATTGGCGGCATCGGCGGTGGCTGGCTGGGTGACAAGTTCTCGAACATCTCGGTGCTGATCGTGGCGCTGTTCTGCGCGACGTTGGCGATGGTCGGCCTGATCGTGTTCCCTGCGCTCAACAGCATGGGCCTGTTGGTCGGCACAGTGATTTTCATCGGCCTGATGACCTACGCCATTCGCGGTTTGTACTGGGCGATCCTCGACACCTGCAACATTCCGCTGCGCATCACGGGGCTGGCCATCGGCATTGTCTCGGTGGTCGGTTATCTGCCAGATGCATTCATTCCGTTGATCAACGGCTACCTTACCGAGCATTTTCCGGGGGCCTTTGGTTACAAGCTGTATTTCGGCTACATCGCTTTCGTCGGCCTGCTGGGGACCTTCGCGGCGCTGACCTTGCGTGCTCGTATCAATCGTAAATCCCTGATTAAGACAGGTGCCTGAGATGAAAATCGTCGCCCTTGAAACCCATATCGTCGCCGTACCGCCACCGCACATCGGCGGGATGTACTGGCTGTTCGTCAAGATCAAAACCGATTGCGGCATCGAAGGCGTGGGCGAGATCTACGCCGCGACCTTCGGCCCTAAAGCCATGTTGCCAATCATCGAAGACGTGTTCGAACGCTACCTGTTGAACCAGGACCCGCACCACATCGAACGCTTCTTCCGTCAGGCCTATTCGAGCGGTTTCACCCAGCGCCCGGACCTGACCATGATGGGTGTGGTCAGCGGCCTGGAAATGGCCTGCTGGGACATCATCGGCAAAGCGGCGAACAAGCCGGTGTATGAACTGTTGGGCGGCAAGGTCAACGAACGCCTGCGTTCCTACACCTACCTCTACCCGGTGAACAGCAAGGGCGAGTACGACTACGACGACCCGGACCTGGCCGCCGAGTGCGCCATCGAGAACATGAACAAAGGCTTCACCGCCGTGAAATTCGACCCGGCCGGGCCGTACACCGCGTATTCCGGGCATCAGATTTCCCTGGAAGTGCTGGAACGCTGCGAAACCTTCTGCCGCAAGATCCGCGAAGCGGTGGGCGACAAGTGCGACCTGCTGTTTGGGACCCACGGGCAAATGGTGCCGTCCTCGGCGATTCGCCTGGCCAAGCGCCTGGAGAAGTACGACCCGCTGTGGTTCGAAGAGCCGGTGCCGCCGGGTCAGGAAGAAGCCATGGCGCAGGTCGCGGCCAAGACTTCGATTCCGATTGCCACCGGTGAGCGACTGACCACCAAGTACGAATTCTTCAAGCTGCTGCAAGCCGGTGGCGCGTCGATTCTGCAGATGAACGTCGCCCGCTGCGGTGGTCTGCTGGAAGCGAAAAAGATCGCCAGCATGGCCGAAGCCTATTACGCGCAAATCGCCCCACACCTCTACAACGGGCCGATTGGCGCGGCCGCGAGTTTCCAGTTGGCAACTTGCACGCCGAACTTCCTGATCCAGGAAAGCATCATGACCTGGGGCGGTTTCCATGCCGAAGTCCTGACCAAGCCGCTGCAATGGGAGGACGGCTACATCATCCCGTCCACCGAGCCGGGCCTGGGCGTGGAGCTGAACATGGACGTGGTGCGCAGGCATTCGCCATACACCGGCGAGCGCCTGCACCTGCAAATGGCGCCGACCCCGGTGGACGTTAAAGACACATCGCCAGCCAGGGGCTGAGCGGATTTGCCGCCCACTCGCAAAACCTGTGGGAGCGAGCTTGCTCGCGATGAAGGCCTGACATTCAGCATTAAGGTTGACTGACACGGCGCCTTCGCGAGCAAGCTCGCTCCCACAGGGATCGCGTTTTGACTGATGGATGGGTGGTTTTTTTGTACAACGACTTACGCGGTAACCCTGCATGACTTACGACTACATCATCGCTGGCGCTGGCGCCGCAGGCTGCATTCTGGCCAACCGGCTCTCGGCCAATGGCAAACATTCGGTGTTGCTGCTGGAAGCGGGCGGCAAGGACAGTTCCTTGTGGTTCAAGATTCCGGTCGGCTTCGCCAAAATGTATTACAACCCAACCTTCAACTGGATGTACTACAGCCAGCCACAAAAGCAATTGAGCAACCGCGAAATTTACGCCCCACGCGGCAAAGTGCAGGGCGGTTCGGGTTCGATCAACGCGATGATCTATGTCCGTGGCCAGGCCCACGACTTTGATGATTGGGCGGCCAACGGCAACGAAGGCTGGGGCTTTAAAGATGTGTTGCCGTATTTCCGCAAACTGGAAAACCATCCGCTGGGCGACAGCGAATACCACGGCGGCAGCGGCCCGATCAGTATCACGCCGATGAAGGGCCAGACCCATCCGATCTGCGATGTGTTCCTCAAAGGTTGCGATGAACTCGGTTACCCGCACAGCGACGACTTCAACGGGCCGAAATTCGAAGGTTCGGGCATTTACGACGTCAACACCAAAAATGGCCAGCGTTGCTCCAGCAGCTTTGCCCATTTGCACCCGGCCCTGAGCCGGCCGAACCTGACTGTCGAGCACTACGCCCTGGTGGACCGAGTGCTGTTCGATAACGGCCGCGCAACTGGAATTTCCATTACCCAGCACGGCGTGGTGCGAACCTTCACCGCCAACAAAGAAGTGATTCTTTGCGCTGGTGCGGTGGACACGCCGAAGATCCTGCAACTGTCCGGTGTCGCGGATCAGGCGCTGCTGGCCAAGCACAACATCCCGATGGTCAAGCACCTGCCGGCGGTGGGTCAGAACCTGCAGGATCATCTGTGCGCCAGCTATTACTACAAGGCCAATATCCCGACGCTCAACGATGAGCTGAGTTCACTGTTCGGTCAGTTCAAACTCGGTCTGAAATACCTGTTCACCCGCAAGGGCGCGCTGGCGATGAGCGTCAATCAGGCCGGCGGATTCTTCCGTGGCAACGAGCAGCAAACCAACCCCAACCTGCAGCTGTACTTCAACCCGCTGTCGTACCAGATCCCGAAAAACAACAAGGCCAGCCTCAAACCGGAGCCGTACTCAGGCTTCCTGTTGTGCTTCAACCCATGCCGACCGACCAGTCGCGGGCACATCGAGATCGCCTCGAAAAATCCCCGGGACACCGCACTGATTGATCCGAATTACTTGAGCACCCAGAAGGACATCGACGAGGTCATTCAGGGCAGCCGCTTGATGCGCAAGATCATGCAGGCACCGGCGCTCAAGGGCATCACGGTTGAAGAAGTGTTGCCGGGGCCGGTCGTCGAAACCGACGAGCAGATGCTGCAGTATTTCCGCGAAAACAGTGGTTCGATTTACCACCTGTGTGGTTCCTGCGCCATGGGTTCGGACGAGCAGACGTCCGTGGTCGACCCGCGTTTGAAAGTCCATGGTCTTGAGGGATTGCGCATCGTCGATGCGTCGATTTTTCCTAACGTGACGTCGGGCAATACCCATGCGGCGGTGCTGATGGTGGCCGAGAAGGGCGCCGACCTGATTTTGCAGGACGCCTGATTTCGTCGTCTCCTGTATCAAAAATGAATTTCCGCCAAGTCCGCTGCTCATACCTGATAGGCAGCGGATTTATTGCGCAAAATCATGGGTGTATTCAGGGAGTGTTGAAATCATGGGGCCAGTATCGACGGTGGGCACGAACGTAACTGGCGGGTTGATTCTGGTGGTCGAGGATGACCCGTTGATCCTGGAGTTTCTCTGCGAAATTCTTCAGGAAGAGGGTTTTGTGGTTCAGCCACAGACCAGCGCGGACGCCGCTTCCGCTTACCTGGAGCAACACTCGGACAACGTCCGCCTGTTGCTCACCGACATCACCATGCCGGGCAAGCTCAATGGCGCTGACCTGGCCAATCAGTTTGGCGACCGCTGGCCCGACAAACCGATCATGATCATGTCCGGTTTCGAAACCCCGGAAAGCTCCGGTGTCAGGCATCCCGTTTCGTTCATCAAAAAGCCCTGGGCACTCGGCCAACTGCTCGACTGCGTCAAGGACGCCTTGAAGTCCAAACCCTTCAGCTGAAACGTTATTGCGCTGCATGAGTCCGTCTCGCAAGTAAATGCTACATTGCTCGGCACACCCGCCAGGCCCTTGCGAGAGGAAGCTCATCCTTGTCTGCTCATCGATCCGTTTTCAACACACCGTACCGCGCGTTCCTGTTCGACATGGACGGCACCGTGCTCAATTCCATTGCCGCCGCCGAGCGGATCTGGACGATCTGGGCCGTGCGCCACGGGGTGGATGTTGCGTCCTTCCTGCCAACCATTCACGGCGTCCGCGCCATCGACACGGTGAACCGACAGGGGTTGCCGGGTGTAGATGCCGAAGCTGAAGCGGCGTGGATTACCGAGGCAGAAATAGAAGACGTGGAGGGGGTTGTCGAGGTTCGTGGTGCGGCGGCATTCCTTCGGTCCTTGCCGGCCGGTCAATGGGCAATCGTGACGTCCGCGCCCAGAACGCTGGCGTTGCGCCGGATGGCGGCGGCGGGCATTCCCGAGCCGGATGTCATGGTGACGGCTGAAGAGGTCAGCGCCGGGAAACCGGATCCAGCGGGGTATCGGTTGGCCGCCAAGCGGCTGGGTGTCGAGGTGACGGATTGCCTGATCTTTGAAGATGCCCCTGTAGGCATTCTCGCGGCAGAAGCGGCGGGGGCGGATTTGGTGATTATCACTGAAACGCATGAGCACCCGATCCAGACACAACATGCCCTGTTGGCCAACTATCAGTCGGTCAGCGCATCCGTGGATCCCGACCAATATCTCCGCCTGAAGCAAATCTAACAGTAGGAGTGAGCCTGCTCGCGATAGCGGTGGATCAGTCACATCAATACCGACTGTCCCACCGCTATCGCGAGCAGGCTCCGGGCGGCGTTCCGACGATGAGGCCCTCCCAGTCAATACAAATCCCCGGATTCAGCTCCCCCTCTCACTCCGCCGACTACTCACCTCAGCCGGCACATCATCCCCAGCCATGCGCTTGCGAAACAACGCCGCCCGAGCCAGCAACAAGGTCGTCACCGGCACGGTAATCGCCAATAGAATCGGAATCAGCCACGCATGCAGCACCGGCCCCAATTTGAGTGCCGAAAAGTAAATGATCGATGCCAGTGCCACGCACCATGCACCCAATGTCGAGGCCAACGCCGGCGGGTGCATGCGCTGGAAGTAATCCTTCATCCGCACCAGTCCAATGGCGCCAATGAGCGCAAACAGACTGCTGAGCAGCAGCAGAATCGCCACTGGAATCTCAACCCACAGCGACAGTTCGTCAGTCATTCGATCACCTCGCCACGCAGCAGGAATTTCGCCAGGGCAAACGAGCCGACGAAGCCGAACAGGGCGATCAACAGCGCCGCCTCGAAATAGGTGTCACTGGCATAGCGAATGCCGAGCGTCAGCATCATCAGCATTGCGATGATGTACAGGTAATCCAGCGCCAGTACCCGATCCTGGGCCGATGGTCCTTTGAACAGGCGCAGCAGCGTCAGGATCATCGCCACGGAAAACAGGAACAGGCTCGCCAGGATGGCGTTCGACAGCAATGCGCTCATTCGAAAATCTCCATCAAGGGGCGCTCATAGGTCGCCTTGAAGTGCTGGATGAACAGCGCTTCGTCATCCAGATCGAACACATGCAGCAACAGGATGCTGCGATCAAGCGCCAGTTCCGACCACACGGTGCCAGGCACCACGGTGCAGATCGCCGACAGCGCGGCGAGGCCATTGGCATCGCGCAAGTCCAGCGGCACCTTGATGAAGCGCGAGCGGGGCGGACGGCGACCGGCGTTCAGCACGCCCCAGGCCACGGCGAGGTTGGACACCACCACATCGCGACCGACCACCAGCAGCAAGCGCAGGATCACCCCCGGACGACGAATTCGAATGGGCAGCGGTCGCAACCGGCGCATCATCAACGGCGCGCAGAAACCCAGCATCACACCGAGCAGAAGGTTGCCAGGGCTGATCGACTGGTTCAGCACCAGCCATAACAGCAAGAGTGCCAAGGACAGCCAGGGAGCAGGGAACAAGCGCTTCATGGTTGCACCTCCGCCATCGCCGCCTTGGCTTCCGGGCTTGGCACCGCACGGGTGCCGAGCACGGCCATCACGTATTGCTGCGGGTTGTTCAAAGCGTCAGCGGCCGCTTGGGTGTAGCGCAGCAGCGGTTCAGCCTTGAAGGTCAACGCAATGCTCAGTCCCAGCAGGACGATGATCGGCACGCATTCAAAGCGGCGCAGCAGTGGTGATGGGCGCTCTTGCGGGGTCCAGAAGCGCTGGATGCCCAGGCGCGAGAATGCGATCAACGAGGCGAGCCCCGACAGAATCAACAACGCCAGCAACCCCCACGCCGCATTCGATACCGGTTCGCCGACGCCGTTCCCCAGGCCCAACGGATTGAGAAGGGCGTTGAGCAGGGTGAGCTTGCCGATGAACCCGGAGAGCGGCGGCATGCCGATGATCAGCAGCGCGCAGGCAATAAAGCTCAGGCCGAGGAAGGCCATGGTCCAGGGAATCACCTGGCCGACCACCGCTTTCTGGTCGTCATCGAGGTTGATGCCTTTGAGCGGTTGCGCAGCCGGCGCCGGTCGCGCAATCAGGTCGGCGTCGTCGAACAACGGCAGTTCATTGACCGAACGCGAGCGCTCGATCAACTCGGACAGCAGGAACAATGCACTCAGTGCCAGGGTCGAGCTGACCAGATAAAACAGCGCCGCCGCGATCAGGTTTGGCTGGGCGAAACCAATGGCTGACAGCAGGATCCCGGCCGACACCAGGATGCTCAGGCTGGCCATCTTTTCCAGGCGTTGCGCCGCCAGAATCGCCAATGCCGCGCAGACAATCGTCGCCATGCCGCCGTAGATCAGCCAGTCGCCGCCAAAGTAGGCGGACGCCCCGGCCTGACCGGAGAACAGCAGCGTCCACAAGCGCAGCAAGGTGTAGACACCGACCTTGGTCATGATCGCGAACATCGCCGCCACCGGAGCGCTGGCCGAGGAGTAGGCCGGCACCAGCCAGAAGTTCAGCGGCCACATCCCGGCCTTGGCCAGAAACGCCACCGCGAGAATCCCCGCGCCAGCATGCAGCAAACCGCGATCAGCTTCCGGCACCAGCGGGATTTTCAGCGCCAGGTCGGCCATGTTCAGTGTGCCGGTGACGCCATAGATCAGCGCCGCGCCAATCAGGAACAGCGACGATGCCAACAGGTTGATCGAAATGTAATGCAGCCCCGCCGACACCCGCGGCCGGCCCGAGCCGTGCAGCATCAAGCCGTAGGACGCCGCCAGCAGCACTTCGAAGAACACGAACAGGTTGAACAGGTCGGCGGTCAGGAACGCACCGTACAACCCCATCAATTGAATCTGGAACAACGCGTGGAAGCTTGAACCGGCGCCGTCCCAACGGGCCATGGCGAACAGCAAGGCGCTGACGCCGATGATCCCGGTCAGCACCAGCATCAAGGCCGACAGCCGATCGACCACCAACACCAGGCCGAACGGCACTTGCCAGTTGCCCGGCAGGTACACGCCGATGGAACCGGGCACGCCAGTGGTTTGTGTCCATTGCAGCAGCAACACGGAAATTCCCAGGCCGAGCAGGCTGGAGAACAGGTTGATCTTGGCCTTCAGCGGACGGTGTTTCTCGCCGAGCATCAACATGATGGCGGCGGTCAGCAGCGGCAGCAGAATCGGTGCGGCGATCAGGTGCGTCATCGCATTCATTCTTTAGGCTCCCGGCCATCCACATGGTCGGTCCCGGTCAAGCCCCGGGAAGCGAGCAGTACCACCAGAAACAATGCGGTCATGGCGAAGCTGATCACGATGGCGGTCAGCACCAGTGCTTGTGGCAGGGGATCGGTGTAATGCAACAAGTCTTGCGGCACGCCATCCTTGATGATCGGCTCGCGGCCGATGAACAGGCTGCCCATGCTGAAGATGAACAGGTTGACGCCATAGGACAGCAGGCACAGGCCCATCACCACCTGAAAGGTCCGTGGCCGCAGGATCAGCCAGACGCCGGAGGCCGCAAGCACGCCGATGGCGATTGCGATGACTTCTTCCATCAGACGGCTCCTTGCGTGGCGACGGGTTTAGGCTGGGCCGCGGTTTTGTGGCCGCGAACCGATTGGTGGGCGAGGGCGGTGAGGATCAACAGCGTCGAACCGACCACCACGGCATACACGCCAATGTCGAAAAACAGCGCGCTGGCGATGTGAATGTCCCCCAGTACCGGCAATGAAAAATGCCAGGTGTGGGTGGTGAGGAACGGATAACCGACCGCCATGGCTCCAAGCCCGGTGACCGTGGCGAACAGCAGCCCGGTGCCCATCCAACGCAGCGGTCGCAGGCTCATTTGCGCCTCGACCCACTGCGTGCCGGCGACCATGTATTGCAGGATGAACGCCACCGACATCACCAGCCCGGCGACAAAACCGCCGCCCGGTTGGTTGTGCCCGCGCATGAACAGGTAGAACGACACCACCAGCGCAATCGGCAACAACAGGCGTACCAGCACCGCCGGGACCATCATGAAACCCAGTGCGGTGTCGCTGGCGTGGCGCGGGTTGACCAGGTCAGTGACCACGTCCGGTGCCAACAGGCGTTGCTGCGCCGGCAACTGCAGGCTTTCTTTCGGCGGGCGGAAGCGTCGCAGCAGGGCGAACACGGTCAGGGCCACGGCCACCAGCACGGTGATTTCACCCAAGGTGTCGAAGCCACGGAAGTCCACCAGCATCACGTTGACCACGTTGCTGCCGCCGCCTTCGGGCAGGGCGCGACTGAGGTAGAACGAGGAAATATCGTTGGGCGTCTGGCGCGTCAGCATCGCGTAGGCCAGCAAGGCCATGCCGCCACCGACCCCGGTCGACAACAGCAAGTCGCGGATCCGCCGGATGCGCGCCTTGCGCAGGGTGCTCGGCAGTGGCGAGACTTCTTCGATCCGGCGTGGCAGCCAGCGCAGGCCCAGCAGGATCAGCACCGTGGTCACCACTTCGACCGCCAGTTGCGTCAACGCCAGGTCCGGCGCGGAGAACCAGACGAAGGTTACGCAGGTCATCAGGCCGCAGACGCTGACCATGGTCAGGGCCGCGAGCCGGTGATACTTGGCCTGCCACGCTGCGCCGAGGGCGCAGGCAATCGCCAGCAGCCACAGGGTCACGAACACGATGGAGCCGGGGATTTTCGGCCGGTCACCCCAGCTCAGGCTGCTGTGAAGCATCGGGATCAGCCCGGCCAGCACGGCGGCGAGGACCACCAGGAACAATTGGGTTTGCAGGCGGTTGGTGCTGATCCGGCGCACCAGGCGACGGGCCAGGCGCATCATGATCACCAGGCCGCGCTCGAACAGGCGCTTGCCGTTGAACCGGCCAATCACCGGTGGGTATTTGAAGCGCCCGCGCTTGAGCTGATTGCGCAACAGCAGGTAGAGCACGATGCCGCCGGACATGGCGATCAAGCTCATGATCATCGGCGCGTTCAAGCCGTGCCAGATCGCCAGGCTGTATTCCGGCAGGGTTCCTCCGACCACCGGCAGGGCCGCAGCGGCCAGAATGGAACCGACCACTTGCGCCGGGAACATCCCCACCACCAGGCAGGTGAACACCAGCAATTCCACCGGCGCACGCATCCAGCGTGGCGGCTCGTGCGGGGTGTGCGGCAGGTCGGTGGCGGTCGGGCCGAAGAACACGTCGACGGTGAAGCGTAACGAATAGGCGACGCTGAAAGTGCCGGCGATGGTCGCGACGATTGGCAGGCTCCACTCGACCCAGGCCGTGGCATTGATGAACACGGTTTCGGCGAAGAACATTTCTTTCGAGAGGAAACCGTTGAGCAGCGGCACACCGGCCATCGAGGCGCTGGCGACCATGGCCAGGGTGGCGGTGAACGGAATCAGCTTGATCAAGCCGCTGAGCTTGCGAATGTCGCGGGTGCCGCTTTCGTGGTCGATGATCCCGGCGGCCATGAACAACGAGGCCTTGAAGGTCGCGTGGTTGAGAATGTGGAACACTGCGGCGACGGCCGCCAGCGGGCTGTTCAAGCCCAGCAGCAGGGTGATCAGGCCCAGGTGGCTGATGGTCGAATAGGCCAGCAGCCCTTTGAGGTCGTTCTGGAACATCGCGCAGTACGCGCCCAGCAACAGGGTGCAGGCGCCGGCGCCGCTGACGATGTAGAACCATTCTTCGCTGCCGGACAGCGACGGCCACAGCCGTGCCAGCAGAAACACCCCGGCCTTGACCATGGTCGCCGAGTGCAGATAGGCCGAGACCGGTGTCGGCGCCGCCATCGCGTGGGGCAGCCAGAAGTGGAAGGGGAATTGGGCGCTTTTGCTCAAGGCGCCAATCAGGATCAGGGGCAACAGAATAGGGTAGAGGGCATGTGCGCGAATCAGCTCGCCGGCGGCCAGGACCTTGTCCAGGTCATAGCTGCCGACCACATGGCCGAGGAGCATGACCCCCGCCAGCAGGCACAAACCGCCTGCGCCGGTGACCATCAGCGCCATGTAGGCGCCGCGTCGCGCGTCGCTGCGGTGGTGCCAGTAACCGATCAGCAGGAACGAGAAGAGGCTGGTCAGCTCCCAGAAAAACACGATCTGGATCAGGTTGCCGGAAATCACCAGCCCGAGCATGGCGCCCATGAACGCCAGGAAAAACGCGAAGAACCGGGGCACCGGATCGTCCGGCGACATGTAGTAACGTGCGTACAACGACACCAGCGTGCCGATGCCCAGTACCAGCATCGAGAACAACCAGGCGAAGCCGTCCAGGCGCAGGACGAAGTTAAGGCCGAGGCTTGGCAGCCAGAAGAATTCTTCGCGGATCACTCCGCCATGGGCGATTTGTGGATACAGAAGCGCGACCTGGACCGTGCCGATCAGTGCGATCAGGCCGGCCAGCAGGGGGGCGGTATTGCGTGCGTTGTGTGGCAGGACGGCTGCCAGACAGCTGCCGATAAAAGGCAGAAGCAGTAGAACTATCAAGGACATAGGCTTCTAATCTGCGGAAGTTTGTGAAGCATCATACGTGCCACTCCCAAGATCGCCAAACGCCAAGCTGTCGCAGAATCCTACACGGTAGACGGAAAAAGGCTGATTCACATGGTTTCCAGGGCCAGTTTTTAGCCGGTCTGGCCCCATCGCGAGCAAGCTCGCGATAGCTATCTATCCGGCAACAGAATTATCAAGGTTCAACCGAGGTTTCCCGCTCCAACTCTCCCTCAGCCGCAGTCTCCTTACCTTTGGTCTTCAACTCACTGACAATCACCGCCGCCACAATCAACCCCGCGCCCACCAGCGCAATCGCCGGCAACCGCTCCCCGGCGATCCGCCCGACAATCCCGGCCCACACCGGCTCGCCCGCATAAATCAAGGTCGCCCGGGTCGGTGAAACGCTCTTCTGCGCCCAGTTCATCGCCACCTGAATCGCCGCACTCGCCGCGCCCAGCCCCAACGCGCTGCACAACAGCAGCCAGGAAAAGTCCGGAATGCGTTCCTGGGTCGGCACCACCATCAGAAACGCCAGCACCGAGGTGGTTGCCAATTGCACCACCGTCACCCGCCGCACATCGACCTGACCGGCATAGGTGCTGATCAGAATGATTTCGGCGGCAATCGCAATGGCACTGATCAGCGTGGCAATTTCACCTGGGCTGAAATTGAACGAAGCGCCGGACGGTCCCGACAGCAACATCAGCCCGGTAAACGCCAGCATGATCCCGATGCTCGGCATCAACCCCGGGCGACGTCCCAACACCAGCCATTGCAGCAGCGGCACAAAGGGCACGTACAACGCCGTGATAAACGCCGATTGACTGCTGGGAATGCTCTGCAAGCCCACGGTCTGCAAGCCGTACCCGAGCATGATCGCCACACCGATAAAGGCCCCGGCCTTGAGTTCGAACAAGGTCAGTTCCCGCAAGTGGCGCCAGGAGAACAGCGCCACAAGACTCGCAGCAGCGGCGAAGCGCAGGCCGACGAAAAACATCGGGCCGCTGACGGTCATGGCGTGCTGCACCAACAAAAAGGTGCCGCCCCAGACCATGGTGATCAGCACCAGCACGCACTCGGCTTTGCTGAACCGTGAGAAACGGGGGGAAGAGGAGTTCACCGACGTCATGACCTTGCACGCTACCTGAGGGGGACGCACAATGCGCCGAATGTTGCGCAGTATACTGCCCAACCCCACCAAGTGAGCAATATAGTGCACAAAGATTCCACGCAACGGGCTTCGGTCCTCCAGCACGTCAGCCAAAACGTTCGGCGCCTGCGCCATGCCGCCGACATGAGCCAGACCGCGCTGGCCGAAAAGTCCGGGGTCAGCCGCCGGATGCTGGTGGCCATCGAGGCCGGCGAGAAGAACGTCAGCCTGACCACCCTCGACCGAGTGGCCGAAGCGCTGGACGTGAGGTTCAGCGACCTTATTCAGGCACCGGACGCCCGCGATGCGAGTCGCATCAACGAAGTGGCCTGGGCCGGATTAATCCCCGGCAGCAAAGCTGTTTTATTGTCCAAGGCCACCGCGACTCGCGAAGTGGAGCAATGGGAATGGTGCCTGCAACCAGGTGAAGTTTATCCGTCGCAACCAGATGCCGAAGGCTGGAGTGAACAGATCTACGTGTTCGAAGGCTGCCTGACCCTGATGTTGGGTGATACGCCACAGCACATCGCTGCCGGTGAGTTTTTCATGTTCGCCAGCAACCAGCCTCATGCCTATCGCAACGATGGCCCGGTGGCAGCGCGGTTTGTGCGCAACGTGGTGATCTGACTGTTCGCCGATCAACAGGGGATGGACACTTTGCCTTTCTACAGCTGCACTTTGTTCTCGGAAGGTTCGCCAACCCGTTGAAATAGCTGGAGATAGTATTCGGGTACGACGCCTGCAAAAGGTCCTGGCGCCTTTATCAGAATCCCGAGAAGTTGTTTGAGGAGGGGGCGCGGTTGCCGGAGAGTCATCCGGGGGCGGGGTATCGGGATCTGGCGACGTTGCGGCAACTGGAGAAGAAATGGTGTCTGCGTAGACGCCTTCGCGAGCAGGCCCACTCCTACTAAGGGTGGGTTTGTGTGCGGGAGAGCAACCCATTAAGGTGGCACGCAGCAGCTTTCCATTTGACCAATGAGCATGGCATGAGCGAAATCCAAAGCGCACAGACGACCAATGCCATCCGCCACGCCGACATGCTGATCATCGGCGGCGGCCTTAGTGGTGCGATGCTGGCGGCGCAGTTGTTGCGCTTGCCGGGCCGCCGTTCGGTGCTGGTGATCGAACCACGTGCCGAACTCGGTCGAGGCGAAGCCTACAGCGCGGTCGAATTGGGTCATACGCTGAACGGCAACGCAGCGCGGATGAGCGTCGACCCCGACAATGCCGATGACTTGACGCAATGGCTGACCGAGCACATTGCCGCGGGTGGCTGGCCGGAATCGGCTGAGCAACCAGTACCGATCAGCGAGTTGTTCCCGCCACGAGGGCTGTTCGGTGTGTACGTGCAACAACGTCTGGCTGAAGCGCAAGCGGCCGGCGCGTTGAATGGCTCAACCGTCGAGCATGTACAGGCTGAAGTAATCGATCTGCAAACCGACGACGATTCGGTACGGCTGACCTTGAGTGACGGGCAACGCTTGCAGGGCGCTTATGCGGTGCTGGCGACAGGCATGTTCCCCGCCGCGCGCACACCACAGACCGAGTCCAGCGGTTTGAACGCCGCCGCGCTCGATCCGTGGGCTGTCGCCGCGATGCGTCAGCTCGATCCACAATCAACGGTGTTGATCATCGGTTCCGGCCTGACCATGGTCGATGCCGTGGTGTCGCTGGAACAGGCTGGGCATCGCGGACCGATCGAAGTGTTTTCCCGCCACGGCTTGCTGCCGCATGTGCGACGGCAACCGCCAGCCTGGGTGGATTTTCTGGCCGCGGATCACAGCCTTCGCACCCCCCGGCAACTGGTGCGCGAACTGCGCCGGCAATGCCGCGAGGCGATCGCCCAAGGTATCGACTGGCAAGCACCGCTCGATACCGTGCGGGCGCACATTGGGCGGTTGTGGAATCAGGCCACGGACCTGCAACGTCGGCAGTTTGTGCGGCATGTCCGGCCATGGTGGGAAAGTCATCACCACCGCTCGCCGCCGTTGAGTGCGGCCCTGGTGGAACGGTTGCACCGGGAAGGGCGGTTGCGGATTCAGGCCGCGTCGTTCAAAGGGCTTGAGCCCGTGTCGCAGGGTGGCGTCAGCATCCGCATTCGCCGCCGTGGCGAGGCCGACACCTGTGTGGTGACTGGCGCGGCGTTGATCAACTCCAGCGGTATCGAATACGACTGGCGTCGGGTCGCTCGACCGTTGCCGCAGCAATTGCTGGCGCGCGGACTGATCCAGCCGGGACCATTGGCGCTGGGAATTGCGGCGGTGGTCGACGGTGCCGTACTGGACGCCGATGGCCAGGTCGCTCGTCGCCTGTTCGCCATGGGCCCACCGTTGCGCGGCATGTGGTGGGAAAGTACCGCCGTCACCGACGTAGCGCTGCAGGCCAAAGCCCTGGCCGCACGACTGGTGGCAGCTGCTACAGGGATTGCGTAAGGCAAAGAAAAACCCCGGGGAGATCGGATCTGCCCGGGGTTTTGTTCAAACGGTGCAAAAGCGGTTAATCAATAACGCTGATACTTCGAACCGAATTCAGGACGGTTTTCAGCGACGTAGAGTTTGCTTGGCTGGCTGTCTTTGTGATCAAGACCGACCGTGTTCACGTTCAGTGTCGCCGGTTGGCTGACCTTGACGGCGGCGACAACCTGCGAAGTGGTATGCGGGGCGGCGATAGCGGACGTAGCGCCAAGGACCGACAGGGCGAAACCAAGACCGATGATGCTTTTCATGATGTTGCTCCAGAGTGGGGGAAGAAGATGTGGCCACTGTAGTGCTGGAGCCCGGTAATGAAAAAACACCCTTGGGCATAGTCGTTATCGAGAGCGTTGATCCCTGGTCAGCGAGGGGGCGAGGCTTTTTAACCTCACTCCTACAGGGGATCTTTGTTGTTGTGTCGATCTGCACGAGTCAGGCCACCCCGGCCCTTGTCACCGGGTCGGGGTGGAACAGGTGCTTCACTTCACATCAAACCGGTCGAGGTTCATCACCTTGGTCCAGGCCGCCACGAAGTCGTTGACGAACTTCTCCTTCGCGTCGCTGCTCGCATACACCTCAGCCAATGCCCTTAATTGCGCATTCGAACCAAAGACCAGATCCACCCGCGTCCCGGTCCACTTCACTTGACCGGTTTTGCGATCCCGGCCTTCAAACTCTTGAGCCGCTTCGGAGGTCGGTTTCCATTCCACGCCCATGTCGAGCAGGTGGGTGAAGAAGTCGTTGGTCAGCGCTTCCGGTTGCTGGGTGAACACGCCGTGCCGGGTTTGTCCGACGTTGGTGTTCAACACACGCAGGCCGCCGACCAACGCGGTCATTTCTGGCGCGGTGAGCGTCAGCAATTGCGCCTTGTCGATCAACAAGTGCTCGGCCGGTACGCGGTAGTTGGTTTTCAGGTAGTTGCGGAAGCCATCGGCAATCGGTTCGAGGAAGCCGAAGGATTCCACGTCGGTTTGCTCTTGTGAGGCGTCCATCCGTCCTGGCGTGAATGGCACGGTGACGGTGTGCCCGGCATTTTTTGCGGCCTGTTCAACGCCGGCGTTACCGGCCAGCACGATCAGGTCCGCCAGCGAGACTTTCTTGCCGCCGCTGTTGAACTCGTTCTGGATGCTTTCAAGTTTCGCCAGCACGTTCGCCAGTTGTTCCGGCTGGTTGGCTGCCCAGAATTTCTGCGGGGCCAGACGCAGGCGTCCGCCGTTGGCACCGCCGCGTTTGTCGGAGCCTCGGAAGGTCGAAGCCGCCGCCCAAGCGGTGGACACAAGCTGCGAAACCGACAGGCCGGAGGCGAGGATTTTGCTCTTGAGTGCGGCGACATCGCTGTCGTTGACCAAGGCATGATCGACCGCCGGGATCGGGTCTTGCCACAGCAGTTCTTCGTTCGGCATTTCCGGGCCGAGGTAGCGGGAGAGGGGACCCATGTCGCGGTGGATCAGCTTGAACCAGGCGCGGGCGAAGGCGTCGGCCAGTTGATCGGGATTGGCCAGGAAACGCCGGGAAATCGGCTCATAGATCGGGTCGAAACGCAGGGCCAGGTCCGAGGTCAGCATGGTCGGATTGCGCCGTTTGGACGGGTCGTGGGCATCCGGAATGGTGCCGGCACCTGCACCGTTTTTCGCCACCCACTGGTTCGCCCCGGCGGGGCTTTTGCTCAGTTCCCACTCGAAGCCGAACAGGTTTTCCAGGTAGTTGTTGCTCCATTTTGTCGGCGTGGTGGTCCAGGTCACCTCCAGGCCGCTGGTGATGGTGTCCGCGCCTTTACCGGTGCCAAAACTGTTCTTCCAGCCAAAGCCTTGCTGTTCGAGACCGGCGGCTTCGGGCTCGGCACCGACATTGTCGGCAGGTCCGGCGCCGTGGGTTTTACCGAAGGCGTGCCCCCCCGCGATCAGGGCTACGGTTTCTTCATCGTTCATCGCCATGCGGCCGAAGGTTTCACGGATGTCCTTGGCTGAAGCGACGGGATCCGGATTGCCCTCAGGGCCTTCGGGATTGACGTAGATGAGGCCCATTTGCACGGCCGCAAGCGGGTTTTCCAGATTGCGGCCCTGTTCGGTGCGGCTCTCCTCGTTTTCTCCCGGTTCAGCCACGAGTGGGCCGTCGCCGGGTTCTTGCATGGGCTCGTTTTCTTTGCCATAGCGGGTGTCACCACCCAGCCATTTGTTTTCGGAGCCCCAGTACACGTCTTCGTCCGGTTCCCAAACGTCGGGACGACCACCGGAGAAGCCGAAGGTCTTGAAGCCCATGGACTCCAGCGCGACGTTGCCGGTGAGTACGATCAGGTCTGCCCAGGAAATGTTGCGGCCATATTTTTGCTTGATCGGCCAGAGCAGCCGGCGTGCCTTGTCGAGGCTGACGTTATCCGGCCAGCTGTTGAGGGGGGCAAAGCGTTGCTGGCCGGAACCGGCGCCACCGCGACCGTCACCGGTGCGATAAGTACCGGCGGCGTGCCAGGCCATGCGAATGAACAGCGGCCCATAATGACCGAAGTCGGCCGGCCACCAGTCTTGCGAATCGGTCATCAGTGCCGTGAGGTCTCTTTTGACCGCGGCAAAGTCCAGTTTTTTGAACGCTTCACTGTAGTTGAAGCCCTCGTCCAGCGGATCGGACAGGGACGAGTGCTGGTGCAGGATTTTCAGATTCAGCTGGTTCGGCCACCAATCGCGGTTCGTCGTGCCACCGCCGGCGGCGTGGTTAAACGGGCATTTCGATTCATTTGCCATGTGCGAGCTACCTTTGGTCGTGTTCATCCGGGCTATCCGGCCCTTTGTGGGTTCTGGAATAGCGACGAGCGAAAGCAATGACACAGGCTGCTGGGCCAGCAGTTCGATTCACTGATTGTTTTGATCACACGGCTATCGGTACAGAAAAAAAGAGGTGCAATCACGGTGGCCCACGGCAGGCTTAGCCATGTTTCTGACTCATTCCTGTCTCCTTATCAGCTCAAAACCGGCCGGCTGACGCCAGCGCTGGAATAAGGTTAGACGCCTATCTGCAAGTCAGCTAATAGGTGGAGTATTCGGGGCTGATAGGTAAAAGCTTTTATGGGAGGCATCGGAATTGACCGGGGCTGATGGTCCCATCGCGGGTAAGCCCTGCGCCCACAAGGGTTGAGTAAGGCCGGAAGGTAGCTGGCGCCTTGGAACCACTGCTGCACGGGCGAATCAATTTGATTTGTAGAAGCATCATTTGTAGGCTCCGCCACTTTTATCTCGATCATCACAAGGATTCCTCCATGGGATTGAGCAAACGCGACCAGGCTCACATCGAACGCCGTCTGGTCGCCACCCTGACCGATGCCTGTGAAACCGCCAAAGCGGAAGTCGTCGGGTTTGATTGGCTGACCCATGTAGTCGATTACACCGTATTCCCTTCAAGCCTCAGGGTGATCTGGGTTTTTGACACTCAGGCTAATAAGGATCAGGCGTTGGCCGGCGGGCAAGGGGAGCGCATGGTCGAACTGACAGCGATGGCTCTGAGCGACGCGGATGTCATCGTCAAACCGGTATCGGCCCATGTGCAGTTCGATTCTGAAGAGCAATGTCAGCGTGCCAATGATGGCAATTGGCAGCAGCGTCTGGCGCGCAAGCGTTCAATGCGAGGTTAAGCCAGGAGCCCGTACCCTGCAGCCCAAGTCAGAGGCGCGATACGAACTTCTGTTTCAGTGTGTGGGTGATGTGCCTGCTGAAAAAGCGGCAGGCATGACCACGGTCATTGCGCCCCGAACAGCATCGTCCAATACACCCCCTCATCACTGCGCGCATCCGCTGCATACGCCGCGCCGACCTGAGTAAACATCGGGTTCATCAGGGTCGCACAATGCCCGGGGCTGGCCAGCCACCCGGCCATCGCCTTGCTCGGTGAACTCTGCCCGGCGGCAATGTTTTCGCCGATCTGCCTGCCGCGGTAACCGGCGGCCCTCGCGCGATCCGCGGGCATATCGCCGTCGGGGTCGCGGTGGGCGAAGTAATTGCCGTAGGCCATGGCCTTGCTGTGGCCTTGTGCGGCGGCACCCAAAGCAGCGTTCCAGCTGAGCGGCCGCGCGGCAGAGAAGCGCTGGCCGCCGCACATCCGCGACTTGGCCCGCGCGGCGTTGACCTGCGCCAGCAACGCTTTGCTGACGGCGCGTGTATCGCCGACCTTGCGGTCGAGCACCGGCTGCGCGAGCACCACTTGCCATTCACTTCGGGCGCGGCTGACACCAATGTCGGCGTACTGGCCATCCAGCAGCGCCCCGCAGTAATCGTCCTGAAGCCTGTCAAACGCTTCATCGGCATCCTGCGCGCCGACCACCCGTATGCTGCGTACGGTCACTGCTGAATAGCCGGAAGCCTTCAGCCGATCGCGCAAACCACCGCCATAACCGATGGGCAATGCCAGGTTGGAATTCAGCGCCAGCGGTGCCAGGCGTTGTGCCGGGCGCCTGTCGCAGCGCTGGGGATGGGCACGGTAATCGTTGATCGCCGCCACCAGTTGGCGTTCGCCATTGGCATGAGCGGGGGAGGCAAATAGAGCAAACACAGGCAAAAGACACAGCGAGGCGCAGCGCAAGGCGAGGACGGTCGGGTGCATGAGGCGGACAGCTCTGATCAGAGACGACGGTAAGTGGGATTTCAAGGCGCCTGTATGACTGGGGTTTTGAGACTAGGTTCAGGAAGGAGGGGCGCAAAAAACAGCGGCGTTGCCTACCGCGTGTCGCAAAATGCGAAAAGTGCCGGTCCTGCCTTAAATATGTGGCGTTTGCAGTCGATAGCGTTTTCATAATGCCGACGTGCCAACAGAGGGCTGCACCATGTCTATAAAACTCCGTTTACTCTTGTTGATTGGCACCAGTTTGCTGACCGCGCTGATCGTCAGCCTGGTCAGTTACGTGGGCAACACACAGATGGCTGACGCAGTGAACGAAAGCGAGGTCAGCATGACGGCGCTGCGCAATCACCTCGAAGCCGACATGATGCACGACGCCCTGCGCGCTGACGTGCTGTCGGCGATGCTGGTGGGCTTGGGCAAAAGCACCAGCAGCAAGGCTGACGTCCACAGTTCCATCGAGGAGCACGCGAAGCATTTTCGTGACGTGCTGGGTGAGAACCTCAAGCTGCCGGTCAACGACACTCTCAAGACCGCGCTGAACAAGGTCAAACCGAGCCTCGACACCTACATCAGCGCCGCCGAGCGTATCGTTGGCCTGGCGCTGGAAAATCCTGAAGCTGCGCAAAAGGAACTGGGCACTTTCAATACCGCGTTCAGCCAACTGGAAGACCAGATGGCGGCCCTCAGCGAGTTGATCGAAACCAACACGCAGCAGACCAGCCAAGGCACGGCGCAAGTCATCCACAGCGCCAACTTCACCCTCGGCGTGGTGCTGATCGCCAGCCTGGTGTTGCTGTTGATTCAGGGGCGCTGGGTGATTCTGAGCATCATGGGGCCGTTGCAGACCGCCAGCCGGATTGCCCAAAGCATCGCCCACGGCAACTTGAGCGAACCGATTGTCGAGCCGACACAAAAGGACGAAGCCAGCGCGTTGATCCGCAGCCTGGCGACCATGCAGCGCGATCTGCGGGGTATGATCGAAGTGGTACGCAGCAATGCCCATGGCGTCAGCGGCATGAGTGATCAACTCAGCAGCGGTTGCCATCAGGTCGCTGACAGCAGTCAGCAGCAAAGCGCCGCCGCCAGCACCATGGCCGCCGCCGCCAGCGAAATGACCGCCAGCATTGAGGAAATCACCCGCCACGCCGAACGCGCGCTGGACATGGCTAACCAGGCCGAGTCACTGGCCAAGGATGGCGGTCGGGTGATCCATCAGGTTGTCGAAGACATGGACGGCATCGCCCGTTCCGCGCAGCAGTCGGCTCAGGTGATTCGTACGCTGGACAAGGAGTCGGAAGGGATTTTCAACATCATTCAGGTGATCAAGGGCATCGCTGACCAGACCAATCTGTTGGCGTTGAACGCCGCCATCGAAGCCGCCCGTGCCGGTGAGCAGGGCCGTGGCTTTGCCGTGGTCGCCGACGAGGTGCGCAACCTCGCCGGCCGCACCAGCGCCTCCACTCAGGAAATTGCCAGCATGGTCGCGCGCATCCAGCAAAGCACCCGCGAAGCGGTAACCAGCATGGAAGCGGGCGTGGCGCAGGTCGACAAAGGCATGGCCGTGACCGCCGATGTTGAACGGGCGATTCGTGAAATCCTCGACGCGACACTGAGCACCACGCAACTGGTCAACGACATTACCCGCACCATCGGCGAGCAAAGCCTGGCCAGCAACGAAATCGCGCATCAGGTGGACATGATTGCGGGGATGTCGGAAGGCAATAGCAAGGTGATTGGGCAGACGGCGTCGACGACCGATGAGTTGTCGAGTCTGGCGGGGAAACTGTCGCAGTCGGTGGATCGGTTCAGGCTTTGAATTGATGGTGTCTGTATAGACGCCATCGCGAGCAGGCTCACTCCTACATGGGTTTTGTAAACGCCCGAGATCCAATGTAGGAGTGAGCCTGCTCGCGATGGCAATAGCCCAAACAAAACAAATCCAAAGCCTTAAAGATACTTATCCGTCACAGCCCCTTCCGAAGCGCTCGACACGGTTTTGGCATACTTCGCCAACACCCCACGCTTGTACTTGGACGCCGGCCGCACCCAACGGGTCTTACGCTCGGCCAACACGGCATCGGAAACATCCACTGTAATCAGCCGGGTTTCGGCGTCAATGGTGATCCTGTCGCCATTCTCAACTAACGCAATCGGCCCACCCTCAAAGGCCTCCGGCGTGATATGCCCCACGACAAAACCGTGCGAGCCACCCGAAAAACGCCCATCTGTAATCAACGCGACTTCCTTGCCCAAGCCTTTACCCATCACCGCCGAAGTGGGCGACAGCATCTCGCGCATACCCGGACCGCCCTTGGGCCCTTCGTAGCGGATCACGATCACATCGCCCGCCTTGACCTCGCCATTGAGAATCCCCGCCAGCGCGCCTTCCTCTCCGTGATAAACCCGCGCCGTGCCTTCAAAGCGCAAACCTTCCTTGCCGGTGATCTTGGCCACGGCGCCGGTGGGTGAGAGGTTGCCGTGCAGCACCACCAGGTGCGAGTCCTTCTTGATCGGCGTGTCGAAGGGCAGGATCACGTCCTGGCCTTCGGGATAGTCGGGCACGTCTTTGAGGTTGTCCGCCAGGGTCTTGCCAGTCACCGTCAGCACATCACCGTGCAGCATGCCGGCGGCGAGCATGCGTTTCATCAGCGGCTGGATACCGCCAATGGCCACCAGTTCACTCATCATGTATTTGCCGCTGGGGCGCAGATCGGCCACCACTGGCGACACTTTGCCCAGCTCGACGAAGTCGTCCAGGGTCAGGTCAACATCCACGGCATTCGCCATGGCCAGCAGGTGCAACACGGCATTGGTCGAGCCGGCGAGGGCGATGACCACGCGGATCGCATTTTCAAAGGCCTGGCGGGTCATGATGTCGCGGGGTTTGAGGTCCAGCTTGAGCAGCTCCATCACTTGCTGGCCGGCGCGAAAACTGTCTGAGGCCTTGTCAGTGCCGACCGCGTCCTGAGAACTGGAACCGGGCAAACTCATGCCCAACGCTTCAATGGCCGAGGCCATGGTGTTGGCCGTGTACATCCCACCGCAGGAACCGGGACCGGGAATCGCCACTTCTTCAATCTGCTTGACCTGGATCTCGCTGATATCCCCCCGTGCATGCTGGCCCACGGCCTCGAACACGGAAATGATGTCGGTATGGCCCGCGCCGGGTCGAATCGTGCCGCCATACACGAAAATCGACGGACGGTTGAGCCGCGCCATGCCGATCAGGCAGCCCGGCATGTTCTTGTCACAACCGCCGACGGTCACCAGCCCGTCAAAGCCTTCGCAACCGACCACCACCTCAATCGAATCGGCGATCACCTCCCGCGACACCAGCGAATACTTCATGCCTTCGGTGCCGTTGGCGATGCCGTCGGAAATGGTGATGGTGTTGAAAATGACGCCTTTGGCGCCCGCCGCGTTGGCGCCTTTTTCGGCCTCAAGGGCAAGCTTGTCGATGTGCATGTTGCACGGCGTGACCATCGCCCAGGTGGACGCGATGCCGATCTGTGGCTTCTTGAAGTCGGCATCGGTGAAACCCACGGCGCGCAGCATGGCGCGGGCGGGCGCGGCTTCGACGCCGTCGATGACCTGGGAGGAGTATTTGCGCAGATCGTCTTTGTCGCTCATGACTTTTGCTCACATCAGCAGACCGTATCGGCAAGGATTGAAGTCTAGACCCGGGTGCGGCAAAAATCAGTTCCCCTGCGCGCACACCTCACGAACGCAGTCGCGCAACCACCGATGCGCCGAGTCCGCATCCATGCGCGGGTGCCAGAGCATGGAGATCGTGATCGGCGGCGTCGGGATCGGCAGGGAAAAACTGTGCAACCCCGCGCGCAGGTTTTGCGTGTGCCGTTCGGGGACGGTCGCGATCAGGTCCGAGGCGCGGGCCAGTGCCAGTGCCGCGGAAAAACCGCCGACGATGGTGACAATGTCTCGCTCCAGCCCCAGTGATTGCAACGCCTCATCCATCGGCCCGCGGTCCCGCCCACGACGCGAGACCAGAATGTGCCGGCCAGAGGCGTAACGGGCGGGCGTGATCTCGCCTTCGCTCAACCCATGTCCGGCGCACGTCACGCCGATAAAGCGGTCCTGAAACAACGCACGGGTGCGCACTTCGGGGCTGGTGGTGTCGCCGACCACGCCGGTTTCCAGATCGACGCTTCCATCGCGCAGCAGCGCGCTGTCCTTGTTGAGTTTCTGCAGGAAGTGCAAACGCACGCCGGGCGCTTGCTCGCTGAGACGGGCGATGAGTGCCGGGCCGAAGTTTTCGACGAAGCCGTCGCTGGTGCGCAGGGTGAAGGTTCGGGTCAGGTGCTTGAGGTCGAGTTGCTCGGCGGGGCGCAGTACCGCTTCGGCGTGCTGCACCAATTGGCTGACTTGTTCGCGCAGTTCCAGCGCTCGCGGTGTCGGCACCAGCCCACGGCCGGCGCGCACCAGCAGCGGGTCGCCGGTGGTTTCGCGCAAGCGCGCCAGCGCACGGCTCATCGCCGACGGGCTCAGGCGCAAGCGTTGAGCGGCGCGCGCCACACTGCCTTCGGCGAGCAAGGCATCAAGGGTAATCAGCAGGTTCAGATCGGGCGTGGTCATGGCTGAACGTTAGCACGACTTGGCGGTGGCATGGCGTTGTGTGCAGGTATCAAGTGCAAACGCTGCGTCTTCCGCCATGCCAGCAGCGCGCTTACGCTGAAAGCCAATCTTTCAGAAGGGGCCTGCCCATGAAAACCCTCACGCCATCCACCCCGGTCCGCTGGGCGCTTGCCAGCCTTTCGCTGTCAATGTTGATGCCTTCCCTCGACACCAGCATCGCCAATGCCGGATTGCCGACGTTGGCTCAGACCTTTGATGCAGCGTTTCAAGATGTGCAATGGATTGTCCTGGCGTATCTGCTGGCGATCACGACGTTGATTGTCAGCGTCGGGCGGCTCGGTGACTTGATCGGGCGCAAACGCTTGTTGTTGGGTGGGATCGTCATTTTCACCCTGGCTTCGCTGGCCTGTGGGCTCGCGCCTTCGCTGGGCTGGCTGGTGGCGGCCCGTGCCGTGCAAGGTCTGGGCGCGGCGATCATGTTGGCGCTGACCGTGGCGTTTGTCGCGGATACGGTGCCGAAAGCGCAAACCGGCAACGCCATGGGCTTGCTGGGGACGATGTCGGCGATGGGCACCACGCTGGGTCCTTCGTTGGGCGGTGTGCTGATTTCCGGGTTCGGCTGGCAGACGATTTTTCTGGTCAACGTGCCGTTGGGTGTTTTGAATGTTGTACTCGCTTACCGCTGTTTGCCGGCAGATCGGCCGGTAGCTCGGCGTAGCGCTTTCGACTTCCCCGGGACGCTGCTGTTGGCGCTGACGCTCGGTGCGTATGCGCTGGCCATGACGTTGGGTGAAGGGTGGGTGCTGCTGATTGCTGGTATCGGTGGTGGGGTTTTCCTGTGGGTCGAGGCGAGATCCACGTCGCCCCTCATCAAGCTGGCGATGTTCCGTGAACGTGGGCTGAGTGCGAGCCTGGCCATGAGCGCCTTGGTGTCGACGGTGATGATGTCGACACTGGTGGTGGGGCCGTTTTATCTCTCGGGTACGCTGGGGCTGAACGCCGCGCTGGTCGGGTTAACCTTGTCGGTCGGTCCGCTGGTGGCGGCGCTGGGCGGGGTGCCGGCGGGGCGTCTGGTGGATCGATTCGGGGGGCAGCGCATGATGGTGTTCGGGCTGGTCACCATGGCGTTGGGCGCCGGGGTGTTGGCGATTATGCCGGTGGGTTTTGGTGTGCCTGGCTACGTCGTTCCCATCGCGGTGATCACGGCCAGTTATGCGCTGTTTCAGGCGGCGAATAACACCTTGATCATGACCGGTGTCAGCGCCGATCAGCGCGGGGTGATTGCCGGGCTGCTCAGTCTGTCGCGCAATCTGGGGTTGATCACGGGGGCCTCGGCGATGGGGGCGGTGTTTGCCGGTAATGGCATGCGGGTGACGTTTGCGGTGGCGGCGGGGTTGATTGTCCTGGCGCTGGTTATTGCATTGCCTGCCCGCAAACGCCAACTCGCCGCTGCCTGAATATTGCAGCCGCCGCAGTCCCTTGTGGGAGCGAGCAAGCTCGCACCCACAAGGGACTGCGGCGGTGCGAGGGGCTCAGGAAACCTGTGTTTGAAGCTTGGCCAGGATCAGGGCGGCCGGATCGTCAGTTTTGCCATCGTCGGCTTTTTTCTGGTCCGACCCATCCGTCACCACACCCGCGAGAATTTCAGCCAGGTTGTGAAAATGCCCGGACTTTTTCTCGGTCGGATCCGAACCACCACCCTGGTTCAACGCCGCTTCCAGCGACAAGTGCTGGGTCAGCCATTGCGGCGTGTTCTTTTCCTCGGGGCTCATGTTGTCGAGAAAATCCAGGGCCGCATGGGCGCGGGCGACCGGGTCGTTGGCAAACGGGTCTTTCCAGTTTTTTTCCTGATCCGCCGGGCCGCTGTAATAACCGGTGGCGAGACGGCCCTGCTGGCGCATCAAGGCCTGGGCCGAGGCTTGTTCATCCGCGGTGAACTTGCCGCCTTCATTGGTGGCGACGGCGTTCAGCGAGCGTCGATCGAGGTCGCCGAACAGCGCGTTACGGTCTTCATCGGTCTTGGCGTACGGCTTGCCGCTGGCGGTCATCTGCGCGTATTTTTCATCCATGCGCTTGCGCGCATCGGCGGCGACTTCCGGGAAGGTCTTGTCCTTGGAGCTGGAGATCGCACCGGGCTTGGACGCACCCAACACCAGCGCATCGGCATTCATCCCCACGCGCACCGGAAAGTACGGCGCATTGCCGACGATCGAGCTGCTGTAATCGGTGGAGGTGCTGGAGAGGCTCACCGAATCGGTGTTTGAGGCCTTGGCCTGCGCCGTGTCGTCTTGAGCGACCGGCTGCCGGGCAGTGGCAGACTTGGAATCGACGGCCGCCGCGTAGGCTGACATCGCCGCATTCGTTGAAGTTGAAACAGTGATCATTGTGCTTCCTTGGCGAGGAACGCTCGCAAGTGAGAGCGATAAGACGCTCGATGCCGGACACCGTACGCCGTATCCATGACGCTTTCATTGTATCGGCGGCGATACCTCCTACTTGAAAGCGTTCGCCGGTCAATGCAACGAATCCCGCCACAGGGCCTCATATAAAAACGAGCGACGCCCTATGAACACGGGCCTCGCGCCTCTGACTTCAATGACAGGTGATTGTTTTTATGACCGCAGCGGACAAGAACCATGTGATCTGGCTGGTTGAACAATCCATGCTGCACGCCGCCCGGCAGCGGGCCAGGCTCTATTCCGGGCAGGGCCGCTTGTGGCAACAACCCTATGCGCATACCCGGCCGCGCGATGCGTCGGCGTTGGCGTCGGTGTGGTTCACGGCGTACCCGGCGTCCATCGTCACCCGGGAGAACGGCACCGTGCTGGAAGCCCTGGGCGATGAAACCTTGTGGCATGCGCTGTCGAGAATCGGCATTCAGGGCATTCACAATGGCCCGCTGAAAATGTCCGGCGGCCTGACGGGCACCGAACGCACGCCGACGATTGACGGCAATTTCGACCGCATCAGTTTCGACATCGACCCGCAACTGGGCACCGAGGCGCAGTTGCAGGCGCTGGTGCGCATGGCCGCCGCGCACAACGCGGTGATCATCGATGACGTGATCCCGTCGCACACCGGCAAAGGCGCAGACTTCCGTTTGGCCGAGATGGCGTATGAGGACTATCCCGGCCTCTACCACATGGTGGAAATCCGCGAAGAAGACTGGCCGCTGCTGCCCGACATCGCTGAGGGCCGCGATGCGCAAAACCTCAGCCCGTTGCAGGTTGACGTGCTCCGCGACAAGCACTACATCGTCGGCCAGTTGCAGCGAGTAATTTTTTTCGAGCCTGGGGTCAAGGAAACTGACTGGAGCGCGACACCGGTTGTGGTGGGCGTCGACGGCAAGCCGCGCCGCTGGGTCTATTTGCATTACTTCAAGGAAGGGCAGCCCTCGCTGAACTGGCTGGACCCAACCTTCGCCGCGCAGCAGATGATCATCGGCGACGCGCTGCACGCCATCGACGTGATGGGCGCCAAGATCCTGCGTCTGGATGCCAACGGTTTTCTCGGCGTCGAACGCAAACTCGACGGCACCGCCTGGTCGGAAAGCCATCCGCTGTCGATCACCGGCAATCAGTTGCTGGCCGGGGCGATCCGCAAGGCGGGCGGCTTCAGTTTTCAGGAGCTCAACCTGACCGTCGACGACATCGCCGCCATGTCCCACGGCGGCGCGGATCTTTCATACGATTTCATCACCCGACCGGCCTACCAGCATGCGCTGCTGATGGGCGATACCGAGTTCCTGCGCCTGATGCTGCGGCAGATGCACACCCTCGGTATCGACCCCGGTTCGTTGATCCACGCGTTGCAAAACCACGACGAACTGACCCTGGAACTGGTGCATTTCTGGACGCTGCACGCCCACGATAACTTCCTCTATCAGGGCCAGACCTTCCCCGGCAACATCCTGCGCGAGCACATTCGCGAGCAGATGTATGAACGCCTGGCCGGGGAACACGCGCCGTACAATCTGAAGTTCGTCACCAACGGTGTGTCCTGCACCACCGCCAGCATCATCACGGCCGCGCTGGGGATTCGTGATCTCGACGCGATCACCGCCGAGGACATCCAGCAGATTCGTCAGGTGCATTTGCTGTTGGTGATGTACAACGCGATGCAGCCCGGCGTATTCGCGTTGTCTGGATGGGATCTGGTCGGTGCGCTGCCATTGCCGGCCGAACAGGTCGCGCATTTGATGCACGACGGCGACACCCGGTGGATTCATCGCGGCGCTTATGATCTGGTCGACCTCAACCCCGAAGCAGAACTCTCGGCCGGGCAGATGCCGCGACCGAAGACGTTGTATGGCAGCCTGACCAGCCAATTGAAGGATCCGGATTCGTTCGTCTCGCAACTCAAACGAATCCTCGCTGCACGCCGCGCCTACGACATTGCCGCCAGTCGGCAGATCCTGATTCCGGATGTCGAGCATCCGGGGCTGCTGGTCATGGTCCACGAATTACCGGCCGGCAAAGGCACGCAAATCACTGCGCTGAACTTCGGCTCCACGCCGATCACTGAAACCCTGCACCTGCCCAACATTGCGCCGGGACCGGTGGTCGACATCATCAATGAGCGGGTGGAAGGGGACCTGACGCCTGAAGGGGAATTCACCATCACGCTGGATGCGTTCGAAGGATTGGCGCTGCGGGTGGTCAGTGCTTCGCCGATGATTTAGGGATTGGCTCGGTCGGTTTTGCGTCCGCTTGACGCTCAACCGGCCGCAGATACCTTGGCTTATTCGCCTCGACACGCTTGAAGGAGAATGACAGGGCTTTTTTAAAGTGCCTGGCAATGGGGGTTTCTATTTTTGTGTGGATGACATGAGACGCACCGATCATCAACGCGATAGTGCCCCAGAGCAGGACGTGCGGGTTTACCGCCGGATAGGCGATGTTGAAGATCATGAAGCCGATCATTTGATGCAGCAGGTATAGCGGGTAAGTCAGCGCACCTAATGCCGTCCAGTTGAAGGCTCCTACGGCTGCTGTCTTGTTGGTTGCCACCAGGAGGAACGTCATGAAAAACAGGATGATCATGCTGCAGACGATCAGCGGATCGAAGTCGGTTGGGTATTTGGTTTCGAGCAATTCGGCCCATACGACGGCGGTGAAGCAGGCCAATGCCAACGCGCCCGCCAGGAGCAGCACGCGTCTTTTGGTGAACCCCTTGGCCCAGATCATGTAGAACGTCGCACCCGCGATGAAATAGGCGGCGTAGTCGGTAATTAATGTCGAGCGCAACTTTTCAAAGGTGAAGACTTCGGCACCGGCAGAGATCAGTAGCCAGCACACAAGAAAGGTTTCTATTTTTTCTATTTTCTTGAAGGCCAGGAGAATGGAGATCATCAGGTAGAACTTTATTTCTACAAACAGCGACCAGTACACGCCGTCTATCGGCTCGACGCCCACAAAGTCGCCCAGCAACGTCATGTTAATAATGTATTGATAAATACCAGCGCTGTAGCGCGGCTGTCCGATGGCCAGCGTGACTAGAAAAGTCAGGGTGCAGCACACCCAGAAAGCAGGGTAGAGGCGAATGGCGCGGGAGATGAAAAACGCTCTTAGATTATTGCCCGACGCGGTCATCAGAATGACGAATCCGCTGATCATAAAAAACAGTTCGACGCCCAAGTAACCGTATTTGGCAGGCTCTGCCAACAGCGGATAGGGCATTTCAGACATGTCGCCTTTTGCATACCCGCGAAAAGCATAGTGAAAAAACACCACGGCGAGCGCTGCCAGAAAACGCAGCAAATCCAGTTCATTCAGCCGGCGTTTGATCACGTACACACTCCAGATGGATTGGCGCTGATTGACGACTGACGTCCCTGTCGATTGAACGCTGACCCAGTGCGGCCGTGCGCGGGAATGATCGGGCGTGCGGACGGGCTGGAATTCTGTCGACTCGACTGCTCGATCGAAAGTTCAGGGCTAATCGGAGGCACCTGACGGGCTGATCCATGATTGAGAAACGCTACTGGCTGCGTTGCCACACCTTGACGTAATCGACCCTGAAGGTAGAGGGCAAGTCAGCATCGTCGACCACGCCGAACCATTGCCACATGGCCTCACTGTCGAAGACGATCTGCATCGGAAAGAAGAAATTGGCATTTTTCGATTCCCGGACCAGCACGCCATCGACGTACCAGCGCAGGCTGTCGGGCTGCCAGTCGAAGCCATAGACATGAAACGTACTCGCCAGGCGCCAGGGGCTGACCCAGTTGCTGCCGTTGGCGATATGTTCGGTGCTTTGCGGGGTGGCCCATACGTGGGCGTTCATGTTGTACAGCCGGTCGAAGGCCGCGTTTTTGGTCTTGCCACCGATTTCGAAGATGTCGATTTCGGTGGCGTTGTCTTCCATGCCGGTCCAGGCCAGCCAGAAGGCGCTGGAACCTGCCGAGTCCATGGGTTTGGCGCGTGCCTCATAGTAACCGTAAAAACCGCGGTCGACCGTGCGCACCATGGCGGAGGAATAGTCCTTGAAACCCAGGTCCACGTACTTCTGTGGCAAGGCTTCCTTGCGAAAGACGATGTTCAGGTTGCCGTTGGCCACGAACGCATTGGCCGGCTTGAACAGTGCCGGCTTGCGGCCCAGGGATTCATTCCCCTGGGCATTGTTGACGTGCCAGCGCACGGGGTCGAGAACGTCGCCATTGAAGTCATCGGACAGGTTGCCGTCGAATATCCAGTTGCCAGCATTGGCCTGATCGGACAGGGGCAAGCTGGCGTCGAGGGGTTTTGGCAACGTGCCCAACGGTCCGACCCGGGTCCAGGTATCAGCCTGCCTGGGAACGGCAATCGACCACTTATTCGCCAGGTATTGATATGCCTCCTGTTGCTGCGCAAGGGAGGCGAACGGGCGGTCGTACACCAGCACTTCCGCGATATCGCCTTTGAAATTATCGGCGTTACCGACTACGTTGCGCCCGACCGCGTAGGGGCCGATGGGCACGTCCTGAAGTTCGAGGACGGAAAAGGTCGGCGCGTAGGCGTCTGCCTGTCGCAGGCTGATGGCGAAGTTCGGCAGCACATTGTCGTTATCGACGCTGTTCGGGCGCGAGCTGAACAGCCGCTGCCACGGGTCTGCCGGAGTCTGTTCGGGCTGCCGGCGGGAGACGATCAGCAGGGTTGCCGGGCCCTTGTCGGCGCGGATGGTTTTGCCCAGCAACGCCGAAGCGCCAGTGAAACGCACCACCGCGTTTCCGTTCAGGGCGTTGGCCACGCGCTGCGGACGCGAGGACGCAATGGCATCGTCGACCGTGGCGTGGTTGGATTTGCCGGACTTGTCGTTCCAGTGCTCGAGGCGGTCCTGAGCATCGATACTCATGCTCGACGCATCGGCCGCGTCCAGCCACAGCACCAGCCCGGAGGCGGGCGGACGGGAGGGCGCTGGCGCGGCGCTGCACGCCAGCGAAACCGACAACAGCAGTACCCACAGACAGTCTCTGAGCATGTGTTTTCCTTGCCGTTGGAACGACGGCTTACTTCACCGCCGTCAATGCCGGGACGTCGAATGAGGATTGATAGCCCTGCGGATTGCACGACTGCCAACGCCAGGAATCCTCCATCATCTGATCCAGATTGCGTTGCGCGCTCCAGCCCAGATCCCGTCCAGCCCGGCTCGGGTCGGCCCAGCATTGGGCGATATCTCCGGGGCGGCGCGGGGCGATGCGGTACGGAATGGCAATGCCGGTCACGTCTTCGAAACTGTGGATGATCTGGAGCACGCTGTAGCCGATGCCGGTGCCGAGGTTCCAGCAGTGAATGCCGCCCATGTCTTGCAATACCTGCAGCGCTTTGAGGTGACCATTGGCCAGGTCGACCACATGGATGTAGTCGCGCACGCACGTGCCGTCCACGGTGGGATAGTCGCTGCCGTACACCGTGAGTTCGGGCATCCGTCCAATCGCGACCTGCGTCAGGCACGGCAACAGGTTGTTGGGTCGGCCCTTGGGATCTTCGCCGAGCATCCCGCTTTCGTGCGCGCCAATCGGGTTGAAGTAGCGTAGCAAGGCGATGTTCCAGCGCGAATCGGAGTGGCACAGGTCGGTCAGCAGCTCTTCGATCATCAGCTTGGTCCGGCCGTAGGGATTGACCGGTTTGCCTGTGCCGAGGTCTTCGGCAATCGGTATTTGCGTGGGGTCGCCATACACCGTGGCCGACGAGCTGAACACCAGGTTGAACACTTCATGGCGCAGCATCGCCTGGCACAGATTGAGCGTCCCGGCGACGTTGTTGGCGTAATAGTCCAGTGGCTTTCGGACGCTTTCTTCCACGGATTTGAGACTCGCAAAATGCACCACGGCGTCGATGTCGTAACGACTGAAAATCTGCTCGAGCAAGATAGGGTCGCCCATGTCGCCATTGATGAAATCAACTCGGGTGTGGGTCAGTAGCTCAAGGCGCGCGATGCACTCTCGGCAGCTGTTGCACAGGTTGTCGAGTATCAGCACACGGTGTCCGGCGTTGATGAGTGCCAGGGCGGTATGCGAGCCGATGTAGCCCGCTCCGCCGGTGATCAGCGTAGTTTTGCGCATGGTGAGGTGTTCCTGTTTTGGGACTGAATTCAGCGGGCGGTGAATACCGATTTGAATTCTTGCGGCCAGCGCGGGTGCATGAGGCTATACGCCACGGCATAGCTCAGCGCGCCGGCCACGATGCTGCAGATCAGGTGCAAGTAACCTTCGAAACCCGATCGAGAAGAAACAAGGAGAACGATCGCGGCCATGACGAGCGAGGCAATCACACTGCGATAGTTGGTGTCGAAAAACAGCCGCCAGCCATAGCCGATGGCGCTGTTCAAGCCACGGATCTGCAACGGCGTGATGATCACCATCCGGGCCAGTAATGCCAGGGCGGCGGCCATGCCGCCATAGAGACTGCCGAAGCCATAGACCAGCGCCAGTGCCAGTACGGTGGTTGCCACTTCGGCCTTGATGGTCAGGTGACTGCGATTGACCGCGACCAGCGCAGTGGTGGCGTACATGGCGACATTGCCAATGGCTGCCGTGCACGCCAGCACCTGCAACAGGGGAATGGCCTCGGTCCATTTGGCGCCGAAGATCAACAGGATCACGTCGTGCGCGGTGAGTGCGATGCCGATGAACAAGGGCGTCAGCAGGAAACCGCTGACGGCGGTCGAATCACCGATGATCGCGCGCAACCGTGATGGATCGGCGCTGCGCCGGGCGAACACCGGCAGCGCGTAGCTCAGCAGGCCGTTGTAAATCGCCGTGCGTGGCAGCTCAATGATGCGCATTGCCATGTTGAACATGCCGACCGCGTTGGCGCCGGCCGTCATGCCCAGCACCACATTGACCCCGCGCTGCAGCGTTTGCGAACTCAGTGCGTTGACGGCTACCGGTGCACCGGCCTTCAACAGTTCGCGCAAGAACGGGCCGTCAATATGAAAGGCAATGCGTCGCGGGTCGGCGCGCATCAATACGATGATGGACACGAACTCCATGATCAGTGCCTGGGCAATGACCGCCCAGGCCCCCAACCCCAAAAGCGCGACAGCGACGCCGCCGACGCCACCACACACTTTGCCCAGCAGTGTGCGCGACGCCAACGTCTTGAAGTCGCCGCTACGGCGCATTTGCGCCACATAGACTCGCGCCATCATGGTGAACAGGATTTTCACCGAGGCCACCGCCGTCATCCATTGCAGCACCGGGTCGGGCGTATACAGAGCTGCCGCCCCCGAGATGATGACGATGGACACCAGGCTGACGAGTACCGCCGCCCAGAAGGCCGTGGAGATGTGGTTGTCCTCCAGCCGTTCGAGTCGCACCAGCGGGTCTTCCAGTACCGATGAATACACCAGGCCGATCAACTCGACGATGGCAATGATCACCGTGCCCACACCCAGCTCGGCGGGCGACAGCAGCCGGGCATACACGACAAAGGTAATCATCGACAGGAAGATCAGGCCGAATTTCTCGGTGAAGATCCAGATCAATGTCATCAGGCGATGATTGGCCATGGCGGATACCGGTTCAATGAGCGGTGGTTGACGCCGTTGCCTTGCGCCATGAGCGGGCGCAGGCATTGAGGTAGCGCAAGGTTGGTTTGCCGCTGGCGAAGATCAGCGTTTGCCAGGAATAGTCCAGCATTCGCCGGTAGACGCCGATCACGTCGGCATACTCGCCTTTGCGGGAAAAGGCATTGAGAAAGTCAGTGTGGTTGCCCAGCACGAAATCGATCCGTTGCTGCTTGGTCAACTGCGCGCCGTAGCGGGCGAGGTACACCTCGATGAACCTGATTTTGTTCGGGTAGTACTTCTTCGGTTGCGCGGTCATGTTGTTGCCATTGACCGTGCGCTCCAGCACCACCTGCGGCACCGTGTGGATCTCCCAGTGTTCGGCGATCCGGGTCCACATGAAGCGGTCTTCGGAGTAACGCAGGCTGGCATCGAAGCCGCCGTATTGCATGATCACGTCGCGCTTGACCAGCGCGGTGGATACGCCATTGAGGACGTTGGCGTGGATGAAATCGTAGAAATGCCGGCCGTTCTTGCGCAGATTGTCCAGTTGCCGCCTGCCGTCGCTGTAATTGACCTGCGTGTAGCAGTCGATCAGCCCCACCGGCCGGCCTTGACGACTGAGTTCGTCATACAGGGCCAGTTGCAGCTCCAGCTTTTGCGGACGGAACTGGTCATCGGCATCGAGAAACGCGACAAACGTCTCTTCAGAATGCCGCAGACCGTGGTTGCGGGCGCTGGCCTGGCCTTCGTTGGCCTGGTGCAGCAGCGTCAGGCGAAACGGCGCCGCGAAGGCTTTGACCCGTTGTGGCCCGTCATCGGAGGAACCGTCGTCGACGACGATGACGTGGTCGGGCAGTCGGGTTTGCCCGGCCAGGGACGTCAGCGTTTGCTCAATGCTGTCGGCGCCGTTGTACATCGGGATCACGACACACACTGAATGCGGTAAAGACGGGGTTTGGTCTGACACGGGTGATTCTCCTTTTTTACGCGTTGGCTGAATCGCGCGGGAATGCTTGGCCAGATCGACGCTGACGCACGGGTGACGGTGACAACTCGGGACAGGTCGCGTGGTGATGCCGGAAGGACAGGGCCAGGGTGCAGAACACCAGGAACTCGGCGGAGCGGTAGTTGGGAATCACGTACGCCACGTAGTTGGTGACGATGAACAGACCGATGATCACCAAGGCGCTGGCGCGAAACTGCGCAGACTGGTTCGCCGTCACGGCCCGGTACTGTTTAAGCAGCGCTTCAGCGAGCAGCAGAGCCAGCGCGGCCAGCTGGATGATGCCGCCATTGAGCAGCGTCTCCATGTAGCCGCTGTGGGCGTTGCCGATGTACCCCCAACGCTTGATGAACGCGGCAGCATCGGGGCTCGACCAGAAGGCGCCGAAGCCGTAGCCCTTGAGGTACTGATCGTCGACAAACGGCCCGAGCAGCTCCCAGATCATCGTGCGGTCGGTGAGTGACGGGTCGCGACCGGCCATTTCCAGGACCACCGCAAAGTTGCTGTAGAGAAACAGGCAGCCCAGCAGGTAGACGAGGGTGCAGCCGAGGAACAACAGCTGCGATCGGTTCATGCGCAGACGGATCAGCGTCAGGAAATACCAGTAGCTGATGGTGCCGGCAACGACCAGCACCACACCGGTCGCAGATTGGGCGAGCAGGATCGCAATCAGCGAGAAGAACGAACAGAACAGTGCCCAGCGGTTGCGCTGACGAATCATCGGCAGCAGCAACAGGATCGCGATGGCGTTGATCCGTGCGCCGGCATTCTTCTCCATGAAAATCCCCTTGAACGCGCCTTCGCGAATGCCGCCGGAAACGAACGCGGCACTGGGCATCACCAGCGCCAGGATCAAGCCGATCAACGCCGCCGCGCCAATGGCGCAGCCGAGCATGAAGGTGATTTTTTCGAGGCTGTAGTTGTAGGCAATGAAGCCTGCAAAAAACACCACGCTGATCATCGCGACAAACCGCTTGAGGCTCAGCATCGGGTCGAAGGACCAGCCGATGGAGGCGATCACGCAGAGCATGAACAGCAGCAGAAAGAAGTTGCCCCGGTAAAAGCTTTTACTGAGGAACACCTTGTTGCGGATGAAGAAAAACAACGGCACCAGCAGCGTGATCAAACCGCAGACCTGGTTGGTCACGTTGCCTTCGAGGTCTTTGTCGATGTCGTCGAAACTCGAGGCGCTGCCCAAACCAAGGACAAAGGAAATCACCTGGATGTAAAACAGCACGCCGAACAAGGTGAAACCGTCACGCAGGGTGGAATGGCGGATCTCCAGTCTGTTCATGGCGAGGGGCTCCCGAGCAGGGCGGTGAGGTAGGTTTTCACCGCGCTGGCGTTCATGAACCGGGCCGCCGCATCGAGGCGGGCCTGGCGGTGTACATCGCGTGGAGTGGTGAGTTGCAGGGCAATCGCCTGCGACAGGGCAATCGGGTCGTCGACCGCCACGAGGGGGGCGACGACGCCATTGATCAGGATGTCTTGCGGGCCATGGGGGCACCGGGTCGAGACCACCCGCGTGCCGGTGGACAAAGCTTCGACCAGCGCGTTCGGGCTGCCTTCGAAACGCGACGACAACACGAAGCAATCGGCCGCGGCCACTTCCGCCATCGGGTCATGGGTGTAACCCGGCAGGTCGACCCGATGCTCCACACCCAGTTTGCGTGCCTGCGCCAGCAAACGATCGCGCAGTACGCCTTCGCCAAAAATGATCAGGCGCGCACTGCGATTGGGCAGCGCGGCGAACGCGGTGATCAAGGTGTCGAAACCTTTTTGCGGTGCCAGGCGGCCCACGGCGACAATGACCGGGCTCGACGCTTCCAGCAGCCAGCGGTGGCTGGACGGGCGTGGCGGTTTGTCGCGAAAGTCGTTGTCGAGCACCGGGTTGTCGGCAATGGTCACGTCCTGTCGGCGCGCAATAGTCGTGTCGATCAGGTCCTGGGCGACGCCTCGCGACACGCAAATCACCGGGTTGGGAATCAGTCGATACAGCAGCGGCGCTACGCGGTAGGCGATCCGTACCATGAGGTCGGGGTTGACGTGCTTGTCGTGAGAAAACGCATTGCGCTCGCTGACGTGCAGTCGGGCCAGCGTCCCCGACAGCGCGGCGGCAACGATGGCCACCACGTTGACGTGAGTCAGCGCTGCCAGTTGTGCGTCGAAACGGTTTTGCCGAAGGAAGCGCGCCAGCGCCGGCACCGCCCTTGAACTGCGCGGGCTGCCCAGTTCAACCTTTTTTACTCGGGGGTCGAGGTTTGCCACGTTGAGGCCGCCGCCGGTGAGCATCAGCAGGGTGACGTCGTTGCCCGCGTCCACCAGCGCACCGGCCAGGCGCGTCATCATTTTTTCCGCCCCGCCTGCGCTGAGGTCGTGGAGGATAATCAGCAGCTTTTTCATTGGTTCCATACCTGGTAATACGCCTGCGCGGCGTCCTGGCTGGTGTACTGGCGGATCGCGTCACTGATCATTTCCCCGTTGATCGCCACCTGACCCTGCAAAAACAGGCTTTGCAGCATGCCTTCGGCCAACGCCGGTACGTCGTTGACGTTGACCAGTTGGCCGAGTCGGCCGTGGTCCAGCAGTTCCCGAGGCCCGGTCTCGCAGTCGCACGCCAGCACCGGCGTACCCAGCGCCAGGGCTTCGATCAGCACGGTCGGCATGCCTTCGTGCAGCGAGCTGAGAATGAACAGTCGAGCCTGTTTGAGCAGGGGATAGGGGTTGCTCAGGAACCCGGTGAAATGCACCCGGTGCGCGATGCCCAGGCGGTTTGCCTGAATGATCAGCGCTTCGCGCAACGGACCGTCACCCGCAATCACCAGGTCCGGCACTGCCTCGCTTTGCAGGGCCATGGCGTAGGCGTCGAGCAGGAGGTTAAAGCCTTTGGGTTCGACCAACCGGCCCAGGCCCAGCCAGTAATTGCGCGGAACTTCGGTGGGCAACGGACCCTTGGCGGCGCGCAGGAGCTGGTCGGTGATGACCGCGTTGGGGCAATAGCGGATGCGCTGCCGCCCCCACGGCATCATCTCGGCCAGGGATTGGCGCAGCGCGGTGGACACCGCCACCACCTTGCCGCTGCCACACAGGTACAGCGCGTAGAGCAGGCGCAGGCTGGTGGGGCCGGTTTTCTGTTCCGAGCAATCGAATGATGCGTGACGGCTATAGATCACCTTGCAGGAGCTGCCGAGGGTGGCGAACCACGTGCACAGGTTGGCCTGCTCCTTGGCGGAAATGAGGTGGGTGATGCCTTCGCGGTGAATCAGCCGGCGTAACTGGACGATCGATTTGAGCATCCCCCAAAGACCGCTGCCATCGCCGTCATTAAGACTTCGCACGCCTTCAGTGTCGGGCGTGTCGCCGTTGATGACGAAGAAGCTCACATGTTGGCCGTCCTTGAGAAACTGCTCGGACAAGCGCTGCTGAACGCGCTCGACACCGCCGCCCGAAGTGAAATCCTTGAGGATGAACAGAATGTGCATGGTCATTCCCCGACACTGATGGTGACTTCGTGCCGAACGACCATCCCCAGCAGTTGCAGGAAATTGCTCGGGTAGTCGACGAGGTAGCGCTTGATGGTGTGCGGCTCGCGGTACATGCGATAGAACGCGCGCAGGTGCAGGCGGTTAATCACCGCCGGGTAGTAGTGACGCGTGGCCATGGCCTCCTGGCGAATGAACCCGCCACAGGTAAAGGCAACACCGCGAAACCCGGAGCGCTGCGCGTCCTGCTCGAACTTTTCTTGCAGTCCGGCACCGAGGCCGACGATCAGGATGTTCGCTCCGCTGCGGCAGATCTCGGCCTGAATGCCCTCGGCCTGCGCTGCATCGAAATAGCCGTTGTGATAGCCGGCGATGATCAGTTGCGGATAGCGCGCCTTGATCTTGCTGATGAACAACTCGAGTTCGTCCTGCCGGGCACCGACGAAATACACCCGTTTGCCCTGTTGCTCGGCGCTACCCAGCACCGGATGAGCGATGGAAGTGAAGTCGAAACTGACCCGGCCGACGTTGCGCCCAGTGACCCGCGACATGAACGCCGACATCAGCATGCCGTCGCAAAAGTAGGCAACGGTGCCCGGGGTGTGTTTGATCAGGCTGCCGATGGACGCAAAATTAATGAAGGAATACGCCTGGCTGGCATCCAGCAACGTCGGTGAGTATTGCCTGACGATTTTCAGCGTGATCATGGCCTGACCCCCTCAGATTGCGGCGTGGGTCTGGCGACCCACGGACACGTAGGTGAAGCCACGCTTGCTCAAGCGCTGCGGATCGAACAGGTTGCGTCCGTCGAAAATCAGCGGTTGCTTGAGCTGTTGGCTGATCAGGTCGAAGTCCGGCGCGCGGAACGCTTGCCACTCGGTGACGATGATCAAGGCGTCGGCATTTTTCAGCGCCGCTTCCTTGGTGCCCGCCAGGGTCAGGTCGTCGCGCGAGCCGTAAATGCGCTGGGTTTCCTCCATGGCTTTCGGGTCGTAGGCCTGGACGCTCGCGCCGGCGTGCCACAAGGCTTCCATCAGGACCCGGCTGGGGGCTTCGCGCATGTCGTCGGTGTTGGGTTTGAAGCTCAAGCCCCACAGGGCGAAAGTCTTGCCGCGCAGGGCGCCGTCGAAGTGATCGGAAATCTTGCTGTAGAGGGTGGTTTTCTGCTCGTTGTTGCGCGACTCCACGGCCTTGAGCACCCGCGCATCGATGTCGACACGGGTGGCGGCGTGAATCAGCGCCTTCACGTCCTTGGGGAAACACGAGCCGCCGTAGCCGAGGCCGGGGTAGATAAATTGATAACCAATGCGCGGATCGGACCCGATTCCGTGGCGGACCATTTCGATGTCTGCGCCGAGCTTTTCGGCGATGTTGGCCATTTCGTTCATGAAGCTGATCTTGGTCGCCAACATGCAGTTGGCCGCGTACTTGGTCAGCTCGGCGCTGCGAATGTCCATGACAATGATTTTTTCGCGGTTGCGATTGAACGGTTCGTACAGTTCACGCATGACCTCTTCGGCGTGCGGGCTGTCGGTGCCGATGACGATCCGGTCCGGGCGCATGCAGTCCTCTACCGCACAACCTTCCTTGAGAAACTCCGGATTGGAGACCACATCGAAGGTCAGGTGGCTGCGACCGTTGTCGGCCAGCACCTGCTCGATGCGTGCACGTACCAGGTCGCCAGTGCCGACGGGGACGGTGGATTTATCGACGATGATCTGGTGACGATCCATGTGCTGCGCGATGGTTTGCGCCACGCTCAACACGTATTGAAGGTCTGCCGAACCGTCTTCGTCAGGCGGCGTGCCGACGGCGATCAACAACACATCGCCATGCTGCACGGCGCTGGCCAGGTCGGTGCCGAACTGCAGGCGGCCGCTCTGGTAATTGTCGCGCACCAGGGCTTCCAAACCGGGCTCGTAGATCGGCAAGGTGCCGTCCTTGAGGGCATCGACCTTGGTGGCGTCGACATCCACGCACATCACGCTATGGCCGACTTCTGCCAGCGCGGCGCCCTGGACCAGGCCCACATAACCTATACCGAATACGCTCACATTCATGATCAAACCTCGGGGAGTCGAAGCAGGGCGTCAGTAGATGTTTTTCGAGAACAACGTGAAGGGCGTCTTGATCAGAATCTTGATGTCCAGCCACAGTGACCATTGGTTGATGTAGTTGAGGTCCTGGGCCACGCGCAGCTGCATCTTTTCCACGGTCTCGGTCTCGCCGCGATGCCCGGTGACCTGGGCCAGCCCGGTAATCCCAGGCTTTAGGCGATGACGGGCCATGTAGGCGCGGACTTTGCCGGTGTAGTAAATGTTGTGGGTGACGGCATGCGGGCGGGGGCCGACGAGGGCCATCTGGCCGAACAGCACGTTGAACAGCTGCGGCAATTCGTCGATGGAACTGCGGCGCAGGAAGCGTCCGACCGGCGTGACGCGATCGTCTTCGCGGATGGCCTGGCGCACCTCGCGGTCGTCATGGACGCGCATTGAGCGAAACTTCCAGACCTTGATCACTTCGCCGTTGCAGCCGTGGCGGTTTTGCTTGAACAGCACCGGCCCTGGCGAGCTCAACTTGACGGCGGCCGCGACCACCAACAGCAACGGGCTGATCACAATCAGGGCCGTGGCCGCCAGGCTGCGTTCGAACAGGTCCTTGCAAAACAGGCTGGCGGGGTGCGAGCTGATCAGGCTTTCGTTGAGGTAGATCGCCGGCATCCGTTCGATTTCCGAGATCGAATGATTGAGCAGCACCATGCTGCTGAAATCCGGGATCCAGACCACGTCGACGTTCATGTCCAGCAGGTCGATGTACAGCGCTTCAATGGTTGCGGCATGCGCCATCGTCAGGACGATATAGACGCGCCGCACGGCCAGGCGGGTGATGATCTCGCGGATGGCGTCGACCCGGCCGAGCAGCGGCAGAATGCTCGGCGCCGGGCCACTGTCGTCGGCGGCGGCGATGAACCCCAGGACCAGCGCGCGGTTCGGCCGGGAGAGTTTTTTCGCCAGCTCATGGGCGGTCGGACAGGTGCCGATGATCACTGACCGGCGTTCCTTGCAGACCATGCGCGCGTGCAACCGGGCGAAGTAATGCAGGGGCAGGAAACTCAGCGCCTGAACCAGAAACCCCAACACCGCCCAAACCATGATGACTTGTCGCGAGTACGTCGCACTGGTTTGGGTGATGAAGGCGATGGCCGCCAGCACGGCCAGCAGGATCAGCCAGCCGGCCAGCAATCGACCGAGCCCGACCAGCAAGCCATGACGCTTGTGGTAGACCTGCATCAGGCTGTAGATCGGCACCGAGCCGAGCACGGTCAGAATGATCAGAATCCGGTAATCGCTGGTCAGGTTGCCGACGCGCCACAGTACGAGCAGCATCAGCAGCCCGATGGTCAGCGTCATTGCGCAGACCCACTGTCCCCAGAACGTCAGGCCTCGGCGGTGAGTCAGGTGAGCGGTATAGAGCGGTGTCATGGGCTTGACCTCAAGGCAGAAGTAAATGCACCAGCACAAAACGGGCGGACACGGCGTGGCTCCCGCAGGCTTTTCCGTTGCTCGGCAGAGGTGAAGCAGCTGTTTTTGTATTGGCAGAGGTGACGCGTTGGCTAGGTCGCCCCGGTGTTAACGGGGCGCGAAGTCGTAGTTATAAAACGTGCGGGAGTGGTTGTAGCCATACTTGCGCGCCTTGCGCAGGTCGACCTGGTTGAGCACGGTACCGAACACCGGTACGTGGCTTTGTTGCAGCATCGCGATGCCCCTTTGCACCTGACTGATCGGCGTGCTGTCGGCCTTGACCACGTAGATCACGGCGTCCGAATGCTGGGCCAGCAGCAAGGCATCGCTGATCATCTCCGCCGGCGGCGAGTCGATGATGATGTGGCGGTAACGCGACTTCAGTGCTTCGAGCATCCGCGCCATGCGTGGCGAACTGAGCAAGTCCTGGGGCGGAGGCTGGCGTGCCGGGTTGAGCGCGTCGGCGGGAGATGGCAGGCGCGGCGCGGTGAACAGGTCCACCGAGGGCTGCAACATTTTCCCGGCCGGCAGCAAATCCAGGTTGCCCACCGAGACGATGCAGTCTTCGAGCCGAGCCGTGCCCGCAATCACATTCGCCAGCCCGGGGGCGTCCGGCGGGAAGTCGAAGTTCAGCGAAAGGGTCGGCTGGCGCATGTCGGCATCGATCAGCAGCACGCGCTCAAGGGAGGTGAGCGAGCTGGCGAGGTTGTTGGCGATGGTGCTTTTACCCTCACCGGCCACGGTCGAGGTCACCAGCACCACCTGCGACGGCATCTCGCTGCTTTGCAACATCAACCAGGTGCGCAGGTTGCGAATGGTCTCGGAAAAGCGCGGGTTGTCGTTGTCCTCAAACAACCGCGCCAGTTGCCGGCGGCTTTTCTTCATCACCAACGGAACGACGCTGAGCAATGGAATATTGAGCGTGCTCTCGATGGTCTCGTCGGTCTTGAAGGTGTTGCTCAGGCTGTCAAACAGCAGGGCCAGCGCAACGCCAATCAGGGCTGCCAGCAACCCGACAATGCCCACGATCAACGTTTTGCGTGGCTTGCTGGCTTCCATCGGAACAATTGCCGGGTCGACGATGCGCACCTTGGTCGAGTCCATGTCGGCGGTGGCGGCGGTCTCCTTCAAGCGAGTGACGAAGGTTTCGTACAGCGCACGGGTGCTGTCGACTTCACGCTGGAACTCGCGCAACTGAAACTCTTTGCGCGCGATGTCCTGGATCTGCGCCTTGTTGCTGTTGAACGATTGGCGGATCGAGGCTTCGCTGGCCGAGGCGAGCTGATATTGCCGCTCGATCCCGGCGACCACTTGCTGCACCTGCAATTGCAGGGCAGTGGTGGCTGCGCGCAATTCGGACTGTGCGGAAATCAGGCTCGGGTGTTTCGGCCCATAGCGCCCCGACAGCTCATCGACCTTGGCTTGCGCTTTGGCCCGGTCAGCCTGGAATTGCTGGACCAGCGGATTGGACAACACAGCGGGTACGCTGGAGAGCCGACTCAAGTCGCCAGTGCTCAAAGCCTTGGCCTGACGGTATTCGCTCTCGGCTTCAGCGCGGGTACGGCGGGCGTCGACCATGCGGCTGCCGGTAGCCTCCAGTTCGTTGGCGCTGATGGTGGAGACACCGCCGACATCGACCAGCCCTTGCTCTTCGCGGTAGCCCTGAAGTTTTTTCTCGGCCACGCGCAGGTTGTTGCGCAAATCGACCAGTCGGGTGTTCATCCACGCCGTGGTGGACTGCGAAGATTTTTCGCTGGTGTCGATCTGGCTGTCGGTAAAGCCCTGGGCCAGTGCGTTGGCCGCTGCGGCGGCGAGATCAGGGTCCGGTAGCTCGACTTCGATGTTCAGCAGTTGGCTTTTGCCGACAAACTTGACGGTGGTGTGCAGCATCAGGTTTTGCGTGACCTGATTGAACACGTCTTCCTCGGTTGGCGCGTCCTTCACCGGCAACAGCATGCCCATTCCGGGTATCCACTGATTAAGGTTGAGGTCCGCCAGCCATTTGCGCGGCGTGAACCACGGCGCCGGCTGCTGGCGCGGGTCGGTGATCGGGTTGGTGGTGAGACCGAGTTTTTTCACCGCACGTTCGGCCAGGTCCCGGGATTCCAGGAGAGCCTGCTGGGTCTGCAAGTAGTCAGTAGCGTTGCTGCCTGAATCCTTCACTTGCTGGAAGGACATCAGCGGCGGCGTCTTGTCGTTGAACAGCAACGTGGTGCTGCCGATGTATTGCGGGGTGATCAGCGAGACGGCCACCACCGCCAGGGCAACGCTGAGCACAACCAGCCAGCCGATTTTCCATTTCGCGCGCCAGATCACCCTCCACAGTTTGAGCAGATCAATGGTGTCCCTGTCTTCGCTGTGCTGTTGATACACGTGCGTTTGCAGAGGACGTTCGACGAAGTTGCTAGGGCTGTTGTCCATGATTAGAAAAAGCCTTGTGCAATGGAAATGGTGTCGCCGGGGGCAATTGTGGTGCTGCGCGTCACTTCATCGGTGAGGGTCTGGCCGCTGTCGCCGCGCACGATCGTCACGCGTTTGATCGAGGCGCGCTCGGTGAGGCCACCGCCCAAGGCAATGGCTTTCTCAAGCGTCAGGCCGGGCACGAAGGGGTAACTGCCGGGTTTGGTGACCTCGCCGTTGATGTAGAACGAGCGGTATTCGATCTGGCTCAGGCTGACTTTCGGATCGTTCAGATAGCCCTGTTTTAGCCCGTCGACGATGATCTTTTCGACCTGGTTGGGGGTGAGGCCCTTGGCGGAAATTTCACCGAGGAACGGGTAGGAAAACGTTCCGGCGTCGTTGAGGCGAACCCTTTTAATGCTCAGTTCCGGCTCGCCGAACACGGTGATGCGCAACACGTCGCCCGCCGCCAGTTTGTACTGGGTGCCGGAGTCCGCTGCGTACGTAGTGGGGGCAAATGCCAATGCGAACAACAAGCCAAGAGTGTGTGAGTTCATCGCAAAACCCTCCTAAAGGCTTACGTTGAAGCTGATCGAAACAACGTTGCGGGTGTAGCTTTCATCTTCGGCGTCCGAATTGTTATCCCGGTAGCGATAGCCGAGTTCGATATCCAGCCATCGGCGCATGGCGTATCTCAGGGCCAGGTTGTAATCCTGAAGATTGTCCGTGCGGCTTTCGCCTTCGTAGACATATCGGCCATAACCGGCCTGGGCCACGGTGGTGATGCGTTCGGTCCAGCCGTGGCGCCAACCGACCTGAGTGAAGGTTGATTTGACAGCGTCAGCACCATCGTCGCCCTCGGCAAGGGCCTGGCGGGCGACAAAGGTAAAGGTCGAGTAAGTACGTGGTTTGTATTGCAGATCCACTTGCCAGGTGGGGTTGTCGAGGTCTTTGGATTGGCTGCTGTCGAAATTCTTTTTCTCGTAACCAATGCGCACTTTGCCCGAGGTGCGGGCGGTGAAGTCCCATGTGGCTCCGCCCAGGATGGCGTCGGATTTACTGCTGCGCGGGCTGTTGGATTGCAGATAATCGAAGTTCGTGTGGTCGTATTCCAGCAAGCCACGGGTGTTACTGCCAATGCGGTGATACCAGGTGGTGGTCACACCGGCGGTATTACGTTCTTTGTCGTCGTTGACGCCATCGGCATTGGTATAGCGAAGTTCTGCATAGTTGGCGCCGACATCAATCTGGTTATCAGCGCTCTTGGCGCCGTAGGTGTACAGGCCACCCACACGTTTGTTGTTGAGTTTGTCGTTTTCGCCTATGACCGCCGTCGATTCCGTACGCTCCCATTTGCGGTACTCGGCCTCAAGTTTCAGACGGTGTCGGTCGGTGAACTCCATGATGCTGTCGGCCCGCACCCGCTGTGCCGTGTACGAGGCATCGGACTCATCGTGGTATATGTTCTGAGTCGGCTGCCAGATAAGGCGCGTGGCGCTGTTGCGGTCTTCAGCCTTCAGTTCGAAGGAGGGCGCCAACCGAGTGATCATGGAAGATTGCGTGTTGTTTTCCAATTCGCGAAAGTTATCGTCGTAACTTTCTGAGAGCAGGAAAGTTGGAGTGAAGTTGAAGCCGTAAACATCAATGTTTTGTGGGTTGATACTCCATGCCATCCCTGGATAAAGAGAGGCCATGAGCAGTGCAATAGGGCAGCGTGACTTCAAGGCCATTTTTCGTAGCTCCTGACGAAAGCATATAAGGCAAACAATTAGTTATTAAGTTGTATGGGCGTGCTCTGGAGTCCGAGATCACTGCGTGGAACGCAAATAGTTTGATCGCGATTAAGGAACTGCAGCAGGATCATCACACGTTCAGCCCCCTGCGAGGACACGAAGATGCCTTCCAGTGTCGACAGTGGCCCTCGAATGATTTGCAAGTGTTCGCCGGGTTTCAGGTCATGGTCGACGTGCGCATCCGCCGATTCAAAACAGCGCGCGCGCAGATGCTCGATGACGTGCTCTGCCACTGTCGCAGGACCATGATTGAATTCGACAATACGACTGACGCCGCGGGTGGAACGTAAGGGCGCCCAATTGTCGTTACGGCTGAGGTGGATAAACAGATACCCGGGGAACAGCGATTCCAGCACCCTGTGGCGTTTTCCGCGTATCACGCGCTCGGTCACCAGTTGGGGGTGGAAGATCACATAGTTTTGTTGCAGAAGGTTCAGGTGGGCACGTTCATCCTGACGTGGTTTACATTGCAACAGGTACCAATTAGACCGCTCGGAGCTTAATGCTGGCATGCTGGTAAACTCTGTGAATTGAGAAGTTTAGGCAGGCAGTGGCTCTATTGAGGCCTAGGAAGTGTTAATCGAGCAGATATGTTTTTTTATAGAGTTGCGCAGTTGTGTATCAATAATGAATCACAAAACGCATCACGAAAGGGCACAAGCCAATGACGTGACGCTATACCGTGCAACATATCAGGCATAAGCCTGAGTCAACTTCGCTTTGGGCAAAGCTACCGCACGGTCCGCACAAGGGACCCACATAAAAACTAATTCGGTAGGAGACTAAGGATCAGAGGCTAAACAGACAGTCCGCACTCGCACAACTGTTCCAATAGACCGGTGTAGTTATCGACCACTCTAAGCGAGCTGTCAAACGTTCCTCGTCAAAAAGCACGCCTTTTATCCAATAGTGAATTTGCTTCTACTCAAGCGGCTGTTTTCAGGAGGAATTTTTATTTCGTCGGACAAATTAAACTTTTGATGTGATTGATAGTCAGGCCGTTGAGAATAATCCCCAATCATGGGGGTTGTTAAGTAGTAAGCTTCGAATCTGGACCCCATGCAATAGCAACGCTATAACTAAGCCCTTCTTGTGTTAACAGGGGAGCAAGGCACTATGACCGTTCTTGTGACTGGCGCTGCGGGATTCATCGGGTTTCACACGGTCAAACGGTTATGCCTGCAAGGCCTTGAAGTGATAGGTGTCGACAACCTCAATGACTATTACAGCGTCGAACTCAAACAGGCCCGGCTCAAACAACTGAGCATGTTGCAGGGCTTCCGTTTTCAGAAAATGGACATTATCGACAAGCCTGCGTTGATGGCGTTGTGCAACGAACATCACTTCACCGAAGTGGTGCACTTGGCGGCGCAAGCGGGGGTTCGTTACTCGCTGGATAACCCGGACGCCTATGCGCAATCCAACCTGGTGGGTTTCCTGAATGTGCTGGAAGCCTGTCGACACTATCCGCCCGCGCACCTGATCTACGCGTCGAGCAGTTCGGTGTACGGTGCCAATAACAAGCTGCCGTTCAGTGTGGATGACCCGGTGGATCATCCGGTTTCGCTGTACGCCGCGAGCAAGCGCGCCAATGAACTGCTCGCCGACAGCTACTGCCATCTGTACGGCCTGAAGGCCAGCGGCCTGCGTTTTTTTACCGTCTACGGGCCTTGGGGGCGCCCGGACATGGCGCTGTTCAAGTTCACCGAAGCGATCCTCAAGGGCCAGCCGATCGAGGTGTTCAACCATGGTCAGATGGCGCGCGATTTCACCTACGTCGACGATATCGTCGAAGGTATCGCCCGCTTGCGAACAAAGCCGCCAGTGGCGAACCACGAGAGTGGGGGCGTCAACCGTCTCTTCAACATCGGCCGTGGCCATCCGGTCGCGTTGCTGGATTTTATCGAATGCCTGGAGTCGGCATTGGGGGTCAAAGCGCTGCGCAATAACTTGCCGATGCAAGCGGGTGATGTGATCAAGACCTGGGCCGATGTGTCGGCGCTGGCGGACTGGGTCGACTTCCGCCCGCAAGTGACGGTTGAAACCGGTGTGGCGCAGTTTGTCGAGTGGTACCGGGATTTTTATCAGGTGTGAAATCACTTCAACACAAAGTCCACCGGTTCCAGCGCCGGTGGAAGTTGTGTTTCCCCCATCGCGGTGAGGATTTCCCGCTCGATGGTGCGCACGATCGCATCGAGGGGCAGGTCGTTTTCGTCGCGGCCAAACGGGTCCTCCAGTTCGTCGCCAATCGCATCCAGGCCAAAAAAGGTGTAGCTGACAATCGCCGTGAAAATCGGGGTCATCCAGCCCAGGGGTTCGGCCATGGCGAAGGGCAGCAGGAAGCAGAACAGGTAGCTGGTGCGGTGCAATAGCAAGGTGTAGGCAAACGGTAGCGGCGTGTGTTTGATCCGTTCGCAGGCAGCCTGTGCCTGGGTCAGGTGTGCCAGATGATTGGCCATGATCGTGTAGCGCCATTCGTTGATCACCCCCGACTCGCTGAGTGCCGAACACTGCTGGCCGACCTGCAGCAATATGCGCCCGCTGAAGTCCGGCGCGTTGTCCTTGGGGATCGGGTCGAGCCAGCGGCCACTCGCCGCCAGTTCGTTTTCCTGGCGCAGTTTGGCGTTGAGCGCGTGGGCGAACCCGCACAAGTGACTCAGCAGGGTGTTGCGCGTGTCGGCGTCCTTGATGATCACGGTTTCTCGAATCATCGAACGAATCGCCACGATCACATCGCCCCAGGCTTTGCGGCCTTCATACCAGCGGTCATAACAGGCGTTGTTGCGAAAGCTCATGAAGATCGACAGCGACAAACCGAGCAGCGTGAACGGCGTCGCGCTGACTTTGGAAAAGTAGCTGGGGTGCAAAGTCTCGACGAGCACGATGACCGATGCCAATAGCGTCACCATCAAACTGCGCAGGGCGATCCGTTTGGCGATGGAGCCCTTGATCGCGCTGAGGATGTTGATGAAGTTCGGTTTGGGTCTGACGATCATGGAGTTCTGCCTTCAGGTGTTTCGCGTCGCGCGCAGGCTAAGAGCTTGCGGGCGGTGAGTCCAATCACTCTGGATGACTGCGTGATCGATACTGTCTATGAAGGTAGTCCATCTCATAATCCGTCGCCCAGCAGCTTCAGGTACTCGGGGCTGTCGGATATGGAGTTATGGCCGGTGCCCGGTATCACCTTCAACGTCGCCACACCGGGGGCGAAATGGGTGTAGAGCTGCTGCGTGCTGGAACGCGGGATGACCTCGTCGTGGCTGGCGGCGATCAACAGCGTCGGCACCGTGATGTGCGCTGCATATCGCCAGGATTCGAAGCGGTCCTGTAACAGCCACCTCACCGGGAACCAGCGAAACTGTTGTCTGGCCAGGCTTTCGAGGCTGTTGTAGGGCGTGATCAGGATCAACCGCGAGACCGGGCGTTGACTGGCCAGGCGCACGGCGACGCCCGAGCCGAGACTGCGCCCGACCACGACAACCTTCGAATGGCTGCTGTAGACCTTGTCAAACAAGGTCAGCGCATCACGAGCAATCGCTTCCTCCGAGGGCGAGCCGCTGCTGCCGCCGAACCCGCGGTAGTGCATCAAGTACAGCGCCTGCTCGGGGAACGCCTGGGAAAACCCGGACAGACTGCGAGACACATCCTCGGCGTTACCACCGAAGTAGATCAAGGCGTTCGGGCCGTCATGAGGCCTGACCGACACCTGTATTTGCGCATCTTCGACCGTCAGCGTCAGCAGTGATGCGGGTGTGGTGGCCGCGCTGGCTTGCGGGTAGTAGATCAGCGCGCGCTGAAACACGAACAACGCCGCACACAGCGTCAGGTACAACGCAGCAAGGATGACAACGAGAAGCGTCAGGGTTCTGAACATTCGACTAACTTTAGGGGGCGACATTGACGGCTCTGGGATCGAGGTCCGCTAACACGGGATCGGTGCCAGAGTTTAGTTCAACGGTAGCGGGGCACGCCGGGTTGGGCCACACGGGCAATACGATGAGCCACACTGACGGATACACGCGTCGACGATTTCTCACGCTGGCTGCCGGTGTTCCGGCGGTTTTCACCTTCGATCGGGCTTTTGCAACCTCGGCGCCGTCGACGGAAACAGGAGGCAAGACCATGCAGACCCGCGCCATTCCCTCCAGCAACGAGCTATTGCCCATCGTCGGGCTGGGCACGTATCGCGGTTTTGATGTCGAGCCTTCCAGCCTCGCCTACAAACAATTGCCAGAGGTGCTCAGCGTCTTGCTCAAGAAGGGCGGCACCGTCATCGACTGCTCGCCGATGTATGGCCGCGCCGAACAGACCACCGGTGAATTGCTGTCGATCCATGAGCCGCGCTCGCCGGCCTTTCTCGCCACCAAGGTGTGGACCCGTGGCCGCGAGGAAGGTATTGCGCAGATGGAACGGTCCTTCAGCCTGCTGCAAACCGACCGCATCGATCTGATGCAGATCCACAACCTGCTGGACTGGCAAACCCATTTGCCGACGTTGCGCGAATGGAAGGAGCAAGGTCGGATTCACTACATCGGCATCACCCATTACACGCCGACGGCCTATGAGGAAGTGGAGGCGGTGCTCAAGGCTGAGCCCCTGGATTTTTTGCAGATCAACTATGCGCTGGACGATCGCGGTGTCGAGCGACGCATCCTGCCGCTGTGTCGCGAACGCGGGGTGGCGGTGATCTGCAACCGGCCCTTCGGTGGTGGCGGTTTGCTCGAACGCATGAAGGGCAAGCCACTGCCCGGTTGGGCTGCGCAAGTGGGGGTCACCAGTTGGGCGCAACTGGCGTTGAAGTTCCTGCTGTCCCATTCGGCGGTGACCTGCGTGATTCCCGGCACCGGCAATCCGCCTTACATGGCGGACAATGCCGGCGCCGGTTTCGGGCCGATGCTCACGGGGGCGCAGCGCGAACAATTGATCGACATCGTGCGTTAGGGGCGCGGGTGAAACCGTTGCGGGATGTCTTGTTCGAACGGGTAGAGCGAGAAGTAAGGCCTGGCTTCGTCGATCACCCGCTGCACGGATGGCCGGTTCATCAGCCGCTCGAAATAGGCGTTCAAATGGCCGTGCTCACCAGGTATCTGCTCTAGGGTACCGGCATAGAAAAGCGCCGGGGCCGCTGAACAATCGGCCAGGCTGAACGCGGCGCTGGCCAGCCAGGCGTTGTTCGCCAACTGGCGGTCGAGCATGCCGTACACGGTCTGTAGCGTGGCGCGCTGTTGGGTCAGATTGCCGTTCGCACCGAGGATGCGATCCAGGACAATCTGTTGCAGTGGCGTCTGAAGGTAGTTGTCGCAGACCCGGTCCCACAGACGGACCTCCAGCGCCGTGTCCCAATGGCCCGGAATCAGCCGGTGTTGACCGGCAAAATAGTGATCCAGGTATTCAATGATGATCGTCGACTCCGCCACGTCGCACTGGCCGGTGTGATCATGGATGACCGGGAATTTGCCGATCGGCCAGAGCGCCTGCAACTCGGCTTTTTCAGCGGCGTTGCCCAGATCAATGATCCGTTTGTCGAAGTCGACTGCGTGCTCATAGAGCGCGATCAGCACTTTGTGGCAGTACGACGAGAGTGGATGGTAATAAAGCGTCAGGGACATCTTCAGCGCCTCCCGAAAAGTGACCTCCAACAGCATAGTCGCCGCGCACGAGGGGTCGAATCGCGGTGCTAGACTTTTTAGGTTGAGCCCTCACCGGCGGTGTGAGGACGATAAAGCTGGAGGTATGTCATGACTGCTCAATCGCTGGACAGGGAGCACATCAGCGTTGTCATTCGTAATTATGTCGAAGGAATGGTATTCGCCGACGAAGTGCTGCTGCGGCACGCGTTTCATCCCGCCTGTCGCATCATCGGTCACTACGAGGGAACGCTGGAATGGTCGTCGCTGGATGAGTTTGTCAGCGCCATCAAGGCCGAGGGGCCGGCGCCCAGAGAGGTCAAGCCGTTTTGGGAAACGCTCAGCGTCGATATCACGGGGGATGCTGCGGCCGTCAAGGTAATGGATGACTATGCCGGTATGCGCTTTACCGATTATTTGTCGTTACTGAAAATCAATGAGCGCTGGATGATCGTCAACAAGCTCTATTTCGTGCATGAATAAAATCGCAGCCTGGGAGCCAACGACGCCCAGGCTGCGTTTTTCGCTTAGCGGCGGTCCAGCCACACGGTCTGGGCATTGCAGAACTCGCGCACGCCGAAGTGCGACAGCTCGCGGCCAAACCCGCTTTTCTTCACGCCGCCGAAGGTCACGCGGGGGTCGGAAGCGCTGTAGCCGTTGATGAACACGCCGCCGGTTTGCAGTTCGCCGGCCATCTGTTGGGCGAGCGCGACATTGGCCGTGAAGACGGTTGCCGCCAGGCCGAACTCGCTGTCATTCGCCAGTTCCAGCGCATGGGCGGCGTCGCGTGCGGTGATGATCGAGGCTACCGGGCCAAACAATTCCTGTTTGAACGAGGTCATCTGGTCGGTGACATTGGCAAACACGGTCGGTTCGTAGAAGTTACCCGGCCCTTGCGCCTTCTTGCCGCCCATCAACAAGGTCGCGCCTTCTTCGAGGGTGTCACGCACTTGTTGATCCAGTTCATCACGCAGATCAAACCGCGCCATCGGGCCGAGGTAAGTGTCAGCGGCCAGTGGATCGCCGACCACCAGTTTGGCCGTGGCTTCGACGAATTTACGTGTGAATTCCTCGACAATGCCTTGCTCGACGATCAAGCGCTTGGCCGCCGCGCAGACTTGCCCGGTGTTCTGGTAGCGGCCGATGACGGCGGCTTTGACTGCTTCATCGAGGTCGGCATCGTTGAGCACGATAAACGGATCGGAACCGCCCAGTTCCAGCACGCATTTTTTCAATGCCGCCCCAGCCTGAGCGCCGATGGCCATGCCGGCGCGCACGCTGCCGGTGAGGGTCACAGCGGCGATGCGCGGGTCGGCAATCGCCGTGGAAACGCCGTCCGGCGTGACGTTCAGTACTTCGAAAACCCCTTCAGGGAAATCGGCGTTCTTGAAAGCGTCCAGTAGCAGGTAAGCGCTGCCCATGACGTTGGGAGCGTGTTTGAGCACGTAGGTGTTGCCGGCGATCAACGCTGGAACGGCGCCGCGCAGCACTTGCCAGATCGGGAAGTTCCACGGCATCACCGCGAGAATCGGCCCGAGCGGGCGGTATTCGATGCGCGCCTTGCCGCCTTCAACCAGCGTCGATTCGGCGTTGAGCATGGCCGGGCCGTGTTCGGCGTACCACTCGCAGAGCTGCGCGCACTTTTCGATTTCGCCACGGGCCTGGGAGATGGGCTTGCCCATCTCCTGGGTGATCATGGTGGCCATTGTGTCGGCACTGTTGCGCAGGGCCTGAGCCAGGGCGATCAGCAATTGCGAGCGTTGCGCCACGGCGGTTTTGCGCCAGACACGGAAGCCGCCTGCGGCCCGCGACAGGGCGGCTTGCAGTGCCGAGTCGGACTCAAAAGGGTAGTGGCCGATCTGCTCGCTGGTGGTCGGGTTGATCGAAATGGCGTGGGTAAGGCTGGAAACGCGGGTCATGGCACCGTCCTGCTAGGTGGGAATGCGCTCAGGTTACGGTGGCGTTTGTTTTTCGGAAACTGAATAATGCTGAGCATATCGTTCACGTTTGGAGAATGACTTGGATCTGGTTCAGCTGGAAATCTTCAAGGCCGTTGCCGAGCACGGCAGCATCAGCGTCGCCGCACAGCACATCCACCGCGTGCCTTCCAACTTGACCACGCGGATCAAGCAGTTGGAGCAGGACTTGGGCGTGGACCTGTTTATCCGCGAGAAAAGCCGCCTGCGCCTGTCGCCGGCCGGGTGGAGTTTTCTCGACTATGCCCGGCGCATCCTCGACCTGGTGCAGGAAGCCCGTGCCACTGTGGCAGGGGAAGAACCGCAAGGCTCGTTTCCACTGGGGTCGCTGGAAAGCACGGCGGCGGTGCGCATTCCCGGGCTGCTGGCGGCCTACAACCAGAAACACGCCAAGGTTGAACTGGACCTGTCGACCGGCCCTTCGGGGACGATGATTGATGGGGTGTTGTCGGGGCGGTTGGCTGCCGCGTTTGTCGACGGGCCGGTGCTGCACCCGGCACTGGAAGGCGTGCCGGCGTTCGAGGAAGAGATGGTGCTGATCGCGCCGCTCAACCATTCGCCGATCCACCGGGCGCAGGATGTGAACGGCGAAAATATCTACGCCTTCCGCTCCAATTGCTCGTACCGGCACCACTTTGAGAGCTGGTTCAGCAAGGATGCGGCGGTGCCGGGCAAGATCTTCGAAATGGAGTCCTATCACGGCATGCTGGCCTGCGTCAGCGCCGGTGCCGGCCTGGCGTTGATGCCGCGCAGCATGCTGGAAAGCATGCCGGGGTGCACCACGGTGAGTATCTGGCCGTTGTCCGAATCGTTCCGGTATTTGCGCACGTGGCTGGTGTGGCGCCGAGGAACGGTGTCCCAGAGTTTGACCATGTTTGTGCGCTTGCTGGAAGAGCGTGGGGTGGTTCAAGCACAACCTTGAACCCACCCCATAACACTGTGGGAGCGTGCCTGCTCGCGACTCGAGTCATTGCTTCAGAGTGCGCGTTTTGGCAGTTTCCAGTTCGGCCGAATGAAATGGCAGGTGTAGCCATTGGGTACTTTTTCGAGGTAGTCCTGATGCTCCGGCTCGGCCTGCCAGAACGGGCCGGCGGGGGCTATTTCCGTCACGGCCTTGCCAGGCCACAGGCCGGACGCATCGACATCAGCCACGGTGTCCTCGGCGACATCGCGTTGTTCTTCGTTGAGATAGAAGATCGCCGAACGGTAGCTGAGGCCGATGTCGTTGCCCTGACGATTGGCCGTCGAAGGGTCATGAATCTGGAAGAAAAATTCGAGGATCTGGCGATAGCTGATCACCGCCGGATTGAACACAATCTCGATGGCTTCCGCATGGGTGCCATGATTGCGGTACGTGGCGTTGGGCACATCGCCGCCCGAGTAACCGACCCGGGTAGACAGCACGCCGGGCATTCGCCTGATCAAATCCTGCATACCCCAGAAGCAGCCGCCGGCCAGAATGGCGGTTTCGGATTGCGTGGTCATAAAACTCACTCCTCAGTATTTATCGATTGGACCCGATTATTACGCAGTCTCGCGACTACTTTCTGCTTCTTTGTGAATGCATCTGGCGTGAGGCACGTGGAGGAGGGCAATGGCCTGGGCTGCGGGACGAACAACGAAAAAAGACCGGTTTATCCGGGCTTTTTCATGACTGGCGTTTGGCAAGTGCGCCTTGGCACTTGGTCAGCAGCCGCTCGATCTGGGCCAGTTCCCATGCGCTGAGAAAACTGACCGGGTCAGTGCCAAAACGTTGCCAGCCGTCGAGTTCACCCACGCGGCCATCGGGGCTGTGGCAGCGTTGACAGTGGCGCACATGGACGCCGTCGACGTCGAGGGTCAGGCGCCAGCCTTCGATATCGACCTGAATCTGGCCGGGCCCGGCGTGTTCATCGAGGCGCCGCAAAGGGTGGATGCCCAGGGCGGCATCGCGCAATGTCTGGTAAACCTCGCGGGCGGTCAGGGGTAGCACAGGTGTCTCCAATAGAATGTTCGTCAAACGCCAATACGCCCGCACAGGATAGAGACTGCGCTTGAAGCTGTCAGTGAATAACCCCTGATGACACCGTGGGTTATGAAGACAGCCATTCTTTGCGTAGACTTTCGCCCCCGCAAGCGGGCGCCCATCTTTCGCGCCTGACGAAACACGACTGGGAAATGAACATGTACAAAGCCGCTGCACTCACGTTTACCTTGTTGTTCACTGCAGGTGTATTCAGCCTTCAGGCACACGCGGCCGGCGATGCTGAAGCGGGTGCGACACTGTTCAAGCGAATTTGCGGGGGCTGCCATCAGGTCGGGGAGTCGGCGCGGGGTTCATTCGGTCCGCAGCTCAATGGCATCTTTGGCCGGCACTCCGGCAGCACCACGGATTACCAATACTCCGACGCGATGAAAGCCGCCGGTATCGTCTGGACCCGCGAGACACTGACCGCGTACCTCGAAGCGCCGAAACAAGTGGTCCCCGGCACCCGGATGATTTTCTGGGGACTCAGCGATCCGGAAAAGATCGAAAACCTGCTGGCCTACCTGCAAACCTTTCAGCCGCAGTGACATTCGCGATTGCTATGACTCCCGCCGCTCCGCCATCAACAACAATGACTGCGGCACAGGACTTTGCGGGTGCTGCGGCTCCTGCAAGGCGACCAGCCGAAAACCAGCCATGTCCAGCGCATTGAGCCAACTGGACAAGGTGCGGAAATACCAGGGCATGGGTTGCCACTGACCCCCGAACCCGGCGAAGGTCTCTTCCCGCCAACCATCCTGATAGTTGCCGGCCGCTACGGTCCACGGATGCAGCGTCTGGATCACCAGCGTGCCGCCAGGAACGAGCAGGGCGTTCATGGCCGTGAGCAGCGGGATGATGTCCTGGTGCAGCAGTGCGAAGTTGGCGCAGATCAGATCGAAGTCACTGCCAACGTTGACCTTCGCCTCCACCAATTCTTCATAACTCGCCACCTGTACTGTCGAAGAGCCCGCTGCCCGTGCCGCCTCGATCAGCGTCGCATCACCGTCCACCCCGACCGCCTCTATGCCCCGGTCAGCCAGCGCACGCAACAACCAGCCCTCACCACACCCCAGGTCGAGCACGCGCTCAGGCTGCCGGCCCATTACCGCCAACAAGATGGCCTGGTCGGTGACTTGCCGGCGGCTTTCGATAGCGCCGGTGCGGATGGCTTCGATCCAGGATCGGGCATTATGGTGCCAGCTTTGGAGGAGGGTGGATTCGGGAGCGGGCATGTTGATGTCCGGAGTTGTTGGTTGGATGAGAGGATAGAACAGGTGCTTTATGTTCGGGGTGCTAGTGTCTGCTTTTGCGTGTGAACTCGACTTCGGGTTGGTTAACGCTTTGCATCCATCAAACCAAGGGCGTCTCAGGATCATTTATGGACAATAAACTCACCGCCAAGACTGCGATCATTACAGGGGCAGCCCAAGGAATTGGCGCCGCGATTGCACGACTCTACGTGCAGGAGGGGTGCTTCGTTTACGTCACCGATATAAACGATGAGCTCGGCAGAGCGCTAGCAAACTCACTCGGTGATCGTGCCCGTTATCTGCGCCTGGATGTGCGGCGGGAGGACGATTGGCAGCGAGTGACGGCGCACATTTTGAAAGAGCGCGACAGGCTGGACATCCTGGTGAACAACGCCGGCATTACCGGGTTTGAACAAGGCGCCGTGCGGCACGACCCGGAACATGCGCGACTGGAAGACTGGCTCGCCGTGCATCAGACCAATCTTGACGGTGTATTCCTGGGGTGCAAGTACGCCATTCGCGCCATGCGGAATCCAGGATCGGGCTCGATTATCAACATCTCCTCCCGCTCAGGTTTGGTCGGTATTCCGGGCGCGGCAGCGTACGCATCGTCCAAGGGCGCGGTTCGTAATCACACGAAAACGGTGGCGCTTTACTGCGCTGAGCAAGGCCTCAAGGTTCGGTGCAACTCAATTCATCCGGCGGCGATCCTCACGCCCATGTGGGAGCCGATGTTAGGCACCGACGAGGGGCGTGAAGAACGAATGGCCGCACTGGTCCGGGATACGCCGCTCAGACGGTTTGGCATGCCCGAAGAAGTGGCGGCCGTGGCGCTGTTACTGGCCTCGGATGAAGCGACATACATCACCGGCAGTGAATTCAACATTGACGGCGGCCTGCTGGCAGGTTCGGCTGTTACGCCAACTAAAGGGGATGACGGCGGAGTCTAGCTCCGTGCATGTCAGATCGCCGTTCAGACTGTTTTACACGTTAACCAGGCACCCCAAAACAGGCTGCTGAAAAAACGGGTAGCGTCCCCAAAACCCGCATCATGCAAAAGCTTCTGAACAGCCGCCTCAGAATGTGGAGGGTCAGCGCCTTGAAGAATTTTCCCAAGTTTGACTTTCACTTCATCCGGACTGGCTCCGTGCTGCCGCCAACGTTGCCCCCAGGCTGCCAGGAGTAACGGCTGGCTGGCGTAGGCATAGTGATTGCCGGCGACAATCAGTGGAGCCCCCGGTTTCAGACAAGCCCGAATGGACCGTAAAATTTCTCCCTTGGCATCATCCCCATCGAGATGGTGGAGTACACCGATCAAAGTGGCTGCGTCGTAGGACTCATCTGCGGCCAAGTCTTCAACGTGCCCGAGATGCACGTCCGTTCTTTCAAGCACGTTGTTTACGGCTAACTGCTGTTTCGCGGTTTCCAGCATCGGCTCAGACGGATCAACGGCGGTGAAGCGCCAGACTGGCTCAAGCCTGGCCATCGCGATGATCTCCTGCGCCGTACCGCCAGCGCCAACGACCAGTATTTTTGCCGAGTCCCTATTTCCAAGGCTTGCCGCGAGCATGCACGCCACCAAGTCCTGACAGGCGTCATAACCTGCCAGTGCGATACGGCTCTGTCGTCCGTACTCATTGGCCCGAGTGTTATCAAACTTTTCAGCGGGGTTAAGTGGTGATTTCAAGGCGGTTCTCCATGTCCTTGGAATCAACTTAGGTCATAAGCGGCGATAATAAAAATTCATTAATTTTATGCATTGCATTCCCGGCAGGAATGCCAAAGCACTCAGCTTTCGTCCATGCAACAGTTGGGAAGGCGCGTCGTGCGAGCAATCAAGTCTGGGCCTCGCCTTGGAGCGCTGGCAGCCCGTACGTCAATGCAAGTTCCTTGACCGGTTACAAGGGGTATAACTATCAGAACAAAGGCGATCACCAGTACAGGCCTCCAAAGGCTGCGCCCGGGCACGGAGCGATGTGATGAGTTCCAGAGCATGGCGATGGGCTCGCAAGAGCCTTCTTGGCTGCATCGAGCTGGCCTTGCTGGCCGCTCCACTGTGCGCGAGCGCCACGTTCAAGTGCCAAGCCAGTGACGGAGCCATCAGCTACACCAGCCAAGCCAGTTCCAACGCCCGCTGCACTCGCCTGAATGGCACGGCGGGCGCCGGTGTCGGCACTAAGACAATTGACCCGCCCCAGCTTGCGCAGGACGACGATTCAGGCGCGGTGCGGGTTCGGGTGTTCACCTTCAAGCACAAGGGTATTCGTCAATATGTGAGCCGACGTCCCGTCGGCATCTCCGCACGGGTCGATGTCCTTGAGCTCTATGTCATCAAGGGCTGCTATCTGTGCAGGGTGCCGAAGGATTTCAAGGTCGCCTCACTGCGCCTGGACACTGATTCCTATCGGCGGGAGATCGAAGCCGCTGCGGGTCATTACGGTGTCGACAGGGCGCTGGTCCGCGCAGTGATTCATGCCGAATCGGCGTTTCGCCCCAACGCCATTTCCGAGGCTGGCGCCCAAGGGCTGATGCAGTTGATGCCCGCCACCGCCGAGCGCTTCGCCGTGGACAATCCGTTCGACGCACGACAAAACATCCGTGGCGGCGTGCGCTACCTGGCCTGGTTGCTCAAGCGCTTCAACGGAAACCAGGTGCTGGCGTTGGCAGGCTATAACGCTGGCGAAGCGTCCGTGGTCGAGTACAACGGGGTGCCTCCCTACGCCGAGACGCAATCCTACGTCACCCTCGTGCAGTCGTTGACCGAACGCTATCGCAACCATCGCTAGTACGGTAAGCCAGAAACAACAGTGAGGTGGCTCGCTAGCCTGTTGCGGGTTTGCAGCGCCTGTATCCCCTAAATCCGGGCTATCTGTGTCTATCGGCACCATCGCCAGATTGTTACGGTCCGCATCTATTGTAATTCGATGAGGCAACCATGGATCTCACTGCCATTCCTTTCGGTACCACCGATTGGTCAACGATAGAGCCGGTGGCGCATGCCGGTCAGACAGGCACTGCCTATTGGCGGACCTGCCAGTTTGGTTCAGCGCGTGTGCGGATGGTCGAGTACAGCCCTGGGTATCTGGCCGATCACTGGTGCTCGAGGGGGCACATCCTTTTGTGCCTGGAGGGGCAGTTGCATACAGAGCTGGAAGATGGTCGTCAGTTCACACTGACGCCGGGCATGAGTTATCAGGTGGGTAATAATGCTGAGGGACATCGGTCGTTCACCACCACCGGGGCGAAGTTGTTTATTGTGGATTAGTAGTGGGGGGCGAACCTGCGTAATGCCCCCACCCGATCTCCTTTTGACCAATACGGCTCCAATCATCAGCGTTGAATTATACGTTTGCGGATGGTTGCATCTGGCCGATTGAATCCACAGGTGGATTGCTGCAGCACGATTTCAAACTTTGTTGCAAGAGCTTTCGAAGTAAGCCCGGGGATGGAGCCGATTTTCGGCAATTACAGGATTTTTTGTGTGCTGAAGATCATTTTTTAGTATTGCCCTGTTTACGGTAAAGGCCAAGAGACCCGTTTCAGAGCGCTCAATCGTGTGTTGACTATCGGGCATGGACGCTTTAGATTGTTTGGAACGATCATTCCAGAGCGCACACCCTATGAGACCCAAGGAGTTTGACTCAGATGCCATAGCCGAAGCGGCTATGCATGTTTTCTGGTTGCGAGGGTATAGCGGAGCAAGTATTCAACATCTTGTAGACGGAACGGGGTTAGGACGCGGAAGTCTCTATAACGCGTTCGGCAGCAAACGAGGTCTCTATGAATTTGCTCTTCGCCGTTATTACCAACTCACTGCGCCAAATATCTCGATTTTATCAGAGGAAGGTTTGGTGCGAGATATTGTGCGCAAACTGCTGATGAAAATTGTTTCGGAAGAACTCAACGATAAAGAGAGTCTGGGGTGCATGGTCGCCAATGCCTCGTTAGAGTTGGCAAGGCATGATCAGGAAATAGCAAGTTTGGTCGCCCAAAATTTTTCGCGCATGGAGCGGGCCCTTAAGGGGCTGATAAAGCGAGGCCAGGAGAGCGGCGAAATATCCGTAGAAAAAAATCCCGGCGCACTCGCGAGATTCTTTGTCAGCACAATTCAGGGTATCAGGGTGCTTGGCAAAGGAAGTGCACAAGAAGAGCGTGCGGAAAGGCTGGGAGACATTGTTGACGTCGCAATAAGTGCTCTTTGAGGCCCTTTTTTTTAGAATAACCAAGCTCAGTTAAATTTTTTTGCCTAGTATTGTACTGATCATTCCAGAAGTCTGGCTGTTTTAGATGATCGTGTTAATGCGATGTAAAACCTGCGCTGAACACCATCAGTACGAACGCGTCTTGGCTGTAATGATTGATAAAACAAGGCAAGTTAACGTGGATCTATCGCGTTTGAGGTGACGCGGTACCCGAGCCTTGAGTTAGTGCTGTTGAAAGTATCGTAAAAATATCAATAGCATTCGAGCCTGTTGACCCCCTTTGGATGGCACGCGGACGTTTATGAATACGAGATTCTCCAGCGTGCGCATCTACTTTGCAAAGTCCCAAAATATTAAAGCGGTGAACGTATTATGACAGCTCAGGACAACAGTTTTTCCAATCAGCCTATTTCCGATATCGGCTATAGCGAACGTATTCCTATTTGGAAGTTACTGGCGTTTACCCTGGCGGGTTTCATTGCCATCATGACTGAAACCATGCCGGCGGGACTGTTGCCACAGATTGGATCAAGCCTTGGCGTTTCAGAGGCTTTCGCCGGTCAGTTGGTAACTCTCTATGCGTTGGGTTCGGTTTTAGCCGCGATTCCTATCGTTGCAGCCACACGCAGTTGGCGGAGGAGACCTCTGTTTCTTCTGGCTATTCTTGGTTTGCTGGTATTCAACTCAATTACCGCGCTTTCTTCTAATTTCGTAGTGATACTTGTCTCGCGTTTTATTGCAGGTATGGCGGCGGGTCTTATTTGGGGGCTGCTGGCTGGCTACGCCAGACGCATGGTCCCTAACCATCTTCAAGGACGCGCCTTGGCAATTGTCGGGGTTGGCCAACCCATCGCTCTGTCTATTGGTGTTCCATTGGGCACCTGGCTGGGCGGTCTTTCGGATTGGAGAGGCGTATTTTGGATAATGTCGGGGCTTTCATTTGCACTGTTGATTTGGGTCCGATCCTGTATTCCTGATTACCCCGGTCAATCGTCTTCAAAGCGTCAATCCATTCGCGAAATTTTCCTTACCCCGGGTATCCGGTCAGTCCTCTTTGTGATCTTTGCCTGGATCTTGGCTCACAACATCCTCTACACCTATATCGCACCTTATCTGGCGTCAGTGGGACTTGCCGAATATGTGGATGTTGTGTTGTTTTTGTTTGGTGCCTCTTCCGTCCTCGGAATCTGGATAACGGGGGTGTTTGTAGATCGCTCTCTCAGGATGCTGACGATTCTCAGCCTCGCTCTGTTTGCCGCGGCTGCATTAATCATTGGCTTCGCCAATGGCAGCTCAATGGTTACGCTGGCTGGTATTGCCTTGTGGGGGCTGACCTTCGGTGGGGCGCCAACGCTGTTGCAGACAGCCATCGCGGATAACGCGGGTGAAGGGACAGATGTCGCGCAGTCAATGTTGGTAACCGTATTCAATCTTGCTGTCGCCGGCGGTGGGCTGCTGGGGGGAGTGTTACTTCAATACGCCGGTCCTGGCTCTTTCCCATGGACGCTATTGGTTCTTGCAGTTTTGAGCCTACTGGCCGTGTTGAGTGCGAGACGTCATGGGTTCCAACCGGGTCGTCGATCCTAGATATTTTGGAAGGTCGACGGCGTATTATCTGGCAACGTTGTCCTGCTGATGGGGGACTCCTGTTTACGGAAGTGCTGCCCGTGATGACCGCAGGGTGCTGATTCAGCACCCTGTAGGTCAACCGTCACTAATACCTATCGGTTAAAACGCTCTGCCAATCCGTGCAGATACTCAGCCATTCCCTCCAGATCCCGACTGATCGCAGCACCTTGCTTGGCCTGCCCGGCACTGTGATCGCACAGCTGAGCGATCCGCGTAATCTGCTGATTGATGTCTTCAGTCACGTGACTTTGTTCTTCCGATGCCGACGCCATCTGCTGGCTCATGCCGGTGATTCGGCTGACGGCTTCACTGATGCCGACCAGCGCCGACTGTACCGCCTCGACACGCTGCATGCTGTCGCGGGAAATCTGCTCACCCCGGCTGGCCGTTGAGACGGCGCGATCGGCGCCCATGTTCAGTGACGCGATGATGCCGTGGATCTGCTCGGTGGAGGTGCGGGTGCGTTGTGCCAGGGAGCGCACCTCGTCGGCCACCACGGCAAAGCCGCGCCCTTGTTCACCTGCCCGGGCCGCCTCGATCGCCGCATTCAGCGCCAGCAGGTTGGTCTGTTCGGCGATGGACGTAATGACGTCCACGACACTGCCGATGGCTTGCGTCTCGATCGCCAATGCGTTGACCGCCTGGCCGATTTCGTTGACGGCATCGTTCATGGCCTGCATGGCGCTCAGGCTTTGCACGGCCAGCTCACTGCCTTCGCGAGTCAACTGGTCGGCTTCGGACGCGGCATGCGCGGTGTTCATGACGTTTTGCGTCACTTCCTGGTTCGTTGCCGCCATCTGCGAAATGGCGGCGGCGGACTGATCCGTTTCACTGCGCTGGCGATCCAGTGACTGCGCTTGCGCACCCGAGAGTTCGGAGGACTGTGCGGCCTTGGCCTTCACATTGATCCCGGCATCGACCAGTCGGGACAGGGCTGTCTGCAAGCGTGCTTCCTCACTGAGCATGGCCATGTCCAGCCGACCCTGGGGGCCGTGGTTGTCGCTGAAGGTGAGCGCGACCAACGGATCGGAAAAGGCTTTCGGATGCTCGGCCAGGGTGCGCTCGATGGCTCGGCGATGTCGGGACTCGATCAAGTACCAGGCGATACCCAGGCTCGCCAACAGAACCCCTTGGGCTGCCACTTTTGGGAGCCACTGATCAGCCAGAAGTGAAACCACACCTGCCATCAATAATGGCCAGCCGTGTTGCATCGGCCGGAAAATCCGTGCACTCAGCGAAACGATCGGCTTGCCGGCCCGCATCCTCGCATAGAGTGCCGAGGACCGGCGGACCTGGTCGCGAGTGGGCACCGAACGAACCGATTCGTAGCCACTCATGCGTCCGTTTTCAAAGATGGGTGTGACGTAGGTACTGACCCAATAGAAATCACCATTTTTCGCGCGGTTTTTCACAATCCCCATCCAGGGTTTGCCTTGCTTGATGGTGTGCCACATATGAATGAAGACCCCGGGCGGCATATCAGGGTGTCGGACCAGGTTATGCGGCTGGCCGATCAATTCGTCATGGGTGAAACCGCTGATGGCCACAAACGCTTCATTGCAGTAAGTGATTCGGCTATCAAGGTCGGTTGTGGAGATCAACCGTTGTTCGGCGGGGAAGAGTCTTTCATGCTCGGTTACGGGCAAATTCACACGCATAAAACGCGATCCTTCTTCGGATTATTATTATGTTTTGGAGGTGCGAAAGAGGCGCAGCGCCACTACGGTTAGTGACGTGTTTTACGCGTATTTTTTTGTGGCCGACCATTCATTCGACGACACCTTCTTTTCATTTCATGACACGTCTGAACCGCTGATCGATCCTTTGTCGCCTCTCGAGTGCACACACGCTTTAAGGGTGTTTACTAACAGTCAGGCCCGGTCTGTACAGAGAGGAATAGGTGATGAGTAATGAGCAGGCGGCACCCGAGACAAAAGGCGTTGCGGTGCAGTTACTGGCAACGATTGACCTGGGTCCTGAGATCGAGGGCATGGCAGGGCGCCAACTCAGAATGCGCAGGGTGACCATCGAGCCTGGAGGCGTCTTCGGGCCGATTCACAACCATGTAGACCGACCCGGCACCGTCTACATCCTGCAAGGAACGATCACCGATCACCGCAACGGTGTTGCCACGGACTATGGCCCGGGAGTGGGCTGGCCGGAAGACAGGAACACTACACACTGGCTGGAGAACAGAGGAACGGTAACGGCGGTGGAGATCTCGGTCGACATTGTGCGGCAGGGTTAAGCTCTGGTCCGCCGTCTTGGGCCGCTATTGATTTTTGCACTCCGCGACCACCACCTGGCAGGTCTTCGGCGTGCCACCGGAGCGACCGGCATAGCGTATGCAATTGTCCATGGATTTCTTGCGCGCCATGTTCAAGGTGTCGCCCCAGGCCAGACCACCCTCGCCGGTAGTGGGTAGCGCTTTCGCATAGCAATTTGAGCCAAAGCTTGAAAGCGCATAGGGATCCCTATGCACTTTTCTTGAACATCCTGTTGTCAGCGCCAGGCTGAGGACGAGCAAGGGGAGGAGCAGCCATGAGCAGCCTGGGCGCGCTGTTTTTTCGATCATCCTGTTTCCCCTCAATCAAAAGGCTAGAGGCGTATTTGTGATCGTGCTCTACACAGATTAGACGGTGCAGTACCCTCGGTGGGATCGCCGTCGCAGAGCATCTCTTTCCTCGTAGCTCGTCATGAAAAGCGTTTTTCAGGACCGGCTGCTTCCGTTGTGATTAATGTAAACGCTGCTCAGCACTAACGGGCATTGTGAGGGTCAATAAATCCCGCACGACCGTCATCGTTACTTTGATCAAGGACTGTGAAAGCATGCTCACCGCAACATAATCCGCCATCGCCTTCACCAGGTTCCGTGAAACGGGACTCGCCGTACGTTTTTCCATCCATCCAAATTGAAGATCTAACGCATGTACCTACGCAAAATTGCAGTTGGGCTGTCGGCCCTTGTTTTGCTCTCGACCGGGGCGCAAGCCCGCAGCCTGCTGGATCTCCTCAAGCCGCCCACTCAGCATCAGGAACAAGTGTCCCGCTCGGGTTCGATCAGCCAGGGCGCGGCGCTGGACCTTTATTCAAACAAACAGAAACAGGCCTCGTTCGACGGCTGCGCCGATCTGTTTCCGGCAGCCCGGCCGATCAACATCGCCACGGTGCCGGCCACCATGAACCCGTTGGCGTTGTGCTCCGATAACTTCGCGGTGCTGTACTCGCAAACCAGCAAGACGCCATTGGTGGTGGTTGAGCGACTGAATGCCGCCCAGCTACAGGACGCCAAAGGGGAGGAGCGCACCAACCAGTTCTACCCGGATCCACGCATTCCCAAGAGTGGGCGGGCAGAGTTGAGTGACTACCGCAGCCAACACCCGGCTGTGGACCGTGGTCATCAATCCCCGGCCGCCGATGCGCCGAACCCCAATGCCATGGCCCAATCCTTTGCGTTGTCGAACATGGTGCCGCAGGACCCGACCAACAATCGCAAGATCTGGAGCAAGGTCGAGTCGGATGTCAGGAAGTTTGCCAAGCGCGCCGATGGCAACGTCTTTGTCTTTACCGGCCCGATCTTTGATTCGGGCCATAGCACCATTGGCGACAACAAGGTCTGGGTGCCGACGCGCCTGTTCAAGCTGGTTTACGACGCCTCGTCGAAGCGCGCCTGGGCGTACGTGCTGCCCAACGCAGAAACCCGTATCGAGAGGCCGATGGATTACGAGACGTTCGTGAAAACCACGGGGCTCAAGTTGCTGGGTAATTTACCGGTCACAGGTTCCGTCGGGCGCAGTTGATCGAGCCGGTCATTTGTCCAGCGCTAAAGCCACGTATTCACCACCCGCCGATCCAGCTCCTCCCATTCCGCCATGCCCAGCACCCGCGTGGTGTTCAACCCACGCAAATAACCGCGCAACTGATTGGCCGTGGCTCGCGAGAGCTCCGGCTCGGGCGGGTTTTTGCTCATCAGCACGGTTTCGTACTGGACCAGGTACTCGGCCACCCGGTCACGAAAATCCGGCAAAACCGCATCGCGGATCAGGTCAAAGGTTCTCAAGGCGTGATCCTCATCAATCTTTTTGTGGGGGGTGTTTGAGTGTGCATCCATCGGCGTGGCGCGCAACTATTGCTAGACGTAATAGTGACCATTACCAAACACAAGTTCTTCTTTGTCGACAATAGTCGGAAAATCGCCCCCATCGAACACGCGGCTGAAAAAAAACGCGTGATGAACCGAACATTTTGTTTTCAGGAAGAGACCGATGCGTCCTTTATTCGTAGCTGCCACGGCAGTTGCCTCAGTGTTGCTCGCCGGTTGTGCCTCCGCGCCGAACGACCCGACCCTGACCTTGCAGACCCGCAAGACCCCGGCCCAATACGCCGACTGCGTCGTCCCGAAATTGCAGGGCAGTGCGTTGAGCCCGACCGTTTCGCAGACCTCGCGCAGCTACCGGATCGTGGTGCCGAGCAAAGTCTCCACGGACAACGTGCTGGAAGCCTACAAGTCCGGGGACGGCGGCAAGGTGTTCATCTACGAGCGACATCTGCTGGCCTCAAGCTTCTTGCCGTCGAGTTTTGAACGCGCCGCACAGGATTGCATTTGACCTCGGATTGAACGCGTTTTTTACAGAGCTCCTTTGGTTGGCCGCAACCAACCAATTTTCTTGCCCCGCACCGCATTTTCGGTGACGGGGTTTTTTTTTGTCTGAAATTGAACAACCACGTGAGTGAAAGAATGGCGTGCGCCCCGTGCTGCTATCTTCTTAATCACCTTGCGAATGCGTGATTCCAGAGGAGGTACAGCATGGATCGATTCACGGGCGGCTGTCTGTGCGGCAATGTCAGGATTGTGGCCTCGGGCCGTCCTTACCGGGTCGGCCTTTGCCACTGTCTCGATTGCCGCAAGCACCATGGGGCGCTGTTCCACGCCTCGGCGATATTCCCTCAGGAGGCAGTGACGATCGAGGGCGAGACCGGCGATTACGCCGGGCGGTTTTTCTGTCCGCGTTGCGGTTCGTCGGTTTTTGCCCGCTCGGGCGATGAAATCGAAGTGAACCTGGGGTCGTTGGATGCCCCTGACCAACTGAAGCCCACTTACGAAAGCTGGATCGTGCGTCGCGAGTCCTGGTTGCCGGCGTTCCCGCTCACCAGACACTATGAACACGATCGGGAAGGCACGGGGCGCGCGGAGGAGTAGGGTTGAGGCGATAAACGACAAAAAGCCCGCTTCGGCGGGCTCTCTGTTTGGGGTCAAATCCATTTGTCAGTTCAATCTGCGCTCTGTTCTGTAAGCGTTTCGTGAAAAACGTGTTGTCGAAATGAAAAAGTTTTTCGGAACGCCTACGACACGATGCCGATATGAATCTGAACTTCGTCTGGACCGCCATACGATTCAAAGTCCGTGGCATAACAGCGTTGCACCTGTGGATGCGCTTCAAAGTAGGCCCAAATAGTCCCCCAGGCCTGGATAACGGCAGCCGGCATGGCGCCGCGGGCCTCGAAGACCATGTACTTGCCTGCCTGAATCCCGACGTTATCGAAGTCGCGGTTCGGCGTACTGACCGAGACACCCGCCGTCACGTCGTAAGCACCGCTCGCATCAGAATCGTAGTCCGAATACACGCCGACAATCGGCGCCTCGGTCAACCGTTGCGGGATCTTCTCGGCAACATTGTCGGAAAAAAAGCGATTCCACAAACCAGGGATTTTTGCGCGGTCCTGCGTTGATTCATCGCGGTTGTTCGTACGTACGGTCAGACCCGCCACGTGAAAGCTGGACAGGTGTGCGATGTTGGGTTCCATTCCGGGGACACTCACTCTTTATAGAAGAACCCGAATTAAAGCACACCCTGATGCCAGTAAAGAGGTGGCTACTTCGCCGTGCTGCCTTGCTTGATATCCCCGCAGAAAATATCGACATTGCCATCCGTCGATGCCGTTCGCACGACGATGGAATACCCACCCGCCAGCAACACCGACATGGCAACAGGCGCGGTTCTGGATAACGTCCAGCCGCGTATTGGCTGGCGTTCGGTGTTGACCTGATCATTCATGGCGTACGCCACCGCCCCGGGTTTTTCGCAACTGCCTTTATAGATGAAGGTGTAGAGGCGCAGGGGCAGGGTGACGCCGCTTGGCGCACCGCTGATGAAGAAACTGAGTCCGGTTTTATTGTCAAAGCTAGTCAACGTTACATCGCCGATCTGGCCGGCGTTCTGCCGCGTGGCAACTAACGGCACGGTCACACTGGGGTTTGATGATGTGGCGCAACCGAAAAGGGTTGCGCTGACCAGTAGCACTGCCAGTGAATGTTTGAACTTCATGGCCAAACTCCTGCGTCGAAGAACTGCGGGGGTGATTAGCCGGTATAGCTCATTAATGGTATTTCTGATGTTTTGCGCACGAAATTGTGCACACTTGTTGGATTGCAGTACTAAATTTCAGTACAGCGTCCTGCCACGAAGAAGGAACGACACCATGATCAGATCTCGCTTATTGATTTCAGCCGTTACGTGCCTTGCGTTGATCGTCGGCTCAACCACGGCATTAGCCGACCCTGGTAATGGAAAGGGTCAGGGTAACGGCAAGGGAAACCCGCACAACAATCAGGCCCATGGAAACGAAGGCAAGGGCGGCGATTGGGACAACGGCCCAAGCATTGATCGCGGCAGTGTCCTGGGAATTATTGGCGGGTATCCGGGCTACTGGAACTCTGGGCCTGCATTGCCTCCGGGCATTCAAAAGAACCTTGCGCGAGGCAAACCGTTACCACCGGGTATTGCCAAAAAACTGGACGGTCGGTTAGTCGGCAGGCTGCCTCATTACGATGGATATGAATGGCAACAAGCTGGCACGGACTTGATATTGGTCGCACTCGCCACCGGGCTAATTTACGAAGTGCTCAACGGTGCTTTTGATTAGTATTTGAGTCTCGTTTTCAATCGCGCAGTAAAGGCATTCCGTCTATCGTGGGACTTGAACTGACTGGGGTCTGACGCGTCTTAAAACACGTGATATCAACCCTGTGGAAGCAATCATGCTTTTAAAAAACAAGAGTCTCGTTGCTGTATTGTCATGCGCCATGATGCTTGCAGCCGCCCCATTACTGCCTGCTGACCTATCCATCATGAACTCCGCTTATGCGAAGGACGGTGGTGGTGGTGGTGGTGGTGGTGGTGGTGGTGGTGGTGGTGGTGGCGGTGGCGGTAATGGCGGCGGTCACGGAGGTGGCGGTGGTGTTGGCGGTGGCCATGGTGGCGGTACAGCCGGCGGCCACAGCGGATCAGATCACGCCGGCGGCATTAGCAGTAACGGGCGCGGCGACGGGCTCAGCAGTGACCATGCCGGCAAAGCTGTTCGCGATCATGGTGAAAGTGGTAACCACTACGGCAGTGATCGCAATGGTGATCGCGGTCATGGCTCAACGACTTCAGGCATCGCTCACTCCAAAGACACTCGCGGCGTAGCTAAAGCCCGGGCTGTAGCGACTACGACGCCAGGCGATCACAACACCAAAGGGTTGAGCAAAGTCGGGACGTCGGTATCGCCCAAGCTGCATTGATCTGCCGTACCTCGGACTCGGCGCCTGTTTAAATCCGTTCTTCAGGCGCCGCACTCGGCAACCATTAATACCCCTCAGCGTTATCGCTGATCACCCATATCCAGCATAAATTTCTGACGTGTTCCGAGTAGTGGACAGATTCCTCGTCTACCCTCTGCGAGAGCATTGTGAACGGCCACGCGCAAAATCAGGTTATTCATTAGTTCGCTAATTCAGCCGATAACGTGGCGTACACCCCTCTTGCATCAACGACCAGCGGGAATTTATGCCGAATAGCCTCGCCTCTATCGTCCACTCCCTCTCTCATCGTTCAAGCGTGTCGCTGGCACGGACTTCACTGTTCAAGTTTGTCGGTCTGTTAGCCGGTGTGTTTTTACTGGCCAGCTTTTCACTGGTTTATCTTGCAAACGATTTAGACCGGACAGAGGAAGTCGAAAGTGCGTTTTACACAAAGAAGGCGGTGCAGTCGCTGGAAAAGTCGCTGCGCTCAGTCGTCAAGGACTACGCATTTTGGGGTGATGCCTACAAGCACTTGCATGCTCAAGTAGACCCGGATTGGGCCTATGTACGGCAAAACGCCGGGCCAACGCTTTACACCGACTTTGGATTTCAGGGGCTGTTTGTCGTCAACGACGTCAATCGCACGGTTTACTCGGTGATCAAGGGCGAACTGAAATCCGTTGCCGCGTCAGAGTGGCTGGGGGAAGCCATTGCGCCGATGCTGGAAAAGGCACGTGCAGGCGCGGATTCAGAAACACCGACAACCGCCTTTATCAATATTGGAGGCGAACCCGCGCTGGTCGCGGCAGCCGCTATTACACCGGGAACCGACCCGACCGTGGTGTCTGATGCCCGGCTACCGTCGGTGTTGATTTTCGTCGACATTCTCGACAGCGCCAAGCTTGAGCTATTAGGTAATGATTTCGGGGTCGAGGGCCTGCATGTCGCCACGGCTGATGATCTTGACGCGACGTCTTTCTTTCCACTGGGAGAGAACGGTGCTGCCGGCAATCTGTCTTGGAGTCCGTCCAGCCCAGGTCTGCGGTTACTGGGAGTAGGGCTGCCATTGATCGCCATTGCCGCGTTGTTGGTGTGCCTGATGATCTGGGTTATTTTGCGGCGCACCACCGCCAGTGCAGTGGCGCTGGACGCCAGCTACACCTCGCTTCAGACCAGTCAGGACGCCCTGGGCATCAGCGAAGCGCGCTTTCGCGACGTCGTTGAAGCCATCTCGGACTGGGTATGGGAAATAGGGGATGGTGGGCGTTTTACCTATTTGTCCGATCGATTTGAAAATGTCACCGGGCTCTCCCGGGACGCCTGGATCGGTGCGTCGATCAATGATCTGCTGGCCACCGAATTAGGTTTGCTGACCCAATGGTTGAGCATTCCGAACCGTCGTCCGGACATCAGCATCCAGTGCCGCTATATCGATGCCAAGGGGCGAGAGCGCATCACGCGTATCTCGGCCCGGGACATGACGGGCGCAGGGTTCCGGGGCACCGCAACGGATGTGACGGACGAAGTCGAAGCCCGTCGGCGCATCGAATTCCTTTCCCAGCATGATGCCCTCACCGGGCTCCCCAATCGGACCCGTCTTCAGGAGTTTCTTGACGGTAAACTCAAGGCAATGCCGACGGTGGAACAACCGCTGGTCATGCTCTGCCTGGACCTGGATCGCTTCAAACCGGTCAATGACTTGCTCGGGCATGCCGCCGGTGACCGCGTGCTCAATGAAGTGTCGAGTCGCCTGGCGGACTGCGTGCGCCACGGCGACCTTGTCGCCCGGGTCGGGGGGGATGAGTTTGTACTGATCCTCAGTGACGTGAGTTCCCAGGAAGAAGTCGAGACCCTGTGTCATCGCCTGATCGAGTCCGTTGAGCGGCCCATAGAGATTGATCAGCAGGAAGTGTTTGTCAGCGCCAGTATCGGCATCGCGATGGCGCCCAATGATGCGTGCGAAGCGACCGAGTTGCTGCGCTATGCGGACATTGCGTTGTACGAGGCAAAGTCGGGCGGCCGTAACACCTGGCGCTTTTATGCAGGCGATATGAACGCCAGAATCATTGAGCGCCGTCGTCTGGAAAACGACCTGCGTTTCGCCATCAAGCACGGTGAGCTGCGCCTGCATTTTCAGCCACGCTATCGTATCTCGGACGGTCAGATGGTCGGTGCCGAAGCGCTGGTCCGGTGGCAGCATCCCGAGCGCGGATTAATCCCCCCCGATACGTTTATCCCTATTGCCGAGGAGTCCGGGCTGATCCTTTTCCTGAGCAACTGGGTGATCCAGACCGCATGCCGTTGCGCCGCAAAATGGCCGGAGAATTTGTTCGTCTCCGTCAACCTGTCATCGACCGAGTTCAAGCGCGGCAATCTGGTCGAGCGCATTCAGAAAACACTGCACGACACCGGAATCGACCCTGCCCGGGTCGAGCTGGAAATTACCGAAAGCGTGATGCTCGAAGATGCCACGGGTGCACTTGAGATAATGCGCACACTCAAACGCCTTGGCGTGCGGATCTCTATGGATGACTTTGGAACCGGATATTCATCGTTGAGTTACCTGCGCGCGTTTCCATTCGATGGCCTGAAAATAGACCGCAGTTTCTTGAACAGGCTGGATGAAAGCGAGGATGACCGGGCCATTATCCAGGCGATCGTGGGCTTGGGGCGCGCGTTGGCGCTCACGGTGACGGCCGAGGGCATTGAAAGTGCAGAGCAGATGAGCTTGTTGAAAGCGGTGGCGTGCGATGAAGGCCAAGGCTATTTCCTGAGCCGGCCACTTGATGTGAATACGTTTAATGCGTTGGTCGGCGTCAAAGGCAGTGCAGTCAGCGCCAGCAACGTTTAAAGGTTGGGAAATACAGTCCAAAAACGCGCCATACGGACCGATCGCGCGCGGATTTTCATTGGTGGCCAATCCGTCATATTCAGTATTCCTTCAATACAGAGAGTGGGCAGCCCAATGCTTATGAATAAGGCTGCACCGTGTTTCAACGTCTTTTGTGTTCGCTGTCCGTTTTGAGCCTGTCTATCGCCGCTGCCCAGGCTGCCGAGACCAGCACCTTGGCAGGCGGGGATGAAAGGATTGTGAAGGTGTGGGCGGAGCGGGCATCAGCATGTCGTCAATGACTTCCACGCCATACAAACGTAATCTTGCCGGCTCGCGTTCCATGACAAGACAAAAAAAACAGGAGTCATTGATGCAACCGATTCGTCTCGGCCTGGTGGGCTACGGCAAGATTGCCCAGGATCAACACGTTCCCGCTATTAACGCCAACCCCGCGTTCCAGTTGGTGTCTGTCGCCACCCAAGGGCAACCCTGCGCCGGGGTAGAGAATTTTCAGTCCTTGAGCGAGCTGCTCGAAAGTGGCCCGCACGTCGATGCGATTGCGTTTTGCACACCGCCGCAAGGTCGATTCGCACTGGTGCAACACGCGTTGGCCGCTGGCAAACACGTGCTGGTAGAAAAACCGCCATGTGCCACGTTGGGTGAAGCGATGGCGTTGGTGAATCAGGCCGCAGAGCAAGGTGTCAGCGGCTTGTTCGCCTGGCATTCACGCTACGCGCCGGGCATCGAAGCCGCCCGTGACTGGCTGGCCACCCGCACCCTGCAAAGCGTTCAGATCGACTGGAAGGAAGACGTGCGCAAGTGGCACCCCGGCCAGGCCTGGATCTGGCAGCCCGGTGGCCTGGGTGTATTCGATCCCGGCATCAATGCCTTGTCGATCATCACCCATCTGCTGGCGCTGCCGCTGTTTGTCGAGTCAGCCGAACTGCGCGTCCCCGACAACTGCCAATCGCCGATTGCCGCGTCGATCAAAATGTCTGATGCACGGCACCTCGATGTCCGCGCGGAATTCGATTTCGACCACGGTCACGACGAACTCTGGAGCATCGAGATCCGCTGCGCCGAAGGCGTGCTGCGACTGGACAATGGTGGTGCTCTGTTGAGCATTGACGGCGTGCGCCAGGCCGTATCGGAGGAGGGCGAATACGCGGCGGTTTATCGGCATTTCCAGCAGCTGATTGGCGACAACGCCAGCGACCTGGACCTCCAGCCGCTGCGATTGGTGGCCGATAGTTTTTTTGTCGGCAGTCGGGTGTCGGTTGAGCCGTTCTACGACTAGCGACCGCTGCTCCCCCGTTTCTTTCTACCTGACATGACTGCCTGCACTTGGGGGATTGCTTATCTCCCAACGGCAGGTCATCATGCTCGCCTGTATAGGTAGGGGGGGTATGGTATGTCGCACACTCATGAGCAAAAAGACGACCTATTAAAACGGGTAAGACGCATTGCCGGGCAGGTTCAGGCGATAGAGCGCGCGCTGGAATCAGAGGCCGATTGCGCCAAGACCCTGCACCTCGCCGCGGCCACTCGCGGCGCCATGAACGGTTTGATGGATGAAATCATCGAGGCTCACGCTCACGCCCACGTCGCCAACCCGGCGTTGAGCGATGAGGAGCGGGCCAAAGGTGTCGATGAACTGCTCGAAGCCATCCGCCGCTACTCCAAATAGGTCCCGTGATGCCCAATTTCGCAGAACTGCTGCAACAGGGTGGCGCCCACGCGTGGCTCTATTTTCCGAGCGCGATACTGCTGGGGGCCTTGCACGGGCTTGAGCCCGGGCATTCAAAAACCATGATGGCGGCGTTCATCGTGGCCGTTCGTGGTTCGGTCAAACAGGCGGTGCTATTGGGCCTGGCGGCAACGCTGTCGCATACGGCGGTGGTGTGGCTGGTCGCGATAGGTGGCATGTACCTGGGCAAGGGGATGGATGCGCAAACCACTGAGCCGTATTTTCAACTTGCCTCCGCTGCGCTGATTATCTTGATTGCACTCTGGATGCTGTGGCGCACCTGGCGCGGCGAGCAGATGTTCAAGTTCGAGCAAGGTGAAGACCATCACCACGGCGAACAGGATCACGCTCACCACGACGAAACCCAGCGAATCGATACCGGTCATGGCCGCGTCGAACTGTCGATTTTCGAAACCGGCATGCCGCCGCACTGGCGCCTGAAAGCGTTGAGCGGGCATGCCTGGGGTGCCGGGGATGTCCGCGTGTTGACCACGCGTGCAGACGGCAGCACCCAGGCGTTCTCATTTGTCGAGCAGGACGGTTTTCTGCAATCGACGGCCGCCATTCCCGAACCCCACGAATTCAGCGTTCGCCTGAGTCTTGGGCATGCCGGGCACTCGCATGACTACGACCTGGAATACTCGGAGCATGACCACGGGCATTCGCACGCGGAACTGCAAGGGCTGGAGTTGTCGATTGACGGTTATCAGGATGCGCATGAACGTGCCCACGCCAATGACATCCGCAAGCGTTTCACCAACCGTGAAGTGACCACTGGCCAGATCATCGTGTTCGGTTTGACGGGAGGGTTGATTCCTTGTCCGGCGGCGATCACCGTTTTGCTGCTCTGCCTTCAGGTCAAGGAAGTGGCGTTAGGCGGCATGCTCGTCCTGTGCTTCAGTATTGGATTGGCGATGACGCTGGTATCGGTCGGTGTGGCCGCAGCCATTGGCGCGCGGCAAGCCAGCAACCGCTGGCCGTGGCTGGGGGCAGTGGCGCGTCGGGCACCTTATCTGTCCGGGGTGTTGATTATCGCGGTGGGCCTGTACGTTGGCATTCATGGCTGGATCGGGTTGACTGCATAAGACGCGTTGAATGGCGTGCGTAAAAAAGCCCGGCGGATAAGGCCGGGCTTTTCATTGAGTTGCGCGGTAAAACCGCGCATTGATGCAGTGCGGCTTTCGATCAGACGGTCGGCCCCCCCTTCGGCCACACGGCCTTCAATCTCATTGCGCCGCGATACACAGCTCCCCGGTAGCGCGTATCAGGGCCTGGCCGTGCAGTTGATCCTTGATCAGGTTGGCTCGCTCGGTCCCCAGCCAGTTCGGGCAATTGGGGTCATTGCGATAGGGCGCGAATTCGGCGTATTGCTGCAGCAAGCGATTTTGCAGCTCATCCAGGCGTGGCCTGATTTGATTGACGAGGTCTGGCCGTGGAGTGTCCGGCGCTTTGGACGCTGCGCGCCATTGAGCGAGCAGGCCGTACTGCACCAGTTTGTTGGCTTCGATCTGTGCGGCCGTCAGCTCGGCAACCGCTTCCGGGTCCAGTTTCCGGCTCGCGGCCATCTTCCTGGCGTTGTCGATGACCTGCGTTTCCCGGGCCGTATCCTGAATCGGTTTGCCACTGTCCCACTTGGTCAACGCCACCAGATCAGCAATGCTCAAGCGCTCGTTTATCGTCACCAGCAACGGCAACAAGCTGGCGGGTGCCGGGGAGGGCGTACCGGCCTGGGCGCCGCACGCGAATACACCGAACAGGGCGCAGGTCAGCAGTTGTGGCAGGCGTGGCGAACGGAACATGGGCAAACCTCATTGAGCGCAGAATTCACAATCAGGTCTTATGTACCACAGGTGCGGCAGCGGCTTTAAGTGGGGGCTGATTTATTTTGTGCATGAAAAAGCCCGGCGGGTCAGGCCGGGCTTTTTGTCGAATGCTGCGGGAAGGCTATTCATTCATGCAGCGCGATACTTGATCAGGCGGTCGGAGCCACCTTCGGCGACGCGGTTCTGCATCAGGCGGTCGGAGCCATCAGCGGCTACACGGTTTTCGATCAGACGATCCGAGCCACCTTCAGCGACGCGTTTTTCGATCAGACGATCAGAGCCACCTTCAGCGACGCGTTTTTCGATCAGACGATCCGAACCCCCTTCAGCCACACGGCTTTCAATCAGGCGATCCGAGCCGCCTTCAGCGACTACAGGTTGAGCCGAAGTCGCGGCAAAAGCGTTCACTGCGAAAACCGAGAAAGCGATAGCGAGAAGGGTTTGGCGTTTCATGATGGTGTGCTCCGGGGTGCTTATGGGTTGGTATGGAGCTGATGTTACGCCGCGGATTTTTTATGAGAACTTCATTGAGTTGATGGTGACTATCGATGTCGGCAATGGATGATCGCGCGCGGTGATATCACCGCGCGGGACGTGAGTTTCAGGCGTTTGGAATCAGGCTTTACTGGCCGCCAGATAAGCCCCAAGGCGTTGTCCCATTTGCTCGCCCAAGGCTTGCAAGCCGCTCAACGGACGGACCATCACCTCAAACTCGACGATTTTCCCGGCTTCGTTGAAGCGGATCATGTCGATGCCCTTCAACTGTTTCCCACCGACATTGGCGCTGAATTCCAGAACCACGTTCAAGCCGTCTGCTGTCGCCAGTTCGCGGTGGTAGGCGAAGTCCTCGAAGACTTTGACGACAGTGTTGAGAATCATCGACACCACGGCCGCGCCCGGATAAGGCGTGTGCGCCATCGGCGAGCGGAACACGGCGTGCGGGTCGAGCAAACCGGGCAGGGCGCTCAAGTCCGCCGTGCGGATCATCTCGTGCCATTGCTGCAAGGAGGCCGCGGCGTTGGGGTGCAGGTTCAGTTCAGACATTTTCTACTCCTGTATTTTTATTGTGGGTTGTGCAATGTCGAGGCGCGTGTTTTGGCGAAAACGTTGGCCGATGACCGCCGCTGCATCGTCCGCCCACTGACTGTATATCGCAGGACCCGGATGGAAGCCATCCCGTGCCATCGAGCCATTTATGGGGGCCAACCGGGTCGCCAGCAGCGTGCAGTGATCAATACGCTCAGCCAGTTCGGCAAGGCACGTGTTGAAAGCGCTAGCCCTAAGTCCCAGGTACCAACGCAGCGGTTGCGGCAGCGCGGGAAACAGGTGCATGGGTGGCAGCGGGGACAGCACGATCTGCTTTACCGCGTACCTCTCGCGCAGCAAGCCAATCAATCGATGTTGTCGGGCGACCCACTCGTCAGCCGCCAATGTGCTGGTGACATCGTTGACGCCGATAGACACCAGCGCCACATCGAAGGCCTCTGGAACGCTGTCTTCGAGCAACCCCAGCAGCGCTTGCGAATCAAGCCCGGACCTGGCCCAGAGTGTCCAGGACACGTGGTAATCATTGGCCAACTGGCTGACCAATTGGCCGCTGAGCGCTTCGTCTTGAGTCGACACCCCAACGCCAGCGGCGGCGCTGTCGCCCACAATCAACAACCGCAGGGCTATGCCGCTGCCGGCCATGCCTTGGCGTGCGCCCTCGGCTTCCGGCAGCCTGGGCGTTACCTTCCGGGTGTAAATGCCCTGCATGAGCAGCAAGGGGCCGAGCAGGATTTTGGCGAGCGTTTCAGTGTGGTTCATGCGGCGTGCCGAGTTGACCTAATGGTTATCAGCGATAGATGTACAACGCCCGCGTAGCGAGTGCACTAAAAATAGCTCACGAAAAAGCCCGGCTGATAAGGCCGGGCTTTTCATTGAGTACTGCGGTAAAGCCCTGCATTTATGCAGCGCGGCTTTCGATCAGACGGTCGGAACCACCTTCGGCAACGCGGTTCTGCATCAGGCGATCGGAACCATCAGCGGCTACGCGGTTTTCCATCAGATGGTCGGAGCCATCAGCGGCTACGCGGTTTTCGATCAGACGATCCGAACCATCAGCGGCTACGCGGTTTTCGATCAGACGATCCGAACCATCAGCGGCTACGCGGTTTTCGATCAGACGATCCGAACCATCAGCGGCTACGCGGTTTTCCATCAGATGGTCCGAACCATCAGCAGCCACACGATTCTCGATCAAGCGATCCGAACCCCCTTCAGCCACTCGGCTTTCAATCAGGCGATCCGAGCCGCCTTCAGCGACCACAGGTTGAGCAGAGGTTGCGGCAAAAGCGTTAACTGCAAAGACCGAGAAAGCGATAGCGAGGATAGTTTGGCGTTTCATGATGGTGTGCTCCGGGGTGTTTATGGGTTGGTATGGAGCGGATGTTACGCCGAGGATTTTTTAAGAGAACTTCATTGGGTCAATGGTGACTATCGATGCCGGTAATGGATGCATCTGCCCCCGTTTTAGAGGCCTTCACGCTTCACTGATCTTGCTGACACTGGTGATTTGCCCATTCCAGACCATCTCGTAATGAGCCGTCTGAACAATCGATGCGACCGGTCGCGGCGTCATCAGCGCCCAGCAGTCACTGCCTGGCAGACGCACCGAGTGGTAACGAATACCGGGGCATCGCGCTTTTTTGATCAAGCTGCCCAGTTGACGGGAATGGGTGTAATCGTCGGGCGCGTAGATCGGGTCCGTCAGCGCAATGGACGTCGCGTCTTTCATCGCCGCGTCGACAAAAGAACAGGACAGCCCGCGGAACACAAAGCGCTCATAGTTCAGGTTGCGGACATTCGACCAATACAGACTCTGGTGATGCCGCACTTCAGCCAGCGCCGTTTCCATGGTATCCGCCAGGTACAACACCCCAAAGCTGCCATCGCTGAACCGCGAACCCGCCGGGTTAACGTGGGTAAACGGCGCAATCGCGTAAGAGCAGCCAGGAATGCCGAACGGGATCTGATCCCGTGCAATCAACTCAAGACGACCGACTTCATTGTGCAGCCGGGGATTGGTCAGTGCCTGTATCTGATACAGCACGTCAAATTCGTCCGCGTCGGCCACGTCATCAAACAGCGCGATGGGTGGGTACTTCGAATTGACCAGTCGGTAGGCTTTTAACCGCTCACCGGCACATTCCGCCAGTTCGCTCACCTTCACCATTGCGCGCCCCGCAGTACGTCAATGCGCCGAAAGGTTTCATACAGCGAAATCATATCGCCCTGGGCCATGATCTCGAGCGGGGTACGCCCGTTGAAAAACTCGTTGTCGTTGGCCATCGATACAAAGCCGTAGACGTTTTCCGGGTTGTCGAAAACCAGGCGCAAGGTTGCGTGGATGTTGAGGACAAAGCTGATGCGCTGCATCTGGTCAGCGTCCAGCGCCACCGCCCATTCGGGGTCTTGCTGCCGGGCGCGGGTGTAGGTGCTGCGGGAAATACGCAGGATGCGACAGGCCTGCTCGCTGGACGCAGACCATTTTTCGAGAATGCCCACGGCTGCCCGCAAGCCCGTGACGCACTGGCTCTTGGTGAATGCTGGTTCCTGAAGGGGGACTGCCATGTGCTAAGCCTCAATTGATCCATAGACTCAAAACTATATAGATTGAATCTGCAGATCAATAGGGCGTCGACCAGTGGTTAGTTGATTTGCGATGCCGACTTCGGTTCGTTCGGCTTTATCCCCTTCTAACCGTAGCGGGTCAGGCAGGCACTCAAACGGCAGGAGCCAAAACCACAACAAAGCGGCGCTTTTGAATCCTGTGACGTGCCTGCCGTCAGCGGTGAGTGTTACAGCGTTGTGAGGTGCTTATTGAAGACGTCCAACGATTGGTGGCCTGTCGTTGGTTGAAAATTCACCCCTTCGAGAGGTGTGTGGGCGGCTCTGAGCAAGCCGTCATTGCGCTTTTCCGGGTTGAACAACAGGTACAACTCCTGGCATTTTTTCACGATGCCAGCGGTGTCCAGCGTCGGGTTCTCTATCTTCGCCGTGATTTGATACACGGCGATGAAATCATTCAGCGACACCTCTTTCATATTCACGATCGATCGATAGAGCACAAATGCACTGACCTGGTCGCATTTACTTTTCAACGATGTGGAGGTGACCGAGCGCGACCAACCCGCAAAATCAAGGCGAATCATCGACGCGCCCTCAAGAATCGCGCAATACCTTCTGACCTCGCTTTCCGAACCTTGCGATGAGCCAAACAGCATGTCGACAAAGCCCGAGACGATCGTACCCACGGCGGATACGTTGTCTCCCGCAACGAAGCCTTTCACGGAGTCGTTGACGACATTGGTGATGTTTTTGGCATTATCTGATGTGTAGGCTTTTGTCTGATAGGTGAAGGATTGAATGGTTGAGATGGGGAATGTTTTATCCGTTCCCTGACCTGCACCCAACAGCGCTGTATTGATCAGTTGCGCGTAGTACTGGGATTTCGCCAGACCCAGCGCCATCAGCGTATCAAGATGCGCTGAACACTCATTTTTCATTTCTTCTGACAAATCCTGACCCAACAATGCTTTCGTTATTGCAGCCATGACGTTATCTCCATAGAAAAATTATTTTCATGCGGATTCGTTGATATATCGAGTGGCCGTAAAGTGTTTGTTTGTCGTGCGCTAATCACCTCCTTTTGATTGGATTGTTCGCGATGTGAGAAGGGTCTTATTGTGCGGCTATATAAGCATTAGCTACCATTCGTTGTGTGCCTTTATGCCGCGCTTGATGTAGGCCAGTTCGTCTTCGGTTAAATGATCCTGGGCGGCCAGGCTTTCAATCACGGAAAGTATTTTTTCTTTAAAAATTTGATCGTCGATGTCTCCTACAACATGCATGTGCAATTCAGGTGTTGAGGCGTCTTCTTCGTCAAGATGCATTGTGCCGTGGCTTGGACTTGAGCCATCAACCGCTGTCAATTGAAGCTTTTCAACCAGGTCGGCGAGGTGGACCTGGGCCGGGGCTCGATACTCCGGGACGCTGCGCCAATGAAAGGTCGCGGCGGTTGCACTCAGTACAATGCGATTGAAGTCTTTTTTATCGACCACTATTAGAGTGCATCCATTTTTGTCAGGGAAATCTCCAGGCATACAAATCTCCAGATTGGGTTCTGTTAAAAGTTCGTGGCGCCAGAGTGCTAACACTTTATACAAGCGAGGCGAAGGCACCACTTGAATAAATGAGTTAGGCCGCACGCTAGGCAAAGGCTTAGCGAGTGACAAGATTGTGAATGGGTTTCAGCGACCTGCGCGCTGACTGGAACAACCATAGACCATGCGCTAACAAGCACTTCAACAACACATAGAATATGTGGCAATAAACAACTCAACCCCGAAGACTATGTGGGCGCAAGCCATTCAGGGTGCGCCCCATTAAGAGGGCGCCAAAATACGCGTCTTGTTTGAGTCGTGCAGTGTTTGTCACCAGCATCTTGATAAAAACCAAGGGCTTGATGAACGATTCAGGCTTTCAAATCGACCGCTGATTCACCCGCTGACTCAACTCCTGCGCCGTCTCCTTGCGCTCCGAATAACGGTCAACCAGATCCGGGCGATCCCGTAGCAGCAACGTGAACTTCACCAGCTCTTCCATGACGTCGACGACCCGGTCGTACAGCGCGGAGGGTTTCATGCGATTCCCTTCGTCAAATTCCAGAAAGGCTTTCGGCACGGAAGACTGGTTGGGGATCGTGAACATGCGCATCCAACGCCCCAGCACGCGCAACTGGTTGACCACGTTAAACGATTGGGAGCCACCGCAGACCTGCATCACCGCCAGCGTTTTTCCCTGGGTCGGGCGCACGGCGCCCAATGCCAGCGGCACCCAGTCAATCTGTGCCTTGAACACGGCCGACATGGAACCGTGGCGCTCGGGTGAACACCAGACCTGTCCTTCAGACCACTGCATCAGCTCAAGCAGCTCCTGGACTTTCGGGTGATCGTTCGGCGCATCGTCCGGCAGTGGCAGTCCCGAGGGATTGAAGATGCGTGTCTCTGCACCGAAGTGTTCGAGCAGGCGGGCGGCTTCTTCGACCAGCAGCCGACTGAACGACCGTGCGCGGGTCGACCCGTACAGCAACAGGATTCGTGGCTTGTGCTGGCCGTCGTGATCGTTGGCGATGGGCTCAATCAAAGACGCATCGAGATTAGGCAGAGGGTGGCTCATGGGGGCTCCGGTTACAGGGTGCTGATGCGGTCGAGTTCGCGCTTCAATGCATCGCGATCAAGCTCGGCGAAGGGCAGGGAGAGGAAGGCCCGGCAGCGCGTTTCGATACGCGCCAGGGTCGAGTGGAAGGCTGCGGAGACGGCCGCCTCATCGCCCTTCACCTCGGAGGGATCCTCCAACCCCCAATGGGCTTTCAACGCCGGACCGAAGTACACCGGGCACGTCTCTCCGGCAGCCTTGTCGCAGACGGTGATCACAATGTCCGGCGGGTTGGCCTCGAAGGCGTCGTTGCCTTTGCTGCTCAACCCGTCGATCGATATTCCGGCCTCTTGCAACGTGGTCAGGCTGCGCGGCAGCACTTGTCCTTTGGGGAAGCTGCCGGCGCTGACAGCCTCGAAACCGTCCGGCGCCAGATGATTGAACATCGCTTCGGACAGGATGCTGCGGCAACTATTGGCGGTACACATAAACAGGACGCGCATGGTGATTCCTCTTTGAAGACGCTCAGGTGCTAAACGCTCAGGCGTAAGGCCAGGGCAGACAAGGTAATGAACAGAATCGGCAGCGTCAGAATGACGCCCACCTTGAAGTAGTATCCCCACGTAATACGAATGCCCTTGCGCTCCAGGACGTGCAGCCAGAGCAAGGTTGCGAGGCTACCGATGGGGGTGATTTTGGGCCCCAGGTCCGAGCCGATGACATTGGCGTAGATCATCGCTTCACGTACGACGCCGGTGGCCTCGCTGGCCTGGATCGACAGCGCGCCCACCAACACCGTCGGCATGTTGTTCATGGCGGACGACAGCAATGCGGTGAGCAAGCCCGTCCCCAGCGCGGCACCCCAGACACCATATTCGGCCAGGTGATTCAGGGCCGTCGTCAGATAGCCGGTGAGGCCAGCGTTCTTCAGCCCATACACCACCAGGTACATGCCCAGCGAAAACGTCACGACCTGCCAGGGTGCTTCGCGCAGCACACGCCGGGTTGAAATCACATGCCCACGCGCCGCAACGGCGAACAGCATCGCAGCGCAGGCTGCTGCAATGACACTGATTGGAATGCCCAGCGGTTCCAGCGCAAACAACCCGATCAGCAACAAACCCAAAACCATCCAGCCGACGCGAAAGGTCAGCGGATCCCGCACGGCATGCCGCGGGTCTTGCAGGTCATCCAGTGAGTAGCGCTCGGGTATGTCACGGCGGAAAAACCAGTACAGCACGGTGAGCGTAGTGCCTACGGCAACGAAGTTGACCGGCACCATGACGGAGGCGTACTCGCTGAAGCCCAGACCGAAGTAGTCGGCTGAAACGATGTTGACGAGGTTCGACACCACCAACGGCAAGCTGGCAGTGTCGGCAATAAAGCCTGCCGCCATGACAAACGCCAGAGTCGACGCAGGGGAGAAGCGCAGGGCAAGCAAGATCGAAATCACGATCGGGGTCAAAATCAGTGCCGCACCGTCATTGGCAAACAGCGCGGATACAGCGGCCCCCAACAAAACCGTGAAGGCGAACAGGCGTCGGCCATCACCCTTGGCCCAGCGCGCCACGTGCAGTGCGGCCCACTGAAAAAAGCCGGCTTCGTCGAGCAGCAGGCTAATGATGATGACCGCCACAAACGTGGCGGTAGCGTTCCAGACAATGCCCCATACCAGTGGAATATCGTTCAGCGTCACGACGCCCGTGATTAATGCCAGAACCGCCCCGAAAGTGGCGCTCCAGCCGACACCCAGTCCCTTGGGCTGCCAGATGACCAATACGATGGTGACCAGAAAAATAGCGAATGCAATGAACATAAAAGACTCGGCAGGCGATGGGGTCAGCAGCAGGCGGTGGTGTTGAGAGGGCGGTCGCCCATCGCGTCGAGTCGAGCGCTGTTTTCCTCAAGCCAGGCGGTGTTGGCCGCTAGCGTGGTCTCTAGAATGGTGCGCACCCAACCCGGCAAATCAGGATTGAGCCGGTAGTAGACCCACTGACCCTGACGTCGATCGAGCAACAGGCCACATGCGCGAAGCTGCGCCAGATGGCGGGAGATTTTCGGTTGACTGTCGTTCAGGGCGCAGACCAGTTCGCACACGCACAGCTCACCCTCGCGGGTGATGAGCAACGTGGCCCGCGCACGGGTTTCGTCGGACAGGCATTTGAATACGGCGGCAGGGGTCAGCATGGACACGGCTCGATACATATGGTTATTCGAATATACGTTTATCCATATGTTTATGGCAAGCAGCGAACTTCAATCCAGCGAGTGAGTTCGATGAGCAGTCGCTGGATACCCCTGAAGTCCTCAGGACTGTTTTGGCGGGTAGTTGCCGCGCATTCCCCCGGACTTGTTGCCCGTTTTGCTCGGCAGGTTAGGCACGACCGGGCGGGATCTGGGTTGAGGGTTGGAGCGGCTTCGTGGTTGAGGTTGTTTGCTCATGGTCAGCCTCCTGACGGGGCAGGGTTTCGCTCGTTCAGCTTCCTCATAAAGTTTAGCTGCTGGGTGACAGAGGTTATGCGGTAAAACAAAGCGGGCGCCTGATAGGGCGCCCGTCTTTATTTACTCCGCCACCTGGGCTCGCAAACGTCGACCGATCACGTCCATCAAGTCACAGCCATCGCGCAACGGAATGGCCAGCAGTTTGGAAAAGTCCGACAGCACCACCGTGTCGCAACCGAGCTCGGCGCGGAAGGCGATGTTCTCCAGGACTTGAGTGACAGTGCGGATGCGGTAGTCGGCCATGGCTTGCAGGACGTCGAGCGGGGCTTGGGTGTCGATGAGCAGGGAGGCCGGGATCAGGTCGATTCCGGTGAGGGGCATGTATCTATTCATTTGAAGATCTCTGTTTGATTGGCTCAATGCCGTCACTCAGTCGTCGCCAAACGATTGGGTGGCAGCTGTGCGCAGGTTGGCGAACCGGCACAGAGAAAACCGGCAGACCCGAAGGTCTCCCGCGCACAGCCGCCATAAAGGCGGCTTTGCGGGTGCGTGAACCCCTGCAATAAAGCGGATAGCCCTCGCATTCTCTGTGATCAGGTCGCCAAACCTGAATCGCCATTGTGGGCGACGGGGCGGACTATAAGCTTCATCGGAACGACGGGCAAGGTGAGGGATTCCGAGATAAGTGTAGGACCAGAGCCGAGGTTGTTGTGAGCCATCGACTGACCTTTCCTGAGCCAGCGCCACCTGTGCCGCAGCGCCAGATTGAGTTCCTAGCAAGCTCATTCTTCATCATCCGCTAAGGTGATGTAACGCGGTCTCTCCTCGAAGGTGCGCCATGAACACCTATGTAACGCTGTTTGTCGGCATGTTTACCACGTTACTGGCCATCATCAACCCGCTAGAGGCGATTCCCGTGTTCCTTGGCATGTTGCAAGGCAAGGACACTGCCGAGCTCCGTCGGGTAGCCCGCAGAGCCTGTTTCTTTGCGTTATTGCTGATGTTCTTTTTCCTGATTTTCGGCAACCTGCTCCTGCGACTGTTCGACGTTCCCCTGAGCATGATCCGGGTGGTCGGTGGGGTGATTCTGATGCGGATCGGTTTCGAGCTGTTCGCCCCCACGCCCAACAGCAGCCTGATTCCCACTGGTCACGACGCCGACCAGGACGTCTCTTTCATCCCCCTGGCGATGCCCATCATGTTTGGCCCCGGTGCGATTGCCACCGTGATCGGCCTGACCAGCACCATCAAAGACGCCAGTCATGCGGTGCTGTCTTTCGCCGTCGTGGCGCTGGCCATCTGCGCCACGATGTTCACCACCTATTTGTCACTGGCTTACGCTCAAGTCATCCTCAAAACGATTGGCCCGCAAGGCATCGATGCCGCCACGCGCATTGTCGGGTTCTTCGTCTCTGCCATGGGGGTTGGTCTGATCTTTCATGGCACGGTGGAGTTTTTGCAATCGTACGGGGTGTTGCTGCATGGCGGGGTGGGGTAGGGCTGGATCGTTGTCTTTGCATTGACCGTGTGCTTTCGGCCAAAAGTGGACGGTGGACACGGTGATGGCAAATAGATAGCTTCATTAGGAGGCAGCAGTCCTTGCCGTCACCACTTCTAAGCCAGACAGGGACTTACGGGATGACAAGGAATGTTATACGACACGCCATCGCGACAAGAAACGCAAACCACTCGCTCGCACTCTGGGACCGTGTAAACGCTACGCACCTTCCAACCTTACCGTTACGGAGCATATAAGACATGTCAAACATCGTCGCATGGACCCTGTTCGCCTTGGGCGTTCTCCATATTCCATTCGGTATCATCAAGTTCAAAACAGCATTTGCCGCCGCTGTAGACTCTGGCTTCGTTGACCAATTCAAAGCGCACGAAGATCGGCGTACTGCCCTCTGGTTTACCATGTTGGGGCCGCTTTTTATGCTCGCAGGGCAGACAGCGATTCACGCCGTAGCCGTTGGCGATCTCGCGCTACTTAAAATTGTTGGCATCTATGTGCTTATGATTTCGATCATTTGCGTCATTGCTGTTCCAAAGTCGGGATTCTGGGCAACGTTGCTGGTTTCACCGCTGATCATCGCGGCAGGATATGACTTGTACGCCTGACAAACGGTTCAAGGCATTCACGAGGGCTTCAACGTCAGATCGGGGTCGATTGCGGTCCTTCACGATAGGCAACAATCGACCCAAAGCTGACGGAGGGAAAAAACCGTAGAGTCCTCCAGATCGTGAATGTTCGTTTGGTGATGGATTGCGAAAAATCGCCCTGCCTATGGCCAACAAGTCTTAGAGAAAAACTGCGTTACAGATTGGCTGATGATTAGAATGGGATCAAATTCACCGTGATGTCAGCAAAGGATGCTTTATGCCCCTTTTAACGTGGGATCCTTTTGATTTAATCGCCGTACTCGGCGTCTTCCCCTCCCTGGATGAGTTCGAAACATCACACTGTTACGTTATCGAGCAAGGTACTGTCAGACTGAAATTGACAATTTGGCAATATGATTCTGATGTGGAAATTCAGGTGAGTGAGGCTTCACTACCAAACCCCATTATCAAATACACAATGCTTGGATGCCCCGGTATCCGCGTTGTTGATGACAAGCGCGGTAAATTCTTGGAGTTTGCAGCTTCGAATACTTTCACTGGGCGATACGACGGGTATTCGGTAATTCCCTACGGTTTAAGGTTGTGGGTCGAACCTCAAATTTTGCTGGAGCCGTTCACTTACGCGTCTGCTTAGAGAGAATGGCGGACGGTCATGATTATGCGCTTTTGGCTGTTCTCCGTCGGTTGTGACCGGCTGCTATTGGCCGATTTCTGCCTGTCACGACCGGTTGAATCCACAAGTGAAACCCGGCCAGTGAGCCGGGTTTTTTGTTCTCGCCATTCGTCCATCGCCGGGCACTTACAGCGTTTCCCTACCTCTCATGTTCAAGCACGGACATTTACATAACCATCGGAGAGCAACATGGACATTGATGAGAATGCACCGGGAAACATATCGCAGCAGGGCGGTACGAGCAGCACGGATAACGAAGCGGGTCATGACCCCAAGCGGTCTGAAGTACCGTCGAAAACGGCCGAAGTCGATGCACCAAATAATCCAAAGCAGGACCCCGCAGCTAAAGAGAACCCGTACAGCCCCGACTTCAAATCAGAACCTGAACATAAGCCGGTTCAAGATGCCGATATTGATACTCAGGGGGGTTAGTAACATCTCGCGAATCAGTACAGAGACCCAGTATGGAATTTGTTGAGGATACGGCTGGAAACATCTCCCAGCAGGGGGGTGTTCCAACGTGAAATGAAACTGGAGTCCGCTGCCTGCTGGGTAATGCACAGATTTGTCCACCCAGTTGCATTCGACCTGACCAGTCATTCGCATTGTATTTGACCAGCACACTTCGTGACCCTGACCTGCAGAGAACGACCCATAGCCGTCATCCACAGTGACTATTGGGATCATGCGCCCACATCATTTATCAGTTCGCGCCAGACATCCCTTGCCTTCTGCTCCGAGGTAAAGACTTGTACTTTTGGATGCCAGAACTGCCCCTCAATTACGATGCATTCCAACGTAGAGTCCTGAAACGTAAAGACATAATGGATGGCATCTTTTAGAAACCGCTGTTTATCGTGTCGCGGATGAAAGGCGTTTCTCTGCTCAAGCTCTGCTAGCCAAGGCGAATTATCTATTCGATGAATTTGGTAATGCTTGAGGCCAAGTCTAATAAGCGGATGGCCGCCCAAAGCCTCATCGTTTGGTGAGCCGAACTGAATTTTTTTTAGTAGAGGGAAATGGATTACAGCTATTTCTTCTTCAACCGTGCAATACCGTAAACATAGCTGCGTGTCCGTGGCGAACACGACGGGTTCGGGCGACGTACTTGGCTGTGGCCGGGAGTCGAGCAGCACTACGGTCGCGAATGACACAGGGAAGCCTAGTGAAGAAACAGGGGAAAAACAGAGTGCGAGAGCGACGCGTTGTCGTCAAACGTTTCTGATCGCGACGGGCTGCTTCTGGTCTTTTCTGCCTCTCACGATAGGCAGAAATTGGCCATCTGGATTGCCCCATTTATTACTCGAACGCTCCAGATTTTCCAAAATAAGAGCGGTCTCGGAACAAGGCCCTGGCGTAGAATTCCCAAACCGCGTGCCCACCCGAGACGGACCCTCAATGCAAACCCCCACCCACCCCATCCCCCTCTGGAAAACCTACCTTCTTTTCCTCGCCCCGATGGTCCTGTCGAACTTTCTCCAGTCCATGTCCGGCACGGTCAACAGCATCTACATCGGCCAAATGCTCGGCACGCAATCCCTGGCCGCCGTGTCCGGCATGTTCCCCATTGTCTTTTTCTTCATTGCCCTGGTCATCGGCCTCGGCGCAGGGGCGGGTGTGCTCATTGGCCAAGCGTGGGGTGCGCGTGAACCGCATCTGGTGAAAACCATTGCCGGCACCACCTTGCTGCTCGGGGCAATGATCGGCCTGACCGCCGCCGTCCTCGGCAGTGTGTTTGCGCGGTCGGCCTTGCAGGGGTTGGGCACGCCGGCTGATGTACTGGACGACGCCGTGGCCTATGCCCACGTGATGATGTGGATCATGCCGTCGCTGTTGGTCTACGTGCTGTTCACCCAACTGCTGCGCGGGGTCAGCGATACGGTGTCGCCGCTGATTGCGTTGGTGGTGTCGACCTGTATTGGGTTGGCGCTGACGCCGGCGTTGATTCGGGGTTGGTTCGGGTTGCCGATGATGGGGATTCAGAGTGCGGCGTATGCCGGGTTGGCGGGTAACTTGTCGGCGATGGGGTGGCTGGCGTGGCGGTTGATTCGCAAGGGGCATCCGTTGGCGCCGGATCGGGAGATGTTTGCGGCGATGAAGCTGGACCGGGAGATTCTCGGCAAGGTGTTGCGCATCGGGCTGCCGACCGGGTTGCAGATGGTGGTGTTGTCGGTGTCGGAACTGGTGATTCTGGCGCTGGTGAACCGGCATGGTTCGCAGGCGACGGCGGCGTATGGGGCGGTGACGCAGATCGTCAATTACGTGCAGTTTCCGGCGCTGTCGATTGCGATCACCGCGTCGATCCTCGGGGCTCAGGCGATTGGGGCAGGGCGCCTTGAGCGCATGGGGCCGATTTTGCGCACGGGGTTGCTGATCAATGTGTGTCTGACGGGCGGATTGGTGGTGCTGGGTTACCTGCTGTCGCACTGGTTGTTGGGGCTGTTCCTCACCGATGACTCGACGCGGGCAATGGCCGAGCACCTGTTGCACATCATGCTCTGGAGCTTGTTGGTGTTTGGCTTCCAGGCGATTGTCGGCGGCATCATGCGCGCCAGCGGCACGGTGTTGGTGCCGATGGCGGTGTCGATTTTCTGCGTGGTCCTGGTGCAATTGCCGGTGGCGTATGTGCTGGACGGGCACTTTGGTTTGCAAGGCGTGTGGATGGCGTTTCCGGTGGCGTATCTGGGGATGCTGGCGTTGCAGACGGCGTATTACCGGTTTGTCTGGCGGCATCAGCGGATCGAACGGTTGGTGTAAGGCAAGCGGCTTGCTGTCAGCCGCGCCCAGGCCGACAATTCCTCGGGACTGCGTGATGAAACCGGCAGGCGTGATCGTCTGAGGAGGTTTTCTAATGAGTCCCTCATCGCACATGATTTTGCAGGACCGGCCGGCGGCGGGTCGGCGTCTGGTGGGGCCGTTGCGGGCTTACGCCAATCGCCCGGACGTGCTCGTTCTCGCCTTGCCCCAGGCGGCGTGCCGGTGGCGTATGAAGTGGCCACGGCGCTGGATGTTCGTCTCGACCTGATGCTGGTGCGCAAGCTCGGTGTGCCGTCGCACGAGGAGTTCGCCATGGGCGCGATTGCCAGCGGCGGCATCCAGATTCTCAATCAACAGGCGCTGCGGGCGCACCCGATTGATCAGACTGCGTTCGACGCGGTGGTGGCGCGGGAGACGCGGGAGCTGCTGCGTTGTGAAGTCGATGAACTGGTATGCCCGATCATGCCGGAGTGGCTGATGTCGATCGGGCATTGGTACATGGATTTTTCCCAGACATCGGATGCCGAGGTCATGCGGTTGTTGCAGCAGGCTTGGGCGAAAGAGGACTCTTCCGGTCAATAATTGCCTTGCCAAAAAACCTTTCGCTCAAAACGACAACTTCGGTCCCAGGTAGGCATTGGCGCTGGCGATGTCATCATCGCCCAGTGCCCCGACATTTGCCGCCAACCGCAGCTTGGCCAACAGGTAGCGCAGTTTGGCTTCGAACAGGTCGCGGCGGGCGGTGTAAAGCTGTTCCTGGGCGTTGAGGATGTCAACGTTGGTGCTGCTGCCCGCAAGGAAGCCTTTTTTCGAGGAGTCCACTGAGCGTTCGCTGGACTTCACCGCTTTTTCCAGTGCGTGGATACGCGCTTCGCCGCTTTGTACGCCGCGAAACTCGCGGGTGGTTCCCGAGATGATTTCTTCCCGGGTGGCATTCAGGTCATCTTCGGCCTGATCCCGGGTAGCAACGCTTTGCCGCGCCCGGGCGCTGACGTAGCCGCCGCTGTACAACGGAATGTTCAACTCCACGCCGGCAGAAGAGTAGCGGTTACGCTGGTTTTGAGTGGACAGGGTTTCGCTGTCGGCAGCGGTGTAGCCCACCACCAGATCAAGGGTCGGCCAGTGACCGGCCTTGGCCTTGGCGACTTCCTCGTCGGCGGTGTTGACGTTCAAGCGTCGTGCACGGATCGAGGGGCTGTCGGTACCCGCACGGATGATCCATTCCTGCAGATTGTCCGGTTGCAGAGGCGGCGTGGGGAAGGTGTCTTGCAGCGTGGCGATTTCATCGGGTGTCTGACCGAGGTATTCCTGCAACAGGCGCCGGGCCACGGTCACGCTGTCCTCGGCTTCGATCAGCTCGGCTTGGGCCAAGTCGCGGCGCGACACCGCTTCGTCGACGTCAGTGATGGTGCCGTCGCCCAGGTCCTTGCGTCGTTGAGTCGAGGCCACTTGTTCGTTGAAGGAATTGAGTTTGGCCGTCGCCAGCGCCACGGTTTCGTGGGCCAGCAGTACATCAAAATAGCGCCCGGCCAGTTTCACGGCCGCATCCTGTGCCTTGCCGTCGAACACGGCCACGCCGTACTCGGCCTGATACTCGCCTTGGCGATACTCGGCCATTTTCTGTTTGTTGAAGAGCGGTTGGCGCAGCTGCAAGGTCGCGCCCCGCGAGTTGTAGTTCAGGTCGTTGGTGTGGCTGTTGCCGAAATAGTCCGGTTGTTTTTGCGTGCCGTTGATGTGGTTGTCGAAGGCGGTGATGCCGATTTTCGGCAGCACGCCGGATTGACCGATGGCGCGGTTTTCCAGCGCGGCATCGCGTTCGTGACCGGCGGAAAGGTAGGTCGGGCCCTGAAACTGCATCAAGTTCCAGGACTCGCGCAAGTCCAGCGCCGCCACCGACTGCGCCACGCACAGCGACGCGGCAAAACCGATAAAACGTCGTCCGCGGTTCACGTCACTGCTCCTTAAAGGCGCTGTTGACCCGGTCCAGCAGTGGTTTCAACAGGTAACTCATCATGTTGCGCTCGCCCGTCTTGATGGTGACGGAGGCGGGCATGCCCGCGCGAATATGGTTGCTGCCCAGCATGGCCATGCCGGCGGGTGTCACTTCGATCTGCGCCAGGTAATAGGGCTGTTTGTTGTCGTCGCTGACCAGGCGGTCGGCGGAAATGGTCAGCACCTGGCCCGGAATGTTCGGGGTCTGCACGTGGTTGAACGCAGGGAATGAAATGGTCACCGGCAGGCCTGGCGTCATCCGGTCGATGGCTTGCACCGGCACCATCGCGTCGATCTGCAACGGTTCGTGGGCCGGCACGATTTCCATGATCTTGAAACCGGGCGCGATCACGCCGCCGATGGTCGACACGTTCAAGCCCTGGACCACGCCGTCGATGGGCGAGCGGATCACCGTGTGCCGGACTTGATAGTCCAGCGCCTGCAAACGATCGGTGAGGGCGCTGTTTTCTTTCTGCACGTCGGCCAGCAGCGACTGCACTTCCTTGCGGTAGTCGTACTCGCGCTGAAGGATGCGCAGCTTGATGTCAGCGACCTGGCCCCGCGCCTTGGCAATGTTGTTCAGGTTGTCGGCCTGGGAGGCATTGAGGTCAGAACCGGTGCGTTCAAGTTCGAGCATCCGGTTGCGGGGCACATAGCCTTCGGCGGCGAGTTGACGGACCCCGACCAGTTCCTGATTGAGAAACCCGATCTGCGCGGAACGGGCACCGTAGATGTGCTGCAAGCCCTTGATCTGCGCTTCGGCGGAGTTGAGCGACTCGCGCAGGATGCCAATCTCGCCCTCAAGGCTGGTGCGCCGCGTGGCGAACAGATGACGCTGCAGGCTGATGGCGTCGTTCAGATGATCGTTGCCCGCGTAACGCTGCAACATGGCGGGGTCGAACACCACGTCGGCAGCGCCATCGCGCTCGGCCTCAAGGCGGTTTTCCATGGTTTTGGTGGCGATGTACTGCGCGTTCACCACCCCTTGTTCCGAGAGTGCCTGGGTGGCGTCGAGTCGAACCAGTTCCTGGTCCTTGCTGACGCTGTCACCTTCGCGCACCAGAATCGCTTCGACACTGCCACCCGTGAGGTGCTGGATGGTTTTGCGGTTGCTGGTGACCTTGACCGTGGCGGTGGCGACAATGCCGGCGTCCAGCGGTGCCAGCCAGGACCAGAGCAGAAATCCGCCAAAACCGAGGATCACCAGCAACACGCCCCAACGTGCCGGACGGTGGTCATCGACATCGATACTGGCCGCCGCACGCAGCAAATCCTGGCCACGCGGATCGAGACTCACGGCGCCCATTTATTCTCTCCCGCGAACGGCTGACAGGGTTGGAGCGCCCACCGTCGGCAGCACGCTGGTTTGACGCAATGCCGCAAACACTTCGTCCCGGGGACCGAACAATTGCGTGCTGCCTTCGCGCAGCATCAGGACTTTGTCGACGGTGCCGAGGATGCTGGGGCGGTGGCTGATCAGCACCGTGGTGCACCCTCGGGATTTGAGGTCTTCGAGCACATCGATCAGGGCTTTTTCCCCGGCGTCGTCGAGGTTGGCGTTCGGTTCATCGAGCACGATGATCGACGGCTCGCCGTACAACGCACGGGCCAGGCCGATGCGCTGGCGTTGCCCACCGGACAGCGGGTTGCCGTCGACATCCAGGGTGGTGTCATAACCATGGGCAAACCGCAGGATCATGTCGTGTACACCGGCCCGTTTGGCCGCCACGATCACCGCGTCACTGTCGACCTCACCGAAACGGGCGATGTTGTCGGCGATGCTGCCTTCGAACAATTCCACATCCTGCGGCAGGTAACCGACCCAGGGGCCGAGCTCTTCCTTGTTCCATAGATAGACGTCCACGCCGTCGAGCCGTACCTTGCCGCTTTGCGCCGGCCAGATGCCCACCAGCAGGCGCGCCAAGGTGGATTTGCCCGACGCGGACGGGCCGATAATGCCCAGCGATTCGCCTGGCGACAGGTTGAAGTGCGGCCCGCGAATGATCGATTGGCTCATGCCTGGCGCGCCGGCGTGCAAGTGCTCGACCGAAAGCATGCCCAGTGGCCGTTGCAGTTTCATCGCATCGGCCCGGGGCGGAAATGCTTGCAGCAGCTGCTTGAGCCGCGACCAGGCGCGGCGGCTGGTGAGCAATTGCTTCCAGGCGCCGATCAGTTGCTCCACCGGTGCCAGCGCGCGACCGCTGAGGATTGAGCAAGCGATCATCATGCCGGGAGTAATCGAGCCTTCGATGGCCAGCAGGGCGCCTGTGCCGAGGATCAACGATTGCAGGGCGATCCGCACGAACCGCCCCAAACCACTGATGTAGGCCGCCCGGTCGGAGGCCAGGGTCTGCATTTCGAGAATCCGCAGGTGGCTGCCGAACCAGCGCTGGGTGATGGCCGGCAGCATCCCCATGGCTTCGATGACTTCGGCGTTGCGTAGATTGTTGTTGGCGAAAGTGCCCGAGATTTGTGACGCCAGGTTCGCCTCGCTCAACGGCTTTTTGGTGGCAATTTCGGTGAGCCAGGTCAGGGACACCAGGATCAGCGATCCGCACAGGGTGACGATCCCGAGCAAGGGGTGAATCAGGTAGGCGACGAACAGGTAAATGGGCGTCCATGGCGCATCGAAGAACGCGAACAACCCGTTGCCGGTCAGAAACTGCCGGACCTGCGCCAGATCTTGCAGGGCCTGGGCGGGGTTGCCGCCGGCCCGCTGCAGGTTGCGCTCGAACGCGGCGGTAAAGACACGACGGTTCAAGGCCATGTCCAGACGATTGCCGACCCGGATCAGCACGCGGGTTCGCACCACTTCCAACATGGCCAGCAAGGTGTACAAACCGATCATCAGTAAGGTCAGCATCAGCAGCGTGGTGAGGTTGCTGCTGACCAGCGCCCGGTCATACACCTGCAGCATGTAAATGGCCGGGGTCAGCATCAGTACGTTGATCACACCACTGAACCCGGCCAGCGAATAAAACGTATGGCGCAGCCGAAAAAGCACCTCGGCCAACTCGGATCGCTGCTGGGTTTTGTTGTCCATCGGAGGGTCCCCGAACCGTGGATTCATGTACCTCAGCGTAGGGGAACGACTGTTGGTCGGATGGAGGGCTGATCCGGGTTTTTTAGCAAAAAGTTTTTTTGACGTTTTTGACAGTCTTCAAAAACAATGAGTTGGCGTCTGATTTTTCAGAAGCTTATGACGAAGATTGCTTATTGACGGGCAAATTTCGTGCGACTTAAGTCTAATTTTTGCCCTCAAAGACCCCGGCATTTCCATCCGGAGCCCAGCGCCCGTTCGGGTTACCTGCTATTAATCAATGGGTGTTCGAATACTTGGCCCTTTCAGGAGCATGTCATGAACCCGTTCATTCGGATTGGCATCGTCGACGATCATCCGTTGTTGCGTGAAGGTGTTGCCAACACGTTGAGGAAGAGGGCGGATTTACAAGTCGTAGAGCAGGGTGCCAGCGCGGATGAAGCCCGGGGCATCGCGATGCGAACGAGGCCGGACGTGATGCTGATGGACGTCAATATGCCGGGCGACGTGTTTGGCTCCGTGCGGTTCATTTCTACGCAGCTGCCGGATGTGAAGGTGTTGATGCTGACAGTGTCCGAGTCAGAGGATGATGCTTATTCAGCACTCGAAGCGGGAGCTCGTGGCTATGTCTTGAAAGGGGTCAGCGGGCCAGACCTGGTGCTGGCGATCCGGTCGATTGCCCGTGGCGACACGTACATTACCCCCGAATTTGCCAATAAGCTGTTGAGCAATTTTAAAAAGCATGAGGCTGAAGTTCGCAAGATCGACCTGACCCATCGGGAAGAGCAGATCATCCGTGAAGTCTCAAAGGGCCTGACAAATAAGGAAGTGGCCTCAAAGCTGTTGATCAGCGAAAAAACCGTCAAGTACTACATGACCTGCGTGATGCAAAAGCTGCATGCCCGCAATCGTGTGGAAGCCGTCACGGCCTTGAGGCGCTATTGGGAACGAGAGAGTATTGGTCGACTTCATGTGACGTCAGCGACGTCGTCCCTGGACGCCCGAGGGGGCTCCTGACTACAGCTTGAATTGTGCGGTAACCGACGTGCCTTTGCCGGTTGCTGAGTCAATGCGGAACACGCCACCCAGCGATTCCACACGATAACGCAACCCCGCCAGCCCCAACCGCGTCCTGCCGTGGGTGTCGACCACCAGGGCATCGGCGTTCATGCCCGGGCCGTTATCGTTGATCGTGATGAGCAACATTCCGTCGACAAGGTTGGCGCTCAGAACCTGACCTTTGCCTGCGGCATGGCGGTACGCATTGTTCAGGGTTTCCTGCACGAAGCGATAGATGCACAGCTTGAGCGGCAACGGCACCCCATCGGGCAAGTGCCCCAGTTTCAATTTGACCTTGGTGCCGGTGCGCTGCTCATGTCGCTGGGCTACGAGTTTCAACTCCTCCAACAGCGTCAGATCGTTGATTTCCGGAAGGGCCAGCCCCCGGGAAAGATCGCGCACCTCCCTTAATGCATCGCTCGCCGCTCCCCGGATGGTTTCCATCGATTCCTGATCGACCTCCGTGCAATTTTCCGCAAGGTCGTCGAGGCGGATGAGAATCAGGGTCAACAGTTGCGCGGGGCCGTCGTGCAGGTCCGCACCGATGCGCCGCAGCGTCAGTTCGTTTATTCGTGAAAACTCCTGAGTCGCGTTGGTCATCTTGCGTTGCAACGCGGCATTGCTGATGTGCAACCGGTTTTGCTCCAGCAGTCGCAAGCGCAACGCCACTTGTTGACGCTGGATGATCTTGTCGCCACGCCGGACCAGAAAGAACAGCAGCGTCAGCATCGCCAGGGTCGCGGCACCGACCACCAGCCATACTTGCTGGCGGACGCGATTGATTTCCTCCTCCAGACTGGCCGCCATTTCATAGAACTCGCCCACCGCGATGATTTTCCCGGTAGTGAACTCCCGCAGCGGTGCATAAATTTCATAGAGCGGTACGTTCAGCTTTCGCTCGAACTCATTCTCTTCCTGATCCAGGTCCTCAAGGTCGGTGACCACGTTGCCCTTGATCGCACCGGCGATTTCATCCATCGGGAACTTGCGGTTGGTAATGGATTTATCGGTGCTGTAAGCCACCGTGCCGTCTGCCCGCCAGATCTTGATCGAGACAATGTGCCGTTTCAACGAACGGCTCTCCATGAGGCGATCCAGGGATTTTATGCTCGACGCCGACAGCCCGTTATCGCGGCTCATCTCCTGAACGTAGGGCTCCAGGAACGCTTCCATATAGTGGGCGCCGGCCTCCGCGGCGCTTTGCACGGCCGCGCGTTCTATGCGCGCACTGACCAGCTTGCCGACGAAAAACATGGTCAGCCCCAGGATCAGCGCGGCGGCGATGACGAATTGTGTAGAGCGACTCAGGTTGCGTGCGCGGGTCTTGAACCTGATGCGCCAGCGGGCCTTGTGCTCTTGCTCGCTGGCCGAGAGGGGCTCGACCAAAGTCTCAGTTTGATCACCGACAAAAGTCTCGTTTTTTGATTCGACTTTTGCATCTTTTGCCATCAGTCCGGTTCCCTGATCATCGTGATAAGTCGGTGAAAAACCCTGCTGTTCAATGGATATCTGGAGCTTGCCATGTATGAGCTAAAACGCTTCACCCTCAATCAAAACGATATTTCGTTTCTTGAACAGCAGGTTACGTTTCCGACCATTCATATCGTGGGTTACAACGCCGCTGGTGAACCGCTGTACGGTTACAACGGTTCGGACGGCAATGTCCATGTGCTGGGCATCCTCGGCAGTTTCAATCCGCTGGACATCCCGGCCGGCGAAACCCAGTGGTACAACGGCGCACGGGACCCGATCGGTTTGCGTGACGTCTCTGGTCACTTCAACAACCTGACGCAGGACGGACAGAGTTGGGGCAGTTTCGGGCAGAACTTCATCCGCCTGACCCACTCGGACTACACGCACTACGTTCATCAGAACCTGGATAACGCCGCGTTGGCAGGACCGGGCGTTCCCGCCGATGCCACGCCCCTGACTGACAATAGTTCACTGTATAGCGATCCGACAGCCTCGCTGGTGGACTACACACCACGGATGATCAGCCAGACCATTGTCAGCGGCGGGGTGACTTTTGCCACCGATGCCAATGGGCACATCCAGCACACCGCGAACGGCGTGGCGATCGTCACGGATCCGGGCATTCTCGGTACCATCGGCGAAGTCGATACCACCTCACCGGATTCCGGCCAGTACTACATTCGCAACCAGAACACCGTCAGCGGCGACCCGTCGACCACTGGCTGGTTCACCTTGTTCGGGCAGTTCTTCGACCACGGCCTGGACTTCATCAACAAGCCCAATCAAAACGCGACGATCACTATTCCGTTGGCGCCGGATGATCCGCTGTATGGCTCGATTGGCCCGGACGGGCAACCGGTTTACTCGATCAAAGTGCATCGGGCGACAGTCAGCGAAGTGGACGGCCAAGGCCAGGCGCAATACGTCAACCTCGACTCGCCGTACATCGATCAGAACCAGACTTACGGCTCTAACGATGCCGTGACTCAATTGCTGCGTCAGTGGGTAGCGGACCCTAATCACCCTGGCCAATTCATTGCCGGGGCGGCGTTGTTCGACGGCACGACCCTGAGTGATGAAGCCGCCTGGACCCTCAACGGTGTGCTGACCCACCAGACCCTGCCGACCCTGAGCGAGTTACGTGCTCATGTGCTGGCCACCGGTCGTGACGACCTGACCTGGGACGACATCGCCAACTTCCGCGTGCGCGATGCCCACGGCCATGTGCTGGACGCAGACCCGACCACGGCAGGCGTGCAAGCGGTGTACACCCGCGAAGCGATCCTGCTGGACATGAACCCGCACTTCGACGATCTGCATATCGATCAGGCGAAGCTGATGTCGCTGGATGCGCACATCACCAGCATCACATTCGATGCGAACAACCCGTTCGGGATGGTCATCAACTATGACAACTCGGGGCCGAAGAACCTGTTCAGCTTCGTCAACTTTTCTGACTTCTCCATCAGCGCCGCGCCCGGCAGTGCCGATTTTGCGGTGGCCAACGAGTTGCTGCTGGAGTCGGTGGGCGACCACTACATTGCCGGTGATGGCCGGGTGAACGAAAACTTCGGCCTGACCGCCATTCACCACGTCTTCCACGAAGACCACAACGTGCAGCTGATCAACCTGCAGAACGAGGTGCTGGCGCAGACCGACGTCACTGTGCGCCACAACTGGCAGGTACAGGTGAGTAACGGTAGCGGTGGTTTCTATACCGATGTCAATGGCAACTTCACCCTGGCCGATGGCGTCACGGTGTCCTGGGATCAGGACAAGTTGTTCTACGCCGCCAAGTTGACCGTGGAAATGGAATACCAACACGTCGCGATCGACCAGTACGCGCGGCTGATTACCCCGGACCTGCCGGAATTCGTAACCTACGACTCGGGCATCAACACCAACATCTCGCTGGAGTATGGCCAGGCAGCGTTCCGTTTCGGGCACTCGCAATTGCGTGAAACCATCGATGCCCTGGAAAAAAGCGCGAGCGGCGGCTACGACCTGACCGGCGCGATTACCCACTATGCGCTGGAGCAGGCCTTCCTCAACCCTGGCGGTTTCGCCGAAGTGGGGCCGACCGCTATCGCGTTGGGCATGACTCGGCAGATCAGTAACGAAATCGACGAGTTCGTCACTCCGGCCTTGCAACAAGGCTTGCTGGGCCAGCCTTTGGACCTGGCAACGATCAACCTGGCCCGTGGTCGCGACTTGGGCCTGCCGACCCTGAACCAGGCGCGTCAGCAGATCCACGATGCGCTGATTGCCGAACGGGCCTCACCGGCCGGCGCGCAGCACCACACCAACCTGATCGTCGATGGCCTGACGCCCTATACCAGTTGGAGTGACTTCGCCAACAACATGATTCACCCCGAGTCCCTGGTGAATTTTATCGCCGCCTATTCCTTCGACGGCGACGTGGCGCATGCCCAGGCGATCATCGATGCCGATGTCTCCGGCGTTACCGCCACCTATGCCGGTGGCAGCGTCACGGCCGAAGAGGCGGCGTTATTCCTCTCCGGCGCAGCAGACGCCAACGGCAATCATGTGGCGGGCTATGACGGCTACAACGCGATTGACCTGTGGATCGGTGGCCTGGCGGAAAAACACGTCTATACCGGGCAACTGGGTACCACTTTCAACGCCATTTTCGAGGACCAGATGGAACGGTTGATGGACGGTGACCGTTTCTATTACCTGTTCCGCCTCGACCTCGGCTTGCCAGCGATGACCAACCTCAATGAGCAGGTGGTGACCGAGCAATTCAAGGACATCATTGAGCGCACCACCGACGCCCGGCACCTGGCCGGTGATGTCTTCGGCTATGCCGATAGCTACGTCGAATTGAGCTACACCGATTCTGGCGCCAGTGCCACGGCGTACAAGAGCGAGCACAAATACGGCACGCTGATCGCGGCCAACCATGTCGGTGTTTACTCCACCGGTGGCGCGGGCGGGATTGGCGGCAATGGCTTGCTGGTCAGCCTGACCAATCCGGAAACGCACACGGCACAAACGTATATCCGTGACTACCGTCCGGATCAGGGCGAGAACCCCGATGGCACTGCAGCCGTGGGTTACAACTCCCACGAAGTGCTGGTCGGCACCGACTACAACGATTGGCTCGATGCCGGGGACGGTGACGATACGATCTACGGTGAAGGCGGCGACGACATCCTGGATGGCAAGGCCGGTGCCGACCACATCTACGGTGGCGACGGCAACGACGTGATCTATGGCGGTGATATCGAAGACTTCCTCGATGGCGGGGAAGGGGATGACACCATCTATGCCGGGACCAGCGCCGGTGCCCTCGATGTGGTGATTGGCGGTAACGGCAATGACCATCTCTATGGTGAAGCCGGGATCGACGAGCTGTACGGTGGTGCCGGCAATGACTACATCGATGCCGGTGGCGACACCGACCTGGTGCATGGCGGTGACGGTAATGATGAGATTTATGGCGGCGACGGCCCGGACATTCTGTTCGGTGAGGACGGCGACGACATCATTTCCGGCGGCTCCACCGGCGACCAGGAGTTTGGTGGTGTCGGCGACGACATTCTGTTGCCGGGCCTGGGTGGCGCGCCCGGTCAGGGGGACGGTGATGAAGCCCTTGGCGATGTGGGCTTCGACATTGCGGCCTTCAGCGATGTGAACATTGCGCTGGACGCCGCAGCAGACCTCAACAATCAGAACATCGTAGCGGCACCGGGTACTTCCGTGCTGTTCCAGCCGTTCAACGCCTTGCTGACGGACATCGAAGGGTTGATCGGTTCACGCTTCAGTGACGCCCGTGCGAACACCGCCACGCCGGCCAATCCGCTGGCGGGCCTGATCGGCAATGCCACGGAGAACTGGCTGATTGGCGGCAGTGGTGACGATGTCTCCCAAGGCAACGGCGGCAATGACGTGATCGTCGGGGACTCGATCAAACTCGCTGATCTCAATCACCTGCTGGCCAGTCAAGGGTTTGCCGAGCACTTCACCGGCTTGCAATCGACCCGCCCCGACTTCGTCCTGGGCGATAACCACCAGGCCGCCGGCACTGCCGATGGCGCGGCGGATACAGCCATCTACTCGGGCAACTATGCCAATTACAGCATTACCAAGTTCACTGATACCCGGCCCGGCGGCGAGCTGATCACGGCGTTCAAAGTGGTGGACCTGCGGGTGGGCGCTGCGAACGTCGATGGCACCGATATTGTCATCGGCGTTGAAAAACTGCGCTTCGCCGACCGCACGATCAACCTGAGCATCACCAATCACCTGCCGACCGGCAACGTGGTGCTCTCGGGTTATGCCACCGCGCCGACCACGCCCAGCCGTCCGGTGCCGGCTCAATACCGGCTGACCGCCAATACGTCGGCCATCCAGGATGCGGACGGCTTGCCTGGGCCGAGCGGGTTCTCCTATCAGTGGCAGGCACTGGTGGGCGCGACCTGGATTAGTATCGCCGGGGCGAATGCATCGACTTTTGCGCCTACCTCGGCGCAGTTCGGCCAGCAACTGCGGGTGATCACCACTTACACCGACAATAACGGCACGGTGGAACAACTGACGTCCGACCCTTCGGAAGCGGTAGGGCGCTTCATCGAAGGCACCAACTTCTTTGGCAACACGCTCAATGGCACCAACTATCAAGACATCCTGATGGGCTACTCGGGCAATGACGTCCTCAATGGCGGGCTGGGTTCCGACTTGCTGGACGGCGGCACCGGTAACGACACGATGCGCGGCAACGCCGGCAATGACATCTATATGGTCGATGCCAATGGCGATGTGGTTCAGGAAAACCTCAACGAAGGCACCGACACGGTCATGTCCTCGGTCAGCTACACCCTCGGTGCCAACGTCGAGAACCTGACCTTGCTGGGCTCGAACAACATCAACGGCACCGGCAACGCGCTGGACAACGTGATCCATGGCAACAGCGGCAACAACCAGCTCAGCGGCCTGGCCGGTAACGACACGGTCTTTGGTGAGGCAGGCAACGACACGATGCTGGCGTCGCTGAACGACGGCAACGACCACTATGACGGTGGCACCGGCACTGACACCTACGATTTGTCGGCGACATCGGCGCCCGCCACGGTCGATTTGATCGCCGGTACGTCAACCAGCACCCAGACCGGCAACGACTCCCTGACCGGCATCGAAAACGTCACCGGCAGTTCGGGCGACGATCACATTCAGGGCGACGGCGTCAGCAACGTGTTGCAAGGCCAGGGCGGCAATGACTGGATGGACGGTGGCAGCGGTGACGATACGTTGATTGGCGGGCAAGGCGCGGACAACCTGTTCGGTGGCCTTGGCAATGACACCTTCCGGGCGTCGGTCAACGATGGCAATGACAGCTACGACGGCGGTGGCGACACCGATACCTATGACTTGTCAGGGACCTCGGCCAGCGCCACGGTCAACCTGTCTACCGGCCTGGCCAGCAGTTCGCAAACCGGTAGCGACACCTTGACCGGTGTCGAGAATGTCATCGGCAGCTCGGGTGCCAATACCCTGACCGGCGACAACGCCAATAACGCCCTGACCGGGCAGGGCGGTATCGACACCTTGAGTGGTGGCGGTGGCGCCGACACGCTGACCGGCAATGGCAACCGCGATACATTGACCGGCGGTGCAGGGGCGGACATGTTTGTGTTCTCCTCGACTAGCGACTCGGGTACTTCAACCACAAGCCGCGACGTCATCACCGACTTTACGCAGGGCTCCGACCACATCGATCTGACCTCGATCGATGCCCGGACCTCCGGCGCAGGTTCGGCGGGTAATCAGGACTTCACCTTCCTCGGCGAGTGGAACGGCGCCGGCACCGAGTTCAGCAACCAGGCGCAGTTGAAGTACCACTTCGTCAATGTCGGCGGGGTCGATCACACGTATGTGGAGGGCAATGTGAACAGCGGCAATGGCGCCGATTTCCAAATTGATCTGGTCGGGCATGTGGCCCTTACTGCGAGTGATTTTGTCGGCGTGGCATAGGTTGGCAGCGTATGAAGGGCGCCCGTTTTAATTAACAGGCGCCCTTTGTTTTTTGTGCGCAGGAGCGTGAATTAGACGACGGCGCCAAACAGGTGCCCCACCAGTGCCGTAATGCCCATGGCCAGTGCCCCCCAGAATGTCACTCGCCAGGCTCCGGTCAGGACATTAGCGCCGCCGGCCTTGGCGGCGATGGCGCCCAGCGTCCCGAGAAACACCAACGACATGCCCGATATCCACGGCACCACGTTGTGCTCCGGCGCGACAAACGTGACCGCCAACGGTAATGCGGCACCCACCACGAAGCTGGCGGCTGAGGCCAGGGCGGCTTGCAAGGGTTTGGCGGTGAGGGTGGCGCTGATGCCCAATTCGTCCCGAGCGTGAGAGCCCAGTGCGTCATGGGCCATTAATTGATCGGCCACCTGATGCGCCAACTCGGGGGAGACACCACGGTGCATGTAGATGTTGGCGAGTTCGATGTGTTCGGCTTTCGGATCGCTGGCTAACTCGGCCTGTTCGCGGGACAAGTCGGCGCGCTCGGTATCGGCCTGGGAGTGTACGGAGATGTATTCGCCAGCGGCCATGGACATGGCGCCGGCCATCAGCCCCGCCATGCCCGTGACCAGCAACGTGGCGTGGCTGGCGTTGGCGGCCGCAACGCCGATCAGCAGGCTGGCGGTGGAGACAATCCCGTCATTGGCCCCAAGGACGGCGGCGCGCAGCCAGCCGATACGATCGCTTCGGTGTGCCTCGGTGTGCCTGTGCATGAATTTCATGGTTGATCGCGACTCACTGTCATTGGGCGGTTCACATCGGACGGGTTTCAATCTGCGCCTGCAATTGGCCGCCGACAATGGATATTTCCTTGAACTGTTGGCCGTCGCGCAGCACGAACAGTGCGTCCATCCCGCGTTCCTGTGCCAGACGTGGGCCCTCGGTTTCGCCCAGCACCATCAACGCCGTGGCCCAGGCATCGGCGAGCATGCAGGAGGACGCCACCACGGTGACGGCGGCAAGCGGGTTGCACAGTGGCGCGCCGGTGGCCGGGTTCATGGTATGGGCATAGGCTTGGCCGGCCACATCGACCCAGTGTCGATAGTCCCCTGAGGTCGCGATAGCGGCATCACCCAGTTCCATCACGCCCATGACTTCACGCACGCCCCGGCGGGGCTTTTCCAGGGCTACGGCCCAGCACTGGCCATCCGGCTTGACACCCCGGGCGCGCATCTCGCCATCGATACCGACCAGGTAGCGGGTGATGCCCAATCCGTCCAGGCAACGGGCCAGTTCATCCACGCCAAACCCTTTGGCAATGCCATTCAAATCTAGCTGCAGTGGTGCGCGTTTGCGCACCTGATTGCGTTGCGTATCTATCACCAGCGCAGCGCTGGCTGACAGGCGTGCGTGGGGCGACGTGGTGAGCGCCTGCTCTGTGATCGTCTGTTCTGCGGGGCCGAACCCCCAGGCGTCAACCAGATCACCGACCGCGATGTCGAAGGCACCGCCCGATTGCTGACTGACGCGCAGTGCCGCAGACAGCACCGTCGCCAGTTCTTCAGGCACTGAGACCCATTGCTGCTCTGGGGCGGCGTTGAGGCGATTGAGGTCAGAGCCGGGTTTCCAGGTGGACATTTGCTGATCCACCCGGGCCACGGCGCGTGCCAGGTTGTGGCCGACGGCGTCGGTATCAATCCCGGCAGCGGCATAGAACAGGGCGGTGTAGCGGGTGCCCATGGTTTCGCCGTTGAGGTTGTAGCGTTGCAACTCAGTAGACGTCTTCACGGTAGCGTCCTTGTGCCTTGAGGGTCAGCACGCTCAGGTTCAGAGGGGCCAACACTTCATCGAGGGCCTGCATCACGCCTTTGGCCATCTCGCGACTGCCACACACCAGCACCTGGGCGCCTTTTTCAATCAGTCGGCGCAAGGCCAGGGCATCACTGATCAGCCGGTCTTGCACGTAGCTGCGGTCCTGAACTTGAGAGAAGGCGGCACGCAATGCCGTGAGGCGTCGGTCCGACAAGTATTGATTAAGCTGCGGTTCATAAAGGAAATCCGAGGCCGGGTTGCGTCCACCCCAATACAAGTGCATCGGGTGTCGAGCCGTGTTGTTGCGGATAAAACCCGCCAGTGGACCGATGCCGGTACCGGCACCGATCAGGATTACCGGATGCGTGCCTGACGCCGGGCGAAATTGCGGGTTGGGCTGGATAAACGCTTCGATTGGCCCGCCGATGTCCAGGCCATGGAGAAATTCCGAGCACACGCCACCGTTGTGTTTGCGCACACAGATTTCCAACACGCCGTCCTGGGAGCCGCTGGCCAGCGAGTAGAAGCGGGGGATCGGGCTGCCCGGGGGCAAAATCCCGACCAGGTCACCGGCCAGAAAGTCCGGCAGCTTGCCGGGTGCCTTGAAGCGCAAGACGTGGGTCGGTGCGTTCACCTGCTCACCGTAGACAATGCGCTCCGTCAGCTGCAATGGATAGGTCTGTGGCCGCTGCGGGGTATGGACCAGTGTCAGGTCATGCTGGAGCACTTCGCCCAACGCATGGCCCCAGCGCGCAAACTCCTGGGAGGACTGGCGATTGACGGTTTCCAGCCCCAGTAATGGCGAGCCACCGGCCTGCAACATCGCGTCCTGCACCTGATGGGCGTACTGACAGAACTGCGTAAACTGCCGATCACCAAAGCCCAGCACGGCAAAGGGCAGGCCGGGCTTGAGGCCGGTTTTCGCCAGTCGTTCCAGGAACTGCGAAGCCGAGGCTGGCGCGTCACCGTCACCGTGGGTCGCGGTGAGGATGAACACGCGCTGAGCGTTGCTGTAGTGGTTGGCGTATTGATTCATTGTCGCGCTATGCACCCGGTGTCCCGCCAGGTGCAAAGCATCATGCAGGGTTTTTGCAAAGCCCCAGGTACTGTTGTTTTCACTGCCCACCAGAATCACGCAGTCGGCAATGTGGGCCGGGCTGTTGTGGCGCAGGGTCGGGCTCGCCTTGCGGCGGCGCCACCACAACACAATGCCGGTCACGCTCATCAACGGTACGCAGAGGGCGCAGAGCCCTAGCGGCAAGCCCAGCCACCAGAGGCCTTCACCGGTGTGCAATTGATAGATCAATTCGTAGAGGTTGTGCATCGAGTCGTGGGCCTGATAGGACAGCAACGCGCCGCTGGCCTGGTCCACGTAGCCGTCGCCCTGGGCCGTGCGCAGGGAAAATACGTCCTGCGCATTATTGGGGCTGGGGTAGACCAGTTCGCGCAGATCATTGAGGTCGGTGGCCTGCAAGGCTTGCAGCTTTGCCACCGGCAAGGCCGGACCGGCACTGACGTGAGCGGGGAAGGCGGGTTCACTCTGACTGCCGTCGGCGATAAAGCCAAAGGTGGCGGCGGACATGTAGAGCCCGCTCAATGCCGACAGCAGCAGCCCCAGCAAGGCCAGTCGCCCGACTTCAGCGTGCCAGCGCTGGCTGAAGGTGCCCCGTAATGGCCGCAGCAGGTTGCGCCAGCCACCCAGGCGCCGGACCAGCAACAGCGCACCGGTCACCGACAACATCAGCATGAACAGCGCGCCGACACCCGACACGCCATGGCCCGGCGTGCCAAGGAACATCGAGCGGTGCAGTTCTTTCACCCAGCGCGAGAACGCGGATGGCTCGTAGGGCGCGAGGCCTTGGCCGGTCATTGGGTCGACCTTTTCTGCGCCAGCCTGACCGTTGTGGTTGTAGTAGACGATGACCGTCCCGGACGCTGTGCGCTGGATCTGCTCTACGCCCGGAAAGTGGCTGGCAACGCGCCCGGCCAGTTGGCCGACGTTAAGTTGTCCGGCAGGCGTGGACGTGCTGTGCAAGCGTTCCAGCGCCGGGTCGACAGACAGGATCGCGCCGCTGATGGCCAACACCATGACCAGCAGGGCGGCGATCAGGCCAGGAAGGGAATGGAACTGACGAAGCATGTTCAGCCTCCAGAGATGGCGGGTGCTACAGATCGTAAGTAAAGGAGTCGACGTAGGCACTGCCGGTCGCCGGCTTGCCTGAGCCTTTGGAGGTCAGGGGAACGCTGACATCGGCGCGGGCGTCGCGTTTGTCCTCGACGGCACTGTCGATGCGAATCTGGTACCCGGCATCAATCAGGGTGTCTGCCAGTTCGACGCTGACTTTGAGCGTGCGCCCGCTGCCGACACTGGCGCCGCTGACCCCGTCAAACTCGCTCGGGTTCATCCCGCTGCCACGGGCCCAGTCGCCCAGGTGCTTGTAGTACTTGGCCTTCTTGCCGGCCACCCACAGGGTTTTCTGGTATTGGCCATTGGCGTCAGTCACGTAGATCGCCAGGTAGGCATCATTGCCGCTGTAGTCTTTGAGCTGAGTGGTCAAGGTCACTTCACGGGCCTGGGCCAGACCCGGCAAGGCAATGGCGCTGGCGAGGCAGGTGGCTGCGATGATCTTTTTCATGAGGGTGTCCTTTTGATCGTTAGGTCGAGAGACTGGACCTGCTGGCTGACAGCAACCTGAAGCGCAGGAAAAATTCATCGACAGGTGAGGCGTCATTCGGTGAGCGGGCTGCCGAGGTAGTCCCTGGCATCGCCGTCGTTGCGGAAATGAATCTCAAGTGTGTGCAGGCGCAGCGAGGCCGGTGAGTAGCTGGCTTCGATGCCATTGCCTTTGCGGTCCAGGCCCTTGAGCTCGTAACAACCGTCGTCGACCTTGATGCGCTGCACGCTCCAGCCGTATTGCCGCTCGACCTGCTGACGCAAAGTCTCGCGTGGTTGCCAGTCGCTCACCGGGTCGCTGCAATCGTCATCGGCCAGGGCATAACCGCTGAGCAGCAGGCTCAACAGCGCGGCATGGGCAATAAAACCTGTTTTCATGATCTGTCTCCTGCCGAGGTCGGCGTCTGTGGCATACCCTAAGGTGCATTCCTGACAACCAGCTGAATCTTCAGATTGACGTCAGGTAAGGCAACTAAGGTGTTGCACGACAACCATCACGGGGGGTACCAGATGCGGGTTTTATTGGTCGAGGACGCACCAGGGTTGGGGGAGGCGGTGCGCGAGCAGATCGCCGATGACGGCCACGCCGTTGATTGGGTGCAGCGCCTGGACCATGCGCGCAACAGCGTACGCACCACGCCTTACGACCTGATCCTGCTTGACCTGATGCTGCCGGATGGGCGCGGGCTGGATTTTTTGCGTCAGCAACGCTCGGCAGGGGACGTGACCCCGGTGATCATTCTGACCGCTCAGGATCAGATCTCCGATCGTATCGCCGGTCTCAATGCCGGGGCCGATGATTACCTGGTCAAACCGTTCGACCTGTTTGAGCTCTCGGCCCGTGTGGCTGCGGTGGCCCGACGTTACAGCGGCAACCCAAATCCACAGATCAGGCTCGGTGATTTGCAGGTCGACATGAACGCCCGCACCGTGCAGCGTGCCGGCACTACCGTGGACCTGACGGCGCGAGAGTGGGCGCTGTTCGAAGCGTTTGTGCAGCGCCCCAGCGCGCTGTTGTCCAAGTCGCAGCTGGAAGAACGGCTGTATGCCTTCGGTGCTGAAATCGAAAGCAATACCATCGAGGTCTATATCAGCCGGCTGCGTAAAAAGCTGGGTCGGGATCTGATCGAAACCGTGCGCGGCATGGGCTACCGGTTGATGGCCGTATGAAGCCTTCTGTGAGCCTGCAAAAACGTCTCGGCCTGGGGTTGACCCTGGGCATGACCTTGCTCTGGCTGGGCGCAACCGTCGGCGCCTGGCTGGTGGTGCAACATGAGTTGGACGAGGCATTCGACAGCGCACTGGAAGAAACCGCGCAACGCATCTTGCCGTTGGCCGTGCTGGAAATCAGCAACCGGGAGGAACCCCGAGAGGCACAGCATGTTGCGACGTTGAAAATGCACAAGGAATACCTGACGTACCTGGTGCGCGATGCCAGTGGCAAGATCCTGATGCAGTCCCACGACGCCAACCCGAAGATCTTCAATCAACAACCGTCCGAAGGTTTTTCTACCTCTGAGAAGTACCGCTTGTATGGCGCCAGTGCATTGCGCGGGACGCTGTTCATTGAAGTCGCCGAGCCGTTGAATCATCGCCGTGAAGCCGCGCGGGAAGCCTTGTTTGCCTTGTTGCTGCCACTGTTGGCGCTGATTCCCGTCAGCCTGTTGGGCACCTGGCTGTTTGTGCGGATCAGCCTGCGTAGCGTGTTGGCGTATCGACGTGCGGTCGAGGCGCGTGGTGTGGGTGATCTGTCACCGATCCAGGTGGCCCGCCTGCCGGCAGAAATCGATCCGTTGGCTGAGGCGGTCAATCACCTGCTGGAGCGCTTGCGCAAGGCCCTCGAAGCCGAGCGCAGCTTTACCGCCAACAGCGCTCATGAGTTGCGTACACCATTGGCCGCGACCTTGGCGCAGATCCAGCGCTTGCACCAGGAGGCGCCTGAAGGCCCTTTGCGAGTGCGTGCGGCGAAGATCGAAAACGCCTTGCGCGAGCTGGCGCGGCTGTCGGAAAAGCTCATGCAACTGGCGAAGGCCGAGGGCGGTGGGCTGCTGTCCGAAACGCCTCAGGACCTGATTCCGTTGTTGGCCCATAGCGTCGATGAGTGGAACCAGCGCAGCGGCCAGCGCATCGAGTTGCAACTGCCACACCAGGCCAGCGTGTACTCGAACATCGACCCGGACGCCTTTGGCATCTTGTTGCGTAACCTGATTGAGAACGCTCTGAAGTATGGCGCGACCGCGCAACCGATCGAAGTCAGCCTCACCGACCAGGCCCAGCTGCGGATAGTCAATGGCGGGCCGGTGGTGCCGGCGCCAGTGTTGCAGCACCTGACCGAGCGCTTTGTACGCGGTCACAGTGAGATCAGCGGTTCAGGATTGGGCCTGGCGATTGCCAAAACGATTGTGCAGGGGGTTAACGCGAGAATGAAATTGAGCTCCCCTGCAACAGGTCGGCAAGAGGGTTTCGAAGTGTGCGTCTGGCTCCCGCTCGCGTCGGCGATCGACGGTTGAGGCGGGGCTGGCGAGAGCCCGAGTTTCAGACGTGAAAAAGTATGACTGTTTTAGTCGTACATGGACGTAAATGCGAGCCGGTCTCTATTGCACTTTTCGTGAGTAACGCAACAACTAATGGATCCAATGAAAGAGCCTGAGGCTGATCTAATTTAAAGCGGGCCAGTTAGTGCGCGGCTTTCGGAGAAGTTGTCGATTTGTGGTCAGATTCGATGAGTTTCGCTGAAGTAACCGTTTGTCGGTAGTTTGCTTGAGAAATGAACATTCGAGGCGTAACACCCTCTGATACTTCAGCACGTCACCATGACCTGCTCCAGCAGTCGTAGAAAAGAAGTGGAAAACGAACCTCATATGCAGTGACTGCAAATGGGGATTTTTTTATCTGAAATTCAGGAGGCAGTAAACAAGTCGGTCATTGGTTTGCCAAGTGAATCAATGGGCTACGCAGTGTCAGGTCTGCGATTTGGCATCTCTTATAAAAGTAAGATCGCACGGGGGTTTGAAGAGTTAAATACCCTGTTAGTTGCCGATCTGTACTATCGAACAAGGTGGAGAAAGTACCGTGGCGATAAATACAATTATGAGCCTGCTCGAGAATAAAGAGTGTATGGAGTTTTTGCGGTTGGGCGTTATTTACGTTCATTTAGTGGCTTGTTGTGTGGCCATTGGTTTGGTGTTGACCAGTGATATTGCAATGGTTAAAGATTTGTTGAATCGAAAAACATTCACTGAACACGATCATGCTCATATGGAAAGTCTGCAGAAGTCTGTGATCGTTGCTTTGATAGCCTTGTGGGTGACGGGCGCCGCGGTCATCGGTATTGATTACCTGGAAAAAGGCATGAACTACTTCATGAACCCCAAACTTCAAGCCAAAGTGATCATTGTCATGCTGCTGACCTACAACGGCATCTTGTTGCATCGCCTGGTATTGCCCGCGCTGCAAAAGGCAGGCTCCTTGCTCGATCTCGGATTCAGCGCACGGATGCTCGCGCTGTTCTGCGGCTCGCTGTCGGCCGTGTCCTGGATGTATGCGGCCATGCTGGGCGTCGGTCGGCCGTTGGCCTGGAAATACTCCCTGTCCGAACTGTTGATGGCGTATCCGGTGCTGATTGCGCTGGGTTTCCTGAGCATGCTGGTGTTGACTCAGCGAGTGAAAAAACAGGACTACGCCGTTATTTCCCCGCGGACGGTGGCGAGCCAATGTTAGGCCCGTTGAGCGTTTAAGTTTTCCTGGTCAAACAGTGGTCTAGTGGGCCTTGAGCCAGTCCTGAAACCGCGTCGCGCCAATGATCGGTTTGGCGCCCGGTGTCAGTGACTGGTCATTGATCGGCGCACCAAAGTAGGGAACCGAGTCGTCCGCCACGGTTTGGCGCGGGTCTTGGGTGTGCTTGAGGTAATCGCTGGCGAACTCGACGAGCGGCCGGTTATCAGGTCCGGCCACTTCGACGGTCTGATTGACCGGCGCTTTCAGCGCAATATCGGTCAGCGCTGTCGCGACATCGTCCGAGGCCACCGGTTGCAACGCGGCAGACGTCAGGTGAATAGTGTCGCCTTCCTCACGTCCGGAGTGAGCGATGGCGTGGATAAACTCAAAGAATTGGGTGGCCCGCAGAATGGTGTAGGGAATACCCGACGTCTTGATCAGCGCTTCCTGCGCCATTTTTGCCCGGAAGTAACCGCTGTCGAGCATCCGCTCGGTGCCGACGACAGACAGGGCTACATGGTGTTTGACCCCGTCGAGCTTCTCCGCCGCGAACAGGTTGTGCCCGGCGGTTTCGAAGAAGTGCAATGCGGCGTGGTCTTCAAATGAGGGTGAGTTCGCCACGTCGACCACCACGTCAGCGCCTTGGAGTGCCTCTTTGAGGCCTTCTCCGCTGATCACATTGACGCCGGTGCTCGGTGATGCAGCAAAGGCTTCATGGCCCAGTTCCTGCAAGTTTTTGCAGACCTTGCTGCCGATCAACCCGGTACCTCCGATGACGACGACTTTCATGACCCGTCTCCCGAAGCGGTGAGTGCAACGGGTATTAAACACCCGCCAAGGTGGCAATATCGGGCGCTGCCCGGGAGTGGCCGACAGGTGGTCGAAAGTCCTGCTGCCAGTGGAAGAAACACGAGTTATTTGCTTTAGTCGTCCTATCGTCCGTCCGCGTGTGTGGGCAGTTCGCTTCATAACGGGAGCCCTCTATCGGAGAATCCCATGAGTGTTCGATTCTCGTGGCTCGCAGTGCTGGCCGCCATGCTGACTGTTGGCTGCTTGCCCTGCGCGCAAGCGGTGCAATACAAACAAGTCAATCAAGCCGCGAGCAAGATCTCCTTCACGTACAACCAATTCACCTCGCAGGTGTACGGCACGTTTGGCGTGTTCGAAGCCAAGCTGGATTTCGACACGGCCAACCCTGCGGCAGCCCAGGCATCGCTCACCATCCAGCTCGACAGCATCGATGCCGGCAGCAGTGACGCCAACACGGAACTGCAAAAACCCGCCTGGTTCAATTCGGCGGATTATCCTGTGGCGACCTTTGAATCGACCGATGTGAAGGCGCTTGGCGACAACAAATACACAATCATCGGCAAACTGACGCTCAGGGGGGTTACCCGTGATGTCGCGGTTCCGGTCCTGCTAAAAGCCGAGGACACCATCGGCATCTTCGACGGCGAGTTAACGCTCAAACGCAGCGATTTCAAGATCGGCGAAGGTGAATATGCCGATACCGTGGTTTCCGACGACATCAATATCCGCTTCAAGATGGTGGCGCCGCAGCAGTAACGCAGCGGTGCCTTTGTAGCAGCTGGCGAAGCCTGCGTCCGGCTGCGAAGCAGTCGTAAATTCAGCACACGCGGATTTCCTGAAACACCGCATCGTCTAATCTCATGACTGCTGCGCAGCCGGGGGCAGGCTTCGCCAGCTGCTACAAAGTACGGTGGGTCTTAAGTTCGGCGTGGGATTCATTTGTTTGTCTAGGTGGCAGGGTGCCACAATCGCTTTTTTTGTCGCAGCATCATGATTAGGCGGATCACATGGATGGCCCAGGATTTCGGCACCATCAGGAGACTTTCATCGCGGCGCAAGTGCGCGGTGACCGATTGCGACAGCTGTTCAACCAATCCGTGTCCGCGGTGTTCGGCAGTTACCTGGCCGCGCTTATGCTGTGCGGGCTGTGCTGGGAGCGCATGGATCACAACGTGATGATCGGCTGGATTGGCCTGCTGAGCGCCTCCTCGTTACTGCGCATCCTGATGTTTGTGGTCTATTTTCGCAGCCCGGACAGTGAGCGCACGCCGCAACGCTGGGAGCGGATCTATTGGGTGACGCTGGTGTTGTCTGCCGGTATCTGGGGCGCTGGCGCTTTAGCCGTCATGCCGTCAGACGACCTGTTGGCCCAGGCACTGGTCATGCTGTTTGCCGTCGGCATGTCGGTCAGTGCCGTGTCGTGTTACTCGTCCTACCGGTACATGACGCTGGTGTCGATTGGCCTGGTGTTGTTGCCGTGTACCACCTGGCTGGTGTTTCAGCCGACAACATTGCAAGTCGGTATGGCCCTGGCCGTCGTGGTGTTTGCTTCATTTGTTGCCAGAGCCACCCGCAAACTGTCCGAAGCGCTGGAAACTGCTTTTCGCCTGACCCGTGAAATGGAACTGGCGCACCGCATCGCCACGCATGCTGCGCAAACCGATGAACTCACGGGGCTGAAAAACCGCCGGGCTTTTTTTGAGCATGCGCAGCAGTTGTTCAACAACTGCCAATACCATCGGTTGCCGCTGTGCGCGGTCATGCTCGATATGGATCACTTCAAGCACATCAATGACACTTACGGCCATCAGGTTGGCGATCAGGTATTGCGCCAGATGGGAGTGGTCATCAGCACCTGTTTTCGTGAAACGGACGTCTACGGCCGGCTGGGTGGCGAGGAATTCGCCATCCTGCTGCCGGACACGTCCATTGAGGTCGCCCTCGAAATTGCCGAGCACCTGATCCAGTCCATCGGTGGGTTGATGACCGGCCCGGTTTATCGCATTTCGGCCAGCCTTGGCGTCGCCGCAATGGAGATGCAGGACCCTGATCTGCAAAGTCTGATGAATAATGCGGACAAGGCGCTTTATCGGGCCAAGGCGCGTGGGCGCAACCAGGTGGCGGTTTCAGAGTAAAGGCGGGGAAGGGTTAATAGAACCGGTCTTCCTCTTTCATCGCATAAATCCGGCCCAGTGTCCTGGCCGATATCCCCAGGAACAACAACGTCAGCAATACCCCACCCATCATGATGTAAAACCCCGGACGGTTGCCGTTCAGCTCGCGGGCGATGCTGCTTTGCGCCGGTAGCCAGCGGGAGTAGAGCAGGGGAATGCTGCCGCCGGTTTCATAGGCGGTTTTTGTTGCATAACGTTCGTCGACGTATTGGTTGTCGTGCACTTGGCCGTCGAGATCGGTGTAGCGGTAATGGATCACTTTGCCGTCGCGGTTCATCAGGATGTCATCGAGTTGCGTCACTGTCCCCGTCGTTTCGACAGGGCCCAGCTGGATCGCGGCATAGCGGATGCCCTCGTGCCGGGCCATGCCGGCCAGGATCAGCACCACACAGCAGGCAACGGTGAGCAGGATCACCCGGTTGAACAGGTGATCTTTTTCAGCTTCGCGGGGGTAATACATCTCACGGTCCTTCGTTGATAAATTCACAGAAGGAGTCGGCGAGGAGCGTCATAACTTTAGGTACGGATTATTTCAGGGTTGTCCGGTGTCCGTCTCGGGCCGCATCCAGCAACCGATGCAAGCGCACCGCCTCTTCAAACGTCGCCGCGCCATGGCTGCCATCCACCACATCTTGCGCATACACGTAATACAGCTCAGCCAGTTCCAGCACCGCCGAAGGCAATGTCGATTCGGGCAGACGCTGATAGCTGGCAGGCAGTGGCAGTGCTTCCAGTGCCAGATTGTCGCCGTGGGCACCTTCGATCACGTAATCATCGCCGACCTCGCCAAATGCCGAACGGTTGGTGATTTTCAGGTCGCCCTGGTCGCCGGTGATGTCGATCTGCACGCCTGAGCCGTTGCGTTTGCCGCCTTCGATGTGGATCGAAATGACCCCGCCGTCTTCGAGCATGCCGCTGAGTACGAGCTGATCGGGGGCGGTGCTGTCCAGCACTTCGCCGGTTTCCTTGATGGTCACTTTCGGGAACTGATTGACCATCAACCCTGAGACGCTCACGGGCCAACCGGTGGCGGTGAAGAGCATGTCGAGGAAGTGTCCGGCGTAGATGGCGATGACGCTGGAGAAGTTTTCCTCGGGGGCGGTCCAGCGCAGGGCGTTGGGGCGCAGGGCCTGGAAGTAATTCATGCTGACGTGCATCCGCACGGAGCGCACCTTGCCGACGTAGCCTTGTTGCAGCAGGTCTTGCAGGTAGCGGTTGTGCGGCGCGTGGCGGCGTTGCAGACCGACGATGTGGCGCACGCCGGCATCCTTGGCCAGGTGCAGCAGTTGTTCGGAGTCTGCGGTGGTGGTGGTCAGCGGCCATTCGCAGTAGACGTCTTTGCCGGCGGCGATGGCGGCACGCACGGTTTTTTCGTGTTGCGGGGCGGTGTTGAGCACCACGACCAGGTCGACTTCAGGGTTGTTGACCAGCGCGTCGACGGAGTCCGCCACTTGCGTGATGTCATATTCACCGGCTGCCGCTTCGGCACGTTCGCGGTGTTCGCTGTACACCGCTTGCAGGTGATATTGCGGCAGCAGATTAAGCACGCGCAGATGGCCGTGGCGAGCCCAGTTGCCAACGCCGATGATGCCGACGCGAATAGGGGAGTGTGCAGTTGTCATGGGAATGTCCTCGTAGGGTTTGGCTGACGAGGTGAAGTCTAGGGAGCGCAGCCCCGCGGAAAAACCGGCCAAAGGGCCGAACACTGCGGACAGGAAAGGCGCTAATGGCGGCACGCCTGTTCGATTGCGGAACGATTGATCCGCAGTGATCGGAGCTGCGCACTGTTTTTCCGCAGGGCTCGGATACCTAGCATGGCGCCACTCATTCCTGTGGAGCTTTGCCATGAACGATCTGTCTGCATCACCGGCCACCGCTGCGCACGCGCCAGCGCAGCCGTCCTCCTGGCGCGACTGGCTGTCGGTGTACGCGGTGGCCCTGGGCGCTTTTGCCTTTGTCACCACCGAATACCTGCCGGTCGGCGTCTTGCCGCAAATTGCCAATAGCCTGGGCATCACCGATGGGGTCGCGGGGTTGATGGTCACCGTGCCGGGCATGGTGGCGGCGGTGTCGGCGCCGGCGATCATGCTCGGCGCGGGGCGGATGAATCGGCGACATTTGTTGCTGTTGTTGACCCTGTTGCTGGTGGCGTCCAACGCTGTTTCGGCGTTGGCGCCGTCGTTGTCGATCATGTTGGTGGGGCGCGGCTTGTTGGGGGTGGCGCTGGGTGGATTCTGGGCGGTGGCGATTGCGGCTGCCGGGCGTTTGGTCAGCGAGTCAAAAGCGGCGAAAGCGACGGCGCTGATTTTTGCCGGGATTACCCTGGCGACGGTGTTCGGTGTGCCGTTTGGTACGTTTGTCAGCACGCTGTTTTCGTGGCGGATGACGTTTGCCGTGACCGCGGGATTGGCGTTGCTGGCACTGGCGGCTCAATGGCTGACGCTGCCCTCGCTGCCGTCCCGCGAGGGCTTGCAGGTGCGCGCCTTGTTGGCGTTTCTGTCGCGCAGCAATGCCCGGCGCAGCATGCTGCTGCTCGGCACAGTGGTCGCCGCGCATTTCACGGCGTACACCTACATTGCGCCGTTCCTGGGGCATGACGCCGGTTTTTCGCCGAGCGCGATCACCGCGATTCTGCTCGGATTTGGCCTGGTCGGCATGTTGGCGAACTTCGCCATGGCCGGGAGCATCACCACGCACTTGCGTGCGTCGCTGGGCGCCGTGGTGTTGCTGATGGTGATCGCGCAATTGGCATTGCCCGGGTTGCAGGATTGGGGCGTGACGTTGGCGGTGTTGGTGTGGGGTGTTGCCTACGGCGCAATTCCTCTGGGCGTGAGCAGTTGGATGCAACTGACGTCGCCGCAATTGCCGGAAGCCAGTTCCGCGATGTTGGTGACCACGTTTCAGGTGGCGATTGCTTCGGGTTCGCTGTTTGGCGGCTTGATGGTTGATCACGCCGGCGTGTCTTCAGCGTTGTGGCTGGGCGCGGCCATCGGTGTGCTCGGTTTGGCGGTGATGCTCAGTTTCGGTCTCGGCAAAGCGCCGATTGCCGAGGCGCTGCAACGCTGATTTCAGGCTTTGAGAATGTTGTCCTTGAAGTAGTCGATCAACACTCGCAACCTCGGTGCCGTCTGCTTCGACGCAGGCCAGAGCATCCACAGGTTGCCGGTGTGGTCGGTGTAGTCCTCCAGCACCACCTTCAGCCTGCCGTCGGCCAACGGCTGACGGATTGAAAAATCCGGCAGGCAGGCAATCCCCACCCCATCAATCGCCAGGTACGTCAGCGGGTCCATCGTGGTGCAGGTCAATGCCCGCGCCAGGTTCGGCTCGATGTGCGTATCGCCGACGCGCAGTGGCCAACGCTCGATCATCCCGGTGGCCGGAAATTTGTGCAGCAGGCACACGTGGCGGATCAAATCGTCCGGGTGCACCGGGTCGCCATGGCGCTCCAGATACGCTGGCGACGCCACCAACTGCAATTGATAACCCCCCAACTTGCGCGCCATCAGCCGCGAATCCTGCGGCGCGCCCGTGCGGATCACCGCGTCGAACCCTTCCTCGATCACGTCCACCATGCGGTCGGACATGTCCACGTCCAGCTCGATGTCCGGGTAGGCACGCATGAACCCGGCCAGCACCGGCATGATCAACACGTTCTGGATCGGCACGCTGATGCGCACCTTGCCGCGCGGGGTGGCGGACAACTCCAGCAACTCCATTTCCGCCGCTTCCACTTCACTGAGGATGCGTTTGCAACGGTCCAGAAACAGTTCGCCTTCGGTGGTCAGGGTGACGCTGCGGGTGCTGCGATGAAACAGCCGCACGCCCAGGCGCTCCTCCATGCGCGCCACGCTTTTGCCGACGGCGGAGGAGGAAATCTCCAGCAGGCGACCGGCTTCGGTAAAGCTGCGGGTTTCGGCCACATGAATGAAGGCCGTGATGCCGCTGAGGCTGTCCATCATTTGAGGTGTGCTCGGTGCTGGGAGAGGGTCAAGGCAGAGTAGAGGCGGGCGGGGGAATTGGGAAGGGAAGTCTCGGGAACGGAGGTGCGGCTAATCGCGTTCAGGCTCACTCCTGCATTTGATCTACGGTGAACACTCATTTTGTGTCCGACGGAGATCAAATGTGGGAGCGAGCAATGGCGGTCTTACATTCAGCGCAAAGTTCAGGCGCTTTGTTGGTAGAACGGATAGTCAGTAAACCCAACCTCAGTACCACCGTAGAACGTGTCGCGGTCGTAAGCATTCAACGGCCGATCATGGCGAATACGTTCCGGCAAGTCCGGGTTGGCGATGAAGTCGCGACCGAATGCCACGAGGTCGGCATCACCCGCTTGCAGAATCTGCTCGGCCGATGCGGCGGTGAAGCCACCGGCGGCGATGATCAGGCCGTCGTAGTGCTTGCGAATCAACTGCGAAGCGACCGGGTTCTGGTCCTTAATCTCATCGATCGAGTTACCCAGCACCCGTGGTTCGATCAGGTGCAGGTAGGCCAGTTTCAGCGTGGCCAATTGTTCGGCGACGTAGACGAACAGCGCTTCAGGATCGCTGTCTTTCATGTCGCCGAAGTTGCCGCTTGGGCCCAGGCGGACCGCAACGCGCTCGCTGCCCCACACCGAAATCACGGCACGGGTGATGTCCATCAGGAAACGCGAGCGCTTGGCGATGGTGCCGCCGTAGGCGTCAGTGCGACGGTTGCTGCCGTCCTGCAGGAACTGGTCAATCAGGTAGCCGTTGGCGCCATGGACTTCCACGCCGTCAAAACCGGCTTCCAGCCCGCGTTGTGCAGCGCTGCGGAAATCTTCGACCAGTGCCACCACTTCCGCTTCAGTCAGTGCGCGGTGGGGTGTGCTGGCAACCCAGCCGCTGGCGGTGTAGGCGACGCCATCGTATTCGACGGCCGACGGGGCGACCGGTTGCGCGCCATCAGGCTGCATGTCGCTGTGGGACTGGCGACCGGCATGGAACAGTTGCAGGAAGATCTTGCCGCCCTTGGCGTGAACCGCTTCGGTGATGACTTTCCAGCCAGGGATCTGTGCGTTGTTATACAGGCCGGGCGAACCGAGGTAGCCGTTGCCGGTGGTCGAGACCACGGTGGCTTCGGAAATGATCAAGCCGCCGTCAGTGGCCCGTTGCGAGTAGTACTCGGCCATCAAGGCGCCGGGCAGGTCGCCGGGCTCGGAACGCATGCGGGTCAATGGCGCCATGACGACGCGATGGGTGAGGCTGTGTTGACCGATGTTGATCGGGGAAAGCAGGGTTGGGTGATTCATGGTGACCTCCAGTAAGTGTCTGGGCGCCACCTTAGGGCAGTGGTGAAAGCAGAAAAACAGGCCAACGATCCGCACTCTCTGGACGAATCGGTCCGTAATCGACAGGCGCCCGGTCCGCAATGAGCAGACCGGGCGCCCTCGATAACGCTTTAGTGCGCGGCTATCGGTGCGGTGACCGACTTGCCGAACGCTGAGGTGACCGTGATGGTCGGGCTCAGGCCAGTTTCACATTCATCGTGATCCGCGCCGTAAACACCTTCTTGCCTTCGGCGTCATGAATATCCACCGGGACGATCTTGTCGCCTTCGGTCTGCCAGTCCACCGCTTCACCGTCGGCCACTGCCGTCACGTCGCTCTTGGCCTTGGCCAGATACTCCACAGTCATGCCTTTTGGAATCCAGCGCGCACCCGAGGGGATCGACACGTCAGTCATTGTCCCCGCGGCCAGTTCGGCGGCGTTGCACATCGCAATCGCATGCACGCTGCCCAGGTGGTTGGTGATCTCCCGCTTGAACGGCACCTGGACCGCGGCATACCCCGGGCGCAATTCCGAGATCAGCGGGTTGATGGTGCTGAAGTAGGGCGCCACCTGACAGGCCATTTTGCTGAACGCTTCCGGACCTGCGCTGTTAAACATGCTGAGAAACTGACTCATGTTGAAGCCTCACTGACAGTTGGTTTTACAGAACGATGTTCCGTAACAGAATAATGTTCTGTGACGGAACAGTATTCTGTCGCGGTGAAATCTGTCAACCTAACGGTGCTTACTCATGGGCAGTGCTCTGCCTTGTCATGGATTTACTCGGCCTGTGTCCCGCATGGAAACTCCAGATTTACTCGAACGCTGCTACCCCGGCAGAAGAGCCGAACTCAAGCGCGATATCTTCAGAAAGGCCCTGGCCCTGTTTAACGACCTGGGGGTCGAAGCCACGACCATCGAAATGATCCGCGCCGAGTGCGACACCAGCGTCGGCGCGATCTACCACCATTTCGGCAACAAGGAAGGCTTGGTGGCGGCGCTGTTTTTCACCGCGCTGGACGATCAGGCCCAGCTTCGCGACCGCTACCTGGCCGAAGCGCAGACGACCGAGGAGGGCGTGCATGCGCTGGTGCACAGCTACGTCGACTGGGTCGACAGCCAGCCTGAATGGGCGCGGTTCCAGTACCACGCACGGTTCGCCATCACCAAAGGCCCGTTCAAGGACGAGCTCGCGAGCCGCAACAAAACCCGTAATCACACACTCGGCGAATGGCTGGCAGCGCCCGGCCGGCGCGATGAATTGCGCGCGGTGCCGGGTGAACTGTTGCTGTCACTGATCATCGGCCAGGCCGACAGTTACTGCCGCGCGTGGTTGTCGGGGAGAGTGAAGGGCAGTCCCAAGGCCTACCGCGAACTGCTGGCGCAAGCCGCGTGGCGCTCAATCTGTGACAATAGCCTGGCCGATGCCCAGTAAGTCTTTTCCCGGAGTCAGAATTTCAATGCCCCAACTCACCCACTTCGCAGCCCCGTGCCCGGAGCACATCAACAGCCAGATCCTGCAACTGGTCGTCGATAACCTGACCGACATCAGCATGGTCGGCATCGGCCCGAGCAACCCGCTGTACAACGTCTACCAATACACGGTCGGCTTCGAAGTGCACCTGTACCTGGAAGCGCTCGACGGGTCCAAGGGGATTGCGGTCGAGTTGATCGTCGCCACCGACGACGAAGACCCGACGAAGGTCATCGGCTTTTTGCTGTACCTGCCGATCAAGGACGATCCGCAGGCGTGTGGCGTGGCCTACATGGCGGTCGACGTCGGCCATCGTCGCCAAGGTGTCGCGCGCGCCATGCTGCAAGACATGATCAAGCGTTACCCGCACGCCGAATTGACCTGCGCCGTGGCCAAGGTGCCGTGGTTCGAATCGATGGGTTTTCAGGTGCTGGGCGTGCGCGCTACGCAAGTGCTGATGAACACTCGCGACCACAGCAGCGAAGGCTTGATGGGGTTGCTGGATGTGGCGTCGATCTACAGTTCTCTGGAAGTTCGGCAGATCCATCACTACTTGCTGCAGAAGCACGGCAAGCGCGCAATGATCGATGCCGAGAAGCAGCGCGACCGGCATCTGGACCAAATGACCCGCAACGCCAAGGTGTTTGTGCTGAATCGTTTGGGCCAGAACGCGGCGAACGAGCCTCGTCTGGACTAGACTCACAAGTCCTTTCGGGAGCGCACGGTCGCCGAGCCGTGATATTCTGCGCGCCAACTTGGTTTGACCTAATCAGTTTGCCCGTCTCGCAGACGCGCAAACAGGATCAATGTCGCTCAAGTAGCTGAAGCCAATAATGATAAAAAGTCAGTTCAGTAGGGACATATAACTGAGGTCGATGGAGACACATCGGCCTTGTGTGCCCACCCTCCAATCCTCATGCATGAACACCCACGACATCCTGCCTGTATGCCGTGAACCAGGGGTTTTTGATGTGAAGATGGAAGGGCGGATGGCGTTTTATCATAGGTGCTACAGATGTTTAAAAAAATGAACACGGCCCTGCTGGGGCTGGCTTTGTCGATGGGGATCACGTCCGTTCAAGCGGAAGAGGCAAAGAAAGTCGATGTGCTGCTGATTGGCGGCGGCATCATGAGCGCAACGTTGGGTGTGTGGCTCAATGAGCTGGAACCCGGCACCTCGATGGAAATGATCGAGCGTCTCGACGGCGTTGCCCTCGAAAGCTCCAACGGCTGGAACAACGCCGGTACCGGTCACTCCGCCCTGGCCGAGTTGAACTACACCCCGGAAGACGACAAAGGCAACGTACAGATCCCGAAAGCCGTTGAAATCAACGAAGCGTTCCAGATCTCCCGTCAGTTCTGGTCCTGGCAAGTTCAGCAAGGCGTGCTGAAAAACCCGCATTCGTTCATCAACTCCACGCCGCACATGAGCTTTGTGTGGGGCGATGACAACATCAAATTCCTGAAGAAGCGCTACGAAGCCCTGCAAGCGAGCCCGCTGTTCGCCGGCATGCAGTACTCCGAAGACCCGGCTGTGATCAAGAAGTGGGTTCCGCTGATGATGGAAGGGCGCGACCCGAACCAGAAAATCGCGGCCACCTGGACCCCGATCGGCACCGACGTGAACTTTGGCGAGATCACCCGCCAGTTCGTCGCGCACCTGCAAACCACGCCAAAGTTCGACTTGAAGTTGTCTAGCGAAGTGCAAGACATCACCAAGAACGAAGACGGCACCTGGCGCGTCAGCTACAAAAACCTGAAAGACGGCACCAAATCCGAAACCGATGCCAAGTTCGTGTTCATCGGCGCTGGTGGCGGTGCACTGCACCTGCTGCAGAAGTCTGGCATTCCTGAAGCCCAGGAATACGCAGGCTTCCCGGTCGGCGGCTCGTTCCTCGTGACCGAAAACCCGACCATCGCCGAACAACACCTGGCCAAGGCCTACGGCAAAGCCTCCGTCGGCGCACCGCCAATGTCGGTGCCGCACCTGGACACCCGTGTCCTGGACGGCAAGCGCGTCATCCTGTTTGGCCCATTCGCGACCTTCAGCACCAAGTTCCTGAAAGAAGGCTCGTACCTGGACCTGCTGACCACCACGACCACGCACAACGTGTGGCCAATGACCAAGGTCGGCATCAAGGAATACCCACTGGTTGAGTACCTTGCAGGCCAACTGATGCTGTCTGACGAAGACCGCATGAACGCCCTGAAAGAATACTTCCCGAACGCCAAAGCCGAAGACTGGCGCCTGTGGCAAGCCGGCCAGCGCGTGCAAATCATCAAGCGTGATGAAGCCGCTGGTGGCGTGCTGAAGCTGGGTACCGAAATTGTGTCCTCTGCCGACGGCTCGATTGCCGGCCTGCTGGGCGCATCGCCGGGTGCATCGACGGCTGCGCCGATCATGCTGACCGTGCTGCAGAAAGTGTTCAAGGACAAAGTGGCTTCGCCGGCCTGGCAGGAGAAGCTGCACCAGATCGTGCCGAGCTACGGCACTCAGTTGAACGGCAGTCCTGAGAAGGTTGCGCAGGAGTGGGCTTACACTTCCAAGGTGTTGGAACTGACTCCGCCACCGGTGATCCCGCAGTTGGCGGCTCCCGTTGCTGCTCCGGCTGATGCCGGGAAGGCTCCGAAGGCTAATGCTGCTAGTGATATGGCTTTGTAAGTAGAGGCCTTGTCAAAAGCCCACTGAACCGGAGACGGTCAGTGGGCTTTTTTGTGGAGGGTGGTTTTGTGTAAGGGATAGATTCAGATTGTTTGACGGAGCGGCTTTCAGCCAGAAGCAGCCGGTGGACGGAGCGATAGCAAACGAGTAGCTATGCTTGCTCAACTGCCGGAACTGATTGAGCTTTCCGTCCATGGGGTATAAACCCCTTCAGCAGACACCCGACTGTCACAATGCCCGGCCTAGTCAAGGCAAGACGACAGAAAAAGGAGTGTTATCCACCAAGCCTGTGAAGGTGTTATCACGCCACTTGGTGGCAATTTAGCGTTAGGCCCAAAGAGGAGTTCGTCATGACCGTAGTCGATAGCCTCAGGTATTTGCGCGTCGTTCTAGTTTTGGCGGGCCTCGCGTGCCTTGCTCTCTACCCACTTATGTTGTTCTGGCCGTCCGGCTGGGCCTGGCACGTCGGTCACTCGGACTACCCGATGATGATCGTTGGCATCTACGCCACACTTGGCGTGTTCCTGATCCTGGCCGCACGTGATCCATTAGCCAATCTGAGCCTAATCTGGTTCGCCGTGTGGTCTAGCGCCGTACACGGAGGAATCATGGCCGTCCAGGCGTTCACCCAGCCGGAGCAAATGGGGCACTTGGCAGGTGACGTGCCGGCGCTCTTCATCGTGGCGGCTGCGTTGGCTATCTTGACGCCCCGCTCACAATAAAGGGATGAAGAGGGCGGTCGTGCGTAATGCTCAATTGGCTCCCGGCAGGCATGCCTCATGACTGCGGAAAGTTTGAACCGGTATCTACCATAGCTTCAAAATCGGAAGGCTGTTGGTGTTGGCCGTTTGCTGCCTGTCACTAGTCCTTAAAATAACCTGGTTATTTCATTCAAGATCCGATCCTGCGTTTCAACACTGGGTCTATGACGATAAGCCACTGCTAAAAATGCAACGCCTTCGTAGTCGCAGCGGATCGAAAAAGTCATCCCTTGACGAAACCCAAAAACGGACCTGTCTCCGGCATCAACAAAATATCTCGCTTTTGTAAGCGCTGATTGAGCGTGCTTCAGGCATTCAGCTTGACTAAGCGTGTGTTGTATCCAGCTGGTAGTGACACGTACAGAAGACGTCTCGCTATCATCAATCGGTGGTCGAGCAATGGCTTTGGCAGGTGTATTGATATTGTCGTTACTGGAACAAGCGGTCAGCCCCATTGAGATAACAGTCAGCAAAAAGCCAAAACGAAGTCTCGAATGCTTAAGTGAGTGTCGCATCGCGGGGCGTTCCTCTGACGATGTGCAATGAATAAAAAATGCCTTGTGCTGCCATGCTGCTCGTCTCTGGCGTAGAAACAGACGTTGTTAGCATAGCAGTGGAAAAGTGGCTTTCTGGCAGCCGATCTGCAAGGTCAGCTATTGGCCGGTTGCTGTCTGTCACGAAGGGCAGCAACCGGCCCAAAGCGGAAGTCACGTCTAGGTCACGGTATTCGACGGTGCGGATCGGCAAGGAAGGTATTTGCTAAATCGGTGCGCCTCGACCCTTTAAAGCGGCCGGTTAAGCACAAGTAAACGTGCTGCCAGAGCTGTCATTACCGCAGCGAAACCATAAGCACCAAGGCGTTTAGATATTATTCCTTTGCTGAGGCGCCCATGCAGCCGTCCAGCGCAGAACCCGAGTAGGGAATGGAAGATCAATGCGATCAGCGCAAGCAATAAACCCAAGAACATCAATTGCGAGGTGACGTTGCTGGCACCTACGGTGACGAACTGCGGCAGGAATACCATGAAGAACAACAGCGCCTTGGGGTTTAACAGGCTGTTAAGCGTGGCGCGGGCCACGATCTTCCGAAGCGAAGTTTGTGTAGCTAGAACATCAGTGTCCGTAGGAGGAATCTTCAATGCCTGCCAGGCCAGCCACATCAGATAACAAGCGCCCGCCCACCGTAGCAAATCAAACGCCGGCGCCCAACTCATCACCAGCGCACCGAGACCTGCACTAACCATGACGCTCATCAGCACATCGGCCAGGGTTATTCCCAGTGCTGCGGCGAGGCCGGCGCGCCAGCCGTGGGCAACTGCATGGCTACTGACGATAGCCATGTTAGGGCCAGGCACGATCAGCAACATCAAGGCGGCAGCAATGAACAGGTAGAGGTTAGTGGTGTCCGGCATAGAGCAATACCTCCTTGGGTGAGGAGTGATGCTAACCGGTAGTAGTTAGGCAGAAGCAGGTACAGTGGGGATGGATTTGGCCGCAACAGTATGGTGTAGAGAGGCCCAATCCGTTCGAAGCATGGTGAACCAGGTGATCGCATTCTTTGGTCGCAAGGAGGAGATCGGCAAGTGACCACAGTATTGGCGCAATTGCTAAACGCCAACGTTGAATCGCAATTGTGCAGTGTCTGGTTGGCTAGCGTCACCGATGAGTGAAATGCTGCTGTATGAAGTCGTGATCTACTTCGACCAGTCGAGGGTATCTGCTTTCGTCAAGCGTTTCGCGAAGTCGCCTAGAGTAGCTTGCCTGGTCAAATGCAACTTGGCAGCTGGCGTTGTCAAAGAATGACCTGAGATGGACGAGTGCCTGATCAAATGCGGGGCTTTCAATTCGCAGAAACAGACCTGTCAAATCTTGTTGGTCCGTGAGCTCTCGATACAAGTCGATTGCGAAAATACTGCCTCCGTTATTTTGAGCATGATACACATGCACGTCGCCGTAGCCGTTGTAAAGGTGGGCGAAATACAACTCGTGGAGTTCGAGAATGTTGACGGGGATTTCAAGGGTGGTAAAAACCGCCTGCAGGTCGGCGCTGGGAGTCTTCTGGTCACCTTCCCAGGTTACTAAATCTGACATCGATACGCAGATGTCGAACTCTTTGGCATAGATTTTTTTTTTGGACATTCTCATTTCATCGCTGAGTGTTGGAATTTTTAAGGTTTCGGGACGGTGTAGGCGCTTTCATACCCACCCCACAGTGCTCCGGCTATGCCGCAGTATTGTGGGGTTGCTCTCTCAGGCCTGTTGAATCAAGGGGGCGCAACAATGCGCCGTCTGCCACGAACACTTGCAATCCGTTGCGCTCGCAATCCCATTGATGACCTGTCTGGCGGAACAAGGATTCGACCGGGTCGGCCTGGTGACGCTGACGTGATCGACATCCAATCAGCGCCGGGACGACGCGATCACGCATGTTCCGCTGCCAACATTGACCTGAATTGGGAAATGCTCTCTGAAGATAGCCCGGCACTTTCAAACACTGCGCAGGTGAAGCTAACGGGGGCGGTGCCTGGAGCAGTAATGATGCGATCCGCCATCACCGCTATTGAGCTGCTTCGGTAAAGCGTGCAGCCTTGATAACTGACCGCATTCTGTAAGAAGTCAGCGCTGTTCGAGGTATGAGGAACCGTATCTAGAAGCCCGGCCCTCGCAAGTGCCAGCGTTCCTCCACAGATACCGGCAAGGGTTGCTCCACTTGAACGGCTGGCATGAAGAAAGTCTCGAATATCCGGCGCTTCTGCACTTTCCCAGACCATTCCTCCAATAACGACGACAACGTCCGGTTTCCAGTCCAGACATTGATGCAAGCTGCTGTCGACCGTTACAGCCAATCCACCTTGTGAACGAAACTCCCCCGTAGCAGGAGCGAAAAACCTAACGTCGATCCCGTAAAAAGGGGAGGCCGTACCCGCAATGAAAGCGTATTCCCAGTCCGCAAAACCGGGTGTCAGTATCAAACCCACGCGTGCCATCAGTCAGAATCCTCCATGAATACCCGTAACATATGACGAGAACAAACAGCCATCAAGGGCTGCTTCGGGTCGAATAGCGACTACGACGCACCGTGACTGAACCACCCTTGTCCTCCCTCAACCTGGAGGACAAGCCATGAACTCTAATGCTAAACATCGCCATCAGCCTTGGAACAAGGGAAAGCTCGTCGGGCAAAAGGCGCCGCTCCGAGTGAGAGATATCTGGGCTATCCGCGTAAGACTTCAGCTTGCTGAGAAGACACGAGATCTGGCGCTCTTCAACTTGGCTATCGACAGCAAACTGCGTGCCTGTGACTTAACCAAGCTGCGAGTCCGAGACATCGCCCATGGAGAGCATGTGTCGTCACGAGCCATCGTGATGCAGCAGAAAACCCATCACCCAGTGCAATTTGAAATCACTGAGCAAACTCGAACGGTGCTGGAGGCTTGGATGCATCAAGCCCACCTCCACAGCGAGGACTTCTTGTTCCCGAGCCGTTTGCACGACTCAGACCATCTCTCCACCAGACAGTACGCTCGAATAGTCAAAGCGTGGGTGACCGCCATTGGTCTTGACCCAACCATGTACGGTACTCACACGCTACGGCGAACCAAGGCATCGTTGATCTATCGCAGGACGAAGAGTCTGAGAGCCGTCCAACTCCTGCTTGGTCATACGAAGCTTGAAAGCACCGTCAGGTACTTGGGCATCGAGGTCGATGATGCCCTGGAAATGGCAGAGCAGACAGAAGTTTGACCATCCACTGCGACGGTCTACGCCAGACCGTCGCTATCCGACCCATTGCAGCCCTTCACGCCGGGCGGCAGCCGGCCAATAGCGGACAGCCGTGGGGTGAGTTAGAGATAATAATTCTGCCTCCTCTAATTCATTACGCTTTGATAGGGCTGCTTTATTGACAGATTCTTAAAACACTACTAAAGCTTTAGAGTCGGTCAAGTCTTCGCGTTGAAAGGATCTACTAGACCGCGCTAGTTTGAGCGAGAGCCTTCCGTATTAGTCTAAAGTATCCAATTAATAATTTTACAAATAGAAAGGGGGCATCATGGCTGTGGACATGGTTTCGGAAGAGTTGACCTTTTTCAAAGCTGCCACCACACGCATGCGCTGGCTCATCAATGCAGCTGTGCTTGTATCTGTACTGATTATATTGCACATATACTTGGCAAATTTCAGCCTCCAAAACCAGCAACTGCAAGGTATTTATTACAATCGCTTTGTTAATCAAATCACAATATTGCGAGTGTGTGAGGGCACAGTATTTAATGAATTAATTGTTCTTCCAGATAAAAATGAAGATGAGCGCGAAAAGATTAAAAACAAAATAATTAATGAAGACGAAGCCTGCGCGGGGGTATCAAATAAGGTGCGCAGATCGTTACTATCGACTCCATTCATGGAGGTTGTCAAGAAATTCTCGAGACTGGAGCGAGAATTAACAATAAACGAAAATACTTTGTACGGTGACAAGCTTCCTATACGGGTTATTCCTTTATTGAATATGAATGTCCCTGCTAACGACTTCGTCATTGTCATGGCTGTGATGTCGATGTTCATCGTTATTGGAATATGGATGAACCTTCGAGGCGTTCACGCCGCCCTCTCATCACTTTGTCTTCACGGGGATTTAGATGTCATCAAAGTGGCTCAGCTAAATACAGTGTTTCTCACCTATTCAGAAGTGGGTGGTAATACATTCGCCAAACGGATTCGTGCAATATCTATGTGGTTTCCATTTATAACGATCGCGACGGCAACTTTGATTGGGTATTGGCCACTATTGCAGAGTAGAATTATGGGTGCTGGAACTTATACCGGTTTGGACAGCTATGATGGCTCTGACCTAGTAATAGCAGTTTTTCTTTCTTTATCAATATTCGTGTCAGTCGTGCACTGCTGGACTGCATTTAAGTGCTATGAGGTAATTAAAGAAATCGATTCCATTTTTGAAGCTAAGTTGTACGTAAACATGCCAGTTTTTGGAGATAGGTCCTCCGAAGATGGTTAAGTAAGCGCCATTCAAATCAGTCCCCTTTAGATTTCGAATTGCGGCCAGTTTATCTGACGCATTGAGGGGCCGCTATTGGCCGACACCACACTGTCGGTACAGCGCCTCAAGGCCACGGGCATGACCCAAATCGAGGTCGCATCATCGCTGGGCAAGGGAATTGCCACAATCAAACGCAGTTGGATCAAGGAGATTGCGTGTTGAAATTCCTAAAAGGTCTGGTACTACTGCTGGTTGCGTTGATCCTGCTGGCAGTCCTGGGTGTCATTTGCCTGGGCGTGTACGAGCACTACCAGGAACAGGCAGGGAAACAGGCACTCATGGAGTGCGCGTTGGCCGAGCAGTTCCCGAAGGCCGGGTATGACTGCAAGATTCCGGGTTTGGGGAAAAGGCGTTAATGCCGATAACTAGGTATTTACACGCGCCGAAGGGCTTTCGTTATTCCGGTGGTACTTGCCGGTCACTGCGGTGGATGGCCCTGCACACGGCACCAATGAGCGTCACGACGCCGCCGCCCTAGCGAAGTTCGATAAGGTCAACGTGATGGGGCTGGTGGATGCCGAGCAGGGGCTCGACATTCTTATGGTTAATTGCACAGACTTACCCACCCATTTGCATTCGACCTGACAAGTCATTTGCATCGGATTTGACTAGCACGATGTCGTGGACATGACCGGCAGTAATCGACCCCTAGCTGACCTTCGCGAAAGGCCGCTAAGCGCCGCTTTATTTTAATAGCGCGGTGAGGGCACTCGATCTTGAGAGCAATCTCCTGCTCGCATAATTCAGGAGGCAGAAACATATCAAATATCGAAGACAACGAGACGCGTGAAGAATTTCTCGATTTGATGTTGAGCAAAAAATCAATTTAAAAACATTGGTGATATAATTTTTGGAAGAAATTAAGTGATTTTTCTTCTCGAATGCATTTTACCTGATTGATTATTTCAGAAGACGCGATAACTACTGGTTCGATATATCCGCCCGTATACCCAGTGCCTTCGAAATATTTTGCAGTGAAAGGACCGTCGTAATAAGCGTAGAAACCGTAGCCGCCTTTTTGGAATAGTCCATTTTCAGGGAGTTGTTCGTACGTTGGTAGGTAAAATATGGTGTCTACGACAAGGTGAGTGTGAAAGGCTATAATCTCGTGTGCTTCTTTCATCATGGGAGATAATGTCCAATGTTCTTTTTGAGGATCATCGATAACGAGAAATCCTTTGGGTCCAGGTTCCGGTGGGCTTGGAGCAACACGCGGGCATTTGCAAGCGGAGCAGGCTTTTTGAATCTCGAAATGTAGAAAAAACGTCTTATTTTCGTTTTCTGAAAGGAAATCTCTGAATTTTATAACATCAGTTAATTCATCAGGTGACATGTCGAATTTTGTTTTTCCTGTATTGCCGCAAGAAAGTGTTAATTCATATTTTGTTAGTTTTGTTGCTATAACTGATGATGCAAATTCTTCAAAGAAATATCCGGCTAGTATTAGTAGTAGTCCAATCGCGAATAGAGTGAAGGCTAATCCTCTTAGTCTGTAACCTACTATTATATCCCGCGCGGAAACGTTCGCGCCTGAGCCAATAGCGATACCGTCTTTAACGTAAATTGAGTTGGGCTGAACAGCCGGTTCATCGGTGATCGACGGAGGAGCATGTGCCTTTTCTTCCGTTTCTTTTTTTTGTGCGAATAAAGTGCGCTTTTTTTCAGATCGCTCAAGCAGATATCTAATTACAACCCATAACCCACCAGCTAACGTCGCCAATGCTCCGCCGATCCAATTGAGGATCAGTCGATTGTTCTCGTCTGCTAGAAAGAGGATTATTTTGTCCATGATCCTATCTCGTTCAACTGAGATTTGAAGGAGCATAGCCTCTTTAAGTGATCTTGGTCGCCTTTCTCTATCTACTTCCGACCGATCGCTGCCTGTCGCGAAGAGCAGCAACCGACCCGATATAGCCGGTCATGGGCCATACGAATAAGCACAAGTCAGATCTCGTACTCCGGTGTTAAATCGACCGCCTCTTGCGCTCTTGGAAAAGCAGCATCTCTGCTTCGGGCCCTTGATCGAGTGGAATCAAGGGCCACCTATTGAGAATTATTCGAAGAATCTGTCTATGCCCATTAAATGGGGTCTTTAGGCTGAATACTTCCCCGGATCGACGCGTGGTAAGCGTCGGCGATCGAAGAACTAAACGGTTCTGACGGCCAAAGGTTTGTGCCGACGATACAGAATCGTCGTCGCCGTGAACCCGCACACCGCCGCGAACATCAGCCAGTAGGCAGGTGATGCCTTATCGCCCGTGGCCTGGACAAGCAGTGTCGAGATTGCCGGGGTAAAACCGCCAAACACCGCGGTGGCCAAACTGAAGGCCAGTGAAAACCCGACGACCCGCACGTTCTGTGGCATGACTTCGGTCAGTGCCGCGACCATGGCGCCGTTGTAAATGCCAAAGAAGAATGAGAAGTACAGCAGAACAGTAAGCAGTCGTTCGAAACTCGCCGCCTCTGCCAGCCAGTGCATGGCGGGATAGGCGGTGAAGATGCACAGCAACGATATCGCCAGCAACAGTGGCCGACGGCCAATGCGGTCGGAGAGGGCGCCGCCGATGGGCAGCCAGATAAAGTTGCTGATACCGACCAGCAGTGTGACCGCCAGGCTGTCGGTGGTGCTCAGGTTCAGTACTGTCCTGCCAAACGTCGGTGTGTAGACCGTTATCAGGTAGAACGTGGTAGTGGTCATAGACGCCAGCAAACCGCCCGCCAGTACGGTGCGCCAGTTGTCACGCATCGAGCGAAACACTTCGCGAGTGGTTGGACGATGGCTGCGAGCAGTGAAGGCAGCAGTTTCTTCCAGTGAACGACGAATAATGAAAATGAACGGGATGATCACGCAGCCAATGAAGAACGGAATACGCCATCCCCAATCGGCGATTTCAGCGGCTTGCATCGTGGCATTGATCGTGTAGCCCAACGCGGCCGCGACGACGATCGCCACCTGTTGGCTGGCCGATTGCCAACTGGTGTAGAAACCGGTGTGCCCGGGGGTGGAAATTTCCGCCAGGTACACGGAAACACCGCCCATTTCCGCGCCAGCGGAGAAGCCCTGTAGCAGCCTGCCCAATAACACCAGAATGGGTGCCGCCACGCCGATGGCGGCATAGCCCGGCACCAAGGCGATCAATACGGTACCGGCGGCCATGATCGACAGCGTCACGATCAGCCCCTTGCGACGACCCACCTTGTCGATGTACGCGCCCAGCACAATGGCACCTAACGGACGCATCAGGAATCCGGAGCCGAATACCGCGAAGGTCATCATCAGCGAGGCAAACTCGCTAGTGGCTGGAAAGAAGGTCCGGGAGATGTAGGTCGCGTAGAACCCGAACAGAAAGAAGTCGAACTGCTCGAGAAAGTTACCGCTGGTGACCCGCAATATGGCGCCCAATTTGGACCCCTTGGCTCGGGTTGTTGCCGTTGTCGTTTTCATCATGGCTACCGTTATGCTCACTATTGTTTTTGGAATGAGTGCTTTAACCGTCAGTCGCTGCCGGCGTTGATCGGGTTGGGTTGACGCTTCTCGATGGCGTGTTTGAGCAGCGCTGCGCTGCGGAATATTCCATGGGCGAATTTGCTGTAGGGCATGGTCAAGAAAAACGCCATGACCAGGCCGAGATGAATCGCCAACATCAAGCCCAGGGCGCTGGTTTCACGCAAAGCCAGTAGCGCCAGGCCGCTTGCGCTGACCAGAAACAGCAGCGCGATGAAGCCGCGATCCATGGGTTTTTGGTTTTCATCGCCGTGCGCAGGGTTGCGACGCAGGTTCAGCCAAAGCAGACCCGCCGGGCCGATCAGCAGGCCGATGCCACCGGCAATACCCAACATCACCGGCAAGCTGAAGATCGGATAAGGCGCCGACCACTTCAGCAGATAGTGAAAGAGCGTGGCGATACCGGTGGCGGCGAAGCACAGCATGAAGCCGTAGAAGGTGAGGTGGTGGAATCGGCGTCGCCACAAGGTGAATTGATCGTCGGCATTGTTGCAGCCTTCGCCATGGCCGCCGTCCAGGTATTTGAGCTTCGCGACGTTGGCCGTAGCCTCCAATGCCGCGGACGTTTTCAACGGCAGTGGCGCTGCGACCGGTGAAACGTTGAGCCAGAAGCGCCGTACACCCAGGGTCAGTGCCAGTACCGCAAAGCCGAACACTGAGCCGAACATCAGCGCCAGGGTGTTATGCGGGAAAATCTGGTAGAAATTGCCCCCGGGAATGGCCGTGAACAGGTTGCCCATCAGCATCAGGGTCAGGCATAGAAACAAGGCCAGTCCCCCACCGGAAGCCAGTGCCAGGGTCAGGCCGTTGCGCTGATACAACCTGCCCATTACTTGCGGCCAGGCGTATTCGGCGTAGGTATCCAGGCGCACTTTGGCCATGGCTTTGGGTATGTTGACGTCGAATTCGTGTGGGGCGGCGTACTGACAGGCGTGCAGGCACGCGCCGCAGTTATGACACAAGTTCGCCAGGTAATGGATGTCGGCCTGAGTGAATTCCAGGCGCCGGGTCATCGCCGGAAATACCGCGCAAAAGCCTTCGCAATAACGGCAGCTATTGCAGATGGTCAACTGCCGCTGGACTTCACTTTCGTCAAGATTCAACACCGGGATCAACCCGCCCGACGCTTGGGGATCAAACAGTTGCATAGCGAGACTCCGTGTTTGCAGATGAAACGCCAAAGCCCACCGAAGCGGCCGCCTGTACACCGGCGATGCGGCCGAACGCGGTACCGATGGCCATGCCGATGCCGGCGGTGTAGCCCTTGCCCAGAACATTGCCGGCCATCATTTCTCCCGCGACGAACAGGTTGGGGCTCGCTTTGCCGTTGAAATGCACGGCAGCGGTTTCGTCGGTGGCGAGGCCGAGGTAGGTGAACGTGACACCCGGTTTAAGCGGGTAGGCGTAGAAAGGTGGTTTCACCAATGGCCGCGCCCAGTGGGTTTTGGCGGGCGTCAGTCCTTGGGTGTGGCAGTCGTCCAACGCCGTGTGATCGAACGTGCCAACGCGGCAGGCGTTGTTGTAGTCCTCGACAGTCTTGACGAATTTTTCTTCAGGCAGCTTCAACTGGCGGGCAAGGTCTTGCAAAGTAGTGGCGGTGGTTCCGGGAAAGACCGGCGGCATGAAGCGGCCGATGGCTTGTTGATCGATGATCGAATACGCCTGCTGACCGGGTTGTCCGGCCACCAGACGGCCCCAGATCGCATAACGTTTTGGCCAGAAATCCTCACCTTCGTCGTAGAAGCGTTCGCCATCACGATTGACCACCACACCCAGCGATACGCAGTCGATTCGGGTGCAGATGCCGCCGTCGTAGAGTGGCGCGCGGGCATCAATCGCGACCATGTGTGCTTGCGTCGGATCGCCAATCACATCTGCGCCCAGGTCGAGCATGCGCCGTAGCAAAATGCCGGTGTTGAATCGGGTGCCCCGGATCAGGAAATTGTCCGATGGCCATTCACCGCGTTCGTTCTGACCCCAGGCTTCGCGCAGCCATTCACGGTTGGATTCGAAGCCACCGGCCGCCAACACGCAGGCCCGGGCTTCAATGCGTTCTGCGGCGAAACGCTGACCATCGACCTCATGTTCGCCCACATGGGCGGCGACGAATTTACCGTCGTCCAACTCGATGTCGGTCACTTGCGTGTTGTAGCGAACTTTTACACCCAGGCGCTCGGCGCTGCGGAAATAGGCATTGACCAGCGCTTTGCCGCCGCCCATAAAAAATGCATTGGTCCGCGCCACGTGCAGCGCGCCGGACAGCGGTGGCTGAAAATGCACGCCGTGTGAACGCATCCAGTCGCGGCAAGAGGACGATGCCCGAATGGCAATGCGTGCAAGCTTTTCATCCGTGAGGCCACCGGTAACCTTCAACAGGTCTTGCCAGTATTCTTCTTCCGGATAGGCATCGATCAGCACGTCCTGCGGTTCGTCGTGCATGCACCGCAGGTTACGGGTGTGTTGGGAGTTGCCACCGCGCCAGATTTTCGGAGAGGCTTCCAGCAGCATCACGCTGGCGCCCGCTTCTCGCGCCATCAGAGCGGCGCACAAGGCAGCGTTGCCACCCCCTATGATTAAGACATCGATCATTATCGCTCCTCGATTTGCAAGGAGGCGGGAACGAAGTGCTCCTTGCGAGTGGGGAGAACGATAGGGTGAGCAAGGAGTGGCCGAAAGGCTGTGTTTGACGCGGGGTGTTTAGTTTTTCTAAAGGCTTTGTCGTCAGAAGAGACTAATGGGGCCGGGATGAGGAAGGATCAAGCGTCTACACCTTCTATCCATGTAGCTCCAGGCCACTGTTTGTCGACCACCAGCTGTCGTGCCACATCGACGATGACCAGACGCGTTGCCAGCGCCGCCGGAGAGAGTTCGTCGTCAGCCAGCGTCGCCAGAAGATTACGCCGGCCCACATGGGGATCGGCAATCCTGATCACTGAAAGTCCGGACCCGTCTTTCAATGCAGCGGCCGCCCCCGGTTGTATCGTTGCCGCATGACCTGCCCGAACGGCGTTCATCAAAACAGCGAGACCGTCGACTTCCATAATGACGTTGGGTGTTAGCCCGACCCGCTCGAACGCGCTCATCAATGCCGAGCGCAATCCATGTTGCGCGCTGGGCATCACCAGCGGCAGGCCGCCGAGGTCTGCTAACTGCACGCTATCACCAGAAGGCGCTTGAGGCAGGCTGGGCGAGGCAATGACAAACAGCTTTTCATCCAGCAGCGGAGTCACGCTCCAGCGTTTACCCCCTTCGAGCTGGAACAGGATGGCCAGATCAATTTGCCGTGCGTTGAGCTGCGCCGCCAAGTGGCCGGAAAGCATTTCCACCAAATGCAGTTGTATGTCCGGATAACGCGCACGCATTGCGTTGATCAACGGCAACGCGAGCACCGTTGCCGTAGTCGGCGGTAAACCGACGCTGACATAACCGCTCATTCGCCCGCGATGGGCGGCCATGATTGCGTTTTCCGCCTGGCGTAGCGTCAATTGGGCATGGTGTAAAAACGCAAATCCGGCGCTAGTGGGCGTCACGCCGGTAGAGGTTCGATTCAGGAGGCGGGTGCACAGTTCGCTTTCCAGCTTGGAGATTTGCTGACTGAGGGCTGACACACCAACGTCCAGTTCAAGTGCCGCACGCCCCAGACTGCCAAGCTCGATGATTTTTACGAAATAGCGCAGTTGTCTCAATTCCAATGTGGCGGCTCCTCGCGAATTTGTTATTCAAATACCTGAACGTTCGCCATACAAGTTGCGAAGCCCGAAGAGGCAGTATTCTCGCAGGTTTGGGCTGACCGTTGAGCGCGTGCGCGTTGTCGAGGATGGTAGCAGCTGACCCGAAGCTGTCTCGAGACTGTGGCCACCGACCCTGGATTTCATACCAGGGTGCCTTAGACGGCACTTCGATGGGTTGCTGCTTGTCGGTAAAGGTCGTGTCTAGCGGACCCAACGCTATAGATATCCAGTCTGCGTATTCACCCCGGCTTCGCGACCAGAACAGCGGCGAACCGCACTGGCGCCATATTGATGAATGCTTAGTGCTTGCTGATCGTTGCCAGCGCGTTTCGCACACTGTCTCCAACCCCACAGGAACCTACATTGTGGAATAATTTTTTACATTCATAGGATAAGCTGATCAATCTGTCTGATCCCGAGTGCGCACCATGGCCATAAACTTCGACCTCAACGACCTGCAAGCTTTTCGCGCCGTGGTCGAGCAGGGCAGTTTTCGCAAAGCCGCCGACACCGTGCGTATCTCTCAGCCTGCGCTGAGCCGGCGCATCGAAAAACTTGAGGACGCCCTCGGAGTACGATTGTTCGAACGCACTACACGCAAGGTCAGCTTGACTCAGGCCGGGCGCGGTTTCATGCCCAGCGTCGAGCGCTTGCTGGACGATCTGGACGTGGCGCTGCTGGGCATCAGCGAAGTCGCTTCGACCCGGCTAGGCCATGTCACGGTGGCCTGCGTGCCCTCGGCAGCGTATTACTTCATGCCGCGCGTGATCACCCATTACCACCGGCAGTTCCCGAGGATCAAAGTAAAAGTGCTCGACTCCAGCGCCCACGACGTACTCAGCGCCGTCGTCAATGGCGAAGCCGATTTCGGTCTGAGCTTCATGGGTACGCTGGAGACTGAAGTCGAGTTCGAGCCATTGGTGCAGGAAGGTTATGTACTGGCCTGTCGGCGCGATCATCCGTTGGCGGGTCGAACCAGCGTGACCTGGGATGAGTTCTATCAGCAGGATTACATCTCGCTGGACAAGACCTCGGGCAATCGCTTTTTGCTGGATCAGGCGCTGACCGGCATCGTGCCGCAACGGCAGAGCATCTGTGAAACCCGGCATGTGACGACGATGATCGGCTTGGTTGAAGCGGGGTTGGGGGTCGCTGCGGTGCCGCTGATGGCGATGCCGGCAGCGGATCACCCGATTCTGACGCGGGTACCGCTGACCGACCCGCAGGTGATGCGCAGTGTCGGCCTGATCAAGCGCCGGGGTCGCACGTTGACCCCGGCTGCGTTGGAACTGGAACGGCTGGTGGTGGAAATGAAAGTTCAGGTCAGCGACTGACCGAATCCAGCCCGGTGGCCTTGACATCCGGTTGAGCGGCCGAGGACGCCAAGTACTCCAGCAACGCCTTGGCTTCAGCCGGGTGTTGCGCGCCTACGGGAATGCCGGCAGCAAAACGCGTTACCGATTGCACCGACTCTGGAATCTTTGCCACAAAACTTACGCCCGGCACGGGCAGCAATTCGCTGACCTGCTGGAAGCCCAGTTGGTAGTCGCCGGTGGCAACCACCGAACCCACGGGGATTTTCGGGATCATCTTCGATTTGGGTTTGAGTTGGTCTTCAATGCCCAGGCGCTTGAACAACTGATCCTCGATGTACACGCCGCTGGCGCTATCGGAATAGGCGACGGACTTCGCGTCGAGCAAGGTTTTCTTCAGTCCGTCAACGGAGCTGATGTCCGGCTTCGTCGCGCCCTCACGCACTACGAGCCCGATTCGGGAATCGGCCAGTTCAACCCGTGAAGCGGGATCAACTTTGCCTTGCTTGATCAGGTCATCGAGGGCGTAGCCGACCATGATCACTACGTCAGCCTTCTCGCCACGGGCCAAGCGATTGGGGATCGCTTCCGGCGCCTTGCCCATCGATGGGCCAAGGGCGGTGTCCAGCGTGTTGCCGGTGGACGCGGCGAATTTCGGGCCGAGAACTTTGTAGGCCGCGGTGAAACCGCCGGAGGTCATCACGCGGATCTCTTCTGCCTGGGCGACGGAGCTCAGGCCGAGGCTGGCCACCAGGCCGAGGGCGGCGAAATTAAATAGTTTGTTCATGGTCGTGTTCTCACAAAAGGGCAGGTTCAAGACATCGCCGGTTGCAGGCGGCCGGTGGAGCGGCGGTAGAGATACAGCGTCGCGCACAAGGCACAGAGTGCGGCGAAACTCATCCAGTAACCGGGTGCGGCCTTGTCGCCGGTGTACTGGATCAGGAAGGTCGACATCGCCGGAGTGAAACCCCCGAACACTGCCGTGGCCAGGCTATACGCCAGTGAAAAGCCGGCAACACGGACTTCGACCGGCATGATTTCGGTGAGCGCCGCAATCATCGCGCCGTTGTACAAACCGTAAATGAACGACAACCACAGTAAGACCAACAGCATGTTGACGAAGCTTGGCGCGTTGACCAGATAAGTCAGCGCTGGATACGCCGTGGCGAGGGTTAACAGCGCCATGGCGATCAGCACTGGACGCCGACCGATGCGGTCAGACAATGCGCCGCCAATGGGTAACCAGAAGAAGTTCGAAACACCCACCAGCAGGGTCACCAATAACGCATCGGACGTACTCAGGTGCAGCACGGTTTTGCCGAAGGTTGGCGCGTACACGGTGATCAGGTAAAAAGCCGTGGTGGTGAGGGCGACCATCATCATCCCGGCGAACACGATGACCCAGTTCTGCGCGAGGGTGCGGAACACATCGCCCATACTCGGCCGATGTTTGCGCGCTTCGAACTCCTTTGTTTCTTCGAGGTTACGGCGCAGGAAAAAAATGAACGGCACGATCATGCAACCGACGAAAAACGGAATCCGCCAGCCCCAATCGGCAATCATTGCGGGCGCCATCCACTGATTCAACCCGTAACCCAAAGCCGCCGCGACGATAATTGCCACTTGCTGGCTGGCCGACTGCCAACTGGTGAAGAAACCTTTGTTGCCCGCCGTGGCGATCTCCGAGAGGTACACCGAGACGCCCCCCATTTCCGCACCGGCCGAGAAGCCTTGCAGCAAGCGACCGATCAGTACGATAGCGGGCGCAAATAACCCGATGGTTTCGTAACCGGGCACCAACACAATGAGAATCGTGCCGCTGGCCATAATCGACAGCGTCACGATCAACCCTTTGCGCCGACCCACATCGTCGATGTAAGCACCGAGTACCACCGCGCCCAACGGACGCATCAGGAAACCCGCGCCAAACACCGCGAAGGTCATCATCAAGGAGGCAAACTCACTACTGGCCGGGAAGAACACAGCCGCAATCTGCGTAGCGTAAAAACCGAAAAGGAAGAAATCGAACTGTTCGAGGAAGTTGCCCGAGGTAACCCGGAAAATGGCACTGGCGCGTGAACGCCCGGAAGGGTTTGATGTTGTCATTGACCTGTACTCCACCGCTTTTATGACGTGCGCTGCCTGGACGCGGCGCACGGTTCTTATTAGGGCGAATGGTGGAACAGGATGATCGATATGATAAGTGCATTGTTGGCATGCATTAATGCGTGAAACAGATCAATGCGAGCGAAGGAGAGGGTCGGTAAACGTAGAATCCGATCTCGTCGACGCGACTGCTAAACATGGGACTGGGGAAAAAGAGACAAGAGTAGGCTGGAGCTTACGAAGTCGTTTGCAAAATATCTATGGCCGATGTCGGTGCAAACGTCATCACCCTGCAGGTGACGGCCTCTAGCCGAAAAAAGACGTAGGCTGAGCGTTCGCTAATGGGCGAATTCTGCCGGTCGCGACCGGCAGTAAACGATCCAATGCAATCAGCCGAATCAGGACGTAGAGTTGCCGAAACATTACGTCTGCCGACGGATTTATCGCAGCCGTAACAGCGGCCATAAGGCAGGCATTAGAAGTAATACCCAATGTTGATATTGGTCCGGTAGTACCAGGTATTGCTGCCAACCGAACTGGTATTGGTAAAGCCCGTACCGTTTTCCGCGCCGCCATAGGGGTTGGCGTTTTTTGCCCAGGTCAGATCGACCCACGCCATGATCGGCATGGCCAGGAACTGTGCGCCGACAGTGTACATCTGCGAGTCGTCCCAACCGCTCTTGTCTTTCATCATGCGACTGTAGTCGTTGTAGAGCTTGATCTTCTTCAATTGCCCCAGTTTCGGCGTCGGGATGTCATAGCCGACGTTCAGCGAAGCAATGGTGGCCTTGGAGGCAATCAGATACGCGGGCGTCAGGCCGTTACCGCCCATCAGCACCGAGTCGTTGCTGACACCGGTAGGGTTTTTAGGGTCGTACTCGTAGCGAATGCCTTGGGTGGAGACGGTCCACGCGCCGGCGTTGAAGATGGCGTGGATACCGCCGGCCCAGTAATCGCCGTCGTCTTTGGTGGTGGCGTTGTAAAGCTGGGCGGTGGCCACCGACGCGCCGATTTCGGTTTTCCAGCCGTCATTAATAAAGGTCCGCGCGACCCGGGCGTTGATCTGGTTGTGTTTCTCGTTGTCCTGGCGCGACTGGGTGAAGGGGATCGCATTGTCCTTGAGGTCGGCGTAACGCCCGATTTCCGGCGAGTAGCGAATGTCGGAAGGCAACATGCGCGGGAAGTACCCCAGTTGCAGATCCCAGTCCTGATCCTTGTAGCTGTATTTCAGGCCTGTGCCGGCGCTGACGCCATAGCCCATGAAGAAGGGCAGGTGATAGCTCCAGCCAAATTGTGGATAGGGTTCCAGACCAAACGGTTTGAATGGAGCGCCCAGTTGCAGGTTTGAGTTGCTGTTCAGGCGGTAGCCGACGAAGCCCCGGTCGATGGAGCGTTTGCCGTCATCCTGAAACCAGTAGCCGACATCACTGTAGAGATTTTTGTAGGTCGCCTGTACGTCGACACGGAAGGTGTCGAAGAGAAAACGCCCGTTGTTTTCGGTGGTGTCCCAATGCTCGTCGCGGTAGTTGGTTCGCAGGGCACCACCGATGTCCAGACTGCTTTCGCCATCGTCGCTGCGCCAAGCGATATGCGGAAACGGCTTTTTACCGGTAGTCGATGTCACGGGCGCGGCGGGACCGGGTTCACCGGCGAAGCTCACGCAACTGCTCATCATCAGTCCCATACATATAAGGTAATGCTTCATGTTGACTCCGCTGCTCAATTGAACGCTACAAAGTGACTGGCAACACTTTTCCGTTCGCCTTAACAGTGGCGATGGGTGGATAACGGCGAGTGTTGCTTTGATTAAGTGCGTTTCTGTTTTTGTTGTTTTATGGGTAATACGGCGTATGGCCTATGAACTCAGGGTTACCTGAGCAGAAACTATGCCAACTGCCAAAAGTCTGTTGGGTGCTTAAAAACTCAATAAAAACAATTGTTTATATGGGAAACATATTTGTTTGTATTGCCCATGAAACAGGCGCGTCGAGGGGTAACGAAACTGCACGTTCAGTGTGCGTTTTTTATTTCACGCGCATAAAAAAGGCCGACATATCTGTCGGCCTGTTTAACCCTGGAAACTTGATACTCGCGTTATAGATCCAGTACCAATCGCCGACTCTTGCAACCCGACACACACACCATCATGGATTTGTTGGCCGCACGTTCGGCTTTGGTCAGCACGCCGTCCCGGTGGTCGACATCACCTTCCAGTACGCGTGTTTCGCACGACCCGCAGACCCCTTCGCGACAGCTGTACTCGATGTCGCAACCCGCCTCAAGCAGTACGTCGAGCAAACTCAAACCCGGCTCGATCGACAGTGTCTTGCCGGTTTTTTTCAGCTCGACGCTGTAGCTGCTCTGCGCGTCTTCAGACGGCGGCAGTTCTGCCGCCGTGAAACGCTCGATATGCGCATGAGGGTAACCGAGGCCTTCGCAGGTACTTTCGAAAGCATCGAGCATCGGCGTCGGGCCGCAGCAATAGAAGTGCGTATCGCTCGGCTGACCCGCCAGGTAGGCGCTCAGGTCTGGCGGCATGCCCTTTTCATCGTTGAAGTGATAGACGACTTTGGCACTCAAGCCGCTGAGTTCCTCAACCAGCGCGGCTTCCTGTCGCGAGCGGGCGCAGTAGATCAACTCGGCGGATTTTCCCAGCGCCAGCAGTTGCCGGAACATGCAGTAGATCGGCGTGATACCGATACCGCCAGCCACCAGCACGCTATGTCTGGCACTGAGGTCGAGCTGGAAATTATTGCGCGGCGACGAGATTGGCAGTTGCATGCCGACCCGCAGCTGCGCATGCACAAATTCCGAGCCGCCACGGCTGTTGCGATCTCGCAGAATGCCGATCACATAACGGCCTTGATCGCTTGGCGAGTTGAGCAGTGAATAACTGCGCACCAGTCCGTTGGGTAAGTGCAAATCGATGTGCGAGCCGGCTTCAAACGGGGCGAACACCGTGTCGCCAAACGGCCGCAACTCGACGCTGATGATGCCTTCGGCTTCGTAGCGCAGTGTGTGCACGCGAGCGGTGAGGGGGGAGGAATGGGACATCGGTCACCTCTTTTCGACAGTACGCAAATCGAGATCGAGACGCGCGCCGGCCTCGATCTCCACCCGCAGTTCGGGAAACACCAGCGCGCTCACTTCAACCAGCGTGGAGGTAGGAAAAACCGCCTGACCTTCGAAGAAGTCACGCCGTGCGCGACCCACTTCGTCCTTGTCGGCGATCTCGGTGACATACACCGTCAGCCGGTAAATGTTGCCGATATGCCCACCCGCCGCCTCGACCAACGCCCGGACTTTGTTCAACACGACCAGTGTCTGGGCGTAGGCATCGAGCGGCGCGTCTGCCACAACGGCCAGGCGTGTAGCGGGATGGCCGGTCATGCCGGACATCACCACTTCATTGCCGATCAGCAAGGCATTCGACCAGGTGGCGCTGGCCGGCTCGATCAACGAGCCGGCCTGAACACGTTGCACGGCTGCGTTCATGGCACCTGCTTCGCGTCGATCAGCTCCAGTTGGGCCTTGGCCGCGTTTTTCAGGTAGCGACGCAGACGCACCACACCCAAGTCATGCTGGTAGAGGTTTTCCCGCTGGTTGGCGTCCGGTTCCATGAACTCGAGCAGCACCCGGTCCTGTTCCAGCACTGCCCAGTGGCGTGCTTCCAGGCGGTTTTTGTAGAGGAAACGCCAGGTATCGCGCTGCCAGCCGGTCAGTGGACGGCAACGCCAGTGGAACACCGCGGACAAGGAGCGGCTGCTCGGCGTGTAGCTGCCGATGATGGTGAAGTTGCCGCCCGGGCCGCCGGTTTTCGGATAGGGGATTTCCAGGCGCAGCCAGTGGCAGCCGTTATCCATGAACTCGGTCCAGTCGAAATTCACCCCGCGCTGGCCTTCTTTCTCGAAGAAGAAACCGTTGTCGGTGTCGCGGGTGACGAACTTGGCGGTGGCTTCGCCTTCGCTCATGGAGTGCGACATCTTGTGCAGGTAGGTGCCGTGCATCGGGTCCATGACGTTGTCGATGACGTAGCGATAATCGCCTTTCCATTCTGTGTAGCAGAGGAAGCTGCTCCATTCGGGGGAGGTCAGTTGCTCTGGCAGGACCAGCTCCGGAGGGGTGTCCACGTGCGGATCTGCAGCGTTGTACAGAAAGATCGCGCCAGCGGCTTCACGGGTGTGAAACATGCGTGTCGGGCGGCTGCCTTCAAGCTTGCAACCAGGGCTGCCGGGGACTTTGGTGACGGTGCCGTCACAGCGCACTTCGACGCCGTGATAAGGGCATTGCAGACGGTCACCCAGCACCGGTCCCTGGGACAGCGGCGCGCCGCGATGAGGGCAATGATCTTCAAGGGCATGGACGCTGCCGTCATTGTCGCGCCACAGGGCGATTTTGTAGCCCAGACGGCGAATTGACACCGGTTTTTCGCCCAATTGATCGGAGGGCAGGACCGGGAACCAAAGGTTTTTCAACCCGTTGGCCAAGAGGTTTTCAGCTGGATCGACGGTTGTATTCATGTTCATTTCTTATTGTCCTCCGGCGGGTCATTCGCCCAGCCGAGCCATCAGGGTTTTATAGGCGTCTGCTGTCCACTCTCCGGTGGTCAGCGGGCAGGGCGGCCCGGCCAGATTCAGGTGCGCGAGCAGATCGGGCAATTCGGTCACTCCGTTGCCGAAGGCGCGCTCGATGGAGTCGCCGAGCAACTCTTCGAACTGGGTGTTCGGACGTTTGCGGGCCTGATGGGGCTCCAGGTAGGGTTCGGTATTGCTCATCTCATTGATCTCCGTTACGTACCCGTTCGCGGATCATTTCGCGCACGGGAATAAAGTCATACGTCGGGAAAACTTCGGTGCTGAACACGCCCCAGGCCGACCGTTCGAGCTCGACGTTGAGGGTCGGCAGCAGACTCGGCGGCAACCGCAGGGTGACGATCTGGCCCAGGCCCATGGCCACGGTCCAGGACACCACCTCGACGCCTTGCGGGGGAAACCGTTCCCACCAGTCCTGCTGCTTCATGTGCCGCTGAATGTCTTCCAGGTTCTTTGATTGGTCGTGCTTGAGCAGTACGGTCACCAGCAAGGATTCGCTCATGGCTGCGGTCCTGCTCACGCCACGTTCGGCATCGGCACGGCCCAGGCGTCATAGCCATAAACCCAGTCGGCGTTACCGCCGTCCTTGAGCCATTGGTTGCCGCGCGAGCCGATCTGGATCTGGCTGGTGCGTTGCAACCGCGCCTGCTGATAAGCCTGCAGGGCATCGGCGATTTGCGCGGTGCCGGTCAGGTCTTGCAAATGGCGAGCGAGCACCACCGCATCTTCGATCGCCTGGCCGGCGCCCTGAGCCATGAACGGCATCATCGGATGGCAGGCATCGCCCAGCAGCGTCATCGCCCCTTTGGACCAGAACGGTAGCGGATCGCGTTCATACAGCGCGGTCTTGAGCACCTCGTTGCACGCATCCAACAGAGCGCGAGCATCCGGGTGGAAGTCCTGATAATGGCTACGCAACTCGTCGGCATCGCCGGCGCTGGTCCAGGACTCTTCATGCCAGCTGTCTTGAGCGGTGGTAGCGAAGATGAAAATGTCCCGACCCTGGTTCAGCGGAAACGTCACGATCTGGCTTTCCGGCGTCGGGCCCCACCATTTAGTGAACGCCTGAATGTTCGGCACATGGGCCACGCGTTCGGCAGGTACGACGGCGCGGTAAGCGACCACTCCGGTAAAGCGCGGTTGCTCATCACCGAACAGCGCATTACGCACTACCGAATGGATGCCATCCGCACCGATCAACAGATCGGTGAAGTGACGGCTGCCATCCTTGAAGCGCAACTCGATGCCGTCGGCGGTTTGCACGACGTGGTCGGCGCGTTTGCCAAACTGCACCTGTTCTGGTGGAAAGACGTCCGCCAGCGCGGCCAGCAGATCGGCGCGGTGAATGGTCAGTTGCGGTGCACCGTATTTCTGTTCGGCGGCATCGGACATTTCCAGGCGCGAGGTTTCCTCGCCGCTGTCCCACAGGCGACTGATCCGGTGCGTTGGACGAGCGGCCGGAATGCGCACGGCGGCGCCCACCCCAAGACCATCCAGAGCACGCACGGCATTAGGGGTCAGGTTGATATCGGCACCGACCCGCAAAAAGGCTTTCGACTGTTCGAATACGGTGACGTTATGGCCTGCGCGATGCAGGGCGATGGCGGCGGTCAGGCCGCCGATTCCGGCACCGGCGATAGCGATATTCAGCGAAGACATGGACGACTCCTGCTCAGGATTTCGGTTTGTCGGTGAGGAACTTGCCTTGCGGCGCTTCGACATGTTGCTGGCGACGGGTATTGCCATCGATGCCGCCGGCAATCGCCCACTCAGCGAACATCGTCGGGCCCGGCTCGAAGTCCCGTGGCTGCCATTCGCCGGTCAGTTGGTCTTCGTCGGCGTAGTACTCGACCAGGGCGCCGGCCGGGTTCTTGAAGTACCAGAAGAACGCCGAAGACACCGGGTGTCGGCCCGGGCCGATTTCCGTGGCCCAGCCGCGACGGGAGATGTGCATGCCGCCGCCGAACACTTCGTGCACATCGCGCACGGTGAAGGCGACGTGGTTCAAGCCGGCACGAGGGGCGGGCAGTTGCAGCATGAACAGGTCGTGGTGGCCACCTTCTTCGGCGGTGCGCAGGAACGCTCCGCGATCCGGATAACGGTCCGAGGCCTGGAAGCCGAAGCGCTCGTGATAGAAGGCTTCGCAGGCATTCACGTCCTTGACGAAAAACACCACATGACCGACTTCGATCGGCGTGGCGCGGTCGTAGATCGGCGCGGCTTTGTTGATCCGGCCTTTGGTCTGCCAGGTGTTATGGCCGCTGCACTCGATCTCCAGGTCACGTTTGCGGGTCACCTGCAGGCGGATTGCCAGGCCGTTAGGGTCGGTGCAACCGATGCGGCCATCGGCTTCTATGAAGCCCGGATCGTTGGCGATTCGTTCGCTATAAAGCTTCAAGTCGGCGTCGCTTTCGACGCCCCACACCACTTCGCGCACGGTTGAACCGGCTTCGATGGCAGGTGGCAAACCGGCCTTGTTGATGTCGGCGAGCACCACGCGGCAACCGTTGAGGGTTTCGAAGATCACTTCATCAGGCTGCTCGCTGACTTTAGTCAGGCCCCAGTCGCTGAAAAAACGCACGCTGGTGTCGAGGTCCTCGACGCCGTAGGTGACTTCATCAATGCCTAAAACGCTCATAACCCAACCTCTCGTTGCGCACCGGCCCAGGCCAGTGGCTGTTCATTCATGCCCCAATAAAGGCTTTTCTGTTCCATGTACTGCAGGATGCCGAGGCGACCTTTTTCACGGCCCAGACCGCTGTCGCGCCAGCCGCCGAACGGTGTGGAAATCGAGAACTGTTTGTAGGTGTTGATCCACACCGTACCGGCCTGAATTTTTCGGCCCAGTGCCCAGGCGCGTTTGTAGTCGCGCGTCCAGATGCCGGCGGCGAGGGCGTACAGGCTGTCGTTGGCCTGTTCGAGCAATTGCGCTTCGTCATCGAAGGGCATCGCCACCAAAACGGGGCCGAAGATCTCTTCCTGACAAACCTGTTGGCTGTTGTTCAGGCCTTCGAGGATGGTCGGCGGGTAGTAATAACCCTGGTCGTACACGCCGCCGCTCGGACGTTTGCCACCGAGCAGCAGGCGTCCACCTTCGGCCAGCCCCAGAGCCACATAACGCTCCACCGAGTCGCGGTGGCCGGCGCTGATCAACGGACCCATTTGGGTACGTTCATCGGCCGGATCACCGACGCGCAGTTCGGCCGCAGCGGCCACCAGGCGCGACATGAACGGCTCATACAGCGCGCGGGCGACGAACAACCGCGAGCCGGCGATGCAGGCTTCGCCTGAAGAGCTGAAGATGCCGTACAGCACACCCGCCACCGCGTGGTCGAGGTCGGCGTCGTCGAGGACGATGGTCGGTGATTTGCCGCCCAGTTCCAGCGACACCGGCATCATCTTGTCGGCGGCGATGTGGGCAATGTGCTTGCCGGTTTTGGTGCCGCCGGTGAACGACACGCGCTTGACCAACGGATGACGGGTCAGCGCATCACCGAGCAGTGAACCTTTACCCGGCAGCACACTGAGCAGGCCTTTAGGCAAGCCTGCGTCTTCGCAGATGCGCGCCAGTTGCAGGGCCATCAACGGGGTGATTTCCGCCGGTTTGATCACCACCGCGTTGCCCGCTGCCAGCGCCGGAGCGACCTTCTGCGCCTCGCTGGCAATCGGCGAGTTCCACGGGGTGATCGCGGCGATCACGCCCATCGGTTCGTACACACTCATGCTGACGAAATCACCACGGGACGGCGTGATGGTTTCTTCGAGGGTTTCACAGGCCGAAGCGAAGAACTGGAATGTGCCGGCGGCGCTGGCCACCAGGGCACGGGTTTCGTTGATCGGTTTGCCGTTGTCCTGGCGCTGCAATTGCGCCAGTTCCTCGCTGCGCTCACGGATCAGCTCGGCGATGCGGTAAAGCACGCTGGCCCGTTCGTGAGGTTTGCGCTGCGCCCAGCCGCTGTGCAAAAACGCCTGATGGGCGCCTTGCACGGCGTCTTCAACGTCGTCGACACTGGCGGCATTCAGCCAGGCGACGGCTTCGCCCGTGGCGGGGTAGCACGTGGCATAACGCTCGCCGCGACCGAGGCGCCAGTCGCCGGCAATGCAGATCGGTAAAGTCTGTTCGAGAGTCATCGACGGTCCCCTAAATCGAAATCGCGTGGGCGTGGTTGCCCAGGGCGCGGACGACGCTGTAAACGGTCAGCGCCGAGGTCTTCGGGTTGGCCAGCAGCGGTTTGCCACGCAAGCTCAGTTCGAAACCGCCAAAAGCGCCGCGAGCCTCGAAGTGATGGACGTTCTCCTCGCTCAGCGGATCGGCGATCAGCGTCACATGGGTGCGATCCAGGCCGAGCCCGGCCAGCGACAAGGTCGCGGCGACGTTGGCGTTTTTTGGATAGAGCCGTGCCGCTTCCCGGGCGCTGCCCTGAAAAATCACCGTGGCTTCGGTAATGTTGTCCAGGTCACAGGCCTGTTCAGCGGGGGTGTTTTTCCAGGCTTTAGCCGGTTTGCGGCCGGTGTAATTGACCGAATCCAGCCCGCCGACTTTGGCCGCCGACAAGGCGTCGATGCCGCCGATAGCGCCGGGCAGCAACTCGATGCGGGTCTGGCCGCGTTCGGCTGCTGCTTCCAAGCGTTCAACCAGGCCAACTTCGGACAGCGCGCCGACCGAGACGATCAGGCAGGCAATGCCACGTTCCAGCGCCGGCAACACATGTTCTTCGATGGCGCGGTGGCCGGCGCACTCGACCAATAGGTCCGGGCGGGCGTCGGCCGGTAAGGCGGTCAGCACCTGCGGTGGTTGCTTGAAACTGGCCAGCCGCTGGCGCACCAATTCTTCAGACCCGGTCGAAGCGATGACGTAGTCAACGCACAGCTGCGGGTCCTTCTCCAATAGTTCGAGCACGCCGACGCCAATGGCGCCGCAGCCGATCATGGTGATATGCAACATGACGAAGTCCTCAGGCCGTGGCTTTTTGCGCTTTGGTTTCGCTGTTGGGCGGACCGGCGAACTGGGTAGCGAAGCTGCCGACGGCGAGCATGTCCACTTCCAGCAGGAACGGGCCGGGTTGAGCCAGTGCGCCGTCGACCACGCGGCCGAAATCCTTCAGGTCGGTGACCAGGCCGTGGCGCAGGTTCAGCGATTCCGCCAGCTTGGAATAATCCGGGGTGTGCAGGTCGACGTAGCAGTGACGGCTGCCGTAGACCGCGTCCTGAATGTTGCGGATCACGCCGTAGCGCTGGTCGTTCATCAGCAGAATCACCACGTTGGCTTTTTCTTGCACCAGCGTCGCCAGTTCGCCGAGGTTGAGGATAAAACCGCCGTCACCGGCCAGGGCGAAGACCTTGCGCTCAGGGGCTGTTTCAGCCGCAGCGACTGCCGCGCCGATGCCCATCGACAGGCCCTGGCCAATGCCGCCGCCGAGGGCATGCACGCCAGCTCGCGGGTGGAACAGGGTCAGCAGGCGGTTGCCCCAGATGCTGTTGGACAGCGTGACGTCACGTACCCAGGAGAAATTGCGCCCGGTGATGGCTTGCAGCTGTTCGACCATGGCCGAGTACGGGCCGAGGTCGGCGATCAGTTGCGTGCGGGACTTTTCGCGCACTTGCTTGAGCTCGGCAAGGAAGGTCGGATCGATTTGCAGCCGACCTTCCAGACGATCCGCCAGACCTTCAAGTGCCAGCGCCGAGTCGCCACAGATGAACAGTTCGCTGTTATAGCTGCGACCTTCGATGGCCGGGTTGGCGTCGATGCGCAAAGTGTTGCGTGGCAATTTCAACGCGTACTTGAAGGTTTCATTGCTGCGCAGACGGGAGCCGGCAATCAGCAAGGCATCGCAGCTTTGCAGGAACTGCTCGACCAGTTTGTTTTGCGAGAACGCGCCGAGGCAGCGTTCGTCATCTTCGTTGACCACACCGCGACCCTGGGTCGAGGTGATCACGCCGACGCCCATGTCCAGCAGGCGTTTGACTTGAGGCCCGGCGTGTCGTGCGCCGCCGCCGAGCCATAGCAATGGACGGGTGGCGGTGGCCAGTCGTTCGGCCACCAGGTCCAGCGCTTCGGGCGCGGGGACGGCCACTGGGATTGGCAGCGGCGAGAGGTCGGTCGGCATCGTGATAAAGGTCGACTGGATGTCGATCGGGATTTCCACGCTGACCGGCCCGGTGGGAGCGGTCAGCGCAGTCTGCACGGCCAGCTTCATGGTGCTGATGGCGGTTTCGACACTGCGCACACGGAACGCAGCCTTCGATACAGCCTTGAGCATGGTCAGTTGGTCGCGGGCTTCGTGGATGTAGGCGAATTCCTGATCCAGGTACGGTGTTTCGATCTGCCCGGTGATGTGCAGCAGCGGTGTGCCGGCGGTCAACGCTTCGACCATGGCGCCTGCGGCGTTGCCGGCTGCGGTGCCGGTGGATGTCAGGCAGACACCGAGGCCGCCAGTGGTGCGGGCATAGGCGTCGGCCATATTAGTGGCGCCGGCTTCCCCACGAGCCATGACGAAGCGGATATTTCCGCGAACGGCGAAGGCATCGAGGATCGGCATGTTGTGGATCGAGATCACGCCGAACGCGGCCTTGACGTCGCACTGCTCGAGAAACGCGGTGATGGCAGCGCCAACGGTGACAGTATTTTCATTACGCATGACGGGACAGGCCTCCAGAAACATCGATATGGCTGCCTGTGGTGTAAGCCGACAGAGGCGAGGCCAGAAACAGGATCGCGCGGGCCGCTTCAATCGGCAGGCCCAGACGCCCCAAGGGAATGTGTTTTTGTTGCGCGAGCCGGGCGGTCCATTGGGTCCAGTCCAGGTCCCGCTCTTCGCGGGCCTCGAAACGTCGGCGCCATTGCCCGGACTCAACCAGGCCAATGAGGATGCCGTTGACCCGAATACCCTGACCGGCAAATTCGGTGGCCATCGAGCGCACCAGGTTCATGACCCCGGCGCGAGCGGCCGAGGTGGCGACCATGTGCGGTTCCGGCTGGCTGGCCAGCAGCGAGTTGACGCAGACGATGGCCGCGTTCGGCTGGCGTTGCAGCTGTGCCATGAAGGCGTGGACCGGGTTGATCACCGAGAAGAACTTCAGGTTCAACTCTTCGGTCCAGGCGCTGTCGGTGGTGTCGGCGAAGGTCGACACCCGACCTTGCCCGGCGTTGTTGATCAACACGCTGGCCGGGCCCAATGCGGCCAGACTGGCGGCGGCAAACGCCTTGACTGAGTCCGCATCGAGCACGTTGCAAACTTGGGTGAGCAGCCGTGCTTCGGGGAAGCGTTGACGCAATTCGGTTTCAGCGTTGCGCAACCGGTTTTCGTCCCGGCCGCAAAAGGCCACGGCCGCGCCGGCTTCGAGCAATAACTCGACGCAGGCCAGGCCAATGCCCGAAGAGCCGCCGGTGACAATCGCGGTGCTGTCTTGCAGTTGATAAAGGCTCATCTCAATCCCTCATCAATGCAGTGACGCGGTGCCCGTCATGGGCAGCAGCGCTGTTGTAGTTGAGCAGCCGCGACAGTTCGTCGGCGCTACGGCGCACTTGCAGGAGCAACTCGTTGAAGTTGACGTGAGCGATCTGTGCGGTCGGGATCGTGACGCCCAGCGCGGCGACGATCCTGCTCGTCTCATCGCGCACCGGGGCGGCAACGGTCGAGATCGTTGACTCGAAGAAGCCTTCGCTGCTGACGAAACCGCGCTGGCGGTCAGCCTGAACCAGGTCGAACAGTTCCATCACGGTTTTCGGCGTGCACGGCGAGAACTGCTCCAGATGGTCTTCCGGGTACAGCTCACGCAACTCGGCCAGCGACAAGTCTTCGAGCAGAATTCGTCCGAGGACAGTGGCGTGGGCGGGCAGGCGAGTGCCGACGTTGACCGCACTGGAGAACACTGACGGCGGCGAGACCTTGGCCACGTAAACGATCGAACGACCATCGCGCACCACCAGGTTGCTCGGGTAGTTGAGGCGGTCGCACAAGCGAGCCAGCAGCGGCTGGCCCAGTTCGGTCAGTTCCAGCGAAGCCAGGTATTCAAAGCCCAGGCGTAGCACCGACATGCCCAAGCGGTATTCATTGCCGCTGCGGGTGACAAACCCCATGGTTTCCAGGGTCGACAGCAGACGAAATATGGTCGAGCGTGGCAGTGCCAGACGCCGGGCCAGTTCTGGCGCTGTCAGCGTGCGATTGCGCCGGCTGAATTCGCAGAGCAGCAGCAGACCGCGCTCCAGGCCCGGCACGATGTATTTGTCCTGAGCGTCCTTCAGCAGATCTGAATCGTTCATAGAGATGCACCTGTCAGGGATTCTTTAATGGCAAAGGCCAGACGGCCCGCCACGACATAAGGTTGTTCAATAGGGCTGGCATGCCCGGCATCGGCAATCAGGTTGAACGTGGCGCCCAACGCCTTGGCCAGGGTCAGGCAGCTTTCGGGCGCGGTGATGCCGTCGGCTTCGCCGCAATGCACTTCGCAAGGCATCGACAGCGGTGGGTGCCGCAGCAGGTCATCGCTGCACAGCAGTTCAATGGCCTGGCGATAGCCATCGGGATTGAGCCGCGCCATGTTCCATCGCACCCAGGCCAGTGCTTTCGGGCTGGCGGCGGGTGAAAGCATGTAGGGACTGCGTTGCTCGGCCATCTGCTCAATGCTCAGTTGTTCCAGGGCACGCAGGCGTTTGTTGCGCACTTCCTGACGCTGCAACGCGCGTGATGGATGGCCATAGCCTTGGGCCGGGCTGATCAAGACCAGCCGGCTGATCCGTTGCTGCTGCACGCCGCTGGCGAACGCCGTGGCAGTAATCGCGCCCAGGGAATGACCCACCAGCACACAGCGCTGGATGCCCAGTGCGTCGAGCAGTTGCAGCAGTCGTTCGGCGTAGTCCGAAGCGTCGGGGGCCAGCGATCTCAGCGGCGTGGAATCACCGTAGCCGGGCGCGTCCCAGGCAATCACCCGGGCGCTCTGGCCAAGCTCCTGCGCCACCTCTAACCACGACGCCGAGCCTGAGCCGATCCCGTGCAACAACACAATGGCCGGCCCGGACCCGCATTCGCGAAAGGCTTGGCGACCGCCGGCGATCTCCAGCGTACGCACCGGAAAGTTCAGGGCCAGTTGTGCCTGGAGGTCAGCCGTGAGCGGCGGGACGAGATTATCGATGGCGTACGACATGGGCTTATCCGCGCTTGATCGAGGCCAGAGGATGTTCTGGCGGGTAGGTCGGGGTCAGCGGTTTTTTCGCGCCGAGCATCACGCACATCAGCGCGTCTTCATCGCCGATGTTGATCTCTTCGCGGTACACGCCGGGCGGCACGGAAATCACGTCGCGGTCGGTGAGGATGGTTTCGAAGCGCTCGCCGTCCTTTTCGATGATCACTTTGAGTTTGCCGCGCAGCATGAAGAACACTTCTTCAACGTCAGTGTGCAGGTGCGGCGGGCCTTCATGACCGGCCGGAATCACCATGGTCGAGAACGTGAAATTCTCCGACGGGATGGTGTTCATGTCGGTGCTCACGCCGGTGCCGCCGGTGCCGATGTAGCGCATTTGCGCACGACGGAATTTCGGATCGTAGTCGGCCTGGAACTTCAGCGCGTTCCAGTCGTACTTGCGCGTGTCATAGCGAGCGATGCGGGTTTTCATCCAGCTTTCGAGATCGCTGCCGGCTGGCTGTTCCCAGCTTTTCGGGGTGTCTTGCTGTGCTGATAAATCGGTCATGGCTGTCTCCAGATCAAGTCAAGGCATGACGAACCCGCCGTTGACCGGCAAGGTTTGTCCAGTGATGAAACGGGCGAGGTCGGACAGCGCGAACAACACGGCGCCGCTGACGTCTTCGGGAAGTTGTGGGCGTTGAATGGCCCGGTGATCGTTGTACAAACGGTGACGTGCTTCGGGCACGTAGGCGGTCGCTTCGACCAGCACCAGGCCCGGCGCGATGGCGTTGACCGTGATGTTGTCGGTGCCCAGTTCGCGGGCTAGGCTGCGGGTCATCGCGATGATTGCGCCCTTGCTGGCGACATAGGCCAGCAGGTTGGGCGCACCCCACAGCGGCGTGTCCGACGCCAGGTTGACGATGGCGCCATGACCGCTGGCGCGCAGGGCCGGCAGACACGCCTTGGTCATCAGCCAGGTGCCGCGCACGTTGACTTGCATGACCTGATCCCAGGTCTCGAGGCTCAGCTCTTCGCAGGTCTTGCCGCCGGAATTGGTGATTGAAGCGTTGTTCACCAGGCCGTCGAGGCCGCCGAGCAAGCGGGTGGCTTCAGCCACGCAGGCATCGATCGAATCGGGTTGCGCCAGATCAACTGTCACGCCATGCACGGTCAGGCCTTCGGCGACGAGTTCAGTGGCCGATTGCTGGACGCGCTCGGCAAGAATGTCGGCGATCACCACGTGGGCACCGGCGCGGCCGATGGCCTGGGCAAAGGCATAACCCAATCCGCGGGCGCCCCCGGTGACCAGGATCCGGCGGCCTTCGAGCAAACGATTGAGGGCCGTCATCATTGGGTACTCAGCATGGCTTTGGGCATGTAATGCAGAACGCGTTTCTCGGCCCAGACCACCGCGCCGTAAGAGAGCACACCGATCAGCGTGAGCATCACAATGGCGACGAATACGCCCGCGGTGTTGCCCTGACCTTCGGCATCGACCAGCAGGAATCCCAAGCCCTGGTTGCCGCCGACCAGCTCACCGACGGTGACGCCGATCACAGCCAGGGTGGAGGCAATGCGCAAGCCCGAGAACAGCGCGGCCATGGCCGATGGGAACTCCACCAGGCGGAAGATCTGCCAGCGACTGGCGTTCATGGTCCGGACCAGGTTGATCATGTCCGGGTCAACGGTGCGGATGGCCGACAGCACGTTGATCATCACCGGGAAGAACACAATCAGGATGGCAATCAGGATCTTCGGGTAAATCGTGTAGCCCAGCCACATCACGAACAGCGGGGCGAAGGCGACTTTGGGGGCGATTTGCAGGGCCAAAATGTATGGCGACAGCATGGCTTCGGCAGCGGGCGAGAGCCCGAGCGAAACACCGATCGCCACACCGAGCAGAGCGCCCAGGCCGAAGCCGACGATGATCTCGAATGCGGTGATCAAGGTATGTTGCAGCAGACCGCCGGTTTGCCACATCACCACACTTTCCTGGGCCACGCGGCTCAGGTGCGGCATGACGAATTCGGGCATGCCGAGCAGTCCCGGGCCCCATTGCCAGAGCACCAGGAACAGGATCAGCAGGGCAACGCTGCCGAGCATGGAGTTATTGAGGTTTTTCATCGTGTCGTTACCTTGTTGTCACTCGCCGTTATTGCGCAGCTGTTTGGGTGTCGATGAACTGATTGGTGTACAGGTCGTCGAGCTTCGGTTCCTGGTTGACGATGCCTTCGCTGACATAGAACGTGCGGACCGCTTCCAGCCGCGCCGGATCGATGCGACCCAGTACGGTTTGGTTGGCGTAGACGTGTTCGACGTAAAGCTTGAAGACCTTCTCCAGCGAATCTTCTTTGCCGGCGTAGGCGGGGACAGCTTTGGCGAAGGTGAGTGCCGCGGCGTGCGGGTCCTGGATGATGTCGCGCATGCCTTGCAGGGTGGCCTGGACCACGCCGCGAACAATTTCCGGGTGCGTCTTGATGGCGTCGTCCGACGCGAGAATTGCCTGGGCCATGCTTTCGAAAATTTGCGATTGCGGGATCAGTTTGATCTTCACACCGGCTTCTTCGGCGTTGACCACCCAGTCCGGTACGCCCGCCATCGCCTGGGCTTTGTCAGCCGAGAATAACTGCCAGACGCCCGACGGGCCGGCAGCCTGGATGTTCACGTCGGTTTTGCTCAGGCCTGCTTTTCGAAGGGAGGCGAGCAAGGCGTAATAGGTGGTGTCCGAGTAGGACATCACCGTCATGGTCTTGCCCTTGAGGTCAGTGATCGAGTTGATATTTTCGGCGGCGTTGGTGGCAATCATAGTTACACCGCCGGCGCCCAGCACGGCGACGGAGCGCACCGGAATACCGTTGGCCCGCACCACAATCGGGGTATCACCCAGGGCACCGCCGAGCATGGCGTTACCGGCACCGATCTGCTTCGCCACGTCCACACCGCCCTTGGCCGCGATGAAGGTCATGTTCAGATTCTGCGCGGCGTAGTAACCCTTTTGCTGGGCAATGATCCACGGGGCGAACGCCGGCGAGTTCGGCGGCGCCGGCAACAAGTAGGTCACGTCGGTGGGCTGCGCCTGCGCGGCGAAGGCCATGCCCAGGCCGAGCGCAATGCCGCTGGCCTGGCTGAAGCGTTGAAACAGAGACTTGAACATGCGTACTCCTGAATCGGTTGATGGCCGCAAGGGCGTTGATCAATGCAGTTCGGTGTCTTCGCCGACTTTCAGCAATTCCATCAGGCGACCGGCCAGCGGACCGATCTCCGGCAGCTTGCGGCGCTCCAGCGGGTTGTCGCGAAACGGCAGGTCGACGTTGATTTCTTCGATGATGGTGCCCGGGCGGGCACTCATGACCAGCAACCGGTCGGACATGGCGATGGCTTCGATCAGGTCATGGGTAATGAACAGGGCGGTTTTCTTTTCGTCGAACAGCATCCGCGCCATGTCCTGCTGCAGGATCATCTTGGTCTGCGCATCCAGGGCCGAGAACGGCTCGTCGAGGAACAGCACTTGCGGGTCGATGGCCAAGGTACGAGCCAGGGCTGCACGCTGCCGCATGCCGCCCGACAGCTGGAACGGGTAGTGGTCGGCAAAGCCTTGCAGGTGGCAACGATCGAGCAGATCTTTGGCCACGGCCTGACGCTTAGCGGCCGGTACACCTTGAATTTCCAGGCCCAGTTCGACATTGCGACGAATGCTGCGCCATGGCATCAGCAGGTCTTTTTGCAGCATGAAAGCAACTTGGCGAACCGGACCTGTCACCGCTTCACCGCCGACAAACACTTCGCCTTCGGAAGGTCGATAGAGGCCGGAGCCCATGTTCAGAATGGTGCTTTTGCCGCAACCGGAAGGGCCGATGATCGACACCACTTCACCGCGGCGAATCTTGAAATTGACGTCGCGAATGGCAAACGGCGCTTCGGACTTTCCTTTGGCCGGGAAACATTTGCCGACATTGCGAAATTCAATTTCGATGGGCTCCAGATCTTCCTTGGGAGCGGGTTTATTCCATTGAGGGGCGATGGCGTACATCTCGTTCACAGCCATTGGGAAGGGTCTCTGGTCTGTTTTATAGGTGATACGGTGTTTATTGCATGAACAATGCCACTGAGTTGCCCAGTTGGTTTTTTCTTAAAAAAACCTTTCTTATTATGAAGTTACGTTAAATTTCTCATTTAACGCACGTTTCATATATGAAACAAGGTTTCCTGTGTGGCACGAAATTGCACGTTTGATGTGTATTACAGGGAAACTGCGAAAGGGAGGATGCTTGGTTCAGTAACGCCGAGCGCCGGAACATGGCGGATTTGTTTCAAATATGAAACGAGTTACTTCATGTGCCCGTGTACTTATATAAGCAGGAGTGATTAGCGGGGAGGTAAGGGGCGTGAGGTTTACTGCGCGGATAAATACCCGATAGTTTGGTATGCCGCAGGGAGCAGGCCACGCCTTTGCCTTGTGCGCACACTGCGCGGTACTTTTTGATGTGATGAGTGGGGTCTTTTTCCAGTTTCCGGATCAAGTGCGCAACCATCCAGACGTTACGTTTGAATGGACGTCCCGGCACACGTTCGAGGATGCCCGCCACCTGCCCATACGTTACGGTGTCACCAGCAAGGTAGACGATTTGGAGGTGAAGCCCACACCGGCTCATCGAACCGCAGAAGTCGAGAGCACCCAGACAATGATCGGTTGTTTGCCCACCTCAAGCGCTTCCTGAAATTGGATCGCTTGCGACTACGTGGCATGAGTGGCGCGACCGATGAGTTCATGTCGCCGGCTGGCCAAATTTACATCTCAAGGGCCACCGGTCACGGGATAGGTGCGCCTGCACTAAGCAAAAAAACTCAAACTAACCCAATAGCAGAGCAGCAAAGGTCAACGAAGAGCTGAGAAATCACTCAAGTGGTGAGTAGGCTCTCTGGCGGTGATCATGCTTGAGTTCAGGCGAGCTGAGAGTCCGATTGTTTTCAACAGAAATCGGCCGATTTCAGCCCTTCCCCGAAGGACTGATTTGGGTCGTCTTCTGCCGGTCATTACCAGGGGGTGTGCTGGACAATGGGACGATGACCTGAACGCAGAGCGCGGCTGCGAAGCTGTCGAGTTTTGGCTTTTGCGCCGTGACATCCGGGTAGCCGACCTGCTACATATCGGCAAGTTGGACTTGATCTCTACCACTGGATTTAGCACTGTACATCGCGGTATCAGCGCGCCGAATGAAGGCGTCAAACGATTCTGATGGAATCCACGTGGCAACGCCGAAGCTACACGTCGCCTGTCCAATATCATCAAATGGCAGGTTGCTTATTAGAGCTCGAAGCTTTTCTGCCAGTAGCCTTGTATCGTTCAGTTGGCTATCCGGGCAGATCAATGCAAACTCTTCTCCGCCTGTTCTGCACAACAGATCGGTTTTGCGTGTTGCCGAACGTATTCGTGTACACAACGACTTCAAAACGTTATCACCACACTGATGGCCCCAGCGGTCGTTGATGTGTTTGAAGTGATCGACGTCAAACATGATCAGCGACAGAGGGCGGTATTGCACGTTAGCCTCGATGAGCAGGCGCTCCATCAACTCTTCGAAGTATCGGCGGTTATAGACTCCGGTCAGGTGATCGGTAATGTTCAACAACCGCAAGTCTTTCGTGCGTTCATCAACCAGCGAGAGGGCGCGGGCGCGCTGCGTAATCAGCAAGTACACCATCAAGGTCAGCAGCAGCGTCAACCCAGCTCCGAACACGATAATTAGGCTGATGGACAGTGCGTAGCTGTTGGCGACCAGAAATGTTGGGCTGGGTCTAAACTGGATCAAGTAATTTTGGTCGGCTACTTTCAGTAGCCGCTGCGCGTACAGCGCTGAAGGGGCCGCAGGGGCAGCGCTCTGATAAATGTTTTCCCCTTGATGCTGCGTGTCGATCAATGAAAGTGTCACGTTCAGTCGTTGCAGACTTGGTAATGGAATGCCTTGTTCCATCAACGAAGCCAAGCGTACGGTGGAGACAACGAACCCCTGCAAATTATCATCGTTCAATGGAACCTCAGGGGACTCCTGGAATACAGGTGCGACAAAGAAAATCCCCGACTGCCCATTGGTCATTTTCAACGGTTCCGACACAACTATTTGACGTGTTTCTCGTGCCTTGCTCATCAAGGCTTGGCGACCGGGGCGAGCCAGAACATCCATGCCCGGTATTATCTTTACGTCGTCGCGCTTCAATAAGTAGAGCAATATCCAGTGTTCAGGCCGGCTGGCGAGGGGGACTTTTTCGCCGGTGACGGGATTAATTTCATGGTATGAAAAATCACGGGTGCCATTGAGAAGCGCCTTGGCGCGAAACGCTTGGAGATCCTTCTCGAGAATCCTTGGTACCCAGCTATAGGCTTCGTCCTCTTCCACTAGAGGCGTAACGAATCCCAGAAACTCCTTTTCAGTGACATCGTCGGCGTTGATAAAGAAACGCCTTACAACGTCTAGTTTCAAGACCTGAGTATTAAAGCGTCGTTGCAGGCGACTGAATCTTTCGTCGACCTCCAGTTGAAAAGCAACGCTAACGGTACGTTTCTCTGACCCTACGAACAGAATCAGCACCAAGAACGTGACGGCGACCCCAGCCAGGCACACCAGACCGCAAAGGGTCACGTCTGATGCTTTGAGTGCGTTCTGACGAGTAGACATCATTTTGTGTTCCTTGCTCATCGCCAACAACAGCGTGCAGTGACTTGGAGTACTTTTGCAGTATCGGCACGCCCGTCGTTATCTTTATAAGGACACCTTGGCCGACCCTCAGCAGGCTTCGGTCGATAGGCATACGGCAGCCAGTTTGGCTGCGCTCAGGCATGCCCAAGCTGGCAAATGGCAAAGTCGCGCAACCCGCTTTTCTGGATCTTTCTCGACCGACTGCTTTTGGCCGATTACCGATTGATTCAAGAGACAACATTGCTACCTCTTTCACCCTCCGTAGGAAGTACGTGTCAGCCCATTCAACAACACTTGAGAGCTTATGTTTAAGCACCCTCAAGGTTACGTCCTGAAAGCTACAAAACCTTGTGCCTTTGCCTACGGGTACGCCAGAATCCGCCGGCTTGTGCGCTTTTGGGCCTCTCGGTAACTTGACTCGTGTCACTGCCCATCAGTGATCGGGTTTCGCAGCCCGGGTAATCTCTAGACGCACAACGTCTACGTCCATGAACAGATGCTTCGTCAGGTCTGTCTCTCATGTCATGGCGGCTGTGCGTGGGAGACCTTCGGGTCTGCCGGGTTCCTAGAGTCCTGGTCTGCGAACCCGCGTACAGTTGCCACCTTATTTTTCGTTTCGCAGCGAATCGTGGCAGCTCCATTTCTCTAGGAGTTTCACCATGTTCAAGGTAACCCCCAATCCACCAGACACCGATCCAGTGTCCCCGTACGAACCCGATTCAAAAAAGCTCAACGAGGCCGCCGAACGCGCCCTCAACGTCCACTTCCCGTCGAACGCCGACATCAAAGCCACCCCGCGAACACGCAGCACGCTATTTTCCGTGGACCCGAAAGCCACAGCCGAAACCCTGGCGGTTTTTTTGGTCGAGACACTGGCTTCGCTTGATGTGATGGTCCACCACTTGGTGGATCATCTGGAGGGGGAGGCGCGCTACGCGCTGCTGGGCATTTCCAACAGCATCATGGTGGCAGAGATCACGGCGAATGGAGTGCTGGATAAGATTGAGCCAGCTGTGTGACCGCTGTTTTGTGACGAAGGAACTTGCCACAGGTTATTCGTTGTTTCAGCAGGGTGTGCAGTCAGAAGCCCCGTCCCCTCTGAGGGGGCGGGGCTTCATGCATTTCACCCCCTCGCAATAACCCGGTGATCAGCCATGGACTACTGAATCGTCAACGCCACATGCCCCTTGTTATTCCCATAGCAATTCCACGCGTCATTGGCATAGGCATAGAGATACCCGGAGCGCTTCGGCGTGTACGTGCAGCCGTGGCCGATGAGGAAGGTTTCCGGTTTCAACAGGACGCCTTTGGCGTCGACACCCTCGCTGTTGGCGATTGCGCCGACGAGACTGAACCAAGGGTAATTCTCGTGGCGGCGGGTGAAGTAAAAGTTTGCGTCGCTGTTGTTGAACAGCTTGCTGTACCAGGTTTCCAGTTTGCCCAATGCCGCGCCGGCCACGTAGGCCAGTTCGCTGGGTTGAAAATGCTTGCTCACTGGCCCGGCCGGGTCGCAAACGATCGAGGCGTCCAGCCACTCACCGCTGGCGCTAAAGGTGTACGTGGTGCCAGCGTTGAGCCACAGGCCGGTTTCGTTCCACGGCTGGCGGGCGGAGATGTCCAGTACCAGCGGGTTAGGCGGTGCCAGCAAGCGTGCTTTGCGGTAGGGCGATTGGGTGATGGGGGGGACTTTCTGCCGGTCCAGTGCTGATGTGTGGAACAACGTCTGTTGTGAGCTCATGTCGGCCACGCTGCGGGGTTGAGTCGGCAGCACAGTGAACACGCCATCACAGGAGTCGTGCAGGGTGTCGTAGAGGTCTGGCTTGATCTGCTTGACAATATTGGGGTCAAAAATCAGTCCGGCCGCGCTCGCCTCATCAATCATCCACTTCAGCGCGCCATTGGCCAGGCCGCAGTTCTGGTAGCCACCGCCGACGTCTGAATGCACGCCGGGGAACCAGATTTGCTGGAGGTCAGTGCCCGCCGGCGGCTTGCTCCACAGCGTCGGCTGGAACGAGGCGCGGCGTTCGTCCATCGCCAACGCGTGGCGGGCGTACTTGACCGAGGGGTGCAGCGTGGTGTCGTGGAAGGTGTAGCGTTCGCGATTGTCGAGCAGATTGAGCAATGCCATGTCGTCGGGGATGCCCAGCGCACCGACGGTGTCCCAGACCCCAATGAAACGAATGGGGATCGAATCGCCAGCCTTGTTGTGGAACTGCCAGCCTTGCGCATCCCAGTCTTTGCGCTCCTCGGTTTTACGCCGGTAGCCGTAGGTGAGCAGGGTCTGGATGCGCGTCCAGACCTCGGCGGGTGGTAACCCGACGATCTGCAACAGCCCGCAGCGGCCAATGAACCCGGCAAGGCTGCGCACCGTGTAAGCGCCGCGGCTGAAGCCGAACAGGAAGATGTTGTCGCCGGGCTGGTAGCAGTAACAGAGCTTCTGGTAGGCGCTCATGATGTTGTCATCAAGGCCGGCACCGGTGCCTCCGCCGACGGCTTTATCCCACCAACTGCCATTGGTGCCGACACCGGGGTGATAGTAGGTGGTTTGTGCTACGCCCTTGGCGTTGTCAGCTACGGCGTTGTAAAGCCGCACCACGTTGGTGGGGGCGGGGATGCCTTGGTCGAGTTGGTCGGGGGTGTTCCAGGTGCCGTCGCAGCAAATCACCAGATTAGTCATGGCAAATCCTTTTTCCCGGCAAGCAGGTGCCGGTTGACGAAGCCCGACGGTGGGTTTGGCTGCAGACTGCTGGCCAGTATCAGGCGTGTCGGGGGGAAAGGGCAGCAAACAAGATTCAAGATCAGCACCGCTTGGGCGTCAAGCGGTGCCAGCCTAAAACGCGGCAACAACCCTGCCTCAGTCCTCCAGCGTCTCTGGCGAAACGACCCACACGCTACACGGCATTTTGTACAGCAGGTGTTCCACCGTACTGCCGACCAATCGCTCAATGCCACGATGACCGACCCGGCCCATCACGATGACGTCGATGCTATAAGCATCGGCATAACTGGAGAGGACCTTGGCCGGGTCGCCCATGATCATGTGCTGACGCTCCGGCGGGATGCCATTGCGATCAGCCAGATCGCGGAAAGTCTGGCCCTGTGCATCGAACAGTGATTTGGCTTTGCCTGATGAGAAAAACGCCGAGGCATTATCAAAGCCGAATTCGTTAGCGCTGATGGAGGAAAGGTCATGGGCATAGATCACATCGAGCTCAGCGTTACAGATGCTCGCCAGTTTCGAGGCTTCGCGCAGAATCCTGTCGTTGAAACCCACGTATTGACCGTCACGATGGAACGGGTCGACCGCGACGAGGATTCTTCGCGGCAGCGCGTGCTGCACATTGCTGACAAAATGCAGCGGCACCGGGCATTCGCGCAGCAGATGGATATCCAGTGGCGTGAACATCAGGCGTGACAGCAGCGATTCATGCTCCAGCGCCTTGATCAGTACCGCCATCGGCTGTTCTTTGAGGTGAATGAGGATTTCTTTCAGAGGTTTTTCTACCCAGACCACCTCCGTGGTGACGTGCACGCCGATTTTACGCAAGGGCCGGGCTTGGTCTTCGAGCCATTGGCGATGACGCTCGACATAGCCCAGGCGCATCTGCTCCAGCGCTTGTTCGTTGACCAGACCGGCGGTCGCCAGTCCCTCCAGGTAGTCGAACGCCACGATATGCAAGGCGGCCCCCGCAGCCTTGGCCAATGCTGCGGCCCGGTCGAAAGCGGGGCTGTTTTCCATCAGCGGCGAAACGACCAGCATGAAACGTGATTGCTCAGACATGACAATTCTCCCGTAGGTCATCGCAGAAACCCTTGCACTCAATGTCGACCGTGCGTTTGGGCCGTAAGGCCTGGTTCTTATCCTGCTGCTGGAGAGGGGGGGTGGGTTTGATCTTTGTCAAAGAGACGGTTGACCGGTTTCAGCGCCTGACGCGCGGTCAATCACAGGCGGCCTCTCACAAAGTATTGACCATTATCAATTTCTGTCCTGCCACCTCGGCGCAGTCTTGGGGCAGTGCCCAATTCCATCGGACATGGCCAGAGGCATCCGTCATGGCCATGAGTGACGTGCGCACCCGGGAGTCGGGTGTGCAGAACATTGTGTAAAAACCGTGATGAGGGATGGGTGATTCTCGAGGTCGACGGGAGGTGTTTATGATCATTGCGATTACAGAAAAACGGACGACCCATCGTTGGGTCGTGCAGCTGGATAACCTGGAAGTGAACTTCAACCGCCAAGAGGAAGCTCAGGCGTTCGTTGGTCAACTCAAGGCACGGATCAACGCGCCGCATAAATGGCCAGACACCGCTGCCCAACAGGTATTTATACGGGAGGCACGGGGTAGCCATTTGGCGGCGACCATTGAGTAGTCCTGGCGCTGTTCACCCGTGGGCAGACAACTTGTTGTCTTGAATGTTTAAACAGAGGACGGGATCAGGCCACTGAAGCGACAGGCATTACCGCCGTTTTTTTTGGCGTGGTACATCGCGTTGTCGGCTTGCTCAAGCAATGCCTCGGCGCTGACACCATCAGCGGGAAACAGGCTGATGCCGACGCTAATGCGCGTTTCTATATGATGTTTATCGATCATGAAGGGCTGATCAATCGCGGCAATCAGATTATTGGCCAAGGCCTCGATCTGGTCCCGTTGATCCACACCCGTGATCAGAATCGCAAACTCGTCGCCGCTCAAGCGGGAGACGACATCGGACCTGCGCACGGACCGGCCCAGGCGTTCGGCAACCGCTATAAGCAGCTTGTCGCCACAGCCGTGTCCCAACGTGTCGTTGATGGACTTGAAGCGATCCAGATCGATAAACATCAGGGCCAGCGACTGTTGGAATGTCGTGGCGTGTTCCATCGCCTGTTCAAGCAGATTCAGAAACAATCTGCGGTTAGGCAACCCGGTCAAGGTGTCGTGAAACGCCAGTTGCTGCATATTCGCGCGTTCCTCATCCCTCACTTTGAAGTTGTGCAAAATGGCGATGAAGTGCGTCACCACCCCCTGATCGTCAATCACTGGGGTGATGACCTGATTGACAGTGCAATGACCTCCGTCCTTGCGTCGCTCGACCATCTCTCCCTGCCAGGTCAGCCCCGCCAGGATCGTCAGCCACAGGTCCCGATAAAAGGTGGTGCTTTGTCGTCCCGAAGAAAGCAGGTGCGGGGTTTTCCCGACCAGCTCGGGCTTTGAATAGCCACTCAAGAGGCAGAACGCCTTATTGATCCAGACGATGCAGCCCGTGCGCTCGGTGATCAATACCGGATTTGTCGCAGCGTCCAATGCTCTTACCAACAACTGCTGGTCATATTCGATCATTGCCCCCTCCGATACCGCCATTGATGCGTTAAGCCCCAATTCAGGGTAGGCCGAAGGGAAAGGGGGGCGGTTGATCAAGATCAAGTCAGCCGCGGCAGGAACGCTCAATCTGGATGCCTGTTATCTCTATCCTGATGGCCGTGTGCCGAGGTGCCCCATGTCGCAGACTCAGCGTTTACTGTTAATTGCCCCCCCAGCCATGACCCGTACACCGGCTTTCGACCGTGCCGCCGCGCTGGCACTGGCCATGCAATTGCCGTTGCACATCGTCGCGTTCGATTATTTGCAAGCTTTGGCGGTGGCCGGTCTGTTTGCCTCTGAGCAAATGAGTCTCGCCCGTGATGGTTATCTGCAAAGCCATCGGCAATGGCTCGCGGAGCAAGCCGCGTCGATGAGCCAACAGGGCGTGGAGGTCACCAGTGAGGTGGTGTGGGTACAGCACCCTTATGAGGAGGTTTTGCACTACGTCAACGAGATGCCACTGGTACTGATTATCAAGGATGCCCAGGAAGAGTCGGCATTGAAGCGCGTGTTTTTCACGCCACTGGATTGGCAGCTTCTGCGCGATTGTCCGGCGCCGGTGCATCTGGTGACCAATGCCGTCCATCCACGCCCCCGCAATGTGCTGGCGATCATCGATGTCTTGCGCAGTGAAGACCAGGACCATGTATTTAATGACCAGATCATTGACGCAGCCGCCAAGCTTGCCGCCCTGTGTGATGCCCGGCTTGATCTGGTGCATGTGTACGACTGGACGGCAATCTATGCCCAGGACATTGGCTTTGGCGCACTGCCCATGGCCACGGGGATCTATGAAGCCCTGGGGGCGGCGCAGCACGAAGCGTTTGCAGCCATCGCCGAGCGACATGGCGTGCCACCGCAGGATCGGCATTTCATCGAGGGGTCACCGCTGACGAGTATTTGTGATTTTGTCGCCGAGCATCATACGGACATCATTGTCATGGGGACGGTGCAGCATTATGGGTTGAACAAATTGTTGGGGACTACCGCCGAACAGCTCTTGCACCGGGCCCCCTGCAGTGTGCTGGCGATAAAACCGGGCAGGGCGTTGCAATCCTGAATGCCAAAGCGCCCCACGATGTGCCGTTGGCCTGCACATCGTGGGGCGCTTGTTTACAAGCAGAGGCGGTGAATCACCTGACGGGCGTCATCGGGGTCATTGTGTGTATCGAAGCCCAGTGTCCGGGCCAGGTCGCGCATCGATGTATTGCTGGCGGCGTCCACCGAATACATCTGGCGAAAGCCGTTTTTGCGAGCCGTCTTGATCAGATGCTCCATCAGCAACGTCCCCAGCCCCAGGTGCTTCCAGTCGTCGGCGACCGTCACGGCGCATTCACATTCATGCTCATCGGTGGCGGCGTAACGGCTGATACCGATCTCGATCAATTGGCCGTTTTCGTGAACCAGCGCGATGTAGGCGACGCGCTTTTTGTTATCGGTGTCCATCAACTGATCGAGCATCGCAGTGCCAGGCTCGTTGATCTGTGCGAGAAAACGCATGTGCCGGGATTCGGGCGACAGTCGCTTGATAAACGCGTATTCACGGTCGCGGTCTTTTTCTGCCAGCGGCCGGATCAATACATGCCGGCCGTCCTTGAGCGCTTCGATCCAGTATTGCCCGAGGACCGCGGCGTAAGCCGCTGCAGCCCGTTCGTTGTGGTCTTTGACGGTAAGCATGGGGAGATCCTCCATCCGGTTTGTACAGTGTGCGCGCGGTGACGAACCGCACGGCTCATTCCTTTCTACGCCGTTGGCAGCGGTCAAACCTGATCTGGATCAGATGCCCGTAATGTGGGGCGCTGATTGACGTGTGTTTGATGTAAATCAACGGGAGGGAGGGTGCCGAGCGCAGTCTTGGAGCAACCGGCGCTTAACGACCGGAGTCGAGCGGAGGTGTGTGATGGGTCAATTTCATCGTTTGCTGCTGATTGCCGACCAAACCCTGCATCAATCTCCCGCCTTGCTGCGCGCCGTCGCGCTGGCCAAGGTGAGCGGGGCGGCGCTGGATGTGCGGGCCTTTGTCGAGCCGGCGCCGATCGTGCATTTGTGGGAAGAGAAAACGGACGACGCCGGGTATCAGCGCTACTTGCGCCGCTATCGTCGCTGGGTGGCGGATGAGGTGGAGCAGCTGGGTGGCCAAGGGCTGGATGTCACGGTGGAAGTGATCTTCACGACCCATCCATTGCTGGATATCCTGAAAACGGTTGAAGAACTCAAACCCGACCTGGTGATCAAGGATGTCATCCTGGAGCCGGTGCTCAAGCGAGTGTTCATTACTCCACTCGATTGTCATCTACTGCGCGAATGCCCGGTTCCCGTGCACCTGGTCAATCAGGTTCGTTACAGCTTGCCGCACCGGGTCGTGGCCGCTGTGGACCCGTTTGATCCCTCGACTCAAATCAGCGGACTGAACGACACCATCATCCAGACGGCCAATGCCCTGGCCCTGCAATGCGACGCCCCGTTGCACCTGTTATATGCCTACGATTTGTCGCCCGCCTTCAATGGTGATGCGCCACTGTCCGGGGGGGGCTGGGGTGTGGACTACATCGAGGAACTGCGTGAATCCTTGCACCTGGCGTTTGTCACCCTGGCGGATCGCTACGGCGTGCCGCCTGAGCGGCGGCATTTCGTGATGGGCCTGCCGGTGCCGGTGATCAGTGAATTTGTCGAGCAATACCTGGCGGATGTGGTGGTGATGGGCACTGTGCACCGAGTGGGGATTGACCGCTTGATCGGCAGTAACACCGAACGGGCGCTGTATTCGGTGCCGGGCAGCATTCTGGCGGTCCGGCAGGGCGTCAAGGTGTGAGCACGATGGCGCCATTGAACTGACCGGCCCGCAAGCATTCCAGTGCCTGGTTGGCATCGTCCAGGGCAAAGCGGGTGACGTCGCAATGCACGGACGTGTGTTGCAGCTCCTGAAAAAATGCCGTGCCGTCGTCGCGGGTCAGGTTGGCTACTGAGCGAATGCTGCGTTCGCCCCACAGCAGACGATAGGGGAACGCCGGGATGTCGCTCATGTGAATACCGGCGCATATCACGCATCCGCCCTTGATGGTCGTGGCCAGGGCCAGCGGCACCAGCGCACCGACAGGCGCAAAAATCAGGCTGGCATCGAGCAAGTGCGGCGGTGGTTGATCCGATGCCCCCGCCCACTCGGCACCCAAGGATCGGGCATAGTCCTGGCCTTCGTGGTCATCTGGTCGAGTGAAGGCATACACCTTCTGCCCTCGGCCTCGCGCCACCTGGATTGCCAGATGCGCTGCCGCCCCGAAACCATAAAGGCCCAGGTGATGCGCTCCTTTGGCCATCTGTAACGCCCGAAAGCCGATCAGCCCGGCACACAGCAGCGGTGCCGCTTGAATGTCCGAGAGACTGTCGGGAATCGGGAAGCAGAAACGCCTGTCGGCGACGGTGTATTCGGCGTAACCACCGTCCAGATGACATCCGGTGAATTGCGCCTTATCGCAAAGATTTTCCTGGCCTGAGGTGCAGAACGCACACTGACCACACGTCCAGCCAAGCCACGGTACGCCCACTCGCTTGCCGATCCAGTCGGACGTGACGTCAGCGCCCACTGCAGTGACTTCACCGACGATTTCATGACCCGGCACCCGCGGCAGTATTGCTTGCGGTAATTCCCCGTCGACCAGATGCAGATCGGTGCGGCAGACCCCGCAAGCCAGGACTTTGATTAATAGTTGGTGGGCGGCGGGTATCGGGATGGGGCGGTCTTCCCGTTGCAAGGGCGCGCCGGCAACCTGTAGCACCATGGCACGCATGATGTTTCTCCAGACGTGCAAGTGTCAGCGCTGGGGACGGTGACAACCGGCGACGAGTTGCTTGAGCCCTTCCAGGTCCAGGATCTTTACCTCTCGGCCGGCGATTTCCACCAAACCTTGATCCCGAAGGTGAGCAATGCCCCGGCAGATGGTTTCCAGCCGCAACCCCAGGTAGGAGCCGATTTCTTCGCGGCGCATTTTCAGAACGAAGTCCCTGGATGAATAGCCACGGATACTGAAGCGCTGCGACAGGTTCAGTAAAAAGGCTGCCAGCCGCTCATCCGAGTTCATGTTGCCCATCAGCATCAGCATGGAGTGATCACGCACGATTTCACGGCTCAGCAGCCTGTTGAGGTTGTGCTGCAGGGACGGCAGGTTTTGGGCGAGTTTCTCTAGCTGCGCAAAGTGGATGGGACACACTTCGCTGTCCTCGAGGGCAAACGCATTACAGGCGTGTTCGTCGGCACTGATGGCATCCAGACCGAGCATCTCGCCCGGAATGTGAAAGCCAGTGACCTGTTCACGCCCATCCACTGACAGCATGCTGGTCTTGAATGAGCCAATGCGGACCGCGTAAAGCGAAAGCAGGGGATCTCCCGTGCGGTACAACGCTGTCCCCTTTTTTACCTTGAAACGTTGCACGATCAGGGTATCAAGGCGTTCGACTTCCGGGCCGCTCAAACCGATTGGCAGACACAGCTCCAGCACACTGCAGTTGGAGCACGCTGCCTTGAGGTGATGAATTTGAAGTGGGCGGGTTTCAGGCATGGGGAACGACGCCATCTGGGTGGGGTGCATTAAGCATAGGTGGTGCTGCCCCGCACGCGCATTTCATTGCGGGGTATGGCGGGGTATTCGACGAATGGGGAATGCCCCGCGCGGATTGGGAGCCGAGATACAGGGGGCCCTCCGGCACCTTGACTGGCGCCGCCACTTTGAAACTTGATGTAAATCAAGTCCTGAGCGTTTCAGGCACCCAGAATCGACCCATGACAATCGGCAGGTCCGACGATGGGCGGGGAACTTCATGAGTAATTTTCTGAATGATGAGCAACTGGAAGGGCTGGACGCCTACTGGCGGGCTTCCAATTACCTGGCTGTCGGGCAGATCTACCTCAAAGATAACCCCTTGCTCAAGGTGCCCCTGACCCTGGCACACATCAAACCTCGGTTGCTGGGCCATTGGGGGACAACACCGGGGCTTAACCTGATCTACACCCACCTTAACCGCCTGATCAACCAGTACGACCTGAACATGCTTTTTATCGCAGGTCCCGGACACGGTGGGCCTGCGGTTGTTGCGCAGACCTATCTGGAGGGGACCTACACCGAATTCCGTCCATCGGTGGAGCGCAATACCAACGGCCTGATTCGTCTGTTTCGGCAGTTTTCCTGGCCGTACGGGATCTCCAGCCATGTGTCGGCACAGATCCCGGGCTCGATCCATGAAGGTGGCGAACTGGGGTATTGCCTGGCCCACGCTTACGGCGCCGCCTTCGACAACCCTGAGCTGATCGTTGCTTGCGTGATCGGAGACGGCGAAGCGGAAACCGGTACGCTGGCGGCCAGCTGGCACTCCAACAAGTTCCTCAACCCCGCACGTGACGGGGCGGTGTTGCCGATCCTGCACCTCAATGGCTACAAAATCGCCAACCCCACGGTGCTGTCCAGAATCAGTGAAGATGAACTGTCAGCCCTGATGTATGGCTATGGCTACGATCCTTATTTCGTTGAGGGCGATGATCCGGCGCAGGTGCATCAGGCCCTGGCCCGGACGCTGGATACGATGGTGCTGAAAATCCGCGAGATTCAGCGCGAGGCGCGCCAGACTCGGCAATCCGGAGCGCCAGAACGGCCGCTTTGGCCCATGTTGGTGTTGCGCACCCCCAAAGGCTGGACCGGCCCGAAATTCGTCGATGGCCTTCACGTCGAAGGCACCTGGCGTGCGCATCAGGTGCCTCTGGCCGATTTCCAGCAGCCGATTCATCTGCGGCAACTGGAGGAATGGCTCAACAGCTACCGCCCGGATGAACTGTTTGATGCCAATGGCGCCTTGCAGCCCGAAATCGCTGCACTGGCTCCCACCGGCCACCGACGCATGAGTGCCAATCCCCACGCCAACGGTGGCTTGCTGTTGCGGGCGCTGGACCTGCCGCAGTTCACCGACTACGCGGTGAAACTCGAGGAGCCTGGCAGCCGGCGCGCGGAGGCCACGCGGGTACTGGGCACGTTTTTGCGCGATGTGATGAAAAACAACCTGTTAACGAAAAACTTTCGTTTGTTCGGCCCGGATGAAACGGCCTCGAACCGACTGGATGCGGTCTACGAGGTCAGCGCCAAAGCCTGGATGGAACCGCTGGAACCAGACGATGTGAACCTGTCGGTCGATGGCCGGGTCATGGAGATCCTCAGCGAGCAGGTGTGCGAGGGCTGGCTCGAAGGCTATTTGCTGACAGGTCGCCATGGTTTGCTGTCCTGTTACGAGGCGTTCATCCATATCGTCGATTCGATGGTCAATCAGCATGCCAAATGGCTGAAAACCGCTGCCGAAGTGCCATGGCGCAAACCCATTGCTTCGCTCAATTACTTGCTGACGTCCCATGTCTGGCGTCAGGACCATAACGGCTTCTCCCACCAGGATCCGGGGTTCATCGATCTGGTGGCGAATAAAAAGTCAGACGTGGTGCGGATCTACCTGCCGCCCGATGCCAATTGCCTGTTGTCGGTGGCTGACCACTGCCTGAAAAGCCGCAATTACATCAACGTCATCGTCGCCGGCAAACAACCGGAGTGGCAGTGGCTGGATATTGATGCGGCCATCCGACATTGCCAGACGGGGATCGGCCGTTGGGACTGGGCATGCCGGGATGATCAGGACCCGGACGTGGTGATGGCCTGCGCCGGTGACGTGCCGACCCTGGAAACCCTGGCGGCAGTCACCTTGTTGCGCGAGTACGTTCCGGATTTGCGCGTCAGGGTGATCAATGTGGTCGACCTGATGGTGCTGCAGCCTTCCTTCCAGCATCCCCATGGTTTGCCGGACACGGCGTTTGATGAGCTGTTTACGGTCGATAAACCGGTGATTTTTGCCTTCCACGGGTACCCCGCGCTGATCCACCGCCTGCTGTACAAACGCACCAATCATGACAATTTCCACGTCCGTGGCTTCAAGGAGGAGGGCGCGACCACGACGCCGTTCGACATGGCCGTGATCAATAACCTGGACCGTTATCAACTGGCGCTGGACGTCATCGAGCGAGTTCCCCGTCTGCATGATCAACTGCAAAACGCGCGGTCGCGATACTGGTCGACGATGGAAAAACACAAGCTCTACCTCATCGAGCACGGGCAAGACATGCCCGAGGTGCTGAATTGGCAGTGGACGCCTGTGGTCGATGGCTGAGGTGGGGGGAGCTGATCTAAATCAAGGTCACGCAGGTGCCGCAGGAGGACTCTAAAGTCACGCTGGCGCCTGATCCAGCGAAACGCCACCGCGAGCCTGGGCAGCAGGCAGCAGGCAGCAAGCGACGTTCAACCCCCACCTGACTGGAGGCAGATCATGAGCCAGTATCAACGGTTGTTACTGATCATCAACCCGGCCCTGCGCCATTCCCAGGCAATCCATCATGCCGCAGCACTGGCCAAGGCCAGCCATGCGAATTTGCATATTGCCGCCTTGATTGCTCCGTGGAAAATGTTGTCACTGCTCGAGGAAGGCGACCGGAAAATGGCTCGGGAGCGGTATCTGCAGGACCATCAAGACTGGCTGAAGGAGCAGGCAAGAAACCTGCGTGACCGGGGGATCAATGTGACCACCGAGGTGGCATGGGCGGATGACTTGCCGCAAGACATTCTCGATCACGTTTCGGACATGCAGCCCGACCTGCTGATCAAGGAGGTTCAGCATGAATCGGTGCTCAAACGTGCTTTTTTCACGCCTCTGGACTGGCATCTGCTGCGTCACTGCCCGGTACCGGTTTATCTGGTGGGCGGGAGCGGCTTTGTCTTGCCACGCAGGGTTGTGGCGGCGGTCGAAGTGTCGGAAACCGAGTCTCCCGACGACGAGCTCAATGACCGGATCATCCAGCAAGCCAGCGGCCTCGCCATACAGTGTGATGCCGAGTTGCATTTGCTGTACGCCTGCGATATTTCCGCCGCCTTCCTGGCAGACATGGATGGCCTGACGCTGGCTGACCTGACCAAAGCGCTGCGCAGTGACCTGGAGAAGTCATTCCTCAAGTTGGCCGGTCGGTATGGGGTGGCCTCTGATCGTCGACATTTCATTTTAGGAAACCCCGTCAAAGCATTGAGCGAGTTTGCCTTCGATCATCAAGTGGATGTGATTGTGATGGGCAAAGTCCAGTCCCATGGAATGGATAAGCTTCTGGGCAGCACAACCGAGCATATTTTGTATCAGGTGCCTTGCAGCGTCTTGGCGGTCTGAAGAGGGCGGGGCGGTCAGACCCGACTGACCGGTGGGCGTGACAGAGAGCGCGAGGTCGGCGTTTGCTATTTGCGCTTCCAGTATTTCTGCATTTCAAGAAACAGAAACGAGGCCGTCCAGGTGATGAGTACCAGGCCGGTCAAGGCTTGCAGGCCGGTCAGGTATTTGAGATTGCCCACGGGCGAAATATCGCCGAACCCGATCGTCGTATAGGTCGTGAAGGAAAAATAGACGCAGTCCAGCAGAGAACCATCAAAGTTGCCTGTCAGGCCGCCCCATTCGCCGGAACGCACCATCAGGTAATAGACCAGCGCGAAGCACCAGACTTCCAGCGCATGGGCCAGCAGCGCGCCGAACACCCCGACAACAATCCTGAAGCGGCTCCAAAGCTTGAGCCGGGGCAGCCAATCGTTCAGGCGTAGCAGGCATTCGTAATGAATCACCACGACAACGATGACCACCAGTGTATTGATCAAGGTAACGGCCAGCATGGCAAACCTCCGGTGGCAGCGTAGGTGTGAAGGACTGCGCCAAAGGGGGGCGACAAGGGACGTTCCTCAGGCAGGTGCCACGTTCGGTTGTGTCGGGGCCTGGGCGGGATTGATCGGCATCAGTGGTGGATATTCTTGCGGCGTCAGGGTTTCTTTTTCCAGCAGCAGGCGTGCACCGGCATCCAGATCAGCCCGCCGACTGTGGAGTAAGGCTTTCGCCCGTCCATAAGCTTCATCGAGCAGGGCACGAATACCCAGGTCAACTTCCCTGGCGGTCTGTTCTGAATAGTCTCGCTCGCCGCCGCCCATATGTTCGCCCAGATACGTCGCGCTTTGCCGCTCCAGCACCGACTGCCCAAGTTCGTCGCTCATGCCAAAGCGGGTGATCAATTGCCGGGCGATATCAGTGGCACGGGCCAGGTCATCGGCCGCCCCGGTAGAAATCTGGCCATAAGCAAGGTATTCGGCGGCGCGTCCGGCCATCAGGACGACAATCCGGTCCTTGAGCATCTGGCAGCTGATGAGGAAGTGATCTTCGGTCGGTCGTTGCAACGTATAGCCCAGGGAACCGATGGCGCGAGGCACGATTGATACTTTGTGAACGGGGTCCATGGCCGGCAGGCTACTGGCAGCCAGGGCATGCCCCATCTCGTGATACGCCACCACCTGGCGCTCCTCGGGGCGTAGCAGGCTGCTCTTGCGTTCAACCCCCGCGATGATACGTTCCACCGCGGCAGTGAAATCGTCCAGGTTGACCGACTCTGCGCCGCGGCGAGTGGCGACGATGGCCGCTTCGTTGACCAGGTTGGCCAGGTCCGCGCCCGTGAAGCCCGTGGTGATGTCGGCAATACGCTCGCCATCCAGGCCCGGCTCTGTGGTGATCTTTTGCAGGTGGACCTTGAGGATCGCTTGCCGGCCTTTTCGGTCCGGGCGATCAATCAGCACCTGACGGTCGATCCGGCCGGCTCGCAGCAGCGCCGGGTCAAGGATCTCTGGCCGATTGGTCGCGGCCAGCAATACAACGCCCTCACGAGGATCGAATCCGTCCAGTTCCGCGAGTAATTGGTTGAGGGTTTGCTCTTTTTCGTCATTGCCGCCAAATGCACCAACGCCCCGCATTTTGCCCAGCGCATCCAGTTCGTCGATGAAGATGATGCAGGGCGCCGCCTCCCGCGCTTGTTCAAACAGGTCGTGCACTCGTGCGGCTCCCACCCCGACGAACATTTCGACGAACTCCGACCCCGAGATCGAGAAAAACGGCACACCGGCTTCCCCGGCGATCGCTTTGGCGACCAGGGTCTTGCCGGTTCCCGGCGGACCGACCAACAGGGTGCCTTTGGGGATGTGCGCCCCCAAGCGTGCGTATTTGGCCTTGTCCTTGAGAAAAGAAACGATTTCCACCAGTTCGGTCTTGGCTTCATCGATACCCGCCACATCGGCGAAGGTCACTCCGGTATCGCGCTGGACGAACACCTTGGCCCGAGACTTTCCGATGCTCATCAACCCTCCCATTCCTTGTTTTTCCGCCATTGAGCGAAACAGGAAATGCCAGACCACCATGATGAGGGCGAACGGCAGCAGCCAGCCCAGCAGGCCGCTCAGAAAGGTATTTTCGTTGACTCCGGCAAAGCTGGCACCCGAATGGGCAAGCTCCGCCGCCAGCGCCGGATCGACCCGTTCCGTCGAGAACAGGGTGTGCCCTTCGATAGGCTCTTGCAGTTTGCCGCTGATCTGACCTGCTTCGACCTTTAAGTCGCTGACCTTTTGCTCCTTCAGCAATTGCAGGAACTGGCTGTAGGGAATGTTCTGCACAACGTGACGATCGACAAACAGTAACTGAGTGAGGGTGAACACGACAAACGCGATCAGGAAGTAGGAGAGGTTCCACTGGTGTGTTTTTTTCATGACGTTCACTCAGCAAGAAGACAGGGGCAGGGCCGCCAGCCTTGAGTCGCCCGGAGGGCAACTTCTCTATTGGCAGCGTTGATTTCAGGCTTGAACTCAAGTGCTTCCAGGATGGTTTTACGCCAACTCAAGTTGCTCATGACAGCGCCCTCTGTTTCAGGTGCGGCCTTTAAGCCGCCTGGACCCGGTTCACTTTTTCTACGCCCCGGCGGCATAAAAACATTGAGTTAAATCAACAAGGCTTCAGTGAGCCACTCACTCACTGTCAGCGAGCTATAAGTTGACAAAAATCAGAGTGCGCAAGTGCTGGCGTCCGATACTTTGGCAATCCAGGTGAAGTACACCGCTGCGATAAACCGAGGGGAAAAGTCATGAGCAAGCGCTTGTCCTTTGTACTACTGAGTATCTTGTTGGCAACGACCGCCGGTTGTAGTCATCGGCACGCTCAGGAAATTGACGCGCGATTGGAGGCCGCTGAAAACAACGCCGCGACCGCTCGGCTGCGGGCCGATGAGGCGTACAACAAAGCGGAGCAAGCACAACGGGCTGCCGATGAGGCCAACCAGCGCGCCAATCGAATAACCGATAAAGCGAAACTTAAATAATCAGCCATGGCAGGAAGCCTCAGGCTGGACGGCGGGCTGGCCGTCAGTCAGGTAAAAGCGCTCGCGGGACGAGGTCTATGATGCTCAAACTTAAACGTATCCTGTTGATTGCCCCTTGCGAAATGATCCGCACCCCGGCGTTTGACCGCGCGCATGCGCTGGCCTGTGCCACGGGGGCGCTGTTGCACATCGTCGCATTCGATTATGTGCAGGTGCTGGCGGTGGCCGGGTTGTTTGATCACGATGCAATGGCTCAGGCGCGGGAGGGCTACCTGCAGGTGCACCGACACTGGCTGGAGCAACAAGCCCGGTTTCATCAATACATCGGTATGCAGGTCACCACCGAAGTCGTCTGGTCCAGGTCCACCCCTGCGCACATAGTGGAATACGTCAATGACTTCCATGCGGACCTGGTCATCAAGGACGCCACGCATGTGCCGGTACTCGACCGCGCGTTCCACCGGCCCCTTGACTGGCTGTTGCTGCGCGACTGTCCGGCGACCTTGCATCTGGTCAGCGACGCAAAAAATTCCAAGCCGATGAGCATTCTTGCGGCAGTCGATTTGTCCCATCTCGAAGAGCTGAGCCACGGGCTTAATGACCGGATTCTCGATCTGGCCTCGACAGTGGCGGCCTCCTGTGGCGCCGACTTGCACGTACTCAACGTCAGCAACTGGTCGGTGGTGGGGGATACCGAGAGAAGCGTGCCGACACTGAGCCTGGATAACAGTTTCAGCGATGCGATCAATGATGCTCAGCAAGAGGCCTTTGATGCGCTTGCCGAACGTTATTGCATCGACAAGAAACGCCGACATCTGCTGAAGGGCATCCCTCACAAGGTGATCGTGAAGTTTGCTCGACAACAGGCTTTTGACTTGGTGGTGCTGGGTACCGCCTATCATCACGGGATCGACCGGTTCATCGGCGGTACCGTCGAGAGTGTGCTGAACAAGGCGCCGTGCAGCTTGATGATCGTCAAGCCATCGCGCCCCCAAGGATGATCAAGGAGACGGCCATGCGAATGACATTTCTCGGTGCGGCAGGCACGGTCACAGGCAGCAAATACCTGTTGGAACACAGGGACCAGCATGTGCTGATCGATTGCGGCCTGTTTCAGGGCTACAAGCAACTGCGATTGCATAACTGGGACCCTTTTCAGCTGCCGGTCCGCGATCTCGACGCCATTGTGCTGACTCATGCTCATCTTGATCACAGCGGCTACTTGCCGGTGCTGGTGCGCAACGGTTATCGCGGGCCGGTTTATGCCACGGCGGCGACTTGTGAGCTGGTGAAAATCCTGCTGCGAGACAGTGGTCGCTTACAGGAAGAGGAAGCCGAGTTTGCCAATCGGCATGGCTACTCCAAACACGCACCGGCGCTACCACTTTACACCGAACAAGACGCTGAACGGGCGCTGAAGCTGTTGCGACCCCTGGAGTTGCATCACCCGGTGAACATTGTGCCCGGCATGAGCATTAAGTTGCGCGGCGCCGGGCACATACTGGGCGCCGCCACCGTCGAAGTGGTGGCCGATGGCGTAACGCTGGTGTTTTCCGGGGATTTGGGGCGGCCGAACGACCCGCTGATGTTCGCGCCGGAAACCATCGAACAAGCTGATTTCTTGCTCATTGAGTCAACCTACGGTGACCGTCTGCACCCTGACGAGCCTCCGGAGAAAAAACTGGCCGAGGTCATCAATCGCACGGCCATGCGTTATGGCATCACGCTGGTGCCATCGTTTGCTGTCGGGCGTGCTCAATTGCTGATGTATTACTTGTATCGGCTGAAACAGACGCATGCCATTCCAGACCTGCCGATCTACCTCAACAGCCCTATGGCGACAGATGTCACGCGCTTGTACCAGCGCTTTCGCAGTGAGCATCGGCTGTCGCTGGAGGACTGCGAAGGCATGTGCCTGGGCACACACTTTGTGCGGTCGACTCGTGACTCTATTAATTTGGATCAGCAGCGCACCCCGGCGGTGATTATCGCCGCCAGCGGCATGGCGACAGGAGGGCGGGTGCTGCACCACCTCAAAGCATTGGCGCCGAATCCGCTGAATACCCTGTTGGTCCCAGGCTTCCAGGCAGGAGGCACTCGCGGTGCGCAGATCGTCGCCGGTGCGCCGTCGGTGCGCATCCACGGTAAAGACGTGCCCATCCGGGCGGAGGTGGTGCCCATGGAAACGTTGTCCGCGCACGCCGACGCTGATGAAATCATCCAGTGGTTGCGCGGGTTCAAACGACCGCCGAAGCATACTTATGTGGTACATGGCGAGCCCAACGCCGCGGATGTATTGCGCCGACGCATCAGTCTGGAACTGGGGTGGTCAGTGTCCGTGCCCGAGTACCGCGACAGTGTCGAACTGACCCTTGACGATCAGCCATCAAGCCTGCCTCTCTGACTTAAAACGCCTCGCCGATGTCCCGGCGAGGCGCATTGTCCTGAATACATGCGTCGTCGTACAACATCGACGGATGACTTCAGTCCCCGCGTGTCACTAATATCGCCCGACGAACAACAAGCCGTGAAGCCCATCGCCAGAGCGTTCAGCGATGATTTGGCTTTTAAACGGGGGTGATTCTCTAGACCAACGGCAATTTTTCAGATTGACAGCGTCGTATGGGACTCGATATAAAAGGCACAGTTGTACGACGACAGACGATTAGCGATCTGTTCATCCTAAAAATAAGAAAGAGTGTCGGCCCATCATGAATTCAACCTGCGTCCTCACCTCGCTGAATGCCGCTGCTTCCGGTTCGTTCCTGACGCTTTACCCGTCTGCGCCATCTCGCCCGTCACAGGCGACTGTCCCGCCAAACGCTTCCTCGCATCACTACATGCCCGGCTTGCGCCATTGAGATCGCGCTACGCGTGAGTTAACCGATAGCGCAAAACGGCTAATCGCAAGACACGGCTGAACCTGACCAGCCTTGGCGCGGATTCCTCGCGTTTTGGCGATGCTCTACGACACAATTGATCTCGCTTGAAACCGAGAGATCATCACCATAATCCAATAATAAAGTGATGCCATGAATCTGAACGAGCCCATCAATGCGCAACGCGTCGGCCAGGCGGTCGGCAAATACCGCTGGACGATCTGTGCACTGTTGTTTTTTGCCACGACCGTCAACTATCTGGACCGCCAGGTACTCAGTCTTTTAGCGCCGCAGCTGTCGACGCAATTTGGCTGGAGTAACACCGACTACGCCAACATCGCCTCGGTTTTCCAGTTTGTGTATGCGATTTCCATGTTGTTCGCCGGCCGCTTCGTCGACAAGATCGGCACCAAGAAAGCGTACATGTTAGCGATTGGCATCTGGTCCACCGGTGCGGTGATGCACGCCTTTGCAGTGCCAATGGGTGAGGGCATCGGCTTCCTGAGCAGTGCGCTCGGGCTGGCTGTCATTCCGGTGTCCATTGCCGGTTTCATGTTGTCGCGGGCGGTTCTGGCGATTGGTGAGGCGGGTAACTTCCCGATTGCGATCAAGGCCACTGCGGAATACTTCCCGAAGAAGGAACGCTCGTTCGCCACCGGCATCTTCAACTCCGGCGCGAACGTCGGCGCGATCCTGGCGCCGATCTGCGTGCCATTGATTGCCGGCATTTGGGGCTGGGAAGCAGCGTTCATCGTGATTGGCCTGTTGGGCTTCGTCTGGGTCGCTGTCTGGATCGCACTCTACGAGAAACCGGAGCAGCAAAAACGTCTGTCGGCCGAGGAACTGGCCTACATTCGTGCCGATGAACCGGTGCAAGTGGTCACCCCGCAAGTGTCGGGTGTCGCTGCCAAAAAAGTATCGTGGTTCAAACTGCTGACCTACCGCCAGACCTGGGCGTTTGCCTTCGGCAAGTTCATGACGGACGGCGTGTGGTGGTTCTTCCTGTTCTGGCTGCCAACCTATCTGTCGGCGCAATACGAGATGAAGGGCGCGGCCATCGTTGCACCGCTCGCCGTGTTGTACAGCATGACGATGATCGGCAGCATCGGCGGCGGCTGGTTCCCGAGCTACTTCATGGCGCGCGGCGACAAGCCGTATGACGGTCGTATGAAAGCCATGCTGGTGATCGCGTTGTTCCCGTTGGTGGTGTTGTTGGCGCAGCCATTGGGTTACATCAGTTTCTGGGTGCCGGTGTTGTTGATTGGTGTAGGCGCGTCGGCGCATCAGGCGTGGTCGTGCAATATCTTCACGACCGTGTCTGACATGTTCCCGCAAAAAACCATTGCGTCGGTGGTCGGTATTGGCGGCATGGCGGGTGGTCTGGGCGGTGTGGTGATGACGAAGATCGGTGGTTACGTGTTCGACTACTACAAATCGATCAACGACATTCACACCGGCTACATGATCATGTTCGCGATCTGCTCGCTGGCCTATCTGGTGGCCTGGAGCGTGATGAAGGCGCTGGTGCCACGCCACAAGGAAATCACTGACCTGTAAAACGGCGGTCCATGCAGTAGAAAGCCCCGTCCCACATCAGTGGGGCGGGGCTTTTTCGTTTCGGGCATCTGATCCGTATTTTCCTGGTCCATCTGCCTCTGTAATGCACTCAGTTGCAGGCTCACAATGACGGCCTACCGCGAATTCACAATGTTGGAGGCTCCAATGGGCAAGATGGCAATTTTCCTCGGTGGTTTTCTGGTGTTGACCATTCTGATTGGCGCACTGGCCACCATCTCTCCGACTTAATCCTTTGCTCTGATACGCGACTGCCGGTCAAACATCCTCCCGCCAGCGCCGCGCCTGCACCACCAGTGCCGGCGCAAAGTGCAGCACCACCATGCGCACCAGGTGATGGGTGAGGATGAACACGACATTCAGCCCGCCGCTGAAGGCGACGAGGGCGATGGTCTCGATGGCGCCCGGCATGTACGCCAGCCATAGCGACAAGGGATTGCTGCCCAAAAACTGCCCGGCGACGCCGGCAAATGCGGCGGCGATCAGCAGCATCAGGCCGACCGACATCACGGCGGTACGGCCGTGATGCAGGAGTTCGCCGAAAGAGATGTCCTTGAATTTCGAACCAATCAGCGCGCCGAGCAGCACGGTCGCGAAGTCGACACTCCATGACGGCATGTGAAAGCCCTGCAAGTAACCGGACTTGAGGTAGGCGCCAGTGAGCACGATGGCCGTGAGCATGAACGGTGCCGGCACGCCGATGTTCAGCAGCAAGCGACCGAGCAACAGGCACAAGGCGATCAGCGACAGCAGGGGCAGTGCCATGCTCATGTCTTGCAGGTTGCTGTCGGCCATCGCCAGGTGGGTCTGTCCGGGAATGCAGAAGCTGACGAGAAGGGTGATGGCGAGCAGTCGCACCAGATGCACGACAATCACTTTGCTGGACGCGCGTTCGGATTCGAGCAAGTCGAATATCGCAGCAAGTGCGCCGGGGTAGACCGCCAGCAGCGAATCCTTGCGGTTCCATCCGGCGATTTTCAGCAGCGCCAGGCCGGCCACCGAGCTTTGCACCATCAGGCAAAACAGCATCAAACCGAGGCTGGGGAGCATGGCCGCGACGGTGTGGCTGTCCCACGCGGTAAACATCAGGCCGGTCGCGATCCCCAGTACGATCTGCACGTAGCCGAGGCCGAAACGCAGGGTAGCGGAGAAGTGCAGACGACTGGCGATCAATGCCGTTGCCAGAATCGACCCCAGCAACAGGCCATGGGGAATGCCCGCGTATTGCAAGGCACCGCCGACGCCGGTGGCGATCAGTAAACAGAACAGGGTTTTCATGAGTCTTCCTTGATCGTGAATAACCGACACTTCCATTCGGGCCCGGCATGTTTTCCCACTGAATGGCACCAGGCGTCAAGAACGCAGGTTGACTCGTCAGTCATGTCCGTTAGGCGACATCTCCTGGCTTACTAGCGTTAGTCGGTAATCCGCAGAAGCGTTAGAGTCGAGATCACGTTCCTGGCAAACCCGGATGCCCTCGATGACGCGCCCTCGCTTCCTACCCGACAACTTCACCCTGACCCTGATCGGCGTCGTGCTGCTCGCCAGTTTTTTGCCCGCCAGCGGTCAGGTCGCGGTGGGCTTTGGCTGGCTGACCAACATCGCCATCGCGCTGCTGTTTTTCCTGCATGGCGCCAAACTGTCACGCGAGTCGATCATCGCCGGCGCCGGCCACTGGCGCCTGCATTTGCTGGTGTTCAGCCTGACCTTTGTGCTGTTTCCGCTGCTCGGCCTGGCGCTCAAACCGGTGCTGTCGCCCCTGATCGGTGACGACCTGTACATGGGCATGCTCTACCTCTGCGCGCTGCCGGCCACGGTGCAGTCGGCCATTGCGTTTACCTCCCTGGCGCGGGGGAATATTCCGGCGGCAATTTGCAGTGCGGCGGCGTCCAGTCTGTTCGGGATCTTTATCACGCCATTGTTGGTGACGCTGCTGCTGAATGTGCATGGCGACGGCGGCTCGACGCTCGATGCGATTGTGAAGATCAGCGTGCAACTGCTGCTGCCATTCATTGCCGGGCAGATTGCGCGGCGCTGGATCGGTGCTTGGGTCGGACGCAACAAGGGTTGGCTGAAGTTTGTCGATCAGGGATCGATTCTGTTGGTGGTCTTCGGCGCGTTCAGTGAAGCGGTGAACGAGGGCATCTGGCAGCAAATCCCACTGTGGGAACTGGCCGGGCTGGTGGTGGCGTGCTGCGTGTTGCTGGGGCTGGTGTTGGTGGCCTCGACGGTGCTGGGCAAAGCCTTTGGTTTCAATGTGGAAGACCGCATCACCATCCTCTTCTGCGGCTCGAAGAAAAGCCTGGCCACTGGCGTGCCGATGGCCCAAGTGCTGTTCGCCGGCAGCACCATCGGCGTGTTGATCCTGCCGTTGATGCTGTTCCATCAGATTCAGTTGATGGTCTGTGCGGTGCTGGCCCAGCGCTACGCCAAACGCCAGGAATCGGTTGCCGAACTGATGGCACAAGTAGATCCTTGAACGCCTGAGTTCCAAGCGTCGTCTGGAGTTGTGCATGAAGGTTGGCGTGATCTCCGATACCCATGGCTTGCTCCGCGCCGAAGCGGTGGCGGCGCTGGAGGGCTGTGAGCGGATCATCCACGCGGGTGACATCGGCAGCCGCGATATTCTCGATCAACTGGCATCCATTGCTCCGCTGCAGGTGGTGCGCGGGAACAATGACCTGACCGAGCCTTGGGCGGCAGATCTCGAGGATCTGCTGCGCTTTGAACTGAACGGATGGGGCACGTTGCTGGTGCATGACATCGCCGATGTTCCGGCGTTGCTCGATGCTGACATCAAACTGGTGATCACTGGCCATTCGCACCAACCGCGCATCGAATGGCGCGACGATACGCTATTCCTCAACCCCGGCAGCGCGGGGCGGCGGCGCTTCAAGCTGCCGGTGACGCTGGCGTTGATTGAGGTGCTGGAGAGCTCGATGGAACCGCGGCTGGTCTCGTTACTGGACACCACTCAATCAAACTGCAGGGGATCTCTATTGTGACTCAATACCGCTGATATTTCGAACCGAACTCAGGGCGGTTCTCCGCCACCACCACACCAGCGCGAACGGCGTTGTTCGGACTGATCAGCGCCACGCGTTCACGCAGTTCTTGCAGCCGATCCGCACCGCCTTCAGCGACACGATTTTCGATCAATCGATCCGAACCACCTTCCACCAACCGTTGCTGATGCTGACTGTGGGACACGGCATGGGCGGTGTTCGCCGATGCCAGGTTAGACAGACCGAGACCACCGACCAGTGCCAGACCAAGTGCCAGGGACGAGACTTTCGAGAAGTTGAACATGGGTGATACTCCGTGCGTTTAGTGTGAGTGGGGCGGTAGCGGCTGCTATCCGGTGATCACAGTTAAACGCTCGGGTGTATCGGTGATGTGTGCTGTAACCCGTCGAAATCGGGGTTTGCGTATCTGTCGCGGGTTCTTATACAGACGGATACAAAACCCCATCAGGATTCGGCGCCGAGCAACTCCACCGGGTAGGAGAACACGTAGCCTTCGCTGCGCACGGTCTTTATATAGGTCGGTTCGCGCGAGTCATCAAGCAAGCGTTGGCGCAAGCGGCTCACCAGCAAATCGATGGAGCGATCGAACAGGTCGGCATCACGGCCCTGGGTCAGGTTGAGCAACTGGTCGCGGCTGAGCACCCGTTGCGGGTGATCGAGAAACACGCGCAGCAACCGGTATTCCGCGCCACTGAGGGCGACCATGGTGTCGTTTTCATCCAGTAAGTGGCGAGCCGTGGTGTCGAGACGCCAGCGGCCGAAACCGAGCAGACGACCGGTTTCGGTGATCAGCAGGTTCGGTGGCAGCATCCGTGTACGGCGCAATACCGCGTTGATCCGCGCGAGCAATTCGCGGGCGGCGAAGGGTTTGGTCAGGTAATCGTCTGCGCCCATTTCCAGGCCGAGGATGCGATCGGTTTCGTCATTACGAGCGGTGAGCATCAGGATCGGCGTGGCTTTGTGCTTGCCGGCGCGCAATTCACGGCACAGCACCAGGCCGTCATCGCCGGGCATCATCAGGTCCAGCACGATCAGGTCGACCTGATTGGTTTCCAGAAAATGGCGCATCTGCCGGCCATCCGCAACCACCGTGGTCCGAAGGCCGTTCTTCTTCAGGTAATTGCCCACCAGCTCGCGGATCTCGCGATCGTCATCGACGATCAGGATGTGGTTCACATGCTCCATTGCTCAACCCTCTTTTTTATTCGATTCGGAGAATTGTATCGCACTGTATCGCAGGCGCTGTTTGACACCTTACGCCTTAATAACGCGGTGTTGACGACACATGGCAGATACCTGCGGGCGATTAAATGGCTTCCATCGAGACAAGACGACTTGCCTCACCGCCACCGACTATCGTCACCGCGAGTGCGGCAATCAGGGCGGTTGATCCATCCACTGAGTCGTGCAAAACAACCGACAAATGACGGGTAGGGAAATCACTATGAAGATGAATGTGTTGAGCCGTAAAACCGAATCACGTCGCCGCTTCCTGGCACCAACGATGCTCGCTGTTGCGCTGATGCAGTTCGGTGTCCTCAGTGCCGCCACAGCGCAAGCCGCGACCCCGACTGCAGAGCCGGTGGTGGCGAACGTGGAGTCGCACGACTCGTTCGGGCCGCTGAAGCACGTCAAGGCTGGCTTGTTGAATGTGGCTTACGCCGAGGTGGGGCCTGCTGACGGTCCCGTGGTGATTCTCCTGCACGGTTGGCCCTACGACATCCACAGCTACAGCGAAGTGGCGCCGTTGCTGGCGGCCAAGGGGTACCGGGTGCTGGTTCCATACGCCCGGGGTTATGGCGACACGCAGTTCCTGTCGGACAAGACCCTGCGCAACGGCCAACCTGCGGCGCTGGCCAGTGACGTGATTGACTTCATGGATGCGCTGAAGATCAAACAGGCGGTACTCGGCGGCTATGACTGGGGTGCGCGTTCGGCGGACATCGTCTCGGCGCTGTGGCCGGAGCGGGTCAAGGCGTTGGTGTCGGTCAGCGGCTACCTGATCGGCAACCAGGCCGCAGGCAAGAACCCGTTGCCGCCCAAGGCTGAATTGCAGTGGTGGTACCAGTTTTATTTCGCGACCGATCGTGGCCAGGCCGGCTACGAAAAAAACCGTCACGACTTTGCCAAGTTGATCTGGCAGACGGCGTCGCCAAAATGGGTGTTCGACGACGCGACCTATGATCGCAGCGCTGCCGCGCTGAACAACCCGGACCATGTCGCGATCACCGTTTTCAATTACCGCTGGCGGTTGGGCATTGTGCAGGGCGAGCCGCAATACGAAGCGCTGGAACAGAAGTTGGCCACGGCGCCATCAATTACGGTGCCGACCATCACGATGGAAGGTGACGCGAACGGCGCGCCGCATCCGGCGGCCGAGGATTACGCCAAGCGATTTACCGGCAAGTATGAGTACCGGCTGATCAATGGCGGCATCGGCCACAACCTGCCGCAGGAAGATCCGCAGGCGTTTGCCAAAGCAGTGATTGATGCTGATCACCTGTAACCCCACTAACCCCCTGTAGGAGTGAGCCTGCTCGCGATGGCGGAGTGTCATTCAGCATCAATGCTGACTGATCTGGCCTCATCGCGAGCAGGCTCGCTCCTACAGGGGTAAAGGGTGTTAGTCGGATCGTGGGTTATGCCACGACCTGATAACACGGCACATACGCCGCGCCACCCGGCAGTTTCATCCGGTGCTGGGCGACGAACGCTTTGAGCAATTGATCCAGCGGACGCATGATCTGGGCATCGCCACGGATCTGATACGGCCCGTGCTGCTCAATCAGGCGGATACCCTTGTCCTTGACGTTGCCGGCGACAATGCCGGAGAACGCACGGCGCAGGTTGGCCGCCAGTTCGTGGGCCGGCATGGCCAGGCTCAGCTCCAGGTTGGCCATGTTTTCATGGGTCGGGTCGAACGGGCGCTGGAAGCCTTCGTCGATCTTCAGCAGCCAGTTGAAGTGGAACGCGTCATTGCGCTCGCGGCGGAACTGTTTGACCGCTTTGAGTCCCTGAGTCATCTGCCGTGCGACTTCCGCCGGATCGTCGATGATGATCTCGTAATGTTTCTTCGCCGCGTCGCCCAGCGTGGCGCCGACGAACGCGTCCAGTTGCTCCAGATACGGTGCGGCATGCTTGGGCCCGGTGAGGATGACCGGGAAGGGCAGGCCGTCGTTGTCCGGGTGCATCAGGATGCCGAGCAGGTACAGGAATTCTTCGGCCGTGCCCGCACCCCCCGGGAAAATGATGATGCCGTGGCCGACGCGCACGAACGCTTCCAGGCGTTTTTCGATGTCCGGCAGGATCACCAGCTCATTGACGATCGGGTTCGGCGCTTCGGCGGCGATGATTCCAGGTTCAGTCAAGCCGAGGTAGCGACCGCCGTGGATACGCTGTTTGGCGTGGGCGATGGTCGCGCCTTTCATCGGGCCTTTCATCACGCCGGGGCCGCAACCGGTGCAGATGTCGAGGCTGCGCAGGCCCAGTTCGTGGCCGACTTTCTTGGTGTATTTGTATTCTTCGGTGTTGATCGAGTGACCGCCCCAGCAGACCACGATCTTCGGTTCGACGCCGGGACGCAGTGTGCGGGCGTTGCGCAGCAGGTGGAACACGTAGTCGCTGATGCCCTGGGAGGTGCTCAGGTCGATGCGCTGGCTGTCGAGTTCGTTTTCGGTGTAGACGATGTCACGCAGGGCGCTGAACAGCATTTCACGGGTGCTGGCGATCATTTCGCCGTCGACGAAGGCGTCGGCCGGGGCGTTCAGTAGTTCCAGGCGTACGCCGCGATCTTGCTGGTGGATGCGGATTTCAAAATCTTTGTAGGCTTCGAGAATGGTCTTGGCGTTATCGACATGGGCGCCGGTGTTGAGAATGGCCAGGGCGCACTGGCGGAAGATGTTGTAGGTGCTGCCGGAACCGGCTTCGCTCAGTTGTTGGACTTCGCGTTGGGAAAGGGTTTCCAGGCTGCCTTTAGGGCTGACCGAGGCGTTGATTACTTGTCGTTGGGTCATTCAGTGATCCTTAAAACGATGTCACTCGCCGAACCGCGCGAAGGGCATCCGAATAGTGTGTATCCATGGATGAAGATGGCACGAACTGCGCTATACCGCCATGTCCCCCGTTTGACGATGAAAAGATGAAAAGGAGCCCCAGCATAGCTAAATCCCTCGCAGAGGCGATAATGCCTGGCTTTCTTTTTGTCTCTGCTCCCAAGGAAACCTGTCGCGATGTTCGAAATCCAGCCGCAGAACGCTCAAACCTATCGACAACAGACGCGCCGCAGTACGGTGATTATTGCCCTGATGTTCCTCGCGCTGGCGATGGTGCTGTCCACGGCGGCGGTGGCGGTGTTCGGTGAACCCGGCGGCGACAACCTGCGGTATAACGTCGGCGGTGTGTTTATCGCGGTGTTGCTGATGGTGGCGCTGATGCGCGGCAAGTTCTGGAACCAGCCATGGATGGCTGCGGCAGTCTACGGCTGGCAGCTCAAACGCAGCCTGATGAGCATCACCAACATCATGCATCAGGTCACCGCAGCGATGGCGACCGGTGATCCAGTGGCCATGAAACTGCTGCGTTTCTATCACCTGGGCCTGCACCAGATGCACGAGCTGGACGCCAACTCCAGCGACCACAGTCAGCTGGTTCGCGAAATGGATCAGCACAAGGCGCGAATGGAGGAACTGGGCATCGACACCGACCAGACCCGTCTGGATCCAGCCTGGCTTGAGGCGGTGAAGCAGGCGTCGAGATAAGGTTTCCCGACACAAACTCGTCACGGGGCCGGCAAATCACCTATCGTGTTTCTGATGCGACATCTAAAGGGCGAACAGGAAAAATCGCCCTGTCATAACAAATCAGGGACTGTCATGGGGAATCCGTCCATCAAAGATCCGATTGCAAACCCGCGTCCGGCCACGCCTTGGGTGCCCGGCCAGATCGAATCAAGGCTCAAGGTCCGCTATGCGGTAGTGCTGCTCGTGGCGGTGTGCCTGTCGATGACGGTGATCGTGTTCTGGGAAGCCTGGAACTCGCGCCAGTACCATCTGCAAGACAAAGAAGTGGCGATGTCCAACCTGGCGCAAACCCTGGCTTCGCAGGCGCAGGCGTCGATCAAACAGGCCGATACGCTGCTGTTTGCCTTGGTGGACCGCCTCGAAAACGAGGGCGTCGGCCCGCAGCAACTGCCCCGGTTGCAACGATTGCTCCGCGCTGAACGTGATGAGCTCAAACAACTGCATGGCTTGTTTGTCTACGACGAACAAGGGCGCTGGATCGCTAACTCCAATGGCGCAGAGGTGCCCAACGCCAACAATTCCGACCGTGAATATTTCATCTTCCATCGTGACCATACCGACCGTGGCCCACATATCGGTCGTTCGATAAAAAGTCGCTCGAGCGGTGAATGGATCATGACCGTGTCGCGCCGGATCAATTATCCGGATGGCCGATTCGCCGGGGTGGCGCTGGCCACGATCTATCTCAGTCATTTCCTTGAGCTGTACGACAGCATCGACATGGGCCAGAACGGGGTGATCAACCTGATTGCCGATGACGCCAGCATTGTTGTACGTCGGCCGTTCAAAGCGGCTGACATTGGCAGCAGCGTGGCCAAGGGGCCGCTGTTTACCCAACTGTTGCCTAAAGGCGATTCCGGCACGGCCACTGTCAAGTCGTTTGTGGACGGTGTGGAACGGGTGGTCGGGTTTTGGCGGGTCAGCGGTTATCCGCTGATCATCTTTACCGCGCTGGACAAGGAGGAGGTGCTGGCCAGTTGGCGCAAGGAGACGGCGCTGAGCGCGGGGATCGTATTGTTGCTGCTGCTGTTTCTGGGCGCGCTCGGTTATCGCCTCATTCACTTCATGAAGCAGCAACATCACTTTCAGCGCGTGTTGCTTGATGGCCAGGAAAAACTCATCGAGGTCAATCGCAGCCTTGAGCTGCTGGCCCTGGAGGACGCGTTGACCGGGCTGTCCAACCGGCGTCAGTTTGACCTGTTTATCCTCGCGGAAATGGGCCGCGCCCGGCGCACCCAGACCCACCTCGCGATGCTGATGATCGATGTCGATCACTTCAAGAGCTTCAACGACCGCTACGGTCACGTCGCCGGTGATGAGTGTTTGCGCCGGATCAGCTCGATCATCAAGGACAACATCAAGCGCCCCGGTGATCTAGCCGCCCGTTATGGCGGCGAAGAGTTCACGGTCGTGCTGCCTGGCACGGACTATGTCGGCGCTTTTCTGGTGGCTGAAAAAATCCGTCACGCCGTCCTGCTGGAGGACATTGAGCACCTGGACAGCGCAGAGGGCAGGGTGACCGTCAGTATCGGCGTTTGCGCCTACAACACGGCCTCGCAGGACCAGCCCGACGATGTGGTCACCGCAGCGGACAAGGCCTTGTATGTGGCCAAGTCCAGCGGGCGCAACATGAGCGTGATAGCCAATTGAGGTCAGATAAACCGGTCGCTGCCCTGGACCAGTTTGGTGGACAGGTACGACTGCTTGAGTTTTTCCAGCCACCACCCTAATGCCCGGCCGTCATGATCGCCGCGCCAGCCGGCGTACAGGATGTTCGGTTCGCGTGGGTCGGCCATCTGTTTTTCAACCAGCGTGCCGTTTTTCAGTAGCGAGCCCACCCGGTGCCGGGGCAGCCAGCCGACGCCCAGGCCATCGCATTGAGCGAGGACTTTGGCGCGCATGGTCGGCACCGCGAGCACCGGTTGGCCGCCCGACACGCCGTAGGTGCTGCCCTCGGTGACCCGCGACGAGTCCGCCACGACGATCGCCCGGTGCTGCGCGACCATGGCCCGGGAAATCGGTTCTTTGGCCTTGGCCAGCGGGTGTTTCGGTGAAACTGCGAACACCCACTCCATTTCCCCCAACTGCATCCAGCGCAGGGTCGGAATCGCCGGTGGCTCGTTGGTGGCGCCAATGATCAAATCCGCGCGCCCTTCACGCAGGGCTTCCCAAACGCCTTTGAGCACCTCTTGGGTGATGCGCAGCGGCACGCCGGATTCCAGCGCATCAAACTCATGGATCACCGGAATCAAGGTTTCGAATTCGAGCAGTTCGTCAGTGACAATCCACAGTCGGCTTTCCCAGCCGTTGGCCACTTGCTGCACCCGTTGGGTCAGGCGGGACACGTCCTGCATCAACCGCGCCGCTTCGTTCACCAGCAACTCGCCGGCCGGGGTGAGCTGCAAGCGGTAGCGACGGCGGTCGAAGAGCAGCGCGTCGAAGCGTTCTTCCAGTTGCCGCGCGGCGTAGGACACGGTCGACGGCGCCTTGCCCAGGTGCGCTGCGGCCCGCGACAGGCTGCCGGTTTCGCGGATGGCCTGGAGCAAAGTCAGGTCTTCAATCGACAGCATGGGTTCATCCTCGGCGTTGGTTTCAGGCGGCCCGGCGCAGTTTCCACTGCCTGAACAACCGACGATAGACCAGCACGTTGATCGCCAGCACCACGCTGCCCAGCGCCAATTGAATCGGCGGCGTCAAGCCGGCGGGGTAAATCACCGGCCAGATGTAGTGCTCGATAAAGCCACCACCGTAGCCGGTTTGCCCGGCGGCCTGGCGCATGAGGTTTTCCCACGGGGTCAGCGGGCAGGTCAGGTGCAAGACTTCGACCATCACACCCCACGCAGCAGCAGGCAGGTGGGCCCAGATCAGCGGCCGCCATTTGAGTACCAGCAGCCCGCCGAACAGCACGAACAGAATGAACAGCAGATGAAACAGCACCAGCCCGTCGGCGGCGATCCGGTAAAACATGTCGACTCCGTGACCTGTTGGCGAATCGCTTCATGGTACTCGGACGTCTCCCAGTGATCAGCGCAAATCCGCGAACTCGGCGCGCATCCGCCCGTTGTGTTTGGCGCGATAGAGCAATTTGTCGACCTGCTCGATGAAGTCCACAGCCGTCGCCTGTAGCGGCGCGACCGTGGTGCCGACGCCCAGGCTCACGCTCAACAGCGGCGATACCGGGGAAAATGCATGGGCAATCTGTTGTTGGCGAATCAGGTGCAGGCATTTGCGCGCCACCAGCCGTGCGGACTCGGCGTCGGTTTCCGGGAGCAGCCAGACGAATTCTTCGCCGCCGATCCGGGCGATGAAGTCACGCGGACGATTGGCCGCCAGCGACAACGTCTGGGCCACCTGGCGCAGGCATTCGTCACCTTTGATGTGGCCGTAGTGGTCGTTGAATTGCTTGAAGTAGTCGATGTCGAGGATCAGCAACGACAACGGCAAACCGGTGCGCTGGGCATGGCCCCATTCGCGTTCCATGACGGTGTCGAACATACGCCGGTTGGCGATACCGGTGAGGCCGTCCTGGAACGAATACTCTTCGAGTTGCTTCTGCAGCCGGCTCAGGTGTTCTTCGGTTTTCTTGCGTTCGCTGATGTCGAACATGAAGCCCACCAACGCTTCGACTTCGCCGTCCTTGCGCACCACGTGCACCACGTCGCGAATCCACACGTAGTCGCCCTGTTGGGTCAGTGCCCGATAATCCGCTTCATGATCGACCCCGGCACGCGATTGCGAGACGCAGAACTCCACCACGTAATCCCGATCGTCCGGGTGCATGCGCTCGACCCAGTCGTTGACCGTCACCCAACTGTCCTGTTTCCAGCCCAGCAACGCCTCGATCTGCGGGCCGATGTAGCTGAAGGTCATGGTTTTCCAGTCGATCCGCCAGGGAATCGCATTGGTTGACTCCAGCAGGGTTTTATAGACATCGCTATCGGGTTCGACTGAGCTCATGCAGGGCCTGGCCTCAAGGAAATATGCAGCGCCATCATGTTGCTACTATCGAGGCGAATCAAGCGCCCGGCCGATGAACGGAGCGCCTTCGCTGCACACGCTCACGACGCAAGTGCGCAAGATTGTTCAAGCCATCCGCCGCGACGGCTGGCACAGTCTCGGGTCTTTCACCGGTTGTAGGGCGTTATGACGAATTCAATCATGCCGCGCAGTGCCTTTCTGCGTGGCGCTGTGGCGATCATGCCGCTGTCCCTGGCCACCGCGCCTTGGGGCTTGCTGGCCGGGTCCATGGCCATCGAGGCCAACCTCACGCCGCTGCAAGGGCAGGGCTTGTCGAGCATTGTGTTTGCCGGGGCCGCACAGTTGGTCGCCATCGGCATGCTCAAGGGCGGTGCCGGGGTCTTTTCGATTCTGCTGACCACTTTGCTGCTGACCTCGCAGCATCTGCTGTATGGCATGAGCATGCGTTCGGTGATTTCGCCGTTGCCGGGGCGTTGGCGGGTGGGGCTGGGCTTTTTGCTCACCGACGAGTTGTTTGCCTTGACCAGTCAGCACGACAAACAGCAATTCAATCGCTGGTACGCGCTGGGCGTCGGGCTGACGTTTTACATCGCCTGGAACCTGTTCACGCTGGCGGGCATTGTGCTGGGCAGCAGCATTCCGGGGCTGGAGCATCTGGGCCTGGACTTCTCCATCGCCGCCACCTTTATCGCCTTGATTACGCCGGTGGTGCGCAACGCGCCCACGGTAGTGTGCGTCGCGGTGTCGCTGTTCTGTTCGGTGTTGTTCAGCTACTGGCAATGGGGCTCGGCGCTTGTACTGTCCGGGTTGGCGGGTATGACCGCCGGTTTTATCTGCAACAAACTCTACCTGGGGCGAACAGCATGATGGTGTGGGCGGTGATTGTCGGAATGGGTGTGCTGGTGTTTCTCAACCGCTACGTGTTTCTCGAACCCCGGTTGCCGGTGCGCTTGAGCAGCAATGCCCGGCAGTTCCTCGGGTTTGCCGTGCCCGGCATGTTGACCGCGATCTGCGGGCCGATTGTGTTCATGCCCGACAAGCAGCTGAATCTGCAGTGGGACAACCCGTACCTGATCAGTTCGCTGGTGGCGGTGGGGCTGGTGCTTTACACCCGTAACACCTTGCTCAGCATGCTCTTGAGCATGGGGTTTTTCTTTTTGCTGCGTTGGTGGCTCTGAGTCGAACGCTCAAATGTGTTCTACGCTTAATGGGTCCCTTCACTGGAAGAGAGGTGCGCATGGCCAACGATCAAAAACATCCGGATTTTGACGATGAGGATGAACCCACGGAGGAAGAGATCAAGCGGCAGGAACGTTCGCGGCAGGACTGGAAACATGACGACAGTCGGGAGCTGTCAGACCGCGACCAAGAGCGTCCGCTGAAGCCCTGACCCCATGCACCACAACCTTTGTAGCAGCTGACGAGCAGCGCGAGGCTGCGAAGCAGTCGTAAATCCTGCTGACGCGGTCTATCTGAAACACCGCATGCGTCGATTTTACGACGGCTGCGCAGCCGGACGCAGGCTTCGCCAGCTACAGGGTTGTGTTTTTGCTTGGATAAGTTAGATCGCCTCGTTCCAGCGTATTTGGGTAATGCCCAGTTGCGTGGCGGTCAACCGCGCGGCGTCGAGGGTGGCGTGTGCAGCGATCTTTCGCCCAGACTGCGGATAGGCATGGGCGGACGCCGAATGAATCGCGTCGACATCCGAAAACTGTTCGGCCAGTTTGAAGAAGTGCCGACGAACGCCTTCAAACAAGTAGTGCACGGCGTAAGGGACGAGCTCGCTCATGTCTTGCTCCTGAGTTCAGCCTGGGCTGGGGCTCAGCAGTTGAATGGAGAATTCAGGGAGATCTGCGTTACAAGCGGTGTGCAGAAATACAAAGCTGAAAAGAAGGAGGCCCGCAGGCCTCTACTACTGTGAGTGCAACGAAGTCCGGTTCGTTCAGTTCTTGTGCTGAACGGCACCGGGCATCATTTTAAAGGTCTTCCAACGACGGAAAGTCCGGGTGGGAAGCCCGATAACCCAATTTCCTGTCGATCCATGCATTCAGCTCGTTGACCATGACCGGCGGGGTGCCGGCGTAGGTGGCGAGGGTCGAACGCAGGATGTTGTTGATATTGGGGATAGAACGCAGGTTCCGGGTCTTTATGTATTGCCCGATAAAGCAGTCAAGTTGATAGCGTTCTGTCATGGACAGGTACACACACTCCAGGCTGCTGACTTGATTAATTACAAGATCGTCGCGCAACTTAGTTCTCTGCAATGCTTGTTGATTTTATAAGGATTTCCTTCTTTGTTGACTTTTTGGTCAACTTGGCGATGCCATTGGAAATGCGGCGCGCATCCTAACTTTAGTGTTACGGAATGTATGTACGATAAAGACATTGTCGGACAAGCGGTTGAGGGCTGATTTCAAATACACGCAGCATGTGTTTCTGATATGAAACAGTCTGTGTAACGTTCATGCGTTGAAGTCATTGAACGATAACTTTCCTGTCTATACAGGACTGTTCAACTGATCAGTCCTGAACAAGCTGGTCAATCAACGTGCGAGACTGGTTTCTGACGTTACCGACCGCCTTGTCGACCCTGTACCACTCAAACATTTCACTGGGTTCCCCTTGCAGCAGCACCATCTGTTCGGCGCGTTCTTTGGGCGTGGCCGGGTCGAGCCATTCGCGCGCCAGTTCCGGCGACAACACCACCGGCCGCCGGTCATGAATGTCGAGCATGCCACCGACGCTGTCCGCGGTGATGATGACAAAACCGTCGTCGCTGCGTGGTTCATTGCCAGCGCCCGGGAACTGGCCAATGGCGGCGCAGTAACTCGGTGCGCCGTCCTGTCGACGAATCAGCCATGGCAGTCGCGTCGAATCACCCGCGTCGACCCATTCGAACCAATTGTCGATCGGTACAATCGCCCGGTGTGGCCAGATCGCCCGAAAGAATGGACCGTGCGCGACTTTTTCAACCCGCGCGTTGATCGGCGCCGCGCGATCCTTGGCCCAGTGCGGGCGCCAACCCCAGCGCACCGGATCGGCGTGCAGCCCGTCCGGCTCAAGATGGAGCAGGGCGAGTTGAGTGGTGGGTGCCGCGTTATAGCGGGCCAAGGGCTCATCCCCGACGTGATTGATCATTGCGTCGGGAATGCTCAACACGGCAACGAAATCGTGAATGCCACGGTACTGCGACAGACGTCCACACATCGGCTGAACCTGCGGTTGGAAAGCGCTGACGGGAATGTTCAGCTTAGCTTTCGGATCACCCGTGCGTTGGGGGGACGGGTCGCGGAACCAAACACTGTGTACCCTGATCAAACCTCGGCCCGCGTCACTGACGGGGCGGCGAAGGAAGAGCGGGCGAAGGATTTTTGCCATTCATAGTGTTGACCGTCAGGGTCTGGCCCAAGGCAAAACATGAAGCAGCTGTTCAACATATTCTGCGTACTCGCCATTGCCACCGGGCTGGCAGGCTGCATTTCGGCCCCCATCGCACTGACCCCGCAGACGGAACACCGTCTACAGGCCCAGGCGCCGATTCGTTTTCTGCTGACTTTCGACGATGGCCCCAGCGCGTCGAGTTTCTGGAACCCTACCGCTACGGTGCTCGACAGCCTGAAGGACAATCCACTGCAACCCGACATCAAAGCGGTGTTTTTCGTGCAGACCGGTGCGCCGCGCGCCGGCGACAGTGATATCGGGCGCGAGCTGATGCATCGCGAACACGCAGAAGGGCAGGTGCTGGGATTTCACACCGCAACCCACTGGCACACCAATCACCGTTCGCTGAGCCCGGAAGAACTGGAGCAGTCGCTGAGCAAAGGCAGTGCCGACATCGCGGCGATTACCGGTGCGCCGCCGACCCTGGTCCGCCCGCCATTCTGGAACTACGACAAACGCGTCTTCGCGGCGTATCAGCAGCACGGCATGCATGTGCTGCTGACTGATTTGAGTGCCAACGACGGCAAGATCTGGGGCTTCAACGCCAGCCCCCGGCGTCGCTCTCATATGCTGCGTTCAATGTCTGAAGTGCGTGAGCGCATCGCGCAGGGCGAGTTGCCGACCGTGGATGGGGTGATTCCGGTGGTGGTGACCTTCCACGACCTCAACCGCTACACCGCCCGGCATGCCCGGGAATACCTGCAAATCCTGATCGACAGCGCCAAGGCCACCGGCGTGCCATTGGCGCAAAAACCATTTTACGATGATCACGACGCCGTGCTGCGCGCGGCCATGGCGCGCACCGTCAAGGACAGTTCCCAGCCAGTGGAGCTGCCAGGGTTCTGGAACTGGTTCTGGGACCGGAATTCCCATTAAAACCTCGCCAATATGCGAGGCAGGTATCACTTTCAGTGAGCATTGGCTGGGGCGGAAAGTAAAAAGACCATCTATCCTGAACAGGTTGATTTAGACCAACCGCCACGGAGGCGACAGCGATGGTTCCCATTTCAGTCCTTTGCAACATTGTGAAGTCTGGCTTCGAGCCACTTTCCTGCGATTGCACGGAGAGTGCCGACGGACTGCTGTGCATTAAGGTGTTCGAGCCAGCCACCGGGTGCATTCACTTATTGATCAATGGCGTGTCTACCGCTGAATTGACCACAGTGCGCGAAATCTCCGACCTGGTGGGCGAACTGCGTACCGAGATTAGAGCCGGCCGCCGGGCGTTTGCCGGCTGACGGTCAGGCCCGGGGTTGCAGCTCTTCGATCATTTTCAAACAATGATTCAACCCGGGTGACACATCACCCACCCTCCGACTGAGAATAATCGGCGAGGTGGCGTTGTCTTCCAGCAGCGGGGTAAAGCCAATGTCGTCGCGGTGCAGCAATTGCACCGAGGCCGGCACCAGCGTGACGCCGATCCCGGCCCCTACCAGACCGATGGCCGTTTGCAGTTCGTTGGTCCATTGCGCCACGTGAATGCTCACGCCATAGGACTCGAACAGTGCAATCACATGGTCGGCATAGCTCGGGCGCGGATTGCCGGGGTACAGCACAAATGGTTCCTTCGCCAATTCGCGCAGGCTGATCGGCCCGGCCAGCAGGGGATGCCCGGCGGGCAGGGCGGCGACCAGCCGATCTTCGGTCAGCACCGTTTGAATGATCGCCGGGTCGTCGATGCGTATTCGCCCGAAGCCAATATCGATCCGCCCGGCCTTGAGCGCCTGCACTTGTTGCAGCGTGGTCATTTCCGACAGCCCCAGTTCAAGCTCCAGAGGCTCGCCGCTGCGCAGACGGCGGATCAGTTCCGGCAGTACGCCGTACAGGGTCGAAGGCGCGAAGCCGATGCCCAGCCAGGTCTTTTCCCCCAGGCCGATTCGCCGCGTGTTGTCGCAAACCTTGTTCAGTTGTTCGAGCAGGGCGGCGGAGTGTTCATGGAAAAACCGCCCGGCCTCCGTCAGCTTCAGCGGCCGGCCACGCTCCAGCAACAACACCCCGAGTTCGTCTTCCAGTTGCTGGATCTGCCGGCTCAAGGGCGGTTGGGCGATGTGCAGCAGCTCGGCGGCGCGGGTGAAATTGAGGGTTTGAGCCAACACCTGAAAATACCGCAGATGACGCAGTTCCATGGGGCCTCCGAACGTCGGTCGTTTGCATACCTTAAAGGTATCAAGTCAGACCAATTCTATATTGGCATCGCAAAAAAAGCCGTACGAGAATCGGTTCCAGAACTTTAAGAACCTGATGGGTATCGACATGCGTGCAACAGCCATTGAATCGATCGAGACGATCATCGTCGATCTGCCGACCATCCGCCCGCACAAGCTGGCGATGCACACCATGCAGAATCAGACCCTGGTGATCATTCGTGTGCGCTGCGCCGATGGCATCGAAGGGATCGGTGAATCCACCACCATCGGTGGCCTGGCCTATGGCAATGAAAGCCCGGACAGCATCAAGACCAACATCGACAAACACTTTGCGCCGCTGCTGATCGGCCAGGACAGCGGCAATGTGAACGCCGCCATGCTGCGTCTGGAACGCAGCATCCGCGGCAATACCTTTGCCAAGTCCGGAATCGAAACCGCGTTGCTCGACGCTCAGGGCAAGCGCCTCGGCCTGCCGGTCAGCGAGTTGCTCGGCGGGCGTGTTCGCGATGCCTTGCCGGTGGCCTGGACCCTGGCCAGCGGCGACACCGACAAAGACATAGCCGAAGCGGAAAAAATGCTCGACCTGCGTCGTCATCGGATCTTCAAACTGAAAATCGGCGCCGGTGAAGTCAACCGCGACCTGGCCCACGTTATTGCGATCAAAAAAGCCCTGGGTGACCGCGCCAGTGTGCGGGTCGACGTCAATCAGGCCTGGGATGAAGCGGTCGCATTGCGCGCTTGCCGAATCCTTGGCACCAACGGCATCGACCTGATCGAACAGCCGATCTCGCGCAACAACCGCGCCGGCATGGCGCGCCTGAATGCGATGAGCCCGGCGCCGATCATGGCCGACGAATCCATCGAATGCGTGGAAGACGCCTTCAATCTGGCACGCGAAGGCGCTGCGTCGGTGTTTGCCTTGAAGATCGCCAAGAACGGTGGCCCGCGCGCTGTGTTGCGCACTGCCGCGATTGCCGAAGCCGCTGGCATCGCCCTGTACGGCGGCACGATGCTCGAAGGCGGGCTCGGCACGATGGCCTCGGCCCATGCCTTTATCACCCTGAACAAACTGGCTTGGGACACTGAACTGTTTGGCCCTTTGCTGCTGACCGAAGACATTCTCAGCGAGCCGCTGGTGTATCGCGATTTTGAACTGCATGTTCCGCAAACACCGGGCCTGGGCCTGAGCCTCGATGAAGAACGCCTGGCGTTTTTCCGTCGTGACAAAACATCCACTTCCGTTCATCAAGCCTGAGGAGAGATCATGCTATTCCACGTCAAAATGACCGTGAATCTACCGGTCGACATGAACCCCGAAGCCGCCGCCAAGCTGAAGTCTGACGAGAAAGCCCTGGCCCAGCGCCTGCAAGAGCAGGGCACGTGGCGCCACCTGTGGCGCATCGCCGGGCACTATGCCAACTACAGCGTTTTCGATGTCGACAGCGTCCAGCAATTGCACGACCTGCTGATGCAACTGCCGCTGTTTCCCTACATGGCGATCGAGATCGACGCGATGTGCCGGCATCCGTCTTCCATCCGCGAGGATGACCGCTGAACCCAGCCTGTTCAGTTCGCTACGCTAATAATTACAAGATGAGGATCCACCATGAACGTCAAGATTTCCCACACTGCCAGCGCACAGAAGTTTCTCGAAGACGCCAGCGGCCTGCTCAACGACGCCGGCAACCCGCGCGTCAAAGCCCTGATCTACCGCATTCTGCGAGATTCGGTGAACATCATCGAAGACCTGGCGGTGACCCCGGAAGAATTCTGGAAAGCCGTCAACTACCTCAACGTGCTGGGCGCGCGTCAGGAAGCCGGGTTGCTGGTGGCCGGCTTGGGTCTGGAGCATTACCTCGACCTGCTGATGGACGCCGAAGACGAGCAGGCGGGCAAATCCGGCGGCACGCCACGGACCATCGAAGGCCCGCTGTACGTAGCCGGCGCGCCGCTGTCCGAAGGCGAAGCGCGACTCGATGATGGCCTCGATCCGGGTGTGACGCTGTTCATGCAAGGGCGCGTGTTCAACACCGCCGGCGAACCGCTGGCTGGCGCCGTGGTGGACGTTTGGCACGCCAACACTGGCGGCACTTACTCGTACTTCGATACCACGCAATCGGAGTTCAACCTGCGCCGCCGTATCGTCACCGATGCCGAAGGTCGCTACCGTTTCCGCAGCATCGTGCCGTCGGGTTACGGCTGCCCGCCGGACGGTCCGACCCAGCAATTGCTTGATCAACTGGGCCGTCACGGCCAGCGTCCGGCGCACGTGCATTTCTTCATCTCGGCACCGGATCATCGTCACCTGACCACCCAGATCAACCTCGATGGTGATCAGTACCTGCATGACGATTTCGCCTACGCCACCCGCGACGAGTTGATCGCCCACATCAGCTTCAGCGACGATCAACAACGCGCCGCGGCGCATGGTGTGAGCGGGCGGTTTGCTGAAATCGAATTTGATTTCACGCTACAGTCGACCGCCCAACCCGAAGAGCAACAACGCCACGAACGGGTTCGCGCGCTGGAAGATTGATAGCGCGATCAAACCTGTGGGAGCGAGCCTGCTCGCGAAAGCGGAGTGTCAGTCAACGTCGATGTTGAAGCTGACGCCGCCTTCGCGAGCAGGCTCGCTCCCACTGGGGTTTTCAGTCTGCCGACACAATGTTATGCGCGCTGTTCTAGAATGGAACTGACACCGCCAATAACAACAACGAGAGTGACCCGATGATGCACGCGCAACTGTTGAGTCAGCGCAGCAGAATATTCGACCATGCCGACCCTTACGCGGTGTCGGGTTACGTCAATCAGCACGTCGGCAACCATTGTATCCTGATGCCCAATGTCGGCCGGCCGCTGGCCAGCCTCGATCACCGCAAATTCGCCAGCCTGGACCTGTGCCGCATCAGCTACGGCGCCAGCGTGCGGGTGACCTCCGGCGCACTCGACAGCATCTATCACCTGCAAGTGCTGCTGCGGGGCAACTGCCTGTCGCGCGGGCGGGGTCAGGAACATTACTTTGCGCCCGGTGAGTTGCTGCTGATCAACCCCGATGAACCGGTTGACCTGACCTATTCCGACGATTGCGAAAAATTCATCCTCAAGGTTCCGACTCGGTTGTTTGAATCGGTGTGCGATGAACAGCGCTGGCGGTATCCGGGGCAGGGCGTGCGATTCCTGGAGAGTCGTTATCAACTCGATGAGCTGGAGGGTTTCGTCAGCTTGCTCGCGATGATTTGCCAGGAAGCCGAGGCCACCGAGCAGATTCCGCGTGTGCAGGAGCACTATGCACAGATCATCGTCAGCAAAATGCTCAGCCTGATGAAAACCAACGTCATTCGCACAAGTCTGGGTTCGCCCGCTTTCGAGGTGATTGCCGACTACATCGCACGCAACCTCAAGCACGACATCGACAGTGAGGAACTGGCACGCCAGGCGCGAATGAGCCTGCGTTCGCTGTACGGGTTGTTCGAACGCAATGCGGGAACGTCGCCACAAAACTACATCCGGCAGAAAAAACTAGAGCGCATCAACCTGTGCCTCAGCGACCCGACGTGCAACGTGCGCAACGTCACGGAAGTGGCCATGGATTATGGCTTCCTGCACCTGGGGCGGTTCTCCGACAGCTACCGCAAACTGTTCGGCGAATTGCCCTCCGACACCCTCAAACGCCGCCATTGACCGACCACACCTCCCCGTAGCCGCTGCTACACGCAGCCTCGCAGGCTCGACAGCTGCTACAGGTTCCGCGACAACTGCAGTAAACGGATAAACGTCTGCACCCAGCGGATAGTCCGCCTCATCCCTCCGTCCTAGCATGGCCCTGCCTGAATAAAAACAATGGAGGCGGCGGCCATGTCCCTGCGACCCGAATACCTTCACTCCCTGCTTGAAGACGACAAGGAAACCGGCATCTACCGCTGCAAGCGCGAGATGTTCACCGACCCACGGCTGTTCGACCTGGAGATGCAACACATCTTCGAAGGCAACTGGCTGTACCTGGCGCACGAAAGCCAGATCCCCAATGTCAACGATTTCTACACCACCACCATGGGGCGCCAGTCGATCTTCATCGCGCGCAACAAGGACGGTGTGCTCAACGCCTTTATCAACGCCTGCAGCCATCGCGGCGCGACGCTGTGCCGGCACAAGACCGGCAACAAAAGCTCCTACACCTGCCCCTTCCACGGCTGGACCTTCAACAACTCCGGCAAGCTGCTCAAGGTCAAGGATCCGGCCGCGGCCGGTTACCCGGCGAGCTTCAACTGCGAAGGCTCCCATGACCTGACCAAAGTTGCGCGATTCGAGTCCTATCGCGGCTTCCTGTTCGGCAGCCTCAAGGCCGATGTGGTGCCTTTGGTTGAACACCTTGGCGAGTCGGCCAAAATCATCGACATGATCGTCGACCAGTCCGCCGATGGCCTGGAGGTACTGCGCGGGTCTTCGAGCTACATCTACGAAGGCAACTGGAAACTCACCGCCGAAAACGGCGCCGACGGTTACCACGTCAGCTCGGTGCACTGGAACTACGCGGCCACCCAGAACCAGCGCAAACAACGCGATGCCGGCGACAGCAACCCGACCATGAGCGCCGGCACCTGGGCCAAGCAGGGCGGTGGTTTTTATTCTTTCGACAAAGGCCACATGCTGCTCTGGACGCGCTGGTCCAACCCCGAAGATCGCCCGCTGTACGAGCGGCGCGACGAACTGGCCCGGGATTTCGGCAAGGCTCGCGCCGACTGGATGATCGAGAACTCCCGCAACCTGTGCCTGTACCCGAACGTGTACCTGATGGACCAGTTCAGCTCGCAAATCCGCATCGCCCGGCCGATCTCGGTCAACCGCACGGAAATCACCATTTACTGCATCGCCCCCAAAGGCGAAAGCGACCACGCCCGTTCCAGCCGAATTCGTCAATACGAGGATTTCTTCAACGTCAGCGGCATGGCCACCCCGGACGATCTGGAAGAGTTTCGTTCGTGCCAGACCAGCTATCAGGGCAGCGTCACCACCTGGAATGACATGTCCCGGGGCGCCGAACACTGGATCGAGGGCGCTGACGAGGCGGCCAAGGAAATCGACCTGCACCCGCTGCTCAGCGGCGTGCGCACCGAGGACGAAGGCCTGTTCGTGCTGCAACACAAATACTGGCAGCAGACGATGCTCAAGGCACTGGCCGCCGAACAGTCCGAATTGATTGCCGTGGAGGCCGTGCAATGACCATCACCTATGACGCCGTGCGTGATTTTCTGTACCGCGAAGCACGCTACCTCGACGACAAGCAATGGGATGACTGGCTGGAATTGTACGCCGCCGATGCGTCCTTCTGGATGCCGTCCTGGGACGACAACGACGAGTTGACCGAAGACCCGCAGCGGGAAATCTCGCTGATCTGGTACGGCAACCGCACGGGGCTGGAAGACCGCATCTTCCGTATCAAGACCGAGCGTTCCAGCGCGAGCATTCCGGACACCCGCACCTCACACAACCTCAGCAACATCGAGCTGCTCGAACAGGCGGACGGTCTGTGCAAGGTGCGCTTTAACTGGCACACCCTGAGCTTTCGCTACAAGACCGTTGACAGCTATTTCGGCAGCAGTTTCTACACCCTTGATGTGCGCGGTGAAAACCCGCTGATCAAGGCCAAGAAAGTGATCCTGAAGAACGATTACGTTCGCCAGGTCATCGATGTCTACCACTTGTGAGGCGGCTGTCATGACGCATTCCATTGCATTCAATTTTGAAGACGGTGTCACCCGGTTCATCGACGCCAATGCCGGTGAAACAGTGGCCGATGCCGCGTACCGCCAGGGCATCAATATCCCGCTGGACTGCCGCGACGGCGCGTGCGGCACCTGCAAATGCTTCGCCGAGGCCGGTCGTTATGACTTGGGCGAGGAGTACATCGAAGACGCTCTCAGCGCGGAAGAAGCCGAGCAGGGTTTTGTCCTGACTTGCCAGATGCGTGCCCAGAGCGATTGCGTGGTGCGGGTGCCGGCGTCCTCGGAGGTTTGCCGCACGCGGCAGGTGAGTTATGACGCGACGATCAGCGCGGTGCGCCAGTTGTCTGACAGCACCATCGCGCTGTCGATCAAGGGTGAAGCGTTGAGCACCCTGGCGTTTCTGCCGGGGCAATATGTGAACCTCGGGGTTCCGGGCAGCGAGCAGACCCGCGCCTATTCGTTCAGCTCGTTGCAGCGCGACGGCGAAGTCAGTTTCCTGATCCGCAATGTGCCCGGCGGCTTGATGAGCAGCTTTTTGACTGGCATGGCGAAGGCGGGCGACCGCATGAACCTGGCCGGGCCGCTGGGCAGCTTCTATCTGCGCGATATTCGCCGTCCGTTGTTGCTGCTGGCCGGTGGCACGGGGCTGGCGCCGTTCACCGCGATGCTGGAAAAAATTGCCGAGCAGGGCAGCGAACATCCGCTGCATTTGATCTACGGCGTGACCAACGATTTCGACCTGGTGGAACTCGATCGCCTCGAAACCTTCGCCGCACGCATCCCGAACTTCAGCTTCAGCGCCTGTGTGGCCAACCCCGACAGCCAGTATCCACTCAAGGGCTACGTGACCCAGCACATCGAGCCGCGGCATTTGAACGAGGGTGACGTCGACGTCTACCTGTGCGGCCCGCCGCCGATGGTCGAGGCGGTCAGCCAGTTCATCCGTGAGCAAGGCGTCCAGCCTGCGAATTTCTACTACGAAAAATTCGCCGCCAGCGCGGCTTGAGTAGTACACGCGAAGGGGGCGGGACATTCAACGGGGATGTCGCCTGTTAGACCGCTATCGCGAGCAGGCTCGCTCCTGCAGGTCAGGTTTTTTTCACGAGGTGGGTATGAACAGATTTCACGAAAAAGTGGTGCTGATTACCGGGGCTGCGCAAGGCATCGGGCGGCGGGTGGCTGAGCGCATGGCCGCTGAGGGGGCGCGGTTGATTCTGGTCGACCGCTCCGAGCAGGTGTTTGAGGTGCAGCAGCAGTTGGGCCAACGTAATCAGGTGCTGGCCCTGACCGCCGACCTTGAGCAATACAGTGAGTGCAGCCGGGTGATGCGCACCGCCATTGAACGTTTCGGGCGTCTCGACGTGTTGGTCAACAACGTCGGCGGCACGATCTGGACCAAGCCGTTCGAGCACTATGCCGAGGAGCAGATCGAAGCCGAAGTCCGCCGCTCGCTGTTCCCGACGTTGTGGTGCTGTCATGCGGCGCTGCCGTTCATGCTGGAGCAGGGCAGTGGCGCCATCGTCAACGTCTCGTCCATCGCCACGCGCAGTATCAATCGCGTGCCGTATGGCGCGGCGAAGGGCGGGGTGAACGCACTGACCGCTTGCCTGGCCTTCGAAACTGCCGGCCGCGGGGTGCGGGTCAATGCAACCGCACCCGGTGGCACCGAAGCGCCGCCCCGGGTCATTGCGCGCAACACTGCCGAGCAAAGTCCTGAGGAAAAAGTCTGGTATCAGCAGATCGTCGACCAGACGCTCGACAGCAGTTTGATGAAGCGCTACGGCACGCTGGATGAGCAGGCAGGCGCTATCCTGTTTCTGGCCAGCGACGAAGCGTCGTACATCACCGGCATGATCATGCCGGTCGGTGGCGGCGACCAGGGCTGACGCTCACTGAGAACAACCCGTACCTACGTCAAGCAGTCGCTTACAGGCGCCGCCGAAACGCCTTGACGATCTGGCGCGTGGCGTCGCTGGTGCTCAGGTTGTCGACCGTCTCCAGCGGGTGCCAGATGCAGTCGATGATTTCGTTTTGGGGCCGGGCCTGCTCAAGGTTCGGCACCGACGCTTCGTAGACATGGTGGCGGGTGCCGCCCGATTCCAGCTCCATGAGGTACAGCAGGTTGTCGGCGCCCAGGCCGGTTTCTTCTTGAAGCTCACGCAACGCGGCGCCCGCCGTGGTTTCACCGGGTTCGACTTTTCCGCCGGGCAAGCTCCAGCGACACCTGGTTTTGCGCACCAGGAGAACATGTCGGTCCAGTTCGCAAATGACCGTTGCACGTACTTTCATCGGTTACCTAACAATTGCGTGTCATAAAAACGTAATAAAAATGCAACATTCGGGCCGTGATCTCTATTTCAGGTGTTAGAGCGATGTTCTCAGCGAAAAGTGCAATTGAACGCTGGATTACTGACGCGACGTCTGGTCGGCACTTGGGCAAAGGTCGGGTGTAAGGTATTGCAGGCAATCGTCGGTTCCACTACCGAACAGGAGGTGACCATGAGTGTTCCGATACTGAATAAAATGCACATGAACGGTTATGACGTACTGAGCGTAAACAACGGCCCCTGGCGGGTTTGCACCCAAGGTGACCGCTTGGGGTCTTTCAGCAGCAGAGAGGAAGCGCTGGCCTATGCTGCATCGCTTCCCGCCTATAGAGCGAGGACGGTTCGCCCGTTAGCTCAGCAGTCAGAATGACGACACCCTTGAAGCCCCGGAATGCCGGGGCTTTTTTGTTTCAGAAGCGAAGTGCAGAGGATTTTAAACGCGACATTGGAGTGATAGGGTGGCCGTTTTCAATTCAAGGAGGAACCCATGTTGAAAGGGCGCTGGATGTCTCTGGCCTTGGTGTCTGCAATAAGTTGGGCTTGCGCAAGCCCGGCTCAAGCCCAGGCGTTGGGCGAAATTAAAACCAACCCGCAGGTCTGCGAAGCGTTCCGTGTATTGGCCGGATCGATCATGCAGTCTCGTCAAAACGGCGAATCGAAAGCCAGTTTGCTCGCCATAAAATCGGGCAATCCCGACCACGACACGTTGGGGGCAATGTTGATCAACGAAGCGTACAGCCAGCCCGTTCGCGATTCTCAAGCGCAGAAAAGCCAGGCAATCAACACCTTCGCCGATAAATGGCGGGATACCTGCAACAAGCCTGTTGCCGGCTAGGCCGCTCAGTAGCCTCCGCCACCGCTTGAGTGTGAGGGTTCCCTGGCTTTCTGTTGAACGTGACTCCATTGCGCGCAAGTCATGAAGCTTTTGTGGTCGACCTTGCCGTTGCCATCGAAGCTGACGTTGTACGGCTGATGCTGGTCCGCGTGCGTCAATGTGTAGTCAAAACAACTGCCAGGCTGCACCGTGCGGTCGGTGATCGAGACCGGTTGACCGCCGATCTGCTGCACTTGATCCTTGCTCATCCCGGTCTGGACTTTGGTGACCAAGGGCTGGGTACCGTAAATATATTCCTCGGTGCTGCAGCCACCCACCGCCAGCAGGACTGCCAGGGTGAACAGCGACTTGTTCATGACAGTGCTCCCGTTAGTGAGCCTTCTTCCGACTGATCACCTTGGCTTTCACTTCCTCGGCATAGCCCGCCAGGCGTGCTTCATCGCCCTGAAACAACGCGCATAACTTGAGAACGGCTTGCGCATCCACCTCATTACCCGCCTGGCGTAGCTGTTGCTCAATGCGCAGCAACTCGACCGCCGACCACCTCAAATCTGACGCAACGCTTTGCAGGTCACGGCGAAGTGCGTTTTCATCTTCGTTAAGCCACATGACGACCTCCAGCAATCTCTCGATAAGAAAGAGTAGTTCCATTTAGAACGGCGTAACGTTTGTTCGTCAGATTCCCGCGGGATAGAAGGTGCGTCCGTTGGTCGGGAAGTTGAGGGCGAGTGACCTTCGCGGTTGTCGTACGAAGGTCAATGAACTTCGTCAGGACGGGGCCACACTCTATGAGCAATACCGATGACTTCAAATTTCATGCCCATGAGTTGATTGTTGACCTGGATACCGCCACCACAGAGATGATGAAGCTGATTTCAGCGCATCAACTGAGCGGCCCGGAGTGGGAGCGGGTCACGCAATGGCAGCATGAAGCCTATGAGCGGTGGATGGCTTATCTCAACGAAAGAACCTATCCAGAGCCTCCAGGAAACAATGCTCCACATTGAGTTGTATTCAATAGATGGATGTCCGGCCGGCGAAGCGTTACATTTCGCGTTTTACGGGATAAGGATGCGTCATGCGGATGTGGATTGGGGGAGTAACGCTGGCGATGCTGGCAGGTTGTTCGTTGCCGGCGTCTGTGGTGCCGGGTGAACCCAACGTCAGCAAATACAGCGACAAGCCGCCCAAAGAACTGGCGGCGTGTATTTTGCCGGCGTGGCAGAAAGAAATTCCGAAAACCACCCAGGTCGGCATTTCCAATGGCTATCGGCTGAATGCGCCGAGCATCATCACGGCGGATGAAATTCTCGATATCGTCAAGTACAAGGACGGCAGTCGGGTTTCGCTGTATCAGGGGCCACCTTGGGCCAAGTCCGGCGCCATGCGCAAAGCCGTGAAGGATTGTCTGTAAAGAGGCACACCGGCCTTTTCAACTGGGTAATTCTTCCCAGCTGACATCGATCAGGCCGCCTGCTTGCGCGTGACTTCGAAGTGCCTCGTCGTTTTGTTGATCGTGATTTTGCCCATATGAAAGTCCCAGCCCTGAATGCAGGCAAGCGTAATACCATGCGTCTGCGTGACTCATGTGCGTGTCTGGCTGTACGAAAACGTGCCGGTCATCGTTGAAACGGTAGGTGATTTGAAAATAGCGAGTGTGAGTCATCCGATTCTCCAGGTGCTACCGCTACGACATTAATGGCGTAGTGCCAGTTCCTTTGGATTTCGGACATCTGTCTGCATGAGCAAAAGGCAGAATGTGTACCGGTCATCGGACGCGGTTTACTGATGGTTGTCCCGACCCGCGTTGCGCCGCTCACTGCCTGAAGGATTGCCGAGGTTGATCAGTCTTCTTTCTACCAGAATGTTTTCGAGCGCCTGGCGCGCGACGGGGTCCAGTTGGTGTTCTCGCTCCTTGAGCTCCAACAGGATCGGGCTCGACCAGGCGCGATAGGTTTTTTCGACACTGCGAATGGACGGCATTTATCTCTCCTTGATCAGGGGCCCCCACCTATGAGCGGGGGCGTTTGATTGCGTAGAGACCCTAGTTGAGGAAAGCGGTTTTCGCCAACAGATTGCACTGCAATGGTGCGACCGTTTCAGCGCATCACATTTTGTGCGCGCCGTTCTGCTGCGTCGATCTATCAGTCAGCAGCTTTTTCGAGGTGTTTTGATGGTTTGGCAACTGGTCGCTGAGGTCCCAGATTTCCAGCATTTTTGCGTATTCAAAGGCGTGGCGAGGATCCATCTGAATCCACTCCTTAAAGGCCAGTTTTTCCTCCTGCGTGCAGGTGTTTTCTTGTAAACGCATACACCAATGAGCGGCTTGGCTGAGGATGGCTTCGTCCATGTCGCAAGAGCTGGGTGGATTCATTGACTGCTACCTGTTTGGCCGGATAACGCACCTTACGAGGCCGTTTGGGAAAAAAACGTCAAAAAGAAGTCGAGTTGATTTCAATGCTTCGCGGTGTACAACCACACCGATACACACAAACCGCTATTGTTCAGCACGAATAGGGCGCAGGGGAGAAGGTATGGGAGGACACTTGGCGGGGACTGAGGAGGGGAACTGACGACAACGCTCTGGTTCTTGGTGACCAGGCAACGAAGTGGATTGGGGATTTTCAGAAAACCGTTTTAATCGATGCATTTGGGCTATTAATTAGAGGATCTTTGATTTTCGCAGTCTCTCTTCAGTGCTGATGGGCAAAGGACGAAACGATGAGTAGCGAAAGTCCAGGTACTAAAGCTGAGCCTATTCGTATTCCGCGCACGATCTGGGCGCTGGGCTTTGTCAGCCTGTTCATGGATCTATCCTCTGAACTGGTACACAGCTTGCTCCCTGTATTTTTGGTGACGACATTGGGTGCGAGTGCATTGACCGTCGGCGTGATCGAGGGGATTGCAGAGTCGACCGCGATGCTGGTCAAGGTATTCTCTGGCGCTATCAGCGACTTTATGGGGCGGCGCAAAGGGTTGCTGCTGCTTGGATACGGTTTAGCGGCTCTGAGCAAACCACTTTTTCCTCTTGCGCATTCGGTTGAAGTCGTCTTTATCGCACGTTTTCTGGATCGAATCGGCAAAGGCATTCGTGGTGCACCCCGAGATGCCTTGGTTGCAGATGTGTCGCCTGCAGAAATCCGGGGTGCCTGCTTTGGGCTGCGACAGTCGATGGATACCGTGGGTGCTGTTCTTGGCCCCATTCTGGCCATCCTGCTTATGCTATGGCTTGCAGATATCCAGCGTGTGCTGTGGTTTGCAGTGATCCCCGCAACAGTAGCGGTGGTGCTCATTGTCGCTGGAGTAAAAGAATCTACCCAGGCCTCCAGCACACATAGATTCCGTTCTCCAATTCATTGGAGCGTCCTTCACGACTTCTCCTCCGGATATTGGTGGGTCGTCATTATTGGGGGGGTGTTTACACTTGCCCGTTTCAGCGAGGCGTTTCTGGTCTTGCGGGCGCAGCAGATGGGACTGTCGGTCACCTGGGTACCGCTGGTGATGGTGATCATGGCACTTTTTTATGCGTTGTCCGCTTACCCGGCCGGCTGGCTGTCCGATCGTGTCAGTCGCACGAAGCTGCTCTGTGTGGGCATGGGGTTACTCGTCCTGGCGGATCTTGTGCTTGCTCAGTCCAGTTCAGTGATCACGATGATGTTGGGTGTCGCGCTGTGGGGACTCCATATGGGATTTAGCCAAGGCATTCTTGCCTCGCTGGTAGCTGATAAATCACCCAGAGAACTCAAGGGAACCGCCTTCGGCATTTTCAATCTGGTCAGCGGTGTCTGTATGTTGATGGCCAGTGTAATAGCGGGCGGGTTATGGCAAAGCGTTGGATCGGACAGCACATTCCTCATGGGGGCAGTGATTGCCTTCACAGCGCTACTCCTGCTGTTACTCAAGAAACAATAACGCCTCAGGCGAACAGGTACTCAAGAAACAATAACGCCTCAGGCGAACAGGGTTGGCTCCTGGATAAAATCAACTGGATTTATTCTCGGAAATTGGAACCGGTGACTCTGGGCGTCTTTGTCGTTCAAGCCTTTCGAACAGCCCCATACCAGCCAACATGGCCATGACAAACACCACGCCCTTGAGAATGCCTGAGCCCATCAATCCCAACGCGGGGCCAGGACAAATCCCTGCCAATCCCCAACGGGGCTTGGGATCCCTCTCTAGCCTTCATCATGGTGGGCCGGCCATCGGGCGCAACAGCCCGCCGACGATGCCGCTGATGCCGGCTGCGCCCCCAACTGATCGATGGCACAGAGCGGCTAGACCCAAGTGCTCTGCTTTGACTGACTAGCTACTCGATCTTCACCGATATGATCATGTCTGCATGGCGCAATCCAAGGGCTAAAAGTGGATTTCCGCGGTTTTGAGACCCAGGTCTCGAAGCTCAGCGATCAAGTCATCCAGATGCCCGAAAGTCTCGACTTCTTCGTTGTCATCAACCAAGAAATAACTTCTCCCTGCGTCCTTCTTGAAGAACACAATCCACTCCTTGGGGTTAGTCGGGTTTGCGATTACATGGGTGTCAAAAGTCACGCCTTCGGCATGTTTGTCTTTCACATTTTTACGATTCATGTCAGTTACCACGCTACGCGCGTTCTTAAATTCTGTATTGGCAGTGCATGCCCGGCCAGCTCCATCTGAGCTTTCACTGTAAAAAATTACCAGCCGCACGAGGCGGTTGATCAAGGGCATTTAAATTATCACTGGATGTTAATATTATGCACATGCATCCACTGAGGATCTAGCCATGATTGCGATTGCTGAGGCATGGAAGGCGGGGTTGTTGGGGCGAGGACACTGGCTTCGCAACCTAGTGTCCGGTGTGATCGTCGGGGTCGTTGCGCTCCCCCTGGCAATGGCGTTTGCCATTGCGTCTGGCGTCAAACCTGAGCAAGGCATCTACACCGCAATCGTTGGTGGTCTGCTGGTTTCACTCTTTGGGGGAAGCAGCTTGCAGATTGCCGGGCCGACAGGTGCGTTCATCGTGATTCTGGCGGGAGTCACGGCCAAGCATGGCGTTGACGGATTGCAAATCGCCACGATGATGGCGGGGGCCATGTTGTTATTGCTGGGGATGGCACGGCTCGGTTCAGTCATCAAGTTTATCCCTGACCCGGTGATTGTCGGATTCACCGCGGGCATTGGCGTGATTATCTGGGTCGGGCAGTGGAGAGACTTTTTCGGTTTACCGGCTGTCAGTGGAGAGCACTTCCATGACAAGTTCTGGCATTTGCTCCAGGCCCTGCCGGATCTTCATGTCGCCACCACTCTGCTGGCGGTGATTAGCCTTTTCCTGGTCATTACTGCCTCTAAAATTCCCGGACTCAAACGGGTACCTGGCCCGCTAATCGCAATGGCGGTAGCGACAGCGATACAGTCAATCGTTCATTTCGAGGGGGTAGCCACAATTGGCAGCGCATTTGGGGGCATACCTCAAGGCCTTCCAGCGTTGAGCCTGCCTGAAGTTACAATGTCTCGCGTCATCGATTTGATTGGTCCGGCATTCGCTATCGCCATGCTTGGAGCAATCGAATCGCTGTTGTCCGCAGTGGTGGCCGATGGCATGGCGGGCACCAAGCACGATTCCAATCAGGAATTGATCGGTCAGGGAGTGGCTAATTTGGTCTCGCCATTATTTGGCGGCTTCGCCGCTACCGGAGCCATTGCCCGTACTGCAACCAATATCCGCAACGGCGGTACGAGCCCTCTGGCCGGCGTTATGCACGCGGTCACCTTGGTGCTTATTATTCTGTTCCTCGCACCACTAGCCTCAAACATCCCCCTGTGCGCGCTGGCCGCGATTCTTTTCGTGGTCGCGTACAACATGAGCGAGTTGAAGCACTTCAAACGCATGGTCCAGCGGGCCCCACGCGCAGACGTTGCTATCCTGCTCATCACCTTCAGTCTCACTGTGTTTAGTGATCTGGTGATCGCCGTGAATATCGGCGTTATTCTCGCCATGTTGCACTTCATGCGTCGAATGGCCTCATCTGTAGAGGTGCAACAGGTCGTCGAGCACGAGCTAGAACACGAGTTGAGGGCCAACGGGCATGTTCGCCTGCCTCCAGGGACACTGATTTATACAATTGAAGGGCCATTGTTCTTTGGCGCGGCTGAGACCTTCGAGCGTGTCCTGGCACAGACCCATACCGACCCGCGCCTGCTGATTATCCGCTTGAAGCGCGTACCGTTTATGGATATCACTGGATTGCAGGTGCTGGAGGAGGTCATCCAGCAACTGCACAAGCGGAATATCGTCGTGAAACTCTGCGAGGCGAACGCGAAAGTGCTCAACAAGCTTGATAGGGTGGGTATCTTGCAAGAAATCGGCATGGAGCATTACCACGCCGACTTCAACACCGCGCTGGATAAAGCTTTCACTCTCGCAGAGGGTAAGTCGATCCTCTAGCAGCTAACTGCCTGTATTGGGTTATGACTTGGTGCCGGTGGCATGCTTGCTCTTGGTCGAATAGCTGGCACCGTGGGTGTCCAGGTAGTCACGAATCAGTTGACGGACAACCTGCGAAGACGTCAGGTCTTGTGCTGCACAGAGTTCCTCGAACGCTTTTTTCTTGACGGGATCAATGAGCACAGTGAGGCGCGCAGTCTTACTTTCCATGGTGTATTCAATCACTCAAGTCGCTAGATGTTAATCAAATTGTAATGGCCTTGTCCGGTGCTGTCACTGTGCTGCCCGCGCCCTGGACTTTTCTCATGAGAAAATATTTGGCTCTCGCTGTGGGCACTGGCTTGGACGCGTGGCGAAATCCGCCATGCCAAGAGGGGGGCGTTCCCGTGGGTCGTCCGGACGCAGACCGTCGCCGATGTTGTCAAGGCCCAGGGCAAACCGGGTGTGCTTATTGATGAAGTCCTGGTTCACCGTGCCGCTTTCAATGATGTAGTTGGCGATGTGGTTTGCGTTCATCAGCCCGCGATAATGGGGAATCTCCAGCCGAACCTGCGTTCATACCAGGTCACGATGTTTAGACAGGCCTCCAATCAGGTTTTTCTATCGAGCAACGGTGAAATGGTCGCTCCTGTACGCTGATCATGATGAAGCACGGTGAGTGTGGGGTTTGTGGCTTTCTTGATCGATGTCAACCACATGGATCGGACGGCTCTGTAGTCTCCAGAGACCGACATCCCGTACGTTTGTGCCGTAACGGGTTGCCTTGACTCAAGGCGAAACCTCCATGATCTATCCGCTGTTTCTGACGTTGCACCTGTTTGCCGCCCTGATCTTTATCGGCACTGTGTTCTTCGAAGTGCTGTTCCTTGAAAGCATCCGCAAACAGCTACCTGCCAGGGTCATGCTGCTGGTCGAGCAGGGCATCGGCCGGCGAGCGCGCTCGCTGATGCCGTGGGTGCTACTGGTATTGTTTGGTGCGGGGCTTGGCATGGTCGGGCTGCGCTATCTGCCAGTCCTGGCCTCACCATTGGCTTCCTCGTTCGGCACATTGCTGGCCATAAAAATCGCGGTGGCCGTCAGCGTACTGCTGCACTTCCTGGTGGCCATGTTTTTGTTCAAAAGTGGCCGAATGAGCCCGCGATACCTGCAGTTCATCCACGGCAGCCTGTTCTGTCACATGGTCGTTATCGTGCTGCTGGCCAAGGGAATGTTCTATCTGACCTGGTGAACGGCTTTGAACGGTGGCCTGTTCTTCCAAGACGTTGCTTGTGCTTGATGCAAATCAAGGCGTATTGATCGTCTACCCCCGACACTGATGATCCGCAGCCAGCCTCTGAGATCCGTCATGCTCGATTTTTTTCACAACCCCGGCGAGCCGATCGCCCGGTGCGATCAGGGCGTACTCGACCCCAACTGTCATGCCGACACGCAAAAATTCCATGAGGGTATCGGCTCACTGGATCTGCTTCGCGCGTTGCGCGTCAGCCGCCAGAAACGACGTCCGCTGTCCCTGAACGTGCAGTTGCCCTCCAGTCTCAAGCTTTCCCTCTGTTCCCCTCGCGATAGCGCCAACGAGCACCAGGGTATTGAGCCGTACCTCCAGCATCTGGAGCAGGAGATCGACCTCGTCAGTTGCCACCTGGACGCGCAGCAACGGGTAGAACAGTTTCATCTGGGCGGTGGAACACTCTCCACTGCTCACATAGAGCGGCTGATGAGTCATCTGCGTAGCCGTTTCAACTTTCTCGTACATGAGTGCGGTGACTACAGCGTCGAGGTGGACCTCTATCAAACTGATTGGGCCACCATGGGCGTGCTGCGCGACCAGGGTTTCAACCATGTCAGTATCGGCGTTCCGGATTTTGACAGCGACTGTGAAAGGTCGGTGGCCTGTTACCAGAACCCGGCGCCGATCCAGTCGCTCATCGATGCCGCGCGCACCTTTGGCTATCGATCGATAAACGTCGACCTGGGTTTTGGTCACGCGTGGCAGACACCTGAAAGCTTCGCGCTGAAACTGGCGACGATTATCGAACTGGAGCCGGACAGGTTGATGGTGTTTGACTATTCCCGTCCACCAAGACGCTATCGGCCAGTGAGCGCTGATACCGCCAGAGCGCTGTGCAGTCAGGACGCTAAAGGCGCGATGCGTCAGATCTGCTTTGAACAGCTAATTTGCGCGGGTTATCACTACATCGGGCTGGGCCAGTTTGTCCGACCCGACGATGATCTGGCGATTGCTCAGGAACGAGGCCGTTTACGCCGCAGTTGCGAGGGTTTCACCCGCCACGGGTATTGCGATCATATCGGTTTCGGTTTGGGTGCCATCAGCCAGATTGACGATTTGTATACGCAAAATAGCGACGGCATTGACCGTTATCAGCAGCAACTGGACAGGGGGCAATTGCCGACGTGCCGTGGCTGGCGCTTCGAGGCGGGGGAGCAAATCAGGCAGATGGTCATGGAGCGGCTGGCGTGTGATCTGGAACTGGATATCCGCGCCATCGAAAGACGTTATGGGCTGGCTTTTTCCAGGTATTTCTCGTCGGTCTGGCCATTGCTGGAGCAATTGAGTCGAGATGGGTTGATTGAGTTGTCGGACCGTTTCATCAGCATTCTTCCCGCCGGTCGGCCGGAAGTGGATGCCATCTGCAACCTGTTTGAAAAGGATTTGGACGGGGCGAGGCATTAACCCATTTGCGAGTTGATTGATCATGAAGCCTACCTTTGATTTCAATCGCGCCTTGGTCGAAAAGTATGACCGCCCGGGGCCGCGCTATACGTCTTACCCCACCGCGCCGCAGTTCCATCAGGCCTTTGCCGTTGACGACTATCAGAGTGCAGCCCGCGAGAGCAACCAGGCGAGCGCGTCGAAACCGCTGTCGGTGTATATCCACATTCCGTTTTGCAAAAGTCTTTGTTACTACTGCGCCTGCAACAAAATCATTACCCAGAAAACCCATCGCGCCGTCGAGTACCTTCGGTACCTCAAGCTTGAGATTGCGATGCAGGCGGCCTTGTTCGATAGCACCCGTAAACTCACTCAACTGCACCTGGGCGGCGGCACGCCTACGTATTTAACCAGCGAACAGCTCGCGGAGCTGATGGATTGCCTGCACCAGGCGTTCAACATGGATGACAGCGATGACCATGAATTTTCCATCGAAGTCGACCCGCGCACCATCAGCACCAAACAAATTCAGTCGCTGCGCCAGTTGGGCTTCAATCGCCTGAGCTTCGGTGTTCAGGATTTCGACCCCGACGTGCAGGCCGCGGTCAATCGCCAGCAAAGTGAAGAGCAGATTTATGCGCTGGTTGCTGCGGCACGCGAGGCGCAATTCAAGTCGATCAGCGTCGACCTGATCTACGGCCTGCCCCTGCAAACCGTGCAGAGTTTCGACGTCACCCTCAGCAAGATCATCGCGCTGCGTCCGGACCGGATTGCCGCCTACAGCTACGCGCATCTGCCGGAAATGGTTCGTGCACAACGGTTGATTCGTCCCGCCGACATGCCGCCGCCGGAGCGCAAGCTGGAATTGCTTGAACTGACCATCCGCCGTCTGACCGCGGCCGGTTACGTCTATATCGGCATGGATCATTTCGCCTTGCCGGACGACGAGCTGTCGCTGGCCCGCGCCAATGGCACCCTGCAGCGTAACTTCCAGGGCTACTCCACCCACGCCGACTGCGACTTGATCGGCCTCGGCGTGTCCTCGATCGGCAAGGTCGGCGACAGCTATAGCCAGAGCGTCAAGGAGCTGTCCCAGTACTACGCGCGTCTGGACCAAGGCCTGCTACCGGTGCATCGCGGTTACCGCTTGAGCGCAGACGACTTGCTGCGCCGCGAAGTGATCAGCGACCTGATGTGCCATGGCCGTATTACGTTTAGCCGCTATGAAAAGCGTCATTACATTCGCTTCACCGAGTACTTTGCCGATGCCTTGGCCCAACTGGAGGAACATGTTCGCGACGGACTGCTGCAGATCCACTGCGACGAACTGGTGCTGTCACCACAGGGGCACTTGATGATGCGCAGTGCCGCGATGGCGTTTGACGCCTATCTGGGTAGTGAGCAAAAAGGCCTGTTTTCACGCACGGTTTGAGTCATTGGCGCCTGTCCTCATGGGCTAATTTCTCAAGTTGATTTCAATCAAGGGCAGGGGGCGCAACGCTCCCTAACATGACCGAAAGCCCTTTTGAAATCAGCGAGCCCATGACAATCCATCCGCCTTCGATACACGGCAACCTGCGCGCCCGGGGCGTCGGGCTGGTGGTCATGCTAATGCTGATGCTCGCCACCTTTGAGGCGGTGCAAGCCAAGCAATACGGCGACATCGAGCAGCAGCGCATCGAGAAAACTTTCCCTCAGACCGATTCCGTTTCCGCCCCCGAAGGCCGGTTCAAGGTGCGCACGCTGTCCGCCGCCGGCAAGGTGCTCGGCTATGTGTTCCAGAGTCTGGACGTGGTGGACATTCCTGCCTACTCGGGCAAGCCGATCAATACCCAGGTGATCCTCGACACTGCTGGTGCGATTCAGGATGCCTATGTGCTGGAGCACCATGAGCCCATTCTGCTGATCGGCATTCCTGAGGCAAAACTTCACGACTTCAGCGCCAGGTACAAGGGCATCAAGGTCAGCCAGCGGGTGGTCGTCGGCCATTCCAGCGACCCGAAGGCCGTCACCGTCGATGCGATTGCCGGGGCTACCGTCACGGCGATGGTGGTCAACGAGGTCATCATGCGCGCCGCCCACGAAGTGGCCGTATCGCTCAAGCTGATCGAGGACACGGGCGGTGTGGCACGCATGCCTGCCACCGTGCGCCAGGACTTTTTCGAACCCACCACTTGGGAACAACTGACCGGCAACGGCGCGATCCGCCGCTTGAACCTGACCCGTGGCCAGGTCGACGCCGCCTTCAAGGGCACCGACGCCGAAGGCGTGGAAAACGCCGCCGCCGATCAGGTGGATGAGACCTTTATCGAGCTCTACACCGCGGACCTGAATCCGCCGACCATCGGCCGTGCGCTGCTGGGCGACAATCAATATCGCTTACTTATGCAGGACCTCAAACCCGGCGAGCAGGCCATTGTGGTGCTGGGTCGTGGGCTTTTTTCCTATAAAGGCTCGGGGTATGTGCGTGGCGGGATTTTCGATCGGGTGCAATTGCGCCAGTTCGGCAACGTCATCAGTTTTCGCGACATGGACCATCAGCGGCTCTCCGACGTCTTTGCCAAGGGCATGCCGGAATTCACCGAAATGTCGATTTTCATTGTGCGCGAGCCGGCCCGGTTCGACCCGGGATCGCCCTGGTCCCTGGAATTGCTGGTGCGTCGTCAAACCGGGCCGCTCAGTGGCACGTTCAGCAGCTTCGAACTGCCTTATCAACTGCCCGAGCCGTACCTTGAGAGGCCACTGCCCAGCGCCGAAGAATTGGCCGCCCTTGAGGAAGCCGGTCGGCCGATGTGGCTGACCATCTGGTACCAGAAATCCTTTCAGATCACCGTGCTCGGCGGCGCATTACTGCTGCTGATGGCGATCCTGTTCCTGCAGGACTCCTTCACGCGTCGGCCACGTTTTCTGCACTGGCTGCGCCGAGGTTACCTGGTCTTTACCGTGGTGTTTCTCGGCTGGTATGCGCTGGGGCAACTGTCGGTGGTCAATGTGCTGACCTTCGCCCATGCGCTGTTCGATCACTTTCGCTGGGAGCTGTTTCTCACCGACCCGCTGATCTTCATGCTCTGGGTCTTCACCGCTGCGAGCATTCTGCTGTGGGGGCGGGGCGTATTCTGCGGCTGGTTGTGCCCGTTCGGTGCCTTGCAGGAGCTGATCAACGAAGCCGCGCGCAAGCTGAGAATCCCCCAATACGAATTGCCTTTCGCGGTGCATGAACGGCTGTGGGCCATCAAATACATCATTTTGCTGCTGCTGTTCGGCCTCTCCCTTGAGTCGATGTCCACCGCCGAATTGTTCGCCGAGGTGGAACCGTTCAAGACCGCCATCACCCTCAAGTTCGACCGCCAATGGTGGTTCGTCCTCTACGCGGGGGCACTGCTGGTCATCAATCTCTTCACCCGCAAATTCTATTGCCGCTACATCTGCCCGTTGGGTGCCGCGCTGGCAATTCCGAGCAAATTTCGCCTGTTCGACTGGCTCAAACGCCGCAAGGACTGCGGCACACCCTGCCAGCTGTGCGCCAAGGAGTGCGAGATCCAGGCGATTCATCCCGATGGCCGAATCAATGCCAACGAGTGCCACTACTGCCTCGATTGCCAGATGACTTACCACAACGAGAACAAATGCCCGCCGCTGATCAACAAGCGCAAGAAGCGCGGCAAACCGGCACCCACCGCTGTGCAACTGATACCTGTCGTGGAAGTGAACGCTCTGGAATGAACCCCGCGGGCACCTGTACGCAGTGACCGTTTTTATCCCTTCAAGGAATACACCTGATGAATGACACAGAGTCCAAAAAAGCCACTGAAGCGCCGGAATCGACCGGCCTCAGTCGTCGCGGTTTCCTGGGCACCAGTGCGGTGACCGGTGCGGTACTGGCCGGTGCCACGGCCATCGGTGGTGCGGTGTTCACCCGTGAGACCTGGGCGGCAGCGGCCAAGGACGCGCAACTCAAAACCCACGTCGGGCCGGGCGAACTGGACCAGTACTACGGTTTCTGGAGTGGCGGTCATCAGGGTGAAGTGCGGATCATGGGCATTCCGTCGATGCGCGAGCTGTTGCGTGTACCGGTGTTCAACGTCGACTCCGCCACCGGCTGGGGCCTGACCAACGAAAGCAAACGGATCATGGGCGACAGCGCGCATTTCCGGAACGGCGACTGCCATCACCCGCATTTGTCCATGACTGACGGCAAGTACGACGGCAAGTACCTGTTCATCAACGACAAGGCCAACAGCCGCGTTGCGCGTATCCGTCTGGACATCATGAAGTGCGACAAGATGCTCACCGTGCCCAATGTGCAGGCCGTTCACGGGCTGCGCCTGCAAAAAGTGCCGCACACAAAATACGTGTTCGCCAATGCCGAATTCGTGATTCCACACCCCAATGACGGCAGTACCTTCGACCTGCAGGACAAGAACAGCTACACGATGTTTAACGCCATCGATGCCGAGAAAATGGAGATGGCCTTCCAGGTCATTGTCGATGGCAACCTGGACAACACCGACGCCGACTACACCGGCAAATACGCGGCGTCCACCTGCTACAACTCGGAGAAGGCCTACGACCTGGGCGGCATGATGCGCAACGAGCGCGACTGGGTGGTGGTGTTCAACATCCCGCGCATCGAAGCGGCGATCAAGGCTGGCAAGTTCATCACCCTGGACGGCTCGAAAGTGCCGGTGGTCGACGGTCGTAAAAACGAAGGCAAGGACAGCACGTTCACCCGCTACATCCCGGTGCCGAAGAACCCCCACGGGATCAATATGACGCCCGATGGCAAGTACTTCATTGCCGCGGGCAAACTTTCGCCCACCTGCACGATCATCGCCACCGCGAAGCTGGATGATCTGTTCGACGACAAATTGAAGGACCCGCGCGATGCGGTGGTCGGCGAACCGGAACTGGGGCTGGGCCCGCTTCACACCACCTACGACGGCCGCGGCAATGCCTATACCACGCTGTTTATCGACAGCCAGGTGGTGAAGTGGAACGTGGACGAGGCCATTCGCGCGTACACCGGCGAGAAGGTCAACTACATCAAGCAGAAACTCGACGTGCAATACCAGCCGGGCCACAACCATGCCTCGCTGACCGAAACCAGAGACGCCGATGGCCAATGGCTGATGGTGCTCAGCAAGTTCTCCAAGGACCGTTTCCTGCCGACCGGCCCGCTGCACCCGGAAAACGATCAGTTGATCGATATCTCCGGCGAGGAAATGAAGCTGGTGCATGACGGCCCGGCCTTTGCCGAACCCCACGACTGCGTCATGGCCCGCCGCGACCAGATTAAGACCAAGAAGATCTGGGACCGCAACGACCCGTTTTTCGCCGAGACGGTGGCGATCGCCGCCAAAGACGGGATCAAGCTGGAGACCGACAACAAGGTCATCCGCGACGGCAACAAAGTCCGCGTCTACATGACCTCGATGGCCCCGGCCTACGGTTTGCCGGAGTTCACCGTCAAACAAGGCAACGAGGTCACGGTGACCATCACCAACATCGACCAGATTGAAGACGTGACCCACGGCTTCGTGATGACCAACCATGGCGTGAGCATGGAAATCAGCCCGCAGCAGACCTCGTCGATCACCTTCATCGCCGACAAGGCCGGCCTGCACTGGTACTACTGCAGCTGGTTCTGCCATGCGCTGCACATGGAAATGGTCGGCCGCATGAAGGTCGAGAAGGCCTGAGCGTTGCCCATCGACAGGAGCGAAGCAATGACTGATAGCAAGGGAAACCCGGTGACGGTCATTGCATTTGCGCTCCTGCTGATGTCCGGCAGCGCGCTGGCGGTGCAACCCATCACCTCGTTGCCGCTGCGGGTGGACGCCAATCAACGCTGGCACCTGCCGGCGGGGGGATACCGGGGCTCGTTCAGTGTCGATGAACCGATGCAGATTCTCTGCGAGCCCGGCGCGGTATTTCAGGGGGAGGGGCAGGGCAACGGTGTGATCATCAGCGCGCCGGATGTCGCCATCGAAGGCTGCACCTTTCTAAACTGGGGACACGACCTCACCGCCATGAATGCGGCGGTGTTTATCCAGCCCAAAGCCCATGGCGCAGTGATCAAAGGCAATCGCCTGCAAGGCCAGGGTTTCGGTATCTGGGTCGACGGTACGCAGGACGTGAGCCTGATCGACAACCGCATTCAGGGTGATCCGACAATGCGCTCGCAAGATCGCGGCAACGGCATTCACCTGTATGCCGTGCATGGCGCCAAGGTCATTGGCAACCAGGTGCGCGACACCCGCGACGGCATCTACATCGACACCTCCAACGGCAACTTGCTGCAGGGCAATACCCTGGAAGACCTGCGCTACGGCGTGCATTACATGTTCGCCAACGATAACCAACTGATCGGCAACACCACCCGCCGCACCCGCACCGGCTACGCCTTGATGCAAAGCCGCAAGCTCACGGTGATCGGCAATCGCTCCGAACAGGATCAGAACTACGGGATCCTGATGAACTACATCACCTATTCAACCTTGCGTGACAACTTCGTCACTGACGTGCGCGACGGCTCGACCGGCGACAGCATGATCAGCGGCGCCGAGGGCAAGGCGCTGTTCATCTACAACTCGCTGTTCAACAGCATCGAACACAACCACTTCGAGCACAGCGCCGTGGGTATCCATCTCACCGCCGGCTCGGAAGACAACCGCATCGCCGACAACGCGTTTGTCGGAAACCAGCGACAGGTCAAGTACGTCGCCACCCGCTTGCAGGAATGGTCGGCGGATGGCCGCGGCAATTACTGGAGCGATTACCTGGGCTGGGACCGCAACAACGATGGCCTCGGCGATATCGCCTACGAACCCAATGACAACGTCGACCGCCTGCTTTGGCTGTACCCGCAGGTGCGGCTGCTGATGAATAGCCCTGGGATCGAGTTGCTGCGCTGGGTGCAACGGGCCTTTCCGGTGATGAAATCGCCGGGGGTGCTGGACAGCCATCCGCTGATGAAGTCATCCACTCAACCCCTGAACCAGGAGCCCAACTCATGAACGTCATCGACATCGAAGGCGTCAGCCAGCGCTATGGGCATGCCACCGTGTTGCATCAGCTCAACCTCAGCCTGGCGGAAGGTGAAGTGCTGGGTTTGTTCGGTCATAACGGCGCGGGCAAGACCACCAGCATGAAACTGGTGCTGGGCCTGCTCCAGCCCAGCGAAGGGCAGGTCCGGGTGTTCGGTCGCTTGCCCTGCGATCCCCACGTGCGGCGCCTGCTCGGTTATCTGCCGGAAAACGTGACGTTTTACCCGCAGTTGAGCGGTGTTGAGACCTTGCGCCATTTCGCGCGTCTCAAAGGCGCCGCGTCCGCCCAAGTGGACGCACTGCTGGAGGAAGTCGGCCTGGCCAGTGCGGCGCATCGGCGGGTCAAGACCTACTCCAAGGGCATGCGTCAACGCCTCGGGCTGGCGCAAGCGCTGCTTGGTGAGCCGCGTTTGTTGTTGCTTGACGAACCAACAGTCGGCCTCGATCCCATCGCCACTCAGGACTTGTATCGGTTGCTTGATCGCCTGCGCAGCCAAGGCACCAGCATCATTCTGTGTTCCCACGTCTTGCCCGGTGTCGAGGCGCACATCAACCGCGCCGCGATTCTGACCCAGGGGCGTCTGCTGGCACTGGGCAGTCTACGCAGTTTGCGCGAGGAAGCCGGGTTGCCGACGCTGATTCGCGCCAACGGCCTCAAGCACGCAGGGCCCTTGCAGCAACGCTGGAACAACGCCGGGCACATCACCGAGCGGTGGGGTGTCGAAGGCCTTGAAGTGGCCACACTCCATGGCAGCAAGCTCGGGCTGTTGCGCCAGCTGCTCAATGAAGACGAACCGGCCGACGTGGAAATCCATCAACCGTCGCTGGAAGATATTTACCGCTACTACATGAGCCGGGCCGATGCGCCGCCAATCGGGGAGGCCGTATGAACGCTGTCTGGAACATGGCCCGCAAGGAATTCAGTGACGGTTTGCGCAATCGCTGGTTGTTGGCAATCAGTGTGTTGTTCGCGGTGCTGGCCATCGGCATCGCCTGGCTGGGCGCGGCGGCCTCCGGGCAATTGGGTTTTACCTCGGTGCCCGCCACCATTGCCAGCCTCGCCAGTCTGGCAACGTTTTTGATGCCGTTGATTGCGTTGCTGTTGGCTTATGACGCCATCGTCGGCGAGGACGAGAGTGGCACGTTGCTGCTATTGCTGACGTACCCCTTGGGTCGCGGGCAGATTCTGCTCGGCAAGTTTGTCGGCCACGGGTTGATCCTGGCGCTGGCGACGCTGATCGGTTTCGGCTGCGCCATGCTGGCCATCGCCGTGCTGGTGGACGATGTCGAACTGAGCCTGCTGCTCTGGGCCTTTGGCCGGTTCATGGCGTCGTCGATGTTGTTGGGTTGGGGGTTTCTGGGGCTGGCCTATGTGCTGAGCAGTGTGTCGGCCGAGAAATCCACGGCGGCCGGGCTGGCGCTGGGCGTGTGGTTCTTCTTCGTGCTGGTGTTCGACCTGGCACTGCTGGCGCTGTTGGTACTCAGCGAAGGGCAGTTCAACCCGAAAGTGCTGCCCTGGTTGCTGCTGCTCAATCCCGCTGACATCTATCGCCTGATCAACCTCTCCGGCTTTGAGCCCGGCGCCAGTACCGCGGGTGTGCTGACGCTGGGCAGCGATTTGCCGATGCCGGGCTCGATGCTCTGGCTATGCCTGTCGCTGTGGGTGGCGGTGCCATTGGGTTCGGCCTGGTTGTTGTTTCGTCGCCGGGCGACATGAGTTTTCACTTTGATAGTTTTGGAGCAGTTGACGATGAGTACGTTTTATCTGACGACGATGCGCGCGGTGGCGGGGCTGATGATGTGCCTCCTGCTGACGGCCTGTGACAACCCAGTGCAAGCCACTTACAGCGACACCGCCGCAGCCTTTCATCCCAGTGATGAATGCCATGTCTGCGGGATGATCATCAACGGATTCCCCGGGCCCAAGGGCGAAGTTGTCGAGCGGGCCGGGGTCAGGAAGTTCTGCTCCACGGCGGAAATGATCGGCTGGTGGTTGCAGCCGGAAAATCATCATGGCGATGCAAAACTGTATGTCCATGACATGGGCCGCAGCCCGTGGAACGCGCCGGATGACGCCCACCTGATCGATGCCAAAGATGCGTTTTACGTGGTCGGCACCCAACTCAAAGGTGCCATGGGCGTGGTGCTGGCGTCGTTCTCAAGTCGCGAGGCCGCTGAAAAGCTTGCCGCTGAACAGGGCGGTCGCTTGCTGCGCTTCAGCGAGATCACTCCGGCGCTGCTGCAGCAACACTAACATCGTTTGAAAAGCCTGATCGCCGTCAAGTCGTTTTTTCGTCTCCTGCTCAAAGATAGGGCTCGCTACGTCCCCAGTGCTGGCATCCGTGATGCCCAGGAGAACATGATGAAAACCGAGTTTCAAGATCGTTTGGCGGTGGTCACGGGTGCCAGCTCCGGGATCGGCCTGGCGCTGTGCGCCGCCCTGTTACCCCGTGGCGTCAAGGTGCTGGCGATGTCACGGAGCCTCGGTGAATTGCCGGCCTTGCAGCAGATCTACGGCGAGCGGTTGCAGTGGTTTTCCGGGGACGTCACGAGTCAGCACGACCTGAGTGAACTGGCCGAGCGCGCTGCGGCGATGGGCCCCGTGGACTATTTGGTGCCTAACGCGGGTGTCGCCGAGATGGCCGACAGCCTGGATATGCAGGCCTTCCAGCGTCAGTGGGCGGTCAACGGCGCCGGGGCGTTGAACACCCTGGCGGCGTTGCGGGGTGAATTGGCGAACCCGGCTTCGGTGGTGTTTGTCGGGAGCTTCCTGACCGGTTCGAGCTTTCCGGGGTTGGCTGCGTGCATTGCCAGCAAGGCCGCGCTCGCCGCTCAGGCACGCACGCTGGCGGTGGAGTTCGCCAGTTTTGATGTGCGCATCAATCTGGTCTCGCCGGGACCAACCGCCACCTCGATGTGGGACAACCTGGGGTTGAGCGAGGGGGAACTTGACGATGTTGCCGACACGCTTGGTAAACGTCTGTTGCCGGGGCATTTTCTTGATGCGGCGGCGGTGGCCAATGTGATTGTTTTTCAGCTGTCGCAGGGGGCTCGGGGTGTTTACGGCCAGGACTGGAAAGTCGATAACGGATACACCTTGGGTTAAAGGGCGAAGACAAACCTGTGGCGAGGGAGCTTGCTCCCGCTCGGCTGCGTAGCAGTCGTAAAACCAGCGCCTGCGTTTAATCTGAATGTACCCAGTGACGGTTTGTAGGGACGCTGCGCGCCCCAGCGGGAGCAAGCTCCCTCGCCACAAGTGCGATGTATATTTCGGTATTGGGGCACAAGGCCTAATGCGAAGTCCCCTCGGCAAACTCAATCTTGTTCCCCACGTTGTACTTGCCCGAAGGCTTGTTCATCGGAATGCGTTTGATCTCCTGGAGGGTGTTGCTGTCGTAGACGATCAGCGCGCCATCGGTGGCCCAGATGCTCAGCAACAGGTAGCGGCCGTCGTGGGTGAACTCAACGTGAGCGGCAGTTTTTCCGGGCATCGGACGCAAGGTGTGGGCAATCTCCAGCGTCTGTTTGTCGATCAAGTGGATCGCATCGTTATCGGGCCCGAAGAACACGTCGGTCCAGGCATACCGCGAGTTGACATGACTGCGCATGAAAAATCCCGGCCCCAAGGTCGGGATTTCCTTGATCAGTTTCCAGGTCTTGAAGTCGATGACCGAGATCAGCCCCTTGCTGATATTCGGCGTGGCGAACACCCACTCGCCGTTACGTTTCCAATAGGTCCCCGAGCCCAAATGCGGCATGCCCGGCAGCGGTAGGTCGGTGACCACCTGGCCGCTGTCGAGGTCGATCACCTGACCGCCCTGGGCCTTGCGCGACGTGGCCAGCAGCTGTTTGTAATCCGGCGAAAAGGAAAAATCATCGAGAAAATCCCCGGCAGGAATCCGCCGGGGTTCGAAATCCGGTGTGCCCGCCCAGGACAGCTCCCAGACTTCCTTCACGTCCTTGAGTGCGACGATGAAACTGTCGCGCGGCGGGGCGGAGTAAACCGCGCTGACCCGTGACGCGGTACCGTTCTGACCGATGGTCGGGATGGTTTTTACCAGCGACAGATCGCGGGCATCAAGCACCACCAGGTTGCCGGGCAAATAGTTGCCCACCAGCACCCAGCGTCCATCCTTGCTCACCGCCAGATTGCGGGTGTTAAGGCCGGCGCGGACCTCGGCGATCAGCTTCAGGTTGTGCAAGTCATACAGACTGATCCAGCCGTCACGGGAGGCGAAGTAGACGAAGCGCCCGTCGGGCGAGAACTTCGGTCCGCCGTGCACGGCGAAGTGCGAAGCGAACCGCGCGAGCACCTCAAAGCGGTCACCGTCGAGGATGTCGATGTGATGGTCGCCGGCTTCCACCACCACGAACAGGTTCAGCGGGTCGGCGCCGTGCTGGGGCGTGGAGGGCAGTTTGCTGAGGTCCGCGAGCAGCGAGTGACTGTCGAGAATATCGTCATTGCTCCAGGTGGGCGGGGTGGCGGGCGGTTGCTGAAGGTAATCCACCAGCGCGTCGACCTGCGCGGGGCTGAACACGTTGGCATAGCCGGCCATCTGGCTCGCGGGGCGGCCATTCTGGATCACGCTGCGAATTTCATTGGGTTTGATCCGGCTGAGACTCTCCGGCAACAACGCCGGCCCTGCGCCGCCGAGACGGTTGATGCCGTGACAGCTCTGGCAATGCTGCTGATAGAGTTGCTCCGCGTGTTCAAGTGCCGGCACTGCTGCGCCGGCCTGGGCCGCACTGACCCCTAACAGGTGAGCAAGGACCATGCGCCTCATATCGCCACCTTGGCGCGACGTAGCAGGGCTTGGGTCGGGTAGAGTCGCGCCGGGTATTCCAGCTGTTCTGCGTCAAACAGATCGACCACTGAGCCGATTACCGTCAGTGTCGGAATACCCGGTGGACAATCCAGCGCGAGGGTCGGCAATTGGTGCAGCTTGCCGCGGGCGACGTGCTGGTCGGGTCGCGTGCCGTTGCTGATCAGCGCCGCCGGTGTGTCGGCCGACAGCCCGGCTTCGATCAAGCGTTGAGCGATGATCACCAGGTTCGACAAGCCCATGTAAAACACCAGCGTCTGGCTACTGTCGGCGAGGCTGCTCCAGGGCAACGACAACTCGCCATCGCGTTGCAAATGGCCAGTGATGAACCGGCAGGAATTGACCAGGTCGCGGTGGGTCAAGGGGATTCCCGCGTAAGCGCTGCAACCGGAAGCGGCGGTAATGCCCGGTACCACCTGGCAGTCGACACCGCGTTGCAGTAGATACTCCAGCTCCTCGGCGCCGCGACCAAAGATGAAGGGGTCGCCTCCCTTGAGCCGGATCACGCGTTGCCCTTGGTGGGCGAGGTCGGCCAGCAGTTCGTTGATCTGTTCCTGGGGCAGGCTGTGGCAACCGCTGGCCTTGCCGACGTAATGACGGGCGCAGGCGAGGGGAATCAGAGTCAGCAGCTCGGGGCTGATCAGCCGGTCGTACACCACGGCGTCGGCCTGCATCAACAGGCTCCAGGCGCGCAGGGTCAGCAGGCGTGGGTCGCCGGGGCCGGCGCCGACCAGGGCGACTTCACCGGGTCTGAACGGGGACTCAAGTGTGGCCGGTATCGCAATCGATGGAGGCATGGGGCGTCCTTGGTGCTTCATCAGGTTGGCCGGCCCCAGCCTTTGTCAGGTGGTTGGCCGGACGGGCTATTCAGTGGGTAATGCAAGGGATGTTCGTTGACGGCGTAACACCGATTTCGTCATCGCTGAGGTGGCAGCCGGGGTCCTGGCCCCACAAATCACCCTCGGCCCAGGCGCGGGTGCGGGTGTTGCCGTTGCAGATGGGCAACCAGCGGCATTGCGCGCAGCGGCCGCCGACGGCACGGGGATGTTCGCGCAGGCGCGATAGCAGGGCATCCGGCTGATCCAGCCACAACGTGCGGAACGGCGTGCGCCGGACATTGCCTACCGAGTGCTGCCACCAGTAGGTGTCCGGGTGCACTTCGCCGGTGTTGTCGATGTTGGCGATGCCGCTGCCCGACGCGTTACCGCCCCAGGCGCGGAGCATGTTTTCCAGGCGCGGGTAATGTTCGGGTAGGCCCAGGCTTACCCATTGCAGCAGCAGAATGGCGTCGGCATCGTTGTTGCCGCTGACAAAATCAGTGTCGAGACCCTGTTGGATGTCTGCCCAAGCGCGCTCAAAGATCAACGTCATCGCCTCGCGGCTCATTTGCTGGTGCGCGTCGAGTTTGCGACTGCGTTTACCGCGACCGCTGTAGTTGAGGTGTGACAGGTAAAACTTTTGCACGTTGTACTCGCGCATCAGCGCCAGTAACTGGGGCAATTGCCGATGGTTTTCCTGGGTCAGGGTGGTGCGCAGGCCGACGCGAATGCCTTGTTCGCGACAGAGCCGGATCGCCCGCATGGAACGGGCGAAGCTGCCTTTGAGTTGGCGGAAGGCGTCATGGGTGGCTTCCAGTCCATCGATGCTGATGCCGACGTAATCGAAATTCGCTGCGCTGATCTGTTCGATGTTGTGCTCGTCGATCAGCGTGCCGTTGGTGGACAAGGCCACATAGAAACCTTTGGCCCGGGCGTAGGCGCTGAGCACAAACAGATCCTCGCGCAACAGCGGCTCGCCGCCGGAAAGAATCAGCACCTTCACCCCGGCATCGTGCAGGTCGTCGATCACGGTCAGCGCGGCGGCGGTATCCAGTTCGTCGCGAAAAACACTGTCGGCCGAGGTGGCGTAGCAGTGTTTGCAGGTCAGGTTGCAGCGCCTGAGCAGGTTCCAGATAACCACGGGCGGACGGTGAGTGCCCGGTGGGCTGGTTCTGGGCGCAGGCGCCTGGCCGGCCAGCGCACGCAGGTATTGGCTGATCCTCAACATGCAACTCTCCTTGAGTCGGGGCGTGTTCAGCGTAAAACGGGTGGCAAGCGCAAGCCGGTTTTCTTCAGGATGCGGCTGCTCACCAGCATCTCGTCGGCAACACAGGCCTCGCCCAACAAGTAGCGCAGGTGCTCGCGGTAGCTGTTGATCTCATCGCGGCTGCGGCCATGCACCATGGCGAACAGGTTGTAGCGCCATCCGGTTCGGCGCGGGCGGCGATAGCAGTGGCTGACGAAAGGCTGCGCGCCGATCAGTGCGCCGAGGCGCGGTATGTCGGTGTCTCGCACATCCCAGACCGTCATGCCGTTGTGGCGATAGCCCAGTCGGTAGTGATTGGGTACGGCGGCAATGCGCCGAATCGCGCCCTCGGCCTGCAAGCGCTTAAGCAGGTCCAGGGTGGATTGGATGCTTAATTCCAATTGTTCGGCGAGCCACGCCCACGGGTCATCCAGCAACGGCAGACCGGCCTGGGTCAATGCAATCAGACGCTGGGCGAGGGTGTCTTCAGACCGGGAAATACAGACCGACATGGTAGGTCTCCTCTTTAGGCAGGTTGAGCAGGGACAGGCCGGTCAGGGTTTCGATGCGCTGCAGTGTCTCGGCGATGCCTTCTTCGGTCGCGCAGCCAAGTACGAACCACATGTTCCAGGCGTGTTCGCGTCGGTAGTTGTGCGCCACTTCCGGCAGGCCATTGAGCTGTTCGGCGACGTCATCGAAACGTTCTTCCGGCACCGCCAACGCGGCGAGGGTGAAGGCGCCGCCCAGCCGTTCAATGTCGAACATCGGGCCGAAGCGTGTGAGCACGCCATCAGCGAGCAGGGTGTGCAATCGGTCGAGGAGTTCAGTGCTGCTGCTCTGCAGTTCGGCCGCCAATACTCGCCAGGGGTGGCGCACCAGCGGCAAGCCCAATTGCAAACGGTTGATCAGCCGGCGGTCGAGGTCATCCATGGGTCGGTGCTCCGGTGCGCGAGGGCGCAAAACGGCCGCCGCACTGCTTGAAAACCTGGGTGCTGAACAGCAGTTGGTGGGGCAAGTCGCTGAGCAAATGTTCTTCCAGCAGCGCCTGGATGTGCGCCTCCACCTGATCACGTAGCCGCCCGTGCACCATGCAAAACAGGTTGAACCGCCATTGCGGCAAACGCCGGGGCCGTTGATAGCAGAGGTTAATGCCGGGGGCTCGCCCCAGGCGCTGGCCGACTTCGTCGATCAGCGCATCGGGAATATCCAGCACCAGCATGGCGTTGGCGGTAAAGCCCAGCGCTCGATGGTGCAGCACCAGGCCGATACGGCGAAAAAGCCCTTGCTCGCTCCATTCGCGCATTTGTTCGAGTACCTGGTTTTCGTCGGTGTTTATCCGTTCGGCGAGGGCCTGATAGGGGCGCGGCACCAGCGGCAACCCGCCCTCGAGGTGTCGTCGCAGCGCCAGCGCTTGTTGCGGGCTCAAACCTGGCTTCATGGGTGTTCTCCCAGGGCAAAGCCCAGGTCGATGCAATAGGCGGTCAACATCGGCAGGTCCAGCGGCATGAGGCCGGTGTCGTTCTCAAGCGCTTTGAGCACGCGGTCGATGTGTTGGCGATCAGGGCCTGTCAACACAAACCACAGGTTGTAAAAATGCTCCCGTGCGTAGTTGTGATTGACCTCCGGGTACTGACTAACGCGCTCGGCCACCTGTTGCAGGTGTTCGGCGGGCACGGCGAGGGCGGCGAGGGTGCTGGCCCCGGCACGGCTGTGTTCAAACACCGGGCCGATGCGTGAAAGGGTGCCGGCCTGATCCATTTCTTCCAGGCAGGCCATCACCTGGGATTCGCGGCAGCCGAGAATTCTTGCCATCTCTTTGTACGGTGACGGGCACAGTGGCATGCCGTGCTGGAAGCGGTCGATGAGTTGGCGGCTGAGTCGTTCAAGGTCCATTTCAATACCCCATTTTCTGCGCGCGACTGCTGAAGAAGATGCCGCTCGGTGCTCTGGCGGGCAGGGTGCTCAGCAGCTGCAGACGGTACGGATCCCAGACCTGGATCTGATCACCGTCGCGTAATGACAGCCACAATTGGTCGCCGCGTGCGGTGAATTCCATGTGCAGCACCGCTGGCCCGGGGCGCAGGTCGGCGACCACAGCGTGGGTTTCGGTGTCGATAACCTGAACCCGATCGTTGTCCGGGTAGGCGAAGTTGACCCACAGCTGCCGACCGTCCGGGCGCGACGTGACGAACACCGGTTGGCCGGCCACCGGAATCACAGCGGTCTGCTGCCAGGTGCGTGAATCCATCACCAACACTTGATGCCGGCCGACGGCGGGCACGAAGGCCTGGTTGTCAGCGACAGCCCAGCCTTCCAGGTGCGGCATCTTGTAGACCGGGAGTTTCGCCTGGCCGCGTCCGTAGTCGCCGAGTACACGCTGCACGCCGCGCTCCGGGTGCCAGAGGTCGAGTTGGGCCATGCCGTCTTCACCGAACAGGCCGGCCATGTAGTAGCGCCCATCGGGAGTAATCAGGGCGTCATAGGGTTGCTGGCCGATACCGGTGAAGCGGCTGATCTGCGGCGTGCTGCCCTGACTGAAATCGGCGGTCCAGATCTCGCCGGTATCGAACAGGCTGAAGACAAAACGTTGCCCCGGCGCGTCGACCAGCCCGACCACCCGTGAGCGTTTGCTGCCATCGACCAGGGGCGTAGCTGGAATATCGGCCACCAGTTGCAGGGTGTCGGCATCGAACACCTTGACCCCGCCGGGCACGTAGTTGGACACGGCAATCAGCTTGCCGTCCTGACTGATGGCGCCACCAATGCTGTTGCCGCCCTGGATGACGCGATGGTCGATACGCCAGGTCAGCAAGTCGATTTTGCTCAATCCGCCGTCGCGCCCGAACACATAGGCATAGCGCTGGTCACGGGAGAACACCACCGAGGCATGGGACAGGTCGCCAAAACCCTCGAGTCGGGCCAGCGCGGTGTGGGTGTCGCTTTCGATGATTTGTACGCTTGCGGTGGCGCGCTCCACGACCAGGCCCAAGTCGCCGGTGCCACGCAATGGTGGCTGAACGCAAGCGGACAACAACAGCCCGGTCGCCGCTGACAGCAGGATTGAACGGATCATGGTGCGGGATATCCCTGGAGAAGTAGATCGACCAGCCATCGGATGTCGCCGGGGCTGAGCAGCGGAGCCCAACCGGGCATCGCGGTGCCGGGCCGACCTTGGGCGACGGTGGTAATCAGGCTGTCTCTGGATTTGCCGGCCAGCGCTACGCGCGTCAGTTCGGGGCCTAGCCCGCCAGTCAGGTGCAGTCCATGGCAGGCGCCGCAGTCCTGGGTCAGCAAGTGTTCGAGTTGTGCCTGACGCTGGGCGTCCGGCGCCGCAACCGCGGTTGCGCAAATGAGGAGGAGGGCCGTCAGCATCACAGCGTGTCGATACACCATCAAGACGCCCTCCAGGCGGTTATTTGAGTGTCAGTACCCAAGTCGCGAGAATTTTCGCTTCTTCTTCAGTCACCGGGTTGGCCGGCATGGGCATCGGCCCCCAGTTGCCTTGTGTACCGTTCTTGATGTGGCTCGCGAGGGTGTCCACGGCTCCGGGTACGCCAGCGTTCTTGGCCGCTACATCCTTGAGCGCAGGGCCGACAATCTTGGTGTCGATGGAATGACAGGCTGCGCAGGGTTTGCTCTTGAACAGCTCCAGCGCGTCTTGGGCCATGACCGGTTGCACACTCAGCGCAGCGGTCAGGGCGAACAGTGAAAACAGAGTATTTTTCATGGTGTTTCCTTGCATTGATGGAGCTCAATAGATGTCGTGTTGGGTGTTGTAGACGTTGAACTTCCCGGTGGGTGTGATCAGTCGTTTGTCCTTGATGACTGACTTGAGCTTCAGTGTTTTGTCGTCGATCACCACCAGCGCCGACTCGTCTGCCTGGCCACTCCACACGGAGAACCAGACCTCATCGCCGGCCTTGTTGTATTCCGGTTGCACGACGCGCATGGCGCCTTGCTTGATGCCCGCATATTCAGCGATGGGCAGCACGGTGTAGCCAGCGTCGAGTTTGTCGATGTCGAACACCGCCACCGATTGGCTGAGCCTGGCGTCCGGGTTGAGGGGGGTGTCGACGTACAGGTGACGAGAGTCGGGGTGGGTTTTGATAAACAGCGATCCGCCGCCCTGTCCCTTGAGCGAGGCGACCTGCTTCCAGGCGTATTGCGGGTGTTTGGTCGGGTCGGTGCCGATCAGCGAGATACCGTCATCACCCAGATGGCTGGTGGCCCAGACCGGGCCATAGGTCGGGTGGTTGAAGTTGGCGCCGCGACCCGGGTGCGGGGTTTTGCCGACGTCCACCAGCGCGGTCAACTTGCGCTCCTTGGAGTCGATCACGGCGACCTTGTTGGAGTTGTTGGCGGCGGTCATGAAGTAGCGGTGTGTGCTGTCCCAACCGCCGTCATGCAGGAAGGGCGCAGCATCGATGTAGGTGACAGTGAGGTTTTTGATGTCCTGGTAATTGACCAGCATCACCTTGCCGGTTTCCTTGACGTTGACGATGAACTCCGGCCATTCGTGGGAGGCGATGATCGCCGCGACCCGAGGCTCCGGGTGGTATTCCTGTTTGTCGACGGTCATGCCGCGGGTCGAAACGATCTGCTTCGGCTCCAGGGTTTCGCCATCCATGATGGTGAATTGCGGCGGCCAATAAGAACCGGCGATGGTGTATTTGTCTTCGTAGCCTTTGAACTTTGAGGTCTCGACCGAGCGTGCCTCGATGCCCACTTTGACTTCGGCGACCTTGGTCGGCTCCACCGGCCAGAGGTCGATCATGTCGATCCGGGCGTCTCGGCCAATCACCAACAGATAGCGACCCGAAGCAGAAATGCGCGAGATGTGCACCGCGTAACCGGTCTCTATCAGCTTGACGATCTTCTTGCTGTCACCGTCGATCAGGGCGATCTTGCCGTCATCGCGCAACGTCACCGAAAACAGGTTCGGCAGGTTGAGTTTGCTCAGCTGCTTCTTCGGACGATCTTCGGGTTTGACCAACACTTTCCAGGTTTTCAGCGTCTCGGCCATGCCCCATTCCGGTGGCGTCGGCGGCGTGTGCTGAATGAACTTGGCCATGACTGTGATCTGATCCTTTGTCAGCGCATTGGACGTCCCCCAGTTCGGCATGCCCGCCGGCGACCCATAGGTAATCAAGGCCTCCAGGTACGGCTGCCCGCGGTTCTGGGTAATGTCCGGCGTCAGCGGTTTGCCCGTGGCCCCTTTGCGCAAAACGCCGTGGCAGCCTGCGCAGCGCTGGAAGTAGATGTCCTTGGATGAGTCGAACTCGGCCTGGCTCATGTCGGGAGCGCCGGCGGTTTTGACCATGGGCGGATTGGCCGCAGCGGCGGCGGGCTCGTCAGCGCTGGCGGCATGACTCACCGCCAGGGCCGGTGACGAACACAATGTGGCGAGGGTCAGGGCAAACATTTTTCTGTTGCTGATCAGCATTCCATTTCTCCTCAGGCAAGACCTTTGCGATGTGCTGAAACGGCAGCGCAGCACGCAGGTTCTCAGTGCCGTGCAAGGCTATGCCCGAGCAGGCCATTGTTCGCTTGACGACGATCAAGTTTGTCGGCCATCTCACTTGCCAGGTTGTCGCAGGGGACCGTAGCGTGTTCCTTGAATCCGCTTTTGGAACAGGCAGCCATGGACCGTATCCAGCCTTGCGAACACCCGACCGAACCCTTCTACCAACCGCTCAATAATGAGGAGGTGCTGTTCGAACAAGCCTGGCGTCACGGCATGCCAGTACTGATCAAGGGGCCGACGGGCTGCGGCAAAACCCGTTTCGTCCAGCACATGGCCCATCGGCTGAAACTGCCGCTGTACACCGTGGCTTGTCATGACGATCTGAGCGCGGCCGACCTGATCGGCCGCCACCTGATCGGTGCCCAGGGCACCTGGTGGCAGGACGGACCGCTGACCCGCGCGGTGCGTGAAGGCGGCATCTGTTACCTCGACGAAGTGGTCGAGGCGCGTCAGGACACCGTGGTGGTGTTGCATCCATTGGCCGATGATCGTCGTGAACTGTTCCTGGAACGCACCGGCGAAGTGCTGAAGGCGCCGCCGTCCTTCATGCTGGTGGTCTCCTACAACCCCGGTTACCAGAACCTGCTCAAAGGCATGAAACCCAGCACCCGCCAGCGTTTCGTGGCGATGCGTTTCGGCTATCCACCGGTGGCCGACGAGGAACGTATCGTGGCCCGGGAAGCCCAGGTGGACAACGCGCTGGCGGCGCAAGTGGTGCGGTTGGGCCAGGCGCTGCGCCGGCTCGATCAACATGATCTGGAAGAGGTCGCCTCAACGCGGCTGCTGATTTTTACCGCGCGCATGATCCGCTCCGGCATGAGCCCGCGTGAGGCCTGCATGGCCTGCCTGGCCGAGCCGCTGAGCGACGATCCGTTGACCGTTGCCGCGCTGATGGACGTGGTTGATGTCCACTTCGGCTGAGTCCACGGGCGTCTTGCGCCGTCACTTGCCGGGCGATCTGGCGATGTGGTTTTTCATTCTGGCCGAGCTGTCGGTGTTCGCCATCCTGATCCTGGCGTTCGCCGTGACCCAAGCGATCAAGCCGCAGATGTTCAGTGAAAGCCGCCTGTTGCTGAACACCTCAACCGGGTTGGCGATGACCCTGAGCCTGCTCACTGCGGGGCTGTTCGCCGCGCTGGCGCAAGCGCAAGTCAGGCGCTCGCGGCCGCGTCACAGTGCGGTCTTCCTGCTGATGGCGTTACTCGTCGCCAGTGTTTACGTGGTGCTGAAACTCACGGAATACCGGCACTTGCTCGCCTCGGGGCTGGGCATGGAGCACAACACCTTTTTCACCCTCTACTGGATCCTCACCGGTTTTCATTTTCTCCACGTACTGCTCGGCATGGTCATTCTCGGGTGGCTCGCGGAGCGCTGTCGCCGTGGCTTGTATGACGCCAGCAAGCGCAGCGGTTTTGAATCCGGCGTGCTCTATTGGCACATGGTCGATCTGATCTGGGTCATGCTGTTTCCGCTGGTCTACGTGCTGAGTTGACGAGGTTTTCATGTCTGTTTCCAGGGTATTGCTCGTCTGTTGGGCGGCGCTTGCCACGTTAAGTGTGTGCACTGTCGTCCTGGCGCACGTTGGCGCGACATCGCTGCTGTCGATGGCCATCTTGCTGGTGGCGGTCGGCAAGGCCTGGCTGATCACCGACGGCTTCATGGAGATGCGCCACGCACCGCGACTGTGGCGGCGGTTGATGTTGAGCTGGGCGCTGGTGTTGGCGACGGTGGTAGGCCTGACACTGGTGTCGTTCCGTTAACCAATCCCTGTAGCAGCAGGCTTCGCCAGCTGCTACAGGGACCGAGTAGGGCTCAAGTGTAATACCCGACCAAAACCATCTGACTTTCTTGATCGCCATCAAGCAGGTTTCAACCCTTCGCTTCCTATCATGGACGGGCCAAGCAAAGAGGAAGCGACCATGTCAGAGACCTTCACCAAAGGCATGGCCAGGAACATCTATTTCGGGGGAAGCATCTTCTTCTTCCTGATATTCCTGGCCTTGACCTATCACACGGAACAGACCTTTCCAGCCCGCAGTAATGAGGCGCAACTCACCGAATCCGTGGTGCGCGGAAAGTTGGTCTGGGAGCAAAACAACTGCATCGGCTGCCACACGCTGCTGGGCGAGGGCGCCTACTTTGCGCCTGAGCTGGGCAATGTGTTCCAGCGGCGCGGTGGGGAAGCGGGCTTCAAACCCTTTCTGCATGCCTGGATGAAAATGCAGCCATTGGGCGTACCCGGCCGGCGCGCGATGCCGCAATTCAAGTTGAGCGACCAGGAGGTGGATGACATCGCCGAGTTCCTCAAATGGAGCTCGAACATCAACACCAATGGCTGGCCGCCAAACAAGGAGGGCTAAGCGATGAGCGTTGCCAATCCACATCTGAAATTCGCCTCGCAAGCCGTGGCCAAACCGTACTTCGTGTTCGCCCTGATCCTGTTTCTCGGTCAGGTGTTGTTCGGTTTGATCATGGGTCTGCAATACGTGATAGGGGACTTTCTGTTCCCGATCATCCCCTTCAACGTGGCGCGGATGGTGCACACCAACCTGCTGATCGTCTGGCTGCTGTTCGGCTTCATGGGCGCCGCCTACTACCTGATTCCGGAAGAGGCCGATCGCGAACTGCACAGCCCTAAACTGGCGATCATTCTGTTCTGGGTATTCGCCGCCGCGGGTGTGCTGACGATCCTGGGCTATCTGCTGGTGCCGTATGCCGGCCTGGCCAGGCTGACCCACAACGAACTGCTGCCGACCATGGGCCGGGAGTTCCTGGAGCAACCGACCATCACCAAGATGGGCATTGTGGTGGTGTGCCTGGGCTTCCTCTACAACATCGGCATGACCCTGCTCAAAGGTCGCAAGACCACCGTCAGCATGGTGATGATGACCGGGTTGATCGGGCTCGCGGTGTTCTTCCTGTTCTCCTTCTATAACCCCGGCAACCTGGCCCGCGACAAGTTCTACTGGTGGTGGGTGGTGCATCTTTGGGTGGAAGGCGTGTGGGAACTGATCATGGGTTCGATGCTCGCGTTCGTCCTGATCAAGATCACCGGGGTAGACCGGGAAGTCGTGGAGAAATGGCTGTATGTGATCATCGCCATGGCGCTGATTACCGGGATCATCGGCACCGGTCACCACTTCTTCTGGATTGGTGCGCCTGAGGTCTGGTTGTGGGTCGGTTCAATTTTCTCGGCACTCGAACCGCTGCCGTTCCTGGCCATGGTGATCTTCGCCTTCAGCATGGTGAAGAACCGCCGCCGGCAACACCCGAACCGCGCCGCCACCCTGTGGGCCAAGGGAACCGTCGTCACAGCGTTCTTCGGTGCTGGCGTCTGGGGCTTTTTACATACCCTGGCACCGGTCAACTTCTACACCCACGGTTCGCAACTGACGGCGGCGCACGGCCACCTGGCTTTCTACGGTGCTTACGCGATGATCGTGATGACCTTGATCAGCTACGCCATGCCACGACTGCGCGGGTTGGGTGAAGCAGGCGATGAGCGCTCGCAGACCTTCGAAATCTGGGGCTTCTGGTTGATGACCCTGTCGATGGTGATGATCACGCTGTTCCTCACCGCAGCCGGTGTCGTTCAGGTTTACCTGCAACGCTGGCAGGTCGATGGTGTCGCGTTGCCCTTCATGGCCACGGTCGAACATCTGCAGGTGCTGTTCTGGGCCCGTTTTGGCGCCGGTCTTGGTTTCCTTGCGGGACTGCTCTGTTACCTGTTCAGCTTCAAGCAACGTGGCCGCGCAGCGTTGCGCGCCCCGGCGGCCGTGGTGCCTTCATGAGCCGCTGGCACGGCTAGAAAAGGTCGGCCCGGCTGATACAGCGGGCCGTTTTTTTGCTTTACAAAAAAGGGCAATGATCATGGCCTTTACCGTCGAACTGGAAGAGTGGGTCGGCAGCGTCTGGCATCGCTTCATCACCCGGCGCGCCAGCCCGGACTTCCCCGAGGCACGCGTCGAACTGGCCAGCCAGCAACGTCCGCTGGCGCTGCTGTTTCGCGCCATGGGCGGCGCCAGTGGCATCGGTGTCGAAGCCGCCAGTGACCGCGATCTGCTGTTGCGGCGCAATGTGCTGCAGCAGATCGCCGGTACCTGCAAGCAAGTGCCCCTGGCGTGGTGCGACGCGAGCAACCTTCGTCTGCCGTCGAGCCTCGCGGTGTTTCCCGAAATCGCACTGAACGAGGAACTCTATCGTTGGCTCGCCTTGCTGGCGGCACAGGCCGGCCAAATGCGGCACTGGGGCCGGGACAATCAACGCTGGACGCAACTGCTGTTACGGCGTTATCCCGCGTTGCGTACCCGGTACAAACGCCTGGTCGATGCTCACCTGCAATTGCGCCCGGATCCGGCCACATTGAGTCGTGGCGAAGCGGCCCTGGAACGGGCGTTATGCCAGGCGCTGCGCGAGCCCGGCAGTGTCGAACATTTTCCCCGCAGCGAACGGGCCGCGTGGCCGTTGCCGCTGTGGTTGTACCCGCCGCAAAACCTCGCGAGCCCGCAGGCTGCCGACCTGGGGGAGGAGTCCGAAGAATCGTTGACGACCCCTCCCGGTGAGCAAAAGGGCGCAAGCAAACGCGCCAAGCGGATCGATGAAAGCACCCGCGATGGCGGGTTGTTAATCGTGCGTCTGGAGAACCTGTTCAGCTGGACCGAACACGTGGACCTGGATCGCTGGTCGGACGACAGTGAGGACCCGGACGCGGCCAAAGTCGCCGAGGATCTCGACGAGTTGAGCCTGTCGCGCACCCGTCTGCGCAAGGGCGGCGGCCTCAAGCTGCACCTGGATTTACCGCCGGCCGATGTCGACGATATTCCCCTGGGCGAGGGCATCAAGTTGCCGGAGTGGGACTATCGCAAACAGCAGATGCAAGACGCCTTCGTCAATCTGCAAATGATGGTGCCCCGGGACTGCGAGGCGCAGCCACTGCCGCCACGGCTGAAAGCTTCGGCGCACCGTCTGCGGCGCCAGTTCGAGCATCTGCGCAATGACCGCCAATGGTTACGCCAGCAACCCCAAGGGTCTGAACTGGATATGCAGGCCTGGCTGGATTTTCACGTTGAACGCGAGCATGGCCAGTGTGCGGAACGCGGTTTATTCATGGAACAACGGCAGACACGCCGTGACCTGGCGTGCCTGTTGCTGGCCGATGTGTCGATGTCCACCGACGCGCACTTGAACGATGAGCATCGGGTGATTGATGTCATCCGCGACAGCTTGCTGCTGTTCGGTGAGACCCTGTCGGTGCTCGGTGATGATTTCGCCCTGTACGGGTTTTCCTCGTTGCGCCGTCATCAAGTGCGGATGCAGGAACTCAAGTCTTTCACCCAGCGTTATGACGACAGCACCCGCGGTCGTATTCAAGGGCTAAAACCGGGTTATTACACGCGCATGGGCGCCGCCATCCGCCAGGCCACCCAACTGCTGGGCAAGAGCAAGCGCCGCAGCAAACTGTTGCTATTGCTCACGGATGGCAAACCGAACGATCTGGACTTGTACGAGGGACGTTACGGCGTTGAAGACACCCGCGAAGCGGTGCTGGAGGCGCGGCGCAAGGGGTTGACGCCGTTTTGCATCACGATTGATCACGAGGCCGGGGATTACCTGCCTTACATGTTCGGCGCCAATGGCTACACCTTGATCCGTCAGCCCGAGCAATTACCCCTGCGATTGCCGCAGCTGTACCGCCAGTTGACCCAACCTTGAGGGGGGCACGCAGCATCAACTGCTGCCGCGTGGCAGCCAGAAAAACATCGTCACGCAGAAGATCGTCAGGCCGATGCAGAACCACGTGAATCGGCGCAGCCGACGTTGCGCCGCGTGTGCGGCCAATACCGGCAGGGGCATGCCGCACTGGAGGCACTCGGTTTCTTGTGCGGGGTTGGCGCGTTGGCAATACAGACAGACGGGCAGGGCACTCACTCGAACTGTTCCAGGCGCAGACGATCGAGAATGGCGATCTGGCGGCCGTCCTGGGTGATGATGTTTTCATCGATCAGGCGACGGATGATCCGCGAAAAGGTTTCCGGCTGGATCGACAGGTGCCCGGCAATCAGTTGCTTGGCCATTGGCAGTTCGAATTGGCTGCCAACGGTTTGCTGGCGCACCAGTTGCGTCAGCAGATAACGCACGACCCGGTGGGTAGCGTTTTTCAATGACAGGGTTTCGATTTCGTTGACCCGTTGATGCAAGCGAACGCACAGCTTGCCGAGCAGCGCAAAGGTCAGTCGGCTGTTACTTTGCAGCAGGCGCATATAGGTGTTGTTGGATAACCGATAGAGCTGAGTGGGGCAGATCGCTTCGGCCGAGGCCACATAGTTCGGGGTGTCCATCAGCATCATCGCTTCGGCGAAGGTTTGCCGGTCACCAATGACCTCAAACACTTTCTCCTGCCCGTCGGGCGTCAGGCGATAGATTTTCACCGCGCCGGCAATCACGAAATAGAACGAGTCTGCCGGCTCGCCCTGACGGAACAACGGTTCGCCTTTGTCGATGCTCAGCAAGTGGCTGGTACTCATCAACTCATCCAGCTGTTCTTCGTTCAACGGCTCGAACAAGTGATGGCTGCGCAGAATCTGGTGATGGACGCGATGAAGCACCATAAAAATTCATCCTGAGGTTTGAGGAGGGGATGGCGATCAAGTCAAACGAGGCCCAGCGAGACACCGCTGGCCAACGCCAGCACCGAGGTCAGCACCACAAACCAGGCCAATGGCTGGATGACTTTTTTCATGACGACTCCTGGGGTTCGAGAAGGATCAAGTTTTCCTTGATTTCTGAACCATTGAGCAAGACGCGGGCCATGCCTGGAGTCCGTTGTTTACTGGGGTTGTCAGATAGGAGGGTAAAAACGACTATGGGGTTTAGGGTTCAAATAACCCTTAAATGGTCATTTCTACCCTGAACCCCATCCCGCAGGGAGCAGGTCCTCTCACCACAGGGGGCGAATGAACATCAGGGCACGGCCCTTGCACACTTGATCTGCGACAAAGGCAATTAATCGTCAATACCCGATGATTGCCCCCGGACTTGCCTTGACGCGTGTGGGTTGGCGTCAGGTCAGCAGCAAGGTAAAGGAGTAGCTTTATGCAAGTGCTTGACCGCCGTAAAGCGATGGCTATCGCGCCGCTGTTGCGTTTGGCCTTTCGGCCATTTTTCCTCGCCGGCTGCCTGCTGGCGGTGCTGGTCATTCCACTCTGGCTGTTCGCCTTCAGTGGTGAGCTTTCCGGCTGGCAGCCGGCGGGTGGCTGGCTGGGCTGGCATCGACACGAATTGCTGTTCGGATTCGGCTTGGCGATCATCGCCGGCTTTCTGCTGACGGCGGTGCAGACCTGGACCGGTCGCCCCGGCATCAGCGGGCAACCACTGGCCATGTTGGCGCTGCTGTGGTTATTGGCGCGCGTGGCCTGGCTGGTCAATGCACCGTTGCCGGTGCTCGCGGTGCTGGAACTGGCGTTCCCGCTGGCGGTGGCTGCGCTCATGGGATTCACCTTGTGGAAGGTGCGGCAGAAACGTAACTACCCCATTGCGGTGGTGTTGCTGCTGTTAGCGGCGGCCGATGGGTTGTCCCTGTATGGTCTGGTCGAAGGTCATGAAGGCTGGCAGCGTCAAGGCGTGTTGACGGGTCTGTGGCTGGTGGCGGCAATGATGGGTTTGATCGGTGGGCGCGTCATTCCGTTCTTCATCCAGCGCGGCCTCGGCAAGGTCGAGGGCGTTACCCCTTGGCCGTGGCTGGATTGGCTGCTGCTGATTGGCTCACCGCTGGTGGCGTTGCTCTATGCCGCGGGACCTGCGCTTGTCCCCGATTTCTGGGTGGGCCTGTTGTTCGCGGTGTTGGCCGCAGGGCATCTGGTGCGCCTGGTGCGCTGGCATGATCGCGCCCTCTGGCATGTGCCGTTGTTGTGGTCGTTGTACCTGGCTTATGCCTGGTTGGCGGTGGCCTGTCTCGGGATGGCGCTGTGGCATTTCGGTGTGCCGATCAATTCGAGTCTGGCGGTGCATTGCCTGACCATTGGTGCCATGGGTGGCCTGGTGCTGGCGATGATTGCACGGGTCAGCCTGGGGCATACCGGCCGCGCGCTGGAGCCGCCGTCGGGCATGACCCTGGCGTTCATTCTGCTCAACCTGGCCTGTCTGAGCCGGGTCGTGTTGATCCTGTTTTTCCCCTTGCCGGCGTTGTGGCTGGCGGGTCTGTGTTGGGTGCTGGCGTTTGCGCTATACGCCTGGCGCTATGGGCCGATGCTATTGCAGTCCCGAGTGGACGGCCATCCGGGCTAAGCACGTTAACTGATGGAGGCTGCCGGTGATGTATCCCTTTTTACTGGTCACCCACTTGCTGGCGGCGATTGCCTTCATCGGCACGCTGTTTTTCGAGGTGGTGATCTGGCACAACGCCCGCCAGCAGGTGGCAGTTAGCGCGCAAACGAGCGCCGATCAAGCGATTGCAGTGCGTTCGCGCAAGGTGCTGCATGGCGTGGTGTTGCTGTTGTATGGCGCCGGTATCAGCCTGGCGTGGCAACACCGGGGTGTATTGAGTCAGCCGCTGGCGAGCAGTTTTGGTACGTTGCTGAGCCTGAAGATCATCCTGGCCCTGAGCATCATCGGCCATTACTTTCTGCTGGCGTACTGGCTGAAAAGCGCACGTCTGACCACGACCCGCGCCACTTGGATTCGCCGCAGCATCCTCGCGCACATGGTGTTGATCGTGATCCTGGCCAAGGCCATGTTCTATTGGCACGGTTGATCGCGCGGGAGAACCCGTAACCCTGTAATGGCGCCATTGGCGAGCCGGCTCGCTTCCACATTGGGATACCGTTCCCCTGTGGGAGCGAGCCTGCTCGCGAATGCTGTGTCACTGGTTTTGTATGACCAGCAATCGATCAATGGCGAGGTTTAAGTGCGTTGACGAACAACACGTTGTTTTCCAGATGGATGTGTTGCATCAGGTCATCACGAAACTCCAGCAGCCCGCGATACAGGGCACGCCAGGTGTTACAGGCATCGGCCGGCGGGGTGATGTTGTTGGTCAGCGCAAGCAGCCTTTCCAATGCTTCGCCATGTTGATCATGTTCAAAGCGCAGCACTTGGATCGGCGGTGCGGCCTGAGGGCCGATGCCTTGTTGCAGCATCGGGAACAGCACTTGTTCTTCCTTGAGCATGTGGCCTTCAAGTTCTTGTTGCATGTCGGTCAGGAGATCGGCCAGGCCGTTGGGGCAACTGCTGCGGGCACCATGGACCTGCTCGACGCGGCGGGCCAGACGAATCAGTTCCGGCAGTTGTTCGCGATGGCGTGCGTGGTAGCGCGCCAGAAGATGGGCGATCAACAGCTCCGAGGGTTCGTTGCGCCAGTCGTACTGGGTTTCGCCGGTGTCTTGCAGCTGGTGCAGCGCATCGGCAATCAGAGCCGGATCGAGGCCTTTGCCAGCGGCCGCTTCAAGCAGGCTTTTATGCCCGCCACAACAGAAGTCCAGTTTGAAGGTGTGGAAAATCCGCGTGGCGCCGGGAATGTTGCACGCCAGTTGGCCGAGGCTTTGTTCCAATAGAGTCAGGCTCATCAGGGGTTCCTTGTTTGAATTTCAACGGTTCCCCAGGCTCATTGCATCCGGCATGCCATATTTAACGTATTGAAAAATATGGCTTAATTTTTATTTGTGGTGATAGACACCCGGACGCTTTAGGGTGAATCCAACCATAGAGGGTAATAACTACCATGCTGCGTGAAAGTCTGGCGGCCGACCTGATTGTCGAGTTGCCCAATGCTGTGCGGTTGCAACGTTTGGTCCAGACCCTGCGCGAGTACTTCAACAGTGGCGCCGTGGGATTGCTGCGTCTGGATGACGACAGCCTCAGGCCGGTCGCGACGGTGGGGCTGGTGCATGAAGCGTTGGGCCGCCGGTTTGTCATCGCTCAGCATCCGCGGCTGGCGGCAATCATGGCGTCGCGCGAACCCACCTGGTTCGAGCCCGACAGTCGGCTGCCGGATCCCTATGACGGCTTGCTCGACAATCACGCCGGCGAACCGATGCCAGTGCACGACTGCATGGGCGTGAGCCTGTATGTGGAAGGTCGGATCTGGGGGGCGATCACCCTCGATGCGCTGCATGCCGGGACCTTCGACAGCCGTGCGCGGGAGGAACTCAAGCGTTGCACCTTGCAGATCGAAGCCGCCGTGCGAGTCACCCGACTGGAACAGGAAAACCGCAGCCTGCGCTTGTCCCGCAGCGATATTCAAGACGTACGCAGGCCGGCGGACGAAGGCGAAATCCTCGGGCAAAGTGAAGTGCTGCACCAGTTGCTCAATGAACTGGATGTACTGGCCGATTCCGAGCTGCCGGTGTTGCTGCTGGGCGAGACCGGCGTCGGCAAAGAGCTGTTCGCCCGGCGCTTGCATCGTCTGTCGCGTCGCAGTCATAAGCCGCTGGTGCAGGTCAACTGCGCGGCTTTGCCGGAGTCTCTGGCGGAAAGTGAATTGTTCGGCCATGTCAAAGGCGCGTTTTCCGGCGCCACCAGTGACCGTGCCGGACGTTTCGATGCGGCCAACGGCGGCACGCTGTTTCTCGATGAAGTCGGTGAATTGCCATTGGCCGTGCAAGCGAAGCTGCTGCGCACCCTGCAGAATGGCGAGATCCAGCGCCTCGGCGCCGACAAGCCGTTGCACGTCGATGTGCGCATCATCGCTGCGACTAACCGGCACCTGCCGGACAGCATCCGCGATGGCTTGTTTCGGGCGGATCTGTATCACCGGCTCTCGGTCTATCCGGTGCCGATTCCGCCGTTGCGCGAGCGGGGTAACGATGTGTTGATGCTGGCCGGGCACTTCCTTGAGCTGAATCGGGCGCGGCTTGGCTTGCGCGGTTTGCGTCTGTCGCCGGCCGCCGAGCGCGCGTTGCTGACTTACAGCTGGCCGGGCAACGTGCGCGAGCTGGAACACGTGATCAGCCGAGCCGCGTTGAAACAGCTCAGCCGCGGCACCAGTCGCACCCTGATCATGACGCTGGAACCCGAGATTCTGGACCTCGACAGTGCCATGGGGGGGCAGGGCGTGGTTGTCGAAAGTCCTCTGGAGGAAACGGCTGACGCGCCGTTCCAGCCCTTGGGGGAAGCGGTCGACGATTACCAGCGCAAGAAAATTCTCCAGGCCTTGAGCCTGTCCGGGAGTAACTGGGCCAGCGCCGCGCGGATCCTGGAAATCGATCCCAGCAACCTGCACAAACTGGCGCGGCGTTTGCGCCTCAAGTAAGGCCGGGCATGCTCAGTGTTGATGGTGATCAAGGTGCTGTTGCGCGGAGTCTCGCACACTGGGCAGAACCTTTTCGGAGATCACCCTCATGCCTCTTTCCCTGGCACAGATGCGTCGCAACTATACCCTTTTTGGCCTGCAAGACGAGGCAGCGCTGGACGATCCGCTGGCCATGTTCCGACAGTGGATGCAACTGGCCCGCGACACCGAGCGCGCGCCTGTCGAAGCCAACAGCATGGTGTTGGCGACCGTCGACCGTGAAGGTCGCCCGCACTGTCGGGTCCTGCTGCTCAAGGGCTTTAGTGATGAAGGCTTCACGTTTTTCGGTCATTACCAGAGCGACAAGGGGCAGCAATTGGCTTCTAATCCATATGCAGCGATGACCTTTTTTTGGCCGGGGCTGGAGCGTCAGGTGCGGATCGAGGGGCAGGTGTCCAGGCTCGCCCCGACGCTGTCGGATGCGTACTTCGATTCCCGCTCACAGGACAGTCGCCTGGGCGCCTGGGCCTCACCGCAAAGCCGACCATTGGCCAATCGGGCCGAGCTTGAATCGCTGTTGATACAAACCACCCAACGGTTTGCCGGCCAGACCGTGCCGCGGCCCGAGCATTGGGGCGGCTACTGCTTGCAGCCTGATCGGCTGGAATTCTGGCAAGGCCGTGCCGACCGCTTGCATGACCGTCTCGATTACCGGTTGCGCGATGGGGGTTGGCATCGCAGCCGCCTGGCGCCTTGATAGTGATGGGAGACAGTGTGGGAGCGAGTCTGCTCGCGAGGCGGTGTGCCAATCTCAACCAATGTCCCTGTAGAGGTACCTCCTTGGAGGAATAGGCTCATCGGGAATTCCAGTTCAGGCTTTGCCCCATACCCTCATTTACGGGAAGGCTTGGATATGGCCCATCTGTCGCAACGCACGTTTGAACCCCTGAACATTGCCGTGCTGACCATCAGCGATACGCGCACCTTTGACACTGACACCTCGGGGCAGACCCTCACGGATTTGCTGCAAACGGCCGGGCATGTATTGATCGATCGTGGTCTGGTCAAGGACGACATTTATCAGATCCGCGCCAAGGTTTCCCACTGGATCGCCGACCCCAAGGTGCAGGTGGTATTGATGACCGGCGGCACCGGTTTCACCGCGCGCGACAACACACCACAAGCGGTCTTGCCGTTGCTGGACAAACACGTGGAAGGCTTCGGTGAACTGTTTCGTCAGGTGTCCCTTGCGGAAATCGGCATGTCCAGCCTGCAGTCACGGGCATTGGCGGGGATGAGCAATGGCGTGCTGGTGTGCTGCGTTCCGGGTTCGCCGGGCGCGTGTCGAACGGCCTGGAACCAGATCTTGCTCGAACAGCTGGACAGCCGCACCGGCCCATGCAATTTCGCCCCCCATTTGAAACCGCAAGGGCAACGGGTCGTCGACGCCTGCGAGCCCCGCTCATGAGCGGCCAGGTGTGTGACCTTGGTCGCTTGATGCCGGTGGACGAGGCTATCAATCGTTTGCTGGACCAGGCACCGCCGCCGCCCCTGGCGCAAAAGATCGACCTGGATCAAGCCTTGGGCCGGGTGCTGGCGGCGGACATTCATTCCCCCGTCAACCTGCCGGCCTGGGACAACAGCGCCATGGACGGTTATGCCCTCAGGGCCGCTGACCTGCCACCGGAGGGTGGCTGGTTGTTGATTGGCGGACGAATCGCCGCGGGGGATCCGGCATGCTCGCCCTTGCTCGCGCAGCAGGCAGTGCAGATCTTTACCGGTGCGCCGTTGCCTTCGGGCGCCGACACGGTGGTGCCTCAGGAACGCTGCCGGATCGAGGGCGAGCGCGTGTGGTTCCCGCCCGTCAATACTGGCGATCACGTGCGCAAAGAAGGTGAGGAGGTTCGCCGGGGCGACCTGTTAATCCAGGCCGGCAAACGTCTGCGTGCGCAAGAAGTGGGGTTGCTGGCTGGCGCTGGCATCGGGCGGGTCGAGGTCTATCGACCGTTGCAGGTGTGCTTGCTCAGCAGTGGCAATGAACTGCGTGAGCCGGGTGATTCATTGGCGCCCGGGCAGATTTACAACAGCAATCGCTACTGCCTCGCCGCGTTGTTGAGCGGTTGGGGGGTCGAGGTGCATGACTATGGCGTCATGGCCGATGAGTTGGCCGCCAGCCGGCATGCCTTGAGCCTGGCGTCTTCGGAATGCGACCTGTTGTTGAGTTCCGGTGGCGTCTCGGTGGGTGAGGAAGATCACCTCAAACAAGCGATCGAGGAACTCGGCAGCCTGGATTTCTGGCGGCTGGCCATTCAGCCGGGCAAGCCGCTGGCCTTCGGCGAAGTCGCCGGCAAACCCTGGATCGGCATGCCGGGCAATCCTTCGGCGGCGCTGATTACCGCGTTGGTGGTGGTGCGCCCGTTCCTGCTCAGGGCCCAGGGCGTCAGCGATGTGTTGCCGGCGCCACTGGCCGTGCCCGCCGGGTTCGATTGGTTGCAGCGCAATAAACGTCGGCAGTACCTGCGGGCACGGCTGACACCCGGTGCTGATGGTCAGTTGAGCGTGGAGCTGCACCCCCAGCAAAGCTCGGCGATGTTGACCGCCGCGTGCTGGGCCGATGGCCTGGCGGTGATCGAGTGCGAGCAGCAAGTGCTCAAGCACGACAATGTGATGTTCCTGTCCTTCGCCGACCTGATGCATTGATCGCAATTGATTGCCGTCAAGGCTGTGCCTGCCGGTCTCGCTAGACTGGCAGCGCCTTTTTCGATCGCTGTGCCACAGGCATCGAGGGAGGGTCCAGACGCGTTTTTCCACGAGGATTACCCATGCAACTGGTCTGCCCGGCAGGCAACCTGCCTGCGCTAAAAGCGGCGGTGCGCCAAGGCGCCGATGCCGTTTATGTCGGTTTTCGCGATGACACCAACGCCCGGCATTTTGCAGGGCTGAACATGGACGACAAACAATTCGACGCGGCGGTCGCCCACATCCGTCAGCATCAACGAAAACTCTATGTCGCGGTCAACACCTACCCGCAACCCAAGGGCTGGGAACGCTGGCAGCGCGCGGTTGATCGCGCCGCCGATTGTGGTGTGGATGCGCTGATCGCCGCCGACCCCGGCGTACTCAACTACGCCAGCCAGCGGCATCCGCAACTGGCGCTGCACCTCTCGGTGCAGGGCTCGGCGACCCATGCCGCGGCCCTGGAGTTTTATGCGCAGCGCTACGCAATTCGTCGCGCGGTACTGCCACGGGTGTTGTCGTTGGCGCAGGTGCGTCAGGTCGCTGCAAGCAGCCCGGTGCCCATCGAAGTCTTTGGCTTCGGCAGCTTGTGCATCATGGCTGAAGGGCGTTGCCATCTGTCTTCGTACATTACCGGTGAGTCGCCGAACCTCTGTGGCGTCTGTTCGCCGGCCAAAGCGGTGCGCTGGAGCGAAGACGCCGACGGCTTGAGCGCACGGCTCAGTGAAGTGCTGATCGACCGTTACACCCCTGAGGAACCCGCCGGTTATCCGACCCTGTGCAAAGGCCGTTTCCTGGTCGGCGGCAAACGCTTTCATGCGCTGGAAGAACCCACCAGCCTCGACACCCTGGACTTGCTGCCGGAATTGACGGCCATCGGTGTCGAGGCGGTCAAAATCGAGGGCCGGCAACGCAGCCCGGCGTATGTCGAACAAGTCACCCGTGTCTGGCGTGCGGCGCTGGATGCCCATCGTGGCTCGCCGGGCAGTTTTCGGGTCAAGGAGGAATGGCGCCGGGTGTTGGCCGGTTTGTCCGAAGGCAGCCAGACCACTTTGGGTGCTTACCATCGATCATGGCAATGAGGGAGGCGACATGAAGCTCAGCCTTGGACCGGTCCTGTTTTATTGGGACAAAGAGCAACTCAGCAACTTTTACGTCGAGATGTCGGCCTTGCCTCTGGATGTGATTTATCTGGGGGAAACCGTGTGCTCGAAACGCCGGTCATTTTCATTGGATCAATGGTTGGGGCTGGGGCGCGAGTTACAAGAATGCAGCCAGGCACAACTGGTTCTCTCCAGCCTGACGCTGATCGAAGCGGCCTCCGAACTCTCTAGCCTGCGGCGGCTCTGCGACAACGGCCAACTGTTGGTGGAAGCCAATGACATGGGCGCGGTGCAGTTTCTGGCCGAGCGCAAGTTGCCGTTCGTGGGCGGTCCTGCGCTGAATGTGTACAACGGGCATACGCTCACGCAACTGCTGGACGGCGGGATGACCCGTTGGGTGCCGCCGGTGGAGTGTTCGGCGACGCTGATTAGCGATGTGCTCGATCAGGTGCGGGAACTGGGTCGAGAGGTCCCGGAAGTCGAGGTCTTTGCTTATGGGCATTTGCCGTTGGCCTATTCCGCACGCTGCTTCACCGCGCGGGCGGAAAACCGGCCCAAGGACGACTGCCAGTTTTGCTGCATCAACTACCCCGACGGCCTGCCGCTGACCAGTCAGGAAGGGCAAGCACTGTTCACCATTAACGGCATTCAGACGATGTCGGCCGAGGTGACCAATCTCCTGGCAGATTACGCGGGGTTGGTGGCCTGCGGCGCTGATTTGTTGCGACTGAGCCCTCGTGATCAAGGCATGGCGCAGGTCATTGCCGCCTATCAACGGGTTCGCCTGGGCGAGACACCGCCGGTGTTCGTCGACGGTTGTAACGGTTACTGGCATGGCCAGGCCGGCATGTTGCGCATCGAGGAGGTCGGCTTGTGTTGAACCGAAAAAAATGGCTGTTGAAAGGTGCCGACCGGTTATTGCCGCTGGTGCGCCGGGTGCCTTTTGCGGTGCAGCGTCTGGCGTTGCAGCAGGCGTTGAATCGTTGCCTTGCCGAGCCGTTGCGCTACGGTGAGTTTGAAGTGTTGCGCGGGCGTTGGTTGTGCCTGCGGATTCCGGATTTGGGCTTGTCCTGGTATTTGACGCTGACCCGTCAAGGGTTGCGAATTGCCGAACATGCCATGGCGCATGTGACCATCAGCGGTAACTGGCGCGAGTTTTTATTGCTGGCCAGCCGTCAGGAGGATCCGGATACGTTGTTCTTTCGCAGGCGTTTGGTGATTGAGGGGGATACGGAGTTGGGGCTGGCGCTGAAGAACCTGATCGACAGCCTCGATCCCGACGTGTTGCCTGTGTGGCTGTGGCGTAATCTGGAGCGGGCAGGGAAGGGGTTGGCGACGGTTTGACCCATACAGATTAACTGTGGGAGCGAGCTTGCTCGCGAAGGGGCCAGTCCATCCACATGGAGGCTGACTGACACACCGCCTTCGCGAGCAGGCTCGCTCCCACTGTTGGATTTTCGGTGGCCGTCAGACCATCGTTTACTGGCGGTTTTCATGCTGGCGAGCATCACTCGCAATCAACTGCCTGATTTCTTCGAACAACTCATCCCCCTGCGCTGGCGTGCAATCCTCGCCATTGCGTTTACGCAACCCGTAATGGCTAAGAATCAAGTGCACATTCGCGTGCAGGCCATGTTGCTTCAGGCAGTTTTCGACGCATTGCAGCGGGCAGCCGTCCAGCGCAAAAATCCGCCGTCCCGAGCGGGCCTTGTTGACCAGCGCCGCCACATGCCCGCCAACACCGACGATGCAGGACATTTCCGCCAGGCCGCTGCGATCAAGGCGCACCGCCAGTGTGTTGGCCAGTTGGGCGACGTTGGAGCAGCCTGAGCAGGCATAAATCAGCGGCAAGGTTGAACGGGGCATGAGCACTCTCCATGGATGGACTTCTTCAGTCTGCAAGAGCGGTGGCATTGCGCATTGACGGCGGTCAATTACGACTATTGGAAGGCCGCGAGATCCTCTTCGGCTAGGATGCTGATATTGCGGCGTTCCATCGCGATCAGGCCGCTGTCCACCAGGCGGTGCAAGATCCGCGAAAAGGTTTCCGGCTGAATGCCCAGCTTCGAGGCCACCAGGCGTTTGGACACCTGCAACACAATCAAACCGCTGACCGGGTTGCGTTCCTGGAACAGGAAATTGATCACCCGGCGGCTCGCACTGGCCATGGTCAAGGTGTCGATGTCGCGCAGACGCAGGTGCAGGTGCACGCTCATGCTCGCCAGGATCGCCAGGCAGACTTTCGGCTGATCTTCCAGGGCATTGCGGTAGTGGTTGCCCTCGATACTCACCAGTACGCTGTCTTTCAGCGCCGTGGCGCTGACCGGGTAGAGACGGGCCTGGCTGAACAGTAAGGCTTCGGCAAAGGTCTGGCCCGGCTGGATGATCTCCACCAGATTCTCCTGGCCTTCGCCGGTCAGCCGATACAACTTGATCTGGCCGCTGACCAGCAGGAAAAAGCGCTTGGCCGGATCCCCTTGGTGCATGAGTGTGCTGTGACAACTCAGGCGCTTGAGCATCGCCAGGCCGCAGACTTCCTCGAAGATTTTCTCCGGTAGCTGGCTGAACAGATGGTGACGGCGCAACGTTAAAACGATGGAAGGGTGGGTCAGCATGGCGTACCTCCGCTGACGCTCATAGTAGAGAGCGTCGGCCGGATGACCTATGCCTCTGCCGGCCTACCTCCAAAGAGGCATACCCATCATCCGGCATTGCGCAGATGTTCCATGGCCCATACTGCGGCCTCGACCCGCGAGCGCAAGCCGAGTTTGTGCAGCAGGTTTTTCACATGCACCTTGACCGTCCCTTCAGTGATGCCGAGCTTGTGCCCGATGACTTTGTTGCTGAAGCCGCTGGCGATGGTTTTCAGCACCTGACGTTCACGCTCGGTCAGTTCCACCACGGTCTGGCGCTGGGGTGAGCGCAGTGCCTGGGCCATGACCTGGGTCAGCCCCGGGCTGATCACCAATTGGCCGTTCAAGGCATTGCGGATGTACTGAATCAACAGCTCGGGCTCCATGTCCTTGAGCAGGTAGCCGTCGGCATCCAGGCGCAGTGCGTCACGAATATCGTCTTCGGCATCCGAGACCGTAAACAGCAGCACCTTGCCGGTGTAGTGCATCGCCCGTAACTGGCGCAGGGTTTCAATGCCATTCATCACTGGCATGTTGTTATCGAGCAACACCAGATCCGGTTGCAGCGGCTCGATCAGTCCGAGCGCTTCTTCGCCGTTGCTGGCTTCACCGACGATCAGGAAATCATCTTCGAGTTCGAGCATCTGGCGGATGCCGTGACGCATCATCGGATGGTCATCGACCAGCAGGATGGTGTGTTGCAGGGGCGGGTTCATGTGGCGCTACCTTCTGTTTTTTGTCCCAGAAACTCCGGTTGGAATTCCAGTTGGACGCGGGTGCCTTGCGGCTCCCTGGAGACTATTTCAAGTTCACCGCGCAAGCTGCGTGCCCGCTCATCCATGATTTTCAGGCCGTGGTGCTCGCGTTGGTCGACGTTACCGCTGAAGCCACGCCCGTCGTCTTCGACGATCAGCCTCACGGTTTCACCGTCCTGACGCAGTTGCAGCCAGGCGTTTTGCGCATGGGCGTGACGCAGGCAATTGGAGAGCGCCTCGCGGGTGATCTGCAGAATGTGGATTTGTTCGCTGGCCGATAATTGAAAGGCCAGCGCGTCGACGTGCAGGTGCACCTGGAACTCCCCGCGACGGGAGAACTCCTCGGCGGTGTCCTTGAGTTCCTGCACCAGCCCCGCATCGTGAATCTGCAAGCGAAAGGTGGTCAGCAATTCGCGTAACTGGCGGTAGGCATTGTTTAACCCTTCGCGCAGTTCGGCGGTGACGTTTTCCAGGGTCTCGATCGGTTCGCCACGACGCATCAGGGTTTGCAGGCGGCTGACTTGCAGCTTCATGTAGGACAGGGCCTGGGCCAGTGAGTCGTGCAGCTCGCGGGCAATGATCGTGCGTTCGTCGAGCAGCAATAGGCGATGATCCTGTTCCCGTTGGCGCTTGAGCGAGAGCGAGGTGCCGATCAGGTTGGCCAGGGCCTGGATCAGTTGGGTTTCCCAGGCTTGCGTCGGGTGTCCATCGACAAAATGCGCCTTGAGCTCACCCAGCTCGCTGCCCTGGTTGCTGATGCTGAAGGTTTGCGGGCTGGCTTTATGGTGCTTCTGGCACGTGGCGCAATCGCTGCTGGCGCAGACTTCGCGGATGTTGGCGCCATGCAGGGCGAGCAACTGTTGGGCCGGGGCCTGCAATTGACCTTGCAGGCACAGCGACAGGCGCAAGCCGGGCAGGCGTTGCTGGAAGCGCCGGATCAACTCATCCAAACCTTCGGCATTGGCCAGGCGTGTGGCCAGGCTTCGACTGCTTTGGTACAGCAATTCAAGGGCAGCATTGGCTTGTTGCAGGTTCAGGGTTTTTTGCTGGACCTGACTCTCAAGGGTGCGATGCGAGTCTTCGATCGTCTCGGCCATGGCGTTGAAACTCATGGCCAATTGGCCCAATTCGTCCTGGGACTGATGGTTGACCCGCACTTTGAAATCGCCACGACGAAAACGCTGGGTCGCGTCCACCAACTCTTTCAAGGGCGTGACCACGCCATATTGCAGTTCGTAAAGCCCAAGCAGCAGGACGATCATCGTGGTGAACAGCGCCAAGCCCTGGATAACTTGTTGCCAGCCTTGCTTCTGTTCGCTTTGGCGCTGCAACAGGTCGACGAAATGGTTCAGTTGCTCAACGAAGGGCAGGGCCTGGAGCTGAAAATAGGCGGCATCGCCGCGCTCCAGTGCCGGACGCAAATCCTCGTTCCATTGTCGCTGGATTTGCCCGTAGCTGATTTGCAGCGCGGTGGTCGGGCCATCTTCCAGCACGGCTTTGAGTGGCTGGCTGTTCAGACGGGTTTGCAGGCTGTCGGTGATGGCGAGGACTTCTTCGCCGGTGGCCCCTGCGGCCAGTTTCCAGCTCAGGTGGTAAGTCTCCATGCGCACAGAGCCTGCGGTGTTGATGGCCGCCGCATCACCCTGGCTGAACCAGGCGATCAGTCCGGCGCTCAACGAACTGGCGAGGGCGAGCACGGCGATCAGGATCACGGCCAGCCCGGCGCGAGCGGGCAGGGAGCTGCGCAACCAGCGCATCATCAGCGCAGGTCCCGGACAATTTCAGGAAAACAAAGCATGTGGAACCCCAGGTCAGGGTTTTGCCGCCGATCCCGGGCGCGCTACCTCTAAAGAGTTGTCGACTGATCCTTGTCAGAAAAAACCTTGGCGAAAAACCTTAAGACACTGATAAACAAACGGTTTTAGGGTTTTTCTGTACTACCTCCTTAGAGGTAGACCCCGCAAGCATAGGCCTATGCCCCCATGGGCTTCGTTGATGCAGGTCAAGTTTTTGCGGGGTTGGCCTCTCTAGTCTGCCGCCATGGCTAACTGACTGGAGAGCATTGTGACCGAACCCCGTGTACGACAAGGCCTGGTGCTGGGCATGAGCACATTGGCCTTCACTGTCTGCTTCATGGTCTGGATGATGTTTGCCGTGCTCGGGGTGCCGATCAAGGACCTTCTCCAGCTCAACGAAACCCAGTTCGGCCTGCTGGCCGCGACGCCGGTGCTGACCGGTTCGCTGGTGCGTCTGCCACTGGGGCTGCTGACCGACCGCTTTGGTGGGCGCAGCGTGTTCTTCCTGCTGATGCTGGCCTGCGTGGCGCCGCTGTACCTGATCAGTCACGCCACCGCCTATTGGCAGTTCCTGGTGCTGGGCTTGTTCGTCGGCCTGGCCGGCGGCTCGTTCTCGGTGGGGATTGCCTACGTCGCCAAATGGTTCGACAAGGAGAATCAGGGCTTCGCCATGGGCATCTTCGGCGCCGGTAACGCCGGAGCCGCGGTGACCAAGTTTCTGGCCCCGGCATTGATCGCTGCCGGCAGTTGGCAGTTGGTGCCGAAAGTTTTCAGCGCCATTCTATTTATCACCGCGCTGTTGTTCTGGTTCCTCAGCGCCGAGAACAAAAACCACCGCAGCGCTTCGGGCGCCACGTTGCGTGAGCAATTGAGTTCGCTGAAGGACCCGGCCGTGTGGCGCTACTGCCAGTACTACTCGATCGTCTTCGGTGGCTACGTCGCCCTCGCACTGTGGATGACCAAATACTACGTGCAGGAATACGGTTTCAGCCTGCAAAGCGCGGCGCTGCTGGCGGCCTGTTTTTCCCTGCCCGGAGGCGTGCTGCGTGCGGTCGGTGGCTGGATGTCGGATCGCTGGGGTGCGCAAAGCGTGACCTGGTGGGTGTTGTGGATCAGCTGGATCTGCCTGTTCCTGCTCTCGTATCCCCAGACCCAACTGCAAGTACAAACGATCAACGGCCCGGTGGATTTTCACATCGGCCTCAACCCCGCGCTGTTCACCGTACTGCTGTTCGTCATGGGCATCGCCTTCGCGTTCGGCAAGGCCTCGGTCTTCAAATACATCGCCAATGACTACCCGAAAAACATGGGCGCGGTGTCCGGCATCGTCGGCCTCGCCGGTGGCCTGGGCGGCTTCGTGTTGCCAATCCTGTTCGGCGCCCTGGTGGACCTCACCGGCGTGCGCTCTTCCTGCTTCATGTTGATGTACGGCGTGGTCTGGGTCTCCCTCACCTGGATGTACTTCAGCGAAATACGCAAAAGCCCGGTGCTGGGTAAAGCGCCGCTGCTTGCACCTTCCCCGATTTCCAGCCTTGCCCTAGGAGAAGAACATGTCCGTTCTGCAAAAGCCTGACAAAGGCCCGGTCATTCATGACTGGCGCCCCGAGGACCCCGCGTTCTGGGGAAGTAGCGGTAAACAGACCGCCACGCGCAACTTGTGGATTTCCATTCCTGCGCTGCTGCTGGCCTTTGCGGTGTGGATGGTCTGGAGCACGGTGATCGTGCGTTTGAACGCCATCGGTTTCTCCTTCACCACCGACCAGCTGTTCTGGCTGGCGGCGTTGCCGGGGCTGTCCGGGGCGACCTTGCGGGTCTTCTATTCCTTTATGGTGCCGATCTTCGGTGGCCGTCGCTGGACCGCCCTGAGCACCGCGTCGCTGTTGCTGCCATCGATCTGGATGGGCTTCGCCGTGCAGGACCCGAGCACCTCCTACAGCGTGTTCGTGTTGATTGCGTTGCTCTGCGGTTTTGGTGGCGGCAACTTCGCGTCGAGCATGTCCAACATCAGTTTCTTCTACCCCAAGTCGCAGCAGGGCACGGCCCTTGGCCTCAACGCGGGGCTGGGTAACCTGGGCGTCTCGGTGATGCAGTTCTGTGTGCCACTGGTGATTACCTTCGGTGTGTTCAGTTTCATGGGCGGCTCGCCGCAAGCACTGCCGGACGGTGGCCAGTTGTGGTTGCAGAACGCCGGCTTCATCTGGGTGCCGTTTATTGTCCTGGTGACCGTGCTGGCCTGGTTTGGCATGAATGATCTGTCCAGTGCCCGGGCCTCGTTCAGCGAACAGGCGGTGATCTTCAAACGCAAACACAACTGGCTGATGTGCTGGTTGTACCTGGCGACTTTCGGTTCGTTCATTGGCTTTTCCGCCGCGTTTCCGCTGCTGATCAAAACCTCCTTTCCCGACGTGATTGCCTTGAAATTCGCCTTCCTCGGTCCGTTGGTGGGGGCGCTGGTACGGCCATTGGGCGGCTGGCTGGCGGACAAGCTCGGCGGTGCGAAGGTGACCTTGTGGAACTTCGTGCTGATGATCGTGATGGTCTTCGGTGTTCTGCACTTTCTTCCCGAAAGTGGCCAGGGCGGCAACTTCTACGGCTTCCTCGGCCTGTTCATGCTGCTGTTTATCACCACCGGCGTCGGCAATGGCTCCACCTTCCGCATGATCCCGGTGATCTTCCGCACCCAGCATGAAAAAGCCTCGGCCGGAAAATCAGCCGCCGTGCGCGAACAAGCGCTGAAAAATGCCGGCAAAGAGTCAGCCGCCGTCCTGGGCTTCAGTTCGGCCATGGGCGCCTTCGGCGCGTTCTTCATTCCCAAATCCTTCGGCACTTCGATGGCCCTGACCGGCGGCCCGGAGATGGCCTTCTACATGTTCGTCGGCTTTTACCTGAGCTGCATCGTGGTGACGTGGTGGTGGTACGCGCGCAAAGGCGCCGCGACACCCTGCTGAGTCGAGCCGAATCCAACCATTGCGTGGGCGGGGCACAGACCCCGCGACAAAGCCTGAGAGGACTACACCGTGAGTCATTTACTGGATCAATTGCGGTTTTTCGACCGCAAGCAAAACGAGTTTTCCGACGGTCATGGCGAGACCCGCAAAGAGTCGCGTGACTGGGAGAACGTCTACCGTTCGCGCTGGCAGTACGACAAGATCGTGCGTTCCACCCACGGGGTGAACTGCACCGGTTCCTGCTCGTGGAAAATCTACGTCAAGAACGGCCTGATCACCTGGGAAACCCAGCAGACCGACTACCCGCGTACCCGTAACGATCTGCCGAACCATGAGCCCCGTGGCTGTCCGCGTGGTGCCAGTTACAGCTGGTACATCTACAGCGCCAACCGGCTCAAGTACCCGAAAATCCGCAAGCCATTGCTCAAGCTCTGGCGCGATGCGCGGCAGACCATGGCGCCAGTGGAAGCCTGGGCCAGCATCGTCGAGGACAAGGCCAAGGCCGACTCCTATAAAAGCAAGCGTGGCATGGGTGGCTTCATCCGCTCCAACTGGGAGGAAGTCAACGAGATCATTGCCGCGGCCAACGTCTATACGATCAAGCAATACGGCCCGGACCGGATCGTCGGCTTCTCGCCGATCCCGGCCATGTCGATGGTCAGCTATGCCGCAGGCTCGCGTTATTTGTCGCTGATCGGTGGTGCCTGCCTGAGTTTCTATGACTGGTACTGCGACTTGCCGCCGGCCTCGCCGATGGTCTGGGGCGAGCAGACCGACGTGCCGGAATCGGCCGACTGGTACAACTCCAACTACATCATCGCCTGGGGCTCCAACGTCCCGCAGACCCGAACCCCGGACGCGCACTTCTTTACCGAAGTCCGCTACAAGGGCACCAAGACGGTCGCGATCACCCCGGATTACTCGGAAGTCGCCAAGCTCACCGACCTGTGGCTGAACCCTAAGCAAGGCACTGACGCGGCGCTGGCGCAGGCGTTCAACCATGTGATCTTCAAAGAATTCCACCTGGACAAACCGAGCGCTTATTTCACTGACTACGCCAAGCGCTTCACCGATTTGCCGGTGCTGGTGCTGCTCAAGCAAATGGTCGACAAGGCACCGGGCGCCGGTTACCAGCCGGACCGTTTCCTGCGCGCCAGCGACCTGACCGACAACCTCGGCCAGGAAAACAACCCGGAATGGAAAACCATCGCCCTCGACGTCAGCGGCGAACTGGTTTCGCCTCAGGGTTCCATCGGTTATCGCTGGGGCGAGAAGGGCAAGTGGAACATCCTTCTCCGTGAAGGTGGCGAAGGCCGTGAGATCGATCTGAAACTGAGTCTGATTGGCGATGACGTCGCCGAAGTGGCGTTCCCGTATTTTGCCGGCGAGTCCCACGAGCACTTCCAGCACGTGGCCGGCGATGCCGTGCAATACCGCCGCGTGCCGGTACACAGCGTGGTGTTGGCAGACGGCAGTGTGGCCAAGGTCGCCACCGTGTTCGACCTGTCGGCCGCCAACCTGGCCATCGATCGCGGCCTCGGCGGCGAAAATGTGGCCAAGGATTACGACGACGCCTCGGTGCCCGGCACCCCGGCGTGGCAGGAGCAGATCACCGGCGTCAGCCGCGAGAAGGCCATCCAGATCGCCCGTGAGTTTGCCGACAACGCCGACAAGACCAAGGGGCGCTCGATGATCATTGTCGGCGCGGCGATGAATCACTGGTACCACATGGACATGAACTACCGCGGGCTGATCAACATGCTCATGCTCTGCGGGTGTGTCGGCCAGACCGGTGGCGGTTGGGCGCACTACGTCGGCCAGGAAAAACTGCGTCCGCAATGCGGCTGGCTGCCACTGGCATTCGGCCTGGACTGGAACCGTCCGCCTCGCCAAATGAACGGCACCAGCTTCTTCTACGCCCACAGCTCGCAATGGCGTCACGAGAAAATGAGCATGCACGACGTGCTCTCGCCATTGGCCGATAAATCAAAATTCCCCGAGCACGCCCTGGACTACAACATCCGCGCCGAACGCGCCGGCTGGTTGCCCAGCGCACCGCAACTCAACACCAACCCTTTGCACATTTGCCGTGACGCGGCGGCGGCCGGCATGGAACCGAAAGACTACGTGGTCAAGTCGTTGCAGGACGGTTCGCTGCGCTTCTCCTGCGAGCAGCCGGACAGCCCGGTCAACTTCCCGCGCAACATGTTCATCTGGCGTTCCAACCTGCTGGGCTCCTCGGGCAAGGGCCACGAGTACATGCTCAAGTACCTGCTGGGCACCAAGAACGGGGTGATGAACGAAGACATCGGCCAGGTCGGCGATTGCAAACCCGAAGAAGCCGAATGGGTGGACGAGGGCGCCATCGGCAAGCTTGATCTGGTCACTACGCTGGACTTCCGCATGTCTTCGACCTGCGTCTATTCCGACATCGTGTTGCCGACCGCAACCTGGTACGAAAAAGACGACATGAACACCTCGGACATGCACCCGTTCATTCACCCGTTGTCGGCAGCGATCGACCCGGCGTGGGAATCGCGTTCCGACTGGGAAATCTACAAAGGCATCGCCAAGGCATTTTCCAGCATGTCCGAAGGGCACCTGGGCGTTGAAAAGGATCTGGTGACCATCCCGCTGATGCACGACAGCGTCGGCGAACTGGCCCAACCGTTTGGCGGCACCGACTGGAAAAGCGACGGCGTGGCACCGGTGCCGGGCAAAAACGCACCGAATCTGCACGTGGTGGAGCGTGACTACCCGAACATCTACAAACAGTTCTCGTCCCTCGGGCCATTGCTGGAGAAAAACGGCAACGGCGGCAAAGGCATCAACTGGAACACCGACGACGAAGTGAAATTCCTCGGTGAACTCAATCACAAAGAAGGCGATGCCGGTATCAGCCAGGGTCGGCCAAAAATCGACACGGCCATCGATGCGGCTGAAGTGATTCTGTCCCTGGCGCCGGAAACCAACGGCCAGGTGGCGGTCAAGGCCTGGGCCGCGCTGTCGGAATTCACCGGCATCGACCACAGCCACCTGGCGCTGTCCAAGGCCCACGAGGCGATTCGTTTTCGCGACATTCAGGCACAGCCGCGCAAGATCATTTCCAGCCCGACCTGGTCGGGCCTCGAAGACGATCACGTCAGCTACAACGCCGGCTACACCAACGTTCACGAAGGGATCCCATGGCGCACCATCACCGGTCGCCAGCAGTTCTACCAGGATCACCCGTGGATGCAGGCGTTCGGCGAGCAACTGATGAGTTATCGCCCGCCGGTCAACACCCGCACCATCGAAGGGGTGAAAGGCAAGCGCAGCAACGGCGAGATCGAAATCGTCCTGAACTGGATTACCCCGCACCAGAAATGGGGCATTCACAGCACCTACAGCGACAACCTGCTGATGCTGACCCTCAGCCGCGGTGGGCCGATTGTCTGGCTCTCGGAAAACGACGCGAAACGCGCCGGCATTGAAGACAACGACTGGATCGAGTGCTTCAACGTCAACGGTGCGCTGACCGCCCGGGCGGTGGTCAGCCAGCGCGTCAAGGACGGCATGGTGATGATGTATCACGCACAGGAACGGATCGTGAACGTGCCCGGTTCGGAAACCACCAAGACCCGTGGCGGGCACCACAACTCGGTCACCCGCGTTGTGCTCAAGCCGACCCACATGATCGGCGGCTATGCCCAGCAGGCCTACGGTTTCAACTATTACGGCACCGTCGGTTGCAACCGCGACGAATTCGTCGTGGTACGCAAAATGTCCAAAGTCGACTGGCTCGATGGTTCATCCGGCGATGACCTGCCGCGTCCCCTGCCGACCGATATCGAGGAGAACTGAGATGAAGATTCGCTCACAAATCGGCATGGTTCTGAACCTGGACAAATGCATCGGTTGCCACACCTGTTCGATCACCTGCAAAAACGTCTGGACCAGCCGCGAAGGCATGGAATACGCCTGGTTCAACAACGTCGAATCGAAACCCGGGATCGGCTACCCGAAAGAATGGGAAAACCAGGACAAGTGGAAGGGCGGCTGGATCCGCAATGCCAACGGCACGATCAACCCGCGTATTGGCGGTAAATTCCGCGTGCTGGCAAACATTTTCGCCAACCCGGACCTGCCGAGCCTCGACGACTACTACGAGCCGTTCGACTTCGATTACCAGCACTTGCACACCGCGCCACTGGGCGAGCATCAGCCCACCGCGCGTCCGCGTTCGCTGATCTCCGGCAAGCGCATGGAAAAAATCGAGTGGGGTCCGAACTGGGAAGAAATCCTCGGCACCGAATTCGCCAAACGTCGCAAGGACAAGAACTTCGACAAGATTCAGGCGGACATTTACGGCGAGTACGAAAACACGTTCATGATGTATTTGCCGCGTTTGTGCGAGCACTGCCTCAACCCGACGTGCGCGGCGTCGTGCCCGAGCGGTGCGATCTACAAGCGAGAAGAAGACGGCATCGTCCTGATCGACCAGGAAAAATGCCGGGGCTGGCGGATGTGCATCAGCGGCTGCCCGTACAAGAAGATCTATTTCAACTGGAAAAGCGGTAAGTCCGAGAAATGCATCTTCTGCTACCCGCGTATCGAAGCGGGGATGCCGACCGTTTGCGCGGAAACCTGCGTCGGGCGCATCCGCTACCTCGGCGTGCTGCTGTATGACGCCGACCGCATCAGCGAAGTGGCGAGCACCGCCAATGAGCAGGACCTGTACGAGAAACAACTGGAGATATTCCTCGATCCGAACGATCCGGCAGTGATTCGTCAGGCCCTGGCCGATGGCGTACCGCAATCGGTGATCGATTCCGCTCAGCGTTCGCCAGTCTACAAAATGGCCGTGGACTGGAAACTCGCTCTGCCGCTGCACCCGGAATACCGCACCTTGCCGATGGTTTGGTACGTACCACCGCTGTCGCCGATCCAGAACGCCGCGACCGCCGGCACCGTCGGCATGAACGGGGTGATCCCGGATGTCGACAGCCTGCGTATTCCCCTGAAGTACCTGGCGAACTTGCTGACGGCGGGTGATGAAAAACCGGTCAAGCGTGCGCTTAAACGCTTGCTGGCGATGCGCGCCTACAAACGTTCCGAGCAAGTCGACGGCGTGCAGGACCTGCAGGTGCTGGCGGATGTCGGCCTGAGCGTGGCCCAGGTCGAAGAGATGTATCGCTACCTGGCGATCGCCAACTACGAAGACCGTTTCGTGGTACCGAGCGCCCACCGTGAAGACGCGATGAGTGACGCCTTTGCCGAGCGCTCCGGTTGCGGTTTCAGCTTTGGCAGCGGCTGCAGCGGCAGTTCCGACACCAACATGTTCGGTGCGAAGAAAGCCAACCGCCGCGACATCCTGAAAACCGTCCAGTTGTGGGAGGAATGAGCATGCAAATTCTCAAAGTGATTTCGCTGCTGCTCGATTACCCGACCGAGACACTGATTGGCGGTCGCGACGAACTCGAGCAAGCGATCATCCAGTCACGGGAAATCAGCCCCAAGCAACGCGGCGCGTTGTTCGAATTGTTGGAGTTGATCTGCGCCAATGACCTGATGGATGGGCAGGAGCACTACGGTGCGCTGTTCGGTCGAGGTCGCTCGCTGTCGCTGCTCTTGTTCGAGCATGTGCATGGCGAATCCCGCGACCGTGGCCAGGCGATGGTCGACATGATGGCGCAATACGAAGAAGCCGGGTTTGCCATCGGTGTCAAAGAGCTGCCCGATTACATCCCGCTGTACCTGGAGTTCCTGTCCACCCGCGAAGACATCGAGGCCCGCGAGGGCCTGGCGGATGTGTCGCACTTGCTGGCCTTGCTCGCGGCGCGTCTGGAAGAGCGCGAAAGTGCCTATGCCAGCTGCTTCCGCGCGCTGCTGCAAATCGCCGGGGCCGAGCCGCATCAAGCGGTCGCCGACCTGCGCGAGCAGGTCGCGGCGGAGCCGCGCGACGACTCCCTGGAAGCCCTCGACAAGATCTGGGAAGAGGAGGCCGTGGACTTTCTCCAGGCCGAACAGCAGGACCGTTGCAGTGGACTGCCAAGCGCACCGGGCAAGGCCCGGGAAGAAAGCGCGGTGCCGTTGCACTGGGTGGATTTTCAGCATGAAGGGTTGGCCGTCGTGCCGGCCGAGGAGGTAGGCAATGTCTAAATGGAACCTGTTGTTGTTCGGGGTCTATCCCTACGTCGCCCTGGCGATTTGTCTGATTGGCAGCTGGGCGCGCTTCGATCTGTCGCAGTACACCTGGAAGGCCGGCTCGAGCCAGATGCTCAATCAGCGCGGCATGCGCGTGGCGAGCAACTTCTTCCACATCGGTGTGTTGTTCGTACTGGCCGGACACTTTGTCGGCCTGCTGACCCCGGCGTCGGTTTATCACCACGTGATCAGCACTGAGAACAAGCAGTTGCTGGCGATGGTGTCCGGTGGCTTCTTTGGTCTGTTGTGCCTGATTGGCTTGCTGATGCTGGTCAATCGGCGGCTGACCGATCCACGGGTCCGCGCCACGTCCAGCCCCTCGGACATTCTGATTCTGCTGGTGCTGCTGGCGCAGTTGCTGCTGGGGCTGCTGACGATCGTTGCGTCCACCGCGCACATGGACGGCTCGGTGATGGTGATGCTCGCCGATTGGGCGCAGAACACCGTGTTGTTGCGTCCGGTGGAAGCAGCGGCGGCCATCGCGCCGGTCGGGCTGATCTACAAGCTGCATGTGTTTCTCGGTTTGACTCTGTTTGTGCTGTTCCCCTTCACCCGTCTCGTACACATGATCAGCGCACCGATCTGGTACCTGGGGCGTCGTTATCAAATCGTTCGTCAGAAGTACTGAGGAGACAATCATGTCAGGTGGATGCGGATGTGGTGGCGGTAATGGGGGCAGCGGTGGCTGCGGTTCTTCAAAAAAAGCGGAGGCCGTTCTCGACATGGCGCCGGTCGCAGAGGCGCAGTTCGAAGCGCTGCCGGTTGAGCCCGCAGGGGCCGATGACGCCCCGGCGCAGTTGATCGCCAGCAGTGAACAGGAGTGGCCGATCATCAGCGTCAACGAGGTGTCGATCACGCCGGAAGCGATGGCCCAGGAGCTGCAATATCACCCGGCCGAAAGCCGTGAGGAGGCGGTGTATCTGGCCGCCCGGGCGCTGGTGATCCGCGAGTTGTTGCAGCAACGCATTGCTGAGCTCGGCGTGTCGTTGGAGATCGGTGCTGGCGAGAACGAAGAAGAAGCGGCCACTTGCTTGTTGCTCGAACGTGAGGTGAAAGTGCCGCAGTGCGACGAGGAGTCGAGTCTGCGTTACTACGAAAACAATCGCGGGCGCTTCCACAGTGCTCCGTTGCTGGCGGTGCGGCACATCCTGCTCGAATGTGCGCCGGACGATGTCGAGGCGCGCAGCCTTGCGCATGTTCAGGCGGAAATCCTGCTGCAACGTCTGGATGAATTCCCCGGCACTTTCGCCGAACTGGCGGTGAAATATTCGGCCTGCCCGTCGAAGGCTCAGGGTGGTTCTTTGGGGCAGATCAGTAAGGGCCAAACCGTGCCTGAACTGGAACGTCAGTTGTTCACTCTGGCACCGGGCCTGGCCAGCAAACCGCTGGAAAGTCGCTACGGCTGGCATGTCGTCAGTGTCGATCAGCGGATCGAAGGCATGCCGTTGCCCTATGAAGTGGTGTCGACGGCGATCCGCACGCAGTTGCAGCAAGGCGTCTGGCAAAAAGCCCTGGTGCAATACCTGCAAACCCTGATCGGTGCGGCGGATATTCGCGGTATCCATTTGCAGGGCGCCGACTCACCGCTGGTGCAGTGAGCATCGGGGCAAACCGGGAGATGTGATGAACGCTGTAATGCAGGATGGTTTTGGACGGCAGATTGATTATCTGCGGATGTCGGTGACGGACCGCTGTGATTTTCGCTGTGTGTATTGCATGGCGAAAAACATGACCTTCCTGCCGCGTCAGCAGGTGCTCACCCTTGAAGAGTTGCAGCGTTTGGCAACGCTGTTCGTTGGCCTGGGTGTACGCAAGATTCGCCTGACCGGCGGCGAGCCGCTGATTCGTCCGGGCATTGTCGAACTTTGTCGCAACATCGCCGCGTTGCCCGGTTTGCGCGAACTGGTGATGACCAGCAACGGCTCGCAGCTGGGCCGTCTGGCCCGGCCGTTGGTCGATGCCGGGGTGAAGCGGATGAACATCAGCCTCGATAGCCTGGACGGGCAGAAGTTTCGCGCGATCACCCGCATTGGCGATCTCGATCAAGTGCTCAACGGCATTGAGGCAGCACGGGACGCGGGGTTCGAGCGGATCAAACTCAACTGCGTGGTGATGAAGGGCCGCAACGTTGATGAAGTCCCGGCGTTGGTGCAGTACGCCATCGACCAGCGCATCGATATCAGTTTCATCGAGGAAATGCCCTTGGGCGATGTCGGGCGTTCCCGGGGTGAATCGTTTTGTTCCAGCGACGAGGTTCGGTCGCTGATCGCCAGCCAGCATCGGTTACTCGACAGCACCGAAAACAGCGGCGGACCGGCACGCTATGTGCGTCTGGAACGCCATCCCGAGACCCGGATCGGCTTCATTTCACCCAACAGCCACAACTTCTGCGGCAGCTGCAACCGGGTACGGATGACCGTTGAAGGGAAGCTGTTGCTGTGTTTGGGGCAGGACGATGCCCTGGATTTAAGAGGATTGCTGCGGCGTTATCCGCTGGATGATCAGCCCGTGATCAATGCCGTGCAGAAGGCCTTGCGCGGCAAGCCGTTGCGCCACGATTTCAGCCCCGACGGGGAGGTGCAGATTGTACGGTTCATGAACATGAGTGGCGGTTGAATTGCCCTGCACGGTTCCTAAAACACCGAAAACCCAATGTGGGAGCGGGCTTGTCACAGAATCACCGGAAAATCTTGATGTCGATCAATTGCAGATCAGCGCTTTGTCCGTAGTCTTCACTGCATGTTGTGTTTTGTTGTCAGTAAACATCTATATGTAGTATCTGGAGGCCAAATGCAGAGCACGCTGATCGCAGTAGGATGTAACCGCTTGCACAAACGCGATGGCAGTCAGGTCGCCTTCGATGCCGACAAAATCCGTCAGGCATTGATCGCCGCCGGCAAGGCGACGGGGGAGTACGGCGAGGTTGAGGTTGAAGGCTTGCTGAACGCGGTATTGGCCAGGCTCGAAGGTTTGCCAAGACTCCATGTCGAGCAAATCCAGGACCGTGTTGAACGGGTGTTGATGGACGCCGGTTTTTTCCTCGCCATGCGCGCCTACATCGTCTACCGCGAACAGCACGGGCGCTTGCGCCGCGACCGCCGGACCATGGTCGAGGTGGCGACTTCGATGAACGAATACCTGGACCGTGAAGACTGGCGGGTCCAGGCCAACGCCAATCAGGGGTATTCACTGGGCGGTCTGGTGTTGAATGTGTCGGGCAAGGTCACTGCCAACTACTGGCTGGACGAGGTGTACAGCGAGGCCATAGGCCAGGCCCACCGCGAGGCGGATTTGCATGTGCACGACCTCGACATGCTCGCCGGTTACTGCGCCGGCTGGTCGCTGCGCACCCTGTTGCACGAAGGGCTCAACGGTGTGCCGGGGCGTGTTGAAGCCGGTCCGCCAAAGCACTTGAGCAGTGCCTTGGGGCAGATGGTGAATTTTCTCGGCACCCTGCAAAACGAATGGGCCGGCGCCCAGGCGTTCAGCTCGTTCGACACCTATCTGGCGCCCTATGTGCGCAAGGATCAATTGAGTTTTCAGGAAGTTCGCCAGGCGATCCAGGAGTTCATCTACAACCTCAATGTACCGTCACGCTGGGGCACGCAGACGCCATTTACCAACCTGACCTTCGACTGGGTGTGCCCCCAGGATTTGCGTGAGCAAATACCCGTCATCGGCGGTGAAGAAATGCCGTTTGCCTATGGTGACCTGCAAGCCGAAATGGAGCTGCTCAACCGCGCTTACATCGAAGTGATGCAGGCCGGCGACGCGAAAGGGCGGGTGTTCACCTTTCCGATCCCGACCTACAACATCACCCATGACTTTCCGTGGGACAGTGAAAACGCCGATCGTCTGTTCGAGATGACCGCGCGGTACGGCCTGCCGTATTTCCAGAACTTCCTCAATTCTGACCTGCAACCCAATCAGGTGCGTTCAATGTGCTGCCGTTTGCAGCTGGATGTGCGCGAGTTGCTCAAGCGTGGCGGCGGCTTGTTCGGCTCAGCGGAACAGACCGGATCGCTCGGCGTTGTCACCATCAACTGCGCACGGCTGGGCTATGTGTTCAAGGGTGACACCAGTGGATTATTGCAGCGCCTGGACACACTGATGGAACTGGCGATGGAAAGCCTGGAGGTCAAGCGCAAGGTGATTCAGCACCACATGGATGCCGGTTTGTACCCGTACACCAAGCGCTACCTCGGAACCCTGCGCAACCATTTCTCGACCATCGGCCTCAACGGCATGCATGAAATGCTGCGCAATTTCACCGGCGACGAGGAGGGCATGCACACCGAGCATGGCCGGCAGTTTGCCCTGAACATGCTCGATCATGTGCGCGCCACGTTGCTGCGTTTCCAAGAGGAAACCGGCCATATGTACAACCTGGAAGCGACGCCGGCCGAGGGCACGACTTACCGCTTCGCCAAGGAAGACCTCAAGCGTTACCCCGGCATTCTCCAGGCTGGCAGCGTGCAAGCGCCGTATTACACCAACTCTTCCCAACTCCCCGTGGGCTACACCGAAGATCCCTTTGAGGCCCTGGAGCTTCAAGACGAACTGCAATGCAAATACACCGGCGGCACCGTCTTGCATCTGTACATGGCCGAGCGGATTTCCTCGACCGAGGCGTGCAAGCAACTGGTGCGCAAAGCCCTTGGCCGCTTCCGCCTGCCGTACCTGACCGTGACCCCGACGTTCTCCATCTGCCCGGTGCACGGCTACCTCGATGGCGAGCATGAGTTCTGCCCCAAATGCGACGAGGTCTTGCTGCTGCAAGAACAGAAGCTCGGCACCGTTCATTGATTTCGATCCACTCAACCGCAAGGAGCTTCACCATGACTGCATCGCAAACACTGCCCCAGGCTCAACGTCAACGCTGCGAAGTCTGGACCCGGGTGATGGGCTATCACCGTCCTGTGTCGGCGTTCAATCCGGGTAAACAGTCGGAGCACCGTGAGCGGGTGCACTTCACTGAAAGCGCGGCGCTGGCCGGGCGCCAATGAGTCGAACGCTCCGGGTCGGGGGCATGGTGCCCCTGACCACTATCGACTATCCGGGACAGCTCGCCTGCGTGCTGTTTTGCCAGGGGTGCGCCTGGCGTTGTCGTTACTGCCATAACCCGCAGTTGATCCCGCCTCGTGGCACAGACGAAGTGGATTGGCGGCGGGTGCTGGCGTTTCTGCAACGGCGTCAGGACCTGCTCGATGCCGTGGTGTTCAGCGGCGGTGAGCCGACCCTGCAGGACGGCTTGCTCGGCGCCATGGACGAGGTGCGGGCGATGGGGTTTCGCATTGGTTTGCACAGTGCCGGTATCAAGCCGGCTGCGTTCGCCAAGGCATTGCCTGGCGCTGATTGGGTCGGCTTCGATGTGAAGGCGCTGCCCGAGGATTGCCAGGCGATCACCCGGGTCGAAGGCAGCGGAACCGCCAATTGGCGCAGTCTTGATCATCTGCTGGCCAGTGGTGTCGATTATGAATGTCGTACCACCGTGCACTGGCATCTGTTCGAGCCGGCGCGGTTACTGGTCCTCGCGCAGCGTTTGAGCGAACTCGGCGTCAAGCGTTTCGCCGTGCAACTGGTTCGCACCGAGCGGATGTTCGACCCGTTGCTGGCGAGCGTTTCGGCACAAGAGCTGCTGCCAGAGTTGTGGGAGGCCATGCGCGAGTTGTTTCCGGCGTTTGTGTTGCGGGGATAACTTAGGCCCAGCCCCAGAATTGCAACCACCAGCCACATCCCACCATGCCGATGGCCAGTGACAGGCACAGACTGCCAGACGCGGACCGCGCCAGGGAAAGACCTTCGCGGTCCAGCCGTTTCCAACCCAGCAGCAGGCTCCAAGCCATCGCAGCTATTAGCAAAGCGGCCCGGGCCGGTTGCACCCACTCCAGCAGCAAACCTTCATAGCGCAGCAGTTTCACCGTTGTCGCCGACAGTCCGAGAAACAATCCTGCACCACCCAGGGGCGTCAGTGTCAGTGCCAGGGGCAAATACAGCGCGCGATCCTGCGCCAGACGGGCGGTCAGGCGCAGTAGGATCATCAACCCGGTGCCAAGAGCCAGCGAACTCAAACTCAGGTAAGCGACGATGCTGAAACCGTCGAGCCAGCTGAAGCTGTCGTTGAGCTGCGGGTAATGGGTCAGCAGCCACCAGGGAGCGTTGTCCTGCAGAGCCCAGAGCTGATCGTGTTCGACCAGCCACTGGGCCAGGTATTGTTTGAGGGCGACAAACCCTGGGCTGACCGTCCACTGAAACGCACCCATGGCCAAGCCGATCACGCCAAACAGCAGCAAGCGGGCGTCCCAGGGGGACAGGGTTTGCGCTGTCACGTGAAGAATCTCCTGATTGCTGGAGCGGGCGATCAGTTGCACGGCACCGCGTTGCCCGCTGCAGCGTCCGCAGGCGTGGCAATCACTGGCGCCTTGCAGGCGGCGGATATCAAGCAGGGGCGCGCAATTGGGTGGCGGCAGGCGCGGTGCGGAATTTTCAATCCAGCGTTGTTCATCGACCTGAAAGTGCACAGGGGCCAGCCGGGCGAGCAGGGCGAAGACGCCGCTGACCGGACACAGATAACGGCACCAGACCCGTTTGCCCCGGGCGAACAGCAAGCCGACGATGACCGCTGCCACAGTCGAGCCGCCAAGAATCAACAGCGCGGCCTGGGCGTAGTCATAGACGCTGATCAATTGGCCGTAGAGGGTCGTCAGGCAGAACGCCAATGTTGGCCAGCCGCCCCAGCGCAACCAGCGCGGCACACCCAGGCCTTTACCGTAATGGCTGGCCCATTCGCTGAGCGAACCTTCCGGGCACAGAACGCCACACCAGAGTCGGCCGAAGAACACCATCGACAGCAGCACGAACGGCCACCAGATCCCCCAGAATAGAAACTGCGCGAGCAAGGTCAGGTTGTCGAGTATCCGTGCCTGGCTGTCCGGCAGCGGCAACAACGCCGGGGTCGCCAACAGCACTGCGTAAAACGCGACAACAGCCCACTGCACCCCACGGATGACAGGTGCGTGGCGACGCATTCCATCACCCAGACGCTGGAGCCATCGATTGTGCCGGCTCAGGTCGGGCATGGCAGGTTTTCCGCAGTGCGTTGCCGTAGCCAGCCGCCGACGGCCAGCCAATAACCGATCCATGCCAACACGGTCAGGCCACTGGGACTTGCCCGATAACCGGCGAAACCTGCAAGAAAGCCACCCAATCCATGGCTGTCGCTCAGCAACGTGCTGCTGTCCCACAGCGCTTCGCCAACGAGGCTGTAAACCACGTCTGGCAAATCCAGGGCGAGCAGTTGGCCGCCGATTCGCTCAGTGCCGCTGACCAGCAACGCCGCACCGAGCATGAGCAAGATGACTTCGCTGAGGGCAAAGAACCGTTGCCATGAAATGAATCGGCGACTGCAGTGCAGCTGCGTAATGGTCAGCACCGACAGCACCAGTCCCAAAATGCCGGCGACGGCAAAAAAACCGAGTTGCGGACCTCGCAGCCGAGCCCCAGCGCCATAGAGAAAGACCACCGTTTCGCTGCCTTCGCGGCAGATCGCGAGCATGGCCAGCAGTAACAGACCTGCGCCACCTTGCCGGGCCAGGTGGCTATCGGCGTGTCGTCGCAAATCGTGGTTGAGGGTGCGCCCGTGACGGTGCATCCAACCCACCATCTGCACGATCAACAGGCTGGCAGCCAGCGCGAGTGCGGCCTGGAACCATTCACTGGCCGACCCGCTCATGGCCTCGCCGGCAAACAGAATCAACACTGCCAGCAGACCCGAGAGCATCAACCCCAGCACCACACCCGCCCACAGGTATTTGACCAGCCGATGACGTTGGCCTTGCTGGCTGGCCCAGGCCTGGAGAATGCTGATCACCAGCAGCGCCTCGACGCTTTCGCGCCAGACGATGAACATTGATTGATTCATGAAAGCTCCGTGCGCCAACAGGTTATTTCGCGAGGATGCCGCCCTCGGGCAATTGCGGATTGAACTCGTCGAAAAAGGGGTAGTGACCGGGCCTCAGGGGGTGAATCACCACGAAGGTGGTCACGCCCGGCGACAGGACTTTTTCAACCCGCAACGGCGTGCTCTCGAACTCGGCCGGACCTTGGCCGACGTTCTTCAGAACAATCTTGAAGGGCTGTCCGGCCGGCACCTCCAGCAAGGCCAGCGTGAAGTGGCCATCGCGAAGGCTCAGCTCGTAACTGGGTAACTGGGCATAAACGGTCAATGGCACGACGGCTCCGGCGAGGGTCAGCCAGGCAATGTGCAGGCGCTTCATTCAATAGCCGCCTTTTTTGCCGATGCCGGCGTAGATGAATTCGTAGTGCAGTTCGCAGCGTTCGAACCAGGGGGCGACACCGGTTTCTTTATCGGTGTGGCGCCCGAGGGAGCCATGCCCGCCGGGTGGCAGAATGGTGAACGTCAGCTGATATTTACCGGGGCCAAGCAGCTTTACATTGTCGCCATAGTGCGGCCCGTCGTTGGCCACCATGGCGTGGAAATCGCCTTTGATCTCGGGCTCGCTGCTGTGTTTTTTCAGGCTGAAAGAAACGTTGAGGTAGGGCACAAAACTACCTTCCTGAAAGCCCTGTCGATTGTCCGCCATGGCGCGAATGTCGGCTTCCAGATGCACATCGGAATCTGCGGTGGCCCGCATCATCCCGGCAGGCTCCATCTCGATCGGCTGCAAGTACACCGCCCCGACTTCCAACCCGGGGCACGACTGTGGTTCACCGATTGGGTATTCCTTGGCATGAGCCAGCGGTGTAAGCATAAGCAGGGCAAGCGACAGCGAACAGGGGATGCGCATGATGTCTTCCTGGGCATTGGCGAGTAGGAGCCGGAGTCTAGGAAGCTTTGCTGCGAACAATAATGATTACTATCAAGTTTCGAGCAATTAAATCGACGGCTCATCACGCTGGCGAAATCGCTGGGCGCGCTCGACGCTGTGGGTCATCTGTTCGGCTGCGTGAATGGTCAGCGGATGCTGGGTAAAACCGGGTCTGGGGGAAATGTAGGTGGCCATCTCCCGCGCGACGGCGAGTTGGTGTTCCGATCCATCGGCCAGCAGGGCGATGACCAGGTTTTCCAGGGCAATCACTCGGACACGCAGATGAACCAGTTCGGCGTTGGTCAAGGCGGGCGGAGCGGTAAACGCTTTGTCATCGAGAGATGTTGCGGCATCTTGATCGTCCCAAGTTGATAGGCCGCTTGGGAAAGGATTTTTATTGAGCATGAGAGACGTCTCCAATTCTATTAAAGCATTAGCTTAGCCCCGGGATTGCGAAGGAGGTGAGCGCAGTCACCCGATGTCGATTCTTGATGTGTATCAAGGCTGGCTTTGCGTAACGTCTGTAGGTTGGAATAAAGCCTCCCAATGAACGGAGATCGGCATGGCCAAGAACTTCCCCATCAACCCCAAGCACCCCGAACGGATCTGTTGGGGGTGCGACCGTTATTGTCCGGCGAAGTCCTTGGCCTGTGGAAATGGTTCCGACCGAACGATGCACCCGGCCGAACTTTTCGGCGAGGATTGGCATGTGCCTGGTGACTGGGGCATCGAGAAGCTCATCACTACTGACAAGCCGACAGATGATGTAGCGGACACCTGGACTGGCAGTCAGAGCGAATAGGCTTAATTGTATGAGGGACAGCCATTTATTCCCCTGTGTCGTTAAGAGGCTTCAATGATTCTGACGATTAAAAAGTCGGTATTAACCTAGTTGGTATGTCGGATTAATTATTGATTTCCCAGTGTTCAAACAATCAGAATTTGTATTTGATGAAACCTGATGCCGCAAAAAAGCTAGCAGATATCGCATATTGACAGCTAATCAGGCTCAAATTACCATCCGGCGCCATTGGTAGTTAATACACTAAAGGCGAAGCAAAAGTGAAAAAGTTACTCTTTCTGCTGGCCCTGCTTTCCCCTGTCATGGTAATTGCTGGCGAGCCTGATCATTTTGCTATTTGCGATAAGCTCATGCCGGATATTGCGCATAGTTATGATGTGTACAACTTGGCGCTGGTGAATAATGGTAGTTCATATGTGCCGGGTGAAGGTGTTGTGCTCTGTGTGTATGACGGTGTTGTTCGGAAATTTTTCGGTGATAATGCTGTAAGAGTTATGGCGACATTTAATGTTGCCAGCAATAAATACAATGTCCGGTTCTGATAGTGGGTCGTCACTCGGGGGGGGCGTTCTGACGCGCCTTCAGCGGGTTGTTGGAATCATGTTTTTTCATCATCTATATCAATGGGCGATCGTACTCGAAGCGTTAGCGGGCCCACGCCCTCGAATGCACGAGGGTGGACAGTAACGGTAGTAATCTCAAGGAGAAGGAGATGGCAAAGTACCTCATCGCTCATGTGCGTCAGGGTGGGCAAAACATGATAATTTTCCCACTGGATGCTTCATTCGGCAGTCAGTCTAACCACTCGCAAGAAGCGATTATGAGGACGTTTCAGTTAGCGGCTGCCGGCGCAAGTCTCGCGGGACATGTCGTCGTTATCTGGCGGTCGGGGAATCACACTTACTTCAGAGCACCCTATGCGTGGCACTCTTTTTTCACATCACCAGACGCTTATACATTTGTGATGAGCAACCTCAACAAAGAGCTAACGATCTAGCTCTTTTACAAGATCGCCAAGTTCTGTCGCGCAACATCATTGCAATCATCCTGGCAGCGCGGCATCACCCCTGCGGGCGGGCTTTATATTCATTCTTGAATCGTTAAGTCAGCCCGTAACTCCTGCATCGTGGGTAATCCCGGATTCCGGGATTACCGCACCTCCAGCAAGAACACACCTTCCCATGGTTGGCAAAAATCCCGGCGTTATTTCCGCACGTTCTGGTACAGCATCAACCGTGAGGTTTCATGCATGGCGCGGGTCAACTCTGACAATCGCTTGAACTCTTCGGGGTGTTGCTCGGCGACGTTGTCCAGCGGCGTCGGTGAGGCGAGGTCATGGAGAGTTGGCGAGCTGCCGTCGTGTTCCATCTGTAGCAAGTAATGTTGAGTCACGCCGGCAATCAGCGGGAACGTGCCTTCGCGCAACACCAATGGCACCACGCGTTCGCCTTCGGGTGCAGGTTGCTGAATATCACGTCCCATGCCGCTGTTGCGAAATTCAAGGCCGGCCATACCGGCCACCGTTGGCAGTAAGTCCACCAGGCCGACGGCTTCCTCGACCTTGCGCGTCCCGATCAGGGCGGGCGCGTGGATGATCATCGGCACTGCGTTGCTTTCCAGACCCAGTTGCTCGTAGGCCGGTGGCAGGAAAGGGATCTGGGCGATGCGGGTGTTGTGGTCGCCAAACAGCACGAAAATAGTGTTTTCGTACCAGCCGCCGGCCTTGGCAATTTCCATCAAGCGTCCGATGTTGAAGTCCAGCAAACGCACGGCGTTGTATTGTTCGACACTGCGCGAACCGGCGGCCTGGACTTGCTCCAGAGTAGGGTGCTTGACCTCGAATCCGTCGTTGCTCTTTGGAATCGTGAAGGGGCGATGGTTGCCGGCTGTTTGTACGTAGGCGAAGAACGGTTTGTCCTTGGGCAGCGTTTGCAGGATCTGGTCGGTCTCTTTGAACAGGTCCAGATCCGAAATGCCCCAGACATCCACCACTGGGGATTTCCAGTCTCGCTCGTCGTACAGGCGAACGCCGTCGATACTTTGCTTGATCAAGGCATTCATGTTGGCCCAACCGGCGTTGCCACCAATGGTGTAGATCTTCTCGTAGCCGGTGAAGGCATTGACCAGCGTGTTTTGGTTGGTGATCAGTGGATGACGCGTCGCGGTATCCTGGCGAGTAACGTCAGGTACCCCGCTGATGCTGGCCCAGACGGTTTTTGCGGTCCCTGTCACCGGCACATAGAAGTGCTTGAAGAACCAGCTCTGCGTGGCCAGGCGATCGATATTGGGCGTCGGATTAATCGGGTTGCCATAGGCCCCGACAGCGCTGGTGCCCAGCGACTCAAGCATCACGAACACCACGTTCGGTGGCCGCGAGCCCGCTACTTTGTAGGGTTGTGGTGCCTGGTGACGGACAAAGTCAAGGGCCTGTGGATCGGGTTTATCAACGCCCAGATAGTTAGTCATGACCGCATACAGTTCGCGTACTGTCGCTTCGTCATAGCGCGACTGGCCGACTTTGACGGTGTCGTAGAAGAAAATGACCGGGTTAAGGCCCAATGCGGCGATCTGGTTATTGCCCGAGAAGAACGCATCACTCCAGCGCAATGGCACCGGATTTTCAAGGTTCAAGTGCTCGACACGGCCCAAAATACCCAGCAGTACCAGCACGACCATCAACGCACTGCCCCACGCCGCGGAGAGCCGGTGAATGACGTTGCGGGGGCGGTCCAGCGTGACGCGCTCCAAACGGATCAGCGCCAGTGTCACGAACGCGACGGTTGCCAGCCAACCCAATGAAATCCAGATGACCGGGTAGGTTTGCCAGACCATATCACGGGATATTTGCGCATCCTCGATGAAGCGCAACACCGTGGCGTTGATCCTCACGCCGAGGTAGGCGTAATGGCCAAAATCGACGATGTAGATCAGCAGCATGGCGCTGAGAACGGCGACCAGATACCCCCGGGCGATGCAGCGAACGAGGTGGCTACTGATCAGGTTCCAGCGAGGGATCCAGGCCAATAACGCCAATGGCAGCATGACCAGAATGGCCAGGCGCAAGTCGAAGCGAAAGCCGATGCCCAGAGTTTCCAGAACGGCATTGTCGTCGCTCAGGGCTTTGGCGTCGAAACCGGAAAAGCCGAAAAAGAACACCACCCGCAGCAGTGCAAACAGCACAAACGCGATCGCTGTTGCGCCCAGCCAGTAATGCAAACGTCTCGATTTCAGCCAGCCCATCGATGTTTCCCTATTAAGAATTTCGTTAATTTTCAAACGGATTCGTTTGGTATTGGGCGGCGCAGCGTGATGCATCGGCGATACGTCCAGCGCGTCCCCAGCACCAGCAGCGTCAGGCCGCAATACAGGCCCAGTAGTGGATCAATCAGGTAGTCCCAATAGTTGTGGGAAGGTTTGATCCCGGCGAGGAAGGCCAGGGTCGCGCTCGTCAACAACACGACGGCCAGGTAATTGCGCAGGTAAAACAGGCTGAACGTCAGCAGTGCAACGACAAACAACAGGGGGCGTGGGCTGAACCCCCGTCGGTAAGGGTCCAGATCACTCAAGCCCAGCGTTGCCGGATATAACACCAGGGCCATGACGGCGAAGAGGATCAGTACGCCGGTTTGATCACGCTGCGCGGGCGGCAACACATCCAGTCGACGCAGGCAGCCCCACCCCATGAACACCAATGAGGTGATCGCGAGGTCATCCATGTGGCTGCGCAAGTAAGCGGCCAGCGAAATCCCGTCCAGTGGTATGAAGCTTGCGACCAGCAATGTAAGCAACAGCGCGATGCGCCAGACCCTGTTCAGGCCAAAAGACGGCATTGCCAGGAAGATGATCATTGCGAAGCTGAGATGGGCTTGCCACAGGCTGATCATTTGAGACGCTCGGACAGCCAGATATCGTTGAAAGACACGTGTTTGATGAAGGTGTTGTTCCAGGTATAAACCAAGTGATACATCCCGTCGGGGCTGCGGATGAAGTACGGGTATTCGTATTCAAACTCACACCCTTCGCTTTTGCAGACGCGTTTGTCGAGGTTGTCGAGGAATCGCGCCTCCAGCGGTTGGCGGAGCTTGCCACTGGAGTCGCGGAACTCTTTCCCGATGAGTTCCTTGTAGGCGAGGGGTGAATACGGATCGCCCTCGGGGTCCGGTGATTTGTCCAGATCGCGCACCAGGCGCCAATCGTCCATTTTCGCATCGGTGAGATAGAGGCTCAGCTTGAAGCGCCCCTCTTGCAGGTCATTGAGCGCTACCAGCAATCCGTGTCCTGGCGTCGCAACGGCCGCCAACGAGGAATTGGGGTTCGATGGATCGAGCGGATAAGGTTCGCTCCAGGTCTGTCCGGCATCCTCGGTGCGGCTCGCCAGGACTCGGTGGTGCGTGTCGCCGGCATAGCGCAACATGGCGATACCACGCTGACCGTCCAGCGGAACGACCGCGGGTTGCAATGAGTTATTGCCGTGGCTGATGCGGTATTTATCGATCACTTCACCGTCTGCGCTCAAGTACAGGTACTCGGCAAACTTGCCCAGAAACTCGTGGTAGACCGGCAAGCCGATGGAGCCGTCGGCATGGAACACCGGTGCCGACCGGACCAGGGTGCTGATGTTCAGAAAGGGTGAAGTGATTAATTGGCGCGGTGCCGACCAATTCATACCCAAGTCGTCTGAAACCATCACATTGACCGCGCTACCGGCCCAGCCGCCCATGGACACGGAGACGAAGAACAGCCACAGGCGATTGTCCGGCGCCAGTGCAATGACCGGGTTGCCCAGTTTTCGGATGTATTTTCGAGTGCTTAGCTGGGTCGATTCCCGAGTGGCCATGACCTGTTCTTCACCCCACTCGCCGGTACTCACGTTGAAGCGAGCGGAGCGCACCTGCACATCGGCGGCGCCTTCGCGAGTGCCGGCGAACCAGACCGCCATCAAGCTACCGTCAGGCAAGGCTGTTACCGCTGAAGAATGCACGAAGTCCACCAGCCCGGAGGAGGCGAAACGGCTGGTATAAATGGGTTTGGCCGTCTGATCCGTCACCGGCAAAACCGGGCTTGTCGGGGCAAAGGAGGAATGCTTGGGGGCAGGGTGGGTGAACCATGCGCCCGCAAAGAGGCAAGCAAGGGCGAGGTAAACACCTAGGGCCGGAATGCTGGGGAGCTTTATGTGCATGATGAAGGCGTTGGCATCTCATGGCCCGAAAAGGCGCACAAGCTAACACTCGGTAGTACCAGATCGGACTTTATGTATTTCTATTGTGTAAGCAGTTGTTTTGAGCGTGGGGCCCTGTTCGCGAACAAGGACTGATTGAGTCGCTGAGACCACCGGGTTAGATGGATTGCGCATTTATTCCAGGTGCGGGGAGCAATCGTGTTCGAGGAAAGCGCCTGACCCTGGAACACCCTCGCGGCGCGAGGTGGCAGGGGAGACAACGATGACAATGACGCTCGTATTGATGGGTAACTATGCGATCAAGGGGCCGTTCTGGGCACTTTGTTCCGAATCCCTGCCACCAGCGACTTTGGCCACCGGGATTGCGGCGATCAATACCTTTGCCCACCTGGGGACCGGCGCCATGAGCTCAGTGATTGGGGTGTTGCGTGATCAGACCGGGAGCTTTCCTATCGCACTGATGCCGCTCTGTGCATTGACCGCAATTGGTTCGCTATTGGTGTTTATGATTGGCAAAAAGAACCGTCGTGCGGCGCAAATCGCTTCGGTCAGCAATTAACCTATTCACTCGGGGGAGGCTCGGAATGGGCGGGCCTCCTCGTAGCCTATGATCCATTTTTCAAGATGTAGCGTTGATTGCCGAACTCGCTTGGACAAAACCGGGTAGACAAAGCTGGAGCCTGCACCGTTAACATCGGTTAGACGACCGTTAGACCCAAATATGCAGAAGCAGTGGTGGGAAAACCGAGCGAGATCAGGCAGGCCAGCCTCGCTCACATCATGGACAAATAGGCCATGAGCAAAACGCCCAGGATTGCCGTAATGACATTTATGCCAGGGCCAGCATTGACGCTGTAGCCAAGCGGGATCTCAACGGGTTTGAGGGTCTTGACTACCTTTTTGTATTGCCAGGATGACCAACAGGCAACCCATGAACCCAGCATCAGAAAAGCCAGTCCGATCCAGAACGAAAAATGTTTCCCAGGAGGACCCAGAACGCCCGGCTTCAGCATCTGCAGCAGTAGTCCGGATCGTTCAATCACAAAACCAAATGCCATCAGCGAAAGGCTGGTTCGGTTCCATGCCAGCAACGTTCGCTCAGCGGCAAAGAACACGCGTGGATCGTTCAGGTCGGACATCAAAATCTCCTTGTTCAAACAGGTTTTGAAACTGCTCCGCTCAGAATAGTTTTAAACACCAGCAACCCACCACGGGCACCTTCAGGCACCCGCAAGTGTGCAACGGTGGTCGCTCAGCAACGGTTACAGGTTTTGATGCCTAGCAATGTATAGACAGGGCAGAAACGGAAAATGCCAGTGGCCAGCGGCACTAAACCTATCCAACCCCACACGCCGATCACACCGGACAGACTGAGGCCAATGAGCAGCAGACCGGCGATAATGCGCAGGCTGCGGTCAATGGTTCCAATGTTCGCTTTCATGGCGATCTCCCAATCAATGGCTGCGCCGGGTCTCCAGCGCAGTAAACAACAACATGCCGGCCAGCATGGCCAACATGAATACGATCACTTGCCAGCGTCCTGTCAGCAGAATTGCCACTGCGGGACCCGGACAGATGCCAGCGATTCCCCAGCCGATGCCGAACACCAGGCTCCCGCCAATCAAGCGCGGGTCCAGCTCACGTTTGACCGGTAGCTGCATTGGCCTTCCCAGCAGCGAACTGGGTTGTTGTCGTGCCCAGGTTAGCGGGCCAATGGCCACACCAATTGCCCCGACCATGACCAACGCCAAGGAAGGGTCCCAAGCACCGGTTAGATCCAGGAAAGCGAGTACTTTGCCGGGGTTGGCCATGCCTGCCAGAAGCAGACCCAAGCCGAAAAGCAGACCCGCAATGAACGCAGTCAGTTTGGTCATGTTCAACTCCCCAGCAGATGACGCAAGACAAACACCGTGACGAAACCACTGAACATGAAACACGCAGTGGCAACCATCGATCGCGGCGAAAGGCGCGATATGCCGCACACCCCATGGCCACTGGTGCAACCTGAACCGTATCGTGTGCCGATGCCCACCAATAGACCGGCGACGATCAGTCCGAACCAGCCACTTTTGAACTCAATCTGCGGCAACGTGGCGAACAAGCCCCATAGAAGTGGCGCGATGAGCAGGCCCAGGAGAAAAAGTGCTTTCTCACTTACCCCCTCGCTCCCACGCTGTAAAAGACTGCCGATCAGACCACTGATGCCTGCGATACGCCCGTTAGCGACGACGAATAGACTGGCCGCCAAGCCAATCAATGCGCCGCCAGCAAGGGACGACCAGGGAGTGAAGTTGAGCCAGTCGACATTCATGGAGCTTCTCCGACGCAAAATTGTTGATACAGGGTTTGGATGACTGCCAATGCTGCGGGACTGCTGATGCGATAGAACACCTGCTTTCCGTCACGGCGGGTCTCCACCAGGCCTTCGCGGCGAAGCACAGCCAGCTGTTGAGAAAGCGTCGGTTGCTGTATCCCCAGCAGTGACTCCAGATCGCTGACATTGCGCTCACCCTGAGATAGCTGGCATAGGAGGATCAAGCGATCCGGATTGGCCAGGGCTTTAAGGAATTGGCTGGCAGCATCGGCATTGGCGTGTAGCTGCTGGAGATCTGATTCGGGCATACGATTGATCACTAATTGTTCAGTTATCCAGATTATAGTATATAAAAAAACTAAGTGTATAGCGGCATTCAATTGGGCTCGTCACTGGCAGGGGAGGTCGGGGCAAGTCTCGGGCTATAGGCGAGTCTTGGGCAGTCCTGGAAGTGGATGACTCATGTTCATGACTAAATAGCTTTCACCAGCAAGGCCACCGCAACCACCATAGAAACGGCGGCGAACCCTTTTTGTAGGTGTGGACCCGCGAGCCGTGCCGCGATCAGACGCCCGCCTACCATTCCGACCAATGCTCCAGTGGAAAACGGAAGGGCCACTGCCCACTGCAAGTGCCCAGCTGCCGAGCTTGCAGCAACGCCGGAAATTGAAACCAGCGCAATAACGGCAAGCGACGTCGCAAGCACCGACTGCGCTGTCAAATTGGTGTATCGCTGGAGCGCCGGCACCATCACAAAGCCACCGCCCACGCCGAGCAAGCCGGAAAGCCCGCCCGCAACAACGCCAGAGACGGTGAGTGCCCATGCACACGGACCCGTCCAGTTAAGCTTTCCTCGGTTCACGTCCAAAAGGCAAGGCGGCGGTTTGGATGTGACGGGGGGCTTCGACTCCGTGGAGGGAGGGAGTGATCGTTGATATACCCGGAATGCAACGTACATCAGCACGAAGGCAAACATGATCGTTAACGGACGGTTAGGCGTGCGCTGCGCCAGCCAAAGGCCAAGTGGAGAACACACGATCCCCGCTCCCGCAATTAGAAGCGCAGCTTTGTAGCGAACGGTGCCGTTTTTAAGTCCCATTGCGGCACCCAGGGTCGCGGCTAAACCGACAGCCAGTAAACCAATTGGCCCTGCCTCGGCCATGCTCAACCCCACTCCAAATACCAGTAATGGAACAGCCAGTATTCCACCTCCGGCACCGGTCAGAGCCAGAATCACCCCGACAGTAAGCCCGAGCAGTAAGACGGCGATCATCTCAGTCTCCTCGCTTTCAGGCCTGGTTTCATACGTCGGCCATCTCAGGTTTCGCCATCCACTCATGGCCCTTGAGCATTCCCTTCCAATACAGCGGTGGAAGAATCCGCTCTTTGAGCAACCATGCCAGCCTGGATGGCCGAGTACCGTCAATCAGCCAGGATGGAAAGCTGGGGGCGACCTTGCCGCCATAGGTGAATTCAGCCAGTACGATCTTGCCGCGTTCAACCGTCAGCGGGCAGGAGCCATAACCGTCGTAATGGGCGCTGCCTTTTGCTTTACCCATTGCAGCCAACACGTTATGGGCAACAACGGGCGCCTGCTTGCGTGCTGCTGCCGCGGTTTTGGCGTTGCTGGTGTTGGTGGCGTCGCCCAGTGCGTGAATATTGCCCCAGGTTTTATGGCGCAACGTGGCAGGGTCGACATCGATCCAGCCAGCCGCGTCAGCGAGAGGGCTGACCCGAACGAAATCCGGCGCAATCTGCGGTGGCACCACATGAAGCAGATCGAAGTCGCGCGTCACACAATGGGCGCTGCCATCCGGATTGACGCAATTGAACGTTGCAGTCCGTGCAGGTCCATTCACGCTGGTGAGCGTGTGGCCGAAATTCAGGTCGATACCATAAGCCGTGATGTATTCCATCAGTGCAGGCACATAGTCGGGAACCCCGAACAGCACCGCGCCGGCGCTGCAAAATTCGATCTCGACGTTGTCCAATACACCGGCACGCCTCCAATGATCGGCAGACAGGTACATTGCTTTTTGCGGCGCCCCGGCACATTTGATTGGCATGGGCGGTTGCGTGAAAACCGCACGGCCACCACGCAGTTGCTGCACCAGTTCCCACGTGTAGGGGGCAAGGTGATACAGGTAGTTTGAAGTCACGCCGTTGCGGCCCAAGGTGTCCGACAAACCCTCGATGGCATGCCAATTGAGCTTCAGGCCAGGGCACACGATCAGTTGCTCGTATTTGACGACTCTGCATCCATCAAGAATGACGGCATTTCTCTCGGGTTCGAAAGCGGCGACCGCCGACTTGATCCAGTGCACACCGCGGGGGATGGTCGTACCCATCGTGCGAGCGGTTTGGGGTGCATCGAAGACGCCACAGCCGACAAGGGTCCAGCCAGGCTGGTAGTAGTGCACATCGGCCGGGTCGATGATGGCAACGTCGATCCCAGGATCTCGCGCCAATAAACTGGATGCAGTCGCGATACCTGCCGCACCGCCTCCGATGATGACCACGGTATGCTGCGCCTCAGCCACTTCGACCGGCGTACGCCCCTGATTGGCAATCCGGCGAATGACGCCTTTCATATCGAACCCGGCTTTTTTGGCCGTCTCGACGATGTGTGGCAGGGGTTGTTTGCCCGCTTGTGAGAGTGCCCACATCGTTGTCGAGCGCATGCCGGAACGGCAATAGGCCAACACCGGTTTTGGCAGTGTTTCAAGGAGCTTGCCGAAAGCAATACCTTGCTCGTCGGTGACTTTGCCGGATTCAGCGGGAAGGTAGTGCGCTTCAATGCCGACTGCTTCGGCCGCACGTTTGATTTCGGCAAACAAGGGCTGATCACTGCCTTCGCCATCGGGACGGTTACACACGACGGTGCGAAAGCCGGCCTCTTTCAGTTCGGCCATTTGGTTGGGAAAAATCTGTTCGGATACCGACAGTCCAGGCGCAAGGTGGCGAATGTCCATAAGTGACTCCGTTATGGTTTTTTTTATGCGTATTGTGGGGAAGGCAACGTCAGGCGACGTTGAGCGGGATTTTCAGGTAGCGCGTCCCGTTCGCTTCCGGCTCAGGCAAGTGCCCGGCGCGCATGTTGACCTGAACCGATGGCAGGATCAGTGTCGGCATTTCCATCGATGCATCGCGCTTTGTGCGCATCGCCACAAACTCCTCCTCACTGATGCCATTACGGACGTGAACGTTGTGGGCGCGCTGGTCGGCAACGGTACTGACGAATTGCACCTCGCGGCCACCCGGCTGATAGTCGTGGCACATGTAGAGCAAGGTATTGGCCGGCAGGCTCAGCACCTTGTTAATTGACTGGAACAGCGTGCGAGCATTTCCACCGGGAAAGTCACAGCGTGCAGTCCCGTAGTCCGGCATAAACAAGGTGTCGCCGACAAATGCAGCCGTTTCGGCGCCATCGCTAACCACATAAGTCATACAGGCGGGTGTATGGCCCGGTGTATGGAGCGCATGGCATTGCAGCGTGCCAATGGCGAACGGCTCGTCATTGACGAACAGGTGATCGAACTGACTCCCGTCGCGGGCCATATCTCGACCTGTATTGAACAGAGTGCCGAACACCTCCTGCACCGTCGAAATCTGGCTGCCGATCCCTATTTTTCCGCCGAGCTTTTCCTTCAGGTAGGGCGCTGCCGTGAGATGGTCTGCGTGGACGTGGGTCTCCAGAATCCAGTCAACCTTCGCCTTGAGTTCGTTCACCCTCGCGATCAACCTGTCGGCAGACGTTGTGGCGGTGTGACCGGACTTAGGGTCGTAATCCAGCACGCTGTCTATTAAAGCGCAGTGGTGGGAGGCCTCATCCAGCACAAGATAGCTGACGGTATTGGTAGCAGAATCGAAGAATCCTTCGACGCGAAGTTTTACGCTCATGACCTGTCTCCTTAGGGGGGCTTTTACCAAGCCGCTCTCACTAAGGACTGACATAGCAATAAGTCTGCCAGGCCCTGCCCACACAAAGATATGCTTTTATCTGTATGATTTTATTCAGTTTATTTCCTACAGGTGGTTTGATCTTTTCTATATTCACCGGGATTTACTGCCATTGGCAGTCCGCGTTGACAGAGGTGGCAGTGTCATCGCAGGATGGATGGATTCTCAGGAGCCACGATGAAGACTATCCTGCCCACCCCAGCCCACTCACTTGCGCAGACGGATCAAGTGCAATCACTTGTTTCGTTTCTTGAGTACGAACCCCAGCCAATGATCGTGCTCGATCCGGACTACAACATCCTGGCAGCCAACACTGCCTATCAGCGGCAGTTTGGCAGCGCTGACACACCCTTTATCGGCCATAAGTGTTATCAAATCTCACACCATTACGATGTCCCTTGTGATCAGGCGGGTGAGAATTGTCCGATGAAAAAGGCGCAGGAAATGCGCGGGCCAGATCGTGTTTTGCACATTCACCACACGCCTCGCGGTCCTGAGCATGTCGACGTCGAATTGCGCCCGATTCTAGACGAACACGGTGTTATTACTGCCTATGTGGAGCGTCTCACCCTGGTCCGCAGTGCATCAGCGCGACCCAGCAACGAAGGGTTGGTCGGCCGTTCACCTGCCTTTAACCGTGCCCTGTCGGAGCTGCAGCGGGTGGCACCCTCAATGCTGCCGGTGCTGCTGCTAGGCGAGTCCGGTACGGGCAAAGAGCTGTTCGCCCGCGCCGTACATGAAACCAGCGAGCGGGCCAATGGACCCTTTGTCGTCGTTGATTGCTCTGGATTGACCGAAACGTTATTTGAGAGCGAACTGTTCGGCCATGAAAAAGGAGCATTCACCGGTGCCACCACACGTAAACCTGGCTTGGTTGAAACGGCCCAGGGCGGCACGTTGTTTCTCGATGAAATTGGCGATGTTCCGTTGGCCATGCAAGTGAAACTGTTGCGTCTGATCGAATCGGGCACCTATCGCCGTGTAGGGAGTGTCGAGACCCTTCACGCTAACTTCAGGTTAATTGCTGCGACCCACAAACCATTGGAAAAAATGATGGAAAAAGGTGAGTTCAGGCAGGATCTGTACTACCGCATCAGCGCCTTCCCAATTCAGTTACCCCCCTTGCGCAACCGGGTTGAAGACATTGGTTTGCTGGTGAACTCATTTCTACAACGTGCCGGTTCCGGCAAGCGCCGGCTGACGATAGATACGGATGCTCTCGCACAATTGCAGCGGTTTTCCTGGCCCGGAAATATCCGTGAATTACGCAATGTTCTGGAAAGAGCCAGTCTGTTTGCTGACGATGGGGTGATCCGCTCCATACATTTGCCCCAGGCATCCGTGCTGGCATCTCCTCAGGCCTCTACTTCAACTCCTTTCGACGGCGGCTCGCTGGTACAGGCACTGGCAACTTTCAAAGGTACCCGCAGTGAGTTGGCCAAGCACATGGGGATTAGTGAGCGTACTTTGTACAGACGCCTGAAAGAGCAGGGGCTGGCCTAGTAGCCAGCGCTCACGCCGCAATTCTGCCAATGACTGCCGGCACTGGCAGTCATTGGCAGCGCACTGATCTGCCAACCCATTCCGCGCACCGCTGGATTATTCTCTAAGTAACTGTTTTAAAGCGATAAAAACAGGATTATTCCCCTTGGCATGCCGTGTGCTAACTGCATAGACATGACCATTTCCGACAAACAACTTCAACGCCATGTGCTCACGGCAGTAGTGATCAAACTACTGCTGCTGACAGTGCTGTGGTGGCTGTTCATCCGGGATTCGCATGTCAGTGTCGACTCGAACACCATCGGCAACCGTTTCGGTGTACCCACCTCGACTCAAGGGGCAAGCAAGTGATTTCAGAACACCTGGTGGATTTGTCTCGGCTGCAGTTTGCAGCCACTGCGCTTTACCACTTTCTTTTTGTACCCCTCACGGTAGGCATGGTTTGGCTGCTGGTCATTATGGAAAGCGTCTATGTGATGACAGGTAATGTTATCTGGAAAGACATGACGCGCTTCTGGGGCAAGCTCTTCGGCATCAACTTCGCCCTGGGCGTGACGACGGGCATTACCCTGGAATTTCAGTTCGGTACCAACTGGGCGTATTACTCGCACTATGTCGGCGATATCTTCGGAGCCCCACTGGCAATCGAAGGCATGATGGCGTTCTTTCTTGAATCGACCATGATTGGCCTGTTCTTCTTTGGTTGGGATCGTCTGAAGAAAGAGCACCACTTGCTGGTCACGCTGCTGATGGCTGTTGGTACAAACCTTTCAGCGTTGTGGATTCTGATCGCCAATGGATGGATGCAGAACCCGGTGGGTTCAGAATTCAGTTACATCACCATGCGCATGGAGATGGTTGATTTTTGGGCGGTGGTTTTCAATCCAGTAGCACAAGCCAAGTTTGTACATACCGTCTCAGCCGGTTACGTCACCGGTTCGATGTTTGTGCTGTCGATTTCCAGTTGGTATTTGCTCAAGAATCGTGATGTCGAGTTTGCCAAACGCAGCTTCCGGGTGGCGGCGGCCTTTGGTCTGGCATCAGTGCTGAGTGTGATCGTGTTGGGTGACGAGTCTGGTTACACGGTGGGTGAGGCACAACAAACCAAGATGGCAGCCATGGAAGCCATGTGGGAAACGAAGCCTGCGCCGGCGGGCCTGACATTGGTGGCCAGTATTAATGAAGCCGAGTCCAAAAATAACTGGGAAGTTGAAGTGCCATGGCTCATGGGCCTGATCGGCACACGATCAGTCAGCAAGCAAATTCCAGGCATTCATGAGATTAAAGAAAAGAACCGCGCTCGAATTCTCCGAGGCATTACCGCCGTAAACGCCCTTGAAGCCGTCAGAGCCAATCGCACCGATTCGGCAGCTCTCAAGACATTCGAAGAATACAAAGCCGATCTGGGCTTTGGCCTGCTGCTCAAGAAGTATGTCGAGGACGTCAACCGGGCCACGCCGGCCATTATCGAAAAAGCCGTAAACGATACCGTACCGCGCGTGACACCTATGTTCTGGGCGTTCCGGATCATGGTAGTCCTTGGTTTTGCCATGCTCATGCTCTTCGGACTTGCCTTCTGGAGCACCTTGAAGTCGACCTGCACGCGACGCCGCTGGTTACTGCGCTGGGCGCTCTGCATGCTGCCTGCGCCATGGATTGCCTGCGAGCTGGGCTGGTTCGTTGCTGAATACGGCCGCCAGCCGTGGACCATTTACGGCGTGCTGCCGACCCACATGAGCGTATCCACGCTAAGCGTCAACAATCTCTATGGCTCGCTGGCGGGATTCATCGTTTTCTACACCGTGCTGCTGGTGGTTGAAATGTTTCTGATGGTCAAGTTTGCCCGTCAGGGTCCTGGCAGCCTCGGTACCGGCCGTTATGTTCACGATGCCCAGTTGAAGGAACTCCACCATGCTTGACTACTTCACCCTGAAAATTATCTGGTGGGCACTGGTTGGTGTATTGCTGATCGGCTTCGCCATCATGGATGGCCACGATATGGGGGTAGGTACGCTGCTGCCCTTTGTTGGCCGCAATGACATGGAGCGTCGCGTCGTTATCAATACCGTCGGTCCACATTGGGATGGGAATCAGGTGTGGTTCATTACTGCGGGCGGTGCATTGTTCGCGGCGTGGCCAGTGGTGTATGCCACGGCATTCAGCGGGTTCTATTGGGCGATGATTCTGGTCCTCTGGGCACTGTTCTTCCGCCCGGTGGGTTTTGACTATCGCAGCAAGATCCACAACGCCACCTGGCGCAGCACTTGGGATTGGGGACTCTTTGTGGGTGGGGCAGTGCCGCCCCTGGTGTTCGGGATCGCGTTTGGCAACCTGCTACAAGGTGTACCGTTCCACTTCAACGACCTTCTGGTATCGACTTATACCGGCAGTTTCTGGCAACTGCTGAATCCCTTTGCGCTTCTGACCGGCGTTGTGAGTAGTGCAATGATCACCTTGCAGGGCGGTGCTTATCTGGCGCATCGCACTGAAGGTGTTATCCAGGCGAGGGCAGTCAAAGGTGGGGTTGGTGCAGCGATCGTGCTGGTGTGTTCATTTATTGTTGCCGGCATCTGGCTGCAATGGATTGATGGCTATCGCATTACGTCGGTAGTTGATACAGCAGGACTGCCTGACATTCTCAGCAAATCCGTGGTGCGCGAAGCTGGAGCCTGGATGGCCAACTATGGCCATTACCCTTTGCTGTGGCTGCTGCCCGTACTGGGCTTGGTTGGCGCAGCAGGTGCTGCCATGTTGCTGATGATGCGTCGCACACTTTCGGCGTTTGTTTCCTCATCGCTTGCGGTGATCGCAGTGATCAGCACGGCGGGTGTGTCGATGTTTCCATTCATCATGCCGTCATCAACAGTGCCTGCGGCAAGCCTTACTGTGTGGGACAGCGTCTCCAGTCATTTGAGCCTGGCCATTATGTTTTGGGCCACGTTGATCTTCATGCCACTCATCGTGATTTACACCTCGTGGGCGTATCGCGTTATGCGGGGCAAGGTCACCGTCGCACAGATCAAAGCCAACGAACATTCAGCCTACTAGTGCCGGCAAAGGAGTAATAAACATGTGGTATTTCGCCTGGATGCTGGGAGTCGGTTTTGCATTGCTACTGGCTATTTTAAATGCGATGTGGGGCGAGAACGAAGTTGGCCGAGCCTTGAGCGATAACGACGAGACGCTGTCATGATGCCGCGTGTCGCAAACCCTCAATCGATCTCACAAATTCATTTGCTGAGTCTGATTATCGCTATAGCAATCATGCTCGCTTGTACGCTCTATCCTCCCATGATGGCCGCTCCAGACGGGAAGCCTGACCATGCTCTGGCTACTGCATTGTTCGCAGCCATGAGTGTGGCTTTTGTGAGAGGTGTTGGTTTTGTCCCGCAGAGGCTTGTTTGGCGTTGGCTTTTCTCAGGCTGGACCTGTATTGCGTCACTTGCAGTTGCTGGCGGGGTAAAGTTTCTACATTAGGATTGACGACAGAAGATGATGCAGCACTACCAAGCTATAACATGATGGCTCTCGCGCAGTCAGTGATAGCTTGGTTCCGTCTGAAATGACTTATTCAGTACCTTGGCCGACCACCACTCCGTTCACATTTTGTCCATAGAGATTGACCCCATCATTCGCGTGAAATTTTAATCGGGTCTGCTCGACAGAGCCGGCAATCATCCTTGGGTCTTTTGGTCGTTCGTGACTGTCCATAAAGGCTGCAACGTGCCACGCCTCATCGGAGGAAAGCGTTCCACCCTTACCCAAGGGCATGTTCGATTTTATGAAGCCGGCGGCGGTATTGATTCGATGCATCCCCGCACCCCAGTTGAATGAATCTTTGCCCCAAAGTGCTGGAAACACATAATCGCTTCCTGCTTTCTGACCTTCACCTTCAGCTCCATGGCATACAGAACACTGCTTGGCATAGATAGCCTTTCCCTTGGCAAGATCAAAACCTCCGGCAGGTTCAGGAATCTCGGGATAAGAACGTCCGGGCAGTTCTTGTCCTGTAGGGGCACCCGTTGCGAGCCAGTACGAGTATGCGGTAAGAGCCGCGATGACTTGACTGTCAGCTGGAGGCGGTTTTCCGTTCATGCTGAACTGAAAGCACCCTTGTAAGCGCTCAGCGTAGGTATTGACCTTGTCATTCTTTTTCCGATAGGCCGGGTACATTGTGTAAGCCCCCCAAAGAGGGGCAGAGTCGGCCTTTCTTCCCTGTTCTAAATGGCAGTTGGTGCAATTTAATCCGTTCCCTACAAACTCGGATGCGTTGGCTTTCGTATCGACAAAGATCGCGCGGCCTTGCTGGACTAATCGGCCATAAGCATTGTCAGGTAGCGTCTCCTCCGAGGGCGGGAGAAATGTGGCAGCCTTATTCTGAGCTGGATTAGGACTGTTGGGTGGTGCGGTTGGTTCTACAGTTTCAGTCGCACAAGCCATCGATATGATGTTCAAAGTAATAAGTGCAGCGATGATGGATTTCATGGCCAGGCCTCTATTTACTGAGATCAGCAAAATATTGGGAAACAGCCTCGACCTCGGTATCGGTGAGTGAGCGCGCAATGTGGCCCATGAGATCGTCTTGATCATTTTTTCGAGTTTGCTGCCGCCAGGCATTCAGTTGTGATTTGAGGTACTGAGCCGATTGACCGGAGAGTGGCGGAAAGGTGGCACCGACACCGATGCCACTTGGACCGTGACAAGCTACGCACTCGGGAATATTTCGATCCCATGCGCCTCTCAGGGCCAGGATTTCTCCGGGGCCTTTTGCTGCGTGCGCACGATTCACTGGTTTTACCGCTGGACTTGGCATCTTGGCGAGCATCACTGCGAGGGCTTTTGACTCGTCTTCGCTCAATGCCTGAGCGATGGGCTGCATGATTGGATTGCCTCTAGTGCCTGAGCGGAAATCAGAGATTTGCTTCGTCAGGTAATCAGCAGGCAGGCCTGCAAGCCTTGGAAAACCCGCCGAAGGCATGCCTAAACCGTCCGCACCATGGCAGGTTGAACAGGCTATGGCTCCTGGATTTGCCCCTCCCTGGGAGAATATTTTTTGTGCGTCTGCTGCAAAAGCGGGCGTCGCAGATGCACTGGATAAAATACAAACTAATGCCCATCGCGAGATTTCCATCGACTAGCCTCATTGTTATTTTTCTATAACAGGAGATTTGATCAATTAGGTTAGTCGTAACGTAGGGGCTCGTAGGCGGATTTCATGACTTATTTTGGTCACAACGAATCCCTTTATGCTATTAGCCAGTTCTTTCGAAAAACAGCTCTCTGTATTTTCAGCAATATCATCATTGGATACTGTGGCGGGGATTCCTGATGATCGATGAACCCTCAATAGAAGGACTAAGCTCTCTAGTCAGCTTAGCAATAGAAACGCTCCTTTATGACCTTCAAACCAAGGTTCTGCGTTTGCCAACAAAATGTGCCCCTGCAAATGGAAAACCGAGTTTGGTGCAGACGTTGTCGAGTCGTGCCTCACTGAGTAGTGCTCGGTTTGATAACAAGGGAACGATTTTTCAGCGTTCAGATACACCCACTCCGCTCATGAGCACCTCAGCGCCCAGTTGAGTCGTGCGCACAGGAGATAATCATTGATGAAGCAGGTGGACGGCGTAGCAGATGAGCAAACACCAATCCCCCCGCATTCCGAGGCCTGGCACTCCCTGCCTGCAGATCAGGTAACGAACCTGCTTGAGGTCAACGAGCATGTCGGGCTGCAGGCAGACCAAGTACAAGCCCGTCTTGGCCGCACTGGTTTCAACCGCCTGCCAGCAGCAGCACGTCGACCTGCGTGGCTGCGATTCTTGCTGCAATTTCACAACATTCTGATTTATGTGCTTCTAGGATCCGCTGCGATTACCGCGATGCTGGAACATCTGTGGGATACGGTGGTGATTCTGGCGGTGGTTATTGCAAATGCAATCATCGGTTACGTCCAGGAAGGCAAAGCGGAAAAAGCCATGGATGCGATCCGACAAATGCTGGCACCGCGCGCCGCAGTCATTCGTGCTGGCGAACGCTCGAACATTGCAGGCGAGCAGCTGGTACCGGGCGATATTGTATTGCTGGAGTCCGGCGACAAAGTGCCTGCTGATCTACGCCTGCTGCGCGCGAACAGACTTCAGATTCAAGAAGCCATTCTGACCGGCGAATCCGTACCCGTAGAAAAAAATACCAGGCCTGTGGGCCTTGAAGCGCCCCTGGGTGATCGTGTTTGCATGGCGTACAGCGGCACCCTCGTGACATGCGGACAAGCAACTGGAATTGTAGTGGCTACCGCAACAGCGGCCGAGATCGGACGCATCAGCACTTTACTTGCACAAGTGGAAACGCTGACTACCCCGCTGGTTCAGCAAATGAACGTAGTTGCGCGCTGGCTGACGATCTTGATTCTGTTAGTCAGCGGCCTTTTGCTCGTGTTCAGTCACTATGTCGGGCATTACGAGTTCACCGAGATCTTCATGGTCGTGGTGGGGATGTCGGTGGCAGCGATACCTGAAGGGTTGCCCGCCGTCCTTACCATTACGCTGGCTGTCGGCGTCAGGGCGATGGCAAGCCGCAATGCCATTGTGCGTCGCCTGCCGGCCATCGAAACGCTGGGCTCGGTGTCCGTTATCTGCACTGACAAGACTGGCACACTCACACGTAACGAAATGATGGTGGCATCGGTCGTCACGCAAGACTTCATCTTCACGGTCGACGGCGCAGGTTATCAGCCAACGGGAAGCATCAGTCTTGCGGATCAGCCAGTCGACCTATCGTCTCATCCAGCGTTGACGGAACTGGGGCGAGCTGCCTGCCTGTGCAACGATGCGGTGCTGCGTCAGCATGAAGACTTATGGAGGGTAGAGGGAGACCCGATGGAGGGTGCCTTGTTGGCATTTTCCGGAAAAACCGGAATCGTCAGCGATGAAGATCATCGGGCCTGGCCCCGCACCGATGCCATTCCGTTTGATGCGAAACACCGATTTATGGCGACCCTGCATCACAACCATGCTCGACACGCCTCTATCTATGTGAAAGGCGCGCCGGAGCAGATACTTGCCATGTGCACAAAGCAACTCGTAAACGCTGGCGGGACTGAACCGCTCAACGCGAACTACTGGCATGAACAGGCAAACACCATTGCTGCCAAGGGGCAGCGTGTGCTGGCGTTTGCAGTTAGATCAGTCCCGCCCGAGCAAACCGTATTGGAGTTTGAGGATGTGCAAGGAGGGTTGACACTGCTGGGGATGGTTGGGCTGATTGATCCGCCCCGACCAGAGACGATCAGAGCCGTTCAGCAATGCCAGGCGGCGGGCATTGCCGTAAAAATGATCACTGGCGATCATGGTGGCACCGCTGCTGCCATCGGTCGCCAGATTGGCCTGCACAATCCCGACAGGGTGCTGACTGGCGTAGACCTCGACGCCATGAGCGATACTGACCTCAAAGAGGCGGTAAAAGACGTCAATATTTTTGCGCGTACCAGCCCTGAACATAAGCTCAGGCTGGTAATGCTGTTGCAATCGATTGGCATGACCGTGGCAATGACCGGTGATGGCGTTAACGACGCACCAGCGCTGAAGCGTGCCGATGCCGGTATCGCCATGGGTGGAAAGGGCAGTGAGGCCGCCAAGGAAGCCGCAGACCTGGTGCTGGCAGATGACAACTTCGCATCCATCGTGGCGGCGGTACGCGAAGGCCGGACAGTCTACGACAACATCAAGAAAGTGCTGAGCTGGACGCTGCCTACCAACGCGGGCGAGACCATGACCATCATCGTCGCGTTGTTACTCGGCATTACACTGCCGGTGACGCCAATACAGATTCTGTGGATCAACTTGATTACCGCAGTGACACTCGGCATCGCGCTGGCGTTCGAACCGACCGAAGAAAACACCATGCGCAGACCGCCACGCTCGCGCAAACAGCCACTCATAAGCGGTGCTTTAGTCTGGCATATGGTGCTTGTTTCTATTCTGTTTCTCTGCGGCGTTTACGGCATTTTTTCGTATGCGCTCGACCGTGACTACTCAATTGAGTTGGCTCGCACGATTGCGGTCAACACGTTGGTGGTGATGGAAGTTTTTCACCTGTTCTTCATTCGCAATATCTACAGCACATCGCTTACCTGGAAGGGGATTCGTGGCACCAAGGTCATCTGGATGACCGTTGCAATGGTGACCGTCGCTCAATTTTCCATCACTTACGTGCCACTGCTGCAAAGGGTTTTTGCAACTGAAGCGATCCCTTTCTTTGATGGCCTACTGATCATCGGGATTGGCGTTACGTTCTTTGTAATCATCGAGATTGAAAAACAGATTCGAATCCATTTGGCTGAGTAGTGCTTACGGGGAGTAGCAATATCCTGAAGTAAGGTCCACATGCTGATCGTGGACTGTTGGTATGGAATTCGCTCCGAGTGGGATTTGTGCGAAAGGCCCATTTTTCAACTGATGTATAGCTGGCACGACGATCAGCCCGCCGCCAATACCTCGGCCGTGATGCTGCTGACGGTTCCGATCAATACGAACAGTAGTCATGCAGACATCGGCATCTCCACAAGGGGAATGCCGGTTTACTGGTCTGACGATAACATTTGGCCAGGAACCAGCCCGGCTGGCTGCAAGTATTTCTAATAGGGAAGGCCTTCCTCAATGGGTAACGTCAAGTCTCGGGACCATTCGTTCCAGGACCCGAGGTAAAGGCGAACGTTCCTGATTCCGGCTTCTTCCAATGCCACAAAGGTATTGGAAGCACGTGCGCCTTTGAAGCAAAACACGACCACAGGTGTATCGGGGCCGATTCCGACCGTAGCGCACTCGGCGAGAATCTCGCTGGGTGACTTGAACATCGGTCCCTGAGCGGTTGGCTTCATCATCCGGTACCACTCCAGCCAGACGGAGCCAGGGATGCGACCCTTGCGCGGGCAGAAATCTTTTCCATAGGGCGATGAGCTTTCGCCGATCCATTCATCAACGTCCCGTACGTCGAGTTTCACGATGTTGGGGGTGGCAACTATCCGTTTCATTTCGTCCAGGTCGACGAAGAGGCTGCGTTCTCCATTGGAAGATGGAAACGTGGCAGTGACAGGCGCGGAAGCTTCACTGGTACTGGGAAGTCCTGCGTTGCGCCAGGCGCTGTAGCCGCCATGCAGAATCTTGATTTTGTCGCGAGGGTAGCCAAGATAACGCAGTAGCACATACCCCCTGCAGGACTGTCCAAATCCAGTGGTCATGGATTGCTCATATACAAGCGCTATCTCCCTGCCAGACAAGCCTGCCTTCGCAAACGCCTGGGCGAATAGTTCATGCAACTTAGCCAGGCCCTCGGGCGTGGTAGTAGCCAAGTACGTGAATATTTCATGGATATTTACTGCGCCCGGCAGGTGGGCCTCGGCGTAACTCGCAGCATCTCGGGTGTCGATGAGCACGACGGGCTCACGCTTGATCAATTCGTCCAGTTCGGAGGGCGAAACGAGAACTCTCTTGTGCATGAGGAATCTCCTATTGCAGAGTCAGACGATCCCAGCCTTGAATGAAAAAATTATTTAACCCCCTCTACGCGCTATCTCTGGAAAGCACTACTTGAGCATTTTCAATGTAATGAAGGCGGTAAAGTGCTCCTTGATTAAAATCAACTCTTTGAGCGAAACCAGTGGTTTGGACTAAGGCTCGTTCAATGGAGAAAAAAGTTGGAGGGCAGATTTTTTTCTACTCCAATCTGCCAGGGGGAGACGGTAGCTTCAGGTCGATTTTCCGTCATCGTTGAGGTCCGATTCTCCGTTGGTGATCGTACCTGAGTTCAGGCGGTATCCGTCTGGTCGAGTCATTTACCCAGCCCCGCGAGGCCAAGACAGGGTGTGCAGCTAAATTTAAGTGGGCAGCAGTTCCAGCCTTTTAAGCGGGTGTTTCACGCAGCCGCTTCGCCGCTTCTACTCCAAATCCCCCAAAGGCGCTGAGCATATGAGTGGATAGCTTTGGGCCGATTGTGTTGAAAAAGTCGATCCTTCCAGACTGCCCCCATACTGACTGCGGAAAACGCCTTTTTTGCGCGCAGTTATGCGAAATCTGAGCCCGGAATCCGCTGCTCAAAGTAAAGATTTCAATCTCGGTCGCGTACTTTTCTGCCGCGGAAACCATCGTCGACTTTTTCAGCGGAATCGGCCGAAAGCTGACTTTCGAGCACAGTCAAAACACCCTACATATTTGTCTCGAGCAATTTTATTTGGGCGGGACTCGGTGCTGTCGGAAGGGTAGGGTTGCGGAAACTACTGAAAAGATGCGGAAACGATTCAGAAATGATGTACCGCAGAAACGACAAAGCCCTGAAAAATCAGGGCTTTGTCGGTACAAATATGGCGGAGGCGATGGGATTCGAACTCATGGACCTGTTACAGTCGACGGTTTTCAAGACCGTTGCCTTAAACCACTCGGCCACACCTCCGTTTGCGTTGCGGGCGCCATAATACCTGAATGAAACACACTGTCAAACTCTCTGCATAGCTTGTTACAGAGCGTCTGTTATGATCTTTGCGACTGAACGTTTCATACCAACAGGAGTGTCGCCATGCGCGAACAGGATTACGCAGTTAATAACAGCGTGCAGGCTGAGCAGCTAGAGGTTAGCCGCGTCCTGCGCAATACATACGGCTTGCTCGCTCTCACCCTCGCATTCAGCGGCGTGATGGCGTTCGTCGCTCAGCAGATGCGTGTCGGCTACCCGAACGTGTTCGTGGTGCTGATCGGCTTCTATGGCCTTTTCTTCCTTACTAACAAACTCCGTGACTCGGCCTGGGGCCTGGTGTCGGCATTTGCCCTGACCGGTTTCATGGGTTTCCTGCTCGGCCCTATCCTCAACCGCTACCTGGGCATGCAGGGCGGCGCTGAAGTGGTCAGTTCGGCGTTCGCGATGACTGCACTGGTGTTTGGTGGTCTGTCAGCCTACGTGCTGATTACCCGCAAGGACATGAGCTTCCTCGGCGGTTTCATCACTGCAGGCTTCTTCGTGCTGCTGGGTGCGACGCTGGCGAGCTTCTTCTTCCAGATCAGCGGCCTGCAACTGGCGATCAGCGCAGGTTTCGTGCTGTTCTCCTCGGTCTGCATTCTGTTCCAGACCAGCGCCATCATTCACGGCGGCGAGCGCAACTACATCATGGCGACCATCAGCCTGTATGTATCGATCTACAACCTCTTCATCAGCTTGTTGCAGCTGTTTGGCATCATGAGCCGCGATGATTGATCGAAGGCCTTGAGTAAAAAACCCGCTTAGGCGGGTTTTTTATTGCCTGGGATTCAGGGTTACTCGGCAATGACGATGTTGCCATCGGCCTGTTGGCGGTAAATGGTGTAGGGCAGCAGCAAGGTGTCGAGTGCGCCGGACATCACCACGTCAATCAGCACGATGGCTGGAGCGTTGGTGTGGGTTTGTGCATCCAGTCCATTTTGCAGCGGCGCATTCAGACTGCAAAAATCATAAGTCACACCGCTGTAGATTCGCGGAATGGCGCCGCAATAGGATTTCTGATCCTTAAGACTTTTAGACGCCACTTCGTCACCGCGCACGGCCGTTTGAATCGTGCCGCAGCCCGTCAGTATCAGCGCCGCCAGTAGCATTGCCTGGGTTTTCATACCGCCAATCTTTCGCCGGAAAAACCTCAATCTACGCCAGTCGGGAGCAAACATCACCTATGCCATCGGTGGCAACCGGCGTTTGACCGGAGTCTTCTTCACGATTGCCGTGTTGGTTTCGGCGTGGGTATTGAGGCGGTCGAGCAGGGTGTCCAGTTGTTCCATGGAGCGTACATGCAGGCGCGCGATGAAGCAGTCGTCGCCCGTGACTTTGTCGCACTCGGTGAATTCGGGGATTGCCTGAATCTGTCGCTCCACTTCCTGCAACTGACCCGGCAAAGGACGAATCCGCACGATGGCCTGGAGTTGATAGCCGAAGCATTTCGGATCGATTTCCACCGTGTAGCCCTTGAGCACACCGCGTTCTTCGAGGCGGCGCAGACGCTCGGCGACACTGGGCGAGGACAAGCCGCTGAGGTGCGCCAACGCCTTGAGCGAGCGTCGTGAATCTTCCATCAAGGCGCTGATTAGCACTTGGTCGATATCGTCGGTCATGGCGAAACCTCTGTAAGGCAATAAATTGAAACTGCCTTGATAAAAAAGGCAGAAACCGAGTTTAGCCTGCTTTTTGCGCTGGAGAAGCCCCCGGGTGGATTGGCATACTTTGCGCTCAAACACAGGAGTCTGAAGATGGACAAATCAATACGTCGCGGCTCATTCGAGATGAGCGCCGCCATGCTGATCTCCGGGACCATTGGCTGGTTTGTGCTGGTGTCCGGGCAACCGGTGCTGGACGTGGTGTTCTGGCGCTGCCTATTCGGGGCGGGCACCTTGCTGATGATTTGCGCGGCGTTCGGCTTCTTCCGTCCCGGCATTCTGACCCGTATCACTTTCCTGTTGGCGGTGCTCAGCGGCGTGGCGATTGTCGGCAACTGGGTGCTGTTGTTCGCATCCTATTCGCGCGCCTCGATTGCCATTGGCACGGCGGTCTACAACGTGCAGCCGTTCATGCTGGTGGGCCTGGCCGCGTTGTTCCTCAACGAAAAGATCACCCTGCAGAAGCTGTTCTGGCTGGGCATTTCCTTTGTCGGGATGCTCGCAATTGTCAGCGCCCATGGCGGGCAGGGCGAGAGCGGTAATGATTACCTGATGGGGATTGGTCTGGCGCTGGGTGCTGCATTCCTTTACGCCATTGCCGCGCTGATCATCAAGCGCCTGACCGGTACGCCACCCCATCTGATCGCCTTGATCCAGGTCTGCACCGGGGTGCTGTTGCTCGCACCGTTCGCGCACTTTTCAGCACTGCCGCAAGCGCCGAGTGCCTGGGCCAGCCTGGTAACGCTGGGCATCGTCCACACCGGTGTGATGTATGTGCTGTTGTACGGCGCGATTCAGAAACTGCCGACGGCGTTGACCGGGGCGTTGTCGTTCATCTACCCGATTGCAGCGATTTTTGTCGACTGGTTTGCCTTCGGCCATCGTCTGGAACCGTTGCAGTGGCTCGGCGTCGCGGCGATTTTGCTGGCCGCCGCCGGTATGCAGCAGGGCTGGGGCTTCAAATCGCGCAAGTTGGCGGCTCAGTAACGTCAGATGTTCCAGCGCGGCGCGGTCTTGGCCAGTCGCTGGCGCATCTCGCCGATGTTGGCGGCGAACTGTCGGGTCAGCAGCCGATAACCGTCGAGCGGACTGTAGACCGGCGCTTCGAGACTTGAAGCGGGCGGCAAGTCGACGGGCCGGCTCAGCCGTTGCGACGCTCCGGTTTTCAATGCCCGCGCCATCCCGATCAATTGCACGCGGATCTGCCGATGCTCGGCAGTCATTGCCGATTGCAATTGCGCCATGGCGTTCGAGTCGCTGGGGTCCGGGCGAGTGTTGGCAAGAATTTCCAGGGTACTGATGCACATGCGTAAATTGCGCTGAATGGCATCCAGTTCGGTCATGGAGATTTTCACTTCCTTGGACACCGACGGCATCAGCGAGCGCAATTGCACCATCACCGAATTCAGGCGCCCCATGAGTTTGAGGTGGTCGTCATCGCTGACAGGCTGGCCATTGATGATGCGCCCGTAGATCGTCGCGCAATCGCGCAGCGCATCGGCCAGTTTGTAGCGCCAGGAAAACACCGCATACAGCGGCAACGCAAAGGAAAACGCCAGCGCCAAGGCGATGCCAATCAGAATATCCACCCCACGCCATAAGCCGTCCGTAACCGGGTTGTCACCGTGCCCGGCGACGATAAATACGGTGATCGCCGCGAGCAACGCCGTGTAGCCTCCCTTGCCAATGGCGTGATACGAGAAAACCCCGCACACCACCGACATGGCGAAATAGGTCAGCCACGGCATTCCGAGCCAGGCCTGTTGCGCGACAAGCAGCAGACCGACGCCGGCCCCGATCAACGTGCCAATGGCCCGTTCGGCGGCTTTTTTGCCGATGTTGCCGTGGTGCTGCAAGCCACCAATCACTACCAGCATCGTCACCGACGCCCATTCACCGTGCGGCAAATGGATGCCGGTGGTCAGCAGGATCGTTGCCAGCAACCCAAGCGAGACCCGCACCGCATGAATCAGTCTGGCGTGGCGATAGCGCCGGTACGGGTCCAGCAATGGACGCAGCAGTCGGCGCAGCAGCGGTGGCAATCGATGGCTGAAGGTACTCAGGCTCGGTGTCCTCAGAAAATGTAATCGGTGGTCAGGAAGCTCGAACTGCGTCCACTGATGATCTCGCTGATGAGGTCCTTGTTGGTCTCCTGGAACTTGGTCGCGACCAACGTGCGGATCGAAAACACCCGCAAGGCATCATGCACCGACAACGTGCCTTCGGCCGAATTCTTGCGCCCGTTGAACGGGAAGGTGTCCGGACCGCGCTGGCATTGGGCGTTGAGGTTGATGCGCCCGACCTGGTTGGCGAACGTGTCCACCAGTCGGCCGACCGCCACCGGGTTGGTGCCGAAAATACTCAACTGCTGGCCAAAGTCCGATTCCAGGACGTAATCGATCACCGTGTCCAGATGGCGGTACGGCACGATCGGGATGACCGGGCCGAACTGTTCTTCCTGGTAGACACGCATCTGCGGGGTCACCGGGTACAGCACCGCGGGGTAGAAGAACGAGGCGCGGGCCATGCCGCCGTTGGGGTTGACCACATTGGCGCCTTTGCTTTCGGCATCGGCGACCAGCGAATGCAAGTAATCAACCTTGCCCGACTCCGGCAACGGGGTCAGCGCCACGCCGCTGTCCCACGGCATACCGGGTTTGAGGCTGGCGAGTTTGGCGTTGAATTTCTCGATGAACGCTTCGACCACGTCTTCGTGGACAAAGAGGATTTTCAGCGCGGTGCAGCGCTGGCCATTGAACGACAGCGAGCCGGTCACTGCTTCACTCACCGCGTTGTCCAGATCGACCTCTGGCAGGACGATGCCGGGGTTCTTCGCATCAAGACCCAGCGCCGCACGCAACCGGTGAGGTTTTGGGTGGAGTTTTTTCAGGTCGCTGGCGGCTTTGTTGGTGCCGATAAACGCGAAGATGTCGATCTTGCCGCTGGCCATCAAGGCGCTGACCGTCTCGCGGCCGCTGCCGTAGATCACGTTGATCACCCCGGCCGGGAAGCTGTCGCGGAACGCTTCCAGCAACGGACGAATCAACAGCACGCCGAGTTTGGCCGGTTTGAACACCACGGTGTTGCCCATGATCAGCGCCGGAATCAGCGTGGTGAAGGTTTCGTTCAGCGGGTAGTTGTAGGGGCCCATGCACAGAGCCACGCCCATCGGGACGCGACGGATCTGGCCGAGAGTGTCCTGTTCCAGCTCGAAGCGGCTGGAGCGGCGGTCGAGTTCCTTCAAGGCATTGATGGTGTCGACGATGTAATCGCAGGTGCGGTCGAACTCTTTTTCCGAGTCCTTGAGGTTCTTGCCGATCTCCCACATCAGCAGCTTGACCACCGCCTCACGCTGTTGACGCATACGACCCAGAAAGGCTTCGACGTGCTGGATGCGTTCGGCCACGCGCATGGTCGGCCACAAGCCCTGGCCGCGGTCATAAGCACGGACGGCGGCGTCCAGCGCGGTCAGCGCAGTGTCGGCGTCCAGCAGCGGCGTGCTGCCGAGGATCACTTGCTCGTCGCCATTCGCGCCGGTCAGGTACACCGGGCTGCGGACCTGGGCGAGCGGCCCGTCCCAGGTTTTCAGTTCGCCATCGACCAGGTACTCGCGCTGCTCGGTCTGGCCATCGAGGCGGTACTTTTCCGGGATGTCGGCGAGGCTCGGAAACAGGTTGTCGAGAATGTTGGCTGTGGTCATATCGCTACCCCCTCTGAATTGGGTCATGCACTGATGAATCGTTTTAGCAGACCTCGGCCTCGCTTGTCATGACTCATCTCAGCGTTTTGTGCCGGTGCGTGATGGCGCGCGGATTTCATGGCGCAGCGGTCATGGCCTCAGAAGCCCCCCTTGTTGGCCCCCAATGCCCTCAACCCGCCCACGCCGGGTGCCTTAGTGTTGAGCTCTGTTGATCACAACAATAAACGGTGCACCCGGCTGACCGGGCACCCCATGAGAGGAACGCCATGCGGGCACGCCGATTCAGTGAAAAGCCTAGCCTCTGTTTTGCCCTGGTGGGGCTCGTGGTGTTGCTCGCAGGGTGTGGCGAAGAGCCGAAACCCCCGGCGACGCACATTGACGCGGCTATCGCCAGGCCCGCCGACACCGAGCTGGCGCAGGTCTACGACAACAGTTGCAAGCTCTGTCACGCCAACCCGGCGGCCGGGGCACCGCTGACCGGCGACAGCAAAGCCTGGGAGCCTCGGGTGATGCAGGGCGCCGACACGCTGCTCGATCACGCGATCAACGGCTACAACGGCATGCCACCGATGGGCCAGTGCGTGCAGTGTTCAGAGGAACAGTTCCTGGCGCTGATTAGCTTCATGTCCGGCCAGCACATCCCACAATAAGAACGACAGGGTGCGATTCATGACGATGGACTTAACACGGCGTCAGTTGTTGCAACGGGCGAGTGTCATTGGCGCCTTTACCGCGCTCGGCTCCACACCGGTGCTGGCCGAACTGCTGCGCGCGCCACGGCTGATCCCCTGGCGTAACTGGTCGGGTGGCCAGAGTTGCCTGCCGGCGGCGCGGTTGGCGCCGAAGAATCTGGACGAGCTGACCCAGGTTGTACGCCAGGCTCCCGGCAAGATTCGCCCGGTGGGTTCGGCGCATTCCTTCAGCGCGCTGGTGCCCACAGACGGCACATTGCTGTCCCTGAGCTATTTCACCGGGCTGCTCGATCACGACGCGAAAACCCTGCAAGCCGAGTTCGCCGCCGGCACGCCGATGTCGCGCATGGGCACACCGCTCAAAGATGTCGGCCAGGCCCTGCAAAACATGGCCGACATCGACTACCAGACCCTCGCCGGCGCCATTTCTACTTCGACCCACGGCACCGGCAAGAACTTCCAGTCCTATTCGGCCCACGTCTGCGGCCTGCAATTAGTGACGGCCACGGGCGAGGTGCTGGACTGCGACAGCACACGTCATCCTGAAGTCTTCAGCGCGGCACGGGTGTCCCTCGGCGCGCTCGGTGTGGCGACGAAAATCCGTCTGCAAAACCGCCCCGCGTATCGCTTGAGGGAACGGCAGTGGATCGCCAGGACCGAAGAGTTGCTGGAAGACCTCGACAAGAACACCCGGGACAACCAGCACTGGGAAATGCTCGTGGTGACCCATTCCGACTACGCCTTGTCGATCGCCCTCAACGAAACCACCGACCCTGCGACACCGCCGATTCCGGCGGATGAGGAGGGCGGTAACGAATTCGTGACCTTGATCGAGAAGATCGACAAGTACGGCAGCGACTTTCCGGACCTGCGCCGCACCCTGCTCAACAGCCTGCGCCACCTCGCCAGTTTCGACGACCGGGTGGGCGACTCGTTCGACATCTACGCCAACGTGCGCACGGTGCGTTTCAACGAAATGGAATATTCAGTGCCGGCCGAGCACGGCCCGGCGTGTCTGCGCGAAATTCTCAAGCTGATTCAGGACAAGGACCTGCGCACCTGGTTTCCGATTGAATACCGCTACGTCAAAGCCGACGACATTCCCCTGAGCATGTTCGAAGGCCGCGACAGTTGCTCGATCTCGGTCCACCAGCATTATCAGATGGACCATCACAACTTCTTCGCCGCCATAGAACCGATTTTCTGGAAGTACAACGGCCGGCCGCACTGGGGCAAGTTGCACACGCTCAACGCGAAAAGCCTGCAGCCGCTGTACCCGCGTTGGCAGGAATTTATCGAGGTGCGGCAAGCGCTGGACCCCAGCGGCAAGTTCCTCAATGCGCACTTGTCATCGATTCTGGGGGTGAGCTGATGGCGGTCAATCGACGCAATTTCCTGATGGGGGCCGCCGGCGTCAGCGTGTTGATGGCGGGTGTCGGGGCCTGGCTGCGGCCGGGTGATCGAGGCGCGCCGTACAGCGATTATTTCCATACGCTGAACCGCGAGCTCAAGGAACACGGGCCGATGCGGCCGGTGATGCTGATCGATCTTGATCGGCTGGATCACAACATCGATGCGGTGATGCTGTCGGTAAAACGCGGCGGCAAGCACCTGCGCCTGGTAGAGAAATCACTGCCGGCGCCGGGGCTGCTGACCTACATTGCAAAGCGCGCGGGCACGCAGCGCTTGATGTCGTTTCATCAGCCGTTTCTCAATCATGATGCGGTGCAGTTTCCCGAGTCCGACATCCTGTTAGGCAAACCGCTGCCGGTGCGTTCGGCCGAGTTGTTTTATCAGTCGCACAAAGGGCCTTTTGATCCCTCGAAGCAATTGCAATGGCTGCTTGATACGCCTGAACGACTTCAACAGTACCTCGCGCTGGCGCAGGGATTGGGTACGCGATTACGGGTGAACATTGAACTGGATGTCGGGCTGCATCGTGGAGGTGTCAGCGATGCGGGTGTGCTCGGACCGATGCTGGCACTGATCAGCAAAAATCCTCAGCACCTGGAGTTCGCCGGCTTCATGGGCTACGACCCGTTCGCGGGCATGGGCGTGCCGGGAATACTGGGCTCGCCCGAAGAACTGTTCGCCAAGGTGATGGTGATTTACAACCGCTGCGTCGACTTCACCCGTCAGCAATATCCCGGCCTGTGGCATCAAGGACTGACCCTCAACACCGCTGGCAGCCCGAGTTATCGCATGCACGAGCATGAACAGCTCAGCACGGAGGTTTCGGTGGGGACCGCGATGCTCAAGCCGACACACTATGATTTGCCGTCGCTGGTGGAACATGTGCCGGCGGCGTACATCGCTACGCCGGTGTTGAAGAGCACGGGGGCGGTGAACATTCCGGCGCTGGATGACAAGTCCCGGTTGTTTTCGTGGTGGGACACCAATCAGCGCGAGACGTTTTTCATCTATGGCGGTAACTGGATGGCGGAGTTTGAATCGCCATCGGGGTTGCAGAGCAACGGGGTGTATGGCCGCAGCTCGAATCAGGAAATGGTCAATGGTTCGGCGGCGGTGGGGCTGGGGGTTGAGGACCAGGTGTTTTTGCGGCCGACTCAGACGGAATCGGTGTTGTTGCAGTTTGGGGATTTGCTGGCGGTTCGGGGAGGGCAGATTGTTGATAGCTGGCCGGTGTATTCCTGATGATCGTTCCCATGCTCTGCGTGGGAGCGCCTCAACGGACGCTCTGGCTCTTGATGGGCTGCGGAGCGTCCCAGGCTGCATTCCCACGCAAAGCGTGGGAACGATCAATCGTCAGAACGCATAAGGGATACTGACCTTGGCCCACAGCATTTCCCCTTCAGGCCGGTTCTCCACATCAAACTCCTTGTCCCAGCGAATCTCTGCCGTGGCGTACTGCAAAAAGGTCAGGTGCAAGGCCGGACCAATCGCGAATACCTGTCCGCGAACCCCATCGTTCACGTCTTCGCCATTGAACTGCACGGTGTGGCCGAACTGTTTGTCGTCGGTGGTTTGCTTGAGGTAGTAGCCGTTCAACCCGAGCATCAGGTTGTCGGTGATTTTGTAACTGGCCGAATAGTCGAAGTGGAAAATCTGCCCCGACTTGTAATCGGTGTCTTTGTTTTTCTCGTTGAAGCTGTACGTCGTCTTCATCGACACCTCGGTTTTATCCGTCGGCAGCCAGGTGAAGGAGAACAGCGGTTTGTAGGTATAGAAATTGTTGCTGGTGTTGGCCAGGCGATCGACGCTGTATTCGCCGGTCGGCACAGTGATTTCCAGCGCGGCAGCCAGGGTCAGGTTCGGGCCCATGTCCCACAGAATGATCGGAGCGACAGTGGTGTCACCCATGCCTTCGCGGGTGTCGTGCAAGCCGAACACCGCCACTTCCTGCTTGAGCCACGGCTGCGCAATGTAGCCCGCAAACCGGCCACCGAACACCCGCAGGGGGCTGAGGTAATCCAGGCGTGGAATCACCGCTGTGGATTCGATATCGACATCCGGCACCTTGCCGCCGAGCGAACTGATGTTGAGCTTCGTGGAGGTGTAGTGGTTGTAGTAGAGGTTGAACGCAACCATGTTGTCCGGAAGGCTGTCGGGCGACAGCGGCAACATGAAGAAACCGTCGGTGCCTGGGCCGATGTTGTCCACGCCAGCCTCGGTGGCCAGTGCCGGATGAGTGGTGAAAATGCCGGCCAGGCTGATGACCAGTAGGGGGAATCTCGTGCGGGTCGGGATCATGGGGGTACTCATTATTATTGTTAGCGGGCTGTCCTGCGTCCATACGAGGGCCGCCACATAGAAATAAGCTGTCTGCGCGGTGCCAGGCAGGGTATTGGCGGCCATTTAGGGGGACTTCTGCGGACAGCCTTTGAACCCTGTGCTAACTTCTTTCGACATAACCGGTAACAAAAATAAGAATGCAGCTCGCCCCGGAATGTATGACCCCATGCAAATGAAAGTGATTGATCCCACCTTTGAACTGGCGCTGGTGTCGCCGTTTCTCCTGCAAACCCTCGCCGAAGTCGCGAAGCAAAAAGGCATCAACCCCGACAGCCTGTGCCGAGGGCTGGGTTTTACCTTTGAAGATCTTCAGGACCCGGCGCAGCGCATTTCCTATCGGCAGGCCGTGGCGATGATTCAGCGCGCGCTCAAAGCCTTGCCCAATCAGGGCCTGGGCTTGTGGGTCGGCGCGCAGAATGTGCTCGGTACGCTGGGGTTGCTGGGGCATGTGTTGTCGCTGTGCAAGACCCTGCGCGATGCCTTTGAGCTGGGCATTCGGCATCAGCACACTTCCGGCGGGATCGTGGTGTCGAGCGTGGAGGAGGCGGGGGACCGGGTGTTTGTCGACGTTGAATGCCGCTTGCCGTTCGCCGATGTGCAACTGTTTGCGGTGGAGGAGTTTTTCGCCAGTCTGCTGGTGTACGGCCGGGCGTTGGTCGGGGCGGATTTCAAGCCGATGGCGGTGGAGTTCATGCACGCTGCGCCGGATTATTTCGGCGAATATTCACGCGTGCTGGGGCCGGACGTGCGCTTCGGCTGCTTGCAGAATCGCATGGTGATCGCGGCGCATTGGCTGGATGTTCACTTGCCCAATCACCATTCCCTGGCCTTGCGTCAGGCGGTGAAACTGCTGGAGCTGGAAGCCGCGAAAGTGCATCAGAAAATGGACTTGATCCAGGCCGTGGAACGGGCCATTGCCCGTGACCTGACCGAGGGCAGTCACATCGAGAAAATTGCCGGCGACCTGAACATGAGCAGCCGCACCTTGCGCCGCCGCCTCACCGAACACGCGCTGACCTTCGAAACACTCCTGGAACAAGTGCGACAGGCCCGTACCATGAGCCTGCTGGCCAACCCGGACATGCCCATCGAACGCATCACCGAAGTAGTCGGCTACAGCGACGTGCGCAGCTTCCGCCGCGCCTTCAAACGCTGGACCGGCATGAGCCCGAGCGCATTCCGCAACGAATCCCCAACCCTCGATCCCCTGTAGCCGCTGATGCAGCCTCGCGCTGCTCGTCAGCTGCTACAAGGGGTGCACACAAACCGTCGTGCTCCGGTTAAACTCGGTGCTCTTTTTCAAGGAGTTCATATGAGCTATTACCAGCCGGGCATTCTCGCCACCCCTGTTCCGCCTCAAGCCCGCCATATGTTCTTCGCCCTCGAATCCGCCGAAGCCTTGCCCGTCGCGCTCGACAACTTGATGCAACTGGTGGACGGGAAATCGGCTGTTGTCGGCTTTGGCGAATCGCTGGTCAAGGCGTTGCATGCTCAGATCGATGGCCTGCGTGCCTTTCCGGCATTGACCGGTGTGGGCGTCGACAACCCGTCGACGCAACACGCACTCTGGTGCTGGCTGCACGGCATCGACCGCGGTGAATTGCTCAATCGCAGCCAGGCCATCGAAGCTGCGCTGGCGCCGGCCCTGCGCCTGGTGCAGATGAACGAAACCTTCCGCCACATGACCGGCCACGACCTGACCGGCTACGAAGACGGCACCGAAAACCCGCACGACGAAGCCGCCGTCGCCGCCGCACTGTTGAGCGAAGGCGCGGATGGCCTGGTCGGTGGCAGCTTTGCCGCGATCCAGCAGTGGCAGCATGACCTCAAGGGCTTCCACGCGCTGCCGCCCCATGAAAAAGACAACATCATGGGCCGTCGTTTGAGCGACAACGAAGAACTCGACGACGCGCCAGTCTCGGCCCACGTCAAGCGCACCGCCCAGGAAAGCTTCGCCCCCGAGGCGTTCGTGGTCCGTCGCTCGATGCCGTGGATCGAAGGGGATCGCGCCGGCCTGATGTTCCTCGCGTTCGGTTTTTCCCTCGACGCTTTCGAAGCGCAACTGCGGCGCATGAGTGGTCTGGAAGACGGCATCACCGACGGTTTGTACCGCATCAGCCGCCCGATCACCGGCGGCTACTACTGGTGCCCGCCGCTCAAGGACGGTCGCCTGGACCTGCGCGCCTTGCGCATCGGCTAACCCACAGGAGTTGAACATGGACGTGGTGCGGTGGGGCATGATCGGTTGTGGCAGCGTTGCCGAGCGCAAGAGCGGGCCAGCCTTTTACAAGGCGCCCGGTTCGGCACTGGTGGCGGTGATGGGGCGGCGTCTGGAGGCCGTGACGGATTACGCCACGCGCCATGGCATCGCCCGGGTGTACACCGACGCGCAAGCACTGATCAATGACCCCGAGGTGGACGCGGTGTACATCGCCACACCGCCCGACAGTCACCACGCCTACAGCCTGATGGTCGCCGCCGCCGGCAAACATTGCTGCGTCGAAAAACCGATGTCGCTGAATGCCGGGCAAAGCCGCGAGATGCGGCAGGTCTTTGCCGACGCCGGATTGCACCTGTTCGTTTCCTACTACCGACGTTCGCTGCCGCGCTTCCAGCAAGTGCGGCAGTGGCTGGAAGCCGGGCGGATCGGCGAGGTCCGGCACCTGACCTGGACCCTCACCAAGGCCCCGTCGCCCGTCGATCTGGGTGGCGCGCACAACTGGCGCACGGACCCGGACATTGCCGGCGGCGGTTACTTCGCCGACCTCGCCAGCCACGGGTTGGACCTGTTCCAGTACCTGCTCGGCGATATCACCGACGTCGCCGGTTTCACCGCGCGACAGGCCGGGCTGTATGCCGCCGAAGATGCGGTCAGTGCTACGTGGCGGTTTGCTTCGGGGGCGACCGGCATGGGCTGCTGGAATTTCGTGGCGGATCGCCGCGAGGATCGGGTCGAGGTGATTGGCAGCCAAGGCCGGATCAGCTTTTCGGTGTTCGATGAACACCCGGTGCAGCTTCAGGCGGATGAACAGCTCAGCCTGCACATCGACCATCACGAGCACATCCAGTGGCATCACGTGCTGGGCATGAATGCACACATTCGCGGTCAAGCGCAGCACCCGGCGGTGGCCGCGGAAGCGTTGAAAACCGACTGGGTGATGGACCAGATCCTCAAACGCCGCTGAACCATCAGATTCAACTCGATCCTGTGGGAGCGAGCTTGCTCCCACAGGGAATTGGTGTGGGTCAGAATGACTTGCTGACGCTCGCCACCACGGTGGCGCTGCACAGGTCGTCGTAGCCCCAGTTGCTGGTGCATTGGCTTTTCGACAGGTCGGTGTCGATGTAGCTCAGGCCCAGCATCACACCGGCCAGTTCGTGGGTCAGTTTGACTTCCCATTCGCGGTACGAGTCTTCGGCATGGCCCGAGCTCGAGTACAGGTGCGGGTCCTTGAAGTCCATGTTGCCGTAGCGCAGTTTCAGGCCGGTGTCATACGGCAATTGGGTTTCGTAACCGACATAGCTGTACAGCGAGTTCTGCTTGCTGTCGATGCCCGGTGCATCGTCGGAGTAATAGGCGCCGAGCTTCACCCCGTAGACGCTGAGAATGCCGTAGACCTCGCTCTGGTTGAACTGGCTTTCTTTCGGGTAAGTGTATTTGAGGTAACCGATGTCGAGGTTGACGTCCTCGGTCGCTTCCCAGAGCCAGCCGCCGTAGTAGTCGACTTCCTGACGGGTCTTCAGGCCGCCGCCGAAGTCGACGTTCGAACTCCAGGCACCCACGTACAACCCCGTGCTGTGAGCCAGGGTCACACCGGCCTGCACGGCGGGGTCATTGAGTGTTTGCGAAATACCACGGGTGCGGTAGTCGCTCGCCAGGGTCAGGTCCACCAATACGGAGAAGTCGTCATTCAAGACGATGGCCTGGCTGCTCAACGGCAGCAGACTCAAGGAACCAAGGGCGAGCAGGGTGAAAGCTTTCATGAATGCAGTCCCGATATTGTGATTGTTATGGGCAGTTTTTTTGGGCAAAGCTGCGCCGAACCCCGGTCTTGAACACGGGATCGGGCAGCGGGTTACAGCGGGTTTTTATTAGAGGGTCGGTGCGTAGACTTCGCGCCCGGCAAACCAGGTTTGCAGCACTTTTGTGTCGCTCAGGGCCTTGTTGTCGACGGTGAAGACATCACGGTCGAGCACGATGAAGTCCGCTTGCTTGCCAGGAACCAGCGAACCGATCTGCTTCTCCAGACCGATGGTTCGCGCGGCATTCGCGGTGTAGGCGTAGAACATCGTTTCCCGATCCACGGCTTCTTTAATGTTCAGCACGCCCATCGGGCCGACACGGGTGATGGCCTGGGCCATGGCATTCCACGGATTGGGCGACGACACCGGCCAGTCACTGGCCCCCGCGATGGTCGCGCCTTGCTTGAGCAGCGAATGCGCCGGGTATTGATAGCGGAAGGCGAGGGCGCTGACGTAAGGCTTGATCATGTCCGTGGTGTAGTCGTCGGCCGAGGCCCACAGCAGTTGCATCGAGGCGATGACGTTCAGCGGTTTGAACCGCGCAAATTCTTTCGGGTTGACGATTTGCAGGTGGGTGATCGAGTGCGTCACGCCGCTCTGGCGATCCTTGCGCGCCTGTTCGATGCCATTCAGCGACTCCCGCACCGCGCGGTCGCCGATGGCGTGGATGTGCACCAGCCAGCCGCGCTGGTCGATGGCGCTGACCAGTTCGCCGAAATGCTTCGGATCGATCAGCAATTCGCCCTGTTTGTGCGAGTTGTTGTAAGGGTCGATCATCGCCGCGCTCTGGGCCGGGAATTCGATCACGCCGTCGGCGAAGATCTTGACGCCGGGCAGGGTCAGGTTGGGGATGCCCTGAAATTGCTGGCGAACCTTGTCCAGCGTCTCGAGATCGGCCGGTAGGCTTTTCGGGTTGGCCACCAGCAGGGCGGCGACGTGGACGCTCATGTTGCCGGTTTCGGCCAGGGCTTTATAGGCCGGCAGCACGCCGACGGTTTTTTCCGTGGGCTTGAGCGCGAACAGCGGTTCACCTGGGGCGGCATTGGCGGCGGGGTCCATCCACGCCGTGATACCGAAGCTGTTGTTGTAGCGCACGGCCGATTGGGCGGCCTTGAGCATGTCGGCGGTGCTCGGCACGGGTATTTTCGAGGACACCCGGTCCCAACCGGCGTCCACCAGGAAACCGTTGGGGGTGCCGTCGGCACGTTGGCCGATGGTGTCCGCTTCGGCGGCGGGCAATGACTTGAGCAGCGCGGCATCAATCCCGGCGCGCTTGAGCATGAAATCGTTGGCCCAGGCCGTGTGGTGGTCGCTGCCGGTGAACACCACGGGCACGTTGGCCCATTCACCGTTGTTGAATATTTTGCCCAGTGCTTCGGCCTTGGCCCAATACACCGAACTCATGCCGGCGATGGTCAACACATCGCCGTGTTTGGCCTTGCCGTCGTCACGCCAGCCGCGCAGGCGTTTTTCCAGTTCGTCGAGCTCGACCACCTCGTCTTCCATGTTGGCCGAGACCATTTCCAGGCCACCGAAAATCGCGTGGGAATGAGTGTCGATCAGGCCTGGCATCAAGGTTTTACCGCCGAGGTCGACCACTTTGGTGTCGGGCGTGATCAAGGCTTTGATCTGCGCATCGCTGCCGACTTGCAGCACCTTGCCATCCTGTACCGCCAGCGCCTGTGCCTTCGGTTGGGCACGGTCGGCGGTGAAAATCTTGCCATTGATCAGCACCAGGTCGGTGGCTGCCATGGCTTCCATCGAGGCAAAACTAACAGCGGCCATCAAGAGATTCGGGATGAATCTTTTCATTGAATGTTTCCTTGTTATTGCGTCTGATGGCCAGATTAGTGGCTGCTGGTGCGCAGCAGAACGCCTTCCTCACGAAAAACGTTTTTGCCGGAATGGAAAAAGTATGGACAAGTTGGGTGCGTTGAAAATGTTCGTGGTCACGGCGCAACTGGGCAGCTTCAGCCGCGCCGCCGAGCAGTTGGGCAAGACCCCGTCGGCCCTGACCAAAGCGGTCAACCACCTGGAAGCCGAGCTTGGGGCGCGCCTGTTCGAGCGCAGTACCCGGCGGATTCTGCTGACCGAATCCGGGCGGCTCTATCTGGAAACCGCGCGCCAGGTATTGCAGCGGCTGGAGGAGGCCGGCGAGGAAATCGAACAGCTGCAGCATGGCCTGCGCGGCAACCTGAAAATCACCGCGCCATTGGCCTATGGGCAGGCGTTTCTCGATCAGGTGTGTGGTGGCTTTCTCGAGCAATACCCGCAGATCAATTTGCAGGTGGACCTGTGCGATGAGTTCGTCAATCTGCTGGAAAGCGGCTACGACCTGGCTCTGCGCGAAGGTCACGATGACTTGCCGGGGCTGATCGCCCGCGTGGTCGGCAGTAATCGCCTGGCGCTGTGCGCCAGCCCGGCCTATCTGGCGCGCAAGACTTTGCCGGTCACCCCGCAGACCCTCGATGACCACGAATGGCTGCTATACCGCCATCCGCTGCTCAGCCGCGAATTCTGGTGGGTCGAGCGTGACGGGCAACGCCTGAGCCTGCCGCAGCCGCCCAATCCGCGGTTGCGCAGCGACAATTACGATCTGCTGCTGGCCAATGCGCTGGCCGGGCGCGGTTTGTTGCACACACCATTGTGGAGCGCCGCGCCGTACATCGCCGATGGCCGCTTGGTGCAGCTGATGGCCGACTACGACATCGACCCGGACAGCTTTGGCCCGCATATTCTGGCGGTGTACCCAAGCCATCGACGGGCGACCGCGAAGGTGCTGGCGTTTATCGATTACATCGCAGGGTTTCTGGCGTCCCGTGGCTTGAGCTGATTGATCCCGCTGCCCCTGTAGCAGCTGTCGAGCAGCGCGAGGCAGCGTTCGGTGCGGGCCGCGTTCGGACGCAGCCGTCGCAAACCCGGCAACCGGGTTCTATCAGGCAAACTGCAGACGCAGCCTCGCGTTGCTCGACCGCTGCTACAAGTCCTTGCCAGTAAAATGCCAAAAGAGTACAAATGTACTCCATGACGACTTTAACTCCCCGCCGTACCGCCATCCTGACCTTTATCCGCGACCGAATCGCGGAGCACGGTCAGCCCCCGAGCCTCGCTGAAATCAGCGAAGCCTTTGGTTTTGCCTCCCGCAGCGTGGCACGCAAGCATGTGCTGGCGCTGACCGAAGCCGGTTTCATCGAGGTCAACCCGCATCAGGCCCGTGGCATTCGTCTGCTTGGGCAACCGGCGCGCCCCGAGTTGCTGGACATTCCGGTGCTCGGCCGGGTCGCGGCAGGGGCGCCGATCGGGGCCGATGCCGAGGTGCACAGCCGTTTGCTGCTGGACCCGTCGATCTTCTCGCGGGTGCCGGATTACATGCTGCGGGTGCAGGGCGACTCGATGATCGGGGACGGTATCCTCGATGGCGATCTGGTGGGCGTGCGACGCAACCCGGAAGCGGTCAATGGCCAGATCGTGGTGGCGCGACTGGACGGAGAGGTCACCATCAAGCGTTTCGAGCGGGCCGGCGACACGGTTCGCTTGTTGCCGCGCAACCCGGCGTATCAACCGATCATCGTGCAGCCCGGTCAGGACCTCGCCATCGAAGGGGTGTTCTGCGGGCTGGTGAGGCAAGGGTGATGGGCGCCGTCGTTGCGCTGGATACGCTGTTCAATGGCGGCCAGGTCTGGAAGGGCCGGCCTGCGCCACCGGCCGTCAGCCCGCAACCCACCGGGCATGCCGCGCTGGATGCGGCGTTGCCCACCGGGGGCTGGCCGGAAGCGGCGCTGACCGAAATTCTCCTCGCCGGGCAGGGCGTCGGCGAGTTGCAACTGGTGTGGCCGGCGCTGGCGCGGTTGTCGGCGGCGGGCGAGCGCATCGTGCTGGTGGCGCCCCCTTACGTGCCGTATCCCCTGGCGTGGCAAAACGCCGGGGTCGATCTGCGCCAGTTGTCGATCATTCAGGCCCGCGAGCGGGATGCCTTGTGGGCTGCGGAACAATGCCTGCGCTCGGGCAGTTGCGGCGCCGTGCTGTGCTGGCCGCACAAGGCCGATGACCGGGCGTTGCGCCGCTTGCAGGTGGCGGCGGAAACCGGTTCGACCCTGGCGTTCGCCTACCGCTCGATCCATGAAGCCGTCAATCCTTCGCCCGCCGCCCTGCGCATTGCCATCGACGCCAGGCCCGCGCAATTGCGCGTGCTCAAGTGCCGGGGCGGCCTTGCGCGTTCGACGCCGATTGCCTTCCCCGTGGGGCATTGAGGTTGCCATGCGCTGGGTTTGTATTCTTTTCCCGCAATTGGCGCTGGACGCGGTGCTGCGTCAGCGCCCCGATCCCGATGAGCCGCTGGCGCTGCTGACCGGCCCGGCGCAGCGCCGGGTGTTGCAGGCGGTCAATGCGTCGGCGCGGGCGCTGGGCTTGCGTCCGGGGCAGTCGATGACCGCCGCCCAGGCCTTGAGCAAAGGCTTTGCCACGGCGGAATACGACGCCGCCGAGATCGAACACTGGCAACAGTTCCTGGCCGCGTGGGCCTATCGCTTCAGCTCTCAGGTCAGCGTGCATTACCCGCGTGCCGTGGTGTTTGAAATCGAGTCCAGTCTGGGCTTGTTCGGGCCGTGGCCAACCTTCGAGGCACGGTTGCGTGCCGAGCTCGGCGAGCTGGGTTTTCGCCATCGGATCGTTGCGGCGCCCAACCCGGTGGCCGCGCGGGTGTTGACCAACGTCTATGACGGGCTGGTGGTGCCGGACAGCGACGCCTTGCACTACCATCTCGGGCAGTTGCCCGTCGACCGTATCGCGTTGGAGCCCAGCGTTGCCTCGGCGTTGTCGCGCATGGGCTTGCGCACCTTGAGTCAGGTCCAGGCGCTGCCACGACAGAGCCTGGCCCGACGTTTCGAAGCCCAGGTGCTCAAGCACCTGGACGCGTTGACGGGGGCGCGCCGACTGGCCCTGGCGTTCTACCTGCCGCCGGACCGTTTCGACGTGCGCATCGAGCTCAATTTCGACGTGCAGTCCCATCAGGCGCTGCTGTTTCCGCTGCGCCGCCTGACCGGCGACCTGTCGGCCTTTCTCTGCGGTCGGGACAGCGGCGTGCAGCGTTTCGACCTGCACCTGGAACACGCCGGCCTGCCGGACTCGGTGATCAAGGTCGGCCTGCTCAGCGCCGAGCGCGATCCGGCGATGCTCTTCGAACTGGCGCGAGGGCGACTGGAACAGGTACAGGTCGAAGCCCCGGTGCGCGGTTTTCGGCTGCGTGCCGAAGACTTGCCGACCTTCGTCCCGCAGTATCAGGAACTGTTCGACGACCGCCCGCAGCAATCCTTGCCCTGGGAGCAACTGCGCGAACGCTTGCGCGCGCGACTCGGCGATGAGGCGGTGCACGGCTTGCGCTTCCAGGCCGATCACCGCCCGGAGTGCGCATGGCAGGCGCGGGTCGACAGTCAACTGTGCGCGGGGTTGCCGGGTGTGCAGCGTCCGGGCTGGTTGCTGACGCAACCGCAGGCGATCCACGAAAGCTCGACACGCATCCTCATGGGCCCGGAGCGCATCGAATCCGGCTGGTGGGACGGCGCCGATGTGCGCCGGGATTACTACCTGGTCGAAACCCGCTCTGGCCAACAGGGCTGGGCGTATCGGGCGGTGGGTGAGGGCGGTCCGCTGTGGCTGCAAGGCTGGTTCGCATGAACATCGACTACGCCGAGTTGCACTGCCTGTCGAACTTCAGCTTCCAGCGCGGAGCCTCCAGCGCCCTGGAACTCTTTCAACGGGCGAAAAAGCACGGCTATCAGGCGCTGGCGATCACCGATGAATGCACCCTGGCCGGCATCGTCCGCGCCTGGCAAGCGGCCAAATCAGTGGAACTGCCACTGATCATCGGCAGCGAAATCCGCATCGAGAACGGCCCGAAGCTGGTGTTGCTGGTGGAGAACCTTGAGGGCTACCAGACCCTGTGCCGGCTGATCACCCGCGCGCGACGCCGCACGCAAAAAGGCCAGTATCAGGTGTTGCGCGAGGACTTCAGCGAGCCGATGCCGGGGCTGTTGGCGTTGTGGGTGCCGGACACGGTCGATGACGTCGAACAGGGCCACTGGTTGCAACAGACCTTTGCCGAACGCCTGTGGCTGAGCGTCCAGTTGCATTGTGGCCAGGACGATACCCGGCGCCTGGCGGCGCTGCTGACCCTGGCCCGGGAACTGCGTATTCCCGCCGTGGCCAGCGGCGATGTGCACATGCACACCCGCGGCCGGCGCGCCTTGCAGGACACCATGACCGCGATCCGTCATCACCTGCCGGTGGCCGAAGCCGGGCTGCGCCTTCATCCCAATGGCGAGCGGCATGTGCGCAGCCTGGAGGTTTTGCAATCGATCTATCCGCCAGCCTTGCTCGATGAAACGTTGGTCATTGCCCGGCGCTGCACCTTCGACCTCGGCCAGTTGCGTTATCAGTACCCACGGGAATTGGTGCCGCAAGGTCAGACCGCCACGTCCTGGCTACGTCATTTAACGGATGAGGGCATTGCATGGCGCTGGCCCAAAGGCCCGAAAACGGCGGTGCTGACGCAGATCGACAAAGAGCTCGAGCTGATCGCCGAACTGGGCTACGAAAGCTATTTCCTGACGGTGCACGACATTGTGCGGTTCGCCCGCGACCAGCACATTCTGTGTCAGGGGCGGGGTTCTGCGGCCAACTCGGCGGTGTGTTTTGCCTTGGGCATCACGGAAATCGACCCGGATCGCACCACGTTGCTGTTCGAACGGTTTCTCTCCAAGGAGCGCAACGAGCCGCCGGACATCGACGTCGATTTCGAACACGAGCGTCGCGAAGAGGTCCTGCAGTACGTGTTTCAGCGTTATGGCCGGACCCGCGCGGCATTGACGGCGGTGGTCAGCACTTATCACGCGGCCGGCGCGGTGCGTGACGTGGCCAAGGCGCTGGGTTTGCCGCCGGACCAGATCAATGCGCTGGCCGATTGCTGCGGCCACTGGAGTGATACCGCGCCGCCCGTGGAACGGCTGCTGGAAGGCGGCTTCGACCCCGAAAGCCCGGTGCTGCGTCGGGTCTTGAGCCTGACCCAACAGTTGATCGGCTTCCCTCGACACTTGTCGCAGCACCCCGGTGGCTTCGTGATTTCCGAGCAACCGCTGGACAGCCTGGTGCCGGTGGAAAACGCCGCCATGGCCGAGCGCACGATCATTCAGTGGGACAAGGACGACCTCGACGCGGTCGGTCTGCTCAAAGTCGATATTCTGGCCTTGGGCATGCTTAGCGCCATTCGCCGCTGTTTTGATCTGCTGCGTCGCCACCGCAACCTTGACCTGAGTCTGGCGACGATCCCGTCCGAAGATTCGGCCACCTACGACATGATTGGCCATGCCGACACCATCGGCGTGTTCCAGATCGAGTCCCGGGCACAGATGTCGATGCTGCCCAGGCTCAAGCCGCGCAAGTTCTATGACCTGGTGATCGAGGTGGCCATCGTCCGTCCGGGCCCGATTCAGGGGGGGATGGTCCATCCGTACCTGCGCCGTCGCAACAAGGAAGAGCCGGAAACCTATCCCTCGCCGGAACTTGAAGCGGTGCTCAAGCGCACCTTGGGCGTGCCGCTGTTCCAGGAGCAGGTCATGCAGATCGCCATCGTCGCCGCCGACTACAGCCCCGGCGAGGCCGATCAGTTGCGGCGTTCCATGGCGGCCTGGAAACGCCACGGCGGGCTGGAACCGCACAAGGATCGGCTGGCCGCCGGGATGAAGAAAAACGGCTACACGGCCGAGTTTGCCGCGCAGATCTTCGAGCAGATCAAAGGCTTCGGCAGCTACGGTTTCCCCGAATCCCACGCTGCCAGTTTCGCTTTGCTGACCTACGCCAGTTGCTGGCTGAAATGCCACGAGCCGGCGGCTTTTGCCTGTGCGCTGATCAACAGCTGGCCGATGGGGTTCTACAGCCCGGACCAGATTCTCCAGGACGCGCGCCGGCATCATTTGCAGATTCGCCCGGTGGACGTGCGCGCCAGTGACTGGGATTGCAGCCTGGAACCGATAACCGTCGGGCAACCGGCGATTCGCCTGGGGTTGCGGATGATCAAGGGCTTTCGCGAAGACGATGCCCGGCGCATCGAAGCGGCGCGCGCGCGCGGGGTGTTTGTCGACATCGCCGACCTCGGCGAGCGTGCGCGACTGGATGCCCGCGCCCAGGAGCAACTGGCCGATGCCGGTGCGTTACGCGGGTTGGCCGGCGACCGGCATCGGGCCCGCTGGGAGGTGGCGGGGGTGCAAAAGCAACTCGGTTTGTTCGTCGGCCTGCCGAGTCAGGAAGAGGATGCCGTGGCGTTGCCCAAACCCACCGTCGGCGAAGACCTGCAAGCCGATTACGCCTGTGTTGGCACCACCCTCGGCCCGCATCCGCTGGCGTTGTTGCGCGGTGAACTGAAAGCCCGGCGCTGCCGCAGTTCGCAAGAACTGATGACGGTCGAACACGGGCGACCGGTCAGTGTCGCCGGGCTGGTGACGGGGCGACAGCGGCCGGGCACCGCCAGTGGCGTGACCTTCGTGACCCTGGAAGACGAGTTTGGCAACGTCAACGTGGTGGTCTGGCGCGACCTGGCTGAGCGGCAACGCCAGGTCCTGGTCGGCTCGCAATTGCTCAAGGTCGATGGTCGCTGGGAAAAGGAAGGTGAGGTTCGCCACCTGATTGCCGGACGCTTGAGCGACCTGAGCTCATTGCTCGACGGCATCAGCGTGCGCAGCCGGGATTTCCGCTGAATACGGAAACGTGGCTCCCACAGTGAAAAGGGGGGGGCGCAGAAGACCCGAAGAATCAGCTAACCTCTATGAAACCATTTGACGTCGGCGATGCTCGAAACAAACGGGCCGCGCCGTCTTCACACTGTCGCGATCCCTTGAGCCAGTTCATCTACAGGGACTAAGAGCCAGTCAATGCAGTTTCTAGACGAAAGCCACGGGTGTGCCGGCTGGAACGGCGAAATGGCCGGGCGCATTCGTGCGTTCGACTGGGGCCAGACCGAACTGGGCAGCCTCGACACCTGGCCTGCGAGTCTATGTAGCACTGTGCAATTGATGCTGGCCTCGCCACTGCCGCTGGTGATGCTGTGGGGCCGCGCCGGTTACATGATCTACAACGACGCCTACTCCGAATTCGCCGGTGGCCGCCACCCATACCTGTTGGGCTCCCCGGTGGAACTGGGTTGGCCGGAAGTGGCCGAATTCAATCGGAACGTGGTCGACACCTGCCTGGCGGGCGGCACCTTGTCCTACCACAATAAAAAACTGGTGCTGCTGCGCGACGGCATTCCCGAAGACGTCTGGCTCGATCTTTATTACAGCCCGGTGGCCAATGATGAAGGCAAGCCTGCCGGGGTCATGGCGATAGTGGTCGAGACGACCGAGCATGTGATTTCCGAACGCCGCCGCCAGGCCGCCGAAGATGCCTACCGCGCCGACAATGAGCGGGTTCGCCTGGCCCTCAATGCCGGTGCCTTGCTCGGCTCGTTCGTCTGGGACATCAAGGCCAATCGGCTCTCTGGCGACGAGCGTTTCGCCCGGACCTTCTCCTATCCCGCCGATCAGGACCTGACCAACCTGCCGACGGAGGTCGCCGAAGCGAAGATCCATCCCGACGACCTCAGTTGGGTACAGGAACAAGTCAATCAATCGGTCGAAACCGGCGAGCCATTTAATGCCGAGTATCGCGTCCTGCGCCCGGATGACACTTACTTGTGGGTGCAGGCGAGCGGCTGTTGCGAGTTCAATGAACAGGGCGAGCCGTTCCGCTTTCCTGGCGTATTGATCGACATCCATGAACGCAAGTCCGCCGAAGAGTCCTTGCTCAGGTTCACCCGCAACCTGGAACAGCGCGTCGCTGACGAAGTGGACGCGAGGCTGGCCGCCGAAGAACAACTGCGCCAATCGCAGAAACTTGAAGCCATCGGCGGCCTCACCGGTGGCGTGGCCCACGACTTTAATAACCTGTTGCAGGTGATCGCCGGCAACCTGCATTTGCTGGCTCGGCACGAACCGGACAACGCCAATGTGCAGCGTCGGGTCAGTGCATCCATTGCCGCGGTCGAACGTGGGGCCAAACTGTCTTCGCAATTGCTCGCGTTCGCCCGCCGCCAGCCACTGTCGCCAGCGGTGTGCATTCCACGGCAGGTCTTCGATGGTCTGGCGGAACTGCTACAAAGGGCGCTGGGGGAAACCCTGCAGATCAAAGTGAGTGCCCCGGATGATCCCTGGCATATTTTCGTGGATCGCAATCAACTGGAAAACGCCATTCTCAACCTGGCGATCAATGCCCGTGATGCCATGAAAGGAGAGGGGACCATCAGCCTGAATGCCGAGCACATCACCCTCGACCAAAAATTTTGTGCCGGCAAGGGCATCGTTGCCGGCGACTATGTGTGTGTCGCAGTGGCGGACACCGGTGTCGGCATGCCGCCGCAGGTGCTCGCGCAGGCCTTCGAACCGTTTTTCACCACCAAGGCCGACGGCCAGGGCACCGGGTTGGGGTTGAGCATGGTGTTCGGTTTCGTCAAGCAGAGTGGTGGGCACATCGAGATTTCCAGCACTGAGGGACAAGGCACTCGGGTGCAGTTGTACTTTCCGCGAAGCCTGCGACCGGCGCCCAGTGAAATCACGCAGCATAGTCCGCAGCAGCGCGGCGGCCACGAAAGCATTCTGGTGGTCGAAGACAACGAAGCAGTCCGCGCCTCGGCGGTGGAATTGTTGCGCGAAGAAGGCTACCAGGTGCTGACAGCGGCCAACGGCGACCAGGCGATGCAAATGTTGCTGGAGGGCACAGCGGTGGATCTGATTTTCACTGACGTGGTCATGCCCGGTCTGATCAAAAGCGCGGACTTGGCCGCGTGGGCCAAAGTGCAGAATCCCCCGGTGGCGGTGTTGTTCACCTCAGGGCATACCCGTGACATTATCTCGCGCAACCATCAACTGAGCCCCGACACGCATTTGCTGAGCAAACCCTACAGGCCTGAATCACTGACCCGCATGGTTCGCACGGTGCTCAATGGCTGATACACCGCCAGTGGGAAATCAACTGAGATCAACTGTGGGGGCGAGCTTGCTCGCGATTGCGGTGTGTCATTAAACATCCATGTCGACTGACACTGCACCATCGCGAGCAAGCTCGCTCCCACAGGGGATTGGTGTTTTTTCAATATCTGATTAAGGCCACTCGATGACATCCAAGCGCACCTCCAACCCTCCCTCCGGCATGGTCAGGGTGCGTGGAGCCCGGGAACACAACCTCAAGAACATCGATGTCGACATTCCGCGCGATGCGCTGGTGGTGTTCACCGGTGTCTCCGGTTCGGGCAAGTCTTCGCTGGCGTTCTCGACCCTCTACGCCGAAGCGCAGCGCCGCTATTTTGAATCCGTGGCGCCTTATGCGCGGCGGTTGATCGACCAGGTTGGTGTACCGGACGTCGATTCCATCGAAGGCCTGCCGCCGGCCGTGGCCCTGCAACAACAACGGGGCACGCCGAGCACTCGTTCTTCGGTGGGCAGTGTGACGACGCTGTCGAGCCTGATTCGCATGCTTTACTCGCGGGCCGGCAGTTATCCGCCGGGACAGGCGATGCTGTATGCCGAAGACTTCTCGCCCAACACCCCGCAAGGCGCGTGCCCGGAGTGTCACGGGTTGGGGCGGGTTTACGACGTCACCGAAGCGCTGATGGTCCCCGACCCGAGCCTGACCATCCGCCAGCGTGCGGTCGCTTCCTGGCCCACGGCCTGGCAGGGGCAGAACCTGCGCGACATCCTCGTGACCATGGGTTACGACGTCGATATCCCGTGGCGAGATCTGCCGAAAAAGCAGCGCGACTGGATTCTCTTCACCGAAGAAACACCGACGGTGCCGGTGTATGCCGGGCTCACGCCGGAAGAAACCCGCGTTGCGCTCAAACGCAAAATGGAACCGAGTTACCAGGGCACCTTCACCGGCGCCCGACGCTACATCCTGCACACCTTCACCCACTCGCAAAGTGCGCTGATGAAGAAGCGCGTTTCGCAATTCATGCTCGGCAGCCCATGCCCGTTATGTGACGGTAAACGACTCAAGCGCGAGGCGCTGTCGGTGACATTTGCGGGGTACGACATCGGTGAGCTATCGCAGATGCCGCTGCTGCAAGTGGCCGCCGTACTGAAACCGGTGGCGGCGCACAGTTACCTGGAACAGGCCGATGAGGCGGGCGACGTGTTGACCCACCGGCAAACCCGTGAGGCTCGGGAAGCGCGGGTTGCTCACGGTGCCAGCGGGCATGCCAACGCACCGGACGTGCGGCACACGCCGAATCTGTCGGTAGAAAAACGCCTGGCCGCGCAACGCATAGCTCAGGATCTGCTGGAGCGGGTCAGCACCCTGACGGACCTGGGGCTCGGATACCTGGCGCTGGAACGCAGCACGCCGACCTTGTCATCCGGAGAGTTGCAGCGCTTGCGGCTGGCGACGCAATTGGGCTCGCAACTGTTCGGTGTGATCTATGTGCTGGACGAGCCCTCGGCCGGCCTGCATCCGGCGGATGGCGAGGCGTTGTTTGAAGCCCTGCAACGCCTCAAAGCCGCCGGCAATACGCTGTTTGTGGTTGAGCATGATCTGGAAACCATGCGCCGCGCCGATTGGTTAATCGACGTCGGCCCGGCAGCGGGCGAGAACGGCGGCCAGATCCTCTACAGCGGCCCGCCGCCCGGGTTGGCCGCGGTGACGAACTCACAGACCCGTGCCTACCTGTTTGCTGAACAGGTCGCCGAGCCCCGTGCCAGCCGTAAGGCAACGGACTGGCTAAGACTGGAGGGCATCACCCGCAACAACCTGAACCACCTCAGCGTCGAGTTTCCGCTGGGTTGTTTTAGCGCCGTGACGGGCGTGTCCGGTTCCGGTAAATCGAGCCTGGTCAGTCAGGCTTTGTTGGAATTGGTCGGCGCGCATTTAGGACGGACCGCCAGCGACAACGAAGCCGAAGCGTTGAGCCTGGAGGACGATGCGCCGCAGGTCAGCGGTGGTCAGGTCACGGCCGGCCTGGCATCAATCAAGCGTCTGGTGCAGGTCGACCAGAAACCCATTGGCCGCACGCCACGCTCCAATCTGGCGACCTACACCGGGCTGTTCGATAACGTGCGCAAGCTGTATGCAGCGACGCCCGAGGCGCAGGCTGAGGGCTATGACGCCGGACAATTCTCCTTCAACGTCGCCAAGGGCCGCTGCGCGACCTGCGAAGGTGAGGGCTTTGTCAGCGTCGAATTGTTGTTCATGCCCAGCGTTTACGCGCCATGCCCGACGTGTCACGGCGCCCGCTATAACCCCGAGACACTGGCGATCACCTGGCAAGGGTTGAACATCGCGCAGGTGTTGCAGTTGACGGTGGATGAAGCGGTGGAGGTGTTCGCCGAGCAACCCGGCATTCGCCGTTCGCTGGAAGTGTTGCGGGATATCGGTTTGGGGTATTTGCGACTGGGGCAGCCGGCGACTGAATTGTCAGGTGGTGAAGCGCAGCGGATCAAACTGGCGACTGAGCTGCAGCGTAATCAGCGTGGGGCAACGTTGTATGTGCTCGATGAACCCACGACCGGTTTGCATCCACGGGACGTTGACCGGTTGCTGGAGCAGTTGAATACGCTGGTGGTCGCGGGGCACACGGTGATCGTGGTCGAGCATGAAATGCGCGTGGTGGCGCAGAGTGACTGGGTGATCGACATCGGGCCGGGGGCGGGGGATCAGGGCGGGAAGATCGTCGTGGCGGGCACACCGCAGACCGTGGCTAAAAGCAAGAAGAGCCGGACTGCGCCGTTTTTGGCTCGAGTGCTCGGTAGGGCTTGATGGGTTGATTATGCTGGCCCCATCGCGAGCAAGCTCGCTCCCACATTGGAATGTGGTTGGCTGTGGGAAGGAGCAGACTTGTAGCAGCCGGACGCAGGCTTCGCCAGCTGCTACAGGGGGACGTTGTGGCTTCTAGGTCGAGTTATTTGTCGGGGTGGGCAGCCTGGAGTTTTTTCGCCATGTCCAGGTGTTTTTCCAGGGCCGGCAGCATTTTTTGTGCGAAGCCTTTCAGCTCGGTGGCGCCCTTGACCTTGTCGTCCGTCACGGTGTTGGCTTCTTTCTTGAACAATTCGATGGTGTCTTCGTGGGCCTTCACCTGGTTGTTTGCGTACGCCGCGTCGAAGGATTCATCGCGCATGTCGAGAATTTTCTCCTTGGCCTGTTTGACCAGCGTCGTCGAGTCCGGCACCTCGATGTCATGCTTTTTCGCCAGGGCCGCCAGTTCATCGTTGGCCTTGGAATGATCGGTGATCATCATGTTGGCGAACGCCTTGACGTCGGCCGAAGCGCTTTTTTCCAGCGCCAGGCGACTGGTTTCGATCTCGGCAATGCCGCCAGCGGCTGCTTTGTCGACGAAATCATTGGAGGTGGCGGCAAATGCCGTGCCCATGCTGCTGCTCAAGGCGACGGCCAGGGCGAGGTGGCGCAGGGTGAATCCGTCCATTGGTCATTCTCCACACAGGTTTGGGTAGGCGATCCGGTGGATCGTTACTCTGTGGAGGCTGGCGTCCGGGTAAAGGTTTTATCGCATTTGCGACAGGACGACGAACGGACACCGCTGGTCTGACAGGTGGTCGACAGAACGCGTAAACCAAGGCCATTCTGATAGTTGGTGAACGCAATCGATCGCGTTTGCTACCGATCATCAAACGGAGGTGTTCCATGCCGGTGAACCACGACCTGTATCAGGACTTGAAGGTTTCAAAGGAAGAGATCCAGCAAAGACGCACCAAGGATCCGTTACTGGATTCGCTGATCAACAAATATTCCCAGGCGGACGCTGAAGTGGTGAAGGCCGAGACCGCGAAATCCGATGCGCCCAGTGATGACCAGTTGAAGAAGCTCAAGGAACATCGCTTGTTGGTCAAGGACAAGATCGTCCAGCAATTGCAGGCATCGTCCTGACGCGTCGTACCGAGCCACCGACGACCGGTGACTGAGAAGTGGAACGGCGTCAAAACCGGCACCTCGAATGTCATGAGTCATCGTTAACGACTCACTGAGAGGTGCCTTATGTCCAATCCCAGATTTCCGAGTGAAGAGCAGGGCGGGTACGACCCGATCCCGACTCATCCCGAGCCGTTGAGCCCGAACCACATCACCACCCATCCCGATAGCGAGGATGACGACCCGTTGCGCGAGCAAGAAGAAACCGCTGACGCCCCGGATCCCGAATAACCCACACAAAAAACCTGTGGCTCACACAAATCCCTGTGGGAGCCGGGCTTGCCCGCGATGGCGGCGGCACTGGTGACATGGATGTATCAGACAGACCGCCTTCGCGGGCAAGCCCAGCTCCTACCGTTTGATCGTTGTTATTGCTGGAGAGCGGTGGCGAGTGGCAAGCGCGCCATGTTTTTCGCCTTCAACGACCCGAAATACAGCCAGTCCCCATACTCGCGCACCGTTGTGATCGGCGAATAATTACCGCTGGTGCCATCCTGCAGATTGGCAATCACCTTGCCGTCCACATCCAGCCCGAGGGCAAAAGCCCGGTTTTCCACCGGTTTAGGCAGCACCGTCAGCGCTCGGACAATCATTTTGCGCACGAACGGGTGCGGCGCCGTACGGTCCAGCAGCGCGTTGCGCGGTGAGTAGAGCGCAACCCAGAACCGGTCGCGGCCGTTGAACGAGAGGTTGTCCGGCAGCCCGGGCAAGTTGTCGATAAACAGGTCGTGCGTGCCGGCTTTCGGCCCAGTCAGCCAGAAGCGGCTAATGCGGTAGGCGCCGGTTTCGTTGACCAGCACAAAGGCGTCGTCCGGCCCCAGCGTCACACCGTTGGCAAATTCGAGCTTGTCCAGCAACACATCGGTCTTGCCGGTCTGGAAGTCATACCGCAATAAACGGCCATCGCCCCCATGCTCGATGATCGCCTCGCCATCCTTGCCGTAGCCCCAACGGCTGGAGGCGTCGCTGAAATAGGCGAAATGCCCGGGTTTGTCGATCGCCACGTCATCGGTAAAGCCAAAAGGCACGCCGCCCGCCGTAGTGCTCAACGGGATTAATCGGCCTTGGGCATCCAGCGAAAGCAGCCCTTTAACGCCGTCCGCGACAACCAGCAAACCATTGGGATGGCGCGCCAGCCCCAACGGTCTGCCGCCAGTATCGGCCAGCACTTTGGTTTGTTTGCCGTCGAGGCTCGTGCGAATCAATCGGCCGTCATGCAGGCCGGTGATCAGCATGTCGTTCTCCAGCAGCAGTGCTTCCGGTCCTTCGATGTCAGCCGGGCCGACACGCTCCACGCCTTTAAGGCGTTCATTGTCGGCGTAGTCGCCGCTGGTGAGGGAGGGCGCCGGCGGCGGGTTCCAGGCCACCGGGCGGACTTTGGTCGGGAACAGCAACAGAAAGGCGCACAGGGCAATCAAGAGCAGTAACACCAGATGCCGGAACTTAATGAGTCTTCTCACACATGGGCTCCGGTGGGTGTCAATTGTTTTTGCGCCATCTCGCGCAAGGCCAGCATCGACTCGGCGGATTCACGCTCGATGCGCCGCTTGAGCAACAGTTGATTGGCAATGCGCATTGCCACGCCTGCGAACTGGTACTCCAGCGTACGGATAAACTGCGTGCCGTCACCTTCGGCGGTGCATTCGTACGTCACCACCAGCGACAATCCGTGATCGCCCCGCGCCCAGGCACTCCAACGGCGCCCCGGCAGGTATTCATTGACCTCCCAGCTCAGGTGCCCGTCGCGCCCGCCGGCCCGGATATCCTCCTCGAACCGTGAGCCGGCGTGCAGCGCCCCAGCCTGACCGTCGACCTTGAGGGACGACGGATGCCACTCCGGCCAACGGGTGACGGTACTGGCGTAGGCGAGCACGTCAATCGGGTTTCCGGCGATAACGATCTGGTGCTGCATGCGGGTCATGGGCGTTCTCGTCAAGGGGAGGGGGTCATGATCCGGTTCCCAGTAAAGGGTGCCGAACAGGTAATCCATCAGTGGAAACACGATGTTGAAGTTGCGCTCCTGCATCAGTTCGCGGCGGTGATGCAGTTCATGCAGACGGCGCATCTGGCGAATCCACGGCAGACGCGTGACCGGGTTGCCGGGCGGCAGGTGTTCGCAGGCATGAAACACTTCATAGGTCAGGTAACCGAGCACCAGACAGCCGCCAAACAAGCCGGCGACGTTGGTATCGAAGCGACCCAGCAGCCACCACAGCGGCAGGGTAATGACGACGGTATGGACCACGATCAGCCAGGCTGGAAACAAAATCACCCGCCAGTCCCGGGCGCTGTCGTAAGTCATGTGGCCGGGGGCGAAAAAGCTGTGATGGTCGCCCGCATGACGGGCGTAGAACATCCGCGCGAAGCTCTTTTTGTGATGCCCCAGGTCTCGATGAACCTTGTATACACCGAAGTTGAAGAACAACAGCGTGACCGGCACCGCCAGCCATTCCAGCGGGGTGACCTGATGCACGGTGCTCCAGAATCCGCCGATGGCCAACACCCCGAAAATGAGCACAAACGCACCGTGCAGCCATGGGTTATAGAGGGGATGTATGTCGGCGCGATAGCGGCTACGGAATGCCTGGGTGGTCTGCCTCACTGCGGTCACCTCTGCTTGTAGTTATAACCAGCAGATTAGCTGATCTCCCCGCAAAGGCTGGCGCTACTTAGAGGACACAAACGCCATGATCCGGTGCGCTCAGGTCAGTGGATTCCAGCGCTGCGACCAGTCTTCATCGGACTGGATCACTTCACGCAGCAAATCGAAGGCCCGTTGCAGGGTCGCCGAGTCGCGATCGCGCGAATACACCAGGTAAGTCGGGTAACTGAATTCCGGGGCCTTGGGCACGGCTTCCAGGACGCCGTTTTCCAGGTAACTGCGGACCACACGCGTACGGAAGTAGCCGCTGCCGCCGTTTTCGAGGATGTACTGCAACCCGAGCGGGCCGAGGTTGAAACTCAACGGGGCTTTGGCTTTTTCCGGCAGGGCTGCATCGTGCTGGCGGCGGAAGTCCGGGCCCCAGTCGATGTACACGTATGGATCGGGTTTGCCGGGCAACCGCACCAACACCAGTTTTTCTTCCAGTACCTGCTCGACTTGCAGGCGTGGCCAATACTCCGGCTGATAGACCAGCGCGGCATCAAGTACGCCCAGCTCAAGTTGCCGCAGGAGGTTTTCGCCGTCGCGGATTTCCATGCGCAGGGCGTGGCTGGGAATCTTCTCGCGCAGTTCGCCGGCCCAACTGAGCATCAACGGATTGCACAGGCTGACCTCGCCACCGATGTGCAGCACATCGCGGTAACCTTCTGGCAGCGGCAAATCCCGACGCGCCGCTTCCCAGGTCTCGACCAGTTGGTTGGCGTACACCACAAAGGCCTCGCCATTGGGCGTCAGGCGGGCGCCGGCACGGTTGCGCACGAACAGCGTGCTGCCGAGCTGGCTTTCCAGTTTCTGCACGCGCGCGGTGATCGCGGTCTGGGTGACATGGAGTTTCTCGGCCGCCGCGGCAAGGCTGCCGTGACGGACGATTTCCAGAAAGGTGCGGGCGAGGTCGATGTCCATGGGGCAGCCGGTGCGGGAGGTGCTGGCATTGTAAACAGATCCTGCCAGAACCGGCTGCTACGGGATCGCGTCGACGCAGTCGGATTAGCGGTTCTTTTCAAAACGCAAAACACGAACAGCCAAACGCGCCCCAGAATCCCTGAAAGTCACTGACCGGCGCTGACGACATCCGCGCCCGCTCATGGCTGTGCGCATGCACCGCGCAGGCACCTGCGCATTGATGAACCTGCGCGGTCATCGGCGTCAGGTGTTTCCAGTGCCCCGGCACCTTGGTAACCGGCGACCATTCCGGCACCACAGGAATCGGCGGCGGCCCGAGTTTTTCGAACTCGTGGGTGGCATGCACAATCTTGCCATCGACAATGGTCAGCACCGACTCGATCCATTTGATCGCTTCATCTTCGATGTGGAAATAGTCCGCCGACAGTGCAATCAGGTCCGCGAGTTGCCCGACTTTGATTTGACCCTTTTTGCCTTGTTCCGAGGAAAACCAGGCACTGCCGTGGGTGAACAGCTCCAGCGCCGTGTCGCGGCTCAGGCCTTGCGGGTACAGTTCCAGGCCGCCGACGGTGCGGCCGCTGACCAGCCAATACATCGACGTCCAGGGGTTGTAGCTGGAAACACGCGTGGCATCGGTGCCGGCGCCGACCGGAAGGCCTTCGGCGAGCATGCGTGCGATGGGCGGGGTGTGCTCGGCCGCCTTGGCACCGTAACGGTCGACGAAATACTCGCCTTGAAACGCCATCCGGTCCTGAATCGCAATGCCACCGCCCAAGGCTTTGACCCGTTCGATGTTCTGCGGCGTGATCGTTTCGGCGTGGTCAAAAAACCACGGCAGACCGTTGAATGGAATGTCGCGGTTAACTTTCTCGAACACGTCGAGCATGCGGCTGATGGATTCGTTGTAGGTGGCGTGTAAACGGAACGGCCAGCGTTGTTCCACCAGGTGGCGCACCACGGGTTCCAGTTCTTGCTCCATGGTTTGCGGCAGGTCCGGGCGCGGCTCAAGGAAGTCTTCGAAATCCGCCGCCGAGAACACCAGCATTTCCCCGGCACCGTTGTGCCGCAGGAAATCATCGCCCTGGCCGTAGTGTGAAGTGCTGGTCCAGTTCTTGAAGTCGGTCAGTTCTTCCTTGGGTTTCTGGGTGAACAGGTTGTAGGCGATGCGCACCGTCAGTTGCTGGTCTTTGGCCAACTGCTGGATCACTTGATAGTCATCGGGATAGTTCTGATAGCCGCCGCCGGCATCGATGGCGCTGGTGATGCCGAGGCGATTGAGTTCGCGCATGAACTGGCGGGTCGAGTTGACCTGGTATTCCAGCGGCAGTTTCGGCCCCTTGGCCAGAGTCGAATACAGGATCATCGCATTGGGGCGGGCGATCAGCATGCCGGTCGGGTCGCCGTTGGCGTCGCGCTGGATTTCACCGCCCGGCGGGTTCGGCGTGTCGCGGGTGTAACCGACCACTTTCAGGGCGGCGCGATTGAGTAGGGCGCGGTCATAGAGGTGCAGGACAAACACCGGGGTGTCGGGCGCGGCTTTGTTCAGTTCATCAATCGTTGGCAGGCGTTTTTCGGCAAACTGGAACTCGTTCCACCCGCCAACCACCCGTACCCATTGCGGCGTGGGTGTGCGATCGGCCTGATCCTTGAGCATGCGCAAGGCATCGACCAGCGACGGCACGCCTTCCCAACGCAGTTCGAGGTTGTAATTGAGGCCGCCACGGATCAGATGCAGGTGCGAGTCGTTGAGGCCGGGAATCACCGTGCGACCGTGCAGGTCGATGATGTGCGTCCCGGGGCCTTGCAGGGCCATGGCCTGGGCATCGCTGCCGACCACCACAAAACGTCCGTCCTTGATCGCGACCGCGCTGGCCTGCGGTTTTTTGCGATCGACGGTGTGCAGGCGTCCGTTGTACAGAATGAGGTCGGCGGGGGCATCGGGCATGGTTTTACTCCCTGCGAAGAGCGGGCTGATCCAGGCACCGACAGCACCTGCCGAAAGGCCTTGCAGTACACGTCGGCGGTTAAAACCGTCAGGGTCGTCAGGTGGGCTCATGGCCGTGCTCCGCGCAATGTGATCGGGGGGCAAACAGCCGATGTCTGATGCATACGGCCAGAAGGAATATAGACGGTGAATCCACAGGCGGTGTTTTCGGGGGGCGGAAAACGACGAATCCCGCCACAATGGACGGGATTCGTTGATAAGCCAGACAAGGCTCCCGAGGGCCGGGAGCCGCGGTCTTAGCCAGGGAACAGCTCGGACAGTTTCATGGCCATCATCATGTCGCCTTCAGCGCGCAGTTTGCCGCCCATGAACGCTTGCATACCGTCAGTCGAACCGTCAACGATGCCTTCCAGGGTATCGCCGTCCATCACCAGAGTGACCTGGGCGTCCGGGTTTTCGCCTTCTTGCAGTTCGCAGGTGCTGTTTTTGATGATCAGCGAGAAGTTCTTGGTGTCGTCGATGCGGAAACCGAATACCAGGTCCAGACCGGCAGCAGCGGCTGGGTTGAACTTGGCTTTCATTGCTTGTACGGCATCAGCTACGGAGGTCATGGTTCGATCCTTTCTTGGGTAATTATTAGAGCTGGGTGATTACAGCCAGGGTCACAATAGTCCGGACTCAGCGAAACGTGATGAGTTCCGGGGCCTTCAGCAGTTGCAGGTGTGCGTGACTGTTGAAGGAAGCCAGTGCCACCTCGCGACCACGGAACTTCAAGTGGTTGAGCGAGGTGTTGACGATTTGCCAGTTCAGCTCGAATGCCTGCCGGGCAGGCATTTGAGTAATAAGGTGAAGCAGGGCAGTGATGGTGCCGCCGGAGGTAAACACGGCGATTTTCTGGGTGCTGTCGGCACTTTCCAGGATGCGCTGCAGGCCGGCTTGTACGCGTTCGACAAAGCCCAGCCAGCTTTCCAGGCCCGGCGTGTCATAAGTGCCGGCGAGCCAGCGTTCGATGATCAGGGCAAAGATGCGCTGGAACTCGGCGCGGTTTTGCGCGGCGTTGCGCAGGATGTCCAGGGCCTCGGGTTCGTCTTCCAGCATGGCCGGCAGCAACGCGCGGATGACCGCGTCGGCGTCGAACTCATTGAAGGCAGGATCGATTTCCAGGGCCGGCACCGGCAGGCCCACGGCGGCGTACTGTTCCAGCGCGCTGTTGGCAGTATGTTGCTGACGGCGCAGGTCGCCCGAGAGGCAGCGATCGAAGCTGATACCCAGCTCGGCCAGGTGTTGGCCAAGGATTTCTGCCTGGCGAATACCGGTCGGCGACAGGACGTCATAGTCGTCTGCACCAAAGGAGGCCTGGCCATGTCGAATCAAATAGATACTGCCCACGTCCGCGTCATCCCGGTACGTTGAAGGTTTGGCGAGGTTATGAGGATGGCGCTGAGCTGTCAATGAAAAAACATACGCTTGTTTGAAATGGCCGTTACAGGCCTGTTGCCAGAGGTTTCACGGCTGGCCGTCGAGCTGGCGCATGGGTATGCTGGACACATCCCGCGCGTGTTTTAAGTCGCGCATCGTCATGAAGGAGTCACTGTGGAGTTTTTCACCAACTCCCATCAATGAGGTCAACCCCAGCGAATACGGGACCCTGACCATGAACCACCTTCCTTCTAAGACCTGCACTGTCACAACCCTGTCACAACTCGCTAAGCCTTGGGTCTACCGCCGACAGGGGCGATACACTCTGCGCGTTCGACTTCTCGGGTCCTGTACTGACGCTGTACAGCTCTCATTGCGCACAACGGATCGACCTACTGCTATGACCACTGCCAAACATCTGCTGACCACACTCAGGACTTTCCATTTGGATAATCCTGAGGCCACTTGGGACGAACTGAGGGAGCGCCTTAAGGAGATCGCTGAGGACGCCTTGGCCACCGGCTCAGTGTGGGACCGTGAGGACATGGGGTTGGGTCAGGTCTATTCGGATCTTCGTGATGACCTCTTGGAGATTGCCCGGACGATGCCTTTGACGGTGCCTCAAGCGAAGGCTGTGAGTGCGGGTAGTCGAGTCCTAAAGGCGGCTGAGGGACGGCTTCAAGGGGACTTGCATGGGCTCGTTAGCGTCATAGAAGAAATGAATGAGGATGCGATCATTAATAGTATTTCGCGTGCATCTCCGTCCTTATCTGTAAGGGCTCCTAATGCCTCCCTCGAAACACAGTCCACAAATGACCCTCAACGGACCTTCAGGGCGTTGGCTGATCTGTATATTAATGAGCGTAAAGGTGACCTTGCGCCCTCGACCATGAAAAACATCAAGTCGACCTGCACGGTTATCTGCACGGTACTCGGTGAGCTGGATCTGGAGCATCACACACGGGCTGACTTGGTGGCTCTCCGTGAGCAGCTCTTGGAGGGGCGTAAGCCGTCCACGGTCAATAAGGTCTTAACGACGTTGTCTACGGTCTTGGGTTGGGCTGTCGCGAACGCCTACATCTCAAAGTCATTCGATAAGAAACTTCAGATTAGTAAAGGTACTGACAGTGGGCGTCGGGCCTTTTCCTCGGACCAGATAGCGACTCTCATGGCTCACGCTAATGGGCTTCCTGCAAGCTCATGGCAGCGCTGGGCATTGTCTTTGGCGGTAGTCACAGGGGCACGTATCGGTGAGCTTCACCAGTTGACGTCTAAAGACCTCATTGAGGACGCCCAAGGTGTGTTGGTCATGGACATCAACACCAACGAGAAGAAGACCACCAAGAACAAATTCAGTGTCCGGAAGGTGCCCGTGGTGTCTGCCTATGGAGTCGACCTTAAGGCGCTCAAAGCTTTCATTGAGGCCGCCGATGGGCGACTGTTCAAGATGTCCTCCAGTGGCTTCACGTCCATGCTCAATCAGCTACTTCGGGATGTGTTGGGGACTGAGGCCAATACCGGGCGGACGTTCCATTCAATACGTCATCACTTGTCGGGCGCCATGAAGGCCGCTGAGGTTCCAGCGGGGACCGTTCAAGATATCCTCGGACATAGCTCGGGGACCCTTGCATTCGACCTTTATGGGTCCACAAGGTCCGTGCAGATGGGGAGGATGGTCGAAGCATTAGAGAAGGCCCTCAGCGAGTAAGGATTCAGGCACGATTACGTTAGGAACCTGCGCGGCTGGCGTGCCCGTTGAGACACTCGCTCAGATATTCACTGGGATTTTTAGCGAATGGCTGATGTCTGGACTGTCGCCCGAGTGATGGCGTGATGATATTGTTAAGCGGTTTACTCAAGGAGGCTTCAAATGCGTGGTACTGAGATCCGCTTTACTATGCGTAGGGGCTCGTGTTGGGGATGCAGAAACTATTTCTCAAATCTACAAGTAGACAATGGTCAGTCGAACACGGCTCTCAAAAAAAACAGCGAGATGCTGTGCTTACGGCTAAAGTACTACACAGTACTGCCCTCTGTTGCTGATGTGCTAATTTTGGATTTCTGAACCTAAAAATTATATAAAGCTCGTGTGATTTTCGCATGAACGGAAGAATGGGGATGTTTATTATGTCTAAGAGGTTTTTGGTTGTTGTCGTGGGGGGTATATTTGCTGTTGTTAGTTGCTTTGCGTCTGCTGAAAAAAATTGGATCGGTCTCGCGTCGTTAGGCGATGGTACAAAGTGGGAGGCCAAGCCCGGCTCATTTGAGTTTTCAAAAAATAAGAGTGGTCTCCCTATTGCGGTATTAACAGGAAGAGTGGTTAACCCAAAGCCATCGACTATAGATTTGCAGAAGTGGTATGTCACTGCTGGAGACTGCAAAAATAAAATGGGCAAATTGATAACTTTAAGTGTTAGTGGTGACTATCAATACGAGAATGATTTTATATATGATGGCGGAAACGTCGCCTCGTCTATTGCCCAGTTTATTTGTGATGTTGCCGCGAAAAGCATTAAAGATGCAGATGGTAAAAGTTTGTGAGCTTTCTCTTGAAATATCTCGATTGAGCAGGCCGTTGCCTCCGGCTCCCGTGTCAAAGAGCGATTGATATTGTCATTTATACAGTGCTGTTCCTAAAGGGCGCCTCTGAGAGACCTTGGCCTTAAACCCCTCACTATGGCTACAGGATTAAAAACCCTCACCTACACCGGGGCGACTCACAATCTCCCCATCGTAACCGCTAAGTCACCCTGAAGGTGATCCAGTGGGCAAGGCTCAACGTGACAGCGTGGTTCACTCCACCAGACACATGAGACCACCAAGTCGGAACCCTACGGGGTCCTCTGAGGTCCAGTTACGGGGACCATCACAACGATACTGTCTGTCGAGCCTCTGAATGGCTTGATGGACCCTTAATAGGTTTGGGCCTCCTATTACTGATCGTGTGATTACAGGGGCCTTTTACTTAAAGATCCTCTACGAGACTCTAAGAGGAATATCAGTTAGTAATCTTTGTATTCTCTCTAAGTTTAAAGACTTTAAGGGTCCTTTAAGTCCAAGGGCTCAGGTCTTCTCAGACCATGATTACAAGCAGCAGCACCATAGGGTCACTCAGCGTGACTCGTTATATGGTCTCTGAGTTCTTGGTTGCCTCAATATTGGATGCCATTTAAAAACCCTCACCTACACCGGACACACAGTCCACCTCTAAGGCCATTCGCATGGTCACTACGTCTACAGAGTCTTTCTGATTGCTCCCTGTGCCACTTGCCAGAACCCGTCATGGGGTCTCTGTGCTGGCCTGTGGATGCGAACTCAGGGAGCAATCAAAAGGAAACCATGAATATGCAAACTTCCGAACTTCTACCAATCATTATCGATGGGCACACTTTCAAGCCAAACGTCGAGGGTATGTGGAGCCTCAACGAGGTTCATCAGACCTTGAGTCTTGTCGAAGCCAAGCGCCCGTCCGAATGGCGCAATGCCGTTTCCGTAGAGTTGCGAACCTCCGGAAATTTGCGGAGCTTGGATGGTAGCGGAACTCTTGCCACTGAGCCGGGAGCAATTGCCTACGCCATGTGGGTCTCAACTGGCTTCTACCTGATGGTTGTCCATGCCTTCGTCGCCATGCGTAACAGAGCTGTCAGTGAGCTTCGCCATAAGGACGCCCTCTTAGACGCCAACATGCCCAAGGCATCGACACTCGATATGAAAGCCCGTGGTGCTGGTCTGACATGGACGGAAGCTTGCCGCGTAGCTGGAATTCAACAACCTCGACTCGCTCTGGACGTTCTGGTCTCGCTGGGCTCCTTTGTGTACCCCATAGACAACTTCGGGAGCCGTGAGGGTTCGCCACGTCCACGTAAGCAGGGCTTCGAAGTGAGTGCCTTTGTGAAGGCCTCGTCGGACTTTGGGAATCGTGAAGGCTGGCGAGTAAAACCTCGTGGTCTGGATTGGCTCCGTAACAAGGCCGAAGAGATCAACCTAAAGGTAGCCGAGACGAAGGCTCAGAAGAGCAGGGCAAAGTTAGCTGCCAAGCAATCGACAGTTAAGCGTGTGGGGCGTCCCAATGTTTCCCCACAGGTGGTCCAGCAATGAGCTACCTCGACCTACTCAACAGCCTATGTCCGACCCCAGCGTCACGCATGAAGCTCATCACCATCCGAAATCAGTGGACTGACAGCTACAAGCGCAAGGCTGTCTCTATGCTTCACCCTGAAGGTGGTCGTGTGGTAGATCAAGCGGCCCTTGAGGTTTCCTTGAAGGAGACGCACGGCGCTTACTTGGTGACCTTCATGCATAGCCTGATCGCCGCTGGTGTCCATCTGGATGCTCTGCTGATGGTGCCTTTGTCCGTACCGTTGAACCGACAACCAATTGCTTACAGCCGAGTCCTGGACCTGTCTCCTGAGTCCGCTCACATCGCTTAACGCGCTCAACTCTGAGCCGGTTGAATCCACCAGTAACACCTGCAAGACCCTCCCCCAAAGTGCCCATTAGGTCAGTCCGCCATGCTGCCCGAAGGTCCCTTGACGACCCGCAAAAGCTTCACCTCAGTCGTCGAATCAATCCCTCAAACCCAGAACATATAGACAAGCCGTGACGGCGCCGGAGTGGCTTACTCCTTGGCCTCTGGTCTTCGTCGCCCATGCGGCACGGCTTGATCTATGTGTCTATTAGGAGACACAACCCCATGAACCTGAACATCGTTAACACCCCTGATCGTCTTGAAGTTCAAGGCCAAGTCGTATCCCGAGAATATGCAGAGGGCGTGATGCTCGCTGGCCTGTTCGCTATGGCTGGCAAGAACGACATCAAAGTCACCGAGATCGTCCGTCAGTACCGTGATGCTGGTCTGAGTACCACCGCGTTTCCCGTAGAGACTCGTCGAGCCCTGATGGTCCTCGCAAAGGAAGACCAACAGGAAGCCACACGGGTCGCTGAGGCTACATGGTTCGCTGAACGTGCCAAGGAACAGGTCCCGCCGACTCCCCTTGAGGCTGCCCGTAAGCGTGCTGAGCGTGATGCCCAGAGTGAGCGGATTCGCCGTATGGGCCAAGAGACCCGAGCTGCCCGAGGTGGCGGCGCATGGTCATCCTTTCCCGACTTTGACTGACCCCTCAGCGTCCTCTTCACGAACCCCTTCAAGACAACTGATTCAGGAGTAAATACCCATCATGAAACGCGATCAATACGAAGCACCTAACGCCTATACCGTGTCCCAGAGCGAAGGCTCTACCCGTATTCAGTTCACCCACGCCAACCGCATTAAGGAAGGCATGGCGACAGACACCAGTGTTTACGCTCAGGTCTTCTCTGAGGCCCTTGACGAATACTTCAACGATGGTGACTGGAAAGCTGAGGCGATCAATGCGATCCCTTGTGAGTTCCGTCCGGCCAAGACTGAGCCGACTGCTCAACAACTGGTCGTGATGCAGAACCGTTCGGTTACCTTCGACCCTCGTACCAGCATCTACGGTGACAAGTCAGAGTTCACCAATGGTCAGGCCATCGTCGGTGACGTGATTTTCACGGAACCCTGTGACAAGGCGGCATTGTTCTCTTTCCGTACCACCTTCTTGGACGCCCATATCATTGCGGGTTGGTCCGGTGAAGGTCTGGCCCAGACTGGCAAGAAGCTGCTGGACGACTTTGAGCTGACCTGTGGCGGTGTCATTGCGGGCATCTTAAAGGACGCTCAGTCCACCGAGATCAAAACCTATGCGGGTCCATTGAGCGCCACTCCGCGTGAACGTGCAGAGGACATCGTGGACGCCTTGACCATGAACCTGAACCTTGCCGTAGGTCGTGACCTTGAGTCCTTCGTGCTGCTGATGCCTGTGGCCTTATCGGCTGTCCTGAACCGTGCCGCTCAGCGTGCTGGCCATGACGACCTTGAGGACTACTTGGGGACCCGCACTCAGTTCTACTCGGGTGAAGACCATGGCGTGTTCATGCTGCCTCTGGGGTTCTCCTCGTTGTCCTTCCGTGAGGGTGTCAACGGTGACATCTGGAAAGTAACGACCACTCGCAATCCGGGCATTCAAGGCTGGGACCTTGAGGTCACCGGTGTGGCTGACGTTATCGCTCAGGGCAAAGTCCGTCTGAAGCTGGCCAACCCTGCCGACCCTACAGAGAAGTTCCAGACCGAGACGGTGAGCTTCCCGCTAATCACTCGTGTGGTCTTCGCTGCTGAGTAACACCACCATCAAGAACCATTGTGGTCCCTTCACGGGATCGCGTGGGTCTCGTGGGAAGCCTCCAGCCCATTAAGGTTTGAGGTTCATCCGCTGCAATCCGGGCGCTTGAGGCTTCACCACGACACCTACCGAAATACGCATCACACCAAGAGGAGCCCTTACGATGGTCCATATGAAACTGTGGGCCGTCGTGAAGGCTGTCCTATTGTCCAGAGCGTTCTGGAAGCTTGTCGGCATCCTTGGGGCGACCTTTGGGATCGCTAACGCTGAGGTCGTCTCTGAGGCCCTTGGTGAGCTGATCGCTGAGGTCTATGCGGTCGCTTGAGGGACCTTAGAGGATGATGGAAATATAGAGAAAATTTCTCTGAACTGACCTCAGTAAGAAAGGACCTGCAAAAACCCCCGTAGGCCCTCGCGCCTGAGCTTATCGCCTGCCCGCAAGGGGTCATCATCGCCTGCACATGCGCGCCTCTTTGAGTTGGTCCGCTGTGGTCTCCAGATGGTGTGCGATTTGGGCGCTGATAGGTCGATGGTCTGAGGCCATAGGCCATGCCATGAGTGTCACAACAGCGCCACAAACTGTCACCAATGAGTTAGACATTGATCGCCTCGAACCCATATGATGAGCCTTTAATGCCTCATTGGAAGCCTTATGGAGTTTTTCACCGAGTACGCCAGCTTTCTGGCCAAGACCGTGACACTGGTGATCGCCATTCTGGTGGTCCTGGCCAGTTTTGCGGCCTTGCGCAGCAAAGGTCGACGCAAGGCGGCCGGCCAGTTGCAAGTCAGCAAGCTCAATGATTTCTACAAAGGGCTGCGTGAACGCCTGGAGCAAACCTTGCTCGACAAGGATCAGCTCAAGGCCCTGCGCAAGTCCCAGGCCAAATCCGAGAAAAAGCAAAAGAAAACCCCTGAGGCCAGGCAACGGGTATTCGTGCTGGATTTCGACGGCGACATCAAGGCGTCTGCCACCGAGAACCTGCGCCACGAGATCACCGCGCTGCTGACGCTGGCCACGCCCAAGGATGAAGTGGTGTTGCGCCTGGAAAGCGGCGGCGGCATGGTTCACAGTTACGGCCTGGCGTCCTCGCAACTGGCGCGGATCCGCAATGCCGGCGTGCCATTGACCATCTGCATCGACAAGGTTGCGGCCAGCGGCGGCTACATGATGGCGTGCATCGGCGAGAAGATCATCAGCGCGCCGTTCGCCATCCTCGGCTCGATCGGTGTCGTGGCGCAGTTGCCCAACGTCAATCGCTTGCTGAAAAAGCACGATATCGATTTTGAAGTGCTCACCGCCGGCGAATACAAACGCACCCTGACCGTGTTTGGCGAAAACACCGAGAAGGGGCGCGAGAAATTCCAGGAAGACCTGGACATTACCCATCAGTTGTTCAAGAACTTCGTCGCGCGCTATCGCCCGCAACTGGCCATCGATGAAGTGGCCACCGGTGAGATCTGGCTCGGTGTCGCCGCCCTCGACAAACAACTGGTCGACGAACTCAAGACCAGCGATGAGTACCTCGCCGAACGGGCAAAAAATGCCGAGCTCTTTCACCTGCACTATGCCGAGCGAAAAAGCCTGCAAGAGCGTATTGGCATGGCGGCCAGCGGGTCGGTCGATCGCGTTTTGCTGACCTGGTGGAGCCGTTTGACCCAGCAACGCTTTTGGTAACCGTCAGCGCAGCTTCGCTCTAAAAAAAGCCGGGACTTAGCTCCCGGTTTTTTTTGCCTTCAGAACGGTCGCAATCCTTCCTGAAATGGCGAAATCTCCTAACCCGTCTGTCGACCCGCTCCTGCATCCGATGGAATGGCGGCTGGCTAGGGTGGTGTTCCAAATGTTCGCAATGGAATGCACATGCCCAATCTCAATCAAGACAACGTTGCCGGCCCGCCAGGGATGCGTGACGAGCTCATGGCCGCCGTGAACATCGCGTTGCCACAAACCCCAGACCAATTTGGCGCACGTTTGATCAAGGAAAAGTGGGGGACGGACATTGATCCCCAAACCTGCTTGCTGGCCACCCTCGATTACAACTACAAGGGACATCCTGCGCAGGATGGCATTCAGCAGGGCCAAGTGGCGAGTTCACAATCGCTACTGCAAGCGCTGCTTTCCAACTATCAAACCGTGGGCGATGGACGTTTTGCCGAAAGCGCTTTCGGCTTTTACGCGCCGCCGGACATCGGGCCGTCGGTTCGAATCGTGCAAAACGTTGACGAGTTCGCTGACCGCGGCAGTGGCAATCACCAGAGCTATGAAGGCATTTATCGCCAAACCATCCCGCAAGCCTATGGGCCGTTGACGCAAGTCCCCATTAAACCGGCTGACTTCAAGAGATGGGTCTGGGCGCTGGATTTGCAGGGCTTGTACAAGACGTATCTTGATCACGCCTGGCCGTCCGATGAGGCGCTCGTTGCGCCGCAACCCTATGCGCTGAGAACCTCGGTCAAAGCGGCATTTGTCATGACCGCCGCGCTGCAACGGCATGAACAAAGCCTGAGTAAAAAGGGCCTGGAGCTGGCCATGCAGGCTGCAGGTTTGCCGGTGGATCAGGCATGGGAATCACTGACTATCGAACCGCTGCAAGCACCGACCCTGATCCCCTCCACGGTCACGGCGGGGCGTCTGAAGCTGTACCGCTATACAGCGACCGATATCTGGACTTTTCGTCTCACCGCCAGCCCTCGGGTATTGATGTACATCCCGGGTAACTCTTCACCCCTGCATGACTTCGCTGATGTGTCGCAATTGCACCGATGGGTGGTTGCACAGAGCAAGGCCAGCGCAACCAGGCAAGCGCTGGCCGCTCACTTTGCCGACGACGATCGACAGGATGGAACCTTCCATGCCGGTGTTTTGACGGCGCTGGATGGAATGGCCATCTACCCGCATGAGCACTGGCTGACAAAAAATGCCGGCTTCTTTAACAATGATGGTTATTGGGAGCCTGCCGAATATATCGGCTTCGAGGATCAGCCCCCCGCGACCGATCCGTTTGCACAGTTGGTTTCGACCATGAAACAGGCTGCGTGGGAAAGCGTCAAAACCATCCGGGATGACGCTCAAGTCAATCGAGACAATTTGAGTGCTGTTGTCGAGCCGGTCGTGCAATGGATCAACCGGTTTGGACCCCTGGCCCTGTTTCTGCCGGGGGGAGAGGGGGTGCTGGCGCTGGCCGGGCTCATCGATGCCGGTTATGGACTGGATCAGGCTGTGAACGGCGAAACGCCGAACCTGCGCAAAGAGGGCGTGACGCGCACGGTATTTGGCTTGCTCAACGCGCTGCCGCTGGCAGGTGCGGCAGCAGATGTCAGTGTTGGAAGGGCTGAGGCCGAGGCCGTCAAGACAAGTGAACACACCGCCATCGTCATGCCGGCGACAAAGAGTGTGACAGCAGCGCCTTCCGGTCTGTCCCGACTGGAACTGATTCGCGGGATCGGCCCCCCAGTGGCGTCATTCAGCGATGAAGTCCTGGCGCAAATCGGCAAGGTCAGCACGGTAGACGACGACATGCTGCGCTTGATGAACGCCGGGCGGCCACCGACGCCTTTACTGGCTGACACGATCAGCCGTTTCAAGCTCGATCTGGAGCTGCGCTCGGCCGGGCAAACCGAGCTGTTCAACAGTCGATACGCCGCGCTGCAGCAGTCGGAGCACGAATGGGTCCGGCTGTTTCAGCGCCAATACCCAGGGCTTCCCAAAAGCGCCATTGAGCAAATGCTCGACCGTTATGGCATAGACATCCGCGCGACGCCCGACGTTGTGGAGATCAGGCAAGTGTTCAAACGCCTGGACAGCAAAGCACGTCAGTACCAGCAGCATGTGCGCCTGAACCGGGCCTACGAAGGCCTTTACCTTGGGGCAGTCGTCAATGCCGAGACGGACACTCTGGCATTGCATTCACTGTCGCATCTACCGGGATGGCCCAAAGATCTTCGAATAGACATTTTTGACCGTTCGCCTGCTGGCCGGGTGCTGGACCGCAGTGGTCCGCTCGATGCCGCTCATTGTCGAAGCATCATCAGGGTGAGGAATCGGTATCAGCGACAAGGCGTGCAATCGGACTTTTACGAAGCTGTCCTCGGGATCCTGTCAGATGACGAACGTTCGGCGTTACACCTGACATCTGATGATCCTGTCAGTGAGTTGAGCCTCAAGATTGGCGCGGTGGCACTGCCTCGCTCGCAAACCCTGCTCGGATTACAACGGATGGACAGCGGGCTGACGTTCGAGCCTCAGGGCTTGCGCGGCGGAGGTTATCCGTCGACGCCTCAAGGCGAAGCCATGACCCACGAGATGATGAGGTTGCAACTCAAGGAGATTTATCCCGACTTCACCTCAGCGCAGGCTGATGAAGTACTGCAACGTGTGGGCAACAATACGCAGGCTTATATCGATGGGTTGAAGCAACAGCTACAACAACTCAACACCGATTTAAGCGGTTGGATCGACCAGGTTGCCGATGGCGTCAATGACATGGATCTTCCGTTTCTGGCGATTGGCGATGCCGAGGCAGCGAATATGAGCCCTGCGCAAATTGCGGCCCATAACGTTGACCTTTTCATGGATGAGTTGGAGGACGAACGATCGCTCAGGAAAGAGCTCGCCGAGGAATTGGTCGCCCTTTGGCAAAAGCGCGGAGACGCGCCACATGCCACGCTGGATATGAACTTTGAGAACTATCACCGATTACCCACGATGAACGTCAGGTTCGACGATGTGACCCAGTTACTGATGCGAGGTTTTCATCTGACAGAGCAGGACAGTTTGAACGGGTTTCTGGAGTGTTTTGCGAACCTTGAAGTGTTGGACCTTGAAAGCGTGGACTTGCGGAACTACTTCGTGGCCGGCGATGCTGGTCGCGCTTTGCCGCCCGCCATCGAACAAATGGCACCTCTTCGCTCGCTGAACTTGCGTGGCACACAGCTGGTACTCACTGACAGTGCCGCTTCACAACTGCGTGACCTGACTCATTTGCAAACGCTGGACTTGAGTGACAACCCCTTGGGCGTGCCGCCATTGGTGATGGGCATGAACGATCTACGTCAGCTCAACCTGAGAAACACTCAAATCACCCGATGCCCGATCGGTATCAAGGATGAGCCCTATCTGACGTCTCTGGATTTACGGGATAACCAGATCACCCGGATACCGCCAGCAGTCATAAACCAGGCAGTCGCAGATGATCGTGTGTTGCTCTTGGGGAATCCACTGACAGACGAAGACACGCTGCGCCGATTGGTCAGCCATCGAGAGGAAACCGGCATCAATTTATGGCTCAACGCCCCCGGCGCTGGCTATGGCTCGCCGAGTGTATGGTTGCGAGACTACGACGACGCGTTGCAACAGTCCCGACAGGCCCTTTGGCAACGACTGGCGGGCAAACCTTCCGGCACCCGGTTTTTAGCCGTCATCGACAGGCTGAGTCTGACGGCCGACTTTCAAGTCAGTTATTGGTCACTGCAGGCGCGGGTCTGGCGATTGTTGAACGAGGCTGATGCGTCTGAGGAAATGTGGACCCGATTAAGTCGCAGCAGCGGACGCTTTGAACATCCGATGGCGGCTTTCAGGGCACTGGAGGAGCGTGCCAATCTTTGACGTAAAGCGGGAGGGGAACCTTGAACCCCGAAAGGGGTTCAAGGTTTGACCATCAGCGGCGACGGAACAGCGGCAGCGGTTCGTCGGTGGCGGCCTGGTACGTCACTGAGAAGTCCTTGAGACCTTCCAGGGCTTCGTACGGGTCTTTATCGGGGCGCACTGCAAACGCGTCGAAACCGCAGCGGCGCATGTAAAACAACTGATCGCGCAGTACATCGCCAATCGCTCGCAGTTCACCTTTGAAACCGTAACGGTCACGCAGCAGGCGAGCATTGGAGTAGTTGCGGCCATCGGTGAACGCCGGGAAGTTCAAGGCAATCACCTTGAACTGATCCACGTCGTCACCGATTTCTTCAGCTTCTTCGTCGGCATCCAGCCAGACGCCCAGGCCGCCATCGCGGGCCTTGAGCATACGGCTGTGTTCGCGCCACAGCTGCAACGGGACGATCAGGTCATCGCAGTTGCTGATCTCGTCGATGTTGAAGTCCTTGGGCAGCAAGTGCCAGGTTTCGTCGACGACTTCGTTGTTCTTAATGATTCGCTGCATAGACGCGCTCCTTGAAGAGGTCGATGCCAATACGCTGGTAGGTGTCGATGAACCGCTCGTCTTCGGTACGTTGTTCGATGTACACGTCGATCAGCTTTTCGATCACATCAGGCATGGCTTCCTGGGCGAAAGACGGGCCGAGGATTTTACCCAGGCTGGCGTCACGGCTGGCGCTGCCACCGAGGGACACCTGGTAGAACTCTTCGCCTTTCTTGTCCACCCCGAGGATGCCGATGTGGCCGACGTGGTGGTGACCACAGGCATTCATGCAACCGGAGATGTTCAGGTCCAGTTCACCGATGTCGAACAGGTAATCCAGGTCGTCGAAGCGACGCTGGATCGATTCGGCAATCGGGATCGACTTGGCGTTGGCCAGCGAGCAGAAATCACCGCCAGGGCAGCAAATGATGTCCGTCAGCAAGCCAATGTTCGGTGTGGCGAAACCTTGCTCGCGCAACTCGCCCCACATCGCGAACAGTCGGGACTGTTCCACGTCGGCCAGGATGATGTTCTGTTCGTGAGACGTGCGCAGTTGACCGAAGCTGTAACGATCGGCCAGGTCGGCCACCGCGTCGAGCTGCTTGTCGGTGATGTCGCCCGGCGCTACACCGGTTGGCTTCAGGGACAGGGTCACGGCCACATAACCCGGCTTCTTGTGCGCCAGGGTATTGCGCGTGCGCCAGCGGGCAAAGCCCGGGTGCTGCTGGTCGAGCTCGGCCAATTCGGCGGTCTGGTTGTCCAGGGCCTTGTAGTCGGGGTCGACAAAATGCTTGGCGACGCGATGCAGTTCGGCCTCGGTCAGCGTGGTCTGGCCACCGCGAAGGTGTTCCATTTCCGCGTCGACTTTTTGCGCGAAGACTTCAGGCGTCAGCGCCTTGACCAGAATCTTGATCCGCGCCTTGTACTTGTTGTCGCGACGGCCATAGCGGTTGTAGACCCGCAGGATGGCGTCGAGGTAGCTCAACAGGTCTTGCCACGGCAGGAACTCATTGATGAACGCGCCCACCACCGGCGTACGGCCCAGACCCCCACCGACCAGTACACGGAAGCCCAGCTCGCCGGCAGCGTTGTGCACGGGCTCAAGGCCAATGTCATGCACTTCGATGGCGGCGCGGTCAGATGTCGAACCGTTGACCGCGATCTTGAACTTGCGCGGCAGATAGGCGAATTCCGGGTGGAACGTGGTCCACTGGCGGACGATCTCGCACCATGGGCGCGGATCGATCAGTTCATCGGCGGCGACGCCGGCGAACTGGTCGGTGGTGACGTTGCGCAGGCAGTTGCCGCTGGTCTGGATCGCGTGCATCTGCACGGTCGCCAGTTCAGCCAATATGTCCGGAATGTCTTCCACGGCCGGCCAGTTGAACTGTACGTTCTGCCGGGTGCTGATGTGGGCATAGCCCTTGTCATAGTCGCGGGCAATCTTGGCCATCATGCGTACCTGACGCGAAGTCAGTTGGCCGTAAGGCACCGCCACACGCAACATCGGCGCGAAACGCTGGATGTAAAGCCCGTTTTGCAGGCGCAGGGGGCGGAATTCTTCTTCGCTCAGCTCGCCTGCCAGATAGCGTCGGGTCTGATCACGGAACTGCTTGACGCGGTCCTCGATGATCCGCTGATCGTATTCGTCGTATACGTACATATAAGTCCTGTTCTCAGGCTTGGGTCGCTCGGATACAGCTGCGTTTTTGTGCTTGGCGGAGTCCGAAAGAACCTCTGCAATTCTGCGCGCACGGCCGCGCTCTCCCTACGGAGCCGGGGCAAGATACCAGTTTGCAGTTATGCGCAAAAGTGATGTTTGAGTATATGTAAAGAACCAAAACGACTAATAAGAGCTGTGATGACTAAACCCTTATTTGTGGTGCGGGCAATCGTCGTCTTTACTGTGGTCGAGTCTTTATGCAATCACCGATAAAACCGACAAGAGGCGATGCAATGAGCAACCCTACCAAAGCGACAAAACCTGATAGCACGGTCGATGCTTGGGCGATTCTTTTCCTGATCATTTTGGTCGTGGGCACGGCAGTGTTCTGGGTCAGCCATCAATAACCGACCCCGTCCGGGCCCGGTTCCGACGATTGTCGGACAAAAACCGGAATAAACGCCGTATTACGGAACTTCACTGGCTATAATGCGCGGCGATTTTCCGGGGGCTCGGACGTTAATGTTGAAGTTTTTCTACGCCATTGTGCTACTGCTTGGCACGGTCTACGGACCGGTTGCGCGTGCGGAATCGGTGTTGTTCCTGAGCCCTGGTACCACCCAGGAAGCCTTCTGGGTCAGTTACGCGCAATTTATGCAGGCCGCCGCCAGAGATTTGGGGGTTGATCTGCGAATTCTTTATGCCCAGCGCATGCCCGAACTCACGGTGGCGCAAGCCCGTCAGGCGCTGCAAGGTCCCGATCGCCCGGACTATCTGATGTTCGTCAATGAACAATATGTCGCCCCACAGATCCTGCGCCTGGCCCAGGGCAGTGGTGTAAAGCTGTTCATGGTGAACGCGTCGCTGACGGCCAACCAGCAGAGCCTGTTGGGTGAGCGCCCCGATCACCTGGGCAGCCTGGTGCCCAACGACGAGGAGGGCGGTTACCTGATGCTCAAGGAGCTGATCCGTCAGCATCCACCGGCAACGCCCGGCAAGCCTATCGAGCTATTGGCATTTTCCGGCCTGAAAATCACTCCGTCTGCGCAATTGCGCGAGCAAGGGATGATGCGCGCATTGGCCGAGCATCCTGAAGTGCGTTTGCGCCAATTGGTCTATAGCGGGTGGACCCGGGACCGCGCCTATGAGCAGGCCAAGTTGTTGTTCCGGCGTTATCCGCAGATATCTCTGGTGTGGTCAGCCAATGATGAAATGGCGTTTGGTGCGATGCAGGCGTTTGAGGAGAGCGGTGGAAAACCCGGAAAAGACGTGTTGTTTAGTGCCGTCAACACCTCTCCCGCCGCCTTGCAGGCGATGATTGATGGACGCCTTAGCGTGCTGCTGGGCGGTCACTTCACTTTAGGTGGTTGGGCGCTGGTGGAGTTGCATGATTATGACCAGGGCGTTGATCTTGATCTGTACGGTGGCCGCCACCGGCTGATCCCGCTGTTGCAACTGATCGACAAGACGCAAGCCAAACGCCTGCTGGCGTTGGGGGCCACACCTGACTATGGCGTGAACTTCCGTCGACTCTCGGCCAAAGGGCGGCCGACCACCTATCGCTACCCGTTCAGCTTGCAAACACTGATGCGCTAAACCCCGGCCAGATGCAGCACCAGTTGCACGATGCCGTACAGGGTCAAGGCAAACACGGTCGTGAACAAAATCCCCAGAATCACAAAATGACTCGGTTTACCGTGGGTGAAATCCCGGGCCCGGTTCTTCCCGCTCTGTACCCCGAACGCCGCCGCCATGACGCTCTGCAGCATCTGCCAGAAGGTCGGCGGCTTGTTGTCTGCTGGATCGTCCATAAACCCCTCGTCACGTGTGTGTGAGCCGTAAGCATAGACCTACGGACAGCACAAACAACTGTGGGAGCGAGCCTGCTCGCGAAGAGGTCGTGTCAGTCGACATTAATATCGCCTGGTCCACCGCCTTCGTGAGCAGACTCGCTCCCACAGGGGATCACGGTTCGCCACCGTATTGTGGCCCGTCGGTTGGTTAGTTGTCGTACCCGAGGTTCGGGGCCAGCCAACGTTCGGTCACGCTCAACTCCTGACCTTTGCGCGAGGTGTAGCTCTGCACCTGATCCTTGTCGATCTTGCCCACGGCGAAGTACTGCGCCTGCGGGTGAGCGAAGTACCACCCGCTGACGGCTGCCGCCGGGAACATCGCGTAGTGCTCGGTGAGGAATACGCCGCTGCGACCGGCCTTGAGCTCTTCGGCTTCGGGGTCCAGCAGTTTGAACAGCGTGGACTTCTCGGTGTGATCCGGGCACGCGGGGTAGCCCGGAGCAGGGCGGATGCCGGTGTATTGCTCTTTGATCAGCGCCTCGTTGTCGAGCGTTTCGTCCTTGGCGTAACCCCAGTAGTCTTTACGGACTTGTTGGTGCAGCCATTCTGCGCAGGCTTCGGCCAGGCGGTCGGCCAGGGCTTTGACCATGATCGAGTTGTAATCGTCGCCAGCGTCCTGATAAGCCTTGGCCACTTCTTCGGCGCCGATGCCGGCGGTGGTGATGAACCCGCCCACGTAGTCGGTGACTTCACTGTCTTTTGGCGCGACGAAGTCGGCCAGGGAGAAGTTCGGCTTGCCGTCGGTCTTGATGATCTGCTGGCGCAGGTGATGTAGCTTGGCAATCGCCTTGCCGTCGTCGCCGTAGACTTCGATGTCATCGTCGCGCACCTGGTTGGCCGGCCAGAAGCCAAACACCGCGCGGGCACTGATCAACTTTTCATCGATCAGCTTGGCGAGCATTTCCTGGGCATCGGCATACAGCGAGGTGGCGGCTTCACCGACCACTTCGTCTTGGAGGATGCGCGGGAATTTGCCGGCCAGGTCCCAGGAGATAAAGAATGGCGTCCAGTCGATGTACTCGGCCAGAACCTTCAGGTCGATGTTGTCCAGCACCTTGGAGCCGGTGAACGTCGGTTTGACCGGTGCGTAAGTGCTCCAGTCAAACTGCGGCTTCTTGGCGATCGCAGCCGGGTAGCTCAGGCGCTCGGTGCGCGCGCTGCGGTTGGCCGTGCGCTCGCGAACGTCGATGTATTCCAGGCGGGTCTTCTCGACAAACGCCGGTTTCAGCTCCTTGGACAGCAACTGCGTCGCCACGCCCACGGCGCGGGAGGCGTCCGTCACGTAGATCACCGCGTCGTTGCTGTACTTGGGCTCGATCTTCACCGCCGTGTGCGCTTTGGAGGTGGTCGCGCCACCGATCATCAGCGGCAGGTGGAAGTCCTGACGCTGCATTTCACGGGCGACGTGGACCATTTCATCCAGCGAAGGCGTAATCAGGCCCGACAGGCCGATGATGTCGCACTTCTGCTCCTTGGCCACTTGCAGGATTTTCTCCGCCGGGACCATCACGCCGAGGTCGACAATGTCGTAGCCGTTACAGCCCAACACCACGCCGACGATGTTCTTGCCGATGTCGTGCACGTCGCCTTTCACCGTTGCCATCAGGATCTTGCCCTTGGCTTCCGGTTTGTCGCCTTTTTCCAGTTCGATGAACGGGATCAAGTGGGCCACGGCCTGCTTCATTACGCGGGCGGATTTCACCACTTGCGGCAGGAACATTTTGCCGGCGCCGAACAGGTCGCCAACGATGTTCATGCCGGACATCAGCGGGCCTTCGATCACTTCGATCGGTCGGGCGAACGACTGGCGCGACTCTTCGGTGTCTTCAACGATGTGCGTGGTGATGCCCTTGACCAGCGCATGTTCCAGGCGCTTGTTGACCGGCCAGCCGCGCCATTCTTCGGTCTCGGCTTCCTTGACACTGCCATCGCCCTTGTACTTGTCGGCGATGGCGAGGAGGGCGTCGGTGCCTTCCGGGGTGCGGTTTAGGATCACGTCTTCGACGGCGTCGCGCAGCTCTTGCGGGATCTGGTCGTAAATCTCCAGCTGACCGGCGTTGACGATACCCATGGTCAGGCCATTGCGGATCGCGTACAGCAGGAACACCGAGTGGATCGCTTCACGCACCGGGTTGTTGCCTCGGAACGAGAACGACACGTTGGACACACCACCCGAGGTCAGCGCGTACGGCAGTTCGTCGCGGATGTAAGCGCAAGCGTTGATGAAGTCCACAGCGTAGTTGTTGTGTTCTTCAATACCGGTGGCCACGGCGAAGATGTTCGGGTCGAAGATGATGTCTTCCGGCGGGAAGCCGACTTCGTTGACCAGAATGTCGTAGGAGCGTTTGCAGATTTCTTTCTTGCGCGCTTCGGTGTCGGCCTGGCCGGCTTCGTCGAAGGCCATGACGACCACCGCGGCACCGTAGCGCTTGCACAGTTTGGCGTGATGGATGAACTGCTCGACACCTTCTTTCATGCTGATCGAGTTGACGATGCCCTTGCCCTGGATGCATTTCAGGCCGGCCTCGATCACTTCCCACTTGGAGGAGTCGATCATGATCGGGACGCGGGAGATGTCCGGCTCGCCGGCAATCAGATTGAGGAAGGTCACCATGGCCTTCTTCGAATCGAGCATCCCTTCGTCCATGTTGATGTCGATTATCTGGGCGCCTGCTTCGACCTGCTGCAGGGCGACTTCCAGGGCTTCGGTGTAGTTGTCTTCGCGGATCAGGCGGGCGAACTTGGCCGAGCCGGTGATGTTGGTCCGCTCACCGACGTTGACGAACAACGAGCTGCGGTCGATGGTGAACGGTTCCAGGCCCGACAGGCGGCAGGCCTTGGGGATTTCCGGAATTTGACGCGGTGCGTAACCGGCTACGGCCTTGGCGATGGCTTCGATGTGGCCAGGGGTGGTGCCGCAGCAGCCGCCGACAATGTTCAGGAAACCGCTTTGAGCGAACTCCTCGATGACCTTGGCAGTGTCCACCGGCAGTTCGTCGTACTCACCGAACTCGTTCGGCAGACCGGCGTTCGGGTGCGCGGAAACATGGGTGCCAGCCTTGTTCGACAGCTCTTCCAGGTACGGACGCAATTCGCTGGCACCGAGGGCGCAGTTCAAACCGACCGAGATCGGCTTGGCGTGAGCCACGGAGTTCCAGAACGCTTCGGTGGTCTGGCCGGAGAGGGTACGGCCGGAGGCGTCGGTGATGGTGCCGGAAATCATGATCGGCAACTCGATGCCGAGCTCCTCGAACACGCCTTGCACGGCAAAGATCGCGGCTTTGGCGTTCAGGGTGTCGAAGATGGTTTCGATCAGGATCAGGTCGGCGCCGCCTTCGATCAGGCCCTTGGTGGATTCGGTGTAGTTTTCCACCAGCTCATCAAAGGTCACGTTGCGGTAACCGGGGTTGTTCACGTCCGGGGACAGCGAGCAGGTGCGGCTGGTAGGGCCAAGCACGCCAGCGACGAAACGTGGCTTGTCCGGGGTTTCCAGGGTCTTGGCGTCAGCCACCTTGCGGGCCAGGCGTGCGCCTTCTACGTTTAACTCATACGCCAGGCCCTGCATGCCATAGTCGGCCAGGGAAATCTGGGTGGCGTTGAACGTGTTGGTTTCCAGAATATCGGCGCCGGCATCCAGGTAGGCTTTCTCGATACCCCCAATCACATCCGGGCGAGTCAGCACCAACAGGTCGTTGTTGCCTTTGACATCGCTTGGCCAGTCAGCAAAGCGTTTGCCACGGTAATCCTGCTCTTCGAGCTTGTAGCTCTGGATCATCGTGCCCATGCCGCCATCGAGAATCAGGATGCGCTCTTTGAGGGCGTGCTTGAGAGCTTGAAGGCGAACACTGCGATCGGACATTTGGACTACTCGGAAAGACCATGACGAAGGGGCGGGATCATAGCAAACCTGTGCGCTTTTAGAGCATCACCCGGTTTTGCATGAATATCGTTCATGTTGGTATGGGTATCTGACCGGTAGAATCGCCGCGATTTTTCATGATTGGGACCAGGGATATGTCGTATCGCGTCATCACCAGCATTTTCATGCTGCTTTTAAGCTGGGGCGCCGCGGCGCAAGGTCCGGCCATGTCCTCTGCGATTTCCTACAGCCGCGACATCCAACCGATCTTTACCGAAAAGTGCGTCGCCTGCCATGCGTGCAACGATGCCCCCTGCCAGCTCAACCTGGGCAGTGGCGAAGGGGCGGCGCGGGGCGCCACGAAAGTCACGGTCTACGACGGCGACCGCAGTACCGCTGCGGCACCGACGCGGCTGTTTTACGACGCGTTCGGCAAGCACGCCTGGCAGCAGAAGGGCTTCTATCCGATGCTTGACGCCCAGGGCAGTCAGGCCGCGTTGATGGCACGGATGCTGGAACTGGGCCACAAAACCCCATTGCAACCCAACATCAAATTACCGCAAGACATCGTTCTCGGTCTGAACCGGGAAAACATGTGCGCCACGCCCGCAGAGTTCGACAATTACGCCAGTTCCCATCCCAAAGAGGGCATGCCGCTGGCGGTCACCGGCCTGACCGATCAGCAATATCAGACGTTGCAGCGCTGGCTGGCGTCGGGTGCGCCGATCGATGAGGTGGGGCTGGTGCCAAGCGCAAAAGAAGCACAGGAGGTGGTGCAATGGGAAAACCTGCTCAACGCGCCCGGCTCCCGGCAAAGCCTGGTGGCGCGCTGGTTGTTCGAGCACTGGTTTCTTGCGCATATCTACTTCAAGGACGGCGAACCCGGGCATTTCTTCCAGTGGGTGCGTTCGCGCACGCCCACCGGCCAGCCGATTGACCTGATCAACACCCGGCGCCCGAATGACGACCCGGGCACTCAGGTGTTTTACCGCCTGTGGCCGGTGCAGGGCGTGATTGTGCAAAAGACCCACATCACCTACCCGCTGAGTGCGGCGAAGATGGCGCGGGTCAAAAGCCTGTTCTATAGCGGCGACTGGCAGGTCAACGCCTCGCCAGGTTACGGACCTGAACGGCGGGCCAATCCGTTCGCTACCTTCGAGGCGATCCCGGCGCAGGCGCGCTACCAGTTCATGCTGGATAACGCCGAATACTTCGTGCGCACCTTTATTCGTGGCCCGGTCTGCCGTGGCCAGATCGCCACGGACGTGATCCGCGATAACTTCTGGGCGCTGTTCCAGGCCCCTGAACACGACCTCTATATCATCGATCCCAACTACCGCGGCCAGGCGACGCCGTTGCTGGCCATGCCTGGCCAAAACGATGATGTCGGCAGTGTCTTGAGCCTGTGGCATGACTACCGCGACAAGCGTAACGAGTACGAAGCACTGCGTCGGGACAGCTACGCCGATGTACCGGCACCGAGCTGGTCGGCCTTGTGGGCGGGGAATGACAACGCGCTGTTGAGCATCTTCCGGCACTTTGACAGTGCATCGGTGAACAAAGGCCTGATCGGCGATGTGCCGCAAACGATGTGGCTGTTCGACTTCCCGTTGCTGGAGCGTACCTACTATCAATTGGCGGTGAACTTCGACGTGTTCGGCAACGTTTCTCACCAGGCCCAGACCCGTTTGTACTTCGACCTGATCCGTAACGGCGCCGAGCAGAACTTCCTGCGTCTGATGCCGGCGGACTCCCGGGACGCCTACCTTGACGATTGGTACCAGAACAGCGGCAAGTTCAAGATGTGGCTGGACTATGAGTCCATCGATGACGACAAACCCACTGCGTTGAAACTCGACGAGAAGGACCCCAAGCGCGACTTCGCCCAACAGTTGCTGGTCCGTTACGGCGAGCTCAATGCCACCCCCGACCCGATCAACCGCTGCGACGGCGCCTATTGCTCGCGACCGAACATCGACCCGGCCTTGCAGGGCGCCGAACAGGCCTTGAGTCGCCTGACATCGAGGCCGGCGGCGGGCTTGAAGGTCATCGACCAGTTGCCGGAAGCGACGATGTTGCGCATCGAAACGACGAGCGGCAAGCGCGAGGTCTACAGCCTGCTGCGCAACCGTGCGCACAGCAACGTGGCGTTCCTGTTGGGTGAATCGTTGCGCTACCAGCCGGGGCTGGACACATTGACGATTTTCCCGGGCGTACTCAGCAGTTACCCGAATTTCATCTTCAACATCCCGGCCGACCAGGTGCCGGCGTTCGTCGATGCAATGGAAAACGCCAAGGACGATGACGGCTTCGAGAAAATCGTCGAACGTTGGGGAATTCGCCGCAGTCATCCGCAATTCTGGTTCTATTTCCACGACCTGAGTCGCTATGTCCACGAGACCGATCCGGTGGAAGAGGGTGTGCTGGACATGAACCGCTACCAAAACCTCTGACTCACCGCGACACCCCCTGTGGGAGCGAGCTTGCTCGCGATGGCGTCGGATCAATCAACATTTATGCTGACTGTCAGGACGCTATCGCGAGCAAGCTCGCTCCCACAGGGGATCAGGGATCAGGGGATCGTCGGAATCTTTCCCGACAAAAATACTAGGACTTTGTGCGGCGCGTTGATTGGCGTAAACTGCGCCCAAGCCTGCGAGGAGTTTCCATGACCGCTATAACCATTACCGACGCCGCCCACGATTACCTGGCTGACCTGCTCTCCAAGCAGAACACCCCGGGCATCGGCATCCGCGTCTTTATCACCCAGCCTGGCACCCAGTACGCCGAAACCTGCATTGCCTACTGCAAGCCGGGCGAAGAAAAACCTGAAGACACGGCGCTGGGGCTCAAAAGCTTCACCGCTTACATTGACTCGTTCAGCGAAGCCTTCCTGGACGATGCGGTGGTCGACTACGCCACTGACCGCATGGGCGGCCAGCTGACCATCAAGGCGCCAAACGCCAAAGTACCGATGGTCAACGCCGACAGCCCGGTCAATGAGCGCATCAATTACTACCTGCAAACCGAAATCAACCCGGGGCTGGCGAGCCACGGCGGTCAGGTCAGCCTGATCGATGTCGTTGAAGACGGCATTGCCGTGCTGAAATTCGGTGGCGGTTGCCAGGGCTGCGGCCAGGCGGACGTGACCCTGAAAGAAGGCATCGAGCGCACGTTGCTTGAGCGTATTCCTGAGCTCAAGGGTGTGCGTGACGTGACTGACCACACGCAGAAAGAAAACGCCTACTACTAAGGTGTTCGCTGCGACATGAAAAACGGCGCCCCGTGAGCGCCGTTTTTTTATGGGTGAAATTCAGTGGCCCCATCGCGAGCTTGCTCGCGATGGGGCCCTATGGGCGATAGAGATGCGCATGCCCCGCACGATACAGCGACGACTCGCTGAACTGATCACTCCCCAACACCCGTCCCACCAGAATCAACGCCGTGCGCCGAAACCCTTTGGCCTCGACCTTCCCGGCAATGTCCTCAAGCGTTCCCACCACCCAATCCTGATCCGGCCACGTCGCCCGGTGGATCACCGCAATCGGGCAGTCCGCGCCGTAATGCGGCAGCAGCTCAGCGAGGATTTTCTCCAGATGATTCACGCCCAAATGAATGGCCATGGTCGCCCCATGCTGCGCCAGGCTGCCCAGTTCCTCGCCCGGCGGCATGGCGGTCTTGTCGGCATAGCGGGTCAGAATCACGCTTTGCGAGATGTCCGGCAAGGTCAGTTCAGCCCCTAAAAGCGCTGCACACGCCGCGGTCGCCGTCACGCCAGGAATGATTTCAAACGGAATGTCGAGTTCACGCAGGTAGCGAATCTGCTCGCCAATCGCGCCATACAGGCTCGGATCGCCGGAATGCACCCGCGCCACGTCCTGACCGTTGGCGTGGGCGGTTTTGATCAGATCAATGATCTGCTCCAGGTGCAATTCAGCGCTGTTGACCACCTGTTCGGCGCGATGGCCTTCCAGCACGGCTGCCGGCACGAGTGAGCCGGCATAGATGATCACCGGGCAGCTGCGAATCAGCCGTTGGCCTTTGACCGTGATCAGTTCCGGGTCGCCGGGACCCGCGCCAATGAAGTAGACGGTCATCGTCGTTTCCTGTGAAAAAAGAGGCCGGGCAACGCTTCAGATGAAGATTGCTCATGATCGAATGCGCGATTATCGGGGATTTTACGCAGCGCCGGCCAATGCCAGGGTTGCTTGCGCGTATTTTTGTCGGCAGATCAGCAGTTTTACCGGAGCCTGAGCCAGCTGTTCGGCCAGTGCCAGGGCGGCACTTTCCGCTACGCCGTAGCAGCCGGTGCGTTCGAACGCGATGTCGGAACGATGGCTGAGGCTGGTGTGATATCCAGCCAATTGTTCACTGCTGAAGAACATCAACGGCAGTGCGAGTTGTTCCGCGAGTTCGATCAGGCCAGGCTCATCGCGCTTCAGGTCAATGCTGGCGAGTGCCTTTATCTCATGAAGCCCGATTTGATGAGCCTGTAGCGCCTGATCCAGCAATGCCCGCAGCGTGCTCGCGGGGCAGCCGCGCTGGCAGCCCAGGCCGACCACTAGCGTCGGCGCTGTGCTGGCATCAGTCATGCGTGGTATTGGCCATCGCTTTTGCGGCGGAACAACCAGGCGCTGATCAGGCCCAGGGCCAGCCAGAACGCTACGTTGGTCAACTGCGAAGCGATGTTGAATTGAGCTTCCAGGGCTTGCGGCGCGAGCATCGAATGCACTTCCGGTTGTGGCGCGCCAATCACGTGCGGAACGGCCAGAATCGCCACGCCCAGCACTTTCATCAGCCAGTGACGGCTGAACACAATCAGCGCGATACCGACAGCGGTTGAAGCAGCAGTGCCGATCCACCAGATCTGCCGTTGCGCCAGATCCGCCGCAACGGTGCCCGGCAGTTCAGGCGGCAGGCCCAGGGTCGGTGCGAGGACAAACGTTGCATAACCGGCCAGACCCCAGAGCAGGCCTTGAGACGTTTTAGTCGGTGCACGCAGGGTGTAGAGGCCGGCGAGCATCAGGGCGAAACCAACGGCCACCACCAGATTGCCGCCAGTGGTCGACAGCACGCGCTGCCAGCCGTCTTCCGGCTCCCAGGCTTCGGCGTCGTGGGTGTGCGCGGCCATGGCGCCTTCGGCGTGTTCATGGGGTTGAACCACTGCGGGCTCGGCTTTCTCGTAGGTTTCCGCTTGAAGAATCAGCGGTGCGACCCAGAAGCTTTGCAGCAAGGTCAGCAGCAGGGCGGCCAGCAGCCCGGTAAACCCTGCGGTTTGCGCAATACGCTTGATCATGTCGAGAGCTCTCAATGGCACGGGAACGCAGAGCTGTGACGGGTATCGTGTGCAGCGTTGTGCACCGCTTCGATGTGCGAGAAACCGGCGAAATACACCAGGCACGCGCCCAGGATCGACGCGCAGATGGCGGCAGTCAGGCGTTGGGTCAGGGTAGACGTGGTGCTGGCGGTGCTCTTATCGGCGTTGCTGGCGGTGCTGTTGATGATCGACATGGCGCATCCCTCTGGTCTGTCAGCGGGTGAATAGAGCGCATGGAAAACCCCTGCGAGCCGGGCACGCAGACGTTCAAACAGCGCCCGCCCACCGCGGGTTTGTTGTTCAGTGACCGTAACGGTCACTGGGTGTTGCGGGCCGGTCTCCGGGCTCACGAGGGGCGCAGGCTTTCGCCTTGACCTGCAAGCATCACCTTCCCATGCCGAACTGCTGGCACAGTGGATTTGATGCTTCGCTCGCTTACCGTTGCGGGGGCAGCACCGGACTGACATGGCTTTGAGTAAAGCACATGATTCACCGGTTTCCCGTTTCACCCTGTGAAGGGCACCCGTAACAAGATGCGTAGGAGAGCATGGGCGGGGGATTCGCGTCAATTGGCAAGGGTTCTCAACTTGGGACCGTGTCGACGCCATAGCGTCCTAATGGCCGCCACAAGACATTGACCCGCCCCAGCGCGATGCGTAGCCTTGCGCTTTCGAGGTTCTTCGGCGTTTGCCGAAGCTAAGAAGGGAACGCGGTCAATGCCGCGGCTGCCCCCGCAACTGTGAACGGTTCAGTTTCTGCCATGCCACTGCATGCGCCAGCCATGGCGCGAGCGGGAAGGCGCAGAAACCGCCAGTCAAACGACTGGCCAGCCGTCAGCCAGGAGACCTGCCTCGACACAGATTCTGACTTTCAACCGGGCGGGGTGATCCGGTGGCGAAATCTTCCGCGCAGCGTGTGCTGCTGCGGTCGTCGTCCCGTATGCCCGCCACCTTGCCAAAGGGCATCCGATGAAAACACTGGCCAAACTCCCCGTCACCATCGTTACCGGCTTCCTCGGCTCGGGCAAAACCACCTTGCTGCGGCACATGCTCGACAACGCCCAAGGCCGTCGCATTGCGGTGATCGTCAACGAGTTCGGCGAGCTGGGCATCGACGGCGAAATCCTCAAGCAGTGCTCCATCGGCTGCACCGAAGAAGAAGCCAACGGTCGCGTCTACGAACTGGCCAACGGCTGCCTGTGTTGCACCGTCCAGGAAGAATTCTTCCCGGTGATGCGCGAACTGGTGGCCCGTCGCGGCGACCTCGATCACATCCTCATCGAAACCTCGGGCCTGGCCCTGCCAAAGCCGCTGGTCCAGGCCTTCCAGTGGCCAGAAATCCGCAGCGCCTGCACCGTTGACGCAGTGATCACCGTGGTCGATAGCCCGGCCGTGGCCGCCGGCACCTTCGCCGCGTTCCCGGATCAAGTGGATGCCCAGCGCAAACTCGACCCGAACCTGGACCACGAATCGCCGCTGCACGAACTGTTCGCCGACCAACTGGCCAGCGCCGACCTGGTGATCCTCAACAAGGCCGACCTGATCAGCCCTGAAGACCTGGCACGCGTGCGCCTCGAAGTCGCCGAAGAACTGCCGCCTGCAGTGAAAGTCATCGAAGCCAGCAGTGGTCGCCTGCCACTGGACGTGTTGATCGGCCTCGGCGCGGGCTCCGAAGAGCACATCGACAGCCGTCACAGTCACCACGATCATCACCACGAAGGTGAAGATGATCACGACCACGACGCGTTCGACTCGATCTCCATTGAGCTGCCGCAAGCCGACGAAAGCCTGCTGATGGACGCCCTGACGCAACTGGTGGTCAAGCACGGCATCCTGCGTATCAAAGGTTTCGCGGCAATCCCGAACAAACCAATGCGCTTGCTGATTCAGGGCGTGGGCACACGTTTCGACAAGCACTTCGACCGCCAGTGGGGAGTCGAGGAAGGACGCACCACGCGCCTGGTGCTGATCGGCCAGGAATTGGACGCCGCCGAACTCGAAGCGCAATTGCGCGCTGCGCTCAGCGTTTAAGCCATGCACCTGCTCAGGACCCAGCCCGGCGGTTTTGTGTCGGATGACAACATCGCCGACCTCGGACAAACCCCCGCCGAGCTGGTGATCCTGTGCAGCGGCGATTCCAGCCTGGCGCTGCTGGCCGAAGCCGCGCAGCAACTGCCCGACGACTACCCGAGCGTACGTTTGGCCAACCCGATGCAGGTGCAGAATCACGCCTCGGTCGATTTGTATGTCGATGAAGTGCTGCGCCACGCCAAGGTGATCCTGATCTCGCTGCACGGCGGCATTGCCTACTGGCGTTATGGCGTCGAGCGGCTGGTGCAATTGTCCGAGCGAGGCGTGCAGCTGATTCTGGTGCCCGGCGATGATCGTCCGGACCCGGAACTGAGCGACCTCAGTACCGTCGAGGCCTGCGACCGTGATCGGCTCTGGCAGTTTTTGCGTCAGGGCGGCATGGGCAATGCCCTGGACTTTTTCCGCTGCCTCGCCACTCGCTGGCTGGACCGCGATTACGCGTGGGCCGAGCCGCAAGTCCTGCCGCGCACAGCGATTTACCACCCGCACAAAAGTCCGGCTGAACTGAAGGATTGGCAGGCCGACTGGCAAGCCGATCAACCGGTGGCGGCAGTGCTGTTTTACCGCTCGCATTTGCAAGCGGCCAATACCGCTTTCATCGATGTTTTCTGCCAGCGTTTGCAAGCGGCCGGGTTAAACCCTTTGCCGATGGCCGTGGCCAGTTTGAAAGAGCCCGGCTGCCTGACGGTGGTCGAGGATTGGCTGGATGAAGTCGAGGCGGGGGTGATTCTGAACACCACCGGTTTTGCCCAATCCAGCCCCGAAGCGCCGCATCTGCGACCGTTTCGCCGCAACATCCCGGTGATCCAGGCGATATGCGCCCAGGACAACGAACCCGGTTGGCGCGCCAGCGAGCAGGGCCTAGGCCCGCGCGACCTGGCGATGCACATCGCGCTGCCGGAACTGGACGGTCGGATCATCAGCCGCCCGATCAGCTTCAAGGACCTGGCGTGGCGCAGCGAGCGCAGTCAGTCGGACGTGGTGTGTTATCGACCGCAACCGGAACGCATGGATTTCGTCGCTGAACTGGCGCGGCGCTGGATCGATCTGGCGCGGGTGCCGAACCGCGAAAAACGCATCGCCCTGATTCTCGCCAACTACCCGACCCGCGATGGGCGAATCGGTAATGGTGTCGGCCTCGACACGCCAGCCGCCGCGTTGAACATCCTGCGTGCGCTGCATCAAGAAGGTTATCCGTTGCCGGCCGAATTACCGGACAGTGGCACCGCGTTGATCCAGCAATTGCTTGGCGGCGTCAGCAACGACCTTGACACGCTCGACCAGCGTCCGTGTCATCAAAGCCTCGCGCTGGACGAATACCAGCGGATGTTCGACGCCTTGCCCGAGGCCAATCGCCAGGCCGTGCTGGAGCGCTGGGGCACCCCCGAAAACGACCCGATGTACCGTGGCGAACGGATGATGATTGCCGGCCTGCGTTTTGGCCTGACCTTCGTCGGCATTCAACCGGCGCGCGGCTATCAGGTGGACCCGAGCGCGGTCTATCACGACCCGGACCTGGTGCCGCCCCACGGTTATCTGGCGTTCTACTTCTGGCTGCGCAACACCTATGGCGCCCACGGTGTGATCCACGTCGGCAAACACGGCAACCTCGAATGGTTGCCGGGCAAAGGCGTCGGGCTCTCGGAAAGCTGCTGGCCGGATGCGTTGCTCGGGCCGCTGCCGAACATCTACCCGTTTATCGTCAACGATCCGGGCGAGGGCGCGCAGGCCAAGCGCCGCACCCAAGCGGTGATCATCGACCACCTGATGCCGCCGCTGACGCGCGCTGAAACCTACGGCCCACTGCGCAACCTTGAGCTGCTGGCCGATGAGTATTACGAAGCGCAACTGCTCGATCCGCGCCGCGCCCGTGAATTGCAGCGCGACATCCTGCAACTGGTGCGCGACACGCACATTGATCGTGAGCTGCAACTGGACGAAAAACTCGACAGCGATGCCGACGCGGCGATCTGGTTGCCGCGACTGGACACGTATTTGTGCGATTTGAAGGAGTCGCAGATTCGCGATGGCTTGCACATCTTTGGTGAATCACCGACAGGGCGGTTGCGCATCGACACCTTGCTGGCTTTGCTGCGGATTCCGCGTGGCGATGGGCGTGGCGCGCAATCGAGTTTGCTGCGGGCATTGGCCAAGGCGTTCGAGTTGGGGTTCGATCCGCTGGATTGTGCGCTGGCCGAGCCTTGGAGCGGGCCGCGTCCCATTGAACTGCAAACCCTCACCGATGAAGCCTGGCGCACGGCGGGGGATACCCGTGAACGCCTGGAATTGTTCGCCGCTCAACTCATTACCCAAACGTTGTCGACCGAACCCGGACCTTGTAGGAGTGAGCCGGGTTGGGCGGAAGTGCACGCCATCCTCGACAACTTGTGCGAAGTCGTCGCCCCACGCCTTGACGCCTGCGGCCCAGCCGAAATGCGCGGTCTGCTCGACGCCTTGAACGGCCGCTTCGTCCCCGCCGGCCCGAGCGGCGCACCCAGTCGCGGTCGCCTGGACGTGCTGCCAACCGGGCGCAATTTCTATTCGGTGGACGTGCGCAACCTGCCCACCACCACTGCGTGGCGCATCGGTTTCCAGTCCGCCAACCTGATCCTCGAACGACACCTGCAAGACCATGGCGATCACCTGCGCCAGCTCGGCCTGTCAGTGTGGGGCACCGCGACCATGCGCACCGGCGGCGACGACATCGCCCAGGCCATGGCGCTGATGGGCGTGCGCCCGGTCTGGGCCACAGGCAGTCAGCGGGTCGACGATTTCGAAATCCTGCCGCTGAGCTTGCTCGACCGTCCGCGTGTGGACGTGACCCTGCGTGTTTCCGGGTTCTTTCGCGATGCGTTTGCCAACCTGATCCGTCTGTTCGATGCGGCGGTGCAAGCGGTCGCAGCGCTGGATGAACCCGACGACCTCAACCCCTTGGCCGCCAAAGTGCGTGCCGAGCGTGAAGCACTGATGCAATCGGGCCTGGATGAAGACGCCGCGAACCGTCAGGCCGGTTGGCGAATTTTTGGTGCCAAGCCCGGTGCCTACGGCGCCGGTGTGCAGGGCGCCATCGACGGGCGCCTGTGGCAAAGCCGTGAAGACCTGGCCGAGGTTTACCTGAATTGGGGCGGCTATGCTTATGGCGGTTCCGACGAAGGCACCGCCGCCCGCGAACAATTCGCCCAGCGCTTGAGTCAGGTGCAAGCGGTGCTGCAAAACCAGGACAACCGTGAGCACGACTTGCTCGATTCCAACGACTATTACCAGTTCCAGGGCGGCATGCTTGCTGCCGTGGAAAGCCTTAGCGGTGAAACAGCGGCCAGTTACCACGGCGATCACAGTCAGCCGGATCTGCCGAAGATCCGCACCTTGAAAGAAGAACTGAACCGGGTGATCCGCTCCCGGGCGGCCAATCCAAAGTGGATCGACGGGGTCAAGCGTCACGGCTACAAAGGCGCGTTTGAACTGGCGGCGACGGTCGATAACCTGTTTGCCTTCGACGCGACGACGCAGCTGATTGACGATCACCAGTACGCGTTGCTGGCTGATGCCTATTTGCTCGACTCGGCGACGCGCGAGTTTGTTCGCGAGCACAATCCGCATGCCTTGCGCGACATGACCGAACGGATGCTGGAAGCGCAGCAGCGGGGGATGTGGAAGGAGCCGGGCGAGTACCGCGAGGCCCTGGAAAACCTGCTGCTGGATATAGAAGAAGATTCATGAGGGCATGATCGTTCCCACGCAAAGCGTGGAAACGATCACATCACCGACCACACACGAGATTCGACATGACCGACACCCCGCATTTCCCCTTATCCGCCGTGGTCGGCGCCGACGACTTGAAGCTCGCCCTGTACCTGACCGCCATCGACCCGAAGATCGGCGGCGTGCTGATCGAAGGTCCGCGCGGCATGGCCAAATCCACCCTGGCCCGGGGCCTCGCGGACCTGCTGGCCAGCGGTCAGTTCGTCACCTTGCCGCTGGGCGCCACGGAAGAACGTCTGGTCGGCACCCTCGACCTCGATGCCGCGCTGAGCGACGGGCGTGCGCAATTCTCTCCCGGCGTACTGGCGAAGGCCGATGGTGGCGTGCTCTACGTCGACGAGGTCAACCTGCTGCCCGACCACCTCGTGGACCTGTTGCTCGACGTCGCCGCCAGCGGCACCAACCTGATCGAGCGTGATGGTATTTCCCATCGGCATTCGGCGAAGTTTGTGCTGATCGGCACCATGAACCCGGAAGAAGGCGAACTGCGTCCGCAATTGCTCGACCGCTTTGGCCTGAACGTCGCGCTCAGCGGCCACACCGCACCGATCGAGCGGGGGCAGATCATCCGTCGGCGCCTGGATTTCGACAGCGATCCGCAGCGCTTTTGCGCGCAGTGGGAACACCCGCAGCAATCGCTGCGCGAACGGTGCGAGAAGGCCCGTCGCCTCTTGCCGAGCATCCCGCTCGACGATCAAGCGTTGGCGCTGATCACTGAGCGCTGCTTTGCTGCCGGCGTCGATGGCTTGCGCGCTGACCTGGTGTGGCTGCGTGCGGCTCGCGCCCACGCTGCGTGGCGCGGAGCGAACGCGATCAGTGAGGACGATATCGACGCCGTCGCTGAATTCGCCTTGCGCCATCGCCGCCGCGAGCAATCACCGCCGGCCCCGCAGCACAGTCAGGCGCCATCCCCGCAACAGTCCGCCCCGAGCGAAGGCCAGGGGCAATGGGGTGAAATGCCCGCCCAGGCGCTGCCGGTTGGCGCCCGCCGTGAAGTGCCGAGCTGGCCAAAAAAGCCCTAGGCATTCGCCCTCGATCTGACGCGGGGGCGAATGCCAGACCCCGTACAGGACGGCTGGACAACGGCAAACAGGGCAAACGCCATGCTGCACGCAGCGGCTCGATCAACTGGCCCGGCACCTTGCTCAATGGTCGGCCTCGTCAGCGCAGCGACGTGTTGTTCCACCTTCGCACTCGAAGCGCCCATGAGCTGTGGCTGGTGATTGTCGACGCCTCCGCCTCGACTCGCCGACATCAGGCGTTGAGTGATGCGAAGGGGTTGCTGGCGCAGCTGTTTGACGATGCCTACCGTCAGCGTGCGCGCCTGGCGTTGTTGACGGCCAGCGGCAATGTGCCGAAATGGCAGGTGCAAGGCTTGAAAGCGTCCAGCGGATTGCGGACCTGGCTTGATGGGTTGGGCGCCAGCGGTGGCACGCCAGTGTTGGCGGCGCTGGGTGAGGCGGGGCGTTGGTTGGCGACGCGCAAAAAGCGCTTTCCGGCGGAACAGCAGCGTGTGTTGTTGCTGACCGATGGGCGATTGAAGGAGTGGTCATTGTTGCCAGCGCTGGAATGCCCCAGCTTGCTGATTGATATCGAGCGCGGGCCGATCCGGTTGGGCCGGGCGAAGCAGATGGCGGTAGAGCTGCAAGCGGATTATCAGCACATTGATGAGCTGATTCCTGGTTGAGTGATTGACTGGCTGTCCTGGCCCCATCGCGAGCAGGCAACTCGGTCTAAATCTATTTACCCATCGCCTGACGGTACTGCCGCGTACGCCGGCCTATGTACAGCCGGTCAAGAATCAACGCCCACACCGCCCAGACCTGAGGACGAGGCTTGCGCCCGCGGCTCAATCGATGCAGCTGAAACTTCACCACTGCCATGTTCGCCAGTGCGGCCAACGGTTTGCGCTTCCATAGAATCGGCGGCAATTGCGGATGGCTGTTGCGGCCTTCGCGCCAGTGTTTGACCAACTGCGGTTCAACCGCCAGTGCCGTGCCGATACCTGCCATGGCGATGCCGCTGTCGAGTACCTGCTGGACGATAGCCAGGCGCCGAATGCCGCCTGTCACCATCACCGGCATGTGCGCGACGCTGGCCAGTTCAGCGGCCATTTCCAGGAAGTAGGCTTCACGCGCCAACGTCCGGCCGTCGCGGGCTTCGCCTTGCATCGCCGGCGCTTCGTAGCTGCCGCCGGAAAGTTCGAGCAGATCGATGCATTGTTCGTTGAGCCACACAATCACTTGGCGGGCGTCGTCGGCGTCAAAGCCGCCCCTCTGGAAGTCCGCAGAGTTGAGTTTCACCGACACGCAAAACTGCGGTGAGACCGCGCGGCGAACGGCGCGGACCACGTCCAGCAACAAGCGCGCGCGGTTCTCCAGTGAGCCGCCCCAACGGTCGGTGCGGTGATTGGTCAACGGCGAGAGGAACTGGCTGATCAGGTAACCGTGAGCCGCATGAACCTGCACGCCCGTGAACCCGGCCTTTTCCGCGAGGGCCGCGCTGGTGGCGAAGCGTGCGATCACTTCGGCGATATCGTCTTCGGACATCGGTTTGGGCTCGGCGAACATCTTGGAAAACGCGCCCAGGTCCAGTGCGACGGCAGAGGGTGCCCAGGCTTGTTGACCGAGGTTGGCCATGGTTTGGCGACCGGGATGATTGAGCTGCATCCAGAACTGCGCGCCACCGGAACGCCCGATCGTCGCCCACTGACGAAAGCGCTGCAGATCGCGTTCATCTTCCAGCACCACGCCGCCGGGACCCGTCATGGCGCGGCGGTCGATCATCACATTGCCGGTCAGCAACAGGCCCGCTTCGCCCTCGGCCCAGGCCTGATACAGCTGAAACAATGCGCCTGACGGTGCTTGCCCGGTGTCGGCGAGATTTTCTTCCATGGCGGCTTTGGCAATACGATTGCCGACGGTCTGGCCGTTGGGCAGATTCAACGCTTGGAAGGGCGACATGCTTGACTCCTCATCAGTGAAGAGCAGAGGCTAAGCTTAAAGTTAACTTTAATGTCAAGCAGGCAAATGAGGCCGGGATGAAGATTGGTGAATTGGCGCAGTTGAGCGGATTGAATGCATCGCGCATTCGCTTTTACGAGTCTCAGGGATTGATTCGTCAGGTAGAGCGCTCGGCCAACGGCTACCGGCATTATCCCGCACAAGTCCTGCAAACGCTGATGATCATCCAGTGCGCGCAGCAGGCCGGGTTCAGCCTTGAAGAGCTGAAGCAATTGTTGCCGGATACGGTGACGGGCGAGTTCAAGCACGAAGAATTATTGGCGGGGCTGCTGCGCAAGGTCGAGCAGATCGAACAGATGCAACTTCACCTGGCACAGAGCAAGGCGAAGTTGCTGGGGGTGATTGAAGGCATCCAGGCGCGGCCTGAGGGGATAGCCTGTGAGGCGAATGCCGAGCGGGTGATGGCGTCGCTCAAACATCAGTTCTGATCGATACACGAATCACCGAACGCTTGATAGCGCAAGACGTGGGTAGCGCCCATCGTGTCGACGTAGGTCATCTCCCGTGGGCCAATGCCGCAATAGTCGCCGCGGGTGATGTTGACGACCTTGGCGATATTCAACGGTGTCGAATAGTTGTAGTCCTCGACATTCGAGGTGCTGGCGGTGGCGGCAGACGCAGCGGCGGCAGTGCCGCTGAGGGCAATCAGAAACAGCGCGGACAGGAGGCTTTTCATGGCGGGGCTCTCGTGGTGGCTACTGAACGATTTCAGTGGCAGTACGACGAGCCCGGTCAGGGTTTATTCCAGGCTGACTACAAATTTTGAAATGATTTTCGATTGTAGGAATTATCGGTTTCGCCTGTACGATCCAAGTCCTTTTGTCTTTCAGGACTTGCATGAACACCCTCTTGGAGCCTCCCGGTTATCCTTCCTCATCGCGCCATTGCGCGCTCTTGAAACACCCGGTCTTTCGACATTCAAAACACTTCGTCATTGCAATCCCACGGCCTCTGCGCCGCGCCTTGCCGTGCCTGGCATTCTGAATTCACTGAAGAGATCGAGACGTTTTTATGGAATGGTTAGCTGACCCCACCGCTTGGCTGGGCTTATTGACGTTGATTGTGCTGGAGCTGGTGCTCGGCATCGACAACCTGGTGTTTATCGCGATCCTTGCGGACAAATTGCCGCCCGAGCAGCGCGACCGTGCGCGAATCATTGGATTGTCGTTGGCGCTGATCATGCGCCTGGGCTTGCTGGCGAGTATCTCGTGGCTGGTCACCTTGACGCAGCCGCTGATCGAGGTGTTCGACAAGAGCTTCTCCGGTCGTGACCTGATCATGCTGTTCGGTGGAGTGTTCCTGCTGTTCAAGGCCACCATGGAATTGCACGAACGGCTCGAAGGCCATGTCGGCCAGCGCTCGGCCAACGCCGCATATGCGATGTTCTGGCCGATCGTGGCGCAGATTGTGGTGCTCGACGCGGTGTTCTCCCTCGACGCAGTGATTACCGCTGTGGGTATGGTCGATGAACTGGCGGTGATGATGATCGCGGTGATCATCTCCATCGGCCTGATGATCGTCGCCAGCAAGCCGTTGACCCGGTTCGTCAACGCGCACCCGACAGTGATCATGCTCTGTCTGGGCTTCTTGATGATGATCGGCTTCGCGTTGACGGCCGAAGGGTTGGGTTTCCACATTCCCAAAGGCTATCTGTATGCGGCCATCGGTTTCTCGATCCTGATCGAAGTGTTCAACCAGATCGCCCGCGCTCGCCGCAAGAAATCCCTCCAGGGGCTGCGGCCCATGCGCGAGCGAACGGCCCATGCGGTGTTGCGTTTGCTCGGCGGTCGCAGCATGGCGGTGGAGGAAGTCGGTGAGGAGGTTGCCGACCTGCTGGACAACGGCGACGCACCGGGCGAAGCACTGTTCGACCGCCGCGAGCGGGTGATGATCAGCGGCGTACTGCAACTGGCCGAACGGCCGATCCGAACGTTGATGACCGTGCGTGCCGACGTTGATTACATCGACCTGGCCGATGATGCGCCTACCATTCGTACGCGGCTGATGCATTCGTCCTATTCGCGCTTGCCGTTGATCCGTGACGGCGCGGTGGACGAGCCGCTGGGCTTCGTGCACAAGAAGGAGTTGCTCAAAGAATACCTGGCCGGCAACGAACCGGATCTGGAGCAGTTGGCGCGCAAGACCGTTAACTTGCTGGACAGCTACTCCATCCTCAATGCGCTGGAGCAGATGCGCCAGGCCTCGACGCATATTGCGTTCGTGGTCAATGAATTCGGTGACTTTGTGGGTGTGTTGACCATGACCGACATTCTGGAATCGATTGCCGGCGAACTGCCCGACGCCAGCGAAATCGAAGGCCCGGACGTGGTGGAAGAGCAAGGCGGTTTTTTGGTCAGCGGTGCGTTGAACCTGACACGGGTTCGACAGCAGACCGGATTCGTGGCTGAGCCTACTGAGGACTATCAGACCCTGGCCGGGTTGGTCGTGAGCTTGCTGGATCGATTGCCGGTGATCGGCGACAGCCTGGAGTGGCAGGGCTGGCGAATGAGAGTGGTGGCCGTTGAGGAGCGGCGGGTGACGCGGGTGCTGCTGGTGTGTATCGACCGCTAGTTTTTTCCGGGATTCAGGGCCTGTTCGCGAGCAGGCTCACGCCCACACGGGTCGTGTGAGCACTGGAGATCCAATGTGGGAGCGAGCTCGCTCGCGATAGCGTCCTGCCAAACGCCATCGCTCCCAAGCCCTAACACCCACTACGACCATTCAACCGCTCTAACGCCCGAGGCACCGTACACAACCCGCGCAACGTCTGGCGCAACCACGCCAGATCGTGACGCGTTTTATGCGGCTCGTATCGCGGCCTGAGCCTGCCAACATGGCTGGCGAAATCCTCCTCCAGCGTCTCTCGGGTGCCAATGCCCTTGAGCTTCTTCCGCAATCGCCCGTCCTTGAAGAACAACACCGTCGGTGTGCCGGTAACGTTCGGGTGCCGCGGTGATTCACGGGTGTTCAATACATATATGTTCGCGTGATGACGATAGCGTAGGGCGACTTCGCGAAAGACCGGTTCTGCCCATTCACAGGCCGGACAGTGTTCATCGCCGAAATACAGGATCACCGGGCGCCAGGTTTTCAGCGCCTTGCGGTAGACCGGGGCGAGCGATGCCAAGTGATGTGTCGAGCCCATTGAAAATCTCCTTTTCACAACGACCATCGAGGTTTGTCGACGTTAAAGGAGGGAGCGGGGGCGGGTCTACTGTCAGAAATTACAGGTGACACGCTGCGTCAATTTCGGTCATTCATCTCCAATTGTGGTGCAAGTACCCGCACGCTGTAGCCAACGGTAGCGCTTCCCCTCGCGTGCGTTTGGTAACAGATCCCTCAGTGTTTTTCCCATCCCGTTGATTCAAATCGATTTTCAATCTCCCCAACATTCTCTCCGCAACCTGTGGCACACTTTCTGCTGTCTATTCCGTTGTTACATACCAAAGTCCGGTATAGCGGAATAAACATCATCCTGGAGTGCTTGCCATGCATCGCCGACCTTCCTTGTTAAAAGCGTGTGTTTTTGTTCTCGCGGCTACCGCCGCTGCCATGGGCGTGGCCCAGGCGGCGGACAGTAAGCTCGATAGCGTGCTGGCCCGTGGAAAATTGATTGTGGGCACGGGCAGTACCAATGCGCCGTGGCACTTCCAGGGAGCGGATGGCAAGTTGCAGGGGTTCGATATCGATATCGGGCGGATGATTGCCAAGGGGTTGTTCAACGATCCGACCAAAGTCGAGTTTGTGGTGCAGTCGTCCGATGCGCGGATTCCCAACCTGCTGACCGACAAGGTCGACATCAGTTGCCAGTTCATCACCGTCACCGCCAGTCGTGCGCAGCAGGTGGCGTTCACCCTGCCGTACTACCGCGAAGGCGTCGGCCTGCTGCTGCCGGCGAACAGCAAGTACAAGGAAATCGAAGACCTCAAGGCTGCCAACGACAGCGTGACCGTGGCGGTCTTGCAGAACGTATACGCCGAAGAGCTGGTGCACCAGGCGTTGCCCAAGGCCAAGGTCGATCAATACGACAGCGTGGACCTGATGTACCAGGCCGTGAACTCGGGCCGTGCCGATGCCGCCGCCACCGATCAGTCGTCGGTGAAATACCTGATGGTGCAGAACCCTGGCCGCTACCGCAGCCCGACTTACGCCTGGAGCCCGCAAACCTACGCCTGTGCAGTTAAACGCGGTGATCAGGACTGGCTGAACTTCGTCAACACCACTCTGCATGAAGCCATGACCGGCGTTGAGTTCCCGACCTATGCGGCGTCCTTCAAACAATGGTTCGGTGTCGATCTGCCGACTCCAGCCATCGGTTTCCCTGTCGAATTCAAATGATCCCGTGAGAGCGGGGCGCTTGTAACGCGCCCCGTTCAAGGTACTGCTGACCATGAACTATCAGTTGAACTTTGCCGCCGTGTGGCGCGATTTCGACACCTTGCTGGCGGGGCTCGGTCTGGGTCTTGAGCTGGCGCTGGTGTCGATCGCCATCGGTTGCGTGATCGGCCTGATGATGGCGTTTGCTTTGCTCTCGAAGCACCGCGCATTGCGGGTGCTGGCGTCGGTGTATGTGACGGTGATCCGCAATACGCCGATTCTGGTGTTGATTCTGTTGATCTACTTTGCCTTGCCGAGCCTGGGCATTCGTCTGGACAAGATCCCGTCGTTCATCATCACTCTGTCGCTGTACGCCGGGGCGTATCTGACCGAAGTGTTCCGTGGCGGTTTGTTGAGCATTCCCAAGGGCCAGCGTGAAGCCGGGCTCGCCATCGGCCTCGGCGAGTGGCAGGTCAAGGCTTACGTCACCGTCCCGGTGATGCTGCGCAATGTGCTGCCGGCCTTGTCGAACAACTTTATTTCGCTGTTCAAGGACACTTCGCTGGCCGCTGCGATCGCGGTGCCGGAGCTGACCTATTACGCGCGCAAGATCAATGTCGAGAGCTACCGGGTGATTGAAACCTGGCTGGTGACCACGGCGCTCTATGTGGCGGCCTGTTACCTCATTGCCATGATGCTGCGTTACCTCGAACAGCGTCTGGCGATTCGCCGATAGGAGCCCCCCATGTACGAATCCCCTGGTTGGTTGCATGAGTTATGGGTTGCCCGCGAAGTGTTGTGGCAAGGCTTCCTGACCAGTGTGCAGGTGTCGGCGCTGGCCATTTTGCTGGGCACGATGGTCGGCATTGTCGCCGGTCTGGTGCTGACCTACGGCAAGTTCTGGATGCGTGCGCCGTTTCGCGTCTACGTCGACCTGATTCGCGGTACGCCGGTGTTTGTGTTGGTGCTGGCCTGCTTTTATATGGCGCCGGCACTGGGTTGGCAGATCAGCGCGTTTCAGGCCGGTGCGTTGGGGTTGACGCTGTTTTGCGGCTCCCACGTCGCCGAGATCGTGCGCGGCGCGTTGCAAGCACTGCCTAGCGGTCAGATGGAAGCGAGCAAGGCGATCGGCCTGACGTTTTTCCAATCCCTCGGTTACGTGCTGTTGCCTCAAGCGTTGCGGCAGATCCTGCCGACCTGGGTCAACTCCTCGACGGAAATCGTCAAGGCCTCGACGCTGTTGTCGGTGATCGGCGTGGCGGAGTTACTGCTCAGCACACAGCAAATCATCGCCCGGACCTTCATGACCCTGGAGTTTTACCTGTTCGCCGGATTTCTGTTTTTCGTCATCAACTACGCCATCGAATTACTCGGCCGGCACATTGAAAAGCGGGTGGCCTTGCCATGACTCAACTCTCCAACACGCAAAACGGTCAGGCCCTGCTGGACATACGCGGCCTGCACAAACAATACGGCAAGCTCGAAGTGCTCAAGGGCGTCGACCTGAGCATGCAGCGCGGCAACGTCGTCACACTGATCGGCTCCAGCGGTTCGGGCAAGACCACCTTGCTGCGCTGCGTAAACATGCTCGAAGAATTCCAGGGCGGGCAGATCATGCTCGACGGCGAGTCCATCGGCTATGACGAGGTCGACGGCAAACGCATCCGTCACCCGGAAAAAGTCATCGCCCGGCATCGTGCAATGACGGGCATGGCGTTCCAGCAATTCAACCTGTTCCCGCACCTCACCGCCTTGCAGAACGTCACCCTGGGTTTGCTCAAGGTGAAAAAACTGCACAAGGACGAGGCCGTTGCTCTGGCGGAAAAATGGCTGGAGCGCGTCGGCTTGCTGGAACGCCGTGATCACTATCCCGGTCAGTTGTCCGGCGGTCAGCAACAGCGCGTGGCGATTGCCCGGGCGATTGCGATGAACCCGAGCCTGATGCTGTTCGACGAAGTCACCTCGGCCCTCGACCCGGAACTGGTCGGCGAAGTGCTGAACGTGATCAAGGGCCTGGCCGACGAAGGCATGACCATGTTGCTGGTCACCCACGAAATGCGTTTTGCATTCGAAGTCTCGGACAAAATCGTTTTCATGAATCAGGGGCGCATCGAAGAGCAGGGGCCACCCAAGGAGCTGTTCGAGCGCCCTCAATCACCGCGTCTGGCTGAGTTTCTCAAAAACACGCGCTTTTAACTTTTCAGAATTCAATCAGGAGAAACACTCATGAGCATTACTCGTTACGGCACCGGCAGTAGCGCCGCTGGCGGTACGCCTCGTCCTTTCGCCCGCGCCGTTGAAGCCGATGGCTGGCTGCACGTTTCCGGGCAGGTGCCGGCGCTGGATGGCGAGATCATTACGGGTGGCATCGTCGAACAGACCCACCAGACCATGAAAAATCTGATTGCGATTCTGCAAGAGGCCGGTTATGGCCTGGAAGATGTGGTGCGTGCTGGCGTGTGGTTGGAGGATCCACGGGACTTCACGAGTTTCAACAAGGTCTTCTCCGAGTACTTCAAACCCGAACACGCTCCGGCCCGTGCCTGCGTGCAGGCGAACATGATGGTCGACTGCAAGGTCGAGATCGACTGCATCGCGTACAAGAAAAAGGCCTGAACCGAGTCGCGCCCATCGCGGGCAAGCCACGCTCCCCCAGGGGAATGCATTTCAAATGTGGGAGCGTGGCTTGCCCGCGATGGCGGCCTAACAATCGCCACCGCACTCTAGGTAAACTCCCGGCACTTTGTATGGGAACCAATGAAATGACCGAAGACACCATCAAGCGCCGGGCTCGCGGTCTGGACCGGGCGTTCGATATCCTCGACTTCCTCAAGGAAATCGGCAAACCCCTGCGCCCGAATGAAATTGCCAGCGGTATCGGCAGCCCGAAATCCACGGTCTACGAATTGGTGGCCTCCCTGCTGGAACGGCGCATTCTGGAAACCGTGGGCAAGGACGGTCATGTCTACCTGGGCCGTCAGTTGTACTTCCTCGGGCAGGCGCATTTGCGTCATTTCGACCTGACCCGCGAGGCCGATCTCGCCTTGCAGGAAATCGTCAGCCAGACCCACGAAACCGCCCAGATGTGCCTGCTCAATGGCCGCAAATACACCGTGGCGCTGATGAAGGAGGGCGAGCGGCATTTCCGCATTTCCTCGGACATCGGCGAGAACGCGCCGATTCCCTGGACCGCTTCCGGGCGCCTGCTGTTGGCGCATTTGAGTGACGAGGAAATTGTCGACCTGATCGACCATGACGACTTCATCCTGCCCAACGGCGAGCGCCTGCCGCTGGAACAGTTTCTGGCGGAAATCCGGCAGGCCGGCATCGATGGCTTTTTCTCCTTCGATAGCGTCGCCGACACCTTTACCCATTGCTTCGCCGCCCCGGTCAAAGACCCCAACGGCGTGGCCATTGCGACCCTGTGCATCGTGGCCCCACGGGCTGATGCCAAGACCCATTACAACGACTATCGCCGAGTGCTGATCGACAACGCCAACCACCTGGCCCGGCGTATCAACGAATAAATGCGGCTGCCTGCGGCCGCGAATGTGAGGAGTTCGACCATGTCTACTGCCAACAATACTGCCGCCGTGGAAAAGGGTTTTGCCCAGACCGGCGCCAACCTGGTCCGCGATGTCAGCCTGCCGGCGCTGGTGCTGCACCGCGAAGCGCTGGAACACAACATTCGCTGGATGCAGGACTTTGTCAGCAACAGTGGCGCCGAACTCGCGCCCCATGGCAAGACCAGCATGACCCCTGCCTTGTTTCGCCGCCAACTGGACGCCGGCGCCTGGGGCATCACCCTGGCCAGCGCCACGCAAACCCGCGCGGCCTATGCCCATGGCGTGCGTCGGGTGCTGATGGCCAACCAATTGGTCGGTACGCCGAACATGGCGTTGATCGCCGATCTGCTGGCGGACCCGACGTTCGATTTCCATTGCATGGTCGATCATCCGGACAACGTCGCGGACCTCGGTGCCTACTTTGCCTCGCGCGGCGTGCGCCTGAACGTGATGATCGAATACGGTGTGGTCGGCGGCCGTTGCGGTTGCCGCACTGAGGACGAAGTCATCGCGCTGGCCAAAGCCATCAACGCGCAACCGGCGCTGGCTCTGACCGGTATCGAAGGCTACGAAGGCGTGATCCATGGCGATCATGCGGTGACCGGTATCCGCGCATTCGCCCAGTCATTGGTGCGTTTGGCCGTGCAGTTGCAGGACAGCGGCGCGTTTGCGATCGCCAAGCCGATCATCACTGCGTCGGGTTCCGCCTGGTATGACTTGATTGCCGAGGAGTTCGAAGCACAGAACGCTGCCGGGCGTTTCCTCAGTGTGTTGCGTCCGGGCAGCTACGTGGCCCACGACCATGGCATCTACAAGGAAGCGCAATGCTGTGTGCTCGACCGTCGTAGTGACCTGAATGAAGGCCTGCGCCCGGCGCTGGAAGTCTGGGCACACGTGCAGTCGATGCCGGAACCGGGTTTTGCGGTGATTGCCCTGGGCAAGCGCGATGTAGCGTACGACGCCGGTCTGCCGGTGCCGTTGCTGCGTTACAAGGCCGGTGTGGTGCCGGCGAAGGGCGATGACGTCAGTGCCTGCAAGGTGACGGCAGTGATGGACCAGCACGCGTTCATGACCGTGGCGCCGGGGGTTGAGTTGCGGGTCGGCGACATTATTTCGTTCGGCACGTCGCACCCGTGCCTGACGTTCGACAAGTGGCGCACGGGGTGTCTGGTGGATGATCAGATGAATGTCATCGAAACCATGGAAACCTGTTTCTAAGGCTTGAGACCGAGGCGCTGCTATCGCGGGCAAGCCCGGCGCCTACATGGGTAACACGATCCCTGTGGGAGCCGGGCTAGTCCGCGATGAGGCCCGCCCAGACAACAAAGAAACACCAGAGACCCCACACCATGCACACCATCAACACCCTCGGCCCCAACATCCCGCGCATCGCCCTGATCGGCGAATGCATGATCGAGCTGCAACAACGCGCCGACGGCAGCCTGCAACAAAGCTTCGGCGGCGACACCCTGAACACCGCCGTCTACCTGTCCCGTGAACTGGGCGAGCGCGGCATCGTCGATTACGTCACCGCCCTGGGCGACGACAGCTTCAGCGACGCGATGTGCCAGAACTGGGCCAGCGAAAACATCGGCCTGGGCATGGTCCAGCGTTTACCCGGACGTTTGCCCGGCTTGTATTGCATCCAGACCGACGCCGCCGGCGAGCGTCGTTTTCTCTACTGGCGCAACGAAGCGGCCGTGCGCGATTGCTTCACCACGCCCGCCGCCGCGCCGATTCTGGCGGCGCTGCCGGATTACGACGTGTTGTACTTCAGCGGCATCACGCTGGCGGTGCTCGGTGTGCAAGGTCGGGCAAAATTGTTGGAAACCCTGATCGAAGCCCGTCAGCGAGATGCGCGCATCGTCTTCGACAACAACTATCGGCCGCGCTTGTGGGCGTCGGTTGAGGAAGCCCGCGCGGCGTATCGCAGTGTGTTGCCGTATGTGGACCTGGCGTTGCTGACGGTTGAGGACGAGCAGGCGCTGTTCCATTTCTCAAGTTGCCAGGCGGTGTTCGATGCTTACGAGCAGATCGGCACGCCGGAAGTGGTGCTCAAGCGCGGTTCAGACGCGTGCCTGATTCGCTGTGACGGTGAGTCGTTTGAAGTGCCGGCGCAGAAGGTCGACCGCGTCGTAGATACGACGGCGGCAGGGGATTCGTTCAGTGCGGCGTACCTGGCCAGTCGGCTCAAGGGCGCGAGCGCGGTGGAAGCGGCTGAGGCGGGGCATCGGTTGGCGAGTCGGGTGATTCAGGTGCCGGGGGCGCTGATCCCTAGATAAGGGATGAATGGCCGTCTGCTTCGCAGTCGGTTCGCGAGCAGGCTCGCTCCCACAGGGGAACGCATTCCAATGCAGGAGCCGAGCTTGCTCGCGATGAGGCCCTCAAGGCCACCCCTCAATCCCGGTAAAACACCTGCACCAGGTGATACCCGAACTTGCTCTTGATCGGTCCGTGCACCACCCGCAGCGGCTTCTTGAAAATCACCGCATCAATCACCCCGACCATCTGCCCCGGCCGCACTTCACCGAGGTCGCCGCCGCGCTTGCCGGACGGGCAAGTGGAGTACTTTTTGGCCAGCACGTCGAAGGCTTCGCCCTTGGCGATGCGTTGTTTGAGCTGCTCGGCTTCTTCCGAGGTTTTCACCAGAATATGGCGGGCTTGAGCTTTCATGGGGCGTACCTTGCAACGTGCTGACAGCGGGGCGGGCGATTATGCCTCAACTCACTCGGGTTGGCCGATCATCGTGCGAATCTTGTTGGCCAGCAAGTCGATGGAAAAGGGCTTGGCCACCATGTCCATACCTTCCTCCAGAAAGCCCTGACGTTCCGCGGCGGTTTCCGCGTAACCGGTCATGAACAGCACTTTGAGGTCCGGGCGATGCTGGCGGGCGATCTCCGCCAGTTGCCGACCGTTCATGCCCGGCAGTCCGACATCGGTCACCAGCAGATCAACACGCAAATCCGATTCCAGCAAGGGCAGGGCGGTCTTGGCGTCTTCGGCTTCGTGAGCGTGGTAACCCAGCTCATTGAGCAAGTCGAGCACCAGCATGCGCACCGCCGGGTCGTCTTCCACCAGCACCACGGTTTCACCGGCAATCGCCGCGGGCGCCTCGCCCGTGACCGGCACCAGCACGTTTTCCGGTTCCATGGCATGCAAGCGCGGCAGGTACAAGCGCACGCTGGTGCCCTTGCCGGGCAGGCTGAACAGGCTGACATGTCCGCCTGATTGCTGGGCGAAGCCGTAGATCATCGACAACCCCAGCCCTGTGCCCTGGCCGATGGGTTTGGTGGTGAAGAACGGGTCAAATGCCTTGGCCAGTACCGAGGGTGTCATGCCGGTGCCGTTGTCACTGACGGCGATCATCACGTAATCCCCGGCCTTGACCGGTTCCAGTGTGGTGATGTCAGTGCCGTCGAGGTAGACATTGCTCGTTTCGATCAGCAGTTGGCCGCCATCGGGCATCGCATCGCGGGCGTTGATCACCAGGTTGAGCAGGGCGTTTTCCAGTTGGCTGACGTCGGTGCTGATCGGCCAGACTTCATCGGCCAGTTTCAGATTGAGCTCGATGTGGTCGCCCGTGGTCCGGCTGAGCAAGTCTTCCAGCGAGCGCACCAATTCATTGGCATTCAGCGGTTTGCGATCCAGTGACTGGCGACGGGAAAACGCCAGCAGGCGATGGGTCAACGCGGCGGCGCGGTTGGCCGAGGACACCGCGGCTTCGGTAAAACGGCTGATCTCGTGAGTGCGCCCATCGGCGATGTAGCGCTGCATCAAGTCAAGACTGCCAATAATCCCGGTAAGCATGTTGTTGAAGTCATGGGCGATGCCGCCGGTGAGTTGGCCGACTGCTTCCATTTTTTGAGCATGGCGCAAGGCGTCCTCGGCACGCTCGCGCTCGACCATCTCGTTTTGCAGGCGCTGGTTGGCTTCGGCCAACTGTTGGGTGCGAGCGGCGACGCGCTCCTCCAGGGTTTCATTGAGATTGCGCAAGGCTTCTTCGGTCTGTTTGCGCTCGGTTTCGTCGATCACAAAAATGTAGAAGCCATTCACCGCGCCATCCGCGCCGTGGCGCGGCAGGTAGTTCATCAGCGCATGCCGCAGGCTGCCGTCGCGGTGTGGCGTGCTGATGCTGAAGCAGCAAGGTTTGCCCGTAAGTGCTTCAGCAATGTGTTCGGCACGTAAGGCATAGGCCTCGTCACCCAGTACTTCGCGAATGGTTTTGCCGTAGAGCTCTTGCGGCGTCAGGCCGTACCAGTCCAGGTACGCGGAATTGTTCAGGCGGAAACGCTCTTCGCTGTCGACGTAGCTGATCAGGATCGGCATCGCGTTGATGATCAATTGCAGCTCGGTCTGGCTCTGGCGCAGGGCCTGTTCGGTGCGTTTGCGCTCGGTCAGGTCCAGCGCGGCACCGAGAAAGCGCATCGGCCGGCCGTGATGATCCTTGTAGCAGCGCCCCCGGGCAAACACCCAGCTCAACTGCCCATCGGGTTGCAGCAGGCGATATTCCTCGGCGTACTCGGTGCCATGGGTGATGCAGTGCTTGATGCTGCGCGCAATCATCGCCCGGTCTTCCGGATGCACGCCCTGGAGGTACGCGCTGATCGGCAATTCCCCGGCCAGCGCCGGATCGATGCCGTGCAGTTGGGCAAAATGAGCGTCGGCGAGGAAACGGTCTTCGCCGATGTCCCAATCCCAGGTGCCCACCGAGTCGGTCGCGGCCAAGGCCAGTTGCAGGCGCTGCTCGGTTTCGCGCTGGGCCTTGAGGCTGGCGGCCGAGCGTTGTTCCAGTTCAAGGGCGATGCGGCGACGTTCGTTGGTTTCGATGGCGGTGACCAGAATGCCCGCCACCTCGGCGCTTTCATCGCGGATCGGGCTGTAGGTCAAATCCAGCCAGAAGTCGGAGTCGCCACCGTCACGTTGCAGGGTAAAGCGCTGTTCGCTGTAGGTGCGCACCTGGCCTTGTAGGACGGCGCTGTAAATCGGGTCGGTAAAGTCCTGAAGTTCTGGCCAGATCTGGTGCGTCGGCTGTCCGAAAGCGTGTGGATGTTTGCTGCCAGCGAGCAGGGCGAAGCCGTCGTTGTAGATCTGTGTCAGCTGCGGTCCCCATAGCAACAGCATCGGCATCGGTGAGTGAATCACGATGTCGACGGCGGTGCGCAGGCTCTGCGGCCAGGTGCCAGCAGGGCCCAAGGGGGTCTGTGTCCAGTCCAGTCGGGCAATCAAGGCCTGGGCATCGCTGCCGGTGGGTGATGCGTTCATCAAGTGGTCCTGCGCTTAAGTCGGTGTGGCGGCGTCTACTATCCTCGTAGGGCGGTAGAGGCTGGATGACCCATGTCGGGTCATTATTTTTTCATTGAATGCTTCGCGGGTGTTTTTTGCCATGGAAATCGATGCACTGTTGAAACTTCTGGCCAGCGGTAATGGCTCCGATCTTTATCTCTCCACGGCGGCACCGCCCAGCGCGCGGTTCGACGGCGTCCTTGAACCGTTGTGCGATCAGCCGTTCAAACCCGGTGAAGTCGCGGCAATGGCCGCGTCCATCATGGACGCCGAACAGCGTCTGGAGTTCGACCGTGAGCTGGAAATGAACCTGGCCATTTCGTTGTCGGGAATCGGGCGCTTTCGGGTCAATCTGTTCAAGCAACGCAACGACGTGTCCATTGTGATACGTAACATCAAACTCGACATCCCGCGCTTCGAAGATCTCAAATTACCCCCCGTGCTGCTGGACACCGTGATGCTCAAGCAAGGCCTGATACTGTTCGTCGGCGCCACAGACTCGGGCAAGTCGACATCGCTGGCGGCGCTGATCGACTACCGCAATCGCCACAGCAGCGGTCATATCGTCACCATTGAAGACCCGATCGAATATATCCATCGGCACAAGCAGTCGATCATCAATCAGCGCGAAGTGGGCGTCGATACCCGAAGTTTTCATGCGGCATTAAAAAACACCCTGCGCCAGGCACCGGACGTGGTGCTGATCGGCGAAATTCGTGACCGCGAAACCATGGAGCACGCGCTGGCGTTCGTCGACACCGGTCATCTGGTGATTTCCACGTTGCACGCACACAACGCCCATCAGGCGCTGGACCGCATCATTAATTTCTTTCCCGAAGAGCGGCGGACGCAGTTGCTGCATGACCTGGGCAACAATCTCAAGGCGTTTGTTTCACAACGACTGGTGCGTACCCGCGACGGTCAGCGCAGGGCGGCAGTGGAAGTGATGTTGGGTACACCGACGATTGCTGACTTGATTAGACGCAATGAACTCGATGAACTTAAAAACATTATGGACAAGTCTGCAGAGTTCGGTATGCAAACGTTCGATGGCGCACTGTATGCGCTGGTGGTGGAAGGCGCTATCAGCGAGGAAGAGGCGCTAAAACATGCGGACTCGCTTTGTAATCTTAAGTTGCGCCTTAAGCTTTATGGCGCAGGGGTTTCGAACGTTAATATGCGCAGTGATGGCTGGGGGTTGGTGGATTGATTAAATTGGTAAAGTGAGTGGTTGTGAAATATTGTCTTATGACTTTTTACTGTTTAGTTATTATTCGATGAGTCAGGATTAACCGTCGTTGAATGAATCAGTTAACTAATTTCATAAGGTTGTTATGTTTTATAAGTTTAAGTATAAAGACTATCCGTTGTCCGGGGCGGTTTCTGAAGTTCAACACCTTTGGTTAAAGGTCGATGCGGCTGAGCGACAGGTGGTCGTGCGCTTATTGCAAAGTGTCTTCGAGGATCAAGAGGACGACGGGCCCTACCATTGGCAAGGCTACGAGTTTGAGCTGGCGAAAGGCTCTTCGTTGTATGAAGTCCATATGCCGGGTCGAGTGGCATGGAATAACCTGGCCAACTACACGGTCGTGATGGATGAACTCCGTCGCCACGGCCCCGAGAACATGGCCGCAACCCGTATCAACGAAACCGGCGGGCTTGAGATTTTCAGAAAAGACCGGTTAGTGTGGGACGTCGTCGACGTGAATATCGTCCAGGAGTCCCACTATTATCAGAAGCTTCTGGTGATAGGTGATATTGCCAAACAAGCCGGTGGTTACATTTATAGCGAAGATTTCGTCGATGTGGACCAATGGCTGAAGTTTCATGGCCTGATGGTTCCAAGAAATGCCAGCGAAACAAAAAACCTGATCGCGCTTTTCGAGTTCGATCCTGAGGTTGATGAGCTGGGTAACTATTGGGGGCAGCTTGTTACGGATGATCCGTCGTTAGCCGTCTTGTCGGTTGAGCAGCGCGACGCCATTCGGCAGGTCACCCAGCGTGTCGCCAAAAACACCAAACTGCTGGATAAGTTGTTCCGCGAAACGGGGCGCGTCATTGCGACGCACGATAATGCCGCGCAACGGATCGGTCAGTTGATCAAGCATCCGGTGGCCCAAGCTTGTGCCAGGAAACTCCTGGAGGAGTCGGGCTGGTTCGGCGCGCAATCCGGGCAAGAGGTCTCTTCACAAGGTCTTGAGCAACTGCTGGTAACCAGCCTGTTGCTGGATCTTTATCCGTCTCTCGGTAGCACCCAAGACCGCAAGCGTATCGCCGGTTTCGCTTTATATGCGCCGAGCAACGTTGAGCGGTCGCCGGCCGTGGTGCGCGAGGAGCTGCAAGCCTTACTCTATACCAAAGGCTGGGTTGATCCTGCCGCGGCGCCGCTGGCGTGTCATCTGCTGCTGGCGGAGATGGCGCCGGAATTTCTGGTCACGGGCGTGCCAGCAGCGATGACGATGGGCTCGGTTGCCTGGGTCACCTTTTGCCATGGCGTTGCTCTGGCGGAAGCGGTGAGGAAGGGGGCGTCGCGTGTGCTGACGTATGCGCAGATCATGGCGTATGTCGAACTGGAACCTGTCAGCGAACCGCTGTCCCGACTGCGGGAATTGGCGATGATCGATCCGATCGTTGACTGGGCGCTATTGAATGGCGTTATCAGCGAAAGCGAGCTCACTCAAGCGGCAAAGGAAACCACCGAGCGGGCAATCACGGCGTTCCAGGAATTCGCGGAGAACTTCACCCATCTGGCCAGCGTCTATTCCATCCCAATGCCCAACCGCGAAACCATTGCGCGCGAAGCGTTGAAAGGAGCAGTGCCGGAGTGTGATTTCCTGGACGATAAAGTGCTTTATCAACACCCCGGCCTCTATGCATCCCCCAACCCCATGTCGATGGTCGGCTTGCACATGTCGGCGGACCTTGCGGGTGGCCAGTGGGATTTCCGCGCGGTCTTTCCCGACGATGTTTTTTCCAGAACCCCTGATTTGTTGGCCGGTGTGACCAATCAACAAAGACCAACTCACTACGACCCCTCCGTCACCAGCCTTTATAGCCGCTTTCCAAGGTTGCAGAACCTGCCGCCCAACAATGTCGAATACCATCGCCTGTTACGGAATTATCTCGGCGATCTGAATAAAGCGCTGGCGACCAATGTGAAGTTGGCCCTTTCACACATGCTTGCCCATGATCTGGAGATTTTTCTAAAAGGTAAGATCACCTTTTTTACCGTTCGTCTTCCAGCGACCAGCACTGAGTCTTACTTCTCGATATCGCCGGTGCCCGTTTCGACGACTTACGAAACACAGCAAAGTAACGATGCTGTGAAGGGACGTTTTGGCATTGTCATGTTCGCTGCCCACGGCAATGCGGTTGCCTGTTATGAGTTGTTTGCCTTGCGCGGTGAATTACGGAAAAACACCACGCTGGCGACGCTGATAACCTCAACGGGTAAATTGCGGACTGCCGCCCGAATGGATTTTAACGGGGAGCTGAATGCGCCCCTGCGACCTGCGACTCCCGAATTGTTGCCTCTCTCGGTTGTTGAATACACTGCCGGCGATTTTGCTGAGAATGGCGCCAGCAGCGCCATGGGGATTATTGAAAAACTGGGTGAGCTTCCCGCACCAGCGTCTGTGTCGGCGCGGCAGCAGAGTCACTACCGTAATTTCGGTAATCCGCAGCTACGGCGAATTGCCGAGTTCGTTGTGAACAATCATCCGTTGCGCACATTTGACGAAATCGAGTTAATGGCCACGGTACCGACAGCACTTGAAACAGAACGCAAAAATGGCGAAGAGACTGCAGATTACATCGTGAATTTGGTGGTTCCGTTCAAGAAGTGCATCGAGGATTTGTCTTCTGGAGAACACAATAAGGTCGTTGACGGGATCTACGGTTGCGTCATGGATGCTATGGCGTTGGGCAGTGCATTTGTGGGGGCGGGCGCCAAAGCGCTGGGCATTTCGTCGAAGGCGGTCTCCTTGTCGTCCAAAGGCGCCCGCCTGACCAAACTGGCGTTTGCGACGTCCGTTTCCCTCTTCAACCCCGTGGATGATGTGCCAACGGTGTTCTATGGTGCCGGGAAACTCATCCACAAAGGCGCGTTACGGTTCAGCAAGCAGGCTGAAGAGCTTCTCGGACTGGCAAAGTCCCAGTTGGGCAGACTCCATGGCAGCCACAATTCCTATGACTTGGTCCGCGCAGCCAGCAACGTCAACACCGGACAGGGTACCTGGCGACCCCGTGGTGCCATCGGTGAGGAGCTCACGGTGGTGGCGACCCGCAATAATTTTCAATGGTATGCCCTCGACCGTCTGGGCAAAGCCTGGGGGCCAAAACTCGACAACTTTGCCTATGTGGCCCCTGTCCGTTTGCCGCGATCTACCAAGACATTGCCTGTCAGTTATACCCGACAGTTCATCGAACAAAGTCTGCCGCGGGCCCGGACGAAAATCGAAAACGCGATCAACGCCTTGACCCATCGTGACTTTGTGTCGCAGCGCAACCTGGTTGCCAGACTGCTGATGGGAAGCGACTCGAACGATGCAATCAATCAGTTATTGAACTATTTGAGAGCGGTCAGGGCCGACTTTGGGGGCGTTTCCATCAGTAACTTCATCCTTGATCCACTCAAGGACACCCACCACATTGCCGCTTTCGACACGAGCGCTTACCAACAGTGGAAAGGTGCAGCCGGGCAATCCGACGCGAAGTTCATTGAAATCTATACGCCCAATCTTAACCGGCACTTCATTGGCCTGGGATTCAATCATGACGTCGTCGCAGACGACTTGATCCATGAGCTGTTTCACGGGCCTGCGCAGATCGGTGATGTCGCCTATGCCCGCGACGCTGGCAGCGTCGGCGGTGGACAGTCGCTGGACGTGGCGTCGCTGCTGAACCTGGCTTCCGGCCGGCTTGCGGTGACAGATGAAGGCAGTGCTCGTCACGCCAGTTCCAAAGCCTTTGAAAACGCCGACTCACTGGCGGTGGTCACTTCGCTGCTGAGCCAGTTGCACACCGACGAAGCCGGGTTTGACCGCAACATGTCCCTCCTGCGGAACACACTTGAAGCACATCCCGATAGCGCGATCGTCGATCCGGTGCGGATCACGTTGAACCATTCCGTGACTGCGCAGCGGCTTGGCTCTGGCTCTGGCAGGCCTGGCACGAGCGTCCAATAGAACCGTTTAAAAAGCGAGTTCCGGCCGATCCCGAAATTGCTCCAGCGCCTCGGGATTGGCCAGCGCATCGGTGTTCTTTACCTTCTGCCCATGCACCACGTTCCTCACCGCCAGCTCAACGACCTTGCCGCTGATGGTCCGTGGAATATCGGTCACCGCGACAATCTTCGCTGGCACATGTCGCGGCGTGGTGTTAGCGCGAATCACTTGGCGGATCTGTTGCTGCAAGGCTTCATCCAGTTCGACACCGTCGCGCAATCGCACAAACAACACGACCCGCACGTCATCCTGCCATTGCTGACCAATGGCCACGCTGTCCAGCACTTGCGGGATTTTCTCTACCTGGCGGTAGATCTCCGCCGTGCCGATGCGCACGCCGCCGGGGTTGAGTACCGCATCCGAGCGGCCATGGATCATCATCGCGCCGTGGGGCTGTTGCTCGGCGTAATCGCCCTGGGACCAGACACCGGGGAACTGGCTGAAATACGAAGCGTGCAGCTTTTCCTGTTGCGGATCATTCCAGAAACCGATGGGCATGGCCGGGAAATGCCGGGTACACACCAGTTCACCCTTCTCTCCGATCACCGGTTGGCCGTCGTCATTCCAGACTTCAACCGCCATGCCCAGGCTCTTGCCCTGTATTTCGCCACGGCGCACCGGTTGAAACGGGTTGCCGTTCACAAAACACGAAACGACGTCCGTACCACCGGACATCGACGCCAGGCATACGTCGGGCTTGAAGTCGCGGTAAACATAGTCGTAACTCTGGGGCGACAGTGCGGAGCCGGTGCAGAGCAGGGTTTTCAGACTGCTCAAGTCATGGCTTTCGCGCGGCTTCACGCCATTGCTTTCCAGGGTCGCCAGGTACTTGGGGCTGGTGCCGAAGACGCTGATCTGTTCATCGTCTATCAGGTCGATCAACCGTTCGGGGCCGGGATAAAAGGGCGAACCGTCGTACAGCACCACGGCGCTGCCGACGGCGAGGGCCGAGACCAGCCAGTTCCACATCATCCAGCCGCAGGTGGTGTAGTAGAACAAACGGTCGCCAGCGCCGAGATCGCAATGCAGCCCATGTTCTTTGACGTGCTGCAGCAACACACCGCCGGTGCTGTGGATGATGCATTTCGGCACGCCGGTGGTGCCGCTGGAGTAGAGGATGTACAACGGATGCGCGAAAGGCACGGGGACAAAATCCGGCTCGCCGCCCACGTCGTAGAAATCCTCCCACAACGTCACATTGGCATGGGTGTGGAAATCGACGATGTGCGCCTGTGGCCGTGCATACGGCACCACGATCAACTGCTGCAAGGACGGCAGGCGCGAGAGGATTTCGTTGATTTTGCCGGTCTGGTCGATGTCCTTGCCGGCATAGCGGTAACCGGCGCAGGTGATCAGTACCTTTGGTTCGATTTGGCCGAAACGGTCGATCACCCCTTGGGTGCCGAAGTCCGGCGAGGAGCAGGACCAGATCGCCCCCAGGCTGGTGGTGCCGAGCATGGCCACCAGGGTTTGCCAGGTGTTGGGCATGCACGCGGCGACGCGGTCGCCGAGGCCAACGCCGGCAGCGATCAGACTGTGCTGGAACCCGGCCACATGCTCGGCCAGTTCCGCCCAGGTCAGGTGTTCGCGCTGGCCGTTCTCGCCAATGGCAATCACCGCAATGGCATCGTCGCGACGGCGCAGCAGGTGTTCGGCAAAGTTCAGGGTGGCGCCGGGAAACCACTGGGCGCTGGGCATTTGCGCGCCTTCGACCAGCACTGCGTCGGGTTGGTCGTGGAAGCGGATGTCGAAGAAGTCGACGATGGCCTGCCAGAAGTCTTCGCGCTGATCGATGGACCATTGGTGCAGGGCCGGGTAGTCATCAATGTGGACGTGGTGGCGCTGGCTGATGGAACGCCGAAAGGCCTCCATGCGCGTCTTGGCGATGCGCTCGGCACTGGGTTGCCAGAGAATGTCGGACATGGTTTGCCTCTTGTTCTATCTGGAGATCCAATCGCGGGCAAGCCACGCTCCCACCGGTAAACGCGATCTAATGTGGGAGCGTGGCTTGGCCGCGATGAACGATAACGCGGTTTGAGGGGGTTACTGCGCCAACCACCCACCATCAATATTCCACGCCGCGCCACGCACCTGACTGCCGGCCTCGCTGCACAAAAACAGCACCAGTTCACCCAATTGCGGCGGGGTGACGAACTCCAGTGACGGCTGTTTCTCGGCCAGCAAATCATGCTGCGCCTGCTGCGGATCGATCCCGGTCGCGGCACGGTCATCAATCTGCTTCTGCACCAGCGGCGTCAAGACCCAGCCCGGGCAAATCGCATTGCACGTCACGTGCGTCGTCGCGGTTTCCAGGCCCACCACTTTGGTCAAGCCGATCACCCCATGTTTGGCGGCGACGTACGCGGCTTTACCCACCGAACCCACCTGACCATGCACCGAGGCAATGTTAATGATCCGCCCCCAATTCTTCGCACGCATGCGCGGCAGGCACAGGCGGGTGCTGTGAAACACCGAGGACAGGTTGATCGCGATAATCGAGTCCCAACGCTCCACCGGAAACTCTTCTACCGACGCCACGTGCTGGATGCCGGCATTGTTGACCAGAATATCGATGCCACCGAATTCGCGCTCGGCATAGGCAACCATCTCGGCGATCTGCGCCGGGTCGCTGACGTCGGCGGGGTGATGACCGACCTTGCCACCGAACTGCTGGACCTCGGCAATCACCTTGGAAGCATCGCCGAAACCATTGAGCACCACGTTGGCGCCGGCCTTGGCCAGGCTGAGTGCAATGCCCAGGCCGATGCCGCTGGTGGAACCGGTGACCAGTGCGGTCTTGCCTGTAAGAGTCGTCATGAATACCTCACACAATGCCAGTGGCGTAGAAAGTGCCGATGACCACGAAGACCGCCAGGGTCTTGATCAGCGTAATACAGAAAATGTCTTTATAGGCTTCGCGGTGCGTCAGCCCGGTGACCGCCAGCAAGGTAATCACCGCGCCGTTGTGCGGCAGGGTGTCCATGCCACCGCTCGCCATCGCAGCCACGCGGTGCAGCACTTCCAGTGGAATGTTGGCCGCGTGGGCCGCCGCGATGAAGTCATTGGCCATGGCCGCCAGCGCGATGCTCATGCCGCCCGAGGCAGAACCGGTGATGCCCGCGAGCAAGGTCACGGTAATGGCTTCGTTGACCAGCGGGTTGGGAATGCTCTTGAGCCAGTCAGCCAGCACGAGGAAGCCTGGCAGCGAAGCAATCACCGCACCGAAGCCGTATTCCGAGGCGGTGTTCATTGCCGCGAGCAACGCGCCACTGACCGCACTTTTGCTGCCTTCAGCGAGTTTGCTGCGAATCGCCTGGAAGCCAAACACCAGCACCATGATGATGCCCACCAGCAGTGCCGCCTGAACGGCCCAGATGGCCGTCAGTTTGGCGATTTCGGTGGTCACCGGCGCGGCCATGCCTGGCAGCGCGAGGCTGTGGGTCTTGCCGTACCACTGCGGGATCCATTGGGTGAACAGCAGGTTCATAATGCCCACGGCCAGCAGCGGCGACAGGGCGATCCACGGGTTAGGCAGCTTGATATCGGCCGAGGTTTCCGGCTCGTTGCGCAACTCGGTGCCATAGCCTTCGCCGGCCCGTTGGGCCTTGTTGCGCTGACGCTGGAGAAACAGCATGCCGGCGCAGAACACGAAAATCGTGCCGATCAAGCCCAGCCACGGCGCCGCCCAGGCGGTGGTGTTGAAGAAAGTGCTGGGGATGATGTTTTGGATCTGCGGGGTGCCGGGCAGGGCGTCCATGGTGAACGAGAACGCGCCCAAGGCGATGGTCGCCGGGATCAAACGCTTGGGGATGTCGCTCTGGCGGAACATTTCAGCGGCAAACGGATAGACCGCGAACACCACCACAAACAATGACACGCCGCCGTAAGTGAGCAGGGCGCAGACCAGCACGATCACCAGCATCGCCTGGCGTGTGCCGAGCAGGCGAATGGCGGCGGCGACGATGGAGCGCGAAAAGCCGGACAACTCAATCAGCTTGCCGAACACCGCACCGAGCAGGAACACCGGGAAATACAGTTTGATGAAGCCGACCATTTTTTCCATGAACACCCCGGTGAAGGCGGGCGCGACGGCGGAAGGGTCGGTGAGCAGGACGGCGCCGAGGGCGGCAATCGGGGCGAAAAGGATAACGCTGTAGCCACGGTAAGCAGCGAGCATCAACAGCGCGAGGGCTGCCAAGGCAATGATCACACTCATGGTGTGTCTCCTGGATTGTTATTTTTGTAGGGTAGGTCTTTTGTTGGAGAGGGCTTTAGCGAGATTCGTGCCAGAGAGTTAAGCGATTGAAATATAAAGATATTTATTAGTATTCGAGGCGATGGTTAATTATTTGTCTCTTTTTTGAGATGTTTTTAAGGGTGACGGGGCCTCATCGCGAGCAAGTTCTCTCCCACAGGTTGAGTGAGTTGGCCCTGAGAACTCGGTCCCCTGCGGGAGCGAGCTTGCTCGTGATGGTCTGTCTAATAATGGAGATGTATGTCTCTTTATTGAGACTCTGCAATCCCCAACGCCACCATCTTCTTGTACAGCGTCGACCGCCCCAACCCCAGCCGCGCCGCTGCTTCAATCACCTTACCCCCGCATTGCACAAGGGCGGACTCAATCAACTGCCGGTCAAACCGCTCTCGAGCCTGGCTAAACGTCTCATGCTCAGCTGCCTCAATCATCTGCGGTGTCGAGCGCTCGACTGGCGTGAAGGTGCCAATCGCTGCACGAATCTCTGCGGCATCCAGCAGCAGGTCATCACTGAGTAACGCCGCCCGCTCCAGGACGTTACGCAGTTCACGAATATTCCCCGGCCACGCGTGCTGCCCCAGCAACTCCAGCGCCTCGCGGTTCAGTTCATGCTGACTGCGCAACTCCTCAAGAATCGCTTCGCTGAGTGCCGGCAGGTCGTCGAGGCGATCCCGCAGTGGTGGCACGTGGATGGGCAGCACGTTCAGGCGGTAATACAAATCCGCCCGAAACTCGCCACGTTTGATGGCGGCTTCGAGATCGGTCGAAGTGGCTGCGATCACCCGCACATCGCTGTGGATCACTTCATTGGAGCCGACCGGCTCGAATTCCTTCTCCTGCAAAACCCGCAGCAGTTTGCTTTGCAGTGGCAGCGGCATGTCGCCGATTTCATCCAGGAACAAGGTGCCGCCCTGGGCGATCTGCAACTTGCCGGCGCGGCCCTTGCGGTCGGCGCCGGTAAACGCGCCTGGGGCGGTGCCGAAGAATTCCGCTTCCAGCAACGATTCGGGAATTGCCGCGCTGTTGATGCTGACAAACGCTTTGTGCGCGCGCGGTGAGGCGCTGTGGATCGCCTGGGCCAGCAGCTCCTTGCCGGTGCCGGTTTCACCGAGCAACAACACGGGTGACTCGGCGCTGGCACTGCGTCGGGCGCGACGTTTGACTTCCAGGCTGGCCGCACTGGTGCCGATGAAATGGGCGAAGTTGTACTTGGTCTGCCGCGCCCGCAGTAGCGAGCGGGTCGACGCCAGTTCTTCCTGCATGCTCATGTAGCGCTTGAGCATGGGCGACAGGCTGCGCAATTCGTCGAACAGCGCAAAACCAATCGCGCCGATCACCACGCCCGCATCGTCATGAATGGGCAGGCGCATCACTACCAGCGGTTCTTTGGGGGTGTCTTGCATGTCGAGCAAAATCGGGCGTCCGGTGCGCACCACTTCGCGCAGCAGACTGCCGGGGATCACGCTTTCGCAGGCCTTGCCGATTGCCACTTCCGCCGACTCCAGGCCGAAACGCCGGGCATAGCGCTCGTTCATCCAGACGATGTTGGCATCGCGGTCGACAATCACCGTGCCTTCGCTGGACTGCTCGATGATCTCGAACAGCGAGCGGATCGCCAGCAGGCGCACACGCTGGTAGTCCTTGAGGCTTTCGGTGGTGTTCATGGGCTCTTATCCAAAATGTTTAGTGCCAGTGCGGGCCTGCTCGCGATGGCCGCGACTCGGTCTTGCGACTACCGCGGATGCGCCGCCGCCAACAGCTCTTTGGTGTACGGATGCTGCGGTGATTCAAATACCTCATGGCTGGCACCGCTTTCCACCACCTTGCCGTCCTTGATCACGATCATGTCGTGGGCCAGGGCGCGCACCACCGCCAGGTCATGGCTGATAAACAAATACGTCAGACCGTGTTTTTCCTGGAGCTGGCGGAGCAGGGCGACCACTTGCTTTTGTACGGTACGGTCCAGTGCCGAGGTCGGCTCGTCCAGCAGAATCAGTGCCGGTTTCAGCACCAGCGCCCGGGCAATGGCGATACGTTGACGTTGGCCGCCGGAAAATTCGTGCGGGTAGCGATGACGGCTTTGCGGGTCGAGGCCGACTTCCTCCAGCGCCCGAATCACTTCGGCCTTGCACTGTTCATCGGTCAACTGGCTGTGTACCTCAAGGCCCTCGCTGATGATCTGTGCCACCGACATGCGCGGGCTGAGGCTGCCATAAGGGTCCTGGAACACCACCTGCATTTTCTTGCGCCACGGCCGCAACTGCTTTTGCGTCAGGCCATCCAGCGCAGCGCCCTGAAAACGAATGCTGCCTTGGGAGTCGAGCAAGCGCAGGATCGCCTGGCCGAGCGTTGACTTGCCCGAGCCGGATTCGCCGACGATGCCCAGTGTCTTGCCGCGCTGAATGTTGAGGCTGATGCCGTCCACCGCATTGAGGTAGGTCTTGCGCTGAAACAACCCGCCACTGAGGGCGAACTGCACGCGCAGATTGTCCACTTCCAGCACGTTCTCGCGCTCGTCGCGGGGCAGGGCTTCGCCCTCCGGCTCGGCGTTCAACAGCAAGCGACTATAAGGGTGCTTCGGTTCGGTAAAGATCGTTTCACAAGTGGCCTGCTCGACGATTTCCCCGGCCTTCATCACGCACACGCGCTGGGCAATGCTGCGCACCAGGTTGAGGTCATGGCTGATCAGCAGCAGCGACATGCCGAGTCGTTGTTGCAGGGATTTGAGCAGGATCAGAATCTTGCGCTGCACCGTGACGTCCAGCGCTGTGGTCGGTTCATCAGCGATCAGCAACTCAGGCTCGCAGGCCAGGGCCATTGCGATCATCACCCGCTGACGCTGTCCGCCCGAGAGTTGATGGGGATAAGCCTTGAGCCGTTCCTTGGGCTTCTGAATGCCGACCAGGTGTAACAACTCAAGAATTCGCGCTTGCGCCGATTTGCCGGTCAGGCCTTTATGCAGCAGCAGGGTTTCGCCGATCTGCTTTTCGATGCTGTGCAGCGGATTGAGCGAGGTCATCGGCTCCTGAAAAATCATCGCGATCCGGTTGCCGCGCAATTCACGCAACACATTGGCCGGGGCGCCGAGCAGTTGCTTGCCTCGATAACGGATGCTGCCAGTGGATTCGGTGCCGGTTTCGGGCAGCAACTGCAGGATCGAATGCGCCGTCACCGATTTGCCGGAGCCCGACTCGCCGACCAGCGCCAGGCATTCGCCGGGGCGGATGTCCAGGCACAGGTTGCGTACCACGGTTTCGCCGCTGAAGGCGACGCTGAGGTCACGGATTTCGATCAGGGGGGTACTCATATCAACCGTCCGTGTCAGGATCTCGGATCGAAAGCATCACGTAATGCCTCGCCGATAAACACCAGTAAAGAAAGGATCAGCGCCAGGGTGAAAAATGCCGTCAGCCCGAGCCATGGCGCTTGCAGGTTCTGCTTGCCCTGACCGATCAGTTCGCCGAGCGATGCGCTGCCGGCCGGCATGCCGAAACCCAGGAAGTCGAGTGCCGTCAGGGTGGTAATCGCCCCGGTCAGAATGAACGGCAGGTAACTCAGGGTCGCGTTCATCGCGTTGGGCAGGATGTGCCGCACGATCACTTTGCGATCCGACAGGCCCAGCGCCCGGGCTGCTTTGACGTATTCCAGGTTGCGCCCGCGCAGGAACTCGGCGCGCACCACGTCGACCAGCGCCAGCCAGGTAAACAGCGCCATCATCCCCAGCAACCACCAGAAATTCGGTTCGACGAACCCGGATAGAATGATCAGCAGGTACAGCACCGGCAGCCCGGACCAGACCTCCAGCAAGCGCTGGCCGATCAGGTCGACCCAGCCGCCGTAATAGCCTTGAAGAGCGCCGGCGGCAATGCCGATCAGGGCGCTGACAAAAGTCAGCATCAACGCAAACAGGATCGATACCCGCGCACCAAATATCACTCGGGCTAATACATCCCGAGACTGATCGTCGGTGCCCAGCCAGTTCACACTGGAGGGCGGGCTGGGTGCAGGTTTGTTGAGGTCATAGTTGGGCGTGTCGTCACTGAACGGGATGGGCGGGAACAGCATCCAGCCGCCGTCCTTTTTGATCAGCTTCTGTACATAGTCGCTGCGGTAATCCGCCTGGAACGGCAGTTGCCCGCCGAACGCCTGCTCGGTGTGACGCTTGAACACCGGGAAATACCATTGGCCCTGATAGCTGACCACCAGCGGTTTGTCGTTGGCGATCAACTCGCCACCCAGGGTCAGCGCAAACAGGCCGATGAACAACCACAGCGACCACCAGCCCCGGCGATTTTTCTTGAAACGTTCAAAGCGGCGGCGGCCCAACGGCGAGAGCTTGAACATCAGGCATTCCTCGCGGCGAAGTCGATGCGCGGGTCGACCAGGGTGTAGCAGAGGTCGCCGACGAGTTTTATCAGCAGGCCGAACAGCGTGAAGATAAACAGCGAACCGAACACCACCGGATAGTCGCGCGAGACGGCGGCTTCATAGCTCATGCGGCCGAGGCCATCGAGGGAGAAAATCACTTCGATCAGCAAGGAGCCGGCGAAAAATACGCTGATGAACGCCTGCGGAATCCCCGATACCACCAACAGCATCGCATTGCGGAACACGTGCCCATACAGCACCCGGCGTTCGCTCATGCCTTTGGCACGGGCGGTGATCACGTATTGGCGGGTGATTTCATTGAGGAACGAGTTTTTGGTGAGGATGGTCAGGGTGGCGAAACCGCCAATCACCAGCGACGTTACCGGGAGCACCAGGTGCCAGAAGTAGTCAGCGATTTTGCCCACGGTGGACAGCGAATCAAAGTTGTCCGAGACCAGCCCGCGCACCGGGAACCAGTTCAACGAGGTGCCGCCCGCAAAGACCACGATCAGGAACATCGCGAACAGGAACGCCGGCATGGCGTAGCCGATGATGATCGCAGTGCTGCTCCAGATATCGAAATGGCTGCCGTGGTGCACGGCTTTGCGGATACCCAGGGGGATCGACACCAGGTAGGTGATCAACGTCGCCCACAGCCCGAGGGAAATGGTCACCGGCATTTTTTCGAGGATCAGGTCGGTGACCGTGGCGCCACGGAAGAAGCTCTTGCCGAAGTCGAGCCGGGCGTAACTGGTGAGCATCAGCCACAGGCGTTCATGGGCGGGTTTGTCGAAGCCGTATTGTTTTTCGATGTCCTTGATCAGTTGCGGGTCCAGGCCTCGGCTGGCGCGCGAGGTGCCGTGCATGGTTTCGCCGGAACCGCCACCGACCGTCGCACCGCCGATGCCTTGCAGGTGCGCAATCGCCTGTTCCACCGGACCGCCGGGTGCCGCCTGAACGATGACGAAGTTGACCAACAGAATGATCACCAGCGTCGGGATAATCAGCAGCAAGCGCCGCAGTATGTAAGCCCACATCAGTGTGGTCCTCCGGGTCTGCCACGGCTGATTTGCTCGGCGGTCATTTGCTGGTTGGTCAGCGGGGTGGTGCTTATTTCCCACCAACTCTCAATGGCTTCGTCATTGCTGGCCTGCTCGTTGGGCCGACCGAAGCGGTTCCACCAGACCGTCGAGGTGCCCGGTGGGTAATAGTTGGGAATCCAGTAGTAGTTCCATTGCAGCACCCGGTCGAGCGCGTGGGCGTAGCGCAGCATCTCGGGCTGCGTGGTGGCGCGGACCACACCGGTGATCAGGGTGTCGACCGCCGGATTCTTCAGCACCATGTAGTTATTGGCGCCGGGGTCGTTGGCCGAGATCGAGCCGAAGTAATTGAACAGCTCGCCACCGGGGGAGGTGGTGACCGGGTAGCCGGTCACGATCATGTCGTAGTCGCGGCTCATCAGGCGATTCACATACTGGGACGAATCGATGCGGCGGATGTTCAGGTCGATGCCGATCTGTTTCAGGGTGCGCTTATAAGGCAGCAGCAGTCGGTCCATGCCGTTCTGGCTGACCAGGAAAGTAAAGCTCAGCGGCTCGCCCTCGGCGTTGACCAGTTGATCGCCATCGGGTTTCCAGCCGGCCTGTTCGAGCAGGTCCAGTGCTTGCAACTGCTTGTCGCGGATCACACCGCTACCATCGGTTTTCGGTGCTTCAAAGACCTGGGTGAACACCTCGTCGGGGATCTGTCCGCGCAACGGTTCAAGAATGGCTAGTTCCGCCGCATCGGGCAGGTGCCGCGCCGCCAGGTCGGTATTGGAAAAGTAGCTTTGCTGGCGGATGTACATGTCACGCATCATCTGCCGGTTGCTCCATTCGAAATCCCAGAGCATGGCCAGGGCCTGGCGCACCCGGCGATCCTGGAACATCGGGTTCTGTAAGTTGAAGACAAATCCTTGGGCCGGTTGCGGTGCGTCTTGGGCCAAATGCGCCTTTTGCAGGCGGCCGTCGCTCAGGGCCGGGCTCTCGTAACCGATGGAATAGCCGGTGGCTGAGAATTCGCGGTTGTAGTCATAAGCGCCACCACGTAGCACCTGGCGGGCAACGTCGGTGTCGCCGAAGTACTCGATGCTGAAATGATCGAAGTTGTAGAGGCCGCGGCTGACCGGCAGATCCTTGCCCCACCAGTTGGCGTCGCGCTCGAAGGTGATGCTGCGACCGGAGTCGACTTTGCCCACCTTGTAAGGACCGCTGCCTAAAGGCGCCTCGTACCCGCCGCCGTTGGCGAAGTCGCGGGTCTTCCACCAATGCTCGGGAAATACCGGCAGCGTTGCGATGTCGAGGGGCAGGGTGCGGTTTTCATTGCTCTTGAAGTCGAACCGAACGGTCAGAGGTGATTCAACTTCCACGCCTTTGACGTCCGCGAACTGGGTGCGATAGCGCAGGCTGCCCTGAGTCATTAGCAGGTTGTATGAGTAGCGCACGTCTTCGGCCGTGATTGGCGTGCCGTCGGCAAAGCGTGCCTTGGGGTTGAGGTAGAACCTCAGGAACAGACCGTCGTCCGGGCGCTCCATTTTTTGTGCGACGAGGCCGTACACGGTGTAGGGCTCATCCAGCGAACGCTGGGCCAGCGGCGAGTAAAGCAATCCGTCGATTTGCGTGACGCCAATGCCCTTGTCGATGTACGGCAGGATATGGTCGAAGTGGCCAATTTCAATCGCCGAGCGACGCATCGTGCCACCCTTGGGGGCCTGCGGGTTGGTGTAGGCAAAGTGACTGAAGCCGGCGGGATATTTCGCGGGTTCGCCGTACACGGTCAACGCATGTTGCGGTGCGGCATTCACACCGGCGGCGCCCAATAGCAGCGCCACGGCAGTGAACAACAAAGTGGGGAAAGCCAGTCGCATTGTCAGCCTTAGAGCCGGAGGATCGAAAAGCACAATTTGTACGCTAGCGGCGCGTCCCTCGCCAGTCTAAAAACGTATCCGAAACACAACGGCCCACCAAAAGGCGGGCCGTTATGGGTAAAGCCTGGCGGATCGATCAGTCCTGACGACTGGTCACTTCCAGCAAGTGATAACCGAACTGGGTTTTCACTGGGCCTTGTACAACGTTGATTGGAGCGCTGAACACCACGGTGTCGAATTCCTTGACCATCTGGCCAGGACCGAACGAACCCAGGTCGCCGCCTTGACGGCTGGACGGGCAGGTGGAGTTGGCTTTGGCGATTTCGGCGAAATCAGCGCCGCCTTCGATCTGGGCCTTGAGTTCGTTGCACTTGGCTTCCGAGGCAACCAGGATGTGACGGGCAGTGGCTTTAGCCATGGGAAATTCTCCTTTCAATATTCAGTAAAGTGCGGAGCCTACCGGATTCAGTGGCCTATTTCTCGTCAAAGTTGCGGACAGATTATAGGCCCGCGTTTCTCAGGCGCTCGGCATGCTGGACATACAACGCCACGGGATCGATGGCTTTGCGATGCAAGCCGCCGGTATGACCGAGGCTGCTCAGGTGATCCAGCGGATAGTCGGAGCGGATGACTTTTCCCAGGTGGGAGCTGTAGCGGCCGACCAAACCGTCATTCTGCTCCGCTTCCGTGGTGAAGTAGTGGGAGAAGGCACGGAGGAAACCGTGCAGTGGATCGAGCGCTTTCAAGCCCTCGTCGAGAAGGGTTCCCTGTAACGTGCCGCTCCAGGAGTAATAACGCACGCCGTTCACCACATCTCGGCCCTTGCCGCCCCAGGTCTTCGGTAACCCTTGGGGGTATTTGTCGTTGAAAGCCCCTACGCCTTCGGTGGTCAGCGCATTGAGAGCCGCGACTGCGTTTTGTGGCAAGTGCAGGTTGCCGCTGAGTAACGACACAAAATCAGCGAACAGCGTCGCCACCGTCGCCGCGACATGTTCTGGAAGACGGCCGGGCGTCAGCGCCTTGCGCAAGAAGTCGGCCAGTTCCGAGCCGTGGTTCGGGCCACTGACTGATGTCACCGACGCCACCGCATGGGGTGCTATCGCCGCCGCATAGCGTGCCGCCAATGCTCCTTGGCTATGACCGATCAGGTTGACCTTGCTGGCGCCGGTTCCTTCCAGCACCCGTTCGATCTGTGCCAATAGCTGGTCGCCACGTACCTCGTTGCTGTGGGTAGCCGACAGGTGTGGGATGAACACCCTGGCCCCCGCACTTCGCAAGGACTGCTTGACGTCCTGGAAGAATTCGGTCGTGCCGATCCGGTCGAAGCCGAAGAGCCCGTGGATCAGCAGGATAGGGTACTGGGTGGTTGCGTTCCGTAGCATGTTGATTCCTTTTTCGCGATCGTTCAGAGGAGTGCAGATGGGCTCACTCTAAAGCACCCCAGCGCTTGGGCGGTGTATGAGGAATCCGCTGTAAGCTGATGAAAAAGGTATAGAAAGTGTAGGAAAGTTCGAAAGTGGTTGAGGTCTTGTTCCGATTGTTTCGACATCTTTTGATCTGTAACAGCGCGTTTGCCTGCGATGGCCTACTCAGGAAACGGCTTTACCTGTCAGTGATGTCGTGTTTCAACCACAACGCAACCTGTAGCAGCAGGCTGCGCCAACTGCTACAGAAATTGCGTTAGCCGTTTATTGATGCCCGCGCTGCGCTCGAAGCCGGTCAGCAGCGTTGCGCAACAATTCCTCCGTCCCGTTCCAGCCAAGACAGCCATCGGTCACCGAGACGCCGTAGCGCAACGTTGGACTCAAGGGCTGGCAACCTTCGAACAGATGGCTCTCGATCATCATGCCGATCAGCGAACGGTCACCTTGCAGGCGCTGTTCCAGTACGTCATTGAACACCGCTGGCTGCCGCGCCGGGTCTTTGCCGCTGTTGGCGTGGCTGCAGTCGACCATGATCCGCGCAGGGATCTTCAGTCGGGTCAAATCGCGGTTCACCTGGCCGACGCTGTCGCGGTCGTAGTTCGGCCCCTGATGCCCGCCGCGCAACACCAGGTGCGTGTCGGGATTGCCAGGTGTCTGGATGATTGCCGGATGCCCCTGGCTGTCGACGCCGAAATGTCGATGCGGATGAGCGGCCGAGCGCATGGCGTCGCTGGCCACGGTCACGCCGCCATCGGTGCCGTTCTTGAACCCGACCGGCATGCTCAGGCCGCTGGCCATTTCCCGGTGGATCTGTGATTCGGTGGTTCGGGCACCAATCGCCACCCAGCTCAGCAGGTCCTCAAAGTAGCCGGCGGCCATGGGTTGCAGCAGTTCGGTGGCAATCGGCAAGCCGAGGCGGAGCATTTCGCGCATCAGCTCGCGCGACAACGTCAAGCCGCCAGCCATGTCATCACTGCCGTCCAGGTGCGGATCGTAGGCCAGGCCTTTCCAGCCGACCGTGGTGCGCGGTTTTTCGACGTAGGCGCGCATGACCAGCAGCATTTCATCGCTGACGTCGGTGGCCAGTCGGGCAAGGTTGGCGGCGTATTCGAGGGCGGATTGCGGGTCGTGAATCGAGCAAGGTCCGACGATCACCAGCAAACGGGCGTCTTCACCGTTGAGGATTGCACGGACCGCGTCGCGGTGAGCGGCGACTTGACGGGTCAGGGCGTTGCTGAGGGGCAGTTGCTGCTTGAGTTGCAATGAGCTGGGCAGACGCAGGGTCAGCGCTTCATTGGCAGGATTCAACGTGGACAGCGGCAAAGCAGAGACGGACGAGTTCATGGCATGGCTTCCTGGGCTGGCGGCGGGTTCGTTCCCGCGCGCTCGGCCCTACTGGGGTGTTCGACAATTGGCCGGATTGGCTGCGTGTGTGTGCTTGCCACCTGTGGGTGACCGATCGGAGGCGGCAGGCTGTCCCGAGCGGAGGCTGGTAAATCGCCAGGCGGTAAAACTGTCGTAACGGTAATAAGTGGCGTAGTTCATGTCGTGAATCCTCAAAGTGTCTGGTGTGTCGCAAAAGTGTTCGGGGCTGAAAAAACAAAACCCCCGGTCGGGAGGCCGACCGGGGGTTTGGAAAACTCTGGCGGCGACCCGTTTAAAGTGGGCGCCGTGTGGGTATCAGGCGCGCCAGTGGCTAAACCAATACCCAAAATAAAAGCTGACCGAAGCACAGACGTCATTCACACGCGCAGCCGCCACCGAACGCTGAGCGTTGGCAGTTGGAAGCTGTGAGAGGGCGTTGAACATGGTCTGTCTCCGATGGATGCGCCGAGCTTACTAGAGGCCGGTGCGCGGTTTCAATCAGAAAATGCTATCAATCGCCGACGGCATTTTCTATCGCTTGAGTGCGCGCTGCTTTATGACACACTTTGTGTTTTGCTCATCCACCAACGTCACAAGGACGAAACATGACGCCATTGACTATTGCCGCGGCTCAATCGATCTCGGTCGCTGGTGATCTTGCCGCCAACATTGCCCGGCATCAGCGTTTCATGCAGGTTGCTGCGGAGCAGGGCGTTCAGTTGCTGGTCTTTCCTGAATTGTCGTTGACCGGCTATGAGCGAGGCTTGGCAGCTGAATTGGCCATCGCACCGGATGCCGAGGTGTTGCGTCCGTTGCGGGATTTCGCCCGGGAAGTCGGCGTCACCAGTGTGGTCGGCATGCCGATTCGGCTGTCGGACGATTCGCCGGTATTGATTGGTGCGCTGGTGTTGGGTGCCGATGGTTCACTCGGGGTCTACAGCAAACAGCATCTGCACCCCGGCGAGGAAGTGGCGTTTGCGCCGGGCACAGGTGGCTCGATGTTGACCATCGGTGGCGATACCGTCGCGCTGGCGGTGTGCGCTGATTTTTCTCACGCCAGTCATGCTGCCGCGGCCGCGGAGCAGGGCGCCGACCTCTATGCCGCCGGTGTGCTGATCACGGAAAACGGCTATGCCCTGGACACGGCGCTCCTGCAAGGGTACGCCGGCACACATTCAATGACGGTGCTGATGGCCAACCACGGCGGTGCGACCGGAGGCTGGGAGTCTGCAGGACGCAGTGCCCTCTGGGCGTCGGACGGTTCGCTGATTGCTGCGGCACCGGGTACGGGGAATCTAATGGTGGTGGCGCGCCGCGAGGCGGGTGGCTGGAACGGCACTGTTATTGACGTTACCGAGGCTTGAATGGGTTTCGAATGGCGTCTGGCGTCACCCGCCGACCTCGACTTCGCCCGGAAACTGACCTGCGACAACATGCTGCGCTATTACATCCAGCACGATCTGCTTTGGCTGGATGAGGCGTTTGATGTCGCCTGGGTGGGGCGCGAGAACCGCATGTTTGTGCGCGATGAGTCAGTGCTGGGTTTTGTCAGCCTGAGTCGCGATGCAAACGCCTTGTACATTCGCGAACTGCACGTGCTCGAAGCGTTTCAGGGGCAGGGCGCGGGTGGTTGGGTGATCGACGAGGTCTTCGCGCTCGCGTGCAAGGAACGACGTCCGGCATTGCGCCTGACCGTTTTTGAAAATAATCCGGCAAAAAAACTTTACGAACGAAAAGGGCTGAAGGTGGTCGGTCAGGACGAGTGTTTCCTGAGAATGCAGCGTGATATCGACAGGCTTCATCGCTGAAACGCGCTGGCGACAAGCCTTTCAAGATGTATTGATACTTTTTATATGATGCTTGCTGCTAGGTCTGCCAGTTGCTTTTTGCTAAGGTGTCCGGCAACCCAATAAGACCAATTCGCGAGGTGTCTGCTTGATTAGGGTGCTAGTAGTCGATGACCATGATCTCGTTCGTACAGGCATTACACGAATGCTGGCTGACATCGATGGCCTGCAAGTAGTCGGCCAGGCTGAATCAGGGGAAGAATCCCTGCTCAAAGCGCGTGAGTTGAAACCCGATGTGGTGTTGATGGACGTCAAGATGCCGGGTATCGGCGGTCTTGAAGCCACGCGCAAACTGTTGCGCAGTCACCCGGATATCAAAGTCGTCGCGGTCACTGTCTGTGAGGAAGATCCGTTTCCGACGCGGTTGCTGCAGGCGGGTGCCGCCGGATACCTGACCAAGGGCGCAGGGCTGCCGGAAATGGTCCAGGCGATTCGCCTGGTATTTGCCGGTCAACGCTACATCAGCCCGCAGATTGCCCAGCAACTGGCGATCAAATCCTTTCAGCCCACCAACGACTCGCCCTTCGATGCCTTGTCCGAGCGCGAGATCCAGATCGCGTTGATGATTGTCGGTTGCCAGAAGGTCCAGATCATTTCCGACAAGCTTTGCCTGTCACCCAAAACGGTCAACACTTACCGTTACCGCATTTTCGAGAAGCTTTCGATCAGCAGTGATGTCGAGCTGACGCTGTTGGCGGTTCGTCACGGCATGGTCGATGCCAGCCTCTGACAATGACTGACACCTTCGATCCAAGCGCTTTTCTGTCGACGGTCAGTGGGCGCCCCGGTGTGTACCGCATGTTCGACAGCGATGCGCGCCTGTTGTATGTCGGCAAAGCCAAGAACCTGAAGAATCGCCTGTCGAGTTACTTCCGCAAATCCGGTCTGGCACCCAAGACCGCCGCGCTGGTGGCGCGTATCGCTCAGGTCGAGACCACCATCACCGCCAACGAAACCGAAGCCCTGTTGCTTGAGCAGACGCTGATCAAGGAATGGCGCCCGCCGTACAACATCCTGCTGCGCGACGACAAATCCTACCCTTACGTCTTTCTCTCGGATGGCCAGTTCCCGCGCTTGAGCATTCATCGCGGTGCGAAGAAGGCCAAGGGCAAGTATTTTGGTCCGTACCCGAGCGCCGGAGCGATTCGTGAAAGCCTGAGCCTTTTGCAAAAGACCTTTTTTGTTCGCCAGTGCGAAGACAGCTATTACAAGAACCGCACGCGCCCATGCCTGCAATACCAGATCAAACGTTGCAAGGCACCTTGCGTGGGCTTGGTCGAGCCTGAGGTTTATGCCGAAGACGTTCGTCACTCGGTAATGTTCCTTGAGGGGCGCAGCAATGCGCTGACGGACGAGTTGTCAGCAGGCATGGAAGAGGCGGCGATCAACCTCGAGTTTGAGCGTGCCGCCGAGTTGCGTGACCAGATTTCCTTGCTGCGTCGGGTCCAGGACCAGCAAAGCATGGAAGGCGGCACCGGCGATATCGATGTGATCGCCGCCTTCGTCAATCCAGGCGGTGCTTGCGTTCACTTGATCAGCGTGCGTGGCGGACGGGTGCTGGGCAGCAAGAACTTTTTCCCGCAAACCGGTATCGACGAAGACGTTTCCAAAGTCATGGCCGCGTTTCTCGGCCAATACTTCATCACCAGCCCCGAGCGCGACTTGCCGAGTGAGCTGATCGTCAACGTGGTGCATGAAGACTTCCCGACGCTGATCGAGGCCATCGATGCCCTGCGTGGGCGTGAGCTGACCATCAGTCATCGGGTGCGCGGCACGCGAGCGCGCTGGCAGCAACTGGCGGTCACCAACGCCGAGCAGGCCTTGAGCGCGCGTCTGGCGAACCGTCAGCACGTCGCCGCACGTTTCGACGCGCTGGCGGAAGTCTTGAACCTGGACGAGCCACCGCAGCGCCTGGAGTGCTACGACATCAGCCATTCCAGCGGCGAAGCCACCGTGGCGTCCTGCGTGGTGTTTGGCCCGGAAGGCCCGATCAAATCCGATTATCGCCGTTACAACATCGAAGGCGTGACGGCGGGAGATGACTACGCCGCGATGCATCAGGCCTTGACCCGCCGCTTCAGCAAGCTGAAGGAAGGTGAGGGCAAGCTGCCGGATATTCTGTTGGTGGACGGCGGCAAAGGTCAGTTGTCCATGGCCCGCGATGTGCTCAATGAACTGGCGGTGCCGGACCTGATCCTGTTGGGCGTGGCCAAAGGGGCAACGCGCAAGGCCGGTTTCGAAACCTTGTACCTCAACGACGCGGCCCATGAATTCACCTTGCGCGGCGATTCCCCCGCGCTGCATTTGATTCAGCAAATACGCGACGAAGCCCACCGTTTTGCCATTACCGGTCACCGCGCTCGCCGTGGCAAAACCCGCCGCACGTCCACGCTTGAGGGCGTCGCTGGCGTCGGGCCGACACGTCGTCGCGATTTATTGAAACATTTTGGTGGATTGCAGGAGCTGTCTCGTGCCAGCATCGAAGAGATCGCCAAAGCACCCGGGATCAGTAAAAAGCTCGCAGAGTTGATTTATGCAAATCTGCACAGCGAGTAGAATGCCAACTCACCTCGTAGCCAGTTGTGCCGATGAATATCCCTAATCTGATTACCGTTCTACGCGTCCTGCTCATCCCGATCTTCATTTTGTTGTTCTACCTGCCTTACCAATGGAGCTACGTGGCCTCCGCCTCGGTCTTCGCCTTTGCTGCCGCCACAGACTGGCTGGATGGTTATCTCGCCCGACGCCTGGAGCAAAGCACTCCGTTCGGGGCGTTCCTCGATCCCGTGGCTGACAAGCTGATGGTCGCCGTCGCACTGGTCTTGCTGGTGCAAGAACACGGCAACCTGTGGCTCACGCTGCCGGCCGCCGTCATCATCGGTCGCGAAATTGTCGTCTCGGCATTACGCGAGTGGATGGCCGAACTCGGCGCCCGTGCTCACGTCGCCGTATCGAACCTGGGCAAATGGAAAACCGCCGCGCAAATGCTCGCGCTGGTGATCCTGCTGGCCAATCCGTCAGACTTTAGCTTCTGGGTCTTGATCGGTTATGCCTTGTTGCTGGTATCGGCGGGCCTGACATTGTGGTCCATGGTCCAGTACTTGCGGGCTGCCTGGCCACATCTGAAGACCGACGTTGAAAAGAAATAAAACTTTTTTGAATCAAGGGGTTGACGGGGCTTCTGGATTCTATAGAATGCGCCACACCAAGACGCGGGAATAGCTCAGTTGGTAGAGCACGACCTTGCCAAGGTCGGGGTCGCGAGTTCGAGTCTCGTTTCCCGCTCCAAGTTTGAACACATTTGTTGTTGTGCTACTGACAGCAAATGTTTGAGGCCGAGTAGCAAAATGGTTATGCAGTGGATTGCAAATCCACCTACGCCGGTTCGATTCCGACCTCGGCCTCCACTATAAACAAGCTCCGTAGATCTATGATTTACGGAGCTTTTTTATTTCCGCAGCCCTGCAAGATTTTGTCTTGAAAAGGTCAACTGCGAACTTGCTTCACCGGGGCGGGGTGTATATATTTCCCCCTCTGTTGCACAAGCGTCAGAACTGCCAGGTCGTCATTTGTCAGCCTTCAGACTGCTTCACCGCGCTACCGCCCGAATGGCGAAACTGGTAGACGCATGGGACTTAAAATCCCCCGCTCGTAAGGGCGTGCCGGTTCGATTCCGGCTTCGGGCACCATTTAAAATCAAGGGTTTGCGGGCGAAAGCTTATGCAAACCCTTGTTTGTTTCTGGTCCGCAATTTTGGATCTGGTCCGCAATTCACTTAGTCGGCGAAACTTTTTTGCCTTTACGATTGCGGATGTACTGCTCCGTCATAACAACGGTGGTATGCCCAAGTTGATCCTTGGCCTGCATGATATCGCCACTGGATTCTGCCTTGTCCGTACCGGCCTTTGCACGCAAATCGCGCATTTGAAACTCCGGTTTGGAAACTCCAGCGGCCTCCCTGGCCATGTCAAACCTCCTGCGCAACATCGCCACCGTCATCGGTGCGCCATCCTCTGACACGATCAGCCGCGTTGAACGGACCTTATGTCCTGACTTTCGGGACATGATTCGATCAATCAACACCTTCAGCTCACCGGTTACTTCTATTCGCCGCTTTGCCTTTGTTTTTCCCTGAAGCACCCAAATTTGTCCGTCGCGGACATCCCGTTCGTCCATCAGTCGCGTGTCGGTCACTCGTTGTCCGGTCAGATAAGCCAGGTCCATGGCATCTTGTAGGCCAACTTCGGCCTTATCGTGCACACGCTTGAAGAGCTCATCCTCGACGTATGTATCCCGCCCCGTCTCTTTATTGCCCTTGATGCCCGCGCAGGGGTTGGCTAGAGACGTATAGCCCTTTTCCCTGGCATAGTTCCAGATTGCACTGAGCAGAGCTTTTTCTCGATTTGCCCGGACGGGCGCTGTCTTCCGCCATGTGAGGTATTGTCGGACATGTAGCGGCTCGATCGTTTCCAGTGGCGCTGGCGGATCATCGAAGAACGCAATCAGGTTCTTCATTTCCCGTTTGTTATCGAACTGGGTCGCTTTTCCTTTGGAAGGAACGATGTCGACCATGTACTTTTCGGCGACGTAGCGGAAGGTGATCACCTTGGCGGCCAGGTCGGTGGCGGTTCGATCACGCTCAAATTTTGCGTATTCCATGATCGCCAGGCCATAGTCGCTGCCCAGTGGGATCTCTTTGCGGTCCTTTCCGCCGGTGTCGTAGTAGTAGAAAACCCGGCCGCTGGCTTTCTTGCGCTCTCGCAGCCGGGCTATAGAACCGGGTTTACTTGGTCGTCTTCCCATTTCAGCTTGCCTTGCGTGATTTCCATGCGGGTTTTTCTGGCTCGAACATGCCGACGGCGGTTACGGCCATCACAGTCACGCTTGGCCAACCATTCATCTTGATGGTGTGCCTGACACCGTTTTTTTTGAGGTTCAGGATTTGTCCTGCCTTGGTCCGCGCGCCGGTCAGCTCGCAAACCTCGTTGTGCGATAAAAATTGAATGCTCATGAGCTAATCACCAGCTTCGTGACTGTCGAGCGCTCAACCTTCAGCGGCACGGCCGGTTTGTTTTCTGTGGGCATGGGAATACCTCGCGGCTATAGTTCTGCCATCAAAATGATGTGCGTAGGGAGTAGAGGATGTTTAACGTGATGGGGGAGGCTGAAACTACCCAGCGCTATAGATCGACAACTTGGGTGTGCTACGCGCTGGTTCTGCTTTTGATAGCTGCTGCGATTGCCGCACCTCTTTATGCGGGGTTGGGTCATTGGACGCCAGCTGGTGAAAGTCGACCGATCTGGATTCAGCGAAGTGGAGCTGTAACCACGCTGTTTTCATTCATAGCGGGTGCCATGGTTGTGTTCACCAGTGGACGGTTGTACACCCCGGGGTTCTTTGGGGATGCCGTCAGAATTCCGATCCTGATGGAGTTTCAAACCCGGTTCAGAATTGCAGAGTCATTGATTTTTGCCTTGAGTGTCATCGGCACAGCCATATGGGGATATGGTGACCTTTTATATAGCTGGTGGATCACAGGCTAAACACCACGGAAACAAACAACGGTCTGGTCGTGGTCGGCAAACATGTCGAATTGGGTGTCGGAGTTACTCATCGAATGCCTCAACACGATGCCTAGGTAAGCTTGGCTTATGTGAGTTAAATCACCCCCCCCTCGCGTCCCACTGGCGCGCCACATGTTGTGGAATACCCTGGCGGTGGGAGGGGGAGGATCGGCTACAGTTGAGCGATCAACCAATGGAGATGGGATATGGAGTGTTTTATTTGCGCAACTGACTCGAGCGAGGTGCCGTCGTCTGGAGACTACAAGCAGCTCGCCTGCCCCGACTGTGGTGAGTACAGGATCTCGGGGACGGCGATTGCACTTTTCAAAGAGCACAATTGGAGGTTTGACGTTGATCTGACCAGGCGCTGGCTCACATCTCAGTTAGGTACTGGCAAACTCCCACTGATCGATTCAGATCGCGCGGCTTCTCTCATCTGATCTAGGCGGCAGCCTTCAGTGCCTCAATGATTCGTTGTCCGGCCAGTGGCGGTACCGCGTTGCCAGTCATGTGCATAGCCAGTCGGTGATTGTCAGGTCTCAAGGTGTCGGCGGGGAATGACTGAGCGGCCATTGCCTCGTTGGCGGTGATCATGCGCATCCTGTCGCCGTCGACCACTGCCCAGCGGTCCAGAGTGGTGATAGTGCCGATTGGGCGGTCCAGGCTGCGGCCGGTGAGCCCTGAGCCTGATCCGTAATACGGCATCACGAACCGTTCGCCAAAGCGCTCACGTCCATTCTTCACCCTGATTAGAGTCGATGCTGCGCGGCCCGCCTTGACAATTGGCGACCACTTGCCCGCGTCGAAGTCGATTATCTGGTTCGCGGGAACGTGTCGGTATCTCGGCAACTGCAAGTGAAGCGGAGCCTTGCTACGAGAGCAGACCATGAACAGGCGCACTCGATGTTGCGGCACGCCCAAGTCGGCACAATCCACAATGTGTGGCGCCAGCATGTATCCCAGACGTTGCATTGCATCCGCCCATGCAGGGTACAAAATCCAGTCCATGAACTCCGGTACGTTTTCGATCACCGCGAAGTCGGGCCGATTCACCTCAGCATTCGCCACCGGCGCCCAGGCTGTCGATCGCGAGTTGTCGTGCTGTGGATTTCCCGATGCCTTTCCGCGGGCCCTGGCATGTCCTTGGCAGCATGGTGAGGCCAGCATGACGTCATGCTTGGGCACCTTCGACCAGTCTGCTTGGTGCAAGTCTTGGCAGACATGCTGCGTATTGGGGTTGTTCTTTGTGTGCCACTCAACAGCGGCTGGCCAGTGGTTTGCGGCCCAGAGCACTTTCAGTCCGGCATCAACACCACCGCGGGTCCATCCGCCAAAACCTGAGAACAAATCGATTGCTGTGAACATAGAAGATCCTCGCCTGCTGGCGTGATTCGTTGAAGTGGGGTATTTGTTCTTGGCCCGGCATGGCGCCGAAGGAGTCGAGCTTATGGATGCAGCATTGTGGGCAAACGTAATAGCAGGGGTCGCATTTGCGGTTTCTATTGTTTCCGCGATTTTGGCGTGGAGGTCAGCTCGCGAGGCGCGACTGGCGAATAGAATAAGTATTCACGAGTACCAGCGAAAACTGTATGAAGCTTTCGCCGATGCGTTTCATCTTATCCAGCGAGAAGGTCAGCACGCGGACCTAAACGAATTTGCCAGGCTTACTGTGCACATCAAAACTGCGCAGCTTTACGTAGATGAGTCCATCTCAAATGAGCTTCAAAAATTCTACGATGCTTACATCGTTGTTTATGATGCAACCTGCAAGGTAAAGCATGCTTACGCTGAAAGCGCAGAAGCCTCAAAACGCCACTTAGTAGGAGGGAATATGAGCCCGCTTGCCAAATCTCTATCAGACCGTGCAGACATTTTTGCAGAGCAGTGCCAGCTAGAAGCCGACTATGCAGTCGATAATGTTTTGAAAATTGGCGCTGATTTAGATAAGCATTTTATTGAAAAAATTAAGCTGACTTGAGAGTCGGATTAGCCGCCCTCTGTGACTGGATTTGGCATGGTAGGTTTCGGTCAGGTACCTAACAACCAATGCAGACTAGCTAAGTCGCTACTCAATAATTGAGGGCAAATCCATGCAAGCTGAATCAGGTCAAGAAATAGAGCAGTCCATCTGGGGCGATTACTTGATAGAGGTCCACATCGATGGGCCTCACGACAAAATAGTCGGTGAAGACTTCACCGTTACGATAAGGATTTCTAAGGGTGATGAAGTGCTTCGGAACTGATAGAAAGATTCCGACTTCACCCATAAGACCTACGCAGCAGCATTGAGCTTTGGGATAATGATCGCTAGGCAAGAGCTCGGGACGAAGAGCTAAACCTCGATGCCAGTCGTGGCAAACTGTTCTAGCTGTCGCGACCACTTTTCCGTAACGACAATTTCAGGTCGCGACATGCTGGCAAAACGGGCAGTACTTTCGGGGGGCGCAGCGGCCAGGTTGATCAGGAGCGTCGACATCGTCTCCTGCCACTCCTCGAAGTCGTGGCGCTCGCCTAGTACCTGAAGTGCATCAGCCAGCGCCTTCGACACAATCAAAGTCCGCTTCTCGGCGCCGATCCGATCCAACAGGGCTTTTGCTTTGGCGCGCTTGCCCCTCTGCAACTCCGCATTGCTCTTGGCCATGGCCTGCCTCTTCAATTCCGTGGGCCGGTAGATCCAGCCAAGTCTGCTGCCGGTGCTGATGCACCAGCTTTTTTATCGGTCTCAATTTCCTGCGCCGAAATAGGCGAACAAGAGCAGCAGGAGCGCCGAACCGGTGGTCCAGCGCAGAAGCGAGCGAGCGAATGCTTTCGCTGGCTTGTGGCTGGCAGCGAACTGGCAGTCATTGTAATGACTAAACGGTTCACCCTTTACTGAACCAGAGGAGCGCTCAACAACTTCAACGGTGATGCCGCCGTGTGGCACAACTGTATAGTTCAGTATGCGAATGGGCTCATCACGACCTATGCGTTGGTACATTTCGTTGGTGGCCTGGGACGTCTGGAGACGCAACCCCTGGAGGATTGCTTGGCTCTGTCTGATCGTTTGGTTCATGGCGATTCCTCGGTGTGCGTTGCGTGTATTCGTCAGCACTCGGGTCGTCTGCTGCTTGCCGTTGGGCGCAGGGGAGAGTGCTGACGGATAAAGGCGTTAAAAAGAAAGGCCCGTTGGACGTTCGGGCCTTTCGCAGATGCAGTGATCTTTAGGCTATGGTCTATTTCATGATGGTTATCCTTGAATGCGCGCCCTGGGTAATCTTGGCGGGCGCTCGCCGTACTCTGATTCATTGCATGCAGGTGGCCGGTATAAGCCGGGATTTCGTCCGCATTGGTGAACTCTGAAGCGATGGCACAGAGACCATCCAACAATCGTTGTGCTTCAGAACTCACCGATGCGGCCTGGTGCTGGGGAGTACCAAGTGCTCGGGCAGTTATCGTCAGGCTGACGTGCAATGATGCAGTTCGTCCTATTGCCGCCGGAGGGGCGGGGCACATTGCTTGCCGGGTCATTCACACGGTTCTGGTGTTCCACCATCGATCAGCCGTCCAGGTTGTTCCTGTCGTTGGCAGGCCTTCGGGCCTGTCTGCTCGCCGGTCGCCGGTAGAGGCAATGCGATTTGCTGTTTGTTGCGCTGATTGTTAAAGAGCGGCGGTAGATTCCGCATTGCCGCGTTGCTTCGTGGCGACGACTTAAATATCTCCCCAGGAGTTAATGAAGTCAACTCCCTAGGAGATAAATATTCCGATAGACATAAAAAAACCCGCATTGCGCGAGTTTTTTTGGCGATCAGATATTGGCCGGGAGGCTCCAGGAGACGCGGGCGGCGCCGTCTTCTTCTCGACTCACTATTACGTGCTCGGTATCGGCTATGTCGTCAAGAAGCCGTTTCCAATCCTCCTGGCACTCATCCGCGCCTCTTCGAATGACTGCCATCTTTCGTTTTTGGGCAGCGGGGGAGCTGATGATTTTTTGGATGCGGAGTCCGAGAAGGTCAAACGAGTTTGGCGGTGTTGGTTTGTTTTTCGGTGTTGCCATCGCACTGCTCCTTTTGCGTATGGATATACAGTGAATGGCTTGATGCGTAAGCGCTAAAGATTAACGATTAAAAACAATTATTTAGCAGAGAAAAGCCCGCAATTAGCGGGCTTCAGGAGGGAGGTGCTTAGGGATTTTATGACAAGTCGAAGGGCTCAAATTTAGATTCTACCCAGCACCTTGCTAGGGGCAAGGATTGCGCCTACGTAATGGATTTTATCGATATCAATCCGAGCTACTGTCAGCCTCTCACCGTAAGCCGAGTTGATCGACATGAGGCTGACGTCTTCTTCATTTTCGAAGAGCAGTTCTTTAACCATGCTCTGCCCATCAGTGGTGGTGACCATCACATACTCACCTGGCACTAGGCGGTGATTGGGCTCGCAGACGGCGATCCAACCACTACGAATTGCCGGAGCCATTGAGTCACCTTTGAGTCGGAGTGCATAGGCGTCTTCATCCCTAGAGTAGGTCTCAACCCAGCCAGCAGCCTGGTCAAGACTAGTCCAATAGCCTTCGTGACCGAGTTGTGCCGTCCCGACAACATCGATTCGACGAGGAGCGCTGGTAATTGGCGGGCCAGGCTCGACGTTTGACTGCAATGATTCGACTTGTGGCGCAGCATTGGCGGCAATCGCCAATTCGGAGATTTCTTTCGCGATCCGTGGGCTGAATCTCTCTACGGGTATGCCGAGCATTTTAGCTATCTCAGCTGCCATTTCCTTGTTGAGCGCACGGCTACCGTTCAAGTGACTGCTTAGCGTGCCTTGGCTCATGCCTACGGAAAGTGCGATCTCTTCTTGAGTCAGCCTCTCGCCTTTTGGGGCACGCGCATTGTAGGCAGCCAGCTCCGCTTTTAATGCGGCGCACTCCGTCTTTTCCCACTCAAGTAATGGTCGTCTGTCGTTTTTCATTTCCGAAGAGTATTCCCGGTGGAGATACTTATCCATCTCCATTGGAGTTGATTAAAAAAGCTCCATGGGAGATATTGTCAGTTCAGATACACCACCGGAGACCGGACAGTGCGTCAACTCACCCTCAGCCAATTTGCTACCGAGAAGGGGCAGACCAAGGCCGGAAATTTGTTAGGCATGACCCAAAGTTCAATAAATAAAGCTCTGCAGGCAGGGCGTGAGGTTTTTGTTATGGAGCACGCAGATGGCTCTTACACAGCGGAAGAGCTTAGACCGTTCCCGGTTCAAAGCGCGAAAAGGACGCGTCGCCGGATGCTGCCCATCTAATGAGCCAACTTTGAGCGCAATGGCGCCGAGAGAAAACTAGACAATGAAATCGCCAGTACTAGAAACCCGTCGCGCAGTGGTGATCGAGGTCGCGAAGAAATACCCAGGCGGCCAGGTATGCGCTTCAGCTCGCCTCAGTCTCGAACTGAAGCGTTTTAAGAATCAGGTTTATGAGAGTGGCGGTGTTGTTCCTCTTAGCGATGAGGAGGTTTACGTCCTCGAAAGCGAGCAGGGCACCACGCGCTTACCGGACTACATCTGCGCGATGTACGGCGGTGTATTTGTCCGCCTGCCTGAAGTCGGCGATCTCGACAACGTAGACATGCACCAGCGCTCTTTGCGTACTTCTGTGAAGCGCGGCCGGGTTGACCAGTTTCTTGCCCTCGCGCTGGAGGACGGCGAAATCACTGCCGTGGAAGCATCGGAGATTTTGGCCTTGCATGCCAAGCACCTGGCTGCGAGGCACGAGGAGGTGACCGCACTGATCGAGTTGCACAAGTCGAAGCGTCCAGCCCGACCGCTAGGCGGAAAGGATTGATATGCAGTTCACGATCACGATCAACCAGGTCAAAGCGCTGGAGTGGGGGTTGAACTCGCAGCAGGCGTTGTTGTTTTCGTTTGTCTACGAGTGCCCTAGCTGGGCAAGGCCAATCAAGACCGATCACGGGATTTTCTTTGCCTTGAGCAAGGCAAAGATCGTGGAAGAATTGCCCTTGCTCACCGACAAACCAGACACCGCGTACCGACTTCTCAAAGGGCTCGAGACCGCAGGGTTGATCGAGCTATCCCACACTTCAAACATCAGTTTGTTTCGTTTGACCGAGAAGGCCAAAGAGTGGAATCGCAAGCTGGACGGGTCGGAAAAATATCCGACCTCTGATGTGAGCCAAGGTCGGAAAAAAATCCGATCTACCTCGGAAAAATCTCCGAGCAAGGTCGGAAAAATTTCCGAACAGTGTCGGAAAAAAATCCGAGAAGGGTCGGAAAAATCTCCGACAAATCAGGGTACCAGTAATCAGGGTACCAATCAGGTAACCAGTAATCAGGAGAAGCAGGGCGCTGACGCGCCAAGCAAATCGCCAAAGTTTGATCCGCTGATGGTCAAACCGGAAAACGTCAGCGTCGAGGTGTGGGCCGACTGGTGCCAGCACCGCAAGGAAATCCACAAACCCCTTACCGCCAAAAGCTGCGAACAACAAGCCAAGGCCTTGGCGGCACACCCAGCCCCCGATTCCGTGCTGGTCCTTTCGATCAGCAACGGATGGACAGGGATCTTCCCTGACAAGCCGGTCGGCCTCGCACATTCACTTCCAGTCAGTCGCCACTCCGGCTTCGACACTCGCGATTACAAGGCTGGCACCAAGGAGAACGCCAATGGCACCTTCCGTCTCTAATCTCAGTGCTCACATAGACCGCAAATTCCGCGTCATCGGCCGTAAACCAGCGAGCTGCTTCGATCATGGCGATTACTCGGCGGTCATCCTCAAGGGCGGCAGCCTGTCAGGCTGTCCGATCTGCGCGAGTAACCAACGCGATATGCAAGAGCTTGAGCGCAAGCGCTCCCAATTTCGGATTGTTCAACAGTCGAGCGCCCGGATTCCAAAACGTTTCGCGGAAAAGACGTTTGCCGATTTCGTCGTATCGCACCGTGCCCAGCAGATTGCCCTGGATGCATGCACCGATTATGTCGAGAACTTTTCGAAACATCGCCGAGAAGGTCGCTGCATGTTGCTGCTGGGGAAGGTTGGCACCGGCAAGACGCACCTAGCTATTGCCTCGGCCAATCACCTGATCAACGAATGCATGGTAAAGGCGATCTACCGCACGGTGGGCTCACTCATCGGCGATATCCGGGCGACGTTCAATGATCGCTCGGGCGAGTCCGAGGCGCACATCCTGCGTGAGGTGATTGGCGCGGACCTGCTGGTGCTCGATGAAGTCGGCGCCACCAAGCAGAGCGAGTTCGAGCTGGCCACGCTGTTCAGCATCATCAATGGTCGTTACGAGCAATGCCGCCCGACGATCATCGTCAGCAACCTTTCTCCTGCCGAACTGAACGACGCCATTGGCGCGCGCTGTGTCGACCGCATCCGCGAAAACGGGTGCATTGGCGTGGCATTCGAGTGGGAATCTCAACGCGGTAAGGAGGGCTTCTGATGGGGATCAGCTTGGAAACACCCGATCGCCGCTTGGCTATTCCGGATCCGGCAAACTATCGGTATGCCGTGTTCTGCTGCTCTTTCAAGTTGGACCTGAGTGATACACCGGACCACGCGCTGGCACTGTTCGCGAATCAGGCTATGGCCGAGCGCTACGGCGTCTGGATGTGGCCCACCACCTTCCAGGTCGTTGACCTCGACGATACCCCCGGTGCACGAACATGAACGCTCTGGTGAAAACCCTGACAGTCAAACTGTCAGATGCCGAAATCGAACGCAATGCGAAGAAGCTGCATGTACGCGACTTGCGCGATGCCAGTCACCCCGCGTTGCACTTTCGCTTTGCGAAGAATCGCGCGTGTGGCTCTTGGTACCTGCTGAACAAACGCCAGTGGCACCGCATCGGCGCCTTTCCCGACCTGTCCACCAAGCAGGTAGTTGCGGCGTTACCAGCGGTGCGCTTGCGCGTGGCTGCCGATGGCGTGGCGAGCGTTTCGGGTTGGGTCACCGTCGGCGAGTTGTTGGACTGGTTTGCCGATCGAATGGCTCGCTCCCGCGCACTCTCGGTCAAGCGTCGTGCGGCCGGCAAGTCGGCCATTAGTTGCCAGCTCAAGCCGCGCCTGGATGATCTGCTGATTCGCGACGTTAGTGCCCAGACCCTCGACAAGCTGTTGATGTGGCCAGCTCAGGAAGAATTATCGCTGTCCTACGTGCAGCAGTTGTACCGCCTGCTCGCGGTGGCTTTTCGCCAAGCCCGTAAGCTGGACCTGATCCCGGTCAACCCGATGGCTGAGCTCAAGTTCGGCAACTTCACGACAGCGCGCATCCTGCCCAAGGCCGCGCGCCTGCGCGACGTCCAATTGCCTGAGTTGGTGACGCAGCTGACCGAACGTTTCGACAGTACGCCAGGTGACGCCATGCTGGCCCTGATGATGTTGTGTCACGGCACTCGCATCGGAGAAACCCGGCAGGCTCGCTGGGCTGACATTGCGCTGCCTGAGCGTGAATGGTTTCTGCCAGCCGAACACACCAAGAGCAAGACCGAGTTGCGGGTGCCGCTGACCGATCAAATTTGCGCATTGCTGCGCCGCTACCGGGACCGTCAGGCCGCCCAAGGCTACGAAGGCCAATTCCTATTTCCTTCCCGCCGAGGCAAGGCGCTGAGCGACAACCAGGCTAGCGCCGTATTCACGCGATTGGGGCAGGGCGCCTGGACCAGTCACGACCTACGCAAGGTGGCCCGCACTGCCTGGACTGACCTCGGTGTCGACGGCCACATCGGCGAGATGTTGTTGAACCACTCGCTGGGCAAAATCGCTTCGACCTACATCAACACCCAGGCCAAGGAGCAGCGTCATCAGGCGTTGGTGAAGTGGCACAACTGGTTAGATGAACGCGGCTTCAAGGCAATCCACCAGCAGACAGGCGCTAGATATGAAGAATCGCAAAATCTCGTAGACGCCTTGAATAGTGCGGCCTGCGAGTCGTTTTCGCAATTTGTTAAGGGCGAGGTTTGAAAACATGAAAAAAGCCCACGCCCATGGCTTTCGTAAGGAGCAGATAGAGCTGGAGCAGTGCTTGACCTGCAAGGGAAAAGCAGTGGTGCAAGGGGTGTTTCATGAGTTGGCTTGCGTCGATTGCAACTGCTCAGGTTGGGTGATGGCGGGGAGTCGATTGACGATTTCTACAGACGAATTGGTGACACAGCTCAGCCTCAGATTGCAGCAGGCTCAACGCGAAATTGAGGTACTGCAGCGGGGTCCAACGTTATCCGGCCCGGCTGAGTACTACCAGCAGAACAACCGTCGCGGTGCCGGCGGATCAAATTACACTGGGGATTGAAAGCATGATGATTCGTAAGCCGGCAGGTCGACCTTTGGGCGATACCGAATACCTGGTGGAGCAGTGGGGTTGGTGGCGGATGGATGGGGCCGGGGTCCCAACGTATATTTCACCGACTTTTGCGCTAATGCGTCAGGCGGTGCCGCAAGTGTCGGCTAGTAAGAGCTATTGCATCACAGATGAATGGGCTGGAGCTATTGATAGCGCGATTGCACGGCTCTCACATCGTGACCGACAAATGGGCGATATTATTTGGCTTTACTACGGCGCTAAATGGCCCATGCTCCGAGTTGGCAAGCACTACGGCATGAGTGAAGGAAAGACGCGGGAATTAGCGAGGGCAGGTATCGCGTGGATCGATTGTGCTGTCGATGAAATGCGGAAAGCTGCTTAAACTTTTGGCTGATTGCTGCCTGCCGCGGAGGGCAGCCATCGGCCAAATGCTGTCATCGGATGGTCCAGAATATCCGGGATGATTCACTTCTCATTCACAACCATGCATGGGTGCTACTGAACTACAGTCAACCGCTCTCGATGATGGTGTTCCTGGGTTTATCTAAGGCCTCTTGGTGAGCCAAGATGATTTTCGCGCCCATGGAAGTGAAACTCGTATGGTCAACTAGCGCACCCGCATAGACACCCCATGCAAAACCCCGGGCGATTGAGACGTGCTCTAGAATGGCCAGTTCCGTGCGGGCCTGAATGATGTTTTCCAGCGACGTCTCCCAAGCGCCTTGCAACGACTCCGTCGGCAAACCCACAGAGAGTGGGTCGAGCGAGCCTATGGGGGATAATTCGTTTACGCGCAGCATATGGGCGCTTCCTGTTCAAGTTGGGCCGTATAAGAATAGAGCGTAGCGCGAGGCGAGGCGAGGCGTCAGTATTACTGATTTTTAGACGCCATTGGTGTTCCCTACCAATCCGGCCACCCCTGCCACCCCTGTCGCCCTGCCGAATGTATTGACATCCGATTGCAGCCTAGGACACAGGGCGGAAATCGGCCGATTCTGTTGAAAAAGTCGGCCATGGTTTGCGCGTCAGAAAAGTAAGCATCCAAGATTGAAATCTTTACTTTTGGCAGATGCTTGCGGACTCGGATTTCACGTAGCAGCGCGCAAAAAAGGCATTTTCACCGCCCAATGAGCAGTCAGTTTTGGATGACCGACTGTTTTCAACAGAATCGGCCAAAAGCTGACATTAGGAACCGGCCACAAGGCTGAGAATCTCGACTGAGGGGGCTACCTTAGCTTTTTACCATTTGCTAGGTAGTTCCCGCACAAAGTTACTGCTATGAAAATGCCTCCAAGTACAAGTGCGTAGAGTCCGTAACTTCCTTCTAAGCCAAGCCCCCAAAGGAAAACCAAACCCAACGCACCGAATATGCATAGTATTTGGGTTCCGTAGGCGATATTAGCAGTTGAAATAGCCCGCATATCTTCCCTCGTAAAGTGATGGCGTTGCTGTCTCTAGGGGGGCAGAAATAGTCAAGTGTAGTCCAGTAGAAACGAAATCCGCTCTCAACTTCAGCATCAGAACCGTATCGATGACGGTATGACTCCACTGGAGTGTATGGCATCTCCTTGATTCTTCCACCCTTCGAAAGAGGGCGATTGATTGACGTAGAAGACGGAGAACCGGATGCATCCCAGCGAAAATAAAGTGAACGCCGCCTTCGGCCAAAAGGGGGCAGTCGAATTTGTCTACGAGAGCAGGGGTGATTCAGACAACCGGTGCTGAAGACGACTTGATTTAGTCGGAGATCGGTAAATGTATTTACCGTGCTCTTTAATATTGAGCGAATCCTCAGTCCCAGCTAAGTATTGGGTCGTATCGTCCCCACAGCGCAAGTTCAGCGCTGTTCAGGAGAGGCGAACCGCACATGAATCCCGCAAAAGCCGGATGGCTCAACAAAGTCCCCGAAGTGACACTGGCCTTCTGGGTGATCAAGATTCTCTCGACGACCGTGGGTGAAACCGGCGCCGACTTCCTCGCCGTGGATGCCGGCTTCGGCGCTGGCTGGACCAGCATCGGCATGGCGCTGTTACTCGGGGGGGCGTTGTTCCTGCAAATGCGCAAAACCGTCTATTCGCCGTGGATCTACTGGCTGACCGTTGTGCTGGTGAGCATCGTCGGCACGCAGATCACCGACATCATGACCGACATGCTCGACATCAGCCTGTATGTCAGCACCGCGGTGTTCTCGGTGTTGCTGGCGGTGAACTTCCTGATCTGGTTCACCGTCGAGAACAACCTGTCGATCCGCGAAATCAACACGCCGCGGCGCGAGCTCTTCTATTGGTCCACGGTGCTGTGCACCTTTGCCCTGGGCACCGCCGCCGGGGATCTGGCCACGGAAGCGATGGGGCTGGGTTTCACCCTCGGTGCGGTGATTTTCGGTGCGCTGATTGCGGCGACGCTGCTGGCCTGGCGCCTCGGGGCTAACGTGGTGCTGACCTTCTGGATCGCCTACATCCTCACCCGGCCGTTCGGCGCCTCCCTCGGCGACTTGCTGACCCAGGCCAAGACCTACGGCGGCCTGGGCATGGGCGCCGCCTGGACCAGCGCGATCTTCTTGACCGTCATCGTGTTGTTGGTGGCGGTCGCGCAAATCAGCCTCGTCAACCGTAAAACCGCCATTGAATAACCTTCAGACACCTATCAAGGAATCAATATGCACAGCTTCAAAATCGCTTTTCGCCACGCCGCGATCATCTCGTCTCTGTTACTGCTCGGCAGCATCGCCGGCTGCTCGAAACCAGCTGACAAACCCGCTGCCGGTGCGCCGACCACCTCTTTGAGCGCGCCGCCGCAATCGGGCTCGAAGCTGGGTGACCTGAGCGAGTTTCGCAACATCGCCGCCGACGTCAGCGCGCGGGTCGAGAAAAATGACCTGCTCGGCGCTAAGACCCGGATCAAGGATCTGGAGACCACCTGGGACTCCGCCGAAGCCGGCATCAAGCCGCGTGCCGCTGCTGACTGGCATGTGCTGGACAAGGCCATTGACCGCGCGCTGGATGCCCTGCGCGCCAGCTCGCCCAAGCAGGCTGACTGCAAGGCGGCCATGGACGATCTGCTCAAAGCCTTCGATTCGATGAATGGCAAGCAGTGATCGCAGCGCTGAACCGGCGGCGGACAAACGTCGGTTCAAGTGCTTCAATACAGGCGCGATGGCAATGGCTTTCGCGCCTTTTTCTGTCGGAGCGCTGCATGCGGATTCTGCTGGTCGAAGATGACCTGATGATTGGCGAAGCCATCGAGGCTGCGCTCAAAGAAGCCAGTTATGCCACCGACTGGGTGAAAAATGGCCTCACCGCGCTGGCGGCGCTGGACACCCAGACCTACGATCTGGTGTTGCTGGACCTCGGCCTGCCCGGCAAGGACGGGCTCGATGTGCTGGACGCCATTCGCGCGCACAACAACCCCGTGCCGTTGCTGATTATCACCGCCCGCGATGGTCTGGATGACCGGCTGCGCGGCCTCGATGGTGGCGCTGATGACTTCCTGCTCAAACCCTTCGCCATGGTCGAGTTGCTGGCACGGATGCGAGCGGTATTGCGCCGTCGCGGCGGAAACGCACAATCGTTGCTGGATAACGGCGAGGTGTCGTTGAACCTGGTTTCCAAACAGGCCTCCACCGCTCAAATCGCCGAAGTGCAGCTTTCCAGCCGCGAGTTTGCACTGTTGCAGGCGCTGTTGATCCGCCCGGGTGCGATTCTCTCGCGCAGCGAACTTGAGGATCGGATTTACGGCTGGGGCAACGAAGTGGAAAGCAACGCGGTGGAGTTTTTGATCCATGCACTGCGGCGCAAACTAGGAAACCATATCATCAAGAATGTCAGGGGGATGGGATGGATGGTTTCAAAAGGCGTTTGAGCGACTCGGTGCAGTCACGGCTTTCCATCACGCTGTCACTGGCCATTCTCATCGTCGCCTTGCTCGCCGGTGCATTCGCGTTCATCTCGGCGCTCGACGAAGCGCACGAAATGCAGGACGAAAGCTTGCGCCAGGTGGCGCTGCTGTTCGATCGCCAGCATATGACCCTGGGTTATCCCGCTGCCGGACAGGTAGTTGGCGATGACGAAGACTCCCGGATCACCGTGCAGTACCTGGCCGACAGCAGCAAAGCCGTCGGCACTGACGACGCGAGCATTCCGTTGCCCTTTCCCCTGACCCTGGCCGATGGTCTGGTAACGCTGAATATCGCCGGTGAAAACTATCGTGTGCTGGTCAGCACCACATCGGCAGGCGAACGCATCGCCGTCGCGCAGGAAGCCGACGTGCGCGACAAGGAAGCACGGGAAAGCGCCTGGCGCAGTGTGCTGCCATTTCTGATTCTGTTTCCGGTGCTGCTGTTGGTGGTAGGGGATCTGGTGCGCAAGCTGTTTCGCCCGATCGCGACGCTCTCGGCGGAAATCGATCAGCGTGACCAACAGGCGCTGCATGCGATTGATGAACAGCACCTGCCGAACGAGATCCGGCCCTTCGTTGTGGCGATCAATCGATTACTCCGCCGCGTTGCTCAGGCCATGGAGGCGCAGCGGCGGTTTATCGCCGATGCCGCCCATGAGCTGCGTTCGCCGATGACGGCGCTGTCCCTGCAGGCAGAGCGATTGGCCGCTACGCCCATGTCGGCCGTCACCCGGCAGAACTTTTTGCCATTGGCTCAGGGGATCGAACGCAGTCGTAAGCTGATTGAGCAGTTGCTCGCCCTGGCCGCCGCGCAATCAATCGCGCAACGCGCCGAGGCCGCCGTTTCGGTGCATGCAGTGTTTCGCCGAGTGCTGGAAGACCTGCTGCCACTGGCAGATGACAAAGGCATCGATATCGGCGTGGAAAGCGTCGAGGACGTGCAGGTCGTCATCAACGAACTGGACCTCTTCATCCTGATCAAGAACGTGGTGGATAACGCCATCCGCTATACCCCGGCGGGCGGACGAGTCGACCTCAGCGTCGAACGGACGGAGCAGGGCGCGCTCATCGAAATCAAGGACTCGGGTCCGGGCATTCGCGCCGAAGAACAGGCGCTGGTGTTCGATCCGTTTTACCGCAGCCTGGGGACCGGTGAAGCTGGCTCAGGGCTAGGTTTGTCTATTGTCAGCGCGATAGCCAGTCGTAATGATGCAAGTGTCACGCTTAACTATTTAGATGAACTAAGCCAAAAAGGATTGCGAGTCACTGTACGATTGAATCGACCTGTATTTTAGGTTTGGTCTACGTCCGCGATCTTCCCAGATATTGGATAGCCTTGAACCAGTTTCGCAGTGATAAATCTGTCCATCGACGACTCACCACGTCGAGCATGTATCATTAGAGTTTTTTTATGCTTTCAAGTTGACTATGGACCGCGCTAGGGGCATCGCCCACCGCTTTCACTGCGGATTTGAGCTCGCTCGTAGTTACGCCGAATTTTTTCCCCAATAATTATGCTCGAAGGTGTCGTTAGCATTGATTCTGATCTCGTCAGAGCCATTTGTGAGATTTCGTTGCTGCATAGGTTCGTCCATGATTCGCTGGGTATGAGGAATAGGATAGCCGAATCGAGGCAGTTTCAATGTTTTTGGGAAGAATTCGCAAAATCGACTGAAATCTTATGTGGTTTTTTGTCTCCGTAGCGTGCATGAGACCCTTCTGATGGCCGTTAGTGATAGCAGGTTTAACGGCTGCTATTGGCCGAATGCCACCTGTCGCCCGCGGCAGCTACGGGGTGATTACTGCCTCTCACGCAGGACTGAATTGCGTAGTTTTCTCTCCATCGTGGTTAAAGAGTGATGAGCAAATTTCTTATGTGAGATGGGCAACGCGAAAGCAAACGTATGGTCGAGTTGGGTGCGATTTTTCATTTTCAGAGGAAAAGCCTTTTCCACGCGGAATAGACCTGCTTTTATAGCAGCGTGTGTTGCTGTGACGCAGCGAGACGCCTTTCAAGAACCCGACCATTGAGTCGGTTTTTTTGTATCCATTTACAAGCCCTGCCATCGAGCAGGGTTTTTTCGTTTTCGGCTCCGCCATACCCATCGCTCCAAGCTGGGAGTGCTGCTGGAGCCGAATCTATTGCGCTCCCGAAAGGGAGAAATTCGGATGACAAACATGCCCGACAAACCAGACACCTGGCTGCTTGCTCTCGCATGGCTGGGGCAGAATGCACCGACGATCTACGCCGGAGCACTGTCGTTTGTGGTGGGTGCCTTGCGCATCATTTACGGCGGTGGCACGCGACGACAGGCACTGCTTGAAGCCTCGCTTTGCACGCTGATCACCATTGGCTTGATTCCGCTACTGGAGTTCTTCGGCTTACCGCAGAACTTTGCAACGGCTGCGGGGGTGTTCATCGGTTTCCTTGGTGTGAAGAAGATTGCCGATCTAGCTGATCGGTTCGCCGACTTCAAGTTTCCTAAATCAAATTCGGCTCCATGAAGCGCTGCCCATGGGTGGTGCCTCTTGTGCTCTTGCTGTGCTATGCCACGACGGGCTAAATCCATTGTGTTGAGTCGGCTGCATGCCAGCCGCTCGCCGCTCAAACATTCAATTTTGAGGTTTAAAGAATGGCCTACACCCAATACGAAACTGTCGTTGCCAACACTCCTGAGGAGGTGACGGCCAAGCTGGCACAGGCCATCTCTGATGGCTGGCAGCCGTACGGTAGTCCTGTCTCCATCACTGAAGGCTTTCAAGTGCTCCAGGCTGTGGTGAAGGGATCGAGCAATGCCGGTGGTGCGCCAGGTGACATCACCTCGGAGAGCATCTCGGACGCCTCGGATGTTGGTAAGGCTGTGCTGGTGAGTGTCGACGCCGCCACCGCTCGTTCTGCTATTGGCAGTGGGACTTCTGACTTCTCGGGTAGCTACAACGACCTGAGCGACAAGCCGGCCATTCCCGTCGAGGGTGATGCCGCGCTGTTGGTCGCAGGCACTGACCTCGTCGCGCATACCTGGTCAGCCAAACTGATCCATGACGAAATTGCCCGTCAGATTGCAGAGATATCCCCATGATCCACAAACAAGGCATCTCGCTGTAATAGGTGATGGTCTAAGTCGACTGCCTCCCTTTCAAACGCACTCAGTGAGCTCAGCAGACGCAGCAGAACCCTATTTCTATTCTCTGGGCTCGCCATCCGGTGAGTCTTTATCGTTTCAAAGAGGTGAGTTGATGAGCCAATCCACGTTCGCTGTATACCTTCCTGATCGTTACACCCCAATTTGCATTGAAGCGGACAGCTTCGTGCATTACGGGGGAGAGCTGGTCTTACACAAAGACGAGCAGATGGTAGGCCGTAGTTCTGATCGTGGTTTTTTGGTTCGTTCTGATCTGGTTCGGGAGCACACCCTAAGCGATGATCTAATGCCGGGGCAGCCAGAAGGGCTGGTCGCTTCGGCTGAAACTATCGATTTCCAATATAAGCCAGCAATTGTCTGGCCATTTACAGCTGGGCTGGCGTTCGGGCTTCTTGTTGGCATCGGCACGTCGGTCGCTTTGCTTGGGCGGCTGTGAAGCGACGCCATTCGGCATGCGCTGGGGACCCTGGCAACTTCCAAGGAACACGGGGCATAAGACTCGCGCGAACGCGTTAGCGGCACCCCACCAAAGTTAGTTAACTGGTTAACTCCATTGGTTCACTGGGCTGAAAGCCTTGTGGGCTGCGGCTTACAGGGCGGTTAACTTAGGAGTTAACCTGGTTAACTCGACTATCCCCTGATTCGTCTGTAAGCCATGTGGGCCGCGGCCTGCAGAGCGGTTAACTAAGGCAGTTAACCAAGAGTTAACTAAGCGACTGAAAAACCGGCCATGAATTTGGTTGAAAGCCAAGCAGACCGTGGCGTTGAGGTGGTTAACCTAGGAGTTAACCGACTAATTTACTGGGTTAACTCTCGGCCCCGCCGGGTTAACCGTAAGGTATCGACATGACAGCACTCACCAAAGCGGAGTTCGCCACTCGCCAAGGGTGGTCGAAACCCTACGTGTCGAAGTTGGCCAAGGCCGGACGTTTGGTGTTGATGGCCGATGGCATGGTGGATGTCGAGGCTACGGATCGACTCCTGTTCAGCACCGCGGATCCGAGCAAAGCCAACGTGGCGGCGCGGCACGAGCGTGAACGAATTCAGCGCAGGCCGGAAGGAAATACCCCGGCCTCTCACATCGAATACGAACCACCAACCACTGTTCCACTCCAGGCGCCTTTGCCTGTCGAAGGCATCCCGGACTTTCAGGAGTCTCGTGCCTACCGCGAATTTTATGAGTCACGCCTGACCGAGAGCGAGTTTCACAAAAATCGCGGCGCTCATGTTGAGTTGGAGGCCGTTAAAACGGCGGCGTACACGACGGGGCGGATGTTACGGGATCTGTTGCTCGGCATGCCGCCACAGCTGGCACCCGAATTGGCGGCCATGAGTGATCATTGGCAAATCGAGAAGCACCTCACTGCCGCATTGCGCCGGGTGCTGGATGATGCAGAACGGATGGCCTCGACAGACCTCATCCATTCTTTGACTGCAGCGAGTTAATCCATGTCAGCGGAAATGCCCGACGGTGCAGCGGTGTACCGGGAGGCGTACTTTCGCGGGCTGCGACCCGAGCCGGATGTCTGGATCGATCAGTGGGCTGACGAGTTCATGCGCATTCCGCGTGATGCAGGGGCTGCCGAACCTGGGCAGTACCGCACAGCGCGAACACCCTATGCCCGCGAGCCCATGCGTTGCCTTTCGCCGGCACATCCGTGCAAGCGCGTGGTGACCATGGTGGCTTCGCAGTTGATGAAAACCCAGATCGCCTTGAACTGGATTGGCGGTCTGATCCATATGGCACCGTCGAACATTCTCACGCTATTGCCCAGCCTGGGATTGGCCAAGCGAGTCTCGTCGCGCATCGGCAAGACCATCAAGGCCACTCCGGTGCTACGCGAACGGGTGGCGGCGAACCGTTCGCGTGATGCACGCAACACCATGGACACCAAAGAGTTCGAGGGTGGTTCGTTGTATGTCACCACCGCCGGCTCGGCGGCGAACCTGTCGGAGTTGTCGGCCCGTTATATCTACGGCGATGAAGTGGATCGCTGGGTTGTGGACGTGGGCGAGGAGGGCGACCCGATTGAGCTGGCTGAAACCCGGGGCAGTACGTTTGGCCGTAACGCCAAGTTTTACTTTTCCAGTTCGCCGACGATCAGAGGGGCTTCGCGTATTGCCGATCTGTTCGAGACCAGCGACCAGCGTTTTTACTACGTGCCGTGCCCGACTTGCGGGCACATGCAAGTCTTGGAATGGGAGCGCTTGCATTACTCGGCGGATTGCCAACTGGCGCACTACGAGTGCGCCGGGCCCGACTGTGACGTGCTGATCGAAGAACATCACAAGGGCGAGATGTTGACCAAGGGCGAGTGGCGCGCGCATTCCACAGGTGATGGCGAAACCGTCGGCTTCAACCTCAATGCGTTGTACTCGCCTCCCGGCTGGACCGGTTGGGCATCACTGGCCAAGCAGTTCGAGAAGGCCAAAACCGCCATGTCTCGCGGCGATTTGGAACCCATGCAGGTGTTCTACAACACCCGTCTGGCGAAGGTTTGGGACAGTGCCCAGGAGCAAACCAAAGCGGACGTCTTGATGGCGCGGGCACGCCTGGAAAGCTATGGGCTGGGTTCGATGCCGTTTGCTGTGTTGATGCTCACGGCTTCGGTGGATGTCCAAGCCAACCGGCTGGAGTTCATGGTGGTCGGTTGGGGCGCCGGCATGGAGCGTTGGATCATCGACTACCAGGTGATCTGGGGCGATCCGTCCGACGACCGCACCTGGTCGGTGCTCGATGACAAACTCAAGGCGCGTTACCCCCACCCGTGTGGTGTGGAGCTGACGATCCGGGCGGCCGGCATCGACTCCGGTGGTAACCACACCGACGAGGTTTACCAGTTCTGCCGGCTGCGGCGTTGGCGCAACATCTTCGCCGTCAAGGGCGCGAGCAAGCCGGGTCGACCGGTCATTGCGCAGCGGCCATCGATGATGGATGTCACTTGGAAAGGTCAGACCGAACGAAAGGGCGTCGAGCTGTGGTTCGTCGGCACTGACACCGCCAAAGATTGGATCTACAACCGCTATCCAGTGGAGGACGGTCCCGGTGCATTGCACTTTGCCAACGATCTGCCGGATGACTTTTTTGCCCAGTGCGTCGCCGAGCGCAAGGTGACCCGATACGTCAAAGGCTACAAAAAAATCGAGTGGGTCAAGGGCAAGGCGGAGCGCAACGAGGCCCTCGATTTGATGGTGTACAGCCTGGCGATGGCGCATTACCTGGGGCTGAACCGCTACAAGGAACACGACTGGGAGCGGGTGAGAAATGCGCTGTTTCAAGCGGCGCCACCGGGCGAGAAACCCATCGCGGTCGAACGTGTCCGCGATCCGGCGACATCACGACAGCAACCGGCAGATCAGGTACCGACACCGGCTGATCCCGTACCGCCACCGACCAAGCCGGCCGCGGCACCGGTGCTGATTGCACGGCCCCCACAGCGTCGAAGCTCCAGCAGCGGCTACCTAAAAAAACGACGCTGAGTGAAATCGCGTTGCACACCCCGTTGCCTTTTTACTTTAGAGCGATCCCCATGGCCTTTACCCAACAGCAACTCGATGCGGTCGAGAAGGCAATCGCGCGCGGCGAAAAAATCGTGCGCTATGCGGATCGAAACGTCGAGTACCGCGACATCGACGAACTGCTCAGGGCACGAGACGAAATTCGCAGCTCGCTGATCGCGGCGGCCGGTCCTCGGTCGCGCATCGTGCGGCTTTATCATGGAGGCAAGGGACTGTAATGGCTCGTCACTTTCCCACATTGGGCCGCAGCGGTTTCCTGCTCCCCTCAAACATCAAGGCCAGTTACGAAGGGGCCGCCGAAGGGCGTCGTTCCGCGAGTTGGGATGCACCTGACGCCGGCTTCAACAGCATTGCCATTCCGGCATTGCGCAACCTGCGCTCACGTTCCCGGGCGGCGGTGCGCAACGACCCGTACGCCTTCAACGTCATCGATAAACGGGTCAGCAATCTGATCGGCACCGGCATCACGCCGCGGCCGAAAACCCAGGACGATGAACTTCGGCACCTGCTGCAGGAACTCTGGGCCGATTGGGCCGAAGAGTCAGATGCCGATGGTCTGACTGACTTCTACGGACAACAGGCACTGATCGCGCGGACCGTGGAAACGGCCGGTGAATGTTTTATCCGCTTTCGTCCGCGCAGCCTCGACGAAGGCTTGGTAGTGCCGTTGCAACTTCAGGTGCTGGCCCCGGAATTTGTACCGCACGACAAGTTCGAGGCCGCGCGCAACGGCAATGTTATCCGCGCCGGGATCGAGTTCACTCCGGACAGCCGTCGGGTAGCGTATTGGATGTACCGTTCGCATCCCGGAGATGCCTCGTCCTTGAACAGTGGCTACAACCAGCTGGTGCGGGTGCCGGCCAGCCAGGTGCTGCACATTTTTGAACCGGTCGAACCGGGACAGTTACGCGGCTTGCCACGCTTGTCGCCGGTCCTCAAACGCTTGCGCAGCCTGGACAATTACGACGATGCGGTGCTGTTCCGTCAGGAGGTGGCGAATCTGTTCGCCGGCTTCATCAAAAAGCCATCGCCGGATGACATCCAGACTCCAGTGGACCCGGTGACCGGTGCGCCGTTGAACCTTGCCTCGGATGGATTCACGCCCATGGTCGCCCTGGAGCCCGGGACGATGCAGGAGCTGTTACCGGGCGAGGAGGTTGAGTTTTCCACGCCACCGGACGCGGGTAACAACTACGCGGACTTCATGCGTCAGCAACTGATGGCCGCGGCCGCCGGTGCCGGGATGCCCTACGAAATTCTCACGGGCGACATGCGCGGGGTGAATGACCGCGCACTGCGCGTGGTACTCACTGAGTTCCGGCGTCGCCTGGAGCAACTGCAATTTGGTGTGTATGTGCACCAGTTGTGTCGCCCGGTGCGGGCCGCTTGGATGGACATGGCGGTGCTCAGTGGCGCCGTGCTGTTGCCGGACTATGCCCAGCGCCGACGTGAGTACCTGCGCACGCGCTGGGTGCCACAGGGTTGGGCCTATATCCATCCGGTTCAGGATGTTCAGTCCCGCACGATGGAAGTCAACGCCGGCTTCGCCTCGCGCAGCGAGATGGTCTTGCGCACCGGTTATGACGCCGAAACGGTGGACGAAGAAAACGCCGCCGATGCCGAGCGGGCTCGGGGCAAAGGTCTTAATTACAGCACGCTCGTCGAACTGCTTCAGGCGCTCGACGACCAGGAGCAAACATGAGCAAAAAAGCGACTCCGCGCATTTACAACAGGGCCGGCCAACAGGTGCCAGTGCAGGACAAAAGCTGGTACGCCGTGCACGCCAGCGGCGAAGCCACCGAGCGCGTGATCGAAGTCTTTGTGTATGGCGAGATCGGTACCTGGGGCATTACCGCCAGTCAGTTCATGCAGGATCTGCGCGCCGTCGATGACGGCGTGTCACCGGTCATCGCGGCGTTTAACAGTATCGGCGGCGACCTGTTCGACGGGTTGGCCATGCACAACACCTTGTCGCGGTTGGGCGAACGGTGCACGGCACGGATTGATGCCTTGGCCGCGAGCGCGGCCAGTGTCGCGGTGTGCGGTGCCCACAAGGTGGTGATCGCGTCGAACGCGATGTTGATGATTCACAACCCGTGGACCTATGCGGCGGGCGATGCCGACAGCTTTCGCAAGGTGGCCGATGTCCTCGATCAAACCATGGAAGCGATCATCGCGGCCTACAAGGCCAAGGCACCGAACATCGATGAGGCGGAATTACGAGGTTTGGTGGCTGCCGAAACCTGGTTGACCGCCAATGAGGCGGTGGCACTGGGGCTGGCCGATGAAGTGGGCGACGGGGTACAGGTCAAGGCGTGTCTGGGGCAGGGCGGAGTGATGCAGCGATACCAGCACACCCCAGCTGCATTGCTGGCTCAGCTCGATGAACCTGCAGAAACCGATCCAAAGCCCGACCCCGAACCCATCGAACCGCCCGCACCACCGCTGCCGGACGCCGCCAAGCTGGCGTTGTTGATCACTCAGCGTTGTGCTGAATCAGGGATCAGCAATCTTGTCGCGCCGTTGCTCAGTTCGACCCAGCTTGAAAGCGAAGAGATCGTCCTGGCAGGGCTAACCCGAGCCAAGGCGGTGCATGACCTGTGTGTCGCGGCTCGTCTGCCAGAGCTTAGCGTCGATTACGTGGCAGCGGGGTTGGATGAGCCCGCGGTGCGGGCGCGGCTGTTCGACAAGATCGTCAGCAGCGGCAACGGTTTCGAAATTGACAATAGCGTGCCCCTCGACGATGACCCTGCACCGAAGGTGCAGGCGAAACAACCCAATCCTTCTTCGATCTGGGCCGCCCGTTCGGCGGCCCATGCCGGGCAATCCAACAGTGCAAAAGGAGCACGAGCATGACCGTAAAGTACGAAACGCTACACGCTGGCGAGTTTCTACTCTCCGAAGGGGCCGGGAAGATCTCTCGTGAATCCATTCTGGTGGCCGCTGGCCCCGCATTGAATGCCGGCCAGGTGCTGGGACTGGTCACCGCGACCAATGAGTTTGCGCCTTACGATCCCGTCGCCACCGACGGCACGGAAGTGGCGACGTGCATCCTGTACGGGCCACTGGGCGAATCGACCGAGGAGCGTCGAGCCAGTGCGGTGGTGCGACTGGCCGAGGTCAGCGAGGTGCATTTGACCGGTTTCGACGCTGACGCTGAAGCAGCCTTGGCGGCTCAGTTTGTGATTGCCCGCTAAGTCAGTTCCCTTTTCCCCAACCCCGCCCTGTGCGGGGTTTTGTTTTTCTGGAGAGCCTCTTTATGGCCGATATTGGCATTTTTACCGACGATGTTTTTTCTGTGTCCTCGCTGACGGCGGCGATCAACGAACAGGAATATCTGCCGGGTCGCATCAGCAGCCTGGGGCTGTTTCGCGAGGAAGGCATCAGCACCCTGACCGTCCAGATCGAAAAGGACGGTAATACCTTGGCGTTGGTGCCCGCGGGTGAGCGCGGCACCTCGGGGCTGGTCGTCGGTGCCAGCAAGCGGCAGATGATCCCGTTCAATACCGTGCATCTGCCGCAGCGTTTCACCATCAAGGCCGACGAGATTCAGGGCATTCGCGCCTTTGGTACGACGACCGAACTGCAGGCTGTGCAGGGCGTGGTGAACACCCGCCTGAGCAAAGCCAAGCGTCAGCTCGACGCCACTCATGAATTCCAGCGCATGGGCGCGCTCAATGGCCTGGTGCTGGACGCGGATGGCTCGACGGTCCTGCTGAACATCTATCAGGCGTTTGGTGTGGAGCAACAACGCCTGTCCATGGGCCTGAACGACTCGGCGACGAAGATCCGAGTCAAGTGCGCCGAAGCGCTGGACATGCAAGACGATGAGCTGGGCAGCGTGACCAGCTCGGGCGCGCGAGCCTTCTGTGGCAAGAATTTCTGGAACAAGCTGATCACGCACAAATCGGTTGAGGAAACCTACCTCAATACGATCCAGGCCGCGGAATTGCGTGGCGATGCGCGGGACAGTTTCGAGCTGGGTGGCATCGTCTGGGAGCGCTACCGGGGGCGCATCGCTGGCGTATCGTTTATCCACGACGATCAGGCGTTATTGATTCCTGAAGGCGTGCCGGAGCTGTACATCTCCTGCTTTGCCCCTGCGGACTACATGGAGACCGCCAATACCCAAGGCCTGCCGTATTACAGCAAGCTGGAACCACTGCCGTTCAACAAGGGCATGGCCGGCGAAGCCCAGTCCAACCCATTGCACCTGTGTACGCGTCCGCGGGCGCAGATCCTGCTGACGCTCTGATCATGGCCTTTCGAGAGCTGGTCGCGGAAATCGACAGCGTGGTGTTCGACACCCTGGCCGACGTTGGCTACATCGAAGGTCGGCGGGTGCTGGGCATGTTTTCGGCACCCTGGTTGCAACCCAAGATCGGTCGCTTGAACACCGGTCTGCGCGAGCCGTGTTTTCACATTCGGGTCGCCGATGCCGCGGGCGTGGAAAAAACGCAAACGGTGCTCATCGAGTTGCCCGCCCTGGACGGCGGTGGCGAGTACACCCTGACGCACCTGGAACCAGCGGGTGATGGGCTGGTGGCCTTGTCGCTGAGGTTAAAAGCATGAGTGCTGTGCCGGTGTCGCTGCAGCTTTCGGCTGACGATGTGCAGGCTTTTGAACAACTGGCCAAGGTGATGCCCAAGGCCGTGGCCGCGGCGCAACGACGGGCGATTAACAAGACGTTGGGGTGGCTGGCCACCCACATGGCGCGCGATGTCAGCAAGCAGGAGCGGATTGCCGTGCGGGCAGTGCGGCAGCGTCTGCGTTGTTATCCCATCAAAGGCCAGGGGCAACCGGGCAAACTTTGGTTCGGCACCAACCCAATGGACGCCAGCCGGGTAGGGAATCCCCGTCAGGGCAAGGCTGGTGTCTCGGTGGCGGGACGACGGTATCAGGGCGCTTTTTACAAGCGTGTGTATGGCAACAAGGCGGATATCTGGATTCGTACCTCCAGCAAACATTTCAACCCGGACGACTATCCCGGCGGCGCATCCGCGGCTGGGGGTTCAAGCTCGGGCTGGATCGCGGAAAACGACAATCGTTTTCCACTGGCCAAGGCCAAGGTTACGCTCGAAGACGCCGAAGAGCCTTTTTACACCTGGGCCAACAAAGCCGATGAGCGCCTGCTGATCGTATTCAAGCAGGAAATGAACTTTGAACTGCATAAGTACCTGAAGGGGAGCGCCCGTGTCTGATCCTGAATTTTCGCTGGACGCGCTGTACGCCGCCATCGAGGAACACCTCCGTCAAGCGCTGCCCTCTGTGCGATTTGTCGCGACCTGTCCAGACATTCAGGACCGGGTGGCGCTGCCGGCGGTGTTCCTGGAACCGGTGGAGTTTGAGCCCGGGCAAGACATCGGTACCGGTGAAACGGTGCTGGTCCAACGTTTTGAAGCGCGAATTATTGTCGCGCCCGAGTTGGCCCGGCATCAGCAACTCGGTGCCCAATTGGCGGCGCAAATAGCAATCCTCCTTCGGGGGCAGACCTGGGGTCTGGACAATGTCGAGCAGGCGCAATTCGTGGCTTCGCGCCAAGACTGGACCAAGCCCGAACTGGATGGCTACACCGTGTGGATGGTGGAATGGACCCAGCAGATCTATCTCGGTGAGGTTGAATGGTTATGGCCAGTTGAGCCTCCGGGCACCCTGTATCTAAACGTTGACGGCTGCACCGGTACCGGCAATGAAGATCACTACTTTCAGCCGGAGGATTTGGCATGGGATACGCCAGCGCCGAACACGACCGGATAATCGCCGCCATGCTGATGCCCTGCGTAGTGGTCGGCGTCGATCTAATGGCCGGGAGAGTGCGGGTCAAGGCCGGTACTTGGGTCAGTGCCTGGGTGCGTTGGCACAGTCTGGCGGCGGGCAAGGCCCGTCATTGGCGCGCGCCGAGCCTGAATGAGCAGGGCGCGCTGTTCAGCCCGAGCGGTGATCCGGCCATGGGCACCTTTATCCCGGGGCTGTACGGCAACGCTGGGGTGCCGCCGGACAACCGCGATCACGTCGAGGCTTGGTATTTCGACGATGGCGGTTCACTGGTCTACGACTGGCAAGCCGGCAGCTACAGCATCGCGTTACCCGCCGGCAGCAGTGCGACCATCACGGTCGGTGGCTCGCAATTTGAAGTGACGCCGGCGCATGTCCGGGTGACGGCCAGCCAGATCAACTTGGCGGGTGAGGTGAGCATCGACGGTGCGCTGAGCGTGTCCGGCGACATCACCGGCGCCGGCACAATCATGGATGCCGGCGGTAACAGCAACCACCACTCACATTAATTTGACGGCCTAAACATTCAGCCCGCCGTGTGCGGGTTTTTTTATACCCGGAGTAATGCCCATGACAAGCAAAACCAAGGACGTATCAACCGTCAGTGAGGCGCCCGCGCCGGCCACGCTGAGCTTCTTTCGCGACACGCTGTTCACCTCGCGGGTGCTGATCCTGCTGGACGCAGAGCGCACCTTGAAAGTGGAAAAGGGCCAGGTTGTGGTGGCCTCGGATGACACGGTGGCGATCGAGTATTTGCACGGTCGCAAGGACTTTGTCCCGGTCGAGGGCTGATCCAATGATCGGGATGATCGGACTGGACCGCCGTACCGGCCAACTCATTTCCGGCCTCGATCACCTGCGCCAGTCCATCGAGGACATCTTGTCCACGCCCTTGGGCAGCCGGCGCATGCGCCCGGAGTACGGCAGCAAGCTGCGGCGCTTTGTCGACCTGCCGGTCAATGACGGCTGGAAAAGTGCCGTACAGGCCGAGGTGGCCAGCACGCTGGGGCGTTGGGAGCCGCGCTTGAAACTGGGCCGGGTGCGCGCCGTGGCCATTCTCGACGGGCGTATCACCTTTGAACTGACCGGGCAGTACCTGGGCAGCGACGTGACTTTGGAGGTGTCCGCATGACCATGGAACTGGCGGCCTTGCCGCCGCCGCAAGTGCTGGAGGACCTCGACTTTGAGGCGGTCTACCAGGAGAAACTCGAAGCCTTCCGCCTGAGCATGGGCGACAACTGGAGCGCCGAGCTGGAAAGCGATCCGGTGCTCAAGCTGATCGAGCAGGCCGCGTATGGCGCCTTGCAGAACCGGGCGCGAGTCAACGACGCGGGCAAGGCGCTGTTGTTGGCTCATGCCGAGCGGGCCGACCTCGATCACCTGGCTGCCAACGTCAACCTGCAACGCCTGGTGATTCAGGCGGGAGATCCGAGCACCGTGCCGCCGACGCCGCAGGTGCTTGAGGAAGACGATGCCCTGCGCGAGCGGGTGCAGCTGTCGTATGAGGGACTGACCACGGCGGGGCCGCGTAACAGCTACATCCTCCACGCACGCAATGCCTCGGGCCTGGTGGCCGATGCCACGGCGGAAAGTCCGTCACCGGCCGTGGTGGTGGTCACCGTGCTCAGCCTGGAAGGCAGCGGCGCCGCCTCACCGGAACTGCTGGAAGAGGTCCGGCTACACCTCAATGACGAGGACGTGCGGCCGGTGGCCGATCGGCTCACGGTGCAGAGCGCTGTGGTCATCGACTACCTCATTGAAGCGGTGCTGTACCCGCAGGCACCGGGGCCGGAAAACGAAGCCTACCTGGCCGAAAGTGAGAAACGCCTGAGCGAGTGGATCAACCCACGCCGCCGCTTGGGTCTGGAAGTGGCCCGCTCGGGGATCGATGCACAATTGCACATTCCCGGCATCGCCCGGGTCGAGCTGCTGGGCTGGACCGATATCAAGCCGACCAAGGCCGAGGCGGCGTATTGCACCGGCTACAGCGTGACGCTGGGGGCCTGACATGAGCACTCAGTTACCGCTCAACAGCACGCCGCTGGAACTGGCCGTGGAAGCGGCGAATTACGAAAACACGCTGATCCCGCTGCGCAGTTTGTACAACGCCGACACCTGCCCTGAACACCTGTTGCCGTATCTGGCTTCGGCCTGGTCCGTGGACCGTTGGAACAACAACTGGACCCAGGAGGCCAAGCGTACGGCGATCCGTTCGGCGTACGACGTGCACGCGCGCAAAGGCACCATCGGTGCGCTGCGCCGGGTGGTCGAGCCTTTGGGCTACCTGATCGACGTGGTCGAGTGGTTCGGCACCGTGCCGGAAGGCGTGCCCGGCACCTTCGCCCTGGAGGTCGGGCTGAATGACTCGGGCATCACCGAGGAACTGTACGAGGAACTGGCGTGGTTGATCGACGACGCCCGCCCGGTTAGCCGGCACATGACCAACCTGGCGCTCAGTCTGCAGACCGAGGGGGTGCTGGGCATCGCCGTGTGCGTGCAAGAGGGCGAAGAGATCGACGTGTACCCGCCGGCCCCGAAAGACATCGACGTGACCGGCACTTTTGGCCCGGCGCTCTGCGTCGATGAAACCGATACCTTGGACGTTTATCCCTATGATTGATAAGACCAGTCAGTTTTTTGCCATCCTCACCGCCGTGGGCGAAGCCAAGCACGCCAATGCCATCGCCATGGGACAGGACTGGATGTTTACCGAGATGGGTCTGGGCGATGCCAACGGCACCGACCCGATTCCCGACCGTCTTCAAACCCAGTTGATCAACGAATGGCGCCGGGCGCCGATCAATCAGATCCGCGTCGATCCGGCCAACCCCAACACCGTAATCACCGAGCAAATCATTCCACCGGAAGTTGGCGGTGAGTGGATTCGCGAGATCGGCCTGTACGACGTCGACGGCGATCTGGTGGCGGTGGCCAACTGTGCGCCGAGCTATAAACCGTTGCTCGACCAGGGCAGCGGCAAGACTCAGGTCGTGCGGATGAATTTCATCGTCAGCAGCTCCGCGAACATCGTGCTGAAGATTGACCCAGCCGTCGTGCTGGCCACGCGTGAATACGTGGACCTCAAGATTCAGGAGGAACTGGCCAAGCTGGATCACAAACAATCCGCGCGGGTGGCGGCGACCGCCGCCATTACCCTCAGCAATCTGCAGACGGTCGATGACGTGGCTGTGGCCACCGGTGACCGAGTGCTGGTCACCGCTCAGGCGCTGGCACAGGACAACGGGATCTATGTCGCCAGCGCCGACAGCTGGACGCGGGCCGCTGATGCTGACAACAGTCCGGAAGTGACCCCGGGGTTGTTCATCCATGTGGAGCAGGGCACGGTCAATGGCGACAGCCTCTGGCAGTTGGTCACCGACGCGCCGATCAACCTCGGTACCACCAGTTTGCAGTTCGACATGATCGCGGGTGGCAGTGGGGCAGGCGTAGGCACCTTTCGCAGTGTCACCGTCGATGCCCTCGGGCGGGTGGTCGCGGGTACCAACCCGACCACCCTGGACGGCTACGGCATCACCGATGCTTTGCCCATCGACGGAACCGCGGTGGCGGCCACCCAACTGGAAACAGCGCGCACGCTGAGCGTATCCGGGGCGGCCAGCGGCAGCGCGACGTTCGATGGCACCGACGATGCTGACATAGCGATCACGTTGGCCGACAGCGGTGTCGTCGCGGGTAGCTATTCCACCGTTACCGTTGACGCTAAAGGTTTGGTGACGGGTGGTGAGCAACTGACAGGTGATGACCTAGGGCTGGGAACGGCCGCGTACCACAATGCTCAAAATGATTTACACGATGAAACGCCGGATGCGCTGATGAAGGTCGGAGCGTTCGGCTGGGGCGGTGTCGCCTATTCGGTCGGTGATGTGGACATCGGCGGTCTGAACACGGCGTCAGCTCTCTATTACGTCTCTAATGCTACGGGTGCGCCAGGTGGCGGGCTCTATGAGGGGTGGGTTCGCGTTTCGGTGATTACACCGGGCCAATACGCCTTTCAAGAGATTTATGGGTTTAACGACCCAACTCTATACCGCCGGGCCTTGATTGCCGGTGTTTGGGACGAATGGGAAACCGTCTGGGATACATCAAATTTTGACCCTGCCTTGTACGCAGCGCTGAGTGCTCCGGCTTTCGTCAATGGCATACAGGTTTCCGGTCACGCCAACCTCTTGAACACGGCAAACGTTGGCACTGACATATCTATCGGAGGTACGGCTTACGCGGCGGGCGTGTTGTCCTACGGCAACATTACAGCCAACGCAGGACTTTACGCCGGTGGCGGTTGTTATTCCGGCTCCGGTGTTGCCATGTTTGGCACTGATGGCAACAGTTACGGGCCAATTTGGGGCGGCTATTTAAGTAGCTGGATCGCCGCCAACTATATCGCTTACTGGAATTTGATGTCCCAAATAGCCGCGCAACCGATCGGCGGCGTGGGCACCTATGGGATGTTTATTGTTGTTAAGAATATAAACTCGGGCGCAATACCACCGGGAACATTAGTGGAAGGGGGGTATCTGGGTTGGTCAAACGCGGGTGGCGAGAACTACGGGGCTCCCGGCGGTACTTGGATGGTATGCGGGGGCGTTTCAAATAGTTCTGCGGGAAATGTCTTTTCAACAACTATTTGTAAAAGGGTCGCTTAATGCTTGGCGAAGTTATTGAACCACACGTTATTCCTGAATTTGTTCCACCGGATATACCACCGCCACCTGAGCCACCTGCACCGTGGGTTTATGAAGTCAAAAACCTGAAGCAGTTTAAGGATGGGGCTATTGACTGTGAAGTTCTTCACGAAGTGTACGGTTGGATTCCATTTACGGCAGTTCCAGGTGATGACGCTCCGGCCACTGTAGCGGTATTCAATTATATTGAGGAATACAGCGTCGATGTTGGTGCCCTGACAGTAAGCCCCGCAATCGCTGTCCATGCTGAACATGCTGAGCGTTCGTGGCGTGATCAAGAGCTGACAGTTGCGGACGTGGAACTGCTGAAAGCTGAGGACGGTGATCCTGCTTTTGTGAGTACGCCTGCGCAGTGGCGGCAGTACCGCGTGGACCTTCGCAACTGGCCCCAGTCGCCAGACTTTCCGGATTCCACCCTGCGTCCAGTGAGGCCGACCGCTTAACGATTACATGGCCGGATAAACCGGATCAGCAGACCCGCTGACGCCCCGCATTGCCGGGGCGTTTCCTTTTCGATTATGCGTCACGTCCCTCATAGCCTCGCTTAAGCGGGGCTTTTTCGTTTTGGAGTATCACTCAATGAGTTTCTTTCACGGCGTCACCGTGACCCTGGTGGACACCGGGGCACGCCACATCGCCACCCCGTCCGCGTCGATCATCGGCCTGTGCAACACCTTCACCGTGGGCCCGCCGGCCACTGCCGCTGCCAATGAATTGCTGCTGATCACCCGCGAAAGCGAGGCAGTCGCGGCGTGGGGGCCGGACGCCGCGATCACCAAGGACTGTAAGGCTATTTTCAAGCGGGCCAAGGCGGTGATTGTCGCCGTCGGTGTGCCGTTGCTGGACGACGCGGCCGAGCAACTGTCCGCGATCATCGGCGGCGTTTGGGCCGACGGCACCCGTACCGGCATGCAGGCGTTGCTCAACGGCAAAAGCAAGTTCAACGCCCAGCCGCGATTGTTGGTGACGCCGGGGTACTCGTCGACACTGGCGGTGGGCACCGAGCTGGTGGCGTTGGGCGACAAGATGCGCGCCATGGCCATCATCGACGGGCCGAACACCACCGACGAAGCGGCGATTGCCTATGCCGCCAATTTCGGCAGCAAACACGCTTATATGGTCGATCCGGGCGTGCAGTTCTGGGACACCACGACCAGTGCCACGATCAACGCGCCGGCTTCGGCCTGGACTGCTGGCCTGTTTGCCTGGACCGATGCCACCTACGGTTTCTGGGCCTCGCCGTCGAACAAGGAGTTTGTCGGCATCACCGGCACTACGCGTCCGATCGAGTTTCTCGACGGCGATCCTTCCTGTCGGGCCAACGTGCTGAATAACGCGAATATCACCACGATCATTCGTGATGACGGCTATCGCTTGTGGGGCAACCGCACGCTGTCCAGCGACGCGAAATGGAAGTTCGTCACCCGCGTGCGCACGCTGGACATCGTCATGGACGCCATCCTCTACGCACACAAGTGGGCGGTGGACCGCTCAATCACCGCGACCTACGTCAAGGACGTGACCGAAGGCCTGCAGGCGTTCATGCGCGACCTGAAGAATCAGGGCGCAATCATCAACTTCGAGGTGTATGCCGACGAAGAGCTGAACACTTCCAGCGAACTGAGCGACGGCAAGGTGTACTGGAACATCCGTTTCACCGATGTGCCGCCGGCCGAAAACCCGAACTTCCGCGTGGAGGTGACCGATCAGTGGATCACTGAAGTGCTGGACACCGCCGCCTAAGGAGGCCGCTTTATGATTCCGGAAGTGCTCTACAACACCAACCTGTTTGTCGACGGTATCAGCCTGCAAGGCGACGTGCCGAGCCTGACCCTGCCCAAGCTGACCCTCAAAACCGACGAGTACCGTGCGGGCGGCATGGACGCGGCGGTCGAGCTCGACGTGGGGATGGAAAAGCTCGAGGCCAGCTTCATCACCAACGGCGTGCGTCGCGAGGTGCTGAAGTTCTTCGGTCAGGCCGATATGACCGGGTTCAACGCGTCGTTTCGGGGGGCCTTCAAGGGCGAGAAAGGTTCGGTCAAGGCGGTGGTTGCCACCCTGCGAGGGGGCCTCAAGGAAGTCGATCCCGGGGACTGGAAAGCGGGCGAAAAAGGTGAGTTCAAGTACGCCGTCGCGGTGACCTATTACAAGCTGGAAATCGACGGCAGCGTAATGTTTGAAATCGATCCCCTTAACTCGATTCGTGTCATTGACGGCGTCGACCAACTGGCCGCCGTGCGGTCTGCCCTGGGCATGTAAGGAGCCACACCATGATTAATGCAAAAGACAACGTCCTGCCCAAGTGGCTGCAACTGGGTGATGGCATTGCCACCGTAGTCCTGTCTCGACCGAGCGAGGCCAACGGTATCAAGGTCGACAAGCTGACCCTGCGCGAGCCAACGGTACGCGAAATGCGCGCCGCCACATTACAGGGCGGTACCAATGAAGAAGAACAGGAAATGGTTCTGTTCTGCAGCCTGGCGAGCATCGGCCGGGGCGATCTGGAGGGGCTGCTAATGCGTGATTACCGTCGTCTGCAGACCGCCTATTTTCGTCTGGGAACAGACGACGGGGTTTAACCCAAAACTGCAAAAAGCCCTGGCCAAACGCTTGGCCGTCGAGCTGAATTTTTCGGCGGCCGAGATTCAGGGGCTGTCGTTTTCCGAGATGGTCTGGTGGCTCACGGACTGAGCCCATCCCGTCGCACGTAGGTGAAAACCATGTCGAACAAACTCTCGCTCGGGCTGGTGATTGGCGGTGCTGTCGATTCATCCCTCGGCGCCGCCTTCAAGAACGTCAGCGGTGAAATGAAAAAGCTCGAGGCGCAAACCACGCGCGCCAAGGGCTTGCAGAAAGTCATCGGCGAGACCATGCGCCTGCGCGAGGAATGGAAAAAAGCCCACGACAGCGGCGCGGCCAATGCCGGCGCCTTGCTCAAAAAGCTGGAAGCCAACACCAGCAGCCTGCGCAAGCAGGGTGTTGAAGTCGGGCGCCTGCGTCAGGAGTACCTGGCGCTGGGCAAGGTGGTGCGCAGTGCCGAGTTCAAGGCCAAAGGTATGGGCCAGGTGCAGGACGGGCAGGAGAGCCTGCGCAGTGGATTCGGTACGGCGGTGGCCGGTACCACCCTGGCGGCCGTGCCGACCAAAATCAGTGCGGACTTTCAGGCGATCATTCGCGACATCGCGATCAAGTCCGGTACCGCGAACACGCAGCAGGAAGTAAACACCGCCCGCGACATTGTCCAGACCTCAAAGGACACCGGTATGGCCAACACCCAAGTGGCCGAGCTGGTGAACCAGTTGGTCGGTGGCGGCATGGATCTGACCGAAGCGCTGAAATACGCTCCGGTGGCCGCCAAGTTTGCGGTCGGGCAGGGCGCTTCGGGTGCCGATACGGCGAAGATGATTCTGGCGATGCAGAACAACGCCAAGATCACCGACCCGCAGAAAATGGAACAGGCTTTGGCCTCGGTCGCCCTGCTGGGTCAGCAAGGCAGCTTCGAGGCGGCCGACATGGCCAAGTGGTTTCCAGAGCTGTTGGCGCAAATGGCCGGCACCGGCATCACCGGCCAGGAGGCGGTCACGCAACTGGGGGCGATGCTGCAGGTGCAGATTAAGAGCGCCGGCAGTGCGGATGAAGCGGCGAACAACCTGAAAAACTGGGTCGCAAAAATCGGTTCGGAGGAAACGGTCAAAGGGTATGCCGATGCCGGGATTGATTATCAGGGCTCGATGAACGCCGCCATTGGCAAGGGCTTGTCGACCTTCGAGGCCAGCTTCGAACTGGCGCGCCGGTATGTGGAAAAGACCGACCCGAAAAAGTCAAAGCAGTTGGATCAGGGGTTGACCCAGATCAGCCAGGAGACGGACCCGGCCAAGGCGCAAGCGATGGCCGATGCCTTGGCCGCCACCCTGCGGACCGGCGATCTGTTTGCCGACATGCAGGTCAAGACCGCCCTGATGGCGTACACCCAGAACAAAAAATTCTACGCGGACCTGAAAAAGGGCGCCTCGGACCCCAGCGGCCCGCGCAAGGACATTCTCGACAAAAACCTGAGCGAACGTCGCGAGAGCTCGTCGCAACGCTGGGCCGAAACCGGTCAAGCGTTCAACGATTCGCTGCGGGCCATTGGTGACGCCCTGCGCCCGGCGACGGATGCGCTGGCCACCGGTATCGCCGGCGCGGCGCGGGGCTTGACCGCGTTGTCCGAGCAAGCGCCCCAAGTGGTGCTGGGCCTGGCGGCAGTGAGTGCCGGGGCATTGGTGCTGGGCAAAGCCTGGGCCACGCTGAAGATTGGCCGGGGCCTGGCCAACATCGCGCGAGGTTCGGCCGGCGACCGGTCCAATATCGTGCAGCGGGTGTTCGTGACCAACGCGAATGACGGCGATGACGACGGGCTGGATCACGGCAAAGAAGGGAAGGGCGGAAAGGGCAAAGGCCCTGCAAGTCGAATGTCCCGTGGCATGAAAGTGGGCGGGGCGCTGGCGGTAGTCGGTGCCGGCGTTCAGGTGGTGGACACTTACCGGCATGCGACCACCCGTGATGAAAAGGCCGAGGGCTACGGTGGCGCGGTGGGCGGGCTCGTGGGTGGCGTGCTCGGCGGCGCGGCAGTCGGTGCTGCTTTAGGCTCTATCGTCCCCGTGGTCGGTACCGCTATCGGCGGGATTATCGGCGGAATGCTCGGTGCGTGGGGCGGGGACGAGATAGGGGCGACGGTAGGCAAGGCACTGTTTGGTGGGCCGGACACGCCGACCAAAGCACCGCTCGGCATCTTGCCCATGTCCGCCGACCAAGGCGTTGGTGCGGTCGTACGCTCGATGGAAAACGCACCGTCCGCGCCGGTTACAGCGGCGGCATTGATGGCAACCCCTGCGGTAAAGGCACCGGAATGGCCGAAGATCGATCAGCAATTCACTTTTGCACCGGCCCCGGTCATTCAGGTGCAGGGCGATGTGAAAGATCCGGCGCAGTTGGCCCAAGCGCTGATGCCGCACCTGCAGCGACAGTTTGAAGACTTTGCCCGAGACGCGCGGGCCCGCCAGTTGTTTGATGCGCCCCATGTGGGTTGAGGAAATGTGATGGCGGATGAAAAAAACTACTTGGAGCACCTGCAGGGTGGCCTGAAGTACATGGTCGATGCCGGCGAGGCCGGGCGCACTGACCTAGAGTCGATGACTGGACCCATGAATGGCGCGCTCAACGAAATCGGCGGGGCGGCGGATGCGCTGGAAGGTTTACCCTTTATCAGCGAAGACCTCAGTGACAAGACCCGACGCCTGCAGAGTGCAATCAACTCGGCGCAGGCCAAGATCGGCAAGGTCGCGAGTTTCTATAACCAGACTCAACGATCCCTGGCGCAGTTCGAGCAGCACTTTTCCGCGCTCACTGAGCAGATTGGCCGCTTTGGCGCGGCGTTCAACAAGGTCGCCGGTAAGGCCAATGCCGCGCTGGGCAATATCTTCCCCACGGAATGGTTTGCCGGTGACATGTCGCCGATTCCCGACGCGGTGAAGCCGTTCCCGCACCTGCTGATCATCTATCCGCTCAAGGCCAACGAGCGGCCGTATTACTTCAACCTGGACACGGCGGCCTTTGACGAGCTGCGCCGGCAGACGTCGTTTCGCTGGGCCGCGCAGGAACGCCTGACCCGGCGCCCGGCGCAGCAGGCCGTGGGTCAGGGCGAGGAGAAAATCACGATCAAGGGTGCGATCTACCCAAGCTACAAAGGCGGGCTGAAGCAACTGGATACGCTGCGCAGCATCGGCGCGAAGTTGCTGCCGCTGAACTTGACCACCGGTTACGGCGAGGTGCTGGGCAACTGGTGCCTGACCAACATCGACGAAGAACAGAGCGCTTTGCTGCCTGGGGCGATCCCGCGCAAGCAAGGCTTTTCACTGGAGTTTGTCCGTTATGGCGATGACTTGCAGAACAGCTGACGGGGATCTACTCGACACCCTGTGTCACCACTATTACGGCCACCTGAACCGCAGCGTCGAAGCGGTGCTGGCGGCCAATCAGGGCCTGGCCGATGAGCCGCAGCCGTTCCGGGCGGGTGTGTTGATCACGCTGCCGGAGTTGGTGATCGAGCCCGACAGTGTGATTTCACTCTGGGATTGATCCCGTTACCCAGCCCGCCGCGTGTGGGCTTTTTCTTGTCTGGGGTGCCGACATGCAACCACTTTTCCGTATCGTCGCCGACGGCGCCGACATCACCAGCTTGATCAATGATCGACTGGTCTCGCTGCAACTGTCCGATCGCCCCGGCATGGCTTCAGATTCGTTTGAGCTGCGCATTGATGACCGCGACGGCGCGGTGTCGCTGCCCGCGCGTGGTGCGAGTATCGAGGTCTACCTGGGGTATGCCGGCGCTGACCTGACGCGCATGGGCCGCTACACCGTGGATGAAGTCGCGGTTTCCGGCCCGCCGGACACGCTGGTGATCAGCGGCAAGGCCAGCGATATGCGCGGCAGCGGCAAGACCACCCGCAGCGGCAGTTGGGAGGACGTCAGTCTGGCGCAGATCGTCGGCGATGTGGCAGCGCGAAATGGCTGGCAGCCGTCGTGCCCGGTCGAAACTCGTGTGCCGCGCATGGATCAGCTCAATGAATCCGATTTCAACTTCATCACCCGCCTGGCCAAGAAACACGACTGCACCGCCAAGGTGGCCGACGGCAAGCTGTTGGTTCTGCCGCGACAAGGTGGGCAGAGTGCGAGTGGTAAGGCTATGGGTGTGATCACCTTGCAACGCAATGACGTGACCCGCTGGCAGTTTCGCTTGAGCGATCGCAGTGCCCATCAGGGCGTCAGCACCCAGTACCAAGACCCGGCCAGCGGTGAATTGATGGTGTCGCACCTGGACAACCCCAACGTGCCCGAGGGCCTGCCGCCGGTGCATACCGACCGCCATCTCTACCCGGACCGCACGGCGGCCGATGAGGCGGCGAAGGCACGCCTGGCGGCGTTCAATCGTTCGACGGCCTCGGTGCGCATCGACCTGTCGGGTCGGACGGACCTGTTTGCCGAATGCATGATCGAGGCGCAGGGATTCAAGCGTGGGCTCGATGGTGAGTATTTGGCGGAGTCGGTCGATCACACCTTCACCCCATCCGGGTGGACGGTGTCGGTGGAATGCAACGGCGGTAAGGAGGGCAAGGCCAAGGCGTCAGGGAAGCCGCAGAAAGTCGTACTAGAAGTGCCAGTTTGATGGCCCGGGCGCGTGAGTTGTCCCAGGTCAACGAGGTTTTAATTTCAAAGTAAAGGAGCGGCCAGGCTGAATGCGTCAACATTCAGCCTGGCCACCGTCCCCGCAGATTGTCCCTGCAAGTCCCGCCAAGGCTCCCGCTCTGTGCACAAAGCGGAGCGAGCCTAGCACCTGTTTATTTATACAGTAAAGGTCTTGCTACCAATGTCTACCCCTATCATCCCTTGGATGGGCGGCAAACGCCGTCTTGCCGATCGCCTCATTCCGCTGTTTCCCCCTCACGAATGCTACGTCGAGGTCTTTGCCGGAGGTGCTGCGCTTTACTTTATGCGACCCCAGGCGGCGCCGGTGGAGGTGCTAAACGACATCAACGGCGACCTGGTGACCCTATACCGCGTGGTGCAGAACCATCTTGAGGAGTTCGTGCGTCAATTCAAGTGGGCGCTCAGTTCGCGTCAGGTGTTTGAATGGCAGAAAATGACCCGCGTTGAAACCCTCACCGACATCCAACGCGCTGCACGATTCTTTTATCTGCAGCACCATGCCTTCGCCGGCAAGGTGTCCGGGCAGACGTTCGGTACCGCCACCACCGGCCCAGCGATCAACCTGCTACGGATTGAGGAAAACCTCTCGGCTGCCTGGCAACGCCTGTCCGGTACCTACGTCGAGAACCTGCCGTGGCTGGAATGTGCCGAACGCTATGACCGTGCCCACACCTTCCATTATATGGACCCGCCGTACTGGCAGACCGCTGGGTATGGGGTGGATTTTCCGTTTGAGAACTACGAGCGAATGGCCGACTTCATGCGCCGCTGCAAGGGCAGGGTGATGGTCAGCATCAACGATCATCCGGACATTCGCCGGGTCTTTGAAGGCTTTCACTTCGAAACGCTGGACATCCGCTACACCACGACGAATCAGCGGCAAGGCAAGGCTGAGGTCAGTGGCGAACTGGTGATCATGAACTGGGAGCCAGCAGCGTTGGGAGGACTATTTTGACGTGACAGCCTAGGTCGTTTCTGCCCATCAAGAGAGGCAGAAAACGACCCAAAGGAGACGCCCAGCAGCGTCTCTGGGGTTTGAACCGGTTGACTGATCAGTAGGGTGTGTCACCGATAATAGCCGCGCGCTCCATCTTGCGATGGCAAGGCGGATAGTCCATCACGGCATAGTGTTGGGTGCAGCGGTTATCCCAAATCGCCACGCTGTTTTTCTTCCAACGCCAGCGCACCTGATACTCAGGATTGTAGGCCTGGCTGATCAGGTACTTGAGCAGGTCGACGCCGGCCTGGTTGTAATCCTGGCCGAAACGGACACGGCCATCCCGGTGGTAATTGACGAAGTGTGTGGCGTAGGCATTGACGAACAGCACCTTCTCGCCGGTTTCCGGGTGGGTGCGCACGACCGGATGCTCAGAATCCGGGTACTGCGCCTTCATCGCCAGGCGCTTTTCCCTGGGCATGGCGGCGGCGAAGGAGGCGTTGAAGCTATGGCTGGCGATCAGGTTGCCAATTTCCTGTTTCACGTCCGCCGGCAGCTTGTCATAGGCCAGCACCATGTTGGCCCACATGGTGTCGCCGCCGACCGGAGGGCATTCGATGCAACGCAGCACCGCGCCCATCGGCGGCGACTCACGCCAGGTGGCATCGCAGTGCCAGGCATTTTCATAGCGGTCCGCCGGGTTCTCGGGGGTCTTGTAGATTTGCACGAGGCCGGGCGCCTCGGGATGGCTGGGCAGCATCGGGTGGGTTTCGAGCTGCCCCATGCGCAGGGAAAAAGCCTCGTGATCGCGACGGGAAAGTTTGTCCAGATCCTGGTCACGCAGGAACAGCACCTTGTGTTTGAGCAGTGCGGCGTAAATTTCGTTGAACATGTCGTCATCGCGCACTGCGTCGCCCAGGTTCACATCGAGCAGTTCCGCGCCGATGGCGCAGGTCAGTTGTTCGACTCGCATTGCGTCTCCATTTACTTGGTCTATGGCCGGGCCGTGGGCGTGACAGGTGAAAGCCATGCCTTGAGTGACGGCGGCGCTTGTTATTGTTGATCCAGTTTTTTGGCTGCGGCGGTATGGGACAGGTGAATCCGCGGGAGGCTGCGGCAGGAGCCGACAGCGATGCCGCGCGCCTATCCTAGTTGGCAGGCACGGGCAATCCTGTGCATTTCAGGACATTTTATTGGCGTATTGGGACAAAGTCGTCCGCTCGCGGGCGCGCTCCCTTGGGACCGCCCGTTCCACTTACTCAGGTGAGTGACCCGGGTGTCACCTGGCTCTCTCGGTAGGCTGTGACCCAACTCGATGGCGTCTGGCCAAACTGGCCACGGAACCAGCGGGAAAAGTCACCGGCAGAGGAAAAACCAAGCAGCTCGGCGACCTCATATAACCGGCGCTTGCTGTTGGCCAGGTACTCTTCGGCGAGATCGGCACGCACGGCATTGATGATGGTGGTGACGCTTTGCCCTTCCTCCGCGAGGTGCCGGTTCAGCGTGCGTCGATGCACGCCGAGATGCTGGGCAACGCCATCGACGGAACACAGCCCGCCCGGCAACAACATCTTGACTACCTGGCGCACCTGCTGCGCCGGCTCGTCGCGCAGGTTGGCCAACAGCAGGTCCAGGGATCGCTTCACTTCGCGATGCAGCGTCGGGTCTGCCGCGGGAATGGCCGCGTCGAGATCGCGGGCGCGGCAAACGATGGCATTGAACTCCTGGGAAAACTCGATCGCCGTGCCCAGCACGCGGTGATGGACTTCCAGGCTGGTGGGTCGCTCGTGGGTAAAGCTGACCCTGACTGGCCGGAAAGTCTGGCCGCTGAGATTGTTCAAGGTGCGCACGATAATCCCCGTCGCCTGTTCGATCGCCTGGCGCCAGACGCCATGATGACCCTGCATGTTCACACCCATATGCAACAGGACCAGGTCCCCGACATCTTCAAGCCGCAGCTCCACGCCGGCGTTATGCAACCGGGCGTAACGCGCGCAGGACAGCAAGGCTGCGCGCAGTGTCGGCTCTTCGCGAATGAGCAGCGCGAGCATGCCGAAGTTGGACAGTTGCCTCGATTGCGCCAGCAACAGCCCGAACGCCTCATGGCCAGACAGGCGCGCCGACTCTTCCAGCAGCCAGCCGACCGAATCGCTGCTGATCATGATGTTCGGATCGGCCAGGGTACTGGCTGGCAGCTTGGCTAGACGCAGCATGCGAAACGGGTCCAGCCCTACGGAGCGGGCCACTTGCTCATAGTGGGTCAGGCTGGCACTGCGGGTCAGGGTGTACATGCTGGGCTGTCCCAATTTCACAAGAGTGTGTCCTGCGAAGCTTAGTGCAGGACGCCCCGCCAGAGCTACCTTCAGGTCACTGAAAATAGTGGAGGCAGCGCCGTATTGGCCATCCGCTGGATAACAACAATAAAACCCATGAGGAGGCTACATGGCCTTTCACCCAATCGCCGACGATGATGACGCTGGTTGCGTCAACGTTGCGCGTAGATATGCCTGGATTGTCTTTGCACTGACCTTCGGCATGTTGATTTCCGATTACATGTCGCGCCAGGTGCTCAATGCGGTGTTCCCGCTGCTCAAGAGCGAGTGGGCACTGAGTGACGGCCAGCTCGGCCTGCTCAGTGGCATTGTCGCCCTGATGGTCGGCCTGCTGACGTTCCCGCTGTCGCTGATGGCCGACCGCTTCGGCCGGGTCAAGAGCCTGGCGCTGATGGCGATGCTGTGGAGCGTGGCCACTTTGGGCTGCGCCTTGGCGCAGGACTACCCGCAGATGTTCATCGCCCGGTTCATGGTCGGCGTCGGCGAAGCCGCCTACGGCAGCGTGGGCATAGCGGTGGTGATTTCGGTATTCCCAAAACACATGCGAGCCACCCTGGCCAGCGCGTTCATGGCCGGCGGCTTGTTCGGCGCTGTGCTGGGCATGGCCCTGGGCGGCGCGATCGCCGCCAAGCTGGGCTGGCGCTGGTCATTTGCCGGCATGGCGTTGTTCGGCCTGTGCCTGGCGGTGCTGTACCCGATCATCGTCAAGGAAGCACGCATTGCGCCGCAACGTGCGGCGCAGGCCCTGAACCAGGGGACGCAGGACCTGCGCCCGTTGCGCACCCTGTGGTCCAGCCGTTCGGTAGTAGCGACCTATGTCGGCAGTGGTTTGCAGTTGTTTGTCGGCGGCACGGTGATGGTGTGGATTCCCAGCTACCTGAACCGCTACTACGACATGCCGACGGACAAGGCAGGCGGGCTGGCTGCCCTCATTGTGCTGTGCAGCGGTGTGGGGATGATTCTGTGCGGCATGCTTAGCGACCGGCTGTGTCGCAACTTACCGGAGCGCAAAGTCAGCCTGGCCATTGCCTTCTGCCTGGGCAGTTGCCTGCTCTTGTCGGCGGCGTTCGCGCTGCAGGCGGGGCCCGTGCAATTGCTGTTGATCTGCCTGGGCATGCTGATTGCCACCGGGACCACCGGCCCTAGCGGGGCGATGGTCGCCAACCTGACCCATTACTCGGTGCACGGCACCGCATTTGCCACGCTGACCCTGGCCAATAATCTGCTGGGCCTGGCCCCGGGGCCATTCATTACCGGCCGGGTTTCCGACCTGATCGGCCTGCATGCCGCGTTTCAACTGGTGCCACTGGTCAGCCTCGCGGCCGCGGCGGTGTTCTTTTACGCCAAGTGTCACTACCACAAAGATATTGCCCGTTTAACGGGTGACAGCGTCGCAGCACCTGTCAGTGGCGGCGCGTTAGAGGTGAAGTTGTGAGTCGATTTTCAAGTGTTGATGTGTTTTTCGATCGCCCCTGGGACCTGATCGGCAAGCGCAAGCTGGAGCAGATGCTGATTGGTGAGGAATCCATGCCATGAGCGCCATTGCTCTCACCCAAGCCCATACCCGCGTGCGCGAATTGGCACCGGGTTTTACCGTCAGCCTGATCGTGGCGGCTGCCGCTTCGTTTTTGTCTGAGCACTATGGTGCTCCGGTCATGCTGTTCGCCTTGTTGCTGGGCATGGCGCTGAACTTTCTGGCGGACGAAGGCTCGTGCAAGGCCGGTGTCGAGTTCACCGCGCGTATGGTGCTGCGCATCGGCGTGTCGCTACTGGGCATGCGTATCACCCTGGAACAAATGGCGGCGTTGGGCTGGAAGCCGATGGCGCTGGTGGTGATCCTGGTGGTGGTGACCATCGGCGTCTCGGTGATCGCTGCCAGGCTGCTCGGCTTTTCCCGATTGTTCGGCATGCTCACCGGTGGCGCCACCGCCATCTGCGGTGCTTCGGCAGCCTTGGCCCTGGCCGCAGCGTTGCCTAACCATCCGCAGAAAGAGCGTGCGACCCTGTTCACGGTGATCGGCGTGTCGGCGTTGTCGACCCTGGCAATGATCGTCTATCCAATGATTGCTCACGGGTTATCACTGTCGCCGCAAATTGCCGGGGTGTTCCTCGGCGCGACTATCCACGATGTCGCTCAGGTCGTGGGCGCCGGTTACGGCATGTCGACCGAGACCGGCGATACCGCCACTGTGGTCAAGCTGATACGCGTCGCCATGCTGCTGCCGGTCATCGTCGCTGCGGCCATGGTTACCCGCATGCAAGGTGCCGACCCGACAGGCAAACGCCCACCGCTGCTGCCATGGTTCGCCGTGGGATTTCTGATGCTGGCCTGCATCAACAGCACCGGCTGGATCGCGCCGGCGGTGCAAGGCGGGTTCAATGAGTTCTCGCGCTGGTGCCTGGTGATTTCCATCAGTGCCCTGGGCATGAAAACTCGGCTCAAGGAACTGGCGGCGGTCGGGATCAAGCCGATCCTGCTGATGGTCGGGGAAACTGTGTTTCTCGTGGTGCTGGTGCTTCTGTTACTGCACTGGGGTTCCTGAAAACAGGCTTCACACAGGTTTATGGCAGGGCTTCACTGGGCTGGCTCCTCATTACAGTGAGGCTCACCACCGGTGTGACAAGCACCGGTTTTCGCGGCGACTGTACCAGCAGTCGCCGTTTTTTTGTGTGCGTTGAAAGGCGGGAACAGCGCTCCCTGTCAGGGAGCGACCGCTTGTTTCTGCGCGCGACGCCACGCCGCTGGCGGCATGCCGAACTGGTTGATGAACCAGCGCGTGAAGGAGCTGGCCATGGAGAAGCCGAACATGTCGGCGATGCTGCTCATCGAGTGGTTCGGGTTTTCCAGATAACGCAGCGCCAGGTCACGGCGCACCTCGTTGATCAGGTCGTTGAAGGCACAGCCGTCGTCCTGCAGACGGCGTTGAAAGGTGCGCACGTTCATGCCCTGCGACAGCGCGATCTGTTCGATCGTGGCGCGCCCCATGGGCAACAACAGGTAGATGGCCTTGCGCACTTCGAACAACAACGACGGTTTTACATCGCTTTGCAGCGAGTCGATGTAGTGTCTGGCATAACTTGCCATGGCCGGGTCGGCATTGGCGTTGACCATCTCCAGACTGGCATCGGAGCAGACGATGCCGTTGAAATCGCTGCCAAACTCCAGGTTGCAGCCGAACAGGCGCCGATGCAGATGCAGGTTCTCTGGCGGCTGGTGCATGAAGTTGATGCTGTACGGGCGCCACTGCACGCCGAGCAGTGTCGAGCACAGGCCGAACAGCACGCCGATGACCAGTTCCGAGGCCTGGCGACTGGGCAGCAGCGATTCGGTGACCATCTCGGCACGAATGATCACCATCCGGCCGGCTTCTTCAACGAAGATCCCCAGGGAGTCATTCATCAGATGACGATAGTGCTCCATTACCTGAAAGGCCTCACGCAGGGTGCGTTGCTGGCTGAGCAGCAGGCTGACCGCGCCGAAGTCTGAAAGCTGGCGCGACTCGGCCATGCGCAGGCCGAGGGTCTGGCAACCACTGGCGACGGCAGAATCTTCCAGCAGGCGCATGGCAGAATCGATGGGTATACGGTTTTCCGGGACTCGCAGTTGAGCCTTGCTCAGCCCGACGACGGTCATGATGTCGCACGGGTTGAATCCGAGGTCCTGGGTGACTTCCAGGTATTTGGTCAAGACGGCGGCGCGAACAAGCTTGGGCATGTGCAGGATCTCCCTCGGCCGATGGCGGCGTTGCTTTTTTCATCGAAGGTGTTTTGCGCGTGAAGAGGGCGCTTGTGGCGGAACTGCTGGCGCCAGCGATCTTCAACCCTGGTCTGGCGTGATGCGGAGCAGGTAGCGCGGATCCATTTTAGGGAGCATGGGTCCGGTGCCATGGGCATGGCGGGATAATTTCTTAGCATATTGGGACACAGCAAGAGCCGGGAACGATGGCGTAAGGCGCCGCGCGTTAGGTGTGGTGATGTCCCAATTTCACAAGATTGTGTCCCGGGAAGCTCAGTGCAGGGCACCCCCATGGCGCTACCTTCAGGCCCACAATTGATAAGATGGAGGTAGAAAATGGAGACGCGCACTTCGATGCGTATCGGTCAGCCGCTCGCTGCAATGGCGCCTGCGGATGCCGACGATCCTGATGCATTCAACCACTGCTTTGCCGAAGTCAACGGCATCCGCATGCATTACATCGACGAGGGCCAGGGCCCGCTCGTCATCCTGCTGCATGGTTTCCCCTACCTCTGGTACATGTGGCGGCGCCAGATCGTGGCTTTGGCCGAGGCCGGCTTTCGGGTTGTCGTGCCCGATCAACGCGGGTTCGGGCAGTCGGACCGACCCGATGCCATCGAAGCCTATGACATGAGCCAGGCCGTCGGCGATATGGTGGGCTTGATGGGGGCCCTGGGCGAAACGTCCGCGGTCATCATTGGGCATGACCTGGGGGCCTGGGTGGCTCAAGCGTCGGCCCTGTTGCGACCGGACCTGTTCCGTGGCCTGGTGATGCTCAATACGCCGGTGCCACCGCGCAGCAAGGTCAAGCCGACCGCGGGTCTGCAGGCCATGGCGAAAGGAAGGGTCTACCACCACCTGTATTTCCAGCAGCTCGACAAGCCGGATCGCGAGTTGGCCCATGATCCGCGCAAGACCTTGAGCAGCGTCTTCTATTCGATCTCCGGCAGCGCCGTCGGCGCCGAACGCTGGCGTCTGTTCGTCGAGGCCGGTGAACCCATTCTCAATGCCTTCACCGAGCCGAAGGGGGAGTTTCCGTCATGGTTGAGCCCGCGGTCGCTGGACTACTACGTCGCCGAGTACACACGCACGGGCTTTACCGGAGCCCTCAACTATTACCGGTGTCGTGACCGCAACTGGGAAATCACCGCGTTTCTCGACGGCGCGAAGGTCAGCCAGCCGAGCCTGTTCATCGGTGGTGCTGCCGACCCTTCCCTGGAGCCGGTCGAAATCCGTGGTCTCTACGACCAGATGGACGCCTATCTGCCCGCACTGTGCAAAAAGGTGCTGCTACCCGGTGTAGGCCATAGCGCCGCAGAGGAAAGCCCTGCCCAGGTCAACGAATTGCTGCTGGAGTTTCTCGAGCAGTCGATGTCCTGTGAGCCAGCGGCACGCTAAGCCACTGCATAGCGTGAATGCAAAAGGCAGGGCGAACGCTAGCGGCATCTGCCGTAACGTCCGCGCTGCCTTTGCACATGGACAGGGCTGGATTTTTACCTGGCTACTCAGCTGACAACCTTGACCAGCAGATGATCGCCGAACTGCTCGCGCAGACAGTTCTTCAAGACCTTGCCCGTAGCACCCAGTGGAATCGTGTCGACGAAGACCACATCATCCGGCGTCCACCACCTGGCAATCTTGCCTTCATAAAAGGCCAGCAGTTCATCCCGCGTCAGGGCTGCCTGCGCTTTCCTGACGATGATCAGCAAGGGCCGTTCATCCCACTTCGCATGTTTGGCCGCGATGCAGGCCGCCTGGGCGACTGACGGATGGCTCAGCGCAATGTTCTCCAGGTCAATGGAGCCTATCCACTCGCCACCCGACTTGATCACATCCTTGCTGCGATCGGTGATCTGCATGAAGCCATCGCCATCGATGGTCGCCACATCGCCGGTCGGGAACCATGTCTGGCCGGCGTGCTCGAGCAGCGGCGAGCACTCACCTTCGTTTCTGAAATAGTCGCGTACCACCCAGGGTCCACGCACCATCAGGTCACCCGAGGTCGCGCCGTCCCAAGGCAGTTCCACGCCGTCCGTACCGACGATCTTCATGTCGACGCCAAATACTGCGCGGCCTTGTTTGGACTGCACGGCATTACGCTCGGCCGGGGACATGACCAGGTGCCTGGCCTTGAGGGTGCCAATGGTTCCGATCGGGCTCAATTCCGTCATCCCCCAGACGTGCAGCACTGCTACGCCGAAGATCTCCTGAAACGTGTGCAGCATGGCCGTGGGGCAGGCTGCGCCGCCAATGATGGTGCGCTTCATGCTGGAGAACCGCTGACCTGTGACCTCAAGATGCCCAAGAAGGCCTTGCCAGACCGTCGGTACGCCGGCGGACAGCGTCACCTGCTCGGCTTCGAGCAGCTCAAACAGCGATTGGCCGTCCAGCGCAGGTCCCGGAAATACTAGCTTGGCGCCGACCATGCAGGCGATATACGGGAGCCCCCAGGCGTTGACATGGAACATCGGCACAACCGGCAGGATGACGTCGCGCGCCGAACAATTCAGGGCATCCGGTAGCGCCGCCGCATAAGTGTGCAGCAGCGATGAGCGATGACTGTACAAGACACCTTTTGGGTTGCCCGTGGTGCCGGAGGTGTAGCAGAGCGTACACGCGGCATCCTCGTCGAGATCAGGCCAGGCGTAGTCGCAGGAACCCTGTTGAAGCAGATCTTCATAGCACAGCAGGTTGTCGATACCGGCGTCTGTCGGCATATGGGCCTGATCGGTCATGGCGATGAACGCCTTGACCGTGTGGCAGCGGCCAGCGATGAGCTTGATCAACGGCAGGAAGGTCATGTCGAAAAAGATGTACTGGTCTTCGGCATGATTGGCGATGTAGGCCACCTGGTCTTCATGCAGGCGTGGGTTGATGGTATGCACGATGGCACCCATGCCGCCGATGCCATAGTACAACTCCAGGTGACGATAGCCGTTCCAGGCCAGCGTACCGATGCGGTCGGCTGGCTGCACGCCCAGGCCGGTCAGGGCGCTGGCCATCTGGCGCGCGCGACGGTGGCAGTCTCGGAAGGTGTAGCGATGGATATCGCCCTCGACCCTGCGGGACACAATCGGTGTATCGCCATGATGGCGGGCGGCATGTTCTATCAGAGAGGAAATCAACAGCTGCTTGTGCATCATCAAGCCATGCATGGGCATCGCTCCGTTCATAAGTCTGAGATCGGGGAGCGGACAGGCGGCCAGGGCTCTCTGTCAGATTCCACGTCAAGACCGCGAACCGGGACAGCCTGTTTTCCTCCCCTGGATATTGGCGATCAGGTAACCGTCCCGGCTGCCCCGTGAATCGGGGCCTGCCGGGAGCGTTGCTGGAACCGGATCAGTTAAATGCTGTGAGATCTTTCGGCGCGATGTCGTGCAGCTCGCAATAAGCGAGGTAACGCTTGAGGCCGGACTTCCAGTTTTCCAGCGCGACGATATTGTCGTTGTCATCGACAAACGCGAGGTCGCCATTGACCTGGACCAGGGTCAGCACATAGCCGTCGCCATTGCCGGTGCTGACGACTTCCGGGGTGTGAGTCGACCCGGCCGTCTCGTAGACAATGCTGCCCGGGCCGGCGACCCAGTCATGTTCCTTGTATTTCCACTGGCCTTCGAAGGTGTAGACCATCACCGTGCCCGTGTGATGGTGCTTGGGCAGTTGCATGTCGATCGGCGCCTTCATCATGACGATCCATTCGCCGCGGATCGGGTCGAGTTTGAAGTACTTGAGCAGGACGTTATCCGCATACGGGGTAAACGGAATCCAGGGCAGGGATTCGCCATCGATGACGGCGGTGTCGACGTGTTCGTAGAGCATAGGTATCTCCGTTGATTGTTGTTGTTGTGAGCGGGAATTTTTCGGCGGCCGGGATCGCCCGACCATCACGGAGGGTCGGGTGTTCTGGCAGCCTGTCAGGCAGTCAGGGTCAGTTCAGCGGGGTGCCCGTCAGGGTCGCGCGCAGCATCTTTCTTGGCGCATTGCCGTAGTCAGCCACCGCGTAGTGCTGGACTTGCAGGTTGTCCCACATGGCAACCGTGTTGGTGCGCCATTTCAGGCGTACCTGATATTCAGGAATGGCGGCCTGGGAGATCAGGTAGTTCATCAGATGATGAGCCTCGGGCATGAAGTCCTGGCCGTAACGGATGTCCTCGAAGTTGAAGAAATTCGAGAAATGGGTGGTGAACGCGGAGTTGACGAACAGCACCTTTTCACCCGTCTCGGGATGGATCAGCACAACCGGGTGTTCAGCGCCGGGGGTCTTCAGGGCCATCGCGTGACGTTCTTCGCGTGGCAACTGGGCGCCAAAGGTCTGCTCGGCACCGTGCTTGGCATACAAACCCTCGATCCGCTGCTTGATGGTGTCGGGCAGATTGTCGTAGGCCATCACCATGTTGGAAAACAGAGTGTCTCCGCCGGTTTCCGGACCCAGTTCGCAGCGCAACACCGCGCCGCGGGGCGGCGCCTTCTTGTAAGTGACATCGGCATGCCAGAGGTTCTCGCGGCTGGCCTTTTCGACATAGCTCTTGGGCTTGCTCGGATCGAGGTTGCGGTACAGCATCAGCAACTTGTCCGCCTCCGGATGGCTGGGCGCCAGGGGATGTGCTTCCAGTTCGCTGAATTGCGCGGCGAAATGCTGTTGCTCCATTGGAGTGATGTTCTGATCGCGAAAGAACAGCACTTTGTGCTTGAGCCACAGCTCCCGGATTTGCGCGATCAGTTCGGGGTCCTCAGCGGCGTCGACAAGGCTGACGTTGCTGAGCTCGGCGCCGATGGCGGGAGTGCAAAGCTCCACCTTTATCGAATGCTGGCGCACCGACGACCGGATGATGGCCGGTGCCGAGGGAGAGGTTGGTGAAGGGGTGTCCTGGATTTCGGCGATTTTTGTCATTGTTGTCTCCACTCCGTGCTTATACGGCGGTGCGCAAGATATGCGCCCGTTATAGGTAACCGGCCCCCGCTGACGGGGCGGAGGTAGTGGTCCTATCGTAGATATCCCAGGCACGAGGCTATGAGCGCAGCGGGACAGTTTCTTAGCATGTTGGGACAACGAGCCGAGCGGTCAGGACTCAGGTGAATGATGACCATGCTCCGGCGCTGTCTTTCTTGCGAGGCCGGAATTAGTTGAGATCGACCGTGTGCGAGCGATTGGTCGAATTGGCAGCGCAACCAGTGCGAGATCTGCTGCTTTCATCGAAGGACTTGAGGTTCTCAAAAAAATCGAACGTCTCCTTTTGGCCGATTGTTGCCTGTCGCGAAGGGCCGCAGTCGACCCGAAGCCGGTAGCTTTCTAACGTCTTACATGATCGGTTGCTGAGGGCCATCTGTTCGATGGAAGTGTTAACCGGCTGGGCGAGGGCGGCTGCTCAAGTTGGGATGATGGCGCAGGAAACGAGGTAGCTTTATGAGCGATCACTCGGGTGTCATAAGTACCGCGAGCGTCATTTTGATGAACTCTTCGTTCTTGTCGATCGTTTCCAAGGCGCCTCGCACATTGCCACCGACCTCGGTCGCACCGCGCTGCTCTACCCAAAGCGTCAGCTCCATGATGGCAGCCTCCAGGGCGAGTTGGTTTTCGTTGATCTTGAATAGCAGGGAAGGGAGCAGGTCATTGTTGGGCATCGCGTTTCCTCCGTGAACGGAAGCAGCGTAGCAGGTGAAATCAGTAGCTTGGAATAATTGTTGAATGGTGGACGCCGAGGGAGGGATGTGCGCAAAACCTCCTCTGGAGGCCGCGTGTTTCCCAACAGCCCCAAGCATGGGGTGTTAGGAGCCGAGGGCCACACAGCGAGCGCTATGGTATGCGTTATCGGCATACCATGATGTAGATCGGTTCGGAGTGAGAGCATACATTAACGCTGAAATGGGACGGTTTTTCCGGTCCGCAATCTCTGAAAGGGGTGCGGAAACATTGAGTTGGATTGCAGCCAAAAAGGCGTAATTGCGACCCGGAAAAACTATTGAAAGGTGCAGCCTGATTGATTTTCCCTTGGGACTTAAAATCCCCCGTGGATATGAAAAGGCGCTCGAAGGCCTATCGCAATGTGGGCTTCGATAAGGTAGTTAAATGGCTGCATTCGACCCATAGGCGACGTTCATCGGACGGACTCACACGTTTAGCTGCTTTTTGCCGTGGTGTTTATATCCGTGAACTGCCTCCATTTCCGGGAACAGTTGCAACAACGATCTTGACTTTGATGCCTAAGGCCGTGGCCACTTTCAGAACGATAGAAAGGTTCGGATCACCATCCTTAGAAAATGCCCGGTACAGCGTGGCTCTACTAATTCCGGTCTCGCGAGAAAGCCGGCTCATTCCTTTGTCTCGCGCAATTGTGCCCAGTGCAGCAACCAATACGCTCGGATCATTCGCCATCAGACCGCTCTCCAGAAGGGCGGCAAAATCCTTATCACTGATTCGACTGTCCGACTCAACCAAACCTGTGTAATGCATAGCAGCCTCCCCGTGATAAGAGCGTCTCCTAAAGCAATGGCTACGCCAGAGTCGGTGAAGATGCTCATATGAAAATCTAGACCATTCCGGACGCATTAATGCGATGTGCTGGCTCTTTCTATCCCTCACTCTGAAATTTAAGTGTTCTGATGTTCCTCGGTCTTGATGACTGATCAGATTCGGAGGGCTGTTACCCGATTTTGGCCCTATTTCGCTCAGTCGCAAAGGTCAGAAAGCGACCCATAGCGGACTATCAGAGATTCCCCGACGTCAGGGGAAACTCGTCGCGTCAGGGGGGTAGTGTCCCGGGTAAAAAGGAGGGCGCACCCTATTATCAGCTGGGGGCTCAGTACAGTCTTGGGGGCTGAGTTTTGCTGACAACAGGGCACCAACGTCAGACTAGGTCTGCAAGTTAGTCGAGGCGCCCTGTCGTAGAGCTTAGAGCAGCTCAGGGGACTTTCCACAGTGTATGCCTACTTTCTTCGTCAAGAGGGATGTCCTCCCAGCATGAGAGGTGAAACTGATTGTATTGTTTAGGGATATCCTCTACAGATCGAGGGCTGCATTTGGCCGAAAGCAGCGTTCACTTTATTTTTCGCTGGGATGCATCCAGGTCTCCGTCGTCTACGTAAATCCATCACCCTCATTCGAAGGGTGGAAGAATTAAGGAGATGCCATACACGCCAGTGGAGTCATACCGTCATCGATACGGTTCTGATGCCGAAGTAGATAACGTGGACTCGTGGGCTGTTGAGAGCGGATTTCGTTTCTATTGGACTACAGTGGACTATTTACGCACCCCTGGAGAAAGCAACGCCATCACTTTGCGAGGGAAGATATGCGGGCTATTTCAACTGCTGATATCGCCTACGGCACCCAAATACTCTGCATATTCTGTGCGTTGGGTTTGGTGTTCTCTTGGGGGCTTGGCTTAGAAGGAAGTTACGTACTCTACGCACTGGTTCTGGGAGGCATTTTCATAGCAGTAACTTTGTGCGGGAACTATTTACCATTTGGTAAAAAGCTAAGGTAGCCCCCTCCGTCTAGCTCCTCGGCCTTGTGGCCGGTTCCCAATGTCAGCTTTTGGCCGGTTGCGGGATGTACACCTCTTTCACCTGCTTCGCTTCTTGCATCTGCATGGTCGTACCCTCCTGGGGATCGAGTCATTCAGATTAGCAGGGGCTACGCCAGCTGCGCGGGGGGCTTCAGCTCGTACCGCTGCGGCCTACTCTTCGTCTTCCCCGTAGAGCGTCACTCGCACCTGCTCAACCAAATCAATCAGCGCACCGTCGTACTCGGTATTGCCCGCCCTCAATGCCTGGACGCAGGCCATCCGTGTCGATTCGTTAGCCGTGCTCGCGGCAGTCTCTAGTGCGTCCATAGCATCCAACACAGCTTGCTGAGCGGCGTCGACTTTGGCCAGCTGGATAGCTAACGCGGCCAACGCCTTCGGATCAATCGTCAGCATAACGTGGTTCCCTTTCCTGTTTATGTAAACCATTGTTCGGTTCAGGCTCGGCGGAAAAGGTTTTGCGGTTAGGGGCAAAACTTTTCCGGTACCGGTCGGTGTTGCAAGTAACGCGGCATAACCTTCGATTTGGCGCGGGTCCCCGTGGCGCGGATGGGTGGTGTGTGCCCAGTCTTGGGGCGGGGTACGTTGGAGCTGTAGGGCGAAGGCCTGCTATTTCACGCTGACGAATGCTAACGGTTCCTGTCAGTGGTCCTCTCAGTGTAGATCGCGGATGCAGGAGGGACGTTCAGACCTGGAGCGCTACCAAACGCCTGCTTTTCAGGACTGGCTATAGGGACGGGTAAGATGGATGGACTATTAGGTTGATTGGTGGCCGTGATTAGGTGACTAGTCGATTGGCCAGGATTGAGCTGATGATGGCGACTGGCAGAAAACGCTGGATTTACCTGCAGGGCCGAACAACTGCTTTTGGCCGATTGCAGTCTGGCGCCCAGGGCAGATCGACGCCAAATGGCCTCTCAGTTTTTTGGGCAGTGACGCCTGAATGTGAGATTGGGGGCGTTATTTATATGATCGTGTACATACGACGAAACCGGTTGTCTTGCGAGTTAACGCCACTATGAAATTGGTGAGACACTTGATCGATAGGGACAGCGACTTGTAATTCCGAGTTAAGCCTTGATAGGAGCCCGCTACTATGAGCAACACAGACGATTATCGCTTTCAATCCCACAAGCTGTTACTTGAATTAGATTCAGCCACCACCAGTCTGATGATGCTCGTATCGGCGCGGCAAATAGAGGGGGCTCCTTGGATTGACGCGACCAATCGCCAGAGGCTGGCGTATGAGGCGTGGGCTGCTTTTCTTTGTGTACCAAAAATTGATCCGATGCCTATTTTGGATGGGCGAGCCGCTGGTAGTTATGGATCAACAGCAGACTGAAGGAGCTTATAGCACTTGAGGATGTCAGTTGGTCCCCCTCGACCCACGGTAGTCATTACGCGTCACTCAGAAAGCGTGGCTTACTGACGTGAGCCTAAGTGGTGCCATCGGCTTTTTTACGTATGGAGTCCAAGTCATCCCAAGGGGTGCAACGTTGTCCTGCATAACCACAGCTTGAGGAGTGTACAAACGCGGAACCACGATCAATCTCTTTCTGCTGTGCTTGGCAGGTTCGACAAGACACGATGCCGTTAGCGATATGCCAGCGGCCACTCCAGTCAATCAGATCCTCGCTCGTCGTCATAAGTCGCCATCTCAGATGCTTGCTCTCATCTTAGATCGATTGATTTATCGCGCTGAAGTTCCAGAGTTTTTGCTCAAGCGAGGGTTCTTGTTCCCCCTCTTGAAAGGTGACGCTACAGAAAGAACCCGAGATGTCAGACGGCAATCTTCCTGTAGCGGAAATGTAAACTTGAATTAACACGTCTCCCAAAGTTACGAAAGGGTCGTTTCGCTGCTGCGGCCCTTCAGAGAGGCTTACCTGTAAAGGTTTCACGGTGACCGCGATCAATACACTGAACTGAATAGCTGTTCTGAGTTTTTCCCCTCACACGCAGCTTCCGCTTCTGCTCTCGTTGGAAATGACTGGGGGAGGCGACACTTTTCCTTGTTGTCGTAGAGGTTGAATCCACAAGGCGCCATGCTGGAGTAGAAGCGGGTACCTTTTCGTACCGATCGCGTCTCAGTAGGTATCGCTGGAACAACAACAAATCTCGATCCCATTTCATCACCTATTTTTTTGATCGTGATTTTATCTTTTTAGCGGCATATGGCCACCACATCAACTTTCCGTAAAAGGAGGCGACGGACGGATGACTTGGCCTGCTGAACGGCCGGATTAGGTAGGCTTAGGTGACAATAAAAATGGCGTGGGAGCTACAGGCAGCAATGACATCGATACTTCTGCAGGCGACGAAGTAACTACTCCAAACGTCCAATAAACAGATTGATTACCAATGACTGTTCCTGGCCGTTTTCTGCCCGCCGCGAGGGTCAGAAAGTGGCCAGGAGCCGCAGTCAGGATTGATCTCGGCTGGGTGGTGACGGTGTTACCTTCACGAGCAAAAATAGGGGCCAATCAGGCGCCGCCCTCCGTGACCGGATGCGACAGCTTGTTGATTTTTCTCAAAGTTAGAGGTTCCCGATATTGTTTAATATCTGAAACGAGCCAGAGAGCGGTGGCTGTGATGCTAGAAGTAGACACCTGTACGGTGACGTGTCCAAATTGCGGCGCTGATCTTCAGCCTGCCCTGCATCGATTCGCCTCGTTTAAAGACTTACTCAGATTGAAGTGTTTCGAGTGCGGACTGGATGTCACAGGCGACGAAATTCTTCAACTTTATGACTCCCTCGAGTATCAGCTCAGGCAATTCAGGCCAAGGGAATAGGCGCATCATCTAATGCTGCTACCTGCTTCAATCCCCGTCTTAGTGAACTCATCTAGCTGTCGCGACCATTTTTCAGTGACAACAATTTCAGGTCGCGATACATAGCTGCCACTGGCGAAAGGCAGCTTCTGGCCGATTGCTGCCCTTGCGTACTCACTCTGGCGTAACGACCTCAACCCCCCAGCGTTCACAAAATAGTACATTAGTAAGTACATTTGATTCTAAGGTTGTCGGTTGACTCCAATGAATGCGGCGATTTTAAGAATAAATTAGGTTCCGGCTTCGGGCACCATCTAAAATCAAGGGTTTGCGGGCGAAAGCTGATGCAAGCCCTTGTTTGTTTCCGGCTCTTGATTTCAGAATTGCTCCGCAATCACGTTTGAAAACTGCTGCGCTTCTAGCGCCCGATCAGCAACCTTGGCGTTATGGACAAGTCGGCTCAGCGCTGCGGCGATGATGATCGCCAGCAGCGGCCAGTAGATGAAAATCACTTTCAAAAACATGGCGTCACCTCGAACGTTACTGAGCCAAGCCGAATCGGCGTCCCATCATAGTGTCCACAACATGACAGGATGAGTATTGATCTCATTCGGGATGTTTGCCGTATTTATTTGTTCAGCCTTCACTCGCCCAAACCCCCGTATCCGCAGTGCGCCGCACATAATCGCTAAAGTCCCGCGCGGGACGGCCCAGTGCACGCTGGACGCCATCGGCAAGGGGCGTGTTGCGCCCGTCGAGCACCGTTGTGAAGAGGTACAGCACCAGGTTGGTCAACTCGGCTGGAAGGTGCGCCTGTTCCAGCGCCTCTCTATAGGCATCCGGCGGTACGGCGACGAAGCTGATATCGCGGCCGGTCCCTCGAGCAATCTCATCGACCGCCTCGGCAAACGTCAGCGCCCGTGGCCCTGTGAGTTCATAAAGCTGATCTGAGTGGCCGGGTTGCGTCAGCGCCAGGACGGCAATCTCGGCGATGTCTTCCACGTCGACAAAGGGCTCGGCGATGTTGCCAACGGGAAGGGCTACTTCTCCTTGAACAATCGGCTCCAGAAAATGTGCCTCACTGAAGTTCTGGAAGAACCAGCTGCAGCGAAGGATCGTCCAGTCGACGCCGCTGTTTTGTATGACGCGTTCGGCTTGTTCCGCTTCGGCCTCTCCGCGTCCGGACAGCAGCACCAGTTTGCGGACGCCGCTTTTGACCGCCAGGTCGGTAAACGCCTGAATCGTTTCGACGGCACCCGGAACGGCGAGGTCTGGTTGATAGGAAATGTATACGGCGTCGATGCCATCAAGCGTGGCCTCCCAAGTGCCGCGATCTTCCCAGTCGAAAGGTGGATTGGCGCCACGAGAGCCCAGCCGCACGGGCAATCCCGCATGTTGTAGCCGTTGAGTAATCCTGCTCCCTGTTTTACCGGTCGCACCGAGAATGAGGATGCGGTCTTGAGAGGTCTTCATCGCGTTCATCTCCATCGGGTTAATGTGAGTAACACTCACGTTAAAAGATGATAAACGCTCACGTTCTGCCGTCAATAAACGAAAGAGCGGAACCGACGTACGGCCATCCCCCCCTTGGGTGGGTTGATAGGCGGTGCTAAGGTGAGTGCATGTCACGTTATCGACCGGGATTCCCACCAGTGCCGAAGAAAACCACCACCGAGCGCGAACAGACGGTTTCAGAGCCGAGCCGACGCAACCCCACGCAACAACGCAGTCGCGAGCGGCAGGAGCGCATTCTGGCGGTGGCAACAAAACTGATCGCAACCAAGGGCAGCGACTCATTAAAGATGAGTGAAATTGCCGAACGCTCGGAGATTTCGATTGGTTCGCTTTATCAGTATTTTCCGGACAAGAGCTCGGTGATCCGCACGCTGGCCGAACGCTTTAACGCAGAGAGTCGCCGTTGCATAGAAACGGCATTGGTAGCGGTCCAGGATGCGCAAGGGCTGCGTGAGGCCTATTCGGACTTGCTTGAGCAGTATTACAACATCGCTCAGGCGGAGCCTGTAATGCGTGATATCTGGTCGGGGATGCAAGCCGACAAGCAACTGCTGGCGCTGGAACTGGAAGAGAGTCGAGTGGCGGGCAGGTTGCTGGCGGATGCGATGCTTCGTGTGTTTCCAGGCAGTGATACCCAGCAAGTTTGCGATACGGCTTTTTTGATCTGGCAACTGGGCGAGGCGACCATGCGTTTGGCCATCACCTGCGCGCCTGAAGAGGGGCGGCGACTGTTCGAAGCATTCAAGCGTATGTCGCTCGCGGAAGTGATGGCGCCCTCTAGCGCGTTGATCAGCAGTGGGTCGAACGAAGTCGACCCTGCTGTCGAATGAGCCTGTTATACAAAAGGCTGGCCGCTGAAACCACGAGGCAGTCTTTGCAACCCGGCCATGGCGGTTAGCCGTTCAGTCCAGGCTGCGCGCCAGTCATTGGCGGTGTGAGTGGCTTTGGCCTTGCGTGCGGCACGGCGTGTTGCATTGCGTTGGGCCTTGCGCGCTTCCTTGTACGCGTCGGTGTTTCGGCAGCTTCTGCATTTCACGCGGTTCAGTTCCTGGGTGGACGTGAGGTTGCTGCCGTTGTGACCGCAGGCCAGATGCCCGCTGACTTTGTAGTGGGTGACCATGGAACGTCTCCTTCGTGACGTGTGATTGTTTGACCCCGCGCAAACGCCAGCGTTCGATGGCTGCCTGACAGGCAAAAAAAAGGTCTGCATGCGGGCAGACCAAGGTGATTCTTCAAAGGAGTGACTCACTGTAGGGCGCGTGTTGTAAATGCGGCGTGAAAGAAATGTCGCAAAAAAAAGCCCAGCGCCAGGCCGGGTTTGCGGGTGTAGCGGCAGACACTCAGACAGGCACAATCGCGGTGACGATAAGGTCGCCGTTCATGCGTCCTGAAACAGGCTCTGTTCTCGCGTCGCGTGCCCGACTCATCTGAACCGTGGCAGGGGCGGATCGACAGGTTTTAGCGACGACAGCGTGTTTCGAATCAGGGGAGTGTCTTTTTCGATGTCGTTTAGCCGATCACGAATTCTGAGGGCTGTTGGGTGCCCCCCTTGATGATCGACCCAATCGGCAATTTCCTTGCACGCGGCGGCAAGCCGAGCCTGCCGGGAGTCAAGCAGGGTGAGGAGGGTGGTGATGGACTCTTTTTCGGACATGGAAAACACCTCCGTTGAAGAAACCTGGCAAATGGCAGCAAAAAGCCCGCCAGGTGCGAGCTTTCAGCCGTTGGGGTCGCCGATCCTTCAGCTGTTTTTCAGTATAGACCCGGAATAGACAGGTACCTGTTCATCATCCTTGCCGGGCCATCACTTGCGATGTGGCATTCAGCCGTTGGCATTCCCGTCTGGCATCGGCTTCAGCGTCAAAGCCGTCACCGATGAAACCATGAGTGCGAGTGTCGGCGATGCGGTACCAGACGGCGGCGTCGGGTGGCGGGTGACCGGATTCACCGGCTCGGCGACCATGAATGATGATCTTGTTGCAACGCTTCACAACGAAAATGTCTTCCATGGCGTCACCGCAGCTGATTCTGGTTCAGATCAACTATAGAAGTTCTTTCTGGTCGTGCAAAAAATAGACAGGTCAGTTCGTCGCTTCAGCGCTGGCGATCATGCGCTCAAGGAACATGGCCAGCCCGACTTCCTCTGGCCTGAGCCCTTTACGCATCCTTGGCCGAGGCAACTCTGCCAGAGCGCCGAGCATAAAAGCGTCGAGCACCGCTGGGTGGATGTAGCATTTGCGGCACACCGCGGGCGTGTTGCCTAACTGCCTGGCGACGCCCTTGACCATCTCTACCACCTGGCGTTTGGCGTCGGACTCCGGCTCCCACTGCAATTCGCGCAACACCGACAATGCCAGGACACTGCCTGCCCACGTGCGGTAATCCTTGGCCGTGAAATCCGCGCCGGTGAGGGTTTGCAGGTACGCGTTGACGTCGGCGGAACTGACGGTGTGTCGCTCGCCGTTCTCATCCAGATACTGAAACAGGTTTTGTCCGGGGATTTCCTGGCAACGCTTGATGATCCGGGCCAGGCGTCGGTCTCTCACGGTGATCTGGTGCTCGACGCCACTCTTGCCGCGGAACTGAAAGCGGATAGCGCTGCCGTTGACTTCAACGTGACGGCTGCGCAACGTCGTCAGGCCGTAGGAACGATTGTCCCGGGCGTACTGGGTGTTGCCGACCCGGATCAGCGTTGCATCGAGCAAGGTGATGACGGTGGCCATGACCTTGTCTCGGCTGAAGCCTGGCGCGGCCAGTAGCGTTTCAAGCTGTTTGCGCAGTTTCGGCAGTGCCAGGCCGAAGTCGCGCAGGCGCGAGTATTTGTCGGCATCGCGCACTTCGCACCAGCGTGCGTGGTAGCGGTATTGCTTGCGACCACGAGCGTCGCGGCCGGTGGCTTGCAGATGGCCGCGCGGGTCGGCGCAAATCCACACATCCATATAGGCCGGCGGTACGGCGAGCGCGTTGAGGCGTTTGATTTCGTCCGTATCGGTAATGCGCTGGCCCGCCGGATCGAAGTAAACAAACTTTCCACGCAGCAGCTTTCGGCTGATTCCGGGCTGCGTGTCATCGACATAGTGCAGGTCGGGTGGCAGAACATCTGGCAGCGCGGTATCGGACATGGCGAGTCAACCTCGACAACAAATCAGGGGTCAGTACAGCCATTGACCGCGCTCATTTGTCGTTGGTGCCAAAAGACTTAGGCCAGCACTGCCACCGCTTTGATTTGTGCCCAGAGTTGCTGGCCAGGATGCACGCCCAACTGATCCCGGGAGTAGCGGGTGATACGAGACAGTAATGGCGTGCCGGCGGCATTCAGGCGTATCAGCACATGGGCAGCGTTGTCGGCGCTGATTTCACCGATCACGGTCACTGGCAGGCGATTGAGGATGCTGCTTTGCTCGACGCTTCGCAGGCTCAGGCTGACATCGCGCGCCTGAACCTTGCAACGCAGTGTCTGACCCAAGGGCATGGGCGCATGGGCGACGCGAATGCCCAGTTCGGTCCCGGGCAACTGCAAGGTCAGCAACTGATAGTGGGCGTCATACGCGCTGACATGCCCCTCGATCACCACGCCCGCATCGTCGCCCAGCGCCAGTGGCAGGTCGAGACGAGCGAGGGTTTCGCCGATGGGGCCGCTGGCCAGCGCCTTGCCTTCGCTCAGCAAGACAATGTGATCGGCCAAACGCGCGACCTCATCCTGCGAGTGACTGACATACAGCACCGGGATGTCCAGCTCATCGTGCAGGCGTTGCAGGTAAGGCAGGATTTCGTTTTTGCGTTGACTGTCCAGCGCCGCCAGCGGCTCGTCCATCAGCAGCAGTTTCGGGCTGGTGAGCAGCGCGCGCGCAATGCCGACCCGCTGCCGCTCGCCGCCGGAAAGGTGCTGCGGGTGACGTTCCAGCAGATGCCCGATCCCCAGCAATTCCGTGGCATGGCCCATGTCGACCCGGCGCTGCTGTTTCGGGATGCGCTTGAGGCCGAATTGCAGGTTCGCCAGCACTGACAGGTGCGGGAACAGACTGGCTTCCTGGAAGACATACCCCAGCGCACGTTTATGCGGCGGTACGAAAATCTTCTTTTCGCTGTCCTGCCAGACTTCATCGTTGACCTGGATAAAACCCTGTGGGGCTTGTTCCAGTCCGGCGATGCAGCGCAGGCAGGTGGTCTTTCCCGAGCCTGAGTGTCCATAAAGCGCGGTCACGCCACGACCGGGCAATTGAAGGTCCACGTCCAGGGCGAACCCCGAATAGCTCAGTTGCAGACGCATATCGATCATCGATCAGCTCCAGATCGCTTTGGTTTTGCGGCTGGAGTAGAGCGCCAGCAACACCGCAAAGGAGAACACCAGCATCGCCCCGGCCAGCCAATGGGCCTGGGCGTATTCCATGGCTTCGACGTGATCGTAGATCTGCACCGACACCACGCGCGTCTTGTCCGGGATGTTGCCGCCGATCATCAAGACCACACCGAACTCACCGACGGTGTGGGCGAAGCCGAGAATCGCCGCTGTGATAAAACCCGGCCGTGCGAGCGGCAGGATCACGCTGAAGAAGGTGTCCCACGGATTGGCGCGTAAGGTCGCGGCCACTTCCAAGGGGCGAGTGCCAATGGCGGAAAAGGCGTTTTGCAGCGGTTGAACCACGAATGGCATCGAGTACAGCACCGAGCCGACGACCAACCCCGCAAAGCTGAAGGTCAGGGTGCCAAACCCCAGCGATTGGGTGAACTGACCGACAAAACCGTGAGGCCCCAGCGCCAGCAACAGATAAAAGCCAATCACCGTGGGCGGGAGGACCAGGGGCAGGGCGACGATCGCCCCGACCGGGCCGCGCAACCAGGAATGGGTGCGTGACAGCCATAACGCAATTGGAGTGCCGATGACCAACAGGATCGCGGTCGTCAGGGACGCCAGTTTGAGGGTTAGCCAGATGGCAGCGAAGTCGGCACTCGTCAGCGTCATTTAGAGTTGGTAACCATAGGATTTGATGACAGCAGCGGCTTTCGGACCCTTCAGGTATTCAACCAGTGCCTTGGCGGCCGGGTTGTCCTGGCCTTTGTTGAGGATCACCGCGTCTTGTTTGATCGGGTCATGCATGTCAGCTGGAACGATCCACGCCGAACCGTCGGTGACTTTGCCGTCTTTGTAGATCTGCGACAAGGCTACGAAGCCCAGTTCTGCGTTGCCGGTGGAGACGAATTGGTAAGCCTGGGTGATGTTCTGGCCTTCTACGATCTTATCCTTGACCTTGTCGGTCAGGCCCAGCATGGCCAGTACCTGAGTCGCGGCCAGACCGTACGGTGCAGCTTTCGGGTTGGCAATGGACAAGTGCCGGTACTCGTTCTTCTTCAGTACTTCGCCCTTGGCGTCGACGTAACCTTCTTTGGCCGACCACAGCGCCAGGGTGCCGATGGCGTAGGTGAAGCGCGAACCCTTGACCGTGTCGCCTTCGGATTCAAGTTTTTGCGGGGTGGTGTCGTCGGCCGAGAGGAACACTTCGAACGGCGCGCCATTCTTGATCTGGGTGTAGAACTGGCCGGTGGCGCCATACGCCGCGATCAGTTTGTGCCCGGTGTCTTTCTCAAAATCGGCAGCGATGACCTGGAGAGGGGCTGTGAAGTTGGCGGCGACAGCGACCTGGACTTCGTCCGCGTGCGCGGAGCCGAAAGCGAAGAGGGCGATCAGGCTGGCGAGGCAAGAAGGGGCAAAACGTGAGGCACCCATGGTCATGAAACGGCTCCGTTATAGGCAAATGCAGCAAGGAGGTGAAACGCTATATAGTCGAATATATAGCGAAATGCCTTCAAACGGAATGTGTTGGTTTATGAGTGGGGGATCGGTATTAGCCGCGCTCAACCCTGTAGCCGCTGGCGAAGCCTGCGTCCGGTTGCGCCGCCGGACGCAGCCTCGCGGGCTCGGCAGCGGCTACCGGGGATCGCTTATCGACGGAGCAGTTTGGCCAATGCTTCATCCGCCAGGCGACGGGTCAATTCGGCTGTGGTCATTTCAGCGCTCAACCGGAACGCTTGCCCGGCCCAGAGGTTGCTGAAATCCGCTTCATCCTTGGCTCGCAACGGCATCAGCGCACCGCCGGCGAGTGGGAATTTCGGCGCTTTATCGCTGATCGGCCCGATTTCACGCATCACCCGATTGAGAATGCCGCGTGCCGGGCGGCCGGTAAAAATGTTGGTGACAGCGGTCTCGCTTTCTTTGGCCGTGCGCAATGCCTTGTAGTGAGACGCGCTGACCTTGGCTTCTGGCGTGAACAAATAAGCCGTGCCCACTTGCACCGCTGAAGCGCCCAACATAAAGGCGGCCGCAACGCCGCGCGCATCACTGATCCCGCCGGCGGCAATCACCGGCACTTTTACCGCATCGACAATCTGTGGCACCAAGGCAAACGTCCCGACCTGGCTACTCAGATCATCACTGAGAAACATCCCGCGATGACCACCGGCCTCGTAACCCATGGCGATGATGGCGTCACAGCCGTGCCGTTCGAGCCAGACAGCTTCTTCAACCGTGGTCGCCGAGGAGAGAATTTTTGCACCGGTGGCTTTCACCCGTTCCAGCAGGGACTTTTCCGGCAGGCCGAAATGAAAACTGACCACTTCAGGGCGAAACGCTTCGACGACCTCGCAGGCGGCCACATCGAACGGCGCGCGGTTTGAAACCGGTGTCGGCGCATCGAAATCGACGCCCAGTTCCCGGTAGTAAGGTTCCAGCACGTTCTTCCAGTCCCGGGCGCGTTGCTCGTCAGGGGCCGGAGGTTGATGGCAGAAATAGTTGATGTTGAACGGGCGCTGGCTGTGTTGGCGAATCGTCTTCAGCTCTTCGCGCAATTGCTCGATGGTCAGCAATGCAGCCGGCATCGAGCCCAGGCCGCCGGCGTTACTCGCGGCGATGACCATGGCCGATCCGTTGGCGCCGGCCATGGGGGCCTGGATGATCGGCAGCTCAATCCCGAGCAGGTCAAGAATGCGGGTGTCTGGCCATTGGCTCATTTCAATCTCCGACGTCAAAACAGGGCAGGACGGTTGAACCGGTTTTTTACCAGCTATCGAGGGTGAAGGGCCAGTCTACTTTTGGCTGGCCAGCGGTTTGGCTTAAAGTCTTGTACGGCGAAATGTTTCTTTATGGTATTTCAAGGGCTCCACATCCTGATTGATTCCATTGAGAGGTAACGATGTTCAAGGGCATTTTGATCGACAAAGACGACAGCGGTTACCGGGCCACACTGCAAGAGATCAATGACGATCAACTGCCCGAAGGGAACGTAACGGTCCGCGTGGCGTACAGCACGCTGAACTTCAAGGATGGCTTGGCAATTACCGGCAGCAGCCCGGTGGTGCGAAAATTCCCGATGGTGCCGGGGATCGATCTGGCAGGCACTGTCGAAACCAGCGATCACCCGGACTACAAGGCCGGAGATCAAGTGGTCCTCAATGGCTGGGGCGTGGGCGAAGGGCATTGGGGTGGATTGGCGCAGAAGGCACGCCTGAACGGTGACTGGCTGATTCCGCTGCCAAAGGAATTTACAGCAGCCCAAGCCATGGCCATCGGTACTGCCGGTTACACGGCCATGCTGAGCATCCTGGCGCTGGAACATAACGGTGTGACGCCCGATCAAGGTGAAGTGCTGGTCACCGGTGCCAACGGCGGTGTCGGCAGTTTCGCGATCGCGCTGCTGAGCAAGCTGGGTTATCGCGTCGTCGCTTCCACCGGTCGAACTTCCGAACACGATTACCTGAAGCAGCTGGGCGCCAGTGAAATCATCGACCGTGCCACATTGTCCGCCCCCGGCAAACCGTTGGCCAAGGAGCGTTGGGCGGGGGTGATTGACTCGGTCGGCAGCCACACGTTGGCCAACGCCTGCGCCAGCACCAAGGCCAACGGCACGGTAGCAGCGTGTGGTCTGGCGCAAGGCATGGACTTCCCGGCCTCGGTCGCCCCGTTCATTCTGCGTGGCGTGACCTTGGCCGGGATCAACAGCGTGACCCAGCCCAAGGCCAGGCGCGTACTGGCCTGGAATCGACTGGCCAAGGATCTGGACTTCGCGCTGCTGCCGCTGATCAGCCATGAAATCGCTTTGAGCGAAGCCATCGATGCCGCGCCGCGCCTGCTCGCCGGGCAATTGCGCGGGCGGGTGGTGGTCGATGTGAATCGCTGATCAGCGCGTCTCGCGTTCCAGCAACAGACGCTTGCGCTCAACGCCCCAGCGATAGCCTGACAGGTTGCCGTCGCTGCGCACCACGCGGTGGCAAGGGATCGCCACCGCCAGACTGTTCGCGCCGCACGCCTGGGCCACGGCGCGCACAGCCTTGGGCGACCCGATGCGTTGGGCAATCTCGGCATAGCTCGCGGTGCGGCCAGCGGGAATTTCGCGCAAGGCTTGCCAGACACGCTCCTGGAACGCCGTGCCGCGCACGTCCAGCGGCAAATCCAGGCCAAGGGCCGGCGCTTCGATAAACCCTACGACCTGGGCGATCAGTTGCTCGAACTCATGATCGGCGCCGATCAGGTTGGCACGCCGAAATTTGTCCTGCAGATCGCAGACCAGTTGATGCGGATCATCCCCCAGCAGAATCGCGCAAACCCCGCGTTCACTTTGCGCCACCAGAATGGCCCCCAGGGAACACTGGCCAACGGCAAAGTGGATGTCGTTGTTTTGCCCGGCAGCGCGGTAGTCGCCCGGCTTCATGCCGAGCAAGTTATCCGCCGCTTCATAGAAACGACTGTTGGAATTGAAACCAGCGTCATATAAGGCATCGGTGACCGAGCCACCACCCGCCAGACGATCACGCACCTTGCGCGAGCGATGAGCCGTGGCGTAACCCTTGGGTGTCAGCCCGGTGACGGCTTTGAACACTCGGTGGAAATGGAAGCTGCTGAGGCCCGCTGCGTCCGCCAGTTCATTGAGCGGCGGCAGATTTTCGGCGGATTCGATGTGCCGACAGGCCGCTGCCACGGTGGCCGCGTGTTGGGCGGCAACATCGCTTTGGTCTTTTGCTGCGCGTTTGCTGGGACGGTATCCCGCCGCCTGGGCTTGCTCCGGCGTGTCGAAAAACTCGACGTTCTGCGGATTCGGCAAGCGCGCCAGGCTGCTCGGGCGGCAATAAATGCCGGTGGTTTTGACCGCGTAGACAAACTGCCCGTCTGCGGCTGGATCGCGCGCTACAACGGCGGCCCAGCGAGGATCGATTTCGGTAGCTGTTTTAGTCGAATGAGTTGTCATGTCTGTAGTTCCATTGACCCGTTTCATTCAGATTAATCAGGCGAGAGGGGCGTGGCACTCCGGGTCTTGCGGTCAAATTCGAGTCTTTCAACCGGCCTTACGAAACGTGAAGTTGATCCGTTGTTCGCCCAGCTTCGGATGATGCCCGTCCTTGATCGGCAATACGCCGTGATAGCGCAAACGGTCGACGCCACCCCAGACCACAATATCGCCATGCAACAGGGGCACACGCTGGCTTTTATCGCTGCGCTCAAAACCGCCGAACAGGAACGTTGCGGGCAGCCCTAGCGATACCGAAACGATCGGCGCTGCGTAGGAACCTTCGTCTTTATCCTGGTGCAAAGACATCTTCGCGCCGGGGACATAGCGGTTGATCAGGCAGGAATCGGGAACAAAATCCGTAAATCCGGCTCCACGTGCCGCCGCTTGTGCCAGTTCAAAAAACACCTCAGGCATTTTCGGCCAGGGTTGCCCGGTCTGCGGGTCATTGCGCGTGTAGGTGTAGCCGCTTCGGTCGGTGGTCCAGCCCAGGGCACCGCAACTGCTCAAGGCTACGGACATGGTGAAGCCGCCGGGGGTGACCATCTGCCGAAACGGCGCGACGGTCAAAACCCCCTCTAGCGCTGTCAGCAACGATTCCAGCCAGGGCAGGGCAAAGCCGCGCAAGACGCAGGCTTGTTCACCGATCTGCTCGCGCCGTAGCGGTTGTTCGGGTTCGGTGTCGGCAAACAAATCCAGGGTGAAAGGGTTCATGGTTCATAACGCATCGTGAAAGATGATTCCAAGGGTATGCCGTTTTCCGCTGTGCAGGCGACTCACGCCGTGGCGCATGTTCACTCGGTAGTAGCCGCGAACACCTTTGACCGGGCGCTGGCTGACGGCAAAGATCAAGGCATCGCCTTTCTTCAGGTCCATGACCAGAGGACGTGACTGCATGCGCGGGCGCTGTTCGGTCAGCACGAATTCGCCGCCGGTGAAATCTTCGTCGGGTTCTGACAGAAGAATCGCCACTTGCAGCGGAAAGACGTGTTCGCCGTACAGGTCCTGGTGCAGGCAGTTGTAGTCCTGCGGGCCATATTGCAGCAACAAGGGGGTCGGGCGTTCCTGACCGGCGGCATGGCAGCGCTGCAAAAAGTCTGCATGCGTCGCGGGAAAACGCGTCGGCAGGCCCATGCATTCGTGCCAGCGATTGGCAATCGGCACCAGGCTCGGGTAAAGCGCGTTGCGCAGGCGCGCGACGGGATCCGGCAGAGGGTATTTGAAGTATTTGTACTCGCCACGGCCAAAGCCGTGACGAGCCATGATCACCTGTGAACGAAAAAGCCCGGGCTGCGCGTAAAACGCGCTGATCTCGTCGCAGGATTCGGCACTCAGGAGTGATCTGATAATGGCGCAGCCATCCTGATCGAGTTGTTGCTCCAGCATGTTCTGACTCCTTAACCCAAGGTTGAGGTGGCCAGTCTAGGCAGCAGGGGCGGGGCGAACACTCCGGCGCTTGCGGTCAAACTTCAGGCGCGGAAGCAGACATCCCTGTGACCGCTCCGGGGGCTGTTACAGTGCTTTGCTGACGCTGATCTCGCTGATGACATCGTCGCTCTGGCCATGAATGGCGTCGAGCGCGGCCTTGGCTTCTTCAGCGGTGCCGTTTTCAAGCTGGGCAAACTCGAAGCGGCGCTCACCGTTGAGTTTGTATTTGATGACGTACTTGGTCGTTTGAGCCACGGTCATACCTGCCTTGTTTCGTGTGCGGACGTTGCTCAGCTCAGTTTTGTGCTGGAGCGACGGATGATCTTGATCGAATGAGTCAGGGTCGGCTTGCGGGTCACGCTGATCGGCCGGCGGTTGACCGTGTCGATGGTGATGTTCCAGAAACCGGTGCTCGGCGCGGTAATCCGGGCCGGGAAAGTATCGAATGCGCCGCCGTGGTAGGTGTGACGACCACCATTCTTGAAGCTGCGGAAGTTGGCGTCGTTCATCAAGCGGATGTTGCACATTTGGGAGCACTGGATGACGACGATGTCGTCTTCATTGAGGTGCTCGCGCTGGTGGATAAATTTCATGAGGCGCCTCCAGAAGGGCTTTTTCTACAAAATCAAAACGATAGCATGGGCGATTGGCGCAGTTTATCAGCCCGCACAGGTAATTATCGGGTCGTCATGGTTCGCTTTGGCAATTAAAAACAGTTATTCGGCATTCTGTGGGCGATAAAAGCGGTGCGCCTCGGAGAAAATCAGCAATTGTGCTGTCCGAGGGTCTTTATCGGAGGTTTTTGTATGAAGTGGGGTGTGTTAGTCCTGCCGTTGGCGTTGGTCGTAAGTGGCTGCGCCAGCGTGACTGAGATCAACGAGACGCTGCCGACCATGAACGTGATCTCAGGAAAAAAGCCCCATGAGTATGCACAGTGCCTGGTTGAGCAACTGGCCGATAGCCGTGGTGCTTTGCAGGTTGAGCCACACAAAGACGGGGTGCGCGTGATCGTTCCGGCGAAGTTCTCGTCGGACCCGGCCGCCGTCTTTGATATTGAAGAGCGTTCCGGTGGCAGCAGCATCAAGCTGCATGAGCGCATGTCCAATGTGCCGGTACGCCCCAAGGATGTGCAGAAAGCCGCCAACGCCTGCATTTCCGGCTGATACACTAGCGACAATCTACATCGATGCCGTCAAGGCTGTGCTTTGACGGCATTGTCATTTCTGGAGTCAGGCATGAAGCGAGAGCAGGTTCGGGAGCGGCATACAGAGGGTCACATCTCTGCCACCCATGTGATTCAGAACCCGGCGAATCCAGGGGAGTGGATCGTGTTTTTCAAGAAAAGCGCCGGGCGCAGTTATTTTCTGGTGGACGATAACGACGAAGTCGAATCGTTCAGCCGTCTCGACGACCTGATCGAGACCGTGCGCGGTCTCGGGATTAAGTTTGCTGAAATTCACATGTAGCGTCGGACTTACTTGCAGACCACCAAGACACTGCGGTTCTTGAAATTGCCTACATCGACGCCAAGGGTCTTGTCGCTTTCCTTGGTTGACGGCGTGCCGTCGGTCCCGACGATTCGATAGCCGGTGCCAGCGCAGGATGCATCGGCTTTTTCGTAGCAGGTGGCCCACGAGTTGGCTTCGCCGGAGCAGTCGATGGCCAGCCCCTGTTCGCCGTTTTTCAGGTAAGCCGTTTCCGAGGTGGCGCAGCCGCTCAGGGCCAATACTGCAATCAGAGGCAAAAATTTAGTCATGTCGTTGTCGTCGTCAGGATGATGGGGCTAAGCCTGTGACAGCGCTGGCATCAAAAGGTTATAGCGAAGGGCCACTTCCCTTGCGTGTAATCACAAAAAAGCCCTGCGCGAAGCAGGGCCTGGTCAGAAACCGGTTCAGATCAAGTCTTGTCTTTGCCGCGACGTTTGGCGGGTGCTGGGTGTTCAAGCTGCAATACGGATGCCACTTCAATCGCCCGTGCTTCGGTAGGGAACGGCCCGGTGATCGTCTCGGTATCGCCGAAGTTCTTTATCCACCATTCGCCGTCTTTCTGTTTGATCAGGAACCCGTTGACGCTTTTTGCTTCCGACATCTATCTGCCTCGTTGGCTTGTTCAATTGCGCCATGATAACGCCAAATGCACCCAGAGAGTGCTGATGGGCGTATGGTGGTGCGATTGCATGTCTGGTGTGATCGCCAGTGCAGGTTCCGGGTTATCTGCTATCTATTAGAAGCTGTCGAAGGATCTGTGCAGCGATATGCGGAACTATCCGCGAGAATATTTCTCTATGTTGGCATCGGTTAGCCAGTGCGGGGCATTGTAAGGTGCACGCCGCCTGATTAGACTGCGCCGAAACTCGTACACACAGCCCTTTCAAGGACTTATATGATCAAGAAATGCTTGTTCCCAGCAGCCGGTTACGGTACTCGCTTCCTGCCAGCGACTAAAGCCATGCCCAAAGAAATGCTGCCGGTGGTAAACAAGCCACTGATCCAGTACGGCGTCGAAGAAGCTCTGGATGCCGGTTTGACCGAAATCTCCATCGTTACCGGTCGCGGCAAGCGCGCCCTGGAAGACCACTTCGACATCAGCTACGAGCTGGAAAACCAGATCAAGGGCACCGACAAAGAGAAATACCTGGTCGGTATCCGCAAGCTGCTCGACAATTGCTCGTTCTCCTATACCCGTCAGACCGAAATGAAAGGCCTGGGTCACGCGATCCTGACCGGTCGCCCGCTGATCGGTGACGAACCGTTCGCCGTGGTGCTGGCGGATGACTTGTGTGTAAACCTTGAAGGTGACGGCGTTCTGACCCAGATGGTCAAGCTGTACAAGCAGTTCCGCTGCTCGATCGTCGCCATTCAGGAAGTCGACCCACAAGAAACTCACAAGTACGGCGTGATCGCCGGTGAGATGATTCGCGATGATATCTACCGCGTTCACAGCATGGTCGAGAAACCAAAGCCGGAAGATGCACCGTCCAACCTGGCGATCATCGGTCGCTACATCCTGACCCCGGATATCTTCGACCTGATCGAACAAACCGAGCCAGGCAAGGGTGGTGAAATCCAGATCACCGACGCCCTGATGAAGCAAGCCCAGAACGGCTGCGTGATGGCCTACAAGTTCAAAGGCAAGCGTTTCGACTGTGGTGGCGCTGAAGGCTACATCGATGCGACCAACTTCTGCTTCGAGAACTTCTACAAGACTGGCAAGGCTTACTGATAGCTGTTGACTCGCTTGTATTGAAAAGCCACCTTCGGGTGGCTTTTTTATTTTCTGGCCCTATATCGTTTGCAGCACTTGCCCGGCGAACGTCTGCGGGTATGCTTGTGGACTGCCGAGGAGATTGAAAATGGCCTTTGATTTTGATTTGTACGTGATTGGCGCCGGTTCCGGTGGTGTTCGAGCTGCACGGTTTTCCGCCGGATTTGGCGCAAAAGTGGCCGTGGCCGAGAGCCGCTATCTGGGCGGTACCTGCGTGAACGTCGGCTGTGTGCCGAAGAAATTGCTCGTCTACGGTGCGCACTTCGCCGAAGACTTCGAGCAGTCTTCCGGTTTTGGCTGGACGCTGGGCGAGGCGCAGTTTGATTGGGCCACGCTGATCGCCAACAAGGACCGCGAGATCAATCGCCTGAATGGCATTTACCGCAACTTGCTGGTCAACAGCGGCGTCACCTTGCATGAAGGCCACGCCAAAATCGTCGATCCGCACACGGTCGAGATCAATGGTGAACGCCATACCGCTAAAAACATCCTGATTGCGACCGGTGGCTGGCCGCAGATCCCGGAAATCCCGGGACACGAGCATGCAATCAGCTCCAACCAGGCGTTTTTCCTCAAGGAACTGCCGAAGCGTGTTCTGGTGGTGGGCGGTGGTTACATTGCCGTTGAGTTCGCCGGTATCTTCCACGGGTTGGGTGCCAAGACCACGTTGCTGTACCGCGGTGAGTTGTTCTTGCGCGGTTTCGATGGCGCGGTGCGCAAGCATTTGCAGGAAGAATTGACCAAGCGTGGCATGGACCTGCAATTCAACTCCGACATTGAGCGTATCGACAAGCAGCCTGATGGCAGTCTGAAGGTTGCACTCAAGGATGGTCGCGAGCTGGAAGCGGATTGTGTGTTCTACGCGACTGGCCGGCGTCCGATGCTCGACAACCTCGGGCTTGAAAACACCGGCGTCAAACTCGACAAGAAAGGCTTTGTCGAGGTCGATGAGCAGTATCAGACGGCTGAACCGTCGATCCTGGCGCTCGGCGATGTAATCGGTCGTGTTCAGCTGACGCCGGTCGCTCTGGCCGAAGGCATGGCTGTGGCTCGACGCTTGTTCAAGCCTGAGCAATACCGCCCGGTGGATTACAAGATGATTCCGACCGCCGTGTTCAGCCTGCCGAACATTGGCACCGTTGGCTTGAGCGAGGAAGACGCTCGCGAAGCGGGCCACGAGGTGGTGATCTACGAAAGCCGTTTCCGCCCAATGAAGCTGACCCTGACTGAGTGCCAGGAGCGCACGCTGATGAAACTGGTGGTAGAGGCCAAGACCGACAAGGTGTTGGGCTGCCACATGGTCGGGCCGGATGCCGGCGAGATCGTCCAGGGCTTGGCGATTGCCTTGAAGGCAGGGGCGACCAAGCGCGATTTCGACGAAACCATCGGCGTGCACCCGACGGCCGCCGAAGAGTTCGTCACCATGCGTACGCCTGTCGCCGGTTAATCGTCCTTGGCTGCGTCTGGCGCTGTTGCAACAGCAGCCGCCAGGCGCATGCTTTCATCGAGGCTCGCCTGAGTCTTGAGTAATTCAATTTCCAGCGCTTTATTAGCCTGCGACTGCTCGTCGACGCTCTGTTTCAGCGACTGACTTTCCAGCAGGGCGACGCGCAAGCGTTCCTGGAGGAGGGTGCGTTCGCTGTCGATGCGGTTGACCTGTTCCAGCAGTTGATCCTGCCGGCTATTGGTGTGCTTGAGTTGATCCTGCAACAGGCTCAGCTCCCTCTGGGAGCCGCGGTTTTCAGTGAACAAACGCTCATTGTCGCGGTGCAGCTGAGTGATCTCGTCCTGACGCACCATCGCGCTTTGCTGTGCCTGACGCAGCTCCATTTGAATCTGCTGCACCTGGCTTTCGTGGCGGCCTTGTTCCTGCTCACGCTGTTCCTTGACGGCGTTGCGGTAGTGCTCCAAGGCCTCGCGGGCGTGCAGGTGCTTTTCTTCCAGTGAGCGAATCTGCTCGTCCTTGTCCTGCAAGCGCAATTCGAAACCGGCCAGTGCCTGATTCAACCCGGCATTGCGGGTTTGCTCGGTTTGCAGCATGGAGCGGGTTTCTTGTAGCGATTCGGATTCCTGGGTCAGTGCCAGGCTTTGCATCTCGTACTGCTGATGCAATTCGATATTGGCTTCCTGGGCTTCTGAAAGCTGGCTTTCCAGTGTTTTGCGCTGCTGGTCGAACTGCTCGCGAGCCTGGTCGATCGGTTCCTGGGCCTTCTCTTTCAGGCGTTGGGCCAGGCGCGACACCAGATCCGCCAGTTCGTCATCGATGGGTTCCGCCACGGGCTCGGCCCGTTCACGGCCGTCATCCAGTTCCTTCAGGTAGCGATGGATCGTGGTTTTCGAGCCGGTGTTGCCCATTTCGATCCGTACTGCATCGATGCTTGGGTTTTCGCCACGGGCGAGGATCGCCAACCGTGCCGCTTGCACCACTGCTTTATTTACGCCGCCACGAGCCATGAGTTCTCCTACGATTTCGTACTGTGGTACATGCCACTAAAGTACGCAGTGTACCATCTGAAAAATAAAGATAAATGATGTCAATATGTCATGCGGGATATACTGGTATTACCCCGTGTGATGAGCCGCACGGCACGATTGCACCCGCCAACGCGGTACGTTTTAGAGAGTTGAACCGATGACCGAGCTGGATCGATACCTACAGGCCGCCACGCGCGACAACACCCGGCGCAGCTACCGGGCAGCCATTGAGCATTTCGAAGTCACGTGGGGCGGGTTTCTGCCGGCCACCGCCGACAGCGTCGCGCGCTATCTGGTGGCGTATGCGGGGGAGTTGTCGATCAATACGCTGAAGTTGCGTCTGTCGGCGCTGGCGCAGTGGCACCACAGTCAGGGATTTCCTGATCCGACCAAGGCGCCAGTGGTGCGCAAGGTCTTCAAGGGGATTCGCGCGCTGCACCCGGCTCAGGAAAAACAGGCCGAACCGTTGCAACTGCAACATCTGGAGCAGGTGGTTGCCTGGTTGGAAAAAGAAGCGGCAGAAGCCAGGGCGCAGCAGGATCGACCGGCGCTCCTGCGGGCGCGGCGCGACATGGCGCTGATCCTCCTGGGATTCTGGCGCGGGTTTCGCAGTGATGAGCTGTGCCGTGTACAAATCGAGCACGTTCAAGCGATCGCCAGCTCTGGCATCACACTCTACTTACCGCGCACCAAGAGCGACCGCGAGAACCTCGGCAAGACCTACCAGACCCCAGCCTTGCAACGCCTTTGCCCGGTGAACGCTTACATCCAGTGGATCACCGAAGCCGCATTGGTTCGTGGGCCGGTGTTTCGAGGCATCGATCGCTGGGGGCACCTGAGCGAGGAGGGGTTGCACGCCAACAGCGTCATCCCGCTACTGCGCCAGGCCCTTGAGCGCGCCGGCATTCCCGCCGAGCACTACACCAGTCACTCCTTGCGACGCGGCTTTGCCAGTTGGGCCCATCAGAGTGGTTGGGACTTGAAGTCGTTGATGAGTTACGTGGGCTGGAAGGATATGAAGTCCGCCATGCGCTATGTTGAAGCCAGCCCGTTTCTGGGCATGGCCCGACTCGCGGAAAAGCCGTTGGCGCTGTAGATCACGTTTTCTTCTATTAATACCGTCGGCTAATAGCGAAAACAAATCACCAGCATGAGGTTTGCCAATGAGCCATCCGGGGATCGAGTGGGTAGGATTCACCCCATCACCTTGTTAACCCAACTTTTCAACCCTGACGGAGAGTCATCGATGCCTATCATCAACAGCCACGTTAAACCGTTCAAAGCTGACGCCTTCAAAAATGGCGACTTCGTAAAAGTGTCGGACGCTGACCTGAAAGGCAAATGGTCTGTCGTTTTCTTCTACCCGGCTGACTTCACCTTCGTTTGCCCGACCGAACTGGAAGACCTCGCTGACAACTACGACGCGTTCCAGAAACTGGGCGTCGAGATCTACAGCGTTTCCACCGATACCCACTTTGCCCACGCTGCCTGGCACAACACTTCGCCAGCCATCGGCAAAATCCAGTACACCATGATCGGTGACCCGACTCACGCCATCTCCCGCAACTTCGACGTGCTGATCGAAGACGCAGGCCTGGCTGACCGTGGCACCTTCGTGATCAACCCTGAAGGCCAGATCAAAATCGTTGAACTGAACGATGGCGGCGTTGGCCGCGACGCTTCCGAGCTGCTGCGCAAGATCAAGGCTGCCCAGTACGTCGCTGCTCACCCAGGCCAGGTTTGCCCAGCCAAGTGGAAAGAAGGCGAGGCCACTCTGGCGCCGTCCCTGGACCTGGTCGGCAAGATCTAAGTCTGTGAGCGCTACAACAGGGCGGTACGCCGCACCTACTCAGTAAGCTGCAACCGCCCTCAAAAACGCCCGGGCGAGATTCGCTCGGGCGTTTTTTTATGCCTGCTTTTCACGAAATACCAGAAAGGAAATCGCCCGTATGTTGGACGCCAATCTTAAAGCCCAGTTGAAATCGTACCTGGAACGGGTCACCCAGCCGATCGAGATCGTTGCCTCCCTCGACGACGGTGCGAAATCCCAGGAAATGCTCGAACTGTTGAAAGACGTTGCCAGTCTTTCCACGCAAATTACTTTGCTCGATAACGGTGATGACGCACGCAAGCCATCGTTCTCGATCAATCGCCCGGGCGCCGACATCAGCCTGCGCTTTGCCGGCCTCCCGATGGGCCACGAATTCACCTCGTTGGTGTTGGCGCTGTTGCAAGTCGGCGGCCACCCTTCGAAGGCCAGCGTTGAAGTGATCGAACAGATTCGCTCACTCAAAGGCGAGTTCAGCTTCGAGACTTACTTCTCGCTGTCCTGCCAGAACTGCCCGGACGTGGTCCAGGCGCTGAACCTGATGGCCGTGTTGAACCCCAACATCCGCCACGTCGCCATTGATGGCGCGCTGTTCCAGGCCGAAGTCGATGAGCGCCAAGTCATGGCAGTGCCAAGCATCTACCTGAACGGCGTGAACTTCGGCCAGGGCCGCATGGGCCTGGAAGAAATCCTCGCCAAGCTCGACACCCGCGGCATCGAGCGTCAAGCCGAGAAGCTCAGCGCCAAGGACGCCTTTGATGTATTGGTCGTCGGCGGTGGTCCAGCGGGTGCAGCAGCGGCGATCTATGCCGCGCGTAAAGGCATTCGCACCGGTGTCGCGGCAGAACGTTTTGGTGGGCAGGTGCTCGACACCATGGCCATCGAAAACTTCATCTCCGTGCAGGAAACCGAAGGGCCAAAACTGGCCAGCGCGCTCGAAGAACACGTCAAGCAATACGACGTCGATATCATGAACCTGCAACGCGCAACCGCGCTGATCCCGGCGAAGAATCCCGGTGAGTTGCATGAGGTCCGTTTCGAAAGCGGTGCCACACTGAAAACCAAGGCGCTGATTCTCGCCACCGGTGCGCGCTGGCGTGAAATGGGCGTGCCGGGCGAGCAGGAATACAAAGCCAAAGGCGTCTGTTTCTGCCCGCATTGCGACGGTCCGCTGTTCAAGGGTAAGCGTGTGGCGGTGATCGGCGGCGGTAATTCCGGCGTTGAAGCGGCCATCGACCTGGCCGGTATCGTCAGCCACGTCACGCTGCTGGAGTTCGACAGCAAACTGCGCGCCGATGCGGTGTTGCAACGCAAGCTGTTCAGCCTGCCGAACGTCACCGTCATTACCAGTGCCTTGACCAGTGAAGTAAAAGGTGATGGCCAGAAGGTGACCGGTCTGGTCTACAAAGATCGCGATTCGGGCGAGTTCAACACGGTCAACCTCGAAGGCATCTTCGTGCAGATCGGTTTGCTGCCTAACACCGATTGGCTCAAGGGCACCATCGAGTTGTCGCCTCGTGGCGAGATCATCGTCGATGCTCGCGGTGAAACCTCGATGCCGGGCGTGTTTGCTGCCGGTGACGTGACCACCGTGCCGTACAAGCAGATCGTGATTGCGGTGGGCGAGGGCGCCAAGGCTTCCCTGAGCGCATTCGATCACCTGATCCGGACCTCGGCCCCCGCATAAACGCCGCCGCTGAAAACACAAAACCCCATGAGTGATCATGGGGTTTTTTGTGCTTCACACACTCCTGCAGGGGTATGTTTGGTGAAGGTTAAAGCGGAGCAGGCTGAATGATTTCAACCCAGTAAGCATCCGGGTCTTTAATGAAGGCCAGGCTCTTCATGCGTCCGTCATTCAAACGCTTCTGAAAGTCACAGCCCAGCGCTTCAAAACGTTCGCACGCCGCGCGGATGTCCGGCACGGAGATGCAAATATGACCAAAACCACGCGGGTCGGTGTTGCCGTTGTGGTAGGCGAAGTCAGGGTCGTTCTCGGTGCCGTGGTTGTGGGTCAGTTCGAGAATGCCGGGAATCGACTTCATCCACTCGGTGCGGGCGGCAGCGTCGGCCGGGATCTGGTTCTTGTCGACCAGGGCGAGGAAATACAGGCTGAATTCCGCTTCTGGAAAATCGCGTTTTTCCACCAGCGAGAAACCGAGGATGCGCGTGTAGAAGTCCAGGGACTTGGTGATGTCCTTGACCCGCAGCATGGTGTGATTGAAGACGAATTTCTGGGTGTCGGTGTCAGGCTGGGCGGTGACGCCTGGGAAGGTGTTCAATTCGTGCAGGCTCATGGGCCCTCCGGAATAAGTGGGGCTAACGAATGGTCACAATGATACGCAAGGGCTCTGACATCACCAAACCCAAACGGTCTGCTATTGCCTGACAGGCGGGCGAGGCTCAGACTTTACGGTTCAATTCGTGAGTGTTTATTGCAATGGTTCGATTCTGTAAGCCGATGTTCGTCCTGCTGGGCCTGTTTTCAATGGTTGCCATTGCTCATGCCGAGGCGCCACAGGTGACGTGGCCCAGTGGCTGGGAAGTCGAAGCCCTTGCGCCAGACGCGGCCAATTCAGCTGTTTCCCGTCAGCGTGCGGTCAAAAACGATCAAAGCGGCACGCCAGTCATGGTCATGGAGTTGACGATGACTCAAGTCGAAAGCGGTCATCAAGTGAATGTGCAGGGCGTTTTGCTTGAGATGCGCAAAGCGGTGCAGAAAGATTTCTTTCAAAGCGGCTATCAAAGTGTCTGCAACAAAATACATCCCGCGACATTGAGCCGCCTGTCGGCGCTGGAAACAACCTGCACCATTACCCAGAACGGGCGACACGTGCTGTCGCAAACATTGGTCGGGGCGGTGGATGCCGATAAAGCCTATGTTCTTTCTTACGCAGGGCAGGCCGAGGCTTATAAGGCAAGTCAGGAAGAAATCGAGGCGGTGCGTAACAGCTTGAAACTTTAGTGTCGGGGGTTTACGTGTCAGTGGATTTTGGCGGTTTCCGACATTTTTAGATACCCAAAGGCATTAAGCATAAAGTTGATCGGTAAGTTGCGAGTTGATCCCGTCAGATCGTTGCATTTAGTGAGTATTCATGAAAAAGCCCTGCATGAGCAGGGCTTTTTTATAACCGCAAGCTGTTAGCCACGCAGCCAGGAATCAACAGTGGCTGCGCCATATTGTTCCTTCCAGGCCTTCAGGCCGCGGTGGTTGCCGCCCTTGGTTTCAATCAGTTCGCCGGTGTGCGGGTTCTGATAGACCTTGACCACGCGAGCGCGGCGGGTTTTAGGTGTTTTTGCTTGTTGCAGGCCGGATTTTGCCGGGTTCGGATCGAGGATGGCGATGATGTCACGCAGGCTTTTGCCGTAGGTTTTCATCAGCCCCTGGAGCTTTTCTTCGAATTCGATTTCTTTCTTGAGGCCGGCATCATTCTTCAGCGATTCCAGCTGCTTGAGCTGTTCCTGAAGGGCCTTTTCAGCTGCACGAAATTCAGCGAGTCTGGACAATATCTTTACTCCAATAGTGTGTTTGGCTGATACCAACCGCAAACAAAGCTATAAGCCAAGAGCCTTGAAGCGACTCGGTGATAGTGGCTCACCTGCTCATCTTGCACAGGTACGAAAAATTGTAGTAGTTAATTGGCCAAGAGTAAATCCTGACATTTTCTTCATGTAACAACAGTAGTCTTTTGATTCAATTTGGTGCGCGATGCCGATGATTCGTCGCATAAAACCATTAGTTAATGGTGGGTTAATGCGCTAATGAATTCTGCGGCGGGCATCGGTCGACCGAACAGATAACCTTGCAGGAAGTTCACACCGTGGGCGGTCAGATAGTCGCTTTGTTCTTCGGTTTCGACACCTTCGGCAACGATCCCCAGATCGAGCTTGGCCGAGAGTTCGATGATGGTGTCCAGAATATGCCGTGAAAGGGCGTCGATGCCGATCATGGCCACGAAACTCTGGTCGATTTTCAGGAAGTCCACATTGAACTGTCGCAGATAACCCAAACTGGAATGCCCGGTGCCAAAGTCGTCAATCGCGATCATCACGCCCAGTGCATGAAGTTGTTCAAAGAGCTCCAACGTAATGTCGCTGGGCTTGATCAATTCGCGCTCGGTCAGTTCCAGCACCAGGTAAATGGAGCCGGGTGCAAAGGCACTGAGAAACTCACGACAGTCCTTGACCAGTTCCAGGTCCTTGCAGTGGCTGGCAGTGATATTGATGCCGATGTGAAAGGGCTCGGCGAACGAGGAAGAAACAGGCCCCAGCAATTGCGCAGTCTGGCGCATGAGGGAACGGGTCATGGGCACGATCAACCCGGAGTCTTCGGCGAACGGGATAAACAGATCAGGCCGGACCAGGCCTTCCTTTGGGTGCTTCCAGCGCATCAACACTTCGGTGCCGGACCACTTCCGGGTATCGCCATGCACCACGGGCTGAAACCAGGGAACAAACTCGTCGGCCGCGAGGGCGCGCTGCATTTCATGAATGGGCGACCATGAACGCCTTTGCAAGACGTGCCCGATGGCGCCCGATGCCACGCCAAAAAAAATCAGCAGGCTGAACAACGGCGGATATTCGCTGGCCATGTAACGCCAGTTTTCCCCTTCTGGGAAACCGGAGACGACTGAAAAGGCATAGCGCGAGGACGTCTGTTCGCTTTCGGCCAAGGGCAAAGCGGGCAGGGCGCCTTCGTGGACTTTGCCGTCGACCGACAACCAGTACGGCCCCACTTGCAACAGCAGTATCGTCTTGCGACCAATCAGGCGCAGCACATTAGTCAAGTGGTAACCGTCTAGCGTCGTCATCGCCCCCTGTTTTCCCTCATTCAGGCGATACACCAGCAACGCCGTATCGGGGGTGACCGGGTTGCCGTTCATAAGCCGCAACTTGCCTTGCACGTAGTTTGCGGCGTCGACCTTTTGCTGAGTGTTACCAAACAACGAAGTGCAATAAAGGTTGTCATCCCACACCAGGCTGGCCGAGCGCACAAACGGGCGGCGGGTGACTTGTTCACGCAAGGCCAGTATGACGTCGTCGCAATTTTTTCCGGCCAGCGGCAACAACTCGCTCGCGGACTGCGCCGTGTTATCCAGCATCAGTTCGAACTGGCGCACGGCTTCGTCTGCGGTCACCCGGGTGCTTTGCTCAAGAGCTCGTCCAGCCTGCATATAGAGAATGGCAAAACCCAATATCACCGGAAGCAATCCACACAGCAGGGTCACCAGAATGCGGATGCGCAACGGGCGACGGCGTTTGGCACTCAATGGCATTCGCGAAATCTCTCACACAGAAACAGGGCTCTCAACTGCGGGCAGGACAACAACACGCCTCCCATAAAGAGTTCAGGTAGTGGCCATGATAGTTGGCCCTTGGCGCTTATGCCGCTCAATGAGCGTTCAGGCCAGTGGCCAGTTTGATAAAGGCCAGCGTCGCGGGTGACGCCTGACGCTGGTCCAGCACCGCCAGTCCGACCTGGCGAATAACGGGGGGCGACAGTGGTTTTTTCACATAGCGACTGTTGACGTTGTCGGGCAGAGAACTTTCAGCCACGACCGTCAACGCATCGCCGCGGCTGACCGTGTCCAGCGTGCTGAGCAATTGTGAGCAGCGATAGCGGATGTTCGGTATGAGGCGAGCGGCGCTGAACAGTCGCGACACCAGCTCCGATGAGCCTGCCTCCGTCAGCACGAACGGGTCGTTGCACAAATCGCTCAAACTCAGATTGTCACGATCGGCCAGTGCGTGCTCGGCAGGCACCAGTGCGACCATCTGATCTTCCAGCAGTGCGAAGGTGTCGAAGCGTTCTTCAGGCAGCACCACAAAACCGATGTCGATTCGCCGCTCTTCAAGCCATTGAATCACCTGGCGATCCGGGCCTTCGTCGATGTGGACTTCAATGCCCGGATGCGCCGTGCGGTAGTGCTGCAGGATCTGCGGCAGCAGGCGGATCGATGAGGTCGGGCCAAACGAGCCGATGCGCAACGTGCCGCGCTTCATCCCGCGCGCATCGGCCGCTTCCTGGCGCAAGGTGTTGGCCAGCCCGAGCATTGTTCGGGCGCGCATTAACAGTTGTTGGCCGATATCGCTCAGTTCGACCTGGGACTGATGCCGCCGCAGCAGTTCGACGCCGAGTTCCTGTTCCAGCGACTTGAGCGCGTGAGACACCGCCGACTGGGAAATCCCCAGGCGATTGGCTGCCGCCGTGAAACCACGCAGTTCAGCAACCAGCGAGAAAATCTCGAGTTGAGTCAGGGTCATGAGTTTTTACTCATTTTACGATGATCGTTGATTAGTCGAATGATACGTCATCTTCCTCGCCCTGGTTTTGCTTCTCCATGACAATCTCTGCGAAAACAATGACTTCGCACACACCGGTGTATCTGAAACTCGCCGCCGTCACCATGATCTGGGGCGGGACATTTGTGGCCGGGCGTTTTCTCGCCGACAGTCTCAGCCCGTTGTTCGCCGCCAGCCTGCGGTTCCTGCTGGCCAGCGCGGCGTTGTTGCTGTTTCTGCTGTTGGCGCGTATCCCGTTGATCCGGCCGAACCCGCAACAATGGCTGCGACTGGCGCTGCTGGGGTTCTTCGGGATCTTCTTCTATAACCTGTGCTTCTTTTATGGGCTGCATTACATCAACGCCTCGCGAGCCTCGTTGATTGTTGCGCTGAACCCGACAGTGATCGGCCTCGCCTCATGGTTGCTGTTCAAGGAGCGCCTGAGCCGGGCCAAAGTCTTCGGCATCGTGATTTGTATGGCCGGGGCGAGTGTGGTGATTGCCAGTCGTAACCCGCAGCTATTGGCCGGCAACGCTGATGCCTGGATAGGTGACTTGCTGATTTTCGGCTGCGTGCTCGGCTGGGGTATTTATTCGCTGTTCTCCAAAGCGCTGAATCATTCGCTGGGGCCGGTGCAGACGGTGACGTATTCGATTCTGTTGGGCACGGCGATGCTCTGGGTGACCAGTGCCGTGCGCGGTGAACTGAGTGTCAGCGCGCTGCTCAGCCTCGGTCCGCAACAATGGCTGAGCCTGATGTACCTCGGGGTTTTGGGTTCGGCGCTGGCCTACATTGGTTATTACGACGGCATCCGCCAGATCGGCGCGACGCGTTCAGGAGTGTTCATAGCCTTGAACCCGTTGACCGCCGTCATCCTCGGCGCACTGTTGCTGGGCGAGCCGTTGACACTGGCGATGTACCTTGGCGGCGTGTTGATTCTGGCGGGGATTTTCCTCTGTAATAAACCCCTTGCGCGAGTAGGGGAAAAGGGGATTTGATACAGAAGGCGGACAAACCGATTTACGCTGTGTAGAATCGGGTTACGCATACAATAATAAACGTCTTCTGGCAGCAGAAGCCTCGCCCGCAAGAGCCTTGGGTCGACAATGAAGAGTTTTGGGTTTCAATTGATCTACGGTGACTTCCTCGCCCGCAGCGTGCGGGGCATCTCCTGTGCGCCACCCGCCGGTCTCAGCATTGCTAGCAACTAACACTTTTTAACTGTTAATTCTAAAAGCATGATGAGGCGCCAAAATGGCAGATTTATACGAAAACCCAATGGGCCTGATGGGCTTTGAGTTCATCGAATTCGCATCGCCAACCCCGAACACCCTGGAGCCGATCTTCGAGATCATGGGCTTCACCAAGGTGGCGACCCACCGCTCCAAAGACGTGCACCTGTATCGCCAGGGCGCGATCAACCTGATCCTCAACAACGAACCGCACAGCGTTGCTTCGTACTTCGCGGCCGAGCACGGCCCGTCGGTATGCGGCATGGCGTTTCGCGTCAAGGATTCGCAGCTCGCCTACAAGCGCGCACTGGAACTCGGCGCCCAGCCGATCCACATCGAAACCGGTCCGATGGAACTGAACCTGCCGGCGATCAAAGGCATTGGCGGTGCGCCGCTGTACCTGATCGACCGTTTCGGCGAAGGCAGCTCGATCTATGACATCGACTTCGTGTTCATCGAAGGTGTGGACCGCAATCCGGTCGGTGCCGGCCTGAAAATCATCGACCACCTGACGCACAACGTGTATCGCGGTCGCATGGCCTACTGGGCCAACTTCTACGAGAAGCTGTTCAACTTCCGCGAAATTCGCTACTTCGACATCAAGGGCGAATACACCGGCCTGACCTCCAAGGCCATGACCGCGCCGGACGGCATGATCCGCATCCCGCTGAACGAAGAGTCGTCCAAGGGCGCCGGGCAGATCGAAGAGTTCCTGATGCAGTTCAACGGCGAAGGCATCCAGCACGTTGCGTTCCTGTCCGATGACCTGATCAAGACCTGGGATCACCTGAAAAGCATCGGCATGCGCTTCATGACCGCGCCACCGGAAACGTATTACGAAATGCTCGAAGGCCGTTTGCCAAACCACGGCGAGCCGGTGGATCAACTGCAAGCGCGGGGCATTCTGCTGGACGGTTCGTCCGAGTCGGGTGACAAGCGCCTGCTGTTGCAGATCTTCTCGGAAACCCTGATGGGGCCGGTGTTTTTCGAATTCATCCAGCGTAAAGGCGACGATGGTTTCGGCGAAGGCAACTTCAAGGCGCTGTTTGAATCGATCGAACGCGACCAGGTTCGTCGTGGCGTGCTCGCCACCGAGTAACCCGCCACACCACTAAACCTGCAGGAGTGAGCCTGCTCGCGATAGCTGTCTTTCAGTCAACATTGATGTTGAATTAGAAGACGCTGTCGCGAGCAGGCTCACTCCTGCATTTGTTTTGTGTAAGGCTTAAGGGCGGCGCTGTCGCATCAGGTGTTTGAAGCCTTCGAACACCAGCACCACCACCGCCATCCAGATCGGAATATAGGTCAACCATTCCCCAGGCTTGATGCTTTCCCCCAGCAGCAACGCCACGCCCAGCAACAACACCGGCTCGACGTAACTCAACAACCCGAAAAGACTAAACGGCAACAAGCGGCTGGCGATGATGTAGACCACCAATGCCGACGCGCTGATCACCCCCAGGATCGGGATCAACAGCGACAGCCACGGGTGTTGATCGAACACGCCGAAGCCTTGCTCGCCACTTTGCACAAACCAGAATGCCACCGGCAGCGTCAACGCCATGTCCAGCCACAAACCACCGAGGTTGTCCGAGGCCAGGCGCTTGCGCACGATGAAATAGGTGGGATAACCAATGCACACCAGCAACGTCGCCCAGGAAAAACCACCGACCTGATACACCTCATTGATCACGCCGAGGCAGGCCAGTACCACGGCGACTTTTTGCAGGTAGGACAAGCGTTCGCCGTAGGCGATTCGCCCGGTCAGCACCATCGTCAGTGGCAGCAGGAAATACCCCAGTGATACGTCCAGGCTGTAGCCGTTGAGCGGCGCCCACATGAACAGCCAGAGTTGCACGCCAAGCAGGGCCGAGGAGGCGATCAGGGCGGCGATCAATGTCGGATTCGCCATGGCGCGCCGGACAATCTCCACCACGCGCGTCCACTCGCCGGACACCACCATGAACACGGTCATGCAGGGCACGGTCAGCAACATGCGCCAGCCGAAAATTTCCACGCCGCTCAGGGGCGTGAGCAACGACGTGTAGTAGTACATGACGGCAAACAGCACCGAGGCCGACACCGATAAAGCGATACCTTTAGACAAACTGCCCTCGCGAGGTTGAAGGTGAAACAGGGCGCAGAGGATACGTGGTTTTACAGTCGAATATCGGCTGATCAATCACCACAAACCTAGTGTGGGAGCGTAGCTTGCCCGCGATGCAGACACCGCGGTACATCCCTCAGACCGCGTCGATGCGATCGCGGGCAAGCCACGCTCCCACACGGGTTGTGTGTTTCTTCAGTGGGTACGCGGTTTACGGCCCGACACAAAATGGCTCACGTCATTAAACCCCGGCGTCGATGAGTGCCCCGGCACCACCAGCGAATCAATAAACGCCTCATCCTGCGCCGTAATCTTCACCGCTTGCGCCTTGGTGTACGCGTCCCACTGTTCTTCGGTGCGCGGCCCGACAATCGCTGAAGTGACCGCGCCGTTGTTCAGCACCCAGGCAATCGCAAACTCGACAATCCCCACGCCACGTTCCTGGGTGTACTGCTGAATCTGCTGGGCAATGCGCAACGACTCAACCCGCCATTCGGTTTCCAGAATGCGTTTGTCGGCACGCCCGGCGCGGCTATCGGCGTCCGGCTTCACATCCGGCGCATATTTGCCGCTGAGCACACCTCGCGCCAACGGGCTGTAAGGCACAACACCCAGACCATAATTGTGGGCGGCGGTGATTTGTTCGGTCTCGGCCTGACGGTTGACGATGTTGTACAGCGGTTGGCTGATCACTGGCCGGTCGACGCCCAGTTGATCGGCCACACGGATCACCTCGGCAATGCGCCAGCCACGGTAGTTCGACAAACCCCAATAGCGAACCTTGCCCTGACGAATCAGGTCGCCCATCGCCGATACGGTCACTTCCAGCGGCGTGTTGTGGTCTTCGCGGTGCAGGTAATAGATGTCGAGGTAGTCAGTGCCCAAACGGGTCAGGCTGGCGTCGATCCCGTTGAACAGGTGTTTGCGGCTCAAGCCGCTGCGGTTCGGTACACCGTCCACCGGGCCGAAGCCAACCTTGGTCGCCAGCACCCATTCATGGCGGTTGCCGGCAATCGCTTCGCCGACGATCTCTTCAGAACGGCCGGCGGTGTAAACGTCGGCGGTGTCGATGAAATTGATGCCCTGGTCCCAGGCTTTATCGATGATCCGCAGGGAATCTTCGGTGCTGGTCTGTTCGCCGAACATCATGGTGCCCAGGGTCAGGGTAGAGACCTGTAAACCTGAATGACCCAGCGTGCGATAGCTCATGAGGAAATCCTTTTACCGGTGGGGGGGGAACGGCCTCAATCAAATACCAGAACCGTCGTCGGGAGCAATCGGAATATCAGCTCAATGGTGGAGCCAGTGTAGGAATGAGCCTGTGGCAATAAACAGCAATGTTTAAACGGGCGGGAGGGAAGGGGCTGGAGGCTACATAACCTTGCGCCGTTGCCTACGACTGCGCCAGAATCCGCCGGCTTGTGCGCCTTGGGGCTGGGCTCTATCGTTTGCTCGTCGCTGAAAAACAGCGATCGGGTTTGGTAGCCCGGGATTTACGTAAGGTTCGCAGCATCACTATTTCGTGGCGTCTTTCGTCTCGACTTTATGGTGGTCATGCACAGGGCGTCTTCGGGCGCGCCGGTCTCCTTGCGTCCCGGTCTACCAACCTGCGTATGGCCACCACCTCTTCGTTTGGTAGCGAAAGTGATGGCTCCTTATTCGACGCAAGGAGTTTCATCTATGTTCAAGATCACACCCAACCCACCAGAAACCGACATCGACACCGACGACGTTTCGCCGTACGAATCCACCAATCCCAAAAAACTCAACACCGCCGCCGACCGCGCCCTCGATTACTACCTCAAACCGGTCATCCCCAAAGACACCCCACGTAAACCCAGCACCATCTATTCCATCGGCCCCGACACCGATCACGAAACCCTGCTGGTCAACGCCTGCGAGACGTTGGCGTCAGCGAGCGTGATGTTGAGTGATTTCGCCGGGCAACTGAACGGCACACAGCGCCATACACTGCTGGGCATTCAAAACTCCGTCATGCTGGGTGAACTGGCGGTGAACCGGATGCTGGATAACGTCGACCCGTATAGCTAAAGCGGTCTCGAGATGATCGTTCCCACGCGCGTGGGAACGATCAGGGGCAGAGGCTTCGTTACACCCGCAACGTCCGCGTCATCCGCAGTGCCAGCAAGCTGCCACCCACAATCACACCTGCCAGCAAATACAACGCAGCATCCGTCGAACCGGTGCTGTCCTTGACCCAACCCACCAGGTAAGGGCTGAGGAAACCCGCCATCTGCCCCATCGAGTTGATCAACGCCAGACCACCCGCCGCCGCGCCCGCGCTCAGCAGTGCCGTCGGCACCGGCCAGAACATCGGCAGGCCGGTGAGGGCGCCCATGGTGGCGATGCTCAGGCCGAGAATCGCAATCGCCGGCGTCGTCGCGAAATTCACCGCGATCAACAGACCCACCGCGCCCATCAACATCGGCACCACCAAATGCCAGCGACGTTCCTTGCGCAGGTCCGCCGAGCGACCGACCAGCAACATGAACACCGCCGCCAACAGGTACGGAATCGCACTCAACCAGCCAATCACCAGGTTATCGCTGAAGCCCAGGTTCTTGATGATCGACGGCAGCCAGAAGTTGATCGCGTACACGCCGCTCTGGATGCAGAAGTAGATCAAACCAAACGCCCAGATCGCCGGGTTTTTGAACACCGCCAGCAACGAATCCGTGGTGGTTTTCGGCTTGTTGGCCAAGTCTTCAGCGTGATCCGCTTCCAGTACCGAGCGCTCGAACGGGGTCAGCCATTTGGCGTTGGCGTAGCTGTCGCTCAGCAGGAAATAGGCGAGGGCACCGAGGATCACAGTCGGAATGCCTTGCAGCAGGAACATCCACTGCCAGCCGGCCAAGCCGCCCTGGCCTGCACCAAAGTGATTGAGGATCCAGCCAGAAAACGGGCTGCCGAGCAGGCCGGACACCGGGATCGCCGACATGAACAGCGCCATGATGCGGCCCCGGCGGAAGGTCGGGAACCATTGCGATAGATACAGGACCACGCCCGGGAAGAACCCGGCTTCGGCGGCGCCGGTGAACAGGCGCAGGGTGTAGAACTCGGTCGGGGTGGTGACGAACAGCAGGCACGTCGAGAGCGTGCCCCAGACGATCATCATCAGCGCGATCCAGCGTCGCGGGCCGAATTTGGTCAGGGCCAGGTTGCTCGGCACGCCGCACAGCACGTAGCCAATAAAGAAGATCCCGGCACCGAGGCCGTACACGGTTTCGCTGAATTTCAGGGCGTCGAGCATCTGCAGTTTGGCAAATCCAACGTTCACCCGGTCGAGGTAGTTGAACAGGTAGCAGATGAAGATGAAGGGGATCAAACGCAGGGTAATGCGTTTGTAGACGGCGTTTTTCTCGTCAACGATGGCCTGGGTAGCGGCGGCGCTCTGTGACATGGCGGCTCTCTCTTTATTATGATTTTTTGCGATGCAAGGGTAACGTTGATCGCCCAGTGAGTCTCGGCCACGCCTTGGGTGGTTGTCTTTGTGCCTGAGCACAGGGTTTGCGACCAAGGCCTGTGCGGGTGAACAACCCGTCCCACCCCGTTTTCAAGGATCACCGTTATGTTCGAACTCGATCACGACCTGGCCCAGGACATCGTCGACCGGGCGATGGCCATCCTGCCGTACAACGTCAACGTGATGGACAGCCAGGGATTGATTCTCGGCAGCGGCGAACCGGAGCGCATCAACACCCGCCACGAGGGTGCGCAATTGGTGCTGGCCAACGGGCGGGTGGTGGAAATCGACGCGCAAACGGCAATGCATCTCAAGGGCGTGCAACCGGGGATCAACTTGCCGCTGCTGCTGGATGGGCGCTTGATTGGCGTGCTTGGCATCACTGGCAAGCCCGAGCCGTTGCGCACCTATGCCGAGTTGGTGCGGATGACCGCCGAGATGCTGGTCGGCCAGCGCAATCAGCAGGCCGACCAGCAATGGCGGCGTCAGCGTTGTGACGATCTGCTCGCGTTGCTGCTGAGCGAGGCCGGGGACTCGCCGCGCTTGCTCGATGAGGCGCAGCAATTGGGGCTCAAGCCGCAGATGACGCGGGTGCCGTATCTTTTTGAACTGGGCTTGGAACACGGCCCGGCGCAAACCGTTGAAGCGCTGAGCGCCTGGCTGATGTCGCGTTACCCGGACAGTTGGTGCGTGAGTTCGGCGAAGTCGTCGTTGCTGTGGTGCCGACCGGCTTCGCAATCGATCGAGAATGATCGGCTGCTGGAAAAACTCGACGGCCTGGGCTGGAACATTTTGCGCATCGCCGTGGGCGGGCAGGCCGATGGCTTATCGGGGCTGCGCCGCTGCTACCGGCGCGTGGGTGATTTGTTGGCGTATGGACGCGATGTGTTGCCGCGTTCGCGCTTGCTGACGCTGACCCGTTATCGATTGCCGGTGATGCTGTGGCGGCATCGTAATGACGATGCGCTGGACGAATTGCTCAAGCCGCTGCGCAAAGTCATTGCCAAGGATGGCAACGGTCAACTGTTGGCGACGCTGCGCAGCTGGTGTGATCACGATGGTCAGAGCCAGGCGTGTGCTGATGCGCTGGGGATTCATCGCAATAGCTTGCGGTATCGGATGGAGCGGATTGCCGAGTTGAGTGGGGTTGATCCTCTCAGGCTGGACGGGATGCTTGCGCTCTACCTCGGCGTCCAGCTCCTGCCCCAAACCGACTGACCGAACACAACCCCTGTAGCAGCTGCCGAGCCTGCGAGGCTGCGTTCGGCTGCGCAGCAGTCGTAAAATCATGCACTGCGGTGTGTCAGGGAAATTGCGCTTGCCGGGTTTACGACGACTTCGCGGCCGAACGCAGCCTCGCAGGCTCGGCAGCGGCTACAACACAGTGTGTAGTCGTGCGGTTTTGTGAAAATGAACAATAAACGCCACACCCACTTGTGCAGCGGACTGGCGTTATTGTCCGGGGCTACTGGCAGCATGGAGCGCATTGGAACTGGAGAATTCGCATGAAAATCGTCATCGCCCCCGATTCGTTCAAGGACAGCCTCAGCGCCCAAGGCGTGGCCGACGCCATTGCATTGGGGCTGGCAGACGTGTGGCCGGACGCGCACTTGGTCAAATGCCCGATGGCCGACGGCGGCGAAGGCACGGTCGAGTCTATTCTGGCCGCGTGCAAGGGCGAATGGCGCCGCACGAAGGTGCGGGGGCCACTCGGTGCAACCGTTGACGCCGCCTGGGGCTGGCTCCCGCACAACCACACCGCGATCATCGAAATGGCCGAGGCCAGTGGCCTGCAACTGGTTCCGCCGGGCAAACGCGACGCGTGCACCAGCAGCACCTTCGGCACCGGCGAGCTCATTCGCGCGGCACTCGATGCCCGTGCGCAACGGGTGATTCTGGCAATTGGTGGTAGCGCCACCAACGATGGCGGTGCCGGGGCGATGCAGGCGCTGGGCGTGAAGTTGCTGGATGCGCAGGGGCAAACCCTGGCACCGGGCGGTTTGGCGTTGGCGCAACTGGATCGCATTGATCTGAGCGGCATGGATTCGCGCCTGAGTGGCGTGCGTTTTGACATTGCTGCCGACGTTAACAATCCACTGTGCGGCCCTCACGGCGCTTCGGCGATTTTCGGCCCGCAGAAAGGCGCATCGCCCGAGCAAGTCCAGAAACTGGATAACGCGCTGGGGCACTTTGCCCAACTGTGTGCGCGTGCGTTGGGTCACGACGTCAAGGACGAACCGGGCAGTGGGGCGGCCGGCGGTCTGGGATTTGCCGCCAAGGCGTTTCTCGGCGCGCAGTTCCAGGCCGGTGTGGACGTGGTTGCCGAGTTGGTTGGGCTGGCTGAAGCCGTGCAAGGTGCCGACCTGGTGATTACCGGCGAAGGGCGTTTCGATGCGCAGACCTTGCGCGGCAAGACGCCGTTCGGCGTGGCGCGCATTGCTCGGCAGCAAGGCGTGCCGGTGATCGTGATCGCGGGCACGTTGGGCGAGGGTTATCAGGCGTTGTACGAGCACGGCATCGATGCGGCGTTTGCCTTGGCCAGTGGTCCGATGACGCTGGAACAGGCGTGCGCCGAGGCGCCACGGTTGCTGAAAGATCGCGCGAGCGACATCGCACGGGTCTGGCGAATCGCTAAGTAGCAGCTGTCGAGCCTGCGAGGCTGCGTTCGAGTGTGCAGCAGTCGCAGGATCTAAAAAATCGCGACCGCTTCGCAGTCGAACGCACCCTTCGGCAGCTGCTACAGGGATTTGTGTTTCATGAGTGAAACACTCATCCCCCCCGAAATATATTTGCTCATCCCCCGCAAAAATCCTCATCCCCGGCCGATACAACTTATAGACGCTCACACACCCGATTCGACAGTGGCGCCGAGCTGAAGGAACGCCCCTTCAGTGATCACCGGCAAGGATGCTCGCAGCCTCAATCACCCGAGAATCCACTTATGTCACTGCGTAATCTGAACATCGCGCCTCGCGCCTTCCTCGGTTTTGCTTTCATTGCCTTGCTCGTCATCGTGCTGGGTGTGTTTGCCGTGAATCGCATGTCGATCATCCGTCAATCCTCAATCGATATGAGCAGTACTCAACTGCCCAGCGTCAGCTTCCTGGGCAATGTCACCGAAAATATCCTGCGCATGCGCATTTTGTCGTTCCGGATTCTGGTCAACCGCGAACCGGCCAGCCTGCAAGAAGCCGAAACCCGCATTGCCGTGCTCACCGACAAGGCGCGCAAGGCGCAGGCCAGCTATGCCGCATTGCCGATGGGCCCGGACGAAGCGGCGCTGTATAAAGTGTTCAGCGCGACGCTGGACAATTACATGCAAGCGCAGCGCGAAATGTTGGACCTTTCGCGCCAGAACAAGGTCGAGGAGCTGCGCACCTTGATCAACACGCGGATCAAGGACGGCACCGACCTGATGGGCGAACAGCTGAATAAGCTGGTGGCCTATAACAATGAGGCCGCGAAAACGGCCGGTGTCACCGCCGAAGAAAACTACAACACCGCCGTGTACGGCATCATTCTGGTGTCGGTGCTGGCGTCGCTCATGACTGTGCTGCTGGCCTGGCTGCTGACCCGCAGCATCGTCACCCCGCTGAACCGCGCGGTGCAGGCGGCCGAAACCATCGCCGGCGGCAACCTGACCAAAGTTATCGAGATTGACGGCAAGGACGAACCGGCTCGTTTGCTCGGCGCCTTGGCCGCCATGCAAACCAACCTGCGCCAAACCATCGAACAGATCGCCGGTTCCGCCACGCAACTGGGCGCTGCCGCTGAAGAGCTCAGCACCGTGACCGAGGAAGCCTCGCGCGGCCTGCAACAGCAAAACAACGAAATCGAACAAGCTGCCACCGCCGTCAACGAAATGACCGCCGCCGTGGAAGAGGTCGCGCGCAACGCGGTGTCGACCTCGGAAGCCTCCAGCCAATCGACCCAAGCCGCCCGCGAAGGCCGTGACCGGGTGGTGGAAACCGTCAACGCAATCCAGACCATGACCCACGACGTGCAAAACACCTCGGTGATGATCGAAGGGCTGGCCGCGCAGGGCCGTGACATCGGCAAAGTGCTGGACGTTATTCGCGCCATCGCCGAACAAACCAACCTGCTGGCACTCAACGCCGCCATCGAAGCTGCCCGTGCCGGTGAAGCCGGACGAGGCTTCGCCGTGGTGGCAGACGAGGTGCGGGCATTGGCCCATCGCACTGCGCAATCGACCCAGGAAATCGAAAAAATGGTCGCCGGCATCCAGAACGGCACCGGCCAAGCGGTTTCGTCGATGCAGCAAAGCAATCAGCGCACCCAGAGCACCCTGGAAATGGCCCGCGCCGCCGGTGTCGCGCTGGAGCAGATCACCCAGTCGATCCACTTGATCAACGAACGCAACCTGGTGATCGCCAGTGCGTCGGAAGAACAGGCGCAAGTGTCCCGCGAAGTCGACCGTAACCTGGTGAACATCCGCGACCTGGCCACTCAGTCCGCGACCGGTGCCAACCAGACCAGCGTCGCCACCCATGAACTGTCGCGCCTGGCGGTGGATTTGAATGCGATGGTGGCGCGTTTCGTGATTTGAGATAGGGTGAAGGCTGGGAGTCCGCGCGCGACAGGAGAATCACATGCGCTATTCAGCCTTGACCCAACGAATCGCCGGCGATGGAGCGGCAGCCTGGCGGATTCATGACCGAGCGCTGGACATGCGCGAGCAGGGCATTGATGTCCTGCTTCTGTCGATCGGCGATCCGGATTTCGACACGCCACCACCGATTGTCCAGGCCGCTATCGACAGCTTGCAGGCCGGCGACACCCACTACCCGGACGTGCGCGGCAGCCGCGGATTGCGCAGCAGCATCGCGCGACGCCATAGGCAACGCAGTGGTCAGGCGGTGGACGCCGATCATGTGATCGTGTTTCCGGGGGCGCAATGCGCGGTGTATTCCGTTGCGCAATGCCTGCTCGATCCTGGTGATGAAGTGATCGTCGCCGAACCGATGTACGTGACCTATGAAGGGGTGTTCGGCGCCTGTGCCGCTAAAGTGGTGCCGGTGGCGGTGCGGCCGGAGAACGGCTTTCGCGTTGACCCGGCGGATGTGGCGGCGCTGATCACGCCCAAGACCCGTGTCCTGTTGCTCAACAGTCCGAACAATCCGTCGGGTGCCAGCCTGTCCTTGAAGACCTGGCAAGCGCTGGCAGCATTGTGCGTGCGCCATGACCTGTGGCTGATCAGCGATGAGGTCTACAGCGACTTGTTGTTCGAGGGCGAACACATCAGCCCGGCGAGTTTGCCGGGCATGGCCGAGCGCACCGCGACCATCAACAGCCTGTCCAAATCCCACGCCATGAGCGGCTGGCGCGTGGGGTGGTCGATCGGGCCGAAACCCATGGCCGAGCACCTGGTGAATCTGTCGTTGTGCATGTTGTTCGGGATTCCGGACTTCATCCAGAACGCCGCGCAATTGGCGCTGGATCAAAACTTGCCGGAAGTGGCGCTGATGCGCGAGGAATATCGTCAGCGTCGGGATCTGGTGTGCGCACGGTTGAGCGGATGCCCCGGCATCCAGCCGATCCGTCCGGATGGCGGCATGTTTGTGATGGTTGACGTACGCCAGACCGGGCTCGGCGCCCAGGGCTTTGCCGAACGGTTGCTTGAGGGTTATGGGGTGTCGGTGCTGGCCGGGGAGGCGTTCGGGCCGAGTGCGGCGGGGCATATCCGGATTGGGTTGGTGGTGGATCAGGTGAAGCTGGCGGATGCGTGTCGGCGGATTGCGTTGTGTGCGGCGGACCTGCTGGAGGCGCGTAGAGCCTGAAGTTATTGGCCTCATCGCGAGCAAGCTCGCTCCCACAGGGGTTTGTGAACGCCACAGATCCAATGTGGGAGCGAGCTTGCTCGCGATGGCCGCCTGAAGAACAGCAAATGTCTTAAGCCTGCCACGCCCCGGCATTCACCAGGTTTTTCGGCCGTTCTCCAGCCAACGCCATCAGCAGATTATCCACCGCACACCGCGCCATCGCCTCCCGCGTTTCATGCGTCGCCGAGCCCATGTGAGGCGTCGCCACTACGTTATTCAACGTCATCAACGGTGAATCCAACTGCAGCGGTTCACGCTCAAAAACATCCAGCCCTGCCGCCCGAATCTGTCCTGTACGCAGCGCCTCGATCAGCGCTGCTTCGTCCACCACCTTGCCCCGGGAAATATTGATGAAAATACTTTCCGGGCGCATCAAGGCGAACTCCTCGGCGCCGATCAGCCCTTCGGTTTCAGCCGTCAGCGGCAAGGTCAGGCAAATGAAATCAGCTTGCTGCAAAAGCTCCGTCAGGCTGCGGTACTGTGCATTGAAACGCGCTTCCACCGCCGGTTTCGGCGAATGACTGTGATAAATCACCGGCATGCCAAATCCGAAATGTCCGCGCTGAGCCAAGGCTTCACCAATACGCCCCATGCCGATGATGCCCAGCGTCTTGCCATGCACATCCGTGCCGAAATGCACCGGGCCAATGTTGCGTTGCCATTGGCCGTTGCGAACCATGTTGGCCAATTCCACCACGCGCCGGGCGGTCGCCAGAATCAGCGCGAAACCGGTGTCTGCCGTGGTTTCAGTCAGTACATCCGGCGTGTTGCTCAGCAAGATGCGGCGTTCGGTCAGGTAGTCGATATCGTAATTGTCGACACCGACCGAGACGCTGGCGATGGCTTCCAGATTCGGCGCCAGGTCCAATAACTGCGCGTCCAGTTTCAGGCTCGCGCCGAGCAAACCCTGGGCGCGGGGCAGGGCGTCGCGCAGTTGTGCAATGCCTTCTGGGTTGAGGTTATCGATCAGCGTCACGTCGGTGTGCTCATGCAGGCGAGCCATCAACAGCGGCGAGAGTTTCTTGTACAGCACGACCTGCTTTTTCATCGTCATCATCTCAACTTCATGTTCAAGGGTGAGCCGTCACTGGCCGTTGCGTATCGGCCTTGGCCACGACCCGGTCACTGGCGCCGGGCTTGAGGAACATCGTCAGCACCACCGAGAGCATCAACGCGCCGCTCATCAGCAAGTAAGAAGCGCCGGGCGAGCCGGTGGAGCTGTTCAGGTAACCGACCAGATAGGAGCCGCCAAACGAACCGAGCGCGCCCATGCTGTTGATCAATGCCATGGCACCGCCCGCCACGTTGGCCGGAAGGATTTCGGGGACGATGGCGAAAAATGGCCCGTACGGCGCGTACATGCAGGCGCCGGCAATCACCAGCAGGGTGTAGGACCACCAGAAATGTTCGGCGCCCAAGGCGTAGGAACCGTAGAACGCAATGGAGGCAATCAGCAGCGGCGGCCAGACGAAGCGTTTACGCTTCTGCAGTTTGTCCGAGCCCCACGACACCAGCAGCATGCCGATCACTGCGGCCAGATACGGGAGCGCCGAGAGCCAGCCGGCTTCGATCATGTCCATCTGCGCACCGGCCTTGAGGATCGATGGCAGCCACAGCACGAAGCCGTAAACGCCAATGCTCCAGCAGAAAAACTGCAACGCCAGGATGATCACCTTCGGCGAGCGAAAGGCTTCGGCGTAGTTCTTCACCGCTTTGATGCCGACCTGTTCGGCGGCGAGGGCGCTTTCCAGGTCCTGCTTCTCTTGATCGCTGAGCCACTTGGCCTGCGCCGGACGATCGTCCGCCAGGCGCCACCAGATAAATGCCCACAGCACTGCCGGCAAACCTTCGATGATGAACATCCAGCGCCAGCTGAAATGCTGTACCAGATAGCCCGACACCACCGACATCCAGAGCATGGTGACCGGGTTGCCGAGGATCAGGAACGTGTTGGCCCGTGAGCGTTCGGCACGGGTGAACCAGTGGCACAGATAGACCAGCATCGCCGGCATGACCGCGGCTTCAACCACGCCTAGCATGAAGCGAATGACGACCAGCCAGTAGGCGTTGGAGACGATCCCGGTCAGCGTCGCGAGCCCGCCCCAGAGGATCAGGCTGACGAAAATCAGCTTTTTGACGCTGTGTTTCTGGGCATAGATCGCGCCGGGCACCTGGAAGAAAAAGTATCCAAGGAAGAACAGCGCGCCGAGCATCGACGACAGGCCCGGCGTGATCATCAGGTCGGCGGCCATGCCCGAGGCAGCGGCGAAGCCATAGTTGGCGCGGTCCAGATACGCCAGGCTATAGGTGATGAACACGATGGGCATGATGTACCACCAGCGGCGGGTGGCGAGTGAGGCGGTTTTCATGGGCAGTGCTCCTGAGCTTGTTGTTTTTGTCGCAGCAGGTAGTTACATCTTCAGCGTTTGTGCGGGTGTCATCGCGAGCAAGCTCGGTTCCTACAACGCCTGTAGGCGCACAGCTTGCTGGCGATTGACGCCCTCAAATTCAGTAGATAATTCCAGCCGGGTCGGCAACCCTTCCATATCCCCCCGACTCTGCACCGCACGACTGCCAATCCAGTTGGCACGCCGCACCGCATCGGCAACGCTTTGGTTTTCCAGCAACGCGCTGATCATCCCGACCGCAAAGCCATCGCCAGCGCCGACCGTATCCACCACGGTTTGCACCGGTATGCCTGCGATAAACCCCTGATCCAGTGAGGTGCGGTAATACGCCCCATGCGGGCCGAGTTTGATCGCCACCGCTTCAACACCCAGATCCAGATAAAACGCCGCAATGTCCGCGGGGTCTTCAAACCCGGTCAGCAAACGGCCTTCGCTCAACCCCGGCAGCACCCAATGGGCGAGGCCCGCGAGGCGGTTGATTTCGGTAATCATCTGTTGCTCGCTGGCCCACAGGCTCGGGCGCAGGTTCGGGTCGAACGACACGCTGCGTCCGGCATTGCGCATGCGGGTCATCAGTTCGAAGGACATTTCCCGGGCAGATGCAGACAGCGCCGGTGGAATACCGGTGGCGTGCAAGTGCCGGGCGTCGAGCAATGACGAGGAGATCGATTGCACCGACAAGTGACTGGCGGCCGAACCACGCCGGAAATACTCGACGGCCGGATCGCTGCCATCGTCGGTACGGGACTTGAGTTGGAAACCGGTCGGATGCGCTGGGTCGATGGCGACGTTGCTGCAATCCAGACCTTCTTTGCGCAGCGTATCGATGACAAATCGGCCCAATGAATCGGCGCCCACTCGACTCAGCCACGCCACGTTGAAGCCGAGCCGTGACAGGCCAATCGCGACGTTGCTGTCCGCTCCGGCAATACGTTTGTGGAACTGGCCGACGTCGGCCAGATCACCGCTTTGCTCGGCGACAAACATCGCCATGGTTTCGCCGAACGACAGGATATCGAACTCAGACATGAGCGTTCTCCAACCGGGATTGGCCAAGGCGGGCGAGGGCAGCGACGTGTTCGGTGGTCAGTTGCACCAGGTCATCGCCTTGCAGCGGGTATTCCGCCGCCCGCATAACACCTTGGGCCATGTGTCGCAGCAGGTGTTCCCACTCGTGCACATCATTGGCGGTTGGCGGGATCGCAACCAGTTTTCCGTCGGCCCGGCGGGTCACGGCTTTGCAGTGCACGTAACCGACATGCCGACCGAGCAACCGTGCGGCGCTGGCGGCGGATTGGTCCTGCCAGTGCCAGTTGCCGATGTCGAAGGTCATTTTGATCGGCAGGTTGTGGTGTTCGACTTGAGTAAAAAAGCGTTGAAAGGGTTCGATGCGACCGCCGTGCAAGGTCTGGTCGTTTTCCACCAGCACCTGTACCGGGCTCTGGGCGAGGACGCGGCTGAGTGCCTGAAGATCATTGTTGTCGGTGAAGTAACCCAGGGAAACTTTCAGCCATTTGGCGCCGAACGCTTGGGCACGCTGCAGGGTCGCGGTCAGCTCAGGATTGGGTTTTGACTGACCGGCCAGCCACAGCTCCATGGGCGATGAGTAGATGCTTTCCAGACCCTGGGCGTGGCTGTTGTCGGCCAGTTGCAGCGGGTTTTCATCGGTCAGCAGCTCTTCGCGCCATTCAATGCGCGTAGCGCCGGCGGCGGCCAGCACATCGATAAAACTGCCTTGGCCACGTTGGCGCACAAGGTCTGCGCCGTAGCTGGACAGGCTGATGGAAACGGGGGGTGTATTCATTGTTTTTATACCTCTGAAACCGGTTTCATTTTTGTTCAAAAAAAATGCATGGCTGAAAAGGGCGATGTTTTTCGGGGCGTCTTCGCGAGCAGGCTCGCTCCCACATTGGAATGCGTTCAACTGTGGGAGCGAGCCTGCTCGCGAAGGGGCCATAACGTTCACCAAAGATTCCCAAGGGTTGATCCCCGAACAACCAGCTGCGCAGAAAAATCCAGTGTCCGCGCCGCTCCGGCATCCCCACGCAACCGTTTGAGCAGACACTCAAACGCGCTCGCGCCAATCTCGGCCGTCGGCTGGGCGAGGGCGGTAATCCCGCTGCCCACCAACGGATACCAATCCAGGTCATCCAGCGCGATCAACCCTACATCCGCAAACAAATTGCACTGCAACTCACGCAACGAATGCGTACTGGCCAACGCGGCAATGCCATTGGCGCAAAACAGCGCTTTCGGGCCGGAGCCGGGAGTGTTCAAGAAGGTCTTAACGTGGGCGGTCAACTCGCTACCGGTTTCGACCACTGCACCATTCAGCGCCGGACGTTGCTCAATCTGCATCTTGAAACTGCTGACCCGCTCGATCCGGGAACTGGTGCCGTCAAACGGCTCGGTCACCATCAACACATCGCGATAACCGCGTTCCTGCAAGTGGGCGAGGGCCATCTCCACGGCCGCCGGGTTATCCAGCCCGACCAGGTCACTCTCAAGCTGCTCAACCTTGCGATCCACCAGCACCATCGGCATCTCCCGATGCAACTCGCGCAGTTCGTCGCGGTGATGGCCCAGGGTGTTCACGATCAAGCCTTCGATGTTGTAGGAGCGCAGCAACGCCAGGTGCTGACGTTCCTGCTCGTCATCGCGATCGGTGTTGCACACCACCAGGCTGTAGCCGTGCTGACGGCAGGCGGTTTCCACCCCGTGCATCACGGCAATTGAATAAGGGTTGCGGATATCGGCCACCAGCATGCCAATCAGGCGAGTGCGTCCGCGTTTCAGACCACGGGCCATCTGGTTGGGGCGGTAGCCGAGTTGGGCAATTGCCTGCTCGATGCGCAAGGCCGTGGCATCGGAGAGCAGGGCGCGGTCGTCGCCAATGAAACGCGAGACGCTGGCCTTGGACACGCCAGCGTGTTCGGCAACGTCGAGCATGGTGACGCGGTTACGCTGGGCGGCGGAGAAATCGTTCATGGCGGTAGCTTTTTGTTGTTGGATTGGCTTTTTTATCGCAGTGAAACCGGTTTCAGGGAACACTAATCCCTGCCTCTTCGTCAAGTCGAGTTCATCGCCGACGGACCTGTACCACGGCTAGTTTCCAGACGAATGGTCGATTTACCTGTCAGTTATGACAGTAGGCAAGTGCGATGGCTTAGCGCTTAATTCTTCCATGAGCGACTGAGAAGTTACGCGCAGTGCTTCTACCATCAAACAGGTAAATGCGATGACGGCAAAGAAGTCTTCGGAGTCAGACGCAGGAATATTGGCGGCGCCACTTTCAGTCGAGGGTATCGACGATAGCGATATCGAGGGATATGTCCCCCTCGATATTCTGCGTAATGGTACTCGTATTGCTATTCCTTATTGGGTCAACCCTCTGAATAACGATGAACTTTGGGTCATGACACGTCGAGGCGGAGTTGAGCAAAGGCTTTACACTGAATTTTTCAGCCCGCCACAACCAGCCTTTTTATATTTCGCACTGACACCGCAGCATTTGGCAATCGATGGCATCGAATTTTTATCTTATAAAGTCTGGAAAGGTTCAGGCGGTATCCCCGACCCTTCGCCAGAAAGAAAGTTGACGATTGATCACACTGTACCTCTCGTTCTGGCGGAACTGACATTTCCCCATGCCACGGTTTGGGGATATCTGAATAACAATACGGCTCCACCACTGACATCCGGCGCAACCGTTGCGATACCTGCCTCAACGGGCATTGCAGTACCTGACGATATTGCCAAAGTGCACTGGCAAGGTTACTTAAGTTTGAATGGAAGTGGTCCGCCTGTATCCAATACATATGGCGCTTTTGATAAAAAATTGCAACAGCAGGACATTGATAAAGGATATGAGCAAGGCATTCCATTTGATCCTCATATAAAACCTCTTATTGATAACGACTCGGCCCTCGTCTATTGGCAGTTGCTTAGAGCTGGGCGGCTGATCGGTGAGTCACGAAAAGGTTTGGTGAGAATAGACAGAGTAACACCCGGCGAAAGTGGCCCTACTGGCCTTAATGCACAAGGAGAAGCAAAGATGACACTGCAATCTGTACCTAAAAAGCAAAGAGCTGAATCCGTTGGTGTTAGTGATGCTGGACCTTTCTCGGCTATTACAATAGACACGCTGGCTGAGGGCTTTATCGCGAAAAGTGTTCTGGATAGCGGGGAAATTACCTTAAATTTTATTCGCACCCTTAGTGAGCTCGACGGAGATGATTTTGATTTTTACTTAGGAGTAGAAGGTGGGACTTTAGTCGCCCACGATCAAACATTTTCCCTAGGGCCAATTGCTGACAGGCCTGATGGTGTCATTCCATTTAAAATACCCGCTAGCTTGTTTCCGGAGCAACCTACGCCGGCAACACCTACTACCTATGAGGTGATGATTAAACTTTATAAGGGAGGTGGTGGTAACGAGGAACCTTCCAATACCCTGAAATTTGTAATCGACCAGACTGCGCCATTCAATACGAAAAACCCAAGACGAGAAGTAAGGCCAACGCCAGCTCCTGTCTTTGTCAATAAACCTACGGATTCGCAAGTCACTATCAATGAGGCCTGGAGGGCACTGCCCGCGAACGCCAACTTGAACATTACAATGAACGTTGGTTATCCCCTTCGGCGACTGGACGATCATCTGCGCATCTGGCTCGTGTCCGGCACTCAGAGGGTTTTGGTCTGGGACGATCAAGTCCCTGCAAGTGGTGCTATCTCATTTCCAAATACGATGTTGAGTCAACTCCCGAACGGGCGTGTCAATATCGTGTATGACTGGAAAGACCTTCCCGGCAACCAAAGTCTGGAGTCAGTGTCGACCGCCTTTCTGACATTGGCTCTTGCGCAAAGACCGTTGCTGACAAAAGCACCTTTGGTGCCAAAAACCGATCCAAACTACAACACTCCGCTTTTTCTGGACGATATTGCCAGTGGGATTTTTGCGATTGTCGAAAACGCGTTTATCCAACATGCGGAAACGGGCGACGAAATCTTTTTGATTTTAGAGGATGCGGCTGACGCGACCAACTTTGTAGAAACGGCTCCACAACCATGGGCTGGTGCGAATCTGAGTTTCGCGCTTACTTATGCAGACCTTGCAAAACTATTTGCTGATGCCGACGAGCCAAAAGCTGTCACGATCATGTCTGTAATCACCCGGACCGGGATGACCCCCAACGTTGAGTCGCCAGAAGCAACCTTTATGTTGGCGTTTGACTACGCGGGTCCAACGAATCCAGATCTTCCGGATTTGACAAACCGGGCTATGCAACTACCCGTTGTCACTGGTGCCTCTGGTACGCCGAATAGTTTGCTGCCTGGCGATCGCGACAAGGCTGGTAAATTCACAGTCGTATTTGCGCTCAGTGATCCAGATATCACCCCGGAACAGACGGCCACGTGCTATATCAATGATCTGAAGATTGCCGAATATGTTTCATTTACAGACGAAAATGGGTTTGTAGTTGACGTTCCGGCAAACATCATTTCCGGACTTCCTACTCCAGAAGTATCGGCTTACTGGACGATTCAGAAGTCAGGTTCTGACAAGAACGTCATGAAATCCCTGCCGCAACCGGTGACAGTCAGTGGCGTTCCAATTCCTTTGCCTTCGCCTACGATCGCTATCCGCAACCCTGCAAATCGTGATTTCATCGAGTGCTTCGGGATGACCAGCCCTACAAGCGCATACAAACTGGGTTTGCTTATTGCAAAGAGTCCGCTCCTGCCACCAGGTAAAACCATTACAGCCCATTTCGCGGCCTATCGCGATCTGGCGGGTACTCAGTTGATTCCAGGTACGGAGGCTTCGCAAGATTATGTCATTAAGGCCGCCGATGTGCCTGATGTGGCACCGGTGGGCAGCCCCGCAGTTTTCAAAGCAGCACAACCGGTACGCGGAGCGATTGCCTTCGGGAAATATTGGTATACAACCGAGATTAATGGGCAGCAAACATCTGTACCCGTTTTCAAACCGCTGGATACCATCAGCAATAGTTTCAATTATTGCGACCAAACGGCGGCGCCGGCCGCTCCAGCCCCTTAATTAATCAAATGGTTTTTTAACATCGCAAGGGAGGTTTGAATTTCTTCCTTGCGATGCTTTTCCATTGAGCGGAGGCAGGATCTGATGAAGGGCACGCCATTGGAGGATCATTTTCCAATGAACAAGGATTTTTCCTACATCAGAATTTAATTTTTATCTTTAGGCTGCCTGGCGCTTCTGGTGGGACTTTTATTCTGCCAGAAAAATCTTGTGTGATTGTGCAGGTTTGAGGAGTCCTTCATGTATTTTTTTTCGTGTTTTAAATATCCGGTTTTTTTTAAAAGAACATTGATTACGACCGCAGTTGCGACTGTTCTCGTTTCCACTCCCGACGCCTACAGCAGAACACTGTTGCCAGGCGAAAGCGCAGTAGTGACTAATCCACCCGCGCCGGAAAGTTGGGGGGTATCTCAAGGGGGAACATTGACGATCAATAACGCAACTACCTTGTCTATTGATTCACAAAAAGCCACCGTCGTTTTTAACGGTGGCCAAAGCCAGCGCATCAGTGCGGATACTTCGGTGCTGAACATCTCTGGAGCCAACGTCAATAGTACGACCGGCAGGGGAGCGGTTCAGCTGATCGACAGTACTGCCACAATTGACAACACGAACATCACCAGCGGGAATAGTTTTGGTGTGCTGTTGGGGCGCAATATCAACACGCCGGTATCTTCTAGTGCCACGGTCAAGGGGGGCAGTACGATCACCGGCGCTTTGGGAGGTGCAAACGCGGTGGGTTTCGCGGTATTGAATGTCGAAAACTCGACCCTTCGCGGCACCGGAGCAACCAGTTACGGCGTGCAATTGGGCGGCGCAACGCTATCGGCGACTGGGAGCGTTATTTCCGGTGAGCAAGATGGCCTGCAAATCATTACCGACACGACCGGCGTCAACGCGAGCGATGTGACGCTCAATGGTAGCCGCGTGACAGGAGGAACAGGTTCAGCAATCGTGCTGGGCTCGTCCGGTGCTGCGGGATCGGTCGCAACCATCAATGTTCTCAACGGCACGGAACTGATCGGCGGCAATGGCACGGCGCTCCTGGCGACCAATCGCTCCACGGCCAACCTCACCGTCGACGCCAGTGCATTAAGCGGTAATGTCATTGCCGATACCGGCAGCACCGTCGCACTGTTGATGCAAAACGCAGCCTCTATTGATGGCAATCTGCAGAACGTTACGCGGGTCAGCCTCGATTCCCGCAGCACGTTGAACGGTAATGTGCAGGCGGTTGCCGGAACGGCTGCCACGGTCGGCCTGAACAATGGCTCCGTCATCAACGGCAACGTCGACAATGTCGTCAGCCTTGCGCTGAACAACGGCAGCAGCATGACCGGTGACGTGCTCACCGATACCAATGGCAACGTACTGCTGGATAACCTTTCTACGCTCAAGGGCAATGTCGACAATGTTTCCAGCCTGACGCTGAACAATGGCAGCAACATGACGGGTAATGTCGTAACCGGCACCAATGGCAACGTGCTTCTGGACAACGGTTCGGTGTTGACCGGTCAGATCAACAATTCCCGTAATGTGAATATCAATAACGCCGCGCAGTGGGTGATGACTGGCGACAGCGCCTTGGAAAATCTTGCCTTGAATGATGGTGTCGTTCGCATGGGGACCAACGAGCAGTTCCAGCAACTGAACGTGGTTAATCTTTCGGGTAAGGGCATGATCGTGATGGGCACCGACCTCGGCAACGGCGCCACCGATTTCCTTGACGCCCAAAACGCAAACGGGGATTTTAAACTGCAAATCGCTGCGACCGGCACTACGCCGGTCACGGCCGAGCCGGTGAAGGTGGGTAACATCGCGGCCGGCAACGCGCACTTTTCGCTGGCCAATCGCTCCACCGTCGATGCAGGCACTTTTGTGTATCGGTTGGAGAAGGAAGGTGAGGGTTTGTACCTCAATCCCGACAAGGAAACGGTCAGTACTTCAAGCAATACCGCGTTGGCTCTGGCCGGCAGTGCGCGCAGCGTGTTGAACGCCGAAGCGGCCATGCTCAACGACCAGGTGGGCGATCGTAGTCTCAGCATCCGCCCCGACGCCTCAATGCGTGCGATGGATGACGGCGCGGTGAACCTGAGCAACAGCGTTTGGGTCCGCACTTATGGCAACCAGTACAATGTCGACAACGCCTATGGCGATGGATACACCCAGAACCAGACCGGTATCACCGGTGGTGCCGATACGGTCGTCGAATTGGGCGGACGCTCTTGGGTGCTGGGCGGGTTCGTCGGAGCGAGCCGTACCAACATCGACCTGAAGTACGGTTCCAGTGCCATTGTCGACAGCCTGAATGCCGGGGTTTACGGCAGTACCTTCGATGTTGAAAGTGGTGTGTTCGTCAATGTCATGGCCAAAATCAACCAGTTCGATAACAAAGCCAAAGTGACCATGAGTGATGGCTCCCGGGCCAAGGGCGACTACAAGGCCTTGGGCGCAAGCGGTTCGGTGGCCGTGGGCAAACATATCCACCTAAAAAATGGCTACTTCATCGAGCCTCAATTCCAGGTCTCGACAGGCGTCACTCAAAGCGATAACTACAAGCTCGACAATGGCCTCGAAGTCAGCGCCGATACCATGCGTTCGTTGCAGGGCAAAGTGGGTATTCGTGGCGGCCGCGTCATTGCGCTCGATAACGGCAGCACGTTGGAGCCGAGTCTGTCCACGGCGCTCAACCATGAGTTTGTGAAAACCAACGAAATCAAGATCAACGACGACAGCTTTGATGATGACCGGGCCAGTAGCTCTTTCGAGTATGGCGCCGGGCTCAAGTGGACGCCGGCGCAACGCAACTGGCAGGTGTCCGGTCAGGTGGGCGGCAGTCAAGGGACGACGGTCAATCAGGACTGGAGCAGTAGCTTGAGAGTGAGCTATTTCTTCTGATGATCAATCAGCGAAAAAATGCCTCGACCTCGGTCGGGGCATTTTTTTCTGTCCGGTTCACGTTACGCCAGCACACTTAGCCAGGCCGATCCCAACAGCAAAAACGCCATGAATTGATTGAAGCGTCTCATGGCGCTGGACGAACGTATCCATTTGGCTGACCCCGCGCCCAGCAGGGCCCAGGATCCCATGCACGGCAACGCAACCAGAAAAAAGATCATCGACAGACAAAGCGTTCGTACCTGGCGATCTTCCCCGGAGCCTGCAAACACGCTGACGACGGCCAACGCCATCATCCAGGTCTTAGGATTGACCAGTTGCAGGCTGGCACCGGCCCAAAGTCCGACTTTGTGCGGTGCGGCGTGCTCTGTGTGGGGGAGCGTGGCCGGCGAACGGTAAATCTGCCAGGCCAGATAGCTGAGCAAGAGCACTCCCGTCCACTTCATAAAAGATTCAATGAGCGGCAGCTTATCCAACGTTTCACCAATGCCGTTGCCAACCGCCAACACGATCAAACCGGCGCTCGTGCAAGCGCCGAAGACAATGGGCAATGCGGCTTTGAAACCATAACGAGCGCTGTTGCTCATGACCAGAATGTTGGTCGGCCCCGGCGTAATGGAGGCGACAAAAGCGAACAGCACAAAGGGCAACATCGTAAGGAAAGTGGACGGCATGAGAATGGGCTCCGTGAATGATTTCAGAAGCTGATCCTCACAAAGTACGTTTCAAGCGTCTGGAAGATTTGAGCAGCGCTTGCGGTACATGGCCGGCGTCAAACCATACGCCCGAACGAACCAGCGCCCCAGATGGCTCTGGTCGGCAAAACCCAGTTCCATCGCCACCGTCGCCGGCTGTGCGCCACGGGCCAACAGGCGTCGGGCAGTGGCCAGGCGCAATTGCACCAGATAGGCATGGGGCGCCAGGCCGTAGGCTGCCTTGAAGGCGCGGGTCAGGCGGTATCGGTCTACACCGGTTGCTGCGGCCACCTGGTCGAGGCCGATGTCGTATTGAGCATTGGCGTGCAAGTACTCCCGGGCTTTTTGCGCGACCAGCGGCAGGCGCGGGTCTTCGGCATAACGCGCGCGCCAGCGCAGGTGGCTGGTCAGGCGTCCGAGTAAACCGTCGAGGGCGGCCTGGCGTACGATCTTCAGTTCGCCTCCATGCAGTGTCTGAAAGGCCAGACTGGTGGCCTGAGCCAGTCGGGTGTCGCTGGCCAGGGTGGTGGCAAAACTCAATTGGCTATGGTCGGGGGCATGTTCGAAAACGGCGCCCAGTTCCTGCTGCAACCACAGTGGGTCGAGGTACAACATTCGGTAGGTGAAACCATCCTCCGTCGGCGCCTCACCGTCATGAATGTCCCCCGGTTCCAGCAGGAATACCTTGCCCGGCGTGCTTTGGTGGCGGGTGCGCCGACAATTGAACTGCTGGACACCTTGCTCGGTCACGCCCACCAGATAGCTGTCATGCCAGTGCGGATCGTAAGCGTGGCCCTCGAAATGGGCGCGCAGGGTTTCGATGCCGGTGTCGGCGTCTTGAGCCAGGTCGATCCAGTTGTGATGGGTCATGCTGCACCTGCGAAACGGATTGCCGACTTATTTGACACCCACGCAGGGAACAATGACTAGAACGTTTGTGCAGCCATCAGCCAAACAACCCCGCCGCAATATTGATCGAAAACCCTAGAATCGCCGTGTTGAACAGAAAACTGATCAACGATTGCGCCAGCACGATTTTGCGAATACCCCGTGTCGCCACACCGACATCCGAGGTTTGCACCGCCACGCCAATGGTGAAAGAGAAGTACAGGAAGTCCCAGTAATTGGGGGTTTCCAGTCCTTCGGCGAAACGCAGCGCCAGGTCCTTGCCGTCCCAGGTGTAGAACAGGCGAGCGTAATGCACGCTGAAAATCACCCCGATCAACAGCCATGAACCGATGATCGTCAGTGCGGTGAAGCCGTAATGCAGGAGCTTGCGGGTGGTTTCCAGCTCCTTGCTGCCGGCCAGTTCGAAGGTGATGGTCGCGAGGCTGGCAAGCGCGGCGATGCTCACCACGAACAACACCAGGCCGGCATTTTCGTCTTCAATCTCGGCAATACGCTTTACATCCGGCGCTTTGGCGCGGGCGGCGAGCCAGAGCATCAGGATCAGGTAAGTCCACACCCCGACATTCCAGCCTATAAGGATTTTGCTGATGATCGAATCGACCGGAGCCAGAATGCCTGCCGCGACACCCAGGGTAGCGGCGGCGGACAGGCGAGGGTGGGTGCGCGCGAGGAAGGGCATGAAGACTCACGGTCAGGGGCTTTGCAGCACCATAGCCCTGCCGTGAGTGATGCGGCAAGTTCGGAGCTTTTGCCTTTTATCAAAATGCTCAAGCCGGATGCTTTGTGCCGTCGAAATGGAACAGCCCTTTTTTCACGCTGATGGTTTTTGACCCGTCCGAGCGTTCGGCTTCGAATTCGATAGAACCCTTCAAGACACACAAGGATGAATCCTCGAGTGGGATGGAGTCGAGCTTGAGCGTCCCGCCTATGGAGAGGTAACTCCGTATCCCGGAGGCATCAAAATCGATGTACATCGCCCGAACTTCATTGCTGTTGCGACTGAGGGTGTATTCCTTGTTGGCATCAAGCGTAGTGGCGACGAACAGGGAAATGACGGCATTCGGCGTGCCGGGTTGTTTGGACCAGCCCAACCAATGCGCCAGTGGAAAGTTGATTTCGTTACCCTCTTGCCGGGTGAGGGAAAATTCAACAGCACTGTAATTTTTCGGGAACTCGCCGTCTTGAATGTCAGCGGTGAAGCTCTCGGAGGCTTTGTGCTCCGTCGACACCATCAGGCTTGGATCAAAGCCTTCCAGGTCGAACTTCCCTTCGGTCACAGTGACTTGTTTGTCTGTCTGAAACTCGAAGGTAGCGGTGGCATTCCCAGTGCTTTCGTTGATGGTGAAGGTCAAACGCCCCGACTTGGCTATAAACGCTTCGGCGCCTGGTCCATTGCGCTCCCAAAAGGTGGCTTTGACGGTCTTCAGGTTGTGGAAGTCGTCATCAATTTCGTAAACCTTGTCGGCCACATTACCCTCATCAGGAATGACGAAGGCGAGATCGTAATAGTGCGGTTTATCTTTCTCGACGTTATGAGTGGCCATTGCATACCAGCGACCTTCACCGGGATCTTTGTATAACTTCATTTTTTTTTCGTCGCCCACAAACTTTCCGCGCTCGCCAAGATCTGCGGTGCACGTTCCGATAGTGGCGTTTGGTGTAGGGCGGGCTGATTTTTTCATCTGGGCATTCTTTCGCTCGGGTTCATTGTGTGCTCGACGACGTTGTCGAGTGTTGAACCCAGCGTAAAGAGGAATGCGAACCCCGTGAACTGTCAGATTTGACAGTTCACGGGGGATAGTTGGCTTAAAAAACAGGGTTTATAGAATGAAGTGGTTCAGTGGTTTTTGTTAAATCGTCTGACCCACTTCATCACCACCACGAAAAACACCGGGACAAACACCACCGCCAGCGTTGCCGTGATCATCCCGCCAATCACGCCGGTGCCTATCGCCTGCTGGCTCGCCGAGCTCGCGCCCGTGGCAATTGCCAAAGGCACCACGCCCAGAATGAATGCCAGCGACGTCATGACAATCGGTCGCAACCGCAACCGTGCGGCTTGCAGCGTGGCATCGATCAGGTCATGCCCTTCGTCATAGAGGCTCTTGGCGAACTCGATGATCAGGATCGCGTTTTTAGCCGATAGCCCGATGATGGTGATCAGTCCGACCTTGAAGAACACGTCGTTGGGCATTCCGCGAAAGGTCACGGCCAATACCGCGCCGAGCACGCCAAGCGGCACCACCAGCAGCACCGAGGTCGGAATGGACCAGCTCTCGTACAGTGCGGCCAGGCACAGGAACACGATCAGCAGCGACAGGCCGAGCAGAATCGGTGCCTGACTGCCGGATAATCGCTCTTGCAACGACAATCCGGTCCATTCCTGACCCAGTCCCGCGGGCCCTTGTGCGACCAACCGCTCGATTTCCGCCATGGCTTCACCGGTGCTGTGACCCGGCGACGGTTCACCGGAAATGGCTATCGCCGGGTAGCCGTTATAACGGGTCAGTTGCGCCGGGCCCTGGGTCCAATTGGCCTGGACGAAGGCCGACAACGGCACCATTTTTCCGTGGGTATTGCGTACGTGCATCTTCAGCAGATCAGCCACCTGACTGCGCTGATCGCCTTCAGCCTGCACGACGACTCGTTGCATCCGGCCCTGATTGGGGAAGTCGTTGATGTAGGCCGAGCCGACAGCGGTGGACAGCACATTGCCGATGTCGGCAAAAGAAACGCCCAGCGCGTTGGCTTGCTTGCGGTCGACCTCCAGTTGCACTTGCGGTGCTTCGGCCAAGGCACTTTCACGCACGTTCATCAGGATCGGGCTCTTCTCGGCCGCTGCGAGCAGTTCGCTGCGCGCCTGCATCAGCGTGGCATGGCCGAGGCCAGCACGGTCCTGCAAACGGAACTCGAAACCGCTGGAGGTGCCGAGGCCGTCAACCGGTGGCGGCAGAACCGAGAACACCACGGCGTCCTTGATCTGACTCAACGCGACGTTGGCCCGGTCGGCAATCGAACTCGCCGAATCGTCACTGCCGCGTTCAGACCAATCCTTGAGCGTGGAAAACGCCAGCGCGGCGTTCTGCCCGCTACCGGAAAAACTGAAACCGAGAATGATCGTGCTGTCGCCAATTCCCGGTTCGGTGGCGTTGTGCGCTTCAATCTGCTCAACCACCTGCACCGTGCGGTTCTTGCTCGCGCCCGGTGGCAACTGAATGTCGGTGATGGTGTACCCCTGATCCTCGACCGGCAGGAACGAGGAGGGCAGACGACTGAAACACACGCCCAGACCGATCAGCAGCACGCCATAGATCAGCAGGTATCGGCCGGTGCGTTTCAACGCATAGGCAACCCAGCCTTGATAGCGATCGGTCAAGCGTTCGAAGCCACGGTTGAACCAGCCGAAGAACCCGGTTTTTTCGTGATGTTCACCCTTGGCAATCGGTTTGAGCAACGTCGCGCACAGCGCCGGGGTCAAGGTCAGTGCGAGGAATGCCGAGAACAGGATCGACGTGGCCATCGACAATGAAAACTGCTGGTAAATGACCCCGACCGAACCCTGCATGAACGCCATCGGGATGAACACCGCCACCAGCACCAGGGTAATGCCGATGATTGCCCCGGTGATCTGCGTCATTGCCTTGCGCGTCGCTTCCTTGGGCGACAGGCCTTCGGTGGCCATGATCCGCTCCACGTTCTCCACCACCACGATGGCGTCGTCCACCAGAATGCCGATGGCCAACACCATGCCGAACATGGTCAGCACGTTGATCGAAAAGCCCAGCGCCAACATGGTCGCAAACGTACCCATCAACGCGACCGGCACTACCAGCGTCGGGATCAGCGTGTAACGGATGTTTTGCAAGAACAGGAACATCACCGCAAACACCAGCAGCATTGCCTCGCCCAGCGTGTAAACCACTTTGGTGATCGAGACTTTGACGAACGGCGAGGTGTCGTAGGGGATTTTGTATTCCACGCCGGCCGGGAAGTAGCGCGACAGTTCATCCATCTTCGCGCGGACTAACGTGGCGGTGCTCAAGGCATTGGCGCCGGGCGCCAGTTGCACGCTGACGGCGGTCGACGGCTTGCCGTTCAAGCGGGTGGAGAAGTTGTATTCCTGGCTGCCGATCTCGACCCGCGCGACATCGCCAATGCGCACGGTGGAACCGTCGGGGTTGGCCTTGAGCACGATGTCGGCGAATTCTTCCGGCGTCGACAACTGGCCCTTCACCAGAATCGTCGCGGTGATTTCCTGTGTAGTACGAGTCGGCAAATCACCGATGCTGCCGGCGGACACCTGGGCGTTCTGCGCGACGATGGCGGCATTGACGTCGGCCGGGGTCAGGTTGAAACCAATCAGCTTCTGCGGGTCGATCCAGATGCGCATCGCCCGTTCTGCACCATACAACTGCGCCTTGCCGACGCCGTCCAGGCGCTTGATCTCGTTCATCACGTTGCGCGCCAGGTAATCGCTGAGCGCCACGTCGTCGAGTTTGCCGTCGCTGGAGGTGAGGGTGACCAGCAACAGGAAACCGGCGGAGACTTTCTCGACTTGCAGGCCTTGCTGATTGACCGCTTGCGGCAGTCGCGACTCCACGACCTTGAGGCGGTTTTGCACGTCGACCTGGGCCATCTCCGGGTCTGTACCCGGTTGGAAGGTGGCCTTGATCGTGGCGCTGCCGAGGCTGCTTTGCGACTCGAAGTACAGCAAATGATCGGCGCCGTTGAGTTCTTCCTCGATCAGGCTGACCACGCTTTCGTCCACGGTCTGCGCCGAAGCGCCCGGGTACTGGGCATAAATTTCAATTTGCGGCGGGGCGACATCCGGGTACTGCGCCACGGGCAACTGCGGAATGGCCAATGCGCCGGCCAGCAGGATGAACAAGGCAACCACCCAGGCAAACACCGGGCGATCAATAAAGAACTGCGGCATAAAAAGCGTCCTGCTTACTGCCCGGAAACCTGGGCAAGTGGAAGAGGGGAACTGTCGATCTGCACGTGTTCACCGGGGCGTGCGTGTTGCAGGCCTTCGGTGACGATGCGGTCGCCGGGTTTGAGGCCGCCGGTGACGATCCAGCGATCGTCCTGAACCGCGCCCAGTTCAACCGGTTGCAGGCCGACGCGCTGCTCGGGGTCCAGCAGCAACACGTGGGCAATGCCGGCGCTGTCACGCTGGATCGCCCGTTGCGGCACGCTGATGCCTTGCTGATTCACCGCTTGTTCCAGGCGCACCCGCACGAAACTGCCGGGCAGCAAGTCGAGGTCCGGGTTGGGGAATTCGCTGCGCAGGATGATCTGGCCGGTGCTCGGGTCGACGGTGATGTCGGTGAACAACAGCTTGCCCGGCAGCGGGTAGAGGCTGCCATCGTCCTGGATCAACGTGGCTTTGGCCTGGCCCTGGCCGACTTGCTGCAACTGGCCGGAGCGAAAGGCGCGGCGCAAGTCATTGAGTTCGCGGGTGGACTGGGTCAGATCGGCATGGATCGGGTTGAGCTGCTGAATCAGCGCCAGTGGCGTGGTTTCGTTTTGCCCGACCAGTGCACCTTCGGTCACCAGCGCACGGCCGACGCGACCGGAAATCGGCGCGGTGACGGTGGCATAACCGAGGTTGAGCTTCGCCCGTTCCACGGCGGCTTTGTTGGCGGCGACGTCGGCGGCGGTTTGCCGGACGTTGGCGCGGGCGTTGTCGTAATCCTGGCCGCTGATGGCGTTTCCTTCGATCAGTTGGGCATAACGCTGCTCTTGCAGCCGGGCCTGGAACGCATTGGCCTCGGCCTTGCGTAACGCCGCTTCGGCGCTGTCCAGGTCAGCCTTGAAGGGCGCCGGATCGATACGGAACAGCACGTCGCCTTTCTTCACATCGCTGCCTTCGTTGAAGGTGCGTTGCAACACGACGCCGGCGACACGGGCCCGGACTTCGGCAATCCTCGGCGCAGCAATCCGCCCGCTCAATTCGCTGGTGATCGACAGGGGGCGGGCTTCGATGGTTTCGATACGCACGGTAGCCAGCGGCGCCTGTTCTTCGGCGGTGGAGGACTTGTCACAGGCGCTCAGCGTCAGCGCCAATGCAAGCAGGCCGAGCGTGGCGAACAGATTCTTTGACATGGAATTACCCCAATAATGACCACCCGCATCCTACGGGGAGCGGACGAGGGTAGCGGTGAAGCTTTGTTGGTGCTGTGTGAAATTGTGTAAGGGTTTTACTCAAGCGGGGGTGAGGGCGTATATCCTTGGCGACTTGATATTTTTTGCGACGGTCAAGCCGCCATCGCGGGCAAGCCCGCTCCCACAGGGATTTGGTGTAGACACAGATGTTGTGAACATCCCCAATCAACTGTGGGAGCGAGCTTGCTCGCGATAGCGCCCGACCCGTCGCCACAGCACTTTCTGGAACACCCCATGCCCAACATCCTCTTGGTCGAAGACGACACCGCGCTCTCCGAACTGATCGCCAGCTACCTGGAACGCAACGGCTATTCGGTCAGCGTGATCAGCCGTGGCGATCATGTGCGGGAGCGTGCGCGGGTCAATCCGCCGGACCTGGTGATCCTCGACCTGATGCTGCCGGGCCTCGACGGCCTGCAAGTGTGCCGCTTGCTGCGGGCGGATTCGGCGACGCTGCCGATCCTGATGCTCACCGCCCGCGACGACAGCCACGATCAAGTCCTGGGCCTGGAAATGGGCGCCGACGATTACGTCACCAAGCCCTGCGAGCCCCGCGTCCTGCTGGCGCGCGTGCGCACGCTGTTGCGCCGCAGCAGCCTTGGCGAGCCGCAAACCGCCAACGACCGCATCCTTATGGGCAACCTGTGCATCGACCTGTCGGAGCGCACGGTGACCTGGCGTGAGCAATTGGTCGAGCTGTCCAGCGGCGAATACAACCTGCTGGTGGTGCTGGCCCGTCATGCCGGCGAAGTGCTGAGTCGCGACCAGATCCTGCAACGCCTGCGCGGCATCGAATTCAACGGCACCGACCGTTCGGTGGACGTGGCGATTTCCAAGTTGCGGCGCAAGTTTGACGACCACGCCGGTGAAGCGCGCAAGATCAAGACGGTGTGGGGCAAGGGCTACCTGTTCAGTCGTTCCGAGTGGGAATGCTGAGACGATGTTCAGGATTCTGTTTCGCCTGTATCTGGTGACCATCGTCTCGTTCAGCGCGGCGATTTACCTGGTGCCGGACCTGGTGATCAAGGTCTTCCATGAACGCTTTGTCACCTACAACCTCGACTATTCGCGCGGCTTGCAAACCCTCATCGTCAAACAGTTTCACGCCGTGCCTGAAGTGCAATGGCCGGCGTTGGCGGTCGAGATGGACAAGGATTTCGCCCCGCTGCACATCGCGTTGACGCGCAATGACGACCCGGATTTCACCTTGTACGAGCGCGAACGCCTGCAAAGCGGCGAGAACGTGGTGCGCATCGGCGACTGGGGCTGGCGCACGCTCGCCGTGGCGCCGTTGAACGAGCAAACGGTGGTGCAAATGATCGTGCCGCCGGACCCGATGGACGTCAGCCTGTTGTACTGGAGCATCAACGTCCTGATCGGGGCGACCATGCTCGCCTGCCTGCTGCTGTGGCTGCGCCCGCACTGGCGTGATCTGGAACGCCTCAAAGGCACCGCCGAGCGTTTCGGCAAAGGCCATCTGAGCGAACGCACACGGATTTCCCGACATTCCAACATTGGCAGCCTGGCCAATGTCTTCGACACCATGGCCGGCGACATCGAAAACCTGCTGAACCAGCAGCGCGACTTGCTCAACGCTGTATCCCACGAACTGCGCACACCGCTGACCCGCCTGGATTTTGGCCTGGCGCTGGCGCTGTCCGATGACCTGCCCGTGACCAGTCGCGAGCGCTTGCAAGGGTTGGTCGCGCACATCCGTGAGCTGGATGAATTGGTCCTGGAATTGCTGTCCTACAGCCGCCTGCAAAACCCGGCGCAAGTGCCGGAGCAGGTTGAAGTCGCGCTGGACGAGTTTATCGACAGCATTCTGGGCAGCGTTGATGAAGAGCTGGAGTCGCCGCATATCGTGATGGATGTGCTGCTTCATGGCCAACTCGAACGCTTCACCCTCGACCCGCGCCTGACCGCCCGCGCGATCCAGAACCTGTTACGCAACGCCATGCGCTATTGCGAAAAACGCATTCAGGTTGGCGTGCAGGTGTGTGCGAAGGGCTGTGAGATCTGGGTGGATGACGACGGGATCGGCATTCCGGATGACGAGCGTGAGCGGATTTTTGAACCGTTTTATCGGTTGGACCGCAGTCGGGATCGGGCTACGGGCGGATTTGGCCTGGGGCTGGCGATCAGCCGTCGGGCGCTGGAGGCGCAGGGCGGCACCCTGACGGTCGAACCGTCCCCGCTAGGCGGCGCACGTTTCCGCTTGTGGTTACCCACCCAACCCTGACGCGTTCTTTGTAGCAGCTGCGCAGCCTCGCAGGCTCGACAGCTGCTATAGAACTATGTGCTGAGTCGCGTACGCAATAACTTGGCCATGTCTTCGAGTTCCGCCGCCGGGTTGTGCCCGATCAGCATCCATGCGTGTTCCATGTCCGCCCAATACACGACGTTCATGCCGTGCCGACGCTCACGGGCGAAGTGCCGGCTGCCGCTATTGGAGAGCGTGACGCACAACGCCATCGGGCCATTCGCAGGGTCCAGGTAGGTGATCTGGGCAATCGGCACCCCATCGTATTCGAGGATTTGCGCACGCTTGAACTCAGCGCGCGGCAAGGTCAGCTTCGCGGGCGCAAGGCTCAGGCCCAGGCGCGTATCGATGGAGCGCAGTTGCGCAAGTTGGGTGGCTTCATCGCTGGGCAAGTGTTCCAGGGTTTCAGGCACGTAGAGCGACATGTAATCCGCCACCAACCCGCGCCAGTTGTTCTTTTCCTGGCTCAATTGCCAGCCAAGGAACAAGCGATCCGCCACCACGCTGGTGACCACCAACCCGGCCGCGGCCGCCAGAAACCAGCGACGATCCATCGACGGACGTTCAGGCGAAGGCAAGGTGTCGAGCATGGACTGCAAGCGATCGATGGGCGCCTGTTGCGACAATTGGGCAAACGCGTCCTTGAACGGCAGGCTGCTGCGGGCCAGCCATTGCAGGCGCAGGTTGAGCGCCGAATCCTCGGCGATGGCCGTGTCGATGCGGGCGCGTTGCTCGGCATCGAGCTGGTCGTCGAGGTAGGCCACCAGTTGCTCGTCCGACGGTGCGGCGCGTTCGTTCATCGACGTTCTCCCGAGGAAGGGTTCGGTACAGCATGCAGCGGTGGATATTCGGCCAGTTTCACCCGTGCAGCGGCCAGCCGGCTCATGACCGTCCCGACGGGCACTTGCAGCACCTCGGCGACTTCGCGATACGACAAGCCTTCGACGTACGCCAGGTACACGGTTTCGCGCTGGGCTTCGGGCAGCGCGTCGACACGCCTGATCACCTGGGCTGCGCGCACATGGGTTTGCGCCGCGTGCTCGCCGTCAAACGATAACTGGCTTTCGGCGTCCACCAACCCCTGACCCTGGCGCACCCGGCGGGCGCGCACTTCGTTGAGCCAGATTGAATGCAGAATGCTCAACAGCCAGCGGTCCATGCGCGTGCCGGGGACAAACTGCCCGGCACGCTCCAGCGCCCGCACGCAGGTCGCCTGCACCAGGTCTTCGGCCACATGCCGTTGCCGGGACAGCAGCAAGCCATAGCGCCACAATCGCGCTAGATGTTGGCCCAGTTCGGCCCTGATTGCATGATCGCTGGCGATAGCGACCTCCGTCGTTTAATCAGTGTCAGGTTTTCGATGAATCGTTTATCGCTTCGGCCAGGTCCTGGTATTCCTCGCACGTGCTGCCGCAAATCGATTTGATGTGCTGCAACTGTTCTTGCGCGAGGTCCAGTCGGCCTTTGATCACATAGGCCTCGCCGAGGTACTCGCGCACTTGCGCATACTGCGGGTCGAGTTTGACCGATTGCAGGTAGTAACCGATGCCTTCGTCGGTGCGCCCCAGTTTACGCGTCGCGTAGCCGCGATAGTTCAAGGCTTTGGCCGTGTTCGGATCTTTCAGTGTATCAAGCAGGGCCAGGGCTTCTTCGTAGCGACCGTCCTTGGCCAGACGATAGGCGTAATTGGTGCGGTCGGCATCCGGCACCAGACTGCTGGTCTGCCTGAGGCATTTTTGCGATTTGGAATCGAAGACCTGGCCTTTCGGGCAGTTGGGTTTGGCGGGCTCATCTTCGTCGCCATGGGCCAGGGCCAGGGAACTGGTCAGCGCTGCCGTCAGACAACCGGCAAGCAGCAGCGGGGCGGTGAAAACAGCAAAACGCAGGTTCATGGGCAAGGCTCCAGGGTTTGATCCACCATCGTTCGTGGTGCTGATACAAGAACACCGCAGCGTGAACAATTATTCATTTCTTTGTGCTGATCATTACAAGGAAAGCTTAAACCTAGGCGCTATGCTCGACAGCATTCGTTGTCCAGCGGAGAACTGCCATGAAAGACTACGTTCATCATTCTGCAGCGGCGGGATACAAGACCGGCGCCGACACCTATGTTCGCGGCCGCCCGGACTATCCGCCGGCCGTAGCCGACTGGTTGACCGGTACGCTGGGCTTGAACGCGGACAGCACCGTGATCGACCTGGGGGCCGGCACCGGCAAATTCACCGGCCGCTTGCTGGCGACCGGGGCGCAGGTGATTGCCGTTGAGCCCGTACCGCAGATGCTGGAAAAACTCTCCCTGGCTCATCCCGAGGTGTTGGCCGTGAGCGGCACTGCCATGGATCTGCCGCTGCCGGATGCGTGTGTGGACGTGGTGGTCTGCGCCCAGGCCTTCCACTGGTTTGCCAGTGCCGAAGCGCTGACCGAAATTGCCCGGGTCCTGAAACCGGGTGGGCGGTTGGGGTTGGTGTGGAACGTGCGCGATACCCGGGTGAGTTGGGTGCCGAAACTGGATGCGATCGTCAATGCGCTGGAAGGCGATACGCCGCGCTATTACACCGGTGCCTGGCGCCAGGCGTTTCCTCACCCGGCGTTTGGGTCGTTGCAGGCGCAGCATTTCAGCCATGGCCATACAGGGGCGCCTGAGGATGTGATTTTCAATCGAGTGCGTTCAACCAGTTTTATTGCGGCGTTGCCGCAGGCGCAGCGGGCGAGGGTGGATGAGCAGGTTCGGGCGTTGATTGCCGGGGAGCCGGCGTTGCGTGGGCGGGATGTGGTGACGGTGCCTTATGAGACCGCGGCGTTCGTCGCGGTTAAGGGCAGTTAGATCGGTGGTGTGGCCTTCGCGAGCAGGCTCACCCAGACAGCACAAATCCCTGCAGAGTCCCGCTTTTGGCCGAACCACTGCCTTACTCCCCCCGCCAATGCCTTGTTATAGTCCGGACCTCATTTTTTGCCCGGTAAAAGGATCACTGCCATGTCTCAGTACACCGCGTTCACCGTCGAACTCGCCGACAACATCGCCCATGTGCAGATCAACCGTCCGGAAAAGATCAACGCCATGAACGCCGCGTTCTGGAGCGAGATCATCGAGATTTTCCAGTGGATCGACGACACCGATGAAGCGCGCGTGGTAGTCCTCAGCGGTGCCGGCAAGCACTTCTCCTCCGGCATCGACCTGATGATGCTGGCTGGCGTGGCCAATGAACTGGGCAAGGACGTCGGCCGCAATGCACGCCTGCTGCGCCGCAAGATTCTCGCCCTGCAGGCGTCCTTCAATGCCGTCGACCATTGCCGCAAGCCGGTGCTGGCAGCGATTCAAGGCTATTGCCTGGGTGGTGCGATTGATCTGATCGCCGCCTGCGACATGCGCTACGCCGCCGAAGACGCACAATTCTCGATCAAGGAAATCGATATCGGCATGGCGGCGGATGTAGGCACTTTGCAACGCTTGCCGCGTATCATCGGTGACGGCATGCTACGTGAGCTGGCTTACACTGGTCGCACGTTTGGCGCCGAGGAAGCGCGCACCATCGGCCTGGTCAATCGCGTCTACAGCGACACTGCCAGCCTGCTGGAGGGCGTCATGGGCATTGCCCGGGAAATCGCCAGCAAGTCGCCGATTGCGGTCACCGGCACCAAAGAGATGATCAGCTACATGCGCGACCACCGCATCGACGACGGCCTCGAATACGTCGCCACCTGGAACGCCGCCATGCTGCAATCCACCGATTTGCGCGTGGCCATGGCCGCCCATATGAGCAAACAGAAACCCGAATTTCTGGACTGATTAAACATGACTTCACGCTGGACCACTGCAGTACTGGACACCGATCAACCCGGCGGCTGGGCCGTGGCCCGCAGCCCGGAAGGCTTCCTGTTCGATGACAATGGCGCGCTGTTCCCGCGTGAATGGCTCAAGCGTCAGGACTTGCCGATTCTCGCCGAACACGGCATCGGCCATCTCGACGGTGAGCCGGTCTATCTGCTGGAACTGCGCAGCGCCAGCGACGTTGCGGGTTGCAACTGGAAAGGCCTGCGGGCGTTCATGCTTGAGGGCGATCACACGGTGTACAAGGTGCTCGGCTATGCCGCGCAAATTGGCACCTGGTACCGTGAGCATCGCTTCTGCGGCAATTGTGGGCAGGAGGCGACGCAAGTTCCGCGTGAACGGGCGATGTACTGCGAGCCTTGTGATTTGCGCTATTACCCACGGATTTCGCCGAGCATGATCGTGCTGGTGACCCGTGGCGATGAAGTGCTGCTGGCGCGTTCGCCGCGTTTTGTCAGCGGGGTCTACAGCACGTTGGCCGGGTTTGCCGAGCCGGGTGAGTCGGCTGAGGACTGTCTGATTCGCGAGGTTCGCGAGGAAGTGCAGATCGAGGTCAAGAATATCCAGTACCTGGGCAGCCAGTGCTGGCCGTTCCCGCATTCGATGATGCTCGGCTTCCATGCCGAGTACGCCGGTGGCGAGATTGTCTGTCAGGAAGATGAAATCGAAGACGCCCAGTGGTTCAACGTCCACGCGCTGCCGCCGTTGCCGGCGTCACGCTCGATTGCCCGGTACCTGATCGACGTCTACGTGGCGCGGCGCTTAGGCCACGCTGAACCAGTGTTGCCAGGCTAACCGCACGGTCAAGCCCAGTACCACGGTGATGAACACCGGACGGATGAACTTCGCGCCGCCGCTGATGGCGGTGCGAGCGCCGAAGAATGCGCCGGCCATCACCGACACGCCCATGCTCAGGCCGATGATCCAGTCCACCTGCCCGGAAAACACGAACACCGACAGCGCCGCAATGTTGCTGACGAAGTTCATGCTGCGCGCCACGCCGCTGGCCTTCACCAGATCGATGGGGTACATCAGCAGGGTGCTGACGGTCCAGAATGCACCCGTGCCGGGACCGGCCACACCGTCGTAGAAACCGAGGCTGAAGCCTTGGGTCGACTGCCACTTTTTCTTGATCGGTGCATCGCTGTCCAGCGGTGCCTTGGGTGTACCGCCGAACAACAGGTACACGCCGCAGGCGAAGACGATCACCGGGAGCATTTTGTTCAGCCACTCGGCCGGCAAGTAATGCGCGACGATGGCGCCGGTCAATGCGCCGATCAGGGTGCCGACGATGGCATGCACCCACTGCCGGGGATGGAACAGCTTGCGTCGGTAGAAGGTAAAACTGGCGGTGGCCGAGCCAAAGGTGGAACTCAACTTGTTGGTGCCCAGCACCAGGTGCGGCGGCAGGCCGGCGGTGAGCAGTGCGGGCGTGGTGAGCAGGCCGCCACCCCCGGCAATCGCGTCGATGAAGCCGGCTATAAAGGCAACGACAGCCAGAATGGCCAGGGTGGTGAGGTCAACGCTGAGTTCGAAAGGCATGGAATCGGCTTATTCGGCGGGGTGCAGGAAAGGGCTGCGGGGAAGGGGCGGTATCTTACCTAGATCCGACTTCTGCGGCGACTGGTCTGGCCCCATCGCGAGCAAGCTTGCTCCCACATGGGATCTGCGCAACACCATCGTCCCCTGTGGGAGCGAGCTTGCTCGCGATGGCTGAGTGTCAGTCGATATATACAGTGACTGATACACCGCAATCGCGAGCAGGCTCACTCCTACAGATTGGATCTGGGTGAATTTACAGGCCGAGGTCGGACAGCCCCGGATGATCATCCGGCCGACGTCCCAGTGGCCAGTGGAACTTGCGCTCGCTTTCCTTGATCGGCAGGTCGTTGATGCAGGCAAACCGGTTAGCCATCAGGCCGTTTTCATCAAACTCCCAATTCTCGTTGCCGTAGGAACGGAACCAATTGCCCGAGTCGTCGTGCCATTCATAGGCATAGCGCACGGCAATGCGGTTGCCGGTGAAGGCCCAGAGTTCCTTGATCAAGCGGTAATCCAGCTCCTTGGCCCATTTGCGGGTGAGGAAACCTTTGGCTTCTTCGCGGTTGTAGGCGAACTCGGCGCGGTTGCGCCATTGGGTGTCCAGTGTATAAGCCAGCGATACCCGTTGCGGGTCGCGAGAGTTCCAGCCGTCTTCGGCCAGGCGAACTTTTTCGATGGCCGACTCGCGGGTGAAAGGGGGCAATGGCGGACGAACTTCAGCGTTAGACATGTAAAGTCTCCCAATAAAAATAACGTTCAAACACATTGTCACGCTTATATAAAGTGTTACAGGTCCAATAACTTTCGCGCCATGCATTGCGCATTATCGGCGGCACTGTGATCACCCATGACAAGCGCCACGGTAATGGCACCGTCGATCAGGATCAGCAGCTGTCTGGCCGTGTTCTCCGGATCGCTGGCACCATGTTCGGTGCAGAGCTCGCGCACGTAGTCGAGCAGCTTCTGTTTGTGTTCCTTGGCGACCAGGCGGACCGGGTCTTGCGGGTCGCCGGTTTCGCCGCTGGTATTGATGAAGGCGCAACCGCGAAAGCCTTCCGAGGCGAACCAGACCTTGAGCACGGTAAACAGGTTGAGCAGGCGGTCGGCCGGTGTTTCAGCCTGATCGACGGCAGTTCTGTACCAATGCATCCAGCGCACATCGCGGCGTTGCAGGGCTGCGACGGTCAGCTCCTCCTTGTTGGCGAAGTAGCGGTAGATGCTTTTTCTGGAGACACCGGCGGTTTTCACCAGAAGGTCCATGCCGGTGGCGGCGATGCCACTTTTATAGATCAACTTTTCGGTGACATCCAGAATGATGTCGCGTGTAGTGTTGCTGGTTGATTCGTTCATGTGGCGAGCAGTAGAACGTACGTTCTCCTTGGTCAATATAAAATTTTTATTGTCTGTTATGGCCCCATCGCGAGCAGGCTCACGCCTACACTTGGAATGTGTTCCCTTGTGGGCGCGAGCTTGCTCGCGATGGGTCCATTACAGACGGTAACAAGACCCAGGCCCATCCATGGTGTAAGCTCTTGAATTCTTCGGATTCGACCCACTGCGAGCCCTATGCCGTCGCTTTTCAAACGCCCTCTGCTGCCCAAACTGCGCAGTTTTCCGCTGACCGCCGATGCCGTCACCATCCTTTCCGGCGCTGCCGAGTTTCGTCGTTGCCTGCTGGAGAAAATTGCCCAGGCCACGCACCGCATCTATATCGTCGCGCTGTACCTGCAACAGGACGAAGCCGGGCAGGAAATCCTCGATGCCTTGCACGCCGCCAAACTGGCGCGTCCGCAGCTGGACGTGGTCGTGGTGGTGGACTGGCTGCGCGCCCAGCGCGGCCTGATCGGTGCCGGCAAGCAACCGGGAAACTCGGCGTGGTATCAGGAAGCGACTCGCACCCACGCCAGTGAAGTGCCGGTGTATGGCGTGCCGGTGCAGACCCGCGAGTTGTTTGGCGTGTTGCATTTGAAAGGCTTTGTCATCGATGACTGCGTGATCTACAGCGGTGCGAGCCTGAACAATGTGTACCTGCACAAGTTCGACAAGTACCGCTTCGACCGCTATCACGTGCTGCAGAACCAGGCGCTGGCCAACTCCATGCAGCACTTGATCCAGCACGGGTTCATCGCGTCCAAAGCCGTGCACCGCCTCGACTTGCCGAACCTGCCGACCACCCGCAGCCTGCGCAACGACATCGGCGACCTGCGCAGCCGCCTCAAGCACGCCGCCTACGACACCACCGCCGGCACCACGCTGAAAGGCGATTTGTGCGTCAGTCCGTTGCTCGGCGTGGGCAAGAACAATCCATTGAACCGGGTGATTTGCGAGCTGATCGCCACCGCCCAGCATCAACTGACCATCTGTACGCCGTACTTCAACTTGCCGCTGGCGGTGACCCGGGAAATCAACCGGGCGCTGGGCCGGGGCGTGAAGGTCGACATCGTGGTCGGCGACAAGACCGCCAACGATTTCTACATCCCGCCCAGCGAGCCGTTCAAGGTGATCGCGGCGCTGCCGTACCTGTATGAGATCAGCCTGCGACGTTTTGCCAAACGCCATCAACACAGCATCGACAGCGGCAAGCTGAACCTGCATTTGTGGCGCGATGGCGACAATACCTATCACCTCAAAGGCATGTGGATCGACCAGCGCTACACCTTGCTGACCGGCAACAACCTCAACCCGCGAGCGTTCCGTCTTGACCTGGAAAACGCGCTGCTGATCGATGACCCGAAAGGCGAGTTGCTGGAGCCGCGCAAGGCTGAGCTGGTGGAGATTTTCCAGAACACCCAGCGCATCGAGCGTTACCAGAACCTCGAAACGCTGTTGGACTACCCGCCGGCCGTGGCCAAGTTCCTCACGCGCGTCAGTCGGGTGCGGATTGAGCGGTTGCTCTATCGGATTCTGTAAGGCTCAGCGCTGCCGGGGGCTTTGGCCACAGGGCCACCAGCAGCAGTAGCGAAGCGGCCACCAGATAGGGCAGGCGCGGGTCCAGGTCGTAGATCAATGTGGCTGCCAATGGCCCGATGACCACGCCAAAGCCTTGCGCAGCGCCGATGGAGCCAGCGGTCGCGCCTTGCTCCGAGGCGTCCACGGCGTTCGCCGCCAACGCGGCGAATGACGGAAAAATCAGCCCCATCCCGCCCGCCGAAACGAAAAAGCACAGCCACAAGCCCCACGCGGAATTCGCGAGGATACTGCCGGCAAATCCCACAGACGCCACCAGTGCACCCGCGCGGATCAACTGCAGCGGCGGCCATTCCAGCCGGCGCACCACCAGTTGCGAACAGATCAACGCGAAACCGACCATGGTCAGGGCAATGCCCGCCGTTTGCGCGGCATCGGCCGGGCTCATGCCGAGTCGGTCGAGGGCGAAGAAGCCGACGGTAATCTGCGCAATCGACACACACACAGCATCGCCACAAACGCGACCGCCATGGGCCGGCGCAGGCGCGGATCATTCAGGTGCACCTTGCGCGGGGCTTGCCGCAAATGCAATTCCTGGCCCTTGAGCTTGAAGCGCAACACCAGAAAGGCCAGCAATGGCAGGACGGCCATGGCGTAGAACGGCAGGCTCAAACTGAAACGCGAGAGCAACGCGGCGATGGCCGGCCCGATCACCAGGCCACAGGCGTTGGCCGCACCCAACGCCGCCATGGCTTTGGCGCGGTGCTGCGGCTCGATGTTGTCGGCGATCAGCGCGTTGCCGCCCACCGGGATCGCGGCATAGAACACGCCGATCAAGCCGCGGCCGATCATCAAACCGATTAACCCCAGCAGCGCCGATGGCAAGAATCGCAATGACGCGTCGATGAACAGGCACAAGGCCCAATAGGCGAGGGTGAAACCGGCGGTGGCGATCAATAGAATGCGGCGCCGGCCATAGCGATCACTGGCCTGGCCCCACGGGCGGGCCAGCAGCATCCAGATCACCCCGGACACCGTCACCGCCGCACCGGCCTGCCACGTGGCCAGGCCCAGCACCCGGGCAATCGGGCCGATCAGCGAGACAAACGCCATCATCGACATGGAACAGGCCATGTTGGCCACCATTAATGGGCGCAGGTCGAAGGTGGCGGGGGTCATGGGGTGAGCCTTCCGTGAGCTTTTATTGTTTGCGGGGATGGTAGCGCGGGTATCGGGAAAGCGGGGGGAATATCGGTGATAGTGATAATGCCATCGAGGGCAAGCCCGCTCCCACACTGAAACTGTGATCAACACAAAACCCCTGTGGGGGCGAGCTTGCTCCCGATGGGGACAGCCCAGACGCTACAAAACCTCAGTTCAAACCGAGTTTCCCACGCAACGTCGACAAATCTTCCGCCAGCGTATTCACCGGCCCAACCAGCGCCTTGCGGTCGCTCTCTTTCACCTTGTCATACGTTTCGAAACCACCGTCCTTGGTCTTGTACTTGGCCAGGATCTTGTCCACGGTCGCGAAGTTCTTGTCGACCTTGGCGATGAACGCCGCGTCCTGCTTCTGGATCTGCGGTCGGAACAGGTCGACGATTTTCTTTGCGCCGTCGACGTTGCCCTGGAAGTCATACAGGTCGGTGTGGCTGTAACGGTCTTCTTCGCCGGAGATCTTGGTCGCCGCCACTTCTTCCAGCAACGCCGCCGCGCCGCCGACGACTTTCTCAGGCGGGAAGGTCAGGCCAGCGACGCGGGTTTGCAGATCCTTGACGTCTTTGTTCAAACCGTCGGCCAGGTCGCCCAGGCCTTGGGTGCTTTTTTCCGAGAACAGCGAGTATTCGAGGCGGTGGAAGCCGGTGAAGTCGGAGGCGTCCACACCTTTTTCGTGGTCGTCGACGCGGGAGTCGATGGACGCGTCCAGGTCACTGAACAGCTCGGCAATCGGCTCGATCGACTCGTAGTAGACGCGGGTCGGGGCATAGAGCCTTTGCGCGGTGGCCAAGTCACCTTTTTTCACCGCGTCGGTGAATGGCTGGGTATGGCTGGCCAATTCGTCCAGTTGTTCGGTGACGTAGATCTTGTAGTCCGAGACCGGCCCCACCAGGTCCAGCGGCGCGGTCGCCGCGAACGCTGAAAACGGAGTGTTGAGCAAGCCAAGGGTCAGCAGCAAAGCGAGTGGCGACTTTTTCATGGGGCGGTTCCGTGTTGGGCGTTGTTAGGCGGTTGTTGTTGAATGGGTGGCGTCCAGCAGCGAGCGACCGATGAAATCCTGATCGCCCGTGACACCCGGCAAAGTGAAGAAGTAGCCGCCGCCGACAGGCTTGAGGTATTCCTCCAGCGGTTCGCCGTTCAGACGGGTTTGCACGGTGATGAAGCCTTTTTCCAGATCGGCCTGGTAACAGATGAACAGCAAGCCCATGTCGAGCTGACCGTTTTTGTTCACGCCATTGGAGTAGTTGAACGGACGGCGCAGGATCAGGTTGGCCTGGGTCGCGGCGGTGCGCGGGTTGGCCAGGCGGATGTGCGCGTCGAGTTTGGTCAGTTTGCCTTCCGGGTCTTTGGCGTAGTCCGGCACCTCGGTTTCATGGGCGCCGCCCATGGGGGCTCCGGTGCTTTTGACCCGTCCGAGAATGCTTTCCTGTTCCTGCAACGGCGTGCGGTCCCAGCGCTCGACGAAGTTGCGGATAATCCGCACCGCTTGATAGCTGCCATTTACCGCCCAGGCCGGTTCATCGCTGTCGGGCTGGACCCAGACAATGCTGTCCATGGCATTGGCGTTGTTGGAGTCAGGGTTGGCCGAGCCGTCGCGGAAACCGAGGAAGTTGCGCGCACTCTGTGCCGGAACACCCGGTTTCGCCGGGGCCTGCGGCGGCACGCTGCCTTCCTGTTTCCAGCGCACCAGCAGCAAATCCGGGAGGTTTTTCACGATGTCGCGCAGGGCGTGGATGTTGGTGTCCGTGGTGTTGGAACAGAACTGCACGCTCAAGTCGCCGTGGCAGCAGTCAGCTTCCAGCGCATCGTTGGGGAAACCGACCATGCGTATCAACCGCTTGGGTTTGACGTTGGCCAGACCGAAGCGCTCATCGAATAGCGACTCGCCCACCGAGACGGTGATGGTCAGATTGTCCGGCGTCACCACCGGGCCGAGAATCCCGGAGTCCACTGGCGGCAATTTAGGATCGACCTGGGTCACCGGGCCGCCCTTCATCAAAAACGCGATGCGCTCGTTGAGGGTACGGAACAGCCGCTCGAGGTCTTCGCGGTTGCTGGCCAACACATCAAACGACACCAGCATGCCCGACGCCGGGCGCGGGGTGACGATGCCGGTCTGGTGTTTGCCATGGAACGCGTGGCGGTCTTCGGTCTGGTCGCTGCTCGGCGCTTCGGTAACTTGCGCGGGGCTGGCGGCCATCGCCGGGCAGCTCAGGGCGCTGCCGGCCAATGCGATACCGGCGGCGCCCATGCCCATCAAGACCCGGCGACGCTGGAGGTTGAATTGCTCTGAATCGTTCATCTGAATGTCGTCTTCTGCTTACAGGCCGGACAGGCCAAGGGCGGGATCGATGGTGTCGAGGGCGTCGGCCAGTGCCTGGGCCTTGTCGGCGATCTGTTTGCGTTGTTCGGCGCTGACACTGTCGTAGCTGGCGTAGCCGTCCTTGACCTTGAGGCCATTGAGTTCGCTGTCGAAGGCGGTGAGGGCGCTGTCGATCTTCGACAGAACGTCAGCGGCGATCTTGCTCAGCATCGGTCGCAACAGCTCGACAACTTTGTGCGCGACGTCGAGGTTGGCGGCGAATCCGTTGAGGTCGGTGTGGCTGTAGCGTTCTTCTTCACCGCTGCTGGCGCGTACGTCGGCGAGGGTGTTGAGGTTGCGCACAACAATGCTCACCAGTTGTTCCGGCGGCAGCGGCTCGGCGAGCAGTTGTTGTTTGAGCGTGGTGACATCACTGGTCAGGCGTTGCGCCACTGGCGTCAGGCCGTTGAGGTTGCGTTGCTGGAACAGCGCGTATTCCAGGCGATGGAAGCCGACGAAGGCCGGGTCCTGTTCGCGTTTTTCGAAATAGTCGGCGCGGGCATTGATCGCATTGTCCAGTTCGGCCAGGCGCTGTGCGGCCGGGGCGATGCGTTGATACGCAGCACGGGCCGGCACATACAAGGCTTGCGCCTGGTTGAGGTCGCCAGCCTCGATCGCTTGCTCAAGCGCGGTGACGGCTTTGATCAGCGCCGTGCTCTGGCTGCTCAGGTACACGCGAAATTCCGACAGCGGCCCGATGAACGCGGCCATCGACGGTTTGGCCTTGGCGGCGGCGTCGGACGCGGCCGTCGAGGTCACGTGCAAGGTGCCGCGCGGGTTGCTGAGCAAGCCACAGGTGATCGTGTAGTCGCCGGGCGCAAGGTTGGCGTTGATCACCTGGCTCAGGCCCGGCGCGATGTTCTCGCGCTCTTCGAGCACTAGCACGCCGTCGAGGATTTCCCATTCCACGGCGCGGTCCGAGCGGTTGACGATGCGGAAACTGGCGCGACCGGCCGGGACCGTCAACGCATTCGGCTCGCAGCTGTGCGGGTGAATGTTCACCACGATTTCGTCATGGTTGGCCTGGCGTTTGGCCGCGGCCATGTTCGAGGCGTAGTAGAACAGGCCGCCGGCGGCGATCATCACGATCACCGAACCGGCCACCGCCCAGCGCAAAGCCCTGGAAGGTGCGGCCACGTTTGGAGTTGGCGTTGACATGAAAGCCCTTACTGACTGGAAACGGAAGAAGACTGTTTTGCGGGTGCCGGGGCCGGGAGAAAAAACATCCCCAGCGCCACCACCAGGTAAATCAGATAAGCGCCGACGGTGCTGACGGTTGGCGCGTCCTGATAGCCGAACATGCCTGCCAGCACCGAGCCCAGCGGGCCGTCCATCGGCAGCGTGGCGCTGAAATCGAACAGCACGGTTTGCAGGTGATTCCACAGCCCGGCTTCATGCAGCGCCTGCACCGAGTTGGCGAGAATGCCGGCGGCGACCACGAGGATGAACAACCCGGTCCAGCGGAAAAACGCACTGAGGTTCAGGCGCATGCTGCCGGTATAGATGAGGAAACCGATGATGACGGCCAAAGCCAGGCCGAGCAGGGCGCCGATGGGCGCGGCGGGGCCTTCGCTTTGCTGGAACACGGCGAGCAGGAAGAACACTGTCTCCAGGCCTTCCCGGGCCACGGCGAAAAACACCATGGCGATCAGCGCGAACACCTGGTTTCTGGAACCGGTCAGCGCGTGATCAAGGGATACATGCAAGGAATGCTTGATCGAACGCGCCACTTTACGCATCCAGAACACCATGGAACTGAGAATGCCGACGGCCACCAGACCGACCACGCCTTCAAACAGCTCTTGTTGTTTCTGCGGGAACTCGGCGCTGACCAGCTCCAGGCCACCGCCCACCAGCAGGGCCAGGGCGGCGGCGAGGAACACGCCGATCCACACGGCGGGCATCCACTGGCCACGGCCGGTTTGCTTGAGGTAGCTGGCGATGATGCCAACGATCAACGCGGCTTCAATGCCTTCGCGCAGCATGATCAGGAAAGGAACGAGCATTCAGCACCGGTGGAATTAGATAGGGTGCTAATTTGTAACATAATGACACTCATTCCCATATGGGGTTGATTGCCATTTACCTGAACCTAACCTGAACGACCTTGAGCATCACACATTCCCCTGTAGGAGTGAGCCTGCTCGCGATGGTGGACTGACTGTCAGCAACTGAGGTGACTGACACACCGCTATCGCGAGCAGGCTCACTCCTACAGGGATCTGCACTGGGCAAACGGCTGCGGTAAGATGCCCACACTCAAAAAACAACAGGGCTCACCGCGCTCAATGTCGGAAAAAGACACCATCTCCATTCAACTGGTGCGCGAAGCGCTGCTGCAAAGTTGCGCCCCCGGTCAGGCGACCGACGAGGTGTTGAACAAGGTCGGCATCGATCCGGCCTGGCTGCAGACCACCGATGCCCGTGTTCCGGCCACCGCCTATGCGCGGCTCTGGCGCTTGCTGGCCCGGCGTGGCGATGACGAATTTTTTGGCATGGACCCGCGCAAGCTCAAGTCCGGCAGCCTCGAATTTCTTTGTCGTTGCTCCATGGTTCAGCCCAGCCTCGCTGCTGGTTTGATCACGGGGTTGAGCTTTCTGTCGTTGATGCTCGAACACGTGCCCGCGCAATTGGTTCGCCAGCAAAGCCTGGCCGAAATCGTGCTGCTGGAAGACGACCAGGACCCGCGTCGCGCCTTCACCTACTTTACCTACTGGATGATCGTCCACGGCGTGGCCTGCTGGTTGGCCGGGCGGCGCATCCCGATTCTGGCCATCGAATTGCGCTGCGCCGCGCCGGATTTTTGCGACGACTATCAGGTGATGTTCTCCGAGAACCTGCGCTTCGACCGCCCGCGCACCCGGATGATTTTCTCGGCCGACTGCCTGGATTTACCCATCAAGCGCAGCCCGGAAGAACTCAAGCGTTTCCTGGCCCATGCGCCGGCCAATATCCTGGTCAAGTACCGTGATCCGGAAAGCCTTGCGAGCCGAATCAAGCACAACTTGCGACAGCTCCCCGCTGAACAGTGGCCCGAGACCGAACCCTTGGCGCAGCAACTGTGCATATCGGCCTCAACCTTGCGCCGGCGTCTGGCGGAAGAAGGGCAGACCTATCAAGGGCTCAAGGACAGCGTGCGCAAGGAACTGGCAATCGTCTGGCTGGCCGAGCCGAGCATCAGCTTCGCCGAGATCGCGACGCGGTTGGGGTTTGCCGATGCCAGTTCGTTCTACAAGGCGTTCCGCAAGTGGTCGGGGTCTAATCCGGGGCATTACCGCAGCCTGATTCTGAACGAAGCGCACTGATCCAAACCCTGTATAGATACGACCGACGCCATCGCGGGCAAGCCACGCTCCCTCATTTGGAATGCAGTCCCTTGTGGGAGCGTGGCTTGCCCGCGATGGCGTCCGCTCGGGCGCCCCACCTCCTGAACCTTGGCCAAAGCAGTCACGCAACTTGATAACTTTGACCATTGCCCCGTTCTGCCCACAGAGCGAGTATTTCCCTGGTTTTTACGGTTCCCCCAACCTAATAAAAATACAAAGGGATTCTGGCAATGCGCGATTACTTGTCTGCCACATCACAGTTCAATTATCAGCACACCGTCGACGCCGCACTCAGCGGTTCCCTGCAAGCGCTCAACGCCTGTGTCGAGTGTTGCGACCGGCATGCCTTGCCGGGGCGCATTGCGCTGTTCTGGGAAGGGCGCGATGGCGCCAGCGCCACGTACACCTTCTGCGACTTGCAGGATAAAGCCGCGCGTTTTGCCAATTTCCTGCTGGCCCAAGGGGTGAAGAAGGGCGACAAGGTCGCCGGCCTCCTGCCACGCAACATCGAATTATTGATCACCGTGTTCGCCACCTGGCGCATTGGGGCGGTGTATCAGCCGCTGTTTACCGCGTTCGGCCCCAAAGCCATCGAACACCGTCTCGGCTGCTCCGGGGCCAAAGTCGTGGTGACCGACGCGGTCAATCGCCCGAAACTCGCTGAAGTCGCCGACTGCCCGACCGTCGTCACCGTCGGTGGCGCCAAAGGCCAGGGCATCGTCCGTGGCGATTACAGCTTCTGGGCCGAACTGGCGAATTATTCCGCCGACTGCGAACCGGTGCTGCTGACCGGCGAAGACCCGTTCCTGTTGATGTTCACTTCGGGCACCACCGGCCCTTCGAAAGCCTTGTCGGTGCCGCTCAAAGCCATCGTCGCGTTCCAGAGCTACACCCGCGACGCCGTGGATTTGCGTCCCGAAGACGCGTTCTGGAACGTGGCCGATCCGGGCTGGGCCTACGGCATCTATTTCGGCGTCACCGGGCCGATGTCGATGGGGCATCCGATCACCTTTTACGATGGCCCATTCACCCTCGAAAGCACCTGCCGGGTGATCAACAAGTATGGGATCACCAACCTCACCGGATCGCCGACGGCTTACCGCCTGCTGATCGCGGGCGGCGACGAGTTCGCCAAGTCGATCAAGGGCAAGCTGCGCATCGTCAGCAGCGCCGGCGAACCGCTGAACCCGGAAGTGATCCGCTGGTTCGCCGACAACCTCGGCGTGGTCATCCACGACCATTACGGCCAGACCGAACTGGGCATGGTCCTGTGCAATCACCATGCACTGGAACACCCGGTTCACGTTGGCGCCGCCGGTTTTGCCTCGCCTGGCCACCGCATCGTGGTGCTGGACGAAGAATACAAGGAGCTCGGCGTCGGTCAGCCCGGCATTCTGGCCATCGATCGCACCCAGTCGCCGATGTGCTGGTTCAACGGCTATGAAGGCGCGCCGACCAAAGCGTTCGTCGGCGACTATTATTTAAGTGGCGACACCGTGGAGTGGAACCCGGACGGCAGCATCAGCTTCGTCGGTCGCAGCGATGACGTGATCACCACCTCCGGCTACCGCGTCGGCCCGTTCGACGTGGAAAGTGCGTTGATCGAGCACCCGGCCGTGGTCGAGGCGGCGGTGGTCGGCAAACCCGATCCGGAGCGCACCGAACTGGTCAAGGCCTTCGTCGTGATCTGCGAGCAATACCGCGCCACACCGGAGTTGGCCGAAGAACTGCGCCAACATGTGCGCAAGCGTCTGGCGGCGCATTCCTATCCTCGTGAAATCGAATTTGTCAGCGAGTTGCCGAAAACCCCTAGCGGCAAATTGCAGCGCTTTATCTTGCGCAACCAGGAAATCGCCAAGGCTCAAGAGGCCGCCGCGAAGAACGTTTCAGCTTGAATCCAAGGAAACAATGATGCAGATCGAAAACAAGATTTTTCTGGTCACCGGCGGTGCTTCCGGCCTGGGGGCCGCCACGGCTGAAATGCTGGTCGCGGCCGGCGCCAAAGTGATGCTGGTGGACATGAATGCCGAGGCCGTGGCGGCGCAGGCCCAGCGCCTGGGCGCGCAAAGCGTGGTCGCGGACATCAGCAACGAAGCGGCGGCGGAAGCGGCGGTGCAGGCCACGGTCAAAGCCTTCGGTGGCCTCAACGGTCTGGTCAATTGCGCCGGTATCGTGCGTGGCGAGAAAATCCTCGGCAAGAACGGCCCGCATGCATTGGCCAGTTTCAGCCAGGTGATCAACGTCAACCTGATCGGCAGCTTCAACATGCTGCGCCTGGCCTCGGCGGCCATCGCCGAAACCCAGCCGGACGCCGATGGCGAACGCGGCGTGATCATCAACACGGCCTCGGTCGCTGCCTATGACGGCCAGATCGGCCAGGCGGCTTATGCCGCGTCCAAAGGCGCCATCGTCAGCCTGACCTTGCCCGCCGCCCGTGAACTGGCGCGTTTTGGCATCCGCGTGATGACCATCGCCCCGGGCATTTTCGAAACGCCAATGATGGCCGGCATGACCCAGGAAGTGCGCGATTCGCTGGCCGCTGGCGTGCCATTCCCGCCGCGCCTGGGCAAACCCGGCGAGTACGCCGCGCTGGTCCGGCATATCATTGAAAACAGCATGCTCAACGGCGAGGTGATCCGTCTCGACGGTGCCTTGCGCATGGCCGCCAAGTAAGGAGTTTTGACATGACCATTGCCAACGATCCGATTGTTATCGTCAGCGCCGTCCGCACCCCGATGGGCGGGTTTCAGGGCGAACTGAAAAGCCTGACCGCACCGCAACTCGGCGCCCTGGCCATCCGTGCCGCCGTCGAGCGCGCCGGCATCAACGCCGAATCCGTTGAAGAAGTGCTGTTTGGCTGCGTGCTGTCCGCCGGCCTCGGCCAGGCGCCGGCGCGTCAGGCTGCACTGGGCGCCGGGCTGGACAAATCGACCCGTTGCACCACGCTCAACAAGATGTGCGGTTCGGGCATGGAAGCGGCGATTCTGGCCCACGACATGCTGATGGCCGGCAGTGCTGATGTGGTGGTCGCGGGCGGCATGGAAAGCATGTCCAACGCGCCGTACCTGCTGGACCGCGCGCGCAGCGGTTATCGCATGGGCCACGGCCGTGTGCTCGATCACATGTTCCTCGACGGTCTGGAAGATGCCTACGACAAGGGCCGCCTGATGGGCACTTTTGCTGAGGATTGCGCGGAAACCAACGGGTTCACCCGCGAAGCGCAAGACACCTTTGCCATCGCCTCGACCACCCGCGCGCAGCAGGCGATCAAGGACGGCAGCTTCAAGGACGAGATCGTCCCGGTGTCGGTCATGGTCGGCAAGGAGCAAGTACTGATCAGCAACGACGAACAGCCACCGAAAGCCAAACTGGACAAGATTGCTTCGTTGAAACCAGCGTTCCGCGAGGGCGGTACGGTCACGGCGGCGAACTCCAGTTCGATTTCCGACGGCGCGGCGGCACTGGTGCTGATGCGCCGTTCCGAAGCCGAGAAACAAGGGCTGAAACCACTGGCCGTGATTCACGGCCACGCGGCGTTTGCCGACACACCGGGCCTGTTCCCGGTGGCACCCGTGGGCGCGATCAAGAAGTTGATGAAGAAAACCGGCTGGTCGCTGGACCAGGTCGAACTGTTTGAAGTGAACGAAGCGTTCGCCGTGGTCAGTCTGGTAACGATGACCCAACTGGAAATCGCGCACGAGAAGGTCAACGTTCACGGCGGCGCGTGCGCCTTGGGCCATCCGATTGGTGCGTCGGGCGCGCGGATTCTCGTGACCTTGCTTTCGGCCCTGCGCCAGAAAGGCCTGAAACGCGGCGTCGCAGCGATCTGCATCGGCGGTGGCGAAGCCACGGCCATGGCGGTTGAATGCCTCTACTGAAGCACTCAGTCCCTGTAGGAGCTAGCCTGCTCGCGATAGCGGTGTATCAGTCAGTAGAAATGTTGACTATGAGACCGCCATCGCGAGCAGGCTCGCTCCTACAGGTTCAGTGTTTCAACCCGTCATTTTGTACGACAGGCTTATTTTAAGGACTTGGCATGATTCCCAATGACGAACAACTGCAGATCAGCGAAGCCGCCCGGCAGTTTGCCCAGGAACGGCTGAAACCGTTCGCCGCCGAGTGGGATCGCGAACACCGTTTCCCCAAGGAAGCCATCGGTGAAATGGCCGAGCTCGGCTTCTTCGGCATGCTGGTGCCGGAGCAGTGGGGCGGTTGCGACACCGGTTACCTGGCCTACGCCATGGCCCTGGAAGAAATCGCCGCCGGTGACGGCGCATGCTCGACCATCATGAGCGTGCACAACTCGGTCGGCTGCGTACCGATCCTGCACTATGGCAACGACGATCAGAAAGAACGCTTCCTCAAGCCCTTGGCCAGTGGCGCAATGCTTGGCGCCTTTGCCCTGACCGAACCGCAGGCCGGTTCCGACGCCAGCGGCCTGAAAACCCGCGCACGGCTGGAAGGCGATCACTACGTGCTCAACGGCTGCAAACAGTTCATCACCTCCGGGCAAAACGCCGGGGTGGTGATTGTGTTCGCGGTGACCGACCCGAGCGCGGGCAAACGTGGCATCACCGCGTTGATCGTACCGACCGATTCGCCGGGCTACAAAGTCGCGCGGGTCGAAGACAAACTCGGTCAGCACGCGTCCGACACCTGCCAGATCCTGTTCGAAGACGTTAAAGTCCCGGTCGCCAACCGTTTGGGCGAAGAGGGCGAAGGTTATCGAATCGCCCTGGCCAACCTCGAAGGTGGCCGCGTCGGCATTGCGTCGCAATCGGTGGGCATGGCTCGCGCCGCGTTCGAAGCGGCCCGTGACTACGCCCGTGAGCGCGAGAGTTTCGGCAAACCGATCATCGAACACCAGGCGGTTGCGTTCCGCCTCGCCGACATGGCCACACAAATTGCCGTGGCCCGCCAGATGGTGCATTACGCGGCGGCGTTGCGTGACAGCGGCAAACCGGCGCTGGTCGAAGCGTCCATGGCCAAGCTGTTCGCCTCGGAAATGGCCGAGAAGGTCTGCTCCTCGGCATTGCAAACCCTCGGCGGTTACGGTTACCTCAACGATTTCCCGCTGGAGCGCATTTATCGCGACGTGCGGGTCTGCCAGATCTACGAAGGCACCAGCGATATTCAACGCATGGTTATTTCGCGCAATTTATAAGAAGGAGTTCCTCTGTGAGTTACGAAACGATTTTGCTGGAAACCCATGGCCGCGTCGGCCTGATCACCTTGAACCGCCCGCAAGCGCTGAACGCGTTGAACGCGCAGATCGTCAGCGAGCTGAATCACGCCCTTGATGGCCTGGAAGCCGATTCGAACATCGGCTGCATCGTGCTGACCGGCTCGAAAAAAGCCTTTGCCGCCGGCGCCGACATCAAGGAAATGGCCGAGCTGACCTACCCGCAAATCTACATCGACGACCTGTTCAGCGACAGCGATCGCGTGGCCAACCGCCGCAAGCCGATCATCGCCGCGGTCAACGGTTTTGCCTTGGGCGGTGGCTGTGAACTGGCGCTGATGTGCGACTTCATCCTGGCGGGCGACAATGCCAAGTTCGGCCAGCCGGAAATCAACCTCGGCGTGCTGCCGGGCATGGGCGGTACCCAGCGCCTGACCCGCGCCGTGGGCAAAGCCAAGGCCATGGAAATGTGCCTGAGTGGGCGTTTGATCGACGCAGTGGAAGCAGAGCGTTGCGGCATCGTCGCGCGGATCGTGCCGGCGGATGAACTGCTGGACGAAGCGCTGAAAGTTGCGGCGCTGATTGCCAAGAAGTCGCTGCCGATTGCGATGATGGTCAAGGAGAGCGTCAACCGTGCGTTCGAAGTGAGCCTGTCCGAAGGCGTGCGCTTTGAGCGCCGGGTGTTCCATGCGGCGTTTGCGACGCAGGATCAGAAGGAAGGGATGGCAGCGTTTATTGCCAAGCGTGAGGCTGAGTTCAAAGGTAAGTAATGCGGCGTTTTGACTGACGCCATCGCGGGCAAGCCCGGCTCCCACAGGTTATCGGTGTCCTTTCCATTGACACGTAACCTGTGGGAGCCGGGCTTGCCCGCGATGCTTTTAGGCTTCAGACCAGATAGTTTTTGAGCTCGCGGGCGATCACCATCCGCTGTATCTCGCTCGACCCTTCGTAAATCTGCGTAATCCGCGCATCCCGGTAGTACTTCTCCACTGGATAGTCTTCCAGATACCCATAACCACCATGAATCTGAATCGCGGACGAGCACACCTTTTCGGCCATTTCCGAGGCAAACAGCTTGGCCTGTGAAGCTTGCGACAGGCAGGGTTTGCCGGCCGTGCGCAGGCGCGCCGCATGCAGGATGAGCAAACGCGCGGCGTTCAGCTGCATGTGCATGTCAGCGAGCATGTTGGCGATGCTCTGGTGTTCGATGATCGGCTTGTCGAATTGCACCCGATCCCGCGCATAGGCCAGCGCCGCTTCGAACGCGGCTCGGGCAATGCCCAAGGCTTGCGCGGCGATGCCGATGCGGCCGCCTTCGAGGTTGGACAGGGCGATGGACAGGCCTTTGCCGCGCTCACCCAGCAGGTTGGCTTCAGGAATGGTGCAGTTATTCAACGTCACCGCGCAGGTGTCGGAGGCGCGGATGCCCATCTTGTGTTCCGTGCGATCGACGATAAAACCGGCGGTGTCAGTCGGCACCAGGAAGGCCGAAATGCCGCGTTTGCCCAGGTCCGGATCGGTCACGGCAAACACAATCGCCAGTTTCGCGCGCTTGCCGTTGCTGACAAATTGCTTGGCGCCGTTGATCACCCACTGGCCGTCGCGCAGTTCGGCGCGGGTGCGCAGGTTGTGCGCTTCGGAACCGGCTTGTGGTTCGGTCAGGCAGAAGCAGCCGATGGCCTGGCCGCTGGCCAGATCCGGCAGCCAGGTCTGTTTCTGTTCTTCAGTGCCATAGTTCAAAACGGGGCCGCACCCGACCGAGTTGTGAATGCTCATCAGCGCACCGGTAGCGCCATCACCCGCGGAAATCTCTTCCACCGCCAAGGCGTAGGCCACGTAGTCGACATAGGTGCCGCCCCATTCTTCAGGCACCACCATGCCCAGCAGCCCGAGTTCACCCATCTTCGCCACCAGACCGTCGTCGATCCAGCCAGCCTTTTCCCAGGCTTGCGCATGGGGCGCGATTTCGCCGCGGGCAAAGTCCCGGGCCATGTCGCGGATCATGACTTGCTCTTCGCTCAATTCGATATCGTGCATGGCTCAGTTCCCACTCTCATCAAGGCCTGTGAAGAAACTCGCGACATGCTTGACGTCCAGCGCCTGCCAGGTCGGCGGGTTCCAGCGCGGCGTCTTGTCTTTGTCGATCAGCAAGGCGCGCACGCCTTCGATCAGGTCGCCGCGCTCGAACCATTGACGGTCCAGGTGCAGCTCAAGGGCGAAGCAGTCTTCCAGACTCAAGTGCCGACCCCGACGGAGCATTTCCAGGGTCACGCCCATGGCCAGCGGCGAACGGCTGTCCAGCAGGTCGGCAGTGGTCAGTGCCCACTCATGGCTGTCGGCAATCGTCACTTGACGCAATTGCTCAACAATACTCGGCACATCGGGCAAGGCGAAGAAGTGGTCGATGGCCGGGCGGAGCGCTTCCAGCGGTGCGTCGGGCAGTTGCTGCACCGCGAGTTTAGCCAGCAAGCCCTGCAGGTCTTTGAGCGGCGTGTCGTGCCATTCGAGCTGGTCGAGTTTGTCGTCCAGCACGGCCAGTTTTTCGCTCTCCAGATACCAGTCGGCCAACCCGCAGTAGAGCGCATCCGCCGCGCGAATCTGCACACCGCTGACACCGAGGTACATCCCCAGTTCACCGGGGATGCGTGGCAGGAAGTAGCTGCCACCGACGTCCGGGAAGTAGCCGATGCCGACTTCCGGCATCGCCAGACGGCTTTTTTCGGTGACTACTCGCAGGTCGGCGCCTTGCACCAGGCCCATGCCGCCGCCCAGGACGAAGCCGTCCATCAAGGCGAGCACGGGTTTGCGGTAATGGTGGATGGCGAGGTCCAGGGCGTATTCCTCGACGAAGAAATCCTGGTGCAGCGTGTCGCCGCTTTTGAAACTGTCGTACAGCGAGCGAATATCGCCGCCGGCACAGAAGGCTTTCTCGCCGGCACCGCGCAAGACCACCGCGTGTACGTGTGGATCCTGAGCCCAGGCATCGAGCTGACGCTGCAGGTCGCGCACCATGTCCAAGGTCAAGGCATTGAGGCCGGCGGGGCGGTTGAGGGTCAGGTGACCGATGTGGTTGCGAACCTCGGCCAGCACTTCGTTTTGCGTGGCGTCCATGGACGAAGTCCCCTTCGATAAAACCTGAGCAGTCATCACTAACTCCCTGCTTTTATTGTTCTTTATAGAGAAGCTCGCGCGCGAGCGATGCAGGATCGTACCAGTGCAAATTTGTGATGTACAACCGGGAAATGTGCAGGTCCTGTCTGCGTTTTTGCAACAAACTTGTGGGAGCCGAGCTTGCTCGCGATGGGGTCCTGTCAGCCAACATAAATGTTGAATGACACACTGCTATCGCGAGCAAGCTCGGCTCCCACAAGGATTGGTTAAATGCGTTTGCTGAGTACTTCGCTGATACTGCGCCGCTTGGCGTGCAGTTCACTGGCATGGATCAGCTGTTCGAGGTCTTCAGGCGTGACATCGAAGAACGCCTCCATGTCCGCCAACGCCATTTTCAGGTCTTGGGCAGTGATGGCCTGGCTGTCAACAGGCGGGTGATCGGCGGGGATCACGGCCACCGGTTCGCTGGCGCGTTTGGGGTAGCGAATGCGCGTCAGGTTGTTGTAGGCCAGGGCGCTGAGCAGCATCGCCGAGGCACCGAGCATCACCGGGCCGAGGGCCTTCCAGTCCATGGCAATGGTGGCCGGATCGGCCAGCACCAACAGCAATGCCAAAGCCCCGGCCGGCGGATGCAGGCAACGCAGCCAGCACATCAACATCAGCGCCATGCCCGCTGCCAGGCAGGCACTGCCGAGGGTTCGCCCGAGCACATGGGCAACCAGCAGCGAAACCACTCCGGCGCTCAAGTAGCCGCCCAGAATCGACCACGGCTGGGCGAGGGCGCCGGAGGACACAGCGAACAACAACACGGCCGATGCACCCAGCGGGCCGATCAGGTGCTGCGCCACTTCCATGCCAAACACTTGCCCGCAAACCCAAACGCTGAACAGCGTCCCAAGGGCCATGCCGATGGCGGCGCGGCTCCATTCGGAAGGGCGGGTGTTGATGGCGGCGGGCAACCAGCGAGCGAACATGATGAAGTTGATCCGTGAACAAAAAAACGAGCAAAAAAAAAGGCTTGGCTGGGATATCCAGAAAGCCCTTGAAGGTGTTCCAACTATTGGGGGAGGAACGGGGCACAGTGTGCCGTTGAATCCATGTACTGACAAATTCATATTAATGCAGTTTCAGTGCATTAATTTTGCAGTATTGCCACGCGCCGTCCACTCATGAAGCACAGGAATCCGCCCATTGCGGTCAGTGCGCTCAAGGCATAGAACATCGTCGGTGCGGGGGTGTGCATCAGCAGGAAGCCGCAGATCACCGGGCTCAATGCGCCGCCGAGTGCGGCGAGGTTCTGCGCGCCGTAATAGCTGCCGCGCAATTCTTCCGGGGCCAGGGTGTCGACGAAGAGGAACTCGGCGGGGTAAATGATCATTTCGCCCAGGGTGAAGATGAACATGGCCACGCACCATGACACCAGGCTGTCGGCCAGGCTAAAGCCGATCAAACCGACGATGAACAGGCTGGTGCCGCCGGCAATCCAGTAGCGCAGTTGTTCGCGCTTGAGAAACCGGCCGATCTGGTATTGCAGCAGGATCACGCTGATGGCGTTACAAGCGAGCAGGGCGGCCATGGTTTCCAGGGCGCGTTTGGAATCGTGAGTCACCAGCAGGTATTGCGACAGGTACAAGGTGAACCGGCCGTGGACCACAGTACTGAGCAGGCAACCGCAGGTGAACATGATCAGCGTGCGGTCGTTTTTCAGGGTGATCAGCGTCTTGAGAAAGCTCTGGGGTTGGCCGATGGCGGGCACCGGGGCCGAGTCCTTGGGGATGCCGATCATCAGGAAGATGCTGAAGAACGCGATGCCACCGGCAATCAGAAATGGCGCAATCGGGTACACCCCGGCAATCACCACACCGAGCATCGGCCCGGTGGCGTAACCGATGTTGGTCAAGGTGTAGCGCAGGGAAAAGGCCTTGGCGCGCTGGCCCATGGGCAGGTTTTCGCTGAGGATCGCTTTCGATCCGATCAGGAACAGCGCCGATGCCGTTTCAGTGATCACCAGCGTGGCGGTGGTCAGGTAGAGGTTTTCGGCAAAGGTCAGCAGCACAAAGCCGATGGCACTGGAAAGCATGGCGAGGATCAGCAGTCGGCGCTTTTCCAGACGGTCGATGATGTAGCCGCCGTAGAGCGCGAGCAGGGTAGCGATAAACACCGCGATGCCTAGCAGCAAACCGACGTCCTGTTGGTTGAGGCCGAGTTTGTTGCTCAGGAACAGCGTGAGCAGCGGACTGGTGATGGCGCGGCTGACGACAATCGTCAGCGAGACAATCATCAAGCGGCGGATAACGAGCGAGTAAGTGGCCACGGTGGGGCAAATGTCCTTATTTGGTTTTTTGAGTGTTTACCGGCAGACCGAGGCGCGGCCATCGCGAGCAAGCTCGCTCCCACATTTGGAATGCATTGCCCTGTGGGAGCGAGCTTGCTCGCGATGGCGTCAGCCGATTCAACCTCTTGATCAAACCAGCCACCGATCCAGCAAACGAACCGATTCCATCTCCTCCAGCCGCCACAACTGCCCAAGCCATTGCGCCGCCCGTTCCTGCGACATCACCCGCCCGGCCAGACTGAAAAACTTCTGTTCCAACGCCGCATCACTCAACGGATTCCCCGGCGCTCCCAGCGGCACGTCGACACACAGGCTTGCCTGCCGACCGTCCACGGTTCGCAGGCTGACAACCGGCTCGCCATCCTCTGACAGTTGCGGGTCCACTTCAAGGCGAACGCGCGACATCCAGTGCGCGATACGCGGATCACGGCGTTGCGCATCGTCATAGGCCTGCAACCGGCAATGACCATGAACCAACCGTGCAGCCAGGGCATACGGCAAACTCATCTGCGCCGCCGCCAAGGTGCTGACTTCCTGGTCGCCGCACATGCCTTGAAGAAACCCGCACAGCGAAACATGAATGTCTTCGACCTGATCGACATCGACCTGCAATTGATCGAGCAACAGCCCCAATGCGTCGATGGCCGAATGCGTGCCCCGGCACGAGGCATGAGGCTTGATCGAACAGCGGGCGAGTTTCCACACGACGCCCACGTCGGCGTCCAGTGCCTCGGGCTGCGATGTCACGCCGGCGAGGGTTTTCAGAAAACCGCCCCAGACATCATCGAACAACTTCGTTGGCCCACTGATGCCCTGCTGCGCAAACCGTGCCGCGAGCAATCCACCTTCCGCGGCGCGGCCACTGTGCAGTTTTTTGCTGTGCGAGCCGTCATGGATAAACGCCCACAATCCGCCACTGAAACTGCCGGCGATGCCCAGCGCCGATAACGTTTGCTGAAGGTCCAGACGCAGGATCCGTGCGCTCGCCGCGGCCGCGCCGAATACACCGCACGTGGCGGTGGAGTGCCAGCCCGCGCCGTTGTGCGCCGAGTAACCGCCGCAGGCTTCCAGCACGCGCCGGCCAACTTCGTAGCCGATGACCACGGCGGTGATCAGCTCGCGACCGCTGACAGGGGTGGGCGACATCGATACCGCCGCCATGACCGCTGGAAGCACCACCGCGCCGGAATGGTCGCAGCCACCGGTGTCGTCCAGTTCCAGCGCATGGGCCGCGACGCCGTTGAGCATGGCCGCCTGAATGGCCCCGACCCGCAATCCGGTGCCCCAGACCAACGTTTCTCCGGTTTCACCCGCGAACACCTGTTGCGCCTGTTTCGCCACGTCGCTCACAGAACCGGCCAACGTCGCGCCGAAGGTATCGAGAATGTGCCGCTTGGCTTGCGTCACCAAAGCCGGGGGCAAGTCTTCGTAGCGAGTGTCGACGCAAAACTGCGCCAGTCGCTGCATGCGTTCGGTCATACGAGGTAATCCCGATAATGGCGCTCATACACCGAGGCCGGGTGATCCTCGGCCACAGGCTGCGCCGAACCGGCCCACCACTGCGCGACTTCAGCGGCGGTGGCGATCCACACATCTTTGTGTTGCTGAATGCCCTCAAGCAATTCGCGCAGGACACCGATGCGCCCCGGCGTGGCGATGATTTCCGGGTGCAGGCGCAGCACGTAGCACAGGCCAAACCGGTAGAACCCGGCGAAGTCCATTTGCAGGTTGCCCAGGGTGTGGCTGTAAGACGCGATCCGCGACTGCGCCGGAGGCACGGCAGGGCTCAGGTTGAAGGCGAAATACGGCTCGTCTTCCAGTTCATAGTGCAGCGGCAACTCGATGACTTCCGGTGCAGTCGGATGCTTGAACGGCAAGTCATCGCCACGCCACGATGAAGACCAGCGAATGCCCTGACCCCTCAAGGCCTCGATGAAACCCGCTGCGCCGTTGCCGGCCGGGATGCGAAATCCTGTGGGGCGCTGACCGGTCAGCGCGGTCAACGCTGCGCAACCCTTGGCAATCTCAGCGCTCTGTTGGGCGAGATCGAGGGTGTCATAGTTCTGGTGGCGATAGCCTGAACAGGCGATTTCATGCCCGCCGGCCTGTATTGCGCGGAGGTGTTCGGGGTTTTCCTCGGCGACGATGCCGGGGATGCACCAACTGCTGGACACCCCCAGTTCCTTGAACAAACCGAGTAAGCGCTCGACTCCGCGTTGAGTGCCGTAACGCCAGACAGACAGCGTCTTGTCGCGCCCGGCGACTTCAGGCGCCTGGGTCAGAATGCCGTGGATGTCGTTGTAATCAACGGTCAACACCACGGCACAGCGCTTGCCTTGAGGCCACACAGTGAAATCAGCCATGGTGGTGCTCCTTCAGCCACCACTGGGCGACATCGCGGCAGGTCGCGAACCACACGTCATCGCGCTGGCGCATGTGGTCAAAGAGTTTTTCCAGCAACAGGATGCGTCCCGGTTTGCCGGTGATCTTGGGGTGGAACAAGGTGGTCAGGCACAGGCCTTCGTTCATCGCGCCGTCGTATTCGCGGCACCAGTTGTCGAGGGTCAGCGCGTAGCTGGCGGTGCGGTCGAGGCCCGAGGGGAAGTTCGGGGCACGGGTGTAGGCGAGGGAGGCGTAGTCGTCCATTTCCCAGCGGCCGGGAATTTCCACCAACGGCGTGTCGTGGCCGGGTACCTTGACCAGGTACGGCCGGTCATCGCCGCGCATGCTGCTGGAATAGGTCACGCCGGCTTCAACCAGCATCGCCGGGGTCTCGGCGCGCCAATCGCCGGACGGGGTGCGAAAGCCTTCGGCGCGGATCGCCAGGTGTTTCCAGAACACCTCGCGTGATGTCTTCATCACGTCCTTTTGCTGGTCCAGCGTCAGGGCGTAAAAGGATTCGTGTTTGTAGCCGTGGTACGCCACCTCATGCCCGCGCTCGATAATCGCCTGGCACTGTGTCGGCCAGTTCTCCACGACCCAGGCGGGGACGAAGAAGGTCGTTGGAATCCTGAATTCGTCCAGCAGGTCGAGAATCCGCGGCAGCGCCCGGTAAGGGCCGTAACCGCCGAAACCGAAGTACTCGGGCTTGTGCCAGATCGAGCCATTGAGCATGGCATCGCCGGTCGGGCCATCGAGATCGAAGGCGAGGGCGAGGCAGGCTTTGTGCGGGGCGGGCCAGGTGGGTTGCAGCGAGGAGGACATCAGTGGCACTCCATTCATTTATAGGTACACCACAAAACCTGTGGGAGCGGGCTTGCCCGCGATGAGGCCGGCACATTCAACATCTATGTCACCTGACAGATCGCCATCGCGGGCAAGCCCGCTCCCACAGGTTTATTGGTCGGCCAAAAATTGTGTTTGGCCCAGACCATTGTGGGAGCGAGCCTGCCGCTTATTTCCCGGCGTTGATGGTCACAGTCTTGATTGCGCCCAGTTCCAGGTCCCATTTCTTCAGGATGGTCTGGTAGCTGCCGTCATCAATCATGCTCTGCAACGCGACCTTCACCGCTTCACTCAGCTCAGGCTTTTTCTTGCTCACGCCCAACCCGGTGAACTGCGAGGAGATCGGCAGGCCCACGGTTTTGTACATGTCCTTTTCCTGGGTCTTGAGGTAGGGCAGGGTCTCGCTGCCCTGCATCGCCGCGTCGATACGGCTCTGGCGCAGTTGCGCCCGGGCATCGGCCGAACCTTCGGTGCCGATCACGTTGATTGCAGGCTTGCCGGCGGCTTCGCAGTTGGCCTTGCTCCACTCGGCGATTTCCGACGGGAAGGTGGTGCGGCGGCTGGTGCCGACTTTCTTGCCGCACAGGTCGATGATCTCGTTGAAGTCCTTGTTCTTCTGCAGGGTGTAGAACTGCGGACCGCTGGTGAAGTAGTCAACGAAAGTCACGCTGGCTTGACGCTCGGCAGTGTCGGTCATGCCGGACAAGACCATGTCCACGCGGTCGGTGGTCAGCGCGTTGATCATCTGTTCGAAACCGGTTTCCTGCCATTTGATCTTCACGCCCAGACGCTCGGCCAGGGCATTGCCCAGGTCATAGTCCAGGCCGGTGAGGGTGTTGGTGGCCGGGTCCTTGAAATCCATCGGTGGGTAGTTCGGCATGATCGCTACCACGATCTCGCCCTTGGCCTTGATGCTGGCCGGCAATTCGGCGGCGAAGGTGAAGCTGGAAGCCATCAGGCCGGCGAGTACTGCTGGAATAACGAAGTTCTTCATGGTCGTTCTCTTATGAGTGTTGTGAGCGCCAAACAGCGCTTAGGTTCGAACGGCAGAAATGAAGCTTTGGGTGCGCGGGTTTTGCGGACTTATTAGTATTTCTTCGGGGCTTCCTGCCTCCACGATCTGCCCGCCGTCCATGAACACCATGCGGTTGGAAACCTCGCGAGCGAAGCCCAGTTCATGGGTGACGACGATCATGGTCATGCCGGTTTGCGCCAGATCGCGCATCACCGACAGCACCTCACCGACCAGTTCCGGGTCGAGTGCCGAAGTGGGTTCATCGAACAGCATCAGCTTGGGCCGCATGGCCAGGGCGCGGGCAATGGCCACGCGTTGTTGCTGGCCACCCGACAGCTCGATCGGGTAGCTGTTGCGCTTGTCGGCCAGGCCGACGCGAGCGAGCAGTTCCACGGCTTCTTCGTGCGCCTCCTTGGGCGAACGTTTGAGCACCTGGCACGGCCCTTCGATGATGTTTTGCAGCACCGTCATGTGCGGGAACAGGTTGAAACGCTGGAACACCATGCCGGTGGACAGGCGTTGACGGGCGATCTGCGACTCGTTGAGCTCGTGCAGTTTGTTGCCGACGACGCGGTAACCCACCAGTTCGCCGTCGACCCACAGGCCGCCCTTGTCGATCTTTTCCAGCTGGTTGACGCAGCGCAGCAAGGTGCTTTTGCCGGAGCCGGACGGGCCGATGATGCACAGCACTTCGCCTTGCTCGACTTCGATGTTGATGTCCTTGAGCGCGTGGTACTGGTCGTAATATTTGTTCAGGCTCACGGCCTTGACGATGCTTCTCATGTGGGGCTCCTCAAGAACGCTTGCCGGCGCCGCGAGCGAAACGACGCTCCAGGCGGCTTTGACCAAAGGACAGCACGGTGACCGTGGCCAGGTACCAGATACCGGCGACGATCAGCAGCTCCATCACGCGAGCGTTGGCGTAGTAGATGTTCTGGGCGTTGTAGAGCAGTTCCGAGTACTGGATAACGCTCGCCAGCGAGGTCATTTTGACCATGCCGATGAATTCGTTACCGACCGGCGGAATGATGATCCGCATGGCCTGCGGCAGAATGATGCGGCGCAGCGCTTGCAGGCGCGGCATGCCGATCGACTTGGCGGCCTCGTACTGGCCAGTGTCCACCGACAGCAACCCGGCGCGCACCACTTCGGCGGTGTAGGCGCCCTGGTTGATGCTCAAGCCGAGCAGGGCGGCCACGAACGGCGTCATCAGGCTCACAGTGTCCATTTCGAACAGGCCGGGGATGCCGATGGTGGGGAAAATCAATGCGAGGTTGAACCACAACAGCAGTTGCAGGATCAGTGGCGTACCGCGAAACAGCCAGGTGTAGGTCACGGCCACGTAGCGCAGGATCGGGTTGGCCGACATGCGCATGATCGCGGTGATCACCCCGAAAATAATGCCCAGCGCCATCGCCAGCACGGCCATGACGACGGTGTTGAGCAAGCCCCACATGATCGCCTGGGAGGTCAGGAACTGGCCGATGTACGACCATTCGATCTTGCCTTCGGCGAAGGCCCGCACCAGACCGAGAATGGCGACGACGATGAGGGTGGCGAAGAAAATCCGCCCGTAATAACGCCGTGGCACATGCTGGTATTGCGTGATGTCGAACTGGTTTTCCGCCAGTTTGCGCTCCGACTGGAGTCGTTCTGCCTGGGTCTGGCTCATGTTGTTTCTCCGTACACTGGTATCACAGGTCCAACGTGATCCCTGTGGACGCGGGCTTGCCCGCTCCCACAGGTTTTTGTGTCTTGCCTCAGAGGCGGAAACCCTGATAGTCCTCGGTCCACTGCTGTTGCGCGGCGAGGGCGGTTTTCAGGCGGCCGATCTGCTCGCGCACCTGTTGCGGTGCGGTGCCGCCCCAGCCACTGCGGGCGGCGATGGCGGCTTCCAGGGTCAAACTGTCACGCACTTCAGGCGTCAGGCGCGGGTCGATTTCGGCCAGCAATGCCGGCGAGGCTTCCCACAATTCGAGGTCATGTTTCTCGCAGGCCTGGACCAGCGCACCGGTAATCTCATGCGCTTCCTTGAACGGCACGCCGCGCATGGCCAGCCAGTCAGCGACTTCGGTGGCGAGGGTGAAGCCCAGTGGCGCCTGATGACGCAGTTCTTCGACGTTGACCTTCATGGTTGCGACCATCCCGGCCATGGCCGGCAGTACCAGCAGCAAGGTGTCGACGCTGTCGAGCACGCCGTTCTTGTCTTCGCTCAAGTCGCGGTTGTACGACAGCGGCAGGGATTTCAGCGTGGAGAGCAAACCGGTCAGGTTACCGATCAGGCGACCCGCCTTGCCCCGGGCCAGTTCGGCGATGTCCGGGTTTTTCTTCTGCGGCATGATCGAGCTGCCGGTGGCGTAGGCATCGTCCAGCGCAACCCAGCGAAATTGCCGCGACGACCACAGGCAAAATTCTTCGGCGAGGCGGGAAATGTTGATGCCGAGCATGCTCGCAATAAACAGGAATTCGGCGACGTGATCGCGGCTGGCGACGGCGTCGATGGAGTTTTCGCAGACGCCGCTGTAGCCCATTTCCTTGGCCGACTGTTGCGGCAGGCGAGCAATGGCGGAACCGGCCATGGCCGCAGCGCCGAGTGGCGACAGTGAGGTGCGTATGTCCCAATCCACCAGGCGTTGCACGTCACGCAGCATCGATTGCGAGTGAGCCAGCAAGTGGTGCGCGAAGACAATGGGTTGCGCCTGCTGCAAGTGGGTGAAACCCGGGCAGATGCTTTCGATGTGTTGCTCGGCCTGATCGACCAGGGCCTGTTGCAGGGCCAGCACTTCGACGGCCAGGGTGCGGACGTGATCACGCAGAAACAGGCGCAGGTCGTTGGCGGTCTGGTCGTTGCGCGAGCGGCCCGCACGCAGCTTGCCGCCCAAGGCGCCGAGGCGTTCGGTCAGCAGGCGTTCGATGAAGGTGTGGACGTCTTCGTCGTCCAGCGTCGGGGCGATGCGGCCGGCGCGGAAGTCATCACCGATGCGCTCCAGCGCATCGAGCATGGTCAGGGTTTCTTGCTCGGTCAGCAGCCCGGCACGCTGCAGTTCACGGGCATGTGCCTTGGAACCGGCGAGGTCGTACGGGGTGAGGCGAAAGTAGCGCTCGGGGCAACGGGACAGGGCCGCCAGGGCTTCGGATGGGCCGCTTTTGAAGCGGGCACCCCAGAGACGGTCGGTGGTTTGAGACATTGTTGTTTTCCTCGTCGGTAAAGCGAACTGAAATCGGTATGCCGGGCCTGGAACACGCGTCGAAAATCATTCGGGCGAGGTTCGGCCTAATCAAATTCAAGGGCAGGGGATAAGCGCAGTTGCGAAGTCACGAGAGCTGATCGAAGTGTCAGCTTTTAGTCGTTGAACATCAGTGAGTTGGCACTGAAGTACGGAATTTATTGGCAGTTGCCAAGCCTGGTTTTCTGTGGTCATTATTATTTACCGGCACTATTTTTGTTGTTGGACACAGGTTGTTGAATACGGCGCCAGAGGTAAATAAGCATTATGGAAACCCCACTTTCCAATTCCGGAAACCCGCCGCCAAAACCGCTGCAACGGGCACCGCTGGCCCTCAGTGGGCTGGACTTCAAATTGCTCAAGGTATTCAAGGCCGTGGTCGAGGCCGGGGGCTTTAGTGCGGCTCAAAATGAGCTGAATGTGGGGCTGGCGGCGATCAGCAAACAGATATCTGACCTGGAAATCCGCATTGGCATGCGCTTGTGTACCCGGGGTCGAGAAGGCTTTCACCTGACCGAAGAAGGGCGATTGGTGTATCAGGCATCGATCGATTTGTTTACCTCGGTCGATAACTTTCGAGATCGCCTTAGTTCAGCGCAAAACGAACTTATCGGCGATCTGGGAGTGGGCGTTATCGACAATACGATTTCCGATGCTAATTCACCGTTAGTTGCAGCGCTTAGACGAATTAATGAAGAGTCGCCGAAAGTAAGGTTTCAACTTCAGTCGTCTCAACTGGATGAAGTGGAAAGGGGCGTAGTAGAGGGGCGATTAGTGGCGGGGATCGTGCCGGTGTACCAGAAAAGAGAGGAGTTTGATTATTACGCGCTGTATGAAGAACGCTCGGAAGTTTATTGCGCTGTCGGTCACCCGCTGTTTTCGACGCCGGACGCCGAAATGGGCAGTGATGTGCTCAGGCACCATGAGTGCATCAACCATCGCTACGCGATTCATCGGGACAAGCTGAACTTTGCTCACTATGACAGTTTCTCGGCGTCCGCCACCCAGGTGGAAGCCGTGGCGCTGTTGATCAAGACCGGTCGTTTTGTCGGTTTTCTGCCGCAGCATTATGCAGCGACGATGGTGGCTCAGGGACAGTTTCGCGCGGTGCGCCCGGACCTGATCAACATCGTCACGCCGTTCAATCTGATCCTGCGCCACAACACCGTGCGCAGTCCGCTGGTCAAGGCGTTTGCGCAGGCGTTGGGGGTCGATTTGAAGGCCCCTGCGTGAAACAAGCAGGGGCCGCTAACAGCAACTTTCTGTGCGCCGTTCTACGGGGTTTGTTTATGCAGCAGCACGAAATCATTCTTGTCGAATCGCCCGCTCAACACCGGTTGCAAGTTACCCAGCGCAGTGCCTTGCAAGGCGATGTAGGCGTTCAGGTCCATCATCAACCACGCGGCTCCGGAGAGACTTTGCAGTTCCGGGATCGAGTCGGTAAACAGCGGCTGCAAGTCATGCGGGATATTGACCATGAATTTGATCGCCTTGGCATCTTTGCCCATGCTGTGCAGCACCAATGGCGCCGGCGCTTTTTTAACCTGCTCATAGACGGCAAGGCTGAATGTGCGGGTGTCATAGAGCCGACGCTCAACCGGTTCGAACACGCTCATGTACACCGACCACACCGCCAGCACCGCGCAAAAAGCCAGCGTCTCTGCGCGCCAACGGGGCTTGAACAGCGTGGCAAGGGCGATGGCCTGCAACACGCCGAGCAGGATCACCATCGAGCGGATCGACGTCAGTTGCTCGGGAAACCGGCGCTGAGCGACCACCAATCCAACGATCATGAGTATCGGGATCAGCAACCATAACCCCTGCATCAAACCGCGCAACGCGGCAAACAACCGCCCTTGCGCGACCTGAAACGGATACGCCGCAATAATTGCCGCCATCGGCAACATCGGCAGTAGATAACGGGCCTTTTTCGCCTGCGGGATCGACAACCCGATCATCACAATCAACCCGGCCGCCATGCAGTACTGCAACAGGCGCCATGCAGGGCCTGCCTGGCGCGGTCGGGTCAGCGCAATCGCCGCCAACGCAAGCCAGGCCAGCGGATAGGCGAGCGCATAGTTGCCCATCGAACTGGTGAAATAATACAGCGCTCCGCTGGCGCCTTCGCTGCCGTCCATGCGCCCCATGAACTGCATGCGCACCACGTCTTGCATGAAGGCCGGGCCGCCTTCGGTGTCGGCCAGCCACAACAATGTGCCGATGCTCACGGCCAACAACACGGCGGCTGTCAGGCCGAAGCCGAACAAATGCCGCCATTGGCGATTGAGCAAAAAGTAGCTGCACAGAATGCCTGTGGGCACCACCAGCCCGATCGGTCCGCGCACCCCGAAGCCGAGGACCAACAGGGCAAAAATCAGCCACCAGCGGCGTTGTGCTGCGAAGTGGTCGGCGGCATACCCCAGGTAAAACACCGAAAACGCGACCGCCGCGAGTATCAGGTCCTGGGACACCGCGCGAGCTTCGGTGATGAACGTACTGGTCATCAGCATCAAGGCAATGCTGAGCAGCGCCCAGCGTCGGGAGTAGGGCGCCAGCAAGCGATACATCAGCGTGACAATCACCGCACCCGCCATCGCGCTCGGCAGCCAGGCGCTGAGGCTGTTGACCTGCCCGAATGGCAAGGACAGCAGCCAGATGAATAGCGTCGAAAGGGCGGAGTAGTCGGCGTAAGGCTGGCCATAGGTGGTGGGGAACACCGATGGCCCGTTACGCAGCATTTCCTGGGCAAACATGACGAACCGCGAATCGAAACCGATGGCCGCCTGCTGATAAACCCCGGCACTGAACAGGATCAGTGCCAGTAACCCGATGCCCAGGGACTGCTGGCGGGTGGGTGACAGGGTGATCACGCGACGACCGAGTCTGCCGGCCATTGCTGAAGCGGGATCGGCAGGTTGCGTGACTCGCCACGGCCCATCGGGAAGTATTTGAAACCGCTGCGCTCAAGGCGTTCGGCGTCGTACAGGTTGCGTCCGTCGAAGATCACGGGAGCGTTCAGACGTTGTTCGATCAGGTCGAAATCCGGGGCCTTGAACTGTTGCCACTCGGTGCAGACGATCAAGGCATCGGCGCCGGTCAATACCGATTCGGGCGTCCCCATGAGCATCAGCTTCGATTCATTCGGATAGAGTTTTTGGGTTTCCTGCATCGCTTCCGGATCATACGCGCGGACATTGGCTCCGGCGGCCCACAGCGATTCCAGCAGGACCCGGCTCGGCGCATCACGCATGTCATCGGTGTTGGGCTTGAACGCCAGGCCCCAGACGGCAAAGGTCTTGCCCCGCAGATCACCACGGTAGAACGCGTTGATCCGCTCGAACAGTTTGTGTTTCTGACGCTCGTTGATCGCTTCCACCGCTTGCAGCAGGTCGCTGGAGCAGTGCGCTTCCTGGGCGCTGTGAATCAGGGCGCGCATGTCTTTGGGGAAGCACGAGCCGCCATAACCGCAGCCGGGGTAAATGAAGTGATAACCGATGCGCGAGTCGGCGCCGATGCCCAGACGCACCGATTCGATGTCGGCGCCCAGGTGTTCGGCCAGTTCGGCAATCTGGTTGATGAAGCTGATTTTCGTGGCCAGCATGCAGTTGGCGGCGTACTTGGTCAGTTCGGCGCTGCGCAGGTCCATGAACATGACGCGGTCGTGGTTGCGGTTGAACGGTGCATAGAGGTCGCGCATTACTTCGCGCACTTCGTCACGTTCGCAGCCAATGATGATCCGGTCCGGGCGCCGGCAGTCGGCGACGGCCGAACCTTCCTTGAGAAACTCGGGGTTGGAAACGATATCGAACTGCAACACACGGCCAGCTTTCACCAGGGCCTTGTCGATATGTGCTTGCAACGCGTCGCCGGTGCCCACCGGGACCGTGGACTTCTCCACCAGAATCACCGGTTGTTCGCGATGCCGCGCCACGGCATCACCGACCGACATCACATAGCTCAGGTCCGCCGAACCATCGTCCCGGGACGGCGTGCCCACTGCAATAAACAGCACCTCGCCATGCTGGACGGCCAGTTTTTCGTCGCTGGTGAACTGCAGTCGTCTGGCTTCCAGGCTTTCACGTACCAGACTGGCCAGCCCTGGTTCGAAAATGCTCACGTGGCCCTGTTGCAGCAGCGCGACTTTTTTCTCGTCGATGTCCATGCAGACCACATCATGGCCAACTTCAGCCAGGACAGCTGCCTGGACCAAGCCCACATAACCGCTACCAAATACACTGATTTTCATGACGCACCCCGGAGTTCGGTCGCACGGACTGAACGAGAGTTGATTGTGATGACCCCGAGAATGATCAATGCCACCCCGACGGTCTTGGAAAGGCTGAACGATTCGTGAAACAACGGCAGGCTGGCGGCCAGCACGTACACCAGCGCGTAGCTGATGCTCAAAAGCGAGTAGGCCCGGCCCAGCGGCAAGTCGCGCAGGGCGGCCAGCCAGCAGAGCATCGAGAGGGCGTAGGCCAGGATCGCGCTCAGCACGACCAGCAGCGGGACCGGTTCGAAACTGGCGGTCAGCCAGTTTTCCGGCGAGGGCAGGCGCGTCATGCTCCAGCGCATGCCCAGTTGCGCCGCGCTGCCCAGCACCACGCTGCCCAGGGCGAACGTGATTCCGCGACGCAGGCTCATGCGTGTTGCCCCAGCAGAACCACGCCACCGATCACCAGTGCGACGCCGAACCAGTGCTGGCGATCAATGGTTTCGTGGAAGACGAAGCGGGCGATCAGGGTGACCAATACGAAATTGAGGCTAAGCATCGGGTAGGCGATGCCGACTTCGAGGCGCTGCAACACCAGCAGCCAGACCAGCAAGCCTGACCCGAGCGCGGCGAGCGCCAGCCACAGCCAGGGCGAGCGCAGTTTCGCGCCCCATCCCGAAGCCTGGCCACGCCAGCTCTCCACGGCGTATTTCTGCGCAATCTGACCCAGGCACGTCAACAGGCACGCGACCAGAACCAGTAGCAGGCTCATGGCGCCTCCTGAGGGAAAATCAGGATCACCAGGTTGCCCTGTTCATAGCGTTTACCGTCCTTGGGCAACAATTCGATTTCCTGCAATTCGTCCTCACCCTTGACCCGCATGACCACACCGACGGAGCCGCTGCGGCGGGCGTCGCGCATCCACTGCTGAACCTGGCCGACAGTGACCAGTTGCTGTGCCGAGTCAGGATAGGCGAGACCATATTTCAATTCGCCTACCGAGTTGTACAAGGACACATCCGGGTGCTTCATGCGCCAGGCCAGCGCCGATGCGGCGCCAAGATCGTTGCTCAGCAATTTGCCGGTCTGCGCCAGTTCATCCATGTGATGGAGGATGAATTGGTCGGGGGTCTTGTTGGCGACCACCGAGTTAGGCAGTCCGGCGGGTATCAAGCCGATCAGCAACAAACTGCCGAATGCCGGTGCAGCCCAGCATTGCAATGGCCTGAAGGCTTGCAGCAGGTTGGCCATGATCCAGCCGATCAAACCGATGAACACCAACACCAGGTTGTGCAGTTCATGGTCGTACAGCGGCTTTTTCAATTGCAGGTAGACCAAGGCGATCAGGGTCACCAGACCCAACACCAGGTTGAGCAACCCGTTGAGCCCCAGCACCCGTCCCTGTTCCAGCTTCAGCCGGTCAGCCAGTGTATGACCCAGCAACAAGGCCAGGGGCAGCAGGCACGGCAGGATGTAACTGGGCAGTTTGCCTTTGCTGATGCTGAAAAATACCAGCGGCATCACCAGCCATAGCAGCAGGAAGCCGATGCTGGACTGGCGTCGGGTTTGCCAGGCCTGTTTCAGCGCCGACGGTAACAACGCCGCCCACGGCAGACTGAAACCGACCAGCAGCGGCAGGTAGAACCAGAACGGCTCTTCATGCTGGGCGTCCTCACCGGCAAAGCGCTGAATGTGTTCGTGCCAGAAGAAGAAACGCCAGTAATCGGGCTCTTCCGAATGAACCGCCAGCACCCAGGGCAGGCTCACCGCGATGGCCACGACAATCGCCACAGGCCCGTAGGTCAGCAGTTCTTTCCAGCGTTTCTGCCAGATCATGTAGGGCAGGGCCACCAGCACCGGCAGCAACCAGGCCAGGAAACCCTTGGTCATGAAGCCCATGCCGCAGGCCAGACCCAGCACCGCCCAGCTGATGATTTTTTGCCGGCGGCCGTCGCTGTCCAGCGCAAACCACAACGCCACCAGACTCAGGTTGACCCATAAGGTGAATTGCGGATCAAGGTTGGCGTAACCGGCCTGACCCGCGATGACGCTGAAACTCATGTACAGCAGCGCGCAGGCAAAACTCTTGCGCGGATCGTTCCACAATCGGCGGGCGATCAGGAAGCACAGCAGCACGCTCAGGCCCATGCTCAGCGCCGAGGCAAACCGCACGCCAAACAGATTCTGACCGAACAGCGTCTGGCTGGCGGCGATCATCCAGTAACCCGCCGCCGGTTTCTCGAAATAGCGCACGCTCATGAAATGCGGCGACACCCAGTCGCCGCTCAGGAGCATGTGCTGACTGATCTGTGCGTAACGGGTTTCGTCCGGGATCCATAAGCCGTGGGTGCCCAGTGGCAGCAGATAACCCAGGACGAAAAGGACCAGCAGCAGGGGGAGTGCCCAGCGTTTGCTCATGCGCCTTGCACTCCCAACCAGCCTTCGCGACCTTCAAGGGTGCCGCGTACGACACGTCCTGTGGGCAAGGTGTTGGGCGCGTCGGGCAGCAGATCGCCCAAGGGCTGGAAATGAATGTCACGCTGGCGCGCATCGGCCAGCAGCTGACGGAAATCGTTGGCCATCAGAATCCCTTCTACTTCTGCATGAATGGTGTAGACGTTGAGTTTGTCGGGGGAAAAACGGTCAAGAATGAACGCGTTGAAGTCCTGGGCAGCGACCGTTGGGCCAACCACCTCATCGAAGGTCGGCAGGTCCACCGGTATCTGCGGTGCACCCAAACTACCGTTTGCCAGCGTCGGCTGAAACAGGCTCTGGCCCCGGCAGTCGCTGTTGTAGCGAAAGCCGAATGCTTGCTTGGCTTCGATCACGCGCTCGTCCGCACGCCAACCGGCGGCGGCCGAACAGTCGATCTTCTTTCCGAGGATGTCGCTGAGCGTGTCGACGCCCCGGCGGATTTGCTCGATCAGTTGCGCGTCGCTCCAGCGTCCGGCATTGGCCTGCCAGCCATGGTGATCCCAGGCGTGCAGGCCGACTTCATGCCCGGCGGCCTGAGCCTGGCGCATCAAATGCCCCAGGTCACGGCCGATCGGTTTGCCCGGCCAGGCAGTGCCGGCCAGCAAAATGTCCCAGCCGTACAACCCGGCGGCATTGGAACGGAGCATTTTCCAGAGAAATTGCGGGCGGATCAGGCGCCACAAGTGGCGCCCCATGTTGTCCGGCCCGACGCTGAAGAAGAACGTCGCCTTGACCTGCGCTTCGTCGAGGATTTCCAGCAGCCGGGGCACCCCCTCACGGGTGCCTCGGTAGGTGTCGACATCGATTCGAAGGCCTGCCTGCATTAGCGCTTGTCCGCGATTTCGAGCATGGCTTCACGCAGGAAGAAATCCAGGGTGTTGCCGATGGTCTCGCTCATCTCCACGGTTGGCGTCCAGTCCAGCAGACGTTTGGCGTTGGCGATGCTTGGTTTGCGATGGGACACGTCCTGGTAGCCGGTGCCGTAGAAGGCTTTGCTTTCTACGTCGCGGAAACCGGCGAACGGTGGGAAGTTGTCGCGCAGCGGGTGAGCTTCGAATTGGCGCAGCAGTTCTTCGCCCAGCTGGCGAATGCTCGCTTCGTTCTCAGGGTTGCCGATGTTGATGATCTGACCGTTGCAGGCGTCGTTTTCGTTGTCGATGATCCGCGCCAGGGCTTCTACGCCGTCCGCGATGTCAGTGAAGCAACGCTTTTGCTCGCCGCCATCGAACAGGCGAATCGGCGTGCCTTCCACGAGGTTCAGGATCAGCTGGGTAATGGCGCGGGAGCTGCCGATACGTGCCGAGTCCAGACGGTCCAGACGTGGGCCCATCCAGTTGAAAGGGCGGAACAGGGTGAAATTCAGGCCTTTCTGGCCGTAGGCCCAGATGACACGGTCGAGCAACTGTTTGGAGACCGAGTAGATCCAGCGTTGCTTGTTGATCGGGCCAACGATGAGGTTGGAAGTGTCTTCGTCGAAGTTGTTGTCCTGGCACATGCCATAGACTTCGGAAGTCGACGGGAAGATCACGCGCTTGTTGTATTTGACGCAGTAGCGAACCAGCTTCAGGTTCTCTTCGAAGTCCAGTTCGAACACGCGCAGCGGGTTGCGGGTGTATTCGATCGGGGTGGCAATCGCGACCAGCGGCAGGATCACGTCGCACTTCTTGATGTGATACTCGATCCACTCGGAGTGAATGCTGATATCGCCTTCGACGAAGTGGAAGTTCGGGTGGCTGCGCAGGCGGTCGATGGCGTCCGAACCGATGTCCAGGCCATAAACTTCGTACTGGTCATCGCGCAGCAGGCGCTCGGACAGGTGGTTGCCGATGAAGCCGTTGACGCCGAGGATCAGCACGCGGGTGCGACGTGGCTTGCGCCCGGATTCCGCGCCGCGCAGGACGGAGCCGTCGACCAGGCCCAATTCGTTGGCCAGTTGCGGGCCGCTCAGGTACAGGCCGTTGTCATTGCGCTGACCGGCGGTGATCACCAGCGAGTCTTCGCCGCAGGCGATACGCAGTGGATCGACGCTGATCACACGGCCCGGCGCCTGACCTTCATTGCCCTTGGCCACTTCGGCGCTCCAGACAATCAGCTTGTGCTCGCCCACGTCGCAGAACGCGCCCGGGTACGGCTGGGTAACCGCACGGACCAGGTTGAACAGTTCTTCAGCGGGTTTCTTCCAGAACAGTTTGCCGTCGGCGGCGGTGCGGCGACCGAACACCGTGGCTTTGGACTCGTCCTGAGCCGTTTCGGTGACTTTGCCTTGCAACAGGGCAGGCAGGGTGTCGCGCAACAGGTCGGCCGCGGCCACACGCAATTTGCCGTGCAGGGTCAGCGCGGTGTCGCTGCGTTCAATGGCAACCTTTTGCTGAGCGATGATCGCGCCGGCATCGGCGCGCTTGACCATGCGGTGCAGGGTCACGCCGGTTTCGGTTTCACCGTTCACCAGCACCCAGTTGGCCGGGGCGCGGCCGCGGTAGCGTGGCAGCAGCGAACCGTGCAGGTTGAAGGCGCCTTTGCGGGCGGTGGCCAGCAGTGGCTCGGTCAACAGGTTGCGGTAGTAGAACGAGAAGAGGTAATCCGGGTTGAGTTTGGCGATGCGCTCGATCCACAGCGGATGGTTGGCATCTTCAGGGGCATGCACCGGGATGCCTTTTTGGGCACACAATTGCGCAACGGAACCGTAGAACGCGTTTTCTTTCGGGTCATCGGCATGAGTGAACACGGCGGCAATTTCAAAGCCGGACGCGAGCAGGGATTCGATACCGGCACAGCCAATATCGTGGTAGGCGAAGACAACAGCTTTTGCGCTCATGAGAGAACCTGATCTGAAGTGGAAGTGAGGCCGTCAACGGTGACAACGGGAGCGGGTGCGGCGGGTTGGCTACGCAAGACTTTTTCGACAAAGAAGCGCGGGCGGGCGCGGACGTCGCTGTACATGCGTCCCAGGTACTCGCCCAGCAGGCCCATGCCGATGAATTGCCCGCCGGTGAAGACGAAGAGCACGGCGAACAGCACGAACGAACCGTCCCCGGCCCATTCGGCGCCGAACACCAGGCGCAAGAAGATCAAGGTCATGGCGAACAGCACACCCAGGCCGGCCATGGCGAAACCGACGATGCTCAGCAGGCGCAACGGCGTGGTGGTCATGCAGGTGATCAGGTCGAACATCAGGTTGACCAGGCGCATGGGGCTGTACTTGGATTCACCGTGTTCGCGCTCGGCGTGCATCACCAGGATTTCCGTGGTGTGCCGGGCAAAACTGTTGGCCAGGATCGGGATGAAGGTGCTGCGTTCTCGGCAGGCCAGCATCGCGTCGACGATGGTCCGGCGATAAGCACGCAACATGCAGCCGTAATCGCTCATGGCAACGCCGGTCGAGCGCTGCACGGCCATGTTGATCAGTTTCGACGGCCAGCGACGCAGGGCCGAGTCCTGACGGTTGTTGCGCACGGTGGCGACCACGTCATAACCGAGTTCGGCCTGGGCCACCAGTCGCGGAATTTCTTCAGGCGGGTTTTGCAGGTCGGCATCGAGCGTGATGACGACATCACCTTTGCAGTGTTCGAAACCGGCCATGATTGCCGCATGCTGACCATAGTTGCGGTTGAGAATGACCGCGACCACCGGGCTGCTTTCGCGACTGGCAGCCTCTTCGAGGATTTGCGCCGAGTTGTCGCGACTGCCGTCATCCACCAGCACTATTTCGTATTCATGGTGCAGCTGCGCACAGGCCGCTTCGGTACGCCGCAGCAACTCGGGCAGACTGTCTTGCTCGTTGTAGACCGGGATAACAACCGACACGCAACGGATTGGGTAAGGTTTCACTGAGATCTGTCCATAACGTTTTCAATGGCATCGACCACACGATTGACATCATCGCAGGTCATGTCGGGGAACAAGGGAATCGAACACAGTCGGGCCGAATTCCATTCGGTGTCAGGCAAGTAAATGTTCGGGAACCGCTGACGATAATACGTGTGCAAATGGGTGGCGATAAAGTGGATGCCAGTGCCGATGTTCTGCTCCTGTAAGCCCTTCATGAACGCTTCACGGTCCAGGCCGCAACGCTCGGCGTCGATGCGCAGGATAAACAGGTGCCAGGCGTGTTGTTGCGGGTAAGTCGGTATCGCCAGCGGTTGCACGGCGCAGCCTTCCAGGCGATGCAAGTACGTTTGTGCCAGCTGGGTGCGTTTAGCGTTGATTTCTTCAAGTCGCTCCAGTTGCACCAGGGCGATGGCAGCATTGATGTCGGCCAGGTTGTATTTGAAACCCGGTTCAATCACTTGCGCCTGCGGTTTGCGGCCGCCAGTCAGGCGGTCATAGGCGTCGACGCCGAGGCCGTGAAACTTGAGCATGCGCACCCGATTGGCCAGGGCTTCATCGTCGCTGACAAACATCGCGCCTTCAGCGCAGGTCATGTTCTTGATGGCGTGAAACGAGAAGATCGCCGTGCCCTTGGAACCGACATGACGACCTTTGTAGAAGGTACCCGCGGCGTGGGCGGCGTCTTCGATGACAGGAATGCCGTGTTTGTCAGCCAGCGCATACAGCGGGTCGAGATCGAAGGCAGCGCCCGCGTAGTGCACCGGAATGATGGCTTTGGTGCGTGGGGTGATGGCGGCCTCGATGCTGTCCAGATCGCTCATCAGGGTGTCGCGGTCGACGTCGACGAACACCGGCGTCGCGCCCAGCAGGCAGATCATGTTGGCGGTGGACACCCATGTCTGGGACGGGGTAATGACTTCATCGCCCGGCCCGATGCCCAAGGCCAGCAAGGTGATGTGCATGCCACCGGTGGCCGAGGAAAGTGCAACGGCGTGGCGGCATCCGACATAGTTGGCGAACTGCTCTTCCAATTGTTGATTTTTTGGCCCGGTGGTGATCCAGCCGGAGCGCAATACTTGCTCGACGGCTGCAATTTCTTCATCGCCGATACTTGGGCGGGAAAAGGGGAGAAACGCCTGACTCATGGGCACCTCGGGCTGGAATTGGACGAACATTGATACTGGATGTGTTGGATCCAAGGCAAGCGTAGTCGATAAAAAATAAGCTGCTTCAATTGGTTACACCGAAAGTGTGACAAATCGCATCAATTGACTTTTTCTGTTCCGGTCGGCACGTTGGAGGCCTGTGGGGGACAGTCGCAGCTCATTGAGGGTATGCGCAATTTCGTGAAAGGAACATGAAAACCCGGTCGGCAAATCATTTATCTGAGCGTCATACAGGCACTGTTCAGACTCCTGCCGTTCATCGTGGTTTTCAGAAGAAAAGTCCTACGGAAGTCTCCGCTTTAGATGAGGAATGTTTCAATCCTTAGTTGTTTTACTGCAGTGTTTTAACTCAAGGCCGTTTCGTTTGACTGACTTACCTGTTACCCATCCTGTTGCTTCAAAGACCAACCCGTTGACGGTCTACCTGGCCCGGCTCGCGCCCTCCAGTCAGCTGACCATGCGTTATGTATTGCAGGATGCCGCCGACCGGTTGGGCTTCGAAGACATGAACATCGAGGAAATTCCCTGGCATCAGCTGCAGCCAGAAGATGCCATTGCGCTGGTCGCGGCGTTGCGCGAAGACGGCTATGCGCCCAACACATCTTCGTTGTATGTGAACGCGATCCGCGGGGTAATGAATGAGGCGTGGCGCATGAGCCTGATCAGCCAGGAACACCTGCTGAAAATGCGCTCGGTCAAAGGCATTGCCGGCACCCGATTGTCGCAAGGGCGCAACTTGCGGCGCACGCTGATCCAGGAGTTGATGGCGGTGTGTGCCGCCGATCCACGCCCACAAGGGTTGCGGGACGCGGCGATCATCGGGATTTTGTACGGTTCGGGGATGCGCAAGTCCGAATCGGTAAACCTTGACCTGTCGCAGGTCGATTTTGCCGAGCGCAGCCTGCGGGTGACGGCCAAGGGCAACAAGCAATTGATCAAGTACGCGCCGGCCTGGGCCTTCGCCAGGCTGGAAGCCTGGCTCGAGTTCCGTCGATCACAGCTCAAGGAAGGCGAGGTGGATGACCCGTTTCTGTTCAACCGCATTCGCCGTGGCAGCCATATCACCCGTGAGCGCGTGACCAAACATGCGATCTATTACATCGCGCGCCAGCGCGGTGCCGAAGTCGGAGTCAAGATCATGCCGCATGATTTTCGCCGTTCATTCATCACCCGCGTGATTGAAGAGCACGATTTATCGATCGCGCAGAAACTCGCGCATCACAGCAACATCCAGACCACCGCCAATTACGATGTACGCGACGACAACGAGCGGCGCCGCGCAGTGGATCGCTTTGATCTTTGACGCATCGCTGTCAAACGTCGCTGAACACGTGGGCATGGCCGATGGTCGAGACGTGAACCGCGCTGCCGGCAGGGGGCGCATACATGCCTGAGCTGCGAACCGTTAATGACCGTCCTGTCAGTTCGCCGGCAGTCGGGGCTTCCAGCTCGACGGTCAATGTGCAGGTATTGCCGCTGAAATCCCGGTCGGTGACCACCGCGCGGCAGCCGGTAGCCTCGGTGGGACTGGGCTGGGCGCTGACCAGTTGCAGTTGTTCGGGACGTAGCATGATCTGTGCGGCACTGTTGTTGCGATGGTTGTTCACCGGAATCCGGCCGAGGTCGCAATGGGCCCAGCCGGCTTCGATGCGAGCCGGCATGACCACTGCATCCCCGAGAAACAGCGCGGTCTGTTCGTCGTTGGGGTAGCGGTAAAGATCCAGGGGATGGCCGGATTGCACCAGCCGACCGTCGCGCATCACTGCCAGTTGATCGGCAAACGACAGCGCTTCGCTTTGGTCATGGGTGACCAGAATGGTGGTGACGCCGGCATCGGACAGCAGCCGGGCGACCATTTTGCGCATGGCGCCGCGCAGGCCGGTATCGAGGGCGGAAAACGGCTCGTCCAGCAGCATCAGGCGCGGCTGTTGCGCCAATGCCCGTGCCAGCGCTACACGCTGTTGCTGGCCGCCGGAGAGTTCATGGGGCCAACGATTGGCCATGTTCGCGTCCAGAGACACGCTGTCCATCAGCTCGGCGATACGCTCGTTTTTTTCGCTGCCCTTGCTCGCAAGCCCGAAACCGATATTGGCGGCCACGGTCATGTGCGGGAACAGGGCGCCGTCCTGGGGCACGTAACCAATCAAACGCTGATGCGCCGGCACCTCGTGGGTCTCGTCGACGAGTGTCTGGCCGTTGAGTGAGAGCCGGCCGGTGTCCGGGAATTCGAAACCGGCGATCATCCGCAACAGGGTGGTCTTGCCTGAACCGGACGGTCCGACAATCACCGTCCGACTGCCGGCGGGTACCGACAGGTTGATGTTTTCCAGCGCCTGATGGTCGCCGTAAGACTTGGAAATGGCATGCAGTTCAAGAGCGTTCATCGGCCAGCCGTTCGTTTGGATTGGTGATAAAGAAGTCCGGTCAGCGGAAGCGACAGCAGGATCATCAACAGGGCATAGGGTGCAGCGGCGGCATAGTCGATTTCGCTGGTCATGGCCCAGAAGCCGGTGGCCAGGGTGCGCGTACCATTGGGCGCCAGCAGCAGGGTGGCGGTGAGTTCGTTGGTGATCGCCAGAAACACCAGCGCAGCGCCAGCGGCGGCCCCCGGCGCGGCCAGGCGCAGGGTAATCAGCCACAAGGCCCGCCCCGGCGAGCGGCCGAGGCTGCGCGCGATGTTTTCCAGCTCCACTGGTGCCTGGGCAATACCGGCCCTTAGACTCACCAGGGCCCGGGGCAAGAACATCAGCAGATACGCCAGCAACACGGTGATCGTGGTCTGGTAAATCGGCCGGGCAAAGTGGATGGTGAACGTGACCAGGGCCAACGCCACGACAATCCCCGGCAACGAGCTGGTGATGTAGTTGCAGCTTTCCAGCACCCGTTGCAGTCGACCCGGCGCGCGAATCGACAGCCAGGCAATCGGGATCGCGGCGCAGGTAGTGAGGGCCGCGCCCGCAGCGCCTAACAGCAACGTCTGTTGCAGCGCCGGCAGCAGATCGTCCAGTTGCCAGACTTGCGTGCCCCCCGCAATCAGCCACTTGCCCAGCGTGATCAATGGCACGCCCAGCGCCAGTGCGCAGGTGATGCCTTGCAGGAGCAGGCCGAGCGCGATATCCCGTGAGCCCAGACGTACAGTCCGCTGAGAGCGTGCGCTTCCTGAGCCGACCCGGGCATAACGCGCCGTGCCGCGAGCAGCGGATTCGGCGGTGAGCATCGCCAGGCAACACAGGGCCAGCACACTGGCCAGCATGTTGGCGGCAGGGCCGTTGAAGGTGGACTTGAACTGGTCGAAAATTGCCGTGGTGAAGGTGTCGAAGCGGATCATCGCGTACAGGCCATATTCGGCGAGCAAATGCAGGCCCACCAACAACGCGCCGCCGCAAATGGCCAGGCGCAGCTGTGGCAGCACCAACCGAAAGAACACCGCCCACGGTTTGAGTCCCAACGATTCGCCGACGTCTTCGATGGCTGGATCGAGCCGGCGCAGGGTGGCGGCAATCGGCAGGTACAGAAACGGGAAGTAGGCGATGACCGAGACCAGCACGCCGGCAAACAACCCGTGAATCGGTGGCACCAGGCTCACCCACGCATAGCTGTGGACAAAGGCCGGCACCGCCAGCGGGGCGGTGGCCAGCAGTGACCATGTGCGTCGGCCCGGCAGATTGGTGCGCTCTGTCAGCCAGGCCAGCGCCAGGCCCAGCATCACGCACAACGGAATGGTGATCACCACCAGCAACACGGTGTTGATCAGCAGTTCAGCGACGCGAGGCCGGAAGACCAGCGGCACGATGGCCGCCCAGCCCGTTTGAATCGACACGCCGATGACGAAGGCAATCGGCAGCAGCGACAGGAGGGAGATCAGTACGGACAAACCGATCACCCACACGCCGCCGCGACCTGTGAAGACGCCACGGGAGCGTCGTCGCAAGTTCGAGGGCATCGCCGTGGCGATAGCCCCTGGGAGGGTTTCAGGAATCAATTAGAGCAGTCCCGCCTGAGTCATCAACTCCACGGCTTTTTTGCTGTCGAGTTTTGAGGCATCGACTGCTGGCGCATCGAGCTGCTGCAAAGGCACCAGTTTAGGATTGGACGGTGCGTTCTTGCCCACGGCGTATTCGAACGATTTGCCGGTTTCGAGGACTTTCTGGCCTTCCTTGCCAGTGATCCACTTCAGCAGTGCCTGTGCTTCTTCTTTGTGTTTGCTGGAGGCCAGGACGCCGCCACCGGAGACGCTGACAAAGGCACCCGGATCTTTATGCTTGAAGTAGAAGAGGGCGGTGTTCTTGCTGTTTTCACCGGTCTTGGCCTGATCGCCGAAGCTGTAGTAGTGATAAATCACACCGCTGTCGACCTGGCCGGCGTTGACGGCCTTGAGCACGGCGCTGTTGCCACGATAGGCGGTGTAGTTGGCTTTCATTCCCTTGAGCCACTCAAGGGTGGCGGCTTCGCCCTTGAGTTCCAGCACGGCGGCGACGATGGCCTGGAAATCGGCACCGGCAGGCGAGGCGCCCCAACGGCCTTTCCAGTTGGGCCCGGCGAGGTCCATCAGCGATTTCGGCAGATCGGCTGCAGGTAATTTGCTCGGGTTGTAGACGAATACCGTGGAGCGCGCAGCGATTCCGACCCATTTGCCATGCGCCGGACGATAAGCCGCATCGACTTGTTCCAGCGTGGTCGGCGCGACCGGTGCAAACAGGGCCGCGTTGTCCACCAGCACCATGGCCGGGGAGTTCTCGGTCAGGAACACGTCGGCCGGAGAAGCGGCGCCTTCCTGAACGAGCTGATTGCCCATCTCGGTGTCGTCGCCGTTACGTATGGTGACTTTGATCCCGGTTTCCTTGGTGAAGCCCTCGACCCAGGCTTTGGTCAGGCTTTCGTGTTGAGCGTTGTAGACCACGATGCCGTCGGTCTCAGCGGCATACACGTGCCCGGCGCTGATCAGAGCGGTGGTCAGCAGTGCGGTTTTGAAAAACGCAGGGAAAGAGGGCGTCATTCCGGGGGCAGCTCCTGTTCTTTCTTAGTGGTCATGCACGGCGATTCGCTAGCCAATCAATGCGAATCATTTGCATGTTTTGAATGGCAGGGAATGTAGAACGTAAAATGAGAAAAAAACGTCAAAGAAACCGTTAATACATGTCATTTTCATTCAGATTAGCAGCCCTCAGCGGCTTGCCCGGCAGAAATTCGTTTCGCGCACCTTGTTGTGAGCAACCGGCGGGCAGCCGCTGAGGTGTAAATAGTGGCGAAAGGATAGTACCGCTCTCAAAGGCACGCCGGGAAGCGCGGCCCGGTGGTTGAATTTTTTGTTGTGGATCACTCAGGAATAAACGCCACACTCCGGTCTTCGCGGGCGTGAAACAGTCGCTCGCCGTTGGTGGGCGTGGTGGTGATGACCTGGTGGTCGGCACTCAGGTAGTTCAGCGGCAGCGCATCGCCGTTGCGGTACTGCGCGACAACAATGGTGAGTTGCGGATTCCAGTGCTGGCCACTGGTGCGGTCCAACCAGGCCATCAGCGCGGCGGTGTCGCCGGTGCGCGGGAAGTCGTCGGTTTGCTGCACGTAATAAAACGTTGGGCCACCGGTTTGCAGGTACATGGGCACTTTGTTGTCGACGTCGATCATCACCATGCGCCAGTGATTCAAGGGAGCCCGTTTGCTGGCCTCGAGCTTGACCCTGTCACCGAAGTCCATCACGCCGCCACCGCTGTTGGTCCAGGGATACAGCACGCCCAGCACGGCCATTAGTGCGACGGCACTCACTCCGAAGCCGATCTTCAAGCCGCGACTGACCAACGTGCCGACCACGTTGCGTTCAGCCATGCGTCGGGTGATCCACCACGCTCCCAGCAGTTGCGCGAAGGGCACAAGCGGCAGCACGTAGTAGCTGCGTCGACTGCCACTGGCAGTGAAAAACAACATCAGCAACCCCAGGCCCCAGAGCAGCCAGCGGGTATTGGGCTCGACACTGCGCCAGTTGCGCAACGCGACCCAGCACGCCAACAGCCAGCAAGGCGCCCACGGCAAGGTGTAGACGGGGAGGTAAAGCAGGTAGGTGTAAATCGGGCCGATGTTATCGAACGGCTGGAAAAACCGGACGACGTTCTCGCGCAACACCAGGCCCAGGCCACTTTCGCCATAAGTCGGGGCACCGTAAACATGCGAGAGCATGAACGGGGTCATGTAGAAAACGCCGGCAATCAGCAGGGCGGCACACAGCCGCAGATTGAGGTGGCGTTTCCAGCGCCCTTCCTGCACCAGATGCGGCAGCAGCAACAAACCCGGCAGGATGAAACCGATCAAGCCTTTGAACAGCGAGGTCAGGGACAGCAGCAGGAAAAACACCAGGTAACGACCGACGCGGGTGTCGTCCGGTCCGCGCCAATACCACCATACCGCCGCCAGCACGCCGCACACCGTGAGGATGTCGGCCGTGGCCACCCGTGCCCAAAAGACAAAATAGAAGGTGGTCGCCAGCATCCACCCGGCAATCAAACCGGTGCCTTTGCGGAACAGTTGTTCGCCGATCAGGTACACCAGCCACACGCTCAGCCACGCGGCGATCACCGAGGAGAGGCGCAATGACCAGTGGTTCAGACCGCCGGTCAACCAGGCGGAGGCCGTGATTAACCAATAGGAGGGCAGCGGTTTGTCGTAATAGGCCCCACCTTTGAGGTAGGGGTCGAAATAGTCACCACTTTGCAGCATCTGCAACGCGATATTGGCCCAACGTGTTTCCGCGCCCCATAACTCGCGGGTGCCTAGCCCCAACAACAGAATCAACGCGGTAACGCCCAGCAGCAGCGTCAACCGGCCCTTGTCACGGGTCCAGAGTTTCATGAGGGGTTTCCAGTCGGCACTTTGTCAGAAACGCTGTCAGGGCCGGTTTTCGGAAATATCAGGATCTGCAGATTGCCTCGCTCATAGCGTACGCCGTCGATAGGCAACAGCTCGACCTCCTGCACTTCCTGAACACTGTTCACCCGCATGACCACGCCAACCGAGCCTTTTTTTCGTGCCTCGGCCATCCACTTGCCGACGCTGTCCTTGGTGACTTTGCGTGAGTCCATGGCCGGGTCGGCGAGGCCGTATTTCAGCTCGCCAACGGTATTGAACAGGTCGATTTGTGGCCGCTTCAAACGCCAGGACAACGCCGACGCCGCCCCCAGATCGTTACTCAGCAACGAAGAGGTTTGCGCCAACGCATCAAGGTGCTCGGCAATAAACTGATCCGGCATCTTGCTGTTGACGATCTGCGAAGGTATGGCGGCCGGCGCTAACGCGACCAGCAGCCAGATACCGACAGCGGGCATCGCCCAAAACGTCAATGGCCGCATGACTTGCAAGGCGTTGGAAATGATCCAGCCGATCAACACGATAAACACCAGGGACAGGCTGAACATCTCGGTGTTTGGGTAGATTTCCTTGGTGGTCTGGACATAAAGCAAGGCGATCAACGCCGCGGTGCCCACGCTGATGTTGACCACGCCATTAATTCGGATTGAACGGCCTCGCCCCTGATTCAGCTGTTCCATGACCGTGTGCCCGATCAGCAGGGCCAACGGCAACAGGCACGGCATGATGTAGGTCGGCAGTTTGCCGCTGCTCAAGCTGAAAAACGCCAATGGCAACAGTAGCCACAACAGCATGAACGCGATGGCGGGTTGGCCTTTTTGCTTCCACGCGTTGTTCAACGTGTTGGGCAGCAATGCCGCCCACGGCAGGCTCGACGCGACCAGCAGCGGCAGATAAAACCACCAGGGTCGTGCGTGCTGCGCATCATCGGCGGCGAACCGGCGCACGTGTTCATTCCAGAAGAAGAAGTTCCAGAAGTCCGGCTCCCGATGCTGGATGGCGAGCACCCATGGCAAGCACACCGCGACAGCGACCAACACGGCTAACGAACCGTAACGGAGCAATTCGCCCATGCGCCGTTGCCAGATCATGTAGGGCAGGGCGATCAACACCGGTAACAGCCAGGCGAGAAAGCCTTTGGTCATGAAACCCATGCCACAGGCAAAACCCATCACCGCCCACGCGCTCACCTTGTTTCGAGACGTTTGGCCGTCGATGGCAAACCAAAGCGCGACCAGGCTCAAGTTGACCCAGAGCGTGAATTGCGGATCAAGGTTGGCGTAACCGGCCTGACCGGCAATCAGCCCGAAACTCATGTACAGCAATGCGCAGGCCGCGCTTTTGCGCGGATCGTTCCAAAGCCGGCGGGCGATCAGGTAAGTCAGCCAGACACTCAGCCCGGTACTCACGGCCGAAGCAATCCGCACGCCGAACAGGTTATCGCCAAAGATCGCCTGACCGATGGCGATCATCCAGTAGCCGGCAATAGGCTTTTCGAAGTAGCGGATGCCCATGAAGTGCGGCGCGACCCAGTTGCCGCTCAGGCGCATCTCCTGACTGATCTGGCCGTAGCGGGTTTCGTCGGGGATCCATAGCCCGTGCGTCACGAGCGGCAGCAGGTAAAAAACCACAAACGCCAATAACAGGCCGGGTACGAGCCAGCGTTCAATCGGGACGCGAGCGCTGGCTAGCTGATCCGTAGAATGGGGTAATGGGGTATGCGAAGTCATGACTCGTCCTTGCCGTAATACCGCAAGCAGGCAGCGTGGGTGTCGTAGTTCAATGGACAGTGGGGCAACTCAAGTCGAGTCGGCGGCTACTGATGGCTGTTGGCGCGCCGTTGTTTATTTCCCCTGCACTGCGTTCCAGTCTTCAGGATTAATAATGCCCAGCACTTGGAGTTGCCCATTAGTGTCGATGCGCAGGAACACTGTACTGCCGTATTCACTCTTGGCCGCATGCGGGAAACCGGTCTCGGCCAGGAAGTCGCCAATGCAGCCACTGTGAGAGACCAGTACCAGATTGCGATGGGCCTGCTTGTGCGCGACCACGTCGTTGCGCAGTGTCTTGCCACAAGTCACCAGCCATTCCTGTGTCTTGGGGTCATTGCCGAACATCGCGTGCGACGTTTGTATCGTGCGCGTGGCCGGGCTGCTCAACACATCGGTTTGCGCCATGCCCAGGCGCATGAAGTGCTGGCCGACCGCCATGGAGGATTCGTTGCCGAAGCGGGTGATACCGTCCGCCGGCCCCAGGCAAGGGTTGCTGGATTGGTCGCACCGCTCGGCGTGACGGACCAGCGCAACCACTTCGCCAGCCTGCCAGTCTTGAAAGAGTTCAGCCTTGGCAGCGCTCTCGGCACTGACCAGGTGAGTGGGCGATCTCGGCCACAAGACCAAACCCGTGACAACTACAGCAACCACCGAGGTGGCGATCAATGACGCCAGTTTTACTGTGCGCGAAGTCATGTGTCGTTCGTTATCTGAAGTAGGAGAGTTACGAGCAAAACTAGAGGCGGGCAGGTAGCGGAGGAGTGAAACGAATGTGAAAAAATTGCTCAGGATGTGGGCGCTGCCAACTTAGTCAATGATTGAGAACCCTTATCGCTTATTCGGCCCCTGTCACGACGTTTGACGTGTCGATATAAAACCATCCTGTCATGCTTGGTTCAGCGGTGACGGAGGCACCGCTGAACAGTGTCCGGGCATTAAAGTCAGGAGGACGGGCAACTCTGTCGTGTGCCCCTGGCCGCCTGCCCGATCAGTGCAGCCAGGCGTTTGACGTTGTTCTGCTGGGCGGCAACCAGATCTTCAATGCTCGCGCCTGAAGGCGTTTGCAACGTGCTGCGGCAGGTGAGTGCTGCCCCATTGCCTTCGCCGGTCACGCGCAGGCGCCAGGTCGCGTCAATCAGCCCATATTGCCCGGGAACCGAATCAAAGCGTTGGACATCAATGCGCAATGACAGCTTGCGCGGGGGATTGGCGCTGGCCAATTGATCGATCAGGGCGCTTCGAAACTCATCGCCCAGCGACGCCCCCCACCATTCGGTTTCGAGCAGCACCAGGCCGCTGTTGCCTTGGCGAATCACCACCTGTGGCCGGTCGACCTGCGCTGGCACACTGAGGCTCTCAATCTCGATGGACACCGCATTATTGTGCGCCGCGCCCCCCGTTTGAGGCGGCATCAGGGTGTGATAGTGAACAGGATCACTGCGGCAGGCCGCGAGCAGTAACAGCGCAGTGACCAAGGTGAGCTTTGGCGAAAAACCCATAGGTGTTGCTCCTTTCTTCTGCGTCCCGGTCATTATTTCAGGTCCTTTGCCGCGGCATTGTCAGGTCGACCACGAATCAGTGACTCCGGATGGCGGCCCAGGTAATCCGTCAGTTCACGCAAGGATCGCGACGTACGTGAAAGCTCATCCAGGGTCTGCCCCAGTTTTTCCCTTTGTGGCGAATCTTCGGCAATGGTGGAGTTGGCGGATTGCAGGGTCGTATTGGCCGACTGCAGGGTCTTGCTGACTTCCGACAGGGTGGTATCTACGCCAGGCAGTGTCTTGCCGTTGAATTTCACCAGCCCTTTGCGCAGTTCCACAAGGTTGCTGTCGAGGTTGTCGGCAATGCGCTCCACGGGCAGCTTGTTGATCTTGCTGATCATGGCTTCAAGCTTTTCCTGCAACTGTTCGAGGCTGCCCGGCACCGTTGGAATCATGACCGGGCGCACGTTGGGATCGAAAGCGACTTTGTCTGCTTTGGGGTAGAAGTCCAGAGCGATGTACAACTGGCCGGTCAGCAGGTTGCCGGTACGGGCCTGGGCACGCAGACCGTTGTCGATGAAGGTACCGATCATCCGCACGCCAGCCGCTTCGTCATTAGGGTCATGATTGAGCGCCTTGATCATTTTGGTGTGGGCCTGACCCAGGCGTTGCGGGTAGATCACAATGCCGACGTTGACCGGGAAAGTACGTTTTACCGGGTCAAAATCCAGGTTGACCGACACCACTCTGCCGATTTCTATGCCGAGAAATTCCACCGGCGCATCAACCTTGAGCCCGCGCATCGCCTGATCGAAACGCAGGGCCAGGAACTGCGCCTTGCCATTGGGCGGGGCGAGGGCGGTTTGCTGGTCTTCGAACAGCTCGTAGGCATACTCTTCGGCGGCCGGCTTGTCGTTGGGGTTGTAGTCCGGCGCGCGGAAGGCGATACCGCCCACCAACAGAGAGGACAAGGACTCGGTCTTGAGCGCAAAACCGTTGGCGCCGACGCTCACGTCCACACCGCTGGCATTCCAGAATCGGGTGTTTTCGGTGACGTACTGGTCATTGGGCGCATGAATAAACAGGTCGATGTTTACCCCTTTGCCGTCGGGGTCCAGCGCGTAGGCCACCACCTGGCCAACCGGAATCTTGCGGTAGTAAACCGGCGAGCCGATGTCCAGCGAACCCAGGTCCTGTGTATGCAAGGTGAACCGCTTGCCCGGCTCGCCATAGGTGATCGGTGGCGGGTTTTCCAGACCTTTGAAGGTTTTCGAGCGGCCATTGGCCTGGCCAATGTCGGCGCCGATATAGTCCCCGGACAGCAGCGTATCAATGCCCGAAACCCCGCCGGCACCAATACGTGGCCGCACGACCCAGAATTGCGAGTCTGAACGGGTGAAACTTTCGGCTTGTTTGGTCAGTTTGATCGTGGCGTTGACATTCTTCTGGTCGTTGCTCAGCTCCACATCGGCGACCTGGCCGATCACCACGTTGCGGTATTTAACCTCAGTCTTGTTGGCCGTCAGGCCAGAACCGGTCTTGAACGTGACGGTGATGGTCGGGCCTTCCTGCAAGATGCTGTGGACCACCAGTGACAGCCCGACCAATACCGCAACAATGGGCACGATCCAGACCAGTGAGAGACTGCGACCGGTCTTGACCGGGGCCTGTCCGGGGGCTTGAGGCCCTTCAGTGGCTTGCGACTTCATCCATGACCTCCTCGTTTTGTGGGTTTTCCCGCTTTTTATCCCAGATCAGGCGCGGGTCGAAACTCATCGCCGCCAGCATGGTGAACACCACCACCAAACCGAAAAATAGAATGCCCGGGCGCGGTTCAATGTCGGCCAGGGCTTGAAACTTCACCAGAGAGGCCACCATCGCCACCACAATCACATCGAGCATCGACCAGTAACCAATGATCTCGACGAAGCGGTACAGCTGCGACCGCTCCTTGCGTGCCCACAGGCTCCCGCGCTGGACGGTCACCAGCAGCATGGTCAGGGCCACGAACTTGATGCCCGGCACCGCAATGCTGGCAATGAAAATGATCAGGGCAATGTCCCATGCACCGTGCTGCCAGAACTCCAGGACGCCGCTCATGATCGTGCTGTCGGCGCCATTGCCGACCATCTTGGTGTTCATCACCGGCAACAAATTGGCCGGCACGTAAAACGCCAGGGCGGTGAACATGTAGGCCCAGGTGCGGGCCAGCGAATTGGATTTGCGCCGGTGCAGCGGCGCGCCGCAGCGCTCGCATTCGTGGGGCTCACCGGTCATGTCGCAGGCCATGCCGCAGCTATGGCACAGGCAGAGGTTGAGGTCGCTGGCGACCGGGGGCATGTTCATAGGATGTCCCATAATTCACGGATATCGCGCCCGGCGATGCGGATCATCATCAGGCTGAGCACGGCCAGTGCAAACAGGCCGATGCCGGGCAGTACGTCGAGCAATCCGGCCAGTTTGATCACCGCGACCATGGCGCCGAGCAGGCAGACTTCCAGCATGCTCCAGGGCCGCAGGGATTCCAGCCAGCGCATGCAGAACTTGAAACCGGGGGAACGTCGGTGCGAGAGGGCGAAACCCAGGACCCAGATCAGCAGCAACAGCTGGAAAATCGGCGCGATGATCATTGCAATCGCGGCGACCATCGCGATGAACGTGATCGGACCCAGGCTCAGGGCCAATACCGAATCCCACAGGGTTGCGCTGTTTTTCAAGCCTTTGAGGCTGATGCTCATGACCGGATAGAAATTGGCGAAAATCCACAGCACCAACGCCGTGAAGGTTAACGCCAGTCGTTGCTCCACCGTCAGGCCGTTGTAACGCTGGAGCACGCCGCCGCAGCAGGTGCACAGGGTTTTCTGGTGTTTGGCGAGCGTGACTTTTTCATACACAGAGTCGCAGTGCTCGCAGATGATCAATTGATCAGTATTCGCCATGGGCCAAGGCTCAACAGTAGGCAGGAAGTTCAGAGCACCTCCTCAATATAGAAGTGCCTTGCAATTGAGCAAATCGAAATGCAAAACGATGCGGTATCGGTGAACCTTCATCTGTACGGCGTACTGTCGATTTCGCAACGGCTCGTTCGACTATCTGTCAGGGAATGAATCGGCGGGTACGCTGTGATCCCCGGCATTCCCGATACGCGCGCTCAACAGGAGAAGACCATGCGCAAGCTCACCGTTGCCGCTTTCCTGAGTCTGGATGGCGTTATGCAAGCCCCCGGCGGTCCTGAAGAAGACACCAGCGGCGAATTCCGTTTCGGTGGCTGGATCGTGCCCCACGCCGACAAGGTCTCTGGCGAGGCGGTACAGGACCTGTTTTCGCAGCCGTTCGAATTGTTGCTGGGCCGTCGCACCTACGACATATTTGCGGCGTATTGGCCGCAGCAAAAGGCCGATTCCCATAGCCATTGTATTGCTGACCTGTTCAACCGGGCGCCGAAGCATGTGGCCACGCATCACCCCGATACGCTGGAATGGCAGAACAGTCGTGCCTTGGAAGGAAACCTTGCCGATGCGATACGTTCGCTCAAGCAACAGGACGGTGCCGATCTGTTGACCCAGGGCAGCGGCGATCTGGTGCGCCAGCTGCTTGCCGCCGGAGTGGTCGACGAACTTCGGTTGATGACGTTTCCCGTCATGCTGGGGCGCGGCAAGCGCTTGTTCGATGACACGGCGCAGGCTTGGGCCTTCACGTTGGCGCATTCGACCAGCACGCCGGGCGGCGTGCTGATCACCCGATACGTGCGCGAAGGGGAGGTGCGCACTGGAACGTTCGATTAAGGTAAATAGAAGGGCCGTGCTTACGCCTTCACTTCAACCTTATCCAGCGCCTGATTCACCGCCAATTCCCCCAACATCACCACTTGGGTAATCCCCAGTAGGGTCTTACGGTTTGAGTGGTCCAGTAGCGCCGCCAAATTACTGAGCATGGTGGTGGCCGAGCCCAGTGATTCGCTGGCGTTGACCAGCAGGGATTCGGTGTCGTACTTGGGGTTGGCGAGGAACATCGGTTCGGGTTCGTGGGTGCTGGCCATGATTTGGGCGGCCGGGTTGAGGTAATGGTCGAGGGCGCGTTCGGCCGCTTCGTGGAGTTTTTTGGAATCGAGCGATTCGTAGGGTGATGCCGGATCGGTGTCCGGTGGGTTGGGTGTTGGTTTGATCATGGTGAAACTCCTGATTGTTCACGAGGAGCTACCCACATCACTTGCAGATGATGGGTGGCAGCGATGTGCGGGTCTGCAAGACCGGGAAACCAGGAACCCGGCAGACCCGAAGGTCTCCCGCACAAAGCCGCCATTTTTGCGGACATGAACGAGCGTCCGTTGGCTGGGCTATGCGACTGGTGTTCCGGCGGGCTTGCAGACCCGATCACTGATGAGCAGTGACAGGAATCAAGTTAACGACGGGGACCTGGACGCACAAGCCGGCGGATTCTGTCTTACCCGTAGGCCATGGCGCAAGGCGTTGTAGCCTTTGGGTGGTAACAGGAGGCTTCGTTTAAACAGGCTGGATTTTTGTTGTTTAAACGGGGGGTTGCGCTGGAACGGACCCCGTTGCGAGGTCCGCTCCGTTGTGCCTGCCGTCATTACTGGCTGGAGCGAATCGCCCCGCCATCAATCAACAAATTCTGTCCGGTCAGGTAGCCTGCGTGGCGGCTGCAAACGAAGGCACACAGCGCACCGAATTCCTCGGGTGAGCCAAAGCGTTTGGCAGGGATTTCACGGCGGCATTCGTCGAGGAATGCCTCACTGTCTTGCCCCGACTCCCGGGCCGCCGCGACCAGGTTGTCACGCAGTCGATCGGTGTCGAAGGAGCCCGGTTGCAGGTTGTTGATCGTCACATTACGACTGGCAATGTGTTCCTGCCGGGCAAGCCCTGCGATGAACCCCGTCAGGCCACTGCGCGCGCCGTTGGACAGGCCGAGGCTTTCGATAGGCGACTTCACGGCACTCGACGTGATGTTGATGATCCGGCCAAATCCGCGTGCCGCCATGCCGTCTACTGTTGCCTTGATCAACTCGATCGGCGTGAGCATGTTGGCGTCCAGTGCCTTGAGCCAGGCGTCGCGATCCCATTCGCGGAAATCCCCGGGAGGAGGGCCGCCAGCGTTGTTGATCAAGATGTCGAAATGCTCGTGGGCCAGGAGGGCGGCTGCCCGGCCTTCAGGCGTCGATATGTCTCCCGCCACGGCGATGACCGTCACCTCAGGATTGATCGCTCTGAGCTGAAGGGCTGTTTCATTCAGCGTGTGTTCGCCCCGCGCAGTAATCACCACGTTCACGCCTTCGCTGACGAGTGCCTGTGCGCAGGCTTTACCCAGGCCTTTGCTGGCGGCGCATACCAGCGCCCAGCGTCCTGCTATTCCAAGATTCATGCGTGTTTTCCTGAAAGATGAGCGCTCAAAAAAAGGAGTTGCCTGTTCATGCGTGATCCACCGCTGCGGAGCGGTTGGGCGACTGAGCACCGATGCCCATAAAGCGCCGCACTCGTTCGCCCTCGGCATCGCAACGTATGGTTTCAGGCGCGGCATCGAGTTGAATATTGCCGTTTTCCATGAAAATCACCCGATCTGAGATTGACATGGCAAAGTCCATTTCGTGGGTCACGATCAGCATGGTCATGCCTTCCTTGGCCAAGTCGCGGATCACATTGAGCACGTCGTTGACCAGTTCCGGGTCGAGGGCCGAGGTCGGCTCGTCGAACAGCATGATCTGCGGCTCCATCGCCAGGGCCCGGGCGATGGCCACGCGCTGTTGCTGCCCGCCGGAGAGCTGGTGCGGGTACTTGTGGGCATGGGCCAGCAGGCCGACCTTGTCCAGTAGCGCGTAGGCACGATGTTCACTCAGCTCGCCTGGCTGACCGTGGTAACGCGGTGCCAGCGTGACGTTGTCGAGAATGGTGCGGTGCGGGAACAGATTGAAGTTCTGGAACACCATGCCGATGTGCCGCACGCCTTTGCGCAGGCGGGCGCTGTCGGGCTTGTCCGACGCCTCAATGAATGTTTCGCCGAACAACAGAATGTCGCCGGTATCGATGCTTTCCAGCCCGTTGACCGTGCGGATCAGCGACGTTTTGCCGGAGCCGGAGGGCCCGATGATCGAGACCACCTGGCCGTATGTGACAGTCAGGTCGATGCCCAAAAGCACTTTATGCGTGCCATAGCTCTTCTGGATATTCTTCAATTGCAGGATGGGTGTCGCATTATTGCCGGCGGCTTTGCGCCCGCTGTCGGGCAGCGCTTCGGCGCAGGCTTTGAACTTCGCCACGGCCGCGTCATCGAGTGTGTGCGGCTTGCGGAAATTCAGGTCCAGGTAGCGTTCCAGACGCTGCAGGAAATAGCCGAACACGGTGACGATCAACACGTAGTAGACGCCGACTGCCGCCAGGGTTTCCATGACCAGGAAGTTAGTGGCATAGAGGCGTTGGCCGACTGTGAGGATTTCGGTCAGGGAGATGACCGAGACCAGCGATGTCAGCTTGACCACTGTGATGTATTCATTGATCAACGTGGGCAGTGAAATACGGAATGCCTGGGGGATCACGATCAAACGTTGCATGCCGAACACGCCGACGCCCAGCGCGCGCCCGGCTTCCTTCTGGCCCTTGGCCACGGAAATCAGGCCGCCACGATGGATCTCCGCCATGTACGCCGCTTCGGTGACCACCAGGGCCAGCAAGCCGGAGTAGAAGGGGTTGGACAGAATCGGGCCGCTACCGGGAAACAATTGCGGCAAGTTGTAGACGAACACCACCAGCACCAGCAACGGAATGCTGCGAAAGAACCAGATGTAGACCGCTGCGGGAATGCGCAGCAAGGGCGATTGGGACAGCTTGGCCGAGGCCAGGAGAAAACCCAGCAGCATGCCGATGAACCAGGCCAGGGCACTGAGCTGGATCACCGTGACGCAGGCGTTCCAGAAGTCCGGCAGGGAGAACAGGGAGAAGAAATACGACCAATCGAATGGCATAGGGCACCTCGATCTGCCACCCCCATGCAGGGGCGGCAGATGACCAGACTACAAGGACAGGTTCTTAATGGGAGGTCGGTTCTTCCAAGGCGTATTTTTTAAGAATAGCGGCATACTCACCACTCTTCTTGGTCTCCTCGAAGGCCTTTTGCACCGCCTGGAAGGTTTCTTCGTTACCTTTCTTGACGAAAATGCCCAGGGTTTGCTGATAGATCGGGTGATCGGTGGTGATGACGACTCGGCCGTTGGTCTTTTCCGCGATCAATTTTGCCGCGCCTGCGATTTCAACCTGGGCCTGAATGTTCTTGGACAACAGGGCCTGGGTGACTTCAGGCGCCGAAGGGTACTCGCTGACGGTGATCGCGCCTTTGTTGTTCGGCACGCAATATTCATCGGACAGTTTGCGGAATTCCTTGACCCAGGTGGTGCCCTGTTCCAGACCCAGTTTCAAGCCACACAGGTCTTCAGGTTTTTTTGCATTGATTTCGCTGCCCTTGGGCACCATGACCGCGGCACCGGTGTTGGCATAGGCGATGGTCTGGGCCTGAGTCTGGCGTTCCGGTGTGATGTACATGCCGGAAATGACCGCGTCGTATTTGCCCGAGTTCAAGCCCAGGATCAGGCTCGGGAACTTGGTGTCGACGAACTCCACCGTGGTGTTCATGTGCTTGGCCAGTGCCGCTGCCAGTTCAGGATCGGAACCCACGACGTTTTTGTCCTTGTCATAGGACTCGAACGGAGGGTAAGTGATTTCCATGCCGACCTTGAACGGGCCGGTCGCAGCCATGCTCACCGAGGCACCGAGCATACCGGCTGCCAATACAGCCAAGCTCAACAGGTTCTTTTTATTGTTTTTCATCTTTTACTGACTCCGGCGTAGGTAAGGGTGTAACTGAAAACTTCAATCAGGACGGTTGAACCTGATTTTTCAAATGTCCGAAACTGGCGGGCTTGCGTGCCTTGCCTGGCAGTTGAACTTCCCCATTGGCTACCCTCTGACGCAGATACTGATAGGTCTGCAGAGCTTGGCCATACATGTGTTCGCCGATCGTGATTTCTTCGTAGTCGTTGCCTGCCTGGGCGAACCCTGGCAGCGGTTTGATCTGGGTGTGATAGTCGCAGGCATAAAACAGAGGAAAGGAATAGCGCTCCTCTTTCACGCTGCGCACCCGGTGTGCAGTGGCAACGAATGCGCCTGCCGTCATGACTTCAAGCATGTCGCCAATATTGACGACAAAGGCATCGGCCATCGGTGGTGCATCGATCCATTGCCCAAGGTTGTTCATCACCTCAAGGCCAGGTTTGTCGGCCAAGAGAATGGTGAAGCACTCATAATCAGTATGGGCGCCAAGCCCCGGTGCGTCGTGGGCGGCGCCGTCGAAGGGGTAGTGAATCAGCCGCAGTTTGGATGGCGGGCGGGTGACCAGGCTGTCGAAATAGTTTTCTTCCAGGCCCAGGGTCAGGGCAAAGCCGCCGAACAGGCGCCGGCCCAACGCGAAGATCGCTTCATAGTAGGCCTGCACTGACGCCTTGAAACCTGCCAGTTGCGGCCAGTCATTAGGCCCCAGCAATGGAGTGTTGGCCAGCACCATCGGGTCATCGGCCGGGACTTCGAAGCCGACGTCAAAGGCTTCCTTGTGGTCCGGCTTGCCTTTGGAGTAGACCTCTTCGCCTTCGGGAACAAAGCCCTTGTGGGTTTGCGAGGTGCCGATGTAGTGCTGCATCTTGGTGTCGAAAGGCTGGTCGAAAAAATCCTTGGCAGCCTTGCGCAGGTTGGCGATCAGTTGCGGGTCGATGCCGTGATCGGTGATATAGAGGAACCCGACGTCGCTGGCGGCGCGCCCCAATTGTTCGGCCACGGCCAGGCGGTGTTCCAGTTCATAGCTGAACAGACCGGCGATGTTCACCACCGGGATGCTATTGAAGTTGGCTGTGTGGGTGTCAGTGCTGGCGCTGTTGTTTTTATTGTCAGGCATGACGCATCGGCTCCCTAAGGACGGCTTGAGTGGTGGAAACGCTCGAAGTGTTCGCGCTCGGTCTGGCCCATCCACACGTTCAATGACCACAAATCGGCCACCGGGACGTTGGTGAAGGGCAAGTGATGCAGGTAGCCGTCGGCGCCGAATTCCGGGGTCAGGGTGCTGACCTGGTAACCGCGAGTTTGCTGCGAACGCCAGATGCTTTCCCAATGCTGCTGATGGAAAGCCAGTTCTTTTGCATATTCGGGAGCTGCCGGGTGTGGGACCTGCGGGCCTTGGTCGTAACCGACCCGGGCCTGGATATGGTGAACGCGCTCGATGAAGGCGCTGAGGTCATCGGCCGGGTCATTCAGCAGACGCTCGCAAGTCACGACCCAATGGCTGATGTCACTGGTGAACAGCAACTCGGGCAGTTGCCGGATCAACTCCAGGGTCACCCAGGGGTTGAACAGCGAACGCGAACGGTGAGTTTCGAAACTGCACACCTGACCATGCTTGCGCGCCAGTTCCAGTGCTTGACCAAAGAACTCCACTTGTTGCGGCAAGGACCAGCGATCATTGCCTGCCAGCACATTGACGAAACGAGGGCCGAGTTCGGCAGCCCAGGCGAGTTTCTGATCGAGGTCGTTGAGGTGGACGGCAGGCGATGCCGACTGTTCCGGCAGCACGTCGTAGGCGGTGAAGACAGTGCTGATATAGCCCAGGCGATTGGCCTGGAGAAAGGCGCCAAACTCAGCCCGTTCCCGGGCGTCCAGTGGCAGGCGTGCTTCCATGCCATCAAAGCCGGCTTGCAGCAACTCCTCGAGCGCTTGAGCTTTGCTGGCGGTGTAACCCCACAGCGTGCGAAAAATTTCCAGCTTCATCGGTGATCCTCAAAAATCCCAGGGCCTACTGCAAAAGCACTTCGATGGCGCCAAGCCAATCAGCGATCAATGGTCAACCGGGGCAGAGGACATTAGGTCCGGGCGTCTGCGTCATCTGATCCACTGAGCGATACCGAGGCTGGTTCACTGTGGCGCCGATGTTAGGCACAGGCCGTGCGGCGAAAGAATCTGAAAGTTCAAATCAATACTTCAGACTTTCGTTAACAAATAGCTAGCTAATTATCGCGCGTATCAGAGGGGGATTTTTGATCAAGAAGGTGTCTGCGTTGGCGATTGGCGAGGCGTGCCATCGTTACAGCATCATTTTGAAGACTGCCAAGCGACACCGCCGTTGATGGGGCGCAACCGGCCAACAGCTGCCGTTCGGGGAGGACCGCCGTCGGCCACGAACCGTTTCTATAAGCGAGAAGCCAACATGAGTTCGTGATAATTTCATTGGGCTTCACCTTACCGGAAAGGTCAGGTGTCGCACTCAGTTTCCACGGTCACCCGTCTCGGTCTGTGTTGTTCCGGGTTTTTATTCGTCTGTGCAACGCGTTGGATTATGGTCTTTACAATAGTTAAAACGCATAAAATAACGAGAGACGCCAAACGTTAAACTAGAAAGCCCGGTTAATTGATAGCGCAGCAGATTGTGTCGTTATACTGCCAGTGGTGCTACCGATGAGCGAACCAGTGTAAGTGTAAGGCGTGCCGGGGTTTGTGAATGGAGCGGAGTAGTCGATGGTATGGCTTTTGGTGACGGAGTAGTTGTAGCTAAAGTCCAGAAACCACGATGCACTTAAAAAGTAGGTGCCGCCCAGTGTCGCGGTGCCGCCGTACACCCAGTCTGAACCGGAAAAGTTAGTCGGCTGCCCAGATATATCCGTGCGATTTCCCTTGAGGTCGGCAAAACCAACCAAGTCGGTAATTTTGGTGTTTATTTGAGAAGCGGTCGGTCCAGCGCCTGCATAAATATAGCCGGACTTAAATGACCGGCCAATATAGGGTACTAAAGACATGTGATGTTTAACTTCGGTTTCAAACGAGCGGACAACTGCATTCCCGGTAAAAGAGGTCGTTCCGTAAGCGCCAAACTGAGGGATCAGGAAAGGGTCTGTCTTAGAGCTGGTTGATAAGTAATCGTAAGTAAATTTACCGCCCCACAGCCATTTGCTGTTCTCGAAGTGCTTGAAATAGCCCACTTGCAGTGACGGCGAAAATTTTGAATCGGAGTCCATGCTCAGGTCGACAGCTGGCCCACCGGCAGAGCCGGAAGAAATATAGGCGCCGGTATTCGAATCATAGACATTCGACAAGCCGGTTGCATAAATATCCTGGTTGTTAAATTGGGTGTGATTGGCGCTGGCGCCGAACCCTATAAAAAACGCTGAATCTGGAACACTGGCCCCTGATGGCGACTCGGCAAAAACCTCGGCGCTCTGAGAGACGCCCAGTGCACAAGCAAATGCCAGCATGGTCGATTGCGATTTAGTTGGAAAAGTGTGGATTGATGGCTTAATTGTCATTATTTATACCCCATTATGCATCGGCATTAGCGCAATAGATTGGCCAGATAGCCAATCAATTCGTAAGCCTGCGGGTTATTTAAGCAGGTCGAGCGGGTGGTGACTACTGAGAATGTTTTGAGAGGGAGTTTCTTTCTGGTTAAGTTTAGCGACTGTCTCTATAAGCCCTTGGATTCATAGAATAAGATGACGCGTTAAACAATAAGCAGATAGTTAGCCACCGGTAGAATCCGGGTTCACGCGCCTCAAGAACATCGATGTTGGTTGGCTGACTTCCTCAGGACGTGAAGCGGCCAACGCATGAGACGCAAGTGGCCATAACCGGACTATCAAGCTGCTGGAAACCCGAACCAAAAGAGTACGCCAACGACTACTATGATCCATGCAGTGCAGCGGCATAGGTGAATGACGACGAGGTGGCAATCCAGTCGCAGCTTGCCGGTGCTGGCACGGGAGAGGTCGAGCAAATCGTCCACTAACCGAGACATGTGTTGCACCTGACCTTCAATCAGCGCCTGCATCCTCGGCAGTTCATCACTGGGCACCCGCACCAGCCGGCCGGCAATGTAGCGGTCTTCCAGGTCCGAGGTCAGCAACACACTGACGCCGACACTGGTGAGGGCGGTGACCATACACGACAGTGATTCGCGAAAATCTTCGCGAAAGGTCGACGCCAGCGCCAGTTCGAAGCCTGACAAAGAGTCGATCACCACGCGGGTGCCCTTGAGCCGCGTGATTTCACTTAACAGCAACTGCACGATCTCGTCGATGGACAGGTCGGGGCGCGGCTATCCACCAGTGGCCAGACGGTTGATAGTCACTTGGGTGCTCATGGCGAAGTTAGAGAAGCTACGATCTGACGGCTCTCTTCGCTGAGCCTGGACATGGCTAACTGATATCTGAAGGACAGGTGTTGAATAACCTTACAGCGAGCTGCCGAGACTTAATTGGCCGCTGCGTAGAGCTACAGTCATTTATGGGGATAGAAGTGGCAGGCAGCTAAATAGCTGCCTTCGGAAAACACTACTCTACCAAGCACCCGCTGAACGATTTAGCCAATCTGTTGCCTCGACCGGTTGAATCCACAGGCGATTACTGCCCGTTAAGCCGGGCAGCAATCGAGCAGAAAAGTGATTGTCGAAGGGGAGACTGACACCCAATCAAACCGCCGTTTTCAGCGTTTGATCTGGGAAATCTTCGTGCCTTCGATGCTGACGCCGGCCATTAACCCTTGTTGGTCGGTAATGAACGCGTAGGCGTCATCTTTCAGTGTCGAGCTGGACAGGTTTTTCGCAATCCCTTCATCCACTACGACAACCGTGGGCCCCACACCGATTTCCCAACCCTTGGTTTCGGCGAGGTATTTCACTGCTTTGTCGGTCATCAGAAACACCACATAGCCATACGACTGGGCGCCGGCCTGCAACCCCCATGACCCGCTGACGGAGTTGTAATACTTATCGATTTTCGTGCCTTCCATTAACACGCCTTCGCCATAACTACCGCCGAAGACCAGGCCAGCCTTGATGATTTTCGGGAAGACCAGGATCGCCTTTGCCTGTTTTGAAAGGGTTTCGGCAGCTGGGGTGGATTTGTAGAGGATTTTCAGTTCTTGCCGAGCGTCGGCATTCAAATCCTCGGCGGTGGCCGCACCTGCTGTGTTGAGGAGGCTCGCCGAGGCCAAGGAGGCTGTTGCGAGGAAGAACGAGAGGAGGAATTGCATTGATCGTGTCATTTCCGTACTCCGAGAAAGGGAGCTTGGATGGGGCCAGCAATCAGTGTCTGCATCTGGCAGGAACCGAGCTCGCTGACGTTATCCGGCGCACCCTGAAAGGTTGGGATTGCAAGCGTCGCGCTTGAATTATAGAGGCCCCGGGCCGCTGATCAGTTGCGATGCCATCACTGGTTGTGACCACTGTGTAACGGCGGGGTTCGCTGATGGCTGACACGCCTCGAACCTCGGTCAATACCTCGGCGTCCGGTCGCAATTCTCTGCGCTGCTAAAATGCACCTTCGAGTTCCAATCCAGGAGAACCACGATGATCAGCAAAAACACGATTTGTCTCTGGTACGACGGCACTGCGCTGGAGGCTGCGACTTTCTATGCCCAGACGTTTCCCGACAGTGCCGTGGGTGCCGTGCATCGCGCGCCGGGCGACTATCCGGCGGGCAAGCAGGGCGATGTCTTGACGGTTGAGTTCACGGTGATGGGCATACCGTGTCTCGGCCTGAACGGCGGGGCGGGAATCAAGCATAACCAGGCCTTTTCGTTTCAGGTCGCGACCGATGACCAAGCCGAAACGGATCGCCTGTGGAACGCGATTGTCAGCAACGGCGGCACGGAAAATGTCTGCGGCTGGTGCCAGGACAAGTGGGGTTTGTCGTGGCAGATCACCCCGCGTGTCTTGACGGCCGCGGTCACCAGTCCTGATCAAGCGGCAGCCAAGCGCGCGTTCGAGGCCATGATGCAGATGGGCAAGATCGATATTGCAGCGATTGAAGCGGCGGTGGGGCGTTAGCGGGTGTCGACGGATGCCGGGTGTCTTTTTACCAACCCGAAGCGGCTTGAGGCAGCCCGGCATCTCCTGTCGTTTTTCATGTGCAAGTGAAGGATGGCTTAACGTTAACCCAACACTTCCCGCATCCGGTACCAGAGCATGCCCAGCGCCAGCAGTGGCGAGCGCAGGGCACGGCCGCCGGGGAAGGTCATGTGCGGCACCGCGCTGAACACGTCGAAGCCTTTGCTGTGCCCGGCATGGATGGCTTCGCCCAACAGTTTGGCGCACCAGTGGGTGACGTTCAGGCCATGGCCGGAGTAGCCCTGGGCGTAGAACACGTTCGGGTGCTGGCTCAAGCGCCCGACCTGGGGGAAACGATTGGCCGAGATGCCGATCATGCCGCCCCATTGATAGTCGATCCGCACATTGGCCAGTTGCGGGAATACCTTGAGCATTTGCGGGCGCATGTAGGCGGTGATGTCCGCCGGATCGCGACCGGAATAATGGCAGGCACCGCCGAACAGCAAACGCCGGTCCGCCGAGAGCCGGTAGTAATCCAGGCCAACTTTCTGGTCGCAGAGCGCGACGTTATGCGGGATCAGTTTCGACGCCGCTTCTTCCGACAGAGGCTCGGTAGCGATGATGTAGCTGCCCGCCGGAAGCACCTTGCCGCTGAGCGTGGGTTCGAGTTCTTCCAGATGCGCGTTGCAAGCCAGCACCAGGCTGCCGGCGCGCACCGTTCCGCCGGCACACCGCACTTGCACGGTACTCCCATGGATCAGTTCCAGCACCGGGCTCTGCTCGAAGATCTGCACGCCGAGGGACTGCGCGACACGGGCTTCGCCGAGCACCAGGTTCAGCGGGTGCAAGTGCCCCGAGCCCATGTCCACCAAACCACCGGCATACACGCCGGCGTTCACCACCTGCTCGCGGATCTGTCCGGGTTCGACCAGGCGGGTTTCATGGGCGTAGCCCGACGCGATCAACTTCGCGTGTTCGGCCTTCAGCCCGGCGAACTGCGCCGGGGTGTTGGCCAGTTCACAGAAGCCCCAGCGCAGGTCGCAATCGATGCCGTGTTCGCGGATTCGATTACCCACCACTTGCACCGATTCGACGCCGGCACGTTCCAGATAGCGCACACCTTCGGCGCCGACATGCTTGGCAAACCCGCTGACGTCGTGGCCGATGCCGCGAATCAACTGGCCGCCGTTGCGCCCGCTGGCGCCCCAGCCAATCCGCCGGGCCTCCAGCAGGATCACCGAGAGCCCGCGCTGCGCCAGTTCGATGGCGGTGTTGACGCCGGTGAAGCCGCCGCCGATCACGCAGACATCGGCCGTCAGGTCCGAAGTCAACGTGGGGCGCGGCGTCAGGCCGTTAGCCGACGCGGCATAGTAGGAATGGGTGTGTTCGTTGCTGTACTGAGTCATTTGTTGGACTTCACTTTGCTCCAGGAACGGGTCATCAAACGCATGATCGCCTGGGGCGGGGTGGTCGAAATGTAGAGTTTGTCGAGGACGGCCTGGGATGGATACACCTCAGGATTGTTCACCAGTTCCGGGTCCATGAATGCCTTGGCTGGCGGGTTCGGGTTGGCGTAACCGACCGACGCGCTGACCTTGGCAATCACTTGTGGGTCCAGCAGGTAGTTGATGAACGCATGGGCCTCTTTTGGATTGCTCGCATCGGCGGGAACGGCCAGCAAGTCGAACCACAGGTTGCTGCCTTCCTTGGGAATGGCGTAGGCGATGTTCACACCGTTCTTGGCTTCCTTGGCGCGGTTGGCGGCCTGGAACACGTCACCCGAGTAGCCGAAGGCCACGCAAATGTCGCCGTTGGCCAGGTCGGACACGTACTTCGAGGAGTGGAAATAGGTGATGTAAGGACGGATCGCCAACAACTTGGCTTCGGCCTTTTTGAAGTCTTCGGGGTTTTCGCTGCGTGGGTCCATGCCCATGTAGTTGAGGATCGCCGGGAACACTTCATCCGCCGAATCCATCATCGACACGCCGCACTGGCTGAGTTTCTTGATGTTTTCCGGTTCGAACAGCACGGCCCAGGAATCGATGTGATCGACGCCCAGCACTTGCTTGACTTTGTCGACGTTGTAGCCGATGCCGTTGGTGCCCCACAGGTACGGCACGGAGTGCGCATTTTGTGGGTCGTTCTTTTCCAGCAAGGCCAATAGTTTCGGGTCGAGGTTCTTGAAATTCGGCAGTTGCTCGCGGTCGAGCTTCAGGAACGCGCCGGCTTTCACCTGACGGGCGAGGAAGTGGTTGGACGGCACCACGACGTCATAGCCGGTGCGGCCCGCGAGCAGTTTGCCTTCCAGGGTTTCATTGGAGTCGAAGACGTCGTAGATCACTTTGATCCCGGTTTTGGCCTGGAAGTCGGCGAGGGTGGTTTCGCCGATGTAATCGGTCCAGTTGTAGACGCTGACCTGTGGCTGAGCCTGCACACCGGCGCTGAACATTGCCGCCAGCGCGACCGGGAACATGGATTTCAATAGACGCATATCGACACCTCTTCTAATTATTGGATTCTTCCGGAGATTCTTTGTTGATCCTGAAGCCGCTTTCGCGAGCAAGCTCGCTCCCACAGGGGAATGCATTTCAGATTTGGAATGCATTTAAAGTGTGGGAGCGAGCCTGCTCGCGAAGAGGCCGGTGCAGCGAATCAGGTCTCAGACGCTCAGCATCAGGAACTCACGCTCCCAGGAGCTGATCACCCGCTTGAAGTTTTCGTGTTCCGCACGCTTGACCGCGACATAGCCGCGAACAAACTTACTGCCCAGATAACGTTCGACGGTGTTGCACTCTTCCATCTGGGTCAGGGCGTCTTCGATGGTGATCGGCAAGCGCAGGTTGCGACGTTCATAGGCGCGGCCCTGTACCGCAGCGCTCGGCTCGACGCGCTCGACCATGCCCAGGTAACCGCACAGCAAACTTGCGGCAATCGCCAGGTACGGGTTGGCGTCGGCGCCCGGCAGGCGGTTCTCCACGCGCATCGCATCTGGCGACGAGGTTGGCACGCGCAAACCGACGGTACGGTTTTCTTCGCCCCATTCGACGTTGACCGGCGCCGAGGTGTCCGGCAGGAAGCGGCGGAACGAGTTCACGTTGGGCGCGAACATCGGCAGCACTTTAGGGATGTACTTTTGCAAACCGCCAATGTGGTGCAGGAACAGCTCGCTCATGTTGCCATCGGCGTCGGCGAAGATCGGCTGGCCGGTGGCGATGTCGACCACGCTCTGGTGAATGTGCATGGCGCTGCCAGGCTCATCGCCAATCGGCTTGGCCATGAAGGTCGCCGCCACATTGTGCTTGAGCGCGGCTTCACGCAGGGTGCGCTTGAACACGGTGATCTGGTCCGCCAGGTCCAGCGCGTCGCCGTGACGGAAGTTGATTTCCATCTGCGCCGGGCCGTCTTCGTGGATCAACGTATCGAGGTCCAGGCCCTGCAGTTCACACCAGTCGTAGACGTCTTCGAACAGCGGATCGAACTCGTTGGCCGCGTCGATGGAAAACGACTGACGACCGCTTTCGGCACGCCCCGAACGGCCCATCGGTGCCTTGAGTGGCAAGTCCGGGTCTTCGCAACGCTGGGTCAGGTAGAACTCCATTTCCGGCGCCACAATCGGCCGCCAGCCTTTGTCGGTGTACAACTGCAGCACTTTCTTCAGCACGTTGCGCGGCGACAATTCGATCGGGTTGCCGAACTTGTCAAAGGTGTCGTGGATGACGATGGCGGTCGGCTCGATCGCCCATGGAATCACATAGACCGCATTCGGGTCCGGCTTGCAGACCATGTCGATGTCGGCCGGGTCGAGCAGGTCGTAGTAGATGTCGTCGTCGACAAAGTCCCCGGTTACCGTTTGCAAAAGCACACTCTCCGGCAGGCGCATGCCTCGCTCATGCAGGAACTTGTTAGTGGGTGCAATCTTGCCGCGTGCAATGCCGGTCAAGTCACTGACCACACACTCGACTTCGGTAATCTTGTGATCTTTCAGCCAAGTGAACAGCTGATCGAAAGGGACATTCATAAAGACCTCGTTATTGGTTTTATTAACGTCGGGGAGGGCGGTTTCATCCACCGCACTCTTCCCCTGAGACGCGTTGACGACTATCTTGGGCGAGCCTTGCGGTTCCATCTATCCACTTTAAGCAGCACCAAAACGCACCAAACGAGTGCGTAAGGTCACCCATGTCAGCGTCCAGTCCGATTCAGGTTCAAGCGTTCAACACCGAAGATGTCGCCGAGCAAATCCGCGCCACACCGGGTTGGGTCCAGCACTATCAGCAGATGTCGCCAGGGCATTTCGCCGGGCGTGTGCGCTATCTGGACTTGCAAGGCGTGGAGATCTACGAAGAGCAGATGAACACCCGCGTCGAGCAGAATTTCAGCGCACCCGAGGGGGCACTGGCGTTCTGTTTTGATCGCAGCGACAACGCGCTTTACCTGCTCAATGGTGAAAGCCGCAACATCTGGATCACCCCCGAGAACTACCAGGAAATCGCCGTGGTATTCGGCCCTGAATTCGTCCAGCGCCAGGGGTTGAACGTGGCGCGGCTGGAAGGGTTGTTCCTGTCGCCGCTGAACTCGGGGCAGAACGCCTTGTTCAGCCGTTGGCTGAGCGGCACGCTGACCCGTCTGGGCGAAACACTCGACCCACCGAGCAAGGAAGCCCTGACACAGCAGTTGCTGGAGGACTGTTTGTACATCCTCGACAACGCCTGCGTGTGCCTCGACCGGGGGGGCTTACAGCGCCGCACCGAAGAGCGCGCGATCATGAAACGCATCGGCGAGTGGGCCGCCGATTCCCCGGAAGAAACCCTCAATCTGCTGGAGCTTTCCCAGGTCGCCGGGGTTTCGTTGCGTCAGTTGCAGCATGCGTTCAAGGCCTTCACCGGCATGACACCGAGCCATTGGCTGCGCCTGCGCCGGCTCAACAGCGCACACCGCGAACTGCTCGGCCGCACCCCCAACGAGACCACCGTTGCTGAAGTGGCGATGAACTGGTCGTTCTGGCATTTGGGGCGGTTTTCCAGCAGTTATCGGGCGTTGTTCAAAGAGTTGCCCAGTGAAACACTCAAGCGCTGCGGCCAGCGCTGAACGAACTAACCGGACGTCATCCTTCAGTCCGGGGTCGCCGGCTTAGCCAGTTCAATCCCCGCCGCGCCCAGGCGCTTCAAAATCTCGAACAACAGGTCGCTTTTGGTGATGCCGACGATTCTCGGGCTGCTGACGTAACCGGTGATGGTCAAGGTGATGCCATCGGGGCTGAGTTTGCTGAAGCGCACAAACGTCGCCGGTTTATCGAGGATGTTCTCGTTCTCTTGGTAGGTGTCATACAGCAGGTTTTTCACCTGCTCCGGATCGATGTTCAGCGGGAACATCAACTCAAGGCTCGCCACGCCTTGGGCACTGCCGCCCAGCGTCACGTTGCGCAGGTTTTGCGAGATCAACTGGGAGTTGGGCACGATCACAATCGAGCGGTCGCTGAGCTGGATTTCCGTGGCCCGGACGTTGATGCGGCGGATATCACCTTCCACGCCGCTGATGCTGATCAGGTCGCCGACCTTGACCGGACGCTCGGTCAGCAGGATCAGGCCAGAGACGAAGTTCTTGACGATTTCCTGCAAGCCGAAACCGATACCCACTGACAGGGCGCTGACAATCCACGCCAGGTTGGTCCACTGGATGCCCAGCGATGACAGCGTCAGCAGGATCACCAGGGCATAGCCGATGTTGGCGAACAGGGTACTCAGCGAGGCACACATGCCGGGGTCCATATCGGTTTTCGGCAGGAATTCGTCATCCAGCCAGCGGCACAGGGCTCGAATCAGGTAGATCCCGATAAACAGGGCCAGGATGGCATTGAGCAAATGGCCGGGAATGATGTTCAGCTTGCGCAAACCGTCACCGCCGAGGATCGACAGCGCCTGGGTCACCAGTTGTCCGAACGTGGTGCCTACGCCGCCGACAAACAGCGAAATGACCGCCAACAGTATTAACGTCGCACGACCGGCCCCGGACAAAATGATCTGGGCTTGCTCAAGGCGCACATCGCCCATCCCCAGCAACTGTTTGATCGCCTTGCCGCTCGGGCTCTTGGGGGAGAACAGGTATTCGCAACTGTCCCTGAGCAACTGGATCAGCATGTAGAAACCTGAGAGGACGATAAAACCCCAGACCAGTTCATACGTGATGAACCTTGCCAGGGACACATAGCCGATCAGCAAGGCGAAGAACGAGATGACCAGCGCAATGATCGTGCAGGTGTAAATCAGGCCGGCCAGGGCAGTGCCCGCTTCAATGCTGTCGCCAGCGGCAACCAGAACTCTTCGGGCGTGACTCGCGCGGCGGAACAACAACGCGAAGATAATTGCCACCACCAGTGCGATCAGGCCTCGCCCCAACAGCACGGCGGCGCCGCTCATGCCGGAGACATTGGTGATTTGGGCTATCGTCACCGTCACCAGCAGGGTGGCGGCCAGTATTCTGGGGTAGGGCTTTATGGCCTCCGCGACGGAATCGTCGATAGCGGGTAGCCGCCAGGAGGGGTGCTGGTTGGCCAACAACGCACGGCTCAACCCGGTGATCAGCACGCAGGTATAGACCACCCTTTCGAACTCCTCGGCGAAGTTCTGAATCATCGGCGACAACGGCAGTTCCCGCGTGAGGGCGTAAAACAGCAGTTGCAACGCACAGGCGGTGGTCAACACCGTGGCCACGACAGACGCCAGGGCCAGCGTACTTCGCCGCAATCGCCCTTCAGGCAGGCGATGGATGCAAATCCAGGTCAGCCCTCGATCAGCCAGTCTGCGGCCCCAGATCCAGATGACCAGTGCCAGCAACATCAGCAGGACTGTCGACAGACGCTGGCCGGGTTGCCAGGCAGCCGCGAGTGTGTCGCCGGCTTGTTCGATGAAATTGATGAGCCGCAGGCGATCCTCCGGGAGTGGGTTAATTAACGGTGCCCAAAAATCCCGTCCCAGGATGCTGCCACTGCGCAGTGTGACTTCGCTTTCCAGAAGACTGCGCCGGATGCTGGCGATTTGTGTAAGGAGGTCGACGGCACTGGCTCTCAGTGCGGCGAGGATTTTCAAGCTGGCATCGACGTTTTTCTTTTGCTCGGAAAGAACAGCTCGTTGCGCCGTGATATCCGATTTCTCGACAGCCTCGCCCCCCAGGGAAACCGGACCGCTCAATACGTCCAGTTGCGCTTGCAGTTGTTTCTGTTCGGGCAACAGCGACGATTGCAGGTTGTCCACGTCATTGATAAACGACTGAACGGAGTCTTGCAGGCCGACCATCATGGTGACGTTATTGGCCAGTGAAACCCGCTGTTTGATCAGGTCCAGGCGCAATTGCAGGCCTTGCAGTTCACTGGTGGACACCGCCGCCGACGAAGCGCCTGGCGCAATTATTGAAGACGGTGCGGGATCATCCGCGGGCAGCGCTGCGCCACTGGGCACCAGCAGGGTGAGCGCGACGAAAATCACTGACATCAATACATGACGCATAGGCGTTCGGCTCTGTTGTTGGTCACTCAGCCTATGAGGTTAGGTCATCAGGCCAAAACGATCGAAAAGTTTCATCTTTACGGGCAGCAATCGACATAAGGGCCCTGAGGCGGCTGATGGCTGATCTACACTTCTTGATGCTCAATCAAGCGTGGGAGGGCGGTCAACGGACTGCTCGGAACTGCGCAGGAGGTCATCATGCCTAGGTTGTCTTCCATCAGTCTGTGCCTCGCGTTGTCGGTTTCATCTGCCCAGGGCTGGGCGCAAACCGTTGTGCCGACCAAAGGCCAGAGTTCGCAACAGACCCAACTGGATATCAATGAATGCCAGAGCATTGCGGCCAGTCAGACGGCTTCGACCGACACGTCTCCTTCCGGAGGAAGAGTGAAGGGGGCCGCGGTGGGTGCCGCCGCCGGTGCCGTTGCAGCCGATGCGCGCGGGCGTCAGCACGACGAGTTTTACGACAACGCGAATGACAACGTGAAGCAGGAATACCGGCAGAATCAAGCCAAAGGGGCGGCGGCGGCCGGTGTCGTGGTGGGTGGTTCGCGCCAGAGGCAGGAACGCCGGGCGGATGAAAAAACCAGCGCTGCCAACAGCCAGACGGCCTATACCAGTTGCCTGCAAGGCAAGGGGTATCAGGTCAATCCCTGAGCCGGTGATTGTGCCTGTGCCGGCCGGTCAAGCAAGCGAACCATCACGTAGGCATACAGCGTGACGGCGATGAACAGGCCCATGCGCACGGCGAAGGCGGTGTAGACGTCTTTGCCCAAGGCGCTGTCCTGCACGGACTGGCCCAGCAGGATGATCAGGGTGATAAAGGTGTTGAGCCACAACCCCGGGCCATAGCGGCTGGGGCTGAGGGCATACAGCTTGCGCGCCAGGATCAGGCCGAACAGCAGCATCCACAGGAAGAACATCCACAGGTGCACAAACAGGCTCAGTGCACACCAGAACAGGATGGCCAGCAAACCGCCGAGCAAGGTCGCGCCGAGCAGCTCACGCCCGGCATTGCGCGCGCTGGTGGTTGAGCATTGCTGACCCAGGCCGACCGCTTTCAGGATGATCGGCAGGTAGGCCGCCGGGTCGATCATCGCCAGCAGGAATGTCGGCAAGACGATCAAGGTTGCACGCAACGCAATCCGACTGGCTTCTACGCCCTGCGGTGGTGGGGCGGCGGGTGGCGAGGGGGCATTGGCCGGTTCGGGGAATATCCAGTGACTGAGCGCAATCACCATCACCGCCAGTAACAAACCTTTGACCAGCGCGCCGATGACCATCGCCGCCAGGTCGAACTCGGCGACACCCGCCGAAGAGATCATCGTCAGGCCCATCACCAGCAAGGTCACGATCAGGTTGTTGCCGCCACTGAGCCCCCAGCGAAAGACCAGAAATAGGCTGACCGTGACCAACAGCACGCCGGTCAACGGGTAGTAACGCAGGATCGGGATCAAGAGCAGGCCGATGCCGGTGGTGAGCATCGCGACCAGGGCGAGCACGATTGCCGCCTTGAACGGCAGCGGGCGGTTGACCGAGGCCAGGAGCAGCAGGCACAACACGGGGGCGAGAAACGGAATCGGCAGCGCCAGGCCGAAACTGATGGCCAGGCACAGTGCCGCGCCGCTGGCCAACCGCAGCGCACGTTGCTCCCGGGGTGTGCGTTTAGTAGGCATAGGACAGCCAGCTCATCAGCCCTAAATAGACCCGGCCGAGCGGGTTGAGCCAATTGCCCGGTGAAGGGAAGGCCATGACTTCAGCCTGCCCGCCGGCACGAATGTTCCCGCTGCCAAGCAGTGCGTTCATGGACTGTTCGGAAAACTCGATGATCACCGGGAAGCGTTGCGCCGGTCGCAGCCAGTCCCGGCTGTTCTGGATGCCGGGCAAGGTGCCGGGCGGTGTTGGCTGCCCGACGCTGATGCCATAACCGACGCTGCGGACATGGCCCTCGAAAACTTCACCCGGCACCGCATCGAGGACGATGGACACTGGCGTGTCGGGGCGCACCAGGCCGAGGTTGTTCTCGGTCATGTCGGCCGTGATCCAGATGTCCTGAATGGTGATCAGCGTCATCACCGGGCTGCCGGCGGCGGCGAATTGCCCGACGTCGGTGCGCAGGTCCGTGATCAACCCCGCCGAGCGTGCCCGTGTTTGCGTGTTGGACAGGTCCAGTTCGGCTTTTTCCAGCGCCGTGGCGGCGCTGCGCAGTTTTGCGTTGACGTCTTCACCGCCACCTTCCGTTTCTTTAGCACGCTCTACCTCGGCGCGGGCGGCGGCCGTTTGGCTGATCGCAGCTTCGCGGCTGGTGCGTGATGCGTCGAGAACGCGCACGGAAATGGTCCCCGGGTCTTCACGGTACAACCCTTCCAGGCGCTGATTCTCCTGGCGGGCCTTGGTTTCGTTGGCCTGGGCGGCGCGCAAGGCGGCTTGCGCCGAGGCAATCCCCGCGGTGCTGGCGCCCAACTGCCGACGGGTTGTCTCAAGGTCGGCGCGGGCGCGGTCGACGGCAATCTTGTAGGGTGCCGGATCCACCTCGAAAACCACATCGCCGGCCTTGACGATCTGATTGTTGTGAACGTTTACCCGGATCACCCGGCCCGCGACTTCAGACGCCACCGGAATGACGAATGCACCGACCCGGGCCTGTTGCGTATAGGGCGTGAAACGGTCGGCCAACAGGTACCAGACCAGGCTCAGGATGATCAGCAGCAATACCCATTTGATGCCTTTTTTCGCCGGATCGGCCGCCACGGGCTCGGCGGCGTTGGGGGAGGGCTGCGCGGCGTCACTCATGGCTGTTTTCCTTGGCGGGTAGCGGGAAAGCGGGCTGATCGGCGGCGGGCTCGTCCAGCATGTCGCCCCAGTCGGTGCGTTGTTCCATCAAATGGCGCGTGGCCGGGTCGACGCGTGGCAGGGCGGAGTACCACCCGCCGCCCAGGGCCTTGTACAGAGCGATGACATTGCTCACCGCATTGCCGCGCACGATCAGGTAATTGTCCTGCTGTTCGAGCAGCGCCCGTTGCGCGTCGAGCACCCGCTGGAAGTCGGAGTAGCCTTCGCGAAATTGCACGCTGGCCAGCGTCAACGAGCGCTTGGCGGCGCCGCCGGCTTCACGCAGGATGCGCTCGCTTTCCAGTGACTGGATCAGGCCGTTGGCCGCATCGTCAGCCTCGCGCGCGGCCTGGCGAACCTTGTCGCGGTAGGCTTCGATCAACTGCTGCAACCGCGCGTCCTGTACGCGCACGTTGTTGATGATCTGCCCGTAATCGAACACATTCCAGCGCAGACTGGGGCCACCGACCAGGTCCAGGCTGCTGGACGTGCCGTGGAGCGTGTCCGTCGACCAGACAATGCTGCCGAGCAACGTCAGCGACGGATAGAAATCACTTTCGGCCACGCCGATCAGCGCCCCTTGGGCGGCAACGTTAAGTTCGGCGGCGCGGACGTCAGGCCGACGCAACAGCAGGCTGGCGGGCACATCTTGCAGTACCGCGCGATCGACCAGCGGCACCAGGCTGTCATTATCGACCACCTGCGGCAGCCCGCCTGGCGGTTGCCCAATCAGCACGGCCAGGGCATTTCGGGTGCGTTGCAACTGGTCCTGTAGGTTGGGAATACTGGCCAACGTGCCGAGGTACTGGGTTTTGGCCTGTTGCAGATCGAGCTCAGCATCCTGGCCGCTCTTGAACAGTTTTTCGGTGATCTCGAAATTGCGCTTTTGCTGCTTGGCGTTTTCACGGGCGACGCGCAGCCGGGCTTCGGTGGTGCGCAACAAATAATAGGTATCGGCCACTTGGGCGCGCAGCAGGACCAGCACGTCTTCGTAGTTGGCCTGGGCGGAAAAATAAGCTGCATCGGCGGATTCGATGGCGCGGGCGAAGCGTCCCCAGAAGTCGAGCTCCCAGCCGATGTCAAACCCGGCACTGTGTTGCCAGAAATTATTATCCTGCGGATTGTTGCCACCGTATTGGTGACGTTTGACATACAAACTGTCAGCGCTTACTTGCTGCAGTTGCGGGTACAGCGTGCTTTGCGCAATGCCCAATTGGGCGCGGGACTCCATCACTCGCAGACCGGCGATTTTAAGGCTGGAATTGTAAGCATCCGCTTGCGCAATCAGTTGATCGAGCACCGGGTCGTTGAAGACAAGCCACCACTCGCGCAGATCCGGATTCGCCCCCCGTTGGCTGGATTGCTCAAGGGCCGGAGTGTCCCAATGTTTGATCCATTCCTCACCCGGCGGCTGGAAGTCCGGGCCGAGCCGAATGCAGCCACTCAGGGTCAGCGCACCCAACAGGATGAGGTAGCCCGGTTGCACCAGCGGGGACCGACCTGGAGGCATAGTTCCGTGTCCAGCCAAGAAAGATCACTGGAGCATAGACGCCTGTATGAACAGTCGAGTGGCCGGCGGCAGTTTTTTTCTAGCGCGAAATAATCCCGTGATCGATTGCGTATTTGACCAGCGCCGCCGGTTTGTCGATGTTGAGTTTTCGGCGAATGCTCAAGCGATGGGTTTCGACCGTGCGCACACTGATGTCGAGTTCGCGGGCCATTTCCTTGTTGTTCAGGCCTTGAGCCATTTTGTACAACACTTGGCTTTCGCGTGGGGTCAGCTCGTTGTCGGCGCTTTTATCGGCGATCAGGCGCTGGGCGATTTCGGCGCTGTAGAACGTGCCGCCGCTGGCAATGGCTTCGATGGCCGCAATGATTTCCCGCGAGGGCGAATTCTTCAGCACATAGCCGCTGGCACCGGCACGTACGGACTCGCTCACGTATTCGTTATTGTCGTACATGCTCAGCACCAGCACTTTCAGCGTCGGGTACTGACTGCGCAATAGGCGCGTCAGTTCGAGGCCGTTCATGTCGCGCAAACTGATGTCGACCAGCAACAGGTCCGGCTGACAGCGCCCGACCATTTCGATTGCTTGAGCACCGCTTTCGGCTTCTCCCACCACTTCCAGGGGCGCCATGACCGCCAGCAACGCTTTGATCCCGTCACGGACCAGGGAATGATCGTCGACCAAGGCGACGCGGATCGGGTAAGGCAGGTTCATCGCGGGTGTTCACTCTTGTTGTAAGGGGTGAGTCAGCGTTTCGTAGCGGGTACTTTCATCGGCAGCTGCACGTCCAGTTCACTCCTGCCGGGGATCGATATCAGTTCGAAACGTCCGCCAAAGTGCTCGACCCGTTCACGGATGTTACGCAAGCCGATGCCCGCGTGGCGACGCTCGACCTGAGCGACATTGAATCCGATTCCGTCATCCACCACGCTCAGGCGTACCGATTCTTCAGCGCCGTGCAGGGTAATGGAAACGTTCTTTGCCTGGGCGTGGCGTTCGATATTGGTCAGGCCTTCTTGCACGATCCGGAACAGCGCGACGGCCGCGCCGTCGACCAGGTGACAGTCGAATTCGTTGTCGTCATACGTTACTTTGAGACCGCTGCGTTGCTCGAACTCGGCGGCGAGTTGGCCGATGGCGGCCGGCAAGCCCAAGGTGTCGAGCAGGGAAGAGCGCAGGTCATGGGAGAGGCTGCGGACTTCACCAATGGCTTCGCCCAGGCGCTCGGTGGCATCCTTCAGCGTGCTCAAGCCTTTGTCATGGCCCTGTTCGTTTTCCAGCAGATGGCTGGCCAGTTCGAAGCGAAACTTGATCGACACCAGCAACTGGCTGATGCCGTCATGCAACTCGCGGGAGACCCGTGATCGCTCTTCTTCCTGGAGGCTGACGATGCGTTGGGTCAGGCGCTGCAATTTTTTATCCGCCAAGCGATGCTCGCTGACGTTCAGCGTCATGCCACTGGCGAATACAAACAGCACCGCCACCAACGCCACCACGGCAATCGCCAGCATGGTCTTGCGGATGCCCTGAGCCACTTCGTCACGGGCCTGCTGCGTGGCGCGTTCGACGTCCTCCAGGTAAATGCCGGTGCCGAGCATCCAGCCCCAACGGTCCAACATCACGACGTAGGCGAGTTTATCGGTGACCTGACCGGAGGAGGGTTTGTTCCAGGCGTAACGCTGAAAGCCTTCGCCCGATTGCGCACTTTTGAGCAGCGCCTGAATCACCGGCAAGCCGTGCGGGTCTTTCATGTCCCACAGGTACTTGCCCACCAGTTCGGTCTGGCGCGCGTGCATCAGGCTGCGACCTTCACGGTCGTAGACGAAGAAGTAGCCGTTGATGCCGAAGCTGAGCTTGCGCAGTTCTTCCAGGACTTGCTGCTGGGCATGCGCGTCACCGTGGCCGTCGTCGTACAGCGGCGCGATCAGGCTTTGCGCCATTTCCACGTAGTTTTTAAGCTCGGCACGCTTGCTGGCCAGGATGCTGTCTTCAATCAGCTGGGCCTGTTGATCGCCGAGTTGGCGGTTCAGGGAAATCACCAGCGCACAAATCACCGCAATGGCCAATACCAGCGGCAGAATCCCGAGCGCGACGATTTTGTGTTTGAGCTGCATCTTGGCTCCTGACCGGACCGAAGAAGGGCGAAGGCCGGCATCATAGGCCAAAGAGATGCGTTTCCTGTAGCGCTGCTGGACGGAATGACCAGCGGCCGACGTGTCAGTCGGTTGAAATGCAAACCCCCTGTAGGAGTGAGCCTGCTCGCGATGGCGGTGTATCAGGCGATATTGATATTGGCCGGTAGATAGCTATCGCGAGCAGGCTCACTCCTACAAGGGATCTGCGTGATCTACGTAGAACTACGTAGACGTGGCGTACGTAGTAACGCGGATTTATTTGTAGACGGCATGCGGGGATATTGGGCCAGCTCCGCACCGCGGACACAATTATAAAAATTACCGCCGCAGTCACTGGCTGTCGGCAGGAGACACGCTATGCCCCGTCTGGCTAAACACCTCGCCTGGTTTGCCGTGGCTGTTCTGGGAGCGTTTGCGCTAAGTGTCGTGGCCCTGCGCCGCGGCGAAGCGATCAACGCCCTCTGGATCGTAGTCGCAGCTATCGCTATCTACCTCGTTGCCTATCGCTACTACAGCCTGTTCATCGCCACCAAGGTGATGCAACTGGACCCCAATCGTGCCACGCCCGCGGTCATCAATAACGATGGCCTGGACTACGTGCCGACCAATAAACACGTGTTGTTCGGTCACCACTTCGCGGCCATTGCCGGCGCGGGTCCCCTGGTCGGCCCGGTACTGGCGGCGCAAATGGGCTACCTGCCCGGCACGCTGTGGCTTATCGCCGGCGTGGTGCTGGCCGGTGCGGTTCAGGACTTCATGGTCCTGTTCATGTCCACTCGCCGCAACGGTCGTTCGCTCGGCGACATGGTTCGTGAAGAAATGGGTCGCATCCCCGGCACCATCGCGCTGTTTGGCTGCTTCCTGATCATGATCATCATCCTCGCGGTGCTGGCGCTGATCGTGGTGAAAGCCTTGGCCGAGAGCCCTTGGGGCATTTTCACGGTGATGGCGACCATCCCGATTGCGATGTTCATGGGCATTTACATGCGCTACATCCGCCCGGGTCGCATTGGCGAAATCTCTGTGGTCGGCGTGGCGTTGTTGCTCGGTTCGATCTGGCTCGGTGGGCAGATCGCGGCTGATCCGGTGTGGGCCAAGGCCTTTACCTTCACCGGTATCCAGATCACCTGGATGCTGATTGGTTACGGTTTTGTCGCGGCGGTACTGCCGGTATGGCTGATCCTGGCTCCCCGTGACTACCTGTCGACCTTCCTGAAAATCGGCACCATCGTGGCCTTGGCGATCGGCATTCTGATCACCATGCCCGAGCTGAAAATGCCCGCACTGACCCAGTTCATCGACGGCACCGGCCCGGTGTGGAAGGGCGGTCTGTTCCCGTTCCTGTTCATCACCATCGCTTGTGGCGCGGTCTCGGGTTTCCATGCGCTGATCGCGTCCGGCACCACGCCGAAACTGCTGGCCAGTGAAGGTCATGCCCGTTACATCGGTTACGGCGGCATGTTGATGGAATCGTTTGTCGCCATCATGGCCATGGTTGCCGCCTCGGTCATCGAGCCAGGTGTGTACTTTGCGATGAACAGCCCCGCGGCGTTGGTCGGCGCGGATGTTGTCTCCGTCGCTCAAACCGTCAGCAGCTGGGGCTTTGCGATTACCCCGGAAGCCCTGCAAGCGGTGGCCCATGACATTGGTGAAACCACTATCCTGGCCCGTGCTGGCGGTGCGCCGACCCTGGCGGTCGGTATCGCGCAGATCCTGCACCACGTCCTGCCGGGTGAAAACACCATGGCGTTCTGGTACCACTTCGCGATTCTGTTTGAAGCGCTGTTCATCCTGACGGCGGTCGACGCCGGTACCCGTGCCGGTCGCTTCATGCTCCAGGATTTGCTTGGCTCCTTCGTTCCAGCGCTCAAACGCACCGATTCCTGGCCCGCCAACCTGATCGCCACCGCCGGTTGCGTGGCGATGTGGGGCTACTTGCTCTATCAAGGCGTGATCGATCCTCTGGGTGGGATCAACACCTTGTGGCCGCTGTTTGGTATCTCCAATCAGATGCTGGCCGGTATCGCGCTGATGTTGGCAACGGTTGTGCTGATCAAAATGAAGCGCCAGCGCTACATCTGGGTGACCATGCTGCCAGCCGTCTGGCTGCTGATCTGCACCGTGACGGCGGGTTTCATCAAGCTGTTCGACGCCAACCCGGCCATCGGTTTCCTCGCCCTGGCGAAGAAGTACAGCGACGCGCTGGCCAACGGTCAGGTGTTGGCCCCGGCCAAGAGCATTGACCAGATGCAGCATGTGATCTTCAACGCCTATACCAACGCGACGCTGACGGCGCTGTTCCTGTTCGTGGTCTTCAGCATTCTGTTCTTTGCGCTCAAGGTCGGCATCGCCGCCTGGGGCACCAAGGAACGCACGGATAAAGAAGCGCCATTCCAGGCCATTCCACAGGCTTGATGGAGGAGGGTGTTGATGTTCAATGACTTGAGTCGTCTCGGTAAATACCTCGGTCAGGCCGCGCGCCTGATGGTCGGCATGCCGGACTATGACACCTACGTCGAGCACATGCAGAACAAGCACCCGGACAAACCGGTGATGAGCTACGAAGTGTTCTTCCGGGAGCGCCAGGAAGCTCGATACGGCAGCAAGGCTGGGCCGAAGTGCTGCTGACGCAGTAAGTCCAGACAAAAAAACAGGAGCCCGGCTTGCCGCGCTCCTGTTTTTTTTGGCTCGCTGGCCGCTACCCAATCGCTTACCAAGGACCGACGGCGGGAATCTGACAACCGCTCATCGCTCAACTACGCTGCCTACAGACCCTGTCCTAATCCTGTGACGTAAGGAACTGACGCATGCGGAGCAGGTTGCTCGCGGTGATATTGATCGTTGTCGGGATGTGCGGGTCGGTGTTGGTGTGGGCCGAAAATACACCCAGCGTGGTGGATCCGCCGGCTGAATTAAAGGTCGCCAACCGTAGCGTCATGGTGTTTCGCGCAACGATATTGGGGGAACCTCCGGTGTCGCGGGTCAAGCGCGCGAAAGCGGTGATCGGCGAAGCGCTGGATGAGGCGGATGATCTGAACGTTACCGTCGACCCGGTGCTGGACAGCTATATGGTACTGCTGGGCAGCCGGCGCGCGTTTATCGTTTCGGCCAAGGATTTCGACGCCAGCGAATTCGATTCGGCGCAGCAGGCGGCTGAAGCAGCAGCGCGAAATCTGCGTCTGGTGGTGTCTGAAACCCAGGAAGCGCGCAGCCTGCAGTTAATCATAAGGTCGGTGGGCGCTGCGGTGTTCGCCACTGTTATTTACATCGTCTTGCTCTACGCCATGGCGTACCTGCGACGCAAACTGCTGAAGAAACTTCCCGGACTGGTGCATCGTCATAGCCAGGCGCTGAAGGTCGGGCGCACACAGCTTTTCGACGTCAGTTACCTCTATCCGTTGGTCAGTCGTGCGTTTGAGTGGCTGCGCTGGGCCGTGGTGGTGTTGTTGACCTATGAATGGCTGGGGTTTGTCCTGTCGCGGTTCCCCTACACCCGGCCATGGGGCGAGCGCCTTAACACCTACCTGTTGGAACTCGGCGACTATTTGCTGCAAGGCATCCTGGGCGCCATTCCCGGACTGGGCGTGGCGGTGGCGATTTATTTCATTGCCCGAGGCGTTACCGCCTTCATGCGTCGGGTGCTTCGGCGCATGGCGACCCCCGGCACCTTCAGTTGGCTGAACCATGAAACCCTGCAACCGACCCAGCGCCTGGTGTCCCTGGCGGTGTGGTTGTTTGCATTGGCCATGGCTTACCCGTACCTGCCGGGCGCCGGCACCGATGCATTTAAAGGCTTGTCGGTGCTGATCGGTTTGATGATTTCGCTGGGCGCGTCCAGCGTGGTGGGTCAGGCGGCGGCGGGATTGATCCTGACTTACACCCGAACATTGCGTCCCGGCGAATTTGTACGCATTGGCGAGTACGAAGGCACGGTGACCGAGTTGGGTATGTTCACCACGCGAATCCGCACGGGCCTGGGCGAAGTGTTGACCCTGCCCAATTCCATGATCACCAACACCGTGACCAAGAATTACTCGCGCACCGTGCAGGGCGCCGGTTACGTGGTCGACACCGTCGTGACCATTGGCTACGACACGCCGTGGCGGCAGGTGGAGGCGATGTTGCTGGAAGCCGCCAAACGCACCCCGGGCATTCTTGAAAACCCGCCCCCGCAGGTATTTCAAACCGCGTTGTCAGACTTCTATCCCGAGTACCGTCTGGTGGCCCAGGCCATTCCCAGCCAGCCTCGACCGCGTGCGGAGTTACTGAGCATGCTGCACGCCAATATTCAGGATGTGTTCAATGAGTACGGCGTGCAGATCATGTCGCCGCATTATTTGGGTGATCCGCAGGCAGAGAAGTGGGTGCCCCGGGACAAATGGTATACGGCACCCGCGCAAGAACCGAAGGACAGTTGAGCGCTCTTCACATTCTCTGCCGAGGCATCGTCGAAGGCTGAAGTTGCTGCTGCGGGATGTACTTGCCATTGCCATCGGTAAACGGCGGATGCTGCACGGCGTTTTCATCGTTGTCCTGTTGACGGTCATGGCAGGACGAACCGCTGATCGCGATGAGCAGGGCGACCATGACAAGGGGAATCAAGTGCTTGATCACGGGAGTTCTCCAGTGGACACCGTCTGTTTTCGTCGGCGCTATGGCAGCGCATAGACCTTGAACAGCTTTTTGGTCGTGTCGCTGGCGCCTTCCAGGTACTTATCGTACGCCTGTTCAATCTCGCCGGAGCGGTACATTTCACTCAGCGTGGTGTCGACCAGCAAGCGGAAATCTTCATCGTTACGCGGTACTGCCATGGCCGTTGGGGCGTACTCGAAAATACGCTCCAGCAGGACCAGGTTGCCCGTTGGGTAGCGGCTGTCGAGGAGGTTCCTGAGCATCATCCGTTCGCTGAACATCGCATCGGCTTTGCCTTTGGCGACCAACTCGAGTCCTTCGGCCGTAGTGTTGACCGTGATCAGTGTGGCGACCACGCCCAGCAAGCGCATCTGCTGACGAATCCACGCCTCGCTCACGCCTCCGGTCGTGGTGACATAAGTCTGGTTGGACAGACCATGGTTGACGGTGGCACGCCAGGTGGGTCCGGTGTGGGCCACTTTGCCATTGAGCACGTCCAGCAGCGTCGCCGGGGCATCCTGGTGCACCACCGCCGAGAGGCCTGCGGTGTAAATGGGCACCGAATAGCTCACTGTCTTGCGTCGTTCCAGTGTTGGCGGCGTTGGTGTGCAGAGGAGGTCGACCTTGCCTGAGCTGACGGCACTGATCCCATCGACGACGGTGACAGGCAGGTAACTGACCTGTAGTTCGGGCAAACCCAGTTCGGCCTTGACCTTGTTGGCGATTTTGTCGCAAAGACTGATGGCATAACCCTGGACCTTGTCGCCGACTTTGACGCTGAAGGGCGCGAAGTCAGGCAGGTAGCCGAGGGTCAACGTATTGCTTGAGCGCACCCGTTCAAGGGTGTTGGCGCTGGCCAGCAGTGGCAGGCAGGCAAAGAGCAGTGCGATGGTTTTGCTTCGTTGTGCATTCATGTCCCATTCCCCGAATTCAGATGTCAGTACCGTCCAGAAACCAGGCCTAAGGGGTGTCGACCCTGGCAGGGTCGGTGGGAGACACAACGGCAAAGCGCTTGGCGAGCCAGCCATACAGTGGGTAGCCGAACACCAGCACAAGGGCGCCCCCGAACACCGCGTCCTTGCCGCACGAGTGCAGGGCATACAATGAATAGGCGAGCGCGATCAGCAATACGGGGGTATTACGCAGGTAAACCGCTGACGAAACCCGCGCCTTGTACATCATGACCAGCAGCCCGGTCAGTGCCGTCACGTAGGGGATCAGGTTGGTCACGGCGGCAAGATTGACCAGTTTGCCGAACTGAGCGGCGGCATTGGGTGAAATGGTCGACAGGGCCATCAGCGTCTGCAACACACCACACACCAGCATGCCCAGGAGGGGCGCGTTGTGCCTGTTGAGCTTGCTGAACAGTTTCGGAAACATTCCTTGGTCGGCGGTCATTTTCGCCGTTTGAGCCAAGGTGAACTGCCATCCCAGCAGCGAGCCCACACACGCCATCACCGCCAACGCCATGATGATGGTTCCGACCGTGGGGTTGAACATTTGCGCGTAGACCAGCGCGAAGGGCGCCGAGGAGTTGGCCAGTTCCTCGTTGGGAATGATGCCCTGGATCACGGTCGTCGACAGCACGTAGACCACCGCTGCACCCAACGTGCCGAACAGGCAGGCCAGCGGTACGGTGCGCTTGGGGTTTTCAACGGCGTCGCTGGCCTGTGCCGCTGATTCCATACCCAGAAATGCCCAGAGGGTCAATGGAATCGCACTGCTGATCGCGTCGGCGTTGGAAAGGTTATTCGGGTTCCAGGCGGACACCAATATCTCCGGTTTGAACCAGAACCAGCCAATGATGCTCAGGCCTGCCACCGGGATGATCACTCCCCAGACGGTAATCGCGCCGATCCTGCCGGTGATGCCGGGGCCACCGAAGTTAGCGACGGTGGTCAGCCACAGCAGGCCGACCGTACCGATGAACAGCGGGATTGCGCCCGTGCCCAGCCAGGGCAGGAACGAGGTCATGTACCCCACGGCCGAGATAGCGACCGCGACGTTGGCAATGGCCAGCGACAGGAAGTACAGATACGAACAGAGGAAGAACCCTGACTTGCCATGCGCTTCTTCGGTGTAGGCGGATAACCCGCCGGAGCGCTGACAATAAATGCCACATTGGGAAAAGCAGTAGGCGATGGCCATGGAGCCAATCGCCGTGACAATCCATGACAGCAATGAAATGGCCCCGAGCTGGGCCATGCTGGTCGGCAACATGATGATGCCCGACCCCATCATGTTGACCATCACCAGGGTAGTGAGCCCCACAAGGCTCATTTTTTTACTTGAGTCGGCCATCGAAAACTCCTTTCTCTGCACTTGTGCCAAGCTGTCAGGTGACGCAGCACCACGCATTCAGATGTCGCCAAGCTCAACTTCAGGAAGCCCATGTCATGACGCAATCTCATGCAAAGCACGTCCGTCGCGAGTTTTACAGAACAGTGTGGTTCTACATTCGTGTTGTCTGGCCGATTTTCTCAATTCTGTTGGTTACGATCGTGCTGTTCGGTCTGATCATCGCCTACCTGGAAGGGTGGGGGCCGTTTGACGGTATCTACTTCGGGTTCGTGACCGGATTGACCATCGGTTACGGTGACCTGGTACCCAAAACGCCCCTCTCACGTGTCCTTGCAGTTTTGCTGGGTTTCAATGGCGTTCTGATGACGGCCATATTCGCCGCCGTCAGTATCCGCGCCATCGAAGAGACCGCGCGAGCGGCCAAATCCGAGGAATAAGGCCGACGCATCACGCTGAGCCCTCAGTAGGGTTCAGCGATGTATTTGAACGGGTAATTGGCTGCCTTGTAGCTGCCGATCTTGCGTTTCGGCAGGCTGACTTTTTCTTGCTTGACCTTTTTATAGGGGATGTTCCCCAACAAGTGAGTCAGCACGTTCAGCCGTACGGATTTCTTGTCCTCGGAACGGGCAACGTTCCAGGGCGCCCAGTCGGTGTCGGTGGCTTCGAACATCTCATCACGGGCGCGCGTGTAGTCGTCCCAGCGGTTGTAGGACTTGATGTCCATCGGTGACAGTTTCCAGATCTTGCGCCCGTCGGTGATGCGCTCCTTGAGCCGCCGGGTTTGTTCTTCAGGGCTGACTTCCAGCCAGTACTTGAACAACAGCACGCCGGAATTAACCATAAGACGTTCGAACAACGGCGCCAGTGCTAAAAAGCCGATCACCTGTTGCTCGTCGCAAAAACCCATGACTCGCTCGACACCTGCCCGGTTGTACCAGCTGCGATCGAAGATCACGACCTCGCCGGCCGCTGGAAAGTGCGGCATGTAGCGTTGCAGGTACATCTGGCTTTTTTCTCGTTCGGACGGTGCTGGCAGGGCCACCACACGAAACACCCGTGGGCTGACACGTTCGGTCAACGCCTTGATCGTGCCACCTTTGCCGGCGCCATCACGGCCTTCGAAAACAATCACGACCTTGGCCCCCGTGGCGACCACCCACTGCTGCAATTTGACGAGTTCGACGTGCAGGGTCTTGAGCTGTTTTTCGTAGTCTTTGCGGCTAAGCGTGTCGGCTTTCTTTTGCGCAGAATCGGCAATTTCACGATTGGTTTTTTTCATCGCGATACTTCAACCTCTGGTGGTCTTGAATAGAGTGTGTGTCGGTTGCGAATTCCCGGTACCGCTTGCGTACTAAAGGGTAGTTCAAATTCCCGACGTGCAGATGACGCAGGTCATCGGTCTTCAGGGCTGCGCGCGAAATCACGTTTGATCTCTTTGTTGGCGCTGATAATCGGCAACGGCTTGCTCCAGATTGGGGAGCATCCGCGTATCACCCAATGCGACGCCCAATGGAGCATGAATAACCATCGCGTAAACACTGGGACTCATGCCCACCAGCCACAACGAAATGCCTTTTTCTCGCAGACGCTGTTCTGCCGCCGTGAGCATTTTCAAAGCGGTGTATTCCAGATCGAAAACACTGCGCAGATCGAGAATCACAACGCGTGGCGCAGCCGCAGCGATTAACGAGCGGATTTTCGAACCGAGTCGTTCGGCGTTGGCAAAGAAAATGCGACCTTCAGGGCGCAGCATCAGCAACCCCTCGAAGTGCTCGTCGTCAGTCTCGGCGCAGGGCGGGCGATACACATTGGTGCCGGGTTTGCGCCCAAGTATGTGAACGGGCGGGTCAGAGACCTGGTAGGCCAGTGCCAGCAGCGAAACAATGATCGCGACGACGATCCCCTGCAGCGTGCCGAGCAACATGACCCCGACCAGTGCCACCAGTGCCCAGATAAATTCTGTGCGGCGCACCGAAAGAATGTCGCGAAATTCCGAAGGCTGGATCAGGCCGATCGAATACACGATCACAACCGCGGCGAGCGTGGCATTGGGCATCAGGCCAATGAACGGCGCAATCAGCAGGCAAGTCCCCAGTGCCAGTCCGGCCGTGATCAACCCCGCCAGTTGTGATTGCGCACCGGCCAAGCGGTTGACGGCGGTTTGGGTGGTTCCACCCCCGGCCGCCATGGCCCCAAGCAATGCACCGCCGATGTTGGCAAACCCTGTCGCCACCAACTCACGGTTGGGCTGCAGCGCGGGTTCATCACTGCGGGCAAAAGCTCGTCCCGCCGCGATGGTTTCGGTAAAGCTCATCAGCGCAATGCCCAGGGCCGATGGCCAGAGCTGTGACACGATCGACCAGTCGGGCAGCGTCAACCCCGGCAACCCGATTGGAACGATTCCTACGGCCGACACACCCAATTGCTCCAGATTCAGCACACTCATGCCGACAATGCCGAGCGCAACCGCAATCAGTGGTGCTGGCAATCGGGGGGTGAAGTGCTTCATGCCGATCAGAATCAGCACCATGAATACACCGACGGCCACGGTCGGCAATGAGGCATGCCCCAACCCTTCGACAGTGGCGAGGACGTTGTGAAAAAACCCACCTTTTTCGATATGGATGCCCAGCAACTTGGGCAGTTGATCGAGCACGATGACTATCCCGATGCCGGCCTTGAAGCCCACCAGCACCGGTTCTGAAATGAAGTTGGCAACGAAGCCGAGGCGCAATATCCCGGCCAGGACCAATATGGCGCCGACCATCAAGGCCAGCGTGGCGGAGGCAACGATCAGGGTCGCCGTATCGCCGGACGGGCTGACCTGACCCAGTGCGGAGGCGACCAGGATCGCAAGGGTTGTGGTGGTACTGACGCTGAGCGGGCGTGAACTGCCGAGCACGGCATAGATCGCCATCGGCACCAACACGGTATAGAGGCCGATCTGTACCGGCAGGCCGGCGATGGTGGCGTAGGCCAGTGCCTTGGGAATGACCACGGCCGCGGCGGTCAGACCCGCGATGGCATCGCCTTTGAACCAGCCCTGTTGGTAGTCGCCAAGCCACTCTGGTAACAGGGCACTCACAACTCGCCGGGGGGTTAATCCTGAAAGCCGATCTTCCTGATCGCTACGTTGTTGGTTCATGAAGTGCTCCAACCCAAATTTTTCATGCTGCGTTAGATCCCTATTCCATCGCCCACATGGCGCCTGAACGGCAGCGTGCAGTCACAGAAAAATGCAGTTGATCGAGGACAAACAGAGGAGGGCAGGCGTCCCCTGTCAAAAGGGGACGCCTGTCATTTATTAATGGAATGGAAAGATGTAGTTCATCCAGGCAGCCATGCGCAGCAGGATTTTGCGCATCATTGCGATATGCTCAAAGTGCTGGCTATAGAGTGCCGCCTGCCCATACGCGCCGCCCGGCATCTGGCTGCTGTATTGGGCATAGTCCGGATCGGTGATCTCGATAATGACCGGTACCCGGCCGGCCGGCGGTGAGCCCGTGAAGCCGGTCAATGTTCCAGAGGGCTGAACTTGTCCCTCTGCGATAACGTTGACGACGGTCTTGACCCGCCCCTCGAACACCCTGCCGGGAATGCCATCAAAAGCCACTTCTGCCTCATCGCCGACCGACAAACGCAACAGGCTGTTTTGACGCATCCACGCGGCAAAGTAATGCCCTTCATCCGGGATGAACACCATGGAAGGACGCAAGGGTAACTTGGTCGCCATCATGCCCGGACGCAAGGAAACATGGGTGACGAAGCCTTTGCTCGGGGCGCGAACGGTGGTGTTGTCCAGTTCATACTGAGCATTTTCCAGTTGTGCCTGCAAATCGTCAGAGCGAGCAACGACGACGTCCAGTTCACGTTGGGTGGCAAAGTTGCGCTTGATCAGCTCAGTGATTCGGGCTCGATCAGCTTTCGCTGATAGCAACTGTGCCTTGATGGACTGGATCTTGTACTCGAACGGGGCAGGGTCGATGCGAAACAGCACATCGCCTTTTTCCAGAGGCTCATTACCCTTGACCGGCACGTCGATGACCTGGCCACTGACCACCGGAATGACCGGCACGGAGACGAAGTAAGAGCGCGCGACCTCAGAGTACGGGTGGTTGTAGTTCATCGTGAAGATCAATGCGCCCACGATCAGGATCCCACCGAGGACTGCGGTCGGCACCGTCCATTTGTTCAGTGGTATGCGGAAGATCTTGAAGATGGCGGTGCAGATGGCGGCATAGGTCAAAACAAGCAGAAGATCCATGGCTTAGATTCCCTCACCGCGATTGTCCGACGCTGGCGTGCCCAGCGCAGTACCTGTTGCCGTTTCCAGTCGCTCAATGCGACTTTGCAGATCGGCAACCTGTTGTTCCAGATGAGCAACATGAAATTGTGGTGACTTGCCATCACCAAATCCCCAGCCCCGGTCTTCCCGGTACGCCATCGCCCAGATCCACAGAAATGGCCAAAGCGCATGCAGGGTGAACAAACTCACCCAGCCGGTGGCATGGATCGCATCCTGGTGCGGGTGATTGCGGTGTACGGCTATTTCATAGGGTATGTCGTGTAGCGCGATGATTCCGTAGAACAGGACCAGCCCGACAAAGAACAACAGGCCTAGCGCGAAGTAATCCAGCATGGTCGCCCCCTCATGGCACAAGCGATGTACTTGGGTCAGTGTAGTCACGGTTTTTATGAGTGCGGGCAGTCCTGATGACCAGAACTGAACCGACCACTCAATTGTCAGCCTGCGCAGGCCAGGCCTGCGGGAGAGCGAGCGAGAGAATCTGCTTAATTGCCGCTGTGTTCTAGGTCGTTTTATGCACGTGTTGGTATTTTCTCGTGCTACTGTCTACTGGCCGTTAGGTCGTATCGGTGAGAGCGGCGAGGGCACGCCTTCACTCAATCGAAGTGCCTTCGCTACCCACCAGACGCCTGTCAATCAATCTCTGCGCTTATCAAGACATTGACGGCGCAGGGTCATGTTGTTGATCTCCATGCAACTGACCGAATAATCATCAGATTTGTCTTTGGCTTCCTTGGCTTTGTCGCAGTTACCATTTCCATTGCAGTTGCCTTTACCTTTTTGATCATTGTTGTTTTTAACGCAGTTTTTGGCAGCACTGGCACTGCCGGCGTTATTGCAATTTGAAGCGGCAAAAGACGGCGATGACAAAGCCAGCGAAAACAAGAGTGTGCATACAAGCGTCGCGATGATTCTCATAACCAAGCTCCTGAGTAGATTTTTACTGACCAGCAACACCGTTCGGATCGATCAGCGTTGGAAGGTTCATTGCGCGTAACATCGAACATTAGCTTCATTTTTACCCCTGCCGGGTGGATAAAATCGTTGGCATTTGCAGATCCTTGTAAATGGCGAGAAACCGCAGGCCCGAGGTAAAGAGCAAGGCAATCCAGCCGGCGACCTGGATAGTCGGGAATGCATCGCGCAACAGGACATAGACGATGCACCCCAGCAGGATCGGCGTGGCGTAGATCTCACGTGACATCAACAACGAGGTTCTGCCGGCCAGAACATCACGCACGATGCCGCCGCCAATACTGGTCAGTACACCCATCATCACGGCAAAAGGCGCCGCGAGATGCAATCCGAGCACTTTCTCGGTAGCGACCAATCCGAACAGCGCGGCCGCAAATCCATCGAGGTACAGCAAAAGGCGATAGCGCTGCTGGAATCTTTTGGTGAGAAAAAAAGCCAGCGCGGCGGCAATCAAGGCGACCCAGATGTAGTTGAAGTCCGCGATCCAGAAAATCGGTTGATCGAGCAACAGGTCGCGAACGGTGCCGCCACCAATAGCCGTGATGATGCCCAGCACCACGGCGCCGAACACATCGACCCCCGCTTTCTGGATAGCCAGCACCCCGGTGATGGCAAACACGGCGGTGCCCAACATTTGCTGAAAATAAAGCATCCGTTACTCCGTTCTCAGGCTGTGCCCCTCAGCAGTCGGTCATTTGCTCGCATCCAGCATGACGCGATAGCGCGGCGCAGATAAGGAAGTGTAGCGGGGAGCTTGGCGTTGTCTCGGAGGTTGATGAATGGGGCGCACCACGGTGTGGATTACCCGGTGATTGGATGACTGAGAGGATGGCGAAACATGCCCCCGTCAGTGAACGTCACTTTCAATGATTACCTGCGGGGAAATGACCCAAATACTGCATGGCATTTTGAACAGCAGTTGTTCCACCGTACTGCCGATAAACCGGTCCATTGTCCGGTGCCCGATTCGTCCCATCACAATCACATCGGTCTCATACGCTGCTGCGTAGCTGGCAAGCACCTTGACGGGGTTACCCATGATCAGATGCTGGCGTTCCGGCGGGATACCGTTGCGCTCAGACAGTTCACGAAAGGCATCAGCCTGTGCGTCAAATAGCATTTTGGCTTTGCTGGATGAGAAAAACGTCGAGCCATTTGCGAAGCCGAATTCATCTGCGCTGATGGATGAAAGGTCATGGGCATAGATAACGTCAAGCTCTGCATGACAGGTGCTCGCCAGTTTTTGGGCTTCTTGCAGAATTCTGTCGTTGAAACTTTTGTACTGCCCATTGCGATGAAAAGGGTCGACCGCAGCGACGATCTTGCGGGGCAATGCGTGGTGCATGTGGCTGACGAAGTGCATGGGCACCGGGCATTCGCGTAACAGATGGACATCCAACGGAGTAAACATCAGGCGTGATAGCAGCGTTTCGTGTTCCAGCGCCTTGATCAATACCGCCATGGATTGTTCTTTGAGATGGATGAGGATTTCCTGCAAGGGTCTTTCTACCCAGACGACTTCAGTTGTGACGTGTACTCCGTTTTTGCGCAACGGACGGGCCTGGTCTTCCAACCATTGTCGATGGCGCTCGACGTAGCTGATTCGCATTTGCTCCCGCGCTTGCTGGTTGACCATTCCGGCAGTCGCCAGCCCTTCGAGGTAGTCGAATGCCACAATGTGAAGTGCCGCGTCCGACGCTTTGGCCAGCGCGGCGGCCCGATCGAAAGCGGGATTGTTCTCCATCAGGGGCGGAACGACCAGCATGAAACGTGTTTGATCGGACATGACAAATCTCCCGTAGGTAATCGTGCAAATGCCTGCCCAATGGCTCCAGTGTCCGACGCCTTTACGAGGATCGAATCCGTCCGGTTCGGCGGAATTGAGCAGCACGTCCTGGGGAACCACCGGCTCCCCAGGGTATTGACTCACGCAAGTAGCAAATGGTCTTCCACTTTGCTTACGCCTGGCACCGACCAGGCGGCCCGTTCTGCAATCTGGCGTTCGCGCCACAAGTGAACCCGGCCTTCGAGCCTCACCACATCACCTTCGACGGTGACATGAATATCCTTGGCATCCACTTCGGCGCTACGCTTTAGCGCGGCCTCAATGCGTTGCTGGATATCAAAGACATCCAGCCGAGGGCGCAAGGTGAGGCGATTACACACGCCAACCACGCCGGATAACTTGCGCACCGAGCGCTCCACGGTTTCTTTCTGGTATTGCCAGTCCACTTGTCCTTCCAGAGTGATCCGCCCGCTCTGCACGATGACTTTGACGTCGCCTTCGGGAACGTCGGAACTCCAATGGATGATTTTCAAGGCGCGGGTGGCGATCGAGTCGTCGGAAGTCCCGGCGTATTTATCCAGCCTGACCTGAATTTCATCGGCCAGCGCGCGTACGCCATTGATGCCTTTGACCGCGCGTTCCGCGCTGATTTTCTGGGCGTAGCTGCTGACGTGACCGGACAGCGTGACCACGCCATTGTCCACGGCTACACCAATGTTGGCTGCTTCGATATCGGGCTTGAATTCGAGCTCTTCCAATATGGTTTTACGCAGGCTCAAGTCGCTCATGTCTGTGTCCTCTGTCTGATCCGGTATTGGCGGGCCGCAAGAGCCCTATTGGTTTTTTCTACGCCTGAGCGGCGCCAAGACATTGAGCTAAATCAACAAGGCGTCAGTGAGTGCCTCCGCGAGTCGACAGCCGGCGATCAGTAGACAAAAATCAGAGAGTGCAGGCGACTCGGATCAACTTTCTGATGCTTTCCAGCCATGAAGCCGTGGGCACGTAGACGGGTACGGAGATAATCGGCGAGGGGGCGGGCGAGAGTAGTTGACATTGATCAAAGAGACTCGTCGTCACGCGCCCAGAATCAAGGCTCCTGCTCAATGGCTCAGGGGCACGGCATGTCTGTTAAACCGCCCAATCCGGACCTGAATCACCCGCCTGTCTTTGAAGAAGACCCGCATTACAGTCGACCTGCGCTCTGGCTGACCTGGCTGCTGGGGGCCGCGATGTTTGTGACGGTCATTGGCGTCGCGCTGCACTTCACCGATGTCGAATCCTTCACGCGATTGCTGGTGGAGGCAGAACCGCTGTGGCTCATCGCTGCCTTCGGCTTGCAAGCCCTGACGTATGTCGCCCAGGGGCAGGTGTTTCGCGTGGTGCTCAAGGCCGGGGACCTGCGCCTTTCACTCTGGGATTCGGGCAAGTTGAGCTTGATGAAACTGTTTGTCGATCAAGCACTGCCGTCCTCCGGTATCAGCGGCGCATTTGCGGTGGTCGCCTCGTTTGTGCGACTCGGGTTTGCCAAACCGGTGGTGTTGGCGTGTCTGGTGCTGGATGTGTCCGGGTACTTCCTGGCCTACGTGCTGTCCGTTGGCGTGGCGTTGCCGGTGGTGATTTTCCAGGGGCATGCGACGGCCACGGTACTGACCACTTGTGTGGTGTTTGTGGCGGTGAGCCTGGTTCTGGCGGTGATCATCCCAAGACTGGCGGGTAATAGCCGCCTGGCTGCCCATGTGCCGGGCCAGGGTTTTTCGATTATCGCCAAGAGCGTTTCGTTACTGACCGGCGCCGACAAAAATCTGGTTCGCAGTCACGCCTTGCTCTGGCGCGTTACGCTGCTGGAGTTAGCGATCATTGTGCTTGATAGCGCAACGTTATGGGTGCTGGTCCGAGCGCTGGGCGTCTCGGCACCGCCGTTGGGCCTTTTTGCCGGATTCATGCTGGCCAGTGTGCTGCGCAGTATCGGCATTGTGCCGGGTGGTCTCGGTGCCTTCGAGGCGGCGGCCGTGGTGACGTTGCATTGGGTCGGGGTGAACATTGCGGTGGCGCTTTCGGCCACGTTGTTGTTTCGCGGATTAACCTTCTGGTTGCCGATGGTGCCGGGCCTTTGGCTGGCGCATCGCGAATGGCAATCGACAGGCAAAAAAACAACGCGTGACAAAAACGCCGATTATTGGAGCCCGCCGGTCAGCCAGGTGTTCAGTACCCTGCACAGCACCCCAAAGGGGTTGAGCCAAACTCAGGCCAGGGCCCGAATGCGCAGTGCCCCGGTCCAGGCAAAGGACCGGCCACGGGGGTTGACCAGACTGGTGCTGGAGCAAATGCGCACCCCCTTGGTCCTGATTCTGATTGTGGGCGCGTTGGTGGCCGTGGTGGTGGGGGACTGGCTCGACGCGGCGATTGTGTGGTGCATAGTGCTGATCAGTGCGGTACTCAGCGCCTGGTATGAGAGTCGGGCTAGCCAGGCGGTGGAACAGCTGCGCAGCAAGATTGCCTTGCGGGCGATGGTACGTCGTGAGGGCAAGCCCCTGGAAGTGGCCGCCAGTGAGGTGGTGCCGGGGGATATCCTGTTACTCAGTGCCGGCAGCCTGATTGCCGCTGACGGCCGCATCATACAAGCGCTTGATTGCTTCATCGCCGAGAGCCTGCTGACGGGGGAAACCTTTCCGGTAGAAAAGCTGCCCGGTGATTGCGCCCCCGATGCCCCCCTGGGGCAGCGCCACAATTGTGTGTTCATGGGCACCTCGGTGCGCAGCGGCACTGCCGAGGTGGTGGTGACGCGCTATGCCCAGGAGAGTGAAATCGGCCACATCGCCAAGACCTTGGCGCTACGGCCCCCCGAAACTGAATTTGAGCGTGGCCTGCGCCACTTCGGTGGCTTGCTGCTGCGGGTGATGCTGGTCATCACGATTGTGGTGTTCGGCATCAATATGTTGCTGCATCGCCCAACCCTCGACACCCTGTTGTTCGCCATTGCCTTGTCCATCGGCCTGTCGCCGGAACTGTTGCCGGCGATCCTCAGTATCACGCTGGCCAAAGGCGCGCAGCGCATGGCGGCCAAAGGGGTCATCGTGCGTCACCTCAATGCCATCGAAAACCTCGGGGCCATGGACATCCTGTGTACCGACAAGACCGGTACGCTGACCCGGGGGGTCGTGGTGCTGGACGGTGCCATGGATGTAGAAGGCGTCGTCGCCTCTGATGTCTTGCAACTGGCGGTGTTCAATTCGAGCTTCCAGACCGGAATGCGCAACGCGATGGACGATGCCATCACTCTGGCCGGCAAAGACCTGCCTTGCGCAGGCGTCAGCAAGCTTGATGAAGTCCCTTATGACTTCGTTCGCAAGCGCCTCAGCGTGGTGGTGGCCAATGCGCCCGAGGCCAGCAGACTGATGGTGACCAAGGGGGCATTGGACAATGTGCTTGAGGTTTGCACGCACAGGCGTCGAGGTGATCAGGTTATCGCGCTGAACGACGCAGAACTCGCGTCGATTGCTCAACGCTTCGCCGATTGGAGCGAGCAGGGGTTTCGAGTCCTGGGGCTTGCCACCCGTACATTGCCGGATCAGCCACACTATGGCCGGGATGAAGAAAAGGACATGACCTTTCGCGGCTTTCTATTGTTCTTTGACCCTCCAGAACCGGGAATCAAAGACACCATTGCCACCCTCGACAAGCTCGGTGTGCAAGTGAAGATCATCAGCGGCGACAGTCATCTGGTGGCCCGCCACGTAGGTATGGCGGTGGGTCTTCCCGTTGAGCGGATCATCACCGGCGCTGAGCTGTCAGCGATGAAAGACGAAGCGTTGATGCACCTGGCCCCGCTGACGACCCTGTTCGCCGAGGTCGATCCCAATCAGAAAGAACGCATTATCCGAGCCCTGCAGAAGACCGGGCATGTTGTCGGGTACATGGGCGATGGCATCAATGATGCACCCGCGCTTCAAGTGGCCGATATCGGGATCTCCGTGGACAACGCCGCCGACGTCGCGAAACAAGCCGCCGACTTCGTGTTGCTGGAGCACGATCTGAATGTCCTGCGCGAAGGCATCGAAGAGGGCAGGCATACCTTTGCCAACACCCTCAAGTACATTTCCATCGTCTCCAGTGCCAACTTCGGCAACATGATCAGTATGGCCCTGGCTTCTCTGGCGTTACCTTTCCTGCCCCTGCTGGCCAAGCAAATATTGCTCAACAACTTCCTGTCTGACATCCCCTCCATGGGGATTGCCAACGACAACGTTGATCGCGAATGGGAAAGCACGCCTCATCGGTGGAACATCACTGAAATCCGCAATTTCATGGTGGTTTTCGGGCTGGTGAGCTCGTTGTTCGACATGCTGACGTTCGTAGCCTTGTACCTGCTCGCAGACATGGTTCCCGAAGTATTCCGCAGCGGTTGGTTCGTTGAGTCGCTGCTGACCCAACTGCTGACGATTTTCATCGTGCGCACTTACAGGCCGTTTTACCAAAGCCGCCCGGCGAAACTGCTGATGATCAGTGCGCTGGGCATTGGTCTGCTTGCAATCGGGCTACCGTACAGTGCGCTAGCGCCATGGTTCGGCTTGGTGCCACTGCCGTTCCATATTCTGGCGGTGGTGTTGACGATCAGCCTGGTGTACATGGCGTCAGCTGAATGTGTGAAGCGTATTTTCTACCGTCGTCAGCGCTCGAAGCGCCATCGCAGATCCATCGTCACGCCTGTCTCTGGATGACGGGAAAGGCATGGCTCAAGCCTTCACGTGCTGTCATCGGGCGTTTTTGCCCTTGGTATGACGCCATTCCTGCCAGGCTTGTCGGTATTTTTCATCCGCCCGTTTTTTTGCTTCAGTAAATTTATGGATGGTGTGCGTCGAAACGGGCTCGTCCAACAGGGCGTAGGCTTTATCGTTCAGACGGTCGGCTTCAGAAAACAACGCCATGCTGCCATTGGTCGATTGAAGGTTGGCTGCAGGCTGCAGGGCTGATTCATTGATGGCCATATTCATACGCCCTCGGGTAGCACAAGAAGGTGAGCGGGGGTGTCCTGGTCCCCCTCCATTTTCCCTGTTGAGACAACCGCGCCCGGTTCTATTCGTCACGTGTCCAGTCGACGCTCAAGCCATACTCGTTGTCGCCGTACCGGTAATCAGAGTTCCCTTTGAACGCGGCCTCCAGTGCATGGCCCAGGCGATTCGCGAGATGAATGCCAGTCGTGGTCACGATCAGGTCACCCGCTGAATCGGTCAAGTCCATGATGCGTTCCAGGGCATGCTCGGCTTTTTCCTTTTTTTCGGTGTTTTCGATCAGGCTGATGATTTCGTCTCGATGCTTGAGCAAGAAGCTGCCCGATAACGTAAGCGTCCCCGCTGGCATGTTGTCATTGATGCGCCGACAGGCTGGGCACGTCGCTGTTTGCGCGTTATGGACGACCGTGTTTTCAGGGTGTTTCCAGGTCCAGTTTCCGGCTTGATAGACCGCGTCGCACTGCGGGCAGATGGCTGAACCTTCAACCTTCTGCAAGCAATAGGGGTCATGAGTGGATGTTTTGAACAGCTTGCTTTTTTGACTCTGCTGAAACTTGTCCATGGCGTTTCTCCTCACACATCAAATGGAAAAAGATCTCACCTGTGACCGAGACCAAAAACAGATCCCTTCTCCTTTCAGCCTGCTCAACACACCTTCATTTGGACTCGGTTTCTGGCGGCGCGAATTGATCTGTGTCAATTCCGGGACGTGAGCTGACAGTCGGTCATCCCTACGGCGCGCGCATTCTTTGCGGCAGCCGAGGGCTTGGTGGCGTTGTGAGTTTGTTGATAAAAGTCAACGTTGCACGGGCCAGTTCATAGAAGCTGCCAAAACGCACTTGTTATGGAACTGGCCAGGAGAGCACCCTGATGGCTCACACTAAAATCGTGTTTCGTGCTGCAGCTCGCGAGAAAATCCTGAGTGGCGCCACACAGTTGGCGGACGCCGTGCGTGTGACGCTGGGGCCGAAATCAAAATCGGTACTGATCCAGAATAAGTGGGGCAATCCGACGGTCTGCAATGATGGCGTCACGATCGCCAAACGCATTGACCTGCTCGACCCCGAGGAAAACCTCGGCGCGCAAATGCTGCGTCAGGCGGCCGAACGCACAGGTGATGCGGTAGGGGACGGGACCAGTACGTCAACGGTGTTGGCCCATGCCATCCTGGCCGATGGCATCCGCAACGTCGTCGCGGGTGCCAGTGCGATCGACCTCAAGCGCGGCCTGGATCGTGGCCTCTTGTTGGTCATCGAATCCCTCGCCACTCAGTCGCGTCCCGTCAGCACGCCCAAGGAGAAGGCTCAGGTCGCCACGCTGTCAGCGCATAACGATGCCGTCATCGGTCAACTGGTGGCAGACGCCCTGGAAAAGGTCGGCGTTGAAGGCGTCGTCAGTGTCGAGGAATCCAAGACCACCGAAACAGTGGTCGAAGTCATGGAAGGCATGCGGTTTGACCGGGGGTATGTCTCACCCTATTTCGTCACCGACGCCGAAAAGATGCAGGTCGAACTCGATGACGCCTACCTGCTGCTCTGTGACCACAAGATCGGTGCACTCAAAGACTTGCTGCCCTTGCTTGAGCTCGTCGCTAAAAGCGGGCAACCCCTGGTTTTGATCGCGGACGATATCGAAGGTGAGGCATTGACCACGCTAGTCGTCAACCAGATACGCGGTGTTCTGCGAGCAGTGGCAATCAAGGCGCCGGGCTTTGGTGATCGGCGCAAGGAAATGCTTCAGGACATGGCCGTTCTGACGGGGGCAACCGTGGTTTCCCACGAGCTGGGCGTCCCCCTTGAACAGGTGGAACTGAACCAGTTGGGGCGTGCACATCGAGTCGTGGTGCAAAAAGACAGCACGGCGTTAATAGGGGGCGCCGGCACACGCGAGGCCATCGAGGCTCGGTTGCAGCAGATCCGTGCGCAAATAGACAGTACGACCAGCGATTACGACCGGGAAAAGCTTCAGGAACGACTGGCCAGGCTGTCGGGTGGTGTTGCGGTGATCCGTGTCGGGGCGCCTTCCGAAGCGGAAATGAAGGCGCACAAAGATGCGCTGGACGATGCCATTTCAGCGACCCGGGCGGCGATCGCCGAAGGCATTGTGCCGGGTGGCGGGCTTGCGTTGCTCAAGGCTGTCCCGATTATTGCGGCCGAAGAAGCCCGTTATGAGGGCGATGCCAGGACCGGCTTGCAGATTCTTCGCCGGGCGCTGGAAGCCCCGGCCAGACTCATCGCTGAAAATTCGGCCGTGGATGCCGGCGTCGTGGTTGCGCGCATGCTTGCGGAGCCAGGGAATATTGGCTTCGATGCGTCCACCAATAGCTATGTCGACATGTACGAAGCCGGCATCATCGACCCGACCAAGGTGGTGCGGATTGCCCTCGAAAATGCTGTTTCAGTCGCCAGTATCTTGCTGCTGACCGAGGCGACCATGACGGATATTCCGGAAAAGGAATCACCCGCCCAGCCATCTTTTCCTGAATGAAAATCCGGTGGTGGGTAGCGCTCATGTATAGGAGGACGCCTCAGTCATTGCCAGGTGATTGAGGATCGGGTTTTCGCCGTGCAAGTAACTCAGTGCCTGGTGCATCAACTGGACCGCTTTTTCCTTCTTCTCGTATCGCTTGGCCGGATCGACATGACGTAGCGCTGCACCCGCGAGGGAGAAACAGCGCGTAGCAGCCCTCAAAGAAAGAAAAAACGCCAAGGGTTTGCAATCTTCCTGCACATCACTGTGGTTGAGGTAACTGGACAACAGACGCGCCCCCAGCCTGTTCAGCCCATGGTGTTGCAGGTCCATCAGCACAAAAGCCAGGTCGTAGAGCACATCGATACAGGAAAGCCGCTCACTGAACTCGATGCCATCGAAGAGCGTCGGCGTACCGTCGAGCAGGCAGATATTGGCCAAACGCATATCACCATGGCAACGGCGAACGCGGCCCTTATGGCGGCGATCTTCAAGGCAGCCGTTCAACGACTCCAGCAGGTTCCGGGAGGCATGAGCAATCGCGGTGACTGTCGCAAGGTCGAGGATCGGTGGATAACGCGACATTTCCCGATGGTTTTTCTCGATTTCTTCGTACAGGTCCGGGATGCGACCGAAAGAAGGGGTGATGTGTGCGTTGGCATGAAAGCGAGCGATCTCGCCCCCCAATTGTTCCATCATCGGTTCCGTCAGACGTCCTTCAATGGCCATGCGGTCAAACAGCCGATTCTGAGCAAAACGGCGCATCACCACGAGCCAGTCAACCACCTGTCCGCCACCATCGAGCGCCAACTGGCCATCCGCCTGGCGATTGATCGAACACACGCTCAAATACAGCGTCGGTGCTGTTCGTCGATTGAGTAGTAATTCTGCCTGACAGGCGTTTTTCCGGCTTTCCAGGCTGAGGAAATCCAGCTCGGCAAACGCCACGGCGCGTTTGAGTTTATAGGCGCGGTTGGCCTGCAGAAAAATCACCGAACCATGGGTCTCGATACGCTCCACGGGCTGGTTTGACGTGCCGTAGCTGGACGGCCTGGAGAGAAAGGCAATGACCTCGTCTTGCAGGTTGTTCATTCTCGCCTCCACGCCGTCTGCGGACTTTTCGGCAGTGTGAAGAAGGGAAGGCCCGCTCCGATTGATATTGATCAAGTGCGGTGGAATGAAAGGCTGCGCGTCTTGTGGGCTTCACGCCGGTTTTTGATATTTATCAACGTCTGGCACATTCCAGCGGAGCAACCTGAATCAACGCTGGTACTGGGTCCGGCGTCGACGCAACGGCTGAGTTCCGCGAGGATCAGCGGCAAGCGTTGAAGCCCTCTGCCTGGAGTCAGACCATGAGCCAGTATCAACGGTTGTTACTCATCATCCACCTGGCGCTGCGCCATTCTCCGGCAATCGACCATGCAGCAGCGCTCGCCAAGGCCAGCGGTGCATGTCTGCATATTGCGGCGTTGATCCCGACGTTGAAATTGTTGCCGCTGCTTGAAGAAGGCGACCGGGAAAAGGCTCGAGAGCGTTACCTGCAGGACCATCGCGACTGGCTGAAAGACCAGGCCAGACAACTGCGTGCCAAAGGGGTCGAGGTGACCACCGAGGTGGCGTGGGCGGATGACGTGGAGCAAGACATCCTGGATCACGTCAAGGAGTTGCAACCCGACCTGTTGATTAAGGAAATCCAGCATGAATCAGCGCTCAAGCGCACGTTGTTCACCCCCCTGGACTGGCACTTGCTGCGCCACTGTCCGGTACCGGTTTATCTGGTGGGTGGGGCGCACCATGCCTTGCCGCTCAAGATCGTGGCGGCGGTTGATGCTTCGGCGGTTGGGCCCGAGAACAGCGAATTGAATGACCGGATTATCCAACAGGCTTCCAGCCTCGCCATACAGTGTGATGCCGAGTTGCACCTGTTGTATGCCTATGACATTACGGAAGACTACCTGGAGGAATTGGGCGGTGGCTTGAAACTGTCGGAGCTGACCAAGGGGCTGCGCAAAGAGCTGGAAAAATCGTTCCTGACATTCGCCGGTCGGTACGGTGTGCCTGCCAACCGTCGGCATTTCATTCTGGGACATCCCGTTTCGGCGCTGAGCGAGTTCGCCGACAAGCACAACGTGGATGTGATCGTGATGGGCAGAGTCCAATACCACGGGATGGAGAAACTGCTGGGCAGCACGACCGAACATATTTTGTATCAGGTGCCCTGCAGCGTCCTGGCGGTCTAGGACGGACCGATGACGACTCAAGGGGGCGATCATGCATCCGGCGATCATTAAGAAAACCCTGGCCAACCTGCCGCTAGCGCCGAACTGGCTCGATAGCGTGCAAGCTCGGGACGCCTTTTCCTGGCAGGTGGAAGCCCGTGCTCTGGCCGGTTTGCCGGGCGGCGGTTTGAACCTCGCGTATGAGGCCGTGGATCGGCATGCGCAGGGTGCGCATCGACGGCATACCGCATTGCGCATTCTTGACCGCAATGGGGGCAGTTGTGACATCAGCTACGCCCAACTGAGCCTCCTGACCAATCGATTTGCCAATGTATTGAAAAAACTGGGCGTGATGCCCGGCGAACGAGTATTTGTCCTCTGTGGCCGGGGGCTGGAACTTTATCTGGGCGTGCTCGGCGGCCTGAAACTCGGTTGCGTGGTGTCGCCATTGTTCTGTGCGTTCGGCCCGGAGCCCATCGAAACCCGTATGCGTCTTGGCGAGGGCAGTGTGTTGCTGACCAGTGAAACCCTCTACCGGCGCAAGATCGCGGCCATACGTGAGCGTTTGCCGGCACTCAAGCATGTGCTGCTGTATGACGAAAATGGCGGGGACACGGCGCCTATCGAGGGGACGCTTAATTTGCATCAACTATTGGCGCAGGCAGAGGAAGCCTTGACCGTTGCCAATACGACCGCCGACAGCCCCGCACTTTTACACTTCACCAGCGGCACGACGGGCACCCCAAAAGGTGTGTTGCATGTCCATGGCGCGGCGCTGACTCACCGCGTCACAGGAAAATACGCCTTGGACTTGCACCCCGACGATGTCTATTGGTGCAGCGCCGATCCGGGTTGGGTGACCGGCACCTCCTATGGGATCTTTGCCCCGTTGTTGCTGGGCGTCACCAGTGTGGTCGAGGGCAATGAATTCGATGCTGAGCGTTGGTACCGGATACTGGAGAAGCAACAAGTGACAGTCTGGTATACGGCCCCGACGGCCATTCGCCTCCTGATGAAAGCAGGCGAGGCCTTGGCGCGCGGCCATCGTTTTCCGAGTCTGCGGTTTATTGCCAGCGTCGGCGAGCCGCTCAATCCCGAGGCTGTCTGGTGGGGCAAAGAGGTGCTTGGGCTGCCGATCCACGACAATTGGTGGCAGACCGAAACCGGCGGCATCATGATTGCCAACACGGTCGCGATGCCGATCAAACCGGGGTCCATGGGCAAGCCGCTGCCGGGTGTCGAAGCGGCCATCGTCGTACGAGGTGAAGAGGGCGGATTGGTGTTCCTGGGCGACAACGAGGTCGGTGACCTGGCCTTGAAACAGCCTTGGCCTGCCATGTTCCGTACCTACCTGGGACAGGAGGAGCGTTATCGCCACTGTTTTGTCGGTGAGTGGTACCTGAGCGGCGATCTGGTGCGTCGCGATGCCGATGGTTACTACTGGTTTATTGGTCGCAGCGACGACGTCATCAAGTCGGCGGGTCACCTGATCGGTCCGTTCGAAGTTGAAAGCTCCCTCATGGAACACCCGGCCGTGGCCGAGGCCGCGGTGATTGGCAAGCCCGATCCGCTGTTGGGCGAAACCGTGAAGGCCTTTGTTTCACTCAAACGTGGTTTCACTGCCAGCCAGGCCTTGCACGACGAGTTGCTCGGTCATGGACGCAAGCGTCTTGGGGCGGTCGTTGCGCCCAAGGAGCTGGAATTTGTGGAGGTGCTTCCGCACACCCGTAGCGGAAAACTCATGCGGCGTCTGCTCAAGGCCCGGGAACTGGGTTTGCCTGAAGGCGATACGTCCAGCATGGAGAGCCCGTCATGAGCCTACCACCGCGTTCCCGGGACATTTCGCTCGATTTGCTGCGTGACATGGTGCGCATCCGCCGTCTTGAGGAGCGGGCTGGCGAGTTGTATGGGGAGGGCAAGATTCGTGGCTTCCTGCACCTGTACATTGGTGAAGAAGCGGTAGCGGTCGGCGTGCTCCATGCGCTGGCCGCCAACGATGCGGTGGTCGCGACGTATCGCGAACATGGCCACGCGCTGATCAAGGGCGTCCCCATGAAAGCCATCATGGCCGAGATGTATGGGCGCCAGGAAGGATGCTCGCGGGGACGCGGCGGTTCTATGCATTTGTTTGATGCCACTACGCGATTCTACGGCGGCAATGCCATTGTGGCGGGTGGCTTGCCACTGACGGTCGGCCTGGCGCTTGCTGAACGCATGCAAGGTGGATCGCGTCTCTGTGCCTGTTTTTTTGGTGAAGGCGCGATGGCGGAAGGGGCCTTCCATGAGTCCATCAACCTGGCGGCATTGTGGCAGCTGCCGATGCTGTTTTGCTGCGAAAACAACCTCTATGCGATGGGGACTGCCCTGGACCGTTCGCAATCGCAAACTGACCTGTGTGCGAAAGCCTCGGCCTACAAAGTTGATACCCGGTCCGTGGATGGCATGGACGTGATCGCGGTGTATGAAGCCGCTCGTGATGCGGTTGAACACATCCGCGCGGGGCGTGGGCCTTTTTTTCTGGAGTTTCGCACCTATCGGTTTCGTGCCCACTCGATGTTCGACCCGCAGCTGTATCGTGACAAGGACGAGGTGGAGCAATGGAAGACCCATGGGCCGATCCATACGTACAGTGCACAGCTTAAGGCGCAAGGTCTTTTGGACGAGCCCGGATTTCTGGCGATCCTGACCCAGGTGGACGCGGAAGTGGAAGCCGCCGTGACGTATGCCGAAAGCGGTCGCCTGGAGCCACTCGAGGATTTGTCTCTTGATGTATACACCCCAACGGTGGCGCCATGAGCATTCGCATGACCTATCGCGAAGCGCTACGCGAGGCCATGCGTGAGGCGCTGCAGCAGGACCCACGGGTATTTCTGATGGGCGAAGACGTGGGTCGCTACGGTGGCAGCTATGCCGTCTCCCTGGGGTTGCTTGAGGCGTTCGGCCCCGAGCGCATTCGAGACACGCCGTTGTCCGAGCTGGGTTTCGTGGGCGCCGGTATAGGGGCGGCATTGGGGGGCATGCGGCCGATTGTCGAAATCATGACCGTGAATTTCAGTCTGCTCGCACTCGATCCTTTGATGAATACGGCGGCCGCCTTGAGGCACATGTCCGGCGGACAGTTCTCCGTGCCCTTGGTCGTGCGCATGGCGACCGGTGCCGGACGCCAGCTTGCAGCGCAGCACTCGCACAGTCTGGAGGGTTGGTACGCCCATATTCCCGGGTTGAAAATCCTCGCTCCGGCGACCATCGAAGATGCGCGCGGCATGCTCCGGCCCGCGCTGCTGGACCCAGACCCGGTGCTGATATTCGAACACGCCCAGCTCTATAACCTGGAGGGTGATGCGGGCGATTGGGAGGCAGTGGACATCAGCTCTGCCAAGGTACGCCGTGCTGGCAAGGACCTGACCCTGATCACGTATGGCGGCACTCTCGGCAAAACCCTGGAGGCAGCGCAGGTGCTGGCCGGGGAGGGCATTGATTGCGAAGTCATCGACCTGCGGGTCCTGCGCCCTCTGGACGACCAGACGCTGATGGCTTCAGTCTGCAAAACCCGTCGCGCCCTGGTGGTCGATGAGGGATGGCGCAGCGGCAGCCTATCTGCCGAGATCATTACGCGGATCATTGAACAAGGCTTTTTCGAGCTGGATGCTCCACCGGCACGGGTGTGCAGCGCCGAGGTGCCGATCCCTTATCCCCGGCATCTGGAAGAGGCGGCCCTGCCACAAGTGTCGACGATCGTCGCGGCCGCTCATGAGTTGTGCCAGGGGACATCCGGGTGAGCGCAATGACAATGGCGCGTTCGAGTATCAGACGCGGAGGGTAAACGATGATCGAGTTCAAGTTGCCCTCTCTGGGGGCTGATATGGATGAAGGCACGTTGCTGGAGTGGAAAGTCCATCCGGGCGATGTGGTCAAGCCAGGTCAGGTGATTGCCGTCGTCGATACCGCCAAGGCCGCCATCGATGTCGAGTGCTGGCATGACGGCACGGTGTCGCAACTGCTGATCGATGTCGGCGCCAAAGTACCGGTCGGTACCGCCATCGCCCGATTGTTGGAACCGGGCGAAAATCCGCAAAGTGCACGACGAACGACAGCGGCACCTCTGCTGATCGAAGAGCAAGCCCCGGCGGGCAGGCGCCCGCGGGTTTCTCCAGCGGCGCGCAAGCGTGCTGCCGAGTTAGGGGTCAGTGCCGGTGATGTAAAAGGCCATGGTCCACAGGGTGTCATTACCCTGGAGGACATCGAGACCGCTGCCCGTGTGACGCACCCTCCAGACCCCGATCAGGCCATGCGGCACGCCATCGCCGCAGCCATGAGCCGATCAAAACGCGAGATTCCCCATTACTACCTCAGCGAAACCGTCGCCCTGGATAACGTCATGGCGTGGCTGCAGGTACACAATGCGCAAAGCACACTTCAGGAACGCCTGCTGCCCAGCGTCTTGCTGCTCAAGGCGGTGGCGCTGGCCTTGCGCGAGTATCCTCAGCTCAATGGTTTCTGGCTGGATAACGCCTTCAAGCCCGCACTCGATACCGACCTTGGGGTGGCAATCACCTTGCGCCAGGGGGGCCTGGTCGCCCCGGTTCTGCATCATGTGGCGGACACCTCCCTGACGCAGTTAATGAGTGAACTGGCCAGCCTGGTCGAGCGCGCCCGCAGCGGATCCCTGCGCAGCTCCGAGCTGGGAGGCGCCGGCATGACGGTCACTCAACTCGGCGATCAGGGCGTGGACAGCGTATTAGGGGTGATCTATCCGCCCCAGGTGGCCTTGGTCGGTTTCGGTCGGATCACTGAGCGGCCCTGGGTGAAAGACGGCCAGTTGTGTGTGATGCCGACGGTCATTAGCAGTTTGTCCGCCGATCATCGAGTCAGCGACGGTCACTACGGCGCACGTTTTCTGGGCGAAGTCCGACGCTTGTTGCAGACGCCAGAGGCGCTTTGAGGAGAGGACACATGAACCCGAACATGATCCGCGATGAAGTCTGGAAAGCCTTGAAAGGCATTGCCCCGGAACTTGAGATCGAGCAGCTGCGACCCGATCGGTCGCTACGCGAAGAGGTTGATCTGGATTCCATGGATTGGCTTCGTTTCATCGAAGCGCTGAACCGCAGTCTGGGCATTGCAATTCCTGAAAGCGATTACCAGCAAGTGGACACCCTGGACAAACTCATCACCTACCTGGGGAAAAAGGGATGAAGGTCCCGAACAGTGGCCGCCCGGCAGCGATTGCGGGCTGCACGATGGAGGCTCTCACTCACAGGGATTGACGTCCGTACTCACACTCAATAAAGCAGGTTTTGCTGCCGCAGTCGTGCGAAGCGCGCAAGCGCCGCAGCGTCGAGTGCTTGCGCTGCATCCGGTGTAGCACCGTCGTGAATCGCTTGCCACACGGTTTGCGAGCCGATCGAACCGCGCGTTGCCGCCAGCTTGAACGTATCGGGATAGAGCCGGTGCAATGTGGCGAGCAGTGCCAGTCCCAGGCTTGCCACGGGGCGCCGCTCGGAAGCTGCGTCGCGCGTAATACTCACCCCATGACAGAGTTGACCGCGCCAGGTGGAGTCGGTGGGGACGAAGTCGAGTGGCGCAAAATGCGCGCCGGCATCCAGCGCATTCAGGGCGGTTGCCAGGCGGGTCGCGTCGATCCACGGCGCGCCGATCCACTCGAACGGATGCGGCGTGCCGCGCCCGACACTCACATTCGCGCCTTCGAGCAACCCGACATCCGGGTACAGATCGAGTTGGGACAGTGTGCGCAGGTTCGGCGATAGCGGCACCCAACCGAGACCGGTGTCGGTAAACGTCATTGTGCGTCGATAGCCCTGCATCGGCACCACGCGCAGGTCCGCGCCAATGTGTTTATTGCGATTGAATAGAGTCGCCAGTTCACCGACCGTCATGCCGGGTTGAAGCGGCGCAGGAAAATAGCCCGTGAACGATTCGCGGAGGCTGTCCAGCACCGGACCGCCGAAGCGCTGTGCACCGAGCGGATCGGGCCGATCCAGCACAAACAATGGAATGCCTCGCGCCGCGGCGGCTTCCAGCGCGTAGCCGAGCGTCGTTTCATAGGTGAAGAAACGCACGCCGGCGTCTTGTATGTCAAAGATCAGCGCATCGAGTCCACGAAGTGACCCCACCGGGAAACGCTGCGTTGCGCCGTACAGGCTGTGTACGGTGAGGCCCGTCGCCGCGTCGCGGGTGTCACCGACCCGTTCATCCACATCGGTATCAAGCCCGTGTTCCGGCGAGAACAGCGCCGCCAGCGTGACGCCTGGCGCATGCGCGAGTACGTCGACGGTGCGCCTGCCCTCGGCGTCAAAACCGCTGCGATTGGTGATCAACCCCACGCGCAGGCCAGCGAGCGGCGCAAACCGCTGCGCTTCCAGCACGTCAATGCCGGTCTGCACTGGGCCGGTCGAGGCCGGCAGGCGATTGGCTTCATGCAGCGCCGGCAAGGCTGACGGCAACGACCGACCGATCTGTGCAGCACTCACAGGCACGGCTCGGCTTGCCAGTAACGCGAGCAGCTGCGCACGAAGCGGGCGAGCATCACCGCGGTCGTCCGGGTACACACGGTTGGTCAGGATGACAATGAACTGGCGTGTTACCCGATCGATCCATAGGCCCGTACCGGTATAGCCCGTGTGGCCGATGACGCCAATCGGCGGCAGGCGGTCATGATTCTGCACGAGTGGTGCGGCCAGTTCCCAGCCGAGGCCGCGCCACGGCACGGCCGCGAGCGGTGAGGACGCCGCCGCCAGTGCGGCGATGCTCTCGGGTCGCAGAATGCGCACGGAGCCTGCGCGCCCGTTGTTGAGCATCATTTGCGCGAAGCGGGCGAGGTCGTCCGCGGTGGAAAACAGCCCCGCGTTACCGGAAACGCCGCCCATCCAGCGGGCCGTGGGATCGTGCACGCGCCCGCGAAGGATGCCGGCCTTGTTGGCGATGGTCGGTGCACTGCGTGCCGCTCGACCGGCGTCCGGCATGAAGACCGTGTCGTGCATACCGAGCGGGCCGAAGATGTGAACACGGCAATACGCGTCCAGCGGGAGGTGAGTGATGCGCTCGACCAGCTCGCCGAGCACCACGAAATTCAGGTCACTGTAGAGCACGCGTTCACCGGGCGCGCTGCGCGGATGCTGCGCCGCGATCGCACTCAATACGGCTTTCCGGCCGGGCTGCGGGGGCCGCGCAGGCAAGTCTGGCGCTAGCCCGGAGGTATGGGCAAGCAGCTCACGCACCGTCACCGCGTTTTTGCCTTGCATCGCAAATGCAGGCCAATACCGGGCAACGGGTGCGTCCAGATCGAGGCGGCCCGCTTCGGCCAGTTGCATAATCGCCGTGGTCGTCGCGATGACCTTGGTCAACGACGCAAGATCGAACTCGGTGTCCAGCGTCATCGGTTCGGGGGAGGGCGTCGTCTTGCGTTGTCCGAAGGCTTGGCGATACAGCACCTGTGTGGAATCCCCGATCAGAACAACGGCACCTGGAAGTCGTCCGGCGGCAATCTGTGTGTCGACGATCTGTGCGGCTTGCAGGCGTGTCGGCGCATCAAGATCGCTGGCACTCGTCATCTGCGCCGCCGTCGCCATGCCGAGCAGCAGCGTCCAGTGCTTCAGCGCACCCATCAACGCTGTGGCAGGTCGCTGACTTCGTAGTGATTGCGAGGGTTCCATAGCATCCACCCATCAGTGCCGGCTGCGTCGGCGGCGTCAACCTGCGCCTTGATCGCCGCCGCATCAAACGGGCGATGATCGAACGCGTAGTCGCGAAATGCCTGCAACCACGGACGAAAGCGCACGCCCGGCAGGCCGGTGCGCTGCATGGCCTCCGCCAGGGAACGCCGGACTATCTGGCCGGGATCGGCGGCCGGGTTGGTACAGCCCGGCAACCCCCACGTGAAACTGGAGGGGTACAACATCGGAGAAATATAGTCGAGCGCCGCGCCGAGCAGTTCGATCTGCTGGCCGATCGCGGTGTCATCAAGGTTCCAGCAGACGTAGCCGAAGATGTCCGCCGAGATGAAGACGTTATAGGGCGCGAGCCGTGTGCGTGCGGCCTGCAGGAACTCGACAATCGCCGCAGTCCGGTTGGCCCGGGTGTTCGGGAGGGCAAAGCGTAGCCCGCTCTTGTCGGGAAAGCGCACGTAGTCGAACTGGATCTCATCGAAGCCCATCCGCGCCGCCTCCTCGGCGACATCAAGATTGTGCTGCCAGACGTCGTGGGAAAACGGGTCCATCCATTGCAGGTTTTCGCGATCCCGCCAGGGTTGTCCGTCGGCGGTGTGCACGCTCCAATGCGGATGCGCGTCGGCGAGCGGGTCGTCTTTGAACACCACAATCCGCGCGATCAGGTACAGGTGTTGTGCATGCAGCCTGGCCAGCAGCGCAGGAAAGTCCTGCGCCTGTGGTACGCGGGTGGTCACGCGGGCCGCTGCGCCGATTGCCTCGCGCGCGGCACTGCGATAGGGCGTCAGACCGCGGTCGCCCTTGACGTCGATGACCAGTGCATTGATCACCGTATGGTCGGCAAGGCTGACGGCCCTGTTGCGCAAGGTCGCACTGGTGATGCCGAACACCGACAGGTAAACCGCTTTCGGACGAAACGGAGTCAATGTGAGCGTCACAGGCGTCTCGTCGGACAGCTTGGCCTCGGTGCGCAGATACCCCGGGGCGCGAACCGCGACGCTCCGGGCCGCGTGAGCCGTCTCGAATTGCCCATGCTCATTGGTGTGGGTTACACCGGCCAACGTCGTGATGGTCGCGCCAGCCACCGGATGACGAGTGCTCGAGTCGAGTACGACACCGGTAAAGGCCAAGGCTTGAACAGCCAGCAAAGCCGTGACGACGAACAACATCGGGATCGCCAAACGCCTCAAGACGCGGGTCAAGGTCATGGCGCGCTCCCTGCGGCGGGCACTGGCTGAGTGGTCGGTTCGCCGAGCAGGCGTGCGAACGTGTTGGCGCCATAGGCGTCGGTCATCAGAAAGCGTGGCAGCGCCAGCAGCCGTGCGTGCCGGTCGGCCTTGCGCGCGTCCAGGGTCAAACCGACGACATAGCCTTCATCGGCGGCGAGCGTGATCAATTCGTCGTCGTAGATACCGAACGGCCACGCGAGCATGTCGACAGGGGCGCCGGTTTGCGACTCGAGACGTCGACGTGACTTGTCGAGTTGTGTGCGAACGAATTGCTGGAAATCTGCTGGCGAACGGTGTCGGCGCTCGACGTTGAAATTGGGATGCCAGAACGTGTGCGACTGAATATCCACGAGCCCGGTCTGCCTGAGTGCACGCAATTGCTCCCAGGTCATGGCATAGGACGCGTTGGAAATCGCCGAGGGGTAGATAAAGAGCGTGACCGCGAACCGCTCTCGCAGCATCACCGGCAGCAATTTTTCGTATACCGAACGATGGCCGTCGTCGACGGTGATCGCCACTGGCTTGGGCGGTAGCGTTGCCTCGGGATCGCGTAGCCAGTCGACCACTTCACGCAGCGGCACGATGTGGTAGCCACGCTCGCGCAGGACACGCAATTGCGATTCGAAGGTGCTCATGCGCACGGTCATCGAGTCGTCTGCCGTGTCCGAAAAACGGTGGTAAACGAGGATCGTGACGCGCGGTTCGACCCTCAGCACGGCGTCGTCCGCGCCCCAGGCCACTGCGCAAGCGCCCACCAACACGGCGCGTATCAGAAACCGCAGCGCGGCGCTGCTTCTGGTAGGTACCAGGGTTTTTCCATACATGTCAGCGCTCCTGCGCGAGCCATTTCTCCCGCGTTGCCCGTCTCGCAAGAGCGAACCCGGCCAATCCAGTGTGCAGTGAGCGCACAGCGTTCATCTGATGCAGATCAAGTTCGCGCGACGTGGCGTCGTTCAGACGTGCGCGAGTTGTCTGACGAAACGAGAGGCGGGTTCCGCCTTGATTTGATCTAAATCAACAGCAGGTCCATGCGGGTGGACAACCTTATGAGACGGCCCTTTATCAGGTATGCACTCATGAACATCGACAAGGCAATCTCCGGCCGGCGCTCGGCGCGTGAATACACGACAGAAGCTGTTGATGAGAACGTCCTGCGGCGTTTAATCAGTGCCGCGGCCCAGGCGCCCAGCGCAATGAACCAACAACCGTGGACTTTCACGGTGATTCGCGATCAGGCACTGCTGGATCGAATCTCCCGTGAAGCGAAAGCGCACATGCTCAAGACGATGCCCGCTGGCTTCCATTCCGAGCACTTCCATACGTTGCTCAATGACGAAAACTTTCAGATCTTCTATCACGCACCTGCACTCATCCTGATTTCGGGAAATGCTCCGAGTCCTTGGATCGTCGAAGACTGTGCCCTGGCTGCCGAGAATCTGATGCTCGCCGCCTATGCAGAAGGACTTGCCACCTGTTGGATCGGTTTCGCGCAGAGCTTTCTTAATACGCCGGATGGCAAGCATGCCCTGGGCCTGCCGGCCGAGTGGACGCCAGTGGCGCCCATTATCGTTGGCCATCCGAAATCTGCGCCTGGCCCCCTCTCACACAAGACGCCCGAGGTTCGCTGGATTGGCTGATCGCAAAACACTCTACCGCCCATGACATGGAGGACGCGGATGTGCTTTGCGATGGGCTGGCGATGCGTCACCAAGGGAACACGGCGGCTGCCACTATCGACCGTCTAGCCGCAACCTCATTTGTCTGGCTGTTTTCTGATGTGGATCAGATCATCCACCTGCCTGGCTCCTAATCTCGAACCATCCCCACCACCGTATTGAGAAGAGCTGAAATGAACAAATCAAGCGTGATCGGACAATGCATGTTGATAGCGGCGAGTGTTTTCTTGATGCCATCCAGCAGCGTCTTCGCCAACCCACCCCTGTCACCGCAAGGTGGCATGACCCATCATTTCCAGGACTTCGATTGGGTCAAACATACGCAGCGGAGCCTGGATAAACTGAAAGCCAAGCTCAATCTCAAGCCGGAGCAAATGCCCGCCTGGGAGACATGGGCTACCGGGGTCACCGCGGATGCCAATCAGCAACTGGAAAAGGACAAGGCCCGGCGCAACGAGATGGCGAGCGCGAAGCAAGCGCCTCTTGATGAAACGACGCCGGAAAGAATGGCAAAAGGGATAGAGCGTCTGCGCGCAGAAACCAACTGGATGCAGGCGCAGTTGGTGCGTCTGGATGCTGCTCAGGTGCGTACCAAAACGTTTTATGACGCTTTGGGAACTGAACAGAAAACCATATTCGACCTGTTCTGGACAGCGATGCATCACAGGAATGCTGGCTATGACGGTTCGCAGATGCCAATGCCAATGCAAATGCCGATGCAGATGCAGATGCACATGCCAAGACCGCAAATGGACGGCGACCAGGACCAAACAGACCTGAAGTAGGCGCTGACTCACTGTTCGATTGGGTGAACATCATGAACCTCGACACGGTAAGACGGTGCGCGTTGACAGGGATCATCCTGATTGTCACAAGCCTGGCCTTACCGGCCAATGCCGACTCGCATCACGGCGGTGCAGGGGCATTTTGGTGGGGCATAGGCCTGGGACTGGGCCTCGGTTGGGAAGCTGCGCGTATTCCCGGTCCTTATTACTACCCTGCCTATCCGGTTTATTACTATCCCGCTCCGACTTACTACTACCCGGCCAATCCACCTACAGTGATCATCGAATCGCCGCGAGTAATCCTCCCTCCCGGCGCAACCACGGGGGCTGCACCGCCCGCCGCGCAGTCACCGCCCAATTGGTATTACTGCGACTCTGCCAAAGGCTATTACCCCTATGTGCGCCAGTGTCCTGAAGCGTGGCGCATGGTTCCCGCGACACCCCCCGGCCGCATACGCTGAAGGGGTGAGCGGGGCTCGCCCGCCGGTCTGGAGTCAGATCGTGAGTCAATATCAACGCTCAGACGCGCGTTTTTCATCCCACTGGACGGGCTCTTGCAATGAAGCTCACCGCCGTACCGTCTCAGGAACCGTTACCCGCCTTGCTATCGGCCTCGCTCAAGGACTGGCAGGTGATTGGCAATGATCAGATTGCCGCGGTTTTTGACGAAATTGCTGATCTGCTGGAAATCGATGACGCCAACCCCTTTCGGATCCGGGCCTACCGTAATGCGGCGCGCACGTTAAGGGCGTTGACCTTCGAGCTCGCAGAGACCATCGCGCGTGGCGAACCACTGCCCAAACTGACCGGTATCGGAGTTGATCTGGCAGGCAAGATCAACGAAATCGTTACCACCGGAAATTGTGCTTTGCGCCAGCGGTTGCGTTCGACATTACCGCCCGGATTGGTTGAACTGCTGTCCATCGCCGGATTGGGCCCCAAACGTGTCAGGCACCTGTATCACGATCTGGGGATCGAAACCGCGCAGCAGTTATGCGAGGCGGCTCGACAGGGGCGAATCCGCCATCTGCCCGGTTTCGGCGAAAAGATGGAAACGCGGCTGTTAAGTGCCGCGCAGCAGGGGATTGGAAAAGATCACCGTTTGCCGCTGGCGTTTGTGGAGCCCGTGGCGCGCCGGCTGATCGAATACTTGCAGCAGCTTGCGGGCATCGAGGAAGCAACGGTGGCCGGAAGTCTGCGTCGCATGCGCGACACCGTCGGTGATATCGACATCCTCGTGGCCGCAGCGCCGTCTGTGAACGTCACGGCACACTTGCTCAAGCACCCGGAGATTTCCACCGTGTTGGTTAAAGGGCGCACGCGTGCCAGCGTCGTGCTGGGTTCAGGCCTGCAAGTGGATGTGCGTATTGTAAAACCGGCGCAATTTGGCGCCGCTCTGGTGTATTTCACTGGCAGCAAGGCGCATAACATCGCGATTCGCCAGAGGGCCCGGAAGCTGGGGCTCAAACTCAATGAATATGGGGTGTTCAAGGCCGCAGAATGCGTGGCCCATACCACCGAGGTGGCGGTTTATCAGGCCTTGGGGTTGGTATGGATCACCCCGGAACTGCGCGAAAATCGCGGTGAAGTCGAGGCGGCACTGACAGGTCGTTTACCGAGGCTGATTGAGTTGAGCGACCTCAAAGGTGACCTGCATGCTCATACCCGTGACTCGGATGGCGGCAATAGCCTGGAAGAGATGGCGTTGGCGGCGCAGCAAGCCGGGCTGGAATACCTGGCAATTACCGACCACTCCCGGTCCCTCAGGGTGGCCCATGGTCTGGACACTGATCGATTGTTGAAGCAAATCGACCAGATCGATTCGCTCAATGCCCGTTTGCAGGGCATAACCTTGCTCAAGGGTGTTGAGGTCGACATTCTCGAAGACGGGCGCCTGGATCTGCCGGACGACATTCTGGGGCGCCTGGATCTGGTGGTGGGCGCCGTCCACAGTCATTTCGGCTTGACGCTGCATCAACAAACCCAACGCCTGCTCAGGGCCATGGATCATCGCTACTTCAGCATACTGGCACACCCCCTGTGTCGGTTGATCAATGAACGCGCGCCTCTGAACATGGACCTGCCTGCAATCACCAAGGCAGCCGCTGAGCGTGGTTGCTGCCTGGAACTCAACTCGCAACCCCAGCGCATGGATCTGTTTGACCTGCAGTGCCAATACGCCAAGGATCAAGGGGTGCTCATCAGCATCAATTCGGACGCCCATCGCACCGCGGATTTTTCTTATTTGCGCTACGGGGTCGCTCAGGCGCGCCGAGCCTGGCTGGAAAAACACGATGTGCTCAATACCCGTTCGCTGACCTCACTCAAGTCGTTTTTACGGGATGGCGGTGGTCGACCGCAAAGCGCACAAAACTGATATCAGCCGTTGACAGTCTTGTTGTCCGGGGTCCGGGGCCAGTTGGTGTCCAGGTACACCTTCTGCACAAATCAAAAAGGGGGCCGAAACTCCCCGCTATTACTGCTCAAAAGACGCAAATTGATCTAGATCAACACACGCAGACGGCATCAAGCCATAAAGCTTTGTATGAAGTAGAAACGGCCGACAAAGTCTCCCCCATCCAATGGAGAAACATCGTGATGCCTTCACATATCCGCTGGTTCAAAGAGCTGGGTATCAACGATGTATTGCTGGTGGGTGGCAAGAACGCCTCGCTGGGAGAGATGTACCAGAACCTCACGACTGAGGGGGTATGCATCCCCAACGGCTTTGCCATCACCGTTGAGGCGTATCGTTATGTACTTGATCACAATAAGGCTTGGCAGCCTCTGCATGCGGCACTTGACGGACTCGACCCCGCCAACATCAAGGATTTGCAGGCGCGGGGGAAAAAGGCGAGGGCGATTGTATATGGCTGTTCATTGCCGGAAGACCTAAAGACGGCGATTTTGCACAGTTATGCCCAACTCAAAAAAGAATACGGCGAAAACATTTCATTGGCAGTACGTTCCTCGGCGACCGCTGAAGATTCGCCGCAGGCCTCATTTGCCGGGCAGAACGACAGCTATCTCAACATTGCCGGTGACGATGATCTGCTTGATGCCTACAAACGTTGCCTGGCATCCAACTTTACCGACCGCTCCATTCACTACAAATACGACAATGGCTTTGATTACTACAAGGTCTATCTCGCCGTCGTGGTCATGAAAATGGTGCGTAGCGATATCGGGGCCAGTGGCGTGATGTTTTCGCTGGACACGGAAACAGGCTTCAGGGATGTCGTCTTCATCAATGCCGCGCTGGGGCTTGGCGAGAATGTGGTGCAGGGCACAATCGACCCCGACAGCTTCTATGTGCACAAACCCAGCTTTCTCCAGGGTTATCGGGCGGTCTTGAAGCGCAGCCTGGGCAGCAAAGCAAAGAAGATGATTTTTACCGACACGCTCAATACCGGCAATATCGCGGTGGAATACACCGAGAATATTGACACGCCCCAAGAAGAACGAACCCGCTTTAGCCTCTCTGATGCGGATGTGATGGTGCTGGCCGACTATGCCATCAAGGTCGAAAACCACTACTCGAGCAAAGCCGGTTTTTACAAGCCCATGGATATGGAATGGGCCAAAGACGGGATCGATGGCCGCTTATATATGGTGCAGGCGCGACCGGAAACGGTGGAATCGCAAAAGAAAGGCAGCGTGCTTGAGATTTACCATCTCAAGCAAAGATCAACAGTGCTGCTCAAGGGCAGGGCGGTCGGTACCCGAATTGGCGCCGGCAAGGCGCGTGTCATCAACGATGCCAAGCATCTCAGTGATTTCCAACCGGGCGAGGTGCTGGTCTCAGATACCACGGCACCCGACTGGGAACCTGTCATGAAGACCGCAGCGGCTATTGTGACGAGCCGGGGCGGCCGTACTTGTCACGCCGCCATCGTGTCGCGTGAACTGGGCATTCCCGCCATCGTGGGAACCGCAAACGCGGCAGAGAAAATAGAAACCGGCACACCGATCACCATTAGCTGCGCCGAAGGCGAAACCGGAAACGTCTATGAAGGCATTCTGGATTTTGACATTCAGCACACCGATCTCAGCCAGCTGGGACATCCAAAAACAAAGATTATGATGAACCTGGGCAATCCTGATCAGGCCTTTAGTCTTGCCTCGCTACCGGTGGATGGCATTGGTCTGGCGCGTATGGAATTCATTATCAATGAGTACATCAAGGTGCATCCGATGGCGCTCGTACACCCGGAAAAGGTGGATGACACGACACGCGAAAAAATCGCTGCCCTGAGTATTGCTTACAATGATCCTACGGACTTTTTCGTCAAGACCTTGGCCGAAGGCGTCGCCACAATTGCGGCGGCGGTGTATCCAAAACCCTGCGTCGTGCGCATGAGCGACTTCAAAAGCAACGAATACGCGACCCTGCTGGGCGGTCAGTATTTCGAGCCGGAAGAAGACAACCCGATGATCGGCTTTCGTGGGGCGTCCCGTTATACCCATAGTGCCTATGCCGAAGGTTTTGCGCTGGAATGCGCGGCAATGAAGCGGGTGCGCGACGAGATAGGCCTGACTAACGTCAAATTGATGATCCCTTTTTGCCGCAGAGTGGAGGAGGGTGAAAAGGTGTTGGCAGCGATGGCCAGCCATGGCCTCAAGCGCGGAGAGAACGGACTGGAGGTCTACGTCATGTGCGAGATCCCCAACAACGTCATCCTGATCGACGCCTTCGCCAAACTGTTCGACGGGTTCTCCATCGGCTCCAATGACCTGACCCAATTGACGCTCGGCGTGGATCGCGATTCGGAAATCGTCGCCTTCGATTTCGATGAACGCGATCCGGGAGTGAAACAGATGATTCGTCTGGCGGTGGAGGGAGCAAAACGCAACGGCCGCCACTCCGGTATCTGCGGACAGGCGCCGTCTGACTATCCCGAGATGGCTGAATTTCTGGTGGAAATTGGCATCGACTCGATAAGCCTCAATCCGGATGCAGTGCTCGCCACGACTCGGCATGTTCTGGCGGTGGAAAAGCGCCTGTCACTTAATCGCACACCGTAAAGCCGTTGCCGCATGGCCCGCCTGATCAAGATCCGCAAAACTGCCGATTACATTGAGGTGTCGACGTGTATGCCTTCTTGCCACGTGAGTTGCCGGAGCCACTCTGCACACTGACCGAGCTCGCACTTAACCTGCGCTGGACCTGGAATCATGCACTCGACGACCTGTGGAAATCGATTGACCCAGAACTTTGGGAGCGCACCCATAATCCGTGGATGATTCTGCAGAATGCTTCGCAGCAGCGTCTTGACGAACTCTGCCGAGATGCCCATTTCTCGCAGAAACTGGCGCACGCCATTGCAGAGCATCGGAGTTATCTCGACGACTCAGGCTGGTATGCGCAGCGGCAACCGGCTGGCGATTCGGCGCGTATCGCTTATTTCAGTATGGAGTACGGTCTGAGTGAGGCCTTTCCGCTCTATGCCGGCGGACTCGGTGTGCTTGCAGGGGATTACCTCAAGACGGCGAGCGATATGGGCGCTCCAATCCTTGGGGTGGGTTTGCTCTATCAGGAAGGCTATTTTCGGCAATACATCGACGCGCAAGGCAGGCAGCATGAGGCCTATCCTTACAACGATGCCACCAGCCTGCCGATTCAGCCAACCATCGGAAATGAAGGGGCCTGGCTGAAAATCGTGCTGCAACTTCCCGGTCGCACTTTGTATTTGCGTATCTGGCAGGCCATTGTCGGACGTACGCGCCTGTACCTGCTGGACAGTAACGATCTGCGCAACGGTGCCGCCGATCGCGGTATCACCTCTAAGTTGTACGGCGGCGGCTCGGAAATGCGTTTGCTCCAGGAAGTGGTGCTCGGCATCGGTGGCTGGGCGGTACTCGACGCACTGGGGATCGACGTGGACGTGTGCCACCTTAACGAAGGTCATGCCGCACTGCTTGTGCTGGAACGTGCCCGTCGCTTTATGCACAAGATGGGAACATCGTTCTGGGAGGCGTGGTGGGCAACGCGTGCGGGTAATGTATTCACAACGCATACGCCAGTGGCTGCGGGTTTCGACTCATTTCCACCCGCGCTTATTTACAAGTATGCGCGCGAGTTTCTCGAAGACTGTCGCATTTCATTGCGCGAACTGCTTGCGTTGGGCCGGCGTGATCCGGCGAACGACGATGAGCCTTTCAACATGGCTTTTCTGGCATTGCGTGGGTGCGCCCAGTGCAATGCCGTGAGTCGTTTGCATGGCGAGGTCAGCCGTCGATTATTCAGTGATCTTTATCCACGCTGGCCGCTTCAAGAGATACCCGTAGGGCATATTACCAACGGCGTCCATGTGCCATCCTGGGATTCAGTGTGGTCCGATCACCTGTGGACCAGCACCTGTGGCAAGGAACGTTGGCTCGGCACGGTGGAGTCTCTCTCAGGGACGGTCTCCAACAGTGATGACAGGGTCTTGTGGACGATGGCCGCCGAGCAACGCCGCGATTTGGTGCATTACACGCGTCACCGTTTGGCATGGCATCTTGGACAACGTGGCGAGTCACCGCTGCACGTCGAAGAAGCCGCGCAGGTGCTCGATCCCAATTGCCTGACGCTCGGCTTCGCGCGGCGATTCACCGAGTATAAGCGACCGAATCTGTTGCTGCATGACCCGGAGCGCCTGAGTCGCCTGCTAACCGATGAACATCGACCGGTCCAACTGATCATCGCCGGTAAAGCCCATCCCAATGACGAGCAGGGCAAGCAGCTGATCCAGGCATGGATGGAGTTTGTTCATCGTCCAAATCTACGAAGGCATGTCGTGTTCCTGGAGGATTACGACATTGAACTGGCCCAACAGTTGGTGCAAGGCGTCGATGTCTGGATCAATACACCGCGACGACCATGGGAAGCCTGCGGCACCAGTGGTATGAAGGTTCTGGTCAATGGCGGACTGAACCTGTCCCAACTGGACGGCTGGTGGGCGGAGGCGTACCAGTCCACCTGCGGTTGGGCGATCGGCGACGACGCCCCCAGCGACGATGTCGCCGACGCCGAGTGCTTGTACCGCTTGCTCGAAGAAGAAGTAGTCCCCACCTTTTACATGCGCGACACGCAGGGAATTCCACGTGGATGGGTGCAACGCATGCGCGCCAGCATGTCGCAATTGGGGCCGCAATTCAGTAGCAATCGCATGCTGCTCGAATACCTGGATGGTTGTTACCAACCGGCGATCCAGGCTTTCCGACGCCGTAGCAAGGATAAGGCCGAGCTCGCACGTGCGCTTCATGCCTGGCAGAAGGCGGTTGCCTTGGGATGGGACAACATTCATTTCGGCACGGTCGATGCGAAACACGACGGCGAGCGGCTGTACATCAGCGTGCCGGTCTACCTGGGGGAGATCGCACCGGAGTGGGTAAGGGTGGAACTCTATGCCGCCCCGTACGATGAACACCCGGCAGAATGCCTGCCGATGAACGCTGTCGGGCCCATTCCCGGCGCCATTCAAGGCTATATCTTTTCTATCTCGGTCTCTGCCACGCGGCCCGTGGATGGCTACACCCCTCGGGTACGCGCCTGGCACTCAGACGCCTTTCTGCCAGCGGAAAATGCACTTATTGCATGGCAACGTTGACGCTGACCCGCCTTCACTCGACCGATCTCAATGTATTTCACCTGGAAGATCAGCACGACGATGACGAGTCCATTTGAATGGGTGATTGCGCACGACCACTAAACACCTAGACACCCTCTGGAAGCTTCGACTGCATCCTTTCTCTTCTATCCAGTTTGCGTCCGTCCACGACGAAGGAACCATCACCCACTGAATGAATGGTTCGTGTCTCTTTGCGTGAATCGTCGAAGTAGGCGGCGAGGCCTTCGAGGACAACAATATTGTGTTTCTCGATGACATCGATAACGTTGCATTCGATATTGGCCACGCACTCCTTAATCAAGGGTGACCTGACATGTTTGCCTTTCACGGGCGTCAATCCGAATGTTGCAAACTTGTCTGTGTCCGCACCGGAACAGGTCCCCACACCAATAACGCAATCGATCAAATCGACGGTGGGGATTGAAATGACGCACTCCTTGGTTTTCAGGAGCGCGGCGTATGAATAGTTCCAGGGGCCGGTGGTCATGGCGAAAGTCGGCGTGAAGCCCATCACCATGGTCCACGAAATGGTCATGATGTTGTTCTTCTGGCCGTCATTTGTGGTGACGAAGACCACCGGGCCTGGCTCCATCAGTGTGAATGCTGTGTTGATTTTCATCTTTTTCAACGTCAGGCACTCCCATTGGCTCTGATCGACAGCTTCCGCTCAGACGGAATCGAATGCTCCATTTTCAGCCAGCAAGGTGGCTATCTGGGCGGTGCTGTCGAGTACGTGCACGTGCTGCGTCACACACTCGGGCAGCAGGCGAAATGGCGGCACGCTGTCAGAGATCGCAATGTGCTCGAAAAGCGGCGGGTCGAACAGTTGGCTGCCCGCCGTAAACAAACCATGGGTCGCCGCGGCGAATAATCGGGTGGCTCCACCCTTTTGACAGGCAAGGCCCGCATGCTTCAGCGTTTCACCGGTACTGATCAGGTCGTCGAAAACAATGGCTGTCTTACCCGATACGTCGCCCACCAAGAGGGTGCCCGTCAGCGTCGCGTGAGCACGGTGCTTTTCCATCAGCGCACTGCCCACTGAGCGTCCCAGTTGTCGTTCGAGGGCCTGACGAAACTGTTCGGCGCGCTTGGCACCACCGGAATCCGGGGACACCGCTACCACGTCGGCGTCGCCGACGAACCTGGCGAAATGCTCGGCGAATAATTCTGTGCACTGCACGTTCCACGCAGGAATGCGAAAGGCATTGTCGAACGCGGCCGGATTATGCACCTCCAGGGCAACCAGACGATCAACGTGGCAGGCTTCAAAAATGGTCGCCAGGTAGCGGGTGATCGTTGGGTCTTGAGGTTGGCTGCGACGATCTTTGCGTCCGTAACAGAGGTAGGGTGTTACGACTTGCACATGGCGAGCACCGGCATCCTTGAGTGCTCCGCAAAAGAACAACAGGCGACACAACTTATCGTTAGCGCTCTGCCGATCATCCCCATACAAGGAATGGAACACCACGACCTCGCGACCGTTAACCGACGCCAGCGGTCGGCATTTATGTTCGCCATCTTCATAGTTGCGTTCTTCATGAAGGGCCAGTTGGCAGCCAAGCCGCTGCGCGACGCGGGTTGCATAGTGCTCACTGCCTTGCAGGGCAAAAAGAAGCGGGCGGTCAGTGAGCATGCATTGGCTCCTTTGAGGCTTATCGAACAGTTGCGCCATCATCGGACAGCGCCATGCCGTAACACTTCAATGCAGAACTCCATTTCGTAGGGCGGGACGTTGCATTCGACGATGTCATGGGCGGCAACTTGCAGATGCACGCCGATAATGTCGGCACGGATCGGTTGCTGGCAAACATGCCGATCAACCAATACCGCCGTGTAGACCCGACGGGCCCCCAGTTGCGCCAGATAGGCACAGGTGCGCAGGAGTGAATGGCCCTCAAAAAGCACATCGTCGACAACAAGCAGGGTTGTATTGGCAAGGTCCAGCGCGCCCAGAAGCGGGTTCTCGGTCAATTCCGTGTGTGCATGCAGGACCTTGAGGTCATCGGCATAGCGCTTGACCTTCAGGGGGTACAGCGGCAGTTCTGGCTGGCCGGTCTGACGCGAAAGATGCTGCTGTAAGCGCTGTGCCAGAGGCTCGCCGCGGCGCTGGATGCCAATCAGTGCCGATTGAGCGGGCGGCAACAATATCGCCGCTTGGCGCGCCATCGCCTGCAGCACGCCATCGAGTTCATCGCTGTCGTACAAGCGCAACCGCTGACTCGCAAGTGGGGCAGACATTGCCGTCTCCTGTCGAAACCGATCAACCGCAAAAAAGTGCGGGGCCACTGCCAACGTAATCCCGCTCGGCTCGGCCCTATTGATATTGATCAAGTACGGAGAAATGAAATGTCAATCCATGAGCGGCGTTAGTCCATTGATCGGTCTTGCGCAGGGATTTGATATAAATCAACGCCTGGGCGACATCAACGGAGGACTCTGAATCAAACGCTGGCGTCTGATCCGGCGCGTCAAGTCCCCCCTGTCTGGAGTCAGATCATGAGCCAATATCAACGCTTGTTACTCATCATCAACCCGGCCCTGCGCCATTCCCCTGCGATAAACCATGCGGCCGCCCTGGCCAAGGCCAGCGGCGCGAGCTTGCATATTGCTGCGTTTATAAAGCCGTTGAAGATACTGTCACTGCTTGACGAAGGCGAGCAGGAAAAGGCCCTGGAAAGCTATCGTCAGGACCATCGCGACTGGCTGCAGAACCAGGCCTCCAAACTCCACGCTCTCGGGCTCGAAGTGACGACGGAGGTGGCGTGGACCGATGACATGAAGCAAGACATTCTTGATCGCGTCACGGAAATGCAGCCCGACCTGTTGATCAAGGAAGTGCAACACGAATCAGCGCTCAAACGCGCGTTCTTCACTCCGCTGGATTGGCATTTGTTGCGCCACTGCCCAATACCGATCTATCTGGTGGGCGGCGGTGGCCATGCCTTGCCGCGCAAGGTCGTGGCGGCGGTTGACGCTTCGGATACGGCGCCTGCAAACAGCGAGCTGAACGAGCGGATCATTCAGCAAGCCACCAACCTGGCGTTGCAGTGCGATGCCGAGTTGCACCTGCTGTATGCCTGCGATCTTTCTGGGGTCTATCTGGCGGACATGGGGGGGCTGGCGCTTCAAGACATCACCAAAGAGTTGCGCACCACCGAGGAACAATCGTTCATTAAATTGGCCGGTCGGTATGGCGTCCCCTCTGACCGTCGGCATTTTGTTCTCGGACACCCGGTCTCGGCGTTGAGCGATTTTGCCAGCGAGCAGAAGGTGGATGTGATCGTGATGGGCAGAGTCCAGTATCACGGCCTGGAGAAGCTGCTGGGCAGCACGACCGAACACATTCTGTACCAGGTGCCTTGCAGCGTTCTGGCCGTCTAGATCGGGCCAGGCCATGTTGAAACGAAACGACAGGCGTCATCGCCTGGGGAGGTTTTTCATGAGTCAAAGCCCCTCATTGCAAACCACGTTGAAGGACCGGAAAGAAGCCGGTCGACGTCTGGTGGAACCGTTGCTCAAATACGCACAGCGCCCCGATGTCATCGTCCTCGCCTTACCCCGTGGCGGCGTTCCGGTCGCCTATGAAGTGGTCAAGGCCCTGGACGTGCGCCTGGACCTGATGCTGGTGCGCAAACTGGGCGTGCCGTCCAACCCGGAGTTCGCCATGGGCGCCATCGCCAGTGGCGGTATCCAGATCCGAAATGAAGAAGCGCTGCGGGCCCACCCGATTTCCCCGGCCGCATTCGACGCCGTGGTCGCGCGTGAAACACGGGAACTGCAGCGGCGCGAGTTGCTGTACCGGGGCGCCCGGCCACCCTTACAGCTCAAGGGGCAGGTGGTGATTCTGGTGGATGATGGCCTGGCGACGGGCGCCTCGATGATGGCGGCGATCCGCGCGGTGCGTATGCAGGCACCTGCTCGTATCGTCGTTGCCGTGCCGGTTGCGCCGCTGGAAACGGTGGACACGCTGAGCTTCGAAGTCGATGAGGTGATCTGCCCACTCATGCCTGAATGGATGATGTCGATCGGGTATTGGTACTTGAATTTCCCCCAGACCTCGGACGAAGAAGTCATTGATTTGTTGCAACTGGCCTGGCAGCGAGAAGCCGCCACCAGCGCCAAGGTTCAGGGGAACGTCGATGACTGAGTCGCACTATCGACAGCTGGACCTGAAGGACGTTGAGTTATCAGCCGACTTGCGTCTGCCGGCCAACCCCTGCGGTCTGGTGGTCTTCGTGCATGGCAGCGGCAGCAGTCGTACAAGTCCGCGTAATCAGTATGTCGCCGAGTCGCTGGCCAGCAGGGGGCTGGCGTCGCTGCTGTTCGACCTGCTCACGGAGCCAGAGCAACGACTGGACAACCTCACCCGGGAGCTACGTTTCGATATCGCCTTGCTCGCCAGGCGACTGGTGGAAGTCATCGACTGGGTCGGTCGGGACGTGAAGTTGCACTCGCTACGAATCGGCCTGTTCGGCGCAAGCACCGGTGCTGCGGCGGCGTTGTTGGCGGCGGCCGTGCGCCCGGAGGTGGTGCATGCGGTGGTCAGTCGGGGAGGGCGCACCGACCTGGCGGGGGCTGCATTGTCGCAGGTGAGGGCACCCACTCTGCAGATCGTGGGCGCCCAGGACCCGGTGGTGCTCGAATTGAATGATCAAAGCAGTCATGCCTTGCGGTGTGAGCAGCAGCTGGAAATCGTGGCGGGCGCGACTCATCTTTTCGAAGAACCGGGCGCCCTTGAAGAAGTCGCCAGACTCGCTGGCGACTGGTTCGAGAAGCATTTGCACGGCCCCGCCTGACAACGCCTGATCGGCCTCACACGCCAAACGGATAGGTTTCGTCTTCCGGTTCGAGTCTCTGGCTTTTCGGCAGCGCCAGTGCTGTCACGGGTTGGGTCTGTTCAATCCAGATCATGGCGTCGAACTGTTCGGCCAGCGTCGCTTCGAAGTAGTGACTGCCACGCTCGGTTTCAGGGCGGTAAATCACCCCGATGGCCCGCTCCAGCAATGGTTTGGACAACACACGGCGCAGTGCTTTGCGCGTTGGGTCTCGCCAGTCGGTCAATGACGCCGGCACACCCGCCATTAGGAACTGGTGCTCCCAACTGTCCGGGCGAGAGGGCCGGATGTCCTTGATGAGCATGTCGCCGTCCCAGTCATCGGCCGCGGCCACCTGGCCACGGTCGGTGCTCATGCCGATCAGAACAGCATCGCGCCCATAAGCACTGCGGCACAGCTGACCGATGTTGAACTGACCCTTCCAGCCCATTTCCGTCGCAGCCGCGTTGCCAATATGAGAATTGTGCGCCCAGACCACGGCTTTGGCTTGTGGACCCCGGTGCTCAAGCAGTGCCCGAAGTGTGTCGAACATGTGCCGGTCACGCAGGTTCCACGAGGCGGTCGACCCTCGATAAATCGCACGGTAATACTGTTCCGCCGCCTGCACCACCCGAGCATTTTGCGCCGCATTGAAGAATGCCTCGTCGTTCTGGATGAGCCCGGCCAATTGTTCAGCCAGCATGGCGTCGAGCTGTTCGATCACCGGTTGCTCACAAGGCATCAAGCCGGCACGTTCGACGAAGTGACCATACAAGGCGGGATCATCCTGCCAAGGGGTCAGACAGCCATAGCGCCGCCGGGCTTCGTGGGCCAGCTGTGGGTCGACCCGGTCCAGATAACTCAGCACCTCATGGATGGAGTTGCGCAAGCTGTATACGTCCAGCCCGCGGAACTCGACGCGACGTTCAGTGGCGAGGGTATGGTTGTATTGATGCAGCCAGTGGGCGAATGCTCTCACGTCGGTGTTACGCCACATCCAGGTCGGGAATCGGCTGAAGATGTGACGTTTCCACGCCGAGTGTGCCAACCCCCGGACATACTGGTCGACATGGCCTGCGTCCGGCCAGTCGGCTTCAACGGCCACAATGTTGAACCCGTGTTGCTCAATCAGCCTTTGGGTGATCGCTGCCCGGGTTCGATAAAAATCACTGGTGCCATGACTGGCCTCACCAATCATCACCACGCGCGCATCGGCATAGCGATCGAACATTTCACCAAAGGCGGATGAGTCCAGCGCCGGCAGAGGCTCGGCGTATTGGCGCAGAAGCGGTGCGATGGCAGCCTGGTCAATGTGCCGAGGTGAGCCATACAGGTTATCCAGCATGTCTTGGGAGGGTGTGTTCATGACCGTCGTCCCCGTAAGGGTGGGTTACCGCCAGCGGTATTGCGCTTGCGCACAACTGCCGGAAATCGATCCGCAGGTCCTTGACACATTGTGTTTAAACGCAAGCTTTTGTGTCGCTTCATCACCTGTTTGAGTATTCCTACACCTTGCTCCAGATAAACAATTGAGTTTCGTCAATAAAGGGTGCAAAGCCTTAAGAGAAGGTGTCGTGATCCAGTATTCGCTGATTGCCGAATATGACCTGACGCGATGGGCGTTATTCTGAATGCAGGCTCGCAAGGCTCATTCTGCTCTGACCTTGTAAATGGTCTGCGTCTAGCTAGGCTCCAGCCTAGGGCTGTCATCAGCAGAGGGAATTGAACGGCAGGTGAAGGACGCGTATTGATCCGCTGAACACAGGGGCGTAGATCATGGAAGCATTTGGCATGAAGAGTTTTTTCAACCGATCACATCTTGCTCTTGCCCTCTGCTTGGCAGCGCTCATGGGGTGTACCCGTACGAGCGAAGAGCCATCGCAAACAACCTCGCCCATGTCCGGTATCGTCATGAACGACCAGGTTTGCGCCCAATGCCATGGACAGACGGGAGAGTCCTTCTCGCCATTGTTTCCCAAGTTAGCCGGGCAGCAAAAAGAGTACCTGAAGTTGCAGTTGGCTGACTTCAAGGACCATGCACGCAGTGATAAAACCGGGACTCAGTACATGTGGGGATTTAACCATCTGACGCAGACCCAGATAGCCGAACTGGCCGACTATTTTTCAAGTCAGAGCCCCATGAAGGCGGATGCCGACACACCCGATGCCCGCGGTGAATTGATCTTTCGCCAGGGCTTACCTGAGGCGGGCATCGCGCAGTGCAGTTCGTGCCACGGTGCTGACGGTCAGGGAGATGGCCCGATTCCCCGCCTGGCGGGTCAACATGCCGCTTATATGAGTCGCCAGATCAAGGTGCTTCAACAGACCGAACTGCGCCCCCGGGACGCCCTGATGAAGCAACATCATTCACTGTCGGATGCGGATGCCGAATCTGTCGCCCATTACATGGCAACACTGGGGGCAAAAAAATAATGGCTTTCGCTGACAGCGCTCAAGTCGTTTTACAGGTACAGGCCGTGAATCACCTGACGGGTATCAAAGGGATCGTTGCGCGTTTCGAAGCCCAGGGATCTGGCCAGCTCGCGCATCGGGGCATTGCTGGAGGCGTCGACCGCATACATCTGGTGGAAACGGTTCTTGCGCGCGGCCCTGATCAAATGTGCCATCAATAGCGTCCCCAGCCCCAGATGCTTCCATTGATCGGCGACTGTCACCGTACATTCACATTTATATTCGCCCGTGGCGACATAACGGCTGACGCCGATCTCGATCAATTGGCCATTTTCGTGGACCAACGCGATGTATGCCAGGCACTGCTTGTTGCCGGGGTCGTTGATCTGCGTGAGAAAGCGCATGTGCCGGGACTCAGGGCACAGCTGTTTGATGAAGCTGTACTCTCGCTCGCGGTCTTTTTCCGTCAGTTGCCGGATCAACACGTGACGACCATCCTTGAGTGCTTCGATCCAGTATTTCCCAGTGACTTTGGAATAGGCTTCAGAGGCCCGATCATCAGGGTCTTTGACAGTGATCATGATGCGATCCTCCAGCCGTCTTCAAAGGTTGGCGCGCAGTGGCAAATCTCGCGATTCACTTCTTTCTACTCCGCTGACTGCGCCTGAATATGATCTGGATCAGCTCTCTTGTGACAGCGCGCTCAATTGCCTGGATTTGATGTAAATCAAACAGGCAAAGGGCGCAACAAGCGCAGTCTTTGAACATGGCCACGCTATGGGCCGGTGTAGAGAGGAGGTGTGTCATGGCCCACTATCAACGCTTGCTGCTGATCGCCAACCCAAACCTGAAAGAGGCCCCAGCCTTGCTACGTGCCATCGCCCTGGCCAGGGCCGGTGGAGCCATGCTGGATGTACGAGCCTTTATAGAACCGGCGCCCATGGCGCCAGTGTGGGAAGAGAACAGAGACGAGGAGGGGGATCAGCGATATCAGCGCCATTATCTCCACTGGAGGGACCAGACACTTCAGCGTCTCAATGCACAGGGATTAGAGGTGAACGTGCAAGTTGTCTTTACCTGCGATCCAGTGCTCGACATCTTGAAATGTGTAGAAGCGCTCAAGCCCGACCTGGTCATCAAGGATGTCACGGCAGACCCGGTACTTGGACGGGTGTTCGTTACACCTTTGGATTACCATTTGCTGCGTGGATGTCCCGTTGCGTTGCACCTGGTCAACCAGGTCCATCATGAGTTGCCTCATCGGATCGTCGCCGCTGTGGACCTGTTTGATACGGTCACACAAATCCATGATGTGAACGATGCCATTATTCAGGCAGCTCATACGCTGGCCGTGCAATGCGACGCATCGCTGCACCTGCTTTACGCCTATGATTTATCGCCTGCATTCAATGGCGATACGCCGCTGATCACCGGCGGCTGGAATGTGGCCTTCATGGATGGGTTGCGAGAGTCCCTTCATCAGGCCTTCAACACCCTGGCTGAGCGCTATGGCATTGCTCCAGAGCGCCGGCATTTTTTCATGGGGCTGCCGATGCCGGTGATCAGTGCAGTTGTCGATGATTACCAGGTTGACGTCGTGGTGATGGGCACCGTGCATCGGGTGGGCACTCATCGATTCATCGGCAGCACTATGGAGCGCGCGCTGTATTCGTTGCAGGGCAGCATTCTGGCGGTGAGACAATCAGATTCCTGGGTCGAAGAAAACATGTGATCGCAGCATTAACGCGCGCCTTGTTTCAGTCTTTTGCAATGAACATAAAAAAGCCCCCACCGGTTTCCCGACAGGGGCAGGGCAGCCTGGGACTCACTCGCCTTTGATTGGCACGACTTTATCCGCTTTCATGGCCTCGGGCTTTTTCGGCAGCGAGATGCTCAGCACTCCCTTGCTGAAACTCGCGTCGATCTTCTCGGCATCGACACCTTTGGGCAAGTTGAACACCCGCTCGAAGGAGCCGTAGTGACGCTCGCTGAGGTGATAACCCTTTCCTTTCTCTTCCTTGTCCTCTTTCTTTTCGCCCTTGATGATCAGGCTGCCGTTGGACAGTTTGATCTCAATGTTTTTCTGATCCATGCCGGGCAGCTCAGCTGTGATTTCGTAGCTTTTGTCTTTCTCGCAGATGTCCACGGCAGGCAGGCTATGGCCGATCAGTTCCCGTCGCCAGAGCGGCTCGACATCAAACAGCCCGCGACCGAATGGCGACAGCCCCGAGCCGCGATTGAAGTCTTCGAACAGGTGATCAACCTGTTGCCGAAGCTTTTCCAGGGGGCGCCAGACGTCTGTTGTCACTGGATGCTGACTGGCTTTGTCGTCGCTATGAACCGGTACTTTTTTTTCACTGTTGCTCATTTTGATTTCCTCCTCTTGGGTAATAGAGATGGATCGCGAACACCCGTTTGGCGGTCCACCACGACAGAACAAACACGTGATACTGACCTTACAAGGCCAGTGTCCCGGACCACAGCATCCAGCCGGCGAAGGCTGCGGCCGTCCAGATAATGATCAACAGCCCGGTCTCAGGGCCGCTGAGCGGTTGTCCCTGGCGAGACCTGATGGTGGCCAGGTAAATCAACGAACCGGGGGCGTAGAGCAAAGCGCTGAGCAACATGTATTTAGGCCCGGCGGCATACAGCAGCCACAGGCAATACAGCGTCGCGACCGAGGCGATGGCCATGTCACGCAGTTGCAAGGCGCGGTGGCCGGCGTAGGTCTGGCCCTGCAAGGTCAGTTTCAGCGCATACACACCGCTGAACAGGTAGGGCAGCAGAATCATCGAGGTGGCCAGGGAAATCAGCGCAAGGTAAGTGGCGCTCGAGTACAGCGTCAGTAACAGGAACAGTTGAATGCAGCCGTTGGTGATCCACAGTGCATTGGCCGGTACACCTTGGGTGTTTTCCACGGCGAGCGTACCTGGCATCACCTTTTCCTTGGCTGGTGTGAACACCGACTCCGCTGCGAGCAGCGTCCAGGCGAGCAGGGCGCCCCCCACCGAAATGATCAAGCCGATGCTGATCAGCACTGCGCCCCATGGCCCGGCGGCAGCCTGAAGTACGCCGGCCATCGAAGGGTTTTTCAGGGCGGCTAACTCCGGTTGTTTCAAAATGCCCAGTGACAGCAGCGACACCGCAATCAACAGCAACAGGGTGATGACAAAACCGATGACGGTGGCGCGACCGACGTTGGCGCGTTCTGCGGCGCGGGCGGAGAACACGTTGGCGCCTTCGATCCCGATGAACACCCAAACGGTGACCAACATAGTGCTTTTGACCTGATCGAGGGTGCTGCCCAGCGCGGGCGAGCCCCAGAAATCGACAGTGAAGGTTTCACGCTGGAAGGCCGCGATCACCAGGCCGATAAACAGCAGCAACGGTACGATCTTGGCTACCGTGGTCAACGCGTTGGCCCGGGCCGCAGTGCGCATCCCTCTGAGGATCATCCAGTGCAACGACCACAGCACCACGGACGCGCCGGCAATCGCCGCTTTGTTATTGCCTTCACCGAACAGCGGGAAGAAATAACTCAGCGCCGCGAACAAAATCACCAGGTAGCTGACGTTGCCGATCCAGGCGCTGATCCAGTAACCCCAGGCTGAGTTGAACCCGAGGAATTCGCCACCCAAGGCACGCGCATAGGCAAACACACCGTTATCCAGAGCCGGTTGACGGTTGGACAAGGTTTGATAAACCAGCGCCAGCGACAACATGCCGACACCGGTGATCAGCCAGCCAATCAGAATGGCTCCGGCGCCAGCACTGGCCGCCATGTTTTGCGGCAGGCTGAAAATGCCGCTGCCGATCATCGAACCGACCACCAGCGCAATCAGCAAACTCAAGGACAAGCGTTTGGGCTCCACCTTTCGCAAACTGCCTGCAAGTGGGTGGGCAGTCGGCGGGATGACCGGTTGGGTGCCTTGCAGGTGCGTAGCCATGGGAGCCTCCACGAAACGAGAGTTTCTGCACACATCGAATGCGATGTGTACGAATGCTGACTCTAATGTCCACGTGTCCGTCCAACGCCTGATTGATTTAGATCAGAAAGAAGGCAAACACCCGATTTGCCCGGGCACAACCATGACTTGTGTTGTATCGAACGCCGAAATTGCGGCGCCCCGGGGACACGAAAGGCATTCGAGTCCTAAGCTCTACCTCGATGAACGACAGATGTTTTTACAGCGAGGCATGCACATCGCTTTTAAGGAACTCACTTCAATGCTCAGTAAGTGGCTGGACCCCGTTCTGTTGCTGCTCACCGCACTGACGCTGCTGGCCGGCGGCATTGCGTATGTTGCGCAAGCACCTGATTGGGCATCGAGGTGCTGGGCCGCGGGAAGTCTGGTGATGTCTGCGGTACTGCTCGTTGAAATCGTCAGGCGCCTGGCCCGGCGCGAGGCCGGTGTCGACCTGATCGCGCTGCTGTCGATCACTGCCGCCCTGGTCTTTGACCAGACACTGGTGGCGGCGGTGATTGCCTTGATGCTGGCGACTGGACGGACCCTGGAGTTTTTCACCAAGCAACGCGCTGACCGTGAGCTTCGTGCGCTCATCGACCGGGCGCCACGTTTTGCCTGGCTGCAGGAGGAGGGCGGCTTGCGCGAGATTCCGGTTGAGCAGGTCCAGCTGCATCAAACATTGTTGGTGCGAATGGGAGAGGTGATCCCGGTCGACGGTCGGCTGCTAAGTCCTGCGGCCATTCTGGACGAATCGGCGCTCAGCGGTGAGTCGCTGCCTGTCACCCGTCGAGAAGGAGAGCAACTGCCCAGCGGCGTTTCCAACGTCGGTGCGCCCATCCTGCTAATCGCCACGCGAACGGCCGCGCAGAGTACCTACGCGGGCATCGTGCGGCTGGCCGAGGAGGCACGTCGTTCGCGCGCACCTTTCGTGCGCCTGGCCGACCGCTATGCCTTGTTCTTCATCCCACTGACATTGCTGATCGCCGGATTGGCCTGGCAATTGAGTGGCGATCCTTTGCGCGCGCTGGCCGTGCTGGTGGTGGCCACACCTTGCCCTTTGATTCTGGCCGTACCGATTGCCTTCATGTCGGGTATTTCGAGGGCCGCGCGGCGCGGGATCTTGATCAAGGACGGCGCGACCGTGGAAGCGCTGGCCGGGGTCAAACAAGTGTTTCTCGACAAGACCGGCACGCTGACCAGCGGCCATGCGCGCCTGCAGTCGATAGAGGTCAACGGACTGGGCGATCCGCAGCGCCTGCTTGCCCTGGCCGCTTCGCTGGCACAGGCCTCGACGCATCCTGTTTCCCAGGCAATTGTTGAAGCGGCCCATCAGCGCCAGTTGCCGCTCAGCGTCCCGCAGACAGTAGAAGAAAGCCCAGGCTCTGGTCTTTGTGGGCGCGTCGATGGCGTGCAGGTGCGTTTCGGCACATTGTCTTTTGTTCACAAAGCGCCCCCTGAAACCGACTGGGTCGCCGCCATGCTGCGCCACATGGATTACCTGGCGTGCAGTGGAAGCTTCATCGACGTGGATGGCAAACTCGCAGGCCTGCTGGTTTTCTCGGACAAAGTTCGACGCGAAACCCCGCAGACGCTGCGTCGACTGCGCAACAGGGGCATCGAAAAGATCGTCATGCTCACCGGGGATCGCCTGGAAACCGCGGAGATGATTGCGCTGTCTGCCGGGATTGACGAGCTGCGTGCCGGTTTGACCCCCGAGGATAAAGTGCGTGCCGTACAGCAAGGTTGCCTGCGCGCTAGCACACTGATGGTCGGCGACGGCATCAACGATGCCCCGGCGCTGGCGGCGGCCAACGTCGGCGTAGCCATGGGGGCGGGCGGTGCCACGGCTTCTGCGCAAGCCGCTGGCGTTGTGCTGTTGGTGGATCGTCTGGATCGCCTGGTCGAGGCGTTGGACATTGCCCGACGAACCCGCTACATCGCACGCCAAGGTGTGCTGGTCGGGATGGGAATGTCATTGCTGGCCATGGCGGCAGCCGCCTTTGGCTACTTGCCGCCGCTGATTGGCGCCGTGGTGCAGGAGGGCATCGACGTCGCGATCATCATTAACGCCTTGCGGGCATTGGGGCCGTTATGGGCGTTGAGGAAACGAGACCTTACCGCAGAGCACATCGATCACCTGCAAGACGAACACCAGCAACTCTCCACCGTGCTGAGCGATCTGCACCAACTGGCCAGCGACTTTGCCCAGCGCCCACTTGCGCAAGCACAGACAGACTTGCAGGAACTGGTCGACAAGCTGCAAACATCACTGGCGCAGCATGAACACGAAGATGAAAACACACTGTACCCGCTGCTGACGCAAAGCATGCCGGGGGAGGATCCGATGTCGGCCATGAGTCACGTGCATCGAGAGATTTTTCGCCTCATCCATTTACTGGTGCGCATGAGCGGCGACTTCAGCGCCGACCCTGCGACAACGCCTGCTGATGAGATTCAGCATCAGCTGATCCGTCTGGATACCCTTGTGCGACTGCACTTTGATCAGGAAGAGGAACTGTTCCGTTATCTGGACGGGCGCTAGAAGGTTGCCAACTCGACTAAATGGGTATTTAGTCGAGTTATGTCGCTAAATACTGCAAACATGCAGATATATACGTCGATAACGCTAAATAGGGGGTTCCATAATGGCTTTAAAGACACCCAGCATAGAAGAACTGGTCGCAGCGCTCGATCTGGAGCCCCATTTGGAAGGCGGCTACTACCGCAGAACGTATCAGTCAGACGATCAAAGCATGGTCACAACAACCGGTGGCCAGCGTTACCGAATGACGTCGATTTTCTATCTGCTAACGAAAGATTCTCCCGTTGGCCATTTTCATCTCAACCAGTCCGATATCGTTCATTACTACCATTTGGGTGACGCCATCGAGTACTCGCTGATTTTTCCGGACGGCACGTTGAAGACTGTCTTGATGGGTAGCGATGTCATCGCAGGAGAATGTTTGCAGCTGAATGTACCTGGCGGCGTCTGGAAAGCTTCGCGGCTTGTAGAGGGATCGGCAGGATTCGGTTTGATCAGTGAAGCGGTGTCGCCCGGGTTTGATTACGCGGATATGGAATTGGGTGCTCGAGAAAAGCTCAGTGAGCGGTTTCCTGAGTATTCGATGCTGATAGAAAGGCTTACACGCGGATAAGGGCTTGAGGTGAATTGAGGGCTGCGAAATCTGCGTGCAACCGGGCTGATCCTGAAATACGTTGTTGCGCGTAATGTGTATTATGTTAAATCAGATGCTATGCTAGAAATGTTCATGAGGCTCATAAGGTACTGATTCGACAAACCCGCTTCTGACGTCCAATCTCTCAACGGGCCATGTCCTTCGTGTTCATGGCGAGTCCTTGAATGAGGTGGCTGCCGATGAAGCTGATTCAGTGCCGTTTCTCTTCAGGTCAGCGTGTGCCGCTGCTCGTGCAAGCTGGTTACGCAGCGCCATTACCCATACTCATTCCGTTCATCTACGTCCAACTTAAACTCAGGCACCGCGCTTACAACACGGCTGCGGCGCACCTGCGCGCGATCCAGGCTTTCTACGCCTATGCCAAAAGCCGAGATCTGGATATCTATCAGGCCATCTTGGCCTGCCACTTTGAGGCGATTCTGTCTTTATTAGACGGTTATGCAATCTGGCTCCAAAGCGGCCGTCAAGCCGATAGTCTTTTCGCCCGAATCGGCAAAGCTACAACGGCACCTTTTCCACAGATTTTTCCGCGCACCCGTGACCAGTACCTGCGGTTGCTGAAGCAGTACCTGTCCTGGTGCGTCACCCGTTACATTCCGCGCGCACGTCAGAACTCAACCACCCTGGCTAACATCGAAGTTGTATTTGCAGATGTCGCCGACGTCATTGAGCGGCGCTTTGAGAGCCATATCATCAATGTTCGTCCAGACCGCACTCGTTACCGCAGCCTGACAGATATGCAACTCCAGATCATTCGCACATTGATTGTCCCAGGAGCTGCGGAGAATCTCAGCATCAATGACCGCGAACATGACCCAGGAGATCCGCGCGCTGAAGAGCCTGCACTGAAAACACACGGCCGGACCGTAGGTATCTCGACACAGTTGTATGAGGTCTACGAGCGCTATATTCAGAGCGAGCGACGCCCAAAGCGTGACGGAAAACCTACGAAATTGCTGTACCGCTATTTGTTCATCTCGGATCGAGGCCGCCCGCTGTCGATCCGCGCGTTGTCGAACGTCCTAGATCGGCTGTTTCTGACCATTGAACTGGCTCATCCGGGGTTGTTGCCTACACTATCCGCGCATGACTTTCGCCACACCTTCGCCGACCAGTTTTTGGCTTATCTGGTCGAGAAGCGTGGGTATGACCTCGAGCGGGCCACGGACGAACTCCGGCGAGTCTGCGGTTGGTCTGACACATCGACGATGCCACGCCGTTATGCAAGTCGTTATCTAGCTGAGTCGGCCAATCTCCACAATGCCCAGCGTGCCTCGGCAGCCTGGAGCCGGCTTGACAGTGAGGGAGGTTCGCCATGACCAAATCAGCCGATCAAGAACACGCGTTACCCTCCTCCTCTTTTGCGGCCTACGTGTTCGAGGGCCCGGCTCAGGTTGCGATTCGAACTCGCACCAATGATCAGCCAAAGTACGTCGATACCCGTCTGCCGGTGTGGGTTAGTGAATTGACGAAATCGCTAGATAGTGAAATCGCTTGGCATCACCCACACCGTAGCCGAGGGCGAACGTGCCCCATTGCGCAGCGCACCAGGTGTGCATTCGATAATATTTCAATACGGGAGATTGAAGAATCCACGGTGCTGCCAGCGATAAGCATCGCTCATAAAGCAGCGGCACGAAAATATCAGCCCAGCGAACCGAGGACATAAAAAATGGCGATGTTAATTTTTGACAGCTCGGAAGATTCCATAGTCGAGGCCCGTGTCCTGGTCGAGGCGCTGAATGAATGGTTGGCGGAACAGCAGCCCAGTTGCCCGCTAAGGTCCGCCCGTGCGCAATGTTGCTATCGGCCCGATGGCACGCTGGATTCTGTATTGACCGTACTAACAGACGTGGTGGTGGATTAAAGAGGTGCACACGGAGCCGGCAGCGAATGAAATCTTTGAAGTATTATGAAAAGAATCGACACGCCACATGGTTAGAGTTGTTTTTTGACCTGATTTTTGTTGTTGCAATTGGCAAGGTTACGCATACTCTCGGACATCTTCATCACGGCCATTTTGAACAGGAGCAATTATGGACATTTTTACTGCTTTTTGTTCCATTATGGTGGATCTGGTCCAGCCACACGATTTACTCAAATAGGTTTGATACAGACAGTAACCTTCACCGCTTGGCAACTTTATTTTTAATGTTGCTGCTCATTGTGCTGTCTGCACGGATTGGGGAAGAATTGGAAGTAAACTATGCGCTTGTTATTGCCTGCTATTTTGGTATACGTGCCATCATCAGTATTATGTACATTTCGTCCATAAATAAATTCGATCATCGTAGTGAATTCTCCTCCAGGCTTGGCTTCGCCCTGTTAGTTAGCGCAGCTGTTAGTCTTTCATCCATTCTTTTTGACCCACCTATGCGTTACCTTGTCGCTTACATTGGGATTTCTCTTGATATTCTGCTCCCTTTATTTTCTTGGGGTAAGCTAAAGCCATTGCCCGCACATACAGAACACTTGGTTGAACGACTAGGTTTACTCACCCTCATCTTATTGGGCGAGTCGGTAATTAGCCTTTCTGGAGGGTTATCTGACATTCAATGGGATCGTTATAATGTGATGGCGGCAATCACCGGATTTATCATGATTTGCAGTATCTGGTGGATATATTTTGATAGCTTTTACTTGTTGAGCAAAAATGAAAGTAGTATGAGTGGACACTCCTTAATCTACTCGCACCTTTTTCTATTTATGGGGCTCGCACTTCTCGCAAATTTGATCAGGCATGCGATCTTGAACGACATTGCGATGCGCGATTTCCAGATTACGTCAATCATCGGCATGGCCTTATTTTTCTTAGGCAAGCAATATGGCTACTTCATAGCGGTACCTAAAATAAGGAAATACATACTACAAAACACCTTGATCGTGTTTTCTCTAGGTGGGTTGGTTATATTCCTACCCCGTATTGAGTACATATTGGTCGGCCTGACAGCAACCATGATCTGTTATGTTTTACTAAACTTCAGGTATCGTTGAATCTTTAAAGTTTGGCCATATCCCGGGTGGATCAGCTATCCGCGCACATCAACACATCCCTACCAACCAAAGCGGGTGGTCGCCTGGAAAGCATGGGGGCAAACACCGCGCGGCGTGAGGCCCGCGGCAAGCGGCAAAAACCTAATCAAAGAAGGCCAGGGTGCGAACTTCGATACTCTCGCGCGGCGGGGCTCCCGGCGGCGTGTTGGGATCTTTGAAGGCGGTATGGGGCGTGAAGCGGGCACGGCCGTCGTGACGTGAGTCATACCCCTTGATCAGCAAGACTTCGTCACGGCGCATGTCCGGAAAATAGTACCAGCGCTGTTGCGGATTGTAGGCCAGGTGGTAGATCTCACCGATACGATCCGGATAGACCAAGTCGGTGGCCAGCAGGTCATTGGGGTCGAGCGTCGAGGCGTCCAGCACGGCCAGCGGTGAGCGCTTGACGGGTCCGCTCATCGGGCGCCAGAGGTTAATCTGGGCCACCGACACCTGTGCGCCGGCCTGATCCTGGCCCAGCATGTCGCGAATACGCTCAGGCCCCGAGCGGTCGGTGTAGTCATTATGCACACGGCTGGCTGGCCCGCGAATATCCCGCCGCTCGGCGTCGCTGCGCCTGGTGTGGTCGAAGATGACGACCCGGCTCGCGCCCGTCAACTCCTTGATCAAGGCCTTGACCTCGTCATAGTAGACGCTTTCCACTGAGGTATCGTCGTAGAGATCGTCGACCACCGTAGCCCGCCGATGGAGTTCAAACCCCTGCTTGTCCAGGGAAAGGCTGTCTGCCAACGGACGACCGTTGTGTATCGTGACCTCGCGCTCCTCCTGCTCAGCAAAGTAGTGCGGTTCACTGTCACCGGTCAGAGCCTCGGTATGCACATAGGGCTTCGCATCGTGCTTGACCAGGTAGGTGAGTTTTGTGATGACGCTGGCGGGCATATCAGTTGTGCACTTCAAGTAACACCTCCCGGTCTGCTGAGCGCATCCGGCGTAGTGTCACCGTGGCGGCGCTGTAACTTGCATGTAGACACCTTCAATCTCGATCGTATGCCTTCGAACGGACACTATCAAATGCAGCCCGAGGTGCACGGCACACGACCGATAGAAAAGGACCTCTCTAACCTCGGCATCGACGACCAGCTTGACCATGACTGGCGTGTCGCACTGCGGGTCTGCGCCGATCATGAGCATCCGATATCCCTAAACTTCCCGCACCGCTAACTAGAGAAGCGGAATGCTATAGGTCACAAAAATACGATTCTGATCTACGTTACGAGATGCTTCGCTGTTGGACTTGCCGTTACGCCAGCCGAACCCAACGCCTTTTAGCGCTCCCGACTGAAGGACGTAGTCCAGGCTAATGTCTCTTTCCCATTCCTTTTGGTTGGCGCCTGACGTCGTTTTAATGTTATCGCCAGAGAGGTACATGACCGAGCCTTTTAGGCCAGGGACACCCAGAGCGGCGAAGTCGTAAGCATACTGACCGAAAGCTGTGCGCTCGCCTGCGCGGGTGAAAGTTTGGATAAAGCGGTCTGTATACAGATACAGGCTTGCTCCACCGGCGCCCTTGTCTGGCAGGCTACCCTGACTGAGTTGAGTGAAGTTGCTGCCATCCGACACACTTTGGTACCCCGCAGTAATCGCGTGGCCACCCAGTGTGTAAATTAACGCGGCACTCCAGGTACGGTTATCGATTTCTCCATCACCGTTTTTGGTGTAGCCACTCATTCTGTAGCCTGACGTACCGGAGCTATTTGCACCTGACGAGTCAGTTTTGAAGTAGCGCAGGTCGGTTTTGAGGGACTGATTGTCCGAGATGGCAAGGGTGTGAATAAATCCCAAAAAATGCTGCGTATAGTAGTTATCGAGGCCGGCGTAGTAGTACTGAGCTGTCAGATCCTTGGTGACTTTCCAATCGCCCCCGGCGAAGTCAAACTGATTGCTTTCACGCGTACCACCAGTAACGGCCAACCCCGTCTGATCGCTCGAACCACGTCCTGTTGCATGTTCAATCCGACCTCCAGTCAAGGTCAGGCGATTGAGCTCGCTCGAGGTGATTTGAACGCCCTCGAAGGTTTGCGGAAGCACGCGCCCATCGTTGGCGACCAGAATGGGGAGTTTCGGAATCAAGGTGCCGTAGCGAAGTTCAGTTTTCGACATTTTGACTTTTCCGGTCAGCCCCAGCCTGCTCCACTCGTCGACGGCACGGTTGTCACTGTCAGAAGGCATCATGCTGCTGCCGACATGCCGTCCTTTGCCGCTATCCAGGTTAACCCCCAGCAACCCCAGGCCATCGACACCAAAGCCAACCATGCCGTCGGTATAGCCCGATTTGAAGTCCAGCATGAAACCCTGCGCCCATTCTTCAGTTTTAGAAGGGGCGGCAACGCCATCGCGGTTGTCGTTATTGAAGTAGAAGTTTCTCATTCCCAAGGTGGCTTTGCTATCACTCAGGAAGTCAGCATGCGCCTGGACACTCAGGGTGATACTAAGAAACACCGAACTTGCAGTTATTGTTTTTCCACTCATTTATATAGCGCTCCATTTGTTATTTTGAAGTAATAGAAGCAACGCAAAATTTTCCAGGTGCGCGTTTTTATTATTCTTAATATCCTGCTAAAGACGAGAAATCGACGATGCCTAGCCCCTCCTGCATCAAGCTAATATCGTTAATGCAAGTTCCAAAGTCGCTCATCGCACCTGTTTCTGTTATGCAGCGCGATAGCGTTAGAGCCGATTGTGTGAGAAAGGCGCAGGGAGTGCCTTGCCTGGGGAAATGGAGTTCTGCGTTGGGGTCTGAAAATTTATCTTATCGTCTGAATTTCAGGACTGGGGCCGGACACAATTGTCGGTCGAGTACCCAAAGGATCAGTGGGCTGACCTGACGACTGTCCTCTATAGCAACCCGCAGCGCGCCGATCACGACGCCCAAGGCCCAGACTGCGGTGTATCTGCGACAGGTACCGAGACGGACGACGAACATGGCGGTTCCCCGCAAAGCCGCCTACTCTTGGTGGATGGTCCCCATGCTTTTGCTCAGGCGATGTATCGGGCTGGAACGATCTGATTATTTTGACCGTCCGCTCATCGCCAATCCGGACCTGCCCGCGCGTATTGCCAGCAACTGGCCCCTCACTCCGGTCGACCCGACCGCAACGGGTGAAGACTGCACCCATTACCCCACCTGTCGTTCCCAAGCGACCGATGCCGCAGCACCTCCTAAACAGGGGCGCTGTTCACGTTTCTCCCATTGAGGAAGATGAGTATGTATCGGCCGAGCACGATTCCTTATCAGCAGCACCGAGGGTTCAGCCGAACCTTCACTCAGGGTCATTTGAGCATTGGATTGTTCTTTCCTTTGGAGGCCTTCGATGGGGACACTCCGAGCATGCTCAACCAGGTCGAATTGGCCAAACGAGCGGAGGCTCTGGGCTTCTGCGCACTCTGGTTTCGCGACGTGCCTCTTCGGGACCCTGGCTTCGGCGATGTTGGCCAACTGTTCGACCCTTGGGTTTACCTGGGCTACATGGCTGCTCATACGTCGGAGATAGCGCTTGGCACCGCATCCATTGCCCTCCCTGTACACCATCCTCTGCACACGGCCAAGGCATCAGCCAGTGTTGATCAGTTGAGCGCAGGTCGCTTGATACTGGGGGTAGCTTCCGGCGATCGCCCAGTGGAGTTTTCGGCTTTTGGCGTCGATCCCGAAAGGCGCGGAGAAATCTTTCGTGAGCACTACGAGGTGATTCGCAGAGCCCACAGCACCAGCTTTGAGCCCATTCGCTGGAGCGGTGGTGAGATGCGGGGCGCAGACCTCATTCCGAAACCCACAACCCAAGTCATTCCAATGTTCGTGACCGGCAATAGCCGCCAGTCACTGGATTGGATCGCGCGCGAAAGCGTCGGATGGATCAACTATCCACGCATTCCGAACATGCAGCGAATGATCGTGGAAGATTGGCGGCAGGAGGTCATGAAGCAATGTGGCCCCGTCTATAAGCCCTTCACTCAGTCGCTCTACATCGACCTCGATGAGACCCCGTCTACGCCGCCCACTCGCATTCATTTGGGGTTCAAACTTGGACGCTACCATCTCCGGTTTTTGCTGGAGTCGCTTGAGGAAATCGGAGTGGACCACGTTATCCTTAATCTCAAATACGGAAAGCGCCCTGCTGCGGAAGTCATTGAAGAGCTGGGTACTCACATCGTTCCGCAATTCGGAGTACAGCCGCGTCCTGAAGCGAATTGATACGCCGGCCGCTTCCACGCCCGTCGAGGTGGTGCGTTTCAACAGGTTGAATCATCAGGCCGTTACCTGCTCAAGGAATATCAGTTGCAACGGCTCTTCGAGCAGGTCATCTGCCGTGGCGGTGAAGCGCTGATACCAATGCATCGAAAAACGCGCAACCGCCCTCGCCTGATGAGTGAAATCAGAACCCCTCAAGAACAATCTTGCCCCGGGCTTTGCCGCTTTCGACCAGCGCATGGGCACGACGCATGTTTGCCGCATTGATCGCACCAAAGTGCTCGCCCACGGTGGTTTGCAGAACGCCTTGGTCAATAAGAGCGCTGACCCGATTGAGCAGATGATGCTGGTTGATCATGTCCGGGGTTTCGTACAGCGAGCGGGTGAACATCAGCTCCCAATGCAACGACAGCGACTTGCGCTTGAGCGGCATCACGTCGAGGCTGTCGGGATCGTCTATCACACCCAGACGCCCTTGCGGCTTGAGCACGTCGATCAGTTGCGCAAAGTGCTGTTCGGTGTGAGTCAGGCTGGCGACATAGTCGATCTCCGGCACGTCGAGCGCTTGCAACTGTGCGAGCAGTGGTTGGCTGTGATCGATCACGTGATGCGCGCCCAACTGCCGCACCCAATCAGCGGTTTCCTGGCGTGAGGCAGTTCCGATGACGGTAAGACGGGTCAACTGTCGGGCCAGCTGCACCAGCATCGATCCGACGCCCCCAGCCGCTCCAGTGATCAACAGGTACTTGCCCTCCCCTGCCCCCTCGGCGACACCGAGCCGGTCAAACAACAATTCCCAAGCAGTGATCGAGGTCAACGGCAACGCGGCCGCATCGGCTGCACTCAATGTACGAGGCTTGTGCCCGACGATCCGCTCATCGACCAAATGGAATTCGCTGTAGCTGCCGGTGCGGGTAATCGAGCCGGCATAGAACACTTCATCGCCCGGCTGAAACAACGTCACTTCAGAGCCGACCTCACGGACAATGCCTGTGGCATCCCAGCCGAGGATTTTCGGCTCTTTTGTGAAAGTTCCGGCGCGCACCTTGGTATCGACGGGATTCACTGACACCGCGCGAACTTCGACCAGAAGGTCCCGTGGGCCAGGTTTGGGCACCGAGAGACTGATGTCGATCAACGCTTGTGGATGGTCGATGGGCAAGGCGTGCTGGGTAAAGGTGATGGCTTTCATGGACACTCACTGTCTGAAGGGTGATGCACTCGTTTGCAGCCATCTTCGACTTCCCAAGTACAAAGAAAAACAAGCAAAATGCGCCAACACTTTCACTGCAGGAGTGAAAATGATCCGCATCGATGATCTTGGTTTATTCATCCGCAGCGCCGCACTGGGCAGTTTCACCGCAGCGGCGCTGGAGGCTGATCTACTGCCTGGTCAGGTCGCCGCCGCCATCAAACGTCTGGAACGCGAACTGGATGTGCGCCTGTTCGCCCGCACCACTCGCAGCCTGCGACTGACTGCCGAGGGCGAGCAATATCTGCCCACCGCCCACTCAGTGCTTGAGACCCTGAAGCAAGGCAAGGAAAACCTGCGTGGTGAGAACGCCACGCTGCGGGGCGTACTGCAAGTGACAGCGCCGTCCGATCTGGGGCGCAACATACTGCTGCCGTGGTTGACGCTGTTCCGCCGTCAGCATCCAGAATTGACGTTGCGTTTTTTCCTGTCGGACCAGATGGCCAATCTGTTTCGCGACCCGGTGGACGTGGCGATTCGATACGGCCCGAACGAAGACGCCAACTACGTGGCACTGCCGCTTGCACCGTGGAACCAGCGGGTGCTGGTTGCCTCGCCGGAGTATGTGCAACGCTGCGGTTCTCCCCAAACGCCGGATGACTTGAGCAAGCATCACTGCCTGCTCTATCTGCAAAATGGCCGGGTCTACGACAAGTGGAACCTGGGCGGGCAAACCGTGCAGGTTTCGGGGCCACTGTTCAGCGATGACGCCGATGTCGTGCGACGCTGGTCGTTGGACGGTGAAGGTATCGCCTACAAATCCTGGCTGGATGTCAGTGCCGATATCGCCGCTGGGCGCCTGCTTGTGCTGCTGCCGGATTACCCCGGGGAAGCTTCTACTTTGAGCCTGGTGTGCCCACATCGCAAGCAGATCAGCCCTGCGGTTTCTCAGCTTTATACGTGGTTGAGTGGTCAGTTTTCTGCGCTGGAGCCGAAACCAAGGAAAGAACTTGAGTTGATGCGAGAAGAACGCATGAAAGAGATTTATGACTTTCTGGATAATTGATAGACCCTACAATTTTCGCAGCCTATAAAAGCCGCCAGCTTTAAAATAAAAGACTTACTTCATTGACGGGAGTATTGCCCAATCCCCCCGCCCTCCTCTCGGTTCAAACCGCCGCGTAACTATCCACTACACGCCGATACTGGCTGGGCGAAGCTCCGATGTGCTGACGGAAAAACCGTGTGAAATGACCTTGCTCGGAGAACCCGAGGTTCTCCGACAAAAGCCCCAGCGTTCCACTGCGCTCACGCTCAAGCCAGGCAAAAGCACGGCGCATGCGCGCGTCGTTAAGCAACAGGGTCGGCGTCATGCCGGTGTCTTTCTTGAACAGCGCAAAGAAGTGTGCCCGAGACAGACCACAGGCCCGCGCGGCGTTGTCGATCGGGTTCGGATCATCGAGGTGCTCAAGCAACCAGGCCGTGCCACGGCGCACGCGCGCATCCCGGAACTCACCTGTGTTGGGCGCACCCAGTAGAGACAAATGCCGCCAGCTGGAAAAGGCCTCGATCAGTTCGATCAGGAAGTCGAACAGCATGAACTCCAAGCGCTCTTTCGGCACGATCCCACAACCATGCGCTTCGGCGACCAGGATGTCGGCCAGGGTGCGATTTCGACTCGACAGCTCGATGCATGACTGGGCGAAAAAGTCCGGCCGACCGCTGAGCGCCAGCGACTGCTGGGCAGTGGCCAGCCAGGCGGGCTCGATGTAAAGCGCCAGGATAAGGGTGGCACCGGCACCCCGCTGCGGATCATAGAAATGCGGCTCCCAGGCGTTGACCAGCACCGCAGTGCGATCACTGAGCGGAACCCGCCGACCGTTAACGTTGAAGTAAGTGTCCTCGCCGGACACTTTGACCAGCACATGGCATTCGGAATGGGTATGGGTGACCAGCGAATGATCCATATTCAGCAAGGCGACCCGGCCAAACCTGCCGTGGAAAACCCGTTGGGCAATCGACATCAGATTCCTCCGCTCGCTTGAAGCGATATTGTTATCGGCCTCAATGCCTATCATCGGGGCGTTTATCTATTACTCAAGCCCGTCGATCGGTCCATGGTTCAGCAACACTTGGCTGGCCACTATCGCGCGCGACTGACCGAGCGTCTACCTCGACTTTCGCAGCCCCCACGTTCGTCGGAAAAACCGCTTTACAAGGCATGGCGTTCTTTGCCGTGATAAACACGCAGGATATCGGCCACCACCGCCAGAGCTATTTCCGCCGGGGCCTTGCTGCCCAGATCGAGGCCGATGGGCATGTGTAAACGGGCGATCTGTTCATCCGTCAGACCACCGATGCGCTTCAGCCGCTCGGCGCGTTTGGCCGAGGTTGCCTGAGAGCCCATGGCGCCGATGTAAAACGCCGGGGTGTGAACCGCTTCCATCAGCGCCAGATCATCGATTCGCGGATCGTGAGTCAGCGCCACCACCGCGGTCGCCGCGTGGCAGCCTCCGGCGGCAATGAACATCGAAGGCAGCACACGTTGCATCTCCACGCCTTCGAGATGTACATGCAGCATCTCTTCCCGGGGGTCGCAGGCGATGACTTCGCATCCGATGGCTCGGGCGAAACTGGCGCAAACTTCAGCGACCGGCGAGAGCCCTGCCAGAATCAGGCGTAACGCCGGGCCAACGCTGATGCGCACTCTTTCGTGGTCGACTTGTACCCGTTCGCTGCCGTGTCCCGCGTCCGGGTCCAGGCGCAAGGCACCGCTGCTCAGCTCGATATGACGCTGCAGACGTCGCTGACCGAGTAACGCCGCTTGCAGACTCTCCAGGTGTGCGATCCATTCAAGGCTGGCAGCGCGGTGTTCGACCAGCACGATCAGCACACCACCACAGGGCAATCGCAGACGGTGGCGTTGCTCGACGCTGTCGCCATAACTGACGATCTGCGCCGGTTCGCGTAATTCACCGCGCGTCAGGCTTTCGAGAAACTCCTCTTCGACGCAGCCACCCGACAGCGAGCCGACGTGTTCGCCCGCGCCATTGGTCACCAGCATCGCACCCGGCGCACGCGGCGCCGAGCCATAGGTGGAGAGCACTGTGCACAGCCATTGGGCCTGCCCGGCGCGAGCCCATTGCAGTGCCTGGTCGATCACCTGAACATCGAGATGACGCATGTTTTCAATACCTCAAGCAAAAGCGTGGTGCTGCATGCGGGGTTACGTTTACGGTAATCTGCGAGCAATCTTGTTCAATTGTTGATTCAACATGTCGCCACAACAGTTTTTGCAACTTGGGCCGCTGCGCCTGGAATATCGCCAAATCCCTGCGGCTGAACCTTCGCGACCGACGCTTGTGCTGTTGCACGAAGGCCTCGGCAGCGCCGAACAATGGAAAGACTTCCCCCAACGCCTGGCCCAGGCCAGCGGTTACGGTGTGGTCACCTACAGCCGTCAGGGTTATGGGCAATCGAGCCCGGTAACCCTGCCGCGTCCGCTGAACTACCTGAGCAGCGACGGCCCTCGTGAACTGCGGCAATTGCTCGATGCCTTGCAACTGCCGCAAGTGGTATTGCTCGGTCACAGTGACGGCGCATCCATCGTCCTTGCCTATGCCGCCGCCAACGATCCACGCGTGTTGGGCAGCATTGCACTGGCGCCTCATGTGATTGTCGAGGCCGAGAGCCTCGATGGCATTCGCCATACCACCGAGGTGTGGCATCAGGGCGAATTGCGCGAGCGCCTGGCACGCCACCATGGGACCAATGTCGACGGCGCTTTTCACGGCTGGAGCGACAGTTGGTTGCACCCGGACTTTTCCCTGGACAATCTCGAAGCGCAGTTGGCGAATATAGAAAAGCCGCTGCTGGTCATTCAGGGTCGCGAAGACCACTACGCCACGCCCGAGCAACTGGCAGTCATCCAGCGACAGGTCCCTGGACCGTGTCGCTGTGTGTTGCTGGATGACTGTCGGCACTTTCCCCAAACCGAAGCTCCCGAGCGGACCTTGCAGCTGATCTGCGAATTCCTGGAGCACCTTCCCGCCTTTATTTGAAATTGCCTTGGGTTTCTGGAATCACCATGCTGCCGATCAGGTAGATCACCGACAGACCGGCAGCGAAAATCGCCAGTACCATGGGGATCTCCGCCGGGCTGCTGCTGACCAGGGACACAAAGGTCGGCATGGTTCCGCCGAGAGCGAAACCGATATTCCAGGACAACCCGGTGCCGCTGGCTCGCAGTTCGGTGGCAAAGCGTTCGTTGAGGAAGATCAGAATCGGCGCGATGATCGCCCCGCCCATGAAGCCTATGCCCACGCAATACAGCGCAGTGCGAGTCAGCGAACCCGGCTCGGCGACCCCAAGGAACATCATCGGCAGGCTCACCAGGTTGATCACACCCAGCAGCAAGAACGTCTTCTTGCGACCGATCAGGTCACTCAGGTAACCGAAGGCCAGTGCCCCGACAATGGTTGCCACCGACCCGTACATGAGCAGCTGCGAAGTCTGCGTATGGGGCACTTTGGCGACCACGTTGAGCAATGTCGGCAGATAACCGCAGGCCAGGTAATACGTGGCACCGCCTCCGAACGTAATCAGCAGATTGACCAGCATCACGGCGCGGTACTCACGACCGAACAGACGCTTGAGTGGCGACACGACCACTACCGCCGGCCCCTTTGTTTTGCGGGCTTGTTGCAGTTGCCGCCAGACCGGGCTTTCATCCAGGTAACGGAACATCACCAGACCGAACAATGTGCTGAGCAGGCCGCAGAAGAACATGAAGCGCCAGCCCCAGACGTCAAATTCCTCCCCGGGAAAGATCTCTGACAACACCAGATAGGTGAATGACGCCAACAGCGCGCCCATGCCGGCACCGGCGCCACCGATCAACCCGGACATCAAGCCGCGATAGCGCGGCGAGATGGATTCGGTGCCGATGGTGTGAGTGGAGGCAACGATGCCGCCAACGAAAATGCCCTGAATTACACGTAATAGCAGGAACAGTATCGGGGCCAATATGCCGACCTGGTGAATGGTCGGCAAAGCACCAAACAGTGCCGTGGAAATACCAACGCCGACCATGGACACCATCAGCGCACGCTTGCGACCATGTTTGTCGGCATACGCGCCAAAGATCGCCGAGCCCAGCGGACGTACCAGCAAGGCCACGGCGAACGAGGCGTAAACGGCGGCCAGCGACAGTGTCGGGGTGTCCGAGGGGAAGAACAGGCGGCCGATGATCGGCGCCACATAGAGCAGAATGAACAGGTCAAACAAATCCAGCGCCCAACCGAATGTCGAGGCAAATGCCGCGAGCAAAGCCTTGCCCGGCGGAATCTGTGGTGTATCGATAGCGGCGCTGGTGGGTGATGCAGTTATTGTTGTTGTCGTCGTCATGGTTGCCTCACACAAACGGTGAATCGAAACGTTCTGCATCCCGGTGAACGGGTGCGGGTATTCAGCAGGTCAGCGGTAATACCTTGATGTGCCCTTTCAGTTGCATTGAAGGGGCGGCAGGCCCTGCTCCGTAAGGTGTACGCCGTTACCAACATACTCCCGGGCCTGTTCGCCGGTACGATTTACTCGCCGATAAACACGGCCGCACGCTTGCTGTGAAACGCTTCAACGCCTTCCTTGAAGTCCTTGGAGCTACGCAGACGGCTGTAGCAATGACCTTCCATTTCGATCGCGACGGTCAGCGGCGCATCTTCGTTGTCGTTGATCAGTTTTTTCGCCGTGCGTTGAGCCAACGGCGAGAAGCGGCGCAATTCATCGACCAACGCGTCGACGGTGCTTTCCAGTTCGGTATCCGGCACGACCTCGGTCGCAATACCCCAGGCGTAGGCCTGGTCGCCCGTGATGCGTTTGGCGCGCATCACCATGTGTTTGGTGCGGGTGATGCCGATGATTTTCTGCAGGCGCGCGGAGCCACCCGAGCCCGGGATCTGACCCAGGTTCTGCTCAGGCAAGGCGTAGCGAGTGGTTTGCGAAGCAATGCGGAAATCGCAGGCCAGGGACAGTTCGAAACCGACGCCGAAGGTGTAACCACGGTTGGCGACGATCACCGGTTTTTCGCAACGTGCCGGTGCCGCGACGTTCCAGGCCAGCTTCGAAACGTGCTCGGGCGAGGCTTCGAGGAAACCCTTGATGTCGCCGCCGCTGGAGAAGTGTTCACCCACCGAGCGCAGCACGATGACGCGCACGTCTTTGTGTGCATCGAGGGCTTCGAAGACCAAGCGCAATTGATCGCGCTGCCCCATGGAAATGACGTTCAATGGCGCGCGGTTGAGGATGATGTCGGCGCGCTCGCGGGACACATCGACTTCAACCTGGAAGCCATCGAACTGAGTGTCGAGAAATTGCTGGATCGCTTGTTGTTGCATGAGAGTGTCCTCTGGATGATTAGCTGATGGCCTTCAAGGCCTGTTCCTGAAATTCGGCCAGCAGCACGCGCCGCAGCACCTTGCCCACTGGAGATTTGGGAATCTGATCGATGAACTGGTACCGCCGTGGCCGCTTGAACTTGGCCAGGCCCGAAGCGATGCAATGGGCATCGAGGTCGCCTTCCGAGACCTCGGCGCGCGGCTTGATAAACGCGGCAATGATCTTGCCCCACTGCTCGTCGGGCAGACCGACCACCACCACTTCTTCCACTGCCGGGTGCAGAGAGAGCATGTTTTCGATTTCCGCCGGGCTGACGTTTTCGCCGCCGGTGATGATCAAGTCATCGACACGCCCCGTGACGAACAGATCGCCCTCCAGATCGAAGTAGCCGATGTCACCGGTGAAATACCATCCATCACGCAATGCCTTGGCGGTTGCATCGGGACGGTTCAGGTAGCCTTCGAACGCCTCGTCACTTGCCAGGTCGGCGATGATCTGGCCTTCTTCCAAGGGGTTAACCTGCACGTCGGCCGTTTCAGCATCGATCGGCACCACGCGCACGCGCTGGTTCATTGCACTGCGCCCTGAAGAACCGGGTTTACGGCTGGCCTGCTGGTCGATGGTAAAGGTGTAGATCTCCGAGCTGCCGTAATGATTGACGAACAATTGCGGCTGGAACGCCTGCTCGACACGACGCATCAAGCCGTCGCTCATCGGCGCACCGGCAAAGCCGATTTTCTCCACACTGGCAACTCGCTCGCGAGCAAAGGCCGGGTGTTCGATGAGCATGTGGTAGAGCGTCGGCACCAGGTAAAGGTTGCTGACTTTTTCCCGCTCGATGGCCTGCAGCGTGGCTTCCACGTCGAACTTCGGCACACAGACGAAATGTCCGTCGATCAGCGCCATGGACAGCAACGAACGCACGCCCATGGTGTGGTAAAGCGGCATGACACCCAGCGTGCACTCGCTCTGGCGGTAGAGGTTTTGCGCCACGTGGGCAACCGCCGCGGCGCGTTCGCAACGGTGCCGACGGGGCACGCCCTTGGGCTTGCTGGTGGTTCCGGAGGTGTAAAGCAGCAGTGAATAGTCTTCGGCATCGGCCTGCAAAATGATGCCGGAGGGGGTCTGCGAACACAGTTCCTCGAAACTCAGGTCGGTGTTGGCGGCACGAAGTCCGGCGGCGATCCGAGGCAGCCTTGTGGCGGCGCTGCAACCGGCCACGGCGGTCACGGTAGCGTCGTCGTAAGCCACTGCCCGGATTTGCGCATCTTCGATGCAGTAACCCAGTTCATCGGCCGTCGAACGCCAGTTCAACGGGGTCATGACGATGCCCGTAAACTGACAGGCCCAATGCAAGGTTGCCATCTGCCAGCGGTTTTGCATTGCTACCAGCAGTCGATCACCGCGTTGCAGCCCAAGGCATTGCAAGCCCCAAGCGGCGCTCTGGATATCGACGAACCAGTCTTCATAGGTTTTCTTCAACGCACCGTCACTGACCGCCACGGCGTGCGGCCGGCGTTCAACAGCAGCGAGGAAACTGCGTCCGAGATCGAACATTATTGTTATACCCCTTTGTTCGTTTGGCGCTGGGCAGCGACTTCGAGCACGGCCTGGACGATGCCGGTGTAGCCGGTGCAGCGACATAGATGCCCCGAAAGCATGTCGCGTACCTGGGTCTCGTCCGGGTTGGGTACCCGTTCGAGGAAATCCACGCAGGACATGAGAATGCCCGCAGTGCAAAAGCCGCACTGCAAGGCGTGATGACGGCGAAAGGCTTGTTGCAGGTCGCTCAGTGTGTCGTCGTCGGCCAGGGACTCGACGGTCTCGATACGCCGCTCGTGTCCCTGTACCGCGAGCATCAGGCAGGAACGCATGGCGACTCCGTCCACCAGCACCGTGCAGGCACCGCAGACACCGTGTTCGCATCCGACATGGACACCGGTGGCACCGAGGTCGTGGCGCAGGAAGTCGCACAGTTGGGTCCGCGGTTCGGCCAGCGCTTCGCGGGAGCGGCCATTGAGTTCCAGGCGAATCGGAAAGGTTTGGTCGGCAGTTACACGCATGTTCAGACTCCTTCGATCAGCTGATGACCCAGCTCGCGAATCAGTTGGCGGCGATAGGCAGCGCTGGCCTGCACGTCGTCTTGTGCATCGAGCGACCAGGCGGTTTGATTAAGCGCGTCCGGCAGCGCCGCACCACGAGGCAGGCTGCGACGTTGCGGACGGTCGGCGACGCCGCCGATGCCCAGTTCGACCTGATCCGCGCCGATGGCCGCGGCCAGGGAGACAATTGCAAAGTCGCCGTGGCGCATGGCGATCTCGCGGAAGCGATAGGTAATGCCTTCGCGTTTGAGCGGAAAACGCACCTCGACAACCAGTTCATCCGCACGCTTGTCTGTGGTGAGAATGCCTTGAAAGAAGTCGGCAGCCTTGACGGTGCGCTTGCCTTTTTTCGACTCAAGAACGATCTCGCCACCCAGCGTCACCAGGCACAGCGGTAACTCGGCGCTCGGGTCGGCATGAGCCACCGAGCCACAGACTGTGCCGCGATTACGCGTCTGGAAGTGACCGATCCAGGGCATCGCCAGTGCCAATAAAGGCACCTCGTCCATCAGGGTCGAACGCGCCAGCAACTGCGCCTGCCGCACCCCGGCACCTACCGCCAGACAATCCTTGCGCAGTTCGATATAGGCCAGGTCAGCCACATGATTGATATCGATCAGCAACTTGGGTTGAGCCAGTCGCATGTTCAGCACCGCCATCAGCGATTGGCCTCCGGCGATGATGCGAGCTTCCTGGCCATACTCGGCGAGCAACTCAACGACCTGACGACGGTTTTCAGCCCGAACGTAATCGAAAGCAGCCGGTTTCATTGCGCACCTCCCTTGCCAAACAGCGCGCCAAGCGAGGCCCGCAGGCGAGCCCACCAGCCGGTGGAGATGGCTTGGCCGCTGACCCGTTGTGACAGGCGAGTAAATATTTGTCCGATGATCACCTTCGAGGCCCCTTGCAACATTCGGCCGCCGACCGCGGCGACTTTGCCGCTGACCGCCACCTGGTATTGGTATTCCAGGCGTGTGTGGCCATTTTCCAGTTGGACGAACCGCACCTTGGCCTGCCCCTGGGCCGACCCCATCGAGCTGCTGCCGGAACCGGACAGACGCAATGAATGCGGCGGGTCCAGATCACTCAGGGCAACCTTGGCCTCGAAGCGCGCGCGGATCATGCCGACGCCGACGGTGACATCTGCGCGGTAGCGGTTTTCGCCTTCAAGCACGAGGTCGTGACAACCGGGAATGATCGCCGCCAGCGTCTGCGGGTCGAGCAAGGTATCGAAGACCTGTTGCGGCGAAGCAGGAATCACCACCGAGTCGTTGGCCCGCAGTGCCGGTCCACCGGCAGGTGCTGCGTCGAGGTTGTCATCGGCCTCCATACCGGCTGGCCGTGGCGGCTCGTCGATGCCGATGAGCGTGCGTACTTTCGATGGCGTCAGTGGCAGGCGGATGTCCGAGCGAGCGAGGGCGTCGGCCACCGCGTTGGCGATACACACCGGCGTGCTCATATTGTTGCCCTCGCCCACACCCTTGGCGCCCAGCGGGGTGAATGGCGATGGCGTTTCCATGTGCAGGATCATCGGTTCGATCACTTCCGGTGCGGTCGGCACCAGATAATCGGCGAAGGTCCCGCTGAGGAAGCTGCCGTCCTCGCCATAGGCGAACTCTTCCATCAGCGCCGCGCCGAGGCCTTGGGTGAAGCCGCCACGAATCTGGCCATCGACCAGCGCCGGGTTGAGCAGGCGGCCTGCGTCATGGCAGGTGACATAGCGATCGATGTGGATCTCGCCGGTCATGCGGTCGATTTCCAGACCACAGATGTCGAAGACAAAGCCGTAGCACAGCGAGCTATTGACCTGATCCTGGTCGTCCGGTGCCACCAATTGCGGCGGGCTCCAGAAGGCGGTTTCTCGCAGACCGCCACTTTCACCTTCCGGCAGCAGGCCCGGCGACCAATGGGTCGCACCGGCAATCCGATGGAATGGCGCTACCGCCCCGCCATTGACGACAAAAATCTTGCCGCCGGCGAAACGAATATCTTCGGGACTGGCCTGCAATTGTTCGGCGGCAATCGCGGCGAGGCGATCGCGGATCTTCAGCGCGGCCTTGTAGACGGCACCGGCCACGGCGCCGGCGAAGCGGCTGGAATAGTTGCCCGAGGCAATCGACCAGGCGTCCTTCTGGGTATCGAGCTCGACGTTGACCACGATGGACTCCAGCGCAACCCCAAGCACTTCGGCGACGACCTGAGCGACGGTGGTTTGATGGCCCTGCCCTTGCGGTGCCGAGGACACGTGCACACTGACGTCACCCAATGGGCCGACGTTGATGGTGGCGGTGGCGACAGCGCCGTTTTTCGGACCGGCCTTGCGCCGCTCTTCGGGTGTCATCGCGGTGGTGATGTAGCCCATGTTGGAAATCGAAGGCTCGATGACGGCGGCATAACCGATGCCGTAGATCCGGCCTTCGGCACGCGCCTGATCACGACGTTCGAGCAACTCGTCGAGTCCACCGTCAGCCGCCGCCAAGGCAATGCCTGCCTGGTAATTGCCGGAATCGAGCAACGCACCGGCGGCCGCGCGATAAGGGAAGGCATCGGCCGGCACCAGGTTGCGACGGATCACGTCCAACGGATCAAGCTTCAACTGCACGGCGATGTGTTGCAACAGCCGCTCCAGGGCGAAATACACCTGCGGGCCACCAAAACCACGGTTCAGGCCGGAAGGGGTTTTGTTGGTCAGCACTACCCGGTTGCGCACTTGCAAATTGCGGATTGCGTAGGCACCCGTCAGGTTGCCGTGCATGCGGTAGAAAGTCGCAGGTTCAGGCGCTCTCAGATAGGCACCGCAATCGTCGATCTGGTCATAGCGCAGAGCCGTGATGCGGCCGTCTGCTTCTACCGCCGCTTCGATTTCGGTCACCCGATTGGTCGCCGAAGAAGCCCCCTGCAAATGCTCCAAACGGTCCTCGACCCACTTCACCGGCGCGCCGACCTTGCGTGACGCCAGGCCCATCATCACCACGTAAGGGAAAACCCCTTGCTTGATGCCAAAGCTGCCGCCGGAATCTTTCGGTGTACGCAAACGCAAGCGGTTGCCGGGCACATTCAGTGCCCGGGCCATGACCGTGTGCAACGCATAGGGGCCCTGGAAATTGGCCAGCACGTCATAAATGCCGGTGGCGCGCTCGTACTGCGCCAGCACCACATAGCATTCAATGGGTGTGCAGGAACTGCGTGGAAACTTCACTTTGAGCGAGACCTTGTGCGGCGCCTGCTCGAACGCCTGCTCCGGCTCGCCATAACGAAAGTGCCGTTCGTTGACCACGTTGCTGCCGACCGCTTCGTGCAGGATCGGCGCCTGCTCGGTGGTGGCCAGTTCAGGGTCGATGATCGGTGGCAGCGGCTCGTATTCAACGCGCACACCTTCGATGGCGTCCTCGGCCAGATAGCGGCTCTCGGCGATCACCACCGCCACCGGCTCCCCGACGTAACGCACCTTGTCGACGGCGACGCACCAGTGCTCCATCGGCTGACGCACTCCCACCGGGAACGGCAGCGCCCAGCGTTTGACGTCTTCGCCGACCAGCACGCCGTGCACGCCTTTCATCAGTAGCGCACGGGAAAAGTCCACCGAGGTGATTCGTGCGTGAGCGTGGGGTGAACGGATGATCGCCGCATGTAGCGTACCCGGAGGAATCGCAGCGTCATCGGCATAGCAGCCGAGGCCGCGCAGCAATGCGGCGTCCTCGACACGGGTCTGACGGGCGCCGATGTGGCTGGTCGGGCTTTCGGTAGCAGGCTGGAAAGTAGTCATTTTTTTCGCGGCTCTTGTTGTTGTGCAGCGCGATAGCGTTAGAGCCGAGTGTGTGAGAAAGGCGCGGGGAGCGCCTTGCCTGAGGACAGGGAGTTCTGCGCTGGGGTCTGGAAATTTGCCTTAGCGTCTGATTTTCAGGACTGGGACCCGACAGAATGGCCGGTCAGGGATGGGACGCTGGATGGCTCAGGAAAGCTTCGATTTCTGCACAGGGCATCGGTTTGGCGAAGTAATACCCCTGAAAAATATCGCAGCGGCTGCCCTTCAGGAAATCCACCTGGGACGCCGTTTCCACGCCTTCGGCGACCACCGTCAGGCCGAGGTGATGAGCCATGGAAATAATGCCTTGAGTGATCGCTGCGTCGTGATGGTCGGTGGCGATTTCCTGGATGAACGAGCGGTCAATCTTGATCTTGTCGATGGGCAAACGCTTGAGGTAGCTGAGGCTGGAAAAACCGGTGCCGAAATCATCGAGCGCAATGCGCACCCCCAACGCCTTGAGCCGGTGCAACGTGTCGATTGCCTGTTCAGCGTTATGCAACAGAAGCGACTCGGTGATCTCCAGCTCCAGCTGCTCACCACGCAGACCATGTTTATCCAGGGTGGCTTGAACACACTGGACGAACTGGCCACGCTGAAAATGCATCGGCGAAATATTCACGGCCATCGAGATGCCCGTGATGCCCTGCTCGCCTAGCTGGCGCAGCTGCGCGCAGGCCGTATCAAGTACCCAAAGGCTCAGCGGGATGATCTGACCACTGTCCTCTGCCACCGGCACAAACACCGCGGGTGAGATAAATCCTTTTTCCGGATGCTCCCAGCGCAGCAACGCTTCGATCCCGACCACCCGACCCGTGCGCGCGTCTATCTGCGGTTGATAATGCAGCTTGAACGACTGAGTTTCGATAGCCTTCTGCAGGTCATTGCGCAGGCTCGCATGCTCGCAAACCCGCTGATTAAGATCGCTGGTGTACCACTGAAAGTTGTTGCGCCCTTGCTGCTTGGCTTTGTACATGGCCATGTCAGCCTGCTGGATCAGCTGCATCGGCTGCTCGATGTGACCATCGCTCAGGGTGATGCCGATACTTGCACTCACATGCAGGTCAATGCCCTGGATGCAGTAGGGTCTGGCAATGCTGGCCATCAATCGCTCGGCCACCGGTACAACGTCCTCATCACGAAGCAGGTCCGGCAGCAGAACGATAAATTCGTCACCGCCCATGCGCACGATGGTGTCACCGGGGCGAACCTGCCGGGTCATACGCTGCGCCACCTCAATCAGCACCTGATCGCCGAAGTAATGCCCGATCGAATCGTTGATGGATTTGAATCCATCCAGATCAATGCACATCACCGCCAGACGACGCTTGCGCCGACGACTGATGTGACAATCCAGCATAAGCCGGTCTTCAAGCGAAACACGGTTAAGCAAACCGGTCAGGCGGTCATGGCTGGCGTTGAAACTCAATTGGCGCTCGAAATGCTTTTGCTCGCTGATGTCCCGGGCAATGCCAAATACCCCGACGATTTCTCCGTTGACCATAATCGGCAGGTTAGAGATGTCCATGGTCAGCAGTTTTTGACTCTCATCGAGAACCCGCGCCTCGAAACGCTGAGGTTCTCCAGCGCGGGCTGCGGAAAAATGCTGACTAACCCGTTCCAGGTCTTCTTCGAGTACCAGATGGGAAAAATGATGACCAATGAAATCGCTCGCAGTGTGCGGTTTCAGCTTCAGGCCCGCCGGATTCACACTCTGGATGTTGCCGGCCAGATCGAGGGCGAACACCGGGTTGGGGTTGTAGGTGAACAATGAACGAAACCGTTGTTCGCTTTCCTCCAGACGTTGGCCGTCGCGCTCATGGCGGATCGCGATGACTGCCAATTGGGCCGCACAGGCCAGTTGTTGAATCTGCGCCTCGTCCGGCGAATGGGCGCGGTTCTGGTACAGGGCAAATGTGCCCAACACGCTTCCTTGATGGGAGAGCAACGGCACCGACCAGCAGGAACGCAGGTTATGCCCCAGCGCCAGGCCGCGAAAACGCTCCCAGTTTGGATCTCGGGCGATGTCTTCGGTGACCACAAGCTCGCGCCGGAACGCTGCGGTGCCGCAGGTTCCTTCGTGTGGACCAATGGCCATTCCATGAATCGCGTCACTATATTCGACCGGCAGGCTGGGCGCCGCGCCGCTCAGCAAGTGCTTGCCCTCGGCATCAGTGAGCAGGATAGAGCAGAAGGTTTCGGGGGCCTGATCGTCAAGCATCTGGCAGATGGCGCAGAGTATGTCGCCCAGGTGATGATCGGTCGCGATCATGCCGAGAATGTCACGTTGCGACTCGGGGAAGGTCTTGCTGTGAAAGCTTGGACGAGTATTCATGGTGTTTCCTGAAGACTCTCGAGGTCGTCCGGTCTTCAGAGAGCCTGAAACAGTGGGCGGCCGATCACTGTCCACTAGTGCGTCGGACGCGCACTCTATAGAGCACCGGCTAACTAATAAAAGGCTCAGATCCAACATAAAAAACAGTATCAGATTGCCGCCGTTTGGCTGACTTCGCTTTCTCGACTCGCGGCAATTTCTCGACCAATTCTCCACCTCCTGTACGGCATCGCGTTCGCTGTACTGGAAATTCAAAGCCACATGGTTGACACCGGCCGCCCGCAGGCTTTCGAGAAACTACAGGATCACGTTGTGCCCGGCGCGCAAATCCAAGTGACTCGGGCACGGGTAAATGGTTGGGGTGTACGGCCGTTTCGATGTTCTGCTGAGCCGCACAGTTCGCAGGCTGCTGCCCGGTTTCCATGAACTTGAACCGATGAACATTTCCATGCCATTAGCCTTCGGACGTGCCGCAGAACATGGTAACGGCCTGCCTATGAACATATGACATGGCCCACTTGTTCAATGATGTGTCTGAGTGGAACCTCTACCGAGGTCTTCTCTTGTATTCATGAAATACCAAGCTCATGAACACAAACCCTGGCAACGAACTTCGCCTACGTGACACCGAAGTACTTTATAGATCTCAGAAACCACCTGCATCGTTGCCTCTTCGATCGTTCCTTCATTACGGCATAAAACCCAGCCGTGATCTGCAATCGCTTGCTCGAACGCCTCAGTACACGCGACATGTTCTTCCAGCTTATGGATCACCGTACTGCTCAGCCCACGCCGTCGTGCTGCTGCCCTTGCCCACGAAATTTCAGGGTTGGTGACAACCCCGACATGCAGGTCTGGCACTTGCACGTTTCGATCAATGTTCAACTGCAGAATCTCTGCAAACGGGATTGTCCGGCGAAACGCGGCATCAGATGGGTACCAGCGATCGATCAAGATGATGCTGTCCGTTGGCTGTTTGGCCAGAACGTGCTGCGAAATCCAGATACGGCTATCAGCAAGGCGCTCACAAACCTCCAACTCCAAGTCGCGGGTGGGATTTCTGACGAGCTTGTTTACCAGGGCCATTGTTTCACCCCGATAGGGATCGCTTTTTTGCTCGGAAAGCCGGATCACCTTTTTGTTGTCGGCCCTCAGTGCTTTCGTAACGGCTTCCAACAGTGTGGTTTTGCCAGTTCCCTTGGGCCCATCTAGAGAAACAAACAGCGGACGATTCATTGTTGAGTATCGATTGATATACGGTTTTTTTTGCCTGATTCGTGCGCAGGAAACGCTTGGCGTGACGACACGAATCGAGTGGAGGGCCTTGTTAACAGGCGTTGATGAGCACTCTAACTTAGTTTCTGCGTCGGGATCACGTCCTGGATAGCCCTGACCTTACTGGAAGAAAGAAGACCAGCAGCTGTTTGAAACGCTGCGGTTGTTTGGGGTATTGAAGCGGACTCATTCAGTCCCGAGGGCGGATTCGAAAAAAGAACATCGCCCAGACGATGTGTCTGGGTGGAACTTCCTTCGCTTGGGGTTATAGTCCCCTACGGAAAATGATCTGAGTGACGTCAACATGAAAACGCTCACGGCCCTTTTCACCTGCCTGCTCGCCAGCATCAGCGCGGCGACATTCTCTTGCGCCAATGCCGCATCACCTTCGCGAACCTACAAGACCAGCTTCGACTGTGCCAGCGCCAGAGCCCCCGTAGAAAAACTCATTTGCCGCGATCCACAACTGGCACAGATGGACGTTGAACTGACGCGTCTCTATCGCCTGGCGCTTACGGATGAACACTCCGTACCGCCTCCCGACAAAGTCATCATCGACCAGCAGTTCTGGATCGACGCCCGCAACCAGTGTGGCGCCGGGTCCGAGGGCAAGGCATGCACGATCCGCAGTTATGCCCAGCGTGCCTACCAGCTGCGTCAAGGCTCGGCCATTGTGCGAACCAAGGATCCAGACCGGCTGACCGAAGGCCCTCAGGTGTTTCGTTGCGCCGGGTTTAACGTGCCGGTTGCCGCGACTTTCTTTAATACGCAGCCGGGTGTCGTGTACCTGAAATGGGCGAACACCTCGGTCACCCTCATCCAGGTGCAAAGCTATTCAGGAACTCAATACACCGGCAAGGATGTCTTGGGGAACTACAGCTTTCGGCAAAACGAAAACGGGGTGTTTTTCCAGAAACCGGGCTCTGGAGAAATGAACTGTACGGCCGAGCCGGTCAGCTGAAGGCTCTGGCGATATCCGGTCTGCATCTGTCGCTCCAACCGCTCTGGGACCATGATCTTGCTCGCTTGATCAGGCGACCGCACATCGCATGCATTTAAGTGACGCCTCAAATGTGTCGACAATACTGTTGATGCGCCCCGCATAAATCATTATATTCCGCCTAGATAACGAGATAGTGTCGACAATCGGCATCGAAGCTAGCTCAGAACAGCTTTTGTAGGAGCCGTTGCTCCAGTGGTTACGGTGGTCACCCTCGATCGCTGAGCAACGGCTCCTACTTTTATTTTTTCGGACACAACCCGGGCGGCTTTTCGCCCAACACGCGGTATGACAGGAGAAACCCAGTGCTTGAGACCTACGTACAACAATTACAAGCACGTGCCGAGCAAGGGCTTCCACCCTTGGCGCTGAATGCCGAACAAACGGCAGGCCTGGTTGAGCTGCTGAAGAATCCTCCGGCTGGCGAAGAAGCTTTCCTCGTTGACCTGATCACCCATCGCGTTCCACCTGGCGTGGACGAAGCGGCCTATGTCAAGGCCGGCTTCCTGTCTGCCCTCGCCAAAGGCGAAGCCAAATCCCCCCTGATCGACAAGAAGCGCGCTGTAGAACTGCTCGGCACCATGCAGGGCGGCTACAACATCGTGACCCTGGTCAACCTGCTGGACGACGCCGAACTGGCACCCGTGGCGGCCGAAGAACTCAAGCACACCCTGTTGATGTTCGATGCCTTCCACGATGTCGCTGAACGCGCCAAAAACGGTAACGTTCACGCACAAGGCGTGCTGCAATCCTGGGCTGACGGCGAGTGGTTCAAGAACCGCCCTGTTCTGGCCGACAAGATCAGCCTGCGCGTGTTCAAGGTCACTGGCGAAACCAACACCGACGACCTGTCCCCTGCCCCGGACGCCTGGTCCCGCCCGGACATCCCGTTGCACGCCCTGGCCATGCTGAAAATGGCCCGCGACGGCATCGTACCGGACGAGCAAGGCGTCACCGGTCCGATGAAGCAGATCGAGGAAATGCGCGGTCAAGGCTTCCCGATCGCTTACGTCGGTGACGTGGTGGGTACCGGTTCGTCGCGTAAATCCGCGACCAACTCGGTGCTGTGGTTCTTCGGCGACGACGTTCCGTTCGTGCCGAACAAGCGTGCCGGCGGTTTCTGCTTCGGCAACAAAATCGCCCCGATCTTCTACAACACCATGGAAGACGCCGGCGCCCTGCCGATCGAATTTGATGTGTCCAACATGCACATGGGCGATGTGATCGACCTGTACCCGCACGCAGGCAAAGTCTGCAAGCACGGCACTGACGACGTCATCACCACCTTCGAAATGAAGACCCCGGTGCTGTTGGACGAAGTCCGTGCCGGCGGTCGAATCCCGCTGATCATCGGCCGCGGCCTGACCGAAAAGGCGCGTGCCGAGCTGGGCCTGCCGCCTTCGGATCTGTTCAAGAAGCCTGAGGCGCCGGCAGAAAGCACCAAGGGTTATACCCTGGCGCAGAAAATGGTCGGCAAGGCGTGCGGCGTAGCCGGTGTGCGTCCTGGCACCTACTGCGAACCGAAGATGACCACCGTGGGTTCTCAGGACACCACCGGCCCTATGACCCGTGACGAACTGAAAGACCTGGCGTGTTTGGGCTTCTCGACCGATCTGGTGATGCAGTCCTTCTGCCACACCGCGGCTTACCCCAAGCCTGTCGATGTCACGACTCACCACACCCTACCGAACTTCATGCGCAATCGCGGTGGCGTATCGCTCAAGCCAGGCGACGGCATCATCCACAGCTGGTTGAACCGCATGCTGCTGCCAGACACCGTCGGCACCGGTGGTGACTCGCACACCCGTTTCCCGATCGGTATTTCATTCCCGGCCGGCTCCGGTCTGATCGCGTTCGCCGCGGCCACCGGCGTTATGCCGCTGGACATGCCGGAATCGGTTCTGGTGCGTTTCAAAGGCAAGATGCAACCGGGCATCACCCTGCGAGACCTGGTCCATTCGATCCCTTACTACGCCATCAAGGCCGGTCTGCTGACCGTGGAAAAGAAAGGCAAGGTCAACGCTTTCTCCGGCCGCATCCTGGAAATCGAAGGCCTGGACAACCTGACCGTCGAGCAAGCGTTCGAGCTGTCTGACGCTTCCGCTGAGCGTTCGGCTGCCGGCTGCACCATCAAGCTCCCGGAAAAGGCCATTGCCGAGTACCTGACCTCGAACATCACCCTGCTGCGCTGGATGATCGGCGAAGGCTACGGCGATGCACGCACCCTGGAACGCCGTGCTCAAGCGATGGAAGCCTGGCTGGCCAACCCTGAGCTGCTGGTGGCGGACAAAGACGCCGAGTACGCCGAAATCATCGAGATCGATCTGGCTGAGATCACTCAACCGATTCTGTGCGCACCGAACGACCCGGACGACGCCCGTCTGTTGTCGACCGCTGAAGGTCAGAAGATCGACGAAGTGTTCATCGGTTCGTGCATGACCAACATCGGTCACTTCCGCGCAGCCGGTAAGCTGCTGGAGCAGGTCGACGGTCAGTTGCCAACCCGTCTGTGGCTGTCGCCGCCGACCAAGATGGACGCACACCAGCTGACCGAAGAAGGTTACTACGGCATCTATAACAAGGCCGGCGCGCGCATGGAGATGCCGGGCTGCTCGCTGTGCATGGGTAACCAGGCACGTGTAGAGCCGAATTCGACTGTGGTGTCGACGTCGACCCGTAACTTCCCGAACCGTCTGGGTGATGGCGCGAACGTCTACCTGGCTTCGGCCGAGCTGGCGTCCGTGGCGTCCATCCTGGGTCGCCTGCCGACCGTCGAGGAGTACATGGAATACGCTGGCAAGATCGACAGCATGGCGGCTGATGTCTACCGCTACCTGTCCTTCGACCAGATCGCCGAGTTCCGTGAAGCTGCTGCGAACGCGAACATTCCGGTGGTTCAAGCCTAACGCTGCAACGCAATGGAAAACGCCGCCCATCGTGAGATGTGCGGCGTTTTTTTATGCCTGCAAGATGGCTATGTGAGCCTGCTCGCGATAGCGGTCTCACATTCAATATCAATATCAATATCAATATCAATATCGACTGACACACCGCTATCGCGAGCAGGCTCACTCCTAAGGGGATTTGTGGTGTGCTTGCCATGCCACTCGTCAGCGCCTCAGCACCTTCCCCCGCCCGGCTCTTCCAACGTTTTATACCCCTCGCAGGAAGATCCGGATGATGAACAGAACAATCACCGCCCTCGCCGTCGCGAGCCTGTTGTCGACGGGCTCGTTTTTCGCCATGGCCGCCGAGAAGGCAGACGTTCCGCCAACCGCCGTTCCCGGCGTCAACCAGGCCCAGGGCGCCGAATCCAATGAGCAGAAGGCCGACAAAAAGGGTGAGGAAGCCTCGGGCTCAAACTCCGGCGCCGATTCGCAGGCCACGGAAAAAGACGCCGCTACGTCGAGCGGTTCGAAGGGCGAAGAAAAAACCGAGTAAACGCAGTCAACGGAGGTACACGACATGCACAACGATGACGATGTGAATGAAGCATCCAACGCCCCTTCCACTGATGTGTCGGGCAAACCGGTCAACGTGGTCGAAAGGGACCTGCACGACACATCAAGAGAAACCGAGGGCGTCGATGAAGCCATCACGCCCTCTTCCACCCGCGCCAAGGAGCAGGACGCTGAAAAGCTCAGCGATAAAATCGCGGAAATAGAACGCAAAGTGGCGGATGGTAATTAGCGACCTGGGGAAACGGGAGGCCGATGGCCGACCTCCCATCCCCTGTCGTTGCTCAGCGTCTGTCATCCGATAGCGGAGTTGGCTCATCCGCCTCCGGCATGTCCCTGTCCGGGTCTTCCCAGTCGTCAGGTCGCTGGTCGTCTGGCCGTGTCAGCGGATCATATCGACCGGGATCGTCAGGATTGGCCATCGGGTCATCAGTGCCTGGCTCCGGTCTGGATGGAACCGCGTCTTGCACCGGGTACTGGTGTTGTTGCTGGAAAGTCGAATCGTCGGACATACCCACCTCACCGCTCAAGGGTCCGGATTCTCCGGGCCGTACAAATTGGAAGTGGACCGAGTTGCAGCGTGCGTTCGAACAGACGAGTGGCTAGCCCTCGGCGCCGGTGGCCGGACCGGTTGCGTCCTTGGCGGCGCAGCACAGCAAGATGTCGGACACGCGCATGATCGGCAGCGGGTCGGTCTGGCGACGTTCTTTAAGCCATTGGCGGCTGCGTCCAATATCCAGTTGCAGATTCAACAACATCATCAGGCTTAGCAGTTCTTGGGAAATACGTCCCTGGCCGCATTCAGGGCAATGAAATTCCTGCCCAACGCCTGCGCAGAGTGTTCGTGCAAAAGGATTTTCACAGATCAAACAAGACATAGTCGGTCTCCACCCAATAAAAAGTAGAGAGCCGCGAGCGCTCAAAGGTGTTCATCGCGGCCGACGAACGGCCCTGCCCCCCTCAGCGGAGCAATGCCGAGAGCGTTAGCGCGCTGCCCAATGCAGCACCACTGGCAGTGTTGTCGAACATGCACCACGTCGCTTCGCTGTCGGTGGTGGCTGTTTGAAGAGTGATTGCCAGGCTTTGCAGCGTGGGCAGTTCGTAGGGGCTGAAGTAAGTTCGGGGCGATCCTTGCAGTCGCCAATACTTCAATCCCGGCCAGCCCCCCGGCAGCGCGTCATGGCTGACGCGTGATGGATCAACCGCGGCCCGGGCAATACGGTGATGGATCAACAGCCGCTCGGCATCGAGCCAGGATTCGTGCCGGGGTTCGAGCACTACGTGGCCGGCATACTGCTGTCTGAGTTCAATGAAAAAGCTGTCAGCTACTGAATGAACAAATGCCAATGAGGGCGGCAACTGCACGAGCAGGCAGTCCAATCGATCATTTAACCCTGAACACTGCGAGATAAACTCGATCAGCCCAATGGAACCTAAAGATTCAGCTCGCTCTCTATTGCAGGACCAGCAGACGGAGGAATTCACCATGATCGACCCAGCAACCGGCATGAGGGCGGGCGAGCGCTATAACGTCGAGTGCCTCGAACGCACGCCGCATTTCCCCGGCTTCTTTCTCGATGGAAAGTATTACCTCGGACCCGAGTTGCAGACGGCGGTCGGCTGGGTTGAAGGGCAGCAGTTTCTGTATGACCAACTCGATCCGACGGGCGAACCGGTGTATCCCGGGCGTGTCGCCGGCACTATTGAAAACCTGACATTGGTCCTCGCCGATGGCACGCGCCTGAAACTGAACGAGATGGCATACGACGCCCCCAGATACCTGCCCACCGAAATGACTGACGACATTCTAAACACCTCCCCGTTGGCGCCCGTCAGGCCCATCCGACCTTCGCCGCTGCTGGTCATCGGCGCCGCACTGTTGATTGGCGGTTGCCTGCTCGCGATTAATCGTCTGGGCCATCGCCGGCCCGTGCGCTAGGTTCGCGGGCAATCATGGCGATTGCCCGCGACCTCGCTTTATAGATACCAGCGATATTCCCGCGCACTGATTTCCTGCATGAACGCCAGGTGATCCTGACGTTTGTTCTCGCAATAAACGTCCACAAACTCCGCTCCCAGCCCTTCACGCAATTGCGGCTGATGCTGCATTGCGCGCACGGCTTCGAGCATTTCCTTAGGAAAGTCGACGCCACTGTTGCGGTCTTCGTTCAGCGGCAGAATCGGTTCCTTGCCGGACTCCAGCCCATGTTCCAATCCGACCAGAATCGCCGCCAATACCAAATAGGGGTTGGCATCGGCACCGGCCAGGCGATGTTCGACGCGCAAGTTCTTCGAGTCCGATTCCGGAATGCGCAGGCACGCATCGCGGTCTTCAAACCCCCAGCTCGCTTGGGTGGCGATGTTGGTCGTGCCGCCCAGGCGTCGATAAGCGTTCTGGTTCGGGGCGAAAACCGGCATGCAATGCGGCAGCAATTGGAGGCAACCCGCCACTGCGTGACGTAACGATTGCTGCTGGTTGGCCGCCAGAATGTTATTCCCGGCCGTATCGTAAAGGCTGACATGCACATGCATGCCGCTGCCCGGATGCTGCAAGTAAGGCTTGGCCATGAAACTCGCACGGTAACCGTGCTTGAGCGCCACGCCACGGCTGCTGCGACAGAACAGCGCTGCCCAGTCGGCGGCACGCAAGCCATCGTCCAGGTGGCCGAAGTTGATTTCGAACTGACCCGGTCCGAGTTCAGCCGTGATCACCGTGCTGTCGATGCCCTGGGCCCGCGAGGCTTCGACCATGTCATCAAGTACCGGCGCAAAGCGCGACAGTCGTTCGATGTGCATGTTGGGTTGATCGTCGGCATCGTCCGTCAGGTCATCGCGGGGAAATTGCGGCAGCCCGTCGCGCAGCTTTTTATCGAACAGGTAGAACTCCAGCTCGAACGCCACCACCGGATGAATGCCTTTGCCGGCAAGCCTGTCCAGGACCTGCGCCAGCACTTGGCGCGGTTCGAACACGATGGGTTTTGCGGTGCCGTCCGAGGTGATCAGCATTTGCCCCAGCGGTTGCGCTTCCCAGGTCACTGGCTTGAGCGTGCCCGGTACCAGCCGACGCACGGCGTCCGGGTCGCCATCGTTGAAGCAGTAGTCGCCAATCTTGAACAACCCGCCTTGCACGCCCAGCAGCACGCAGTTCTGCGGCAGTTTCAGCGCACTGCCGGCCGCGACCTTTTCCAGCATGTCCACCGGGTAGCGCTTGCCGTAGAAATGCCCGGGGATATCGAGGGAAATCAGGTCGACATAACGCACGTCAGGGTAGCGTTGGCGAAAAGCACGCACCTCGGCCAGCAGGTCAGAGCAGGTAGCATCCATCATTGTGGGTCCTTGTCTTGTTATCAGGTGTAAACCCAGAGCACTCGCGTGAGTTGTCCGGTGAGGTTGCCGTAGCGGCAACGGGTATGGCTGTCGAACTGGAAACTGTCGCCAGCCACCAAAGTCACAGGTTCTTCGTCGTCGCCCAGCCACAGCGTCAACTCGCCTTCGAGCACATAGCCGCCCTGCTCCGAGCTGTCACTCATGTGCCGGTCGCCGCTGCTGGCACCCGCTTCCAGATGACTTTCGAGCATGGAAAATGACGCGCGCATTTTTGGCGAAACCAGAATGTCGGTAATGCCGTTGGCGTAGTACAGCGTGCGGCGTTCATCGGGCCGTGTGACCCATGGCAACTCCTTGGGTTTTGGCAGGCTGTAGAAGTACGTGGTCGGTACGCCCAGGGTTTCGCTGATCGCCGTCAAGTCGGCCACGGTGGGCCGTGACAGGCCGCGTTCGACCTGCGAAAGAAAGCCGACGGAGCGGCCGATTTTGTCGGCCAGTTCCTTCAAGGTGTATTTCTTGTGCTTGCGCAAATCGTGAATCAGGATCGCCAGCGCAGCGATTTCTTCTTGCTTGTTCATGCCTGGAATTCCGTTAGATGACTCATCAGATACTGTCGCGCAGTCGATACCAGGCTTTGCCGATGGCTTCCAGTGGCGCGGCGAGGTATTTGCCGCCGGGAAAGCTGCCGTTGTCCAGGCCCTGATACAAGGACAATTCATCGTCCTGGCCCAGAATGGCGTCGGACACCGCACGGGCCGCGGCCAGTGTCGGCAGCACACCATGCCCGGAATAACCTTGCATCCAATAGCGATCACCGGAGCGGCCAACGTCGGGCGTTCGTTTAAGCGTCAGGTCGATGTGCCCGCCCCAGGCGAACTCCAGTTCCACACCTTTGAGCTGCGGGAACACCCGTTCCAGGAACGGTCGTGTGGCACCGGCGATGTCCTTGGGCATGCCGCCCAGATAGGTGCAGCCGCCGCCGAACAGCAGGCGGTTGTCGGGTGTGCGACGGAAATAGTCGAGGACAAACTGGTTGTCGGTGACGCAGACATTACTCGGCAGCAGCGCAGTGGCTTGCTCCGGCGTCAGGGGCGCGGTCGCCACTTGATACGTCCCGACAGGCAATACGCAACTGGCCAGTTGTGGGTCGAGCCGATCGAGATAGGCGTTGCAGGCCAGCACCAGAACGTCGGCGCGAATCGCCCCGCGCTCAGTGTTCACCACGAAGCGGCCACCCTCCTCGCGATAACTCAACGCTTTGCTTTGCTCATGGATACGGCCACCCGCGCGTTCGATGGCGGCGGCCAGGCCGATGGCCAGTTTCAGAGGGTTCAAATGAGCGCCCTCTGGGTCGTACAACCCTGCCTGATAGCGCTCGCTGGCGATCCATTCCGGCAACTGTTCACGGCTGATGAGCTGCAAACCGTGGTGCCCCCACTTGTGACTGGCCTCGCGCTGCCACTCGGTCAGCAGGCCGACACGTCGTGGCAACACGGAGGTCCACACATGGCCGGCGCGATAATCACAATCGAAGCCGTGGCGAGCTGGCAATTCACGCAGTTCCTGCGCCGCCCAGCGCATGCCGTCCCACAACCGCCGTGCACGCTCATAACCCAGCGCGGCTTCCAGCGGTGGCATGTCACACGACCAGCCGAGGATGGCCTGTCCACCGTTTCGACCCGAGGCGGCCCACGCCACGCGACTGGCTTCCAGCAGTGTCACGCGTTTGCCGGCCAGCGCCAGGCGCAACGCGGTGTGCAGGCCACTGAAACCGGCGCCGATGATCAGGATGCCGGTGTCGTGTTCACCGGCGAGTGCGGGCCGAGTGGTCAGGCGATCCGCGCAGCTGTGGGCGTAGTAGCTGGCGACATGCTGCGTGGACTGTTGGAACATACAAGCCTCATGAAATTATGTTTTTATAATTTCATGAAAAACTACAGGATTAATTTCATATGGGCAACCAGCGTAATTTTTCTATGCCTGGGCTGACGCCATCGCGAGCAAGCTCGCTCCCACAGTAGATCTCCATCAGACGCAGATTTTGTGCGCGACCAAGATCACCTGTGGGAGCGAGCTTGCTCGCGATGAGGCCAGCCCAGACCACCCAAAATCCCGACGTGTCTCAGGCATTGGGCGACTTATGCCACGGATACCCCTTCGCACTCTGCTCAAAGGCGTAATCAAACAACCGCTTCATGTACTCGCCATCGAACTGGCGATTGCGCAGGTGAAGAAAATCCGCCCCGATGTACGCCAGATTGAAATCCGCCCCGTCCTGCTGTGCGATTCGGTAGATCCGTTCCAGGTCGCTGATACCTTGCATCTGAATCAATGCGCTGATGGCGCGACCACCAATGCTCAACGTGCGGCGTTTGGTCCCCGACCACTGCGGTTCCATCTTGCCGTTACGAATCACATAAAAATGCCGATCACGGCGCAAACGCGCGCCGGTCACGCTGTTCAGTGCCATGACGGTGCCTGGCGGATAAAGGAAGACCTGTGTAATGACGCCGCCGTCGACGTGCATCTCCTGAAACGGTTGGCCGTTCACTTCCACGTCGATCATGACTGGAGAAACGGCGCCGGGAATACTCATCGACGCGATCAGGATCCGCCGGAACAAGTCGAGCGCTCCTGGTGCGCCGCTGGCAGCAATGGCGCCCATGTTCCAGGTCACGGGCCGCCCCGCATCGAGGTCGGTGGTGCCGATCATCAGCAAGCGTCCGTTGGCGTATTGCGCGGCAATCGCCGCCAGTATGTCCGCAGAAATGCACTGCGCGACGAGCCGCGCCAATGGCTTGCTGTCCGCAATGCCGTCGCTGGCAAGCCGGGTCAGCACACTGCGTGAATGGAAGACGTCTTTGGGGCCGATGGCACTGCACATGCGCAGGATGATGTCGTCGTACTGAGGCCCCAGGTACGCGAACGGGGCCACCAGGGCCCCGGCGCTGATGCCCGTGACGACTTTGAAAGGTGGACGCGAACCATGCAACGTCCATCCCGCGATAATCCCCGCCGCAAAGGTGCCGGCATCACCACCACCGGAAATCGCCAGCATGTTGGCCAGTGGCAAGGTGTCATTCGGCTCCCCTGCCCTGGCCAGCGCTTCGGCCTCACGCAGGTTGGACTGGTGCACATCCCGAATCAGCGGCGCGAGGTCCCGGTCCAGCCAGTAACGCGCCTCGGGAATGCCGGGGACGACCGCCAGTTCCGTCAAGGTCGGCGGCACGGCATCCCGGCGTTGCAGGCACGCCTGGCGCAACATGTTCCACGTTGACGCACCGGGTCCGGGCTGGAATGGTTTCAACACACCTCCTCATGACCTGAGGACGTCAGACACCCTCCGGTCGATCCTTAACCCACTGCCAGAATAATTGGTAACCCACCGCCAGCACCACCGGCCCGATGAACAGCCCGAGGATGCCGCTGGTGACCATGCCGCCCAACGCGCCAATCAACACGACCGGCATCGGCACATCCACACCGCGCCCCAGCAACAGTGGTTTGAGGACGTTGTCCACCAGGCCCGCAACGAACACAAAGACCGAGAAGATAATGGTCCTCGTGTTGGGCCCTTCGGTGGCCATGACATAGGCGATCACTGGCAGCGTAATGAGCGTGGCCGGCAACTGCATGATGCCCAGCAGCAATACGCCGATGGCCAGCAGACCGGCACCGGGGATGCCTTTGAGCACAAAGCCGATCCCCACCAGCATCATCTGGATAAACGCGATACCGACCACACCGAGCGCAACGGCACGGATGGTCGCCGTGCAGAGCTCGGCGATCTGCGCCCCCTTGTCCGGACCGCTGATGCGTGACGCGATATCCACCGCACAACGGCCGCCGGCTTCGCCATGGGCCATGAAAATACCGGCGATGATCAAGGCAACAATGAACATCAGCAAACCTGCCCCGACGCCCGCGATTTTGGCCAACACGCCCAGCGTGACGCCTTTTATTTGCGGCAGGTATTTCACCATCAGGTCGGGCAGATCGGTTGAGGCCTGCAGCCATATCGCCGAGATCGATTTACCCACCAGCGGCCAGGTTGCGACCGTATCCGGTGGCGGCGGGATATGGAAACTGCCCTCCTTCACCAGGTCGACGACCTTGGCCACCGACTCCGCAATCGAGGTCCCCAACAGATAGACCGGCACCACCAGAATCGCGATGGAAATCACCACAATTACGGTTGCAGCACGCCCCTCGCTACGCCCCATCGAGCCCATGAGTCGCAGTTGCAACGGATAGAGGGTGATTGCGAGGATGACCGACCACAGCATCAGGTCGCGAAACGGACGGAAAATCTCGAAGCAGAACAGTACCAAAACGACAATCAACCCGGCACGAATCAGGACATCGAGCATGCTGCGGGTCAGCGATTTTTCGGACAGTGGTAAGGGCACCATGGATGCCTCCTTGCTGATAGCTGCAAAGAACAGTTGGGGAACGGTTAGGGCAGCATAGACGCTGATTTCACCGTGCGACATCCACAATGTGCTCTGTATCGCTGCGCTGCGAAAAAAACCGCAAAAACAGCACATGGACTCAATATCCGCTGCTCAAACCACGCAACCATGGCCCCCTCACTCACCCCGTAAGGACCTCATCATGGCCATTGCGAAAGCAGTTCCCGGCAAAACCCTGCTGACCCCCTCCGACCACACCCTGATCATGATTGACCACCAATCGCAGATGTCCTTTGCGACCAAGTCAATCGACGCCGTGACCTTGCGCAACAACGCCGCGCTCGTGGCCAAGGCGGCTCGTGGGTTCAAGGTCTCGACCCTCCTTACCACTGTGGCCGAGAAGAGCTTTTCCGGGCCGATTTTTGATGAAATCAAATCGGTGTTCCCGGATCACAACGTGATCGACCGCACCAGCATGAACACCTGGGAAGACGAGCGCATTGCCGTTGAAGTCAACAAGTTCGGCAAGCAGAAAATCGTCTTGGCCGGTCTCTGGACCTCGGTGTGTATTGTCGGCCCGGCGCTGTCGGCCATCGACCAGGGTTTCGAGGTGTACGTAATCGCCGACGCCTGTGGCGACGTCACCACCGAAGCCCACGAAATGGCTATGCAGCGCATGATCCAGATCGGCGCTCGCCCGATGACGTCCCTGCAATACCTGCTGGAACTGCAGCGTGACTGGGCGCGCAGCGAAACCTATGACGAAACCGTCAAAACCTCGATCGCCAACGGCGGTGCCTACGGTCTGGGCCTGATCTATGCCAAGAGCATGTTCGGTGCCTCGGAAGCCCATTAAGCAACAACCAGCGACTCCGTAATCGCGGAGTCGCTGCCCGGTGGTGATTGATCGATGACGTTTTCCAAGCGCAAATCCGGTCTGCCTTTCTGGTTATCGGTGATAGTCGCCAGCACGACCGCAACGGCGCACGCGGATGAAGCGATGCAAACCGGGCAAGGGTTCCTCGACGGTGCGACGCTGAATGTGCTCAGCCGCAACTTCTACCTCAACAGTGATTACCGGTCCCCTTCAGCGTCCGGCAAAAGCTACAAGGCGGAATGGGCGCAAGGCTTCATTGGCGCTTTCGAGTCTGGATTTACCCCCGGCATCCTCGGATTTGGCCTCGATAGCCACGCCTTTTTGGGCGTGAAGCTCGACAGTGGCAAGGGTCGTTCCGGCACCGGATTGCTGCCGGTGGACAGTGACGGCCGCAGTGAGAACACCTATTCCAGCGCTGGCGGCGCGCTGAAAATCAAGGCGTCTAAAACCACCGTGGCGTACGGCGAAATGATGGTTGAAACACCGGTGTTCGATACCGCCGACAAACGCCTGCAACCGGAATACGCCACCGGTTTCCTGCTCAACAGCCGCGAAATCGATGGCATGAATGTGCAGGCCGGTCACTTCACGGCGTTCAAGAATCAGGACAGTTCATCGAGCAAGGGCAATTTTTCCGGTTACGGGGCCAACACCGACGCTGGCGGCATTTCGTTTGTCGGCGCCGACCTGTTCACCCAAAGCCCAGTCGGCGGCGCGCTCTATGCGTCAACGCTGACCGACACCTGGCACCAGTACTACGGCAATCTTCACCTCAAGCAGCCCGGTGTCTTCGTCGACGCCAATCTCTACCATACGCGGGACACGGGTGAGGCATTGGCCGGCGCCATCGACAACACTGCGTTCAGCCTGTCCGGCAAATACACGGTCAATGCCCACGGCTTCACCCTGGCCTATCAGAAAGTCAACGGTGACACCCCCTTCGATTTCGTCGGTGGCGACTCCATCTACCTGGCCAACTCGATCAAGTACGCCGACTTCAACGGCGCCCACGAACAATCCTGGCAAGTGCGCTACGACCTCGACCTGAGCACCTTCGGCGTCCCCGGCCTGGCCTTCATGACGCGTTACGTCAAAGGCACGCAGATCGACGGAACCCATGCGCCCCAGGGTGGCGCCTACAACCCCTTCGATGAGGCGACCGGCACCTTCGTACCGCAACAAGGCGACGGCGGACGGCATTGGGAGCGCGACATCGATTTGCGTTACATCGTGCAATCAGGAGCGGCCAAGGATTTGTCGCTGCAACTGTCCCATGTGTCACACCGTGCCAACGCGGCGCAGGCAGGCGATGACATCGACCGGGTGTATGTGGTGATCCAGTACCCGTTGAACTTCGGGCCTTTTTGATCGGGAAGTTGGCGGAAGTACGAAACGCGAAACTTCAACGCAGTTTCAGCGGGTCGACCATCTGCGCCGCGATCGCCATGCCCACCAGGTCCGGCAAGGTAGTGGCTTGCATACGTTTCATCACACGCGAGCGGTACAGGTCGACGGTTTTTGCGCTGACGCCCAGTTGCTCCGCTATTTCCCGGGTGGTGTAACCCTGTACCAGCGGCAGCAAGACATCGCGCTCACGTGGGGTCAGCGTCAGCAACCGCGCCTGCAACGCATCGTGCTCCTGGCTGCCGGAGCGGTTGGCCGCGCAGTTGCTGAGCGCCTGTTGCACGCTGTCCAGCAGCAACTGCTCGTTGTAGGGTTTCTCGATGAAGTCATGGGCGCCGGCCTTGAAAGCGCGAACCACGATCGGCACATCAGCGTGCCCGCTGACAAAGATGATCGGCAGATTCAGTTCACGCGCGCGCATTTCCTCCTGCACGTTCAGCCCGCCCATGCCGGGCATGCGAACATCGAGCAGCACGCAGGCATCGAGCGTGGCATCACAAGCATTGAGAAACGCCACACCACTGGTAAACGGCAAGGCCTTGAGCCCGACCGATTCCAACAACCAGACGGTTGAATCAAGCATGCCCTGGTCATCGTCGACCACATACACCACGTGCTCCGTCACACCTGCCATTACGTTATTCCTGTTGTTGTTTTGTTGGGCCGGCCAGCGGCAGACGGCAGCACATCAGCAGCCCGACCGGTTGGCGCAGGGCCTGCAATTCGCCACCGAAACCTTCGATGATGCTGCGGCTCATGGACAAACCAAGCCCCAGGCCATCAGCCTTGCTGGTATAGAACGGGGTAAATATCTGCTCCAGCTCCGGCTCGCTGACACCCGGCCCCTGGTCTTGCACACTGATTTCCACGGTTGCACTAGCACCCTGCCCCGCGGCCATCACAATCAGTGACGGTTGCCCCGGATGTTGTTCGCGGTTGGCGTCAATGGCATTGCGCAACAGATTGAGCAGCACCTGCTCCAGCAACACCCGGTCGGCATAAACGGGCGGCAGATTATCCGGCAGACAATCCTCGATTGTCACTTGGCAATTGCTCGCCTCCCAAGCACACAAACGCACGGCCTCGCGGGCGACGTCGGTGAAATTCAAGGCTTGCATGCGGCGTTGGCCCTTGCGCAGAAACGCCCGTAGACGGCTGATCACTTGCGAGGCATGGGTGGCATGCTGGGTTATGCGCTGCAGCCCCTGTGCCACTCGTTCGGCGGCCTGAGGATTGGAATCCAGAGTCTGTAAATAGCGCTGGCTGGCATTCGCATAATTGACCACCGCGGCCAATGGCTGGTTGATTTCGTGGGCAATGCCCGAGGCCAGTTCACCCAGCGTTACCAAACGTGCGGTGTGCGCCAGTTCGTCTTGATGACGGCGCTGTTGCACCTCACGCAATTCGCGTTCGGTCATGTCCCGCGCCACCAACGAGTAGTAGCGCTCACCGCCTGCAGATCGGTGCGCCAACAGCACCAGCGACACTGGCACGGACATGCCGCCACCGAGGGGTTGCAAGCGTGCATCGGTGCTCCAGACTCCATCACGTTCGGCGCTGCTCCAGCCATCACGCTGCAGACGTATCAGGTCCGCGCTCGCGAACAGTTCGGCAAGCGCTGGCATCGCCTGTTGCTCCTCGATTCCGAGGATGCGGCGCGCCGCCGGGTTAAGGTAGGTCACTTGCCCTTCAGGGGCGATGAACAACACCGGGTCGATGTTGGCCTCGACGACTTCGGCCAGGCGTCGCTTGTTCTCTTCCGCCTGCACCCGCGCCGTAATGTCCCGAGACACGCTGACCACTTCGACCACCGCACCGGTGTAGGTTTCACGAATCGCCCGGCTCGCGGTTTCGAACCACAGGTAATGCCCGTCTCGATGGCGAATGCGATAGGTCATCGTGTGATAACCGTCCTGCTCCAGGGCATCCCGTGCGCGCTGCACCAGGCTGGCCAGGTCCTGACCATGGAACAGGCCTTGGGCCATTTGCCCGCGCAACTCTTCCGGCCAGTAGCCGAGCAAGGTCCAGGACGCGGGCGAAGCATCCAGAAAGCGCCCGTCTGGAGTGTGCCGGGAAATCAGGTCGGTGGTGTTCTCGATGATCAACCGGTACAGCCGGCGTGCCGTGGCCGCTTCACGTTCGGCCAACACCTGAAGGGTGGCGTCGCGGCAACGGGCGAGCACGCGGTTGTCCTGAGGATCGGGGATAAACGTCCAGATCAGAATCTGTGTTTCGAACTGCGCCTCAACCCCTTCGATGGCACGCTTCTGGTCCAGGCAGGCGCGCACCAGCACGCGGTGATTGACCGGCAAAAAGCCCAGCACATCAGTCAGCGGTTTTTCGGCGAGCAGTGCCAGTAGCGCTCCGTTGAACTCCAGCGGCCGGCCCTGCGCGTCGAGCAACAGACTCGGTTGCGGATCGTGACCCAACAGCGGCGAGCCGCGCAGCATACCGTTGACGCTACTCAGCAAGGTCGTCAGCAAATCCTGGACCCAACCCAGCCAACCAAGGCTCACGCCGTCGCACACCTCCACCAGCAACAACCCCGGCAGTCCCGATTGCAAGGCCAGATCAAACACCTGGCCATGGCTGATTGCGGCCCGACGCAATCGACCGGACAACCAGCAATCGAGTTGCCGCACTTGCGCCAGATCGAGTCGCCCCGCTTCGACCAGCCGATCAAACAACAACTGATCGCTGGCCAGCGAAGGGTCGCCCAGCCCCGGTGGAAAGTGCTGGGCAGCACCCTCATGGCTGTAAATCCGGGCATTGGGTTGCCAACTCAAATAAACCGCGCGGCGCACCTCGGGACATTCCTGCAAGGCACGGCACAACGCATCAGCCCGGGCGGCCAGAGACACACCCTCGCGCTGCAGGCGCAACCAGCTGTGCAATCGAACGGGAGTCAGGGTCATCACAGGTCCGCTTCGTTGGGGAAGCCAAGGATATACCGGCCTTGGCGGTAAGACTGTATTGATTTAGAACGGCTGGAATCAAATATAGTACATATCCTATATGACGTAGGTTGTACTTCCATATCTGTAGCTGAATGTTATATAAAGCAGATCGGACATAAAAGATGCCCTCAGCGGCGACGCTGCAAGGTCATCTATAGAGCTAACAATCAGCCACCGAGTACCCGCACATGTCGATCTATGAACAAGGGCTAGGCCCTGCGGCTGTCAACCATATTGCCTTGTCTCCGCTCAGCTTCATCGAGCGCACCGCCAGCGTTTATCCGGACTACCCCGCCGTCATCCATGGCTCTATCCGCCGCACCTGGGCGCAGACCTACACCCGCTGCCGCCGCCTGGCCTCGGCATTGGCTGGTCGCGGCATCGGCAAGAACGACACGGTGGCGGTGATGCTGCCCAACATTCCCGAGATGCTTGAAGTGCACTTCGGCGTGCCGATGATTGGCGCGGTGCTCAACCCGCTCAACGTGCGTCTGGATGCCGAAGCCATCGCCTTCATGCTGCAGCATGGCGAAGCCAAGGTGCTGATTACCGACCGCGAGTTCCATGATGTGATTCACGCGGCGATTGGGATGCTGGATCACCCGCCGCTGGTCATCGACGTCAATGATCCGGAATACGGCGAAGGCAAGCCGGTCAGCGATCTGGATTATGAAGCGCTGTTGGCCGAAGGCGATCCAGCCTTTGCCTGGCAGTGGCCGGCGAACGAATGGCAAGCCATCTCGCTGAACTACACCTCAGGCACCACCGGTAACCCCAAAGGCGTGGTTTACCACCATCGCGGTGCTTATCTGAACTCGTTGGGCAACCAGATGACCTGGGCCATGGGCAACCATCCTGTGTACCTCTGGACCCTGCCGATGTTCCATTGCAACGGTTGGTGCTACCCGTGGATTATTACCGCCATGGCCGGTGTGCATGTGTTCCTGCGCCGTGTTGATCCACAGAAAATCCTCACGCTGATCCGCGAGCATCAGGTCACCCATCTGTGCGCTGCGCCGATCGTGCTCAACGCCCTGGTCAACATGCCGGAGTCGGCTAAAGCCGCGATTGATCACCCGGTCAACGCGATGGTCGCCGGTGCCGCGCCACCGGCCAAAGTAATCGGTGCCGTGGAAGAAATGGGCATCAAGGTCACCCACGTGTATGGCCTGACCGAAACCTATGGTCCGGTGACGCTCTGCGCCTGGCATGCCGAATGGGATGAGTTGCCGCTGGACGAACGGGCGCAAATCAAATCCCGTCAGGGCGTGCGCTACCCGACGCTCGAAGGCGTGATGGTCGGCGACTCGAAGACGCTGGAGCCGACCCCGCGAGATGGCCAGACCATCGGTGAGATCTTCATGCGCGGCAACACCGTGATGAAGGGTTACCTGAAGAACCCGACCGCCACGGCCGAAGCGTTCGAAGGCGGCTGGTTCCACACCGGCGACCTGGCGGTGTGTCATCCGAACGGGTATGTCGAGATCAAGGACCGACTCAAGGACATCATCATTTCCGGCGGCGAGAACATTTCCACCATCGAACTGGAAGGTGTGCTTTATCGCCATCCAGCCGTCATGGAAGCGGCCGTTGTCGCCCGTCCCGATGAGAAGTGGGGCGAAACGCCCTGCGCCTTTATCACGTTGAAGGCTGATCACCAGGACGTTCGCGAGGCCGACATCATCAGTTTCTGCCGCGAGCATCTGGCCGGTTTCAAAGTGCCGCGCACGGTGGTTTTCACCCTGCTGCCGAAGACTTCAACCGGCAAGATCCAGAAGTACGTGCTGCGCGACAGGGCCAAGGCGCTCTAACCGAATCGACGTTGTACCCGTCAAGCGGCCGGTGTATTTACCGGCCGCTTCGGGCTCGTGCGGGCCGGATTCGGCGCTGCCCTGCCCTTAAATGCCAAAAGCATCGATAACAATAACAAGGTGGAGCCACCCATGATCGACATCCATTCAACCGATACCCAACGCTGCGAACGCATTCGGTCCAATCCGAAATTCCTTCAATTGGTGAGCAGCCGTTCGCGCCTGGCCTGGTCGCTGAGTGCTGCGGTGCTGGGCACTTACTACGCGTTCATGCTGGTGGTGGCGTTTGCCCCGCAGTGGCTGCATGCGCCGCTCGCCGAGCATCGGATGTTGACCCTGGGCATGCCGGTTGGCGCGGCGATCATCATTTTTTCCTGGCTACTGACCGGTTGGTACGTCTACAGCGCCAACACGCGTTTCGATGCACTGGGTGCCGCCATTCTCGAGGAGAGCAAGTAATGACTCTTCTGCGTAAACTTCTCCTTGCCGCTGCCGGGCTATTGCCGGCCTCCGTCGTGCTGGCTGCACCCGCGCTGGGTGCGGTGGAAAAACAACCCCTCAACCTGCATGCGATCGGCATGTTCTTCGTCTTCGTGCTGGGCACGCTGGCCATCACCTGGTGGGCCGCGCGACAAACCAAATCCACCTCTGACTTCTACACCGCAGGCGGTGGCATTACCGGGTTCCAGAACGGTCTGGCGATTGCCGGCGACTACATGTCCGCCGCCACGCTGCTGGGGCTGTCCAGCCTGGTGTTCGCCAAGGGCTACGACGGCTTCATCTATACCATCGGTTTCTTCGTCGGCTGGCCGATCATCACCTTCCTGATGGCCGAGCGCTTGCGCAATCTGGGGCGCTACACCTTTGCCGACATCGTGTCCTATCGACTGGACCAGAACAAAGTGCGGATCTTCGCCGCGTTTGGTTCGTTGACGGTGGTGTGCTGCTACCTGATTGTGCAGATGGTCGGTGCCGGTCAGTTGATCAAATTGCTGTTCGGCCTCGACTACCCGGTTGCCGTGGTGATCGTCGGCGCGTTGATGCTGGTGTACGTGATTTTCGGCGGCATGATCGCCACCACCTGGGTGCAGATCATCAAGGCAGTGTTGCTGCTTGCCGGCGGCACGACCCTGGCGTTCATGGCCATGTCGCAATTCGGCTTCAGCTACGAAACCCTGGCCACCAAAGCCGTCGAAGCCCACGCCAGCGGCTGGAACATCATGGGCCCTGGCTCGATGCTCGCCGACCCGATCAACACCGCGTCGATGTCACTGGGCCTGGTGTTCGGGATTGCCGGTCTGCCGCACATCCTGATGCGTTTCTTCACCGTGCCTAACGCCAAGGAAGCGCGTAAGTCGGTGTTCTACGCCACCGGTTTCATCGGCTTCTTCTTCCTTGTTGTCTGCACCCTGGGTTTTGCCGCGATGGTCATCATCGGCACCGACCCGCAGTACTACGTCAATGGTGAAGTCGGCGGCGCCTTGATTGGCGGCGGCAACATGGTCGCCATGCACCTGGCCAAAGCCGTGGGCGGCAACCTGTTCTTCGGTTTCCTCTCGGCCGTGGCCTTCGCCACTATTCTGGCGGTGGTCTCAGGTCTGGCCCTGGCCGGTGCTTCGGCGATTTCCCACGATCTCTATGCCACGGTGTTCAAGAAAGGCAAAGCCAGCCAGAAACAGGAAATGCGCGTGACCCGCATGGCCACTGTCGGCCTGGGCATCATCGCGATTCTGCTGGGCATTCTGTTCGAGAAGATGAACGTCGCGTTCCTGGTGGGCCTGACCTTCGGCATCGCTGCGTCGACCAACTTCCCGGTGCTGATCATGGCCATGTACTGGAAAGGCCTGACCACCAAAGGCGCAATCACCGGCGGTTTCGCCGGCCTGATCTGTGCGCTGGTGTTGGTGATCCTGTCGCCAGCCGTCTGGGTCACCGTGCTCGGCCATGCTCACGCGATCTTCCCGTACGACCACCCGGCGCTGTTCTCCATGCCGCTGGCGTTCTTCGTGATCGTCGTGGTGTCGAAACTCGACCGCAGCGTGCGCGCCGACAAGGAACGCGACGCTTACGCCGACCAATTCGTTCGCGCCCAGACCGGCCTCGGTGCCGCCAGCGCTTCCGCTCATTGATAGAAAGGGCACGGCCTGCTCTAGCGGCGCCGTGCCTATCGCACAACCTTTTGAGGTTCACGCTATGCCCGAATTCAACGCCCCGCTGCGCGACATGCGCTTTGTCTTGCATGAAGTATTCGACGCCCCGGCACTGTGGGCACGCCTGCCAGCCCTGGCTGACAGCGTCGACGCCGCCACCGCTGACGCGATTCTTGAGGAGGCGGCCAAAGTCACCTCGCACCTGATTGCGCCATTGAATCGCAGCGGCGACGAGGAAGGCGCCCAGTGGGTCGATGGCCAGGTCAGCACGCCAATCGGTTTCAAACAGGCTTATGCCACCTACATCGAAGGCGGCTGGGTGGGTCTTTCCGGTAGCGCCGATTTCGGCGGCATGGGCATGCCGAAGATGCTCGCCGTGCAGTTCGAAGAAATGCTCTATGGCGCCAACTCAAGCTTTGCACTCTATTCAGCGTTGAGTTCCGGTGCCTGCCTGGCGCTGGATGCCCACGCCAGCGACACCTTGAAAAAGCTCTACCTGCCGCCGATGTACGAAGGCCGCTGGGCCGGTTCCATGTGCCTGACCGAAGCCCACGCCGGCACCGATCTGGGGATCATCCGCACCCGCGCCGAACCTCAGGCCGACGGCAGCTTCAGCATCACCGGCAGCAAGATCTTTATCACCGGTGGCGATCAGGACCTGACCGAAAACATTGTCCATCTGGTGCTGGCCAAATTGCCGGACGCACCGGCGGGGCCGAAAGGCATCTCGCTGTTCGTCGTGCCCAAAGTGCTGGTCAATGCCGACGGTTCCCTCGGCGATGCCAACGCCGTAAGTTGCGGTTCGATCGAACACAAGATGGGTATCAAGGCTTCGGCCACCTGCGTGATGAACTTCGACGGCGCCAGCGGTTGGTTGGTCGGCGAGCCCAACAAAGGCCTGGCGGCGATGTTCACCATGATGAACTACGAGCGCTTGTCCATCGGCATTCAAGGCATTGGCTGCGCCGAAGCGTCCTATCAGAGCGCTGTCACCTATGCACGCGAACGTGTGCAGAGCCGCGCGCCGACGGGTGCCATTGCTGCGGACAAAGTGGCCGACCCGATCATCGTTCACCCCGACGTGCGCCGCATGCTGCTGAGCATGAAAGCCATGACTGAAGGTGGCCGTGCGTTTGCCAGCTATGTCGGGCAGCAACTGGACCTGGCGAAGTTTTCCGATGACGCCAAGGAACGCGACAGCGCGCAAACCCTGGTTGCGCTGCTCACTCCGGTGGCCAAGGCGTTCTTCACCGACACCGGCCTCGAAAGCTGCATTAACGGCCAGCAAGTGTTCGGCGGCCATGGCTACATCCGCGAATGGGGCCAGGAACAATTGGTCCGTGACGTGCGCATCGCGCAGATCTACGAAGGCACCAACGGCATTCAGGCCCTGGACCTGCTCGGACGCAAAGTGCTCGCCGACAAAGGCTTCGCGCTGCGCCAGTTCACCAGCGAGATTCGTCATTTCGCCGATCAGCCTGATGCGCCCTACTGCGCTCAACTGCTCGATGCCGTGCAGCGTCTGGAAGACCTGAGCGACTGGCTACAGGATCAGGCCGCGACCAACCGCAACGAAGTCGGCGCCGCTTCGGTGGAGTATTTGCACCTGTTCGGTTACGTCGCCTACGCCTGGCTTTGGGCGCGCATGGCACAGGTTGCCAAGCAAAAGCTGCCCGAAGACGAAGGGTTTTATGGCGCGAAAATCGCCACCGCCGACTTCTATATCCATCGCCTGCTGCCACGCATTTTGAGTCTGGAGCAATCCATCCGCGCGGGCAGTGCCTCCTTGTTTGGCCTTTGCGCCGAACAGTTCTAACGATTGAACCGCACGCGGCGCCACGCTCCTCTCTTTTGGCGTTCGCGTTTTTTATTGATAAGCCCTCGCCCACCTGGCGAGGGCCGCGGGACCTGTCTTTCCATAATAAAAATAAAGGGGCTTCACCATGGACCGCAACACCCGCATCCTCGCTACCCGACTGTTGCTATCCGGCGGCGTCATCAGCCTCTCGGCCCCCGCCGCTGCTGACTTTGTCAAAGACAGCAAGGCCAGCCTTGAGCTGCGCAACTTCTATTTCAACCGTGACTATCGCCAGGACAACGCTGCGCAATCCAAACAGGAGGAATGGGCACAGGGTTTCCTGCTGCGCTATGAATCGGGATTCACCGAAGGGTTGATTGGCGTGGGATTCGATGCGATCGGACTGGTCGGCGTCAAGCTCGATTCCAGCCCTGATCGGGCAGGCTCTGGCCTGTTGAAACGCCACCGCGACACGAGCCAAGGTGCGCAGGACGAGTATGGCGAACTGGGACTGACCGCCAAAGTGCGCGCCTCAAAAAGTACGCTGAAACTCGGCACGTTGCTGCCGAAACTGCCAACGGTACTGGCCAACGATTCACGGCTGTTGCCACAAACCTTCAAGGGCGGTCAGTTGACCTCGCTGGAACTCGAAGGCTTGACCGTGGATGCCGGGCGACTGACGCAGGTCAATCAGCGCGACTCCTCGAACTACGAGGACATGGGCATCACCCGCACTGGCGCCAAGGGCATCACCACACGTCATGTCGATAGCGACAGCTTCGATTTCGCCAGCCTGAACTACAAATGGACCAGCAACCTCGCCACCGGCTACAGCTACGGTCACCTCGACAACTTCTACAGCCAGCACCTGGTCAACCTGACCTACGTGTTGCCGGTCACAACCGGCCAGTCGCTGAAGACGGATCTGCGCTTCGCCCGCTCCACGGACGATGGTGGCAGCAATGTCGATAACAATGCCATTGGCGCGATGTTCACCTACAACCTTGGCGGGCATGCGTTGGGCCTGGGCTATCAAGGCATGAGCGGCGACACCGGCTACGCCTACATCAACGGCACCGACGCCTTCCTGGTGAACTTCGTGCAAATCGGCGACTTCGCCAGCAAGGACGAAAAGTCCTGGCAGGCGCGCTACGACTACAACTTTGCAGCCATCGGCGTTCCGGGCCTGACCTTCATGACCCGCTACCTCACCGGCGATAATATCGATCTGGGTGGCAACCGTCCGGAAGGCAAGGAATGGGAACGGGATACCGACATCGGTTATGTCGTGCAGAGCGGGCCGCTGAAGAATGTCGGCGTGAAATGGCGTAATGCGACGGTTCGCTCGACCAACTTTGGCAACGATCTGGATGAAAACCGCCTGATCGTCAGCTACACCTTGCCGATCTGGTAAGCCGATTCAATTTCTCTGAGGGGGGGTACGCTACCGGCGGGCTCCCCTTTTTACGACTTGGGAATCTTCGATGTGCTGGAGGGCCTCATCGCGGGCAAGCCCGCTCCCACAGGGTTCTTCTTTGAATGCAGAATTTGTGAACAACAGAGAATACTGTGGGAGCGGGCTTGCCCGCGATGGCGGCCTGAAGACCACCAATGTAGGTTAAGATGCCTACAAACCAGGCCCGCCGCGAGACGCCCCGCATGACTGATACCTCCCCCCGCCTGATCAAGAAGTACCCCAATCGCCGACTGTATGACACCCACACCAGCAGTCATTTAACACTGGCGGACATACGGCAATTGGTGGTCGACAAAATTGCCTTTCAGGTGGTCGATGCCAAGAGCGGCGAGGACTTGACGCGCAGCATCCTGCTGCAAGTGATTCTGGAAGCTGAAAGCGGCGGTGAGCCGATCTTCACTACCGAAATGCTGATGGGGATTATCCAGTTCTACGGCCCTTACCAGGGTGTACTCGGCAGTTACCTGGACAAGAGCATTCAGACCGTAATCGACGTTCAGTCCCAGACCGGCGCGCAGTCGTCCGAAGCCTGGAGCGACTTCATGCATCAACAGGCCCCGGTGATGCAGGACCTGATGCGCCAGTATGTCGACCAGTCCAAGGCGTTGTACCTCAATACCCAGAACCTGTTTGGCATGTTCGGCGGTAAGCCCGGCACCGATAACGGGCCGAAAAAAAATGGCGATGGGGAATAAACCCATCGCCATTGGCGCCGCTTGCTTGACGTGACTTACTTGTTACCGCTGGTAGCCTTGGCGCTTGCTTCCGGGGCCGCTTTGGTGGCCGCGGCAGTCGCTGCGTCGAAATTGCTCTGAGCCACATCGGCAGCCTGTTTTACGGCTTTCTGTGCGCTTTCGAACACGGTACCGGCATTCGCCAGGCTCGACTTGAACGCTGCCACAACGGGTTCGGAGCCGGCCGGTGCATTCTTGCCGATGGTTTCAACGAACTCTTGCACCTGTTGGGTGCCCGCTTCGACCTGACTCGAAGTCAATTTGGCGATGTCCGACTGAGTACCGACGATCAGTGCTTGAACCTGACGATTGAACTCGGCCAGACGTTCGGCCTGCGCGCTCGGCTGGGTGAAAGAAGCCTGCAGATCGGCGAAACCTTGTGGATCACGGACGGCCAGCAGCTTGCGAACGCCTTCGAAGTGCTCTTCGGTGGAGTCGCGCAGTGCCTTGAACTGCAACTGGCTGAGCTGTTCAACGCTGGCGAAGACTTTGCCGCTGATTTGCTGCAAAAGATCGAGGTTGGCTTTCTGAGCGGTTTGCAGTTTTTCCGTATTGAAAAAAGACATGCTTGAATCTCCTGGTACTGGAAGGCCCTGATGGGCCTGAGGACGCGATAGCGATCCGGCCAGTCATCGCGCTAGCCTTGATATTGCAGTGCACAAAACCATTTGGCAACGCCTATTTTGTGCAGTGCAAAATATACTTTGCTAAAGCCCTCCTTATACGCTGTAGACTCCTGCTCATCGAACGGCCAGGCTAGCGCTCTTTAACCAAAGGGTTCAGACGGGCCGGCCCCCATGCACCGCGTCAGGAGATTACGATGGGTCAGGAATTAAATATTGCGCTGCAAGATGAAAAATTCTCCGAACCCGCTGGCTTGTTCGAACACCTCAATCATCTGCAACGCCTTAATACCCGCAACGTCCTCGACGCCGTACAGAAGCGCCAGGCAAAAACCTTCGCGCCTTTAAGCCTTGGGCAACTCCGGCAGCCAACGCCTGCTGACTGGCAGGAATACTTCACGGACCTTGGTCAACGCAGCGTGCTGTTCTGGGATACCTTGCGTCAGCGCGGCGACAACACCCTGGCCCACGAACGCGCCGGGTATCCGCTGCTGCTCAAGTTCAATCATGAAACGCTGGTCGCCGGGGAAGCCCTGCCCCGTCCAGTCAACTATTCGTTGTTGCAAATCCTCGGCGGCCCAGGGCAACCGATCGACAGTAAGAAACAGCCCGTGATCATCATTGACCCTCGCGGCGGTCACGGCTCGGGCATCGGCGGTTTCAAACAGGATTCGGTCATCGGCGAGAGCCTGAGAGCCGGCCACCCCACCTACTTCATCTCCTTCAGTCACTCGCCTCGCCCAGGGCAAACCCTTGCCGATATCACAGACGCCCAAGCGAAGTTCATCGAGGTCGTCAGCGCCCGCCATCCGGACAGCGCCAACCCCGTGCTGATTGGCAATTGCCAGGCCGGTTGGGCATTGATGGGGCTGGCGGCTACCCGACCGGAGCTGCCGGGGTTGATCATCGTCAATGGTGCGCCGTTATCGTATTGGGCCGGTGTCAATGGCCGCAATCCGATGCGCTACACCGGTGGTTTGCTAGGCGGTGGCTGGATGGCACGCCTCGGTAGCGACCTCGGTAATGGCCGTTTCGACGGTACCTGGCTGGTCAGCAACTTCGAAAGCCTGGACCCGGCCAATACGTATTGGGGCAAGTACTACCACCTGTTCAGTGAAGTCGACAGCGAGGCCGCACGCTTTCTGGATTTCGAACGCTGGTGGGGCAGCCCGACCCTGCTCAATGGCGAAGAGATCGAGATGATTGTCGACGACCTGTTCATCGGCAATCGGCTGTCTGGTGGCCTCGGTCGCAAGAGCACCGGGCTTGACCTCAAGCTGATCGAAGCGCCGGTGGTGGTGTTCTGTTCGTATGGCGACAACATCACCTCCCCGCAGCAGGCACTGGACTGGATCACCGACGTCTATCCCAGCGATCTCGCGTTGCAAAATGCCGGGCGCACCATCGTGTACCTGCGACACGCGAGCATCGGTCACCTGGGCATCTTCGTGTCCGGTGAAGTGGCGCGGCGTGAACACCGTGAATTGCTCGGTGCGGTCGATGCGATCAATGCGCTGTCGGCCGGGCTGTATGAGATGCTGATCGAAGACCTGCCGGAGAATTCGGCGACGCCGTATGCCGTGCGTTTCGAACGCCGGCGGATCGCCGACATCCATGGCCAGGTGCAGCCGCCCCGTGATGACGATCGGGAATTTGCGCTGGTCCAGCGCGCGTCCACAATCAACAATGGCGTGTACGACGAATTCATACGCCCGTGGTTGCGCCAGCTGATCAACGAACCGAGCGCCGAAATGCTGCGCCGGACCCACCCTTTCCATCAGCAGCAAGTGGCCTGGAGCAGTTTGAACCCGGCGCTGTGGTGGCTGGCAGGCAGTGCTGCTCAAGTGAACAAGGATCGTCACCCCGCCAGCCAGAACAACCCGTTGCTGGTCTGGCAGGAACTGTTTTCCAACCAGGTGCAGGACGCCTTGAACGGCTATCGAGACCTGCGTGATGCAGCACAGGAAATGTGTTTCTATGGCGTATATGGCGTACTCAATAGCCTCGCCGGCAATGCGCCTGGGCGAGATCTGCAGGCGCACGCCGAGCAGCACGACAAGGTCTTGATCGATCGTCTTCAGGACGCGCTGCCCCTGGGCGGTCTGATGGAAGCCTTGGTACGGATCCTGTTTCTGCTGGACCGCGACAGCGACGAGCCTGGCAAGGAAATCGTCGAACGGTTGATCCAGCAATTACAGGTATTGCTCCAGGACTACAGTGCCCAGCCGTTGGACCTGCGCGAAACGTTGCGCCTACAAAAACTGCTGGTCGCCACTCACCCGCAAGAAAGCCTTAACAGCCTGTCCTTGATGCTTGTCGAGGTTGAGGAACGCCAACAAGTGCTGGCGGCCGTCGCCAATTTGTTGCCGGAACTGTTGATCAGCGGCACCCATAACGCGTTATGGTGTGAACTGCACGCACTGCTCGACGTCCCGCTGCCTGGTTTCATCCTGACCCAGCCAGCCGCTGAAGACGATGTCATCGCAGCACCGGTCCCGGTCATGACGCCTGAGCCGATCGTGCAGATACTCGCCGCGGAGCCCCCACAACCGACGCCCGTCGCCAAGGTCAAGAATCCGGTACGCCCCCCTGCCAAGGGCAAAAAAGGCGCGAAGAAACCGCCGGTGACATAACGCTGAGTGGTTGGCGAGAAGCGCGTCAGACGGGCGCGGCTTCTTCCATCTCGAACGACTCGTCAGCCCGATACTGGCCCGGGGTCATGCCAAACCATCGGCTGCACGCTTTGTTGAAGCTGCTGTGGTCATGAAAACCAAGGAGGTACGCGACATGCTTCATGTTGAAGTGAGAATGGCGCAGGTAGAAATCGGCCAATTGCCGGCGCACAGCGTTCTGCACGTCCTTGAATTGCGTCCCGTCTTTTTCCAGGGCCCGTTGCAGCGTGCGCTTACTGATGTTCAAGGCGGCAGCGATCGATTCCATGTCGCATTGCCCCTGTCCATGGCTCAATCGCTCGGTAATCAGCGCCCGAATCCTGCCGGTAATGGACAAGCCGAACAGCAGATCCAATTGCGTCTCGGCAAAACTGTCATGCAATACCGCTAAGGCCTCATTGGCCATACTCAATGGTCGCAGCAGCTCCTGCCCGTCAAACAGAATGCTGTCGTAGGCCGAACCAAAAGTCAGGTCGCAATCAAAAAGCCGTTGATGCACGGAAATGTCTTTCGGTTCGGGGTAACTGAACTCGACGCTCAAGGGTTGCGGTAACTTGCCACCGCCCAGCCAACGGCAGAAGCCGAGCAAAGAAGCCAACCCGGCATCGGCATACTGACGGGGCTTGATGGAACCGGACTGTTGATGATCGAGCGAGGCGAGCCGGTAATGCTGCTGCTCCGGAACAAAAAACAGACTGAACCCGTTACCGATCAATGGGCTGAAGCGCACCAGGCGCTCCAGCGCCCGTTTGAGGTTGAGGCTCGACATCATGGTGTAACCGACGATTTGAAAACTGCCCGGATGAAAGTGCCCGTAGGCCTTCAAGCCGATGTCCGGATCACCGCTGGCCTGGGCGGCCAGTTGCCACAACCGATAGATCACCCTTCGCTCGCAAAGCGCCCCGGGCGTGTTCGCGATCTGCATGTCCAGTCCGGCTTCCCGACACAGGCTGGCAACATCCAGTCCTTCGGCCGAAAGCGTATTGACCAACACGTTGGCATAGCCTGAACTCATTCTGTACATGGGGTCCTCACTGACCTGTGGAACCGGACATCCTGTCCGGAGCCATGACTGATCTACGTTGAATCAAAGAGTAACCGACCGTTCAATGCCATGAATTGATCCCGGTACCGGTAAAGGTCATTGACTGCCAGTGATCCGAAAACACCTGCATGGCACCTATGGACACCAGACAGTCACCTCCCAACACTTCCGCACACCCCGCCAATACCGAACAATCTTCCCATCTTGCAGCGCAAAAAATAAAAGGGAAGCAATCTATGAAGTCGCTTGGTCGTATTGCGTTGGTCACCGGTGGTATGGGTGGGATTGGTACGGCAATCAGCCGACGCCTGTACACCGAGGGATTCAAGGTCATTGTGGGTTGCAGCGCTGATTCAGCCCGCAAGAACGATTGGATCGCCGCTCAGTTGGTAGCGGGTTATCCGTTCGAATGCATCTATGGCGACATCACCGATTGGGAATCAACGCGAAAGGCCTTTGAGGGCGCGCGGGAGCAATTCGGACCGGTCGATGTGCTGGTCAACAACGCCGGAATCACTCGCGATGCCTCCTTTCGCAAACTCACCCCCGAAGACTGGAACGCCGTGATCGGCACTAATCTCAGCGGCTTGTTCAACACCACCAAGCAGGTGATCGAAGGGATGTTGGCCAAGGGATGGGGACGGGTCATCAACATCTCCTCGATCAACGGTCAGCGTGGCCAGTTCGGCCAGACCAATTACTGCGCGGCCAAAGCCGGCATCCATGGTTTCACCATGGCACTGGCCCGGGAAGTGTCCGGCAAGGGCGTGACCGTCAACACCGTTTCGCCAGGCTATATCCAGACCAGCATGACCGCGGCCATCCGCCCGGACATTCTCGACACCATGATTGCGTCCACACCGGTCGGGCGCCTCGGTCAACCCGAAGAAATCGCCTCGATCGTGGCCTGGCTGGCGTCCGGCGAGTCGGGTTACAGCACGGGTGCCGACTTCTCGGTCAACGGCGGCATGAACATGCAGTAGACCTGTGGGCATGGCCCCCAGCTCTCGCTCGATGCTAAAGACTCAAAACTGCCTGCGTGCTTGCTGACGCGGTGCCGAAGTCCGGCGCCGCTGTTTTTTTTCTGCCCGTTTTACGTATATGGGCAAGGAGTTCCATGGACAACAACGCACACACCTTCAACACCTACTGGTCAGGCCAGGTTCCGTTCATTGCATCCTTTGCAGTGCAACAATTACGTGTGTGGGTCAGCACTAATCCGTGGTTTGACGGCCAGGAGTACAACGAGTGGTTCGAGCTGCCGCGCGATGTCCTGGACAGCCTTCAGTCGGACTATCAGCTGCAATGGAGTGACCTCGGCCACCGTATGTTGACCGGTCAGCCCTTCGCCTTTGAAGACCGCCGTTTCGCCAGCGGAAACTGGAGTGATCCCCTGTTCGGCTCACTCGCCGCGTTTTACCTGCTCAACGCCGGTTTTCTGCTGAAACTGCTCGACAAGCTGCCGATCAAGGACAAGAAGCCGCGCCAGCGCTTGCTCTACCTGGTGGAACAAGCCATCGCTGCCGGCGCCCCCAGCAACTTTCTGGCGAGTAATCCCGATGCGCTGCAACGGGTCGTCGACACCCAAGGCAGCAGCCTCCTCACCGGCATGCTGCACCTGGCCAGCGACTTGCAAGAAGGCAAGATGCGCCACTGCGACAGCGGCGCGTTCAAGGTAGGCGTCGATGTGGCCAATACCCCCGGCGACGTAGTGTTCGAGAACGCACTGTTCCAGCTGATTCAGTACTACCCGCAAAGCGAAACCCAGTACCGGCGCCCGGTTTTTGTCGTACCGCCCGCCATCAACAAGTTCTACATACTCGACCTGCGACCGGACAACTCGATGGTTGCCCATCTGTTGAAACAAGGGCATCCGGTGTTTCTGATGTCGTGGCGCAACTTCGACCAGGAACACGCAGGCACCACCTGGGATGATCTGATCGAAACCGGCATCATCAAAGGCTTGCAGGTCACCCGCGAAATCAGCGGCGAGCAACGTCCCAACTGCGTGGGTTTCTGCATCGGCGGCACACTGTTGAGTACGGCGCTGGCAGTACTGGCGGCGCGCGGGGACAAAGAGGTCGGCAGCATAAGCCTGTTGACCACATTCCTCGATTACCTCGACACCGGCCCCATCGACATCTTCGTCGACGAACAACTGGTGGCCTACCGCGAGCGCACCATCGGCGGCGTGAATGGCCCCCTCGGCCTGTTCAAGGGCGAGGACATGGGCAATACCTTCTCGCTATTGCGTCCCAACGATTTGTGGTGGAACTACAACGTCGACAAATACCTCAAGGGCCAGAAGCCGATGGCTCTGGACCTGCTGTTCTGGAACAACGACAGCACCAACCTGCCTGGGCCGATGTATTGCTGGTACCTGCGCCACACCTATTTGCAGAACGACTTGAAGTCAGGCGAGCTGGACTGTTGCGGGGTCAAGCTGGACCTGCGCGCCATTGATGCGCCCGCCTATATCCTCGCCACCCATGACGATCACATCGTGCCGTGGAGAAGTGCCTATGCCAGCACCGAGCTGCTCTGCGGGACCAAGCGCTTTGTGCTCGGCGCCTCGGGGCATATCGCCGGGGTGATCAATCCACCGGCGAAGGAAAAACGTCACTACTGGACCAATAACCGACTCTCCAAAAACCCCGAAACCTGGTTCATGAACGCGCAGCAGCATTCCGGCAGCTGGTGGAATGACTGGTTCGCCTGGCTCGACGAACATGCCGGTGAGCGCCAGCCGTCGGTGCTGCACACCGGGAATGCGCAATACCCGGCGCTGGAGTCGGCACCCGGGCGATATGTGATGCAATAAGCCACGAGCCTGTTCGGCGCCTCGCAAGCCCGCTCAGCAAAAAAATGGCGGAAGGCAGCCGGAGTCGAACCTGCCCGGGAACGGATGCCGTCCCCAACCGGGTTTGAAGCCCGGCCGCGCCACCGGGCGCGATTGCCTTCCTTGAACTCAGTGGTGGTCTTTTTGCGCCAAGGCACTGTCGAGACGGATCTGGCGTTTGTCGCCCAGGCGTCGAGTCAGGCCGATGCGGTCAAAGTACTCCAGAATCTGAATGCTGCGCTTGCGGCCCAGGCCGACCACATCGCGAAACGCCGCGACCTGAATCACCGGGTCGTGCTCGGCCAGTTGCAACAGCATAGCCGCCAATCGACGGATCATCGCGTCGGTGTAGAACAGGTCCCGCACCACTTGATGCAGCAACCCCAGCCGCGCCATTTTGCGCAACAGCAGGCGCACGCTCGCCTCGTCATGCCCCAGTTGACGCACCCATGGCGGATCGAAAGCGGCCTGTTCAAACAACGGTTGCAAGCGCTGCCACAGGGCCTCGTCTTCTTCACTCAGGCGCACTTGATGACCGGGTAAATGCAGCCAGGGTCCGCTGGTGGCGATAGCGCCGCTGGCGAGTAAATCGTCGAGCAGACGGAGGAAGGTCGGGCGTTCCAGCGTGGTGGCGGTGAAGCGACGCAAGCGATCACGGTCCGGGCCCATTTGATCCGGCTCAAGTTCATGAAAGCGTGCGAGGTGTTCCAGCAAAGGGGCCTTCAGGGCTTCCCAGCGGGCCGAACTGAACAGCAGCGGACCTTGGCGGGTCTCGATCAAGCGCACGTCATCGGGTAACACCCAAGTCCCGCGCGGACGGTTGAACTGGCGCTCCAGTTGCCGTGGATCGAGGCCGCTGTCGCTGTTGGCCAACAAGGCCGGCAGGAGTTCCTCCAGCGAATGGCGGGGGGCGAGCGCCTGAAGTTGCGCCAGTCGTTCGGGGCTGCGACGGTGTCGGGTCGGGGCAAACGGATCAAGCACCCGACCACCGCCGAGGGTACGCTGGGCGCTCTGATCCCGCAGGATCAACGGATCGCCTGTCACCGCGTGCACCGGGGCATTCAGCAGGATTTGCGCAAACATTCGCCCACCCGGCGCGAGGTTCGCACCTTCCAGCAACGCCACCCGCCCCGTCACGTCTTGAGTGCCAAGGTGAACATGCACCGGTTGAAAATGTTCGAAGGCTTTGGCTTCGCTGGCCAACAAACGCAGCTTGATGTCCAGTCGTTGAGTCGGCGCAGAGAGCCACTCCGCCAGCAACCATTGACCACGGTGGATGTGCTCCAGCGCCAGGCGCTCTGCACTCAGGTTCAATGCCACGCGTTGGCCGGCAACCGCGGTGTTCGCCGCCTGATTCTGCGCATGCAAACCGCGCACTCGAACAGGTTTGCCCAATGGACTCAACACCAGTGTGTCGCCCACCGTCACTTGCCCCGACAACGCCGTACCCGTCACCACAATGCCGGCGCCGGCGACGCTGAAGGCGCGATCAATTGCCAGACGAAAACCGCCGTCGGTACTGCGTTGATGCACGTCACGCTGTGCGTCGAGCAATGCCTGACGCAGCGTCTCGACACCTTCCCCGCTCACACTCGACAGCGCGATTTGCGGCGCATCGGCATAGGGGCCGGGCGCCAATAGCGTGGTCATCTGCTCATGGACGACTTGCACCCTGGCTGGCTCGACCCGGTCGCACTTGGTGATCGCCACCAGCGCCCGGGGAATGCCCAGCAGTTCAACAATCGCCAGGTGTTCGCGGGTCTGCGGCATGACGCCGTCATCCGCCGCGACCACCAGCACCACCAGATCAATGCCCTGCGCCCCGGCCAGCATATTGTGGGTGAAACGTTCGTGACCGGGCACGTCGATGAACCCGGTCAATTCCGCGCCCGGTTCCAGCGCGGCATACAGGTAGCCAAGATCAATCGTCATGCCGCGTTCACGTTCTTCCCGGCGCCGGTCACCGGCCTGCCCGGTCAACGCCTGCAACAGCGCAGTCTTACCGTGATCGATGTGCCCTGCGGTGCCGACGATCACCCTGCCCGTCCCTCGACGGCTAACTGATCGAGTTGCTCCAGCCATGCAACTTCATCGTCCAGTTGGCGCAGATCCAGCCACAGCGCGTCGTCGTCGATGCGACCCAGTACCGGAATGGCCAACCGACGGAACGCGGCTTCCAGCCCCAGCAACTGCCGGCCGCGCAGACGTTTGGACACGTTAGGCCGCAGGCATAACGCGGCACTCGGCAAGCGCGCCACCGGTTGGCTCCCGCTGCCGATCATGCCCAGCGCCGGCAGCGCACTGACGCTCCAGCCTTCACCCAAAACGTGGGCCAGCGACGGTTGCAGCCGTTCGGCTTGCGCGAGGATGTCGGCGTGCGGGCGAGTCAGCAGGCGCAGGCTCGGCAGGCGTTCGGCCAGGCGATCCGGGTCGCGGTACAACCCCAGCACCGCTTCGAGCGCGGCCAGGGTCAGTTTGTCGACCCGCAGCGCACGCTTGAGTGGGTTCTTCTTGATCTTCGCAATCAAGTCCTTGCGCCCGACAATCAACCCCGCCTGCGGGCCACCCAACAATTTGTCGCCGCTGAAAGTGACGATGTCCGCGCCATCGAGCAGCGCCTGGCGCACCGTCGGTTCGGCGGGCAGGCCCCAGCGGGTCAGGTCCAGCAGGCTGCCGCTGCCGAGGTCTTCCAGCAGTGGTAATCCATGCCGGTGTGCCAACTGCGCAAGTTCGGCGGTCGGCACCCGTGCGGTGAATCCTTCGATACTGTAGTTGCTCGCGTGCACGCGCATCACCAGACCGCTGCGCGGGCCGATGGCCGCCTCGTAATCACGGGCATGGGTGCGGTTAGTGGTGCCGACTTCATGCAGGCGAACCCCGGCCCGCGCCATGATGTCGGGAATGCGGAACGCACCGCCGATTTCAATCAGCTCGCCCCGGGAAATGATCCCTTCCTTGCGCGCACCCAGACTGTTGAGCGTCAGCAGCACCGCCGCCGCGTTGTTGTTGACCACGGTCACCGCTTCGGCGCCGGTGAGTTCGCGGATCAGGCCTTCGATCAGGTCATCACGGTCGCCACGTTTGCCGCTGCTCAAATCAAATTCAAGATTGAGCGGATAACGTGCGGCCATTTGCACGGCTTCGATGGCGACATCCGGGAGCAGCGCTCTGCCTAGATTGGTGTGCAGCACCGTGCCGGTCAGGTTGAACACCCGGCGCACATGACTTTGGTGATGCCGGGCCAGACGCTCACCGGCCCGCCCCGCCAAGACCTGCGGGCTTATTTCCACGGCATCGAGTTGCCCGGTCAGCACCGGTTCGCGCAAGTCATCGAGCAATTGCCGCAGGCTCCCCAGCAGCGCGTCACGCCCATAACGCTCGGCCAGGGGTTGGCAGGCAGGATGGCGCAACAGACTGTCGATGGAAGGCAGCCGCAAGGTTTGACTGGCGGAAGGTGAAGGCATCAGGCGCTCCTGGAAACGATAGACCGTCGCGCCTGAGTGTAGCCGTTGAGTGTTCAGTCGCCTCCGGGGGCCAGCAGCAAGTTCGGCGCCGGACGCAGGTAGCCTTCCTGTTCCAGGCGCATGTCGAGCATCAGGCTGCTCAAGTCTGCCGACAGCGCTTCCGCTTCTGCGTCGTTTTCCAGGTAGAGCTGTTTCAGGTAACTGCGACAGCCGGGGCAGGTTTCGGCGCGCAATGGCGCTTGATTGGCAGCGTGGCGGTCGTCATCGAGGCTGACGTATTCCAGGCCTTTGCTCTGCTCGCAATACACGCACTTGACCCGCACCACGTGCCATTCGCAGGCGCACAAGGAGCACACCAGATAACGCAAACCGTTGTGTTTGCCGCGATGGCGAATCACCCCGGCCATCGCCGGTGAACCGCAGGCCGGGCATTGATTGAGGCTGTCGCCGGGTTTCAGCGCGAGGTCCGGCGTGCTCAGCAGCCAATGACTCCAGGCCGCTTGCAACGCGGCGCCAAGAAACGGCACCAGCGCCGCGGGCAACAGCGTGAACTGGCCGCTGACCAACGCCACCGCCCAGGCCTTGCGTTGCCCGGCGTCGGTACTGCGCAACGTCGCCAGGGCTTTTGCTACCGCCGGTTGCGGCGCTGGCGGGCAGTGCTGCAACAAGGCGTCAAGGTACGGCAACCAATGGCCCTCGCGCACCAATGTGTCGGCGGCCAACGGTGGCAGGCCGTGCGCCTGGCAGACCTTGATACGTTCAGGATCAGGCAAGGTGGTGACCGGCGGAGCGTCGATCAGGCGCTGCTGCACATGACACAAACCGGCCACCAGACGCAGGTAATCGGCCAGCGGATGCCCTTCGGCCAATCGTTCCAGCCTCAAGGCACGCAAGGTGAACAGGTTGTGCGGCGGCAGGTACAGAAACGGCGGTGAACTCGCCGCCGCTTCAATCTCTCCAGGTTCAAGAATCGTCGCCAAGGGCTTATCCTTTTTTGCTGATCGGCGGATCGGGGTGTTCGTCGCGCGTCACTTCGCGGTACCAGAGTTCATGGTGTTTTTTTGCCCAGGCGCGGCTGACCCAGCCATGCACCATGGCGCTGACCGAGCCCTTGATCCAGATACCGGCGTAGATGTGGATGATGATGCTCAACACCAGCACAAACCCCGCCAACGCGTGCAGCAGCATGGCCCAGCGAATCGCAGTGATGCCGAAATAATCGCTGAAATACGCGCGCCAGATGACCAGTCCGGTCAACAACAGCGCAAGCATGCAGGCCAACAAGGTCCAAAACAGGAGCTTCTGTCCGGGGTTGTACTTGCCAATGGGCGGCACGCCCTCCTCCTCGTTTTGAATCACCCTGTCGATCCGCTTGAGCCACAAGCCGTCATTGCGGATGAAGAAGTTGGCCCGCCAGAAGCGAAACACCAACCCGAGGAACAGCACGAACATCACCACGCCCATGAAGGGATGCAGGATCCGCGTCCACGGACCACCACCAAACAGGTTGCTGAGCCAGAACAGCGCCGGATGAAACAGCGCCAGCCCGGACAATGCGGCCATGAAAAACAGGATCGCCACCAGCCAGTGATTGGTGCGCTGGCCAGCGGTGTAGCGCAGGATCTGTTTGCGGATCATGGTCTGTCCTCCCCGCGCGGATCAAAGGTATGCACCGATGGATCGACTTCGTGCACCGCATTGTCCTTGAGCGGCGGCAACTCATCCTCCTCCACCACCTGCGGCCCGGTGCGCACGTAATGGAAGAACCCGGCCAGCACCGCCAGGCCCATCGCGAGCAAGCCCAAGGGTTTGCTCACGCCTTTCCACAGCCCCACCAACGGACTGATCGCCGGGTCTTTCGCCAGCCCGGCGTACAGCTGCGGCGTGTCGGCGTGGTGCAGCACGTACATCACGTGAGTACCGCCGACACCGGCCGGGTCGTAGAGGCCTGCGTTTTCAAAACCACGGCTTTTAAGATCAACGATCCGTTCGGCCGCATGTTCCTTCATGTCTTCCTTGGTACCGAAGACGATGGCGCCGGTCGGGCAGGTTTTCACGCAGGCCGGTTCCAGTCCGACTTCAACCCGGTCCGAACACAAGGTGCATTTGTACGCCTTGTGATCCTTTTGCGAGATCCGTGGAATGTTGAACGGGCAACCGGTGATGCAATAGCCGCAGCCGATGCAGTGGTCCTGGTCGAAATCGACTATGCCGTTGGCGTGTTTGATGATCGCGCCGGGGCTGGGGCACGCCGCCAGGCAACCGGGTTCGGCGCAATGCATGCAGCCGTCCTTGCGGATCAGCCATTCAAGGTTGCCGGCGTCGGTTTCATGCTCGGTGAAGCGCATCAGGGTCCAGGTTTCTGCGCTCAAATCCTGCGGATTGTCGTAGGTGCCGAGGTTGTGGCCGACGTCGTCGCGCAGCTCGTTCCATTCAGAACAAGCCACCTGACACGCCTTGCAGCCAATGCACTTGGTGGTGTCGATCAGCTTGGCCACTTCCTCCTGATTGCGCACCGAAGGCGGGACAGTCGTGGTGGCCGAACGGGCAATGATGTCTTGGCTGGCCATCTAGACTTTCTCCACGTTGACCAGGAATGACTTGGATTCCGGGGTCTGTGTGTTGCCATCGCCGAGGAACGGCACCAGGGTGTTGGTCAGGTAACCGTGACGCGTGAGCCCGGTAAACCCCCAGTGCAGCGGGATACCGATCTGGTGCACCACTTGGCCGTTGACCTGCAACGGACGAATCCGCTTGGTCACCACCGCTACCGCTTCGATGTGCCCGCGCTTGCTGCTGACCCGCACACGGTCGCCGGCGACGATGCCTTTTTCCTTGGCCAGCACTTCGCCGATTTCGACAAACTGCTCCGGTTGGGCAATCGCGTTGAGCTTGCAGTGCTTGCTCCAGAAGTGGAAATGCTCGGTCAAGCGGTAACTGGTGGCCGCGTACGGGTAATCCTTGGCCACGCCGAGGGAATCCCACACCGAATCGAAGATCCGCGCCGCCGGGTTGCTGGTGGCTTTTTTGTTGGTCGGGTGCAGCGGGTTGATGCCGATCGGCGTTTCGAACGGCTCGTAGTGTTCGGGGAACGGGCCTTCGTTCATCTTGTCGACGGCGAAGAACCGCGCCACGCCTTCGGGGTTCATGATGAACGGATTCATCCCTGCTTCCGGTGGCACGTCGGCTTTGTAGTCGGGCACGTCGGTGCCGCCCCAGACCTTGCCGTTCCACCACACCAGGCGTTTTTTCGGGTCCCAGGGCTTGCCTTGTGGATCGGCCGAGGCGCGGTTGTAGAGAATTCGCCGGTTCGCTGGCCAGGCCCACGCCCAGCCTTGGTGCTGGTGCATGCCATACGGATCGCTGTTGTCGCGCCGGGCCATCTGGTTGCCGGTTTCGGTCCAGCTGCCACAGAAAATCCAGCAACCGGACGCGGTGCTGCCGTCGTCCTTGAGCTGGCTGAACGCGGCCAGTTGCGCATTGCCCTTGATCGCCGCGCCCGTGGCATCGGTGAAGTCAGTGGTGGCGTAGCCGTTGATTTCCTTGGCCAGTTCTTCCGGTGAAGGTTCATCGGGGACCTTGTACTGCCACGACAGTTTCAGGATCGGATCGGGATAGGCGCCGCCCTTCGATTCATAACGCTGACGCAGGCGCAGGAACAGTTCGGCCATGATCCGGATGTCGGTTTGTGCTTCACCCGGCCCGTCGGCACCTTTCCAGTGCCATTGCAGCCAACGACTGCTGTTGACCAGCGAGCCGTCCTCCTCGGCAAAACAGGTGGTGGGCAGGCGAATCACTTCGGTCTGGATGTCGGCGCTCTTGACATCGTTGTACGGCCCGACATTGCGCCAGAACTCCGAGGTTTCGGTGGACAGCGGGTCCATCACCACCAGCCATTTCAACTTGGCCAGCGCCGCCATCACCCGGTTTTTGTCAGGCAACGCCGCGATGGGGTTGAAGCCCTGGCACATGTAGCCATTGACCTTGCCCTGGCCCATCAAGTCGAACACTTTAAGGATGTCGTAGTTGGGAATGTCCAGTTTCGGCAGGTAGTCGTACGCCCAATTGTTCTCGGCCGAGGCGTTACCGCCATACCAGGCTTTCATCAGGCTGACGTGGAACTTGCTGTAGTTCTGCCAGTAGGACAGTTGCCCCGGACGCAACGGTTTTTGCGTGCGTTTGGTGATGTAGGCGGCGTATTCCTGCTCGGCGTCGGTCGGCAAGGTGAGGTAACCCGGCAGCGAGTTGGACAGCAAGCCAAGGTCAGTCAGGCCCTGAATGTTGGAGTGTCCGCGCAAGGCGTTCACGCCACCGCCGGGCATGCCGACATTGCCCAGCAGCAATTGCACCATTGCCGCGCTGCGGATGATCTGCGAGCCGATCGAGTGCTGGGTCCAGCCCAATGCATACAGGATGGTCATGGTCTTGCCCGGCACCGAGCACGTGGCGATCTCATCCCAGATTTTTTGCATGGCATCGACCGGCATCCCGCAAATCTGGCTCGCCAGGTCGATGTTGTAGCGACTGTAATGCTGCTTCATCAGTTGATAGACGCAGCGTGGGTCTTGCAGGGTCGGGTCGATCCTGGCAAAGCCGTCCTCACCGAGTTCATAGCCCCAGCCGGATTTATCGGTGTAGCTGCGCTTGGCCACGTCGTAACCGCTGAAGATCCCGTCCTCGAAGCCATAACCGGCTTTGACGATGAACGACACGTCGGTGTAGTTGCGCACGTATTCGTGCTGGATCTTGTCCTCGGTCAGCAGGTAATTGATCAGCCCGCCCATGAAGGCGATGTCGGTGCCGGTGCGAATCGGCGCGTAATAGTCGGCCACCGAGGCCGTGCGGGTGAATCGCGGGTCGACCACGATCAGCCGCGCCTTGTTGTGCGCCTTGGCTTCCGTCACCCATTTGAAACCGCACGGGTGCGCTTCTGCTGCGTTGCCGCCCATCACCAGAACCAGATTCGCGTTGGCGATATCGGTCCAGGTATTGGTCATGGCACCACGGCCGTACGTCGGGGCAAGACTTGCCACCGTCGGGCCGTGTCAGACACGCGCCTGGTTATCAAACCCCAGCATGCCGAGACTGCGAATGACCTTGTGGGTGAGGTAGCCCGCTTCGTTCGATGCCGCTGAGGCGGCGAGGAAACCGGTGGTCAGCCAGCGGTTCACCGTTTGGCCTTGGGCATTCTTCTCGATGAAGTTGGCGTCGCGGTCGGCCTTCATCAGGTCGGCGACGCGGTCCAGCGCTTCATCCCAGGAGATGCGCGTCCACTCGCTGCTGCCGGGCTTGCGCACCTGCGGGTATTGCAGGCGACCGGGGCTGTGAATGAAATCCAGCAGGCCCGCGCCTTTGGGGCACAGGGTGCCGCGGTTGACCGGGTGGTCGGCGTCACCTTCGATGTGGATGATGCTTTGCGCGACATTCTTGGCCGTATCGCCCTGGCTGTACATGATCAAGCCGCAACCGACCGAGCAATACGGGCAGGTGTTGCGGGTTTCATGGGTGGCGGCAAGCTTGAAGTGACGCACCTGCTCGGCAAAGGCCAGCGTCGGGGCCATGCCCAACGCGCCCAGGCTCGAGCCTGCAAGGCCGATACCAGCGACCTTGAAGAACTGACGACGGCTGAGGTCCATCGTGCACTCCTGATCAGGTGGAAATCCGGGACGTTGCCGGACTTTTCAATCAATCACGGTGACGGCAGCCGGGCTGCCGACACTAGAAACTCTAGACAACGCCGACGCGCCCGGTGTGAAAACCGACCGTCGGGCACGCCGGGACATCAGCCAAACCACAAAACCTGTAGGAGCCGAGCTTGCTCGCGATAGCGGTGTATCAGCCCCCCTCAATGCCGACTGTAGCGGCCTCATCGCGAGCAAGCTCGCTCCCACAGGGATTGGCGATTATCATGGCGACCATTACCAGCCCGTAGTTACGAGACCGCGCATGACTTTCGATTTTGATCAGGTGTTCGACCGCCATAACACCGGTAGCACCAAATGGAGCCGCTACCCGGCCGACGTGCTGCCGATGTGGGTGGCCGACATGGATTTTGCCGCGCCGCCGATGATCATCCGGGCCCTGCAAAAACGCCTGGAACACCCGATGGTCGGCTACAGCGTGGCCCCGGATGACCTGCGCGACGCCATCGTCGCCGACCTCTGGAACAAATACGCCTGGCGCGTCGAACCGCAAGAGCTGATCTTCCTGCCGGGGGTCGAGTCGGGTTTCAACATGGCCCTGAAAGCGCTGGTCCAGCCGCCCCAGAACGTTGTGGTGCAAGTGCCTAACTATCCGCCGCTGCGTCACGCGCCGGGGCATTGGGGCCTGAACAAGGTCGAGCTGAATTTCGATGCGCAGGCGGACGGCACCTACACCACACCGCTCTCCACCCTCAAACAATCGCTGCAAGGTGGCGGCGCCTTGCTGCTGAGCAACCCGCACAACCCGCTGGGCAAAGCCTTCCCGCGCGAAGAGCTGCAAGCGATTGCCGACATCTGCCTGGAACAGGGTGCCTGGATCATCTCGGACGAGATCCACGCCGAGCTGTGTTTCGACGGACGCAAGCATGTGCCGATGGCGACCCTGAGCGCGGACATTGCCCGGCGCACGATCACGCTGATGTCAGCAAGCAAGGCCTACAACATCGCCGGCCTGAAAACCTCGTTCATGATCATTCAGGACCGCGCCCTGCGCGAGAAGGTCAACCACGCCCGTTGCGGCATGGTCGACAGCGTCAACCCGCTGGGCCTGGAAGCCACCCGCGTCGCCTACAGCGAAGCCGGGCCGTGGCTGGCGGAACTGAGCGCGTACCTGCAAAGCAACCGCGATTACCTGGTCGACGCCGTTCGCACCCGCCTGCCGGGCGTCACCATGAACGTGCCGCAAAGCACCTACCTGGCGTGGCTCGATTGCTCGGCGCTGGGCCTGGACAACCCGCAGCAGTTCTTCCTCGAGCAAGCCAAAGTCGGTTTGAGCCCGGGCCTGGACTTCGGCGATGACGCCGGGCAGTTCGTGCGTCTGAACTTCGGTTGCCCACGGGCGTTGCTCGAAGAAGGTATCGCGCGGATGGAGCGCAGCTTGCGTAATCGCAGGACCTGACCCACACCACATTTCCCTTGTAAGAGTGAGCCTGCTCGCGATAGCTGAGAGTCAGTCGACATAAATGCTGACGGGTGTACCGCTATCGCAAGCAGGCTCACTCCTACAGGGGGATGTGTGGGGAATTTGGAATTGTCGGCACCTCAAATCCAACCGAACTCAAGACAAAACCCCAGGGTCAACCCTTTGACCCGATTGCCTTGAATCCGGAGATTGAAGATGACTGACTATCCAAAACCCCCCTTCCCCAAACAACCGCAAGCCGTCCCCGGTTCGCAGCGCAACATGCACCCGGTGCCTGACTGTGGCGAGCAGTCCTATAAAGGCTCGGGCCGGTTGCAGGGCAAGATCGCCTTGATTACGGGAGCCGACAGCGGCATCGGCCGTGCGGTGGCCATTGCCTTCGCACGTGAAGGCGCAGACGTCGCCATTGCTTACCTGAATGAACACGAAGACGCGCAGGAAACTGCGAACTGGGTCGAACAGGCCGGTCGTCAAACTCTGCTGCTGCCCGGCGACATCGCGCACAAAGCCCAGTGCCAGGCCTTGGTCGACAAGACGGTCGAGCGGTTCGGGCGCATCGATATTCTGGTCAATAACGCCGCGTTCCAGATGAGCCACGACAGCATCGAGGACATCACGGACGAAGAATGGGTGATGACCTTCGACGTGAACATCACCGCCATGTTCAGGATCTGCAAGGCGGCACTGAAACACATGAAGGCCGGCAGTTCGATCATCAACACCAGTTCGGTGAACTCGGACCTGCCCAAACCCACTCTCCTCGCCTACGCCACCACCAAGGGCGCGATTGCCAATTTCACCGGTGGATTGGCGCAGATGCTCGGGCCGAAAAACATCCGGGTGAACAGCGTGGCGCCGGGGCCGATCTGGACGCCATTGATTGTCTCGACCATGCCCGATGACGAAGTGCAGCATTTTGGTTCAGAGACCCCGCTCGGGCGGCCAGGGCAACCGGTGGAAGTGGCGCCGATTTATGTGTTGCTCGCATCGGATGAGGCCAGTTACATCACCGGCCAACGCTACGGCATCACGGGCGGCAAGCCGATCCTGTGAACCCGACCTGTAGCAGCTGCCGAAACCGGCCCCTGTAGCAGTTGCCGAAGGCTGCTACAGGGCGTGGGTTTCAGCGGAAAAAATGAACCCCCGGCGAATATCCCCCCTCAATAGTGTTAAGCCCCCATCACGGGCCGCTGAGGAGGTCGTCATGTCCGCACCTATCGTGAAACTCTTCACCCAACCGAACTTCGCGTGGACTGATATCCGTCGCGAAGAAGAAGCGCAGCCGCGCCACTATCTCGCTCATTTGCTGCTGCTCGCCTTGATCCCCGCCGTGTGCCTGTTTATCGGGACCACCTATGTCGGCTGGAGCCTGGCCGAGAACGAAACGGTCAAGCTCAGCAGTGCCAGCGCCCTGCAGCTCTGCGTGTTGCTGTACATGACTATTGTTGCCGGCGTCGCGGTGATGGGCGGTTTCATCCGCTGGATGTCGCGCACGTTTGACGCGCGCCCTACCCTCAATCAATGCATCGGGTTTGCCGCGTATACCGTGACGCCGTTCTTCCTGGCAGGCATCGCCGGGCTGTACCCGAGTCGCTGGCTCGCGATTCTGGTGCTAGGCGCCGCGTCGATCTACTCGACGTTCTTGCTGTTTGTCGGCTTGCCGACCTTCATGCACGAGCGCAAGGAACAAGGCCTGCTGTATGCCGCCAGCGTGTGGGGCGTGGGCTTGCTGGTTTTAGTGACTATTCTGGTGGAAATGATTCTGGTGTGGTTCAACCTGCTGTCGCCTGAATACCTGCGCGCAACGGTTGGGTGATCGCCTCAATTCCTGTACCGCACCTCCTGCCCGGCGAGTTAAGACATGAGCTTCATTCTATGGGTGGCGGTGCTGGGTGCCGTGCTGTTGACACTGGCGTTGACGTCGTCGTACCTGCGCTGGATGCCGGTGACCACCTCGGCGGTGTGCCTGGTGCTGGGCGTGGCCATCGGACCGGGTGCACTTGGCTTGCTGAAGCTCAACACCAATGACGCCGCTGACTGGATGGAGCACCTGACAGAAGTCGCGGTGCTCTTTTCGTTGTTCGTCTGCGGGCTGAAATTGCGCCTGCCGCTCAAGGACAAGACCTGGCGAATCGCTGTCGGGCTGGCCGGGCCGGTCATGGTCTTGACCATTGGCGGCGTCTGCCTGCTGTTGCACTACGGCTTCGGCGTATCGTGGGGCGCCTCGGTCCTGATCGGCTCGATTTTGGCGCCGACCGACCCGGTTTTGGCTGCCCTCGTACAGGTCAACGATGCACGGGATGACGACCGGGTGCGCTTTGGTCTGTCGGGCGAGGCCGGACTCAACGATGGCATCGCGTTTCCGTTCGTGATTCTAGGATTGCTGTTGTTGCAACACGACGGCGATCCCGGCTGGCTGGGCCACTGGGCGCTGAACAGTCTGCTCTGGGCCGTCCCTGCCGGTTTACTCACCGGTTATTGGATGGGGCGCGGCATCGGGCGCGTGACGCTGACGCTGCGTATCCAGAATGATGACAGTACGCTGTCGCCGAATGACTACCTCGCCCTTGCATTGATTGCCCTGGCCTATGTCGGGGCCGAAGCTATTCATGCCTATGGATTTCTCTCGGTGTTCGCCGCCGGCCTCGGCTTGCGTCAGGCCGAAGTCAGTACCACGGGCGAATCGCAAGAGCCCGCCGAGCATCTGGTCCAGCCCGTGGTGGGTCATCAGAATGTCGAACCGCAACATGCGATGCGTGGCAACACCGACCATCTGGAGGACGGCCAGGTGGCGGCGGGCATCATGATGAGTGACATGCTCGCCTTCGGCGGCCTCGTGGAGCGGGCCATGGAGGTGTTTCTGGTCACGCTGCTGGGCGTGGTGCTGATTGCCCACTGGGATTGGCGCGCCCTGCCCATCGGTGGTGTGCTGTTTTGCCTGATCCGACCACTGAGTGTGGCCGTCATGCCTTGGGGCCGCTTGCTTGACTGGCGTCAGCGAGCCTTGATCGGCTGGTTCGGCATACGCGGCATCGGCAGTCTTTATTATCTGTTTTATGCGTTGAACCACGGGCTCGGGCAGTCGGTTGCGTCGCTGTGCACTGATCTGACCTTATCGGTGGTCGCGCTGAGTATCCTGATTCACGGCATCACCACCCAGCCGACCCTCGCCCGTTACGAACGCCTGAAAAAACAGATTATTTGATTTTTTCTCTGCATTTCATCTGCGGATTTATCGAATTTTCGCCTGCAAAAAATTGAAATCCCTTTTTCTCCCGGCAGTCACATATTCAATCCCGCTGTGTTTGTGTCGCGCGGGCTCCGACAGGTTCGGTTCCACTGTGGCAACGACGCCTATTCAAAGGAACCCTGGAAAAGAAAAAGGTGCCGGTCATGATCGAATGTTCCTCCCCCGATGAAATCAAAGCCTGCCGGGCATTCGCCCTGGAACGTAACCGTCAGATGTTCGAAGAGGCCCAGGACCTGAGCCGATGTGCGTTCGAGATGCTTGATGGCGGCGATCTGGATGTGGAACTGTTTGATCGCTATCGCGCATTACGCCGTAAAGCCGATTTGAAGTTTCAGGAAGCGATTGAGCATTTGCGCCTGCTCAACGAGGACTTCCCGCCGATTCCGCTGTCCGTCAGCAATTCTCATCCTCTGCGCCAGCAACTTGAACACCGAGCCTGAGCGTAAAAGAAGCCCGGCGATTGCCGGGTTTTTTTTGCCTCCGAAACGACGCGTTGCCCGGGTTGCTCGTGCGGCACTGCGAACTGCATGAGGCAAATGCCGGACTCATGCAGCCTGCACGGGTGAAGTTGCCCATTAGGCGGCTTAACTAATTGATTTAAAACACGGTTGATTCCAGCCAAAAATCGGCACGACTCCTGCTCTATTCCCTCAAGCGACTATCGGCCACTGAGACCGTGTGCGCTCATCCCCGTGACGACTTGAGAGACTTGACCATGAACGCCATCGATCTGTTGAAAGCTGACCATGAACGTGTAAAAGGCATCTTGAGCCAACTGAGCGAATCCACTGAACGCGCCGTTAAAAAACGCACGGAGTTGCTGGCCAAGCTTGAGATGGAAATCAGCATTCATACGCGACTTGAGGAAGAAGTCCTGTACCCGGCTTATAAAAAGGCCGGCGGCAAGGAGCAGGACGTGATGTATTACGAAGCCAAGGAAGAGCACCGCACCGTGGACTCGCTGGTGCTACCGGACCTGAAAGTCACCGACCCTTCCACCCCGGAGTTTGCCGGTCGAGTCAAAGTGGTCAAGGAACTGCTGGAACACCACATCGAAGAGGAAGAAACCGAGATGTTCCCGCAGGCGAAAAAACTGCTGGGCAAAGCGACGCTGGACGAACTGGGCGCGCAGATGGAAACGCTGAAGGTTCAGTACAAAAAAGAACTGAGCGACCGTAATCTCGCCGCTTGAACATTCACTTAAACTCGACGCTGTATCGGTGGCGAGGGAGCAAGCTCCCTCGCCACAAGTTACCCGTTGTCACTTCATGGCCTGGGCAATGATTTCAACAAGGTTGAGTTGAGTAAACGGTTTGGACAACCGCGGCAGTTCGACCGCAAAGCCTTCCAGCCGCTCGGCATACCCCGTGGCAAGGACAATCGGCTGGTCCGGCTGCAGGATCCGGATCGCGTGTGCCAGTTGTGCGCCATTCATCAGCGGCATGGCCATGTCGGTAATGACCAGATCGATACCCGGCGTGCTCGCGAACAGCTCCAACGCTTGGGCGCCGGATGTCGCACTGATCACCCGGTGGCCGAGGTCTTCGAGCAACAGGCCGGTGCTGGTCAACACCAGGCTGTCGTCGTCCACGACCAGGACGCACAGCCTGTACTCGGGGGACACTGCCTCGTCATCGGCAACCTCGGGAATGATCGAAGCCGTCGTGGCGGCAGGTATCCACAGTTCGGCTCGAGTGCCACTGCCCACCTGGCTCTTGAGGATAAATCGCCCGCCCAGTTGTTCGAGAAATCCATGAACCATCGACAACCCGAGGCCGGTGCCTTTGCCGACGCCTTTGGTGGTGAAGAAAGGGTCCATTGCCGACGCCAGGGTAACGGCATCCATGCCATCGCCCGTATCGGTGATGCTCATGCAAACATATTGGCCCGGCGCCAGGGCTAGCGCGCAATGTTCGTGAACCTCTTCAGTCTGGGCGCCGATGACGATTTTGCCACCATGAGGCATGGCATCGCGGGCATTGGTGGCAAGGTTGAGCACCGCCAGTTCGAGCTGATTATTGTCCGCCATGACCGGCACCAATCCTGGTGAAAAGCGGGTCTCGAGTTGCACTGACGGGCCGAGAGCGCTGCGCAACAGACCGCTGATTCCCTCGATCAATCCGGGTATTTGAAGTGATTCGGATTTGAGTTCCTGACGTCTGGCGAACGCCAGCATGCGCTGGGTCAGGGAAACACCGCGCAACGCGCCTTGGGTGGCGTTGTCGATCAGCTGCATGACCTTCGGATCATCAGCGACGCGTTTGCGCACGATCTCAAGGTTACCAAGGATCACCGTCAACAAGTTGTTGAAGTCGTGGGCAATCCCGCCGCTGAGTTGGCCGATGGCCTGCATTTTTTGCGCCTGGAACAACGCCTCGCGGGTTCGCTCAAGGTCTTGCTGGGCCAGGGTCGCCTCCGTGATATCGCGGGTAATCTTGGCAAAACCCAGCAGCGTGCCGGTATCGCCCCAGATCGGGTCCACCACGACATGAGCGTAAAACCGTGTACCGTCCTTGCGCACGCGCCAGGCCTTGTTTTCGAATCGTCCCTCTCGTATGGCCGTTTCCAATGCCCGTTGCGGTTCACCGGCTTCTCGGTCTTCAGGGGTATAGAACATCGAGAAGTGTTTACCGATGACCTCTTCGGGCCGGTAGCCCTTGATGCGCTGGGCGCCCTGATTCCAGTTGGTCAGGCATCCATCCGGAGCGAGCATATAGATGGCGTAATCAGTGACGCTTTGCACCAGCAACCGGAACTGTTGCTCGCTTTGCTTGAGGGTTTCCTCGGCCATTTTACGGTCGGTGAGATCCCGGGTGATTTTGGCGAACCCCAGCAACTTGCCGGTCGGGTCGAGAATGGGGTCGATCACCACGTGCGACCAGAAATGCGTACCGTCCTTGCGCACCCGCCAGCCCTCGCCTTCGAAACGGCCTTCATCAATGGCCGTGTCCAGTGCGCGCTGGGGCAAACCGGCACGTCGATCTTCTTCGGTATAGAACCGCGAGAAGTGCTGGCCGAGAATCTCCGCTTCCTCGTAGCCTTTGAAACGCCGGGCGCCGGAGTTCCAGCTGGTGATGATGCCATCGGGATCGATCATGTAGATCGCGTAGTCCACCACAGCATCAATCAGCAGGCGAAAACGCATCTCCTCGATGGAGTTGGTTTTGGACGGCACATCACTCATCGATCACACTCGCGACTATCGTTTTTATGGAGTATGCGGCAAACCATGGGTTTGGAAAGCCACAACTCGCTTGTTCAGTGGAGTACAGGCTGCAGACCACCTATGCTCGACGCCAACGGCCATTTCCGGCAGATAAAAGGCGCCTCCATGATCCTGATGTTATTGCCGACCTGCGACTACGACCCGACCGAGAGCAGCGTGCCCTGGCAAGCGATGCGCAGCGCCGGGATCGAGGTACGTTTTGCCACACCGCAGGGGTTGCCTGCCTACGCCGATTCGCGCCTGGTGGAGATTGGCTTTGGTCCGCTCAACCCGTTGCTGATGACACGCAAGCCCGACCTTGCCAGCTACAGGCAAATGACCGAAGACGCATCATTTCGTAAACCGCTGTCCTATGACGCTGTGGACCCGAGCAAGTTCGACGGGTTGTTGATTCCAGGTGGCCATGCCAAGGGCATGCGCAGCTTGCTGGAATCTGCTCAGGCACAGCGGATCGCCCTGCACTTTTTTTACGCAGACAAACCGGTGGCCGCAGTGTGTCACGGTGTTCTGCTGCTGGCCCGCACCCTCTACCCCGAAACTGGATTATCTGTACTTCGGGGGCGCAAGGTTACCGCGTTGGTAGCCAACACCATGGAGCTGCCTGCCTGGGCAATGACCGCGCCCTGGCTTGGTCGTTATTACCGAACTTACCCGCAGACGGTCGAGGCGCAAGTCACTGCCGCCCTTTCCAGCCCCGCAGATTTCCTGCGGGGCCCCTTTCTCGCCGTACGTGATTCGGCGGACCAGCCACGACGAGGTTTTGTCGTCAGCGATGGCCAGTTATTGACCGCTCGCTGGCCGGGAGACTGTCATCGCTTTGCCGCCGAATGGGTACAGCTCATCGGTACACGTATTTGACGATGTAGGCATACAGGTCGTTGTAAACGAAGTCAGGCACCAGTGTGGCGTGTGCCTGGGTTTTGAGTAATGCCAGGTGGCATTCCTTCAGCATCTCGTCACGCTCCCTCTTGGTGTAGACGTGGTTATTGATGATGTCGGCATAGGTGCTGTACGCGGTCGGAGCCGTTGGAGGGGTTACCTCGGTCGCGTCTTTGGTATAAGTCTTCTGGAAGCGCGACACCCGCTCTTTCAACCCGCCGAGGCCGCGTTCATACACCGTGATCTGTGAGCCGCTCACCGCTTTGGAAGCGGTTTCAAAAGCCAGGATGATCGCCTGTGCATTACTCATGCTGGCGTCGAGCGAGGCGAGCGTGACGAACCTTTCCAGTTCCTTTTTTTCCAGGCTGCTCAGCGCTCTTTTGATGCTCGACACGTGAGCGAACGCTTGAATGCATCCAACGATATGTGTCTCGAACTGATAGCCGGCGGCGGTTGCCAAGGGAGGAAAAGTGGCGAAGTCGAGGCTGTCGAACGCGCATTCCATGATGATGTTGTATTTGAGGGTGAAGGCTTCAGTGAAAATCTTACCGCTGACCTCCCGGACAAAAGCTTCCGTATGCTTATACGCATGCAGGACGCCACGCTTGATCATCTCGGCGTATTGGGGGTGTTTTTCTCGATACTCGGGCAAATAAAGGCGAACAAAATGCTCATAGCGCTTTGAAGGCAGAAGGTTTTTTTCCAGTAGATAAGTTTTGCCCGAGCCTTGCAAACCTGCAACGATCAGGACTTTGGGCGTCGCCTGGGCAGTGATGCCGCGAAACAACGTCGCTTTGATCTCATTGAAGGCGGCAGTGACCTGCTCCTGGGTGTAAACGTATTGCGGCGTTAGTGACATACCTTGATTTCCTTATCAAAGAATCGCTTGGAAGTGATGACCTGCCCTTTCAATAAAGCGCTGATTGGGCGTTTGTTCAAATCGGTGTGTCTTTCAAGATATATCACTGTTTTTTAAAAGGAATGTTCCTACTCGATAGCGCGAAAATGCGTCGGTTCAACCGACCACCAACGTGGGAACAGCTGTTTAACCTTGCTCTCGCCAAACCGGTCATCAATAAGCATCACCACCCCCTGATCCTGCTGGGTGCGGATCACCCGTCCTGCCGCCTGCACCACTTTTTGTACGCCTGGAAACAGGTAGGTGTAGTCATAACCGGCACCAAAAATGGCGGTCATGCGGTGTTTAATCTGTTCGTTGATCGGGTTGAATTGCGCCAGGCCCAGTGTGGCGATGAACGCGCCGATCAACCGTGCGCCCGGCAAATCGATACCCTCACCAAATGCACCGCCCAACACCGCAAAGCCGACACCCTGACTGTGCGCGGTGAACTGGTCGAGAAAGTCCTGGCGCTGCGCTTCACCCATTCCCCGGGATTGCGACCACAGCGTGATATGCGGATGACGCTCGGCCAGTAACTGCAAGACTTGCTGCAAATAGTCGAAGCTGCTGAAAAACGCCAGGTAGTTGCCGGGGCGCTGGCCAAACTGTCGGGCGATGAGTTCGACAATCGGCTCAAGCGACGCCTGCCGATGAACGAAGCGTGTGGAGATCTGGCTGACGATGTGCACCTGCAACTGGTCGGCATGGAACGGTGATTCCACGTCGATCCATACCGTGTTCGCCGGGGTGCCCAGCAAATCGCTGTAGTAATGTCGCGGGCTCAGTGTCGCCGAAAACAGCACTGTGCTGCGCGCAGCGGTCAGGCGTGGACGGATGAAACCGGCCGGCACGACGTTACGCAGGCACAGTTGCGACAACGGACGCTGGCGGTCGAGGTCGCGTTTGCTGATGTCGAACAGGAATTGTTCATCAAAAAGTTCGGCGACCCGACAAAACTGCAGCATCTCGAAGTAGAAACTTTGCAACGTGCTGTCCAGCCCCTGCGGGTGATCATTGAGGTAGTCGCCAATGCTCGCGTTGCATGTAAACAAAGCCTGGAGCAGTTTTTCCGGTGCCTTGTCGTACGCCTGATACGCACCGGGTTGCTGGTTATGCAGGGCATTCCATTCCCGGTTGACCCGCTGCAAGGATTTTTTCAGGACTTCAGGCGCGGTTTTGCGCACGCCGTTGAGGGTCGACTGGTCGAGACTGGCGCTGTACATCTGCCGGCCGCGCTCCACCAGATTGTGGGCCTCGTCGACCAGCACCGCGACCGTCCAGTTGTTGGCTTGGGCGAGACCGAACAGCAACGCACTGAAATCGAAGTAATAGTTGTAGTCTGCGACCACCACGTCTGCCCAACGGGCCATTTCCTGGCTCAGATAATAAGGGCAGATCTCATGGGCCAGCGCCACCTCGCGCAAGGCCGCCTGATTCAACAGGCTCAATTGGCTGGCAGCTTGGCGAGCGGCGGGTAATCGATCATAGAACCCTCGCGCCAACGGGCAGGATTCGCCGTGGCAGGCTTTGTCCGGGTGCTCGCAGGCTTTGTCCCGGGCGATCATCTCCAACACTCGAAGCGGCGGTGCACCGGTGCTTTGCAGGATCACCTGCGCCGCATCCAGCGCGAGCTTGCGTCCCGGCGTCTTGGCGGTGAGAAAGAACACCTTGTCGAGTTTTTGCGGCGCCAGAGCCTTGAGCATCGGGAACAGCGTGCCCACGGTTTTACCAATGCCGGTCGGTGCCTGCGCCATCAGGCAGCGCCCGGTACTGACGGCTTTGAACACGGATTCGGCCAGGTGACGCTGACCCGGACGAAAGCCCGCATGGGGAAACGCCAATTGTTGCGCGGCCTGATTGCGCACATCGCGATGGGCCATTTCCTGCTCGGCCCAGTGCAGAAACAGCGCGCAATGTTGTTCGAAGAACGGCTGCAGTTGCGCCGCGCTGAACGCCTCGACCAGACAGGTTTCCTTTTCGCTGACGATGTCGAAATACACCAGCGCCAGGTTGATCTGCGCCAGGTCCAGCTTGCGACACATCAACCAGCCATAGATCTTGGCCTGCGCCCAGTGCAGCTGTCGGTGGTTGGCCGGTTGTTTGCTCAGGTCGCCACGATAGGTTTTGACTTCTTCCAGGCAGTTTTGAGCTGGATCATAACCGTCCGCCCTGCCCTTCACGCTCAAGGTTTTGTACGTACCTTCCAGGGCCACTTCGCTTTGATATCCGTCACTGCGCCGGGACGCGACCGTGCGGTGCCCGACGATGCCTTCCAGCGCCGTCGGTGACGGGGTGAAACGCAAGTCCAGGTCGCCGACCTTGGCGGTGAATTCACACAGGGCCCGGACCGCGATGCTATAGCTCAAGCGCTCTGCTCCGCCCATTGCACGTAGCAGACCGCGATGGGCATCTGATGCTCATGACAGAATTCCAGCCAGCGCAATTGGTTGTCTTGCAGGCGGTCTCCCGGGCCTTTGACTTCGATCATGCGGTAGGTTTTTTGCTGCGGCCAGAACTGGATCAGGTCGGGCATGCCGGCGCGGTTGGCCTTGATATCCAGCAGCAGGCGGTTGAACCAGTGCTTCAGATGTTCTGCCGGCAGACAATCGAGCGCCTGATCCAGCAACGTTTCGTTCAGGATGCCCCAAAACACGAACGGTGACTGCACGCCCCACTTGGCGGCATAACGTTCGCGAATCGTCTGCCGGTAACGAGCGTCATCGAGTTCGGCCAGGCATGCCTCGAACAGCTCGGCACGGCGCGCGCAAAAGTCTTCATTCAACAGGTCAACCGGCCCACGCTGGAACGGATGAAAGAACGCCCCCGGCAGCGGCGCGAAAATGGCCGGCCAGCACAACAACCCAAACAGCGAATTGATCAGGCTGTTCTCGACGTAATGCACCGGTGCCTGTTCTTCCTCCAGATGCGCCTGTACATAATATTCCACCGACAGCGCCAGATCGGTTCTGGGCAACTGCAGATCCAGCCGTTGCATGGGCCGCGGGGCGGCTCGCTTGAGCGCCGGACCGCCGAGTTTGCGACGCAGTCTGGGCAGTACACGCAGTAAATGCTGATGCTCGGTGGCACTTTCCGGCAACTGCTGTGCGTGGTTCGCCAGGTCCAGGGCGAGCGGGTACTCACCGCAGCGCTCCAGCACACGAATCATCCGCACCCGAGCGCCGGGATAGGCGCAATCGCGGTAAATCGCCAGCGCGCTGGAGAAATCGGCAATACGCTCACAGTGCTGACCGATCTGGAACAGCAACTTGCCACGTCGACGCTGCAACCACGGGTTGCCGAGTATCAGCCCGTTGACCTGCTCGACGATGGCTGCCAGCGGCTCACCCGCTTCGAAATGCTGTTGGCACTGATGGAGGAACAGACAGGCGTCCACGTCGTCACGGCTGCGCAAACCCCGGGATTCGGCGCTGAATTCAACTTTTTCGTAGGTAAAGATGCCAAGGTCGGCCAGCACGAACTCGGACCAGTCCTGATAGAGGTTGCCGAAAAACATCAGTCGGAGCCGGTCACACAGGTCCATGATGGTCAGGGTGAACAGTCGGTCATCCAGTGCCGGGCACCATTGGGCAAAGCTTTTTGGTTCTGGAAACTGCTCGCTTAACAGCGGCAGCCAGTCACTTTTCTTGCCTTTGGGCTGATCAATCGCAGCGCCAAGACAGTGAACAATCTCGGCCTTGAGCAGCACGTCGAACAACTCCCCGATGTGCAACGGCGACTCATCAGAGATCCAGCCTGCCGCCAGCAACGGTTCGGCCGCGCTGACGATGTCACCGATTTCGGCATAACTCAGTTTGCCGGCCCTGAAATGCACACCCTTACGCATCACCATCCTGACCAGCAGCCCCCGCGACGCCTTGGGTAGCCGAATGAAATCACCGATGAACGCTTGCTCTTCTACACTTAATACATCGGCATAACGATGTTCAAGCCAGTCAAGCACTTGCATGAAGTTGTTGAGGTAATAGAACGGGTCATCGAGGGGATTTGCAGTCACAAGGAAAAGCGCCATGGCAAGCGAGTACTGGTTATGCGTACAGATAACAGCTACCCACCGTGTGGTGCAAACGGAAAAAGATAAGCGGCGGCGTTATTCGGTCATTTTCGGGCGGGCATCGAACTTTCTGCCAATCGATGGCACCAACCGGCATAGAGGTTTTTTTCAGCATTGTGAGAGGTGGACATGAACATCAAAGCCCTGGGTTTTCCGCTGGCCGCAGCGGCCTTGTTGGTGCTGGCCGGTTGCTCGACGCCAACGGTGGTAACCCTGCAGAACGGCACCCAGTATTTGACCAAGGACATGCCGAAAACCAAGACCAAGGACGGCTTCTACGAATTCGAGGATATTTCCGGGGCGAAAATCAAGGTCAATGCCAAGGATGTGGCGACGGTTCGCGAGGAAGACTGAGGACCCAGTTATCGTTCTTCGCGAGCAGGCTCACTCCTACAGGGGTTTTGTGCCGTTCACAAATCCCTTGCAGGAGTGAGCCTGCTCGCGATGAGGCCCTTACCGGCGCCCCAAAAGCATCAGGCAATCACAATCCCTGTACCAGCCAGACTGTCCAGCCCAACCCCCACCAACGTCACCGAATCTCCACCAAACGTCAGCACCGTGTCATGCCCCACCGCCGTGGCGTGCGCCCTAAAGTCATCATTGGCCACCACGCCCTGAACGCCGAGAAACACCAGTTTGTCGTTCGCCTGATAACCCACGACCCGATCCTGGCCAAACGAACCACTGAACAGGAACGTATCGACCCCGCCGCCCGACTCCATCACGTCATTCCCTGCGCCGCCAACAAACACATCGTTGCCCTTGCCGCCGATCAAATGGTCATTACCGTCCAGACCAAACAGCCAGTCGCCCGTCGCCTGCGCCTTGAGCGTATCCGCCCCGCCACCGCCCTTCACCGATGAGGCGTACGCGGTCAAATGGTTACCGACCGCCAGGCCATTGGCCGTCACGCTGTGCGACACGTCATCCTTGAACAGCCCCCAGAGAAATCCCGGTTCCTTGCTGACAATGCTGCCAATGTCACGGGTAATGCTGATGCCGCCATTGGCGTCGCGAAGGTACAGCGTGCCGGCGCCGTCATGGGCAAATTCGACGGCTTTCACAGACTGCTGCAAGTCCAGGACATTGTTGCCCTTGCCACCCAACAGGATGTTGTAGCCGCCGCCATCACGGAACGTGTCGTTACCGTCGCGCCCCTCCAGGTAGTCGTTGCCGTTGCCGCCCTGAATCAGGTCGTTGGCGTCGCTGCCGATGATGAACGTGCTGCCCTTGTGGGTTTCAGCGTTGCGATTGAGGTCTTGCACCCAAGTGTTGGCCCGTGCCGGGTCGGACAGGTTGGCCACGACGATCGTCGAGTCCTTGCTGGTGAGGTCGTAGAACTTCGATTCAATTACCCGGTTCATGCCGTCGCCGTAAGCGGTGGGCAGATGTGAGATCCAGGTCGGAATGTTGAGGATGGAATACGGCAGTACATTCCACGCCGTCGAGGCGTAGTGATCGTTGAAGCTGACGATGTTATCGGTGGCCGACTCTTTGGGCGCATCGTGAACCCCCACCGACGACAGGTTGAACGATGAACCATCGAGCGCACGAAACACCGGATCGTTTTCATAGCCGACGTTGAGCACGTTGTCGGTGGCGCTTTGGGTGGGTGATGCGTAGGCGATGTAGTTGGAGTCCTTGAAGAACCCGCCCCAGGTGTCCGTGCTCAAGTCCGCCAGGCTGTTGACCGCCAACCCGCCGAGGCTATGGCCGCTGACCAGGACGTCTTTTCCCGACAAGCCATTGGCCTGGGCAAACGCCACAACGTCGCCGAGCAGGTTGCCGAACGCTTCGCCGACGTAATTTTTCGCGTAATCCTTGGGACCCAACGCTGCCAGCAGATCGTTGATCACGTCGCCAATGGAATCGCCGATCAGGGTTTCCCGTGGGCCGCTGGTGCCGCGAAAGGCGATGCCGATTTCGGTCAGGTGCCCCTGGGCATCGTACTTGCCGAGGATCTCGACTTGCGCCGTGTTGTAGCCGGCTTTTTCACCGAAGAAGGTTCCGTGCGCATCGACCTTGCCGTCATAGCCCAGTTGGGAGGCGGTGATGGGTGTCCAGCCGGCTTTTTGCACGGCATCCAGTGCGGCTTTTTCCGAATCGGGGTTCCAGGGGATGCCGGGAATGACGCCCTGGGAATCGGTGCCGCCGAGCAGCGCGGTGACCAATGTCGCGGGCAAGCCCAGGCCAAAACCGTTGTGCTGATACCCGGTGGCAAAGCCGTTGTCGAGGTTGTGATAGGAATACAGCGTGATTGCCATGGCGTCAGTAAACAACGCTTTGGAGTCCGCAGTACTGAAGTTTTTGTAGTCGTACACACCCATTGGTATTGCCTCTCTTTTGTTGGAGTTGTCAGAGATGGCTCACAACCAGGACGCCTCGATCACGACGCGCCCCGGAGCCTTTAGTGCATGATCAGAACCGCCAGTCCAGCGTCAGGCCTACACCGTGGTCTTTCTCGTTGGAACCGATCAGACCGTTGTAATCCAGGCTCACGCGAACATCCTGCGCCACCGCCAAACCGGCGCGGGCACCGATCACGGCGGCGTTGCGGTCCAGCGACACGCTTTGCACGCTGAAGGCAGTATTGCCATTGACGAACGCCAAGTGATCTTCGGACTGGGTACTGCTCAAGTTGTGCTGCCAGCCCAGGGTGCCGGACAGTTCCAGCTGTTGTTTGTCCGACAGGGCAATCGCTTTGCTCGCCCGCAGGCCCAGGGTTGAAAGCACCGCATCACGGTTGTCTTCACCGCCCTTCAGGGCGGCGGCATCGCCTTTTTCGGTGAAACTGTCGCTGTTCAAGTGCACGTAAGCCAGGTTGGCGAACGGCTCCAGCGACAACGGTTGCACGTCGAGGCGATAGGCCGCTTCGGTGAACAATTGCGCCGTGGTCGCATCGCGTTTGGATTTCTGTTTGCCGCTGACGTCGCCGAATTGCAGGTCACGTTTGACGTCGACGCGATGCCAGCTGTAAGCACCGCCAACGCTCAAACGCAGGGCGTCGATTTCATGGCCCAGATACGCGCCCAAGTGATAGCTGTCGACCGAGGCCGACGAATGCGTGCCATCACCCATGCTCAACGAGCTGTCGCTGTAACCGGTGACAAAACCCAGTCGCGTGTGGTCAGCGATCAGACCATCAACCCCCGCCAGCAAACCGCCGATGGAGCTGTTGGAACTGGCGTTGTCGTGCCCGCCATCGCTCTTGCCCCAGGCGCCGAGGACTTTGAGCCAGGCGTTGCTGCGGTCATCGGTGGGTGCGGCGGCGTTGAACAGGTCCCGCTCACGCAGGCGTTCGCCGACGGCATCGCGCAGGTAACGGCTGTCGTTGATCAGCAGCGTGCCAATGGCCGGATGAATCTCGCCGGACAGTTGCTGGAAAGCCTGCTGGGCCACGGCGGCGGTGGGTGACAGCAGCAAGGTTTCGTACAGCGCATTGCCGGCGCCAAGTTGCTCGGCAGCCGCGGCGACCGCGCGTTGGTTCGGTGTCTGGCCAGCGCTGCTGAACGAAGTGGCGTTGCGTACTACCGACAGTTGAATGCCATTGGCCGAGTAATCAAGGGTGCCCCCGAGGAACAGGTAGTTCGGCACCACCGCGCCGAAACGCCCTTCGATCCCGCCGGCCGCCTGCAGAATGGTGTATTGATGGCCGAGCAGGGATTTCACTTCGCGGGTAGTCAATAATGTCGGGCTGTTTTCCAGGGACAGGCTGACTGTGGCGTTGTCGATGACGGCTTTGCCACTGGCGACGATCTCGTCACTGCTCGTCGGCGACAACTCCACGGCGTACGTCGAGCCGCGCTCGAAGGTCACGTCGCCCGCCACTTGCAAGGTCCCGATAGAGTTGCCCGGCGCCACAGTGCCGCCGCTTCTGGCGATCAACCCGCCGATGCGACCGTTACCGCCGAGAATACCGCTGTCATTGACGGTGACCGTCGAAGCCAGCGAACCGTTGATGGCCAACCGGCCCTGATTGACCAGCGTCGGGCCCGCGTAGGTATTGGCGCCGGTCAGGACCAGCGTGCCGATGCCCTGCTTGGTCAGGCCGCCATGGCCCGAAATGTCGTTACGCCAGACGTCGAGTCCGCAGTGCACGTCCGTGCACACACGTTCGGTCGGTTTGCCGGCGTCGATGATCGCGCCGATGCCCGGCAAATCGGCCACAAACTGGCTGGAGCCGTAGGCGCCCTGAATGCGAAATTCCTCGGGAATGTCCTGCTCGGTGACAAACATCCCCGGGCCATCAATGCCTTTGCGCAGGTTGATCATGCCCCAACCGTACAACGCGTCGACACCCGGTGCCCCGAGGTCAGTGGCCGTGGTGCGCAGAACACTGGCGACCTGCGCACCGGTCATGTACGGGAAGCGTTCCATCAGCACCGCCATGGAGCCTGCAACATGCGGCGCGGCCATCGAGGTGCCGTTGTAATTGGCGTAACCGGTGGTGAGGTTATCTGCGTTGGTGCCGCCGATGATCGAGCTGTAGATTTTGCTGCCGGGCGCCGACACGCAAAAACTGGCGGTGTAGCCGCAGCGCGACGAAAACGTACTGATGTTGTAGAGGTCCGGGCTGGTGAGGTCCGGGTTCTTCTGCAACGCCGCGACGGTCACCCAGTTCGGCGCGATCTGCGGTATGAAATAGCCGAGGCCGGCGATGGCGTCCGGGTTATTCAGGTTGTAGTCGTTGCCGGCGGCGAAGATCGTGACGATGCCGCTGCGGGCGGCGGCGATCGCACCGTCGTAGGCACCGCCCGGTTTGGTTCCGAGCAGTGGCTGGATCTCGTTGAACTGCAACTGCGCATCCTGCACGGTGAAGTGCGGGTACGCCGGATCGCGTCCGCCGAGGTCGAAGCGATCGGTAATGCCGATGCCCCAGCTGTTGTTGATGATCCGCGCGCCGCTGGCGATCAGGGCATCCCAACCTGCCTTGTACACCGCACCGTCGTTGCCACGAATAATGCCGTCCTCCGGGCCCGGGTCGCCGTTATCGGCGCTGATGATTTGCGCGTTGTACGCCACGCCGTGCATCGGCCCGCCATCGCGGCTGCCGGCAGCGATCCCGCCGACGTGGGTGCCGTGGGAGCCGAGCTTGCCGTCGTAGCCCACCGTGGGGGCGCCGTCATAGCGAAACGCATCCCCGGCTTTGACCGGGATGTACGGATCGGTGTATTCACGGATGCCGCTGGTGATCAGGGTGACGACTTTATTGGCGCCGGAGAACTCCGGGTGCTGGGCGTAGACCGGTTGGTCGAAGATCCCCAGTTTCACGCCTTTGCCGCTGTAACCGGCGGCGTAGGCATCCTGTGCGTTGATCGCGCCTACGCCCCAATCGGCGTTGAATTCGGCGCTGCGCCAGCTGTTGGGGTCGCCAGCGCGTCCGCTTTCCACGTAAGGCGCGGCGTGCGCCTGACCGAGTGCGGCCAGTGCGCAGAGCACGGCCAGTGTGTTGTGCTTGTTATTCATCCAGCTACCGTCCTTAGTTGTGTTGCCAAAATCCCTTTTTGCCTCGAAAGGCGCCTGCAAATTCACACGTCCCGTGTCGCAGCCGAACGCAGCCTTCGGCAGCTGCTACAGATCCATCATTGAGTCTTTGGGCCCTGGCCGAACGCTTCGTCTACCTTGGCAAGGTCCTGCTCGCTCAAGGTTCCGGCGTAGTAGTGCAATTTGGTCCAGGCCATCAAGTAGTCATAGCGTGCCTGCGCCAAATCGCGGCGGGTGGTAAATAGTTGTTGTTCTGCATTCAAAGCATCCAGGTTGACGCGTTCGCCGCCCAGAATGCTTTGCTTGGTCGAGACCACCAGCGCTTCGGCAGACACCAACGCCTTTTGATAGGCGCGCAATTTGTTCACGCCCGACAGGCAGGCGCTGAACTGTCGGCGCAGCTCGATCATGGTTTCGCGGGTCTTGCCGTCCAGTTCGTACTCGGCCTGTTCCATGGTGCGGCTGGCCTGACGGGTGGACGCCGACACCCCGCCACCGGCATACAGCGGCACGTTGACTTCGATGCCGATGGTGTTGGTGTCGTAACGTTGGTTGTAAGTGTTGCCGCTTTCCGATTCGTTCTGGCGCACCGAGGCGTAGGCACTGACTTTCGGCAGATGCCCGGCGCGATTGCGTTCAACTTCGTAACGCGCGACGTCCACCGCATGGCGCTGGGAGGCCAGGTTCGGGTTATTGGCCACGGCCATTTCGTGCCAGGTGTCGTAATTGGCCGGTTGCAGGCTGAAGGTCTGGAAATTCTGGTCCAGCGGCGCCAGGTCGGCGATGTCGATCGTCGGTACACCGATCAACGCGCCCAGTTCACGCAAGGACGCGTCCTGTTCGTTGCGGGCCTCGATCTCCTCGGCGGTCGCCAGTTCGTAACGGGACTCGGACTCAAGTGTATCGGTGCGCGTGCCCTCGCCTTGGCGAAACATCTGCTCGTTCTGCTGGAACTGCTGCTCGAAGGCTTTCTTCTTCGCCAGCGCAATGTCGATCTGATCCTGAGCGAACAGCGCCTTGGTGTAGTTCTCCAGCACCCGCACCAACAACTCCTGGCTCTTGCCGCGAAAGGCTTCATCGGCAAACAACGACTGCGCCACGCCTTTGCGGTACGCCGCATAGGCTTCGTAATCGATCAGAGGCTGTTGCAGGGTCAGGGTCGAGCCGTAACTGCTGTAGTTGCGGTCATCGGTCTGGTTTTGCCCGCGGTCATTGAGGTAGGTGGCCTTGGACGAGTTGCGCCCCTTGTTGTAGTTGTATCCCAGCTTTGGCAGCAAGCCGGCACGGCCAATGAGGCGGTTTTCCAGGCCGGCATCGCGTTCCTTGAGCGCGCCGAGGAACACCGGATCATTGCGCAACGCTTGCTCGTAAATGTCGAACGGCCCCATGGCCATCACACTGTTGCACGTCAGCAACGCCAGGGTCGCTGCGAGCAGGGAAAGCTTATTCATACAGCCGAACATCCTTATTCCTCGGTCAACGCGGAGCCTGCCCGGTCGAGCAGCGGTTTGAACAGATAGTTGAGGAGTGAACGTTCACCGGTGCGCACGAACATTTCCGCCGGCATGCCGGGCTTGATCACCAGGCCATTGAGCTTTTCCATCGCCTGATCGCTGACGCTGCTGCGCAGCACGTAGTACGGCGCGCCGGTTTTTTCGTCGACCATCTGGTCGGCGGAAATCAGGCTGACTTCACCGGGCACTCGCGGTGTGCGGCTCTGATTGAACGCGGTGAACAGGATATCCACGGGCAAATGGGTGCCGACTTTGTCGATCAGGTTGATCGGCAGGTGCCCTTCGACTTCCAGCCGAGTGCCCTGCGGAACGATTTCCAGCAAGGTATCGCCCTGACGCACCACGGCGCCTTCGGTGTGCACCCCGAGGTTGACCGCAATGCCATCAGCCGTGGCGACGATCTCGCTGTGTTGCAGGTTGAACCCGGCGGAGGTCAGTTGCTCTTTGAGGGTCACGCTCTTGAGTTGCGCGTCAGCCAGTTGGGTGCGGACTTCTTTCTGATATTCCTCGATGTGCTGTTGCAGCTTGAGCTTCGCTTCGAGGATGCCCTGCTCCACCCGACCGCTTTCACCGGTGTTCTCGGCCAGTTGCTGCTGCACTTGCGACAGCTGACGCTGGTATTCCATCAAGCGGTTGCGCGGAATGTAGCCGTTGTCCGCCAAGGGCTGAAGGTTACTCAGTTGTTGTTGCAGCGAGTTGGCTTGGGCCGTCAGGTCGGTGCGCGCACGACGCATGCCGGCCAATTGCGCGCTGGCGCCTTCCATGTTGGCGCGCAACGCACCCTGCTCGCGGAAAAACGCCTCGCGGCGGCTGCTGAACAATTGCCGCTGGCCTTCGAGCACCAGCGCCAGTCGCGGGTCGGCATCCTTGCTCAGCTCGGCCGGGAAATTCACTTGCTTGAGGTTATCCCGTTCACTTTCCCAGCGCGCAACGCTGGCCCAGGCCATGCGGTACTGCGCCTGCAGCGAATCGACGTCGGCCGCGACCTGGGTCTGGTCGAGCTGGAACAGCGGCTGCCCCAACGTCACCACTTGACCCTCGCGCACCAGGATCCGGCTGACCACACCGGGGCTCATCGATTGCACGGCTTTGCGCTTGCCCGACACCACGACCGTGCCCTGCACCGGTATACCTTGATCGAGCGGCGCGAGGCTGGCCCAGGTGAAGAAGCTGCCAGCGCCGACGATGGCCAGTATCCAGCCCATGCGCGCGAAGAATCGCGCATCACGCTCGGGCCGTTCGGCGATGTAATCGTGTTCCATCAGGGCTTCGCTTTCAGTGTTCATGCGTGCGCTGCTCATACACCCGAATTCCTTGTCGTGGGCTGATACTGTCGACTCATGCTGAGCCCGCCCGGCGCCTGCGCGGCTTTTTCACGGTGTTGTTCCTGAGCGCCGGACAGTGCCTTGAGCACGTCCTGGCTCGGGCCGAAGGCCTGCAAGCGCCCTTCGTTGAGCACCAGCAATTTGTCGGCCTGGGCCAAGGCCGAGGACCGATGGGTCACCAGAATCACGCTGGTGCCCTGGGCTTTCAGGTGCGCGATGGCGCTGGCCAACGCAGCTTCGCCCACGGTGTCGAGGTTGGAATTGGGTTCGTCCAGCACCACCAGGCTCGGGTTGCCGTACAACGCACGGGCCAGTGCCACGCGTTGTTTCTGGCCACCGGACAAGCCGCTGCCGTCTTCGCCGAGCAGCGTGTCGTAGCCTTGCGGCAAGCGCAGGATCAATTCATGCACGCCGGCCTGTTGCGCAGCCTCGACGACTTTCTGCGGATCAGTTTCGCGAAACCGGGCGATGTTTTCGGCAATGCTGCCGCTGAACAATTCGATGTCTTGTGGCAAGTAGCCGATGTAGGGCCCGAGGTCGTCGCGGTTCCAGCGATGAATGTCCGCGCCGTCGAGCCGAACCGTGCCGCCGAGGGTTGGCCAGACGCCGACGAGTACCCGGGCCAGTGTCGACTTGCCTGAGCCGGAGGCACCGAGCACGCCCATCACCTCCCCGGCACCGAGGTTGAAGTTGACCATGTGCAGCGTCGCCGCACGTTGCCCCGGAGGGCCGGCGCTGACCTGTTCGAAAGTGATCTGTCCTTTCGGTGCCGGCAGCGCCATGGCTTCGTCAGACGGTGGAAAGGCTTGCAGCAACGCATCCAGGCGACGGTAGGCCAGCTTCGCGCCACTCCACTGTTTCCAGACCGCAATCAACTGATCGATGGGACTCAGGACGCGGCCCATCAGGATCGAACCGGCGATCATCATCCCGGCAGTCATCTCGCCCTTGATCACCAGCAACGCACCCAGCCCCAGTACCAGGGATTGCAAGCACAGACGCAAGGTTTTGCTCAGGGAACTGATAACCGCGCCGGTGTCACTGGCCTGATTCTGCAAACTGAGAAAGCGCGAATGCACTTGAAACCAGCGTTTGCGCAACACGCCGAGCATGCCCATCGCCTGGATGGTCTCGGCATTGTGCAAGTGGCTGGTGGCCAACTGGCTGGACTTCTGGGAAAAACCGGCGGCTTCGCCCAAGGGCTTTTTGGTCATCGTTTCGTTGAGGAAAGCGAGGCCGATCAGGACCACAGCCCCCACCGTCGCGAAGACACCCAGCCAGACATTGAACAGGTAGATCACGAACAGATAGACCGGAAACCACGGCGCGTCGAAGAAGGCAAACAGCGCGGGTCCGGTGACGAATTGGCGGATGTGCGTCAGGTCCCCCAAGGATTGCCCGGCATTGCCCTCGCCTTTGAACAGGTTGCGCTCGAACGCGGCTTGATACACCCGCAGGTTGAAGCGTCGTTCCAGTTGGCTGCCGATGCGGATCACGATGAAGCTGCGCACGATCTCAAGCAGGCCGATGAAGGCAAAGAAGCCGACCACCATCAGCGACAACATGGCCAAGGTCGTTTCGTTCTGCGAAGACAACACACGGTCATAGACTTGCAGCATATAAATCGACGGGACCAGCATCAGTACGTTGATCAATGCGGTAAAACAACCGACGCTGATCAAGATGCTTTTATAGTCGCCCAGTGCCTTGAATAACGGAGCGGTGGCTGGGGCCTTAGCCATCTTCATTGATTTTTCCCGAGGTGAAATTCCCCGTCCTGATCTGACGAGGTTTAATTAACTGTGTGTGCGCGGTTCGAGACATTTTTTGTCGGTAATCGCTTACAAATTAACAACCCACTTCCATGCTCGCTAAAGAGTTGGCGTATTGTTTTGCTACTTATAACTACAACAGCGGGCTCTCTATTTAAATTTGCACGGTCCGCCCACTAATTGCTCTTACGCGCAGCGCGCTCAAGCGTAATGATCAGACCGGACTTCAAATTGCCTTGATAAAGCCCATCATGCTGTCGGCTGAAAAAGAAAATTCTTGAGCCTTCCTTGCCGGTGATCGCAATCCCGTCCGGTTCTGTGAACCAGCCAATGGCCGACACTTGCAGCCAGGCCCCAAGGCACTCGGCGCCCTCGGCCAGGGTCTGGTTGGGTTGAAGGTCAATCAGGCAAACGTTCGACGGTTTGTCCTGCACAGTGCGGGGCTCGGACGCATCCTCTTTGGTCATCAAGGTGGCTCGCCAATGTCCGGCGAGTTCAGAGGGGTCCGCTAATTTCAGGCTGCTTGCCATGGCTACATCTCCAAGAAACATCATCAGCGTCGCCAATAGCCACGCGGTCATTCTGTAGGTAAAGGCGTCAGGGGCCATAGGATCTGTCACTCCGGCGCGTAGCCTTACGCAGTGCGCGCATCGATGCAAGGACAGAGCGCGGCGCAACGTGCACCGCGCTCCTTTTCAGCCTTGAATCAGGCCACGATGTCCGAGAACGCCGCCTGGCCTACGGTGCTGACGAGGAAATCCGCCACACCATGCCCTGAGAAGTCCACCGACAGCAGGCTGTTCCCGCCCGAGTTAGTCAGCACGGCATCACCGACCGCCCCCGTGAACGAACTCACGAAGTGCAGGCCCGCGCCTTTGGTAATACCGGTCAGGTCGATCTTGTCCAGGCCACTGACAAAGTCGAGGATCTGATCGGCAACACCTGGCTTGGAGTCACTGCTGGCGGCGAACACAAACGTGTCCGAACCGGCACCCCCCCACAGTTTGTCCGCACCGCCGGCACCGTAGAGGATGTCGTTGCCGGCACCGCCCTTCAGCTCGTTGGATACGCCATTACCGATCAACAGGTCGTTGCCCGAACCGCCGATTGCGTTCTCGATGATCGCGCCCTTGGCAATGGAGACGTTGCCCACCAGGCCGCCAACGTCGGAGAACGAGGCCTCATTGAGGTTGATTTTCTGGTTTTGGGTGAAGCCGGAGAAATCCAGAGTGTCCTTGCCGCCCGCGTCCCACACCGAAAACACGACCTTGTCCGACGACGAAGACGCGCTCAGGAAGTCGCGACCGGCGTTGGAGTTGAAGCCGTAGGTAGTGTCGCCAGTACGGGTGGTGGTGTTGGCCCCGTAGAGTTTCTGAATGGCAGCAATGTCGTCCATCAGCGGGCCGGACGAATACGCCTCGACACCGCCCTTGCTGAAGTTCTGGTTGGTATTGCTTTCGCTCCAGTAGCTCATGACGCTGTAACCGCGGGTGTCTTGCCCGTAGGTGGCGTCGTTGTAAGTCGGCGCGCCTTCACCGGCGTTGTAGTCGCCAGGGTGGGCCAGGCCCAGGGTGTGACCGATTTCGTGGGTCAGGGTTTGACGACCATAGTTGTTCAGGTCCGGCGTCTTGTTCGGCGTATAGCTGCTGTTGGTCAGGTACCAGGAGGTCCCGTCGTAACCCGCGCCCGTGCCCGGCAGATAAGCAAATGCCGCAGCGCCGTCCTGGCCACCGCTGTAGTTGCCGAAGGTCATGTGCCCGTCGCCGCCCGTGGCCTTCTCGGCGAAGGTGACGTTGGCGACATCGGCCCAGGATTGCATGGCGAGCACCGCCTGGGCTTTTTGCTGAGCACTGAACTGACTGAAACCGGTAATCCCGTGCTTGTTCATGGTGCTCGACGACGCCGAGGTCAGGAACGTATAGGTCAGTTCGATTTTGCCGCTGCCATCCTTGTCCTGGTAGGCAGCACCGTCGCGCAGCAATTGGGTCGCTGCCTGGTCGACGGAATAGGAGGGTTTGCCATTGACCGTGAGATTGCCGCCGCGGTCATACTGATGGCTGAAGCTGTCGATCTGGCTGAAAGCAGAACTCGGTGCTGCCAATGCATGCGAGGGGGCAAAGGCCAGTTCAGCAAGATCAATAGCGTTGTTTTTTACTTTCGACATAAACACACTTCCTTGTTTGGCTATGGAACAGTTTTTTCAGATAGCGACAATCTCTGGCGAGATCGTCCTATCACTCGCCCAATGCAGGCGAAAGAAAACTGACACAATTCGAAATCAAACGTCTACATTTTTTTTGACGTCAAATTGTGTTGTTCCAGCAAGTGCCCGTAAACAATGCCTGAGGTGTCGAAAGTTTGTTTGGAGGCATGTGCGTTTGCGCAAATTGTCTGACGATTTGATATTTAAATATTAAATAGTGGTAAGTTTGTTTTTTGTCTAAGAGGTCTCACTTTTGTTGGACTTATTAATAGGAGTGCCAGCGGATTGATATCAGTTAAATGTGTGTTGAATTTGATTATTTACGACTGCTGCGCAGCCGAACGCAGCCTTCGGCAGCTGCTACAGGATTTTCGTACGCCGCGATCCTTGTAGCAGCTGGCGCAGCCTGCAGTCGGTGTGCCACCAATCACTACAAAATATGAACCCTCAACTCCCCGTCCGAATCTTGTTCCACACCCGCGTACGCACCCGGTCAATGTTCAGCGGCATCGCCTCGAGCGCGAACAGTTTGCCCATCATCTCTGGGCTCGGATAAACCTTGGTGTCGTTTTTGATCGTCGGGTCGATCAGGCTGTCGGCCTGTTGGTTGCCGTTGGCGTAGTGCACGTAGTTGCTGACACCGGCCATGACGTCCGGGCGCAGCAGGTAGTTCATGAAGGCGTAGCCGGCCTTCTCGTCCGGTGCGTCGGCGGGCATGGCAACCATATCGAACCAGATGGCCGCGCCTTCCTTGGGAATCGAGTAGCCGATGTCGATACCATTGTGGGCTTCCTTGGCGCGGTTTTCGGCTTGCAGGATGTCACCGGAGAAGCCGACCGCCACGCAGATGTCGCCGTTGGCAAGGTCGCTGGTGTACTTGGATGAATGGAAATAACTGACATACGGCCGGACTTTCAGCAGCAGCGCTTCGGCCTTTTTATAGTCTTCCGGTTTTTTGCTGTGGTGCGGCAGGCCCAGGTAATTCAGGGCGGCGGGCAACAGTTCCGGGCCGTTGTCGAGGATGGCAACGCCGCATTTCTGCAGCTTTTGCATGTTTTCGGGTTTGAAGATCAGGTCCCAGGAATCCACGGGCGCGTTGTCACCCAGTACGGCCTTGACCTTGGCGATGTTGTAGCCGATGCCAGTGCTGCCCCACAGGTACGGAAAGCCATGTTCGTTACCCGGATCGTTGGTCTGCAACGCTGTGAGCAATACCGGATTGAGGTTCTTCCAGTTCGGCAATTGAGCCTTGTCGAGCTTCTTCAGCGCTCCCCCTTCAATCTGTCGCGCCATGAAATGGTTGGACGGGAACACCACGTCGTATCCCGATTTACCGGTCATCAACTTGCCGTCGAGGGTTTCGTTGCTGTCGTAGACGTCGTAGGTGAAGGCGATACCGGTTTCTTTCTGGAAGTTCTTGGTGGTGTCCGGGGCGATGTAGTCTGACCAGTTGTAGATTTTGACCGTTTCAGCAGCGTGGCCAAGGGTCGCGACGAGTGCAATGGGCGCCAGTGTCAGTGTCTTTCGGATCATGAGTCGATTCCTGTAGGGGCTTTTGTTATTGGCAGGCAATCAGAAGATCAAAAAATCAAAACGTAGGTCTTGCGCACGGTTTCCTGGATATCCCAGATGCCGAGACTGTTGGCCGGCAACATCAGTGCATCGCCGGCTTCTATGAAAAGGGTTTCGCCATCGTCCGGGGTGAAGGTGCAGCGCCCCTGGATGAAGTGACAGAATTCCTGGGCGACGATCTGCCGACGCCAGCGTCCGGGCGTGCATTCCCAGACACCCGTTTCGACACCATCGTCGCGTTCGACGCTGGTGGTCGAGGCCACGGCCACCGGTGTTCCCAGTGGCACGGCAACCGGGTTGGACTCTTCGAGCTTCAGGGTGGCGGTATTCTTCAATTGCGTGATGCTCATGGGCGTACCTGTCGATGGATAAAGCGCTGTTCAGTGCATGAAGCCTTCCATGAACCCCGCAACCCCGCTGGCCAGCTTTCGGCGCCAGGGTGCGGTGGTCGGGTTGGCCAGGGTCTGGTCTTCGTGGACGAAGCTGCGAATGATTGCGTTGTAACCGAGCCAGCGGCAGGGTTCCGGCTCCCAGGCCTTGAGCGTGTCGAGCCCGCCCTGGGGCATGACCCAGGGCTGGCGGACCAGTTCGGTATCGCGTTCAAGCATCAGATCGGCGAGGGTTCTGCCACCCAGGTGGCTGGCCCCGACACCCTCCCCGCCATAACCGCCGGACAAGGCGATGCCGCTGGCGTGATCACAGAGCATGTGCGGCTTGAAGCGCCGCGACATGCCCAGGTTGCCGCCCCAGGCGTGGGTAATCCGTACATTCTTGAGTTGCGGGAAGAGCTCGCCGAACAGATAGCGCCGTAGCTCCACTTCATTAGTGGTCAGGTCGAAGTCATGGCGCAGCTTGCCGGCAAACTGGTAGCCGCCCCGTGCCCCGAATACCAAACGGTTGTCGGCGGTGCGCTGGCCGTACGTCACCTGACGGCTACTTTCGCTGAAGGCCTGGCCGCGATCCAGGCCGATGTCGTCCCAAGTCGCGGCGGACAGAGGCTCGGTGGCAACGATCAGGCTTTGCACCGGCAATTGATAGCGACCCAGCGGCGGTAACGTCGTCGCATAGCCTTCTACCGCCGGGACGATCCAGCGACTGCGAACCGAGGCCTTGGCCGTGCGCAGACTCCCCGACTGCCACTGCGTGACCGGGCTGTTTTCATAGATCTTGACCCCCATGTTCTCCACCGTGCGTGCCAAACCTCGCACCAACTTTGCCGGGTGAATGGTCGCGACGTGCGGTGCATAGATACCGCCATAAGGCTTCGCAACTCTGATCTGTTGCGCCAGTTGTTCGGGGCTGAGCCAGCGGTAGTCACTTTCGGTCAGGCCTTGGCGGTAGAGATCGTCCAGATAACGCCGAAGGCTGGTTTCTTGCTCGGGGTAGCGTGCGGCGCAGTAAAGCACCCCGCCTTTGCGATAATCGCAGGCGATACCTTCACGTTCGACGACAAGTTCTACTTCATCAGGGATGCTGTGCAGCAGGTCAAATGAAGCGCGGCGATGGTCGGGAGACAGGCCGGCCAGCAGCCGGTCTTCACCGAGGATATTGCCCATCAACCAGCCACCGTTACGGCCCGAGGCACCAAAGCCGGCGGTTTGCGCTTCGACAATGGCAATGTTCAAGCCCGGCGCCTGGCGCTTGAGGTAATACGCGGTCCAGAGCCCGGTGTAACCGGCGCCGATGATGGCCACGTCGACATCCAGATCGTGTTCCAGCGCCGCACGCGCCGCTAACGGCTCGTCGAGTTGATCCATCCATAAACTGATAGTGCGCCACGCTGACATGCAGGATTCCGCCACTCAAACTTCGATGGCGTCGATCCTAGTGCGTGAACTCAGGGGCTGTCTTGCGCGCGGGCACGCAAGGAAATTTGTTTGGCATAGGCCTTGGGCGACAGGCCGGTGTGCTGACGGAAACACTTGTAAAACGCCGACAGCGAATTGAATCCCGCCGCAAACGCCAGTTCGTCGATACGCAGCGGTTGCGTCGCGGTGTCCAGCGTGTCGAGCAGATGTTGCAGGCGCGCCTGGTTCACGTAGCGATAGAAACTCTGGCCCAACACTTGATTCAACAGGTAGGAAATCTGATTGCGACTGTAGCCGCACTCCTTCGCCACCCGTTGCAGGTCGAGTTCGGGGTCAAGATATGGCTGCTGGCGCTGGAAATACTGCTGCAAGTCGTCGGCCATGAAACTCAATTGGCGCGGGGACAGCCCGAGTCGACTGACCGCCGGGCGCAAAGTTTTAGTCGCCGTGCTGGACGGCTGCTCGTGGACCAGCGTGGCGTATTCGTTGACCCGCCAGATCAACCCGTCGCGGACCGTGATTGCTTCGCTGGTGTGGAAGGACACCAGCCCCTCACCGCCACGCAACGTCATTCGGTACTGGATAAACGCGGTATTACCGTCCAGGCGAATCCGGTCCGAGTGCTCCAGCGCTTCGCCCGGATTGCGCGGCATGCTGACGCGCACGTACTCGCGCAGTTCGTCGAGCCCCATCACGCGGTTCTGGAAAAAATCGTGGTACTGGATGCCTGGGTGATAAAGCGCCATGACGCCGTCCAGGTCGCGGTGCTTCCAGCACAAGTGGTAACGCATGACCGTCTCGCCCGTGGCCCGGGTTTGTTGCGGCCCATCATCATCGGCGTGCATAAAGGTCTCGAGGGGAAAACGCCGAGCTTGCCGAAGTTCTCCACCGGGTTCAATTGCTGAAATACCAACCCGGCAAGACCCGTCGCCGAGCCAATGCGTGCCGGGACATGACCTCGATCATGAAAATCCCATTAACTGCCGAACGGCCCGAAAAAAATCACATGGTTTTCACATACCGATGCTACTTTTAAAGGCAGTCACCGGTTGAGCCATTGAAGGCTCTTCCCTCCTAACATGAGCTAAAGGAAGCGCTCGATGAAGAAGGCGGGCAACATATGAATAAAGGATCTTTCAGCAAAGTCACGTTTCCAAACGCCTGCCAGCTGATGCGCTGGCATTTTCATCCCATGGGATTTGAGGCGAGCATGGACGCACCGGGCAGCATGATCGCCCGGCTGTTTGATCGTGCCAGTGGCGAGACCATGATTGCCATTGCCGGTATCCCTTGCGCAACGGTCATGAATGCAGCGGATGTCGAGCGAATCATTGAAGCCGTCGAGGATGAACTCGAGGCATTCATTCCACCTGTGGCCCTCAGAAGTTATGCCTGAAGGCTGAACACTTAACAAAAAGCCCACGTCATGTGGGCTTTTTAGTGGGAGACGACTCAGGATCACGCCCCTTTCTGGCCGACCCGATGATCGGCGAAAAACGCTTTGCCGCTGCCGATCCGGTCAGATGCCTTGGGCATATTCGCCGCCGTGTCCTGCCCCTCGACATACCAGTAGCAATGACTGACGGCACGGGTGATGCCGACGTAAGCCAGTCGCAGGATTTCGTCCCTTTGCGCGCTGTCATAGGGCTCGCTGTCCCCGGACTTGCCGAGTCCCGCCATCCTGTACACCTGATTCTTGTACGGTGAGCTGGTCAGATGCTGGCAATCGCCGAGCAAGAACACCGCGTCGGCCTGCAAGCCTTTGGCACTGTGATACGTCAGTTGTTTTAGTCGGCGTGACTCATAAGGTAAGCTCGAATCCACATTAACTACAGGCTGAATATGATGTTCAATCAATAACTTATCGCTGCTTTTTCGATAAAGCATCAAGATTGAATCACCCTTTCGGTAATGCTCCATCAAGCGCTGGGCCATGCCTTGATCGTCCCGGTCCAGGACGTTTACCGGCAATAGCGCTTTAGGCTCGCCGTTGGCTTTGGCTTTCTTGCCAGCGATGGCCGGTGCCGCGCGAACGATATGCTCGGCGGCGTCGATGATGTGTTGATGGCTGCGATAGTTGTCGCTGAGCATGACTTTGGTGGTGCTGGGCGACCGGAACTCTTTGTTGAACTCCATGAAGTACGTCGGCGAACTGCCGCGCCAGCCATAAATGGACTGCCAGTCATCCCCCACACACAGCAGAGATGAGCGTTGCGCACCGCGCCCAACGTGCATTGCCGGGCCTCGACTGCGGATCTCGGTCAGGCTGGCGCGAATCCAGGAGACGATTTGTGGCGATACGTCCTGAAATTCGTCGATCATCAGGTGTGACAGTGGCCGCAGCAGTTCATCGCTCAACAACTTCAGGTTTTCCGGTGAGTGCTCGCTGAACAAGGCAAACATCCGGTTGTAGGTCATCACCGGTGGTTTCTGATCGAGCAGATGATCTTCCAGCGCTCGCCAGAACAAGCTCAAGGCCTCGAAGAAGAATCGGTCAGGGTCGTCCTTGGCGAAACTCATCTGGCCAACAGCGTTCGGAACATCCAGGCCGAGGTTTTCTATAAAACCGGCAGCCGCGACAAAACAGTCGAGTAACGGCGCCGAAGCCAGCTCACCTTTGACCTTGTAATCAAAGCCCGGACCGGCGCTGGCATCACCTGCCAGCGAGGCCAAAACACGCTTTGAAGACTCGTAACTATCCAGCCATATCAATGGTTTACGGCAGAAAGCTTGAAACAGGGTACGCTTTACTGCCCATTCTGCACGGACAGTCAACTTGGCATTCGGGCGGCAGACCTGCGGGTTTTCCCGCGGATCAAACCCCAGCACGACCCACGCATCGAGGCTTGGGATGTAACCGTGACAATGGAACGTCGCGCCGTTGATATCGAAGGATTGCCGATTGGGTTCGATACCCTTGATCGGCCAGGCACCCGCGCGAAACCACAGGTCTTCAATGGCGTCGCACAGTTCTTCATCGCGCCTGGCCGCCAGTTCGGTCACGGCCACGCGTTTTTGCACGTCGGGATGGTCGCGTTCCAGCTCCTTGAGCTGCAAGGCATGGCGCGACAAAGGCCTGATCAACTCGCGAAAGCGTTCATTGCGGGTATGCAACTGGTGATAGCAGGCATTGAGCTGCTGTCGCTGAGCGTCATTGATTCGCAGGTCGAACGGATTGCTGTCGACGTCTTCGTCGGCGTTTTGCGTGCGGTTGCTTAGGTTTTCGAAGGCTTGCAGGCGCTCGAACCCCGGCAGGCTGCGAACCATCGGCAGAATGCGCGAATGGAAGGTGCGCACCAGATCACGCGCCTCTTTGAGGCTCAGCGGCCGGCCCCACAGCGCGAACAGTTCGATCAGCTTATTAATGAAGTCTTTGCGCGATTCGCGGGTAAAGGTCACGACGGTCATCGAATCCAGTTCGAAGCCCAGATAATGGGTCAGCAACAGGATACGCAGCACCAGCGTGGTCGACTTGCCGGCGCCTGCCCCGGCAATCACCGACGTTGACGGCGTGTCGCTGAAGATCATCTTCCACTGCGCAACGCTCGGCTGGGCATGGGGTGGCAGCAGCCGGGCCACATCGGCCTTCATGCGCTTCTTTAACTCCGCACTTAATGGCAGGCGCCAGTCGTCAAACAGATTGTCATCGACATTGGGCGGCCGATGTTCGGTTGAGCGCGAATCGCGGATCAGCAGCACTTGCCGGCCTTGCTCCAGCCCTTCGTCCTTGCCTTCCTTGAAGCCGTAATCAAACCCCGCGCTGTGACCGCTGCGAAAACCGTCGGCTTGCCCGTGTAGCCAGGAAGCGCGGTGTTGCGCACGCAGTCGGGTCAAGCCATGACCGAAGAACCGGGCGGCCAGGCGCTTGAGCAACGGCATCTCGGCCAAGGGACGAAGTTCGGGTGGAAGATCGGGGGTGTGTTGCGGCACGCGGGCTGACTCCAGGGTGTGAGGCTGTTGCGGGCTATGGTGTCTGCATTTGCCTTTGAGTTCTAGTGAAATGCTTACAGGTCATTGGCTTATGCGATGAAGTGAAGGCTGGATGAGAAACTTTCGAGGTTATTTCACATCAATCAATTCGATGGTAATGCAGCACTTTTTACGCTTTTTATCGATGAGTGCCTGATAGATGATGCTCGCCATTAACCCCCCTTTCAGGAGACGATCATGCTCGAACTCAGACCCTTCAACTCCCTGGGCGGTGCCCATCATGGCTGGTTGGATGCTCATCACCACTTTTCGTTCGCCGAGTACCATGACCCCAAGCGCATGAACTGGGGCAATTTGCGGGTCTGGAACGATGACGTGATTGCCTCCGGCACCGGGTTTCCAAAACACCCGCACCGGGACATGGAAATCATTACCTACGTCCGTGAAGGTGCGATTACTCACGAAGACAACCTGGGCAACAAGGGCCGCACCGAAGCCGGCGACGTTCAGGTCATGAGTGCCGGCACCGGCATCGCCCACAGCGAGTACAACCTGGAAGCGACACCCACCAAGATCTTCCAGATCTGGATCATCCCCAACGAATCCGGGCTTGCGCCGTCCTGGGGAGCCAAGCCATTCCCCAAAGGTGATCGTGAAGGTTTCGTCACGTTGGCCAGCGGCAAGTCCGGCGATGATCAGAGCCTGCGCATCCGTGCTGATGCGCGGCTGGTAGCGGCGAACCTGAAGGCTGGGGAATCTGCCGAGTATCATCTGGACAATGGGCGTCGCGCCTACCTGGTTCCGGCCACGGGTGTGATTGAAGTCAATGGCTTACGTGCGCAAGCTCGAGACGGGGTTGCGGTGGCCGATGAGCAGGTGTTGCGAGTGACGGCGATTGAGGACAGCGAAATTGTCCTGGTAGACCTCGCGTGATTCAGTAAACGCCAGGCACAAAAAAGGGGCGACCGTGATGGTCGCCCCTTTTTACTGTCTGGATTACTTGGCTGCGATGGCGCCATCCACCAGCGTTTGAGCCTCTGCCACCAACTGCTTGAGGTGGTCATCGCTCACAAAGCTTTCAGCGTAGATCTTGTAGATGTCTTCAGTGCCCGACGGACGAGCCGCGAACCAGCCATTTTCGGTCATGACCTTCAGGCCGCCAATCGCCTGATCATTGCCGGGTGCGTGGCTGAGGATGCTCTGGATCGCTTCGCCCGCCAGTTGAGTCGAGGTGACCTGGTCTGGCGACAGCTTGCTCAGCAAGGCTTTCTGTTCAGGGTTGGCCTTGGCATCCACGCGCACCGAGAACGGTTCGCCGAGTTCATCGGTCAACGCGCGAAAGGCCTGGCTTGGGTCGCGACCGGTGCGAGCGGTCATTTCTGCGGCCAGCAATGCCGGGATCAGGCCGTCCTTGTCGGTACTCCAGACGCCGCCGTCCTTGCGCAGGAACGAGGCACCAGCGCTTTCTTCACCGCCAAAGCCCAGGGAACCGTCGAACAAGCCGTCGGCAAACCATTTGAAGCCCACCGGCACTTCATACAGACGACGGCCCAGACGCTTGGCCACGCGATCAATCAAGCCGCTGCTGACCACGGTTTTGCCCACGGCAGCGTCGGCGCGCCAATGCGGACGGTTCTGGAACAGGTAGTCAATCGATACCGCGAGGTAGTTGTTCGGTGCCAACAAACCACCGGACGGCGTAACGATGCCGTGACGGTCGTGATCCGGGTCGCAGCCAAACGCGACGTCGTAGCGATCTTTCAGACCGATCAAGCCTTGCATCGCGTGGGTGGACGATGGGTCCATGCGGATCTGACCATCCCAGTCGACGGTCATAAAGCGGAACGTCGGATCGACCTGTGTATTGACCACGTCGAGGTCCAGACGGTAATGCTCGGCAATCGCCGACCAGTAGCGCACCCCTGCTCCGCCCAATGGATCAACGCCCAGACGCAGCTTGGCGTCACGGATGGCGTCGAAGTCGATCACGTTGATCAGATCGGCCACGTAAGTGTTGAGGTAATCGTGGCGATGGGTTGTGCTGGCTTTCAGCGCCTGCTCGTAGCTGATGCGTTTGACGCCAGCGAGTTTGGCCGCCAGCAGCTCGTTGGCCTTGGCTTCGATCCACTTGGTGATGTGGGTATCGGCCGGACCGCCGTTGGTAGGGTTGTATTTGTAGCCACCGCTTTGCGGCGGGTTGTGCGACGGCGTAATGACGACACCGTCCGCCAGACCCGAAGTACGGCCACGGTTGTAGCAAAGGATTGCGTGGGAAATGGCCGGGGTCGGTGTGTATTCGTCCCCTTCGGCAATCATCACCGTGACGCCGTTGGCGGCCAACACTTCCAGGGCGCTGGCACCGGCTGGCGTGGACAGTGCGTGAGTGTCGATCCCGACGAACAACGGACCGGTGATTCCCTGGGCTTCACGGTACAGGCAGATCGCCTGGCTGATCGCCAAGACGTGCCACTCGTTGAAACTCAAGTCGAACGAGCTGCCCCTGTGCCCGGAAGTGCCAAAGGCTACACGCTGGGTTGAGATGGCGGCGTCAGGCTGGCCAGTGTAATAGGCCGTTACCAGTCGCGGGATATCGACCAACAATTCTGCCGGTGCCGGTTTGCCCGCAAAAGGACTGAGTGTCATGCAAAACCTCTGAAATTGAGTGGTTCAGGAATTGGATCGCAGTTTACTGGCAGTTCGACCGCAACGCGATGTTATAGATCCATGAGGCTCGCGGATGTTATCCCGCGTCGCTCAATCGATCGCTTCCAGACGCAAGGCATCCCCCAGCAAACCCAACGCTACGCCAAGGTCATGCTCACCACCAAAGGTATGGCTCAGCCGCAAATGTTGCGCATGCAGCCCGCGCAAGCTGAATAATTCCCCGGGGGCCACCACTACCTGCTGTTTGAGCAGGCGGTGGAACACGCCGCGCACATCAACCTGACGTAACGAGCGCACCCAGATCGTCGCGCCGCCCTGGGGGTCGACGAAGTGCAACGCGTCTGCCAGTCGTTCCTCCAGCAATTGGGTCATCTGTACTTTGCGCTCCTTGAGGAGCCGGCGCAGCACCAACAAGTGCTGATCGATGCGACCATTGTTGTACAGGCGCGCAATGGCTTTCTGACGGATCGGCGACAACCGGAACGAGCGCAGCAGAAAGTGTCGCTGCAGCTCACCTCGCAGTTGCCGCGAAAGCACATAGCCGTAAGGCGCTTCAGGCCCGATAACCTTCTCGAATGTGGAAAACACGATCAGTCGGTCCGGGTCCAGCAAATCGCGGAACCGTGGGCCAGCGGGTTCAAATTCTAGATCGCCGTAACAGTCGTTCTCCAGCACCCAACTGCCATGCCGCGCCAGCAACTGCACGGTTGATAGCCTGTTGCTTTCATCGACCACACTGCCGCGCGGCATGTTCAGGCCGGATGACAACATCATCAGTCGAACGGGTTCGGTCTCCAGCAGCGTTTGCAGATGGTCAAGGTCCAGGCAGCCATCCGCTTGTAACGACACCTCAATGACCTTGACGTCCAAGTCCTGCAACAACCGCAAAATCGACCAGTCGCACGGAGACTCCACCACAACCGTGGCGTCCTTGAGGCAAAGCACCGCGATCAATATTTCCAGCACACCCCGCAGATCAGCACCGATGTAGACATCGTCGGCGTGCCAGCAACGTGTCGGAGAGGAGGTATATCGCGCCGCCAGCGCTGCGCGCAGCTCCCGTTCGCCACAGGGTTGGGACGTCGGTTGCGGCTGGCGCGGATATTGGCGCAACAGTTCTCTCTCCAACAGCAATAGCGGGCTGTCCAACGGCTGCAGCAATGCGGGTTCGTCAGCGCTCATTACCAGCATTCCCGGTCGCCTGGCATTCACATAAACCGTCTCGAGCAGGTCATTGCCGCTGCACGGTGGCCGGATGAACGACACCGGAAGTGCGTAATAACCGGATTTGGCCACCGAATAGACGCGCCCTTCCTTTTCCAGCAGCGAATAGGCGTACTGAATGGTCGATATCGACACGCTCAGACGCTCCGCCAGCTGTCGTAATGACGGAAGCCGCACACGTGTGTCGCTGACCGGTTCGCTGATCAGATGAGTCAGGTAGCGATACACCGCCTGATAAGCGAAGTCGGTTTCTCGGGGGCCTTTCATGAGCGATGACTGCACACGATGGGCGCAGCCCGATGGATCCGGACGGGCGTTATCAAGCGAGGCACTTTCAACGCCCCGTTGACCGTTCGCCCGTCACGGCGTCAATCACCCTCATATCGGCTTGCAGCCCCTTGCCCGCAGTCTCGCCACTGGCCACCGGCCCCATGTGGTACAGCGTACCGATCAGGCTGACGGGCAGCCCGCTGACGTCGACCATCCATTGCAACACCTGCTCGGGCGCAGGCTTGCCCTGCATCGCGCGATGCAGTTCGGGTAGCGCCACGAGCATGCCGGGATGGCATTGACGCAGAAAATGCTCAAGCGACGCGCCTTTCTCGACAAAGGGTGCGAACAGTAAACACACCAGTTGAGCTTCGTTCAGGCAGAGGCATCTTTGGGCCTCGGCCGCCGCCAGTTCACGCTGATCTGGATTGCCATATGCCCGCAATACCTGCTCGTATGCATACTCCGGAAGGTGCTTGCGACGCATCATGACCAATTGCCGCTGAACATAGTCAACAATGCCGGCTTCATAGGTCCGACCCTGCACGAAACAGGCTTGTAGCCCACGCAGATGCGCAGAAATCGAAAAGCTCACGTATTCGTTATCACCCGACTGAGCCGTCAGCTCGTCAGGTTGAAACTTGAGGAACTCTGTGAGCAGCGGCCAGCGCTCCTCCAGATTGCTGACCAGCATGTCGTGGATGTCGATGAACGTTGCGCGGCGACACGCCTCAAAACGCTCTGCTGGACGCCATGCCGGCTGATCGTGGCCGGGGTAAAACTCGCGATAGCAGTCGCTGCCCAGCGCATCGAGCCGTGCGAAGAGCTGCTCATAGCTGGTCTCTGGCTGAGCCGACATCGCAAACCCCGCCTTCGCCGCAGCACGGTTCAATCCATCCATGAACTGCTTTTGCTGGCGAGGTGAATCGCTGCTGACCAAGGCATCGACACCGCGGTCCCAACGGGCAATTTGCCCATAGAACTCGCCGGTTGCCAGGTACCCGTCATCCCACAGGTCAAGGGGGTCGTGCCAGGTTCGACGGTGACCGACCATCAACAGATTGAGGCGATTTGATTCGCGACCGCCTTCGGAGATCGCCACGGCGTGATTGAACGGCAGGACCTCGCGGTTATCGACCATCAACACTTCAACCCGTGGATCGTCGTAGAGAAACAAGGCGCTGCAGCTGTGATGGATGTTTTCAAGCGCCGTCGAAGCGATGCTGTTCGAGCGCAAGGTCGCCACACGCAGCTGGAAGGTCGCCGGTGCGCGCCCGGCGATGCTCAATTGCGCGGCACGCAGCAACGCCAGGGTGTAACAACTGTCACGGCTCCCAGACTGGATCGTCAGCACCTTGAACTCGCCAATTCGCTCCATGCCACCGGCGGCGACCACCACGCGCTGAATCATCAACTGCAATGCAGTGCGCTCGGCCCGGGAAAAGAAACTCAGTAATCGCTGCAGTACTTGCTGATAAACATAGTTCATTGCCTGATCATGGGTATTGGTCATTATTGTCTACCTGTTACTCATAGGTTCGATGTCACGCAAACAACGCCATGCATTGCGCAATGGGTTGCCGGTCATGATTAGAGTGTTGCGCCTGATATCAAATGCTAACACTTAGTTTTTAGTCATTATTTGAAATGATTGCAGCCGACCGTTAACCCTCCTGACAACCACGCGCCTCCAAGCCCCACAAGCCGGGCACCGGGCGACGACCGGAGACATCCTAGGAAATATCCGACAACGTCCCACAGACAAGTAGCACGACAAATAAAGAAAGAAGTTACCTGTGTTTTTTCGGCAACCGATCGATAACTCATTAATAGTTGAGTTTGTATTGCCGGAGCGCATTGAAAAGTATCTGCCCGATACCTGGCCATAGCTCATTCCTTGAGATGAAAGTAATCATTCAATTATCGGGGCTTATATGATGATTAGAAGATACAGATTGAGGGCAAAAACCAGTTCAGTTGCTGAACTGACCCGTCATGAATTGACGGGAGCCTCATATTTTCGGAGGGAGAACGAAAAAGTCCGTGCAAGCACGGACTTTTATTGGGGCGTGTTACGCAGGTTCGACCTGAAGGGCAACCCGCTCGCGGCATGGGCATTCGTCCATATAGCGGTGTGCCTCGACAAACTCGGAAAACGGAAAGACCCGAGTCTTGAGCGGCAGCAGCACACGGTCAGCCGTCATCTGATTGATGTCACGCAACGCACGTTGCAGTGCGACCTCATCCTGGATGATGCCCAGTTCCGGCTTGCCGGTGAAGTTGCCGATACAGTGCACAAAGAACTGTATGTTCTTCTGGAACGCTGCACAGGCCGGGAACGGCGTCTGGTTGCCGCCTTGAAGGCCGTACAACACCAGGCTGCCACGCGGTGCGAGCACATCGCCCAGCAAGGACATCTGCGGCCCGCCCAACCCGTCGAACACCACATCCACACCGCGGTTATCGGTGATTTTGTTGATCCGCATCAGCAGATCTTCTTCTTCGGTGACGATGACTTTCTCGGCACCCAGTGCCAACAGGTTTTCGCGTTCTTCCGCCGTTTTGGTGGCGGCAATCACACGTACACCCAAGGCTTTGCCCAGTTGTACGAACGATGGTCCGGCACAATGGCTAGCGTCAGTCACCAGCACGAACTGCCCGGGTTTGATGCGTGCCAGATCGACGTAAGCGAAATAAGCGATCAACAACGGCGTGTAATGCACGGCCGCTTCGACCGGAGTCAGCACATCCGGATACCGGGTCAGTGCCGAGCGCGGCAAAACAATCTGCTCGCCGTACACGGGATAGTCGTTCGGGCTTTGAGACGGGAAGCTGGCGACCTTGTCACCGACTGCCAGGTCATCGACACCCTCACCGAGCGCCGTCACGACACCTGACATTTCCTGGCCGATGCCTGCAGGCAGACGAGCGTGGGACGACGCCAGGTTCTGGCGCCAAAGCGTGTCATACCAGCTGATGCCAATCGCCTCGACACGCACCTGCACTTCGCCCGGAGCAGGAAGTGCCGCCGCATGCTCTTCGCATTTGAGCACCTCGGCTGGACCAAACTTGTGAAAACGGATCGTGCGGGACATCGCAAACCTCGTCAAAGTAACCTCTAATGCCATGAACTCTATCTGGGCTTTCTACCCAAGACTATCAGTGGCTATTAATAGTCGACATGCCTGTCATTGATTCCGCAGCACCGGCGACATCATCAAATGTCGTGAAAATCGAAGCGGCCCTTCAGGAAAAACTGAATTACACGGTGCAGAGTAGCAGCCTTTCCCCGTAAGATTCATGCCGGCCATTGTTCTCATATGGCCGCTCTCGTCAAGCTTGATGACTCTGCCAGGACTCCAGATGAATCGTAATGACCTGCGTCGTGTCGACCTGAACCTGTTAATCGTTTTCGAAACACTGATGCACGAACGCAGCGTGACCCGCGCTGCAGAGAAGCTGTTTCTCGGCCAGCCGGCCATCAGTGCGGCGCTTTCACGCCTGCGCGGGCTGTTCGATGATCCGTTGTTCGTGCGCACAGGTCGCAGCATGGAACCGTCCGCCCGGGCGATAGAAATCTTCGCCCTGCTCTCCCCCGCGCTGGACTCGATTTCCACGGCCGTCAGCCGTGCGGCGGAGTTTGATCCGGCCACCAGCACGGCGGTGTTCCGCATTGGGCTGTCGGATGATGTCGAATTCGCTCTGTTGCCGATGCTGCTCAAGCGTTTGCGTGCCGAATCCCCCGGGATCGTGCTAGTGGTGCGCCGGGCCAATTACATCCTGATGCCGAGCCTGCTGGCGTCGGGCGAGATTTCCATCGGCGTCAGCTACACCGCCGACCTGCCGGCCAACGCCAAGCGCAAAGTGCTGCGCCGCAGCATGCCGAAGCTATTGCGCGCCGACACCGTGCCAGGGCCGTTGAGCCTGGATGACTTCTGCGCCAGGCCGCATGCATTGGTGTCGTTCGCCGGTGACCTGAGCGGCTTTATAGATGACGAACTGGAAAAGCTTGGGCGCAAACGGCATGTCGTGCTGGCGGTGCCGCAGTTCAACGGGCTGAGCACGCTCATCAGTGGCACCGACATTGTGGCGACCGTGCCGGATTACACCGCCGAAGCGTTGACAGCGGCTGGCGGTGTCCGGGCTGAAGACCCACCGCTGCCGGTGCGCAGTTTTGAATTGCACATGGCCTGGCGTGGGTCGCAGGATAATGACCCCGGTGAACGTTGGTTACGGTCGCGGATTCAGATGTTTTTTGGGGATCCGGATAGCCTCGCCTGATCTTAAGTTTGGGTTAAGGCTTCCGGCCTCTTCGCGAGCAGGCCCGCTCCCACATTGGAATGCATTGCCCTGTGGGAGCGTGGCTTGCCCGCGATGGCCACGACTCGGTTCCAAGTCTGTCCTTTGCATTCCCCGCAACACTGAATTGTCATCAATTCAATTGATCACGGATTAGCCAAAGGTGCATGCTAGAGAGCTCGCCCGAGCCTCATATCATTCCGAATGATAGTTACCTTCGCTTCATTCGATTCGTGAGATACACCCTCGCCGCTCATCATCCGTCCATTCTCAATACATTGGCGGATGCATCCATGGAACAGTCACTCAAACATTTGCGCTTCCCATTGGCCATGTTGGCCGTACTGGTGATGAGCGCCTGCGGCAAGGCGCCGGAGTCTGCCGCGACCATGCCCGCGGCGAAGGTCAGCGTCGCCAAGGTGCTGGAACAACCGATCAACGAGTGGGACGAATTCACCGGGCGCCTTGAAGCGCCGGAAACCGTAGAAATTCGTCCACGGGTCTCCGGTCAGATTGATGACGTAGCGTTTACGGAAGGCGCTCTGGTCAAGAAAGGCGACTTGCTGTTCCAGATAGACCCGCGTCCATTCCAGGCCGAGGTTCGCCGTCTCGAAGCCCTGGTTGCCCAGTCCCGCGCCAACGCCACCCGCAGTGAAAACGAAGCCCAGCGCGGCGAGCGTCTTCGCACCAGCAACGCGATCTCCGCCGAACTGGCCGATTCGCGTACCAGTGCCGCTCAAGAAGCCCGCGCCGCTGTCGGTGCCCTGCAGGCGCAACTGGACCTGGCCAAACTGAACCTGAGCTTCACCCGCGTCACCGCGCCCATCAGTGGTCGTGTCAGCCGTGCAGAAATCACTGCCGGTAACCTGGTGACTGCGGACACCACGCCGCTGACCAGCGTTGTTTCCACCGATAAGGTCTACGCCTACTTCGACGCTGACGAACGCGTATTCCTCAAGTACACCCAGCTCGCTCGCCAGGGCAAACGCGGCGCCACCACCCCGGTTTACATGGGCCTGTCCAACGAAGACGGCAACCCGCACCAGGGCGTGATGAACTTCGTCGACAACCAGGTCAACCCGAAAACCGGCACCATCCGTGGTCGCGCAGTCTTCGACAACGCAGACGGCAGCTATACCCCAGGCCTTTATGCGCGTCTGAAACTGGTCGGCAGCGGCACCTACTCCGCCGTGCTGATCAATGACGAAGCGGTCGGTACCGATCTGGGCAAAAAATTCGTACTGGTGATGGATGCCGACAACAAAACGGCGTACCGCGCCGTCGAACTGGGACCAAAGATCGAAGGTTTGCGCATCGTGCGCACCGGCCTGAACAAGGATGACACCGTCATCGTCAAGGGGCTGCAACGGGTTCGCCCTGGCTCGCCGGTCACCCCTGAAGTGATCCCGATGGCCAGCGAACAAACCCTCGCGGCCTTGGCTCAACAACGACAAGCGCTGGAAGCCAGCAACCTGCCCCAAGTCGCACCTGCCAAGGTCGCGCCGGGTGAGGTTGTGAAACTGGCTGCTGCGACTCCACGCGGTTAAGGGACAACGACTCCGATGAATTTTTCCCAATTCTTCATTTCACGGCCGATCTTCGCAGCGGTGCTCTCGCTGTTGATCCTGATCGCCGGCGCTATCTCGCTGTTCCAGTTGCCAATCAGTGAATACCCGGAGGTGGTGCCGCCGACCGTTGTGGTCCGCGCCAACTTCCCGGGTGCCAACCCTAAAGTCATCGGTGAAACGGTGGCCGCTCCGCTGGAGCAAGCCATCACCGGCGTCGAGAACATGCTGTACATGTCCTCGCAGTCCACCGCTGACGGCAAAATCACCCTGACCATCACCTTCGCGCTGGGCACTGACCTGGACAATGCGCAGGTGCAGGTACAGAACCGGGTCACCCGGACCGAGCCGAAACTTCCAGAAGAAGTGACGCGCATCGGTATCACTGTCGACAAGGCTTCGCCCGACCTGACCATGGTTGTGCACTTGACCTCGCCGGACAAACGCTACGACATGCTTTACCTGTCCAACTATGCCCTGCTCAACATCAAGGATGAGCTGGCGCGTCTGGGCGGGGTCGGTGATGTGCAATTGTTCGGCATGGGCGATTACTCGCTGCGCGTCTGGCTCGATCCGAACAAGACCGCTTCGCGTAACCTGACCGCCACCGATGTGGTGACCGCGATTCGTGAGCAGAACCGTCAAGTGGCCGCCGGTGCACTGGGCGCTCCTCCTGCGCCAAATGCCACGGCTTTCCAGCTGTCGGTCAACACTCAAGGTCGTCTGGTTTCGGAAGAAGAGTTCGAGAACATCATCATTCGCTCCGGCGATAACGGTGAAATCACTCGCCTCAAAGACATTGCCCGCGTTGAACTGGGCTCCAGCCAATACGCCCTGCGCTCGTTGCTGAACAACCAACCGGCGGTGGCGATCCCGATCTTCCAGCGCCCTGGTTCCAATGCGATCGAAATCTCCAACGAAGTGCGCGACAAGATGGCCGAGCTGAAGAAGAACTTCCCGGAAGGCATGGACTTCAGCATCGTCTACGACCCGACGATCTTCGTTCGCGGCTCCATCGAAGCCGTTGTTCACACCCTCTTCGAAGCACTGATTCTCGTTGTGTTGGTGGTGATTCTGTTCCTGCAAACCTGGCGCGCCTCGATCATTCCATTGGTAGCCGTACCGGTGTCGCTGATCGGCACGTTCGCGGTGATGCACTTGTTCGGCTTCTCGTTGAACGCCCTGTCGCTGTTCGGGTTGGTACTGGCGATCGGTATCGTGGTGGACGATGCCATCGTGGTGGTGGAGAACGTGGAGAGGCACATCGAGCTGGGAGAAACGCCCGTAGAAGCCACCAAGAAAGCCATGCGGGAGGTGACCGGGCCGATCATCGCGACGGCGCTGGTGCTGTGTGCGGTATTTATCCCGGCGGCGTTCATTTCCGGACTCACCGGCCAGTTCTACAAACAGTTTGCCCTGACCATTGCCATCTCGACCGTGATCTCGGCGTTCAACTCGCTGACACTGTCCCCTGCCCTGGCCGCCGTGCTGCTCAAGAGCCACAGTGCGCCGAAAGATCGCTTTACCAAAGTGCTTGATAAACTGTTGGGCGGTTGGCTGTTCCGTCCGTTCAACCGGTTCTTCGAACGCGCCAGCCATGGCTATGTCGGCACCGTAGCCCGGGTTATCCGCAGCAGCGGTATTGCCCTGCTGTTGTACGCAGGCCTGATGGTGCTGACCTTCTTCGGTTTCGCCCACACCCCGACCGGCTTCGTACCCGGCCAGGACAAACAATACCTGGTGGCCTTCGCGCAACTGCCGGACGCTTCGAGCCTGGACCGTACCGAAGACGTGATCAAACGCATGTCCGACCTGGCCCTGAAACAGCCTGGCGTGGAAAGCGCAGTGGCCTTCCCCGGCCTGTCGATCAACGGCTTCACCAACAGTCCTAACGCCGGCATCGTGTTCGTGACCTTGAAGCCGTTCGACGAGCGTAAAGACCCGAGCATGTCCGCCGGTGCCATTGCCGGTGCCTTGAACGGCCAGTTCGCCGGGATTCAAGAAGCCTACATGGCGATCTTCCCGCCGCCGCCAGTACAGGGTCTGGGCACCATCGGTGGTTTCCGCCTGCAGATCGAAGACAAGGGCAACCTCGGCTACGACGAGCTGTACAAAGAAACCATGAACATCATCAACAAAAGCCACAACGTGCCGGAACTGGCCGCCCTGTTCACCAGCTACACCGTGAACGTGCCGCAGGTCGATGCCGCCATCGACCGGGAAAAAGCCAAGACTCATGGCGTGGCCGTCAGTGACATCTTCGACACCCTGCAGATCTACCTGGGTTCGCTGTATGCCAACGACTTCAACCGCTTTGGTCGTACCTACCAGGTCAACGTTCAGGCTGAACAACAATTCCGTCTTGAACCGGACCAGATCGGTCAGCTGAAAGTGCGCAACAACAAAGGCGAAATGATCCCGCTGGCGACCTTCATCAAGGTCAGCGACACCTCGGGGCCGGACCGCGTGATGCACTACAACGGCTTCATCACCGCTGAAATCAACGGCGCCGCCGCCCCGGGCTACAGTTCTGGCCAGGCCGAAAAAGCCATCGAGAAACTGCTCAAGGATGAACTGCCGAACGGCATGACCTACGAATGGACCGACCTGACCTACCAGCAGATTCTGTCCGGCAACACCGCCCTGTTCGTCTTCCCGCTCTGCGTTCTGCTGGCGTTCCTGGTACTCGCGGCTCAGTACGAAAGCTGGAGCCTGCCAATGGCTGTGATCCTGATCGTACCGATGACCTTGCTGTCGGCCATCACCGGTGTGATTGCTTCGGGTGGAGACAACAACATCTTCACCCAGATCGGCTTGATCGTACTGGTGGGGCTTGCGTGTAAGAACGCGATCCTGATCGTCGAGTTTGCCAAGGACAAACAGCAGGACGAAGGCCTCAACCCGCTCGCTGCGGTGCTGGAAGCTTGCCGCTTGCGTCTGCGGCCGATCCTGATGACGTCCTTCGCGTTCATCATGGGTGTCGTGCCTCTGGTGTTCTCCAGCGGTGCCGGTGCCGAAATGCGTCACGCCATGGGTGTGGCGGTGTTCTCCGGGATGCTCGGGGTGACCTTCTTCGGTCTGTTGCTGACGCCGGTGTTCTACGTATTGATTCGCAACTTTGTGGAGCGCGGTGAAAAGCGCAAGGCGGCCAAGGCGCTGAATCTTCAAAAGCAACTGGAGTCGCAACAATGAGCTTGAAAGCCTTTCTTCCGAGCCTGCTGGTACTGGCCCTGAGTGCCTGTGCCGTCGGCCCGGACTACAAGACCCCTGCGACTGAACCGGCGCATATCACCACGGCTACCGATGGCGCTGCCGGCCAGAAAAACTTCGACCGCTCGCACTTCGAAGGCATCTGGTGGCAGCAGTTCGAGGACCCGACCCTTAATCAGTTGGTGACTCAATCGCTGCAAGGCAACCGTGATTTGCGCGTGGCCTTCGCCCGCTGGAAAGCGGCCCGGGCGATTCGCGATGACATCAGCAACGACGCCATGCCGACCATCACCAGCCGGGCCAGCAGTGAACTGGGCAAAGGGCAAATCCCTGGCCAGACCACCAAACGGGTCAACAGCGAACGCTACGACCTGGGCCTGGACATGGCGTGGGAGATCGACCTGTTTGGCCGTATCCAGCGCAACCTGGAATCGGCCAACGCCGAACAACAAGCCATCGAGGCCGATCTGTACCAACTGCAAGTCACCATGATTGCCGAACTGGTGGATTCCTACGGTCAATTGCGGGGTGCACAACTGCGCGAAAAGATCGCTTTGGCGAACCTGGAGAACCAACAGGAGTCACGCAAGATCACCATCAGCCTGCGTGATGCCGGCGTCGGTGATCAGTTGGACGTGGAGCGCGCCGATGCACGTTTGGCGTCCGTCGAAGCCAGCGTGCCGCAATTGCAGGCCGAACAGGTTCGGCAAAAAAACCGTATCGCCACCTTGCTGGGTGAGCGCCCGGACAAGCTGACGGTCGACCTGAGTCCCAAGAGCCTGCCGGCCATCGCCAAAGCGCTGCCGATTGGCGATCCGGGTCAACTGCTGCAACGTCGTCCGGACATCCTTAGCGCCGAGCGCAAACTGGCGTCTGCCACCGCCCGTATCGGCGTGGCCACGGCTGATTTGTTCCCACAGGTCAGCCTCAGCGGCTTCCTTGGTTTTACGGCAGGACGCGGTTCGCAAATTGGGTCCTCGGCAGCCAACGCCTGGGCACTGGGCCCAAGCATCACCTGGGCCGCGTTTGACCTGGGCAGTGTAAAAGCCCGTATTCGCGGTGCGGATGCGGATGCCGAAGGCGCGCTGGCCAGTTATGAGCAGCAAGTGCTGTTGGCACTGGAAGAGTCGGAAAACGCGTTCAGTGATTACGGCAAGCGTCAGCAACGCTTGATCTCTCTGATTCGTCAGAGCGAGTCGAGTCGAGCCGCCGCCGACCTCGCCGAAATTCGCTATCGCGAAGGCACGGCGGACTTCCTCGTCCTGCTGGACGCGCAACGCGAGCGACTGGCAGCGGAAGACACCCAGGCATCGGCCGAAACCGAACTGTATAGCGGCATTGTCGCGATTTACAAAGCCCTTGGCGGTGGCTGGCAACCGGAGACCGTCGCCAGCAAGTAAGTTGTTAAAGCGCTCCTTTGGTTGGCCGCAACCGACCATTTTTTTAGCCCCGCGTCTCATTCGGTCGCGGGGCTTTTTTTTGTCTGCTGATTCTTGAATCCACTCCTACAGGGGGGTTAGCGGTGATCTTGGGGGGTGCGGTTTTCGAGGACGGTTACGGTGGCAGTTGTGCCGGCGCGCAGGAGGTTTTTGCCGGCATAGTCATCATCAATCTTTATCCGAACCGGCACCCGTTGCGCCAGTTTGACCCAGGTGTAGCTGGGGTTGATGTTGGCCAGCAAGCGTCCGCCCGGCAGGTTTTCCCGGTCGGCGATGGCGAAAGCGATGCTTTGCACGGTGCCGCCAAAGGTTTCGCCGCTCATCAATTCGATGTCGACCCGGTCACCCTCTGCGATTCGCGGCAACTTGGTCTCTTCGAAGTAACCGCTGACATAAAACGAATCGCTGTCCACCAGTGCCAATAACGGGCCGCCAGCGGTGGCGTAGTCGCCTTGACGGGTCAGCAGGTTGGTGACAAAACCGGTGACCGGCGATTCAACGCGAGTGCGTTGCAAGTCCAGTTCGGACTGGGTCAATGCTGCGATGGCCAGTTGCACGTTAGCCTGAGCCAACACCAGGATGGCCTGGTTACGCAGCAGATCGGCCTGAGCCACAGCCACTTCCGTGCTGGCTTTTTCCCACTCTTCACCAGAGACGGCCGAGCGTTCCTTCAACGTACGCCGGCGTTGCTCCTCGCTCTGCCGCTGTTTGAGCAGTGCTTCGCTGGCAACGATCGCCGCCTGTGACTGCCCCAGTGAAGCTTTCGCCACTTCCACCGAGCGTTTGGAACGTTCCACGGCCAGGATGTAGCGAGCCGGATCGATTTCCAGCAGCAGCTGGCCTTTTTCAACATGCTGGTTGTCTTGTACACCCAGTTTGACGATGCGCCCCGAGACATCGGCAGACAACGTCACCACGTCAGCGCGAACCCGTGCATCCCGTGTCCAGGGAGCTCGGGTGTAATGCTCCCAGGCAAACCAGCCAAGAATGAAGGCCAACAGCACAACGACCAGTGTGGCGAGTCGGGGAAGAAATTTCTTCAAGGCATCAGGCTCCCATTACCAGAATCAACGTCGCGCACACGCAGGCATACAACGCGCCCTCGAATAAAGCTTCATGCCAGACGAAACGCAGCACACCGAGGCGGCGTAACACCCAGTCCAGCGCCAGAAAAATCGGCAGCGCCAATAACAGCGCTTGGGCGATGGGCGGCAAGTACACGCCACCCAGTTCAAAATCAATGGGCAAGGGCCGGCACTCCTGTTGCAACTACCGGTTGAAAGTATTCGCGATATCGCCGCACGAACGACTCCACGATCAGCAGCGCCACGCGCATTCGGAACACCGACCACAAGTGCTCGTGGACCATCAGGTGCAAATCGTCCAATTCGTCGCCCAGTACGCGCAATTCCCCAAGCAGCCGATCGGGGTCTGTCCCGGACCGCCCGGCCACCCATCTTGCGCAATCGCGGACCGCAGCCGACAACCGCTGCTGTTGCTCCGAACTCAACAAGGTATTGCCCTGCCCCTGTTGCCTGAGCTGGTTCAACGCAACGCCCAGGGCCATGCACCCGAGGCTGACCTGAAATAACTCGTCGGACTGCTTATCGCTGGTCGCCGGCAACAACCCCAGCATCATGGTCAGTCGATCGACCATGCGGCTTTCGAAGGCAAATTGTTGTGCATCGGTGGCCGGCGTCTTCATCAAGGCGTAGACCTGCTCCGCGTTTTCCTTGAACAGCCGGCGAATCCGCAGAACAGGCCTGAACGGGAAGATCAAGGCGAAGACACTCAATGCCAGGACCGTTGCGCTGACATAGGCTCCGGCAAACTCGAACCACTGAATCGCACTGTTCTGGCCGATCCCGACGTTTTGTGGACCTAACAACAGAAAGGTCGACAGACCAAAGCCGATGCCTGTCCCGGTGGTTGCCGGCGTGGAGAGACCCACCGCGACCGCATACAGCAATGGCGCCAACAACAAGGCCATTAGCTCGAAATTACTGATCATGGGCACCAGCATGAATTGATAAAGCGCCGACACAATCAACGCCAGGAATAGCCCCCTTGCATAGCTCTGCGCCGCCAGCAGCGGTCTGGGGAAGGTTGCCATCAGCGAACAAAGAATCCCGACCAGCACCATGCCGCCCCGCGCTCCGTCCCAGCCGGTCTCGATCCAGATCAGTCCGGCCACCAGCAATGCAATAAAGGCTCGAATGGCGTTCATCCCCGCCAGGGTGAAATCCAGATGCAGCGGATTCGCCTGTCCCCGGTAGACGCAACTGGCCTGGCGTTCCTCCTGAATGGCGTCACTCAGTTCCAGAATCTGTTCCAGTTGCTGTAACAACCGAGCCTGTTCCCAGCGCAGGGCCCACGCCAGCGATCGCAATGTGGCCGGCATTGTTTCGGTCAGTTGTTCTGCCTTGTACGCCTGATCGTCGAAACGCTGCTGCAATGCCGAAAAATGATGACGCGCATCGGCCGATAGCGAGCGGCCCTTTTGGGCCAGCTCATCGAGAAACGCCAATTCTTCGGCGCGTAAATGCTGTATTTCCAAGGGCAACTCCCCCTCCCAGCGCTCGGTCAGCAGCTCACGCTGGTGGCGCAGCGCCGTCAGCCGGGACGTCAGTAAAACCAATTGGTTTCCCAGCAGTTGCACCAGCTCATCGGCGCTGCGTAATCGTGGGGCATCGTAATAAAGGTGCCGGCGCAATCCTTCCAGAACGCTGATTTCGCCTAACAGCTGCATTTGCCTGCGATGAAAATCGGCTTCGCTTTCTTCGGTTCGAATGACCGCCGCGGCGTGAGTCGCCAACAACTTGATCACCTGATCAATCTTGGCGAAGTAGCTCCGGGCCACGGTCTCGGGTCGTGCGGTCAGGAGGCTGACGACGCAGACACACGCCACCGCCAGCAGCGTCTCGGTCAAGCGCGTCACCGCCAAAAGGAAGGTGCCGTCCTGATCAGGCACGGCCAACAGCGCCACCACCACCGCCGTGTAACCACTGAGCACAAAGGCTTGGGAACTGGTGTAGCGCAATAAGGTGCCACCAGCGGTGCACAGTGCCAGCCACAGTGCCAGGGTAATGATGAAAGGCAACGGCGCCTGGGGGAAGATCGCCATGATCACGACTGCCGCGACAGCGCCCAAGGTGGTGCCGATGACCTGCCCGAGACTGCGGGCCAGCGCCATGCCGCCCAATGGCTGGCTGACGATGACCACCGCCATGATCGACCATTTGGGCTGATCGAGGTCGAACAGGAACGCTAGGTACAGGGTTAGTAGCCCGGCTGCGATGGTTCTCAAGGCAAAAAGCAGCACACCGGGCCCGGGGTTGAGGATTGCCTTGAAGTATTGAAGCAGCGGTTGCATGGGAGCACCCTTCGATTCACCTTCAGCAAGCGTAGTCACTGCTTCAAGGCCTCGACAGGTTTCGATGTCGACGCAAGCTGTAGGCAAAATCCTCGACATTGAGCCCCCTCAGGGTTTGACTCACAGCCCCAGCTGACCGAAGCTGACGGCCTTTGCACAAGCTTGCCAGCTCCCGGATTCCTGCATGCCCCAGTCCCGCCGCTACTTGCTCATCAGTCTCTGTGTGCTGTTTGCCATTGTTATGGCCTGGTTGTTCCTGCGCAGCACAACGCCTGAGGTGCCCGAAGCGATCAAGCGCGGTTACAGCGAAGCGTTGACCCAGGCCCGTTCCGGTCAGCCGGGTGCCGCACGGGTGTTATATCAGCAACTGGGGCGACCTGATCTGTCGCCCAAGCGGCGTATCTGGTTGCTCGCCGAACTCCCCAACTACCCAAGCCCGCAGGCCTTGAAACTGGCGGATGCGGACCTGCAGCATCCGGATGAAAACGTACGGATCGCCGCCATAAAGAGCATCAGCGGCCTGGTGTCTGCCGGCCAACGCAGCTTGTTGATCGGCCCATTGCTCGATGACAGCGTAGAAAGCGTGCGATTTGCCGCCGTCAATGCACTGTTGGGACTGTCACCGGATGACCTGGGGTTATATTTCGCGCCACTGGAGCAAGCCATCGATGCCTGGGAACTGGCCCTTAACAGTCAGCCACCCAGCGCGCAAAACCAATATCAATTGGCGCGCCTGCACCTGCACAACGCCGAATTGAAAGAGGCACAAGAAGCGCTGGATCGCACATTACAGCTGGACCCCGGCAATCTGCCGGCGCTGGTAATGCAGATCGATGTGCTCGACCGCCAGGGCCAAAGCGATGCCGCACGCCAATTGCTGGCGAAACAGCTCAAAACGCAGCCCGACTCGGCCTACCTGCAACATGCCCTGGGGCTCTGGCTGCTGAATCACGGGCAAAGTGAGTTTGCCGTGCTCGGCCTTTCCAAAGCTGTGGAGCTGGAGCCCGACAACAAGGATTATCGCTATGACCTGGCGACCACCTTGCACCTTGAGCAGGAGCTGGAAGCCGCGCAGAAGCAGTTGCAAGAGATCGTCCAGCGCCACCCGGCCGACCGTAAGGCGCGTGTGCTGCTGATCAATTACTGGAAAGAAAGCGGACAGTTGCAGAACGTGCAGATCCTGTTGGCTCAGCTGGAGCAGCTCAACCCGGATGACCCCGCGTTGCAGCAAGGCTTGTAACAGCCCCCTCTGTAGCAGCTGCCGAAGGCTGCGTCCGGGTGCGTAGCGCCCGCCCGGCATCCGATAACGAGTGCTACGCACTCGAACGCAGCCTTCGGCAGCTGCCACAGGTCAGTTCTGCAAAAAGGTTGAACCGTCGTCACGGCCAAAGGTCAAGAGAAAAGGCAGTCCAAACAGGCACCTCAAGCCTGCTGCCTCGCTTCCCCTGGTCATGAGAGGGTTTTTCTTGTCTACATCAACCGAGCTGTTCAGTGCAAAAGCCGCCACCGGCATCGAAGGTCTGGATGACATCCTGGCCGGAGGCTTGTCTCGTGGACATGTATTTTTGCTGGAGGGCGAACCCGGTACCGGCAAAACCACCGTTGCTTTGCATTTCCTGTTGGCCGGCGCCCGAGCCGGCGAACGCTCGTTGTACATCACCTTGTCAGAAACCGAGCGTGAGCTGCGTCAAGGCGCCCTGTCCCATGGCTGGGAGCTGGATGAGAACATCCACATCTTCGAACTGACCCCGCCGGAAAGCCTGCTCAACGCCGAGCACCAGCAGAGTCTGCTGTACTCCTCGGACCTTGAACTGGGTGAAGCCACCAAGCAGATTTTCGAAGTGGTCGAGCGGGTCAAACCGACGCGCGTGGTGCTCGACAGCCTGTCCGAAATCCGCCTGTTGGCCCAGAGTTCACTGCGCTATCGGCGGCAGATTCTGGCGATCAAACACTACTTTGTGCGTTACGACGCTACCGTGTTGTTGCTGGATGACCTGACCACCGAATCCCTCGATAAAACCGTACACAGCGTCGCGCATGGCGTGATTCGACTCGAAGAACTCACACCCAACTATGGCGCCGAACGCCGCCGCATCCGCGTGGTGAAGTACCGCGGCCAGAAGTATCGCGGCGGCTATCACGACTTCACCATCATGGGCGACGGTGTGCACGTATTCCCGCGCCTGGTCGCGGCCGAACACCGAGGTGGCTACATCCGCCAACAGTTGACCAGCGGCATCAAAGAAATGGACGCCCTGCTCGGCGGCGGTATCGAGACCGGTTCCAGCACGCTGATTCTGGGGCCGGCCGGTACCGGCAAATCGCTGATCTCGATGATCTTCGCCGCTGCTGCCGTGGCGCGTGGCGAAAAAGCCGCGCTGTTCATTTTCGATGAAGAGCTGGGGTTACTGTTCGAGCGCATGAAAAACATGGGCATCGACCTGCAGGCCCTGCAAGACACCGGCAACCTGCTGATCGAACAAGTCGACGCCGCCGAACTGTCTCCCGGCGAGTTCTCCCACCGGGTGCGCCGCTGTGTCGATGAACGTCAAATCAAAACCGTGGTGATCGACAGCATCAATGGTTATCAGGCCGCGATGCCTGAGGAAAATGCGCTGGTACTGCACATGCACGAGTTGCTGCTGTACCTCAATCGCCGAGGCGCTGCGACGTTCATGACCGTCGCCCAACATGGGCTGGTCGGTGACATGCAAGCGCCGGTCGACATCACGTACCTGGCTGACACGGTAATCCTGTTGCGCTACTTCGAAGCCCTGGGCAAGGTTCGCCGGGCGATCTCGATCATCAAGAAACGCACCGGCAGCCACGAATCGACCATTCGCGAATACCGCATCGGCAGCCGGGGCATGACCATCGGTGAACCTTTGGATGCGTTCCAGGGCGTATTGCGCGGCGTACCGACCTATCTGGGCGCCAGCCAACCGCTGCTCCAGGACGATGTCCGGTGAGTATTGTCGAGGCGATGTCCGAGCGCGCAATCATTCTCGCGCCACTGGGACGTGACAGCCAGATTGCGCTGATGATGCTCAACGAGGCGGGATTCGAAGGCATTGTGACCCGGGATCTGGTGGCGCTGTGCGGGGAGTTGGTCAAAGGTGCCGGCCTGCTGCTGATTTCTTCGGAAGCCCTGATAGGGTGTGATCTTGACCCTCTGCGGTTGCTGATCGATCAGCAACCGGCCTGGTCCGATCTGCCGATTGTATTACTGACGCACCACGGTGGCCCGGAGCAGAACCCTGCGTCACGACTCGGCCCGCAATTAGGCAACGTCACCTTTCTTGAGCGCCCTTTTCATCCGGTGACCTTGATCAGCCTCGTCACCACCGCGTTGCGCGGTCGTCGACGACAGTATGAAGCCAGGGACCGGTTGATCGATCTGAGCCAAAGTGAACTGCGCCTGCAAAACACCCTCGAAACCCTCGAACAACAAGTCGAGGAACGCACTGCACAGTTGCGCCACAACGAAGAAGCCCTCAGACAATCCCAGAAGATGGAAGCGGTCGGCCAGCTTACCGGCGGCATTGCCCATGACTTCAATAACATGCTGACCGGCATCATCGGCAGCCTTGAGTTGTTGCGTCGGCGCCTCGCCAGAGGACGCACCGAGGACCTCGACGGGTTGATCGACCTGGGCGTGACCTCTGCCAACCGCGCCGCAGGCCTGACTCATCGGCTGCTGGCATTCTCGCGCCGTCAATCACTGGACTCCAAACCCGTGGAAATGAACACCCTCGTGGTGTCCATGGGCGAACTGCTGCAACGCAGCATCAATGAAAGTATTCATCTGGACATGCAGTTGAGCGATGACTTATGGGTGGCCGAGGCCGATCCCAATCAACTCGAGAGCGCCCTGCTCAACCTCGTGCTCAACGCCCGCGATGCCATGCCCGAAGGCGGCACGCTAGTGGTCAATACGTCCAATCAAAAGCTCGATTCGGGATTCGTTGCGGCCCACGGTAATCTGTTGCCCGGTGATTACGTGGTGCTGCGCGTGACCGACACGGGCTGTGGCATGCCCGAAAGCACGATCAGTCGTGCCTTTGACCCGTTCTTCACGACCAAGCCAATTGGTCAGGGCACCGGGTTGGGGTTGTCGATGATTTACGGGTTCAGCAAGCAGTCGAACGGTCACGTCACCATCCACAGCGAAGTGGGTCACGGCACATCAGTGAGTGTGTTTTTGCCGCGTTACAGCGGCGGGGACCAGGCCGAGGAAAACCTGATGGACATCCAGCAGGCGCCTTATGCTCAGGACGGTGAAACCGTGTTGATTGTCGAAGACGACCCGGCGGTTCGCGTGCTGGTCAGTGCCGTGTTGAGTGAGTTGGGTTATGCCTTCGTGGAGGCCGGTGATGCCGACAGTGCGGTGCCGATCCTAGATTCAGCGCAACGGATTGATCTGTTGATCAGCGATGTCGGGCTGCCGGGCATGAACGGCCGGCAACTGGCGGAAATTGGTCGGCAGTATCGGCCTGACCTGAAAGTACTGTTCATCACCGGTTATGCCGAACACGCGGCCGTGCGGGGTGGGTTTCTGGACCCCGGCATGCAGATGATCACCAAACCCTTCACCTTTGACCTGCTGACGGCCAAGGTGCGGGAGATGATCCGTATCTGATGCGCCCCGAGGGCCTATGGCAAAGAGCTCAGGACAGCATTCGCTGCATGAGCTCTTGCAGTTCATTCAGGTCGAATGGCTTGGCCAGGATCGGCGCGGTCTTGGTGATCGGGCTGTCTGTCTCGCGGATTTCCTGCGGATAACCGCTGATAAAAATCACTTTGAGTTCCGGTCGCAGTTTCACTGCAGGCTCGGCGATCTGCACGCCGGAAATCCCGCCGGGCAGACGAAAGTCGGTGATCATCATGTCCAGGTGTGGCTTGCTCGCCAGAATTTCAAAGGCCTGCTCGCCATTTTCGGCTTGCAGCACCCGGTAACCTTCACCCGACAAGTACGCGGACAGTACCATCAGAATCGAGGGGTCATCCTCGACGACAAGTACTACATCTTGTGCATCTTCACTCATGGGAAGCCTTTGTTCGGTCAATAGCTGCTGATACGACCGTGGGGTCGCTCAGAGGTTGCGTTTATCTGGCTCATTTCCTAAAGCGGCAGACAAACGCGAAATAGAGCGCCTTCGTTGATTTTGCTCTCGACGGCGATGGAACCGCCATGGGCGGCGATAATCTGCTCGGAAATAAACAGTCCAAGACCCAGCCCCGCGACCACGGTCTTGGCGGAAACACGCTCGAACTGTTGAAAAATACGCTTCTGGTTTTCTTCACTGATGCCGATCCCTTGATCCTGCACCTCGACCCGCGCCTGACCGTCCTGTACGTACACCCGCACATCAATCTGGCTTTTGCCACCATAACGCAAGGCGTTGGTGAGCAGATTTGAAATCACTTGCTCGATGCGAAATTCATCCCAGTGGCCGACCACTGGCTGCTCGGCAGTAAAGCGCGTGGAACACTCGGCGGCCTCGACTTGCGGCTTGAAGTTATCCAACAGATTGCCGACCAATTGCACCAGGTCGAACTTTGTGGGACGGATCGACAGCTTGCCGGTGCGAATGCGCGACACATCCAGCATATCTTCGATCAGGCGGATCAGGCTTTTGATCTGCCGCTCGTCACGGTCGACCATGGCGTGCATCTTGTCCAGGGTGAACGCCGAGGCGTTATCCCGGGCCAGGTGCATCTTGCGCAACTGGGTTTCAAGAATAAGGCCGTTGAGTGGCGTGCGCACTTCGTGGGCGACAATCGACATGAAGTCATCGCGCATGCGCACTGCTTGCTCCAGCTCCAGTTGAGTGCTCTGCAATTGTTTGAGCAACGCTTCCTGCTCACGACGGCTCTGCTCCAGCGCTTCAACCTGCTGTTTCATCGCTTTGCTTTGGCGGTACAGGTCGACGAACACATTGACCTTGCTCTTGACCGCGTGAATGTCCAACGGCTTGTGCAAGAAATCCACTGCACCGCTTTCGTAGCCTTTGAACGCGTAGTTCAACTCCCGGCCGGCGGCGCTGACGAACACAATCGGGATGTTTTTGGTTTTTTCCGTGCCGCGCATCAATTCAGCCAGCTCGAAGCCGTTCATGCCGGGCATCTGTACATCGAGAATCGCCATGGCGAATTCGTGCTGCAACAGCAGCGACAAGGCTTCGTCGGCGGACAAGGCCTTGTAGACCATGCGGTCTTCGCGCTTGATCAGCGCTTCGAGCGCCAGCAGGTTCTCCGGCAGATCGTCGACGATCAGCAGTTTGGCTTGGATGTTACTTAGCATGCTATTCGTTCCAGCTCGACAAGCAGACGGCCGATGCCGCCGATAGGGAGAATATGGTCCGGCTCATGAATATCCAGCGCCGCCTGGGGCATGGTTGCGACCTGGGCTTCATTCGGGTCTTGCACGATGGTCATTCCACCGCGACTTTTGACGTGGGACAAACCACGAGCACCGTCACGGTTGGCCCCGGTCAACAACACCGCGGCCAGTGCTGAACCGTAGGTGTCGCCAGCGGACTCGAACAGGTAATCGATGGCGGGTCGCGAATGGTGGACGCGCTCTTCCAGGCTCAACGAGAAACTGCGGTCATGTTCCACCGACAGGTGATAACCGGGCGTGGCGAAATACAACGTCCCGGCTTCAATCCGGGTTTTATCGCTCGCTTCCCGAACAGGCATCGAAACCCGGCGCGCAAATACTTCAGCCAACAGGCTGCGGCGCTCTTCAGGCAGGTGCAACACAACAATGATCGGCAGTGCGAAGCCTTCGCGCAGCGGGCTGAGAATAGTCAGCAACGCCTCTACGCCGCCGGCCGAAGCGCCGATCACGATGGCTTCAATAGAAGGAACAGCTGCAGCGTTGTTCATGATTTGCGGTAGATCCGTTCTTGTTTGACCAGCGGCTCGAACTGGTTGCCGAAGGCCGAAAAATCCGGGGTTTCCTTACTGCCCAACACCAGGAACCCGCGATGACACAGCGACTCATGAAACAATCCGAACGCACGATCCTGAAGTTTTTTATTAAAATAAATCAATACGTTACGACACGAAATTAATTGAGTCTCGGAAAAGACACTGTCCGTCGCCAGACTGTGGTCGGCGAAGGTCACGTTCTCGCACAGGCTCTTGTCGAAAATGGCGTAGCCATAGGCCGCCGTGTAGTAATCGGCGAACGAGCACTGGCCACCGGCCTGCTGGTAATTAGCAGTGTAGGCCCGGACATTCTCCATGGAGAAAATCCCTTGCCGGGCCTTGTCCAGCGAGTGTGGGTTGATGTCGGTGGCATAAATGATGGCGCGTTCCAGCAAGCCTTCTTCACGCAGCAGAATCGCCATCGAATAGACTTCTTCACCGGTACTGCACCCGGCAATCCAGATTTTGATCGAAGGATAGGTCTTGAGCAGCGGCACCACTTCCTTGCGGATCGCGAGGAAGTGCGAAGGGTCGCGGAACATCTCGCTGACCGGGATCGTCAGCAGTTGCAGCAACTGCATGAACGCCGTCGGGTCGTGCAGGACCTTTTCCTGCAAGGCCGAGATGGTGTTGCACTCGAACTGAACCAGCGCATGATTCACCCGACGCTTGATCGAAGCGCCGGAGTAGTCGCGAAAGTCGTAGCTGTACTTGAGGTAAATCGCCTCGATCAACAAGCGCAATTCGATGTCGCTGTTTCGCTCCACTGAATAAATGCCTTCCACTAAATGCGTTCCATCTTCGGTAACCACACGCGAATCAGCGAGAACAGACGATCCAGGTCGATAGGCTTGGCCAGGTAATCATTGGAGCCGGCCTGCAGGCAGCGCTCCTGATCGTCCTTCATGGCCTTGGCCGTCACCGCAATGATCGGCAGCTTGCGCCAGCGCGGGTCCTTGCGGATCTCGATAGTGGCTTCGAAGCCATCCATCTCCGGCATCATCACGTCCATCAACACCAGATCGATGTCCTCGACTTCATTCAACCTTTCAATCGCTTCACGACCGTTTCGGCCAATGACCACGACTGCGCCCTTTTGCTCCAGCGCACTGGTGAGGGCGAAGATGTTGCGTACATCGTCGTCCACCAGCAGCACCTTGCGACCCTCGAAGACCTTGTCGCGGCTGCGCGCGGTCTTGAGCATCCTCTGCCGTTCATGGGACAACTTCGATTCGACTTTGTGCAGAAAGAGTGTGACCTCGTCCAGCAAACGCTCAGGCGAGCGGGCGCCTTTGATGATGATCGAGCGCGAATACTTGCGCAGTTCGGTCTCTTCATCGCGGGTCAGGTTGCGCCCGGTGTAGACAATCACCGGCGGGAACGAGCAGATGTCTTCCGTGGACATGCGCTTGAGCAAGTCGTTACCGAGCATGTCCGGCAATTTCAAGTCGATGATCATGCAATCGAAAATCGTCGTGCGCAGCAGGTCCAGCGCGTCCTGAGCCAGGCCTACCGCCGTGATTTCGATGTCCTCGTCACCGATCAGCCGGGCAATGCTGTCGCGCTGCAGATCATCGTCTTCCACCAGCAACACGCGCTTGACCTTCTGGGTCAGCTTGGCTTCGAGGCGGGCGAACACATCCTTGAGTTCTTCGCGAGTCGTCGGCTTGACCGCGTAACCGATGGCGCCCATGTGCATGGCGGCCTCGACCCGGTCTTCAACGGATATCACGTGAACCGGAATGTGCCGGGTTTCGGCGTGTTCTTTCAGGCGCTGCAACACGGTCAGCCCGGAATGATCGGGCAGGCGCATGTCCAGCAGAATGGCGTCGGGAATGAACTCCTTGGCCAGGTCATACCCTTCGTCGGCCCCGTGAGCAACCAGGCACTGATAGCCCAGTTCGTGCGCGAGGTCGAAAAGAATGTTCGCAAAGTTCGGCTCATCCTCCACGATCAGAATGCACCGTGTCTTGAACGGCGCCTGGCCGCGGTCGTCGTTGAAACGAGGAATATCAACCGGGGCAACCAGTGGAGCCAACTCCGCCGGTGCCGCGCGGGGGGTGATTGCGACGGGTGAAGCCTGCATCGGCTCGACAGGCTCGTCGCCCGGCTCGACGTATTGCTGAGGCAACACCAGCGTGAACACACTGCCCTGCCCCGGCTCACTGCTGACGCTGATCGAACCACCAAGCAACGCCGCCAGGTCCCGGGAAATCGACAAGCCCAGGCCGGTGCCGCCATAGCGGCGATTAGTGGTGCCATCCGCCTGACGGAACGCTTCGAAAATGCTGTCCTGCTGGTCTTCGGCGATACCGATGCCCGAGTCGCGGATGATGAAGGCCACGCCCTCATTCGGTTGCGAGGCCACGGTAACGCTGACCGAACCCTTCTCGGTGAATTTCACCGCGTTCGACAGCAGGTTTTTGATCACCTGTTCCAGACGCTGGCGGTCGGTGAAAAGCATCTTCGGCGCACCGGGTTGCAGTTCAACGTGAAACGCGAGGTGCTTGTCAGCCGCCATCGGCTCGAACATCCCGCGCAAGCCGTCAACCAGACGCTCGACGCTGACGTTTTCCGGACGCATCTCCAGCTTGCCGGCCTCGACTTTGGAAATATCGAGAATGTCGTTGATCAGGTTGAGCAAGTCATTACCGGCGGAATAAATCGACTCGGCGAATTTCACCTGTTCAGCGCTGAGATTTTCCTGAGGGTTTTCGGCGAGCAATTTGGCCAGGATCAACGAACTGTTCAGCGGCGTGCGCAGTTCGTGGGACATGTTGGCGAGGAACTCGGACTTGTACTTGCTGGAGCGCTGCAGCTCCAGGGCGCGGTCCTCAAGCTGCACCTGGGCCAGGTTGAGCTCGGTGTTCTTCTGATCCATGGCATCGCGCTGGTCTGCGAGGATCTGCGCCTGCTCGGCGAGCTGCTCGTTGGTCTGCTCGAGTTCCACCTGCTGGGTTTCCAGGTGCGCCTGGGACTCCTTGAGAATCCGCGACTGTTCTTCGAGTTCTTCGTTGGCGGTCTTGAGCTCTTCTTGCTGCACTTGCAGCGCTTCGTTGAGCTGCTGGGTTTCGGCCAACACCTCCTGCAAACGCTGGCGATAGCGTGCAGCTTCGATGGAGGTGCCGATGTTGCCGGCAATCAACTCCAGCAACTCGATGTCACGATCAGACAACGGACGCAGGAAGCCCAGCTCGATCACACCGTTGACCCGGTCGTCGTCACTGGTCGGCACTACGAGCACGCTGTGCGGCAGGCCTTCGCCCAGGCCGGAACTGACCTTGAAGTAATTGCTCGGCACATCATCCAGACGAATCAGGCGGGCCTGGTTCGCGACCTGGCCGACGATGCCTTCATCGCTGTAGATCTGCTGATTTCGCTCTTCCTGCTCGCGAGAGAAACCGTAGGAAGCAATACGCTTAAGGCCACCGTGGTCTTCGCGAACATAAATGGCGGCGACGGCGGTGCCCAGGTACTGCGCGCAAAACTGCAGAATGTTGCGACCCAACAGATTGAGGCTCAGTTGCCCCAATACTTGTTCGGCCAGCTCGGTCTGGCCGTTACGCAGCCAGGCTTGTTGCTCCAGGCGCAAGGCGCTGGATTGCTGCGCCGCGAGGTTGGCACTGTAGATTTGCGAGAGATTGAGCAGGTCGCGTCGACCAATGAAGGCGAGCATGGCGCTGACACCGGCGACGAACAGCAGGTACAGGCCGATGCTCCAGAGCGTGGTACGGCGCACTTCGTCGCTGCGCGTGGCGCGCAGCTGCTGCTCCATGTCGACCACGTCTTCGAACTGCTTGCGGATTTCATCGGTCAGGCGCTTACCGCGCCCGGCCTTGACCGCACCGCGATAATCGCCGCTGTTACGCTGCAAATCGATCATCGATTGCGCGTAGCTCGCCCACTCGCTCTGCAACGCTTGCAGACGACGCAAGCGATCGGTTTGCGCCGGGTTGTCGGCGGTCAGTTCAAGCAAGGTATCAAGGGCCACCGCTATTCTCGGCTTGGCCGTTTCGTAGGGGTCAAGAAAGTGCTCGTCACCGGTCAGCAGGTAACCGCGCATGCCGGTTTCCAGGTCGATGGTCAACTTGGCCGCTTCATTGGCGTTATTAATCACCCGGTCGGTGTGCTCGACCCATTGGATTACCGACAACAGATAAGTGATCAGCGAAACAAAAAATACCGCGCTGATGACACCGACGCCCAATGGCAGGCTGACGTTGCGGCTCAGGAGTTTGCGGAATCGTTGCTCATCAACCGAAGACGCAGTGGTCATGGGGAGGCCTTGTCGAACTGTTCAAAAGCACGGAGTTTGCCCCAAAAGAAGCACGTTGATCCAATTTTCTGCCTTGTATCAGGGTAAATCCCGCATTTAGCTGCGCGAGCGCGAAGGGAGCGGTTATCCTTGCCATCTTGTACAGCTGTTCTTTTTTGCACAACGCTGGGAACTTGTCGGGATCCGCCACTTACTCATGCAAGAGCCCGGTGATTTCAATCGACCGGCCCCCCTGAATTCAATCTTTGCGAGTAACCATTATGTCCACCGACGCCTCCATCATTTTAGTAGTCGAAGACGATGCCATTGTGCGCATGCTGATCGTTGACGTGCTGGAGGAGCTGGAGTTCAACGTCCTTGAAGCGGATGGCAGCGAACAGGCGCTGAAGTTTCTCGAGGATAATAAAAAGGTCATCAACCTGATGATGACCGACGTCGGCCTGCCCGTGATGGACGGCCGAGAATTGGCCACCCAGGCGCGAATGCTGCGCCCTGAGTTACCCATCCTGTTTGCCAGCGGCTATGCCGAAAGCATTGAGGTGCCTGACGGCATGCAGGTGATCGGCAAACCGTTCTCGATTGATCAGTTGCGGGACAAGGTCAAGTCCATGCTCGCCTGACTTCTCAGTTCTGCTTCTCAGTACTGCCCCTCCCTATTACCCGCACCAAGGAATACCCGTTAATGAGTCAGCCCCGCGCAACCAAAGTTCTGGTTATTGGTTACGTTTGGCCCGAGCCCCGCTCTTCAGCGGCCAGCGGGCATGTCATGCAACTCCTCGATACGTTCTTGCAGCAAGGCTGGGACATCACTTTCAGCAGCCCGGCCGGCACCGGTGAACACCGGGCGGACCTGACGGCGCTGGGTATTCGTGAAGTCGCCATCGAGTTGAACAACAGCAGCTTTGACGCGTTCATCACCGAGCTGGCGCCGGATATCGTGCTGTTCGATCAGTTCATGATGGAAGAACAGTTTGGCTGGCGCGTTGAAAAGCACTGCCCCGACGCGTTGCGTGTGCTTGAGACGTCGGATTTGCAAAGTCTGCGTCATGCCCGGCATCAACGACTCAAAGACCGATTGAAAGACCGTGATGACGCCAACGACTTCAGCGAGTTGTTTGCCCCGGCATTGCGCGAAGAGTTCGAGTTGATGGCGGATACGGACCTGGCCAAACGCGAAATTGCCGCGCTGTATCGTTGCGACGTGAACCTGATGATTTCCGAGGTGGAAATCGAGTTGCTGGTCGAGCAATTCAAGTTGCCGCGCAACCTGTTGCACTGGTGCCCCCTGATGGTCGATCCGCCCAGTGCGCCACCGTTGCCGTTTGCAGACCGGGCACATTTTTTGAGTATCGGTAACTTTCGCCATGCGCCGAACTGGGATGCGGTGCTCTGGATGAAAACGGCCATCTGGCCATTGATCCGCGAACAATTGCCCAAGGCGCAGTTGCATATCTACGGCGCTTACACACCGCCCAAGGCCACGGCCCTGCACAACCCGGCGCAGGGCTTTCATGTAATGAACTGGGCTGAAGATGCCTTGCAAGTCATGTCGGCGGCACGGGTGTGTCTGGCACCGCTGCGTTTCGGTGCAGGTATCAAAGGCAAGATCGTCGACGCGATGTTGTGTGGCACGCCTACGGTCACAACGCCCATCGGCGCCGAAGCGATGCAGGGCGAACATCTCTGGCCCGGCGCAGTGACCCAGACAGCTCAGGCGTTCGCCGATAGCGCGGTTCGACTGTACAAGGATGAGACACTTTGGATAGAAGCCCAATCCCTGGGGCGGACGTTGTTGGCCGATCGCTATCAACCGTCTGTACATGGTCCAGCATTGATCGATAAATTGTTGTACTGCCAGCAACATCTGTCGCAACTTAGAAGTGATAACTTTACAGGCAGCATGTTGCGTCACCACCACCATAAAAGTACGCAGTATATGGCCCAATGGATTGAAGCAAAAAACAGAACTCCGCTATAACACTTTAACAATAAACATTTTGCATCAGCCGTATTATTGACCCCGCCCGGCATCCCCCTTCTTAATACCAAGCCGAACGTGCAAACTTTCAGTCACGTTCGGCACAGTCTTTTTATTTAATCTTTCAATGCAGGGATGCACCCCATGAATTACGCTGTTCAAAATAATGACGCGCTCAACAACTGGATGTCCGCCCATCCGGCAATTGATACATTGTCGCTCACTGAATTAACACTGCCGGGCACTCACAACGCTGGCAGCGACTGGAAAGCGTCCTGGCCATTTATTCCGGGTGCTCACTGGCTGGCCTGCCAGCATCAATCCTTTTCCGCGCAACTGAACCATGGGGCGCGAGCACTCGACATTCGTCTGATGTACGACGCGGGTGCACCCGATCCAGGGAAATTTCGCATTCACCACAATGGCTACCGCAATAACCGTACCTTGGGGAACCTTGTCACCGATGTGCAACACTTTCTTCGGGAGAACCCCGATGAGTTCATCATTCTGGACTTCCATGATTTGAAGGGGGACCCGTTTGATTACGCTTACTTCAATAATATGATCAAGCTATTTCTCGGCCATTGCCTGATCCCCAGAAAAAACCAATCCCTGAGTCTGCATCAACTCAAAAAAATCAGCCCCCTACAAAGGGTGTTGGTCGCAGCCCCATGGCATCCCGCACTTGATGAAAATTTGTTTATCCGGCAAATCGAACACCAATGGTCCGGCAGTGGCATCACCAACGCCAAGGAGTTGGAGAAACACATTGCTGACGTGTTGAAAAACCCGCCAGGAACGTGGGCACCCTGGTCGCTTTCCGCCACCAGCTACAGCGCGCTCGGCGGCCCGGTAGATATACACGAAAAACTTGATTCCTGGTTTGATCCAAAGACCAGTAATTGGGCCGAGAAGTGCAACATTATCAATGTCGACTTCATTGAAGAATCCCAACTGGTTTCTTATTGCAAAACCGTCAACCTGAAAAAAGCCGGCTGGCGCAATGCTTAGTTGCCGCGCCACTAAATCGCTATTTTTGTGCAAGTGTTTCTGTGACTGGCAATGCTGGCAGGCACTTCTACGCTGGGTCATGAGTCTCCCCCACGGATGGGGCAAATCACCGACAAGGAAACGTCATGACCTATAACACTGCAACCGCACTCGACACACAAAAATGGATGAGCAACGTACTGGACATCGGCCATTTGAAGTTGACCGATATTGTCTGGCCCGGCACGCACAACGCCGGGATGGACAAAAAGGCCCCCAACTACGAGGTCGTGGTCGGCAATTGGACGACGTGCCAGAACGATTCATTTGCCTGGCAACTGGCCAACGGCGCACGGGCATTCGATATCCGGCTCGGCTGTACCGCCGGCCCGGAAGTGCCGGTCTATTATTTTCATCACAACGGCTTTCAGTCCCACCGCATTCTTGATGAGCTGATCGAAGCGGTAGCGACATTCCTGACTCAAAACCCGGACGAATTCATCGTCCTCGATTTCCATCAGTTGGAAGATGGGCCAAAGATTTTCGACTACCGGCAATTCAATGACTTGCTGATGCGCCGCCTGGGTTCGCGCTTGATTCCCTATTCGGATGCATTCAGCACCGTGGAACAACTCAAACGTGCCAGTTCGCGGCGCCGCATCGTCTTGGCGGCGCGCGCGAAACCCGGACTGGACAATGAATATTTCTGGCCGCAGATTCCTCATAAGTGGAACGGCAACGCATTCACCGATGCCATCGATCTAAAATCACACATCGAGACCACCCTCGCGGGAGCCCCTTACGAGACCTTCCTCTGGTCGTTGCCAGCAACCTGCTATTCGCTGCTGGGTGGCCCGCAACACTTAAAAAATCAAATCAACGATTGGTTCCACAGCTCTCGCGATTGGGTCACGCGGTGCAGCATTATCAGCACCGACTTCTTTGATGAAGCGGACATCGTCCGCTATTGCTGGAGTGCCACCAGCATGAAGGCGGTATACGGGCACCGATTGCATGAGCCGGCATAAGTGATCGTCATTGCAGGCTGGCATCGCAGGTGCCAAAAGGGGCATGATCCGGTAGCGATAACAAGAAAAGCGTCCTGACATGACCCGAACAGCCCGCGTGACAGACCCCTCCTATGAACTGATGGATGACCATAACGGGTTGTCCATCATTTACCGCCAGCACGGGTTCCCCTGCCCTTTGGTGCGCTGGCATTTTCATAAGGAATACGAACTGCACCTGATCGTCGCCAGCTCCGGCAAAGTGTTCATCGGCGACTACATCGGCAACTTCTATCCGGAGACATTGTTCCTTACAGGCCCCAACCTGCCGCACAACTGGATCAGCCAGGTCGAGGAAGACGAAGTGGTGCCCAAGCGCGACATGCTGGTCAACTTCACTGACGAGTTGTTCGAAAGCGGCCATCAGGTGTTCGCCGAACTCAAGACCTTGGCGCCACTGCTGGAGCGCGCGCAGTACGGCATCGAGTTCCGATGCAAGCGCACCATCCGCCAGGCCATGACACTGATGCAACGGATCGCCGACACCCAAGGCGTGACCCGCCTCGGACACTTTTTCATTCTGCTGGAGCTGCTGGCGGCCTCCGACGATTTTCAATTGCTGTCAGGGGCAACGACGCCGCAATTGGCTGATGAGCATAATATCGATCGCACCAACCGAGCCGTGGATTACATCTTCGCCCACTACGCCCGGGAGCTGTCGCTCGAAGAAGTCGCCGAGCATTTGGGCATGAAGCCGACTTACTTCAGTCGCGTCTTCAAGCAAGCCACCGGGCGCTGCTTCATCGAATTCGTCAATCGTCTGCGCATCAGCAAGTCCTGTGAGTTGCTGGCCGATGGCGACAAACCGGTGACCGACGTGTGCTTCGAGTCGGGTTTCAACAATATTTCCAACTTCAACCGGCGCTTTCAGCAACTCAAGGGCATGACACCATCGCACTACCGGCGGCTGGCAGTGCAGCGCCTTACTGAGCAAAATCAGCACTGACACCTTGTCCGGCAGCTGCTACAGAGTGCAGCGCGTTAAATCCTGCCTTTCTCTAACCCGAGTGCAAAATAGTATCGATCCAAGTGCGATGGATGATTTGTCTCATCTTCAATTGAGGGCTGTAATCAGCGCACATTCTTCCTGCCGCAGGAAGACACAAAAACAATAACTGTCCTTCTGTAACCCTTGGGTCGCAGAAAAGGAGTGCACGATGCAACCTTCTGTAAAAGCTCTGCTTGCCCTCACCTGCATGACCCTCAGCAGCATCAGCCTCGGCGCTCAAACGCTGACCATCGCCACCGTCAACAACAGCGACATGATCCGCATGCAAAAGCTCTCGAAAACCTTCGAGGCCGAGCACCCGGACATCAAGCTCAACTGGGTGGTACTGGAAGAAAACGTCCTGCGCCAACGCCTGACCACTGACATCGCCACTCAGGGCGGACAGTTCGATGTATTGACCATAGGCATGTACGAAGCCGCACTGTGGGGTGCCAAGGGTTGGCTGGAGCCGATGAAGGACTTACCGGCGTCTTATGCCCTGGACGACGTCTTCCCGTCGGTGCGTGAGGGCCTTTCAGTCAAAGGCTCCCTGTACGCCCTGCCGTTCTACGCCGAAAGCTCGATCACCTATTACCGCACCGACCTGTTCAAGGAGGCCGGGCTGACCATGCCCGAGCGCCCGACCTGGACCCAGATCGGCGAATTCGCCAGCAAACTCACGCACAAGGATAAAGAACAGTACGGCATCTGCCTGCGCGGCAAGGCCGGCTGGGGCGAGAACATGGCGCTGATCACCACCGTCGCCAACGCCTATGGCGCACGTTGGTTCGATGAGAAATGGCAGCCGGAATTCACCGGTCCAGAGTGGAAAAACGCCCTGAACTTCTACGTCGAGACCATGAAGCAGTCTGGTCCGCCGGGCGCTTCCAGCAACGGATTCAACGAAAACCTCGCACTGTTCAACAGCGGCAAATGCGCAATCTGGGTCGATGCCAGCGTTGCCGGCTCGTTCGTCACTGACAAAACCCAAAGTAAGGTGGCCGACCACGTTGGCTTCACCTACGCCCCGCACGAAACCACCGACAAGGGTTCGGCGTGGCTCTATTCCTGGGCGCTGGCGATTCCGACCAGCTCCAAGGCCAAGGACGCCGCCAAAACGTTCAGTGCCTGGGCCACCTCCAAGGAATACGGCGCGCTGGTCGCGGAGAAAGACGGCATCGCCAACGTGCCGCCCGGCACTCGCGCCTCCACCTACAGCGAGGCCTACATGAATGCCGCGCCGTTCGCCAAGGTCACGCTGGAGTCGCTCAAGGCAGCGGACCCGAGCAAGCCGACGCTCAAGCCCGTGCCGTATATCGGTATTCAGTTGGTGACCATTCCTGAGTTCCAGGGCATTGGCACCCAGGTGGGCAAGTCGTTCTCGGCGGCGCTGATTGGGCAAACCACGGTCGATCAAGCCTTGGCTGCGGCCCAGCAAACCACCGAACGCGAGATGAAGCGCGCCGGTTATCCCAAGTAACTCTCGCAACCGATCCAGAGTGGGCTTTTGTGGCGAGGGAGCTTGCTCCCGCTCGGCTGCGCAGCAGTCGCAAAGCTATTGGGGCCGCTTCGCGACCCAGCGGGAGCAAGCTCCCTCGCCACACAAGCCCGCTCCCACATGTCGATCTTCGTATGTCTGTTCCTAATTGGTTTAATGCCATGAATATTTCAACTGCCAACGCTCAGATGGACATTCCCCAACCGGTGCGTAAAAGCCGGTTGGCCAATCCCGGCTGGTTTCTGGTCAGTCCTTCGGTCGCCCTGTTGCTGCTGTGGATGATCGTGCCGCTGGGCATGACCGTCTACTTCTCGACGATTCGCTACAACCTGCTCAATCCGGGTGAAAACGAGTTCGTCGGGCTGGAGAACTTCACTTACTTCCTGACGGATTCCGGCTTCCTGCCCGGCGCCACCAACACCTTGTTGCTGGTGGGCAGCGTGTTGCTGATCAGCGTGGTGTTCGGTGTGCTGATCAGTGCACTGCTTGAAGCCAGTGAGTTCATGGGCCGCGGCATCGTGCGGGTCATGCTGATTTCGCCGTTCTTCATCATGCCCACCGTCGGTGCGCTGATCTGGAAGAACCTGATTTTCCATCCGGTGTCGGGGATTCTCGCCTACGTCTGGAAACTGTTCGGCGCGCAACCGGTGGACTGGCTGGCGCACTACCCGCTGCTGTCGATCATCATCATTGTGTCCTGGCAATGGCTGCCCTTCGCGATCCTGATCCTGATGACCGCCATGCAGTCCCTCGACCAGGAACAGAAGGAAGCCGCACGCCTCGACGGCGCCGGGCCTGTCGCCATCTTCTGGCACCTGACCTTGCCGCACCTGGCGCGGCCAATTGCGGTGGTGGTGATGATCGAAACCATCTTCCTGCTCTCGGTGTTCGCCGAAATCTTCACCACCACCAACGGCGGCCCCGGCTACGCCTCGACCAACCTCGCCTACCTGATCTACAACCAGGCGCTGGTGCAGTTCGACGTCGGCATGGCATCCGCCGGCGGCTTGATCGCGGTGGTGATTGCCAACATCGCGGCCATCGTGCTGGTGCGCATGATCGGCAAAAACCTGACAGACAAAGCCTGAGGCCTGCGCCATGACCCTTCAACAATCCCGCCGCCTGCAAAGCCTGCTGCTCGGCACGCTGGCCTGGGCCATTGCCATCGTGATTTTCTTCCCGATCTTCTGGATGGTGCTGACCAGTTTCAAAACCGAAATCGACGCGTTCGCCACGCCACCGCAGTTCATCTTCACGCCGACGCTGGAGAACTACCTGCACATCAATGAACGCAGCGACTACTTCAGCTTCGCCTGGAACTCGGTGGTGATTTCCTTCAGTGCCACGGCGTTATGCCTGCTGATCGCCGTGCCGGCGGCCTACTCGATGGCGTTCTACGAAACCCAGCGCACCAAGGGCACGCTGCTGTGGATGCTCTCGACCAAAATGCTGCCACCGGTGGGCGTGCTGATGCCGATTTACCTGCTGGCCAAGACCTTCGGCTTGCTCGACACGCGCATCGCGCTGATCGTGATCTACACGCTGATCAACCTGCCGATTGTGGTCTGGATGATTTACACCTACTTCAAAGACATCCCCAAAGACATCCTCGAAGCCGCGCGCCTCGACGGCGCCACGCTGTGGCAGGAAATGGTCCGGGTGCTGCTGCCGATCGCCAAGGGCGGCCTGGCTTCAACCGTTTTGCTGTCGCTGATCCTGTGCTGGAACGAGGCGTTCTGGTCCTTGAACCTGACCTCATCCAAAGCCGCGCCGCTGACCGCGTTGATTGCCTCTTACTCAAGCCCTGAAGGCTTGTTCTGGGCCAAGTTGTCGGCGGTGTCGACCCTGGCTTGCGCGCCGATCCTGATCTTCGGCTGGATCAGCCAGAAACAATTGGTCCGCGGCCTGTCGTTCGGTGCCGTGAAATAGCCCTCAAAGAATAAGCACAAAAGGAGCGCCACCATGGCCAACCTGAAAATCAAGAATCTGCAAAAAGGCTTCGAAGGCTTTTCCATCATCAAAGGCATCGACCTGGAAGTGAACGACAAGGAATTCGTGGTGTTCGTCGGCCCGTCGGGTTGCGGCAAATCGACCCTGCTGCGCCTGATCGCCGGCCTGGAAGAAGTCAGCGGCGGCACCATCGAGCTCGACGGCCGCGACATCACCGAAGTCAGCCCGGCCAAGCGCGACCTGGCGATGGTGTTCCAGACCTACGCCCTGTACCCGCACATGACCGTGAAAAAGAACATGTCGTTTGCCCTCGATCTGGCCGGCGTGCCGAAAGCGGAAGTCGAGAAGAAAGTCGGCGAAGCTGCGCGCATCCTCGAACTCGGTCCAATGCTGGAACGCAAACCGAAACAGCTGTCTGGCGGCCAGCGTCAGCGCGTGGCCATCGGCCGGGCGATTGTGCGCAACCCGAAAATCTTCCTGTTTGACGAACCGCTGTCCAACCTCGACGCCGCCCTGCGGGTGCAGATGCGCCTGGAACTGCTGCGACTGCACAAAGAACTGCAAGCGACGATGATCTACGTGACCCACGATCAGGTCGAAGCCATGACCATGGCCGACAAGGTGGTGGTGCTCAACGGCGGCAAAATCGAACAGGTCGGCTCGCCGCTGGACCTGTATCACCAACCGGCCAACCTGTTTGTCGCGGGCTTTCTGGGCACGCCGAAAATGGGTTTCCTCAAGGGCAACGTCACCCGCATCGACAGCCAAAGCTGTGAAGTGCTGCTCGACGCCGGTGCTCGCATCACCCTGCCGTTGACCGGCGCCAACTTGAGCGTCGGTGGCGCAGTGACCCTGGGCATTCGTCCGGAACACCTGGAACTGGCACAACCCGGCGACTGCACGCTGCAAGTCACCGCCGACGTCAGCGAGCGTTTGGGCAGCGACACGTTCTGCCACGTCGTGACCTCCTCCGGCGAGGCCCTGACCATGCGTGTTCGCGGCGACCTCGCCAGCCGTTACGGCGAGTCGCTGAGCCTGCACCTGGACGCCGAACACTGCCATTTATTCGATGCCGACGGCGTGGCGTTGACCCGTCCGTTACGCGCTGCGGCCTGATATCGAGACTATGTGATGAAACTCAATAAACAGAATCTCCACCATCTCAAACCCGAGGTGGTCCTGCCCGCCTACGCCCTGAGCGATACGCGCCAAGGCATCGCGCACATTGGCGTCGGTGGTTTTCACCGCGCCCATCAGGCGTATTACACCGACGCGCTGATGAACACTGGCGAAGGCCTGGACTGGGCGATTTGCGGGGTCGGCCTGCGCGCCGAAGACCGGCACGCCCGGGACGATCTCAAAGAGCAGGATTACCTGTTCACCCTGTTCGAACTCGGCGATACCGATGACACCGAAGTCCGGGTGATCGGTGCGATTCGCGACATGCTGCTGGCCGAAGACGGCGCGACCGCACTGATCGAAAAACTCGCCGGCCCCGAGATCCGCATCGTCTCGCTGACTATCACCGAGGGCGGTTACTGCATCGATGACAGCAACGGCGAGTTCATGGCGCACTTGCCGCAAATCCAGCACGACCTGACGCACCCGGATGCGCCGAAAACCGTGTTCGGTTTCCTCTGCGCCGCCCTGGCCAAACGGCGCGCTGCCGGCACCCCGGCGTTCACGCTGATGTCCTGCGATAACCTGCCGCACAACGGCGCGGTGACCCGCAAAGCGCTACTGGCCTTCGCCGCGTTGCGCGATGCCGATCTGTGCGAGTGGATCGACCGCAACGTGAGTTTCCCCAACGCCATGGTTGACCGCATCACGCCGATGACCAGCACCGAACATCGCCTGCAACTGGCTGACAAACACGCGGTTGACGATGCCTGGCCCGTGGTCTGCGAACCGTTTGTGCAATGGGTGCTGGAAGACAAATTCGTCAACGGTCGCCCGGCCTGGGAAAAGGTCGGCGTGCAGTTCACGGACGACGTCACGCCTTATGAAGAGATGAAGATCAAACTGCTCAATGGCAGTCATCTGGCGCTGACGTATCTCGGGTTCTTGAAGGGATATCGCTTCGTTCACGAAACCATGAACGACCCGCTGTTTGTGCGCTACATGCGGGCTTACATGGACCTGGACGTCACGCCACAACTGTCGCCGGTGCCGGGGATTGACCTGACAGACTACAAAAACACCTTGGTTGAACGCTTCTCCAATCAGGCGATTGCCGATCAACTGGAGCGAGTGTGTTCGGACGGCTCGTCGAAATTTCCCAAATTCACGGTGCCGACGATCAACCGCTTGATTGCCGACGGTCGAGAGACCAAGCGTGCGGCGCTGGTGGTGGCGGCGTGGGCGCTGTATTTGAAGGGGGTGGATGAAAACGGTGATACCTATTCGATTCCGGACCCACGGGCGGCTTTTTTTCAGGGGCTGGTGGCGGATGATGTGTTGATTACCCAGCGGTTGCTGGCGGTCGAGGAGATTTTTGGCACCGCGATTCCGCATTCGGCCGAGTTTGTGGCGGCGTTTGAGTGGTGCTGTAACAGCTTGCGGGAGGTGGGGGTGACGCGGACGTTGGAGCGGGTGCTGGCTTAAGTACTGCGGTGAATGGACTACCGTCATCGCGAGATCGACCTGACACTCCAAGGACCTGACATGGCAAACCAACACCTTTTCCTGGGCATCGACTGCGGCACCCAAGGCACCAAAGCCATTGTCCTCGACGCAGTCAGCGGCCAAGTGCTGGGCCAGGGCGCCGCCGCCCACACCCTGATCAGCGGCGCCAACGGCCGCCGTGAGCAGGACACACATCAGTGGCTGGAAGCTTTCACCCTCGCCACCCGAAACGCCCTGCTCGCCGCCAACGTCGACGGTCAACACCTCCTCGGCATCGGCGTCTCAGGCCAGCAACACGGACTGGTCCTGCTCGACGATCAGGGCCAGGTCCTGCGCCCCGCCAAACTCTGGTGCGACACCGAAACCACAGCCGAAAACGACCGCCTGCTGGAGCACCTCGGCGGTGAAAAGGGTTCACTCGAGCGCCTCGGCGTCGTCATCGCACCCGGCTACACCGTGTCAAAACTGCTCTGGACCAAAGAACAGCATCCCGAGATTTTTTCCCGAATCACCCGCATCCTGCTGCCCCACGACTACCTGAATTACTGGCTCACCGGCCGTAGCTGCAGCGAGTATGGCGACGCCTCCGGCACCGGGTATTTCAACGTGCGCAGCCGCCAGTGGGACTTGCAGCTGCTGCGCGACATCGACCCCAGCGGGCGTCTGCAAGCCGCCCTGCCGGAGTTGATCGACGCCCATCAAGCCGTCGGCACGGTCCTGCCGAGCATCGCCGAACGCTTGGGCATCAACCCGCATGCGCTGGTTTCAAGCGGCGGCGGCGACAACATGATGGGCGCGATCGGCACCGGCAACATCAAGCCCGGCGCGATCACCATGAGCCTCGGTTCGTCAGGCACCGTTTACGCCTATGCCGATCAACCGAAAGTCAGCACGGACGCCTCGGTGGCGACCTTTTGTTCCTCCAGCGGTGGCTGGCTGCCGCTGATCTGCACGATGAACCTGACCAACGCGACGGGTGTTATTCGCGAGTTGTTCGACCTGGATATCCAGCAGTTCAACGATTTAGTCGCGCAAGCCCCCATCGGTGCCGAAGGCGTGAGCATGCTGCCGTTCCTCAACGGCGAACGCGTCCCCGCCCTGCCCCATGCTACCGGCAGCCTGCTGGGGCTGACGATGACCAACCTGACGCCGGCCAACCTGTGCCGCGCGGTGGTGGAAGGCACGACCTTCGGTTTGCGTTATGGGCTGGACCTGCTGCGCCAGAATGGCTTACAAAGCCGCAGCATCTGCCTGATCGGCGGCGGCTCGAAGAGCCCGGTGTGGCGACAGATCGTCGCCGACATCATGGATACGCCCGTAATCTGCACCGAACAAAGCGAAGCCGCCGCCCTCGGCGCGGCGATTCAAGCAGCGTGGTGCAGGTCCTGGGCGAACGGGCAGGAAGACAGTCTGGCGGACCTGTGCGAGCGCTGCGTCAAACTCGACCTGGCCAGCGAAACCTTGCCGATTGCAAAGCATGTGGCGGCCTGTCAGCAGGCCTACGAACGCTATCAACAGCATGTCGCAACCCTTTAAAGAGTGAACAATTATGTATCTGGTGTGTGGCGAAGCGCTGTTCGATTTCTTCAGTGAAGACGACGCCAGCGGCCTGGCTTCAAAAGTGAATTTCAAGGCGATTGCCGGTGGCTCGCCGTTCAATGTCGCCGTCGGTTTGCGCCGTTTGGGTGTGGACTCGGCGCTGTTTGCCGGACTGTCCACCGACTACCTCGGCCGGCGCTTGCAGCAAGTGCTATTGAACGAAGGCGTGCGCCCGGACTTCCTCGTGGACTTCGCCGCACCCACGACATTGGCGATGGTTGCGGTGGGCGCCAACGGCTCGCCGCATTACAGCTTTCGCGGTGAAGGCTGCGCGGACCGTCAGTTGAAACCGGAACACCTGCCGGAACTGGGGACTGAAGTGCGCGGCTTGCACATCGGTTCGTTCTCGTTGGTGGTGCAACCGATAGCCGACACGTTGCTGGCGCTGGTTCAGCGTGAAAGCGGTAAACGCCTGATCAGCCTCGACCCGAACGTACGGCTCAATCCTGAACCGAACATTGACCTGTGGCGTTCGCGGATCGCGACGCTGGTCGAATACGCGGACCTGATCAAAGTCAGCGATGAGGATTTGAGCCTGTTGTATCCCGAGCAGGACCCACAGCGCGTGATTGAAGGCTGGCTGCAGCATCGCTGTCAGTTGGTGTTCCTGACCCGGGGTGGCGAAGGCGCGACGGTGTTTAGCCGGGCTCATGGTTCGTGGTCGGTGCCGGCCAGTTCGGTGAAGATTGCCGACACGGTGGGGGCTGGCGATACGTTCCAGGCGGCGTTGATTACGTGGTTGACCGAGCAACAGCTGGATTCGGTGGAAGGTGTGCAATCGCTCGGCCGTGAACAGATTGACGGGATGTTGAAGTTCGCGGTGACGGCGGCGGCGTTGACGTGTAGCAAGACCGGGCCGGATTTGCCGTATCGGCAGCAACTCATCTGATAAATCGTCCCTCCGCCATAAACGGAAACTGCCGGGGGCGAGTCCTTCACGACCAGAAAACAACGATCTCAACCGGCCAGTACATACACTCTAACAGTGGCCGTCCACTGTTAGATCTGACAGTAGTCGAGCTTCATTTTTTGATATTAACTCTTCTTGCAGTGTTGCTGTTACGGACCTGAACAACAGTCTGGTTCGAGCCCACACGCTAACAAGATGGAGCAGAAAATGAAACGGAAGATCATTAAAAATCTAACGTCGCTGAACGCGATACTGGCCGCATTTGCTTTGGCGTACGGAACGGACACGATGGCCACTACTAATCTGCAAATTCGCATGGCCAAAGAGTTTTCCTCGTGCGAAGTGATCGACATCAACAACTATAAACGTGCGGTGGGTAACTGCACGGCATCCAACGGAGCGGTGATCGTCTGGAGCTCAGATAACATTACCGGTTCGATCGTCCTCCCAAGCCTTGTGCAAGGGCAGGATTGTAGAGTTCTGGGAATTGGTATCGACGGAACTGTCTCAGGCAACTGTAAAGAAACCAACGGCCTGGAATTCGGGACAATCTGGAAACCGCCCTATACCGTCGCCACTAAACTGGAGCCACTTCGCAGCATTTTTCAGGACCAGAGAAACCCGGACGATGTCAGTACAAAAGCAGTTGCCTACAACAACAGTGGGTTTGTTGTGGGGCAAAGCATCGACAAAAATGGTCGTGCCACTGCAACGATGTGGACCTCAGTAGACGCTAAAACCCCGATGACGGTGTCAACCCCCAGGGATAACTGCCAAGCGGTTGCGATCAACGATCAGATGGCACCTGACGCGCCTCGTGTCGCGCTCAACTGCCGTGATGAGGCGGGGAAAGGCGTTGCGAAAATTGCCTACAGAGATATTTCTGGCTTCATCGCCGTCAATGTAAACGTCCCGGCGAATTACTCGTCTTGCGAGATTCGAGCGGTCAATAATGCAAACCGATATGTAGGGAGTTGTGTTTCATCGAACAACAAGCCCATGGCAACCTACTGGGATGGGGAAAATTCCGAGCCCAAAGTCCTAGACTTGCATAATTTTATGTCAAGCGTTGTTGGTGTGGCCGTTAATAGCAGCGGGAACATTGCCCTCGACTACCACACTTTGGACGGCACTCCAAACCCCGGCTTTTGGCACCCTCAAGACATTGCCATCAACATTGTCACTGCGCCAAAAGGTCAGACTTACGGTCGGGTCAAACGGGTCAGCGATAATAATGTCCTGCTGCTGAAAAAAGAAAACGATGGACGCAAAGTGGTTGGCAATATCGTGGGGTCGGAGCCGCCGGAGTTCACTATGGTGGGAGGGGGTGAACCCAGTCCATTCACTGCCATTTCTCCGAATGGAGCGTTCATGGCTGAAGTCCTGCCCTGAGACGACGTCGCGAAGAGGCCCATGTTGAAACCTTCGCGCAATACAAATACTTAGGGCGCCGACACCGTAGGCTCAGGTGATACGTTCCAGGCGGGCAGTTGGAATTGCGCTGAATGTAAGGCCCTCATCGCGAGCCGGCTCGCGATGGCGGTGTAACACACACCGCCAATCTCAGGGTCACCACCCCGAAAGTCTGAAAATGACTGTCGATTCCCGGTCGCCGCAATTGCGTGACGCTGTCGTGTTCAGGAACAGATGACGAAATATGCCCCGCATTCATTGACCCATACCTTGTGCCTAAGGGTTTTCCTGATAGCACAAGGCATCCGCACGTACGCCATTTGCGCCTTGAACGAGGCCGTTTAATCCTGCACCATCCGCCCCAGCTTATCCAAAGGACGGAATTCAAGGCATGCTGGACGCTAACGCAACCCATATTTCCCTCACGCTGGAAGGTGTTTCCGCCGACCTGCAAGTCCTCAGTTTCGTCGGCCGTGAAGCCCTCAACCAGCCGTTCTGTTTCGACATCGAGCTGGTCAGCGCCCGCCCCGACCTGAAACTCGAAGACATTCTGCACAAACCAGGTTGCCTGACCTTCGGCGCAACCGGCAAAGGCCTCATCCACGGCCTGGTCTATCGAATCGAGCAAGGCGACTCGGGTAAAAAACTGACCCGCTACAGCATCAGCCTGTGCCCGCAATTGGCGTACCTGCGCCACAACCACGACCAGCAAATCTTCCAGCAGTTAAGCGTGCCGAAGATCATCGCGCAGGTCCTGGAAGCGCGCGGCATCCTCGCTGACGCGTACAGTTTTCAGCTCGGTGCGGTTTACCCGGACCGCGACTACTGCGTGCAGTACGACGAATCCGACCTGCATTTCATCCAGCGCCTGTGCGAAGAAGAAGGCATTCACTTCCACTTCCAGCACAGTGCCAGCGGCCACACGCTGGTGTTCGGCGATGACCAGACCGTTTTCCGCAAACTCTCGCCCGTGGCCTACCAGCAAGACTCCGGCATGGCCGCCGAGAAACCGGTGATCAAACGCTTCAACCTGCGCCTGGAAACCCGCACCAGCCGCGTCAGCCGCCGCGACTACGACTTTGAAAAGCCACGCATCCTGCCCGAAGGCGCCGCCAAGAGCGGCGTCGCCCCGGACCTCGAAGACTACGATTACCCCGGCCTCTTTCTCACGCGCGAACGCGGTAAACAACTGGCGACCCGTGCGCTGGAACGCCATCGCAGCGACTACAAACTCGCTGAAGGCAAAGGTGACGAACCGACGTTGGTCAGCGGCCACTTCATGGCCCTCAGCGAACACCCGCGCAGCGAATGGAACGATCTCTGGCTGCTGCTGGAAGTGGTCCACGAAGGCAAACAGCCGCAAGTGCTCGGCGAGAACATCACCAGCGACGTCACCCACAACAAAGACGATTTCCACCAGGGCTACCGCAACCGCTTCCTCGCCACGCCGTGGGACGCGCACTACCGCCCTGCCCTCGAACACCCGAAACCGCAAGTCCTCGGCAGCCAGACCGCCATCGTCACCGGCCCGCCGGGCGAAGAAATCCATTGCGACGAATACGGTCGCGTCAAAGTGCAATTCTTCTGGGACCGCGACGGCCAGGCCAACGACAAAACCAGCTGCTGGCTGCGCGTCGCCACCGGTTGGGCCGGCAGTGCCTACGGCGGCATCGCCATCCCGCGCGTCGGCATGGAAGTGCTCGTCACCTTCCTCGAAGGCGACCCCGACCAGCCATTGGTCACCGGCTGCCTGTACCACAAGGAAAACGTCGTCCCCTACGACCTGCCGGCAAACAAAACCCGCAGCACCTTCAAGACCCTCAGCTCACCGGGCGGCAAGGGCTACAACGAATTTCGCATCGAAGACAAAAAAGGCGCGGAACAGATCTACCTCCACGCCCAGCGCGACTGGGATGAAAACATCGAACACGACCAGAAAATCCGCATCGGCAACGAGCGGCACGACACGGTCGAGGCCAATGTCTTCAGCGAGTTCAAGGTTGAAGAACACCGCATCACTCACCTGGACCGCAAGACTGAAGCGCGGGCCGATGATCACCTGACGGTGGCGGCGACCCAGCATGTGAAGGTCGGCACGGCGCAGTTCGTCGAGGCGGGAGAAGAGATTCACTACAACGCTGGCGACAAGGTGGTAGTTGAAGGCGGGATGGAACTGACGGCCAAGGCTGGCGGGAGTTTCGTCAAGGTGGATGCCGGGGGCGTGACGATTAGTGGGGCTGAGGTGAAGACCAATTCGGGTGGTGCGCCGGGTTCGGGGAGCGGGATTAAGATTCTTCCGCCGATTATTCCGGGTGCAGCAGCGGCGGCCGCAGCAGGGAAACTGCTGAGTGCTCCGCCGGTTGGCAAGTTTAATGCGGTGGCTGATTTGGAGCCTAAGGCAGCACGTCCGGCTGAGGAGGAAGAGCTGGAGGAAGAGGAAGAAGAGGTTGAGCTGGAAGAAATTACGTTGCGGATTGGGATGTTCTTTGATGGTACGGGGAATAACCGTAACAATAGCGAGCGTGTTTATGGTTGCTTCGCTCCGGATGTAAACCTGCAAGATATGGCCGAGGACATCCGTCAGTTCTGCGCTTCTTTAGGCTACGACGGCAAAGGAAGTAGCCCGGACAACAGTTATGGCAATGATGTCAGTAACGTAGCCAGACTGTATGACCTTTATCAGAACCAAGTGGATGAAGCGCTGCCTATTGATGCAGAAAGGGCGAGTTTATCGATTTATGTGGATGGGATCGGCACCAGCAGTATCGAGGAGGACTCGACTTTTTCACAAGGCACAGGCATAGGTGCACAAGGTGTCCGGGCGCGGGTAGAAGAGACTCCCGAGCTATTTATTCAGGCGATCCGACTCTTTAAAAACAACAATCCTGATAAGCGTATTTCGAACATTGAGTTCGACATTTTCGGATTCAGTCGAGGCTCTGCGGCGGCAAGAGACTTTGCTAATGAAATACTAAAAGGTAGCCAAAGTATTCTCGCTAAAGCGCTGCCGGCGGGATCGCCAATGTTATCGGACAGCTTCGCATGGAAGCCAAATACCGACATCTCCATAAATTTCATCGGCGTCTACGACACAGTTGCAGCCATTGCCAACCCGCTGGTAGGAGATTGGAATGGTAATAATGCTTTTAACCCAGGGATCAATATCCATCTAGCACCAGGCGCCGCGAAGAAAGTAGTCCAATTAGTCGCTCGAAATGAGCGACGTTACAATTTTGCGTTAAACAGTCTTGGGGCTGCCGATATTATTTTGCCGGGCGTGCACTCGGACCTCGGTGGCGGCTATCTACCTAAGGCGAGAGAGCGGATACTGCTCAGCAAACCGCGTAGGAGCCCGGTAGACGAAAGGACATCTTTTGTTGAAGCTAACAGTTACAAAGTTGCCCAAGAGGACTTGAGGCGGCTACAGGATCAATTGGCCCAATATAACCTCCCATTGGAGATCCGTACGTGGGAGGTGCCGTTTCGTACTACGGGCAAAGAAAACCGCAAAGATATGAAACACGTTTATGCCGCTGTCAGCAGTCAACGAGAGGTCCGCAGTGAACTGTCCTTGATCTACTTTCGGATCATGCGCGAACTAGCCGTTGAAAATGGAGTGCCTTTTGGACAAATCCCCGAGAGCAACCCAAGACTGGCGCTACCTGCGGAGCTCATACCTATCTCCGAAAAATTGTTGTCGTACGCTCAGGGGAAAAGCAAAACAATAGGGCTGACCTCACAGGAAGAGGAACTGCTCTTCCAACGTTACGTTCATTTATCTGACAACTGGAACGCCGCTAAAAATCGAAACAATAGTGACTTGAATATAGTCTTCATCAATCGACCAGACGTAAATTCTGTACGTACGGTACATCCAAATGAGTAACTTTTTACGCGTCGCTATCGCCGCCTTTCTGCTCAGTGGATGCACGTTAGCCAACAGTGAAACGCTACCTTACAAAGCCTGGCGCCTGGGTTTCTCAGCACCTAACTACATGGACGTCTGGATCGAAACAGCTGATGTTATTGATGTCGAAGGCCAAGTATACAGACGTGCCATGAGTGGCATTGCTGCGATACAGAGTCCTCCCAATAACACGGGCGACCCTAGAGGCTGGCCGGAAAAGCCGGGGCCGGGCAAAGGTAAGAGTGTAACTGGAGCAAACTTACCCAAAAAAATCTACGTCCGATGGCAATCATTGGTTGAACCTCAAACTTATAAAATGGTTATCGAGATATCCGAGTCGACCAGGGAACTTATGCGCAAGGGTGAAAAAGCCTTTTGTGCTGCTGATGGAAAATGGATAACAGGCTACCGCGAGGTATTGGTAATAAATCTGGCACCCGGAGGGATGGCTAAAGTGTGGGTAATGGGATCGTGCCTGCCAGCGATAGAAGTGGCTAAGGTAAAAGCCGAAATTGACCCAAGAGGACCTTATGAAGGTAAGTCTGGCGGCAAGTACGACAAGCTATCCGACCAGTCCAAAGCGTACATCGAAAAGTTTGGTGTGCCCTATGATTCTTGGAAGTGACAGAGCCAAAGCAGCCTGATGAGTAATTTCTTGCGAACTACGATTTGCGCATTTTTGCTCAGTGGTTGCACATACGCCAACAGCGAGCCAATGCCTTACAAATCCTGGTACTTGGGATTCTCGGCGCCCGATTACATGGAGGTTTGGATCGAGTCAGCTGATGTGGTCGATGTAAAGGAACAGGTGTATCCCCGTGCAATGAGTGGCACCGCCGCGATACAAAGACCTCCCAACAATTCAGGTGACCCTAAAGGATGGCCTCAGAAACCTGGCATTGGAAAAGGTAAAAATGTGACTGGGGCGGATTTACCCCAAAAAATCTATGTCCGCTGGCAATCTTTGGTCGAACCCCAGACTTACCAGATGGTGATCAACTTACCCGAGGCGACTCAGGAGATCATGCGCAAGGGCGAAAAGGCTTTTTGTGCTGCCGATGGCAAGTGGATAACAGACTACCGAAACGCATTGGTTATCAATTTGGCGCCCGGTGGCATAGCCAAGGTTTGGGTACGAGGGTCATGCCTTACTCCGATCGAGGTAATTAGGGTAAAGGGCGTGATTGATCCGCGAGGCCCATATGAAGGGAAATCCGGTGGCAAGTACGATTCTCTATCTGATGAATCCAAAGCTTATGTCAAAGAGTTTGGTGTGCCCTATGGTTCTTGGTAGCGACAGAGTCGTGACGTCCTAATGAGAAAATTTTTACAATTCAGCCTCACCACGCTCTTACTCAGTGGCTGCGCATTTGCTAGCAGCAACTCAATGCCTTACAAATCCTGGTACTTGGGATTCTCGGCTCCTGACTACATGGAGGTTTGGATCGAAACCGCCGATGTTGTCGATATTCAGGACCATGTATACCCACGTGCGATGAGTGGTCTTGCCTCCATGTTAAAGCCTCCCAACAATTCTGGCGATCCGCGAGGTTGGCCGAAAAGAGCTAGCATCGGCAGCGGTAAGCATGTGACAGGGGCCGACTTGCCCAAGCAGATTTATGTCCGCTGGCAGTCGCAGGTCGAACCGCAAACCTACTTGATGGTGGTTAAAATCCCTGAGGCTACTCGGGAGATTATGCTTAAGGGTGAAAAGGTTTTCTGCGCTGCCGATGGGAAATGGATCACTGGCTATCGTCAGTCAATCGGTATAAGGCTGGTCCCCGGAGGTATTGCCAAAGTCTGGGTTGGCGGTCCATGCATGACGCCGATCGAGGTGACCACGGTAAAAGCCGTGATTGATCCGCGTGGCCCATACGAAGGTAAGTCTGGAGGTCACTACCGCCCCCTTTCCGGCGTTTCCAAAGCCTACGTTGAAAAATATGGCGTGCCTTATGATTCCTGGAAATGAAAGAGCCAACGCAGTCTGATGAGGAGTTTCTTGCGAAGTACGATTTGTGCATTTTTGCTCAGTGGTTACACTTTCGCCAACAGCGAGGCAATGCCTTACAAATCATGGCGCCTGGGCTTTTCAGCGCCGAATTACATGGAAGTGTGGATTGAATCGGCTGATGTAGTCGATATCAAAGAGCAGGTTTATCCGCGAGCGATGAGTGGCACTGCTGCCATACAGACGCCTCCTAACAACACTGGCGACCCTAGAGGGTGGCCCGAAAAGCCAGGAATCGGCAAAGGTAAGAATGTAACTGGGGCGGACTTGCCAAAAAAGATTTACGTACGCTGGCAGTCTCTTGTCGAACCGCAAACTTACCAAATGGTGATCGACGCCCCCGAGACGACAAGGGCGATAATGCGCAAGGAAGGAAAAAGCTTTTTGCGCATTTGATGGTAAGTGGATTACAGACTACCGCAACGCGTTGGTTATCAATTTGGCGCCAGGCGGGATAGCCAAAATGTGGGTGATGGGATCTCGCTGAGGAATCCAAACCCGTTGAAAAAGCCTATACGAAAGATCAGTGTCACTTACTGCAACAACAAGCCGTTGAGCGAATACTAGGCTGGATCGTGAACCAGGCCAAGACGCAAGGAACCCTTCCACTTGCACAGGCACAATTTGAAGAAGCATGCATGAGCATGAATCGATTTGGCACGAAAGCTTCGAATAATGCGGAGCAAAGCTACTGCGAAAACAGACTCAGAATGGACAATTTTATGTCGGAAGCAGTCCAACGACTTTTTGGTGACCAAAACGATGAGATGCGTGCTCGATACAAAACGCACGTAAGTTCGTTAGGCTCCCGATTAGACGGTACATGTAGTCGCGCCCAATACTATGGAAGGACTTACATACCAGGCGGGAAAGCGACGTATACCGGTGCAATCAAGTAATCTTAAGGTGAAGCAAATGCTGCGTAACTCAATTCTTTCTGCGGCACTCTTATTACTGGTGTTCGCCCCCCATGCATCCGCGGAACTTACGGCTGAGCAGCAAACGGCTAAAGATCGCGGGATCACCCTCTTCAACCAGTACAAAGCTGCTGCAACAGAATTACGCATCGCAGCGGAAGCAGGAGACGCAGAAGCTCAGTTTTATTTAGCTGAGGAGTTGCGTAAAGAAACGCAATTTCTGACCGCCGACGCCCAAAAATGGTATGAAGCTTCGGCCGCCCAGGGCGATTACTACTCTATGTTTAAACTCGCCACATCTGAAGGGGATCTGTGTGCGACAGCTAATAAATGTCCAGCCGGAAGTAAAAGTGCTGGTGCATGGTTAGAGCTGTTAATAAAAACAGCGGAGCCTCGAGCACTGAAAGGTGATGCCGAAGCAATGGCTATTATGTATCACGCAAAGTCGGATTTGACATGGCTAGAAAAATCAGCTGAAGCGGGATATGCGCCCGCACAATGGCTATTGGCAAATCGTTACTCCGAGGGCGAAGGTAGTTTCTTGCCTTGGAATCGTAAGTCAGCCGAAGAGAAATGGCTGAAAGCATCAGCCGAAGGCGGTTTCCCTAAGGCCATGATTGAATACATTTCTATTTTGTATGAGCGCGGTGACATGGAGGGAGTTCGTCACTGGCTTGAGGTTGCTGCCAATACTGGTTACCAAGACGCGGTGAGCAGTTACGGAGCTTACCTTTCTCATACCCCAGATAAAGTCGGATACCCTATTGACCTGGTAAAAGGGTTTGCCTTGGTATCGTTATTGAAAGAGCTAGACGGTGGTGGAAACGTTCAGGTTTATGTCGAAGGAAAGCTTCCTGTTATTGCGAAAAAAATGACACCTGAACAAATACTCGAAGCCAATGATTTTGCAAAAAAATGGAAAGCTACGCACCCACCACTTTCTTTCTACCCAGAAAAACTAGGCCTGTAACGTTGCGTAGTATTTCTCACGCACGCTTTAAGGTACGCAGTCGAAACTGCTGGAAATCCCTATGAAGCTTACTTGGCACACGCGCCATCACTTTACGACGTCCCACTCGATTTTGTTAAAGGGTACGCACTGACATCACTAGTCTCAGAATTTGATGGTGGCGGGAATGTTAAAACATATGTAGACGTGGTTTTGCCTGAAATCGCGGCAAAAATGAATCCTGAACAAATTGCGGAAGCTAAGATATTTGCGGAGAAGTGGAAAAGCACACATCCGCCACTGTCATTTTACCCAGACAAGCTTGGGTACTGAGTTTCACTTCTACTTTGTAGAAGCGAGAGGATATCTCGTGTATCTAACTTCTTTCGGCCACTGGATTCAGAGCGCCTTTTTTTCCTAAACAGGCCAAGCCTCCTAAGAGATCGGCCTGTTCAATGTGAGACAGCGTCAGACCGGCGCCTTCCACCCCATCATCCGCTGCTGCGCAACCGCTAACAGGTCAAACCCGTCCTGGGTCAGCAAGTAGAGCGCGTGAGTAATGTGCGGAATATCTTGAACATCGCTGTGCTTGAAACATAGGCAATGAAGCGTTTCAAGTAGCTGGGTAGAGGCTCGTACGCGCTGTAACCCGGCTTCGAATATGTCTTGGGGGTTGGCTTCGGTGTCGATCAGCAAAGGACTCGAATCGGTAACGCCGCTGTTGAGTGGACGATAGCGATCTGGAAACGGTTTGAACGTTGGCATAGTAATTACTCGATGGTTAATAAGTAACGCCAGCACCGTGACCAAACGATGGGAGGCGGCTGTGTACAGGCTTGGTCAACCGATACCATCAAATCGGTTCGCCCGAGGGCGTCCAGCACACAGCCGCCATTGCAACACACTACGAGGACTTGGATGTCCGCAGCGCGAATGATGGCACACATATGTGTGATGGCATCAGGTGACCAAACCCGATCGCTGATTTTGCAGCGAGCCCAAACAGTAATCGCTCCCCCCAGCAGGCGAAAGTCGATAAGGCGTCTAGCGCTGTAGGACCCAGCCGAGGACTCCGTAACCACTTTCCTAACGAAACATCCGTCAGACACCGCCCCTCGCGACAGGCGGCGTTCAGGCGGGTTAACCATTGCTTAACCCCGCGGTCCAAAACTTCACTGGACCGCACGCCCTCAGACTCCTCTGATGCCCAGTGCGGCAGGTTTGACGTTGATCGTCGAACTGATTTTCCGTCCGCACTGGAGATCGTCACATGAACACTCGCATGCTGCTCCTTGCCTCCGCCCTCGCCTGCACCGCGTTTGCCGGGCTTGCCCAGGCCAATGACACCTCTTCCAAACCTGTGCCTTATCACTATGGGATGCCGCTCAACGTGGATAAAGTTGTGGCGCTGACAGAGCCGACGACCAATGAATGCAAAGTGATTACCGCCGACATGAAGTACATCGATACGTCGGGCAAACCTGAAGAAATCAGCTACAGGAAACTTTCCGACGCGTGCAGTTTGCAAAACTGACGGAAAGGTCTGATTCGAAACCAAGCGGTTTTACTGTGAGGGTTCTGGCGTTATGCTTTAGCGCCTCCCTCACTGCCGCAAGGATTCGCTATGCAGTTTTCGTTTCGTACGTTATCGATATTCACCGCCGCCCTGTGTCTGGTGCTGGCGCTGGTCTGGGGTTTGATGCCGGATTGGCTGCTGGCGATTTGGGGTATTGAATACTCCTCGGCGACAGGCGTTGTTTCGCGACGCATCGCGGTGGTGTTCGCGGCGTTGGGGTTGATTTTTTATTGGGTTCGAAACGAGCCACCCTCGGTCATCCGAAGCGCATTAAGCAGCGGCTTTATGGTCGGCTGTTTCGGTCTGGCGGCACTGGGTTTCGGCGAATGGCTCAACGGCCATACCGGGCCGGGTATTTTGCTGGCGGTCCTGGTGGAGCTGGCGCTAGGCCTGGGTTTTCTTCAGACCCGGCGCCTGTCGGTGGAACTCGAAACGGTGCGTTAAAGCGCCCTTGTCGCCCGGCGTGGAGAAATGACCTCAGGATGTTGCCGGGCGCGCAGCTCGTCGATTAATTCGTTGATTTCCCGACAACCATTGAGCGCCGAGGCATCAATCCCGGTCACGTGCAGATCCAGCCGATCGGTCTGATCGTCCGCGTACACTTTTATCGTCATCAACAAATCCGGGGACAGCGTGCATTCGCAACGCTTGGGCAAAAACCTGTTTTCGATGATGTTGCGAAGTTCCAAGGCAGAAAGAAACATGGCGACCCCTCCTTTGTGAGACAGCCAATCAACAATCGACGCTGGCTCGTGTGCAGTCCCGGCCAGATTAAGAACAACTGAAGCATAAAACATGCCTTGAATTTCGCCGTGCAGTTCATCGGCAAATCAATGATTTAGCCGCAAGACTTAATGAAACCACCGTGCAATTTGCATGAAGGGACGTGAAAGGCGTTGCAAATTACGGTCTGACAGCGCCGGGTTTGCATTGGGGCCTGAGCACAGTAAGAATGGCGCCACGAATTGAATACACGCAAGGAGGCATCATGGGTTCTTTGACCTTTACTACGACTGTCGGACTAATGGTTGCCGGGCTGTCGACCATCGCCAATGCTGCAACGCTCGAAACCGTCGCCCCTTTCCCCAAGCCTGAAAGCGGTTTTACCCGCCAGGTCATTCATCTTGCCCCGCAAACGAAAGAAGACGACTTTCAAGTCGAAATCCTCGCCGGTAAAACCCTGACCGTGGACTGCAATCGCCAGCGTCTGGGTGGGATGCTTGAGGAGAAAAACCTCGAGGGTTGGGGCTACCCGTTCTACCGACTGGATAAAGTCATCGGCCCGATGAGCACGCTGATGGCCTGCCCGGATAGCAAGAGTAAAAAAGACTTCGTACCGGTGGTCGGCGACGGCTTCTTGCTGCGTTACAACAGCAAGCTGCCGATCGTGCTGTACGTGCCAAAAGACATCGAAGTGCGCTACCGGATCTGGTCAGCGTCGAGCAAGGTCGAGAAAGCCGTTCAGGAGTAACCCCTTCCTGCCTCACGCTGGGACGCCGCTGATGGCGGCGCGCTCGGCCACGTGGCGCAAACTGTCAAAGTTGATGTTGGCCCCCGAGTCGATGGCCACCAGTGTCTGGCCACGGGCACCGGTTTGCGCGACATACTTTTTGATTCCGGCCACGGCCAGCGCACCCGACGGTTCGGTGATCGAGCGGGTATCGTCGTAGATGTTCTTGATCGCGGCGCACAGTTCGTCATTGCTGACCGTCAACACGTCATCGACGCAAAACCGGCACACTTCGAAGCCATAAGCGCCGATCTGCGCCACCGCCACGCCATCGGCGAAAGTGCCGACGCTCGGCAGCACAACCCGTTCGTGCGCCTGCAGCGCTGCCGCCAAACACGCCGAATGTTCTGACTCGACGCCGATGATGCGCACTTCAGGTCGCAGGTATTTGACGTATGCGGCGATACCGGCAATCAAACCTCCACCGCCTACCGGCACAAAGATCGCGTCGATCGGGCCTTGATGCTGACGCAGGATCTCCATCGCCACGGTGCCCTGCCCGGCAATCACGTCCGGGTCGTCGAAGGGCGATACAAAGGTGCGACCGGTTTGTTCGGCCAGGTTCAGCGCATAGTCGAGGGCGAACGGAAAACTCTCGCCGTACAGCACCGCCTCCGCCCCGCGACTTCGAACCCCGAGCACTTTCAGTTCCGGCGTAGTAAGCGGCATGACGATGGTCGCGACAATCCCCAAGGTTTTCGCCGCCAGCGCCACGCCTTGGGCATGATTGCCTGCTGACGCGGTGATCACGCCGCGTGCCTTTTGCTCATCACTAAGCTGCACCAACTTGTTGTAGGCACCGCGAATCTTGAAGGAAAAGGTCGGTTGCAGGTCCTCGCGCTTGAGCAGCACCTGATTACCCAACGCCTCGGAGAGCGCCGGCGCCGCTTGCAACGGCGTGCGCACCGCCAGTTCATACACCGGCGCGGCGAGGATCTTTTTTACGTAATGCTCAAGCAAGGTCTGCTGGGCGAGCGTGCTGGTCATGGTCGTCTCCTGGCTGTGTTCGGGGCCCTGGAGACAGAAAGTAAAAACCCGCCTCTAGGGCGGGTTGGGTGCTGCAGTCGTGAGCTAGCCCGCCAGATAAGGAATGGCGGTAATAATGCTTGGCTGGCAGCGCAATACGGTGGAAGTCATGGCTGGAAATTAGCCGTGGGCGGATGGCAAGTCAATGGTCAACTGTCATCAGTTTGAAGATAGCTAGCGCGAGCAGGCTCACGCCTACAGATGATTCTTGTCATACACACAATCTGTGCCAGATGAAGATCCAGTGCAGGAGCGAGCCTGCTCGCGATAGCGGTTGATCTGCCACCCCATTCACTTAGCCAACCGCCTGAGCCCCAACACCATCACCCCCGCCCCCAGCATCATCGCGCTCAGAAACAACGGATACGACACCCACCACGGCGTGCCCGCGGTCATCATGCTGAACTCGGACATGCCGCCAATGCTGGCGATCAGGTTCAACGGCAGAAACACCACGTTGATCAGCGTCAGTTTGCGTAGCAGGTTGTTCATGCTGTTGTTCATCAGGTTGCCCCGGGCGTCGATCAGCCCGGAGAACACCGTGGAGTAGATTTCCGCCTGTTTGTAGCACTGGTTGTTTTCGATGATCAGGTCGTCGATCAGGCTGACGGCTTCGGCGCTGAAGTGTTCCTTGGCCGCGTGATTGCGCAGTCGCGTCAGGACCGCGCCGTTGCTGTGAATCGCGTTGATGTAATAGATGAGGCTCTCGCTGAGGTTGAACATCTGGATCAGGTGCTGGTTCTGCATCGAGGCGTTGAATTTTTGCTGCAACTCCCGGGCAACCAGTTTGATCACCTTCAGGTGACCCAAATAGTGATGGATGTTGTTGAACAGCAGGTCAAGCAAGACATCCAGCGGCGTGTTCAACCGCTGCCGGGTGCCGAGCCCGTGCAGCGGTGAGTCGTCGGTGGCGATCACCAGCAACCGGTGCTCGCAAAACAACAACCCACAGGACGACACTTCAAACGCCAGACTGTCGGCGCCGGAATAGTTTTCCGGGCGCTTCCAGATCAGGAACAGATTGTCGGGATGAAACTCGATGCGCGACACCTCGTCCGGGTCGAGGGCCGAAGCCAGCGCGTGTTCATCGAGTTTGAAATGGCTGTGCAGCAGATCGCGCTCGGCGGCGTCCGGGTTGCTGAACAGCATCACTTCGGCATCCAGCCGTTCGACTGATTGCAGGACGCCGTGGGAAAGTTGAAAGCTCTTGATCATCGAGCGATCACCAGGCCTGGCCGCGACGCTTGAGCTCGAGCCGGCGGACGAACTCTTCCAGCACCAACGAATACAAATCGTCTTGCAGATAGGCGTCTTCGATGCCGGCGTCCATGTTCGGGTTGTCGTTGACCTCGATCACCACCACTTTGTCGCCGGACTGTTTGAGGTCGACGCCGTACAGTCCGTCGCCAATCAGGTTGGCAGTTTTCACCGCCAGTTCCACCACCGCTCGCGGGGCTTCGTGGACGGCCAGTGTGCGGCATTCGCCGTTGATGTCCTGTCCCTTGGCCTTGTGGTTGTAGATTTGCCAATGGCCCTTGGACATGAAGTATTGGCAGGCAAAGATCGGTTTGCGATTCAGTACGCCGATGCGCCAGTCGTACTCGGTGTAGAAGAACTCCTGCGCCAGCAACAGCACCGAATGTTCGAACAGTTCGGCGGTGGCTTCCAGCAACGCCTGTTGGCTTTCAACCTTGATCACGCCCCGAGAGAAACAACCGTCGGGGATTTTCAGTACCAATGGAAAGCCCAGGCGCTCGCCGACCCGTTCGAAGTCTTCCGGTCGCTCCTTGTAGAGAATTTCGGTGGCCGGCATGCCGAGCTGATGGCTCTTGAGCAGGTCGGTCAGGTAGACCTTGTTGGTGCAGCGCAGGATCGACGCCGGATCGTCCATCACGACCAGCCCTTCGCTCTCGGCTTTCTTGGCAAAACGGTAGGTGTGGTTATCGACGCTGGTGGTCTCGCGGATCAGCAGGCCGTCGTACTCGGCGATGCGTGCGTAGTCTTTGCGCTCGATCAGCTCTACATCGATGCCCAAGGTCTTGCCGACGCGTATGAAATTATCCAGCGCCTTGGGGTTGGATGGGGGCAATGCTTCTTGGGGATCGTGGAGGATGGCCAGGTCATAACGGGCCAGACGTCGCGAGCGTGGCATTCGCCAGATCTTGCGACTGAAACTGTCCAGTGAGTGGGCGAATTGATCTTCCTGATCTTCTCGCAACTTATGCAGCGCACCGGACTTGATGCCTTCAATGTGCCAACCGTTAGTTCGACGAAACTCAACTAACAAGATCGGACAGGGGAATACTTCGAATAACTGCCGCGCCAAGTCCTGCAAGGGTTCGATATTGCTCTTGCCGAAATACAGGGTCAGGGTAAAGCCTTCGGTGTCGCTGTAAAGATGATGCGTAAGGGCTTTTTCCAGCGGCTTTTCCAAATCATCCAATGACAACCCATACAAGGACTTTTTGGTCAGCTCGCTGATGGTCCGCACCGACGGAATGACCTTGTGCCCCCGCGCTTCCGCCAGCAGCGAGCAGCGAGCAGTAATAACCGTGCCCCAGGTACTTGTAGCTGCGGCACAGGTTAATCACCTGGACCCGTTTGCCTTGCCCGTTGTCGTGGGCCTTTTCGAGGTATTCCTGGGCGGTGACGATGTCTTCACTGGGAAAGTAGGAGGCCCAGTCTTCCTTGCGTTCGACAATGATAATCAACTGGCTAGAAGTGCTGACTGCTGTATTTAAAAAAGTTGCCGCCGGCGAAGTTTGCTCGGATACTTCGCGCCAATGACCTTGTACCGCTGACATAGTGATTGATCCGTTGGAGAACAAGACCTTTCCTATTAAGCACGAACTTTTTCGAAAGTCCCGTTTCGTTACGCAACTTTTACGGCGGTCATATGAACCTTGTCTTTCGCTTGGCAGTAGTTGAAGACTTACCTGCGTTATTGGCACTTGAACAGCAATGTTTCACCACGGACCGGCTCACCAGTCGCAGCTTTCAATGGATGATCACTCGGGCCCATGGGCAGTTGCTGGTGGCTGAGCGCGACGAGCATCTGGTCGGCTACGCGGTGGTGTTGTTTCATCGGGGCACGTCGCTGGCCCGTCTCTATTCGATTGCGATTGCCGCCGAAGCGCGTGGCAGCGGATTGGGCAAGCAGCTGCTGCAACGCATCGAAGCCTGTGCGCTGCAACACGACTGTGCCTACGTTCGGCTGGAGGTGCGCATGGACAATCCGGCGGCGATTGCCCTTTATGAGTGCAACGGTTACCGGCGTTTTGCGCTGATTCATGACTATTACCAGGACCACGCCGATGCGTTGCGTCTGGAGAAACGCATTCTCCAGCACCGAGACTCAAGAAACATCAAAGTGCCGTATTACCCGCAGACCACCGATTTCACCTGCGGCCCGGCCTGCCTGCTAATGGCCATGGGCGCACTGCAAAAAGACCGGAAACTGGAACGCCGCGAAGAGCTGCAGATCTGGCGCGAGGCGACGACGGTGTTCATGACCTCGGGTCACGGAGGATGCAGCCCGCAAGGCCTGGCGTTGGCCGCCTGGAATCGTGGATTTGGCGTGCGTCTGCAACTGAGCATGACGGGGCCGTTGTTTCTCGATGGGGTGCGTAACGAGCATAAAAAAGACGTCATGCGCCTGGTGCACGAAGAGTTCACCGTGCAGTTGCAGGCCACCGATGTGAAACAGGTGATCGGCGGCCTGCTGGACTTGCCACGATTGCTGAATGACGGTGGCCAGCCGCTGGTGTTGATCAGCAGCTATCGGCTGACCCGCTCCAAATCACCGCATTGGGTCATCGTCACTGACTGCGATGAGGAGTTTGTTTATCTGCATGATCCGGATGTCGACCATAGCCAGCATCGCCAGCCTATGGATTGCCAGCATCTGCCGGTGAGCCATGGGGAGTTCGAGAAGATGAGCAGCTTTGGCCGGGGCAAGTTGCGGGCGGCGGTGATTCTCTATCCCAACGCGCAATCCTCCCTGTAGCCGCAGGCTTCGCCAGCGGCTACAGGGCCGCGCGGCGATTGGGGTTATTTCAGGCCAACCTTGTACAGCGCGCCGTCGTCTTCATCGGTCAATACATACAAGTACCCGTCCGGGCCTTGCCGCACATCGCGAATCCGCGCCTTGAGCTCACCGAGCAAGCGCTCTTCGTGAACCACTTTATCGCCATCGAACTGCAAGCGAATCAACTCCTGGCTCACCAGCGCACCGATAAACGCATTGTGCTGCCAGGCCTTGAAGCGATCCCCATCGTAGAACGCCATCCCGCTCAGTCCCGGGGACTTTTCCCAGACATGGTGCGGCGCCACGGTGCCTTCGGCGGTCTTGCCCTTGGCTTCCGGGATCGGATCGCCGGAATAGTTGATGCCGTGGGTTGCCAGTGGCCAGCCGTAATTCTTGCCGCGTTCGATGATGTTCAGCTCATCACCGCCTTGTGGCCCGTGTTCGTTCTCCCAGAGAACCCCGGTCCACGGATTGAGCGCCGCGCCTTGCGGGTTTCGTTGGCCATAAGACCAGATTTCCGGGCGTACGCCGGCCTGACCGACAAAGGGGTTGTCGTCCGGCACCTTGCCGTCCGGGTAGATCCGCACGACTTTGCCTTGCAGCTTGTCGAGGTCCTGAGCGGTTGGCCGGTCATTGTTTTCGCCGAGAGTGATGAACAGATACCCGTCACGATCGAACACCAGGCGCGAGCCGAAATGGTTGCCGACAGAGAGCTTCGGCTCCTGGCGGAAGATCACTTTGAAGTCCTTGAGGGTTTTCAGGTCTTCAGATAATTGCCCGCGACCGACCGCCGTGCCTGCCTTGTCACCCGCGCCGCCCCCTTCGGCATACGACAGATAAACCGTGCGGTCCTGCCGGAAGTCAGGGGACAGCACCACATCCAGCAAGCCGCCCTGCCCCTTGGCCCAGACCTTCGGCACCCCATCGATCGGGCCGAAGAGTTTGCCGTCGACGCTGACGACGCGCAGGTTGCCGGGCCGTTCGGTGACCAGCATGCCCTTGCGATCCGGCAGGAAGGCGACCGACCAGGGATGTTCAAGCCCCTTGGTGATCGTGGTGACTTCGAGGGTGCCCTGTTCGCTGTCCAGTTCCTGAGTCGATGCCGCGAAAACGGGCGCAGCAGCGGTGATCAATGCGCTGGCACACAGGGTGGCCAGGAGGGTTTTACGCAACATGCACGCTTCCTTTTGTCGTTCCGGCTCAACGGTTGCTAGTGCCTGTATCTCGCTGAGGTGGATTGGGAATGAATTTCGGTGGGCTAGCGGGGGCCGGCTGGCTTTGCGGATAGCGGTTGCCGATGCCGCCGTTATCCAGCGTCGGTGGGCGTGGAACCGGCATGGTGTTGGGCCCGCGAATGGCCGGGGCGCTGGATTGAGAGCCTTGCATGCTGTTCGGGTTGGCGCGACGAATCGGGCTGTTGTAAGGGTTGCTCGAGGCTCCCGTTGGGCTTTGGGCCAGCAGCCATGCTGAGGGTGGCGAAGCCTGGGCCATGCCGCTCAGCAAACCACTCAGCGCCAGCACGGTGCAGCAGCCGAGTACATATCTGTTCATGGGGCGAGCCTCTCGACGTGGATAGGGTCTTCGATAGCACGCTACGCCCGGGGTTCGGTTTTGTTAACTAAAACCTCCTTCACAAGATGTAACACAAGACGACCACGCCGCCCGGCCGGGCTCCTCAAGCGGCTGAAACTTTTGCCTCAGGCCACGGGTCACCTGATCATCACTCGCGAGAAGACGACCATGGCACGGGCAATCTGGAAAGGCGCAATCAGTTTCGGGCTGGTGCATATCCCTGTGGCGCTGGTCTCGGCGACGTCTTCCCAAGGGGTGGATTTCGATTGGCTGGACAGCCGCAGCATGGAGCCGGTCGGGTACAAACGCGTGAACAAGGTCACCGGCAAGGAAGTCACCAAGGAGCATATTGTCAAAGGCGTGCAGTATGAAAAGGGCCGGTACGTGGTCCTCACTGAAGAGGAAATCAAGTCGGCGCACCCGCTGTCCACGCAAACCATCGACATCTTTTCTTTTGTCGACAGTGAACAGATCCCCTTGCAAAACATCGATACGCCGTACTACCTCGCCCCGGATAAACGCGGCGGCAAGGTGTACGCGTTGTTGCGGGAAACGCTAAGCAAAACCAACAAAGTCGCCCTGGCCCACGTGGTGTTGCACACGCGCCAGCACTTGGCGGCCTTGATGCCGCTGGAGTCGGCGATGGTGCTGGTGATGTTGCGTTGGCCCGCGGAAGTGCGCAGCCTCGATACCCTTGAACTGGGCAGCGAAGTGACCAAACCCGAACTGGCCAAGGGTGAACTGGATATGGCCAAGCGCCTGGTGCAGGACATGAGTGCAGACTGGAAACCCGAAGACTACCGCGACAGTTTCGAAGACAAGATCATGGCGCTGGTCGAGAAAAAGGCCAATGAAGGCAAGATCGAGGATGTCGAGACGGCGACGGGTGAAGAGGAGCGCAAAACGGCGGATGTGATTGATTTGACTGAGTTGCTTAAACGTAGCCTGGGAAGTAAAGGTGCCGGGAAGGCCAAGCCGGCGGCGCAGAAAAAAGCCACGAAGCGTTCGCGTGGTTAGTTTCGAATGTTGTGGTGTTTGTTATGGCCCTATCGCGAGCAAGCTCGCTCCCACAGTTGATTTGTGCACGCCACAGATCAAACGCAGGAGTGAGCCTGCTCGGGATGGCTTAATCCGCCACACCACTAAACTCAGATCAGCACAAACACCGCCAGCAACCCGCCAAAGATCGCCCACTTTTCCAGGTAATAACGCCTGCGATTACGCTTCTTCAGCGCTTTGCCCCGCAAACGAATCTTGTAGATTCTGGTGAACAGACGGTTAATCCCCCCTGTCCTGTCGCCCTCATCATTCGGCGCCCCGGCCGCCGACATCACGTTACGGCTGAACCACCCATTAAACGCCGCCGCCCAGCCATACTTCATCGGACGCTCGACGTCACAGAACAGAATGATCCGGTTCTGTTGCGTGGTGTTCTCGGCGTAATGAATGAATGTTTCGTCGAACATCACCGCTTCGCCGTCGCGCCAGTGGTACTTCTCGCCATCGACATTGATGTAGCAACCGGCATCGTTCGGCGTCTCCAGCCCCAGGTGATAACGGTAAGAACCGGCATAAGGGTCACGGTGACGGACCAGTTTCGAACCCGGCGGCAGTTCGGCGAACATCGCGGCCTTGATCGAGCCGATGCCCTGGACCAGCTCCGTGGTACGCGGGCAGAGTTTCATTGCCGAAGGATGACTGTCGCCGTACCACTTCAGGTAAAACCGCTTCCACCCGGTCTTGAAGAACGAGTTGAAGCCAACGTCGTTGTACTGATCCGCGCGCTTGATCTCCCCCGCCTTCAGCAGGTTTTGGCCTTCAGCACGAATTTCTTGCCAATGCGCCTGCAACGGGCTCAGGTCTGGGAAATCCGCCGGATTGAGATAAGGCTTGCCCGGAATTTTCGAGAACAGATAAAGGAAGCAATTGAGCGGCGCCAGAAACGAAGAGTGATCACTCAACTGGCGCCCCAGTTTGTGGCGCACGCGACCGCGCAGGTGGACGTACGCAATGGAAACTATGTAAACAAGGGCGATGATCAGTTTCACAGAAATCGTCACACGTCTGAAGTGAACAAACTGCCTTCCCGGCCAACCCATTGGCCAAGGGTCTTGTGCAGCGTCTGAAAACCAGACAGCGAACCCGGTAGCGCGTCCTTGAGCCTGCGCCGGCTGTCGGCATCGGGTGAAAAATCGCATTTTAGCCACTCTCTGTAACAAATAGTTAGCTTGCAAATGTGAAAATCTGTCCGCTGGTACTGTCAATGCGCCCAAGCGGTCTCAACGCCCTATCGTTTAGAGAGCCAGACCAGTACAATCGCCGCCAAACATTACGCGCCCCCCTTGGTTGATGACGGGAATGAACCCCGTCTCAGCGCACTTCGACTCGGGCCAAGCGCTCCATATGCTGCTGTCCACTTATTGCCAGATGGACCTTCCGCTTCTGACCGGGATGCATTTCCCGTGGTTTGAATACCGGAAACGGGTACTGAATCGGTACTGCCGCAACCCTAGCTACTCTGAATGCTTCGCAGGAAAAACCTTTGATCTCTACAGCTAACATCACGATGCAGTTCGGCGCCAAGCCGCTATTCGAAAACGTTTCGGTCAAGTTCGGCGCGGGCAACCGCTACGGCCTGATCGGCGCCAACGGTTGCGGCAAGTCGACTTTCATGAAAATCCTCGGTGGCGACCTCGAGCCATCCGGCGGCCAGGTCATGCTCGAGCCGAACGTGCGTCTGGGTAAATTGCGCCAGGACCAGTTCGCCTACGAAGAATTCACCGTGATCGATACCGTGATCATGGGTCACGAAGAGCTGTGGAAGGTCAAGGCCGAGCGCGATCGCATCTACTCGCTGCCGGAAATGACCGAAGAAGACGGCATGGCCGTGGCCGAGCTGGAAACCGAATTCGCCGAAATGGACGGCTACACCGCCGAATCCCGTGCCGGCGAGCTGTTGCTGGGCCTGGGTATCGGCATCGAGCAGCACTTTGGCCCGATGAGCGAAGTTTCCCCAGGCTGGAAACTGCGCGTATTGCTGGCGCAGGCGCTGTTCTCCGATCCTGAAGTGCTGTTGCTCGACGAACCGACCAACCACCTGGACATCAACACCATCCGCTGGCTGGAAAACATTCTGACCCAGCGCTCCAGCCTGATGATCATCATCTCTCACGACCGTCACTTCCTGAACAGCGTGTGCACCCACATGGCTGACCTGGATTACGGCGAACTGCGTCTGTTCCCGGGCAACTACGACGAGTACATGACCGTGGCGACCCAGTCCCGCGAGCAACTGCTGTCGGACAACGCCAAGAAGAAGGCGCAGATTTCCGAGCTGCAATCGTTCGTCAGCCGCTTCTCGGCCAACGCCTCGAAAGCCAAGCAAGCGACCTCCCGCGCCAAGGCGATCGACAAGATCCAACTGGCCGAGGTCAAGCCTTCGAGCCGTGTGAGCCCGTTCATCCGTTTCGAACAAACCAAGAAGCTGCACCGTCAGGCGGTCATCGTCGAGCGCATGGCCAAAGGCTTCGACGGCAAGACCCTGTTCAAGGATTTCAGCTTCCAGGTTGAAGCCGGCGAGCGCGTGGCGATCATCGGCCCGAACGGTATCGGTAAAACCACCCTGCTGCGCACCCTGGTCAACGAACTGACCCCGGATGCCGGTACGGTGAAGTGGACCGACGCAGCGGAACTGGGCTACTACGCTCAGGACCACGCGCACGACTTCGAAGACGACTGCAACCTGTTCGACTGGATGGGTCAGTGGACTCAGGGCGGCGAGCAAATCGTTCGCGGCACCCTCGGTCGCATGCTGTTCTCCAACGACGAGATCCTCAAGTCGGTCAAGGTCATCTCCGGTGGTGAGCAAGGTCGCATGCTGTTCGGCAAGCTGATCCTGCAAAAGCCGAACGTGCTGATCATGGACGAACCGACCAACCACTTGGACATGGAATCCATCGAGGCGCTGAACCTGGCGCTGGAGAACTACCCGGGCACGCTGATCTTCGTCAGCCACGACCGTGAGTTCGTATCGTCGTTGGCGACCCGCATCATCGAGTTGAGCCCTAGTGGCGTGATCGACTTCAGCGGTACTTATGACGATTACCTGCGTAGCCAGGGTGTGGTGTTTTAAGAGCAGCGATTAGTTTCAAGCTGCAAGCGGCAAGTAAAAGCCCTGTCCATGTGACGGGGCTTTTTGCATTTCAGGGCCAAGTGGTGATCGTTCCCACGCTCTGTGTGGAGAATATAGTTAGCCTGCTTCCTTTTATTCCCAGCCCACGCCATGATGCAGCTCTCCCACCGCCGCCCGCGAACGAGCCCACATGTCTGCGCAGCAACAGCCCCCGCAAAGCTCCCTAGCGATCACCCTGCAGATCGTCTCCATCGTTTTTTATACCTTTATTGCCTTCCTCTGCATCGGCCTGCCGATTGCGGTGTTGCCAGGCTATGTTCATGAGCAACTGGGCTTCAGTGCGATCATCGCGGGGCTGACCATTGGTTCGCAATACCTGGCCACCCTGCTAAGCCGGCCGATGGCCGGGCGCATGTCGGACAGCATTGGCACCAAGCGGGCGATTGTCTACGGGTTGTCGGGGATTGTGCTGAGCGGCGTGTTGACGCTGATGTCGACGTTGCTGCAGAGCATGCCCTTGCTGAGTCTATTGATCCTGATCGCCGGTCGCTTGCTGCTCGGGATCGCCCAGGGACTGATCGGCGTCGGCACCATCAGTTGGTGCATGGGCCAGGTCGGCGCCGAGCACACCGCCCGTTCCATCTCCTGGAACGGCATCGCGTCTTACGGCGCCATCGCCATCGGCGCACCATTGGGGGTGGTGATGGTCGCCGAGTATGGTTTTGCCAGTCTGGGGATCGCGCTGTCGCTGTTGGCGCTTGCCGCGCTGCTGCTGATCCGCAACAAACCCTCAGTGCCGGTGATTCGTGGCGAGCGGCTGCCCTTTTGGGCGGTGTTCGGGCGAATCGCTCCATTTGGGGCGAGCCTGAGCCTGGCGTCCATCGGGTATGGCACGTTGACTACCTTTATTACCCTGTATTACGTCAGCCGTGGCTGGGCCGGTGCCGCGTATTGCCTCACCGTGTTCGGTGCCTGCTTCATTTTGGCCCGGCTGTTGTTCATCTCCAGCATCAGCCGTTTCGGCGGATTCACCTCGGCCATTGCCTGTATGAGCATTGAAACCGTGGGTCTGGTGCTGTTGTGGCTGGCGCCTTCGACGGGTTATGCGCTGATCGGCGCGGGCCTGACCGGTTTTGGCTTGTCGCTGGTTTATCCGGCGCTGGGGGTTGAAGCGATCAAACAGGTGCCCAATTCCAGTCGTGGCGCGGGGTTGAGTGCTTATGCGGTGTTTTTTGATCTGGCACTGGCCATCGCCGGACCATTAATGGGCGCAGTGGCGTTGAACCTGGGGTACACGTGGATTTTCTTTAGCGCGGCGTTGTTGTCGGTGACCGGATTGGCGTTGACCCTGCTACTCAAACGCCGCGCAATGGCCTAGCCAGCGGCTACAAGGGTTGTGCTTCACTGATCTGCGGTTTGCAGGCCTGCGCGGGTGGCGATGCCCAGGGTGCGAGAGAAGAATCGCCCGGCCTCGGAAATCATGTCGCGATGGATGCCCTCGCGGTCGACACCGTCGGCGTCGGTACACAGCGCCGGCATGGCGGCGATCTGCTCTTCGTTGCACGGCGCCATGAACACGAAGTGCCCGGCTCCCGCCAGCAATTTGAAATCAGGGGCAATTGGCAACTTACGCGCGAGTGCAGCGGCGTTCTTGTCGAATGCGACCAGTTTGTCGCCGTCGCCGCTATAAAGCAGCACCGGCACATGCACCTCGGACAGGGTGTGACGGCCGAACTTCAAACTCAACGGCGCCATCAACAGCAAGGCACGCACACGCGGGTCGGCCACGGGTTGAAGATCGTCACGATCCACAATCAATTCACCCTTAGTGTTGCAAGCATCGCGGTCGTCCGGGCGTTCCTCGCAATAACGACGCAGACGATCCAGATCAGGCGTGGCACCCGACAGGATCAACGCCGTCTCACCGCCCGCCGAATAGCCGATGACCCCGACCTGATTGGCATTGACGAACGGCGCAAGCATGCGATCGCCCAGGGTGGCGGTAATGGCTTCGGAAATCTGGATCGGGCGTCCGTAAAGATTGCTCAACGTACCAAGACGGCTGTGGTCTTTGGAGTTGTCGCCGGGATGGATCACCGCCACCACCACAAAACCCTTGCGCGCCAGCGAGGTGGCGAGGTCATGCAGGGCCAACGGGGTTCCGGTGTTGCCATGGGACAGCATCAGCATCGGGAAACGGCCGATAGCCACCGGGATGTCTTCACCGGCTTCGACCGTGTAGCCCTCGATTCTGCTGGTGTGTTCGCGGTCACTGGAGGGATAGAACGCGATGGCGTGCATCGGTTGCAAATCGAGAGGGTCGAGAAAACTCATCTCATGGAAGCCGACGCTCCAGTGAGGATGTGGCGCAGGCGCGGCGTGCACTGAATTCAGGCTGCTGAGCAGGCAAAACAGTAACGTTGCACAAAGACGCACCATAAGGATGCCCCACCATTTTGTTACTTGACCGGAAAGCCCGTTCTCCTCGGTTGATCGAGGCAGCGGCCTTGTACCAGCAATCGCGGCCACCAAGGTCGTTGCAGAACGGGAGCGTTAACCCCCTGTTGCATAACCTGGGCCACAACCTGAAACGGCCAGAAACAAAAAACTCCGTATCTGGCACTTGCGTGACCAGAATACAGAGTTTTTTGGGGTGTTGCCTGAGCTGTTTTGCGTTTTTACGCAAGCCTTACGCGGCGGCGAACAATTGCTCGCTGATTTGCGCTTGAGCGTCGCTCATGGCTTTGGTGCGCACTTCATCACCGTAAGCCAGGCCATGGGCACGGACGAATTCAATGTCGGTGATGCCGATGAAGCCGAACAGTACTTTCAAGTACTCTTCGTGAGCCACACCCGTGGCCTGACCGGCATGCAGGCCACCGGAAGTCGAGACGATCACGACTTTCTTGCCGCCGCACAGGCCTTCAGGGCCGGCTTCGGTGTAACGGAAGGTCTGACCGGCAACGGCGATGCGATCGATCCAGGCCTTGAGTTGGGTCGGGATGGTGAAGTTGTACATCGGTGCGGCAATCACCACGGCATCGGCGGCGAGGAATTCGGCCAGGGTAGTGGCACTCAGCTCGGCTTCGTGCTGCTGGGCGGCGTTGCGCAGTTCGGCGGTAGTGCCCGCGGCAACAAGGGTCGTGGCGGAGAAATGGCTGATGGCATCGGCGGCCAGGTCGCGGTAAGTGACCACGGCGTTTGGCTCTGCGGTTTGCCAGGCTTTGACGACTTCGCTGCTCAGCAGGCGGGAAGCCGAGTTGTCACCAAGAATGCTCGAATCGATATGCAACAGTTTCATGTGGGATCTCCAGGTGAGGACCGCCACGGGGCGATCTGATGGAGTGAATCCTACAGACGAAACCAATGGCTGATTAGACCGCAACAATGCGATAGTTCGTCCCACTGATAGAACAATCGGACTGCCGTCATGCAAGACCTCAATGATCTCTACTATTTCGCCAAGGTGGTGGAAGCCGGCGGTTTCGCGGCCGCCGGGCGTTTGCTCGGGATTCCCAAGTCGCGCCTGTCGCGGCGTATCGCCGAACTGGAAGAACGCCTCGGTGCGCGCCTGCTGCAACGCACTACCCGGCAACTCAAGCTGACCGCTGTGGGCGAGCGCTACCTGCGGCACTGTCAGGCGATGCTGCTGGAAGCGGAAATGGCCGATGAAGCGGTGGCCAGCATGTCCAGCGAACCACGTGGGCGCTTGCGAGTGTCCTGCCCCGTGGGCCTCGCGCATGAAATGTTGCCGACGGTCATCGCCCGATTTCTTGAGAAGTATCCGCAGGTGCAACTGGAAGTGATGCTGCTCAATCGCCGGGTCGACCTGGTGACTGAAGGCGTCGATGTCGCCTTGCGCGTGCGAGAGCTTGGCGACGAAGATCCGCTGCTGGTGACCCGACGCCTGCGCCAGGCACAAATGGCCATGGTCGCCACCCCGGCGTTTTTGCACGAACGTGAAATCAATCACCCCGAAGACCTGAAAACCCTGCCGGTGCTCGGCGCCCTTGAAGCCGACCGCATGGTGCATATCCGCCTGCTGGATCAACAGGGCAAAAGTGTCGATCTCAGCATGGAGGCGCGGCTGGGCATCGATGACTTTATCGTGCGCAAGGCCTGCACCCTCGCCGGCCAGGGTTTTACCCTGTTGCCGATGATGTATTGCGAGCCGGAGCTGGAAGACGGTTCGCTGGTTCAACTGTTGCCCGATTGGTCGTTGCCTGGCGGCTGGCTGCAAGCGGTCTACCCTCACCGGCGCGGGGTGATGCCGGCAGTTCGTGCCTGGCTCGACCATTTGATCGAAACATTCAACGCCTGTGGGGACCGTTTGATATGAAGGCTGGACGTATGAGCGAAGAGGATGTCGCGCAGTTCTGTCTCGCGCTGCCGGGTGCGCGGGAAGACTATAAATGGGGCGGTGTACGGGTATTTTCGATTGCCGGAAACAAGATGTTCGCGTTGCAGAACCTGCGCGGCGACTCCCTGGCCTTCAAAGTCGACAAGGACCTGTTCCTGGGACATTGCGATCGACCGGGCATCCACCCGGCTCCCTATCTGGCGAGAGCCCAGTGGATCATCATGCAAACGCCCTACCCGCTGGGCGCCGAAGAACTGCAAGGCTTATTGCAACGGTCCCACCAATTGGTGGTGAGTAAACTGCCCAAGCGCACCCAGGTGGGACTGCTGCTTTAAAACAAAGCCAACAGATTCGCGCCGAGAAACATCTGATCGATCCAGAACACCTGGTGCAGCAACACAATCAGCCAGAACAGCAGTTGATAGGAGACTTTGCGGGTCTTGTGCCGAAACACCTGCTGGGCCAGCAAGGCGCCGGGCCAGCCACCGGCCAGTTCGACCGCGTGCAAGACGTTTTCCGGCGTGCGCCAGGCGTCGGTGCGGGCCTTGCGTTTGTCGCTCCAGTACAGGAAAAACGCCAGCACACTGACGATCCCGTATGCCGCCAGCGGAATCAGCGACACCCCACGCAGCCAGAGTGACACCGACCCAAACAGCGGCAACGCGCACAGCACTGCAAAAACCAGCAGTTTGAGCCGCAGGTTCTGGATGCGCTCTCCCCCGGACCTGCGTCCGGGGTCGTGGCGCCTGCCGGCGTCACTCATGGCTTGGCCGCGGACCAGTCAACCCAGCCGAACTGCCAAGTGGCCAGAATGACCAGGCCGAACACAATGCGGTACCAGGCGAACGCTGCGTAGCTGTGGCTGGCGATGAACTTGAGCAGGCCACGGACCGCGATCATCGCGAAGATGAAGGCTGTCACGAAACCGATCGCGAACACTGGAAAATCAGCCGGCACGAACAGGTGGCGGTATTTGAACCCCGAATACACCGCCGCCGCGACCATGGTCGGCATCGCCAGGAAGAACGAGAACTCGGTAGCGGTCTTGCGCGACAGGCCGAACAGCAACCCGCCGATGATGGTCGACCCGGAACGCGATGTCCCTGGAATCATGGCCAGGCATTGGGCGAAACCGACTTTCAGCGCATCTTGCCAGGTAATCTCGTCGACGGTTTCGGCATGCACCTGATGTTGGCGTTTCTCGGCCCACAACATAATCACACCGCCCACCACCAACGCCGTCGCGACGGTAATCGGGTTGAACAGGTAATGGTGAATCAGGTCGGAGAAAATCACCCCCAATACCACCGCCGGCATGAAGGCGATCAGCAGGTTGGCGGTGAAGCGACGCGCGCTCGGTTGCGTTGGCAAACCGGTGACCACATCGAGAATCTTGCGACGAAACTCCCACACCACCGCCAGGATTGCACCCAACTGGATAATGATGTTGAACGCGATAGCCCGCTCACCACCAAAGTTGAGCAAGTCGGCGACGATGATCTGGTGCCCGGTACTGGAAATGGGCAGAAACTCTGTCAGCCCTTCTACTACGCCAAGTATCAATGCCTGAAAGGCGGTCCAAAGATCCATCAATCCCCCAAAAAGCAATGCCCCCAGGCATGCCCCGTTAGTTTTGTTTAAACGTTCATCGCGCTGAGCGTAGTTGAAGTTCCGCGCGCACAGGATCCAGACGAAACCGTAAAAATTCCGTGAAAAATCGAGCGTGGTTCAGGTTTTTCCGCGCGGGGCCGAAATCCTATCAGACAAGCCTTTAAAACGCTGCTGCGGAATAGGACTTGGGTCGCATAGGCCCGACCGGCAAAGCGTGGTTGGATGCGGGCATTGGTTTATGACAATAAAAAGAAAACTGGAGTAACCGCGTTATGAACAGCTTGCGCAGTGTGTCGATCAGCCGACGCTTGTGGCTCATCTTGATCGTGTCGGTGGTGATGCTGCTGACGTTGGGCATGTTGATGCTCAAGCAGATTCACGACGACCTTTATCAGGCCAAGGCGCTGAAAACCCAGCACGTGGTACAGACCGCCAGCGGCATTTTGAATTACTACCATGACCTGGAAACGGCCGGCACCCTCACGCGCGAGGCCGCGCAGAAACAGGCACTGACCGCGGTTCGCGGACTGCGCTACGACCAGAGCGACTATTTCTGGATCAACGACCTGACGCCGGTGATGATCATGCACCCGGCCAACCCCAAGCTGGACGGCCAGAACCTCTCGGCCATCCGCGACCCGGATGGTTTTGCGGTGTTTAACGAAATGGTCGCCGTGGCCAAGGCCAAGGGCGCCGGCATGGTCAACTACCGCTGGCCGAAACCGGGCGCCAGTGCCCCGGTGGAAAAAACCTCTTACGTCAAACTCTTCGAGCCTTGGGGCTGGGTGATTGGCTCGGGCGTGTACATCGACGACACGCAGGCCGAATTTAACGGCCAGGTATGGAAGGCCACTTTCCTCGGCGTGGTCATCGCGCTGGTGATGGCGCTGTTGGTGATCCTGATTGCCCGCAGTATTGTGCGCCCGCTCCAAGACACCGTGAACGCCATGGCCAATATCGCCAGCGGTGAAAGTGACCTGACCCGCAGCCTCGATACCCACGGCCGGGACGAAGTGGCGCAACTGGCACGACACTTCAACGCGTTTACCACCAAGCTGCGCCTGGTGATCACCGAGCTGCAGGTGTCCGCCAGTGCGTTGGGTCAGTCGTCCAGTGAGTTGGGTAATGACGCTGCCCAGGCTCAGCAACGCAGCCAGCAACAGTCGCAGCAGATGGAACTGGTGGCCACGGCGATTAATGAAGTGACCTATGGCGTGCAGGATGTGGCGAAGAACGCCGAGCATGCGGCCAGCGAAATGCGCGATGCCGAATCCCAGGCGCAGCAAGGCCAGATCAACATCGACGGCAGCTTGCAGCAGATCGACAAACTGTCCGGCACCATCGATCAGGCAGTCGAGGTGATTCGTACCCTGGCAACGGAAAGCACGCAGATCGGCAGCGTCCTGGAGGTGATCCGCTCCATCGCCGAGCAAACCAACCTGCTCGCCCTCAACGCCGCCATCGAAGCGGCCCGGGCCGGTGAGCAGGGTCGCGGGTTCGCGGTGGTGGCCGATGAAGTGCGCCTGCTGGCCCAGCGCACGCAGAAGTCCACGGCGGAAATCCAGTCGATGATCGAACGCCTGCAAAGCCATTCGGAGGCGGCGGTCAAGGTCATCGGCGACAGCAGCCGCGCCTCCCAACTGACCATCGAACAAGCCGGTCTGGCCGGTGCGAGCCTGAATGCGATTGGCCAGGCGTTACGCAACCTCAACGGGCTGAACGCGTCTATCGCCAGCGCGACGTTGCAGCAGGCCCATGTGGTGGAAGACATCAATCAGAACGTGACCCAGGCCGCGGGCTTGTCCCACAGCACCGCGTTGGCAGCGGAGCAATCGAGTGTGGCCAGTGTTCGGCTGAAAGACCTGAGCGAGCAGTTGAACGGTTTGCTCAAGCAATTTCGCGTGTAGCCCCCCTGTAGCAGCTGTCGAACAACGCGAGGCTGCGTTCGGCGACGAAGTCGTCGTGAATTCAGGCAGCGCGTTGTTTCAGTCAGGCCGCGTGTACAGGGTTTACGACAGCTGCGCTGCCGAACGCAGCCTCGCGCTGCTCGACAGCTGCTACTAGCCTGCAGGTTCTACTTGGCGGCGGCTGCCGGTACAATCCGCCCCCCACTTCGCTCTCCCCAAGGAACCTCCATGTCCGGGCTTGAACTGTTTGCCGCTGCCCTCGGTGTGATCGCCGTCTGGTTGACGGTCAAACAGAACCCCTGGTGTTGGCCAATTGGCCTGGTCATGGTCCTGCTGTACAGCTGGATCTTTTTTGAGGTGAAGCTCTATTCGGACATGCTCCTGCAAGTGATCTACGCCGCGCTGCAACTCTATGGCTGGTGGCAATGGACCCGTGCAGGCGAAGCGAATACCGGTCGGCAGGTCAGCCGGCTTGACTCGAAATCAGTCGCTTTGGGCCTCGCGGTCGGCGCGCTGGGCAGTGTGCTGTTGGGCGCCGCCATGGCGCACTGGACCGATGCCGCCCAGCCATGGCTCGACGCTGCACTCACGGGGTTCAGCCTGGTCGCGCAACTGTGGATGGCGCAAAAACGCGTGCAATGCTGGCCGCTGTGGATCGCCGTCGATGTCATTTTCGTCGGGCTGTTCATCTACAAAGGCATGTACCTCACGTCGGCCCTCTATGCGCTGTTCCTGCTGCTGGCCGTGCAAGGCTGGCGTGAATGGCGTGCCGACCCGGTACTGCGCGCATGAAGGTGCTGGTGCTCACGGGGCCCGAATCCAGTGGCAAGAGCTGGCTGGCGGCTGAGTTACAGGGGCATTTCGGCGGTGTGCGGGTTGATGAATACGTGCGCTGGTTCATTGAGCAGAACCCACGCGACACCTGCCTGGGGGATATTTCCGACATCGCCCGCGGCCAGTTGCAATGGGAAGATGAAGCCCGCTCCCGGCAGCCCCGGCTGTTGATTCTCGACACTCATTTGCTGAGCAATATCCTCTGGAGCCAGACCTTGTTTGGCGACTGCCCTGAATGGCTTGAGCCGGCATTATTGGCTCGCCATTACGATTTTCACCTGCTGCTATCGCCGGAGCACGTCGACTGGACAGATGACGGCCAGCGCTGTCAGCCCGAACTGAGTGAGCGCCTGGAATTTTTCAAGGCAACTCACCTTTGGCTCGAACAGCACCGCCAACCGTTTCAGGTCCTGCGGGGAAGCTGGGAAAACCGCCGGGGGCAGGCCTTTGATGCGGTCACCCGACTGCTGGTTTCCTGAGCCGATTTTGGGTCGATTTCCCCAGCCATTTCCCCTGCTTTGGGGCAAGAGTGTCCATTCGTGAAACACTCATCTACCCGCAAACAGGCCATTTCAGCGCCCTTCATCATCTTGTCATGACTCTTGTTAAGCGCTTGAAACACATCCTCGCAAACCCTTGTTCCAGAGCTTTGCGTCGCGATTGTTCAGCCAAACCCTGTCGAGCTTGTCTCAGCCATGAAACAGCGGACGTATCGCGCGCTTTTCACAAAAAGTTAACCCGTTGAATTAAAACGACAATTCAAAAGCGGCACAGCTTTCGCTCTCTCCTTCCCAACGCTGACAAGGGCCAGCCCACAAAAGAAGGAATTGCTGCCGTGGGGACTTTCAATAAAGGCATGACTTGCCTACTGCTGATCGGATGTGCCGCTACGTCGGTACTCAGCCTCAACGCTCAGGCTGATGGCAATGGCGTCATCGTTCTCACACGTGATGTCCAACCCGTCCCAATTGGCCGCACTGGCGGCAAAGACCCCTACCCGACCACCGTCAATGCCAACCCTTCAGCACGCATCACGTCGACCATGAGCAACACCGAGTTGACTGACGGTGATTTCGCCAGCATTGCCAGCGGCTCGACCATCAGCGGCAACATCAATCCAAACTCAACCGGTGGCAGCATGCCAGGCCTCAATGTCGTGACCAATCCCAACGGGATGCCTGGCATGAGCGCCGGCCACGGTGGCGGCAGCGGTGCCGCGATTTCCGGAACCATCAATCGGGCCATGAGTTCCGGCATGGCCCCACTGACCAGAATGGCCGGAGGTCAATGACATGAATCGTAGCCTTATCTTTCTCGCCTTGTTCGCCAGTGCCAGCGCCATGGCCGACTCCGGTGTTCCAACCGTGAACAACGCCACCATCCAGGATGCCGGCGTTCAGTACAAAGGCAACTTGAACGTCAACCAGGCGGCCGGCGATCAACAACAACAAACCAACGTTCGCGCCATCGCAATCGGTACCAATGCCGGGGCGAGCACCAAGATTCACCAGTCAATCGACACCTCCGCCAATCCGTCCATGAATGCGACGGCCACCATCGGCGGAACCTCTTTCAGTAATGGCAACGGTGTACTGGGCGTCAACCAGAGCGCCGGGGCCAACAACCAGATGGCCAACGCTGCGCGGATCAGCATCAGTGCTGGACCGCAGAGCGTCGACGATAGCGCCCTTTCTCAACAGAACGTGGCGTTGCTACCAAGCTCAGGAGCAACTGGGTCCCAAACCGGCAGTCGCCAGGTCGTTACCAGCGACCAGGCCTTCACCGGCAGCCGAGGGATTATCCAGGTGAACCAGAGTGCCGGGGTGGGGAACCGAATGGCTAACACCCTGAGCATCCGGGTCGCTGACTGACCCAAACGCAGTGCGATTAGAAAGTACCAACACTTAACCAACTAATAAGCACGGAGAAACACCATGAAACCTACAATGGCTCTCAAACCACTGGTTTTCGCTCTCGCAGCAGTGATGGCAATCGCAGCACAAGCAGGCGGTCGTGATGATGATCACGGTCATGGCAATGGTCACGGAAACGGGCATGGCAGTCATCAGCCTAAAGGCCCAACCCTGGATCAAATTCTTTCAATTACGGCTGGCGCCGGCGCTACTGTTCTGGATACACAGAACAGCGATGGCAACACAGTGCTGAACCAGGGCACCCAAAACGGTGCAGCAGCCGACAACTCGCTCAATGGTTCCAACGGTAATATGGGCGCTAACGTGGCCGCCGGCGACGGCAACCAACAAGACAACGCCGCCGCACTGGCTACTGCTGACGAAAGCTTCATTTTCGGTTCTGCAGTGGCGGCTTCCAGCGCCACACAAAACAACACCAACAACGCCGTTAACAACTACTCTAATACCAACACCGCCACGCTCACCAATGCAGGCAACAATGGTTCCGGCAACATCGGGATGAACGTGACCGCTGGCAACTTCAACCAACAGAAAAACAACCTGGCGATTGCTGTATCGGGTGGCCGTGTAGCCGCAGCAGCCGCATCGGCTGACCAAAGCTCCAGTGGTCTGCAAGTGGCCAACAACGGCACTCAGACCTACAAAACCGACACCCTCAGAGGCACCTTCACTGCTGCTGGCGCGTTTGTAGCAGCGGGTAAAGCAGTGTCTACTCCTGCTGACGATGATCATGGCCACGGTGGCTATGGCAACGACAACAGAGGTGGTGGTCATGGCGGCCATGACGATGGCAAAGTCAATTCCGACTTCGTTGCAGTTGGCGTCTTCGGTCTGGCTGGCGTAACCACTCAGCAATACCTGACTCCAGATGGCTGGAAAAACCCTGTGACCAACACTGCTGTAATGCAAAACTCGATGAACAACTTCTCCGGCAACGGCGGAGCCAACGTATCGTCTGGTTCTGGCAACCAACAAAGCAACTCGCTGTCCATCGCCGCAGGTTGCAAAGCCTGCCTGTAATCGCGATCGAAATGAAAGCCCCGGCAACGGGGCTTTTCCACAGTCCGCCAAGGCGTATCGATCATGCGTAAGACTGCCCTTTTCGCCCTCCTCTGCCTGTCTGGCCTGACTCAGGCCGCACAGATGCCAGTTGCCGCCCTGCCTGGCGGCGTGCTGGTCTATAAGCAGGTGCAGAGTTTGCGTGAGCGCAAGTTTGCCGACATTGTCGAACAGAAAACCGACTTCAGCTGTGGCGCTGCCGCGCTGGCGACGGTGTTACGCCAGGCCTATTGGCTCGACGTCGATGAGGAGCACATCATCAAAGGCATGCTGGTCAACGCTGACCAGAACCTTGTTCGTACGCAAGGTTTCTCCATGCTGGACATGAAGCGCTACATAGAAAGCATCGGCATGCGCGCCAGGGGCTACAAGATCCCACCTGAAAAGCTGGATGCTGTAACGATTCCGGTGGTGGTACTGATGGAAATTCGCGGTTACAAGCACTTCGTGGTGTTGCAGCGTGCTGACAAGAACTGGGTCTATATCGGCGACCCGGTACTCGGACACAAACGCTACTCCCACGATGACTTTGTCAAAGGTTGGAACGGCATTGTCTTCGCTATCGTAGGTCCCGGTTATGACAAAACCAATGCATTGCGCAGTCCACCGGTACCACTGACGGCCAAGAACAAGCTGGATACTTTCAATCCTGTCAGAGACGCTGAATTGATGGATTTTGGTTTCATACAGAGCGACTTCTTTTAATCGCCAAAAGATGATAGTGGGGCAGGATGCTCCGGGAGCAGCAGATGAAAAGTTCATACTGGCTGGCCGTTGCCTGTCTGGCAGCGAGCGCATCAGGCTATGCCAATGGATTCAAACCCATCGAAATAAAGGATCAGGAACTGGCCCAGTTGCGCGGCCGTTATGTAATGCCCGGCCGGATTATCAGCTTCGGCGTGGTCATGAGCAGTACCTGGCGCAACGCCAGCGGAGACGTCATCGGCGCAACGTCGTCCATGCAGATCCAGGCAACAACGATCAAACCCGAATTCTACGTATCAACCATCAAGATCGACGGCAATGGCACTACGCCTGACCAAGGCGCCGGCAGTGTGATTGGTGGAGCAGGCCTGGCGACCAGCCAAGGCGTTACCCAAAGTGTTCGCGCCGCCGGGGACGGCAACACCGCCTACAACAACGTCTCGATCGACGTGAAGGAAGCCAACCAGGCTCCTGCGCTTGTGCCAGGTCAAGGACAAGCCCTGATGGCCGGACAAACCATCACCGGCAGCAACGCCGCCGGCAGTGTCGCCGTGTCAGCCACCGGGGGTGGCATACAAATGGCTATTCAGGCCAGCGGCAACCAAGGCACTGCACTGCAACAAGTCGCCCAGGGCGGATTGCTGCAGAACACCCGATTGCTGGGCAACAGCAACATGGTCAATAACCTCACTCAACTCAACGTGGTGCTCAATAATAATGGCCCGAGTGCTGGCGCATTGGACTGCAACCTGACCCAACTTAACGCCCTACGCACCTTAGGATATTGAACTACGCTGACTCTCGACCATTGGGCTTTAAGGGACGGCTAATTCATGTATCGATCAGTGTCACTGCGCGCAGTAGTTTGTTTGAGCACTCTGTTTCCGGCGGCGATGTTGCAAGCAGCACCCAACGCCGACGTAGAGGCCCTGAAACAGGAACTTCTGGAGCTAAAGCAACGATACGAAGTACAACAAAAAGCCCTGGCGGTACTCGAACAACGGGTCCGCCAGGTAGAGGACCAACCCGTAGCTCCCCCACCAAAACGCCTGGCCAAGTCGCCAGCCGACATGAAAGGGAACGCGGGGACCGCGGTAGCCACAGGGACTGGCGCCGCAGCCGCATCGGGGGGAGCCGCAGGGGGCAGTGGCAGTTCTTATGGCCAATCGCTGGCTGACGATTCACAACCGGCACAGAGCGTTTCCAACCTGTACGACGAAGCCAGCGGGTTCTTCGGCGGCGGCAAATTCAGCGTCGAAACCGGGCTCACTTACTCCCGATACGACACCCGCCAGCTGATCCTCAACGGCTTTCTCGCACTGGACTCGATCTTCCTTGGCAACATCAACCTCGATCGGATCAAGGCTGATACCTGGACGCTCGACCTCACCGGTCGCTACAACTTCAACAACCGCTGGCAGTTCGACCTGAACGTGCCAGTCATTTACCGCGAGTCGACGTACCAGTCCGGTGGCGGCAATCAGGGCGCGGCTAACGTCACCACTGAAGCGACTGTCACCCAGGATCCGGAAATTGGTGACGTGAACTTTGGTGTCGCCTACAAGTTTATGGACGAGTCGGTGAACACCCCGGATGCCGTGTTCACCTTCAGGGTCAAGGCGCCTACGGGCAAGGATCCGTTCGGGATCAAACTTCGCCAGACCGACGCCAATACCAACCTGTTCGTACCTGACTCCCTGCCAACCGGTAACGGCGTATGGTCCGTCACCCCGGGCATTTCGCTGGTCAAAACCTTTGACCCTGCGGTGTTGTTCGGCAGCTTGTCTTACACGCACAACTTCGAAGAATCCTTCGACGACATCAGCGCGACGGTCAACCAGAAAACCCCGGGCAAGGTGCAAATCGGCGACAGCTTCCAGATCGGCGCGGGTATTGCGTTTGCCCTGAACGAAAAGATGAGTATGTCGTTCTCGGTGTCTGACCTGGTGCAACGCAAAAGCAAGCTGAAACAGGATGGCGGGGACTGGGAATCCGTGGTCTCCAGCGATGCAAACGCCGGCTACTTCAACATCGGCATGACCATTGCGGCCACCGACAACCTCACAATTGTTCCCAACCTGTCCATGGGTATGACCGACGATGCCCCGGACTTCCAGTTCAGCCTGAAATTCCCTTACTACTTCTAACCCCTGACAAGGAATGGAAAAGGCCCGCTGCGATGCAAGTCGCAGCGGGCCTTTTCGTTTTGCCGCGCCCTAGCGGATCTGATGTTTGTGCAGCAATCGGTAGAACGTCGGGCGTGAAACACCCAATACTCTGGCGGCGACACTGAGGTTGTCACTGTGCCGATTCAGTACATCGCACAACGCCTGGCGCTCGGCGCGCGTCTTGTAGTCTTCGAGCGTGCCCATGGGCGTAGCGAAGGCTTGCTGGCTGATCAACCCAAGATCCCGCGCTTCGATTTGCCGCCCTTCGGCCAACACCAGTCCACGCCGTACCCGGTTGGCCAGTTCGCGGACATTGCCCGGCCAATCATGCTTGCCCATGGCAATCAGCGCGTCCTCACTGAAACTGCGCGGACGGCGGCCGGTTTCATGGCTATAGAAATGGGAAAAGTGGTTGGCCAGCATCGACAGATCGCCGTGGCGTTCACGCAACGGCGCGGTGACCACCTGAAGCACGTTCAGGCGGTAGTACAAATCTTCACGGAAGCGTTTCTTCTCGATGGCGGCCTCAAGGTCGACGTGTGTTGCTGCCAATACTCGCACGTCCACCGGAATCGGCTGACTGCCGCCTACACGTTCAATGTGTTTTTCCTGTAGGAAGCGCAACAGATTGGCTTGCAGTTCCAGCGGCAAATCGCCGATTTCATCGAGGAACAACGTGCCGCCGTTCGCCGCTTCGATCCGCCCGACCTTGCGTTGATGGGCGCCGGTGAAGGCGCCCTTCTCATGGCCGAACAACTCGGACTGAATCAGGTGTTCGGGAATCGCGCCGCAATTGATCGCCACAAAAGGTTTGCTGTGGCGTTGGGATTGTCGGTGCAGGGTGCGGGCGACCAACTCCTTGCCGGTGCCGCTTTCGCCGCGGATCAAGACCGGAGATTCGGTGGGCGCCAGTTTACTCAACAACTTGCGCAGTTCGCGGATCGGTTTGCTGTCGCCCAGTAATTCGTGCTCAGGCTGATCGATGTGAATCGTGCCCTGGCCACGCAGGCGCGCCATACCGAAGGCCCGCCCCAGGGTGACCTGAACCCGGGAGACGTCAAACGGCAACGTGTGAAAATCGAAAAACCATTCACAAACGAAGTCCCCGACATTCTGCAAACGCAGGACTTCCTGATTGAGTACGGCGATCCACTCGGTGCCGCTGCGGCTGATGAGCTCTTTGACGGCTTCCGGGCGTTCCAGGTGGAAAGGTTGTAATCGCAGGAGGCCAACGTCGCAGGTTTTATCGCCGGCATTCTCCAGAGAACAGCTATCAACATCCCAACCCACAGAACGTAAACCCGGTAACAGACGATGGCAGTCGTCACAGGGGTCTACTACTAACAGACGTCGTAACGCGGGCGTTTCGATCATGACTGTTCCTTGGCGCCAAATATTAGGAAATATTAGTAAAAACAGTCATTTGGCGGACCTGGCTGTAACATTAGCAAGAATTTGACACGGCCTTGTATCGATTGACTATAGAGCAGCCACTTAATAAGTTATAAGCAACGACTTGCTTAGTTACCTAACGAGTTGAACCTTTCATTTAGCTTTCAGAAGAAGCCCCTGCTATTGAGTATATGAAAGAAAGTTGAAATTTCTTTTGTTTGGGTGTGACCTGACCCCCTATTGGGGGCATCAGTACAAGTAACCAGCCGAACGGTAAGCCCAACCGACGGCACATCACTTGATTGGGCATACAGAGAGAAGACCCCATGACCGCCCCGCTCCGTATCAACGAAGCTCTTTTGATTGCCGACCGCGCATTTCAACCTTTCCAATGCGTTGCCTGGGCTCAACAAGACGGCAACGGCGAGCTCTGCATCACCGTCATCGACCGCACCAAAACCCATATCGGCCGCACCCAGATCCCTTGCAGCGCCTATACCGATCCTGCACAACTCGAACACCTGCTGGAGCAGGCCCGTGCCGAACTGAGCCAGGAAGGTTATAAACTGCAATCGTGGTCCATGCCGCATTAAGGGTGTTTGCGGATTACTTTCGGGTCATCCGCCCTTCCCCCGTTTATCTGGCTGATTGCGACAGTAACAGCCCACTTAATACTTCAACTTCCTCGCCACGTATTACTTGGCTGCCTTGTCAGTGGTTCGAAAAGACACTGTTCTGGCACACAGTGACCCTCCGTCTGTTAGTTATGACAGTTGTGCGATCGCTCATTCAGGGATTGAATGTTTCGCAGGCAGTTGCCCTCCCGCATCCGGGTTTCGGTCAGCTCGCAAGGAGATGCGCGAATGCCACACCAGACGGCTTTTGCCCTACCAACGCAGAACATCGCTGGCGACCTCGATAAAGGTTTTGCCGCCAACGGCAAAGCCCAAGTGTATTTCGCAGGCAGTACCTCAAGCATCGCCAACAGCGTGGAAATCGACTCGAATGGTCGTGTGCTGGTGGCGGCAACCGTCGGCATGCGAGACGGCAATTGCTTTGGCCTGGCCCGCTTACTGGAGGACGGCTCGGCAGACTTGGCATTCGGCCTTGACGGCAGCGTTATCGGGCAATTCCAGCGCGGTCACGAGGCCATGGCGGGCAAAGTCCACGTCCTCGCCAACGGACACCTGCTGGTGGCCGGTCTGCACTATGAAAACGCTCACCGAACGCTACCCGCGCTGGCACTGTTCGACTCGCAAGGTCACCCCGTCGAACATTTCGGTGACAACGGGCGCTGTGTCGTCCGCCTGCCGGGAAACCTGTCCCAAGGCATGCGCGACCTCTGGCTGCCTCCGGGGGTTCCGGGGGCCGAAGCCTGCGACGTCCAGGTCCAGGCAGACGGCCGGATTCTGCTGCTGGCCAACCATCATTTTGAACTGGCCGATCACGTCGGTCTGCTGATACGTCTCACCCGCCAAGGTGAACTGGACACGTCCTTCAACGGCCGGGGCTTTGTCATCGTCCGGCATTTATTGATGAACTCCTGGCTCAGCAGCCTGATGGTGCAACGTGACGGCCGGATCATGGTGGGTGGGTCGATCAATTTTCCCGAAGAAGGCTTGCTCGCCCGTTACCTCCCCGATGGCCGCCTCGATGACACGTTCGCCGTGGATGGTTTTATGACGTTCAAGGCCGAGGAACGTGGCGCTCAGGTCAGCCAGATCATCGAGCAGGACAATGGCGACTTGCAGTGTTTCGGCAGCAGCCGCGACCCCATGCATTGCCTCGCCTTCAAAGTACACAGCAACGGCCGCCCGGACGCCCATTGCAACAGCGGCCATACCCAACTATTGAAAATCGGCCGTAGCGGGTGCCAATGGACAGCCGCCCGGCGCCTGAGCGACGGACGTGTATTAGCGGTCGGCGCCACGATCGGTGGGGTTGAAGCCGACTTTCTGTTAGCCCGGTACTTACCGGGTGGACAGCTGGACCCAGGGTTTGCCGAAGGCAGCTGCTGGGTTCGCACGCGTCTGGGCCGCAGCCTGGACACGGCCACGTCGGTGGCCGCTCAGGCTGACGGAAGAATCGTCGTCGGCGGTTATTCGCTGGATGGCAACTATAAGGCCATTGTCGTGCGACACTTGGGCTAGACCGGCATTTCCGCACTTGATATTCCCATCTTGTTACGGCAAGTTGCGCGCTTCTTAATACAAGGAGTAGCCGATGTCCGGTTCAATGGCCCAGGCGTTCGCGCATAACTTTCTCGGCCACTCACCTCGCTGGTACAAGGCGAGCATTCTCGGTTTCCTGATTCTCAACGCACTGGTGCTTTGGACCGTAGGTCCGGTCGTGGCCGGTTGGTTGCTGGTGCTGGAATTCATCTTCACCCTGGCCATGGCGCTCAAGTGCTACCCACTGATGCCTGGCGGGCTGCTGCTGATCGAAGCCCTGCTGCTGAAAATGACCACACCGCAGGCACTGTATGACGAACTGGTGCACAACTTTCCGGTGATCCTGCTGCTGATGTTCATGGTGGCCGGCATCTACTTCATGAAAGACCTGCTACTGTTTCTGTTTTCGCGCTTGTTGCTGGGGGTTCGCTCCAAAGCGCTGCTGGCGTTGATGTTCTGCTTCCTCTCGGCATTCCTGTCGGCATTCCTCGATGCCTTGACCGTGACGGCGGTGATTATCAGCGCGGCCGTGGGGTTTTATTCGGTGTATCACCGCGTCGCCTCGGGCAATGATCCCCGCCAGGACAGCGAGTTCAGCGATGACCAGCACCTGCCGCAACTCCACCATGAAGACCTCGAACAGTTCCGCGCCTTCCTGCGCAGCCTGTTGATGCACGGTGCCGTGGGCACGGCGTTAGGCGGTGTATGCACGTTAGTGGGTGAGCCGCAGAACCTGCTGATCGGCCATGAGATGGGCTGGCACTTCGCCGAATTCTTTTTGAAAGTGGCCCCGGTTTCGCTGCCAGTGCTGGTGGCCGGCCTGGTGACCTGTGTGTTGCTGGAGAAACTGCGCTGGTTCGGTTACGGCACTCTCCTGCCGGACAACGTGCGTACCGTGCTGGCCAACTATGCCGCCGAAGACAACGCCGAACGTACCCCACGCCAGCGCGCCGCCTTATTGGTCCAGGGCGCCGCGGCGTTGATCCTGATTGCAGGGTTGGCGTTTCATATCGCGGAGGTCGGCCTGATCGGGCTGATGGTGATCATCTTGATCACTGCATTCACCGGCATCACCGACGAGCACCGGATCGGCAATGCGTTCAAGGACGCCATGCCGTTCACCGCGTTGCTGGTGGTGTTTTTTGCGGTGGTGGCGGTGATTCATGATCAGCAACTGTTCACGCCGCTGATCCAGTGGGTCCTGGCGCTGCCGGCCGACCAGCAACCGGGCATGTTGTATATCGCCAACGGCTTGCTGTCGGCTATCAGCGACAACGTGTTTGTGGCGACCATTTACATCACGGAAGTGAAACGGGCGTTCATTGCCGGTCATATGTCCCGCGAGCACTTCGAGACGCTGGCCATTGCGATCAATACCGGGACGAACCTGCCCAGCGTGGCGACCCCCAATGGCCAGGCAGCATTTCTGTTTCTGCTGACCTCGGCGATTGCGCCGCTGATTCGCTTGTCGTATGGGCGGATGGTGTGGATGGCGTTGCCGTACACAGTGGTGATGGGTGTGTTGGGCTGGTATGCGGTCAGCTACTGGCTGTAACCCTGACCAAAAACTGCAGGAGTGAGCCTGCTCGCGATAGCGGTCATACATTCAACGATGATGTTGACTGATAGGGCCTCATCGCGAGCAGGCTCACTCCTGCAAGGGGGATTTATGTGGGTTGGCGAGGGAGGATGTATTGCTCGATCGCCTGGGCCGCACCGTCTTCGGTGTTTGCGCCAGTCACCACGTCGGCCTGACGCTTGACCGCCTCTTCCGCCTGCCCCATGGCAATCGACAGCCCGGCGCGATGAAACATCGCCGGGTCGTTGCCACCATCGCCCAGCGCGGCGGTCTGTTCCAGCGCAACCCCGAGGTACTCGGCCAGTGTTGCCAGCGCCGCGCCCTTGTTCGCCTGCATCGCCGTCACGTCCAGGTACACCGGCTGTGAACGCGAGACCTGGGCCTGCCCCTCAACCTTGGGCAGTAATTGCGCCTCCAGCTCGATCAGCAACCCGGTGTTATGGCTGGCCGCGACAATTTTGTCGATGCGTTCCAGGTACGGTTCGAAACTCTCAACCACCACTGGCGGATACCCCAGGCCATGCTGCTCCCGGGGAACCATCGGGCCATTGGCGTCCTTCAACAGCCAGTCGCCACCGCTGAACACCCAGACTTCAATGTCCGGCAGATCGGCGAACTGCGTCAGGGTGATGAGCGCAGCGGTGGCCGGCAAGTAATGGGCCACCAGCAAGCTACCGTCCGGGTTGACGATCGTGCCGCCATTGAACGCCGCCGTCGGCACATCGACGCCTAATGCTTCGATCTGCTGCAACATCGCTTTCGGCGGGCGCCCGGTGGCCAGGCTGAACAGCACGCCCGCCTCGCGCAACGAACGGACCGCGGCAATGGTGCGCTGACTGAGCGTGTGATCAGGCAGCAACAAAGTGCCGTCCATGTCACTGAGCAGAAAACGGATGGGCTGTTGCGTGGCGCCTGTCATCCGAGGCTGTGCCAGACGCGACCGTCACGGGTCAGCAGCTTGTCGGCGTCGACCGGGCCGTCCTCACCTGCCGCGTATGACTGAACCGTTGCGTCCTGCTGCCAGGCATCAAGGAACGGCTGGACGGCGCGCCAGCCGTTTTCGATGTTGTCGGCGCGCTGGAACAGCGTCTGGTCGCCGGTCAGGCAGTCATAGATCAGCGTTTCGTAGCCGGTAGACGGCTGCATCTCGAAGAAGTCCTTGTAGGCAAAACCCAGTTCGATATTGGCCATCTTCAACGCCGGGCCAGGCCGTTTGGCCAACAAGTCGAACCACATGCCTTCGTTGGGCTGAATCTGGATGCGCAGGTAGGTCGGTTGCAACTCGTCGACCTCGGTGTCGCGGAACTGCGCATACGGCGCCGGCTTGAAGCAGATCACAATCTCGGTATCGCGCACGCTCATGCGTTTGCCGGTACGCAGGTAAAACGGCACGCCGACCCAACGCCAGTTGTCGATCATGACTTTGAGCGCCACGTAGGTTTCGGTCGTGCTGTCGGGTGCCACGTTGTTTTCCTGGCGATAACCCGGCAGCGGGTTGCCGTCGACTTCGCCGGCGGCATATTGACCGCGGACCGAGTTGGCCCGAGCCTCTTCGGTGGACCAGGGACGAATGGCCCCCACCACCTTGGCCTTCTCCCCACGTACCGCATCGGCGCCAAACGCGGCCGGCGGTTCCATTGCCACCATCGCCAGTAACTGGAACAGGTGATTGGGCACCATGTCCCGCAGGGCGCCGGTGTGTTCATAAAAACTGCCACGGGTTTCGACGCCGACGGTTTCGGCGGCGGTAATCTGCACGTGGTCGATGTAATGGTTGTTCCAGAAGGCTTCGAACAGGCTGTTTGAAAACCGGCTGATCAGAATGTTCTGCACGGTCTCCTTGCCCAGGTAGTGATCGATCCGGTAGATCTGGTTTTCCGTCATCACCTTGAGTAAACACGCATTCAAGGCTTCGGCGGTTTGCAGGTCGGAGCCGAACGGTTTTTCGATGACCACCCTTCGGAACGATTCAGGCGTTTCCTGCAGCAAACCCGCCGCGCCTAGCCGACGCACCACTTCGCTGAAGAAACGTGGCGCGGTCGCCAGGTAGAAGACCGCATTGCCGGTGCCGCTGTCGGCGATTTTGGCCGCCAGCGCTTGATAAGTGCTGTCGTCCAGGAAGTCGCCCTGGACGTAGCTGATGCCTTGGGCCAGTTTGTCCCACACCTGCGGATCAAGGGCTTGATCGCCCTTGCCGACCTTGGCGGCCACTTCGGTTCGAATGAAGTCTTCGAGCTTGCGGGCAAAGGCATCGTCAGTGATGGCGTTGTGGTCAACGCCGATGATCCGCAATCCATCCCCCAGCAGACCGTCGCGACTCAGGTTGTACAGCGCCGGCATCAGCAAGCGCTTGACCAGGTCACCGTGGGCACCGAACAGGAACAGCGTGGTCGGTGGTGCGGGTTCTGCCTTGGATTTATTGCGGATCAGACGGGTCATTTTTTCGAAGTCTCCACATGGCCGCCGAAGCCGAAGCGCTGGGCAGAGAGAATCTTGTCGCCAAAGGTACCTTGACCGCGCGAACGGTAGCGCGAGAACAGCGAGTTCGACAGCACCGGTACCGGCACCGACTGTTCCATGGCGGCCTCGATGGTCCAGCGACCTTCACCGCTGTCAGCCACCGAGCCGGAATAGCCATCGAGTTTCGGATCGCTGGCCAGTGCGTCGGCGGTCAGGTCGAGCAACCAGGACGAGACCACGCTGCCACGACGCCAGACTTCGGCGATGTCGGCGACGTTCAGGTCAAAGCGCTGGTCTTCCGGCAGGTTGGTGCTGGCCTTGGTCTTGAGAATGTCGAAACCTTCGGCGAAGGCCTGCATCATTCCGTATTCGATGCCGTTGTGAATCATCTTCACGAAATGCCCCGAACCTGCAGGGCCGGCGTGGATGTAGCCACGCTCGGCGCGATCGTCATCGGACTTGCGGTCCTTGGTGCGCGGGATGTCACCCATGCCTGGCGCCAGGCTGGCGAACAGCGGGTCAAGGCGTTGAACCTCTTTGGCATCGCCGCCAATCATCATGCAGTAGCCGCGCTCCAGGCCCCACACGCCGCCGGAGGTGCCGACGTCGATGTAGTGCAGGCCTTTTTCCGACAAGGTCTTGGCCCGGCGGATGTCGTCCTTATAGAAGGTGTTGCCGCCGTCGATGATGGTATCGCCAGCTTCGAGCAGGTTGCTCAGGGTCTCGATGGTGTCTTCGGTCGGTGCGCCGGCTGGCAGCATGACCCAGACCGCTCGCGGTTTGGCCAGGCCGGCGACCAGGGCCGGCAAGTCTGCGACGCCCGTGGCGCCCTCGGCAGCCAGGGTATCGATAAAGGCGGTATTGCGGTCGTAAACGACAGTGGTATGCCCATTGAGCATCAGGCGCCGCGCAATATTGCCGCCCATGCGGCCCAGTCCAATGATCCCGAGTTGCATGTGCTGATGCTCCCTACTACAAATAATGTGTGTCAAAGGTTATAGCCCAACGTGAGTCATGGGGGGTTAGTCCAGAGCGTTGGCACATAGTTTCCGGGCATTGTGCCCGATCCTGATTGATAACGTCGGTAATCGCGCCGAAGACACAACGACCATGAAAAATAAAAAAGTTCCCTTGTGAGGCAAAAGAAATCAAAATCAGCGCCGATAGTAGATCAGCACCCGCTTGCAAGGGGCGGTTCTACAGTTGAGACAACCATTTGCGAGGTGAGCAATGGGCACAGTACACGCAGCACGGCCAGCACAGACCCTTTACGTTACGATTCGTCGGGATGAATTGCGTCAATTGAAAGAAGAGCGCGACCTCTTGAAGCAGGAACTCGCGCAACTGCGCCAGCTGACTCAAGGCACTCAATCGCCCTCCTTGCCCGTTACCCAACGCGCACCTCACGCCTGATTTTTCAGGTGAATCGGAGACAGCCTTGCGCTGTTTCCGACCTCGTTTTGCCCCCGCGATCTCTGCCAGTTCACAAATTTTTCACAAATGCTGACTGATAATTCCTTCCATTATGGCCACTCGGTTCTCGTGTGGTTTCCGTTCGTCGGCAAGGGATGGCACGACGTCGAAGTGATTTCTGGCTGGAGCGTTGAATGGCTTTGTTTAAACGCAGCACTGCGTCTGCGAAAGGTTTCGATTGGGCAGGATTCCTCTGGCTATTCCTGTTCTTCTGGTATTTTTCCGGCATCACCCAATTACTCATTCAACTGACTGGCACCTCGGGCTTTACCGGGTTCCGCCAGGCGTTTGTGATGAGCGCCATCTGGCTTGCGCCGATGCTGTTGTTCCCTAAACAGACGCGCGTGATGGCGGCGGTGATCGGTGTCGTGCTGTGGGCCTGCTCGATGGCCAGCCTGGGTTACTTCTTTATTTACCAGCAGGAGTTTTCCCAAAGCGTCATCTTCATCATGTTCGAGTCGAACATCTCTGAAGCTGGCGAGTACATGACCCAGTATTTCGCCTGGTGGATGGTCGCGGCGTTCCTCGCCCACACACTGTTCGCTTATTTCCTGTGGACTCGCTTGCGCCCGGTCGTATTGCCGCGCGGGCAGGCACTGGTTGCCGCGACGGCCATTGTGATTGCCGTGGTCGGCTACCCGCTGGCCAAACAGACCGCGCGCACCGGCAGTTTTGCAGAAGGTTTCGACAAGTTCGAAACCCGCATCGAGCCTGCCGTGCCTTGGCAGATGGCCGTGGCCTATCACCGCTATCTGGAAACCCTGGCGGGCATGCAAGACATGCTGCACAGCGCGAGCAAGATTGCACCGCTGAAAAACCTGACGGACACCATGGCCAACCAGCCGGCGACCCTGGTGCTGGTGATCGGCGAGTCCACCAACCGTCAGCGCATGAGCCTCTACGGCTATCCGCGTGAAACCACACCGGAACTGGACAAGCTCAAGGATCAACTGACGGTCTTCGACAACGTCATCACCCCGCGCCCTTACACCATCGAGGCGTTGCAGCAGGTGCTGACCTTCGCTGACGAAGAAAATCCGGACCTTTACCTGTCCACTCCATCGCTGGTCAGCATGATGAAACAGGCGGGCTACAAGACGTTCTGGATCACCAACCAGCAAACCATGACCAAGCGCAACACCATGCTGACGACCTTCTCCGAGCAGGCCGACGAGCAGGTGTACCTGAACAACAACCGTAACCAGAACGCTGCGCAGTACGACGGCGACGTGGTCGAGCCGTTCAACAAGGCACTGGCCGATGCCGCGCCGCGCAAGTTGATCGTGGTGCATTTGCTCGGCACACACATGAGCTACCAGTACCGTTACCCGCCGACGTTCGACAAGTTCACCGACCGTAAAGGCGTGCCGGACGGCGTGCGCGACGACCAGGTGCCGACATACAACAGCTATGACAATGCAGTCCTGTACAACGACTTCGTGGTATCGAGCCTGATCAAGGACTACGCCAAGTCCGATCCGAACGGCTTCCTGCTGTACCTCTCCGACCACGGCGAAGACGTGTTCGACTCCGTCGGCCACACCACCCTCGGCCGTAACGAGAACAAGCCGACCGCACCGATGTACACCATCCCGTTCATGGCCTGGGCATCGCCGAAATGGCGCGAAAACCATGACTGGAGTTTTGCCGCAGACCTGAGCCGGCCTTACAGCAGCTCGCAGCTGATTCACACCTGGGCTGACCTCGCCGGTTTGAGCGCTGATGAACTGGACCGCAGCAAGAGCCTGGTCAGCGCCAACTTCAAGCCGCGCCCATTGATGATCGGCAACCCTTATGAGCGCCAGGTGCGCCCTCTGATCGACTTCAGCCTGATGAAGCCGAAAGTTGATTCGAAAATCGTTCAACAGTAGATCCATTCAGGGGCCGATTCCGGCCCCTTTTGTTGCGCCCTGCGCAAAACCTCCCCTCTTCGATACACTTTAAAACGAGATTAATTCTCGTTTATTGCTAAATCCCCTCTCCTCTCTTCGTCTTTGAACAAACGGAAATTTTCCATTGACGACAAGGAGTCGGCTGCGATGTTCGCGCCCATCACCCGTTCCATGACTTTGACCTTCGGCCTGTGCAGCGCCGCACTCAGCCCTGATGTGCTGGCCGAGACTGATCCCGACAAACAGCCCGCCACCCTTGAACTGGCCGCCACCAGCATTTCCGCCGACAGCCTGGGAAGCACCACCGAAAACACCGAGTCGTACACCACCGGCGCCATGAGCACCGCGACGCGCTTGAACCTGTCGATCAAGGACACGCCGCAATCGGTGTCCGTCGTCACCCGTCAGCAAATGGACGATTTCAAACTCGGCACGCTGTCCGAAGCCATGGGCCAGACCACCGGCATCGTGGTCCAGCACAATGACTCGGACCGGGTCAGCTATTCGTCCCGTGGGTATTCGATCACCAACTTCCAGATCGACGGGATGCTCAATACTTTCAGCTACATGAAGTCGGATTCGGACACCATCATCTACGACCGCATCGAAGTGGTTCGCGGCGCGACCGGCCTGACCACCGGCGCCGGTGATCCGTCGGCAACGATCAACATGGTACGCAAACGACCGACCGCGCAGTGGGAAGCGCTGAGCGGGGTCAGCGCTGGCAGCTATGACGACTACTACAGTTACGTGGACGTCGGCGGGCCGCTGGCCTTCGATGGCCGCTTGCGCGGGCGCAGCGTGATGGCGTATCGCGACAGCCATTCCTACCGTGACAAGTACCAACTGCAACGGGAAGTCGGCTACGGCATTATTGAAGCCGACCTGACCGACGACACCCTGCTTGCGGTGGGTTACGACTATCAGGACAAACAGGTGCAAGGCACGTCCTGGGGCACGGTCCCGTACTGGAACGCCGACGGCAGCAAAGCCCATCTGGGCCGTTCCACCAACATGGCCACGCCGTGGAGTTCCTGGCCGCTGAAGGACAAGACAGCATTCGCCACGCTGGAGCAGCAACTCGGCGCGGGCTGGCACTTCAAGGCGGCCTACACCCATCGCGAGAGTGACACTGACGGCAAGATTTACTACGCCGGTGGCGGTTTCCCCGAGGCGGATCGCAGCGGCATGGTCGCCAACGTCAGCCACATGGTCGGCACGCAAAAGATGGACGTGTATGACTTCAACGTGGCCGGGCCTTACTCACTGTTCGGGCGTGAACACGAAATGATGATCGGCTATGGCGAGTCGCAACGCAGTGAAGACAATCCTTACACGGTGGATGGCGCACGGCGGTCGGATTACGAAAATGTGCCTGACTGGAAATACATGGGCGGCATTCCCAAATTCCCCGACACCGTCACCAGCCTGCAAGGCGCTCATGAAAAGACCCGACAAAAAGCCGGCTACCTGGCCACGCGCCTGACCCTGGCCGACGACCTGCACGCGGTACTGGGCAGTCGTTATGGCACGTGGGAAATCTCGAAAAAGTCCAACAGTTACGACAACAACCTGCAACTGGCCGGCGTCGAAACCACCCGCCAGCAGCACAACGACATGTGGACGCCCTACGCCGGTCTGCTTTACGACATCACGCCTGAGTACACCGCTTACGTCAGCTACACCGACATCTTCAAGCCGCAAGACGCCCGCGACAGCAACCGCAAATACCTGGAACCGGTAGTGGGCAGCAACTATGAACTGGGGCTCAAGGGCAGCCTGCTGGAAGAACGCCTGAACCTGGCCACGGCGCTGTTCTGGAGCAAGCAAGATAACGTCGCCGAACTCGACGACTCTGTACCGCCGGACCCGGTCACCGGCGAGGAGTTTTTCAAATCCGGCGGCAAAGGCAACAAGGTCCAGGGGTTTGAAGCCGAGGTCTCGGGCGAGCTCATGGCGGGCTGGAACATGACGGCCGGCTACACCTACACCCACTCGGTCAATGGTGAAAAGCAACGCACCAACACCCCTCAACCGCTGAATATGGTGCGGCTGTCCACGGCGTATCGCCTGCCCGGCGAATGGCAGGCCCTGACCGTCGGTGGCGCGGTGAACTGGCAAAGTGACGTCTACCGCGCGGCCAGGCGCCCGATCGGACGGAGCGCCAATGATGAAGTGATCACCACCAGCGCGAACATCCGCCAGGAGGCCTACAGCGTGGTGAAGTTGATGTCGCGGTATGAGTTCGACCGGCACCTCTCGGCATCGCTGAACGTCGATAACCTGTTCGACACGAAGTACTACGACAACGTCGGGTTCTACAACGGCGTGTTTTGGGGTGACCCGCGCACCGTCACGTTAAGCCTGGACTGGAAGCTCTAGCGTGCTCATTCCCATTTGGCGGAATCGGCAGATAATGTCCCTGCGACATTGCTTCATGGACGAAAGGCCCTTAACCCGTAATGGGAGGCACCCATGAAATGTACGACCCTGATCGTTGCTGGCCTGATGATGTTCGGCTCAGTCTCTGCCTTTGCAGAATACGGCTCCGAACGCATGCGGTATTACTACGAGACGCTGCATCTCGCCCAGCAAAAGGCAAATGGCTTCGAGATCAAAAATATTGAACTGCGTGTTCCGAGCGATCAAACCGCACAAGTGACCGAAAACTACAAACCGAAGTAATCGAAGCCAGCCGGGCGTCCTGAGGGGCGCCCTTTTTTATGCCTGAGCAGTTAAAGCGCCTTGGTCCAGAACAGCATGCGGCCATGGGCCGGATCGAACATGCCGGCGGCAAACCCGAACTTGCCGTAGGACGCCTGTGCGACCGCATTGCCTTCGAGGACTTCCAGGGTGATCTTGCAGCAACCCCGCTGACGGGCAATGTCTTCAACCTTTTGCAGCATCTTCTGGCTCAGCCCCAAACCGCGGAACTGCGGGACCACCGACACGTCATGCACGTTGACCAGTGGCCGACAGGCAAAGGTCGAGAAACCTTCGAAGCAATTGACCAACCCGGCCGGCGCGCCGTCGACGAAGGCCAGTACACTGAACGCGTGGGGACGTTTGGCCAGCTCTCCGGGCAACTGCTGCAGGGTATCTTCGGGCAGTGCATGCCCGCCGCCCATCGGGTCCTGGGCATAGGCATTGAGCACCACGCCAATCGCCTCGGCGTGCACCGGGTTGGTATAGCTGGCCTGAAGTACCAGAATGTCTGCGGATTCCATTTCCATCGTTGCTATCCCGTCGAGTTATCCCGGCGCGTCACTCGCGCCGCGAAGTCGAAGGACATTAGCGTGAGTCGCCATCGCCGACAACCCGATCCTGCCTCAAACACCCCAGATCAGCGTCTCGGTCCAGCCCAGTTCGGCAAAATCCGCCGCCCGCAAACCCGACTCGCCAGAGCAGAAAAACTCATCCAGTTGCGGCGGTGCCACCGAGGTGCCGCTGAGCATGGCATGGACCTGGCCACGATGATGAAGCTGGTGTTCGAACAGATGGGACAGCAGACGTAAACGGCTGTCATGTTGCGGCGTGTCCCGGGCGATGGTGACGATTCGTCCCAGGTCTGTATCGCGCAATTGCTCGCAGTAGGCAATCAACCGATTGTCCACCAGCGATTGCTCGCGCTTGAGGTCTGCACCGACGCTGCATGGCTCGTCTTCCTTGAAAAAAACGTAGCAGTCGGGGTGTGGATCATCACCACGCAACTCGCGCTCCAACGCGTCCACGTAAAACCAGTCGCAGGTCAGGATGTGATTGAGGGTGGCGACGAGGCTGGGGAAGAAACTGACTCGCGGGGCCGCGAGCTCGGCCGGGGTCAACTGGCTCCAGGCCTTGGCCAGTCGGTAATTGGCCCAGGCGTTTTGATACGCCATGGTCAGCAAATGGTGAGACAGGGGCTGATTCATGTTCACGGCTCCCGAAAATCAGGCTTCAGCAAAGCGTTGCAGCTGCATTTCCTTCAAACGGCTTAACGTGCGACGGAACGGGAATTCCAGATAACCCTCGGTGTACAGGGCCTCCATCGGCACCTGCGCTTCGAGGTACAGCGGCACTTTGCGGTCGTAGCACTCGTCCACCAGCGCGATGAAGCGCCGCACGCCATCGTCGTGCACGGACAGCTGCGGCAGCTCGCGGTCTCCCGCAACGACGTGTTCGGCCGCATCTTCGGTGCCTCGGGCGATGCGCCCTTCGCGTTTTTGTGCGCTGAGGTTGGGCACTTCACTCAACAGAATAGCGCTGTAGGTGTCGCACAGGGCCATGAAGTCCATGGCCGAGAAAGGTTGTTCGCACAGGTCGGCATAACGGCACCACAGCACGCCAGCGCTGGCCTGCAGGACATTGACGTGGCGGTAGCCGACGGTCACCGGATCGCGGGACACGGACTGGCCCACGGTCAAGGCCTTGAACACGTCCCCCAGTGCATCGGGATGCGCGGCGTCGCTCACCCAGTAGCGCTGCAACGCGGTGCCCGGATGCAGGCGGTGGTCTTCGCCGCCCTCCACCGCGATCACCTGCATGTGCCGCTTGATCGCCTCGATCGCGGGCATAAAGCGGTCGCGATTGAAGCCATCGGCGTAGAGCTGATCCGGCGGCAGGTTGGAGGTGCATACCACCACCACGCCCTGCTCGAACATCACCTGAAACAAGCGCCCGAGAATGATCGCGTCACCGATGTCGTTGACGAACAACTCGTCGAAACACAGGACGCGCACGTCCTCACTCAACTCCCGCGCCAACGCCTTCAAGGGGTCGGCGGTGCCGGTCAGTTGAAACGAACGCTGATGCACCCAGCCCATGAAGTGGTGGAAATGCTGACGCCGGGCCGGCACGCGCAGGGTTTGATAGAACTGATCCATCAACCAGGTCTTGCCCCGCCCGACCGGTCCCCACAGGTAGACGCCGGTGATCGGCGTTCGCCCTTCATGCAAGGCTTCGTGGCATTTTTGCAGTGCCCACACAGCGTGTTCCTGGGCTTCGTCCTGGACGAAACCCTTGGTTTCAATGGCGTGTTGCCAGGCGCTTAACGGAGAGTCGACATTCATGCGCGGGAGTATACGTCCGAACTGTCGCCACCGCCTCAGGGCTGCATCAGGACCGTAGCAACTGTCGAGCACCGCGAGGCTGCGGCTGCGTGCGAACGCAAGCTGCTACAAGATCGGGGTTGGATTGAGCTACAGCGAGATGTCCAGTCGGGCGATCTTCCCCTGTTCGTTGAGGCGGAACATGTAGCGCAGTTCCAGCGGGCTACCGGGAAAGGTGCCGGAGATCAGGTTGTGCACCAGCACCTTGCCGGTGCGTTGCTGAACATTCAGCACCTCGACCCGGGGCTGATAGCGCTGCGCGGTCTCTTCCATCCATTGGGCGATTGCGCGGGTGCCGATCTGGTGCTGGCCTTCATCGAACACATTGGCATCCTCGGCGAAAAAACTGGCGACCCTGGAGGTGTCGCGAGCATTGGCGGCGGCAATGTAGGCGGCGATCGCGGGGGCCAGTAAAGAGGCGGGATTGGACATGGTTGCGGCTCCTTGTTTATTGATTCTGCACCCATGCTAAGACAAGCCTGTGTCAATTCTTGTCAGGAGTGAAACGCCCCGCTTCATCCAGTTGCATCTGTTTGCGCCAGACCCGTAACAAGTCGCTGCGCCGCCCCGGATAACGCTCGCCCGGCTCATTGGCGGCGCAAATCCGGTCGGTGCGAAAGGTCCGGTAGGCACTGCGCAATTCGCACCAGGCAACAATGATCCGCACTTCATTGAGAAAACCCAACGCCAGTGGCCAGATCAGCCGCTGGCTGGGCACTTTGTTGGCGTCGGCGTAGTCGATGTTCAGCTTGGACTGGTCGCGGATAGCCTGGCGAAACACGCTCAACGGCACCACATTTTCCGGATAGCCATAACCGGGTGGCCCGGGCAGCACCGTCGGGTTGCGCAACGCGTCCTGGGCTTCAGGCGCCAACACGGCGGCAATCTTGGCCAATGCGTCGGCCGCCGCTTTGCTCAACACCTCGTCGCCACGCTGATCGACGTAGCGCAAACCCAACACGATGGCCTCGGTCTCGTCGGCATTGAGCATCAAGGGCGGCAAAAACAGACCGCTGCGCAGCACGTAACCCACCCCCGCTTCGCCGAAGATCGGCGCGCCGAGTGCGGTGAGTTCGGCGATGTCGCGGTACAGCGTGCGTTCGGAAATCTCCAGTTCACTGGCGAGCGTGGCGGCGGTCACCGGACGACTCTTGCCCCGCAGCACTTGCAACAACGTGAGTAAACGAGTGGTTCGCGACACGATGGACTGGCTCTGTCTGAAAAAGTTGTAGGGGCTTAATTGTCGGAGCTTAGCAGAGGCCCCTGTCAGAAAGTGGCAGCAGCGAAACGTCCGGTGGTCGCCTGTCTTGCCACTTCAGGAAAAGCGCATTGACGGCATAGATTATCAGCATCATATTTAATACATGTTGATAAACATCTATATTCAATCCCGACGTCTTTTTTCAGGAGTCACTCCATGCATTACAAAGTGTTCGGCCGCAAAACCGGCTTGCGGGTTTCGGAACTGGCACTGGGCGCCGGCAATTTCGGCACGGGTTGGGGGCATGGCGCCGAGCGTGACGAAGCGAAGCGTATTTTCGATGGTTATCTGGAGGCCGGCGGCAACTTCATCGACACCGCCAACGGGTATCAGGCAGGTCAGTCGGAAGTCATGCTCAGCGAATTTATCGCGGCAGAGCGCGATCGCCTGGTCATCGCCACTAAGTACACCTTGGGGACGACACCGTCCGCGAGCATTTCCCACACCGGCAACAACCGCAAAAACATGGTTCGCGCCGTGGAAGAAAGCTTGACCCGGCTCAAGACCGATCACCTGGACCTGTTCTGGGCGCACATGAGCGATGGCGTGACGCCCATGGAAGAAATCCTGCGCGGCTTCGATGATCTGGTGCGCGCCGGCAAGATCCATTACGCGGGGCTGTCGAATTTCCCCGCGTGGCGTATCGCCCGTGCCGACGTGTTGGCCGAGGTGCGTGGTTTTTCGCCGATTGCAGCGATTCAGGTGGAATACAGCCTGGCGGAACGCACGGCCGAACGTGAACAACTGCCGATGGCCGAAGCCTTGGGCCTGGCCGCCACATTATGGTCGCCATTGGGTGGCGGTTTTCTCACTGGCAAGTACCGATCCAGCGATGGCGACAATCGCGCGACCAAACTCGGCATGTTGATTCATGCGGAAAAAGGCGCCCGGGAAACGGCCCTTCTTGACACCCTGCTCGCCGTTGCAGCCGAACTGGAAGCGAGCGCGACGCACGTGGCCATTGCCTGGTTGCGGGCAAAAGCCCAGCGCTCGAGCACTGCGCTGATTCCGATTCTGGGCTCGCGCACCCGTGAGCAACTGGATGCGACGCTGGGGGCATTGAACGTGCAGTTGAACGCGGATCAGTTATCACGACTCGATGGCGCCAGCGATGTGGCCAAAGGCGTGCCGCACGAAACGCTTGCCGGCTCTTTTTCGCGGTTTAGCGGTGACCATACCCTCGACCTGCCGATCATCCCGGTGGCCTGACACCCATCAGAATGTGGGAGCGAGCCGGCTCGCGAAAGCAGACTGACATTCAACCTCAATATTGAATGTGATGGCTTCTTCGCGAGCAGGCTCACGCCTTCAGGTTTTACGGTATTTACCGGTCGACCCTGTGGCGGGCGGCATAGAGGCACAGCATTTCCATGGCCAATGTCGCCGCCGCCAGCGAGGTAATGTCTGCGTGGTCATAGGCCGGTGCGACTTCCACCACGTCCATGCCCACCAGATTGATCCCGCGTAACCCACCCAGAATCTCCAACGCCTGCACGGTGCTCAAGCCCCCGCAAACCGGTGTCCCGGTGCCGGGTGCAAAAGCCGGGTCGAGGCAATCGATGTCGAACGTCAGGTACACCGGGTTATCCCCTACCCTCGCCCGGATCGCTTCGACAATCGCCTCGCAACCCTCACGATGCACCTGCCGCGCATCCAGCACCTGGAACCCCCGGTGATCGTCATTAGTGGTGCGCAAACCGATCTGCACCGAACGCGCCGGATCCACCAGCCCTTCCTTCGCCGCGTGCCAGAACATGGTGCCGTGGTCGACCCGCTTGCCCTCTTCATCCGGCCAGGTGTCGCTGTGGGCGTCGAAGTGGATCAGCGACAACGCACCATGTTTACGCGCATGGGCCTTGAGCAGCGGGTAGGTAATAAAGTGGTCGCCGCCGAAGGTCAGCATCGCGCTGCCGCTGTTCAGGATGTGTTCGGCGTGGGCCTCAATACTTTCTGGCACCGTGTGTGGCGAACCGTAATCGAAGTCGCAATCGCCGTAGTCGATGACGGCCAAATGATCGAACGGATCAAACGTCCACGGCCAGTGGCGTTCCCAGGCAATTGCGGTGGACGCGGCGCGTATTCCACGTGGCCCGAAACGTGCGCCGGGACGGTTGCTGGTGGCGGTGTCGAACGGCACGCCGCTGACCGCGACGTCGACCCCGCGCAAGTCACGGCTGTAGCGACGGCGCATGAAACTGGTGATACCGGCGTAGGTGCTTTCGGCGGCAGTCCCGTAGAGGCTGTCGCGGGTCATGGCCTGATCGTTTTGCATCGGGACGTCCATGGTGATCTCCTTTTTAATTATTGGCGGCTACGGAATGTGGTCCACAGGCGCGTGCGCGACCGCAGGTCCTTGAGGCTCATGCTTTGGTCGGCGTACAGGCGTGCGCGCATGTCGGGCAGTGGAAAGATGTCCGGGTCGGTGCGCACGGCTTCATCCACCAGCGGAGTTGCCGCCTGGTTGGCCGTGGCGAAGAACAGCGTGTTGGTCAACGCCGCAACGGATTCGGGGCGCAACATGAACTCGATGAAGGCCCGGGCTTCTTCGGGGTGCGGCGCGTCCTTGGGAATCGCCAGGTTGTCTTGCCAGACCAGCGTGCCTTCCTGGGGAATCCGGTACGCCACCTCAAACGGCTTGTTGGCCTTGCGTGCCTGATCAGCGGCCATGCTCGCATCACCGTTGTAGGTCAGCGCCAGGCATATGCTGCCATTGGCCAGGTCGTTGATCTGCCGGCCGGAGGCGACGTACAGCACATTTGGCTGCAGCTTATGTAATAACGCCTCGGCGGCTGTCAGATCGGCTTTATCGGTGCTGTAGGGATCTTTACCCAGATAGTGCAGCGCCAGGCCGATGACTTCCTGCGGCGAATCGAGAATCGCGATGCCGCAGTCTTTCAGCTTGCTGGCGTATTCCGGCTTGAACAGCAGGTCGAGGCTGTTGAGCGGTACATTCGGCAGACGCTTCTGCACCGCTTCGACGTTCATCCCCAAACCCAGCGTGCCCCAGGTATAGGGCACGCCATAGCGATTGCCGGGATCGACGGCGGCCAGTTTTTCCAGCAGGTCCGGGTCAAGATTGGCGTAACCCTTGAGCCCTTCATGGGAAATTTCCTTCAGCGCACCCGCCACCAGACCACGGGCGAGCACGCTGGACGACGGCACCACCACGTCATACCCGCTGCCGCCCGTCAGCAGTTTGGTTTCCAGCACTTCCGAAGAGTCGAACGTGTCGTAGCGCACGTGAATCCCGGTTTCCTTTTCGAACGCCTGCAAGGTTTCGGGCGCCACGTAGTCGGACCAGCTGTAGAGGTTGACGGTCTTTTCCTGCGCCTGAGCCGACACCGCCATGGCGAGGAACAACGTGGGGAAACACAGCTTGAACATGGGAGCCATGACGAACACCTGACCAGAGAAGTGGTTGCAGGTTGCGCGCTCGGTTACATTGACGAAATATCAAGTTTGTTAACCTGACTTTATGGCGGAGTAATGTTTGATGCTCGGGCAACTACACGACCTCGACCTGCAACTGCTGCGCCTGTTTGTCCGTGTGGTCGAGTGCGGCGGCTTCAGCGCGGCCCAGGGTGAACTGGGCCTGAGCCAATCCAGCATCAGCCAGCAAATGGCCAAGCTGGAAACCCGGCTCGGTTATCGCCTGTGCAGTCGCGGCAAGGGTGGATTCAAGATTACGCCCAAGGGCGAGCAGCTATTGACCGCGACACGCGGACTGTTTGAATCCATCGAAGCGTTTCGACATCAATCCAACGGTGTGGCCGGCAGATTGATTGGCGAAGTGCGCCTGGGGCTGTCCGAAGCCCTTGATCAATCGGTGCTGCAACAGGTGGCCGATGCGATCCGGCGTTTTCGCGAACGGGACGAGTCGGTGCGCATCGAACTGATCAGTGCCATGCCCGGCGAAATGGAACGCTTGCTGCTGCAGCAACGGCTGGACCTGGCCATCGGCTATTTCTCCCAGGTGCAAAGCGCGTTTGACTATCGCGAACTGTTCACTGAAACCCAGCACCTGTATTGCGCTCCCGGTCACCCATTGTTCACGGATGACGCGCCGACCGACGAGGCGCTGCAAGCCTGCGACCGGGTCGATCACCCTTACCGTTTCCTGCGCAGTGACGAGCCGTTCCAGGGCAAATTATGTTCGGCGCGCTCGGAACAGGTCGAAGGCACCCTTGCCTTCATTCTGTCCGGCAAGCATGTCGGTTATTTGCCCAATCACTTCGCCCGCAGTTGGGAAGACAAAGGTTTATTGCGTGCCGTGCGCCAGAGCGATATGAGTTTTGAAGTGGCGTTTCATCTCGCACGGCATCGCGCTCAAGTGCCGGGGGATGCGCAGAAGGCGTTTGAGCAGGATTTGCTCGCAGCCTTCAGTAAAACCTGACCTTTCAGGCAGTTATTGTTCGTTGCCCTCAGTGCCCACTGCTGGCATTCTGCGCCTCCATTTTCTGACCCGGCCCGCCGTTTGGCACGCAACCCACCATGACCGCCTCTGAAAAAGCCCCCGTTTTGCGCAACAACGACCTGATTTACGGCCTCAACGACCGCCCGCACCTGACCGCCACCGTCTTCGCCGCCCTGCAGCATGTATTGGCGAGTTTTGTCGGCATCATCACCCCGACCCTGATCATGGGTGGCGCCCTCGGCCTGCAAAGCGAAATACCGTACCTGATCAGCATGGCGTTGTTCGTTTCCGGCCTGGGCACCTTTGTTCAAGCCCGGCGCTTTGGCCCGGTCGGTTCTGGTTTGCTGTGCCTGCAAGGCACCAGTTTTTCCTTTATCAGTGTGATTCTCAGTGCCGGGTTCATGGTCAAGGCTCGCGGTGGCGGCACCGATGAAATCCTCTCGACGATCTTTGGCGTGTGCTTTTTTGCGGCGTTCATTGAAGTCGCGCTGAGCCAGTTCATCGGCAAGTTGCGGATGCTGATCACCCCGGTGGTCACCGGCACGATCATCACGTTGATGGGCCTGTCGTTGGTCAAAGTGGCCATGACTGACATTGCTGGCGGCTTCGGTGCGGCGGACCTTGGCGCGGCCAGTCATCTGGCGCTGGCGGCTTTGGTGCTCGGCACGATTGTGCTGCTGAACCGGGTCGATGTGCCGTTTCTACGCCTCGGCGCCATCGTCATCGGCCTGACCCTGGGTTACGTCGTGGCGTGGCTGATGGGCGACGTCAATTTCGCCAGCCTGCCCGACGTACCGCTGATGAGCGTGCCGGTGCCGTTCAAGTACGGCTTTAACTTCGATTGGGTCGCGTTTGTGCCGATCGCGGTGATTTTTCTCGTCTCGCCACTGGAAGCTGCGGGTGATCTGACCGCCAACTCGATGATTTCCCGGCAACCGGTCAAGGGCCCGATTTACATTCGCCGGATCAAGTCCGGCCTGCTCGCCGACGGCCTCAACTCCGCCATGGCCGCCGTGTTCAACAGCATGCCGATGGTCACGTTTGCGCAGAACAACGGCGTGATCCAGCTCACCGGCGTGGCCAGTCGTTACGTGGCGTTCTTCATTGCCGGTTTGCTGGTGCTGCTGGGGTTGTTCCCGATGATCGGCGCGGTGCTGCAACTGATGCCAAAACCGGTGCTTGGCGGCGCCGAACTGGTGATGTTCGGCACCGTCGCGGTAGCCGGGATCAAGATCCTCGCCGAAGCCGGCCTGCATCGCCGCAACATGCTGATCGTGGCGATTTCCCTCGGCCTGGGCCTGGGCGTGGCGGCGGTGCCTGAGGTGCTGCGCGAGTTGCCGCTGGCACTGCACAACATTTTTGAATCGCCCATTACCGTCGGGGCGTTGTGCGCTATCGTGCTGAACATCTTCCTGCCCGAGGAGTTCATGGCACTGGAAGAAGACGATTTCGATCCGGAAGCCTCGATCCTGCAGGTCATGGAAAACCCTGATGTACCGGCCAAGGCTGAACCCGCAACGCCTGGGGCTGTCGCACCGTTGGACCGCCCGTAAGGCTCAAGGGCTTAATCTTGAGCGGTTCAGCCCTTTTCTTTTCGAGAGTTTTTATGCGCCGCGTTCACGCCATCATCCTTTCCCTGCTGTTGTTGTCTCTGAGCGCCTGCGCCCTGCTCCCCAATCGTGATCCATTGAACATCAATGTGGTGGGCATCGAACCGCTGCAAAGCCAGGGCATGGAAATTCGTTTTGCGGTGAAAATCCGCGTGCAGAACCCCAATGACAGCTCCATCGACTACAACGGCGTGGCGCTGGACCTGGAGGTCAATGGACAGCCGCTGGCTTCGGGGGTGAGCGATCAGTCGGGGTCGATTGCGCGCTTCTCTGAAACGGTGCTGACGGTGCCGGTCAGCGTTTCGGCGTTTTCGGTGCTGCGCCAAACCCTCGGGCTGAGCCAGACGCAATCGCTGAATGACTTGCCTTACGTGTTGCGCGGCAAGCTGGCTGGCGGATTGTTCGGCACGATGCGTTTCACGGACACGGGCAAACTCAGCCTGCCGGGAGCGGCGGCAATCCCCCGGCAAACCCCGCAATCGTAAACACCACAATTCTCCTGTAGGAGTGAGCCTGCTCGCGATGGCGTCGTTTGAGGTAATACACTTGTCGACTGCTACACCGCTATCGCGGGCAGGCTCACTCCTACAGGGGGGTTATGTGTTGAAGCGGACACCGGGTTTGGCGCGCTCATCCACCGTCAGCTCAAACACATCCGGCCGCGCATAATGCCCCACCACGTCGTAGTCATACCGCGCACGAATCAAAGCGTCCGTGTCGATTTCCGCCGTGAGCAGACCTGCGCCGTCACGCAACGGCCCCGCCAATACGTCACCCATCGGCCCGACAATCACACTCCCGCCAGCAATCAACGGCCGATCCGCCGGCCAGTTGGCAATCTCCACACCCAAGGCCTGGGGTGAGTCCTGAACCTGGCAGGCGCTCACCACAAAGCAGCGTCCTTCATGGGCGATGTGACGCATGCTGACCTGCCACATCTCGCGCTCGTCTACCGTCGGCGCGCACCACACTTCAATGCCTTTGGCGTACATCGCGGTGCGCAGCAGCGGCATCATGTTTTCCCAACAAATCACCGCACCGATACGCCCGACCTGACTGTCGATCACAGGCAACGTCGAGCCATCGCCCTTGCCCCAGATCAACCGTTCGGTGCCAGTGGGCATCAGCTTGCGGTGTTTGGCGACCAGTCCGGCCTGCGGGTCGAAGTACAGCGCCGTGCAGTGCAGCGTGCTGCCCGCACGTTCGATCACGCCAATCACCAGGTTGGCCCCGGTCCGTGCCGACAACCCGGCCAGGGCTTCAGTCTCGGCGCCGGGTACATCGATGGCGTTGGCGAAATACCGGGCAAACGCTTCACGCCCTTCCGGCAGTCGATAACCCAGTTGCGTACCAAATCCTTCGCCCTTGGGGTAACCGCCGAGCAATGCTTCGGGCATTACTACCAATTGGGCGTTGGATTCAGTAATGGCTTTTTCCCAGGCAAGAATCTGTTCCAGAGTGTCAGCCTTGCCACCGGGCAAGGCACCGATTTGCAGCGCAGCAACGATTGATTTGGGCATCGCAGTGACTCCATTGGCATCAGGTATTGCTCATTCTCCGGCGCCGCGGGATCATGAATAAAGCCCGATTCGTTGCTGAATGATATGAACACTATGAATATCGCCAACGTCGACCTCAACCTGCTCAAAGTCTTCGAAGCCCTGCATGAAGAGTCCAGCGCCAGCCGAGCGGCCTTGCGTCTGGGCGTGACGCAATCGGCAGTCAGTGCCGCCTTGCGCAGGTTGCGCGAGGTCTATGGCGATCAGCTATTCGTGCGCACCGGCCGCGGACTGGCACCGACGCTCAAGGCCAATCAATTGAAACCGGTGGTCAGCGATGCGCTGAACAAATGCCGCCAGAGCCTGGCGATGGTCGATCCGGCGGCCCATCAGTACGATGGCCGTTCAGTGTCGGTGGGGATGTCGGACGATTTCGAGATCGCCTATGGTCGGCGATTGATCGATGAAATCGCGCGGACTGCGCCAAAGCTGCGGCTGATCTTCCGCCAAACCCACAGCCAGATCGTCGGCCATGCCTTGATGGAGCGCAGCATCGATCTGGCGGTCACCGCCGGTGGATTTGCCGAGCGTTTGCTCAGCCGTCAAGTATTGGGAGAAGGCGGATATCTGTGTCTGGTGGATCGCGCCAGCCTCGCCGAAGCACAACAAACCCTCAGCCTTGAAGAATTCGTCGCACGCGAACACCTCCTGGTCTCGTCCGGTGGTTTTATCGGCATCACCGATGAAGGGCTGGCGGCGCTGGGCTTGAGTCGTCGGGTGTGTGCGTCGACCACGCATTTTGCCGCGCTGCCGCACTTGCTCAAAGGCAGTCAGGCGGTGGCGACCATTCCCGCGCATGCCGCTCAGAGCATTGCGGCGCTCAGTGGTCTGGCGCTGCTGCCCTGCCCTTTGGCCTTGCCGCGTTACCCGATCGAACTGGGCTGGCGCACCAGCACCCAACTCGACCCGGTGGTATTGAAAGTGCGCGAAGCAATTGTCGCGTGTTTCGCCTGAAGCCCCGCCTTACTTGTTGGCCGCCATGAGGCGATTGACTTCACTGCGCACCATGTTGGCGTATTCCGGCGGCGACATTGCGTCGAGTTCGGCGCGGACCCATTCGGACCACTTGCCTTTGCGTTTGGCGCGTTCACCAAATAGCCGCGCGGCTTCGCCCTTGGATTTGCCCAGGTTGCTTTGCCAGAGGTCGAACAGACGGGATTTTTCATCTTCCAGCGCCGCGCGCTCGGCGAGGGGTTTATCGGCCAGATTGAAGCTCATTGGAATGTCCTGCTGCGTAAAATAGGCGACATCTTACACTGTAGGACGAAACGTCCGACTCAGGAATTTTCTGTCCGGCAGGCTCGACGGGGAAATCCACTGCAACTTTTTCACCCGCGCCAGACTCCATTGTTCACTGCCTACTTACCTGCAAGGAGTACCTCAATGGCTCGCAAAACCGCTGCACAAACCGCCGAAGACCAAATCAAGGATCTGGCATTCAGCGAGCTGACCACGCTGATCGAAGAATCGGAAAAACTGCTGAACAGCAGCGCCGCGCTGGTCGGCGAGGAAGCAGAAACCCTGCGTGAGCAAATCGCCCAGAAACTCCAGCAGGCACGGGATTCGGTCAGCAGCGTGCGTGACCGCACAAAACCTGCCGTCGAAGCCACCGAAACCTACATCGGCGGTCATCCATGGCAAACCGTGGCCATTTCTGCCGGATTCGGGCTGGTGGTCGGGTTGTTGCTGGGTCGGCGCTAAGCCTCCCCGCTTTGCACAGTAAAAAGGCGAGCCATTGGCTCGCCTTTTTCATACCCGCCTAACACCGACTCGTAGCAGCTGCCGAAGGCTACACAGGCTTGTGTTACTGCGCGAGTGCCCGCAGGTTCGCCAGCGTCTCGGTGTCGAGCGCAATACCTTGAGCCGCGGACTTGGCCCGTTGCGAATGGCGGCGATCACCCGGCAGGCGCTTGAGCCCCACGCCGTGCATCTGCCGCACCAGTTCCTGGCTGCGCTCGGCAAAGTTTTGCCCGGCGGCCTTGCTCGGGTCGATGACGATCAACAGTTGGCCAGTCCATGGTGTCTTGGCGCCGGGATGGTTCGACCAGTCGAACTCAAAGGAAAAATTGCCGCCGGTCAGCGCCGCCGCCAACAATTCCACCATCATCGACAGGGCAGAACCTTTGTGCCCGCCAAACGGCAGCAGTGCGCCACCCTCGAGAATCGCTTTCGGGTCCTGTGTCGGCTGGCCGAGGCTGTCCACACCCATGCCTTCCGGCAAACGCTCGCCCTTGCGGGCCGCGATCTGCACATCGCCATGGGCAATGGCGCTGGTGGCCAGGTCAAAGACAATCGGCTCGCCATCCGCGCGCGGGGCGGCGAACGCGATCGGGTTGGTGCCGAACAACGGACGATCGGCACCGTGCGGCACCACGCAAGTCATGCTGTTGACCACGCTGAGCGCCACCAGCCCTTCGTAGGCAAAGGGCTCGACGTCTGGCCACAAGGCGGCGAAATGGTGCGAGTTGCGAATCGCCAGCACCGCAATGCCGGCGCTGCGCGCCTTTTCCATCAACAGGGAGCGTGCGGCCGCCAGGGCCGGTTGGGCAAAACCATTGCCGGCGTCGACGCGCACGAATCCTGAGGCCACGTCTTCGACCACTGGCACGGCCTGGCCATTGACCCAGCCGCTGTTCAGGGTCGAGACATAACCCGGAATGCGGAACACGCCATGGCTGTGAGCACCGTCGCGTTCGGCGCCGGCACAGTTGAGGGCCAGGGTTTTGGCGACGTCGGCAGAGGTGCCATGACGTAGAAAAATCTGTTCGAGCAATTGAACGAGCGCGTCGAAATCGAGCGTTTGGGTGTTCGAACTGACGGCCATTTCGGGCGATGCGGTCATCTGAAGCTCCAGTTTTATTATTGGGTGCGGGCAACAGGGTGAAGCGAGGTTGCAAGGCAACCTGAAAAGAGTCGCCGATTAAGCGCTGTTGTACCGGCGTCCTGTCAAGTCTCGGCAGCCAGATTGGCTCAAGCAATATGTACCGCACATGAGCCAGATAGCGGCCGTACCGTTATTCCTCGACTTAACGACTGCGACCTGCGGATCCCCGCACATCGAGGACATCATGACCGCTCCTTCAATGCCGTATTTTTTCGACGAGGCACAAACTGCCTCCAGTGCCCGAGAACCCGGTAACCGCGAAAAGGCGCTGAACTTCACGCTGGATGACCTGCAATGGCTCAAGAACGTTTACCTGGCCACCGAAGTAGCCCGCACCGCGCATAACAACCCCATGCACGTCTCCCGGTTGTGGCTGACCGTGCCGGACACGGCGGACGTCCCACTGGCCGGCGCTTTCGCCATGGGCCGCCCCAAGGATGGAGAAGTCACGCTCTACACGCCATGGAAAGGCTTGATCAAGTTTGCGGACATGAACGAGCTGAAACGCAAGCTCAAGGAGTGGTTGGCGTCGCCGACCGACAAGGTTGCTCTGCTGCGTTTCCTCTCCATTGAACAACGTAGCGCTATAGCCGTTGCCACAGTGCCTGACATTTGCACAACAACAATCGAAGGCGCGGTGTTCCAGGACCAGCAGCTCACCCTTGATACCAATCAAGCTCAAAACATCAAGACGATGATGGGCGAGCTGCTCAAGATGCCCACGCTGCAGTCTATGCTCAACGACACCCTGAAAAACGCGTTGTACAAGCCGTTTCCAGCACTGGACCAGCGCCTGACTCGACTGAAGACGTTTATCAGTACAGTGTCAGCCTTCGACGGGGGTGACTATGAGCACACGACCTCTTCGCTTTCACTGGGCGATGCCCTCCTGCACTTTTACCTGACCAACCAGTGGCCCCCCGGCGACTCCAGGGTCTTTGAGCATCCCGGTCACGGCGTGAGCAGTGACGCCGATAACCAGGCCTGGGAAAGCGCAGTCAAAGAAATCGCCCAAAGTTTCACCCCTCACTTGTACAGCCTGCTCGACATGTTCTGGAACACCGCCATGAGCAATGGGATGCCACGCCTGGCGTTTTTCAGCGAGGGCCTGCGCGATACGTTCCAACTGAAACTTCTGCTCCAGCGCCAGGACGGCATTTTGACCACGCAGGAGTATCTGCAACTGATGAAGGTCTGCCAAGAACCCGGGGATGCGACGTTGCGCATCGAAAAAGTCAGGGTGACGGCCCCGTTCAAGCATTTCGTGGAACTGGCCTCGACCTTGATGATCGGGGGCGCCGACACCTTGGGGTTTCTATACACCCCCTCCCGAGGTATCGAAGCGACTGACAATTTGTCAGCGGTCAAAAAGATCGTACTGCAGATGATGAACAGTGAAGGTCACGAAGATGCGCTGCTCAACTTCATGTCGCTGGATGAACGTCTCACCCTTCTGGGCATGGAGCCGCAGGAGCGCCTGATTGAAGGCAGTCCCCTCGTCGGCCCGGTATTTGACCAAGTCATGACCGACATCCTTCACAAGCAACAGGACAACCTCAGTCATGCCTTGAGTCGTTACCGTGAAAGTGAAGGCACGCTCTCCCCACATGCCCTGCTGGATAATGCTCTGGACGTGCGTGGTCTTATTGATGGTCGACTGCTGGCCACCGCTTCCACAGGCCGCTGGAGTACACGGGTCGATCAGCGCATTAGCGGGCAACCGGCAACGGTGCGAGCCGATTCAGCCAAAGAGCAGATGACACTGCTCGATTCGGTTGGGCAGGCGCTCGATCAACGGCGTAAACAACACCCGGTCATTCCCGTCGGCGTCAATACACTCGCTCGAGTAGAAAGCCTCCTCGACTCATCCGTGGCGGACTTGCAATCGAGTTTTACGCATACCCTGTCAACGGCATTGCGCAGCGAATTGAAGCTACACACGGTGACACGCACCTTGGGCGCGACCGAGCAGGCAATCATCAAAACGGTGCTCGATAGCCCGATACACCTGCAGCGAGCGGCGTTAAACGGTTTCTTGCCAGACGTATTTTCCCTGGCATTGAAGGCCGGCGACGTGACGACCCCATTGAAGCTGGCGAGTTGTTTTGTGCTGACTGAACGAGGAGGCCTGGACCTGAAGCACTCGGGCAAGGCGATTTTGTGGACGCCGGCATCGGGATTCGAAGCGTTCAAGACACTGTCACAGTTGCAGACCGAACTTGATCAGCGCCTCAAGGATGACACTCTGCGTTTAACCCTTCTGGAAAACCTTGGTCGTAGCGAGCGAATGGCCGGCAGGACGTATGTGCTGGCGCCACTGCAGCGGATACACGGGCACTTTCTCGATCACCTCCAAAAGCCTTACGTCCATCTGGACCAGGCATGCATTACCCGCGCATTGGCCACGCCACTCCCCCCCGCGCGGCTGCCTGATCTTCTGAATCTGGTGGCGCTACGTGAGCCGCTGACAGGGTTAGGTCGCGCGTCGGACATTGCCCAGTCCCTGACGACGCAGCAAAAACTTCCGGCATGGCTCGCCAAAGCGTCCATTGAAGATCTGGTGCTGCATGGCGAACTGCTTCAGCAATACCTCGACAACGTCAAAGACGACGAGGATTACCTGAGCGGCCTGCGATCACTGCAGCGTACGGCTCACGCAGCGCTTGAAAAACAACTCAAGGCGGACGCCTTCAACATTGATCCGGACAAGGTCCAGGTCCAGATCAGCGCACGTCTGACGTCGCCGGCCCGGACTCAAACCCTGACCGACTTCGCATTGACGGCTATGAAGGAGCTGGATCAGGCCCGATTCAAACTGCAATCGCTGGATACCAGTGTCATTCCCGAGGGGATGAACGAACAGTACATCAAAGACCTGATACGAAATCTTAAGCCGGGGGAGCATCAGCAGAAAATACTGAGTGAAGCCCTTGCTGATACCCCGGCCAACGCCGATCGCAGAAAGTGCTTTTACAGACAATTGCCTTGGCAACTGATGCATTACGCTCACACGGAAAAACTGCAGGAACGCCTGAGCGAAAAAGGCTTTGATCTGATCCGGCAAATCATGGACATGCCCGACGCCATCGCTCGCGCGGCGGTCGAAGGTGCCCATGCCATTATCCGCCCGCTCGAGCTCTTGGGGATCAAGAGCGCACAGACGATCAAAGTGCCCGGTGTCTACCTGATCGGCTCAGCCACCGATAGCGCAGCCCCCCACGTCCTTGTCGCACCGCACAGTCCCCGTCATGGGATAAAGGAATATGAAAGTGAAGTTCAGTTACTGACAGAGTTGAAGACTCGCGGACCGCTGCTTGACTGGATCCTCATGAACCTGACGCCGTCTGACCGGACGGTGCTTGAAAACCGGATGGCGACCACTCACAACCGCGTTACTCGAGCCGTAACGGCTACTTCCGACAAGCCGCCTCAAGAAGTCACATTGGCGTCCAGTCCGATCAAGGGCCACCTCTTCAGCCAGTTGTTCAAAGACAACGCTGCGCTACTGGGCCGACTGCTCGGTTGTCAGTCCGACGACAAAAACCAGGGCGAATGGGAAACCATCAAACACGTACTGGGCGAAGACCTGCACGAGGCTTATTCGTTTTTCATGGGGAAACTCGCTTACCCCATGACCGTGTGGCGCAGTTACCGCGACATCAAGCAATCTGCCGAAGACCTTCAAACCCATAAATGGGGGGCTGCAATAAGTGCCTTCATCGACGGTATTGCTCAACTGGCTTCGTTGCGGCAATTAGCAGGCGATCAAGTGCAATTACCCGCAGTAACGGGGGCAGCGCCTCCGACGTCGTCCGCTAACCGATTTAGCTGGCATGAGGTCAATACCACCGCCCTCGAACGCACGCAGTTAAAGCGCCATGAAAGCATCGACGTCGATCTCAATTCACTGACCTCCGACTCGACACTTGGGCTCTACACTCATCCAGCCTCCGGAAAACACTACGCGCCCGTTGAAGGAAACGTCTATCCGGTCGTCAAGCTTGACACCCGTTGGCGCATTGCAGGCAGCCAAAAAAGTGTGCCTTTTCTGCGCCAAAACACCGTAAAACAATGGGTCCTGGACCGCCAGAGGCTGGCGTCCCGCTTCAACCTTATCGACCGATTGGACACCGTAATGGCCGTTTGGGGAGGCATGAACGTCGATGCCCGCGGGATGGCACAGATCCGGCGATTGTTTCCGTACAAGGCACGTCAGATCGATGAAGCACTGGACCTGGCAACCACCTATGCCTGGAACAGCTTTCGAAACCTGCAATTACTAAAGACTACCGACACTGCGGTGACCCCGGTGCACCAACTCATCACCGACTTTATAGGCGTGTCGCAAGTTCTGCCCGCGCATGTGGAGCAGCTTGAAAAAGTCGTGGAGGAAATATTTTCAGCGTTGCTCGACCCGACGCTCAGAACGGCCAACTCCAGTCGATTTACGATCGGCAGGGTGATCGAGGATGCAGAAAACACCTTCGGCTTCATTACGCCGAAAGACCCAAAACGCAAAATTTACCTGGCGGAAAAATTTTTCGCTTCCAGCTACGAACACTACCGCTCGCACCTCAGCGACGTGCACTTCCCCATCGGCGCCCATAGCCGTTCGATGACCCTCATTCATGAGCTCTCACACATCGTCTGTAAAACCCTCGATATTTCATACCTCGACACCGGCCGCCCATTCGCAGACCTGATCGGAACAGTGACACAGGATGCCAAACAGCTCAAAAGCGCGTTGACCACGCTTCAAGACACCGCACTGTCCATAAAGACGCCCTATACCCAACTGTTCATGGCGCAAAACCCTGACACTGGTGAGTGGGAAGACCTGGGTCATACAGCCAGTGAAGACACTGACCTGATCAAAGAACACGTTTTGACGCTGACCGGCGCAGAAAACCTGAGCGAGGCCCGCCACACGTTTAAAAGGGACCCACTGATCAGGTTGAAAGTACTACTTGGCAACGCCGACAGCGTCGCCTGGTTGATCGGTCATTTGGGACGGCAACTGCACGCCAGTACCCCTTGAACTTAAAAAAAGGCGTGTTTGATAGTTAATTGCCATGACGGCTGTTCTCGCCAGCTTCCTCGCAAGGTTAGAATGCCGGAAATCAGGATGAGTCAATGACCGACAATTCTCTATCGCCAGCCGACTATGATGCGATCACCGATGCCGCAGCGCATTGGTGCATGCGCCTGCATGCAGTCGACTGCACGGCTGAAGAACGTGTAGCTTTCGAACGATGGCATGACGCCCATCCGCTGCATGCATTCGAATATGAAGCCATGCTGGAGATCTGGGAGGTTGCCGGGGATCTGCCGCGTCCTGAACCCGTCAATCACGGTGCGCGCCTCAAATCCACTACGCCTTGGCGCAGTCTCGGCATTGCCGCTGCGGTGTGCACCCTGGCGTTGCCACTGGCGGCATACAGTGGGTGGAGTTTGGGTTGGTTACCCAACTCGTACCAACACTTTGAAGCCCGTGATACGGTCCGTCAGGTCACCCTGAGCGACGGCAGCCAGATTGAACTGAATCTTGGCAGTGAGCTGACATTCAGCAACTACAAGGATCAGCGGCGGGTGACGCTGAAAAAAGGCGAAGCCTTCTTCAGCGTCAGCCATGACACGACTCACCCTTTTGTCGTCAAGGCCGCCAGCGGCAGTATCCGGGTCACCGGGACCCGATTCAACGTCTGGATGTACGAGGACCAGGTTCGTGTGAACCTGATCGAAGGGTCGGTGCTGGTCACCAGCAACGACGACCTCCCCGGCGATGGCGTACGTCTAGGCCCCGCCATGCAGGCGCGCTTTAAACAGGGTGACTACACGCCACAAATCAGTCAGACCTACGCCAACGATAATTCGCTGGCCTGGCGCAGTGGCAAACTGGTGCTTGATAACCTGGCACTCATCGATGCCCTGCCGTTGATCAATCGTTACCTGAGCAAACCCGTGATGGTGGCCGATCACAGTACCGGTCAGATCCGTCTCGGCGGAATCTACAACATCAAAGAGCTCAACAACCTGGTGGCGTCCTTGCCCAAGGTGCTGCCGGTTTACCTGACCCGCAACAAGGACGGCAATCCGGTCCTCAACTCCATTCCGCTAACCCCCCCTAAAAGCTGAAGGCCGCAACCCTTGTGGGGTGCGGCCTTCGTTTTTGATCCAAGTGCCTTTGCTGTTACTGCGCAGCCACCGTCCCGGCGTTTCCATCCTGCTCGCGAATTGTCTGCGCCTGGTACTGCGGGTCTGACGTGATCTGCTGCTCGGTAAACGGCAGCACACTCAACTGTTTCTTCGAAAAAGCCAGCGTCTGATCCCGCGCGTACTTCGAACCCGGATCGCTGGACAACGAGAACGCCAGCAAACCTTGAGCGTGTGGCCCCTCGTCATCGAAGGTCACTACCTGCAAGTAGCTCGTGCCACTGACCACTTCAAGTTTGCCGTCTGTTCTCGGCACGCTTTGTATGGCGTTGTAGACGCCCAACGTGCCGGGTCCACCATGGATCGGCGTTTGCTGGCCGCCGCTGCTGGCCACCTGAATATCGCCCCAGCGTACGTCTGGCTTCAACCCTTGGGCTTTTACCTGTTCAACCGAAACGAGCATGGCCTCGCGAAGAGCCTTGGCGACATCCGCCCGGTCAATGGCCAGACCACGCGGGGTGTTTTGCGGATCTTTGGGATCAAATGCCACGCGCCAGATACCGGGGTTTTGCTGCAACGGTTCCATGACATTCTGGAAGTGGACAAAGCCCAGCCCGCTGTCCAGATTCGCCCGGCGATCCCACGCCTTTAAATGGCCGCACAGCGGCGTCAGCGCCGCGGCATCGGCGCCAAGGTTACCGGCACAAAACTGCAGCAGATCCGGCATCACCTGTGCGGCCAGGTACACCTGATCGTCCATGACCATCCGTTGCAAATCCCCTGTCGTCAAACGCCCGGACTGCTCCAGCGTGGCCAAGCGATCCAGTGCAAAACGCGAGCGCAAACCCAACGGCTGGCCTTCCTGGCTGATCAATGGCGAGAACCCGGTGAGCGGTTGCGCCGGGTTGGCCATCCAGGCGGAATCATTGGAGTGCTGCACAAAATCCTTTCGCGACAACTGCGGTAATTTGTCTGGGGCAAAAATGCCTTTTTGCGCTGCTCGCGGGTCAATGTCCCAGGCACAGGCACTGTTGGAGCCGTCGAGCACGATCATTTGCAACCCGGCCCTTGGATCGCTGCACTTGACCAGTTTTTCCGCGTTGACGTTTGGCACCACCGACAGGTTCATGTACAGCGTTTGCCCCTGATCATCCACGGCCAGGGTGTTGACCCACGGGATGCCCTGAAGGGCGTGCACCGAGGCCTGCAACTCCTTGAGGCTGTTCGCCTGGTTCATCGCATACCACTGCTGCAGGACCCGGTCGTTATCCAGGTTGGCATCGCGCAGGCTGTACGCGTATTGATGATTCCAATCCAGTTTTCCAGGCCATTGCACGATCGGGCCGAAGGACGTGCTGTACACCACATGAGAAACCGGCGTGGTCTGACCATCAGGTTGCTGCACATTCACCGTGAGGGTTTGTTTTTTCATCGGCAAGGACTTGCCGTCGAGCAGATAGCGGGTCGAATCCTTGGGATCAAGTTGCAGTCGATACAGCGTGAAGTGTTTGGATGAGTCCACGGTGTGGGTCCAGGCCAAGTGCTGGTTGAACCCGATGTTTATCATCGGCAACCCTGGCAGCGCAGCGCCCATCACATCCAGTTTGCCGGGAATTGTCAGGTGCATCTGGTAGAAGCGCATTGCGCCGACCCAGGGAAAATGCGGATTGGCCAGCAGCATCCCGCGGCCATTGAACGAACGTTCGCTGCCGATGGCCACGGCGTTACTCCCGCGATCCAGCGCAAACCGCTGCATGCGCGAGGCCGCCACCTGGAAGGACGATGGCTCAGCGATCACTTGCGTGACGGCTTGGGGTGGAGTGGCACCCGCCAACGCTTCGGCGAACTGCCCTACTCCACCTTCGACCAGTAGACGACGGGTCAGCTTGACCAGGTCCTGGGCAGTAATCTCGCGCACCCAGCCCCCCTGACACTGCGCGGGCAAACCCTGGGCCCGGCGTTCTGCCAGCGAACGGTTGTAGCCGGCGACATAACCGTCAATGAGTTGCTGCACTTCGGGCGTTTGCGCCTGCCAGAAACCGGCGACGGCATCGGGTGTGTTCAGCCAGATGAAAAACAGGTCGCTGACCAGATTCTCACGCTCTTCGACAGTCAGTTGTTCCGGGCCGAAATAGCGTGAGCGTTCACCATTGACAGTGACAATTTCGTTGGCCAACAAACACAGGTTGTCCTGCGCGTAGGCGTACCCGATGCCATAACCGAGCCCCCGTTCGTTGTCGGCACGAATGTGAGGCACGCCGAAACTGGTGCGGCGAATGTCAGCGCTCGCCTGTTCTGTCTGACTGCGGGCGTTTGCCGCAAGACTCAGCGCCACTAACAAACCCGCAAGGCTTAGCCTGGTTAACTGCCTGAAAATAATCACACTCGCTCCTGATCGAATAGACAAACACCCTGCCTTCTCTCAGGAACGAAACAAAAGACAAAAATTTAGGCTCGCAAAGCCATTCCAAATGGCCTTCTCACGGGCTGCTCACATGGCACCGACAAATTTTCTACATTTGGGCCTTCATTATTTGTCGTGCTCGTTCGTCTAAATGACTGAGAGCCCCCTTCACATTTTCTGGCCGGCTCGGAAAAGGAGTTTTTGCATGTACAACTCGCAACTGCCAATGGACGGTAGCAATGCACCCTCGGGCCCTGCCATGGGCTCCGGTATTTTCGAGCCGCGCGGCGAGCGCAACGGCAATGAGCGCATCCGGTTGCTGCTCAAAAGCTTTGGCCTGCGCACCAGCCTGATTCGCCTCAAAGTCATTGACGCCTTACTGGTTGCCGCTGAAAGCGATCGTAGTCTCGGCGTGCGCGGCGTGCACAGCCAGTTGCTGGACCTGGACATTCCCTTGTCCTTTCTCAGCGTGCGTGAAGTGTTGAAACGTTTGTGCAGCGAAGGCGTGATCACGCTCAATCCGGACAAAAGCTACAGTCTGCATCCGCACGCTGTAGCCATGCTCCATCGCGATTCACCCGTTGAAGATACGTCGCTCAAGCCTTGACCTTGCGACGCATCACGCCGTTGATCACCACCACGACCACCGCCACACCAATGGCGATGTACTGAAACAGCTTCTCGCTGATGACACCTTCGTTTTGCAGATACGAAAGGCCGAACATGATCCCCAGCACGACCAGGGAGATCAGAATCGAGTATTTCAAACGTTGCGATTGAGTCATTGCGAGTTCCTGAACCTGAAAATGTATCCGCTTTGTATCCGAACGCATGCCAACCCCCTACCTTTCTTCGGGGATGGCGAGCTGTAAACGGGGTCTCATGTTACAGCCGATGAAGAGATTTGGCTTCATAGCGGCGCTAACCATGAGGATTTCGAAATGTTTCGTCGAATCACACAGCTGATTCCCCTGATCGCAATTTTGGCCTTGAGTGGCTGCATCATTTTCCCCCACGGCGGTTGGCACGTGGATCACCACTATAATCGTGGCGGGCCCGGTTATTACGAGCATCGATAACTTACGACCGGGACAAGAGCTATTCATTATTTACTTTAGTACGTAGGACAAATCCGACAAGCTCTTAACTAATGCCCGCGCTGTCGCGGGCATTTTCGTTAAACCCATTAATGTTTTTCACCCTGCGACTCACATTGCATCATCTCGCAAACAGTTGAAACGCCCTGTTTCAATCCTTTATTAGAGCCCTCCCTGATCGTTGGATACTCTTACTGCGCAACAAGAGCACACATCAATTAACTCGCAGCAAAAAACTGGGAATATATGGACAGGCCTTTGATCAATATAAGCGCGTGTCATTTGCTTGGCTTTTGCTTCGCAATAACGCTTTTCGAACTACTGACTTATATGGCCAGCGATATGATCATGCCGGCCATGTTGACTGTCACTCACGACTTGAATGCAAGTGCACAACATGTCCCATTCGCTTTCAATCTGTATCTGGCAGGAGGCATCCTGTTGCAGTGGCTTATCGGACCACTGTCCGATCACTTTGGTCGCCGTAGAATGTTACTTATCGGTTCTGCGGTATTCGCCCTCGCCTGCAGTGCCGCATTCAGTGTGCAAAGCATTTATGCGTTCAATGGATTACGCCTGATCCAGGGCTTGGGATTGGGGTTTGTCATCGCCGTCAGCTACCCGGCATTGCAGGAAGTGTTCTGCGAAGCGGACGCGGTAAAAATCATGGCACTGCTGGGAAATGTCGCACTGCTTTCTCCCCTTCTCGGCCCGCTGTTGGGCAGCCTGCTGCTGGAATGGTTAACCTGGAGGGAACTGTTTTTGCTGCTGGGCATGAGCGGCATGGCGGTCTGGCTGGCACTTTTTGTGTACATGCCGGAAACCGTGGGAACGTTACGCCATGACGGTCAACGCCTGATGGCCGTGCCGTTTGAATGGGGCGGTACCGTGCGCCGTTATGCCGCACTGCTCGGTAACACGCGATTCCTGAGCGCCAGTGTCGCGCTGGGCATCATGAGTTTGCCGTTGATTGCCTGGATCGGGTTGGCGCCACTGCTGCTGATGCATAACCAAGGGCTTTCGCCACTTGCTTACGGCCTGTGGCAAATCCCGGTGTTTGCCGCGGTCATTCTTGGCAACCTGATACTCAATCGATTGATCGCCAAGACCGACATCCCACAACTGATTAGATACTCGCTCTGGCCGTTGTGCGGTGGGCTCTTCGCATTGGTCGTCCTCAGTTTCTACGGCGTCTCGACGCCCTTGCTGATCGGTTGCCTTGGGCTTTACGCGGTCGGTCTTGGCATGAGCAACGCCGCACTCTATCGCCTTGCATTGTTCTCAAGCGATGACAGCAAAGGCCTGGTCTCGGCGATGATCGGCATGATCTCGATCCTTGTCATGGGGGGCGGTGGTTCGTTGCTTGCGGCAGTCGGCGCTGGTTACAGCCATGAATCCTTCTCCCTGATGGCGGGCATCGCCGGGCTTCTATCCCTGTTGCCCTTGCGGTTTTTTCTTCGCCGCAACGCTGTCGCACTTACCGTCTGATCCCCAAGCACAGGTCCATTGATGATCCATTTACCCCATACCGATGCGCTTTGCGCGTTAACGAAACCCTATTGCCTGGATTCGGTACCAGACGGCCTGTTTGATCGGGCGATGAGTGAAATCAGTCTGTTCCATTGTCAGCACACGCCGGGCTATGAACGCTGGCTGCACGCCAATGGCCTTGATGCCAACGCGCTGGCATCGATGGATGACTGGTCAAGACTGCCGCCGATTTTTGCCAACTATTTCAAGCGCCATTTATTACTGGGTTCCTCGGGAAAGGACGCGCTTGAGCTGACATCGTCTGGCACCAGCGGCCAAAAAAGTCGCATGCGCTATGACACTCGCAGCATGGCCGCCGCCCAAGGCATGGTGAACCACATTTTCCGGCACTACGGCTGGGACACTCCAGACAGCCCCTGCAACTACTTGCTGCTGAGCTATGAACCCGACGCAGTCATCAGCCTTGGAACCGCTTTCACCGATCAGTTTTTATGCCGCTATGCCCCCGTCAATCGAGTCGCCTATGGATTGCGCCGCACTGGAAATGGGCACGCGTTCGACCCGTTCGGGGTTGTCCACGCCTTGCAGCAATTTGCTGAAGAAGGCTTGCCCGTGCGCATTCTCGGATTTCCAGCGTTCCTGTCCCATGCGTTGCAACATATGGAAGACACCGGCCTGACGGACCTCAAGCTACCGGCCGAGTCATTGGTGATTCTCGGGGGCGGCTGGAAAACCCAGGCGGCGCAGGAAATGCCTCTGTCGCGGTTGTACCAACGGATCAACCGCCAACTGGGTATCGAGCTGGCGCGCTGCCGGGATGGTTACGGCGCCGTCGAGCATGCCGTGCCTTACGTTCAGTGTGCTCACCAGCATTTTCATGTGCCGGTTTATTCGAAGGTTTTCGTGCGCAATCCCGCCGACTTCAGCGTCCAGCCCTACGGCAAACGCGGCTTGTTGGAGTTCGTATCGCCCTACATTTCTTCAAGCCCGGCGCATGCCGTGGTGATGAGTGATCTGGCGACATTACACCCCGGCGCAAGCTGCGGGTGCGGCTTGACGACCGACTGGTTTGAACTGCATGGACGCGCCGGAACAACCGCTAGCCGAAGCTGCGCAATGGCCGCGTCCGAACTGATGGGAGAGGCATGACATGTACTTGATCAATGGCCAACTGCGTGACGATGTCACCCTTGAGGCAACCCTTGAGCGCCTGCACCAACAACTGCCACGGCTACTGAGTGCACCGATCGACAGCGGTACCGTGATCGAAACCGTCACTCGTTTTGCCCTGCAATTGCAGACTCGAACAGTTGAATTGCCCCTCAACGATGAACAACGCCAAGGGCTTGTCGACTTCTGTCAGCGCAGCAACCTCAGCACCAAGCTTGAACGAGAACTGGGCGACCAACCCCGTTCGCTGCGACGTATCGACTACCGCCAAACAAGTTTTGAAAGCTGGCACCCGCTGGGGCTGGTGGTGCATGTGACGCCAGGCAATGCACCGCTATTGGCGTTCTGCGCGATCGTCGAAAGCCTGCTGGCCGGTAACATCAATTGGCTGCGCCCCAGTTCCAGCGACGAAGGCGTGACCGCTCGGTTACTCGCGGCACTGGTTAAGTGTGACACCAGCGACAGGTTGGCAGATTTCGTTGCGGTGCTGCCTGTCAGTACGGCACAGATCCCTGAACTCTGCACTCGCGCCGATGGCGTGTCAGCCTGGGGCGGCGAAGCGTCCCTTAAAGCCATTCGTCAGCACATCCCGGCCGGATGTCGCTGGATCGACTGGGGGCACAGAATCAGTTTCGCTTACCTGTCGCCAGACGCGGCCACTGCATCTACGCTGGACGCCTTGGTGGATGAAGTCTGCAGTCTGGATCAACAGGCCTGCTCCAGCCCGCAATGGCTGTTGGTCGACAGTGACGATCCCGTGGTGTTGCAGGGGCTGGGTGAACAACTGGTCGAAGCGTTTGAACGCCGTGCCCTGCAGTGGCCGGCGCTGACCCCGACCGATCAGGAAGCCTCGGAAATCACCACCCGCTGCGCCATGGCTCGACTGGATCTCTGCTTTGCAAACCAGACCGGCCAGGTCTGGAACGGCTCAGGATGGCGGATCATCTGGGAGCATGATCAAACACTGGCCCCATCGCCACTGTTCCGCACGCTGATGCTCAAACCCGTGCCGCAACACTTGATCGCCGAGACGCTGCTGCCGTGGCGTACCGTGCTGCAGAGTTGCGCGCTGATCTGTTCACCCGCACAAGCGCCACAGCTGGTACGCACGTTGGTCAACGCGGGGGTCACGCGCATTGCGCCTTGCGGCTCTATTCATGATGGTTACGCCGGTGAACCGCACGACGGTGTCTACGCGCTGTCGCGTCTGAGTCGTCGCCTCTCGGTGAGCCTGCCGGCAGAAACAGCGACTGGCCGGGCAACACTCGACATGCCGCCACCGGCTCCCCCTTCAAGCCAAACGCCAATCATGGATAAAAACGCGTTCATGGCCCAGCCCATCAGTGGCGCAGCCCAACTGTATTTTCGTTCGGGGGGCAGCAGTGGCAGGCCGGCGGTGGCCGGGTACAGCTATCGCGACTTCGAGCGGCAAATGCGCGCGGCAGCCGATGGTATGTTCGCCGCCGGCCTCGACCCTTCTACGGACCGGGTGATGAACCTGTTTTACGGCGGCGGCTTGTACGGCGGGTTTTCCAGTTTTACCAAGGTGCTTGAGCTGATGGAGGTGACCCATTTCCCGATGGGGGCACCGCCGAATGACGACTTCAGCGAAATTGCGCAAATGATCGCGGACCAGCGTGTCACCGTGCTGATCGGCATGCCAAGCACCTTGCACCGCCTGTTCTTCAACGAGCAGGAACGCCTGCGCGTTTACGGCGGCATCCATAAAGTGTTCCTCGGCGGTGAACACCCGGCAGAGGCCAGCCTGCGCCTGATGGAAAGTTGTGGCGTGTTGCAGATTCGCTCGGCGATTTATGGCTCGGTCGATGCCGGTCCCCTGGGGCATGCCTGCGCATCGACGGCCAATGGGGTATTTCATTTGATGGGCGATACCCAGCATCTGGAAATTGTCGAGATCGAACAGGATGTGCCCGTCCAGGCTGATGAAATCGGACGATTGCTGTTTACCTCCCGGGCGCGGCAAGGTCAGGACGTACGCCGGTATGACGTGGGCGATACCGGTCGCTGGGTACCCGGCCCCTGTCCTTGCGGACTTGAATCGCCGCGGTTCGAATTGCTTCAGCGCCACGGCAAGCTGCTGCGGATAGGCACAGAGTTCATCTCGCCATCGGCGCTGCAAGAGCGTGTCGGCAGACCGATTCAAATTCAGCTGGATCATGCACCGAACGGCATGGAACGGCTGCGGGTTTTCATCGATTCAGACAGGGGTAGCGTTCGCCAGTCCCTATTGACCGATGAAGCCTTGTCGAGCGCGGTAAACAACTGCTTTTTAATGGTAGAAATTCACGAATGTGCGGAATCGGCCTTCACAAGAAACAAACACAGCGGCAAAACACCCTTGGTTATTGATAACCGAATACAAATACACCGCTGATCAGCAACATCCTGTCTCTTAACCGTAGACATGCCTGATATAAAGAGAGCCCCGTGAATTCCATGTATTCGCTTGAACAACTCGTGCCTTTCATAAGGCAACACTCGAACTTTTACCGCAATCATCTGCAAGACTTGCCCATGTGCGAAGTTACCTTGAACGCGCTGCCATTAATAAACGTGGATGAGTATTGGGCAGACAGTCACGACTTGAATAACTGGGCCGTGCTGACAGGACGTATCGACGATGGCCTGGTATTTAAAACCGGGGGCTCGACCAGTCAAGGCAAACTTAGCGTTTATACCCCCAATGAATGGCGGACATTGGTAACCACATTTGCACACAGCATTTCCTCTCAACTGAAGAACGGCGACCGGGTCGCCAATCTGTTTTTTTCCGGTGATCTTTACGCCAGCTTCGTGTTCTTCCACGACTCACTGGCGCACGTCACACACTCCATTTGCGAGTTTCCCTTCACGGGCAATGTCGACCTGGACGTGCTGGCTGATGCTGTAGATCAGCATCGGATCAACGTGCTTGCCGGCGTTCCAGCCCAGTTGTTGCGATTTGCCGCCTACCTGAGTCGGCATCAACGGGTGTTGTGCGGCGTCGATACATTGCTGTACGGCGGCGAAAGCCTGTTCCCCGCGCAAATCGCCATGCTCAAGACAGCGCTTCCCAATGCGCGCATCGCCTCCGCCGGCTACGCCAGCGTCGATGCCGGCCTGATAGGGGCCAGTAGCCGTGACTGTGCCTTGGGAGAGCATCGGACGTTTGAACCCCACACACTGCTGGAAATTGTCGATGAGCACACCGGCGAAGTCATCGAAGAGTGTGACCGTACCGGTTTGCTGGTGGTCACCAACCTTACGCGCCGGCTCATGCCCCTGCTGCGGTATCCCGTGGGTGACCGCGCTTGCTGGCGCGAGCCAAGCGCCACGCCGATGCGCAAATTCGCGCTCAAGGGACGCAGTGCCCACAGTCAACGGGTTCGGGTCGGGACATTGTCGTTGCTGATCGACGAAATCCTGTTGATCGTGCAGCACATCGCTGGCAGCGATCAATGGCAGTTGGTGATCGAGCAAGAGGGCGTCATAGACCTTGTGACGGTGAAGTGGGTGCCCACCATGCCATCCACCGACACCCTCCCCATCTGCAGCGCGCTGCATGAAGCGCTGATCGCCCATTATCCCGGCATTGAGCAACTGAATCGCCAAGGGTTGATGGAACTGCGCGTGGCGCCCTGTGCAACCACCGATTTGAACCTTCACCCGCGCTCTGGCAAACAGATGCGGGTTCTGGACGTGCGCGCGTATGACTCGCCGTCAACGGAGCGTCAGTAATGTCGACCCTCGTTTATCGTCGCTTCCAGCCAGGTGATGCACGCGCCGTAAGTCAGTTGTTTCGCCAGATCTATGGGGATCATTACCCTCGACCGGACGTTTATCTGCCGAACATGATCAGTCAGCACAACGCCTGCGGCCAATGGTTCTCGATGCTGGCGGTCGACGGCGAATGCGTGTTGGGGCACGCCGCGTTATGCCGTGACTCACTGTCGGACATCCCCGAGCTGGCGCTGAGCGTGGTCCATCCCGCTGCGCGAGGTCAGCGTATCGCGACACACCTGGGTCGGGAATTGTTGTTGCAGTCGCAGGCGCAACAGGTCAAGAACGTCTTGATCAAACAAGTCACGCACCATCCCCACACGCAACGCATGGCCCACAGCATCGGGTTTCACAGCACGGGATTGCTTCCCGACTACGCGCCGTCCCCGCTCACCAGGCCGCTGCCGGAAACCATGGTGCTCGGCTGTTATCTGGCCGAGGGGCACACACGTCCGTTACCCGAAGTTCAGTGGCCTGAAAGTTGTCGCACGCTTATGCAACGCTTGTGTGATGTGTTCGGGACTTATCGGGCCACGCTGTCGCCAGCGTCGATGCCGTTGCAAATCAGGCAAAATCACCAACGCTACGTCGTCGTCATTCAGCGTTTGAGCGACGCATTGCTGGACCAACTCCGGAGGTTGCCCAGCCATTGGCTCATCTCGGCCAAAATCGAGCTGTCACGCCACTTTGCCGAGGACTTGCACCGTTTGACCCTGCTGGGTTTCACCTTCAGCGGATTGATGCCCGCCCTGCGCAGCAACGGGTGGTTTGCGCTGTTTCACCGAGGGGCGCAGCCGCGTCATCTCTCCCTGCATTGCCCTGACATGCAACAGTTGCACGATAACTTGCAGCGCGACGCCAGCGCACAGGCCAACACCTGTTCAGCCGCTTGAACCCTTCCGGTAAACGTTAAGGCCCGGCTGCGCGCAAAGCTCCACCAGCCAATCGACAAACACCCTCACCCGCCGGGACAACTGGCGGTGGGGCGGATACAGCGCCGTCAACGGCATCACCGGTGGCGGCACGCTCCCGAGCACTTCACACAATCGGCCTTCATCGAGTTGGCGAGCAACGTGGTAATACGGGGTCTGAATCAGCCCATACCCCGCCTCACACGCCGCCAGGTAACCGTCGGCGCTGTTGACTGCCACCTGTTTGGGCAAATCCATGAGTTGCACTTCGTCATCAACCTGGAATTCCAGTCCAAAACGCTTACCGGTCGTGCCGGAGAAATACTCCACCATCCGGTGCCCTTCCAGGTCTGCCAGACATTGAGGGATTCCATGGCGTTGCAAGTAGTCAGGGCTGGCACAGGTGACCTGGTCCAGCATGACCAATGGCCGCGCCACCAATGAATCATCCAGCGCGCAGCCACCACGCAACACGCAATCGACCCCTTCGCGGATCAGATCGATGGGGCGATCATTCAAACCGATTTCCAGCTCGATCAAGGGATAACGTCGGGTGAACGCCGGCAATGCCGGAATCACGATCAAGCGCCCAATTCCTGCCGGCATGTCCACCCGCAGCAACCCTTTGGGATTGTGTCGAGCGGCGGAAAACACCGCTTCAGTTTCTTCCAGGTCCGCCAATAGCCGCACACAACGGGGGTAATAGGCCGCGCCGTCGAGGGTCAGGCTGATCTGGCGCGTAGTCCGTTGCAGCAATTGGGTCCCCAGATGCGCTTCAAGCTGCTTGATCAATACAGTGACCGAGGCTCGGGGCAATTGCAGGCTGTCGGCTGCTTTGGCAAACCCGCCCAGCTCGACGATTCGGGTAAACACGCGCATGGCGTTGAAACGGTCCATTACTCTGGCGTTCCTGATGATTATTTAGAAAAGACGAACAGTGATAGCAGTTTTAGCCGGTTTATCTTGTTTCTGTCGAGGTCGACACTGTGCGCTCACACCACAGGGAGTTGATTTCATGCAAACACGTCAATTGGGCAAAAACGGCCCGCAGGTTTCCGCCATCGGCCTGGGCTGCATGGGCATGACCGATTTCTACACCACCGGCGTAGACACCCAAGAGGCCACTGCGACCCTGCATCGCGCACTCGAACTCGGGATCAACCTGCTCGACACCGCCGACATGTACGGCCCTCACACCAACGAAGAATTGATCGGCAAAGCGATTGCCGGCAAACGCGACCAGGTATTTCTGGCGAGCAAGTTCGGCATTGTCCGTGACCCGTCCAATCCCACCGCACGGGGTGTCAATGGCCGACCGGACTACATTCGCGCCTCCATCGACGGCACACTCAAGCGTCTCGGCGTTGAAACCCTGGACTTGTATTACCAGCACCGGATCGATCCGCAGGTGGCCATCGAAGAAACCGTCGGCGCCATGGCCGAACTGGTGAAGGCCGGCAAGGTGCGTTACCTGGGCTTGAGCGAGGCGTCGGTCGCTACCCTGGAACGCGCGCACAAGGTTCACCCCATCAGCGCGCTGCAAAGTGAGTATTCGTTGTGGAGCCGTGACCAGGAAGAGAACGGTTGCCTGGCGGCGTGTCAGCGTCTGGGCGTGGCGTTTGTGCCTTACAGCCCATTGGGGCGAGGCTTTCTGACGGGCGCACTGAAAAGCCCGGATGACTTTGCGGCGGATGATTACCGTCGTTTCAGCCCACGTTTTCAAGGGGAAAACTTTGCGAAGAACTTGCTGCTGGTACAGCAAGTACAGGCATTGGCCGCAGAAAAAGGCGTGACAGCAGGCCAATTGGCGTTGGCCTGGGTGCTGGCGCAGGGTGACTACCTGATCCCGATCCCTGGAACCAAACAGCGCAAATACCTGGAGGAAAACGTTGCGGCACTGGAGGTCAAACTCAGCGCAGATGAATTGAAAGCGCTGGAGTCGATATTCCCCGCCAATGCCACCGCAGGCTTGCGTTACCCCGAGGAAGTCATGAAGTTGCTGGACCGCTAGCAACAGTGCCTGGCCCGCTCCACCCTGAGCGGGCCGGCAACCTTTCACGCCTTGGAGCTGACACCCTTGTCCGTAGGAGCGGTCGTGCCATTGCCCTTGCCATAAGTGGCCAGGTTTTGCAGGACGTAGATGGCGGTCTTGTATTCCGGGATCAGGCCAACCGCGTATTTATCGCCCTTGATGCTGTTGTTCTGGATGGTGTCCAGTTGCGTGGCGAAGTATTCCAGCGCATTGAACTTCGCATCCGGATCATTCTGTACCCCGAACCGGTCAAATTTGTCCCCGGCGTTCATCAAGGTCATCGACGTAATATCGGAGATCAGGCCTCTGCCCCGTAAAAATGCACTGAGATTGCCCAATTGTTTGGACGATACATTTTCCGGGTCGAAGCCTTTTACGTTCCTGAATATTTTCTGCTCATCCATCCTCGCCGCGTTCAGCGCATTTGGATTGGTGCCCACCAGCGCGAGCATTTGCTTGACCCTGGCGCTGTGCGTCACGGGCTTGCCGCCGCCAGTGTTCTGCACCAGTAGACCCGCCTTGGCCGTCCATCCCCCAGTATTGCCGATTGTCATGACTGAGCTTCCGACTGCGTGACCATATTCAGATCCTTCTTGAGTGGGTTTGGAGCGGGCGAGTATCGGGTCTGGCAACTGGCCACTCCAACCCCTATTTGCTCATTTTTACAATTTCCGTACATTTCAGATACAAACTGGCAAGTGCCCGGCTTTATTGCCCTAGACGAACTTTCCTGGAGGGGTCTAGACAACTAACCCAGCGATTTGTACGTCTCGGTTAGTTTGTTTGTATCCGTTTCGATACCTACCGCGCTTTCCGCTGATGCCCGTTCCTGGACGATCGTGCCTAAAGCTATCCCTGCCCAAGCCGATAGCCCGATGAAGCAGCGATGCCCCCTCCAAACCTAATAATAAAAATGCTGCACACAAGGACCGGTCCCATGCCCACATTCCGTTCGATCCAGGCTCGCTACACGCTGTTTCTGGTCCTGTTTATCCTGTTGCTGTTCGCGCTGACGGTGGTCGGAATCAGCCAGTTGGTCGCGCCTAAACTGCGCCATACCGAAGAACAGGTGGCCCTCAACCGCATCGCCGACGTCGCCCGACAAATCCAGGGCGAACTGAACAAGGTTCAGGCACAACAGCGCAGCATCACCCAAACCATTCCCTTACTCGACAGCGCTGGCATTGACACGGTATTGCCAGGCCTGGTGGATCAGTACGGTGAATTGAAAGTCTTTGGCGGCGGGATCTGGCCGTTGCCGGGCCAACGTGAAGCCGGGCGCAATAAATTCAGCACCTTCTGGCACCGTGACGCCTCGGGCAAACTGGCGGTCAATACGTTCTGGAACAGTGACGCCGCACCGAACTACTACGACCAGGCCTGGTACAAGGGCGGCATGCAAACGCCACGTGGCCAATGTGCCTGGGCGGCGGCCTATAAAGATGACGCCAGTGCCGAGCCGCGCACCAACTGCGCCATGGCCATTCAGAAAAATGGCGTGGCGTACGGCGTGTCGACCATCGACGTGACGCTGGGCTTCTTCAATGACTTGATCGCGCAAAAGGAAAAAGACCTTGGCGCCGAGATGCTGATCGTCGAAGCCGACGGCAAGATCATCAGCAACAGTTCGCGCATCAGCGGCCCCATCGTTCTGAAAAACATCAGTGAACTGGCGGGCAACTCACCGTTCGCCAGCCAAGTGAAAGCCGGCCTGCAAAACCGTGACCAATCGCAGCGCGTCGAATTCGACAACAACGGCGAAGACAGCACCTTCTTCATGCGCCCCATCGAAGGCTCACCGTGGTTCCTCGCCACCGCCCTGCCGAGCAAACTGATCACCGCCCAGCGTGATGACGTGCTCAGCACCCTGAGCCTGTTGCAAATCCCGATGGTCATTCTGCTGGCGCTGTTGCAGATCTACGCGATTCGCCAACTGGTCCAGCGCCTGAAAATCCTCAAGACCAATATCGATGCGCTGTCTGCCGGCGACGCCGACCTGACCAAACGCATCACCATCCGCGCCGAAGACGAACTGGGCGCCATCGGCCACTCGGTCAACGCCTTTATCGTCTACTTGCAGAACATGATCGGCGAAGTGACCCAGGCCACCGGCGCCATGGCCTCGAGCCTGGACAACCTGCAACGCACCTCGGCCCACACCAGTCAGATTCTGGTGCGCCATGCCTCGGAAACCGATCAGACCGTCACCGCCATTACCGAGATGAGTTCGACCGCTGAAAGCGTCGCACAAAATGCCGCCGAGACAGCGGCCTTCACCAAGCGCGCCAACGAAAACGCCGACCGTTCGCGGGTGGTGGTGGGCGAAGCGTCGAGCAGCGTGGTTGCGTTGATCGAGGAAGTGGCGAGTGCCACCCACAAAGTCGAAAGCATGCAGCAGGACGCGCAACGCATCACCGAGATTCTCGGGGTGATTGGTGCCATCGCCGGGCAAACCAACTTGCTTGCATTGAACGCAGCCATCGAAGCGGCCCGGGCCGGTGAACAAGGCCGAGGCTTTGCGGTGGTCGCCGATGAAGTCCGTGCCCTCGCCGGCCGCACCCAGGCCAGCACCTCGGAAATCAATGAAATGCTCACGCGCCTGACCCAAGGCGTCAGTTCGTCGGTCGCCGCAATGGAAAACACCCAGGCCAGTTGCCAGTCCGCCGCCGACGCGACAGCGCGGGTCAACTCGGGCCTGGATGAAATGGCCGGTTCCGTCAGCCACATCAACGGCCTGAGCACGCAGATCGCCACCGCGGCCTCGCAGCAAAGTGCGGTGACCGAAGAGATCAACCGCAGCATGGTGCAGATCCGGCACATGGTGGATGAACTGGTGAAAAGCGGTCAGGCCAGCGAGTTGAATACCCGGCAACTGGTGGACGCCAATGCGCGCGTCAGTTCGATCATGGGGCGGTTCAAGGTTCGTTGAGTACCTGAAAAGCCTGGAGCAAACCTGTGGGAGCGAGCTTGCTCGCGATAGCGGCCCTCCAGTCAGCATCATTGTTGACTGACACACCGCCATCGCGAGCAAGCTCGCTCCCTCAGGGTTTTGCATTGGCTGCATTGTCTTTGCATTACTTGGAAACAATCTCGCCCCTCATCCGTGGCTAAACTGGTCAAAATGCCTCTTTTTTTGACCGCCACCGAGTCGAGACCTTCCCATGCGAACCCCTCTGCGTCTGGCCGCCCTGAGCGTCCTTTTTATATCCTCCCTGGCTCAGGCCGCCGACCTGATCCCCATCGAAGTGCACCGCGACGCCAATTGCGGCTGCTGCAAAAAATGGATCAGCCACCTCGAAGCTAACGGTTTCAAGGTTGAAGACCACGTCGAAACCAACATGAGCGAATTCAAGCAGCAGCACGGTGTGCCACCGCGTCTGGCGTCGTGCCATACCGCGCTGATCAATGGCAAGTTCGTCGAAGGCCATGTCCCGGCGGACCAGGTGGTGGCGCTGAGCAAGCGTGACGACCTGCTGGGCGTTGCCGCACCCGGTATGCCCATGGGTTCGCCCGGGATGGAAATGGATGGCATGAGCGATGCCTATCAAGTGATCGGCCTGAAAAAGGACGGCAGTGATGTGGTGGTGGCGGACTACCCCGCCCATTGATGTCCGGTGCGTACCTCGGGCTGTTTCTCGCAGCGTTCGGTGCCGCGACGCTGCTGCCGCTACAGTCCGAAGCGGTGCTGGTGGGGTTGTTGCTCAGCGACCGGTATTGGCTTTGGTCGCTATTGGCGATCGCCACGTTGGGCAACGTACTCGGTTCGTTGGTGAACTGGTGGTTGGGACGCAGTATCGAACGGTTTCGCGACCGACGCTGGTTTCCGGTCAGCCCTCGTCACCTGGAACAGGCTCGACAGCACTATCAGCGCTACGGCCATTGGTCTTTGCTGCTGAGCTGGGTGCCGATTATCGGTGACCCGCTGACGCTGGTGGCCGGCGTCATGCGCGAACCTTTGGGACGATTTCTGCTGATGGTGACCCTGGCCAAGGCCGCCCGTTATGGCGTGCTGGCCCTGGCCACGCTGGGCTGGATGGGTTGAACGATCGAGCGCGGCGATTGCCTGTGTTTAATGTCGCCCTAATCAGGCCGTTCCAGCATCGGCAGGTTTTCTTTGGAGTTCACCCATGCCCCTCGCCCTCTCCCGCTGGCTGCCCAGCCTGCTGCTGACCGCCGCACTGCCCCTCGTCGCCCACGCCGACGGGCCGGAATACGGCCCTCAATTGCAGGGCTTCGACTACCCCTACACCGTCAAGCATTTCGCCTTTGAGTCCCAAGGCAAATCCTTGCAAATGGGTTACATGGACGTCGCCGCCCATGGCAAGGCCAATGGCCGCAGCGTGGTGCTGATGCATGGCAAGAACTTTTGCGGTGCGACCTGGGACAGTTCGATCAAAGCCCTCAGCGAGGCGGGCTATCGGGTCATCGCCCCGGACCAGATCGGTTTCTGCACCTCGAGCAAACCCGAGCACTACCAGTACAGTTTCCAGCAACTGGCAACCAACACCCAGCAACTGCTCAAAGCCCTTGGCATCCAGAAAGCCAGCCTTCTCGGCCACTCCACCGGAGGCATGCTCGCTACCCGCTATGCGCTGCAATACCCCGAGCAGGTCGAGCAATTGGCGTTGGTCAATCCCATCGGCCTGGAAGACTGGAAAGCCCTCGGTGTGCCCTACCGCACCGTCGATCAATGGTACTCGCGTGAGCTCAAACTCAACGCCGACGGCATCCGCACCTATGAGCGCAACACCTATTACGGTGGCCGCTGGAAGCCGGAATTCGATCGTTGGGTCGACATGCTCGCCGGCCTGAACAAAGGCCCGGGGCATACGCAGGTCGCGTGGAACTCGGCGCTGATCTACGACATGATCTTCACTCAACCGGTGTATTACGAATTCAAAGACCTGAAGATGCCGACGCTGTTGCTGATCGGGACTTCCGACACCACGGCCATCGGCAGTGACATCGCCACGCCTGAGGTCAAGGCGAAGCTCGGTCACTACGACGTGCTGGGCAAACAAGTGGCAAAACTGATTCCACAGTCGACCCTGATTGAATTCCCCGGCATGGGCCACGCGCCGCAAATGGAAGAACCGGCGCAATTCCACAAGGCCTTGCTCGACTGGCTGAACAAAACCAACCCCGTTCATTGATGAGGTAAGGCTGATGGCGGTGCAGATTGCGGTGATCGATGACTGGCAGGACGTCGCACGCGACGTGGTGGACTGGTCGGTGCTGGACAGCGTTGGCGAGGTGAGTTTCGTCCATGACTACCCCACCGACAACGAAACCCTGGCCGAGCATCTGGGTGCCTTCGAGGTGATTTGCGTGATGCGCGAACGCACCCGGTTCGATGAGGACCTGCTGCGTCGGTTGCCAAAACTCAAGCTGCTGGTGACTGGCGGTATGCGCAATGCGGCGCTGGACTTCAAAGCAGCCGCTGCATTGGGGATTCAGGTCTGCGGCACCGACAGCTACAAACATGCTGCACCGGAACTGACCTGGGCGCTGATCATGGCAGCGACCCGCAACCTCGTGGCCGAAGCCAACGCCTTGCGCGCGGGTTTTTGGCAGCAGGGCCTGGGCGGTGACTTGCACGGCAAAACCCTGGCCATCCTCGGGCTCGGCAGCATCGGCAAGCGCGTCGCCCAGTTCGGGCAAGTGTTCGGCATGCGGGTGATAGCCTGGAGCGAGAACCTGACCAGCGAGGCGGCTGCCGAAGTCGGCGTGACCTATGTCAGCAAGCAGGAACTGTTCGAGCAGGCCGACGTGCTGTCGGTGCATCTGGTGCTCAGCGACCGCAGCCGTGGCCTGGTCGACGCCCAGGCGCTGGACTGGATGAAACCCACGGCACTGCTGGTCAATACCGCCCGTGGACCGATTGTGGATGAGGCAGCGCTGATCAAGGCGTTGCAGAAGAATCGCCTGGCCGGTGCGGCGCTGGATGTGTTTGAAGTGGAGCCTCTGCCTGAACATCATCCGTTCAGGACGCTGGAAAATGTGCTGGCGACGCCGCATGTGGGGTATGTGAGCCGGCAGAACTACCAGCTGTTCTTTTCCCAGATGATCGAAGACATTCAGGCGTGGTCGGCGGGTAAACCCATTCGGTTGTTCACCTGATACCGAGTTTTCGTTCTTCGCGAGCAGGCTCACGCCTACAAGGGACCGCATACCCCTGTAGGCGTGAGCCTGCTCGCGATGAGGCCATCAAATACCCCCATCAACCCGAACCAAACGCACCGCAACAGTGCACCCCCTCCCTCCCAATTCGCCCATTTTCGTGACTCACCAGTCCCATTTTGACCCACCCCCAAAAATAAACCTGCCCTTCGTCGGTGCGTTTCCCCCTGCGCGCGCGGTTCTTTTACCCTCTTGAAACTGATTGTCGAACAATTTCACCAGATGACCCGCCCCGCTCTAGGATCTGGCCTAGACTCAATTTCGCGAGGTAAAACCGGTCGGTCATCTGGTTGTAAAAAACTCGAAACTTTCAGTCCTGGCCAGGGGTCAGGTTAAAGGTAGGGCTAACGCGACTGGTGCATTCCTTGCAACGGCCCCTCCAACCCATCTGCTTCACCGCATTGGGCAGCATTTGCCACGATGCGTGCGCGTTTGCGCCCGGCCACAGGAATTGGCCACACCGTTTGTGCCAGACCTAAGCTTTAGATCAACACCACGGGAGATTCATATGATTAGTGCGGCTTTAGATATTCAGGGAGAGCGTGCTCATCAGCAGGTCGGCGAATCGAGCGCCGTCAATGCACCGAGCGCGCACCCCATCAGCGTCCCGGGAACCAAGACGCTGGCACCGGCTGCCAGTCAGAATCCAAATAGAAAGAAAGTGTTGTTCGTCACCTCCGAAATTGCCGACCTGGTCAAGACCGGCGGCCTGGGCGACGTCTCCGCCGCCCTGCCACGGGCCATGGCGCAGTTGCACGATGTGCGGGTGCTGATTCCCGGTTACCCGCAAGTGCTGCACAGCGAAAACCCGATCCACATCATTGGGGAACTGGGTGGGCACGCCGCACTGCCGCCCTGCAAGATCGGGCGCATGGACATGCCGGACGGTCTGGTCATCTACGTGTTGATCTGCCCCGAACTCTACGAGCGTGAAGGTTCGCCCTACGGCGCCAACAATGGCCGCGACTGGCCAGACAACCACATTCGCTTCGCCCGCCTGGGCCTCGCCGCCGCCGATATCGCCGCCAATCTCGCACAAATTCATTGGTGCCCGGATCTGGTGCACGCCCATGACTGGCCTGCGGGCCTGGCGCCGGCCTACATGCACTGGCGTGGGCAGCGCACCCCAACGTTGTTCACCATTCATAACCTGGCCTATCAAGGCGTCACCAGCCTCGGCTCCTGCCCTGAACTGGGAATTCCCGCGCACGCCCTGCAACAGGAGGGTATGGAGTTCTACGGCAAGATGTCGTTCCTCAAGGCCGGCATGGCCTACTCGAGCCACATCACCACCGTCAGCGCCACCTACGCCCAGGAAATCACCACACCGGCCTTCGGCTGTGGTCTGGACGGTTTTCTCGCTGCCAAGACCCAGCAAGGCCTGCTCAGCGGTATTCCCAACGGTATTGATGAAAGCTGGGACGCGGCCACGGATTCGCACCTGTTCCGCCCGTTCAGCATTGGTGATTGGGACGGCAAAGCGGTGAACGCCGCGCACGTACGCGAATTGTTCGGCCTGGCCGATTCCGAAGGTCCGCTGTTTGCCGTGGTTTCGCGCCTGGTCTATCAAAAAGGCCTGGACCTGACCGAAGCGGTCTCCGAGTACATCGTTAAATCCGGCGGGCAGATTGCAATCATCGGCCGTGGCGAACCGGAAGAAGAACAAGCGATGCGTGAACTGGCCCTGCGTTTTCCAGGACAGATCGGCGTGCGCATTGGCTTCAACGAGACCGATGCCCGACGCATGTTCGCTGGCAGCGATTTCCTGCTGATGCCTTCGCGCTACGAACCCTGCGGCCTGAGCCAGATGTACGCCCAGCGCTTCGGCTCGTTGCCGGTCGCGCGCAACACCGGCGGCCTGGCTGACACCATTGAAAATGGCGTGACCGGCTTCCTCTTCGATGAATCCACCGTCGAGAGTTATCAGGAAGCCCTGAGCCGTGCGTTCAAGGTGTTCGCCTTCCCCGACCTGCTGCATGCCATGCGGTGCCGGGCCATGGCTGCGCCGTTCAACTGGTGCAAGGCAGTGGAACCCTACGCCGAACTCTACGAACAACTTGTGGCCAAGGCCTTGGGTAAATCAGGCCGACAGTAAGAGGTTTTCAACGATGCCGTTACGGACCCTTGAGACCTGGCCCCACGGCGCAATCATGCTGGACGCAGAGCACACGCGTTTTGCCTTGTGGGCGCCGGATGCGTTTTACGTCAGTGTCGAACTGGAAAATGGACAATCCTTGCCGCTGTTGCCTCAGGTTGACGGCTGGTTCGTGATCAAGACCCGCTGCCCCGCGGGCACCCGCTACCGTTACAACATCGATGGCGAGCTGGAGGTGCCGGACCCGGCCTCTCGCGCGCAGGCCGGCGATATTGGCAGCCACAGCGTGGTGGTCGATCCGCTGGCTTATCGCTGGCAACACAATACCTGGCAGGGCCGGCCATGGAACGAGGCGATCATCTACGAGCTGCACGTCGGTGTGCTCGGTGGTTTCAGTGCGGTCGAGCAACACTTGTCGCGCCTCGTCGAACTGGGCATCACCGCCATCGAGCTGATGCCGCTGGCGCAATTCCCCGGTGATCGCAATTGGGGCTACGACGGCGTCTTGCCCTACGCGCCGCAGGCGTCCTATGGCTCGCCGGAACAACTCAAGCACCTGATCGACACCGCCCATGGCCTTGGCCTGGCGGTGATTCTCGACGTGGTCTACAACCACTTCGGCCCGGATGGCAATTACCTGCACCGCTACGCCAAGGCCTTTTTCCGCGAAGACAAACACACGCCGTGGGGTGCGGCCATCGACTTCCGGCAGCGCGAGGTGCGGGATTTCTTCATCGACAATGCGTTGATGTGGTTGCTGGAGTACCGCTTCGACGGCTTGCGCCTGGATGCGGTGCACGCCATTGAAAGCCCGGATTTCCTTGAAGAGTTGGCGCAGCGCGTTCGCCAGCAAACCGAACCCTCGCGCCATGTGTGGCTGATGGTGGAAAACGAGCACAATGAGGCGAGCCTGCTGGAAAAAGGCTTCGACGCGCAGTGGAACGATGACGGCCACAACGCCCTGCATGTGTTGCTGACCGGTGAAACCGACGCCTACTACGCCGATTATGCCGAGCAGCCGACCGAACAACTGGCCCGCTGCCTGAGCCAGGGCTTTGTGTTTCAGGGCCACCTCAATCGCCACGGCACGCCGCGAGGTGAGCCCAGTGGTCACTTGCCGCCGACCGCCTTCGTGCTGTTTCTGCAAAACCATGACCAGATCGGCAACCGTGCGTTAGGTGAACGGTTGCATCAACTGACTCATCCCGATGCGCTCTACGCGGCCACCGTACTGCTGCTGTTGTCGCCGATGATCCCGCTGATGTTCATGGGGGACGAATTCGCCGCGCAGGCGCCGTTTCTGTTTTTCACCAGCCACCACGGTGAACTCGCAGAACTGGTGCGCGAAGGTCGACGCAATGAGTTTGCGGCATTCAGCGCCTTTGCCGATCCGCACAAACGTGAACAGATTCCGGACCCGAATGCGCCCCGGACCTTCGACGTGTCGCAACCGAAGCTGGGGGCCAGCGCACTGCCGTCCATTCACGACCTGTACCGCCGCCTGTTACAGCTGCGCCATCAGCACCTCATCCCTCGCCTGCCCGGTGCCCAGGCATTGGGCGCCGACGTGCTCGGCCACGGGGCGGTGAGCGCTCGCTGGCGACTGGGCGATGGCAGTGAGCTGCGCATTGACCTGAACCTCAGCGACACGCCAGTGGTCCACACCCCACAGGCCGACACGATCTTGCTGTTCGAACACCCGCCCCACTCGGCCGGCCTGTTGCACGAGGGCAAACTTGCCCCGTATTGCGCGCTAGTCAGTCTCACGGCCGCAGCCCCTTTGCTACCCCCGGATGGAGAGCGCCTATGAGCGATGCGCAACTTGAAATACTGGCCAGCCGCGCTGGCCTGGCCGTCGACTGGATCGACGCCAATGGCCGCCCGCAAAAAGTCGGCCCGTCGGTGCTGCGCGCCGTGCTCACCGGCCTCGGCCACCCGGCCGGCAGTGCCCAGGAAATCGACGCGAGCCTGCTGGAACTGCAAGCCGTCCAGCAGACCCACCGCCTGCCGCCGCTGTTGACGGTCGATGTCGGTGCCGGTCTCGATCTGGCGCGTTACTTCGAGCCCGAAACCCCGTGCGACATTCACCTCGAAGACGGTTCGAAGATCTACCTGAAACTCGATGCAAAAGCAGTGTTGCCGGGGCTGATTCCGGTCGGCTACCAGCACGTCAGCATCGACGGACAATCCTTCACCCTGGCGGTGGCGCCCGAGCGCTGCTACAGCGTCGGCGACGCAGTCGACAATCCGATTCCGCGCACCTGGGGCCTGAGCGTGCAGCTGTACTCCCTACGACGGGCCGGCGATGGCGGTTTCGGCGACACCCAGGCGCTGGAAGACCTTGCACGGGTAGCCGGTGAACGCGGCGCCGAGGCGTTGGCGATCAGTCCGTTGCACGCCATGTTCGGCAGCGACACCCAGCGGTACAGCCCCTATTCCCCTTCCAGCCGTTTGTTTCTCAACAGCCTGTATGCCGCGCCCGGTGCGATCCTCGGCGAGCGCGCCATGCGCGCGGCGATTGACGCCACAGGGCTTGCCGCCGAACTGCAAGCGCTTGAAGAACGGCCGCTGATTGACTGGCCCGTAGCCGCACGAGCCAAACACCGCATTCTGCAGGCGTTGTACGAAGGCTTCGTCCACGGTGAACATCCCTTGCACGAAGACTTCAGCAGCTTCCGCCATGCCTCGGGCGAAGCACTGGAAAATCATTGCCGCTTCGAAGCCCTGCAAGAGGCCCGCGCCGCCAAAGGCGAGAGCCTCGACTGGCGCGAATGGCCCGAGCAATGGCGCGACCCGCGCAGCGCTGCCTTGGCCGAATTCGCTGAAGAGAACGCCGCACGCATCGGTTTCTTCGCCTTCTGCCAGTGGCTGATCACCCGTTGCCTGGAGCGCGCGCAAACCGCGGCCCGCGGTGCCGGGATGAGCATTGGCCTGATCGCCGACCTCGCGGTGGGCGCTGACGGCGGTGGCAGTCAGGCCTGGAGCCGCCAGGACGAATTGCTCGCCTCGCTGACAGTGGGTGCGCCGCCAGACATCCTCAACCGGACCGGCCAGGGCTGGGGCATCTCTGCGTTTTCGCCAGAAGGTCTGGTGCGCAATGGATTCCGTGCGTTTATCGAAATGCTCCGCGCCAATTTCGCCCACGCCGGCGGTTTGCGGATCGACCACATCATGGGCCTGCAACGCTTGTGGGTGATCCCGAACGGCGCACTGCCCCGCGATGGCGCCTACCTGTACTACCCGGTTGACGACTTGCTGCGTTTGCTCACGCTCGAGTCCCACCGTCATCAAGCGATTGTGCTGGGCGAAGACCTTGGCACCGTGCCGGATGGCCTGCGGGAAAAGCTCATTGCACGTTCGATCCTCGGCATGCGCGTGCTGTTGTTTGAACAGGACAACGCCCACTTCAAACCGATCCTCGACTGGCCGGACAACGCACTGGCGACCACCAGCACCCATGACTTGCCGACGCTCAATGGCTGGTGGCACGGCCGCGACATCGACTGGAACGCACGGCTCGGCCTGACCGACGCCAGCAGTGAAATCGAGTGGCGCCAACACCGCGAACGCGAACGCGAAGGCCTGCGCCGCGTGTTGAGCCAGGACCCACAGAACTTTCGCGAAGAGTCCCACGAAACCGATCAGGTGCTCGACGCCAGTGTCCGTTTCCTCGGGCATACCCGCGCGCCGTTGGTGTTGCTGCCGCTTGAAGATGCCTTGGGCATTGAACAGCAGGCCAACTTGCCCGGCACCATCGACGCCCATCCCAACTGGTCACGACGCCTGCCCGGCGACAGCGAAGCCCTGCTCGATGACCCGGACGCGGCCCGACGCCTCGAATTGCTCGCCTGCGCGCGGCTTCAGGCGGGCGAGCGTGACCAATGACCGCGTCGAATATCCAACCGCTGCGGGCGACCTTGCGGCTGCAGTTTCATAAAGGCTTCACCCTCGATCAAGCAGTGCCGCTGGTGCCGTACTTCGCCCGACTGGGCATCAGCCACGTCTACGCTTCGCCGCTGCTGGCCGCGCGCGCCGGATCGATGCATGGCTACGACGTGGTAGACCCGACCACCGTCAACCCCGAACTGGGTGGCGAACCCGCACTGCGACGTCTGGTCAGTGCCCTGCGCGAACAGCGGATGGGGCTGATCCTCGACATCGTCTCCAACCACATGGCCGTCGGTGGCGCGGATAATCCGTGGTGGCTCGACTTGCTGGAATGGGGGCGCCTGAGTCCGTTCGGCGAGTTTTTCGACATCCAATGGCACTCGCCGGACCCGTTGATGGAAGGTCAGCTGTTGCTGCCGTTCCTCGGCAGCGACTACGGCATCGCCTTGCAGGACGGCACCCTGCCCTTGCGCTTCGATGCGCAGGACGGCAGCTTTTATGTGCAGCACTACGACCACCGTTTCCCGATCTGCCCGATGAACTACGGCGAGTTGCTGCCCACCGAGGTCGAACCGCTGAAGTCACTGGCGGAACGCTTCACCACCCTGAGTTACCAGACCGACGCGCACAGCCTGGCGGTGCCACTGAAAGCCGAATTGCGCGAACTGGCCAACGATCCTTCGCTGCTCAAGTCCATCGAACAGCACCTCGGCGCTTACGACTCGCTCACACCCGACGGTTTCCAACGCCTGCACAACGTGCTCGAACGCCAGAGCTATCGTCTGGCCAGTTGGCGCACCGCAGCAGATGACATCAACTGGCGTCGTTTTTTCGATGTCAACGAACTGGGCGGCCTGCGCGTCGAACGCCCCGCCGTGTTCGAAGCCACCCACGCAAAAATCTTCGAACTGGTGGCTGAGGGGCTGGTGGACGGTCTGCGCATCGACCATATCGACGGCCTCGCCGATCCCCGTGGCTACTGCCGCAAATTGCGCCGCCGGGTCGATCGCCTGTCACCGGGGCGGCACTTGCCAATCTACGTCGAGAAGATCCTCGGCGAAGGCGAAACCTTGCACCGCGACTGGTCGGTGGACGGCACCACCGGTTACGAGTTCATGAACCAGTTGTCGCTGCTGCAACACGATCCGCAAGGCGCACACACCCTCGGCGAACTCTGGCAGCGCTACAGCGAACGGCCGGCCGACTTCCAGCAGGAAGCGCAACTGGCGCGGCAGCAGATCCTCAATGGCTCGCTGGCCGGTGATTTCGAAAGTGTCGCCCAGGCCTTGCTGCAGGTGGCCCGGGACGACCTGATGACCCGCGACCTGACCCTCGGTGCGATCCGCCGGGCGTTACAGGAATTGATCGTGCACTTCCCGGTGTACCGCACCTACATCAGCCCCCGTGGCCGCTCCGCTGAAGACGATGTGTTTTTCCAGCAGGCCATGGACGGTGCACGCCACACCCTCAGCGAAGCCGATTGGCCAGTGCTCGATTGCCTGGCCGGTTGGCTCGGCGGCGAACCGTGGCGCAAACGTCCGGTGGGTCGCCAGCGCAAGATGCTCAAGCATGCCTGCGTACGCTTTCAGCAACTGACATCGCCGGCTGCCGCCAAGGCGGTAGAAGACACCGCGTTCTATCGCTCGGCGGTATTGCTGTCACGCAATGACGTGGGGTTCAGCACCGAACAGTTCAGCGCCCCGGTGTCGGACTTTCATGGGGCCTGCGCCAATCGCCTGGCCGAATTCCCGGACAACCTGCTGGCCACCGCCACCCACGACCACAAACGCGGCGAAGACACCCGCGCACGCCTGGCGGTGTTGAGCGAACGCAGCGCCTGGTACGCCGAGCAAGTCCCGCTCTGGCGCACGCTCGCCCGACCGCTGCGCGACGACGACCACATGCCGTCTACGGGCGATGAGTTGATCCTGTATCAGGCGATCCTCGGCAGTTGGCCGCTGACCCTGCACATTGACGATCAACCAGCGCTGGCGGATTACGCCAAACGCCTCTGGCAGTGGCAACAAAAAGCCCTGCGCGAAGCCAAACTGCAAAGCAGCTGGAGCGCGCCGAACGAACCGTATGAACAGTCGATGCAGGGGTTTATCGAGCGACTGTTTCTGGCGCCTGAAGGTGAGCTGTTACGTGCCGCCCTCGGCAAAGCCGTTCAGGCCATTGCGCCTTCCGGCGCCATCAACGGCTTGGCGCAAACCTTGCTGCGAATGACCGTGCCGGGGGTGCCGGACCTCTATCAGGGCAACGACTTCTGGGACTTCAGCCTGGTCGATCCGGACAACCGCCGGCCGGTGGATTACGCCAGTCGTGAACGAGCCCTTCAAGCGACACCGGAGGGGCCCGAACTGTTGTCGAGCTGGCGTGACGGGCGCATCAAGCAGACGCTGATCGCCGAGGTGCTGCACCTGCGCGCCGAGCATGCCGAACTGTTTTCCCGAGGGCGCTATCAGGCCCTTGAAGTGATCGGCAGTCAGGCCCATCGGGTGCTGGCATTTGCCCGCGTGCTGGAGGGAAAACGCGCCATCGTGATCGTCCCGATACGCTGCGCCGAACTGCTGAAAAACAGTGCCCAACCACAGATTGATGCGCCGCTGTGGGGCGATACACGGGTCAAATTGCCGTTCGCCTCCTCCGATGAAAATCTGAAGGGACTTTTTTCCAGCGTCGCAGTCACAAAAAACAGGGAGCTGAACATCAGCGCCGCGCTGGGGGTTGTCCCGGTCAATCTCTTTATCCAACTCTTTACCCAAGCTTGAGTTCAGTTCAGGAGCATTGCGATGAGTACCGACGATAAACGCGTTCGCGAATTTGCCTATCAGATCTGGGAATCGGAAGGAAAACCCGAGGGTCAGGAAGCCCGCCACTGGGAGATGGCGCGCAAGCTGGCCGAAGCGGAAGCCCTGGCACCGAAAAAAACACCGAAGGCCAGTGGCAGTAAAACCGCTGCCAAGCCTGCGGCAGCCAAAGGCAATGGCGCACTGGACGGTAAAGCCAGCGTCGCCAAACCGAAGGCCAAGGCCAAACCCGCAGCGGCGTCGAAAGTGATCCCGCCGGGTGAAAAAGCCGTCGAGAAGAAGCCTCGCGTGGCGAAAAAACCACCGATAACCTGACGCGCCAACCGAATTGTCCTGATCGCAAACGTGGCGAGTTCGCTCGCCACTGAGGGCGCGCTCGCCCTCGAAAAACACCCGATTCTTTCTTGCAGGAGCACGTATGACCACGCCAAAAAAATCCGCGCCAGAACCTCACGCCGAGGCTTCGCGAATCCGTGAAGGCTTGCCCTTCCCGCTGGGCGCAACCTGGGATGGTCTGGGGGTCAACTTTGCCTTGTTTTCCGCCAACGCCACCCGCGTCGAATTGTGCATCTTCGACGACGCCGGCGAAGTGGAGCTTGAACGGATCGAACTGCCCGAATACACCGACGAGATCTACCACGGCTACTTGCCGGACGCCCATCCGGGGCTGATTTACGGTTATCGCGTCTACGGCCCTTACGACCCGGCCAATGGTCATCGTTTCAACCCCAACAAATTGCTGATCGACCCTTACGCCAAGCAACTGGTCGGTCAGTTGAAATGGTCCGAAGCGCTGTTCGGCTACACCATCGGCCACCCCGACGCCGACCTCAGTTTCGATGAACGCGACAGCGCGCCCTTCGTGCCCAAATGCAAAGTCATCGACCCGGCGCACACCTGGGGCCACGACCATCGCGTCAGCGTGCCGTGGGACAAAACCATCATTTACGAAACCCACGTGCGCGGCATCAGCATGCGTCACCCTTCCGTCCCCGAGAACGTGCGTGGCACCTTTGCCGGGTTGATGGTCGATGACGTGCTGGAACATATCCGCAAACTCGGGGTGTCGTCGGTTGAGTTGCTGCCGATCCATGCGTTCGTCAATGACCAGCACTTGCTGCACAAAGGCATGACCAATTATTGGGGTTACAACAGCATCGCCTTCTTTGCCCCGGACCCGCGCTATCTGGCCAGCGGCAAGATAGCCGAGTTCAAGGAGATGGTTGCGCACCTGCACGAAGCCAACCTGGAAGTGATTCTCGACGTGGTCTACAACCACACCGCCGAGGGCAATGAACAAGGGCCGACCCTGTCCATGCGCGGCATCGACAACGCCTCATACTACCGCTTGATGCCCGACGACAAACGCTTCTACATCAACGATTCCGGGACCGGCAACACCCTGGACCTGAGCCATCCGTGCGTCTTGCAAATGGTCACTGACTCCTTGCGCTACTGGGCGACGGAAATGCACGTCGACGGTTTCCGCTTCGACCTGGCGACCATTCTCGGGCGCTACCACGACGGTTTCGATGAACGTCACAGCTTCCTCGTGGCCTGTCGTCAGGACCCGGTGCTGCGCCAGGTGAAGATGATTGCCGAACCGTGGGATTGCGGCCCCGGCGGCTATCAGGTCGGCAACTTCCCGCCGGGCTGGGTGGAATGGAACGACAAGTTCCGCGACACCGTGCGCGCGTTCTGGAAAGGTGATGACGGCCAACTCGCCGATTTCGCCAGCCGCATGACCGCCTCGGGCGAGATGTTCAACCAGCGCGGCCGCCGGCCTTATGCCTCGTTGAATTTCATCACCGCCCACGACGGCTTCACCCTCAACGACCTGGTGTCGTACAACGACAAGCACAACGAAGCCAACGACGAGAACAATCAGGACGGCAGCAACAACAACCTGTCCTGGAACCATGGTGTCGAAGGCCCGACCGACGATCCCGAGATCAACGAGTTGCGCCAACGGCAAATGCGCAACTTCTTTGCCACGCTGTTGCTGTCCCAGGGTACGCCGATGCTGGTGGCCGGCGACGAATTCGCCCGTACTCAGGAAGGCAACAACAACGCCTACTGCCAAGACAGCGAGATCGGCTGGGTCAACTGGGACTTCAGCGAGGACGGCAAGGCCCTGCTCAAGTTCGTCAAACGTCTGATCAAGTTGCGCCTGGCCTACCCGATCCTGCGTCGCGGGCGCTTCCTGGTGGGCAATTACAACGAGGACATCGGGGTCAAGGACATCACCTGGCTCGCGCCGGACGGCAGTGAAATGTCCCAGGAACAATGGGGCGAGGCCCACGGCCGTTGTCTGGGGATCTTGCTTGATGGCCGCGCTCAGGAAACCGGCATCCGCCGCAAAGGTGCTGACGCGACCCTGTTGCTGGTGGTCAATGCGCACCACGATATCGTCAACTTCACCTTGCCGGAAGTGCCGGACGGCGGGTTCTGGACCTGCATGATCGACACCAATCAACCGTCGATTCGCGGGCAGGAACGCTTTGAAATCGGCCACGAATATTCAGTGACCGGGCGTTCGCTGCTGCTGTTCGAATTGCAGCATGAGGAAGAAGAGTGAAATGGACCTTCAGGCGTTTCTCGCTCGCCAACCCGCGGATTACGCTGACACTCAGGCGTTAGGTCGTTGCCTGCGGGCGCTGGTGGAAGCTGGACTGGATCAGCTTCCGCTGCCGGGCAGTGGTCGGACGCTGGAGCGTTTTCAGCGTTTGGCCGAGGTCGGCGGGCATGATCTGGGGTTGTGCAAACTGTACGAAGGTCACACCGATGCGCTCGCAATCATCGCGCAACGGGGTGGCGAGCCCACACCCGGTAGCACGTGGGGCATGTGGGCCGCTGAACCGCCGAATGCGCGGGTGCGGGTCAGCCCCCAAGGTTTGCTGAACGGGCGCAAAGCCTGGTGCTCGGGCGCGGCGGTGTTGAGCCATGCCTTGCTCACCGCGTGGGATGAAAACGACTGTCAGCAATTGGTCGCGGTGGCACTGGATCAACCCGGCGTCAGCGTGACGGATCAAGGCTGGCAAGCCGTCGGCATGGCCGCCACCGGCAGCGTCGACGTGCTGTTCGACCATGCTGACACGCACCTCATTGGCCAACCCGGTGATTACTTGCAACGGCCCGGTTTCTGGCAGGGCGGGATCGGCATTGCCGCCTGCTGGTACGGCGCCGCACGCAGCCTCGCCGAACGCCTGCGCACGCACTGTGCGCAACGTGAAGAACCCCACGCCCTCGCCCACCTCGGCGCGGTCGACCGTGCTCTTTTCGCCGCCGCGCAGGTGTTGCGCGCCAGCGCCATGAGCATCGACGCTTCGCCGCTGGATAACGCCGAGTTGCTGGCTCGCCGCGCCCGGGCGGTGGTCGAACAGGCCGCCGAACAGGTGATCCTGCACGTCGGCCACGCCCTCGGCGCCGGGCCTTACTGCAAGGACCGGCAATTCGCCCGGCTGATTGCCGACCTGCCGGTGTTCCTGCGACAAAGCCATGCCGAGCGGGACCTTGCCGCACTGGGCAAACACACCATCAACGGAACATGGACGTTATGAAAACCAACCCCATCGTCGGCCAGGGCACGCCCCTGCACCTGTGGCAAACCTCCCTTCAGCTGGCGCAATTACCGGTGATTGACATCCTCAGCCTGGTGCCAGAAGGCGCCCGCGCGGTGATCATCGCTCCGCACCCGGACGATGAAGTGCTGGGCTGCGGTGGTTTCCTGCAAGTGCTTGCAGCGGCGGGTCGGGCGTTGCAACTGATTTCGGTCACCGATGGCAGCGCCAGTCATCCCGGTTCGACACGCTGGCCCGTGGAACGTCTGAGCGCCGTGCGTCCGCAAGAATCGGCTGAAGCGCTGCGCCGTCTCGGTTTGCCGCTGCACCAGCTGAAATGGCTGCGCGGCGGTTTCAGCGATAGCCAGGTCGCCGCGCGCGAAATCGAGTTGAGCGCGTTCATCGAACAGCATCTGCGCCCCAACGACGTGGTGTTCACGACCTGGCGCGAAGACGGCCATTGCGATCATGAAGCCGTGGGGCGAGCCAGTGCCACCGCCGCCAGACGCGTCGGTGCAACCCTGCATGAACTGCCGGTGTGGACCTGGCACTGGGCAACGCCGGAAGACGCGTTTGTACCGTGGCACCGCGCACGAAAAATCCTCCTGACACCGCCGCTGATCGCGCGCAAACGCCATGCGATTCACGCCTTCGCCAGCCAATTGGAAGGTGACCCGCACATCGGCCTGCCGCCCGTACTGGCGCCCTACGTGCTGGACCGCCTGTTGCAGCCGTTCGAGGTGGTGTTCCTATGAGTGTCGACGATCGTTATTTCGACGGCTTGTTTGCCGGTAACGATGATCCGTGGGCGTTTCGTCAGCGCTGGTACGAGCAGCGCAAACGCGCCATCACCCTCGCCGCCCTGCCCCGTGCGCATTACCGCGCGATCTTTGAACCCGGCTGCGCCAATGGCGAACTGAGTTTTGAACTGGCCAGCCGTTGCGATCGCCTGCTGTGCTGCGACACCGCCGCCGCAGCCGTTGCGTTGGCGCGCACCCGCCTCGGCCCGTTCGATCACGCCGAAGTGCGCCACGCGCGCTTGCCAGTCGATTGGCCGGAGGAAAAATTCGACCTGATCGTGCTCAGTGAAATCGGTTACTACCTTGATGCCGAGGACTTGAAACGCCTGATCCAACAAGCCGAACAGTCACTCACCGCCGACGGCCAACTGCTGGCCTGCCACTGGCGCCCGCCCATCGACGGCTGCCCGTTGAACGCACGACAAGTGCACGACTTGCTCCACGAACACTTGCCGTTGCCGCGTCTGGTCTTGCATCAGGAAGCGGATTTCCTGCTGGAGCTCTGGAGCCGCGAACCGCGCTCCGTGGCGACACTTGAGGGCCTGCGATGATTGGCATTCTGATCCCCGCGCATAACGAAGAAGACTTGCTCGCCGACTGCCTGCAAGCCGCCCTGTGTGCGTCGCAACATGAGTTGCTGCGCGGTGAAAGCGTCGCGGTGCTGGTGGTGCTCGACAGTTGCACCGATCGATCGGGCGAGATTGTCCAGCGCTACCCGGTCCACAGTCTGAGCATCGAGGCTCGCAACGTCGGCCAGGCACGCGCGGTCGGGGCAAGCTTTCTGCTGGCATTGGGGGTGCGCTGGATTTCCTGCTCAGACGCCGACAGTCGAGTCGCGCAGGATTGGCTGGTGGCGCAGTTGTCCCTGGATGCGGACGCGGTGTGCGGCACGGTCACGGTCGATGCGTGGCACGAGTCATTCGACGAATCGGCACAGATTCGCTACCACCAGCATTACCACGCCCGCGACGGCCATCGGCACATTCACGGCGCCAACCTGGGCATCAGTGCCGACGCCTATCGGCGCGCCGGCGGGTTCGAACCGCTGGCCTGCCATGAAGATGTGCAACTGGTGCGACAACTGGAGCGCTGCGGCGCGAAAATTGCCTGGAGTCATCGCCCGCAAGTGCTCACCAGCGCCCGCCTGGACAGTCGCGCTCGGGGTGGTTTCGGCGACTATTTACACGATCTGGCAAAGATCGACTAAAAAAAACCGGCTTAGGTGGAACCGTTACGCGACGAATAGGATTACTTGAGCAATACTCAGCACGCGACGATCCAGGGTACGGAGAAGTCGCACATTGCTATCAAACAGAACAAGGACGTAGCCCGATGAAATCCGTCTCCATCATCGACAGCAGCCAGCCAGCACAAATCTGGAACAGCGCGCTGCAACTGGACAACATCCCCGTCATCAACACCCAGACCCTGGTCCCCGCCGGCGCTCGCGCCGTGGTGATCGCGCCGCATCCCGGCGATGAAGTGGTCACCTGCGGCGGCCTGTTGCAGTTGCTCTCGACCCTCGGTCATCCCCTTCAATTGATCTCGGTCACCGATGGCAGTGCCACTCAACCGGGCTCACAACAATGGTCGGAAAAGCGCCTAAGCGTGTTTCGCGGTCAGGAAAGCGTCGAGGCCTTGCGCCGGCTCGGCTTGCCGATGCACAGCCTGAAATGGATTCGGGGGGGCTTCACTGATTTCGTCCTGGCGGAATACGAGACGCAACTGACCCGTTTCATCGCCCGCTACCTGCGTCCCGGCGACGTGGTGTTCAGCACCTGGCGCGAAGACGGCACGCCCGACCACGACGCCGTCGGCCGTGCCAGCGCCGCTGCGGCGAGCATGGTCGGTGCGACATTCCATGAAATACCGGTGTGGGCCTGGCACTGGCCGGCTCGTGACCAGGGGCTGATGCCCTGGCATCGGGCCCGCAAAGTCCGCCTCGACACCTGGACGGTCGCGCGCAAAAGCCACGCCACCCATGCCTACGCCAGCCAGCTCGACGGCGAACCGGCCTTGGGCATCGCACCGCTGCTGCCCCGGGTGATCCTGGACCGCATGCGCTTGCCCTATGAAATCGTCTTCGTCTGACACACCGCAAAACCCAAAATCGCGGTAATGCGAGGATCCCGCTGAACTGCACGGCACTGCATCAGTCGCATGCATAAGCAGCCAAATTTCAGAGGAGCCATCGTGACCAGCGATTCCGAGCAGCGGGCCACCCTCAAGCCGTCCCCGGCGATTCATCGCCTGAGGGTGCTGACGGTCAATACGCACAAGGGCTTCACCGCCTTCAACCGGCGTTTCATCCTCCCGGAGCTGCGCGAGGCGGTGCGCAGTACGTCGGCAGATCTTGTGTTCCTGCAAGAAGTGGTCGGCGAACACGATCGGCACTCTTCGCGTTATTACAACTGGCCGCAGACCTCGCAATACGAATTCCTCGCCGACAGCATGTGGAGCGATTTCGCCTATGGGCGCAATGCCGTCTACCCGGATGGCCACCACGGCAATGCCTTGCTGTCGAAATACCCGATCCGCGAGTTCCGTAACCTTGACGTGTCAATCACCGGTCCCGAACGACGCGGGTTGTTGCATTGTGTGCTGGAGGTGCCTGGGCACGCTGAAGTGCATGCGATTTGCGTACACCTGAGCCTGCTCGAAAGTCATCGTCAGTTGCAGTTGCAGCTCCTCTGCCAACTGCTGGACTCCCTGCCCGACGATGCCCCGGTGATTATTGCCGGCGATTTCAACGACTGGCAGTTGCACGGCAATGCCGCCCTCGCCCGTCGCGACTACCTGCACGAAGCGTTCGAACGCCATAACGGGCGACCGGCCAAAACCTACCCCGCGCGTTTTCCGTTGCTGCGCCTGGACCGGATTTACCTGCGCAATGCCAGTAGCCATGAACCACGAATCCTCGGCAATAAACCCTGGACGCACCTGTCGGATCACCTGCCGCTGGCGGTGGAGGTACACCTCTAGCAATTGAGTAAAAGCTCTGATTAGCGGCTTTCTTGACGTTTTGTCGAACAAACAAGCGCTTAGATCTGCGTCGAAAATCAGTCACTTGCAGCGCCTAAAATACCCATACCATTTATCGGGCATTTTCTTGACGCACCGTCAACGGTCTTCTTAGCTACACCTTACTACCCCCGAAGTACCATCAGGGGGCATCCCCCCCAGACACCCGCCAATCCGGGCGCCCAGCGGCTTGCCCTCACTCCATTCGGCCGCCCCTCATTCGGGGTAGGAGAGACGCCACAGCGAGATACCGCATGCGATTGCAAGGTAGACCCCCATGAAGACTTCATTCACCCAACAAGAGATAAAAGTCACTTTTTGCACTGTCTCGAGCTCTATCCTGCTGTGCTCGACCCTCGAGGCCCAGGCGGCACCCGCGGAGGAAGAAACCCTTCCATGGTATCGCCAGGATGTTCCCGTCCTCACCTTGCCAACCACGCATTTCACCTCGCTGTACCCCGGTCACTTCGGCGCCGCGTCCGATAGTCGAAGTTCACACCTGACCATCGAAGACGAAGCGCCTTCGACCTGGGACCAGGTCTACGGCAAGCCGTCGCGGCAGGCGCAAACCGATTTTCTGTCACAGGGCTCTTCGATCACGGGCAGCACTGAATTCAAAGGGCCGGCGATCCTCACCTTGCAGAGTGGTAGCGGTCATACCCAGCAGGTCGGACTGGTCGGCGGCACCACCCGATTACAAGGCAATAGCAACGGCTTGCTGACCAGTCCAGCCCTGGCCGACCCCAACAACGATACCCTCAACCTTCAAGGCCAGAGCCTCGGTGCTTACTGGAGCCTGACCGGCCCTCAAGGCTGGCACGTGGATTTGACCGCCAGCGGTGGCCGGGTCAACGGCTTCAGCCGAAATGACCAGGGCGCGCGGCAAGCCACCGAAGGCAGTGCGATGACGTTGTCGGTGGAAGGCGGTTTCCCGATTGGCCTGAGTGAGAACTGGGTCGTCGAACCCCAGGCTCAGTTGATCAATCAACGCATCACACTGGATACGCCGTATGCCGGCTCAGGGAACGCGTCATCCAGCGACCTGACGTCCTGGAGCGGCCGGGTCGGTGCGCGATTGAAAGGGAGTTACGACATCAATGGCCTGGGCGTCGAACCCTACGTGCGGACCAACTTGTGGCACACCGTGTACACCGGCAATACCGTGACCCTCGATCAGGTCGACAAGATCAGCAGCAGCCGCAATTCATCCACGGTTGAGGTGGGGCTGGGATTGGTGGCCAAGGTCACGCCGGCGGTGAGTTTCTACGTCAGTGCGGATTACAGCAGTGATGTGGATGACAATGATTTGAATGGGTTGATCGGGAGTCTGGGGGTGCGGATGCGGTGGTGAGCGCCAGACATCAAAAGAGGCTTTGTCAGGGCTGACGCCTTCGCGAGCAAGCCACGCCCCCACAGTTGGAATGCGTACCCCTGTGGGAGCGTGGCTTGCCCGCGATGGGAGCGACTCGGTCTCAGATCAGCCCTCAGGCCGCAAGATCAATACCGCCAGCGGCGGCAGATTCAATACCAGCGACAGTGCCTGCCCATGGCTCGGTTCCTCCTCCGTAAACGCCCCGCCACTGTTGCCATAATTGGAACCGGCATACATCGCCGCATCGCTGTTGATCAATTCGGTCCAGCGCCCGGCAAACGGTACGCCGACGCGATAGCCCTCACGCGGCACCGGCGTAAAGTTGGCCACGACCAGCACCGGCCGCCCCTCCTTGCTCCAGCGCAACCACGCGTAGACGCTGTTGATCGCATCGTCTCCGATCAGCCACTGGAAGCCTTGCGGGGCATCGTCCTGCTCATGCAGCGCCGGCTCTTCGCGGTACAGCCGATTGAGGTCGCCGACCAGCTTCTGCACCCCTTTGTGCTCGGGGTATTGCAGCAGGTACCAGTCGAGTTGCTGATCGTGGTTCCACTCGCGCCATTGGCCAAATTCGCAGCCCATGAACAACAGCTTCTTGCCCGGGTGCGTCCACATGAAGCTCAAGTAGGCGCGCAAATTGGCAAACTTCTGCCAGCGGTCGCCGGGCATCTTGTCGATCAGCGAGTGCTTGCCGTGGACCACTTCATCGTGGGAAATCGGCAGGATGAAACGCTCGGACCAGGCGTACACCAGGCCAAAACTCAATTCGTTGTGATGATGGGCGCGGTACACCGGGTCCTGCTGGATGTAATGCAGCGAATCGTGCATCCAGCCCATGTTCCATTTGTAGGCAAAGCCCAGACCGCCCTGTTGCGTGCTTTGGCTGACACCCGGCCATGCGGTGGACTCTTCGGCGATGACCAGCGCACCCGGCGCCTCGAGCGCCACCACGTCGTTGAGGTGACGCAAGAAGTCGATGGCTTCGAGGTTTTCACGACCGCCGTGGCGGTTCGGCACCCATTCTCCAGCCTTGCGCGAGTAATCGCGATAGAGCATCGACGCCACCGCATCGACACGCAGCCCATCGACGTGGAAATGCTTGAGCCAGTGCAACCCTGAAGCCAGCATGTAACCGTGCACTTCGGTGCGGCCGAGGTTGTAGATCAGCGTGTCCCAGTCCTGATGAAAACCTTCCTGCGGGTTGCCGTATTCATACAACGCCGTGCCGTCGAATTGCGCCAGGCCGTGGGTGTCGGTCGGAAAATGCGCCGGCACCCAATCGAGAATCACGCCGATTTCCGCCTGGTGGCAGGCGTTGACGAACGCGGCAAAGTCATCCGGCGAACCGTAACGGGCGCTGGGGGCGAATTGCGACAGCAGTTGATAACCCCACGAGCCGCCAAACGGGTGCTCCATGATCGGCATCAGTTCGATGTGAGTGAAGCCCAAGTCCTTCACATACGGAATCAGCCGCTCACCCAACTCGTGCCAGGTGTACTGGCGGGCGACCTCGCCCAGATCGTCCAGCTCACATTGCCAGGAACCGGCATGCAGTTCGTAGATCGACAGCGGCGCCGTAGGTCGCTGACGTTCGCCACGCGACGCCATCCACGCCTGATCCTGCCAGTCGATGTTCAGCGGCGAAGCGACTTTCGAGGCCGTGTCTGGCGGCAAGGTAGTGGCCAACGCCATCGGGTCAGCCTTGAGCGGCAATATGCCGTGGCTGCCGAGGATTTCGTATTTGTACGCCTCACCGGCTCGCAGACGCGGGATGAACAGCTCCCAGACCCCGGTCGGATGGCGCAGACGCATGGGATGGCGACGACCGTCCCAGTTGTTGAAATCACCGACCACCGACACGCGCTTGGCGTTGGGCGCCCACACGGCGAAACGCACGCCGTCGACGCCGTCGACCGTCTTCAACTGCGCGCCGAGGCAACTGCTCAGGTCGCGGTGATTGCCTTCGGCAAACAGGTACAAATCCATCTCGCCGAGCAGCGGGCCAAAGCTGTAAGGGTCTTCGCTGACTTGTTCGCCACCGGCCCAACGGGTGCGCAACAGGTACGCCTGGGCGCGGTCGAAATGCCCGACAAACAGCCCCGGTGTCTGGGTGGCTTCAAGGTGGCCGAGCTCTTCCCCGGAGTCCCTGGCCAACACTTGCACGCTCAAGGCGTCCGGCAGATAGGCACGAATGAATTGCCCACCGGCGCCATCGCCATGGGGGCCGAGAATTGCAAAGGGGTCGTGATGCTCGGCGCGCACCAGCGCGTCGATGTCCCGCGATCTGGGCAGTAACGCCTCTTTAGCGTGACCCTGTTCCTTGTTCGAGAAACTCATGACTACTCTCCACCAAGATCGGAAAAGGGTTTAAGCCCACTTAATAATCCATACAAACCGTGCAACGGCACCGGCAGCCAAGTGGGTCGATTTTCGGCCTCATACGCCACTTCATAGGCCGCCTTCTCCAGACCGAACAACGCCAGCGCGGCGTCCTCGCCTTCCGGATCTTGCCACGCATGAGCAAGACTAGCTGCCGCCAGCCGATAAGCGTCGACAAATGCCTGTTTTGCTTCAATCAGGTAACGCTCGGCGACCCGATGGCGCGCCCCCTGAGCCTCAGCCGTGTTGTCGACGTTGTGCACATTGATCGTCATCGCGGCGGCGTAATCGAATGAACGCAACACGCCGCTGACGTCTTTGTACGGGCTGTGCTTGCCCCGTCGTTCACGCAGCGGCCGCGCCGGCTCACCCTCGAAATCGATCAGGTAGGCATCGCCCTTGATCACCAACACCTGGCCCAGGTGCAAGTCGCCGTGGACGCGGATGCGCAAGCCACCGACGGCTTTCCTGCCCAGTTCCTGAACGTGGCTGAGGATGGCTTTTTTCTCGTCCAGTAAACGACTGACCAAGGCTTGGTCCGCCGGGTTCAGTTGATTTTGATGCTGCTTGAGCAACTTGAGCGCGTGCTCCAGCTGCGCCGCCACGTCCTTGGCCGAGGCCAGTGCCTCTTTCGCCGTCGTCACCTGCGGCGCGAAGTCCTTGTCTTGGGTCGGCGCTGCCAGCACCTGGTGCATTTCCCCCAGGCGCTGGCCGAGCATGCCGGCAAAATCCCTCAGCTCACCGAGGGCGTTGTAGTGCTGTTCCTGCTCGGAGATCGCATCAGCCAACTCGTCACGCAGCGCGCGTTCAAGGTTGTTCTGGGTCCATTCCCAGGCATCACCCTGATTGCTCAAATAACCCTGGGCGATCATCAACAAGGTGTCTTCGCCGTGTTCGTCACGGCGCACCACCGAGCCCAGCAGTGGCGAGATGTTCTGGAACCCGGCGTTGGTCAGGTAGGCGCTCATTTCCAGTTCCGGGTGCACGCCCGAGGCGAGTTTGCGGATCAGTTTGAGCACCAGGCTGTTGCCGATCACCACCGAACTGTTGGATTGCTCGGCCGACAGATAGCGAACAGGCGACTCTTGCGTCAGTCCGAGTTTCGCCAGCTCCACGGTCGGCTCGAAGCGGATGTCACCCGCGCTCGACGGCAACACCGTCTCGTTCTGCATACCAGCCAGCACGGCATGGATAAAGGGTTCGAGGCTGAAGGCATCAGTAATCAAACCCACCTGACGGCCCCGACGCACCCGCGACAACGCCAGCTGCTGAGGCAGTGCGGCGCCGACCTGATCTTCGGGAATAAAGCCGAATGGCAACTGGTAGCGGTGGGTCTGGCCGGCGCTGGTGACTTCGATTTCGCTCAACAGCACCGGGTGCAGCGGATCGCCGAAGCGTACGCCATAGGCCAGGTTGACCTGTTCGATGGCCGCGTCCTTGCCGGCAAACCAGCGGCGGTTCTGTAGCCAATTCGGCAGAATGCCTTGTTCCAGCGTGCCGCGAGACGGCGTTTCGAGCAGTTCTTCCATGCGTTTCTTCAACACCAGCGTGGTGAAGTCCGGCAGGCTTTGTGCCGGTTCCACGTGCCAGCTCGGCATCTGGTTTTCCGCCGCGAGCCCGAACCAATAGAAGCCGTATGGCGCCAGGGTCAGGAGGAAATTCAACTGTCCAATCGGAGGGAACGCATTACCACCGAGCATCTCCACCGGCACCATGCCGACGTACGCCGACAGGTCGAGTTCCGCCGCCTGGGCACTGCGCGAGACGTTGGCTACACAGAGGATGATTTCGTGCTTGCCATCCTCGCCAGTGAATTCACGGGTGTAGGCCAGAATCCGGCGGTTGCTCGGCGAAAGCATTTTCAGCGTACCGCGCCCGAACGCCTTGGACTGTTTGCGCACCGCGAGCATGCGTCGGGTCCAGTTGAGCAGCGAATGCGGATCGCCAGCCTGGGTTTCGACGTTGACCGACAGGTAGCCGTATTGCGGGTCCATGATCGGTGGCAACACCAGGCTCGCCGGGTCGGCGCGGGAGAACCCGCCGTTGCGGTCAATCGACCACTGCATCGGCGTGCGCACGCCATCGCGGTCGCCGAGGTAGATGTTGTCGCCCATGCCGATTTCATCGCCGTAATACAGGGTTGGCGTGCCGGGCATCGACAGTAGCAGGCTATTGAGCAGCTCAACGCGACGGCGATCTCGCTCCACCAGCGGCGCCAGTCGACGGCGAATCCCCAGGTTGATTCGCGCCCGACGGTCGGCCGCGTAGTAATTCCACAGGTAATCGCGCTCCTTGTCGGTGACCATTTCCAGGGTCAGCTCATCGTGGTTGCGCAGGAAAATCGCCCACTGACAATTGGCCGGGATCTCCGGGGTCTGGCGCAGGATGTCGGTGATCGGGAAGCGATCTTCCTGGGCCAGCGCCATGTACATGCGCGGCATCAACGGGAAGTGAAAGGCCATGTGGCATTCGTCGCCATTCAAGCCCTGGGCGTCGGTTTCACCGAAATACAGTTGCGTGTCTTCCGGCCATTGATTGGCTTCGGCCAGCAGCATGCGGTCCGGGTAATTGGCGTCGATCTCGGCGCGGATCTGCTTCAGGACGTCGTGGGTCTCGGGGAGGTTTTCGTTGTTAGTGCCGTCCCGTTCGATCAGGTACGGAATGGCGTCCAGCCGCAGGCCGTCGATGCCCATGTCGAGCCAGTAGCGCATCACCGAGAGCACGGCTTTCATGACCTGCGGGTTATCGAAATTCAGGTCCGGCTGGTGGGAGTAGAAACGGTGCCAGAAGTATTGGCCGGCCACCGGGTCCCAGGTCCAGTTGGATTTCTCGGTGTCGAGAAAGATGATCCGGGTGCCGTCGTACTTGTGATCATCATCGGACCAGACGTAAAAGTCCCGCGCCGCCGAGCCGGGTTTGGCCTTGCGCGCACGCTGGAACCAGGCGTGCTGGTCCGAGGTGTGGTTGATGACCAGTTCGGTAATCACACGCAGGCCGCGTTCATGGGCTTCAGAGATGAAGCGCTTGGCATCGGCCATCGTGCCGTAGTCGGCGTGGACACCTCGGTACTCGGCGATGTCGTAGCCATCATCGCGGCGTGGCGAGGGGTAGAACGGCAATAGCCAGATGGTGTTGACGCCGAGGTCGGCAATGTAGTCGAGTTTGGCGATCAGGCCGGGAAAGTCGCCGATCCCGTCATTGTTGGAGTCGAAAAATGATTTGACGTGAACCTGGTAGATCACCGCGTCCTTGTACCAGAGCGGGTCCTTAATGAAGGTGGCTGCCTTGGGTTTCTTCGCCATTTGAAACTCCTGTTGAAATCGAAAAAGCCGCTGAGCCCAAACACAATGATTACCTGCGGGAGCGAGCCTGCTCGCGAAGAGGCCGGTACATCCGATCCATCTTTGGCGATTGGATCACCGCTTTCGCGAGCAGGCTCGCTCCCACAGGTTCTGCGTTCTAGACGGTTATTCGCCATATGCCGAACGGCTGATACGCCGGGTCGATACGCATGAACTGGTACTTGCCATACCAGGTCCAGCGATGCCCGTTCATCAAGTCTTCGCCCTGGGTGATGGCGTCGTCAGGCAAACCCATTTCCCACAGCGGCAATTCGAAATTCGCTTCCTGGACGTTATGCGGATCGAGACTGACCGCCACCAGAATGAAGTTGCTGCCGTCCGCGCTGCGCTTGCCGAAATACAGAATGTTGTCGTTCCACGCGTTGTAGACCTTCAGGCCCAGGTGCGTATGCAATGCCGGGTTCTGCCGGCGGATGCGGTTGAGCTGCGCGATCTCGGCAATGATGTTGCCCGGCGCATTGAAGTCCCTTGGGCGAATTTCGTACTTCTCGGAGTCCAGGTATTCCTCTTTGCCCGGGATCGGCGCCGATTCACACAGTTCAAAACCCGAGTACATGCCCCACAGGCCAGAGCCCATGGTCGCCAGCGCCGCACGGATCAGAAAACCGGCACGCCCGGACTCGTGCAAAAAGAACGGGTTGATGTCCGGCGTGTTGACGAAGAAATTCGGCCGGTAGCATTCGCGCCACGGCGATTCATTGAGCTCGGTGAAATACGTCGCCAGCTCATGCTTGGTGTTGCGCCAGGTGAAATAGGTGTAGCTCTGCGAGTAACCGACCTTGCCCAGCCGCGCCATCATCGCCGGGGTGGTAAAGGCTTCCGCGAGAAAAATCACTTCGGGGTACAACGCGCGTACATCGGCGATCAGCCATTGCCAGAACGGCAGCGGCTTGGTGTGCGGGTTGTCGACGCGAAAGATCTTAACGCCCTCCTCGACCCAGCCGACCACGATGTCGCGCAATTCGACCCACAGACTGGGAATCGCCTCGGCCGCATAGAAATCGACGTTGACGATGTCCTGGTATTTCTTCGGCGGGTTCTCGGCGTATTTGATCGTGCCGTCCGGCCGCCAGTTGAACCAGCCCGGGTGCTGCTGCAGCCAGGGGTGGTCCTGTGAGCACTGAATGGCAAAATCGAGGGCGATTTCCAGTCCGTAGTCCGCCGCCGTGGCTACCAGTCGACGGAAGTCTTCGCGGGTCCCCAGTTCTGAATGAATCGCCTCGTGCCCGCCCTCTTCGCCACCAATCGCATAGGGGCTGCCGGGGTCGTCGGGGCCGGCGGTCAGGGAATTGTTCGGGCCTTTGCGATAACTGCGGCCGATCGGGTGGATCGGCGGAAAGTACAGGACGTCGAAGCCCATGTCCTGAATCATCGGCAACCGCGAATGCACATCATTGAAGGTGCCATGACGGGCCGGATCGTCGGTGATCGAGCGCGGAAACAACTCATACCAACTGGCAAACTGCGCCAGTTCCCGTTCGACATCCAGCGGGAACTCGGGGCTGAGGCTGAGATAAGCACGATGGTCGGCCTGGGCCATCAGGTCGGCGCTACGCTGGTGCAGAAACAGCGCCACCTGCTCGTTTTCGAGCAGGCCGGACAATTCGTGGTGCAGCGCCGCCAGTTGTTCGCTCAACTCGCCGTCGCTACGTTCGGCCGCCAGGTGGACCTGCGTGCGCCCTTCCTGTAACTCGAGACTGACCGGGACTCGCGCCGCGTGCTTCTTCCCAAGCTCATAACAGAAGCTGGCGAACTGATCGATCCAGGCTTCGATGCAAAACAGGTAGCGCCCCTCACGCACGACACGGAACTGGCCTTGCCAGCCGTTATTGCCCAGCTCCGCCATGACTGCGCTTTGCCAGACCTCGTCGCCTTCGGCACGCCAGCGCACCCGCACGGCCAGTTTGTCGTGACCGTCGGCAAACACTTTGCTGGTCACCACCACGTCCTGACCGATCACGGCCTTGACGGCGAACTGTCCGCCATCGAGGGTCGGGTGGGTGTTTTCAATCGCGATTCGCGGTAGCAGCAACGCTTGCGACAGCGGCATGTGAGGGTTGTAGTTCAGCTCTGTCGGTTTTTCAGCAGTCATCGAGCATCTCTCCTTTACGCCCCATGGACGCTCTTGTACCGGATGGTCCCTGAATAGATTCACTTAGGTTGGGAGCCACCGGCTTCACTAAAAGTTCAGAGGGATTTGCCTCGGCATTTAAGGGGAATCAAATCCCGCGTCGGGAGGTCAATCCACTTAAGCACGACTTACGCCATGTGCCACTGGAGGCTTGAACAATGAGTATTCCAATCCCTGCCGAAACACCTGATCCGAACATCGACAGCCCGGTGATTCCGCCGACCGAGCCGCAACCCGTGCCCGAGCAAGACCCGCCCGGCACTCAACCGCCACCTCGGGAAGAACCACCGAGCACCCTGCCGCCGGTGATTGTGAAGCCCTGATCATGACAATTTACGGGGTGCGGTCCTTGTCGATCAGGCGCACGATCCTTGGCATCACGCTAAAAATGGCCAATGCCAAAAACGTACTGAACACCGCCGTCGCCTCGCGCCCCAGCCCGGCCGACACTCCGATGGCGGCGGTCATCCACAACCCGGCGGCGGTGGTCAGGCCTTTGACATGACCTTCATCACCCTCGTTGTTTTTCAGGATAGTCCCGGCACCGAGAAAGCCGATCCCGGCGATGACGCCCTGCACCACACGGCTCATGGCGTCGGCCTGAGCGCCGGACATCTGCGGCACCAGCACAAACAGCGCCGCCCCCAGCGCTACCAGCATGTGGGTGCGCACCCCGGCGGCCTTGCCTTTGTGCTCGCGCTCGAAACCGAGAATTCCACCCAGCACCGCCGCTATCAGCAGGCGCACAGTAATACGCGTCAATTGGGACGCGTCACCGATGTCGGCGAACTCCCCTTGCAGCGTCACCCAAACTTCATGCCACCAGGCGTTCATGCTGTGGTCCTTGTGCCGGTTGTTTGAGGATGGACCGCGCCGACCATTAATCAGTTGCACCGAACGATGGCCGGCGAATGCGCCCTAACGTTTAAGTACCCGCAGAAAAAAGGACAACACCATGACCGTACGCATCGAAAACAAGACCTGCTTCTTTACCACCGAAAACGGCGAGGAAATTCGTTTGGGTCCCGACGTCACCATCATCACTGACTCGGAAAAATCCATGTCAGCGGTGGACCTCAACGACCAGCGTATTTACATCACCGAAGCAGAAGCCGATGCATTGACCGTAGCAGGCGCGGTGGACGGTCGCCGGCATTTGAAGGCCACGGACAGTGATTCGGTGATTTGACTGACACCGATCAACAACCCCGGCGCAGGCTTGGGATAGAGGTCTGCGTCCTGTCAGGGCAGGTGCTTCAAGTTGTCGCACAGGGCGGATCAGCGCTCATCTGATCCGCTTTTTATTGCAATACCTGAGTCTGTTATGCAAACAGATCGACGCTCATAGTGCACTGGCCTGATGGAGGCTGATGAGCGACAGACCATGAGCGATAGAATCCCCGTCCGATTAGTTGAAAGCCCCCCTGCGGTCCAGACGTTTGAGCCTTCGAGACCGAAGATAAAGGCCAAGTCCAGCGACAACCTGATCCACACCCGTAGCTTCACCGGCCTGTTCCGCACCTTGCGATTGAGCGGTGCAGGCTGTCTGTTTCTGCTATTTTTCGGCACGGTGTGGTTGAACTGGGGTGACCGCCAAGCGGTGCTCTGGGACCTTTCCGAGAGCAAATTTCACATCTTCGGCGCGACCTTCTGGCCGCAGGATTTCATTCTGCTGTCGGCGCTGTTGATCATCGCCGCGTTCGGCCTGTTTGCGATCACCGTGTTCGCCGGTCGGGTCTGGTGCGGCTACACCTGCCCGCAGAGTTCCTGGACCTGGATCTTCATGTGGTGCGAGAAAATCACCGAAGGCGAGCGCAACCAGCGCATCAAGCTGCAAGCCGCGCCATGGGGCCTGAACAAACTGCTGCGGCGTTCCGCCAAGCACACACTGTGGCTGGCGATCAGCCTGCTCACCGGCCTGACCTTCGTCGGCTATTTCACCCCGATCCGGCCGTTGGCCGAAGAGCTGCTGACCTGGCAAATGGGCGGCGTCAGTCTGTTCTGGGTGCTGTTCTTTACCGGCGCCACGTACATCAACGCCGGCTGGCTGCGCGAAGCGGTGTGCATGCACATGTGCCCGTATGCGCGGTTCCAGAGTGTGATGTTCGACAAGGACACCCTGACCATTTCCTATGACGCGGCCCGTGGCGAAAACCGTGGTGCGCGCAAACGTGAAGTGAAACCGGCCGAGGTCGGGCTGGGCGATTGCATCGACTGTCAGTTGTGCGTGCAGGTCTGCCCGACCGGCATCGACATCCGTGATGGCTTGCAGATGGAGTGCATCGGTTGTGCCGCGTGTATCGACGCCTGTGATTCGATCATGGACAAAATGGGCTATGCCCGTGGGCTGATCAGCTACACCTCCGAGCATGAATTGCAGGGAGGCAAGACCCACCTGCTGCGGCCACGGCTGATCGGTTACACGGCGGTGCTGTTGGTGATGATCGGCGCCCTCGCTTTTGCCTTGGTGGAACGGCCGATGGTGTCGCTGGACGTAAGCAAAGACCGTGGGTTGTTCCGTGAAAACAGTCAGGGGCAGATCGAAAACATCTACAGCCTCAAGGTCATCAATAAAACCCAGCTGCGTCAGGACTATCATTTGAGTCTGGTCGATGGCGACGGCTTCCAGCTGCAAGGCAAGACGCAACTGAGCCTGGCGCCGGGCGAGATTGTCGATGTGCCTGTGTCGGTGGCGATGACCACAGAACGGCCGAGCAGCAGTTCGCAGACGATCATATTCAAGATTGAAGACAGCGATGAGCCGGATGTTTATAGCGAAGCCAAGAGCCGGTTTGTTGCGCCGATGAACCGTTGATCCCTTAGACTGCGGTGCCCTGTGGCGAGGGGGCAATCCCCCTCGCCACAACGGTGCACCGCATGAATCACTCCAACTCGGGCACTCGATGAAACGCTACGAAAAATTCGCCGACGACATCGCTGAACTGATCCGCTCCGGCGTCCTTGGGCCCGGCCAGCGCGTGCCATCGGTGCGCTACGCCAGCCAGACCTACGGCGTGAGCCCGTCCACGGTATTCCAGGCCTACTACCTGCTCGAACGCCGAGGCCTGATCCGCGCCCGCCCGCGCTCCGGCTACTTCGTCAACGTCCACGCACCGAGCCCGTTCTCGGAGCCGGTGATCAGCAGCCAGGTCAGCGAGTCCACCGAAGTCGACGTCAGCGAACTGGTGTTTTCGGTGCTCGATTCGATCAAGGACCCGAACACCGTCCCGTTCGGTTCAGCCTTTCCCAGCCCGACCCTGTTCCCTTTGCAGCGCCTGTCGCGCTCGCTGGCCAGTGCTTCCCGGGAGATGGACCCGCGCATGGTGGTCACCGACATGTCGCCCGGCAACCCGCAATTGCGTCGGCAAATCGCCCTGCGCTACATGGTCGGCGGGCTGATGCTGCCGATGGAAGAGTTGCTGATCACCAACGGCGCCCTCGAAGCCTTGAACCTGTGCCTGCAAGCGGTCACGGAACCCGGCGACCTGGTGGCCATTGAAGCGCCCGCGTTCTACGCCTGCCTGCAAATACTCGAACGACTGAAACTCAAGGCCGTGGAAATCCCGGTGCATCCTCGGGACGGCATCGACCTCGGGGTACTGGCGCAGACACTGGAGCGTCATCCAATCAAGGTCTGCTGGTGCATGACCAGTTTCCAGAACCCGATGGGCGCGACCATGCCCGAGGCGAAAAAGCAGGAGTTGGTGGAATTGCTGCGCCGCCATCAAGTGCCGCTGATCGAAGACGACGTCTACGCCGAGCTGTATTACGGGCAACAGGCGCCGAAACCGGCCAAGGCGTTTGATACCGAAGGGTGGGTGATGCACTGCGGTTCGTTCGCCAAAAGTCTGGCCCCCGGCTACCGCATCGGTTGGGTCGCGGCCGGGCGTTTTGCGCAGAAGATTGAACGTCTGAAACTCATGACCTCACTCTGCGCTTCGATGCCGGCGCAGGCCGCCATCGCCGATTACCTGCAACACGGCGGTTACGACCGGCATTTGCGTAAATTGCGTTATGCACTGGAAGAACAGCAAAGCGCCATGCTCGCCGCCATCGCCCGCTACTTCCCGGCCCAGACCCGCGTCAGTCAGCCGGCCGGCGGCTACTTCTTGTGGCTGGAATTGCCGCCGCAGATGGATTCGCTGAAATTGTTCCAGATGGCCTTGGCGCAAGGCATCAGCATCGCGCCGGGGCCGATCTTTTCGCCGACGCAGCGGTTTCGCAATTGTATCCGGCTGAACTATGGCAGTCCCTGGACCGAGGATTCGGAGAAGGCGATGGAAACACTGGGAAGGATTGTGCGGTCGTTCTGACGTTTTGACGTTGTCTTGACTGTCGCGAGCAGGCTCGCTCGCTCCCACAGTGGATCTTCAGTGTCCACAAAACCTGTGGGAGCGAGCTTGCTCGCGATGAGGCCAGTAAAGGCAATACAAAAGCTATGGATTAACGCCCACCGCCAAGATCAACAAAAGTCCCGGTCGCATAAGAAGCTTTATCGGACAGCAACCACACAATCGCCTCCGCCACTTCATCCGGCCTACCACCGCGAGCCATCGGAATCGCCGACTCGAGCTTGCTGACCCGGTCCGGATCCCCGCTCAGCGCATGGAAGTCGGTGAAGATTAACCCCGGCCGCACGGCGTTGACGCGAATGCCCTCACCCGCCACTTCCTTGGACAGACCAATGGTGAAGCTGTCCAGCGCACCTTTTGACGCGGCGTAATCCACGTACTCGTTGGGCGAGCCCAAACGCGAGGCCACCGACGACACGTTGACGATGCTGCCACCCTGCCCGCCGTGTTTTGGCGACATGCGCAGGATCGCGTGCTTGGCGCAGAGGATCGGCGCCAGGACGTTGGTCTTGAGAATTTTGAGAATGCGGAACTCGGACATTTCGTCGACCCGGGACTTGTGCCCGACGGTGCCGGCGTTGTTCACCAGTGCCGTGACCCGGCCCAGTTCGGCGTCCACGCGGCGGAACATGGCGATCACTTCATCTTCGATGCTGACATCGGCGCGCACCGCAATGGCCTGGGCGCCCAGTGCGCGGACTTGCTCCAGCACACTTTGCGCGGCGGACTCGTCAGACTGGTAGTTGATACAGATCCGATAGCCCTGTTCGGCGGCCAGCAAGGCGGTGGCGGCACCAATGCCGCGGCCGCCACCGGTGATGACGATGACTTTGTCCATGTAAGCGTTCCCCCAATCCAACATAAGCAGTCGGGATCAAGAATAACCGCCATTGCCGGCTTTTGCATGGGCTCACATCAACAGATACGACCAACACCTCCACACCGCCGACTGCCCGCCCCGACCGACCACCCGACCGTAGCAGCTGACGAGCAACGCGAGGCTGCGTCCGGCTGCGCAGCAGTCGTGAACCCTACGCACGCGATCTGTCTGAAACACCGCGCCGCCTGAATTCACGACAGCTTCGCTGCCGGACGCAGCCGGACGCTGCTCGTCAGCTGCTACAGGTCGCACGGGTTCATGCGGTGGTCAGTTGTTCTGCGCGCAGGATGTCGACCATGAAGCGGTCCGCCGGCAGCGGGTGCCCCAGCAGATAGCCCTGCAACGAATCACATCCCAGCTTGGTCAGGAAGTCTTGCTGCACGCCGGTTTCGACGCCTTCGGCAACGATCCGCAAGCCCAGCGCCTGCCCGAGTGCGACGATCGCGGAGACAATCGCCGCGTCGTCGCTGTCGTGTTCGAGGTCGCGGACGAAACCGCGGTCGATTTTCAACTCATTGGCCGGCAGGCGCTTGAGGTACATCAGGCTCGAATAGCCCGTCCCGAAGTCATCGATGGACAGGTCGACGCCCATGGCCGAGAGTTCCTGCAACACCGTCATGCTCGCATCGGCGTCGCTCATGGCGGTGGTTTCGGTGATTTCCAGGGTCAGGCTATTGGCCGGCAGTTGATGGGCGCTCAGGGCCCTGGCGACGCTTTGAACCAGCCCGGCATGGCAGAACTGCAACGCCGAGAGGTTCACCGCGATCCGCCAGTCGGTGTAGCCCAGCACATACCATTCGCGCATCTGACGGCAGGCTTCGTTGAGCACCCACTCGCCGATCGGAATGATCAATCCGGTTTTTTCCGCCAGGTCGATAAACGTGTCCGGCAGGATCATGCCACGCGTCGGATGCGCCCAACGCAGCAGTGCTTCGGCGCCCACTGGCCGACCATCCATCGCGTCGAACTTGGGCTGGTAATAGAGGCTGAACTGTTTCTGTTCGAGCGCATTGCGCAAATCCTGCAGCAATTGCAGCTGCTTGCGCGCATTGCTGTTCATTGAGGCGTCGAAAAAGCTGTAGCCGTTTTTCCCGGCACCCTTGGCGTGATACATCGCAGCGTCAGCGTTCATCAGGAGGTCTTGGGCGGTCTGTCCATTGCCCGGGTACAGCGCGATGCCGACGCTGGCGGAAATCTGCAAGTCATGCTCAGCCACCCGGAACGCGCGAGCAATCAAACCGACCTGACGCGCCGCCAGGCTCAGCGCATCATCCGGCTCGGCAAGCCGCACCAGTAGCACAAACTCATCGCCGCCAATGCGCGCCAACGTGTCCTGACTGCGCAAATCTTCGCGCAAACGCAGGCTGACTTCGCGCAACAACTGATCGCCCATGTGGTGGCCAAAGGCGTCATTGACCGGCTTGAAGCCGTCGAGGTCGATGAACATCAACGCGAAACAACCGCCCTGCTCCTTTACCTTCGACATCGCCTGTTCGATGCGATCGGCCAGCAAGACGCGATTGGGCAAACCGGTCAGAGGGTCGTGCAAAGCCAGTTGCGTCAGTTCGCGGTTGGCTTCGGTGAGCGAACGCGCCAAGTCCGCGGTGCGCGCTTCCAGACGTGCATCCAGCACCGATGTCAGCAAGGCGATGCTCAGCACCGCCAGCGTGGTGATCAGCACCAGATTGTCCAGGCCCTTGCCGTTCAAGCCGCTGACGGCCGCCCCACAGAAACTGCCGTCCGGGAAACGCGCTGCCGCCATGCCGGTGTAGTGCATGCCGACGATGGCGATGCCCATGATCACCGCCGCGCCCGCGCGGATCAGGCCGACGTAAGGCGTGTACTGGCGCAGACGGAAAGCGATCCAGAGTGCCGCGCCGGACGCGCCAACGGCGATCAGCAACGAGGTGCCAAACAATGTCGGATCGTAATCGATGCCCGGTTGCATGCGCATGGCAGCCATGCCGGTGTAGTGCATCGCACTGATCCCGGCGCCCATCGCTAGCGCGCCAAACGCCAGTTGCCAGGCTGGCAACTTCGGCTGACTGACAAGCCAAAGGGCAAATCCGCAAGAGAGAATGGCGGTCAGCAGCGACAGGACGGTGATCGTGAGGTCGTAGCCCAGGTCAATCGGCAAATTGAACGCGAGCATCCCGATGAAGTGCATCGACCACACGCCAATGCCCATGGCAAAGGCACCACCCGCCGTCCACAGATGCACCGCCCGACCTTTGGCCGTGGCGATGCGCCCGGTCAGGTCGAGCGCGGTATAGGACGCAAGAATCGCCACACAGAGCGAAATGATAACCAGGGTGGGTGAATAGCTACCGATCAGCATGAGACTTCTCGCGAGCGCCCGCCGTAGAGCGTCCTTACTCGGGGGGCAAATGCGGGCGATTGTACTGATTGCGCAAAAGAACGCACTGACAAAATAAGCAATTGGCCATCAACCCGATGAAACGCTTGTTTGATGCCCAGCAACCCTACGGGGTTATTTGTTTTCGCTGACCTGCAACGCCCCGTCCCAACCGCCGCCCAGCGCAGCGATCAATTGCACACTGGCAATCAACCGGCTCTGCAAAAGATCCAGCACGTTGCGTTCGTTGTTCAACGCCGTGGCTTGAACCACCACCACATCCAGATAAGCAATCAGACCGGCCTTGTACTGATTCTGGGTCAGGCGCAACGAGATACGCGCGGCCTCCAGCGCTTCCTGGCGCACGCCGGCTTCCTGCTCCAGCACCTTGAGTTGCACCAGGTAGTTTTCCACTTCGCGGAAGCCGTCGAGCACGGTCTGGCGGTACTTGGCCACCGTCTCGTCGTAGGCCGCCTCACTGCGATCGACTTCTGCCGAACGCTGGCCGCCATCAAACAAGGTCATGGCCAGTTGCGGCCCGACCGACCAGAAGCGGTTCGGCACGCTGATCCAGTTGGAATAGGTGCTGCTGCTATACCCGCCGTTCAGGCTCAAGGTGAAATCCGGGTAATACGCGGCCTTGGCAACGCCGATGTTGGCGTTGGCGGCCATCACTGAGCGCTCGGCGGAGGCAATGTCCGGACGACGTTCCAGCAATTGCGAAGGCAGGCCCACCGGCACTTCGGGCAGGGTCGGGATGGTGGTGGTTTCTGCCAGGCTGAACTCGGCGGGAGGCAGCCCGATCAACACGGCAATGGCGTTCTCGAACTGGGCACGCTGCCAGATCAGGTCAACCATGTCGGCCTGGGTGCCTTTGAGCTGGGTTTGCGCCTGCGCCACGGAGTCCCGGCCGGAAACGCCAGCGCGGTATTGGTTTTCAGTCATGGTCAGCGAACGTTGATAGGCCTCGACCGTGGCTTCCAGCAAACGTTTCTGTTCGTCGATCACCCGCAATTGCAGGTAGTTCTGCACCAGCTCGGACTGCTGGCTCAGGCGCATCGCGGCCAGGTCGGCAAAGCTTGCCTGGGCATTGGCGGTGTCGGCTTCAAGGCCTCGGCGCAGTTTGCCCCACACGTCTGCTTCCCAACTGACTCCAGCCTGGGCGGTGTAGGTGTCACGAATACCGCTGGAGGAGCTGGTCAGGCTCGAACTGCTGCTGCCGGTGCCCTGGCTGGAGCGGTTTTTGCCGACGGTCAAATCCACTGTCGGAAAAAACGCCCCGCGCGCACTGCGCACCAACGCCTGGGCCTGACGGTATTGGGCCTCGGACTGGGCCACTGTCTGGTTGGAGCGGTTGAGTTGCTCGATCAGGCCGTTGAGCTGCTGATCGCCATACAACTCCCACCAGGCACCGCGCGCCAGGGAGTCGCTCGGACTGGCCTGACGCCAGCCTGCCGCTTCCTTGTATTGCACCGGCGCAGCCGCTGGCGGGCGCTGATAGTCCGGGCCGACAGCACAAGCGCTGAGCATCGCCACGCACAGCGCCAGGCTCAGCAGACGCGAGCCTCGGGCGGCAGCCAGCGGGACAGCCAGATTGATAAGCGAACGGTCAGTCATAGCGGAGTTTCCAGAGCAGCATCGGTACGCACCCCACGCCATTTATTGAAGCGATGGCGCAGTTTGTCGAGATAGAGGTAAACCACCGGGGTGGTGTAAAGGGTCAACACCTGGCTGAAGATCAGCCCGCCAATAATCGTCAAGCCCAGTGGCTGGCGCATTTCCGCCCCTTCGGCCCGGCTCAGCAGCAACGGCACGGCGCCGAGGATCGCCGCCAGGGTGGTCATCAGGATCGGACGCAAACGTTGCAGGCACGCACTGCGAATCGACTCCAACGGTGCCAGGCCTTGATGGCGTTCAAGTTGCAGTGCGAGGTCGATCATCAGAATGGCGTTTTTCTTCACCACGCCGATCAGCAGAAACAGCCCCAGCAACGAGATCAGGCTGAACTCGCCGCCCAGCGCGTAGATCGACAGCAACGCGCCGACCCCGGCTGACGGCAAGGTGGACAGAATGGTCAGCGGATGGATGTAGCTTTCATACAGCACACCCAACACCAGATAAACCGCCAGCAGTGCGCCGAGAATCATCCAGGGCTGGCTCTTCTGGGTGGCGGCGAACGCATCGGCGGTGCCGGCCATTTTCGCGATCACGTCTTCAGGCAAACCGACTTTGGCAATCGCCCGTTCGATGGCAGCGGTGCCCTGCTCGACCGTCACGCCTTCTGCCATGTCGAACGACAGGCTTTCGGAGGCAAACTGACCTTCGTGGCTGACCCGATCGTCTTCCAGGCTGTTTTCGTAGTGAGCGATGGTCGACAACGGAATCCGCGCGCCATCGGCGGTGATCACCTGCACTTGCTTGAGCGTCACCGGGTCCTGGGCGTATTTCGGGTCGACCTCCATCACCACCTGATACTGGTTGAGGCTGTCGTAAATCGTCGAAATCTGCCGCTGGCTGTAGGCGTTGTTCAGTACAGCCGTGACCATGCTCATGTCGACACCCAGGCGCTTGGCCTGATCGCGATCGACGATCAGCGTGACCTGCCGCGCACCGCGACCTTCCCGAGCGTCGATCGCCGTCAATTCCGGCAACGCCTTGAGCGCGGTGACGACTTTCGGGTACCACTCGCGCAATGCCCCCAGATCACCGCTTTGCAGGATGTAGGAGTACTGCGACGAGGTTTGTTCGCGGCCACCGCCAAACTGCAGGTCCTGGTCCGCCATCAACATCAGCTGTGCGCCGGGAACCTTGGGCATTTCCTTGCGCAGGCGCTCGATGACTTTCTGCGCGGAAATGCTGCGTTCCTTGATCGGTTTGAGTCGCACGATCATGACGGCATTGTTGGTGCCGTTCGTGCCGCCGATGAACCCGGCGACGCTTTCCACCGCGTCGTCCTTGAGTACGGCACGGCGGAAGGTTTCCATCTTCGGCTGCATTACGTTGAACGACAGGCCGTCGTCACCGCGCACAAAACCAATCAGTTGACCGGTGTCTTGTTGCGGAAGAAATGTTTTAGGAACAACCACATACAGCGCAATGTTCACGCCAATCGTCACCAACAGGCTGAGCAAGGTCAGTCGACGGTGACGCAATACCCAATCGAGGCTGGTGGCGTATTTGCCGACCATCCATTCGTTGGCGCGCTGGCTCCAGCGCTGCAATCGGTTTTCCTGGCCTGGCGTGTGTGGCTTCAGCCAACGGGCACAGAGCATTGGCGTCAGGGTCAGCGAGACCACCAGCGACACCACGATGGACGCGGCCAGAGTGATGGAAAACTCGCGGAACAGGCTCTCGATGATCCCGCCCATGAACAGGATCGACAGGAACACCGCCACCAGCGAGACGTTCATCGACAGCAAGGTAAACCCGACTTCCTGAGCACCGAGGTACGCGGCCTTCATCGGCGGCACGCCTTCGTCGATGTGCCGGGAGATGTTCTCCAGCACCACGATGGCATCGTCGACCACCAGCCCGGTGGCGAGGATCAGCGCCATCAGCGACAGGTTGTTGAGCGAGAATCCGTAGAGGTACATCACCGCAAAGGTGCCGACCAGCGACACTGGCACCGCCAGCGTCGGGATCAGCGAGGCACGGAAATTACCGAGGAACAGGAACACCACCAGAATCACCAGCGTCACGGCGATCAGCAGGGTCATTTCCGCTTCATGCAGGGTCGCCTTGATCACCGGCGAGCGGTCCATCGCCAGGTTCAGCTTGACGCTGGCCGGCAGTACCGCCTGCAACGCTGGCAGCTGTGCCTTGATTTCATTGACCGTCTCGATGATGTTGGCGCCGGCCTGGCGGTTGATCACCAGCAGCACCGCCGCGTCGTCGTTGAAGAACCCGCTGTTGTAGCGGTCCTCGACGCCGTCGCTGACCTTCGCCACATCCTTGAGGCGCAAGGCTGCACCGCCGTTGTAATGGATGATCAGCGACTCGTAATCCTTGGCTTTTTCCAGTTGATCGTTGGCCTGGACCTGCCATAACCGCTCGCCATCTTCGACCGAGCCCTTCGGCCGGCGCACGTTGGCGTTGGCAATGGTGTTGCGCACATCGTCGAGGGCCACGCCGTACTGGTTGAGGGCTTGCGGTTCGAGCTCGATACGCACCGCGGGCAACGAACTGCCGCCGATCTGTACTTCGCCCACGCCCTGCACCTGCGACAGGCTCTGAGACAGGATGGTCGAGGCCAAATCGTAGAGCTGGCCCTTTTCCAGCACATCCGACGTCAGCGACAGCACCATGATCGGCGCCTGGGAGGGGTTGACCTTCTTGTAGGTCGGCATGCTGCGCATCCCGCTCGGCAGCAGGTTGCGCGAGGCGTTGATCGCCGCTTGCACTTCCCGCGCCGCGCCGTTGATGTCGCGGTCGAGGTCAAATTGCAGGATCACCCGGGTCGAGCCCTGGCTGGAACGGCTGCTCATGGTGTTGACCCCGGCGATGGCGCCGAAGGATCGTTCCAGCGGCGTGGCCACGGTCGAGGCCATGACCTCGGGGCTCGCGCCGGGAAGGCTGGCCTGCACCACGATCACCGGGAAATCCATTTGCGGCAACGGCGATACCGGCAACAGGCCGAAACTCACCCCGCCCAGCAGCATGATCGCCAGGCTCAGCAACATCGTTGCGACCGGGCGCTTGATGAACGGTCCGGACAGGTTCATGGCTGTTCTACCGCTTCCACGGTGTCAGCCTTGTGGCCCCAGCGCCGGCCGAGTCGGTCGAAGTACAAATAGATGACAGGCGTGGTGAACAAGGTCAGCACCTGGCTCACCAGCAACCCACCGACCATCACCAGACCCAGCGGCTGACGCAATTCTGCGCCGGAGCCGGTGGCCAGCATCAGCGGCACCGCGCCAAACAACGCTGCCAGCGTCGTCATCAGAATCGGCCGGAAGCGCAGCAACGCGGCTTGATAGATCGCGGTTTCCGGGTCCATGCCCTGATTGCGCTCTGCATCGAGGGCGAAGTCGATCATCATGATCGCGTTCTTTTTCACGATACCGATCAGCAAAATAATGCCGATGATCGCGATCATGCCCAGGTCATTGCCGCTCAGGATCAATGCCAGCAAGGCGCCGACCGCCGCAGACGGCAAGGTCGAGAGAATGGTGATCGGGTGGATATAGCTCTCGTACAGCACGCCGAGCACGATGTACATGGTCACCACCGCGGCCAGAATCAGCAGCAAGGTGCTGGACAGCGACGCCTGGAACGCCTCGGCCGCCCCTTGGAACTGGGTCTGCACGCCAATCGGCATGCCGATGTCTTTCTGCACCTGGTCGATGATCTCGACCGCATGCCCCAGCGCCACACCCGGCGCCAGGTTGAACGACATCATCACCGCCGGGAACTGGCCGATGTGGGTGATTGCCAGTTGCGCCTGACGCTCTTCGATGTGCGCCAGGCTGGACAGGCGAACCTGCCCGCCGTCCGTGGTTTTCACGTGAATCTGATTCAGCGCATCCGGACCGATCCTCTCCCCGGACTGCGATTGCAGAACCACGCGGTACTGGCTGGCCTGGGTGTAGATGGTCGAAATCTGCCGCTGACCGAAAGCATCGTAGAGCGCATCGGTAATGTTCGACACCGAGACCCCGACCCGTGAAGCGGCATCGCGGTCAATCACCAGATAGACCTGCAAGCCCTTGTCCTGCAAATCGCTGGCAACGTCGGTCAGTTCTGGCCGGTGGGACAATGCATCGACCAGACGACCGCTCCACAGGGCGAGCAATTCCGAATCCGGGGACGACATGCTGAACTGATATTGCGTGCGGCTGACACGGTCTTCGATGGTCAGGTCCTGCACCGGCTGCATGAACAGGCGGATGCCGACCAGCTTGTCCAGTTGCGGTTGCAGGCGGGCAATCACCTGGGTCGCACTCAGATCACGGTCGCTGTGGGACTTGAGATTGATCAGCAGGCGCCCGCTGTTCAGCGTCGAGTTGTCACCGTCGACACCGATGTAGGACGACAGGCTTTCCACCGCTGGATCGGCGAGGACTACCTTGGCCAGCGCCTGTTGACGATCGCTCATCGCCGCGAAGGAAATCGACTGCGGCGCCTCGGAAATGCCCTGGATCACCCCCGTGTCCTGCACCGGGAAGAAGCCCTTGGGCACCACCATGTAGAGGAATACGGTCAACGCCAGCGTGCCGATGGCCACCAGCAATGTCAGCGGCTGGTGCTTGAGCACCCACTGCAATTTGCGCCCGTAGGCCGCGATCATCCAGTCAATCGCCGCGCCGCTGGCCCGGTAGAAACGCCCCTGCTCTTCTTCCTTCGGTTCACGCTTGAGCAATCGCGCGCACATCATCGGCGTCAGGGTCAGGGACACGACCAGCGAAATCAGGATCGCCACCGCCAGCGTGATCGCAAACTCGCGGAACAAGCGCCCTACCACGTCGGCCATGAACAGCAGCGGGATCAATACCGCGATCAGCGACAGGGTCAGGGAAATCAGGGTGAAACCGATCTGCTTCGCGCCTTTGAGCGCCGCATTCAACGGAGTGTCCCCTTCTTCGATAAACCTGGAAATGTTCTCCAGCATCACGATCGCATCGTCCACCACAAAACCGGTGGCGATGGTGAGGGCCATCAGGGTCAGGTTATTGACCGAAAACCCGGCGAGGTACATCACGCCGAACGTACCGACCAACGACAGCGGCACGGCAATCGATGGAATGATCGTCGCACTGGCACGGCGCAGAAACAGAAAGGTCACCATCACCACCAAGGCAATGGCGATCAGCAACTCGTGCTGCACGTCTTTGACCGAGGCCCGAATGGTCTGGGTGCGGTCGGTCAGCACGGTGACGTCGAGACCGGCCGGCAGGTTGTCAGTGATGCTCGGCAGTAACGCCTTGATCCGGTCGACCACCTCGATCACGTTGGCACCCGGCTGGCGCTGAATGTTCAGCAGCACGGCCTGGTTTTCATTGGCCCATGCCGCCAGGCGTTCGTTTTCCGCACCGTCGACGATTTCCGCCACGTCCTTGAGCCGCAACGGCGCGCCGTTGGCATAAGCCAGGATCAGGTTGGCGTAGTCCTTGGGCGACGTCAGTTGATCGTTGGCATCGAGCATCGACACCCGGGTCGGGCCGTCGAAGTTGCCCTTGGGCTGGTTGACGTTGGAAGCGCCGATCAGCGTGCGCACGTCCGACAGGTTCAGACCGTTGGCCGCGAGGGCCTCGGGATTGACCTTGATCCGCACCGCCTGACGCTGGCCGCCAGCAATGCTGACCATGCCAACACCGCTGATCTGGGCGATTTTCTGGGCCATGCGCGTGTCGACCAGGTCATTGAGCTTGGGCAACAGCATGGTTTTGGACGTAATGGCCAGGGTCAGCACCGGGGTGTCCGCCGGGTTGACCTTGTTGTACACCGGCGGTGCCGGCAGGTCCTTGGGCAGCAAATTGGTCGCGGCGTTGATCGCGGCTTGCACCTGCTGTTCGGCGACATCCATGTTGATGTCGAGGCTGAACCGCAAGGTCAGCACCGAGGCGCCGCCCGAACTGGTCGACGCCATCTGGGTCAGGCCGGGCATTTGCCCGAACTGACGCTCCAGTGGCGCAGTGACTGCGCTGGTCATGACATCCGGGCTGGCGCCGGGATACAGCGTCATGACGCGGATCGTCGGGTAATCGACCTGGGGCAACGCCGACACCGGCAGCAACCGATAGGCGATCAAACCGGCCAGTACAATGGCCAGCATGCTCAGGGTCGTGGCGACCGGACGAAGGATGAACAGCCGCGAGATGTTCATGCGCCGCCCTTTTTCGCCTTGTCGGTAGCGGCCGGCTCATTGGCGTCCGCCGCCGATTTGCCTTGCAGGTGACCGGTCGGGGTAGCAGGCACGTCCTCGGGGCTATTGACCACTTCGACTTCGCTGCCTTCCTTCAAGCGGTCGGTGCCTTCCAGGACCACACGATCCCCGGGCGCCAGGCCTTCAGTGATCACAGTGTTCGTGCCATCGCTGGCGCCGACTTTCAACTGACGGATCGTGACCTTCTTGTCGCCGTCCAGCGCATAGGCGAAGGTGCCGTTGGTGCCAAACTGAATCGCCGCCGACGGTGCGAGCACCACCCCCTTGAGGGTGTCGGCCAGCAAGTGGACGTTGACGAACTGATTAGGGAACAGGGTCTGATCGCGGTTGTCGTAGCGCGCCTTGAATTTCAGGGTGCCTGTGGTGGTGTCGATCTGGTTGTCCAGGCTCTGCAAGACACCAGTGGCCTGCAGTTTGGTGTCGCTGCGGTCCCAGGCTTCGACGGGCAGTTTGGCGCCGGTGCGATAGCGGGCCAATACCACGTCAAGGTTGTTTTCCGGCAAGGTGAAGGCGACGCTGATCGGTTGGGTCTGGGTGATGATCGCCAGCGCCGTGGTGTCATTGGCGGCGACCAGGTTGCCGACATCAAGCTGACGCAAACCGACACGCCCGGTAATCGGCGCGCGGATCCTGGTGAATTCGAGATTGAGCTTGGCGTCGTTGACCGCCGCCTGATTGGTCTTGACGGTGCCCAGATACTGACCAACCAACGCCTCGGCAGTGTCCAGGGTTTGCTTGGCGATACTGTCTTCCTTGAACAGCCCTCGATAACGCTCGACATCGACCTGAGCGTTTTTCAGTTGCGCCTGGTTCTGCAGCAACGTGCCTTCGGCCTGGAGCAAGGCGTTCTGATACGGACGCGGGTCGATTTCAGCCAGCAAATCGCCGGCCTTGACCATTTGCCCTTCCTCGAACGCCACCTTGGTCAACTCGCCGCCCACACGACTGCGCACGTTGATGGTGTTCAGCGCAGTCACGGTGCCCAGCGCCTTGTAATACAGCGGGAAGTCACCCTTGACCGCAGGCGCAACGCGCACGGGCACCGGGCCAGTCGCCCCGCCGAACCCTGGGCGCATCCCTCCGGACCTGCCGGTATGACCGGCCACGGCTTTCTGCCCTGCGCCCTCCTTTTGAGCAGCACCGGTGGGCCAGAATTTCCAGCACACGCCAGCGATGACCAACAGGACAAGCAGGCCGAACAGCCAGCGACGAGGACTACGGGAAGCGGAGGATCGCATTGAATAATCAACCATTGGGCGCGTGGGCTTCTTTTACATGAGGCTGAACGATAAGCACTGGCGGCTATTAAGCAAAGCGGCTTTACCGGCAATTTACCTTCGGCTTACGTAACAGGAGATTTGTCTAAGGCACTGAAGCACAAATGAAAACGGCCTGGACAGGGCCAGGCCGTTAACAATTGTAATGACGCCGCTTACTTCAGAACGGAAAGTGCCGCTTCGTAGTTCGGTTCTTCAGCGATTTCCTTGACCAACTCGCTGTGAAGCACGTTGTCGTTCTCATCCAGAACCACGACCGCACGAGCGGTCAGGCCTTTGAGCGGACCGTCAGCGATGGCAACACCGTAGTTCTCGATGAACTCGGCACCACGCAGGGTCGACAGGTTTTGCACGTTTTCCAGGCCTTCGGCGCCGCAGAAGCGTGCCTGGGCGAACGGCAGGTCAGCGGAGATGCACAGTACAACGGTGTTGGCGACATCGTTTGCCTGGGCGTTGAACTTGCGAACCGAAGTAGCGCAGGTCGGGGTGTCGACGCTTGGGAAGATGTTCAGCACTTTGCGCTTGCCGGCGAAGCTCGCCAGGGTCACGTCGGACAGATTGCCGGCAACCAGGGAAAAGGCTGGCGCCTTGGAACCGGCTTGTGGCAGTTGGCCGTTGACTTGAACCGGGTTGCCTTTAAGGGTGACTTGAGCCATGAACGGAGTCCTTCTGAACGTTGTGGTAAAGAATCTCGGAGAGGGCAAAGTTAACCACGAAATGGGCTGGCGACCTATGCCCAGATACAAATCGTGAAGTGTTTTGGCCAACCTTCAATCAACACCTCGTTGCCACAGGTATTGCGTTGCCTGAAATCTATCATTGACCTGTCGAATTGCACTGTCGTCATTCGACCATGTAGTGAATCCCCCACCTCCACCGGAGATAACACCATGCGATTCATGATCATCATCAAAGCCAGCCAGGATTCCGAAGCGGGCGTGATGCCCACCCAAGAACTGCTGACCGCCATGGGCAACTACAACGAAGAACTGGTCAACGCCGGCATCATGATCGAAGGCGAAGGCCTGCACCCCAGCAGTAAAGGCGCGCGCGTGCGCTTTTCAGGCGACAAACGCACCGTCATCGACGGCCCCTTCGCCGAAACCAAGGAGCTGATCGCCGGTTACTGGATCTGGCAGGTGAAGTCGAAACAAGAGGCTATCGACTGGGTCAAGCGATGCCCGAACCCGATGCCTGGCACCGACGCAGAGATCGAGATTCGTCAGGTATTCGAGGCCGAGGATTTTGGTGCCGAGTTCACCCCGGAACTGCGCGAGCAGGAAGAACGGATTCGCGCAGAGGCGAAGAAACGCTGAGCATTACTTAATGTAGGAGTGAGCCTGCTCGCGAGAGCGATTTGCCTGACACAACGCTATCGCGAGCGGGCTCGCTCCCACAGGGTTTCGTTCAACCTCTATTCGAATGCCGGACAAGTTTCGCTTTAACTTATCAGTACAAAAAACTGCGAGATTTTGCACACAATTCGAAAGAAAAAACTCATTGGATTGGCTAAGTTATGGTTAGCTGCTAGCTTCAGATCATTCCTACAGGCTTGATCGGAAAGAGATTACACAACAACGGCCGGGAAGTGCCGAGTCGACCAATGAGCCACCAAGGAACCGGGGGAATCATGTTAGCCGCTATGGAAAAAAACGCTTTGTTGCTGATGGCGGCATGGTTTACGCCTGTCGTTTGTGCGTTCGCCGATAACGCCGACGTAGCCAACAAAAGTAACAACCCGTTGAGTCTGGCCCCTGGCGCCAACCTTCTGGATTACTACACCCCCAAGCGCTACGACACCGACGTCCACACCAACGATGGCTTGCTGCGCGGCACCTTGCCGATCAGCACCCGACCCGACCCGCACAGCGGCTGTAGCACCGGCATCGGCGACCTCAACCTGTTCGACATCTTCATCCCCAAGACCGACGGCGTACAGCCGGGCATCGGCCCGCAAATCACCGCGCCGACCGCTGAGCAGGACAAATTGGGCACAGGCAAGTGGCAAGCAGGCCTGACGGCCGCGGCCCTCGACTCCTCACCTCGCGGCCTGCTGGGCTGGCGGCACGGCGTGCAAATCCGTGACTAATATTCTTAACGCATTCATCGAGCCGCAGTGGACGGTGGAACGCAAAGGCGATGGCTTGCCGCAGTTCACATTGTTCGCCGGGATCAACGTTACGTTCGGTAAATAAGGACTCTTTATGCACGGTGCAATTCGCGCGGCCGGTTTCAGCCTGATGACCATGTTCGTCAGCTGCGGCGTTGGCGCCCAGGATCTTGATACGCGGATCGGCAAGATCGCGATGGAAGGCGAATTGCCCGCCCATGAATCGATCGCCCAACTCTATGCGGAGCTGGATTTTCAGCAGGCCACCCAGAGCTACCTCTGGGCGCTGCCGTTGGTGTCCTACGCGCAATGGCAGGAAGAGTTTCGCGACAAACTCGGCGCCCGCAGCGGCGACCTGATGGTGCTCAACAGTTATGAAGACAAACTGGGCGTCATCACCGCCAATGCCACCACGCCGTACATCCTCGGTTTTGTCGACCTGAATGAAACCGGGCCGCTGGTGATCGAATTGCCACCCGGCCCGACTGCCGGCGGCGTCGGGGACTTCTGGCAACGCGCGATCATCGACATGGGCCAGACCGGCCCGGACAAAGGCAAGGGCGGCAAGTACCTGGTCCTGCCGCCGGGTGCCGAACCTCCCGCCGATGCCGGCAAGTACTACCTGGCCAAATCGGAGACCATGAACGTGCTGGTGGGCTTCCGCGTGCTTGATCCGGACCCGGCCAAAGGCAAGGCACTGGTCGAACACTTCAAGATGTACCCGTACGCCCAGCGCAATGAGCCAAGCAAAACCAAACTGCTCAGCCCTGGGGGCAAAGCCTGGTCCGGCACCCAACCGCGCGGGATGGCGTACTGGGAGCGCTTGCACCAGATCATCCAGAAAGAACCGGTCAACGAACGTGACCGCTTCTACATGGCCATGCTCGCCAGCCTCGGCATCGAGAAAGACAAGCCCTTCAACCCCAATGACAACCAGCGCAAGGCACTGGAACAAGGCGCCCAGGTCGGCGAGTTGATCGCCAAGGCCAACACCTTCGCCAAGCGGTTCCCCGGTGCGCAATACTGGCCGGACCGTCAATGGGACACCGTGCTGAATATCGCCGAACCGTCGCAGCGCGTGGCCTATTACGATCAGTTGTGGGAACGCAGCGCCTGGTTCTACGAAGCGGTCACCAACACCAAGGGCATGGTCTCCAAGACCCCGGGCCTCGGTCAGACCTATCTGGGCGCCTACACCGACAGCAAGGGCAACTGGCTCGACGGCAGTAAGAATTATCGCCTGCACGTCGGCGCCAATCCGCCGGCCAAGCAGTTCTGGTCGATGACGGTGTACGACACCGACAGCCGTTGCCTGATCGATAACCCGCAGCGCAAGGCCGACCTGTCGTCCCGTCAGGATCTGAAAAAGAATGATGACGGCTCCGTGGACCTGTATTTCGGTCCGACCGCGCCCAAAGGCTTCGAGAACAACTGGGTGCAAACCGTACCGGGCAAACACTGGTTCAGCTATTTCCGTCTGTACGCGCCGACCGAAGCTTACTTCGATAAAAGCTGGAAGCTCGACGACATCACGGCTGTGGAATGACGCCCAAAAGGTCAATAAGGACGCTTTATGAATAACCGTTTTTTGCTCACCGCACTCGCACTCTCCCTGAGCACCAGTGTTTGGGCCGACTTCAGCGCCACGCCTGAAGAAGCCCGGGGCATCGCCAAGGAAGCCTATCTGTACGGCTTCCCGGTAGTGGAGATGTACAAGACCCTCTACACCCAGGCCATCGACAAGAAAAGCCCGAACTTCAAGGCGCCGCTGAACCAGATCGGCAACACCGCCAAGGCATTCACCGCCAAAGACACCGCCTTCGTCACGCCAAACGCCGACACGCCCTACTCCTTCGTGTGGATGGACCTGCGCGCAGAACCCGTCGTGCTGACCCTGCCGGCTATCGAAGAACACCGTTATTACTCGGTGCAATTGATTGACGCGTATACGCAGAACTTTGCGTACCTGGGCACCCGCAGCACGGGCAACAACGGCGGCCACTTCATGATCGCCGGGCCGAACTGGCAAGGTCAGCAACCGGTGGAAATGGACCGGTTGGTGCGCAGCGAAAGCAACATTGCCTACGCGCTGTATCGCACGCAGTTGTTCGATGACAAGGACCTGGCCAAGGTCAAGCAGATCCAGAAAGGCTACAAGGTTGAATCCCTGAGCCACTACGTCAAACAGAAGGCACCGCCGGCAGCGCCAAAGATTGACTGGCCAAAACCGCTGCCGACCATGAGCGACACCCCGGACCTGTTCCGTTACCTGAATTTCATGTTGTCGTTCGCCCCGGCGCAGGACGCGGAAAAGGAGCTGCTCGCGCGCTTTGCCAAGATCGGCATCGAAGCCGGCAAGCCGTTCAATCTGCATGACCTCAGCGCTGAACAGCGCCAGGCACTGGAAGACGGCATCAGCGACGCCAAGGCCGAGTTCGCCCAGTTCAAGAAGGACAAGGTCGACACGCACCAGATCACCAGCGGCGACGTCTTCGGCACCCGTGATCACCTTAACGGCAACTACCTGTACCGCTACGCCGGCGCCAACATGGGGATTTTCGGCAACTCAGCCGAAGAAGCGGATTACATCGGCTACTTCGTCGACAAGGACGGCCAGCCGGTCGATGCCTCGAAGCACGATTACACCCTGCATTTCGACAAGGGCGCCCTGCCCCCGGCCGATGCCTTCTGGTCGCTGACGATGTACGACGGCAAGAACAAACTGCTGGTGGCCAACCCGTTGAATCGCTACCTGATCAACTCGCGGATGCTGCCCGATCTCAAGCTCGACGCCGACGGCGGCCTGACCCTGTACGTGCAGAACAAGGCCCCGGCCAAAGAATTGCAAAACAACTGGCTGCCCGCCCCGAAAGGCCCGTTCTACGGGATCTTGCGCTTGTACCTGCCAAAACCGGAAGTCACCAGCGGCCAATGGCAGATGCCGCTGCTGACGCCGGTCGATTCACAACAAAAACAATAAGCGGAGTCAGTCATGGTCAGGCCTTTTGTAGTGCGTCCTTTACTGGCGCTGTGCATCATCGGCGCAAGCCCGTTGACGCTGGCGGCCGAGGGCGGTGTCGGGCGGCCGATTACGGGGCAACAGGTATTTTCCAACGCCGGGATTGTGCCGCCGGAAGCCGGTTGGGTGATGTCCCTGACCAGCATCTGGTACGACGGCGACCTCAAGGGCAAAGCGCAAGTACCGATCGCCGGCGCCCTGAGTACCGGGCTGGACATGAAAGTGTCCTACACCATGGCCAACTTCACGCATATCTGGGACACCGGCAAAGGGCGCTGGAACTACGCCTCGGCCATTGGCGTGCCGGTCCAATACACCGACGTCACCGCCAGTGTCACCGGTCCCCGTGGCAGAACCCTGGGATCCGGTGATACCGGGACCCAGTTCGCCGATATTCTGCTGACACCGATTGCGGCGGGTTACCACCTCGACGAGGTCAACCACGTCTCCTTCTCGCTGCCGATCTATGTGCCGACCGGTGCCTACAACGATGACCGCCTGGCTAACGCTGGCCAGAACAATTACACCTTCATGCCCACCGTGGCCTTCACCCATCTGGACGGCAAGGGTGGCGAGTTCACCCTGTCCAGCGCGCTGGAGTTCTACACCGAAAATAACGCCACCGACTATCGCAACGGCAACATTTTCACCCTCGATGCACTGTGGACCCACGGCTTCGGCAACGGCTGGAATGCCGGTATCGCGGCGGGTTACATCCAGCAGGTGACCGATGATTCGGGAAGTGGTGCCAACAGCGGCTTCCGTGGCCGCTCGGTCGGTGCTGGCCCGGCGGTCGGCTGGGCCGGCAAGTTCAACGATGCGCAGGCCAGCGTCAGCGCCCGTTGGGTGCCGGAGTTCGATACCAAAAACCGGCCGGAAGGCAACGGCATCAGCGTCAACCTGACATTAGCGTTTTTCTAAGGAGTGACCAGGGATGGCTACCGGTTCCAGGCTCATTCCCGTCATTCCAACGTTCACGTTCTGAATCAAGGATGCGCCATGACTGCACTCAATGATCTCAACGCCCTGCAAGCCAGCATCGCCGAAAGCGCTGCCAACGGACATCACCTGTGCCGTGAAATTGTGCACGCCCAGTTCTCGACGGCAAGACCGCCTGCGCGCCTGCTACGGTCGTTCGCCTACTGAAAACCAGGCATTGCGGCAACTCAAGGGTTCGTTGTCTACGCTGCATAGTCAGGCCGAACAACGGCAGGCGATACCCGACTCGGCATTACGGCCGTTACACCAAAAGGATGTCCCATGACGAACCCGATCTCGATCCGCAATTGCTTTGGGCTGAGCCTGCTCTTCGCGCTGGCCCTGCCGTTTCTCGCGCAAGCAGCCGAACCCTTGCCTTCGTGGAATGACGGCCCCTCGAAGAAGCACATCATCGAGTTCGTCCAGGCGGTCACCGATCAAAGCAGCAAGGACTTCGTCAAACCCGAAGACCGCATCGCCGTGTTCGACAACGACGGTACCCTGTGGAGCGAGCAGCCGATGTACTTCGAGTTGCTGTTTGCCCTCGAAGAGGTCAAGCGCACCGCGCCGCAACACCCGGAATGGAAAACCACCCAGCCGTTCCAGGCCGTGCTGGAAAACGATCACAAGGCGCTGGCCGCCTCCGGCATGGGCGGCATCATGAAAATCTTCGGGGCGACCCACACCGGGATGACCACCGAAGCCTTCGACGACTACGCCAAGACCTGGCTGAGCCAGGCCAAACACCCGAAAACCGGCAAGCTGTACACTGAGATGGTGTTCCAGCCGATGCTGGAAATGCTCGACTACCTGCGCGAGCAGAATTTCAAGACCTACATCGTCTCCGGCGGTGACACCGGGTTCATGCGCGCCTTTGCCGAGAAGGTCTACGGCATCCCGCCGGAACAGGTGATCGGCACCACATTCGTCACAGCCTTCCAGTACAAGGACGGCAAGGCCTCGATCCTGCGCACGCCGAAACTGGCCCACAACGATGACGGCCCGGGCAAACCGGAAAGCATCGACGCGGTCATCGGCAAGCGGCCGATCCTCGCCTTCGGCAACTCCGACGGCGACTTGCAGATGTTGCAATGGACCGCCGCAGGACCGGGCAAACGATTCATGGGGCTGGTGCATCACACCGACGCCAAACGCGAATGGGCCTACGACCGCAAGTCCGACTTCGGTCGCCTGGACAAGGCCCTGGACGAAGCAAAAACACGTGACTGGACCGTCGTGGACATGGCCGCCGAATGGCGCCGGATCTATCCCTACGACGCCGCCACAGCCGAGCAAGGGAAGTAAAAGGAGCGTAACGCCGACGGCACCAAAGGTTTACTCCATCGCTCCCACATCGGACTTGTGGTTTACACAGATCCAGTGTGGGAGTGAGCCTGCTCGCGAAGAGGCCATCAGCCTCGGCACATCACTTGGATTTGATCTTCAAATACGACTGATTCAAATCCGACGCCCAGCCATCCATCACGCCCTTGACGTCATCCGCCTTCATCACCTGCGCATCGTTTTCCAGCGGCTTGCCGGTGCCCTTGCGCACGACCTGAGCGATGACTTTATTGCTGCCGCCGTCGATGAACGCCGCTTCGGTGGCCAGGTCTGTTTCCTGATCACGAATACCGCTGGCGGTGCTCACGGCTGCGGCAACCAACGCAATCGGGATCACTTCGTAAGGCTTCAAGCCTTCGGTCTTGCTGCTGACCGCAGTAATGGCGGCACGCACCACGATCACGCCTGGGCCAGGGCCGGCGGCCAATGGCAGCGATTTGGCCATTTCACGCTTGAGCGCCTGATCGTAGTAACCGGTGATCCCGCTCAGCGTGGCCTGGGGGATTTTCACCGTTGGCTGGGGGGCCGGGTAAAGCTGGGTCGGTTCGATATAGACGCTGGTGAATTTGCTGACATCCAGCGCTGGATCGACCCAACGCATCACTGTCGCGCCGGACGGCGACTTGGCTTCCTGCAGCTGGCCGTAATCCTTGAGGAAGCCGGAATACTGCTCCGGCTCGACGACCTTGCTCGCACACCCTGTCACCGCGATGGTGGCGATGCACAACGTGCTCATCATTAACGCAAGCTTCATGCTTGAACTCCTGTTTTGAAGGGCGAACACCCTAGTGCAAAGGCGACTGGAGTCAAGGCATTTCGCGATAAAAAACTCAAAAAAAGCACACATTTCATCTAACGCTGCGAACGCTCTCGCAACCGTCATTTGACAGACGCCCGGCATGCGGCAAAGCTGCACTCAGCTTGATCGCGCGCCTCAAGGCAAACGCACCTCGACTACGGAAGTCGCAATGCTGAAACATAAAAATAAAGCACCACGCCCCAACCCTGATTCACCACCGAACCTGATTAACCGCTCTCTTTTTCCCGTGACCATCGGTGCATTACTGTTGGCGGTCATCGGCATCGGCTGGTTTCTGTTTAGCAGCACACCGGCACCGCTGAGACCCGTTCCCGTCACTGCCCCTGTCGCGCCACCGGCCAAACCGCAACCGGTCGCGCTGGCCCCGGCGAAGATGGTCGATGAGCAGCAATGCCAGGGCTGCCACAGCGAACAGGTCAAGGACTGGAAAGGCTCCCATCACCAATTGGCGATGCAGGCAGCCTCTGCCGAGACGATGCTGGGCGACTTCAATAACGTCACCTTCAAAGCGGAAAACGAAACCACCGTTTTTTCGCGCAAGGACGACGGCTTCTGGGTCAACACGCCGGGTATCGATGGCAAGAACGCCGACTTCAAGGTGGCCTATACCTTCGGCATCGCGCCGTTGCAGCAATACCTGATCGAAGTGGGCGAAGGTCGCTTGCAACCCTTGGGCGTGGCCTGGGATACCGAGAAAAACCGTTGGTTCCACCTCTATCCGGGTCAGGGTGTGAATTTCAAGAACCCGCTGCACTGGAGCAAGCCGAGCCAGAACGCCAACTTCATGTGCGTCGAGTGCCATACCACTGGCTACAAGCGCAATTTCGATGCCGCGAAAAACACCTTCGACAGCCAATGGAACAGCCTCGGCGTTGGCTGCCAGGCCTGCCACGGCCCGGCTTCCAATCACCTGGAATGGACGGCGAAAAAAGGTGATTTGATTCATGCCGGTTTTGCCGTCGACCTCAAGGACAAGAACGCCACCGTCGAGATCGAAACCTGCGCCCGCTGCCATTCGCGCCGGGCACCGCTGAGCGATGGCTACACCGCCGGCAAACGCCTGATGGATGACTACCTGCCGAGCCCCCTGACCCGCGAGTTGTATGCGCTGGACGGCAAGATCAAGGACGAGGTGTTTGAACACGGCTCTTTTGCCCAAAGCAAAATGTTCGACAAGGGCGTGCGCTGCAGCAACTGCCACAACCCGCACAGCACTGAACTCAAGGCGCCGGGCAACGGCGTTTGCCTGCAATGCCACAACACCACGGGAAAAACGCCGGTGGAAGGCGTCGACGGCAAAGGCCTGCAAGCAAAAAACTACGACGCCATCGAGCACACCCGTCACACCATGGGTCAGCCGGGTTCGCAGTGCGTGGATTGCCACATGCCCGGCAAGTTCTACATGGGCAATGACTTCCGGCATGACCACAGCTTCAGTATTCCCAACCCTGAGCGGGCGAAAAAACTCGGCACCCCGGACGCCTGCCTCACCTGTCACCAGGGCAAGGACGGCGACAAAGTCACCGAACAATTCAAACGGTGGAACAGCACACCGACCGCACAGGCCCCGCGGTATGACGAAAGCCTGTGGCTGATTCGCAACGGTCAACCCGGCGCGGCGCAAGCTCTGTATGAACAACTGCAACGCAGCAATCTGCCAGCGATTCAGCGGGCCACCCTGCTCGCCGAGTTGCCGCTGTACCCGAGTGAACAGGCGTTGAAACTGGCGACCAAGGACCTGAGCAATCCCGCGCCACAAGTGCGTGAAAGTGCCGTGCACGCCATCAGCGCGTTCCTGCCACCACCTGAGCGGGCACCGCTGTTGACGCCGTTGCTGACAGACCCGGTGATGGCCGTGCGTATTGCTGCAGCCCGGGACCTGCTGGGAGCCGCACGCAATGGTTTGGGCGCTGCCCAGGCGAACTGGAATGCGGCGATTGCCGAGTACGAAGCAGCACAGAAAAACCTGCTGGAACGCGCCGAAGCCAACCTCAATCTGGCGATGCTCTACCAGGCCAGCGGACGCAATGACCAGGTCGAACCGTACCTGCGCACGGCGCTCAGGCGCGATCCGGATTTCTACCCGGCACTGGTGACGCTGGTGCAATGGCTCGAAGCCAATGGCCGCAGCCAGGAAGCACAGGCGCTGCTGGCCCAAGGGCTAAAAGACCACCCGGACGCCGCGCTGCTGCAACACACCCAGGGCTTGTCGCTGGTGCGTGCTGGCAAATCGGACCAGGCCATGTCGGCGCTTCGCAAAGCCGCGCAACTGGAACCGCAGAACGCGCAATACGGCTACGTGCTGGCCGTGGCCTTGCATGACCGCGGCAAGGTTGAAGAGGCCTGCGAAGTGCTGGAGCGCTTGCTGAAAGTGCAGCCGGCCAACCGCAATGCGCGGCTGTCGTTGATCCAGTATTACCTGGACAACGGGCAGGAACCGAAAGCGCAGGTGCTGTTGCAGGGCTGGAAGAAAATGAACATGGGGGATCCGGCGTTGAAGTAGCCCTCGATACGCTCCGCCTGTAGCAGCTGTCGAGGCTGCGTCGCCAAACGCAGCCTCGCAGGCTCGGCAGCTGCTACATCGACCGTGGGATTACCAGGACGAACCACTCTTCAACGCCAACTCCCGCCGACTGTTGGCCCGCATCGCCTTGATCAGCGACACCGTGCCCACCAGTAAAATCACTCCGGCAAACAGAAAGTCGATTTTGTACAACTGGAAGTCATTCAGCGGCCCCACCAGCAACACCCGAATCGCCCCGATGCTGACCAGCGTCGCCAGAAAGTCGATACCCGGCTCGTCGCGATAAAACACATGCAGCAACGGCAAGCCGATCACCAGCAGCAACATCAAGACGATCATCTTGAACGAGCCCTTGCGCTCGACACTGAACGCACACTCAGTGGTTGCATAAGGTTTGTAGTCTTCCTCACGCGCCAGCGAGTTTTTCTCGTTGATGTACTCCGCGCGGTTGTACTTCTGGATCGGCGTGAAGGTGTTCGACATCTCCATGCTGGTGGTGATGTGCTTGAACTTGAGGTCGATGCGATCGTTACCCTTGAGGTAATACAACACTGGTTTGTAGCCGTAGCGGTAAGTGTCGAACGGGAAGTCCGCCGCCCGCCCCTGAACGCCAATGGGGCGCGGTTCGAGTTCGGCATAGGCGCTCTTGTTCAGCGATGACAGGTTACGCGTCAGTGGCTGGACCTTGACCTGTTCGAGGAAAATCGGCGTGATACCGTACGACCATTGCAAGGGCTCCAGACGCAGGCGCAGCTCGTTGCGGGCCAGGTCGTAGCGGTTGAACGTGCGTTCGGAAACCACGATGGCGCCGCTGAGCATGAACTCGCCGCGCAGGTTGTTGGTGATCCGCAGGGTCAGTTGATCCTTGCCCAGCGCAGCACTATCACTGGCCGGTGGCGTACCGCACCAGGCCGTGCTGTCGAAGGCGCCGCCCAACAGCCCGTCACGATTGTCCTTGAACACATAAACGTAACTGGCCCACAGGGCCAGCATCAGCATTAGCGATATCAACCCTAAAATCTTTTTGCCCGCACTCACACCCGACTCCTTTCTTCACTTGCTCCCTGACAAGCCGCGGACTCTACCAAACTGCCATCACTGTCCCAAGCAAAAACACACCCGTGTAGCCGCTGATTGTGAGGGGGGACTATGGACCTGCGACGCAGCGTGCTACAGATTCACCTGAACGCTAAAAAAACGTATCAGTTTGTGGCAGATGACCGCAGGGTGGCCTCGGATCTGATCCGTATAAATGAAGTTTTCCTGAGTCTGTTTTGTTTCCGACGGGGTTTCTACAGTAGAAGCCTTTGCAACCGTGGAAGCATTGACCATGAGCACAGCAACAATCGGACAGGCCTATAACTACAAGGTTGTGCGCCAATTCATCGTGGCAACCATCGTCTGGGGTGTCGTGGGGATGGCGATGGGGGTGTGGATCGCCTCGCAACTGGTATGGCCCGAGATGAACCTCGACCTGCCGTGGACCACTTTCGGTCGCTTGCGTCCGCTGCACACCAGCCTGGTGATTTTCGGCTTTGCCGGCAGCGCGCAGTTCGCCGCCAGTTACTACGCGGTGCAGCGCACCTGCCAGGTGCGGTTGTACTCCGACACCCTCGCCGCGTTCACCTTCTGGGGTTGGCAATCGGTGATCGTGACCATGCTGGTCACCCTGCCGCTGGGCTACACCACCACCAAGGAATACGCCGAGATCGAGTTCACCGGCGCGGTATGGATGACGGTGGTCTGGGTCGCTTACGCGGTCGTGTTCTTCACCACCGTGGTGCAGCGCAAGACCAAACACATTTACGTCGGTAACTGGTTCTTCGGCGCGTTCATCGTGGTGATCGCGATGCTGCATGTGGTCAATCACCTGTCGATCCCGGTGGACTGGTTCAAGTCTTATCCGGTGTATTCCGGGGCGACCGACGCCATGGTGCAGTGGTGGTATGGCCACAACGCCGTTGGCTTTTTCCTCACCACCGGGTTCCTCGGGATGATGTATTACTTCGTGCCGAAACAGGTCGGGCGCCCGGTGTACTCCTATCGCCTGTCCATCGTGCATTTCTGGGCGCTGATTACCCTGTACATCTGGGCCGGCCCGCACCACCTGCACTACACCGCGCTGCCGGACTGGGCACAGTCGCTGGGCATGGCGATGTCGCTGATCCTGCTGGCGCCAAGCTGGGGCGGGATGATCAACGGTATGATGACCCTCTCGGGCGCCTGGCATAAGTTGCGCACCGACCCGATCCTGCGCTTTCTGGTGTTGTCCCTGGCCTTCTACGGCATGTCGACCTTCGAGGGTCCGATGATGGCGATCAAGACCGTCAACGCCCTCTCCCATTACACCGACTGGACCATCGGCCACGTTCACGCCGGGGCGCTCGGCTGGGTGGCGATGATCACCTTCGGCGCGGTCTACCACATGGTGCCGAAAGTCTTTGGCCGTGAGCAGATGCACAGCATCGGCCTGATCAATGCACACTTCTGGCTGGCGACCATCGGCACCGTGTTGTACATCGCGTCGATGTGGGTCAACGGCATCACCCAAGGCCTGATGTGGCGCGCAATAAACGACGACGGCACGCTGACGTATTCGTTCGTCGAAGCCTTGCAGGCCAGCCACCCGGGGTTTGTGGTGCGCTTTACCGGCGGGGTGTTCTTCCTCAGCGGCATGCTGCTGATGGCCTACAACACCTGGCGCACTGTGCGGGTTGCGGACGTGGCGATGGCTGAGCGTGAAGCACAGATTGCCTGAGGCAAGGAGCCTGGAATGTTTGAAGTGCTATTGAATGTGATGGCGGTGCTGGGGCTTTGGCTGGGGGTTGAATATTGCCTGAAGCGGGAGACGGCGCAGAGCCTGGAGGATGCCAGTCTGATTCCGTTTGCGGATGATCCCGAGGTGGCGCGGCGAGTGGAATCGGCCACGGGGAAGAAGGTGAAGGCGGTAGCGCCAGAAGAGGCCAAGCCCGGCTGGGGCAACCTCAAAATCTGACCCACACCCTATCCAATGCAGGAGCCGAGCTCGGCTCCTGCAAGGGGGTTTAGTTCAGTCCGGGAGGACCTGGCCGCGATCACGCGGGATCAGGCCCTGCAACTGCTGCGCCAGAAAATTCGCATCAAATGCAAACGTGTCCGGGTCTTTCAGGCCATTGGTCTTGCGCCACTGCCAGCTGGTCGACGGCGGCAGGCACACCAGCGAAACGCTGCCATAGCGCGCGGCCGTCAGCCCCATCACCGCCAGGGAAATCTGACCGCCAGCGCCCATCACGTCCGGCACGAACTCCACCGGTTTGCCGGCAATGACAATGGACAATTTCTCGGTCTTGAACGGCGACGTCTCCACCGGCACGCTAGGCCCCGAAGCCACATACGCCTCACGGCTCACTTCCAGCAGATGCGGCGCCTGGACCGGTTCCAGCCACTGCTGGATCTGATCGAACAGCTCGCCGATACGCGTCGCCCAAAGCGCCGATTGCGACTCGAACGTCTGCTTTTTGTGCGCTTCGCTTTCTGCGTAGTGGCGAAGCATTTCGCCCAGTTGTTGTACGTCGTCCATTGCGGTGTTCCTTTGGTTGGAGCGGTGCTGCGGACATTGAGCATGGCAGATGCAGGCCGCCGGCGTACGACTAAAAGCGCGAGCGGTATTGGCTGGGGGTCATGGCCAGGTGTTTGCGAAAAACGCTGCCCATGTGCGACTGATGGGCGAAACCGCTGTCCAGAGCGATGCTGGCCAACGGCAGGTCCGTGTGTTCGATCATCCGTCGGGCGGCTTGCAGGCGCACCTCAACGAGATACGCATGCGGTGTCAGGCCCATGACCCGGGTGAAGTCGCGCAGAAAACGCAGTTCGTTGTGCCCGTAAGTCGCGGCCAACTGGTCCAGCGTCAGCGGTTCATGGAACTGCTCGGCGATCTGATCCAGTACCGGGGCGAACGCTTTGGCGTGCAGTCTGGATCGAGTCGTCACAGGCGCCTGGTCAATCAGGCTCAGGGCGGCTTGCTCAAGCGCCATCAGATCAGGTTGAGGGTTGAGCAACAGGCGTCGGATCTCGCGTGCGAACGTCAGCGCCCGTCGATCACCGGCTGACTGAACACGCTGGCGGACGGCTGGCAGCATCTCATCCGCAAACGGCTCATCCAGGCGCATCAACAGGTATTCACCACCGCTCGCCGATTCGGAAAACACCTCGACGCCCACCGGCGTGAACGCCAGCACACCGGGCAAAGTATCGAAATCCACCCGCCGGTCTGAATCAATGGCGTGTACGCCTTGCTGGCGCTCAAGCGTCACGCCCAGGGTCAACGACTGCGCCGGATCACGAACACTGTAGGCCGCACGGGGCAACAGTTGCAGGCAAGCTCTAGCGCTCAGCACGTGCTGGCTCAGCACGCTGGGCATGTGAAATTTCCTGATAGATGACCGTCAAGATCCACGGGATACTCTCGCAAGGTTAGCCATTCACAGGGAGCACCGCATGCGCACCATCGGCCTTATCGGCGGCATGAGCTGGGAGTCCAGCGCCGAATATTATCGCCTCATCAATCAGCAGGTTCGTGACCGGCTCGGGCCGTTGCGTTCGGCGCAGTTGCTAATGTACAGCGTCGACTTCGGGCCTGTCGAACAGGCCCAGCATGCCGGGCGCTGGGACGATGCGGCGGCGATTCTGGTGGACGCGGCGCGAGGGCTTGAGGCTGGCGGCGCCGAGTGTGTGGTGCTGTGTACCAATACCATGCACAAGGTGGCCGGACAGATTCAGGCCGCGATCACTGTTCCGTTCCTGCACATCGCCGACCCGACCGGTCAGGCAGCCGTCGATGCCGGTGCGCTGAAGGTCGGGTTGCTCGGGACCGCGTTCACCATGGAACAGGACTTCCTCAAGGATCGTCTGAGCGCGATGGGCTTGACCGTGCTGGTGCCGGAAGCCGAGCAACGCAACGCCGTGCACAGGATCATCTACGACGAGTTGTGCGTCGGGGTGATCAGCGAAACATCGCGCAAGGTTTACCAGCAGGTGATCGAATCGCTGACCCAACGCGGCGCCCAGGCGATCATCCTCGGTTGCACGGAAATCGGCATGCTGATCAAACCCGAACACAGCGCCCTGCCCCTGCTCGACACCACCGAACTGCATGCGCAGGCGGCGGTGGCGTTTGCACTGGGCGACTGAGTCACTCGGTGTCAGGCATGCGACGCAGACGCGCCATGCTCAGGGTGTCGACCAGTCGGCCGTCACGCACGGCGTAGTCACGGAGCAGGCCTTCGGTCTCGAAACCGAACTTTCGGTACAGGCCGATGGCCGCTTCGTTGTCGGCGTACACCGAAAGCTCGACCCGCCGCAGGTTCATCCAGTTGTCGGCGATGTCCAGCACCGCCGCCAACAGCGTCGAACCCACGCCTTTTCCCTGCCATGCCACCGCGACGCCCATGCCGATACTGCCGGCATGGCTGCGGCGGATCCGCGAGAATTGTTCCAGGCCAATGTTGCCGATGACCGTGCCCTGATGCAGCGCAACCAGTTTCACCAGGCGCTCGTTATCCGAGGCCAGGCGCTGGCGCCAGATCTCGGTGGATTGAAACGGCATTTGCAGGACCTGACGGGTAATGGCCGGGTCGTTGTAGAGCGCGGTGACGCCCTCGATGTGGGCTTCGCTGAAACGTTCGAGGGTGATGACCGGTTCGGTGGCAGGCATGGGTGATTCATCCTTGAGGCAGACATGGCCGCTTACTCTACAACGCTATCTCCGAATATGGCGACATTCCCTGTGGGAGTGAGCCTGCTCGCGATAGCGGCCTAACATTCAAAATAAATGTCGACGGATACACCGCTATCGCGAGCAGGCTCACTCCTACAGTTAACTGTGGTTAACTCTCGAACCACTCCCGGCGCTCGTTGAAGGTGTTGTGGATCAGCTCGACGATCATCTGCACATCGGCCTGACCTTGAGTGTCGGCATTCACCGCCATCCAGACCTGACGCGGCATCGGCTGCTCGAACAGTTCAGGCAACGCAATCAAACCACGGTCGAATTGGCTGATGTAGCGCGGCAACAACCCGATGCAGGCACTGCAGCGGATCATCTCCAGCATCAGTTCATAGGAATGCAACTGCACCACGCCAGCCAGACGCTGATCCACCACGCTGTTCCATGGCCGAAAGCTCTCGACCTGACGGTCATGCTGCCACTGCACGAGCATGAAGTCGGCCAGGTCATCGAGGCTGCCCGGCCGCGCCGCGACCCGCGAATAGCGTTTGGCGATGTGCGGCAGATACTCCAGACGCGCCAGTCGCTGCGGTTCGCTGACCGCAAAACTCGGCCCCGGCAGCGGTGAATCCGTGCCGGCCAGCCATAGCACCACATCGGCGCTGATTGCTTGCAGGCTCAGCTCACTGTCGAGGGTAATGATGTCCAGGCGCACGCTGGCGTTGCGGCGCAACAAGGCGACCAGGTCACGGCCGAGGATGTCATGCAGGATCGACTCGGCCACCGCCAGACGTATCAGCGGTTGCTCGATCACCGGTGCATCGCGCTCATGGGCCAGCGCGATCAGTTGCGCCTGAAGCGCCAACCCTTCACGACTCAGGGCCAGGCCATTGTCCTGATGATTGAACAGCGAACATTGCAATTGCGACTCCAGCTGCGCCAGGTGTTTGCGCAACTGCGTGGATTTGATGTTGAGGCTGCGAGCGGCCTGCATGAAGCACCCGCAACGGGCGCTCACCCGAAAGGACTGCGCCAGCACCGGGTCGATGCCGGCCGCATAGGTGGATTCCATCAATGACATCAGTGACTCCCTGTCGATCTATCCTTGAAAACCTCATCCTGCGCAGCGTGTATGAACCTGATGTGACACTCGGCGCGGATAATCGATTCAGCCGCCAGGGGTTTGCCGAAAACTCACCGCCAGGCGATTCCAGCTGTTGATGGTGGTCACGGCAATCGTTAAATCGACCAGCTCCGCTTCGCTGAATTGCTCCCTCGCCAGTGCGAAAACGTCATCCGGCACGTGGCTTTCGGAGAGCAGCGTCACCGCTTCGGTCCAGGCCAGCGCCGCCCGTTCCCGAGGGTTGAAAAAGCCGCTGTCGCGCCACACGACGATCGAATACAGGCGCCGATCCGTCTCACCCAGGCGGCGGGCGTCCACCGAGTGCATGTCGGTGCAAAAGGCGCAGCCGTTGAGCTGCGAGGCGCGGATCTTGATCAGGTGCAGCAACGCGGGCTCAATACTGAGGTTGCTGGTCAGGGCTTCCATGGCAATCATCGCTTTCATCGCTTTGGGCGACGCGCTGTAGTAATCCAGGCGGGAACTCATGGGGCGACCTCGTGACGCGATGATGTGAATTTCACGGTAGTCGTCGAGGTCGCGACGTGACAGAGCCAATTCGGCGAAATAACCATGGACCACTCGGCGCCAGACCAATCCCGGGTTTTTCACCTGCGCAACTTCTGCACGGCCGCGCATGCGGGTAATCTGGCGCGACGCACACGCGCCTCAACCGCTGCAGGAGCCTCGCCGGTATGGAACTTCATGTTGTCATCAACGGCCGCAAGGACCTGACGGGCCAGTTGTACAACCAGTTGCGCAGCGCCATCGAATCCGGGCGCCTCGCCGCCGGGACCCAGCTGCCGCCCAGCCGCTTGCTGGCCGAACAGCTGGGGATTTCGCGCAAGACCATTTCCGACACCTACGCGCAACTGACCTACGAAAACTTCCTCACCGGGGTGATCGGCAAAGGCACTTACGTGAATGCGCGCCCCTCGAAAATCGACCGCAAACAAAGCCATTCCGAACTGGCGAGTTTTGAGGTCATCGAATCCTGGCGCCAGCTGCCCGTATTCCTGCGGCACCCGACGCTGGAAGGCTCGTTGCGTTATGACTTCATTGGTGGCGCCACCAGCAAGGGCCAGTTCCCGCAGGATGACTGGCGCCGCTGCACCTCCCATGCCTTGCGCCAGATTGCCGGTTCCAAGGGCTTCTATAGCCTGCCCGAGGGCCTGCCGGCGTTGCGCAACGCCATCGCCCGGCACATCGCGTTCTCGCGCGGGGTCAATTGCCAGGACGAAGACGTGGTGGTGTGCAACGGCGCGCAACAGGCGCTGGACCTGATTTCCCGGGTGATCACGCGCCCCGGTAGCATCGTCGCCATGGAGGACCCCGGTTACCCGCCGGCGCGCCTGTTGTTTGGCTCGCACGGTGCCACGGTGATCGGCGTACCGGTGGACGCAGAAGGCATTCAGGTGGACAAAATCCCCCGTGGTACGCGGCTGATCTACGTCACACCGTCCCATCAGTTCCCGCTGGGCCTGCCGATGAGCCAGGAGCGCCGGGCGGCGCTGCTGGAGCGCGCTTATGAACTGGGCGCGATCATCATCGAGGACGATTACGACAGCGAATTTCGCTACGAGGGCCGCCCTACCGATTCGCTGCAAAGCATGGATGAGCGCGGGATCGTCGCCTACGTCGGGACCTTCTCGAAAACCCTGCTGCCGGAGTTGCGGCTCGGCTATGCGATTTTACCGCCGGCGATTCTCGAAGCCGTGATCCGCGCCAAACAACTCACCGACCTGCACACGTCGACCATGCCCCAATGGGCGCTGGCCAAATTCATCGCCGAAGGCTGCTTGCTCAAACATATCCGGCGCTGCCACACGATCTATGCCGGGCGTCGCGAACGCATCCTGGCGCGCATGGCGGGCGACCTGTCGCCGTGGTTCGAGCCAGTGCCGACCACGGCCGGGTTCCACATGGTGGTAATGTGCAAAGTGCCTATCGATCTGGCTCTGGTGATTGAATTGGCGAAAAAGGTCGAAGTCGGGCTCTATTCGATCGAGGCCTTTTACTTCCAGCAAGCGCCGCAGGACGGGCTTTTGCTGGGTTTTGGCGCCATTGACACGCTGGACATCGACACCGCCCTGGACCGTCTGCGCGACATTTTGCAGCAGGTGGCCTGACGGATTGGTCTGCGCCTTTACCGGGCGATTGGCTATTGGTGGTCCGGGGTTGCAGGCCTATCCTGCATAAGCGTTATCCCTCAATGAGCAGGATTCGTCCGGCCTGATTCAGGAGTGTGAGCAATGTCCCACGAAGTGATCAATACCGTACAGGTGCAGGCTGCCGCAGGCCGCTCGGATGAACTGGGCAAGCAACTGCAAAAGATTGTCGAAACCCTGCGCGAACTACCGGGCTGCGACTCCTATATGGTCGACCGCTGCCCCGAGGACACCAACCGCTGGACCGTCAGCGCGCGCTGGCAATCGGAAGCGGCGATGCACTCGCATTTCAACTGCCCGGAAGTCCAGGGCTTCATCGGCCTGATTGACAATCAACTGGCGAACGCCGTGGATTTCAACAGCTTCCCGATCCGCTAAAGCACCCTGTAGCCGCTCTGTAGCAGCCGCCGAACGCAGCCTCGCGTTGCTCGACAGCTGCTACAAGGCATACGTAATTCGGGGGCTGGATTGGTCCCCTCACCTTCCCGAATATTGGCTGTTTGATTGGTCCACCCTGCGGACTATCTTTGTTGCTGACGATAACCACCGCAGGTACTGAACCATGAAAGCTTTGCGTTTCCTTGCTGCCCCGCTTGCTGTCCTCGCCCTGACCGCCTCAGTCACCGCGCTCGCCCACGAAGGCCCTTCAGAAAAGGTCACGGTGCTGCAGGATCAATTGCTGAAAAACGTCCCTGGCAAAAAAGCCATGATGATTGAAGTCGACTACAAGCCTGGCCAATCCTCGATTGCCCATAAGCATGAAGGCACGGCCATGGCGTATGTCATTTCCGGCTCGATCACCTCCCAGGTGAAGGGTGAAAAAGCGATCACCTACAAGGCCGGCCAATACTGGTACGAGCCGGCAGGATCGGAACATTTGGTCTCGAAAAACGCCAGCGCCACCCAGCCCGCCAAACTGCTGGTGTTCATGGTGTTGTCGCCCGACGAGAAAGTGTTGATCCCACTGGAAAACTGATGGCTGAACGTACAACCATAAATAAAAAGGCCCGAACTTTGATTTCGGGCCTTTTTATTTCTTGAAGCAATCAAACGACCCTGTTTAAACCAAATAAAACTATTGAACTGACGATAAGCCTGCTTATTGGTTATTTAATTCCGTGAAGACAGGTTTAGTCTGGAATCACCGCCGCCCCCTACCGGCACTCAAACTTCCCGACTCAAGTTGTTTCACTGGAGTAACACCATGAAACTTGCGCTTGTCAGTACCTTGACGATGACCGTTGTTTTATCAGGCTGCTCGATCCCCACTGCGCCAAGTGCGGTCTCTTCGCTGGACGGCATCTTTACCGCGCCTGTTGGCCGCAGCAATGCCACGAGCATTCCTAATGGCCATAATGTGTCGCTTGGCATCGTCTACAGCCGTAACACCCAGACCAATCGCGCCTACCTCCAGGACTACCAGGCCAACGCTGGCACCGGTTTCGGCCAGAGTTTGCTGGTGCAGCCGATTCATGACGCCTACGTCGCCACCTCTAAACCCGACCTGGCCGTGGATTGGGTCAAGGCCTCGTTGCAGCGCCAGTTCGGCTCGGTCACGGTGTACCCGGACATGCAGAGCCTCAAGGCGGCGAAACCGGACGTGGTCGCGATTGTCGACAGCCGCAGCCAGTTGATGACCTCGCGAAGTTCGGATATAGCGGCGGATGTCAGTGCAGACTTTTACGACGCTAATCTCAACTATATTGGCACTGCACAAGGGCATGACGCTAAAGCGCTGACGCCTCTGTGGGCGGACTTTAAACCGAGCTCGGAGATAGTGGCGGATATTAATGAGCAACAGAATGTGCAAGTCAGGGCGCTGCAGAAGTTTGACCAGTCGCTCAGTAATTTACTGACCAGCCCGACAGATAAAGTATCGATGCTGGATAATAATTCGGGGCGGAAGTTGTATTAAGGCATATGACCCCATCGCGATCAGGCAAAAAAAACCCGCATGTCTCCATGCGGGTTTTTTTCATTCAGCGCCTGATCAGGCCGCCGGTTCCAGCTCTTCGCTGACGGCACCAGTGGTGGTCACCACCGCTTGCCCGCTCAATGCCAGGTCCAGCAACTCACGGTTGGCCACCGCGTACATGGCGTAGTCCGTGCCGCTGGCGGCACGGATTTCCACCAGCATCGCGCGCCAGCGTTCGATCATGCCTTCGTGCGCTTCCATCCACAGCGCCAGGCGGGTTTCCACGTCCTGAGTGCCGTCGCCCTGTTGCAGGACGGAGATGGTGATTGCACGTTGCTGCCAGTCGACGTCATCACGGAACGCTTCACGGGCCAGGGCCTGCCAGTTGTTTTCAACCGGCAGAGCGCTGATCTGTTGCAGGTACCAGGTGATGTCCAGCGCGCTGCCGACGGCGAAGTAAGCCTTCGCCACGTCTGCTGCGTTCTGGCCGGTCACGTCCGACGCTTCGATGATTGGCAGCAAGGTGTACAGGTGAGTAGTGCCTGCAACCATGCGCGCCAGCAGCTCAGGTACGCCAGCGGCGACGTAAGCCTGATAGCGGGTCTGCCAGCCTTCGCGGGTCGGGCCTTCCAGCAGTTCGTCGAGCTTGAGGCCCAGCGCTGCCAGATGTGGACCGAAGTGCGCAACGTCACGAGCGGCGTTCTGCTCGTTACGACGGCTGCGCAGGAACCAGCGCGTGGCGCGACGGCCCAGACGCATCAGCTCGTCCATCAGCTCCAGTTGCACGTCAGCGGAAACCTGGTAGTCCAGGGCTTCTATCTGCCGGAACCAGTGCGGGAGGTGGAAGATATCCCGAACTATTACATAGGCACCCGCAACATTCGCCGGGCTCATGCCGGTCGACTCTTTGAGTCGTTGAACGAAGGTGATGCCCATGTGGTTGACCAGGTCGTTGGCGATCTGGGTGCTGACGATTTCGCGCTTCAGACGGTGACGGCGCATGGCTTCGGAGAACTTGCTCACCAGGGTCGGCGGGAAAGCGGTTTCCATGTCGCGGGTCAGGTAGTCGTCATCCGGTACCAGGGAGTTGAGCAGCGCCTCCTTGAGGTCGATCTTGCTGTAGGAGATCAGTACCGACAGCTCGGCGCGGGTCAGGCCGTGGCCTTCTGAAACGCGCTCGTTGATCGCTTCTTCGTTCGGCAGGAACTCGATGGCGCGATCCAGCTTGCCGCGGCCTTCCAGATCGTTCATCAGACGCTTGTATTCAGCGATACGCGGTAAGGCACGACGCGCAGCCAGGGACAGAGCCTGAGTCTGCTTGTAGTTGTTGCCCAGCACCAGGCTGCCGACTTCGTCGGTCATGCTCGCCAGCAACTGGTTACGTTGCTTGTCGGTCATGTCGCCCGCCTGAACCACTTCGTTCAGCAGGATCTTGATGTTGACTTCGTGGTCGGAGCAATCCACGCCACCGGCGTTGTCGATGAAGTCAGTGTTGGAACCGCCGCCATTGAGACCGAATTCGACACGACCCAGTTGGGTCATCCCGAGGTTACCGCCCTCGCCCACGACTTTGCAGCGCAGTTCGTTGCCGTTCACGCGCAGTGCATCGTTGGCCTTGTCGCCGACATCGGCGTGGCTTTCGCTGCTGGCTTTGACGTAGGTCCCGATGCCGCCGTTCCACAACAGGTCTACCGGTGCCTTGAGCAAGGCATTGAGCAGCTCGGTCGGGGTCAGCTTGTCAGCGTGAATGTCGAAGCGCTCTTTCATCTGCGGGGAAATCGCGATGCTTTTCGCGCTACGGGAGAAGATCCCGCCGCCTTCGGACATGATGCTGGTGTCGTAATCCGACCAGGCCGAACGCGGCAGGTCGAACAGGCGCTGACGCTCGGCAAAGCTGTTTGCCGGCTCCGGGTTCGGGTCGATGAAGATGTGCAGGTGGTTGAACGCAGCCACCAGTTGCAGCGTCTCGGACATCAACAGGCCGTTGCCGAATACGTCGCCGGCCATGTCGCCGACGCCGACCACGGTGATGTTGTCTTTCTGGACATTGATGCCGCGTTCGCGGAAGTGACGTTGAACGCCGACCCATGCGCCTTTGGCGGTGATGCCCATCTTCTTGTGGTCGTAACCGGCGGAACCGCCGGAAGCGAACGCGTCACCCAGCCAGAAGCCGTAGTCGATCGCGATGCCGTTGGCGATGTCGGAGAAGGTCGCAGTGCCCTTGTCCGCGGCCACCACCAGGTACGGGTCATCGTCGTCATGACGCACGACGTTGGCCGGCGGCACTAGCGCGCCGTCTTTCAGGTTGTCGGTGATGTCCAGCAGGCCCGAAATGAAGATGCGGTAGCAGGCGATGCCCTCGGCCGCGATCTCGTCACGGTTGCCGCCCAGTGGCAGGCGACGCGGCAGGAAGCCGCCCTTCGCGCCCACGGGCACGATGACCGAGTTCTTCACTTGCTGGGCTTTTACCAGGCCCAGGACTTCGGTGCGGTAGTCTTCTTCACGGTCGGACCAGCGCAGACCGCCACGAGCAACGTTGCCGAAGCGCAGGTGCACGCCCTCGACACGAGGCGAGTAAACGAAGATTTCGAACTTCGGTACCGGCTTCGGCAGCTCTGGAATCTGGTGCGGGTTGAACTTGAAGCTGAAGTACGACTTGTTCTTGCCGTTGGCATCAGTCTGGTAGAAGTTGGTGCGCAGGGTGGCCTTGATCAGGTCCAGGTAGCGACGCAGGATGCGGTCTTCGTTCAGCACCTGGACTTCGTCCAGAGCGGCAATGATCGCGTGTTCCAGGCGTTGCTGCTTGTCTTCCAGATCATCGCCCGACAGCTTGCGCGCCAGGTAGAAGCGGGTCTTGAACAACCGGGTCAACTCGCGAGCGATGTCGGTGTGGTTGTTCAGGGTGCTGGCGATATAGCCCAGGTCGAAGCCCAGACGGATCTGCTTCATGTAGCGAGCGTAAGCACGCAGCAGCGCCACATCGCGCCACGGCAGGCCGGCGGTCAGCACCAGGCGGTTGAACGCATCGTTCTCGGCATCGCCACGCACGATGTGGACGAAGGCGTCCTGCAGCGTGTCGTTGAGTTGCTGGATGTCGAGTTCCAGGCCTTCGGCGGCGGTGAACGCGAAATCGTGAATCCAGAACTCGCGACCATTGGTGTGACGCAGGCGATACGGGAATTCACCCAGCACGCGCAGGCCGAGGTTCTCCAGGATCGGCAACACGTCGGACAGCGCCAGCGGCGTGTCGGCGTGATACAGCTTGCAGTGCAGCATGCGCTGGCCGGACACTTGACCCAGTGGCTGATAGAAGCTCATCACCAGTGGATTTTTTTCGTTCAGGCTCAGCAGGTGTTGCATGTCGACCACAGCCGAGTGGGCGGCGAAACGCTCGCGGTAACCGGCCGGGAAGCCTTTCGGGAAGTCGGCCAGCACGTTGGTGCCATGGGCTTCGCCGAAACTTTCAACTACCAGGCTCGCGTAGTCGTCCTGCCAGCTGCGGCAAGCTTGCACCACTTCTTTTTCCAGCAGAACCGGGTCGATGTCGAGGCGGTTCTTCGGGTCGACGCGCAGGATCAGTTGCACGCGGGCCAGCACGGATTCGGAGAAGAACGTCCAGAACTCGCAATCCGAGGCTTTCAGGCGATCCATCAGCACTTGCTGGATCTTCTGGCGCACTTCGGTGGAGTAAATGTCCCGTGGCACGTAAGCCAGGCAGTAGCAGAAACGGCCGTACGGGTCTTTGCGCAGGAACACACGAATCTTGTTGCGTTCCTGGATCTGCACGATCGACATCACGGTGCTGAACAGTTCGTCGACCGGGGTCTGGAACAGGTCATCGCGCGGCAGCACTTCAACCACCTGCGCCAGTTCCTTGCCCAGGTGAGCCTTGGCCTGGAAGCCGGAACGGCGTTCGATTTCTTCGACCTTGCGACGGATGTACGGGATGACCCGCACGCTCTCGCCGTACACCGAGGAGGTGTACAGGCCCATGAAACGGCATTCCTTGATGACGTTGCCGTCAGCATCGATTTCACGGATCGACACGTAATCCGGGTAAGCCGGACGGTGTACACGGCTTGGGTGCGCAGCCTTGGCGAACGACAGCAGGGTCGGTTCGCGCAGGTAGTTCACGGCGTAGTCTTCGATGCGCAGGTCATCGTAGGTCAGGCCGGTACGCAGCAGTTTGGTCAGGCCGAGGAAGGAATCCTGGTCGTAGACGATGTGGCCGCCGTCGGCTTCATCGCGCACCACGAACTCTTCGTAGCCGAGGAACGTGAAGTGGTTGCCCACCAGCCATTCCAGGAAGCTTTTGATTTCGCCTTTTTCTTCAGGGTCGACCGCGTACTGGCTGTTGTCCAGACCGGTGAGGATTTCCTGGACCTTGGCTTTCATCGGTTCGAAATCGGCGACGGCGACGCGGACTTCACCGAGTACCTGCTCCAGCTCTTTGCTCAGGACATTGAGCTCGGCGGTGTTGGCGCAACGGTCGATTTCCAGGTACATCAGCGATTCTTGAAGAATGCCTTCGCCCTGGGTGCCTTTGGGCAGGATTTCCAGCAACTCGCCCTTGCTGCCGCGACGCACGCTCAGCACAGTGGTTTGCAGGGTATGAATGCTGTAGCCGCGACGGTTCAGCTCGGTACGCACCGAGTCCACCAGGAATGGCAGGTCGTGGTGCAGCACTTCGACCGCGGTGTGGGTCGACTGCCAGCCGTGGCGTTCGTAGTCGGGGTTGTAGACGCGCACTTGCGGTTGCGCGTGATCGAAGCGCTCAAGCAGGCGCCACGCAGAAAGGGTGCAGCCGGCGAGGTCGGACAACCGACGCTGGGTCAGCTCGTCCAGGGAAATGATGCCGAAGAATTGTTCAGCGAACAGCGCCACTTGTGGCAGTGCCTGTTCACTGATGTGCTGTGCCAGTGCCGCTTGCAGTTGGTGCTGGAAGTCGGCTTTGCTGGCTGCGGTGAAGAACGCCATCTGTGGTACTCCGCTTGGGCTTGTTATTGATGGAAGCGTCGCGTGCAAAACCCCTTTCGGGGCGATCCGTCACCCTGTTCCTGATTCTCGGGCAGAGGAAACAGGGGACAGGTGGGTGAAGCTGGACGAGACACTCAGGTCACATTCACCTTCCATGAATGGGCATCTGCAAAACCGACTGGGCTGCGAACAGCGCAATGTCTTTACAGGTGCTCATCCGTTGCGCAGCTTAACGAGTGCGGCGAGGCCCGTGCTTGCGGTGCTGCGACATATTCGGTCATCGGCACGCAACTGGCGGCACACGCCTCGAACAACACTAGCAGCCGTGGGCAAAAACGGGCGTTTTATCCCCGGTTTTCCGGCACCTGCGTACCAGAAATGACCAGTAACACTCCAAGTGTCCACGCCCCTGCTCTGACACTCAGCCGAGCAGAAATTCCGTTGGGCTGGCAGAATTGCGCTTTATGCGTCTTCACCACGCTCGTCGAGCCAGGAATTTCCCATGCAAATGACCACCGCCCTCTTGATTGTGAACCCTTGCGATGACGAGGAAGACAACATGGCCATGCTCTGCTGCCACAGTGAGGAGGGCGACATGTTCCTAATGAGTCGCTACCCGGACGAGGACGAACTGGAAATCACCCTGGATGGCGAGCCTTCGACCCTGGATGGGGTGAAAGTCACCCTGAGTTCGAATCTGTTGAAGATCGAGATTGCGGCGGCGGATGCCGATGCATTGAACGGGAACGATGTGCTGGAGATCACTTTCAACCCGGATATGGTGGATATGGATGAGGTTGTAGAGACCCTGAAGAACATCCTCGACGGGACCGGGACCTTCATTAACGAAGTTTGATAGCGTCTGGATGGGTCTCATCGCTGGCAAGTCAGCGCCCACGGTGGTCGATGTGTTGCACAAATCGCATGCTCAACGCTGAAACTTGTGGGAGCTGGCTTGCCAGCGATGAGGCCAGAACTGCCACCTCAACGCTCCCCTGCTACAAAAATCCAACAATTTCGCCAACCATTTCCCGCACTTTGCACAAAATGCCGTTAGTCCCCGCCCCCCGCGATGGATTAAAGTAACGCCCCCAGCCCAAGCGTTATTCGAACGACTTCGGCCACCTTCTCCAGGAACAGTCATCGATGGAACATCGTGAAGCGCTGCTCGCGCTGCGAACCTTTCTTTCAACGCAGATTCTCGGCCAGGAAAAACTCATCGAGCGTTTGCTCATCGCGTTGCTTGCCGACGGCCACATGCTGGTCGAGGGCGCCCCGGGCCTGGCCAAGACCAAGGCCATCAAAGAACTTGCCGAAGGCATCGAAGCGCAGTTCCACCGCATCCAGTTCACCCCCGACCTGTTGCCTGCCGACATTACCGGTACCGAAATCTATCGCCCGGAAACCGGCAGCTTTGTCTTCCAGCAAGGTCCCATTTTCCACAACCTGGTGCTGGCGGACGAAATCAACCGTGCCCCGGCCAAGGTTCAATCGGCGCTGCTCGAAGCCATGGCCGAGCGTCAGGTCAGCGTCGGGCGCAGCACTTATGAACTGTCGCCGCTGTTTCTGGTAATGGCCACGCAAAACCCGATTGAGCAGGAAGGCACCTACCCGCTGCCCGAAGCGCAGCTCGACCGTTTCCTGATGCATGTGAAAATCGGTTTCCCGGACGCCGCGGTTGAACGCAAGATCCTCCAGCAAGCCCGTGGCGAAGCCCTGAACGGCGAAACCAAGCCGGAACGCCGGGTCAGCCAGCAGGCGATCTTCGCCGCACGCAAGGAAATCCTCGGTTTGTACATGGCCGACGCCGTGGAGGAATACCTGGTGCAACTGGTCATGGCCACGCGCAACCCGGGCAAGTTCGACCCGGAAATGGCCGACTGGATTGCCTACGGCGCCAGCCCTCGCGGTTCTATTGCCCTCGACCGCTGCGCCCGCGCGCATGCCTGGCTGGCCGGCCGCGACTTCGTCAGCCCGGAAGACATCCAGGCCGTGCTGTTTGACGTGCTGCGCCATCGCATCATTCTGTCCTTTGAAGCCGAAGCTGCTGGTATCGACCAGGACCGGGTGGTCCAGCGGATTCTCGACGTCGTAGCCGTCGCTTGACCCCGATGAACGCCCTACTGCCGCCCGAGCCGGGCATCCGTGTCAGCCTCGCCGAGCTGATCGACATGCGCCATCGCGTGCGGGAAGTGCAGTTGTTTTCCACGCCGAGCCAGCGCAGCCCGCTGATCGGCCTGCACCACTCGAAATTTCGCGGGCGCGGGGTGGACTTCGACCAGGTGCGGGTGTATCAGGCCGGCGACGATGTGCGCACCATCGACTGGCGCGTGACTGCGCGCACCCAGGAGCCCCACACCAAACTATTCCATGAAGAACGCGAACGGCCGATTTTCATCATGGTCGAGCAAAGTTGCCGGTTGTTTTTCGGTTCGGGCCTGATGTTCAAATCGGTGCTCGCCGCTCAGGCTGCCAGCCTGATTGGCTGGGCCGCGCTGGGTCATAACGACCGGGTGGGCGGGTTGGTGTTCGGTGACAACGAGCATTACGAAATCAAGCCGCGGCGCAGCAAACAGAGCCTCCTGCAATTGCTCAACCGGCTGGTTCGGGTCAATCAATCGCTGCACACCGAAACCGAGCAGAACCGCGACTCCCTCAACCTGGCCCTGCGTCGGGCGCGGGAAGTGTTGCGCCCCGGCAGCCTGGTGATCGTGATCTGCGACGAGCGCGCCTTGACCGAGGGTTCGGAGCAACAACTGAGCCTGCTGTCGCGCCATTGCGACCTGTTGCTGCTGCCCCTCTCCGATCCGCTGGATCACGCCCTGCCCGCCGCCGGTTTGCTGCGTTTCGCCGAACGCGGCGCGCAACTGGAACTCGACACCCTGAATTTCGACCTGCGCCAGACCTATCGCGCCCAGGCCGAAGCACGCATCGCCCGCTGGGAATTGCTCGCCCAGAAGCTGCGCGTGTTGCTGATGCCGTTGAGCACCCAGAGCGAGATGGTCGAACAACTGCGCGAATTTCTGAACCCACAGAAACCGGGGAAAGGTCGATGAGCAGCCTCGATCAACTGCAACCGCTGATTAGCCCGCCACCCATCGAATTCTGGCCGCCCGCGCCGGGCTGGTGGCTGTTGCTGTCAGTGCTGCCGCTGATCGGATTTGGTCTGTGGCGGATGCGCCACTTGGTCGTGCGCAAACGTCCCATCGTTCGCGCCGAACAACCGCTGGACCCGGTGCGTCTCGCCGCGCTGGCCGAACTGGCGCAAATGCCCAAGCCCTACGACGGCGCGCCGGCCGGTGCCTGGCTGCAGCAGCTCAATGGCTTGCTCAAACGCCTGTGCCGCAACCACTACCCCTACAGCCAGAGCCACACCCTCAACGGGCGCAAATGGCTGGCCTTTCTCGACAACCGCTGCCCGGCGGCCGGTCTGACCCGCTGGATGGTGCTGGTGGAAGGCGCCTACAAACCCGAATGCAAACTCGACGACAAGGCCATTGCCGGCCTGACCCAAGCCGTCGACACCTGGATTCGCAAACATGTTTGAGTTCGCCTGGCCGTGGATCTTTGCCTTGCTGCCCTTGCCGTGGCTGATGCGCGTCTTGCTGCCAGTGGCCGACAGCGGCGAGCCGGCCCTCAAAGTCAGCTTCCTCAATGACCTCGAAGGCCTGGCCCGCCGCCGCGCCCGGGCGAACCTGCCGGCCTGGCGTCAGCAGGCACCGTTCATGCTGCTGTGGCTGTTGCTGCTGATCGCCGCCGCACGTCCGCAATGGCTGGGTGAGCCGCTGCCGATTGCCGCCAGTGGCCGCGACTTGCTGGTGGCGGTGGACGTGTCCGGCTCGATGGATTTCCCCGACATGCAGTGGCAGGACGAGGACGTCAGCCGCTTGAGCCTGGTGCAGCATTTGCTCGGTGATTTCCTCGAAAGCCGCGATGGCGATCGGGTCGGCCTGATCCTGTTCGGCAGCCAGGCCTATCTGCAAGCGCCGCTGACCTTTGACCGACACACCGTGCGCGTGTGGCTCGACGAAGCGCGGATCGGCATCGCCGGCAAGAACACCGCCATCGGCGATGCCATCGGCCTGGCCCTTAAACGCCTGCGCCTGCGCCCGGCACAGAGCCGTGTGTTGATTCTAGTGACGGACGGTGCCAACAACGGCGGTGAAATCGACCCATTGACCGCCGCGCGACTGGCGGCCAGCGAAGGGGTAAAAATCTACCCCATCGGCATTGGCGCCAACCCGGAAGAAAGCGGCACGCTGGGCTTTTTGGGCGTGAACCCGAGCCTGGACCTCGATGAGCCGGCCCTGAAAGCCATCGCCGAAGCCACTGGCGGTCAGTACTTCCGCGCCCATGACGGCAACGAACTGCAGATCATCAAGGACACCCTCGACCAACTCGAGCCCGTAACGCAACAACCGACCCAGGCCCGCCCGGCGCAGGCGTTGTATCACTGGCCGCTGGCCATGGCGCTGCTGCTGAGCATGCTGTTAGTGGTGCGCGAGCGCTGGCCACACAACCCGTTGCAACGCCTGTTCACCAAGGATCTGTTCTTGCAATCGCCCCTGCCTGACTGGCGCCAGCGCCTCAAACGCCTGCGCCTGCGGAGACGCCGATGAGCGCGCTCTGGCCGTTCTGGTTCCGTCCGTGGTGGCTCTTGCTGTTGCCGGTACTCGGCTGGCTGCTGTGGCAACTCTGGCACCGGCAAAAGCGTGCCGGGCGCTGGCAGATGATTCTGCCGCCGGCCTTTCACGCCGCACTGCTCAGCGGCGGCAACGGACGCGACAGCAAACTGCCGTGGGTCGTGCTTGGCCTGGCCTGGGTGTTGACCGTGCTGGCGCTGCTCGGCCCGAGTTGGCAACGGGTCGAACAAAACAGTCAGAAGCCCGCCGACCCGCTGGTGGTGGTGCTTGAACTGACCCCGGAAATGCTCGCCACCGACGTGACACCGAACCGGTTGGAGCAGGCGCGGCGCAAGCTCCTTGATCTGCTTGAGGTGCGCAGCGACGCCCAGACGGCCATCGTCGTCTACGCCGGCAGCGCTCACACGTTGGTGCCGCTGTCGGATGACCTGTCGACCAGCCGCAACCTGCTGGATGCGCTGAAACCGTCGCTGATGCCAGAGGCCGGCCATCGCGCAGACCTCGCGGTGAGCAAGGCCCTTGCGTTGCTGAGCCAGGGCGCCCTGGGCGATGGCCGGATCCTGCTGATCGGTTCAACCCTGACCGAACAGGAACGCGAAGGCATCCATAAGGCTCTGGACGGTCACTCAACCGAATTCCTGATGCTGGGCATCGGCACCGCCGAGGGGGCGCCGGTGGCTCAGGAGGATGGCAGCTTCCTCAAGGACAGCGAGGGCGCCATTCTGGTGCCGCGCCTGGACAACTCAAGCCTTAAAGCTTTTGCCCATGATCTCGGCGGACGCTATCGCCAGGCGCAACTGGACGAGGCCGACCTGCGTGCGCTGGGCCTGCTGGATGGCCCGCGCATGCTACGCGATGACGGACAACTGTTGCGTCTCGATACCTGGGCCGACCAGGGTTACTGGCTGTTGCTGCCGCTGTTGCTGCTGGCGGCGTGTGCCGGGCGGCGCGGCTGGCTGTTCTGCCTGCCGTTGCTGTTGGCGCTGCCACAACCGAGTTATGCCTTCGACTTCGAAGACTTGTGGCTGCGCCCCGATCAACGGGGCCTGCACTTGCTCAGGCAAGACCATCCGGCCAGGGCTGCGCAGTATTTCCAGGACCCGCAATGGCAAGGCGTGGCGCTGTATGAAGCCGGCGACTACAGTGGCGCCGCCCAGCGGTTTGCCCAAGGCAGTGACGCCCACGCCCACTACAATCGAGGCAATGCCCTGGCCAAAAGCGGTGAGCTGGAAGCTGCGCTGGATGCGTACGAACAGGCGCTGGAATTGCAACCGGATCTGCGCCCGGCCCTGACCAACAAAGCGTTGGTGGAGAGTCTGCTCAAACAGAAAAACACCCCGCCGCCGGTAGAGCCCCAAACGCCTGACGACAACAAGGCGCCGTCCGCCGCGCAAGAATCGCAGCCCGGCGCGGCCACGCAACCGACGAGCGAAGGTGAACCGCAGACCGGCGTCCAACAGACCACACCGGACGCCGAACAACAGGCCACCTCGCCACCGAAACCGGGCGCCAATGAAGTGCCGGGCAGCGAGTTGGGCGACGAGCAAAGCACCCGGCCGCCACCGCGCCCGACCAGCGACACGATCGAAGGCGAACAGCTTCAAGCACTGGAGCAATGGTTGCGCAAGATCCCGGATGATCCGGGTGAACTGCTCCGGCGCAAATTCTGGTACGAACAGCAACAACATCAGGATCAGGGAAAAACTCGATGACCCGCTTCACCCTCTTCATGCTCGCCCTGCTGTGCTGTGCCGTTCAGGCACAGGCAGAGGGGCTGGTTGCCAGCGTTGATCGCAGTCGCCTGAACTCCGGCGAGACGGTCGAGCTGACCCTTGAATCCAGCGACGTCACCCAGTTCGGCAAGCCGGACCTGAACCCGCTGGAGCCGCTGTTCGAAGTGCGCGGCACCCGACAGGTCAACCAGTTGAACACCCTCAGTGGCGACAACCGCGCGACCACGCGCTGGATCATTACCTTGCTGCCCAAGGAAAACGGCAGCGTGACCATTCCGCCGTTGCAACTGGGCGAGGCGCAGAGCCAGTCGATCACGCTGCAAGTGGTCGAGAGCGAAGACCAGAACACCGCGACCAAACTCGCCCCGGTGTTCATCGACGCCAGCCTCGACCAGAGCAGTGTGTACGTGCAGGCCCAGGCGATCCTGACTTTGCGCATCTACCATTCGGTGTCGCTGTACGACGACAGCAGCCTGACCCCGTTGCAGGTGCCCGATGCGCGCATCGAACCGCTGGGCGAGTCGCGTACCTACGAGAAAGTCATCAACGGTCTGCGCCATGGCGTGATCGAAATGCGCTACGCGATTTATCCGCAACACAGTGGCGAATTGGCGATTCCGGCGCAGATCTTCAGCGCCACACTGGTCGACACCCAGCCGGCGCAGGACGCCGCCGCCCAAGTGCCGAAATCCGGCAAGCTGATGCGCGTCAGCTCCACGCAAATGTTGCTGACGGTCAAGGCCAAACCGATCACCTACCCTGCCGATCTGCCCTGGTTGCCGGCCCGCAGCGTAACCCTGAGCGAAAGCTGGAATCCGGAACCGGACCACGCGCAGGTCGGCGACTCGCTGACCCGCAGCCTGATCCTCAAGGTTGAAGGCCTGGCCAGTTCGCAACTGCCACCGCTGCCGGCCACCGACGTCAACGGCTTGCGGCGCTACCCGGATCAACCGGTACTGGGCAACCAGAACAGCGAACGCGGCCTGATCGGCAGTCGTGAAGACCGTGAGGCCCTGGTGCCTGCGCGCAGCGGTGCCATCGAGTTGCCGGCGGTGGACGTGGTCTGGTGGAACACCTTCGAAGATCATCTGGAACGCAGCAGCCTGCCGGCGCGCACCCTGCAGGTCGCGAATAATCCGAGCATGCAGGTCGATACACCAACCGGGATGCCTCAGGTCGGTTCCGCCGCGGACAGCGAAACCCTGTGGCGCTGGAAACTCAGCACGCTGATCCTGGCCTGCACCACCCTGCTCGGCTTCGGCCTCTGGTGGCGAGCGCGCTGGCAACCGGCGATCCTGCGTGCCACGCAGACCGGCCCAAGCCCGCGCACCGTACTGGATGACCTCAAGCGCGCCTGCCTGGCGAACGATCCACACGCCACCCGCCAGGCGCTCGACGCCTGGGCGCGGCAACAACCGGAAACCCTGGCCGACATGGCCGCCCGCTTCGTGCCCTTGTCCGATGCGCTGGACGGCTTGAACGGTGCGCTCTACAGCGAAACCGGCCAGCACTGGCAAGGCGAAGAACTGTGGCGCGCGATCAAGGCCATCCCGATTGCCGAACGGATCCAGGACCCGGTGGGTGATAGCGGCCTGCCTCCCCTTTACCCCAAATAACCCTCTGAAGCAGCTGACGAGCAGCGCGAGGCTGCGTCCGGCTGCGAGGCAGTCGTAAATCCTGCTGACGCGGTCTATCTGAAATACCGCCTGTGCCGATTTTACGACTGCTGCGCAGCCGGACGCAGGCTTCGCCAGCTGCTACAGGGTTTTGGTGTCGCTGGCCACATCGGGGGTGTTTGCCAGTAAACTCCCTCCCCTTTAGCCGCCTTCATTCCCCACGCGGCCATCACCTTATTTGCAACGGAGTCCGCCTTGCGTCTGTTCCACACCTCCGACTGGCACCTTGGGCAGAATCTGCACGGCCAGGAACGCGATTTCGAGCACGCCTGTTTTCTCGAGTGGCTGTTGCGCCAGCTGAAGCTGGACCAGCCCGATGTGCTGCTGATCGCCGGCGACATCTTCGACACGGTCAACCCGCCGGTCAAAGCCCAGGAACGCCTCTACGATTTCATCGTCAGCGCCCACGAGCAGCAGCCGTTGCTGACCATCGTAATGATCGCCGGCAACCACGATTCCGGCTCACGAATCGAACTGCCCGCGCCCTTGATGCGACGTCTGCGCACCCATGCGCTCGGCCGCGTGTTGTGGCTGGATGACGGTCAACTGGATGCTGAACGCCTGTTGCTACCGTTACCGGATGCGCGCGGTGAGGTTGCCGCCTGGTGCCTGGCGCTGCCGTTCCTGCGCCCTGCCGAAGTCACCGGCGCGCAGCTGGGCGACAATTATCTGCGCGGGATTGGCCAGGTTCACGAATGGCTGATCGAAGCGGCCAACGCCAAGCGCACACCTGGCCAGGCATTGATCGCCATCAGCCACGCGCACATGGCCGGCGGTTCGGTGTCTGAAGATTCCGAGCGCAGCCTGATCATCGGTAACGCCGAGGCCTTGCCCGCCAGCCTGTTCGGCCCCAGCATCAGCTACGTCGCCCTTGGTCATTTGCACAAGCCGCAGAAGGTCAACGGCGAAGAGCGCATCCGCTATAGCGGCTCGCCGATTCCGCTGTCGTTCTCCGAGATCGGTTATCAGCATCAGATTCTCGACGTCACCCTCGACGGCGAAACCCTGGTCAGCGTCGAACCCAAACTGATACCACGGGCAGTGAACCTGCAACGCATCGGCCCGGTGCCGCTGGCAGAGATCCTCCTGCAACTGGCGGACCTGCCCAACATCGATTTGCTGGCCGACACCCAGCGCCAACCGTGGCTGGAAGTCCGGGTGCGACTCGACGAACCACAACCCGACCTGCGTCATCAGGTTGAAACCGCCCTGCAAGGCAAAGCCGTGCGTCTGGTGCGCATCGCCGCCGAATACGCCGGCAATGGCAGCCGCGATGGCGTCGACGACGGCACCACGCTGGTGGAACTGGACCAACTCACACCTCAGGAATTGTTCAGTCGCGCCTGGCAGGACAGCTACGGCAGTGAGGTCGATGAGCAAACGCTGAAGGATTTTGCCGAGTTGCTGCAAGACGTGCAGATGGAGCGCGAACAACCATGAAGATCCTCGCGATCCGCCTGAAGAACCTCGCCTCCCTGGCCGGTCCGTTTGAGATCGACTTCACCGCCGAACCCTTGGCCAGCGCCGGTTTGTTCGCGATTACAGGGCCGACCGGTGCCGGTAAAAGCACCTTGCTCGATGCTTTGTGCCTGGCCCTGTTTGGCGCTGTGCCGCGTCTGAGCAATGCCCAGGTGTCCGCAAAAGCGCCGGACGCCGATGGCGAAATCAGCACCGGCGACCCTCGCACGCTGCTGCGTCGCGGCACCGGCGAAGGCTATGCCGAAGTGGATTTCGTCGGCATCGACGGTCGCCGCTACCGCGCGCGCTGGGAAGCCAATCGCGCCCGGGAAAAGGCTGGCGGCAAGTTGCAAGCCAGTCGCCAGAGCTTGCGCGACATCGATCAGGATCAACTGCTGGCGAGCCAGAAAGTCGAGTTCAAAACTCAGCTCGAATCCGTATTGGGCCTCAATTTCGAGCAGTTCACCCGCGCCGTGTTGCTCGCCCAGAGCGAGTTCAGTGCCTTCCTCAAGGCCAACGACAACGAACGCAGCGAACTGCTGGAAAAGCTCACCGACACCGCGCTGTACACCCGGCTCGGTCGCCGTGCGTTCGACAAGACCAAAGAAGCGCGTGAAGCGCACAAGCTGTTGCAAGACCAGGCCACCGGCGTGACGCCGCTGGCGCCCGAAGCCCGCGCCGAACTGGATGAACGCTTCAATGAAGCGCAGCAACAACTGAAGACACAGCAGGCGCAGCTCAAGCAGCTTGAGCTGCAACACACCTGGCTCAAAGACCTGCGCCAGTTGCAGGACGAACAACTGAGCGCCACGGAGCAATTGACCGGCGCGCAGCAGCATTGGGAAAGCCAGGTCGGCGAACGCCTGAAACTGACGCGCCTGGAGCAATTGGCCCCGCAACGGCATCAATTCGCTCGCAAAACCGAACTCACCGCCCAGCTCACTCCGTTGGCCGAACAAATTCAGCACCACACGCAACAGCAACAGGAACTGACGCAGCGCCAGACGCAACTCGAGCAGAGCCTGAGCAGCGCCCACACCGCACTGACCGAAGCGCAACATCAGCACACCCACAGTGCGCCGTTGCTGCGCCAGGCCTTTGAAGCGCAAAGCACCCTCGCCCGTCTGGTCAAGGACACGAGCCTCAGCGCCGATCTCAAGCAGCAAGCCGAGTTGGCCTGCACTCAGGGTCAGAACACGATTCAAGGTTTGCTGGACCAACAGAAACTCGTCGCCGAACGCCTGCAACGCATCGCCGGCGAGCTTGAACAAAGCGCCGCTCTGGCGCCGCTCAGCGAGGCGTGGAATGCCTATCGCGATCGCCTGCAACAGCTGATGTTGATCGGCAATCGGCTGAACAAGGGCCAGGCCGAAATGGCCGACCTTGAGCACAGCGCCACACGCGCAGCACAAGCATTCGCCGTGCAAAAGCAGCAGCTGGAAGTGCTCTACAAAGAGGCAGGCGCCGAGCCCGAGGCCGTGGCTGAACAGATCCAGTTACTCGGCAATCTGTTGCAGGACAACCGCAAGCAACTGCGAGCCTTCGAAGAGCTGACACGACTGTGGACCCAGCAGCGGGAACTGGACAGCCGTGGCGCGGAGCTTCAACAACGCCAGTCGACCGCTCAGCAAGAACGGGATCGGCTGACCCAGGACGGGGTAAAAACCAGGAACGAACTGACGGTCGCCGAACAGACCCTGACCGTCACCCGCGAACTGCTGGAGCGTCAGCGTCTGGCCCGTAGCGCCAGCGTCGAAGAATTGCGTGAGCAGTTGCAGGACGATCAACCGTGCCCGGTTTGTGGCAGCCCCGACCATCCCTATCATCAGCCGGAAGCGCTGCTGCAAAGCCTCGGTCGTCATGATGAAAACGAGCAGGCCAACGCGCAGAAAGTCGTCGACCAACTGAAGGAAAAGCTCACTGACTTGCGCGGCGAAGTCGGTGGCTTGATCGCTCAGCAAAAAGAGCTGTTACAGCAGCAAGAGCAGCTCGCCACCCAGCAACAAGCCCTGACGCCAAGCCTCGACGCGCATCCCTTGTCGGCACAATTGCTGGCGCAGGACATGAACAAACGCGATGCCTGGCTGACACAGCAAAACCATCAGTTGAACCAGAGCATCACCCAGGACGAACAGCGGCAAACCGCCCTGCTCACCTTGCAACAGGACGCCGCACGCCTTCAGCATCAACTGCGCAGCGCCGAAACCGCAAGCCAGCAAGCAGCGCAGCACTTGAGCACTCAGCAACGCGAGTTGAGCAGCGATCGCCAGCGTCTGGATGAAGAACTGACGGCGTTCAGCACCTTGCTCCCGAGCGAGACGCTGGAGGCTTTGCGCAACGAACCCGCCGCGACGTTCATGCAACTCGACCGGCAGATTGCTCAGCGCCTGGAGCAACTCGACCAGCAACGCGATGAACTCAGCGAACAGCTGCAACGCCAGCAGACGCTGGAGAAAGAACAGGACCGCCAGCAGACGCGCCTTCAGCAACTGGAAGTTGCCAAGCAGCAGTTCGATACCCTCGCCGAGCAACAGCAAGCCTGTCAGCAGACCCTGACGCAATTGTTGGGCGCACACGCCAGTGCCGAGCAATGGCAGCAGCAACTCGATCAAGCGGTCGAACAGGCACGCACCGCAGAATCGACCGCCAATCAGGAACTGCAAACCGTGCGCACGCGCCTGGTGCAATTGGCAGCCGAACTCAAGGCCCTGCAGGAACGCTCGTTGGCACTGGAAGCCGAAGACCGCGAGTTGAACAGCAAGATTGCTGATTGGCGCGCGCTGCATCCGGAGCTGGATGACGGTGGTCTGGAAGCGTTGCTGAGCGTCGACGACCAACAGGTCAGCGAACTGCGCCAGCAATTGCAGCACAGCGAAAAAGCCATCGAACAGGCCAAGGTTTTGTTGCAGGAGCGCGACAAGCGCCTGCTCAACCATCAAGCGCAGCACAACGGCAACCTCGACGCCGAACAACTGGCTAGCGCGCTTGCCGAACTGCAAAACCTGTTTGCCGCCAGCGAACACCGCTGCGCCGAGCTGCGCGCCGAACAGGCCGAAGATCAGCGTCGGCAAAACGCCAATCAGGCGCTGGCACAGCAGATTGCCGATGCCTACACCGAGTATCAGCGCTGGGCGCGTTTGAGTGCCCTGATCGGCTCGGCCACCGGCGACACCTTCCGCAAGATCGCCCAGGCCTACAACCTCGACCTGCTGGTGCATCACGCCAACGTGCAACTGCGCCAACTGGTGCGCCGTTATCGGTTGAAACGCGGCGGCAGCATGCTCGGATTGTTGGTGATGGACACCGAGATGGGCGATGAACTGCGCTCGGTGCATTCGTTGTCCGGCGGCGAGACGTTCCTGGTGTCGCTGGCGTTGGCCTTGGGCCTGGCGTCGATGGCCTCGAGCACGCTGAAAATCGAATCACTGTTCATCGACGAAGGCTTCGGCAGCCTCGATCCGGAATCCCTGCAACTGGCCATGGACGCGCTCGATGGCTTGCAGGCTCAGGGTCGTAAAGTCGCGGTGATTTCCCACGTGCAGGAAATGCATGAACGGATTCCGGTGCAGATTCAGGTTCATCGCCAGGGCAACGGCCTGAGTACGCTGGAGGTGAAATGAATACGCTGTATTCGTTCCGCCGCTGCCCGTACGCCATGCGTGCGCGCATGGCCCTGCGCTACTCAGGGGTCGCGGTTGATATCGTCGAGGTCAGCCTCAAGGCCAAACCCGCCGAGATGCTCGCCCTGTCGAGCAAAGGCACGGTGCCGGTGCTGAACGCTGATGGCCGGGTGATTGATGAAAGCCTGGCGATCATGCACTGGGCGTTGGCGCAAAACGATCCGCAGGACTGGTTGCTCAAGGATGATCCCGCCGGGCAGGCGCAGATCGCCGCCCTGATCGAAACAAACGATCAAGTGTTCAAGGTGCATTTGAATCACTACAAGTACGCCGAACGTTATCCCGAGCAGCCGATGGAGGTTTATCGGGCGCAAGGTGAGGTGTTTTTGCGTCAGCTTGATGAAGGGTTGCAGGGGCGCGAATACTTGCTGGCAGCACATCCAAGCCTGGCGGATGTAGCGTTGATGCCGTTCGTTCGGCAGTTCGCCCACGTGGATCGCGAGTGGTTCGCGCAGACGCCTTATGCGCGGTTGCAGAACTGGTTGCAGCGGTTTCTGGAGTCGGACCTGTTTACCGGCGTGATGAAGAAGTAAGCACATCCCGATCCCCGTAGCCGCTGGCGAAGCCTGCGTCCGGCTGCTACAAAGTGCGTGCCGGGCAGGCGATTCAGGCAAGCACTTCACACATCTGCAACACCGAGCAATCCACCTGGAATGGCCCGAAGAAATCGACCTGGCGCTTGATCGGTGGATTACCCGCCAACAGCCCCATCGCCTTCTGCGTTTCAATGTTGCGTGCAAGGTTGTGATTGGCTTCTATCGACCGGGCCACGGAACCGGCCGAGCCCTGCCCGATGCCCAGCAACGAAGCGCCGTTTGTCATGAACGCCAGAAAGGCGATTACCCAGAGTTTGCGCCCTTTCATGCCCCGACCACTCCCGCCAGTTCTGCGTGATCGACCACGACGTCTTGAGCGCGGTGTTCGAACTGGATAGCGGGATAAGCGACCTGAATCGGCGCGTCTACGGAGTGTTGCGATTGAGCCGAAAGGCTGACCACCAGCACCATTGCGACGTAAAGACCGATGGCCAGGTAGGCGCCGTGTTTGGCAGAAGTGAGGATTGAGCTGGCCATGGTGTTCTCCGTGGGCATGTTTCGATGCCCACAGAATCAATCAAAAATGCTGTGGTAACCACTCAGGGTTATCCATAGTGACCATCAGCTTCGTTGATCATTAAGCCAATCTATTTCAGTCGTTGATAAAACTCATCATGCGTTCGCGGGCCGCGTCCGGCTCGGACGAAACGGGCTGTGCGTCCGAAAGAATGGGGGTGGAATATAGAAATAGAAGAACCACTGCCAGACGCATCGCCATGCTGTCGATCCTTGTTATTAGAAAAGGAGTCAAAAACTCAGCGTCAAATCTAGACTCGTGGCCATGTGATATCAAGCTAGAAAATGATGGCAATATGATGCTGTCGTAAACGCGTTATGCAGGAGCGACATCACTCAGGTTTCTCAAAGCGTTTCAGCTTGATCGACGCAAGTGACTTCGCTCCTGCATAAAAGGTGCAGGGCTGGAATTTCAGGCTTGGGTTTTGTGATCCAGAGCGGCGTAGAAGTTGGCGCTCTGTTGCAGGTATTTCTGGGTATAGCTCTGAGCGTGGGATTTTTTCTCGCTGATTTCAACGTTGGCGCTGGCTGGCAGAGCAACGGTGGCGGAGATAGCTGAAGCGGCGATAACAGAGAAGAGATTGAAGTTCATGGCGGTATTCCTCGGATTCAGTTGGCTTGCTTGCCCGGTGGGGCCGTGAAGCAAACTTAACCTTCGAGGGTCCGCGTCTTGAAATGCTTTGTAGCATTAGCAGATATCAGCATCATTAATAGAAGGATGCAGGCCCCTAGTACCGGGGCCTGCGGCCTATTGACGCAGCATGAACTTGAGGTCGCTTGGCGCGTCCATCGGCAGCTTTTGCACGGTTTTACCCAGCAAACCGGTCTTGGCATCGCGTTCGACGACGACAATCTGGTTGCTCTTCTGATTGGCAATCAACAGGAATTGGCCACTGGGATCGAGGCTGAATTCGCGCGGATGGTCGCCATCCACGGAGCGTCGCTGCAATTCCTTGAGGTGGCCAGTCGCCGGGTCGATGGCAAACACCAGCAACTGATTGGCGGTGCCACGGTTGCTGACGTAGAGGAATTTGCCATCCGCGGAGGCATGCAGCGCCGCCGCGGCCTTATCAGACGTGGGCTGGCCCGCCGCGAGGTCAACCATCTGCGTTTGCTCCAGTGTGCCGTCCTTGTAATCGAACACGGCCACCTGAGCACTCATTTCCATGGTCAGCCAGGCATGCTTGCCATCGGCGCTGAACAACAGATGACGCGGCCCGCTGCCTGGCGGCAACTGGACTGACGCCGGTTTGGCCGGCGTCAATGGCAGGTCCGGGTTGGCCTTGGGGTCGAAGTGATAGACAAAGACCTTGTCAGCGCCCAGGTCATTGGAGAACACGTACCGACCGTCTGGCGAGGAAATCGTCGAGTGCACGTGAGCCGACATCTGCCGCTCGGGGTTGACCCGACTCGACAGATGGCTGCTCATCTGCACCACGGTGTTGAGTTTGCCATCGGTGCCCACCGGCAACACCGCAAGGGTGCCGCCCGGATCTTCCACCACCGAGTAGTTGCTGACGAACAGATGACGGCCATCGCCGCTCAGGCTCGAATGGGTCGGCTCGTTGCCCAGGCTCTGCACCTGATTGATCAGGCTCAGCGCATGGGTTTTGGGATCAATGGCATAACTGCTGACGCGCCCGACCGGATCTTTCTGCCCTGGGCCGTTTTCGTTGACCACGAACAGCCGATGCTGATCCTTGGACAGCGTCAACCAGGACGGATTTTCAGTCTTGATCACTTGCAGTGGCTTGGGGTTGATCTGCCCGGTCGAACTGTCGAAGTTCAGGCGATAAATGCCCTGGCTCTGCCCCGCCGTGTAGGAACCCACCAGCAACTGATAGTCCTCGGCCGAAGCGGCCTGAGTGCCCATCGCGCCGATACTGCCAGCCATCAACAGAGGCCAGATTTTACGCATCCTCATGCTCGTCATCCTCGTCGTCACCGCCGCCGAATGCTTTCGTACACACCAGACGATGCTCACCGGAACTGCCGGTGATCACCCAGCTTTGCAGGGTCGGGTCGAAGGTGGCTGCCTGAATCTGTGCCGGGGTGAACTCCCAATGCTTGGCCGCTCGGCCGTCCATGCATTCAATGTGCAAGTTGTCGTCTTCATCGAGGGAGAATTCGAAAGCATGCAACCCGTCGATTTCCACCATGTCGCAGTGTTCGAGGGTGTTAAGCAAGGTGTCGGCTACGGCAGTCATGGCAATCAATCTTTGAATGGGAAAGACGCAATGATAGCTCAATGTGCTCACGGCCCGATGCCGACCACAAAACTCACCAGCAACACAAAACAATGTTGGAGGGAGCCTGCTCGCGATGGCGGTCTTTCATTCAACATTGATGTTGGAAGTTAGATTGCTATCGCGAGCAGGCTCACTCCTACAGGGATTGTGTTTAACCGTTAGAGGGCTTCTCGTGATGGCTGGCCATCCACCAGTCGCTGGATGCGCAGCGGATTGCCATTCTTCAACGCGTCCGGCAGCAGGCTGTCCGGGTAGTTCTGGAAGCACACCGGGCGCAGGAAGCGGTCAATCGCCAAGGTGCCCACTGACGTGCCGCGTGCATCAGACGTCGCTGGGTACGGTCCGCCGTGGACCATCGAATCGCAAACTTCCACACCGGTCGGATACCCGTTCAGCAGAATCCGCCCGACTTTTTGCTCCAGCAGCGCGGTCAGCTCGCCGAACTGTTCAAAGTCCGCCGGATCGCCAATGATCGTTGCCGTGAGCTGGCCATGCAGCCCGTTCAGTGCAGCGCTCAGTTGTGCCTGATCGGCCACTTCCACCACCACCGTGGTCGGACCGAACACCTCTTCCTGCAAGACTTCATCACCCTTGAGCAAAAGGCTGACGTCCGCCTTGAACAGTTGCGGCTGAGCCTGATTGCCCTGTTGCGCGTTGCCCGCCAGGTGCGCGATACCCGGATGCGCGAGGAGTTTTTCCAGGCCTTTGCCGTAGCTGCTCAAGGTTCCGGCATTGAGCATGGTTTGCGCCGGCTGATCGTTGATCAACGACACGACCTGCTGCACGAATGCGCTGAACTGCGGGGAACGAATCCCGATCACCAACCCTGGATTGGTGCAGAACTGACCACAGCCCTGAACCACTGACGCCGTCAGGTCACGGGCGACTGTATCAGCGCGGCTGTGCAACGCCTGTGGCAACACGATCACCGGATTGATGCTCGACATTTCCGCGAACACCGGAATTGGCTGAGGGCGTGCAGCGGCCATGTCGCACAAGGCGCGCCCGCCCTTCAACGAGCCGGTAAAGCCGACGGCCTGAATTGCCGGGTGCTTGACCAGCGCTTCGCCGACCCCGCCACCGTAGATCATGTTAAACACACCGGCCGGCATGCCGGTTTTTTCCGCGGCACGCAGGATTGCGTCAGCCACCCATTCGGCCGTGGCCATGTGACCACCATGCGCCTTGAACACCACCGGGCAACCCGCCGCCAGGGCCGAGGCGGTATCGCCGCCCGCCGTCGAGAACGCCAACGGAAAGTTGCTGGCCCCGAACACGGCCACCGGGCCGAGCCCGATACGGTATTGGCGCAAGTCCGGACGTGGCAGTGGCGTGCGTTCGGGCAATGCTTTATCGATCCGTGCACCGTAAAAATCACCGCGACGCAGCACCTTGGCGAACAGGCGCATCTGGCCGCTGGTGCGACCGCGTTCGCCTTGAATACGGCCGGCAGGCAGCGCGGTTTCGCGGCAGACCACGGCAACGAATTCGTCACCCAGAGCGTCCAGTTCATCGGCAATTGCATCGAGGAATTGGGCGCGACGTTCCGCGCTCAAGCTACGATAGGCCGGGTAAGCCGTCGCGGCAGCCTTGGCGGCGGCGTCCACTTCTTGCGCAGTGGCCTGGTAGAAATCATGCGGCAACGCTTCGCCGGTGCTGGCATCGAGGCTCTGGAGTTTGAGCGAGCCGACAGCGCTGCGCTGGCCACCGATGTAGTTGTGTCCAAGGATCAGGGTCATGCGTATCTCCTTAAAGGGTGACGACGGTGCCGGGTTCGAACGCTGCTGGCGCAGGCTCGATGCCGTTGATCAACGGTGCACCAAACTCGACCTGGCTGATTTCAAACACATCACCCGGCCGCGTACGAATACCGTCGGCGAACGACAGGGTCGCGGTGCCGAAGAAATGAATGTGCACGTCCCCCGGACGCAGGAACTGGCTGTACTTGAAATGATGGTATTCGAGGTTTTCCAGGCTGTGGCACATGTTGGCTTCGCCGCTGAGAAACTCGTTCTGCCACAGCACTTCGCCGTCGCGCAGGATGCGGCTGGTGCCGGCCAGATGTTGGGGTAGTTCGCCCACCCGAAGCTCCGGCCCATAGCTGCAACTGCGCAATTTTGAGTGTGCCAGGTACAGGTAATTCTTACGTTCCATGACGTGATCGGAGAACTCGTTGCCGACCGCATAACCGAGGCGATAAGGCTTGCTGTCGTGACCGATCACGTAGAGGCCGCTGAGCTCGGGCTCTTCGCCGGCGTCTTCGGCGAACGGTGGCAGCGGGAACGGTTGGCCCGGCCGAACGACGATGCTGCCGTCGCCCTTGTAGAACCATTCCGGTTGTACGCCGGCCTGCCCTGCGTCCGGTTTACCGCCCTCCACGCCCCATTTGAAGATGCGCATGGTGTCAGTCATGGCCGCTTCGTCACCGGCCTGTTGATGCATTTTGTCCCGGGCCGAGGCGCTGCCCAAATGGGTCAGGCCGGTGCCGCTGACCAGCATGTGAGCCGGGTCCGGGTGGTCCAGCGGTGGCAGGATGCGCAGCGCGGCGAGCAGTTCGGCGTAGTTGTGGCTGATGCCCAGGCCCAGGGCGTTTACTTGCTGCTGCAGAGTTGTGCCGGCTTCAATGGCTGCCAGTGCCAGATCGCGAACGGTATGCGCGTTCTGCACTTCACGGACCAGACCGTCCTCGACGACACCGACGCGGCGCTCGCCATGACTTAATTCGAATTGAACCAAACGCATGATTTTCTCCTGTTTATTCGAAACACCACCGATCCCCGTAGGAGTGAGCCTGCTCGCGATGAGGCCATCACCTTCAACATTGATGGCGACTGATACACCGCTATCGCGAGCAGGCTCACGCCTACAGTTGATCGGCGTTAACCCTGAAACTCAGGTGCGGGTTGCACCACGCGCACTGGCCGCAAATTGATCCGCCGGCAGCACGTGCTTGCGCTCCAGCAACCGGTAAACCACGCCCGTCAGCACCAGCCCGAACACCATCACACCCGACAGGAAATACAGCCCCGACGCCAGGTTGCCGGTGTACTCCTTGAGCGCACCGATCACGAACGGACCGATGTAACCACCCAGGTTGCCCACCGAGTTGATCAAGGCGATCCCGGCCGCCGCACTGGCCCCGGCAAAGAATCGACCCGGCAAAGTCCAGAACACTGCCGTGCAGGAAAACAGCGCAAACGCCACCAGACACAGCGCCGCCAGTTGCAACACCGGCACCGTCAGCCAGGCGCTGAGGAACAGGCCGATGGCACCCAGCACATACAGCACGGCCAGGTGACCGTAGCGGTCATTCAATCGGTCGGAGCTGCGCGGAATGATCAGCAAACCGACAATCCCAAAGATGTACGGCACTGCCGAGACGAAACCGGTGACGAGGTCGCTGCCGCCGAACTGTTTGATCAACGTCGGCAACCACAGACCCAAGCCATAAATGCTCAACGTCACTGGCAGATAAAACAGTGCCAGCAGCAATACGCGTTTGTCCTTGAGTGCGTGCAACGGGTTGCCGTGACGGGTCTGGCCGTATTGCTCAAGGTCCTTTTTCAACTCACCGGACAGCCAGTCTTTCTCGGCCTGGTCCATCCATTTCACTTGCTGTGGACCGTCAGGCAGGTAACGCAGCACCGGCCAGGTCAGCAGGATCGCCGGTGTACCGATGACGATGAACAACCACTGCCAGCCGTGTAAACCGAGGGTGCCGTCCATGCCGAGCAAGCCGCCGGACACCGGTCCGGTGACCATCATCGCGATAGGCTGGGACAGGATGAACAGACCGAGGATCTTGCCGCGATGGCGAATCGGGAACCACTGCGTGATGTAGTACAGAACGCCGGGGAAGAACCCGGCTTCCGCCGCACCGAGCAGAAAGCGCATCACGTAGAAACTCTGCGGTCCCTGAACGAACGCCATGCCGATGGTGATCGCGCCCCAGGTGATCATGATCCGCGCAAACCAGCGTCGTGCGCCAAAGCGATCGAGCATCAGGTTGCTGGGGATTTCAAACAGGAAATAACCAATGAAGAACAGCCCGGCACCCAAGCCGTAAGCGGCGTCGCCGAGGCCGATGTCGGCGCCCATGTGCAGCTTGGCGAAGCCTACGGCGGAGCGATCCACATAGGCGATCAGGTACAGCAGGATCAGGAAGGGAATCAGTTTCAGCGTGATGCGACGGATAAGCCGCAGTTCCTGGCTCATGAGATCGGTCTCCGATTGTTGTTGTTATAGAACCTCGGGGGCCGCCTCTCGCCGAAAACAACCAGGGCCAACCCTCCGTTGAAATCGACTATATAGTAATACTATTTACCCAACAACACTTCCAAACCTGTGAATTTGAGCTTATGTTACGCCGTAGTCGCAACAATATAGTCATACAATAAGAGAATCGATCATGTCTGATAAGAAACCCACCCTGCGCTCCGCCCAATGGTTTGGCACCGCCGACAAGAACGGCTTCATGTACCGCAGCTGGATGAAGAATCAGGGCATCGCCGACCACCAGTTCCAGGGCAAACCAATCATCGGCATCTGCAATACCTGGTCGGAATTAACCCCGTGCAACGCGCACTTCCGCCAGATCGCGGAGCACGTCAAACGCGGGGTGATCGAGGCCGGTGGCTGGCCGGTTGAATTCCCGGTGTTCTCCAACGGCGAATCCAATCTGCGCCCGACTGCCATGTTTACCCGCAACCTGACGAGCATGGACGTCGAAGAAGCCATTCGCGGCAACCCGATTGATGGCGTGGTATTGCTGACCGGTTGTGACAAAACCACCCCGGCGCTGCTGATGGGCGCGGCCAGTTGCGACGTGCCGGCGATCGTCGTCACCGGCGGTCCGATGCTCAACGGCAAGCACAAGGGCAAGGACATCGGTTCGGGCACGGTGGTCTGGCAGCTCAGCGAACAAGTGAAAGCCGGCACCATCACCCTCGACGACTTCCTCGCAGCCGAGGGTGGCATGTCCCGTTCGGCGGGCACTTGCAACACCATGGGCACGGCATCGACCATGGCCTGCATGGCCGAAGCACTGGGTACTTCCCTGCCCCACAACGCGGCGATTCCGGCGGTTGATTCACGCCGCTATGTCCTCGCGCACATGTCCGGCATGCGTGCGGTGGAGATGGTTCGAGAAGACTTGAAGCTGTCGAAAATCCTCACGAAAGAAGCCTTCGAAAACGCCATTCGTGTCAACGCCGCCATTGGCGGTTCGACCAACGCCGTAATCCATTTGAAAGCCATCGCCGGCCGCATCGGCGTGGACCTGGAGCTGGACGACTGGACCCGTATCGGTCGCGGCATGCCGACCATCGTCGACCTGCAACCGTCCGGGCGCTTCCTGATGGAAGAGTTCTACTACGCCGGCGGCCTGCCCGCCGTGCTGCGCCGTCTCGGTGAGGCCAACCTGATCCCGCATCCGAATGCCTTGACTGTCAACGGCAAGACCCTCGGCGAGAACACCAAAGACGCGCCGATCTACGGCGAGGACGAAGTGATCCGCACCCTCGACAACCCGATCCGTGCCGACGGCGGCATCTGCGTGTTGCGCGGCAACCTGGCGCCACTCGGTGCGGTGCTCAAGCCGTCCGCGGCCACGGCAGAACTGATGCAGCATCGTGGGCGCGCGGTGGTGTTCGAGAACTTCGACATGTATAAGGCGCGGATCAACGATCCGGAACTGGACGTCGACGCCAACTCGATCCTGGTAATGAAGAACTGCGGGCCGAAGGGTTACCCGGGCATGGCTGAAGTCGGCAACATGGGTTTGCCAGCCAAGTTGCTCGCCCAAGGCGTGACCGACATGGTGCGCATTTCCGATGCGCGCATGAGTGGCACCGCCTACGGCACCGTGGTGTTGCACGTTGCACCGGAGGCGGCGGCAGGTGGGCCATTGGCGGCAGTGAAAGAAGGTGACTGGATTGAGCTGGACTGTGCCAGCGGCCGTTTGCACCTGGATATTCCGGATGCTGAACTGGCCGCGCGGATGGCGGACTTGCAGCCACCGCAACAGATGATCCTGGGCGGCTATCGTCAGCTGTACATCGACCATGTGCTGCAGGCGGATCAGGGTTGCGACTTCGACTTCCTGGTCGGCTGCCGCGGCGCCGAAGTGCCGCGCCACTCTCACTAACCCACTGCCCCCCCTGTGGGAGCGAGCAGGCTCGCTCCCACAATTGCTTTGCACCTGCCTCAAGATCCCGTCGTGCCTGTTATCATGCAGCCCCCCCTTCGCACAGGACCGCGCCGTTCCCCATGGATTACCGCAAACCCTCCGACCGCAAAAGCATGCACTCGCGCATTGTCCAGGAACTGGGCATGCAGATCGTTTCCGGGCGCTTCAAGCCGGACGACAAACTGCCCGCCGAAGCCCTGTTGTGTGAGGAGTATGCGGTCAGCCGCCCGGTGCTGCGCGAGGCCACCCGAGTGTTGGTTGCCAAAGGCCTGGTGTATTCCCGTCCGCGAGTGGGTACGGTGGTCAAGCAGCGCAAGGAGTGGCATATGCTCGACCCGGACGTTTTGCATTGGTTGATGCAAAGCAGCCCGCAGAATCAGTTTTTCGATTTGCTCACCAGTGTGCGCAGCATCATCGAACCCGCCGCCGCTGCACTCGCCGCGCAGTTCGCCACGGAGGCAGACATCGCGTCCATCGGCGAAGCCTACCAGCGCATGGAAGCGGCGCCGACCCCGGAAGCGTTGCTGCAACCGGACCTGGACTTCCACAGCCGCATCGCCGATGCAACCCACAACGACTTGCTGGCCAACCTGTGCAACATGCTGTCGGTGGCGATTGCCGAAGCCTTGAAGCATTCCAACCAGCGGCCGAACCTGCATGAACTGGCGCTGCCCCGGCACAAGGCGATTCTCACCGCCATCGAAAACCGCGATGCCCTCGGCGCACGGCATGCGACGCTGGTGCAGTTGGACGATGCGCGCAGTGCGTTGAATGTGGTGTTGGGTAGCGATCCTTCCTGAAAAAACACATCCCCTGTAGGAGCAGAGCTAGCTCGCGATGGCGGAGGGTCACTCAACATAGATGTTGAATGTAAGACCGCTATCGCGAGCAAGCTCTACTCCTACAGGGGGGTTAGTGTTGAATTCGGGGTGTAAAAAAGCCGCAACCAGGGTTGCGGCTTTTTTGTTTCAGGCAAGGATCAGTGAGCGAACAGCGAGTTGCCCTTCTGCCCGGCCAGTTTCTCCGGTTTGATCAGGAAGCGTGCCAGCGCCGGCAACAGCCACAGCGCGCCGAACATGTTCCAGAGCAGCATGAAGGTCAGCATCAGGCCCATGTCAGCCTGGAACTTGATGGCCGAGAAGATCCAGGTGCACACGCCGATGGCCAGGCACAGACCGGTGAACAGCACGGCTTTACCGGTGGACTTCAGCGTCTGGTAATAGGCTTCTTGCAACGGCAGACCGGCACGCAGGAAGCTTTCCAGACGGCTGTAGATGTAAATGCCGTAGTCCACGCCAATCCCTACACCCAGCGCAACCACCGGCAGGGTCGCCACTTTCACACCGATACCCATGAAGGCCATCAAGGCGTTGCCGAGTACCGAGGTCAGCACCAGTGGCAACACGATGCACAAGGTCGCCGCCCACGAACGGAAGGTGATCATGCACATGGTCGCGACACAGATGTAGACGAGGATCAGGATGGTCAGCTCGGATTCCTTGATCACCTCGTTGGTGGCCGCCTCGATGCCGGCGTTACCGGCCGCGAGGATGAATTCCAGGCCGTCCTTGTTGTTCTCCTTGGCGAAGTCCTGCACCGCATGCACGGCGCGATCCAGCGTTGCCGCCTTGTGATCGTTGAGGAACACCAGCACCGGCGCCAGGGAGCAGCTGTTGTTGTACAGGCCATCGGCACGGGCGATGGAGTTGTTCAGCACGTCCGGGTTACGCGACAGGGTTTCCCATTTCAGGTTGCCCTCGTTCATGCCCTTGATCATCTGCTTGGACACGGTCACCAGGGAAATCGCCGACTGCACGCCCTCGGTGTTCTGCATCTTCCACATCAGCTCATCGATCGGTGCCATGGCTTCATAGCGTGAGCAACCTTCGGCCTTGGTCTTGACCATCACCACCAACACATCGGAACTGGTGGAATAGTTACTGATGATGAAGTTGTTGTCCTTGTTGTAGCGCGAGTCCGGACGCAGTTCTGGTGCACCCTGATCGAGGTCACCGATTTTCAGGTTCTGGCTGTACCAGAGGCCGCCACCGAAGGCGATCAAGGCGAGGAAGATCGACACCGGCGCGACTTTTTTGCTGGCGAAGTTCGACAGCAGGCGCCAGAACGGGTGTTCGCGGTGTGCGTCTTTCTTGCTGCGTTCAACGGCTCGCTTGCTGATACCGACGTAGGAAATCGCCACCGGCAGCAGGATCAGGTTGGTGAACACGATCACCGCCACGCCGATGGACGCGCCGATGGCCAGCTCACGAATCACACCGATGTCGATGATCAGCAGCGTGATGAAACCCACCGCATCCGCGAGGATCGCAATCATCCCCGGCAGGAACAGCTGACGGAACGTGCGTCGCGCAGCGGTCAGTGCGTTATCGGCCTCACTGGATTGCAAGGCGATACCGTTGATCTTCTGTACGCCGTGGGAAATACCGATGGCGAAGATCAGGAACGGCACCAGCATCGAGTAAGGATCGAGCCCGAAGCCGAAGAAGTGCATCAACCCCAACTGCCAGACCACCGCCACCAGGGTGGTACTGAGTACCGCCACGGTGCTGCGCATGCAGTTGGTGAACCAGTACAGCAGGATCAGCGTGATGATGAAGGCGACGCCGAAGAACATCACCACCATGACCAGGCCATCGATCAGGTCACCTACTTTCTTGGCGAAACCGACGATGTGGATCTGCACATTAGGGTTCTGCTTTTCAAACTTGTCGCGGATCTTTTCTTCCAGCTGGTGGGAGAACTGGCGATAGTCCAGTGCCACCAACTTGCCTTGGTCCTGCGGGTCCGGGTAGGACTCCAGCAGCGGGATGTCGACGATGCTCGACTTGAAGTCGTTGGCCACCAGCCGCCCGACCTGCCCGGACTTGAGGACGTTGTTGCGCAGCAGATCGAGGCTTTGCTGGGAGCCGTTGTAACTTTGCGGGATCACTTCACCCCCGGCGAAGCCCTCCTCCGTTACCTCGGTCCAGCGCACGCTCGGGCTCCACAGCGACTTGAGGCCGGAACGGTCGACGCCGGAAATGTAGAACACCTCGTCGTTGATCTGACGCAGGGTCTCCATGTATTCCTTGGAGAAGATATCGCCGTCAGTGGCTTCCACCGAGATGCGCACGGTGTTGCCCAGGTTCGCCAGATCGTTGCGGTGCTCCATCATCTTTTGAATGAAGGGATGCTCGAGCGGGATCATTTTTTCGAAACTGGTGGACGGCCGGATCAGCGTCGCCTGCCAGAACAGGAAAATACTGACCAGCAGGCAGATCGTGATCACTGCCGGGCGGTTGTTGAAAATCAGGCGCTCTAGAAACGTCGCCTTGTCCTGGTGATGACTTGTCATGGATGTCATAGCTCCGCCCTTCTTATTATTTGCCCAGCTCTGAGCCGGTTGGCGAAGTAGCGCGAACGCCGCCCTGTCCTGCCAGAATCAGATTGCCGTTGCCCGCCGCCGTCACTGCCGAAACGGAAATGCGATCCGGACGGTTGAACACGCTGAAGGTTTCGCCGTTGTCGTTGCTGCGGATGACCGAGCCGCCGTTGCCGACGATCACGATGGCGCCGTCGTCAAGCAGCGTTGCACCGGATAACCCGAACTCCAGCGCGCCGCGAGTGGCTTTGAGTTCAACCTGTTCCCAGGTGCTGCCGAAATCCGTAGAACGGTAGAGATTGCCGCGCAGACCGTAAGCCAGCAGCGTATTGGCTTGTGCCGTGCCGATCACGCCGAACAGCGAACCTTGGTACGGGCCTTCGAGTTTTTCCCAGGTCTGGCCCCAGTCGGCAGAGCGGAACATGCTGCCCTGTTCGCCGACGATGAACAGCCCGGCATCCTTGACCGATGCGATACCGTTGAGGTGGAACTGGTCTTCGTTGTCCAGGCGATCACTGGCGTCTTCCCAGTGCTTGCCACCGTCGGTGGTTTCCAGCAGCGCGCCATACGCGCCCACGGCAAAGCCGCTGTTGGCGTCCTTGAACCAGACGTCGAGCAGCGGAGCTTCGCGTTTCAAATCTTCGAATTGCTTGGTCCAGGTGGCGCCACCGTCCTCGCTGGCGAGGATCTGAGCGTCATGGCCGACGGCCCAGCCGTGTTTGTCATCGACGAAAAACACCGAGGTCAGCAGTGCGCGGGTTGGCACCTTGGCTTGAACCCAGGTTGCGCCCTGATCGTCGGAATACAGGATATGCCCGCGATCACCGACCGCCACCAGGCGCTTGCCGGCGTGGACGACATCGAGCATCAGGCTTTTGACGGCCTTGGCAGATTCAATGGCAAAAACAGTATCGGATGCTGGCGCGGCAGCGGCCAGCGCAGGTGCCGACAAGGCGGCACAGCCCAACAGCGAGAGCGCTGTAGCCAGCAACGCGAATTTGCGCAGTGCCGGCGGGCGGCAGATACCCACACCCATGACAGGCTCACTCATAGACCTTCCCCCATTATTATTGTTAGGTCGTTCAACCTTTCAGGGCGCCGTAAGGTGGCTCGTGGTGATTGGCTGTTTGGAGCTTAGTCCTGAAACGCGCAATCTAGAGCCCCTTCGGAAGCTGGCTTATCCTATCGGGGTTTGGAAAGGTCTGACAATCGACGCCACGTTATCTTTTGTTAACCTGACGGGGATGGGGTTTGGCTGAATGATTGGGTATCAGGTGGGGTGATTGGGGGTTTTCTGCTTGGTGATCGGAGCTCGATGTACATATCCGTTGCTGCGGTAACGGCTGCTTATGGTTTCGCTCTTACAGCGACTCACTTTTCCAAACGCCGAAAAGTAAGCAAAAGGCTTCGCCCCGGCGTACGGCACTTCGCTAAGGCTCAGTGTTCCCTCGCTACGGTGTCCATCAGGGGGCATCGCCTACGGTCTGCTTCGCTACGACCTCCTCTCGATGTGTGCGGCTTCGCCGCACGGCGCTACGCGCCTACCCCCCTGATGAACACCTACGCTCGGCCTGCCGAAGGGGCGAAAGATCAAAAGCAGATCAAGATCAAGATCAAAAGCCAAAACCAAAGCCAAAACCAAAACCAAAACCAAAACCAAAACCAATAAGATCAACAAATCGCAACCACACACAACTTCGAGATGGACACACGCAATCAAAACCAGGCCGGCCGGTAGGCCGCCTCTGCTGTTTTTGATATGCCCGCCCCTTCGGGAGGCTGAGTGGAGGTGTGCATCCGGGGAGTGGCGCGTAGCGCCGTTCGACGCAGTCGAACACGCTGCATGTAGGTCGTAGCGAAGCAGACCGGAGGGCAGTGTCCCCGGATGGATACCGGAGCGAAGGAACGCCGAGCCTTAGCGAGGGGCCGGACGCTCGGGGCGAGCCTTTTGGGGTACTTTTTTGGCGTTCGGTACGTGTCAAGGTACCTGTCGCCTTGGTACTTCCGCTGCTAACCCATTGCGCCGTTAACTTCAGGGCGTTCTGGGTTCAAATACACCGCATCTGCCAGCTTCCAGT
>NZ_JACOPW010000019.1 GCF_015461845.1 Pseudomonas mucoides | reverse complement strand
TGCGGATTCCACGCTGACTCGGACACCCATTCCACGCACATCCGGACAGTGATTCCACGCTGATCCGGACACTCATTCCACGAGCATCCGGACACCGATTCCACGGCCATCCGGACACTTTCCAGGCAGGCAGCTACGCAGGATTTATTCACTACCATCGACCTCTTTTTCGAAGCAGAGAGGTCGTCGTGGAGCGTTTGTCCATGCGTAAAATCCGTGAGGTGTTGCGCCTCAAGTTCGATTGCGGGCTGTCTGTCCGTAAGATCTCCCGCAGTCTGGGCATAGGCCACAGCAGTGCCGGTGATTACCTCTGTCGCTTTGCCGCCAGCGGTCTAGCCTGGCCCTGCTCGTTGTCCGATTCCGAACTGGAACAGCAACTGTTCCCACTGGCCCCTGCGGTGCCCAGTGAGCAGCGGCCACTGCCTGATTGGTCTTGGGTGCACGCCGAGCTGCGTCGCCCCGGCGTGACCCTGGCGCTGCTCTGGCAGGAGTATCGCCTGAGCCAGCCGCAGGGTTTTCAGTACAGCTGGTTCTGCGAGCACTACCGGGCCTGGCAGGGCAAGCTGGACGTGGTGATGCGCCAGGAACATCGCGTCGGCGAGAAGTTGTTCGTCGACTACGCCGGGCAGACGGTGCCGGTGATCGACCGGCACAGCGGCGAGATCCGCCAGGCGCAGGTGTTCGTCGCGGTGCTCGGCGCCTCCAGCTACACCTTCGCCGAAGCCACCTGGTCGCAGCAGTTGCCGGACTGGCTGGGCTCGCATACCCGCTGCTTCGCCTTCCTCGGGGGCGTGCCGGAGATCGTGGTGCCGGACAACCTGCGCAGCGCGGTGAGTAAGAGCCATCGCTACGAGCCGGACATCAACCCGAGCTACCGCGATCTGGCCGAGCACTATGGCGTGGCGGTGGTGCCGGCGCGGGCGCGTAAGCCGCGCGACAAGGCTAAGGCCGAGGTCGGCGTGCAGGTGGTCGAGCGCTGGATCCTCGCCGCGCTGAGGAACCGCCAGTTCTTCTCCTTGAACGAACTCAACAGCGCCATCGCCTTATTGCTGGAGCGCCTCAACCGACGACCGTTTCGCAAGCTGCCGGGCTCCCGGCACTCGGCCTTCGAAGCCCTGGATCGTCCGGTGCTGCGGCCGCTGCCGGAGCAACCCTACGTGTATGCCGAGTGGAAGAAGGCGCGTGTGCACATCGACTACCACGTCGAGGTTGATGGGCACTACTACTCGGTGCCGTACCAACTGGTGAAGAAACAACTGGAAGTACGCCTGACAGCGCGCACGGTGGAGTGCTTCCACGCCAATCAGCGGGTGGCCAGCCACCTTCGCTCACCGCACAAGGGCCGGCACAGCACACAGGCCGAGCACATGCCCAAGAGCCATCGCGAGCACGCCGAGTGGACGCCACAACGGCTGATCCGCTGGGCTGAGCAGACCGGGCCGAACACGGCCGGCGTGATCAGCCACATCCTCGAACGGCGCATCCACCCAACCCAAGGCTACCGGGCCTGCCTGGGCATCCTGCGCCTGGGCAAGACCCATGGCGAAGTGCGCTTGGAGTTGGCCTGCCGTCGCGCCCTCAGCCTCGGTGCGTGCAGCTACAAGAGCCTCGAATCGATCCTGCGCCAGGGTTTGGAAAGCCTGCCGTTGGCTCAAGCCAACCTGCCCCTGCTGCCGGACGACCACGCCAATCTGCGCGGCCCCGGCTACTACCACTGAACACAAGGAATCCCACCATGCTGCCCCATCCGACCCTGGACAAGCTCCAGACCCTGCGCCTGACCGGCATGCTCAAGGCACTCGCCGAGCAACTGAAAACCCCCGACATCGACAGCCTGAGCTTCGTGGAACGCCTCGGCCTGCTGGTCGACCGCGAACTGACCGAACGCGACGACAAGCGCCTCAGCAGCCGCCTGCGTCAGGCCCGGCTCAAGCACAACGCCTGCCTCGAAGACATCGACTACCGCAGCCCGCGCGGACTCGACAAGGCGCTGATCCTCCAGCTGAGCAGCGGTCAGTGGTTACGCGACGGACTCAACCTGATCATCAACGGGCCCACCGGCGTGGGTAAAACCTGGCTGGCCTGCGCCCTGGCCCACCAGGCCTGCCGGGAGGGCTACAGCGTGCGCTACCTGCGCCTGCCACGTTTGCTGGAAGAACTGGGTCTGGCCCATGGCGACGGCCGCTTCGCCAAGCTGATGAGCAGCTACGCCAAGACCGACCTGCTGATCCTCGACGACTGGGGCCTGGCCCCGTTCACCGGCGAGCAACGGCGCGACATGCTGGAGCTACTGGACGACCGTTACGGCCAGCGCTCGACCATCGTCACCAGCCAGATGCCGGTGGACAACTGGCACGAACTGATCGGCGATCCGACCCTGGCCGATGCCATCCTCGACCGCCTGGTGCACAACGCTTATCGGATCAATCTGGAGGGTGAATCAATGCGCAAACGGACGCAGAAATTGACGACGCCGGGCACCTCAGACTAACAATGCCACCCCTGCGTCGCTGCGCTCCGACTGCCTGTCCGAATGATCGTGGAACAGGTGTCCGGATCAGCGTGGGCTGAGTGTCCGAATGGCGTGGAATCCGCA
>NZ_JACOPW010000018.1:3727-5025 GCF_015461845.1 Pseudomonas mucoides | reverse complement strand
AGATTTCCAAGCGAAACTTTGAAAACTTCTGAAAATAACCGCTTGACAGCAACAGAGGCTGCTGTAGAATGCGCGCCTCGGTTGAGACGAAAGATCTTAACCAACCGCTCTTTAACAACTGAATCAAGCAATTCGTGTGGGTGCTTGTGGAGTCAGACTGATAGTCAACAAGATTATCAGCATCACAAGTTACTCCGCGAGAAATCAAAGATGTAACCAACGATTGCTGAGCCAAGTTTAGGGTTTCTTAAAAACCCAAAGATGTTTGAACTGAAGAGTTTGATCATGGCTCAGATTGAACGCTGGCGGCAGGCCTAACACATGCAAGTCGAGCGGTAGAGAGAAGCTTGCTTCTCTTGAGAGCGGCGGACGGGTGAGTAATGCCTAGGAATCTGCCTGGTAGTGGGGGATAACGCTCGGAAACGGACGCTAATACCGCATACGTCCTACGGGAGAAAGCAGGGGACCTTCGGGCCTTGCGCTATCAGATGAGCCTAGGTCGGATTAGCTAGTTGGTGAGGTAATGGCTCACCAAGGCGACGATCCGTAACTGGTCTGAGAGGATGATCAGTCACACTGGAACTGAGACACGGTCCAGACTCCTACGGGAGGCAGCAGTGGGGAATATTGGACAATGGGCGAAAGCCTGATCCAGCCATGCCGCGTGTGTGAAGAAGGTCTTCGGATTGTAAAGCACTTTAAGTTGGGAGGAAGGGTTGTAACCTAATACGTTGCAATCTTGACGTTACCGACAGAATAAGCACCGGCTAACTCTGTGCCAGCAGCCGCGGTAATACAGAGGGTGCAAGCGTTAATCGGAATTACTGGGCGTAAAGCGCGCGTAGGTGGTTCGTTAAGTTGGATGTGAAATCCCCGGGCTCAACCTGGGAACTGCATTCAAAACTGACGAGCTAGAGTATGGTAGAGGGTGGTGGAATTTCCTGTGTAGCGGTGAAATGCGTAGATATAGGAAGGAACACCAGTGGCGAAGGCGACCACCTGGACTGATACTGACACTGAGGTGCGAAAGCGTGGGGAGCAAACAGGATTAGATACCCTGGTAGTCCACGCCGTAAACGATGTCAACTAGCCGTTGGGAGCCTTGAGCTCTTAGTGGCGCAGCTAACGCATTAAGTTGACCGCCTGGGGAGTACGGCCGCAAGGTTAAAACTCAAATGAATTGACGGGGGCCCGCACAAGCGGTGGAGCATGTGGTTTAATTCGAAGCAACGCGAAGAACCTTACCAGGCCTTGACATCCAATGAACTTTCCAGAGATGGATTGGTGCCTTCGGGAGC
>NZ_JACOPW010000018.1:0-3631 GCF_015461845.1 Pseudomonas mucoides | reverse complement strand
CTCGAAATTGGGTCTGTAGCTCAGTTGGTTAGAGCGCACCCCTGATAAGGGTGAGGTCGGCAGTTCGAATCTGCCCAGACCCACCAATTTTGTGTGGGAAACGCCTGTAGAAATACGGGGCCATAGCTCAGCTGGGAGAGCGCCTGCCTTGCACGCAGGAGGTCAACGGTTCGATCCCGTTTGGCTCCACCACTACTGCTTCTGTTAGTAAGAAAGCTTAGAAATGAGCATTCCATCGTTGAGATGGTGAATGTTGATTTCTAGTCTTTGACTAGTTCGTTCTTTAAAAATTTGGGTATGTGATAGAAAGATAGACTGAACGTTACTTTCACTGGTAACGGATCAGGCTAAGGTAAAATTTGTGAGTTGCTCTTAATTGAGTATTATCGAATTTTCGGCGAATGTCGTCTTCACAGTATAACCAGATTGCTTGGGGTTATATGGTCAAGTGAAGAAGCGCATACGGTGGATGCCTTGGCAGTCAGAGGCGATGAAAGACGTGGTAGCCTGCGAAAAGCTTCGGGGAGTCGGCAAACAGACTTTGATCCGGAGATGTCTGAATGGGGGAACCCAGCCATCATAAGATGGTTATCTTAAGCTGAATACATAGGCTTAAGAGGCGAACCAGGGGAACTGAAACATCTAAGTACCCTGAGGAAAAGAAATCAACCGAGATTCCCTTAGTAGTGGCGAGCGAACGGGGACTAGCCCTTAAGTGGCTTTGAGATTAGCGGAACGCTCTGGAAAGTGCGGCCATAGTGGGTGATAGCCCTGTACGCGAAAATCTCTTAGTCATGAAATCGAGTAGGACGGAGCACGAGAAACTTTGTCTGAATATGGGGGGACCATCCTCCAAGGCTAAATACTACTGACTGACCGATAGTGAACTAGTACCGTGAGGGAAAGGCGAAAAGAACCCCGGAGAGGGGAGTGAAATAGATCCTGAAACCGTATGCGTACAAGCAGTGGGAGCCCACTTTGTTGGGTGACTGCGTACCTTTTGTATAATGGGTCAGCGACTTATTTTCAGTGGCGAGCTTAACCGAATAGGGGAGGCGTAGCGAAAGCGAGTCTTAATAGGGCGTCTAGTCGCTGGGAATAGACCCGAAACCGGGCGATCTATCCATGGGCAGGTTGAAGGTTGGGTAACACTAACTGGAGGACCGAACCGACTACCGTTGAAAAGTTAGCGGATGACCTGTGGATCGGAGTGAAAGGCTAATCAAGCTCGGAGATAGCTGGTTCTCCTCGAAAGCTATTTAGGTAGCGCCTCATGTATCACTGTAGGGGGTAGAGCACTGTTTCGGCTAGGGGGTCATCCCGACTTACCAAACCGATGCAAACTCCGAATACCTACAAGTGCCGAGCATGGGAGACACACGGCGGGTGCTAACGTCCGTCGTGAAAAGGGAAACAACCCAGACCGTCAGCTAAGGTCCCAAAGTTATGGTTAAGTGGGAAACGATGTGGGAAGGCTTAGACAGCTAGGAGGTTGGCTTAGAAGCAGCCACCCTTTAAAGAAAGCGTAATAGCTCACTAGTCGAGTCGGCCTGCGCGGAAGATGTAACGGGGCTCAAACCATACACCGAAGCTACGGGTATCACTTAGGTGATGCGGTAGAGGAGCGTTCTGTAAGCCTGTGAAGGTGAGTTGAGAAGCTTGCTGGAGGTATCAGAAGTGCGAATGCTGACATGAGTAACGACAATGGGTGTGAAAAACACCCACGCCGAAAGACCAAGGTTTCCTGCGCAACGTTAATCGACGCAGGGTTAGTCGGTCCCTAAGGCGAGGCTGAAAAGCGTAGTCGATGGAAAACAGGTTAATATTCCTGTACTTCTGGTTATTGCGATGGAGGGACGGAGAAGGCTAGGCCAGCTTGGCGTTGGTTGTCCAAGTTTAAGGTGGTAGGCTGGAATCTTAGGTAAATCCGGGATTCTAAGGCCGAGAGCTGATGACGAGTGTTCTTTTAGAACACGAAGTGGTTGATGCCATGCTTCCAAGAAAAGCTTCTAAGCTTCAGGTAACCAGGAACCGTACCCCAAACCGACACAGGTGGTTGGGTAGAGAATACCAAGGCGCTTGAGAGAACTCGGGTGAAGGAACTAGGCAAAATGGCACCGTAACTTCGGGAGAAGGTGCGCCGGTGAGGGTGAAGCATTTACTGCGTAAGCCCATGCCGGTCGAAGATACCAGGCCGCTGCGACTGTTTATTAAAAACACAGCACTCTGCAAACACGAAAGTGGACGTATAGGGTGTGACGCCTGCCCGGTGCCGGAAGGTTAATTGATGGGGTTAGCTAACGCGAAGCTCTTGATCGAAGCCCCGGTAAACGGCGGCCGTAACTATAACGGTCCTAAGGTAGCGAAATTCCTTGTCGGGTAAGTTCCGACCTGCACGAATGGCGTAACGATGGCGGCGCTGTCTCCACCCGAGACTCAGTGAAATTGAAATCGCTGTGAAGATGCAGTGTATCCGCGGCTAGACGGAAAGACCCCGTGAACCTTTACTATAGCTTTGCACTGGACTTTGAATTTGCTTGTGTAGGATAGGTGGGAGGCTTTGAAGCGTGGACGCCAGTTCGCGTGGAGCCAACCTTGAAATACCACCCTGGCAACTTTGAGGTTCTAACTCAGGTCCGTTATCCGGATCGAGGACAGTGTATGGTGGGTAGTTTGACTGGGGCGGTCTCCTCCTAAAGAGTAACGGAGGAGTACGAAGGTGCGCTCAGACCGGTCGGAAATCGGTCGTAGAGTATAAAGGCAAAAGCGCGCTTGACTGCGAGACAGACACGTCGAGCAGGTACGAAAGTAGGTCTTAGTGATCCGGTGGTTCTGTATGGAAGGGCCATCGCTCAACGGATAAAAGGTACTCCGGGGATAACAGGCTGATACCGCCCAAGAGTTCATATCGACGGCGGTGTTTGGCACCTCGATGTCGGCTCATCACATCCTGGGGCTGAAGCCGGTCCCAAGGGTATGGCTGTTCGCCATTTAAAGTGGTACGCGAGCTGGGTTTAGAACGTCGTGAGACAGTTCGGTCCCTATCTGCCGTGGACGTTTGAGATTTGAGAGGGGCTGCTCCTAGTACGAGAGGACCGGAGTGGACGAACCTCTGGTGTTCCGGTTGTCACGCCAGTGGCATTGCCGGGTAGCTATGTTCGGAATAGATAACCGCTGAAAGCATCTAAGCGGGAAACTAGCCTCAAGATGAGATCTCACTGGGACCTTGAGTCCCCTGAAGGGCCGTCGAAGACTACGACGTTGATAGGTTGGGTGTGTAAGCGCTGTGAGGCGTTGAGCTAACCAATACTAATTGCCCGTGAGGCTTGACCATATAACACCCAAGCAATTTGCGTCGAAAGGCCAGATTGCGGTGTGTGAAGACGATACAAAGTCGAAAATTCGAAACGAAACACACAAATCTATTACATACCCATTCGCTGGAGCGTGAACCGAAAGGTAAACGACCTGGCTACCGAATTTCTTGACGACCATAGAGCATTGGAACCACCTGATCCCATCCCGAACTCAGCAGTGAAACGATGCATCGCCGATGGTAGTGTGGGGTTTCCCCATGTGAGAGTAGGTCATCGTCAAGATTAAATTCCGAAACCCCTATCTGCGTATGCAG
>NZ_JACOPW010000017.1 GCF_015461845.1 Pseudomonas mucoides | reverse complement strand
CGATTACATCGAGATGTTCTATAACCCTAAACGCCGACACAGCAGTGCTATGCAGCTGTCTCCAGTAGAGTATGAGAAACGCTATTTCCTGAGCTTGGAGAGTGTCTAGAAAACCAGGGGCGATTCACGCATTCAGGATGGATTTCGCAGACGTGTAGTGACTTCTCTGGCTGAGGGTAGCGATGCCAAGGCCTGCGAGGTGCCCGAGAAAATCGTCCACTAAGGAACGATTAATGTCTCCAAGCACTAGCTCACGCTCAAGCGCTGTGGCTCGCAAAGTCGCAAAGTTGAGGAAGTGATTTAGGCCGCCTTTGCATATACTCGCTACGGTACTCGGCTCGATTTCGCTGTCTTGCTTGGCGAGGTATCGCTCAATTTGCCGCTGGCATGCATAGGTGATTGAATCGATACCAACCCCGTACCACGACGCGAAATCATAGTTTCTAGAGCCGGTAGGGTTTCTCCCAAAATCGACATTCGTATTTGTAGGTGGAAGCGCTTCAGGAAGTACGAAAACCGCACCCACTGAATCACGACTATGTTCCACCTGGGGCACGCTGAGGTCGGTCTTAACAAAGATCTTTCGCTTGCCCATTAAAATGCGTCCATGCCATCTGCAAGCTCGTCATCGTAAGCCAGTACCGCATTGTCAGCGAGTTCATTGATCAGGTGCAGGTATATCATCGTCGTTTGGATGGAGCTGTGGCCGAGTTGTCGCTGCAAAAACACGAGCGGTTCAACCTCTCGGCCATTGCGCTGAAGAGCGAGTAGCGTATGAGTTGCATAGGTGTGACGAAGCATGTGCGGATGCACTCTGAGGTTCGCTCGTTTTCCAATATCACGGACAATGCGTTCAATGCGCTTTCCATCATCGGCGTAAGGCTCACCAAGCTGATTCAGAAACAATGGTTTGTGCTGGGTATCACTCAACGAAGCCCGCTCACCACGAACTTGCACCGCGTATCGATGGAGCTCCAGGAGGAAACGCCGACTGATGTAAATGTCACGCGGCTTGCTCCTCTTGGTGCGCATACTGCTACCATCTTGTGGATCGAGATGAATCCGAATGTTTCGCTCAGGTTTGCCGGCCTTGTCGGGATCGAAGACGTAGGACAAGGGAAAAGTCGCGATTTCTTCTCGCCTCAGCCCTGTATGAAGACCCAGCCGGATCATCATTCGGTGATGTGGATTCTCTGCTTCTGCCAGCAGCGCCTTAATCTCGTTCATGCTGAGAAATTTGGGCAGCACTCGGTGCTTCACCGGCATGATGTCATTCACCAATGCTGTTCCACCATTGGCAGCAACGTGAGCTAGAAAACCTGACTCGCCATTTATTTTCCGCTCCTCAAGTCTGAACGGTAGCTTGGTTACCCATCCCTGATGTTGAGCAAACTCGTAGAACTTGCATACGTAATGAAGCCTTTGGCGGGTGGTGGAACGTGCCAACTGACACTCTACCAAGCAGAAATCTCGGTAGCCCACGACTAGGCTCTTTGCCTCACCTCGATCTACATCTCGCCAGTCGAGTCCATGCGCTTGGAGGAAGCTGAAATAATCGTATAGAGCACGCCCGGTGCTAGGCCAAGACTTCTTAGATCCTATGGCCCCTCGGAGGAGGTAGTCGCGCATAAACTCGTTCGCATGCACGCAACTATCCATGGTGTCCCACAGCAAGATCGGGAATCCAGGATATGGACGACCTCCTATCACTAAGGACTCAGTGGCCCAAAGCAGCTCCATCTCTTTCCTCCAACCGGGCTTGAATACTGAAGATTTCTAATCTGTTGCCACGAGGATACTTTTCTCCTAACTCTTCGCAAGCCCCAGAACAACAGCTTCTACTGCTCATGCGAAAGACTGTTCAGGCCAGACTTAAGAACAACACCAATAATTACGCTCAGTAACAACGATCTGAGGGGTAGAAATCGTTAGTAAATCTTGTACAGTCCGCATCACTTTCTACGCACCTCTGAAACCGCAATTAACTGGCTTTCATAGTGCTGAGTATTCTGTGGCTAGGGCTTTGTATGAGACTGCTGTTTGCAACTAAAGACCTAGCGTTGGCCGGTCGCTCATTTGAAGGATTTCCGCTGCTGATCGCGGGGGATGGTTGGCCGGTGGAACCCGCGCAATCCTTCCTTTGGCACGCACTCGTTGAGTCTGGCGAAGCGCTGAGCCGTCTGACTTGGGAGGCCTACGGTCGACGTCTTTATGATTACTTCGCGTTCCTGGAAGCCAATGGTCTGAAATGGGACGAAGAAAGCGCGGCCAACGGCCTGAGTGTGCTTTCGAGGTACCGAGACTGGTCGAGTGGCGAGCTTTCGCTTGATCCCCGCACCGTTAATAACCGCCTCGCATTGATCGTGCGTTTCTATCGCTGGGCTAAGCAGCGCAATTTGATCGCTGTGCTGCCATTCGGTGAGAGACGGGTCAGGACATCTGCCCATTCCGGATTGCTCTCTCACGTTACGCGACCGAATGCCCAAAGCACCAAGCCGTCGGTGATGGTTAGGGCCCAAAAGCGGCTAACCAAATTTTTAACAAAGGATCAGGTCAAGGAATGCCTTGGCTTAGATGCCGACCCAAGCCACCGAATACTTTTCCATCTCATGGTAAGAACTGGCCTTCGCTCATGTGAGGCTAGGTCGTTCCCACTGAAATATGTATTCAACCCAAAATTGCAGAAAGGCTTGCGTAAAGGGCAAATGATTAGCGTCGCTCTAGAACCCACAGATATGCATATCAAATATGACCGCCCTAGAACCATCGACGTACCTTGGTCGCTGATGGAGGATATGTGGTCTTACTCTCTCCATCAGAGAGAAATGCGTAAAAGATTCGGTGACGGGAATGTTAGTGCGTTGATTCTTACGAATGAAGGTAGGCACTACTCAAAAGACGCAGTTGTCGACGTAATGAAGTCTTATGAGAAGAAGTGCGGGATCTATGTTCGCGCTCATATGCTGCGACATACCTATGGCACGTATACATTACTTGCTCTTCGAAAAAGTAAAGATTTTGAGGGCGAGCCATTGTTGTATGTTAGAGATCGAATGGGCCATTCGGATGTTCAGACAACTATGATTTACCTTCATCTGATAAATCAGCTTGAGGCTCAATCCGTGCTGGCGTACGAGGATGAGATCGATATGATGTTTATGTCAGCCCCCATAACGCAGATCTGAGGGCTGCTACTTGGCCAGAATTAAGAAATACAAAGCTACTTTAGAAACCATCACTAAGGGCGTCGAGGCGGTCGATGAACAATTAAAAGTTGCGTTACCTAAAAATCCGAGAAACCACAGAAAAATCGATCACTCTCAATATATTGGCCTAGGATTTGATGCATGGGCGATCCAGAGTCTGCACGTAATTAGGATGCTTCTAGGTGGGGGGAATTACTCGGTAGCAACCTTGTTTGGGTATTCTGTAAATGGGTTAAGGTTCTTTTTTGGGTTCTTAAAAAGTGAAGCTCTTAAATCGCCACCACTTACGCCGAACGGATTGACAAAGCGCCATCTAGAACGCTTTATCTCTTGGCTGAAGTTGAAGTATCCAAAAGGCTCGACCGCAAAGAATTATTACACCAGCTTCAAATCGCTGATTATTGCGTTAGCTGAATACGGCTTTATTGAATCGGACATTGACGAGCTTCTTCCTCCAAATCCATTTCCTTTCAATGACAAGACCACTAAGGATGCTGACCCTCTTTCAATGGCGGAAATGCAGAGGCTGGTTCGGGCATTGAAATCCGACCTCGTAGCTATTCATAAAAATAGGTTTTCCGGTAACAGTGCGGAAGAAATGGCTGTGTTGCTGCTGTTAACAGCTGCAAGGTCAGGAGTTAACACTACTCCGCTGCTGGAAATGACCAGAGATGCACTCAAGCCTCATCCTTTCATGCCCAATCTCAGGTTGATTACGACCGTAAAACGTCGGGGTAAAGGTGCTCAAAGCAAAACAGTTCGGCAGACAAATCTGCTAGACAAATTTAGCGCTGTACCGCTCGATGGGGTTGCGGTGTTGAATAAGGCGCTCGAAATAAGCAAGCCGCTCGTAGCGCTTGCATCTAATGAAATCAGCTCTTACATTTGGCTATATCGCTCAGGGCAGAGGGGACGCGCAAATGAGGTCGTCGCTCTTACCCCTGGTGCGCTATATGTAACAGCTAAAAGAATCTGTCAGCGGCATGGCCTTCTAGATGATGAGGGCGGCCAGCTTGTTGTAACTCTTAGTCGGCTACGAAAAACTATGGAAAGCCGACTATGGAAACTTAGTGGTGGTGATATCTTAGAAGTTTCATCTGTCATGGGGCATTCTACCGCTGTAGCAGATAATCACTATCTCAGAATCAATGATGAGATTAAAACGGAAGGCGCAATATTTATTGGTGAGGCGTTTCCTGAAAAGCTTCGTGGCATCGACATCACTCCGACCCCGCCAGGCGGTTGTAAGGATAGCCTATACGGAAACTTTGCGCCTAAAGATGGTGTGAATCACTGTTCTGAGTTCATTCACTGCCTTGGTTGTCCCAGCTACGCAATTGTAGGTTCGCTAGAAGATTTGCACCGGTTATTTAGCTATCAGCAATTTTTACATGCAGAGATTGCATATTTTCTCACGGATGAATGGGAAGCGTGGAGAGCGCGTCAGCTTCAATATATCAAGCTTATTGACGATTTTACTTCTCGGAAGTTTGATAGAGCATTAGTTGGCCGGGCCCGGATCAAGGCTGAATCCGATCCGCATCCTTTCTGGGCAAAAAAGATTGAATTCATGAACAAAAAACAGAGCGGTGTGATTTGAATATTCGTACCGCTAATGCTGTACTGAAGGCATATGACGTCCTTGTAGCTCAACCAGTTACAGCTGACGGTTTAAGTCCGATGGAACGGGATGCTATCGTCATTAGTGCTATCGTAAATGAGCGTGGCGAAACGCTCGTACTTAGTAGGTTTGGCGATGCTCAATGGGATCTTCGCCCATTCTTCGATCAAGCGAACGTTGCCAGATCCAACAAGTTTATTAGTTGGGATATGAGCCTCCCGCCGGCACTGATTGATGATAGCAAAGCTATTACCTACGCATGGTTTAAGCGAGGGCTTCCAAAATCTCGGCCTCCAATTGCAAGGGGTATAACGACATTTGCTGTTGCTAGTGTCATGCCTTTCCTGCGTTGGTTGGCCAGCGTAGGTGTCTCTAACTTTTCTGAAATGCGCCAAATTCATATTAGTAATTATATCTATCTATGCAAGGAAGAGCTGAAATTGCGACCTCTTCCGCTGTATGGGCGGTTGCGGGTTATAGACTTTCTCTGGATGTTTTCTGCGGATACATTGCACCCCATTTCAAGATACCCTTGGGGGGAGTCTTCGTTATGGCGTGTTTGCGGGATAGGCAAAGTCAAAGGGGTGGAGTCCGCGAATAGGGGCGTAGGGCGGACAGATATCATTCCTCACGCTAAGCAGTCAAAAATCTTCAACCATTGTGAAAGAATTGTTCATGAGATGAAGAACGAGTTGGCGATTAATGGAATTGCATATCACCCTAGCGACCATCGAATGATTATTCGTTGCCGGAATGCCGTTCTGTACATCGTTTCGATTACTAGCGGAATGCGCAACGATGAGGCAATTGGAATCGAGGTTGGCGCCTGGCGTAGGGAAATTAAAGATGGAGTGTTATTTTGTTGGGTTTCTACGATTGAGCATAAGACCCGGCGATTTTCAAGGTAGTTGTCGCGTGAGCGTGTCACGCTGCCTTTGATGTTTGCTGCAGTACCGCTTCCCGCTCCGGGTTCAGGCACACGATTGGTGCCAGCACCCAGTTCCTGATGTTGCCGCTCCAGCGCTCCGGGTGCCGTGCACGCGCCGCCTCGTACAGCTCGATACGCTTGCGCAGCAACTCTTCTGCCTGGCCAGTATGTCGCTGCGCCGGGGTCACGAACTTCAGGGCGCTGTGGCGATGTTCATGGTTGTACCAGGCCACGAAGCTGTTCACCCAGTTCCTGGCCTGCTCCAGCGTGTCGAAGGGCCGCTCCGGCCACAGCGGGCAGTACTTCGCCGTGCGGAACAAGGCCTCGGCATAGGCGTTGTCATTGCTCACCCGCGGGCGGCTGAACGAGGGCATCACACCCAGGTTCTGCATGGCCGCCAGCATGGTCGAGCCCTTCATCGCGCTGCCGTTGTCCGAGTGCAGTACCAGCGGCTGGCCTGCCCGCTGTTCACGTAGGCAGGCCTGGCGTAGCAGCTGGGCGGCCTGCTCGGCGCTTTCACTTTCATGCACCTCGTTGGCCACCAGCTTCCGGCTGTAGACGTCCTTGATCATGTACCAGTAGAAGTAACGGCCCTTGACCGTGGTCGGCAGCCAGGTGATGTCCCAGCACCACAGCTGGTTCGGGCCGTCGGCCACATGGGTCGTCAGCGCTCGTTTCACCGGTGGGCGGCTACGGCCGCGCGGATGCTGCTGTTCGGCGTCCTTCAGCAACCGGTAAAAGGTCGACTCCGAGGCCAGCCAGGTGCCCTGATCGGCCAGCCGCGCCACGATCTGCTGCGGCGGCAGGCTGGCAAACTCGGGCTGGTTGGCGACCTCCAGCACGCGGCAGCGCTCTTGCGGGGTCAGCTTGTTGGCCGGCTCAGCTCGCTGTGCCGAAGGACGCCGATCCTCCGGGCAGTGCTGCCAGCGCTGCAGGCTGCGCAGCGACAGGCCCAGTTCGGCGCAGGCCTGCGCCCGCCGCGCTCCCGCCGCCACGGCGCCCTCGATCAACTGCAGCGTTTCACGGCGATCCGGGGCGCTGATCATTCGTCCTCGTCCTTCCCCCAGAGCGCCTCGGCTTTTTTTCGCAACACCAGCAGAGCTGCGGTTTCTGCCAGCGCCGCATCCTTGCGCCGCAGTTCACGCTCCAGCTGCTTGATGCGCTTCTTCGCGGCCTTTTCCTCTTCGCGTTCGCGCCGGGTCTTGCTCGGCTGAGCCAGGCTGTTGGCCTGCTCGCAGGCTTCGCGCCAGGCGTTGATCTGCTCGACATACAGGCCTTTGCGCCGGCAGTACTCCGCCAGCTCAGCCGCATTGAGGCTGGCGCTTTCCAGCACCACCCGAAACTTGTCCTGGCTCGACCACTGGTCGGCCTGCTGTCCATCTGCCGGCACCACTGCTCCCGCTGCTCTGGCCTGTTTGCGCCAAGCATACAGGGTGGCATCAGTAATGCCTGTCGCTTCCACCAGCTCCGGCACCGTCCGGTTCAAGGGCGGCATCATCTGCCGCACCACCCACTCCCGATGCTCTATCGAATAACGCGCCACACGGCTCTCACTTCCGCCCACCGACCAAGACTCATCGAATCAACTCACACGACAACTATCCTGACGCGGCGGGGACCGGTAAAGGGAAGGTTGAGTATCTTGTCCCTGAATTGACGTTGAATGCTCTGGAACTATTCGCAAAATATTCTGCTCCCTTAAGAAAGGAGCTAGAGACTGAAATTCGAAGCCTGGTAAAAAACACTGCTCCTTGTGATCCGGGTGAACACCTTCTGCGATTGCACAAGGCTCGGAAGGACTCAAATAAGTTATTTCTCGGTCGACATGCTGAGGGCGGTAATCTCAAGGATAAGCATGTTGACGTTCTTAGTGACCAGGGATCCAACGCGGCCTTCGACCGCCTAGCTAAAGCGGCTGGGAGCGAATGGCCGTTGAGGACGCATCAGTGCAGGCGAACGTATGCAAGGTGCTTTGTTGAGTCGCGTATGGGGCGTACTTCGCTGATCTATCTCAAGTGGCAGTTTAAACACACCAGTATGAGCATGACCCAACTTTATGCGTCTAACCCCCAGCAAGATCTCGCCCTATTTGATGAAATCTTGCAGCAGATGACTGAGTTTAAAATAGACTTGATTGAATCCTGGCTCGACGATCAGCCATTGGCTGGAGGTGCCGGTGAAAAGATAGTTGAGCTACGAGCAATACCAATTAAGAGTAGGGCTGCTTTGCTTGCGCAAACTGCTCCTCAAGCCAACATTCGCGCGACTGGCCATGGCTGGTGTCTGGCGACAGAGCGAGGCTGCGGTGGAGCTGGATTATATGAGGCCACTCGATGCCCTGGCTGCAAGCACTCTGTGATTGACGAGTTCTTCGCGGGTACTTGGCAGGACATTTACCTCCAGCAGGAAGAGCTAATCAAAATCGAAGACGCCGGCCCTGCGGTTAAGCAGCGCGCTGAGCGCGATTTACAGGTTGCGTTCGATGTCCTCACGAGCTTGGGACTTTCTCCACTTAACGATGCTTCTGAAGAGGCCCTGAATGGCTGATCCCACTAAGCAGCGGCCTTCAGGCCGTTCCAGGTCAAAAACTCTCGACGCTCTTGATAAGGCCGTCGATGGGATGGTCGCTGCCGACGAAAAGCTTTCTATCGCATCAGTTGCACGTGCAGCAGGTGTAACGCCTGCTCTCATTCATAACACCTATCCAGCGGTGGCTGAGAGGATCCGCACACTTGTAGGCAAATCGGTGCGGGCCCAGCGTGATTTGAAGCATCTGGCTCTGGTGAGCGAGAGAGAGAAAAATAGAGTGCTTCGTGCTGAAAACGATCAGTTGTTAGCGGAGCTGGCAAAAGTCGCTTCAGTGAATCAGCGCCTTATGTTTGAGGTTGCAGAGCTGAGGGCGCTTTCCAGCGAGAAAGTGATCCTTCTGCCTTTGACGCCCTCCATATAGTCGGGGTTTGGCAAGACACTCCTCGCCGACTTGGGAGCCTGGTTCTGCGTCACCAAGTGGGCCAGTGTATCCGGACGCGGACGGTCAATACTTTTGACGAAGTTTCCATGGCGGCTTGTCCCCGACGCTTCGTTAGTCGCCTAGGAGCAGCAACCAGAGCGAGATCCAGCAGCAGGCTGGAACAGTGACTCAACAATTGTGCAGTTTGGGGTGTACGAACCCAGGCAGGTGGATTCACACGTGCCGGCCATCGATAGCAGTTCTTTTCGGATCTGTTGGAGCTTAGCTACCTTCGACTCTACTTCTGCCAAGTGCTTTCTAACGACTGACAGTGCATCAGCGCACGGACGATCAGCATCTGCCGCGAGCGCAATGAGTTCTCTGATGTCGTCGAGTGGGAAGCCCAGCTCACGATTCTGCCGGATGAAGATGAGTCTGGATCGATGCTTTTCGGTGTAGATTCGATGCCGCCCTGCCGACCGCAGGGCCGGAGGTAGAAGGCCTATCTTTTCGTAATAGCGAATTGTTTCAATGTGGCAACCCGTTGATTTCGACAGCGCCCCGATTCCTGACATGCAAATTCCCCAAGCATTTTCTTGAACCTGTAGTAGCTACAGATATTACCCTCTCTTCAGAAAATAATTTCACGCGCTTGAAGGGCATTTCGTGGACAGAGAACAGCTAGAGAAAAACCAAATTCCCGTTTACTTCGTGGCGGTCGTGGTCGCGGCCATCGGAGGCCTGCTTGCACCCAATGCGTCTCAAGCTATGGGTGCGCTGGTGACACCAGCCATCGCAGTGCTGATGTACGCCATGTTTCTACAGATTCCCTTCTTGGATCTCCGGGAGGGTCTTGCGAACAAACGATTCATGGCGGCGTTGCTGACAGCCAACTTCGTGGCCATCCCCTTGCTGGTTTGGGCATTGACGATGGGGATCACCGATCACCCAGCGATTTTGGTGGGTGCCCTGTTGGTTTTACTGACGCCATGTATCGACTACGTAGTGGTGTTTACCCATATAGGCAAAGGTGACTCCAAACTCACTCTGGCGGCCACTCCACTGCTACTTTTGCTACAGCTCGTGCTGCTGCCGCTTTACCTGGCCTTCATGCTGAGTAGCGACTCCGCAGTGGTCATTTCTATTGGGCCATTTGTTGAGGCCTTTGTGGTGCTGATCGCTTTGCCTCTGGTATTCGCGGTAGCAACAGCTGCCGGGGCAAAGAGATCGCGCGTCGTTGAGGGCTGGAACAACGCATGGGCTTGGATGCCTGTACCGGCTATGGCTGCTGTGTTGGTCGTAGTTATCGGATCTCAGATTTCAGCTGTAGTTAGAGACATGGACAAGCTGATGCCTGTTATTCCTGTCTACCTCGCTTTCATGCTCTTGGCCCCATTGGTTGGTGCCTTGGTTGCGCGCGCATTTAAATTGCCGGCCATCACTGCGAGATCAGTGGCCTTCAGCAGTTCGACACGAAATTCATTGGTGGTTCTGCCCCTCGCACTGGCCTTGCCCGGGGAAATCAGAGGGCTCGCTGCGGCAGCAGTCATTACCCAAACGCTGATTGAATTGGTCAGCGAGCTAATTTACATCCGGGCCATTCCTGCCTTGGTGTGGCGCAAAATGTAGATCCTTAGCTAAGCGTCTATTCGCAATTTACAGTCCAGAGCTGATCGAGCCGTGTCGTGTAGCAGGGACTGAGCATCTCTCACTTCATACCCCAATCTGGAGCAACCGGCACGCGGCCTGGTCGAAGCGTCCCGCGTCCCCATTTCGCATTTATCTGATCCATATGCGGATTCCACGCTGACTCGGACACCCATTCCACGCACATCCGGACAGTGATTCCACGCTGATCCGGACACTCATTCCACGAGCATCCGGACACCGATTCCACGGCCATCCGGACACTTTCCAGGC
>NZ_JACOPW010000016.1 GCF_015461845.1 Pseudomonas mucoides | reverse complement strand
GTGGCCACCTGCCGGGTGCCTACGCGGCCTACCTGCGTGACCCAGCTGGTAACAAAGTGTGTGCCTACACCTTTGTCTGAAACCAAGGAGTCGTGAGGTCGTTGTGAACGGAGCCTGCTCCGGTTAGGACGACCGCACCTTCCGCTCTGGCCGTGACCGTGCCTGGCATGTCTACTCATGCCACGCGGCCACGGCACTCGGAGACCACGTCAGCTGACGCGAGCTCCGAAAGGTAATTGTCTCGCCTTCATGGCCGAAGGCGTTGCAAGACACACGGAATTCACAGCAAGCCAGTGGGCTGTGTCATTTGCTGTATTTCTCGTTTTGATGTCTCACTGGCTTGCACATTTTATTACTTGCACATCGAAGACGACATCTGGCCTTCGTGGTGTGGTGGCGCCCGGGTTTGTAGCAGTGATCCTTCATGCCAGTGGTAACGCTGGCTCGTAGAGATGAGGAGAATATCCATGGAACGCATTGAACATCACGCCAGCTTCGAGGGTTGGCAGGACGTCTATCAGCATGAGTCGACCGTGCTCGGTTGCACGATGAAGTTCGGCATCTATCTCCCCCCTCAGGCCGAACATAAAAAGCTTCCGGTACTTTACTGGCTGTCTGGGCTGACTTGTACGGAGCAAAACTTCATCACCAAGGCGGCCGTGCAGCAGTATGCCGCAGAGCATGGGATCATAGTCGTCGCCCCCGATACCAGCCCACGCGGGGAGAACGTCGCCGACGACGCGGCCTATGACCTCGGCCAAGGGGCGGGTTTCTATGTGAACGCCACGGAGCTGCCCTGGAGCGATCACTTCCAGATGTATTCCTATGTGGTCGACGAACTGCCGGCGCTGATCGAGGCTAACTTCCCAGCGTCGTCCAAGCGCAGCATCAGCGGGCACTCCATGGGTGGACATGGTGCCCTGGTCATTGCGCTGCGCAACCCAGGTCGTTATGCGAGTGTTTCGGCATTCTCGCCGATCGTCGCCCCCACACAAGTGCCCTGGGGGCAGAAGGCTCTGGCGGCTTACCTGGGCGAGCACAACCAGGATGACTGGAAGCGCTATGACACGGTCGAACTGATCCGTTCTGCGCAAGAGCGCTTGCCGTTGCTGGTCGATCAAGGGCTGGGCGATGAGTTTCTCGAGAACCAGCTGCGCCCAGAACTGCTGCGCGCCGCCTGTGAACAGGCAGGGCATCCGTTGACCCTCAACCTGCGGCCCGGGCATGACCATAGCTACTACTTTATTTCGAGCTACCTGGGCGGACACATGGCCCACCATGCGGCTGCGTTGAATCGCTGAACACTGGAGACCCTGAAGATGAAAAAGACCTCTGACAAACGGCATCATGTCGTCGTCGTTGGCGCGGGTTTCGGCGGGCTGGACGTTGTCAACGGATTCTCCGGCGCCGACGTGGACGTAACGATCATCGATCGCCGCAACTATCACCTGTTCCAGCCCCTGCTGTACCAGGTGGCCGGCGCGTCGCTGTCGACCTCTGAAATTGCCTGGCCGATTCGCTACCTGTTCCGCAACCGTCAGAATGTGCAGACGCTCATGGCGGAGGTGCAGGGTGTGGATGTCGGCTCGCGACAAGTCCTGCTCGACAACGGTTCGACCGTCGGTTACGACACGCTGGTCCTGGCGACGGGGGCAACGCACGCCTACTTTGGTCACGATGAATGGGAGCCCCATGCGCCCGGCCTGAAGACTCTGGAGGACGCTGCCACGATTCGCGGACGGATTCTCTCCGCGTTCGAGGAGGCCGAACGCTCCAACAATCCGGCGGAGCGTGCCGCACTGCAGACCTTCGTGATCATCGGCGGCGGTCCCACGGGGGTCGAACTGGCGGGCACGATCGCTGAGCTGGCGAAAGACACGTTGGCCCATGACTTCCGTTCCATTGATCCGCGGGCTACCCGGGTGGTGCTGATCGAGGCGGGGCCGCGTCTGCTGCCGGTGTTCCCTGAGAAGCTCTCGGACTACACCCGGCGCGCACTGGAAAAGCTTGGCGTTGAAGTGGCGTTGGGCGCTCCGGTCACCGACTGCTCGGCTGACGGTGTCATCGTTGCGGGCAAGCCGCTTCCAGCTAAGACCATTGTCTGGGCGGCCGGGGTGCAAGCGTCACCCGCCGCTCGTTGGCTGAATGCCGAGGCGGATCGTGCCGGTCGAGTGCTGGTCAGGCCGGACATGAGCGTGCCGGGGCATCCCGAGATTTTCGTGATTGGCGACACGGCGGCATCGGCGATGTCGGATGGCAAGTACGTGCCAGGTATCGCGCCGGCGGCCAAGCAGCAAGGCCAGTACGTTGCCAATCTGATCAAGAAGCGGCTGAAAGGCAAAAGTGTGGATGAGCCGTTCAAGTACAAGCACCAGGGCAACCTGGCCACCATCGGTCGTAGCCTGGCGGTGATCGACATGGGGCGTCTGAAGCTGCGTGGGGCACTCGCTTGGTGGATCTGGAAGCTGGCGCACATCTATTTCCTGATTGGCGTGCGCAATCGCTTGAGTGTCGCGCTGAGTTGGGTCTGGAACCACAGTGTCGGTTACCGAGGGTCACGTCTGATCATGCGGTCGACACCGCAGGCCAAGCGTGGGCCCGCCGAGCTGGAACCCAAGTAAGACTGCAACGGTGAATTGATAGTCAGGGATGATTGTCAGTTCCTGCAGGACGTATGCAGCTTCTAGGTAGTGAATGTGAGATCGGCACCTAGCTCGCGTTTACCGTATATTGTGGGATGGAAACATGAGCTGAATGTGTACCCTATAAGCAAGATTTCACCCGTAGAGTATGCAGCTGGGATAGATGTCGGCGCTTTCGATTCACATCGCTAGCATATTAAAGGTGCACGATCTCCACATTTGGCCATTTGCTCGCCAGGTATTCAGCAACAAGTCGACGGTGACAGTGGTGAGGTTTATTTTCGCTGCAAAGGAGGCAGCTGCCGTCCATGATTTCCTTGTCTATATTCTCTATCTTTCTCGATGACATTAATTTTAGGAAGCTATCGGCGTAGTGCGTCCAATCACCACCTTTACTTTTGTACTCGTTAAACATGTCTGCTGTGGGTGCCAGCAATAGGAGATGATGGTATTCAATCTCACAGATTTTTTTGGTGAAGTAGTTGAGGTCGTCGCGTTTAGCAAAGCCCGACAGTTGAGATGTATTGTTTAGGCGAACGTCGATTAGGCGCTTAGCACCGGATTCCCCTAGTCTTGTAAAGAATGACTGCGCGGTGGTCTTAGTAAAGCCGATTGTGAATATGCGCATGGTGATCTCTTAGATGGATTTAAGTGATGATTGAAGTTTTCGTACGTCCAGGTTGAAAGGTTGAAAGGTTGAAAGGTTGAAAGGTTGAAAGGTTGAAAGGTTGAAAGGTTGGAGTGCATATCGGCAGCTAATGTGTATGGTCATGTTGAGTGCTCGGATGTAAAAAGAGCGTACTCTGCCAGAGTATAACTGGCGACGAGGGAGTGTGCCAGGCTGGTAGATGAGGTCACATATGATTGTCAGAAATTTTGAATACTTGTTGGCTCTCTATCGCGAGGGGCACTATGGTAACGCAGCCAGAATCTGTAATGTCTCTCAGCCTACGCTTTCTTCCGGAATTAGACAGTTGGAAAAGGACATGGGTGTCGAGATCGTGCGCCATGGCAGGCGCTATGATGGCCTGACATTGGAAGGGTATCGTGTGTTGGCATTGGCTCAAAAAATGTCTGATGACTGCAGAGCCTTAGATCGAGAACTTGCCGCATTGCGAAGTGGATTCGAAGGTGAGTTGCGGCTGGGTATCGTACCGGGGACGACTTCTATATCCCCGATCTTAAGTGCTGCACTTGCTGAAAAATTCCCACTGTTGCAGCAAACTATCAGTACTGCTAGCCCATGTTCATTGCTGCAAGGGATTAAAAGTAATGGTCTAGACGTGGCACTTATGCATCTTGAGAACACTTGCATGGAGGATTTCGATACGCGAGTCCTGCATAAGGAGCGGTTGTTTCTTTTTGGGTGTTTCGGCTTGGAACTTCCTGCAAGCGTAACGTGGGAAGATGTGTTAAGCAGGCAGCTCTGTTTGTTGGCTTCTACTTTCTCAGTTGCTGTAGAAAGTAGGCTTGAGCAAAGTAAAATGCGATCTGTTGTAACTGATTCAGTGAGTGTACTGGTCTCGCACATTTCGACAGGTAGATTTTTTGCAGTTCTTCCACAGTCCTTAGCTAATAATTTTTTGCATGTGGCCAATGTCAGGGCGGTTGTGATCACTGGAACGCCATCACACTGCACCATTGCCCTTGTTGCTGGCAAAAATTCATTCGAGTCTGCCTCGGTTCGAGCTTTCTTAGAAGTGGCTAGTAGTCCTGAGTTAGCCATTCCTGTCCGAGCCATAATGTCGATCCATCGCCGACTTCGAGCAAAAGACTAACGGCCGCCCAGGCGTATCGCGCGGCTATCTTGAGCTGGTCGTCCATGAGAGGCTTTGTGAACCAGTTCAGGTCGAAATATACGTGCCACCTTAGCTGTTTAGCACGATCTGCGCTAAGGCTTGGCGGTGCATCAGTGAGACAAAGGCACGAGTTGATTGGATTTTTTGCTCGACTCGGTCAACACTTTAGGGTGTTTGTAGGTGAGCACTCTCGGTGCATAGAGCCCAAAACGTGGTTGCTACCAACTGGAGGCATATTTCACTATCAGTTTCGAGTTGCCGAAAGTTCTGTACCACTAAGGGTAGGTTCGAGTATTTCAATTGGCTGATACGCCAGTTGAATACCAAGTCGCGATTTGGAGGATTGTCATGTCAAGTGGTAAATTCATTTTGCACTCAAACTATACGCCGGCAGGGGATCAGCCAGAGGCCGTAGCACGCCTGATCTCAGGGATTGAAGAGGGTGCAACACATCAGATGTTGAAGGGTATCACTGGTTCTGGTAAGACCTTCACCATGGCCAATGTGATTCATCGCCTTAAGCGGCCCACCTTGATTTTGGCACCCAACAAGACGTTGACCGCACAGCTCTATAGTGAGATGAAGAACTTCTTTCCTGAAAATGCGGTGGAGTATTTTGTTTCCTATTACGATTACTTTCAGCCCGAAGTCTATATGCCTGGGAGCGATCGCTTCATTCAAAAGGACTCGGCAATAAATGAGCACCTGGAGCGCCTACGTCTTTCCACTACGAAGTCATTGATTGAACGCCGCGATGTCATTGTCGTTGCTTCTGTGTCTTCAATTTATGGATTAGGAGATCCAGACAGCTACCGTGCGCTACAGGTTCGGCTAGCACGCGGAGTAGAAATCGAGCAGGGTGAACTAATTCGAAAATTGGCTTTGCTGCAATATGATCGCGTCGATCGGGTTCTGAGGCGTGGGTCGTTTCGTGTGCGCGGGGATATCATAGATATCTTCCCGGCGGATTCAGAGCATAGGGCCATTCGAGTTGTACTGTTGGATGATTACATCGAGTTGGTTCAATGGTTAGACCCTATTACTGGTAAGTTGTTAGAAGAGGTAGATAGCTACCTGGTATCGCCTAAGACCTTGTTTGTAACGCCGAGAAATAAAATTGAATCAGCTGCCGTCGAAATACTGGCCGAGATGGAGTCGAGGGTAGAGGAATTTAATCGAGAGAACCGTCTCGTGGAAGCTAATCGCTTGTATGAGAGAGTTACCAATGATGTGGAAATGATGCGTGAGCTTGGATACTGTTCCGGAATTGAGAACTACTCGTGTTATATGAATGAGCGTGATTCTTCGCTGCATCCGACAACTCTGCTCGATTACCTTCCTAAAGATGGCTTGCTATTTATTGATGAGTCTCATGTCATGGTCCCTCAGATTTCAGCTATGTATCGTGGGGATCAAAGTCGCAAAGAGACATTAATAGACTATGGTTTCCGCCTTCCTTCGTCAAAAAATAATCGTCCATTGAGCTTTGAGGAATTTGAAGGCATTAAGCCTCAGGCCATTTTTGTATCAGCAACTCCAGGGCCCTATGAGCTCAAAGCTTCAGCGGGCAGAGTTGTTGAGCAAGTAATTCGGCCTACAGGGTTGCTAGATCCAGAAGTGGAAGTAAGGCCTTTGGAGGGGCGTATGGACGATTTGCTTCGGGAAATATCTGTGCGTGTGCAAAACAATGAAAGGGTATTGGTCACGGCGTTAACAAAAGTTGAGGCCGAGGATCTGAGTACCTTTATGGCGGATCAGGGAGTACGCGTCCGGTACATGCACTCGGATACCAAGGCTGATGCTCGGGTTGAGATCATTAATGGATTGCGCGCAGGCGATTTCGACGTGTTAATTGGAGTTAGTCTATTACGTGAAGGTTTGGATATTCCTGAAGCATCTTTGGTGGCCATTTTAGATGCTGATCGCGCTGGCTTTTTACGATCTGCACATGCGCTGATTCAAATGATCGGTCGAGTTGCGAGGAATCAAAATGGTACGGCTATTTTGTATGCCGATACTGTGACCCCTGCGATGCAAGAAGCAATTGACGAAACCAAGAGTCGTCGCGAACGTCAAATTGAATTCAACAAACTAAAAGGGATTTCACCTGTATCCTCGGTCCGCAAAATGGCTGATGAAGCGACTCTGGTAGTAGAGCCGGTCGTCCACTCAAGCAAGTTTTGCGAAAATTTATCAACGCTTTGCGAACTGATAACTAACAAGGAGCAGGAGTTGCTTGAATATACAGATCGACATGACGATGAGAGTGTAGAAAACATTCGTGTGCAGTTGGATGCATTGTATCGACAGTTTATTTATATGTAGCTGTTGAGGGTTGAGGGTTGAGGGTTGAGGTGTTGTGGGTCAAGCGATTCTGCTGGTTGATTGTGGAGTTAAGGGCCTGTGTTGAGTATTGGATTAGCCGAGGCTATATCTATTTCATTGATAACAAGGGTCAGAGGCTGTTATGGCCTCTGACCACCGTTTTGAGGGGCTGGACGTCCGAGCGAAGCTGTAGGGCACTCCTCACTGGCAGGTGCTTTTCTGTCCTGCCTATTTAGCGCCCTTGATTAGGCTTTGATCAAGTTTGTTCAGCAGGCTTGGAGTAATTAGTGCCCTAGAGTTCGTTGGGTAAGGTATTTGGGATGAATCATGAAACTGACAATTGGGGCGGCTGATCTTGAAAGCGATGTCCTGCTTCGCGAGGCGCTTACGGCCTATCGAACTTATAAGGAAGCGGACGAGAGCGGCGTGCCTTTGGAAGAGGTTCGTAAATTAGGGCTTTTGTTCGAGTCGCTCATTCAGGGGGTGATCGATTCCCACTTCTTGGTAGCTGGTCTACCGCCGTCTACCATCCACTGAGTTACGGCAGAGGCGCGATTCGAAGTTCGTCGTTTCTCGTCAAGGTTTAGAGGCGTGGAAGAATGGTGTACCCAATGCACTGAGGAGTTCGCGCTCAAGCGTGCGTACGATCGCGTCAAGGGGCAAGCCGCTTTCGTCACGGCCGAAAGAGTCTTCGAGTTAATTGCTGGTCTCGATGAAGCTAGAAAGAGGTGGATAGTGCTGGAAGTGGTGCCGGTCGGTGTGTGATCGGATAATGAGTGAGTGTCTAGAGCGTCTTAGCACTGGCGGTCTATAACAAGGCCGCACCTACGGCGACGATTGATTCATTGATTTTACTCCGCGAGGGGGCGGTGTCGGTTAGATTGCTTTTTTCATTTATCTCATAGGGCGCGTCTATCAAGGGTGATCGTGCGCTTGAGTGGAAGGGGATAGATAAAATTGATCATTTCGTCGTTATTTTCAATTTGACGATAGGTCCTCAAAAAAATAGGCTGTATCTGTTGTGATGACTGGTCGACTTGATGAGGCAACCCAACTATAGGAGTTGGTGCGGCTAATTGTCGCGACTATCTTCTTTGTACCCCAGGTGGTGCTGATGAGTAAATAAAATTATTTTAATTCAAGCGGTTTGGGCCATAATTTACCAGTTGATGGGCGGTGAACTGATAGTCCAAATTTCGTTGGGCTTAGCACAGAGCTCTCGCGTTCCTACAATTGCTGCTCGGATACCCTTGATCTCGTCCTAGAGGACTCCGTCAGACCACCTTACTTGCGCCTTTGATGAGTAAAGTTAAAGTTCAGGTTGAGGATGGTCATAGTTTTGGGTAGCCCGTCTGTCTATAAGGATATTGTTATGTCAGTTTTAACTGCGTTGGACCTGGCGCGGATTCAGTTCGCCTTCACGGTCTCTTTCCACATCATTTTCCCGGCTATCACTATTGGTCTGGCCAGTTTCCTGGCCGTGCTCGAAGGTTGCTGGCTCAAAACCAACAATGCGGTCTATAAGGACTTGTATAAGTTCTGGTCAAAGATCTTCGCCGTCAACTTCGGCATGGGCGTTGTCTCGGGCCTGGTCATGGCTTATGAGTTCGGCACCAACTGGGCGCGCTTCTCTGATTTCGCTGGCAGTGTCACCGGACCGTTGCTGACCTATGAGGTCCTCACCGCATTCTTCCTTGAGGCGGGTTTCCTCGGGGTCATGCTGTTCGGCTGGGACCGGGTAGGGCGCAAGCTGCACTTCTTTGCCACGGTTATGGTCGCCATTGGTACGCTGATTTCTATGTTCTGGATCCTTTCCTCGAACAGCTGGATGCAGACCCCACAGGGTATCGAGATCATTGATGGCCGGGTGGTACCGCTTGACTGGTTCAAAATCGTCTTTAACCCGTCGTTCCCATACCGTCTGGCCCACATGGCGTTGGCCGCGTTCCTCAGCACTGCGTTTTTTGTCTCGGCTTCCGCCGCCTGGCACTTATTGCGCGGGCGCAACACGCCGCAGATTCGCAAGATGTTGTCGATGGGCATGTGGATGATTCTTGTCGCTACACCGGTGCAGATAGTGGTGGGCGATGCTCATGGCTTGAACACTCTGGAGCACCAGCCGGCGAAGATCGCTGCCATCGAAGGGCACTGGGAGAACATCCCCGGTGAGCCGTCGCCGCTGATCCTGGCAGGCTGGCCGGATATGGAGGCCGAGAAGACTCGCTTCGCCATTGAGATCCCCTATCTGGGCAGCCTGATACTGACCCATAGCTTGGATAGGCAGATCCCGGCGTTAAAAAGCTTCGCGAAAGAGGACCGCCCCAACTCGACCGTCGTGTTCTGGAGCTTCCGGGTCATGGCCGGTTTAGGGATGCTGATGCTCGCCTGCGCGCTGCTGGCCTTGGTGCTGCGTCGGAACGGCGCACTGTACCGTAACCGCCTGTTCCTCGGGTTCGCCTTGCTAATGGGGCCGTCCGGGCTGATCGCACTACTGGCAGGCTGGTTCACCACTGAGGTGGGCCGCCAGCCCTGGGTGGTCTACGGCATGTTGCGGACCAACGAAGCGGCGTCCAATCACAGCGCTGCGCAGATGAGCCTGACGCTGGGGTTGTTCGTGCTTATCTACTTCTCGGTATTTACCGTCGGCATCTGCTACATGATGAGCCTGGTGCGCAAGGGGCCGACCGCGCACGAGCAAATGCCGAGCGCTGATCAACCGGAATCGCTGGCTACGGCGCGTCGCCCGCTGTCCGTCGCCGACTGAAAAGGAGCTGGCAAAAATGGTAATTCAAGGTATCGACCTATCAGTCATTTGGGGCGTGATCATCGCCTTCGGTCTGATGATGTATGTGATCATGGACGGCTTCGACCTGGGGTTGGGGATTCTCTTCCCACTGATCGGCGACTCCAGCGACCGTGATGTGATGATGAATACAGTGGCTCCGGTGTGGGACGGCAACGAGACCTGGGCGGTGCTCGGCGCGGCGGCGTTGTACGGCGCCTTCCCGCTGGCCTACTCAGTAATCCTCGAAGCGCTTTACCTGCCTTTGGTGCTGGTACTAGCCGGACTGATCTTCCGCGGCGTAGCTTTCGAGTTCCGCTTCAAGGCCGAGGCACACAAGCGTCATCTGTGGGACAAGGCCTTCATTGGTGGTTCGGTCCTGGCGACTTTCTTCCAGGGCGTGGCTATTGGCACTTACATCAGTGGTATCCCAATGGTGGGCCGTCAGTTCGCCGGCTCCGGCTGGGACTGGTTGGCGCCGTTCCCAATGTTCTGCGGCGTCGGCTTGCTGCTGACTTACGCGCTATTGGGCAGCACCTGGCTGCTGATCAAAACTGACGGCATGCTTGAGACGCGTATGCGTCGCTACAGCCGGCCGCTTACCTACGCCTTGGCAGTGGTGATTGTGACGATTTGTATCTGGTCCGCTTCGTTGAACGACGATATTGCCCAGCGTTGGTTCGATGCCAGCCACTGGTTGCGTTCAGCGCTAATCGCTGCTCTAGCGGCGTTGGTGGTAATGGTGATTTTGAAGACCCTTCGCAAGCGCCACTCGCACATGCCTTTTATCGCCGTGGTGGGGTTGGTCTTCCTCGGCTACCTTGGCCTGGCGATCAGTATCTGGCCGAACATTGTGCCGCCGAGCCTGACCTTGTGGCAGGCCGCTGCGCCATTGACCAGTCAGTTGTTCGCGCTGATCGGCGCGCTATTCATCATCCCGATTATCTTGGCTTATACCTTCTGGAGTTATCACGTGTTCCGCGGCAAGGTAAAACCTGGCGAGGCTTATCACTAACACTAGTGCTGGCAGCGTAAGATGGGTGGCGTCCGGCCTCTGCCGGGCGTCATTACAATGCGTCGGGGAGAGGAATTCATTAGCTACCGCAAGCCGAGTCTTCTTGCGCAGTCGATCGATAGAATACACCCACTGCTAAGTGGCTTCTCGACGTCGCTGGAGCAACCGTCCACGCATGGCGCGCAAGTGTTCCCGGCATGCGGTACGGCAACGCCACCAAAATCGGGTAGATGCCCAATGCTCGACGCAGGGCATTGTTAGTGCGTCGGCGTACTGCTCAAACAGTGCGGCATTCGGCTCAATAGGGCACCCAAGAAAACGCCCGCATACCTAGCCCATCAATGGCTTTTTCGAGAATAGTAGCCTAGGGCTCTGAGCTGATATTCGTTCACAGCTTGGAACTGTAACTCCGCAATTTGACGCAGCCGTTCGATTTCTTCGGCGAGACACCCAGAAGCTTGCGCCTCGTGGTAACGCTTCAACGCCTCCACGGCCTCGGTATACATAGGGTGATCAGGATAAAGGAATGGTGTTTTTTGCGTCATTTACTGGCGGGATCCTGGTGAGCGAACGACGGTGGTTGACCAGCTTTGGCAAGCAGAGAGTCAATGACGGCTGGGTAAACCGAATCCGCCAATAGGTAAAAACACCGAACCTCATGCAAAGGTAATTCAGAATCCTCAGCTTCAGAGGCCCTTTGAATGGCCTCAAGCGTTTGCCATATCAGCGGCTCGCCAGCCTCGACCATTCCAATAAGTGTGCGCTTCATGACCACGATGCTCCGATCATTTGAAGACGCATTATAGGTCGCTTCGGCCAGATCCGAGCTGATCGAGAACCTGTATCTGGTTAAGCCGCTAGGGCCACCACTGTGACCTGGCACCCAAATGTCCCGGCTTTTGAGCCTGTGCCGATGGCCCTATGTGTGGATGTAAGGCATTGTCTGCAACCGGTATTCTGCAAAGCCTATCCTGGCTCGCATAGAACATCTCGATGAGCCTCTAAGAAGGGCTTTTCAAAGGAGGTAGAACTAAATTGCCCGCAATCCTGTTGTATGCTCTACGGGTGGACTCCTAGGCGGCAGGCGCTTCGGCTGACGGCAATATCTCCTGGATGGCAGGTCCGAGAATCGACACCAGTTGCTGGGCTCCCGCTTCAGCCAGCAGCGGCACTCCGATGATCCTGCGGCTGACGATCACACCCACCAGCAAGGCTGAGGCCAACCCCGCTGGCCCAAAATTTTAATGGAATCCGGCCAGCAGTCGCGACTGGATGAAGGCCCACAACTGCTCGTGCACCTGCTGACGTGTTCACACCTCCAATGTGTAGGCGGGACGCTGTGCTAAGCCGGCCGGCGGAGCGTCGGTAAGAAGGCCACAGGTGCCGGTCGCAATGGTGGCGAAGGCGTTCCTATCACCCCATCAAGTGCCGAAGCTGTTCTTAATTATCCAGCCATCGTGCAAGTATCCCACAACACACACCGAATGGAGCCGAGGATGGCCTCGGGTGGTGTCGGGCGTGTATAGGGGCGCACGATCGGTGGTGTAGTCGAAGAAGCCGTCCCATACGTACATATCTGTGACCAGAGGTCCGGTAGTGATGCTTGACCGCGCGGCAGCTGAGGTAAACAGTGCGAAACCCTGTATTTTTGAGTTGGTGGCGACCCTCAGGCAGGCTGCCGGTGGGAAGGGTGAGCCGTCAGCGAGCGATGTGGCGTAGCCATACTCCACCAGAAGGTTTAGCAAGCGCCTGGGTTCAATTCCTTTGGGACAAATGTTCTGCGGGTTCTCTGCACCGCGGTTCACGATGCAGGTATGCATGTGCTGAGCTGCGACGTCCTGAGCACTCCCTCCCTTTTTGATTAGTGTTGCAATCTCGATCGCCGCAGAAACGGCAAAGCTCGTACAGCTGTTGCAAGTGCCTTGGTATTTGGCGGGAGGAATTACCAAGTGACTTCGCCAATCGTAAGAAGCAGGCAGGCGCCCCAGGGCGATATCGATGTAGCCCTTGAAAACCTTCCATTTCGAAGGAAGATCTACCTCTGGCTCGATCGCAGTGAATGATGCATGCGGATTCCACGCCATTCGGACACTCAGCCCACGCTGATCCGGACACCTGTTCCACGATCATTCGGACAGGCAGTCGGAGCGCAGCGACGCAGGGGTGGCATTGTTAGTCTGAGGTGCCCGGCGTC
>NZ_JACOPW010000015.1 GCF_015461845.1 Pseudomonas mucoides | reverse complement strand
GCGATGAAAGGCGAGATCGACCTGGCGCCGTTTGTCACCCACACCATGGGGCTCGATGAAATCAACGAAGCGTTCGACCTGATGCATGAAGGCAAGTCGATTCGCACCGTTATTCACTACTGATCACTACCTGATCGTTAAACATCAATACTCAAGGAAACACATTAAATGGCTACTCCAGTAATTTCCGGTAACGACATCTTCTCCCACGTGTTCTTCGGCGCCGCCGACATCAAGAAATCGTCCGCATTCTACGATGCGGCTCTGGGTGCCCTCGGCATCAAGAACCTGGGTCCTTTCGGTAACGATTGGGTGCTGTACGGCCGTGACAAGCCAGCGTTCATCATCGCCCGTCCAGGCAATGGTGCTGCACCTACCAGCAATGGCGTAACTGTCGGTTTCGCTGCCGCCACCACCGCTGAAGTGGATGCGTTCCACGCTGCCGGCCTCGCCGCTGGCGGTAGCGATGAAGGTCAGCCAGGTCCACGTGGCCACCTGCCGGGTGCCTACGCGGCCTACCTGCGTGACCCAGCTGGTAACAAAGTGTGTGCCTACACCTTTGTCTGAAACCAAGGAGTCGTGAGGTCGTTGTGAACGGAGCCTGCTCCGGTTAGAACGACCGCACCTTCCGCCCTGGCCGTGACCGTGCCTGGCATGCCTACTCATGCCACGCGGCCACGGCACTCGGAGACCACGTCAGCTGACATGTGCTCCAAAAGCATTGCAGTCCGGCCTCGATGATCGATGCAGGGCAGTGCACACGCACAAAGTGCGTGATGCAGATAACACCGAATTCAAAGCGGGTCAGTGGGCCAAGTCAGCTGCCGGGCTTATCGCAGCAGTGGCGCACTGGGTTGCACATTTTATTGCTTGTACATCTAAGACGACATCTGGCCTTCGCGGTGCAGTAGCGCCTGAGTTTGTAGTAGCGATCCTCATGCCAGCGGCAACGCTGGACACCTGGTTGATGGTAGTCAAAGCAACGCACGCCTGTACCTCTCCAGAATCGGAGGACGACACAGCGTGTTAATTGGCACCTGGCCATTACCTCGTTGAGTTAAGGAGAGTATCCATGGAACGCATTGAACATCACGCCAGCTTCGAGGGTTGGCAGGACGTCTATCAGCATGAGTCGACCGTGCTCGGTTGCACGATGAAGTTCGGAATTTATCTTCCTCCTCAGGCCGAGCATGAAGAGCGCCCGGTGCTTTACTGGCTCTCGGGGCTGACCTGCACGGAGCAAAACTTCATCACCAAGGCGGCGGTACAACGTTATGCCGCGCGGCACGGGATCATAGTCGTTGCCCCCGATACCAGCCCGCGCGGGGAGAACGTCGCCGACGACGCGGCCTACGACCTCGGCCAAGGGGCGGGTTTCTATGTGAACGCCACGGAGCTGCCCTGGAGCGATCACTTCCAGATGTATTCCTATGTGGTCGATGAACTGCCGGCACTGATCGAGGCTAACTTCCCTGCGTCGTCCAAGCGCAGCATCAGCGGGCACTCCATGGGTGGACACGGTGCCCTGGTCATTGCACTGCGCAACCCAGGTCGTTATGCGAGTGTGTCGGCATTCTCGCCGATCGTCGCCCCCACGCAAGTGCCCTGGGGGCAGAAGGCTCTGGCGGCTTACCTGGGCGAGCACAACCAGGATGCCTGGAAGCGCTATGACACGGTTGAACTGATCCGTACTGCGCAAGAGCGCTTGCCGTTGCTGGTCGATCAAGGGCTGGGCGATGAGTTTCTCGAGAACCAGCTGCGGCCGGAATTGCTGCGCGCCGCCTGTGAACAGGCAGGGCATCCGCTGACCCTCAACCTGCGGCCCGGGCATGACCATAGCTACTACTTTATTTCGAGCTACCTGGGCGGACACATGGCCCACCATGCGGCTGCGTTGAATCGCTGAACACTGGGAGACCCTGAAGATGAAAAAGACCTCTGACAAACGGCACCATGTCGTCGTCGTTGGCGCGGGTTTCGGCGGGCTGGACGTTGTCAACGGATTCTCCGGCGCCGACGTGGACGTAACGATCATCGACCGCCGCAACTATCACCTGTTCCAGCCCCTGCTGTACCAGGTGGCCGGGGCGTCGCTGTCGACCTCCGAAATTGCCTGGCCGATTCGCTACCTGTTCCGCAACCGTCAGAATGTGCAGACGCTTATGGCGGAGGTGCAGGGCGTGGATGTCGGCTCGCGACAAGTCCTGCTCGACAACGGTTCGACCGTCGGTTACGACACGCTGGTCCTGGCGACGGGGGCAACGCACGCCTACTTTGGTCATGATGAATGGGAGCCCCATGCGCCCGGTCTGAAGACCCTGGAGGACGCCGCCACGATTCGCGGACGGATTCTCTCCGCGTTCGAGGAGGCCGAACGCTCCAATAATCCAGCGGAGCGTGCCGCACTGCAGACCTTCGTGATCATCGGCGGCGGTCCCACGGGTGTCGAACTGGCGGGCACGATCGCTGAGCTGGCGAAAGACACGTTGGCCCATGACTTCCGTTCCATTGATCCGCGGGCTACCCGGGTGGTGCTGATCGAGGCGGGGCCGCGTCTGCTGCCGGTGTTCCCTGAGAAGCTCTCGGACTACACTCGACGCGCACTGGAAAAGCTTGGCGTTGAAGTGGCTTTGGGCGCTCCGGTCACCGACTGCTCGGCTGACGGTGTCATCGTTGCGGGCAAGCCGCTTCCAGCTAAGACCATTGTCTGGGCGGCCGGGGTGCAAGCGTCACCCGCCGCTCGTTGGCTGAATGCCGAGGCGGATCGTGCCGGTCGAGTGCTGGTCAGGCCGGACATGAGCGTGCCGGGGCATCCCGAGATTTTCGTGATTGGCGACACGGCGGCATCGGCGATGCCGGATGGCAAGTACGTGCCAGGTATCGCGCCGGCGGCCAAGCAGCAAGGCCAGTACGTTGCCAATCTGATCAAGAAGCGGCTGAAAGGCAAAAGTGTGGATGAGCCGTTCAAGTACAAGCACCAGGGTAACCTCGCCACCATCGGTCGTAGCCTGGCGGTGATCGACATGGGGCGTCTGAAGCTGCGTGGGGCACTCGCTTGGTGGATCTGGAAGCTGGCGCACATCTATTTCCTAATTGGCGTGCGCAATCGCTTGAGTGTCGCGCTGAGTTGGGTCTGGAACCACAGTGTCGGTTATCGCGGTTCACGTCTGATCATGCGGTCGACACCGCAGGCCAAGCGTGGGCCCGCCGAGCTGGAACCCAAGTAAGGCTGCAGCGGTGGATTGATAGTCAGGGAAGATTGTCAGTCCGTGCAGCATGGACGAGATCGTCTCAGTGCAGGCTAGCGCCTGCACTAGATGGATTTTGTCGCTGCTGAGTGAGTCTCCGTTAAGTGGAGGCTCTTAGGAAACAGACTGGGAATTTTACGGTGAGAGCATGGAAGTGCTCTGCCAGAAGCGAGGCGCCAGCTGCATGGATTTTTCTCACGAAGTGAGGCGCGGCGATTAGTTTGAGCGACTCACGGGCGTGTGTTTTCTGCCCTTCAGCTTTTAATATGTCGTTTTCAGCGCGGGCAGCTTCGGATTCGGATGGTGTGCTTCGAGCGCAATGTGAGCGACGGTTTTCAATCATGCGCAAGCTTTCATACTGCCCGGTAGTATAGTATGATGCATGCGTCCAACCCTTGAAGGTGTTCGATGCCCCATAATCCCCGTGAGAAAAAGCAAGCGCTGACCCGTGTGCGACGCATCAAAGGCCAGGTAGGAGCTCTTGAGCAAGCACTAGATGATGGTGCTGAGTGTGCTGCGATTCTTCAGCAGCTAGCGGCTGTGCGCGGAGCCGTGAATGGCTTAATGGCCGCAATCCTGGAGAGTTATCTACGGGAGGAGTTTCCGCACACCGATGCTAGAAGTGATTCGCAGAAGCAGTCGATTGATGACACGATCTCCATTGTCAGGTCCTACCTTCGCTAATTTTTATGGTCCTGCGTTTGCAGGGGAGCGTAAATCTTAGCCTTGAAGCTGCACATGCGTGGCCATCCCCGCTGGTAGGGCGCTTACAACGAGCCAGAATCGCACTTGAATCGCCGCAAGGATGAGGTGTTTTCGCTGGGGAATTGGTCCGGAATGGCTAGGCGCAACGAAGAGTAAATTCGATTTTGCGCCCCTGTCACCCATGAGATATATCGCGAAAGTCTCACCGATAGCCGAATTGTGATGATCTCAGGCATCGCACTTGATGCAAGCTGAGTGCTAATGGCGCGAGTTAACCTGTTCCGTGTCTATCCTGTCATGTGCTAGCCGGCTACCTTCTTCACAAGGACGCTGGCCACGTGTGGGATACGCCAAAAGTCTTCTACCACGACACGTGATACCTTTAATTTCAACGAAAAATGAGGTCGCTATGAAACAGCCGCCCCAACTCGATATGGCCCCTAACCCCGCCTTCCAAACAACTGTGTACGGTATGCAGGCCTTGGCTGATCGAGCTGCAGCTGTGAACGAAGTTCATGCGCGGCCGCATTTGCTTATCCAGGCCCCACGAGGTTTATTGCAGCTTGCCTTCATCACCGAAGGTGACTCAGCTAAAGATCAGGCGGCGATGACCGAACTGTCTCAACGCTTGGGTGTTGCGGAACCCGACAATACGACGCCGCTTCACGGCTTGACTTGGGACGAAGGTGACTTGCACTGCGAGAAGCACACCGAGTTCTCGACCTATCTGTGGAGTGCTGTGCTTGATCCCGAGACGGGAGCACCTTGTGGAGAGAATCCCTTCAAGCGAGGGTTCGTTCCACCAGGTCCGGTAATCTCAGGTATTCGCCTGAATGTATTGCCTTGGACCGAGGCGGCTGAACAGGAGATTGAACGTTTTGACCCTGTTAGCCTGTGCTATTCGGTGGTGGAGAACGGCGCAGCCGCTATTGTGACCGACTTTCGGCAGGACGCGGATGGTTTGACGAACATCCTCATTCTTGACCGTGACTTGACTCAGGCTCGCGCAGGAGCGCTCGCCCAGCGCCTGCTGGAAATCGAGACCTACCGCACTTTAGCACTCCTGGCGCTCCCGCTGACACGCTCTTTGACCGTGGATCTGCGGCGCATGGAATCGCAACTCGCGGCCATCACTGACGAAATGCGCACCGGCAAGGGCGCGCGTCGTGACAACGATGTTCTGCTGGCTGAGCTTACCAGCCTCGGGGCGGAGCTGGAGGCCGGTGTGGCAGCGAACCTTTATCGTTTCGGCGCGAGTCGGGCGTACTACGAGATCGTCGAAGAGCGGTTGGATGCGTTGGCGGAGGAGTCAGTAGCGGGCTACTGCACGTGGCGCGATTTCCTGCATAGGCGCATTGCGCCAGCGATGCGCACCTGCCAGTCGGTCAAGGAACGCCAGACCAAGCTTTCCGACAAGCTGACGCGCGCCATTGCATTGCTACGGTCTTGGATCGACGTTGAGCTTGAGCGTCAGAACCGGGACCTTCTGGAGTCGATGAACAATCGCGCCAAGTTGCAACTGCGCCTTCAACAAACCGTTGAAGGCTTGTCGGTGGCGGCTATTTCCTATTACGTCGTTAGCCTGCTGGCGTATCTGCTCAAAGGTATCCCAGGAGTTCATGACAAGGTTGCTCCTGAGCTGGTGATCGCTGGGCTGGTACCCGTGGTCATTTTGGCGATCTGGTGGACGGTTCGGCGAATCAGGCATGCCCATGGTGACCATGCAGGGGAAGAGAAATCTTCCTGATGCGGTCGGCTTGGTCCAGGGAGTGCTCCGGGGCTTGATTCAGGTTCCAGCAACTATTCTTTGCGAAGCCTCGCCTAATCACGCAGACGCCGATCCTGCTTTGTGGCGCCTTCAACTATCAGCCATGCTGGGAGATGATCTTGGTCGATCTGTTTACGACAAAGCCTGAGCCGCCCTTGGCTGAGCGTTTGCGCCCCAGGTCCCTGGAAGAGTTCGTCGGGCAGCAGCATCTGTTGGGGGCCGGCAAACCACTGCGCCTGGCGTTCGAGGCAGGCAAACTGCACTCGTTTATCCTCTGGGGGCCACCCGGTGTGGGCAAAACCACGCTGGGACGCCTGGCCGCCAGTGTCACCGATAGTCAGTTCATCGCCATTTCCGCTGTGCTAGCCGGGGTGAAGGACATCCGCCAGGCCATTGACGATGCTCAGGCCGAGCTGGATGGGCATGGTCGTTCGACGGTGCTGTTCGTCGATGAGATTCATCGATTCAACAAGGCGCAGCAAGACGCACTGTTGCCGCATGTCGAGTCCGGGCTGCTGACACTGGTAGGCGGTACCACCGAACACCCAGGGTTAGCGGTCAACTCGGCGCTGCTTTCGCGGGCGCAGGTCTACACCCTCGAACCGCTGTCCCACGATGAACTGCAGCAACTGTATGAGCGCGCGTTGCCGCATCTGGCCGGGGTTGCCCTGGACGCGGAAGCACTGGACTTGCTCAAAGGCTTCGCTGATGGCGATGGCCGGCGCTTCCTGAACCTGCTCGAGCAGGTAGCCGCTGCAGCGTCCGGCGCGAGCAAGACAACGGTCGACGGTGAGTTCGCCAGGTTGTCGACGAGCCCATCGTTGCGCCGCTTCGACAAGGGAGGCGACGAGTTCTATTGGCAGTTATCCGCCTTTCATAAGTCATTGCGTGGCTCCGATCCGGATGCGGCGCTGTATTGGCTGGCACGGATCCTCGATGGCAGTGGGGACGTCACCCAGGTGATTCGGCGCATGGTGGTGATGGCCAGCGAAGACATCGGCAATGCTGACCCCCAGGCGTTGCAACTGGCACTCAACGCCGCACAAGCCTATGAAAGGCTGGGCTCTCCCGAGGGCGAAATCCCTCTTGCCCAGGCGGTGACCTACCTTGCCTTGGCGCCCAAGTCGAATGCGGCCTACGCCGCCTGGGACCAGGCCAAGGCCTTCGTTAAGAGCACCGGCTCGATGCCTGTGCCGTTGCACCTGCGCAATGCGCCGACCAAGCTCATGAGCCAGATGGGCTATCGCGAAGGTTACCGCTATGCGCACCATGAACCCAACGCCTACGCCGCGGGGCAGACCTATTTTCCAGAAGGGGTGATGCGACCGGGCTGGTACCAACCCACGGACCGCGGGCGCGAGCGCAAGCTGGGAGAAAAGCTTGCCTGGCTGCACTCGCTCGATGATTCGGCATCGCCAGATTGAGCCGGATGTTGCCCGGACTTTCAGCGCTCAGCCATCCACGAACTGTAGGACAGTAAGCTATGCCAAATCCTTCATACGGTGAATCCTCGTGCACTGCTGCGGCCAGCGGCCAAGTGGAAGTGCGCGGTGCGCGGGAGAACAATCTCAAGGACGTGGATGTCGCTATTCCGCGCAATGCGCTGGTGGTGTTTTCCGGTGTCTCCGGCTCTGGCAAGTCTTCGCTGGCCTTCGGCACCATCTATGCTGAGGCACAGCGGCGCTACTTCGAATCGGTAGCCCCGTATGCCCGGCGGTTGATCGACCAGGCGGGTGTACCTGACGTAGATGCGATCGACGGCCTGCCGCCTGCTGTCGCGTTGCAGCAGCAACGAGGGGCGAGCAATGCGCGTTCTTCGGTGGGGAGCGTGACCACACTGTCTAGTCTTGTGCGCATGATGTACTCGCGCGCCGGCGCTTATCCGGCCAACCAGCCGATGTTGTACGCCGAGGATTTCTCGCCAAACACCCCGCAAGGCGCATGCCCGGCCTGTCATGGTCTGGGCCATGTGTACGAGGTGACGGAGGCGACCATGGTGCCTGATCCGTCACTGAGCATCCGTGAACGGGCCATCGCCGCCTGGCCACCGGCCTGGCACGGCCAGAACCTACGCGACATCCTGGTCACCCTGGGCTACGACGTCGACCGTCCCTGGAAGGATTTGCCGAAAAAGGACCGTGAATGGATCCTGTTCACGGAAGAGACGCCCACGGTGCCGGTCTACGCGGGTTTCACGCCTGCCGAGACTCAACAGGCGCTCAAGCGTAAACTCGAACCCAGCTATATGGGCACCTTCACGGGCGCCCGACGTTACGTGCTGCACACCTTTGCCAACACCCAGAGCGCGTTGATGAGAAAGCGCGTGTCGCGCTACATGGAAGGCAAGCTGTGCCCGGCCTGCCACGGCAAGCGACTCAAGGCCGAGGCGCTGTCGGTGACCTTTGCCGGGGTGGACATTGGCGAGTTCATGCAAATGCCCCTAGACCGCTTAGCGGCGCTGCTCGAGCCCATTGCCCAAGGCGACTTCCGCGCCCACACGGCTGGCGAGGGTACCGACCGCGAAGCGACACGCCGTGATCGAGCCGAACGGGCCGCAAGTGGTCGTGCGGTCCATGCGGTATCGCCTGACGTGCGCCGTACGTCGGCGCTGTCGGAGGAGAAGCGTCTCGCCGCGCAGCGCCTGGCCGGTGGGGTAATGGCGCGTCTGCGCCAACTGCGCGGATTGGGCCTGGGCTACCTCACGCTGGATCGGGCCACGCCGACGCTGTCGGCTGGCGAGTTGCAGCGCTTGCGCTTGGCCACGCAACTGAGCTCCATGCTGTTTGGCGTGGTGTATGTGCTCGATGAACCTTCTGCAGGTCTGCACCCCTCTGACAGCCATGCACTGTACGACTCGCTGGATAAACTGCGCGATGCTGGTAACTCGCTCTTCGTGGTTGAGCACGACCTGGACTTGATGCGCCGCGCGCAATGGCTGGTGGATGTAGGACCAGATGCGGGGGAGCGGGGTGGGCGCGTGCTCTACAGTGGTGTGCCAGAAGGATTGCGCGAGATTGCGGAGTCGCGAACTGCGCGGTACTTGTTCGACGAAATCCCCGCACCGGCTAGCCACGAGCGCGAACCGACCGGGTGGCTGGAGCTGCTAGGCATCCGGCGGCACAACCTGCACGGCGTGGATGCACGTATCCCGCTGGGTGTGCTGACGGCGGTTACCGGTATCTCCGGTTCGGGTAAGTCCAGTCTGGTCGCGCAGGCCCTGCCAGAGCTGTTGCTACTGCACCTAGGGCACGAGCCCGAAGATGATGCAGCTGAAAATGCTAACAGCGAAGGTCCTGCTGTTATCGAGGCTACAGGAGGTCATCTCGCCGGTGATGTGGATGTCGTCCAGCGCCTGGTCCAGGTCGACCAGAAGCCGATTGGCCGCACGCCACGTTCAAACTTGGCCACCTATACCGGTTTATTCGATCACGTACGCAAGCTTTTCGCCGCCACGCCGGACGCGCGCCGGCATCGTTATGACGCTGGCCGATTTTCTTTCAACGTGGCGAAGGGGCGTTGTGATACGTGCGAAGGGGAGGGTTTCGTCAGCGTCGAGCTGCTGTTCATGCCCAGTGTCTACGCCCCCTGTCCGACCTGCCATGGCGCCCGCTACAACGAGGCCACGCTCAAGGTACGCTGGAACGGGCGCAACATCGCCGAAGTATTGCAGATGACGGTGGAAGAAGCCTGTGACTTCTTCGCCAGCGAAGACGCCATCGCGCGGCCGCTGCAACTGCTGCAGGAAATCGGGCTGGGCTATCTGCGCCTGGGCCAGCCCGCCACCGAACTATCGGGTGGCGAAGCACAGCGCATCAAGCTAGCCACGGAGCTGCAGCGAAGCCAGCGAGGCCGTAGCCTGTACGTGCTCGACGAGCCTACCACTGGTCTGCACGCTTCTGACGCTGACCGTTTGCTTGTGCAACTGCAACGCCTAGTCGATGCCGGTAATACCGTGGTGATGATTGAGCACGACATGCGTGCTGTAGCTCAGGCCGATTGGGTGATAGACATAGGGCCTGGTGCGGGTGAGGAGGGTGGGCACATCGTTGCGTCCGACACTCCTAGATTAGTGGCAAGGACGTCAGGCAGTCGAACCGCACCATTCCTTGCTGAGCAGCTCAAGCGAACCAAGTAGAGTGCTTTCAATATGGCATTGGGCTCGTAGGGGCCTTGATCATCGCACGGCATGGCTAAGGTTTTGCTGTGACTGATCCACTTGATCATTTAGTACAGGGTTCTAGTAGAACCCATGTGCTATTGGGGGCGTGCTTCTGGTTATTGAATTGACCAGCCAAATAGTTTAACTCAGCTCCTCGCGTGAGGAGCTGGCTTCGAAGGGGGGGATGGAAATTCATCATCAATGCCCCCTTAATTCTAGAGTCGGAAATCATGCTTAATCGCCTAGAAGCCCTGAAAATCTTCTGTGTCGTCGCAGAGGTCTTGCAGTTCCGTGATGCGGCAAATCGACTTAATCTATCCCCTCAAGTGGTCACGCGTACAATCGGAGCCTTGGAGAGAGAGTTTGGAGAGGTACTTTTTTATCGTACTACTAGGCAGGTCAGATTAAGTGGTTTCGGAGAGCAATTGCTGCCCCAAGCCAGGCAGCTCATAAAAGATAGCGAGCGGCTATTTCAGAATCGTTGTCAGGTGAGACAGGATCTGGTGAGCGGTTTAGTGCGTGTGTCTGTACCTGACTCTCCATGCATGCGACTCATCTTAGGAGACATACTCGATGGTCTTCGGAGTTACCCGAGTGTCATTCTGAAGTGGAATGTAAAGCTGGGTGCGTTGGATGATTTCGACGGTCAGGGGGTTGATATATTAATCACCTTGGACCTGCCATCCGATAACAGATGGATCGTGCGTAAGGCTGGCGTTACGCGCAATCGGATCGTAGCCGCCCCTTCGCTTATCGACCGCATTGGCATGCCTAAGAATATCGAGGACCTACAACAGAATTTCCCTCTTAGTACAGTAACGGACCCCGCTACAGGCAGAGCTTGTCCCTGGTATATTCACCAAGGCCGCCAGTTCTTTCCCGCGCAGCCCTACCTAACCACTGACGATTTATATAGTCAATTGGAAGCTACCCGGGCAGGGCATGTGATTAGCTATATTCAGGGCATGACGTGTTTGCCATACCTAGCAAATCGTGAGTTGATAGAAGTACTACCGGAGCTAGAGCGCGCGAGTTGGCCGATCTACGTGTGTCACCCTCAGCGGACCGATAACTGCCCAAGAGTTGATGTGGTTTTCGAAATGCTGGTCGAAAGTCTGAATCGACGTCTCTAATTTCGACGACTGTTTGTCCAGCGATATTGCTATTGCTTTTACAATGGCTTTGTTAGAAGGTTCGCTTCGATCTAGAAGTCAGTGACGCCCTGTCGCTGACGTTATATGTCAGCTCATTGCGGAGAAGTGATGGGAGCGCTGCTGTGTTCCTAGCTACGTAGTACTACGGAGTGTGGCCTCGTATTAATGCGAATGTTCTTGCCGATCTAGGGCGGCCAGAGTGTCACCGTCCCTATCTGGACCCACACAAAAACAAGAACCGCCGCCGGGCTATACCCGCGGCAGGAGAACTTTCAATGACCACACTGGCTACCCGAATTGCCTGGTTCGCCGTCGCCTTGCTGGGTGCATTTGCTCTAGGCACTCTGGCATTGCGCAGGGGCGAAGCCATCAGCGCCCTCTGGATTGTGACTGCAGCCGTTGCTGTCTATCTGATCGCCTACCGTTACTATAGCCTGTTCATCGCCAACAAAGTGATGCAGCTGGACGCCACGCGCGCCACGCCCGCCGTGCTCAACAACGACGGCCTGGACTACATCCCTACCAACAAGCACATCCTCTTCGGCCACCACTTCGCCGCCATCGCCGGTGCAGGTCCACTCGTGGGCCCGGTGCTTGCCGCACAGATGGGCTACCTCCCTGGCACGCTCTGGCTGATCGCCGGCGTGGTGCTAGCCGGTGCGGTACAGGACTTCATGGTCCTGTTCATCTCCACCCGCCGCAACGGTCGCTCTCTGGGCGAGTTGGTGCGCGAGGAAATGGGCCCAATCCCGGGCACCATCGCATTGTTCGGTGCCTTCCTGATCATGATCATCATCCTTGCGGTGCTCTCGCTGATCGTGGTCAAGGCCTTGGCGGAAAGCCCCTGGGGCATGTTCACGGTGATGGCCACGTTGCCGATTGCGGTATTCATGGGCATCTACATGCGTTATATCCGCCCGGGCCACATCGGCGAGATCTCGGTGATTGGTGTGGTGCTGTTGCTCGCCTCCATCTGGGTCGGCGGAATTGTTTCCGCCGATCCCTTCTTGGGGCCGGCATTCACCTTCACCGGCGTGCAGATCACTTGGATGCTGATCGGTTACGGCTTCGTTGCAGCCGTGCTACCGGTGTGGCTGATCCTGGCGCCACGCGACTACCTGTCAACCTTCCTCAAAATCGGCACCATCGTCGCTTTGGCTATCGGCATCCTGTTCATCGCTCCCGATCTGAAGATGCCGGCCGTCACTCACTTCATCGATGGCACGGGCCCGGTATGGAAGGGCGCGCTGTTCCCGTTCCTATTCATCACTGTCGCCTGCGGCGCGGTGTCAGGCTTCCATGCGCTGATCAGTTCTGGAACCACGCCGAAGCTGCTGGCCAATGAAGGCCACGCGCGCTACATCGGCTATGGCGCGATGCTTATGGAGTCCTTCGTGGCTATCATGGCCATTGTCGCCGCTTCGGTGATCGAGCCAGGCGTTTACTTCGCCATGAACAGCCCGGCGGCCCTGGTCGGCGCGGACGTTACCAGTGTCGCGACTACCGTCAGCAGCTGGGGCTTCACCATCACCCCTGAAGTGCTGCAGCAGACTGCCAAGGATATTGGCGAACACACCATCCTGGCCCGCGCCGGTGGCGCACCGACCTTGGCAGTAGGTATCGCGCAGATCCTCCACAAGGCACTGCCGGGCGAGAATACCATGGCATTTTGGTATCACTTCGCCATTCTGTTCGAGGCACTGTTCATCCTCACAGCGGTCGATGCCGGTACCCGAGCTGGGCGCTTCATGCTGCAGGATCTATTGGGCAACTTCGTGCCGTCATTGAAGAAGACCGACTCCTGGACCGCTAACCTAACTGCTACCGCTGGTTGCGTGGCCATGTGGGGCTGGCTGCTGTACCAAGGCGTGATCGACCCGCTGGGCGGTATCAATACCCTGTGGCCGCTCTTCGGCATCTCCAACCAGATGCTGGCGGGCATCGCGCTGATGCTCGGATGCGTAGTGCTGATCCGCATGAAACGCCAGCGCTATGTCTGGGTTACCTTGGTGCCGGCGGTATGGCTGCTGATCTGCACCACCACGGCCGGGCTGATCAAGCTGCTCGACCCGAATCCTGCGATGGGCTTCCTGGCCCTGGCCAACAAGTACAGCACCGCTGCCGCTGCCGGCCAAGTGCTGGCCCCAGCGAAGGATTTGGCGCAGATGCAGCACGTGGTGTTCAACGCTTACACCAATGCGACTCTTACCGTGCTGTTCCTGCTGGTGGTTCTGAGCATCCTCTGGTTCGCAATCAAGGTTGCCCGTCGCGCTTGGATCATGCCCGAACGCACTGACAAGGAGTCGCCGTTCCAGCCCTTGCCCGATGCCTGAGGAGCCCGACAGTATGTTCAATGACTTGAGCAAGATGGGTAAATACCTCGGTCAAGCTGCGCGGATGCTGGTTGGCATGCCGGACTACGATGCCTACGTGGAGCACATGCAGGGAAAGCATCCGGATAAGCCGGTGATGTCCTACGAGGTGTTCTTCCGTGAACGGCAAGAAGCGCGCTACGGCGGAGGCAGCGGACGCCCCGTTCGTTGCTGCTGAGCGGCCACTGATGCAAGCGAGCGCCACGTTCATCGTGGCGCTCTCGCGTTCCAGGGCTGGCAACCCGCATAGTGGCGTCGCCAGCTCCTCCTCGCTTCGGAAAAAACCATGCAACTCAAGCACAAGATCGTCACCCTCAGTGTGCTGCCGCTGATCCTCTCAGTGCTGTTCATCTGCGTCCTGGTGTTCGCCCAAAGTCGCAAGCTGGAAGAGGAACAGGCGCGTCTTGTGGAAAGCAGCATCATGACGGCGAAGAAGGCAGAGCTGAGAAACTACCTAAGCCTGGCGATGAGCCTGATCGCACCGCTGTACGACGGTGGCGTGGATGACGAGGCGACGCGCAATCGCGCCCTAGCCATCTTGTCCCAGGCCAATTTCGGCCGCGACGGGTACTTCTTCGTCTATGACCAGCACGGCAAGAACCTAATGCATCCCCGTCAGGCTGAGCTGGTCGGCAAGGAACTGATCACGATGACCGACAAGAACGGCCTACCGGTCATAAAGGCGCTGCTCAATAGCGCCAGGGAAGGGGACGGCTATCAGTTGTACGACTGGCAGAAACCATCCACCGGACAGATCACCGGTAAGCTGGCATACGTGGTGATGCTCGATCGCTGGGGTTGGATGCTCGGTACGGGTATCTACATTGACGATGTAGAGGTGGCGACCCTCAAATCACGCCAGGAAGTGGCCTCAGGTGTGCTGACCACGGTGTTGGCGATCGCCTCGTTCTCGCTGGTCGCGGTACTGGTGATCTTCGCCGGCGGTCTGATGCTTAATGTCAGCGAGCATCGCTTGGCTGACCGCAAGCTGACCTTGCTAAACCAGCGCATCGTCAATCTGCAGGAAGAAGAGCGCTCGCGAGTATCGCGGGAGCTGCACGACGGCATCAGTCAGGAGCTGGTGTCGATAAAATTCCAGTACGAGCTGGCGGCCATGGAGTTGGCCCGCGGTGGAGAAGGGGGGTTGGAAAACCTGCGCAAGGGCACTACGCGGCTGGGGGCCGCCATCGGCGAGATACGCCGGATCTCCCATGATCTGCGGCCCTCATTGCTGGATACTTTAGGCCTGTCGGCGGCTATCGACCAACAAGTACGGGAATTCGAGCAACGCACGTCAATCCGCACCCAGTACGAGTGCGGCATGGCAGCTACCGACGTGGGGCCGGAGGTCTCACTGACGCTATTCCGTATCATCCAAGAAGCCTTGGCGAACGTGGAGCGTCACGCAAAGGCGACGACGGCTATCGTCTCGATTACCGCGCAGCAAGGCATGATCGTACTGCGGGTCGAAGACAACGGCGTAGGGTTCGATACCAATGCCGCGGACGACAGCCACGGCATCGGCCTGCGCAACATACGCGAGCGCGCCGATCATCACCTGGGCAGCGTCACCCTCGCGTCGGTCCACGGGCGCACCGAACTGCAAGTGCAGATACCGATCGTCAACGCATGAGCGTTTCCATTCGAATCCCGAGGATTCCATGAATACATCCAAGCCAATCAGAATCGCCCTGGTCGATGATCACGTCCTTGTGCGTGACGGCGTCAAGGCGCTGCTCGGCGCCATTGCGCATTTTGACGTAATCGGTCAGGCCGAGTCGGGGGAGCAGGCACTCGAGCTGGTGGCTAGCACCGAGCTGGACATTCTGCTGGTCGACGTGGGCCTGCAGGGCATGAACGGGCTGGAGCTCACCCAGCGACTTCGCAGCCTATATCCAGACATCAGGATTCTCATGTTGAGCATGTACGACCACCAGGAGTATGTGCGCACTTCCATCAGCGCAGGCGCATCGGGTTATGTGCTCAAGAACGCGCCGTCTGCCGAACTGGTCGCGGCCATTGAGACCATCGCCGCGGGTGGGCGCTTCTATAGCTCTGAGATCACTCGCAAGCTGGTTGGCGGCAGCCGTGACGAAAACGACCTAACGCCCCGGGAGCTGCAGGTGCTGGTAATGATCGCGAAAGGACGCAATAACAAGGAAATGGCACGTGAGCTGGACATCAGTGTGCGCACGGTCGAGACCTACCGCTTGAGCATCCGCCGCAAGCTCAACATCGACACGCCGGTGGCGCTCATGAAGTATGCCCTTGAGCAAGGTTTAGTTTCATTAGGTAAAGCTTGAAAGTTTGACCATTGGGGGGCTGAGGCAAGGTTTCAGTGCCGATGCCGGGGCAGCGATCTCGTCTTCTACGTCATGAACAAGGTGGAATTGAGCCGTCAGGCTGGGCGATAGCCAAGACTATTGAATAGCGATCAGGAGGTCGTCATGTGCCCTTGTTGCAGGTGTACTGACCAAGCGGAGCTCATTGGGCAGCGAATTCATTACCTAGCTAAGGTATCGCTGCTTTATGCCTGATCAGTCTGCGCGGCTTAGTAAAGGCCAGAGTACAGACACTGGATTAGCAGCTCTCACGTGTCGATGGACTTGAAAAATACTATACACCCCTATAGTATCTGTGCGGTGCGTTGAGCGCTTTCGTCCGGTGAGGCTCCGGGCCACCTAGGTGCTCCGTCACTAGTCGAAGACCGAATTGTTTCCTGTTCAGGTGCTGAGTCCATGTCATTGATAGTCATAGTCCTTGTCACTTTGATGGCAGGTATTGGTAGCGTATGGGTGGCTGATCAGTTGGTCGTGCGCGCCCAGGTGATTCGCCGCAACGATGGCCATATGCAGCAGGGGTTGCTGAGCCTAGCTGCAGGCGCCTTACTGGCGACAGCGCTCCTGCATTTGTTGCCCGAAGCCTTCGAAAGCGGTGCTGAATCCCACGATCTGTTCCTGACGTTGTTGGTGGGATTGGTGTTCTTCTTCTTCTTGAGCAAGGCCCAGCTTTGGCATCACGGTCATGAGCACTCGCACCACGAACAAGATCATCACAATACCGGGTGGACGCTATTGGTCGGCGATGGTATCCATTGTTTTGGCGATGGCGTGCTGATCGCTTCAGCTTTCGTTGCAGATATGCGCCTGGGTTTTATCGCCGCCGTTTCCGTGCTGGTGCATGAGGTTCCCCATCACATGGGGGATCTTGTAGTCCTTAGGCAGGGCAGCCCTCGAAGCGCGGCAGTGCGCAAAGTCTCCATAGCGGGTGCCATGACCGCTATAGGCGGTATTGCCGGATATACGTTGCTGGACCAGTTATGGGATTGGCAACCTATGCTTCTCACGTTGGCGGGTAGCAGCTTCATTTACGTGGCTCTGTCGGACTTGATTCCTCAGCTGCGCCAGCGCCGCACTACCGGAGATACCTCGCTTCAGGTCATATGGCTGTTGTTAGGTATTGGCTTGGTGGCATTGGTCAGCGAGTTTTCTCACGTGGGGCATGCACATTGATCAGTAATCAACGCGTTCCTGCAAGCACGTCTTATCTACGTCGCTTGCAACTGGTCGAACAGAATCTTTCTTTGCTCAGTCAATCTCTGCGCGGAGTGGAGCGCGAGTGCCTGCGCGTGACCGGTGGTGGTCATCTGGCCCAGACTCCGCACCCCGCGGCATTGGGTTCTGCGCTGACCAACGAACAGATCACCACCGACTATTCCGAGTCGCTGCTAGAGTTCATCACCCCGGCCCTGGCCGACCCGGCAAAAGTGCTAGAAAGCCTCGAGCAGGTCCATCGTTTTGTCTACACCAAACTCGATGGCGAGTACCTGTGGAGCCCATCGATGCCCTGCATACTGCCAGCTGAGGAGGACATCCCGATCGCAGAGTACGGCACCTCGAACGTCGGCAAGTTCAAGCATGTCTACCGCAAGGGACTGGCCTTGCGCTACGGTCGCACTATGCAGTGCATTGCTGGCATCCATTACAACTTCTCCCTGGCCGAGGCGCTGTGGCCGCTGCTGCGCGAAACCGAGAGTGGTGAGCAGAGTGATCGCGACTACCAGTCTGCGGCTTACTTCGCACTAATCCGCAACTTCCGCCGGTACAGCTGGTTGCTGATGTATCTATTCGGCGCCTCCCCGGCCCTAGAAAAAGGTTTCCTGCGTGGGCGAGCGCACCAGCTCGAGGAGCTCGATGCTGAGACGCTCTACCTGCCCTATGCCACCAGCCTGCGCATGAGTGACCTCGGTTATCAGAGTAATGCCCAAGCTAGACTAGCCCCCAGCCTTAACAGTCTCGACAGCTACATCGAAGGGATACGAAAGGCACTCGATACGGTTTATCCATTGTACGAACAGAAGGGGACGACCAAGCGGGGTGAGTGGTTGCAGCTGAACAGCAATGTTTTGCAGATCGAAAACGAATACTATTCGAGCATCCGCCCCAAGCGTGTCGCTTACGTCGGCGAGCGACCGATCGAGGCACTGACATCCCGTGGCGTGCAGTACGTCGAAGTGCGCTGTCTGGACATCAACCCGTTCATGCCATTGGGCATCGACCTCACCGAATCGCGCTTCCTCGACGCGTTCCTGCTGTTTTGCGCCCTGGAAGACAGCCCGCAGTTTGACAGCGGTGAGTGCGACCAGTACGACAGCAACTTCCTTGCAGTGGCCAAGGAGGGACGCCGTCCGGGTTTGGAGCTGTGTCTTGATGGTCAGTCGATCGGCCTGAAGGCCTGGGCAAGCGAGCTGATTAGGCATATAGGTCAATTGGCTGTTTTGCTCGACCGCGCTAGGGGCGGTGAGGAACATATGCATGCGCTGGCCGCGCAACAGGCGAAGGTCGATGATGCTTCCCTTACCCCATCGGCCCAGGTGCTGGCGAGCATGAGCGAGCACAATGAGAGCTTCGTCCAGTTCTCCCTGCGCCAGAGCAGGCTGCACGCCAAGGCCTTCCGCGAAATGCCGCTTGCCGCCGAGCAGCAACAAGTCTTTGAGAATCTGGCAAGCGAATCTATAACGGAGCAAGTGCGTCTAGAAACCTTAGACCAAGAAGACTTCCATCAATTCATGGATGCCTACCTAGCCCGGTCTTAGGGTAACTATTAAGTTCGAATTCGTAATAGTAACTGTGGTGTTCTTGGTCAAGAGGAAGTGAAACCCTCTCGGGCGAGGAGTTATAAACATTTTCAGCATGTACGGATAAAAAATAAGTGGCCATAACTTATGGTTTTCTGTCCGAAAGGCTTTTCATAAGTTTTCAAGTCTCCAGCGTGCAGGCGTAAGACCGACTTCTTTGCGGAAAGAACTCGTGAAATGAGGTTGGCTATTGAATCCGAGGTCTAAAGCTATTTCAAGAATTGGCCTTTTGGTGTTCTTAAGGATTTCCTTGGCGCGCAGAATTTTTTGTTGCACAACGTAAGCATGTGGTGTGTAGCCTGTGTGCTGCTTAAATGTGACTGTAAAGCGGCATCGGCTTGCACCAAATATACTGCTCAGTTGAGTAAGGGTTATGTGGTTGTTTAGGTTTTCATTAATGTATTCCAGCGTTTTTTGAAGTCTGAGTTTTTCGGATCTAAATTTTGTTTCATTGTCGTTAGGCCGGCTTTGGTTATGTAGGCACGCTACTAGGCGTGAACCCAATGCCAAGCCGAGAGTTTCGATTAAGCATGGATTGCTGCCGCCGTGTCGATTTTGGGCATGTAATAGGGCTGCTAGGATGTGTGAAACGCCATGATCACTGAGTGAAGTGGCATTGCACAGAGAAATTACTGGTGGAGCTTCATGTCCTGTAACTGCTTCAAAACATTCTGAGATAAGCTGCTGAGGAAGATACACTCTCAGATGCTCATAGGGCGGTTTTATTACTTTGCGCCAAGCGCCTCTTTTTGGCCCTGTTACTAATAATTGCCCAGGCATACCTCCTTTCCAGGCGCTGTTTTCGTCTATAAACAACTCTGCTTGTGTTCTGCGTGTCACCAGTGTAACGACGTGAAAGTCATCATCTGTGTCCGAGAGGACTTCGATCGTTGGATCAGAGCTTAAATTTTTCCAGCAGGAGAGTCGGATGAGCGCGTCATTGCCGCTGGGGAGTTTATGGGGAGGGGGAGGCCGGCGCCAGATGGTCTCGGAGGAGGGGAGCGCATCCATGGGTGTGGGTATGTATGATTTCTCCGAAGACTCCTGCTGTTCGGGTGCCCATTGAGCTTGACCATTCAGGGTTGAGTAGGTCTTCATCATTTATCCTCCGTTCAGCAGCGTGGCTTTGTTCGAGCCATTTCTTCTCGCCAGCGGCCAGGAGGAACGCCAATGATCTGCCGGAAATGCCTTATAAGATGGGAGGCGCTACTGAAGCCTAGTGCGATAGCAATCTGTTGGACAGTGAGAGTTCCTGATAATAGTAGGGATTGAGCGGCAATAACTCGCCGCTTCATGACGTAGTAGTGGGGCGAGAGGCCAGTCGCAATCTTAAATTGCGCCGCAAAGTGCATGCGACTGAGTCCTGCAATGGCACTGAGTTCGCTTAAGCATAAGCTCTTGTTGAGATTTGACTCGATGTAGTCTGTGACACGATTAAGTCGCCAAGTTGCTAGCGGAGACTGCTTTGGGAAAGAGCTTTTGCGCTCACGATTCCTGTATTGTCCAACAAGATGTATAGCTAAAGCCAAGCCAAGACTCTCTAGTTGAAGCGAGTTTGCAGGGGAGTAGTCTTGAGTTGCAAAAAAACATGCCATGAGAAGGTTGTTGGAAATGGCATCCTGTGTGGTATGGGCGTCAAATAGAATGATGTCAGTTGACAAGCCCCTTCCATCTAGTGTCTCTGCCGCCTCAGAAAGCAATGTGGGAGGTAAGCTGATAAGAAACATATCGAGCTCTCCCTTGTGAATACAATTGCGTGTGGCGTAGATAGGGCCGCTTAAAGCGACGTCTCCGGGAGACATATATTTGTTAAAAACTCTCCTGCCACCGATACGAAACTCAGAATTACACGGCCTAATTGGAATAAGCGCTCGGTGATCTGGCATCACTCCGGACGGTGAAAACTCATAAATATCGCTCTCTGCTGGTCTGTACCAGCGGGCGAAAGTAGTGTGGCCGGCGCCGCCGGTTGAAAGTTGGGGGGCGTTCGCGTCCGCTGGCCAGCTTGCGAGAACGCGTTTGTCACTGTCCTTGTATGCTGATCCGCCGGTGTTAACCATATCTATCGAGGTCAGCAAATCCATCGGATCTCTAATTACTGTCGCCATATCACGTTTCCCTAATTCTTGGAAGGGTTCAGAGGCTGTAGCGGTTAGAGACACAACGAGGTCTTAACTGAATAAATATAGTTGAGCCGAGCAAAAAGGGAAACCTGGCTCTCAGGATAGATAGGATCCAACTCTCATTCGTCACACTTATTTGCCTGATAGGGAGCCATCTGGATGGCCTTTTCGTGCATTCAGTCAATCCGTAGCAGATTTTGTAATCTCATTTCCGAGGTTCCGTCCACACTGACGAACGCCAAAACGTTGGCGATAGGTGATGACCGCCAAGGCCTTCAGGGCAGGCATTTTGGGAATTTGAAGCACACGAAGAAAGCGGAAAAGGATGCTCGATTGCGGGGTCACCTTGTCTTGAAGCGGGCGGGCAAAGGTATCCGCACAGGGAAGCAAGCAGCGGAAATAAATTTTTAGCTTGCTGCTTGATACTGTAGGGGGGTATAGTATTATCACATCAGCGGGAAGGGAGGATGGCAACACCCCCAGCGCTCCTAAGAGAAGGAGAAAGCTCTCGGTCACGCTAGAGGTATTAGCGAGCAGGTCACGGCTCTAGAGCACGACCTGGAGGCTGATCCGACATGTGTCGCGGTTCTGCAGCAGCTGGCAGCAGTGCGCGGTGCAATCAACGGCCTGATGGCGGCCGTTCTGGAGAGCCATCTACGGGAGGAGTTTCCTGACAGAGGGGCGAGGAGCGACTCGCAGCAACAGTCTATTAACGAAACCATCTCCATCGTTCGGTCGTATCTCCGGTAACCAATTCCAGGTGGTTTTGGTGACGGAGACCAACTCAAAAAAGGAAGTGACATCATGAAATCACGTGCAGCAGTGGCCTTTGGGCCAGGTAAACCGCTGGAAATCGTTGAGATCGACGTTGAGCCGCCACGCAAGGGTGAAGTGCTCGTCAAGA
>NZ_JACOPW010000014.1 GCF_015461845.1 Pseudomonas mucoides | reverse complement strand
TCCCGAACTCAGCAGTGAAACGATGCATCGCCGATGGTAGTGTGGGGTTTCCCCATGTGAGAGTAGGTCATCGTCAAGATTAAATTCCGAAACCCCTATCTGCGTATGCAGGTAGGGGTTTTGTTTTAGTAGAAGTCACCATTTTTTGCTGGCACGTTGCTGCGGTAACGGGCTGGTCACAGAATTTCTTGACGACCATAGAGCATTGGAACCACCTGATCCCATCCCGAACTCAGCAGTGAAACAATGCATCGCCGATGGTAGTGTGGGGTTTCCCCATGTGAGAGTAGGTCATCGTCAAGATTGAATTCCGAAACCCCTGTCTGCTAACGCAGACAGGGGTTTTGTCGTTTCAGGCTGCGTTATCGATCAAGCTCAGACTTATACAAACAGCTTCAACACATTATTCATCGCATCATCAGCAAACCCCTGCACAAACGCCTTGAACCCCGGCAGAGCCTCAGCACCCCTCTGCACCGGTTCGGCGATGATGGTCCAGGTCGCACGGGACTTGCCCACGCCCAGCGGCTCAACACTCATCGCCGCCCACAAATTGGCCACGCCCAAGGTGTTGTAGATCGTGGTCCAGGTCATGTTCAACGCGTGGTCATCCCGCGAGTTGAGTTGCTCGACCACCAGGTTACCGTCCTTGAAGAATTTTTTGCGTAAGGACGATACGCCTTCGCCCGTCATTTCGATGTGCGACAGTGCCGGAATGAACTGATCAAAGCCGGCAAAGTTGCCGACGATTGCCCAGACTTTCGTGGCTTCCACCGGCACTTCCACCGAGGACACCACGTGGCAGCCTTCAGGATTTTTGATCAGGGTATCGGGTTGCAGAGTGCTCATGGTTTTGCTCCGTTTGGTTGATTCAGATGAAGTTGATTTCTTTCAGGTAGTCGCAACCACGCCGCAGTAGCGCCGGGGTCTTTTCCGGGTAGTGCGCGCCCATCTGTCGCACGCCGGCCTGGGCGTTGGCGTGGCCGATCATCGAGATGTCGCCGATGTCTTCCTCGAAGCCGTTGAGGTAAAAACCGAGCACACCGAACAGCGCGTTGTCGCTGTCGACCCGGCCCAGTTGCTGCTGCCAGTGCGCGACGCTGACCATAGAGAATTCCCGCCCGGCCTCGCGAAAGGACGCCACGTAGTCGTCCCAGCTCAACGGCTCGGGGTTGTGCAGGTTGAACACCGCCTTTTCCGGCTGATAGCGGCTGGCATGGAAGGCGATGAATCGGGCGAGAAAGTCCACCGGCATCAGGTCGAAATTCAGCGCGAACTCCGGCACCTGGCCGAGCTGGATCGAGCCTTTGAGCATCAACATCAAACGGTTTTTGTGCGGCTGGCAGACACCCGTGAGGCTGTTGAAACTGATGTTGCCGGGGCGATAGAGATTGACCCGCACCCCACGCTCGCGAGCCCGTTCAAGAATCCGTTCGCCGACCCACTTGGAGAGGTTGTAGCCATTCTTGATATAGATTGGCGGGGTCTGCGCCGCTGGCAATTCCAGCACTCGGCCGTCGGCGGCAATCGTGCTGGACGCTGAGAGCGTCGAGACGAAGTTGAAGACTTTCTTGCTGCGCCCTTCACACAACTTCAGGCACTCGAAAATCGGTTCGACGTTGTCTCGCGCCAGTGATTCGTAATCGAGTACGTGATTGACGTTGGCAGCGTTGTGCACCAGCGCGCCGAACTCTCGATCGAGGCGCGCGTAAACCTCATCGGATAGCCCCAGAAACGGATGAGTCATGTCCGACGCATAAACCCGTACACGGCTCAGATCCAGATGCTCCAGACGGTTCTCGCGCAGCGCATGAGCGAAGCGCTCGGCCGCTGATTGCCCACCGCCATCGCGCACCAGGCACGCGACTTCAGTGGCGCCCCAACCCAGCAGTGCCTCGACGATATGCACACCGACAAAACTGTTTGCGCCGGTGACAATCACCTTATGCACGTCGCCCATTCGGCTGACAGGCAGCGGCTGAATATCCAACTCACGGAAGGCATCCGCCAAGGCCTTTTCGCTGAGCACTTCTTCAGTGCCGGAGCCGCGCACCAAGGTCGCCAACTTCGTAATGGTCGGCAGTTCAATGAAGCGGTTGATCGAAATACTGCGCCCGAACTCCTCACGCAATCGCAGCAGCATGCGCGACAACAGGATCGAGTGACCGCCCAGATTGAAGAAGCTTTCGTCGGTAGAAATATCGCTGGCCGGCAGCTCCAGCAACTCGGTCCAGATCTCCAGCAGCAAAGCCTCATCGGCACTGACTGGCAAGCGTCGAGCGGTGTTTTCCAGGACGTTGACCGGCATGGCAAGCAACGCTTTGCGATCGACTTTGCCATTACTGGCGAAGGGCATGCTGTGCAGTTCGGTCCAGGCACCGGGCTGCATGTAGTCCGGCAAGAACTGCAACGCGTGAGCCTTCAAGGCTTCGCGAGCGGCACCGGGCCAGTCTTCCTGAGGCTGTGCGAGGAAGGCCAGAATGCGCCGCTGACTGTCGATGACCACCGCCACCTGGCGGTACAACAGGCTGTCGCGCAGGCAGCGTTCGATCTCTTCCGGTTCAACCCGAAAGCCGCGAATCTTCACCTGGTTATCTCGCCGCCCACACAGCTCGATGCCGTCGCTCGTCCACTTCGCCATATCGCCAGTCCGATAGGCGCGCAGGCTTTGGCCGCTTGGCAAACTCAGGTTCAGATAGCGTTCGGCGGTCTGCTGCGGGTTGTTCAGATACCCCAGGCACACCCCCGGCCCGACGATGTACAACTCACCTACGGTGTGGTCGGTAACGGGTTGAAACTCTTCATCGAGAATCAGCACCTGACTGTTGGCAATCGGTGCGCCGAGGGTCCGGTTACTGTCGCCGGGACGCAATTGTCGCGCGGTGATCAGCACCGTGGCTTCGGTCGGGCCATACAAGTTGTAGAGCTTGCCCTGGCGCGACAGTTGTTCGATCACGTACGGTTCACAAACGTCGCCGCCGGTCATCACATGATCCAGCCCCTGTAACTGATCCAGCGGCAGAATGCTCAGCAGTGCCGGCGGCAAAAAACCGTGGCTGAGTTGCTGGTGGCGGATCAGCTCGACCAGTTGCAAGGGATCACGGCGTTGATCGTCACTGGGCACGATCAGCTTGGCGCCCTGCAACAGCGTCGGGAAAATATCGATCAGCGACGAGTCAAAACTCAGCGATGAAAACTGCAGTACCCGACTCTGTTCGGTGAGTTGTACGTAGTCTGCGTACCACGTAGTGAAGTGTGCAAGGTTGGCCTGACTGAGCAACACGCCTTTGGGATGGCCGGTGGTGCCCGAGGTATAGAGCGCCATGCACGGCGCATCCCTGTCAGGTCGCTGACGCATCAAGGGTTGTTCGAGGTCCACGTCGTCGAGGTCGATGCGGCTGATGTCCAGCCCCGGCATGTCCTCGGCGAGCGGATGCTGGCCGTCATGCAGCAACAACACGGCCCCGGCGTTTGAAAGTATGTACTGCTGACGTTGCAGCGGATGGCTCGGCTCCAACGGCAAATACACCGCGCCGCTGCCGAGAATCGCCAGAATCCCTGCATACAGCGCACTGCATTTCGGCAGGCAGATCCCGACCACCAACGGCCCCTGATGCTTATCGAGCAGCGGCTGTAACTGCTGTTGGATAGCACGGCTATGGGCATGCAGTTGCCGATAGCTCAGCGTCGTACCGTCGATGCTCAGCGCGGGTCGTTCGGCGGATTGAAGGAGGCGCTGTTCAAGGCGCTCGATCATCGGGATCTGCCCCAGTTCCAGCAGCCAGGGTTGAGCGGTGACGTTGAGTTGATGGACGAATGCCAGGTGTTCAAGCCACACCAACGTGTCCACACGCTCAAAGTGAGCCGGCGCGGCCGGTTGTGCGTGCAGAAAATACTCGGCATCCCGGGAGAAGCGGCTGACCAGCAGCGCGACGTGATCCACCAGCTCCGCTACCGCTCGCAGGCGCAATGCCTGGCCGTTGCCGTAAGGCTCGTCGGCGATCGGCACACGCGTGAACAATGCCTCGTTGTACGAGCACAACAGGTCCAGCGACGGCAAGCTACCAGCCTCCGACCCGCCGATACCCAGTTGAAGCGTCAATCGCGGTGTCTCACCAGAATGACCGAAAGGCATCGACGCGTCGTCTATCAGCAAATCAAACGACGGTTGCTTATCAAGTGTGTCGAAAAACCGCACCAGCGAATGACCGTGTTGTTCAAGCTCCAGCGCCAGGGCGGTCAAGGCCTGGCTTTGCCCAATGAGCAAAATGTCGAGACGTCTCATGGAGGTTCTCCTCGTTAAACCAGGTAGTCGCTGAGGGCGTCTTGCACGCACGGCGAATCGAGCAGCGAACTGCTGCGGAAAAACCGCACGATGTTGGCGACCAGCGGGTGATGGCGATTGATCGGGAAGGCCAACCCCGAGACTTCGCCCTTGAGGGCCTGACGCGCCGCGTCGCTGATCTGCAAAGACTCGATCAGCCGGAAGTCGAAAGACTTCTGGATATCGTTGGTCAGGTAATGGCCGATGAACACCGGCAGGATCTGCGCGATGCAATGGCGATCGTCTTCGCTCGCGGTGTGCCAGTAGATACGCACGAGCCGCGCCCAGAAGCCGGAGTGGCGACCTTCGTCCAGCAAGTGATCGGCCATCAGGCCTTTGATCGATTGCTTGACCGTGTCGTCTTTGGCGAACGCCGCGACATCGCCGGTCACGGTGTTCTCGGCAATGGCCACGCAGATCAATTCGACGGCGCTGCGCAAGTGTTCCGGCGCGAGCGCCACCGCCGCCGGGATAGCGCGACTGAGCTCGATTTCGTCTGGCAACAGGACCGGTGTGATGCCGGTCATGGCGATGGTCTGCTGCATGAAATCCATGGCCACCAAGGCGTGGTAATCCTCGTCCACCACCACGGTCATGGCGTCGTATCGGCAAGCGAACGGGAACGCCACGGCGAAGCGATTCTTGGCGATGCTGCGCGCAGTCTTGTCGACGATCTCGGTTTCGAAAATCACCACGTCGTTGATGAATTTGTAGAGCGTCTGCACCAAGGCGAAGTCCCGCTGTTCCGGGCATTCACGCAGGAAGGTTTCGCTCAGCACCAGCGGCTGACGGCTCAAGGGATAGATCAGCTTGTCATCGTTTTCCAGCACTCGCCGTGGGCGAGTGCGGATGGTCGCGCGGCTCTCCCAGGCGTCGGCGAAGGATTGGTAATCGGCAGCGTTCATACAGTCACCTCACGCAAAGGCTCGCCCATGCTCAGGCGCAGACCGTCCCACAGGGCAATGCGGCTTTCTACGGCAGCAATCGCGCTGGCGTAGACGTCTTCTTCCCGTTGCGGATTGCCATCAACCAACCGGGCGAGAAGCTTTTCCGCCGCCGGGCCGTGGTCTTCGGAATCGACTTCGATGTGCCGTGCCAGGTAATAACGGAAGGTCGGCGCTTGCTCGATGCCGATGCCCCAATCGTCCAGAATTCGCTGGAACATCTGCGGAATCACACTCTCACGACCATGCAAAAACGCCGCTGCAACGCTGTGTCCCGGTGCATGCAATGCTGTGTGCAAGGTGTGCCGCACGAACTGCGCGGCGGCCGGGTCGACGTCCACGCTTTGCAACGCGACGTCGTAGCTCACGCCTTCTTGTTGCAACGCAACAAAGCGCTCCACGGCGACGGTGCTGGCGCCGACTTCGCGCATCGCATCCAGATACAATTCAAAGTGACTGTAATGACCCTGGGCCGGACGGTCATCGGACTCCTCACCCAGCACGATCTCGTTGATCAGGCGTGCGGCCTGCGAGTCTCGAGGCGGCAGCCAAGGTAATTGAACACAGGTCAGTTCCTGTTGCAGACGTTTGGTCAGCGACATGAAATCCCAGACTGCAAATACATGGGTTTCCATGAAGCGCTGAAGTACCGCCAGCGAATGTATTTCAGAAAAGATCGGGTGTGCACTAAGTTCTGCTTTCTTCTGGATGAGACGGTCTTTATTCGCTTTCATGAGTATGCCTATAAGTGATCTGAGATGGCGTTAAGGAAGTTGCGATCAATCAGTGCCTGGCGTTTAAAGTTTTCAGTGGGCGAGCAAGTGCCTCGAACTGATTAGTCGGTTTGAATGGCTATGAGTCCACAGGGCAAGCCTTGTAGGACTTTGCTCAGTGCGGCGAGCAAAAACTAATACACGAATAAAGTTTCCGGCAAGTCATTTTTTAATTAAATGAAAGTTCAAGTTTGTTCGGCGCGACAAGCTCCAATAAAACTGCGGTTTGAAGTTTTATTCAGGCGTAGTTGCTCCTTCCAACTAATTAAAGTCAGAATTGAAATAAAGAGTGAATGCCTCACTCGAAGCAACTTTCTTGGTTGAATCAATGACGTGACTTTAGAGGGTGGAAGTTGGCTGGGATCAACGCCGATGCTTCCTTTCCCGTGACAAGACTCCTTCCGTAGGTTCTTGTGGCGGGGACTGTTGCGCAGGTGCGCAGCGTCGCCCGTTCATTGGTTGTTGGCCGTCCAAGAGTGAGCGTAAATCACGGCAGCCGCTATCACCGAGGCGTCATCCTCTCGGTACAGTTATTGGGCTTGGGAAGGGAAAAATCGAGGGCAAGGCTTTAGCGAGGGGCTGAGCGCCGACGTGGTCAGCGAAACGAGCAGTCCGATCTGCTCGTTCAGGCTTGATGGCACGATTTACCGGGTGGTTTTCTTGTTCAGTGCTTCAGGGCTGGCGAGATAGCGCGTAATGACCTCTACACCGCGGTTGAGGTGATTTTCTAGCAGCTTGACTGCGCGCTCGATGTCGCGATCTTCCACGGCCAGCAACAGCTCCCGGTGATCGTCCTGGGACAGTTTGCCCAGTCCCATCGCTTCGAGGTTGAAACGCAGGAAGCGTTCTTCTTCGTTCAACCCTTCTTCGATCAGGCCCAACAGGCGGCGGTTAGGCGCCTTGCAGTACAGCGACATGTGGAACAAGCGATTGAGACGGCCAATCTCGCTGTAGTTCTGCTCGGTCTCCATATCATCGATATGACGGGCAGCGGCTTCCAGGTCTTCTTTTTCGAGCAATGGAATCGACAATCGCAGGGCTTCGGATTCCAGGAGAATCCGCAGCGCATAGGTTTCCACGGCGTCGCCCTGGACCAGCGGTGCGACGACGGCACCTTTATGGGCGACAACGTTGAGCAGCGCCTGGGCTTCGAGCTGGCGCAAGGCTTCGCGCACGGGCATACGGCTGACGCCGAACAGGTCAGCCAGGTCTTGCTGGCGCAACGCGGTGCCGCAAGGGATGCGCCCATCGAGAATCGCCGAACGCAGCGTTTCTTCGATCACCGAACGTGCGAGGTGAGCGGGTATCGACCCGCTGACCTTGATACTGCTGAGAGGGTTGGTCTTGTGTGACACTACTCGCACCCTATTCGACTGAAATATTTGGATCCAACTGGACACTAGTGACTGCGATGAGGCTTGTCAAACAAGTCAGGTTTTCAATCGCAACCTTTTAATGACATTCACAATACAAAGTCTAGCGCGTCGCCCGTGATTGCACCGTGCCATTGTCTTTTGTCGGGCTAACCTGCACCATCGGGCGAATTCCATTTGCCTGCTCTGGATGCCTCGCATTGGCGGTACGTTTCGCAATCCCACGGATCTTGCGCTGGCTGTGCTGCGCGCTGCTGCTGACCGGCGTCATGCTGGGCGGCTTGCAGGCCGATTGGGACTTTTCGCTGATCAGCCGTCGCGCCCAGGCCCTGTACGGGCCGTTGGGTGAAGGGCAGCAACGGATAGACGCCTGGCAGCATTTACTGGCCACGCAGAAGCAGGTCAGCGAGCTGGAACAGCTCAAAGTGGTCAACCTGTTCTTCAACAATCAGGTGCGCTACGTCGAGGACATCGACCTGTGGCACGACGTCGATTATTGGGAAACGCCCATCGAAGCGTTGTGGAAGGGCGCCGGCGATTGCGAAGACTATGCGATTGCCAAGTATTTCAGCCTGCGCCACCTCGGCGTGTCCAGTGACAAGCTGCGCATCACCTACGTCAAGGCGTTGCGTCAGAACCGGGCGCACATGGTGTTGACCTACTATTCCAGCCCCGAGGCCATGCCGCTGGTGCTCGACAGTCTGATCAACGAGATAAAACCGGCCAGTCAACGAACCGATCTGTTACCGGTCTACTCTTTCAATGCAGAAGGTTTGTATTTGCCGGGCGCCAAGGGCAACAAAAAGGTCGGTGACACCAAACGCCTGTCCCGCTGGCAGGACGTGTTGAAGAAAATGCAGGCCGAAGGTTTCCCGGTCGAAACGACAAACTAGGAGCACGCGCTCAGATGTCTTTGTTCAAACAGCTGTTGATCGCTATCTGTCTGTTCCTGGTGGTCGCCTTCACCGGCAGCTTCATGGTCAGCCTGGAAAGCTCGCGCACCCAGTACGTCAACCAGTTGCGTTCCCACGCTCAGGACGCCGCGACGGCGCTGGCGCTGTCCCTGACGCCGAACATCGACGACCCGGCGATGGTCGAGTTGCTGGTCAGTTCGATTTTCGACAGCGGCTACTACGCCAGTATCCGCGTCGTTGATCTGAGCAATGACAAAACCATCGTCGAGCGCAGCGGGATTCCGGCGGTGAACAACGTGCCGGACTGGTTCGTCAAAATGATTGGCCTCGAAGCCGCTGGCGGCGATGCGATTGTCAGCCGTGGCTGGGAGCAGGCGGCGCGGGTCGAGGTGGTCAGCCACCCGATGTTCGCGTTGGCCAAGCTGTGGCAGAGCGCGCTGGGCAGTCTTGGCTGGTTGCTGGTCTGCGGCGCCGTGAGTGCGGTACTGGGCGCGCTGCTGTTGCGTCGGCAATTGAAACCGCTGGACTACATGGTCCAGCAATCCCACGCCATCGCGCGTCGTGAATTTCTCAGCCTGCCGGAGCTGCCACGCACCCCGGAGCTGCGCCGCGTGGTGCAGGCGATGAACCAGATGGTCGAGAAGCTCAAGGCACTGTTCCAGGAGCAGGCCGAACGCAGTGAAAAACTGCGGGTCGAGTCCTATCAGGACAACCTGACGGGACTCGCCAACCGTCGTTATTTCGAGATGCAATTAAACGCTCGGGTGAGCAATCCGGAGCAGGCCAGTTCCGGTTATCTGCTGTTGTTGCGGGTCAAGGACCTGGCCGGTTTGAACCAGCGGTTAGGCGGCCAGCGCACCGACCAGTTGTTGAAAGCGGTAGGCGAGCAGTTGTCCCGCGAGTGTGCCAAGTACCCGGAAACCCAGAACCTCGTCACGCGGATTCGCGGCGGCGAATTCGCTGTGCTGGCCCCGGGGTTGGTGCGCGAAGAAGCGTTGCAGCTGGCGCAGAGCCTCGACAGTGCCTTGGCCAGCCTGCATGCGACGGGCGCCACCGACGTGGCCACGGTGGCTTCGATCGGGCTGGCGCCGTTTGTTCATGGCGACTCACCACAAGCGGTGCTGGGGCTAGGTGACCAGGCGCTGGCGCAGGCCGAAAGTCAGGGCGAGCCGAGCTGGGCGTGCCTGGATCACAGCGCGTCGGCCAGTGTCGGCGATGACCATCATGCCTGGAACAACTTGCTGGATCAGGCGTTGAATCAGCGGCGCTTCCAGCTGTATTTCCAACCGGTTGTGGCCAGTCAGGACACGCAACTGGTGCTGCATTACAAAGTGCTCTCGCGCTTGGTCGACGAGCAGGGCCAGACCATTCCCGCCGGGCGCTTCCTGCCATGGCTGGAGCGTTTTGGCTGGACTGCGCGGCTGGATCGGCTGATGTTGGAGTTGGTGCTGGAACAGATGGCGGACCACGAAGAGTCGCTGGCGTTGAACCTGTCGTCGGCGACGTTGGGCGATCCGCAAACGCTGAATAAAATCTTCGAGATTCTGCGCGCGAATTCCAATCTGGGGCCGCGCCTGACCCTGGAAATTGGCGAGGAACAATTGCCAGAGCAGGCGAAGCTGGAAGAGCTGACGCGGCGCCTGCGAGAACTCGGCTTCTCCCTGAGCCTGCAGCGCTTTGGCGGGCGTTTCAGCATGATCGGCAACCTGGCGCGGCTGGGGTTGGCGTACTTGAAGATCGATGGCGGCTACATTCGGGCGATTGATCAGGAGAGCGACAAGCGCCTGTTCATCGAGGCAATCCAGCGCGCGGCGCACAGCATCGATTTGCCGCTGATTGCCGAGCGGGTCGAGACCGAAGGGGAGTTGTCGGTGATTCGGGAAATGGGGATCTATGGGGTTCAGGGGCAGTTGTTCGGTGAGCCCAAGCCTTGGCGGTGAGGCTGATGCCCTTATCGCAGTCACCGGGAAATCTGAAGGAAAACTCCTAGGAGATTTCCTTCGAGTTGCGTCGGTTTTGGTGAACTTATTCCGGGTAATGCGCAGGTCTAGTCTGGCCTTGTCACTGAATAATCGGTGACACGGACGTGCAAGTCCGGGTAAAAACCACATCCAAACACTGCCTCTGGCCGTTCATCAGGCATTTTTCATGCTTGTTGCGATTGCTTTATGGCGGCTGTGTGCGGGAGACCTTCGGGTCTGCCGAGGTTTAGGGCGTGGTTTACTCGGTCTGGCACCCCGCACATAGCGGCCACCTTATTCGCGTGCAAGCGAACCGGGTCAGCCTCTTTGTAATCATTGAGACTCCGCCATGTTCAAAGTAACCCCCAACCCGCCTTCTCCCCGCAGAGGCCTCCTCTTCACCGTCTCCCCCGACATCCCCACCGAAGCCCTCCTGGCCAACGCCTCTGAAGACCTGCGCTCCATCAGCGCTGGCAGACGATGTCGAAGGCTCACGCCGCTGCGTCGCGCTGGCGCTTGGCCGAATGGCAGATGGGGTTCATTTATTGGTGGAGCGAGCGCTGGATCACCTTGAATCGCCAGAGTTGGCGCCGGGTTCGGTCAAGGCTTAGCGCGGATGATCGATCCCACGCTCCGCGTGGGATCGATCAGTGTGCGGGGTTAAATCAACCCCGTCTCTTCATCATCAATCAAATGACTCAACCCGCCCAACGCCTCACGGGCCTGGGTCCGGTCCATCAATTTGGCTTGTGCCGCCGGCGGCAGATCGGTGACGCGGATCACGCCTTTGCTGGTCAGCACCTGGATCAAGTCGTCGAGTACCCGGATCATTTCCTGGTCGCTCTGCTTGAGTTGTTTGAGGTTGGTTTCCACCACTTCGTTGGCATACCAGGCCTGGATCTCATGGTGGTCGGCCGGCAGTGTTTCCGTGGCCTCGGCGTAGGCCGCGGCTTCCACGCGCACTAACTGGCCTTGCGCATCGCGTTGCACGTAGAACATGTGAGCATCCCTCAGAAATGAACCAGCCTCATGCTGTCAGCAGCATAGGCCAACTGGACGCGAGTATGCGGTGCGGCGACGAAATCGTCACCGTGGAGAAAGGCACAAACGTGACGGCCGCCCCATAAGGGCGGCCGTTTTTCGTGGGATCAGCTGTTGTTGTGGTCGACTTTGATGGTTGGATCGCTGCCGGCAATCAGCGTGTGGATGTTGGCGCTGGACCAATTGTTGCCTTCCAGTTTGATCGTCACGTCCGGTGTCGCGGCTGCCGCGTCGCCAGAGTTGAACTTGCCGCCGGAGCTGACTTGCAGCGACGACACGCCATCCACCGTGCTGATCTTCAGGAAGTTGTCGATGGTGCTGCCGGTCTCGCCCTGCAACAGATCACGCAGGTCGATACGGTCGCCTTCGCTGGCCTTGAAGTCCTTGATCACGTCGTTGCCGGTGTCGCCTGACTTCCACACAAAGGTATCGGCGCCCGAACCGCCAATGAGGATGTCGTTGCCCGAACCACCCATCAGCGTGTCGTTACCGGTGCCGCCGAGCAGAATGTCATTGCCCTTGCCGCCGTCGAGGCTGTCGTTGCCACCCGAGCCGAAGAGAATGTCATTGCCCGCACCACCCAACAGCGTGTCGTTGCCGTCGTGGGCGCCGGACACATCAAACACGGTGTAGTGCTCGGTGATGAACTGGTGCACGTTGCTGGTGGTGACCTTGCTGACGTCCACGCCGGTCTGCTGGGCGACGAACGCCTGCATCGCCTGATAACCCTCACCGGCAACACCGTTGAAGCTCACCAGGTCGCCGAACAGAATGTCGTTGCCGTCGCCGCCATTGACCGTGTCGGAACCTGGTTGTGTCGCTTCGGTATGACCGACGATCGAGTTGGCCAGGTCTTTCGGATCGATGTTGGTTTGCGGTGTATGGTTCGAGTCGTACGGGCTCAAGTCGACGAGGGTAACGCCCTTGTTCAGGCCAATGGCTTCAACGTTGGACACATTGCTCAGCAGCGCAAAACTGGAAGAGGAGTTATCGACAATCGTCTGATCACTGCCGCTGCCCGTCGTGTAGGACACCTCGTAAGTACCGTCGCCCTGAGCGTGTATGGTTCCCACGTCGCTGGCTTTCCAGTTCTTGGAGCCGTTCAAGGTGTACAGCGTCGCATTCCCGTCACTGTCGATGGTCAGTTTGTGAGTACTGTCGATGGTCGTGGAGAAGGTATCTCCCGGCTTGTAATTGCGGGTGTTCACCACGTCATCGAGCTTCACGCTGCCGTACAGCGTCGGGTTGGTCTGTTCGCCACTCTGGTAGTAGTTCGGTTGGCCGTCGGTGATGAAGTAGGTGAGGTTCTTCGCCCCGGTGTTGGCCACGGCGTCAGCGCTCTGGAACCAGTTGGCCGTGGTTTTGAACACATCTTCGTAGTTGGTCACACCGCCGGACGACATCGAGTCCAGTACCGATTTGAGCAAGGTCAGGGCGTTCGGATCGTTCAGGTTGACCGATACCGATTTGTTGACCTGGGTATCGAAGTCCACCAGGAAGATGTTCACGGTGCCCGAGTTGCCGCCCATGCTCTGCTTGAGAGTGTTGAACACCGACGTCAGCGAGTCCTTGGCGGCGTTGATCGACGACGAGCTCATGCTGCCCGAACTGTCGACCATGAACGCGATGTTGTAGTTGGTGCCCGGCACCACGGTCAGCCCGCCGATGTCGGCGACCATGATGTCGTTGCCGTCGGTGCCGGTGATGTTGTCACTACCGGACGTTGCGGTAACGGCGTTGTAAGCCGCCGGGTAAACCGTGACTGGAATCGTCGCGGTGCTGAGTGCCGATCCGCCCAACGCCTCGGTGGAGGTCGAGGTCACGGTCAGGTTGAACTGGCCGTTGTAGTACGGCGGCGGGGTCACGGTCAGGGTGCCGAGGTTCCAGCCGGTGACGTTGGCTTCGCCTGAGGTCGCGGTGGCGGTGAAGGTGTGGCCGGCGCCATCGGTGAGCACCGAGCCCGCCGGGATGCCGCTGATCTTCACGCTCAGGCTTTCGGAGCCGTCGGTGTCGGTCAGCGCTGTGTTGATCGCGGTCAGGTGAACGCTGGTGCCTTCGGCGCCGGTGTTGAGTTTGTAACCGTCGTAGTAGCCTTCGCCGTTGGTGCCGTGCAAATCGGACACCGTCACGCCGGCCGCGGCCAGGTCCGCCACACCGGTGTACAGCGGCACGCCAGCGCTGCTCAGGTCGACTGCCGCACCGCCGTTGACCGACAGGTTGACGTCATAGCTGCCCGGGCCGCTCTGGTTGTGGTGGTAGATGTCCAGGGTGTAGTAACCGCTGGTGGTCGGGATGAACGAACCGTTCAAATTGCCCCCCGCGCCCCAGGTGATCGACGCAACGTTCTTGCCGCCGATGGTCACCAGCAGGCTGTCATCGCCAGTACCGCTGAAGGTGTAAGTCTTGCCCGCTTCGAGGTAGATCAGACCGGAGGTTTTCGACGCCGTGCCTGCCGCGACGCTGTCGTCGGACTGCACGTTGGTCACTGCGCCACTGGTGTTCGGTTTGCCCGCGCCATCGATGACGCTTTTCAGCGTGCCCGTAGCCGCGCCGTTGCCATCGGTGCCGAGGCCCGACAGGCCGGTCCAGACTTCCTTGATCAAGCCTGTCGAGGTTACGTTGTTGCTCGCGACGTTCAGCGTTGGCGCGTCAGCAACCGGGGTGATGTCGATTTTGATCGTGCCGGTGTTGCCCTGCAGCGAGCCATCGGTTGGCTGGAACTGGATCTGCGCGTAGTCCGCCTTGTTGTTGCCCATGCCGGCGCTGTTGCCATTGGCGCCAGACTCGTTGGCATCCGGCATGAAACGCACTTTACCGGCGTCGATATCAGTCTTGCTGAGGGTCTGGTTGGCCGTTACGTCGGTCCAGGTCGAGCCGTTCAGGTACTGCAATTTACCTTCGCCCGGCAGGCCGGTGATTTTCACACCGAGGCTGGCGGCGGGGGTGTCGACATCGCTGACGCCGAAGGTCGACCAGTTCAGGATCAGCGGGGTGTCTTCGGTGCCGGTGACGTTGACCGGTGCGGCGGTCGGTGCGTCATTCACCCCGACGACGGTCACCGTGGTGGTCGCGGTGTTGGAGTAGTTGCTGCCATCGGTCACGGTCACGGTGATGATCCGCGGCACGGTGCTCGGGTCTTCACTGCTGTTGGTGAAGCTGATGTTCTTGATCTGCTGCATGTAGTCGGCGAGTGTCGCGTTGCCGGACAACGTCAGCGTGACCGTGCCATTCGTGCTGTTGGCATTGATGGTGATGCCATTGACGCTGTTGCCCAGGTTCAGCGCATCGCCCGGCTGACGGTTGGTCAGCACGATGGTTGCGCCGGTCAGCATTGTGCTGTCCGGGTCGGTGATTTTCAGATCGGTGTCGCCGATCGATACACCCTGGCCGGTGGTGCCTTCGGTGAACGTCACGTTGTAGTTGGCACCGGTGGCGCCGCTGGAGTTATTGGCGTCGAGGTCGAGCACCGGCGGCGCATCGTTGTCGATGATCGAGGTGCTGACGCTGCCATTGGTCGCACTGACCGCCAGCGTCTCGAAGTTGCCGCCGGTGGCCGAGTCGATCTTGACCACGAAGTTTTCAGTGCCTTCGGTGATCCGGTCGTCCAGCGTTGCGACATTGAAATTGGCGCTGCTGGCGCCGGCCGGAATCTTCACGGTGTACACCCCGGTGAAGTCCGAACCGTCGGCCGCGGTGCCGCTGTAGACGATTTTCAGCGTCACTTCGGTCTGCGCCGGGTTGGTCAGGCTGACCGTGTAATTGGCCGTCTGGCCTTCGGTCACCGAGGCGCTGCCGGTGATGCTGACCGTGGTGGTGTCCTTGAAGTCGCCGACCGTGGTCGAGACGCTGGTCTTGTCTGCGCCGAGGGCTTCAAGGTTGCCGCCGCTGGCGCTCTTGATGGATTCAGTGACGCTTGGCGCGCCGTTGTAAACGTCGTTGCCCGCGGTTACCGACAAGGTGCCCGAGCTCTGGCCGACGGCGATGGTGATGGTTTTGCCGCTGTCGAGGGTGACGGTGACCGGCGCATCGTGCGCGGTGACCAAGGCGCCTTTGGCGTCGGTCAGCGTCGCGGTGTAAGTGATGGTGCCGTTTTCATCGACGCTCGGGGTGGCGGTCAGTTTTACGGTGGTGGCGTCGTTGACGTCATTGACCGTGGTGGTGACTTCGTCGGCGTTTGGCGAAATCAATTCCAGGTTGCCGCCGGCCGCCGATTTGATGCCTTCGGTGACGGTGGTCTGGCCTTTGTAGACATCGTTATCCGCCGTCACCAGCAAGGTGCCGGAGCTCTGGCCGACGGCGATGGTGATGGTCTTGCCGCTGTCGAGGGTGACGGTGACCGGCGCATCGTGAGCGGTGACCAAGGTGCCTTTGGCATCGGTCAGGGTCGCGGTGTAGGTGATAGTGCCGTTTTCATTCACGCTCGGGGTCGCGGTCAGCTTGGCGATGACTTCGCTAATGGTGTCGGTGATGACCACCGATGCCGGGTTACCCACCACCAGATTTTCCAGCGCAGTGCCACCGGAAGTTGCGCCGCTGATGCCCAGCGTCGCGGTGCCGCCGTCTTTGTAGACGTCTTCGCCTTGCGGCGCCAGGGTGTGGACTTTTTCCGTTTCGCCTGCGGCGAAGGTCACTGTCTGGCCGTCGCTCAGTTTCACGGTCAGGGCAACATCCTGGGCCTTGTCGAGCTTGATGGTGAAGCTCGGCGCCTGGTTTTCCAGGACCGCGCCGTTGCCGACGATGGTGATGCCGACTTTGTCGCCATGGTTGTCGATTGAGGTACCCGAACCTGACTCGTCGGTCACGGTGGTTTGCGACGAATTCTGCGCCAGGGTCAGTTGTTGGAAGTTGTCAGCACCGCTAACGCTTTCGAGCTTGTTGACGATGGTCGGCTGACCGCCCATCAGGATGTCGTCAGGGGCGGTAATGGTGAACGAGCCCGACGCCGCGTTGGCGGGCACTTTGATGAGTGTGCCGTCGGACAGCTTGAAGGTCAGCTCGTCGTGGCTGCTGATTGCAATGCCGTCTTTGTTGGACAGGGTCACGGTGTAAGTGATCTGGCCACCTTCGGCCACGGTGGTTTTATCCACGGTGAGGGTCGCAACCACTTCGCTGACGTAGGCCGTCGGATAAACCGTGACCGGGATCGTCGCGGTACTTGGCGCGGAACCGCCGAGGGTCTCGGTGGACGTCGAGGTCACGGTCAGGTTGAACTGGCCGTTGTAGTTCGCCGGCGGGGTCACGGTCAGGGAACCGAGGTTCCAGCCGGTGACATTGGCTTCGCCTGAGGTCGCAGTCGCGGTGAAGGTATGGCCCGCGCCGTCAGTAAGTACCGAGCCCGCCGGGATGCCGCTGATCTTCACGCTCAGGCTTTCAGAGCCGTCGGTATCGGTCAGCGCCGTGCTGATGGCGGACAGGTGAATGCTGGTGCCTTCTACGCCGGTGTTGAGTGCGTAGCCGTCGTAGTAGCCTTCGCCGTTGGTGCCGTGCAAATCGGACACCGTCACGCCGGAAGCGGCCAGATCCGCGACGCCGGTATACAGCGGAACGCCAGCGCTGCTCAGGTCGATGGCCGGGCTGCCGTTGACCGACAGGTTGACGTCATAGTTGCCCGGACCGTTCTGATTGTGGTGGTAGATGTCCAGCGTGTAGTAACCGCTGGTGGATGGGGTGAATGAACCGTTCAGGTTGGCACCCGCGCCCCACGTAGTGGCCGCGATGTTCTTGCCACCAATGGTCACCAGCAAGCTGTCATCGCCGGTGCCGCTGAAGGTGTAAGTCTTGCCGGCTTCGAGGTAAATCAGGCCGGAGGTTTTCGACGCCGTGCCTTGGGCCACATCGCCACCGGATTGCACGTTGCTAACGGTGCTGCTGGAATTCGGTGTGCCGGCGCCATCGATGACACTTTTCAGTGTGCCCGTTGCCGCGCCGCTGCCATCGGTGCCGAGGCCTGACAGGCCGGTCCAGACCTCTTTGATCAAGCCCGTCGAGGTTACGTTGTTGCCCGCGACGTTCAGCGTTGGCGCGTCAGCTACCGGGGTGATGTCGACTTTCAAGGTCGATTCCGCGCCCTGGTTGAAGCCGTCGGTAGGTTTGAACTGGATCTGCGCGTAATCCGACGCCTTGTTACCAACGCCGGTACCGCCGTAACCATCGGCGCCCGATTCATTGGCGGCGGGTACAAAGGTCAGTTTGCCCAGCGCGATATCCGCCTGGCTGATGGTCTGGCCCAAGGTGACCTGCACACCGTTGAACAGCAGCGTGCCACCGCCCGATACCTGGGTGATGGTGATGCCGAGTGGACTGTCATTATCGACGTCGGTGACCTTGAAGTCGTTCCAGCTCAGGGTGATGGTCGAATCTTCGAGGCCGGTGACAGCTCCGCCGGCGGACACTGGCGCGTGGTCGTTGTCGATGACGGTGACGGTGGTCTTGTCGGTGCTCAGTACCAGGTTTTCGAAGTTGTTGGTGCCCGAGACGCCAGTCAGTTGATTAACCACAGTCACCGGCTGGTTGACGTAGTGGTTGTCCTGGGTGGTCACCACGGTGTTGCCGCTGGTTTGGTTGGCCGCAACTTTGACCACGGTGCCGTCAGTCAATGTAAAGGTCAGGTCACCGTGATTGTTGACCGGCAAGCCATCGGCGTTGGTCAGGGTCACGGTGTAGGTGACTTTGCCGCCTTCGGTGATGCTGGAGTTATCCACCGTCAGTTTGGCGACCACGTCGTTGAGGGTGTCCGTGATGTCCGTGGACACCAGCGACTTGTCCGGCACCAGGCTTTCAAACTTGCCGCCGCTGACCTGATCGATGCTGGCGGTGACTTTGCCGGCGTCCAGGTACACGTCGTCTTTCGGTGCGTCCACGCTGACCTGGCCGGACACCGCATCCTTGAGGATGGTGATGATCGCGCCGTTGCTCAGTTTCACGGTCATGTCGCTGCCGGCGGCATGGGACAAGGTCGCGGTGTAGACGATCTGCCCACCTTCCTGCACCGAACTGCTGGCGCTGAGGGTCAGGCTGGTGGTGTCGGCGGTGTCGGTTACTTTGGTGACGACGGCGGAGCGGTCGGTGTCGAGTTTTTCGAAGTTGCCGCCGGTGCTGTCGGCGATTGCTGCGCGGACGTCCGGTGCGCCGGTGTAAATGTCATTCGGCACGGTGTACGGCACCGAACCACTGGATTCGCCGGCCTTGATATTGATCACCAGGCCATTGTTCAGCGTCACGGTCATCGCGGTGTCAGCCGGGTGGTTCAGGGTGGCGGTGTAGATGATCTGGCCACCTTCGCCGACGGTGCTCACGTCTGCGCTGAGCTTCAGCGTCGTGGTGTCGATGGTGTCATTGACGGTGGTGGTGTGCGTGGTCTGGCTGACGTCGAGCTTCTCGAAATCGCCGCCGCTGGTGCTGGCGATGCCGACGGTGATCTTGCTGCCGTCCTTGTAGACGTCATCGCCCGGCGCCGGAACGGTGATGGAGCCCGACTTGTCGCCGGCCTTGATCAGGACGCTCTCGCCGTTGCTCAACTTGACCGTCATGTCAGTGCCAGCGGCATTGCTGAGGTTGACGGTGTAAGTGATGTTGCCGCCTTCGACCACGTAGTCGCTGGCGGTCATGGTCACCTTGGTGGTGTCCACGGTATCGCTGATGGCGGTCGAGGTCGGGGTTTTGTCGGCGACCAGATTCTCGAAGTTGCCACCGGTCACCTCCTTGATGGAGTTGATCAGCGGCTCGTGGCCGACCAGCGCATCGTTCGGCGCCTTGACGGTGATCGAGGCATTGCTTTCACCGACGGCGATGGTGATTTTTTCACCGTTGGCCAAGGTGACGACCACGGCCTGGCCAGTGACGGGTGCAGTGACGGACGCGGTGTACACCACGTTGCCGCCTTCGTTCGTGGCAGGCGTTGCCGTCAGGCTGACCGTCGAGGTGTTGATCGTGTCAGTGACGTCAGTCACCGCTGCTACCGGGCTGCTCACCAGGTGTTCGAAGTTGCCGCCAGTGGCGTCTTTGATGGTCGCTTCGACTTTGCCGGCGTCTTTGTAGACGTCATCGGCCGGTGCCTTGACGGTCACCGAGCCAGTGGTCGCACCCGCAGCGATGCTGATCACCGCGCCATTGCTCAAGGTGACGGTGACTGGCGTGCCGGCGGCGTTGGTCAGTTTGGCGGTGTAAACGATCGAGCCGCCTTCAGCGACGGAATCGGTCGCGGTCAGGCTAACCGTGGTGGTGTCTTTTACATCGGTCACTGAGGTGACCGCCGGCGTTTTGTTCGCCACCAGATTTTCGTAGTTGCCACCGGTGGTGCCGTCGATTTTTACGCTCAGCGATCCGCCGCCAGCCAAGGCATCGTTAGGTGCTTTGAAATGCACGCTTGCACTGCTGGCGCCGACCGGAATGGTGATGGTCTGGCCGTTGGACAAGGTCACAACCACCGGTGAACCGGTGACGGGCGCGGTGACGGACGCGGTGTAGACCACGGTGCCGCCTTCGACCGTGTGGGCCGTGGCGGTCAGGGATACGGTGCTGTTGTTGATGGTGTCGGTCACGTTGGTGACAGCTGGCGTCTTGTCGGCCACCAGGTTTTCGAAGTTGCCACCGGTGGTTTTGGTGATGCTGGCGTCGACTTTGCCGGCGTCCTTGTACACATCATCCTTGGGCGCGGCGAAACTCACTGAGCCGGTGGTGGCGCCCTTGGCAATGTTGATCACGGCGCCGTTGCTCAGCGTCACACTCATGGCAGAGCCAGCGGCATTGGTCAGCGTCGCGGTATAGACAATCGAGCCGCCCTCGGCGACCGTGCCGGTGGCGCTCAGTGACAGGCCGGTGGTGTCTTTCGTATCAGCAACGGTGGTGACCGCAGGCGCGTAATTGACCGCGACGTTTTCGAAGTTGCCACCGCTTTGGCTGACGATGATCGCCGCGACTTTGCCGCCATCGACGTACGGTGTGTCAGCCGGTGCAGCAAACTCGACCGAACCGCTGGAAGCGCCAGCGGCGATCTGGATGACCGCGCCGTTGCTCAACTTCACGGTCATGGCCGTGTCTGTCGGGTTGCTCAGGGTGGCGGTATAGGTGATCTGGCCACCCTCGCTGACGGTGTGGCTGGCCGACAGAGACAGCAATGTGGTGTTGATGGTGTCAAAGACGATGGTGATTGCGGGTGCCTGGCTGACGACGAGGTTCTCGAAGTTGCCGCCGGTGGCGTCGGTCACCTTCACGGTGAGCAAACCGGTGTCCCTGTAGACGTCGTCGCTTGGCGCCGCGATGGTCACCGAACCACTGGTTTTGCCCGCGGCAATGGTGATGGTTTCACCGTTGCTCAGCGTGACAGTTACCGGGGTTTGCGCGGCGTGGGTCAGGGTCGCGGTGTAAGTAATGTGCGAACCTTCAAGTACCGCCGTGTCCGCGCTGAGGGTCAGGCGTGTGGTGTTGGTGGTATCCGCCACGTTGGTCACGGCTGGCGCCGGGTTGGTGACCAGGCTTTCAAAGTTGCCGCCGGCCGCGTCTTTGATGGTGACTTCAACTTTGCCGGCGTCTTTGTAGACGTCGTCCTTCGGCGCATCGACTTTGACGGTGCCGGTGGTTTTACCGGCCTCGATAGTGATCGTCGCGCCGTTGCTCAGGGTCACGGTCACTGGCGTGCCGGCCGGGTTGGTCAGGGTCGCGGTGTAAACAATCGAGCCACCCTCGTTGACGTTGCCGGTGGCCGTCAGCGACAGGGTGGTGGTGTCGACGGTGTCGGTCACGCGGGTGCTGACCGGTGTCTTGTCGGCGACCAGGTTTTCGTAGTTGCCGCCGCTGATGTTGGTGATCGAGTTGGTGACCGGCGCGTGGCCATTTAGCACATCGTTCGAGACCACGGCATTGACGGTGCCGCTGCTTTTGCCAACGTCGATGGTGATGGTCTGACCGTTGGCCAGGGTCACGATGACGGGCGAACCGGTAACCGGAGCACCGACCGATGCGGTGTAAACCACGGTGCCGCCCTCGGCCACGCTGCCGGTGGCGGTCAGGGTGACGGTCGAGGTGTCGAGGGTGTCGGTGACGCTGGTCACGGCGGCAGCCGAGTCTTTGACCAGATTTTCGAAATTGCCGCCAGTGGCGTCCTTGATGGTGACTTCGACTTTGCCGGCGTCTTTGTAGACGTCATCGGCCGGTGCTTTAACGGTCACGGAACCGCTGGTTGCGTTGGCCGCGATGGTGATGACCGCGCCATTGCTCAGGGTGACGGTCACCGGCGTGCCGGCGGCGTTGGTCAGGGTCGCGGTGTAAACGATCGAGCCGCCTTCAGCGACGGAATCGGTCGCGGTCAGGCTAACGGTGGTGGTGTCCTGGGTATCGGTGATCGAGGTGTCCGCCGACTTGCCGTCAACGTCCAGCTTCTCGTAGTTGCCGCCCTTGGCGTCATCAATCTTGACGCTCAAGGAACCGCCACCGGCGAGGGCATCGTTCGGCGCGGTGAAATTCACACTGCCGCTGCTCGATCCGACCGGGATGGTAATGGTCTGGCCGTTGGACAAGGTCACAACCACTGGCGAACCGGTGACGGGTGCGGTAACGGACGCGGTGTAAACCACGGTGCCGCCTTCGGCCACAGTACCGCTGGCCGTCAGGCTGACTGTCGACGTGTTGATGGTGTCAGTGACTTCAGTCACCGCCGCTGCCGGGCTGGTCACCAGGTTTTCGAAGTTGCCGCCGGTGGCGTCCTTGATGGTCGCTTCGACTTTGCCGGCGTCTTTGTAGACATCATCAGCCGGCGCCGGGACGCTCACGCTGCCGGTGGTCGCGCCCGCCGCGATGGTAATGACCGCGCCGTTGCTCAAGGTCACGGTGACTGGCGTACCGGCCGGATTGGTCAGGGTTGCGGTGTACAGAATCTGACCGCCCTCGGCCACTTCGGTCGATGCCGACAGGCTCAGGCCGGTGTCGTCGCGGGAGTCGGTGATGGTGGTGACCGCCGGCGTGGTGCTCGGGACCAGGTTTTCGAAGTTGCCACCGGTTGCACCGGTAATCGTGGTGGTGACGGTGCTGCCATTGTTATAGACATCGTTGGCAGCGGTCGGCACGTTAACGGTGCCCGTGGTGTTGCCGGCGTCGATGGTGATGGTCGAACCGTTGGACAGCGTGATGGTCACCGGGGTTTGAGCCGGGTTGGTCAGCGTCGCGGTGTAGGTGATCACGCCGCCTTCGGTAACGCTGGCGCCTGCGGTCAAACTAACCGTGGTGGTGTCGACGGTGTCGGTGACCTGAGTCACGGCCGGGGTCGTCGGCGGCGTGACGATGATGCCGTTGCCGCCCGTGGTGCCGGTGACGGTCACATCGATTTGGGTCGGGTCGTTATAAACAGTGTCGTTCGGCGCCAACGGCACACTGACGGTGCCGGTCAGTTGGCCGGCCTGGATCACGATCACCGAGCCGTTGGACAAGGTGATGCTCAGGTCGGTCAGCGGCGCCTGTGTCAGGGTCGCGGTGTAAACCAGTACGCCGCCGGCTTCGGTGATGGTCGGCGTGGCGCTGAGGCTCAGGGTCGATTCACGTTGCAGGTTCGGATTGGTGTCGGCCGTTTGTCCGTCGAGGGGGTTCTGTGCCGCCAATGCGCTGGTGCCAAAACCCGCCGTCGGGAAACCCACGGTCGGGTCCACCCGGCCAGCGGTGGCATCCAGCATCACGAAGCTGTGACCGCCACCTGCCGCGCCGCCCGTGCCGGCAGCCGTGGGGCCGGCCGCGGTGGCTTCAAGGTCTTTGGTCGGGTCGGCGCCGGCGACGATGGCTTGCTGCAATTCTTCAACCGATGGCGCGGCCTGTGCGGTGGCTTCTGCCAGGTCGGTGCTGGAGTCCGGAGCGCTGGCGCTCCACTGAGTGTCGCGACCCAGGTCCAGGGTCCGGCCGTCAGCCAGTTCGAGCGTCACGGCACCCGCTGCCCCCGTGTCTACCTGATCCCCTGTCAGCAACCGATCGCCTTCAACGAGTACACGACGGACGCCCTCTGGGGACACCGCGAAAACTTGACCGACAATGCTTTTGACGATGGCAACAACACTGCTCATTGAAGACTCTCCGGGTGGAACATTCAGTTGACTTGCACACGTGACTTACAGGGACATGACGGCACTCGGCCGGACCTGTCCGGGCAAACTTTTAAAGCAAGAGTAGACGCAAGTTTGACGCGGATATTCGTCAATAAATTGTCTATATTTTTTAGCTATTGACTATATGCCAAACTATTGACCTTGCGGGTGCCATCCTAAACACTCGTCTCAGTAATGTCACATTGATATTTGAGTAACGAGCGGTCCCGTCGAGTGTGATCCGGGTCCAATTTTAAACTTTCCGACATACGGTCATTCGGGTGGTCATTTTCCGATGCGTTCGTATGTTTCGCAGTGATTTACGACAAGTAATTCAGGGAAATCGAAACCGTTCGTCTGCACTGATTCAAGGCTTCGCCCCATCGCTCCAGGCACCGGTTTTGTTCGGATACAGAGCTTTGCGCAGGCCATGCGACAGGCACTGGAAGTCCATCCGGAAGTCCAGGCAGGTGTTAATAATCGATTGGGCGCGGATTATCAGTTAAAGACGGCCAAAGGGGGATACTTCCAAGGGGCGATCTGCTGGGCGGTAATTGTCATGAAGACACTGAATAGCGTCACCACGCGAACAGCATCGACCCATAATCACCGGGGAAATTTTGCTCCGCAGGCGTCGCGCCAGCGCCTCTCGCCAATGGCGTTTGACGGTTTCTCGACGTCCAGTGAAGTGGTGCGTCAACAAGCCGCCGAGCTCAAAAACATTCAGTTATTTACTCATCACCGATTCAAGGCGACCATGAGCCGGTTGCTCAAGCGCCAGGGAGTGGTTGCACCGTTGGCATCCGTTGTGCAGAACGACGTGAAGCCAGGTTCCGCTTTCCGGGATGAATTGAGTCCTCCCTTTTTACCGTTAGCCAAGAGTGTCGAGCGTGGAATCAGAAGTCAGTCGAGTTCAACTCATCCATGATCCACGCGCGTTGCATGACGATCCGTTACTGGATGGCCTGCTCGCCCTGTGCACGCTGCACCAGAAACCGGCCAGCGCCGCGATGTTGACCACCGGCCTGCCATTGCCCAAGCAACGCCTGAGCGTTGAGTTGCTGCCTCGCGCCGCCGCTCGCGCCGGCCTGCAAGGTCGGGTGCTGCAACGCAAGCTTGAGCAGATCCCGGCGATTGCGATGCCTGCATTGCTGTTGCTCAAGGATGGCCGCAGTGCGGTCCTGCTCGGCTGGCACGGTGACGACCAGGCGCGCGTACTGCTGAGTGAATGCGATGGCGGCGAAAGTCTCGTCAGTCGTGAATTGCTCGCCGACGACTACACCGGCAAAGTGTTTTTCGCTCAACCCCAGCACAAATTCGACGTCAATCACGGCACGCTGATTCCGCGTGCGCGTTCGTGGTTCCGCGACACCCTCAAGCGTTCGCGCTGGCTGTACGCCGACGCCATCGCCGCCAGTTTCCTGATCAACATCATCGCCATGGCCGCGCCGCTGTTTGTGATGAATGTGTACGACCGCGTGGTGCCGAACCAGGCGGAATCGACCCTGTGGGTCTTGGCCATCGGCATCTCCGGTGCCTACCTGTTCGACCTGATTCTGAAGAGCCTGCGCAGTCTGTGTCTGGACCTGGCCGGCAAGAAAACCGACCTGATCATCTCCGCCACTCTGTTCGAGCGCATTGTCGGCATGGCGATGAAATACCGCCCGGCGCGGGTCGGCAGCTTCGCCCAGAACATCCATGAGTTTCAGAGCCTGCGCGACTTCCTCGCCTCGCTGACCCTGACCAGCCTGATCGACCTGCCGTTTACGCTGCTGATCTTCATGGTCATCGCGATACTCGGCGGACACCTGGTATGGATCCCGGTGCTGGCGTTCCCGATTGCCCTGCTGATCGGCTACGCGCTGCAGAAACCGCTGGTGGCGACCATGGAACGAACCATGGCCCTCGGCGCAGAGCGTCAGTCGAGCCTGATCGAAACCCTCGCCGGCCTCGACGCGGTGAAGGTCAACAACGCCGAAAGCGAACGCCAGTATCAGTGGGAACAAACCATCGGCACCCTCAGCCGCCTCGAACTGCGGGTGAAAATGCTCTCTGGCCTGGCGATGAACATCACCTTGCTGATCCAGCAACTGGCCGGGGTGATCATGATTGTCTTCGGTGTGTACCAGATCATCGCCGGTAACCTGAGCATGGGCGGCCTGATTGCCTGCTACATGCTCAGCGGTCGTGCGCTGAGCCCGCTGGCTTCGCTGTCCGGCCTGCTGACCCGTTATCAGCAAGCACGGGTGACCATGACCTCGGTCGATCAAATGATGGAGTTGCCGCAAGAGCGCAATTTCGAAGAGCGCCCGCTGAGCCGCAAGGTGCTGCAAGGTGCCATCGAATGCCGGCAGATGAGTTTCACCTATCCGCAACAGCAGAATCCGGCGCTGAAGAACATCAACCTGATCATCAAGCCGGGCGAGAAAATCGGCATCATCGGTCGCAGCGGCTCGGGCAAAAGCTCCCTGGCCAAACTGCTGGTGGGCCTGTACCAACCGGATGACGGCGCGCTGTTGGTGGATGGCGTCGACATCCGTCAGATCGACGTCAGTGAGTTGCGCCACAACATCGGCTACGTGGCTCAGGACATCCAGCTGCTGGCGGGTACCTTGCGCGATAACCTGGTGTCGGGCGCACGTTATGTAGAAGACGAATTGGTCCTGCAGGCCGCCGAACTGGCCGGCGTGCACGAGTTTGCCCGTCTGCACCCGCAAGGTTACGAACTGCAAGTCGGTGAGCGCGGGCAGAACCTGTCCGGCGGTCAGCGCCAGAATGTCGCGCTGGCCCGGGCGCTGTTGCTTGATCCGCCAATCCTGCTGCTCGACGAGCCGACCAGTGCCATGGACAACACCGGCGAAGAACGCCTCAAACAACGCCTCGCGGCCGTGGTGGAAAGTAAAACCGTGGTGCTGGTCACGCACCGGGCTTCGCTGTTGTCGCTGGTGGATCGCTTGATCGTCATCGACCGTGGACAAATTCTTGCCGATGGCCCGAAAGCCGCCGTGATGGAAGCGTTGAAGAAGGGGCAGATCAGTGTTGCTTAAGTCGGGGTTCAAAAATTCGATCGGTCGTTACTTCAAAGGCTCCGATTCGTTGCATGGCCAGCCACTGCCCGAGGTCAACAAAGCCCTCATCGAAGACGCCCCACGCGTGGTGCGGTTGACGATCTGGGCGATCATCGCTTTCTTCGTGTTCCTGATGCTCTGGGCCCATTACGCGGTGATCGACGAGGTCACCAAGGGCGACGGCAAGGCGATTCCATCGTCCAAGATCCAGAAAATCCAGAACCTTGAGGGCGGTATCGTCTCCGAGCTGTTCGTCAAAGAAGGGCAGATCGTTGAGGCCGGTGCGCCGCTGATTCGCCTCGACGATACGCGCTTCGCTTCCAATGTCGGCGAGACCGAAGCGGATCGCTTGTCGATGCTACTGCGGGTTGAACGCTTGAGCGCGGAAGTCGACGACCGTCCGCTGAATTTCGCGGCGGACGTGCTCAAAGCCGTGCCCGTTCAGGCGGCCAGCGAAGAGTCGCTGTACACGAGCCGTCGTCAGCAACTGCACGATGAAATCGGTGGTTTGCAGGAGCAGTTGATCCAGCGTCAGCAAGAGCTGCGTGAGTTCACCTCCAAACAGTCGCAGTATCGCCAGCAACTGAGTATGCAACGCCAGGAAATCAACATGTCCGAGCCGTTAGTGGCCCAGGGCGCGGTGTCGCCGGTTGAAGTGCTGCGCCTGCGGCGTGCCGAAGTCGAAACGCGTGGACAACTGGATGCCACGACACTGGCGATCCCTCGCGCCGAATCGGCGATCAAGGAAGTGCAGCGCAAGATTGACGAGACACGCGGTAAATTCCGCAGCGAAGCCCTGACTCAACTGAACGAAGCACGCACCGACCTGAACAAGGCCCAGGCCACCGGCAAAGCGCTGGAAGACCGGGTCAGCCGAACGCTGGTGGCATCTCCGGTTCGCGGCATCGTCAACAAGCTGCTGGTGAACACCATTGGCGGCGTGATCCAGCCGGGTAGCGACCTGGTGGAAATCGTGCCGCTGGACGACACCTTGCTGGTCGAGGCGAAAATTCGCCCGCAAGACATCGCCTTCCTGCACCCGGGGCAAGAGGCGACGGTGAAGTTCACGGCGTACGACTACACCATCTACGGTGGGTTGAAGGCCAAGCTTGAGCAGATCGGTGCAGACACCATCACCGATGAAGACAAGAAGACCACGTACTACATCATCAAGCTGCGCACCGATCGCAGCCACCTGGGCACGGATGAAAAGCCGTTGCTGATCATTCCGGGGATGGTGGCGTCGGTGGATATCATCACCGGCAAGAAGTCAGTGCTCAGCTATTTGCTCAAGCCGATTATTCGGGCGCGGGCTGAGGCGTTGCACGAGCGATAATTCGCGATGGCGGCCTGAAAAACAGCACATCCCTAAAAGCCATATCGTTATTCACTAACGGTATTTAAATTTCAATTCTTATACCTATAAAGTCACTCTCCTGCGTACCTGCCGACCAATCGGCGCGCCGCACGACACGAACCAACACGGGACCTCCGTGAGTTTCTTGATCGACGCGCGCGCCCTTGAGCGTGCCGTGCGTGGGAGTGATTTTTATGTCAGCTGTCTCTGCTACCAACCGCATCGCGCCACAAACCTTCGACATCCGCCCGTTCAGCGGCGCCGTCGGTGCCGAAATCATCGGCCTCGACCTGTCTCTCCCGATCAATGACCAGGACTTCACCCGCCTCCATCGCGCGCACCTGGATCATCACGTCGTGGTGTTCCGCGACCAGCGCATCACTCCCGAGCAGCAGATTGCCTTCAGCCGTCGATTCGGCGTGTTGCAGATCCACGTGCTCAAGCAATTCCTGCTGGCCGGCCACCCGGAAATCCTCATCGTTTCCAACATCATCGAAAAGGGCCAATCCATTGGCCTCGGTGACGCTGGCAAGTTCTGGCATTCGGACCTTTCCTATAAAGAACTGCCCAGCCTGGGCTCGATGTTGCACGCCCAAGAGCTGCCATCCGAGGGCGGCGACACCTTGTTCGCTGACATGCACAAAGCCTGGGACAACCTGCCCGATGCGTTGCGCAAAGCGGTTGAAGGCCGATCCGCGGCGCACTCCTACACGGCGCGCTACAGCGAAAGCAAATTCGAAGGCAACTGGCGCCCGACCCTGACGCCTGAACAGCTCGCTCAAGTTGCCGAAGTGGTCCACCCGATCGTGCGTACGCACCCGGAAAACGGGCGCAAGGCGCTGTTCGTCAGCGAAGGCTTTACCACCCGCATCGTTGGGTTGCCGGATGACGAGAGCCAGCAACTGCTCGCCGAGCTCTACGCCCACAGCGTGCTGCCGCAAAACATCTACCGCCATCAGTGGCAACCGCATGACCTGGTGTTCTGGGACAACCGTTCGTTGATCCACCTCGCCGCCGGATGCCCCAGCCATCTGCGCCGCAAGCTGTACCGCACCACCATTCAGGGCGACGCGCCTTTCTGATTTATCGGAGAACTCACATGTCCAAACGTCTTCCCTTTGCACCGCTGGCGGCCGCTATCGGCCTGGGTTTCAGCCTGATCGCCGGCAGCCTGGTGGCGCCGACCGCGGCCCACGCCGAAGGTGAAATCCGCATCGCCGAGCAGTTCGGCATTGTTTACCTGTTGCTCAATGTGGTGCGCGATCAGAACCTGATCGAGAAGTACGGCAAGCAGGAAGGCATCGACATCAAGGTCGACTGGACTCAGCTGTCGGGAGGCGCGGCGGTCAACGATGCGCTGCTCTCGGGCTCGATTGATATTGCAGGCGCGGGCGTCGGTCCGTTGCTGACCATTTGGGATCGCACCCACGGCAAGCAGAACGTCAAAGCCGTGGCCTCGCTTGGCAACTTCCCTTACTACCTGGTGAGCAACAATCCCAAGGTCAAGACCATCGCCGATTTCACCGACAAGGACCGGATTGCGGTGCCGGCGGTGGGCGTGTCGGTGCAGTCACGTTTCCTGCAATACGCGGCCGCCAAGCAGTGGGGTGACAAGGAATTCAATCGCCTCGACAAGTACACCATTGCAGTGCCGCACCCGGACGCTACGGCTGCGTTGGTGGCCGGGGGCACCGAGTTGTCCGGGCACTTCTCCAACCCGCCATTCCAGGATCAGGAGTTGGCCAACCCCAACGTCCACGTGGTGTTGAACTCCTATGACGTGCTCGGCCCGAACTCGCCGACGGTGCTGTTCGCCACCGAGAAATTCCGAGACGAGAACCCTAAAACCTATAAGGCCTTCATCGCGGCGCTGACCGAAGCGGCCGAATTCGCGCAGAACGACAAAAGCGCTGCGGCCGACACTTACATCCGCGTCACCAAGGCGAAAATCGACCGCGCTGCGTTGCTGAAAATCATCGACAACCCGCAGTTCGAATTCAGCGTCACGCCGAAGAATACGTATCCACTGGCCGAGTTCCTCTACCGCGTGGGGGCGATCAAAAACAAACCGGGTTCGTGGAAGGACTATTTCTTCCAGGACGCCAAGCCACTGCAAGGGAGCTGATCGAAATGAACGCCCCTTTGCAAGGCCACACGGTCAGCAAACCGAACGTTGCAGCCCAGGCGCTGCTGTCGGTCGACAACGTCAGCCTCGAATACCGCACGCCGCAGCGTGTGGTTCGAGCGACCCATCAAGTCAGTTTTGAAATTGATCCGGCGGACCGCTTTGTGCTGCTCGGCCCGTCCGGTTGCGGCAAATCAACTTTACTCAAGGCAGTAGCCGGGTTCATTCAGCCGTGTGAGGGCGAGATCCGTCTTCAAGGGCAAACCATACATGCGCCGGGGCCGGACCGCATCGTGGTGTTCCAGGAGTTCGATCAACTGCCGCCGTGGAAAACCGTGAAACAGAACGTCATGTTTCCGCTGCTGGCATCGAAAACCCTGAAGCGTAAAGAAGCTGAAGAGCGGGCGCTGCACTACCTCGAAAAAGTCGGGCTGGCGGCGTTTGCCGATGCTTATCCGCATACCTTGTCCGGTGGCATGAAAGCGCGAGTCGCCATCGCTCGCGCCTTGGCGATGCAACCGAAAATCCTCCTGATGGACGAACCCTTCGCCGCGCTCGATGCGCTGACCCGCCGCAAGATGCAGGAAGAATTGCTGCTGCTGTGGGAAGAGGTGCGTTTCACGCTGCTGTTCGTCACCCACTCCATCGAAGAGGCGTTGGTGGTGGGCAATCGCATTCTGTTGCTGTCGCCGCATCCGGGTCGGGTGCGGGCGGAAGTCCACAGCCACCAATACGATCTGCACAGCCTTGGCGGCGTGGCGTTTCAGGAGTCGGCGCGACGGATTCACCGGTTGTTGTTCGATGAAGGTCAGTCGCCGGAAACCGAGCGTGAGCTGGATTTCTCCGACATTCGCATCGCTTATTGAGCCATTGAGAGGAGTGCCCGATGAGCCATTTATCATCTGCGCGTGAAGCGTTCGAAACGGTTTTGCAGCCGCTGACCAGCGTACCGCTGGAGCGTGAATTACCCCTCGGTCAGCGCCTCTGGCAACAGGGCTGGATTCGTAAAAGCCTGATCCTGATATTGCTGGCGGTACTGTGGGAAGTGGTCGCCCGCGTTCAGAACAATGACCTGCTGCTGCCGAGTTTTCTGCAAACCGCCAGCGCGCTGTATGACGGTTTGCTCAGTGGTGAGTTGCTGGGCAAGGTCTGGATTTCGCTGGTGGTGTTGCTCAAGGGCTACCTGATCGGCATCGTCCTGGCGTTTGCCTTGACCACGTTGGCGGTGTCGACCCAGTTCGGTCGGGACCTGCTGAGCACATTGACCTCGATGTTCAACCCGTTGCCGGCGATTGCCTTGTTGCCGTTGGCGCTGTTGTGGTTCGGCCTGGGGCAGAACAGTTTGATTTTTGTGCTGGTGCATTCGGTGCTGTGGGCGTTGGCCTTGAACACCTATGCCGGTTTTCTCGGGGTCTCGGAAACGTTGCGCATGGCGGGTCGTAATTACGGGTTAAAGGGTATGCGGTTTGTGCTGTTTATCCTGATCCCGGCAGCACTGCCGTCGATACTTGCCGGGTTGAAGATTGGCTGGGCCTTTGCCTGGCGTACGTTGATTGCAGCGGAGTTGGTGTTTGGCGCGACCAGCGGCAAGGGTGGGTTGGGCTGGTACATTTTTCAGAACCGTAATGAGCTGTACACCGACAAGGTGTTTGCCGGGTTGGCGGTGGTGATTTTGATTGGGTTGCTGGTGGAGAACCTGGTGTTTGATTCGTTGGAGCGGGTGACCGTTAAGCGCTGGGGGATGCAGCGGTAAGAGTTGTGGTGTTTGGTCTGAGCCATCGCGAGCAAGCTCGCTCCCACAGGGTTTTGTGTGGTTCACAAAATGGTCGGTCAATGTAATCCATCGTACGAGCTTGCTCGCGATGGGGCCAATCCAGCCAACACATCATGTGAGAGATGTTTGCTAGCATTGCGTCTGAATCAATCCAGATCAGCCACGAGTGCTCAGCATGCAACTCCCGGACATGAACCTGTTGGTCGCCCTCGACGCCTTGCTCGATGAGGGCAGCGTGGTTGGCGCTGCGCGGCGGATGAACCTCAGCCCGGCGGCGATGAGCCGAACGCTGACGCGCATACGCGAAGCCATCGGCGACCCGATCCTGGTGCGCGCCGGGCGCGGTCTGGTGCCAACGCCCAAGGCGCTGGAACTGCGCGAGCAGGTGCGTGACGTGGTCGAGCAGGCCGCCTTGCTGTTTCGTTCCGCCGATGAGGTGGACCTCGGTTCGTTGCGCCGCCGGTTCAGTATCCGCGCCAATGATTTTTTCGTCGGTGTCTATGGCGGCAAACTGTTCGACACCCTGGAGCGCCAGGCGCCGCACTGTGAGTTGCGCTTTGTGCCGGAAGGCGATGGCGATGATGAAGCGCTGCGTGAAGGGCGGATCGATTTGAGTGTCAGCAACAATCGTCCGGTCATGCCGGAAGTGAAAGTGCAGAACTTGTTCTCGACACACTTCGTCGGTCTGGTGCGTGAGGACCATCCCCTGTTCGACGAAGAGATTACCGCCGAGCGCTATGCCGGTTTTTCGCATATCAGCATGTCGCGCCGTGGAATTGCCCGCGGGCCGATCGACACGGCTCTCAACGCATTGGGGCTGGAGCGGCGGGTGGCGGTGATCGCGCCGAGCTTTCATGCGGCAATGTTCGCGTTGCCGGATTCCAATCTGATTCTGCCGGTGCCCCAAGAGGCGTTGCTGAGCGTGCGACGCCTGGGTTTGAAACTGCGCTCGTTCACCCTGCCGATTCCGCTGCCCACCCTGATGCTGACCCAGGCCTGGCACCCACGGTTTGACAATGATCCAGCTCACCGTTGGCTGCGTGAAACCCTCAAAACCTGCTGCGACGAAACATGGCAGGCCGCACAACCCATCTGAAGCAACCCCCACTCCTACAGGGGGTTTTGTATTGTTGCGTCTAGCGCACTTATAACCTGTCGATAAGTCAGTTTTCGTCAGGCCACACGCTTTTTAAAATGCCCCGGTATTCAACCCCCGGAGCAAGCCGTAATGACTTCCCTCACCGTCACGGCACCCCTCGCCGTGACCCCGCCCGCCGCCGTCGTGCCACCGGTCTTCGGCCCGCGGATCATCATCGGTCTGGTGGGGGTGTTGCTGGCAGTGCTGGTGTCGGGCTTGAACGAGATGGTGACCAAAGTAGCGTTGGCGGATATTCGCGGTGCATTGGCCATCGGTTACGACGAAGGCACCTGGCTGGTCGCCAGTTACACCGCGACCTCGGTGGCGGCCATGGCGTTTGCGCCGTGGTGTGCGGTGACGTTCTCCCTGCGGCGATTCACCCTGTGCGCCATCAGCGTCTTCACGGTGTTGGGCCTGTTGTGTCCGTTCGCCCCGAACTACGAAAGCCTGCTGGTCATGCGCACGTTGCAGGGCCTGGCCGGCGGTGCATTGCCACCGATGCTGATGACCGTCGCACTGCGGTTCCTGCCGGCCAATGTGAAGCTCTATGGCCTGGCCGGTTATGCGCTGACCGCCACGTTCGGCCCCGGTCTCGGTACGCCACTGGCCGGGTTGTGGACCGAGTATGTCGGTTGGCAGTGGACGTTTTGGCAGATCATCGTGCCGTGTCTGCTGGCGCTGGGCGCGGTGGCCTATGGTTTGCCCCAGGACCCGCTACGTCTGGAGCGCTTCAAGCACTTCAACTGGCGCGGACTGCTGCTGGGTTTTCCGGCGATCTGCATGCTGGTGATCGGCATCTTGCAGGGCAATCGGCTGGACTGGTTCGAGTCGAGCCTGATCTGTGGATTGCTCGGTGGTGGGCTGCTGTTGCTGGTGCTGTTTCTGATCAATGAATGGTCGCAGCCGATACCGTTTTTCAAGATGCAGATGCTTGGCATCCGCAACCTCTCGTTTGCTTTGCTCACCTTGGCCGGGGTGCTGGTGATACTGCTGGCGGTGATCATCATTCCGTCCTCTTACCTCGCTCAGGTGCAGGGTTACCGGCCCGTGCAGACGGCGCCGATCACGCTGTTGGCGGCGTTGCCGCAGTTGATTGCGCTGCCGTTGGTGGCGGCGTTGTGCAACCTGCGATGGGTCGATTGTCGCTGGGTGTTGGGCGCGGGTTTGAGCCTGTTGGCGCTGTCGTGCGTCGGTGGTTCGCAGCTGACGTCAGCATGGATTCGCGACGATTTCTACGCGCTGCAACTGCTGCAAATATTCGGTCAGCCCATGGCCGTCCTGCCGCTGTTGATGCTGTCGACCGGCAGCATCTTGCCGATGGAAGGGCCGTTCGCCTCGGCCTGGTTCAACACGGTGAAAGGTCTGTCAGCGGTAATTGCGACCGGCGTCATCGAGGCATCGACCACCACCAGGCTGCATTTTCATTCGACGATGCTGGTGGACAACCTCGGCAACTCGCCCCTGGCCGAACGCGACAGCGCGGGCCTCGCCCATCGCCTGCACGAGCAAGCCGTGGTGCTGACTTCTTCCGATCTTTACCTGTGCATGGCGGGCGTCGCGTTGGCGTTGATCCTGCTGATTTTCTGGCTGCCGACGCGGATGTATCCACCGCGCGCGCCGACTTGAACGCTTTACTGAAACAGAAGGTTTTTATGACGACTCAAACCAAGCAAAAGATAGCTGTCGGTGTCGCCGTAGTAGTGGCGGTCAGTGTGCTGATTTGCCTGCTGACGCCCGGCCTTTTCGGTCCGCGTACGCAGCAAAAAACCAATGACGCGTTTGTCTCGGCGGACTTCACGCTGGTGGTCCCGCGCGTGGCCGGGTTTATCAAGGAGGTGCTGGTGGAAGACAACCAGCAGGTCAAGACCGGGCAGTTGCTGGCACTGATCGATGATCGTGATCTGCGCGCTGCGGCTCAGGCGGCGGACGCCGAAACCCTGGTGGCCAGGGCGCAACTGCAAAATGCCCGCGCAACCCTTGAGCGCCAGGCCTCAGTGATCGCTCAGGCTCAAGCCTCGGTAGTCTCGGCCAAGGCTGAAATGGCGTTCGCCGAGCATGAGTTGAACCGCTACGACCACTTGGCCGGTGTTGGGGCCGGCACGGTGCAGAATGCTCAGCAAGCGCGCACGCGCATCGATCAGGCCAATGCGCGGTTGGCCAACGCGATGGCGGTGCTGGCGGCGGAGCGCAAGCAAGTGGACATCCTGACGGCCCAGCGCGATGCGGCGGAAGGCGGACTGAAACGGGCGCAAGCCGCGCTGGAAATCGCCAGCTATGAGTTGTCTTACACGCGCATTGTCGCGCCGCAGGACGGCATGGTCGGCGAGCGCGCCGTGCGAGTCGGCGCTTATGTGACACCGGGTAGCAAGATTCTGGCGGTAGTGCCGCTGGCGCAGGCTTACGTGGTGGCCAATTTTCAAGAGACTCAACTGACTAACGTTCAGCCAGGGCAGGGTGTGCAGGTGCGGGTTGATAGCCTCGGCGGGGAGGCGCTGAACGGTCGCGTCGAGAGCATCGCCCCGGCGACGGGCGTGACGTTTGCTTCGATCAAGCCGGACAACGCCACGGGTAACTTCACCAAGGTTGTGCAGCGGATCCCGGTGAAAATCGTCCTCGAACCTGGGCAGGCATTGGCCTCGCGGCTGCGCGTGGGGATGTCGGTGGAGGCGAGTATTGATACGGCGAGTGCCGTGTCGCATGAGGTGGCTCAGCGATGAAGATTTTTGTTGAGCGGTGGCCTCAACTGACCTTTTGCGCCTTGCTGATCATGAGCCTGTCAGCCTGCACCGTCGGCCCCGACTTCCACAAACCTCAAGCCCGACAAATCACCGAATGGTCAAAACCGGCCAAACCCGCCGCCGGTGAAGCGGTCACCGCCGACATGAACGAACGCTGGTGGGAAGTCTTCAACGACCCAAAACTCTCCGCCCTGACCCAGCGCGCCCTGACCGACAACCTCGACCTGAAACTCGCCAGCAGCCGCTTGCAGCAAAGCCGTGCCGCGCGCCAGGTGATCACCGCCAACCGTTACCCCAACACGGCCGCGACGGGCAGCTATGGGCGCAAACGCAACAGCGGCGAAGGCTTGAACGATCCCTCGGGGCACAACGGTGATTCGGCATTCAACCTGTGGGACACCGGCTTCTCCGCCTCCTGGGAACTGGATTTCTGGGGGCGTGTACGCCGCGAAACCGAAGCCGCCGACGCCACGCTGGAAGTCGCGGAAAACGATCGTCGCGGCGTGCTGCTGTCGGTGCTCGCGGAAACCGCTCAGGACTACATTCAGCTGCGCGGCGTGCAAAGCACTCGGGCTGTTACCGAGCAAAACCTCGATGTCGCCCGCCACAGTTTGAAACTTTCGCAACTGCGTCTGGCCGACGGCGTTGCCACTGACCTGGATGTCGCCGAGGCTGCCGCCCAAGTTGCCGCCATCGAATCGCGCCTGCCCGCGCTGGAGCAGCGGCAGTCGCAACTGATCAACGCGTTGAGCCTGTTGATGGGCGAACCGCCGCAAGCGCTGCACGCCGAGTTATCCACAGATGGGCCGGTGCCGCAAACCCCGCGCCAGGTCGCGATCGGCTTGCCGTCGCAGCTGGCTGAACGCCGTCCGGATATTCGCCAGGCTGAGGCGCAACTGCACGCTGCCACCGCGAACATCGGCGTGGCCAAGGGTGACTTCTACCCGCGGATCACCTTGTCGGGCAACCTGGGTTCGCAAGCCATGCAGCTCAGCGATTTTGGTTCGTGGGGCTCGCGTTCATTCGGCATCGGCCCGCAATTCAGCCTGCCGCTGTTTGACGGCGGTCGCCTGCGCGGTGTGCTGAACCTGCGCGAAGCCCAGCAACAGGAAGCGGCCATCGCCTATCAGCAAACCGTGCTGCGCGCCTGGCATGAAATCGACGATCAACTGGCCGCCTACAACGCCAGCCAACTGCGCCGCGACAGCCTCGCCGAAGCCGTCCGCCAAAACCAGATCGCCCTGCGCACTGCGCAGCAGCAATACACGGAAGGCGTGGTGGACTTCGTTAATGTGCTGACGGTACAAGGCGCATTGCTGGCGACGCAGGAGCAGTTTGTGGAGAGTTCGACCGGGGTTTCGCTGGCGATGGTCGGGTTGTACAAGGCGTTGGGTGGGGGATGGGAGTCGGTGTATCCGTTGGCGAGTAACTGATTGAGACCTGGATCTGCAAGCTGACTTACGTCACTGGTCGCAAAGCCAGCATCGACGAAGAACCTGCGCCGCCTTAAAGTGATCCATAGGCTTCGTGATGTCGGGCCGGTTGCAGGGGGAGGCAATGGAAGCGCGCAGAGAAACTTCGCTTGGCGGTACCCAGGATCCGCACGCGGTGCCTGGCGGCTGGGCGGTGGTACAGCGTTGGTTGCGGTGGGCGCAGGAGCACCGGCTGTTGCCGATTCTGGCGTTGGCAGCCTTGGTACGTTTCTACGACCTGACGGCGGCGGCCATTTGGGGCGACGAAGGGTCGAGCCTGCTGATGAGCCACTACTCATTGGCCGAAATATGGGTGCACGCTGCCCATGACGTGCACCCGCCGCTGTATTTCATGCTGCTGCATGGCTGGATCGAAGTGTTCGGCGACGGCATTTTTTCGATTCGCTGTCTCAGCGCTCTGCCCGGGATCATTACGGTGTGGCTCGGCGTCTGGTTGATGGACTTGATCGCCACCCGGCGCGCTGCGTTATTGGCTGGTTTTCTCCTGGCGCTGCTGCCGACGGCGGTGCGTTATAGCCAGGAAGTGCGGATGTACTCGCTGCTGGGCCTGTGGCTGATCGGCGCGACGATTGCGCTGGTCTACTGGATCAGGCATCCCCGGCGTACACGCTATCTGGTGGCGTATGTGCTGCTGATGAGTGCGGCGTTCTACACCCATTATTTCACCGCCCTGTGCGTGGTGTGCCACTGGCTGTACCTGGGGCTGATTCGTGTGCTGCCAGCGTATCGCGTGCGCACTATTCAACGCCCCGGCTGGTGGTTGGCGAACGTGGCAATCGTGCTGATCTACCTGCCATGGGTACCCAACCTGATTGATCTGATCCAGCACATGGACCTGCTCAAAGCCAATGGTGATGTGGGGTGGGAGTTGCCGGTCACGTTCGGCTCGTTGCCGTCGATGATCTGGTCGTTGCTGACCCAGGACGATGGCGAAAACTTGCCGACGCTGATTTTTATCGCGCTGCCGCTGGCGTTGCTGGCCATTGCCGGCGTGGCATTGGCGCGGGATCGTAGCGTCATTCGCGGCAGTATCCTGCTGGTGATCTACACGGCGTTGCCAATGCTGTTGGTGTTCGCCGTGTCGTTTATCTCGCCGGTGTTCATTGAGCGTTACCTGACGGCCTATGCACTGGGGTTGCCGATGATTGTCGCGCTGGCTGTTGATCGCCTGTATTCAGGCTTTCGAATGCTGGCGCTGGCAGTGCTGGTGTTGTTTGTCGGCGTCGAACTGGTCGGCTTGAAAAACAACGCTACGGTCGATACCCACGATCAAATCAATGTGATGGTCGACTACGTTAACCAGCACTTCGTTGCGGGCGACCAGATCGTCACCAGCGATATGCTCTGGTACCTCGCCTATGTTTATTACAATCGCACCGACGCTAAACCGTTGCTGTACACCCCACCGTTGGCCAATGGCGGGTCGGGCCGACCCAATGGCTATGGATTTGGCACGCTGGTCACCCAGGACATTTATCTGGACCGCCTCGACAACTTGCCCAAGGGCACCGGTCGGGTGTGGCTGATCGGCACCGTCGGTGTGCCGGACGAGTTCGCACCGCTGCCCGTGGGCTGGAAGAACGCCGGTATTACGCAGGCGGGCGGGGCTAATGCGCGCTTGTTTGTGCTGCATTGAAAGTCTTGGTATTAAGGCTTTGACGACAAATCCGCCATCCCCTTGAGCAGTTCAATCGGCAGCGGGAAGACAATGGTCGAGCTCTTGTCCCCGGCAATCGAACTCAGCGTCTGCATGTAACGCAACTGCATGGCCCCAGGCTGACGGCCGAGCATTTCAGCGGCCTGCATGAGTTTTTCCGAGGCCTGCAATTCACCCTCGGCGTGGATCACCTTGGCCCGGCGCTCCCGTTCGGCTTCGGCCTGTTTGGCGATGGCACGGACCATCGATTCATTGAGGTCCACATGTTTGATCTCGACGTTGGCAACCTTGATGCCCCAGGCGTCGGTCTGGGCGTCGAGCACTTGCTGGATGTCGATGTTCAGCCGTTCGCGCTCGGCCAGCAGTTCATCGAGCTCATGTTTACCCAGCACCGCTCGCAGAGTGGTCTGGGCCAATTGGCTGGTGGCCGCCAGAAAGTCTTCGACCTGGATAATCGCTTTCTGTGGATCGAGCACACGGAAATACAGCACCGCGTTGACCTTGACCGAGACGTTGTCGCGGGTAATGACGTCTTGTGGGGGAACGTCGAGGACGATGGTTCGCAGGTCGACACGGACCATTTGCTGGACCACCGGGATCAGCAGGATCAAGCCGGGACCCTTGACCTGCCAGAAGCGTCCGAGCTGGAACACCACGCCGCGCTCGTATTCGCGCAGGATGCGGAAGGTCGACCCCGCCAGTGCAATCAGCAGTAGCAGCAGCGCGGCGAAACCTACTTGCAGGCCCATGTTTATTCTCCCACCGGCACCGCGTCAGCCGCGGCCACTTGCAACAGTAATCCTTTTCGCGCCACCACCAGGACGTGTTGCCCCGGCTGCAGCGGTGTCGGGCTTGAAACCTGCCAGCGCTCCCCTTGCAGATGCACCCAGCCGTTGCAGGCGTTGTCGGGCAGCAACGACAGGACCGGCGTCACGCTGCCCAGCAGCTCTGCATCGCCAGTGACGTTACGCCGCGGTCGGGTTTTCAGGGCGCGGATCAGCAGGAAAATCAGGAGCAGGGCACTCACCAGCCCCAGGCCGATGATCAAGGGAACAGGTATTTCGGTGTTGGTCAGAATCACTGCACCGATCACGAACATCACAATGCCGCCCAAACCGATCACGCCATAGTTGGGCAACGCGGCCTCGGCGATCAGAAAGGCGATGCCGAAGGTGATCAACCAGATCCCGATGGGATTTGGCATCAGCAGCACAACGGTATCGGCGGCGAACACCGATCCGCTCATCGCCAACAGCAGTGCAACGGCACAGCAACGAATCTTCACGTGACCCTCCGCGAGAGTCATCAGGTGGCTCTGTATACAGTTTAGTTGAGCCTTGGCATCTCTGAATTCTGCTCACTTTACGGTGGCGTCCGATGGGCGGATTTCCCGCCGAAATGCATCATCAGGCCTAGACTTTCAGTACGAAGAAACGCGTCAACCATCGTCCGCTCGTCACTGTTGCGGACACCGAGGTGCATCATGCGTATGGCAAGAACCGTGCAGCGAAGCCTGGAAACGGCACACTGCGAATATGACATCGTCACCCATCCCCATTCGGCCAGTAGCCTGGAAACGGCGCGGCTCGCGGGTGTTCCTGCCGAGCGGGTGGCCAAGTCGGTCATCCTCGACGATCACCACGGCCACTACCTGATGGCCGTGTTGCCTGCCAGCCGTCACCTGGACCTGAGCAAAGTCCGCAGCAGCGGTGAATGGCAGGTCTCGCGGGAAAGCAATCTGCCGCACCTGTTCGATGATTGCGAACGCGGTGCCGTGCCGGCGCTGGGTGAGGCCTATGGGCTGGATGTGGTCATTGACCCGTTGGTAACCCGGCAGAAAGACATCTATCTGGAAGCTGGCAATCACATCAATTTGCTGCACATGGACATGCCGCAATTCTTGAAAATGGTGCCGCATGCCGAGGTGCGGGAATTGAGTCAGTGAGTGTTGTGTTGTCAGTACCACCGCCATCGCGAGCAAGCTAGCTCCCACCTTTGACCGGGTTTTTAGGTGGGAGCGAGCCTGCTCGCGATTGATTTTTCATTTTTCAAGGAGCCCGACATGGAATCCCCAACCCACACCCTGCCCAACCTGTTCAAGCAACTCGGCCTGGAGGATGACGCCGAGAGCATCGATAAATTCATCGCCACCCACTCACCGCTCAAGCCCGAACTGCACCTTGCCGATGCGTTTTTCTGGAGCGAGAGCCAGGCGGATTTTTTGCGTAACGATATTTTGGAGGATGCGGATTGGGCGGAGGTGGTGGATCAGTTGGATGTGTTGTTGAGGAAGGGGCGGGGGGTGTAGAAGCAATTGAAAAAACTCGTCACAGGTTTTTTGAAGGTTATGGGCCTGGCTGAAGTAATTTCATGAAAACAGATTCTATGCAGAGATCAGCTCATGCAGCGGTTGTTGGCAGAAAAGGTCATCGGCATCTCCGAGTTTGCTCAGAACGCAGGTGATGGGGTACGGGAGGCGCAACAGGAGCCAATCGCAGTTCTAGAGAACAACAGAATCCAGGCGTATCCGATTTCGGCAGATTTGTATGGCGCGATGCTGGAGCGTCTGGATGATTTCGATTTGGCGGTGCTTGTTCTTGCCCGCAGTGGTGAAGACTCCGTGCCTGTGAGCCTTGATGCTCTGTAGAAGTGTTCAATCCGCAGGTGAATTGTTTCAAAACTTGACCACCTTTCCCCCCAAATGCGATATTGATAGTTAGCAAACTAACAGTGTGTATTTCCCCTCGTGCCGAAAAACCTCGACGCTCTCCAGATGAACATCAGCAGCTCCATGGTGGTGGCCGCCAGGCATTGGCGGAAGATCTGCCAGACCACGCTGGTCAACTATGGAATCTCCGAAGCCTGCGCCGTCCCGTTGTTGATGATCGGGCGCTTGGGCGAGGGCGTGCGGCAGGTGACGGTGGCGCAGGCGGCGGGGATGGAGAGTCCGTCCCTGGTGCGTTTGCTCGATCAGTTGTGTCATTCGGGCTACGTCTGCCGCACCGAAGATGCCCATGACCGGCGCGCCAAGTGCCTGAGCCTGACCGCCACCGGTCGCGAATTGGTGCAGGCCGTCGAAATCGAGCTGGTGCGATTGCGCCATGAAGTGCTTGAAGGCATCGACCAAAGCGATCTGGAAGCTACGCTTCGGGTACTGAAAGCCTTTGAAGCGGCGAATTCGCCGTCGGTGGTCAACCCTTGAGCGGATTTTTCAGCGGTATGCCCGCGGCGCGAGACTGGTTCTACGGTGTGCGTACTTTTGCCGCCTCGATGATCGCGTTGTACATCGCCCTGCTCATGCAAATGCCGCGTCCGTATTGGGCGATGGCCACGGTCTACATCGTGTCCAGCCCCTTTGTCGGTCCTACCAGTTCGAAGGCGCTGTACCGTGCCATCGGTACCTTTTTTGGCGCGGCGGCCGCGGTGCTTTTTGTGCCGATGTTTGTCCAGAGTCCCTACGTTTTGGTGGTGGTTATTGCGCTGTGGACCGGGACGCTGTTGTTCCTGTCCTTGCACCTGCGCACCGCCAACAACTACGCCTTGATGCTCGCCGGTTACACCTTGCCGCTGATCGCCTTGCCAGTGGTGAACAACCCGTTAGGCGTCTGGGATGTGGCAGAAGCGCGGACGGAAGAAATCTTCCTCGGCATCGCCGTGGCAGCGGTGGTCGGCGCCATGTTCTGGCCGCGGCGGCTGGCGCCGGTGTTCAACGACTCGGTGAGCAAATGGTTTGCCGATGCCTCGACGTACAGCCTGCGTTTCCTCAGCCGCCAGGTGCAGCCGGACGAAGTCAGTGCGCTGCGCTCCGCCATGGTCACGACCTTCAATACCCTGGAATTAATGATCGGCCAGTTGCCGCACGAGGGCGCGCACCGGCAAACCGTGCGCAACACCAAGGAATTGCGTGGGCGCATGATTCACCTGTTGCCGGTGATCGACGCCCTCGACGACGCGCTGTATGCCCTTGAGCGGCGTACGCCCGAGCTGGTGGAGAAGTTCGCACCGTTGCTGGCCGCTGCGACCGAATGGCTCAATCACAAAGACGCCGACCTCGCGCGCTGGCAGGCGCTGAAAGAACAGCTTGAGGCCCTGCAACCGTCCGCCGAAGCGCTTAACGATCGCAAACAGCTGCTGTTCTCCAATGCGTTGTATCGCCTCGGCGAGTGGATTGATGTGTGGCAAGACTGCCGCAGCCTGCAATACGCCATCCAGTGCGAAAGCCCGGACAGCTGGCGCGCCGTGTATCGCCACTGGCGCCTCGGTCGCCTGTCACCGTTTCTCGACCGTGGGTTGATGCTCTACTCGGCGGCCTCGACGGTCACCGCGATCATCGTTGCCTCGGTGCTGTGGATTCTGCTTGGCTGGACCGATGGCGGCTCGGCAGTGATTCTGGCCGCCGTGTCGTGCAGCTTTTTCGCCTCGATGGATGACCCGGCACCGCAGATTTACCGATTCTTCTTCTGGACCGCGATGTCGGTGGTGCTGGCCAGCCTTTACCTGTTTCTGGTGCTGCCCAACCTGCACGATTTCCCGATGCTGGTGTTGGCGTTTGCCGTGCCGTTTATCTGCATCGGCACCCTGACGGTCAAGCCGCAATTTTACCTGGGCATGCTCCTGACCCTCGTCAACACCTCGTCGTTTATCAGCATTCAGGGCGCCTACGATGCGGACTTCCTCAGTTTCGCCAACTCCAACCTGGCCGGCCCCATCGGGCTATTGTTTGCCTTCATCTGGACCCTGATCGCCCGGCCGTTCGGTGCGGAGCTGGCGGCCAAGCGGTTAACCCGCTTCAGTTGGCGCGACATCGTCAATCTCAGCAAACCGGCGAACCTGGCCGAACACCGGCAATTGGGCGTACACGTGCTCGATCGTCTGATGCAGCACTTGCCGCGTCTGGCCATGACTGGCCAGGACACCGGCATTGCGTTGCGTGAGGTGCGTGTGGCGCTGAACGTGCTCGATCTGCTGGCTTACACGCCGCGAGTGGACGGTGTACCGCGAGCGCTGCTGCATCAGGTGGTGGCGGAAGTCGGTGAGTATTTCAAGGCCTGCCTGAAGGCGGATGAGCGTCTGCCGGCCCCCGGCCCGTTGCTGATGACCCTCGACCGCGCCCGCCGGGCACTGGACACAAATTGTGATGAGGATGCCCGTCTGAATTTGTTGCATGCCCTGAGCGGCCTGCGCCTGGCGTTGTTGCCGGGCGTGGAATTCGTAAGCGTGGGCGAACTCGAAGAACCGCTGCCCCATGGCATCGATGGAGCGCCTTTATGATCGGTGATGTGGACATCAGCGGGGTGTTTCTGCCCACGCTGCTGGTACTGATGGGCATTACGTATGTGTTGTACCTGCTGGTGCACGGGTTGCTGATGCGCCTGCACTTTTACCGTCTGGTCTGGCACCGGGCATTGTTCAACGTGGCTCTCTACGCTTTGCTGCTCGGCGCCGTGGACTCACTCAGTCGATACCTGATGACATGAAAAAACCTTTTTTGACCCTGGGGCGCGTGGTGCTGACCCTGTTGATCGTGACCTTCGCCGTCGTCGTGGTCTGGCGCATGGTGATGTACTACATGTTTGCGCCGTGGACCCGCGACGGGCATATCCGTGCCGACATCGTGCAAATCGCCCCGGACGTGTCCGGGCTGATTCAGCAAGTGGACGTGCGCGACAACCAGTTGGTGAAACGCGGGCAGGTGTTGTTCAGCATCGATCAGGACCGTTTCAAACTGGCACTGCGCCAAGCTAAAGCGACAGTCGCCGACCGTCAGGAAACCCTGGCTCAGGCGCAACGCGAGGCCAAGCGTAACCGTGGCCTGGGCAATCTGGTGCCGGGCGAGCAACTGGAAGAAAGTCAGTCCCGGGTGGCTCGCGCCGAAGTGGCGTTGATGGAAGCCCAAGTGGCGGTGGACAGCGCTCAACTGAACCTCGATCGCTCGACCATCCGCAGCCCGGTCGATGGCTATGTCAACGACCGTGCACCGCGGGCCCAGGAATTCGTCACCGCCGGGCGACCTGTGTTGTCGGTGGTCGACAGCAATTCATTCCACATCGACGGCTATTTCGAAGAAACCAAACTGAACGGCATTCATGTCGGCCAAAGCGTCGACATCCGCGTGATCGGCGACCGCGCGCGGCTGCGTGGTCATGTGGAAAGCATCGTCGCCGGCATCGAAGACCGCGACCGCACCATCGGCAACAACCTGCTGCCCAACGTCAACCCGGCATTCAGCTGGGTGCGCCTGGCACAGCGGATTCCGGTGCGGATTGTCTTTGACGATGTGCCGGCGGACTTCCGCATGATCGCCGGGCGGACTGCGACCGTGTCGATCATCGACGATCAACCGCAGGAGCCGGCGAAATGAGCAAGGCGTCGGGTTTGGCGGTTGCCGGATTAGGTTTGCTGCTATCGGCGTGTCAGGTCGTTGGCCCGGATTACCATTTGCCCGACGAAGCGGCTGTCCATCGACCCGATTTGCAGGGCGATCTGGCGGTCGACGGCAAAACGGTGGTGTCCGCCCCGGTGCCGGCCGATTGGTGGCGCCTGTACAAGGACCCGCGACTCGACCAGTTGGTACAACAGGCCATGGCGTCCAATACCGATTTGCGCGTTGCGGCGGCCAGTTTGTCGCGCTCCCGTGCTCAGGTCGATGAGGCAGAAGCGGCGGGTGGCTGGAGCGGCGGTGTGAAGATGGGCGCCCAGCGATTGCAGGAGTCTGGCCAAGCGTTCCTGATTCCGGAAAAAGTGCCGGTGGCCAACGTCGGTGATATCGGCATCAGCGCGTCGTACCAGTTCGATCTGTTCGGCACGTTGCAGCGTGGCATCGAAGCGGCCAAGGCCAACGCCGATGCGACGCAGGCAGCTGCCGATACGGCTCGCATCACCGTGGTGGCCGACGTGGTCCGAGCCTACACACAGGTGTGCGCGGCCAATGAGGAGCGGGAGATTGCCCAGCACTCCCTCGACCTGCAGGCCCAGAGCACCACGCTGATCCAGCGCCTGCGCGATGCCGGCCGTGGCGACGAAACCCAGGTCACCCGTTCGCAAACCCAGTTCAAATCCCTGCGCGCCGACATGCCGCGCTATGAGGCCTCGCGTCAGGCCGGGCTGTATCGCCTGTCGATGTTGCTGGCCAAGCCAGTGGATCAACTGCCGGCCGGCACCGCCACCTGCCACGAGCTGCCGAAAATCGCGCAATTGATTCCGGTGGGCGATGGCGCCGCATTGCTCAAGCGTCGTCCCGATGTGCGGCAGGCCGAGCGCCGGCTGGCGACTGCGACGGCCGGGATTGGCGTCGCCACGGGTGAGCTGTACCCGAACATCAGCATTGGCGCGACCATCGGCACCGTCGGTATCCTCGACGATCTCGGCGACCCGTCCACCAACCGTTGGGGCTTCGGTCCGTCGCTGACCTGGAACGTGCCGACCAACGGCGCCCGGGCACGCATCCGCGAAGCCGAAGCGGTGACTCAGGCGACGCTGGCGCATTTCGATGGGGTGGTGCTCAACGCTATTCGCGAAACCCAGACCAGCCTGGCCCAGTACGCTGCGTTGTTGCAACGTCGTGACGCCCTGGCAGACGCCGAGCAATCGGCAAGACTGGCAGCGGACCAGACGCATCGTTTCTTCCAGGCCGGGCGCGAATCATTCCTGGCGGACCTGCAAGCGACCCGCACCTACACGGACGTCACTGCGCAACTCGCCGCTGCCAACACCCAGGTGGCCGCCAGCCAGATCGATTTGTTCCTCGCCTTGGGCGGCGGCTGGGAAAGCGGACGAACGCAAGGCACGAACGCCAGCAAACCCTGAGGCCGTTGCTATGCTTTGATTTGATGGAGTCGCGAGTCGACTTCATCGATCAAGCTCGCGTTGGTCATGGGGATTAAAAATAATGAAAAACCCTTATGCTCCTGGCTTTTGGTGCGCTATTGCAGCATTGGTTTTGCTGTCGGCCACCTATTTCTACGGCATCATGCTGGCCCACCAGATCGACAAGGCGCTGGTGTTTCTCGACAGCGCCACCGCGCTCATCGCCGTGATGGCGATCGTGGTGGTGGCCTGGGCTTCCGTCCAGGGTCAGCGCATCAAAAAAAGACAATTCGAACAAGGCAAGACCCTGGTGCTGATCTGGGATACCAAGGTGGCGCTGCGTCGTGTCGAAACGGTGTTTGACCAATATTTCTGGGGCAGCTACTGGCAACCGGGGCGCACGTTCCAGGAAGTCATGGGCGAACTCACTGGCACACCGCTGGAAAAAAGCCTCGAAACCTTGAAGAAGCAATGCCTGGCGTTGGATAAACAGGTGTCCGAGGACGGCTGGCACTGGCTCAACAATGCCCGCGAGCTGTCGGATGTCGCCACCAAGATGGCGCGGGAACGCTATCAACTCGACGTCTGTGATCCGCGCTCGGAGGTGACCGGCGGGGCGGTGATCAACCGCGACTTTGAGGTGCTGGTGTATACGTGGACGGCGCGGCTCAAGAGCTTTGATCATCAGCTGGATGAGATGGAAGTGCAGTATTCCTGATGTGTGTTGGCTGGGATGACGCCATCGCGAGCAGGCTCACTCCTACAAGGGTTCTGTGAACGACACATAACCTTTGTAGGAGTGAGCCTGCTCGCGATGGCGATTTCATATCCGCCGAAACTCTCAACCGTCCCGAGTAGTCCATAGACACTCTTTAACCTTTAAACATTGGGCCGCCCGATGCGCCTAGTGCTAATCTCCACCCCACTTTTAGCGGAGTCGAGCCGCAACCCCCTCAAGGGTTCAGGGAAGACGACGACACCTTCAAACAACGGACATTGACTGGGTCATTCATGAATAAATCAGCAGGCGTGCTTCTTGGAATCGTCGTAGCCATCGGTGCAATCAGCGCGGGTGGAGCCTGGTACACCGGGACCAAAATCGAAGGCGTGTTGAACACCTCGATCGCCGACGCCAACAAAGAGCTGAAGGCTGCGCTGGTCGGTTCCAATGGCACGGCCTCGCTGGAGCTGGTGTCGCTTGAGCGTCATGTGTTCAGCAGCACCGCGCACTACCGCCTCAAGGGCGAAGGCGAGATGTTTGGTGAAGCCCCGATTGAGTTGCTCTTTGTCGACCACATCGAACATGGCCCGCTGCCGTTCTCGCGTCTGGTCTCGTTGAAGTGGTTGCCGGTCATGGCCACCAGTCACTACGAACTGGAACGCACCCCGCTCACCGAGAAATGGTTTGCTGCCGCCAAAGACAAATCCCCGCTCACCGGCGTGGTCAACATCGGTTACGACAACGCCACCAATGGCACCCTCGAATTCCTGCCACTGGATGTCGCGCTGGATGACAAGTCCAACCTGAAATTCTCCGGTTTGAACCTCGAAGTCGCCGCCAGCGCCCAGGCCCAGAAGATCAAGGCCAACGGCTACATGGACAGCCTGACGCTGACCACCGTGGCTGAAGATCAGACCCCGGTGAAGGTCGAGCTCAATGGCCTGACCATGGCCAGTAACCTGGTAAAAAGCACTTACGGTTTTTACACCGGCGAGAACACCCTCGAGCTGAGCGACAGCAAATCCACCTTCGGTCCCAAGCAATCGGTGCTGGGCCTGAAGAAATTTGAAATGAAAAACCTGACCGAGGAATCGGGCACCAGCGCTTCGGGGCGTGCCGATTACAAAGTGGGTGAAGTGTCGGTGAACGGCAAGGCGGTCGGTTCCGCGCAAATGGCCATGAGCCTGAAGAACCTCGATATCCCGGCGACCATGTCGCTGATGCAGGTCTACCAGACCAAACTGCAGCCTTACGAGAAAGCCGCCGCCGAGGCCGCTGCGGCCGGTCAGCCGTCTCCAGAACTGGTCCTGACCCCGGCCGAAGAGGCGCAGGTCAAAACAGGCCTTGAAAAACTGCTGGCTGCCGGCCCGCAGGTGGCGTTGGAAAACCTGTCGTTCAACACCACCAATGGCGAAAGCCGCGCCAATCTGGTGCTCGACCTGACCAAACCACCGACCATGGACCTGCCGCCCGATCAACTGACTCAACAGTTGATTGCACTGCTGGATATCAATGTAAAAGTGTCCAAGCCAATGCTCGTCGACGTGTTCACCGTGCAAAGCCAGCTTGATGGTCAGACCGACGCCAAGCTCATCGCCGACCAGGCGACCGCCACGGCCGACATGTTCGGCAGCATGGCGGTCGGTACGCAATTCGCCAAACTGGACGGCAACAACATCGTCAGCAAATTTCACTACGCCAACAATCAGGTGGAATTCAACGGCCAGAAAATGACCGTAGAAGAGTTTGTGGGCTTCGTGATGAGCAAAATCGGTGGTGGTGCTGAAATCCAGGAATAAAACCAGTCGTTCAAAACAACGCCCGACTTCTGCTGCACGCAGAGGCCGGGCGTTTTGCTGTCGGGTGTTTGCCTGCTAACTCATGTCCCGAATCAGTTGCCACGCTTCATCCATTGAGAGCGGCTGCTTCATGCGTTCGGCGAGCAGCGCCATGGCCCGTTCTTCATCGCAGGCAACCGCAGCCGCCACTACGCCGTTCTTGCCGAACAGGCCTATAAAGGGCGGGCGGTAGGGATCACCCTTGAACTCCACTTCGTCCCAGGCTTCGGCATGGCCGAGATAGTCGTAGTTTTTGCCGAAGTGCCAGGTCCAGAAATACGGTACGTCGAGGTAATGCTCGTCAGCGCCTAGCATATTCGCGGCGGCGATCCGCGCCTGTTGTTGAGCCAGGCGCCAATGCTCGATGCGCTGAGGCTGGCCGTTGAGCGGGAAGGTCGCAATATCGCCGACTGCCCACACCCCGTCGGTAACGCGCATGGCGCCATCGACCTTCAGCGAGCGGTCTTTTTCCTTGGGCAGATCGGTAAACGGATCGGTTGCGGGGGTGACGCCGATGCCGGCCAGCACCAGGTCCGCCGGCAAACGTTGACCATTGTCCAGGCACACCGCTTCGACGTTTTCCGTGCCTTCTATATAAGAGGCTTCGCCTTCGGTATGAAACACCACGCCATTGGCCTCATGAAGGGCGCGAATCGCTTTGCCGACGGTTTCGCCAAATTGCGCGACGAAGGGGATGGCATGCCGGGCCAGAACAGTCACTTCCAAGCCGTATTCACGCAGGGCTGACGCGGATTCCAGTGCTATAAAGCTGTCGCCGATGATTACTGCGCGCTGGCCGGGTTTTGCCGCCTGCAGAATCTCCCGTGCCTGATCTTTTGAGCGCAACACGAACACTTGCGGCAAATCCGCGCCAGGCAGCGTGAGAGGATTGGGCTTGCCGCCGGTGGCAAGCAACGCGGCGTCATACCTCAACGATCGACCCTCAGTCAGCCGCAGGGTTTTGCTCGACGAGTCCAGGCTGGCGACTTCACCGCTGATGCGCTCGATACGCTGTTCGCGATAAAACGCCTCGTCCCTCAGCGGCGGGATTTCTTCCGGCGGCATCTCCCCGGCGATAACAAATTTGCTCAGGACGGTGCGGTCGTAGCCGGCATCGACTTCGCGGTCGATCAGCAGCACTTGGCCGCCGAAGCCCTTTTCGCGCAGCGCCGCCGCACACGCCGTACCGGCCGCCCCGGCCCCGACGATGACAAATGTCCGTTCGTCGTCTGCCGGCGGTGTATGCGCATCGGCTAATGGCTGGTCGTCGACCCAGATCTCGCCCTCGCGTACTTCCAGCGGATAGCGCTTGAGACTGTCCAGGGCCGGCGGTTCGCACAATGCCCCGTCCTCAATCCGATACGCCGCTTTGTGCCACGGGCAGATCAAGCGTCCGTGGCACAGCGCGCCTTCCGCCAACGGTGCCCCGGCATGCGGGCATTCGCCCTGATAGGCGCGTAACTGATCGCCCACTCGCAACAAAACGATTTTGGTGTCTGCAACCCGGACTTCAAGGCCCCGGCTCTCGGACACATCGGCGAAATGCGCAACGCGGTGCAGTGCCATGATGGCTCTCCAGACAGACTTTCACTTAAGAGTTTGGCGCTTTACGCGAGGTTCAGCCAATTCCCACTGCCACCGCACGAACGGTACAGCTATAGTTCGCAAGCCGACGACGGCCCTATCCGCACAAGGTGCTCCGGAATGACCCGATTGACCTCTCTGAACCCTTGGCTGGCGGCCGTTGCAGTCGCCCTTTGCGTGCAATTTCCGGCGCAGGCCCAGGAGCGTTTCACCCTGAACATTCCAGGTGTAACGGATGACCGGCTGTTTACCTCGGCGGCTGCCAGCGATGCTCCGGGTTGTGGCGGACACAATGCGTCACCGGCGCTGAACTGGAACACCGGTCCGGCGGGAACACTGAGTTATGCCATCGTCATGCACGACCCGGACGGCCAAAAGGGCCAAGGTGTTGATCATTGGGTGCATTACGGCATCAAGGCCACCACGCACCAGATTCCTGCCGGCGTCGGGGCAAAATCAGCCCTTGAAGGTGTCAGCGGCACCAACAGCAAAGGCACCCCCGGTTACATGGGGCCCTGCCCACCGACTGGCGACAGCGCCCATCACTACATTATTCAGTTGTATGCGCTGGACCTCGCTCCAGACGCCTTGCCTGCCGGCCTGACGCGTGCGCAACTGCTGGAAAAAATCAAAGGTCATGTGCTGAGGAACAGCAGCGTGGTGCGCCGTTACCACCGCTGAGTTTAATTTTCAGCCGGTTTAACCCGAACCTGAACGGGAGCTCGTCTCAGAGGATGAATGGATCAATTTCCTCCTGAGGTCAGCCCCCATGTCCCTCCCTCTGCATTTCCTCCGCCCGGCCGCCCAGGGATTCACCACCGGGTTGCTGCTGGCCATCGCCGGTTGCGGCGTTTCCTCCGCACCCGATTCCGCGCAAGTGTCGCCACCGGCTCAAAGCGAGATGAAGGCGGCTGGGGTGGTGCGCAGTGAAGCGCCGCTGGCGGATAGGTCGATGGCCAAGCGCAGCGCACGTCCGGCACCGGTCGCAAGTGTTGCACCTGAGTCATTCCCACCGGGGTATCGGGATGAACAGCGAGAGCAATACCAGGCGCTGGCGGACAACCCCATCCACAGCGTGGCCGAGGCGCCGGTCTCGACCTTCAGTGCCGATGTGGATACTGGCGCTTACGCCAACGTCCGACGGTTACTGAATCAGGGGCGCTTGCCTCCCGACGGCGCTGTGCGCCTGGAGGAAATGGTCAATTACTTCCCCTACGACTATCCGTTACCCACCGACGGCTCGCCATTCGGCGTGACCACTGAAGTGGCATCGTCACCCTGGAACCCGCATACGCGCCTGCTGCGCATCGGCATCAAGGCGTCTGACCGCGCGGTAGCGGAACTGGCCCCGGCGAACCTGGTGTTTCTGGTGGACGTGTCCGGTTCAATGGACCGCCGCGAAGGTCTGCCGCTGGTCAAAAGCACCCTGAAATTGCTGGTTGATCAATTGCGCGAACAGGATCGTGTTTCGTTGGTGGTCTACGCTGGCGATTCGCGTGTGGTGCTCGAGCCAACTTCCGGACGCGAAAAGGCGAAAATTCGTACAGCAATCGATCAATTGACCGCCGGCGGTTCGACCGCTGGCGCGTCGGGCATCGAACTGGCCTATCAAATGGCGCAGCAGGCGTTTATCCCCAAGGGAATCAACCGCATCCTGCTGGCCACCGACGGTGACTTCAATGTCGGCATCAGCGATTTCGATAGCCTCAAGCAACTGGCTGTGGATAAACGCAAGACTGGCGTTTCCCTGACGACCCTGGGTTTTGGGGTGGATAACTACAATGAACACCTGATGGAGCAACTGGCCGACGCCGGGGACGGTAACTACGCCTACATCGACAACCTGCGTGAAGCGCGCAAGGTGCTGGTGGATCAGCTCGGCTCAACGCTCGCGGTCGTGGCGAAGAACGTCAAGCTGCAAGTGGAGTTCAATCCGGCTCAGGTCAGCGAGTATCGACTGTTGGGGTATGAAAATCGGACGTTGAAGCGCGAGGATTTCAGCAACGACAAAGTCGATGCGGGCGAGATCGGTGCAGGGCACACGGTGACGGCGCTGTATGAAATTGTGCCCAAGGGTGAGAAGGGATGGCTGGAGCCTTTGCGCTATGGCAAACCTGAGTCGTCCGTTTCCGGGAGTTCCGGAGAACTGGCGATGCTGCGAGTGAGGTATCAGCTGCCCGAAGGTGGGAATAGTCGCTTGATCGAGCGACCCATCACTGACAGTCAATCCGGCAAAGCCAGCGATGACCTGAGGTTTGCGGCGGCCGTCGCCGCGTTTTCCCAGCAGCTTAAAGATGGGCGGTATACCGGTGATTTCAGTTTGAGGGACACGCAAGCACTGGCTCGCGGTGCGCGGGGAGAGGATCGATTCGGGCTGCGTGCCGAGTTCGTGCAGTTGGTAGCGTTAGCACAAAGCCTGCGCACCACGACGGCATCGAACAGTGAGCCGCTTATTAAAGGAGGCTACAACTGACATGTCAGCTCTTGAGCCGGGCGACGAAGCGCTGCTGGCCCGTTATCGAGCAGGTGACGGGCCAGCGTTCGAGATCTTGTACGCTCGCCATCGTTTGGGCCTCTATCGATTCCTGCTCGGCCTCAGCGGTAAACCCGAGCTGGCCGAAGAGGTTTACCAGGACACTTGGCTGAGCCTGATTCGCAGTACCAGTCAGCCACAAGGTCGGGCGAACTTTCGTACGTGGCTTTACCAGATCGCCCGTAATCGACTGATCGATCACTGGCGTAAGCACGGAGTCCACAACCCCTTGCACGACAGCTATGACGAACAGGCTCATGCAGTCATTGATGAGGCGACCGATCCGGAGCAACTGCTAAGCCTGAGTCGCGACAGTCAGCGCTTGGAAACGGCGCTGCAAAATCTGCCTGCTGACCAGCGTGAGGTCTTCCTCCTGCGTGCCCATGGCAATCTCGATCTGGCGCAGATCGCCATGCTCATTGGAGCACCGCTGGAAACCGTCAAAAGCCGTTTGCGTTACGCCCAGCAAAAACTGCGTCGGCTGCTGGCCGAGGAGGTACTGATATGACTGACGCCCGTCCTGCACCTGAAGATGATGTGGTGAAGCACTTTCGTGAGCACGCGACGGGTGAACCGCCGGCTCATCTGGATTCATTGATCCTTGCCGTGGCCCATAAGGAAGCTCCGGTGCCGAAGCCAAACCTGTGGCAGCGCTGGATTCAGGCGTGCCAGAAGCCTCGCTGGCAGGTTGCGTTTGCCAGCCTTGTGGGTGTCGCGTTGATGCTGGCGTTGGCGCAGCGTACGCCGGAGCAATCGCCGGGCTATGACTTCGTCACGGCGCCCAAGGCATCCGCCCCGGTCGTCAAAAAAGAAGCTGCGCGCTCTCTGGCTGCCCCGGCGGCGCCGATGGCCGATGTTGCTGCGCCCGCGCAGAGCGAGCCGATTAATGCCGAGAGGGCCGAAGAGGCGAAAATTGCTAAACGTGCAGCGGCGCCGGCAATAGCGCTGGATGAGCAACTGCGTGAGGTGGTGCGCCTGCAGAATGCCGGTCAGGTACAGGCGGCAGATACATTAATGAAGGCATTGCACAAACGCTTTCCTGACGAAAACGTCGAGGCCCGACTCAAGGAAATGCCCAGAAACTGAGTTGCAAGACGGTCAGCCATTTGGCATCCGTGCCCGAAAGCGCGCACTATCGGGTCGTAGCCGATGCGTTGGAGGAAGCCGTGGCGAAAAAAATCGATCGCATCGCCCAAATGCTCAACTGCCCCGTGAAGGGGGAGGAACTAAGACGGGCAATTACTGAGAGTCGTAAGGATTTCCTCCTTAACCAACCGGAAGCGGAGGAGGTTGATGAGGAGGACTTTGAGGACGATGAGGAGTGGGACGACGATCTCGACTGGACGACCGAGTAGTCGCGTCGCTGGTTTACCCAGCCAATGCGGCTTGGGAGGGGGCTGAAAAGGCCTCTGTAGTACAGGCGTTCGGACGGGGAAAGAAAGTTCAAAAAGAGACTTGACGTAGTATTGGAACGCTGTAGAATTCGCCTCCCGCTACCGAGTGATCGGAAGCGCAAGTGGTTGAAGTTGTTAGAGATTTCCAAGCGAAACTTTGAAAACTTCTGAAAATAACCGCTTGACAGCAACAGAGGCTGCTG
>NZ_JACOPW010000013.1 GCF_015461845.1 Pseudomonas mucoides | reverse complement strand
TCTTGACGAGCACTTCACCCTTGCGTGGCGGCTCAACGTCGATCTCAACGATTTCCAGCGGTTTACCTGGCCCAAAGGCCACTGCTGCACGTGATTTCATGATGTCACTTCCTTTTTTGAGTTGGTCCCCGTCACCAAAACCACCTGGAATTGGTTACCGGAGATACGACCGAACGATGGAGATGGTTTCGTTAATAGACTGTTGCTGCGAGTCGCTCCTCGCCCCTCCGTCAGGAAACTCCTCCCGTAGATGGCTCTCCAGAACGGCCGCCATCAGGCCGTTGATTGCACCGCGTACTGCTGCCAACTGCTGCAGAACCGCGACACATGTCGGATCAGCCTCCAGGTCATGCTCTAGAGCCGTGACCTGCTCGCTAATACCTCTAGCGTGACCGAGAGCTTTCTCCTTCTCTTTGGGGCACTGGGGCATTGCCATCCTCCCTTGCCGTTGATGTGGTCATACTATACCCCCCCACAGTATAAAACAACAACCAAAATTTTTTTGCCCGGCGCTTTCCCCTCTCGCGGACCCGCTTGATCGATCGCCTGCGACGACGACATCCAGCTATCGGGCGACCTTTCACCTACCGTCTACTCTGAAATTCCGCGATCTGGGAGGGTCGTCCATTTCACTGAAATGACTGAGCAGAACGTCCCATAAGGTTTCGTAGCGAATGAGCCAGGCACGGGAGATGAGTGACGGATGGAGGGTGCCCAAAGCTCGGTTGAACGAGTCGCGGATTCGCCGAGCTGCGATCATCGAAAGGACAGATACCGAGTCAACGTTCCTTGGATCGCCTCAAAATTGACCCAATAGGTCTTTTGGCCCATTGGCCTCTGCCAACGCACTACTGTCCTTGCAGTCTGGATGAGATGTTCGGCACTGGATTACACAATCCTCTTCACAATTGACTAAATGCACGAACGTAATTGCATGAGGCTTGATGCCCATCCCTTCAAATCTCATTTCAGAGGGATGGGCATCTTTCTAATCGAATCAACCTAACTCTGAACGCATCACCCTAACCGGCACCGACTTGTACGACGGCGTTCCGCTGTCCACGTCAATGTAGTCCAGCGGCACCAGCTGGTTGGCCTCGGGATAATAGGCCCCCACCGACCCAGGCGAGATCTTGTACTCGATGGCAGTTATGCGTTCATAGCGCATCTTGCGACCATGGGTGACCGTCTCGATGTCCACCAAGTCGCCGTGGGCTAAGCCGCGCGCCTGCAGGTCGGCAGGGTTCATGAACAGCACGTCGCGGCGGCCGAACACGCCGCGGTAGCGATCGTCCATCGCATAGATGGTGGTGTTGTACTGGTCGTGGCTACGCAGGGTGATCAGGCGCAGTACATCGTCACCCTCGACTTCCTTGTCCTCGTGTAGGCCCGGGAAGACGAAGAACTCGGCCTTGCCCGAGGGGGTCATCCAGATGCGTTCGGTGGCCGGTAGCGGCATGCGAAAACCGCCCGGCACGCGAATGCGCGCATTGAAGTTCTCGAAGCCCGGAAGAGTCTTCTCGATCAGGTCGCGGATTTTGTCGTAGTCGGCCCCCAGTTCCAGCCAAGGCACGGGGCTGTCCGGCATCGTCGCGTTGGCCATGCCTGCAATGATCGCCGGTTCAGAGCGCAAGAACTCCGATGCGGGCAGCAGTTTTCCAGCCGAAGCATGCACCATCGACATCGAGTCCTCGACGGTAATCGACTGCCGCTCTCCGTTCTGCACGTCCAACTCGGTGCGCCCCAGGCAGGGGAACAGGTAGGTTTCCTTGCCCACCAGCAGATGCGTGCGGTTGAGCTTGGTGCCGATGTGCACGCTCAGATCCAGCTTGCCCATGGCCGGGAAGCACTGGGCCGGATCGGGCAACGCCACGGCGAAGTTGCCGCCCAGGCAGATGAGCGCCTTCGACGTACCAGCGATCATTGCCTGCATGGCCTGCACCGAGTCATGCCCGTGTTCGGCCGGCGGCTTGAAGCCCAGTACTTGCTCGATCTTCTGCAGGAAATCGGCGGACGGTTTCTCGGTGATGCCCACGGTGCGGTTGCCCTGCACATTGGAGTGGCCGCGCAGCGGACAGATACCGGCGCCGGGTTTTCCGAGGTTGCCACGCAGCATCAGCAGGTCGCAGATCAGCCGCACGTTCGCGGTGCCCTCGTTGTGCTGGGTGATGCCCATGCCATAGGTGACGATAGTGGCGTTGGACTTAGCGTAGGCTGCAGCAACTTTTTCCATCTCGGCCTTGGTCAGACCACTAGCGTGCTCGATATCGGGCCATGCAGTGGCCAGCAGATCGGCCTTGAGCGCCTCGAAGCCATTGGTGTGCTGGGCGATGAATTCGAAGTCGAGCACCTGGCCGAGCGAGTCCTCCATCTCCAGCAGCGACTTCATCACCCCCTTAATTGCCGCCGCGTCGCCACCGGCCTTGACCTGCAGGTAGGTCGAGGCGATCCGGGTCGAGCCGTAGGTGGCCATCTCGATCATGTCCTGCGGGTCAGCGAATCGTTCCAGCGCCCGCTCGCGCAGTGGGTTCATGACCATGATCGGCACCTTGCGCCGGGATACCTCATGCAGTGTGCCCATCATCCGCGGGTGGTTGGTACCGGGGTTATGGCCGATCGAAATCACCAACTCGCACGATTCGAAATCGTCCAGCGACACCGAGCCCTTGCCCATGCCAATGGAGCGAGGCAGTCCCACGCTGGTGGGTTCATGGCACATGTTCGAGCAGTCGGGGAAATTGTTGGTACCCAATGCCCGCGCGAACAACTGGTACAGGTAGGCTGCCTCATTGGAGGCGCGGCCGGAGGTGTAGAACTCGACCTGGTTGGGTTCCAGTCCACGAAGGATTTCACCGATCCGGGCGAAGGCGTGCTCCCACTCGACCGGTTTGTATGTGTCGCTGCCGTGGTCGTAGACCAGCGGATGGGTCAGCCGCCCGAGGTCTTCCAGCTCGTAATCGCTGCGGTGCAGCAGCGTGGCCACCGGGTGGTTGGCGAAAAACTCAGGTGTGACGCGCTTGTTGGTCGCTTCCCAGGTCACCGCCTTAGCGCCGTTCTCGCAGAACTGAAAGGTCGACTTATGTTCCTTATCGGGCCAGGCGCACCCGGGACAATCGAAACCATCCGGCTGGTTGGTGCGCATCAGCGTAATGGGCGCTTTGAGCGTATCCATCTGCTCTCGCACCGCTGTCGCAGTCGCCTTCAACGCCCCCCAGCCACCAGCTGGGCCATCGTAGTTACGTACACCGGGTACCTTGCGTCGAGTCGTCATGGTCGCTCCTTAAACGCTTTATATTTTTTCGATATAAACCGATAGTTGCGTAATAAACCGCTCTTCTAGCGGACTTGAGGAATTGGGTTTGGTTGTGACAGTTCAGGAGGAAAGCGTACAGCCTTGTCAAATAAAGACAACCAGCAAAGCTGGATCCAACCTACCGGTGATCTGGAATCAAAAGTTTGGTCGACAAGGGAAAATCGTGTTCTAGAATCAAGCCACACTCTTTCGACATGTCAAGGCAACGAATCGATGAGCTACTCATCTACTTGTTGCGTCTCATTCGCATTGCGGTACTGAAGCCGCGCCCTGTGAGGCCGAGAACCATGGAAACATTCAGCTCTACGGCGCTTGATTTGGCTCGTTTTCAGTTCGCGTTTACAGTGGCCATGCATATTCTTTTTCCGGCAATCACCATAGGCCTCGCGAGTTATCTCGCCGTGCTGGAAGGTCTGTATCTGAAGACCGGTAGGGAGGTGTATCGCGATCTTTACATGTTCTGGATAAAGATCTTCGCGCTTAACTTCGGCATGGGAGTGGTTTCTGGCCTGGTGATGGCATATCAGTTCGGCACTAACTGGTCGCAGTTCTCTTATTTTGCCGGCGGCATTACCGGGCCACTACTGACTTACGAAGTGCTCACGGCATTCTTTCTCGAAGCTGGTTTTCTAGGTGTGATGCTGTTCGGCTGGGATCGGGTAGGCCGAGGCCTGCACATGTTCGCCACCTGCATGGTGGCGTTGGGCACGCTGATCTCGACCTTCTGGATCCTCTCCTCCAACAGCTGGATGCACACGCCCCAGGGCCACGAAATCATCGACGGCCGCGCGGTGCCGGTGGACTGGCTGGCGGTGATCTTCAACCCGTCGTTCCCCTACCGCCTGGCGCACATGGCGATCGCCGCGTTCCTCAGCACCGCGTTCTTCGTTGGCGCCTCGGGGGCCTGGCATTTGTTGCGCCGCCAGCACATCGAGCCGGCCCGCACCATGCTGTCGATGGCCTGCTGGATGGCCCTGGTGGTGGCGCCGATCCAGGCGGTGGTCGGTGATGCCCACGGCCTGAACACCCTGGAGCACCAGCCGGCGAAGATCGCCGCCATCGAAGGGCATTGGGAGAACGTCCCGGGCGAGCCGTCGCCGCTAATCCTGGCCGGCTGGCCGGACATGAAGGCCGAGAAGACCCACTTCGCCATCGAGATTCCCTATCTGGGCAGCCTGATCCTGACTCACAGCCTCGACCGCCAGATTCCGGCGCTGAAGTCATTCCCCCCCGAGGACCGGCCCAACTCCACGGTGATCTTCTGGACCTTCCGGCTCATGGTGTGCATGGGCCTGCTGATGATCCTCGCCGGGGTGTGGAGCCTGTGGCTGCGCCGTGGCGACCGCCTGCACACCACGCCGTTGTTCCTCCGGTTCATGCTGTGCATGGGCCCGGCGGGGCTGATCGCCCTGTTGGCCGGCTGGGTGACCACAGAGATGGGCCGCCAGCCCTGGGTGGTCTACGGGCTGATGCGCACCGAGCATGCGGTATCACCGCTGAGCACCGCGCAGATGAGCGTCAGCCTCGCGGCATTCGTGGTGGTGTACTTCGTGCTGTTCGGCACCGGTATCGCCTACATGCTCAAGCTGGTGCACAAGGGGCCGCAGCGCCACGAAGGCGAGCACCCGATCGAAGGTGGCGCGGGCCAGTCCAAGACCCCCGCGCGCCCCCTGTCCGCAGCGGACGATCACTGACCCTGTCGAAGGCGACGGCAACCTGAGGAGCGATGGCCATGGGCGTGGATATCACTTTGATCTGGGCATTGATCATCATCTTTGGCGTGATGATGTACGTCATCATGGACGGCTTCGACTTGGGCATCGGTATCCTCTTCCTGGCGATCAAGGACAAGGAAGAGCGCGATGTGATGATGAACACCGTCGCCCCGGTGTGGGACGGCAACGAGACCTGGCTGGTGCTGGGCGGCGCCGGCCTGTTCGGCGCCTTCCCGTTGGCCTACTCGGTGATCCTCAGCGCCCTGTACCTGCCACTGGTGCTAATGCTGCTGGGCCTGATCTTCCGCGGCGTGGCCTTCGAGTTCCGCTTCAAGGCCAGCGAGCGCAACCGCCACTGGTGGGACAAGGCGTTCATCGGCGGCTCGATCATCGCCACCTTCACCCAGGGCGTCGCCCTGGGGGCGTTCCTCGATGGCATCCCGGTGGCAAACAACATGTACGCCGGCGGCGCCCTCGACTGGCTGCGTCCGTTCCCGCTGTTCTGTGGCTTCGCACTGCTGCTGGCCTACGCCCAGCTGGGCAGCACCTGGCTGATCATGAAGACCGAGGGGCGTCTGCAGGAAGAGATGTACCGCTACTCCTCGTACTTCATCTGGGGCCTGCTGATCGCCATCGCAGTGATCAGCGTGTGGACGCCGCTGGCCCACCCCGAGATTGCCCAGCGTTGGTTCAGCCTGCCCAACCTGTTCTATTTCCTGCCGGTGCCTCTGCTGCTGCTGTTCTGCTTCTTAGGCACCCTGACCACCCTGGCGCACCGGGCCACCGCCGCACCGTTCCTATTCACCCTGCTGGTAATCTTCCTCGGCTACAGCGGCCTGGGCATAAGCATCTGGCCGAACATCATCCCGCCGTCGGTTACGCTGTGGCAGGCGGCCTCGCCGGTGGCGAGCCAGCTGTTCGCGCTGATCGGCGCGCTGTTCATCCTGCCGTTCATCTTGGTGTACACGGCCTGGAGCTACTACGTGTTCCGCGGCAAAGTTAAGATTGGTGATGGTTATCATTAGCCAGACAATGCTGTTGATCGCCCCCCCAATTGGCAACGCTGACTGATGCATGTAACCGAGGTAGGTATCTACACTCCGGCCGCCGACGAAGTGCTGATCCGGGTCGCCTATACCGGTGTGAACCGCCCGGATGAATTGCAGCGCTCGGGTAGCTATCCGCCGCCAGCCGATGCTTCACTCTACCTCAGCCTCACCCTACCTCGGCCTGGAAGTCTCGGGCGAAGTGGTGGCCGTGGGTGCGGCCGTGCAGGGATTGCAGGTCGGTGCGTAGGTGTGCGCACTCACGCCAGGTGGCGACTACGCTGAATACTGCAGCCGGAAACTAATTCACCGTGTGGACCAATCTATTCGAGCACGACCGCCTGTTACCCGGCGAAACCGTGCTGGTGCATGGCGGGTCTAGCGGAATCGGATTGACCGCCATCCAGCTGGCCAATCAGTTCGGCGCGCGGGTGTTGGCAACGGCAGGCAGCGAGGCCAAGCTGGAGACATGTAGCAGCGCAGGTACCAGCCGGGCCATCAATTACCGAGAAGAAGATTTCGCCGAGGTGGTCTGGGCCGAGACCGAGGGCAAGGGTGTGAACCTGATCCTCAATCATGGTCGGGGGTAGCTACCTGCAGCGCAATATCGACACCCTGCCGGTGGAAGGTAAGTTGGTGCAGATCACCTTTCTCGAAGGCAGTACGGCCGAGTCGAACGTCATGCCGATCATACTCAAGCGCCTGGCCTTTATCAGCTCGACCCTCCGCGCCCGATCCAAAGCGGAAAAAGCCAACATCGCTGCAGCCCTGCAGGCCGATGTCTGGCCGTTGCTTGGCGCAGGTCAATGCCTTCCTGCACTTTCCCGCTGCATGAAGCCTCCCAGGCACATGCACTGATGGAAAGCAGTCGTCACATTGGCAAGATAATGCTGGAGATCAATCCATGATTGCAGGTCGTCACAGTGGTAGGAATGTGCTCGTTTCTGGTGCTGCGAGCGGCATCGGTCCGGCGGTTGCGCAGCGCTATTGCGAAGAAGGCGCTACCGTCGCACTGCTCGACCTCAACCCTCAACCCTCAACCCTCAACCCTCAAGCGCTACAAGCTCAGGGCGAGAGATTGCGCGCCCAAGGCTTCGTGGTTACATGGCACGCTGTGGCCTCCCACTACAGTGCCACCCAAGGCAGCCATCATCGGGTTCACTCGACACCTGCCAGGAAAACTTGGGGCCTATGGCATTACGGCCAATGCCCTGGCCCCTAGGCGCATCGAAACACCCCTGCTGAAACCGTCACGTCGGCGGCCGATGAGACGCTTATCGCCAACACCCCACTGCCCAGGCTAGGCCAGCCCTGGGAGATAGCCGATGCGCCCGCTACCTGCGTGCTCCAGACAGCGCCTCATCACAGGCCAGGTACTCGATGTAGCTTACGTCGTCGTCAGGACAACTTGCAGGCGATTTTGTTTACAGTCTCCTCGTTTATAGTGCGAGAAACCATCCTCGCCCTAGCCATGCCTCTATTCCTGTTCGCCTAGATCACCGATGTCGTCGATGGTTTGATGAGTCGGCATCTGCGCAAATTCGAGGCACGTTGCGAGAGCAGCTTTATATACTATCCCGCGAAACGGACATTGCTGCCATTACTCGAAAGCTCATAGGCAGCCTATCTTTTTCTGCCCAGGCCACTCAAGTCAAACTGGGTGCTGATACCCTGCGTCGTTCTACTTGTTCTCATGATCACTATCATCGCCGCGACTTTCAAGAACCACCTAAGACGTCAAAGAGCTCCTTTCTCTCAGATACTCCATAGAAGATGGACTTAGCCTGACCGACGAAGGCGAGCGCGATCTCGTAAGGGAGAGGTTCCAAAAAGCCGACTATACTCGCGACTGAATTGTGACTGACTCTCATAACCTACTTGAGAGGCTACTGTTGCAATATCGGTTGACTGACTGAGCACTAACCTTCGAGCCTCGTGCAATCGCAGTTGTTTCTGATACTGGAGCGGACTCATAGAAGTAACAGCTTTAAAACGATGATGGAGAGTCGAAACCCCGAGATTTACATATTTTGCTAATTCATCGATCCGCATAGGTTCAGCAAAATTATTATTTAGCCATTCGATTGCTCGCGTTACTCTATATGATTGACTGTCGACCACTGCAATTTCGTAGAGCCTCTGGCCTTGCTGACCTCGCAGCAATCGATAAAATATTTCTCGCAAGGCCATAGGTGCGAGCTGAGAGATATCTTCGGGGCTATCAAGCAAGCTCAGCAAGCGAAACAAAGCATCCAGCAACGGGCCATCAGTACTTCCAAGATACAGCCCTCTTACATCGCCATTACTAGGGACACCGACAGGACTACTATCAGCAATCAATTGACTAATCTGAGCAGGATCAATGTCTAAAAGCGCACCTAAATAGGGCACATCCGGGGATGCCTCAATAACTTTACCCGCGAGCGGAAGAGTAACAGAAATCACCAAATAGTTCAGAGGATCATATACATACCGCTCGCCAAATAGACGAACCTCCTTTCGACCTTGCACCACCAAGCACAGTGTAGGCTTATAAACACTATACAGCGTATCCGTAGGTGTATCGTTTCGAACTAAATTGAGACCCTCAATAGCGGTTTGGTATATTCCGGAACCTGTCGTAAAACGGCGAATAATCGACGAAATTACCGCCCGCTTAAATGAAAGCGGATCGTCAAAGGTTGGGAAGAGTTGCGGACTTGATTCTGACATGTCGAGGCCCCTGAACATCGTCTAATCCTGAGAATAGCGCAAACAGGGACGCGTAAGATACCCCACTAGCTCGGTATGACAAAAGGCCCGGCAAAGCCGGGCCGAGAATTAGTGAAACTATCTTACGACCGTTTAGCTCGTGCTTTCAGTTGATCGGAACCACCTTCAGCTACGCGCTGGAAGCCTGGGGTGCGATCGGAACCACCTTCAGCTACACGCTGGAAACCTAGAGTGCGATCGGAACCACCTTCAGCTACACGCTGGAAACCTGGGGTACGATCGGAACCACCTTCAGCTACACGCTGGGAACCTGGGGTGCGATCGGAACCACCTTCAGCTACACGCTGGGAACCTGGGGTGCGATCGGAACCACCTTCAGCTACACGCTGGGAACCTGGGGTGCGATCGGAACCACCTTCAGCTACACGCTGGAAACCTGGAGTGCGATCGGAACCACCTTCAGCTACTCGCTGGAAACCTGGAGTGCGATCGGAACCACCTTCAGCTACACGCTGGAAGCCTGGGGTACGATCGGAACCACCTTCAGCTACACGCTGGAAGCCTGGGGTACGATCGGAACCACCTTCAGCTACACGCTGGAAGCCTGGGGTACGATCGGAACCACCTTCAGCTACACGCTGGAAACCTGGAGTGCGATCAGAACCGTTTTTCGAGATGGGGGTGATCACAACGCCACTACCCGACTCGCTAATCAGAGTCTGTTCTTTTTGGCTGTAGGCCGCAAAGGTGTTCGCACTGAATGCAACGATAGCGACGCTGATAACTACTGATTTGATGGATTTCATGGCGGCAACTCCAGAGACTATGTGAGTTGTGGGTGCCGCAGCTACGATGTGCTGCCGACCCCGCAGAAGGACCTCCTTGCTGCATGGGGTTAGATTAATTTTTCGTATGAGAAAGCGTTACATGATACGTGCCGCCTTTTTGCCTATTCCTCTCGCAGTATCGAATCCCGCCCCTCACCGCTTACAAGCTGCCGGTCTTTCTCATGCTATCCAGGAGCAAAAGCTCGAATCTAGACGACCAGAACATGGACTCGTGGGAGTCGCCTCCAGTCCTATATCGACCAAACCGTCGTTTCACTATCGAGTTTCGCCCAGTGTGATTACTAACAAGTTGCGGGCGCAGTCGGTCGGCGGCACAGTGTGCCTACCGTGCATCGGAAGCTATTCCTACCCGACTGCAGCTGAAGTCGGTGAAGTCAGGGGACATTATCGTAGTCGACATCAAAGCTCTCGAAAGTAGCAAGTCGCTGGGCTAGTTAGGATTGTTGCCCAGGCGCCGGCATCGAACGTCGAAACAAAGCAGGGGTTAGCACCTGTCGCGTAACCGTACGGCGAGCTCACCGTCCGAACTCCATCATTAAGGGCGATGCTATTCGCGTATTTTTAGGCGAACGCGATCACCCCCGATCGTAAAGATTTCCGTACGCCAACGAAGCTCTTATCCGAAACTGTTCAAAGCCTAGGTCGCTCAGGAATGCCTGCAACCTGGGCAACAGAGTCCAGAGTCGCCATCAGCCACGGCATCGTCATCCGTAAATGGATGCCGCTCTATCGAGACCAGCCCGCACCGACCTCGCTGCCAGCATTTGTCCCGCTGAAGGCTGTACCTAAACGGCCAGCCGAAGCGTCAGTGAAAATCGAGTTGCCCGTGGCTGGGGTGCCGAACGGATCAGCGACGGCCAAAACCCTCGATTACAGCCTGAAATGCTGGGTAGCGCTGAAGCGCTATCTGGACGACGCAGCTGTGCCCATCGACAACAACCAAGTTGAAGTGCGACACGAAGTCGCTTAATGAAGTTGTTCCCCCTTGGTGGGAACCACCCGTGTCACCGGGTGAATCTAGAAGGCTGAATCAAGAGCGCCTTCGACAATGTAACGAGGCACCGCAAGGTGCGGGGTATCAATCGCGAGAGGCGTACCCTTCTGGCAGCCATGGCCGGTCAAGTGCTAGATAGTTGGTATGGTGAACACACGTGAATCTGCGCAACGATCGTTAAGTTGAACGAGCGGAAATGGCTTATACGCTCGAACCAAAAGGTAACGGAGGTGGGAATAGCGTCTTTCGACTACGCGTTCGTGACCCACATGCCTCCCGGTCGATAGCAGGCACCTAACCCGACGTACTTCAGTAAGCGGAACGTGGAAATCCTGTATCGCTCCCATTGGGAAAGCAGTTTGCAAAAACTGCCCATGGCGGTGCGGGCGAAGGAACGAGGAAAAAGCGAACGCCGTCCTGTAATGGGTTGGATAGAGGTTGAAATATCACTTCACGCGAAAGCGGGCAGACGTCCTCATGGTCTCTCTTCACACGAGAGTAGGTAGAACCCTTTCAACGGAAGGAGAGCAAATGAACGCAGCAGTATTGGCGTGTGCACCTTCCGGCACGTCGTGGGACGGCATCGATTGGATCGCCGTACAACGTCGTGTCAGAGGGCTGCAAGCGCGTATTGTGAAGGCTGTACAAGATGGCAGACATAACAAGGTGAAAGCCCTGCAATGGCTGCTGACTCACTCGTTCAGCGGCAAGGCATTTGCCGTGAAACGGGTGTCTGAAAACAAAGGCAAAAATACCCCCGGCGTGGACAAGGTTACTTGGAATACGCCTAGGGCCAAGCTCGGCGCGATAGAGTCGTTGACGCGGCGAGGTTACTCGCCGCTCCCGCTTCGGAGAGTCCTCATTCCGAAGAAAAACGGCAAGACTAGACCTCTCGGAATTCCCGCGATGAAATGCCGGGCCATGCAGGCGCTTCATTTGCTGGCTCTGGAACCAGTAGCGGAAACCACCGCCGATCCGAACTCTTATGGATTCAGGCCGGAACGTTCAACTGCGGATGCCGCCGCACAGTGCTTTGGTGTGCTGTCACGAAAAGCAAACGCGGAGTGGGTGTTAGAGGGCGACATTCAAGGCTGTTTCGACAATATCAGCCATGACTGGTTGATCGCCAACATCCCCATGGATAAGGCGATTTTGCAGAAATGGCTCCGGGCTGGTTATGTCTACCAAAAGCAGCTATTCCCCAGCCACGCCGGAACCCCGCAGGGAGGCATCATATCCCCGGTGTTGGCGAACATGACGCTGGATGGGTTGGAAGCGATGCTGGCGAAGAGATTTCCCAACGCGAAGTGGACAGCCCGAAAAATGCGCGTGGTGCGTTATGCAGATGATTTCATCATCACTGGTTGTTCGAAAGAATGGCTGGAGAATGAAGTCAGGCCCGCCGTGGTTGAATTTCTGGCGGAGCGCGGTCTCGTGCTCTCTCCGGAAAAAACCAAGATAACGCACATAGGGGACGGGTTCGACTTCCTCGGATGGAACTTGCGCAAGTACAACGGCAAGCTCCTGATCAAGCCGTCCAAGGCGAACATCGGGGCTCTCCTTGCCAAGCTGCGAGAGTTGATCAAGACCAACAAAACGATACGACAGGCTAACTTGATAGGTTTGCTCAACCCGGTTCTACGGGGCTGGGCGAACTATCACAGTCATGTCGTCGCCAAGAAGGTCTTCAACCAGGTGGACAGCGCAGTGTGGGAAATGCTCTGGCGATGGGCGGTACGTCGCCACCCTCGCAAGACACGCCGATGGGTGAAGGATCGGTATTTCAAAGTACAAGGGGCGCGCCGTTGGGTGTTCTCGTGTACTGAAAAATCCGCCGATGGTCGGAAGCGTCAGTACACGCTAGTAGACGCCTCAGACACACCGATTGTGCGACATATTAAGATTAAGGCCGCTGCCAACCCTCACGACCCTACATGGGATGAGTACTTCGAATCCCGCTGGGGCAAGAGGATGCTCACTTCCGTAAAAGGTCGAGCCAAGCTGTATCGGATATGGGTGCAACAGGGCGGCAGGTGCTGCGCCTGCTTCAAGCCGGTGACCAAAGACACACCGTGGCACAGTCGCCATATTGTGAAGCTAGGTCATGGCGGGACGGACGCAGCCGCTAATCTTGAGATCTACCACCTGCGCTGCCCTAGGGATGTGCAATTTGCCTATGCCGATGATGTACAACCGGGTGCCTAGGGGTGCCTTAGCAGAGGCTTGAGCCGTGTGCTGGGAAACTCGCATGCACGGTTCTTAGGGGGTTGGACGCGGGCAACCGCGTCTGACTACCCGACAATAATCAAAAAACGAAAACTCACGGCGTTCTTTCCCTTAACTCATCCTTGACCATTGGCACGGCGTATAACCGTCCCGTCACAGAGTGTGATTTGGCCCGTACTTACGAGCGCCAGTCGAGCAGAGCGAGCAACCTTTCGCTCGACCTGCCGTGGCAGAAAAGCGACCTTGCGAGCCTTGCGCTCGGCAGATACAGCCATGGAAGAAATTAGGTTGGCGCTACCCTGACCAGCGACCTCCCAGCTTCCATCTGGCTGGCGAACAGCATCAGCAGTATTGGAGCCCACATCCAACAGCATCTTCGTCGAGTCGAAAGTCGGAATCTGGGAACCGGCGAGATACTTCGTAAGCTTGTCGAAAAACTCAGTTTTACCTTTTGCAATTTCATGTTTCATGGCGATTTCCGTGACCAATTACATATTTAGAAAGGGGAGCGTTAAGCCTTCTCCCCTAATACGTTTAGATCCTAGTTCTGACTAGGCTCACCCTTTGGGAGAATGGCGTCTAAAACAGCCTGCGGCCCCTTATCGACCAAACTCTTGACATTGGACTCATCAAAACCATGCTGACGCAATATCAGCTCATGGCGCTCCCTGTTTGATTGAATCTGCATGGCCACATCAGGCCAAACGAGTTCTTGATCAATCGACAAGATCTGACCTTCGGCAATCAGCCCATCAAGAAACACTTCACCTATCCCAAACTGACGTAAGAGCACGCGAAGACGATCTATCCCCGGTTTCCCATGCAATGTTGCCACAACCTTTACGCCTGCTTTCGCCAGTGCCACAACCTCAAATGCAAGCCGTGCAGAACGAATTTCGTCAACCAACACCAGCCTTTGACCTAAAGGGGAATCAAGACAGGTTTCGCTGCCGAGCCCCACATCGACAATCAATGTGGGGTCGTTTGTGTTGATATTTGCACGCAGTAGGTCGTTGATCACAACATTGGCTGTGGTTGATTTCCCCTGTCCCGTGGCTCCGCAAACAAGAACCAGCGCCCCTCGGTTATCCGATTGATCCAACAAACGATGTAATTCCAGAGGGATCGTTTCGCTTTCTTCAAAGATGGTGGCCATGCTTCGCGTTTGATCGCGACGGGCGTTTACCTTGATATTTTGTGTCGGGTAAAGGGTGCGGGGGGATTGGATTTTGTCCGACTGCCCATAGGACACACACGCGGCGTCCCAAGTGGGAAAATTTTCTGCCTTCGCCACAAGCTCCAGGGCCTGAGAGTGCGTGACCGAAACCTTGAACATTTCGGCGACTGCCGGACGCAGTTGTTTGGCGCGAGCTTTAAGAGTTTCTGAAGTCATTGTCGATGGTTTCCATGTGAGCCAGGTTGACGCATAGCGTTGTCGGAGTCCTCGTTCTCGATGCCTGGTAATGGTTGCCAACAAGCTTCGTCTACTCCCCCATTCACCGTACCGTTTCCGGCGAGGACGACAGGCTGGGGTGGCCTTGTTGAAATGATATTTGGAATGGCATCACCATGCCGAATAGCACTTCTTCCGTCGAAGGCCCCTTGAACGGGGCCAGCATAATTTCCGTGATTACTGGGCGTCTTCTTCGCAGCCGGTAGTTTCAGGTTCTGGATACCAACCGAGGGTGACAGCGGCTGCATTTTGCAGCCCTGGTTCATTGGCATCACCCAACACAACACGCACCGACCATTCTTCTAGTTCGGCGAGGGGTACATCGCAAAGGTCTGCAATCTCCACGATCCAGTTCTGATCGTTGAGGGCTTGAGCCGCGATCATCACTAACCGCGCTAAGCCCGCGTCATCGAGAGCTAGTAGTTGTTCACGTAGCGGTTTCATCTGACTTTTCGTGTCAATCCGGCCTCACTGACTGCTACGAGAGCTTCCAAGCGAAAAACCCGCCCCAGCTCAAAGCCATAACTATTACGAAAAAACGATACGTTCCATGCTACTTCTCCCTATTTACCCTATGCATTTGTTGTAGGTTCGGCGTCTACGGGGTGGCGCGCTACCAGGCCGACAGTTCAGTTTCTTGTATTCAAGATAACCACCGCTCTGCGAATTCCAACTCGTTGGGGAATTCTCCCACAAATCTGGAGAATGCAACCCAAGTCAGGGGGCCTAAAAGTCGTTTAACTCAGTAAAGGGCAAGCTCATAAGCTTTTCGAATGGTGGCCTGATCGACGATTAAGTAGGGGTTGCTGCGATCCAGATTTTGACCCGGGATGGTCTGCACCGTCTCCACCTCACCGGTCGCTGCCAGTAAGTGGCGGACTAGGTTGCGCCGGACACTATGCGAGACATCGTGAAGCTGGCCTCCCGGTAGAGTCGGCAGATCGTTTGCTGGAGCGAATCGCACGCCAATCCAATGCTCGATGGCGGCCAGGCACTTTGGGTTGGTCGGGTAGATGTTGCGAGGCCGGCAGCCCTTGGTACTCTCGGTCTAGGTCTCTGGGCGGATGGCGCTGCCGGGCTAAAGCACGTCGCCAGCCTCGAGCAAAGCCAACTCTTTGACATGGATGCTGGTGGTGTTGGTGAGATACAGCAGCATCACGCCACGCTCGGGCATGCTTCCTGACGGATGCGAAGCGGCTCAGGTGGCTACTTTGGCGTGGACGAAGACATGCTGCGCGCCGGGAGGCTGTGGCTATTGTTTCTCGCTGTCAGGATTGAACGGGGATCGAGGCCGATCCTGAGAGAGCTGGCGCGGACCCTCCTAATCAGCATACCAACAGGCCAGGCCAAGCGCGGTGTACACGGAAAACTTCATTGCTGCGGATTGTGTGGACTCGACGGCCATTGATGCCGATACCCTTTTGAAACGCGCCAGAGAACGACATGTAGATAAGCGCTTGCAGATACTTGAACGGAAAACGACGTATCGTTTTGGGATGTGTTTGGAATATTCCAACAGTAACCTTACGCTCTTCATGACGCCGGACTATTCCCAATGACAGACCAGATCGACTTCGCAGAGGTGGATTCATTCGCCGATAACCCCGAGCCCCGTTGCCCATGCCTACTCCTCCTGGACGTATCGCGGAGCATGGACGGCCCGGCACTCGATGCCCTAAACGATGGACTCGTACAATTCAAAGACGAGCTGGCAGCGGACGCATTGGCTTTACAACGCGTTGAAATCGGTATCGTTACGTTCGGCCCAGTTGAGATCCACACTCCGTTTATTGAAGCTGGCGCATTTATGCCACCTGTCCTCTTAGCTCGTGGGGATACGCCTCTGGGCGAAGCCATCACCACCGGCCTCAAGATGCTTGAAGACCGTAAGGCGATCATCCGGGAGAACGGGGTAGCACTTTTTCGACCGTGGATTCTGGTAATCACTGACGGGGGTCCGACTGATGCTTGGAAGCACGCTGCTGCATTGGTTCGTGATGGCGAGCAGAACAAGCGTTTCGCCCTCTTCACCGTAGGGGTCGAAGGAGCCAATATGGAGGTGCTCTCCCAGATCAGCGTACGCGCTCCATTGAAACTTGATGGACTGAAGTTCCGCGAGTTGTTCCAGTGGCTTTCCGCCTCAATGAAGGCGGTTTCGCAGTCTTCACCAGGAACCGAGGTTCAACTCGCTCCGCCAACCGGGTGGGCAAGTGTGTGATGTGGGAATGCGCTAGCGCGGTGTCGATTGGAACCGCGCACACTGAGCGTGGCGGCCGATGCGAAGATCGCTGTTCCTCTCAGGTTTTTGACCAAGCCGGCTCGCCATGGGTCGCTCTATTTGTTTCCGACGGCGCCGGCAGTGCCGAGTGTGGAGAGCAAGGCGCAGATATTGCCGTGCGTACAGCAAACGAGACCGTCGCACAGCTGATGGAACTAGCCGAGCTACCGCTTGATGAAAGCCTAGCTCTTCAGATCGTAAATGAAATCCGTCAGGCCATCTCGCAAGCTGCTGATCAAAGCCAACTGCCGATCCGAGCGTATTCCTGCACCTTTCTCGGCGCACTCACCTCTTCCGCAGGAACACTAGTATTCCAGATTGGTGACGGCGGAATCGTTCTCGACGGGCAGCATGGACTTGAATTAGCGATTGAGCCCATGAACGGGCACTACGCAAACGAAACTTTATTTATCTGTCAAAAAGACGCAATCGAGAAGTTGGCCGTTCGTGTATACCCAGCGGGCGTAACAGCCCTGGCGCTCTTCTCTGATGGGTTACAGCATCTTGCTCTGGACATGGCCAAGCGCGAACCTCACGGGCCTTTTTTCGAACCAATTTTTCGGAAGATGCAATTCCTCACGGATGTAAGTCGACCACAGATAGGTGCTGCGCTGGAAGGCTTCCTCGGAAGCTCCAGGATCAACGAAAGGACTGATGACGACAAGTCCCTTGCCATTGCCGTATTGAGGGTCTGAGATGGCACGCAGGCTCTATACAGCGGACGGTAACCCGTGTGAACTTGTTGAGGTACTTGGCAAAGGTGGCGAAGGCTCGGTATTCACCCTTCAAGGAACGCGAGATGTTGTAGCCAAGGTGTACCACGCCCCCCTCGATCGAGATAAACAAACCAAGCTCAGTTACATGGTGGGTGTCCACGATGAAAAACTACTGAAGTACGCAGCTTGGCCTCAAGCGACGCTCCATGAATCCCGCGGCGGGCCCGTGGTTGGTTTTACGATGCAAAAGGTCGGCGGGATGAAGCCGATCCAGTCCCTCTATAGCCCGGCACAGCGAAAGCAGGAGTTTCCGCAAAGGGGCTGGGACTTCCTCGTGTACGCTGCTCGAAACACCGCAGCTGCTTTTTCCGTCCTGCACGATCGCGGATTTGTAGCCGGCGATGTAAACCATGGAAATCTCTATGTAGGACAGTCCGCCGTGGTCAAGTTGATTGACTGCGACTCGTACCAGTTAAGCGACGGCGTTAACCAGCACCTCTGCGAAGTCGGCGTCGGGACCTACACACCCCCTGAGCTTCAGGGCAAAAGTTTCCGCGGAGTAGTGCGAACGCCAAACCATGATAACTTCGGTCTTGGTCTGCTCATCTGGCACCTCTTGATGGGCGGTCGGCACCCTTTCGCCGGCGTGCCTCAGAAGGAAGGTGTCGGCGAAACGATTGAAGACAACATCTCAGAATTCAGGTTTGCGTATAGCGCCAGCCAATCCCTTCTACTTCCGCCCCCCAACGCACTACCTCTATCGACGGTGCCAGGCTCAATTGCCGGGATGTTTGAGAATACATTCACGGTGGCAGGCCAACAGGCAGGTCGACCAACTGCCCATCAATGGATGGTCGCACTGGACGAACTCCGGTCCTCGCTCCGGCCATGTGCGAAATCAAAGCTCCACACCTTTCCGTCACATCTGAGCACTTGCCCTTGGTGTTTGATGGATGGCAAGGGTGTCTCCTACTTCACTGTCACACCCATCTACGCACCAGGGGAGGCAAATAACGGTACCCCAGTCAGGATTGGTGAAGTATGGGCAGCGATAACCAAAGTACCAGTTCTTGCCCCAGTGCTAATCCCACAAGCGAGAAATCCTAGCCCGCAGCCAGATCCTTTGCCGCTTGGAGTATTCAGCACAACCGCCAAGCACATCATGAGCTTATCGCTGACGGCTATTACGATCGCGATATGGTCGGCCGTGGGTGGGTATCCGCTCATATACCTAGTGATCGTTGCTATGACCTGGCTGTTCGTGGGGCAATTTGGCACAAAAGCTAAGACGGAAGAGAAGCAGCGTCGAACCCTTGTGAGGGAAGCTGCTCGTAAACGACACGAAGATGCAGTGAAGGAACTGAAGGCAGACTCCGGTGTTGATCAGGTAGCAGCCAAGCGCGAGTTGCTAAACAGGCTCAAGCTTGAGTTTGACACCTTGGCTATCAGGGAGCAGAAAGATCTCGCAGGCCTTCGCAGTAAAGCTGAGCAACGCCAACGCACAGCGTACCTAGAGCGATTTTTCAGAAGGCCGTCCTGCCAGGCGTTGGGCCCGCTAAGCGAGCAGCTTTGCAAGCGTTCGGCATTGAAACCGCCGCAGAGATCAATGCGCGCAAGATCATGCAGATAAGAGGATTTGGAGAGCGAATTATCCAGGTACTGTTGGATTGGCGAGACTCTCATGAGCGCAATTTTCGGTTTAACCCTGCAACCGCCATCACGCCTGCGGACACGCAATTAGTTAAGAGTGCTGTGCGGAAGCGTGCAGTCGAGATTTCTGCTCTGATGGTGCAGGGCCTAAAAGATATCAGGCAGGGTCCGGAGGTGCGCGAAGGGGCGCTACACCGACATCTAAAAACGGTGCAACAGGCTGCTGATGAGCTTGCACAAGCTGAGGCTGATTGCAAAGCACTCAACTGATCAGGTTACCAAAAAACGGAGCCCTATTTTGGCTGGTGAATGGATAGGCGAGGACTGATCATAACTTCTCATTCGCTGGCGAGGTCATTATGCAGTTAACTCAAATTCGAGATTTTCTGTTGCAACACCAGTACGAGTCAAAGCTCGTTTTTGTCTCACGATCTATCCGTACTGTGTTCAAAGTCGCAGTCGTCTACCCTGCGATTCTTTCGGCTTGCATGGTCGCGCTGATAGGGATGCAAGGCCGAGGCTTTGCTGAAATTCCATATATGATGTTGTCGACCATGGAGATGTCCCAGCGGCTCGTAGGAACCAACAAGGTCATCCCGGGGCAGGTGCTCATCGAGAGTTGCGATGACAAGCCAATCGAACCAGCGCGCATGCCGGACCATCTTAAGGTATGCGGGTCTCATTCAGTGGAGTCCGTCAGCATCGATCAACTCGCGGCACACCAGGGGGCACTGATTAAGGTGACGTACTTAATTGTCGTTGGCACCTTTGCTTTCTTTGAGCTGTACCGATCATTCAGGAAGTTCAGGCGTCGAGTTTAATCCATAAGCATCAGCGGTCGGAGGGTGGGCACTACTACTCTCCTGCTTGCCCATCCATATAAAACCTTTGGGCTCTTCAGAAGCAGCACAAACTATTGTCCCAATAGCCCCACAAACTATTCCTAGCAATAAGACAGCGGGCACATCGGCCTTATCAAAGGCCGGCAGCAATAGCACGCCCATCAAGAGCGCCACTACACTGCTGAGAAATTAGAACAAGCCTGCACGGTCAGCCACCTGCCTCAACTAACTGCGCTCCCACCAACATAATTCAGGCTTGCTAGAATCTTTCGCACGGGAGCAAATGTCTTCCGGTGTATCGGGGTTACTCCCAATCGGGTAAGGGCCTCCAAGTGTTCCGGGGATGGATAGCCTTTATGCCCTGCGAGCCCATACCCTGGGTAAAGCAGATCTGCCGATTGCATCTCCCTGTCACGGACGACTTTGGCAAGCACTGATGCAGCTGAGATTTCGGCAATCAGCCCGTCCCCTTTGATGATGGCCTCTGCTCGCATCGGTAGGATTGGGCATCGATTACCATCAATCAGCACCAAAGTAGGAGTAACATTCAGGCCGTAGACAGCTCGCTGCATGGCCAGCATGGTGGCTTGCAATATGTTTAGCTGATCGATTTCTTCAACGCTTGCCCGGCCGATCGACCACGCTAGAGCCTTTTCACAAATTTCGTCGTACAGAAGATCACGTTTCTTCTCACTGAGTTTTTTTGAGTCATTCAATCCTTGGATTGGCCGTGATGGATCTAAAATGACTGCAGCCGTAACCACATCCCCACATAAAGGCCCCCGGCCTACCTCATCAACACCCGCAACGACTTCACTGCCGGCGAACTCAAAACTAAATTGAGACATCGTTCTTTCCTGATATCGGGTTGATTTCAGTCTTCCCACTCCGGGAGTACGTCAAACTCAAGCGGGTTTTCAAAAGCCAGGGATTGGATTAGGGTTTCTGCTTGGTCTTGTCCCAACAGAGAAGGCACTTCGAGCAAAGCGGATCTAGGGCCGGCACGGAATGGGCGGACCACTACATCGGCACTTAACAACCCCAAAAGAAGCTCTAGGTGTTCGGGCAGTAGGATGCGCTCCAAGAGACCTAGCTCGCTCTGCAGGCGCTCGCCCCCATCTGCACCAAAGCATCCAATTTCGGCAAGATTGGTGAACGCTCTTATGTATTCGCTCGCAATCCAGTGCGAAATTGATGGGTACTCAAGCTCTGAGGTCTCTTCATCGTGCTTTACTCGAGCGATGCCTTCGTCACCCTCTTCAAACAGGACGTAGCAATAAGCATCCACTCCGCATGACATCGCAAATGGGAGCAATGTGAATCCTGCACCACGCTGCTTGTCACGGCCAAGCCAGTCACCGAGCAGTCGCTCCACATCACCGCAGTCGATGAGTTCTATATCGTGAAGGCTGGCGAACAGCGTGGGTACTCCGCGCTTGAAAGGCTGGGCGCCTAGTTCGATCAGCTGTGCGAGCGCAGCGGGGATTGTCAGGCCAATCTCCTCTGCGATGTCCTCAAAATCCGCAAGCATTATTGCTTCCTGTATGTGTTCATCACTCAGACAGGTTACGGATTTATTGACCATCACCAAGTGAAAAGCAGGGTGGCAAATTCTGGCGTAGGATTCGCAAAATTCCGCATGCGAAAACAACCAGCCCCCACCCTAGGTTCCGGGAAGAAGGATTTAGCGACCCCGTTTCGGGGTGCGCGCGGATGAGATCTCAGTAAAATTATCGGCAACATAGGTGAAGAAATTCCTAACCGCCATAACGCCGGGCATGGCATCTCTTAGCTGTGATCATATTTAAGAAGGTACGAACATGAAGGTACTTCGTTGGGCAGCATTAACCGCTGCTGTGATGATTGCGTCAGGAACTGTGAGCGCCAGCGAGCCACAAGAACATCGCCCTCCTCCGAAGCTGCCGCCGGATGTGGCGTATCAGGCCTGTGACGGCCTTCAGCCTGGCGAAATCGTAGAGTTTTCCCAAGAAGGTGGAAAAGAGTTCGTCGGGGTTTGCCAGCTACTCGATGGGCGCTTAGTAGCAATCCCCGGCCACCCCCAGGGCCGGCCTGGCGGCGAGGGTGCGCCTCCGCCACGTCCAGATGCACCACGAAGCTAACCGAGCCTTTTGAATCGAAAATGCCGCCCTTCGAGGCCGCGGCATTTCTTTTCAGAAGTTGGAGTCGGTTTGGTTAAGCGCTGCGTTCAGCACGGTTAATTAGCCAGCCCGGAGAGCGGTGATCTGAGCTTCAGCAATCAATGCTTGAACTGCGTTCCGCTGCTGGTGGACATACTGATCCACAAGGTGAGTATCAGAGAGGCAAGAAGCTCCACTACGGCTAGTCCAGAGACCTTCTGGAACTTCTACCTCGACGGATGCCAATCGCCTGAGAGCCTGCCAAGCGGTATCACGCTCAATGGAAGATTTGGATTCTGCTACCGCTCGCATATCAGCTTCTGCGAAGTGGAACCAGGCGCCCTCCTCACTCTCGGCCTTTTGGAAGTAACTCCCAACAGGAAAGGCATCCAAGGGTGTTGGACAGGCGACAACTGGTATATTGAGGATCGACACAGCCACACGAACAATCAGGCTCGAATCAGCACTGACTTCGTAGACCTCGCACTCATGCTTTGCAGACTCGATGGCGCTGTAGAGGGATGAAAGGTAATCGCCACAATCTACGTAAGAAGCACCGGTCTCCAACACACGGCCACCGTGCTCAAAAACAACTTGAGCGGTAGCCTCGCGTAGCCAGACAACAGGCTGTTCAAAGCGTATCCATTGAGATGGGCCAACACCAGATAGACTTCCTAGCCTAGCTAGATCGAGGACCTGTCTACGCACAATCGGAAGAGAGCTGCAAAACGGCGCCGGCCTCATAGCTCACACTGCCTCTGCTCGGACATGCTTGCCCAGACGCTCGAAACGAGTCTGAGCTTCAGTGGTACGAGATGCGGTCGGGTTGTTGAGTAGGCGTTTAAGCCCGATAGGCTCTCCAGAGTCATCGCACCAACCGTAAGCATCTTCTTCGATGCGAACCAGCGCAGCCTTGATAGCCATAGCTTCGGCGCGCTCCCCCTTCAGGATGCGCATCAGAAGCCCGCGGTTCTCTTCGATAGTGCCCGCATCTGATGAGTCAGCGACTTTTTCAGTTACAGAAACCGCTTCCTCATGCCCTACGATCCGCGCGGTCAGCTCGCTTTGTTTCGAAAGCAAAAGCTGCTTGAAGAACTGAAGCTGGACAGCGTCCATGTAGTTGTCGGTGGGCTGGGCTAGCAATGCAGCTGCGTCTATAACCATAAGAGGACTCCAATTGTATCGAATTAAAGGAATATCTCAGGGTAACGCCGGGCAACCGGTTTGCAACCCGGAACGCTAGCAGGAAATTCCTCCCTTGTTAGAACCCTCATCAACGTTATGTTGGCATCCACTACCACAGGAGATCACCATGGCAATTGAATCCCGCAAATCCGGATCGGACCACTTCGATGCCACATACGGAGCTGCTTCACACAACCTCAAAGACAAGATGAGCTTCCTGCTCCAGAGCCGGAGTGGTGCTCAAGTCCAAGGCTGGGATACCACTGTTCACGTTGATGGCTTGGTAAGCCTGCTGCCGATAGCAGCGTCGTGCGATGAGCAAGCGATGCTGGACTTGGTTGATTCGATCAGTGCATTCGCCTCGGCCGCGGAACAGGCTTTTGAGGCATTCTCGGTAGATTGCGACCTGGAGGACGCTGGCGCCCTACCAGCACTCCTTCTCAAGTCAGCTGAGTCAGCCCGCCAGTTGGCAGGATCAATGTAATCTGCTTATCTATGCTGAATCTGGAGGTTTTCCATGGCAAACAACACCAAGAATCCAACCGGCGACATTCAGCTTGGACGATTCAGCTACACACACAATCGGTTCTTGCTCACGCTTGCCAGCCTGGCGCTTGCTGCCTTTATTTTTGCAGACATCATCGGCTCGAATGTAGCCCAGGGCTCCAACTGGCTTGAAAAAATGGCTTCCCCTCAGATGTTATGGGCGCTGTTGCTACTGCCGATTGCAACTTTCGGCAGCCTCATGCTTAAGCGCTCAGGCCACCCTGATACGGCCCTGAAGTGCCTGATAGTTGCTGCAGGATTTATCACTGGAGCAGTCGCCAAGATTATTTTCACCCCATGATTTTGGGATGGTGCTTTTGAATTCGTCATGTGCAAGCCCCTCGTTATACTCGTGCTTTCACTGACAACCCACGCTGGAGAATGAAATTGAATAAAAGTGAATTTGTAGACGCCGTCGCTGAGAAGTCGGGTCTTACCAAAGCTGACACTCAGCGCGCCGTTGACGCAGTCCTGGAAACCATCACTGACACGTTGCGCAAGGGTGACGCCGTATCGTTCGTGGGCTTTGGCAATTTCAGCGTCAAACAGACTGCTGAACGTCAAGGTCGTAACCCGTCGACTGGTGCTCCCATTACAATCGCGGCCGCAAAAAAACCTCACTTCGCTGCCGGCAAATCGCTGAAAGACGCGATTGCCTAAATCGAACCCGATGTGAGCAAACGCCCCGTACCCCACGGGGCGTTTTGCTTTCTCAGCCCCGAAATGTGAAGCGATGAAATGTACACAATAGACACCCTTCGAAATGGGTCTATCGATCCGAACTCGCATCTTGCTGACACCAGCCCTGAGGGCAAAGACTGGATGTTAGGGCAGGCAGCTCTTGCAGCGGAATACATGGAGCAGCAGGGTCTAAAAAGCATCGACTATATAGGGCCTTTCCTTCGGCACCCGGTACCCATACTGGAGAAAGAGGGCCCACTTAGCCTGCTTGTCCTACCTAAGGGATCAATCATCCATCGGGTTGACCTGCGCCCAGTTCGGGGATTTCCAGCGGTACCATTTGCAATGTTCATGGTCACATCAGTTGGTCAAACATTCGAGCTTCAAGCTGATCTCCTGGTCCAGTGCAATGACGTAAGGCCTGGGCGAATCTTTAAGGACGGTTCACCACGTCTGTCTTTGGTCGAGACACGAATTGCAATCGTGAACCCGTCACATGACTACGCCTTCTACGTGTCCCTGGACAGCTGGGCCGAACTCAACGGCGCAGAGCTCAGTGCGCGGCTCCAGGCTGCATGGCGCCGATCAGAAGGCAAGTCCTCATCGCGCAAGATGTCTGTAACAGATGTCATCCTCTCCGCCGGCGTAGACACTGCTGGCTTGGATTACGACGAGAAGGTAGAGGACGCATGTCGCCACCCATTTTTCGGGCCGCCTGATTCCTATAGTCGAGTGGTACACATCAGCGACAAAATCCTAAATGAGTTCCCTGACGAAACCGACCCGACACAGTTTCGAGCGTGCAGCTGTTCGATTACTCGACCTTGCGTGTGCGGGAAGCGAAGTGGGAATTAGCCATAGGAAGAGCTAGTTCAGGCCTCGGAATCGTATGCGTGGCGATTAGATTTAAGATTTTTTGCATTGAAAGGCCGAAAATGGAGCACTCCATTGCCACTATTGGTTTAAGACCTTGAGGCCTTCAATGCAACCAATTCATACCCAAGAAGCTAAATCCCTGATTTCCGAGACGTACCCGGTTGTATACGGCACTCTCAAGCGGGGAACGCTCCGCAAATTTCTCCACGACGGATCGAGCACTGTTTTCTCGTGCAAATCGATTCGACAACGTAAGTCGGCAGCCACACTGTTCACCAGTGGTGTCGATGCCGCCCTCAAGAAAGTACAGGCGATCGCTGATAAATACGCCGGCTTGCCCACTGACGGGCTTTTTGACGGGTATGAACCTGAGCCCGCTTACCCGGACGGGATGATCTACTGGGACGACTTATTGCGAGCAGTCGATCTTGTTGCCCTCTATGACCATCTGGTCGCCCTCACCTATAAATATCCAAGCCATCTCGACGAGTCGCCAAAAGCCATCCGAAAGGCAGCAATGATTGTGACCATGCGGCCCTTATGTCGTGTCCGTCGCGCCTCTCGCATCGCTAACAGCGGCCGGGCTTTCGAACAGGGATGAATATGGAACGTGTACCCGAAGCAGTCGAAGGGCTGGTGCGTGAGCAAGCAATTCTAAGTTCAATTCAATATCGTGACCCACACGGCCCTTGGGGGATCGGTACCTTCCGCAGAGAGGACGGGACGACCTTCCAGGCGACAGGAAGCTTCGGGCAACCCATCCTGTATGAGGAGTTCATCCTCTACGGGAAATGGAGCCCAGACATTCCGGGCGGGGATTTCGATACTGCATCGTTTTCGTCTATGCCACCGAAAGCTCTAGAAACCCTTCCGCGGTACTTGACGAGCCTGACTCAGAACAGGGTTGCTATTGCTGCAACTAACAAGGCTGTTCAGCACTTCGGCGAGAATCTCATCGACATTCTCGAGCGAGCACCCTCTCGGCTGACGGAAGCGGGCGTTTCAGAAAGCGATGCTGAGCTTCTCGGGACGACGTGGGCAACAGAGCGTTCCCATCAGTTAGCTTTGGCGCAGATAGACCTTGAAGGCATTCCTCCAGAGAAGCTGGCCACCCTGCAGCGCCGCCTGGGGTACATGACTGACTTGAACCTTGTGCTGCGTGAAGACCCATACCTCCTGTATGTCCACTTTGACGACATGCTGTTCTCGACAGCCCAATCTCTCGCTAAGCGCTTCCGAGTCACTAACGACACTGTGTCCGCAGTCAAGGGCGCAATCGTTGCCGTGCTTCGCAAGGAAGCTTGGTTGGGCCATAGCTACATCGAGGGCGTCCCCCTAGTCGACGCCGTGTCCAAATTACTCAAGCTCGACCGCGCAGTGCTCTATCCACTAATCAAAGAGGGTGTGACCGAATTGAGGCGGGCAAAGGTAGCTCGCGCAGAAGAACGCAGACTACAGCTGTACAACCTATATGAGATCGAAAAGTCTCTAGTTGAAAAGGCGATCGGCTGGACAAGGCTGACCGCGGCCGAGCTAGAGGATCTGGTTCCGAGCGAGGAAATGGGCATCAAACTGCTCCGCCCTCTGAAACTTGGTGCCCCCGCCACGAAGACTCTTTCAATGGGTCTATGCCACTTGATGGCTGAGCGCTTAGCTCTTGTCCAGTGCGAGACCCTTCACGATCAATTGACCATCGTCCAGGGCATACAGCTATTCCTGAATGCTTTCGGAACAGACGCACTCATCACTGCATCTTCCAAGGAAATGGTGACCGAGCTTCAACTGACTCTGGGGGATGAGGCCCCGGTAGTCAGCTATGCGGAGTTGATTGGGCTCGACCCGGTGACAGGTGTCCCACAACAGAACCGGGCCAGCCCTATACCAACCGACGTGGTCGTAGTGGTTGGCACTGATTCTATGGGGGTAGAAGAAATTCACTATCTGCTCGAAGCCATGCCTGAAGCTGGCCGAGTTTTCATGCTTGGGGCCCCCAAGGATCTCCCGTCGCAAACAATCGGCCAACCCTTTGATGAGATGGCCAAAGTGCCAGAAATTCGAACATTCATCGCCAGTTTCTGGCTGCCGGCCCGTACTGAACAGCGAAAAGCAGCAAAGGACGTGTGGTCGGGATCGATTAAGCCTGATGACAGTTTTGATCCTAGCAAGCCCATCAGTTGGCTCAATACGCCACGAGAGAGCATTCCTGATGTGGTGAATGTGCTGCTCCGTGAGCTGTCTGGCTCATGCCAAATATCCCCATTGCACGACATCAAACCTGTCGTGGCGCGCCAGCACGCAGAGGTCCCAGGTACTGATGCAGTTTCCTGGCTTACTCGTTCGATCGCCCATGAATTCGTTGGTAAGGATGACCCGGTCGACTTTCATGGACGAGCATTGTTTAAGGGCATGCCTGTGTTAGTGCACCAGGCTCTCTCTTTGGAACACCCTGCCTTCTCTATTTTCGAGGCCACTGAACTTTCTGGCGAAAGAATGCTTGCCACGCCCCGCTCGGGAAACTCAGCGGTGATCGACCTCAAGCGGAATCTCAACATCTTTCACGGCGGTGTACTGACACCAAAATTTGCGCGCGGTCGAGTTTACGAGTTTGTAATCCTGATCGTGCTCAAGGAGCACATGGGGCTGTTCAATGCCGAACTTCTCTCGACCCTCCTGAACAGTGCAAAAAGATCATTGATTTTGGTAGGCGAGCTAGACGGTATTGCAGATTCATTTCCTGGCGATGAGCCCACACGGGTGAGGTCATCACTCTCGAAATGGATGGCCACCGATGGCGATCAAATTGACCCGCCGCAGAAGTAATGCGACCTCCTACTGGCCGGGTCCCCTCATGCATGGGGTGAGTACAACTCAGCCTGAGCTCATTCCACAATTCACACTCCAGCACGCGGGATAACAGTACATGGCGATCAGATCTGCACGACTCGAGGCACAGGAACGGGCGAAGCTGAAAACACAGCAGGCCCGCAATGTTGCGTTGAGTCTCCCGCTTGTAGGAGCTGCAATCCCTTTTGTGCCTCTGCCACTCGCAATCGGCATTGCTGTGGGCTGTGCTGTATGGACTCTGTACCTTGATCGGAAGGACAAGGAGGCAGTGACTCCGTTGGTTTGGGACCGTAGCTACACACAGACTGACATACCCGATTGCGACTTCCAGCGCTCAACCTTCTTAGGCAAAACCATGCCATGGGTGGAATGGAAGGAACGTGTAGATGCGGTCTCAAACGCGAAGGGTATCGCAAGCGCCGACGATGTGCGTCAGTCGCTAATCGAGGCATACCCCGGAATGATCCCCTTCATGCTGTCAGACGACATCATGACAAGGCATATGGCGCTGCTCGCCGCGACCGGGACCGGGAAGACCGAACTCATCCTCGCAATCGCCCAACAACAAATCAAAAAAGGGGCAGGCCTACTGCTGGTCGAGGCCAAGGCTGATTCTGATTTGTCGGGTGCAATCTACGCAATGATGGAAGCCGCTGGCAGGCTGGACCAGTTCAAGCTCATATCCTTCGAGTTCCCAGAGATCAGCCACACTTACAACCCATTCTTCGCCGGCGGCGTTCGCGCCACCCTATCGACAGCGATGAAGATGCAAGCCGCGTCAAAAGAGGAGTTCTGGACTGACGTAAACCGCTACTCACTGTCTGCAGCAATCCTATGCATGAAGCTTCAACCTGGTGAGCCTGCATTCCACATTAAGGATCTAATCGCAGTCCTCTCTGATTTCAATATCCTCCTGCGATACGTGAAATCGATTCGAGAGTCTGACTCAGATGCTCACAAGGACGGGAAAGAGTTCCTATTTTCCTACCTCCGCTACTGGTACGACGAAGAAAAACAGGAGTGGAATCGTAAAAGCTTCAAGACCATGCTGCAGGGCGCTATCTCAAAACTTTCTGCCTTCGCGCATTCAGAATACTCACGCATTGTTAACACCTATAGCCCTGATGTTGACCTGAAAGACGCCATCCTCAATGGCGAGGTGGTTGTGCTGTCCATGTCGGCTCTCGCCGACAAAGACGGTGTTGAGCTGATGGGCAAGCTATTCATCTCCGACCTGGCCCGTGCTATCGGTGAGATCCAGCTTCTTAAGCTGAAACCTTTAATGATCTGCCCAGCGATCTTTGACGAATATGGTTCGTTCGCGGAGGAAGGTCAGATCACCCTTTTCCAGCTTGCTCGAAGTGCAAACGTACCAATCATCATTGCTTTCCAGGGTGTCGGCTTCCTTCAGCAAAAATCTGCACCATTCGTGGAGATGGTGCTGGGTAACTGTTGGACTCACGTCTACTGCGACATCAGGGATGCTGAAACAAGAGCCTTCGCTTGCAAACTTGCCGGCACAACCCTCAGGAAATTTGAGCAGGAGACTTCCGCCACTAGCTCCGGTGCCAGCCATAGCACAGAGCAGTCAGGCCTCATCTCAAATGAAAACACGGGAGCGAGTTCCAGTGTAGGTGCTAAGGCGACCCGTGAAGACCTACTTCAGCCTGATGACTTCCAAACCCTCGACCAGGGCGACGGAATTATCATCGCAAAATCTGGTACCTACAGGGTTCGAATGCCAATGGTCCGCAGCAGTTTCCCGAACGTACATTTCCGAGATATGAAACTGACGCGACGACATTCCCGCGGGCGGGCAGGCATCAATGCCTGGAAAGACTTTACCGATTTCAACCGCAGGCTTCTGGGCGACGTCTGACAAAACATTTCGCATGCAGAATCTTTTAAGGGGGTTTCTATGACATGGCTTGAACGGATCAAGAACTGGGACTACAGCCTGGAGGGGATTGTAGAGTGGGTCTTGAACCTTATGGAATTCCACATCCAGCGCGCAGGGATCTGGGGCTACATCGGAATTGTGCTGTTCATTATCGGGCTGGGTCTTGCCTTCCCGGCGACACGAGGAGTGACAAGCCTGGTTGTGAGTGGTGTTTTCCGCATGGTGTTCACCTTTGTACAGAACGTCCTGACGTTGCTCACAGCCGACCTCTTCAAATTCTTCGGCAGACTCCTGCTAGCGATGTTTCACCGTTCTCGCCGCTGGATCATTGCCCTTGCCGGCCGTACACGTCGCGACTGATTGAAAAAACCCGGGCAATCCGGGTTTTTTTTTGGAAAACATCCCGAAATGGGGCACTCCCTTTCCACTATTTAGTGAAAGGAGAACCCTCATGAAAGCCGTCTTTCTAGCCATCTGCATTTCAGTCTCTGCGTTTAACGCTGTGGCTTCTGAGTATGCGAGCGATTCATACGTCATCGACCAGCGCGATCCGAAGTATCAGATCGCAATTGAGCACCTCGCGAGCGCTGCTCAGGCACTGCGCCTTGCTCAAGATGAACTGAAAAAAGCCGAGGCCTCCCACCCCCTTCCTGGACTGGATCTGGTTCGAATGTTGAGCCAGGTCAGGCCCGTGGAAGAAACCATCAACGTTGTCCTGCGCCCGGAGAAGAAACGCCTTCGGTATCAGGAGCTAACACCTGATGGGCAGTTCTTTACTACCCCACCTCGACTCGGAGATTGAGACGATGACCGTCACTGGAATCACCCATAACGTACGCATGGAGGAAATGAGGCGGTTCATGGCCAGCTTGTTTCTGCTGCTCGCTGTTGCTGCTCTATTTCTGATACCTGAGATGGCTCATGCAGCCGACGGTACAGCCTGGAACGGTCAATTTGGCCCAGATGCGTCCCTGACAAAAAACACGAACACCAGCCTTCAAGGCTGGTGGAAATCCGCAGCAGGGTGGGGGCTGTGGCTCTCAATCGGCTGCCTATTGTTCTCCATCTTTTTCCTTGGTGGTAAGTGGTGGTGGATCCCTGTCTGCGTGTTCCTCATTTGCCTATTCGGCGAAAAAGCGATCACCCAAGTAGCTACATGGGCTGGTTTCACCAACTTCGCTACGACCTAGGTAACGAGATAAGCCATGCACCTTAGAACCACAACAGAAAGCGACACTTACGCGTACGCAACTTCCCCGCTGAATTTTGGCGGAGTAGAGAAAGAGGACCTCTTGTTTTGGATGATCCCGATGGCGATCGCGAACAACATCATGGACGACCCCTTTTATGCGTTTGCTGTGGGTTGCTTCTGTTTGTGGCTCTACAAACGGCTTACTGCAAATACACCTCCAGGTCACATGGTTTTGCGACTGAGCATTGTTATGGGTCAACTTGAAAGCGGCGACCTGGCGACGATGTACCCAGCTGTCAGAAAGGTTGCTCGGGCACTCAACAGATTCCTAACCAACCTTTGGTTAGAGGTTGGCCTGCTCCCCTCCCCTACCTATTGCAACCGATACGAGCCTTAAGAATGAGCGACAAATACGGCGTACCGCTTGGATACTTCAACCTGCTCGGTCGGGGTGAGTTGAGGGCAAGCAGAATCAACGTTGCATTCATTGCAGTCACTGTGATCCTGACAGGGGTCATTGTGTACCTTATTAACTGGAACAATCATCTTCAGGATGTGAACGTTGAACTACAGGGCCAGCGGGTCATGTACGGATACCCGAACGCAGAGGGTGTATTCGTAAGCGAAAATGAAGTTCCTGAGCGGCACATCATCGCTTTTACTTCTGTCTTTCTTGACAATTTTTATAACTTCACGCCGGACTCTTCGTTTAGCAATGCAAATGAAGCCTTGCGTCTAATGTCGCCTCGGTTCCGCGCTGTTCAGGAAGAGACTCTTAAGTTGGTTGCAAAGCAATCATCTGAGCAACAGATTACCCAGGTTTTTGTTCGAACTTCGCCGTATAAAATTGAAACTACACCCCAAGGTTATATTGTGACCTTCCAGGCGCTGCGCTACCGCGCGACGCTAAATACTGTCTTCGGCAAGGCCAAGTTCAACGTCCGAATTCTGATGAAACCTGTCAAACAGTCGAAATACTTCGAGTGGGCCATCGTCGCTGACGATCTGCAAACTCAGGAGATTGCTCAGTGAAAAAAACAATTCTGGCTGCGATGGTTGCCGTAGCCTTTGCTTCACCCGTTTTTGCTGATGAGGAATGCAACCGTTCCCCACGTTCAGTTATTTATGAAAATTCACCAATTGATGTTTATATTTCGAACGACAACCAACGGGCCGAGGTAGTTTTTCCCGAAACATATCTTTTGGGTGTGAACCGTGAACAACCTGTTGGCCTTGAGCTGTTCCCAACGCCGATAAAAAACAAATTAGCCTTCAATACTACAGACGGGCAATACGTTGGCCTAGTAACTGTAGATGGTCCTTCTGGTCAATCCTATCAAGTCAATTTGATAGCCCGCCCTGGCTGCGCAGATAGCTTGGTGACGATTTCGCATCAAGCACCAGTTGATCGCTCCCAGCTGGCAAAGGATGGTAAAGGTCGCGTCAAGGGACTAATGAACTACCTGTTCGATGGAACAGTTCCAAATGGGTACCGTAAAAATAACTTTTCAAAGCTCACTAAAGAGCAACGTGTTGTTTTCCGCCAGGGTTCTGTCGAGTTTTCACTCCAATCCCAAGTTATCGGACCAACATATGTCGGCACCACCTACGAGGTGGTTAATCGTGGCCGCACTGCATTCAAGCTTGCAATCGACCAGATCGACTACTCAAACAAGGCAGTGGTGGACTCAATCGGAACGGCTCGCCAGGTAGCGATGCTACCGACTTCTCACATTTTAGGTCCATCCCCCGAATATATATCTGAAGTCTACGGTGATTCACATCGTGGATTGCTCTTCATCGTATCGGAGAAGAGCAAATGAGTGATTCGAATCCGAGACCATCAGGACCTAACAAAAAGCTTCTTTGGATCTTCGCTGCCGTTGGTGGCGCCATGTTCCTCTTCGGCAAGTGGTCGGACAGTTCAAGCACTGCGCCTGTTACTGGTAAGTCGACGCCGGTAGCAATTGAGGCGGGCCCTGCAGGCGTCAATCAAATCACTGCCCAAGACAAAGATGCGGCACTCACACAGTTCCGCAAGCAACTTGAGGCCATGCAAGCCGACGCTAATCGCGGGGAAGCTGAGCGGATCAAAGCGGATAAAGTCCGCGATCAGCAATTGCGTGAGATGCAACAGCAAAACAATGCCCAAACGAGGGCGTTGAGCGAGAAGATCGCCGACCTTCAAAAGAAAGGCGTTGACGACCTGTACGCCGCTATTAATGCAAAGGACAAAACCACAAATACGATTCCTGACATGCCGGGTGTTCAGGGTCTAAAAGTTCCATCGGGTGGCTTATCGTTCGACGGAGACCTTGATTTGGGTCCTGCCGCACTGCCGTCGACAATGACAACACCGGTAACAAGCCAATACGGTCCTAACTACATTCTGCTTGCCCCGCCAGTTCAAACTCAGGCGCAGACTCAATCGAGCTTCCAGGGTAAGAGTGGTGGTGGCCCAGGCACGCAGTCAGAAACATCCCTTTTCAATGACATGTCTGCGCCGACCCCAAGCAACCAAACAGGACAGACCAACAACGAAAACCTGAACGCTCAGTTCAATGACGTATATGGCAAACCCAACACTGCCCAGCAGAACAACCAAGCGTTTCAAAGCTCAGGCCAACCTGCTGCTCAGCCAGCCGGGTTAACTGCGGAAGAGGCTGCCGCGAAGAAGAAAGCTCAAGATACCTACACCGTCGAGGCTTTTTCCTTTGTTGAGGTCACAACTTTGCACGGCGTCAGCTGCCCTATCGGCGCTAACGCCCCGGGCGCTTCAGACTCTTCAAAGATCCCAGCCCGCCCAGTTGTTCTTCCAGTTCACGGGATATTTCACGGACCGAATGGCGTAGAGCGCGACATTGGTACTGCCCACCTTATGGGTCTTTGCTCGGGCCGGAGAACCTCTTCGTCTTCTACTGGCCGAGCACTTATCCGCATTGAGCAATTGAGCTACTGGGATGCTTCGGGCGGAGCGCAGATGGTAGCGGCAACTGGGTACGTCGTAGACATGCGGGACAACGAACAAGACGTGTATGGACGGCTCGACAAAGCTTCAGGTCGAACCCTGGCTCTGCAAGCCGCATCCGCAGCCGCAGCCGCTTATGCAACAACTTTGAGTTCAGCGGAATTCACCAACACCAGCTCTACACAAAACGGCACTTCGAGTGCTACGAGCCAACTGACAGGCGACGCAACAAAAGCAGCAGTTGCCCAGGGTATTGGTTCGATGTTCCAGAAGATCAGCGAGCGATTTGAAGCTGAAGCAGATGCTGCTGTCGACACCATTCAAGTCGAGCCGGGCATCAGACTGCGCTTTGTGACTGACCAGCCAATCCGTGTTGTGAAACCCCTCGAACCATTCGACATCGACGCCTCGATGTACGACACCCTGATCTAAGGCGGCCAGCACTATGACTTCAATCCAAATCCGCCTTCCAACTACACGGCGTGCAAATCTCGTACGTGACAAGAGTGAGCCAAAGACCATGCAGAAGCTGATTCTTCTTTCCTTCTTGGCAATGGCCCTCACCGGCTGCGCAACTGATGAAGAACCGTTCCGGAACAGTGCAACCATGGATCAGATCTACGACACGGTTAACTCCTCTGGTGGCGCTGACACTGTCCGGTTGCTGCGTGAAGGGTTGCGCGCCAGGCCTGAACTTGGTTCAAGCGATCCCTACTATCCAATCCGAAATCCAGATGTCGTTGCACCTGTATGGGTAGTGCCATATGCCGACAAGCGCACAGGCGTGAAGCATGGCGGTCGCTGGGACTACGTGATCATGGAGGAAGCGGGATGGGCAAACTAATCCTGAGCCTACTGTTTTTACTTGCCCCAATTGCTCAAGCCGAAGGGATCACGCAATACCACAAAGATGCCATTCGTGAGTATTACGAGAAGCAGATCCTAGGGAGAGGCCAGGACCTCACCGTTCGCCAACCCGACGTTGATCTTTATCGAAGAATCTTTACGAAACCCAACGAAGTTGACACCCGGCCGCTACCCCCACCGGATCAAATTCCTTGGCCTCAGATCTTCAAAAAACAAAATCTGACTCTAGGTGAAATTCTTAACTTGGCCTCGGCCGCAAGTGGTTATGAAACGGAATTTGACCCGGCGATAAACCAGAACGAAATCGTGCTGATCAACACATCACCGAATTCGCTTCGTGACATTGCTGAATACGTTTCCCGGGTCAGTTCAGCACGCATCACTGTTTACCCCGAATCGCGACTGATTACTGCAACACAGAAGGTATCAACGAATGGCTAAAAAGTCTGATCTGCACCTATACGACTCTGAGCTAGCTGGCCTGGGTCGTCGCAACTATCAAGGCGGCATGCCAATTCAACTGCTGTCCGATGCCTTCCTATACGAGCAGCAAGGTCGCTATTTCCATACGCTGGATGGTCGGTTCGCAAAGATTTGGAAGATTTCCGGTGTGGATGCGTCCATGTTCAACAACGACATGTTGTTTGATGTGACCGGCAGTTTCTCGGACGTTCTGAACAAGTATCCAGCGGGAAGCACCGGGCAGTTTCTGCGACATACACATCGCGACATCCGCCAGATCATGGGGCTCTATCAAGATCAGATTGACCCTGAAGCCGGTGAGTTCGCCGCCGCAATCGCCCACTCCATAATGGACCGGCAGTTTTCGGCTGCGACATCGGCCAATGGATTCTTCGGCGATGCCACTGCGGCCACTCTGAAAAAGATGCAGGACGATGCTCTTGCGGATCTTGAGCAGGACGAGACTGATGAAGATGTCCGGGCAACTGCGTCTGAAGCAATCAAGCGCGAGGTACGGGAAGGCCGCTTCCCCTTCGTAAACGATTTCTACATCGTGTTCATGTGGCAGCCTGAATACATTTTCGGGAAGTTTTTTGACACTACCGTCAAAGCAGCGCTAGCTTCGGTAGGGCTAGCAGACGCAAACAAAATGGCTGAGCGTGCCTATAACGGGCACGCTAAGATTTTTGGTCAGTATTGCACTGAGATCGAACAAGCACTGGCTACCTATGGCTTCCAACCTGAGGTTTTGACTGGTCAAGGCTACATCAACCTTCACTATGGGCTGATGAACCCTGTCCGGAGCTTTGAAATCGAGCCACCGAAGTACAGGGCTGACATACCAATACTTGATGCGCTGGATAATCCAGACATCGTTGAAACCCGGGATAACCTTGCTGCGACAGCTACCTTTGCGCATGTAGAAACGGAGCCTAACGGCTGGACAATTCACGACCGCGGCGTCCCGTACTACATCCGTCCTGTGTCCGTTATGGGCAAGCCGATTCGCAGCGCACCTGGCATGCTCCAGGTAGCCATGGCTGGGATTGAATCCGAAAGTCTAATCACAATGAACTGGAGCGTTCCACGCGCTGTTGTCGTGACCAGCCGGCTAGCTATCCGCGGTCGAATGATCGCGGCTAAGGAGTCGATGCGCGTAGGGGACAAAGAAACCCGTGAACGGCAGCGTAGCGACCTTGATGCTGTAAGGAGCAAGGTGTCCTCAGAGAACGCGAGCAACCGGGAGCAGTTTTTCGACCTGTCTGTTCACATCAATCTGATGGGATTCAACAAAGAGATCATTGACGACCAAGCCATGTCGCTTGAGCGTCGGCTGTGGCGTATCGGTCACAAAGAAGTATTGCGTGGGGATGCTGTGGTCCGTAACAGCATGCCATTTAATTTCCGCCAGACCAGCATGAAACTGCTGAAGCGAAGCATTCCTCACCTGACGGAGAGCGTTTCGCACATGGCCCCAATGTTTGTTGAGTACCAAGGAGTACCCGACCCTGCGATCCTGATGAACAATCGTGCTGGTCAGCCGATCTTCTTGGACCTTTGGGGTAACAGCGTCAACACAGCTCACTCGTTGATCTGCGGGACCACAGGCTCAGGTAAGTCATTTACTTTCAACAATTTGTTGATGGCCCTGAGGGTGAAATACAGACCGAAGGTCTGGATCATTGACAAAGGTGATTCGTACGAAAGCCTTTGTCTGGTGTTGAATGGTAATTACGTCCGCCTCACGACCGAGCGGTTTGTTGAGCCCGTCTCCGGCCGCACAATTGACCCAATCTGTATTAATCCATTTGCCCTCAAGCGTGATGAGAATAATCGCAATGTGAAGCCCGAGCTTGACGAGATTTTCTTCGTCGCACGGATGCTGATCATGATGATGGAGGCCGGGGACGGCTCAGGGTCCACCAAGTCCAATCTAACCAAGGTGACTTCATCTCTCCTATACCAAGCACTTGAGGAGTTTTATCGTGACTGGGTTGAGACGCGGCCTATGGATGAGCCGCGCTTCAGGGACTTCATCCCTCACCTGATCAAGACAAATTTCCATGAGCAGAAAGGTGAGGTTCTCGCACAGAACCTGACGCTGTACTACGGCACTGGTCCGTTCGCCGCCATTTTCGATGGCTACTTGGATGTTGATTGGGAAAACGATTTTACGGTACTTGAAACACAGCGCATGTCGAAGTCCCCTGCGCTTGGCATTGTGACATTGGCTCTATTCCGCCAAATCGACTTGTACTGCAAGTTCAAGCTCGATCGCAGCCGTAAAAAGGTGGTTGCTGTCGATGAGGCCTGGGCAACACTGTCCGATCCGAACGCCGCAAAAGCCTTGTCCAGTTTTTATCGTGAGTTGCGCCGTTATGGTGCTGGTTGCTTGCTGATAAGCCAGACGGTTAAAGACTTTGTGAACCTGATCAAAGCAGAGACGAGCGGTGGTGGCGACTCGCAAGACGGAATTCTCGAGAACACAAGTCATTACTTTTTCCTTGCCTGCTCGGAGTCTGACTACAGAGTTGCCAAAGAAGAACTCGCATTCACCGACGAAGAAATCGATCTGTGGCGCTCTCTAGCCTCGCTGCCTCCGATGTATTCAGAGGTGTTCTACAGGATGCGGACCAGCCAGAGCCTCTATTACTCAGGTGTATTTAGACTCTTTTCAGCCCCGATGACTTTGTGGATTGCAAGCTCGCACCCTGATGATTACCGGATGCGAGAGCTTAGGACTGAAGCAATCGTAAACGAGCAAAGAATTGAATCGTCGGTCGCCCGCCAGCAAGCAATCATCGACCTATCAAAAACTCACCCATACGGAGCACGTTATGGCCAAGTTGTTTAAGGCTGCCGCCCTTCTATGCATCGCCGTCACGGCTGGGTGCACTGATAAATACGAACCTCGCGAAACGATCGTTGACACCGAAACCAAGCCAGTCAAAGAAATGTACGCACCGAATACTGAACTCGAGCGCCGCGCTTACTCCGAAGGAGTGAGCCAGGTACTAACGGACATGAAAGGAAAGATGCGGGCTCGCGAGCGCTTCACTTGGGATGCCCCACTAGTTCAATGCGGAGTGAAAATCCCCGCACGTGTCGTCAATGGGATGTTGTCACCCGAACACGAAGAATGCGTACAAATTGCCCCAGGCCGCTTCTCCGAAGAGGCGCCTACTTACCTTCCCCTGCTCGGATCAGAAAAATGAGTGAACAAAACAAACCAGGCGGTCTCGGCGATCTGATCGGCAAGATCAAAAGCGGTGCAGCAACTATTGCGGCAAGCACGAAGAAGCCTCGACGAGACGCAGGCACCGACGCAGACGCTGATAACGTTGAGGTCATTGAATCTCAGGACGCCCCACGCCCGCACATCGACGATTACAACGATCCGCTCCTCATTGACCCACAGGACCAGGCTGTACCAGCAAAGCCAGATCCAAAGAAGATGTCGTTAAAGAAAAAGCTCGTGCTTGGGGCCGTGGTTGTCGCCCTTGGTGTTATGGCTAAAAACGGTATTTTCACACCGGTTGCGATTCATCAATCACCTCCAGAAACACATCCGTCCACGGCCGATGCGAGTGCGCATGAAGACAAGCCATCGCTGCCACAAATGCATGATGGTGGTTTGACTGCCGGGTTACCTACCGCACTTGGCGAGCAAGCAGTTGTTGATCCGGCGATTGGAAAAACACTGGACGAATTGCAGCTGGACGGACAATTGCAGAAGCCGTTGGTTGCTAGCGGCAAGACTGTTTCAGCGCAAGATTCAGGGTCAATACCTGCTGACGGTTTTGGCTTTCCTGCCCAGCTAGCCAATGAGCCACCACCTCTTGAAATTGGAGCAACAGCCTCACAGCCGAAGGAACAGCTTCCTTTGCCAAGCGGAGCAAACAGCCCATTCGCCGCTGCTCCAGAGGTAGCGCCGGAACCAATCACTGCTGGTTCGGGCTCACCATTTGGTGAGATGCCTGTGGGGGGAGAAACACCCCCTAAACTAGCCTCACTTTCAGCTGAAAAACATGACCCTGTTTTGGGTAGCACTTCACTCCAAAACCCGGATAGTAGTCAGAAACCGAGTCTGCAGAAAGACGCGGCTGATGTGACGAAGATGAAAGCTCAGCTTGCTCAGAAGGACAATGAAATCAAGTCCCTCAAAGATCAATTGGCAAAGAAACCAGGTAGCAACATCAAGCCTGCCCAAGCCAAACCTGCTGTAGCTCACAACCCTAAGCACTCGGCCCGCGTTGCACAACGATCGCCCACCAAGGCTGTACCGCCAGTGGCGAAGGTTGTCTCGAGACCAAAACTCTGCGTGAAAGCAGTAGCACCACCAGCGCGTAATTGCACCACGTGCGTAGCTCATGCGTTCGTAGTCGATGCCGGCGCGGAGAATATGGTGGGCCAAGGCGATTTCCTCGATGGATATCGCGTTGCAATCACCGGTGATCGTCTCGATTTGCAGAACTCGGATGGCCAAGTAGTCCATAAGTTCTGGAGTTCTCCAAATGGGTGCCCGTCGATTTAACATTCATGAGCAGATCAGCAGCGCTGACGAGCTGTTTTTGGCGCGACTAGCTGCTGAGGTCTCAGAGTGTCATTTCCGTGCACCTAACCATGTCCCCGTGCGCTGGGGAATTCCCAGCGCAAGCGAGGCAGACGAACCCAAGCTACATCCAGGCGATCTAACTCAGGCCCAGCTATGTGCCCTGGAGGCCGCAGTAGTTCTGTTCGTAAAGCAGGACTATGTAGCTGCCAAGAGCGCGCTTGAGCCGTTCGTTGCTATAAATCATGAAGAAGCATCCAAGCTCTACATCAAGGTCCTTCAAAAGCTACGTGTAGCTGACTGGGACAAAATTGCCCGACGCATCAACCGCGTTAGCACCGACACTCTGTTCGTACCAGCCGGAAGTACGGAAGTGATTGATGGCCAGAAGGTCATCCTGATTCATCAAGGCTTGAGTAAGTCCTTAGGTCATGATGCCCCCAGGTGCGTTGTCAAATATGTGACCCATCACGAAATGCTCCACGAGCAATTGGGTACAAGCCCTGAAGACCCCCATCCTCCCCTTTTCAGGCGTCTTGATCGAAGCTTTCCGGAGCGCGCCAGAACCATCGCTTGGTTGCAGAAACACAGTTTCCATACCATCGACGGAGTACGGGTGTGATTCGATCCATTGTCGCGCTTGCACTGGCACTTAACGCTGCTAATGCAATCTGCTCACCTTATGACTCGATGATTGATCGTGCAGCTCGAAACCACGGCGTTGATCCAATCGTGCTGCGTGCGATAGCAGCGCATGAGTCAAACAAAAACCCATGGACTTTCAACGCTGATGGAGAACCTTTCCGCTACCAAGATAAAGAAACCGCAGTAAGAGTGCTCTGGTCACTAACCAAAGCACCTTGGATGGTCAAAGCCATCTCCTTGAAAGGAGAGCGGTTCCGCCGGTTCTTCACCTCTCAGGCTAGTGCGAATTCTTATGCGAAAAGCATTCGAGATTCAGGTCGACTGATTTTGCGGGTAGATGACAGCAAAGTGGTCAACAAAGGAGAGGTGCGGGTTCGAGCACTAAGACTAATAAATACAGATATAGGGATTGCTCAAGTTAATTACCGTTGGAACGGTCAAGGAATTGCGACTGTTCAGACATGGTTTGATCCGCATTACAACCTTGAATTCGCAGCGACTCGTATTGCAGAACTTAAAAAGAAGCACAAGAACGAGATCGAGGCCGTTGGCTATTACCACTCAGCAACCCCGGTTTACCGCAAGAAATATCTCGAATATTTCATACCAAAGTACAACGAGGAGAAACGACTTGCGACCGTATCTATGGCTGCTGCTCGCTAGCTTCATTTCAACCAATGTAATGGCCAGCGTTATTGAGCCCACTACCGACCAAAGAGTCGGCGAAGGCATCATGGCTATTCTAAAAGGCGAAAAACAGAAAGCATGGGACATCCTTTTTCCTGAGGCCAAGAAAGGCAACATTATTGCCATGTATCACCTTGGTGATCTAATGCTGAGATCTCCCGAATATCCGAATAATCTGGAGCGAGCAGCTACTTTTTTTAAAGCTGCAGCTGATCGAGGACATAAGGGTAGTGCTGCAATGCTATCTCAGGTCCAGGGAATGCTTGGCCAGCGTGGTCAAACACCAACAATTGGCGGTGCAAGCGGTGTTCCAGTACCGAAAGATATTGAGGGCGCAAAACAAGCATACGCGCGCATGCAGTCACAAATCGGTCGGTTTGTTGGCGACCAACGATTGGTTGAACCGGTTGCAACCATAAAGATGTTCATCACCGAAAATGCAAGCAATGTTGCAGAGTTAGTGAAGATATCAAACGATGCTAAAGCCCGATTTGGGGAAAAGGTTGACTTTCAATATTATGTATTAATTGATCAAGCTAACTGGAATCCTCGACGTGTTTTTACTCCAGCATCGGGAAATCTTCCGTTGACCGGATTCCGACCTGATATGAACGGCTCTGAAGCACTGAAATATGGTGTCCGCTCAACTCCAGCTATCGTGCTAGTCCCTCAAAATGGACAACCAAAAATATTGAGCAATGCTCAGTCTGTAATCACCGAACTGTCTGCTGTTCTTAGGTAAGGAAAGTATGAAAACTTCAATTAAGATCTCTCTCGCCTTTCTGGTTGGATGTTTTGTCTCCAATGCACCTTTCGTACTTTCCGACGCATCAAGTCCAAATGAAGCGTTGTCAAACGCTATCGCAGTAGCGATGGCAAAAGTTGACAAGTACAACGATGATCGTCAGAACGCTGAAATCGACAAGCTTCCAAATATTCTCGACTGCCAGAATATGGACTGGATGAAAAATTGCTCTGAGTTGAACCGGAACGCGAAGAAGAACCCACAAGCGCCTATGCGAATGATTGGCAAAAATGGTGTGGAGTTTAACTTTCAACCGGGAACGCCAAGCGCCGTAATCAACCTTCAGCTCAACCAAACCCCTGAGGCGGCATCAGAGCTTGTCTCTTATATGGATAAAACCTGGGGTGAGTACCACAAGTCCGCCGAACTCTACAAAATGGCAATGTGGCAAAACGGAGACCTGAAAAACATTAAAGGACTTGATGCTGCTACTGAGAAGGCTAAGGAAGTAAAATACATAGATACCGACAACGTGAGTATGTCTGTGTTCGTAGAGTCAACCTGCCCTGTCTGTGAAAAACAGCTACAAATCCTTTCCACTGTCCAACAAAAATATCCAAAGCTTAAAATAAAGATATTTCAACTTGACGGTGATCGTGATGCCTTCACAAAGCATGTAACTCAACGAGGATTGTCTGGACGCGTACTTTCTCGCGAAGAACGTATTAGTTTGCAAAAGCTGGGAGTGACGTCATGGCCAATTTCATGGATCGACAACACTAAGGTCAACAGACGCAAAAGTATTGTCGGTAACAGAACACTTCGCCAGCTTGAAGATCACTTTCAGGCTATGACATATATCCAGCCAGAGAAGAAAGGCGCATGAAAATGAAATCACGCTATATCAAATCGATCCTCGCGCTGACAGTCTCTGCTGTGATGTCAACAAATACTTTCGCAGCGTCAATTGATTTTGGGGCTGACGGGTCGGACTCTCCCTGGACACGCCGCATGGACGACGTTACAGGCCTGTTTGGTGAATCCGTGAAAGGGAGCGCGGTGAACGACGCGAACAAAGGAGGCAGCTTTTCCTTCGATACCTTCACCCCATTCCAAGACCAGCGGACTTCAGTAGTAAATGGCTACGGCGCTACTGAAGTTGGCGTGGGTTGTAATGGGCTCAATCTTAGCACTGTACTAGATGGTCAACTGGGCCAGTACCAGGAGATGGTTGAACAGTTCATCCAAAATGCTCCGGCGCTTGCCATCATGTATTTAGCCTACAGCCAGCCGACCATCAAGTCTGTGATCGACCAGCTTAATAGCGTTGGTCAGTTTGGCTTGGACCTCTCAAACATGACCTGCTCGGGCGTACGGTCTCTGGCCGACAAGGCATATGACGAGAAAAAGCAAACCCTAGCTGAAGCCGACTGTACTGTGGACGAGGGCTATAAAAGCTCAAAATGCATGGCAGGTGAGGGTTTAACCGGATCTCTTCTCAACCAAATGGGGGAGTTCAAGCAGAAAACCTCCGATCGCGCCAACGCAATGATGGGAAAGGTGTCGAGCGCTACTGGCGGGCTGGTTGGTTGGAATTCCTCTGTCTCGGGCGGAACAAATAAAGGCGCTGGCACTGGGTCTGGAACAGGAACCGGCGGCACTGGCTCAGTTAAAGCTTCTGTTAGCGGTAAATCATGCAGCAATGACCCACAAGATGGTAGCGCCGGCCTGGTGCTCGCGGCATCGGAACTTGGTTGTGATGACATCAAGAAATATGGTGGCCTCGTACCTTCGTATGGTTTCAACAATGATGCTGCCTCGGTAACCCCGCGCACTGAAAACATTGAGAACCTTTCGAAAACCCTGACCACTGAATACATGGACCTGTACAAAGCTGTTTACTCTGCAGATGCCGCATCCTTCAAAAATACACAGGCATATAAAGATCTGATCTCTCGAGCTGACATCGTTGTCAGCGAGAACGAACATCAATACATGCGAAACCTTGCCAGATCGAGCCCGGCCATGTTCATTTCAACAGAGCGCCAATTATCAACGCTCGGAATGATGAAAGAGCTGGACGACGTAATTTCCAAGATTGAAATTGGCGTTTCAAGCGGTATCGCCAATCAACCTGATAACGTAATCCTGAGTGATGAGGTTATCAGCCGCACTAAAACCTCTGTTGCGGGCCTTCGCCAACAATACATCGCCCTTCAGGCACGAATCAAACACGATCAAGAACGCAACAAAGTATTCGCGAGTGTCCAACAGGTAACGAACTAATGTCAGACTCGACTGATATTGAAAATTTTGACTACCTACAGATCGTCAATTCCAATTTTGGCGATCTTGTTAGTCATTACATCAACATGTGGCAGGCTTATAACCAGTCCTTCACTGTGGCGGCGATGAACCTCTGTCTGTGGGGAGGACTTGCCTGGGTAAGTATTTTGACCCTGAAAGCACCTGCAGATAAGCTCAAGACAGCTGCGAGCGCTATAGGTGTTGTACTTTTGGTTGCCATGCTCCTACAGCCAGGTAACTATAAAATTGGGCCCGCTGGTGGAAGCGTAGGACTATCGGCGGGTGCTGGCTGGTCAGTTTCAATTATTGGCAATATTTATCAGCTTTTCAAATCAGCTCTGGATAATGTAAATAAAGAAACGGCAATGAGCCTGGCATTTGAAAATGCTTATCATGTGACAAACGAGGGGACACTCAAGAAATTCGCCAATAGCCCTGTAAAGGATATGTACCAAGACTATATAGATAAATGTCAAGGTGCGCTGTCTGCTACGGCTGGTAGCACCCCAGATACCCGGCTCGTAGGACAATCAGTTGGTCTCTACGGTTCAACAATGATAAACCCTGTTGAAGTGAGTCAACTTAGCAAGGAGCAGTATGAAGAAATGGAGGCTGGCAACAAGGTTGGAAGTGCATCGCCGATGAACGTTCTTGGCCTTGGGTTATCAATCAATTCATGGAGAAGGTATTTCGCAGACAGCGAGGTAGCCGATAAGGTGGACGCCGGCAGAACCGCACTACTCAATATACCTGAAGATCAGAATCCGTTCCGAGGCAATAATGTCAAACCCGGGGGCTATCTTTTACCTTCAAAAGAGTATTGGGTAAGACAGTATTTCCCATCCAAAGCAAATGAAGGCGCCTCGGAGTTCGATAAAACTACTGACAATGCCGATAGCTCAATGTATAGCAACCCACAGCTAACTGAGGGCTCATCGGTCGCCGCGGGACAAGAAGTTAGGTTCTACCCTAAAAACTGCCTCCAAATGTATGGCATGGTGACAAAGGCCGTTCAGAATTGGACTGATGCAATCAGAGAAGAGGTTCCAATGGCTCAAAGATCCTCATATATGAGAGATCAGACTGAAGCCCAGACCCTCATGATCAAAAACATAAACAATATGATTGAGCAGCGAGATAAGTTTTCAGATAGTTCGCTTCCTATTATTGGCTCTGAACGCCGTAATGGTCAGGACATGAACTGGGGGATCAGCGATGCAGCTGACAGCATAATGACCAAGATCCAGGACGTCGGCAAAGCATTTAAAGAATGGATGCTTACCTTCAAGGTACCTGCAATGATCAATGGCTGCGCCATGCTCGCAGGGATGATGGTTGTGCTCTTCCCGGTGATATGTGTATTTGCGGTTTTTGTTAATCCGAGCATTCTGATTAGCTTTGTTAAAATTCTTAGCTTTGCTTTCATGATCCCATTCGTCAACAACCTTTGTTTAACAATGGCTGCTACATTGCTTGCAATGAATGGGGAGCTGATGACAGGGCTAACTTCGGGCAACATTTATGAGAACTATCCCCTGCTCATTTCAGCAGGCTCTGCACAATATATTATCTTCATGGCTTTGACTGCTGTAGAGATAGTTATTGCTAAAATGCTGATTTGGGATGATGTCAAAGGTCTTTCAGGATTTAACCCAGCCGGCGCAGCTTCTGGAATGGCCGCAACCGGTGGTGCTGTGATTGGTGCAGCAGTCAAACTCGGCAGTGCTGCATTGAGTCTCGTTGGTGGACCGGCCAAGCTTGCTGGCGCCCTCGGGCGAGTTGTCTCGGGAGCAGGTTCGGCAGCTAACGGTGCAGCAGGCGCAACAACTGGGGCTTACCGAGCTACAAATATTGTCCAATCGCTCCCGAAAGCTTCTGCTGGATCAGCCTCCCAAGCCAGCAAAAGGCTCGCTAAGCCAAGCTCACCGCCTCCAAAACCTAATCTCCCCGCGTTGCCGCCCCCGACCCCACCGGGTCCAGATACTCCAAAGGGGCCAAACAAGCCCTAATCAAAGCCCGCGCGAGCGGGCTTTTCTTTGCCCGAGCCGTTCACGTTTGGTACTGATCAAGGAAGCCCTTCATAATCCCATCCCATTAAACCTGCGCTGAGACTTGGAATCCTGGGCTGACCTGTTAAAACAGTTCGTGTCCAGATCACGGAGATGAATTATGAAAAAATTAATGGTTGTGGCACTGATTGCAGTGGCGATCGCAGGTTGCGGGGACTCATCGAATCCGACCTCCACGAAATGGATCGGCGGAAGCGTCGTCGACCAACCAGAATTCCGGTTGCCAGGCTCGACCTTCGGTTTGAAGAGCGTACAGGATTCCAACGCTCAATCCGGACAAGCTTGGTTTTTCGAGAAAGCCAATTGGAAACCGAAGGGTTGGTCACTGTGGGTCGCTTCCAACGTGTATTCGGACTACAAGGCGCCGAAAAATGATTTGAGCATGCTGCAACATGGGTTTGCTCGAGCAGATTCGGCAGCCGAGCGGTCTAAGAAGGAAAGCTTTTTTATCGGTGGGGTGAGCAAGTGGCTCAAGGAAAATCACGTAGACGTTGAGCTCAACTTCCTGGGCTACGATGGTCTCCCGCAATCCCTGATGCAGAGCAACGATGCATACAGAGGTTTTTGGTTGACCTGGAACAACGAGCCCTGTGAAAAAGCTTTTCGTATGTGCGTGGACAATTACTTTGTCTCGCCTGTATCCCGCCTGTCTGGAGGTGAGCGCTTGGGCTACAAGGACTGGATCAAGCCATACCTGAACCTTGGGGAAGGCGACACGGCTGTAGGCCGCAAGTTTGTGATCGATTCGTGGGGCGGGATGGAAGACGAAAAAAGTCCCTTTTATGACATCTGGCCTACTATGGTCTTCCTAGTGAATCCTGAAGGTGTTGTTACACGTGCCTGGCTTCCTCAAAAAAATGACGCGGCCACGGTTCAGCGCGTTCAGGCTGCCATTGTTGCTGATGTTGGTGGGCCTTACGCCAAGGTGGCCGTCAGTGAGAAAGCGGACTCAGCACGACCACCAACCCAAGGCTACTATGGACAGCACTACATCGAGACCGGCGTGGGCAAGGTCCTAGAAACCTTCCAAGAGATTATGAACTCGAAATGATAGGCGCAGTGATTTTCACGGTTAATGACAATGTGTATCCCTCTTACTGCCTAGACTCACTTGGGAATTTGATTCGCTGTGACGAATCTGGACCAGAGCTGGGTCTGGTCCCATTCGGCGTTCAACTAGTTTCCACCGCTGACGAGTTAGTGAATCCTTTTCCATGGACAATCACAATAGGTGCCGTGCTTGAACGTCTGACCTTTGTAGCGCGCATCCAGGGTGAAGTTAAACGCGCGTACCGAGATTTCGAATTGGTCTCGGCCACAGCCCCCTTCGTACCACACATACCTGTCTCAGAGGGCGAAGATGTTGTGATCCAGGCTATCGACTTGCTGCCAAGTCTTTCAGCTGCTGACGCAGTGGCGGTCCGTGAGCAACTAGCTGCAAACGGGATTTTCGAAATTCCGTTTATCTCGAATTTCGATGCTGGATTCCATGAGGCAGCAGGCGCTGGGCTGAGCGTTCCGCCTATTGAGTATGTGACAGCTGGTTGGATGTCGAGCATGAAGGTATACCGTAAAGCTCTAGTTCGATCTGCCTAATTTGCCCCGATCCAGACCGTGCCACCACCTAGAAATCAAAATATGTTGATCCAGATTCGGAGCAAGAAAGAGATGCAAACCTATAACGTTGATGTCGGCTATCTTCAGGAGGCGGACGCATTCGATGTCAACCATCTGCTGCCTAACTGGCTCCCAAGTGCGAATATCTTTCTCGCGCGCTCGGCTTCACAGGCGAAGGTCGGTGTATTCGGGTCGCTGTCGCAGCTGGACTTCAATCTCTGGCTTTCAGATCTCGCACTGAGCCTTCCCGAGCATACAGGCGTTTCTCTTGATCTCGTTCTGTCCGAATCTCAGGGTGTGGCTCACGTTAACTACAGCCTGGTTGACCGTATCCCCAACATAGACCCCCCTATCGAAGCTGATAATCCAGGCTTTCTCAACTATGCGCTGACCTGGTTCAGATCTCGGCGTCCGAATGTTCGAATCTATGCAACTGAAGGTCTATTTTGGGTGGAAGGGTTTTGATGATGTCTACTGCAGCAGCTCCAATTCACACTATGGTGACCACCCTGCTCAACAACTTTGTAGAGGGCGTGACCGTTTTATCGGTCACCCAGGAGGCGGTCAAGGTTCTCCCCCATACTCAAGCATTACCACCACTTCTCACATGCGACGGTACACCGCGACAGTTGGCCCGTGTTCTTGATTGTTTCGTTCGTTGGGATGGCGAGGTGAGAGTTGCAGCCCTCCTGGACGAAGGGCTGCTGGACGTATGGGTTATCTAGGAGAAATCCATAGGTGGCAAATCAGCCAATGGATCATCCACTTCCACCTGAATTACCAACGCTTCAACCGGTGGCTTCGTTCCAGTTGTGAAGTTGCCCGGAGCAGGTTCAATGCTGGCCTGATCTACGCTGGACACGACCATAGCAACTGGTCTCGCCACAACCTCCCTTTCGATTTCTGCACTTACACCCATCTTCGTGTTGGCCAGGTCGGTCGATGATCCGTCTGTGACCTTTCTACCGAGCAGCGCCTCATTCAGAGCATCGTTAACCTTACCCGGATCAGCTTGCCTAAATAGTTGATGACGGTTCAGTAAGTTGATGATCGCTTGCCCCTTGACCCCCCTCGGAAGTGCCCGATACAACGCATATAACTTCGGATACTTCTCTGCCGACAGTGTAAATTTTACGTTCTGAAATTCACCGCCGTCGGCTACGTTGTAGTCGGCCTCAGAAATGGGGCAAAAGCTCAAGCACGCTTCTGACATAGCCAGCACAACCTGATTACCAGCTTGTCGGGGGTATTTTGCTAGGACCTCGACAAGGGCTTCATGCATCTCTGGATAAAGCCTTTCCCGGATCACAACGCTCTGGGTCTCAGCCACGCTGAGCTACCTTCATCCGGGCCTGCTCCTTGAAGTTCTGCGTTACGTAAAAACGATGATAGCCACGCACGATCGAGTTCTCAGGATCCTTGGCCATGTAGATCACCGTGTTGATATACGTTTGGAGGAGTTTCCTCCCCAGAACAATTGCACCACCACCAGCCACCACCATACCGGCCATGAAGTCAGTCTTCCCCCAGACGGTGTTGATACACCGTACGACCACGTCATCTGCGAACTCTTGCCGTGCAGGTAGGCTGATGGGATCAATATCGATCCTGGATCCGCGCCACGGGATGAAGCCTTTCCTCAGCCAGGTATCCATCGTGTACTCAGTAGTCTGAGCGTCGAGAGAGAAATCCTTAGGCAGTCGGGACTTTGCCGGCAGGATAGTATTTAGTGCATCCACCTGCTTTAGCTGTGTAAACAGTTTCTTGTGGATGTCAGAAACCCCGCTAGATTCACCCCAACGTAGCTTATCGTCAGAACTCACCTTGCCGTCGACGAATTGTCCGGCATCTGTGGTGCCCTGGCCGATATCAATAATTCCAAGTTTCCCCTCCATCACAACACGGGGATCAATGACTTTCCCTTCCGGATCCAACAGTTCAGGGTCGAACCATGGGCCAACGTATTGTGGTAGCACATTGACGCTTGCTGGTTGGTAACCTTCTTCGATAGCCCATTTTTTGAGATCGGAGGCAAACTCGTTGCGGCGAAGCTTGAAAAACTCAGTCGGCAGCCCCGTCACGATGATCGGATTTTTCTGACCAACCTCTTTCAAGACCTTGAGGAACAGAACCTTAATGCTTTCTGAACTGTAATAGCTCGAGTCAGTGCTACGGGGGGCAGCACCATCTTCCCGGCAGTCATCGCCGATGTAGAAAGATCCGAACTTTGTCTTGAAAGACTCACGGGTGAAGCCACCACCCAGGCCTTGGTTCGATTGAGCAGGTGCAACAAGTGACGCAAAAGACCCTCGAATTTCGCCAGCACCTGCGATGTAACTGGTGGTGCCGTTACCAAGGTCGATCGCAATCAGCTGTTCGATAGAATGAGACATTATTTTTCCTTCTACTCAGAGTAGCGCTCGGATAAGGACTCTCAACGAGCCCCACTCTTCCAGAATCGCCACCATATTTTTTTGGTGTCTGTTGATGCTTCCCGAATGCTTGCCTAGATGACAGTGAGAAATCAGCTCGGCTGTCAGCCATGGCGTTGGCTTTCGGCTTGGTCTAGTTGATATGACAGCAGACAAATCGGCCTCAGTTGGAGGGCGACCCAGTGAGAGCGCAAGACGCTCTCGTACCTTCTGCTGGTTTAGCCTTTGCTTGTAGCTGCTGACATCTCGGCTACTTCGCTTACCTGTCCGGCGGTCGAAGTATTCAACCACCCTGTATCGCGGCTCCGCAGGGGACAGCGGATCGAGAGCAGGGCATTCACGCCTGCAAATGATCGACCTGAATCTTACCGGTTGTCGCGCTTCATTGAACTCAAAAGCTAGCTGATTTAATTCACTATCCAACTCAAGGTACTTCTCGATCAAACCGGCAGCCTTAGCGCTTCGGGTCTCGCAGGACACTGCCAATGCCGAGATCCACTCATCTAGCCCGGAAGCCTTTGATTTCGGAACAAGGATCCCGAGATCATTACCAGGAAATGCATTCACCCAACGTACCGCTCGCCTCGCTGCATTGAGGAACAATTCAAGGTCTCTGGAAAACGATTTAGTCCTTTTGGCACCGAGGATCGGAGTCATGTGAGCAAGACGTGCCTCCACTGTCCTCAATGAAACGCGGTGGAAATCGCCATCTTTCTTTGTTCCCTTCGACAGGTACACCTCTACACACGAAACCCGCCCAACCTTCTCGCTTGCTCGCCACATCCACATTAATGACCAGCCATCCTGAGAGCGTCTCTGTGCCCAGCCTCCTTCGTAGGACCTAACCTTGTCAGCAAGTTGCTGAAGTGTAGTTTGGACAAAAGCCATCTGGTCGACGATCCCCATCAAGAGGTGCTCTCGCCTCTCTGTCATCTCGGCGAGCTTTTGAAGGAACGGACCTGCCAGCTCAACATCACGAACATTTCTACGCACAGATCAACCTCAAAACTGTGGTTATTGCTGTTTACGACCAATACGGTGTCTTAGAGAGCACTGCAAAATCCCTTTAGGCACTCGTAGCGCACCTCCAAAGCCCGGCAGCACCTTCTGACACACCTAAGCAACACTACTGACTGCCCACTGATGCCCCAATCACATAGGTATAAGCATTCGAACGCAAACGTCATACGCCCTCGTAACGCCTGACTAAAACCCACTGGCACACGACAATTATCCCCTTATTGCCCAGCAACGCACCTCAAAAGCACCATACGAAATCCATTAGTCAATTCCGGTTGTTTTTGGACTCATTTAGTGTCGGAATGCACATTACGGATATGCCGATGGTGCTCCCGGCCGGCTGCATCCGACAACATAGAGTAGGCGGGAAATTAGTTAAATCCCCGTCTAATGTAATAATACGGGCCCTTCTGCGATTCTGATAAATCCGATTCTATTTCAACGGGTTATCACAAATGTTCGAAAATGAGTTCTTGAATGCCAAAACGCTCTAGCCAAAAGCACCACGCTCCACAACCAACTGATCAGCTGAGGGGGTCTGAGGTCAGCTCAATCCTCGGAATCCACCGCAACACACTCCAACGCATGGTTGCTCTAAAAACTCTTGAACATGACGGAGAGACAGGGGGTGGTCGGCGGTATTGGCTTAGGTCCTCTGTTGATGCTTACCGCCTCGGAACTCTGACGACTGCAACTGTGTGGTACATCCAAAGCAGTCTTCTACAGGAGCTCGTGGTTAAGGTTCAGGCAGGTCACCGAATCCTCGGTCAGACGGCAGCTAGCATTCCGCTTGCCGCGACGAGCCGAGCTGGATGCCTATCTCTGCTTCTTACGTTCATTGAGAAGAGCGAACCTCATGCCATTGCGCTTCCCGCAAATGCTGCCGGCCTACCAACTGCAGCAGTAATCACTGAGATATGTCGCACTCACGGCGTGCCCGTCATTTTGTTCCCTTGTTAGGCGGCAGCACTTCGATTGCAAGCAAGAGGTTTGGAGAACAACGATCCCATAAGAGGCGGGGGGCGCACTCAAGGGGTCTTAACTGATTGGGTCGATGGGGTGCACATCATTGCTACTGGTGGTTACAGCCCTGCTTTTCTCGCTGGAGAGCCCGTGATCATTGCTAAGGGCTGTAACGGTAAAGACATGAGCATCGTGCATTGCCTGAACTCCCTGAAGACAGGGGAGGCAAAACGCTTTCTTTGCCGCCAGGGTAGGGCCGGGCGTTGGAATACCCTTGAGCGCGTTTACGACCTTACGTACCAAGGTAGACCCAGCCGGCCTGCGGCACTCCTCCGTTCCCAGCAGACAAAAGATGTCAGTGATGCTCTACACGATGGAAAATCGCATCAGCCAAGAATGACCTTAGCTCGCCAACCGACACCTCATAGAGTCAGTACCAGACAGCCAGGTTTCATCATCACAACGCTCACACTAGGTGATGCATGGGTCTTTAGCTTTTAGCTCGCGCTCGGCGAAAGAAGGCCCATTTCACGAATGACCTAATAGGGCAACCTGTTCAGCGGCTGTGACCATCTACCGATCACTCAGTATCAGCCACCATAAGATTTGGCTCATGGCATAGGCTGCGCCGTAGGGCTCGAGCCCTCCCCCATAACTAGATCGGTCTGCGACCCCTCAAAGAAGGCAGGCTGCGGCGCGCACTCAGTTGGTGTTAGGAATATTCGGGATTCGTCAGATCCGATTAGTGACAACCGTGACCTGCAAGAAAGATCCAGCAGCCCGTGACAAGCTCCAAACCCTCAAGCTGAGATCCCTGGCTATCCAGGTAGGCTATTAAGTTCGGAAATCGGAACACACTAGAGAGGCAACTCAAGCACCTTGAGCCGATACGGCCACTCTCGGACTACTCGCACCCACCAAATGGCCAGAGACAGCCGAGCCGGTGTCGGTATAAGTCCCCGCAGCCCACGTCACTTGTTTGCGCTGTGGAATCAGGCCGCCGGCTGATATCGGAGCCGCTAGTGAAGAACGGCACCTTTGGGACATGGCTTCATCGGGAGGAGCGTATCGCTGTCACCACTTGCCCGATAAACATCAATCAACATTTGAACGAGTTCGCTCCCAGCACCAGCCTGGCCATTGAGGTGATGCGCTACCAGGTCCATCGAGTCGCGCGGATCGGGCCCACTCCAAACAATCTGAGCACTGACCTGGCCGCCTTCGATATAGAAGAAGCTAACGAGAACAGTATCAATGCCCTCTTTGATAGCTGCCCAGCCATGCAGTCGATTCTGCAAAGCAAATCCCGCTTGACGAGCCGAGCTAATGGCTTGGTGATACGCGTTGATCATGGTTACTCCTACAGGTGATGAGCGCACCTTAACGTCACGTTCGTGAATTCCAAGAGCAGCGACGAACGGTAGTACATTGCCACCATTGAGCATCTTGTGGCCATTGGTGTGCCATCAACGCCGGGTTTCAGGCGTCAACTTCCTTACGGGACAGGGTCTGTAGCGATTTACAAGCTGAACGTCATTGCACACAGTTGGGTACCTGATGTCTCACTTTGCCTCCAGCTCAACGCTTTTGACTGAAAAATCACGCCCTTTTTAGAGTTGCCTGTCCCATCCGCGCCCAATAGAATCGCGCTCAATTACTTCGGTACACACCTACGGGGCGTCCGAGGAGCCAAGCGGTTGAGCATTGCTCACCGTATGTAGAAGGGGGTCGGTGGCTGTCGTGGCTACCGGACAAAGCAAATTCCAGGGGACTGGATTTGCGCTTAGGAGCCGATCGTATGATCGGAGGAGGGAGGCATGCGCCTCGTTAGGAGCAACTGGCTCGCCGGGCTTACCAGCGACCAGTTCTTAAGTCTTGACCCGTGGGAGTTCGTCATTCATGTCGAATCCCAACAACAGTGGGTAGCTGAAATCCGCTCGAAGCTTTCTGTTCGTCTAACGGACGAGGAGCTTCTTCAGATTCTGTACCCGGGCATCTATGACGCCACAAAGAGCGCCATCAGAAACTACGCTGCCGGCTCCCCTGACGGACGCGGGTTGTGCTTGATCGGCTACGCCCTCTCTTACATACGTAAGTACGGTTATGCCCGCGTCATCGATGAGGTTCCAGGTTCTGGCGCATTCAACTTTGCGGATCTCGACGGCTTAGACTATGCGCCGCGCGCTCATGGTCTAGAACCTGATTACCTCAACACTGCGTCCAACTACACTGACAGCCTGTCGGCACTACCCCAGTTCCTGTCCGACGGCATCGTGCTCAGTGATGAAGGACTGCAGAAGCGCCATGCTCACGTTGAGACGCTGCGCAGGTTTCTGACACATCGTGAACACCAGATCCTCCGCCTGGCTGTTCTTGAGCAACATTGCTCCGTAGACATGAGCTCGATGCTTGGGCTTAGTGAAAAGCAGGTATGGAAGGTACGTCGCCAACTCAAGGTCAAACTCGGTGAAATTGCGATTGACCAGGGCATCTGCCCTCGCGTCGTCGCAAGCCTGAGAGGGAAAGAGACGGCGGCGGCCGGCGAATGAAGCAATCAATCACAGACTTCATCAAAGACGCCGTATACCCGAAGCTAGATGCAGTGGATCGTGGCCTTCTTAATCACCTGCACCCCAAAAAGCTATCAGCCAATGGCTCCTATGTCCTCGACTGTCCAGCCTGTGGTAAAGACCGCGCTTTCTACTACCCATTCAGGTCCGGGATTCAGTGCAATCGTAAGGACAACTGCCCAAGCCCATACACGCCTTTGTGGGACGCCCTCGCCCAGAACGGCATGAGCAACGGCGATATCGTCAAAACCCTTTGTGAGTCCGCAGGTGTTGAACCCCCTGACAACCGGGACAACGAAGCCAAGCAGCAGTCACGCGCAGCCAATGGTGGTCGCCCTCCCCTCACGACGGGCCAGGCAATCATTCTGGTGACTCAGCAACTGGCTCAACGCAACAAGGGGATTCTTGACGAATTCCAGCAATCCCGAGGGTATACAAACGAGGTCATGGCTACGCTGCGCCTCGGCGTATTCACTAACAATGATGAAGTGCTTTCGCTTCTTCAGGCTCACGGTGTTACCCGGGAGCAAGCCCGTTCTATTGGGATCGTCAGCTTTGAGGATGAAACCCCTTCATCTGTCTGGTCGGGGATGGAAGGTCGAGTTATCGGTTACTGGCCTCACCCAGACGGCGAGGCCCGTATCTGGGGCAGGATCCCATCAGGACAAGGTGAAGCCAGGTCTAATCCGAAATACCGTTTTTCACCAAAATCGTCCAAAGATATCCCTTACCTTTTCAAGCAGCGGCAGAAGTCCATCCTGGTTTGCGTGGAAGGGACGTTGGATGCTTGGGCTCTGCAGCTCATCAAGGTTTGGGGATGCGCCATTGGGCAAGCATCAATTAACTCAGCCCAGGCCGCATACCTAGCCAGCCAAGGAATTACAGAGGCCGCTCATATGGTCGATGGCGATCATGCCGGCTATGAAGGTGCACTATCGTCGATCCGTGAGGCTGAAGCCGTTGGCATAACCTTGAGCATCATAGCGCTTGGCCGTGGCATGGATGATGCCGATGCCATGCGAACAGCTGGTCGTGAAGACGCACTCAAAGCCCTGATCAACTCAAGGATGAATGCAGGTGAGTATATGGCCAGATATTGTGCCTCTTTACTCGACCAGCCCCTTCCTGACCTACGGCGCGTAGCCAAGATACGAGCCATTGCCAATGGGCTTACCACTGCCTCCAAGCGTAAATGGCTGGATTTCAGCCAGAGCCTAGGCATCGCCGCCGATGAAGAATCTGATGCCCTACGGGCACTGAGCCATCTGGTCTCGGGTGGTCTCACTTTTGAAGAAGCCTCTGGTGTTATTCGCCGCAGGACCGGATACCAAATCACCATCACCAAGGATGCCGCTCATGGCTGAGTCGAGCTCACAGGGGTCGTCATCCGGCCCGATAGTGAAATCTCTCAAGATCGTGCTCTTTGTCTTTCTCGTTATCTTCGTTGCGAAGATATACCTGAGAGCTCCTGAGTATCGATACGTCGAGGTTTGTTACTTCCCGCAAAAAATATTCCAACTCGCTTGGATTGATGCTTGGGGTTTGTTCGTCCCTGACGACAGCGCCAGCTACCTGAGTCACGCAAGTGACGTCAGCGACTTTTTTCGCTCATGCACCCAACAAGCTGCTGGTTGGGAATGGCTGAGATCAATTGGCACTCACCAGTAAGGTAACCCCATGGCTAACGAAACTACCCAAGTCCGCAACACCGCGCCTCAACTTCCAGAGCGCACCCTACGCATTGACGGCGAGCGTACCGCGGCGATGTACACCCTGGCGATCCGTGTTGCACGGCTCGACTCGCGTTTTCGTGAGCTTGCAGGCAACCCCTCCGTGGAAGGTCGCAAGCAATATCGTTCGGGCAACGAAGGCTTTGCTCGGGCGCTCGGTGAGTTCGAAGACGCTCTCATGCAGATCGAGAAGGACGTGGATATGAATTCACGCCGCAGCGGTCGCCAGAGTAAAGGGCAGCCACAACGACGCGAGCCTCAGGCGCGCCCACAGACTGCTCCACAAAAGAATTCAGCTGCGCCGGCGGCCACTACTACGCCCACAGCCGAATCTAAGCCTGCGCAAGGTCCCAAGCCTGAGGCTAATGGTTCGACTGCCCCTGCCGGCGAAGCACCCAAAACCCAGGCCAAACAACCGCAGAAGCCAACTCAAAAACCTGCTCAGCAGAATGGTCAGCCACCTAAAGGCCAGCAAGCAAAACCGCAGGCCAAAAACCCGCAGCAGCAGGCTAAGCAAAAGCCTGATGTAGCAACCGTCACCTTATAAGGGAGCTGGACAATGAGCAGCTGGAACAATATTAAAGACGCGAGCCGGATGCTTCCGGCCTGGTTCACCCCATTTGTTCTTGCGGGGGCAACAATTGGTTTGTACGTGATTGCCCGCTACATGACTGCGGAAAAGCCTGACGAACTGGTTGGTTTCGCAACAATGTCTGCCATTGTCCTGTCGCTTCTTGTCGGGTTTGTATTCATGGTAAGTGCCATCGCAAAAGCGAAAGCTGGCAATGTCGTGTCAGCGATCGGCGAAGGCTTTCAACGTGGCCTAACATTCGTATGGGTCACTTCGGCCGTTTGCCTCTGCGTTTACGTCTGTGCCACCCCGGCATACCGCTTGGTCACACAGAACATTTTCTATACCGTCACTACCATCGGAGTTGCTTGCCTTCTTGGTGTCGGTTACTGGGCATCAGGACTTCGGCCAAAGGCCCAGGCTCATCAAGATCAACTTGGTGGCGCAATGAGCAGCGCAGTCGCTCTACCACTTTCATTTGCCCCAACACCAGAGCAACGGCCGGCATTTCAGGTGACAATGGCAGACCAAACCCGGCTCATGATTCATCAAGCGGCTCGGATCATTGCCTACAAAGGCAGTAACTGCTTGATTGCAGACTCATTCAGCGCTCACCTTGACATCAACACTCGGACTGCAAAGATCTTCACAGATCTTAACCTCCTCTCTACTTCAGACATGGTTTTCTGGCGAATGCACATGCTGATGATCGGCAGTGCCGCAGAACAGCGCATCATGAATACGTCTTCTGACGCAGCGCTTGATGATCTTCAGAATTTCGACGAGCTTTGTCTGCGCTACCTGCAAATGACAAACAAGGGGAATTTCTTCAAACCAGTGTCGGACCACGAAGTAGTGATGAAGGCTAACCGTTTGAATCTGTTGCGGGGGAACGTATCGCAACGTTGCCACGCAGCAGTGGTACAGAACGAGCGCCTCATCCTTGAGCTGGTCAAACTGATGCGTGGCCGCCCTACCCTGATGTACATGGACCTCAAGCACATTCTTGATCGCGTTGAAATGCCTGCAGACTTCCCTTCTGCTGAGTTCGACTCGAACGAAGCAATGGAGCGCGTGCTGATGCAGCTTACCTTCGACGAGCCAGATGACATCCAGGGCATAACAGAGCACAGCGACATTTCAGAGGGTAATTTCTCTGAACCTGTGAAGGACAATGTCCATCACTTCGCCCCCCCGGCCGAGAAAACCTTTCGAGCCTGATCTCAGTAAATTAAAAGCCCCAGATGCTGGGGCTTTTTTATATCCGCAGATCGGAACTGGTTAGTCAGCAGCCTCTACACGGTTTCGACCGCCATGCTTTGCCTTGTACAACGCGTGGTCTGCAGCCTTCATTGAAACCGCTGCGGACCCATCCAGCAGAGCCACGCCGGCGCTGAAGGTGCAGGCAAACCATTTCCCACTTTCACCCTGATCCTGCAGGCCGGTTTCAAACTGAAGATTGCTGAAGAGTTCGCGAATTCTGTCGATTACATTCCTGGCATCTGACATCGGTGCGCCAACCATCAGCACGGCGAACTCCTCGCCCCCCATCCTGCCTATGAAATCGGTGGAGCGAAGGTTGTCTGATAGCACCTCAGCAAGCCCAACAAGCACCTTGTCACCTACAGGATGACCAAACGTATCGTTTACCTGCTTGAAGTGATCAATGTCGATCATCACCATGGTGTTGGGCACGCTGCCTGAAGCACTGACACGTGATGCTGATGCCATCAACTGCCCGTGGTTCAGAAGCCCTGTGAGAGGGTCGCGCCGCATTCGCGAGTCAAACGCCTTAGACCTCGATATGAGCGCCTTGAGGGCTTTGATGAAGGCTCCCCGCTTCAATGGTTTCTGGACAAAAGCGTCTGCCCCCTTCGAAAGCGCGATCAGCTGGGTTTCTGTGTTCCGCTCACTGCTCAGAAAAATGATAGGCATCACTGCATCGCTATCTTGGCGAATAACACTGGCAACTTGGGCGCCATTGGCTCCCGGCATATGGAAGTCAGTTACGACCACGTCAGGCCTGAAGTCCTCAATAGCCTTCAAAACCCCAGCTGGAGAAAGGATATGGAGTACCTCAATCCCTTCCTCACGCATGAATTTAATTGCCGGGTATGCATCCGTTTTGGAGTCATCGAGCAGCAAAACCTTGTACCCATTGATCTGCGAGTCTCTGGCTCTGCTACGGATCAGCGATCGAAGCGTTTTGACGTCGGCCTCAACCCCTAGTAACCGCACTACACCAAAGGTCGCGGCAACCAAGCGCTGCTCGAATGTCATTGGTGTATCTTCTGCAATGACCACCAGCAAATCACTGTCATGATGAGCAGCCAGAGCTTCGAGCGCACGACATGCTTCTGGGTGGTCCACAACAGCGCTACCCACGAGCACCAAACCTGAGGTCGGCATTCGTTCCCTCAGGTCGGCTACAAGATCCGAGCTGGAATCCAGACTGAGTGACAGGATCTTAAGCCCCATAGAGCTTAAGCCTGAGGCAAAGAATGCTCCACGGTTTCCGAACCCGGGGATGTAGATGGCTGATGGTCCTTGATCACTGGCTCGTGCGTCGCTTTCCCGCCGGCTTGCCGCCTGTAGCGTGTCCATCTGCAGATCAATTCCTTCTAATAATCTTGCTGTCAGTGATTGGTTGCTGCTGATGAGGGATGAAAGCGAACCGAGCTCCGTCGCGAATTCCCCGGATAGGGAACTGATGGTGCTTGATCGAACCTTGGCAACTACGGCTTTGAAGGCTTCAAGGGTGTACTCGCTTGGCCTTGGCAAGACCTGTGAGCGCCAAGCTGACTGCAGGACCCGGTTGATGGTTTCGTGATTCATAAGCAGAGGCCTCCACTAGTAATAGTGGCCATCTAGTGCCCCATATTTGCAGGTTCCAACTAAAATATTTGCCTTCCGGCCTGAGGCAGCGAGCCATTCAGACCTGCGCCCGTGGACGAATGTCGGGAAGGCTAAAACCTGAAGGTTCGCAATGTGGTGGTGGTGGCACAGTCCGGCACTAGCGAGGATGGGTCACCGACAGATGGAGTAACCATGGACACGACATTAATAGCCGCGCTCACCAACCGTGGCGCTATGCCATTTGCGAGAAAAGTCGCCCGCGATATGCGACAGGGTGCAAGCTTAGACGACGCCATTGCGTCCCGAAGCGTCCCAGCAGGGGTATTGGTGGATGTCCGATTGATCATGTTTGCCGTCCAGGCTGGATGGTTTGAGGTTCCCGCGGGCCCAGACCTGACTTTCAGCAAGGCCCAACACAGCAGGCTCACAGCCCTCAGCAGCAGAGCCCCGTGGCTTGGTGAGCTAGTCGATGAGGCGGCAGCATTCGAGGCAATGCGTGCAGACCGAGCTCATGGTCGGGCGCGCGCATTCGGTGCCAAGGCATTACCGAACTTCCACTCATCCGCCACAGCGGCGATGACCCGCCTCTCGAGACTCCCACGAGATCATGTAGCAGGTGAAATCACACTCGAGCTCTGGGTCCAAATCCTTTTAGATACCCAGTCCGTGGCTAAATACATCAGGGCACAGATGGATTGCTTCCGTCCAGCCTGGATGTGGGAGTCGGCTTATTCCCTAACAGAGCAAATCGAACGGCTTCGTGAGCACGACTGCATGCATCTCTTGCTCGACTACGTGTCTGCAACGAGGAATCGGTACATCGACAGCTTTGAGCGCAAGCTGCTTGAGGACGTTCAGTATCGTGGTATGAACCCTTCGGAGTACGAGCAGTGCTGGGCGGCTGAGGAGATGCGAAGGGTCAATGAGCAGCAAGCCCACTGGAAGGAGGTGTTTGGTCTCGTTAGGCGTCTCGCAGCTGTCCTTGATGGTGTGAAGACCTACCACCAGGGCACGCTAACAAAAAGGCTCAGGAAGGAATCGAATGGCGCATTCCGGCTCCAACGTTCAGATCTGGATAGAGAGGCCCTCGTCGTAGAGGTCAAGCTCAACTACTGTGTCGGGCAAAGCGCAAACCTTCAGACCGGCTTTGAATTAGTGAATTACTGCCTAGCGCTGGCGGACGAGATACAGGTGGAACCCCCGACCTTCTCTGGCTACCTGTCTGCATGCGATAGGGCCAAGGCCCGCGTGGCAAACCTGGTAACGCCACCACTCGACACAGCGTGCTCCACCCGTCGGCCACCAGACGACTTTGACGAAGCTGCTGCCTAACTACCCGAGCCGCTCTAAGAAGCGGCTTTATCATGTCAAGGCTCGCATTCATTCCCTCAGTCTGGGTAGGTGTCTTGCCTTGAGTTTGGACGGGGTGCAGATCCTGAGCTCGGGTCTAGCCTGCCTTTGAGGCTCCCCATCCACACTGAGACACTAGGGTTTCTTGAGGATGATGAATTTCCAGTCACCAGGTGCTTCTGGCACTGGGATACAGGGTTGACCATGGAAATCATCAACCTCTCAAGGTCAATTCAGATGTCTCTACACGACACCATCCACACCACCCTCCGCTCAACCGGCTACGTCACCAATGGCCAGGCCAGCGACCTCGCAGAATCGGTTGAGAACCTCATCTACTTGCGCGAGGCTCAACTCAACAGGCAGATCGAAGCCTTGAAGGCTCAGCTTGATAGCCTGCACGCCCTGATTTCAACTGCACAGGAAGGCACGGACAAGATGAACGCCGAGGCGTACAACGCCCGAGCGGTAGCGATATTCAAAGCCATCTCAGCGCCCGGCCTGCTTCTGCCCGTAGACGTGGAATCCTTGGCAGCTGCGGGGCCTAAGACAGGTCGTGTGGTTATCGACTGTACCGGCCCAATTACCATCAGCGATGCCTACTCCGATCACCCCTTGGATATCGTAGTGATCGTTCGGCCCCTCAGCCAGGAAAGCGATGCTAAGAAGCATGATTACCTCGAGCGCTACTGCCACGGCGTGGGCAAAGAGGATGCTATTGCGGATGCGTTTGAGGAGGCAGAGGCCGCCATCTAGGTTGGAGAGAATTTCCAATCAGGGGTGGTTCTGGCACACCAGCATCGCCCCCAACATGGTCCCCATCAACTGATCGCCAACTAGGTTACGAACATGCCCGAAGCCAATTCCCCTCAAGCCATCAAGTTCACCAGCTTTTCCGTAGCCCCATGCATTCGGGTTAACTACGACAATGATGTGGTCTACCGCACCATCCACCCGCAGCAGGAGCCGTCCGCGCTTGCATCTGTGGCCTCGCTCAACTGCTTTGATGACCACGAGATGGGGCTGACCCTCGTGAGCGTTGAGGCTGAAGGTGTGGATGGGCTAGTGGTCGCCCCGGAGGGCTCTGAGATCTACGACATCGCTCATGGAGCAGACCGCACCGAGATCAGCTTGTGCAGCGGGGAGTACGGGGGTCTGTACTGGCGCATCCTGGCATTTGTAAATGGCAGCACCAATCCCGAGGACGCATACCAGATGATGGTAGGTGACTGCGAGTCGACGGTGCGCTCGGCCTGTGCTGGCCTTCAAGGACTGGTATCCCTCCCCCAGGCTATCCGCATGCACAACGACAAGCTGGACGCTGATGAAAAATGCCCTGATGGTGATGACTACAACGATCTTCTGAAACTCGCCGGCGTTTAATGCCGCTACTTCCCCCGGCCCGGCACACACCGGGCCTTTTTGTTGGTCAGCGCTATCCCAGTGATAATGTGCCATAACGGTTACCAAACTGAGGCTTCCTACGTGCCCGATATCGACCCTGATGTTGCTTCGCTGAATGCGCGCCTACGTCTCTCCACCCTCGCCCCTCACCGGCTAACGCTCGCCCAGTTTCTTGAGCACGGAGACGCTTTGCCTGTTGTGGGCAATCCCCGCAGCTGGGAGGTCAGTCACGGTCGTTTTCTGACCTGGGCAGAGGCAGACAGTGCTGAAGCCGCGCTGAGGCAGATACACCGGCGTGAAGTGGAAAGCTCGCTGAACTGGAACAGCGCAGGAACAAGTGAGAGAGGCTATCTACCGTCGATGCCAACACAAGACGTACTGGACGACTACCCGGATCTGAAGGTGACCTTCGCAGAAATCCTGACTGGGGCGGTGAATCTGCCCGAGGGCCGATAACCGTCACTGGCAAAGTATGACTCACCCGCTTCTGGCACACCCTTCAGGGCATGACACTGGCTCTATCAACACAGAGCCGGGAGGCCATACCATGCAGAACGTCGAAACCAACACTCATGCTAATACCCAAGCAGCGGCCATCGCCCCTCACCTGCTTACTCAAGCTCAGTTCATCGCCACCGCCCAGGCAGTACCCCTGCTCAATCATGGGCGCAAGTGGGATGTGCGCATGGGGAACTACAACTCCTTCTCGGATGCTGACACAGCTCAGGCTGCGCTGATCGATGCCCACCACGGCGCCGTTAACAACGCCCTGTTCCTTAACGAGGCGGACGCACCAGAGATCCCAAACAAGCCGTCGGTACCCTCGGCCGAGGTTCTGGCCAGCTATCCGGACCTCATCGAGCAATACGCTGACGTGATTGCGTATTCTCAAGGCGAACGGAGCATCGCGCTGCCGGCGGTGAACAAAGCTGAATTCGATGCCGTACTGGCTGCCCTACGGCTGCTTGGTGCATCCATGACGGGTGGCCTTGTTCGCCCATGTGATGGCGACATCGGAGAAATCCTCACGGACAACGGCACCCACGAAGGCCTTACTGCCGAGGGTGTTGATGCACTCTGCGAACGTATTCAGTTCGACTCCTAACGGAGGGTAATCCCCCTATTTTCAGATCCACTCTCTTTCGCCCAGCACTGCTGGGCATTCACGCGCGTGATTGTTTCATCAGTCCTCTAACTCAGCGGTTTGAGGGTGCCCAATTGGGTGCCTGAGCAGGTGCAGTGATGGCAAAATGGCTCGCAACTGGGAAATTCACTTCAGATCTAGGATCTAGGATCGGCAATGGCAGCACCAAATGGATTCAAAGCAGGTGACATCGCGCATTCGCTCAAGTCAAAAGCTGAGCATGCCTTTGGCTTAGCAGTTACAGATCCATTCGCGATCAAGGAAATTGAGAATCACAGGGCAGACGTCACTTATACGGTCACCGCTTCGTATACAAGCGAACCCGAGAGCCGTCAGGTTCAGTACGCGTCCGGCCCGGCTTACAAACGTGAGTACATCGGTGAGGTCCTGGCGCAGCGCCACAAACAAATATTCAGTGATGCTACCTACACCCGCAACCTCATGCAGGGGCAACTAAAGGGCAATCCCAACCTGTACCGCAGCCCCGTCTCGAAGCATTTGATCCTTCGTGATGACTCATATTGCTACAGCGTGGAGGACTGCCGGGGTTGCGGCGGATCAGGCAAGAATGATTGCTCCACCTGTAACGGCACGATGTACCACACCTGCCGCGAATGTAATGGCCAGTGCCGGATGCATTGCACAAACTGCAGCGGCACCGGGAACACCTCACACAGTCGTTATTGCCCAGGATGCGGTGGCTCTGGTGCGAGAATGGGCGACCGCTGCAACCAGTGCTACGGTACCGGCAAATCAGGTAGTCCGTGCTATCGCTGCCACGCTACAGGCACCATGACCTGCAACGGGTGCAATGGCGGTGGCAGACAGAACTGCCGGCAATGCAACCTGGGCGAGGTTCAATGCAGCAGTTGCAGGGGCGCATGTCAGCTTACGTACGAATACAACCTGAACGTCTATGCCCAGACTAAGGTGTCATACGGCTGGAAAAATCTCACTGCGCCTTGGCTTGCGCCAGCCTTAAAGGAGATGATGAACGCACCCGAGTGCAGCACCATCTTCAGTGTCGACCGCTACGAGCTTGCCAATGAGAACCCGAACGTGTTCGTCGGTACCGGCCACGTCCTAGCTGCGCAAGCAAAGGTCGGATTCCAAGGCATGAGCGGCACCTGCCAGTTCATTGGCCCGACGCTGGTCCCGGTGTTCCTGGACAATATTCTCAGCGGGGGTTTCAAGACAGCATTGGAGGGTGTGAAGGATCATAAGAACCTCAAGGCGGTATTCCAAGCATCGAGCAGCAAGATCGCTCGCGAGCTAATCACCGAGCAAGCCAAAGGCAAAGATATCAATGATTGTTCGCCAGTTCGTAAGGGAATCATCACACCGAACGACGCAACGACGTTCTCCATGGCCCGCCACCTCTCCACGCTCCATATCATGACTACCTTCAAGCAGTTCCGCTGGAGCGCCGTATTTGGTTTGGCCAACTCGATGTTCGCGGTGCTCTTCGCCTTATACGCGCTAATGAGCATCCTTCATTTGGATGCAACCAATGAGCACAGCAAAGGCGAGTGGTGTCTTGGGCTTTTTGCGATTCTCGTTGACCCCAAAGGTGTAATGGAGGCATTCATGAGCCCAATGGAATATTTCATTGACCAGTTCAGGTACGGCATCGACTACCTGCTTATCACGTGCTGGATGCTCACAGCGCTGGTCTTCAATCGTTTCACCCTGCCCCTGCTCGCACCGAGGGTGTGGGGGTGGACTTCTGGTTCATTCCTGAGGATGGGAATTCTAGCCGTGCCGAGCATGGTGGTTGTCCAGATGCTCATGGCTTTGCATCCATCCCAATTCGTGCCACTGCAGTTCTCATCGCTGATTCCGACCTTTCACGTGAATATCGGTCAGGTGTTCGTGTGGGTAGTGGTGATCACTCCGCAGATCTACCTGCTCTCCCTAACGATTTCCATCATTCGGTACAAGGCTGCCGGAATTCACTGGGGAGAGAAGATGATGAGGCTGATGCTCCAAGAGGAAAATACGAAGGGCATTCGACGGGTGTTCTTGGAGAAATCCTAAGCACGCTATCGGCACCTACGAGCACAACACAGAACACCTGAGGCCCAGCTTATGCTGGGCCTTTGGCATTCTTGGGATGAATCGCTCCCCATCAGCGGATTCGGCCGATTTTCGAAGGGCGCCGAGGTTCTGGCACACCCAAACCGCCCCGACAATGGATCCCATCAAAAACGAACTCGCCCTCTACTGGAGCCACACATGCCAACCCTCCTCGAAAACCAGCAGGCACTGACTGGTGCAGGTTTCGCCCTCTCCGATTTCAAATCGATTGCTGGTGCTGATGGGTCTCTCAAATTCACGGGGCTGGATGGGTTTGAGGTCGTTGAGACTGGCGGGGGCTGCTTGGCTATGCGTCGCAACGCAGGCGAGTTCTACATGCTTCTTACGTCGGAGTGTGGCTCAGATGTGCCCGATGAACAGGACTGGGATGAAAACCTGATCGGCATTTACCGTGAGGACGATGATTCCGAGGTCATGTGCATGTCAGCCCGCGATTTACTGGACTTGATCAACAAAGATACAAAGCCCATCGACATCGAATCTCTGGATTCATAAGCCCGATTGACGGCCTGTAGGCTGAGTACACCCCGCCTGCCCCATTCGCTATCTCGCTGGTTCTGGCACGCAGGAGCTCGAGGCATCCTGGTACCAACTTCAAAGGGAGCTCCCCATGCAACTCACCGTCAAATACACCTACGTCGAAAACATCATCCCGCCACGCTGTCGCAATCCCCGCCGCGCTCGGTTCGACGATGGACTTGAGGTTGTAAACCTCCGCGAGATCCCGCGCGAGGCCGCGCCGGTTGCAATCATCAGCGCCAGCAATAGCAGCGAGCCGCCAATCGAGTACCGCTGGTTTGACGGTCAACTCTGGACCTCCTGCAGCGTGTACGGTTGTTCGCGCCAGGCGCGCACATCGGGCGGTACTGACTACGACTACGCTGCTCCGGGGACAGAACTCTCGCTAGTGACCGACAGCGTCAGCATGAGCCGCCTCGATTTAGGCATCTTCGTTTCTGTGAGTGAGGGGAAGGTGGCCATCGCTGACTACCTTCACGGCTGGGCTAAAACCCTCATCCTCATCGATGGTCAGGTCTACCGCCCCGCAGGCGAGCCGCGCTACGTGGTGATGACCTTTGGCCTAAGCAACAACCACGGCGGTACCGCAGTGCTGTGTACTGACATCTCGAACACCAACATTAAAGAGCAATCCTATTTCTCAGTCCTGCAATTCGAACAGGCAAAGGACTATGCAAGCCGAATCGCAACAGCGCGCGGAGACACCACCAAATTCAGTGCAGATCCAGGTTATACGTTTGAGGTGCTGATCCCTGAGGCGGTTCGGATCAGAAATGACTACAAACAAGAGGCTGCGGCGTGATCGAGGGTGCGGGTACGCTCAAACGCGTAGAAAAGCCTGTTACCGATCACGTCTACATCAATCATCCGGCTGGGTTTGCTTGCCCGTGGTGTGCATCATCTAACGTGACCTTGTCCGGTACCGACTTCACATTCGGCGGGGACTTCATCGGTCAACAGACTTCGTGCGATGACTGCGCTGAGAAATGGGAGACCATCTACACACTGTCTGGCTACGGTTCCTGAACACGAGCCTTGCCGACTATCCACCGGTGGGAACCGATAGGGTGGGGATCTCGAATCCCCATCTCTGGCATGGGGCCTGTGTCTGGCTTCGACGCAAGATGGGAAATCCCCCATTCACGTTCACTATGAAAATCACAGCCCTGACCTTGGAATCGGCCCGCTGTAACGGCTAGGCATATCGGCCTCAACTAGCTCCTCCGGCAAGCCGGGGATTTTCATAGACCCGGTTTGGCTAGCCCCCTGCAAAATCGGCGTTAAACTTTGCCTATCCACTTAGACTTGGATCCAAGATGGCAAACGACAATGACGCAAGGAACGCGGATTCCATTTGGACGCCAGCAGCCGTAGCCCTGCTTGGCAGACTAACCGACAAGGAAGTGGCGGCCCAACTTCGGATCACAAAATCGGCAGTATTCCAGGCGCGCAAAGCCCGGGGCATCAAGACGAGGTCGGGGAATAAAGTGTGGACGGAAGAGCACTTAGCCTTACTGGGTAAGATGTGCGACCAATCACTCGCCTACAAACTCGGCATCCCCAAATCCACAGTTACCTCAAGAAGAACTCGAAGCTCGATCCCGCCCCTCAATGTGCCTACCGAAGCTTTCGAGCTCCCTGCAGAATATCTGACGCGTCTTGGAAAGGTCTCTGACGCAAAGATCGCTAAGGCTGTGGGTGTATCAGCCCCGACTATCAGTGCATACAGGCGAAGGCTCGGGATCGGCGCAACCGTTGAGTTTGGTCACCCCAGTGAGGAACTCAATGATCTGCTGGGTAAGGACACAGATTCTAATCTGGCCAGGCGCTTTGGGGTCACTACCGCCTGCGTTTGGCTCAGGCGCAAAAAGGCAGGCATCCCACCTTACACAGAAAGCATTAACGCTACGCGCCCAAGGGAGGTCCAGAACATATCTCACCTCGCAGAGTAACGCCGATAACGCATTAGGTTCTGGCACGCCAGCTATAACATCAGACTGGACTCATTGTAGAAGCCCCTCGAGGGCACACCCAACGATCCAGCGAGTCCATGCATGAGCCAATACACCCTGCCCCAGCGACCCGGCGAAACAGCACTTGTGCTGTGGGAACGCCTGACCGGTAAGCCAGTTGAGAGCCTCAGTTTTGGTTCGGACTTAGATGGCTTTAGCCTCTACTACGCCAACAAAGAAATCAACGCGGCGATCAAGACAGGGGACGAAGCCATCGTCACCCTGCTCATACGCTCACAGATGCCCCTCTATGCCAGAGCGGCGACCTTTCCCCTCAGTGAGTACCGGAGCGGCTCAGAACGCATATCAACCATGCTGGAGGCTATGAGCGAACTGGATGCACTGTTCGCAGATTCAGCCATAGGCAGGCTACATGATGAGTACCTGGACTATGCTCAAGGCTCACTGGCCTTCTACCGAAATCTGGACAGATCAGCACTCTCCGCTGAGACACTGGAGTTTGTCGCTACACAGGCCGGAGGTGTTGGCCTCGACGCGCTTCACAGCATCGACCGGCTGACACGCCTAATGATCAAGGACGGTGTTCCGGCCCCAGCAGGGGAAGCGAAGCTTGGACGAAACATCTACGACATCGGACGTATCGAAGACCTGCTGGTTCATGCCCACCAAATACCCACGGGGTTCTCCCTGTGTGTCATCCGAGGCAAAAGCATCGCTAGTAGTTACTTCGTCATGGTGGTGCGCACCGGCTCACGCATCCTGGCGCTGACCGACAAAGGCAAGTTCGAGCACCCTCTCCAAGAAGAACGCATGCAGGCACGCAACGATCGGTTCAACGCCCAGCTTATCGATGGCAGTCACTTTCCCTATTCCCTGCTCAAGATTCAGTGGATGGACCGGGGCCGGACAGCCCTGGAGAGTGAGCCGCGCGCAACCAACCTACCCGCCGCGGCCGGACTGCCGGTCCTGGCGGACATCAGCGAGCTGGATGACCGCGAGTTGCTCTGGCTTCAGCTGTTTATCGACCAATGCCGCGCACGCTACTTCGACCAAGGCAAGTCCGAGCCATTGCTCGCAACAGGTTCAATGTTGAGCCTCGGGCACAAACTTGCAGAGAGTGGTGATCAGCTCCCAGCGCTTGCTGGCCGAAAGCTGGATCTGGTTACACGCGCCAGCAAGGATCTGACGGCCGCATGGTTCTATCAAACTGAGCCACAGTGGGAAACGTGCGCCAATCCGAACCTCTGGATGGAAGATCGATTCGCCGCCGCAGTGCCCGCGGAATGCCTGTACATCCCTGAGACAGTGATACAGGCCGGCCAGCTCCAGATTGGCATGGATGGGCAAGGCGAACTGACCATGAACCACGGCGAGCCGGGCAAGGGGCTGTTCGTGGCTGAATTGAAGTCGATTGCGATGAACACCCTGGACACCCCGGAGCGCATCATCGCTGACGCCCACTACACGGCACGTCACAACCAGGTCGAAATTATCCGGGGCCTTGCAGCTGCAGACTACGCTCACCGGCAGATTCAAGTGCAGGAATGGTTCTACAAGGCCGTGGCCAAGAATCTGCCCGCGATCCTGGATGACCTACTGCTAGCCAACCATGCACGATTCCGTCTGCCTCGTACGGAGAGTGGCCGCCCAATGATGGGCGTGAACGGCACCAACATGCGACACATTGGGTATATCTACGAGCCACCCAGCAAGCAGCACGCCCCCGACCGCCGCGACAAGGTGCGCCTGGAGCACTTCATTGGTGTCACTAACAGAGCGGCATTTCAGTGGGATTGCTACCTTCAGCCTGGGGAGCACGTGCAGGCCAATCTGTTCATCACCGTGAGTACCGACACCATCCACGACATCAAGGTCCTTACCGGCCTTTCTCTTGCAGACATCCCGGCTGAACTTCATTCCCGAGGATTGGATATCTACACGGGGAACCACATCCTCACCCGACTGGATCCTCTAAGTAGGATTCGGAACCCATGGGCAGGTCTGACACTGAGGTTCCGCTTGCCCGTCAGCTTCAAAGCATTCAAGGCCTACCGCGCGGCGCACGGGCTTACCACGCCCACTCCCGGGGCACTTGTACAATGGGGATTGGAGGGCGGCCTAGCTTCGCACACCGAAGGGCTGACGTGCTGAGTGGTCCTGCGCAGCAGCTTCACAATCAAGCGGAAAGGAGAGGCACCCCTAACCGTTTCCGCTTCAAATAAACGGTGCTTACGCTACACCCGAGGCGCTCAGCTAGAAGCCGATCGGAGCAAGTGCCGAGTTGATTTATAGCGTCCTCAGTCCAGTCAAAGAACTTTTGATGTCGCAACAGCGGCACTTTCTTCTTTTCACGCATCCGGGCTACCGCGTTTTTAGTAAGTCCAAATCGGAAGGCGATAACTAAATCCGACTCCTTCCCGAGTAGAGCAATTCGCTCCGGTGTCCAGAAAACCCCGGCGCTATACCTCCAAGCAGGAATGCCAAGTGCGATTCGTTTGTACCTGACAGCGTGACGCGAAATACCAAGCTGTTCAGCCAGTGCGCTATCGGAAACCCCACCCAACAGTGCGATTGCCTCTGCCCCCCATTCAAATCTGTTCTCAGGCACTCAGTCCCCGATTTACTTTTAGTGTGTGTGAGCTATTTACTGGCGGATATGGGCAGCTGTGGTGATAACGAAGAATCCTTTCTCGCCAACCTCACCTTTCTTTAGTCCTAGAATCCCATCTTTGTCCCAGATGAGGCCTGGCATCTCTGTCACTATCAAGGAACCGTCAGCCTGCGCACAGGCGAGGTTTGCAACCCCCTCCTGAGCTTTTAACCGGCCATTTGTTCCTCTGGAGACCCGGATATTAAACGCACATTTACTCTCCTGTAGCTGATCCGCGACTTGGCTTGCAAGCTTAGTCATCGGGCCTTTCTCATCGCCCAAGGAACCCCAGTTCTTCACGACGCCGAAGAGTAGGTCTCCGGGAGTGCTGACGATGAAAGGGATAGGGGTGAGTGCCGGAATCGCGATCTCGTTGGTAGACGCAAATGCCGGCGCTGCGAGAACCAGCAGTGCCATTCCCCAAAATGCTTTCTTCATTGGTGATCCTTCAAACATAGGCTTTTAGAGGATGTAGCTCAGTACGGCAGTTTAACGCCCGGGCCAGCGTCATCAAGGCAAACCCCACCCTTGAAATTCCACCTGAGGAATCGATGACTGAGGCAGCGCGAGCAAGACGGACTTTATGTGCGGGCGGAAGTCCAAATGGCTCCCCGGCCGCCGTCACTTAGCGCCTTATCAGCCCAAGGTAAAGCCTGAAGCATCAAGAGCGTTTGATGGAATGTAGCGAAAGCTGGGTGCGAAAAAGGAAGCCCCCAGTTGGGTTGCAAGGCGTAGTGCCCGACTGCAACATCACCGAATTGCTTTCTACCTGGAATGGTCCAATGAGTGTGCAGGACAGCGTAACCGCCCCTAAAAGCCGGAAGGCGTTGCGGAAGGTTTTCAACACCATCGGCTTTGCCTCCGCAAGCTGGGCTGCCTACGTTGGGGGCTTTGTGGTGTGCTATGTAGCGTTAGAGCCTGTCACTGACCACATGTCGGTGATGATGCGATTCACTACGTACATGGCTGTTACGGCAGCGATTGCATTGGCTGAGCACCTGTACCTGCAACCCTGGCACGGCTCACGAATGCTGAAGAACATCGCTGAGAAACATGGACCTAAAACTAGCGCTCACATCTACGGCCTGTTTGTGAACGAAGACCCTAATAGACCCCGCATCAATATCCCCGAAATCGCCAAGCAGTACGGCGAGCGTCCATAACCTAGCCTGGGATGGTGAAGTGAATGGAGCCTGCTAAACCCGCGCTTGCGCCTTGAAAGGAATGATTGGACATGGAATGCACCTGCTGCAACCACAAGACATCGATCGTCAAATACTTCCCCGATACTGGAATCGTGGCCTGCAGGGTCTGTCAGGATCTTGGCATCGACACCCCTAAACCCACCCTCCGCGGGCTGGGATTCTTGCTGCGGTCAAAATGCGAGACCTGGCCAGAGGGGCGTCTCAAGTCGAAAGCTGCTGCACTGATCGAGCACGACCGTGCCCTGCGAAACGGTTGAAAACCTGGTCTCGTTAAGGCTTCAAAAGCAAAGCACCTAAGATCATCTTGCGAGCAGTGCACGTTTCAGAACGGGCATACCCCGCACCACGGAGTTAAACCCACCAATGCGCACCCCTTCACAAGACTTTATCGTATGGATGAACGCTGAGTTTTATTCGATGTATCGCGTCGACAAGAACCAAGCCATTTCAGCGGCTAAAAATAAGGTTAACCAGGTGCGGCCTGAAGAGCAGGCGCAATTGAGATCGACCCTTGAAGCAATGGCCCGAAAGAACAAAGGTTTTGCCAACATTTTCAACAGGCGTGAGGCATATTTCGTTGTAGGGATGGTGTTGGCTGCAATTGGCACCTACGTCGCTGGAGGGTGGGCAGCCTGCTGCGCCGTCGTGGTCGCCACCGTGGCACCTGTTGCAATGTCGTGTATCCACAGCTCCCGTAAAGCAACCGCGACAATTCAACTGATCGCAGCGCTAAAGCGATGATCGAGCGCGGCTGTTAATGTCGACGCGGTCTATCCGCCATACCGAGGCTTGACCAGAGTCTCATCCGTAGCCTGGTGACTTTGGACGCTGACTCTGAATATCTCGAAATATCCGCTACACTATAGATTATAGTCTGTCGGATATTTGAGGATATAGCATGAGCATCAGTCAGAAACGCCCTATCTTCCAACGCCCTGCGCTTGCAGAATCTCTGGCGCGAGATGTCGCCGGCGAGTCGTTTGTCGATTATAGCTCAGGCCTGTTCCTGGCCGCGCCTCGGCGCACTGGCAAGAGCACTTTCCTCAGAAACGATTTCATCCCCGAATGTGAAAAGCGGGGCTGGCTGGCAGTGTATGTCGACCTTTGGGCCAACCGCGAAACTGACCCGGCCGAACTGATAGCTGGAGTGATAGGGTCTGCCTTGGGGGAATTCGACAGCCCTGTGAGTAAGGCTGCCAAGAAGATCGGCATTGAGAAGATCAACCTGTTACGGACCCTCAGCTGGGATTTCTCAAAGCCCCACTTGCCGGCCGGTACCACCCTAGCAAAGGCGCTGGACGTACTCCACAAGGTTTCAGGCCAATTGATCGTACTCATCATTGACGAAGCTCAGCATGCCCTAAACAGCGAGAGTGGGTTGAACACCATGTTCGCTCTCAAGGCAGCGCGTGATCACCTCAACAGCGGCGTGGGGGACGACGGGCTGCGCCTAGTCTTCACCGGCTCGAGTAGAGACAAGCTGGCCAACCTGGTGCTCAAGAGCAAGCAGCCCTTCTACGGTGCCAACATCACTCCATTCCCATTGCTGGGAAAAGACTTTGTCGCGTTCGCAACGGAAATCTGGAATGCCCGCCTCGCATCCAGCAATCAGTTTAGCGTTGAGGATTTAGCTGACGCATTCGACCTTGTTGGACACCGGCCTGAGATGTTGAATCAACTCCTCACTGAGGTAAGCGTCGGTTTAGGCGAGGCAAGCAACCTGGGTGAGTTACTGCGCACAGGCGCGCTGAACCACCAAGCAGGAGTCTGGAGTGACTACGAGAGCGCCTTTAACGGGCTTTCCCCTATCCAACAAGCGGTTCTTGAGGTCATGGCTGAGCGTGCTATCAGCAAGCAGCCATTCGTGCCCTTTTCAGATCAAACATTTCAGGCCGTGAACCGTAAACTCGAATTCGCACAAGTCGACGCCAACGCCTCAACCCCGAACGTTCAGAAGGCCTTAGACGTGCTGCGGGACAAAGAGCTGGTCTGGAAGGCAAACCGCGGTGAATACGCCCTTGAGGATATCTCTATGGCTACCTGGCTTACCCGCAACTCCGTTAAGTCATAACTGAACCGCCTGTTGGGGAAATGTTAAATATTGCCCTGACAGGCTTTCGGTAGCGCTGCACCACCATCAGACACCCCAAAGCTGACTGTTCGGTTGGTGGATCTCATCTCATCAGGACAGATCCAAGATAATGAACCGGGCGTAAATCGCCGCACCCTCACAGCGGGAATGGAAATTATCGTCATTGGTAGCTTCTGGCACACATCAGTCGCTGACAACATAGGCACATCAGCTTATGGAGTGCTCGCAATGTCCGTCTACCTTTGGCCCCTCGTAACTCTTCCGGCAGTCATCACCGAACCAGGTGCGTACATCACTCGGGGCGGCGAACGCGTCACGGTAGTCCGTGCAACCCAGCGCCACAGCTTCGACTGCAACGGCTTCTATGGTGAGGATAGTGCGGCGATCGCTGAAAGCTGGCATCGCAGCGGGCGCCTCTATTCGAATGTCGAATGCATAAACGACATCGTTCGGCGGGTGTGAACCAACAAGAAACCAGTCAAACAGCCTACAAGGAAAAGGAATGGCCACCCTGACATTTTGTGACTTCGATGAGGCCCTTGAGGCCGTAGAGAGCGCACCAACAGAGGAGGCTCTTTCCGCACTAATCGACACCATCAACCAGCTGTTTGAAAGCGACTGCCTCGAGGTCACACCTCGGGACTGGGCACACCTCGCATCTGCAACTATGTTCCGCACCACACAACTTCGGGATACGGCACCGCAATAACCAGCCGCGGACAGGACAAATCATGACCAACAATATGCAAAAATGCTGGGAGTGGTTGCATGAGCGGAGTCGATTCGCTTCCGTTCAAATCGACTTCAACCGCGACCACACCTACAAACAACACCGCGCCGTTTGGCACGTTGAAGGCTTCGGCTGGTGCAACGCGAAGGGCCAAAGCTTTGAAGAGGCGGTAATGAACGCTATCAACACTCGCTTTGATACAGAAACTCTGGAATATTTCCCGGCTGAATAACAGGCCAGCCGCAGCAGCCCCTACCTGGCACCTCAGTGACCGTGTCAACTTTCCCATCAACTTCATCGCAGGTGCTTTTTGACAACGATCACATGGGATCTGAAAACCCTCAGCGCCGACACTTTGGTGAGTGACAGCGCAGCGATGGTGCAGACCGGCTACATCGCCCAACGGGATTGGTCACTGAAATCCAAGCTTTGGGTCCCAGTTAAACCCCTCACGTTTGAGCTCTCGCCTATCGTCGCCGTGGGCGCATCCGGAAACGTTCTAGTAAGCAACCTGATTGTTGACTACCTGCTTGACCGGAACCTGCCTGCTGGTACCACTAGGCCTTCAACTCCGCTGGAGGCCGATCTCGCGGCCCACGCAACGGCTATTCTTGGAATCCATAATCAGGACGCATCGTTTCTAATCCTGACTGAAAGTCACTGCTGGCGCCTCAAGGTGTTCCCCGGAAAACCCGTCGATATCAGCGACGTCACTGCCCACCCGACTGCGATCGGTGCAGGTGCCCAAGTTGCGCAGCCGTGCCTGGACGCAGGCCAAAACGGGATCAAGAGCATTATTGAAGCGGCTCGGCACACAGATTCGGAAACCAATTTCTCCATCGACTATGTTGATCGGACGTCCAGTCCCACAATAAAACGCGCGCGGCAGTCATGCACAACCCTCAGAGACCCACAGCGTCTGAATCGGGTGATTACTCGATCCATCGCACTCATCGGTGGGGGGCTCACCGCAGTGGGTGGCATTGCCTTCCAGACTGGCGGGTTTACAGGGGGCGCTCAGATGCTGTTAGTCGCGCTCAGCATGGCTGGGATCGTGGCCACAGTATCCTCGATACTCACATCTCTCTGGGACACCAAAGGAGCCAAATATCACCTGGTGCCTATTGGGGTGATGGCGTTACTGCTAGTTTGGAGTGTGAGTCAGAGCTTTCTTGAGGCACACCGGTTGACACCCCTAATCCTGCTCTACTTCCTCACAGTTTTCGCTCTGATTATGCTGCGCATAAAGTGGCCTTGGGTAAGCCGCCCGCGAAATGCGGTACATCTAGGGGCCAGCTTAACGCTGGGTAGCTTGCTCGCCGCGCTGACACTCTTTTCTCAAGCCCCCTACGACTGGCCCTTGCTTATTGCAGGCACGATCGGCGTTAGTCTTGGGTACACGGCAACTCTGCTGACGGTCAACTACATGATCCGAAACTTCTCCCGCCACCAGGTAATCATTGAGCGAATTCAAGAGAGTCAGAATCCTTAGTCAGGAATTTAATACCCCCGCTCAGGCAAGATCCTCGGACGTGCACAGCACAAGGGCTATTCGAGCAAATGAATTCAGGAAAGATATTGGCTGTGGGATGTTTCGGCGTGATTCTGATTGCCCTCGGCTTTGATATTGCAGTCACCCGCCCCTTCGCAACGATGTATTTCGTCGGTTCAAACCCCGCCTGGGGCTTTGGTCCGAGGGAGCTTGCACACTGCGTGGGGTTCGCAGGCTGCACCCTGGTAGGGTGGGCTTTGATCCGGTCGTTTTCCACGCAACGAGGCCGTCGCGCCAACCTTATGGTCGCATTGGCGGGCCTGTGTGGATTTCCTCTGTTCCTGTCATGGCCCACTTGGATGCCTTTCCAGATGGAGCATGGCTTGCGAAAGTTCATCTGCACCATCGTCATCCCTTTCTACCTCATAGGCTCAGTCATGTTGCGGCAGTATGTGAGGGACTGGCCTTCACTTACCCGGCCGACGCAAGCGGCGCTCATGAGTGCAGGAATGATGTGGATTTGGTCACTCACATGGGAGGTGGGGATCCAGCCTCACGAATATGTTTATGAAGGTCCTCCTCGGGGATACATCCAGTGGGCACAGCTGCTTTCCGACTTCGTAGGCATATGGGTCCCAGCATTGGGGTTGATTGGCCTGCGCCACCACATAGCAAACGACACCCCATCTGCGGTTTCGAAGAGCGCAGCCTTGTAGATTCCCTAGCGATCCAGAAGTGGTGCCTGCTTCTGGCACACGCAAAGGCCACCCATGATTGCTCCATTGAACAACTCAAGTCTCTGGAGACAAATTATGAACGCAGCATTCCGTGAAGCCCTCGCCGCCCGCTTCCTGTGGACGGACTACCTCGTTCTCGAAGCCATTGGAGCATCGGAACCTCAGGTCGATACCGCGTACCAGGCCGCTTGCAACGCAGTAGATGAGCTCGCTTCGAACGACGTGCTTTCCCACCGCCACTACGGCCCTGTTGCCCCTCTCCTGCTGCAGGATGTTCCCTTGCTGGAGGACCATTACAATCTCGCGTACGAGATGTATTCAGAGCTCTACTACAAGAACTATCACGACGGATCTATCGAGGTGATGCAGTCGCACTGGCTACCACCAGTCAAACCGCTGGACCTTCCCTATTCCCAATGGATGGCCGCAGTTACTCGCGCGATTGCCGATCTGATGCAAATGACCTGTGCCGAAGCCGCGGTTGCTACGTATTCCTTTGATGAGGACTTTTTCCATTCATGGAGAAACCAGGACCTGCCAGCTGTTGCAGCTGAAAAGATCCATGAGTCTTACAAGCGCCATATCGGTGGGCTGGGTGAAATCGAGCTCGAAGAGTTCATGCATGAAGTTGCCCGGGATCTTGAAGATGTCCGCCAGCAAGAAGACCACCACTTACGTTGCGATTGCACCGACCATTCTTAAGTCAGAGTCGCCGGCTAACTCCGATTCAATTCCTATGTGAGCGGCTGAATAGCTGGGGGCGGACTTAGGAAGGAAAACGGACATCCAGCAGCAGGAAATGTCCGTTCCCGCCACATCCCCAGTCAGGCACGTCGCGCAACCCCTGTGAAAGTATAGAAAAGCCGTTATCCTAGCCACGATCCGAATCCCGCTGCTGGTTACCAATGTCCAAGAATCGTGGCAACGAATACCGCTACCAGATCCTGAGGTCTGAAGCACGCAAGGCAGCCCAGGCGCTGGCGCACTCAAACGAGAACCTTAAGGCCCGGGGAATAGACACTACTCAAATCCGCTTCGATAGCATCACGCCAGTGGAGATCGAAGCCTCGGATCTTTGGGGTGATGAGGCTACCCTCTATCCTTGGTACGATGTGCATCATTGGAAGCAGGACGACACGCGCGGCTTCGATCTTTCGCTATGGTTTGGTCAGGAGCTCTGTGGGCTCTGCTACGCCACACCTAGAAAGAGCAAGATCTGCATCAAGATCGTGATTCTCGAGGGCAAGCCAGACAAGTCGCACCCCCTACGAGGTGCCGTGGCTGCGCTGGCGCTGACCGCAATCGAGAACTACGCCCTTATGATCGGTTGTACGGAGATCGAGGTCCAGGAGCCTGCAGCAGGTGCTATCCCGGTCTATGAGAGCCTGGGGTTCGCCTTCGATCCGACGGACCGGCTTGTCATCTCTATTGAGCAGTAATACTATCCACCTAAATCCCGATACCCGAGAGGTGTCTATGCAGAAGCCAAAGCACGAACCGAAACCAATGATGGCAGCACGCTTCCAAGCAGAAGCTCGTGCGGTCCTTGCTAATCGTTCCGTGAAAGCCAGCCGTTTTCTGGACGTAGCAATGTCCAAAGGCCGTGATTTCGAGCCCGTTGGCCGCCTCGCTGGCTGACAAGCATCATTGATTTCCAAAGAGCTGCCCTGACGGGCGGCTTTTTTTGTGCCTGCAATTCACAATACCCCCGGCCGGGTTCGTGGATCCTCCATAAGCATGCTTCTGGCACGCTTGCGAACGCCTCAATATTGCCCTCATTAACTTCCAAGAGTGTGGAGAGATCATGAGCAAGGCTGAAGAAAGAACAATGAAATCACTGCGAAACTGGTGGGCTCAGGGCAAGGCGACGGCCAAGCAGGTCCGCCAGTGCATGGACCTGGAACAAAAGGCTCGGGTTGAGCAGCTGAAATCCCCACTCTGAATCCCAACCAACTGGCTGTACTGGCCGGCCCCGGCTATTCAAGGTAGGAATTATGAGTAAGTTAGCAGCGCTTTTGGGCCCCGCGGACGAGAAGACGCCGTATCAGCGTGGACGTGAAGCAGGCCAGAAGGGAGACCCGGGGCCAGCCTTCCCCAATCCGGATTCGACCTGGGAAGACCGATTGTACGCCCGCGGTTGGTCACGAGGCGCAGATGATCGGGCTGGCCAACGGAGTTAGTTGCCGTCCAACAAAAAAGGGGCCCATGCGGCTCTTTTTTCGTAAAGAGGGTTCTGGCACAGGGTAAGTGGCAACAAGATGGCCATATCAAATTCATCTCATGCAAGGAATTCAATATGGCTACCGCCCACACCATCACACTCGCTTCGGGACTGGCGGTGCCTGTCGTGCAGTACAACTCGACCATCAACGGTAAAGGGTTCTACGTCAGCTTCAACGACCACGACATGTGGATCTATGGCTGCGACACCACTGCGCTAGTGCGTGATCAAATGGATGGGTTCTACATCCTCAATGGTGATCACCGTGCAGCCTACGCATCGCTTATCTCGCAAGGCTTTGAAGCGTGCATGGATTACTTCAAATCCAACATCGGGATCGCAAACAAACGTAGCGACCTTCCGCCGCAAGCCGCCTGAGCCTGATCACCCCACCCTCACGCCCGGGCTCGCCTGGGTCTCAAGGATTCAAATCATGAACCCTGGTCAGACCATGAGTATTCAATCTCTCAAAAGCAACTTGATCGGTGTTATGCCGGTCCTCGATGCGAACCTAGCCGCTGCGCACAGTGAGTACATGGCCGGCGACATACCTGCCGGTGCTTTTCACTATGTACGTTCACGTCATCTGACTGCCTGCGCAGTAGTCTCCCGCGATGACCTTGAGGCCGTAGACGCTTACAAGGCATGCGCGTTCTTAGCGATAGATCTGCGCAATGGAATCAAGGAGCTGACCGAGAGTGTGAAGGACCAGGTAGATGCTTGGTGGCAGTGTTATCGAGATGCGGGTTTTACGGAGCTTCACCCGTTTTTTGAAGCACCTATGCTGCCTTCTACGCCTATCAATTGAGCCATCTCATCAAATTCCAACCCGGTGCCAATGAGACCCGGGTTGAGTTCTTTGAAATCAGTTAGGTCTGAGTGCCGGCACCAACCTGACCAAGTCCAGCCTCCCCATCAACCTCGCGTAATCCTCTGACCACTGGCAGTAGTTCTGTGCGTCACCGTCACCCTCCCCTATCAGCACCAACTGGTGATACACAAGCCCGGTCATCATCGGCATGTGCCGGACTACTGGAGTGTGCTGCTTGCCGGAAAAATAGACCGACTCAGCAAAACTCAGAAGCTCAGATGGGTTTTGGCTTTTGCGATGCTGAGAAGGAAGGATAGTGGTGTCAATGACACACCCATTTTCCAAGGTGATCCAGGCATGAGCATTTATCGGCCGGCCTACAGGACGCCCATCCTGAAAGTCCAACCCATAGCCCCCGGCGACGTCGCGCTGCAGCTGCTCTAGGTCAAGGCCCACATAGAGGCCATCAACCAGCTCGATGTCTCCAACAGTGACGGTATGCCGGACACCCAACTCAAGCAGGATGTATGACAGCTCACGGGCGACTCTGAAGCATTTCCCTGGCAGCACGTCGGTATGCGGGAGAAACTCCGAGAAGTCACGAGCGATCGCATCAACAATCTGAGGTATGTCGATCTTCAACCCTGGAGTGATCCTCAGCGGGTAGTTCGACAATCCACCTGCAATCGCATCGGTCCGCACCATGGCTACCTTGAAAGCGTCTATGTACTCGTGCATTGGTACTTGCTCCGGCGAATCAGTGTCAATGGGCGATGACGATACAGATCGACCAAGGATCAAGCGACCCCAGCACACCATTCCCTGGGCTGGATAACGACCGCATTGGTACCCCACCTGAGGTATTGGAGGTTCGATTAGGCGTGCATTCCAAACGTTGGGGCGGCAGCCTTATTTTCCCCTTGGGAGGTTCTGGCACACTTAGTACGCCCTGATGATGGTTCCACTGTCCAAACAGACTCGGAGCCTCAACCATGAACCCAGCATTTCAAGAAGCCCTCGCCGCCCGCTTGCTCTGGATCAATGTCGCTGCTTTTGCTGGCATCGAAGGGTGCGAGGCTCAAACCGAAGCCGCCTTGGAGGCTGCCGACAACGCGGTGCACGATCTTGCGTCGAATGATGTTCTGACCTACCGCCACTATGGCCCCTGCGTGCCAGTCTTGCTTCAAGACATCCCTGAGCTGGCAGACCAATACAGCCTTGCTCACGAGCTCTATACAGAACTGCATGAAACCAACGTTAAGAGCGGATCGATTGGCAGGCTCTCAGCCAGTTGGTTGCAACCTGAGCCACATGAACACTTCTCTTACACAAGCTGGCTTGCTGCGGTCGATATGGCTATCGCTCAACTCATGGACGCTCGTGTCGGTACGGTTGCACACATTCGCCAAGGGCATTACCGCACAGTGATGCACCAATGGTCACATGGAGAGTCGCCGGTCGACACGGCAGAGGAATGCATTGATGCCTACGAGTGCAACCAGGAAATGTTGGAGGAGGAAGCCCACCGCGCGTACTGCCAGGACATTCACGACACCTATGCGTCGATTGAAGCAGATCTCTGGGCGGGATGGCGTGAGGAGTGTGAAGACCTGGGGCTTGCGGCCTAACACCGGTGGCTAGCGATTCAGTTCGTCAGACCCAATTTGCGAAACCGAATACCCAGTTCTCAGCTCATAGCTCATAGCTCATAGCTCATAGCTGGGATTCGGGCCATGCCAATCCGTCATTTTCAACGAGATGGGGGCTTCTGGCACACCGAATCCTCTACGAATATGAGGCCAATCAAATGCGACCCTTCAGAAAGGAAATATCCATGAGCGCCCACATCCCGGACTATCGCCCATCCGTTGGCCAGACTTTGTTTATGGGATACATGAACGACCAGCCCTACCTTGTGTCTGTAACCGGCTACCACCAAGACGCCCGCTTTACGAAAGAGCAGATCGAATTCACTGTCTGCAAAGACGGCAAGGCGCACAGCTCGAGCATCGATCTCTTCAAGTTCTACCCGGACGCCCCGATCGATAGTCAATTCGTCTTCTGCGTGGTGCAGACGTCATTCGATGGGCGGGAGCTTCTTGAGGTAGAAGAAGCCTACTTCTTCGATGCGACAACCGCGTTTGCGCACAAGACCAGCCTGGAATCTGGCGTGATCAAATCCCGACTGGATCTGCATGACAAAGACCGGACCTTCCGCGTACAGGTTGAGATGGTGTAAGCCTGGATACCACCGACATACTGGCCCCACAAAAGTACGGACACTGGTTGTCCCTGAATACGGATTACAGCAATGGCACGTCAGATCAGCGAATTCGAGCAGCAACTGAATAAACTCATCAATCCACTGCGCACCGCACGCTGGTCAGCGGACTACCGCTGGGATGGCTTGGAGCGCGCATTGAGTGGTCTCGGTGAAGATTATGGTGGATTGGAGTTGATCCCGGACTTCCAGCGCGGGCATGTTTGGACACACGATCAGCAAGCCCACTACATCGAAAACTGTCTGCGCGGCGTTGTACCTGTCAGCGGTTTGCTGATCCAGTTCAATAGCGCTAGCTGGAACGAAATCGCCAAAGCAGATACCGATCTCCCGCCTGGACTGCAATGCGTTGACGGACTGCAACGCTTTACTGCAATCACCGAGTTCGTCAAAGGCAACGTGAAGCCATTCGGGTTCACTGCTAAGGAGTTGATGGGCACGGCGTACAGCGCACGGAAGTTCTACGTGAAGGTCGCTGTCTATGACTTCACCAGCCGCGAGCAACTGCTAACGCAATACCTCGACTTGAACGCGGGCGGCACGCCGCATAGCGCCAAAGAAATTCAGCGCGTGCGTGAGCTGCTGGAACAAGCCAAGAAAGTCGTCGACCCCAACTAACCGGGCGAACCCTAAACCTGGAACGATGGAAATGTCGGCGATGTTTCGGCTTCTGGCACACCGCCAATCAAGGCAGCATAGAGGTATTGATTCCAGCCGAGGACACCGAAATGACCGCCCACGCTCCCATCCTGCCCGACCAGTCCCAAGCACTTTCGGGTTTCGTACGAATCTATCTTGAGGAACTGGACGGTCCAGCCCTGGACTGGGCGGTTGCTCAAGCGGCCGGGATCAAGGTTCAGATAGAGTGCCCCCAATACCAGAACCTCACACGAGCCTATCGCGTTACCTCGCGGGGCTTGAGCCTGTTCAAGCCGAGCGCAGACTGGGCTCATGCCGGCCCGTTGCTGCGCGAATACCAGGTGGCGCTCAATCCAGAGGCTCACTACGGGGCCGAAGGCACTGAGAACTCCGAGCGCTGGATTGCAAACATCTACTACAGCGGCGGCGAACAATACACCACTGAGCCTGCGCGCAATGAACTCGTAGCGCTTTGCCGTGCCGTCGTTGTCACAAAGTTCGGGGACTGGGTCAGTGTGCCAGTTGAATTGAGTGTGGCACCGGAAGCGGCGTACCCAAGCACAGACGTTGTCATGCCATAAGGCATATACCCATAAAAACCCGCAAGGGGGTTTTCAATGAGGACCCGTTGTTCTGAGGTAAATTGATAGCTTGTCCTGGGCAATATCTGGAAGAGACATGACTGAATATTCACCTACGCTTGGTACCCCGAAGCCTCCTCCACGACGCCAGCTCATCGTGGCAGCCTTCACTGGCTTTAACATGTATTTGATCGGAGGCATGGTTACTCTCGTGCATGTCCTGCCAGAAACAATTGGTCAATATCTCCTGGGGATGACCCTGCTCGTATGGGTTTTCCAATGCTCGGGCGGGCTTGTTTATGAGCTGTACTACCGCAAAGCAGCAGATCGAGCCTTTTGTGCCGCGCTGGTAGTCGTTTATGGGCTGGGCTACGTCTTGTGCATTCAGGGATCGAATCCCCAGCTCCCCACCCCGCCTCAGGGCATTTCTACTAACTTTGTGATCAGCGCACTTATCATCGTTGCACTAGGTGCGATCGCTTCGTTCCTTACTCGATGGACAGTGTGGGGAGACTTTCGCCTCCGACTCATGGGGCTTTAACACACAGAGTCCTTCACAAGGCCCGGCATATGCCGGGCTTTTTGTTGTCCGGCACGAGCAGGTGCATTCGACTCCTCAGAGCAGGTTCCAAGTAGTGCTGTTGAACCCGAACGTCGCTGCTTGGGCGGTTCTGGCACACGCAAAGCACCCTGATACTGACCCTATCGAAACACAGGTTCTAAACACATTCAGGAGTATCAAACATGAGTTCAACCGTTACCACCGGCAAACTGATTGGCGCATTCCGCGGTCAAGACGGCCAGCCTTGCTATGTCATGTTTGAGCAAACCTACGAATCGAACTGCTACCCCCACACCCCTCGCTGGAGCGCCCGGGCAATTGGATCGTCATCGCAGATGATTCGCGCGATCTTTCGTTCTGCCTCGGCCTGCGAAGGCCAATCGCTGGTAGGTGCTGGCGGACGGACAATCACGCCTGAGAGCTATATCGCGGGCTGGCTAGCAGAGATGGCCAACCCTGTCGCGATGGCCAACCTGGACATCATCCTTAAAGCTGGAAAAGAGTGGAATTCTCCGCTGACCATGAGCGCGTTCAACGACTCCAAGCCCGCGATGCAAGCACAGGGCTATGGGACACAGGTCGCGGCGCTTGAGGCCGGCGAATCCGTAGAGCTTTCCCTGTACGCGGACAGCAACCTCTTGGGCACCTTGTATGACGGCATGACTCTAGGCGCACACCGGGTTATTCAGAGCTACAACATCCCACTGAGCAACCCGCGTGACGAAAGCCTGGGCTACAAGCCTCAGAAGGCCAAGGCATACGACGTTACATCGCCGCGCTGCATGCAGGTCCGGGACAATGACAACGTCCTGATGATGGGCAGTGACGGACAGTGGCGCTGTGAGGGCTGGGCATACAGCATCGTTGCCCAGTTCGTAGCCTCGCTTTGGGAAGCAGAGGTTAAGGAGCCAGGCAGCTACCGCAAACGCATTCAGGCACTCCGAGCCTCGGTGGAAAACGCAGAGCCGATGCCTGCCACCGGCGTAAGGGTTATCGTCGACACGACCGTGAAGGTCGAAGACTACAAGCAGCGGACCATTGAGCGCTTGTTGGCGAAGGTTGAACACAGCTCTGTTGGTAAAGAAATCCACTTCGCTATGCCGCAAGGTCAGGACGAGATCTACTCCCTCACCCAGTTCCCTGCCGCAAACACGACTTGGGTCATCGACGCCAAGCCCGCGGCAAAGCCTACCCCGCAGCAAGCACCCATGGAGCAATTGAGTTTCCTGGCAGGCTGAATTCAGGTCGATCGTGCGGTGGCCAGTTACAATGCCGATCATGGCCACCGCGCATAAACTTCGGAGTGTATTCGTGAACAATCCCGCAACCACTGAACGCCCAGGTTTGAAGCTCCTCGCAATCGAAGCCAGGCCCGAGTCATTCGCTTTCCACTACAGCCGCGACGGCCGTGAGTGGGCGGTTGAACTGGGTGCGGTAGCGAGCGAGAAACTGCAAGACCTGATCAACGGCGCGTCCGACCTGGATCAAGCAACGCTCAGCGAGCTCCGCAAGTTTGGCCTCGTGGTGTTGAATCCGGATGGCGGAATTAAATACCCGGTCTCAGTGACCGAGATCGGATTCAGAACTGCCAAAGGTCTGGCCGAAATTCAAACCGCGCCAGCGGTGCCAGGCCGGATGCTCATCACAGACCCTGAGTGAGTTTATGATTACGACACAGCAACGCGAATACACCGTGGCCATGGCTTCATCCGGCAATAGCTATCTGATTCACCGTTTCTTCCACGAGGTGCTTTCAGGCGGGACGGGACAGGAATCGCATATTTACAGCTCAAAGTGCGGCAGCGTAGCTGTTCCAGGGATAGATCGGGATCCTGAGTTGGTAAAAACGTCAAAGCGCTGCAAGCGTTGCTTCAAATGAGTGAGCCCGGCACTGTCCGGGCTTTTTGTGACCTGCACTTGGACTCGCCTTTAAATCCTCAGTGAGGAATTCGCCCTAAGCTGAGGGATTGGTAGAGACGGGCGAGTTTATTCAGACCCACCCCAGACTCAGGGATGTTCGGGGGAACTCAAGCTTGCGAATACTCAGATGAAGATTAGATAAATGCCGTTGGGCACGACTGTTCAATTGGATGCTGGACGGGACTTTTCCCGGGCGTTTGAAACTCATCACCGGCCAACACTCTCTCGCAAAGCTGCTTCACAAATGCAATATGAGCTGCTTGTTTGGCCCCTTTCTCCGTCGAGTCTTTGACTCTGACCCTTACAGACCCATGCAGAAAAGCGGCCTGCATGAATATCGAATGGGTATAGACATTTTTTATCAGGCAGCGGCGCTTGATTTCAGTAAGAAAGGTGATCGCATCTGGAGCGCGGGGTAACGTGTTGATGACGTGGGAGCAGACCTCCGCATGGGTTGCTAGATCCGGCACCACATCTGCGATGTAATCCAAAGCTACTGAACTGCGCGTCATCAAGGCATGACGCAAAGCGGTTTCACTCACAATCTCACATGATTCAAAGTCGAAGACCTCAGCATTGGTCGGAGCTATACGGCCACTACGATTCCCGCGCCTGGTGTTTGAAGCCGAGCCTTCTGGTGAACCATCAAGCCCGATTTCGTACATGGATCTACTTTCTAAAAGATTGCTCACTCAAATCTACCTTCTGAATCGAACAGCCTTGTAGCACGGCGTTTTTGACCCAGGCAATCCAATAACTGCAAGGATAAATCCGAGCCCAACAATTTAGTTCATTTGCGGTGAAAGCCTGAGGTTCTGCCACAACGAAAATGGCATCAGCATGTGATCATCTAGTCCAATGACTCATGAGTACAACCAATGAAATCCACCCTGACTTCGGCCGCAGGCCTGCGCTTCGTCAAGTTCGACATCGAGCGCTGCATTCGTATCGTGACTGAGGACGGCGAACATTGCCTGCCGATTGACCCTCGGCAGTGTGAAGACATTCTAGCGCCGATTGCCCTGGATGGATCGTTGAGCATCGGAGACCACCAGCGTTTGAATCTCATCACCATTGAAATTGGTGGCGCTTCCTACGCGGCTATGGACACCATCGATGGGGAGCTCTACCAGCGGGCTGCCAATGCAGAATCCGACGATTACTCGCACATCTTCTCAGAAGGTTCGTATGGAGGCGTCGTGTGGCGCGTTGTGGGCTACCTCTCCAACCGTCCTGGCGATGCCTTGCAGCTGAACAGCGGTAATGACGAAGCAGGCGTGCGGGCAGCCCTGGGCGCTTTCCAGTCGCTTCTTTCGCCAGCACCTGCACCCTCCCCAACTCGTGTGGTAGTGGAACTCTCCGATGGCGGCTTGGTGGGCATACATAGCCAACAACCTGTCGAGGCCATCGTTGTGTGCTTCGACCACGAGGATGAAAGCAATGGAAGTGTCAGCGAACAGGCACAGTGGTTCAAGGACAATGCCGGCAAGACTGCGGCGATCTGGCATCACCGCGACAATGCAACAGAGGAGATGCAGGCCTTCTTCGCCAAGGCAGCAGAGCGCTCCACCGCCCCAAGTTGAAACTCTGACCGCTGGCCCACCAGCGCCGGTATTCGGCAACTATTGTTATCGTCGAATTCCGAGATGTCGAGCGCGGTACCGGGCTAGAATCCACTTAACGCGTACTGAGGAGAACCCAATGCAAATTCAACCCGAAACAACGTATCGGTTCACTAAGAGCGGCAACCTTGTCCGCACCAAATCACCCACTGACTACGGCGGACGTGGCAACTGGGTTGTTGCCCGCATCGACACCGGAAAAGAAATGATTGTGCCGGGACGTGCTCTGATCGATCCCGACCATCCGGATTGGTCTTAGGGAGCGCTGGAAATACAGAGTGTGCCGTAGGTTCTGGCACACTCAGAGCGACCTCACAATGTGTCCATCATCCAGCGGACACCATCGAGGTCATCATGCAAGGTAACATCAGCTACCGCCCTTCCCCTTTCCCAATTGCCACTAAAGCCACCAACGGTTTCCGAACGCTGGCTGAACTCTGCACCTTGTGGAATGTGCTCAGCGCCGTATGCCTGACTGATGATGGTGCTGAACTGGACAATTCCTTTCTGCACTTCGACAAGGGAGACGACGTCGCCGATGTCTGGCACTGGTTTGAGCAGCAGAACCCCTTGTTCGTAGCAGCGAGTGCTGGGCAGCACATCGGCGATGACCATCCATTCCGCACCTTGGGATTGGTCGAACAGGCCCTGGCCCACGTCGCAAGCATTCACCCTTCCGTCACGCAAGTCGTCTACGGCGATGATCTGCGCTGGCGCTACTCGGCGAGCGGGGGCGCACCGGTAGCTTTCAATCGCACTGAAAACATCAGCCTTCTCGAAGACGCTGCTGATGAAGCATTCGACCGTGCACTGCAGAACGTGGTCCTCACCTTGGGCAAGGTTAGCAGTAGCTGACTGCCGGCACCTCCTCGCGGTGTACGTGCTTCTGGCACATGATAGTTGCCCTCACGATGAGAACTCATAACCGAGCTCACAAGAGGGCCACTAGATGAACACCCCACGAACTATTCCCGCAGCGGGTCTGCGATTCACGAAGTTCGCCATGGAGCGTTGCCTGCACGTTATCTACGACAGCGGCGAGCACTACATGCCCTTGGACGCCCGCCAGCGCGAAGAGATCCTTGCCCTGGTTGCCAATGCGACCAGGCTGACTGATGAAGACGCCGCCCGCCTGGCGCTCATTCACTGCGAACTTAACGAGACCATCAGTATCGTGCTGGATACCCTGGACAGCCCCCTGTACGCGCTGGCCAGCGACCCCAACGATCTTGAGCACATGCTATCAACTGGTCATTACGCCGGTGTCGTATGGCGCGTGGTGGGCTTCCTGTCTGATACCCCGGACGAAGCCATTCAACTCAACGTCGGGACCTGTGAGGCGAGCGTGCGTCAGGTGCTGGAAGCATTCGAATCCTTGGTTGAGGCAGCAACTGCCCCAGTCCGCCTTGTGGCAGATGTCACTGGTGGCGCACTGCACGGCATCTATGCCGAGCGACCGGCGGAAGTGGCATTCATCAGCCATCACCGTGACGACCTGGACGAGGAGCAGGTCCGGGAAGGCTACACCGCCACCAATGGCCAGCCAGTGGCTATGTGGCTGCAAGACTCTACTGGCGGCGAGAAAATCGTGGTTGACCACTACTTCACCGAGCTCAAGAAATCCGCGCAACGGAGCGCGGCGGCTTAAACTGGGCATTCGTCGCGCCGGCGTCATGCTGGCTATCTCCGGTGCCGCTGGATCAACTGGATGCAGTGGCACCCAATTCTGAATTATGAGGGGGCATCTTGGCTGGGGAAATTTCTGTAACGTTCGGCTTCTACTTCTGCGTAGAGCCACAAACGGTTGAGGGCAAGCAAACTTCCAGCCTTTACGACCTGGTCGAACCAATTGATGAGACGTTGGCTGGACGCTTCTTTCAAGCGGAAGATGAAAATACGAGTCGTTATGCATACGGTTGTGCCAGCGGGTGGTTCGGGCAGGAGATGACAGGCACAGGTAATCTGCCTGCCGGGGACCGCTGGGCAGACTTCAAAGTCCGCAACGGGGATTTCGAAGCGCTCAAGAAGGAGTACCAGCGCTTCATTGAAGACGACAACGTTATTCAATTGAAAGCGTTGATGGATGAGCACTATGGACCGGACTCCTACGAGATCCGCCTGGGATCATTTGCCGGTCAATCGTTCTAAGCCACTTCCTCACTTGATATGCACCCCGGGCTGGTATGGCCGGGGCTCTGTCGCCGGCTATCCAATCCCAGGGTTATCACCGATACTCGTGGCCATCTGCCCTACAGCACTTGTAGCGCGCATCTAACGAGTGACGGATCACCCATGACCACGCTGGCCCGGGGGCGCAAAACCACCCCGACTTCCAAAGCCAAGCCAAAGAAACCAACGGGACGGTTGAGCCGCGCCCAATACGCTGGTTACGAGGCATGGCTTCAATTCAAAGTGGCTTACGTTCTCTATCTGGATGAAAGCACCAGTACAGCAGACCACTCAGAATACGCTCAGTGGTTCGACGGGGGCGTACTGGGCTCGCGTGCGTTTCACCACGACGCTCAAACCCTCACCTCGACAATCAACTTCTCCAGCCTCATCACTTCCCGGCCCGACACCGTCATCGAGGAGGATTTATCAACGCTTCCTACGCACCTGTACGCCCTGGACGTTGAAGACATAGCCGACTTTACGGGTGATGACGTCGTGCAGGCCTGGGAGAGCCGTGCCCACTCTTGTGGCTCACAAGAAGCTGCGGCCGAGATGTTTGCCCTCTACAGGGTGTTGATCGGGGACGATGAGTTTTATGCCGGCGCAACCACCTACCTTTACCACCCAGACGTATTGGCCATCTTCACCCCGATCGCCGAGGCAGAAGCGACAATTCAGAAAGTGTTGGTCGATCTGGAAGCGGCACACGTGAATCGCCCCTGGTTTCGTAGACACCTCCAAGCCTCATAATGAGGCCCAAATAGGAGGTGCCATGAGTCGTCAGCGTTACCCCGAAGAATTCAAGATCGAAGCGGTCAAGCAAGTGACCGAGAAAG
>NZ_JACOPW010000012.1 GCF_015461845.1 Pseudomonas mucoides | reverse complement strand
CGATTACATCGAGATGTTCTATAACCCTAAACGCCGACACAGCAGTGCTATGCAGCTGTCTCCAGTAGAGTATGAGAAACGCTATTTCCTGAGCTTGGAGAGTGTCTAGAAAACCAGGGGCGATTCAGTCTGCAAAAACACAACGCCATCATCCTGTACAAGGAAGCGATCCGCTTTCGCGTCAATGCAGAGTTCCAGTGCTGATTTCATACTCTTTACCTATAAATTGAAGTTACTGGCAGGCAATGGAGTTGGTTGAGGCGGTGTATCACCGACGTAGACGAACTCCCGAGCAAGGTGGTCCCAAAGGTAACCGTGCTTGTAGGCCTCAGCACGAACGCTGTCTACCCTGTCGCTCATACAATTCACTGGCTGGCGAATAACCGCCCTGCACTTCACTTTGACCCACTCTGGCAAACTCATACCTCATCCCGCCCATATGTCCATTTTGATGGTGACAGTAAAACTGAGTGCGCCGCGTGCCAGAAGCACCTAATGGTGAAGTGTTCACGATACATCACGGCGTACTCGATAGGCTTTTCGCTTATTCCTCCCATTCGATCACATCCCAGTCGTAACTGATCTCGCAGCCATCGCCAGCGGTACGCCAGGTGCAGTCACCCTCATCTACCCTGGTGAGCTTCTCTTCAACGGTTGCCTTGGTATTCCAGTGGCGAAGCTTGCACAGGACGGTCGTGCCTGGTGCTGGAAGTCGGTCTTTTGCAGTGATCCATGCCATCGGTTGATTCCAGTCAGTTGTGGTTCAGCACCAAGAGGACGGCGCTGATAGAGAAAACACAATACCGCCTAGTCTGGCGTGCCTGAAGCCATAAAGCGGGGCTGAAAATCTGTTCAACCGACATGGATACGCAGGGAGCATCGGAGCGCCTTCAGGCTGACCCCTTAAGGGACAAAGGGCTGACGTTTCGGGATTAGCTAGCTGTTTGAGTGAAGATGCTGTCGTAAATCCCAGCTGTCAGAACCTCTTTCAATCCCTCAGCGAGGGCAGAAAGGGACCCAATTTTGGCCACTTCAGCCACTAGAGCAGAGAAGGTGCCGCCTGAAGGCATGTCCTGGACAACTCTCAACAGAGCAGTGCGCTGAGAATCATTCAGGGCCACACCTGAAACCTTCTCTACCATGCCGGCAGCATATTCAGCATCACCCTGCCCGAACGTTACTCGCTGCACAGGCGCTGCCGAGATCGGCAAGTCACTAGCAGCGATGGCACCACTCTCAATGCCTTCCAGGACATTGACGAATGCCGCGTCTAGACGGCGCTCATCACGAACAAAATCTGCAATCTGGCTGAGCTTCTTTGCGTCCACTGCTGTTACCTCTGATTCAGAAACGAGGGATTTGAATTGGTTCAAGGATATCCCAGCTTACAGAATCGCGCTGCTGGACAATCCGCTGCTGGATCGGGGCCCCGTGGGCTTCTGACACACCTATTGACCACGATAATGGACGCCACAGCAGAAAGGGGCATCAGATGGTCATCAACGAGAAAGAAGTGAAAAAAATCGAGGCTTATGCCTGCCCTCGGGATTTTCGTACTGGCAAGCGGACTCGTATGCGCGACTGGCGTGTAACCGTTCAGTTCGTAGATGGCCACGTATGGAACGACGGTGGCCACGGCACCCGTAAAGCTGCTCTAGCCTATGCCCAACGCTATGCACGCTGAACGCCGCGGCAGCTGCACTGCTCCTTGAGATTGCTCCGCCGTTACCAGTTGCTGGTGGTGATCAAGCCAAGGCATCGGATTCCGCACACCGGTTTTGACTCTGTTCTCTGATGTTCCCGCGTTAGTTTATTAACCATCAAGTTGGGGTCGATGCTTCTGGCACACCAATATGCCCCGCAGTATGAACGTCCCGAATTCGCTCTGGAACATGCCATGCGCCCCATTCATTTGTACGAGAACACTCGGTTGAGTCCCACCGATGAGCACCCTCAACCACCCGGTGAGTTTTCCCCCTGTAACTGTGGACACCCAGGACCACTAGGCCGTGAACGTTGCGGTGCCGATATGGCAGCATTCGCAGTTCGCTGCCCGGGCTGCAACAAATCTGTCCAAGCGTTCACTGAACAAGCTCTGCCCGTGAATTGGAATGCAGTGAGCCGTAAACACGCCCCCGTCCAGCCGGCGGTTTACAAATGAACGCAGCGCCGGCTAAGCGGCGAGAGCGCGCAATCGAATTTACGGGCCAGAAGGTTCGTGCATTCCAGAACGGTGCCAGCAACGTCACTAGACTGATCGTTAAAGGCGCTGCACGACAGTGGCTGATCGACCAATCCCCAGCATGGGTTGCGAGCCACGCTGATGAGCTCTGCCCCTTTGGCCAAGCTGGGGATCTGCTTTGGGTGCGCGAAGCCTGGAGCCAGGACTTCGCTAACCATTACCCTTTCACCACCACTTGGTATCGCGCGGATGACGATCGCAGCTATGAGATAGATGAAAAGGACGGAGTCCGAGGCATCTACAGTCCAGAGCATGATGAGCACGTACCTTTCAGGTGGCGCTCCAGTCGTTGCATGCCGCGGAAAGCAAGCCGACTGACCCTCGAGATAACCGGGCTCAAAATTCAACGCCTACACGACATCAGTGATCAAGAGATCATCGGCGAGGGCGTGCGTCAGGCGCGTGATGGCAGCGGGTGCTGGGTTGGCCGTGAAGGCCCCCGACGGTTAATGACCCCATGGCTGACCGCCCGCGAAGCCTTCATCGACCTGTGGGAAGAGAAGCACGGCCCCGGCAGCTGGGAGGCAAACCCCTGGGTTTGGTGCATCGAGTTCAAGAGACACATCAATGGCATCTAACCGACTGCCCGTAGCCTCCCCTACAACCCACACTCACGAGGTGCATCATGACTGACATCCAACGCTGGATCACCGTGCCTTTACCGCTCACCGTTGACATGGAAGTGGCATTTGCAGAGGCCTGGTACTCCAAGCGGCGCTGCATTGATGACGTTGAAATGGCTGATGCCTGGGAGGCGGCATGCAATGCTGCACCTGAGTCGCCCCAGGATCCACGCACTGAATCCCTCCAGCGCCAGGTAGCTCGACTTAACGACATGGTTCTCAACACCGGTAAGGCCCGCGAAAAGCTTCAGGCAGCAAACGATGAATTGCTTTCCTTACTACGGGAGTCACTGGCCCGCGACGATGCAGGGATTTACAGTGTGTCCATGACGCCGTCCTACCGGGATCGCGTGCGCCAGGCGCTACACAAACACGAAGTTCGCCGACCGGGCGTAGCTACCCTATTCCAAGAAACGGCTGATCACTTCCAAGAGGCCCTCGAGACTGAGCGCCCAGGTTCCGAGCAGATCCGGGGCATCCTTAACGACACTATCGCTCGAGCAGAGGCAGAACGTGATGCTGCACTCGCTCAACTTCAGGCCCTTCAGAATGAACCGGTATCGGTGAAGCTGATTGTTGTGCACCGAGGCAATGAAGTTGACGAACCTATGGTGACCTTCAGCCCCGAGTTTGCCCGGCAGTTTGATGCCCTCCCCGCCGGAACAGAGGTATGCCTGTACACCAGTCAGCCGTCGCCTCGTTTCCGCGGTGAGGGCCTGGCCCAGTTGGCGTTTCCGACCATGCTTCGGAAAATGTGGTCCGGTAGTGACGTTCAAGGTTGGCTTAACGAACAAGGGCCGGTCTATGTATGGCCCTCGCTGCAAAGAGCCTCATTCCAATCGCGCGTGGCACCCTGGCTGGTCGAGTGCTTTGGAGATGCGATCGCCCAAGACACACAAGAGCGCAACCAACGGTTTCTTGAAGAAGCCCTTGAGTTGGTTCAAGCATGCTCCTTGACCTCAGACGAGGCTCACCAGTTGGTCGACTACGTATTTGGACGGGATGTTGGCGAGCAGTCGCAAGAGGTGGGCGGCGTTATGGTGACACTGGCTGCTCTCTGCTACGCCAACAGTCTGGCTATGCACCAGTCCGGCGAAGTAGAGCTCGATCGAATCAGCAGCCCAGATGTGATGGCGAGGATACGTGAAAAGCAGAAAACCAAACCAGCATTCAGCCCTCTGCCTGGAGCTCACCCTGATCGGTGAAAGGAGCATTGATGGACTCGATTACGGATGCGATAGACGCCAAAACTACAGCGCGGTGGACCTTCGCATGTTCGCGTTGCCCCTGGAACGGATTCAAACCCGAGGTGACCGTCATTGGTTACTTCGCAGACTGTCCTGAGTGTGGATGTTCTTGCACTACGGACGAGCCCACCCATGAACCGATATCAGCACAAGCTGACAACAACTGACTCTGGGATAGCCCTGCCTGTCCTGGGCGAACCATGAGCATGTAATCAAAATTGGATGATTATGAGCAATCAAGAAAACTTGGTGAGAAATACAGTTTTGTCCTGCACCCTTAACTTAGGGGTCGGTGTTCTATGTATTGCTATGCTGTCCGGGCTCATAGCTGTAGTGCCCGCTATCGAGCAATGGCGAGCCCAAATGTGGGAGCACGTGTCGGGAATCATCACCGACGGCGGCACTAGCTTGATGCCCGCGGCCTACATTCAATGGGTAACCTTCCTAGTCGCGGCCTGGTCGCTGTGCATCGCATTGAAACTGGGTATACAACATTCCCTATGGTGCATTCCCTTTGGAGTGCTGACATTAAGCTCAATTCTACTGGGCGTGATTCCGTCGTATTACGCGATGATGTCAGTGTGCGGAGAATGGACACGGGACTTCATCTCCACTCAACCATTCGCCATCAGGACTGCGGTGGGTTTAGTTACCATCCTTCCCGCCCTAGGCCCTATTCTGTTGTTAACCTGCCTAATAGCGATTTCGTGTGGTGGCGACCCTGAACCGAACAAGCAAGCGGCAGAACAATGATGGAGAGGCCCGATTTAGTCTGGATCAATGACTCCCCGTCAATGACCATGCTAAGCTGATCTACAGTCAAAGGGCCTGTTAATGACTGATCAAAACCTAAACTTAGTTATAACCCATGAAAAAGCCTGTCATCGCCAATCACAAGTTGACAACTTTTAGACACCCATAATTTTCCCAAGGAGAGTGTCATGTTTTACAAGAGTTTGTTGAAAGCGTTTGAAGCCGGGGAGCTGGCGATAAATATCGATGATGCTGATAATTCGATAGTGGTCACTAGCCTTAAAGGTTCTAAACTTATCAACCTGAAAGCTAAATTCTTAACTGAAAAGGAAAGGTTTTTCTTAGCTGAGTCAGCTAAATACTTCACAAAACCATGCAATCCAGAGGAGGCTATGCAAAGAGCTCTTAAGGACCTCATCGAGGATTGCGACAGAACGATTGAGCGAGCCCGGCCCTATCTAAAACCTAGAGTCCGCTGAGTCAGCACTAAGCCTTAACAGTCAGGTACTTTTAATCCTAATATCGAGTCGGAATAAAATGTCGAGATCATTGGCAATGGTTGAATTTGAGGATGGCCGTAAGCTTTACCTCATTTATGACTGCACCGTTTGCTATGCCTTTCGCCCCCTTTTTGAAACCGCAAAAGCTGCCTGGGATTGGTACGTAGGCGGTAAGCCCGATATTCCGGAGCCACCTAACGCATCGAGCACAGAACTACCGGTAATCGTAACCACGGACGTGCATTTCGAAGGGCAGGAGCGCTGGCAGTACGAATCGAGAGCTTCAGCCGATTCAATGTGGCTGACTGGGCCGCGAAATTTTGAAGAGCGCATGGATGAGCTGAGTCGATACGATGGGCCCTGCGACGGGTACTACTCGTCTTAAGAGGAGACAGGCAGCCCAATTTGAGGGCCACCTGCAGGGCTGAATCAATGCGAGGCAGGTTTTTTAGGTGCAGGGAAGCGCGGCTGCAGAAATGCCTGCTCGTAGCCTTCTTCATCTGGGAACAGGTTGTGTTTGTCTGCAACCAAAACCTGATAGACCCGCTCGACCTCACCACGTACATCGCAAACATGCGTCTCCATGGCCGCTGATGCGTCAACTGGCACGCACTTCGTACGCAGGCCCTGCCCGGGCACTGATGACAATTCGACGAGGTCGGTGCGCTCTTGCTCAATCACCTCGCCAGCCTTTGCCAATTCAGCGTATACGTTGACCATATAGGCATTCAGCTGATGATCCATCCCGGCCATCGAGATTAGCTCAAACCCAACGGTGCCAGTCAGGCCGACTGAATAGGCAAACGATGGAGAATCGTCGCCTCCGAATACTGGTTTCACTGCATAGCCTTGAGCGCCGATCGCCCCATCGATCTCCGCGGCCATGCTTGGCCCAAGCAAGGAAATGCGAATAGCCCGGACCACATCGACAAGGTTTTCCTCAGTCACCAGTCCATCTTGTACCAGCTGGTTGAGGTGGAAGCCTACGGTCACCGATGGCGCGAGCTCAAAGGTCATATTTGCCGCAAGCGTACTCATCTGGAAGTCATTGATGTGATTAACGATGCCAGGCACTTGCAGCTTGAGGGCGGCGATTTGAGCAGGTGTAGCTTCGGGGAGGTCGTTCATGGGTACTCCGGAACTGTGCGTTTAGTGTCTCAAGTTGATGTCACTATTTTGCCCTGCCCAGCCAGTGCCAGAAGCATCAAAATAAATTTTGATGAGTTCGTCTGTGGTTGCATTTCTACCTGTCGATATACTCAACCCCACTTGGCGCGATGATTCGCCTGAAATCCGATCTGATGGAATGAACCATGTTCTACGAAGACATCAAGACAGCCATGCTCGCCGGTAAGCTCAAGGTTGGCCTTTACCCGCGGAACAGCATTTCGCACCGCGATAAGATATCCATTGAAGCTCCAGGTCTGCTCGGCATCAAGGCGAAGCTTCTGACAAAGGCTGATCGGTTGGCGCTCGTTAATCTGGTGCATCAAACCGCCGGTGATGCAGCGCGTGAGTTGACGGCTTCGACCGTTCAGCAATGGCTTGAGGAACGCAAAGCCGTGCTGTTAACCGGTAAAGCTGCCAGCGGCAAAACCACTTTCCTTCAAGCCGCACTGCCCAACGCAGTTTACTTGAATGGACGCACGTCGGATTGCTCGAACGCAAACTGGTTCTGGTACCAGGTGAGCAAAGACCCACACCTCCCCGTGGTGATCGATGAGCCTCAAGCGTTCCCTGTTCTGGTTCTCGGCGAGATCCTCAAGATCATCAAAGAGCAAAATCGTGGATACGTGCTGGTTAGCCAGGCCGAGGGTGGTTCGGGATTCACTGAGCTATGGGCGTTGATGACAACGGCGCCGGTCGGTTTCCCTGGCTACCCTCAGATTGACCCCAATTTTGTCTGGGTCAAATTTCAGCGCAGCCGAGATGTCACCACTGCCATGTGGGTCGGCAAGATCGTTTAATGCAAAGCCGCGGGAGGTGATGGCAACGGTCTATGTGCTGACCCCTTGAGATTGGCATCGCAATAGGAGACCAGGGCAGCATCTAGATTTATCAACCACCGTGGCCGCATCATGCCGCCTCAATTGGTCTCTATATGCCACCCATGTCATCTGAGTGCGATCATCACCACGATGCTGATGATTAGAGTATCTTCAACGGATTGTTTTCAGTAACTCGATCGCCGTTTCAATCGCTCTGTCAGACCGATCGACGATCGCGAAGATCCTTTCGACGGAAGGAGAGAACAAGCCGGTTCCGATCAAGCTAATGTTGAAAGGTGCGCCCTGATCTACATTCGCTTTGGCTTTTTCCCACCCGCCTCGCTCATCTGCGGCCTTGACCTTCCCTTCGAGGATGCCAGCAATGGCAGTGACATTGAAACCGTCATTGAACAAGGATTTGATTCCCAGCAATGTAGCCAACTGCATCTCGTGACTCATGTGGCTTTCAGTGGCCGTGGTAGCTGTGTTCATGTCCGCAAAACCTCATGTTCTAGATCTGTTGATGCTTTCTCTTTGGACGCAAGATCGGGCTAGCCGAGCCTGAACTCAGGCAGACCGCCATGATGCCAAAGGTTATCCGCCTGGCAACTCAAACCCCCGCAACGGAATTCATTCCAAGTGAAGCCTGCAGCTGGTGGCACATCCAGAGCGGACCGACACTGGAAACCATCAAAACACTGGAGACCACGATGGATATCAAAGACACCTGCTGGAGCCTGGATCAACTGGCAAACTCTACAGTAATGGCCCAATCGAACCGGGAAGCGGCCAGCTCTGCTTCTAATGCGATCCTTACCCTTCGCAATATGCTGGATCTGCCGGCAAGCGCAAAAGTGGATGATATTGTCGCGAAGGTCCATCAACTGATGCAGCAGATCCCCAGCGCCAGCTAATTCAGACCTACTGCTGGACGGTGAAGGCCTTGGCACTGCCACCCATCGAGAATCCAGCATCGCAGTGACCTTTGGGGTCTGGCATTTTTTGGATGTCGACCATCGACAGGCCATTAGCCCCGCTCTTGTAAGCCTTCATCTTCAAGCCCGTCAGGATGTAGTTCTCATCTGGCCCTAAGTCATTTGCATCGCTACCACAAGCGGCCGCCATGACAGAGCGAACCCCAATGGCGCCCTCTGGAATTGACTTGTAAACCTGAACCGATCTGACAGCGGTGTTTTGTTGGGCCATCGCCGTATCGTATGCAGAGGACTCAACGCTAGCCGGGCTTGCGGTGCAACCCACCAAGATTAATGCCCCAGCTGCGGAAACGAGAGTGAAGCCGAATCTGCTAACTGCAGGCGACGAAAACCGATTCTGGTGCATTGTCAGTCATCCATAGAAGAGGCAGGCCAGTTTAAACCCTAGGGGGTTCTGGCACACCTAGGCCAACGTGATGATTAACCCATCAATTCACTCACGGAACTGCCCATATGATCCCTACCCAGCATATCAACGAACCAGGCCAACCAGTGTTCATCAAGTTCGAGGTTCAGCGCTGCATTCGTGTCATGTACGGCATCGAATCTCAATACATTCCAATCGACCCGCGCCAAGTGGAAGGTGTACTGGAACCAGTTCGCAACGAAGTGAGCCTGGCCGAACACCCTAACCTGTCTCTGATCCTGTCCCAGCAGCCTGGAGGTGCTCAGATGGCCATGATCGACCACTGTGACGGCGACGTATACCTCAGGGCTGATGCAGGGCAGGATCCACACTCCGAGGTGAGTATGGCCCGCTTCGCCGGTGAGGCCTGGCGCGTCGTCGGGTATGAAGATGGGTTTCCGGACGAGCCCTATCAGCTCATGACGTCGGAGAGCATGCTGGCGGCCCAGTCCGTATGCAATGGACTGCTGGCGCTGCTGAAACCTGTACGCGTTGCCATGGGGATGGATGGTGGCGCTCACACCTTCATCTTTACCGATCGCCCGGCCGAGGTCCTGGTCATGGACAGTGCCCATGCGGCACAAAGCAAAGAGAGTGGCACCCTCGTGATCAATAGCCCATACCTCGGGCACGAGAATGAATATGCCGGCGACGTATACCGCGGTAATCTGGCTCGTGACGCAGTCACCCATTTCTGGCGGCAGGTCGAAGCGCACGAAGACGCTAGCGCTGAAATGCTTCCAACCCCTTAATGGCGCCTCGCCTTCCACAATCCTGCGCTGGATGAGGTTGTCTCTCCGGCGCTTTCTGGCTGTAAGGTCTGAACAGCTTCAATCTGAAACTGTTTGGTCCGAGCATCACCCTGGTAGATGCCACGCTCCACTTGCCATAGGTAATTGCGCCACTCATCTTCCTTACCATCCTCATGCGGTACGTTGCGGCCATGGACCTTCAAATCCCGCTTGAGCTTGTCCCGACTCGCCGCATCCATCGCATAGTTGAGAATTTCGTACCCATCCTTCAACTTGTCAGAAACCTTTTCTTCCAACAGTTTGCTCAGTTCTGCCTTATTCATCGCAGACCTCGAATGAATGGTGAACACCATTAGATGCCGGTGTGATCTCTATTTCAGCGTAGGCCTGAGTAGCCCGGTGTCAATCCATCCCGTTAAACAGCCCAGGCGACCCTAACTGCCGGCAGCAAGGGCTCACTTTGGGCTAAAGCTACCTAGGCTAGAAATGATGACTCTGGGTGGTTCTGGCACGGGTTAAAGGGCCAGAGAATTGCTCCATCGTTAACCCAGGAGCAAAACTATGAACACGCAAGCCGAGACACTTCAGACTGTCGCTGCCATCGCCGGCGCTGTCGTCAGCACCACACCACTCTTCAAGCACTTCTGCTGCGCCATCTGTGAAGACACTGGCCTGGTAGCCACCGAGCATCAGAACGAGGCTGGCGAGTACCTCAACGGTCGCTGCTGGAACAGCTGTGAAGCTGGCAATTCAGTGGTGTGGAGTTCCGAACAAGAACAATGGGTCAAACCTTCGGATCAGGTTCGATTCACGCTGCGCAAGAACGAGGGCAGCTCTAAGAAGCCTTGGCTCGTCGAAGACACCCATGCAGACCCCGCTCAAGATCCGGTCATCTATCACTTCGCTAGCAGGCTCAAGGCAGAACGCTTCAAGTCGGACATGGAAACTGAGTACGGATCCAAGCAGCTGGACGGCTAATCGTGTGTAATGTTGGCTTTACCCCTAAACACGCAGCAAAGTGAAAGGTTAACCGTCAATGACACCAGAAGAGCGCACCGCCCTACTGAACGCCTTGTCAGATGAGGTAAAGGTGCCCTGGGAAACCAACTGCGCCGGTGAGATTTTTGTGGCGGGAGAGTCCGAGAATGGCACCTTGCGCATCGGTCATTTCCAAGGCGACGCTGCCCTGTCGGCATACGTAGTTGCGATGCATAACTCGACATTAGCGAATCAAATCTGAGCTTGGGGTTTGATCATGGCATCTGTATCGAGGACCTGAACGCCGGCGACACAGTGATCATTTAAGATCCTGGATCCGACGCAGATGGCGCTCGAACCACTGTGTACTGGATCGCGCCCGATACGAAGATGGTCTCAATAATTCCCTACGGTTTGACAGACACCCGGGAAGTCTTAGCTGATGGACTTCAAAAGGTCGTAGCCTGCATTGCCCGGACAATATAATTCAGCATACAGAATCGGACTCACTACCATGACTGCAGTTAAGCTCTCGCCAGGCGAAGAAGCGCTGATCGCTTCCATCATCGAGCACATATACCCTGACCCGCAAGCAGGAACGGTTCTGCCGGTTGAGCCTGGAGAGAAGCGTGCGGCTCAGGGCCTGGAGCGAAAAGGTCTCGTGGTCTTAGGGGTCGACGATCAGAACAGGGATCAGATGACATTTACGACTCTTGGTCAGGCAACCTACGAGCTTTTCAATTCTGTCGCGCGTAATGGAGACGCGAGCCCCGGCAAGTCGAAATTAGTCCAACCAGGCGGGCTGAAACCGCGCCTGGTAGGCACGATAAAAGCCGCGGTTAATACTGCGGGCGTTGCCTCCACGTGCGATTGGCTGGTTAGCGAAGGTCACGCTTCTGATGCCGGTCACGCCCGCGAGCTTATCCGGAGCGCCTGCGGATCTTAGCTACTGAACCCCGACACTAGGCACACCACCTCAACCTGATTACAGACTAACCCCACGTCAAGTTATAGTGTTATGAAGAAATCGATACGTTGGAAATAGTCATTCCATCAAAACTAAGCGAGCGGTGAAACTGCTATGGACGTGGTTAGGAAACTTTACTTCAAAGATTTTAACAAGACGAAAACGGGAATACTGGGTATTAAAGAGTCTTCAACTGAAGATTTGATGGACGATGTTAATCAATGGCTCGGCCGTACAGGAGTAGCATTGATCAATGTAGAAACTATTTATAGGTATGAGATGACCGGAGTTGCAGTATCATCCGGCTTCACTGGCGTTAGAGTTTGGTACCTTTACAACGCGAAGTCTTCTCCTGCCCAAGACGCCACTGGCAACTAGGTAAAATATGAGCAATCGAAAAACACTGATTTATGCTGTCTGCGGCGCAACGATTGGCATCGCTATCGGCCTGGCTGGTAAGGCGCTGATCCTTGAGCCATATTTCGCTGCAAAGCATGCGGCCGCAAATGCTGCACATCAAGATCAACTCAACGCGGAAAACCGCCAACGAGATGAACTTACAGCCGCTGAGCTTGAAAAGCTTGACCCTCGCTCAAGGAAGGCCGCCTGCGAGGGCTACATCGGTGGACTCAAGGAGCAAAACATACCGATTTCTGCGCTGATTTCTTCAGCTTGCGCGGGAACCTAGGTCCTGCCCCTGCCCCTGCCCCTGCCCCTGCCCCTGCCCCTGCCCCTGCCCCTGCCCCTAAATTTACTGTCTCACTATACTGGCACCCGGTAATACTGCCCCTAAATGGCTAAGGACAAGTTGTGTCACTGAAGCGTATTTCCAACGAGCTCGAGCAGCTCTGTACCGTCAAGGATCTGTTCGTATACGAGGTTCCCGCTGGAGATCGTCGGGAGGTCTATCCGGTCATCACTGAGTACACCCGTACATCCCCAGAATCACGGCACATGGGCCACTACGAGTTTTACAGGGCGCGCGCAGTCCACCCGGCAGCCAGCGGATCCTCATTCCATACCTGGAACAATCAGGTGTCGGTCGTAATTTGCCATCAAACCCAATGCGTGAAGTTCGGGCCTACTGGTCAATTGATAATGCACAAGAAAGGTGTAGGCCTGGGCCCAGCACTCATGTCCAACGTAATCGAGTGGCTTACCAAGCAGGATGTTGCCGGCTACACAATTGAACCCGGTTCCCTTGCCGATATCGACGCCAGCACTGAAAAAGCACGCGAGCAGCGCAATCGGTTCTACATGGCTTTCGGCTTCGTTCTTTCCAATCACGATCAGAGCAAGACAGGTATTGAAGTCATTGGCGGGAGCTTCACTGCAGAGTGCGTGGGGGATCTGCTCGTGCCTGATCGCTACCAAAGCCGCTTGAAGCCCTGGTTCGGATTTGAGTCCGATCTGCGCGATGAGCGTGAGTGCGGTGTTAAGAGCCTGGCCGAGCTTAAGCTGATTGATCGGTGGACCTATAGCGCCAGCAGCTTGTGTCGGTGGATCTTGAAACAGCTTGGATGGCCTGCTCACTTTACCACCCGACATATGCACAAGCGTAAGAGCTGGGAACCGCATCCAATCAAGACATCTGCACAAACCCCAGATTGATCGCAAACAAATGCCAAACGGACAATTCTCGAGTGAGGATGTCCGTTTTCCTTTTGGGGTTGCGTCCCCGCCGGCGGTTTAAATTTGGGGCCATGCTTATGAGTTGCATCGACGTGGCATGATCCGCACGCTTGGCAGATCAAGAACTGCCTAGGTGCTAGACCTCCATGAAACGCCTTTCCCCCAGTCAACTCATCCTCTGTGCCCTCATCGCGGGCAGCATTTCGGTCATTCTCACCTCACCGGCTAGCGCCAGCCAGGCTGCGCGTGACCGCGGCCCATCACCTACCCCGGCAGCATTCGCTGCCTGTGTTAACCACAAACTCGGCGATCGAGTAATCGTTAAGACTGCAGCTGGAAAGTCGCTGAATGGAACCTGCCGTAAATACCAGGACAAGCTGGCCGCGCGCACTCATATCCGGCACAAGAAGGACAAGGGTTGGTGGAAGACTCTGACCTCGTGGATCTGATCGGGAGCTCTGCCTTCCATGATGGTGGCGGCACGCCCCTCTCCAGGTGAGCATTACCTCAACTTAAGACTCTTCGATTGTGAGTGTCCACATGGAATCCATCGCCTTCCGCTGCTACATGATTGGTTACGCTGCCCGCCTGTTGCCGCGCATTGTGCGCAAGATCATCAGCAAGACCGTATTTCATCGGGCCTGGCTTGCGGGTCACATGGGTATTTTCGAACAGGATGGTCGTCAGCATGGGGTTACTGACCGTGTTGGCTTTCAGTACCGCAAGTAAGGAATGGAAACCGTCAACCTAGGAAGAGGTTCACTCGCCCTGACTCACCTAAGCTGGTCGTTTGAATGGCTTCCAGTTTTCCTGCGACTCAATGTCAATGGCTTGCCCGGCCGGCGTTATTTTGAATAGCGCCTTGTGACTACCCACCTGCAGTAGACCCTTTTTGACCAGCCCCCGCGCGATGCCGAGAACTATCATTGGATCTGGGTAATAGGGCCGTCCAATCCAGGGCTCGAATGAGTCTAATGACTCATGAGGGCTCTGCTGGCAAAGGTGCAGGATCCGCAGCGCGGTGATTGATAATGGCTTGTCAGTTACTTCAGGGCGAGGCTTCACAATCTCTACACCTTGGACTGCCCGGGCAACGCGGCGACCTTCGGTAGTCATTCGAACGAACAGGCTCTGCAGACTGCCGAGGCCGATCAGCCGGTGCTCAGTGAGGATCAGCCCACGTTTCTCTAATGAGCCCCATGTGGACCCTGTGCCGTGACCGACGAGCTCCATAGACTCCAAAGCCACCCGCAGAGGGCCGTCATAAGTGAGCTTGCGAACCCTCCCATCGGGACCGTACTCAATCCACCGCCAATCTGACGCCGCCCTGGCACCAGGCCCCGAGTTCGCGTCCTCGGCGGATTGATCAAGCTCATAGGCCACAACGAGGTATGCCTGCTGGCGCTTGTTCAGCGACCTTGCGATATCAGTGATGCGCGCGATAAGCTTTTCATTGGCCATTGATGTCCACGCGGGCTCCTAAACGGCGGCCTTTGTCAGCATTTTCAGATAGAAGTTGTACATCTCAACGAATTCCTCTTCGTAGCAGTCATCACGCGAATCGGGGACGTACGCGATATCTAGGCTCACGGACGGATGGATGCGTGCCCGATCGCGATAGATAGCGGCAGAAAATTCACCCAGGGAGTCGTAGTAGCGCCCCTCTACCTCAATGACCGAGTGAGCCCAGGCTTGGAATCCCTTCTTCACAGCAGTGACAATTGTTCTGTGAATGCCTCTCTCAGATAGGAGATCGTACAAAGCTGCTGCAAAAACCGAGCAGGTATCAACTTGAGCGTCTTTGCGTGCACGGCCTAGCTTTGCTGCAAGGATGACCCTTTCGATGTCCATCTTGGGCACTCAATTACCATAAACGAAAACTGTAGTCCCGCCACTCTGCGGCCCCAAAGGCCGGCTTCTCAGGGAGGCGATAAACCAAAAATTAGCCCGAAACATCAAAGGGCTGGTTGGCAGCAGGCCCACCCGGGGCACCTGAAGCAATGTTGTGGCTTTTGAGCCAGGCTTTGACTTTGCCAAGACTGTCGGCGTTGCAGCTCGCCACCGAGAACACAAAACCTGTCTGCAGCAATACCAGCAGACTCCGATCATCGAACGCGAACAGCATGAAATCGGCAGACTGTTCGTGGTGGATGATTTTGGCGGTGCTGGCAGCTTCGGGGACAAGCCAGTCGAAACCCCGCCCAGCCTCTGGATTCACGGCATTGGTAAGCTGTATCGCCCGGCGCTCTTCTCCAGGAACAGGGGGCCGTCCAGACGCAAGCATCGAAGCGTCGAACTGGGCTAGCCGATCGAATAGTGACTGTGGCACTGAATTGACCTCATGGTGCTTGCATGTAGCTGGTTAGGATAACGCCTCGGCAGGGGTCGCCCATAGCAGATGCATCATGCCGGCTGACTGATCTCGACCCTTTCCCATCTGAGGACGCTGATCGCTTTGAACTGGCTAATACCCAATGAACCACGCTCATTCCTACTCTTCGAGCCTGGCCTGGTCAGCAACGCCTCGACGTCTGGCCTTTTGGCTTCGTAGATCTGGAAGGCGTTGTAGTCGCCATCAAGCAGAACCAGCATCACAATGTCGAAAGGTTGTTTCAGGTCGATCGATCCGAGCCTACCCCCTCGCATGCGGGGGTTCGGGAAGTACCGGCCCTTGATCTGGATCTTGATCTCTACTCCATCCTTGGTCTCAATGGCGTCAAAGCCAGCCGTTCTGGCTTGTTCCAACTCCAGACCGAGGATTCGAGATGCCTCGTATTCCGCCACCTCGCCGGTGACGCCCAGGGGCTTGCCAGTCAAATGGTAGTAGCGCCTGGCTAGCGTCTTAGCTTCGCGGAGGATCTCGTAAACGTCGTCTGGTTCTTCCATCTTCATGACAATTTGCTTCCTAGGAACCACAGCTGAATCTAAAAGCGGGAATGCCAACGGCCTAGGTTGTCATGGATGGAGGTGCTTTTGTCCATTTCTGATTGAGCAAGCTCGCTCAAAAACGGAGAGGACTCTACAAACAGGCGCCGTAGCTCACCTTGAAGAATCGAAGCGCTCACTTTGCAGCTATTGAGCAAAGCAGCTTCATCACTCGTTACGGAGGCAAGCTGAGCCTCTCCCAAACTTTGGGAAGCAAGATCTCTCGCCTCACGCTCAAGCTCAGAGCGCCGAGCCTGTACCGCAATGATTTGCTCCTTCAAATTCTGAACACGTTCATCTGCATCGTCGATTTTCTGCGACAGTTCAACAGCAGATGGATTCTTTGGCAGAAGGGTCTTGAGCCAGTGATTCATACGATCGTTTCCTGAGTGGGTGTCTAATGTGAGGCAGCTACGGATGCCGGGGATAGTCATAATCCACTCAATGTTGACGTGCCACCAGCAGGGACAGCGAGTAACTGCTTTTTGATAGATGATCAGCCTGAAGGTTTAGAGGTGGGCTACTTGCCAATGGCTTTCCACCCGGCGACTTCGTATCAACGATTTTCTACCTGGGCGGTTCTGGCACACATGATTCGCCCTGAAACTGTGCTCATACCGAATTGAACACAGTGAAGCAATCATGACCTCCGCCCACGCAAACCTGATTAACGTTAAGCAAGTAGGCCTCTTCGAAGAGATCAAGGTTGAGTCTCCACGTGGGCCGATTGTAAGCCAGAGTTTCGATGAGAAAGTACGAAGCGCGATCGACGCGATCAAACAGCAAGTAATCAACGGCGCTAACTTGTCTGTGGCCTACAGTGGAGGCAAGGACAGTAGCGTAACTTTAAGCCTTGCTTATACCGCACTTTCCGAACTGAAGTCTGAAGGTTTAGAAACACCTACCCTCCATGTTGTCAATTCTAACACCAGGATGGAAAACCCAAGAATTGACCAATATACCAAGGGACAGATTAAATCTATCGAATCCTTCGCGAAGACCGAAGGCATTCCTACTCGGGTATGGGTAGCCTCACCCAACTTGAGCAACGATTATCTGGTGGCAATTCTGTCCGGGCGATCGATCATGAGTGTGGGCGCAAGTTCCAAATGCCAGCAGATGGCCAAGGCAGCACCACTTGATAAAATCAAGCGACAAGTGAAGGCCTACATTGCTGAGAAAGATGGGGTCAAAGCCAAGGATGCTAACCTAGTCACTCTCATCGGCACCCGCTTTGATGAGAGCAGCGCTCGGGCCTCCAAGATGAAGGAGCGCGGCGAGAGCGCTACCGAAGCGGTAGACGCTATGGGCAACGGCCAGATGATCCTTAGCCCCATTGCCAATTGGGATACCTTCGATGTCTTCACATACATCGGCTATGTTCGTTCTGGCAAGTTCTCAACCTACGACAACTTTGATGAGCTAGTGGAGATATATCGCGAAGCGAACGGTGGCGAGTGCATGGTCAATATGTACTTGAGCGGCACCGAGCAAGCGCGGCCAGCATGCGGGGCTCGCACTGGATGCTGGACCTGCGGCAAAATCTCCAAAGACACTAGCGCAGACAACATTATCGCAACTGAGGGTGGGGTTTATTCTTGGATGGCACCTCTTCGTGACCTCCGTGCCTTCATGCTGGCAAAGCACTTCGACCCGTCCGCTCGTTGCTGGCTTGCTCGCACTGTTAACGAAGAAACAGGCACTATCAAGATCGTCCCTAACTCGTACAGCCCACAACATTGTCTCGACCTGTTGCGTATCATGCTGACCGTCCAAATCCGTGAAGAAATTGAATCCGGTCGCCTAGGGATTGCTCCACGATTCACTATTCTGGACGAGCGTCAAATCATTGCAATTGACTTTATCAGCGCGCGATATGGGTATCAAAATAGCTTCTCGGCTTTGAGGGCGTACAAAGACATCTATGAGCGCGGGATGCGATTTGAAATTCCTTCTTTGGATTCGATTCCCAAATTCACTGAGAAGGATGTCGCATTCCGAGCTGAAGCTCCATTTGCCGACGCTGAGTATCACAGCGCCTGGCGCGGATTCCGCAACCTCGCCCATGCGATGGTCGACTGGGAAGCTACGACCACCCTGGCTGACGGGACGATTGTTCAAAGTGCCAACGTCGGAGATGAGTTCGAGATCGACGAGGAAGGTGCAGAATTGTTTATGGGCTTCGATCTCGACTATGCCCTTAATCGCATAGCACCGCTGGATAACCCCATGTTGGTGGTCGACTACTTCGTAGGGCTAGGTACGGCCACCCTTTACAAGGGCGGGCTTGGGGAATGGAATCGTATGGCCAAAATGAGTAACCAGATCTTTGTTCATGGGATAAAAGACGTGCTGCATGACCCGCACGCCCTTCTGAAGGCTCTCCAGTCCAAATTCGACACGGAACCAGCGCCGGCAGTCCTCCCAGCCTCACCAACGAGCCTCGAGCAGCTTTCATTCTGGCTGTAGCTGATTCCTCTGGGGAAGGTTCTGGCACACCTCCCCCACCCTGATACTGGGCTCATCGACTAGGAGCTTTATCCATGACTCAGACCACGACAGTCACCATCACCCGCTGCACCTCGGATACTGACCTCAAGCAACTCGGTGTCCAACCTGGTTGGTTTGTTCGGTTCGCATGCTGCTCCATCTGGCAAGAGATAACTTATGTCGCTGATGGCTGGGTGCAGTGTGTAGCCCGCGACCCGGCCAAAGGCAAAGATCTGGCCTTCGTCGGTGATCACTACAGTGCCATCAACGTCCTGGCTGACGGAAACCCGGGCAAGTACGAGCGCTGGATCGATAAGGACCGGCGAAAATCCTTCTGCGATAAATTCCACCCTGAGCCTGACAATATCGTGCGGCCGGCAGCAGCTTGATAGGCTTATAGCGGGCGTCGTATCTGCTGAACCACCCTTCTCCGGTAATCTGCTGAGCACGGACAGAGCGACGGTTCAGGCTTGGGTTGCATTGGATCTGGTGGTTCAAGGCTGAAGTATCCGAAATTTAAGGTGAAACAAGAAATGACTGTGAACGTATCCCTTCTCCTCCGCGCACACGGAATCAGCGTACTCACTGGCCAACGGCGGCTGGCAGCACTTATCGAGCTTGGCTCGCCTTTGGGCATGGTCGACCAAGATGGCGTCAACTTCGTCGTGCAACTCAAGGACGGGAAACTAATCTATTCAGAGGCGGCGATCGGCCAGTGCCTGTCCATTCCCGTACATCGGACATTAATCGAGCCTTTGATTATCAATGCGACTGCGGGTCAAAAGCTTGAGCTGCGCCCAATCCCTATGGATCGCATCCCCTCTGCTGATCCGGTTGAGTGGCTTAGCTTTGTGGGTATTCATGTTCCCGGGGCGGAGCTGAACGAGATCGAGCAAAGGCGCCTGCAGAAATACATGAAGCTTCACAGAACCGAGGCTGTTACGGACGGCAAGTCTCTGTACACCCTGGCAGGTGACCGGTTAGCTTTTTGCACCCCACCGCAACGTTAGGTGCTTCTGGCACTCCTAATATGGCTTGAACATGGTTCCATCTTGAAGCCACTTGGAACACAGCCATGACTATTCCCGATCAGAGCAACACTCAGACCTACAGCGTGTGGGAGGGTGAGGTAACCCAGTTCGTTGCCGATGACCTGGATATCTCGCACTCCGACGCCGCGGGCATCGTTGAGGGTCAGCCTTTCTACGTCCAGCAGGCGTGGGGTAAAGGTCTGAATTCCCGTGAGACAGCCGACAAGGTGCTTAAAGAGTGCCGCGATCCAAGCTGATCGCCACTCCAAACACACCAAGGCACCTCTTTTCGCGGTGCCTTTTTTATGCCTGACAGAACCTTCATGATGGGCTTCTGGCACACCGATATCGGCCACAAGATGAATCATCAAATCTTGAGGAGTCACCCATGTCGATCAATGCATTCCCTTCACTGACTGTTGTTGCCCAGTGTGTGCAGGCAACCGTCGTGATCAGCGCCAGCCATCCAACCTTGGGCCCAGTCTACTGGTGCTTTGTCGATGGCTCGGACCATAACGCCCCTGACTGCTACACGCTAACGACCAACCTTGAGGACGCAATGACGCTGCGCAAAGGCTGGCGAGAAGGAATCATGGCGTGGAGTCATCGCGACCACATGACAAAGCTGATGCTCGACAGTGAGCAGTTTCAGCAAGAGCACGACATCGACGAAACCAAAGCCTGCACTTGGTCGACCACCACTACCCTTGGAGGCGTTCTCAAGTCGCTGCAGCGACGTAGTGGGCAGGATGTCGACGCATTCACCGCCTGGCTAACCTCGGCCGCATGGCTGGATGTAGAAGCCCCCGGAGCAGCACTCGACTTTCCTCAGTCCTTTGTTTCCCCTCAATTGCAGGACTTTCCGATCTGGCAGCGCTTACAGGCATAAATCTCAAAGGCGGACGCCATCTCGCAACAATCAACAGCGACGATTCAAGGGAATATCCATGTCAAAGTTCATCAGCGGCACCTGGGGCCACATCTTCGAAGCAGACGAGCACGAACGGATGACTCGGATCGTTATCGATGCCGAAAGCCAGAAGCTTGTATTTGCTCAGATTCAACGCATGCGCTCTATGGACTCCACCTATTCCGAAGCCTGCCGCCACGAGATGGCCGACCTGGAGGAGTCGCTCCTTGATGCAAACGCCGACTTGTTCAATGACCCAGTGGGTTTTGGACTTATCACATCTCATGAAATCCCAGAGTGGGCTGCCAACCTGACCTAAGTATCATCAAAGGAAAGCCGGGGGCATTTTGCTGCCGGCTTCTGGCACGAAATAATCACCATAACATTGGTTCATTGAACAATTTCAGGAGCTGTAAACCGTGCACATCGAACGCGACGACGAACGCCGAACCCGCACTGGAGTGGTTGTTTCTGCCGCCCATCCAACGCTTGGCCCCCTGTACTGGGAATTCGTGTCAGAGAGAAGCGTGGGCGGCCCTGACTACTTTTCAATTTCGACCAGTATGGCGCGAGCATTGCTGCTCCAACCTGGCTGGCGCGAAACAAGCGATTTGAGCTATTACGGTGGCCATCTTTCGCAGGTCATCAGGAATCAGGCCCGGGAATATCGTGACCCCGAATACTGGGGCGTTGATCTGGTGGTTGAACTGGAGGATGGCTTGGCGAGCCTGCAGGCTCGATCCAACCAAACCGAGATTGAATTCCTTGCCTGGCTGAGGGCGGCAGAATGGATTGATGTCCCGGGTCCAACGGTCATCGAGGAACTGGTCGATCACGGTTCCTTGGAAGAATGGGAGGTTGTGAGTTTCACACCGCCAACGACGATTCAAGCCCAAGCCTAGGAAACTACAGCCCTAGAGATGTCTGCGACAGGGCCTGAGAAAGTTTGTGAGTTGGTGGTTCTGGCACAGGCTAAACGCCCTGATCATAAGCCCATCGAAACAACACACTCTTTGATCAGGCCCATACCAATGACCACTTTCACTACCGAATACACCGCTGTTAAATCCCGCATCGCGGCGGTACTTACCACCCTTGGTTGGAAGGTCGCCCCTGCCCGAGACATGGAAATTAGCTGCCTGATTGCCCGAATGGACTATGAGACTGTGGTTGGCGATAAGACCGCGACAATTTCTCTCGAGCCATGGTCGGAAAGCCTGATGCTGGTCAGCAATTATGACAGCGAGGGTCGCAACATCCTTAGCGCCAACATGAAGCGCTTCGATCCAGCCATGACTGATGAAAGCCTGACTGATGCTGTGACCCTCTACGTCGAAGCATTGGAGAAAGACGTGAATGGCTCTTATGCCCGTCGGATCCACCTCAATCACCCACAAACGGCATAGCGATCAAAAAGGGGCTGGACAACTCCCCTCTGCCCTACTCGACCACTCTCCTTCAATCCCAGCTATGGGCAGTGCCATGACCATCGAACAGCACATCACCGAAGTCTTGAAATCACCAACGGCTAGCGAATGGCTTAAAAGCGCCCTCAAGACCGCGCTGAGCTGCGAGCCAACCGACGTGAGCAATGACGCGCAATACCTGAGCATCCTCCTTGCACGCCGCGCGCAGGCCCTGGAACCCCAACCTTCAAGCCAAGCACCGAAAGCATTGGCAGATGAGATCCCTCCACGTGTCTACGATCCAACCCTCTTGGCATTCCACCATGAAGGTTTTGAAATTCGAAACCCGTTTCGGATGCCGGACGGCGTGACGCCGTGCGAACCAACCTACTACGGGTTCTCGCTCGACGGCACAGGTGGTACGGGGGTCGCATGGCACCTGTACTTGCCCGATGGCCTCATGCTGGTGGTCTGCGATAACGACGACGGTGAGACGCCCGCTGACGCTCACACATGGCCAGAGGCTTCAATCGGACTGATCGATGGGGCAGATGAAATCCTCACTTGGATTCTGGGTCAAGTGCCCGGCTCAAACGCCCCGCTGCCATAGCCCGAGCACTATCCCAGTCCAATCGGTTCAGCACCTGGGGCGGGAACTCAAGATGCTGGGGCTCACCTAGTTCTCCTTGGAGTCCTATTCGACTCTTGAAACTGCTGTGTAGAGCATGGGCTTTCTACTGGGTAATCACAGTAAGAGGTTCTGGCACGTCTAGATCGGCCTGATCATTACCCTCATCGAACATCACTACAGGCAGAGCCCGAATGCAATTGACTAACCTCCCAGCGTTCCAGACCGCTGCAGAAGCCTACGACAACAAACTGGCAGGTCGGACAGATCTGGCCATTATCGTCTCGCCCGTCTCTGTAGTGTTCTTACGTGATCGCACTCTGCACCTTGGGCTGTTCCAGAATGGGGTGATAGATATCGGAAACGCACAGGAGCTCAGCGAGGATCTGTGGAATACCCAAGCCCCGCTGCTATCGAACAAACCGTCCATTATTGACATCAGTGCCCTTAACATTGCGAGCTTCAACTGCGATCAGGTTCGCTTCGAATTTGAGGGTGATGACATCCAGGACCCCACAATGTCTGAGTGCGGCCGCTTCGACATGACGCCGGACTACTACGGTTTTCAGAAAACATCAGCTGGGATCTGGTGGAAGCGCATTGAGGGCGAGGACACCTTGATACTGGATGGCACTTCCTTTGCCCGGGCCAACCCGGTGGGGGAGTTTGTCGGACGCGTTCTGCTCTCTGAGGTCGCTTTCGATTGCGAGTATGACCCAGATGCTAAACCAACCGACCATCTTCCAGAAACGCTTGCGCGCGCAGCCAGAACCACTTCCGGCATGGTTGAGTACGCAGTACCCTCACTGACCGCTGACGCAATCGCTAAAGGCTTCAAGCTAGGGCTCTTCGAAGTGATCGGTAATGGCTTGGCTCGCATCACGGCCAAGGGTAAAGAAGTAGCCGCCAACGGAACGCTGGAAATCGAATAATGAACGACGCTGATAACACTACGCGGCCGGCCGGGCCACGATTAATCCGTAATATCTCCCAGTATCTGAATCGCTCATTGTCACAGTGGTACATGTTCGAACCACATCTTCATTGGGAGGCTGGCGTTGAGGTACACGACATCTACGGAGCGTTCATGTCAGTTGCCGTATCACACGCCCGCGTGCTCGTTGCCAATGTAGAGATTCCAGAGGGTGGTGATGGGCTGGCGGCGTTTCTAGCCACCCATTGCGATGAACAGTTCCATTTTCCACGGATGCCGCAGGCGTTTTCCTGCTCTGCATTTTTGGCTCGAGCGACGCACGCTGAGTGGGGCAAGATCGCCGACGAACTGGTGATGCCAGACTGGCTTGAGGAAGAGGTCATTGGTTGGGCTCGTAGCCAAGGACTGATGATCAAAGCTCCACAACCATCGCAGCCAGTGATTCAGGCAACTCTTCCCACAACAAGGCCTGTAACCCAGCAATCAGGAAGACCCGGCACGAAAAACCTTTTCAATCCTGAAAAGGTGCTTTGGCTGGCCAACAAGCCTGAGGGTTTGCACGTTTCGCCGAAGGAAGCTGACCGGTTCAGCGACCTCGATGAGATCGTGAACGACCTTCATGAACGCGGGCTGCTAGAGAAAATCCGTTCTGATGACTCAGGTGTGTATTTCCGACCGACTCACGCGGGGCTGATTTCGCTCTACGAACTGAGAATTGCCTGGCGGAGTGCGAACGGAAAATCGACAGTTGAAGAAGAAGCACATCTGGAAATGCTCAAAGCTCAGAATGATTAGCACATTTGTTCGGCTGGTGTGATCCCTGCCCTAAAGAGGGATCCCTACTCAAGCGACTGCCCAGAATCCCTTCCCCGCGTATTCGCGTGGGGGTTCCTCCCTTTCTTGAAACGGGTGGACTCTCCGGAATTGCTTCCTGAGCTGAAACGGCCGCCGTGCTGGCCATTTCGGAAAGTGTCGCTGCGTTTAATGCCTAAGGTCCTAGCCTTACCATGAATCGACCCTACTTCTCGATTTAGGATGGACGTCAACTCCGCCATCGGAGTGTCCCCGTAGAGTTCCTTGAGTACCTTCTCTTCAGCTGTTGTCCAAAACCTCAAAGCTCTGCCCTCCCGAATTTACTAGCCTTTAGACAGATTAACGTGACCGTTCAGATTGCCAAATCCAAAAAGATCCATGCTTTACCGCGGGTTGGCTGAAGGTGACTGATTGTTAATTCCTGCGACCAGACATCGAGAATTTGCTAGACGGCCTTTGGCTTCCACTCGTTTGAGGGCAAGGGCACAATGCATTCAAATCACTAACCCATCTGGAGATAGCTATGGTTGCAAGCACTGTCGGTAAATTTGCAGCTCGATTCTTTTGGTTCATGTCATTCGTCATGTCCCTCGGGGCCCTGCTTAGTTTCTTCACGTGGGGGCTGAATGCTCTGGAAATAACCTCAATCTTGTCTCGCTTGTATGGCACTGACGCTTGGGTTCCATTCCAAAATCTTATCGGCTGCAGTATCGGGAGCTTGGTGTTGTCCCACATCTCCACAAACCTCTACGGTCGGGCCATTTTGGTGGCTGAGCAGGAGCGTATGCTGAACAAGTAATCACAGATCGGGTGCACGGATGACGATGTTGCGAAACTCCAACAGGTCAGGCAGCTCACCGCCGGCCCGCTGCAGAAAGTGCCCTTTAATTCCAAGCGCTTCGGGGCCGTACTTATCGCACCGCTGGGAATCACCCACCATCCAGGTATCTTCCGCAGCAACGCCCATATCTCGCAGTACAGCCTCATAAATGCGTCGATCGGGCTTTAGAACCCCTACATCAAAGCTGAACCCGTAAGCATCCAGGTCGGGAAAGTGCCGGGTCACCGCAGCACCGTAGGGCATCGCCAGGTTAGAGCAGATCCCAACCTTGATCCCTGCCGCCTTGATGGCCTTGATGGCCTTGATGCACAGCACTGCATCTGCATATGGCTCAATGCTTGCCACCTCTGCCCTCAGCACCGCCTCAAGGCGAGCCATTTCCTGAGGCCTTACTTCAATCCCGAGCAGCTCTGCCGCCTCTGCCAAGCCATAGCCACCTGACATGAGTAGGGACGCATCCTCCGGCCTGGGCCTGCGTCCCTGCTTGATCCCGGCCTTCATGAGCTGACGGTATGGGTGCTTGCCTTCGCAGATGCGAAGGATTGTGCCAAAGGCATCGAAAATGACGGCTTCCACTTAATGTCTTCCCTATACCAACTGGCTCAGAACTGTGTCGCTCAGCATGCCGCATATCTCTGCAAAACTATGTAAGAGAACCGGAACCAAAATGCCACCAGTGCGCACGCGTGCGTAGGCAAAAAGCACAGCCAAAGACCCAATCAAGGCAAAAGACGGCCAATGCGCGTATTGGCTATGCATCAACATGAACAACGTGCTGGTGATCAGGATTGCAGTCCACTGCCAGAAACGACTGTTCATAGGGAACAATCTCATCAAAAAGTGGCGGTATAAAAGCTCTTCACTGATAGGGGGGAGCGCCAGCAGCATCACCAGACAAAGCAACTTTTCCAAGGCTGAGAGGCCACCCAAGAACGAAATCATGAAAGTCTCGCGGCCGTAACCTAGCCCCACGTCCAGGCTTGTGCAGACAACATAGATAACGATTACGATCGGAAGATAGACCTTTAAGGTTCGCCCAAGGCCATGGCCTAAAAGCGCTCGGAGCCCACCTGAGTCTCTGAGTTGTACCGCGGCCAGAAACAGAAGTGCTACGGCTGTTGCGCCATGTGCAAGCATCAGCCAAAGAGAATTCCATTCTTCCTTCCCGACGACCGTGAATATCCAGGTCTGTATTGCCAGGGCAAGAAATAGAGCCGTGATACCAATCAAACAACGCCGCCACCATGAGTAACGAGCTTGATCGATGGGCGGGTAACCTGGGGAAATGGCGTTGATCACGCTAAGCATCCTTTCGCGAAATGAATGCCTATATCTTACCGCCGCTCATCAAAGGATCTAGCCAAAACAGGAGTGCCAAAAGGGTGGCAAGGCAGGCGGTGATTTTTGCAGCGTTGTTATGGCTTGTGGCACTCATTGCTATGCTCGACTATGGATATGACCGCGCGGGCACTGTCCGCAACAGCAAGGAATGGCCCACGATGGATAATCGACTGTTCTCAGAGCAAATAGCCGCAGCAGTTCAGCTTCTCGGGGCCGAAGGTGCTGCAAGCTGCATGGCGCGGGCCTTGATCTGCCTTGCGCACGAAGCTGATAACGACCTTCAATTCAAAGCCGAGCTTGGAAGGGTCTCGATCGAGCGCATAAGCATTCCCAACTCAAAAAAGCATTGAGATCAATAGGTAATCCAACTATGGCGAGCCGCCGTCAGCCATTTACCCCTTGCAAGTTGTACATTGACGGTGCGGAAGGTTTGAGCGCCGGCGACTACATTGTGACTTCTGGTGGATCGGCCTATCTGGTTCAAGCAACTCGGCCGAGTCCAAGCAAGCCTGAACGTATGTACTTAGACTGCCTACGCTGGGTGCCGGACCAGATCCCCGCGGATGCCAGATGCTTCAAGCTAAACTGGTACCGCCGTTGAAGTTGATCACCAGGAGCTAAATACAATGTCGTGGGCAGATGCAGCTGCGCCGGTGGTAGCGGCAGTAATTCGCAATGTAGGCCGCAGTGATATGAAAGCGCTACGAAGGGCTTTAACTGATGCCTACCCCTGGGGGGAGCGAGCAAACACCCCCTACAAGGCCTGGCTTGGTGAGATTCGCCGTCAGCTGGGCCACCCGCTGAACGCACCAAAGGCAGATACGGCCAATACCCAAGCAGACATGTTCAACAGGCATTAAAGGAATCCGCACTATGCGCTGCAACGATCAAGAATTCACAATCGGGAAGGGCCAAGAAGTATTGGACGAGAAGTCCCATTACCCGGACCTTGTTCGTTTGATTATCCCGAGAGACGAAGCGCTGGGCCTGGCTCAAAAAATCCTACGCGAGCTAGAACACATGCTGCCCGATCAGACGCATCTGGGCGAAATCGCGCTTTTCGGAAAACTTGAAGCAGTTGACGACGAGTGAGCAGCTGACCAGCCTGGGCGCAGGAATCGGAGCAGCGATTGGTATCGGCCCCATACTTGCTCTGTTCAGCCTCGCTCAGACCTGGGCCTCCAAAGGATAAAACACCGCAGTTGTCGAAAATTCGATTAGGCCCAGGACAAGCACTCATGAGATACCACGCACCAACAAAGCAACTAACTGTCCCCTTGGAGAATCTTGAGCCAAGTGCCGAGGCCTTTCGTTTCGCCATAAAAATGATTCGGAAGGCTGCAGGATTTCCCCTTGAAGGTGATGAGCGACCAGTCCATATGTCTGATGCTTGCCATGCTGAGCAAGCGATTCTTCGCGGCGCTCTGTTACTTGGAATTGATCTTGGGGCGTCCATGCCGGGGGATCTGGACGTCCGGAAGGCTTGACTGCGGAAGCCAAGAACCAAAAAGCCCGCATTGAATGCGGGCTTTTGGTATGGGTGAGAGAAGCAGAGGCTTCTTGGCTAGTTCCTACGGTGCCACCCAAAGGGTCGCGGGGCAGGGCCCATAAAGGCCGTCTCTCGCGGCCTGGCTTCAAACATATCCCGCAGACCAATCAGAGTCAACACACTCTCCCCTTCGTTCTGGTGGAGCATTGACGATTCGGCCGATGATCTCCGCAACACTTGCAGTTGCCTGGTAATACACGTCCTGTGCCCGCTCGAAATTGGCAACAAGCACTGCTCGCCTGTCAGGCGGCGCGTCGACGTCGAGTTCCTCTAGCGCGACCCGCAAACCTTCTTTGGCTTTTGTAACTTCCCCAACGTAGGGAAGCAAGCCACTCGAGGCGTGATGTGCTGGCTCCCCCGCCACCTCAATAGACTGGGCTATTACCAGAATCGCCGCGCGTTCTGCCTGTGCGCGTGCCGGCAGCGAACATGCAGCTGGATCGTGTTGAACCTTGTCCAACGCGGCGGCCAGAATGGTCATTGGCGCGGTCATCTGTACTCCTTGCAAAAATCGGATCTACATCTGCTGACCCTATCCAGAGTGGGTGGGTCACACCTTTTGGACGAGCGGCTATCAGATGAACTATGTATCCGGCCGGGAAATTCAAGTCCCATTTCCGGTGTTCAGTTGGCCGATCCCTGTGTGGCCCTACCAACACTCCGCGACAGAACATGTCGCTTGCGGTCTATCCTGTGACGCAACTCTTTGGAGACTGACTATGTGCTCACACTACGAAGCCCCAACTGAAGACCGCCTTCTTGCAGGCTTCGGGGTCGCCCCTACAGAACCATACCAACATGACCTATGGCCTACTTACCTTGGTCCCTTCATCCGACTTCGTGGCAGCGAAGCAACCGATGATGATCAGTCCGAACTCGAAGCCCAAGTTGGCCAGTTTGGTCTCCTCCCCTTTTGGTCTAAAGACCGGAATCTTGGACGACGAACTTACAACGCCAGATCTGAAACGGTCAGCAGCAAACCTTCCTTCCGTGATGCCTGGAAGAAAGGGCAACACTGCGTGATCCTTGCCTCGGGGATCTACGAACCCGATTGGAGAAGCGGCAAAGCAGTGCCCACCCGAATTACCCGCTCAGATGAAGGGGTCATGGCGATCGCCGGCTTATGGGATGAATGGCACAGCCCTGAAGGCCGGCTACTCAGCTTCACAATGCTGACGGTGAACGCACAAAATCACTTCATGAACCAGTACCACAAACCCGACGATGAGAAACGAAGCGTTGTCATCCTTCCTAACGGGCTGATCAACGACTGGCTACGCGCCACCCCAGAGCAGTCCATGGAGTTCATGCGCTTGTATCCAGGCGATAAGCTCAAAGCAGAAGCCAAGCCGAAGTAAGGCAACTAACGAGATCCTACCGACGGATTTGTGACGGTGCACCCCATAGTGTGGGGTCGAAATTCAGACCGAGCTAACCATTCGCCAAGAAACTGCCAGGCGGTGAGCTCGTTCTGGTGGCACACCGCGGGGTTATCATTAGGATAGCTATCCTCAACGCATCCCCAATCAGAGGCCCTACAATGACCAAGCCGGCCGAACGTACCCGGAAAATCCTCTTCCTAGATGAATTTGTCGAGGTCGACACATACCAGCCAGTACATTGGCCCGAAAAACAAGAACTGGTCGCAGGGCGGTTTCCCCTAAATCCCACATTGCGTCGGTGCTTTGACCAAACTCCAAATGAGGACCGCGAGTCGCTTGAGACGGAGCATTGGTGGGACCTGCCCTTCATCATCTCCCGTGACTGGGAATCCTGCGTTGAGATCATCAAATCCATTCAGGCCCAGCATCGCGAGCAGGCAAACGACTACGTTATTTCCGATGATGAGCTTGAGGCCAAGATCCAGGCGGAAAAACTTCGCTGGTTTGCTGAATTCCCGGATGGTGTTCGTTATGACGTCAGATGCCTTGATGGCGGAGCGTGGGACAGATCTACCTGGTGGGGTTGCAGCGGGAGCCTTGATGAGGCGGCCAAACTTGCCGAAGCGGGGCCGGCCTGGCGCTCAAAACTCAGCTGAATGCCGGCCCAGGGTTAGCGTTCAGGCTCGTAGAAGCTTTTTGCGCAAAGGTAACAGTGCGGTGCTCACCATCAGAAGCGATGAGATGGCGCTCCAGGTGTCACTACCTCCCCCCATAGATGCAAGAGCTACCACTACGGTAAGTGCTATCAACACGGGCTTGAAATAGTCGGACAGGTACAGAAGTTCAACGGGTGTGTCTCCGTGGATTTTGAAGCTCCAGGGTAGACAGTTCACGACCAACAGCAGGACGGTTGCAGCTATCCCGAGCATGATGCTGTCTTCGAAATCGCTGATCAGTGAGCTGGCAACAGTTGTGCCCAGCGTTGCGAGCACAAGCCACAGGCATGTGCGTCGCGATTTGGTAGTTTGGGCGAGGAGCCCGACCGCTGCGGTAGTCATTAGCCGGCACGCAAAGGGAAATTGAACGCCGAGCTTATGTTTCAAACCTGATTCATGCACCTCAAACTGGCCTAACAAAAACTTCACTTTTTTTGCCCTGGGTCTGAGCGGTGCTACTTCACCGGACGAAGACCCAGGCTCTGGTGGTGCAGCCTGACCCTCGCCTGCTCCATCGACTCACCTGTTCGAGCTGACTCAAATATAGGCTCCAGTACGCCAAAGCCTCGTTTATTTGAGGTCTCAGCCTCCATCACCCGGATTCGCAAATACCCAAGGCCCTTGAGGCTTTTTAGGGTCTGCGTCGCAGCTGGTGCGACCGTGATTGACTCAAGGTCCTCGGACAATGCCAGTTCCAAAGTCTGTGCAATTATTCCTACCCATTTGGCATGCGCGAGATACAGCAGTGACAGGTCGCAGTAGATGTGGCCATCTGGAAGGGTTGCAACCTGACTGCCCAAGTTAAGGGCCCGCACTTCATCCAAGAAGATCTTCATGAGATCTTGGCTATGGACATCGAGCCCGTCACGAGCAAAATCGGCTTGAAGGACTGCGCAGGCCTCCGTCAGGTCGATAGCTGTCGGGGCGCTCGGAGCTGCAGGTTGTTCTCGTTCAGGAGCCTCACCAGCTTGATGCAAGCCTACCTTCTCAGCATAAACCCGGGCATTTGCTTGGTGCTGGTCTTCGCCGGTGGCGACAACCTGCTTGAATACGTCCGTCACTCGGTACCCGAAACGCTCCATTGAGTCCCGATCAAGGGTTCCGATCGCCCCTACGGCGATCTCGCGCACGGTCGAAAACTGCTCGTTTAAGTTGGGCATATCCACGAACTCCCACCGTCCCAGATGTCCCTTCGTGCAGGCCACCCCGATCTTTGCTCCGATCAGAGGTGCAAGCTTGAGTTGAATCGCGAATATCAGGGTCAATGGTCCGGACACGTCCCCTGCGGCATCAGTCACTAGCTTCTCAAGGAGCCCCGCTTCCTTAGCCAATCTTTCAATAGACTTAATAACCCACTCGGCCATGATTGATCTTGAATCTTGCACCACTGCATTTTCAATGCTTCTGGCCATAGAGGTAAGGTTCAATACTGTCTGGTCGTTCATATTGTCATGCTGGGCAAGTTGGTATGACACCTATCCTAACCTGCGCCCCCTGAAATTCCCTATTGATTTTTTGGGCATGCCTACTCGTTAAAATCTCACACATGATTCCGCAACTCATAGGTCAATGAGTAGATTTGTTAATCACTGAGGCCCATCCTACCTAACTAACTATTTTACAATACAAAATGACGCCAAAAAGCCTGAACTATTTGAATATAAGTGGGAAGAACAGCAAGTGCAAAGGCGCTGCTGCAACGAGGAGAACAGCAGCCGCATCTGTTAATAGGTTGTTCGGAAATCTCCACCCCACCCAAAATTCACAATATGCAAACCAGGTGAAGAGTGATGAAAGCAAACCAAAATGCATATAGGTAACTACGTCCACTCCAGAGATCGAAGCACCTGAAGTCCTAGCCAGCAACATCAATACCACAATGCCAAGCATCGAACCCAGAGCGAAAATACAAAAATACACCTGTACATTTGAATCCGTACAAAAAGAATAGAATTTATGTCTCGACATCTCACGACCACCACAAAAGAAAACACCTGAACAATCTAACTTGGCCGGATGGAAAATAAAAGCCAATTCCTAAACTTTTACAAACTCTGTCATGCCGATTTAAAGGAAGTAAAAAATATGCCGTTTTCTTTACTGAGCACACGGGCTTTCAAGCTACGTATTTTTTTAAAGTATGGTTCTGGCACACCTAAATCAGTAGGAAACTAGGCTCATTAACTAACAGGAGAACTCCTCATGACTACCCCCAACATCGCCGCGGACCTGATCACCCCTCATGCCATCGACTCCCTCGCCGCATGCAATTCTCTGCGCAAGTTTCACGACGTAACCCAGACCCTGATCAAGAACCAACAACTCGGGCTCGATTTCGCCCCGAAACGCAACAACGCGTTTGCACTACCCGTCGCTCTATTGGTTTGCTACATGTCCGACTCCCGTCGTGAATCCTTGGATCCGGACCAGATCCGTAGCTTCGCCAATGCTTACAAGGCTGGCGACCACGTCGATCCTATGACTGTGGTACCAGAAAGCGGCAAGCTTCGAGTGGTGACCGGCATTACTCGCTACGCTGGCCTGATGCTTGCCATCTCCGAGGGCTGCACCATCAAGCAGGTGTGGGTTATGGAAACCGATGCGGACCCTGCGTCGATCATCATCCGCCAGCTGAACTCTAACCGTCAGGTGGCCATGAAGCCTGTGGAGTTGGGCAACTCGTATCGCGAACTGATTGAGCTCAAGATGACCGTCCCTGAGATTGCCACCCGTCTCCACGTCAAGGAGAGCCATGTGCGCACCATGCTGGACTTCGACCGTGTACCAGCTGAAGTAAAACAAATGGTTGTGGCCGGACAGGTATCGGTTAAGCGCGCGATCAACGAAGATCTCAAGTGCCAGCTGAAAGGGGCGGACACCGTAGTTCACATGCGAGATCAACTGGCCAAAGCACGCGAAAACGGCCACAAGAAGATCACACCCAAGAACACTTCGGCGCCCTCGCCCCTTTTCAGCCGCAAAGATCTCGATGCGTCTGTCCCTGCGCTGCTCACTCTCGCAGATGCACTTGAGAAAGAGCTGCCGATGATGGGCGACACACCCGGCGAAGTAACACTGCAGCTGAAACTCGGCGGCGACCTACAAGCTCTGTTCACTGCGCTGGCCAACTTACGAAATGCACATCGCACTGCGACCGGGGATGCACTGCCAGCAGTCGCCACCAACTAACTCCCAACGCCACCGCTACTCCGTCGCGGGAAAACTAGACGGAGCAGCTCAACCGGCCGCCGCCGTGTTTAGCCCCTGAGCTAGGGTGGCGATTCACAGCTCAGGCATAATAATGGTCTCTGAACCGCCCAGATCAAGGTGATCACCCGTGTCCAGTTCATGCGCGCTGAACCCTCTCAAAAAGCCCTGCGGCTCTTGTCCTTGGCGAGTGAATCAAGAAGCCTCAGACATTCCCAATTTTGATCTGGAGAAGGCTGAACGGCTGAGAAACTGCAGCCCGGACATCAATGGGATGGGTCCAAGTTATCTCGACCCGATATTCGCATGTCACCAAAGCCGGGTGGGAGAGGAATTCGCCTGCGCCGGTTGGCTGGCCAAGGTAGGGCATGCCCACCCTCGCATTCGATATCTCGTTAGCACTGGTAAGCTCCCAGCAGAGGCACTCAACCCCGGCACTGGCTGGCCAGAGCTGCACTCGAACTATCCAGACGTCCTCGACAAGCTCAGGGAGTCAACCGTCGAGTGATCCTCAACAAGCCAGGAGCTGGCGCTTGGCTTCTGGCACGCCATAACGCGATTTACGATGGCTCATCTCTTAGCCATTGATGAAGCCACCATGCAAATGAACAAAGCCCTGACAACGACTGGCATCTATCGCCCAGGTCAGCCGCCGCAACTGTTTCCTGAGTACGACGCCCACCTGAACCGCATGCAGGAGTTGGCTTTTCTGATTGGCGACCGATTGCTCAGTATGCCGCCGGGCACCCTGGCATCAGTCAGCGAAACCATGAAAGTTGGCGTTGTCAAGCTGGCAGGCAAAATCGAAACCGTAATGCTCGAGCACTACTCCCCATTGCAGTCTGATGACGAAGTGCAATGGTTCTGTTTCACAAAGCAGAAATACCAGGACTGCGACTGGGGCGGGGAAGAACAGATAAACGAGATCATCGTACAGATCGAGGCTTGGCTAGTTCGACCAGTGTTCACTGAAATCCAGCCAGCCCAACGTCTTCAGACCCTGGCCAAGGGGCTGGAAGACTGGATTGAAAACTACGAAAGCTCCCAGCCGAGCTAAGCCTCAACCGGGCGCTCAAGCTGCAAGCACCGCAGGGCGAGCTTGTGCTTGTAATCAGCACCAGTGCAAGTACGCTCCAAGCGGGTCAAATCCTTCAGTGTTACGTCATTTGCACCCGCAGACTGCAACTGCGCGAGAAGAGCCTCGCATAGCGTTACAACGTATTGCGGGGCCTTGTGCTCAGGGCTGATGTTCATCGCTCCCGGCATTGCTCGCCGGCTGGCCAAGCCAGCACCTACGATCCCCCAGTATGGCTCCAGTTCATGCTTGCTTGCGGTCGTCATCTTTTCACTTACCACCCTTGGATTTCAGATACTGAGCAGTTGCATTGCTCCCACCCACGACGGCCGCGCGATATACGGTGTCGCCGTCCTTAAACAGCGCCTCTCCCATAGCCGAAGCTTCGAAGTACGGGACACGTATACGGCAATTATCCTATCGCGAAGCACCTTCGTCGCTGAACTCCATTTCCGGGTACAAATTACCCAATGGAAGCTCAATACCTTTTGCCAAAACAGGCATGTCCGGCGCGCAGCCGGCGCAATATTCCTTGAGCCCGCTTAGGGCCCGGTGTACCGCTTTTGGATCGCATTCATCGCGAGCGATCAGATGCATCGCAGAAACGAAAATCTGAGTCTTGCGCTGTTCAAAAGACATTTCGTGGATATATGTATAGCAGGCCAGGGCCGAGGATCGATATTGACGGCTGTTGTTAGCTTTATCTGGCCACCGCACCAGTGCTACCTGATCGGTGCCAGGGTTCCAGCACAACATCACATCTTTTGCGGTAACGGTTGCCGGGTGAAATTCGGCATTCATCGAGATTTTCCTCAAACTTTGTTGAGCCCAGCGAGGGCTTTTAGCAGAGCCTGCAATTCAGGGGAAAGCTGCAGTCGCGGCCTGCGCTACAACAATTGATATAGCGAGGACACAAAACCTGATCAGCGTTTGCTTTCCCTTTCGTTTGGAACCCATTGTCCGGCTCCTATGCAGATCATCTCAGGCGTACGCGGGATCCTCAAGGACACGCTTTAGAACGGCCAGGCCCAGGCCGGTGAAGATGATTTCGAAATGATCCATATCCTTAGCCAATGACTCAGGCATTTCAGCGATTAACCCTTTCTCCCGGCAAGACTTGGCAGAGCGGAATTCACCACGCTGGCAACTAATACTGCTTGTCAGGTTTAGATCACGATCAAACGTCGCGAGGAAGGCTCGCTGCCCCGGTGATAGCTTCTTAGCGATGGAAATCGACTGGTGATTGATAAGCCACTGGCCTACATCATCCGGGAGGACTTCGGACTTGGCCCAGGCGGCAAATGAAACTCGAGTGGTGTTGCTTTCGGTCCCAGCAGGAATGCCGCCCGAACTCACATGAGGCTTATAACGGAGGCAGTCCTCATCTGCGACCGCTTCGTACAGCTTGAACTGCGGCCCCTCAGCAAGAACTTCACGCAGACCCGCTTTGCCGTCGGTGTAGAACCGCCCTACGCCAATATCAGTTTTCTTCACGATGACGCTCCCGAATGTGATCAGTACCCCGTTCGGGGCTGTGAGAGTAAGGATAACTGCACGAATGCTCGTGCCAACAGCATGTAACCAAAACAAACCGATCGCATTACCCGGCTTGTTCCGACTGGATTTCAAGCATCAGCTCAGCAGCATGTTCATCCACTGCTTTCTGATCACCAGGTATGTACCTGGCTGGCAGATCTTCAAGGGGCGCCACTACTACCTTGGGGAGCCCGAACTGGTCCGCAGTGACATCGACAACAAAGGCTTGATCGCCGGCTGTCGCCTCCACCCAATAGTGACCATGACCAACCCAGTCGATGTAGAGCCCCCCATCCGAATCACCATCCCCCCCACGCACAGCGGCCTGGAAACTCGTAAAGCGGTTGATTACCGCCGCGCACATCACCGCCGCATACAGACAGGTACCCAGCGTGCGCTGGTGGCCCAGTGATTGAGCCAGAATGCCTTCAAAGATCTCTCTCGAGCTCGCTGCCAATCTTGCCAGCTCTGGTGGTGCTAAGTGGTGAACATCCATTGATTCGTTTCCAGTCACGGAGTCTGGTGAGCATTCTAACGGTGCATGTGCACGCGACCACAGAGTTAAGCTGCCGATATACTGGGCCTAACGTACATTTCCGGCTTTCCAGGGTAGGACCGATGATCCGCATTCGAACGAAGATGGCCCCGCGGTGGATTCAACAGATCACCAGTGCTCAGTCTCAACTTACCGTGCTCTCCCCCTACATCACGAAGAACCCTACTCTAACGCTGCTCGCGAACAAGAAAGCTACGTTCTATACACGCTTCGATCTCCGCGATTTTCTCAGCGGTGCGTCAAAGCTGAATGCATTCAAACAGCTACTCAAAAAGGAGTGTAAAGTCTTCGTAGTGCCGAAGCTGCATGCAAAAGTGATCATGGATGAGGATGAGTTTGTCACCCTAGGGAGCCAAAACCTGACTCAGGGAGGGAGGTGGAACAAGGAGCTGAGTGTCTGTTTCGACGGTTCAGCTCGAGACAAAACCTGTGAGTCAGTACGAAATTTGGTGCGGGAATGGACTACTGATCCAGATCTAGTTCAGGTCGACTGGGATTGGTTCCACCAGATGGCTGAGGATGTAGAGCGCGGCAAGGAGGCATACGAGCGATTCAATGAGTCACTTCGCACCATTGAAGTTGATGCAAAACGAGCGAATGCGGAACGGTTAAATGCTCAAGAGCTTCGCCTGGAGGGTGAGAGGCGATCGAGGAAATCGGCAGCCCTTGCTGAACTCCAAGAGACAGTGAAATCCGCACATCCGTCTGGCATTAACCATCTAGGCACTGTAACCCCTACCAAAGCATCGCCATGCTTACGGTTTGAGCCCGGGGTCGACCTGCTTAGCTGGAAGAAGCGAAACAAGATCCTGCCTCCGCTGGATAAGGGCTCTCGATGCCTTTGCGTCCTCAATCAGAAGCATGTCGGCTGGGCTCGCCTGGCTGGGAGGCAGATAACTAAGATAGCTCAGAGCATGAAGATTCGCGGAATCCTGCCTGCGCCATTCAAGACCGTTCAGATTGAGCTTTCTGTGAAGCCAGAAGACCTCAGAGCAATGTCCTCGGACACGACGATGGTTGTGAAGCTCTCAGCACCCAACGGAGTAAAGCTGCTCTCAGTGGCTCTAAGCTATTCCATCAAGAAAACAGAAGTGCTTGGAACGCATCTTCCAAGGGCTAAAACAAAGGGCAAGAAGCTCAAGCCAATTGCCCAGTTGAGAACCGACCTGCAAGCTTGGATTGACTCGGATCACGATGCATTCGAAAACCTCCTATCCAAACACATTACCAGCACCACACCCTTGAAACAGCGGCTCGCCGGTGTGAATGCTGATGAGTATTTTGGAGGGTTGTATAGCAAGGTTTCGGTCACGATGATGTTCACCGCCCGAAGCAACCAACCAATCCTAGTAGCGACCTTGATCAGTGATGACTGAACGGCAAAGCTGGTCAAATCAAACTGTTCTCTACGTTTGCACAGCGCGAATTGCACTGTTTTTAGCCTAGAACCTTTTCGCCCTGGCTCTCCAGGGTTTGGCGCTCAACCCGTTGAATTTCGAGATACTGCTCGATGTCCTTTTCTCTATCAGCATCACCCATCGGGTCAATGATCACAGGTAGCCAAACCCCATCTGAGCCCTTTGTGAACATAGTAATTTTAGAAATTGATTCGTCTGATGACTGCATTCTTTAGCCTTTGACTAAGTAGGACGTGTAATTGGCCGCTGGATGTGAAAGTTCATTCAACAGTCTGATCAGGGCGGAATACACACTTATCACCATCAAAGTGAGCGATGCACTTCCCCTCAGCACTATAGTATTTCACTTTCCAGCATGGATGGCAGTTGTGAACATGCTTCCCGTACTTTAGCTGATTTGAAAATCGTACGTTGAGGTTCGCGCTGTCGTTCATTCCGACGATTGTCCCGATGTCACCATCTACCTCGACCTGCATGCTCAGCTGAACAAACTCCAAGCCACGGTGTTTGATCATGTCTGCTACAAATTTCTGAGCCTTGGTCATTTTGCGTGTATCAGCCATACGATCCTCTAACAACATTCGCTGCCCAGGATGGGCATCTTCTCAACGCAGTAATCTTCGGTCACTTAAAACCGTGCCAACAGCCCGTCGATGATTTTCCGCCAGCTACGAGTAGACGCTGTTGAACCTCTTGTTGGGTATCGAATGCAGGGTGCATGGGTTAGCCTCACTGTCGACCATGCAGATGATGAAAGCCTGGCCAAGTCCACACCCATTGAGGCTCACTAATGGCAATTACTGACCGCGACACAGTTGAGCGCACTCTTAGATCCGCCCTCCTCAACCCTGAGCAGCGATCCCGGGCACTGGCTTTTCGCCAATTGAGGCTTCGAGAAGACCTCAGCGGTGTTGGCGTCGGGTCCGAACCATTGCCTGAACTGAATCGGTACCTGGCCGGGGAGCTGACCCTCGGAGAGTTAGTGGATCTACGACTGCGCCCAGAGTTATGCGAGTGATGGTGTCACGCAGCAACAGCTCTCATGCTTACTCCATCCAAGCATCTGCGGAGAATCAAAATGTCTAGCGCACCGCTCATCCCCTTCACCCTGCTCGGCCGTGACATGCCTCAGGTAGAGTTCTATTGGTCCAACGAGATCGAGGGGCTGGTTTCATCAGGTCCGCACTATGCGTCCGACGAGAAGGACGATAGCGATCAGGTATGGGGGATTGTTCTTGTTTCCAAGTGCGACGCAGGCTTCAATGCCGGCTGGTCCAACGGTGAGATGGCGCAATCGGGATACACTGAGGAAATGTACACGGACCTTGTTGAGGCCGGCAAAGCAGCTGAAGGCCTTGCTCAAACTGAAGCCGACCGCCAGTGCGCTGAGTTCCGGTAATCTGGTTACCATTCACCCGGTTGCAAGACGGTCAACCCTGCCAATGAGAACCCAATAGAATGAAACAGCTTCTATCGTCCCCGCCTGATCTTACAGGGCTATCCCCAGCACAGCATGCACACGTCCTGAAGGTGTTTCCAGAAACCCGCACAGACATGGCCAACTATTTACGCAGCGGCGCCCAAGTCATTGTAGGCCCTCAGACTGAAGCGTCCCCGGATGTTCCACCGATCGCCATATCAGTCCTAGCAGATCCTGACTTCTGGATTGATTGTTGCGATTCCGTGGAAGAGGCACATCAGCGAATCGATTCGCTGGGTCTCGTTTTGGCGGCCCGATAGAGCGTTGAGGCTAGGCCTTCACTCCACTACCCAGCCTGCCCCCGACAAACGCGACGGCCTGCCGTTGAAGCTGGGCTACGTGCCGGTTCAATTGAGATTCAGCATTCACCATCTCCTTCCGGCCCCAGCGCGCTAAAAGCCTGTCTCTGATTTCAAGGGCCTGGCTGGAGCGGTAAATCGGTTCCACATCCACAATCGCCATCTGACCCTCAGTGCTGGCGCTCCTCGTGTTCATGACCACCTGGGTGTTGTGGGTATCAAGCACTTGGAACCCTAGTCGCTCGTAGAAGCCAACCTTTGCTACCGGGCAGGTCAGCTCGACGTGCGGGTACCGTTCGATTGCCTTCTTCATCATTGCCGAACCGATCCCGCGCCCTCGGTGCGTCTTTTGCACAGCCATGTAGGTAACACCACAAGCATCGGAATGTGTCGGTACAGGCAAGTACATCAGAAACCCCAGGACATGCCCCGGGGTTTCTTCATCGAATGCCACAAGCAACTCAACAGGAGCGATCGGCACCTGCCCAATTCGATCAATGTAGAGATTCACCTCAGCAGGGACAGCCCACTTGTAGATCTCATAGAGGTGGTTGCTAGGCGGCACCGCCAGCATGCTCAGTTCCGTCAGATTGGACACGACCATTTGCAGGACCTGATGGGTAACATCCCGGGGCGGCGGCGCGCTGTCAAAAAGTGAGATTGGCATTTGCATCCTCAATAGGTAAATGATCCTGCGGGGCTGGTACCGGCCTGTCGGTCTCGCGGCAATATAACAAGGTACCCACCCCTCGCCAAAAAGTAGGGCTACCTTTTGGCTTATGACACGCGATTCCAGACCCCGACCTTACACGAGGGCTTTGCCGATATGCACACGGCAGGGAAACCATTACAAGCCCTGCCCGGGGGAATGAATCTGCCCGGTTTATCTAGCGATTATGGGGTTCTGGCACACCGATTTCGTCCTGAATATGGCTCATCAATCAAGCGATGAGGTATGCCCCCATGGAGTTGATCTCCCTTCCTGTAATCAGCACCAGCCACCTGACTCAAGAGGTTGCAGCGACGCTCACAGCCTTGGGCAATGAGAACGCCTGGGTTCCCTGCGCAGCGTGGCCGTACGGCTTCTTCATCTCCCTGAAAAGCATCGAGGAAAAGGTTGCCGCGGGGGAGGAAATCCCTAGGTGCCTCCAGGACATCGCTGCATGGCTGAAAACGAAAGATCTCCCCTGCTCAGCTAGCGGACAAACCTGGAGCGGGACATGGGTGCAGCTTGACCAGGCTGTTGATGCGGTCGACGGACTTCCAACTTACAGCTGGTGATCACCCATCAGTAATTGCTGGCTTCCCATGCAAGCCATAGCTACCACCCAATCCGACTCAATAAGAGGTTCGTCCATGTCCGCTCAAATCCGCCACGCAATTGCATCAGCTGTTCCCAGCACTATCACGGGCATCAAGCTGTCCGTACCAGAGTTGTTCGCACAGCCGGAATTCATCAGCTGGCTCAATAACTCTCAGGCGATGACATGGCATTCCCGGCAAGGCCCGGTCAGCGAAGGCGACATTGCTGACGTTGCAATCTTCGTCGACCCATCAATGACCGGTGAGGGCTCCGATAGCGACATGCCCGGGTGGGAGCACGTCGTCGATAAGCTCAGGGTTGCAATTGGGGAAGGCCCCTTCAGCGGGAATCACTTCATCGTTATCCTGAGTAATTCCTGATCTTATCGAGCAAAGGCCGAACTGCGGATTCATGGGTCAGCAGCGCCTTAATTGAGTCCCCGCCTTGGGAGATCAAGGCCGCTGCCGGCACTTTATTTGAGGGGAACAAATGAGTGCCACCGTTGCTTCTGGCACAGCAAAAACAGACTGAAACTGGCCTCATATTAAATCAGCAAGGACAAACCTCATGATCTCCCAGACCCCAAAATTTACAGTTGAGTCGCTGGTGAAGCTGCTTTCAGACATCCGGGCGCCTCACATCGCCGGGGAGATCGCGAGCAAGCCGTTCAGTCCTGCACGCAATCAACTGTACCTGGAATACTCCTTTGAACTGCTGCGCCTTCTCCTACCTGTTGCAGCCAAGGAGAAGGCATTCGCGGATACGCCCGAAGGCAACGCTAGTGACTCTTGTGATCACCAGGTGTGCAACCGTGCAGTTCGAATGATGCTTCAAATCCTGGACAACGCTTTTTACGAGCGCTTCAAGCCTGAGCATTCCAAGATGCCTAAACAGCTGACGGTTCGAGAGTGGGGTGTTTTCATGATGCAGCTCCGCTTCCATGGCTGGCACTCCGGTGTGCCTGTGTATCCGAGCCCCGAGGCAGGAATTGAATCGGCAACGCCTCTGGACTTCATCTCCGAAGAGCAATGCGCAATGGCACGCGCAGCCAGAATGGGATCAAATCTGAATGATCGTGACGCCTTCTCTGTGGCTAGCGAAATCAGCGGGGACTACCCTCACACGTCATTGTCGGCACTGGTGCTGGTCGTGACTAAAGCACAGAGCAAGCAACGTGTGGCACACATCGCGGAAACGGCCCGTGGCCCAGCTGGAATCCATACCTACTACGCGACAATCGAACAGGCAGAACAGGGAGTTGATGCAATTGCAAAAACCCTTGGGTGGTCGTTGACCACATCGGAACGTGAAAGCGCAATCCAAGGTGTGTACTTGGCGCCGCCGCTCGTAAAAACGGCAGCCTAAAGCGTCATAATCAAGTCAACTTACCGACCTGGCCAATAGCCGGGTTGGTCCACATTCATTCCCCAAGATCGGGTATGCGAAAGTCATTAATTCCGGGCTCGGTAGCTGGTGGCACACACAAGAGCTTTTAATATACACCCATCAGCCAAGCAATCCGGAGCTACACAAATGTCCATTTCCTCAACTACCAAACTGTTCACTTCTGCTAGCTGCGTACAATCGCATATCGTCCGCTTTGCAGCCGAAGTCAAAGGTCTGGAATACATCGAGCTGGACATGGCCCAGCATGCCGATCTGGCGCTTTCAGTCGATGTCGTTGAGTCCCCGGCGCTCAGTGATCGGAACGTGACAACCGGCGAACTCGACATCATCATCGAGTACATCGACGAGCAACACCCCCAGCCCCCACTGCTCCCTGCCAACACCGCTAGTCGTGCCATCTACCGCAAGCAGGTCCGCTCCTTTCATAAGCAACTCTTCCCCCTGTTGGAAGCTGCCAAAGAAGGTGACGCTGCCGCACAGACAAGCATGCGTAAGTACCTGCAACAAATGGATAGCATGGTTCAGGGGTACGCCTACTTCGCGAGCAATGAAATCAGCGTAATGGACGTCACAATTGGTCCTTGGCTTTGGGCGGCAAAACAAGCGGGGCTTAGCCTCAAAACATTCCGTGATCTGTCCGCCTATGCAGACCGTTTGTTTGCATTGCGATCTTTCCAAGCAAGCCTCGGGCACAAATCTGAGAACGCTGCGGCTTAAGGCTTGCAGATCACGGGGCCAACCTAGGTTGGCCCAAACACCCTCGCCAAAGGCCATTGCAGATGACTGTGACTATCTCATTCACACTAACGCCCATAGAAACCCTAGACTGCTTGGCTGATGTGCGGGCGCTTAGGTGGAGTCTCGGTCAATTCGCTTCGTGTAGTTTCAGTGGTGAGGCAACGTTTGTGGAGCTATTGCTGTCCGAGGTTTGGCCGTGAAGGTTGCTAATGGGTTCCTGCTCTTCCACCACAAGAGCGAGATATACAGCAACTGGTACCTGCGCCCGTTCACGGTCAAGGGGATTATCTTCAATTGCGTCGAACAGATGCTCATGTTCGCGAAGGCCCGCCTCTTTGGAGATGAAGTCCGCGCTGCGGAAATCATGGCTACCCATGATCCCGCTGAACAGAAAGCTATTGGGCGCAAGGTCGATGGTTTCGTCGAGGCTGTTTGGGTTGAGAGGCGGGAAGCAATCCTTCTACATGCTCTGTATGCCAAGTTCACTCAGCATGAGGATCTCAAACTTGAAATGATCAACACAGGTGATCTTGAGTTTGTTGAGGCAAGCGGGAGTGATGGGGTTTATGGCGTAAAACTCTGGGAGTCCAATCCACGCATCCTGGACCGGCGCAACTGGCGCGGCTCGAACATACTTGGGCTGGCGCTCAATAGCGTCAGGTCGAAAATAGTAGCCGAGATCAACGCGGGCCACCCCCATAGGCGGTATACATAAGCGCGGCCCTCAAATTGACATAAATCCTGCCGATACTTCTTCGTCTAGAAAGTAGAGCCGAACACAGCAGTCAATCATGATCAGATCCCAAGATAGAAAATCGTTGGCCTACCGCGAAGGCCAGCGGGCCAGGGTAGATGGCCTCAGCCTTCAGGAATCGGCGCTCAAAAACCTGAAGGCAGGCACCCGGCAGCATGCTGAGTACCTGGAGGGCTTCCATTCCGTCGCAGGTCCCCCGCATATTCTGCGATCAGCGTAAATTCGAGCCTGTCATTTTGGTTTGGCGCTGAGCGATGTCTAGCCTATAAATGGCCTCACATCGTGACAGAGATTCCCCATGAGATTGCCAGGCTCAATTCTGAAACAGTCCTACACCAGGCCCACAAAAGTTCAAGCCATCAAATTGGCGCTGCCGGTATGAAGGTACTCGGCATTGAGCTAGTAGAGCCTCCACTTGAGCGAACAATCAGGGGAGCAAGGTGGTTGCTAACCACCCTCCTCGTTCTGGCAGCAATTACTGCTGTGATCGGTGGGAACATGCAGGATGTCCCTAAGGCGGGACTGCACTGGCTTCCTATGGTTGCACTTTGGACATGGGGTTGGGACCCTTTCAAACAGGGGCTTCCCGCCTGGATCCTTGGTGTATTGGCATGGATTGGCTCGACCCTTCTGACTGCGTTAGTCATTCATGTTTTTGTGGGCTAAGCCAAGGGTGACCAATTCTCAGTCGAGAGCAATTATGTCCCGTAATATCATCCAATAGGCCGGGAATGCTGGCGACACGGTTAGCTGCGGACAATAATGAGTTACCGGATCTCTTTTAGGAGTGAGCGCATGGTTGTAAGCGGATTAGTATTCGGCCTGGGCTTCTCAGCTGTTGTAGGCGCTGCAATGGTGGTTTTTGTGGTGTACGTGTTACCCCTCATGCTGAGCGATGAGCAACGCTACGGCATCGACGAGCACGGGATTGCCCAGACACCTGAGTACATGGCAAAGAAAAAGCAAATGGAGGCTTGGAACTATCAGGTGGAGAACTTTCCGCCTTACTGATGGGGCAGGTCAGACAGCAAAATTAGTTCACGTTTTGTGAAGAGATAGGAGATAACAAGGATCCTGTTGAGGCGGGCAACGAGCTTGAGAGCGTCAGCTTGGAGAGTGATGCACTCAAAGGGTTGTGGAAGTGTAGTGGGCACCCGTCTAGGTGCCCTAGCGGAAAGTCAGATGTACACCTGTTGAGCATTGCCGCGCGGCATGCGGTTGCGACCGGGCATCTGCGCCAGACGATTACCCCAGGATGCACGAGCGGTAAGTTTGGACGACGCGTGCTGTACCGATCGCTGAGGTTGAGTGACCAGCGGCTTTGGTTGTTGAGCTGGCGCGGACTGGCCCTCAGTCAGCTGTGTTGGTGCTGCCTTCTCCATCGAGCGCAGACACGTCTTGCACGAGACTTGCCCACGTTCTTGGGTGATGGCCAGGGTTGAACCGGTCCGGCCGCAGGAAGAGGTGCCAAGGTCTTGCGAGTAGTGAGTGACCACGTTTGAATCTCCAGTTGGTACAAGCGCCTTGCGTTGATTCACTGCCACCGGCGCTTTCGGATGGCAGCATTCGTTGAGGAGGCAATCCTCACATCAAAATTCGCGTGCCAGAACCTGCTGTGAAAACTTTTTCAGGCCTCCGCTTTGGCTAGCTAATGCTCAGGTGGCAGGGATAATGAATTCCCAACTGAGGAAGTGGATACTAGGCATGACACTGTTCAGCGAATACACCCAAGAGGAGCTTGAGTCGGAGTCTGAGGTTACACTGACCCTTGCAGAATTGAGGGCTCTGCAGCTTTCAAGCTCGGGGGACGTGTTCGCCCCCGCCAGCCAGCTAAGCACTAACCTTGAGAGCGCCGCGTCGAAGCTGGATATGGCTCTAGACCGGCACAGGGCTAACTTGGTGGCCGAGCGTACGTCGATTTCTAAGCGGGGCTAGTTGCCCACAAGAGTCTGGGAATTAGGACAGATCGGTTTCTTCCGTTCCACAACGATAGGGATGTTTATGGCAGTCTTTTTTGAGCGTTTAAAACGCAGCTTTAACTCAGTGCGCAGCAAGATAATCCTTCCAATCCGAGAGGACATCAGCTTCAACTTCGGATACCTGAAAAAGCATCTGGCCGACCGTGCCGGCTTCATGATCTTCTATTTCGCACTCGGGGGACTGCTCACGCTCATCACCCAGGCTGAAAGTTTGTCGGTGTTTGGGAACAAAGTTTTAGACGAGCAGATAGGCATCAGCACAATCACGCTGATGCTGGCTGGAAGCGCAATCCTGGCTTGCATCACATATTTGTTTTATAGCACTGAAGAGCCTCAAAATGGGGCTTTTCTATGGTGTCACGACGTATTGAGGCGAGTAGTCGACACTGGCGCTGACCTTTGCCTGATATTCATAAGCATCACTGCAATTCCGTTCTTATTTTCAAGTAACGATCCTAGCCTGCTCTCCATTCTATTGGGGTATGTTAGCTTGCTGTTGATTTTCGGTGTGATGACATACATCCCGACATTTGCGCTCAACACACGGAAGAGCATGCGTTCAGTTACATTTGGAATCCTTAGTACGAGTGTGATCGTTTTGGTATTAGTATTCTTGTATGCGGCAGCAAGCTACAAGTAGATCTGTTAGTGCCAACGCCCCTGGCGAAGCTTGGTGCTTCTGGCACTAGCAGGGGCATTTACGATTGCATGGTCCTCATCAAACTCCGGAGCTGACCATGCGCACCACATCCCCTGTCTTCAACTTCCTCAGCGCATATCGCGGTGAGCACCATTACCAGGTACAGCTGAGCAACGGTGCCAAGCACCGACTGTCTATCCGCCTCACACCTGAACAGTACGACCCAAATGTCTACCATCAAGACCAGGCAGCATTCGAGCGGCTGGTGAACGGCCAGGTCGGCCTGATCGCGTGCGGTGCTGACATCCTTACAGAGGAACTGGTTGCTCAATTCAACAAGCAGGCCTATCTGGATCACGAGTCGCAGTTGGCCAAAATGCTCGCCAATCCCAGGGCATACGGTGAAGTCGAGCGCGTCCCCTTCCCAGTGTACGTATCAGGGCGCATTGATCCGGGTAACGGGGCGTGGGCGGCGGTTCAGGAGTTCGATGCCATTCGCACTCTAGCTGGAATTCCACCGGAGCATTGCATTGACCCGAGGGCCAGTTTTAACGAGTGAATGGCAGCGTAGTTTGGGTGGTGGCACACCCAAGCCGGCTGGACAATGGGCACATCAATTTATGGAGGATGACCCAATGACCCGATCTCAACGCAGGCTCCCATGGCTTGACCTGGAAACCACAGGCTTTACTGAGCTCTTCGACCGTAGAGTTTACGAACACCGTATCCTCGAAATTGGGGCAGTGGTCACTGATGAACACTTCACTGTGCTGGCCAGTACCTCAATCGTGATCCAGCAGCCCATGGTTAGTGTCCTCGAGCTAAGTGATGAGGCTGTCACGCGCATGCATACGAATAACGGACTCTTCGATGAGGTGGTCAAGTCCTTCACTACTCTCAAGGCCGCGGAACACCAACTGATTCAGTTCTACCGGCAGAACGGTGTCACCAAGAAAGTCGAGCCGCTGTGTGGGAGTGGCATCCACTTCGATCGGATGTTCATCGAAGCCCAGATGCCGGAACTTCACGACTTCTTGTACTACCGGAATCTGGATATCTCCTCAGTGAAAGAATTCCTGAAAACGGTATCCCCCTCCTTCGAACCCTCGAAGCGCCAGCAGCATCGAGCCTTGCCTGACATTCTTGAGTCAGTGGCGGAGGCCAAAACATACCGTGCACTGCTCGCGCCACTGATCGAGCGTGATTAAAACAGCTGCTCATGACCTAGGGTTCTGGCACAGCCGTATGCCCCTTAGGATTGACACATTACAAGCACCCAGGCCATACCAATGACACGAGTCACCTCCCCTACTCAGCCATTCAGCTCAGCTGAAGCCACAATGCCTACACCGAAATTCCAGGTCGGCGATCTGGTCAGCCTTGATTTTCGACTGGAGGTCGACCGCCCCTATTTCTGGAAGCAAATTCTGAGGAATGAAATCCGCCAGATTCGTCGTTTCATGCCCCAAAGGCCTATGCACCCGCACAACAAGGCTCAGATCCGGGAGAAGATGGAAGGCGCTCGAAACGCTACAACAATTCAGATCGCCGGTATTCGCCCATGGGGCGGTCATAACGTTGGCAATGTAGCTGCTGAAGGATATTTGGCGGGCTGGCCGGGCGCTGCCAGTCCTCTTGAGTACCATTTCTACTTGGCCTTTCGCTGGACGAATGCTGAAGGCCACGCCGTCGCATACATCCCAACAATTGGTAATGCTCACAACAACATGCTGAGCGCGTTGAACCTGGCTCCAATTGAATGACCCCAATCACTAAGTGAGGCCTGTACCCATGACTGCACAGATTCAACGACTGGCCGCCCGCGGTTTTGTGGAGGCAAACTTAAGCCAGCTGTCCGCCGATGTCCTCCATTGGAGAAAGCACGGAAAGCTACCACCGAGCAGCTTGATGAATGAGCTGGCCAGCATTTGCATGGCTTTCGCAGTCGAGGGTGATGAGTTCCAGGAAGCTGAGCGGATGATCATCCAGATCGCACTTGGATATTCATCACGCAAAACGTCAGCACAAGGCGAGAAAGAGGTGACGACATCAGCACCCACTGCGCCTGAGGATCTGAGCGAGAACGACGCTTACAAGAGCCTGCTACCTAAGCTCCTGAGCCTAGCCGACATGATCGACGACATGTCGGATGAGGAATACCGTAGCTGGCTGAATGCCCTGCCTAAGGAGGAGTTTTTTGAGTTTATGGGATTGGACGGCAAGGATGCGTTCCGTGCAGCAGTGGCTGAGGCACGAGCCCTCTCACCCCGGTAGCACCCGAAGTGAGTCCCTGTAGGCTATTTGCTCTCCCTCTCAACGCCTGATTACAAAAGGTCAGGCTTGAGGTCAAACGAGCCTGCTGAATTTCGATGCCTACGTCCGGAATGGAATGCACTCCCCCTGGGTTATTATCTGGAGCTCGCTGTCAGTGGGTGATCCCCCAATGAGCTACGTTGAAAATGTCCTACCTCGCACTGATGAAATCAATTCGCTTCTTGCCGAGGTTCTCGCGGGGACCGATATAGACCTTAGTTCCATCATCACCACTCACCAGTGTCTCGTGGCCATAGATCAAGCGCGCCGGCCCTTCCCGGTTGACCCATCCCAGGTCGACACGGAGCGAAGTCGGATTAATGCTGCAATCCGCCTTGTTTGCTTGGTTGCACTTACCAATGCGTCCGCGCTGCCAGGCTTGGTCAACAAAGAAGCTGCTCGCCTCTTTCGCGACTTTGCAGATGGTGTTCCCGTTACAACTGATCGGTTGAAGCGTCACCAGGCGCTGGGCAGGCTTTCCGTTGTTCCCACGTAGTGCCGTGATATTGGGTCTCACCGAGCAGTGTTACCCGACCACTCCATTCCTACTTGAGGAATCCTATGACCGACAAGCCTAAAGTTTACGTCGAGCCTTTTTACATGCGCCGGCTTGGCCCGGAATTGTCCAAGATCCTTCGGGATCAATTGGATTATTTCGGACCTCGCCTGATTGTTGGTACTGATCGTGCGACCTTCACGCCTGGCTTCGCTTTTGAAGGCATGGTCAGCAATGCCTATCGAAAACGCTCGCTAACGAAGCTCAGTGATCAACCCAGCGGAGATATCTGGTTCTCTATTGCTATGGATACGACGCCAGATGTTTGGGCCGTAAAGTACATCCAGGGTGAAGGCTCCCTGGTACAAGTAGTCACGCCGGCGGCCGAACTGTGCTGGGTGCACGAAACGCGCGGACTCGCAGAAACGGTGATGCGACCACTGTTCATCGATTGGGTGTTACGCAAAGGGCTTACTCGAGAGTTCGGGGTTGGGTATGCTGACCACCTCGAAACCGATGAGGAATACCGCCGTTACAGCCGAGGCCTCATCCTTCTTTACCAGACGTTCGGCATTCGATCTCGTTGAGTGCCCCCGGTTAAACACTATCAGGACTCAAATGTTCTCCGAACAACCTCAACAACCAATTGCAGCGACCAAGAAATCCATTTTTGCCAGCACTTGGTTCTTCATCCTGGCAACCGGCTGCGCGATTTGGGCTGGTTCTAAGAGCTCAGATTATTACTGGCAGCACTCTGAGATGAGCGCACGGCAGTACGCGATGGTTTGGGATGGATACCAAAGGCTTTCCCCTGAAGGTCAAACCAAGTTCGGCTCAGTGCTGCTCAAGGGCTTCCTGCTGAAGCCTGAACTCTCGGCGATCACCGATATCGCGCTGCAGGAGCGTGACTCTTTCTCCATCAGGGCAGGAGATACCGGAGAAGAAGCCGAATCTGTAACCCATCAGATCTATCGGTTTTATGCGGGAATTCCTACTGTGTCGATCGCCAAAGATAAGCTGCTGGCGTCACTAGCGGCGCAGGGATCTGCGAAGCCAGAATGAGACGTTCCCTAGGGCATTCTGAACTCTGAAACCAGCTTGTATCTCGTACTATCAGCCAATAACACCCTATCTGGGTCAACCCACTCCCTCACTCAAATCAAAACTCATTGAGAGCGAGGGGTGATGATTCGTATCAAGCCCACCATGGCTCCATGGGAACCGGTTCACCTTCCTCGATAGCTTCACTGTGCTGGGAGTTAAACGCCCGATATCGCTCAAGATGCTCTTGGCAGAAAGCTTCTAGCTCTGCTTTGGGCAGTCGAGGTGAGTAGACCAGGTCTGTAGACCCATCGAGTTCGGCAATGATCGCCGTACCGTCCCCGAAGTCATGGACTGAAGACCCTACGTAATCCATGGCGCGAGTTGCAGCCGTATCGGAGAAGTCTACCAAAATTACTGCTTGCTCGATTGGCGCGGCCGGCAGGTGAACTTGACCATCCTTTTCATAAGCTGGGGCTGCTACGGTGACCATGCTGCCTGCAACGATGACCTGATCACCCTCGACCAGGCTGAACACATCGACTTGATGAAAGCGGTCCCATTTGAATTGACTGACTTGCATGGGTGACTCCTGCAATTGAAGAAGACCTCCAACATAAAGCACAGCAGCAGTACAGCAACCCAAAACCCTGTTACCGAATATCGATACATTCAGCGTCCTCCCCGACTGCATCCAGTTTCGTCATTTCAAAAGCGGGTATGTAATAGGGGATGGGGCTTTGGCGGCCAGCTTAACTACCTGCCATGGGCTTCTGGCACTGGCAAAGTGACCGCAGCATAAGCATATTCGCATAAGGACATAATTATGGACCTCATCACTGCCCGCCCCGCACTTAACAACGTCGACGTCTTCGTTAAGGGGGTCATGCTCACCTTCCCCTCCCAATTCACGTGCCGTATGGACGTTCTGCAGGCTATCTTTCTGGAGCCTTGTGACGCCCAGCTAGAGGCAGGAAACCCTGACCTCAGCTGCTTCGGTGATCTGCGTACAGAAATGAACTACAGCGATCTGGAAGGACATCGCAGCGACAGTGATATCGTGGAAGCCAACAGTGGTGGTCCTAGCGCAATTTTCCACGCCGGCCGACTAATAAACTACACACGCCTGAGGCAGGACCGAGAACTGGTTGCTGAGTACATCGACGTCCTGGCTATTGAGCATACCCGTGGTGAGAGATTTCCTACATCCAGCAAGCTAACGCAGAGGTTCCGGGCAAATGGGTGCCTACTGGATAGGGTCGACATCAGCACCTTGGATTTGAACTGGGCACTCGCCGCTGAAGAGGTCGTGATAGCTGCTCTATCCGGTCTTGCCTACGAACTCGGGATGACTAGCCCCTTCTACAAAGAGGTGACAGCACCGCCCAAGCCGCTGGCCATATACCGCCACCTCAATGCCTACCTTGAGCAGCTCGATACCGTCACCGGTACCAAAGCGCGCGTTGCGGAAATGGAAATGCTTACAGGCGAGTTGATCGATGAGATCCTCGCCGAGGAACGGTGAGCCCTGATTAAGAGCCTCACCTTGGATTCAATCCACGCCTACGGGTAAAATCTGGTGTCACACGGGCCGAAATGGCCAGTTACGGAGTAACGAAATTGGCTCTCGAATATTGGTTTGAAACCACCCCGCTGCGGGACAGAATTTGGGTCCAATGCAGCGACGCCAGCACTGTCGGACGGTTCAGTGAGAGAGGTATCGACCTTCACAACACTATTACCGAACAGCTTGCTGGCTCGCCAGAGTGCAGGCTCTGTACCCACGGTTCGACCACCGTAGCTGACTGGGCCCTTTTCCGCGAGAAGGTACTTGAGTGGTGGGGGCTGGACATACCCGCCGACGCTATCTCTCCGGAATATTTGAAGCCTGAGACGTCGCCTGCACTTTGAGTGGAACTGCAATTCCTCTCTAACATTCATTCCTCGCCTGGTTCTGGCACACGGTTAAGCCAAGCATCCTGGGATCCTCAAAATCAGGAGGTGCCAAATGTCAGAACCAACGCCAGAAGCAACAACAGTGATGATGGCCCACGCTCTCATCAACACCCTCAAGATCGCAGGCTGGACCCTTAAAGCAGTCTGCAACTACTCTCACGACCGCCACCCGGTTCAAACTGCAGAGGAACTTGAGCCACTGCTTGAATGTTTCGATGTCTGCATTCTCGAGTTCTCACACACCACGTCAAGCGAAATACTGAGCAGGGTGCGGTTCGACAATTTTGCTGAACCCAAAGATCAGGTCTATGGCTGGGCGGAAACCGGGGCCCCTGGTTTTGCTTCCCTGCTTGAGGGTTTCGTCGCAGGTATCCCCGCCCTGTTGCTGCAACGGAAACCAGACATTGGACTGGATGCTTTGCAATTGTCGACGAAGTATTCAGCAGCAGGTGAGCATGGCCTGTATACGAAGGAAGACTGGAGATACGAGGTCTTGAATTGTGACACCTTGCAGGGCTACTGGAACTGGGTCGCTTCGAAAATTGAGTGTGCTCAATCCTAATTCAGCAACCACGTGCGGTCAGGCCCCCGGCATTCCGATCCGACCCTGAGATTCGTAGAGTTGAGGGTCTATCGGTCGCTCACTGAATTTCTGAGCGGGAGGGTTCTGGCACCCTTAATTTCGACGGAATATAGCTCATAAAATCAGGGAGCTAACCGTGAATAATCCTACCTCTACCGCCACATTCGCCCCGAACAAATCCACAGCTGAGGTGTACACCAATACCGGCTCACTCCCTTACGACTACGAGGATTTCGGGCTATCTCGCAGCGAGCTCGTGGCCAAGTTCCTTGAGGCTGGCGAGCACGAGCACTACCTGCGCTCGGACTGGAGCGCAGCAAACCCCGTTGGTGAACAAACAGTCCCCGACTATTGGGACTGGGTAATGGCTCAAATCGCTCAGGACGACGAAGACTACTAAGGCGCATCCACCCCTATAGTAACGGCCAGCCCTGCCGGCCCCTTATCGAATAGCTGGGAAAAGAGCATGAGCTTCAACCGGGAAAACATTTGTTGGCAGTCCAAGGATGGCAAGTGGTCGCTGGCGTTCTATGAGTGCTGGCCTATCAACGATGATGACGATGACCACGATTCTGAATGGGACGTCGAGTACGGGGACCAGTTTGAGTGGGTCTCAACCGGTCACGCCACTGAGGAAGCCGCTCAAAATAGCTGGCATGGCGCGAATCCGGGTGGTGGCTCAGTCATGGAATGGGGCGACGGGAGTGCGAAGGCATGCGAGCAGCTGGATGTTAAAGCGAAGTCCTTTCTGGCCAACCAAATGGAGCAGACCAAGCTGAATAGAAATCGCGGCTGGTGAGGCTTCTGCCACATCCAATCCAGACGGACTATGGGTCATCAACTTCAACTGGTGACCCATATGCAACTCCAGAATCTCAAAGGCAACCTGCTCAGCCTCTACCTCGCTATTGCACTTGAGCCCTCGAAGAAAGGCCTTATTCGCGCCCCGCGGGATGATTGGCAGTGCGACATAATTTTCAATCGCCGCGAGTTTGGACCTTTCGACACCCCAAAAGCTGTCAGTAACCCTAACACCCTCCTCGCCATCATGCCCTTGGTAGCTCAGTGGCAGCTGTCTAGCCGTCCAATCGGCACTGGCCGTTGGTTGGTCGAGACACCTGACGGTCAATCTTACATGGGCTCCAGCCTCGTTCACGCTTACACCTTGGCGGTGATTGGCACCAGCTTGGGGCAGGATCTTCCGGACTGGTATGAGGACCCGAACCTCCACGTTTCCGTCTTCCTGCCACCGTTTAACGTTGAGTACGGCACAGAGGGTCCGAACGCTTCGACCCCTACAGTATTGACTTTCAAGTCCGACAGCCATGAGTGGGCTACCTACGATGAGGCGCTCGCTAAGGCCAAGGCAATGACGGCCGAAGCGCTAGCCTTCAATTACACATGCGATGGGCACTCGTGGGTTCAGGTGCAGCTTATGGATGGCACCGTGCACACTTTGTATCAAGGGGCCAGCACCCTTGGACTACCGGCCTGCACGCCCCCTTGAAGGCATTGCGGTACACTTCAACCACGCTGGCGTCGGCAAGACCGTCGCCGGCACGACAAGATTGTGAGGATAAATCAGTGACTCAAACGCTCAAGGCACATCTCTTCAGCAACAAGGCGAACCTGTTTTCCAAGGGTGGCGCTGGTAAGTCATCGGTGGCCGGCATGGTCGCTGCGGAATTCGCCCGCCCGAAAGGGCAATGGAAGCAATACTGGACACGCCACCTGCTCAACCTGTCGCCAGCAAGCCGATTGCCACGTGGTTTCAATCCCAGGCTGGTGGACCAAGTTACGCTGCAAATCGATGCTGACCCTGCTCCTGAATCTAGCTGGATCGACCAGAACAAGTCTGCAATCAGCGAAGCGGTTCAAAAACTCGCACCGGCCGAGCCTGTGAAGAAACCCACCCGCAAGAAAGCAAAGCCAGCTGAGTAACCAACCCAGTAATTGTGGGGGTGCCTGTCCTTTGAGATAGGCACCCAATTGACTCGCTTTAGCCGCTTCTGCCACACCCCGTAGGGGCTGATGATGACCTCATCGAAACCTAACGGAGAAACACCATGGCAGCGCTCTATGACTTTCGCTTTCTGATCCGAAAAGTCAGCTTCGTCGGGAACCTGGTCATCGCCGCCAGCGGCAGCGATTCAGTCCTCTTCGAGGAATGCAAACAAATGACCTACCGCGACGCCCAGACCCACCTGGCGCATCTGAGCAAAGGTCAGTCCCAAAGCCACTCGGCAATCCTCAGCCTCAAATACCGGGATGACAAAAAGCCCCGCGGCTGGAATGGCAACACTCAGAACAGAATTGACTACGAAGCAACAAGCGCAGCAGCTTGAGGCGTGATTTTAGGCACCTCGGTTTTCGCTGGGGGCCTTCCCTATAAGGGATAATGTCCTTTCCGCAACTACTGGGGGCTTTCCCTGCTCACCGATGCCGCGCCTGGTCAGACGCCCAGTCATTGATACCCCAGCGGCTTTTGGCCCGCACACGCGCTGCGGAGAATGCAGCCGGACGAGAGTTCGAGGCCATAGATGTTCTGCCAGAAATGCTGCCTTTCAGCTGATCTTGCCCTTTACCACATCCAGTATAGGAGTCCGCCGTGACAACCTTCTCAGAGACTCAAGAGCATCGTCTCGCCATCGCCAACTCATTTCTAAACGCAATTGCCAGTCATGGCCGGCAGTTCTTCCTGCACAAAGCCAGCGGACGGATTGCAGAACTGAGCCTACACAACGAACGCGTACTGATCCTGGACGAGTACACCCAGAAAGTCGTTGATACGCACAGCGATGGAAGCTGGCCAGACTTCTGCCATGGGGGCGGATTGAGGGACTTCGTGCGGGCGATCCGTGACTTTGTTCTGTCGGGGGATCAGATCCGACATCAGTATTTTAAAACAGTCCCACCAGGTGAACGCGAGTTCAATTATTGGGGGTATGACAACGCTTCACTCGACCTAGTCCGAGAGGCTGGCCAACAGCTTGGAATTGTCACTGCAGGATCTGCCTGACCCGGTTCTGGCACGAGTCATCTCGGCATATTGTTTTCGAAGGGCTGACTTAACGATCAGCCACCCCATCCTTTAAAACCGAGTTGAGCCAATGACTTCAGCAACTACGTCCGTAGACAGCAACGACAGCGACCATTCACTGAATACACTCCAGGCCCTGAAGCTGCTGTGGCCTTCACTGAAGCAGACAGTGGAGCCTTTTCTCATTGCCTCACCGGAAGTCGATAAAAGCGCCGCCGAAAGCTTCCTCGCTATGCTGAACTCAACTCACATTGCGGAGCCCTCCAGCCCGGCCGCATGGGATATCGAGGGCTTCAATCACTGCATCAGTCAGGGTTCCAAGGCGATACGCCAGCTGCTGAATGATGGGCCCTCTGCAGGCGGATGTCAGTCCTTCAACGCGGAGCACTGCATTCAGATCGCAAATGAGTTAGTGCATCAGGTGGATATCAACCGAAAGGCATGCACCTCAGGTAATCGGGCTGGCGTTACTATCCGTCCCGTTCAGGACAGCTCGAATTCAACTGAGCAGGGCCGCTCTGTCCCTGCTTACAAGTTCGATCGTCTGGTTCAGCATGCGAAAGCGCAGGATAAAACGATCGCCCGACTGCAGGCTGAGCTCAACTTATACCGCCTGTACCAGAGTGATGAGCCTTCCATCTGGGTCTGGCAGGGTGATGGTGAAGACCACCCCGAATCACTGGGCTGCCCAATTCTGATCCAGCCGGCCGACCTCAAGGCCATCATTGATGCCCCTTCAGACGAAGGCTTTGTGCTGCGAGCTGCAATGCACCAGGGCCGCCTTGGACGTGTGCCACTTAATTCGCGCTACTACCTGGCAGAGTGCGAGAAATGCGGGTGGCTTGGCAGTTCACAAGAGTGTACTTCCTCGCCATCTGCATCGGGAGACGATGGAATTCCATGCCCCTGCTGTTTCCGAGACGAGCTGAGCGAGATCGATACGGCACGGGCTCTGGAGCTTCTTCAACTTGTCGTTTTCGGTGCCAAATCGAGCATCGGGTGTCCTTCCTGATCCGTAGTCGTCATGAGCATGGAATTTTATCCGGAATTCCATAACATGGTTTTGGGTTGCAGAGAGGGCGCAACTCTTCAAAATGAGGCATCACTAGTTCATTGAGATCCTCACATGGAAAGCAACCCAACAATATTTGCAACGGCATCTGATATCACTGTCGATGCAAGCGAGCGTGGGTCGATAAGACTTTTGGCTCCGGGTTTTGCTGTTGAGATCGCAAGCGGCTATGGCAGCCTCAGCTACTCACTCCGCTCTCTGGACGAGGTAGATACCCGCCAAGGCTACGAGCAACCTCTCTCCTACGTGGTTGCCGACCACTCCAGCTCGAAAACAGTCGCTCATTTCACTACCCGTGAAGAAGCAGACAAGCTGGTCGAAATGATATCTGCAGCTCGCGACCTGGGTGCAAAACGCAAAGCCGAGGACGAAGCCGAAGCTCGCAAAAAGCTGCACCCGTTCCGGAGAACCCTGTTCACTTTCGCTGAAATGTTAAGCGCAGCAGTGCTGATTGGCTTCATCGGCTCTGGTGCAGCAAACATCGGTTGGAACGTCGCTTCGCCCTTGGTCTCCCGAATCACTGGCGTTCCTACACCAGCCGAACAATATTCGATGGATCGAGCAGACACTCTCGACCAGATCAATGCTGTAGTTCATGCCGTGCCAATGATCATGAACCAGGTCAGAAACGCCAGGATCAGCGAACAGTTTCAAAACATGGTCGATTCTTCGAACGCCCAGGTCAGTCGTGAATTGATCGGCATGCAGATGTTGCCGTCCGCTGCGGCTGATCGAGAAACTCATGACCGCCAGCAGATGCTCGAACACATCCCTCCTTTCGCTCGTACGCCAGAGCAAGCGGCTGAGCTGGATGCTGCGCAACCTGCAACCGAGCAATAGGTTTGGGGGGCCGGCGATTCAGCCTCGCTGGCTTCTGGCACGACCGAATGACGTTGAACATAAGGTCTCACTGATTCAGGAGGCCCTATGAAGCCAATTCAACTGCTCGTTATGAAACTCTGCACTGGCCCCAAAGCGTTGATCATTGAGCTTCCTGCGGAGCAAGAAGCCTCGTGCCTTCAAGCAAGCTTCCTCACTGTCGCCCTGAACATCTTGGCCGAGACCGGGCAAGCAGTCGCTGTCGTTGAAAACGGTGAAATGCGCCACTGCGCCCTTCTCAGTCCAAAAAACAATCTTGTGTTGGACTCCACGGGGATTCGCCCGCTCGAGCAGTTCAACGAGTATTGGCAGCGTATGACTGTCGGCAAAGCGACCATTCAGCAAATGACCATTGCAGACCTTGTATCGCTTTGCCCTCCCGAATCTGGTTTTTTCGCCCGCGCGCTGTCGAGCTTCGAGAAGGTCGTCGTGAAGCACTTGCCAATTACGGCGCTGGCACCGGCGATCGTTGGCTATCAAGTTCACAGCCGTGACCAAGAGCATTGGGCTGATCGACCCAGCTTTGAGATCCTCTCAATGGAAATGGCTCATCAAGATTTGGTCGAGGCCCGGGGGTCGCAACCCGACGCGGGCTGGTTGATGGTAGCGATCCTTGATGGAGACATTGAGGCCCCAACTTTTGCCTGACATAACTGCTCGTTCGCGTTCCTCCCCTGATTAACTCCTTCAAGCACGATTCACCATATGCCACCTAAACAACCGACTGCCGATTCTGTGCCTCAAGCAGACGACATCAGCACTTTGATGTCCAGGTTTGGGCCAGACACATTCCAACGATCGGGATACTGGATCACAGGACGGCACCGACTTGCGTAGCTGAAGTGATCAATTTTTGGGGGTTCTGGCACACCATGACATGACTGAAGATGACTTATCACTCAACTACAGGAAGTCCACACATGGCTAACTCTCTCACCATCATCCTCACCGAATTCAAGACCCTCGGTACTACCGAGACCCACTGCGGCTACATGGCCATGGACGATGGAGTCGAAGCTTGCTGCCGGGTTTCCGATACGTGGGAAGGCTTCAAGAGCAACTACCCCACCCTTGAGTCACTGATTGATCAAGTGATGGGGGAGCAAGTCTTTGAGCACCTGCAGGTGTCGTACACGGTTCAGGGCCTGGATATCGAGGTAGATGGAAATCACGGAATGTGCGAGCTGAAAGGAATCAGTGTGGTGGGGGCCGAGTTTCTTTACGGCCCGAACGCTGCGCTGGCCGCCTGACCGCTTGAATTGAATGAGCCCTCCCAACGTGGAGGGCTTTTGCTTTCTCGAAGGAAAATTTCATATGTTGCCGCTTCTGGCACACCTTAGGTGACAGGAAAATGAGCCCATTCTGAAATTCAACGGAGGCTCATTTATGAAACCCACCTACACCTGGACTAATCAAGCTCTCGCGCTCCTCGGTACTGATACTGATCGCGCTGTAGCCGCAAAGCTTGGGATTACCATTGGTGTCGTCTCCAGCAAGCGTACTCGGCTCAACATCAAGCCATCCCGGTCCAAGGGTGCCCCGGAGCATGGGGCGCTTCCAGCCGCGCCTAAGGCTGCTCCCAAAGAACAATCTACACCCAAGGTCAAGTTCTGGACGGTTGATCGAATCAAACTCCTCGGCACTAAAAGTGACTATGAACTCGGCAGGATCTGGGGCGTGAGCAATAAGCGTGTCACTAAAAAACGGGCTCAGCTGCAAATCTCGGCTTTCAACACCCACGCCCGCATTGAGTGGACTGAAGACAAAATTAAGATGCTCGGCACCATGCCGGACAAGACGCTGGCCAAACTACTTGGGGTCAGCCGGAGCTGCGTAACCCTTCGTAGAAGTGAACTGAAAATCCCTGCCCTGGTAACTCAACAAGAAGTGGTATGGACTGAGGAAGGCCTCAGGTTGCTCGGGACGATGTCCGATAAAGACGTCTCTTCAGCGATAGGCATCTCGAGCAGCTCCGTTGCCTACAAGCGCCAGCAACTTCAGATCGGCGCTTTCGTTGGTGGTCGGGCCAGTAGCTGGACACCCGAACGTGATGCAATCCTCGGCACGATGACCGATCGGGAAGCAGCAGATCAACTGGGCGTAACCCTACAGACAGTAATGTTGCGGAGGAACGCATTGAGCATCGAAGCTCAGACCCCAAAACCTAGGCATCAGTGGACTGAAGCACAGGTGCAAAGACTAGGTACCGTTCGAGACTCCGTGCTGGCCACAGAGATTGGGGTTTCGCTCAACGTGATTGGCAACAAGCGCAATCAACTCGGCATTGAACGCTTTGCCGCTTGAGCCCCTCGACAATCTCAATAAGCTGCCCGCTGGCGCACCAAGGAAATGAAATGGCACCCTCGACCGAGGAACTCCTCAAGACTCTTCAGGAAATGCACCCGGAATTGAAGTGGGGCACTTACCCTCTCAGTGATTACGACATGTACGCAGAACTGGATGCGCCCGAAGTGCTCGTGTGCTTCGGCAGCGAAGACTTAGATCTGGAGTACGGACTGGTTGACCCCTGCTCGACCTTCACTGGAAAACGCTGCCTCCCGGCACACTGGGGGATCTCTGGCGAAGCCGCCGAAATGATCCAGGCCCACAACAAGGTGTTTGTTTCCAAATACCCGAACTTTGACGGACCAAGGGCCAGCGGCGAAATTCGCGAATCTTAATTTTCAAGAGCTTCTGCCACGCGCAACACACTATGACAATGATGACCATCAACTAAGAGGGCGCATCATGCGAAATCAACCAGATTCAGCACAAACACTGAGAGGGGCGAAGGATGTTGGATCACTTGCCCCCCTGGATCGCATCCGCTTGCGCGCTCAACTGGGGATGGCCGACGATGTCACTGCATCTAACATCCGTCGAGCCACAGCACTGCTGATTCAGCGCATTGCCGACTACTACACAGTCATCCAGTACACGGGCCCTTCCTACGTTTACGGTAGGGTCAATAGCGATTACCCCTCAGCTCTCAAGGCTACCGCCAGTCACAACTACATGGATGGCTCTTGGAGTTATCGAGAGATGACTCCTGCTCATCCGACCTGCACGAATGAGTCACTCTTCAATGAGGCTGGCTGGATGTGCATCGACACAGCATGCCGCCTGGCCGCCTGGGAGATGTCTGAAGAGGTACCAGAGGCTCGCCCGATCCTCGACCAAGCCCGATATGCGGTGAAATCCCTTTGCGAGGCACGTGAAGTCTCAGAGTTGAACTGGCAATCATCGCGCCGGCGGTTGGGGACACCGGGCATTCAAAAGGTCATCAAGCGCATCACCGCAAAGCTCCGATTCGTCCGAATTGGCAAGGGTGCAGTCAGGCCGGTCGTCATCCCACAAGAGTTGATCTCAATGGTCAACTCTTACCGGAATATCACTGATTGGTCTGCTGAAGATCAACAAGTCGCACTCGCCGGGTAACGGCATTTTATTCACCCACTTAACGCAGGTATCAAACATGAGCAGGATTTGGACGGTAGTTCGTTTCCCAAATGGCAGCTGGAGCTATGGCGGGTCGCCAAGCGATCCTGACTATTCGGAGTGCGATATCTACTCAATTGAAGCTGTCAGCCCTGAGGCGGCAGTCAAGTCGGCTCAGTCAAAACGCTCTGCGAGCCTTCGCAAGGCAAAACGGCAGGCCGATAAGGATGCATCACCGCCGGCAGCACCTATCTGCTAATTCTGCGGGATTGTGGCACACAGAACATGGCCACAGAATTACTCCATCAAGCAATGACTTGGTAACAACTGAGGAGGCAGAGACCATGCTGAAGAGCGTCAAGAGAGTGTTGGCCAGGGCGTTAGACCGAGCAGGCCTTGCCGTGGCATCTGCGGAGCACGCGTATAGCCACTTCGGTGACGATTTCACACGCTGGACGGTGTGCACGCATTGGGCGGAAGGTTTCTTTGAAGGTCTGGCCATGGGAATGAAAGAAGTGCGCTCCCACCAGCCCTCCTTCAATCCCGATTACCAGCCAAGCGTACGATTCAAAGTGGCAGGCAACAATCTGCTGGTTGAAGTGGACTTGTCCACCGCCGACGGCACCGTTAAGCCGGTTCTGAGCACCCTGAGCTACGGCGAGGCAATGGCTGCCGCATCGGGACTGAAAACGCTGCGCGGTACCGGTGTATTTGCACTAAATGACGAACAAGCTGCCGCCTTCATTCGCGCCACAGAAGAGCTCAAGGCTGCCCGTATCTACGAACCACCAAGGTCGCAGAGCACTACTCGCCCGGCCACTCGATAACTGACACAGAGGAACACAATATGATCCAGGCACCAACCATCAACACTCAAGCGGCTCAAACCAACCTGACAGCCATCGCAGCCTGCATGGACGAAATGGCAATTCAGATGATTGAATCTGCCGACGTCCTGCGCACATCGGCAATGACCAGCGTCATCGGTAACTCGATTGCAGTGACCGTGAGCGGCATGAAGGATCGTGCACATCAGATCCAGGGTATGACTGCCGAATTCCGCCTCTCCGGTGACATGGCAGCTTTCGATGCAGCCTGCCAGCTGGCCGGCTGGCATCCAGATCCACAGGCACTCGAAAACCTTCATGGCGCTCATTGACTGTGTGGCGTGAGCCCGCGCAGTCCGTATTACTCGCTGCTAACCCGTGGGTGAAGGTATGCGCCCTGGCTTTGACTTGGCAATTTGGTGGGTTGGCCGCTTGAAACAAGCCTGCGAGAACCTGCTCGATTGCCAATATTAGAATTCAATTTCCGGTGGCATCGCCGCCATCTTTTAGATATACCTGTTCCTAACGCAGCCACCAGGATTGGCTGGGGGCATCCGCCTCCCGGCAAAAAAAATGAGTAAAACCGGAATTCTCGACAGCAAGGACTTAGCTAGAGGGGTCGATATCGCTTCATCTCTGGACTTGAGATTCGAATCCAGGCGAGAGAGGCGAAAAGCGCGGATCCACCTGACCCTAATCATCGCAACAGCTGCAGTGACCGCAGTTAATCTGCTACCCGGGTTCCAGGCACCACTGATCTGGGCCGGCTGCGCAGTCTCAGCTTTACTCCTCGCTCGCAGACTCCCCACGGTACGATCCTCACTTCGCAGGACGGCGGCCACCAAAGAATCAGCTCTTCAGATCCAGTCTCTCCTGATTGAGTCTGGCCATGACGAGCAAGCTTTCGCATTCAAGGTCTCCAAGTTTCAACCCAAAATGCGTGTTCGGGTTGTTACGGTCACCAAGGACAACTGCTTATCACTACGTACCTACAGCGTGATGCCGGGCTCAACCGCAACGCTGGAAATTGAGAACCGCCAGGTCTACGTCAAGAGCTGGCTGGGTAAGACCTTTGGAGATAAGTGGACCCAGCTGGCACAGGACCGCGGTATCTCCACTCCGAGGGCTCGATCTCCTCAGCTCAGATTTAAAAGCCACCCAGCAAACACCCCTGGAATGACTCATTAATCATGGACTAATGCTTCCTGAATTATTCCCACTAGGTGGTTCTGGCACATGCTGGGAGACCTGATGATGGCTCCATCAACTTACAGATGGAGTCATCACTTGAACCAGCTAATCAATCTCGCCACCCGCGAAGGCATAAGCTCTGCTGAGCTATTCGCTACCTTTGACTCCGACATCGCCGGCGAGACCTTCACCTTCGCGATTCATCGTCACCTCTCCTCCAGCACTCACATCAAGGTATCTGAGCTGCACACCGGTATGGGTGTTGCTGAGATCCCCTTTGAAGCCCTGGTACCTACAGAGTCGCCAGTCTTTGTGGACACTGAGCTTGCTTTGCAGGGCCAGAACGCCCTTGAGCAGCTCATCAGTAACCGTGGCGAGCAACTGGTCGCCAACGTTCTGATCAACAATCGGTTGGTTGCACAAGTGCTCAACGAGCGCGGGCAAATGCATTGAAGGCCACTCGACTGTGGGTACCTGAACCAGCGGACGCATGGATTGGCTACTGTCGGTATGAACCTAGTGCAGGCGGGTGCGTTACTCACTTATTTCGCTCCGCCGGGACAACAAGCCTTTGCGGCGTAACCCTGACTGAAGACACAGGGCAAAACTATGCCGTAGCCGGATCTGTCAGCTGTAAGCGCTGCACCAGGATCATGGTGAATGCGCTGAGCACGTCCAAAACATCCTGAAATTCGGGAACCTGTTTTGGCTGGCGTTTCGGCTCCATATCAATACTATTTAGCCACTAGGCATACGGAATAATGATATTTCGGGGTGCTGGTGGCACGCACAAACAAGCCTAAAACTGTGCGACATGAGCCGAACTCGACGGCATGAAAAGAGGAACACATGATGACCACACCCAAGCTAGCACCCTTCAATAGCCGCACAGCTGACAAGTTCGTTGTCCGCCTCCCTGACGGAATGCGTGAGCAGATTGCCGACATAGCCAAAGTACACCATCGAAGCATGAACTCCGAGATCATTGCCCGCCTGGAGACTAGTTTGGCGGAAGAATCCCAAGCAGCCGCAATTCAGGTTGATGCCTCCAGCCTGACTGCAGGCGAGAAGCAACTCATTAAGGCCTTCCGGAACATGCATGGCCCGCACCAGAAAGCCATTCTGGAATTGATGACCATCAAGCCGGCATTAACCGAAGTTTCCCAGTCGCGCGTTGCCTAACACCAACTCGCACAAAGCCCGGAAGAACCTCGTAAAACGAGCTAGCTCCGGGCTTTTTTATGTCTATCAATCGCCACCACCGACGTCCCGCTCAGAAATAAGGAGAAAGGTATGGACCACGATTTAGAGCACTGTGACAGTTGCTGGACCGAACTCGAAGCTTCACAAATTGGACTGTGTGATAGCTGCCAAGGCGAAGAAGGAGTCATCGTTAAGGACGCAGGGCCCTCCGTAAACATCATCAAAGCGGCTTTTCGAGACGCCAGCTTTTTTTCCCGGCCAGACACCAGATTTTCCAAGAAAGCACACATCGTGCTGGATGGTTCAAATCCCGCCTGTGGGCTTCGAACAGTGCTTTGTGACAAAGAGCCAGCAGTGGGAATTTCAAAGTTCCTCCGGTGCCAGCGAAAGGGTTGCTGTGAGCACTGGCCGACGGCGGCTCCGGAGGACAAGGAGTTCCATTAGGCAATTCACCTCAACGGCTTCTGCCACATGAAAGACCAGTTGACCATTGCTCCATTAACTAACTGGAGCAAGTCCTGATGAAAACAGCACAAGCCACCCCCCTAAACCTCAACCAGGCCTTTCATCTCTATAACGCTCAAGGCGTTGTCCGAAATGTGAGCGCTCGAGCTCGGGTTTGCATTCAGGGCCGATCGGAGCAATTTGTTAAGGTCATCCTTCTCGCTGATTACACAACCTCCTATTGGGATCCTAAGCTCGCAAGCGCATATGCAGTTGCTGCAACGTTTGTCCTCGACGGGATTTCCGAGCGTTCCTATCAAAAGGCTGTAGACCATGCCATTCGACAACACGGGCGAGGCCCAAACGGCCAAAGCCAACGCTCTGAGATGCAGGCGCTGTGTGACTTGATCGCGAGCGGGAGCGCGGTGTGCATCCAGCGGGATGTCGACCTGATCACCACCCTGCAGCAATGCAATCTGCTTGTTCCTGCAATGGAGGCCACTTTGGCTGCTATCCCAGCCCAGACTATGTACGACGCCGATCGTACTGTTGCTGGGATCAAGGGAGAGTTCACTGCTGATCACGTATCGCAGCTGGTAAGCATCACCATGGGTGAAGGCACCACTAACTTCTCCCGCGAGCGTCTCGAACAGGAGTCCGAAGGCGGCGAGCATGCCAACTGGCGGTTCGAACAGAACAAAGTGGCCGCGTAGAGCATACCAGGGGGCCCGGCGCCCTCCCCAAATCAGGAAGGTCTTCATGCGCAAGCATCATCCACCGTTCGCCAAGCACGCCCCGCACATCCAGGCCGCTCTCGATCGTGCCAAACAAGAAAAGGCCGATGGCGTGATATCAGGTTTTCGACTTGTGCATGATGGTGCACAGCTGCTGCCAAAGGCCGGCGGCTTCACATACGGCCGAATCGGCTTTGAAGACGAAACACCCATCCAAACAACTCGGATCAAGACTGTTGGTGCCGATATCATCACGACGGACAGTGGTCGTCGCTATGTCATCGCCGATTACCACGACGACGCCGCTGCCGATCTTAAAGCATTGAGAGCCAACATCCGGAATCGAAAGAAGAACCCAACATTGGTTCTTGCGAGCTAGAAAACCCGGGTGAATTAAATCTGTTCCGCCCGCTTCTGGCACACGTTGGACGCTCTTCTAATAGGGGTATCAACTAATCAGGAGCGCAACATGGAACACATCATCACCCCAGGCAACAAGTGGATTCCCGCGGCGAAGATCGTTGCAGAGACACCAACCACGGGTGACGAGAGCGGCTTCTACAAGCGCTTTGCTGGCGGCATCCTCTTCTACTCCCTGGATGGACAGGTCTTTGCCTGCTTGGTCACCAATCGGCATGGAGAGCGCTTCTTCGTTACGGCCACTGCGAGGGTTGAGGGCATCTTATTCATGCACAGCACCTGCAGCATCACGGAAAAGAAGTTAGGGCTGACTGGACTGGGCCTTCGGGCAGAGCTTGAGCTCGCTTCCAACATCGTCGATGAACTGGACTTCCTCAAGGCTAACGGCACCATGCTCAAGCTTGGTGTGACCTTCGACCAGTACGTTGCCATGGCCAACCGCGAGACAACCACGCAGGAGTGCCTGGCAGCATTTCATGAGGCTGGCCTCACAACTGAACTGCAAGGGATTGAAGACGACGGCTACCTTCTGGCAACACGTCTGGGCCGCACCATGCTTCACGCCGCTGGCTACCAGAATGCGAGCGGCATGTGGGTAAAGACGCCAGACATAATCGCAGCCTAAGTCCACGCGGGGGATTCTGGCATGCCTGAATCCCATTCAATCTTCAACTTCTAGCCATCCAGAAAGTGAGCCAATCATGAAATATCTGTTCTGCAACCGCGTGAACTACACCTGGGCCGGGTTCGTACTGAGCATTCTGTTATCGAACGTTGCCGTCCTCGCCCTGCTGCATACCGGTCTGATTCAGGAAGCGCCGAACGAAACCGTTGCATTGGTTTTTGCATCTTTGGTCGTAACCCCGCTGATGCAGCTGGCTCGCAAACACTGGTATCCCGATGCCGACAAAAATGCGAAATGGTCACTTACTTGGGCCGATGCACGCATCTTCATGCTGGCCTTGCTGATGGACTGCCTGGCGCGCAGTAGTGCAGCTGCGCTGCTTAGCATGGTGAGCTCTGTTGACCCCTTAACCCCGGCGCTCACCCAGGGCTTGTCTTGGGTAGCTTATGTTGTGGCCGCGGTCCTGATCGGGCGATATTTGACCCAGCGTATTCAACCGGCGCCGTTGCTTGCTAAAGAAACCCGAGTTTAGAGGGTTTTGATCCCCAGTTTGGGTAGCACTCAGAGCGCCTGGGTCAATAGACTGAGCCGAACAGCAATTTCATTTTCGACACCGACTTCCGGGAACTGGAGGAACAAACCATGAAGGATTGGGTATCTTGGGATCGTAAAGGCCGCCCAGTAACTGGCTTGATTGATGTCCGCTACAACGACGGAAAGGAGTTTTTCAAGAAGCTCGCAGAGGATTGCTATTGGGGCACCGACAGCCTAATCGCATTCTGGCGCAAGGCTTAGGATCCTCAAGTTCGCGCGACAATCCCAATCTAGTTGAAGGTGGTTCTGGCACACCCAGGCTCACCCCACAATCCCCTCATAAACTTCTGAGGGAACTAAAAATGCAACTGATCGACAACATCAAACGCTCCATTCAGGCTGGCATCGCTCTGAAGAACTTCAAGGCAGCGAATGGAATGGATGGCCGCATGTGGTCGGCCGATTTGATTATCAATGGAGTAAAAGTCGGGCACCTGGTCGACCAAGGTCTGGGACACCTCGATACGTCATGCACTGACGAGGCGGTATCAGCTGTGTGCCCTGCACTCAAACAATCAGGCTACGACCTAGCACCGGGAGACGACTTCCCTCTGCCCGTACCTACCAATGACTTCGGTTTTTTTGAGGAAGCTATTGGGCTTATGGCCGCAGAGTTGGAGGATTTGAAGGCTCTGAGGAAATCGATCAAGCAGAAGATTGTGTTTGAGCTGAGCGACGGTAAAACATACGAGATTAAGGCCGCATACACCTCGATGCTTGGCGAACTTGTACGCAAGGAACATGGCGACAAGCTGACATGCATCATCAATGAAGAGCTTGCCGCTCTCTAAGTAGACTGCCCGCCGGGACGGCGGGCCACCACTCTCTCCAGGAATGCAACATTGAACACTTCAACACTATCTACCAAGGCGGCAGCCCAGATCCCGATGGTCCCGGGATCGAACCTCGATGCTTATTTGACCGTGATTCACTCGATACCAAACATGAGTGCCGAGGAAGAGCGACGTTTGTCTGAGCGACTTGTAGAGCACAATGACATGGACGCAGCGCGCCAACTCGTTACATCCCAGCTTCGCTTTGTCGTGCATATCGCGCGAAGCTACTCAGGATATGGGTTGCCTTTAAGCGATCTGATCCAAGAGGGCAACATCGGGCTGATCAAAGCCGTGAAGCGATTCAATCCCGCAGCTCAGGTCAGACTCATCACTTTCGGAGTCCACTGGATTCGCGCAGAGATCAACGAGTTCATTATCCGCAACGGTCGAATGGTTCGCCTGGCGACCACGAAGGCTCAGCGAAAGCTGTTCTTCAATCTGCGCAAGCAACCCCGGTCCCGCAACTGGCTTACTGCCGATGAGACGAGGCACATCGCCGACACCCTCAATGTGAGCGTACTCGACGTTAAGGAGATGGAGACGCGCATGGCAGGGAACGACACGTCGTTTGACCCTGCCGCAGATGCAGATGATGAATCGGCATACCTCACCCCGGCCCATCAGATTGGAGACCACCGTTACGATCCTGCCCATCAGTACGAGAGTGAGGCCGACACTTCGACAGATGATTTGCATGAGGCGCTCAACAGTTTGGACGAGCGCAGCCGAGACATACTTGCGCAGCGATTCCTTTCGGAGAGCAAAGCGACACTCCATGACTTGGCGACCAAGTACAACGTATCAGCTGAGCGTATCCGCCAAATCGAAAAGCTGGCCCTAGCCAAGCTCAAGGTCGCCATTCCTCTGGCAGCGTAACCCTGAAGGTAGACTAAAATTGGAAATCAAAGACAAAATTCAGTTGGCAAATTGGCTCAGGAGCGGTGCCACCTTGGCGGAAGTCGAGCGCTCGCCTGCAACAGGCCGGGTGGGTAATCGAAGGTTCAGCTCACGGGCTGTGCGAGCCTTCACGTTACTCTGGACATGGTCAGCGCCTCGCTTCGGGGGGCATGCGGGGCTTGTTCAGGACAACTTCTATCACCGATGCGGGCATAACGCCCTGGTACGGCGCCGCGGAAGATCACTGGCAATAGCCGCCAAGCTCTCGGCTAAAAACCTACCCACTTCTGGCACGCGGGGCTCCGACTGAGAATTACGGTTCTCACAAAAGGAGCCCCAGGATGAACAAGGTTACGTGCTCTCCAGATGCCCGCCTGAACATCACTATCATCACAGCGGATGAGTGCAAAGGCATCTATGGCATTGCCAATTACGGTGGCCGCCGGCAACAAACCCCAGTTCAATGGGTACCTTCTGAGCCAGCGCTCCAGACCTAACAGGTCAACTTTCACCTATCAGGATCAAAATGTTCCGAAGGTCATGAAGAGATCGACGGTGACACCTGGCGCGAGCTTGAGGCGAACGGCGAGCGATGAATTCCTCAGCCTGCTACTCAAAGGGTAATGCGCCGAGGAAGCGGCCAACCTATGTAAGGCCACGCTCTGACAGCTCTAGCTTCATGTTGGTAGCCCCAGGTTCAAGCCAGGCTTTAATGCAAAGTCCTTCGCTGCACGCGTGTAAGCTAAGGCCATGTGCCAAGACAGAAGTCAGGAATACCTCATGTCCGATCCAGCCGTAGCAGCCGCGCTATGCCTCTTGCTTACCTGCACGCCCGCACTTGCCCAGAACCCAGCACGGGGTTGCGTTCTGCTTAACCCTGTTCAGCCCAACGTAGTCACAGCCAAGGATTTATCGTCAAAAGATCTTTGCACCCGCGACGGGAAGGCCATAAGTTCGGTCAGCGTCGGTAACTCCCAAGCTTGGGAAGGCAAGCTTGTACCACCCTATAACCGCGTAACCATGCGGGCTAAAGGCGAACCCGTCGAGACGAACGTTACGTTTCAGACTCCCAGCGCGACCTACCAAGTCCACATAAAACCATAGGTTGATTGTCCCCGGTTCTGGCACGTCAACATCGGCGGTTCAATGGAGTAAATCACTTCTAGGAATTGCTGCGATGTCATACGATCCGGACCAAACCATCGAGCGGATGGTCAACCACACGGCAGAAGTGGGCGGCCATCGATACCGTACGGTTCGTTTGAACGGGGGGAAAATACCTCTTTGCACGGCCACGTACAATTACCAACAACTGGATGAGACCAAAGAGATGGTCGCAAGGCGGATCGCCGCACTTTGGAACCTGACTCAGGGAATCGGAACAGCAGATCTTGAACATCTGGTTTCAAAAGGAATGACACTCTCCAAACTGATGGATATGGCGCTGGAGAATATCCGCAACAGGGGTTCTGCCACACCTGGTAAGGCCAAACAATAGGCCCATCAACCAAACAGGTGACCCCATGAAGTCAGCAGCACAGCAAACCCCACTGTTCTCCTCTTCCCTACTGGTGAGTGCCGGCATCACAGATCTGTCGAAGATTGTCAGCCTATCCTTTGACCTGCAGCCGCAGATCAATAAGCGCTCCATCACCTACCGCGAGCAAACGACGGTGTATGTTGATGACATGGTGGCTCAGGTTCGCCTAGTCGTAAAGCTCAAGGTTGAAAGCAAAAAGCGTGGGGCTAAGCGAGTCCAGCTGCCGGATAGTTACCCTGACCTACAGGTGGCGCGCCTGGTGGGCTACGACCCTGTGAAGCATGTCTGGGGGACTGTGAGTCATACAACCAACACCCTGCCTGAGCCAGAGCTTCATGAAGCCTGGCAGGCGCATCAAGAACTTGAAGCTGTCCGAGCCGGCATGAAGCAGAACGACCCTTACACTTGGTATCCCATCGCTAAATAGAACGCGAAGACCGCACTAGCAGGGCTCGCCCTGTTTTTGGGGGAAGGTTAGGCACAACCGCCTTACCTATCCTGAAAACCGCGACCCCATTTTGGGTTTGTCCTTGCCCCTCCGAACCTCATCATGCGTCGGCCCTAACGTCAGGTACGTATTAATGAGAAGCCCCACCCTTAACAAAGCTCGCCTGCCATGGAGGCGAGTAGCACTCTCCGCCATGATGATTGCCCTCCCGGCCTATGCAACAGCTAAAACGTTGGAGGTACAGAACCTCCAGCCAATAACCTCGGGAATGAATGGAATTGTTGTCCTCAAGGTAGTGGGGTCAGCATCTTCCTGTACCTATATGGGGAAGCTGGTTCAAATAGCAGCCGGCCAACCGAATGAGAGATGGGTCGTAAAAGCTGATCAGCGCGTCTGCCTAAAGTCGGCGCGTGGGGATATGACGATGGCAAAGGTTGAAGCCCTGGCTCCAATCAACACCTTCCCGATTCCGAAAGAGAGCAACCTCACCCTTTACGTCCGGGAATAGGTCAGCGAACACACTGGGGGCGGATAAAAAGATTCCGCATGCAGAATCTTTCTGTGAGGGTTGGGGCACATCTGTTTACGGTTAAGACTTACCGCTCAAATTCAGAACGAGTAATGCGTAATGGGACACCCAACCGCCTACAAGACCCTATCTGGCCTGCTCAGGGCCACGGAGAGGGTATTAAGGGACAGCCACCAATCGATCCGCCACACATTCGATGGTTTGTCCCGGGGGATGTGGCTCAAGAACGCTGAGTATGTTGCCGATACCCAGTTTGGGGATACCAGCGGCGTTGCTGAGCTACGCCGTAAGTGGTCCACGAGCCGGCCCCAGGACTTGATAGGCGGGAATGCTCTCTTCGGAATGCCCTTGCCTACACGGGAGTACGCAGCTGGCGACAATATACCTGGCTGCGGATTGGTCCAGGATGTCCATGGCGAACAGCTCAAGATCAATGGGCAGTGGTATCACAAGCGGTGCTTTAACTCCAAGGAAACAGCATAGAAACCCGGCACCTATCGTGCACCAATCCTTACTGTTTCAGCACACCGGCAAAGATGGAATTCAGATTTCAGGAGCTTCACCAATGAACCGCACCACCACTCTGCTGCTTGCCGCAGTCGCGTCAGCTGCAACATTAAAGCTGATCGCGAAGACCCAGGCTCAGGGCACTGACGTAATTCTGGCCACGGCGAAGATGGTTCGCAACGATATGCTGGCGCTTGAGGCGCATGTCAACGCTACCGGTATTGATGTGGGCCAAAACCCACTGTTCCATATGGTCCAGCATGACTATCCGTCTGCAGGCCCTTTAGCAACTCTGCCGGCATAAGCGTAGAACACATAGCTGAGGTACCAACAAATGACCGAATTCAACAGCCAGTACGACCGTGCCGTCTGGTCTCAGAAGCTGGTCACTTACTACTTCATCGACGTCAACATGCTCACACAGGCAATCCATAATGCCCTGCCGATGCCCGCGCGGGCAGCACACCCGCCCGAACACATCGCCGCCATGCTCACAAGTGACTTGGCCATGTTCCCCGAGCGCGGAGCGGGCTGGTACCGCAGCGTTGGTAGCCGGGAGTTCCTGGGGATCATCCTGTTTGTCCGACGTTTCAGCCGATGGATGAAGTCTCTGGGCGCCTCGTTAGGGTATGACGTCGACTCTATGCTTATGGAAGATGACTGGGTGGATTCACTCCCAGAGCTCCAGCCCGTACTTTGGGGGCTGATGGATCGTGTCCGCTCGGACCTTCAATCCGCGAAAGCGATTACTGACATCGGGTCAATCGAGGCCGCATTTCAAGTGCTGATTCGTTCTGTGGACGCGGGGGAGCACCCTCACCAGACCTTTGTAAGGGCTGAGAGAGTCACCCAAGGACTTCGGCTAGTTGGTTGAGAGCAACAGTAGGGCTTCAACGCACCACCCGGTTCTGGCACGCACCAAGTTGCCGCATGCTGGCTTCATATTCAACGGAGCCTGACATGAAATACCCAAGCCCGCCCCAACTCCAAGCCCTGTACGAAAGCAACGAAGAGCTCATTCAGAACCTGACTCAGCAAATGGTCATTTCTGCCCAAGACATTCAGGGCATCAACAAGAACATTCTGACCCGCCTGGCGAGTGATTTCTGGGGAATGATCTCTTCTAACGCACGGGCTGAGATGATGAGTCACAGCCACCACTTTGTGCGTAGCTGTGCCCGGATAGGGCAGCAAGATCTTGAGAAGGCCCTGGCAACACCAATTGCTGACCTTTCAGAAGGACACCTCGTAATGCTGCGGCAAGACCTCTGTCGGCGAGCGGCTGAGATGGAAGCCGATCCCGTCATCCAAAAAGCGGTTCTGGTTCGAGGTTCAGCTGAAAACGCTGATCTGGCATCCTTGAATGTTCAGTTACACGCCGTGCGTTGTCGCCTGGCCGCAATCGGTAAGCCCGAATCCCCCAAAACCTACATTTGGATCTGAAAATGGGTACGTTTGCCGCTCAGACACGCAATAGCATCACCTTCGGTGTGAAGGTGCAAACTCGCACCGCCCCGCGCACCCTGAAGATCCGTTCGGTGTTCACCCGGCACAGCCGGGCGGTCACAGATCGGGAGTGCTCCGCAGCTGCATCCGACATTGCCCTGACTCTGCGCCAGCAGCTGCCTGTCCAATGGCTGCTTGAGGGTGGTGACAGTTTCGATTTTGATCTGGCTGCCATCATCGACGGCCTTGATGCAATCAAGCCATTTGGCTACCCAGAGGATCCACCAGGTTTAGCCCTTGATGATCTGAACGAGCAGCTAGCCAAGCTGCTTGATTGGGCTGACGATGCTGAGATAAAGCTCATTCCCTGAAGCTTTACCCATGATCGACAAGCACGGCTTCTGCCACACTGTGATCAGGGGCAATGTGTCTCATCAATTTAGAGGCATTTCCCATGCATAACCGGCTCAATCATTCCGAAATTCACATAGTGCGCGAAGCGGCCGTAATGGCAGTTTTCAGTCTTTATGGATATCTCGGTGCGGGCGCGCGTCTGATTCGCGCTCTTGAGGCGCTTGCTGGGTCAAAGAATTACGTGGCAAGCCCATTCAACGAAAGAATGGACATTTTCCAGGTTTCAATCTTTGAAAAAGGCCCGGATGCCCTGTTACGCCTACAAGTTGTACACTCTCCGGACCATAATTCAGTGCACCAGTTGGCTTCGCTACCAGCTGATACACCTGGGTACTGGACCGCGGTATTGGAAGCCACAGCACTGAATGGTCCCTTCAGCTTGGTCTCACTAACGATTGAAGGCCAAGATATGAATCTGAACACACAATCGACGCTGTCAAATAGCTCAGCACAATGACACCGAAACTTACTCTTTTCCTACCGCTGGAAATCGACAAAGCCGAGCAACTTGCTGCTGTGGACTCACGGTCGGCTGAGTTATTCCTCCAATGGTCAGTTCATGAAATCGCTAGTGCGGCTGTAATCCAGAACTCAACTGCTTTTGCTGGCCACAACCTCAGAGCTGACAAAACCGAGAAGGCTCTAGCCGAACTCATCAGCATCGGCATTCAGGTTGAGCGATCCAACGGCCAGGGTGAGTTTGGTCGGCTTATGGCCGCGCGCTTCAACCGAGATAACTTCAATACAGGCCTAAATGACCTTAAACGAATCCCCGCACGTCTTCTAGATCCCGAGCTGATTTCAAAGGGCGGTTTTGTTTTCCCCAATGGGGAGTGGAATTTTGAATTTAAGCGCCAGCTGTCAGCCCAGTTAAATCCCTTCACTGAGAAATTTGTTACTAATGACGGGAAAGAGTTCACCCTGACTAACCAGCAGGCCCGCACCTTCAGCGTTTTTCGAGGTGAGCTTGATGAGAGCATGGACGTCCAGGCACTGGCGGGGACAGGGAAAACCTATCTGATCGAGCGGATGGTCGATAGCCTAAGCAGGTATCGCCCTCTTCTCCTAGCGTACACTCAGGTTCAGCTCCAAGCCCTGATGGCTCGCATTGGTCCAAATCGTGTAACTGGGATGACTTTCGGGCAACTAGCTACCGAGTGTCTTGAGCGAGACCAGAGCAAGCCATATCGCCGGGCAGGTAAGCGCGCATGGTCTACCCACCAGCTCGCACCCTCACTGGCTGCTGAGCGCCTTGGGTTTGGGCCAGTAGGTTCAATGGCACCCTGGCAAGTGGCCCAGACATGCAACCGCATGGTGATGAGGTTCTGTTTTAGTCGGGACACAACGCTAGATACTCGCCACATCCCCCCATTGGATACCAAACTATCCGAGTTGGATAAAATCGCCTTAGCTCAATATGCCCAAGTGTTCTGGCAACAAACTATAGAGCCTACGGATCCTCGGATTGAAATGCCTCTGCGTGGTTACCACCGAATCAAGCACCTGGCGCTGGCGCTCGATACGTTCATAGACCCGGGCTACACCCACATCATCATTGACGAGAGTCATGACCTCACGTGGCCCATGTGCGCATTCCTGGATCGCTGCCCACAGCCCGTGATCACTCTCGGCGACGCATGCCAGAGGCTGGATGGAAACCTGAGCAAACGCTCGCCGGCTACCCGAAGCCGCGAGGTCGTTCACTCCATAAGGGCAGGTAGGCAGATTGAGGGTGTAGTGAATACCCTGATCGACCAGAATCCAGTGGTTCGAGTTGCCCACATGGAGGGCAGTCGAGAGCGTGACACCAAAGTCATCTACTACGACAACGCCGAGATCCCAACCGAGCCGGCCACGATACTCTGCAACTCCGAATGGGGCCTATTCGAGTGGTTCCAGCGCTTAGGCAATGCCGGGGCAAAATTCAGTCTTCTACCAGGCGCAGACAAAGCGTTCAGGCTGTTCGTGCTTGATTGCATCGAGCTGTTCAACAAAAGCGTTCGGCCGTCGCACAGTGCACTGTTCAAGTACACAAGCTGGGCGTCCCTTGTGAAGGACATGGCCAAGGATGACCTGGCCTTTATCCGTATAGAACGCATGCTCAAGAAGGGTTACAAAGCCACCGATTTCGAAGCATCGCTGTTGTGGCTCGATGCTACTGGCCGCGCCCCTATCAAACTCGGACGAGTTGCGGATGCTCGAAACACAGAGGTCGACACTGTAATGCTCGCACCCGACCTCTTATCGAGGATTGAGTCCGGCGACCGAATGGGCGCTGCTAAAGCGCTGGCTGCCATTTACACCGGCGGCACTCGGGCACGCTTCAAGTTAATCGTGCCTGGAGAGGTTCGTGATTGGGCTACGGATCTGTCTGCGAAATCCAAAAAATCCTGACCCCCCGGTTCTGGCACTACGTGGAGGACTCCATCATAGGCACTCACCTAATCACTGAGGCATCTGTATGACGGAACGAAGCACACCAAAGACCGCGGAGATGATGCAACAAGTGCTGGCAAAAGGGTGGGCCCCTGATGAAAACCTACCAGCAGAAAATCTCGAATTTGTGCCCGTATGGATTTACTCGTACGGTTACGAGGCTGGTTGCAGGCTCCACGGCCAAATGTTGAAAGCTATCTATGAAAATGGCCTACCACAGGATTTCCTGTCCTCTCTCACCCTGAACGCCGGTGATGAGTACGCTAACAAATTAGCGATTTTCGATACCCGTTCATCAGGTGCTACAGAAGAAGACAAGCAAAACCTGTTGGCTCACATGTTCAACTTCACCCGTGGAACACGTCTCTGGGGCACACTTCCCTCGTACACCATGGTTCCAGGCGTACATGTTGTTGTGGTCGACTGGAACACCCGCTCCAACGGACACGTTCTCGTTCAAGCAGGTGCAATCCAAGCTGAGTTAATGACACCACATCAAGTCACCAACGCAGCCCAACTTGCGATGGAAGCTCACCTTGCACGCCACCCTAGTGATAGACCTCGCAGCAGGGCTCATGCCCATTGAATTTTGGCAACGTGTTTTGGGTAGTTGTGCTGGCACAGTGATGTTTTAATCAATTTGCCCAGGGGTGGGCATGCAAGTCACCAGCTTCACGGCCTTGAGCACGTTGCTGGAGATTTCGAAGCCTTCGGGCATCCCCTAAATTTATCGGCCCACGCCTACACCCCCAGGCGTGGGTTTTTTTTGGCCTGCGATTCTGGCACGCCGCAACTAGCTTGATCATTTGCCTCAGTCAATTAGCCATCAGGATCCAGGTCATGAACACTGCCACCAGCAAATCGAGTTGCACCATTCCAACTAAATTAGATGAGCGCGAGACCGAAATGCTAGCGACCCGTGTCCGCGCTGCGTGTTTTGAATCACTGGGTTGCGCTGATATGTCGTACGCCCGGGCGGGCGTTTCGTTTGAGCAGGACGGACGCTTTACTAAGGCCAAGCACAGTGGCTTTACGGTTGCATCTATGATGGGTCGTTTCTCGAAAGAGGTGCTGCTCAATACCATCCGCTCGAATATCGCAGATAGCACCCGCCAGGTCGCGAATGAAGTCTTCCCCAGACTGAAGAACTCACTGATGCTTCCGCGGGGCCACGTTATCGGCTACGACGTCGACGCAAGCGTACTTCAAGTTGCACAACGAGGTAGTCGCAGGATCACCGCCTATGTGTTCCGGCCGCTGGGATCTTCCGGGGATTCTTTCTACAGCGAAATTCACTTGGATTTGCAGGCGTGCCAGGCACAGATCACTTTCAAGATCGGCGACCGGTGGGGCGGCGGCCCTACAATCCTTCCTGCTAACCTAGGGACACTTCAGGCCGACACCTATAGCGAACTATGCGAAATCGTGTCACTTACCTTTAATGGGGCTTATAGCGAGCACCTTGCTGGAAAGACTGATTCAGATCCTCAGGTCGAGACGTGTCCAGTGTGCAATGGTGCTGGGGACAAGCGGATCGGTTGGACGAATCGTTATAAGTGCCGTGCATGCGACGGATCTGGCAGCTACCCGGATCCAGTTCGAGTGGCTGGCCTACTAGACTCACGAGAAGCCCAAGCGCTGTTTTACGCAATAGACGCAGCCAGTCATCGTGACGGCATGGTCATGGCTGGATTATCAAATCTTGGTCTGGTTAGCGGGTGCCGTAGTGGAGACAACGCTTCCCACCTTACTGAACTGGGGATTGAAGTGAAGAAGGCGCGCGAAGCTTCTGGCGATTCGGCGAAAGTTGGTTGAACCATGCCCGTACAGCGGCAGACGCGCGACGAAAAAGAAATGGGTGTTTTGGGTGGTCATTCAAGAACAAGCCGTTACTCTGTAGAACAGGTGCCAAGGATGACACCCAGTCTCATCGTGTTAAGTAATCCGCGTCCCCTCCGCGGTCCTGAGCCGGATGACCTACTCCCCTGGGTCATCCGGCCTTTTTTTGTCTTCAATTCGGTCAGCAGCCAACCGCCCCTTGATGAACTTCACCCCTTGCCGGTAAAAAAACAGACAAGAGAGCCCAAGTATCTTGAGTAGGGTTAGTGACCAAGACCAAATTAGTCCCAGGATAAACTTAACCTTTGCGGGTTCTATCAATCTAGTTTCGTTTGCCGACAGCTCCCACGTTTCGCTTCGAGGGACTGTCTTGCTTTGCCACCAGTCGTGAAGATCCTGCATCTGCGCTTGAGACTCCATGATGGCCGCTGGATCTGAGCTGAGGCTGACGACTTTCACAATGGCGTACTGACCTGTAAAGCGGTGCATGGTGAAGCGGTAATTACTGCATGCGGCTGAGTCGGTGTACTTCTCAAGCGAAGCAAAGATCACAGCATTCGCGCCATTCTCCTGAGCCTGAGCCACCAACATCCCGCGGGCTTGATTGGGATCGTTCGACTGTGCCCAGCCATCCCCGGTGGTCATCATGACCTCCATCCCTTTCGGAGCACCGGATTTCGACCAAACAAAATTGTCGGGATTGGTATAAATCAGGGTTGGTCCGATTCCTGGAAGAACATGCCTGGCCTTCGACCCTTTGGGGGACGGAGTAGGAACGAAGGTCACTCGCTGGCCGGATGTCAGAGGCTCGCCACCCTTGACGTCCTTCTGATGGACGAAATATCGCTCGCCATCATCACCGCTGATGAAACCGTAGCCTTTCGAGGCAACAAAACTGATCACCTCACCTTCAATACTGCCGGCAGCGATATTTTCCTGATCCACAAACACATCCTTTAAATCCGATGTGGGGGATTCTACCGGCATTGAGCTGACACAACTCTAACCGTGGTTGTTCTTTTGCTGGGGGGTTCTGGCACATCCGAGGAGGTGTATGGCTCCACCAAACACGCACTGGAGCTGTCACCATGTCCACCACACTCTTCCCATATCACCCAACTACAGGCCTGCGCCTGGAAAAGACCATCGAGTTCATTCCAGCTGGCGTACCTCAGCAAATCTTCAAAGAGGCCGGCAAGACGCAGTTCGAGTTTACCGGCGGCTCGCAGCTGAACTGGGACGCATCTGAAACTCAGCAGGTGGGTGATGATGTCTACCTCGCGGACTCTGATGGCACCGAGTGCCTTCTTAGCGAAGCAGTTTGGAGTGAGATTGAGGGAGATAGCATCGCTATTGAAACCCCCGGCACTCACACCTCAGTGGTGTGTGCGAACTCCCTTCGAGATCAACTTCGGGAGCTCGCAAGCTCCGCTCGTGAAGCTGTGCTTGACGTTGAGCAGGGGACTGATCCAGAGGCATCTACCATCGCGCTGAAAGCCCTGCTTGTGAAACTCGGCCTGTGGGAAGAGTTCGAGCCGGACGCTGAATAAACAGACTGCTGTGGAGCCTGCGGGCTCCGTTCATCCGGAGGAAACATGACTCCTACTTCAACACTACAAAATGAGCCAGCATCTACAGCTCATGTCCTGATTTTTGCTGATGTTCACGATCTTGGTAACATTTCGGATGGATTGATTGGCCCAGAGTTCTACCCTTCGGCCCACGCGGCATTGATGCGGTTTGTTGGGTATGCCCTCCCACATATCACTGCAGATCAATCGCTGTTTGATTCATGCGCTGCACGACTTGCCGCTGAAGGGCACGGTGAGTTCCAGGAACCCGGTTCTCTGCAATTTGAAAACGTGCAGTCTCTTCCCACCGTCGCACTTGAAGTGTTGGCCGACACATACGCCAGCGCCAGGCAGTGGGATAGCTACCAGTGTTTCTTCAAGATCGCTCGAATCCCAACCTGACCGACCTCCCCTCTTGCTTATCGCTTCGCCACGCCAGACGGTTCGAGGGGAGCTCAATCCCTCAAGACCACGCCACACAACCAGAAGTCCTGAAAATGCTGCCTCGTTTTGGCTGGTGGCACAAAGCCTTTCCACACACAATCCAATTACCAACTCATGAGGGCAGGACAATGACATTCGACCTGACGCGGTTTCTGGAAAAAGCTGGCACTGTCGCAGGAATCTCCGGGGCTGTGCTCTTGTCGTTGAATGTCACCTACTCCTCTTACGGTTACGTGTTGTTCTTGGTGAGCAGCGCGATGCTTGCTGGTCATGCCGGTAGAATAAAAGCTCGCTGGCTGCTCACCTTGCAAGCCTGCTTCCTGCTGACAAACATGAACGGCATCTATCATTGGATCCTTTTGCCCGCGATGGGTGGTCAGTAGCCGCCTGCACTCTCCAAGAAGACATGATTTCGAATATGCGTACCCATTATCACAACCTGCAGGTCCAAGAGAACGCAGATCAGGCAATCATCAAGGCTTCTTACAAGGTCCTCGCTCAGCGCTATCATCCTGACAGGAACTCAGACAACGCTGAGGAAGCCAGCCGGATATTTCTGATCATCACAGATGCTTATGAAATACTCTCTGAACCGGATAAACGCTCGGTTTACGATGCAAAACTGAAGGCAGCACGCAAGTCTGCACTGGCAGCGAAATCACACAGAACTGAGCAAGAGCCGCGTCCCGCCCCACATATTCCCGAACGCGTAGCACCGATCTCTGCGAACCCCGCCGGACTTCTAGACCTCGTGGCGAACACTCAGATGGGGCAGAAGCTGCGTCGGATGATGAGACGAGTAGCGGACAATCAGAACACCCCACCGACAATCAGGTGGCTGCTAAACCGGCCGGTACACCTCGTTGTTATGCTCCAAGTTATCGTAGCTGCCTACCTATTCAAAGACGTCATTTTCTAACCAGGTCTGTCGGCTTCCGAGCACAAAATTGATCATGGCTAAACGTTCACCAGATGGAGCTTCAACTTATGGGCAAACGGATCATCTATGAGATTGGCCACCCGGCCGCGGCCACTCTCTACTCCAATTCCAGTCACGACAGCCAAGACCCTGAGATCTTGTTCTATTCCCTGATGAAGGATTTCATCGGCCGGCCTACAGCGCTTGTTATTGAGCTGCTCAGCCTGTCCTACCAAACGTCTTCCGGAGACAACCTGGCGGGTGATCCTCTATTCACCATCGCCCAATACCCAGGCGAGCGTGAGTATGTCCTGATTGGGGATGTCGACTCGGGAGCCGTGACCCGCCGGGAGGACGCGTACGTCGGTCTGGCACCACTCCCAACCTCATTTGAGGCGAGTGTGCATGCTCTGTTTAACCGGTTCCGCAAAGCTGCGGTACCGACCGCATACAGTTCGGTTGAGAGTGTTCGTCAACATCTTAATGAACTTGGTAGTAGCTTGAACAAGGTCATGAGCTCAGACAACGATGACTCCGTAGTAGCTGATGCTGCATCTGCCCTTCACTTGGCCTTGGTTGACCTGCTTGCTCGCCGGGGTATCGGCCTTCAGGCATGGTCCACGGATGCACTCATGGAGCTGAAGTCAGGCAGTACGCGCCAAAGCCTTACAACGGCAGCCCCTCAACACAGACCTTGGATGCCCGGCAGCACTCTAGCCTTTGGTGAGGAATACGGCGTCCTCTATCGTGATGAGGAGGAAACGCTACAGGTGGTTGTCGAAGAGGGCTCCGTGGTCGTCTGGCAGCGTGAGGTTGACGGTGAAATGGTGAAGGTTGAGCAGCACTACGTTCCCTCAGATGTCGACATGAAAAAACACTGCTTAAACCTGGTGCCGTACAAAGGGTTCACCTGCATTCACTTTGGTGATGGTCGGGCCGTATTCACAAGCGGCGAGGTTGAGGCAAGCTATCGAGTGAAGCTCGGATCAGGATGGGAGCTCGAAGCTTGGGCGGGCGTCAAAGTGGATATGGACCGGGCATTGATGCACTGATAACCCCACATGGGCTTCTGCCACAACCATTACACCCCGATTATCAATCACTCACTGATCGGGGCTCATCATGAAATCCATACCTACAACTTCTGTGCTGGAAGTTAAACCGCAGCCTTCTACCGCGGTAACCAGCGATGAGGCCCATGCCCAAGAAATCCGTTCATCACTGAGTGTCGACGCTATTACGGCTGAGCGCCATTCCTTATCTGAGATATCCAAATCCAGGTACGAGACGGGTGACCGCGCAGGACTGGCCGAACCTTCAGGGCACTACATGGCGGGTGATTCTGCAGGATGCACAGTATTGGACTGGATGACTGCAGCAGAACGCTTGCGCTTCCACCTGCTGGGCTTAGCGTTGCCGTCTTTTGGTGAAGAACGGCTGGCCGCCCGCTCCCGTATCCAAGAACGCATTGCAGCGAGGAAACGCAATGCTCTGACCCGTAATTTCAGTTCCTCGCGAGAGCAGGCTGCCGAAATCTGTTAAGTAGTCACAAAGCATTGGCGAATTTTCATGCATGGGTTTTGGATAGCCGGATGCCCGTCGTTAAGGTGTACTTGAACGACTATCTCCCATGGTTACCACATATGCCAACACACTCCGTTGTGGGCACGGCTATCGACAATGACGAGCGGATAACGGCTCTTCGACTAGCCATGTCCAAGATTGTCAGGTTCTGCTCCAGTCAACGCGTTGCGATGAAAGATGAGAAGGTCGCCCAAGCCCAAATGGAGACTCTACTTCTCGGCGCAGGTTTTGACATCAAACGCGAACACAGACTTTCAGCCCAGGACATCCCCGATTTTCTTATCTCAGAATCGGGCTTCTCAATCGTTCTCGAAATGAAAACCCGGTGCCAACGGATGAAGATCCTCCGCCAACTAGAGCGCTATTCAAAGCACCAAAGCGTGGACGGGATCATCCTGCTCAGCGCTACAGCAATTGCCATTCCACCGCAGATCAGTGACACCCCCGCCATCTTCGCTTCAATGGGCCGGGGGTGGCTGCGATGAATACCTATGGCAAGTTGACCCTGACAGACAGTAAACGTCAGTGGCTGCTTGAGGGGTTAGCTCCGCACGTAGCGATCCGTCTCAAGCAGATTTTCCCGCGAGTATCGAAAACTCAGGTTGATTGCTTCACGTTCCCTAATGATCTGGAGCATTGCAGCGATCTTGAATGGTTTGCCAGTCGCTACCCTCTCGACATTTCGGATTCTGCAGCCAGGGCTTTGAAAAAGGGCCGCAAAGGCTTTCAGGCTCGGAAGGCTGAACTCGAACAGATCCTCCTTCCCAGCTTCGTTCCGTCCCCATGCTCAGGATTGAAGCCCGCATGCCAGTCACGGCTTTACCAAATGCAAGCTGCTGCACTCGCCCACGCTACCGGCACACTTCTGCTGGGGGACGACATCGGACTCGGGAAAACGGCGGCTACCGTGATGTGGCTGCTGAATCCGGCATGTAGACCCGGGTTAGTGGTTGTGGACACTCACCTTCAAAAACAATGGCTGAACAAGGTAGAGGAATTCTCTGATCTGTCGGCGCACATAATCCGGACCGGAACGCCCTACGACCTCCCGCCCAGCGACGTCTACATCATCACATACGGTAAATTGGCCGGGTGGGTTGATATGTTCAGAAGTCGTTTTTTCAAATCAGCTTGCTGGGATGAGATCGGCGGCCTTCGCAAAGGCCTGGAGAGCGTCAAAGGCGAAGCATCGAACGTGCTCGCCCAGAATGTGGACTTTCGATTGGGCCTATCAGCAACACCGGTGTACAACTTTGGGATTGAGATCTTTAATATTTTCGAGATCCTTCAGACCGATGTGTTAGGTACTCGTGGAGAATTCATTCGAGAGTGGTGTAGCGATGGCCAGCACGTATCAGACCCAGAGGCGTTGGGATCTTACCTTAGGGAACAGAAGGTTTTCCTGCGGCGCACGCGAGAGGATGTAGGACGACAGCTGCCCCAGGTCAGCACGATGGTTGAGGACATTGCCCATGATCAGAAGGCTCTGAAGTCGATCGAAGAGATAGCTCGAAAGCTAGCCCTTAGGTACCAAACTGGCACTTTCGAAGAGCGTGGTCAGGCCGGCAGAGAGCTCGACATGCTCGTGCGCCAGGCCACTGGCATCTCGAAGGCTCGATTTATTGCTCAATACGCGCGCATGTTTCTGGAGGACAATGTGCCCATTGTTCTTGCAGGCTGGCATCGGGCCGTCTACGACATCTGGAATGAAGAGCTGGCCCAGTGGAACCCCGTTATGTACACGGGGAGTGAGTCGCCCAAGCAGAAGGAAGAATCCAAACGTCGCTTCCTAGCGGGAGAGTCGAATGTTCTGATTCTGTCACTGCGCTCCGGGGCAGGCCTCGACGGGCTACAGGCTCGATGCAGTGTTGTGCTGCACGGTGAACTGGACTGGTCGCCCAAAGTGCACGAGCAGGTCACAGGAAGGCTAGACCGCGAAGGTCAGCCCAACCCTGTGCTATCCATATTCCTTGTGTCAGAGGATGGATCAGATCCTCCGATCATCGAACTTTTGGGAGTTAAGGCTGCACAAGGCACAGGTATCACTGACCCCGGCCGAGTCTTTGAGGCGAATGTGCCGGATACAGGCCGCATGCGACTGTTGGTAGAGCGCTATCTGCCTAAAAACGCTCAACAGGCAGCCTAAGGGTTCTGCCACGCTGGGCCAGGTCTAATCATGGGCGCGTCCAATCATTGGGAGCGCCCATGAAACTTCTGACTTTCCACCACACCGATAACGGCAACTGCCGGGTCTACTACAAAGACAGCATGAAGCAACTGGTCTGCTTCCAACCGTCACATCTCAAAGGCCAGTTCGGTCTTCTCGCCTGTTCACGCGACGGCGAACCGTCCCACAACATCGAGGTCAGTGGTTACATCATTGACCGATTTCCCGCGGCATCCGATGGTGCGACCGCAGTTCAATTCCGCACCTGGTACTTGGCGTCAGCCTCAGAATCGCAACGTGTTTTCGTAACGTTCTACCCAGAGGTCTGGATTCAAGACAATGCCACTGTGGCGGACCCGGGTGAAACGCAGATCGATGTCACGGCCGCCATACTTGACATGGGTATGCTCCAAGCGCTGAAGCTGAAGGACAACGACGACCACTCCGACGACCTGAGGCTAGCAGTGGAGGCGCCGCAATGGGTAAAAGACTGGCCAGGCCCTCACCGGGTTAGCTGTGAGAGTGCTATCCAGGAACACTTTACTGAAGACATACAAGCATCCTGATTTACCTCGTACGCCTACTCTTCCAGGGGTTCTGCCACATCATTTCCGATCTGAAAATAGCCTCATTCACTACATTGAGGCTTCATTCAGATGATCAGCACTTCCAGCCATGCCACCTCTACCCTGTTGCAGTCCGGTCTGCCCCGGGCTGAACTGATCACCTCGATCGCGACCCTTTACATGCAGAGCATGCACGCGAAGTGCGCCGGCCAGCCTGCGGACGTCCGCGAGTACCACATCGGCTTTGCAGAGAAGGTTTTGAATAAAGATTTCTACGGCCTTGAGCACATCTGCAATGGACTGAATTCAGTTGGCAAAGAAGTGTTCTGCACAGTTGCAGGCCTGAAACTTCCTAAGGCCCAAGGAGCTTCACGCGAAGCCCTCCGAGCATGGTGTGGTGTAAGTGAATTGGACGACGATCTGACGAAAGCGAAAGCCCGGCTTGATCACGAGCTCAAATCTGCGCAGCGGGTGTTCAAGGAGAACATGCCGGCGATCATCACAATGATCGAAGGCTGGTATAGCGCTGGTTACGTCCTGCTGATGTCTCAAAACAAGCGCAACTACATCGCGAATCGTGCTCAGACCCAGGGACGCGACCTTTCAACGCGCGGTCTTCACGGATCTAAGTTTCGACCATACCTTGAAGCCTACCTATCCCTTCAAGCGCTTCGCGTCCAGAAGGGTGAGATCACTGAACCCGAATACCAGCCACCTACAGCTGTCTCGGTAGTCGCACCAGTGTCGGAGCCAAAGCCAACAAATGAGCCAGCCCATTCTGCCCCTGAATCGAGCGCTCCTATGCAGCATGGTTTCTGCTTCTGATCCCAAAGCACATCCCAAGGGGCATGCATTCCATGCCCCATTTTGGATTGTACTCAACTCTCATTCTCATGTCTGACCCACGCCAATTCAAGAATTCGCTGATCAACCCTACGCAAGCCGCGCTACTGATTAAGGGCCTCGGTCTGCGAGTTTCGATCCAGATGGATGACCAGGCTTGAGGCACACGCTAATAGCAAGACAATGGGTGCACTCAACTTCTGAATACAGAGAACCGTCGATGAAATCAGTGCCCTATGAAGCGTTGGACAATGTAGGTAAACCATTTAACCGATCTGCCAGAATTATCTCTGAGCTGCCATGGCGTGAGCGTAAAGCCGCTCTGAGTGGTGCCCTGGCTGCGGTTTCCGAACAGGTAGGCATTGCACCGACAGATCAGATCTACTTTGGCATCCCAGTGTTTAACGCTTTCGGGATGAACGCAAAAGAGGCGCGTCAGCACCCAATGGCAGCCCTGCTGATGACTTCCGGAGGCGATGTTGGTCTTGAGATGGTCGCTGGCTTTATGCCTAGTGACGCTATCAGTGGAGTCATACATAGGTAGCTTCTGGCACGATATAAACCACCAGAAGATGTGCGGTATAACCGTTATGGAGATACCGCAATGCTTCCCCCTCGACTGCTCAATGGTACGACCCGCGCTTTTACGATCGAATGCCTGATCCCTACGGCTTCAATAAATCGCGACCTCACCCTTCTTCCAGAAAGCCGCCAAATCATGCGCTTCGTGTTGCCCGACTGGCAGCGTGCTGAATGCTGGGACCGTGAGAAGAAGGTTAGCTTCATCGAAGGTGTTTTTTTAGGCTTCGGAACCGGTTTTCTCGTTGTAAACGGCCGTGAGTGGGAGGGAGATTCTGCTAAGCCGGCTCCCATGGCTGGATGGTTGCTGGATGGTCAGCAGCGAGTATCGGCCGTGCGTGACTTCCTTGCCGGCGAGTTCCCAATCTTTGGTGACATCTACTGGTCAGATATTCCCCGCGCCGATCAGATGCGACGTTTTCTACACCATCCATTCCCTCAAATGGAGATCGAGTACATCGGTGACGAACTGACCTTGAAGTCGCTCTACAAACGGCTGAACAAAGGCGGAGTTCCTCACACCGAAGCCGACATGGCGCGCGTGGACCAGTAGTTTGCTGTCACATCACCTCAGTGCGGCTCAGGACGCCACAGCAAGAAGATCAAGCGAGCCCCCATGACCTCATAAGCTCTTTGCTACTTCGAAACCTGCATGCCTAGTGGAGGTCTCCTTCAAGCTGTAAGGGCTATGCCTCAATCAACCTAACTGTGGACATCCGTTAGCTATGCCCCGGTTGCGAGATTCACATCAGCACCTGGTAGCTGGACATGGTAGCGACTGGAACGGCCGAGATCGCAAGAAGCCCTTTATCGAACTGCTAATACTTGATGACTTCGTTTCCTCACATAGTCATGGGGCGACGACTACGCCTTGGCAGCCGCAGAAATAGCAGCATGAGGATTCACCGTAGATCTTGATGCGAGTACCGTTTGGTTGCCACGTGAATAGAACAAGATCGACCACAACCGCGGGCAATTTGCGCGTGCTTCATATCGCACGCGCAGAGCTTTAATCTCCATAGGCATTGAACTATGCAATAAGGATCGAGCTGGCTATGAGCTAAGCCTTATGGATGTCCGTGGAATTAGTGAATAGGCGCTTTCGTTGTATTTCACAGTTATTGAATCTCTCAAATGACCCCCTTCTGGCACACCCTAAAGCCACTGATTCTGGTGCTTCCTAACAGCAGAGCACCTGATCATGTTCGAATCATTGCGCGCGGCAAAAGATGCAAAACTCACCCTCGGAAATCTTAAGGGACCGTCATCCAGTCCTGGAAACCGAGAGTGGTCGTGCTCACTCCTTTTCTTTGGTGCAATTGTAGGCTCTGCATCAGGTTCTGAGCGCAATCGAGAATTCACCTTGGTACTGAACAAGGGGCTTCAAGAACAGATCATTGAGAATCTAGTGAAGCATGGTTTCAGCTTGGATCTCACGCAGATCCCCAAGAATGCAATCCGCCCCACAAATCCAACTGACTTCATGCGCCTGGCCATTGCCCAAATAGCCGATGAAATGGACATCGTGCGTGAATTGCGTGAGGCCACTGCAAAGTCGACACTGGTAGTGTTCCACTCAACTCCAGGAAAAGTTGAGGTCTTCCCTTACATCTTCACCCCTGAGGTGAAGAAAGGTTTGATTGAGGCCTATGGTGAATCAGAAATCGAGTTCCTGAACGAGACACTCAAAGGCCTCTGAATGCAAAACATCTGCTGAAACCTATTCCCCACATGAACAAAGCGCCAAACTGCCGTAGAAATCCGACAACAGGCAATTTGGCGTCATGTTCTTGACTGGAAAAATGATAAGGTTCAGCGGAGAATGCGCCCAGTTTTATTGACTACCGACCTGAGTCTGACACCATGAATAGCTCGACCAGCCTGACATCAACCCCGGATTCCGCATTCCCTGCGGCCCCGTCGCGGACGGCTGAAAAATTCGTACTTCGTATTCCGATCGTGCTCAAAGAAGCTATCGAAGAGGTGGCTCGACGCCAGTTCCGCAGTTTCAACAGTGAAGTGGCACTCGCAGTTATCAGCCAATTTGAGAGTCATCGCCGGCTGATCACAATGCGCAACTCCCTGGCCACCCGGCTGGGCTCAGATGTGGCTGACGAGGTGCTTTTAAGGTTCCAGCGGATTGATCCTGAGGAAGGCACCGTACAGGGTTTCAACATTCGCTTTCCAGAAGGCTTGCGGGATGAGGTTAAAGCATCATCGGCCGACACCATGAAGATTGCGATTGCCAATGCTTGTGCTGACTGGGTCTACTACAGCCAACAAATTGAAGCACTTTTGAAGCGATGTGAAGATCCTGACATTCAATTCCCCTCGGCAGTTGTCAAACACTGATCCGCGCGGGCTAAATGCGGCCCGCCTCTCATCTCCTTTGACCGTCCTTGCCTCTCTACGAACTGCCTCCCGCCTTTCTCACTCTTGCCGGCCTCAAGCTATGACAATGTCATTAGCGCCATCTGCAGCCATCTGTGAGCACCGACCTGACCCTTGCGACTATCATGAGCAAAGAACAAAAAAGGGGCTCAATCTGAGCCCCTCTTTGATCTGACTGAAATCACATACCAGCGGCTTTCAGGAGTGGGTTACTGGAGCTACCATTCCCACCATTGGTTTTGTAAGCGTCCAGCAACTTACCACTCTTCGACCATTCAAAGACGGTCGCTTCGGCTTTGTTTTTACCTACGAAAGGAATCGCGGTAATGAGGTTATATTCGTATCGCCAAATTTCCTTGGAAGAGATTTCACCTTTTGAAGATGGATAACCGATTTCTTTAACAACTTGCTCTTGAGATGCGCGAGCAGTTTTAAGTTGTTGAACTTTCTCTGGCGCGACGAAAGTCCCAGTTTCGTAGTCAAGAGGTGACTTTCCGTTAGCGCAACCGCCCAGGACGGCCAAGGACAATACAGCAGCGGCAATTAGTGCAACTTTCTTCACGAATAGATTCCTGTTCAGATCGGTACCTGGCCGCTTCATTGCGGCCAGGTAGCAGGCATGGATGACGCCCACTACTCACGATAACGGCACCTTGTGAATACGGCGAGCCAAAATGCCGTAAGCAAAATGGTGGTTCTGGCACTCAGCCACTCGCTAGAGACTCACTCCTATAGCTCAATCATGGAGTGCTTCAATGCCCAGTACCAAAGAAAGCCTTGCGACGATGTCTAGCATCATCAGCTCTGTAGGCTACTACCCAGCCAGGAGCGTATTCGCCGATTTTGTTGAGATGGCCGCAATCGCGATACGCAATTCGTGCGACCAATCTGCGCGTGATGTTCGGGAAGCCCGCTATCTAACCCTCATTGGCAAGTACAAACCACAAGATCAGCCCAAATTCGGTGAGCTACTGCAGCATCTCGTTCAAGCCCTTGATTTACAGGCTGGTGATCTACTCGGCGAGCTCTACATGCGCCTCGGGGTATCGAATGCCGATATGGGGCAATTTTTCACCCCACCCTCTATTTCAACCGTGCTTTCAAAGCTCGCGATGGATAGCGAGCATATTCAAGCACAGGTGAAGCGCAGAGGTTTCGTGACGCTTTCGGAACCCGCAAGCGGATCTGGTGCCATGGTCATCGGGTTTGCTAATTCAATGCTCGAACTGGGTATCAATTACCAGCAACACCTGCACGCCACCTTGATCGATCTCGACATACGCGCCGTTCACATGGCCTTCATTCAGTTGAGCTTGCTTCACATCCCGGCCGTTGTGGTACACGGCAATACCCTGACGCTAGCTGAGTATTCTCATTGGCATACCCCCTCACATGCCATGAATCTCTTTGACTACAAGCTCAAGCGCGGTTTTTCACTTGAAAGCGAGATGGGAATCGCCTATCTGAAAGAGGATTCAGCTACGCAGCTTTCTGAATTCACTTGTGGGGTTTTGGCACACACAGCCGTAGACAATAATTTTGTACAGGCTAGCAACCTGTAGCGTTGAGCAGAGAACCCTACCTGCTGAATCAGTTTCCGACTAAAAGTCATCACATAAACGAGGCCGATCATGGCTGTAGAAACCTTGTATCGCAGTACCCGAGACCTGGAGACAATCTTCGTGGAAAAAAAGCTGGCAGATCAACATGATGCGATGCTTGAGCTTGGCGAAGCACTCACTGCGGCACTGATTCAGAATGTGCCTGGGTTAGATGAAAAAATGGGTGAAGAAGTAGGTATTTTCATGGCGAAAAATCGCTCGGCCTTTGCTTCAGCTTTCAAGAATAATCCGGCTGCATTGCTTGAGATTGGTCGAGAAGCTGAGGGTTGATCGAGTTCGGTACGGGCTGAAGTGTTAAACAGCGTGCAAAAGTTTCCAGATTCCCGGGGTAAACAGCGTCCAATAGTTTCCACCCCGGTGTGTGCAACCATCCGGTCTTTTGGCTGGAGAATCTGGGGTGATATCAATGGACATCATTGCCGAAATTCGGCGCCGACATCTGGTCAGTGGCGAGACCATCAGTGTCATAGCTCGTAGCCTTAATCTTTCCCGACCTACTGTTCGCAAGCACCTGCGCAGTACTACCGCTCAGGTCTACCAGCGCCAACAGCAACCTGCGCCCAAGCTTGGTCAGTTCCAATCAACCCTTGAGGCCTGGCTCAATACAGAACGTCACTTGCCACGATCACAGCGACGAACAGCTCGACGTCTGTATGAAGACCTACAGGTAGAAGGCTATCGCGGCGCCTATGACAGCGTGCAGCGGCTGGTGAAGCAGTGGAAAGCTCTGAAAACGCGTCCAGGGGCCGCACAAGCGTTTATCCCCTTGCTGTTTGCACCTGGGGAGGCTTGTCAGTTCGACTGGAGCCACGAACAGGCCGAGATCGCCGGCGTCATGCAAACGATCAAGGTGGCGCAATTTCGCCTCTGCCATAGTCGAAAAATGTTTGTGGTGGCCTACCCGCGAGAGACCCAGGAGATGGTGCTCGATGCGCATAACCGCGCCTTTGCGTTCTTTGGCGGCGTACCGCAGCGGGTTATCTACGACAACCTTAAAACCGCAGTGGATGCGATCTTGGTCGGCAAGGATCGAATCTTCAACCGGCGCTTCCTGGCGTTGGCTAATCATTACCTGTTTGAACCTGTAGCCTGTACGCCTGCTGCTGGCTGGGAGAAGGGCCAAGTTGAGAATCAAGTCGGCAACATACGCGAATGGCTGTTCACTCCCCTGGCACGATTTGCCAGCTTTGCGGACTTGAATCATTGGTTGGCCACACGGTGCCAGGAGCTGGCTCAGCGTAAACACCCGACTGAACGCAGCCGCAGCATCGCCGAGTGTTTTGTTCAGGAGCAAGCGCATCTACGGGTTATTGATGCCCCTTTCGATGGTTATGTTGAGCAAATGCGCAGTGTTTCCAGTACCTGCTTGGTACGCGTTGACCGTAACCAGTACAGCGTACCCGCTCAATGGGCAGGAAAAGTGACTTCCGTACGGTGTACGGCCGATGAAATACGCATCGTGGCTGACGATCAGCTGATTGCCCGCCATGCTCGCCGCTTTGGGCGCGACCAGCTGGTGTATGACCCCTGGCATTATCTGGCGGTACTGGACAAGAAACCCGGAGCTTTGCGAAACGGCGCCCCTTTTGTGACGTGGGACTTGCCAGAGCCGATCAAGCAGGTGCGTGAGTACTTGCTCAAGCAGAGTCGCGGCGACCGAGCCTTTGTCGATCTCTTGTTACTGGCTCGCGACGTTGGCCTGGAGGCCCTGCAAGTGGCCTGCGAGCTGGCATTAGAGTCTGGAGTGATCAATGGTTCGCACGTGATGAACGAGCTGCGTCGGCTTACCTCAGTAGCACGTCCCGTAGAGTTGACCTTGCCCGAGGCCCTGCAATTGCGCATTGAGCCCCTTGCTGATTGCCAGCGCTATGAGCAACTGCGAGGTACTCAGCATGCCTACTGATCGTATTTCTGAACTCAAAAACCTGCACCTGCATGGTATGGCGAGTGCTTTACAAGAGCTGCTTGCTGAAGCCTCACGTCGGCCTGCGCGGCCAGAGCTTTGGCTCGATCGATTGATCGAAGCCGAACAGGCGGACCGCCAAGTGCGCCGTTTGAGCTATCAGCTCAAAGCGGCTCGCTTCCCAATCCACCGTGACCTGGGCGGCTTCGACTGGCAAGAAACACCATTGATCCGTGAATCCATCGAGCAACTGGCCGAGGGAACGTTCATGGACGGTGCGCACAACCTGATTTTGGTGGGAGGCACCGGCACTGGCAAAACCCACCTGGCCACCGCCTTGGGAGTTGGGGCCATCCATCAAGGCAAGCGGGTGCGCTTTTACAACGCTGTAGACCTAGTCAATCACCTGGAGCGGGAAAAGCAACAAGGCAAGACCGGCAACCTTGCCAAACAACTGCAGCATATCGACGCCGTGATCCTGGATGAGCTGGGCTATCTGCCGTTCCCTGACTCGGGTGGGGCGCTGTTGTTTCACTTGATCAGCCAGCTCTACGAGAAGACTTCGTTGATCGTGACGACCAATTTGTCCTTCGGAGAGTGGGTCAGTGTGTTTGGTGACGCCAAGATGACAACGGCGCTATTGGACCGTCTGACTCACCACTGCGAAATCCTTGAGACGGGTAATGACTCTTTCCGCTTCAAACAACGGAAAAAGGCCGTGAAAAAAGCTTGAGCAACTGGAAACTTTTGGACGCTGTTACCTGGAAACTTTTCAACGCTGTTTGACAGGGCTGAAGGACTGCCCGTACCGCTTCATTCCCTGCGCTGGATCCTCAACCAAAATCCGAACACTCCACCTTCTTCTGCCTCTCCTATCAATTCGTGGCCAGTCTGTTGAGCAAAGGTTTTGAAGTCCCTCTTGCTCCCAGCGTCGGTCGACAAGACCTGCAGTACCTGCCCTTGTGACATTCGATTGCATTCGAGCCGAGCCTTCAGGATCGGTATGGGACATTGAAGTCCTCTTGCATCCACGATGCCGTCAGGGTCCTGGTATGGGTCTGGATTTGTGGCAGCCATTGCGCCGAGTCCTTAGTACTTGATAGTGCGCCCAGTGTAACCCGCATTCGCCCGGGGGGGGCTTCTGGCACGCCCCCTTCAAAATGATGATGACTCGGTTAGTGGCCAAGGCGACTTCGCCGTCCACATCGTTTTTTTATCACCACTCGGTATGAATGATTTCCCGAGATGAAATCTGATGGATATATGCATGAAACTTCAAACCACTCTTTTACCCCCCTTGTTGACTCCTACGTGTGATGCTGCCCAGCTTTACGCTCAGCACAGTGACCTTAAACACAAGCTTTGGCGCTCAGCCCATACCGATCATTTCACTCGTACCGAGCGAGATCAAATGCGTGAGGCGCTGGCTGGCCTCAGTGAGGCTTACCGATCTGTCACAGGGGCCCCGTTGAAATGATGGCCAATCGCTTATACCGACGGTACCAGTGCGCCTTTGAAGCTGGTGAGGATAAGCTTGATCTCGAAGTCACAGGATTGGATTTACGTCATGGAGCAGTACATTTGCTCACTTCTGATGCCGGCATGGCCATGGCCCTCAAGCATGCAATCAGTGCTGATGTTCTGCATGAGATCCCAGGTAACCTTGATCCGTCGTGCTTGGTCAAAGGCCTAGGTTGGGCCACTTGGATCAAGCAGACTTCAACGATCTAACCAGTGTGGAGACAACGCGATGTCATTAATCAGTAAATCGGCAATCCAGGCTGTTCGTGATTACGTTATCGATGACAATGGTGGGCGTCTCGAGACAGATTATTTTGGTCACCAAGTAATTGCTGCTGCAGAAGCGCATTTAGTCACATTGGAACGTCAGTCGAGCCCCCCCATTCCTCTGCTTGAGTTCTTCGAGAGGAAAGATGACATGGGCCTGGGCCGGCTCCGGATGATCATGGATGGTGACGCTGACGTGATCATCGAGGTGATCAGCACAGAGGGTGAATCACTAGCTCTAGAATTTTGCACCTCGGTCACAGGAGGTGGTCGATCCCCAAAGGTGCGTGAAGCGCTCTACAATCTTATGAATGCGATTCGCGATGAGAACGAAACCAATCCTATTTTTACTGGAAGATAGTGTCCGATGTTTTCCTGCCTAGGTCCATTTTCTGATTTTTTCGGGCTTTTCCTGTTCACCGGTTGCGAAGCGTGTTGTTGTTTTTTTGGTTAAAAGGCTAAGAGCGATTAAGAACGGATAGGTCGATGGATTTCAGCCTACGGCCCTTGTGCTACGTGGATCTCAGCTAAAATTCAGGCCCTGCATACCTACATCATGGAGCGGAACAGACCTACTACTTAGGGCCCTCCAGACCTACAACGCTTATTTTTGGCCTGCTTTTATCCACAAGTTTATCCACATTTACCCCCTTCCAGCACTTCCAATGACCAGTTGAGCCCACCAAACCTACAACCCGATTGAAGTTAATTGGTGGATCTGGAAAGGCTCTCACCTGTGCAGCGCACCAAACCTACAACTCTGCAGCAATTCAGGAGGTTTTTCTTCTGGTGTCTGTCGCCTCGAAATCGGTTGGGCGCATCAAACCTACAACCTGTTGCGTTTCGGGCCCTGCAAACCTACAACTTTTTCTCAGTTACACACAGGCTTAGCCACAGCCCTCCCATGAGGAACAGTATCAAGCTATATCTGGCCTGAGTTGTAGGTTTGGTGCGCTCTTTATCTGGGCAGTTCCAGCGTGTGGTGTTGTAGGTTTGGTGAGCCCTTGTTGGACCGTCCTATGGCTTTCAAGGTTGTAGGTATGCTGCGCTCTACTTTTCACCGCCCAGGTGAGGGCTTTGACTGCACCAATCATAGGTTTAACCGTTCAATTCCAGTGGCTTACGTTATTGTCTTAATGCCAGCTCGGCTGTTGATTCTCCCGCCCGCATTCGTTGGCCGGCATGTACGGGTTGGAGGTTTGATGCGCCCTATCTTCTCGCAAGTGCTGGGGTTGGAGGTTTACTGCGCCCTAAATTGCAACCAAGCGTGCAATTTCAATGAAATTCTCAGTTTTCACTAATTAGCCAGGATTCAGTGGGTTACGGTACATAGCTCGATCTCAAGGTATGTATCATTCCTAAGCATCTGATATTAGTGCCTATGCAAATCGACCGTTGTAGGTTTGCTGCGCCCAATCTCAGAAAACTCAGCCCACGTTGTAGGTTTGATGTGCCCTATTTCTTCACCATCACTCCCACCACGGCCACATAAATTGGGCTCAAGCCGTTACCCCTGAGGGGCTGTAGACCAGACATGACATCAGCCTACGTGGTCTAGGTTTGAGTTTGTCCTGGACGCAGGTGGGGTGTTGGGGGAATGCTGCAGGTTGGATTGACCGCCGTGGGTTGTAGGTTTGATGCGCTGCATTTATGAGGTAGCGCCGGCGGGTGTAAGCAGGAATAGGGTTGTAGGTTTGTGGGGCCCTATCTCATCGAGACTTGGCCACATCACTGTAGGTTGTAGGTTTGGTGCGCTCTAGATGGCAACACAATGTTGTAGGTTCAGTGGGCCTGACCTAGTCCGACCCTGCATTCGTTCACGATGTTGTAGGTTTGGTGGGCCCGATCAGTCGAACACTTGGTCGGATCCGTCCTCAGGGAATGAGCCCTCTGCGCCAATGTTCTGCGGAGCCTCAGCGGAACCTTCAATGACATTTTTCCCCTTAACCGCTTCTTTAGCCTCAGCGATGCCTATCTTGCCCTTGATATCGCTAGCCTTCTTGTTGGCCTTCATCATGTGTTTGATGAAATTGTCGTGGGGTAGGATTTCAAATTGAATATCCTTGGTGACCCTCTTGTCATGATCGTCTTTGATCATCACTTCGTTCCACCCAGGCAGGATCACATTCTGTTCGGCGAGGCTTTTCAGCGCTGTGCGCATGGCCCGCATGTTGTCCTTCATACGCTCTGAGAGACCACGAGGGCTCTGCTCTAGGAAGCTGACCAACTTTGGCTGGTAAGGATGGTTCAGCGATGCCTGGGTCCAGTAATGGGAGATGCGCTTGTAAATGTAGCGAGCAAGGTCGGACTTCAGCCCCATCGAAATGCTGTAGTCATACATCCTGAACGCCTGCGTTTTTACCCCCAAGGTCACCAGCGGGTGAAAAGTAGCAAAGCACCTTGCCGACCCATCGCTCAGATAGTCTTCGCGTGTTGTGATAGCGAGTTTTGGCAGCAGGTTGCCCCGGTAACTGTTCCGCCCCTTACCCGAGCCTGTTGAGCACTCGAGTAGTGATGAACTCATGACATCAAGAGCCTCTTGTACTTCCTGGGCGCTGTAAGAGTGCTTCGTTCTGGCCAGCTCTTTCCTAAGCTGGCTGATGGTGAAGTAAACTCCTACCTCTTTATCGTCTGGCGACTCGAAGGAATTACCGTTCACCGCAATCTTCCGCAGTGCTTCCTCGACGATCTCCTCTCTTGACCCAGGATAGAGCATGACGCTGACCGTCTCGCCGTTATCGTTCGTCCGCTCAACAACGGCCGGCTTGATCTTGATCGTGTACACCGCCCCGCGAGATTTTAACTGCCGGGTGATAACGCTGTTTTCTCTAAGGTCGAGTTCAGTATTCGCCCAAACGTATTTCGGTAAGGCGTCATAAAGCTCGATCGTATTGCTGTAGTCAGATTCCGAGGAGTCTAGAAGCTCAAAAAGGGCGAGCTGGGGTGTTTTGTCTGTAGCTTTGCTCCCAGTCTTCGCAATACCCTTTTTTCCGGTGCTAGCCATCAATTGCTCCTCAGCATTCTGCAAAATACGATTTGCCCAGATTCGTTGAGTAGAACCTCGGTTTACGAGTTGAATTTTTCCATTCTACCCGGTGCAGCTCTTGCCCGCACTCAAGGCCTGGCCGATCGCCTGAATGACCTTAACCCCCCCTGTATTCAGCTTCTGCCACACATTCTCTGCCTCCACCATGGCTTCCCAATTTTTAGGCAGGATTGATCCATGATTCAGGTCCGCATGAAACCCCAGTCGAATATCGAATCCTCAGGCTGGTTTTCGCGCCTCAAGCAGCTCGACAAGGGCTACACCTCGACCTCTCGGGCAGAGGCTTTCGGTACCATCGTCCACTTGGTGAAGGTAGGGAATGCTTGCCTCAAGCTCAAGCAAGGTAGTAGCCGATCCCTGCGATCAGAAGTCAACGAAGACAGTTCAGAAGTGAAAGCGATGCTTCAAGATCTCACGTCAGTAGGTGCCCTTTTCCCTATTACCGAGGCGAAGTCATGGTCCCTTTGATTTGCATACTTGCGGCCGCCGGTTTTGGAACCGTTGCTGAAGGATTGCTTCCATCTGCTGAGCTCAACGTTCCGCCCCTCAGCATAGGCAAAGTGTTTGACTATTTCCCCTACTGGCTCGGTGGTGTGCTCGCGAGCTGTTTCTCCCAAGTTAGTCCAAAGGCTGCAGTGATTTTTGTGATCATTCATTCCCTGGTCGTGGTCATGACTGCCGGCATTCTCCGGTTCGCCTCCACGTCGTCAAAGACACAAGCCCAACTTGCAGGATTTTCCCCTGCCCTGCTGGTCTGTGGTGGTCGAATACTGATGGTAAAGTTGACCTTCATCCTGATGATTGTCTTCACCCTAGCTCTGTCGGGCATCCATCTGGCGCTTTGAAAAGCGATACATCAATTCGGGTAGTGGCACGACACCGTCTGCTTGATTATGTGCTCATCGGATTGAGGAGACGTGGATGAGCACCAATTTATACAACGGCCGTATTCTGAGGAATGCAACTCTCAGCGATGCGCTGGCCAGGCTTAAGGATTTGCGCCCCGAGGCAGTGACAAGGGCACAAGCTGCAGTGGCACAGCTCATAGCTGCAAAGCGGTACTACTGGGCTGACATGGACCAGAACTTCATCCCCATTCCACGTAAGGAGTACGGCAGCTTCTACTGGAGAGTCCTTGACATCCTCAAGCAGCAGCGCATCAAGGTCGAGGGTGAAGGGATACGCAGCGTGGACTGGGACTTTACATTCCAAGTAATTCTAATCCCCCACCATGAGCATGTACTTGCGCTCTATTACCTTGAAAACAACCCAGGGTTCACGCAGATGCTCACCCAAGCGGGGTTTGCGGACTTTCACTATCAGAACGCTACTGACGGCCCCGATGACATACCGTTCTCTGAGTGGGAAGCCCGGTGTATTGCCTGGGACGAGGCTATGCCTTCCGGGGTGCCGGCTCATGCTGGGTTGAAGTACCAGGTCGTCACATGGACTGACATTGGCCTGACTCTACAGAATCGTGACTTGATCCTCAGCACTAGGCCTGAAGACGACGCGCGCCGTATTCGGGTTGCCTACAACCTCATTGATCCAATGCCTCAAACTCCAGAGAGTAGGGACATGGGCATTTTCCAGCTAGCAAAGCAGGGGGAAGCGATTGCGCAGGCCAGAGCACCGCACGTGTTTCTGGCAACCGACGAAACCGTGAATGGCCAATAAAGGCTGATCCGATCTCAAACAATTTTCCCGTACATCTCCCATTTTGGCCAGGAACTGCCGGCACTACGAAAAAGTCTGAGTGGCGAGGCATCACTTCAATTTTGTGAAACCCTTCACAGAACCGACGAACGGTCTTAATAACTCGGTACTTCTGCCGAAAAGGGAGTCAGAGCCAGTTAAGGCCAACTGTTGTGCCCAAGGGCGCACGTGAAATGGATGAGGTCTTAGGACCTGTAGAAGGAAATACAACATGTCGCACTCGATTCTCGTTGCTGGACGCAAAGGTGAGATGGTAGAGGTAGAGCAGATTGATCTGTTCAAGCACCGTATTAACGAAACGGATTTCAACATATCAGTCCATGCGGAGCCGAGATCGGTCTGCTCTCAGGGTGATCGGCCATTGGTTGTGAGCCTGTATGAGACTGGCTGTAGAATCGCTAGCCTGTCGGCTTGCAACGCTTCAGTGGTGCTGGGCGGTGGAACAGGTTCAATCGACAAGCACCAGATACGTGTCTGCGCGCTTATCACTGTCGAGAACCTGATTGCGGAGATTGGAGGCATGCGCCTTTCATCACTGCTGGATAACTCGCTTTCAGAACAAAATCATTACAACCAGTAGCCGACCCTAGCTGATTCGCAGGATCGTTGGTGCTCGGCCTCAATGATCCTGCCCCTTATCCTACCTGTATTCATTCTCTACCTGGACAACCGACCTTGCGCTGAAACATCAGCCTAAAGGCTTCTGCCACTCTCTGGCCGACCTCACCATGGATCATCGAATCCAAGCCAGGAATCCACACCATGCTCGCCCTTCCCCCAGTAGCCACTACACCTGAAATCGACATTCTCCTGAAGCAGAAGACGGTTGTAGCCGTCGGCGTCAGCGGAGGAAAAGATAGCGTAGCGTGCCTGATTGCGGTCCATCGCTACTTGGACAGCATTGGGTTCGAAGGGCCGAGGTGCGCCGTGCATGCGGACTTGGGCTCGGTTGAATGGGAACAGAGCTTGTTCAAGTGCCAGGAGGTTGCCGACAAGCTTGGCTGGAAGCTTGAGGTTGTTAAACGTGCCGCCGGTGGAATGATGGAGCGATGGCTGAAGCGCTGGGAAAATAACGTTGAGCGTTACATTGATCTGAGTTGTGTCCAACTGATCCTGCCGTGGTCAACGCCCTCGATGCGGTTCTGCACATCCGAGCTCAAGAGCGCCGTAATACGCAGCCACCTTAAGCGCACTTACCCTGATTTTAATATTCTCAATGCCACTGGGGTTCGCCGCCAGGAATCGCCCAATCGAGCCAAAATGCCCATTGCCAAGCATGAACCTGTGGCCGCGCGCCGCGGCTTTGATGCTTATCAGTGGAACCCGATCATTGAGTGGGATGTGGGGGCTGTATGGGGCGCAATCGCCAGCGTGGGACTTGAGCCACATGAGGCATATACACGGTTCAACATGACAAGGGTAAGTTGCCGGTGGTGCATTATGTCGAGTGCTGGCGACGCTTATAACGCCACTTTGGATGAGGCCGGACATCCCCTATACCGGCAGATGGTTGATCTGGAGATTGATTCCACTTTCGCCTTCCAGAGCAACAAATGGCTCGGAGATGTAAACCCTTCCCTTCTGTCCTCAGAAACCTTGGGCCGCCTGGCTATGGCGAAGCAGGTATCCTTACGCCGCAAGGCATTAGAAGCCGCAATCCCTAAACATCTGCTCTACACCAAAGGCTGGCCAACCTGCATCCCAACATTTGAGGAGGCTACATTGCTGGCAGAAATTCGCAGCGAGGTAGCGGCGGGCGTGGGGCTTACCATCAAATGCTCCACACCCGAGAGCATCATTCAACGCTACGAGGAACTGATGGAACAGATGAGACTGAAGGGCGGGGTTGCTGCTGAAGAGGGTGAGAGCGCTATCCAGTTGATCCCGGCTCTACAGATCCAACCTCAACAGCTGTCCTTTTTATGAGATCGAGTGTGATGAATACTCAATGCGCCCTTCCTCGCGCGCTGCGCCGCATGCGAATAGACGCAGCCAGCATTGAGAGGCTGGAGATACCAGAGGCTGCCCTAGAATGCGCTGCATCCTGGGATATTGAGGTTGTCGCGTTGGATGACCTTCCCCTTCCTAGGACTGATCTTGCCGACTGGCTTGGCTGTGTCCAGGCCCACCCACACACCGATCCATCTTGGGGTGAGTCGATCTTCCTCACCCTGGCTGTTCAAGCTAACCACCTATTTGAAGTTATGGTGGCTCCTGGGCTCGTTACATCGATGACGGTCCGCCCGGGCGATGTGTTTGCGTTTTCGCCACTCAAGCATCACTGGCTGCGTCCGCAGGGTGATGACGGCTTTCTGTGCGTTCAGTGGACGATACCTAAATCGGACTTCGTGAAGACCTATCGGGAGATTAGGAAGGGGCTGGCTGCCATTGGGGTTCGGTCGACCAAGGTTCCAGCGATCCAGAGCGCTTGGAAAGCCAGCATTGGAGAGGAAACGCAGTGATCCTTTACTTGTTTGCGAACCGAGCCGAGCCTTGGAAAGCGCGGCGAGTGTTGCTGTGTTGTCCTCTGATGACTCTCACGAACCCCGACACCCAACGGAGAGTATCAGTGACCTTCCAGGCATCTTGAGTACGGCTACCAGTTGGTTGGTATGTTCTGAGCTCTGGCCCGATCGGCAGGAGAGTGACGCGGCTACCGTCGAGATTCATCTCGCAGTCCATGCTGATCACTCATTTTCAGCGATCGATGATCACAATGGCAGCATGCGAGAGATCGGCATCTTCCGAGGCACACTCTTCAGTGAGCGCCCCGGGCCGCTGACATGGCTGCGGCCGCACTCGGCCTGTAGCGTTGATTACGTGGGGCTGCGGTGGGTTGTCCCACGTGAAAGCTTGGAGGAAGAGGTCCAGCGCATTGTCCTAGGTGTCAGTGAGCTTGCAGGTAAACCGGGCATGTTGGTGCCTACCGACTAATTTTGGTACACAGGTTTTGGCACACGCAATCCTGCCTCACCATGCAATCATTGTGTATTGATGAGGCAAGCATTATGACCATGACACGCGTAACAACCCCCGCGCTCCACGTTCAGCATTACATCGAAATACCGTTCACATGGGCTGCTGACCGCATTGCTGATGAAGGCTTTCACTCTGATGTTTGGTCACGCATCGAGGCAGAGGCAGATCGACTCTGTGCTGCCTTGGGTCTGGAGCTGGACCCCGCTGGGGCTATTAGCGAAGAAGGCATTCGGCTCAAGGGAACCGACCTTGGGGTTGTACTGGCCGCGGGCTCGGAACTCGCTGAGTTTCTGTCAGCCCAATCAGGTCTCGTTTTCCTTAAGCAGGTCGAGGAGCGCTCGTGATTCGCCCGTTGCTTGCGGTTGCTTCCTTGCTTCTCTGCTGCTCTGTAGCAGCCGCGCCAGTGGCCCATGATCACGTTGATAAGCGGTTAATCCCAGCACAGATCAATTTCGTTCCCCCTAAGACCCCGCAGGACATACCTGAGGTCTACATCGATGGCTACATCCACCGGCCTACGGTCGAAGCATTTCGCAAGAACGGCTTCCTGAAAGACCGGCAGGTTGGATTTGTGTATTTCAATTCTCATGGTGGGGATTTGGTTGCGGCTATGGAGCTTGGCCAACTGATCCGGGAGCGCGGCTATTCAACGCGCATTGGAGTCTGGAATGGCCCTCATACCAACCCCAGTGCGGGTTACTGTGAGAGTGCCTGCCCATTTGCTTTCGCCGGCGGCGTGTTTCGGTTGATGGACGGTGAATCCAAGATGGGTGTCCACCAGTTCTTCAAGGCCAGCGGCGTAGCTGGGGATACGGACATAGCCACGGGCCAGATCACCTCTACCCTGCTTGCTAACCACCTCAGCAACCTTGGAATCGATCTTCGCTTGCTTGAGGTTGCCTCTAAAGCCGGTCCGGCAGACATGAATTATCTTACTCCGCTCGAAGCCTATGAGTTGGATCTGGTGAATGCAGGATCGCTAACAGCAACCTGGACCATTCGCGGTGAGCACGGGCTTGTGTACTTGATGGGTGAGCAGACAAAGATCACCGGTACCGGCAGGATCGGGATTTCGTGCAACTCTCAGGGTGGAGTATCGATGGGGGCCTTTTACAAGGCGTGGTACGACACAAGCGTGCTTGGGCTGATGGATAAGCTGTCGTTGATCGTTGACAACAAGCGGTTCTCAGTCCGTAACGGAAAGGTCGGTCCCAGTTTGAAGAATGGATTTTCTTACATCACCTTCGATCCCACCCCAGAGCAGCTGGCAGCATTCAGAGGAGGTCGAACGGTCGGTTTTTCGTATGAGAAAGATGCTACGGATTTGAAAGCTCAGTTCACTATCGACGTCAACGATTCACGCGAGATGATCGATAGCTTTGCTCAGTTCTGTTCTGGTGCGCGGCCCAGCTTTGCCGAGAAGATCTGACGGAGAAGACGCAAAAGCATTCCCCATGCGGAATCTAAAGTGAACGTCAGCCGGTTGCGTGGACCGGTTGACGCTTCCATTCAGCCTTTCTTGGCTGCCTTCCACTTCTGGAATTCTTCCCATTCTGCGCGTTGATCGGCCTCGCGCTTCAGATTTGCATCGAATTGCTTGATTTGATCAGCATTCAGCGCCATACGAACCTTGCCTTCTGAATCGGATCGTGCCGTCTGGATAGCCCCTTTCATAGCAGCCTTATCAGCCTCAGAGAGCTTGTCCAGATAGTCGCGATTTATCTTGCTGACAGCCAGGCGCTCATCGCGGTCGGCCTCACGAACTGCTTTGCGCTGATCCCTATTCAGATCAATGCCCAGGAGACCTGGACCGCCAGCAAAGTCACGGACTGGACCTTGGGGGCCAGCTTCGAAGTGGCCGTGCGAACCCTTAGGGCAGCAGTCAGAACCGTGCTTGTCGCCTGCCATTACCAGAGTGGGGGTCGCCGCTGCAACGAGCAGCAGAGCGATGATTTTCTTGCGCATGGTGAACTCCATAACCATTCCGGCAAGTATTACCGGAATCGAATTTGCACAATGCCACGTCGATAATGGTCTGCAACCCAAAACCTGGAAGCCAAAATGGTTCTGGGCTATGACATAGCCATGCCATGCCGCGGGCATCAGTCACAACTCAAAAATCGACCTTTCGACTAATATCTTGTCTTAGCTAATAAGGGGCGATCAGCCCGAATGACTATGGAGAGATCACGATGGGTACCACGTATTTCTGGCTGAGAAGCCCGGCCGGACTTGCCATCATTGCCTTCGCATTGATTTTGCCAACCCTGGCCATAGCGACTTGGCTTGGGAATACTTCTGATTTTCTGGCTCTACTGGTGGGAATTGGGATCGCTGCAATACGGCAGCTAGCATGGATGCGCTGGGGTGATGGATCAGATTAGCTTGTGAATCCCGCGCGCGAAGGTGTTGACTCCTTTCGGGCACGTTAAGGTGTAGATATCTGGCCACCAGTTTCAGTTGGCCGCCCTTAACTCTGCCCGGATATAGCCCGCCCTGGAGGTGTACCGAATGTTCGACATGACCCTCAAAACGCCCTTCCAAATGATCACCGCCCTGTGCACTTGCGGCATGACACCCTGCGGGTTCCATTTAGCTCCGTCAGAGGTTGCCCTTTGAGGATCCTGACTCTCAACCTGATCGGCACCTACTTCCATCAGATCACGGCGGGCACCAAAACCTTTGAATTCCGACTGCGGACTCCCTACTGGCGAACTCGACTGGAAGGGCGCACTTACGACATGGTTCGGGTCTGCTGGGGATACCCCAAAAAGGGGGATGCAGAGCGAGAGATATTAATCCCATGGCTGGGGTTTGAAGAGCAGACAATTGAGCATGAACACTTTGGTGATCTGCCAGTTGATGTCTTCGCAATCCGTGTGCGCGCAGAGGGGTCTGGCACGCCTAGAACGCATTGATAATGGGCTCACTCAACAAGGGAACATCATCATGCGCAGCTTCATCTATAGCCTCGGCGCCGTTGTTATTCTGTTAGTGGCCATGGGTATGCAATATCTCTCGTTTACCTATGGCGCAGTGGTTGAAGGCTTCATCCGTGACAGCTTCGGCTGGATCTCGATAGTGCTGGCGTTTATCTCTGGTGGCACCCTCACCGCCTTGGCTGCTGGTGAAAAACCCTAGCCTGTTTTGGATATGTGACGGTCGTACAGGGATGTAGCCTGTGCGGCATAGCAAATCAGGAGGTTGCATGAGCCAGCACTACGTTAAGGTCTACCACGCTCAAAGCAGCTGCTTAGTTCGCGTCCAACTGGGCTGGGACCGGCCTCTCCAAGGCTTTTACATGGTTGTCGAGAAGGATGGCGAGGAAGGTTTGGATGAGTTCGATGAAGGTATCGTTTACAGCAACCTTGACGACGTCGGGCATCCATCAGACCTTGCCCACTTCAAAGCGATTGCTTCGAAGCTCTCCATCCAAATACCCGATGTCATGTGGCGAGCTGCTTATCTTGACTCACAGCACAACACCATAGACAACCGAGTCTTCTACAACCTGGACGGCGACCTAGTGTCGCCGTTCTGACTCTACTTATGATTTTCACGATCGTCACACCAATCAATGATTGGGTTGAATGGGTTGAAGGAAATGGAACAGTTCATCTTGCAAGACTCCCGCGGGCTGATCGGTAGCCGGATAAGCTGGTGGCGCGAGGGTGGCTCATATACCACTGACCTCAATCAAGCTGAGGTTTTCACACGTGACGATGCGATGAGTCAGCACGCATCACGTTGGAGCGATATCCCTTGGCCGCTGGGCTTTGTCAGACCACGACACGAGATGGCAGTGGACTTCCAGTACGTCACTATCCATTGGGTCCCAAGGGGCGGAACTGAACTTTGCTATGTCGCGGCCAGGTTCCACTTTGACGGGAACGACATCTTCTGGCTTAGCGGTGATGCTCTGACCACTGATCTGACGAAAGCCTCCGTCTTTACCTTGGATGAAGCTTTTTCCCATTTTGGTAGCGAAGCCTCCGCATTCACTCGGCAGATCTGGCCTAAGGCTTACGTCGATGCAACTGCACGCCCTGTTGCCTCGGCGGTGACCATGTCGGTTGATGAAGCTCTTGCTGGAACTGGCATCACGCTACAGCGCCCCCTTCCCCAGCGCCGAATGACGCCCAAGTGTGGAGGCTGTGGCCAATTTGTCACTGCTGATCAAGCTCCGAGCGGCATCTGCCGCCACTGCCGTTGAGGAACATCCGAGATGGAAATCCCGAATGAAGAGCGCGTACTGGCTCGGTACCGCGAATTAGTGTCAGCACAGGGGTGCTTGGAAAATCACATCCTTGCCAAGTCCTCTCTGTACCAACGGCTATTAAAAGGTTTGCAGCCATTGGCTATTCGCCCCCCGCTAAACCATAGCTATCCCTGGTACAGCGTTGTCGAGTCTGACACGCCAGTCCCCCTGCCTTTCGGACCAACTGATTGGACACCTGAGTGGGATACACGCCATGGCGTTGCGATCTGTCAGGATGTTTGGGACCGGCTTCCTGGTGGTAATGACACTGATTTCTCCGTGACATTCCCGGGCTGGGACGCGCTTGGTTTTGTTTGGCGCATTTGGCAGGCCGATGAGGGTGCTGAGACCACTACGGCGCATCTTGTATGCTGGCACCGAGAAGACATCACCAAGCTCACAACTCCAGATCTGGTCGAAGCTGAGTGCCGTTGGCGTGCGGAGCGAGATGCTAGCTGGTTATCTCGAGCCGGTCAGATGAGCAACGAGGATTTGAAGGCCGCTTTCATCGCCTCAGGCCAGGCTGGAAAGGCAGGCTGTCGCTTCACATCGATCGTTGCCGATCAGCAAGTTGCACATCTCAGATTCTTGTCCAATGAACGGCAAGCCAAAGGTGAATCGGTCGAATTCACGGCTGAAGAGATCGAAGCCCGGGTAGCTGCGGACATGCTGAGCCTGCTTGGTGATACATGGTTGGTCAAAGACGGGCAGCTATTTCATCGTGGCTGGCAGATCCAGCGGATTACGCCTGCTGTGCTAGGTCCTGAACACTACCTGGCGGGTGCGAGCTGACGAGGATTCGGTGATCCTGGGCTGTTCGAAATAATCCTCTCTGCCTGCTCGTGGCACGCTCGGCCTTGGGGGAACATGGCATCAATACAGCCAACCGGACTTTCCCCCGTGATCAATGTTCAAAATACCTCAGCCCCTGCCACCACTCTGCCCAATTGCCCAATTGCCCGGTCAGCCCGCTCGACCGCGTGACCTTCACACCAAACGAAATCTCCGAACTCGCACCGGTGATCAGCGGGACTGTGTTCCAGGCTCTCGATACCAACCTCGGCAACTGGCGCGTTCGCATTGTGCGTGAAGGTGGACTTTTCCCACACGGGGTGTCTGCCAATGTCTACTCAAACCTCGGGACGTTCAAAGTCCACGGCGCATTGAATCCCGATGCTCAACCTGCTATTGCTTGAGGCTAGCCCGATGAAGACAACTAACGAAGCCCAGTCTACCGGCCTGGCTTTCATGCTTGCCGCCGCCGCCGGCATTGCAAAGTCCATTGGCGATCGACAAAAAAGCGCTGCGCTTAACGAATTCCTGATGTCCGCGATCCGTCTCAAAATGGGTTTTAACCCTGATGACGCCAACCGTCTCAATGCGCTCAGTATGTGTACCTGCGTGGGAGTCTTTCGCCCCTTCGACGAACATTTCTATGCCCAGTCCTGCATCTCTGGTGGCACCTTCGCTCGCATGTGGGAGAAGGTTCAAGGCTTAAAACCGTTCAAGGCTGTGCTGGCGGGCCAGCATGGTGAAATCCAGAGCAACATCCGTGTGGCCACCGGCGTAGCTGTGCTGCTCGATGGTAAAGATGATGACGAGATGTTGCCCCGCTCCGATGACCTGCAGGTTTGGTGGGTTACCTCGGTGGATTGGAACAGCGACTGTATCAACCTGAGTCGTTATCGCATGCGCCCTGACGCACGTTATCCCTTCAGTCGTAATGACGCTCCAGCACGTCGCCTGAAGCTTTCTCGCGGCGACTGGGAGGCTCATATGGCTGACGTAGCCATTGCAAAGGATGCATCCTCACAAGCTGCCTAGGCTTCTGGCACAACCCGGGGCCGCTGATCATTGTGTTTTCTTAGGAGAACTTATGATCGACCAACGACGAAATCAGCTGATGCTGCGCAGCCCGAAAGCCATGATGGAGTTTGCCATCAATGGGAGACTGCCCCAGGTGTACACACCGGCCAGCCCACTAATCACTCTTATTGAGTCTGTTCCTGTCAGACTTCGGAGCCGAATCACTTGCGTGAATATTGGTCCCGACCTTGGATACCAAGGCATTCATCGTTTTCAATCCCTTGCACAGGCTCTGAACTGGCTGAAGCCGAGCTACACCTCGGCTTCATACCCGAGCGAGGGTTGGCGCATGAAGCGTTTCACTAAACAACTTTCAATTGACGATCTGGCTGCCTTCTGCAAAATCCCTGGGAGTCTTCTACCGGCCTTGAAAAACCTGAGGTAGAGGCTTCTGCCACGCGATTCCCCGGCCGAGTATGGTCTCCACAACTTCGGAGACCATCGAATGCATACTCACCAACTACCCATTGCTAAAGCGCCCGCTTATACCGCCCCGCGTTGGTTGCAACCCTACCGGGACGGTACCCGCATCGGACGGTCACAAGCCCTGCAGGCCTATGGTGAGATGTACTGCACTGATGGTTCTGCTGACACTGATGGCGCGATCGAAGAGCTGATTGGTAGCTCCAGAACCCCAATGATCCCATATGCCAGCCGAACTGGCACAAAGCGCAATCTTGACGCTATGCGAGCAAATGGATGGGGGCTTTTGGTGTCTGCAAAAGGTGTCCTGCGCACTGAAGGCTTTCCGTACATGCTGGACAACGGTGCTTGGACTGCCTTCACACAGGGGGAGGTATTCGACGAGCGAGCTTTTGGGAAGGCTTTTGATCTACTCGGTGAGAATGCCAAAATGGTAGTCGTGCCAGATATCGTCGCTGGCGGCCTGAAGTCCCTTGAGTTCTCACTCAAGTGGCTCAACCGAATCCAAGGGATTCCAGGCGTGGCGCTGTTGGCAGTTCAAGACGGGATGGTTCCCGATGACGTACGTGACCTTCTAAATCCTGGAGTTGGTATCTTTGTTGGGGGGTCGACAGGGTGGAAGCTGAAAACTGCACATAGCTGGGGCCTCTTGGCGCGTCGTCGGCGATGCCACCTCCATATTGGCAGGGTGAATAGCGCTAAGCGCATTCTGCTTTGCTCAGCGGCCGCTGGTGCTCACTCTGTGGATGGGACTTCGGTGAGCGTCTATGAGAAGACCTGCGCTCCACTCACCGCCGCGGTGAACTACGGCGAAGCACAAGCTGACTTCCTATCACCGAACGGACTCGCTTTCGATGTGGCCCCTTTCGACTGTGCATGGCCAACAGATCTAGCTCGGTAGGTGGTGGCACACTTTTTGTGCCTCCATTATGGCGGGCATAGAGAGCAGTCGTCGGATAGGCTGGTCCACTTCGGCATGGCTGACACAATTTTCAGAAGGACGACAGGCCATGCGCCAGTGGACTGAAGAGCAGTACCCAATCATCACCACACTAGCTCGGTTGGTTAAAGTCAATGCGTTCGCTGGCACCGGCAAAACGACGACTTTGATTGGTTACGCTGAGAACCACCCAGACGAGAAGATCCTCTACATCGCTTACAACACCGAGGTGGCCGCTGAAGCTCGGCGCCGTTTTCCTCGCAACGTGACTTCTATGACGTCCCACGGCCTTGCTTACGGCCCCCTGGGCAGCCAGTACAACCACAAGCGCTGCAACAATATTCGGCTCACTGACGTGGCCAAGGCGATGAATACGTCTGATTGGTCGATGGCTAAGGATGTTGTTGGGATGCTCAATTCGTTTATGAGTAGCCCTGACACTGAAATTGCGCATCATCACTTGGTGAGATTCCGAGGGATCTCACTCAACAGCCGTCAAGTCCAGCACGCCCAACTCGTTATCAGGCATGCCAATGTTTACTGGAGCCGGATGTGCAACCTTCAGGATCTTGAAGCTCAGATGCCGCACGACGGGTATTTGAAGGCATGGCTACTCACTAACCCTGACATGAGCCGTCGATACAAGACCATTTTGCTTGATGAGGCGCAGGACACCACGAAGCTGCTAACTCAATTCGTGAGGCAGCAGTATCTGAATGGCTGCAAAGTCATTTTTGTTGGCGATCGCCACCAGCAACTCTACCGGTTCCGCGGTGCGGAGAATGCCCTAGATGAGCCGTGGCTCGAGGATGCCGAGGTTCACACACTTTCAAAAAGCTTCCGCTTTGGCTGGGGAGCGAGTCATGTCGCCAATACAATCCTGGCCCTCAAGGGCGAAAGAACGCTACTGCAGGGTTTCGGGCAGCAGACCCAGATCAAGTCGAAGTTACCGGATGGGCTTGAGCACCGCACCTACCTTTATCGGACAGTGGCTGGTGTTATCGACCGGGCGCTAATGTGCCTGCCCGCCCCGCAGGAGCCTGACAACGGGGAGCGTGTGTATTGGGTCGGAGGAATCAAAAAATACCAAATCCAGACCATCCTGGACATGTACTGGTTTTCGTTGAACCAGACTTCAAAGATCAAGAATTTCCAGCTCACACGTGACTATAAGAGCTTTCAGGAATACGCCGAGATTGCGGACCAAACCGAAGATCCAGAAATGGTTCGGATCATCAAAATCCTCAAGAGCTATGGTGATTCGCTTCCTGATCTGATCAAGCGCTTGGAACAGATCACTGTTGAGCAGGAAATGGCAGCGACAGTCACACTTTCAACAGGGCATGGCTCCAAAGGTCTTGAATGGCCTTACGTTCAGCTCGGTGATGACTTTACCTACGATCCTTTGGATGAGCAGGCTGCGAAAGATGATCCTGATCGCCGCAATGACGAGCTCAACCTCTACTACGTGGTCTCGACCAGAGGGATGAAGATGCTTGCTTTAAACACGATGGTCATTTCGATGATGAAGCATGCCAAGGATCGCCGCGCAGGATTGAATTGAAGTCACTGCTAATTCAGCATCCACCTGATGGTTTCACTAGCCCATTTTGGATAGCAGGTTATCGGTCGCTGGGTCATCATCGGAACCAAACCCACGAATTGGCAATGTCCTGCCCATGCCTTCTTCCCGCCTCTCCCAGCAAGCCTCATTGGTGCAGGTCATTTCATCTGCGGTTGCACTGTGTGGCTGGCAGGTCCTGTTCAGTAAATCGGGACCAGGGTGGGCGTCAGTACGCGCTAGAAGAGGCAAGGTGACAATCGCAGTTGAGGTACCTAGTGCTGGATCGAGCACCGAATCGGTATTAGCCAAGCAGAGAGAGTTACGCGGTGCCGGCATTAGAGGTATGTGGCTTTTACCTTTCCCTGCTTTCACTCCGGTGGCTGATCTACCAGCCGCCCATGTGACCTGGTCAGAAGCGAGCGGATACACTGCCTTGCTTGCCGGGTCGGGTACTCCTTCCGGCACTCGGAGTTTTAACCGATTGAGTGACTGGGCCCAGATATTACCTCTTCAAGATTTCATCACCTCGGCGCTGAATGGCGCATTGTGGTTTGGAACGCTACGTGAGGGGAAATCGGCAATTGTCCGGGTTGATGGCGGGTTCACCAAATGCACCACGTGCCGCGCATGGACCAATCTCTGCTCTGCTATCGAGATCATCTCTCCCTACCGTGAGTCGACATTTGCTCTCTACGGCCTTGAGCAGATACCTGCTCATCTACTGGGCGAGCTGCTGCCCAAGGATCTTCGGTCCTTCAAAGTGGGTGACATCCGCAAACGTTACCACCAACCGTCCAAGGCTTCAGTGGTGCTGAATAGCTGCAGCGTTTGCAGTGCAGTACAGGACAGGTTGGCTATCAACGATCTAGAGTTTCGCCAACAACCAATCACTCAGTTCCACATCAAGGTGAGCAAGCGATTGGCAGTGGCCACTGCCTTATTGCCCACTGCGAGATGGCGTGTATCTAGAGAGCCGTAAGGGTTCTGCCACTCTAATACTGCCTACATCCTGTGCCCATCAAATACAGGATTTATCACATGGCAACGCCTCTAGCGAACCCGGCCACCCCAGAGGGTCACTTGGTTGATTCTGCCGAAGGCCTTAAAGACCTTAATGAATACGATCTTATCGAGAGCTTGGTTTCCCAACACCGGTACCAAAAGGCTCTCATTGAGCGTGTCAGCGAATTGATGGCCGGGAGTGGGTACCACGAAATCTTGGGGTATTTCCTCGCCGGCGCTGATGGCGAACTGGCTTTGCGCATGCGGGCAACACCCGAGCTATTCGATGCTGTGGCCGCGGTAAAAGCACTAGATGCTGAATACTGGAATCGTGCTTTGAGCCTTACGGATGTCCGCGTTTTCATGCCATCCGCACGTCAGAAGGAGTGGGATCAACAGATCGAAAACCGAACGTGCTTGCCATTCGAGAAGCTGGCAGTTCGAGACACACTGCAATCCTTACTGGCTAGCAGATCTCGATTCCTAGCCGAGCAAGTCGATGGCGTGTTCCATGCTTTGTCACCTAACCATGTTTCGAATTCACCTGCAGGATTCGGAAAGCGCATGATCCTCGAGTACGCCCGCTGCAAGGCCACAGGCAATCCCGAGTCTGAGAAGACTCGCCTGATTGCCGACCTTCGCTATGTGATCGCCATGTTGATGGGCCGGGACCGTACAGTTGGCTCGAACCCAAGAGCGATGAGCTATGGGTGCAATAACCCTGGCAAGTGGATCCTTCTTGACGGCGGGGCTCTGCGGGTTCGCTTTCACCTTAGCGGGACAGTGCATGTCGAAATTCACCCTGAAATGGTTTGGCAGCTCAACCAAATCCTGGCCTCGATTTACCCCAACGCCATCCCTGACAGGTTTCGTCGCCCGACCAAAAAGCGGGCTGTTCACAAAGACTGGCCCCTGATGGAAGTCCCATTGAGCTTCGGTGCTCTTGCAATCGTTTCCAAACTGAAGCGCCAAAGCATCAAGCCTACTGGCGTCTGGACCCTTGACGTTTCACGTTTTGAAATGAAGTTCATGCCTGAAGCAGAAATGATCATCCAGGCCATCGGCGGCGCGAAAGTTGACTACCAGGAGTATGCCTTTCCCTACCCGGAGGTGAATGAGGTAGTCGACCTTGTTGTTTCCCTTGGGCGTCTGCCGGAGCAAAAGACACACCAGTTCTATGGTACGGGTGAAACCTTGGCAAAGGAGGTAGTAGCAATTGCAGATATCCGGCCTGGCGAGACGGTATGCGAGCCTAGCGCTGGCCAGGCTGGAATCGCTCAATATCTGCCCGCAAGCCGGACCACTTGCGTCGAGGTCTCCGAGGTTAACTGTGGAATCCTCCGTAAATTTGATTTCAACCTGGTCGTCCAAGCTGACTTCCTTACCTGGGCTTTGAACGCTTCATCTTTTGATGTCGTCGCTATGAACCCACCCTATTCAAGTGGGCGGGCCATTGCTCACCTTGAGTCAGCCTCATTGATCGCACGTCGGCGCATCGTTGCGATTCTCCCAGCCAGCCTGCGGGGTAAGGACATCTTGCCAGGCTGGGAGCACCAATGGTCGAAGGTCTATGAGGGAGAGTTCAAGGGTACAGGCGCTTCGGTGGCTATCCTTCGAGCGGATAGGGTCTCAACTTGAGCATTCAGAATCGTGCGCCAATCCTGACTGTTCTGGTAGTTAGGCACACTCTGCCTTTTTGTTTTTATCTAGGGGTTCTGGCACACCCTATCTGCAATGAACATGGGTCCACTTACTAAGGAGTTAACCCATGCAAAACGTTATCAAAGCTGCCGCCCTTGCCCTGTGCTTCGCCATCGTTACCGGCTGCTCAGTGAACCCTCAGACAGGCGAACGGGAATTCAACCGCACCGCGATTGGTACAACCATAGGCGGGGTGGCCGGTGGCATCCTGGGTGCAGCAGTAGGGGGCGAACGTGGTGCTTTGGTGGGCATTGCAGCTGGCGCAGCGCTCGGTGGCGGTACGGGCTACTGGATGGATAAGCGATCGGCGAAGCTGAAAGAAGAGCTTCGCCAGAAGGGTATGGATGCAACGACCAGTCTCGACCCAGTCACTGGCCGTCAAATGATGACCATTGAAGCCCCAGCAGACATTGCCTTCGCCACTGCATCCGCCGACCTACAGCCAGCAGCGTTCCAAGGCCTTAGTGCAATTGCCACTGCGTTGAAAGACCAGAAAGATCTGCGGTTGGAGATCACTGGCCACACAGATGGTACGGGCAGCCGTCAGTTCAATAATGTCCTGAGCTATGCCCGCGCTCAAGCAGTAGCCCAGTATCTCTATGCCGCTGGTGTACCCGCTCAAGTTATTGCAGTGCGAGGCGTCGGCCCTTCCATGCCGGTGGCTACCGATGCTACTGCTCAAGGCCGCGCACAAAACCGCCGGGTAGAGATCCAGATCAAGCAAGGCTGAAAATCAGGCGTAAACGATCCGGCCTTGTTCAGGTGTATCTGACGAGGCCAGCACGCTTTCAAGATCCAACGCTGAATAACCCGCAAGCCAGCTTTCTTCGTAGGGCGAATAGTATGCCTGCCTCCACGTTCTGACAGATCCAACATCTAGGTGAACAAAGTTTTTCGAGATGTAGGTCCCCACTCCGCCAACACCAATCACCTTGATCAGGTTGGCCAGAGCTTCAGTTCCCACACCCGGAATTCTGATATCAGCTGCTTTTGCTTTCACATGCATCGAATTGAGGGCGGCGCCCTCTAGGGACGAGTTGAACTCAGGCGTTCGATATCCGCTGGTCACTATGATCTTCGCAGGCAGCTGCTTGACCCTGAGGTAAGCAGTTGCGATCCATAACAGATCAAGGAGCTTGGCATCGATCTGCACCGTTTTCTTCGAGACAACGTCTCTCAGGATGGTGCAAGCGATGGCATAGCCGCGGGGGTCCCATCCCTGCCCTTTTCGGTAGTAGTAAAACCTGGCTTTTTCTCCTGACTGTGGCCGCTCTAGGTCCAAGAATCGGTCGTGGTCTAGGAGCACGGCACGCCAGTCGCGTTGACCTGGATTGTTTGCGAAGGCTGGTAGTGCAGCCATGGCTAGAGGCGCTGCAATCGCCGCAGTGACGATGCTACGGCGGCTCATGAGGATGTTCTGGCTCATACCAACAGGCAACATGTGGCTTATTCTGGGGCGAGTGTATGGTTTGATCCTTCACATCGCGACTCAAAACCCCCTGCCCTTTTTCAAAGCTCCCCTTGCTCTGCTTGAGCTGGGCTTCTGGCACGCGGCGGCATCCATAAGATGGCTCCACCACCTATATGGAGTTTTTCATGTCCCGCCCATATCCAGTTCTGCGCACCCTCGGCCAGCTACTTACACCTGCTGGCCCGAATCATTTCGCCTACCTGTCAGCCCACCCCGAGCAAGATCAAGCCTTGCTGGATGCCCATGCCATGGATGTAGGGACAGCTCCCGGCTTCAGATTGGTTGCCGATACCGATAGCTTCTTACTGATCGCAGACCATGATTACCAAGGTTGCTTGGACCATATTGCCAATGGGCCTTATAGCTGTTCGGCAATGGACTGGGTTGCTGAGCATGCAAGTGGTGAGCAGGTTGAGTGGTATGGCTGTGTAACCGAAGTGGCTCTTCAGGACGCAGCAGGCAGGCAGTCTCGAGTGACGCTCGGGTATTACCCCAAGGATGAAGCCGAAGCGATCGCGGCTTTGCTCGCTCCCAATGCTGAATTATTCAGCTTGAACCAAAAGTGCATTCTTATAGCTGATGCTACGGGTGATATTTACCACTATCAGCTTCGCTACCCAGGTGATTGCGACGACACCGTCCTTTTTGTTCGAGCGATTGACTGTGATACGGGATTGGAGTTTGCGAAGGCCCATCTGCGTTCAATCCACCAGGTAGGAACTGAAGTTGAAGTAACTGGGATCAACACAGGCCTGCTGGCACGAGCTGCCTAGTGAATTTTGACGCCCTGTTCCCGCTGGTGGCACAGCTAGCCACCCGTAAAATCTATCCCATCATCTAAAGAGACTGCCTAAATGAACTCCTGCGAAATCCTGCGTGCCCTTGATACCGTTGCTGCTGTAAGCGGCAAGCTCGAGAAGTCGGCGCTTCTGACAACTTATATGGTTGACCCAACATTCCAACGCGTGATGAAGCTCATGCTCAATCCACTGATCAGCTTCTACAAGCGTCCAGCTCGCTCCGAGGTGTTCGGTACCGGGGTATTCACCGATGACACTTGGCTGATGCTTGACCGCTTGGCTACCCGCCAACTCTCAGGGGACGCCGCAAATCGTGAAGTGCAATCGGCTTTGAATACCCTCACTCCAGAATCCTCGGAGCTGCTGTGGCGAGTGCTCCACCGAGATCCGAGGGCAGGTTTCTCTGAGGGCTCAATCAATAAGATTCTGCCGCTTACCATTCCCGAAGTACCGTACATGCGTTGCAGCCTGCCTTCAGATGTGGATCTGGAAAGCTGGCCATGGGCGCGAGGAATCTATCTACAAGAAAAGGCGGACGGTACCTTTTTTGCCCTCACCGTTAAAAACGGTGGCGCAACCGTCATCAGCCGTTCTGGTTTCGAGTGGCCCCTTGAGCTGTACGGTGATCTGGGTGAGGTCTTTGCCAGCTGGCCTGACGGCCAGTACCACGGCGAAATGCTCGTGGAAAAAGATGGGGCAATCCTGCCGCGTGAGATTGGCAATGGCATGCTTACGTCAGTCAACAAGGGCACCCCGTTCCAAGCTGGTTGCGTGCCTGTGCCGTACCTCTGGGACGTTGTGCCGTTGGAGTCCCTGACCCGACGAGGTAGCTGTCTGACGCCATACTCAGAGCGCTTCTCGCAAGTCGGTAAAGTGGTCGAGGATCTGGGCGGCGGTAAGGTGAGGCTGATTCACACACAGGTCGTTTACTCGCTGGACGAGGCCTATGCCGCCTCTGGTGTGTATATCCGTAATGGCAAAGAAGGCGCGGTCATCAAGCACCCTGACGGCCCTTGGCGCGACACCGGTTCCAGTGGTTCGCCGTTCAGCGTCAAGATCAAAATGGAAGCACCAGCTGAGCTGCGGGTGAAGGGGTTGAGTAAAGGGAAGGGTAAAAATGCGAAGACGTTCGGCGCACTTGAGTGCGTGAGTGAGTGCGGAATGCTGGAGGTCAACATTTCAGGCTTTTCGGACGAATTGCGACTTGAGATTTTCAACAATCCTGAGCGCTACATTGACTCGATCATCAAGGTGACATTCAACGACGTCACCAAGCCCAACAAGAAAACAAACCTCTACAGCCTGTTTCTGCCACGATTCGGCGAGCTTCGACCTGATCGGACCACAGCCGACACCGTGGAGCGCATCATCCAGCAGCTGGAAGACGCCAAGGCAACTATTGGAATGATTGAGTCAGTGGCGGCGTGAAGAAGGCTCCCGCTGTATACCAGCGGGGCTTAGCTGAATGTGTTCGCGAAGGGATACCGCACTTAGAGGGGATGTTTGGTATTCCGCCATTCCATATAGGCTTTGTTGTGTTTTTTCTGGATTTTCGAGGCATAACCAAACCCTCCCAAGGCAGTGATGCTAAGCAGCAGAAGCCACCAATCTGCGCTGGTGAAACCGCCATCCTTCAGTGGGAGCCCCAGATAACAGAGGGCTCCTATTGAGCCTATCCCAATCAAAAAAGCGATGAGTTGGGGGACGTGAGGAAGCTTCGGAGATCCACGCATTGGATCTACTGAGGCTGGTTGAGTTGATAGCCACTTCGCGTGGGCCCTATCGTGCTTAATGCCGATCACAGCCCCAAAGCCAAAGACTCCGAGTCCCAGTAGAGTCAGAAGATTCTGAGCCCCAACAGGCATGGGCACCAATCCCGCCAAAGCGAAAGCTACGATGGCAACCAGCCAAGCGATCGATTGCTTTGTCTTTGGCGGCTTTGGTTCGGCACTGAATGTATCCATGATAGCTCCTTGAGAAATTGTGCTGCAGCTGAGCTAGCGTAACCCCATTGGCGCCTTATCCCAACCCAAGCAATGGTCGCCAAAATGCCGTGTATCCCTGTCAAACTTCATATCAATATCTTCATGCCCCAGGTGCGACAACGAATGCCATTCCACCGCTACACTGAATTTTGGGGTGGTTTTTTGACTTGTGGCCCTGAGCGAGCGGTGCTAAAAAGATCACGTTCTATGCCCAATCCTTGATTGCGCACCCTACCTATCTCGACGTTAATCCGTCAGGTTTGCAGGGACTCATTGGACTGTCAGTTATTTCTGCCATTCCTTTGCGTAGATACTGCTAGATCAATCTAAATTCGTAGCAAGGTTTCGACCTTCCTACGCATCCAGATCGCATCGACTTTTGTTGGTGATGATCGCATTGCCCTTCTTTGAAGGTGCTTCCCCCAGACGGTAGAGATCACATCCTGCCGTCAGGCTTGGTGTTTTCATTTCCTTCAGGTATGAGCGCCTAGCTTGGAGCTTTGCTCATTGCATTGCTTTTGGGTAAATCCTCGGTAACGAGAAATCCATTGCGCAGAACACAGCTCACCAGCTGTGCGGACCCCAACGGCTTGCCGTTGAGTTCCTCCTTGACCCGTCGCAATGTCTGATCTGATCGGCTTCCGCCTAATGCTCTTTTTGTGGCTGGCTACGCGATACAGATCACCCTTTCCGCAAAAGCGGATCCTTCCGGTAAGGCCTGACATCCCCAGGTTTTGGCCAGGTAATGTTGGTTCCCACCTTCCGAACCTGGCCTTAGAGCACCGGGTATATGTAATGTGCCCACCGTTCTACTGGCGAGAGAAACCCTATGAAAACTCATGAGTTGGGGTGCTCCACAGCTATTGCTTAATCAGGCCGCTGCGCGCCGTAACAAGCTGCGCGCCCTAGGCAAGCAGAGTCGTACCTACCACCCCACCAGGGCATTCTCATGCTCTGGCATGGATGCCCCTCCTCGGAGATGTACCCATGACCACATTCAGCTTTCGTAACTACTACTTCGACCAAATCGAGGCTACGCGCGAACTGTTACGTCCAATCCAATCGAACAAAGACACCCCTTGTGCGCTCGAGAAATCCTTAATCCGGGAAATTGAGGTTCGACACGAGAATTTACAGGCGGTGTATGTCGAGCTCGATGAGCTTGGCCTCGGCATGATCTTGCAAAACGAATCGGGGGATTCGTGGGCTTTGATCTTGCCGGATGCTTCAGAAGCGGGACGCTTTCGTTACTCTGCGTTCCGTGACATAGGATGGATGTCCCATTATTCAACTGACACCCTCGACGAAGCAGTCCTTGAGGCGTTTAAATCTGGGTTCACCCGGGTCGCGCCACGAGACACTCTCGACAAACTGTCAGCCACCCTGGAGTGGAAAAAAGGTTGCGAGCGCCTAGCGCACATCGAAGCCCATCAACGTGGGTCTTTGACGTATAGCGAGATGCTTGCAGAGTTTCAAAAGATTGAAACCAAGCATAGCCAGCCGACAAAGCTGGCCGCTTGATATTGGTGCAATGTTCTGGCCCTTGAACGGTTTAGTTCCGAGCACTGAGATTGATTGATCTAGCAGGGAGGACCCTCACAGCCTTATTCAGGTTGTGGGGGTTTTTTGCTTCTGGCACACCTTGATGCCTATCAGACTAGCTCTGAACCTGAGCTGCTTCAGGTTAGATCATACTTTCTAAGGCATGCCTTTGTGCGGCCGATACCCTGGCATCGGGAAGGTGGTGACTCAGCTTTGGTGTTTCAAATGCTCTCATTAGCGTCTAAAGCCCGGATGGAGGATTTAGCTTGTACCCAACCAATCAAATTGGTTCTCATACCCAGCCTCACAAGGGGTTGCTCGAGTACCTCGCCGATCAGGTAATGGCCCAGCTGGCTGCACAGGCTCAAGAGCGTACAGCTACTGAGGACGGCCTTGGTTCTGGCGCAGAGTCCAGTGAGCCATCATCGAAAGCAACATCCTTTTATTTCTCCAGTGGCGGTTCTGTCTGTAATTGCGTTCCCTGTGCAGTCATGCGCCGGCTGGTATGATTCAGCGCATGATTGTGGAGCCCAAAGATGAGTCGACTCAATGAACCAACCAAGCTGAAGGCCGGTGTCTACCTGGCCCGCTGCAAAGAGGCTACATTTCTCAAGGCAGGCATCAATGGTCACAGCTCTGTGTGGCCTGAAGCTGACCTGACGATTCGTGATGGGTGGGCCTACTTCAGCAAATCCGGAGTGGAGGTTTGGAGTTGTAATTCTGCCTATGCCAGCCTTCATTTCATTGTTACCCCAGTAGCCTCCTGATTTTTGGCACCCTCTTTTGGAGTGCAATATGGGACTTGATAGTTAAGCTCTAGATAACGTGGTTATCTGCAGGTGCTCAATCGATGTCCCTAGACCTCTCTCAGCGACAGACCAAATCCACCAATCAGCTTCGTCCCGGTGAATACATTATGCAGCCCGGTGAAAACGCCCTCCTTCGCGTCGAGGACGTGGCTCACCGCCGCTACACAACAATCACTCGGTTGGAAGGGCACTACGCGGGCACCTCGTTCACCGCGGGCCAAAAGCTTGGCCGGCGTTGGGAAGTTATTCCCCCTGAGGAGGCATTGATCCGTTTAATCGCCTCATCGTGCCACTGACCCACTAGGGTGGTGCCACATCAAAGGTCATGCCACGCTATAGTCAAACACGGCGGTTGCTATTTACCCGCCTCATTAGCTAGCGCATTGGATTTCAGATGGACAAGTACCTCACGCGAACCATGGACTTCCTCAACGAAGTTGGCATCACTGTCAGGCTAGTACCTGGAGCTACTGGGTTTGCCCAGCACTGCGAGATTTCTGCGGGATCAATCAACGTTGATCCTCGCTGCCGAGCTTCTGCTCTCCTGCATGAGGCGGGACATTTGGCTACCGTTCCTGAACAGTTCCGACACTTATTCTCTGGAAATGTCGGGGCAGGTCAGAGAGCTGTTTTCAACGCGGTCTCCGGCATTGATGTCTTCCCTGGCTCTCCACTGGACCGCGCAGTTGTCCAGATCGGTGACGGCGAGGCAACTGCCTGGGGGTGGGCCGCCGGCATACAGATTGGCATTCCTGAGTTCCGGATCATCCGCAACGACGAATATAGTGGGGAAGGTTCACTAATTCGACTTGGCCTTAAAACCAATAACTACTTGGGCATCAACGGCCTGGCGAACGCAGGCTTCTGCAAGGTAAAAGCTCACCACCCTTCAGATCTACCGGTCTACCCTTGCCTGGCGTACTGGGTCCATCCAGTGCTGGATGCTTCAGGCACTCACCTCCATGGATGAGCGGTTGAAGGTTGCGATGGGACTGGCCACAGAATGGCATTTGGGTGAGTTGCGCAACTACACTACCGATGTGCCATACATCACACACCCTACTGCGGTAGCAAACTTGTTGGCGGAGATCTCAGACAGTTGGGAACTGATCGCGGCAGGCTATCTCCATGACACCCTTGAGTGCCCTGAAGAAATTCGCATTCAGCGTGAGCGAGTGATTCTCGACCTTCTTGGGTCTGCCGTCCTTCAGCTCGTGAAAGAAGTCACAAACCCGAGTCGAATGAATGATGGTAGCAGGGCGGTTCGAAAGGCGATCGACCGCCAGCACCTGTCCAAGGCGTCGCCTGATGGGCAGTCATTAAGGCTTGCCGATGCCATCCACAATTTCTCAGACCTGCAGCAGCGCTCCCCTGCCTTTGCTCTCACCTACGCGGGCGAGAAAAAGCTGATCCTGCCTTTGACAACCCAGGGCTCCCCAGTCCTACACGAGCGCCTGAGTCAAATGATACAAAATATTCTGGATGGGTGATTCTGGCACGAGTCGATAGGCAGCATGATGATCTCATCTTATTTGAGGTTCATCCCATGCCCTGGCACAAAGTAACTCGCGCCTTGCCGGTTCTGCCCGACAGAGAGTTTCTATACGCGAGATCTGTACCTGTCATGGTTTTCCTCGAATGGGGTTCACAACGGGTAGCCCGTTTCGTCCGTTATGACGATGACGGTGACATGTGGTCCGGCCGCTGGATTAGTGAATGTCCGGACAGCCTTGATCTGACCGATAGTGTTACGCACTGGAGGGACTGCTATAAACCACCAACCGACGAATCTTCAGATGAAGGGTTCTTTGTTGAAGCTGAACAGCTTGTTCGCCTTCGACATATCTCCAAAGGGCTTTATGGCGATGGTTCGGTTTTGACTGCCGACCGCCGTCGAGATCTCGCCAACCTTCTACACCGGTTATTGGTCGAGCTGGCTGATCAGCCAATTCTGGTTTGAGAGGTGCGTTTTGAGTACGTCTGCGATCTATTCGATGGTTGAATAGCGGGTATTGCTGGGTTCGCTCGGCGTTAAATCAGTCTTCAAAGGTCTTCCCGAACAATGGCAAAGCGCGGCGTTAACACTGTCACTATCATCGGAACAATGGGCTCTGACCCGAAGGTTCAGCAGTTCAATAACGGCTCCACCACCGTAGTTTCCCTGGCTACAAGCGAGTCGTGGACTGACAAACAAAGTGGTTCGAAGGTTGAAGAAACTGAGTGGCATCGCATCGTTTTGAAGGGCAGGCACGCTGACGTAGTGGCGCAGGGTGGCCGCAAGGGCCGAGATCTCTACGTCGTGGGCAAGCTTAAATCTCGTAAATACACTGTTGGCTCCGTTGAGAAGTCGATTACGGAGATCATCGTTGATGACTTCGACGGACAGTGCCATTTTGTGGAAAGTGCGAGTGCTTCTATTCGAACCTCATCCGCGCCGGCTCAGAGAGAGTCCAGACCTCAGCAGGGTTCCCAACCCCAAGGCCAACGACACCCCGCCCCTAATCGTCAGTCTTACCAATCCCCACCTGAGCATGCGGACTTTACCCCGCCGCCCCTACAGATGGAGGACATGCCTGACTATGATGAAAGTTTCTTTAGAAACGTTCCCGTTTAAAGTCCTGATGTGGATACTGCACCTGCTTAAAGCCGGATGTGGATGTGGCCGTTATGGAATTTTCCATCTTAAAATAGCTGCAGGTTTGCTGTATCGTCTCAGTAACATTCGGCGTGCAAGGCCTTGCAAGCCACATACGCTACTTGCTTCACCATAGAATTTTCATGTGCCCCTACACGAAGGGTACGACCGGGCACCAGGATCGCGCCATGCAAAAATGAGCCGTCGACCTGGCACCCCAGATCGTTATGAGCCGCTAAGTACCAATGGATTCTGGAAAATTGCGTCAACCCACTTCTGCTGTGCCTGAAATCCAATCAGCCACGAGTTTCGACCTCATTTTCATGCGTCGTCGAGCCTGCCTGCCGTTGGCGGATACAGTCGACGTGGACGATCCGCCGGCAGTAGAAGCCGAATGCGGTCCCCCTATTCACGAGCGATCCAAGCGCTGGCAGCATCAGGATGCCTTTGAGATGCGCAGGATCTCAAAGCTTCACAACAAGTCAAAAGAACTGATTGGGTACCGGCCCATGATCCAGCAAGGGCATGGCTCGGATGGCGAGCGCCCAAATAAATGCTTCAGGGCATCGGATTTTGGAGGCAGCATTGAAGAAGCTCTTCTCCAAGTGCGGATTCCACGCCATTCGGACACTCAGCCCACGCTGATCCGGACACCTGTTCCACGATCATTCGGACAGGCAGTCGGAGCGCAGCGACGCAGGGGTGGCATTGTTAGTCTGAGGTGCCCGGCGTC
>NZ_JACOPW010000011.1 GCF_015461845.1 Pseudomonas mucoides | reverse complement strand
GTGAAACGATGCATCGCCGATGGTAGTGTGGGGTTTCCCCATGTGAGAGTAGGTCATCGTCAAGATTAAATTCCGAAACCCCTATCTGCGTATGCAGGTAGGGGTTTTGTTTTGCCCGCAGGAAAGTGCCATCACCGACCGTCATTTAGGCCCTCAAGGGCAACCGTTAGAGGAAATCGCACTAAAGCAACCGCGCAGTTTTTGGTATGGTGCAGCTCGTTTTTTTAACGGACTGATTTCAAGCCTACGGATCGGCACCCGTCTTTCGTCACAGAGTTGCTGCAGAAATGCCCGAACCGATACCGATCAAGGACCACGAAAAAGAGACGCGCCTCGTCAATAAAAGACTGATGGCTTGCGGCTTGTTCGTCGTCGCTATTACCTGCGCGCTGGTGGTGCGCATGTACGTCTTGCAAGTGGTCGAATTCGACTACCACTCGACCATCTCCGAAAACAACCGCGTCCACGTCTTGCCGATCACGCCCACCCGTGGGTTGATCTACGACCGCAATGGTGTGGTTCTGGCGGATAACCGGCCGAGCTTCAACCTGACCATCACCCGCGAACGCACTTCGGATGTCAAAGAAGAGCTGGATGAGGTGGTCAACCTCCTGCACCTGCCGATAGAAGATCGAACGTTGTTCGACAAGGCCATGAAGCAGGCCCGTCATCCGTTCGTGCCGGTCACGCTGTTCTATGAACTGAGCGAGGAGCAGATCGCTGTATTGGCGGTCAACGAGTACCGCCTGCCAGGGATCGATGTCGAGCCTCAGTTCGTGCGTCACTACCCGATGGGAGCGCACTTCGCGCATTCGATCGGCTATGTCGGTCGTATCAACGAGAAAGAATCCAAAGCCCTGGACAACGTGGAATACCGCGGCACTCAATCCATCGGCAAAACCGGCATCGAAAAATTCTATGAGTCCGAGTTGCATGGCCATGTCGGTTACGAAGAAGTCGAAACCAATGCCCAAGGCCGCGTGCTGCGCGTGCTCAAGCACACCGATCCGGTCCCCGGTAAAAACATCGTCCTGAGCCTGGACGTCAAACTTCAGGAAGCCGCCGAAGAAGCCTTGGGTGATCGTCGTGGGTCGGTCGTTGCACTCGACCCATCGACCGGTGAAGTGCTGGCCATGGTCAGCAAGCCAAGCTTCGACCCGAACCTGTTCGTCACCGGGATCAGCTTCAAGGAATACGCGGCGCTGCATGACTCCATCGACCGCCCGCTGTTCAACCGCGTGCTGCGCGGCCTCTACGCGCCGGGATCGACCATCAAGCCTGAGGTGGCCATCGCCGGCCTCGATGCCGGTGTCGTCACCCCACAGACCCGTGTCTTCGATCCGGGTTACTACCAGCTCCCGGATTTCGACCACAAATACCGTAACTGGAACCACAGCGGCGACGGCTGGGTGGACATGGATGCCGCGATCATGCGCTCCAACGACACCTACTTCTACGACCTCGCCCACAAGCTGGGCATCGATCGCCTGCACGACTACATGGCGATGTTCGGCCTCGGGGAGAAAGTCTCGCTGGACATGTTCGAAGAGTCTGCCGGTTTGATGCCGTCTCAAGCCTGGAAGCGCGCCACACGTCGTCAGGCCTGGTTTCCTGGTGAGACGGTGATCCTCGGCATTGGCCAGGGCTACATGCAGGTCACTCCGCTGCAATTGGCCCAGGCCACCGCGCTGATCGCGAATAAGGGGGTGTGGAATCGACCGCACCTGGCCAAGACCGTGGATGGCGTAGCGCCGGTGGATGAGCACCCGATGCCGAACATCCTGCTCAAGAATCCGCATGACTGGGAACAGGTCAATCACGGCATGCAGATGGTGATGCACGATGCTCGCGGGATTGCCCGGGCGGCTGCGATCGGGGCTCAATACCGGATTGCCGGCAAGAGTGGTACCGCGCAAGTTGTTGCGATCAAGCAGGGCGAGCGCTACAACCGGGCGAAAACCCTGGAGCGTAACCGCGATAACGCCTTATTCGTTGGCTTTGCTCCGGCTGAGCACCCGAAGATCGTCATCTCGGTGATGATCGAAAACGGCGAGGCCGGTGGTCGCGTCGCCGGTCCGGTGGTGCGGCAGATCATGGACGCCTGGTTACTTGATCAGGACGGTCATCTCAAGCCGCAATACGCCGCCCCGAGCAAAGCGCCAGGTGATCCTCACGTGTAAGTCGTTACTTCGCAATCACAAGCGCCATAAGGCACTTGCCATCGCCCTTACGTTAACGTAAAGATTGCGGCAGGGCGCTGAACTTGAAAAAGCGCAGGGCGGACCGATTCGGAGCGCTTGATGACGCTAATAAAAACAACACCACCGAAACTGCACCGCGAAGCCCGGCTGGCCCGGGAAAGACTCCATCTGGAGGGCGAAGTCCCCGATGGCGTCTTGCGCGCGGAAATCGATGCGTCCTGGCGGCGCAGCCTCAGTCATGGCGTGCACTTCAATGGCAAGCACGAACTGGCGCTGGAATCGAGCGCCAGCCTCGATGTGCTGCTGTCGAGCAACCGACTGCTGATCGACGCGGCATTGCCAGCGATTGATTACCTGGCTGAACGCCAAGGCAAGGAAGGCCTGATCATCCTCGCCAATTCCGACGCCACCATCCTCGCTGTCGAAGGGCGTGCCGACCGCCTCAAGGGCAGCGGCCTGCAAGACATTACGTTGGGCGCCTGCTGGAGCGAAGCCGCTCGCGGCACTAACGCTCTGGGCACTGCACTGGTCGAAGCCCGGCCGACGATGATCGATTGCGGCGAACATTACCTCGATCGCCTGACGGATTTTTCCTGCACCTCGGTCCCGATCCACTGCCCTCAAGGCGACATTCTTGGCGTGCTCGACCTGACCCGAGAAGGCCCGCTCGGCCGCGTCCATGACAGCACCGCGTTGTTGGCGATGGCGGTCAGCCAGATTGAAAGCCGCGTGTTCAACGCCAGTTATCCCGACGAAATCGTCCTGGCCTTCCACAGTCGCCGCCAATACCTCGAATCGCCTTGGCAAGGCTTGTTGGCGGTGAGCCTCGGCGGTCAGATCCTCGCGGTCAGTGCCCAGGCCTGTCAGTTGCTCCATGCCGAGCGCTCGGCGCTGGTCGGTCGACGTTGCGAAGAATTCCTCGGCGTCGATGGCCTGCAACTGTTATCGCGTTTGCACCAGGGCGGCGTCGGCAGCCTGCAAACCGCCAAGGGCGAATTCTTCTACAAAACCCTGCGCGCGCCGCAGCGGTCAATCAATGTCAGCACCCCAACGCGCACGACCGCCAAAACCACGAAACCCCAGCCGGACCTGGAGTCCCTGGCCGGTAGCAACGTGCGTTATGCCCGCGCCCTGCGCATGGCCCGGCAAGGCTTGGCCAATGAGTTGCCAGTGTTGCTGCTTGGTGAAACCGGCACCGGTAAAGAAGTCATCGCCCGCGCCCTGCACATGGCCGGAACCCGTCGTGACAAGCCCTTTATCGCTGTGAACTGTGCGGCCATTCCCGAAGGCCTGATCGAATCGGAACTGTTCGGCTACCGCGAAGGCGCCTTCACCGGCTCCCGTCGTGGTGGCATGATCGGTCGTCTGCAACAGGCACACGGCGGCACCTTGTTCCTCGATGAAATCGGCGACATGCCGCTGGCCTTGCAAGCGCGTTTGCTGCGGGTGCTGCAAGACCGCAAAGTCGCGCCGCTGGGTGCCGGCGAAGAACAGGACATCGACGTCGCGCTGATCTGCGCCACGCACCGCGACCTCAAGCGTCTGGTGGAAGAAAAGCACTTTCGCGAAGACCTGTTCTACCGGGTCAACGGCATCAGCGTGATGCTCCCGGCCCTGCGCGAACGCGACGATTTCAGTGCACTGGTCGGGCGATTGCTGACCAGGCTAGATGCACCAACCGTCGTCCTGCATGACGATTTGAACCGACTGCTTAGCGGCTATCACTGGCCGGGCAACATCCGCCAATTGGAGATGGTGTTGCGCACCGCGCTGGCCATGCGCGAGCCGGGGGAGGGCGTCCTCACCCTCGACCACTTGCCCGACAGCATGCTCGACGAATTGACCGCCACCGAACGCCCTCAGTCCGGCAGCATTCGTGAAAATGAACTGGAACTGATTCGTCAGTCCCTGGACACGCACCAGGGTAACGTCTCGGCCGCCGCCGACGCGTTGGGCATCAGTCGCGCGACCCTGTATCGCAAGCTCAAACAGTTGCGTTCGTGATGCAGCGCCTGATCGTCCGGCTGATTGACAGCCAGAACCCCGAAGCCCTGCAAGCGGCATTGCGCTGGCTCTACAGCTTCGTGCGCCCCCATCGCTTGGCCATCGCCGGGCTGCTCGGTTTGTCGGTGTGTGCCTCGCTGCTGGTGTTGGTGCAACCCTGGTTGACCAAGCTACTGATCGACGATGGCCTGCTGGCGCGCAATTTTGCGATGCTGGTGTTGATTGCCGGGTTGATGATCGTCGCCGGGCTGCTTGGCACGGCGCTGTCGGGCATCAACCGCTACTTGCACACGCGGTTGTCCGGGCGGATTTTGTTTGCGCTGCGCGATGATCTTTATCGGCATTTGCAGACGCTCTCTCCGAGCTTTTACGGTCAGCGGCGGATTGGCGACCTGATGTCGCGCCTCGATGGCGACGTCGCGGAGATTCAGCGCTTTGCCGTGGACTCGCTGTTTTCGGCGGTATCGAGTGTGATCGGTCTGGTCTGCGCGGTGGCGATGCTGCTGACCCTGTCCTGGAAACTCTCGTTGTTAGCATTGGTGCTGATCCCCCTCGACGTGCTCTGGCTGCGCTGGATGCGGCGCAAGGTCGAGCGCGATGTGCGGCAATTGCGCGAGCGCTCGGCGGACATGTCCTCGTTCATGGTCGAGACACTGCCGGTGATGAAATTCATCCAGTCCGCCGGCCAGCAACAGCGTGAAGCACGGCGTCTGGAAACGCTGGGTCAGGGCTACATGAGCCAATTGCTGCGCCTGCAAGTCACCGAGTTTTTTACCCAGGCCGTACCGGGAACACTGACGTCGTTGTCCCGGGCCTGTGCGTTTTTGATTGGCGGGTACTGGGTGGTGCAGGGGACCTGGCAGTTGGGCGCCTTGATCGCGTTTTCTACTTATCTGGGCATGGCCGTCGGGCCGGTTCAGAGCCTGCTCGGGCTCTACGTCGCCATTCAACGGATGACCGTCAGTCTTGGGCGCGTGATGGAATTGCGCGGCGAAGAGCCGACCGTCCTGACGCCGGTCCAGCCACAACCCATGCCGACTTCGGGTGACCTGCGATTCGACGATGTGCACTTCAGTCATCCCGGTCGCCCGACCACCTTGCGCGGTATCGAAGCGCGCATTCCCTACGGTTTGAAAGTCGCTCTCAGCGGCGGCTCCGGGGTCGGTAAATCAACCCTGATCGACCTGCTGCAACGCCATCATGATCCGCAGTCCGGCCGCGTATTGCTGGGGGAGGTCGACCTGCGGGAGCTGGATCTGTTCCAGTTGCGCCAGCGGATTGCCGTGGTCAGTCAGGACATCGTGTTGTTTCGCGGCAGCCTCGCTGACAACCTCGCTTATGCCGTACCGCACGCCAGTCGCGAGGCGATTGCCGAAGTCGCGCGACTGGCGCAACTCGACAGCCTGATCGAGTCGTTGCCCGAAGGCCTCGACAGTCCGTTGGGCGAGCGCGGCCAGCAGCTGTCGGGCGGGCAGAAACAACGCATCGCCATTGCCCGGGCACTCTTGCAGGACCCGCTGATTCTGGTGCTCGACGAAGCCACCTCGGCAGTGGATGAAGCCACTGAGCGCGAAGTGATCGAGGCCATCGACCGACTGTTTGCCGGACGTACACGCATCCTGATCAGCCATCGCCCCTCCACCTTGGCCGATGCCGATCTGCGTTTTGAATTGCTCGACGGCGTGCTCACCTCAAAAACGGTGCTGCATGAAGCCTGAACTGCGCATCGGTGTGGTCGACAGTGGGCATTCGGCGGCGCAACGGGTGCAAGTCGTCGCGGGTCGGCGCTTCTCGTTGCTGGACGATGGACTGGCCGAAAGCGACTTGCGCGACGATCCGCTGGGCCATGGCAGCGCAGTGATTGAAGCCATCGGCAGGCGGGCACCTTCAGCGGTGTTTTGCGTGGGGCAGGTGTTTGATCAGCGCGGCGTCACTAGCGCCTTGCAGATCGCCAGCGCTATTGACTGGCTGGTGGCGCAGGACGTTCGGCTGATCAATTTGAGCCTCGGCTTGCGACAGGATCGCAGCCTGTTGCGCGAAGCCTGCGCAGCGGCGGTGGCACGCGGGGTTCTACTCTGCGCCTCTAGTCCCGCGCAAGGCGAGGGCGTGTTCCCGGCCAATTATCCGCAGGTGCTGCGCGTTACCGGCGACGCCCGTTGCACCGAACAGCAATGGTCGTGGCTCAACAGCGCGCAAGCGGATTTCGCCGCGTGTGTGCATGGGACCTATCCAGGACAATCCGGCGCCAGTCTGGGGTGTGCGGCGTTGAGCGGGCACATCGGCGCTTTTCTGGTCGAACATCCTGAGGCGAGCAACCAGCAAGTGGTCGAATGGCTGCGCGAGCATGCGCGTTATCGCGGCCCTGAACGGCGCTTCGGCCCATGATCGTGATACTCGGCGCCGGGCCAGCAGGGGCGGCGGTGGCCCTGGGGTTACGGCGGCTCGGTTATCCCGTGACGCTGGTCAGCGAGTGGCGCCGGTTTGCCGCGCTGGAAGGTGTTTCGGTGCGAGTGCTGGACGCACTGCGCGGCGCGGGCCTGCATCAGGCGCTGGCGGAAGCGGCGTTGCCTTCCCAGCGGCAGGTGTCGTGGAACGGTCAGCAGCATGCGCAGAACATTGAATTCCTGTTGGACCGTCCCGTCTTCGACCGAGGCTTGCGCGAAGACCTGCGCCTGGCAGGAGTCGAGGTGATCGAAGGTCGGGTGCTGACGGTTCAGACCGACGCTACGGCGCATCGAATCGAGATCGAAGGGCGTGAAGCGCTGGTCGCGGACTTTCTGGTGGACGCCCGAGGGCGTCAGGCACCTGCGCTTGGTAAAGGCCTGAGAGGGCCGGAGACGGTCAGCCTGCTCAATCGCTGGCAGGCCACGCCGGGCAGCACCGCCAGCGCAGTGGAAAGCCTGGAGGATGGCTGGGCGTGGATGGCGCGGCGGGCTGATGGTCAGTGCTATTGGCAGTGGACGGTGGACGTGGCCAGCGCCAACCTGCCGGGCAAGGCGCAGTTGCTCGACTATTGTCGGCAGCGGCGCCAGGGCTCGGCGCTGGCTCAGGCTTTTTTCGGTGCCTCGCCGGAAATCGACCTGCAGTTGCATGCCCGCAGCAGCACCGCGATCCTCAGTCCGCAGGTGTGCGGTCCGAACTGGATTCGGGTTGGGGATGCAGCGATGGCGGTTGACCCGCTGTCGGGCAACGGGATTTTTCAATCGCTGTCCTCAGCGCTGCAGGCGCCAACGGTGATCAACACGCTGTTGCGAAAACCCGAGCGAACGGCCTTGGCACAGCGTTTTCATCGGCAGCGGGTGGAACAGCTGTTTTTGCGCTTTGCGCGGATCGGTCGTGACTTTTACGCCCATGAACAGCGATGGCGGGACCAACCATTCTGGCAGGCGCGGCGGCAGTGGCCGGATGCTCAGGTGGCCCATGCCGAGGCAGATTTTGCCGCGTTGAGGATTGAGCGGGCGCCGGTGTTGAATGAGGGGTTTGTCGATGAAGCCGAGGTGGTGATCACGGCGGATCAGCCGTTGGGGATCTGGCATGTGCAAGGGGTTGAAGTGGCGCCGTTGGTGCGGCGGTTGCGTACTGAGCCGGCGGAACAGGTGTTGGCGGGGTTGACGGTGGAGCAGGGGCGGGTGGTTCGGGGGTGGTTGTTGGCTCAAGGCTTCAAACCCCGGGATTTGTAGGGGCCCTCTCGGACGCCATCGCGGTCAAGCCCGGCTCTTACAGAGGATTTGTGATCAACACAGAACCAATGTAGGAGCCGGGCTTGCCCGCGATGGCGGCCTAAAAAACGCCGCAAATCAGAGCTTGATCAACACCGACTTCAACTCGGTGTAATGCTCAATCGCCGCATACCCCATCTCCCGCCCGACCCCCGACATCTTGTACCCACCAAACGGCAACGCCGGGTCCAGGGCGCTGTGGCAGTTGACCCACACCGACCCCGATTTGATCCGCGGAATCATCCGGTGCACCGCCGCCAGATCATTCGACCAGATACTCGCCCCGAGCCCATAAGGACTGTCATTGGCCATGCGCAACGCATCGGCTTCGTCGTCGAACGGAATCGCCACCAGCACCGGACCAAATATCTCTTCCTGCACCAGCGAATGCTTCTGATCGACGTCGACAATCACCGTCGGCTTGACGAAAAACCCCGGTCCGAATTGCTCGCCACCGCAGGCGATGGTCGCGCCACTTTCCCGGCCCTTTTCGATGTACCCATAAACCCGTTCCTGCTGGCGCGCCGAAATCAACGGACCCATCTCGACGCTTGGGTCCAGGCCGTTGCCGAGCTTCATGGCATTAGCAATACCGGCGATGTCCGCCACCACATTGTCGAAATGCTTGCGTTGCACGTACAGGCGCGAACCTGCGCAGCAGACCTGGCCCTGGTTGAAGAAGATCGCGCTGGCGGCACCCGCGGCGGCGCTCGGCAGGTCGGCGTCGCCCATGACGATGGTCGGTGATTTTCCGCCCAGCTCCAGGGTCACGCGGGTCATGGAGTCCATGGCGATCTTGCCTATCTGCTTGCCCACGGCAGTCGAGCCGGTGAAGGTCAGCTTGTCCACCAGCGGGTTGTGCGTCAGCGCGGAACCGGCGGTGATGCCGGTGCCGGTGACCACGTTGAACACGCCTTCGGGGTAACCGGCTTCGAGGACCAGCTCAGCGAGTTTCAGCGCGGTCAGCGGGGTTTCATCGGCGGGTTTGAGCACCACCGTGCAACCGGTGGCGAGGGCCGGGCCGAGCTTCCAGCAGGCCAGTAGCAGCGGGAAGTTCCAGGCGACGATGGCGCCGACCACGCCCACCGCTTCGCGACGGATAAAACTGTGGAATTGATCGTTGGGCATCAGCGGCAACGACACCTCAACGCTGGAACCTTCAATCTTGGTCGCCCAACCGGCCATGTAGCGCAGGAAATCGATGGCCAGTTGCACGTCCATCACTTGGGCGACCGCCGCGCTTTTACCGTTGTTCAGGCATTCCAGTTGCGCCAGCAGCTCGGCATCGCGCTGCATCAGGTCGGCGAGTTTCCACAACAGATTCTGCCGTTCGCGTGGGCGGGTGCGGGTCCAGGCCGAATCATCGAAAGCCTGACGCGCGGCCAACACCGCGCGGTCGACATCCTCCGGCGTGGCCCGTGGCACCACGCACAACACTTCACCGGTGGCCGGGTTGTGCAGGGGCATGGTCTGGCCATCGGCGGCCTCGACCCATTCCCCGCCGATCAACATGCGCGGGGCACGCTGGATAAATGCGGAGGTGGCGGGAAGCACATTAGGGAGCGTCATGGCGAAGCCTCTTATTGTTCGTGAGAACAGGGCTTTCGCAATGGCTGTGCCAAGTCGCCGGGAGGTCAGGCCAACGTTGATCAGCCGGACGCCAATGGAGGGTGGTGAAGGTTATGCCATGTAGCAGCTGGCGAAGCCTGCGTTCGGCTGCGCAGCAGTCGTGAAATCAGACGATACGGTGCTTCAGGCAGACCGCAAACTCAGGAATTACGACTGCTAGCGCAGCCGAATGCAGGCTTCGCCAGCGGCTACAAAAATTGCGTTGCCATCGGCATTTCTTCTCCCGTCGGCATAGCGGGCGGTAGCGATTTTTTCGCAAATTGCGACACCCGCTGAGACGACGAGCAACCGGGTTGCGACCTTGAGTGCCCCCGTGTTGGGGTCTAGAATTTTCAGGCTCGGTGGGTGAAATGACGGAACATTTCCCCGGCCATACATCTCGCACAAGGGGGGTTGTGATGAACCTTTCAACCCTGGAGATTCAAAGCATCATTGAACGGAGTTTTCTACCTTCGGTATGCACCTGCAGCATGGCACCGGATCAGTCGTTGACGATCCGGGTCTGCAATTGCATGACCGGCAAAGTGGACCTGGTGGTGAGTCACGTTCCCGTCTGGGAGCTGGACACCGCCCACGCGATTGCGACGCTGGTGGGGCAGATGCAGCAACAGATCAACGCACACAAAGACGTCCACCCAACGTTCTTGAGCTGAACCGGCGTCAGCCGCACCACCGCGTGTGGTGCGGCCTGTGTTGAGGTGTTCATGAGGGGATTATGTTAGAAATCTCCTCGAACGTGCTGCTATCCACGGCCGCTAGTAGCGTCCGGTCATCCTTGAGCGTGGCCAGAAAGGTCACTTCGGTTTCCTTGCCGGCCAGCATGAACCCGGCAATTGCGCCGATGGGTCCCAGCAGCATGGCGCCCGCCACGCCGAACCCGATGGCATCCTTGATGTTGTTGATCGACTCCTCGTTGGCGACTTCCACACGCTTGAACGCTGAAATCGGGAGGGTGAGGCCGGGCCATGGATGAAGCGATGTCCTGAGGGTGAAAACGCCGTCCCTGTACTCTCCATCACCCTGCAGAAAGTCCCCCGCCAAGACAGTGATGCTTGCCATTTTTTATCCCCTTGCTGGCAATCGGTGAACAACTATTTCGCGCCGGCCTACCCGTGCCGTCAATCGTTGGGCGATGAGCTGTTCCCGCTGGGCATCTATGCTTGTCTCAGACTGCAACACCTGTCGCGATATTAGACGCAGGCGCTCTCCTTCAACGGCTGTTCCAGGCCCTTGATTGCACGCAACTGATTGATAAAAAACAACATCGGCAAGCTGGCACGCTCCGTGTATTGCTCATCGCAGACGTTTCTCTTGCCTCCGTCAGCGGTTCGCCGCCGGCGGCAGAAACCATAAAAACGATAAGCCACAACAATAAGAACGCACCGTGCGAGGTTCGACGTTGATGAAGAGAAAACTCCGATCAGGCCTGAGCGCCAGCCTGCTGGCCGTGGCCGCTTGCGTGGCGCTGCATTCGCCCGACAGCCTGGCAGCCCGCGACGCCCAGACCATCCTCAAGGAAACGTGTCAGGGCTGTCACACCCCTGAAGCCAATAACACCCTCAGCCGCATCAGCCACCAGCGCAAGACCCCGGAAGGCTGGTTGATGAGCATCGCCCGGATGCAAACCATGCACGGTTTGCAGATCAGCGATGACGACCGCCGCACCCTCGTCAAGTACCTGGCCGACACCCAGGGCCTGGCACCGAGCGAGACCGATGGCGTGCGTTATGCGCTGGAGCGTCGACTCAATACCGTCGAAAAATTCGACGACCAGACCAGCCAGATGTGTGGCCGCTGCCACTCCGGTGCGCGGGTCGCCCTGCAACGCCGTCCGGCCCAGGAATGGGAACGCCTGGTGAACTTCCACCTCGGCCAATGGCCGTCCCTCGAATACCAGGCCCTGGCCCGCGACCGCGACTGGTTCGACATTGCCCGCAAAGACATGGTGCCGATGTTGGCCAAGCGTTATCCGCTGGACAACCCGGCCTGGAAAAAATGGCAGAGCGCCGCGCCGAAAAGCGATGCCCTGGTGGGCGACTGGAGTTTCAGCGGCCACTTGCCAGGCAAGGGTGAATTGGCCGGCGTGATGAGCGTCACGGCCGATGGCAGCGATACCTTCAAGGTTGGCGTCAAAGGCCAATACGCTGACGGCAGCCCGTTCAATGGCGACGGCAGCGCGATTCTCTACACCGGCTACGAATGGCGCGGCAACGTGACCATCGACGGCGTGACCATGCGTCAGGTATTCGCCGCCCAAGGCAATGCGATGCAGGGTCGGATGTTCGAGGCCGAGCACGACGAGCGCGGTCTGGACTTCGTCGCCGCCAAGCAGGGTTCCAGCCGTTTGCTGGCGGTACAGCCGGGTTATCTGAAGACTGGCAGTGAAACGGAAGTGACGCTGGTCGGCAGCGGTCTCACCGGCAAACCGAATTTCGGCAAAGGCGTGGAAGTGGTCGAAATCGTCGAGCAGAACCCTGAGCGGATCAAGGTCAAGCTCAAGGCCGCCGCCAATGCCCAACCAGGCGTGCGTGCAGTCACCGTCGGCACACTGAAAGGCCCGAGCCTGTCGGTCTACAGCTCCATCGCCGAAGTCAAAGTGGTGCCGGAATTCTCGGTGGCGCGGATCGGCGAGGGCGGTGGTTCGACGCCGAAAGTCCAGGGCCGCTTCGACGCCGAAGCCTGGGGCAAAGGCGCTGACGGCAAGCTGTATCGCATCGGCGTGTTCCCGGCGCAGTGGAAGGTCGAGGCCTTCGATGACCGCGCCAAGGAAGACGAAGACGTCAAGTTCGCCGGCACCATGCAGGCGGACAGCGGCGTGTTCACACCGGGCGATGCCGGGCCGAACCCGCAACGCAAGATGTCCACCAACAATGCCGGCAACCTCAAGGTGATCGCCGCCGTCGACGATGCAGGGAAATCCCTGACCGGCGAAGGCCACATGATCGTCACCGTGCAACGCTGGAACAATCCACCCATTCCATGAGTTGGCTGATTCCTACGGCTTCAGACACTTTTTCGGAATGACCGCAGGCCCCGTCAAACGGGGTTTGCACAGGAGGTTGCAATGGGCGCTATTTTGAATCTGGTCGAACGGAACCTGCACGAAGTGCACGTCGATGCCGACCGCATGCTGTTTCACATCCCCAGCAGTTCGCTGTTCGCCAGCGACGAACTGACCGGCACCATCATCGATACCTTGCGCGGTCCCGGCTGTTCGTCGGACGACCTGATCCAGCGCTTGTCCTCACGCTTCAATGGCGAGGAAATCACCGAGACCTTGCGTGAGTTGATGTCCCTGGAACTGGTCAGCGACGGCTCGCCACTGACCCCGGACATCGGCACCAAACGGGTCGAGCGTACCGCGATCAATACCGTGGTGCTCAACGTCAACACCGGCTGCAACTTGAGCTGCACCTACTGCTACAAGGAAGACCTCGACAAGCCGTCGGCGGGCAAGAAAATGGACGTCGAAACGGCGGTCGCGTCGGTGGAAATGCTGCTGCGCGAATCCCCGGATGAAGAGCGTTTCACCGTGGTGTTCTTCGGTGGCGAGCCGTTGAGCAACCGCAAACTGATCGAGTACATGGTCGACTATTGCGAGAAGCGTTTCCGCGAGGCCGGCAAGTTCGTCGAGTTCGTCATGACCACCAACGCCACGCTGCTCACTGAAGAAACCGTGGACTACCTCAATGCCCACCGTTTCGGGCTGTCGGTGAGCATCGACGGGCCTAAAACCGTGCACGACCGCAACCGTATCACCGTGGGCGGGCAGGGCACGTATGACGTGGTACGGCGCAAGGCGGAGATGCTGTTGTCGCGCTACAACAGCCGTCCGGTGGGCGCGCGGGTCACGTTGACCACCGGCGTCACCGACGTCGAAACCATCTGGGATCACCTGTTCAATGAACTGGGTTTTGCCGAAGTCGGGTTTGCCCCGGTGACCTCTGGCGACATCAGCACCTTCAACCTGTCCAGCGACGAGTTGATCGAAGTTTTCGCCAGCATGAAGAGGCTGGGTCGGCGTTACCTGGAAGCGGCGCTGGAACACCGCAACATCGGTTTCTCAAATCTGCACCAGCTGATCACCGACATCCACGAAGGCCACAAAAAAGCCCTGCCGTGCGGCGCGGGCCTGAAGATGCTGGCGGTGGATCACAAAGGCGAACTGAACCTGTGTCATCGCTTTACCGGTTCGTCACTGCCGACCTTCGGCAACGTGCACAGCGGCGTCAAACAGGTGGAGTTGAACGACTTCCTGTCCCAACGCCTCGACCGCACCAACACCGGTTGCGAGGACTGCCAGATCCGCAACCTGTGCTCCGGCGGCTGCTACCACGAAAGCTACGCCCGGTACGGCGACCCGACCCACCCGACCTATCACTACTGCGAACTGATGCGTGACTGGGTCGACTTCGGCATCGAGGTCTACACCCGGATCATGGCCCATAACCCTGCGTTTATCAGCAGCTACATCACTCCGCGCAAGGCTCACTGATATGAAACATCTCAAGGCAATCAATAACAAAGCGCTGAAACTGGACGAGGCCGCGGCCGAAAACCGCATCGAAGAAGTGGTGGCCATGAGCTCTGTGGCGGGCTGCGCCTCGACCACCGACCCGGGTTGGGAGATCGATGCGTTTGGCGGGGTGTCGTCACTGTGCCAGCCGATGGAAGCCGACTTGTATGGCTGTTCCGACCCGTGCTGGTGGCCGGCCCAGGTGCCCGACATGATGAGCACCTATCCGGACTGGAACAAGGATGCCCAGGCGTCCAACGAAAACTGGCGCAACCTCGGCACTGTCTTCCCCAAAGACAAGTGATCAGATAAGAAGAAGGATTCCAGCATGCACAGCATCAAAGCCTGCGGCCTGGCCGCATTCGCCGTCCTGAGCACGTGTTCGCTCAACGTTCTGGCCGATGAAAATGCAGCACTGCAAGACGGTCACGAGTACATGTTGACCACCAACTACCCGAACAACCTGAACGTGATCGACCTGGCCACCGACACGCTGTTCAAGACCTGCAAGATGCCCGACGCCTTTGGCCCCGGCACCGTGCAACTGTCGCCGGACCGCAAGACCGCCTATGTGTTGAACAACCACTACGCCGATGTCTACGGCGTCGAGCTGGACAATTGCAAGCAGGTGTTCCACGCCAGCATCACCCAGAAACCGGGGGAGAAAGCGAAGTCGATGTTCGCCTTCACCCTCAGCCACGACGGCAAGGAACTGTTTGCCATTGCCAACCCGACATTGATGCTCAATGACCGCTACGAAGTGCAGCAGCCGCGGCTCGATGTGTACAAGACTGACGCCGGCATGGACGCCAAACCGGTGCGCAGTTTCCCGGCGCCGCGGCAACTGACCATCATGCAAAGCGGCGACGACGGCACGCTGTACGTGGCCGGGGCGGACGTCTACAAGGTCAATGTGAACACCGGCAAGTTCGACGTGCTGATTCCCAGTCGTCACTGGAAACGCCCGAACTACAGCGCGCCGGACGTGCTCTACGTATGGAACCAGCAGACGTATCGCCATGATTTCTCGCTGCTCTATACCACCGCGAAATTCAAGGACAAGAAGCAGGACCCGTTGACCGCTGAATACCTCTACGGGCTGTTCAGCATTGACCTGAAAACCGGCAAGACCGAAACCACCGACTTCGGTCCCCTGACGGAAATCTACTTCAGCGGCATGCGCTCGCCGAAGGACCCGAACCTGATGTTCGGGGTGCTCAACCGCTTGGCCAAGTACGACATCAAGGAAAAGAAAATGCTTCAGTCGGCGACGCTGGATCATTCCTACTACTGCATTTCCTTCAACAAGGACGGCAGCAAGATCTACCTGGCCGGGACGTTTAACGACGTGGCGATTTTTGATGCCGACAGCTTGAAGCAGATTGGCAGCATCAAAATGCCGGGTGGGGATATGGCGATCACCACGGCGCAGATATTTGTCCGGTAATAGCGGCGCCTGACCGGCCGCCATCGCGAGCACTCACTCCTACAGGGGATCTGCGGTGCAACACAGATCCCCTGTAGGAGTGAGCCTGCTCGCGATGAGGCCCTCAAAAATACTGCCAAATCAACCCCCCGGAACCGGACACCCCACATCCCCCTCCTGACACTTAAGATAATTCCTGAACGTCTGAACCCGCGCCTTGGTCAAGTCGGTGGTGCAACTGCTATAGATCAACGGATACACACTGCCCCCTTCCACCCCCGAAGCCGAAAACTTGCACTCGGCATCCCGAAACGCAACCCACGCCCGTTGCGCGCCCACCAACAACTTCTTGCGCTCGGGCTCAGCTTGCAGACGCGTGGTGATTTGCTGATACAGCGCATTCAACTCCTTGTCGGCCGCCGCATTCTGCTGCGCGGCGCATTGGTTCATCGTGGCCTGGTCGGTGGCGTTGTCGCAATCCACGGCGAACGCCATCGAAGTGAACAACACTGGCGCCAGTGCCAGGAAAAAGCGTGAGTACATGGCGGAAACTCGCTGTGGCAGAGGAAATTGCGAGGCAGTTTAGCGAATCACTATGAACCTGCGCCGACAGAACACGCCTTGCTGTCCGCAACCGTCTCGCCCGAAAACCCGAACTTATGCGCACAAAAATGGCCGAATATCCCGAGCATGGTTGATCGCGACAAGCGATTGGTCCAATTTTAGGGTTGGTCTTGTGGTTGTTACTGACCTACTGTTCAGTACAGGAGGTGACTTATGAACCCAGCATCAGATCGCATCGAAAGGAAAATCCTGCTCAAGGCGAAGCGTTCGCACGTCTGGCGTGTGCTGGCCAATGCCGAAGCGTTTGGGCAGTGGTTTGGCGTTGCGCTGGACGGCAAGCGTTTCGTCGCCGGTGAGTGGACCCAGGGGCAGATCACCTATCCCGGGTATGAGCACTTGCTGTGGAATGTGCTGGTGGAGCGGGTCGAGCCCGAGCGGGTGTTTTCGTTTCGTTGGCACCCGTATGCGGTTGAACCGGATGTCGACTATTCCCAGGAACCCACTACTTTGGTGAAATTCGAGCTTGAAGACATGGATGAAGGCACCTTGTTGAAGGTCACCGAATCCGGTTTCGATCATGTTCCCCAAGCGCGAAGGCTCAAGGCGTTCCGTATGGACAGCCGCGGCTGGGATGAGCAGATGAACAACATCGAACAGTTTCTGACCAAAAGCGCCAAAGCCCACGAGCGTGAAGGTGGTTAAAGCTACAGCCCCCTGAATTCGAGGCCTCCAGCCATTAAGCCTGAGGCGTCTAAGGGTTTTCGGAAGGGTGGGTATAGCGAATGTCTTACACGTGATGGTAGCTATGTCGTCTATCGCAGATTGGATCCGACACGTAATCTAACTCCATCAACTGAAGCACAGGAAGCGCTTCAGGATCACGGATGATCGACCATCAGCAAGGATTGGCTACCGACAGGGAGTCGACAATGGTCTTGGGAAAAACCCGCTTCGGCGGGTTTTTTTTTGCCTGTCGAAAAGTCCGGCAGCGCTTAGAGCCTCGCCGCTGCCCGTTCGGTGATTTGCGTGCGCAGCTCAAGCGAGGCGGCTGCCCGGCGTTGCGCTTCAGCCAGAACACTCGATGGTGCCGCTTCAGGGCTGCCCGACTGGAACGGCGGTGCCGGGGCATATTCCAACTGCAACTGCACCAGCTGCGCGGTGTCCTTGTCGAACAGTTCCGCCGCCAGGGTCAGGGCAAAGTCGATCCCTGCGGTAATCCCGCCACCGGTCAGCAGATTGCCGTCGCGCACCACCCGGTCCTTCACCGGGATCGCGCCCAGTGGCTTGAGCAGTTCGTGATAGGCCCAGTGCGTCGTCGCCCGCTTGCCCTTGAGCAACCCTGCGGCGCCGAGCACCAGCGCACCGGTGCAGACCGACGTGACATACCGCGCGGTGGCGGCTTGCGCCTTGATGAACGCCAGCGTTTCTTCATCTTCCATCAACGGCCCGACGCCACCGCCGCCGGGAACGCAGATCACATCCAGCGCCGGGCAATCGTCGAACGTCACGGTCGGTTTCAGCACCAGGCCAGTGCTCGCGGTAATCGGCACCATGTCCTTCCAGATCAAATGCACCTTCACGTCCGGCAGTGAGGCCAACACATCGTAAGGGCCGGTCAGGTCCAGTTGCTGAACCTGGGGAAACAACAGAAAACCGATCTGCAACGTCATGGCGTATTTCTCCTGAAGTGGGTGGACGTCTTCACTGTAGGCTCGTAGGATTTGGCGTATCCGCCAATCACCCCACGAATTACGCCAACATGCCGAAAATCATTCACGTACTCGCGTTTGCCAATGTGCAACTGCTCGACGTCACCGGGCCCTTGCAGGTTTTCGCCTCGGCCAACGACATGGCTCGCCAGAAAGGATTGCCGCCGCCCTATGCGCCGACAGTGATTGCCAGCGGCGGCGGGGCGGTAATATCGTCGGCGGGCTTGGGGCTATTGGCCGAGCCGTTGCCCGAGGGCGAAAGCGACACGCTGGTGATTGCCGGTGGCTGGGGCGTTTACGCGGCGGCGGAAGACCCGGCGCTGGTGGCCTGGGTGCGCGAACATGCGGCAGCTTGCCGGCGGGTTTCATCCGTGTGCACCGGGGCGTTTTTGCTGGCTGCCAGCGGCTGGCTGGATGGCCGGCGAGTGGTCACGCACTGGACGCGTTGCGAGCAGTTGGCGCAGAAGCATCCGCGCCTCCACGTCGAGCCCAATCCGATCTTCATCAACGACGGCCCGGTCTGGACCTCGGCCGGGGTCACGGCTGGCATCGACCTCGCCCTGGCCATGGTCGAAGAGGACCTCGGCCGCAACATGGCGCTGGAAGTCGCCCAGCAACTGGTGGTGTTCCTCAAGCGTCCGGGCGGGCAGTCACAGTTCAGCGTGACCTTGTCCTTACAGAAAGAAGGCGACCGGTTCGACGAACTTCACGCCTGGATCAGTGAAAACCTGACCAAGGACCTCGGCATTCCCACCCTGGCGTTGCAGGCGGGCATGAGCGAACGCAGTTTTGTCCGCCACTACCGCGCCGACACCGGGCAAACTCCGGCGCGCGCCATTGAATTAATCCGGGTCGAAACGGCGCGACGGTTGCTCAGCGACACCGGTGTACCGATCAAGCGGGTGGCGGTGCAATGCGGATTTGGCAGCGAAGAAACGCTTCGGCGCAGTTTTCTAAGGGCCATGGGCGTGACACCGCAGGCGTATCGCGAGCGGTTTTCGGTCAGTGGGCCCGCTCTCTATCAGGCTTCCACTTCCGCCACCTGATTAAAATACTTTGACCGATCCGGCGTAAACGTCACCACCATCCCGGTCCGGGAGCATTCCAACGCCCGCTCTTCAGCCAAATCAACATCCAGATCCTCCCCGCGCAAACCCTGCCACTGCGCCAGGTATTTGAGAGATCCGTACTTTTCGAGTTTTTTCAGGCTGCGACTGACACCCCCCTTCCAGCCCAGAACCGGTAGCTCTCCGGCAAGGCTGCGTTGGGCGAGGTTGGGGAAACGGGCGGCGCGTTGACGGCCGATTTCCCAGCATTTGATCAGGCCTTTGTCCGGGCCTTCCCACAGTTCGTCGCGGTTCAGGCCGGAGCGAAGGGGAGAGTCGATGCTGCGGTGGATGCGCTGGCTCATTCAGGTTCCTTGAATTCGGGTTTTGTTGGACAGCTCCGCTGTACCCGTTGTTGCTGGATGTTAGGGGGGGATGTAACGACTGGCAACAAGGTATTTCAGGCTGTAGGAATGGGAGGTGCCGGGGTGAAAGGGGAATGTTTGTTCAATTTTTGTAGGAGGTTTGGCCTGAAAGCCCACAAATGCTCGCCAACGTTGGGTTGGTAGGTTCTGGGAGTGTGTTTAAGCCTGGTGTGAGTGAGCTTCGTTCCTACAAGCGGCAGCGCAAAACGGGAAATTTCTGACGGACTTTGTCGGCAAGTGATGTTGTGGCTGATGGCTACGCCTCAGTCTCAAGGCTGCCAAAAACTCTTCTCCCCACTCAATTTCCGATCCAGAAAACTCGCTGCACTGATCAACGCCAGATGTGTCAGTGCTTGCGGCGTATTCCCCAGATGCCGCGCATGATTGTCCAGCTCTTCGGCATACAGGCCGAGCGGGTTGGCATACCTCAGCAACTGTTCAAACTCCAGATGGGCTTTTTCCACCTGACCGGCCCGCGCCAGGCATTCGACGTACCAGAATGAGCACGCGGCGAACGCGCCTTCGGTGCCGTCGAGGCCGTCGATGCGGGTGTCGTCGTTGCGATAGCGATAGACCATGCCGTCGCGCACCAGGTTTTTTTCGATGGCTTGGAGGGTGGCGAGCCAGCGCGGGTCCTTGGCGCTGACGAAGCGTACCAGCGGCATCAGCAACATCGAGCCGTCGAGGGCGGTGCCGCCGATGTACTGGACGAAATGTCCGCGTTCTTCGTTCCAAAAGTTTCCCCAGATGTCAGCGTAGATAGCCTGGCGCATCTGGTCCCAACGGGCGAACGGGGCGGGCAGTGAGCGTTTCGAGGCCAGGCGAATGGCGCGGTCCAGTGCGACCCAGCACATCAGTCGCGAGTGCAGGAAGTGATGCTGCTCGCCACGCATTTCCCAGATACCGACGTCTGCCTGCTGCCAGGTTTCGCACACCTGATCGACCACTTCCACGGTATGTTTCCAGCCTTCATGGGAGATCGCCTCGCCATATTTGTTGACCAGGTAGATCGCGTCCATCAACTCGCCGAAGATGTCGAGCTGGATCTGATCGCAGGCACCGTTGCCGATGCGCACTGGTGTCGCGCCGCCATGTCCGGACAGGTGCGTCAGTTCGACCTCCGGCAGTTCCTGTCGACCGTCCATGGCATAGAGAATGTTGAGCTTCTTCGACTGGCCATGACAGTCGCTGACCCGCCCGCGCAGCCAGCGCATGTAGTCGTTGGCTTCCTGGACGAACCCCAGGCGCATGAACGCGTAGACGGTAAACGATGCGTCGCGGATCCAGGTGTAGCGATAATCCCAATTGCGCTCGCCGCCCGGTGTTTCCGGCAGGCCGAAGGTGGCGGCGGCGAGAATCGCGCCGTGTTTGCGTGATGTCAGCAGCTTCAGGGCGAGGGCCGAGCGGTTGACCATTTCCCGCCAGCGGCCGCGATAGTTGGACTGGCCAATCCAGTCGCGCCAGAACTTCAGGGTGCGTTGCAGGCACAGGTCGGCGGCACCCTCCTTGAAGCGCGGATCGTCGAGTCCGCCGAGCAGGAACTGTGCACTCTCATCTTGCTTCAGGGTGAATTCGGCCACCGCTGCATCACCATCAACCTGCAACCCCTGATCCGAAGACAGGCGCATGGACGGTTGATCGGCGGCCTCGAACGTCACGTCTTTTTTATCCATCCGCGCGCGGGTCCTGGCGCGAGCGTAGTCATGACGCACGGCGCAGCGCATGTGAAACGTCGCCTCACCGCTGACCACCCGAACCCTGCGCATCAACAGCGGCAGATCGTCCTCGGTGTCACCGATGGGCAGCAGGTCGGTGATTTCGACCACCGCGCGATCACTCAGCCAACGGGTTTGCAGCACGTTGGTGTCCGGCAGGTAAATCTGCTCGCGGCGGGCGTCGGGCAAGTCCGGCGACAACTGGAAGATACCCGCCTGGGGCGTATCAAGCAGCGAGCAGAAAATCGACGGGCTGTCGAATTCCGGCCAGCAGAAAAAGTCCACGCTGCCCTTGTCGTTGACCAGTGCGGCGCTGCGCATGTCGCCGATGATGCCGTGGGCGTCGATGGCGCTTTGTCGTTCGTGAAGTAGCGGCTGGAGAGAAATCGGCATGACGGTTAGCGCCTTGCGGTGAGGGCCTACCTAGCTGACTGGTTTTTGGGGGCAGGAGTTCATTTGCTGGAATGATGTGGTGATTGTTCTGACCCCTTCGCGAGCAGGCTCGCTCCCACAGGGTTTTGCGTCGTAGACACATCCAATGTGGGAGCGAGCCTGCTCGCGAAGGGGCCTTCACATTCCACCAACAATTGGGCGCTTTCCCCTCAATCAGCCTTATGGCAATTTGCAGTCCCTTGTCGAGACCCGCATCCCATGGCCAACCCTTACCGCGATCTGTTCAAAGCCCCCGGCAGCCGAGCCTTCGTGCTGGCCGGCATGATCGCGCGCATGCCGATTTCCATGACCGGCATCGGCCTGATCACCATGCTCTCGCAACTGCAGGGTGGTTACGGACTGGCCGGTGCCGTGGCGGCAACCTTTGCCTTGGCCACAGCTTTTTGCGCGCCGCAGGTCTCACGATTGGTCGACCGCTTTGGCCAACGCCGGATCTTGCCGATTTCGGCGCTGATCGGCGGCGGGGCGTTGTTGCTGGTGTTGCTGTGCACCCGTTTACAGGCGCCGCACTGGACGCTGTTCGTGTTCGCCGCGTTGGCCGGTTGCATGCCCAGCATGTCGGCGATGGTGCGGGCACGCTGGACCGAGGTCTATCGCGGCCAGCCCGAACTGCAAACCGCCTATGCCCTGGAGTCGGTGCTGGACGAGGTCTGCTTTATCGTCGGGCCGCCAGTGTCGGTGGGCTTGTGCGTGGTGGCGTTCCCCGAGGCCGGGCCGCTCGCGGCGTTGTTGATGCTGGCGATTGGTGTCACGGCATTCGTCCTGCAACGCGACACCGAGCCGGCCATTCATCCCCATGAAGAACACCATCAAGGCTCGATCATTCGTTCCGTCGAGATTCAGTTGCTGATGTTGTTGATGGTCGCCATGGGCACCATTGTTGGCGTGGTCGATGTGGTCAGCGTGGCGTTCGCCCAGCAGCAGGGCCAACCGGCGGCGGCGAGCATTGTGTTGTCGGTGTATGCGATTGGTTCATGCATGGCCGGGCTGGCGTTCGGGGCCTTGCGTTCGAAGGTGCCGTTGCCGCGATTGTTCCTGTACGGCGGGGTGGCGACAGCGTTGACGACGCTGCCGTTGTTGCTGGCGAGCAACATTCTCGGGTTGTCGTTGGCGGTGTTTGTGGCCGGGCTGTTTTTTGCGCCGACCTTGATCGTCGCCATGGCCCTGGTGGAGCGCATCGTGCCACCGGCCAAGCTGACGGAAGGCCTGACCTGGCTGGTGACGGGGTTGAGTATTGGCGTGGCGATTGGTGCGGCGAGTTCGGGGTGGCTGGTGGATGCGTTCGGCGCGCGCAGCGGGTTTTGGGTGGCGATAGCTGCCGGCCTGGTGGTCCTCATTTCCGCTGTCCAAAGCTTCCGCCACTTGAAATAAAGCCCCCCTGTAGGCGTGAGCCTGCTCGCGATAGCGGTGTAACAGTCACCATCTGAATTGACTGACATACCGCTATCGCGAGCAGGCTCACTCCTACAAGGGGATGTGTACGACTAATTCTCCGCGGCGCTCATCCGTTCCCTTGATAGACAACTTTTCGAGGTAAGCCCGGTGACCCAGCTGACATTGCTGTGCCTGCCCTATTCAGGCGCGAGCGCCATGGTTTACAGCCGCTGGCGGCGCAAACTGCCGGAGTGGCTCACACTGCAACCGGTGGAACTGCCCGGCCGTGGCGCACGGTTCGGCGAGCCGTTGCACACCGACATGCGGCGCCTGGCGCTGCAACTCGCGCAAGAACACATCGCCACGCTGAAAACCCCTTACGCGATTTTCGGCCATAGTCTGGGTGCCTTGCTCGCCTGTGAAATGGCCCATGCGTTGCGCTCGCTGGGCGGTCCGGAGCCGGTGGCGCTGTTCGCTTCAGGCACCGCTGCGCCGACGATGCGTGCGGACTACGATCGCGGTTTTGCCGAGCCGAAAACCGATGCCGAGCTGATCGAGCAATTGCGTACGCTCAATGGCACCCGCGAAGAAGTGTTGGCCAACGAAGAACTGATGAGCCTGACGCTGCCGGTCCTGCGCGCGGACTTCCTGCTGTGCGGACGCTTCGAACCACAGCAGCGCCCCTTGCTCAACTGCCCGGTGCACGTGCTCGGCGGCAAGGCTGATCGCGCGACCACGGAACAGCTGATCGGCTGGAGCAAGGAAACCCACGGCAGTTTTTCCGTGGACATGCTTGGCGGTGGTCACTTCTTCATCCATGAGCACGAGGCCAAGGTGCTGCGGGTGATCAAGGATCAGCTCGAGATCCACCATCGCCGGCATGCCATGGCCGCCAGCGCCTGACACAACCAACCCCTGTAGGAGTGAGCCTGCTCGCGATGGCGTCGGTACATTCAACATGGATGTGACTGACAGACCGCTATCGCGAGCAAGCTCACTCCTGCATTGGACTTTCGCCAACCCGACACTCCGCGTTCTGTCTCCTTCCTGATACTTATTCTCATTCGTTAATTTTTCCGGTGTGCATTCGTTTTATAGGGACGACGTGCCTTTGTGCTTCCCGCCACTGATCCGGATGCTTAGAAATGAATGCTGAAGACTCCTTGAAACTCGCTCGCCGGTTTATCGGGTTGCCCCTGGAAAAGCGCCAGATGTTCCTTGCGGCCTTGCACAAGGAGGGCGTTGATTTCGCCCGGTTTCCCATCCCGGCTGACATCGAGGCCGAGGATCGCCAAGTGTTGTCATACGCACAGCAACGCATGTGGTTTCTCTGGCAACTGGACCCGCACAGCGGCGCGTACAACCTGCCGGGCGCGGTGCGCCTGACCGGGCGGCTTAACCTGCCCGCGCTGGAGCAAGCGTTCGCCAGCCTCGTTGAACGTCACGAAACCCTGCGCACGGTGTTCCAGCGCCAGACCGACGACCGCTTGCTGCAAGTACCGGCCAGCGCGCCGCTGGTCATCAATCATGTGGATTTCAGCGCGCTCCCGGCCACGGAGCGCGAACTCGCCGTTGCGCGAGCCGCCGAACAGCAATCGGTGCAGCCGTTCGATCTGTCAGTCGGCCCGTTGCTGCGCGTCACTTTGCTCAAACTCGCCGATCTGGAACACGTGCTGCTGCTGACTCTGCACCACATCGTGTCTGACGGCTGGTCGATGAACGTGCTGATCGACGAATTCATCCGCTGCTACGACGCGTTCGACGCGGGTACACAACCACAACTCGCGCCATTGCCGATCCAGTACAGCGACTACGCCCTGTGGCAACGCCGCTGGCTGGAAGCGGGCGAGCAGGCGCGCCAACTCGATTACTGGCAAACACAGTTGGGCAATGAACACCCTGTGCTGGAACTGCCCACCGACCACCCGCGCCCGGCAATGCCGAGCTATCGCGGCACTCGCTACGAATTTGCCGTTGACGCACAACTGGCGGAACAACTGCGCGCCACTGCGCAGAAACACAACATTACCTTGTTCATGCTGTTGCTCGGCGCCTTCAACGCGCTGTTGCATCGTTACACCGGGCAGACCGATATCCGCGTCGGCGTGCCGATTGCCAACCGCAATCGCGCCGAGATCGAAGGCCTGATCGGGTTCTTCGTCAACACCCAAGTATTGCGCACGCAACTCGACGGCCAGACCCGCGTCGACGACTTGCTGCGCGCCATCAAGGAAACTGCCCTCGGTGCCCAGGCCCATCAGGATTTGCCGTTCGAGCGTCTGGTCGAGGCGCTGAAACTGGAACGCAGCCTCAGCCATACGCCGCTGTTCCAGGTGATGTACAACCACCAGCCACAGGTCGCGGACATTGCCACGGTCAGCACGGCGTCCGGCCTGGCGCTGGGCGTGATCGAGTGGGAAGGGCGCACCACGCAGTTCGACATGACCCTCGACACCTACGAAAAAGGTGGCAAGTTGCATGCGGCGTTGACCTACGCCAACGACTTGTTCGACGCCGACACCATCACGCGCATGGCGCAGCACTGGACCCGTCTGCTGCAAGGCATGGTCAGCGATCCGACGCAGCGCATCAGCGATTTGCCGCTGCTGGAAAGCGCGGAATTCCAGCGCATCGTGCATGACTGGAATCGCGCCGACGCATACTACCCGCAAGACCTGTGCATTCATGAACGGATCAGCCAGCAAGCCGCGGCCAGTCCGAATGCATTGGCGGTGACCTTCGGCACCCGGCGGCTGACGTACGCAGAACTCGACATTCAGGCCAATCGCCTGGCGCACAAACTGATCGAACTGGGTGTCGGCCCGGAAGTCCGCGTCGGCGTAGCGATGCAGCGTTCGGAAAACCTGCTGGTGGCGTTGCTGGCGGTACTCAAGGCCGGCGGCGCCTACGTGCCGCTGGACCCGGACTACCCGGCCGAACGCGTCGCCTACATGCTCGAAGACAGCCGCGCCTTGGTGTTGCTGACGGAGCAATCGGTCGCCACGACATTGACCGTGACAGCCGATATGCAAGTGTTGCTGCTGGGCGACAAAACGTGGACCGAGTACCCGGAAAACGCCCCCGAAACCGGCGTCACACCGGACAACCTCGCCTACGTGATCTACACCTCCGGCTCCACTGGCAACCCCAAAGGCGTGGCCATCGCCCATCGCAATGTGCTGGCGCTGATCGACTGGTCGGCATCGGTCTACAGCCGCGAAGACATCCAGGGTGTGCTGGCCTCGACCTCGGTGTGCTTCGACCTGTCGGTGTGGGAGCTATTCGTGACCCTGGCCAACGGCGGCTCGGTGATCATCGCCCGCAATGCCCTGGAATTGCCGCAACTGCTGGCGCGGGATCAAGTACGCCTGATCAACACCGTACCGTCGGCGATCAATGCATTGCAGCGCGACGGGCAGATTCCGCCGTGTGTGCGCATCATCAACCTCGCCGGGGAACCGCTGAAGCAGAGTCTGGTGGACGCGCTGTATCAGCAACCGACCGTCGAACACGTCTACGACCTGTATGGCCCGTCGGAAGACACCACGTATTCGACCTGGACCCGACGCGAGGCCGGTGGCCACGCGAACATCGGTCGCCCGCTCAAACACACCGCCAGCTATTTGCTGGATGCCGAGCTGCAACCGGTGCCGCAAGGTGTCTCTGCCGAGCTTTACCTGAGCGGTGCGGGGATCACCCGTGGTTACCTCGCGCGGCCGGGCATGACCGCCGAAAAATATGTGCCAAACCCGTTCGCCCGCAATGGCGAGCGCCTGTACCGCACCGGCGACCTGACCCGCTATCAGGCCGACGCCACGTTGCAATACGTCGGGCGCATCGACCATCAGGTCAAGGTTCGGGGCTTTCGCATCGAGCTCGGTGAAATCGAAGCGCGGCTGTTGCAGCAGGACGCCGTGCGCGAACTGGCGGTGCTGGCGCAGGACGGGGTCAACGGCCAGCAATTGGTGGCCTATATCGTGCCGAACGATCCCGTGTTGCTGGGCGACACCGACGCTCAAGCGACTCAGCGTGAAACCTTGAAAGCCGCACTGCGCCAGCATCTGCCGGATTACATGGTCCCGGCGTTCCTGCTGTTCCTCGATCACTTGCCGCTGACCCCCAACGGCAAACTCGACCGCAAAGCCTTGCCGGCGGTTGAGGGTTCACAACAACAACGCGTACACGTCGCGCCACGCAGCGCACTGGAAAAATCCCTCGCCGCGATCTGGCAGGACGTGTTGGCTGTCGACAACGTCGGTCTGGAGGATAACTTCTTCGAACTGGGCGGCGACTCCATCGTGTCGATGCAAGTGGTCAGTCGCGCGCGCCAAGCCGGGATTGTGTTGAGCCCCAGGGACCTGTTCCAGCACCAGACCATTCGCAGTCTCGCCCAAGCGGCCCGCAGCGGCGAACAGGTGTTGATCGACCAGGGCCCGGCAATCGGCGCGCTGGCGTTGGCGCCGGTGCAACAGTGGTTCTTCGAACAGGCAATCCCCGAGCGTCAGCACTGGAACCAGTCGCTGCTGTTGGTGCCACGCGAGGTGTTGAACGCCGAGGCGCTGGACCGTGCCCTTGAGCAATTGCTGACCCACCACGACAGCTTGCGCCTGCGCTACGAGCAGACCGCTGACGGCTGGCAGCAAACCTACGCCGCGCCGACCACGGAGTCGGTGCTGTGGCAGCGTCAGGCGCACTCCGACGACGAACTTAACGCCCTGTGCGACGAAGCCCAACGCAGTCTCAATCTGCAAAATGGCCCGCTGATGCGTGCGCTGCTGGTGGCGATGGCTGACGGTACACAACGCCTGCTGTTGGTGATTCATCACCTGGCGGTGGACGGTGTCTCCTGGCGCGTGCTGCTGGAAGATCTTCAGCAGTTCTACAGCGGCAACAAGGTGTCGTTGGTTAAAACCAGCGGCTATCAGCGCTGGGTTGCCCGTCTGCAAGATCATCTTCCAGCGTTTGAAAACAACCTCGATTATTGGCTGACCCAACTGAAGAGAGCAGCGAATAGTCTGCCCTGCGACCGCCCGAACGGCGCGCTGGAGAACCGTTTCGAGCACAAAATCGAGCTCAAACTCGATACCGAACACACCCGAAAACTGCTGCAACACGCCCCGGCGGCCTATCGCACCCAGGTCAACGACCTGCTGCTGACTGCACTGGCGCGCGCGGTTTGTCGCTGGAGCGGGCAGGGCAGTGCGCTGATTCAACTGGAAGGGCATGGCCGCGAAGACCTGTTCGACGACATCGACCTGATCCGCACCGTGGGCTGGTTCACCAGTCTGTTCCCGGTCAATCTGGTGCCGTCGAGTGATCTCGGCGCCTCGATCAAAACCATCAAGGAACACCTGCACGGCGTGCCGGACAAGGGACTCGGCTATGGCGCATTGCGTTATCTCGGCGGCTCGGTGTTGAGCGCCGAACTTGCCGCGTTGCCGCAACCGCGCATTACCTTCAACTATCTGGGGCAATTCGACCGTCAGTTCGACGACGGCGCAATGTTCGTGCCGTCCACCGAAGGTAACGGCGTGGCGCAGGATCCGTCGGCGCCGCTGGGCAACTGGCTGACAGTTGAAGGCCAGGTTTACGGCGGCGAATTGTCATTGAGTTGGGGCTTCAGCCGCGAGATGTTCGACACCGCGACTATCCAGCGTCTGGCGGACGACTACGCGCAGGAACTCAAAGCGCTGATCGATCACTGCTGCGCCGTTGAAGTGCCGCAAGCCACGCCGTCCGACTTCCCGCTGGCGCGCCTCAGCCAGACGCAACTCGACGCATTGCCGGTGGCAACTCTTGAGGACCTGTATCCACTGTCGCCGATGCAACAGGGCATGCTGTTCCACACCCTCTACGAACCGCACGTCGGCGCGTACATCAGTCAGTTGCGCCTGGACATTCAAGGCCTCGATCCGCAGCGCTTTGCCTGTGCCTGGCAGACCGCACTGCAACGCCACGATATCCTGCGCAGCAGCTTCCACTGGCAAGGACTCGACACCGCGCATCAGGCGATCGTCCGTCAGGTCGCATTGCCGCTCGAGGTGCTGGAAGCGACCGACACCGAGGCGCTGGCCGATGCCGAGCGCGCCCACGGTTTCGAATTGGGGCGCGCGCCGCTGTTCCGCTTGAAGCTGGTTCGTGCCGACACTGACGCCTGGCACCTGATCTACACCAGCCACCACATTTTGATGGACGGCTGGAGCAACGCGCAGTTACTGGCCGAAGTGATCCAGCATTACGCCAGCGGGCAATCGCTGTCGGCACCGACCGGGCAATACCGCGATTATCTGGGCTGGTTACAGCAGCAATCCGCCGTCGCTGGCGAGCAGTTCTGGAAAGCCGTGCTGGCGTCGCTGCAAGCGCCCACCTTGCTCGCCGAAGCCTTGCGCCCGCCCGTGGGTGCCGAGGGCAGCGAAGCCTATCGAGTGGCCTTCGACCACCGCGCCACCCAGCGTCTGGCCGACTTCGCCCGGCAACAGAAAGTCACCCTCAACACCGTGCTGCAAGCGGCGTGGAGCCTGTTGCTGCACCGCTACACCGGTCAGGATTGCGTGGTCTTCGGGGCCACCGTCGCGGGTCGTTCGGCGCCGCTGCCGGGGATCGAAGAACAGCTCGGGCTGTTCATCAACACGCTGCCACTGGTCTGCGCGATGAAGCCTGCGCAAACCGTCAGCCAATGGCTGGGCGAACTGCAAGGGCTGAACCTGGCCATGCGCGAGTTCGAGCATGTGCCGCTTTACCACATTCAAGGCTGGGCAGGGCAGCAGGGTTCGGCGCTGTTCGACAGCCTGCTGGTGTTCGAAAATTTCCCGGTCGCCGAAGCGCTGAAGCAGGGCGCACCGGCCGGGTTGTCGTTCGGCAACCTGCACAACCACGAGCGCACGCACTATCCACTGACCCTCGGCATCGAACTGGGCGAGGGTTTGAGCCTGGATTTCAGCTACGACGCGGCGCGGTTCAGTGCGGCGCAAATCGCTGAGTTGTCGGCCAACCTGCAGCATCTGCTGATGCAGTTGATGGCGCTGCCGGACGCGGCTTTGGGCGCGCTGGAATTGCTCGATGTCGAGGGCAAAAATGCGCTGCTTGCGCTCAGCCAGCCGGCCCCGGTTCAGTTATCCACCACCCTGTTGGTCCATGAACACATCGCCGCTCAGGCTGCCAATACGCCGAATGCACTGGCATTGCAGGTAGACGGTCAATCCTTGAGCTACGCCCAGCTGAACACCCAGGCCAACCGCCTGGCCCATCGCCTGATTGAAAACGGTGCCGGTCCCGGCAAGCGTGTCGGGCTGGCGCTGCACCGTGGGCCGCAACTGATCGTCAGCCTGCTGGCGGTGCTGAAAAGCGGCGCGGCGTACGTGCCGCTGGACCCAAGCTACCCGGCCGAACGCCTGGCCTACATGATCGACGACAGCCGCCTCGATGTGCTGCTGTGCGAATCCGGCCTGCTGGAAAGTGGTCAAGGCGTGCGCCGTCTCAGCCTCGACGACAACGTCGGTTTCCCTGAACACGATCCGCAAAACCATGCGGTTGCCGAAGATCTGGCCTACGTCATCTACACCTCCGGCTCCACCGGCCAACCCAAAGGCGTGGCCATCGCCCACGCTGCATTACGCGAGTTCTGCCAAAGCGCCGCCGACTATTCGGTGCTGTCGGCGGCGGACCGCGTGTTGCAGTTCGCGACCTTCAGTTTCGACGGCTTCGTCGAACAATGCTTCCCGGCGTTGTGCGTCGGCGCGGCGTTGATCATGCGTGGCGATGCGCTGTGGGATGCCGGGCGACTGGCGGCTGAAATCGTCCAGCAAGGCGTGACCGTGGCGGACTTGCCAGCGGCCTATTGGTATTTGCTCGCCCGCGAATGTGCTAGTGGCGACATAAGCAATCTCGGCGATTTGCGTCAGGTGCATGTCGGCGGTGAAGCGATGTCGGTCGAAGGTTTGCGCTTGTGGCATCAAGCTGGATTGAGCCACGTGCGACTGCTCAACACCTACGGCCCGACCGAGGCGACCGTGGTGTCCAGCGTGCATGAATGCCGTCTCGAGGATGCCAGCGATGCGTTCGGCATTCCGATTGGTCGCGCCATCGCCGGTCGTGCGTTGTACGTGCTGGATGCGTCCGTTCAGTTGTTGCCCAACGGTGGCGTCGGCGAGCTGTGCATCGGCGCAGCGGCCTGCCTTGCGCAAAGCTACTTCGATCGCCCGGCGCTGACCGCCGAACGTTTCCTGCCGGACCCGTTTGCCCGTGAGCCGGGCGCGCGGCTGTACCGCAGCGGCGACCTGGCGCGCTACAACGCTGACGGGAATCTGGAATACGTCGGCCGTATCGATCATCAAGTAAAGATCCGCGGTTTCCGCATTGAAATGGGCGAGATCGAAGCCTGTCTGCAAGCTCGCGAGGACGTGCGTGAAGCGGCGGTCATCGCTCAGGACGGCGTGCAGTTGGTGGCATATGTTGTGGCCAACGATGCGGTGGTTTCTGAAACTGACTATCTGGAAGGTCTCAAGGCGGTTCTGCGTCAGTCGTTGCCGGAATACATGGTGCCAAGCCACCTGATCCTGCTGGCCAGGTTGCCGCTCAACACCAACGGAAAACTCGACCGAAGGGCCTTGCCCCGCGTTGAAGTCAGCGACGTACAACGTGACTTCGTGGCCCCGGCCCGAGGGCTGGAAACGCAGCTGGCGCTTATCTGGCAGGACGTGTTGCAGGTCGAGCGAGTAGGGCGCAACGACAACTTTTTCGAACTGGGCGGTCACTCGTTGCTGGTGCTTCAAGTGATATCGCGGGTGCGCCAGCAAGTGCACCTCGAATTGTCGGTGAGCAGCCTGTTCTCGGCCGCGACTCTGGCGGAATTTGCCGAGCGTGCGGCGCTGGCGAACATCAGTGGTCAGCCGGTCCTGCAATCTGCGCCAGTCGATCAACCGCCGATGCTGTCGTACGCCCAGCAACGCCAATGGATTCTCTGGCAGCTGGACCCGCAAAGCCCGGCCTACAACATTCCCGCTGCATTGCGCCTCAAGGGGTCGCTGAACCTCACTGCGTTGCGCGAAGCGTTCGCGCAATTGCAGGCCCGTCACCAAACCCTGCGCACCACCTTCGATCAGAATGGCCAGCAGGCGCGTCCGGTGCTGCATGAGACGCTGGCGCTGCAACTGGAACTGCGCACGCTCGATCAGCTGTCGGTGGACAGCGCGGTGACGGAAGAAATCGCCCGGCCGTTCGACCTGCGAAACGGCCCGCTGTGGCGCGTCTTGCTGCTGCAAGTGAACGCCGACGAACACGTGCTGGTACTCACCGTGCACCACATTGCTGCCGATGGCTGGTCGATGCAGGTCATGGTCGATGAGTTCAGCGCGCTGTATCAGGCGGCCGTCGACGGCCATGGTGCCGATCTGGCCAGCCTGCCGGTGAACTACAGCGACTACGCCCGTTGGCAACGCGACTGGCTGGAAGCCGGCGAGGGCGCACGGCAACTGGCATGGTGGAGCGGACAACTGGCCGGCAGCCAGACTCCGCTGGAGTTGCCGAGTGAGCTGACCCGTCCGGCCCGTCGCTCTGAGCGTGGCGCCAGCCTGATGCTGAACGTTGATCGCGAGTTGCTGGCCGGTTTGCGCCAGCGTGCCCAAGAGCAGCAAGTGACCTTGTTCATGCTGTTGCTGGCGAGTTTCCAGACCTTGCTGCATCGACAGAGCGGGCAGTCGAGCATCAGCGTCGGCGTGCCAAGCGCCGGACGTTCGCGTATTGAAACCGAAGGCCTGATCGGCTTTTTCATCAACACCCAGGTGCTGCGTACACAGTTCGATGGGCAGCAGCCGTTCAGTGCGTTGCTGCAACAGGTCAAGCAGGTTGCCCTGGATGCGCAAGCCCATCAGGACGTGCCGTTCGAGCAATTGGTCGATGCCTTGCAACCGGACCGCAGCCTCAATCACAGCCCGTTGTTCCAGGTGCTCTACAACCATCAGCAGCAGTTGGGCGCGAGCGTCGAGCGCAGCATGGCCGGTTTGCAGGTCGAGCGTTTGCACTGGCAGCAGCAGACCACCCAGTTTGATTTGGTACTCGACACCCAGGAGCAGAACGAAGCGCTCGATGCCAGCCTGACTTACGCCACGGATCTGTACGACGAGGCGTCGATGCAGCGCCTCGCCGAGCAGTGGCTGAATCTGCTGCGCGCGGTGGTCAATGATCCACAGCAACGCGTCGCCGAATTACCCCTGCTGCATGCACCGCAATCCGACGCGTTGATCCAGTACTGGAACCCGGCGTTCGAGGCGCAACCCTTGTCGCCAACCTTGCACCGGATGTTCGAAGCTCAAGCCGCGCAACAGCCGAACGCCATTGCACTGGTCTGCGAAGGCAAGCAACTGACCTACGCCGCGCTCAACGCCCGGGCCAATCGACTGGCGCGCATGCTGCGGGAGCAGGGTGTCGGGCCGGAAGTGCGGGTCGGCATTGCCACCGAGCGGGCGATGCCGCTGGTGGTCGGCTTGCTGGCGATTCTCAAGGCCGGCGGTGCCTACGTGCCGCTCGATCCGCACTACCCGGCCGAGCGCCTGAGCTACATGATCGAAGACAGCGGCCTCACGCTGCTGCTGACCCAACAGCATTTGATCGACGGTTTGCCCTCTTGCGAGGGCGTGCAGGTGCTGATCCTGGAATCGCTGGAGCTGGACACCTTCAGCGACGACAACCTGCCGTCGCTGGCGGCCGCTGACAACCTCGCGTACGTGATCTACACCTCCGGTTCTACCGGGCGGCCCAAAGGCGCATTGCTCAGCCATGCCAACGTCGGGCGCCTGCTGAGCGCCACCGCCGACGAGTTCAACTTCGGCCCGAACGATGTCTGGACGCTGTTCCATTCCTACGCCTTCGACTTTTCGGTGTGGGAGCTGTTTGGCTCGCTGTGCACCGGCGGACGCCTGGTGATCGTGCCGCATGACATCAGCCGCGAGCCGCAAGCGTTTCACCGTTTGCTCTGCGATGAAGGTGTGACGGTGCTGAACCAGACCCCGAGCGCGTTCCGCCAACTGATGCCGATTGCCTGCTCCAGCCCGCGCAGCATGGCCCTGCGGCAGGTGATTTTCGGCGGTGAGGCCCTCGACGTCGCGAGCCTGCGACCCTGGTTCGAACGCTTTGGCGACCAGCAACCCACCTTGGTCAACATGTACGGCATCACCGAAACCACGGTGCACGTGACCTACCGTGCGATTCGTCTGGCCGACCTGCACGGCAAGGCCCTGAGCCCGATTGGCCTGCCGATCCGCGACCTGCGGTGGTACTTGCTCGACAGTCAGTTACAGCCAGTACCGGTGGGCGTTGCAGGCGAGTTGTATATCTCGGGCGCCGGCCTGGCGCGCGGTTATCACGGGCGTTTCGGCCTGACCGCCGAGCGTTTTGTGCCGAGCCCGTTTGACGCTTCCCAACGCCTCTATCGCAGCGGTGACCTGGCGCGCCAGCGTGTCGATGGCAGCATTGACTACCTTGGCCGCATCGACCAGCAAGTGAAGATTCGCGGTTTTCGCATCGAACTCGGCGAAATCGAAGCCGCGCTGCTGGCCCAACCGGGCGTGCGCCAAGCGGTATTAAACGTCCACAACGGCGACGGCGGAGCGCAGTTGTGCGCCTACGTGGTGGCCGAGCACACCCCGCATGACCCGATTGCCTGGCGCGACACCCTGCGCTCCGCGCTCAAGGTCGATCTGCCGGATTACATGGTGCCGAGCCATTGGTTGTTGCTCGACGCCTTGCCACTGACCGGCAACGGCAAGCTCGATCGCAAGGCCTTGCCCGCGCCGGATGCCGAGGACTGGCAACGTCCGTTCGAAGCCCCCGAAGGTGTCCTCGAACAGCAACTGTCGGCGATCTGGGCTGAGGTGCTGGGCGTGGCGCAGATCGGCCGGCGCGACAATTTCTTTGAACTGGGCGGGCATTCGTTGCTCGCCGCCCAGGCCAGTGCCCGTGTGGAACTGGAACTGGGCATCGAGCTGCCGCTGCGCGCGCTGTTCGAATCCACCGACCTGCAGGCTTATGCCGCCATGGCCGGGCAACACGCCCCGGCTGACAACGATGCACGTCTTGATGCGCTTGAGTCGCTTCTCGACGAGATGGAGATCAACTGATGGAACACACCACTGCCCAGCGTATCGCCAGCCGTTTCGCCGGCCTGCCCGCCGACAAGCGCCGCGAGTTTCTGAGCCGCATGCAAGAGCAGGGCGTGAGCTTCGGCCAATTGCCGATTCCGCCGGCTGCCGAGCCGCAAACGAGCTTTGAACTGTCATACGCGCAGCAGCGCCAATGGTTTCTCTGGCAGCTTGACCCGCAGAGCGCTGCGTACAACATCCCGGCGGCGTTGCGCTTGCACGGGCCGCTGAATGTCGCAGCGTTGCAGCAGAGTTTTGATGTGTTGTTGGAGCGGCATCAAAGCCTGCGCAGCCGTTTTATCGAGGATGACGGTCAAGTCGTTCAGACGCTGGCCGAGTTCACATCGCTGGCGATCGAACACATCGATCTGCGCGACGAACCTCAGGAACATCGCCTCGATCTCGCGATGAAAAGCGTCGAACAGGACATCGCTCGCCCATTCGATCTGCAACACGGGCCGCTGTTGCGGGTCAGCCTGTTGCAACTGGATGCCGAAGACCATGTGCTGCTGTTGACCCTGCACCACATTGTCACCGATGGCTGGTCGATGGGCGTGTTGGTGGAGGAGTTCTCCCGTCTCTACGCCGCGCATTGCCAAGGGCAAAACGCAGCGCTGGAACCGCTGCCGATCCAGTATTCCGACTACGCCGTGTGGCAGCGTCGCTGGATGGAAGCGGGGGAGTTGGAACGTCAGCTCAACTGGTGGCGTGACACGTTGGGCAGCGAACAACCGCTGCTGGAGTTGCCGACTGATCGCCCACGCCCGGCACAACCGAGCCAGCGCGGTGCACGTCTGGATTTCGCCCTCGATGCAAACCTGGCCAGCGGCCTGATGAGCCTGGCCAAACAGCGCGGCGTTACCCCGTTCATGCTGTTGCTGGCAAGTTTTCAGGCCTTGCTCTATCGCTACAGCGGCCAGTCCGACGTGCGCATCGGCGTGCCGATTGCCAATCGTAACCGTGCGCAAACCCGTGGCCTGATCGGCTTCTTCGTCAACACCCAGGTGATGCGCGCCGAACTGGACGGTCGCCTGCCGTTCAGCCAATTGCTCGACCAGACCCGCACCGCGTCGCTGGACGCCCAGGATTATCAGGACTTGCCGTTCGAACGTCTGGTGCAGGCGCTGCAAGGTGAACGCAGCCTCAGCCACAGCCCGCTGTTCCAGGTGATGTTCAACCACCAGCAAGCCAAACCGGCAGCGGTCAGCGGCTTGCTCGCCGGCCTGCGGGTCGAAGCGCTGAACGCCACGGCGCATACCACGCAATTCGACCTGCAACTGGACACGCAGGAGGAGGGCGACAAGCTGTTCGCCAGCCTGACGTATGCCACCGATCTGTTCGACGCCGAGCGCATCGAGCATCTGGCCCGCCACTGGCGCAACCTGTTGGCCGGCGTGCTGGCGAACCCGCAATGCCCGCTCGCCGAGTTGCCGCTGCTGGACGCCGACGAGCGTCTGCGCATTCTCGATGAACTCAATGACACCGCTCAGGCTTATCCGGGCGACGTCTGCGTACAGCGCCATTTCGAAGAGCGCGTGGCTGAAAACGGCGCGGCGACGGCGCTGGTGTTCCAGGGCCAGACCCTGAGTTACGCCGAACTGAACCTGCGCGCTAACCGCCTGGCCCATCACCTGCGCGCCCAGGGTGTCGGCCCGGAAGTGATTGTCGGGATTGCCTGCGAGCGTTCGTTTGAAATGGTGGTCGGCCTGCTGTCGATTCTCAAGGCCGGTGGCGCGTATGTGCCGCTGGACCCGGAATACCCGCGGGATCGCCTGAGCTACATGATCGAAGACAGCGGTATTTCGTTGTTGCTGACCCAGGAACATCTGCTGGCGCAATTGCCGACGCCCGATACCCTGCGGACCTTGTGCCTGCGCCCCGAGGCTGATTGGCTGAACGATCTGCCCGGCACTGATTTGCCTGCTTCTGATTTAAAGAGTCGGGCCGTCGGCGAAAACCTCGCCTACGTGATCTACACCTCCGGTTCCACCGGCAAACCCAAAGGTGCGGGCAACCGCCATGTGGCGCTGCATAACCGTCTGGAGTGGATGCAAGACGCCTACAACCTGCTGCCGACCGACCGCGTGCTGCAAAAAACACCGTTCAGTTTCGACGTGTCGGTGTGGGAGTTTTTCTGGCCTTTGACGCAAGGCGCCACGCTGGTCATCGCCGCGCCGGGTGAGCATCGCGATCCGCAACGCCTCGCTGCGTTGATCGTCGAGCAAGCCATCACCACGCTGCACTTCGTGCCGTCGATGCTTTCCGCGTTCATCGGCGCTGACGAATCTTTGGCCTGCACCTCGCTGACACGGATCATTTGCAGCGGCGAAGCGCTGCCAATGGAGCTGCAACGCCAGACGCTACGAAGTCTGCCGCACGCCAACCTCTACAACCTCTATGGCCCGACCGAAGCGGCCATCGACGTGACCCACTGGACCTGCGTGGAAGAAGGCCGCGACAGCGTGCCGATTGGGCGCCCGATTGCCAACCTGCGCGCCTGCATCCTCGACAGTGAACTGCAACCATTGCCACTGGGCGCGGTGGGCGAGTTGTACCTCGGTGGTGTCGGCCTGGCGCGTGGTTATCACCGTCGCGGCGCGTTGACCGCCGAGCGTTTCGTGGTCGATCCGTTCGGCAGCGGCGAGCGCCTGTACCGTACCGGTGACCTGGCGCGATATCGCACCGACGGCGCCATCGATTACTGCGGGCGCATCGACCACCAAGTGAAGATTCGCGGTTTGCGCATCGAACTGGGCGAAATCGAAGCGCGCCTGCAAGAACATGCCGACGTGCAGGAAGCCGTGGTACTGGCCCTCGACGGTCCGAGCGGCAAGCAATTGGTCGCGTATCTCGTGCCGCAGGATCGCGCACTGCTGGAGGCCACTGCCGATCAACAAGGCGCGTGGCGCGAAACCCTGAAAAGCCATCTGCTCGCGAGCCTGCCGGATTACATGGTGCCGGCGCAGACCGTGCTGATCGAACAAATGCCCTTGAGTCCCAACGGCAAGCTCGACCGCAAACGCCTGCCCGCGCCCACCGCGCACATCAGCCAACGCGCTTTCGAAGCACCGCGCAGCGAACACGAGCAAGTGCTGGCGCAGATCTGGCAGGACGTATTGGGCGTGGAGCAGGTCGGGCGTCAGGACAACTTCTTTGAATTGGGCGGTGATTCGATCATCTCGATTCAAGTGGTCAGCCGTGCGCGTCGTGCAGGCCTGAGCCTGCAACCCCGCGACTTGTTCCAGCAGCAGACCTTGCAAGCGCTGGCCGCGGTGGTCAAAGAGCACGCCGCGCCGCTGGCGCAACAAGGGCCAGTGGACGGTGTGCAAATACTCACGCCGATCCAGCGCTGGTTCTTCGCCGAACCCATCCCGCAACGCGCGCACTGGAACCAGGCCGTGTTGCTGACGCCGCGCGAAACCCTCGAACTGCCGCGCCTGCAAGCCGCGCTGCAACGCCTGCTCAAGCAGCACGATGCCCTGCGTTTACGCTTCAGTCAGGTCGAAGGCCAATGGTCGGCGCGTTATGTCGGGGCCGACAGCGCGGACGTGATCGACATGCTCTGGACCGCTCGCGTGGCCAGTGATGCCTCGCTGGAATCGGTGTGCGATGAAGCGCAACGCAGCCTCAGTTTGCAAGACGGTCCCTTGCTGCGCGTGGCGTTGATTGCGCAAGCCGATGGCTCCCAGCGTTTGCTCTTGGTGATTCACCACTTGGCGGTGGACGGTGTGTCCTGGCGGGTGTTGCTGGAAGATTTGCAGGCGGCCTACCTTGAGCAAGCGCTGCCGCCGAAGACCAGCGCTTTCCAGGCGTGGGCCGGGAAACTCGACGCCTATGCACGCTCCGAAGCAGCCACTGATGAACTGAGTTGGTGGCAGGCGCAGCTGAGCGTGGCGAATGATTGGTTGCCGGCGGCCAATGCCCACGCCAGTCAGGCCGGGCATCTGCGCCAGGGCGTCAGCATCGGTCTGGACCGTGAACAAACCCGCCAATTGCTGCAACAGGCGCCGGCGATCTACCGCACGCAAGTCAACGACCTGCTGCTGACCGCACTGGCCCGCACCCTCAGCCGCTGGACCGGCGACCAATCGGCGCTGATTCAGCTCGAAGGCCATGGCCGCGAAGAACTGTTCGACGACATCGACCTGACCCGCACCGTCGGCTGGTTCTCCAGCCTGTTCCCGGTGCGCCTGACGCCGACCGCCGACCTGGCGGGTTCGATCAAGGCGATCAAGCAGCAACTGCGCGAAATCCCCGGCAAAGGCATGGGCTACGGCCTGTTGCGCTACATGGGCGATGCGTCGACCCAAGCGGCACTGGCCGCGTTGCCGCAGGCGCGGGTGACGTTCAACTACCTCGGCCAGTTCGACCAGAGCTTTGCCGAGGACGCGTTGTTCACCCCGGCCCGCGAATCCAGCGGTGCCGCGCAATCGGCCGAGGCACCGTTGCCGAACTGGCTGTCGGTGGACGGTCAGGTCTATGGCGGCGAACTGAAGCTCGACTGGACCTTCAGCCGCGAATGCTTCGACCGGCGCGAAATCGAAGCCCTGGCGGCAGATTTCCGTATCGAACTGCTGGCGCTGATCGCCCATTGCCTGAGCGATGGCGCGGGCGGCGTGACCCCGGCGGACTTCCCGCTGGCGCGGCTGACCCAGGCGCAACTCGATGATCTGCCGGTGCCGCCGGCGCAGATCGAGGACGTGTATCCGCTGTCGCCGATGCAGGCCGGTTTGTTGTTCCACAGCCTGTATGAGGGGGAGTCTGGCGCCTACGTGAACCAGCTCAGCGTCGAAGTCCGTGGCCTCGACGCCGAACGACTGGGCCGTGCATGGCAAGCGGTGCTCGACACCCATCCGATCCTGCGCAGCAGTTTCCACTTCCCGGAGGGATTCGAAGCGCCGGTGCAGTTGGTCCATCGTCATCTGCACTTGCCGATGACCTGCCTAGACTGGCGTCGTCGTGGCGATCAGGCCGAAGCGTTGATTCAATTGATTGACAACGAACGCTTGCAACTCGACCCGACCCGGGCGCCGTTGATGCGCTTGACGTTGGTGCGACTCGACGATGATCGCCAACAACTGATCTACACCCACCATCACCTGTTGCTGGATGGCTGGAGCAATTCGCTGTTACTCAGTGAAGTCCTGCAGCGGTATGCCGGGCAAGCGGTGCAGGCGCCCACCGGGCGTTTCGCCGATTACATCGGCTGGCTGCAACGTCAGGACGCGCAGGCCGATGAACTGTTCTGGCGCGAGCAACTGGCCAACCTCGACAACCCGACGCTGTTGGCGCAGAGCCTGGCCCATGGCGGCGGTAAACACCTGTCGACGGCAGGGTTTGGCGACCATCGCCAGACGTTCGATGTTGGCACCAGCCAACGCTTCAGCGAGTTCGCCCGTCAGCAGAAAGTTACGCTCAACACTTTGGTGCAAGGCGCGTGGGCGCTGCTGTTGCAACGCTACAGTGGCCAGCGTAGCGTGGCGTTTGGCGCGACCGTGGCGGGGCGGCCGGTCGATTTGCCAGGGGCCGAAAGCCAGCTCGGGCTGTTCATCAACACCTTGCCGGTGATCAGCACGCCAGATGCGCTTGAAAGTGTCGGCCACTGGTTGACTCGCTTGCAGGCGCAGAACCTCCAATTGCGTGAGCATGAATTCACCGCCTTGGGCGACATTCAGCGCTGGGCCGGGCGGGCCGGCGAGCCGCTGTTCGACAGCCTGCTGGTGTTCGAAAACTTCCCGGTGGCCGAAGCGCTGCAACGGGGCGCACCGGCCGGGTTGAGCTTCTCGGTCCCGCAGAACCATGAACGCACCAACTTCCCGCTGACCCTGGCGGCGACTGCTGAACGCCAGCTCAGCCTGAACTGGAGCTATCAGTGCGCTCACTTCAGCGCCGAAGCGATTGTCCGCATGAGCGAGCATTTGGCCGCGCTGCTGTCAGCGATGGTCGCCGCGCCTCAGGCCGCATTGAGTGAACTGGCGCTGCTGACCGCGCCGGAACGCGCGCAACAATTGGTCGAGTGGAACCCTGCGTTCACCGCCACGGCAAACCCGCTGTGCGTGCATCAATTGATCGAAGCCCAAGCGGTTATCCGCCCGAACGCCACCGCGTTGATCTTCAACGACCTGGAACTGAGCTTCGACCAGCTCAACCGTCGCGCCAATCAACTGGCCTATCGCTTGCGCGCACTGGGCATCGGCCCGGAAGTGCGGGTCGGCCTGGCGATGCAGCGTTCGCCGGAAATGATCATCGGCCTGCTGGCGATCCTCAAGGCCGGCGGTGCTTACGTGCCGCTGGACCCGGCGTACCCGGCCGAACGTCTGCGTTATCTGATGGAAGACAGCGGCATTGCGCTGCTGATCAGCCAGTCGTGGCTGCGGGAAAAACTGCCGTTGCCGCCAGGTCTGCCAGTGCTGGAAGTCGACCGCGAACCGCTGGAATCGATGGCTGACACCAACCCGGTCAACCTCACCTGTGGCGACAACCTCGCCTACCTGATCTACACCTCGGGCTCCACCGGGCGGCCAAAAGGCGTCAGCGTGGCCCACGGTCCGTTGGCCATGCATTGCCTGTCGATTGGCGAGTTGTACGGCATGACCCCGGACGACCGCGAGCTGCAATTCGCCTCGATCAGCTTCGACGGCGCCCACGAGCGCTGGCTGACGCCGCTGGTGTTCGGTTCGGCGGTGATGCCCCGTGACGATGAGTTGTGGAGTGTCGAGCGCACCTGCGCCGAGATCGAAAAACACGGCATCACCATCGCCTGTTTCACCCCGAGTTACCTGGCGCAGATCGCCGATTTCATGGGCGAAGCGGGGCGTGACCTGCCGATCCGTTCCTACACCCCGTGTGGTGAAGGCATGGCCAAACATGCCTTCGATGAAGTGCAACAGGTGCTGCAACCGAAACGACTGATCAACGGTTACGGCCCGACCGAAACGGTGATCACGCCGCTGATCTGGCTGGCGTACCCGGATACCGAATTCGACTCGGCATTCATGCCGATAGGCCGGCCGGTGGGCAATCGCAGCGCCTATATTCTGGACGGCGGTTTGCAGCCGCTGCCGGTCGGCGTCGCGGGCGAGTTGTACCTGGGCGGCGAGGGTGTCGCCCGGGGTTACCATCAGCGTCCCGATTTGACGGCTGAACGTTTTGTGCCGGATCCGTTCGTGCAGGGTGCGCGTTTGTACCGCAGTGGTGACCTTGCGCGGTTCCGTGCCGATGGCGTCGTTGAGTACCTGGGCCGGATCGACCAGCAAGTGAAAATTCGCGGGTTCCGTATCGAACTCGGCGAAATCGAAGCCTGCCTGCTTGAACATAAAGGCGTGCGTGAAGCCTTTGTGATCGACCGCGACGGCCCGGTCAGTCGCCAATTGGTCGGTTACGTGGTGCCGCGTGATCCGCTCGCCGATGAGCAGGACCTGCGTGAAGCGCTGACGGCTCATCTGCGCAGCCGCTTGCCGGCACACATGCTGCCGGCGCATTTGATGTGCCTGGCGGCGTTGCCACTGACGCCGAATGGCAAGCTTGATCGCCAAGGACTGCCGGCGCCTGAGGCCACTCGGCAGCAGCACGATCACGTCGTCGCCGCGTCGCCGGCCGAAGCGCTGCTGGTGGAGATCTGGCAGGAACTGCTGGGGCTGGAGTCGGTGGGCGTCACCGAGAACTTCTTTGAACTGGGCGGGGATTCGATCATCTCGCTGCAAGCGGTGAGCCGTGCCGGGCAGCGCGGGTTGGTGTTCAGTCCGAAGCAACTGTTCGAACAACAGACGATTCGTGCGTTGGCCGTGGTGGCCAGCAGCCGTGAAGCGGCGTTGGTTGACGTGCCGACAGTCCCGGCGTTTGCGCTGGTGCCGCACATCGACGTTGCCGCCCGTGAAGGTCTGCAAGACCTGTATCCGTTGTCGCCGATGCAGCAAGGCATGTTGTTCCATTGTCTCGATTCACCGGAACTCAACCCTTACGTCAACCAGTTGAGCGTGGCGGTGGACGGTTTGCAGGTGCCGCGTTTCCGCGCGGCGTGGCAGATTCTGGTGGAGCGTCACGAAGTGCTGCGGGCGGCGTTCCGCTGGCGCGACGGCTTGGCCGATCCGCTGCAAGCGGTGTTCGCCGACGTCGAGTTGCCCATCGAAGAACTCGACTGGCGTGAGCGCAGCGACACCGAGCATGCGTTGCAGGAACTGGCCGCCGCGGAACAGGCCAAGGGCTTCGACCTGAGCTGCCCGCCGCTGATGCGCTTCATCCTGGTGCGCCTCGGTGATGACCGTTACCAGATGATCTGGATTTACCACCACTTGCTGCTGGACGGCTGGAGCGCCTCGCGTCTGTTGGGCGACATGCTGCGCCTGTACCACAACGACACCTTGCCGAGCCTGACCGGTCGCTACGCCGATTACATCGCTTGGCTGCAGCGTCAGGACGGAGCGCAGGCCGAAGGCTTCTGGCGCGAGCGCCTGGCATTGCTCGAAGAACCGACCATTCTGGCCAAGGCCTCGGGTGCCGCTGGCTCCGGGCACGGCGTGATGTACAGCAACCTCGACAGCGAGGCGACGCGCAAACTGCACACCTTTGCCAAGCGTCAACGCGTGACGCTGAACACCCTGGTGCAAGGTGCGTGGTTGTTGCTGTTGCAACGCCACAGCGGCCAGCGCAGCGTCGCGTTCGGCGCCACGGTGGCGGGGCGTCCGACCGGATTGGCCGGAGCGCAGGACATGCTCGGCCTGTTCATCAACACCTTGCCGGTGATCCAGACGCTTGATCCGCAACAGCCGTTGGGCGAGTGGTTGCGCGAGTTGCAGGACTACAACTTGATGGTCCGCGACTACGAACACACGCCGTTGTCGGACATTCAGCGTTGGGCCGGGCAGGGTGGCCAGGGTTTGTTCGACAGCATCATCGTGTTCGAAAACCATCCGGTGGACCGCGCGCTGCGCGGGGGTGAGGAAGGTGAGCTACGTTTTGCCGAGGTCGGCAGCGGTGGCGTGACCAACTTCCCGATGGACTTGATGGTCAGTGCCAACGAAGAAGGTTTGGAAGTCGAGTACCTGTTCCTGCGGGACCGCTTCAGTGACGTGGAAGTAGAGCGTATTCGTGCGCAGCTTGAAGGGTTGCTGCGTGCGTTGCCGGAAGATGCGACGTGTCTGCTCGGCACCATTGGCCTGCCTGAATCGCGTATCAGCCTGCCGCAAGCGTCGACCGACAGCGCCGATGTGTTGCACGCGTTCAATCAGCATGTACAGACGCAGCCACAGAAAATCGCCTTGATCTGTGAGGATCGGCACGTCAGCTATGCGCAGCTTGAGGCGCAAGCCAATGGGCTGGCGCAGCAGTTGATCGACCGGGGCATCGGCGCGGAAAGTCTGGTGGCGGTAGCGTTGCCGCGTTCCGAACGCACCATCATTGCGTTCCTCGCGGTGCTTAAAGCGGGGGCGGCTTACCTGCCTTTGGACCTGGCGTACCCGGCCGAGCGACTGGCTTATATGTTGAGCGATTCGGCCGCGAGTCTGTTGCTCTGCGACAGCGATCTGGGCGAACGGCTGCCGTTGGCGGATAGCCCACCACGCCTGCCGTTCGATCAGTTGCGCGTCGTCGACAACGCGGCGTGCCCGCTTTCCAATTCGTTGCCGGGGCATCTGGCGTACCTGATCTACACCTCCGGCTCCACCGGCCAACCCAAAGGCGTGGCCGTGGAACGCGGGCCGATTGCCCGGCATTGCCGCGACATTATCGAACTCTACGAACTGGCACCGCGCAGCCGTGAATTGCACTTCATGTCGTTCGCCTTCGACGGCGCTCAGGAGCGTTGGCTGAGTGTGCTGTTGGCCGGCGGCAGTCTGGTGATCCGCGAGGACACTGTGTGGACCCCGGAACAGACCCTGGAAGTGTTGCATCGTCATGCCGTCACCGTCGCCTGCTTCCCGCCGGCGTACCTGCAACAGATGGCCGAAGTCGCCGAGCGTCTGGGCAATCCACCAGCGGTCGAGGTGTATTGCTTTGGCGGTGACGCGGTGCCGGACGCCAGTTTCGAACAGGTCAAACGCGCCTTGCGTCCGCAGCGTCTGGTCAATGGCTATGGCCCGACCGAAACCGTGGTCACGCCGCTGTTGTGGCGTGCCGAGACCAGCGAAACCTGCGACGCGGCGTATGCGCCGATTGGTCGAGGCGTGGCCGGGCGTGGTGTGTACGTGCTTGATGCCGACCTCAATCCGTTGCCGGTCGGCGTCAGCGGCGAGCTGTACCTGGGCGGCGAATGCCTGGCGCGGGGGTATCACCAGCGTCCGGGCATGAGCGCCGAGCGTTTCATCCCCGATCCGTTCGAGGCCGGTGGCCGCATGTACCGCACCGGCGACCTGGTGCGCCAGCGCGAGTGCGGGTTGATCGACTACCTGGGACGGCTCGACCAGCAAGTGAAGATCCGTGGTTTCCGTATCGAACCGGGCGAGATCGAAGCGCGCCTGCGTGAGTGCGCGGGCGTGCAGGATGCCGCCGTGGTGGTTCACGACACACCGACCGGCAAGCAATTGGTCGGTTATGTGGTGGCGGCCGGCGCAGTCGGTCTGGATCGTCGCTTGAAGGCCGAACTGCAAGCGCAACTGCCGGATTACATGGTGCCGGCGCGGATCAGGGTCCTGGAGTGCTTCCCGCTGTCGGCCAACGGCAAGCTTGATCGTCGCGCACTGCCTGCGCCGGAATGGGCGCTTGGCGGCTATCGCGCGCCGCGCAACCCGCTGGAAACGGCGCTGACCGCGATCTGGCAAGAGGTACTTGGCGTGCCGCAAGTGGGCATCGACGACAACTTCTTCGAACTCGGCGGCGATTCGTTGCAGGTGCTCAAAGTGATTTCGCGGGTGCGCAGTCAGCCGCAATTGGGCTTTGAATTGAAGCTGCGGGATCTGATGCAGAAACCGTGCATCGCTGAGCTCAGCGACTATCAGTTGGCTGAACCGGCGACCGCACCGGACCCGTTGCTGGCGTTGAATGCACGGATCCCCAACGTGCCGGCGTTGTTCTGCCTGCACGCCGGTTTCGGCACGGTGTTCGACTACGAACCGCTGGCGCGACGCCTGGAAGGACGGCGCACGGTGTACGGCGTGCAATGCCGCATGCTGCTTGATCCGCAGTGGCAGGACGAGTCGCTGCTGGCCATGGCGCAAGCCTATGCGCAGCGGATTCGCGGTCAGCAGGCCAAGGGGCCGTATTACGTGTTGGGCTGGTCGTTGGGCGGTGCGTTGACGCAATTGGTCGCTCACGAACTGGAATCCCGGGGTGAAACGGTTGCGTTTGCCGGGCTGATCGACAGTTACGTGGCGGGCACGGCAGAAGCGGGGGACTGGCGCGAGGATCTGGGGGACTTCCTGAAGTTTGTGCTGGGGTTGCCGGCCGATGAGGCACAGGCATTGATCGCGCTGAAAGCCGCGGACTTGAACGAGCGTGAAGGTTCCAGCGCCGTGATCGAGGCGGTCATGCACGGCTCCAACGAACAAGCCACGTTGGGCGCAGGGGAACTCACGCAGATCTTCGCGACAGGTTCACGCCTCAAGCAACTGGCGCTGGCGCATCGGCAACTGCCGGTGATTCAAGCAGCGGCGCACCGCTGGTGGGTGGCCGAGCGCGAGGAGGAGCGTCGAGTGTTCGAGGCGCAGGTCGGCAGCCATGGTGTGGATCGCCTGTTGGCCGGCGGACATTACGAATTGCTGCGTAGCGACGGGTTGCTGGATGAGTTGGAAGACCTGTTGGAGCGTCGCAGGGTCATTGCATGACGTTTCTGTAGGCGCAAGGCGTGCCCGCGATGGCGATCTCAAGGGCGCTATCGCGGGCAAGCCATGCTCCTACATGTCCAGGTTCGATTATTGATCTCTCTGTTTAAAGGACTCATTCCATGGCCGTATTGCCAGAACTTGAAGCATTTCTCGAACTCGCCGAGTTCGGCCGGATGACCGGCAAAAGTCGCGCGATGCATGAGCTGTCAGCACAACAGGCGCGGATCGATTTTGAAGCGTCGTCGGCGTTTCTCGACGTGCCGCCGGAAACCGTGGTCTGTGAAAATTTCACCATTCCTGCCCGCGACGGTCATAGCCTGTCGGCGCGCTTGTATCGCGACGGGCAAACGGTCGAGGGCATGCAACCGGTGGTGTTGTATTTCCATGGCGGCGGCTATGTGGTCGGCAGTCTCGATTCCCATGATGCGTTGTGCCGACGCCTGGCCTCCCAGGGCGGTTTTGCGTTGCTGACCGTGGATTATCGACTGGCACCGGAATGGCGTTTTCCGACGCCCGTGCAGGATGCCTGCGACGCTGGCAACTGGCTGGTGCGTGAAGGCGCGGCACGAGGGCTGGATGCCCATCGGGTGGCATTGGTCGGTGACAGCGTGGGCGCGACATTGGCCACGGTGTTGGCGATCATGGCGGTGCGTGAGCCTGAGGAGCTGGCGTTGAAACCCAAGGCGCAGGTGTTGCTGTACCCGGTGACGGAGGCGACGACCCAGCGTGCCTCGCATCGGGATTTCGCTGAGGGTTATCTGCTGGAAACGCCAACACTCGATTGGTTCTACGCGCATTACGGGCGCACGCCGCAGGACCTTTCGGACTGGCGCTGCTCGCCGTTGCTGGCGGCGGATTTATCCGGCGTGGCACCGGCGCTGGTGTACTTGGCCGGGCATGATCCGCTGCATGATGAAGGGCTGGCCTATGCCGACCTGTTGCGTGCGGCGGGGAATGAGGTGACGTTGCTGGAACAGCCTGGGATGACCCATGACTTTATGCGCATGGCGGGGTTGTTGGGGGAGGTTGAGGGGATTCATGCGGAAGTGGCGGGGTGGGTGCGCTCCCGGGTTTGATATTTTGTGTCGGGCTTGATGGTTTTTTGGTGAAGCGACTATCGCCATCGCGAGCAAGCTCGCTCCCACAGGGATCTTCAGTGGACAAATAATCTGTGTTCACACCGGTCCACTGTGGGAGCGAGCTTGCTCGCGATAGCGTCATCAGACTCACCATAAATCATGGCCAAAAAATACCCGCATCTCACGACACGGGCATTTTTCATTTCAGCTCACCCCTCAGAAATCATACTTCGCCGTGATCTGCAGGTTGCGCGGCTCGCCGTAGAACGTCGTACCGAAGTTACCCAGGCCAGACATGTACTTCTTGTCGAAGACGTTGTTGGCATTGGCGGTGAAGCTCAGGTGCTCGTCGTACTGGTAGCGGGTCATCAGGTCGACGAGGGTGTAGCCGCCTTGCTTGAGCAGGGTGTTGCCACCTTCGCCATTACCCACGTTCGGGCTGTAGCTCTGGCCGTAGAACGCGCTTTGCCAGCTGATGCCACCACCGACGGTGAACTGATCCAGCGCGCCCGGCAGGCGGTAGGTGGTGAAGGTGCGCACGACGTGTTCCGGTTTGCTGGAGGCCAGCGGGAACCCGTAGATACGTTGCTCATCCTTGTCGCGGGTGCGGGCGTAGGTGTAGCCGGCCGACAGGTTCCAGCCCTCGGCCAGTTCGCCGGCCAGTTCCATTTCGACACCTTTGGTGGTGGCGCCGGAGATGGCTTCATAGACGTCTCGACCGGTGCCGACGTCGGTGGTGACATACTGGGCAACGTTGTCCTGATTGATCTGGAACAAGGCAAAGGTGGCGTTCAGCTTGCCTTCGAAGTAAGCCGCTTTCAGCCCCGTCTCGTAGCTGTCGCCTTCAACCGGGTCGAGGGTCGAACCGCTTGCGTCCAGGTAGATTTGTGGCTGGTAGATCTTGGTGTAGCTGGCATACACCGAGTACGTATCGTTCAGGTCATAGACCACGCCGGCGTACGGCGTGACAACGCCATGTTCCTTGTAGCTGGCATGGGTGTCGGTCAGGGTTGCCCCCGGATAGTACGAGTAGTCTTCGTTGTACTTGAAGGTGCTCAAACGGCCGCCGAGGATGAACGACAGGTCGTCGGTCGGACGCAGGCGCGTGGCCATGTAGATACCGTTCTGGCTTTGGGTGCGTTCGTACTTGCCGTTTTTCGGGAACTCCTGTTTCGGCAGGTGACCGTTCCAGTCGAAGATGCTGCCCGGCACCAGTTCAAACGCGCTGGTGTCGTAGGTCGCACCGGTCTGGCGCGAGTGGGCCGCCATGAAACCGGCGACCAGTTCATGCTCGCGACCACCCAGCGAGAACGGGCCGGAGATGTTCACGTCACCGGAGTTCTGCACGCGATGACCTTCCCAGCGACCCCAGTACAGGAAGTTGCCTTCGCCCGTGACAGGGTCTGCGGAGCCACCGCTGGCCGAGGCCAGTTGGGTGTCGTGATCGGTGGTTTTCTGGTCGAAGCTGGCCTTGAATTTCCAGCCATTGGCCAGCGCTTGTTCAAGCGACGCGAAGTAAGTCGTGCTGTCGAAATCGCGGCGGCTCCAGTCGGCACCCGGGTTGAAGCTGCGCGAGAAGTCGGTACGGCTGCCGTCGGTGAAGTACGGTGCGTTACCGGTCCAGGTGCTGCCGCGTGGAGTGACACTGGACTTGTCGATGCCAAACGTCAGCAAGGTGTCGTCCGTCAGATCGGCTTCGATGATGCCGTAGAAGAGGTCTTTTTTCTGGCTGTAGTGGTCGATGTACGAGTCTTTGTCCTGGTAGGCGCCGACGAAGCGACCCCGTACGTTGCCGGTATCGGTCAGTGAACCGGAGATGTCGCCCTCGGTGCGGTAATTGTCCCAGGAGCCGGCGGTGGCGCTGACCGAGGCCTTGAATTCCTTGGTCGGTTTCTTGCGGATCAGGTTGACGGTGGCCGACGGGTCGCCCGCGCCGGTCATCAGGCCGGTAGCGCCTTTGACGACTTCGATGCGGTCGAGGCTGGCCGCGTCGTCGCCGTTGTTCGGGTTTTCACCGTACACGCCGTCGTAGGGAATGTTGACGCCGTCGTACTGGAAGTTGGTGATGGCAAAGCCACGGGCGGAAAACTCGGTGCGGTCACTGTCGTACTTCTGCATCGTGACGCCGGGGGTGTTGCGCAAGGCGTCAGACACACTCTGTACACCGCGATCGTCCATCTGTTGACGCGTCACCACGGTGACCGATTGCGGGGTTTCACGAATGCTCAGCGGCAGCCCGGTCGCGGAGGCGGTGGCGCCGGTGGTGTACGAGCCGGTGTCTTCCGTGGTCAGGCCCAGGGCCTGGCCGGAAATGGTGGTCGCGCCCAGTTGCAGGCCCGAACCGCCACCGGACATCAGGGTCACGGTGTTGCCGTTGATCTGGAACGAAATGCCGGAGCCTTGCAGCAATGCCTTCAGGGCATCAGACGGTTCCAGCGAACCGGACACCGCACGGGACTTGATGCCGGCCACCTGATCCGGGCTGTAGAGGATCTGCAGATTGGTCTGCATGCCCAGTTCGGTCAGCGCATTGGAAAGCGGCTGGACGGCAATATTCACTTTTACAGGTGCAGCATTGGCCATCGAGCTCCCCAGCAAGGTGGCGGTCAGCAATACGCTTGTAAACAGGGTGCGATGCAAAGTCGGGCGCTGTACGGCCAGCGCGAGAGGTGTGCGGCGTGGTTGAGGTCGCATTACTTACCTGAGCTCCTGAAAAGAGTGGTGCAAAGTTATTGTTAATAAGAATGATTATTAAGACGGGGCGTGGACGTAAAACCGGAAAGAAACCTGAGAAATAAATGTCAGAAAGATGAAACTGAGCGAAAACGCCCGTCATGCTCCGATGCGGTCTGTAGCAGCTGGGGTGGTCTCTAGGGGGCTTTCAGGCAGGGGCGAGTTCGGTGACCACCCGGCCGCTATCCATGCGCACCAGTTGATCGGCGACATCGAAATAGCGGTCATCGTGGGAAATCACGATGATGGTCTTGCCCAGGCGTTTGAGGTCCGGCAGCAGCTCGGTGTAGAAGATTCGGCGGAAGGTCGGGTCCTGATCCGCCGCCCATTCATCGAACACCAACACCGGACGTTCCTCCAGCCACGCATTGACCAGTGCCAGGCGTTTGCGCTGGCCGGTGGAGAGGTCGGTGGTGGTGAAGTTGCCGTCCTTGACGCTGACCTTGTGCGCGATCTCCAGCCTTTGCAGGTATTGGTTGGCGTCTTCGGGGATGTGCGTATCGCCCTGGACCACGTCATCGAACAGGTAGTAGTCGGCGAAAATCGTGGTGAACAACTGGCGATAGTCATCGCGATTCTGCGCGTCGATGGCCTCGCCGTTGACGCTGATTTCACCCTGCTGCGGCGTGTACAGACCCAGCAGCAACTTGATCAATGTGGTCTTGCCGCAACCGTTCTCGCCGACGATAAAGGTGATGTCGCCTTGCTTGATCGTCAGGTTGACCGGCCCGAGCTGGAACGGCGCCGCCCCTTCAACGGCCGGGAAAGCGAAACGCACATCGGCCAGCTTCAGTTCGTGCACGGCTCGTTTGACCTGGCCCTGATCACTCAGCAGCAGATGCGGTTCCGGGGTGGAAAACTGCTCGGACAACTCGGCGATACGGCGAAAAGCAATCTGCGCCCGGCTGACAATCGGCAGGGTGCTGATCAAGTGTTCCAGCGGGCCTTTCATGTACAGCAACACCAGCACGAAACCGCTCATCACGGTTTTATCGGCGCTCGGCCAGAAGGTTTGCAGTGCCAGCGCCAGGCCGATCACCACGAAAAACAGCATCGAGCCAAAGGTCTTGGCGATCACGAAGGTGTTGATCGAACGCACCTGGGTGTTGCAGATGAACTCGGCGGTGGCCTTGATGCCCGAGACGAACATGCGCTGGCGGCGCGGGCGATGGATGCGCAGTTCCTTGGCGCCTTCGGCAATCGCGTTGTAGTGCTTTTGCAGTTCGTCTTCAGCGTCGCGGGCAGCCATGAAACCCTGCACGCCTTTGCTCTGGGCATAGGCCTGAATCGCCGTGCCGATCAGGATGGCGGCGACCATGATCAGGAACATCGGCCACGACAGGATCGCCAGGTAACCCATGCAGCCGAGGGTCACGGTCACCGAAATCGCCAGCGGGGCGAAGGCGAAAGCGAAGTCGCTGATGGTGTCGACGTCGTGGGTCAGCACCGGGATCAGCCGGTGGCTGCGGTAGCGCTCGATCTGCTCGATGGGCGCCGACAGGACCTTTTCGCCCAGCTGTTTACGCAGCTTGGCGATGATGTGCTGGCCGACGTAGTTGGTGCCGATGTCGGAGCAGATCGAACTCAGCAGCGCCAGCAGGCACAGGCCGGCGAATAGCGCGACCACGCCCTGGGTCAGGCCGGTGTCCGAATGCAGGGCGTTGTTGATGGTCGCCAGCAAGACCGTGACGCTCAAGCCGCCGACCATGCCCAGGAAAATGGACGCGGCGACGATCAGCCGAAAGGGTTTCAACAGGGCGAACAATTCGCCGATGGCGCCACGGGGAGGCTGGGTCATGGAGGACGGTTCCTTGGGTGGAAAGGCAGATACCCAGTAGAACGTCTGATCGAAGGCTTAATTTAGCGACCACCGACTGATGGCCTCCACACTCCTACAGGGGATTTCAGTGGCTCTTAGAGGTCACGCACCACGCGAAAGCCGATCCAGTCCCCGCGCTCTTGCGGGTACTGGCTATTGCGGTTGCCCGAGCGCGAGAACACTGGCGCTTCACCCCAGTCATTACCGCGTATGCGCACGGCTTCGCAGTTGGCCTCAACCCACGCGCTGCCATCGGTGGGGGCACCGACGTAGTCCGGGTGTTCGCAGTCTTCGACCCATTCGTACACGTTGCCGTGCATGTCGTACATGCCAAAGGTGTTCGGCGGGTAGCTGCCCACGGGCGAGCTGTAGCTGTAACCGTCTGCCGGGCCGTAGGTGTTGGCGTGTTTGGCGATGCTGTAGGCCTTGCCCTCATCGAACGGGAAGGGGAATGGGCCCTTGGTGCCGCCCCGCGCGGCGTATTCCCGTTGGGCTTCGCTGACCATGTGGTAGTTCTGCCCGGTTTTTTTCGACAGCCAGGCGACGTAGTTTTTAACGTCGTCGAAGTTCATGCATACCGCCGGCTGGCGCGGTGTTTGCGGATAACGCGGCTTGCTGGCCACGCACTCGCGGCCCGGCCGGGTATCGCCATTGGCAATGATCACGCCGCTCTCGCGCACGTAACTGTCCCATTCGCCGGCGGTGACCTGGAAGCGGCTCATGGCGAACGGCTTGGCGAAGGTCACGTCGTGCATCGGGCCTTCGTCGGGTTCGCGGCCGACTTCATCGTCCGGCGTGCCCATGGTGAAGGTGCCGGCGGGCAGTACCACCATTTCCGGGCAGTCGCGGCAGTCCTTGAATACTTTGCCAGGTGGCGATGCGGTGGCGGCCTGGGCGCCTCCGATCATAAGTGCGGCCAGGGCCAGGGCCAGGGCCTTGAACGGCAGGGTCAAATGATCTCGGTTCATGAGTCGTCTCGATATAAAAAACGGGTGTCACGCCACGACCAATGTAGGAGTCATGGCGTCATGCGGTTTTGTTCAGCAGGGTTATGAAACGGTCGATCTGGTCTTCGGTGTTGAGCAAACCAGGCGCAATCCGGATCACCGGGCCGACATCGCGCTCCACCGAGTCGCAGACCACGCGGTTTTCCATCAACCAGGCGGCGACTTTTTCGCAGTCGCGGTCCTTGATCCGGAAGAAGGTGAAACCGGCCGACAGGTCCGGGCTCTTTGGCGTGACCAGTTCGATCTGCGTGTTTTCCAGCAAGCGGTTTTTCGCATAGGTATTGAGTGCATGAATCCGCGCCTGCACCTCGGCCTTGCCCAGCTGCAGATGCAACTTGAACGCCTCGTCCAGCGCCCAGCGGTGTTCAAAGCTGTGATAACCGCCGGGGGTCATGATCGTCGAGAAGGTCGTGGCTTCGGAGAACGTCGGAATGGTCGGCGTGACGTCCTTGAGCTCGGCGGAACGGGCGCAAATGATCCCGGTGCCGCGCGGGCCGAACATCCATTTGTGAGTACCGGCGATGAAGAAGTCGCAGTGCATGTCGGGGAAGTCGAGGTCTTCGACGCCAAAACCGTGCACGCCGTCGACCACATACAGAAGGCGGTCCTTGTCGTCGCGGTTGCGGTTCTGTTCTTCCACCAATTTGCCAATCTCGCCAATCGGCAGTTTCACACCACTGCCAGATTGCACCCAGGTCATGCCCAGCACGCGAGTGTGTGGGCGGATGCCTTTGGCGATGGAACCGAGCACTTCGTCGACGGACACGTCGCGGCTGTTCTCGAACAGCTTGAGCTTGCGCACCTTGACCCCGTCCTTTTGCTGGCGGTAATCCAGCGCATAGTTCGTGGCGTAATGTTCGTGCTCGGTGGTGAGGATTTCCTGATCCGCGCGCACATGAATGCCACCGTAGATCAGCGACAAGCCTTCGGTGGTGCTGCCGGTGAGGGCGATCTGCTCAGGCTTGGACTTGAGGTAACGCCCGGCCCAGACGCGCACGTCCTGTTCGCGTTTTTCCGTTTCACCGAGGTCCCAGTCCATCGCCCGGCCGGGGTTGCGGTCGAGGTTGGCGCGGTGTCGTTCGATGGCCTCACGCACCGGTCGCGGGTGCGATGTCACCAGAAAGTTGGCGAAGTGCAAATAGTCCGGGTCCTGATCGAACAGCTGGCGCAATTGCGCCCACTTGTCCTTGGCCAGCGGCTGCGTCGTGGCAGCCCGTGCCGGCAACATCACAGCGCTGCTCAGGGGCAGGCCAGCCACGAGAATCCCGGCCTGCTTGAGGAATGAACGACGGTTGGTCATCAGCAAGGTTCGCTTTTTTGCAAAGGGGATTCAGTTGTTCGCCATCGGCCGGGAAGCCTTCTGCACCTGGTCCCAGACCCGCAGGAAATTGCCGCCCCACAGCTTGGCGATATCGGCCTCGCTGTAGCCGCGACTGATCAGCTCGGCCGTGACGTTGCGCGCTTCGCTGACATCCTTCCAGCCATCCAGGCCGCCGCCGTCGTTGAAGTCGGAGCTGATGCCGACATGGTCGATGCCGATTTTCTTCACCGCGTAATCAATCGCATCGCCGTAGTCCTTGAGCGTGGCTTTCGGTTCTTCGTCGACAATCGCGTAGAGCTGGCTGGCGTACTCGCCGAAGCGCTGCTCGGACCAGACGGTGATCACCGGGTCGCCGGGCATCAGCGCCATTTCCAGGCCTTGCAACGGTTGCAGGTCGAAGCGGGCGCGCAGGGCGTTGAGTTTGTCCTGGGTGGTTTGGCTCAAGGGGCGGATGTAGGTCGGGAAGCCGACAATCTGCACCACGCCGCCGCTGTTCTTGATCAGCTGCATTTCCTGGTCGCTGAGGTTGCGCGGGATGTCCACCAGCGCACGTGGCGCCGAGTGCGAGGCGACCATCGGCGTGCGGCTCAGTTGCGCGACTTGCTCCAGGGCCTTGGTCGACATCTGCGAGACATCGATGATCACGCCGAGGTCGTTGAGGCGGTGCACGGCTTGTTTGCCGATGTTCGACAGGCCACCGAGGGCATCGCGCGAATCATTGAAAAACGGCAGCGGTCGTGACGAGTCGGCCCAGGCGTTGTTGCCCACGTAACTGAAGCCGAACATGCGCATGCCACGGGCGGCCCACGTGTCCAGTGCATTGAGGTCGTTGCCCAGCGGGTAGGCGTTGAGCATGCTCATGAACACCGCGAACTTGCCTTCGCCATGCAGGCGCCGGAAATCGTCGGGGGTGTAGGCGATGGCGACCTGGTTGGGGAAATCGCGAACCATGGCGCTGATGATTTTGTAGCGGGTTTCCTGCTCGAACCGGGCTTCGTCGACGAAACCGGCGGTGGGGCGGTGCGGGGCGTTGGCGCCGTTCCAGATTTCCGGCCAGCCGAAGATGGTCAGGGCCGCGCCGGACAGGCGTCCGCGTCCGGTCTTGACCAGGTCGAATTGGCCGCTGCCATCCTTGTCGGCTTCATTACCGGCGGTGCCGAAGTCCAGCGGCACGGTGACGTGGCTGTCGAAGGAGAGGATGCGCGTTTGCAGTTCATCGGCCTGTTGCATCACCTTGACCGGGTAGCCTGGGTTGTCCTTGAACCAGTGATCCCAGACGGCATAGCCGCCACCGGCGCTGATGGCCAGCGCCAGGGGCAAGCCGAGGTACAGCGCCTTTTTTGAACGTGGTTTTTTCATGTTCATCTCAGTCAGGTTCGTTGCCCCGGTGTGGGGGGCTTTGCTATCTGGGATGGACGAGTGATGCCGTTGGAAATTTAGGGCGGCTGATGGCCTCATCGCGAGCGAGCTCGCTCCCACAGGGATTTTGTGAACACCGCAGAACCACAGTGGGACCGAGCTTGCTCGTGATGCTTTTAAATTTTCGGAGGGGGCGAACGTTCTAGCTTGGATAAAGCCTGCTTCATGGCTGACACAGGTAGGGCAATGACGATTTCTCGACGAGGGTTCATGGCGGGCCTGGTGCTGACCGGCGCTGCCGTGCCTGCGGTTTTTTATGGGCATCGCGAATGGACGAAACCGGATCCGACGATCACCCCCGGCGAAGCCTCATTTGAGGTGGCGGATGTCGCCGGCCAGCGGCTGGCGGACACGCTGCGGGGCGTCTGGCAGATTCGTTTCGAAGGGCGTGACGCCGGGATCGAAGGGTTGCCTCGCGACGGTCTGGAAGTGTTTCTTGACGTCGGCCACAAAGGACGCGGCCTGATCGGGTTCCTCGACACGGCCGAGCGTTTGCGTTCAAACGAAACACCGCGCTACCGGGTGCTCGGCGATCTGGCCGATGCCAACGCGGCGCAATTGAGTTGGCGGCTGGTCAGTGCCGACGCAGCCAACGGCACCTCCGATTACGAATTCAGCATGACCCTGGACGAAGTCTGGGCCGGGTTCGGCAATGCCGGCAGCGGCACCCTCAGCGGTCGCGTATTGAACCTCGATCGGCCGCTGATGATGACCGCGCAGGACAACCGCTTCGTCGCGGTCAAACGGGTTTTCCCCGAAGCCCGCGAACGCACCGGGCTCAATGCGCCATTGTTGGCTTGGCTGATCTCCCCCGAGCATCGGCTGTTTCACCAGCTCTGGCATGCCTCGCGGGACAAATGGCACACCCTGGCCGAAGACAAGCGCAATGCCTTGCGCGGCCTCGGTTGGCAGCCAGGTCCGCGAGACAAGGAGCGCGATGCTCGCGGTGCGCGCAAGGATCGCAACGGGTCGGGCGTGGATTTTTTCTTCATGCACCGGCATATGCTCGGTACGGCGCGGTCGATGCAGGACCTGCCGTCGTGGCAGCACTTCCCGTTACCGCAACCGGAACTGGCCCGTGACCGCATCGGCTTCGCCCAGTACTGCGACAACCACGACGGCACCGCGCTGCCGCCGACCTGGCTGGCCGACGACGATGCCGACTATTCGCAATGGGTCAGTGACATCAAGACCGCCGAGACCTATCACAGCAACTTCCAGGTCTGGGAGTCGCGCTACCGCGACCCGCGTTACCTGTCGAAGCTGACCCTGGGTCAGTTCGGTTCAGAGGTTGAATTGGGCCTGCACGACTGGCTGCACATGCGCTGGGCCTCGGTGCCGCGTGATCCGTCCAACGGCCATCCGGTGCCGTTCGCCCGGGATCCATCAGACTTCTCTGCACGCTGGTTTGCGCCGGAAAACGACTTTCTCGGCGATCCGTTTTCGTCCCATGTGAACCCGGTGTTCTGGCATTTCCATGGCTGGATCGATGATCGACTGGAAGACTGGTTTCGCGCGCACGAGCGTTTTCATCCGGGGGAGGTGAGACGACTCGAGGTGAGCGGCGTGGCGTGGTTTGCGCCAGGGCGTTGGGTGGAAGTCGATGACCCGTGGCTGGGGCCGAGCACCCACGGTTGCAATACAACGCCGGGGTTGCAGGCGGGCAAGTCGGTGGAGATGGACCCGGAAACCATGAAGATGGCGCTGCGGATAACGTTTGGCGAGGATGAGACGAAGCTCGCGGACTTGTTCAGGAAAGTGCCGCAGCGGCCCTGGTATGCGCGGCATTTGAAGGCTAAGCCGGTTACCAGTTAATCAGTTAGTCCGCGTTATCGTTCATCGCGGGCAAGCCCGGCTCCCACAGGTTATGCGTCGTGTCCAAAACATGCGGCACACATAAAATCTGTGGGAGCCGGGCTTGCCCGCGATGGCGGACTCACTGACACTCAACATCACAAAACCTGCCACCCCCCACCCAGCGCCTTGTACAGCGCAATACTCGCCTGCAACCGCGACAATCGCAGTTGCACATTCAAATCCTGCGCCGCATACAGCGTGCGTTGCGTCTCCAGTACCGTCAGCAAACCCTCGGCCCCAGCCTGATAGCGACGTTGCGCAATATCGAATGCGGTCTGCGCCTGCTTCAGTTCTTCACCTTGCCATTGCCGCTGTTCATCCAGCCCGCGAATGCTGTTCAGTGCTTTTTCCACGTCGGCGAAACCGTTGATGATCGCGCCGCGATAGGTCTCCAGCAGTTCCTCCTGGCGGGCCGTGGCCTTGTCGCGCTCGGCGCCCAAGCGTCCGTTGTTGAACACGGGCGCCAGCAATCCTGCGGTGAGGTTATAGAACGGACTGCGCAGAATGTCCGACGCGCGATCCGCGCCCGAGCCGATTTCGCCGCTCAACGTCACGGTGGGCAACATCGCGGCGCGGGCCACGGTGACGTCCGCCTGCGCCGCCGCCAGTTGCGCCTCGGCACGGGCAATGTCTGGGCGACGGCTGATCAGTTCGCTGGGCAGGCCGGCGCCGATGGTCGGCCATGACAGCTGATCAAAGTGTTCCTGACCCAATGCCAGCGCCTGAACCGGTCGGCCGAGCAGGGCGGCAAGACTGATCGACGCGTCCTGCGCCTGTTGCTGCACCAGCGGCAATTGCCGTTGTTGCGCGGCGACCAGGCTTTTCTGCTGAGCCAGTTCCAGCGCGGTCGCCGAGCCTGAGTCAAACCGCGTCTGCACCAGCTTCAACACGTTTTGCGCATTCGCTAGGTTCAACTCGGCGATGCGGCTCTGTTCACGCAGCGACAGGGTTTGCGCGTAGCCGCTGGCAACACTGCTGAGCAGCGTCAGTTCCACCGTTGCCTGATCGAACTGGCTGGCCTGCAAAGCAAATTGCGCGCTGTCGCGGGACGCACGTTGGCCGCCCCAGAAATCGATTTCGTAGCTGGCGCTGAGGTTGGCGTTGAAGTAGTCCACGGCGCTGTTGTCGCTGTCGGCATCCAGTTGGCTGTAGCCGCTGCCGCGCAGCAGTTTCTGGCGGTTGGCATTCAAACCCGCCTTGACCTCCGGCAGTTGCGAACCGCCGGCCACCACCGTTTCGGCCTGGGCCTGACGCACGCGGGCGATGGCCGCGGCCAGATCGAAACTGCCGACCCGCGCCTGTTCGACCAGTTGATCCAGCTGCGGGCTGCCGAACTGCGTCCACCATTGCGGGTTGCTGCGCGCGGCGTCTTGGGTGTGCGGCGATTGCCAGGAAACGGGTGGCTCGATACCGGCGTCGGGGCGTTGGGCGGGTGTGCCGCACGCGCTGAGCAACAGGCAGAGCGTCAACAGACTTAATGGCGGCTTCATGGAGAAATCATTCACTGGTAAGGGCCGTGACCGGGTCGAGTCGGGCAGCTTTGCGGGCCGGCATGAAGCCGAAGACAACACCGGTGACCAGGGCGCAGCCGAAGGCGCCGAGCACCGCTATCAAGGAAAACGCGACAGCGACTTCACTGAGAATCAGCACACCGCCGACGATCAGCGCCAGGGCAATTCCGGCCAGCCCGCCGACTACCGAGAGCATCACCGCCTCGGTCAGAAACTGGCGCAGAATGTCGCGCTGCCGGGCGCCGGTGGCCATGCGGATACCAATCTCCCGTGTGCGTTCGCGCACGGTCATCAGCATGATGTTCATCACGCCGATGCCGCCCACCAGCAAGGAAATCGCAGCAATCGAGCCGAGCATCAGCGACAGGGTGTTTTGCGTGCGCGCCTCGGCCTGGATCATCGCCGCGTTGTTGGTCAGTTCGAAATCCTTCTTGCCGTTGTGCAGGCGCAGCATCAACTGCTCGATGGCTCTCTCGGTATCTTTGACCTTGCGCGCGTCTGCGGCGGCGATGGCCACGTATTCCGGATTATGCGTGCCGAACAGCCGCACGCTGGCGGCGGAGTAGGGGATGGCGATGCGGTCGTCGCTGTCGGAGTCGCCGGAGCTGGCGCCTTTTTCCGCGAGCACGCCGACCACCTGAAATGGCACGTTTTCGATCAGGATGTATTGGCCAATCGGGTTGGCCACGTCCTTGAGCAATTTGCTCCGTACCTTGTGGCCGATTACCGCGACTGCCGCGGCGTTTCGCTCATCGGCCTCGGTGAAGTAGCTGCCTTCGACCACCGGCCAGTTGAAGATCGCCGGGAAGTGGGTGTCGTTGCCGCCGACGTAACTCAAGTGGTCGAGGTTGCCGAAGCGCACCCCGGCTTCCTGGCCGTTGACCGGCATGATCCGCATCACTTGCGGCAGGCTGGCCACCGCCGCGACGTCATCGAGGGTGACGATGCCCGGCGCGGTGCGCGGGTTCGGCGCCGAGCCGCTGAGGTAAATGATGTTCGAACCGAAGGCGCCCATCTGCGCCATGACCTGGCGCTTGCTGCCTTCGCCGACGGCGAGCATCACCACCACCGAGGCCACGCCGATGATGATCCCGAGCAGCGTCAGCGCGGTGCGGAAGCGGTTGATCCACATCACCCGCCACGCCGCTTGCACCGCGTCAATCAGTTCGCCTTTCCACGCGCCGGTGGCTTCGGCACCTTCGCTCAGACGCTTGCGCAAGTCCACGGCTTGCAACGCACCGGGGTTGGCTGAGGTCTGGGCTTGAGGGTTATCGCGGGCGCTGTCGCTGATGATCAGGCCGTCGCGGATTTCGATGATGCGCTTGGCCCGAGCCGCGACTTCGCGGTCGTGGGTGATCAGGATCACCACATGACCCTGGCTCGCCAGTTCATCGAGCAGGGTCATGACCTCGGCGCCGCTGTGGCTGTCGAGGGCGCCGGTGGGTTCGTCGGCAAGGATGATATGACCGCCGTTCATCAAGGCGCGGGCGATAGACACCCGTTGTTGCTGGCCACCGGAGAGTTGATGCGGACGATTGCCGGTGCGCGAGGCCAGACCGAGACGGTCGAGCAGGGCAGCGGCGCGGACGTGGCGCTCGGCGGCCGGCAAGCCGGCGTAGATGGCCGGCATCTCGACGTTTTCCTGGGCCGAGCCGGAGGGGATCAGGTGATACCCCTGAAACACAAAACCGAAGGCTTCACGGCGCAACCAGGCCAGTTCGTCACTGTCGAGCCCGGCGACGTTTTCCCCGGCGAAGCGGTATTCGCCCGACGTCGGGCGGTCGAGGCAGCCGAGGATGTTCATCAGTGTCGACTTGCCGGACCCGGAGGCGCCGACAATCGCCACGAACTCGCCGGCATGAATCGACAGGTCGATGCCGCGCAACACATGCACTTCCGGAGAATCGCCGCCGCCGTAGGCTTTGCGAATCTCGTGCAGATCGATCAGGGGCGTCTGCATTCAGCCGCCACTCCCGTCAGCCGGGCCGATCAGCAGGTGATCGCCTTCGCGCAGGCCATCGAGGATTTGCACGCGCAGGCGATCACTGATGCCGGTGCGCACTTGACGCGACTCGATGCTGCCGTTTTTGGCCACGACGTGTGCGGTCTGGGTGTCCGGTTCCGCGCCACTTTGCAACGCGGCAATGGGCGCGGTGAGGACGTTTTTGGCCTGGTCGGCCACGAAAAACACCTGCGTCGTCATCTCGGCCATCAGCGCGTTGTCGGCGTTATCGACGTCGAGCAACACGGTGTACAACACCACGCGGGCACTGCCGCTTTTGCTCGAACTGGCTGGGCTGCCGCCACCCTGGCTGGTCTGGTCGAGTGGCTTGGGCGGTACGGGCAGAATCTGCCGCACCGTGCTGCTCCAGCGACGATTGCCACCGCTTAAGGTGGTGAACCAGGCATTCATGCCGGGTTTGACGTGGCCGATATCGGCTTCCGAGACTTCGGCCCACACGGTCATCGGCGACAGTTTGGCGATGCGCAGAATCAGCGGCGTTTGTTGCTGTGCGTTCAGCGTCTGGCCGACCCGGGCGTCGAGGGCGACGATCGTTCCGGACATGGGCGCATAGATTCGCGTGTAACCGAGTTCGGCCTGATCGCTGCGCAGGCTGGCTTCGGCCTGACGGATCTGCGCCTGGAACATGTCGATACGCGCCTGTGTGGATCGCCGTTCAGCTTGCGCGGTTTGCACGTCTTCTTCGCGGGTGGCGCCACCGACCTTGAGGTTCTGCTGACGCTGGTATTTCTGCCGCGCGAGTTCGTGCAGGGCCCGTTGCTCCTGGAGCTGAGCCTTGAGGTTTTCGATGGAGAAACGCCCTGCGTCGAGTTTGGCCTGTTGCGTGGACGGATCGATTTCCACCAGCAACTGGCCTTCCTTGACCACGTCGCCGACCTCCACATGAATCTTGTGGATCTGCCCGGAGGCCTGGGCACCGACGTCGACATATCGCCGGGGTTGCAGGGTGCCCAACGCGGTGACGCTGCTTTCGATGTCGCCGCGGCTGACGGACACGGTGGCGAACCTGTCGCGGCCGGGCGGAATGATTTGCCACGCGGCGACGGCGATAACGGGGATCAGACTAAGTGCTACAAGCAGGGCGCGTCGGGTGTGTCGGGGACGTTTCATGCAGGGTTCCGGCCATGGGTATCGGCCCGTCGTTCAACCTGCGCGCAGCTAACAGCGACAGCCGACAGAGACGGGGAGCTGTCCTGTAAACGAGGAATGGTGCGGGGAATTTAGGTGCGGACACATAGGGTTACACCTGTAGCTCAGGACTATTTGTGCGGCAAGGACAAGCAGTACTTTAAATCTATATGAGAATTACTATAAATTACGCATCTCGAACTGCCACTATCGTGCCACTGCCTATGTCGGCGGTCGACGAGGGGGCTCAAGGACAGAAACCGCACCCGTGCGGCCGGGAGTCATGTTGGAAAACTACTATCGCGAGCTGGTGTGTTTCCTGAACGCCAAGCTAGGCAACCGTCAGGTGGCCGAAGATGTGGTGCATGACGCGTATGTGCGGGTTCTGGAGCGTTCCAGCGACACGCCCATCGAACAGCCCCGGGCGTTTCTGTACCGCACCGCGCTCAATCTGGTGATCGACGACCATCGGCGCAATGCCCTGCGTCAGGTCGAGTCGCTGGACGTGCTCGACACCGAAGAACGCTACTTCACGCCATCTCCGCACAACTGCCTCGATCACGGCCAGCGCCTGCAAATGCTCCAGCGTGCCCTGGCGGAGCTGCCACGGCTGTGTCGCGAGAGTTTTCTGTTGCGCAAGATCGAGGGCCTGTCGCACCCGGAGATCGCCGAACAGCTGGGCATTTCGCGGGCCTTGGTGGAAAAGCATATCGTCAATGCGATGAAGCATTGCCGGGTGCGGATGCGTCAGTGGGACGCCCATTGATCCCCGCTGATTAAATTTTATTTCACTGTCCTCGTTCCTACTCAACAGACGACCTGCTGTCCTGCCCAAGGCCGGTCAGGTCACTTAGGCTTACTCCCCATCGGTTGAGGGGTTCATCCAGAGGACACTGGAAATGACACAGGCAATTGCATCGCCCATCGTTCACGACCTGATCGGCGTCGGTTTCGGCCCTTCGAACCTCGCGCTGGCCATCGCTTTGCAAGAGCGCGGGCCACGCCAGGGCGAGCTGGATGTTCTGTTTCTCGACAAGCAGGCGGACTACCGCTGGCACGGCAACACCCTGGTGACCCAGAGCGAATTGCAGATCTCGTTCCTCAAGGACCTGGTGACGCTGCGCAATCCGACCAGCCCGTATTCCTTCGTCAACTACCTCAAGCATCACGGTCGCCTGGTGGACTTCATCAACCTGGGCACGTTTTATCCGTGCCGCATGGAGTACAACGACTACCTGCGCTGGGTCGCTGCGCAATTTGAATCGCAGAGCCGTTACGGCGAAGAAGTGCTGACCATCGAACCGGTGGTGCACAGCCAGCAGGTCGAAGCGCTGCGGGTGATCTCGCGCGATGCCCAAGGTCAGCAGCACGTGCGCACCACCCGTTCGGTGGTGGTCAGCGCCGGCGGTACGCCGCGCATACCGCAAGCGTTCAAGGCGCTGAAGGATGACGGACGCGTGTTCCACCACTCGCAGTACCTGGCGCAAATGGCCACGCAACCGTGCGTGAACAACCAGCCTATGAGCATCGCCATCATCGGCGGCGGGCAGAGCGCGGCGGAAGCGTTCATCGATCTGAACGACAGCTTCCCCTCGGTGCAGGTCGACATGATCCTGCGCGGCTCGGCACTGAAACCGGCGGATGACAGCCCGTTCGTCAACGAAGTGTTCTCGCCGGAGTTCACCGACCTGGTGTTCCAGCAAGCCCACAGCGAGCGTGAACGTCTGGTCAACGAGTACCACAACACCAATTATTCGGTGGTGGACATCGATCTGATCGAACGCATCTACGGCATCTTCTATCGCCAGAAAGTATCGGGCATTGCCCGTCACGCGTTCCGCACATTGACCACGATTGAAAAAGCCACGGCCACTGAACACGGTATCGAGTTGGCCGTGCGCAACAACGCCACGGGTGAAGTCACGGTTCGTCTCTACGACGCCGTGGTCTTGGCCACCGGTTACGAGCGGCAGATGCACCGCAAATTGCTGGCGCCGCTGGAGCAGTACCTGGGTGATTTTGAAGTGGATCGCAACTATAAGCTGATCACTGACGAGCGCTGCAAGGCCGGCATCTATATGCAGGGCTTCTGCCAGGCGAGCCATGGGTTGAGCGACACGCTGTTGTCGATCCTGCCAATTCGGGCGGACGAGATTGCCGGTTCGTTGTATGAGCATGGCAAGAACCGCGGGCACAGCCGGTCGGTGGTGGATTTGCTACTGGCGACTGCCAGCTGACTCTCACTGCGATCGTTCCCACGCGGAGCGTGGGAATGATCTGCGCAGCAATCCTGAACCCTTCCTGAAGAACCCCGCGATTCCCCCACCGCACACTGTTCCTTCGTTTACTCTGCATAAATCGCGGCGTAAGCTTCGCGCGTTTTCATCAATAGCGGAGACCCACAGTGGGTACTTGTTCGAGTGACAGTAGTCGGCCGGTTTCAGTAACCGGCACCTTCTCGGCAAGATAACGCGCAGCTTTTTTGTGCCGTTGTCTCGCCGTACAGCGAGCAGCGGCCTCCCGGTCGAGCCAGTCCTGGCACGACCCGATGTCCTCTCATCGACACACTCTCGTGTGATGGCGCCTGCCTGGTCGTCATCGCAGCGACTCGACACGCCTGCTCGAAGGTTTCCCGGCTGACCCTGGGGGCAACGCCATGAACCTGACCCTGCTCAAGGAATTCTTTGCCGGATTCCTGCGCACCCGCCACATCGCCCGGCACTTCCGTCGTCTGGCGCTGCTGGAAACCTTCACCGACACCACGGTCAGCCGTGAAGTACCGCCGACGCTGGCGCAAACCCTGGTGGGCGCCGCCAGCAGCGACACCGGCCAATTGCTGGAAAGACTCGGCACGCACACCGATGGCCTGAGCGAGGAGGAAGCCGACGCCCTGCGCGAGCGTTTCGGCCTCAACGAGGTCGAGCATGAACAACCGCTGCCGTGGTGGACGCATCTGTGGCACTGCTACAAAAACCCGTTCAACCTGCTGCTGACGTTGCTCGCGGTCATCTCGTGGCTGACCGAGGACATGAAAGCCGCCATCGTGATTTTCTCCATGGTGGTGCTCTCGACATTGCTGCGGTTCTGGCAGGAAACCAAATCCAACCAGGCCGCCGACGCGCTGAAGGCGATGGTGAGCAACACCGCGACAGTCCTGCGTCGCGACGCACAGCGCATCGAGTTGCCGATCAAACAGTTGGTGCCGGGCGACCTGATCGTGCTTTCGGCCGGCGACATGATTCCCGCCGATTGCCGGGTGCTCAGCGCCAAGGACCTGTTCGTCAGTCAGGCGGCGATGACCGGCGAATCGATGCCGGTGGAAAAATTTCCGCGCCAGCAAGATAACGACACCCGTAACCCGCTGGACCTCGACAACATTCTGTTCATGGGCACCAACGTGGTGTCCGGCACGGCGATGGCGGTGATTCTCACCACCGGCAACGACACGTATTTCGGTGCGCTGGCGCAGCGAGTGGGTGCCACTGATCGTGCGCCGACGTCGTTTCAGACCGGGGTCAACAAAGTCAGCTGGTTGCTGATCCGCTTCATGTTCGTGATGGCGCCGCTGGTGTTGTTCATCAACGGTTTCACCAAGGGCGACTGGACCCAGGCGCTGCTGTTCGCGTTGTCGATTGCCGTGGGCCTGACCCCGGAAATGCTGCCCATGATCGTCACCTCGACGTTGGCCAAAGGCGCGGTATTTCTGTCGCGCAAAAAAGTCATCGTCAAGCGTCTGGATGCGATCCAGAACTTCGGCGCCATGGACGTGCTGTGCACCGACAAGACCGGCACCCTGACCCAGGACAAAATCTTCCTCGCGCGCAACGTCGACGTCTGGGGCAATGACTCCGATGACGTGCTGGAAATGGCGTACCTCAACAGCTACTACCAGACCGGCCTGAAAAACCTGCTGGACGTTGCGGTGCTCGAACACGTGGAAATCCACCGTGAACTCAAGGTCGGCACAGCGTTTCGCAAGATCGACGAGATCCCGTTCGACTTCACCCGCCGGCGCATGTCGGTGGTGGTCGCCGAGCGCGAGCATGCTCATCTGCTGATCTGTAAAGGCGCGGTGGAGGAAGTGCTGGCGGTGTGCACGCGGGTACGCCACGGCGTCGTTGATGAGGCGCTCAGCGATGAATTGCTGGCGCGGATTCGCCAGGTGACGGCGACGTTCAACGCCGAAGGCCTGCGAGTCGTCGCGGTGGCTGCGCGGCCAATGATCGAAGGCCGCGACACTTACAGCCTGGCCGATGAACAGGAGCTGACGCTGATCGGTTACGTGGCGTTTCTCGACCCACCCAAGGAAAGCACCGCACCGGCCCTCAAAGCGCTGGCGGCTCACGGTGTGGCGGTAAAAGTGCTGACCGGTGACAACGAGCTGGTGACCGCGAAAATCTGCCGCGAAGTCGGTCTGGAACAGCAGGGGCTGCTGATGGGCAACGACATTGAGCGCATGAGTGACGCCCAACTGGCCGTGGCGGTGGAGACCACCAACGTCTTCGCCAAACTCACGCCGTCGCACAAGGAGCGCATCGTGCGCCTGCTCAAGGGCAACGGCCACGTGGTCGGGTTCATGGGTGACGGCATCAACGACGCCCCGGCCCTGCGCACCGCCGACATCGGTATTTCGGTGGACAGCGCCGTCGACATCGCCAAGGAAGCGGCCGACATCATCTTGCTGGAAAAAAGCCTGATGGTGCTGGAGGAGGGCGTACTGGAAGGGCGCCGCACCTTCGCCAACATGCTCAAGTACATCAAAATGACCGCCAGTTCGAACTTCGGCAACGTGTTCTCGGTGCTGGTGGCCAGTGCGTTCATCCCGTTCCTGCCGATGCTGCCCATGCACCTGCTGGTGCAGAACCTGCTCTACGACATTTCGCAGATCGCCATCCCGTTCGATAACGTCGATGCAGAAATGCTCAAGCAACCACAGCGCTGGCAACCGGCGGATGTCGGGCGCTTCATGCTGTTCTTCGGGCCGATCAGCTCGATCTTCGACATCACCACGTTTGCCTTGATGTGGTACGTGTTCGACGCCAATACCCCGGACCACCAGACGTTGTTCCAGTCCGGATGGTTCGTGGTCGGACTGCTGACCCAGACGCTGATCGTGCACATGATCCGCACCCCGAAAATCCCGTTCCTGCAAAGCCGCGCCGCGATGCCGTTGATGGTGATGACCGGGATCATCATGGCGGTCGGCATTTTCCTGCCGATGGGGCCGCTGGCGCACTACTTCAAACTCCAGGCACTGCCATCGATGTACTTCGTGTTTCTGCCGGTGATTCTGCTGGCGTACATGGCGCTGACGCAGGCGGTGAAAGGGTTCTACATTCGGCGGTTTGGCTGGCAGTAAATCGTCTGGTTGTGACGCTATCCCGGAGGCGAGGGGGGCGGATCCAGCCGTGAACCCTCGTAAAAATCAGAAAGTGTGAGCGAGCATTTAGGAAAAGTCCTACATAAACCGGTACCAAGCTTCCGTAGCCTTGCGCCACACTTTGGTCACCCTGCAGGCCCCGGAATGATGAATAAAGCATTACGAATCCTGATTGCCGACGAGCAACACTTCCACCGTATGAAGGTTGAGCGCGTGTTTAACCAGCTGGGTTACTACCGGGTGGCACCGGTTCAACACCTTGAAGAGCTGTTGACGCTGGTCGAATACGGTTGCGAGCCGTTTGACCTGGTGGTCATCAATGCTTCTCTGGCGAAGGGCTCGTTGGACCTGCGGGGGTTTTTCCTCGATAACCCCCAGGTTCGTCATGCCATGATTTTCAACGACGAACGCGCGCAGAATTCGATTTGCACGCAACAGCCAATTCAGACGAGCACCGTACTGCTCCCCGACTTGATGTGTATCCGGCACTTGATGTCCCGTGTCGATCCGTTGGTGAGTACCCGTCATGATCTGGTCGGGCACTATCAGCAAAAAACGGGCTGAATAGAGGTGCCCGTTCGTCGGAACTGTCATTTCTGACAGGTAGTTTTCATCCTTCCGCCATGTAAGAGTTTTCGCGCAGTTGCTGCGTGCACTCTGGCCTTTTCCGGCGCGCATCCGTGGCGTCATCGTCGATTTTTTGCACAGGGAGTTTCCATGAAGTCAGTGCTGATTGTGGACGATCATCCGGTGGTTCGTGCCGCAGTCAAACTGGTGCTTGAACGGGAAGGATTTAAACAGATTCATGAAGCGGCCAGCGTGGGTGATGCGTCGGCGATTCTTCGTGAGCACACTGTTGATCTGGTGATTCTGGATCTGGTGATGCCCGGTGGTAACGGGCTGGATGTACTTGAGCGAATCAAAAACAGCGACTTGTCGTGTGTGGTGTTGGTGTTCACGTCCCTTGACCCATTGTTTTTTCAAGAGCGTTGCATGCGCTCCGGTGCTTTGGCGTACGTCTCCAAGACCAACGACTTGAGTCAGTTGCACAAGGCCATACACGCGCTGATGGCCGGGTACACCTACTTCGCACAACTGCCCAGCGCCTCCATGGACGCGCTGCAGCAAAGCGAAAAGCAAATGGTCGACAAACTCTCCAACCGCGAACTGACCATTCTCCAATACCTGGCTCGGGGTACCGCAAACAAGGCCATCGCCGAGGCGATGCACTTGAGCCACAAGACAGTCAGCACCTACAAGACCCGTTTGATCGAAAAGCTTGGTGTGCAGGCAGCTGTGCACCTGCGCGACTTTGCCATCCGCAATCACTTGATCTGAGGGCGCCTGAACGTGCGTGTCCTGTTGTGCGTATTGATGCTGTGTCTGGCGCCAGCGGCCCTGTCGGCCGTGCCTGCGCAGACGAAGTACTTGCAACTGCTGGGGCGTTCCACGGTGGAGGGTTACGCGGTCCATCTGAATGAAAAGGATCGGCAATGGCTGCACAGCAAACGGGTCCTGCGCCTCGGAGTGAGTGGGCCGGATTACCCGCCCTTCGAAATCACGCGCAATCATGATGAGCTGGAAGGCATCACCGCCGATTACGCCCGACTGATTGCGCAACTGCTGGACATCCCGATTGAAGTGCAGCGGTATGGCACGCGGGAAGCGGCCATGGAAGCCCTGAAATACGACCGGCTTGATCTGCTGGGAACCTCGAACAACTTCGAAGCGGCCGATCCCGGGTTGATCCTGTCCAGCCCCTATGCTGAAGATCAGCCAATGCTGGCCACCCGGCTGGACGAACGCATGCCCGAGGATCTGGCGGGCAAACGCATTGCGATGGTCGATGACTATCTGCCGGCGCAGACGGTCGAAATGTTTTATCCCGAGGCCAGGCTGTATCGCTACCCGTCTGCGCTCGATGCGCTGGGGGCGGTGGCGTATCGGAAAGATGACGTGTACCTCGGGGACCTCATCAGCGCCAATTACCTGATCAACAATAATTACCCCAATAACGTTCAGTTGATGGGACCGTCCGGTCTCGACGCCAATCCGTTCGGCTTTGCCCTGTCGCGGGACAACCTGCCGCTCAAGGCCATCATCGACAAGACCCTGGCGGCGATCCCGATGAACCAGCGTGCGCTCATCGAACAGCGTTGGAGCGCCGGCAGGGTCAACACGCAGGGACAGTCGCGAGTCAATCTGAGCGCCAGTGAGCAGCAGTGGCTAGAGCGTCATCCACACGTCACTGTCGGGGTAGTCGAGAACTTCGCGCCTTTGACGTTTTTCAATGCCGAGGGACAATTCAGCGGGTTGACCGCGCAATTGCTGTCGCTGATCAGCCAGCGCAGCGGTTTGAACTTCAAGGTGTTACGGGAGCGATCCCTTGATCAACAGATCCAGCAACTGAAGGCGGGCGAGATCGACGTCATACCCGCCATCATCCCGACCACCGAAGGTGTCGCCGATCTGCACTTCACCAGCCCCTATGTGACCAATCCGTACACGCTCGTCAGCGCAATCACACCCGATAGCCCCAAGACACTGGACGAACTGGCCGGTAAGCGCCTGGCGATTTACCACAGCCACCCGGTGCGCGCCTTCATTCAGGCGCGGGTGCCTGGGGTGCGCATGGTGGATGTTGAAAACCCGGCGCAGGGGCTGGAGTCAGTCATGAACGGACAAGCCGACGCGGCCGTCAGTTCATTGTTCATGACCCGTTATCTGATTGCCCGGTATTACTCGGGACGCTTACGGATCAGCAGCACCGTGGGTGACGAACCGGCGCGCATTGCGATGGCAACGGACGGTGCAGACCCGGAGTTGCAATCGATCTTGAACAAGGCGTTGCTGAGTATTTCGCCTGCTGAAATGGACGGTCTGGTCACCCGCTGGGGCAATGATGTGGTAGTGGATGACAGTTATTGGCTGCGTCACCGGCCAGCCATCCTGCAGGCGTTCGCCGCCGCCGCCGTGTTGCTTCTGCTGGCGGTGAGCTGGATCGCCTGGCAACGTCGGCAGATCCGCCAGCGCCAACAATGGTTGCAGCAATTGCAAGACGCCAAAGACGCGGCCGACGACGCCAATCGCGCGAAAACCACGTTCCTGGCGACCTTGAGCCACGAAATCCGTACGCCGATGAACGCCTTGATCGGCATGCTCGAAATGGCCGGGATGCGCGCGAAAGAGGGCATCGCCGATCGTTCAGCCCTGGAGGTAGCCTCCACTGCGGCGCAGCAGTTATTGGCGTTGATCGGCGATATCCTGGACATCGCGCGCATCGAATCCGGGCATCTGTCCCTGACCCCCGAGCGTGTCAATTTGCATGCGCTGGTGGCATCGGTGTGCAGGGTGTTTGAAGGGCTGGCACGGGGAAAAGGCCTGGCATGGCGGGTTGATCTGGATGAACGCAGTGACCGTGACGTGTTGATTGACCCCACGCGTTTCAAGCAGGTGCTGTCCAATCTGTTGAGCAATGCAATCAAGTTTACCCAGACGGGTGAAGTGAGCCTGACACTGCGGGTGGTGCCGGGAATTCCGGGTCATCTGGCCGTCGCGGTGCACATTGAGGACAGCGGCATCGGCATCAGCGCCGTGGATCAGCAGCGGTTGTTCAGCCCGTTCGTCCAGGCCGGCAACAACCTGCAGTCGGGACGCAAAGGCTCTGGACTGGGGCTGGTCATCAGCCGCACCCTGTGCGAAATGATGGGCGGACGGTTGGCGCTCGATAGTGTCCTGGGGCGGGGCACTCAGGCTGACATCAGTCTGTCCTTGGTGGCGTTGAAAGCCTTGCCTGCCGGCGAGGCGATGGACCGTGGATTGGCGCTGTCCACCCGACCCCTGACGATTTTGGTGGTCGATGATTATCCGGCCAATCGCTTGTTGCTGACGCGTCAACTGAGCTATCTGGGGCACCGGGTCATGGAGGCCGAAGATGGCCTGCAAGCGCTTGAGTTGTGGCGCGCCCATGAGTTCGGTGTGGTCATCAGCGACTGCAACATGCCCCGGTTCAGTGGTTATGAGTTGGCGGGTGCGATTCGTGATGAAGAGCGCGCCTATGGATTGCCGCCCACGCTGATTCTGGGGTTTACCGCCAACGCGCAACCTGAAGAAAGGATTCGGTGCCTGGAAGCGGGCATGGACGACTGCCTGTTCAAACCCATTCTGCTGGCGGATTTGAGCGCCTGGCTGGCCTCGCGGTTTGGCAGTGAGCCAACGGCCCTGCCGGCCGACACGCAAGCAAGTCTGGAGATGGACTTGACCGGCCTGGAGCTTTACGTCGGCGAAGACCGGACGCTGATCAATCAGTTGCTGCGTGAATTGGCCAAGGCCAACCACGAAGACCTCAATCATCTGCTGCAAGCCCACGCGGGTGACGATCACCCGCGTCTTCACGAGCTGGCGCACCGTATCAAGGGCAGCGCGCGGATGGTCCGCGCGGAGCGTTTGATCGAATGCTGCGAGCAACTTGAGCGCGCTTGCGCGGAAGGTCGCGTGGCGATGATCGATGAAGCCGTCGATCAGTTGCAGCATGCGATGATCCGACTGGACCAAAGCCTCTCACGCGGCTGACGCTTAATCCCACTGCGGCGCGATGCCTTTAGGGCTGGTCAGCCGCTGGCCGCGATCAAGGCCGGCGATCGATGTCATGTCGGCGTCGCTCAAGGTCAGGTCGCAGGCTTTGAGGTTGCTTTGCAGGTTGGCGCGTTGGGTGGAGGAAGGGATCACCGCGTAACCGGACTGCATGGCCCACGCCAGCGTGACTTGCGCCGGGGTGGCGTGAAGGCGTTCGGCGATCTGCTGGATGATCGGGTCTTTGAGCACTTCGCCATAGGCCAGGGTCATGTAGGACGTGATCTGGATGTCATGACTGCGGGCGAACTCGACGACTTTACGATTTTGCAGGTACGGGTGCAGTTCGATCTGATTGGTGGCGATGTGGTCGGCACCGACGGCGGCGATGGCCTGCTTCATCAGGTCGACGGTGAAGTTGGAGACGCCGATCTGTCGGGTCAGGCCAAGCTGTTTGGCTTCAAGCAGGGCGCCCATGAATTCCTCGACCGGCACCTGGTCTTCCGGCGACGGCCAGTGGATCAGCGTCAGGTCGAGGTAGTCGGTTTGCAGTTTGCGCAGGCTCTCTTTGAGGCTGTCGACCAAACGGTCCTTGGCGAAGTTGGCGACCCAGATTTTGCTGGTGATGAACAACTCGTCACGGGTGATACCGCTGGTGGCGATGGCGAGGCCGACGTCGGCTTCGTTTTCGTAGATTTGCGCGGTGTCGATCACTCGGTAGCCGAGCTCCAGGCCTGTGCTTACCGAATCGATGACCACCTGGCCTTGCAGGCGAAACGTACCGAGACCGAAGGCGGGAATAGACATCTGTGACTCCAGGGATTGCAGTGGGAATGAGCAGGAGTATCCCCGTCGCGATCCTTGGGAAAAACCGCTGGCTGGGCAAAGCACTGTTTACCGCAAGTCATGAATGCCAAGAGTGATGGTGTGTGCCGGCCTCTTCAAGCGATGTCCGCGTGGTTGAACTCCTCGCCCAGAAAGTCGATCAATGTGCGCACCGACGGCAGCAGTCCACGGCGCGATGGAAAGATGGCATGGATGACGCCGCATTTCGGTGCCCAACCCGGCACCAGATCCACCAGGCGGCCGGCCGCCAGGTCATCGCGCACCACGACGCTCGGCAGGTGCGCGATGCCAATCCCCGCCACTACCGCGTGACGCAACGCCAGCAGGTCATCGGTGACCATGCGGGGTGTATGTCGAATCAGTGCGCTGGCGCCTTCGGCACCGAACAATTCCCACTGATATTCACGCTGGGCGGCGCCCCAATGCAGGCTCGGCAAACCGCTCAGGTCGGCAGGGGAGGCCGGGGAGGACAGGCGTTCGGCCCAGGCCGGGCTGCCCACCACGCACTGAGTGCTGTTGCCCAGAACCTTCATCACCATGTCGGTGTTTTCCAGCGGCGGAAAGCGCACGCGCAGGGCGATGTCGAACCCTTCGTGGATCAGGTCGACCCGGCGATTGGTGCTCTCGATAAATAATTCCACCAGCGGGAACTTAAGCATATAGCGCGTCAGCATGGGCCCGACCCAGGAGTTGAGCAGCGCCGTCGGGCAACTGATGCGAACCAGGCCTTGAGGCTCGGAGCGATTGCGTTCGATCAGTTCGGCGGCGCTTTCCGCTTCCACGCGCATCGCCAGGCAACGCTGGTAATAGGCCTGGCCGATTTCGGTCAGTGAACAATGCCGGCTGGTGCGGTGCAGCAGGCGGACACCGAGGCGTTCTTCCAGCTCGGCGATGCGTCGGCTGAGTTTCGATTTAGGCATGTCCAACGCCCGCCCAGCCGGGGCGAAACCGCCGTGTTCCACCACTTGGGTGAAGTAGTAAAGGGTGTTGAGGTCTTCCATCATCGTTCCTTAGATAGAACGCAAAGGCTGGTTTTTGCAGTCTAGCGCACCAAAGGTTCGAGTTTTAAGCTTTGTCCATGGCTTCACTCACCTCATCAGGAGACACCATGAAAAACATCATCGGTATCTACACCAGCCCGCGTACCCATTGGGTCGGCGACGGTTTTCCGGTTCGGACGCTGTTTTCCTACGACAACCTGGGCAAGCACATCAGCCCGTTCCTGCTGCTGGATCACGCGGCGCCTGCCGAATTCACCCCGACCACTGAACGACGTGGCGTTGGTCAGCATCCGCACCGTGGTTTCGAGACCGTGACTATCGTTTACAAGGGCGAACTGGAACACCGTGACTCCACCGGCAGCGGCGGCACGATCGGCCCTGGCGATGTGCAATGGATGACCGCCGCTTCAGGGATTGTGCATGAGGAGTTTCACTCCGAAGGTTTCGCCAGGTCTGGCGGCACCCTGGAAATGGTGCAGCTGTGGGTCAACCTGCCGGCCAAGGACAAAATGGCCGACGCCGGTTACCAGACGATTCTCGATGGCGACATCCCGAACATCCCGCTCAAGGACCAGGCCGGCAGTTTGCGCTTGATCGCCGGTGAGTTTGACGGCCACACCGGCCCGGCTCGCACCTTCACCCCGATTGACGTCTGGGACCTGCGTCTCAAGGGCGGCAAATTGCTGACCCTGGACCTGCACGACGGTCGCAACACGGCCTTGGTGGTGTTGCGTGGCACGGTTCAGGTCAATGGCCTGGAGTCGGTGGGCGAAGGTCAGTTGGCCCTGTTCGATCGCAAGGGTGATCAGTTGACCCTTGAAGCCAGCCAGGATGCGGTGGTGCTGTTGCTCAGCGGCGAGCCGATCGACGAGCCGATTGTCGGTCACGGCCCGTTCGTGATGAACACCGAGCAAGAGATTCATCAGGCCTTCGCCGACTTCCAGTCCGGTCGCTTCGGCCGGATGCACGGTTAGCCCGTACTCCGTCAATAACCCGCTCTGCACAGGATGAGTAGGGCGGTTCCCAGGCCAGGGTATGCAAGGGCGAAATCAATGCCTGGGACAACGCCGGGTTTCACGCGGCAGTCAAAGCCACCGGCAAGAAAACCCTGGTCATTGCCGGCACGCTGACCAGCGTTTGCCTGGCGTTTCCGTCCATCGCGGCGGTGCATGAAGGCTACAAAGTGTTTGCGGTGGTCGACGCCTCCGGCAACCACTCAAAACTGGCCACTGATCTGACCATCGCCCGTTTGGCGCAGGCCGGGGTCGTGCCGATCGACATTATGGCTACGCTGTCTGAACTGCAAGGCTCGTGGAACCGTCCGGATGCCGAGCAGTGGGCCGCTGTCTACGCCCAGGCCATGCCGCATTATCAATTGTTGATCGAAAGCTACCTCAAGGCTCAGCAAGTGGCGAATGAACACGAAGTGCTGGACTCCCAGCGCTAAACGACTCCCCCACGCCGATATCCACTCGGCATCGACAACACGCGAGGACTACTGCAATGACGACTTCTTATAAACGTCTCGACAAGGACAACGCTGCGGTTTTGATGGTTGATCACCAGGCGGGACTGCTGTCTCTGGTGCGCGACATCGAACCGGACCGTTTCAAGAACAATGTGCTGGCCCTGGCCGACCTGGCCAAGTACTTCAAGTTGCCGACCATCCTCACCACCAGTTTCGAAAACGGTCCCAATGGCCCGCTGGTGCCTGAGCTCAAAGCGCTGTTTCCGGATGCGCCTTACATCGCCCGTCCTGGACAGATCAACGCCTGGGACAACGAAGACTTCGTCAAGGCGATCAAGGCGACCGGCAAGAAACAGCTGATCATCGCTGGCGTCGTGACGGAAGTCTGTGTGGCGTTCCCGGCACTCTCGGCGCTGGCCGAAGGCTTTGAGGTGTTCGTGGTGACTGACGCTTCCGGCACCTTCAACGAGCTGACCCGACAATCGGCCTGGGATCGCATGTCGGCCTCCGGCGCGCAGTTGATGACCTGGTTCGGCCTGGCCTGTGAACTGCATCGCGACTGGCGTAACGACGTGGAAGGGTTGGGCACCTTGTTCTCCAACCATATTCCGGACTATCGCAACCTGATGACCAGCTTCAACACATTGACCAACAGCAAATAACGGCTGACAACCTAAACCCCCGGTGGGAGCGAGCCTGCTCGCGAAAGCGGTATAACAGACACGTGTGCAGTGGCTGTCACACCGCCATCGCGAGCAGGTTCGCTCCCACATTTGTTTTGCATGAAACCCTCCTACACTGTGCCCAATGTGTGAGATCTTCGCGCCATTGGCCTTCGTTGGAGTCGTTCGATGCTGTCTTTTTTCACCAATCATCCATTGGTCTGCGCCATGGTCCTGATCGTGGTTGATCTTGGGCTGTGGCGGTTGATCAGCGCCAGCGCCACCGGCAGTAACTGGAAGTTGCTGGTCAGGCTGGTGATTTTCTCGTTGTTCAGCGTCCTGCTGTTCAACGAAGGCTTGAACCCGCTGGAGGTCGCCCCTTGGCCTGACAACGTGCCATTGCACCTGGCGGCCACCGGTTTGCAGATTGGCTGGTGGCTGTTCGGCGCTCGGACCCTGACGGTGCTGATCGGCGCGGTGATGATGCAGCGGGTCGGGCACACGGGGCGGTTGCTCCAGGATCTGCTCGGTGCGGTGATCTTCCTGATCGCGATCATTGCGGCGCTGGCGTACGTGCTGGACCTGCCCGTCAAAGGCGTGCTGGCCACCTCCGGCGCCTTGGCGATCATCGTCGGCCTGGCCTTGCAAAGCACCCTCAGCGATGTGTTTTCCGGGATCGTCCTCAACACCACCAAACCCTATCAACTGGATGACTGGATTTCCATCGATGGCACCGAAGGCCGGGTCACCGACATCGACTGGCGCGCCACGCGCATGCAAACCGCCCAAGGCAGCATGGCGGTGATCCCCAACTCCCTGGCGGCCAAGGCCAAGATCATCAACTTCAGTCGGCCGAGCGACATTTTTGGCGTGTCGATCAGCCTGCAACTGAGCCCGCATACACGCCCGCAAACAGTCATCGACGCACTGGAACGGGCCATGCAGGGTTGCCGCCATTTGTTGCAAAAACCGGCACCGTGCGTCGCCCTCAAGGGCTCCAGTGCCGCAGGTGTGGAATATGAAATCAGTGGTTTCGTGGTCTCGATGGATCAGAAACGCATGGTGCGCAATCTGCTGTTCGATCTGTCATATCGTCATTTGCAGGCCGCGGGTGTCAGCCTGTTGTCGACCATCGAGTCGAATGTGCCTGCCGGTTTGTCACGGCCACGGGCCTTGCTGGAAAGCTCGGCGATTTTCTCGACCCTGCGTCAGGATGAGAAAGAGACCTTCAGCCAGCACATGACCCTGCAAACCTTCCGTGCCGGGGACATGATCCTGCCGGCGGGAGAGGTCAGCGATCATTTGTTCATCATCGAATCCGGAGTGGTCTCGGTGGAGTTGAGCCGTGCCGGGGTCAAGTTCGAGTCGGGACGCATGGGACCGGGCGAGGTGATTGGCGAGGGCGGGATCTTGCAGGATACGGCGATGCCGGCCGACTTCATCGCCAAGACCGCTTGCAGCCTGTACCGGATTGAGAAGGACTATCTCAAACCGTGCCTGGATGCGCGGCATGACATTGGCGAGTCGATGAAGGCGCTGCTGGATTTCCGCTTGAACAAGGCGCAGACGTTGACCCAGGAAGTGCCGAAGGTGGTGGAGCGTAAGGGGTTTTTGCAGTGGTTGCGTAATAGGGCTTAGCGGTTTGGGGGGAGTGGCCTCCTCGACTTCTGGAATATTGGCTATTTGTCCGAAGGGCGGGCGGGATTAACTTAGCTCCATCCCCACTTGCTACCGGAGTCCACCATGAAACCTCGTATCGATTTCTACACCGCTTCCCCTGATGCGCTCAAAGCCATGATCGCCCTGGAAACCGCGGTGTCGAAGCTGCCGCTGGAAAAAAACCTGATCGAACTGGTCAAGCTGCGCACTTCGCAAATCAACGGCTGCGCGTTCTGCCTCGACATGCACAGCGCCGATGCCCGCAAGGGCGGTGAGGACGAGCGCCGTCTGGCTACGTTGTCGGCCTGGCGCGAAACGCCGTTCTTTACCCCGCGTGAACGTGCGGCACTGGCCTGGACCGAGTCCCTGACGCTGGTGAGCCAGACCCACGCGCCGGATGAAGACTACGAGCTGGCCACCGCCGAGTTCAGCCCGAAAGAAATGGTCGACCTGACCGTGGCCATTACCACCATCAACGCCTGGAACCGTCTGGCGATTGGTTTCCGCAAAATGCCTCAAGCCTGATCAATGTGCGTCTGCTGACGGCGCGGCCGGTGGTTGCACCTTGCGCATCAAGGGCACCATCGCCGTGGCGATGATGAAGCAGACCATGATCATCAAAAACGCGTCGCCATAGGTTTGTGTCTGGGCTTCGCGGTAGGTCAATAGCCATAGCTGATGCAGGCTGGCAGTGACGCTCGTGTCACCGCTCTGGCCGAGGGTGGCGAAGTTGTTGCCGACCTGCGACAGCCACTGGTTCAGTGCTTCGTTGGTGCTGTTCAGGTGTTCCGCCAACCGGGTGAAATGCAGGTTGGTGCGGTCGTTGAGGATGGTCGCACAGGCGGCGATGCCGATGGCGCCGCCCAGGTTGCGCATCAGATTAAACAACCCCGAAGCATGTTTGAGCCGCGCCGGCGCCAGACCACCCAAGGTCAACGTCACGGCCGGTGGCACCGCCAATTGCTGGGCAATCCCGCGCAACGCTTGCGGCAGCATCAGCTCCCTGGCCCCCCAGTCATGGGTGATCGGGCTGAAATCCCACATCGACAAGGCGAACAGGCCGAGTCCGGTCATCATGATCCAGCGCAGATCCACGCGGTTGGCCAGAAAGGCATACAGCGGAATCGCCATGATCTGGAACACCCCGGTGGAGAAAACCGCCAGTCCAATGTCCAGCGCGCTGTAGCCCCGCACCCGGCCGAGAAACAGCGGCGTCAGGTAAATGGTGGCGAACAGGCCGATCCCGGTGACGAACGAGAAGAAACAGCCGAGGGCGAAGTTGCGGTCTTTCAGGGCGCGCAGATCGACAATCGGATTGGCGACGTGCAAGGTCCGGCCGATAAAGGCCAGGCCGGCGAGGCCGCTGATCCAGGCAGTGGTGAGCATGGTGCTGTCGCTGAACCAGTTCCAGCGTGGGCCTTCTTCGAGGGTGTATTCCAGGCAGCCGAGAAACAGCGCCATGAACACCATGCTCAGGTAGTCGGCGCCCTTGAGCAGCGACAGTTCCGGCTGGTCGATTTTCACCAGCATTGGCACGGCCACGGCAACGAAAATACCCGGCACCAGGTTGATGTAGAACAGCCAGTGCCAGGACGAAATGTCGGTGATCCAGCCGCCGATTACCGGCCCTAATGTCGGTGCCAGCGAGGCCACCGCGCCGATGGTTGCGGCGGCAATCACCCGTTGTTTGCCGGTGAAGAAAAAGAACGCCGTGGTGAACACCAGCGGAATCATCGAACCGCCGAGAAAGCCTTGCAGCGCGCGGAAGGCGATCATGCTCTGGATGTTCCAGGCCGCGCCGCAGAGCAGGCTGGCCAAGGTAAAGCCGACCGCTGATGCGCAGAACAACCAACGAGTCGAAAATACCCGCGACAGCCAGCCCGACAGTGGAATCACGATGATTTCGGCAATCAGGTAGCTGGTCTGCACCCACGCCGTTTCATCGGTGCCGGCGGAGAGGCCGCCGCCGATGTCACGCAACGAGGCCGAAACGATCTGGATATCCAGCAGCGCAATGAACATGCCGATGCACATGCTGGCGAAGGCGAACACCTTGGTCGCCGTCGCCATGTTGGCGGGGTTGAACGGCTGCGCAGGGGCGGCGAGGGCGCGGCTCATGGTGCGCTGGCCACGGCTGGGATGTCAGCGCTTTTGCGGGTGTCGACTTCAGCCGTCACCGACAGGCCCGGACGCAAGTGACCGAGCACTCCGTCAGCCGGATCGAGGATGACGCGTACCGGCACCCGCTGGACGATCTTGGTGAAGTTGCCCGTGGCGTTTTCCGGTGGCAACACGCTGAACTGCGAGCCGCTGGCCGGCGCAAGACTGCCCAGATGACCGTGGAATTCCTGCCCTGACAGCACGTCCGCATGGATGACCACGCGTTGGCCCGGAATCATCCGCGCCAGTTGATCTTCCTTGAAGTTGGCATCGACCCACAAACCACTGGACGGCACCACCGACAGCAACTGCGAACCGGCCTGCGCATACGCGCCGACCCGCGCCCGGCGATTGCCGATCACGCCATCCACCGGCGCCTTGAGTTCGGTGTAACCGACATTCAATTGCGCCAGATCCCGTTCGGCGCGGGCCTGCATCAACGCGGCGCGGGCTTGCTGTTTCTGGGTGGCGATCACGTTCAACTGACGTTGCGCGGCCAACAATTCGGCCTGGGCCCGCGAGCTGATCGCCTGAGCGGTTTTGAACGTAGCATCAGCGCGCTGAGCGCTTTCCACCGAGACCGCGTTGGTGCTCACCAGTTTTTTGTAGCGGGCATTGTCATCCCGGGAGCGGGAGGTTTCCGCGCCCGCAGCATCGATCCCGGCACGGGCCTGGCCGATCACGGCGTACTGCAGTTGTTCGGTAGCGTCGAGATTCGCCAGCAGCGCCTCTTCAGCAGCCACTGCACCTTCGGCCTTGGCCAGGTTGGCGCGGTAATCGCGGGAGTCGAGACGAATCAGGACATCGCCGGCCTTGACTGCCTGGTTGTCGGTCACCAGCACTTCTTCGATGTACCCGGCGACTTTCGGGCCGATCACCGTGACGTCGCCGCCGATGTAGGCATCGTCGGTTTCTTCGATGAAACGACCGGTTGTCCACCAGTGCGAGGCATACAGCCCGCCCGCAACCAGGGCAGCGACAACCGCTGTCAGCAGAATCAACCGTTTGAGCAGGGGAGGCTTGGGCGTGCTCACCGGGACAGCTTGGTCGGTTTCAAGGCTGGGCATGCTGGTCATGGGGGTTACCTGTAGGAAACGGGTGTTTATTACGTAGATAATATGACGTATGTAATATTTAGTGGCAATTGATTTTTTTTGCCGGTCGTCAGGTGGTTGTTTGGTTGAAAAGAGGGGGAGCCACGTTGTGATCCGGCTTAGTCGGCATCTGGTGGCGTTGATTCGACCAGATGTTTTTTTCTATCGCTCTCTTGTCGTCATTCTATTTATGTTCTGACTCTGCGGCCGTTAACCTTTTAGCGAGCGCATAAGGATGCGTTCGGTAAAACCAAAGGATTTCCAATGACTGCCACGACTGGCCTGGGGGTTTTTTCCCAACGGCGCCTCCTTGGCGTTCTTGCTGCGAGTCTGCTTGCACGTACGAAGCGGACGAATCGCAGTTGGGCTGTTGGTGGGTCTCTAGGAAATTCCCTACAAGCTAGGGGGCTATTTCCTACGGCGAGTGTTCTGCTTTTTACCCAGTATTCAGCGCTTCATAAAGGTAGAAGAGCGATTGACCCAAAATGGATTACCCGAGGGTTTTGGTGCTGGATGACTACGCGTTTACGCGCAGTATTCACGTAATGATGCTCCGGCGATTGGGCGTAACAGATATTCTTCAAGCCTCAGATACCCGGCAGGCATTGCGAGAGTTACAGGTCTCAGGTGGCGTTGACATCGTATTGTGTGACCTGGTTGGCAGAGACCTTGATCATCTGGAGTTTCTTCAACAGGCAGCGAGGGCAGGATTGGTCAGGGCCGTAGCGCTGTGCAGTACCCTGGAGCCAGCGGTGAGTCGTGCACTGGAGAGAACCGCTCTTTTAGTTGGCCTGGAGTTGCTCGGCGTAATGAGTCAGCCCATGCGGATGAGACCCTTGCATCGGATGATTCAGCAGTACCGGCAACGCAGGGGGGAGTCCAAGGTGCAACCCGAGATATTGAAACAGGCAACGTGCGCCAACGATATCCGCAGGGGATTGGCGCAAGGTGAGTTTCAGGCCTGGTTTCAGCCCAAACTCGCTTTGCGCGAAGGCTCCTTGACAGGCGTGGAAGCGCTGGTCCGTTGGAATCACCCGACGCGGGGTTTGTTATTGCCTCGTGACTTTCTGACCGAGGTGCTGGCGAACAATCTGATTCACCAAATGTTCGAGCAGGTTCTGGTGCAGGGCCTGACCTTTTTAAGGGACATGCGCAGACAAAACACCAATATCGAGATTGCGTTCAACTTGCATGCCTCTCAAATGGCTTCGGACGATTTCGCTGATTACATACAGGGCGCCCTGAAGCGTTATGAACTCCCAGGCTCGTTATTGATTTTCGAGGTGGCGGAAAGCGGTTTGCTTGATCTCGAGCCGAAGGTGCGAGACAACCTTTTGCGCTTGCGTATGCTGGGTTGTGGTCTGGCCATTGATGATTTTGGTTTGGGGTTTTCCTCACTGCAACTGCTCTGTCGTCTCCCTTTCAGCCAGATAAAACTTGATAAGAAATTTGTAAATACACTCCATCATCCCATCAGTAAAACCATGGTCATCAGCACGCTGGCGCTGGCCCAGTCGTTAAACATGAGCCTCGTTATCGAAGGCATCGGCAGCGAATGGGTTCGGGATTCGTTATTGCAAATGGGCTGTGAAGAAGGGCAAGGTTTTTTTCTGGGACGTCCAATGTGTGCGGAAGGGCTTCGGCACTGGCTGCGCGAAAGGAACCCGTAAATGGCCTCCAGCACCGTGGTTATCTTGGGAGTAACAAGGAACTCAAATGTTAAATGCAATCGTTGTAGATGATCATCCGTTCATACGTTCGTCGGTCAAAATGCTGTTGGCGAATGAAAATTTTGAAATCGTAGCGGAAACCGATAATGGTGCCGATGCCGTTCAACTGGTCATTGCACATAGACCTGACATGCTTGTACTGGATATCACTATTCCGAAGCTTGACGGTCTGGAAGCTATTCGGCGTATTCGGGCTTTGGATATCCCGACCAAGATCCTGGTATTGACCTCTTTGCCTGCAAAATTTTATTCCATGAGGTGCATGAGTGCAGGTGCGGCCGGGTATATCTCCAAAACCGATGGTCTTGATGAACTGGCCAGGGGCGTCAAGGTCATCATGTCGGGTTATAGCTACTTTCCAGACATACAGGCTCAATCTGTTCGCCGAAGCGATGGAAGCGCCACGGATGACGAGCTGATTCGTTCGCTCTCGAATAGAGAACTGGCGATTCTCAAACAACTGGCGAACGGGCTCAGTAATAAGGAAATTGGTGACCTCATGCTCTTGAGTAACAAGACCGTTAGTACCTACAAGGCAAGGCTGATTGAGAAGCTCAATGTGACCTCGGTTGTTTATCTGGCCGATTTCGCCAAACGCAATGATCTGCTTTAAATGATGAAGTCACTTCAGATCTGTCTGTCGCTGGTCGTGCTTGTTCTTGCTGCCCACTTCAGCTCCACGGTTGAGGCCGAGCCGAAAACGCTTGGGCTGTTGGGGCGATCGAACGTTAACGGTGGTTATCACGTAACGCTCGATGAGCGGGATTGGCGTTGGTTGCGCTCCAAGAGCATTTTGCTTTTGGGGGCCTCCACTCCCGATTACGCATCGTTCGATATGACGATCAATCATGATCAGATGGAAGGGGTGACGATTGACTATGCGCAGTTGATTGGCGAGCTTCTAGGGCTCAAAGTTGAAATTCGCCGCTATGACAGTCGCGGTGAGGTTGTGGACGCGGTCAGAAAAGGAGACGTGGATTTTGTCGGAACGGCCAATGAATACGAGTCGCAGTTTCCGAACATGGTGCTCAGCCATCCTTATGCCAATGACAAACCTACATTAATCACTCGCAAGGGTGACGGCGGTGATTTGCCGGTTGACCTGAACGGCAAGACCATTGCCATGCTGTACCACTACATTTCCCCTGATGCCGTACGGGCTTTTTACCCTAAAGCGACCCTGCAAGTTTACCCCTCCATGCTGAGCGCCATTGGTGCCGTAGCGTTTGGGCAGGCGGATGTTTATCTTGGTGATTCGGTCAGCGCCAATTACCTGATTAATAATAACTTTATAAATAATGTCGAGTTGGCGGACTTCTCGCGCATGGAAGTTCGCGACTTCAGTTTCGTCATGAACAGCGACAACCAAACCCTGATTCGTGTCGTTAATGCGGCCATCGCAGCGATTCCAGTGAGTGCGCGCATGGAAATCATGAACCGCTGGGGGGCGGGTGGGGAGAACATGCCAGGCAAGCGGCGTCTGAATTTCAGTAGCAGCGAGCAACGATGGCTGGATGAGCATCCGAGTGTTCGGGTCAATGTAGTGGGCGGCTATCCACCTTTGTCTTTTGTTAACAAAAGTGGCGAGTTTGTCGGCATTGCCAATGATGTGTTGAGCAAAGTATCGCTTCGCACAGGGCTGAAGTTTGATATTCAGGTGGTGCCGTCGGTTTCTGCGATGGTGGAGGCGGTTGGCAACAGTGATTCTGAATTCTTGGCAACGCTCACTCCGAGTCCGGTTCGTGAGCGTGTGCTGCATTTCACACGACCTTACCTGGCTTCGCCTTATGTGCTGATAGCCAAGGCAGATGCCGATATTCCCATTGCACTCGAGCAACTGGCAGGTAAGCGATTGGTGCTGACTCGTAATAATAATATGCACGAATGGCTGATGAGCAACTATCCAAAAATCCGCTTGGTGGAGGCTGACGACTCAGAACACGCTATGAGTATGGTCATCCGCGGGGAAGTAGACGCGATGGTCGGTACGCTGATCCTCAGCAGTCACATGATCAATCATCGTTTTGAAGGTCAGTTGCGAATCGTCAGCACCGTCGGTAATGACTTCGCGCAGATGGCTTTTGCGACAAGTCGTGGGGCGTTGGAACTCCATTCCATTCTCGACAAGGCACTGTTGAGTATCCCCCCCGAGGAAATGGATGAAATAAGGAATCGCTGGCGTAACGACGTGATGGTCGAAGACAGCTATTGGGCGCGCAATAGAGCATTTATCGTCGAAGTGGTTTGTGGGTTTTTGGTGCTGTTGGCGCTGGCGCTGGTATGGATCGCTTATATGAAGGTGGCGTTGCGCAGGCGTGATGAGGCTGAGCATGCACTCAATGAGCAACTGGAGTTTATGCGGGTCTTGATTGATGGCACCCCCCATCCGATTTACATCCGGGACCGCAATGGAATTTTGCTGATCTGCAACTCCAGTTACCTCAAGGTCTTTGGGGTAGAGCGCGAGGCGGTGATTGGGAAGGGCAAAGTGAAGTTGCTTCACCCCGAGGACGCGAGCCGTTATGAGGAGGAGTTCCAGCGGATCACCAGTACCGGCATGTCTATGGTTGAAGATCGTGTAATCAGGTTGTTGGATGACCGTGAACTGCAGATTTATCACTGGATGCTGCCGTACCGCGACAGTAATGGCGAAGTGGGTGGCGTGATTGCCGGTTGGATCGACATCAGCGAACGCCAGGCGCTTGTCGAGCAGTTACGTGAAGCAAAGCTGGTCGCCGACGAGGCCAAGGAACATGCCGATGATGCCAACCGGGCCAAAAGTCTGTTTTTGGCCACCATGAGTCATGAAATCCGCACGCCCATGAATGCCGTCATCGGCATGCTCGAAATTGCGATGAAAAAGGCTGATCAAGGCGTCACGGATCGGTTTGCCATTGAGGTTGCGTCTGGCGCGGCTCATGGCCTGCTGGACCTGATCGGCGATATTCTGGACATTGCCCGAATCGAGTCCGGGCGGTTGTCCCTGTCGCCAGAAAGGGCCAATTTGCGTGAACTTCTTGAGTCGGTGTTACGGGTTTTCGAAGGTGTCGCCCGGCAAAAACGTCTGAGCCTGCTACTGGATCTGGACTTCCAGATGCCAAGTGATGTGCTCGTTGACCCTTTACGCTTCAAACAGATTGTTTCCAATCTGCTGAGTAACGCGATCAAGTTCACCCAGGACGGTCAGGTTCGATTGAGCCTGCAGGCCCGTCCCGCCAAAAACTCGCAGTTTATGACCGTCGCCCTAGTCATTGAGGACACTGGTATTGGCATTTCGGATGAAGATCAGCAGAGCTTGTTCAGCCCGTTTACCCAGGCAAGCAATAACACCCAGTCCGCGCGCAGTGGTTCTGGGTTGGGGTTGGTAATCAGTCGCACGCTCTGCGAAATGATGGGCGGGCGTTTGCTCATGAGCAGCGTTTTCGGCAAGGGAACAAAGGTTGAAGTCCATCTGAATTTGCCGGCGCTGGAGCCACTGGCTGAATTGCCCGGGATGATGCCGTTCGACGTGGCCCTGCAACATCATGTGCTGAATGTGCTGGTTATTGACGACTATCCCGCCAATCGCCTGTTGCTGTCTCAGCAGCTAAGCCACCTCGGACACCGGGTGAGCGATGCCGAAGACGGTGCGCGAGGGCTGCAAGCCTGGCGCAGTCAATGGTTCGATGTAGTGATCACAGACTGCAACATGCCAATGATGAGTGGCTACGAGTTAACCCAGGTCATCCGCGAAGAGGAGCGTACCCAAGGTCGTGTACCGTGTTTGATCCTGGGGTATACAGCAAACGCCCAACAGGAGGAGCGGGTTCGTTGCATCGAAGCAGGCATGGACGATTGTCTGTTCAAGCCCATCGGGCTTGAGGAATTGAAGGCGTGCCTGGAGGCTGTAGCGCCGATGGAACGAAGTGAGGAGCAGACCTCGGTGCACGGCAGCAATGAGATTGACCTGAGCAGCCTTGAGCAACTGACTCGGGGCGACAAAGCGTCGATCAATAGTCTGATTGGTGATCTGTCCACGGCGAATGAAGAAGACATGGCACGGTTGATTCAGTTGTTCACCAAGCACGACCTGAATGCATTGTCGGGCCTGGCGCACCGGGTGAAGGGGGGAGCGCGCATCATCAGGGCTCAGCGACTGATTCAGTGCTGTGAGCATCTTGAAGTCGTCTGCACGGGGCGGGACACTTCCCGATTGGCCGAAGCGGTGGATGAGCTGCAGCGGGAGATGGAGCAATTGGCCGATAAGCTGAGCCTCTACGTGGCTTAAACGTAGAGGCTGGCGGGTCATCGCTCCTTAGACCGGAATCCATCGGGGCACAGGAACCGAACCTGGAATTTTAATTTCCAGGCTTCCCTGGAACTTGGTGTCAATGACTTCAAGCAAAGGGGCGGCGTGCATAATACCCAACTGAATAGGCTGAAGCTCTGAGCTGGCAATCATTAAAGACTTCAGCTCACTTAACGGACCTTTAACAGCCTTGACTGCGGACAAGTTTTTCTCATGCAGTAAGTCTGGAGATGCAAAAAACTCGGCGGTGTCGAGTCCCAGGCTGGACAACAGTGCAGGGTCTTCCAAATCAAATTCTGCATAATGTGTCATGGAGGCCAAAAACCTCCGTTCAGAAACCTTTCCGTCAATGGCTAACAAAAAGAACGTAAATGCGGTATTGCCAAGGCGATTCCAGTCGTCTTCGTTTGTATTGCTCCCTTGAGTTCTGTTAAGTGTTTTAACACCTGTGTTCACCAGCTCAAAGTTCGGGTTGATGGTGTTGTAAGTCGGTGGTCCATCGACTGATTTTGTGTAGTGTCGGAGGGCGAATTTCTTGTTCGATACTTTATCTAGATGTTTTTGACTGGCTTTCTTTTCAGAAAAGCTCAGTGAGTCGTTTGTTACATCTTTCATGAGGGTGAAGGGCAGTACTCTATCTGTTGCAGCATAACCGCTCTTATATTTGTCGAGGATCTCTTGAGCGGTAGCAGGTTTTCCGGCGTCGGAAGAGGGTGGAGTCGACTGTTTAGTCGCGCAAGCACCGGTGTGATGGGTCCTGCACAGAGGGCAGATTTTAGGCACTTGAAAGGCGGTCGGTTTCGATTTTACAGGGGGCGGCGCCGGTTTCACCGAGCCGGTTGGCGGAATGAAGGGGGAAGTAAGTGCAGTGTTTTCCCCTTGGCCAAGTATTGCGCCTTGTTTTGATTTTTGATGGCTTGGCGGATTGTTGGGTGTCGCCGGGCGCAAAACACTAGGCATCGGACTGGAAGACTGTGTCTCATTAGGCATGAATTAATTCACTCCAGACTTTAGTGGTTGGGGGCACTTCAAATCTTGTGGTTTTGGTTGTAGCAGAGAAACTCTGCAGATCGTTATCCCTTTGCGTGGGTGTCTGAATGCTTCACCAAATAGAGTGGTGGAAATGTAGGACTAAGCCCCTGCTTTTGTAGGAAATTTCCTACCGAAAGGGCGTAGCGCAAAAGCGTGTCGAAATGTGTTTGTTAGGAAAGCGCGCTGGGAAATTTCCTACATTAAATACAAATCAACCTATCTAAAGTCGCCATTACGGCCTCGGGTAGTTCATCTGGGGGCACTCGACACGCTCAGCAGGAAACGCAATGAACAAGATATTCAAGTTGGTTTGGAATGCGACACTTAGTACCTGGGTTGTTGCTTCCGAACTTGCAACTTCCAAAACCAAGTCTTCAACGTTGGACAGCGGCTTCAAGAAGATGAGTTCGGCCACTAAGCTCGCCACGGCGGCACTGTTGTTTGGTGCCGGTTCCATCAACGTTGCTTCGGCTGCGCCAGGTAATACCTGCCTGGTTAACGGGACGTGGGTTACGGCCCCCTCGGCGCCAGGGGATAAGGCGCTCGCATGCGGTGAGGGAGCCAGCGCAGCGCAAGTCAATGACCTGGCGCTTGGCACTACTGCGAAAGCAGATGGCGCAGTAGATGCTGATGGGCACGTGGGCGGCGCGATCGCCATTGGTACGAACTCAAAGGCGCAATTGTTCAACGCCATCGCGCTCGGTACTGGCGCGGCGGCCTATGGATCGCAGACCATGGCGCTGGGTCAAGGCGCGGTGTCGGGGGTGAGTGGCAACACCAGTATTGTTAAGTCTCTGGCGCTGGGTTTCGGGGCTCAGGCCACTGAAGGCTACACAGTGGGCATTGGTTCAGGTACCAAAGCCACCGGCTACAGTTCAGTCAGTATCGGTAATGCTCCGATTGCTTCGGGTGCGAACGGAATCGCGGTAGGTACCTGGACCATCGCATCGGGCATTAACAGCACGGGTATCGGTAACCTGGCGGTGGCGAGCGATTCGAGTGCCACGGCGGTAGGCGACAGAGCTAAAGCATCTGCGCTTAGCGCCATCGCGTTGGGCACGTCTGCTCATGCCGAGGGCAGTTCCAGCATTGCCATCGGCGCCGATAACGTGGTGACCGGCAGTGGCTCCGGTTCTATCGGTACCGGACTTACTTCCAATTTCAAAGGAGTATCCGGCAACAACAGCTACGCCTTGGGTAACGGTAACACTGTCGCGAATAACAACATATTTGTGGTGGGCAATAACATCACTACCACACAGGACAACGGTGTGGTGCTGGGCAACAACAGCACCGACCGAGCTGCATTGGCCACGCCCACAGGCGTCATCAATGGCACGACCTACAACTACGCGGGCGGCGCGCCGTCGGGTGTGGTGAGCGTGGGTTCCGTCAACGGGGAACGCCAGATCATCAACGTAGCGGCGGGACAGGTCAATTCCAGCAGTACCGACGCCATCAACGGCAGCCAGCTGAACGCGACCAATCAGGCCCTCTCTGCGGTCGATGCCGGTGCCGTCAAGTACGACGACAGCACCCATAACACCATCACCCTGGGTGGCAATACTTACGACAACAGCACCCACACCGGCGGCACCCGCATCACCAACGTGGCCGATGGCAAGGCGCCAAGTGATGCGGTGAATTATTCGCAATTGACCGAAACCAACAGCAGTATCACCAACCTTGGCAACTCGCTGACCAACCTCTATGAGACGGGCACCAAGTACTTCCACGCCAACTCCACCGGCACGGATTCGGTTGCTTCGGGTCAGGATGCAGTCGCGATCGGTATGGGCGCAGTGGCTAGCCACGACGGCAGTGTTGCACTGGGCGCAGGCTCGGTCGCGGATGGCAGCACCCTGGGTCAACAGGCTTACCGGGTCGGCGGCACCTCGACAGGCGAAGTCAACATCGGTGATCGTCGTATGACCGGGCTGTCGGCCGGTGCCGCTGATGCGGACGCGGTCAACGTCAAGCAATTGAAAGCCGTCGAAGCAGGCGCCGCGGCCTCTGTGGCCGATGCGGTCAAGTACGACGACAGCACCCACAACACCATCACCCTGGGTGGCGATACCTACGACAACAGCACCCACGTCGGTGGCACCAAAATCACCAATGTGGCCAATGGTGTCGCTGACAGCGATGCGGTGAACATGTCGCAGCTCAACCAGACCAACACTCAGGTGGCCACCAACACCACCAACATCAACAACCTGGCGAATGACGCGTTGTTGTGGGATTCCAGCCTGGGTGCTTTCAGTGCGAGCCATGGCGGTAACACCGTCAACAAAATTACCAACGTGGGGGCGGGTGATCTCAGCGCCAACTCCAAGGATGCAGTCAACGGTTCGCAGCTTTTTGCTTTGGGCCAGCAAGTTACCGGCATCGATAATCGGGTGACGAATATCGAAGGCAATATCAACAGCATCACCAACGGTGGGGGCATCAAGTATTTCCATGCCAACTCGTCGGGTGCTGACTCCGTGGCCAGTGGGGCCGAGTCGGTTGCCATCGGACCGAATGCCCTAGCGTCGGGCGCTGGTTCCGTGGCTTCGGGTAACGGTGCAAATGCTTCGGGCGCTAATGCGATTGCGGTGGGCAACGGGGCCAAGGCGTCTGCTGATGGCAGCGTTGCATTGGGCAGCGGGTCCAGCGATGGCGGTCGTGGAGCTGAAACCTATACCGGCAAGTACTCTGGCGCCGATAACGTTACATCAGGAACAGTGTCCGTTGGCAACGCGGCAACGGGCGAAACCCGCACACTCAGCAATGTCGCGGACGGTAAGGACGCCACCGATGCGGTTAACCTGCGTCAGCTGGACGGTGCTGTGGCCGAGTCGAAGAAGTACACCGATGACTCGATCAGCACGATCAATACCTCCGTTGTGAATCAGGACAAGCGAATTTCCAGTGTCGACAACCGTGTGACCCAGGCGGTGACGAATGTCACTCATCTGCAAAACGGCACCGATGGCATGTTCCAGGTCAACAACACCAGCAACCTGCCAAAACCGTCAGCGACGGGAGAGGACTCGATGGCGGGCGGTGCCGGTGCCAAGGCATCGGGCAAGAACAGCTCGGCCGTCGGCACCAACGCCGTCGCCGCGGGCAACAACTCGACGGCGACGGGTAATGGCTCCAACGCCAAGGCGGACAACTCGGTAGCGCTGGGTGCCAACTCGGTGGCTGATCGTGCCAACAGTGTTTCGGTAGGTGCAGCAGGCAGCGAGCGCCAGATTACCAACGTGGCCGCCGGTACGGCGCCGACAGACGCAGTCAACCTGAGCCAGTTGAACAAGGGCGTGACTGACGCGACCAACAATGCCAATGCCTACACCAACTCGGTCTACAGTGCGTTGAACAAAGACATCAAACAGTTGGATGACGACTTGAGCGCCGGTGTCGCCGGTGCAATGGCCATGGCCGCGCTGCCTCAGCCGTATGCCGCGGGTGCCAGCATGACCTCCGGCTCCATGGGTACCTATCGCGGTGAATCGGCGATGGCCTTGGGCGTGTCGCGGATCTCGGATAACGGCCGCTGGGTCACCAAATTGCAAGCCACGACCAACACCCAGCGCGAATTCGGCGCATCGGTGGGTGTGGGTTATCAGTGGTAAGCCTTTCACGTTGATCCAGAGCCCGGCGTATGCCGGGCTCTTCTCCCTTTTTATCGTGTCGAGAATGTTATGCAAAAGCTCAATAAATTAATGGTGCGTCTGCTGCTGAGCGGCGGCGTGGCCGCAACACTGGCGGCTTGTGGTACCAACCCAAGCCATGTCAATGCGAGTGGCAAGTCCAGCAACCCGGTGTTTCCGGCGCTCAAGGATGCCAGCCGTACCGAAGGCAGTTATGTGAACGTGGAGAATTTGCGCAAGGTCGTGCCAGGTCTGACCAAGCCACAACTCTACGAGCTGATTGGCTTGCCGCACTTCTCCGAAGCCATGTTCAACGTCCGTGAGTGGGATTACATCTTCAAGTTCCAACAGCCCGGCACCCACGAGCCTCGGGTCTGCCAGTACAAGGTGATGTTCGACGACAACAAAGTCGCACAGTCGTATGTGTTTTTACCGCAGTCCTGTGCTCGGGTGCTTGACCTCAATGCAGAGTAAAGCGCGACGCCTGTCCTGCCAAAGCGGTAGCTCACGCACGTGACGTTGCAAAGCGATGCTGCTTTTGATTTTGGTGCCTGTCTGCCTACTGTCGTGTAGAGGTTCGCGTCACTGCACTCTGAAACGCTGCTGCAAAGAAGAAGGCCCCTATGGGGCCTTCGTCATTTTAGGATTTGGAAGTGTCTACGAAACAGGGAGGGAGATTCAGTCAGCCCAAAGACGCAGGAGTCAGCCACGACAACAAATCGGCGCCGCTCATCGGGCGAGCATAGAAATAGCCTTGTCCTCTCGAGCAGCCCAGCTCCAACAGTTTGTCACGTTGCTCTAGCGTTTCGATTCCTTCAACAACCACTGACATGCCCAACGAGTCACCCAGTGCGAGGATGCTGCTGATCACCGTCTGGCAGCGTTGTTCCTGCAAGGTATGCACGAACTCGGTGTCCAGTTTGATTTCATTGAACGGCAGCTGACATAAACGCTGGATCGAAGAAAACCCCGCGCCAAAGTCATCGATGGACAATTGGCAACCCATCATGCGAAGACGTACCAGTGTTTCAAGGCTGGCCGCTGTCGCTTCCAGTAATCCGCTCTCGGTCAACTCAAACGTCAGGCCAGCACCTGGGAGGTCGAAGTGATCGAGTATCGATTTGATTCGCTGCGTGAGTTGACCACCGGCCAGTTGAGACGTTTGCAGGTTGAATGCAAAATTCAGGTCAATGTTCTTTTCGCCCACTTGCTTTTGCAGCGCCAAGGCCTGGTTCATCTGATCGAACAACAGCTCGTCCATCAGCCCGCAATGTTCAAGTGTCGGGATGAAGAACGCCGGTGACAAAACTCCCTTGATGGGGTGTAGCCACCGGGCCAGCACCTCGACGCCATAAACCTGGCCTGTGTGCAGATTGATTTTAGGTTGGTAATACGCCTTCACCTGCCGGTCATGCAGGGCATGGGCGACTTCCTGGCTGTCCGGCAGTTCAAGGCCCGGATCCGGGGCACGACGCGAGGGTTTATGCGTGTTTGCCGAATACTTCGCCAGTAACGGCGCCAATGCTTCCGGTCGCAAGGGTTTACCGGCATCGCCCAATAGCTGCATGCCCAGCAAAGAAACAATTTTCTGTACCGAGCACCGCAGATCCGAAGACATCGAGCTGCTGATGATGATCGCACCCACCAAATTGGAGTGGCTCGCCTGCTGCAGGAATTCCAGGCCATCCATGCCATTCATGCGCAGATCGCACAGCGTGATATCCACGCCGCCAACCTGCTGTAATAACGCCAGCGCCTGCTCTCCGTCTTCGGCTTCGAAGATCTCGGTACACCCCAAATATTGCAGCACCTTCACTGCAAACGCTCGCTGAAATGGATGGTCCTCAAGAACCAGTGCACGGAGCGGAAAGCTATTCATCGCCAATGATCTTCTATCCAAAAATATCGTAAAAGAACCATTGCCCTTTGATAGCCCAATGGCCTGAAAAAGTTGAATAGTGCCGCACCAATGACCCATGGTTTGTAGGCATGAAGCCACTGAAATGTAGGAAAAATCCTAGTGATAGCCGGCTTAACATTTTGCGCGGCATAACGGCAACCCATGTCGCTTCCCGTCAAGTACGCACAGCGCGTCTCTCTACATTGCCAGCAGGGTGAAAATTTCTTCCAGGTCCTGATGATCCCGGCCCTCGACGGGGCTTTGCTGTTTGCGGGGTTGGAAGTTTTGCATGGGGCGATCTCCCCAAGAGCTAACCGCACGGCACCGCAACTGGCTCAGGGCGTTAATCCAGGGCGCGAGGGAGGGGCGGGATTGATGGATTGCGACCCGTTGTCGAAGGAAATCATCAAACGGCTGCGATGCCCGGCGTTGCACCGGGCACCGCGTTGACACTTAAACCCGTTCGAAAATCGCTGCAATCCCTTGGCCGCCGCCGATGCACATGGTCACCAGCGCATAACGGCCGTTGGTGCGGTGCAGTTCGTGGATGGCTTTGGTGGCGATGATCGCGCCGGTTGCGCCGACCGGGTGACCCAGGGAAATACCCGAGCCGTTTGGGTTGACCTTGGCCGGGTCGAGGTCCAGTTCCTGGCTGACCGCACAGGCCTGGGCGGCGAAGGCGATGTTGGCTTCGATCACGTCCATGTCGGCGACGGTCAGGCCGGCACGCTTGAGCGCCAGGCGGGTGGCCGGCACCGGGCCGAGGCCCATCAGTTCTGGTTCAACACCGGCGTGGGCGTAGCTGACCAGGCGGGCCAGCGGGCGCAGGTTGTTGGCCTGCACGGCAGCGCCGGTGGCCATGACCAGCGCAGCGGCGCCGTCGTTCAGGCCGGAAGCGTTGCCGGCCGTGACCGAGCCGTCTTTCTTGAACGCTGGCTTCATGCCCGCCAGTTGTTCCAGCGAGGTGGCGCGAGGGTGTTCGTCGACGCTGAACAGCTTGGTTTCCTTGCGATCACGGATTTCCACGCCAACGATTTGCTCGCTGAAGTAGCCATTGGCGATGGCGAAGGCCGCGCGCTTCTGGTCTTCCAGGGCCAGGGCGTCTTGCATTTCACGGGTGATGCCGTTGCGCTCGGCGACGTTTTCGGCGGTGATGCCCATGTGGATGCCGTGGAACGGGTCATGCAGGATGCCCAGCATGTAGTCGATGGCCTGGATGTTGCCCATGCGCGCGCCCCAACGGGCGGCCGGCATGATGTAAGGCCCACGGCTCATGGATTCGGCACCGGCACCGACGACGATCTCGGCATCGCCCAGCATCAGGGTTTGCGCGGCATTGATGATCGCTTGCAGGCCGGAACCGCACAGGCGGTTGACGTTGTAGGCCGGGGTTTCTTTCGGGATGCCGGCGTTCATCGCGGCCACGCGGGAGATGTAGGCGTCGCGGGTTTCGGTCGGGATCACGCTGCCCATCACCAGATGGCCAACTTGCGCCGGGTCGACGCCGGAGCGTTGCAGGGCGGCTTTGACGGCCGTGGTCGCGAGGTCGGCCAGCGGAACGTCTTTGAGCGAACCGCCAAAGGTGCCGATGGCGGTACGCGCGGCGCTGACAACAAAAATATCCGGGGTGTTCATTACGGCTTTCCTCTTGGTGAATGCTTTTCTGTACTGCGATTGAGTAGGGCGGTCAACGCTGTTTGCGCTTCAGGTGTCTTGAGGCGCTCGATGAACAACAGGTTTTCCTGACGAATAGTGGCTTGCAGCTCCGGCAGCGACGCCTGTTTGAGCAGTTGGCGGGTCTGGCGCAGTGAATCCTGCGGCAGGGCCAGCAGGCGTCGGGCCAGATTCTGCGCGGCGTCCAGGCATTGTTGGCCGTCGTCGAACAGCTCGTTGGCCAGGCCACAGGCAACCGCCGCTGCGCCGTCGAGGCTGTCGCCCCACAGCAGCAGACGCGCGGCGCGGGCGTGACCGATCAGGCGTGGCAACAATAGGCTGGCACCGAACTCGGGGCACAGGCCCAGGTTGACGAATGGCACGCGCAGCTTGGCGTTTCGCGTCACCAGCACCTGATCGCAATGCAGCAACAGGGTGGTGCCAATGCCGATGGCCGCGCCACACACGGCGGCGATCAACGGGGTTTTCAGGTGAATGACGACGTTCATCAGGCGAAACGCAGGACTGTCCAGATGCGTCGGCGGGTACTCGAGAAAATCCGCCAGATCGTTGCCACTGGTAAAGCACGTGGTGCCGCCGGTGATCACGATCACGCCGATGTCAGCGTCTTCATCTGCCGCCAGCAACTGGTCGGCCAACTGCGTGTACAGGCTGTTGTTCAGCGCGTTGAGCTTGTCGGGGCGGTCGAGCGTGAGCGTCAAAACGCCGTCGTTGCGTTGTTGTTTGATCAGCTCAGTCATGGAATGCCCCGCCCGTTTTGTCCGGCAGCCACTCTAAGCGCCTGACGGGCGCGGGAGCTATGACAAAACGAGTCAACGAAACTGCTGCTTTTTGCCATGTTTTCGCGCAGCGCTGGCCGGCAAAAAGGTTCACACACCCATTCGGGGTATGGTGCCGTTGGCCCGATCACTCAATAGTGGCATCAACCGGTCGTCCAGAACCGACTTCGCTTGATAAGGTGAATTTGCTATGCGCAAGGCCCTCATGGTGATTTCCAGTCTGTTGCTAGTTCCGCTGACACTCAATGTGCACGCCGCCACTGACGTGAACGAAAACAATACGCTCCGGCTGTATAACTGGGCGGATTACATCGGCGAAAAGACCATCGCCGACTTTGAGAAAGCCTCTGGTATCAAGGTGATTTACGACACCTTTGATGCCTACGAAACCGTCCAGGCGAAGTTGCTGACCGGGCACTCCGGTTACGATCTGGTGGTATTGAATGCCTCCCTTGCGCCGCCCTTGATCAAGGCCAAAGTGTTCCAGCCGCTGGACAAGAAGTTGCTGCCGGGCTGGACCAACCTTGACCCGAAAGTCTTGCAGGACTTGCAGGGCTTCGATGCCGGCACCGTGTATTCCGCGCCGTACACCTGGGGCAGCAACGGCATCACCTACAACGTCGACAAGATCAAGCAGCGCATGCCGGACGCGCCGATTGGTTCGCTGGCGATGATCTTCGATCCCAAAATCGTCTCGCGCTTCGCCGACTGCGGCGTCACCCTGGTCGATGCGCCCACCGAAGTGATTCCGCTGGCCTTGAAGTACCTCGGACGAGACCCGCGAAGTGCGTCGCCGGAAGACTTGAAAGCCGCACAGGACTTGTTGCTGTCCGTGCGGCCGTACATCAAGAAGTTCGATTCGGTGAACTACCTGACCAGCCTGCCCAACGGCGATGTCTGCATGGCCATGACCTGGTCCGGCGACTACGCCACCGCCATGGCCCGCGCCGAAGAGGCCAAGCTGAAGATCAAACTGGCGTACTTCATTCCCAAGGAAGGTTCGCTGATCTGGTTCGACAACATGTACATCCCCGCCGATGCGCCGCACGTGGCCAACGCGCACAAGTTCCTTGAGTACTTGATGCAACCCCAAGTGATGGCGGACGTGACCGACTACATCCACTACGCCAACAGCAACGCGGCGGCCACGCCGTTGCTCAACGCCGATGTGCGCAGCAATCCGGCGATCTACCCCGATGAAGAAACCCGTCAGCGCCTGTTTCCGCAGAAGACCCAGGACGCCAAGGAAATGCGCGCCATCACCCGCGTCTGGAGCACGGTGAAGAGCGGGATCTGATCGTTTAACCCTTCGGTTTGAGGTTTTTGTATGGCTACTCCAACGTTGAAAGCACTGCCGGCCGTTGATGACGCCCAGTTGATCAAGGCTGACAAAGCCCACTACATGCACGGCTACCACGTGTTCGACGAACACGCCGAACAGGGTGCGCTGAACATTGTGGCCGGTGACGGCGCCTATATTTACGACGCTCACGGCAACCGTTTTCTCGATGCAGTCGGCGGCATGTGGTGCACCAACATCGGTTTGGGCCGCGAGGAAATGGCTCTGGCGATTGCCGATCAGGTACGGCAACTGGCGTATTCGAATCCGTTTTCCGACATGTCCAACAACGTCGCCATCCAGTTGTGCGAAAAGCTCGCCAGCCTGGCGCCGGGCGATCTCGATCATGTGTTCCTGACCACCGGCGGCTCCACCGCCGTCGACACCGCGTACAGGCTGATTCAGTACTACCAGAACTGCCGTGGCAAACCGCAGAAGAAGCACGTCATCGCCCGGTTTAACGCGTATCACGGCTCCACCACGCTGACGATGTCGATTGGCAACAAAGCCGCCGACCGCGTGCCGGAATTCGATTACGCCAACGACAAGATCCACCACGTCTCCAACCCGAATCCTTACCGCGCACCGGACGGTATGGACGAGGCGCAGTTTCTCGAGTTCCTGATCAAGGAGTTCGAGGACAAGATCCTGGCCATCGGCGCGGACAAGGTTGCGGGCTTCTTTGCCGAGCCGATCATGGGCTCGGGCGGGGTGATCATTCCGCCCAAGGGTTACCTGAAACGCATGTGGGAAGTCTGCCAGCGCTACGACATTCTGTTTGTCGCCGATGAAGTGGTGACGTCGTTCGGGCGTCTGGGCAAATTTTTCGCTTCTTATGATCTGTTCGATGTGCAGCCAGACATCATCACCACGGCCAAAGGCCTGACGTCGGCTTATTTGCCGTTGGGCGCGTGCATCTTTTCCGACCGTATCTGGAAAGTCATCGCCGAGCCCGGCAAGGGTCGCTGCTTTACCCACGGCTTCACCTACAGCGGCCACCCGGTGTGCTGCACGGCGGCGCTGAAAAACATCGAGATCATCGAGCGCGAACACCTGCTGGAACATGTCGAGGTGGTCGGCGCCTATCTCGAAGAACGCCTGGCAACCCTCAGCGACTTGCCGTTGGTGGGCGATGTGCGCTGCCAGAAGTTCATGGCCTGCGTGGAGTTCGTGGCCGACAAACGCACCAAGGCGTTGTTCGCCGATGAGATCAACATCGGCGAGATGATTCACTCCCGGGCCCAGGCCCGAGGCTTGCTGGTGCGGCCGATCATGCACCTCAACGTAATGTCGCCGCCGTTGATCCTGACGTGCGCCCAGGTCGATGAAATCGTCGAGATCCTGCGGGTGTGCATTCTTGAAGTGGCGGCCGAGCTTGAGAAAAGCGGCCAGTACGTCGGGCAATGAGTTCGATCAATCGGCGGTTACCCGGCGTCGGTTCTCCCGCTAGACTGCGAGGCATGAGCAAACCCAACGACGATACGCTGATCGCATTGCCCTTCGGGGCCTTGCACAAATGGCACGGCGACATGCGCGAGGCATTCGCCCATGTCGACGCGCCTGATGCGCTGCACTACCTGGCGTCGGCGTTCGGGCATCTGGTGTCCATCGAATCGGTGATGATCAGCCTCGAACACAAGGACCGCGCGCCGCAGTTGCTGTACCAGCGCGGTATCCCGGAGCAGTACCGGGACTCGATCATCGACCGCTATTTTTCCGGTGGCTACTTGCTCGACCCGTTTTGCCTGGCGGTGGAACAGGGCCTGGCCGAAGGGTTTTATCACCTGGAGGAAATCGCCCCGGACAACTTCTTCGACAGCGAGTACTACAAGACTTATTACTTGAAGACCGGGTGTTCTGAGGACAGTTTTTACCTGATCGATACGGGGCATGACAGCCAGGTCTCGGTCAGCCTGTTTCAGGGATTTGGCGGGGAAAGCCTGCGGGCGGAGCAGTTGAATCTGTTGCGCGCGGTGGAGCCTTTGGTACGGGAATTTGTCAGTGAGTTTGGCCGTCGTGGCCTGGTGCAAAGCGCAGTCACTGAAAGTGACGATCTGAAGCAACGCGTGCAGTCCGCCTTCGAAAACTTTGGCTGCGACGTGTTGACCGAGCGCGAGCGGGAAGTGGCGCACATGGTACTTCGGGGGCATTCGGTGAAATCCACGGCCAGCCAGATGAGCATCTCGCCGGAGACGGTGCGCATGCACCGCAAGAATCTGTATTTGAAGCTGGAAGTCGGGTCGCAGTCAGAGTTGTTTGCGCTGTTTATCGAGTGGTTGCGCCAGCACTGAACCCAAATCTACAACCCACCCCCAAACCCCTGTAGGAGAGGGGTTGAGCACAATCTTTGTGGTCAGTCTTCGCGTTTAACGACCAGGGTCAAAATATCGTCACTGGCCACCAGTTCTTAGAAATTTCTTGAGAGTCGTGACGGCATAATCGCCGTTCGGTCCGCGTCACCAGCGGCGGCGATTTCTGGACAGCCTGTTGGCTGCTTAGTAGCATCCGCCGCATACGTATCTTTCTCCTGTACGTCGACCGATGCGGACCTTTCAAGGAATCGAAAATGCACACCTTCACCCATGGCGATACAACCGTTGTTTTCACAGTCTTGAGCGGTGAAGTGGTGGGCAGCGAAAAGCTCAGCGAAACCCGCGTGACGTCCACCGGTGGCGTTCATGTGAACGGCAAGGACAGTGAAGTAACGCCGGTGCGTATCAGTTCGGTGTCGATCATCAATCATGAGTTCTGGGTCAAGACCCCGGACGGCGTCGAACACGATGTAAAGCTGCGTGGCGTGGACATTCCATTACGCACGGGTCAGGAAGTCTCGTTGATCAGTGCGTTGAAAAAGGATGGTTCGCCCTTGCACACCATTCTGCAGAATCACACGGCGTCCAAACGTTGGGTGTTGCGTGACGCCAACGCGCTGCATACCGAGCTGGAGCTGGCGCCCTTCAACTGGAAGACCGTGATGATCGTGTCCGGGTTGTGTGTCGCGGGTCTGGCTACAGGCGGGCTGGGTATCCTGGCGGGGGCGGGCTATTTTTGCTACGCGTGGTACCAGGGCTCCCAGCGCAAGAAACTGCTGGTCAGCGATTTGAATGCCTACCTCGACAAACTGGACACTTTGGCCGGTAATCGCAGCCGGGCGCCAAGTCCTGCCCACGTGGTGCAACCTTCTGCACAGGTAGAGCTCTTTGTCGAGGCAGACATCGTGATTGAGGAAGAAAGCCCTGTTGACGAAGCGAAAGCGGTTCAGAACCGCGTCGATGCTCCGGCACAAAGCCCTGCGCTGAACAGCGACAGCGTACGCCGGGCGCTGTCGCGCAATCTCTGAAGACGCAACGCAGAGCGTCCCGGGTGGCATTCCCACGCAGAGCGTGGGAACGATCAACACTTTCCCCGTAGCAACTGTCGAGCCTTGGCGAGGCTGCGATCAGCGGACAGAAAAGCACGCAGTCTCGCCAACCTGACGTCGACCGGCTTCCAGCCCGCCGGATCTGTCGCATAATGATTCCACGGGTTTTGACTTCTGTAGTTAACGTAATCGAGTGGGTCGGACATTGATCGAACGACGGCAATTCAGCGGCGGCATGAAGGGTAAAAACCTCCGCTATCTCAACGAACCTGCGGACAAGCCTGTGCCGATAACGCGCACAGGCTTTTTGCTGCTCGAACACTTCTCGCTGCCGGCATTCACCCAGGCACTGGATACGATCGTCACCGCGAATCTGTTGCGTCCCGGCCTGTTCGCCTCGCGAACGTTTGGCTTGCATGACGGTGAGGTGGTCAGTGATCTGGGCCTGGTGATCCGGCCTGACGCGCGTTTCGATGCCGCGGCGATTCAGCAACTGGACCTGTTGGTGGTGTGTGGCGGCTACCGCACGGAGCTGAAAGTCGCCGATGACTTCGTCCACCTGCTCAGGGCGGCGGCAGAGCGCGGCGTCACCTTGGCCGGGCTGTGGAATGGCGCCTGGTTCCTCGGCAGCGCTGGCCTGCTGGACGGTTATCGTTGTGCCATTCACCCCGAGCATCGACCGGCACTGGCGGAAGTGTCCAAAGCGGCACAGGTCACCAGCGAACCCTATGTGATTGACCGTGACCGACTGACGGCGTCGAGTCCTTCGGGGGCTTTCCATATGGCGCTGGACTGGATCAAAGGGCTGCACGACAAAGCCCTGGTCGAGGGCATCGAGGACATTCTGGCGTTTGAAGAGTCGCGTTACCGGCGGATCAAACCGGCGGAAAACATCTGCGTCAGCGCGCCGTTGCGCGAGGTGGTCAAGCTGATGGACGCCAACCTCGAAGAACCGCTGGAGCTGGAACAACTGGCGGTCTACGCCGGACGTTCACGTCGGCAACTGGAGCGCCTGTTCAAGGAGCAACTGGGCACCACGCCGCAGCGCTATTACATGGAACTGCGCATCACTGAGGCGCGTCGGCTGTTGCAGCACACCGAGCTGTCCCAGGTGGACGTGCTGGTGGCGTGCGGGTTTGTTTCGCCGAGCCATTTCAGCAAGTGCTACAGCTCGTACTTCGGCTACCGGCCGTCCAAGGAAAAACGGCTGGTCAAATGAACCCGCCACGCCCTCTCCCGGCAGGAGAGGGCGGCTGCGCATTTCAGGTGTGATGAAGCTCGCGGTCCTTGGTTTCCGGCAGGAAGAACGTGCCGAGAATCGCTGTCATCACCGCGATCACGATCGGATACCACAACCCGTAATAGATATCCCCGGTGGCCGCGACCATGGCGAACGCCACTGTTGGCAGAAACCCGCCGAACCAGCCGTTGCCGATGTGGTACGGCAGCGACATCGAGGTGTAGCGGATGCGCGCCGGGAACAGTTCCACCAGCCACGCAGCGATAGGCCCGTAGACCATGGTCACGTAGATCACGAGGAGGGTCAGCAGCAGCAACACCATCGGGTAGTTGGTCTTCGTCGGGTCAGCCTTTTCGGGGTAACCGGCGTCCTTCAGGGCCAGGGTGAGGGTGGCGGTGAAGGCGTCATTGCGGGTCTTGAAGTCGGCGGCCGGCAGGCTGGTGCCCTCGAAACTCTGGATGACCTTGTCGCCGATGCGCACCTGGGCGACGGTGCCCGGTTCCGCCTTCTCGTTTTTGTAGGGGATGGCCCGCTTCGCCAGCAGGCTCTTGGCGAGGTCGCAGGAACTGGTGAATCGGGCCTTGCCCACCGGGTCGAACTGGAACGAGCACTGGCCCGGATCGGCGATCACCGTGACCGGGTTCTTCTCCTGCGCAACGAATACGTCGGGGTTACCGTATTGGGTCAACGCGTGGAAAATCGGAAAGTAGGTCAGCGCCGCGAGGATGCAGCCGGCCATGATGATGCCCTTGCGGCCGATGCGGTCGGACAGGCTGCCGAAAATCACGAAGAACGGCGTACCGATCAGCAGCGAACCGGCGATTAGCAGGTTGGCGGTTTGCGGGTCGATCTTCAGGGTTTGCAGCAGGAAAAACAGTGCATAGAACTGCCCGGTGTACCAGACCACCGCCTGACCGGCCGTCCCGCCGAGCAACGCCATGATCACGATTTTCAGGTTGCCCCAACGGGCGAAGGATTCGGTCAGCGGCGCCTTCGACGCCTTGCCTTCTTCCTTCATTTTCTTGAACACCGGCGACTCGCTGAGTTGCAGGCGGATGTACACCGAGACAATCAGCAGCAGGATCGACAGCAGGAACGGAACCCGCCAGCCCCAGGCTTCGAACGCTTCGGTGCCGAGTAGGGTGCGGCAGGCGAGGATCACCAGCAGCGACAGAAACAGGCCGAGGGTCGCGGTGGTCTGGATCCACGAGGTGAAGTAACCGCGTCTGCCGGGCGGCGCATGTTCGGCCACGTACGTCGCCGCGCCGCCGTATTCACCGCCCAGTGCCAGGCCTTGCAACAGGCGCAGGGTGATCAGGATGACCGGCGCCGCCACGCCAATGGTGGCGTAGCCGGGCAGGAAGCCGACGATGGCGGTGGAGATGCCCATGATGACAATGGTAATGAGGAAGGTGTGCTTGCGCCCGATCATGTCGCCCAACCGGCCGAACACAATGGCGCCGAAAGGCCTCACGGCGAAACCCGCGGCGAAGGCGAGCAGGGCGAAGATGAACGCCGTGGTCTCGTTGACGCCGGCGAAGAAATGCTTGGCGATGATCGCGGCGAGAGAGCCGTAAAGGTAGAAGTCATACCATTCGAATACGGTACCCAGGGACGACGCGAAAATGACTTTGCGCTCCTCCTTGGTGATGCCGTGTCCGGGCGTACTGCCTGTGGTTGTACTGTCGATTGCGGCCATGGTGTTCTCCGTCTTGCTCTTGTTATAGGCCGGAGTACCTCTCATCAATTGCCGCACCCAGGCCCTGGGGCTGATGTCGTCGGATTGCAAATTGCACGAAGCAGGGCGCCGGCATTTCTGCCGGAATACTTGAAGCATAATCAGCTTCGTGCAGATATCCACTCGCCAGCCCACCGCCCTCCAATCAACGACCGAAACGCGACCCCCTGTAGCAGCTGGCGAAGCCTGCGTCCGGCTGCTACAGGGGGCGTTTGTTTCTCAACCGGCGGTGGTTACAACAGCGAGATCGTGTAGTTGACGATAAAGCGGTTTTGATCGACGTTGCGCCCGGCATCGGTGTTGGACTTGGCGTTGCGCACGGTGAAACCGAGCCCCTTGAGCGTGCCCGATTGCAGCACGTAGTCCAGGGTCATGTCGCGCTCCCACTCGGACTGGTCGCTGGCGTTGCGGGCCTTGATGTCCGTGCCCTTGAGGTACACCACCGACGCCTTCAACCCCGGCACGCCCAAGGGCGCGAAGTCATAGGTGTACTGACCGAAGTTGGTCTGTTCACCGGCGCGGGCAAAGTTCTGGATCATCTTGTCCGTGGGCAGGTAAACGCTGCCGCCACCGGCGCCCTTGTCCACCAGACTGCCCTGGTTGGGCTGGACGAAGTTGCTGCCATCGCTCACCTGTTGATGCCCCAGCGACACCGAGTGGCCGCCGTTCACGTAGGTGATCATCGCCGCCCAGGTGTTGTTGTCGATCTCGCCGTTGTTGTCCTCGGTGTAACCCGACATGCCGTAGCCTCGGGCCCGGCCGGCGGCGCTGCTGTTGGCGCCGGTCGACGTGGTGTTGAAGTAGCGCAGGTCAGTGGTGAGGGAGCTTTTGCCGTCAATCGGCAGAACGTGGACCAGCCCGAGGAAGTTCTGGTTGTAGAACTCTTCCAGCTGCGCGAAGTAGTACTGGGCCTTCAAATCCTTGGTGATGTTGTAATCACCGCCAGCGTAGTAGAACTTGTTACTGTCCTGCGTGGCGCCGGGGACCGACAGGCCGGTCCGGTCTGTCGAAGCTCGGCCGACCGCGTGTTCAAGCACGCCGCTGGTCAGCGTCAGATTTTCAATGTCGTTCGAAGTGATTTGGGCACCCGTGAATGACTGCGGCAATACGCGCGCATCGTTGGCGATGAGGATCGGTAACTTGGGCAGCAAAGTGCCGTAGCGAAACTCTGTCTTGGAGATGCGCATTTTCGCCGTCGGGCCGAAGCTGCTCCAGGCGCCCACTGCACCGTCGCCATCGGTGGGGATCATGCCGCTGCCGACGTGGCGACCATCGCCGCTGTCCAGTGTGATACCGAGCAGCGCCTGCGCATCCAGGCCGAACCCTACCGGACCTTGGGTAAACCCCGACTCGTAACGCAGCACAAAACCCTGGGCGGTCTCCTCGGTTTTCGAAGGCGCGGCGGTGCCGTCGCGGTTGTCGCTGTTGAAATACAAGGTGCGCATCGACAGGGTGGCTTTGCTGTCTTCCAGAAAGCCGTGCGCGGCGGTGTCTGCGGCCTGCGCGCACAGGGAGCTGGCGGCCAGCAAGAGGGCGGTGGGGACGGTTCGGTTGTACATACGGTGCTCCTGATGATTTCTTATGATTTTTGGAGAGTCGCCGCCACCCCGAAACCGGCGCGCAGAAGGGCGCGCCCGATGAACGACCTGAGCATCAGGCCGTCGGGGTGACGTATTTTTTGAGTCGATTGGCGCGCGGTTAAATCAGGTAGGACAGGCCCACGGTCAGGCCGAAAGCGACCACGGAAATAATGGTCTCCAGCACCGTCCAGGTCTTGAAGGTCTGGGCCACGGTCATGTTGAAGTATTCCTTGATCAACCAGAAGCCGCCGTCGTTGACGTGGGAAAAAATCACCGAGCCGGCACCGGTCGCCAACACCAGCAATTCCGGGTGCGGATAACCCAGCCCAATCGCCACCGGCGCAACAATCCCCGAAGCCGTGGTCATCGCCACTGTCGCGGAGCCGGTGGCAATGCGCATCAACGCGGCGAACAGCCAGCCCATGATCAACGGCGACAAGTGAAACTCGTGGGCCAGGCTGACGATCTGGTCGGTGACGCCGGCGTCCACCAGAATCCGGTTCAGGCCGCCGCCGGCGCCGACCAGCAAGGTGATGCTCGCCGTGGGTGCCAGGCATTCATTGGTGAATTTTAGAATCGATTCACGGCTGAAGCCTTGGGCAATACCCAGGGTCCAGAAGCTCAGCAAGGTCGCCAGCAACAGGGCGATCACCGAGTTGCCGATGAACAGCAAGAACTGGTTGAAGCCGCTGCCCGGCGTGGAAATCAGGTTGGCCCAGCCACCGATCAGCATCAACACCACCGGCAGCAAAATAGTCGCCATGGTGATGCCGAAGCCCGGCAGGCTGTCGCGCGGTTCGCGGTCGAGGAACTGGCGCTCCAGCGGGTTTTCCGCCGGCAATTGAATGCGTGGCACGATGAACTTGGCGTACAGCGGCCCAGCAATGATCGCCGTCGGAATGCCGATCAAAATCGCGTACATCAAGGTCTGCCCGACCGACGCCCCATACACCTGCACCGCCAGCATCGCTGCGGGGTGCGGTGGCACCAAGGCGTGAACCACGGAGAGACCGGCGACCATCGGCAAACCGACCATCAGGATCGACACGCCGACGCGGCGTGCCACGGTGAAGGCAATCGGCACCAGCAATACAAAACCGACTTCGAAAAACAGCGGCAACCCGACCAGGAACGCGATGCAGACCATCGCCCAATGCGCGTTCTTCTCGCCGAAACGGTCGATCAAGGTCCGCGCCACCTGCTCGGCGCCGCCGGACTCGGCCATCATCTTGCCGAGCATGGTGCCCAGCGCCACCACCAGCGCGATATGCCCCAGGGTTTTGCCGACGCCCGCCTCGTAAGCGCCGACCACGCCGGACGCCGGCATCCCGGCCAGCAAGGCCAGGCCGATGGACACCAGGGTGATGACGATGAAGGGATTGAGTCGGTAGCGGGCGATCAGCACGATCAGCGCAATGATGGCGATGGCGGCATACACCAGCAGCCAATAGCCGAAGGACAGGGTCATGCGGTACTCCTCGAAAGGGTCACGTCGAATGGATTGTGAAACTCTTAAAACATTTCGAGAGGTGATTTTCAAACGAGGCGAAAGTAATTTTCGTGGAGGGATAAGGCTTGTCGCACAGAGGTACGGGTTGTCGTTGTTTTTGAAATTGGGAGAGGCGGATTTTCATCCTGCGGGGCGCGGATTCAGCGGGGGAGTCGAGGTCAGATAACGGCGCAGCAGCAATAAGCGAGGGCCAGCAAAGCGGCGACGGCAAACGCGCCTAACGCCTTGGCCATGGCATGGTGCGCCGGCGGCACAGGCTCGAGCGGGGGCTGCCAGAAGGGATCCGATAACGCTGTGCGTTGATCGTAGTGGTGGCGAATGACCTTGTAGGTGTATCGCAAGCCAATCAGCAGCATCAGCACAATCATGCTGAGTATTGCCCTGCACATCAGGGCAGGAATAGCGCCGGACTCCATTTCCTGCAGGCACGCCGCGCTGTTGACTTCCAGAACGCTGATTTGCCCGGTCTGCATATTGGGTTGCCGGGCACCCACGTGAATTGCCGACGGTTGTTCCAGTTCAACAGCCTGATACTTCCACAGGGTGGTCGAGCCTTCCCGGCAATAGGTGAACGCGACGGGGTCAGGCGCCGCCACGATGCACGCGTCGTTGATATTGAGCTTCTTCAGTGTCTGATCGGCTGACCGGGTGAAATCCAGGTCGAAGACAGGAATGATCCCGGTGGCCGAAGCGCCCACCGAAAACAGTACGCCGCCGGCGAAACTGATTGCCGAAACCTTCAAGGTGATTTTTCCTTGTTTTTCATCAGCGTAGTGAAAAGCGCACAGAGCGTGGCTCCACTTGATTCGATGAGTCTAGAAGGCGGCTGGCAGCAGGCAGTGTGGCTGCATAAAAAAGCGTAGAAAATGGACGAAATGCCACTCATTTCCAGTCAGGCGCCATTCTGCCCGGTTTACAAATTTTGTGATCACCGCCGACCCTGTGGGAGCGTGGCTTGCCCGCGATGGCGGCCTCAAATCGGAGTGCTGTTTAAAGGTGTTTAAGGATACTTCCTGAAAGCTACAACGCCTTGCGCCATTCCCTACGACTACGCCAGAATCCGCCGGCTTGTGTGCTTTGGACGCCCTCGGTAACTTGATTCCCGTCACTGATTCCCAGTGATCGGGTTTAGTAGCCCGAGGATATGAAGGCTGCACAAGCGTCTGTCAGACAGGTATTTCCATGCCTGTATTTTGATGGTGGCTGTGCGCAGGGCGTCCTCGGACGCGCCGGCTTTGCCTTCGTTCTCCGGTCTACTAACCTGCGTACAGCCGCCACCCCTCGTATTAGTAGCGAGGCGTGGCTGCCCGATAAGGACGAAGGTAAATATGTTCAAGGTAACGCCAAACCCGCCAGACACAGATCCGGCATCCCCCTACGAATCACTCGATTCAAAGAAGCTCCACGAAGCCGCCGAACGCGCCCTCGATCACTACCTCAACCCAGGCGCCATCAAATCCCCGGCGACCCGCAAACCCAGCACGATGTTCATGCTCGCACCGAATCTGCGGGACGAAGACCTGTTGGCCCACACCTGTGAGACATTGGCCCAGGCCAGCGTCATGACCAGCGATTTCGCGGGGTACCTGGAAGGGCCGCATCGGCACACGGCCATGGCGATCCAGCAGATCATCATGCTGGCGGAACTGGCGGCGAACCGGATGATGGATAACGTTGAGGTGCCGACGTAACCATCAGAGACCGCGTTATCGTTCTTCGCGAGCAGGCTTGCTCCCACAGAGGAATGCAATCCACTGTGGGAGCGAGCCCGCTCGCGATGGCGGCATGCCAGACATCATCACTCTCAGATCCGGAAGCTCCCCAATCAGCCGATCCACCTGCCGTTAGTTCGACATGTAATCCATTGCTTCCAGTTAATAGGAAGCATTACTATTCGTACCCCGTCCCCACAGCACACCGCAATGACCCCCAAGCTGCCCCGCAGACACGGCTTTTTCGAGCATTACGAAGAGTTGGTTGGCACCTGGACCCGTCGCCTGAGAAATCGTCAGCAGGCCGAGGATCTGGCCCACGACACCTTCGTGCGGGTGCTTGAGTCGAATTCGGTGGCGGTGGAGCAACCTCGGGCCTATTTGCACCAGACCGCGCGCAACATCGCGGTGGACGGTTATCGGCGGGAGGATCGAAGGGGCGCCATGGAGTCGCAGGCGAATGATCTCAGTGTGTCGTCGACCGGCGACCCGGAGCAGTACATGCAGGCGATCCAGTTGGCTGATTCCATCGAGCGGGCGCTCACCGAGTTGCCGCTCAATTGCCGCAAAGTGTTTGTGTGGCAGAAGATCGAAGGCCTGACCCAGGCCGAAATCGCCGAACGCCTGGGCCTGTCAAAGAACATGGTGGAGAAGTATATGATCCGCACGTTGCGGCACCTGCGCGACCGCCTTGACGGGTTGCAACCATGATTGGCAGCGCCTTCTCATCCCCAGGCCAACAGGACCTTCCATGATGGATACTCGTGATTGCGCGTGCGGGCATACAACCGTTCGGGACGACGCGGCGCGCTGGTTTGTGCGGATGCAGGAACCGGCGGTGGACGTCGTTGAATACCGGCGCTTCGAGGCGTGGCTCGGCGAACACCCTCAACATCGAGAAGAGTTCGAAGCCCTTCAAGGCTTGTGGACGGCGGCTGACCTGCTGCCGGCCGCACGTTTGCAAGCGTTGTGTGAAACCCTGCCGGCGCGACGCGCACGTCAGTCGTGGATGCGTTACGCGGTGGCCGCGAGTGTGGTGGCTGTGGCGCTGGGTCTGGGCTTGTTCAGTGGTTTGAATCACCCGGCGACTTACACCGCCGAATATTCCACTGCGTTGGGCGAACGTCGTCATGTGGCGTTGCCTGACGGCTCGGTGATCGACCTGAACAGCCGCAGCCGCATTCAGGTGAACTTTGAAAAAGACCGGCGCGGCGTCGAGTTGATCGAAGGCGAAGCGATGTTCAGCGTCGAGCACGACACCCGCCGGCCGTTTGTGGTTGATGCTGGCAACGGCCAGGTGACGGTCACCGGCACGCGTTTCGATGTGCGCCGCGATCTCAGCGAAACCCGGGTGGCGGTGGAGCAGGGGACGGTCAAGGTTCAGGGGCAGGGCGTCGATTTCGTCAACCTGACCGCCGGCCTCGGCACGCGCATTGATGCCCAAGGGACTGTCGCGACAGCCTACGCCGTCAACCCGGCAGAACTGACCGCGTGGCGCAGCGGCAAACTGGTGTTCAACAACGCCAGCCTCAGCGAGGTGGCAGCGCAAGTGTCGCGTTATCGCGAGAAGCCGCTCACCGTCGGCAGCGACAAAGTCGGCAATCTGCGCCTGACCAGCGTGTTCAAATCCGACAACACCGACGCACTGCTCAAGGCCCTGCCGAGCATCCTGCCGGTGGCTGTGCGCACCCTCGACGACGGCAGTCAGGAAATAATCTCAAAATAAATTCAGGTTTTTTTCGAGTTCATCGTCTTCTTGTCCAACTGCAACTGGTTTGCATTAACAAACGCATATGTTTGCGATCCACAGGACATTGTTCGACGTGAATAACACCTCTGCCAAAAACAAGAAATCCCATTGGTTGCCGCTGGCGCTCGCCTTGACGGTCAACGCTACGCTGCCTCAGGCGTTCGCCGCCGGTGGCATTCATATTCCGGCGCAGCCATTGGGCGAGGCCTTGAGTGAGTTGGGCCAGCAGTCTTCGTTGCAGGTTTTTTTCAGTCCTGATCTGGTCGCCGGCAAACAGGCTCCGGCCGTCGACGGCGACATCTCGCCGGAACAGGCTTTGCGCCAATTGCTGCAAGGCAGCGGTCTGGACTACCAGATCAATGAAGGCTCGGTGACCCTGACGCCGGCAGCCACTGCCGCCGCCAACGGCCCGCTTGAACTGGGCATGACCGACATCAAAGTGGTCGGCAACTGGCTCGGTGATGCCGACGCCGCCGTGGTGCAGAACCATCCCGGCGCGCGAACGGTGATTCGTCGCGAAGCGATGATCGAGCAGGGCGCGATGAACGTCGGTGATGTGCTCAAGCGTGTGCCGGGCGTGCAAGTGCAGGACGCCAACGGCACCGGCGGCAGCGATATTTCCCTGAACGTCGGCGTGCGCGGCCTGACTTCGCGCCTGTCGCCGCGCTCCACCGTGTTGATCGACGGCGTGCCGGCCGCGTTTGCGCCGTACGGCCAGCCGCAATTGTCGATGGCGCCGATTTCCTCGGGCAACCTCGACAGCATCGATGTGGTGCGCGGCGCCGGTTCCGTGCGTTACGGGCCGCAAAACGTCGGTGGCGTGATCAACTTCGTGACGCGCGCGATCCCGGAAAAAGCCACCGGTGAAATCGGCACCACCCTTGAAACTTCGCAGCACGGTGGCTGGAAACACATCGACACCGCGTTTGTCGGCGGCACCGCTGACAACGGCATCGGCATGGCGCTTTTGTATTCCGGCGTCAACGGCAACGGTTACCGCGAAAGCAACAACGGCAACGACATCGACGACGTGATCCTCAAGACCCATTGGGCGCCGACCGATGTCGACGATTTCAGCCTCAACTTTCACTACTACGACGCCAGTGCCGACATGCCCGGCGGCCTGACGCAGGCGCAATACGACGCCGACCCGTTCCAGTCGGTGCGCGACTATGACAACTTCAGCGGGCGCCGCAAGGACGTGTCGTTCAAGTGGGCGCGGCAGATCGACGACCGCACCCAGGCCGAGGTACTGACCTACTACACCGACAGTTTTCGCGGCAGCAACATCGCCGCCCGCGACCAGAAAACCCTCAGCTCGTACCCGCGCACTTACTACACCTTCGGCATCGAGCCACGGGTGTCCCACGTGTTTGATGTGGGTCCGACCACGCAGGAAGTCAGCGTCGGTTATCGCTACCTCAAAGAAGCGATGCACGAAGAGTCGAGCCGTGTTGCGCTGGTGAACAATCAGCCGGTGTTGACGCCGTCCTCTGACGGCCATGTGTTCCAGGATCGGACTGGCGGCACTGAAGCCAACTCGGTGTACATCGACAACAAGATTGACGTCGGCAACTGGACCGTGACCCCGGGGATCCGCTTCGAACACATCAGCACTGACTGGCACGACCGTGCGGTGCTCGACACCGCCGGCAAGCGTGTACCGGAGAAAAACCGCAGCATCGAAAGCAACGAGCCGCTGCCGGCGCTGAGTGTGATGTATCACGTATCCGAAGAGTGGAAGCTGTTCGCCAACTACGAAACCTCGTTTGGCAGCCTGCAGTATTTCCAGCTCGGCCAAGGCGGCATCGGCGACAACACCGCCAATGGCCTGGAGCCGGAAAAAGCCAAGACCTACGAGGTCGGCACGCGTTACAACGATGGCGCGTGGGGCGGGGAAGTGACGCTGTTCTACATCGACTTCGATGACGAACTGCAATACATCAGCAATGACGTAGGCTGGACCAACCTCGGCGCGACCAAGCACCAGGGGCTGGAAGCGTCGATGCATTACGACTTGGCCGCGCTGAACCCGATGCTCGATGGCCTGACTGCCAACGCCGGTTTTACCTACACTCGCGCGACTTATGAGGGTGAGATTCCCGGCTTCAAGGGCCGTGACCTGCCGTTCTACTCGCGTCAGGTGGCCACCGCCGGGCTGCGTTACGACATCAATCGCTGGACCTACAACCTCGATGCGTTTGCCCAGTCCAAGCAGCGTTCGCCGGGCACCGGTGTGAACGCCAATGGCAGCTTCAACGGCAACTACATCACCGAAGGTTCGGCGGACGGGCAGTTTGGCGATATTCCGGGTTACGTGACGTGGAACGCGCGCGGTGGCTATGACTTTGGTTCGCAGTTGTCGAACCTGAAGCTGGGCGCCGGGGTGAAGAACATCTTCGACAAGCAGTATTTCACCCGGTCCAGCGACAACAACTCGGGGATGTATGTGGGGGCGCCGCGGACGTTCTTTGTGCAGGCTAGTGTGGGGTTCTAAAAACAAACCTGTGGCGAGGGGGCTTGCCTCCTCGCCATAGCAAGCCCTCTCACGACAATTCAGGCTTTTAACACTTTGCCGCCAATGGCCACCGCCACCAGCAGCAGCGCCATCAACCCAAAGGCAAAACTCAAACTGCTGCCATGGGCGATAAACCCGATTAACGCCGGACCGGCGAGGATCCCCGCATAACCCAACGTGGTAATGGCCGGCACGGCGATGTGTTCGGGCATGACGGTCTGTTTGCCGACAGCGGTGTACAGCACCGGCACAATGTTCGAACACCCCGCACCCAACAATGCATACCCCACCAGCGCCATCTCCCAGGTCGGTGCGAACGTGGCCAACGCCAGGCCCGCTGCGGCCGTCAGTCCACCGAACACCATCACCCGCGTGGAACCCAGATGCCGGACAATCCGGTCGCCGGTCAAGCGCCCGGCCGTCATGGTCAACGCAAACGCCGCATACCCCAGCCCCGCGTACGCGGTATCGATCCCGCGTTCCTGCGTCAAAAACACCGCACTCCAGTCGAGCGCCGCGCCTTCGGCGAGGAATACGATGAAGCACATTCCGCCAATAAACAGCACGATGCCATGGGGCACCGCAAACGCCGGGCCGGTGCTTTCGCTGCCGTAAGGCAACAGGTGTGGCGCCGCTTTCAGCAGGGCCAGCAGCAGCACTGCAATCACCACCAACATCGCGCACAACGGTGAAATCCCGAGGCCGAGCAAGCCGCTGACCCCCGCGGCGCCGACGATCCCGCCGAGGCTGAACATCCCGTGAAACCCCGACATCATGTTCTTGCCGCTGGCCCGTTCGACGATCACCGCTTGCAGGTTCACCGTCGAATCCACCGTGCCCAGCCCGGCGCCAAACATGAACAACGTGGCGATCAACGCCGGCACTGACGACACCGTCGCCAGCAACGGCAAGGCCGCACAGATCAGCAACGTCCCGCCCGCCGCCACGCGCCGGCAGCCGAAGCGTGACGCCAGCAATCCGGCCATCGGCATCGCCAGAATCGACCCGACCCCGAGGCACAACAGCAGCAGACCGAGCGTGCCTTCATCCAGCCCGGCCCGCGCCTTGGCGTACGGCACCAGCGGCGCCCAGGCGGCGATGCCGAGACCGGCGATGAAGAAGGCGATGCGGGTGGACATCTGCTCCAGACGGCCAGGAACAAATGAGGTTGGGGTCTTGAGGCTGGTCATATCAATCCTTGGCAAAAAACGTCGCGTCCCCAAAGGACACTGACTGATCCCGCGGGTTCTATCAGTGTCCGCAGCAATTCGCGGTGAGGCAGGTTCACATCCTTGCACAGGCTGTCGCGGTTTCGCGATATCGTCGACCCATTGATTGTTCCGACAGGAGGCGACATGACGCGGATTTACGATGCACGGGGCAATATTTATATCGTCGTGGCGCCCGAGGCTGTGCGCGATAGCGGGATCGATCTGCCTCAACGGGCTGACCTTGCCGCGCAAACCCGCGAGCAGTGGTCGGTTGCGGCCATCAACGCATTTTGTGGCTGGGCCCCCGGCATTCAGCCCCCCGGCAGCAAGGACCATCGCAGCGACGGTTTGCTGGTCGGGCCGTTTCAATCGGCGCCGCCGTATGACCTGCTGATCGTCAATACCGACGGCACGTTGGCCGAACGCAGTGGCAATGGGCTGACGATTTTCTCCCAGTCGCTCAGTGAGCAGGGCTTGATGCCGGAGGAGGGGGCGTGCCTGCTGCGGGTTCATCACGACAAGACGGACACGGTTTCGCCGGGGGAGACATCCGTGAAACCGGCGGAAGTCGATGGCGTGCAAGGGTTTTGGCTGGACCTGGGAAAGCCGACGTTCGGGCCGCAAGCCGTGGGCGCGCAGGGGGTTGAGGATGGGCTGTTGAACGGTCGGGACGTCAGCCATGTCGCGCCCTTGGCGGCGCTGGATCCTGCCTGGAACCGCAGCCAGTTTGTGCGCGTCGGCAATCCACATTGCGTGACGCTGTTAGAGGACGCTGCTGCGTTGCCGAGCAATGCGCAGATGCGTGAATCACCCTTGGCTGAAGGGTTGCTGCGGATTGCTTACGCCATGCCGGCCGGGGCCGGTCAGCCGTGTCCGGCGGGGGTGAATGTGCAGTGGGCGATGCTTGAATCCGAAGGCCGGGTCGCCGCGCGAGTGTTTGAGCGCGGGGAGGGGCCGACGGCATCTTCGGGCACCAGCGCCAGTGCGGTGGCGTGTGCGGCGTGGCGGGTCGGTTGGGTTTCGGCGGGGGAGGTGAACGTGGTGATGCCGGGCGGCACGGCGCCGATTTTGCTGGAGGAAGTGGCGGGGGAATTGAGTCGGGTCAGGCTGTTTGGTACGGCTCGGTTGAAGCGGTGAACTCAAGAAAGCTATCGCGGGAGCCACGCTCCCACATTTGGAATGCATTCCACTGTGGGAGCGTGGCTTGCCCGCGATGAGGCCATCAAAGTCGACGCGGTTTTCAGCTCAGACCACTGAACTCCACCACCGGCATCGTCCGCTTCATCAGCAACTTGCCCCCGCGCACCGAATACAGTGGCAAGCCCTGGCTGCGAATCACCTCGTAGTCACTGTCCGCCGAGAGCACCAGCAAGTTCGCCGGCCGACCCGCTTCCAGGCCATAACGATCACCGAGGTTCATCGCCTTGGCGCTGTTGTCCGTCACCAGGTCCAGCGCACTTTGCAGGTTGCGATACCCGAGCATGTGGCAAATGTGCAGCCCGGCTTCGAGCACTCGCAGGATGTTGCCGTTACCCAGCGGATACCACGGGTCCACGATCGAGTCCTGGCCGAAACACACGTTCATTCCGGCTTCGAGCAACTCGTTGACCCGCGTCACGCCACGACGTTTCGGGAAAGTGTCGAAGCGTCCTTGCAGGTGAATGCTTTCCGTGGGGCAGGAGACAAAGCTGATCCCCGAATGCCCGAGCAAGCGGAACAGTTTGGCGCAGTAGGCGTTGTCGTAAGAACCCATCGCCGTGGTGTGGCTGGCGGTGACCCGCGAACCCATGCCGCGGCTGCGCGCCTCTTCGGCCAGTACTTCGAGGAAGCGTGAATGCGGGTCGTCGGTTTCGTCGCAATGCACGTCCACCAGGCAACCGGTGCGCTCGGCCAGGTCCATCAGGAATTTCACTGAACTGACGCCCTGATCACGGGTGTACTCGAAATGCGGAATGCCGCCGACCACATCGGCGCCCATACGGATGGCTTCCTCCATCAGCTCGCGGCCATTGCGGTACGACTCGATGCCTTCCTGCGGGAACGCGACGATTTGCATGTCGATCAGGTGACGGCTTTCCTCGCGCACCTCGAGCATCGCCTTGAGCGCGGTCAGCTGCGGGTCGGTGACATCGACGTGGGTGCGCACATGCTGGATGCCGTGGGCGGCGAGGGTCTGGATGGTTTTCCTGGCGCGTGTCCTGGTGTCTTCCTCGGTGATCGTGACCTTGCGCTCGCCCCAGCACTCGATCCCTTCGAACAGCGTGCCGCTCATGTTCCAGCGCGGCTCGCCGGCGGTCAGGGTGGCGTCGAGGTGAATGTGCGGTTCGACGAAGGGCGGCACCACCAGGTTGCCACCGGCGTCCAGATCGTCGGGCCCCAGGGTCGGGGCTTCGGTCTGTCGGGCGATGGTGCGGATCAGGCCGTCTTCCAGGTACAACTCATGCAGGCCATCTTGGTTGCGCAGGCGGGCGTTGATGATGTGCATGAGGCGAGTCCTTTGGGTTGATGACTCTAAATTAGCGCGGCAGTGGCGATCCTTGCCAGTGCCGCGTGACGAAACACAACACAGCCCTTGTAGGAGTGGAGTCATTGAGTCAGGGGCAGGAACCGCAGCAACGCCGCGACGATGGCCTCGGGCGCATCTTCCTGCACCAGATGCCCGGCATTGGGAATCGGATGAAACTGCGACCCCGGTATCAGCTGATGCAGCGCCCGGCCGCGTTCGATGGGGATCCACTGGTCGTCCTCGCCCCACAGAATCTGCACCGGGCACCGAATGCTCGGGTACAACCCTTGAGCCTCGCGGGTATAGCGCTCATCCATCTGCGCAATTTGCCGGTAGAACGCCGCTTGCCCCGGCTCCCCCAGCCACGGCCGCACGTAGGGCGCGAGTTCTGCTTCGGGGATGTCGCGTTTGATCGCCCCGCGAATGTAGGCCGGGACGATGGCTTGTTGAATGTAATCGGGTACGCCACTGAACGCCGCTTCATGCTGGCGCACATGCTGCACGAACGGTGAGCCCCACGGGGTCAGCGCCACGGGGTCGATCAATGTCAGGCTGCGGTAATCCTTGCCGTTCAGCAGGTGCGTGCGCAGTGCGGTGGCGCCGCCGAAATCGTGAGCCACCACATCGGGCTGCTCGATGGCCCAGTGATCGAGCAAGCGCGCCAGCAACTCGTTCTGCACGCCCAGCGACACGTCGCCGTCGATTTTCTCCGATTGGCCATAGCCCAACAGGTCGAAGTAGTACACCCGGTGGGAGGCAATGAAGTGCGGGGCGATACGGTGCCACACGTAGGAAGAGAAGGGCGTGCCATGCACGAACACCAGCGGCGGGCCGTCGCCGTGAACGGCGTAGTGAATGCGGTGCCCGTTGAAGCGGTATTGGCGGTCCAGCAGCCAGTCAGCCATGTGCGTGTCCTCTGGGGCGAGACAAAAAGCATAGGCATAAAAAAGCCACCGATGAAGGTGGCTTGATCATTCACTGACGAAACGCAGTGCCCATTGTGGCAGCGGGCTTGCCCGCGATAGCGGTGTGTCAGTCAGTACATGTGCTAACTGGTACACCGTTATCGCGGGCAAGCCCGCTCCCACAGGGATTCGTGTTGGCTGTTGGAGTGGGTTACTCGCCGTGATAGATGCAGCCGCTGGTGCAGGTTTCGTGGATGCGGATCGCGCTGAGTTCCGGCAACAGGGGCTTCAATTCATTCCAGATGAATTTGGCCAGCACTTCGCTGGTCGGGTTTTCCAGGCCGGGAATGTCGTTCAGGTAGTTGTGGTCCAGGCGCTCGTAGAGCGGCTTGAAGATCGCCTTGATTTCCGAGAAGTCACGGATCCAGCCGGTGTGCGGGTCGAGGTCGCCGCTCAAGTGGATCGCCACTTTGAACGAGTGACCGTGCAGGCGACCGCACTTGTGGCCTTCCGGCACGTGGGGCAGGCGGTGGGCGGATTCGAACGTAAACTCTTTGAAGATTTCCACAGTGATTTCAGCTCTGTCAGGTGGCGATCGCCGCGGCGATGTGGGCAGGCGGCGAGTTTACCAGAGCTGCGGGCGAAACACTGACTAAAGGGTCAGCAAGCGCTCGCCGAGGCGACCGTTGGCGGCCAGTTCGAGGAACTCGTCACCCAGGCGTCGGCTTTCTTCCATGGCGGCGTGCCAGTATTTCTGCCGCGCCGGCGCATCGCCCATGAAACGCTTGAAATCGTTACGGTCCGGCAGTTTTCCGTAGGGCAGGCGCGTCAGATACTCTTTCGACGGCGCCAGCAGCAGAACATCCTGCAGGCGCGCAGGGCAGGCGCGGCGCCAAGGCAAGGTCTTGTCGAACCACCCGGGAATCACCCGGTCGGTGAAATGCGGGTACAGCACGATGTCGTTGCCGCTGTAGGGCAGGTCGAGGTGATAGTCGAGCAGTCCGCCGTCGCGGAATGTCCCCGCGCCGGCGCCGGGCAAGTCGCGCACGCCTTCCATCACCATCGGGATTGAACCCGACGCCAGCAGCGCCTGGCGCAGGTTGCCGGCGTTCAGCGCAACAAAGCGCGAGGGGAAGTCATTCAGCGCATTGACCGGCGGGGCCAGGCGCGGGTCGTGGATGATCAGCCGTTCGAAATGCCGCGACAGCCGCGCGCGACCGCGCAGGTTGTCGGCGATCACTGATCCCAACGCCAGCCCCAACCGACCGCGATGATCGTCGGCCAGGTTACCGTGACTTTTGACCACCATGATGTTCAGTCGGTAATTCGCGTTGTTCAGGATCGAGGCGTCGCGGCCGTCGAGCAATTCATCGAGCATGCGCTGCGAGCTCTGGCTGATCTGCGCCATGGTCACGCCCTTGGCGAAATTCTGCTCGGTGTACAAATGCCCGAGACGCCGGATGCCTTCGGCAGCGTCCGGCAGGCAGGCACTGGCGAAGCGCCAGGAACCGACCGAGGCGCCAATCAGCGAGCGTTCGCGGGGGGCGGCCGGCAGCCATTCGCCAAACAACGCCAGGTCCAGCCCTTGAATCCCCAACGCCTTCGGGCCACCGGCGGCACCGGGTAGCGTGCCGACGTCGGCGGCGCTCAAGCCGTCTTTACGGATGCGCGCCAACGCACGCGGGCCGGCCTTGAGGGTCAGGGAGGGGAACTTGATGTGGATGGCGGTCATACCGGTCTCGATGGTTGGCAAGCGCAAGATTATAAACAGGCAGCACGGTCATTGTAGGAGTGAGTCTGCTCGCGATAGCAGTCTCAAATTCAACACTGACGGTGACTGATACACCGCTATCGCGAGCAAGCGCGCTCCCACAGGGTTTTTGAGCAGGTCTGTAATGTCGTGTTGCCATCTTTCATGATGGCAATTCAGTTTCAATTAAGTTCAGCTCGCTAAGGTGACCTTCGTAGGCAACACATAAAAAATACGGAGACACCCATGAAAATCCTGACTGCCCTGTCCGCCGCCTCGATCATTGCCATGACCGCCAGCCTCGCCCACGCCCGTGACCTCGGTCCCGACGAAGCCCTGAGGCTGCGTGACGCTGGTACCATTGTGTCTTTCGAGAAGCTCAACGCCACGGCTCTGACCAAACACCCCGGTTCGACGGTGACCCAGACCGAACTGGAAGAAGAGTATGGCAAGTACATCTATCAGGTTGAGCTGCGCGACCCACAGGGCATCGAGTGGGACCTGGAATTAGACGCCGTCAGCGGCCAGGTTCTCAAGGATCATCAGGATACGTAATGAAGGTGCGTTCATTTTCACGCATGGCGCTGGTGCTGCTGGCGTTTTGCTCGGCGGTTTTGGCCCGCGACCTCGACCAGGACGAAGCCCTGCGCCTGCGCCAGCAAGGGGTAATCCTGCCGCTGGAGCAACTGCTGCAGCAGGCGCTGGATCGCTATCCCGGTTCCAAACTGCTGGAAGCCGAGCTCGAAGAAAAGCACGACGTCTACATTTATGAAGTCGAGTTGCTGACCGCCGAGGGCGTGGTCCGCGAGCTGGACATCGAGGCCGTCAGCGGCCGTTTACTCAAAGACAAGGAAGACTGATCGATGCGATTGCTGCTGGTGGAAGACCACGTGCCGTTGGCCGACGAACTGATGGCCGGCCTCAATCGTCAGGGGTATGCGGTGGACTGGCTGGCCGACGGTCGCGATGCGGTCTATCAGGGCAGCAGCGAGCCCTACGACTTGATCATCCTCGACCTCGGCCTGCCAGGTTTGTCGGGGCTTGAGGTGCTGACGCAATGGCGAGAAGGCGGTTTGTCGACGCCGGTGCTGATTCTCACCGCACGCGATTCGTGGGCCGAGCGCATCGAAGGCCTCAAGGCCGGCGCCGATGATTACCTGACCAAGCCTTTCCACCCGGAAGAATTGCACCTGCGGGTTCAGGCGCTGCTGCGTCGTTCCCACGGCCAGGCCAATCAGCCGACGCTCAAGGCGGCCGGGCTGCACCTTGATGAGGGCCGGCAGTGCGTGACCCGCGATGGTGCCGACATTCAGCTGACCGCCGCCGAGTTTCGCCTGCTGCGCTACTTCATGCTGCACCCCGAACAGATCCTCTCCAAAAGCCACCTCGCCGAACACCTCTACGACGGTGAAACCGAGCGCGATTCCAATGTGCTGGAAGTTCACGTCAACCACCTGCGCCGTAAACTCGGTCGTAGCGTGATCGAAACCCGCCGCGGTCAGGGTTACCTGTTCGGCGGGGCTGCTCAGTGAGGTCGATCCAGCGCCGCTTGAGCCTGGGACTGATCAGCGTCATGGTCGTCGTCGGCCTGGTGCTGGCGCAAACCAGTCTGTGGCTGTTCGAAATGGGCTTGCAGCGCTACCTCGAAGCCGGGTTGCGCGACGACAGCGAAAATTTGCTGGTGGCGCTGGTCCGTGGGCCGCAAGGCTTGCAACTGGATGAGCGGCACCTGTCACCGGCCTATCAACGTCCGTTCTCCGGGCATTACTTCCGCATCGATTTTGCCGACAGCCATTGGCGCTCCCGTTCGCTGTGGGATCAGGAGTTGCCACGGCTGGAGCATCCGGGCCTGCACAGCAACCTGCAATTGGGGCCGGAAGGGCAGCAGTTGCTGGTGTTGCGTTCCGACTATCGACGCCTTGGGCAGTCCATCTCCATCAGCGTCGCGCAGGATTACACACCGGTGCGCGAGAGCTTCAAACGCATGCAGCAAGTGGGCTTGGGATTGGGGCTGGCCGGGTTGCTGCTGATTTTGCTGTTGCAACGCATCACCGTGCGCCGCGCCTTGCGCCCGCTGGAAAAGGCCCGCGAACAGATCGCCCAGTTGCAACAAGGCCAGCGCTCGCAACTGGATGATCAGGTCCCGGTGGAACTCGAGCCGCTGGTGGCGCAGATCAACCATCTGCTCGCGCACACCGAAGACAGCCTCAAGCGTTCACGCAATGCCTTGGGCAACCTCGGGCATGCCTTGAAAACCCCGTTGGCGGTGCTGTTGAGCCTGGCCTCCAGCGAAAAACTCGACGCTCATCCAGAGTTGCGCAAGATCCTCAAGGCGCAGCTGGAACAGGTCCAGCAACGCCTCAATCGCGAACTCAACCGCGCCCGGTTGTCCGGCGACGCGCTGCCGGGGGCGTTGTTTGATTGTGATGGAGAACTGCCGGGGCTATTGGCGACGCTGAACATGATTCATGGCGAGCACCTGGCGCTCAGCTACCGCGCACCGGCCGGGTTGCAGCTGCCTTGGGACCGTGAGGATTTGCTCGAACTGCTCGGTAACGTGCTCGATAACGCCTGTAAATGGGCGGATGCCGAGGTTCGTTTGAGCGTGATCGAGACAGCGGGCGGGTTTGAGTTGAGTGTAGAAGATGATGGGCCGGGGATTCCCGAGGAGCAGCGGGCGCAAGTGTTCAGTCGCGGTACGCGGCTGGATGAACAGACGGATGGGCACGGGTTGGGATTGGGGATTGTGCGCGACATCGTCGACACGTGGAGCGGGGTGCTGCGGCTGGACGAGAGCGAGTGGGGCGGGTTGAAGGTCGTGATTGAACTCCCAAAACGTTGAGTGACCTGTGGGAGCGGGCTTGCCCGCGATGGCGATGTAACAGTCAACATAGATGTCGGATGTTATGGCCTCATCGCGGGCAAGCCCGCTCCCACATTTTGATCTTCTGCGGATGAAATAACTGCGTTAAACCCGGAACTGGTCCATCAGACTCTGCTGCTGATTCGCCAGGCTGTTCAGCGACTGGCTCACCCGCGCCGACTCATTGGCCTGCCCCGACAGCGACTCCGTCACGTCGCGAATCGTTGCCACGTTGTTGTTGATCTCTTCCGCCACGGCACTCTGTTCTTCCGCCGCTGAAGCAATCTGCAGGTTCATGTCGCTGATCACCGTCACCGCATCGCCGATCTGACGCAACGCAGTCACGGCCTGGCTGACTTGCTCGACACTGCCCTGAGCCTGACGATGGCTGTTGTTCATCGAACCGACAACGTCCTGGGTGCCGCTCTGCAATTGCTCGATCACCAGGCGGGTTTCCTCGACCGACTCCTGAGTGCGGCGTGCCAGGTTGCGCACTTCATCGGCGACCACGGCAAAACCGCGTCCAGCCTCACCCGCACGGGCGGCTTCGATGGCGGCGTTGAGGGCCAACAGGTTGGTTTGTTCGGCAATCGCGCGAATCACTTCCAGCACCGAACCGATCTTCTCGCTGTTTGCCGCCAGCCCTTCGACTTGCACCATGGCCGCGCTCATGTCGGCGGCGAGGTGGTCGATGCTGGTGGTGGTCTGGTCGATCACGGTCAAACCGCGGCGAGTCGCCTGATCCGCGTCCTTGGCTGCCTGTGCGGCTTGGGCGGCGCTGCGGGCAACGTCCTGGGCGGTGGCGCTCATTTCGTGGGACGCGGTGGCGACCTGATCGACCTGACGGTATTGCTGCTCCATGCCGGCGCTGGTCTGGGTGGCGATGGCGGACGACTGGTCCGCCGTGCTGCGCGCGTCCTGCACCGAGCGTTTGACCTCGGCGATGATCGGTTGCAGCTTGTCGAGGAAGCGGTTGAACCAGCCGGCCAACTGGCCCAGTTCGTCCTTTTTGTCATAGGCCAGGCGCCGGGTCAGGTCGCCTTCGCCGCTGGCGATGTCTTCCAGCATGTGGGCCACGCCGAGGATCGGTTTGGTCACGCTGCGGGCCATCAGCCACACCAGCAACAGGCCGATCAACGCGGCCAGCACGCCGAGGCTGAGCTCGACCAGGGTACCGGTGGTGTTGCTGTCGTCGAGTTGTTTTTTCAGGATCTCGGCCGGGCCGACCAGGACTTTTTCCGGCACGTCGAGCAGCACGCCCCAGGATTTGCCGCCGGGAATCGGCTGGAACGGCGCCAGCACTTTCAACTGGTGATCGTTGTGCAGGCTTTCGGTTTTGCTGCTGCTGGCGAGCATGCGGATCAGCTCGGCGCCGTTGGCCTTGTCCACGGTGTCCAGGCGCTGGCTGAGTTTGCTGGCGTCGGCACTGTAGCCGGCGAGCAAACCGACCGGGCTGAGGATGCTGACGTTGGTCTGGCCGTCATAGAGCTTTTTGCTCGCGCTCTGACTCATGGCCTGCAGGCTGTTGAGGTTGATGTCCACCGACAGCGAAGCGATCACTTTACCGTTGACCATCAGCGGAAACACGATGCTGGTCATCAGCACGTTCTGGCCGTCGATCACGTAGAAGTACGGTTCGATCACGCACGGCTTGAGCGAGGTGCGCGGGCAGGTGAACCAGGCGTTGGCCGGTTCGCCGCTGGGGCCGGTGCTGGTGTCGGCCATGTCACTTTCCGGCAGCGCCATGGATTTCACTTTGCCCGGCGTCGGCTGGGACCAGTACAGGGCGAAACGGCCCTTGTCGTTGCTGCCGAGCTCCGCCTGGCCGGTGAACAGTTCGTCCTTGCCGTCCAGTGCGTTGGCTTCGAACACCAGCGACAGGCCGAGCAGCTCGGGGTTGGCTTGCAGCGCCGACTTGACCTGGCGGGTCAGGTCTTCACGCAGGTCGAAGGCGTCGAGAAAGCGCTTTTCGGCCTGATCGCGCAGGAACAACACCTGACGCGAGAATCCATGGCCATATTGATAGGCGTCCATGAACTGCTGACGAATCAGCAGCGCCTGGTTTTCACCCTGGGATTCGATCCGCGCCTGGGCGGCTTCGTTGAGCATCTCCATGCTTGAGGCTTTCACCATCGCGGAGCTGTGCTCCATGCGGTACAGCGAAAGACCCACCAGCAGGGTCACGATGCCGGCCAGGCAAAGCCCGGCCAGCAGGGTGATTTTCCATTGGATGGAAAGTTGTCTGAGTGACATGGAGACGTCCTTTATTCGATAAATATCTGAGACTTTGCACTGTAACGGCCGTGATCCGGCTTTCTTTATCCATGCGCTCAAATAAGACACGAAACAAAATTTGCTACGGGGATGGTGTTCACTTTGACAAGGCGCCGGTGCTGCGGCACAGTGCGCGCCCTCTAATAAAACCCATTACTTAATCCGCTGGCGGCTCTTCGCAGACTGCCGGCTGAGCTCATTTCGCTTGCCTTGAGGTAACGATGATTAATGCTGTAATCGCCGCGGTCGGCATCATGCTGATCCTCAGCCTGTCCCGTGTGCACGTAGTGATCGCGCTGATTGTCGGTGCGCTGGTGGGTGGCCTGACCGGTGGCCTGGGCATCGACGCCACGCTCAAGGCCTTCAACAGCGGCCTCGGCGGCGGGGCGACGGTGGCGTTGTCCTATGCCTTGCTCGGCGCGTTCGCCGTGGCGATTGCCAAGTCCGGCATGGCCCATGCCCTGGCGGACAAGGCCCTGGCGATGGTCGATCGGCAGCACGCCAGCGGCGGCGGGCAGGTCAAGTGGCTGCTGATTGGTTTGCTGTGGGTGGTGGCCATCGCTTCGCAGAACATTCTGCCGATACATATCGCCTTTATCCCGCTGCTGGTGCCGCCGCTTTTATACGTGCTGACCAAGCTGCAACTGGATCGCCGGTTGATTGCCTGCGTGATGACCTTTGGTTTGATCACCCCGTACATGTTCCTGCCGGTGGGGTTCGGCAACATCTTCCTCAACGAGATTCTGCTGGCCAACGTCGCCCGCAGCGGTGTGGACATTAGCGGCATCAACGTCACCCACGCCATGGGCATCCCGGCGCTGGGCATGGTGTTCGGCCTGGCAGTGGCGTTTTTCAGCTACCGCAAGAAACGTGTCTACGACCTGGCAAAAATCGAGCAAGTCGAACAGGTCGCAGTGCAGTACAACCCGCTGAGCCTGATGGTGGCCGGCGTGGCCATCGTGGCGGCCTTCATTATCCAGTTACTGCTGGACTCGATGATCATCGGCGCCCTGGCCGGGTTCCTGATCTTCTCGGTCTCCGGCATTGTTAAGTGGCGTGAAACCGACGATTTATTCACCGAAGGCATGAAGATGATGGCGATGATCGGCTTCATCATGATCGCCGCGTCAGGCTTTGCCGAAGTGATGAAAGCCACCGGCCAGGTGCAGACGCTGGTGGAATCTTCGGCCTCGTGGATCAACCACAGCAAGGGCATCGGCGCGTTGCTGATGTTGCTGGTGGGCTTGCTGGTGACCATGGGCATCGGTTCGTCGTTCTCCACCGTGCCGATCCTGGCAGCGATTTTCGTGCCGTTGTGTGTGCAGCTGGGGTTCAGCCCGCTGGCCATCGTCTGCATCGTTGGCACGGCCGGCGCCTTGGGTGATGCCGGCTCGCCAGCCTCGGACTCGACGCTGGGCCCGACCTCGGGCTTGAACATCGACGGCCAGCACCACCACATCTGGGACACCGTGGTCCCGACGTTCCTGCACTACAACCTGCCGCTGCTGGCGTTTGGTTGGGTGGCGGCGATGGTTTTGTAAACACCACCGATCAACTGTAGGAGTGAGCCTGCTCGCGATAGCGGTATGTCTGTCACATAGATGTTGGATGTGCTGCCGTCATCGCGAGCAGGCTCACTCCTACCAGGGACCTCATTGCCCCGGTAGCTCAACTTTTGGCCCGGCGTGCCGTTAAAGCTTTTAACCACGCCAACAAAACCAAAAGAGTGAACCGTCATGCGCATGAGCCTGAAGGCTAAAGTCCTGTCCCTTGCCGTTCTCCCGGTGTTGCTCTTTGCCCTGGTTATCAGCCTGACCACACTGTTCGTGCTTCAGGAACAGGCGCACAAGGAAGTCGAGGAAACGCGCCAGCGCCTGCTCAACGACGCCAAGGCCACCCTGCAAAGCTACGTGGCCGTGGCCATGACCACCATCAAGCCGCTCTACGACGCCGCCGCCCCCGGCGATGACGCCGCGCGGGCGCAGGTGATCAAGTTGCTGTCGAGTATCACCTACGGCAAGGAAGGCTACTTCTTCGGCTACGACTCCAATACGGTTCGCCTGTTCAAGGCCAACAGCCCCGAAGGCGTGGGCCAGAGCTTCAAGGACAACCGCGATCCGAACGGTGTCTACGTCAACCGCGACCTGGTGAAAGTTGCCAAGGACGGGACGCACTACCTGCAATACAGCTCGCCACTGCCCGGCAACACCCAAGTGCTGGTGCCTAAACTGGGCTACACCGAATACCTGTCGAAGTGGGACATGGCGGTGGGTACGTCGGTCAACCTTGACGGCATCGAAGCGCAAGTCGCGCTGGTGGAAGCCAAGGTTCAGGAGCGCATGGAAGGCGTGCTGCTGAGCATCGTCGGGATTGCCGTGGTGGTGCTGTTGGTGATCGCGGCCGTCGGCCTGCTACTGGCCAACACCATCCTGCGCCCGCTGAACATGATGAAAGCCAACCTCGATGACATCGCGGCAGGCGAGGGTGACCTGACCCGTCGCCTGACCATCACCAGCCAGGACGAACTCGGTGAACTGGCCGGCTCGTTCAACCGCTTTGTTGACAAGATCCACAGCCTGGTGCGCCAGATCACCGAAATGACCACGCAACTGACCGGGCTGGTGAATCAGGTGTCCGATCAGGCCCAGCGCTCGGACCAGGCCATGGAGCGTCAGCGTCACGAGACCGATCAGGTCGCCACGGCGATCAACGAAATGTCGGCGGCGGCGCAGGAAGTGGCGAAAAGTGCACAAAACGCGGCAGTGGCGGCGCAGCAGACCGACGAAGAAGGTCAGGCGGCCAAGCGCGTGGTGGCGGGCAGCATCGTCAAGATTCATGCACTGGTGGACGACATCCGCAGCAGCGGCGTGTCCCTGGACAGCCTGCAAAAAGACGTGTCGTCGATTGTCAGCGTCCTTGGGGTGATCCGTTCGATTGCCGATCAGACCAACCTGTTGGCACTCAACGCTGCCATCGAAGCAGCGCGCGCCGGTGAAGCCGGCCGTGGTTTTGCGGTGGTGGCTGATGAAGTGCGGGCGCTGGCCAGTCGTACGCAGATCAGCACCCAGGAAATCCAGAGCATGATCGACCGCTTGCAGGCTGGCACCCAATCGGCGGTGGAAGCCATGCGCCGTTCCAGCGAAGCCGGTGACGGCACGTCCGCCCAGGCCAACGAGGCGGGCGCCTCGCTGGACACCATGGCGCAGTTGATCGGCACCATCAACTCGATGAACGCGCAGATCGCCAGCGCTGCGGAAGAGCAGACGGCGGTGGCCGAAGAGATCAACCGCAGCGTGCATCAGATTGCGGTGGCCGTGGACAACGTGGCGGATGAAACCCAGCTCGGCGCGCAGACTTCACGCAGCCTGGCAGACCTCGGCCAGCGCCTGGGCAAACTGGTCGGCCAGTTCCGTATCTGACACCACATATAACCTGTGGGAGGGAGCTTGCTCGCGATAGCGGAGTGTCAGCCAACATCAATGTTGGATGTGCCGCCCTCATCGCGAGCACGCTCGCTCCCACGAGGTTAAACCACCGCAGCCCGAATCTGTCGTCCCAAGGCATCCATCACATCACAACCATCGCGCAACAACATCGCCGCAGCCTTCGCCAATTGCTGCACATCAGCCCCTTTGGCCCGGGTTATGTCCAGACTCGCCAAGCTTTCCATCATCTGCGTCACAGTCAGAAATCGTGAGGCGGCATTGCTGTGCAAGACATCCAGCGGTGCCTGAGTGGAAACAAGTAAAACCGGAACATCACTCTCGTTGTTGGTCATCGGCATATGCGGGTTCATGCATCACCTTCTGATTTTGCCGCGTGCATGCCGTCGATGGAGGCTTAAACCAATGAGCGTGCGGTGCCGAGCATTTGCTGGCTGGCCCAGCGTAGCGAAGCGCCATGTTCCGGCCGTGTGGCGGTAGGGGCTTGATGGGCGAGAGCTTCTGCGCAACTGAGATAGACCGAAGCGTGTTCAAGGGCGTCGAGTAGCGGGATGCCGGGTTGAACGGCGAACAGGTGGTGGTCGACGTGATCGCAGGGGGCGAAAGGGGTAAATTTTGTAGTTGGATTCGTCATAGGTGAAGCTCCGTGAAAGTTCAGAAGAGCTGCCACGAAAACGCCGTCAAACGAATTAGGGTGGCAACTGTGCGCGGGTTGACGGACCGGTCTCACGAACCCGGCGCACCCGAAAGTGCCCCACGCACAGTCGCCATATGCAATGAGCGGGCACAGAGGTGCTCGAGCAAAGGAAGGCTATGCGCGTCGTAAGAATGTCAGGCCGTCAAACCCGATCACGAATGAGTCGTGACAGGTGCGAGGATAGGGAGTGGGGCCAGGGCAGTCAACCGGAGGTAGGTCGGAAACAGCCGCTTTGCTTGTCGGTATTTTCCGGAACCGATAGCGGCGCGAAATACTGGATCAGGATCATGTACTATTCGCGCTTCTCGATGTTCAAAGGAGAGAATTCATGGCAGGAAAGCCAGTAGCGAGACTTGGAGATCCAGGCAGTCACGGCGGAGCAATTACCACCGGATCAAGCCCTATTTTTGTCAATTCCCTACCTATCGCCTTGGTAGGCGACACCTACTCATGCCCCATACACGGCAGCAATCCCATAACAACGGGTGCTCCCCACGTTTTTGGCCTTGGGAAAGAAGTGGCACATGTTGGGTCGAAAACGGCATGCGGGGCCACAATCACAGCCGGCTCCCCCGATACATTTGTTGGTAACGCTGGCTCCAGTAGTACCAGTAGTTTTTTCTCTGAGTTTCTGAAAGAAAGAACCTTTGTTGAGTTTCAACTGCTCAATGAAAAAGAAGAGCCGATTCCCCATGAAGAGTATGTGTTGACACTTTCTGATGGTGTCGTGGTCACTGGTGTTCTTGATGGTGAAGGGTTTGTGCATGTTGCAAATGTTCCTCGCGGAAGTTGCAGCATTAAATTTCCAAAACTTGAAGATACGGAACATCTTTAATGGTTCAGCCTACGAAGACATCTGGTACAAAGCAGGCTGCGAAAAACACGGGAGCCTCAGGTAAAACCACAAAAACAAATACCTTGGTAGTGTCTGGCGCTTATATGGAGATTCTGATCGGTGGTCCATATACACATAATGGAGTTGATCAACCCTTCGGACATGCGGCAATTCATGTTGTGGTGAGTAACAAAAATATCACCTATGATTTTGGCCGGTACGGAGACGTCTGGGGGCCTTTCGATAGTGAAGGCGAGGCCATTTTAAACGTATGGTCCAATTTCAAGGCTTATGTGGCTTCAGAGAAGAGCCTTGGTCGGACAACTACAGGTTTCGTCTATTTTTTGGAGAACTCCAAAGCAGAAGCCGTAATTGCTCATTATGATCAGTTGCTGTCAACAAAAATAAAGATCAAAAAAACAACTGATAACTACGTGCGGTATTTGCTACCCGGCTCCTATCTACCAACGACTAACAATTGCACGACAGTTTCACTGGAAGGGGCAAAAGTAACAGGTAAGAAAATCGTATCTGAACCTTCCAAGTATATGGATTTGAGAGGGCTTTCATGGGAGAAGAAAATAGCATCCAAAACTCAGTCGAGGACGGCGGACGGCATTTTTATGCCCATGGACGTTCAAGCAATGCTAGAGGGGAATACGGAGGCGCGCTATGACAAGAAAAATGTCTATTAGTAAAAAAACGGGCCTTTGGTTAATTGCAATATTGCTACTTGGTGTGATCTTTTTGGTGTGTGTTTTTTTTAATGATTCATCGAGGTCTCAAAGTATGAAAATGATCAAAACTAAAGAGCCAATGCTCATTGAAGGTCCTGAAGGCGATGAAAACTACTATGTGTTACCGACCGGTGTAACTCTTTACTACGACAAAAGCTTCCCTGAAGGGCATGATCGCTACATTGTCTACTTTAATCATAAGGGCGTGATTGCACATGAAGATGTCCCGATGAAGCCCGAGTACAAGGGGAACTTTGTTGCGCCTCTTTGGATGTCCAATGTTGATGCGGATGCTTTAAAGAAAATGTTTAAGCGTTTTCCTCTATCCAAGGAAGATGTCGCCGCGGCCATAAAGGCCAATGAAATCACCAAAGATGATTTGGCCGATATCATTCGTTCCATGCCGGAGTAATTGCATCCCTTGCAGGGCAGGTCGCTACGGCCTGTCCCAATACGGCACCACCCCAAAGCACTCGACAAAGAAATCAATCACCGTCCGCACCTTCACCGACAATCGTCGGCTGCCCGGCCACAGCACCGCAATCTGTTGCGGCTCCAGGCTGTTGGAGACCTGAAATTCCCCCAGCACCGGCACCAGCGTGCCTTCGCGCACTGCTTCACCAATCAGCCATGACGGAAACATCACCAGCCCCAACCCTTGCTCAGCCGCTTGCACCAAGGTGTCGGCGTGGTTGCCGGTGATCGGCCCTTTGACCGAGTAGGGCGCCCAGTCCTGCTGATCCTTGCGGAAAAACCAGCGTTGCAGGCCGGTCGCGCCTTTGTAAGCCAGGCATTGATGCGCCGCGAGGTCTTCAGGGCGTTGCGGCGTGCCGTGGCGTTCGAGGTAGGCCGGGCTGGCGGCGACTTGAAAGCGGTGCGGCGCGAGGATCCGTGCCTGCATGCTGGAGTCGTGCAGCGGGCCGATGCGAAACAGCAGGTCGGCGCCTTCTTGCAGCGGGTCGATGTAATGGTCGGTTTGCTGGATATCCAGCTGCAGCTTCGGATAGCGCTCGCACAATTGCCCCAGCCACGGCGTCAGGTGTCGTTGGCCGAACACCACGGGGGCGTTGATCCGCACCAGTCCGCTGGGTTCACTTTGCTGTTCCTGCAAGGCTTGTTCGGCTTCTTCCAGTTGCACCAGCACCCGCCGCGCATGATGACCGAGCATGCGCCCGGCTTCGGTGGGCGTGACGGCGCGAGTGTGGCGGTAGAGCAATTGCTGGCTCAGGGCCTGTTCCATTAGCTGGATCTGCCGGGAAATCGAAGAGGGCGCCAGACCCTCGCGCCGTGCCACTTCTGAAAAACTGCCGTGGTCGAGCACAGCGACAAACAGCCGAAGCGCCTTGAACCCGAGTTCGTTGAGACCGTGCATGGTTCATCCTGCTGTGCGGATTACGCAAAAGTGTTGTCAGAATGCTCCCATTTATCGCAAAGCTCTGCCACCGGATAATGCCGGCCATTGTTTCTACAGGCAGGTTTCCTTTATGCAAGCGTCTTCAATCGACACCGCGGTCACACCCGCGACCAAACCAGGGCTGCGGCTATTGCTGTTGCCGTTGGTGATCCTCGCGGGCATGGGCCTTTCCGTGGAGGCGGGGTTACTCGGGCCGCTCGGGGTCCAGGTTGGGCATTTATGGGCGACGTTGAGCATCTTCGGGGTCGGCTCGGCGATTCTGTTTTTGCTGCTGTTGTTCAGCGGCCCGCAACAAGGCCCGGCGTTGAACACTTTGCCGCGCTGGCAATTGATCGGCGGCTTTCTCGGGCCGATTTATGTGGTGGTGCTGACCCTGGCCACGCCGCACATCGGCATTGCGATGACCATGATCGCGATTCTCTGCGGGCAGGTCGGCAAAAGCGTACTGATCGATCACTTCGGCTGGTTCGGCACGAGCCGCAAAAAGGTCAACGGTGAACGCTGGCTGGCGTTGCTGCTGATTGTCGTGGCACTTGTTTTGATCGCTCGGGGTTAATGATGAATCTGATTATTTTGTTGGCCGTGATCGTCGCGGCGGGTGCGGTGCTGAGTGTGCAGGCGGCGATCAATGGCCGTCTGGGCGAAACGGTGGGCGTGTTGCGCAGCAGTTTGCTGACCTTCGTGGTGGGCGCGGTGGTCACCGGTCTGCTGATCCTGTTTTTCGAACCGGCGCAGGCCTTGAGTTTGCTGGACGTGCCGAAATGGCAGCTCAGTGGCGCGCTGTTCGGCGTGGTGTACATGATGGTCATGGTCGGCGCGGTGCCCAGGGTCGGCACAGCGGTGGCGACCGTGGCGGTGATCGTCGGGCAACTGGGCATGGGCATGCTGATCGACAATTTCGGCTGGCTGGGCAATCCGGCCATCGATTTGTCGAACAGCCGGATCGTGGCAATGGTGTGCCTGGGGCTGGCGCTGGTGTTCATGTATCGCAGCAGCACCCGGCAGGCCTGACACAAACTCCTACACTGGTTAGACGGGCCGCGTCTGCGGCATCCCGACGACCACACCAATGGAGTCTGACTCATGATCAGCAGTGACAGTATCTGCGATTGTCCCAAATGCTCGTGCAAGCTGGGCGAGCATCCGATAGCGCGCCACGGTAAGCACTATTGCTGCGAGGCCTGCGCCAAGCACCATGAGCACGGCGAAGAATGCTCCAGCAAGGGCTGCAAGTGTGCTCACGAGAAGTAGTGCATAAAAAAGTGGAGCCTGATCGGGAAGGCCGATCAACCCGAATCAATGTGGGAGCGAGCTTGCTCGCGATAGCGGACTGTCAGTCACTTACCTGTTGAAAGTGCCGACGCCATCGCGAGCAAGCTCACTCCCACAAGGTTCCAGTCGCGTGATCGGGCCCCCACTTCATTAACTCGCCGGCCGCCACTTCACATTCTCGACCCCGAATTTCTCCGCCATCGGTTTGCTGGTCTTTTGCACCTTCTCTCGGCCGAATCGCGGGATCCTGCCCACTCCGGCGTCGCAGCTTGCCCAATGCCAAGCTTCCGCGTTGTCCATCTTGTCCAGGCGGATGATGAATGACTTGGGGACGCCATGAAGGGTGTATTCAATGACGAATAGTTTTGCGTTGTTCATAAAGCCCGTATTCCTCCCTGTGGTAATAGAAGGATCATTGGGGTTACGGAAAATTCAGTCTTATTGTCAGACGGTGGCAGCCAGTGGCGACAAGGCCTCGGGCTGGTTACCATGCAAGACCTGAAAACCTCAATGATTGCTGCCCCATGGCCCTTGCTGCGCCCCCTGACCTGAGTGACACCGATGTGCCCGTGCAACCGCTGGCGCGCACTTATCCGCGCGGCCTGTATATCGAGCCGCACGAGCATGTCTGGGGCCAATTGCTGTATGCGATGAGCGGGGTAATGTGGGTTGAAACGCCCCATGAGGCGCTGGTGGTGCCGCCGCAGCGGGCGGTATGGCTACCGCCGGGCATGCCTCACGGGATTCGTGTGGTGTCGGACTTGCAGATGCGCAACATCTACCTGCGGCCGTCCCTGGCCGCCACGCTGGACAACACGGTCCAGGTCATCGAAGTCGGCGGCTTGCTGCGTGAATTGATCGTCGGCTTGGTCGAACAGGGTAACGATGGTGCGCCCGAGTATTACGAAGCACTGGTCGGCCTGGCGCTGTTGGAGCTTAGACGAGCCAGGCGCTCTCTGTTGAAAATCCCGTTGCCGGATGATTCCGACCGGCGCCTGATGAACCTCTGTCAGGCGGTCATGGTCGCGCCTTCGCTGGACATCCCGTTCGAACAACACGCTGAAAACGCCGGTGCCAGCGTGCGCACCCTGGCGCGGTTGTTCAAGGAGGGGCTGGGCATGGGCTTCGCCGAATGGCGACGACAGGTGCAACTGGCGACGGCGGTGGCCGAGCTGATTCAGGGCGTGTCGGTCAGCGCAATTGCCCGCGAGCTGGGCTATTCACCGAGCAGCTTCAGCGACATGTTCCGCCGGGAACTGGGCATCGCGCCTTCACAATTTTCCAGCCATATCCAAACCTTGTAGCAGCTGGGATATGGGTGCTTTGGCCGAAATTCAGAAGCACTTGGCCGGTGCCCGCTGTCACCTCGCACTAGACTTTGGGCCTGTCTTCATTGCCCCCGGAGTCCGCCATGAGCTACCTCATCTCGCTGGTCATCGGTCTGGGCGTCGGTTTGCTCTACGGCGCGCTGGACTTTCGTTCCCCCGCACCACCGGCCATCGCGCTGGTCGGGCTGCTCGGCATGCTGGCCGGTGAAAAGTTGTGGCCCATGGGCCGGCAACTGGTCGCTGGCTGGATCTCCTGAACCGTTCATTTACTCCATGGAAACGCTCATGAAAGCATTGCAGTTCGACAAAACCGGCGACCTCTCGGCCTTGCGCTACGTTGACGTGCCGACGCCCGTTCCCGGCGCCGATGAAGTACTGGTGCAGATCAAGGCCGCCGGCCTCAACCCCAGCGACGTGAAGAACGTGCTGGGACGTTTCCCCTACACCACGCTGCCACGGATTCCCGGTCGGGATTTTGCCGGTGTCGTGGTTGAAGGCCCGCAGGCGCTGATCGGCCAGGCAGTCTGGGGCACCGGGCGTGAACTGGGGTTCTTTGCCGACGGCTCCCATGCGCAATTCGTCAAGCTGCCGGCCAACGGCGTGGCGCTCAAACCGACCCACCTGAGTTTTGCCCAGGCCGCCAGCCTCGGCGTGCCCTACACCACGGCGTGGGATGCGTTGGAGCGCAGCCTGGTGACGGCGCAAACGCGCTTGTTAGTGATCGGTGGCGGTGCGGTGGGCAGCGCGGCGTTGGCGCTGGCCAAGGTACGCGGCGCCCAGGTGCTGGCGGCGGCGCGGCGACCGGAGCAGGTCAAGGAATTGCAGGCTCAGGGTTATCAGACGCTGCAACTGGATAAGCCGGAGGACTTGGGCGCCCAGGTGAACGCCGTGTATCGCGGCGGCGCCGACGTGATTTTCGACACCACCGGGTTCTGGCTGCCGGCCTCGGTTGCGGCCCTGGCAACCTTCGGCCGCATCGCCATCATCGCCGCGCCGGTGGACGGCATGGTGCAACTGCCGGCCCTGGCGCTGTATCGCAAGGGCGGTTCGGTGGTGGGGATCAACTCGTTGCTGTATGGGGTTCAGGCGTGCGCGGCAATGCTTGATCAATTCGGTAAGTTCTTTGATCAGGATTTGTTGCCGTTGCCCGAGGGTTTGTTTGAATCACCGCTGGCGGAAGGGCTGGAGCGGTATGCGGAAGTGAATCAGGGCAGCGGTGACAAGGTGATTCTGTTGCCATAACCGGCACTGATGCGGGTTGCGCCGGCCTCTTCGCGAGCAGGCTCATTCCTACAACGGATCTGTGTCGAACACTGGATTTGTGTTCACTGAAGATCAAATGCAGGAGTGAGCCTGTTCGCGATGGCTGTCTATCAGTACCTGCGATGCTCGCGCCTTGCTCCGGCCATGCTCTGCTAGAATCGGCCGCATTGATCCCACAAGGTGCACCCCATGAGCGAGCCGATTCGTCTGACCCAATACAGCCACGGCGCAGGATGCGGTTGCAAAATCTCGCCCCAGGTTCTGGAAGTGATTCTGGCCGGCAGCGGGGCGCAGAACCTCGACCCCAAACTCTGGGTCGGCAATGCGTCGCGCGATGACGCGGCGGTGTACGCCATTGATGAAGAACGCGGGGTCGTCTCGACCACGGATTTCTTCATGCCCATCGTCGACGACCCGTTCGACTTCGGCCGCATCGCCGCCACCAATGCCATCAGCGACATCTACGCCATGGGCGGCGATCCGCTGATGGCGATTGCGATCCTCGGCTGGCCGGTGAATGTGCTGGCGCCGGAGATTGCCCGGGAAGTGATTCGCGGCGGCCGCTCGGTCTGCGACGAGGCCGGGATTCCGCTGGCTGGTGGGCACTCCATCGATGCACCGGAGCCGATCTTTGGCCTGGCTGTGACCGGGCTGGTGGAAAAGCGCCACATGAAGCGCAATGACACGGCCACCGCCGGCTGCCTGCTCTACCTGACCAAGCCGCTGGGCATCGGCATCCTTACCACCGCCGAGAAGAAGGGCAAGTTGCGCACCGCCGACATCGGTCTGGCCCGCGACTGGATGTGCACCCTGAACAAACCCGGCAGCCGTTTCGGCAAGCTCGACGGCGTGACCGCGATGACTGACGTCACCGGGTTTGGTCTGCTGGGGCACCTGGTGGAAATGGCCGACGGCAGCCAACTGACCGCCCGCATTGAATACAACCGCGTGCCGCGTCTGCCCGGTGTCGAGTATTACCTCGAGCAAGGCTGCGTGCCGGGCGGGACACTGCGCAATTTCGACAGTTACGCCAGCAAACTGGGACGACTCCAGGAACTGCACAAACGCGTGCTGTGCGATCCGCAGACCAGCGGTGGCCTGCTGATTGCGGTCACGCCCGAAGGCAATGAACGGTTCCTCGCGGTGGCGGCCGAACTGGGGCTGAACCTGGAACCGATAGGCGAACTGGTTGAGCGACAGACACACGCGGTTGAGGTGTTTTGATGTCGATCGACTTCACCGATTACCGCGAGATCTTTCTTAACGACCGGCCGATGATGGATGCGCGCGCGCCGGTGGAGTTCATCAAGGGTTCATTCCCCGGCGTGGTCAACCTGCCGCTGATGAATGACAACGAGCGCCAACGCATCGGCACTTGCTACAAGCAACACGGGCAGCAGGCGGCCATCACGTTGGGGCATCAACTGGTGTCCGGCGAGATCAAGGCTGAGCGCATCCAGGCCTGGGCCGATTTCGCCCGGGCGCACCCCGAGGGGTATCTGTATTGTTTTCGCGGCGGTTTGCGCTCGCAGATCGTCCAGCAGTGGCTCAAGGACGAGGCCGGCATTGACTATCCACGGGTCGATGGCGGCTACAAGGCGATGCGCACCTTCTTGCTCGACACCCTCGATCAGGCCGTTGCCCAATGCGATTTCGTCTTGCTGGGCGGCATGACCGGCACCGGCAAGACTGAGGTGCTGACGCAGTTGAGCAATGGACTGGACCTTGAAGGCCACGCCAACCATCGCGGCTCCAGCTTCGGCAAGCGCGCGACCGGGCAGCCATCCAACATTGATTTCGAGAACCGTCTGGCGGTGGATGTGCTGAAAAAGCGCGCCCATGGCATCGAGCAGTTTGTGCTGGAAGACGAGAGCCGGGCGGTCGGCAGTTGCGCTTTGCCGTTGCCGCTGTATCAGGGCATGCAGCAGTTTCCGATGGTCTGGCTGGAAGACAGCCTTGAAGGGCGCGTCGAGCGGATTTTGCGCGACTACGTGGTGGACCTGTGTGCCGAATTCATTGGTGTGCATGGCGATGAGGGGTTTGCGCGGTTTTCCGAGCGCTTGCTGGAAAGTCTCAACAACGTGCAGAAACGCCTGGGTGGCGAACGCCATCGGCGGATGTTGGTGTTGATGGAAGAGGCCTTGGCGGAGCAGGGCCGAAGCGGCGCGGTGGACCTGCACCGGGGCTGGATCGAAGGGTTGCTGCGTGAATATTACGACCCGATGTATGCGTTTCAGCGGGAGAAGAAAGGCGTGCGGATTGAGTTTGCGGGAGAGAAGGCGGCGGTTCTTGAGTACCTGCGGGAGCGGGTGAACCCGCAACATTAAGGTCGTTTTGGCCGGCCCCATCGCGAGCAAGCTCGCTCCCACATTAGACCGAGATGTTTATCAAACACGGTCAAAATGTGGGAGCGAGCTTGCTCGCGATAGGGCCCTTTCAGGCACCAAAGATCTTAGAGCAAAGCAGCCCCGATCAACCCGCTAACCACCCCGACCCCCATGGTCATCAGCGCCACACTCACCAGTACCCGCGCATCGAAATCCTTGCGCAGCATCAGCAGCGACGGCAGGCTGATGCTCGGCAGTGTCATCAGCAACGCCACGGCTGGAGCGGTGCCCATGCCCAGGGTCATCATGGTTTGTACGATCGGGATTTCCGCGGCGGTGGGAATCACAAACAACGTGCCGATGATCGCCAGCGGCACCAGCCAGAGCAGGCCGTTGGCCATGGCCCCGTCAATATGCGGAAACACCCAGACCCGCACCGCGCCCAGCACCATGACCGCCAGGATGTAGATCGGAATGGTGCTCCAGAACAATTGCCACAGGGTTTTACCCCAGCGCGTCAGGAACGGTTGCGTGTCCTTTTCACTGACTTCGGCGACCGCCTCGACAGCCGCTTCAGGCAGTGTTTCCGGACCGCTGATGCGCTGAGCGACCATCGACACCCCGAACACCAGCACAATCCCCGCGACCAGGCGCAACGCTGTGAACCCCCAACCCAGCACGAACCCCATGAACACCAGGGTTGCCGGGTTGAGCACCGGGTTGCCGATCCAGAAGGCCAGCGCCGCGCCGACCGAGACGTTTGAGCGACGCATGCTCGCGGCCACTGGCGCGGCGCAGCACGAGCACATCATCCCCGGCAGGGCGAACAGGCCGCCGCGCAAGGTCGACGCGAAGCTGGCGCGTCCGAACAGGCGCAGCAGCCAGTCCCGTGGAATCAACACTTGCAGCAGGGAGCCCAGAATCACCGCCAGTACGGCGGCTTTCCAGATCGCCAGGAAATACACCTTGGCATACGTCAGGGCAGCGGCCAGCGGGGCGGTTTGTTCGTCGTTGAGGATGGAGGCGCCGATGCTGTGGTTGTCAGCGGCGATGAAGGCTTTCAGGTAGTAGGGCGACCACTTGACGTAATAGAGGCCAATGCAGGCGACCAGAACGAACAGGGCGGGTTTCCACCAGAACGACCAACCCCGGGCGGGGACAGCTGCGGAAGAAAGTGACATGAAGAGAGTCCAGGCAAAGGGGAGTTGGGTACATGATAGCCCGCCACTTGTCTGCCGTGGTCTTCACTGCGTGTGGGAAGTTGCCGACCGCTTAGGTCGGACACGTCTGCGAGCCGTTATCCAGCCCTTGTTTGTAACTGTGGCTGACGAGGCTGGCCTTGCCGTTGTGCCAGGTCAGGGTCAGTACGTACACCGAATCGTAGTCACTGGACTCCCAGTCCTCGGTGATGTTCTGTTTCTTGCCGACCGCCTCTCCAGCGACCTTGTTGATCAACTCGGGCAGGTAGCCGTGGGACCAGGCGGTGTAGATGATGGCGTTGTGGTACTTGTCGTGAAGCAATTCGTCCGCCAGATCGCTGGTGTCGTTGGCCGAGAACTCGATGTTCACCGGCAAGCCGAGCTTGATCGCGCTGGGGCTGATGGTCATCAGGGGGCGGATGTAGCTGTAGGAATTGTCCAGTTCGCCTTCCTCGACATTGCGCGTCGGGTTGGCGGCAAACACATAGTTGGCCTTGCCGAATTTTTCCGGCAACAAGGTGGCCAGGTCGATGGCGCGGTTGAGGCCCTGGCAATTGAGCTGGCCCAGACCTCCAGCGGGTTTTTCTGCGTGACGCAGGAACACCAGGGTCTGGGTGCCGTCCGCCGGCTGGGCGCGGCTTTCGCTGGACTCCAGCGACAAAAACAATGCGCTCGCCGCCAGCAGCGTCGGCAGGAAAATATACGCACGGTGTTTGAAGCGTTTAGCGAATCTGGACAGGTTCATCATGTGAATAAGGGATCTTCAGCGCATTCAGTTAAGGCTGACAAACCTTTACACCGCCAGCTCCCAGCTTCGGGTGTTTTCCATGTCGTTGGGCCGGTCCGTGTTCGAAAGGGCATTGCTCAGAGTCCTCTGAGCCTGTTTGGTTCGATACCGGCGGGTGCGCGGCACTTTATCGATAACCTTGAACAGGGTGCAGTCAAGGTTATCGACAAGATGTTGCGAAATTATGGACACCCTACACGTAGACGCGTTGGCAAAGGCTGACATCTTTTGATCGTCATCATCAGCGGTTTCGATAACGCGAAAAGATCGCAACCTGCGGGCGCCAATCCTGGATTATGCTCAACGCTTTATTTGGCGATGGAGGCTACCGATGACCGATCTGTCTGCGTTCCCGATTACCCGAAAATGGCCGGCTCAATACCCCGACTGGATCCAGCTGTACTCCTTGCCGACCCCCAACGGCGTCAAGGTCTCGATCATGCTCGAAGAAATCGGACTGCCCTACGAGCCGCATCGGGTGGGCTTCGACACCCAGGATCAGATGTCCCCCGAGTTTTTGTCGTTGAGCCCCAACAACAAGATCCCGGCGATCCTCGACCCGCATGGTCCCGAGGACAAACCCCTGCCATTGTTCGAGTCCGGGGCGATTCTGATTTACCTCGCCGACAAGAGCGGGCAACTGCTGGCGCAGGAATCGGCCGCGCGTTACGAGACGATTCAATGGTTGATGTTCCAGATGGGCGGCATCGGGCCGATGTTCGGCCAGGTAGGTTTCTTCAACAAGTTTGCCGGCAAGGACTACGAGGACAAACGCCCCCGCGACCGTTACGTCGAGGAAAGTAAACGTTTGTTAAAAGTTTTGGATGGACGCCTTGAAGGGCGCGACTGGATCATGGGTGAACGCTACACCATCGCCGATATCGCGACGTTCCCGTGGGTGCGCAACCTGATCGGTTTCTATGAGGCCGGCGACCTGGTGGGCATCAAGGATTTCAAGAACGTCACGCGCGTGCTGGAACGCTTTCTCTCGCGGCCGGCGGTGATCCGTGGGCTGGAAATCCCTAAGTAGAGTGCCTCACGAACAAGGAAGATCATGCGTACATTCGATTTCAAGCAAGTAGATGTCTTCAGCCGCGTCGCCCTCAAGGGCAATCCGTTGGCGGTGGTGTTGGGGGCCGACGCACTCAGTGATGAACGCATGGCGGCGTTCGCGACCTGGACCAACCTCAGTGAAACCACGTTTGTGCTGGAGCCGCGCGATCCGCGGGCCGACTATCGCGTGCGGATCTTTACCACCCTGAATGAGTTGCCCTTCGCCGGTCATCCGACCCTGGGCACTTGCCATGCCTGGCTTGAGGCTGGTGGCGTGCCCAAGGGCGAGGAGATCATTCAGGAGTGCGGCGTCGGGCTGGTGCGGGTCCGTCGACAAGGCGCGGAGCTGGCCTTTCTCGCGCCACCCCTGATCAACGCCGGGCCGGTGGACGCCGAACTGGTGGAGCGCGTGCGACGCGGGCTCGGTCTGGAGGTCGGGGTGATTGTCCGGGCGCAGTGGGTGGATAACGGCGCTGGCTGGCTGGCGGTGATGGTCGCGGACCGCCAGCAGGTGCTGGAGCTGCAACCGGATCACTCGCAAATGTTGGGCCTGGCGGTCGGTGTGATTGCACCGTGGAATCCCGAGCGTGATGGGGATGAAGCGCAATTCGAAGTACGGGCCTTCATCTCCGGCGACGGCATGCCGGAAGACCCGGCGACCGGCAGTTTGAATGCCGGGATTGCGCAGTGGTTGCTTGCCGAGGGGCTGGCGCCAGCCTCCTATGTGGTCAGCCAGGGCCTGACGATGGGACGGGCGGGGCGCATTCAGGTGGATCAGGTCGGTGATGAAATCTGGATTGGTGGAGCGGTGGTGACCTGTATTTCCGGCACCCTGAAGCTCTAAACCTGTCGGAGTGAACCTGCTCGCGATAGCGGTGTGTCAGTCACACTGACGGTGCATGTGCTATCGCTATCGCGAGCAGGCTCACTCCTACAGGGGGCTGTGTCGATCCGGGGGATTATTGCCGAGCCGGTAAGGGTTTGTTCTGCACCTGAGGTTTGTGCCTTGTGCCTTGCAGGGCATAAGCTTCACCCCCTACGACGTTAGTCTCATCCTCTGTTTTTCAGGAATGCCCATGTCCAGCCAGTTCCCCGAAGCACGTCCACGCCGTCTGCGCCGCAATGCGAGCCTGCGCAGCCTGTTCCAGGAAACCGAGTTCAGCCTGAACGACCTGGTGCTGCCGATTTTCGTCGAGGAAGAAATCGACGACTTCGTGCCGATCAACAGCATGCCCGGCGTCATGCGCATTCCGGAGTCGAAACTGGCCGGCGAAATCGAGCGCTACGCCCGCGCCGGCATCAAGTCGGTCATGACCTTCGGCGTGTCGCATCATCTGGACAGCAGCGGCAGCGATACCTGGAGCGATAACGGGCTGGTGTCGCGCATGTCGCGGATCGCCAAGGATGCCGTGCCGGAAATGATCGTGATGTCCGACACCTGCTTCTGCGAATACACCGACCACGGCCATTGTGGCGTGATGCACAACCACGAGGTCGATAACGACCAGACCCTGATCAACCTTGGCAAGCAAGCTGTCGCCGCTGCTCGGGCCGGTGCCGATGTGATTGCCCCGTCGGCGGCCATGGACGGGCAGGTCCAGGCGATTCGCCGGGCGCTGGACGCCGCCGGTTTCAGCCAGACGGCGATCATGGCCTATTCGACCAAGTTTGCCTCGGCGCTCTACGGCCCGTTCCGTGAAGCCGGCGGTAGCGCGCTCAAGGGCGACCGCAAAAGCTATCAGATGAACCCGATGAACCGCCGCGAAGCAGTGCGCGAATCGCTGATGGACGAACAGGAAGGCGCGGATGCACTGATGGTCAAGCCGGCCGGCGCCTACCTCGACATCATCCGCGACATCCGCGAAGTATCGCGTTTGCCGCTGTCGGCGTATCAGGTCAGCGGCGAGTACGCGATGATCAAATTCGCCGCGCAAGCGGGGGCGATTGATGAGGACCGTGTGGTGCGTGAAAGCCTGGGAGCGATCAAGCGGGCGGGCGCGGATCTGATCTTCACCTACTTCGCAATGGACCTGGCCCTGGCCGGGATCTAAACCCCGCCACATAACCCTGTGGGAGCGAGCTTGCTCGCGATAGCGGACGGTCAGTCACATCACTTTTGAATGTGCTAACGCCATCGCGAGCAAGCTCGCTCCCACCGTTGATTGGTGGTGACTTCAGGGCGTGCCGAAGTACGGCCGGATTCCATGATGGTTGAAGTACCGCTCAATCACCTTCGGATCGGAACACGTCTCGGCAATCGCCACATACGTATCCGGGCGCAGCAGATAAAACCCGTTACGCCCCAACCCCGCTGCTTCAAACGCCGGTCGCCAGTCAAACACATGCAAGGGCAGATGATGCTCGATGCACCAGGCGATCATTTCGTCGCTGGTGTCGCCATACACGTGCACCTGCCAGGTCGGATTCCTCAGCGATTCAAAGTTGTCGCCTTCGCCGTCATGCGCCCAAGGCAGGCGATCGCCGCCGTGAACGTGCCCGGCAACGCCGGTGCTTAACGGCATGCCACGATAGTTGAGAGTGATCTGCGAGACCGTGCGAAACAGGAACTCGCGGGACGTTTCAAACGAGGCCATCTTCGGGATCAAAAACGGTGCCAGCCGTGTCCTTAGCACGTCGGCCACGCGTCCCTCGGCGGTGACGAAACTGAACACCCGGTCGGTGGTCGCGACGAGTTTGCGCGCAAAGGCGATGCGTTCGGTTTCGTAGGTGTCGAGGAGTTTGGCCTCGGCACCGCCACTCAACACCGCCGCGAATTTCCACGCCAGGTTGATCGCATCGCCAATCCCGGTGTTCATGCCCTGACCACCGGCCGGGCTGTGAACGTGGGCCGCGTCGCCCAACAAAAAGGCGCGGCCGGTGCGAAAGTGATCGGCCACCCGGTGATGCACGCGATAGGTCGAGAACCAGTTCACCTGCTCGATCTGCACCTGCAGATGTTCGATGGCCCGGCTGCTGACGTCCTCGAAACGCAGGGTTTCAGCCCGGTCGGCGCGCTCGTCGCGCACGGTGCCGATCAACCGCGCGCGCCCGCTGCCGGCGAGCGGAAACACGGCGAGGAAGTCCGCTTCATCAAGGTCCACGTGCAGTTCGCCGTTGAGTGCCGGCCCGCTGGCCTGCACATCCGCCACGTAGAAAATCTGTTGGTAGGTGCCACCGGGAAACCCGGTGTCCAGCTTTTTACGCACTATCGAACGGGCACCATCACAACCGGCCAGGTAACACGCCTGGCAGGTTTCCTGTTGGCCATCGGGCAGGCGCAAGTGGGCGGTGATGCCATCGCCGGTTTCCTCGAAATCCTCCAGTTCGGTGCCGCGTTCCACCTTGATGCCGAAGGTTTCAAGACGCTCGATCAGTAAGCGTTCGTGCTGGTCTTGTGGAAAGATTTCCATGAACGAATAGGGTGTCAGGCCAGCGCCGATGTTGCTCAGTGGCAATCGTGCAACCGATTCACCGCTGACCCAGAAATTTGCTGCCGCCACGCGATGGCCGTTTTGCACCACGGCTTCGCTGAGGTCGAGCTGGCGATACAGCTCCAGCGTGCGCGCCTGGACTGCCAGCGCACGCGACGTGGTGCCGGGCGCCGACGTCTTGTCGATAATCCGCACGCGGATCCCCAGTTTGCTCAACCACAGCGCCAGGACCAGCCCGGTCGGGCCGGCGCCGACGATCAGTACGTCGCTACGGTGCATGAGCCTGTCTCCTCGGTGACTGGCTCAAGTATGGTTCAGGCGCAGTCGGCCGGAAGGCTGACCGCCCAACGGAAAAAGGCCCCGCTGACATGACGATGGAACAGGGCGCGGCCGCAAGAGTCATAGCCTGCGCCATGCCATTGGTCGTATGGTTAACCCGGCTCAACGGATTTGATGGAGCACCATGCAAGCCAATCGATTGATCATGGGCGGCGCGGCGCTGTTGCTGCTGGCCGGTTGCGGCACTCAGCACCCGCAGGAACAACCCGCGCGCCCGCCCGCCGAGGTCAAGGCCGAAATCGTGCGCTTGCTGCCGGCCAAAACCACGGATCGCCAAGGGTGGGCCACGGACATCTACGCCGCCTTCGCCGCCCAGAATATTTATCCGTCCACGCAAAACCTGTGTTCGGTGCTCGCCGTGACCGAGCAGGAATCCACCTTCCAGGTCGACCCGCCTGTGCCGGGCCTGGGCAAGATCGCCCGGGACGAAATCGACCGTCGCGCCGCTAAAGTCCACATCCCCAGCCTGTTGATCAGCGGCGCGCTGCAGGTGAAGTCACCCAACGGCAAAAGCTACAGCGACCGCCTCAACGCGGCGCGCAGTGAAAAGGAACTCAGCGCGATTTTCGATGATTTCATTGGCATGGTGCCCTTGGGCAAGACCCTGTTCGGTGGCTTCAATCCGGTACACACCGCCGGGCCGATGCAGGTCAGTATCGAGTTCGCCGAACAGCAGGCGAAGAACTATCCGTACCCGGTGGAAGGCTCGATTCGCCACGAGGTATTCACTCGGCGCGGCGGCATGTACTTCGGCATCGCCCATTTGCTCGGTTATCCGGTGAGCTACACGCAACCGTTGTATCGCTTCGCTGATTTCAATGCCGGTTGGTACGCCAGCCGCAATGCGGCGTTTCAGAACGCGTTGAGCCGGGTGTCAGGCATCCCGTTGGCGCTGGATGGCGACTTGGTCCGGTATGACTCGATCATGCCCGGTACCACGGAAGTGGCGGTGCGCAGCCTTGGCAAGCCGTTGGGGATGCGCAATACGACCATTCGCAATCAATTGGAGGAGGGCAAAAGCCTGAAATTCGAGGAAACGGAACTCTACCGGCGAGTGTTCGCGTTGGCCGATCAGGCCGAGGGCAGGGCATTGCCTCGTGCCGTGTTGCCGGGGATCGAACTGCAAAGCCCGAAAATCACCCGCAAGCTCACCACGGCATGGTTTGCCAAGCGCGTCGATGAGCGTTATCAGCGTTGCATGAAGCGGGCTGGCCAGTAACCCTGATCGAACGAGAGGCGTAAAAAAACCCGGCGGGTCAGGCCGGGTTTTTCATTGAGTACTGCGGTAAACCCCTGCATTTATGCCGCGCGGCTTTCGATCAGACGGTCGGAACCACCTTCGGCAACGCGGTTCTGCATCAGATGATCGGAGCCATCAGCGGCTACGCGGTTCTCGATCAGATGGTCAGAACCATCAGCAGCAACGCGGTTTTCCATCAGATGATCCGAACCATCAGCGGCTACACGGTTTTCGATCAAGCGATCGGAACCATCAGCGGCCACACGATTCTCGATCAAACGATCCGAACCCCCTTCAGCCACTCGGCTTTCAATCAGACGATCCGAGCCGCCTTCAGCGACCACAGGTTGAGCAGAGGTTGCGGCAAAAGCGTTAACTGCAAAGACCGAGAAAGCGATAGCGAGGATAGTTTGGCGTTTCATGATGGTGTGCTCCGGGGTGTTTATGGGTTGGTATGGAGCGGATGTTACGCCGAGGATTTTTTATGAGAACTTCATTGATGTGATGGTGAACATCGACAGTATTGATAGCCCCTGTGAGTCGCCCCACGCGGGCGTGATGGTTCAGTCGTCGGATGGTACGGGTAGGGCGGATCGACGCTTCTACACTGATTAGCTGGATCACCACGACCGGCAGGTGACGCCTCTCATGACCCCATTCCCGTCTCGCCAGGAGGCCGCACCATGTATCAACTTTATGGACACCAGAATTCCGGCGCGGCGGCGATAGAAGCGGCGCTGGAGCTGTGCGAAATTCCTTATCGCTTCATCGACGTCGAGTTGTCCTCGGAGGCAGCCCAGGCACTGGAGAAGCTCAACCGGCTCAAGCAGATTCCAACGCTGCAGCTGCCCGATGGCAGCATCCTGACCGAAAGTGCGGCGATCCTGATTCATCTCGGGCTGACCTTTCCCAAGTCGAACCTGTTGCCGACACTGCCCGCCGACCGTGATCAGGCGATCCGCGGCCTCACGTACATCGTCAGCAATTGCTACGCAGCCATCGGCATCATCGATTACCCCGAACGCTGGCTGGCCGAGACGGATGAGGCGTCCAGGCAAAACCTCACGGCCGGCGCCCGCGCGCGATTGCACTGGAGCTGGGAGGTGTTTGCCGATCAGTTTTCCGGCGAGCTGTATCTGGGGGATGAGACGCCGGGCGCACTGGATGTGCTGGCGGCGGTGGTGTCGCGGTGGGCCGGCAGCCGTGAGCATTTACGCAACACCCGTCCCGGTTTTTTCGCGTGGCTGGAGCGCATCGACCGGCACCCGACACTGGCCCCGGTCTTCGCGCGGCATTGGCCAGTGTGAACACCGAATAACAACCTGCTCGCGATTGCGGTGTATCAGTCAGCCTATTCATTAACTGACATACCGCTATCGCGAGCAGGCTCACTCCTACATTTTGATCCAGGGTGTCTTCGGATTACTCGCCGCGGATGTACTGCTCCAGCTGGCGAATCAGTTCGGCCTGTTCGGCAATCGCTTCCTTGACCAGGTCGCCGATCGACAGCAAGCCAATCAACTTGCCGTTCTCCACCACCGGCAGGTGACGCAGGCGTCGGTCGGACATGATGCCCAGGCAGGTGTCGACGGTTTGATGGGTGTCCACGGTGATCACCGGGGACACCATGATGTCGCGCACCGGCGTGCCCACCGAAGAACGGCCATGCAGCACCAGTTTGCGTGCGTAATCACGTTCACTGATGATGCCCAGCACCTCGTCATTTTCCACCACCAGCAAGGCGCCGACGTTTTTCTCGGCCATCTTCATCAGCGCTTCCAGCACCATGTGATCAGGTTTGATCTGGTGCACTTCCTGATTCTTCTGATCTTTGAGCTTGAGCAGTTGGGCGACGGTTTTCATGGTGGCTTCTCGGGTGTTGTCGTTGTTCTTGAAGAATCGTAGACCCAAGCGCTGAGGGCAAGAGTGAAAGCGGCAGATAAGACTCAAAAAACGCCATTCAGCGGTATTTTTTCGGTAAACCGCGGTTAAACCCTATGAGAAAGTCGAAAGTGGCGCGCATGACCCGCTGCCCCTTGATGACGCGTAGAATTGCCGCCTGAATCAAATCGAGAGGTTGCAGTGGTGGATTTACAGCAGGGCTTCGTCCTGACCCGGCATTGGCGCGACACCCCGGCCGGCACGGAAGTCGAGTTCTGGCTGGCGACCGACAGTGGTCCCCGGCGCATCCGCCTGCCTCATCAGCCGTCGGTGGCGTTCATTCCAGCCGCCCAGCGCGAACAGGCGCAAGAGGTGCTTCGCGGCGAGAAAGACGTCGAACTAAAGCCCCTGGCCCTGCTGGATTTCGAGCATCGTCCGGTGCTCGGCCTGTATTGCCAGCAGCACGGTCAGTTGATGCGCCTGGAAACCGCGCTGCGCAAGGCCGGCGTCGAGATGTTCGAGGGCGACGTTCGCCCGCCCGAGCGCTACATGATGGAACGGTTCATCACCGCGCCAGTGATCTTTGGTGGGTCGCCCGATGCGCAAGGCCTGCTGCTCGACGCGCAGATGAAACCCGACCCGAAATACCGGCCCAACCTGCGGCTGGTCTCGCTGGATATCGAGACCACCGAACAAGGCGAGTTGTATTCCATTGCCCTGGAAGGCTGCGGCGAACGCCAGGTGTACATGCTCGGGCCGCCCAATGGTGACGCCAGCGCGGTGGATTTCCAGCTTGAATACTGCGACTCGCGAACCGTGCTGCTGAAAAAACTCAACGAATGGTTTGCCCGCCACGACCCCGACGCGATCATCGGCTGGAACGTCGTGCAGTTCGACCTTCGCGTCCTCCACGAACACGCCCGACGCCTGGGCGTACCGCTCAAGCTTGGGCGCGGCGGCGAAGAAATGCAGTGGCGCGAACACGGCAGCCGCAACCATTACTTCGCGTCAGCCGCGGGGCGCCTGATCATCGACGGCATCGAATCCCTGCGCTCGGCAACCTGGAACTTCCCCTCGTTCAGCCTGGAGAACGTCGCGCAAACCTTGCTCGGTGAGGGCAAGGCGATCAGCACGCCGTACCAGCGCATGGACGAAATCAACCGCATGTTCGCCGAGGACAAACCGGCCCTCGCCACTTACAACCTCAAAGACTGTGAGCTGGTCACACGGATTTTCGCCAAGACCGAACTGCTGACCTTCTTGCTGGAGCGTGCCAGCGTCACCGGTTTGCCGGCGGACCGCAGCGGTGGTTCGGTGGCGGCGTTCACTCACCTGTACATGCCGCTGATGCACCGTCAGGGCTTTGTCGCGCCGAATCTGGGCGGCAAGTCACCACAGGCCAGTCCCGGCGGTTTTGTCATGGACTCGCAGCCGGGCCTGTACGAATCGGTGCTGGTGCTCGACTACAAAAGCCTCTATCCGTCGATCATCCGCACCTTCCTGATCGACCCGGTGGGGCTGATCGAAGGCTTGCAGCATCCCGACGACAGCGACTCTGTGCCGGGTTTTCGCGGGGCACGTTTTTCACGAACCCGGCATTGCCTGCCGGCCATCGTCGCCCGGGTCGCCGAAGGCCGCGAAACCGCAAAACGCGAACACAACGCGCCACTGTCTCAGGCGCTGAAGATCATCATGAATGCCTTCTACGGCGTACTCGGCTCCAGCGGCTGCCGTTTCTTCGACACACGGCTGGCGTCGTCGATTACCTTGCGTGGCCACGAAATCATGCTGCGTACCCGGCAACTGATCGAGGCCCAGGGTCACACGGTGATCTACGGCGACACCGACTCCACCTTTGTCTGGCTGCGCCGCGCCCACGGTCAGGAGGAGGCCGCGCAGATTGGCCACGCGCTGGTCGACCACGTCAACCAGTGGTGGCGCGAACATGTGCATGCGGAATACGGGCTGGAAAGTGCCCTGGAATTACAGTTTGAAACCCACTACAAACGCTTTCTGATGCCGACCATCCGTGGCGCGGAGGAGGGCAGCAAGAAGCGTTACGCCGGCCTGGTGACCCGCGCCGATGGCACGGATGAAATGGTCTACAAAGGCCTGGAAACCGTGCGCACCGACTGGTCGCCACTGGCCCGGCAATTCCAGCAGGAGCTGTACTCGCGGATCTTCCACCGCAAGCCGTATCAGGACTACGTGCGCGATTACGTGCAAAAGACCCTGGCTGGCGAGTTCGATGACCGCCTGATCTACCGCAAGCGCCTGCGCCGTACCCTCGACGACTATGAGCGCAACGTGCCGCCCCACGTGCGTGCCGCGCGCATCGCCGATGACTTCAACGACCGCCAGGGCCGTCCGCGTCAGTACCAGAACGGCGGCTGGATCAGCTACGTGATCACCGTTGCCGGGCCCGAGCCGCTGGAGATTCGCAGCGCCCCGATCGACTACGACCATTACGTCACCCGGCAACTGCAACCGGTGGCGGACGCGATCCTGCCGTTTGTCGACGATGACTTCTCAACCCTGATTGGTGGGCAAATGGGCCTGTTTTAAGTCCAGCAATGAAAGCGTCCAGTCATCCCGTATGCCGTGGAAATACTGTTCAAGGGCCTGGTCAAAGAGGCTGTTGTCCGGAGCGACCTGGGCAAACAGCGTCATTGAAGAGTGGAACTTGAGGTCATCGGGATGACCGAAAATCTCGGCGATCGAGCGCTGTTTGATGTTCAGGACCAATTGCGTGCACGTACGCAATCGTGGGCCCAGCAATGAATGCTCCAGATACGCCGCGGCTTCCTCTTTGGAGCGAATGGCAAAGTATCGGGACATTTCGCTGCCCCCCAACCCGGCAAGCTGCGGAAAGATGAACCACATCCAGTGACGGCGTTTTTGACCGGCACTCAGTTCTTCCTGAACCCACTCAAAGACCGGGTCTTGAGCCTGGACGAAACGTGGCAAGTTAAAAGCATCGAGCTGATCGGTGCTTCGCATGCAGAAACCCTCTGCCAATACGGCGATGGCTCAGACCATGGCCAATCGCTGTTTGTGTTGTGGCGCGTGAAACGCGTGGTCCAGCACCTCCAGATCCCCGGGTTCGAGCCGCACTTGCGCGGCTTGCGCATTCAATTTCACGTGTTCAGGTTTGACCGCTTTGGGGATGGCGATCACGCCGGGCTGCCGCAGGATCCATGCCAGCGCCACTTGAGCCGGTGTCACCCCGTGATGGGCGGCAATTTTTACCAGCGTCGGATGCGTCAGCATTTCACCGCCCTGGCCGATAGGGCAGTACGCCATCAACGGCAGCTGGTGTTGTTGGCTCCAGGGCAGCAAATCAAATTCGATGCCGCGCTCCTCCAGGTTGTAGAGCACCTGATTGGTGGCGCAGGTTGATGAGTGCAGTTCGTGCAGGTCGTCCAAGTCGAAATTGGACACACCCCAACGGCCAATCTTGCCGTCTTCACGCAGGCGCTCGAAGGCTTCGACGGTTTCCTCCAAGGGGTACTGGCCGCGCCAGTGCAGCAGGTACAGATCGATGTAATCGGTTTTCAAGCGCCGCAGGCTGCGTTCGCACGCCTGGGGAATGCCTTGGCAACTGGCGTTGTGCGGGTAGACCTTGCTGACCACAAAGACCTGGTCACGCAGACCGCTGATGGCTTGCGCGACCACCTCCTCGGCGCCGCCTTCAGCGTACATTTCCGCGGTATCGATCAACGTCATGCCCAGCTCGATGCCCTGGCGCAGGGCCGAGACTTCTTTAGCGCGCGCCGAATGATCTTCACCCATGTGCCAGGTGCCCTGGCCAATGACCGGTACGTTGACGCCGGCCAGTTCAAGGAACCGCATGAAAACCTCCTGTGTGCAACACGGTGGATACCTAGTTGGCAGCAAAATAACCCGGTGGTTCCCTCCAGCGCCATCTTCCAGGTAAAAGCGAACATGACGAGATATCACCTTTGGGCAGGCAGGCGCCTTCGCTCACGGACCACCGGCACTGCACTTTTTTGGTATTGACGGCTCTATCCTTGGGCAGCCGGCGGCGATCCCCACCGCTGGCCCATGCCCAAGTTCAAGAACCCATGGCTCGAGTGTTACCCCGCATCACCCCACCGATCCGCCGCCGCTGCTTGTTTCTGGCTGGCTTGGCGATGTTCTTTGTCAGCGGTTGCAGCCAGCAACAGGGCAATGACATTGTCAGCCAGTTCCGCGAAGGCCGTCCCCAGGAATTTCTGCAGACCAGCGTCGACCGCATGGCCACGCTGACGATGCGTGACAACCTCGACAGCCTCTATTTGCTGATGAGCAAGCTTTACCTGCGCAACCCCGAGGAGCTGAAAAAATCCGGCTTCCTCGATGCCCGAACCGCCGGGAAGCAAGTGCGCATGGCCATCGAGCAGCAACAGCCACTGCCCACCCTCGGTGGCAAAAAAGACCTGGCGGCGCTCAGGTTTGCCATGAGCCCGGAGTTTCTCGGTGACCGGGTCGGTGCTTTCATCTATGCCATCGGCAGCATGCTGGTAACCGCTCACGGCAATCGCCTGGAGTTCTACATGACGGACGCGATCAACCCGACGTTCGTCAACAACGCCGCGCGCAACATCGAGATCGCCACGTGGATTCTCAGCCAGCGGCAAAACAAACAAGGCGAACCCTTGCTGTTCTCCAACGAGATCTCGGAGGAGGGCAGCAACCTGAGTTTCGCCGTGGAGTTCGGCAAGATCGTTGCCCGGCTGGATTTGCTGACGCAGATGCTCGACGAACGCTACCGGCGCATCGGCTTGAATTATGCGCAGAGCCTGCTGTTCCTGAATTTCCTGCCGGTGCAATAAACCCCGACACAGCGCCTACAGGGGAATGGATGTTGTTATGTCTTGGATATAACGATAGTTCGCATCGATATAAGTGGTTATAAGAAAAATCGCTATGCTGCGGGCCAGATTTCTTCTGCGGTCTTTGTGGACGTCTCAATGGATTTAGTGAACATCGGGTTGATCGTTGCCGGGTTGGTGGTTGGCTTTATTGTCGGCATGACGGGCGTCGGTGGTGGGTCGTTGATGACCCCGATTCTGCTGTGGTTCGGCATCAACCCCGCGACAGCGGTCGGTACCGATTTGCTCTACGCGGCGATCACCAAATCCAGTGGCGTGCTGGTCCACCGGAAAAACAACAACATCGACTGGGCGATTACCGGCTGGCTGACCCTTGGCAGCGTGCCGGCGGTGGCGTTGACGCTGTGGTTCCTGAGCAGCTTGCACACCGCGCCTGAAACCATGAATGCCATCATCAAGCAGGCACTGGGGTTCGTCCTGTTTGCCACGGCATTGGCGATTCTGTTCAAGAAGCGCCTGCTCGATTTCGCTCACAAGCGCGCCGGTGGCAACTACAACCCCAGTGGCAAACGCCTCAACGGCATGACGGTGATCACCGGCCTGGTGCTGGGCACCATGGTTGCGCTGACGTCCATCGGTGCGGGCGCCCTGGGCACCGTGGCCCTGTTTATCCTGTATCCGCTGCTGCCGACCCGTCGCCTCGTCGGGACCGAAATCGCCCACGCGGTGCCGTTGACACTGGTCGCCGGGCTTGGCCATGCGAGCATGGGCAACATGGACTGGCACGTGCTGGGATTCTTGTTGATCGGCTCGCTGCCGGGGATCTGGTTGGGCAGTCATTTGACCGGCAAGATTTCCGATGAAGTGCTGCGCCCTTGCCTGGCGACGATGTTGATGCTGATCGGTTACAAACTGGCGTTCTGATTCCGATTGAATCACCCCGCTGCTTATCTGCGATGAGATTAGCCCCGTCTGTTGCGCAATGACCGCCCTGACCTAAGCTTGGGTCAAGGCGAAACACAATTGCGGTGCGTCACCCGGAACGAACGCCGCGATGCGCAATCATTAGAGCGTGGTTATCAAAAGGAGATGCGCATGCTCATCAGGTTTTTGACCCTGACAACCTTGCTGGCTTTCGCCGGTCCCTTATTCGCAACCGAAAGTGATTCACCGCTGGATACCGACAAAGGCCGGTTCCGGCCCTTGATTGTCATTGCACCCAGCACCGTCGATCCTGTCTGGGTCGGGCTGAAAAAGTCACTGGACGATCCGGCCAACAAGGACGGGATCGCCCAACGCAAAATCCGGGTGTATAGCGTGCTGAATATGTTCGGCCAGCGCGACGGCGAGGACCTCGGTCAGCAGGACACCATGGCGCTGATTCGCTCCCTGAAACTCGGTGCGGGGGCGTTGCCCAAAGTGATCCTGATCGGCAAGGACGGCGAGAAGAAGCTTGAGAGTTCGGGGGCTGAGTCAAAATCGGTCGATTTGAAGAAAGTGTTCGACACCATCGATGCCCTGCCAGCAGCCGAAAAAGAAGCCACCGCGCCGCCGGTAGTGACCCCACCTGCCGAGGCTGAGCCGGTCAAAGGCGCTAAAGGGGTCAAGGCCACCAAGAATGGCAAACCGGCCAAACCAACCAAGCCCCCTGAAATGCCGGATGACTGACACCCCACCGACCCTGTAGCAGCTGGCGCAGCCTGCGTCCGGCTGCGCAGCAGTCGTAAACCCTGAGTACGCGGTCTTCCTGAAACACCGCACCGCTTGATTTCACGACTGCTTCGCAGCCGGACGCAGGCTGCGCCAGCTGCAGGGTGTGGTTACCAGTTATAGCGATACCCGACCGTCACCGCCCACGGCTGCTCGATGTCGCTGCCATGGGTGTAGCCCACTTCCGCAAAGAAGCTGTGTTTGTCCGCCGCCTTCACCGCAACGCCCGCGCCAATCTCGGCGCGTGAACCCGGCAAACGGCTGTACAGACATCATCGCGTCCTGTTCGACATCCGGGCCATTGCTGGCGGTGTAACGCCCACCGCTGATGCGCGCAACTTGCAATCCCGCCTGCGGTTCGACAAACCAGCCCTGACTCAAATCGAAAGCCTTGCCGACTGGAGCTATCAGCACTGACCGCGTGGTGGACAGGCTAAAAAGCGGGCGATCCTACCCGGGTTGTAGGTGGTGGGGATGTAATCTCGAAGGGACGTCCTCGGACGCAGTGCGCTGGCCTGCACAGGCGTCGGACATTTCCTGCGAGACGTATCGTACTCCATGAACTGGTGCGCCAACCCACCTACCGATACCTTTGTCGGGCCGCTGCAAAATCAGCGGTCGGATGTGGAAGTCCGGTGGTTACCGAGAGAGCATGTGCCTCTAAACACCTGTTGGCTTTTTTTTATGCCAACATTGTTGCTTATGGCGGCTGTGCGCAGGAGCACGATTGCGTGCACTGGGTTTCTCTCGGTATCCCGGACTTCCACACCTGCGTACAGCTGCCACCCTCTCTGTGGAAGTGAGATCGGCAGTTTTCTTAAATTACCGAGGTTCTTCGCACATGAAAAAATTAAGTCCCAATCCCCCTTATCCCCGGCCGATTCAGATCCTGTCGATGCCGTTCCACTTTCCGAAATCACCGAGCCTGCCGTCAGCGCTCGCTTGCGAAACCCCAGTCATACCGACCCGATCAGCCACGTATTCACGATCACTCCCGGCGTCGATTCCACAACTCTGCTAAGCCATGCCTGCGAAACTCTGGCATCACTGAATGTCCTGATTACAGATCTGGCCTGCAAACTGGAAGGCTCAAAGCGTAACGTCGCGCTCTCGATTCAGCAGTTGGCGGTCATTGCCGAGTTGTTGGTGAACCAGGCGCTGGATAACGTTGATCCACCCGAAGGTGCGCCTGTCGTTCAGCCACCGATACGGCATTGAGAGAGGAGATCACTGATGGCCAGATATATGCCGATTACGGGCATCGATTGCCAAATTGCGTCGTTGCTGATTGATACGGATGCGCCGGTGGATGTGTTGCATGACACTGCGGCCTATCGCATTCGTAGCGTGAGCCAACAGCTGGAAACCTTGTCCGTGGGCGAGGGGATGGGCCGTGATGCTCTGTTGCTTCAGGATTTTGCGCGGGTGTTGGCGATTCCGCTGTGTGACGGTTGTGATTTGATGGACGTGATCGGGCGACGATTGCAGTCGCAGTAACAACAATGGGCGATCCAGGTGATCGCCCATTTTTTTTGCGTGTGAAGTATCCGCCTTCACGGGCTTCGGAAAATTCCTTCAAGTTGTGTCGCACTTGATGAACTGGTGTCTGTCAGCCCGCACCGCTAGCCTTCATGGATGTCCGCGACATTGAAGGACCCAAGGATGAAAACACCCGTGAAAAAGGAGCCTCGCCTGTGAAAAAGTTCAGCAAGCCTCAAGGAGACACCCCTGACAATACCAATCATCCCGCGTCTGTGAAGCTGTGTGGCACCGCCGACGTGGCGGTCATTCCACGCCCCAGGCCTGTTTCCTCGCCCCAGCCTATATTCACCATTGCCCCCGGCGTCGACACGCGGACGCTACTGAAACAAGCTTGCGATACCCTCGCGTCGTTGACGGCCCTGCTTGAGAACTTTGCCGCCAAACTGGAAGGGCCGAACCGCGGTGAAATATTTTCGATCCAGCAGTTGGCGATGGTCGCCGAGTTGTTGGTGAACCAGGTGCGGGAAAACCTTGCGGCGGACAGGGAGGCGTCTGCCGGTGAGCCAGAGACCCGGCATTAAGCAGGCGTAAGAACGAAAATGGGTGACCTCAAAGGGTCACCCATTTTTTGTTTTGTAGCCGCTGTCGAGCTCCGGCGAGGCTGCGTTCGGCTGCGAAGCAGTCGTAAAATCAGGCAACGCGGTGTTTCAGAAAGACCGCGTGTGCAGGGTTTACGACTGCTACAGAGCCGAACGCAGCCTCGCTGGAGCTCGATAGCGGCTACAGAGGGCTCGTGTTGCTTCCGGTTATTCGCTCAGGGCATTCAATATCGTGTGGGCGATTTTGATCCGTTCCGGGTTCGGGTAGTTTTTGTTGGCCAGGATCACGATGCCGATGTCCTTTGAGGGCACAAACGCAACGTAGGCACCGAAGCCGCCCGTGGAGCCGGTTTTGTTGAGCAGCACGTTTTGCGGTGGCTGCTGCGGCGGGTTCAACCACTTGACCTCGTTAGCTTCCATTGCCATCTCGGTCGAGTTGCCGGCGAGCAGCCGATCCAGCGTGACCGGATAAGGGTAGAACTCCCAACCCAGCCCCTGTGTCATTTGACCCACCGTGTAATAACCGGTGTGAGTGGTGGCGATGGCTTGCTGCAATGGCTTTTCCAGTCCTGCCGGTTTCATGTTCGCTTCAACATATCGAATCAGGTCCGAGGCACTGGTTTTCACGCCGTAGGCTTCGGAATCCAGCGCCCCCGGCTCGACACGTACCGGCTTGTCGTCCTTGTTGTAACCCTGAGCGTAAAGCCCCATCTGCGCTGGCGGGACCTTGAGGTAGGTGTGCTTGAGGCCCAGTTTTGGCAGCAAGGTTTTTTCCATCAGGTCATCGAACGGCTGGCCCATGCTGTGGGCGGCAAGATAACCGAACAGCCCTATGCTTGGGTTCGAATACAGGCGATGGGTGCCAGCAGGGTAAACCGGTGTCCATCGCTTGAAGTAATCGAGCATCGTGTCGGCATGGTCAGCGTCGTCGGGGAATTGCAGCGGCAACCCGCCAGCGGTGTAAGTGCCCAATTGCAACACACTGATGCGATCGAACGCACTGCCTCGCAATGCCGGCAAAACGGTGCTGGCAGTATCGGACAGGGACAGTTTGCCGTTGGCCTGCGCATACCCGGCCAGCGTGGCGGCGAAGGTTTTACTGACCGAACCGATTTCGAACAAGGTGTCCTGGCTGACCGGTTTGCGATTCTCTTTAGAGGCCACGCCGTAATTAAAGTAATGCTGCTGACCGTTCTGGGTGATCGCGACGGCAAGGCCGGCGATGTTCTGTTGCTGAATCACGGGGCCGACGGCGGCGTTGACCACAGATTCGAGTTGTTGGTCGGACGGGGGCGCGGCAATACAGGATGCCGCGCCGAGGATAAGGGCGAAAGCACCATAGGATGCAAGCCTTGGCAATTTGTTTGTGTACATGTCAGATCTACTCTTCATGAGTTGTGTCGATGGTAACCCGCTACACTCCATGCGCTCTTGCAAATCGGGTTGCCTGATAGGCGAGCCAAATCTAGGCAGTACGCCTAGCGTCGACAAACGACGATATTTCGGGTGAGCCATTAGAAAAACTATGGAGTTGGCATGATTCGTCCTCACTTGCCGCTGAATGCGTTGCGCGCTTTCGAGGCCTCCGCACGCCATTTGAGTTTTACTCGGGCGGCGGTGGAGTTGTTCGTTACGCCTGCGGCGGTGAGTCATCAAGTCAAAAGCCTTGAAGCCCAACTCAACGTAACACTGTTCAAACGCTTGCCACGCGGGTTAATGCTGACCAGTGAGGGTGAAACCTTGCTGCCGGTCCTGCGCGAGTCTTTTGACCGAATCGCCGAAACGCTTGAGCGGTTCGAAGGCGGGCACTATCGGGATGTGTTGACTGTCGGGGCGGTGGGTACGTTCGCGGTCGGGTGGTTATTGCCGCGGCTGGCGGACTTCCAGGAGAAACATCCGTTCATAGATTTACGGCTGTCGACCCATAACAATCGGGTGGACGTGGCCGCTGAAGGGCTGGATTACGCGATTCGCTTTGGCGCTGGCGCCTGGCACGGGATTGACGCGCTGCGGTTGATCGAAGCGCCGCTGTCGGTGCTGTGCGTTCCCGAACTGGCCCGACAGTTAAGCGAGCCTCAGGATCTTTTGAAACAAACGTTGTTACGTTCCTACCGGACAGACGAGTGGCCTGAGTGGTTTCTGGCTTGCGGGTTACCGCCCAATACGGCACCCACCAGGAATATTGTGTTCGACTCTTCGCTGGCGATGATGGAAGCCGCGCTTCAAGGTGCCGGCATTGCATTGGCGCCGCCGCTGATGTTTTCCCGTCAACTGGCGGCGGGTGCCATCGAGCAACCGTTCGCCATCGGCATCACCACTGGCAGCTACTGGCTCACCCGCTTGCAATCCCGCCCCGAAACGGCGGCGATGTCGGCGTTCAAGGAGTGGCTACTGCAAGCGTGCGAAACGCCACCCTTGTAGGAGTGAGCCTGCTCGCGATAACGGAATGTCAGGCGGCATCAATGTTGAATGTGCCGGCCTCTTCGTCGGAACGCCGCCCGGAGCAGGCTCACTCCTGCAAGGAGTACAGCGGCAGAAGTCAGCGCACCAGGCACGGCCGTTTGTTATCGAATTTCCAGCCGGGGATCAGAAACTGCATCGCCACGCTGTCATCTCGCGCCCCCAGTCCCATGCCTTTGTACAGTTCATGGGCCTTGGCCAATTGGTCCATGTCCAGTTCAACCCCTAGCCCCGGCTTCTTCGGCACCTGCACACAACCACCGACGATTTGCAGTGGGGCTTTGGTCAAGCGCTGGCCATCCTGCCAGATCCAGTGAGTGTCGATGGCGGTGATGTCGCCCGGCGCAGCCGCCGCGACGTGGGTGAACATGGCCAGGGAAATATCGAAGTGGTTGTTCGAGTGCGAACCCCAGGTCAGGCCCCATTCATGGCACATCTGCGCCACGCGAACCGAACCTTGCATGGTCCAGAAATGCGGGTCTGCCAGCGGAATGTCCACCGATTGCAACTGAATGGCGTGGCCCATTTCCCGCCAGTCGGTGGCGATCATGTTGGTCGCGGTTTTCAGTCCGGTGGCACGGCGGAACTCGGCCATGACCTCCCGGCCGGAGTAACCGTTTTCCGCGCCGCACGGGTCTTCGGCGTAGGCCAGAACATGATGCTGATCGCGGCACAAGCGAATGGCTTCCTTGAGTGACCACGCGCCATTCGGATCGAGCGTGATGCGCGCATCCGGAAAGCGTTCGGCCAGTGCGGTGACGGCTTCGATTTCTTCATCACCACCGAGCACGCCGCCCTTGAGTTTAAAGTCTTTGAAACCGTAGCGGGCGTGAGCGGCTTCAGCCAGACGAACCACCGCGTCAGCGGTCATGGCTTGCTCATGGCGCACACGGAACCAGTCGTTATCGGCGTCCGGTTCGCTGCGGTAGGCCAGGTCTGTCTGCTGGCGATCACCCACGTAAAACAGGTAACCGAGCATCTTCACTTCGTCACGTTGCTGGCCTTCGCCGAGCAGGGCGGCGACCGGTACGTCCAGATGCTGGCCGAGCAAGTCGAGCAGGGCGGCCTCAAGCCCCGTAACGGCGTGAATGGTGATCCGCAGGTCAAACGTCTGCAAACCGCGCCCGCCGGCGTCGCGATCGGCAAAGGTCTGGCGCACCTGGTTGAGAATCTTCTGATACGTGCCGATCGGGCTGCCAACCACCAGCGCGCGGGCGTCTTCCAGTGTCTGGCGAATACGCTCACCACCCGGTACTTCGCCGACCCCGGTGTGACCGGCGTTGTCCTTGAGGATCACGATATTGCGGGTGAAAAACGGACCATGGGCGCCGCTCAGGTTGAGCAGCATGCCATCGTGGCCGGCCACTGGAACCACCTCCATGCTGGTGATGATCGGGGCTTTTGCGCAGTCTTGTGGGTGCATTTTCTTGTCCTTATAAACAACGGATCAGGCGTGGTTGGGCGTTGGTTTGCCCAGCGCAGCGGCCGGTGCGGTTTTGGGTGTGTTGCGTGCGGCAAAGACAATGATTGCGGCGATGATCGAGGTCGCGGCCAACCCGTACAGACCGCCCTGAATCGAACCGGTGTGCTCCTCCAGCAGACCGAAGGTGGTCGGCGCCACGAACCCGCCGAGGTTGCCCACCGAGTTGATCAACGCGATCACGCCAGCGGCGATCCGCGCATCCAGATACGCCTGGGGGATCGGCCAGAACAGCGACGAAGCGGACTTGAAACCCAGTGCCGCAAAGCAGATTGCAACAAAGGCAAAGATCGGCCCGCCCGTGGTCGACATGAACATCCCGGCGGCGGCAATCAACAGCGCAGCAGCCACCCAGGCTTGCTGGTGTTTCCATTTGGCGGACAGCGAAGCGAAGGCATACATGCCGATAATCGACAGCAGCCAAGGGATCGAGTTGAACAGCCCGACCTGAATGTCGCTGAGGTCGCCCATCTTCTTGATGATGCTCGGCAGCCAGAAGGTCGCGGCATAGATGGTCAGCTGAATGAAGAAGTAGATCAGGCAGAACAGAATGATCTGGCGATCCTTGAGCAGTTTGCCCAACGACGGTTTGATCGGCGTCGCGGCTTCGCGGGCCAGCTGTTCGTTTTCGATGGCGTTGACCAGCGCATCCTGTTCTTCGCGGCTCAGCCATTTGGCGTCGTGGGGTTTGGAGTCCAGCCAGAACCAGACGAACACGCACAGCCCGACGGAAAACATCCCTTCAATGAAGTACATCCACTGCCAGCCGTGCAACCCGAAACCGTCGAGTTGCAGAAGCAACCCGGACAGCGGGCCGGAGATCAGCGAGGCCACTGCCGAGCCACTGAGAAAGATCGCGATCGCCTTGCCGCGCTCAACCCCTGGCAACCACCGCGTGAAGTAATAAATCACCCCCGGAAAGAACCCGGCCTCGGCCACGCCCAGCAGGAATCGCAGGATGTAGAAGTGGGTTTCGTTCTGGATGAACGCCATGCCGGCGGCCACCAGGCCCCAGGTCAGCATGATGCGGGTCAGCCAGATTCGTGCGCCGACTTTTTGCAGGAGGATGTTGGAAGGGACTTCGAACAGCGCGTAACCGATGAAGAACAGCCCGGCCCCGAGACCGTAGGCGGCAGCGCCGATCCCCAGGTCGTGTTCCATATGGGCGCGGACGAAGCCGATGTTCACACGGTCGATGTAGTTGACGATGAACATGATGACGAACAGCGGCAGGACATGGCGTTTCACTTTTGAGATGGCGGACTTCAGGACCGAATCGGCACCGTCGTGCATCCCTGATACGGATGTATTCACTTGGTTTCTCCCACTGATTATTTTTATGCGGGGTGTTGCGTTGTTGATAGACATCATACAACTGCGTTTTTTTAATGCGCAAGGGGTGATGTCCAACGAAATGGTGAGATTTAAGCGATTTGTTATGCTTTTTCTGGTGTCGCCTGGCGGGCTTCTTACCTGGAATGGGCACGGTTGTTGAGTGTTGTCATACAAGTAGGGCGCTGTTTTCTGAAGATCCCAATCCCGCGCGGTGCTACGATTCCGTTAGCCCCGTTTCCGGATCATCGCCATGCAACCTGACCTCGATACGCCAGCCCCAAGGCGCAGCCACAACCTCGCTCACGACCTGGTCGCCAAGCTGACCCAGAGCATCTTGCTGGGCCAGATGTTGCCGGGGGACAAGCTGCCGTCGGAAAACTCGATCGTTCAGGCACACGGCGTCAGTCGCACCGTGGTGCGTGAGGCGATCTCGAAATTGCAGGCGTCGGGGCTGGTGGAAACCCGTCACGGCATCGGCACGTTTGTCATCGAACGCGCGCCGGAGCAAGGCTTGCGGCTGAACGTCGATACCGCGCTGGGGGTGCGCAGCATTCTGGAGTTGCGCATGGGCCTGGAAACCCAGGCCGCGGCGCTGGCGGCGACGCGTCGTACGGAGCTGCAATTGGCACAGATGCGTGAAGCGCTGGACGATTATCAGAGCTTGCTGGCCAACAACGACAGTTGCGTCGAGGCGGACAAGCGCTTCCACCTGTTGATCGCCGAAGCCACCGGCAATGTGTGTTTCACCGACATCATGCAGCACTTGGGCAGTGCGATGATCCCGCGCACCCGCCTCAATGCCGCCGAGCGCGGAGCGGCGGATCTGAGCAAGCTGGGGCAACTCGCCAACCTCGAACACGAGGCGATTCTCAACGCCATCAAGCGTCAGGATCCGGACGCGGCGCGGGCGGCGATGTGGTTGCACCTGACCAACAGCCGCGACCGCTTTTCCGCAGGCGGCGCCTGAGTCGCCGCTTGGGTCATGACCGGGCGGGACTCGCCGCGATTCCCGCAGGCCGGCGCTCCAGATTCAGCGCCAGCACACTGATCAACACCACGAGGGCACCGACGCCGACCGTCAGCGTTGGCTGTTCGCCCAAGGCATAGGCCGCCATGGCCATCGCCGTCGGCGGGATCAGGTACAGCGTCATGCTGGCGCGGCTCAAGTCCACGTGCGCCAGCACAAACGCCCAGGCCAGATAAGCCAGCGCACTGGGAAACACGCCCAACGCCATCGCCGCCCACTGCACATGCGCCGGTGCGCCGACGACCTCGCTGGCCAGTCCCGGCAGGTAGATCAGTAGCAGCGCCGTGCCCGACCACACCGTGTAACACACCAGCGTCAGACCGTCGTAGCGCCCGGTTTGATGCTTCTGCAAGGCGAAGTAAAAACTCCACGACACCGCTGCCAGCAGGATCAGCCATCCGTGAACGTCGACGCTGCCCAGCCCGCGATCACCGGTCACCACAATCACCACGCCGACCAGTCCCGCCACGATGCAACCCCAGCGCCAGAAGCTGACCCGGTCCTTGAACACAAAGCGCGCCAGTAACGTGCTGAACAACGGCGTCGATTGCGCCAGCACGCTGGAGGCGCCAGCGCTGACATGCTGTTGCCCGATGTTGAGCACGACGTGATGCAGGCTCACCGCGAAAAAACCGAGCACCATCAGCAGCGGCAGGTCGCGAAGCCTGGGCAGACTGATGCCTTTGAACGCGGCAATGACCGCCATGAACGCCGAGGCAATCAGAAACCTCAGCAGGGCCAGATGGCCGGGGTCGTAGGCCTGCAAGCCGATATGAATGCCCGTTGGCGAATAACCCCAGCAGGCGATGACAAAGGCCATCGCCAGGATGATTTTGAGTGGCGAGTGGGCGGGGCGGGTGAGTGGCTTCATGGTGGGGCACCTTGGGTGTATGTGCCGAGTATCTGAAGCCGAACAGCTCACCACAACTGACTTATACTGCGTCGACTGTTCACTTTTGGTGATGATTATGGAGCTGGCGCAGATTCGCATGTTCAAGACTGTGGCCGACGTCGGCAGCATCGCTCGGGCCGCCGAGTTGCTGCATTGCGTGCCGTCCAATATCACGGCGCGGATCAAGGCGCTGGAGACGGAGTTGGGCGTGGCGCTGTTTCTGCGTGAGGGCCGGGGGCTGCGCATCAGCCCGGCGGGGCAGACATTTTTGTCTTACGCCTCGAAAATCCTCGCGCTGACCGTTGAAGCCAAACGCGCACTGGACCCGTCCGCTGACCCTTCCGGGCCGCTGCGCATCGGCGCCATCGAGTCCTCGGCCACCGGCCGGCTACCGCGCCTGCTGGCGAAATTCCACAAGCGCTATCCCGCGGTTGCGCTGGAACTGACCACCGGCACCTGGGGCCAACTGCTGGATGACACACTTAACCATCGGCTCGACGGTGCGATTGTCGCGGTGGATGTCGAACGCTCCCAACTCAAGCGCACGCCGATGTACCGCGAAGAGCTGTTGCTGATTGCCTCGACATCGTTGGGGCCGGTGCGTGGCATCGCGGATTTGCAGGACAAGACCGTATTCATGTGGCCCCAGGGCTGTCCGTACCGGGCGGCGCTGGAACATTGGTTGCTGCGTCAGGGGCAGGCGCTGCCGATTGTCAGCCTGGCCAGTTATGGCGCGATTGTCGGGTGCGTCAGCGCGGGAGCCGGCGTCGCGCTGGTGCCTAAAGGGGTGTTTGATCAGTACGCCAAAGGGGCAGGGTGTGCTGGGTTTGAGTTTCCGGAGCTGACGGCCATCGACAACCTGTTTTACTGGCATGAAAACGCCGGGGTTCACCCGGCGCGGGAGGCGTTTGTGGCGATGTTGCGCGAGGAGTTCGCGTGATCCACAGGGTTACGCGGTGATTGCGCAGACATCCCGCATCAACAACCCGAACCTCAGATCCACCGCATCCGGAATCGGCACATACACCGTATGCCCATCCCCCGGTGCCACTTCAATGGATTCACCTCTGACGTTGTGCAGTTGATGCAAATCGAAATGAAAGTTGCCCTTGGGCGTCATCAGTTCCAGATGATCCCCCAGCGCAAACCGGTTCTTCACCTTGATCTCCGCCATCCGGTCACGCCGCTCACCGGTCAACTCCCCGACAAACTGCTGTCGCTCGGACACCGAACTGCCGTGCTGATAATTCTGGTATTCGTCATGCACATGCCGACGCAAAAAGCCTTCGGTGTAGCCACGCTGTGCCAATGACTCCAGATCGGTCATCAGGCTGCGGTCGAATTCACGCCCGGCGACGGCATCGTCGATGGCCTGCCGATACACCTGCGTGGTGCGTGCGCAATAGAAGTGGGATTTGGTCCGGCCCTCGATCTTCAGCGAATGCACGCCCATGTGCGTCAGACGCTCGACATGCTGCACGGCGCGCAGGTCCTTGGCATTCATGATGTAAGTGCCGTGCTCGTCCTCGAAGGCGGGCATCAACTCATCCGGCCGATTGGCCTCCTGCAACAGGAACACCTGGTCGGTGGGCGCGCCGATGCCCAGGGTCGGTTCGGGCTGATACTGTTGGACGATCTCGCCCAGCTGGTTTTCCGTGGCCTCCTGCGCTGAATATTTCCAGCGGCAGGCATTGGTGCAACTGCCTTGATTGGCATCGCGTTTGTTCATGTAGCCCGACAGCAGGCAGCGCCCGGAATACGCCATGCACAACGCGCCGTGGACAAACACCTCCAGTTCCATCGCCGGCACTTGCTGGCGGATTTCGCCGATTTCTTCCAGGGACAGTTCCCGCGACAGGATGATCCGGCTCAAGCCCTGTTGCTGCCAGAACTCGACACTCGCCCAGTTCACTGTGTTGGCCTGCACCGAGAGATGAATCGGCATCTGCGGGAAGTGCCGGCGCACCAGCATGATCAAGCCCGGATCGGACATGATCAGCGCGTCCGGCGCCATGGCGATCACCGGCGCCAGGTCCTTGAGGAAGGTCTTGAGCTTGGCGTTGTGCGGCGCAATGTTCACCACCACGTAAAAACGCTTGCCCTGGGCCTGGGCTTCCTGGATGCCGAGGGCGAGGTTGGCGTGATCGAATTCGTTATTGCGCACCCGCAAGCTGTAGCGCGGTTGGCCGGCGTACACCGCATCGGCGCCGTAAGCGAAGGCATAACGCATGTTTTTCAGGGTGCCAGCGGGGGCGAGCAATTCGGGGGCAAGAAGAGTCATGGCGGGGGCAGTCGCAAAAACCGTGGAGGGTAAGCGCGTTGCCGGCGGCGTTCATTGATCTGGATCTATGCTTGATGAACAAACGGATGGCACTCGCGCGAACCGTGGCGGACTAAGCAATAAGGACGGCTCTTCATTTCAGGAGTCTGAGTCCCTGCGCACTGACACGGATCGGACATGAACGAAGAAACCGTAAAAAACAAATCACTGGTGATCTTGCTGGGGCTGGTGACTGCCGCGTTTATCTGGATTTTGTTGCCGTTCTACGGCGCGGTGTTCTGGGCGGTGATCCTCGGCATCCTCTTTGCGCCGATGCAACGTCGACTGCAATTGAAGCTGGGCTGGGAGCGCAACCTGACGTCGCTGCTGACGCTGAGTATCAGCCTGCTGATTGCGATCCTGCCGGTGATCGTCCTCAGTTTCTTCCTCGTTCAGGAAGGCGCGATGCTGTACAAAAACATCGAAAGCGGAGAATTGGACATTGCGGGGTACGTGTCGCACTTCAAGCACAGCTTGCCGCCGTACTTCCAGCACCTGCTTGACCGGTTCGGCATAGGAGAGCTGGACGGGCTGCGCGAGAAAATCATCAAGAGCGCGGTGACGGGTAATGAGTATTTCGCCACTCAGGTGTTCAGTTTCGGCCAGGGCACGTTTGATTTTGTGGTGAGTTTTTTCATCATGCTCTACCTGCTGTATTTCTTTCTGCGTGACGGCGCCGAGCTGGCACGCAAAGTTCGCGCGGCCGTGCCGTTGGAGGAGCACCAGAAGCGTCGGTTGCAACTCAAGTTCAATCGCGTGGTGCGGGCGACGGTGAAGGGCAACCTGCTGGTGGCGATCACCCAGGGCGCCTTGGGTGGTTTGATTTTCTGGTTTCTGGACATCCCGAGCGCATTGCTCTGGGCGGTGCTGATGGCGTTTCTGTCGCTGCTGCCAGCAGTGGGGGCGGGAATCATCTGGGCGCCGGTAGCGGCGTTTTTCCTGCTCAGCGGGGCGATGTGGCAGGGCGTGGTGCTGGGCTTGTACGGGGTTTTTGTGATCGGCCTGGTGGATAACGTGCTGCGACCGATCCTGGTGGGCAAGGACACCAAGATGCCGGATTACCTGATCCTTATCTCGACCCTCGGCGGTCTCGCGATCTTTGGCCTCAACGGCTTCGTCATCGGGCCGCTGATCGCGGCCCTGTTCATGTCGAGCTGGGCCATCTTCATTGAAACCAAACCGAAAGTGCAGTTGCCTTAGGCGCTGAGTCGGCCCTGGCCGATACGGTGCGACAAGGCCTGGGCGGCGGGCAGCGAAGTGAGTGGGCCGCTGATCGCTTCACCGTCCTGCATCAGGTACCAACAAGCGAGCAATCCCAGCTCTCTGAGCGGTGCGGGAACGGCGCTGCCAACAACGGACATGATCTGAACCTGGGACATAAGTACCTCCATCAATCGATGGAGTTACCTTACGGACCCAGCGCTGAAACGGACAATCAACGCTTTCGATAGTCGTCATTGATGCCGATGAGTATCGGCCTCACTCGACCACCAGATCCAGCATGTGAATCACTTCCTGCTCGTTGAGCAGGCCTTTGCGCACCAGGTTTTCGGCCAGCAGCGAAAGGAACTTGGCGCTGCGATGGCCTTCCAGGTGCTTGAGTTCGGTCAAGGCGTCATACACCTTGCTGGAAGTGCACAAACCGACATTGCGGTGCGGGTTTTGCGTGGGCATAAGGTCGTCCTTGTTGTTATCAACCTGTTATTTGCGGACAGGTCCAAGCTTGCGGACCTGGCATGACATAAATATGACCGTTTGGCGCAAGGCGAGGGCGGGTCGAGTCAATCTTGCCAACTTGCGCCGCCGACGCTGTCTCCACAGCGACCTTGACGCGATTTATCCAGACGTTCGCCGACGAACGGTCACAAAAAAGCCCCGCTGTTGAGGCAGGGCCTGGTGAGGGGGTTACCAGTGGCCATAACCGCGGGGAGGGCCGTAGTAACCGCGCGGCGCGTAGTAACCACGTGGCGGGCCATAGTAAACCGGTGGTGGCCCGTAATAGACCGGCTGTTGCACGTAGACCGGTGCCGGCTGGTAATAAACCGGTGGTGGTTGTTGTACATAAACCGGCGCTGGCTGGTAAACCGGTTGAGGTTGTACATAGACCGGCCGATTGGCATTAATCAGGGCCGAACCGACGATGGCCGTACCCACCAGCGCGCCAAAGACCGCTGGTCCTTGCCAGCAATTACCACAACCACCGCCATGGGCTTGTGCCTGCCCTGCGACAGCGAGTGCGCCGATCAGCAAGGCAACTGTGGGGATTTTACGGATCATGATAATTCCTCGGTTCTTCGACCCGGCGCTTGCGTCTGCAATAGACCCAAGCGTTGTCGCGGGGATACTTCTAAGACAGCATTTTTTCCAAAATCAGCACAGCAAATAGGTAAATTTTGTGTAAGGTCTGTACCGGTTTCCTGACGGTTCGCACCCGTGCCCACCGCCATGCCGTTATGATCGAACAGACCCGATGGAATGGCTAATCCCGTCCATCTGAAAGTGCTTTAGAAGGAGAAAGTTTCATGCAGATGAACCCCAACCGAGACACCCAACTGTGCATGTCGCTGTCCGGGCGCCCAGGCAACTTCGGCCTGCGCTTTCACAATCATCTGTACGAACAATTAGGCCTGAATTTCTACTACAAGGCCTTCAGCAGCCAGGATCTGCCCGGCGCCGTGGGCGGTATTCGCGCTTTGGGCATTCGTGGTTGCGGCGTGTCGATGCCATTCAAGGAAGCGTGCATTGCGCTGGTGGATGAGTTGGATGCCTCGGCGGCGGCCATTCAGTCGATCAATACCATCGTCAACACTGACGGCCACTTAAAGGCCTACAACACCGATTACATTGCCATCGAGCAACTGCTCAAGACCCACGAAGTGCCCAAGGATTCGACCTTCGCCCTGCGCGGCAGCGGCGGCATGGCCAAGGCCGTGGCCAGCGCATTGCGCGACGGCGGGTACCAGAACGGCTTGATCGTCGCCCGCAATGAGCGCGCCGGCCGTGCCCTGGCGGAGTCGCTGGGTTATCAGTGGCAAGCGCAATTGGGGGCTCAGCGTCCGCAAATGCTGATCAACGTCACGCCAATTGGCATGACGGGTGGCCCGGAGGCCGATCAACTGGCGTTTGATGCTGAAACCATTGCCGCTGCCGAGACTGTCTTCGATGTGGTAGCCATTCCCTCGGAAACACCGCTGATCGTGCGCGGTCGTGCTGAAGGCAAACGGGTGATTACCGGGCTGGAAGTGGTCGCCATCCAGGCACTGGAGCAATTTGTGCTGTACACCGGCATCCGGCCGACCGATGAGCAATTTCACAAAGCCGTGGAATTTGCCCGCAGCTAGGACCCGCAGCCAGGAGGAATCCCCATGCATCCGCGCATTCTCAATCTGAGCCAGGTCGACCTTGAACCGTTGCCCGAAGCCATGGCGCCCACCGGCGATACGGCGGGCCGTTACCAGCAGCGAATGGCCCGTGTCGGTCAGCAATTGGGCGCGCAGAAGCTGGGGTATCGGCTGTACGTGCTGGAACCGGGCATGCGCGGCAGTCCGTTTCACAGCCATCGGGTCAATGAGGAGATGTTTTACGTCGTGGCCGGGGAAGGGGAGGTACGCCTCGGCGCCGAACGTTTCCCGATCCGCGCGGGCGACGTGATTGCCTGCCCGCCGGGAGGTCCGGAGGCGGCGCACCAGATTATCAACACCAGCCGCGGGGAACTGCGCTATCTGGCGGTCAGCACCCAGCAATCGCCGGAGATTTGCGAATATCCCGATTCCGGCAAATACGCGGTGATGGACGACTTTCACGTAGATGCCGAGGGCAATGCCTCAGGCTTCGTCGCCATCGCCCGACCGGGCGACGGTGTGGATTACTGGGACGGCGAGTAACACTCAGGCTAACGAGCATCCTGTAGCAGCTGCCGAGCAGCGCGAGGCTGCGTTCGGTGCGGGCCGCGTTCGGATGAAACCGTCGCAAACCCGGCAATCGGGTTTTATCAGGCAAACCGCGGACGCAGCCTCGCGTTGCTCGTCAGCTGCTACAGGGAGCGGGTGGGTTATTCGAGGCGGGCCAGACGTTCTTCGAGTGCGGCAATTCGCGCTTCGAGCTCTTCGATCCTTTCTGCCGATACTCCACCAGAAGCCCCACGTTCCACCGGATTCTGCCGCGCCGCCAGGATAACCTCGATATCCGCCGGGTCACCCAGCGCATGCATGTACCGGTCTTCCCGCTGCCCGGCCTGCTTCGGGATCAACAACGCCAACCCCCGGGCAATCAAACGCTCCAGCTGATGCACCACCTGTTCGGTGTCTTCAAATTCATGCATGCGCCCACTGCGGGTCAGCAATTCATTGACCGTCTGCGGACCGCGCAGGAACAACAACCCCGTCAGAATCACCTGGGCCGGCACCAGTTCCAGCGCCTTGTCGACCTTGTGCTCCCAGCGATCCGCGCGGCTGCCCATCACCAGTTTGGCGAAACCGCGTCCTTCCAGCGCCCGCAGGCTCTGGCCGACCTGGCCCTGGGTCAGGTTCATCACCGGTTCGCGGCTGGTTTTCTGGTTACACGCGATGACCAGGGCATTGAGGGTCAGCGGATAGGTTTCCGGGCTGGTGGCCTGTTTTTCGATCAACGAGCCCAGAATGCGGATTTCCGTGCTGTTAAGTCGTGGCTCGTCGAAGGTCGTTTCTTGCTCAATGCTCATGGTCTGCATCCTTACCCGATTCATGTTTTTCACGTGCGTGGATGCACTTTAGATTGGCAAGCGCCAATGGCAACTGAATTCGTCGTAGCTGCTAGGCTGTGATGACGAAACATAGATGAAATATTAACGCCATTTTTACAATCGGGCAGGCACCGTAGGCGGGCCCGCGCGACCTAGTGCGTGTGCACTCAAGGCACTGTAGCCGCGGGCTGCAGCGTTCCGAACCACTGATCCATGCATCGAGTCAATCGGTGTGCGTCACCTTTATTCGCCCCTGATAACTGAAAAACAAAAAGGGCGAGAGAGACTCCATGAGCCAAGACATTTTTGTATCCGTACTGATTCCCGCCAAAAACGAAGCCAACAACCTCAAGCCGCTGCTTGAGGAAATCCGCGTGGCCCTGGCCGACGAGGCCTACGAAATCATCGTTGTCGACGATGGCAGCACCGATGCCACCCTGCACGAACTGCGGCAGATCCGGCACAACGGCCTGAGCACCTTGCGCATCCTGCACCATGAGCGTTCGCTGGGGCAGAGCACGTCGCTTTACCACGCCGCGTTCGAGGCGCGCGGACAATGGCTGGCCACCCTCGATGGCGATGGGCAAAACGACCCGGCGGACATTCCCGGCATGCTGGCGCTGGTGCGCGGCGAGTCAGGCTCGGGGGATGTGCAATTGGTCGCCGGGCATCGGGTCAACCGCCGCGATACTGCCAGCAAACGCTGGGCTTCGCGTTTCGCCAACGGTCTGCGCAGCCGCTTGCTCAAGGACGCTACGCCGGACACTGGCTGTGGGTTGAAGCTGATCGAACGCACGGCGTTTTTGCGCCTGCCGTACTTCGACCACATGCACCGTTTTATTCCGGCACTGATCCAGCGGCACAACGGCCGAATGATCGTCCACCCGGTCAACCACCGCCCGCGCACCGCCGGGGTGTCCAAGTACGGCAACCTCGACCGCGCCTTGGTGGGCATCCTCGACCTGGTCGGGGTCTGGTGGCTGATCAAGCGTACACGCCTGAACACCCAGGCGCAGGAGATTGAAGGATGAACATGTCCCGCGAAGCCCTGTGGCTGGTGGTCGGTTTTGTCGGCCAGATCGCTTTTACCGGGCGCTTTATCCTGCAGTGGCTGTACAGCGAATACAAAAAACGCAGCGTGATCCCGACGAGCTTCTGGTACTTGAGCATCGTCGGCAGCACGCTCCTGCTCGCGTACGCCATTTACCGGGAAGACCCGGTGTTCATCGCCGGCCAGGCCTTCGGCACCCTCGTTTATTTCCGCAATTTACAGTTGATCGCCAAAAGCAAAAACCTGAAGGAGTAGGTCATGCGCGGATCGTTATCGACCCGAAATATTACGTTGCTCGCGGCGGTCGCCATGGCGCTGCTGTTTTTCTGGGGATTGGGCAGTGTGCCGTTTCTCAGCGTCAACGAGGCGCGCCGTGCCGTCACCGTACGGGAAATGCACGAAGCCGGGAGCTGGCTGCTGCCCTACATGAACGGCGATTTGTACCTGTCCAAGCCGCCGTTTTTCTATTGGGCCGGCCTGGTGTCGACGGCCTTGCTGGGCAGTGTGTCCGAGTGGAGCGTGCGGTTGCCTTCGGCACTGGCGGCGACCTTGTGCTGCATCGGCACGTACTGGTACGGCGTTCGGCAGGCCGGGCGCCAGGTCGGTTTGTTCGCGGTGGTATTCCTGGCGGCGAACGGCGCGTTCAGCCTGTTCGCCCGCCGCTCGGAAATCGAGATGCTGTTGACCCTGCTGTGCTTCGGCGCATTGCTGGCGGCGTGGCAGTTCATCTTCCAGCAGGGCCGGGTGCTGTGGAGCCGGCTCAGCTACCTGCTGTTAGGTTGCGCGCTGCTGACCAAAGGGCCGGTTTGCCTGTTGTGGGTGACGGCGCCGATCCTGACGTACGCCTTGATCTACCGCGATGCGCGGGCCAAAGCCTACCTGTGTGACGGCTGGGGCTGGCTGATTGCCGTGGTGTTGGGCAGTTCGTGGTACGTGGCGGTGTCGTTGAGTCAGGGCTGGGGCATCTGGTCGTCGATCATCAGCGAAGACATCATGAACAAGATCGACGGCCAGGGCGCCGAATCCTGGTACGCGTACTTGTTGTACCTGGCCGGTGACTTCTTTCCGTTCTGGCTGATTGTGTTTGTGCAGCCACGCAAGTTTTGGGCAATGATCCGCTCGCGCCGCGAAGCGGCCATGCTGCTGTGTTGCACGCTGCTGCCGCTGCTGATTTTTTCCCTGTTCACCGAAAAGCACGGCAAGTACCTGTTGCCGGTTTACCCGTCCATGGCCTTGCTGCTGGCCATGCACTGGGCCGCCGTGCTCGAAGGTATGCAAGGACGCTGGCGCACCTGCCTGGCCACGGTTCCCTACGTGATGCTGGCCGGGTTTGTGGTGTTTTATGTGTTCGTCGAAGCGCGGGTGCTGTCCCATCGCGTTGGAGGTCTGGAACAGGTCGCCACGCTGGCTGCCGGGCAACCGGGCCAGAAGGCCTACAGCGTCGGTGAACCGGATATCCGTCTGGTCTATTACATGGGCCGGCCGGTGGCGCCGCTGACCCTTGCGCAGTTGCAAGGGGAGGAGCGCCCGACGGGACTGCTGTTTGTGCAAGAACCCCTCGACCCGCAATTGCAGAACCTGGCGTCGTGCAAAGTCGGCGAAGTCGAACCCTATCTGAAACCACACCGCGCCGCGCTGCTGGTGCGCATGGGGGGGGAGTGCCATTAAGGTCTGCGGCAGCTGAAAAAGACCCATGGCAGGAGGGGCGGGCATGGCTATAATCGGCCGACGTTTCCCCTCCTGTTACCACACGAGACTGCCATGACCATTTCCCTGTACGACGCCTCCGTCCCTGTTTTCAAGCAAATGCTCACCGCTCTCAGCGATGTGCTGAACAAGGCCGAAGCCCACGCGACCGCCAAGAACATCGACCCGAACGCATTCCTGCAAGCCCGTCTGTTCCCGGACATGTTCCCGCTGGTGCGTCAGGTGCAAATCGCCGTTGATTTCGCCAAAGGCGTTTCTTCGCGTCTGGCCGAAGTTGAAGTGCCGAAGTACGAAGACACCGAAACCACCTTCGCCGAGCTGCAAGCGCTGCTGACCAAGGTTCTGGCCTACATCGCCGAGATCAAGCCGGAGCAGATCAACGGCAAGGAAGGCATCGAGATCGTGACCCGTCCAGGCACCCCTAAAGAGAAGCGCTTCAGTGGCCAGGCTTACCTGCTGAGCTACGGTTTGCCGCAGTTCTTCTTCCACGTCACCACTGCTTACGCATTGCTGCGTCATAACGGTGTGGAAGTGGGCAAGCGCGATTACATGGGCGCGTTCTAAACCGCCCGGGTACAAAAAAGCCCCCGCAGCCGTTGGTTGCGGGGGCTTTTTCATAAGTACGCATTCCTCAACAACACCTCCGCCCCCTGTAGGAGTGAGCCTGCTCGCTCCTACAGGGGGCGGCGGTGTTGGTCAGGCCAGGCGTTCGGCTTTGCGCTCTTCACCTTGGCAAGCCGCCGCCGTGAACAGCACATCCGTGGACGAGTTCAACGCCGTCTCCGCCGAGTCCTGCAACACGCCGATGATGAAACCGACCGCCACCACCTGCATGGCGATTTCACTCGGGATGCCGAACAGGCTGCACGCCAGTGGAATCAGTAACAGCGACCCACCCGCCACACCCGAAGCGCCACAGGCGCAAATCGCTGCGACGACGCTCAGCAGGATCGCGGTCGGAATGTCCACGGCGATGCCCAAGGTATGCACCGCCGCCAGGCTCAGCACGGTGATGGTGATTGCCGCGCCGGCCATGTTGATGGTCGCGCCGAGCGGGATCGACACCGAGTAGGTGTCTTCATGCAGGCCCAGGCGCTTGCTCAATTCCAGATTGACCGGAATGTTCGCCGCCGAACTGCGGGTGAAAAATGCGGTGATGCCGCTCTCTCGCAGGCACATCAGCACCAGCGGATACGGGTTACGGCGCAGTTTCCAGAACACGATGATCGGGTTCATCACCAGCGCCACGAACAACATGCAACCAAGCAGCACAGCCAGCAGATGCGCGTAGCCGATCAAGGCACCGAAACCGGAGGTGGCGAGGGTCGAGGCCACCAGGCCAAAAATCCCCAGCGGGGCAAAACGGATCACAAGGCGCACGATCACGGTCACGCCGTTGGACAAGTCGCCCAGCACTTCCCGGGTGGTGTCACCGGCATGGCGAATGGCGATGCCCATGCCGATAGCCCAGGCGAGGATGCCGATGAAGTTGGCGTTCATCAGCGCACTCACTGGGTTATCGACCACGCTCAGCAGCAGGCTTTGCAACACTTCGCCGATACCGCCCGGTGCGGTGACCGCGACGTCTTGCGTGGACAACACCAGATTCGACGGGAACATCATGCTGGCCACCACGGCGACCACCGCCGCCGCGAACGTGCCAAGCAAATACAAAAACAGAATCGGCCGAATATGGGTTTCCTGGCCGTGCTTATGGTTGGCGATCGACGCCATGACCAGCACGAACACCAGAATCGGTGCGACGGCTTTCAGCGCCGAGACGAACACCTTGCCGATAAACGCAGTGGACTTCGCCACTTCAGGCGCAAACAGGGCCAGGGCAATGCCGGCGATCAGGCCGATGATGATTTGCGTGACCAGGGTGGTGCGATTAAGGCGTTGCAATAGAGAAGGGGATGAAGCAGTCATAAACAGCATCTCTGATTTTTATAGGAGCAGGGTTTCGCAGGTATGCAGCAACAAACAGGGCAGGCCGCAGGCGGGAAACCGGAAAGGGGTGTAATGCCGATCAGTTAAACCATCAGACGATCTGTAGCAGCCGGACGCAGGCTTTGCCAGCTGCTAAAAAAGGTGCGTGATGGCTTGACTGAGCGGCGTCAGCCAAAGGGTGTACGTTTTTCAGGGCGCGGACTTTATCACAGCGCAGGATGGATCCTTCAGATCTGTGACGATCTGCCACCCGCGCAATCCACCAGATAAGCAGGTTCGTGCAACCTGCTTTGGACACACTCTGTTAAGATTCGCCATCCTCATTTTCAAGTCTGCCAGTGGGCCTTCGGGCTATTCGCTGGTGTCGTCGTTTTCTGGAGTTGTGCATGCTGTTGCCCATTCTTCTGTTGTCCGCCGCCGGTTTTACGGTGCTGACCACGGAATTCGTCATCGTCGGCCTGTTGCCGGCCATCGCCCGCGACCTTGAAGTCAGCATCCCGCAAGCGGGTTTGCTGGTGACGTTGTTCGCCTTCACCGTCGCCGCTTTCGGGCCGTTCCTGACCGCATACTTCGCCCGCTTTGAACGCCGCAAGCTGTTCATCTCGGTGCTGATCATGTTCGGTCTGGCCAACACCCTCGCGGCGTTTGCGCCGAATATCTGGGTGATGGCCTTCGCCCGGTTGATTCCCGCACTCGGCTTGCCGGTGTTCTGGGCCTTGGCCAGCGAGACGGCGGTGGACATTGTCGGGCCGGACTACGCCGGGCGGGCCATTGCCAAGATTGGTTTCGGCATTGTCTGCGCCACGGTGTTCGGCATTCCGGTGGGAACGCTGATTTCCGATGCGTTCGGCTGGCGCAGTGCGTTTGGCATTCTGGCGGTCATCGCCTTTGCCAAGGCCTTGCTGCTGTTTATCTACCTGCCGAAAACCAACCTGCACCAGCATCAGGTGAGTTTCCGTTCGCAATTCAAGATCCTGCGCAGCCCACTGATGATCGGCCATGTGCTGCTGTCGATTGTGGTCTTCAGCGGCATGTTTACCGCGTACACCTACCTGGCGGACATCCTTGAGCGCCTCGCCGGTTTCAACGGCACGGTGGTCGGTTGGTGCCTGATGGGCTTCGGCGCGGTCGGGTTGATCGGTAACTCGCTGGGCGGTCGCGCGGTGGACCGTCATCCGCTGATTGCTTCGGTGATGTTTTGCGCGTTCATGATTGCCGGCCTGGTGGCGCTGGTGCCGAACATTCATTCGCCCCTCGGTCTGGCGGCGGCGATGGGCATCTGGGGCGTGACGCAGGCGGCGCTGTTCCTGGTCAGCCATGTGCGCCTGATGAAAGCGGCGCCCGAAGCGCCAGCGTTCGCCGCCTCGCTGAACATTGCCGGGGCCAACCTCGGCATCGGCCTGGGCGCGATGGTCGGGGGTCGGGTGATCGACAACTTCGGTCTGCAAGGCCTTGGGTTCGCGGCCGCCGCTTTTATTCTCGCCTCGATCCTGCTGGCGATTGCGCTGATGACCTTCAAACCACGTGAAATCTGCGCCTGAGGTTCTACAGTTCGGTGAACAGCTCGCGTCGGGCACCTTCGGTAATGGCGACAATGCCGGGGTGCTTGACCTTGCGTTCCACTGAAATGGCGTAGAACGACTCGGTCACGGCGTCGGTCTGGCCAATCACCTCCACGCCATACTGGCGTTTCACTTCATCGGCGATCACGCTCGGGCCGATGAAGATCCCGCTCCCGGACTGACCAAACGCCTGCATCAACGCGCTGTCGTCGAACTCACCGACAATGCGCGGCTGGATCTGCTGCTCGGCGAACCAGCGCTGCAAGCGGTTGCGCACCACGGTTTCCGGCCCCGGAATCAAGAGCGGTGCGCCGTGCAGGCTGCGCGGGAAATCCTGGCCGTACTGCGCAGCCAGTTCCGCGGTGGCGAAGAAGCTGATCCCGCATTCCCCGAGTTTCTGGCTGTAGCCCTTGATGTCCAGGTGCGAAGGCATCGGGCTGTCGGAAATCACCATGTCCAGGCGCTGGATCGCCAGGTCGGCGAGCAACCGTTCGAGTTTGTCTTCGCGACAGGTGATGCGCAGCGGCTCGCTCAATTCCATGGTCGGCGCGATCAGTCGATAAACGATGGACTTGGGCACAACGTCGGCGACACCGACCCGAAACTGAATCTGCTGCTCGTTGGGTTGCGCTCGCAACATCAATTCGAGTTCTCCGCCTAGCTGAAACATCTGCTCGGCGTAGGGCAGGGCCTGACGACCCGCCTCGGTGAGTTCAAGTTGCCGGCCCACCCGTCGAAACAACTCGATGCCGTAGGTTTGCTCGAGCAGGGAAATCTGCCCGCTGATGGTTTGGGGTGTCAGGTTCAGCTGCTCGCAGGCGCGCACGATGCTGCCGGTCTTGGCCACCACCCAGAAGTAATGCAATTGCCGATAGTTGAGCATGACAGTCTACAGTTCGTAAAAACCGAAGTATAACCGCTAAAAATACGAATTTTCCTGAAGTGTTTGCCTCCCTAGAATGCATCGCTATCAACGGGCCATCAACTCGGTGCCGTTTGTTCTAACGAGGGAAGCATCATGAAGATCACCACTGCGGCTGTGCTGTTCGCGTCTTTACTGGTACTGGCCGGTTGCGACCAGGCCGAAAAAAGCGCTCAGCAACTGATGGGCAAGGCTGCTGAAAGCGCCAAACAGGCCATCGACGATACGCACAAAGCCGCCGAACAAGCGCTCAGCGACGCCACCGGCGGCCTGATCAGCAAGAAAGAATCAGCGGGCGAAGACAAAGAAAAAACCGAAGCTTCGTCCCAGGAAATCTAACGTCTAATACGAGTCAGGACTGACCCATGGAATACCTTTTAGAACTTGCTGCAAGCCCTACCGCCTGGGTCGCCCTGGCCACGTTGATTGTCATGGAGATCGTGCTCGGCATCGATAACCTGATCTTCATCTCGATCCTGACCAATAAGCTGCCCGAGCAGCATCGGCAGAAAGCCCGCCGCATCGGTATCGGCATGGCGCTGATCCTGCGCCTGGGTCTGTTGAGCACCATTGCGTTTATCGTCCAGTTGACGGCGCCTGTGATCGACATCCTCGGCCACGCGTTCTCCTGGAAGGACATGATCCTGATTGCCGGCGGCCTGTTCCTGTTGTGGAAAGCCACCACCGAGATCCATCACAGCATGGACCCGGCGCCGGAAGATCCGAAGTCGGCGACGTCGACCGTGACCTTGGGCTTTGCCGCTGCAATCGGTCAGATCCTGATGCTGGATATGGTGTTTTCCATCGACAGTATTATCACTGCGGTCGGCATGACCGAGCATTTGCCGATCATGATCATCGCGGTGGTGGTGTCGGTACTGGTGATGTTGCTGGCGGCTGATCCGTTGGCCAGGTTCATCAACAACAACCCGACGGTGGTGATGCTGGCGCTGGGCTTCCTGATCATGATCGGCATGACGCTGATCGCCGAAGGCTTCGGCGCCCACGTACCGAAAGGCTACGTCTACGCGGCCATGGCGTTCTCGGCAACGATCGAGTGCTTGAACATGATGTCGCGTCGAGCCAAACAGAAGCGCATCACTGCTGATGCTTGATCGGCTGTAAATGAAAAGGCCGCCTGACTACGAAAGTGTTCAGGCGGCCTTTTTTTTGAAGACGGAAAATGCCACTCAGTGCACGGTGGCGTGACGGGCAGCGGACTTTTCGCTGGTTTCCTCAGGCGTTGATTGAATCGGGTGGTGATGGTGCCGCCGGGTAATGCGCAGGACTCCCCACAACATGGCGGCGGCAACGGCCAGCCAGCCGGAAATCAACATCACGATCGTCATTGTCAGGCTCATCGTGCCTCCTCTTTGCCCTGCATCGGGCACACACGCTATGCAACTGACAGTCTAGTCGGTGCTGTGTGTCAGACAATTGACCAAAGGTCGCCTGTCACTAACCAGTTCGCTCTATCGAATGCATGCAACTGCCGGTTAAGGCTATACCGCCGTCACGGGGCATCCTATGATCGACAGCCTAGCCGGGAGCCTGTTGCCCGGCGTCTGAACAAGAGAGTGAAGATGGAGCGGGTATTTTCTCGAATTCGCATGGCGGCGCTGATTGTGGGCTGTGTGGCCGGGTTGGCGGGGTGCGCCGGGAGCGTTGCGCCTGAGATCAAGCGTCTGCCGGAGCGGGTGGAACTCAGCGGTACGTTCTATCGCGGGCAAGCCTTTCAAAGCGGACCGCAAGTGCTGGCCAGCCTGTTGGCACAGCAGGGCATCGTGATTACTCCAGGCTTGCTGGAAAACCCCCTGCATGTGCCGGGCGCCGAGGACCAGCTACAGCAGAATATGCAGAACCTGGCCCGCGAATACGGGATGGTGGTTTATCCACTCGACAGCACGTTGCCCGCATTGTTGACTCAGGTCGCTGCCGGCTATCCGGTGATGGTGCGCTTCACCGAAGGCACCGCGCTCTGGGCTGAGCCGCGCTACGCCATTCTCGCCGGGTACAACCGCAAGAAGCAGACCGTGCTGCTGCGCGCAGGCATGAATCACCGGAACATGATGAGCTTCAGTTCGTTTGAATCGTCGTTCAAGGACGCGGGCGGCTGGGCCGTGCTGATCCAGAAGCCGAACCAGATTCCGGCCAACGTCGATCAGCAGCGTTGGCTCAAGGCCGCGAATGATCTGGGTCAGGCCGGCCAGGAGCAAGCGGCGGCGCGGGCCAAGAAGGCACTGAGCACGCAGTAAGCGTCCGTTCGTCATTCTGCAGGCACTGCTGCCTGCGGCGGCTCTCTAATGGACAGTGCCCGGATTTTTTCCGGGCCACATTCAAGGAGGCGCCCATGGCACATTCCACAACCCCTGTCGGCCCGCATTCATCTGAGCACTCTTCGGGCGATGAGTTGGGTTTCGATCCCGATTCGCCGGACCTTGCCGACCCTCAGGTCGACCCCATCGGTCCCGCCAAGGCGCCCAGGGACGTGAAGCCGGGCGATAACCCCAAGGCACCCGCGAAGCCCTACGATCCCCTCGCTGACCTGAAACCCTAAGCCCTGATGAGGTGTTTATGTCTACCGATTCGAGTTTCGACGACAAACGTCCTGACAGCGTTCCCACAACCCCCCAAGAAGACATCGACCCGGTGATGGATCCGGACAGCCCGTTGCGCGATCCTCTGGCCAGACCGGTGGTGGTGCCGACGGAGCATCCACATGGTTGGAGAGATCCGAGCAAAGGGGACGGCATTCCGGATGACGATCAGATGCCGTTGCCCAACGACTGATGAATGCCAGACAAAAAAAAGCCCCGACGGTCCGGGGCTTTTTTGTAAGTGCTTTTATTTCGAGGCTTCAACCACGCCGCTCTGGCGGTGCTTGAGGTTTTTGTCGGATTTGTATTGCAAGGCAACGGATGGCACGTCTGCGCCCTTGCCGGTCTCGACCCAGTTGCGGATACGGGTGGCGTCGGCAAAGTGGGTGTACTTGCCATAAGCGTCAAGGATGACCAGCGCAACCTGGCGATTACCCATGCTGGTCACCAGCACCAGGCAGTGGCCCGCTTCGTTGGTGAAGCCGGTTTTCGTCAACTGGATGTCCCAGTCCGGTTTGCGTACCAAATGGTCAGTATTGCGGAAACCCAGGCTGTAGTTGGGTTTACGGAACGACACGGTTTTTTCCTTGGTGGTACTCAGTTCGGTCAACAGCGGGTACTTGTGCGCAGCCACCAGCAGTTTGCTCAGGTCACGGGCAGTGGACACGTTACGCGGGGACAGGCCGGTCGGTTCGACGAAGTGGGTGTTGACCATGCCCAGCGCCTTGGCCTTGGCGTTCATCGCGGCGATGAAGGCTGCATAGCCGCCCGGATAGTGGTGGGCCAGGCTCGCTGCGGCGCGGTTTTCAGAAGACATCAGGGCAATCAGCAGCATTTCCTTGCGGGGCATTTCGCTGTTGAGTTTGACCCGGGAAAACACACCCTTCATTTCCGGGGTGTCGCTGATGTTGATGTTGATGTACTCGTCCATGTTCTGTCGGGCTTCAACGATGACCAGGCCGGTCATCAGTTTGCTGACAGATGCAATCGGCACCACCACGTCAGGGTTGCTGGCGTAGATGATTTTGTTCGTCTGCATATCCATGACTAATGAGCTGCCCGAAGCAAGTTTGAGATGTTGTGCATCTCGCGGCGCAGCGGTGGTATCGCCAGCGTTGGCGATTGGCGTGATGAAAGTCCCTGTAACTGCAAAAAATAGGCTCAGGATGGAAAGACGGATTTTCACGCTGGCAGACTCATTATGTGTTGATAAGCCGTTTTGTAACGGGCTATTTCGTAAAAGCGCGACATTCTGGAGTATGGCTGAATAACTGTCGATGGTTGTTCAAGTAACAGGTGAAAGTCCTGTGAAACATGAAAAAAATGTCATTTTCAGGCGGGTGGTAGGGCTTTTTCTTCGGGCAAAAAGAACCCCGCCATGGGCGGGGTCGTTTTATATCTGCTTTGGAACTCAGCTGTGCAGGGTTTCTGCCGCGTACAGTGTGTTTTCCAGCAGGCAGGCACGGGTCATCGGGCCAACGCCGCCCGGTACCGGAGTGATCCAGCCGGCGCGGGGCAGGGCGGTTTCGTAGATCACGTCGCCGACCAGTTTGCCGTCTTCCTGGCGGTTGATCCCGACGTCGATCACGATCGCGCCTTCCTTGATCCACTCACCCTTGACCAGGCCCGGTTTGCCCGCGGCCACCACCACCAGATCGGCACGGCCCACGTGGCCCGCCAGATCCTTTGTAAAGCGGTGGGTGACGGTCACGGTGCAACCGGCCAGCAACAATTCCATCGCCATCGGGCGACCGACAATGTTGGATGCCCCGACAATCACTGCATCCATCCCGTAAAGATCGGCACCGGTGCTTTCCAGCAGGGTCATGATGCCTTTAGGGGTGCAGGGGCGCAGCAGCGGAATACGCTGCGCCAGGCGACCGACGTTATAAGGGTGGAAACCGTCGACGTCTTTGTCCGGGCGAATGCGCTCCAGCAATTTGGAGGCGTCCAGGTGTTCAGGCAGAGGAAGCTGAAGCAGAACGCCGTCGATTGCCGGGTCGTCGTTCAAACGATCGATCAGATCGGTCAGCGCTTCTTGAGTGGTTTCGGAAGGCAGGTCATAGGCTTGGGATATAAAGCCGACCTCTTCACAGTCTTTACGCTTGTGCGAGACATAAACCTGAGAGGCGGGATCGCTGCCGACCAGGATCACCGCGAGGCCAGGTGTACGCAAGCCTTGCTCGCGACGCTCGGCAACTCGTTTGGCGATCTGCTGGCGCAGGCTGGCGGCGATCGATTTGCCGTCGATTAGTTGTGCAGTCATTGCGCGTGATTAACCATCGAGAGGGGAAAAAAAGAGAACGCATTCTCGCATGTCATGAGGTGAGGGCAAAGGCGCTTGGTCTGCAAATTCCTCTAACTCCTTTAATTAAATGAATTTTTTTTAAAAAGGATTTGACGACCCTCAGGGGGCTCTATACTATTCGTCGCACTTGTCGGGCACAGCCTAGCACTGGTTAAGAAGGTCAAGCGGGACTGCGGTTTCGCAAGGCTGGAAAGCACTTAGTTTGTAGTCCTCCAAGAGTACAAATTACAAGGCGCCCGTAGCTCAGCTGGATAGAGCATCCGCCTTCTAAGCGGATGGTCGCAGGTTCGAGTCCTGCCGGGTGCGCCATTAGGCAGCTTTGGCACAAGTAGCGCAATATGGTGGGCGTAGCTCAGTTGGTAGAGCACGGGATTGTGACTCCCGTTGTCGAGGGTTCGATCCCCTTCGTCCACCCCATATTTCGAAAGGCGCCAGATTAACAGTCTGGCGCCTTTGCTTTAACAGCTTCAACCCGCGGATGTGGTGGAATTGGTAGACACACTGGATTTAGGTTCCAGCGCCGCGAGGCGTAAGAGTTCGAGTCTCTTCATCCGCACCAAATAAAGCTTCATTCATGCCGATTGGCTTGGTTGGGGTCAGCAGGGAAGTTGTTTTACTTCTTTGTCACGCAATATGGTGGGCGTAGCTCAGTTGGTAGAGCACGGGATTGTGACTCCCGTTGTCGAGGGTTCGATCCCCTTCGTCCACCCCATATTTCGAAAGGCGCCAGATTTAACAGTCTGGCGCCTTTTTTGTTTTGGCGGGTTCAGCGACTGCAGGTTCTGAGTCGCAGGGGCAGGGCGTTTCGTCGTATTTGTGTTGCTCGATGATGCCGCGCTGCTCGCCGGCCTTGTTCGCAAGATCGGCTGTCAGGGAGATGATTGGCAACCTCTTCTATATATAGGAGGGTTGGCGCAGGGCCCTGGCGTGATCGGTTGTGTTTGCCATTGGAGCGAGGTGCATTCGTGCATTCGCACCTATAAATTGCCTGCTGCGTTTTTACCCGTTTTCAGTAGGGTGACTTCTTGAGTTTGACCCACTAGAATGCATGCCCTTGATTCTGGGGTCGGAAACGGCCGGCTAACGTCTGTGCAACGAGGAATATCCATGCAAGTTTCTGTTGAAAATACTTCTGCTCTTGAGCGCCGCATGAGCATCACCGTGCCGGCTGAGCGCATCGAGACTCAGGTCAACAAGCGTCTGCAGCAGACTGCCCAAAAGGCCAAGATTGCTGGCTTCCGTCCAGGCAAAGTGCCAATGAGCGAAATCAAGCGCCGTTTCGGTGCTGATGCGCGTCAAGAAGCCGTGGGCGATGTGATCCAGTCTTCTTTCTACGAAGCTGTTGTTGAGCAAAAGCTGAACCCGGCTGGCGCACCTTCGATCGAGCCTAAGTCGATCGAAGCGGGCAAGGACCTGGAATACGTCGCTATTTTCGAAGTGTTCCCTGAGTTCACCGTTGCCGGTTTCGAAGGTATCACCGTAGAGCGCCTGAGCGCTGACGTGGCTGATGCCGATCTGGACAAAATGCTGGACATCCTGCGCAAGCAGAACACCCGTTTCGAAGTGGCCGATCGCGCTGCCCAGAACGAAGACCAGCTGAACATCGATTTCGTCGGCAAGGTTGACGGTGAAGTGTTCGCTGGCGGTTCCGCCAAAGGCACTCAGCTGGTGCTGGGTTCCGGCCGCATGATCCCTGGCTTCGAAGACGGTCTGGTTGGCGCTAAAGCTGGCGAAGAACGTGTTCTGAACCTGACTTTCCCAGCTGACTACCAGAACCTGGATCTGGCTGGTAAAACTGCCGAGTTCACCGTCACCGTGAACACTGTTTCGGAGCCGAAACTGCCAGAGCTGAACGAAGAATTCTTCGCTCAATTCGGCATCAAGGAAACTGGCCTGGATGGCTTCCGCACCGAAGTTCGCAAGAACATGGAGCGCGAACTGCGTCAGGCGATCAAATCCAAGGTCAAGAATCAGGTAATGGATGGTCTGCTGACCACCAACCCGATCGAAGTGCCTAAGGCTCTGCTGTCCAACGAAGTTGACCGTCTGCGCGTGCAGGCTGTTCAGCAGTTCGGCGGCAATATCAAGCCTGACCAACTGCCGGCCGAGCTGTTCGAAGAACAAGCCAAGCGCCGCGTTGTACTGGGTCTGATCGTGGCTGAAGTGGTCAAGCAATTCGACCTCAAGCCTGACGAAACCCGCGTTCGCGAAATGATTCAGGAAATGGCCTCGGCCTACCAAGAGCCTGAGCAGGTTGTGTCCTGGTACTACAAGAACGACCAGCAACTGAACGAAGTTCGTTCGGTTGTGCTGGAAGAACAAGTTGTGGATACTGTTCTGCAGAAAGCTAGCGTGACCGACAAATCGGTCTCTTACGAAGAAGCAGTCAAGCCGGTAGAAGCTCCACAAGCCGACTGATCGTTTTTGCGGTAAGAAGCACACACCATAAGCCAGCCTTCGTGCTGGCTTATGCGTATTCAAGACATAACTATTTGGGAGTGACTGCAGAGCATGTTCCGTAATTCGTATATTCAGCAGAACTCTGATATCCAGGCCGCAGGCGGCCTGGTCCCGATGGTTGTCGAGCAGTCTGCTCGTGGCGAGCGCGCCTATGACATCTACTCGCGCCTTCTCAAGGAACGAGTGATCTTTCTGGTTGGTCCGGTAGAGGACTACATGGCCAACCTGATCTGTGCGCAATTGCTGTTCCTTGAAGCGGAAAACCCGGACAAGGACATCCATCTCTACATCAACTCGCCGGGCGGTTCGGTGACTGCGGGCATGTCGATCTACGACACCATGCAGTTCATCAAGCCAAACGTGTCGACCACCTGTATCGGTCAAGCGTGCAGCATGGGCGCGTTCCTGTTGACGGCCGGTGCGCAGGGCAAGCGTTACTGCCTGCCGAACTCGCGTGTGATGATTCACCAGCCACTGGGCGGTTTCCAGGGCCAGGCTTCGGATATTGAAATCCATGCCAAGGAAATCCTCTTCATTCGCGAGCGTCTCAACACGCTGATGGCCAAGCATAGCGGGCGCACTCTTGAAGAAATCGAGCGCGACACCAACCGCGATAATTTCATGAGTGCAGAAGCTGCGCGTGATTACGGGTTGATCGATGAAGTGATCAGCCAGCGCCCCGCTTAAAATAAGCAGCTCAAAATAAGGTTGGTCGGCAGGTCCGACCACCTGCGGGCTTGAAAAAGCCCGCAATAGCCTTCATCTTGTGTTGCAAGCCTATCGGATTTGGATCGAACGAATGACTGACACCCGCAACGGCGAGGACAACGGCAAGCTGCTCTATTGCTCCTTCTGTGGCAAAAGCCAGCATGAAGTACGCAAGTTGATTGCCGGCCCCTCGGTCTTTATCTGCGACGAGTGCGTCGACCTGTGCAATGACATCATCCGAGAGGAGGTGCAGGAAGCCCAGGCCGAAAGCAGCGCGCATAAATTGCCTTCGCCTAAAGAAATCAGCGGCATCCTTGATCAGTACGTGATTGGTCAGGAGCGTGCGAAAAAGGTTCTGGCCGTAGCGGTGTACAACCACTACAAACGCCTGAATCAGCGTGACAAAAAGAATGACGACGTCGAACTCGGCAAGAGCAACATCTTGCTGATCGGCCCGACAGGCTCGGGTAAAACCCTGCTTGCCGAAACACTGGCTCGTTTGCTGAACGTTCCGTTCACCATTGCCGACGCAACCACCCTCACCGAGGCGGGTTACGTGGGTGAAGATGTCGAGAACATCATTCAGAAGCTGCTGCAGAAGTGCGATTACGACGTAGAAAAAGCCCAGATGGGCATTGTCTACATCGACGAAATCGACAAGATTTCGCGCAAGTCTGACAACCCGTCGATCACCCGGGACGTTTCCGGTGAAGGCGTGCAGCAAGCCCTGCTCAAGTTGATCGAAGGCACGGTTGCTTCCGTTCCACCTCAAGGTGGTCGCAAGCATCCGCAGCAGGAGTTCCTTCAGGTCGACACCCGTAACATCCTGTTCATCTGCGGTGGTGCGTTCTCCGGTCTGGAAAAGGTTATTCAAAACCGTTCCACCAAGGGCGGCATCGGTTTCAACGCGGAAGTGCGCAGCAAGGAAGAAGGCAAGAAAGTCGGTGAGTCCCTGCGTGAAGTCGAGCCTGACGATCTGGTCAAGTTCGGTCTGATCCCGGAATTCGTCGGTCGTCTGCCGGTACTTGCCACGCTGGACGAGCTTGATGAGGCTGCGTTGATGCAGATTCTCACCGAGCCGAAAAATGCGCTGACCAAGCAATATGCCAAGTTGTTCGAGATGGAAGGCGTGGACCTGGAATTCCGGGCCGACGCACTGAAATCGGTCGCCAAACGTGCCCTGGAACGCAAGACCGGTGCCCGTGGACTGCGCTCGATTCTCGAAGGTGTATTGCTCGACACTATGTATGAAATCCCCTCGCAGTCCGAGGTGAGCAAAGTAGTGATCGACGAAAGCGTTATAGAAGGCAAGTCCAAGCCACTGTATATCTACGAAAACAGTGAGCCTGCTGCCAAGGCCGCGCCAGACGCTTAAGCGTCACGCAGCGGGTACAAAGAAGGGGCCTTCGGGCCCCTTTGCTTTTACTGCGTTTTATCACTGTCTTTGCGCTTGTTTTTTTTGAAGGCAGCCCCCATCTTGGTTTCAAGCTTACTTCCATCTGTTTCCGGCCTTATGGCCGCCGTAGAGGCGAAATCATGAAGACAACCATCGAATTGCCTCTCCTGCCATTGCGTGATGTTGTGGTTTATCCGCACATGGTTATCCCGCTGTTCGTGGGGCGCGAGAAATCCATCGAAGCCCTCGAGGCCGCGATGACGGGCGACAAGCAGATCCTTCTGCTGGCTCAGAGAAACCCTGCTGACGATGATCCCGGTGAAGATGCACTTTATCGCGTAGGTACGATTGCGACCGTTCTGCAGCTGCTCAAGCTGCCTGACGGCACTGTAAAGGTTCTGGTCGAAGGCGAGCAGCGGGGCGCCGTGGAGCGCTTCAGCGAAGTGGACGGCCACTGCCGTGCCGAAGTCTCGTTGATCGATGAAGTCGACGCGCCAGAGCGCGAGTCGGAAGTGTTTGTGCGCAGCCTGCTGGCTCAGTTCGAACAATATGTGCAGTTGGGCAAGAAAGTCCCCGCTGAAGTCCTGTCGTCGCTCAACAGCATCGACGAGCCAGGCCGCCTGGTCGACACGATGGCCGCGCACATGGCCCTGAAGATCGAACAGAAGCAGGAAATCCTCGAAATCATCGATTTGTCGGCCCGGGTCGAGCACGTTCTGGCGTTGCTGGATGCCGAGATCGATCTGCTGCAAGTCGAAAAACGCATTCGCGGTCGCGTCAAGAAACAAATGGAGCGCAGCCAGCGCGAGTACTACCTGAATGAGCAGATGAAGGCCATTCAGAAAGAGCTCGGCGACAGCGACGAAGGCCACAACGAAATCGAAGAGCTGAAAAAGCGCATCGATGCTGCCGGCCTGCCGAAAGATGCCTTGGCCAAGGCCCAGGGTGAGCTGAACAAGCTGAAACAAATGTCGCCAATGTCCGCAGAAGCGACCGTGGTGCGTTCGTACATCGACTGGCTGGTTCAGGTGCCTTGGAAGGCTCAGAGCAAAGTGCGCCTGGACCTTGCGCGCGCTGAAGACATTCTCGATGCAGACCACTACGGTCTGGAAGAAGTCAAAGAGCGGATCCTCGAATACCTCGCCGTGCAAAAGCGCGTGAAGAAAATTCGTGGCCCGGTGTTGTGCCTGGTAGGTCCTCCTGGCGTGGGTAAAACCTCGCTGGCGGAGTCGATTGCCCACGCCACCAACCGCAAATTCGTGCGCATGGCCCTCGGTGGCGTGCGTGACGAAGCCGAAATCCGTGGGCATCGCCGTACTTATATCGGTTCGATGCCAGGAAGATTGATTCAAAAGATGACAAAGGTGGGCGTTCGCAACCCGCTGTTCCTGCTCGATGAAATCGACAAAATGGGCAGCGACATGCGTGGCGATCCGGCGTCGGCGTTGCTGGAAGTGCTCGATCCCGAGCAGAACCACAACTTCAACGATCACTACCTGGAAGTCGACTACGACCTGTCCGATGTGATGTTCCTGTGCACCTCGAACTCCATGAACATTCCGCCAGCCTTGCTGGACCGGATGGAAGTGATTCGCCTGCCGGGCTACACCGAAGACGAGAAAATCAACATCGCCGTGAAATACCTCTCGCCGAAGCAGATCACTGCCAACGGCCTGAAGAAAGGCGAGCTGGAATTCGACGCCGAAGCGATCCGCGACATCATCCGCTACTACACCCGCGAAGCCGGTGTGCGTGGGCTGGAGCGCCAGATTGCCAAGGTCTGCCGCAAGGCGGTCAAAGAACATGCGATGGAAAAACGCTTCTCGGTGAAAGTGACTGCCGAGATGCTCGAACACTTCCTGGGCGTGCGTAAATTCCGCTACGGCCTGGCCGAATCGCAGGACCAGATTGGTCAGGTGACCGGGTTGGCGTGGACGCAAGTGGGCGGCGAACTGCTGACCATCGAAGCTGCGGTCGTTCCGGGCAAGGGCCAGTTGATCAAGACCGGTTCCCTGGGTGATGTGATGGTCGAATCGATCACCGCAGCACTGACCGTGGTCCGCAGCCGTGCGAAGAGCCTGGGGATTCCCCTCGACTTCCACGAGAAGCGCGACACGCATATCCACATGCCGGAAGGGGCGACCCCTAAGGACGGCCCTAGCGCCGGTGTGGGCATGTGCACGGCCCTGGTGTCGGCACTGACCGGGATTCCGGTGCGCGCAGATGTTGCGATGACGGGTGAAATCACCTTGCGCGGCCAGGTGCTCGCAATTGGCGGCCTGAAGGAAAAACTGCTCGCTGCTCACCGTGGCGGGATCAAGACAGTGATCATTCCTGAAGAGAACGTACGCGATTTGAAGGAAATTCCTGACAATATCAAGCAAGATCTGCAGATTAAACCGGTTAAATGGATTGACGAGGTCCTGCAAATTGCGCTGCAATACGCGCCGGAGCCGCTGCCTGATGTGGCTCCAGAGATCGTTGCAAAGGATGAAAAACGCGAGTCTGACTCTAAGGAAAGAATTAGCACGCATTAGTACGCATTTGGCCGGGTGGCTTCCTTGACAGCTTTTTAGAGCCCTTGTTATAAAGCGGCTCTTAAGTGTCTGTAGGCCATTCAGCACTCGTTTTTGTTTTCACCAAAAAAACTTAGAATCATACTCAAATAGATATAAGGGGACTTAGAGTGAACAAGTCGGAACTGATTGATGCTATCGCCGTATCTGCGGACATCTCCAAAGCCAGCGCTGGTAAAGCCCTGGATGCAGTAATCGAATCCGTCACTGGCGCTCTCAAGGCTGGCGACTCCGTTGTTCTGGTTGGTTTCGGTACTTTCTCCGTCACTGATCGTCCAGCTCGCATCGGTCGTAACCCACAGACCGGTAAGACTCTGGAAATCGCAGCAGCCAAAAAACCAGGTTTCAAAGCCGGTAAAGCACTGAAAGAAGCTGTCAACTAAGTTCGATTCAGGTTTTTGCCTATCCGGGTCGGGGTCATGCCTGACCTGGCAGCGGAGCGGTAGTCCAGTCGGCAAGTTGCCGGTCCGAGACGCCGAGGGTCGCATGTTCGAACCCTCGGTCCGCTCCGCCAGTTACGAGAAGGCGCATCCCCGGATGCGCCTTTCTTCTATCCGGATTCTACCCACGCTCCACGGTTGCCTAATTTTGAAGTTCAACCGTTTCTGGGGGACGCATGCTGCAGAATATCAGGGACAATTCACAAGGCTGGATTGCCAAGACCATTATCGGGGTCATCGTTGCACTGATGGCTTTGACCGGTTTCGATGCCATTTTCAAGGCCACGACGCACAGCAATGATGCGGCCAAGGTCAATGGCGAAGAAATCAGCCAGAACGAGCTGAGCCAGGCGGTTGATATGCAACGCCGTCAGCTCATGCAACAGCTGGGCAAGGATTTCGATGCTTCCTTGCTCGATGAAAAAATGCTGCGCGAATCGGCCCTCAAAGGCTTGATCGATCGCAAATTGCTGCTGCAAGGCGCACAGAACTCGAAGTTCGCTTTCTCCGAAGCTGCCCTGGACCAAGTGATCCTGCAGACGCCTGAATTCCAGGTCGACGGCAAGTTCAGCCCGGAGCGTTTCGACCAGGTGATCCGTCAGCTCGGCTACAGCCGTATGCAGTTCCGCCAGATGCTGGCTCAGGAAATGCTGATCGGTCAGCTGCGCGCTGGCCTGGCCGGTAGCGGTTTTGTCACTGACGCTCAGGTACTGGCCTTCGCCCGTCTGGAAAAACAGACCCGCGATTTCGCTTCCCTGAACGTCAAGGCTGACCCGGCGGCTGTGAAGCTGACCGACGAAGAAGTCAAAGCCTACTACGACGAACACGCCAAGGAGTTCATGACGCCGGATCAGGTGGTCATCGACTACCTGGAATTGAAGAAGGCTTCCTTCTTTGATCAGGTCGCCGTGAAGGACGAAGACCTGCAAGCGGCGTATCAGAAAGAAACCGCGAACCTGTCCGAACAGCGTCGGGCTGCGCACATTCTGATCGAAGTGAACGACAAAGTGACCGAGGCGCAAGCCAAGGCCAAGATCGAAGACGTCCAGGCACGCCTGGCTAAAGGCGAGAAATTCGAGGCCCTGGCCAAAGAGTTCTCCCAGGACCCGGGTTCGGCCAACAATGGCGGTGACCTCGGTTACGCAGGTCCGGGCGTCTACGACCCGGCCTTTGAAAAAGCCCTGTATTCGCTGGCCAAGGATCAAGTTTCCGAGCCGGTTCGTACCGACTTCGGTTTCCACCTGATCAAGCTGTTGGGTGTGGAAGCACCTGAAGTGCCGACGTTTGCCAGCCTGAAAGACAAGCTGACCCGCGAGCTGAAAACCCAGCAAGTCGAGCAGCGTTTCGTCGAGGCGACCAAGCAACTGGAAGACGCCTCGTTCGAAGCGTCCGATCTGGCCCAGCCGGCGCAAGACCTGAAACTGACCATCCACACCTCCAAGCCATTTGGTCGTGAAGGCGGTGAGGGCATTGCGGCCAACCGTGCAGTAGTAACCGCTGCGTTCAGTCCTGAAGTGCTGGATGAGGGTGCCAACAGCACCGCCATCGAACTCGATCCGGAAACCGTGATCGTGTTGCGCGCCAAGGAACACCTGAAACCCGCACAGCTGCCGCTGGAAGCCGTTAACACGGCCATCCGCACGCAATTGGCCAAGGAGCACGCCAGCTCTGCCGCCAAGACCAAGGCTGAGCAGCTGATTGCCAGCCTGCGCGACGGCAAGACCCCGCTGGACAAGGCGATCGACGGCCAGAGCTGGAAAGTGACCGAAGCGGCTACCCGCGCTCAGGAAGGGGTTGACCCAACTGTGTTGCAGGCGCTGTTCCGGATGCCCAAGCCTGCCGCCAAGGACAAGCCGACCTTCAGCAACGTGACCCTGGCCGATGGTAGCCTGGTGATCGTGCGTCTGAACAACGTGAACGAAGCGGCCGCGCCGACCGAAGAAGAGAAGGCTCAATATCGCCGCTTCCTCGCCTCGCGCATTGGCCAGCAAGACTTCGCGGCTTACCGCAAGCAGCTGGAAAGCGAAGCGGACATCAAGCGTTATTGATGACTGATTAAGCGTCTCGCTACACAAAGACCCCGGCCGAAAGGCCGGGGTTTTTTATGCCTAAAGGGAAACTTAAACGGTTACCCGTCGCCGGAAGCGGGTGTGGAGCGACCTTTTCCCGTCATTGGGAGTCTTTACACTTGTATCTGTTTTAAGACACTAATCGATGCTCCGCTAAGCATCGATCTGTTGCACAATACGCCCCGGACCGTTTTCCTCAGGATGTTCAATGTTTAAATCAATTCCCATGCGTCTCGTCGGGTTGGCACTGGTGCTCGCTGCTGCTGCCGGCTGCTCCTCCAAGAAAGCCGCGATTTATGAGCATGAGAACTTCGCTGACTCCGGCACCTTTTCGCGCAACTACCCCGTAAGCGATGCGCAGACCTGCGAAGCCGCACGTCGTGCCTTGCTCAGCCAGGGTTACATCATCACCAGCAGCGATCCCAAGCTGATCAGCGGGCACAAGAGTTTCCAGCAGACCGGCGACACGCACATGGAGATCAGCTTCAGTGTGGTCTGCGCCGATGACGGCAGCGAAGGGCACCACGCGACCATGTTCGCCAACGCCTTGCAGGACCGCTATGCGCTGAAGAAAACCAACAACTCCGCCAGCCTGGGTGTCGGTGTGTTGGGCTCGGTGTCGATGCCGATCGGCTCGTCCGACGACTCGATGGTCAAGGTCGCCAGCGAAACCGTTTCGTCAGCCAAGTTCTACGAGCGTTTTTTCACCCTGGTCGAATTGTTCCTGCCTCCGGAAGCGAAGAAAGCCGCACACATCGTCGAGAAGCCAAAGACTGACCTGGGCGTGCCTGAGGCCAAAGCGGCGCCTGCAGCGTTGGCGCCAACGCCTGCGGAACCGACGCCAGCACCCGCACCCGCACCGGCTGCTGAGCCTGCACCGGTTCCTGCGGCCTCTGAACCGGTTGCTCCGCCGGCCGAGACCGCACCGATTACCCCAGCACAAAACGGTGAACCGGCACCGACCGCAGAAGCGGTCACGCCACCACCACAGTCGGACCTGCCGCCACCTAGCGAGCCGATTCCGGCCATGCCCATCTCTGGTCAGTAAGCGTTTATCCATGGGGTCGGGTCAGACGACACCGATCCTGTAGGCGCTTAACGTTGATCTGCGTCAGTCAGGCTGCAGTCCTACAGCCTGTGTCGAAAAAATCCTGTGATAAATTCCTGACCGACTGCTACGTTTTATTAAGTAGCCGCTGAGCGGTGCGCCCGCGTCATTTTTCTTTCACGGGGGCACTTTATGCTCAAGGCGCTGGTCATTTATTCAGGCATTTTTTTAACGAGCGCTGGGGGATTCAAAAATGGACGATTATCAAGAAGAACTGCTCGAGTACCAGGCGTTTGAACTGGACCCGCTGGAACCCGCCGAAGACGCTACAGAGCTGTAAGCGTCAAGCGGATTGGCGATGGCTGCGGCGAAACTCGCCGGGTGTCTGGCCGTTCCAGCGCTTGAAGGCCCGTTGGAAGGCTTCCGCTGAAGCGAAACCCAGCAGGTAGGCGATTTCTCCGAACGCCAGTTCGGTATCGCGGATGTAGGTCATGGCCAGGTCGCGACGGGTGTCGTTGAGAATCGCACGAAATTGCGTGCCCTCTTCGGCCAGTTTGCGGCGCAAGGTCCAGGTGGGCAGCTTCAGGCGTGCCGCCACTTCTTCCAGGTCGGGTTCCCGGCCACCATTGAGCAACGGCCCCAGTAACTGAGTGATGCGTTCACGCAGGCTACGGGTGCGCGTCAGCTGCTCCAGTTCCCGTTCACAGAGTTGCAGCAAATGCCGCCAGGTGCTCGGACAGTGTTCCGGGTTGCGTTGGGCGAGGCTGGCCAGGCTCAGGCGCAGTTGATTGTGCTCGGCAGCAAACTGGATCGGGCAATCGCCCAGCAGGGCATAGGCCTCGCGGTATTCCGGCGCGTCGAATTCGATTTCGATGCGCTCTGCGCGCAGCGGGGCAGGGCTGATGCTGGACAACTGGTGCAACCAGCCGGCGATGATCGAATCCACCACAAAGCGGTTGTAGGCGTTGTAGGGGCTGATGGAATAGAAGCGCAGCCATGCGCCCTGAGCGTCTTCATGAAAGCTCGACTGACCGCGATAGTTGGAGCCGTACAAGGCTTCGAAACGAATCAGGCAGCGTGCGGCCTCTCGAACCGTCGGCGCCTGCGCGGCCGTGACGCCAGCGAGGCCGGCCTGGCTCAGGCGACTGAGCTGGCCCATGCGCAAACCCAGCGCGGGGTCGCCCGTCAGTTGAATCGCCCCATGGCCCAAACGCATATAGCGTGGGATCGACAGCCGGGCACCGGGCTCCGCCAACCGGGCCGCGTCCAGCCCGTATTGGTCGAGCAGCGGCTGCGGGTCTACTCCGTGGCTGTGTACGGCATCGGCCAGGCTATGGACGAAACCCACCGATAAATCCCCGAGGCGCATCGGTAGCGGTTTCATGGATCACAACCAGAGGTTCAGCAACCGCGCGCCGCGGGCATTGCCGTCGGCGAACTGTTGACCGTTGTTGCTGAGAAAACTTTGCCCGGCGCTGCCCTTGTCCCAGAACTGCCCACGCAGGAACACGCTCATGCCGGCAATGGCCCGGCTCGCGGGCGGTTGGGCGGTGAGGGTCAGGCGATGCCAGGCCTGACCTTCGCTCAGTTCGCCGGGCTTGAGGCTGACGGAGGCGGGTGTCGGCAATCCGCGGTAACCGCGCCACGGTTTATCCCAGGTGTCACGGCCGATGACGTACGCCGGAACGGCGACCAGTTGCACGCCCTGATCATCGAGTTTGCGGTAATTGTCCGGGTACCAACTGTCGCTGCCGATCAACACGCCCAGGCGTCCGGCCGGCGTATCGATGACGGTGAGAGCCTGTTGTTCACTGGCCTTGATGTCCTCAGGTTCCTCGAACACCGGGTGCATCTGGCGTTGAGGCTGGCCGATCGGCAGGCCATCACGACCAAAGATCACACTGCTGTTGTACAGCGCACCGCGGCCGATTTTCAGCGTGCCGTCTATCACGCTGGGTTCCGGCAGCACGATGGTGCCTGCCACCAGCGTCACATGAAACTCCTTCGCCAACCCGCCGAACAGAGCCTGATAATTCTTGGCCATGCCTTTGGCTTTCATCCGCAAATGGGCATCGTCGACCCGGCTGTCGCCCTTGGCGCTGATCAGTGCACGAACGAACTGCAACGGATTGCTCGCCGCCAGCCAGTTCATCGCTTCCTGGAGCGTCGTCGCCTGGTACAGCTCATCTTTCTCGCCGCTGACCATCAGCCAGGTGCCGACATGTTCGGGCAGCACGACGATGGTCTTGTCGTTCAGCAGGCCCTGATCCTGGGCCTTCTGCAAATACGCCGCGAGTTTGCGGTGCAGGCGCTCGGGGCTTTGATAGTCGGTCGGGAACAGTTCGGGCTGGATGCCCAGCAGGTTGCCGCGATCGGCGGGCGTGCCTTGATCGATGGCCAGGTTGATACGCAAGTCCGACAGGTAATGGCCCACCGGACGATCCGCGGCCCACATCGCGTAAGTGGTAAGGGCGGCAATGATCGCCATTGAAAAGGTCAGGTACAGAAGTTTGCGCATGGGGAAGCAGTCAACGGCCGTGTGCAGGCATGGATTTTCAGTATGTTTAGAATCGCAGGGTATGGCAAATCAATGGGTTGGAGAAAAAATTTCCATCCCTTGTGCGTTTTTTTCATGCTGATGAAGTCGACGTGGGTCTCGACTTCTTGAAGTGAGGCTCAATGCACGCTTTGCAGGTGTGCTTTAAAAACCTGATACGTGAATTTGAGGGGGCGTGGTTGGCACATTCCTGAGTGCAATTGAATCGCTATTTTCCGCCTTGGATTATCTGGGACCGGGTTGTAATCGGCTGGTCAAGATTCCTGCCGCAACAACACGCTGTGCGTGAAGCGGATGCCTACCCGTAGGCAAACCGCCCAAAAATATTGAAGCGAACCTGTTTGCATTGCTCGGAGCTGACCTGTTAAATTAAAAATGTTACCGGTAACAGGTCGCTTGCAGATTTTACCTCCCGTACGGATTTATCAAGATCAGTTCGTGAGACAGAGGATCGCAAGCCAAAACAAAAATAAACGGCATGACGACATGCCTGGGGTCAAACCATGGAATCAGTATCTCAACGTCCTCTTACAGGAGAGGGCGCGGCGGAGCTTACCTTTGAGGATCGTACCTATCGAAAGGTGATTCTGCGTATTCTGCCGATCCTGCTGTTTTGCTACATGGCGGCGTACCTGGATCGCGTCAATATTGGCTTCGCCAAGCTCAATATGCTCAACGATCTGCAATTCAGCAATACGGTCTACGCCCTCGGTGCGAGTATTTTCTTCTGGGGGTATTTTCTCTTTGAAGTGCCGAGCAATCTGTTCCTGCATCGCTTTGGCGCCCGCCTCTGGATCGCGCGGATCATGCTCTCCTGGAGCATCGTCTCTATTGCCGTGGCATTTACCGTGCCTCTGGCAAAATTCTGTCACATTGAATCGACGACCATGTTCTACGTGCTGCGCTTCCTGCTCGGGATATGCGAAGCCGGTTTCTTCCCTGGCGTGATCCTTTACCTCAACTACTGGTTTCCGACCCATCGACAGAGCCGTGTCATGGCTGGTTTCCTTATGGCCATGCCGATCAGCCTGACTCTGGGCGGGATCCTTTCTGGTTGGTTGATGGGCGCCATGCAAGGTGTTAATGGCATGGCTGGCTGGCAGTGGATGCTGATCATCGAAGGCATTCCATCGCTGGTCATGGCGGTCGTGGTAGTGACGTTGCTGGTCGATAACATCGACAAAGCGAAATGGCTCAATGCCGCAGAAAAAAAACTGCTGAAAAACAACCTCAACCGGGATAACACGACCAAGGCGTCCAGCTTTCGGGATGTAATCTTCAATGGTCGGGTCTGGTTGTTGGTGTTGATATTGCTGACGTTCAATACTGGCTTTTATGGTCTGGCGTTCTGGATGCCGACGATCATCAAGGCGACAGGTATTTCCAATACGCTGCACATCGGCTTGCTGACGGCCATTCCTTACGCCACCGCCATCGTTGCAATGACACTGAACGCCTGGCACTCCAACAAAACCGGCGAGCGCCGATTCCATGCGGCGATTCCTGCCTTTATCGGCGGGGTGGGGTTGATTTGCAGTGCCATCTTTGCCCATAACCTGCCGGTGTCTATTTTCTTCCTGAGCGTGTCCGCCTCAGGTTTGTTGAGTCTGATGCCGATTTTCTGGACGTTGCCTGGCACAGTGTTATCCGGTGTGGCAGCGGCGGCGGGTATTGGCATGATCAACGCGATCGGAAACCTGTCGGGTTTCACCGGTTCGATGATCACCGCCACAGCCGAAACCCTGACGGGCGACATGAATAATGGCACCTATGTGCTGGGGGGCTGTTTGCTGGTCAGCTGTGTGCTGATTCTGCTGATCCCCAAGACGATGCTCACCAAAGACATCACGCCGTAGGGTGAAGGCCAACGCTGGAGCGCTCAGGATCCCGATTACGCTCATGGACGAGCGGTTCCAGGCAAGCAACCCGCTCATTGCCGCCTGCAACCTCTGTCATGGCTTTGCAGTCAGCGAGCGAAAAACTGGATTTCCATCTCGTGGCAGTAGGTTTCGCCGGGCTCAAGGCGCGTTGTCGGAAAGTGGGCGAAGTTCGGTGAGTCGGGGAATTTCTGGGTTTCCAATGCAACGCCTGCGTAGCTGCAATAAGGCGTATTGCCTTTGCCAATGACTGCAGGGCCAAGGTGTCCGGCAGTGTAGATTTGTACGCCGGGTTCCGTGGATTTAAGCGTTAAGCCCCGTCCGGAGACTGTATCCCACAAACTGGCGACCGGGTGAATGGCCGGGCTGGCTCCACGCAACACCCAATTATGGTCGTAGCCCCCCTTGTGTTCCATGTCTTGCCCGATGCGCTTGGCCTCGCGGAAATCGAAGGGCGTTCCGGCAACGGCCAACACCTCACCGGTGGCCAGCAACTGTTCATCGACCGGGGTGTAGAAGTCTGCTTCCACGCTCAGCATCTGCCCGACGACGCTGCCCGAGTCATGACCCGCCATGTTCCAGTAGGAGTGATGGACCATGTTCAAAATGGTGGTTTCGTCAGTGTTGCCCTGCAGGGTAATGAGCAGGCGATTGTCGTCGGTCAGGGTGTATTTTGCCTTGAGCAACAACTCGCCCGGGAAGCCTGAATCGCCCTTTTTCGACACATGGCTGAAGGTGACGGAGTTTTCGCTTTCGTTGAATGTCGCGTCCCATATCTGTTTATCCAGGCCCTGCTCCCCGCCGTGGAGGTGGTTCGGCGGTTCATTGCAGGCCACCTCGACACGCTGGCCGTCCAGGAAAAAAAGGCCGTTCCTGATGCGGTTTGCGTAGCGGCCGCAGGTTGCGCCGAAATAGGTGTCAGTTGTCTGGTACGGCTCGAGTGTATCGAAGCCCAGCACGATATCGCAGGCTTTGCCGTGTTTGTCCGGGACATGCATTTCTACCAACCGGGCCCCGAAAGTGATGAGGCGGGCCTGGCAGTGGTTGCGGTTGGTCAGCGTATAGGCCGTGACTTCTTGTTCATGATGAAAGCCAAAGGATGCTTGGGTAATTGCCACGTAGAGAGTCCTGGTTAATGGCTTGATCAATTGATGTTACCGCTAACGTTGGCGTTGTAAAGACGCTCGTCCGGCCTTCGCAAGATGCTGCGCATGTCCGGCAGGTAGACCTGCCCATGCGTATGTATAATCAGTTGCTATCAGCGTACGCAGCGGGGGTTGACCGGCTGTCGCGACCTTTTTTTCAGGGAAAACAGGACGTCAATGAGTCTCGATGAATTAGACAAAATGCCATCGCCGCCTCGTATGGCTGACGTCGCCAAGCTGGCTGGCGTTTCCAAGATGACCGTTTCTCGCGTCCTGGCCGGGCGCGATGTTTCAGAACGTACTCAAGCGCTGGTCCACGCTGCGATTGATCGCCTCGGTTATTTGCCCGATGCCTCTGCCGGCACCCTGTCTTCCGGGCGCTCGGAGTTTATCGTGGCCCTGGTGCCGTCCTTGGCGAGTTCGAACTTTGCCGATACCGTGCGAGGTCTCAACGACATCGTCAGGGAGCATGGCTTGTGTTTGCTGTTGGGGGATACCGATTACCACCTGGACCAAGAGGCGTTATTGGTACGTACGTTATTGCGCCATCGCCCGGTAGGGGTGATGTTGACCGGCAGCGCGCACCTGGACGACACCCGCAAGTTGTTGCGACAAGCCCAGGTCCCTGTAGTCGAGACCTGGGACATTCCTGAAGACCCGATTGAACAATCGGTCGGATTCAGCAACGTGGCCGCCGCGGCCGCGCTGTTCGAGCATCTGTATGACCGTGGTTATCGGCGCATCGGTTACATCGGTGGCGCATCGGGACTCGATCATCGGGGTCAGCAACGTCAGCAAGGTTATCTTCAGGCCGTCGCCGCGTTGGGCGCCGGAGAGCCACGACTGGTGGAGTATGGCGAGTCACCGATTACCATGAGTCATGGCGGTGAATCGGTGAAGCGCCTGCTGGAAAAATGGCCGGACACCGATGCGGTGATGTGCGTCAGTGATCTGTCAGCATTCGGCGCCATCATGGAGTGTCATCGGATGGGCCTGAGTGTACCCGGTGATATTGCGGTAGCCGGTTTTGGTGACTTTGAGGTGTCGCGTTACTGCACGCCAACCATCACCACGGTCTCGGTTGATCCCTATGGGATTGGTAGACGCGCAGGTCAGTTGCTGTTGAACAGCGCGGCGGCTCAACGCCACGGATTACCACGCCCGCGAGAGTGCGATGTGGTGGAGTTCAAAGTACTGGCGCGGGAAAGTACCTGAAAAATCCTTGAGCGGGCGTGATCCGAGCGTCCATGACGAAGCAAAAAAGAGCCCCGGGTTTGAGGAAACCAGGGGCTCTTTTTTTATGGCTGCCCGGTGGGCGGATTCGTCAGGCCAGCGCTTCCTTGCTGTTCTGACCGTCTACCAAGCGCCAGATACCCAATGGGTTGGCGTTGCGCAGTGCCTCTGGAAGCAGTTCATCCGGGTAGTTCTGGTAGCAGACCGGCCGCAGGAAACGGTCGATGGCCAGGGTGCCGACTGACGTGCCGCGGGCATCCGAGGTGGCTGGATAGGGGCCACCGTGGACCATCGCGTCGCAGACTTCCACTCCCGTAGGGTAGCCATTGAGCAGCAACCGACCGGCGATTTGTTCCAGTTGTGCGACCAGATCCGAAGCGTCTTTAAGGTCGTCGGGGTCGGCGATCAGGGTCGCGGTGAGTTGGCCTTGCAGGGCTGCCAACGCCTGTTGCAATTGTTCACGGTCAGCCACTTCGACCACCACGCTCGCCGGACCGAATATTTCCTCTTGCAGTAATTCTTCACCCTGCAGCAGTAACTCGACGTCGGCCTGGAATAATTGCGCAAAGGCCTGGTTACCTTGTTGTAGCTGCCCCACCAGGTGGCGTACGCCAGGATGTGCCTGTAAACGCTCGACGCCCGCTGTGTAGCTTTTGAGGGTGCCGATGTTGAGCATGGTTTGTGCCGGTTGATCGGCGAGGATGCTCGAGAGCCGATCGCGGAAAGCGCTGAACTCAGGCGAGCTGATACCGATGATCAGCCCTGGATTGGTGCAGAATTGCCCGCAGCCCTGGACCACCGAGGCGGCCAGTTCGGCAGCAATCTGCGTGCCTCGCTGTTGGAGTGCCTGAGGCAACAGCACCATCGGGTTGATGCTGGACATCTCGGCGAACACCGGGATTGGCTGCTTGCGCGCAGCAGCCATGTCACACAGGGCACGGCCGCCCTTGAGCGAACCGGTGAAGCCGACCGCCTGGATCGCCGAGTGCTTGACCAACTGCTCGCCGACACCATTGCCGTAAATCATGTTGAACACGCCGGCTGGCATCCGGGTCTTGACGGCTGCGCGCAGGATCGCGTCAGCGACTAACTCGGCCGTCGCCATGTGACCACTGTGCGCCTTGAACACGACCGGGCAGCCGGCTGCGAGAGCAGCAGCGGTATCACCGCCAGCCGTGGAAAAGGCCAGTGGAAAGTTGCTGGCACCGAACACGGCGACCGGACCAACGCCCATGCGGCACTGGCGCAGGTCGGCGCGGGGCAGCGGTTGACGCTGCGGTAGGGCCTGGTCGATGCGTGCGCCGTAGAAGTCCCCGCGGCGTAGCACTTGGGCGAACAGGCGCATCTGGCCGCTGGTGCGGCCGCGTTCGCCCTGGATACGACCGGTCGGAAGGGCGGTTTCACGGCAGACCGTGGCAATGAAATCGTCACCCAAGGCATCCAGTTCGGCGGCGATGGCTTCGAGGAATTCGGCGCGACGCGACGCGGGCAGCGCTCGGTATGCCGGATAGGCACTGGCGGCGGCCTGAGCCGCGGCGTCCACTTCTGCCTCGGTTGCTTGTAGAAAGATTGCGGGCAGCGGTTCGCCGCTCTGGGCGTCGATGCTTTGCAGACGGATATCGCCAGCGCCGCTGCGGGCACCGGCGATGTAGTTGTGGCCAAGGATTGCAGTCATAAGTCCTCCGACAGCGAATAGGGATCAGCGGGGTGTAATGGCGGCCTCTAACAGGCCACGGCCATGGAGGTTTTCGAGGAGCGAGCGATAGCCCATCTGCCAGGCGGGTGCGCGATCACTGGTCGTCACCCGATTGACCAGCGTGCCAAATTTGGCGCTGCTGATGGCAACCAGGTCGCCCTCTTTATGGGTAAATCCTCCGCCCGGTTGGTCACGGTCTTGCTTGGGAGCGAACAGGGTGCCGAGAAACAGGACAAAGCCGTCCGGGTACTGATGGTTCTCATTGAGCGTTTGAGCGACCAGATCCAGCGGGTCGCGGCTGATCTGGTTCATCGAGCTGCTGCCATCCATGATGAAGCCGTCGTTGCCGACGACCCGCAAAGCCACCTCGGCGCGACGCACATCGTCGATGTCGAAGGTTTCATCGAACAGCCGCAGGAATGGGCCCAGAGCCGTCGACGCATTGTTATCTTTGGCCTTTGACAGCAGCAGGGCGCTGCGGCCCTCGAAGTCGCGCAGGTTGACGTCATTACCCAGGGTGGCGCCCTGTACTTTGCCGCGGCTGGAGACGACCAGCACCACTTCGGGCTCCGGATTGTTCCAACTGGATTTGGGGTGAATGCCGATGTCCGCGCCGTAACCCACCGCCGACAGGGGCTGAGCCTTGGTGAATATTTCGGCGTCGGGACCGATCCCGACTTCGAGGTACTGTGACCACATTCCCTGAGCGATCAGCACCTCCTTGAGGGCCAGCGCCTGGGGGGAACCGGGTACGATTTGCCCGAGGTCAGTGCCGATACTCTCGACCAGACTGGCACGAATACTATCTGCCTTGCCGGGGTCGCCCTTGGCCTGTTCTTCGACAACTCGCTCCAGCATGCTGGTGGCAAATGTAACGCCGGCAGCCTTCACAGCTTGCAGGTCGATGGGCGCCAGCAGCCACGGTCGGGTTTCATCGCGCGCGGCGGCGTCGCTGTTGCGCAGTAGATCATCGACGCTGATCAGCGCTTGATCCAAAGGCAAATCGCGCAGATAGCTGACGGGATCGTCAAGCTCAAGCAGCGCTGAAACAGTCGCCACTCGAGCGCTGATGTCATAAACCTGACTGTCGCGGACCAAAACGACGGAGGGGCCTGCAGCGTAACCCGGGATCCAGACACGACTGATCCATGTGCCTTCGCCGAGGCCCTGAGCCAGGACATTCAAATCCGCCAAAGTAGTTGCTGTGGATGTTTGGGACATGTACGAAACCCTCTTGCGACAGCGGTTGAATTAATGGGAGTGACGCGGATTGCCGCTCCGGGCGATTACCCGCAAATGCAACGTGGCGGGCTCCAGGCAACCCCCCGTCGAGAGCTGGCCAACCAGTTGCCGATAGAGCTCTTGCCAAGGGGTTTGCGAAGCCGGGAATGAAGGTTTCAGCTCGGACTGCCGATGGGCCATCTCACTTTCGTCGACCAGCAGGTCCACTCGGCGAGTATTGAGGTCCACGCGCAGGCGGTCGTTGGTTTTCAGTAACGCCAACCCTCCGCCCACGGCCGCTTCCGGCGACATGTTCAGGATCGACGGACTGGCCGAGGTGCCGCTTTGGCGTCCATCGCCCAGGCAAGGCAGTGAATCAATGCCTCGTTTTATCAGTGCTGCCGGTGGTGCCATGTTGACCACTTCGGCGCTGCCTGGATAACCCACGGTGCCGCAGCCACGAATGACCAGGATGCAGCGCTCGTCGATTTCCAGGGAGGGGTCGTTGATCCGCGCGTGATAGTCCTCGGGGCCTTCAAAAACGATGGCCCTGGCTTCGAAGCTGTTTTCCGCGCCGGGTTCGGACAGGTAGGTCTTGCGGAAGGCTTCGCCCACCACCGACATTTTCATGATCGCGCTGTCGAAGAAGTTGCCGCTCAGGACGATGAACCCGGCTCGCTGAATCAACGGGTCTTGATAGGCGTGAATCACGTCGGTATCGCTGGCCGCCGCGTTGCTGACGATCTCGCCAATGGTCTTGCCTGAGACCGTGCCGCAGTCTTCATGCAGTCGACCGGCTTTCTGCAGTTCGTGCATGACCGCAGGGACACCGCCCGCACGGTGGAAGCCTTCGCCCAGGTATTTGCCGGCCGGCATGCAGTTGACAAGCAGTGGCACGTCTTCGCCGATGCGTTGCCAGTCTTCCAGCCCAAGATCAATGCCGGTGTGGCGGGCGATGGCGATCAGGTGTGGCGGGCAATTGGTCGAGGCGCCCAGGGCCGAGGCTACGGCAATCGCATTTTCGAACGCTTCGCGGGTCATGATCTGTGAAGGACGAATATCTTCGCGGACCATTTCAACGATGCGTTTGCCGGTGGCATAGGCCATTTGTCCGCGTTCACGATAGGCCGCTGGAATACTCGCGCAGCCGGGCAGGGACATGCCCAGCGCTTCGGCGAGGGCGTTCATCGACAACGCCGTGCCCATGGTGTTGCAATGCCCAATCGACGGTGAGGCCGCCGTGGTCATTTCCATGAAGCCTTCATAGTCGATTTCGCCGCTGGCCAGCAGATTGCGTGCGTGCCAGAGCACGGTGCCGGAACCGATCAACTGGCCTTTATGGTGACCGTCGAGCATCGGTCCGCCCGACAGCACGATGGCGGGCAGGTCCGTTGTCGCGGCGGCCATCAGGCAGGCGGGGGTGGTTTTGTCGCAACCGGTGGTCAAGACAACGCCATCCAGTGGAAAACCATGCAGGACTTCCACCAGCCCCAGATAGGCCAGGTTGCGATCCAGCGCGGCCGTGGGGCGTCGGGTCTGTTCGGCCATCGGGTGAACCGGGAATTCCATGGGGATGCCGCCGGCATCACGGATGCCGGCCTTGGTCCGCTGGGAGAGTTCCAGGTGGTGGCGGTTGCAGGGTGCAAGGTCGCTGCCAGTCTGGGCGATACCGATGATCGGGCGGCCCGACTGCAACTCTTCGCGTGTCATGCCGTAGTTCATGAAGCGCTCAACGTAGAGGGCGGTCATGTCGGCATGATCGGGATCGTCAAACCATTGTTGGCTGCGTAGCGGGCGTTTAACTGTGTTCATGTGGTTTCTCTTGATCAGGCGCTGGCGCCGGATTAGGGGCGGTCTTCAGGGGATCAGGGGAAGGCCTTACCCGCAAAAACAGATCTGTTATCGGTAACATTTCAAGCCGTAAACGTTCTGCAAAAAAGTCTTTCAGTTGCCCAGTACAGGTTCGGCCAGTCCTGGCACGTCAACCTGGCAGGCAAACAAACTCCCTGCGTGCGGCCAGCGTGCGGTTTGCTCCGGCGACAAGTGCTGGCGTGCCGTGGTGACATACAGCGTACGCAATTCGGCGCCGCCGAACGCCAGCATGGTCGGGTGTGGGCAGGGCAGGTCGATGCTGAACAGGTGGTGACCGCAAGCGTCGAAACAGGCGACCTGTGCCCCGCCATAGAGCGCGCACCAGTAGCGTCCCGCACTGTCCACCGCGGCACCGTCGGGAACACCCGGGAGGCCAAGGGTATCGAGATCGATCCAGGGCTCGCCCGGGCCCGGCTGGCCATTTTGCATGTCATAGGGATAGCGCCAGACTTGCCGGCGCGGTGAGTCGGCGTGGTACAGCCAGGCCCCGTCCGGACTGAAGGCCAGCCCGTTGGAAATCGCCAGCCCGCCGAGGTGGCAGTCGAGGCTGTCACCGTTCCAGCAGTAGAGTGCCGCACTGGGCGCGGTCTCGTTGCGGTCGAGGGTGCCGACCCAAAAGCGTCCCCGGGCATCGCAGCGGCCATCGTTGAAGCGATTACCGGTGCCTTGGAGCCATTCCGGGTTGGCGGCCACCTGACGTTTATGGCCGTCGCGATCGAGTCGCCAGAGGCCACTTGCGGTGGCGGCGAGCAGGCCGTCGGCACTCAGTGCCAGACTGCCTACGGGCTCGTCCAGTTCGATGATGTGCGGTTCGACGTTGTCGCCAGGCGTCCAGCTATAGATCCGTCCGGCATGGATGTCGATCCAGTGCAGGCGATCATGACGGTGGTCCCACAATGGACATTCGCCCAGGCTCATTGTCAGGGGAACTGCGATGTTCAATGAGGCGCTCATGGTCAACCCCAGCCGCCGTCTACCGGAAATTCATGGGCCGTGAGTTGGGCACTGTCATCCGCCGCGAGGAACAGCACGGTCGGCGCCACATGCTCGGGCAACAGGCGCAACTTGAGGCACTGGTGCTCCTGGATACGCGCCTCGTCGGCCGGGGAGATCCATTTCTCCAATTGACGTTCCGTCATGATGCACCCAGGCACCACGGTATTGACGCGGATGCCGTCAGCACCCAGGTCACGTGCCAGGCTGCGTGTCAGTCCATGCACCGCTGCCTTGGCGGAGACGTAACTGGACAAGCCGCCGAGCGCCAGTTGTACGCTGATGGAGCCGAAGTTAATGATGGAGCCGCCACCCGCAGCGATCATTTGCGGCGCTGCCGCCTGGATAGCGAAGAACAGGGGCCGCAGGTTGATCGCCATCCCATTGTCCCAATAGGCGGTATCGATCTCGCGCCAGTCGTGGCGATCGTCGCGCGCAGCATTGTTGACCAGTACGCGGACCGGCCCCAGCTCCTCGCCGGCTTCATGAATCGCCGCCTGCAGTGATGGCACGTCACGGATATCGCAGAGGCGGAACCACGGAGCACGACCGGTTTGCGCTTGGAGCTCGGCGACGAGTTGAAGGCTGGCCTCCTCGGCAATATCGATGAAAGCCACGCGTGCGCCCTGCAGGTGGAACGCGCGGGTCAGTGCCGCGCCGATGCCGCTGCCGCCACCGGTAATGAACACCGTGCGGTCGCAAAGGCTTGGGTATTGGGCATTTGCCTGGGTCATTGCATCAATCCTCAACAACAAAAAAAGCGACCCCGCAGCGCAGGGCCGGAGATTCAGACGGGTTCGGCGCTCAGTTTGGCGGCAGTGACAGTCCTGGTTTTCCAGGTGGTGCTCATTTCTTCCAGCGTCTTGTTCTTGGTTTCCGGAACCCAGCGCCAGACGAAGCCAGCGGCAAGCAACCCCATTACGCCGTACACCCAGTAAACGAAGCCATGGTTGAACATTTCATTGAGCCAGGCATTGTCGTTCATGATCGGGAAGCTCCAGGAGACCAACAGGTTCGCCAGCCATTGTACGGCGACGGCGATGGACAAGGCGCCCCGGATGCTGTTCGGGAAAATTTCCGAGAGCAGGACCCAGACCACCGGCCCCCAGGACACCGCGAAGGCGGCGACATAGCTCAGCATCAAGAGCATCGCGGTCACACCCAGGTTCTGCAGGTAGAACGATGTCCCCAGGCCCAGCATGCTGATGCCCATCACCAGCGCACCGATGATCATCAGCGGTTTACGCCCGACGCGGTCGACCAGCACGATGGCGGCAATGGTGAAGATCAGGTTGACCGCACCGACGATGATGGTCAGTTGCAGCGAGGCATCGCCCTGACTGCCCATGTTCTTGAAGATTTCCGGCGCGTAATACAGCACCACGTTGATGCCGATGAACTGCTGGAAAATCGACAGCAGAAGGGAAATGGCAATCAGCAGACCGCCAAAGGACATCCACGGCGCGTCGGCTGCACTCTCTGCAAACGAGGCGCGAATTTCCTGAAGGATGGCTGGCGCCTTGTCCTTACCGTTGATGGCTTCCAGTACGCGCGAGGCCTGTTCGTGTTTACCGCGCATCACCAGGTAGCGAGGTGTCTCCGGGGTGCGGATCAGTAGCAGGAGGAAGACCAGGGCGGGCAGCACCTCGGAGCCAAGCATCCATCGCCAGCCTTGTTGCACCAGCCATTCCTGAGGTTCGCCGTGGGCGATGAAGTAGTTGATGAAATACACCACCAGCATGCCGAGGATGATGCAGAACTGATTACACGACACCAGACGGCCACGGATGTGGCTGGGGGCGATTTCGGCCAGGTACATCGGCGACAGCATCGAGGCGATACCGACACCGATGCCGCCGATGATGCGGTACAGGTTGAAAACGGTGATGTCCTGCAATGGCAGCGGATTGAAATATTCCGGGAGGGCCGAGCCGATGCTGGCGATGATGAACAATGCAGCCGACAGCATTAATCCGTTGCGCCGGCCAAGACGCTCACTGACCGAGCCGGCACAGAAGCCGCCGATCACGCAGCCCAGCAGGGCCGAGGAAATAGTGAATCCGGTGAGCGAGCTCGCCAGGTTCGGGGTGATCTGATCAGGCAGTGACATGACTTGGTCATGCATCAGCCAGCTGCCGAAAAAAGCCACCAGGCCTCCGACCATCAGACCGCGAGTACGGCCGTAGAGTCGGATGAGGTAGTACAGGCTGAGGCAGAAGATCAATGTTGCGCCGAGCAGCAGTGAGGTCTTGAACTCTCCGACGACGTGACGGGCCAGTTCCGTGTTCTGGAACAGAGGCTCGACGAAGTAGCTGCGTATGGGTTGAACAGCACCTGAAATCACAGCGGTGTCGTACCCAAACAGCAGGCCACCGAATGCAGCCGCAATCGTGATGAAAATCAAATATCTGGAGGTTGAGGCTCTGCTCACGGATTTCTCCCGACGCCATTCTTGTGGCCGGTTTGTAATTATTTTGGTGGGGCGACACAGCGCGGAGGATGTGGTTCGCAGGGCTAATGTTACCGATAACATTTTCATTGTCAATTACCGGCATTTGTTGCAATGTGCTCGTGCTTGGGGGGGGCCACGCCTACATCTTCAAGCGCTTCGCAAAGATGACTACGTACTAAAAAGCTAATAAAAATAAAACGAGGATGTAGGGATGAAGAAGAACAACAACGCTCAGCTTATCTGCCAGTTGTCAGCAGTTGCAGCCATGATGCTGGCCGGTAGTGTGCACGCGGCTGACGCGTTCAGCGCTGACTCCGA
>NZ_JACOPW010000010.1 GCF_015461845.1 Pseudomonas mucoides | reverse complement strand
CTTTCTCGGTCACTTGCTTGACCGCTTCGATCTTGAATTCTTCGGGGTAACGCTGACGACTCATGGCACCTCCTATTTGGGCCTCATTATGAGGCTTGGAGGTGTCTACGAAACCAGGGGCGATTCAGCGCTAGGTAGCAGAGGGATAATTTCTCTGATCACGTCAGGGGACGATGCGACCTTTCCAAGAAACCCCTTCCCTAGTAGTGGTAAACACAAAGGAGAAACGCCACTACCCAAGCGCCAAAGGCAAGCGTTTGCCTCGGCATTGAAACAAGCAGTTGCACCGATATGGAAAGATGATGCCGTCCTAAGTGGTGAGCTTTTGGCCTACGTACTGTTGACCATCGCACTGCATACAGGGCGCAACTCCACCCCTCTTCTAGAAATGGGGCGCGACTGCCTGCGAGCGCATCCCAAAGACGGAAGTGTATTTTTGGTTTTGTGGAAGCGCCGTGGACACACCACAAACAAGGTTGCTCTACGAACAGAAAGCGCGGACGAGCGCCTCCTTGAATCTACTCCGACCATCAGAACCAATATTGAGCGCCTGATCCGCCGAGTCCTGATCCTTAGTGAACCGCTACGGCCAGAAGCGCCTGATAGCATCAAAGATCTTGTATGGCTCTATCGCGTACAACGAGGGCCAGGCCGTGGCGGCATCATCGAATTGACAGACGGGGCGCTGAAGCTAGCGACCAGAAAGCTGGTAACCGACTACAAGCTTGTAGACACAGATGGTAAGCCGCTTCGCATCAATATCTCACGCTTGCGCAAGACATTTGCCAATCGAATATTTGAACTGTTAGATGGCGATTTGACGACGACGTCAATCGCGCTAGGAAATACGCCTCAGGTGGCCGAGAGAAATTATCTAGCACCGAGCACTGAAGCAAGGCGCAACTGGCGCTTCATGGGAGAGATCCTGGTGCAAGAACTACTTAGTCGGACGATAGGCGCTACATACCAAAAAACTCCAATGGGCCAGTGCGAAGACCCGGTAAATGGTCAATACGCGCCAAAACGCCAAGGTATCGCGTGCTTTTCATTTCTCAACTGCCTGCGTTGCAAACACTACGCGATTACAGGTGAGGATTTGCACCGACTATTCAGTTTCTATTTCCGAGTATTTGCGGAGCGTGTACGGATGGGTAAACGGCGTTGGAGCCAGCAATACGCCCACATTCCTAGATTGATAGACGACTATGTTATCGCCGAAGGCCTGCGGCGAGGAGCGTTCAAACCAGAAGCTGTGGAGGCAGCCCGCGAGCAAGCTCGCGTCAGTCCGCATCCCTTTTGGTCAGTGGATGTCCTGGATAGCCTGGAGATTTTCTCGTGAGTGCGCTTAATACTGATGCACTACAGTGGAGCGAATTGGGACAGCAGCCAGGGGATGTTCGCAAGCTCGCTGTGAACGAACGTGAAGCGCTCATCATTAGTGCCACTAGGGTAGGACGCGAGTGGGTCATCCTTAGTCGATATCGTGACATGACTTGGCGATTAGAGGGATTCACCAGCAATGTGCCAGACGGTGTGCGGGAGATAGACTTCAGTCGCGTCCCTATTGAATTTATTCCGGTGATGAAGTCCGTCATGTATCGGTATTTACGTCGTGGCCGCGCCGGACAAAAACGCCCATCTGCCAGCACACTGCGCAACGTTTTCGAAAACAGCCTGCCGTTTTTGCGGCATGTAAGCACATTCAAGATCGATCATTTCGGTGCGATAACACCCATGGTCTGTGCAAATTACGTTTCTGAGTGCAGGGCTATCCGCCAGACACGGCGTAGTAAGGGAAAACCCTTATCTGTCAGCGCGCTTGAACGGCGCTTTATGGCTGTGGAGGCCCTCTACGAGCTGAGCCAATACACCCACGATCCAATACCTAGAAACCCTTGGCCTGATACCTCGGCGAGCGCGATGTCAGGGCGCCGATCGCGGGGTGAAGAGGCTGGCAAGACCCCATTACTACCCGACGATGTATTTTGCACTCTATTCGAGAAGGCACATGAGCAGGTTCGGCGTGGTAATGCTTTGCTCGACATCCAAGATGATCTAGAACGCGTCTCTGCTGAGCGGAATGGACAAGTAACCAGAAACATTCAAGAGGCGAAAAATCGTCGACTGGTTGCGCTTGGCTGGGCCGGAGGGCTTGGAGAGTTCAATCAAGCGATCCAGAGCCTCAGAACGGCATCTTACATTGTCATAGCCAGCACTTCCGGCTGCCGAAACCATGAGTTAGCAAACGTCATGATCGGAGCTCACCACAGCACTGAGGACGATGAAGGCACGGTCTACCACTGGCTGCGATCAACGTCGGAAAAAACCGACGCAGGTATCCATGATTGGATGATTCCTGAAAGTACAGTATCGGCGGTGCGCCTAATGGAGCGTTGGGCCGCTCCCTACCAGGCGATGATTGCTGACGAAATCACTCGGCGCCACAGCATCAATCCGACTGACCCTCAAATCACCGAAGCACACAAGCATCGGCATGCGCTTTTTCTTGGCGTCAGTGCCACGAAAAACAACCTAGTCAGAACCCTCTCGGGCTCAACCTGGAACAAGAACCTGAAAGCCTTCGCAAGGAGTTGTGGCCTCAGTTGGAATCTCGCAAGCCATCAATTCCGGCGAAAATTTGCCAACTACGCTGCGCATAGCCAATTCGGTGACCTGCGCTACCTCCGAGAACACTTCGCTCATTGGTCGATGGATATGACCTTAGGTTACGCCATGGATCAGGAGTGGGGTCAGCACCTCGATATCGAGCTTTTTGAAGATATCCAGTTCGAACTCGAAGACATCAAGTCTGGTGTGGTTAGTGGCTGGTTGGGCACTTCATCTCTAGGGGGCGGTTACGGAAGATCAATCAAGCAATGGCAAAGAGACCCCAAAAATCTCGCCATTTTCAAAAGCCATGCCTCGATGGTTAAGTCGATTGCCGAGAGCACCTCGATCCGAAGTAATGGCCACTCCTGGTGTACTGCTGATGATGACGGTTGCGTCGGCAATACAATGGAAAGAACGCGCTGTGGCGGCTGCGACAGCTCTGTGATTGGTGTCCAGCACGCTGGGGTCTACCAAGGTCTCTTCAACAACCTAAAAGGATTGTTGGACTGTAAAGACATCGGCGAAGGTGGTCGACAGCGCGTTCTGCGTGATTTGGATCGTTGTCGGAATGTACTGGAACAGCTTGAATTTGAACCTGAGACCGCTGACGAATGAAAACAACACGCAAGACATCCGACAGTCGAGAGCGAGATCTACGTCTTGCGTTAGCTCGCATTCAACGTGGCCGAGCCCATACAGGTGAGACCAAAGTCACTATTGCCGCAGTAGCTCGTGAGGCGGGCGTCTCAACGGCGTTGATCCATAACCACTACCCGAATGTGGCCGAGGCAATCCGCGAGGCTCAGGGCCGCTCCAGTCGTGCCCAACGCGACGTAAAGCATCAGGATCTCATAGCGGAACGCGAGAAAAATAAACTGCTCCGCCAAGAACTAGAAGAGCTACGCCTGAAAACCGCTGACCTCGCGTCGATTAATGAAGTTCTGATGGCAGAACTGCGAGCCCTAAAAGCAAGAAGCGGTGACCTTAAAATAGTAGCCCTGCCCTCCCACAAAACGTGACCCACAGATCAAACGGCCTGTAATTTTTGTTCCGAGCCGCCAGATGCGAAATTGCATTTCACGTGACCACCTTTGCATTCGACCTGACCACCGATTGCATCGGATTTGACCAGCACGCTTAGTGGCCATGACCGACAGAGAACGGCCAGGAGCGGTCATTTGTTTCGTCTCATTCATTGGGTTTCAATGCTAACCTCCCTGACGAACGAGATACTCACCGATACGTCCTGCGCTGCACTAGTTTTGACAAAACACCAAAACAGAATGGTCGAGTCTGACATAGCCAACATCAAGAGCACTATGGAGTGTGATAGTGATAAAAGGAATCTCGAAGATAAAAAATCTGGGCATTTACAACAACTACACTAAGCCGATAGATACCCAAGAGTTCGGGATAAAAAACTTGATCTTTGGGTGGAATTACTCGGGAAAAACGACGCTTTCGAGGCTATTCGCACAACTCGAAGCAAAGAAGCCGAACCCCGATCTAGCTGGATGTGAATTCAGCTTCGAGACCGATGAGCAGCCGATCACAGACAAGAACTTCGAGCAATCCAACTTGATAGTTCGCGTTTTTAATTCAGACTTCATTCGAGACAATTTGCATTTTGAAGGCAATAGCTTTAAGCCAATTCTTCTTCTCGGCAAAGAATCCGAAGAGGCCCAAAATCAGATTGGTTACATCTCGGGTCGAATCAAAAAATCCGAGGGAACGAGGAAGAAGCTTGATTCTCAATTTAACACTATCACCCAGACAGTTTCCAATGCCAAAACGGATGCGGCCAAAAACCTTCGTCAGCTTCTTAAGATTGATCCCTATACTGCAACCCAGCTAGGAAATGACATACCGGTCGTGGGCGTCCTCGACTCCCAACTTCTGGACGAGAAGGATCTTTCGGAAAGTATTGAACTTGCCTTAACTCCTGACAACAAGAAGCCAAGCACCGTCGACAGGGTCGACGCCTCTCCATCGATTGAAAATATTCACCAAGATGCAGTAACAATTCTTGCTGCTATCCCAACTTTCACCAACATGCTCAAGCATCTTGAAGACCATCCGGAGATCGAGCGCTGGGTTGAGTCAGGCCTACACATCCACCAACAAGAAGGCACTTGCGAGTTCTGCGGAAACACTGTCACCGAGGATAGGCTTGCCACATTTCGAGCCCACTTTTCCAAAGATCTCAAGGAGCACAAGCAGAAAGTCGAAAACCTTTTGCAGCGTGTAAAATCCGCTGAGATCAAGCTCACGCTGCCCAAGGAAGCTGAGTTCAACCCACAGTTCCGAGACAGCTATAAGGTCGCTGCCGCGCCTTTACCTAAGGCCATTGAAGCGTTCAATCTGGCAGTAAAGACCCTTGCGGATGACGTCCAACGCAAGGTTGATGCCCCACGCAAACAGCTGGAACCAACCCCTTTGGCCGAAGGACTGGCCAGTGTCATTGTCGATGCGATCAAGGTCATCAATACCGTAATCGATGAAAACAATAAGCTAGCTGACAACTTCACCACTGCTAAGGCAGAGGCCATTAAGCACGTGAGGTACCACTACGTTCAGCAGTTCATCGACTCTCAAGAGAATGCCGGATACGAACGTAAAAAAGCACGGATAGTCAAACGTCGTGATCGGCTGCACACGTACGCCACACGCCTTCAAGGGGAAGTCGAGAAACTTCAGGCCCTCATCAGTCAAGCCCAGCTTGGCCGAGAGAAGATCAATGAACGACTGGTATCCATGCTGGGCAGTGAAGCTATCCAGATATTGGTTATCAAAGATCCGACGACGAACCAAGAGCAGTTCAGGCTCTTCCGCAAGAATGGCAAGGTCGCCAAGAATCTTAGTGATGGGGAGCGCACCGCCATTGCCTTCTCCTACTTCCTCACTAAGCTTCAAGAGTTGAAGCCTGAGGAGTTCAAGCAGACTGTCGTATATATCGACGACCCAATTTCAAGCCTTGATGCCAATCATATCTTTCAAATCACAGCCGCGATCCGATCATTATTTTTCAAGCAAGAAAACGAAAACTCCCCATGGTTAACTACCTGCAAGCAGATTTTCATTTCGACTCACAATTTCGAATTCTTTAACCTGCTACGCGAAATTAAGCCAGAAGCCTCCAAGCAAGGGGCTAGACTGTTCCTCATTAAGCGGATAAGCGAGAAGGAATCAACATTTTGCGACATGCCTACATCATTGGCCCGTTATCAATCGGAGTATCATTTCCTCTTTGAAGTGATTTACCGCTTCCACCAGGCCCCAGACAAGACAGATCATACCGTTTTAATGCTCTTGCCCAATGCAATACGGAGATTCATTGAGCTTTATACCTACTCAAGATTACCTGGAATCATGAAGGAGACGGTAGATCAACGAGCTGAAGCATTATTTGGTGTTGAGAAATCCAAGCGCATCCTTAAGGTCTTCCACTACTTTAGCCATGCCAACACTATCGATAGATTGGTTGGGAACAATGAACTGATCTTTGATGTTGAGTATGCCGTAAAGGATCTCATAGAAGCTATCACGCAAACCGATCAGAAGCACATGGATGCACTGATTGCCTCTCTCTAAGAATAGAAATTGAAAGTGACAAGGTTGTCCGCTATGGGTCGTCTTCTGCCGGTCATGATCAAGAAGCGTGCTGGTCGAATCCGGCCCAAAGGACTGGTCAGGTCGGATGCAAACGGGCGGGCAAGTCTGTGTAATACCCAGCCAGAAACTCGATTGCCGCGTGGAGTCCTGCCATGCCCCTCCATGCCTGATCTTTGGAGCCACATGGATAGCGGATGGGCAGAGCCCGATTAACGTGCGACGACCACCTCAAAAACAAAAAACGTGAAAAAAATTACCTAGCCTAACCGATTGTATTCTCTAGAAAAAATCGTATCTAACTGTTAGTAAAGCCCCGGAACTGTTGCAATCAATAAGCGCGTAGGTAGGTTTGTCATGACGCATGATGGGTCAGGCTCCATGTTACAACTCCAAAAACCTCTATCTCCTCGGAACCTTCAATTGGTGGGTATTCTGGATTGTCAGAACTCAGAACCCACGATCCATTTTGAGATTTGTCCAGCCGCTTCACTACAGGCTGATTGCATATATAAGCAACCACGACATCGCCAATTTTTGGTGTCCTAGCTCTATCAATTATCAACCGGCTGCCAGAAACAATGCCGCACGGCAGCATCGACACACCCTCTGCCTCCCCAAGCCATACATGGGGTGCTCGCAGATCAACAAGCTCGTCAAGGGAAATAGGCGGCTCGTAGTGGTCCGCGGCAGGGCTCGGGAACCCACCGGAGAACCTGCCTGACAGAACACAAATCAGGCCAGGGACTTCGGAAGCTGTGAGTTGGCGCAGGCTAGTAATGATCACGGAATGAAATCACGATGCTGTATGGATGCACAGTATAGATCCCGGCCCCTTGTTTCAGTCAATTCCGACCAGGGGATTTCAGACAAGCGAGCGCCATGGCTGCGCCGCAGACTTGGCTTATAGACGCAGGGCCTTGCAGATCAATTGGGCTACGTGGGCTATGACGTTAGGTGAAATGACCCATCGTTCGAGTCACACGGAGTGAGCGGAGGTTTTCTGCCCGCTCCAGTCGGTGCAAGTTTATAAGGGAGCCTTGCACATTTGATAAAGGTCGTACTCAAAGTTTCGACCCGCAGTCATCGTTCCTGCCTTGGCTCCTACGGTGTACCTATAGCCGTTGTAGTCGACGGGACCACGCCAGTTCTTACCCGCACTTGCCCCGACACCGGTGGGCCCTACATCGTAAAGCAGCCAGGTATTGTTATTGGTGAGATACGTCCATCCCTTACGGCTGTACATATCGTTATTGTTCTTCTGCCCGACCCATTCGCAAGTCGCTGCTGCGGGAGGGGGCGGCGTCGCAGGCGCCTGCGTGCCGATTGCTGCCTGCTGCTGCGTTATGAGGATTGTTTGGTACGCTGGTACTGGCCCCCCAACGTTCACGATCTGACCGGTTACTAGGCTCTGCTGTCGATCCTGTCGATAAGCAATCTGATTTTGATAGCAATTTTGTGACTGCGTAAAAGCGCTGCCTGCTGGAACAGTGCTTGGATCCGGTGTCCAGCCCGAGCAGCTGTAAGGGCTGTCATAGTTGGCCCATCCCGTGTAGATGGGAGCTATCGCCGCCCAAGCATCTGTGAATGGGACATACAATGAACCTTGCCCCTCATTGGTTACGGTTGCCGCAGTGACTGTTGCACCGCCAATAACGTTCGATGAGCGCAGAGTTACGCTTGTCTGACCATTTACATCTGTCGCCGTTTGAGAAGCTCCGAGAGTGCCACTCGTTGTGCTCCACGCTAGGTTGGTACCTGCTCCTACGTTGCCGCCGAAATAGTCAGTGACAGTGGCAGTAATGGTGGTGACCTCTCCTGTAGCTGCAATAGAAGCTGGGTTGGCTACGAGTTCAACTTTCAGGCCCATTTCGCAAGAACGCCATCCATTGGTAGCGTTGTCACATACCACGGACTCCCAGCCTGACGGGCCAGACGTTGTCCGGATCGGAGCCCAGGTAGATGCTTGTGACCATGGCACAATTGCAGCAGCAAAAAGAGCCACGGCGGCAGTAATACTGCCTCTTAGGGAGCGCATCCTTTTTTGCAGCGAACGCCGAGATACCTTTGACCTATGTTCACTACGTTGGATTTGACGCAAAGTGGCTTGTAATTGACTGCCCAATAGGCAGCTTTCTATCGGTAACGGGTCGGTCATGATCAGCGCCACTGGGTAATTGAGGTACGGCTTTCGATGGAATACTGCTGTGCACGAATTGCCAAAGACGGAGGAGTTAAACTCCGCTGTTAGAACTGATGTCAGTGCGGAGCTTCGCTTTGATTGCACGCCTGGTCCGTTGAGGGACTAATCCACTCACTTGCAGACGAACATCTTTCCTGAAGAGTCGAATGCAATTGATCCCTTGGCAAAGTCGCCGCATCCCTGTCCAGCGCTGACATTGCCCGGGTTGTATGCAACCTGCTTGACCCATTTGCCACTGGTGCAATAGAGCGGTGTGCCGGCTGCAGATCTGCTCACTAGGCCATTCGGGGAGCACGCGGCGGATTCGGTGTTAGTGCCGGAGATGGCGAGGTCACCAACTGTCGTTCGACCCGATGAATTCATCGTCTGGGCCGATATCCCCCCACTAGCAGTCACAGAGACCGTATCGACGTTGTTGACCTCTGTGATGTTGTTGTTGCCCATCAACAATGTGGTTCGCATCCGGTTCAACTCAGCATTGGCTTGGGCTGTTCGAGAGAGCTTTTCGCTTAGTGCCGCTTCACTCCCTGGAACACCGACTGTGCTGCGGATGAGGTGAGTGCTTGATGAGACGACCGTTGTCCCGGGCAGATTATTAGCTACGACACCGTCCCAATCCGCGATGGTGTTCTGGTCAACGCTGAAGGTGTTGGCTGTGCATGAGGTCGTTATGGGAGAGTTGTACTTGTTTACGGTTGATACACCAGCGAGATAAGGGGGCGTGGTTCCTTTTAGTACCGTGATTGCGTTAGCGCAGAGACTTGCCCCTGGCCAGGAGCCTTTTTCCCCTCGATAGGTGCGAGCCGCATCAAGGATGGTCTGAGTCTCTTGCGCAGTCAGGTCCGCTCGCTTTTCGTTTATGTTTTCCATAAACGAAGGCACGGTAGCAGCAGCCATCATTGCCATAATCGCGATGCTAACGGCCAGTTCTAAAAGTGAAAAACCTGACTGACGGGTTGGGTACATGACAACCTCAAGCTGTTATAAATGACACTCCGGATCGAATCATTTCACAGCTGTTGAGGGATACAACCCAAAACCAAGGCGCAAAATTCAAGTGGCCGTCTGCCGCGAAAATAGTAAGCAGATCGCCTCATTTCGGTGCAAAAAATGATTTTTTCCGCGAGCTCCCAAGGTAGGCAAGCCGATATAATGCCGTCGGTTTTTTATGGCCAGCAGGGCGAAAATTTTCATATAGGTCCGACTTGGTTCAGCCACCTTCACGAAGCCAGCAAAAAGCACTCAACCAAAAATCATCTTGCCAAGCTGTTTTCTGATGCCCTATGATTTCCGGGTCTCGAAATGGGCCGCTGGCGTGGCTTGGTACGTGTTACCTCGGGATAAAGAGCTTCATCAGCTGTGCAACGAGTTACTGATACACGTCACACCCTGAAGTCGGTTTTGCGCACACCACAGGTCAGCCAGCAACCATCGTTCATCGCGCATACCTTCACGTCTAGGCATTGGCCAGGCGTAACCTTCAAGGCGATTGTGATGACCCGTATCCCATTTCAGAAAACCGATATCCAAGAATTCAAAGGCATCGCGAAACGTCTGTTCCGCGGGCTTGATCTCATTGATCATAAGAACCCTGACCGCATGCGTGAGCTGGTTGCCAAGGTTTTCGGCTACAACGACTTTCATGAAGTGATTAAAGCTGCTGAAGACGTGATTCCTGCGCCGGCGGCCCCGATCACCCGGTTCGATATTCGGCTTGTCGCAGCGGATGGATTGGTAAAGGTCGCGAACATTCCCTTTGTTGAAGCATGGCTGCGCGCAGGCCGGGCTCGATTGTATGGGCTTAGTATCGACCAGTTCACTGTTGAAGCTTTGCGCTCTGCTAGGCTGAAGGCTCGCGGGGTTGCAGCAAGTTCGCACTTGGCGCAGGACATAGGTGTGTCGACGCCCAAGTGGCATGATGAGCAGCTGCGATTCTTCCGTAACGGGGCCCCGAGCTTTGAGCTGTGCGTTAAGCATAAAGTCGCAGCTTTCCACTGGGGCACGTTCACTGTGCTCTACGACGCCATTCTCTCTTCGCGCTTCAAAGAAGCGATCATCAATCCAAATGGCTTGTTTGATGCTGGCTCCGATGATGCCATCGACACCTACCTTCGCGAGACCCTCATTCCCCAATGCTGGATTCCACTCTCGCAACTCATCCAGGACGGGCTCACGGTCCCAGATCATGAGGCAGTCTGGCTGTATGTAGAATCTGGAGTGTGCATCGGTCGTGGTATCCGCCACAAAGCACACGGTAGCTTCTTGCCTCGGTTGTTTCTGACCGATATTGAAGTCGCAGAAGGTCTTGCCATGACCCTGACTGGTACATATGTACAGGGGGGGTCGTCGCAGGGGCATAACTCTTTGAGTGTGCCGAAAGGTAATGACCTTGTGTATCAGCTTAAGCCTGGCGCTCGTTCCCCGGGGGCTGTCACTGACCCGCTGAACCAACCTGCAGCCAATCCGCATGAGCTGGATCTTGTGCCAAATCTGTTCGCCGGTTCTCAAGAGATTCTGCGTGGAGGGGGGCGCGGAAACTTAACAATTTGGGGCTTGGATGGTAAGGCTATTCGCGTTAGCCACGCCGATCGTCAGTCTTTGCAGAACACCTATTACGAAGTTGAGCCATGGCTAGCCGAGTCCGATCTTTCTGACTTGTTCCCCGATTACGTTGCGCCACCGGCTATTGACCATCGTGAAAGGTTTGCATGGTCGAAGGATCTGGAGAACAAGGTTTTCCTGCCTCCCGTATCGATCGAACTCCAAGTTCGCGCTGAAAGCATCATCAACCGGAAGAATGAAAAAGCCGTTGCTCAGTTAACCGAGGCAGCAACATCGGGCGAACTACTCACAAGGGTGGAGGCAGCGACCACGTCTGTGGTACTTGAGCAGCTGGCTGGCGACCTGATCTATGAGCTATTTGATGGCAGTGATCAAACCGAGCGGGTTAAAGACGTGTCGCAAAAGATGGTGAGCTGGTTTCCCGAACTCGCCGGTTTTCACCCTGATGTGCTTTACGCCGTCGTTGCGGTTCACGCTCAAGGCGCCTTTGGTGATCATTTCCCCGCAACCCTTCGCCTCGTGGACATTTTCTGTGCGGTGGTGCTGCTGCAGGCAGGGTTTCAAGGGGGGGGGCGCTTCCGTTTCTTGAGGATGGTACCTTCTCAAATTGCCCTGGGGCAGTGGTACAACGGCGTGATCTTGCTGACTTCTATCCATGAGGTGGCTGTGCAGTATGAGGGTTATGTCGCCGCACTTAAGAATCAGCAGGCGCGTATCAATCGGATCTCCTCGTCCATTGAGCTTGAGAGCAGTCGCCGGAAGGAGGCCTTCGATCACAAGTATCTGTATGTCAGTGACGAAATGCCCCGCGCCAAGCCCGTAAACCTCATGCAGTTGATTAATACGATGGGGGATTGAGTCAAGCCTCGATCGCTAGACTGTCAAGGCGCCCCTAGTCAAAAGGGCTGGCGGCGTTATGTTGCAACAGGTCATCAACCAGCCTCGTTAGATCTTGCTCAAACCAAGTCAGCGAGGCACTGACCTGGGGCTCTTGCATGTACTCTCTCCTGGAACTTGCATTCCTGCTCATCCTCGCACCTTACATTCTGTTCGGTGTGGTACTTGGGGCCGTTGCCGGCCTCATCATCAACTTGTTTCAACCAGCCATCCTGATGGCTTCAGTTTGGTTTGCGGTGGTAGGCGCCTACCTATCAGCGCACCGCCCAGACCCAGGTCAGCGGTTTATACCTCTGCTGGGTATGGTTGCAGATTTTCAAATCCTTGGAGTTCCTTTACCCAGCATCATCCTCGTAATCGCAGGGATTCTCCTGATCGTGGCTCTCTTGTGCCGCCAGCGGACTAAGCCGTGAGTAACTCTGAACCTGTGCGGTTGAGCACTCAAAAGGCCACGACGAATTTGAGAGGGGGCATCTGGCTGGGCCTTGGCGAATCACAAGTTATGATGGCCATTAGACGCCAGAGACCGAGAGTCGACCAAATACCATGATCAACCTAGAGCCTCAGCCCCTTGTGATGGGCACTCTCTTGCAATTCAGCAGTGACCAGCCAAGTGCTGTGATCAATCCGTTTGCCAGTTTCTCCAAGGAGCCATACGAGCTGCTCAGCTTGATCGAGGCCGCTACTGGCTATGAGCTTGATCCGCTTCAGCGTATTCACGCAGCTGAAGCTGGCCTGCTGGTGGCTCAAAGAACGACTCCCAACGCTGCACTGATGATTGAGGAGTGGATTCAGCATGCCGATCTTGCTGACTTTGCTCGTGCAGCTCGCCGGGCCTTGATCCCTGCTTAACCTCATCAATTATGCCCTCGCATATTGCGGGGCCTAGATCTGGCGGAACTCATACGCCAGAACAGCCAAGTACAGGACGCGCCACCATGCCTATAAAGCAGATTGTCATTCACCATATCGACAAAAAACCCGACGGCAATCCCGCGGTCATCCTTTTTGCTGACCACGAACTGCCGGCAGAGTCTCAGACGACTGAAACCCTGATGGCAGATCTGAATGACGCCTACAACGCCAAGCAGGGAAAGGCCTGGGGCTTGTTTCATCCAGAATCAGGCGCTCACCCATTCAGTGGCTGGCTCAGCAAATATTTGAAGCAGGAAACTACTTTCCTCGAATTCTCGAATGTGTCGATCGAACATTTGACCAAGCTGATGGAAGAGTCAAATCTCTCCACCGGCGGGCACGTTCTCATTGCTCATTATGTGCAGGGCATGACCGACTACCTCAGCATTGCGCTGTTGCATCACAGCGAAGGCGTCACAGTTACTGACACACTGGATGTCACACCCTCGCGACACCTCGATGTTGGCCAGCTCCACCTGGCCGCACGCATCAACATCTCCGAGTGGCAAAACAACAAGCAGTCGAAGCAGTACATCTCGTTCATCAAGGGCAAGAACGGTAAGAGGATTTCGGAATATTTCCGCGATTTCATCGGCTGCATGGAGGGTGTCGACGGTCCGGGTGAAACACGGACTCTGCTAAAGGCATTCAGCGACTTTGTGGAGAGTGAAGACCTCCCTGAGGAATCGGCCCGCGAGAAGGTCAGTACCCTCGTTGAATACGCTGTCAACCAGACGAAGCAAGGCGCGGCAGTCAGCCTGGAAGAGCTGTCGTCGCTGATCGATGAGGATCGGCCGCAAGCCTTCTACGACCACATCCGTAACAAAGACTACGGTCTGTCGCCGGAGATCCCGGCCGACAAGCGCACCCTCAACCAATTCCGCAAATTCACTGGGCGAGCAGAAGGGCTTTCGATCAGTTTTGAAGCTCATCTTTTGGGTTCGAAGATCGAATATGACGAAACTGCCGGCACCCTGATGATCAAGAGCCTTCCAACCCAACTGACTGATGCCCTCAAGCGCAACCAGAAGGGCTGACATTCAACGACAGTGTGGGCGGTCCGGCTCAAGGCTTCGATCTTGAGTCTGGCAAGAGCCGGGGAGTAGGACGGACATTTGTTGAGGAGCTGTGTCCGTCTACCTCCGCTGGCGCTGCTCTCTTCAATCTGGAAGATTAAAGATGAATGTGTTTTACGTTTTTGCCTTGGGCCTGGCTTTGACTGGATGCTCCAGCTCCCCTGCGAACCCAAATGTTCCTGTGATTGAGAAGTCTCTAACCCAGCAGTGGTACAAGATCGATCACGGGATAGCCAGCAGGTGGGTACCGATCGACACTCCTCACCCGTTATCACGGGAGAGAGTGATCTACATGGACCTGGCCACCATGCAACCCCCGGTGGTGGCCATACCAAAGGCGGCATTTGTACATCCGGAACCTGATCCACATCGTACGCTATCTAGGCCCATCCCAAAGCAACCGCACACCCCCCGGCCGGTACCGGGATCGATACAAAAGCCTACTGAGCACATCGAACCAACTCCAGAAAAGGGTATGGCCAAAGCTGATCTTCGCAAGCCAAGCCTGCAGGAGCAGAAGTTGACCATGAAGTACGCGGAGGGAGACGCTAATGCGGCATTCGACCTGGCCCAGCTGCTCTTCAGCCAAGGTCGCAGCGAACCCGCGTATGTTGCCCTTGAGTACGCCGTGCGGCAGAAAAACCCGAAGGCTATTGCTCTCTTTTCAAGCCTAAGACCTGAAGCGGGCGGCCAGCTGTAGTCATCTCTAAAGCCCTCAAGTTTCTCCTGCGTCGTTACCTCACGCTTGATTCCATCAGTCCGTCCATGGTCCGCTAGGCCAACGTAATGTTGAGCACAAGCCAATGAATCAGCTTTTAGAGACTTCCGCTGCATACCTCAAATGCGCCAACAAGATCGTGGTCTTCACTGGCGCTGGGGCTTCTTCTGAAAGCGGCATTGCCACATTCCGTGATGCACTGACCGGACTGTGGGAGCGATTCGATGCTCAGCGCCTGGCCACAGCACAAGCCTTTAAGGCAGACCCGTCACTTGTTTGGGGTTGGTATGAATGGAGAAGGGCCCAGGCGCAAAGCGTGCTGCCCAATCCGGGTCATGCAGCGGTCGCCCAGCTGGGTCGTCTTGTTTCAAAAATCACCATCGTTACTCAAAACGTTGATTCTCTTCACGAGCGGGCCTCCTCAGAGAACGTGCTTCACCTGCATGGGAGTCTGAGCAGTCCGCGGTGCTTCGAGTGCGCAATCCCTATGGATGTCCCTGATGTTGATGGCTATAACCTTGGTTATGGAAGCCGTATTGAACCGCCGGTTTGCCCTGAGTGTGGAGGGTTGTGCCGGCCGGGGGTCGTTTGGTTTGGTGAATCGCTGCCCCTGGACGTATGGGAGGCAGCAGTTGCGGCTGTTGCTGAGTGCGATGTGCTTTTGTCGATCGGAACATCCGGAGCGGTCTATCCAGCGGCCGCGCTGCCAAAGCAGGCGCTAAGCTCCGGCGCCGTAGTGATTCACATCAACCCAGACCGGGTAGCTGTGTCCAGTGAGAATGAAATCTCGTTGGTAGGGAAGGGCGGGGTGATACTGCCGCAGTTGCTGGCCAGGGCATTCAACTGACCGGCAAACTTCACGATCATGCTGACGCTTCAGGGCTTTTAAGAGGAATGGCGTTGAATGGCACACTCTGGGAAGAGCCGAATCTAGCGTGTGCCGCGAGCTCCACTACCAGAATGTCGTTTGTCGTGATGTCAGCCTTGAATACGCGGCCTTTTTTGACAGGAGGACGATTCTGAAAGTCTCGGAACGTATCATTGCTTAAGATGTACTCAGTCTCACCACTTGCGAGTTCGATGATGCTCTCATCTGCTTTGTGTCCTGGTGCGATCTCGTGGATCTGAACTGAGTGATGGAAATGCTTTTCACCATCTGGCCAAAGTTTCGCCGAGTTCTTCAAAGTCCCCGGATCGAAGCAGATTATGATCTCGACGCCAGGCCACAGTTGCTGAAGGGTCGGAACCAGGTGAGTGAGTGCAACCACACCGATGAATTTGCGATTCGGGTTCCTGCCCCGATAGCAGAGGTTTGTGCCATCGATGACAAGGCGGGTAATGCCCCTGCTTTCACGCTTTTGCAACTCAGCAATTCGTGTCTCAACCTTTGCAAGATTGCGCTGCAGAGACTCCACCTGACCGGTTTTGATACGGACAGCTTTATCCGTGTCTTCGAGCCCAAACAGGTTGAAGCATTGTTGCTGTACGACCCGCCGGCTAATTGCGTCCGGTGCAGCTTTGAACCGAAGGTCAAATTCAGCCGCAGACGCCCGAGCCTCGATAGCCAAGGCCAACTCACCGGTTAGCTTTTTCATTTCACGCAGCGGATCCACCAGGTGCTCGTCAAACCGTCTGACATCCGCATCGAGTTTAGCGACGTCGGGTTCAAGGTCTGCGACTTGGCGGTTATAGGTGGCGATTTCGGCATCTGCCTCTAGCCAGTCCAAGGTTTTATGGAACTGGATCTGGTAGTAGATTTTCTCGACGGCGCCGATCTGAATTTTGAGCTCAGACTCGAGTTTGGCAATCTTAGCCTCACGCTCAGTGTCTACCTTCGGCTTCGACTCACATTTTGGATGGGGTATTGTGCCAAACAGGCGCAGCTTTATGATTTCACTTACAGATAGTGGCGCCCAGGTCGCAAGGTAGGGGCTACCCATACGAGTTGAGTTCAACTCTTTCTGAATTGTCCCCACTCGCGCTCGCGCTAGTTCAAGTGACGCCTTGGCCTCCACTTCGTTAAAACAGTGGAGCCACCCGAGGAGAGTGTGCTGCTCTTCGACATTCTTTTTGGCTACCAGTAGAGCCGCAGATGCGGCCTCAAATCGCTTGCGATAGGGGTTGAGTTCCATGGTTGCCTTAAGTCCTGTCTATTTCGGTTATTCGTGTACCGCCATCGAGGATCAGTCTTGCTCAAAGCACCCGGCGGGACAGGTCATAGAATCCAAGCCGTGCGAGCAAACTCCGTTATCCCAGTCTTCTGCTTGAGTCGCCCGGAGCTCCTCTTGGGTTTGATATCCATAGGTCTCACGCGCATAAGCGAAAGCGGGCTTGTCAGACTCCTGATCGGAAAACTCATCCAGCATCGAATCGCAGAACGTAGAGTGGACGACGGCCTCATAGGTTGTGCCGTGTTTACAGGCGGCGGAATAGAGGTCATCGACGCGTTGCTTGGTCTCTGAAGATGGGTTGATTTCGAGCATAGTCCTGGTGTCCTCGTCAGTGTGTATTACGGGACATTCTAACGTCCTTATCTGGCGCACATAGCCAACCGCTCACTCGGGATTTCAGTAACACGAATGCCCCGTTATTTCGGGTGGCCTAGCTGATTGATCTTGGACGTGCTGGTTTCTGCGCTGTGCTAGTGTAGGAAAAGGTACTACATTTTTCGCAATAGTCAGCCTCATGTCGTCAGAACAGAATTGCCTCCAAGCCGTTCGGAAATGTCTTTCGAGCGTAACCTGGAGTTCAACATGTCTTTTTTTGACTCGCTTTTTGATTTGGTTGGCAGCGCGGTTGGCACTGTAGGTGATCTAGCAGTATCTGCGGTCGACATCGTGGTCGAAAACCCTGGCAAAGCCGCATTGGTATGCCTTGGTACGCTGGCCACTGGTGGTACAGCGCTGGCTTTTGCAGGTCCACTCGCCGCAGCCGCCGGATCTGCAGGGTTGTTGGGCGCAACGGCATCAGGGACAGCGATTAGCTCACTCACAGGCGTTGCGTTGACAAACGCCTCACTGGCGGCTGTTGGAGGAGGGGCTCTCGCCGCAGGCGGTGGTGGAATGGCGGTAGGCGCCACTGTAGTGGCTTCGACCGGAGCAGTATTAGGTGCTGCGGCTGGCGCGGGTGTAGCGGTTGGTGTCTCAGAGGCAGACAAAAAAGGGTAGGGCACATGCCGCGCATGACCAAGGCACATAGGGCAGGTCTGGATTTTCTTGATTTGGTCTTCTTCAACGATTTGGTCGTTCACGTAGGCATGGATGCCGAAGAACGCTCGCAGCTCCGAAGGATTGTTGAGCGGGTCACGCAAATGGTCGAGTGCCGGCATTCGGGCCGAGAGGCTGAAGTCATAAAGCATTTGGTGTTTTTCATCCTTGAGGTGAGCCTGGCCAACACCACCGAGGAGTTGATGCAGGTAAATCCGAATGTACCTCCGCCACCAAATCTTTCCTCTGAGCAGATTGAAGCAGTCGACAACTTCTGGAATGACTACCAGATGGCCTACATGACTGTGGTTACGGAAAAAAGCACTGGGGTTTTGGCCAATCCTGCATTGGAGATAGCTGAGGTATTGATAGGGGAGTTCGCTGGCTACTCGCCTCTAGTCAGGCGAGATCTGCTCACACGATGCTTTGTCAGTGAGTTCAAAGACGCGCCATTAGGTGTTTACTGTTGGCTGATCGTTTCTGGAGTTTTGCCGGTAACCAAGAACAATCCGGATCGAATCACGGATGAATTCAGCGATTCCTTCATTACACGCATAGCCTTGCTCGCCGATTACCAGATGATTGTCCACGCCTTCAACATGATGATTAGCAAGGATGAGGGTAGCGCCGTATACCTCCGTATGCGGAATCTCAGCCTGACAGAAGAAACGGTCGATCGCCTTTTGGATATTCAAAGGCATTTCAATGAAGCACTCAACAAGAAAAGCCTGAGTGGCATCCCTCTGATCTGCTGGCGGGATCTTGAAGATCCATTGCAGGTTCAGGGGTTCTTCGCCGAATGGAGCAAGCGGAAGGTGCGTTTTCGGATGCACACCGGGACCCTGGGCAGCTGGTTGGGCATTTTGGGGGCGGGCATGGTTCATGAACAACTGATGGTCGAGTATGCCCATGCCGCTAGGAATCAATACCCCAACAACCCCGGAACGGTGAGGCTTTCGGATCTCAAGGTCCCTGCGGTCTTCAGTGCCTATGACAATCGGCACACTCTCACTGATTTCGTGCAATGCCGGCTCTCTGATTACGGCCTCAGAATCAATCCAGACACCCTATACCGCAGCCATTCGACAATGAGAAAAACGACGCTGCGGTTACTGGCGATGTACTGCGACATGACGCGCGCTTCGGGCATTGCAATGGCTGCCCCGTACGAGGACGTTAACTACGGCAATGCGTTCATACACTCAGACAAGCTAGGCTGACAGCCTCATTCATCATGACGCTCCACGTCCAACCGGTCAGCGGCCGTGTCACATCGCCCAGGTGGGCAGAACGCCAGGTGCCGTTATGTTAGTGCGGCCGTACCAATAGGAACGTCTCATGTCCACCGAACAGCCGAACAAGCCAATTGCACTGCTAGTTGCCGAGGTCAAAGCACAAGCCCTGAATGCACCTGCAACTGAACAATCAGCAGCGTTGGCCAGGATCAATGTCCTTGTCGCCAACCTAAAAACATATGGACCTTCGTCAGTGCCTGCCAGGCTGGATAACTGAACGTGGAGCATACAAATCATGACCAAGGACGTCACAACATTAACCTTCCACGGCGGGCTGAAAGGGAGAGGTTATCGACGATGCCCCGGCGAAACGTGTGTCCCCCTTGTAAGCTGGCCCACCAGGAGTGGCTCTGACATCAGCCCACCTGTTTTTCCGCACGATTACAAAGAATAAAGGCTGTCACAACACCTCCTTTGACTGGGCAAACATAGGCTGTCCTGCTGCTTGACGGCAGTTAGCCGTCCGAGCAGAGCGGGGTGCCCTGGTTGTGACAACCTTTATTGTTTCGCCCTGCTGGCTGACCAGCCACTTTTCCGCACGACTAGAAAGAATAAAGGTTGTCACAACACCCCCTCTGACTAGGCCAAACCTACACTTGCCGGGTGGTTGAGGACAGTTAGTTGTCCGAACAGAGCGGGGTGCACACTGTTTGTGACAACCTTTATTGTTTAGTCCTGCCGGATGGCCAGCCACCTTACAAAAATCGAAAGATACAGAAAATGTAAGCAGTCCTGGCTGATGGCCAAGGCCGTTTCAATTCGCCTGGCGGGAGGCTCACAACGGGTCTGAACCGCCAGTGCACCTCCAAACCGAATATCTCCATATAACCAATTTTCTCGGGTTTTATGCCAAAACCGACCTAAAACGAAACATCATAGCAGGGGGAGATCTGCTTCATCTGGCGCACCTCCTAACATCTCCAAAACCCTAATTCCCCCAGATTTGCTGGGCCTGAACCTACCCACCATTCTGATTAACCGCTTTTCCTTTCTTTCCTTTGCCTGGCTGTCGCCAGGCCCTTTTCTTTCTGCTTCTCCCCCAGCTTTTCCTGTGCGGCGTGCACCTGGGCCGGCCGGGTAGGACGCTTTTAAAGGAAGAGCGTTTCACAGGAGATGTAACAGGTAGTTCGAGGGGTGCCATAGGAAAATAGGGCCGCTTTGCTATGATGTTATTTATTTAGTGGTAACGCTTTGGGTGGCACTGTCGCCAGGTGTAGCCACGAAATAAAGTCTGTCGCAGAGCATTTGAATGCTGTCGCTGAAATCCGCCGCTTACCCTATAAATCAGAGCCTTAGGTGCGTTGAATGGCGCGATGCATTGGGTGCCTCAACACCGGTTTCCGACAGACTTTATTTAGTAGGTCACACGGCAAGGCGTGGTTCAGGGGGCCGAGAATGCTATGTACCCTGGGTTAAGGTTTGGGCTGAACTATTCGTCGTCGGGCTCTGTGTAGGCTTCTGCCAGAAGGGCCTGGGCGTGACCTTCCAGGAAGTCGAAAACCTCCTCTTGGATATACCCGTTGTATTGCTTGCGCCGACCCTTTGATACGACCCCGTTCTGGTCTAAGCACTGCATAATCAGCTTACTCAAGAGGTTGCCGCGCACGTCATAGTTGTCATTAACCACCTTGAGCAAGGTGTCGTATCGTTGCAAATACTCAGTTTCTTCCCTAAGTTCGACTTCCAATGCCCGCTTGGCCATTTCCAGCGTGAAGGCCACACACTCAGTCGCATCCCAGTAGCGATATAGGCTTGGGTCGCCGGTGAAGTTAAGCGACATGTTGTCGGCATCGATCCAACGAACGTCCCAGAATTGCCGTGCAGGTTTTGAGAAGCTCTGCAGAGCTTCTAGATAGCGTTGCTCCTCTCGTTTCATGGCCACGGAGACAGGAAGTAACAAGCCGTTCTCCAGCGCACCACTGCAGCACAATGCCTGGTGTATCAAGAAGCGCGACAGTCGCCCATTCCCATCCATGAAGGGGTGCAAGAAGACGAACCCGAATGAGGCAATGCCGGCGGCCACCAGCGGGTCAAGCTCCAAGGGTGCACGGTTTGCGAAGGCCATGAGTTCGAACATCAGCTCCCGGCAAAGATCTGGAGGGGGGGGGATATAGGTGACCCCCGCCGCTCCTCGAAAGGAGTTGGTCAGGTGGTTTTGTTCATGCCGGAAGGCCACCGCCCATTCGAGCGGTTGGGAAATCGCATTGTTTTGCAAAGAAACCAAGTAGTCTTCGGTAAGCGGCTGGCGGTCATGTGCCTGGCGCAGTAATTGAACAAAACGCTCTGACTTCTGCTGGCTTGGTGCTTCCTTTTCAATCGCAAATGAAGAATCTGTTTCGCTCAGGTACGCCCAGTTTATGGCGCGATCCATCATTTCCTTAGGCAAGGAGGCAATGAACTCTTTCGAACGGCCGAGAATGTCGTATTCAAGCAGGGCCTGAACCTCAGGCGTGCGTTCTACCGTCGCGCAATATTGGAGCGTCCCAAGACCATTGAAGTCCACGCGCCAGCGGTTGTTTCGCACCGATGGGCCCGTGATGTACCGCTCTGGATCAAACAGCAGGACGCCAGGGCCCCGAGGCTTGTCCGTGTAGTCCAGTAATAAGTCGGAATAGGCTTCCCAGAGGAAGCAGACTTTGCGCAGATAGCCGCTGCTGGGAGATTGGGTTATGGCCTCGACAAGGATTCGAGCTTCAATGCGAGGCAGAGCCTGCGCCAAAATAGAGAGGTTGACGCCCTCATGTTTGAGCGCAAAGATGATGTGGGCGAGAAAATCCCCAGCCTCCGGCGCAACCGCCTGCGGTACTGCAAGCGCGCCGTTGATCCGCTCAATGCGGGTGACGGGTTGAACGAGTGCTGGGTTCTTTACCCCGATAGCCTTCAGCCTCATCTCATTGATCAAATGGGCGTAACCCACCATATTTCCCATTATTCCCCCTGTCTTTGGCTAGATTTTTTTAACAGAGCCAGAATTTTCTTAAAATATGCCCAGATCACTCAGAAAATATTAACCGAAAATGGGCGCAGAACCACGTTTTTTAGGTCTTTCGCATATCGGCGCGACGGGAATCTGTGTAGTGGTCGTCGTGTGTTTACCTGTCGGCTGTATTACGGCAACGATTTAAGCATGGCAGCCTGACATCAGCGAAAAGAGGGCTGGTAACGTGTTTTGTTTCGCGTCCTGCCAGGCCCAAGTCTCGGTTGCTCGGCTAAGCAACTTTCACAGCGTTGATGTGCAGGACATAAGCGCCGGAGCGCAGTCCCATGATTGGAACCTCCGCAGCCGGAGTTTGCAGTCACACCCGGCGCAGCGTGGCGGCTCAATCCTCACTCAGTCACTGGCGCTGCCCCCGAATTGACTCAGTGGCCGATGCCAAGCTGACACTGCCCGATTCAGTGAGTCGGACATATGCTGACAGGGATAGTCCGGATGGCTCGCTTTGGGAGCGGTCGAGCGTCGAGTGGTTGGTCTGGCCTAAACCCGGACGTTGTGCCCTAGAAATTTCAGGGACTTGGCCATCCTGCTGTTGATTGGAGGCGCCTCGTGAGGCTTGACCATCCCGACAAGCTCCAATGAGCAGAACTTCCCAATTTTGGACAGTCTGTAGTTCTCAGACCACAGCAAGTCACAGATCCTGACGGCAAAGTCGTCCTTCCCATATAGGAGATGTGTAAGGCTTGCTTTCACCCGGGTGACGTCGCCGCCGTTGTCCTTCCAAAAGACCACAGGTAGCTGAGCCAAGCCCCCGCGGGTAAACCGTAGTAACTCCGAGAAGGCATGCACCTGCAGCAGTCCCTCTGTAAGCAGCTCCTGACTGCTTTGACCTATAGCCTCAGGTGATCCAAACACCTGGTGCAGAAGGTTTTGTGAACTTACGTAGCCGGACTCAATACGGGGATCCCTCGTATCTACCCACGCTTGAGAGATCGACGCCAATTTTGTAAGCCGCGCCGCCGGGTCCAGCTCCGGCGCTTCCTTCCAGGTTTCATCATCGAGAATCAGAGTAAGGCGACACCAGTTTAGGAACCTGTTGGTTTCAGCCGAAATATCCAAACTAGCGAGCTCAGGTCGACGATACCCACCACTCTCCAAGAATGAGGCAACCTCACGAAACGCGGGCATGTACTGGCTGTAAATGAGCTTTTGCATGTCAGCCAGGAATAGGCGCTGTGGTGATTTCTTTTCACTACCTACCAAAACGTTGGTAGGCGTGACGGGGGCCAGGCCCTTGTCGAACAGGGCGTCTGCAGAGGGCAACTTCTTTGCCGATTCCCAGATAATTCGAAACTTGCTGAGCTCTGCCGGCGTCAATATGGCTGCATCATCCCAAAGCTCGGCGAAATGCAGTAGCAGCGCAGCTATGCGAGCCTCGTCGTGGGGCTGATCCAGCGTGATCGTTGCTTCGCGGTTTTGGACCAGTCCTCCCTGAGTGAGATTCGCTGATCCAAGCATTGCCTGATTGTCATCTCCAATGAAAACCTTTGAGTGGAAGCCATCTGTGAAGTAATGCACCGTACAGTTGGGTTCGGCGACAACCTTCGCCAGTTCGCCTGGATGAGTTGCCGAGTTGAGGCCAACTAGAAGCTGTACGGTCGCACCGCGGCGCGCGGCCTTGATAATCTCATCAGATCGATTGAAATACGGCGCAGCGAGCCTTAGCACTGAAGCGGATTCAAGTAGGAGACTATAGGCCGAAAGGACGTAGTCCTTGGAAGGCCCATTGGTGTGGACGGGAAAGGTGGGCATGCCGAAAACCTAGCTGCTGTGAACAGCCAGTTTACATGGGCCGCTAGTTACCGCAGAAAAACGAAGTCAGGACCCTCCGTAAGCTGGAGGGGGTGCTATCCAGCAGGGCTAGGACTAAATTCAATAATTGATGGCTCGCATATCTGACTAGATCGAGTGAGAGGCGACATGAGCCTGAAAAGTGAAGACCCATGCGCCAATGGACATTTAGGTGGCCTGTCAGAGGGCCTTCGTTGAGATAGTGCTCTCAACACCCTTGGTGTTGGAGGCTTCGGGGTAACAGTCACGCATGGCCTGATTCATAGCTGCCGACGTGCTCTTAGTTCCCAGTGTCTGGGCCAATGCAGCACACATTGAGGCTTTGCCAGCTGGTGTCAGGTATTGGCTGAGCTGGATGCCCGGGGCAGTAATTTCAGAAAGCTCTTCCTTGGTAGCTGCAACAGCCTTTACTGTGGCTACCTTTGCAACAGGGGCCTCCTGGTGCAGCATCACCGTAGTGAGCGACTCGGCGCTGGAATACAGAGACATGGCCAAGGCAACAGGTTGAGCGAGAGCTCCGATCATCGATACTAACATTGGCATTCCTTTAGGCTGGGCACCAAGCCCGCATATTGATTGAGCCACAGTCCAGCAATGGCTATTTATGACGGTTCGCTTGAGGCCGGCGGTAACGAGTTCCCGCACGGAGAGACAAGCGCTTCAGGCGATGCTGAAGGTCTTAGAGGAGAATAACCGGGCAAATTTAGCCAGCAACCCGAAACACCCCAACCAAATTCGAGATTGAGGTTTGGGTTGCGGACAGCTGGGTTAGCTTGAGAATCTCGGGGAGCCGTAGGCCACAATCCGACAGCACGCGAGGTCCGATGATCATTGCATTCCAGCCATACCTAGAGCGCCGGCGTAATCAGAAATCAACGACACCATTGAGTTCGATTGATTCACAGAGTGCTGAGCCAAAATCCGATGTTGCACTAGTCGACTCGGATCAGTTCAGGACGCCATTTGATGATGCTCCAGAGTCGTATAGAGACGGGTTCAAGTCTCTTTGGGTACGGGTGCACAAAACCATTGGACCTAGGGATTGCTCACCGAACGAAACTGAACGGCGTTTAGGTATGGTTTCAAACCAAGCCCTTTACATGATGGAGGACTGGCCTGAGGGGCTGAAGTCCTTCATATGGAAAAAATACGGCGAAGGCTGCGTCCCATACTGCGACCTGATTGAACTGATCTTGATTATTGATAGCCTTGCTGCGTCGGTTACGCCAAGGCCACGCGATCCATTCTGAGGTGCCGTAGCAAAGCCCGTGCGACGCGGGTTGCAGCCAATTGATCTACACTGTGTGTACGACATTTCCTACGAATAATAGGTATATTGTTTGTAGGAGCCGAACCTTCAGCCTTGACCAATACCTAAGCCACAGCACGGCTGGTAATCACCTCACTGAAGAATTTTTAGTTTTGACGGAATACCACCAAAAACTGTGGATGTGTGGCCATTTGCCGTGCCCAATTCGCGGCGCGCACTGTTATGCCATCACTTTCGGTCGTATTATGTGTGCATTGACGTTCACAGGTGTCCATATGCAGGTGTCCATATGAACGATGGCCAGAAAAATTAGCGACCAGGACGGCCGCATGACGAACGAGCATTCCGATCGAGCTATACCCCAACACGATCGGTCGACAAATGAGCAGGATCGTTTTTTAGATTATTGTCAGCGCAACGAAATTCTAATCAAGGTCTACCTCGACTCAGGTCGAGCGTTGCAGGGGAAGATCGTGGATCACGACCGGAAGTGCATTCTCCTAGGCGCAACGCGCGTAGAGAAAATCCCTAAGATGATCCCGAAGTCCTACATTGCTCTCGTTCGCGCAGAAGAAATATTGCCACTTTTCCTTGAGTACAAAGGGAGAGGGAATCACATCACCCGTAAAAAAGCGCGCAAGAAAAAGAAAGCCGAGATGCTTGCAAGCGCACAGGTGGGCACTGCACCAATTCGCAAACCAAGACCTGCCCTTTGCGGGAAAGCCAGTCCAACACCAACAGTCCCGAAAAAGGCACCGGGCGCAGTGGAGGTGACGGTGAAGAAGACTATGAGGTCGAAGATGGCCGCCCCAAAAGATAAACCGTCGACGCCATCTGAAGTAAAGGGCGACGACGGTAATTGATGCTTCGATCAGTTACTAGATGAGCACTCCAGGTGTGGCCCGGTGTAGGCGATCACTACCTTGCCATCGATGATATCAAAGTGAATTCGCATACCCTCAAGACCAGCGCCATTGCCAGCCTTGAGGTGACGTTCGAAGAAATGGATCTCGCCCTGATATTCAAATTCGCGCTGCGCCCGCAGACGGCGATGCGAGCTAACAGTTTCAGATTCGTTTGCTGAGTACGAGTTGCCGAGAATGGCCCGTGCCGTCGAGTCGGGATTGCCGGCCATAAGCGAATCGTAATACGGAAATACCATCGTGGTGATAACGTCCAGCATGCGCCCGGTCTGCTGGAAAGACGCCGCCTCTTTGGCAGACTTCCAAGCAGAATCCAGCACCACAACGCGCCCTTCAGAAACAGATTCGATGAACATGAGTACGTCCGTGGGCGTAATCGAGTCACGCATAGCTACGCGACGCATCATGTCCATGTTCAAAGCCAACGGTTCAGGCCGGTGAACGGGCAGACCCAGGTTTTCCTTGAAAAGCCGCAGGTTGTAGAGCTCAACACGCATCTCGTTGCTGTCGATGTCCTTCTGCTCAAGCAGGCCCTTAAGAGTCTCAATTTGGGTTTGAAGGTCTTCAACCTCTGGTGAGGTCGCTGTAGGAGCTGCAGGCTGCTTGTGGAGCTTCTCGACGACCGCCAAGGAAGCGGCGTGCTTGTTTGGACCAGGCGAACCTTTACGCAGCAAACGATCCCACTCCTCATAGAACCGCTGCCAGGTGCGTACCAGTGGTGAAAGACTTTCGACCTCGGTTTTGAACCAATTACGGTTGGCCATGATCTCTTCGCTGCCGGCCTGAGCCAGGCTGGCGATCTTGATCATCGCGCTCGCGGTAAGGTTCGCGCCCAACGTTGAGATCTGTGACTCCAACTCGCGGGCCTTGGCTAACTGCTTATCTGCGCGTTTTGTGAAAGCTTCGACATCCATATGCGCATGGTTGAACTGGATAAGCCCCCGAAGCAATTGGACGGCTTCACAGGTGTGACCTTTAGGCTGCTCAATTGCCCGGCCGATGAGGTCCCTCGGGAGAGCCTTGTGATCAAAGGGCACCTCCATCGATCCTGCATGCTTTTGCAATGACTCAGTGAGCGCGTTCCATCGAGGGAGTGCAAAGTCATCACAGAATTGCTTGTATACAATAGTCAGCACGTTTTCGCCGGGACTTAAGGCTAAAGCTGCTGCTTCGGCGGCATTGAGCAAGGCTGGGAGTGGTTGCTTTCGACCTGCGCTCGAACTGTAGTGGAACGTCACAACCTCTTGGACGAGGCTTGCAAACCCGTTCTCAGACATTTGCTCAGCAAGCGGCACAGCAGGGTCCATTGGACCCCGCTTGGCGATCAACCGTTCTTCCTTGGCCGCTTGCTCAGGGAACACTTTAAGAATCGACTCACAGGTTCCTAGGATCACCCCAGAAAACGGCGATGGCAGTGCATTGAGCAAGACAGACAAAGCCATATCAATGCGAAAGCGATCGGTCTGATTAAGCTTCTGAGAGCTATCTGCAAGCCGATCCTTCAGTGCTCCCAGGTATAAAAGCGGCAGTGCAAGCTCACGGTAAAATACGCCTGCCTGGAAAAGGCTGCGCATGATCGGGAAGCATCTTTCAATATGGCTGACAAGATCAGTAGCAGCGGAGGTTTGTGCCATGGTGCGCAGTTGATCGCGGGCCTTATTACCAAGCAGCTGACCGAGGTTGAACTCAAGCTTGGAGCCTAAGTCAATGCGATCGAACTCATCCCCCATAACCTCGGCCACAATGTGCCGGTGCTCGGCAACGCCCAGAAAACTAAGCATTATCGTTGCCGGGGGCACACTCCGCCCTTTGGGCAGGTTGAAAGTGGCTAGGCCCCGAACGTTATTGAGCTTCGGGCTACGTAACCGCATCAAAACATCGGTAACGTCAGCGATGGCCTTTGGAGAGCCATACCAAGTGGTCCAGGCTGCCTGATTTACCATTGGTTGCCGGAATGCTGGTGGCACTATGTAGCTGAGACGGAGCCTTCCGTCACTCTCTTGGGAGTCTCCGCTACCGTTAATCTGATCAGAAATCGAGATATCGGTAACACAAAGCTCGGTATCAGCAGTTGAAACAGTTTCTACGGCAGCGTCCATGATTGGTCCTTGGTTAGGAAGGGGAGAAGCCCAACCTAACGCCAGACTTCTGGATTCCCAGGCGTATGGGCCATTTAGAACTGAGCGTACGAAGAGCCGTAAGCTTGCTTATTCGTCGGCCGGTCGTAGTAAGGGGAGGAGGTGACCGAGTCGCTGTCGGAATCAGCATCCGACATTACAAGTTCGTCATCACCGTCCTCGTCGATGCACATGTCTTCCATAAAGGAGATATCGTCGGATTCGGCGGCGGAATCGACAGACTCAGGGAAGATGAAGGGCAGTTGCCAGTGTTTGGCAAATCCTGTGAGGAACCGAGTGGTGACGTTGAGGGTCTGGGCAGCTGCCTGGATCGGCGCTTTGTCCGCAGCGAGCTTCTCAGCTCGGCAATAGAACTCGTTCTTCACATCCAGCGAAGGGCCGCCAACGAATGTGATTTGCTCATTGTATGCGTAGGTTTTGAGGAAGCGATGGCTGACCTTAAGGATGTCAGCTGCTTCTGCAACGGTGAACAGTTCAGAAAGTTCGACACAACGGGCGAGGAACGCATTTTGACCATTGACCCAGGCGCGGCGGCTTTTGAGCTCCAGACCGGGATTGATGGCTAGGTCACCGGGCTTAACAAATGGGGTAGGGGCTTGGACCTGGCGGGTCTCATAGTGGATCAGATAGTGATCCCAGAGCTTTTTGACTTTACGCTTCTCTGCAGGGGTGCGGCTTTCACGATCGGCAAACGTCACCCCGCGCTGTATTGAGTGCGTCCTCAGAAATCCGGTACTGACACGAAGAAGTCGGGCCGTCTCCTTTATAGAGAAGGTTTCAGATAGCTTGACGACTTTCTCGTGGAAATCGTTCAAGGCTGCCGTTTCGGCTGCCTTAGCCTTATCAGCCAATTTCGGATTCAGGTCCAGAATCTGATTGTGCACTGCTCACCCCCTACATTTATTTGTGAGGGGGCTGTCCATTGACTGGACTCGGCCTTATAGCAGACAAGACAGGGACGGAGGCCGCGCCCAAAAAATGGGTACGACCTTCCCTAGCGAGTAGCGGGGAAATATTTCCCAGCCGTCGGTGCCGTCAACTACAGGCAGAGAGACCAGGTCTCCCCCTCTACACGTGTGTCTGACGGCGGGATAATTCCCAGCACGCCAAACTTTATGAGCCAATTTATTGGCTTCGGGGAGTGATAGTACATTGACACCTTCGTCTGTGAAACCCTTCACAGAGCATTCAGTCCCAATCTGAGGAAATTAATTTTTTATCCTCAAAAAAAACGTATATAAAACAGTGGTTTGAAAATTCCCTGAGAGTTCAGTTTGTCTGACGAACGGTAGTGTGCTAACTAAGCACCCGTTTTGGAGACGTATCAGGGTTGCTACAAAGGCGTTCTGCGGATGAGGATTTTGTCCACCCATTTTGACTGGTCGAAATGATTTTGGTCGTTATGCTCTTTTCCGCAGCCAGCATCCGAAGCAAATTTTAGCCCTTACGGACGCCGGACCCCCCACACATTGCAAGGATTCAACAAGTGAGCCAACACACACTGAGCAAGACCTTCCTGGCCCTGGCCATCACCGCTGCAAGCGCCAGCGCACTGGCTGTTCCTGCCGACCTGAACAAGGATGTTAGTGGAGCCAGCGAGGTGGCTTACTCTCGAGTCAGTTACAACAATGTAACCCTATCCGGCAACGCAAACCGCGAAGCGGATCAAGATGGTACCGGCTTTAAAGGTGCAACCATTACCGGCGACCTGACCAATAACGCGAATGTAACCGCTCACGGTCAATTCGTTGATGCGCTGGACTTGGATTCCTCGGACGACGGCGATGCAGTACCTACCACCGTCAGTGGCAACCTCACCAACAACGGGAACTTCGAACTCTCCGGCATGGCCCCAGTAGGTATCGTTACTGACGGCGCTACGATCGGCGGCAATTTTGTCAACAATGGCAACATGTCCCTGGTCGGCGCTGACAACACCATCGACAGCGACACCCCTCGCGCTATCGAACTGGGTAATACCCAGATCGGTGGCGATGTGATCAATACTGGCAAGCTCTCGGTTAGTGGCACGGGTTCTAAAGGCATTTACGCCTTCACATCCACCGGTACAAGTAATCTGGGCACCATCGGTAAAGACGTCATCAACAAAGGCAATATCGCCGTGTCTGGTAATGATTCGGCCGGCATCAGCCTGGAAAAAATCAACTTCGGCCATGACGTCATCAACGAAGGCACTATCGCAGGCAGCGGCAGCAACACCTCCGGCATCGTCATCAAAAGCCTGAACTTTAACGCCCTTAACAACATCGGCACCATCCAGGTCTCTGGTGACAACGCGGTGGGCATCCGCGTCGTCGACTCACTGGCCCCGGAAGTGAAGACTGCCACCAACGGCATCATCAACACCGGCAACATCATTTCGACTGGTACCGGGATCAGCGTGGAAAGCGTCAACTACGACCCTTCCGAGGGCGGAGATGACAATGCGAATAATCTGTTTGTAATTCACCAGAACGGCGGATCGATCGTCGGCGGCGAGAAATCCATCAACGGTAACTTCCAAACCCGCCTCGAGTGGACTGCCGGCACTATCACCGGCAACATGGAAGGCCTGAACCTCGTCCAGGTCGACGGCAATGGCACCTTCAATGGCCAAGAGATCGAAGCATTCTTGGTCGATGTGAACTCGGGCACCCTTTACCTGGCTTCTACCAGTACCAGCTTTACTGGTGATATGAACGTAGCCTCGGCGGGGACGCTGCAACTTCGAGTCAGCGATCAAACCAACCCGGCAACTCCAATCCTGAATGTGGCCGGTAACGCTACCTTCGCCAGTGGCAGCAAAATCGGTGTTACCGCTAACCCGGGTGACTTCACCGGCAACAGCCAAGGCACCACCTACACTCTGGTGAAAGCCGGTACGCTGACCGACAACGGTCTGTCCGTGGTGAGCAGCTCCGCACTACTGAACATCACCGGCTTCAACGTTAGCGGCGACCAAGTGACCGCAACCGTTACCGGCAAGTCTGGTTCGACTGTTGCCGACCTGATCGCCAAGATGGGCGCTTCAGGTAATGCATCCCGCGCTATCCGCCCCTTCACTGACAGCGTCCTGAGCAAGTTGGATGCAAACGACAAGGTCTTCAAAGCCTTCGCCAATGCTGATGAACAGCAGCTGGCTCGCTTGGCTGAGCAATTGTCCCCGAACGTGAACGGTGGCTCGACTCAAGCTGCACTGGGCGGCCAATCTCTGGTTTCCAACGCTTTGAACGGCCGCAATGCTGAAGTTCGCGGCATGTCCTCCGGTGACGTGCTGAAAGATACCGGCGTATGGGTCAAAGGACTGTACTCGGATGCAGACCAAGGCTCGCGTGATGGTGTTGCAGGCTACAACGCTTACAGCAGCGGTATCGTCATCGGTGCTGACGGCAAGCTGACCCCGGACCTGACCTTGGGTCTTGCCTACAGCTACATCAACTCGAAAGTGAACGGCTTGTACAACAAGACCGACGTCGATGCATACGCTTTGACTGCCTACGGCAGCTGGAACCAAGGCCCTGCTTTCGTAGACGGTAGCGTGACCATCGGTAAGAACGAAAACACCAGCAAGCGTGACATCGCAGACACCGTTGCAAAAGGCGACTACGACAGTGACCTGTTCGGTATCAACGTACTGGGCGGTTACGGCTTCAACTTCGACAACGGCTTCCTCGTCGAACCACGTGCTGCTCTGCGCTACAGCAACCTGAAGATCGATGGTTACACCGAGAAAAACTCCAGTGCTGCTCTCAGCGTCGGTGGCCAGCGTATCGAAGTAGGTGAAATCGGCGGCGGCGTTCGTGTCGCCAAGGACTTCAGCTTCATGAACGGTACGCTGAAGCCTTCGGCGACGGCCATGGCTTACCACGACTTCATCGGAGACAAGGCGAACACCACCAGCACTTACACACTGGGCGGCTCTCCATTCGTGTCCTCGGGCGCGTCTAGCGCTCGCAACAGCCTCGAGCTGGGCCTGGGCGCTGACTACTCGATCGGTGCGGTTACGGTAGGCGCGAGCTACTCCTACCTCAAGAAAACCGACTTCAATGCCGATACCTTCACGGTCAAGGCCCGATACGATTTCTAGAATAAATTCAGGATGTTAGAAGAAGCGGCCAGCATTGCTGGCCGTTATTCTTTTGGATGCACTTGCCGATAGCCTCCTTGAGGGACGCTATCGAGAGATGCATTAGAGAGAGGCTGAAAATGCTTAAGACTATGATCACCAGCATCGCCCTAGCCAGTGCTGCTTTGCTGGGAGGCTGTGCATCACCGGTAAACCTTGCCCAGTTTTCGACAGGCTCCTTGAGAGGAGCCGTGCTACAGACACCTACATTTCCTATTCAGGGAATGGTTCCCGCACCGGGGACTTACAAGCACCTACGTGTGTACATAGAGGGGGACGGCCACGCCTGGGCAACATCCTCCCAACCGAGCACTGATCCAACCCCACACTCTTCACTCATGCTTCAGTTTGCAGCTGAGGATTTAACATCCGCGGCGTACTTGGCCAGGCCATGTCAGTTTGTAAGGTCCAGCGCCTGCACCCTTGATGTCTGGACTGGATCACGCTTCGGTAAGCCGGCCATCGACTCTATGGATTCAGCCCTAACTGCCTTGAAACGTCGCTTCAATGTAGAGACTTTTGAACTGGTTGGGCACTCGGGCGGTGGTGAGGTCGCGCTCGTGCTGGCCGGTATGCGCGATGATGTTGACCAGGTGCAGACCATTGCCGGCAACGTAGACCCGGTATTTTGGACAAAGCTCCACAAGCTGAGCCCACTCAAAGCCCCCATCACCCCTTTGGCGTACAAAGCACGGCTTGCTCAGATTCCCCAAAGACACATTGTTGGTTCCAACGACCCAGTGGTTCCCCCTTCAGTCGCGCAGGCCTACAGCGCTCAGCTTGACGGCTCTTGCGTGGAAATCGTTGTCGTAGACGCAACACACAATGATGGATACGGGACCCTGTGGAATCGCTTTTCTACCACCCCGTTGCTTTGTAAGTCGCGGTAAATAGCCGGCTTCGGCCGGAAGCAAGGAATGCTGTTATGCCTGGATTGTCCAAGGGACATCAGAAGCTGAGCTTGGCCGGCAAAAAAGAAGCGCTGCAACTGCTTCTGGCCACATCTCAGGGTTCATGTGCGGTACCAACGCTTGCTTTTGGCTCTCATGACCCAAGGGTCGTGGCGCTTTTCGATTGCGACTCCTGTTCAAGTGGCGCGATCCTCACCGAGGTAAAGCGCCCGGGCAAGCGAAAGCGTTGGCAGGTCGTCTGCAGTGAGTGCACAAAAAACAGTGGGGAAGCCTCAAAAAACCCTTGGACAGCCTCGCTGCTGTGGAACGGCGTAAATCTCTCTAGTTGCCATTATTGCGAACTGCCGCTGTTCGGCCTGGCAGGCATGTCGCCGAAAGAAGCTCATGACCACATAAAATCCATCCGCGGCATCCTGGTTCTAAGGATCTCACTTTGTGATACAGAGCTTCAGCTGTTCAGAATCGGAGAAAGCACGAGCAAGCCCGGCACTGGGTATGTAGAGCGGCTTGATGCCTACCTCAAGTGGGCGATGCTCGCGCACAGATTAATCAAAGCTTGCAAGGGTCGAACGAGCAACACGATTTCGTAGCATGTGTTTGGTTTGCTAGTGACAGATCTGGGACCTAGCATTGGGTCTGAATGGGCACACCCCCCAAAACATAGGAACTCACCCATGCTAGTCGCGTCCAAGAGCGGTTTGATTTCAGTCGTTGATCTGATTGAAGACACCAAGAAAACATGGGTCGTCATGGATGAAAAGGTCAAAAAAACCATAAGCAAAACCGACGCGAGCACACGGGGATTTAATCTGATGTCTGATGCGTTGAAGTGGGTCGGGGCCGATCCTGAGCTGATTCAAACCTTCCTAGCCAGTGAAGCCGAATCTGCTGAAGAGGCAACAAAGCATTGATACCGCGCATAGGTAGGCACGATTGGTTAAAAGTTGGCTCACCGGTGTTCTGGGGGGCGTCAGCCTTCACCTTGGCCGGGATTGCCGCTGTCGCCGTTTTGCCAGCTGCGACCTGGTCATCTGCGGGGCTTGCATCCTTTGGCCTCCTATCTGCTATTTCAGGTGTTATTTTCCTGATGAGGCGAACTGAGCCGCTTCGCCCTGCCATGAGGCAGACTCTCGGGGTATTCCTAATCGTTTACGGCGCCTGTGCAATTGGTGGTGGGCTCGCCGGTCACGAGGCCCCTACAACGCCGCTCAGGAGCTTGCAGCCACCAGCACAAACACATGAATCGCTATGGAAGCTTGCAAACAACGAAGGGGAAGGGCGGAACCTGATAGCAGCGGCCGTTGCGGCGCGACAGAAGAGTCTGATCCTTTGGACCGCGCCTGGCTGTACTGCATGTTCTTCAGTTTTGGATTTGACAGTTTTGAATCCGAGCGTAAACCCCAAACTTGCTGGCTATAGGCTTATTCGTATCGAAACCCCCGACGCGGCTACCCACAGCATTCGTGAGCAGTTTGGAGTGAATGAAACACCATCCCTCACTCTCATGTTAGGTGATGAGACTGTGCCGGCGTATGGGCGGATCGGAAGAGAGATTGATGCGCCGTCAGTGATGGATCTGTTGGATACCCAGGTTCAGGCGGAAGACGCCGCTCGCTAAGAATTAGGCCGTATAAAGTCTCCAGTATGGGAGTTAGCAATGACACGCATCGCAAGGATGAACATGATCATCAGTGGCCTGGGACATCTGGCCATGATGGCTTGCCTCATCTATTTCAGCGCTACGCTGACCAATTTCTTGATAGCCATTGTTGTGGTGAGCAGTGTTGAAGCTGTCCTTATTCATCTGTACAGAAAATACCGCTTGAGATCGAGAAAACCTGTTTTAAAAGGCTAATGGGCGGCTTTGGAACTGACGACTTAAAGAGGAATCACTTTGAAGGAAATACAGGGCAAGCAAATTGGGAAGCTCATTTCACCTCCGTTGATTTTTATTGGTTGGTGCTGCCTTTCATTCCTGTGGCGCGGCTATGTACCTAAAGAAATTTTCTGGCCAGTAACCGTTTGTACAGCTAGTTGTATGGCTATTTGCACTTGGCTGATTTTGTTCACTCGGAAAGCTGTACGAAATCGGGTGTATCTGAACGTAAAACCTAACGTGATCGAAATCGAAGGTGCCGAGCACTTCAGTGGCAAATTCTCGTCAGACTTACGATTTATCATCAGTTCCGATGCTTTTCAGAAAACGCTCGTGGATGTTGTCCTGCGCGAGTCGTACACCCGAGGCCGTTTTATGTTTCCGCGCGAAGCTGCTTACGTCCGAATCTGGCCAGGGGTTACCGGGATTACGGATCTGGAGGTTGAGGCTATCAACAAGGCCTTAGCTGAAGAGTTCGTTGAGTTTGAAGTCGAAATTGTTAAGGACGCTGATGCTCAACATGCTTATGCAACGGCGGTGCAGGCATAGCTGCCAAGCAGTCGAAAGTAGACTGATGTACATATGCGAAAAAGCCGACATCTAGTCGGCTTTTTTGAAGCAGCTGGTTTAGCCCGAGAGGTCTTCAGGGCTGAAGCGAACTCTGCGTTCTTGGTAAAGGCGCTTGTACGTACCGTCGGTGACCTGGGTCATTTCAGGCAGCTGCTTGACAGCCAGGATGGCAGAAGTCGCAGAGGAGTCGAATGCCTTGTCACCACTCGATTTGACCACCTTTGCCGACTCAATATGACCCTTACGCCCCATCTTGATCACGATCTCGACGGCCATACCGTTCCGGGCGCTTTCAGGCCGCTTCCAGTTTGAGATGATCTTCGATACGAGAATCCCGTCCACACTCTCCAGCACCTTGGGCTCTTCGACTACAACGGGTGCTTTGATCTGATCAAGTACAGGGTGGGGCTTTAACCCCATTGTTGGGGTTTGGAAAGCCGCAAGGATTGTGTCCCCAGCATTTCCGATACTCGCCTGAGGAGCTCCACTTTCACGCACCGGGGACTCTTCGATCCGAGAGTCAGTAGCTTTGAAGACTTTTACGCCGGCAGGAGTCGGGGCAGCCGGCCCTAGAGGGATTTCGGGCTTTGCGATACCCACCGGGATATCGTGCTGCGATTCCCGTACAGCAACCTTAGGAGTCGGGTGGGGTTCGGTTACGGCTGTCGCCGCATCTGGCTGGTCATTGCTCGTATCGGCTTGACTTGATGCAACAGACTGGACCTCATCTTGGGGTGCCTGCTCTTGTGGCGTGGAAATCTCACTTGGGCGCCCCAGGAGCGGCAGCATGGCAATCTGGTTATCTTTTAGCTGCGAAACAAGCGAGTTCAGTTTCCCGATCTCCCGCTGGCTCTCTTCATGCTGGGTCTTCATCTCGGTGCGTGCAGAGTTGACCATGATCAGCGCTGTGGCAGACATGGTTGCTAGGACCAATGAAATTGTCGACGCTAGGAGCGCCAGATGCTTTTCAGTCACCACTCATCCCTCTTGTTGGTGCGGATAGGGTAACGGCTTATAAGGGAATTCAAAGCCAAAACAGGGTGCCCGAATCCAGTAGGGATGATGGTTTTTCAGTATGCAGTTCGAAGTGGCAGAAACGGGCACAGTCGTTATATTGAAGACACTCCTAAACCGGACCAGGAACCGAAATGGTCAAGATATTTGTCGACTCCCGGGAAATTCCATCGCGCATCCCCGAAGCCCTTCGTGAGCTGGGTGCTGAAATCGCAACCGGGAATCTCGAAACTGGCGATTACGTTTTGGAAGCGAACCTAGTGGTCGAGCGCAAGACGGCTGCGGATTTCTGCGCCAGCATCATAGATAGCCGGTTTATCAACCAGGCCAACAAGATGGGGCTGAACTTCAAGAAAGTCATTTGGTTGATAGAAGGCGACATTTTTGCCGTCAGATCGCAGATCCACCCTGACGCACTAGATGGTGCGTTGAGCTACCTTGCAGTGGTTTTGGGTCAAACTGTCATCTGGTACAAAAGCCCGAAGCGGGCTGCGGGGATAATTTATAGAATGGCGAAACACGCCCAGACAGGGCTGGGGTATGAACCTCCCATGCGCAAAGGGAAAGTACCGGCGGGTATTGGCCAGGCACTATTCGATCTAGAGGGGAAGTGCGGTTGTGGTCCTGTAGCCGCCCGAAAACTGCTCAATCATTTCCGCTCTGTTTTCAGGGTCAACAACGCCTCGATAGATGAGCTGTGCGCGGTAAAAGGTATAGGGCCAAAAAAGGCTCAAGCAATTTTCGAAGGGATTCACTACGAACTGCCCGAAGGGGTGTCTGCTGACGATCAGCCAACCCTGCTGGCTGACCAGCCTGCACCTAAGTCACTGGTTTAATCATATGAAAATTTCAAACTTGGTTAAGACCCTTCGCAAGTTTGATGCAGATAGCTGCATTTTTGTGACCCTTGGAGAGGACGGTGAGCCGTACTGTGTATCGATCGAAAGCATCAGACTGGTCGCGGATGCCAGTTCAAAAGCCGGGATCTCAGTGCTCATTCGCGCTTTTGAGATACAGCACGGGAAATGTGCGAGCTCGCTTGATGACCCAGAATGGTTTCTCCGGGATTCGAAAGAAGAATACGATCTGACAAGTGCAGTTATCGAGGCGCTGACGGGATATAGCGCTGATGCAGAGGTATTTGTTGAGCTAGGCCCAGACCATAAACCTTATCAAGTGAAAATTGAGGCTGTCTCGGGCTTTGATGACTCAGCGCTTGAGGATGAGTGTAGTGAGTCTGAAGACTGTACTTCTGTTGGAATACGAGCATACGAGATACCCGCGAACTTCGTTCCCACAGCTGCATAAGGAAGGCCCGCTAATTTAGGGGCCTTCTTGTCTTTCCCTACCTCAATTGCTTACGCGCCGGCTTCGAACTTCACTGTGCGCTGGCGAAGATATTTCACGTATATCGCACGATTCACCGTGGCCATTTCAGGAATTTTGGCCAAATCAGCAGCAGCCTTTATCACTGAGTCGTCCACGTCCTTCGAACCGCTGGAAGTCGGCACCAGTGCGTTGGTAATGGTGCCGTCTGGAGCGAATTGGACTAGAACCTCTACTGACACGGGAGAAGTGGCTGACTCAGGACGCATCCATCGACTCTGAAGGCGAGCGACAAGCATCTTGTCGAAATTCTCAACGCCCTTCTTCTCTGCTTCTTCTACCTGCTTCTGAGCGTCAGCCTTCGCAGCCTCAATTTTGGCCACAGCGGCCTCTTGCTCAGCATCGAGCGCGGCTTTTGCTGTGCGGTAGGACTGTGACTGTTCGATCGACTGCTGCAGGCTGGCAATGCTCTTTTCGGAGGCAAGCTGTTTTTGCTGGATGGCTGCTTGGCTGATCTTAACCTCGGCCGCGTCACTGCTGGCCTGCACTGACTTAGCCTCGATGTTGAGGATCCGCTCACGTTGACTTTGCCAGGCATCATCCACCGCATTCGCAGCACTCATAGCCTTGAAGGAAGCATAGAACGCGATGACTACCAGGACCATCAGAACGACGATGGTGATAAGTGCGCCGGCGACGAGTGTCGTCCGCTTAACGTTAACGGTTGAGGCGTCGCCCTCAACCTGGCTAAGATTTTTAATTAGGGCTCGCATAGCGCTCCATCACTTCAGGGATTCACGCCTTCAGGCGGCTAGGCGGGCTGCCTAGCGCTGGATATTCTCCCCGTGATCCAGTGATGACTCCATTCAAAAGGGGGTCACCAAATTCACGTCTCGGGTCGTGGGGATGTATAAGCGGAGAGGGAGGTCAGCGGGATAACTTGAACAGCCGTGGTGCTTTTATCCAAACTCCAGCGCTGATACCCATAGCAACCCCTATCGTAGTAGGGATTGAGGCATCTGATGCCAGAGCGCATAGGGCAGCCAGAATTCCGTAAGTCGCAGCTATGGCTACCCTCGCGAAGGAATTCTGTTTGCGGACATGGGCTTTCATTCGAAGGAACCTTAATAGGAATGGGTGGGGCTAAGAGTAGGCGAGCTTGTAGTGCGGATTTGACGATCGCGAATTCGCTGGCAGCCTGGCTGCTTTCAGCAACTGAATGAGTTGGTATGGATGAATAGCTTAACGAACGGTGATGAAATGACTACTCAAACCCAGGCTTCGGAATTGCATGAACTCGATGAAGCCTGACCGGCCGCAAATGTGGCAAGGCTATTTCAGGCTAGCTTGGTAGAGAGGCATCACTTTAGGAATTGCAGCTTCGAGCAGCTTCATCCGATCGCCATCGCTCGGGTGAGTGCTCAGGAAATTCGGGGTGGACGAACCCTTGCTAACGGCTGCCATCTTCTTCCAAAGGGTGATTGCTGCGCGAGGGTCAAAACCAGCACGAGCTGCCAACTCCAAACCGATTAAGTCGGCTTCTTCCTCGTCGCGTCGACTAAATGGCAAACCTACCCCGGTGCTCAGCGCCTTAGTGATAGCGCTCTTACCTAACGAACCAGCACCCAGGACATTCGCTCCAACTCCTCCTGCAAGTTCAAAGACAGCATTCTGCGATGCCTGCTCCCGTCCATGCTCACGTATTGCATGCCCAATTTCATGCGCTAGGGCAATCGAAAGCTCGTCATCAGTGAGATTGAGCCTTTTGATCAGGCCGCTATAGACAATGATCTTTCCGCCTGGCCCGCAGTTCGCGTTCACAACGTCGGCATCGATGACGTTAACGAACCATCCCCACTTTTCAGCATCCGGGCGGAAGACGTGTGTTTGCATAACCAGCCGTACAGCAATCTGCTGGACATGTTTGCCAAGTGGAGAGTTCGTGATCAGGACTCCCGACGCCTCGGCCTTTTTCACCCCGGCCCGGTAAGACAGGGCATATGACGTGTCGACATCATTCTGAGAAAGGCCGGCAAACATGTATTGAGTTCGATCCACGCCTACTACGCCTGGATTGGTTGTCTGAATGCCGCTGCAACCCGCCAGAAGGGCAAGCGAGCCAGCTAGGCCGAGCATCAATATCCTTTTCACTTCACACTCCCGCGGTCACGCTTATCGGCCTTGGCAATCATTTCTGGGGTGGCACGCTCGTTGTTGACTTCATTCACTTCGCAACCAGCAGCCCGGAACAAAGCATCAGCTGCTTCCTCGAGTGCCTTCCGACTTCGGGGTCTGGCTCTGCTCATCTCTTCGTTCAGCAAAGGTACCAAAGCATCAAGTTGGGATTGGCTGAGGACGAAACCTCGAAAAATAGGGCTGAACATCACTTACCTCCCGGGCCGTGCAGATAAAAGGGGCTTGGCCATGAGGACAAGAATAACGGCCGCAACCTGAATGGCTACATTTTGGGGCACTTGATACCCCTTTTTTGGGGATGATGCGAGCCGAAATGGCCTCATACTTGATCGACGCCCAACTTAATCCAGCGGTATAGCTGATGCTCCAGATGTTCTTATCCCTGCTCCTTATACCCACGGCAGCAATCACCGTATGGCACCTCGCCCTGAGCCGCATAAGCCGTTTCACATGGCGCGCGTACCAGATAACTGGTGCGATCGGGGCCCCTGTCCATGAGCTATCTCATTTGTTGGCCTGTATCGCGTTCCGCCTGCAGGTCCAACGGGTAGCGCTTTACACGCCTGGCAGAACAGATGGGTGCCTTGGATGCGTAGTATTCACAGCCAACCCCAGATCTATTTTCAATAACGCGGGAATGGCAGTACAGGGTGTTGCACCCTTGATCGGAGGTGCGACGATCGTGCACTACGTCCTGAAGGGCCAAGGTCTTGTGAGCGTGCCGTCTGAGATATCTGGCGATCCAGGCTGGATCGTTGATGAGGCAGTTAGGACGTTGAATGCCACTGTCGTGATGGCTGCGTCTGGCGGCGTGGGTTTCACTGTACTGCTGGGAATACTGGTGATCGCCATGCACTCCATTCCAAGCTGGGCAGATGTACGAGTTGGGCTGAAGGGTTCGCTGATGCTGGGAGTTACTGCAATATTCGCCGGCGCGGCTAGTGAGATAGCGGCCTCATATGTGAGCTTCGGGAGCAGCTTCCAATCATTAGGGCTGCTCATAACGTACTGGATTAGGGTCACACTTGAGATGGGGCTGACCGGAGCCGTCAGGCTTGTCACGCTTGCCATGATTGGGGGCCTGGGACTTGTAGTAGTGCCGGGGATTCTCTTTGAGGGCGGAGCTGGAGTATTTAACTCGCTCAAACGCCGACACATCGCGAGCATTGATGAATAATCGCAGCGCTGAACCGACGCCCGCGCCTTCTTACTTCTTCACCTCGGGCATTAGATCGGCCACCTCGGGGCGGTAAAGTCCTTTCTGTTGTTCGTAGAAATACCGGAGCTGCTCAGGTGGCATAGGCGCATCCCCTCCGATCAGGAAGGCTCTGAGCTCGTAGCTGTCACCAACCGGCCAATCCAAAGTGATGATATTCAGGGCAGGGGCCTTGCTCAACATCGACCAGGTAGGCAGCGAACGGACGTAGTGAATGATCATCACCTCAAGGGGAATTCGATCCCGCAGATCCGGCGAGGGAGCGTTATCCATTGCCCAGAGCCCGAAGACAAGTCGGAGCTTGGGGTCCGGTTGCTTCGTGAGGGAGGTTAGCTGGGTAGCATCTGCACTGAACACAGCGTTTCGCTCATCCGCATCCTTGAGTAGCTTAATCGGGACTCCAGTTGCGCGCCGCACACCGGCGATAGGGCTGTAGCTCAAAATTGAAACGGTTGAATAATCGGGAAGGGCCATCTCACTCTCCATGGCGGGGCTGATCATTCAGTGCAGGGTAACAGCGCGAACTGAATAGTCGATACCAGCTCTACGGCCCAATGGATGGAATGGTAAGGGTTAGGTCAACCCTAGCGCTATTTTGTACCGTCATTTTGGGTTGAGGCGGCAGGGTATTGTTGAAATGATGGTTATAGCAGGTCGCCAACAGCCCGGAACAAAGACCGCTGCCCTTCAACCCATCACCACCGAGGGCGGAGCTCTTCGTCACTACGACCGGCGGTCAACTCAACGGCCGGCCTTTCATTCCCCCGCCCAGGAAAGCAATCATGTTCCGTAAACTCTTTGAATCGCTAAGCCTTAAGTCCCGCAAACCTATAGTGCATATCGATTCTGCTCTCCTCAAGGGCGCCTCAGTCGATAGCTCAGACCCAGGGATCCAACCAATTGACGTAAACCTGCAACAAGGCCCAAGCCAGAGCTGGATAGATCACGCATACCCATTGAAGCAAGTTGTAATCGAGATCCATGGCAGCGCTCAGACTACTCTGGGGCACTTAATTGCTGAGCTTGACCAGGTATTCCTGAAACTCATCAAAGGCGAAACGGTAGGCGAACGTAGTGACGGGGTCGTAACCCATAAGTATGCGTACCAAGAACAAGTAGCAGGCCCATCGTTCTTCGTCGAGCCTGTAGCATTTCACCCAGAAGCACCAACCGCCGGGCAGGCACTGTTCGTTCGCCTGCAGGGTACCCGGCATAGCAACTTCCCTGACATCAACAACCTGATCGCTTCTGTAATGAACGAGATCAACTCGAAAAAAACATCAGGATCCGCTCATGACGATGACTTCGGCTACTCATTTGCCCTCGTGTGCGCCCCTAACCTGAACTGATCAGTTGTCCCAGTGGAGGTGGAAAAGCCCCACCCGTTTTGGGCGGCTTGCCCGAACCAAGTGATCTAACATGGCTGCTCTTCCTGAAGGTGCGGCCCTCAATGTTCCGAAGCTTTATCTCTGCCATCATCGGGCTTACCTGTCTCGCGGTGCTGGTACCTGCTCATGGGTTTGAATTCACATCAAACCAAGACTTCCTACCAGTCCATGAAGCGTTCAAGGTGTCAGCAACTGGTACTCCAGATTCCGTACAAATTCGCATCCTGGCAGCGCCTGGGTACTATTTGTACAAGTCCAAATTGAGTTTTCAAGCTCAGGGCATTGGTGTTCGGTCAGGCGCAGCAGTGCTGCCCGCGGGTGAGCACAAAGCAGATCCCTATTTTGGAAACGTGGTGGTTTATCACGACACATTGGTGGTACGCCTACCAGTTCAGAACCATGGTGCTGATGGCTTTGACGTGAGGGTTGGCTTCCAAGGGTGCGCCGAAAAAGGTCTTTGCTATCCCCCTGATCAACAGATCATCCGTATAGAAGGGGATGCAGGGATTACAGCCGCCAGTGACTGGAGCGCAATGTCAGTGGTTTCCGCATTCATAGCGGGCCTGAATCTGTTCCTCACACCAGGTGTTTTGCCTGTAATTCCACTACTCGCATTTGTGCTTCTACTCGGTAAACCGTCAGTCCGAAGAGGCATCACTATAGGCCTAGCTTTCACGGTACCCATGGCGACAGGTCTTGTGGTCCTCAGCTCGGCTATAGCGCTAACCGAAGCCGGCATCGAGATACAGCCCATCGCTCAGTCCGCATGGATACTCGTACCGTCAGTATTAGTTCTGTTGGGGCTGGCTGTTATGGAAACTGCAATTGGCAAAACCCGGCGAGATGTCCATGGAAATCACGCCAGCAGAGTCTTTGTTTTTTTTGCCAGCGCCCCATGCGCAGTAATGCTGGGCTTAGTATCCCTTATCTACACAACACCATTCACCTCATCATCGATGGCAGCGGTGATGCTGTACCTCAAGGCAGGGGGTGAGCCCATTGGAGGGATAGCGCAACTTGCCGGGATCGCATTGGGTATGAGCTGTCCGCTGGTGATGTTTGCCGCGACATTGGGAGGACTGCTTTCCTCAGTTGGGAAGTGGAATGAGGCGATACTGGTATTCGTTCGCGCGCTTCTGGCCATTGTCGGAATTTGGGTGCTTGGACGTGTGCTGCCAGGGCCGGTAACTCTGGGCCTTTATGGGGTAGTGGCGGTTTATTTGGCCGTGTCACTTGGAGTTTTCGGATCACTGGGGTCAGCGCCATCGCTGTTAAATAGGTTCGCCGCGATTGCGGTCTTGTTATATGGGATCGCCGCATGGATCGGGATGCTCAAAGGCGAAACGTCACCCTTACAGCCCCTTGGTCCAGGCATCTCCTCTGAGGCCCCCCGTGAACAGCCATGGGTAGTGGTCAACACACCACAGCAGTTGGCCATAGCCCTTGCTGAAGCTAAGACTGCGGGAAGCCCGGCTGTTGTGGAGTGGGTAGCGAATTGGGCCCCAGGGAGCGACCAGGTTGCCGACACAGCGCGGCACGTTACATTGATAAGAGACAGTCTCGGGGCTTTCAAAACTATTCGAGTCGACCTCAGTCAGGGTGGCCATTCGGTTCGCAGCTTATTGGAGCTAAACGGACTTTTGGGCCCTGCAGCTGTTCAGGTGTATCGCTCTGGTGGGGTTGAGGTTCAATCATCCAGGCTTGTCGGTGTAACCACGGCCAAGGAGATCGCTATGTCGCTGCAGGCTATCGATAATTATGCAGATAAGTGAGGATGCGTAATGAATACACTTCAATCTGGGGGGCATAGAGAAAACGGAAAAAATCGTACGATAAGCCCTGCTGACAGCCTGCAAGCCCTTAGGTTGTGTAGTCGGTGTCCGAATGGGGTATACCCTAACTTGGCGTCAGACCATCCGGCGCTAAATCGTCAGAATAGAGTTGCCTTCCGAATTGATTGACATACGCCGTCAAGGGTCATAGATTTCTTCCTGACACATTTCCCTCAGGAGGATACCTTGCACGGTCAGCGCATCGGTTACGTCCGCGTCAGCAGCTTCGACCAGAACCCAGAACGGCAGCTCGAACAGATCCAGGTGGATAAAGTGTTCACCGACAAGGCGTCGGGCAAGGACACACGGCGGCCCGAACTGGAACGGCTGCTCGCCTTCGTGCGCGAAGGCGACACGGTCGTGGTGCACAGCATGGATCGTCTGGCGCGCAACCTCGACGACCTGCGCCGCCTGGTGCAGGGCCTCACCCAGCGCGGCGTACGCATCGAGTTCCTTAAGGAGCATTTGACCTTCACCGGCGAGGACTCGCCGATGGCGAACCTGATGCTGTCGGTAATGGGCGCGTTCGCCGAGTTCGAACGCGCCTTGATCCGCGAGCGGCAGCGCGAGGGCATCGCGCTCGCCAAGCAGCGCGGGGCCTACCGTGGCAGGAAGAAATCCCTGTCGTCTGAGCGTATTGCCGAACTGCGCCAACGTGTCGAGGCTGGCGAGCAAAAGACCAAGCTGGCTCGTGAATTCGGAATCAGTCGCGAAACCCTGTATCAATACTTGAGAACGGATCAGTAAATATGCCACGTCGTTCAATCCTGTCCGCCGCCGAGCGCGAAAGCCTGCTGGCGTTGCCGGACACCAAGGATGAGTTGATCCGTCACTACACGTTCAGCGAAACCGACCTCTCCATCATCCGGCAGCGGCGCGGCCCGGCCAACCGGCTGGGCTTCGCCGTGCAGCTCTGTTACCTGCGCTTTCCTGGTGTCATCCTGGGCGTCGATGAGCCGCCGTTTCCGCCCTTGTTGAAACTGGTCGCCGACCAGCTCAAGGTCAGCGTCGAAAGCTGGGACGAATACGGGCAGCGGGAGCAGACCCGGCGCGAGCACCTGGTCGAACTGCAAACGGTGTTCGGCTTCCAGCCCTTTACCATGGGCCACTACCGGCAGGCCGTCCAGTTGCTGACCGAGATGGCCTTGCAGACCGACAAGGGCATCGTGCTGGCCAGCACCTTGATCGAGCACCTGCGGCAGCAGTCGGTCATTCTGCCTGCCCTCAACGCCGTCGAGCGGGCGAGCGCCGAAGCAATCACCCGCGCCAACCGGCGCATCTACGATGCCTTGGCCGAACCGCTGTCGGACGCGCATCGCCGCCGCCTCGACGATCTGCTCAAGCGTCGGGACAACGGCAAAACGACCTGGCTGGCCTGGCTGCGCCAATCGCCCGTCAAACCGAATTCGCGGCACATGCTGGAACACATCGAACGCCTCAAAGCGTGGCAGGCGCTCGACCTGCCTTCTGGCATCGAGCGGTCGGTGCACCAGAACCGCCTGCTCAAGATCGCCCGTGAGGGTGGCCAGATGACGCCCGCCGACCTGGCCAAGTTCGAGGCGCAGCGACGCTATGCCACCCTGGTGGCGCTTGCCATCGAGGGCATGGCCACCGTCACCGACGAAATCATCGACCTGCACGACCGCATCCTGGGCAAGCTGTTCAACGCCGCCAAGAACAAGCATCAGCAGCAATTCCAGGCGTCCGGCAAGGCGATCAACGCCAAGGTGCGGTTGTTCGGCCGCATCGGCCAGGCGCTGATCGAGGCCAAGCAGGCGGGCCGCGATCCGTTCGCCGCCATCGAGGCCGTCATGTCCTGGGATGCCTTCGCCGAGAGCGTCACCGAAGCGCAGAAGCTTGCGCAGCCCGAGGACTTCGATTTCCTGCACCGCATCGGCGAAAGCTACGCCACGCTGCGCCGCTACGCGCCGGAATTCCTTGCCGTGCTCAAGCTGCGGGCCGCTCCCGCCGCGAAGGACGTGCTCGACGCCATCGAGGTGCTGCGCGGCATGAACAGCGACAACGCCCGCAAGGTGCCCGCCGACGCGCCGACCGAGTTCATCAAGCCGCGCTGGCAGAAGCTGGTCATGACCGACACCGGCATCGACCGGCGCTACTACGAACTATGCGCGCTGTCGGAGATGAAGAACGCGTTGCGTTCCGGCGACATCTGGGTGCAGGGGTCGCGCCAGTTCAAGGACTTCGAGGACTACCTGGTGCCGCCCGCGAAATTCGCCAGCCTCAAGCAGGCCAGCGAATTGCCGCTGGCCGTGGCCACCGACTGCAACCGGTACCTGAACGACCGGCTGACGCTGCTGGAAACACAGCTTGCCACCGTCAACCGTATGGCGACGGCCAACGAGCTGCCGGACGCCATCATCACCGAGTCAGGCTTGAAGATCACGCCGCTCGACGCGGCGGTACCCGACACCGCCCAAGCGCTGATCGACCAGACGGCAATGATCCTGCCGCACGTCAAGATCACCGAACTGCTGCTGGAGGTGGACGAATGGACGGGCTTCACTCGGCATTTCGCGCATCTGAAATCGGGCGACCCGGCCAAAGACAAGAACCTGTTGCTGACCACGATCCTCGCCGACGCGATCAACCTGGGCCTGACCAAGATGGCGGAGTCTTGCCCCGGCACGACCTACGCCAAGCTGGCTTGGCTGCAAGCCTGGCACATCCGCGACGAAACCTACGGGGCGGCGCTGGCCGATCTGGTCAACGCACAGTTCCGCCATCCCTTCGCCGAGCACTGGGGCGACGGCACCACCTCATCGTCGGACGGCCAGAACTTCCGCACCGGCAGCAAGGCCGAGAGCACCGGCCACATCAACCCGAAATACGGGAGCAGCCCAGGGCGGACGTTCTACACCCACATTTCTGACCAGTACGCGCCATTTCACACCAAGGTCGTGAACGTCGGCGTGCGCGATTCGACCTACGTGCTCGACGGCCTGCTGTACCACGAGTCCGACTTGCGGATCGAGGAGCATTACACCGACACGGCGGGCTTCACCGATCACGTCTTCGCCCTGATGCACCTCCTGGGCTTCCGCTTCGCGCCGCGCATCCGCGACCTGGGCGACACCAAGCTCTACATCCCGAAGGGCGACGCCGCCTATGACGCGCTGAAACCCATGATCGGCGGCACGCTCAACATCAAGCACGTCCGCGCCCATTGGGACGAAATCCTGCGGCTGGCCACCTCGATCAAGCAGGGCACGGTGACGGCCTCCCTGATGCTCCGAAAGCTCGGCAGCTACCCACGCCAGAACGGCCTGGCCGTGGCGCTCCGCGAGCTGGGCCGCATCGAGCGCACGCTGTTCATCCTGGACTGGCTGCAAAGCGTGGAACTGCGCCGCCGCGTGCATGCCGGCCTGAACAAGGGCGAGGCGCGCAATGCGCTGGCCAGGGCAGTGTTTTTCAACCGCCTGGGTGAAATCCGCGACCGCAGTTTCGAGCAGCAGCGCTACCGGGCTAGCGGCCTCAATCTGGTAACGGCTGCCGTCGTGTTGTGGAACACGGTCTATCTGGAACGGGCTGCGCACGCGCTGCGTGGCAACGGCCATGCCGTTGATGACGCGCTGTTGCAGTACCTGTCGCCGCTCGGTTGGGAGCACATCAACCTCACCGGCGATTACCTCTGGCGCAGCAGCGCCAAGATCGGCGCGGGCAAGTTCAGGCCGCTACGACCGCTGCAACCGGCTTAGCGTGCTTTATTTTCCGTTTTCTGAGGCGACCCCCTTCATCGCGAATTGCACCGCCCAAGACGATCTGCACTGAAATCAATACTTTCTGATGCCTCTTGATTAGAGATGCCAGCCATAATCATCTCATCGCCAACGCATACGGCGTTCGGCAGCCAACACACTCTCACTCACTACTGGAAGCTCAGACATGAAAACCATAGGCATTGAAAACTCGAAGTCCAGCGTACAGGCCCACTTAACGCTTGGAACCAAAACTATGGGGCTAGGTATCTATGGCGCGTACTTGGCTCTCGCTATTATTTACTTCTGGTTCGGCGGCATGAAATTTACCCACTACGAGGCCGAGGGCCTGGTTCCACTGGTGAGCAACAGCCCGCTTTTGGGATGGGTGTATAGCATTTTTTCGGTCGACATGTTCTCCAGCCTGCTCGGCATACTAGAGATTTCGATCGGCACTCTGATCGCAGGCCGCATGCTGTCGCCCAAACTATCCGTGGTAGGAGGCGCTCTGTCTGCAGGCCTGTTCTTCACAACCCTTAGCTTTATGTTTTCCACTCCGGGCGTCATTGAGCCTAGTTTAGGGTTTCCGGCGATTTCCGTTGCGCCAGGTCAGTTTCTGCTTAAAGACTTAGGGTTGCTTGCTGTTTCGATATTTGTGGCAGGCCATTCGCTGGTTGAACTGGAAAAACGTAAAATTAATGCATAATTTTTTCAATGGCTTAAGGCAGTAATGCCTTAGGGAAGGTCTGAAGTAGCCCTGTATTTCCGGTCGACTTCAGCCCTCGCTGCTTTTGAAAGCGGGCCGTCGATCAAAATCGACCAGATAACCCGCTCAGTTCTCCGTTTTTGGCCGCCGCGAGCACCTCGCAGCAGCCATTTTCCGCATTACAGGTGCACCTTTCCTGCGGTAGTCAGCAAATGTCGGCGCGCCATCCATAGGTTCGACAGCGCGAACAGCGTCACCAGCTGAGCGGTGTTCTTGGCCAGGCCACGGAAGCGCACCTTCACGTAACCGAACTGGCGCTTGATCACTCGAAACGGGTGCTCGACCTTCGCTCGCACTTGTGCCTTGGCCTTCTCGATCTTGCGCTTGGCTTTGTACAGGGCGCTGCGTTTATCGAGCTTCTTGTAGGTGCTGCGGCGTGCTGCGACCTGCCAGATCACTTCGCGGCCAGCATGTTCGGGGCGCTTTTCGACGCCGGTGTAGCCGGCATCGGCGCAGACGACGTTCTCGTCACCGTGCAGCAGTTTGTCGACCTGGGTGATATCCGCCACGTTGGCTGCCGTGCCTACCACGCTGTGTACCAGCCCCGACTCATCATCCACGCCGATGTGCGCCTTCATGCCAAAGTAATACTGGTTCCCTTTCTTGCTCTGGTGCATTTCCGGGTCGCGCTTGCCGTCCTGGTTCTTGGTCGAGCTGGGCGCGTGGATCAGTGTGGCATCGACGATAGTGCCCTGGCGCAGCGACAGGCCGCGATCCCCCAGGTAGCCATTGATTACGCCGAGGATGCCGGCTGCCAGCTCATGTTTCTCCAGCAAACGACGGAAGTTGAGGATGGTGGTTTCGTCGGGAATGCGCTCCAGGCTCAGCCCGGCGAACTGACGCAGGATGGTCGTCTCGTAGAGCGCTTCTTCCATGGCCGGGTCGCTGTAGCCGAACCAGTTCTGCATCAGATGGATACGTAACATGGCCATCAGCGGATAGGCTGGACGACCACCTTCACCCTTTGGGTAGTGTGGCTCGATCAGGGCAATCAATCCCTTCCACGGCACCACCTGATCCATCTCGATCAGGAACAATTCCTTACGGGTCTGCTTGCGCTTGCCGGCGTACTCGGCGTCGGCGAAGGTCATCTGCTTCATGGAAAAACTCGGCTGGCGGGATCGGCGTATTTCACCAGATGCGGGAAGTCTTTTTCAGACCTTCCTTAGGCCTTTTTGCCATCATTTTCCCCCGCCAGATCTTTCAACCAGTCACGAGGGCTCAACCCCGTCTTGCGTCTAAATGCGCGAGACAGCGCCGAAGGACTTTCGTAGCCGACTTGAGCTGCAATCAGCGTAATCGAGCGCCCTTCTCGCATCAGCTTCTGAGCCAGGCTAACTCGCCAACTCAACAAATAATCAGCAGGCGTCTGTCCGATGACACTCTTGAAATGCACGGCATACGCAGCGCGTGACATATTTGACTCACTGGCCAGCTCTGCTATTGACCAGGCATGTTCCGGGGAGTTGTGCATCTGTAAAAGCGATCGGGCAAGCCGCATGTCGGCCAGTCCAGCCATCATTCCGGTGCGCAACTGGTGATGATCGAGCAGGTAACGGAGCAACAGAATGATTAGGAGCTCAAATAAGCGCTCAAGCGCGGCTTCCCTTCCACAATGCACATTTGCCGCCTCGGCAAACATCCACTCCAACGTGTCTGCCAGCATGGGCAGATCATCGAGTGCGAGCACCAAACAGTCCGGTAATGAAGCCGACAAAGGATTATCAATTCCGCCCTCAAACTCCATGGAAGCACACAACAACTTTGCGCCATCGGACTCACCCGCAAACAATTGATGCTTGGCGGGGCGTGGCATAAAAATCAAGCTAGGGCGAGTGAGCTGCAAATCCTTGCGATCGGGACCAAGCAACGTCACGCTGCCGGCCTGAAGCAGATGGATATAACCTCGCCGCTCGGCGCCATCGTAAGATGCAGAGCCGCATAGGTCGCCGTCATAGAACAGATTGGCCCGCACGCCGAACCGCGAGAGCAAATTAGACAAACGATCCATTGGCCGATCCTTGACGAGTCAGAACGCACAGACCATACCATTGTTGCCGCTGACCGAAAACTGACCCAGTAGAGGCTGTTCTGCCGACTGAAAACTGACCCAGGTGTTCAACTGCTTCTGCTCAATTTTTGAGCAGGAGAACACAGGGTGATCAGTATGGAAATGATGGGCAAAATTCGCCGGATGTATTTCCGCGACAAGCTGTCGCTGCATGAGATAGCCAAGCGCACCGGGTTGGCGCGCAACACGATTCGCAAGTGGGTCAGAGCACCTGAGGCCAAGCCGCCGGTCTACCAACGCCGCGCGATCTTCAACAAACTCAGCCCTTTTCACGCCACGCTGGAGCAGGCGCTAAAAGCCGATTCGCTGCGGCCCAAGCAACAGCGGCGCAGTGCCAAGGCGCTGTTGGCGCAAATCAAAGCCGAAGGTTATGACGGTGGCTACAGCCAGCTCACCGCGTTTATCCGTGCCTGGCGAGGGGGACAGGGCAAGGCGTCGCAGGCCTTTGTGCCGCTGACCTTTGCTCTTGGCGAGGCGTTTCAGTTTGACTGGAGCGAGGAAGGCTTGCTGGTCGGCGGCATTTACCGGCGTATGCAGGTGGCACATCTGAAGCTGTGTGCCAGCCGTGCGTTCTGGCTTGTGGCGTATCCGAGCCAGGGCCATGAGATGTTATTTGACGCCCATACACGCTCGTTCGGCTCCTTGGGCGGCGTGCCGCGCCGGGGCATCTACGACAACATGAAGACCGCCGTCGACAAGGTCAATAAGGGCAAAGGCCGGGCGGTGAATGCGCGCTTTGCGGTGATGTGCGCGCATTACCTGTTCGATCCGGACTTCTGCAACGTCGCCGCTGGTTGGGAAAAGGGCATCGTTGAAAAGAACGTGCAAGACAGCCGCAGGCGTATCTGGCTAGACGCCCAGGACTGCCAGTTTCACTCCTTCGAGGAACTCAATGCCTGGCTGGGCCAGCGCTGCCGCGCGCTTTGGAACGAGCTGACGCACCCTCAATACAGCGGGCTGAGTGTGGCCGAAGTGCTGGAGTTGGAGCGCGCTGAACTGATGCCTGTGCCAGCGCCATTCGACGGTTACGTCGAGCGGCCTGCGCGGGTCTCCAGCACCTGCCTGGTCAGCGTCGGGCGCAACCGCTACTCGGTGCCGTGTGAGTATGCGGGTAAGTGGGTCAGCAGCCGTTTGTATCCGACGCGAATCGAGGTGGTGGCTGACGACGCGCTGATCGCCAGCCATGTCCGCTTGCTGGATCGCGACCAGGTCAGCTATGACTGGCAGCACTACCTCCCGCTGATCGAACGCAAGCCCGGTGCGCTGCGCAACGGCGCGCCCTTTGCTGATCTGCCGGCGCCGCTGCGTCAGCTTAAGCACGGTCTGGGGCGTCATGCCGGCGGTGACCGGATCATGGCGCAAGTTCTGGCTGCCGTACCGGTCGCCGGGCTCGATGCGGTGCTGGTGGCTGTTGAGCTGGTACTGGAAAGCGGCAGCCTGAGCGCCGAACACATCCTCAATGTCGTGGCGCGCCTGGCCGCGACCGAACCACCACCCAGCGTCGAAACCCACTTGTCGCTCAAGGAAGCCCCCGTCGCTAACACGGCGCGCTACGACCGCCTGCGTGGCCAGACCGAGGAGATCGGTCATGCGTGATTTGATGGCGGAACTCAAGGAGCTGCGCCTGCACGGCATGGCCACGGCCTGGGCGGAGTTGACTGCGCAGGGTGAGTCGAACACAGCCTCGTCCAAGTGGCTGCTCGAACACCTGCTGGAACAAGAGCACACAGATCGCGCCATGCGCTCGGTGAGCCACCAGATGAACATGGCCAAGCTGCCGATGCACCGCGACCTGGCCGGCTTCGACTTCAGCGCCTCCAGCGCAGACGCTCGTTTGATCAGCGAACTGGCCAGTCTGGCCTTTACCGACACCGCGCAGAACGTGGTGCTGATCGGTGGGCCTGGCACCGGTAAAACCCACCTGGCCACTGCGCTGGCCGTGTCCGGCATCACCCGGCACGGCAAGCGCGTGCGCTTCTACTCCACGGTCGATCTGGTCAATCTGCTGGAGCGCGAAAAGCACGACGGCAAAGCCGGGCGGATCGCCCAAGCTCTGCTGCGCATGGATCTGGTCATCCTCGACGAACTGGGTTATCTGCCCTTCAGCCAGGCCGGCGGTGCGTTGCTGTTTCACCTGCTATCCAAGCTGTACGAACACACCAGCGTGGTGATCACCACCAACCTGAGCTTCGCCGAATGGTCGAGCGTGTTCGGCGACGCCAAGATGACCACCGCCCTGCTGGATCGGCTGACCCACCACTGCCACATCGTCGAAACCGGTAACGAGTCCTATCGCCTGCAACACAGTAGCTTGGCGGCCCAGGCCAAGATCAAATCACGGGAGCGAAAGCGTAAGGGCGGCCAGGAACCGGAGGACGATGAGCCGTTCTGATTTCATGGCGACGACGGCCTGCTACATGGCTGCGTGTGGCAGGTCTTAAACAACTGAACTGGGCTAGCGAAGGAGTGGGGGCAACAGCAGCTGCGCTGGTAGACTTATCCACAGTTGCTGGTAACAAAATCAGCAATCCGCCCTGGGTCAAATTTCAATCGGCAGGGTGGGTCAATTTTCCATCAGCGCCAACACACTATGGAACCCCACCGCACCAACGTCATTATTTTTCCGAAGGTGCGCGAAGTCGCAGAGGCGGCCGAGCGAGCCTGACAGGCCCGAAAAGCCCGGCACGGGCGTCGGCGGCGATGACGGCGGCGGCATTATCCAGGGTTGATGATGGAAGTGGAGGATATCGACAACCTCTCGCGCAACCAAGACATCGCGGTCGGACTGCAAGTGATCTTGAAGCCACGGGCCCGTCCCACCCCGACATGGACCTCGATGCCCGAACGGACGTTAGATTTCGAGTTCTAGGCGTTCTGCGATGAAGGTTGGATCCCAGCCGGGATTGAAAGTGTCGACGTGGGTGAATCCGAGCCGCTCGTATAGGCCACGCAGGTTCGGGTGGCAGTCGAGCCGCAGCTTGGCGCACCCCTGCGTTCGCGCGGCATGGCGGCAAGCCTCGATCAGCGCGGAGCTGACACCCCGGCCCGCATGTGTCCGTCGCACCGCGAGCTTGTGCAGATATGCGGCCTCCCCCTTGAGGGCGTCGGGCCAGAACTCGGGATCCTCGGCCGACAAGGTGCAACAGCCGACGATGCCGTCGCTGCAACTCGCGACTAGGAGCTCGGATCTCAGGACGAAGGTCTCCGCGAATGTCCGGTCGATCCGCGCGACGTCCCAGGCGGGCGTTCCCTTGGCGGACATCCACGCCGCAGCGTCGTGCATCAGCCGCACAACCTCGTCGATATCACCCGAGCAGGCGACCCGAACGTTCGGAGGCTCCTCGCTGTCCATTCGCTCCCCTGGCGCGGTATGAACCGCCGCCTCATAGTGCAGTTTGATCCTGACGAGCCCAGCATGTCTGCGCCCACCTTCGCGGAACCTGACCAGGGTCCGCTAGCGGGCGGCCGGAAGGTGAATGCTAGGCATGATCTAACCCTCGGTCTCTGGCGTCGCGACTGCGAAATTTCGCGAGGGTTTCCGAGAAGGTGATTGCGCTTCGCAGATCTCCAGGCGCGTGGGTGCGGACGTAGTCAGCGCCATTGCCGATCGCGTGAAGTTCCGCCGCAAGGCTCGCTGGACCCAGATCCTTTACAGGAAGGCCAACGGTGGCGCCCAAGAAGGATTTCCGCGACACCGAGACCAATAGCGGAAGCCCCAACGCCGACTTCAGCTTTTGAAGGTTCGACAGCACGTGCAGCGATGTTTCCGGTGCGGGGCTCAAGAAAAATCCCATCCCCGGATCGAGGATGAGCCGGTCGGCAGCGACCCCGCTCCGTCGCAAGGCGGAAACCCGCGCCTCGAAGAACCGCACAATCTCGTCGAGCGCGTCTTCGGGTCGAAGGTGACCGGTGCGGGTGGCGATGCCATCCCGCTGCGCTGAGTGCATAACCACCAGCCTGCAGTCCGCCTCAGCAATATCGGGATAGAGCGCAGGGTCAGGAAATCCTTGGATATCGTTCAGGTAGCCCACGCCGCGCTTGAGCGCATAGCGCTGGGTTTCCGGTTGGAAGCTGTCGATTGAAACACGGTGCATCTGATCGGACAGGGCGTCTAAGAGCGGCGCAATACGTCTGATCTCATCGGCCGGCGATACAGGCCTCGCGTCCGGATGGCTGGCGGCCGGTCCGACATCCACGACGTCTGATCCGACTCGCAGCATTTCGATCGCCGCGGTGACAGCGCCGGCGGGGTCTAGCCGCCGGCTCTCATCGAAGAAGGAGTCCTCGGTGAGATTCAGAATGCCGAACACCGTCACCATGGCGTCGGCCTCCGCAGCGACTTCCACGATGGGGATCGGGCGAGCAAAAAGGCAGCAATTATGAGCCCCATACCTACAAAGCCCCACGCATCAAGCTTTTGCCCATGAAGCAACCAGGCAATGGCTGTAATTATGACGACGCCGAGTCCCGACCAGACTGCATAAGCAACACCGACAGGGATGGATTTCAGAACCAGAGAAAGAAAATAAAATGCGATGCCATAACCGATTATGACAACGGCGGAAGGGGCAAGCTTAGTAAAGCCCTCGCTAGATTTTAATGCGGATGTTGCGATTACTTCGCCAACTATTGCGATAACAAGAAAAAGCCAGCCTTTCATGATATATCTCCCAATTTGTGTAGGGCTTATTATGCACGCTTAAAAATAATAAAAGCAGACTTGACCTGATAGTTTGGCTGTGAGCAATTATGTGCTTAGTGCATCTAACGCCGGAGTTAAGCCGCCGCGCGTAGCGCGGTCGGCTTGAACGAATTGTTAGACATCATTTACCAACTGACTTGATGATCTCGCCTTTCACAAAGCGAATAAATTCTTCCAAGTGATCTGCGCGTGAGGCCAAGTGATCTTCTTTTTGTCCCAGATAAGCTTGCTTAGCTTCAAGTAAGACGGGCTGATACTGGGCAGGTAGGCGTTTTATTGCCCAGTCGGCAGCGACATCCTTCGGCGCGATTTTGCCGGTTATTGCGCTGTACCAAATGCGGGACAACGTAAGCACTACATTTCGCTCATCGCCGGCCCAGTCGGGCTGCGAGTTCCATAGCTTCAAGGTTTCCCTCAGCGCCTCGAATAGATCCTGTTCAGGAACCGGGTCAAAGAATTCCTCCGCTGCCGGACCTACCAAGGCAACGCTATGTTCTCTTGCTTTTGTAAGCAGGATAGCTAGATCAATGTCGATCATGGCTGGCTCGAAGATACCCGCAAGAATGTCATTGCGCTGCCATTCTCCAAATTGCAGCTCGCGCTTAGCCGGATAACGCCACGGGATGATGTCGTCATGCACGACAAGGGTGACTTCTATAGCGCGGAGCGTCTCGCTCTCGCCAGGGAAAGCCGAAGCCTCCATAAGGTCATTGAGCAATGCTCGCCGCGTCGTTTCATCAAGCTTTACGGCCACAGTAACCAACAAATCAATATCGCTGTATGGCTTCAGGCCGCCATCCACTGCGGAGCCGTACAAATGCACGGCCAGCAACGTTGATTCCAGATGGCGCTCAATGACGCTTAGCACCTCTGATAGTTGGTTCGAAATTTCGATGGTCACCGCTACCCTCATGATGTCTAACTTTGTTTTAGGGCGACTGCCCTGCTGCGTAACATCGTTGCTGCTCCATAACATCAAACATCGACCCACGGCGTAACGCGCTTGCTGCTTGGATGCCCGAGGCATAGACTGTACAAAAAAACAGTCATAACAAGCCATGAAAACCGCCACTGCGCCGTTACCACCGCTGCGTTCGGTCAAGGTTCTGGACCAGTTGCGTGAGCGCATACGCTACTTGCATTACAGTTTACGAACCGAACAGGCTTATGTCCACTGGGTTCGTGCCTTCATCCGTTTCCACGGTGTGCGTCACCCGGCAACCTTGGGCAGCAGCGAAGTCGAGGCATTTCTGTCCTGGCTGGCGAACGAGCGCAAGGTTTCGGTCTCCACGCATCGTCAGGCATTGGCGGCCTTGCTGTTCTTCTACGGCAAGGTGCTGTGCACGGATCTGCCCTGGCTTCAGGAGATCGGAAGACCTCGGCCGTCGCGGCGCTTGCCGGTGGTGCTGACCCCGGATGAAGTGGTTCGCATCCTCGGTTTTCTGGAAGGCGAGCATCGTTTGTTCGCCCAGCTTCTGTATGGAACGGGCATGCGGATCAGTGAGGGTTTGCAACTGCGGGTCAAGGATCTGGATTTCGATCACGGCACGATCATCGTGCGGGAGGGCAAGGGCTCCAAGGATCGGGCCTTGATGTTACCCGAGAGCTTGGCACCCAGCCTGCGCGAGCAGCTGTCGCGTGCACGGGCATGGTGGCTGAAGGACCAGGCCGAGGGCCGCAGCGGCGTTGCGCTTCCCGACGCCCTTGAGCGGAAGTATCCGCGCGCCGGGCATTCCTGGCCGTGGTTCTGGGTTTTTGCGCAGCACACGCATTCGACCGATCCACGGAGCGGTGTCGTGCGTCGCCATCACATGTATGACCAGACCTTTCAGCGCGCCTTCAAACGTGCCGTAGAACAAGCAGGCATCACGAAGCCCGCCACACCGCACACCCTCCGCCACTCGTTCGCGACGGCCTTGCTCCGCAGCGGTTACGACATTCGAACCGTGCAGGATCTGCTCGGCCATTCCGACGTCTCTACGACGATGATTTACACGCATGTGCTGAAAGTTGGCGGTGCCGGAGTGCGCTCACCGCTTGATGCGCTGCCGCCCCTCACTAGTGAGAGGTAGGGCAGCGCAAGTCAATCCTGGCGGATTCACTACCCCTGCGCGAAGGCCATCGGTGCCGCATCGAACGGCCGGTTGCGGAAAGTCCTCCCTGCGTCCGCTGATGGCCGGCAGCAGCCCGTCGTTGCCTGATGGATCCAACCCCTCCGCTGCTATAGTGCAGTCGGCTTCTGACGTTCAGTGCAGCCGTCTTCTGAAAACGACATCTGGTGTTCCTCATTCTCTGGTGGCTGCGCGGCCCGGTGCGCTTTCTTCTCGGCTTGGCTTCGTTCGCCAGTCTCATCACCCTACCGATCATGTGGCTTGGGCTGGACTCGGCCAATAAGACCCACATCATGCTATCGGTCGCAGGCGTCGGCCTTGGTGCGTCGGCCCTCATGTGGTTTTATGACGCGCTTCTCATGAGGCTGGCACCAGAACCAATCCTATTCAGCACCTAAACGAAGGCCGGGCCACTCACCCGGCCTTTTTTGTACGCTCATAGGGCAGAACAAACCAACGTTTTATCTATACCGCAACAGGGTATTTAATTCCTATTTAATCTGCGCTAGAATGAGGCATGTTTAACTGAATCTGACGTTTTCCCTGCAAATGCCAAAATACTATGCCTATCTCCGGGTTTCGCGTGACGGCCAAGACCCGGAAAACCAAAAATACGGTTTGCTCGAATACGCGAACGCCAAAGGCTTCGCGCCGCTACAGATCGAGGAAGAAGTTGCCAGCAGAGCAAAGGACTGGCGCAAGCGCAAGCTCGGAGCAATCATCGAGAAGGCCGAGCGTGGCGACGTGCTACTGACGCCGGAGATTACGCGCATTGCCGGTTCCGCCCTCGCCGCCTTGGAAATTCTCAAAGCGGCGAGCGAGCGCGGCCTGATCGTCCACGTGACCAAACAGAAGATCATCATGGACGGCAGCCTACAAAGCGACATCATGGCAACCGTGCTTGGCTTGGCTGCACAGATCGAGCGGCATTTCATTCAGGCACGTACCACCGAGGCGCTACAAGTCGCCAGAGAGCGCGGCAAGACGCTCGGGCGACCCAAGGGCAGCAAATCGAGCGCCTTGAAGCTGGACAGCCGTATTGATGAAGTACAGGCATACGTGAATCTTGGCTTGCCGCAGAGTCGCGCAGCCGAGTTGTTAGGCGTCAGCCCTCACACCTTGCGCCTGTTCATCAAACGCCGGAACATCAAACCCACAAACACTAGACCAACCATCACCATGCCGGGGAGGGAACAACATGGGGAGCCCGCAGAATTCGGAAAAAATCGTACGCTAAGGTTTTCCGGGCATCCGTAAGGGCCGAAACTTCCCGTCTTCCAGTCTGCGGCTCTGCCGCCAGACGTAATCGCCGGTTAGGTTGATGTGCTCCCAGCCCAGCGGCGACAGGAATTGCAGCAGCTCGCCGTCCACCGGCTTGCCGGCCTCGACCAACCCCTGGGTGGCGCGTTCCAGGTACACCGTGTTCCACAGCACGATAGCCGCCGTCACCAGGTTGAGGCCGCTGGCCCGGTAGCGCTGCTGCTCGAAGCTCCGATCCCTGATTTCCCCAAGGCGGTTGAAGAACACCGCCCTGGCCAGCGAGTTGCGCGCCTCACCTTTGTTCAGGCCGGCATGCACGCGGCGGCGCAGTTCAACACTTTGCAGCCAGTCCAGGATGAACAGCGTGCGCTCGATCCGGCCCAGCTCGCGCAGGGCCACGGCCAGTCCGTTCTGGCGCGGGTAGCTGCCGAGCTTGCGCAGCATCAGCGAGGCGGTGACGGTGCCCTGCTTGATCGAGCTGGCCAGGCGCAGGATGTCGTCCCAGTGGGCACGCACGTGCTTGATGTTCAGGGTGCCGCCGATCAGCGGGCGCAACGTCGGGTAGGCTTGCACGCCCTGCGGCACGTACAGCTTGGTTTCGCCGAGGTCGCGGATGCGCGGCGCGAAGCGGAAGCCTAGCAGGTGCATCAGGGCAAAGACGTGATCGGTGAAGCCGGCCGTGTCGGTGTAGTGCTCCTCGATCCGCAGGTCGGACTCGTGGTACAGCAGGCCGTCGAGCACATAGGTGGAATCGCGGACGCCGACATTCACCACGCGGGTGCTGAACGGCGCGTACTGGTCGGAGATATGGGTATAGAACAGCCGTCCCGGCTCGCTACCGTACTTCGGGTTGACGTGCCCGGTGCTCTCGCCCCGGCCACCCGCGCGGAAGCGCTGGCCATCGGAGGATGAGGTCGTGCCGTCGCCCCAGTGGGCGGCAAAGGCGTGGCGATACTGGTGGTTGACCAGCTCGGCCAAGGCCGCCGAATAGGTTTCGTCGCGGATGTGCCAGGCTTGCAGCCAGGACAGCTTGGCGTAGGTCAGGCCGGGGCTCGACTCGGCCATCTTGGTCAGCCCGAGGTTGATCGCATCACCGAGGATTGCGGACAGCAGCAACGTCCTGTCTTTGGCCTCGGCCCCGTCCTTCAAGTGGGTGAAGTGGCGGCTGAAGCCCGTCCAGTCGTCCACGTCCATCAGCAGTTCGGTGATCTTGATGCGCGGCAGTAACTGGCTGGTTTGGTCGATCAGCGCCTGCGCCCGATCCGGCACCGCCGCATCCAGCGGGGTGATTTTCAGCCCTGACTCGGTGAGGATGGCATCGGGCAGCTCGTTGTCCTTGGCCAGGCGGGTGACGGTGGCCAACTGCTCGTCCAGCAGCTGCAAACGCTCTTCCAGGTACTGGTCGCTGTTCGGGTTGATCGCCAGGGGCAGGGCCTGCTCGCGCTTGAGTGCGGCGAACTTCTCGGCCGGCAGCAGGTAGTCGTCGAAGTCGCGGAACTGCCGCGAGCCCTTGACCCAGATGTCGCCGGAGCGCAGGGCGTTCTTCAGCTCGGACAGGGCGCAGATTTCGTAGAATTTCCGGTCGAGGCCTTCCGGGGTGATCACCAGCGGCTTCCAGCGCGGCTTGATGAAGGCCGTGGGTGCATCGGCCGGCACCTTGCGCAGGTTGTCGGCGTTCATCTCACGCAGGGTCTGCACGGCTGCCAGCACGCCTTGCGCGGCCGGCCCGTGCTGTTCCCCAACTTTTCGCTCGGCGAAGAGTATGAACATGCGCCGCCGGCGACGAATCGCCAAATCTCACCGTATCTCCCGAGCGGACGATTTCGCACCGGTCTGCCCGTCGAAGGGCTTGCGATCGAACGGGGCGACCTTTTCTATGCATGTCCGCGAGCCAGCGTCTTTTATGGCACGGCGCTCGACGCCGACCTTCGGACGCGCGGCGTAAGCACGCTTGTCATGGCCGGGATAAGCACCACCGGCGTTGTTCTTTCAAGCGTCGCCTGGGCTAGTGATGCGGACTACGACGTGCGTTTGGTCCAGGACTGCTGCTACGACCCGGATCGGGATGCCCACGAAGCTCTGTTGCGTTCCGGGTTCGGCGGACGTGTACAGGTCGTGTAATTTTCGGGCCTCGCATGATCGCGGCCATAGCCGCAGGTGGATTGGTGCGAGGCAGGGCCAGTCCAAGTCAGGGTGCGGTCATCGCGGCGCCTGCAACTCTCAAAAACCCATCGCCGTAGCGGAGGTCTTGTAATCGCATGTCATTACGCACGCCCGATTTATTGTTCACAGCGATAGCACCTGCCATTTGGGGCAGCACCTACATTGTCACCACCCAATACCTGCCGAACTTCTCACCGATGACGGTCGCGATGCTGCGGGCGTTGCCGGCGGGTTTATTGCTCGTGATGATCGTCCGACAGATTCCAACGGGAATCTGGTGGATGCGCATCTTCATCCTCGGCGCACTTAATATTTCGCTATTCTGGAGCTTGTTGTTTATTTCGGTCTACCGCCTGCCGGGCGGGGTCGCGGCGACGGTAGGCGCTGTGCAGCCGCTGATGGTCGTGTTCATCTCTGCCGCTCTGCTAGGTAGCCCGATACGATTGATGGCGGTCCTGGGGGCTATTTGCGGAACTGCGGGCGTGGCGCTGTTGGTGTTGACACCAAACGCAGCGCTAGATCCTGTCGGCGTCGCAGCGGGCCTGGCGGGGGCGGTTTCCATGGCGTTCGGAACCGTGCTGACCCGCAAGTGGCAACCTCCCGTGCCTCTGCTCACCTTTACCGCCTGGCAACTGGCGGCCGGAGGACTTCTGCTCGTTCCAGTAGCTTTAGTGTTTGATCCGCCAATCCCGATGCCTACAGGAACCAATGTTCTCGGCCTGGCGTGGCTCGGCCTGATCGGAGCGGGTTTAACCTACTTCCTTTGGTTCCGGGGGATCTCGCGACTCGAACCTACAGTTGTTTCCTTACTGGGCTTTCTCAGCCCGGGGACCGCCGTGTTGCTAGGATGGTTGTTCTTGGATCAGACGCTGAGTGCGCTTCAAATCATCGGCGTCCTGCTCGTGATCGGGAGTATCTGGCTGGGCCAACGTTCCAACCGCACTCCTAGGGCGCGTATAGCTTGCCGGAAGTCGCCTTGACCCGCATGGCATAGGCCTATCGTTTCCACGATCAGCGATCGGCTCGTTGCCCTGCGCCGCTCCAAAGCCCGCGACGCAGCGCCGGCAGGCAGAGCAAGTAGAGGGCAGCGCCTGCAATCCATGCCCACCCGTTCCACGTTGTTATAGAAGCCGCATAGATCGCCGTGAAGAGGAGGGGTCCGACGATCGAGGTCAGGCTGGTGAGCGCCGCCAGTGAGCCTTGCAGCTGCCCCTGACGTTCCTCATCCACCTGCCTGGACAACATTGCTTGCAGCGCCGGCATTCCGATGCCACCCGAAGCAAGCAGGACCATGATCGGGAACGCCATCCATCCCCGTGTCGCGAAGGCAAGCAGGATGTAGCCTGTGCCGTCGGCAATCATTCCGAGCATGAGTGCCCGCCTTTCGCCGAGCCGGGCGGCTACAGGGCCGGTGATCATTGCCTGGGCGAGTGAATGCAGAATGCCAAATGCGGCAAGCGAAATGCCGATCGTGGTCGCGTCCCAGTGAAAGCGATCCTCGCCGAAAATGACCCAAAGCGCGGCCGGCACCTGTCCGACAAGTTGCATGATGAAGAAGACCGCCATCAGGGCGGCGACGACGGTCATGCCCCGGGCCCACCGGAACGAAGCGAGCGGGTTGAGAGCCTCCCGGCGTAACGGCCGGCGTTCGCCTTTGTGCGACTCCGGCAAAAGGAAACAGCCCGTCAGGAAATTGAGGCCGTTCAAGGCTGCCGCGGCGAAGAACGGAGCGTGGGGGGAGAAACCGCCCATCAGCCCACCGAGCACAGGTCCCGCGACCATCCCGAACCCGAAACAGGCGCTCATGAAGCCGAAGTGCCGCGCGCGCTCATCGCCATCAGTGATATCGGCAATATAAGCGCCGGCTACCGCCCCAGTCGCCCCGGTGATGCCGGCCACGATCCGCCCGATATAGAGAACCCAAAGGAAAGGCGCCGTCGCCATGATGGCGTAGTCGACAGCAGCGCCGGCCAGCGAGACGAGCAAGACCGGCCGCCGCCCGAAACGATCCGACAGCGCGCCCAGCACAGGTGCGCAGGCAAATTGCATCAACGCATACAGCGCCAGCAGAATGCCATAGTGGGCGGTGACGTCGTTCGAGTGAACCAGATCGCGCAGGAGGCCCGGCAGCACCGGCATAATCAGGCCGATGCCGACAGCGTCGAGCGCGACAGTGCTCAGAATTACGATCAGGGGTCTGTTGGGTTTCACGTCTGGCCTCCGGACCAGCCTCCGCTGGTCCGATTGAACGCGCGGATTCTTTATCACTGATAAGTTGGTGGACATATTATGTTTATCAGTGATAAAGTGTCAAGCATGACAAAGTTGCAGCCGAATACAGTGATCCGTGCCGCCCTGGACCTGTTGAACGAGGTCGGCGTAGACGGTCTGACGACACGCAAACTGGCGGAACGGTTGGGGGTTCAGCAGCCGGCGCTTTACTGGCACTTCAGGAACAAGCGGGCGCTGCTCGACGCACTGGCCGAAGCCATGCTGGCGGAGAATCATACGCATTCGGTGCCGAGAGCCGACGACGACTGGCGCTCATTTCTGATCGGGAATGCCCGCAGCTTCAGGCAGGCGCTGCTCGCCTACCGCGATGGCGCGCGCATCCATGCCGGCACGCGACCGGGCGCACCGCAGATGGAAACGGCCGACGCGCAGCTTCGCTTCCTCTGCGAGGCGGGTTTTTCGGCCGGGGACGCCGTCAATGCGCTGATGACAATCAGCTACTTCACTGTTGGGGCCGTGCTTGAGGAGCAGGCCGGCGACAGCGATGCCGGCGAGCGCGGCGGCACCGTTGAACAGGCTCCGCTCTCGCCGCTGTTGCGGGCCGCGATAGACGCCTTCGACGAAGCCGGTCCGGACGCAGCGTTCGAGCAGGGACTCGCGGTGATTGTCGATGGATTGGCGAAAAGGAGGCTCGTTGTCAGGAACGTTGAAGGACCGAGAAAGGGTGACGATTGATCAGGACCGCTGCCGGAGCGCAACCCACTCACTACAGCAGAGCCATGTAGACAACATCCCCTCCCCCTTTCCACCGCGTCAGACGCCCGTAGCAGCCCGCTACGGGCTTTTTCATGCCCTGCCCTAGCGTCCAAGCCTCACGGCCGCGCTCGGCCTCTCTGGCGGCCTTCTGGCGCTCCTGCTGCGGCGTCCGCTCGTGGGCCGTGGCGCGGGTCCGCGCGCCGGCCTCGTGCGCCTGGCGCTCGCGGGCGAGGTCCAGGGCGGCCGTCTTCACGTTCTGCCTTGCGCAGATGAGATAGGGGAGCCCGCAGAATTCGGAAAAAATCGTACGCTAAGGTTTTCCGGGCATCCGTAAGGGCCGAAACTTCCCGTCTTCCAGTCTGCGGCTCTGCCGCCAGACGTAATCGCCGGTTAGGTTGATGTGCTCCCAGCCCAGCGGCGACAGGAATTGCAGCAGCTCGCCGTCCACCGGCTTGCCGGCCTCGACCAACCCCTGGGTGGCGCGTTCCAGGTACACCGTGTTCCACAGCACGATAGCCGCCGTCACCAGGTTGAGGCCGCTGGCCCGGTAGCGCTGCTGCTCGAAGCTCCGATCCCTGATTTCCCCAAGGCGGTTGAAGAACACCGCCCTGGCCAGCGAGTTGCGCGCCTCACCTTTGTTCAGGCCGGCATGCACGCGGCGGCGCAGTTCAACACTTTGCAGCCAGTCCAGGATGAACAGCGTGCGCTCGATCCGGCCCAGCTCGCGCAGGGCCACGGCCAGTCCGTTCTGGCGCGGGTAGCTGCCGAGCTTGCGCAGCATCAGCGAGGCGGTGACGGTGCCCTGCTTGATCGAGCTGGCCAGGCGCAGGATGTCGTCCCAGTGGGCACGCACGTGCTTGATGTTCAGGGTGCCGCCGATCAGCGGGCGCAACGTCGGGTAGGCTTGCACGCCCTGCGGCACGTACAGCTTGGTTTCGCCGAGGTCGCGGATGCGCGGCGCGAAGCGGAAGCCTAGCAGGTGCATCAGGGCAAAGACGTGATCGGTGAAGCCGGCCGTGTCGGTGTAGTGCTCCTCGATCCGCAGGTCGGACTCGTGGTACAGCAGGCCGTCGAGCACATAGGTGGAATCGCGGACGCCGACATTCACCACGCGGGTGCTGAACGGCGCGTACTGGTCGGAGATATGGGTATAGAACAGCCGTCCCGGCTCGCTACCGTACTTCGGGTTGACGTGCCCGGTGCTCTCGCCCCGGCCACCCGCGCGGAAGCGCTGGCCATCGGAGGATGAGGTCGTGCCGTCGCCCCAGTGGGCGGCAAAGGCGTGGCGATACTGGTGGTTGACCAGCTCGGCCAAGGCCGCCGAATAGGTTTCGTCGCGGATGTGCCAGGCTTGCAGCCAGGACAGCTTGGCGTAGGTCAGGCCGGGGCTCGACTCGGCCATCTTGGTCAGCCCGAGGTTGATCGCATCACCGAGGATTGCGGACAGCAGCAACGTCCTGTCTTTGGCCTCGGCCCCGTCCTTCAAGTGGGTGAAGTGGCGGCTGAAGCCCGTCCAGTCGTCCACGTCCATCAGCAGTTCGGTGATCTTGATGCGCGGCAGTAACTGGCTGGTTTGGTCGATCAGCGCCTGCGCCCGATCCGGCACCGCCGCATCCAGCGGGGTGATTTTCAGCCCTGACTCGGTGAGGATGGCATCGGGCAGCTCGTTGTCCTTGGCCAGGCGGGTGACGGTGGCCAACTGCTCGTCCAGCAGCTGCAAACGCTCTTCCAGGTACTGGTCGCTGTTCGGGTTGATCGCCAGGGGCAGGGCCTGCTCGCGCTTGAGTGCGGCGAACTTCTCGGCCGGCAGCAGGTAGTCGTCGAAGTCGCGGAACTGCCGCGAGCCCTTGACCCAGATGTCGCCGGAGCGCAGGGCGTTCTTCAGCTCGGACAGGGCGCAGATTTCGTAGAATTTCCGGTCGAGGCCTTCCGGGGTGATCACCAGCGGCTTCCAGCGCGGCTTGATGAAGGCCGTGGGTGCATCGGCCGGCACCTTGCGCAGGTTGTCGGCGTTCATCTCACGCAGGGTCTGCACGGCTGCCAGCACGCCTTGCGCGGCCGGCGCGGCGCGCAGTTCCAGCACCTCCAGCAAGGCCGGCGTGTAACGGCGCAGGGTGGCGAAGTTCTCGCCGACCAGGTGCAGGTGGTCGAAGCCTTCCGGCCGGGCCAGCAGCTCGGCCTCGCTGACGCTCTCGGTGAACTCGTCCCAGGGAATCACCGCCTCGATGGCGGCATAGGGGTCGCTGCCGCTTTCCTTCGCTTCCAGCAGCGCCTGGCCGATCCTGGAGTACAGGCGCACCTTGTCGTTGATCGCCTTGCCCTGCTTCTGGAACTGCTGCTGATGCTTGTGCTTCGCGCCGCTGAACAGCTTGACCAGGATGCGGTCATGCAGATCGACCAGCTCATCGATCACGGTCGCGGTGCTCTCCAGCACCACGGCGGCCAGGGTCGCGTAGCGGCGCTGCGGCTCGAACTTACCGAGGTCTTTGGGCGTCATCTGCCCACCCTCGCGGGCCAGCTTGAGCAGGCGGTTCTGGTGGATGTGCCGGCCCAGGCCTTCGGGCAAGTCCACCAACTGAAATGTCTTCAGCCGCTCGATGTGTTCCAGCATGTGCCGAGAGTTGGGTTTCAGCGGTGCCTGGCGCAGCCAGGTCAACCAGGTGATGCTGCTGCCGGCCTTGAGCTTCAACAGCTCGTCCAGCTTGGCCCGATGCGAGTCCGTGAGTGGTTCGACCAGGGCGCGGTAGACCCGCCGATTGGCTCGCGCAATGGCTTCCGAGCAGGCCCGGTCAATCACGCTCAGCGCCGGCAGGATGCGTCGTTTCTGCCGTAGGCTCTCCAGGGCCTGACCGGCCAGCAGCAAGCCTTTGTCGGTCTGCTGGGCCAGCTCGGTTAGCTCGCGCACCAGGGCGCGGAAGTCGGACAGGCCGAACGGGGCCAGTTGCAGGTAGGTGCGCAGTTCCTGGGCATGCTCGCGACGGGTCACGTCGCGCTCGCCGTACTTTGCCCAGCTCGCCGGCTCGGCCTGGACTTGCTTCGCCACCCACAGGATGACCGGCTCGGGCAGCTCGCTGTCGGTTCCCAGCGCGTAACCGGGGTAGCGCAGCAGGCAGAGCTGCACGGCGAAGCCGAGGCGGTTGGCGTCGCCGCGTCGCTGGCGGATCAGCGACAGGTCGGAGTCGTTGAAGGTGTAGTAGCGGATCAGGTCATCCTGGCTTTCCGGCAGCGCAAGCAGGGTGTCCCGCTCCGTGGCCGAGAGGATCAAGCGACGCGGCATGTGTCAGTCGTCCGTGCGGAGGTACTGGTAGAGGGTTTCCCGGCTGATGTTGAACTCGCGGGCAAGCTGCGCCTTGGGCTCGCCGGCCGTCGCTCGCTGCCGCAGGGTAGCAGCCTGCTCATCGGACAGGGCTTTCTTGCGGCCCCGGTACGCGCCACGCTGCTTGGCCAAGGCGATGCCCTCACGCTGCCGCTCGCGGATCAGGGCGCGCTCGAACTCAGCGAAGGCCCCCATCACCGACAGCATCAGGTTGGCCATCGGCGAGTCCTCGCCAGTGAACACCAGGCCCTCCTTCAGGAACTCGATGCGCACGCCGCGCTGAGTCAGCTTCTGTACCAAGCGACGCAGGTCATCGAGGTTGCGGGCCAGCCGATCCATGCTGTGCACCACCACTGTATCGCCTTCGCGGACGAAGCTCAGCAGCGCTTCGAGCTGGGGGCGCTGGGTGTCCTTGCCCGATGCCTTGTCGGTGAACACCTTGCTCACCTGGGTTTGTTCCAGCTGGCGTTCCGGGTTCTGGTCAAAGCTGCTGACCCGGACGTAGCCGATGCGGTGCCCCTGCACGATGTCTCCTTGGTTGAAGGCGGCTTAAGTGCACTTTCTGTTCCGTTGTGCCTCAAAGCCCATTTCTGTCAGGCTGAAATCTATAACCTTCGCGGGCATGTGTCAAAAAATGGGAAAGCAGACTCTATTCTGACGAAGCGGCGCGGCCCTGCCTGACATCAAGTTAGGGTATACCCCATTCGGACACCGACTACACAACCTAAGGGCTTGCAGGCTGTCAGCAGGGCTTATCGTACGATTTTTTCCGTTTTCTCTATGCCCCCCAATCTAAACCTCCTAGCCAGGATGAAGCCCGTGGACGGCTCACGAAAGATCAATTCATAGCTTTACGATCACTTGCAAAGGGTCATTGGGTACAAGGAAGTGCGATTCAGTGGAAATTCAACCGAAACTGGCTCTCCGTACACGTATCGAATACCTTTTTGGATACGGTTAATTCGCTTCAGACACGGGGCCTGGCCACCAAGGGGAAATGTTGCTTGAAATGCAAACGTGACGTCTACCTGCTGACCGAGGCCGGATTGCAGCTTGTAAGTCATGCCAACTCTCCCTTCCAACATCGCCGAGTGACAAGGGAGGCAGCGATCAAAAAACAGAGCATCACCTCCCGACTGCTCTACTGGCTTGGAAGATAGCCGGTAAACCAATATGGAAATAAACCAAATTAAATTCTGCGCCATCACATCTATTTAAATATTGCGCTTTTGCATTAAGGAACGTGACAAATATGAAAACTTTAGTCGGGATGTTTTGGGGAATGGTCGGCGGTGTATTTGTAGCTTTTGGAATAATCTTGTTTACACAGCTAATTGGGGCCGGAGCCGATTTGATTGGATTTACTGAATGGACTTATCGTTACTACATGATTTGCCTCAGCGTATGCTTCGCCTTTCTACTTCTGTCGAAGCCTGCACGTAAATATTGGAGGTTCATGACAGTTTTCTTTGTTGCAGTTGTCTTGGTCATTGGAGTTGGTTTCAATACCTTTCTTGATACATCAAGCGCCAATGCTCAAATGGATCAGATGGCGAATAGTCTGCTGGCGATATCTTTGATTGTGGCTAAAGCAGTCATGTACGTGGGTCCAGGTGCATTGACAGCATTTTATGCGTTTGTAGCGTTCAACGGGGTGTCAAAAGGTAATGACAGCAAAACTCTCAACTGATAGCTGAACGGTGTGTCACCTGAACCCTTGATTTCGGCAGTTTAAAACGGGCTGCTAAATTACCAGTTACTAGGCGCAAGTCCTCATAGGAATTTACATGAAACGAAATATGGCCATCGCTTCAACGGTGCTGGCTCTTGCGGCAGGGATCGCCGTTGGATATGCAATTTGGCATACCGATCCAGTTGAAACCCAGGTCATACCACCGGCTTCTTTGAAAGATTTTTCACGGCGAGCGCTGGAAGATTTCTGCGGGCATAGCGCTGTATTCTCCGACTTAGTAAGGACCGGTACTGTTAAAGATGGTGTGCGCGAACAGAAGGTGGTACGAGGTTTCCAGATGATCGCAAACCCGCTGTCAGACAGGGCAGCAGTTTGTTCCGTCAAGGCTTCGATCATCACCAGAAGAACCCAGCAAAACGGTAACTCCATGGAGATATCGGGGGATACTCATCTGACTTACCTCGTTGCGCTTAATGGCGATTCAGAAATCATTTCGGAGGAGTTTGCAAAGGAGTTGCTCCGTTCTCACGTGATCCAAGTTGTGGCTTCAAACCTCGGCAACGACGGCACCATCGTTCCGCAAGTTAAACTTAAACTCTAGTTGGGAGTCGGCTGGATGCCATACGCATCACGCCTGTTCTTAAGGAGCGTGGCGCATGAGAAGAGTTGCGCTCCACAGGGAGCTCCAATAGGATTTATCCATGACGAAAAGGGAGCCGAGGCTCCCTTTTCTTGTCAGAATGAAATTAGTTTTTCAGACGGTTAAATGCGTCAGTAATCGCTTCATCAGTGAACTTGTAAAGTTGACCACCTACAATTTGGACAGTCCAAGGGTACTTCGGCCGGCGAGGATGATATCCCACGAGGTTGAACTCGCCGTAAGACGATGATTTAAGGGTCGTATCAGGATCGAAGCCTCGGTGCTTGCATTCCAGCTCAAGCATCGTACGCTCTTTACTCACGCCTCCCGGAATGCGGATTTTAAGCTGAACAGTCAGTTCGCTTCCTGAAAAAGAACCGCTCCCAATTTCAAGCTCATAACCGGTGCTCAATCCATTCATGGCCTTCTGGATGCTCTCAACAGCCGACTTTGCTTTCGTGCGGTCAAAGTTAGCTGCTGCTGGGTTGGCTGCTTGTGTCATGGTGATGCTCCTCTATGAATGTGGAGCCATTTCAACCCACTCTAGCGCGTGCCAGAACCCGCAGAAGACAATTACAGAAAGTATGGTCTACGACACTTTCACGCCTGCGAGCGCCGCGTGCTTATTTGCAGACCGAGTTCGGAAAGGGCCAGTTACTGCAATGGGGCTGTGTGCAACAACTGGCAGTGCGTTCACTCCCGTAATCCCTGGGGGCCTAGTCTTCCGCGTCTATAAATTGACATCATTGTCGCGAAACTCATAAATCACAGACAGAGCAGCGTTAACTATCGGGTTTAGGCGAATCGCATCTGCAACCACTTGCTCTCGCTCTCCATCAGTCAGGTTCTGCCAGATCCCGATGTTAGGGCCGGTGAATGCAACATCGGGCTCCTCAACGTCGAAATAGTCCTCGATATAGGCCAAGATGAACTGGCCGCAATCATCACCTCGACCCTCTATGTGAAGCCGGCCGTCCGCTAAACCTTCCCAGAACATGGATAGGTCCACCTCCAAGTTACTGGAGTCGACGGCACTGTCTTTCATGAGGAGTTGGACGTCCTCGAGGGAGAAGTCGCTTTCTAAAAGCCTGCAAAACCCGATGCCAAGCGGCTCGTCGATCTTGTAGGGTGCCGTCGAGGTATATCTGACAACATCAATAATCGGCATGGGCTGGTCGATCACCTCAGCATGAGGGAGCTCCAGCTCTCCGAGTGGCCGCATGTTATCCATGATCGAAAGCTCAAGGGCTTCAGCGTCGTTAAGCTGGCGAACCTCAGCAGGAATTGTCTCCAGTCCACCAACTATCGCGCCTTTCCAGCGGACCAAGCCGCATACGACTTCGAATAGATCGCCAACGGGCCTGACAATCAGCGGTTCGCGAATGCCATGTACTTTGATGTCAGCGGCCATGGCCTCTACCTGGGCATTGGGTTCAGCAGGGCTGCCTAGGGCTTTGAAGTATTTCAATCGTGAAAGGGGGATCTGAATAATCACAGACACTGGAACCTCTGCCTTGGTTAAACAATTTCATAAGGATGAAATCAGTATAACCCCGTTCATTTTTGGGATCCCTTGCAGGTGCATCAGGGTTGGCTGAGCGAAAATCCTCGTGGACGATTTACCGCTACGATCAGGATTCAGCACTGCTAGGCGGTGTCCGCGATAGATGCGTCGTGGTTTTCGTTTTGTAGGCTGTAGAAATCAGGGTCCGCCCATGCAGCACATAACTTTGCTGATAGGCCGGTAACTGCAACCATGAATCGGCAACAGTCAGGTTCGGAGAATGCCAGCGACTGTCCGACGCTGACAGAGTAGCGGGGGAAAGCTTCGCGATCACCTGACGCAATTTCAGGATCCACTACACCTCGCACATGGCCAATGAGCGTCATGTACCGCCAGTGGGCCGACTCAAGGGACAGCTGTTGAGCAGGGGTTGCGGTGTTAAGGATCGCATTGAATTCTGCGGGATTCATCATTGCCTCGTCTTCTCTGTAGCTCCCTCCGGCTGTTCGCTTCCACCGGTAGGACATCATCTTTTCACGACTTGAGGCTAATGCTATACCCCCGAAAAGCAACCCATTACCTGGCTTCGGAAACCTAATATGAGCGTCACCCACCATCTGGCCAAGATCAAAGCGACCGTGTCTTTGCGGCTAACGCTTCAGGAATTTTGCTACTAGGTAAAAGCCCCAACTCATCACAAATCTCTTTGCCGCCTTCTAGGATGAAGCCTTGCCGCTGTGATCTATTGAAGACAGCAATCTCGGTGATGCCTGCCAAATAGCCACTGCTTGCCTGTTTGAGCCAAACTCTTGCGCAGACACCGTTACTGATGGCCTGAGTAAAGATTTGCGTTGTAACCGTATTCTCATCAAGCACAACCGTGGTTCGGGCTCCTTGTTCCGTCACACTTTCTGGAGCCCAAGCGCTGAGCGCCACCCCGACTTCGCCTGAAGAGTCAGCTGAGGCGAAGCCAGGCACAAGCAAGCCCGCTATGATTCCCCACTTCAAAGACCTCATCCCTTTAGCCATTGCTTCGTACCCAGAGTAAGTGCCACCCGGAAAGGGCTGCATCACTACAATAGTGCCCCACCAGACATCAACGCGGAAGATGAGAACCCGATTCGGGGCTGGAATCGTCCACCTCCACTTCAGGGACGTCATAGCCCGCTAACAGGGTCGTAGCGGCGCTGTTCAGCATGTTGCCGGATTGGAAATACCCCATCACAGTCGAAATGCTGGTGTGTTCTGTCATAGCCATCACATCACCCAGCGGCACACCCTGTCTCCCAGCCTCAGTCACAAAGCCTGATCGTAAACTGTGTGCACCCCAATCACCCTCTAGGCCGGCAAGCTTTGCACGCCTCTGTAGGATTCGGTTTACCTCATGACCAGTCATGGGTGCTGTTCCCACCCTGCCGCCTCGTAGCATCCCCCGAAAAAGCGGGCCACTCTCAATCGGGGCAACACTAAGCCAAGCAGTCAAAGCATGGGCGGCGGCACCCGTCAGAGGCTTCTCACGCCGGACGCCAGCAGTATCTGTCTTGGTTACCCCGAGTGAATACATCCAAGTGTCAGCATCAAGCCTTCGAACGTCCGAAACCTGCAGGGCCACAACCTCAGAGCGGCGCCGACCACCGCCGCTCCACGCTAGGAGGAGTAGAGCCCGATCGCGTATGCCTCGCAGTCCATCAGTTGAGCATGTGTCCAGGATTGCCTTTAAAGGCTCAGCCACGAGTGCTGTCTTCTTGCGAACCGAAATGCCGCCCCGGGCCTGAGCCTTCTGCGCATCCCGCATCAGTGCTTTGACCTCTTTGATATCAGTTGGGCTAGCCCAGCCCTTCATCCCATGCCATTTGCCAAGGACTGCCATACGAAGGCTGACCGTGTTGTAAGAGTGAGGTCCCAAAGTAGCTTTGATCTTGGCGTCGACCAGCGCCTGATCAACCGAAGGGGGGAGGTTGTGCGTCCAGGTGCCGTCATCCTGCGGTCTATTCAAATGGTCAACGATGAATTGGATCGCCACCGCCGCTGGAATTGGCCCATCCCCCAGCGCAACCCCATAACGGACCTGCAGCCACGCTGACCAATAGGTAAGCGCACCCTGGTAACTACGCACCGTATTGGGCGCAGTCCCTGCTTTCAGAAAGTCAGAAACTGCGTCCTGTGATGCCTGGCTGAGCGAGTCAAGCTCAAGCACGGCCGCATTATCTAGGGGCAGTAAGCGCGATAGAGCGCCCACGGTTGTTGGTGCCCTCAATTCCGACTTCATTCCAAACCTCCACGAATTTCACGTTCAAAAGCCCATTTTTGAGAGATTTTGAGCTACTCTTGATTAAAGCGTATTATTTAATACGTGCGACGTATTTTATCGAAACATCATGTCCGTTAACCAATACTTATCGGATATAGAATAGTGGAGTTTGACCCATGTCGACAGGTGTACCTGAGCAGGAAGTCTTTGATGCGGCTGACGCCGTGCTGGAGGGCGGTAAGCGCCCAACGGTTGAGCGGGTACGAGAAAAGCTGGGGCGCGGTAGCCCGGCGCGTGTCGGCGCCCTGCTTGATGAGTGGTGGGTGCGCCTGTCAGCCAGGCTGCGCGCTGAGACGCGCCTGCCAGGCTTGCCCACTGAAGTGGCGCACGCCTTTGTGGACATCTGGAAGCAGGCCACTCTGATGGCAGAGGCTGTGGTGGAGCAGGGCATGTCTGTCCAGCGAAAGGTGCTAGCAGAGGAGCGCGAGCGAATTGCCGGCCTCGAAGAGCAGGCTCGCAAGGACGTAGCCTTCGCAAGATCTCAAACCAACGAAGCACAGACCGCACGACTCGCCATTGAAACTAGACTGAAGGACTTGCAGGTATTGTTGGATCAGCGAAATGCTGACCTAGAGGATATGCGTGAGCAGCGAACTGACTATCGTGCAAAACTCGCGGCCGCGGAGCAGAAGCTGGTAGAAGCATCGGCTCAGGCCGAAAACACTCGGGCTGAGCAGGAGCGCTACACGCGCGATGTTGAGGATCGATCTCACAGAGAAGTTGACCGTGCAAGAGAGGAACTCAAATCGGTTGCTGCACAACTGCAGGAAGCCAATGGCAAGCTTCAATCAACACTGAAGACCCTGCAGGAAAACCAGAGCGCCCTGGCATCATCACGTGAACAGTCAGCAGCGGCCCAGGCACGAGCTGATACGCTGGAACAGCAATTGATTGAGACCAGGAAGGCTGCGGCGGCACCAAAACCTCGAGCGAAGCGCCCACCGAAAAGCACCTCAGGACAGAAGAAAACGGACTGACAATCAACGTCCAGGTAGACCCATGATCAATGACAGCTACGAAAAAACAGTGATCGATGCCGGCCTGTTTAGATTCCCCGGGCAGGACCTGATGAAGAACATCAATAAGGCCTACACGCTGTATTACGACGAAACGAACAATATCCGAAGCCTATCCTTGACTGGAACCGGGCTCAATCATGAGGTTCTGGATTGCTTTGTGCTCGGGGGTGTAGCGCTGGGGCCAGGGGCCAGCCTGCCTGATATTCATGACCTGAGGGCTCAATTGAGAATTCAGCCATCAGTCAAAGAGTTGAAGCTAAAGCACCTTGCCCAAGGGGGTTACATCACCTGCCTCAGCTCCAACAAGCTGGAGCAGTTCCTCACATGGCTTCTGGCGTCGCCAGCTTACATTCACTTCTCTAACTTCAGCATCTTGAACTGGTCGATAGTCGACCTGATTGACTCGCTGCTAGACCATGATCAGTTCGAGGCCTACAGATCCATTCGGGACGATCTGAAAAACGAACTCCACGCCATAGTGAGGCTAGAACCACTTGGGTATTTCCGGCTACTAAAGACCTTCGACTACCCGAACGTACCTGCCGCGCGAATACCCGAATTCCTAAAAGCTGTACGCCAATTTCTCTTCAGGGGCGGCTTCACGTTCAGAAACATGGCAAGAATGGCGCTCTCAGACCTTCTCCAAGAGGCTGCCAGGGTTACTACGTTGGTGTATCTTTGCGGCAACGAGAAGGATGAGTGGTTTTGATACAGCCTTCATCCATAGACTTGCCACATTCGTGAGGTCGGTTCACGTATTTGACGAAGAACCGCGGGTCAGGGAAAGCCTTGAGCGCAACGAAATTGTGTGGGGTGGCCAGCCCGTAAGCTACCGGTTCGCAATTTCACACAATGAACCAGCCATACAGATCTCGGACATTCTCTGCGGACTCCTGGGCAAACATTTCAGCTTTATGGAAAAGTGCAGCATTGATCAACTGGAAGAAGCGAGTGCAAAGCTGTCAGAGCAACAGCGCCGCAACGCTGATCTGGTGGCTAAGCTGATCGACAAAGCAGATGAGGAATGCCCTGCCTTCATCTTTAATCAGGCACCTCATGAGAGCAATGCCAAAAGTCTGTGGTTCTTGCATGGGATTGAATACCCGGAGGAGTACCGCGACTGATGAAGCGCGGCACGAGTGCGGCTGATCAATGCCTGGCCCTTAAATGTCTGCAGCAACCAATCAGCCAATCGTGATAAACGCTTTCCAACAGGGTCAAACGCTTGCAAGCGTTCCTAGTCAGCCTCAAATTATCGTTTTCAAGAGGTGATAGGCAGAACCAAACTTTGCGATACCAAAACCTAGCTACACAATAATCATAAGCGTGGGCAGAAAGCCCTAAACGACAGCCCCGACCGAGGCGATTGGAGATACGCAGGCATGAAGGCAAAATGGTCTTCCGAAGATCTAACCACCCTGGAGCAGAGCGTGCCTCTGCAGGGCATACAGGGAGCTGCCGATCAAACCAAACACTCACTGCGGGAAACATATGAGCTGGCAGTAGCTCTAGGCATCTATGTTCCCCCGAACGGTGCTGGGCCTTGGCCACGATCAAGCAGAGGAGCTGCCTGGCCGAGTGGCGATGAACGAATCCTGCGGCAGGAATATGTTGGCCACCAGTCGATCGCTTCGATAGCTGACCTGCTTGGCAGGTCACCTCAGGATGTCGAGGCTATGACCATAACCCTGGCCCTTGCAGGAACATCTGATGCACCCAACAAAAGAGTTATCAGAGAGCGAAGAAGTAGCCCGCCATTGACCCCAATGCCCCTTACCCCGCAGGCGCTGCATGGCAAACCTCAAGACAAATCAGCAACCACAAAACATGTCTTAGCAACAAAGGGCGATGAGGATCCTGATGAGACAATGCTGCTCGAGCCATTTGTACCGCCGGCCGTAACGTCCGCTAAAGAGTTCCGAAAGGCAGCCGAATCATTTCTCGCCGCTGCGAGCAGTTTCCACATAGCTCCGCACGAATCCCTGCTTAAACCCGTTCCTGATTTGCCACCTAGATCACGCTGGACGAAGGAGAAGGACGACTACCTTAAGCAGCACTACCATAGCCAACCGGTCGAACAGATAGCCGACCACGTCGGAATGTCCTACTACCAAACCACTAACAGAGCTCGACGCTTGAAGGTAGCCAACACACTGGTTACCTGGACCCGCGAGGAAACGATTTTCCTGCTCGAGCATCTCCAAACAGAGCCGCTTCCTTGGGTAGCAGAGCAGTTGGGCCGGACAATGGCTGCTGTTAGTCTGCGTCCAAAGCAGCTGGGTATATTCCCGGGCTGGACAGGTCACGACGATCAGCTGCTGTTACAGAATCTTGGGAAGAAGACCAACGCCGAGATTGGCAAGCTGATCAACAGACCTGAATATGCAGTCGATAAACGAGTGCGATTCCTCAAAAACGAGACCTCTGAGTTTTCAAGGGCGGGACTGAGTCGGCTATTTGAATCCAAAGGCAAAGAATGGGTCGACGGGCTCATCTACTTGCCAGTGCGGCCGGCAGAGGTCAACAAGCGGAAATGGACCAGCGCTGAAATCGAAATTCTGAGGGAGTATTACCCTAAGAAAGGATCGATCTGGTGTGCTGCAAAGCTAGGTATGCTCGCAGAGAGAATCAGGCACAAAGCACAAAGTCTCGGGCTGCACTCCAACAAAGTCACCACGCCTTGGAGTGCCGAAGACGATGCCTGGCTTTTAGCCAATGTGCATACTCTAGCCAGAGAAAAATGCGCCAAGCACCTGAACCGAACTGTGGGTGCGGTATCAGTACGAGCATCAGTGCTCGGAGCCTTCAAGCTCGTCTAGGACTTGAGAGCAATGGGGCGTAGCGCTATGGATAGGCCACAAGCGCTACACCCCTTAACCGGCCTGTCGAACGGGGCACAGGGGCCGACCAGCAGTTCAAACTGGTAACATGGACGTATTCAACTACCAAATAGCAATCAATTCCCCATGAACGACGTACAGCCATTCATTTCACCAGCGAATTTCTACCTACCCGGCACTCTCTGCCTAGCAATATGCATCTGTATCACAATCCGCTACACCTACAGATACCTGGTATTTAGGGCCATCGATCGCGACGGGTATAGCTCACCTCAATTGCAAGCCTTCCACTTGCGCAAGCTAGCAGGTGAGCGCGGCAAGATCATTACCTCGACACGAAAACAGGCTTTGATTGCACTGGCTAGCTTGGCAGGATCTCTGAGCTTGGTGGTCCTCGTCGTACCAACGTGGAGCTTCTGACAGTGCCAACAACCAAAGGAGTCAACTCACTCATCAAAGCAGCCTGGCTGGCATTCCTCATATGGGGGATGTTAATGACCGCTGAACGACTGTACTGGGTGAACGCTGACTCATACTCCATGATACTTGCGAGCCCTTTGACGATAAGCGAGTCGATGGCTACAGGCCCGACGTCGTATGGCGCGCTCTGCCACGGGGAGGGCGCCACCTTAGCTGATAAGTCGAACGGCCATTTTATTCGGTGTGGCTTTACCTGGAGCCCAGGTTCGACATTCAGAATCGAGAACTACGAACAGTTCGCTGAATGGATGTGGAGAGACGTGAAGTAAGGCAGCTGAGAGGCTGCCTTCTGATAAGACAGGTTATCGACCGCGAATACTGCCTCGGTTACTTGCGGAGCGTTCCTGATTAATTGCGTTGTAGTAAATGTCCTGGGTGGTTGAAAGGCTTTCGTGACCCAGATCCATTTGCAGGTGCTTTGCGTCCCGGAATTTGGCATCGAACGTTGCGCCCGTGTGCCGTAACCAGTGCAAGGTAACCTCCATCAATTCCTGACACTCGTCCTCAGGCTGTCCGTCGGCCTGCATTCTGGACCGAGCGCGGTCGAAAACTGGCTGAACAATATTCCGGATCTGGCGTGCAGTCAGGTTGGGCCGGCCATGGCTTGTATAGAGCAGCGGTGCATCGTCGGCCTTGGTCGGCAGTGGCGACATATTCAAGCTCTCACGGTACCGCTTGAGGTAGGGGATAAAGGCATCCTTAACCGTGATCTCACGCTCCTTGTTGCCCTTCCCAACAACCTCGAACCACCATGAACCATTTCTTTTGAAAAAAGAGTTCATGGTCGGAAGCCAATCATCTCGGCCAGACAAGTCACCAACCCGTAAGTACATCGCAAAGAGGGCCACGACGATGAACAGAGTACGCTCGTGTTTGGGGTCCTCATTGGCCATTGTCTCGGCCTCACCGACAAGGTAGTCCCACTGCAGCGTGGTCAATGCCTTGATCTTAGGTTTTCCCCGCTTGCCCTTCACCCGTTTGATAGATTTGAACGGGCTAGCGATGTCCATGCCGTCCTGCAGCAAGAAGTCATAAAACGAACACGCAACCGAGTAGATCAGATCAGTGCTTCCTGATCCCTGTTTCTTCTGACTGGCGACGGGCTTCACATGCGCCTCAGCAGCCCTCTTGCGGTCAGCTTTCTCGATCTTCACGCCGAAAGGTCGCCACCGAGGGTTGAACATAAGCAGGCCATCCTTGGGAGCAAATCTGCGCATCGCAGAAGCACCAACCCATGACTGTGGTGGCGCGACGTTGAACGCGAGGAAAGCCTCAGCATCAGTGCGGGTCAGATCCAGTACGGACTTGCTCTGGACAATCCAACTCCAGAGAATCAAACGCTCCAGATAACCGCGGTAGTTTTTGAAGGTGGACGGCGATTGGCTGTAGGACTTTAAAAAAGCTCGAGCATGACGAAGATCGGTCTCAACACTGATCTCGGCTGGAAAAGCAGCCAGGTAAGGGGCCATGTCTGGATGCAGGTCTTTAAAGTCGGCGTAGTCACCCAGGATCGATTCAATGGTATCGAAAAGGGGGCGGGGAGGAATTGCCTCTACTCGCTTATTCAAAAAGTAGTGCTCCAATGTTGACGCCGGCTACATGACCATAAAGCGTGTACAGCTCATGGTCGAAGAACAAGGCTAGTAAACCGCCGGCGATGATAAAGGGGCCAAAGGGGAAAGGCTCGCTTCGAGATTTTACCCCTAAACCCGCAATGAGTCCGACAATTGATGCAGCCACGGCAGATACGAGAATTATCAAAGGGAGTGCTTGCCAGCCGAGCCAGGCCCCGAAGAGGGCGAGCAGTTTAAAATCACCGTTGCCCATTCCCTGGCGGCCGGTGATCGCCTGAAAGATCAACGCCGGCAGTGCAAGGAGCAGGTAGCCTGTGACAGCTCCAATGAAGCCATCCTGGAGCGTCGAGAAAAGCCCAAGAAAGCTGGCAGCTAAGCCAACCCATATGCCCGGAATAACGATCGTATCAGGCAGAAGCATCTCATCGAGGTCGATAAGGAAAAGTGCAGTTCCGCCCCAAACCATCAGAAGCGCGAAGCAAGTCTCTGCACCATAGCCAAAGTGCCAGGCCGTGCCGAATGATAGGCCGGCAGTCACCAGCTCAACTATTGGGTATCTTGCCGAAATCGGCGATCGACAGCCTGAACACTTTCGCCTCAACAAGAGCCAGCTGATCAACGGAATGTTCTCCCAAGGCTTGATCGAATGGCCGCAGGATGGGCATCGGGAATTCGGCATTGCAAGGTTGAACGGCTCGGTCGGAGTGGCTTCCATTTGAAGGGCAGCACGGGCATCCTGCAGCCAGGATCGCTTCATCATCACAGGCAGCCTGTAGACAACAACGTTGAGGAAGCTGCCGACCATCAGGCCTACAATCCCCACTAGGATCGCAAAGACTGCTGGATAGAGCTTCAATAAGTGCAACGTGGTCATGGTGTGTCACCGGTGGTAGGTTGGGAGACGGAATCAAACCCGCAACCTTGATTTTACCGGGCTTGGAAAATTCGACACCTCAAAACCTATGCATGGAATTCACCTGTGCTTCACTTAACTTCCAGTCTTTTGAACGGAAAAACACCATTCAGGCCTACCATGGCGCTAGCCGCGATACTTGGCCAGTTATTACTAGAAATCAAACTGAAAGAGTGAAGCCCAGCATGAACAATGAATGCGGAAAACTTGAATCATTCCAACCTACTGAAGAAAACAATTACTCCCTATTTGCCGGAGCATTAGAGCAGGACACCCTAGTCTTCTTTCATGCAACTCCAAAGAAGAATTTGTTCTCAATACTGAAGCATGGTTTCAAATCATCGCTCGATTTGGGCACTGGCCAATTAGCATCGGTGTCTTACGCAAAGAAAAGCAGTTCATGCTTAGCCCATCTCGGCAGGGATATCGCGCAGGAGTTTCTGGTTTTCGCCGTTAGGTTCGAAACCATTGAAGCACCCGAGATTGTCGAGAACATGTCTGATATCCATGTTTTCGGCACCAACGTACAACCATCCCTACTAGGGTACTGTGAAATCCCGGAAGGGTTTAAATACTGATGATAGTGAGGTATTTAGACAGTTGATTATTTTGTGGGGAATGGCAAGGCGGAGGAGGGTAGCTGCGCCCATTTGTTCAGGCGCAGCATAGTGATGCGTTACTTATCGGAACGAGGAAGGCTGGGGCCAGCAAATCCAGGGATCAGACGTGAACAGACTTCGGCAAGAGCCTCAGCAGTAATTGGCTTGACGATGTAAGCCGAAGCGCCAGCATTAGCAGCAATCTGCTTGTCTGCAGGCATTGATCGACTTGTGCAGACGATGATTGGCACCACACTAGCATCATCGTTTCGGTCGCGGATCTCAGCGATCAGCGATATTCCATTCATCAAGTCGTCCAACGTCCAGTCCATGATGACGCAAGAAGGCCTGAATTCCTCCAGTTCCCGGAACACACCCTCCGCGTTGTGCACCGCACGAATTTCTTCAAAAAGTTCAGCTGCACACTTTCTAGCAAGATAAGTGTCGGTGGGGGAATCATCGACAATGAGTAATGTGCTCATTTTGTTTCACCTGATCACACGAAGGGGAAGGGCATGGACAAGGAGACCATTGGGATCAGTAAGCAGAATACTTCTGCTCAATGGTACGTTGTTCGCGCAAGTGTTGCTCATAGGTCAACTGCTTGTCTTCAAGGCGATGATCAAGCTCTCGCAGATCTTTTGCCTTCTCAAACTCTACTTTGCGCCGAGTGGCATAGAAGTTTTGCACTTCAGCTGCGGCAGCAGTATCAAAAGGCATCCACAGAGGACCGAGAGAGATTACCCAAAGCGGGATGGAGAAGACTGCGACTGCGGGATGATTAGTATAAAAGTAACCAGCGGCTGGCAGAACACCCAGTCCAGCGGCTAATGCGACTGACTTCTCTTCAACAGCAAGCCCCTTGCTTTCATACACCTCCATCTCTTGTTTCTGTCCATCTGCCAGGTGAGTGGTGCAGCCTGATGCTACGATTACCATAGAGATTGCTACAGCGATACCTGTGAAACGTTTCATGCTAAATCCTGGCGTGTGTTTTGAGCAGTCTGTTATAACCGTCGGACTGCGATTTACAAGCCGGCGAGCATAGCCCATGGCCAGATAAAGGCGATAGCCAAAAGAGACGCTCCTTTTCCACGCGACAACACTTGATGAGACCAGCAGAGGCTCACACCCGATTGCCCGCTCCGATGCGCAACGCCTGACGTGAAACTTACGCAAGGAGTTTCCAGAAGAGAGGCTCAGAGTGCCTTGAACTGCTCGAGCAGGGAGGCTTCAATAGCGCGCTGATGCAGAAGCGATGCGTCAAGGTCCGAGTTAATGCCAGCTAGCATCTTGCTTCGATTCACACTTAGCACGTCTGCCTTGTCGACCAGGTACACAGCCATGGTAGAGATGATGCCAGTAGCCGCACCAACGATGACTGCTGTAGCAGTGTCGGCAAAAGGAACAAGGAACGGAACCGCCATCATCGACTTGCTAACAGCATCTTCCAGCAGAACGCCACCTACTATGATGCCCCCACCAACTAGCACCTTCGATGCCTCATGCAAGCCCTCTCGGATCCCCATTCCCTCAGGGCGCACAATCAAAGCTTTGCAAGCTCCAACCAAGGCATTGCCACCTTCGCGGATCATACGAACAGTCCGCTTGGCAGTGGTCAGGAAAGCGTTGGTCAGCACAGTGACTAGGTTAGCTAGGAAACCACTGAGAAAGCTCCCAGCCGCGGCTGAGAGCACAGCCTTCCACTGCTTGGCTACTCTCAGTCCGACTTTCCTGAGACGACGCTTGAGCTCAGCAAATATTGAATTACCGTCGGCTCGGCCGTTTTTGTACCAATCGCTTACCTCATCAAATATCCCTGCGAACAACTCGACCAGGATAGCCCCCATTGCTGACTGAAAAGCGGCGCGGCCGCCGGCTGCGACGCTTGTCTTCAAGCAGTCATTCCGGAATTTTGGGCTGCGATAATAGGCGTCGTTGATCTTTTTCTCGTTGGCCGCCCGAGCCTTTCTATCTGCCTCAAGCAAAGGCTCCGGATTTGCCGCGATTTTCTCTTGCTCTTTGAGCTTGGCGAGTTCGTCTTTTTGCTTTTGGCTCATAGGCTCGCCGGCATCAACCTTCGCCTGTAGCTTTGCTTGTTTCTTCGCTCGGGTGTCTTTCGTCTGCTCAAGCCACAGCACATATTCAGTGGCTGTTTTGGTGCCCATTGCCGAGTTTGTTGAGTACGAGGTGATCTGCAGATTTGTTGAAGCATTCGCAAGCTCAACGCCGTCCAATCCTGCGAGAACTCTGCCGGCATCGTTGTGGATCTCTTCTGCGGCAATAACATGATCAATGCTGTGGCTATCACTCCGCTGGCTGCTCATTTGCTCACCGGTGTAGGCATCAGTCACCTTGCCTTCTACCCGATCCCTTGTGCTGTCCTGGCTCATCTTTTTGTAGGCGGGATCACGGTGGTGATAGTTCTCCTTCACCCTCTTCGTGTACTCACCCCTATCCGCATACTTCTGTTCAGCCTCATCAGTGGCATACACACCGGCCCGGGCGTTGTGGATCGTATCCACTACACCGCCGGTCTTGTCATAGGCACTGAGCATTTTCCCGACCCCAAAAGGCCCGGCGATTGCCTGAAGAGCTGATCGACGTGTGTCAGAGAAAAGACGCTCTATACGCTGTGAGTGAAAGGCGATCTCAAGCTCGGATAATCTCGCCCGAACCTCGTATTCAGGGGCCTCATTTCGCCCCAAGAGTCTAGATTCCGTGGGAAAAGCCTGGGCAAGAAACTGATCGTCCACTGGGGCATTAAGTACGCGCTGCGAATCAGCTGGGGAGGGCAGCACAACAAGTGAGGGAGCACTACGGATCTGTGCAAGCAACGCTTGGGTCTGACGGAATCGATCGGCACTTTCGCTCATCAACAAGGCCTCAACCGACGGATCGTAACAGATGCCATTCCGACCGGAATGAGGATCGGCATTGTTCGTTGGCCATCTGCTTAGATTGCGCGACCAGGTCTACGAGTTCATCGAACAGCTTCCAGTTTTCGGGCGAGCCGACCTTAGCGGCAAGTGCATAGGCGGTGTTGATAGATGGAGGTGCTGCTACGGCTTCGTCTACTTTGATCCGGACAAAGCTTGGTATGTACGCCTCGGAAACTCCGAGAAGGTATGCCTTGATCATGGCTACGTCATCATTGCTGACAGGTCCGAATGTAGCCGCGCATGCAACGCCGATCGTGACGCAGGCGAGGGTGATCTTGAACCCTTTTTGGGACTCAGCGTATTTGGCCAACATCTCTGCTGTAGCCGCATTATTCATCTGCCGCAGAATTTCCTGGCGTGCTTTCTCTTCTGCTTCACCTTTTGCCCGGCCAGCAGCGTGGGCTGTTTTATTGGCGCTGCGGTTCCACAAATACATCCCGGGCACCGTCACACATGCAGCGATAGCCGCACCGCCAACGATTAAGGCAACCCTGCCAGCAGCTTGTGCGACCATGATAAATCCGTGAAATGATGAGATGCGCAACTATCTCACCATTCAGTGCCACTTAATAGCCATTACAGGATCACAGATGCCCTCAGCCGCGCGGCTTTGACAGTCACCCTAAGTGCGATTTACGGCCAAGCACAAGCTTCCCAAGCATGAACAGTCCGACCAGCAAGGACCCTACGACAATCCCGACAATGCCATCGAACAAAGGCGCCCCTACTACAGCCAGCGCCGGCCCGGCGACTGCAACACTAGATACGGTTCCAACTACGGTCTCACTCATGACGTGAAGGAAAGGCAACCCATGTGTGTAAATTCCGCCGCCGACAAGCCACATCGCAATTGTCCCCACGACAGCCAATACACGCATCAGCACGGGTGCAAACCACAGAAGAAACCGACCTGACGCATTGCCAATGGTACGTGTGCTCGTTACCAATCGCAGTCCAACATCGTCCATACGAACGATGCCCGCAACAAACCCGTATACCGCGAATGTGATGATTAGAGAAACGACCACCAGCGTGAGGAACTGCTCAAGCAGTGGTTCACTTGCAACGGTAGCCAGCGCCAGCACTAGAATCTCGCCGCTCAGCACAAGGTCGGTTATCACCGCCCCCCGGATTTTCTTTCGCTCAAACTCAACCATGTCGACCTTCGGCTCGGCGATCGCCTTTACGCGTTCGGCCCGCTCTTGGTCAACTTCAGGATGAAGGAAGCGATGAAGGACTTTCTCAACCCCCTCGAAGCAAAGGTAAGCACCGCCAACCATGAGCAAAGGAGTAATTGCCCACGGTGCAAAGGCACTGATCAACATCGCGATTGGGATCAAGGCTGCCTTATTGAGTAGTGACCCTTTGGCGACAGCCAGTACAACCGGGATCTCGCGCTCGGCTCGCACCCCGGTAACCTGCTGAGCATTCAGCGCCAGGTCATCACCAAGCACGCCTGCCGTTTTCGTTGTTGCGATTTTACTTTGGGCCGCCACGTCGTCTAGCAACGTCGCGATATCATCAAGCAAGGCCAAGCCAGATCCAAATGCCACGGTAATTCCAAGTTTTAGAAGTGTTCCATGCAAGGTAACTGCATGATTCAAAATGGCCAGGACTCAGCGAAATGCCTGGATTGCCAAGCCTGCAGCGCCTAGAAAAATACAACCGGCTACAAGTGCCCAGGCCAAAATTCGAGTTTGTCTCCCAAGCTCGATGATGAAATGCGGCGAAGACGGGTAAGTAGCAGATCGAATCTCACTGGCTGTGGCTCTTGCGGGTTCTGAAAGCAGCTGAAGGTAAGCCGCTTTGGCCTCATCCATCTCCCCCGTGACTCTGAACAGATCTGCTTCCGCATCTTCAAGCCCCGATACAAGCTGAGCCTCACGCTCTGCAGCTTGCAGCAGATCGGAGTTCCTTCTTTCTGAAAGCGCCCCTAATTCAGTCCTGGACGCCTCCAGATTATCGGCAGCCGATGCAAGCTCATTTTTAATCGCTTCTACCTGAACGCTGAGAGCCTCACTAGCTTTCTCGGCGCTACTGCAGCGATTGATCGAATTGGCGGCGATGTCAATCAATTGGCCTGGATTCAGAAACTTCACCTTCTCCCAGTTCCAATGGGGTTTCAGCTCAGCGACCTTGCGCGCGCCAATTACCCTTACACCCGCAGCACTGGAAAGGTAAAAACCAGCGTTCCCGAAAACATTTTCTATCCGCCGCTCATTCTCCGCTCTAAGGGCCGCGGGCAGGGCATCAAGCGTGATCTGCGGCAATTCTGTAGTTACAACCTTGTAAGAGCCGTGAGCAGTACCGCCAGATAGAATGCGAAGCAACTGGCCGACAATGTACGACCCGATGCCAAGCCCAGGATGACGAACGATCAAGCCATCTTGAGGGCCGAACTGAACTAATCCATTTTTGTGGTCCACAATGAACCAAGCAACGTCGTGAGTAGGGGAGAAGGCATTCGAAAGTTCCGAGTTCTCGCCGGCGAACCGAAATGAAACCCGGCCGAACAAGGCCCCCGCGAACTCTCCACCGTGATGAACAAAGTTGACCACCTGAGTAACGCCGAGGCGGGTGGAGCCGTCAGGAAGGGTGATCAGACATGCTCGATCAGACGTAGGAAGGGGAGATTTATCCAGTTTTCGAGCTAGAGTAAGTAATGCGCTATCCTGATGTATCAGCTGAGCCATAAACTGGTTTCCAAATCTGAACGGACGCGGCCGGTAGAATGTTTATTCTATCAGGCGCCCACTCCTAAATTTCCGCACATGTGCTTTGGCGGAAAAGCGTTTAATTTCAACAAGTTAACCTCATGTCAGGGCTAATGACCGGGCTTAATTATGAGTAGGCGTATTCAAACGGCGGAATACTCATCGCTTTACGTCGATAAAAGACGCACCAAAAATCAATTTTCAGCAACTCAGCTACTTTGCTATCTGCTGCCGTACCAAGAAGGGAGTCTTCTTCCTCCGACCAAATCCTTTTTTCCCCGTTAAGCTTCCCATCGGTTGATTGAGCAGGGGGCAGGTACGCCGAATCTAGCTGGTTTAAATCGCTCCAATGATCAGACTTCGGCAACTTACAAGGCCTGAAGCGTGCGATGGAGCGGGCATCGCGAGCTCGTTTTATGGTGGTCGCCGCCACCGAATAACGACGGACAAGCACAGAGTCCGGTACCAATCCTAACTGCTGAACAAGCTCTTCTGGCAGGTTGCGACCCTTGGTGTAGGAATCTAAGCCACGAATACCACGTTCTTGTTTAACCTCCTGCAAGGATCGACCGTATTGGCTTGCAAGCTCTACGTCGGGGACCTTACCAAGCAGCGCGAGGGCTTCGTCTGGAAAAGCCACATATTCAGGGCTATCCGGCTTTTTAAGCACTCTGTACCTGGGTATTGATCGATTTTGACGGGCCCGGAAAAGCACAGGCCCTGGAACACCATACCCCTCAGTCAGTTGGGCATCGGGAACCTTGCCCAATTGCTGCACCAGGCCGTCAGGGAGATCGTAACCGCGGGTGAGCGGTTCTATGCATTTCGCTAAGCGTGCTTGCTTGATGAAATAAGGACTCAATCCGGAAAGCTTGGCGAGTTCTCTGTCGGAAACCTGGCCAAGCTTGCCGGCGATTTCAGGCGCGAGTGCACGATGGCGATTCGGGGGCATGGGTACCGATCTGGTCTGTATTCACGACAAGATTAACGCGCTTATTCAGGATGTCACGCCATAAACCACACATGAAATCCGGATGAGTGACAGGTAGGAAGCGGGCAAACCATGCTATACGTAAGAAGGAGGTTTCCATACCTGCTTTTCACATTAATGGATCTCATGCTCCCGCTGAGGGAGCAAGAAAACTGATCTAATGATAGGAAGCGAATAATCGCAAGAATGAGGAACAAAGCCTTAGAAATCAGTTAGTTGTAAATTACCGCCTTTGGGAGTTGGCGGAAATTCGATGGGAGGCTTTTGGGTCGTCAACCTACTCCAGCCTCCGCCAATACCTCACTCTACTCGAATTGTAGATGATGCTGCTCAGAAGGCCTAATCTGCAAACGAGGTCAATCATTCACCGCTCAATTATCTCTGCAATGTGACTGAGGTGAATACGCCGCATACCTTCGTCCAATATCTCTGACTCGTCCCACACAGTTTGCATGTACGGCTTCAACTCCCTGGCCAAAGCCCGGCATTCCATTTTGTTCAAGCTGTGGCCGATCAGCGTCGACGTCGGTCTCGCCAAATCTAACCAGCCAGGCTGACCACCTTCTGAGTACGTAAACTCCAGCTGAGTCGCCGTCATAACGCACGGACCGTCGACGACTACATTGGCTTTCTCCTGATTCCAGAGCATGGCCAAGTATTCGACCTTGCCAGTTGTGTTCAGGTCCTCAGGCCAGCATTCAAATGACCAGCGCTCGGTGCCTTTACCAGGAATTGCCCCCAACGCCTTAGACTCGGCGGCAGCGTGTCGCGCAGTAGCTGCCTTGGCGTCATCCGAGGGGCCGCTCACATACAGCAAACCGTACGCATCCCTGTCGATCAGATCCGCCGGCGTGAATTTCGAGAAGCTAAAGGGTCCAGTGGAGCTGCAGTCCGGCCGCGTACCTCGATGCCGCTTATAAGCCACAATTGCTTTCGCGACGTCATCCCGCGTTATCACGCGAACACTAGCGGTGTTCCATAGCTGGTCGAACCAGGCTCGGGCACTTTCTACCTCTTCGATGGCTACTGTATGTACACCTGCCTCAATCCATCGGCCAGTTTCATCGCCATCAAGACCAAGGCCGTTAGCGGAGATATTGGCCGAGCCAATGATCGCCTGTGACCGGCCTACCAAAACCTTTGCATGTAGCACATCGCATTGGCGGATCTGGATGTTGGAATTCAACTCAGCTCGCTTAAGAAAGCGTGCAATGACCCAGGGGTTCGTCCCGCCGCTTAGCAGGTTGCAGATGATGCGGATAGGTTTCGTCTCATCAGGATGCACTTTCATCTCAGCACCCTTCCCCCAAAACGCCACAGCAACGTCCAGCGAAGACTCTTCAGCGACCATCCGCATCAAAGCGGCGCTGTATTGATCTGGTCCCAGGAACATGGGGCAATCCTTACTCCTAGTGATCAGTGAAGGCGTACGGGTGCATGCTCATTGAAAAACGCTGCGCCAGGATCGACCGCAACCATCGAAGCAAGCGCTATGACTACCCGTTCTGATATGTGTTTTCTGAGGCTCGTCTCGATTTGAGGGACTGTGAACGTACGCTTCGTTACGAAGCCGAGCTCCCATGCATCTGCGGCTACCAGTGAGCTGTTCATCATAGAAACGGCGAATGACATGTCTGACTTATCACCCGAGGTGGTCGCGTTGTCGACTGTCTCCTCAAGCGTACGGATTAGTGCGAAGACAACCACTCCAATCCACTTGACATCGTAGGGATTCTTTATCAATTCATCACGGACGCGCGCCAGCACCGTTTGCGCATGTGATGAGCTGCACATCTCGTCTGCCTTCATGCCGGCCGGATTGACCCTGGGGTCATCATTCGAAAGGGCCTTATGGGCATCAGCAGCGCATCGCTGGATGAAATCTGCGAAAACAGGAAGCCGGACAAATGAAGATGCGATCTTACCCGACCAATCGTCAGCGGGCGGCTCAGTCTGTGATGGAGCCCCAACTTCACCTAACGTGATCTTTGGCATCGGGCGGAAAAGCTGCGGGTGAAAAATCAGCCCAGCAGCTTGTGCCAGTTCAGCCCCAACCTGGGCTTCAGTGAATACGGGGGACTTAATGCTCATAGCCAACCTCGAACAGTCTTCAGCATGCTCACCGGAGCATTGCCAAAGTGTTAAACGAATAGTCGGCTCATCATAACGACTGGGCTCACGATCGCACAGAATTCAGAAACGCTGCGCCTAGCCCTGTTGAGTAGAACGAACTTCCACACGAGCATTCAAGTCGGTTTGACTGTAGGCCGGCCCCATTTGAAGCCTAATCAAAAAAAGCTTTCACTCTACCCCTCCTCCTTGAACATCGACTATATTGGCCGCGCCGCCAGGCATACTTGTGCGCGAGTAGAAACCGGCTTTGCACCACCAAATTCTCGTTCAACCCTCTCGCTCGTCGACAGGTCTTAAACGCGCACCCCACACTCCGTCGGCGAGCTTTGAGGATTGACTCATGCTGCTCAAAGAACTTGTATTCTCCCTGCGCCAGAACCTTGCTGAACAGACAGGCGAAAAACCTTCGGTTGGCCACACGTACGAACTGCTTTCAGCGCTGTTGGGGTATGACTCGTTTGCAAGCCTGAATAGCCAGGCATTCATCGTCTTGCTCAGCGGGTGCGATGGCAACGCAGTCGAGAACGTTCGGCTCCTTCTGGCTGGGCTTCTAGATCTTAGGCGGGCCACAGAACGGCATGTCGCACTCCAGGCTGCAGGCTCTCCACGCCTCACTGCGTTGGTGGTGGAGTCTTTTGCACAGCGCCATGAGCTGGCAGCGATTCCCCTCGCAGGGGTGCTTGGCCTATACGATGATCAGGTTTCAATCGACCATGCCACCGAGTTCGCCCTCGAGGAGCTGCACGGCTGCTTCCTTGATATGGAGCCACCTCAACTGCGGCTTTCCTTGGGGATGCTTGAGGATTTCAGCTGCAAGAACCCGTCCGCGCATTACGCCCTTTTCCGGATCTACGAGCGGCTGGTCAAGCATCATGACTCAGGGTCGGTCTACTGGCTGCTCCAGATGCGCTTAGGCCGACAACTATCAGGTTCTGAGAAACAACTTGCCGTCGAAGCTCTCTTCGAAGAGGGTTTGATAGAGCGTGCCGAATTTCATCTATCGAAGGCATCCGCATCTGGCCATGCTGAAGCTATCTTTTTTGAGCTCGACGAATTGCAAAAGCGGATTGCTGTAACCGCGGAGGACTTCGCAGTCCTAGATTCGCATGCAGGGGTGCCGGGACTCGCCGGGCGGGTTGCAACCCTCGCTGAGGCTGCAGGTTTGACTTTGTTGGCGATGTCATGGTCCCAGGTAGCCGCACGCAATGGTGACACTGAAGCGTTACACCGGTTGGTGAGCGCTGACAGAGATGCTCCTACCGTTGAAACCTGGACGTGGATTCATCTGAGCCGTCTACTCGGAAGAGATGTCACGGTCGGGACGCTGCGGGCATACCACGCCGGTGGCCAATACGCAGGAGAAGAGTTTGATGATGACCAGGGCGGCGACTTCTACGTGGATGGTGACGAAGGGCTGGATATTGCTCCGATGAGCGCAGAACTTGACCGGGATGCTCAGGCCGCGGCCGCCATTATTTATGAGCGCATTCAGAATGGACACTCCAAGACGTAGCGGGCTCACCCATCTCCGCCGCGGCATGGTAGACGGTAATCAGTAGATTCTCTACTGCCCGCCGCGCTGATGCTGTTGCGGGCGAGGCTTTCAAATATCTGCGCCGGCCTGAACACTGTTTGCATTACCAGTAGTGGTAGAATGCCAGTTCAGTCAACGGAGGTACGCGATTTGGAGCAATCGATAATTGTCCTGGAAAGCTTTGAAGATCTCGCCAAGCGCCCGAACTTCACGCAATCGCTAGCGTTCCGCCCCAAAAGCGATCGCGGCTTCGACGCTGTTGTCATGCCCTACCACTTTCTCGATTCGATCCCCTGCGGCATCGAGTCCTGCCATACCCCGCATCGTCGAGGCTACCTCATCACCACTACGGATGGACTTGAGACTGGCATTGGAGGCCATTGCGGTCGCAAGCATTTCGGGATCAGCTTCACCCTAGAGCGCCAGCGGATCGACAAAGCCCTATCTCGGCAGCGCCGAATTGATTCCATCATGCGCGCACGTGAAGACATCCCTTCGCTGATCCTGGCAGCGAGCAGCCTCAAGCAAGCCCATACCGAGCTCTCAGAGCTGAAGCGCCGTTTCATGGGGGCCGTAGGCACTCCGTTCTATACCCAGCTCAAACAGCGAGCTGATAGAGGCCAGGATCGGATCATCCGTGATGAACCCATGACCGCAGATGAGGCTGCTGCCTACTGGGAGACGACCAACAAGAAGTCCAGAAAGGACTTGCCGACGAAAGAGGTGTTGGTCACCACCCTCTCGGGACTAACGTTCCTCGCCGCCAACTTCAAAGACATGCTGGTGACGAACCTAGTTCTGCCGCTTGAGCAATTCGCCACACAATCCATAGATGACATTGAACGCATGTCACCGCGCGTGCTGCAAAACACTGCGAAATGGGTCGGACGTGTCCCGCAGGACCTGATCAAAGCCCAGGAAGTGGTTGACGCCGGCCGCGCCTTCTTCACAGTTGAAAATATGCTCAAGCTCGTTAACCTGAATGCCGATATGCAAGCGCTCGGCCCTCTAATTCAGGAACTGAAAAGCAAGCCGGCCTCGCCTGCCACTCGTATGTAGCCGCGTCGATGTTTATCACCAAAAGGGGGTTGCTGTGCCCAGCCGGTGATAGATGCATATGCCCAGCAATACTCCCAGCCCCGCCATAATGCGGGGCCATTTTTTCACATAGTTCAAGAAGAGATCCAAATGAAATCTGCACTATTCATCGCATTGCTCATGGCGTCCATGTGCGCGTCGGCTAAGAGCGCCGAATCAGGTACATCAGAGGCTGCCGGGGCATTAGCAAAGGATTATATGGCAACTCGGTTCATTCTCGTGGGAACGCCTAAGATTGATGGCGACCACGCGTTGGTAACTGCCAAGATGCTTGGGCAGGAATGCCAACTCAATATGGTCCGCATCGGGAAGGAATCCGGCAATGAGCATGGATGGCAGATATTTGGTCAGGTGTGTGGCCCTATACCTGGTACCGACTCCGGCAAGTGGATCACTGATGAACAGGGCAAACCACAATATGTCCAGCCATAGGACTGGGTTCGCCTCTACAAGAAGTGACCCGGTAGAAACCCGGCACCGGCAAGAGCCGCGCTGGGATGCAAATCCTCAAGGATCTCTGTAATGAGTGCCACCCCCAACGTTAAGGCTGTTTGGTCGCTTACCCTCCTCGTTAGCTGCCCTGCGTGCAAGCAGGAGTTTGATGTGTTGGAAACTCACGACATTGCTGCTGAAGGTATTCAAACTTGCGAGCACGACACAGAGGCCAGCCGGGATATCGAACTGTCCTGCCCCGAGTGTGAGCACGAGTTTCAAGCAGACCTGGCCTACTGATCCAATCGAATAAAGCGGCGCTCTGCAACACTCAAATCCAGGCCAGTCGGAGCTGTGCACATAGAGACGCGACCACGCGCTCAACATACGGGGAGTCAAATGACCACAAATATCGTAACCATGAAATCCGCAACCGGTGAGGAAGCTAAGATCGATCTGGCGAATAACGGACGCATTAGCAAGGGCAAGCGCTTTCTTCCGGAATTGGCGTATCTGTCGGATCTGTTGCAGTCGGGGGCCGTTGTTGCCCTTGATGATCTTCAGGTCGAGCAGCTCGACCAGGTACTCACAACCCTTCCGGAAAAAGCTGGTGTCGCGGAACTGGTAGAGGCGTTGGCTGGGTATGAGCAGTTGGCCCAGCTTCGTGCAGCACTGCAGGAGACTCACGACCAGGGTCGCTATGCGACGGTTTTTGATCAGGCTGCCGCCCCCTTCGCCTAACCCAACGCATGTCGCTCCCACTTTTCTCTTCTGCCGGCAGTTGGAACCTATCCCGCTACTCCATTGGGGGATTCAAACGGGGCTGGGCCATGGACTGGCCACCCCAGGCCCTCAGTGATTCCGCACGTTTGAGGAAAGTTCGAAGCTCTCCCTTGGAAACACTGGGAGTTCCTTTGAGGATCCGATTGAGAAGCCCGAAAGCTTCGGTGTCACGCTGTTGCGCATGGAGAAGGCTGGACTCCAGCTCGATTTCCACTTTTTCGGCCGTTTCAGTGAGATCATTTATTTCTTGCCGCAGTCGCTTGACGACAACTCGTTGGTTTGCAAGTTGATTCAGCGCTGCATTCAGTTTGATCCCGCCCTTGCACCAGCTGACAAACGCCAGCTCAACCTCGGGATAGACGAATCTGGCATCAGAGCCTTCACCGACCCGATCAAGCACCAGATAGCCGTTCCACTCCGCGATGAATGCAGACAGCAGATCTTTGGTGAAGTCACGAGTACGAGTTGCCGCCTCAAGCTCCTGAATTGCTCTCGTGAGCACTTCCTTGTTGACTTGAGGTGTGTTGGTCCAGCTGCAGGCCTTTAATGCTTCAGCCGTGTTTGAAGTTAAGTGCTGGCCGGGATTGCAATGAATGCAATGCGCTGTCCACGGAGAGTGCTTGCCCCCACAGCACAGGCAGCCGTACTCCACCGGGACGTCTATGGTCTCGAGCAGAAGTTGTTGGATATCAAAAGCCAATTCCTCACAGCCTTTGGCGAGGAGTTCAGTAGCCGCGCGCTCAAGGACCTCTCTTGCTCTCGCATCATTGATGCGGTCATTGGACATTAACTCCTCCCTCACGAATCTACGCTCCTGAAGCTATGCCTACAGCCATTCGATACCTGAACCTGCTGGCCGCCCTCAATGCATATCAAACACCAAGCAGGGAGCAAGCTTCCGCGGTGCGAAAGGCCACAGTTTCAGCACATGACGTTACGGCCATCGACATGACAAGGACAGCTGCACACTCGCAGCTTTTCAATGACTGAGTCGTCCCAGTCGCCTACGGTCAAATTCTCGACAATTTTCTCGAGGCGTTCCTGATCAACCTCATCTTCGTTGGGTTTGAATTTCATGCGTTCTGCGCCGCAGCAACCAAGCATTGGTAATCGCCTCATCAAGGGTCGGGAGGTCTGGACCTCGGATTGGGATATCTACCCTACTGCGGCTCTAAACGGGGCACAACTCAAAACCTGACTGTGAAAGCCCGGGGCACCGTCGTAGCCTGAAGAGGGTTGATTTAGTATTTGGAAGGTTTAACGAGGGGGACCTTCACAGGCGAGCGTTGCGGTATCGCAGTACGTTGCCTGGACAACTTGCACTACATTCAGGATCTCGCCTCCCCGACGTCACAGCCCGCTGCAAGGAAAGCCGCAAGATTGGCTTTACCCTTATGGTATATGCAGACGCGTGGTGGCTAATGGGCAAGCGGTACAGGACTGACGACTCCTTAGAGTTTGCACCTCGTGTCATGACCCTAGTCAAGTCTGCCGCACGGGATACCAGCGTGCTCTTGGCAAGCGAGCGTGGTAGCTGAAGTCCAGAATTGCTTCGAGCCGCTGAGCCACTGCTACGCAATGCATTGCTGATGGCCATCGCTGCAAATGGGACATTGAACCTGATGGCCAATGTCTCGGGGGCATCGAACCTGTATTCAGCTACGTGCTTGCGTGCCGCAACGAGTCTTCCCTGCAGGTAGCAGTACATAAGGTGCATAGCGCAGTCCAGCGCACACTTGCCCCCGGGCCTGAAGCCTGGGGATTAGTAGCGCTGCGCTCACTGCCCCTTAATTGAAGCGCGCTTGGCATTCAGACCTTTACTCACCGTTAGCCAGTCGATACCTTCGCTTCGACCGTCTAAATTGGCCCTATGACGGACCATGTGCCGAACACGCTCCCAAAGTGCAGGATCGTAATTGGCAATTCCGGTTACGCCGTAGTGACCAGTCTGGTAAAGCTCAAGATCCGGCTTCGTTTCAAACGCTGGGGCGTGGCTAGCTTGATGACCACGGTCGGGCATAACGTGATTCCTCGTTTAGGCGGCTTATCCGGGGCTTCTACGGACTAACCCCACTTGTAACTGCGGGATTTGATATAGCGGGTCAGTCGAGCCGCGCCATTGCTTTAAAAATAGTTGCCCAGTCTACGCCAGAGCATACGGAGCCAACCAATCTTAAAGGTCCGCAAGGGTCGCTTAGCTCAACATACTCGGACTTATATGGGATGAGCTTAGGGCAGCCTTTTTGAACTAAAAGACCGGCAACGACGCACGCTGTGCTTCTGATCCATGCTTCCAAAGGAAATTCACCATGGCTTCAGACAAAGGCTTTTCCAAATCGAAGTCACCGTATCTTTGCTGAAAGTCAGCCCACCTGGTCTCTAAGAGGCCCATACGCCTGAACCTTGGGGCAATCCAGATCCATTGGAGTGACCACTCTCCTTCAGCCTTTCTGGACGTTGTATGCATGAAAGCGCAAGCTCCGGCGATTTCGCCCCCGGGGCCAGCAAACAAATGGCCTCTCCAATCAGATGGTGCGCGTGTACTTGAGCCACCAGGCCACTGAATAAAATCGTAACCAAATTCCCTTCTGAAAGCTGCCGCCCTCTCGTACACCTCACCGTGCATCCACAGCGGGGCGTCCGGACCTACGAGTTCGCCGGTAATCCCGGTAACGACTCGCTTCTGAAGGCGCGCACTCGGCTTGGGATTTAATCGGCGAACCACTCGATCGTGTGTTGTCTTGTGCCGCCGCGCATCACCAGGATGATTTGTGACGTAGAGCATTCCGCAGAGGTCGCACGTCACCGCCTCCTGAGGTTTGGGCTCCCGGTATTTAGGCCCACTGATTTCCAGTGAATATGGCAGATCACCCCGCGAACAAACGGTGTATCGATTCCCGATCGAGTCTTTAAACGTCTTCTGGGTAACTGGCCCCTCAAGGAAGGTTCGATCAGCATTCAACTGGATCCGCCGTTTTCCCAGGGTATGCTTGTAGTGAAGGATGTCGAACTCAGTGCCTGTAAGAAGTTTACGATCCCCGATATGGGTAACGAGTGCTTCAACAAGTCTACTTGGATCAACCTGTACCCCAATCGCCTCCAGCATGATGAGAAGCCAGGTAGCATCGGCCGCATTCAACCCCTTCTCGCCCTCAACCTCATCACCAAGGCACTCAGGCCTGGGGTAGATGCCCTGGATGTACAGGTCAAACACAGTGGCCAGGTCTTCAACCAGTTCTTTAATGGCCGAAAACCCCCGTTTCTCATTGGCAACCAAGTGGGTTCCTATCGCGGTTAGCGTACAGACACCCTCCGCTAATAACGCATTCTCAAACCTCAACACCGTCGGAGAGGCAGTAAAGGCTCGCTGCGCCTCAGAAATAATTTCGCAAAGGCGAAGCAGGGTCTCGCCGGGTAACTTGAAGATCATGGTATCAGTGCTCAGTTTCAGACTCAGTATCTTGCCAACCGATAGCGGCCCGCACAACTAGGAATGCGTTACTACCGTATGTTTGGAAAGCTGAGGAATCGTGACACATGCACCCAGATACTGAGTAACCCAGCCTCCGGCCGAAAATCGGAATTCAGAACTTCATGATAGAATCGTGCCAAGTCAATTGTTTATTGATCTGTAGTCCGCCTGCAGTTGTTTGAGGGCTTGTTCAAAAGCAGCAGTATCTACCATGGGAAGCCCACCATTTCCACCAACTTGTATTTCCATTACTTGTTTTAGGCTTTCTTCATCAGGCGCACTCCAACAGAAACCTCTTTCACACCTCTCGTATTCAGTATGCTCATCACGCGTTACAATCCGCTGCGTTACTGGCGCCGACGCTTGCAAGGCAAGCTCTGCAACACTTCGCGAGTATGTTTGCCTATCTATGTAGATCCTGAGCCCATTATAGATACAGCCTCCCAATACTAACAAGATAGCCAAATACAAAACTACACGAGTGCCGACTGGAGATTTTGTACTAGTTTCCACCGAAATTTCCCTTTTTCAACTTGAAGTGAAAAGCTGAGAATTAATACCCTGGCCTGATTTTGAGGGTTTCTCGACGGTATTCACCCTTGTCCGAGCATATCCACAGCTTACCGCACCACTATGGCTGCGGGCTACCTTTTCTCGGTAGTTTCCTTGCAAGCAGCAATTAACTCCCAGCGCACTTGAAAAAAATAGTGGATTAGTGCTTGGCTGGACAGTTTCAAGCCAGAGCCAACTTGACTATAAGGTACTGAACTACACAACAGAAATTTGTAAAGATTATGTAGCCACGGAATGGAGCCAGCATATACATCACGTTTTCTTCTTTTTGGGTTCATGGCACTCCAGTGCAAAGAGCGCTATAAAACACAAGGCGATCACCCACCATATACTGAAATTGGCTACAAAGTACACGGCAATAGGAATGACGATTAGGCACAACACCGTTAAAAAAAGTATCACTTCAATGAGCATCATTTATACCTATATATGAATTCAAGATTTAGATAGAGCTCACCAACCCACTCCAACCGTTAATATAACGGCGACGACCTCAGGTTTCAAGTCCAAAGCAAATTACGGATTCAATCTTGACTTCTCAAATGATGATGACAACGTTCTGCATGCAGCCCCAAATTACCAACCCATCGGATGCCTTGTCCGTGCGCTCATGAACAATCAATTTGAAGCAGCGGTGCCTAGCTGACCATCGACTTTTAACACGACGGCCAGGAGTATAGGCTTGCAATTACGTCATCATATCAATGCGCTCCATCGTGATGTGGTGCATTTTTCTAGCGCATGGAAACAAATTACATCTGGTATTACACTAAGACCTAACGACCGCACTTCGCCTTCAATCCAACTCCCAACAGACATTTTGAAAAAATAGTCTGACCGTTACAGTCACCTTTGAAATCTCTATTTTTGCCTTCGAACCGCTCATGTTCTGTATTAACGCTTCAAAAGGAGATTTCACAGATAGCCGGAGCGCAGTTCAAGGTGGCTTTAACTGAAACCTGTTGGGAAAGAATCCACGGATTGGTAGACTTAGTATCTGAGACTGAAACCTAAATTCTGATCTCCGCCTCGCAATAGCACCTCCTTTTCTCACCAAAGGCGCTTCAGGCAGAACAGATTCAGAGAGCTCTAGGCTGGACCACTACGGCATTTGGATCTCGAGTCTTGCCAGTAACGCAATCGTAATCATATGGAGCACCAAATGAGCCTCATCAACGAATACCGTACCATTGAAGCAAATATCCTCGAATTGGAGGCCCGTCGAGAAGCACTCAAGGGTGACCCGAAGCTTCAAAAAGAGATCGAGTTTGAATCCAAGTTGAAAGACCTACTGGCTTCCTACGCGAAAAATCTCCGCGACGTGATCAATATCCTTGATCCGCAGGCTTCCGCGAGCAAGGTTGCCAAAGCGGTGCCCGGTAAACAGGTCCAGCGAGCGCCACGCCAGATAAAAGTCTACAAGAATCCACACACCGACGAAGTTGTTGAAACAAAGGGTGGCAACCACAAAATTCTGAAAGAGTGGAAAGCTGAGTGGGGTGGTGATGTAGTCGAAGGCTGGGTATCTGTTCGTTAAAAATCTCGCGGCCACCCATACAGGCCAGGGAGATATCCCTGGTTTTTATGACAGTCAGGGCACGTAGTGATTTTCTTCGCTATTGGGCGCTCCTAACAGAGCCAAAATCAATTAGGCTGGCTCGCCACCTTCGAGATACAAGGTCTAGAGCAAACACATTTGTTAACCATGTTTTTTCCAAAAGTCACTGTTAAAAGTAAATCCCTAGGTCGATTTAGGGCAGAATTCGATCATCTATAACGGAGCACACGCATGAAGTGGATTAAAGGAGTGATTCTCGGCGCGTTTTTGCTGGTGGTCACCGGCGCTGCCCTGGGTCTGTTTTATGTTTTACCGCAATACGATGTGGTGGCCATCACCGGCGTCGAGGTAAAACGTGTAGATGATGACGGCGTCATTAATGCTGAAAACCCCGCGGACGGCCCTACCCGGGATGTGTATTTCATTAACACTGAACACCCAACATCGAAAAACGTAATGGTCTATCGCAATGAAGATACCGGGTGGAGTTTTCCGTGGTACTTCAAGTTTGACGCGGCCGATGTTCAGGCAAAGGCCCAGGGTTACTCACGAGATGCCCAGCAGCTGGCTCTCATTCGTTATTACGGCTGGCGCATTCAAATCTTGTCCGTGTTCCCAAACATCACAGACATCGAAGCCACGAACAGTCGCGAAGAGCCGTTTCCTTGGTTCAACACGATTTTCCTCACCGTAGGCACGCTGCTTATTTTGTTTGTGGTGTTTTTCCTGCGCCGGCGATTCAAGCGCAAGACCAGGGGCGAAGTACTGGGTTGAGCGGTTGAACCACTCGCCTTTTCAGCTTGGAGGATCGTTAGCCGCAGAATGAAAAATGCCAGTCAGTTACCTGACTGGCATTTTTTGTAGGTGAGATTCTTTTATCCGGCCTGGCAAAAGCAAGCCAGTCAGCGCTTTACCATTTCACACTGACGTCGCAAGTCGTCGTTTTTGATGCTCCCGCAACTGCCATTGCCAGTCTTGGCGTAGCACAAGTATCGCTGATCGTCGTCACGGATACTCGCGCAACTCCCGTTGCCTGTTTCGACGTAGCAGGCGTTACGCAAGTCGTCATTGTTGATGCTTGCACAGCTTCCGTTGCCCTCTTTCACGTAGCAGTATTTGCGTTTGTCATCATCACGGATACTCGCACAACTGCCATTGCCGGCCTCCACATAGCAGGTAGCGCGCAGATCGTCGTCCTTAATGCTCGCACAGCTCCCATTCCCCTCTTTGACGTAGCAGTAGGCGCGTTGATCGTCGTTGTTGATGCTGCCGCAACCGGCGTGAGCGAAGCCGCTGAGCACCAGCAGCATTACCAAAATAAACCTCATCCCACCCTCCATGAATTGCCAAACGCTACCTCGAACTGTCCGTAGCAGCCGCGTCGATTACCGTGGTTCGGAGCAAATGAAGGTCAGCCGCGGGCATCCTTTCGGAGGTCGTCCAGTTCGTCGACAATGTCCTCATCGCGATCCTCGAACGCCTTGGCCATATCACGCTGCAGATCCACCTGGACGTCCATGGATTTTTTTGCCAACTTCATGCCGTCCTTAGAGCCCATGATAATTTTCATCGCCTGATCCGGATGTTTGTTGGCCTCGATCATCAATTCGAGTTCGTCGGCATCAAAGTGATCTGCGTAGACCTGGACCAGGGTGTCTTTCAGTAGGTCCTGGGAAATGTTGTCCTCGATCACGGCCTTGATTTTTTCTGGCGCGACTTCGCGATATTTGGATGCATAACCCGACGTGGCGACTTGCACTACCATCTTGTATTGGACGTCCATGCCCATCAACTTGACCAGTTCTTCAGCTTTGTCCTGGCTTGAACCGCAACCGGCCAGCAGCACCGAGCAGAGCGCCGTGATTGCCCATTTGGAAACGTTCGTCATGAAATGCCTGCCTTTGTCTTGAGATTTTTTTAGGTGACCGTGGAGTACGGCGGACCGCACTCCAGGCTCTAGGAAATGTGGTGATCAGTTCGTCTCAAGCGTGAAGCTTTTGCTCACGAACAGGCCGGAAAATAACGACTTGTCTTCCTTGAAAATGTAGGACTCTTCAAACTTGGCATCGGTGGCCAGCTTTTGAGCGATCGCGCACTCCGAATCGCTGTGATCCTTGCCCTTGACTCCAAAGTCACTCTGATAACCTGATAGGCCTGTTTCATTGCAAAAGCCGGTGAACTCCTCACGCTTGGTAGCGGCCTTGAATTCGTCGAACGACTCCTTTAACTGGTCGAAGCCCTTGTAGGTCAGCGAGTAGCTGGCCACCTTGGTCTTACGAGCAAAGTCACCTGCGGCTTCCGCAATTACGGCCTGGCCCATGGACGTACTGTAAGCCCCCATGATGAAGCCACTTAGCGCGCTCTTGAGTTGCGCCTGGACATCGTCAAGCTCTGGGATGGACGCAAATTTAGCCTCGCGCACAATCCGGCCAACTTCGCTGCCGTCATTACGATGCACCACTACAAACTCGACCGAGCCTTCGCCGTCGCTGGAGCGCGTGAGCTTGAAGTCCAAGTCAACTTTGGTGCCGAACTCCCCTGTAGCGCCGGTGATAAATGCACCAGTGAACGGCAGACGTTGGACGATATTGCTACCCCACGAGTAGGGCGACTTGACCACGCCTCCGTACTGATCCATCTCCGCGCGCGGCTGGATCTCATCCGCTACTTCCGAAGGCAGGACCACATCTGTGCCTTTGTGCGACAGGTAAGGAGTACTCATGTCCATGCCCAACAATTGGACATGAATCTCGCCCTTCTTGTTATCACCTTCGCGGCTAACCTTGAGGGCGTCGGCCTTCAAGTAAACGCCACCGGCACGACCGCCACCAGTACTGGACGAAAGCAGATACCGTGACCATTCGACCAGGGCAGACTCTTTTGCCCCGGAGTCCATTCCACCGAGCAGCCCCATAATCCCTTTCAGGAATTTATCTGCGCCGTTGGTCTCTGCTGCAACCAGGCGGATTTCTGGTGTTTCAACGGTGACGTTTCCCGACCAGAAGGAATAGGAAATATCTCCCTCGCTCAGGACGTTCTCGAGGAAGTACTGTTCCTTCATCTCATCGTACTGACGCAGCGCTTGCTTCTTGCCGGAGCTCGATAACCCCACACCAGCCGCAAGAATCGCAATACCGGCGACCGCAGCGGCGATGAGGATGTGCTTCTTGTTCATCGTTTTCATAGTCGGTTGCCTTACTGAATTTGAGCAGATGCTTGCTGCCAATCAATCACGTGCTGCTGAGAGACTGCAGGCGTCCAGTTGAAGTCGATCCCGGCGCTAGGAAATTCCTTGGCCAGTACGGCACCAAATGACACTCTGTCAGCACAGTGGTCTTGCTTGCAGGCCTCAGCCGCGCCAGCGGTATACACGCGATACGTAGGAACGGCGCGACCGTCTTCGAGCGGCAGGAAGGGTGTCATGTTTGCCGCCGGCAGCACGTACCACTGGCTCTCCAGTTCAGCATCAGCCTGTACACGCCCCTTACGTGGGAAGTCGACCTCGTAGAAGTCGCCGCTCTTTCCGGTGACGTGAATCATCATCGGCACAGCGGACTTTGAAGAGCTCGGGTCCTGCATTGCGATCGGCGATGGGAAGGTGACTTTGATACCGGCCATCTGCGCCAGCGCTTCAGCCTCCCGACCTTCGAATTCCTTCATCCCGGATTTGAGTTGTTCGTAACGCTCCAAGACGCGTGTGTGCAGCTCAGCCATTTGCTGCTGCAGGCGACGTACTTCTCTCATGCGGATCTCCTCGCGACGCAGGGCGAAGTTATTGCCTTGGCGAGCATCGAAGTAAAACTCACCACGGTTCTCGCCCATACGCGTTTTGAGAATGTTGTCTTTGGTTTCCGACGCGTATCCCTCGGGGTAAAGCGCTTCGAAGTTCTTGGCGAAGAAGAGGTTCGACAGGCCGACGGTCGTTGGCGACGTTGCCTTCACCAATTGGTAGACCTCAACCACAGCGCGCTTCAACTCAACCGCATCAAGAGCAAATGCCTCATCTGCAGTGATCACTACGTAATACGGATCACTGGAGAACGGCGACAGGACACGGTAGTTGGGGCGCTCAAAGGCCAAATACACCTTCATGTTACGCGCAGGCAGTTCACCCACCTGAAAGAGTGCTTGGTCTGCCCGGCTATTCAGGAAAGAAAGCGCCTTGCCTTTCACCGCTGGGACCAGTGCCTGGTTGAACATCAGACCGCTCGGGTGCACGGTTGTTTTTGACCAGGTATCACCGCGATAGGTGTTCGGTACCGCCCAACGCAATTTGTCAAAGGACCCCTCGGCATAGCCTGATGCAGAGCAAGGCATGGCGGGTGTCGACGCAAAGGACAGACTTGGATCGGACTCATCAGTTACCGACTTACTGATAACCCATTTGCATCCGCTTCCGTCGGTAATCCCCATCAGGTTCTGGTTGGCCAGCACCAATGAGCGGCCGAAGTCACCGGTAGGAACGGCGGCAACAGCGGCCGGCGCTTCAGCTGGAGCGGCAGGCTTAGGGGCGGCGGCTGAAGCTGCCTCCACAGGTACTGTGGCCACGGCAGCTACAGGAGCAACAGGGGCAACGGGCGCAACCGTCACAGGTACTTGAGCCACCGGCACCGGTTGCACTGGCGCGGGTGAAGCCTCTGGTGCTGGTTGTGGTATCACAGGTGCCGTTACAGGCGCTGGGGCCGGTGCAGCAGCCACAGGCGCTGCGACGGCAGGCTCAGTAGGCGCAGCGGCGGCTGGTAGTACAGACGCAGCCGCCCCAGCTGCTGGTGGCGTAGGAGGAGAAGCCACGGGGGCTACCGAAACAGCGGGCGCGGCAGCGGCCGGAGCGGCAGGCGGTGAAGTCAGCGTGGCCAGGCCCAGATTGGTCGCATTGCCCGCACCGGTGGCGTAAACCGCCCCCTTTGCGTCGACTGCTTTCCAGGTGACCTTGGCCGTCGGGCATTCCTGTCCGAGAATATACGGGAGCTTCGATAGAAGCGTGTTCAGCGGCTTCTGGTCATCCCACGTTGGACGCTGCATGGTGATGGCCACTTCTGGTTTGCACCAGGTGGTCGCCTCACCATCGACGTTCACCTGGATCTGTTCTGTCTTCGAGTAGGCGAGCTGGTGAGCCCAGGCTTGCGGCGCGATGCCGCAAGCACCCACTACAACGAGAGCGAGTGCGCGGTTTTTCATGAAGATCCCTTAGATGAGTTCCCAGGTGCCGTTGGCTTGTTTGCAGAAGGTGTTCTTCTCCTGCTCAGTGTTTCCGTCGGCCGCTTTGAGGCTCACTGTCACCGGCCGGCAAGACGTTTCAGCAGCGACCTGCTGAGTTGGCAACGTCGGGATCGAATCCAGATCGAAGGCCTTTGTTTCCTTGTCGGCAGCGACGTTCATCTCGTCCAGGTTGGCCGCGGGCTTCACACTCTTCGCAACGGCTACTGATTTTGGTTCAACCAAATCTTTGTGGACGTAGCCGACAGTGACACCCTTGCGGCCGACAAGAATCCAGTCGCCTGTCGAACCAACGGCAGTGAACTCGGTGCCGGGTTTCAAACCACCCACTTTGTCTGCGCCTTTTTCAGGCGCGGCGCGGACGTTCGAACTGCTTTTGGTGACGTACTGCTCGTTAATGAGTTTCATCGAAGGGACGGCAACGATCTTAGGTGCACGTTTCACTTCAACCGTTTTGGTTTGGGTGAACTCTTGGCCCTGAACGATCTCCGCCGAAGCGCCGGAATGCGCCGATGTCCAGGACACAGGCAAACTGGACCCGCTCGGCGAGGCGTTCAAAGCATCTTGCGTGCGTTGCGCCAGGGCCTGTTGATCCTGCTCATCGAGTTTTGCACCGATTTTGTTACCGATGTAACCGCCCAGTGCACCGCCGACCAGGGTTGCCACGATCCGTCCGTTGCCTTTCCCGATGAACTGCCCGATGACAGCGCCAGCGACGACACCCACTGCGGTACCAGCCTGTTGCTTGTTGATGCCCAACTCAGCGCAGCCAGAGGTTGATGCTGCGATGGCCAATGCCAGTACTGAAACGAGAAACTTTTTACGCACGGTGACTCTCCCTTTGTGTAGGTCACTCTGCTTTCAGCAGAGGCCTTGTGATGTTGTAAAGCATTGCTTCTGAGGACATGGCCCAATGGAAAACGGTGGCAAGCACAACTGGCTGTTTGCCCAAGCTCCTGAACGCATCTCTATAACCGGGGCTATCGACAATTGCGTTGCCAACAACGAGAGGCAGCATAACGATCGAAATCACGGCGACCGGTCGAACGAAGCGAATTCGCCCGGGGAGGCTTCGAAGCGCCTCAACACCCGAGATGATCAAGACCACAAGACTGATGCCGCCGAAGAACAACCCACTAAGAAGGGAGAAGGGGATAAACCACATATTCTTGAGGACGTTCAAACCTTCAGCCCCGTGGATGTCGGTGTGAGCGACGTCATAGGCCATGTTGTCGGCAATGCCAGGCAGATAAGCCTGGTACTGCTCTCGCGTAGCCAGAAGGTTCATGCCCTTCACATAGAGAGGACCGAGTTTGGTCTTCGCCATGTGGCGAACCTCGGTGGTGTTGGCCAGAGCATCTCGTGTCCGCACACCGGGATTGATTGACCGGGCGTACTCGTCAATGGTCGGCTGGTATCCCAGATCTTCCCCTGCATTCGGCCATTTGATCGGTCGCCACTCACTCCCCGAGATGCCTCCCGCACGAAAACCTTCAAGCTGTGCATACGCCCTGCTGATGTCACTGATTGAGGGCACGACAGTTTCTTGCAAGCGCTCGTATAACGCGTCTCCATTACGGACGGTGTAGCCACGAAAAACAGCAGCTGAAAAGCCTTGGAAGTTCCTGTCGATGCGCTCGACGTAAGAGCCTTGAACACTCATCAGAACGCCGAGGTTTGCTATAAAAGCCTTCCCCTCTCCCTGATCCTTGTAAGCCTTATAGGGGATCTGCGGAATAGTCAGGGAGTCATAGAGCAATCCCTTTTTGGTGACGTATGCGTAGAGGCTACTGACCCGTAGCGAGCCGGGGAACTGCTCTGCGATCCAATCCGGTGCCGCACCCTGAAACCACCACGTCAACGGCGTAACGACAAGTGTCGATGCTCCGAGCCAAACCCACAGCACCCTCCCCTTGCCTTGGTATCGTCGATAACAGATTCGCCATACCAGCAAGCACATACTCGTCGCCGCCAGGATCTGGCTATAGGTCTCAAGGACTTCGAGTTTTCGGAGGGGGATATCAGCGCCAGCCATGTTGAGCAGCTCGGCGTTGAACAGCAGACTGCAGATCAAATAAAGGGCGTTCAAAACCACAAGTGCGATTAGCATCCAACGGGTCCTTGTCAGAAATTAAACGCCAGACCCTGGATGATGAGGGGAGCGCAAATAGATGTAGCATATTGCCATCTAGCAGGAGACCGCACCACTCAAAATGCCGTGTCGAATTCCGGTGCAGAACGCCGGGCAGATGTTTTTGTTTCCTACGAACAGAACTTAACGGGACTGAGAGGACTTTCAATGTCGCGCACAACATTCCCTCTCGTACGTTCCAAACTTGGGTTTCAGACGGTGTGTAAATGGAGAATGGATGTCGCGGCGGTCGCCGGCGGCCAAGCCGTTAAACTGCATCAATGCGATCAGCACCAATGAGGGATGTTTCCCCATTGGCCGGCCTTCGCGCTCAAACAACAAAAGCGCAGCGCATGAACAATGCGTTACGAAAACCCATGGAATAGGCGGCATGAATTGAATCAGTCACTCAAACCCGGCGAGAACACAACGATCTTTTCCTCCCAAGGGCGGGTGGAAGTTACCCATGCGGCAGGTAACAACCTAGACGTAAACCTTACTGCGTTTTTGGTCACCGACACTGGCAAGGTAGTGGATGACAGCGGCATGGTTTTCTTCAATGCACCAGAGCACTCTTCAGGCGCGGCGACATTCGCGCCCCCGGTCGCTCGTGGCGACACGGTGAGTCACAGCATCAGCTTCGACTCGTCTCGACTGCCGGCCAACATAACGAAGATCGCTATTACTTTGACGCAAGACGGCAGCGCCGGCGGCTTCGAAGCAGTCAAAGACCTACGCGCTATCGTCATTGCCGGGGACCAAACCCTGGAACTGGCCCCTGAGCCCTTCTCACAAGAGACGGGCATCATCGTGCTTGAGTTGTACGTCCGGAACGGCCAGCTCAAAGCGCGCTCTGTATGGCAAGGTTTCGCCTCAGGTCTTGCCGGACTTTGCGGGTTTTATGGCATCGAAGTTGAAGACAATGCATCCTCCGGGCAGGCGGTAACACCTGCACCGCCTCCGAAGCCCGTCAACATCGCTAAGACCGTAGTAAAACTGGACAAGCCTGGCAGCAGCCACAAGGTGTCACTCGAAAAAGGGCCGTCAGCTCCAAAGGTAATTCGCGTCAGCGCTACGTGGGTTGATAACGGCGACGGATCTGACAACGACGACCTCGATCTGCGAATCGGCATCCTTCGTCCCGATGGGCGAATGTCCATCATCCAGGCACCTGATAAGCGTGGGGCTTTTGACGTCGATCCCTTCGTTTTCCATACCGGCGACGTGATCAGCGCCAGCGCCTCCGCTCCTGGTATTGAAACCGTCGAAATTAACCCAGCAATCTCGCAGCTCATGGGCGGCAAGGTAGCGCTGGTCTGCAGCGTTTATTCAGCAGTAGATAACGGTGCGATTTCGGTGGCATCGCTGAAACCTAAGATGCGGATGGAGTATGGCGACCAAGTCGTGGAATGCGAATTCGAGTTCAAGTCCGGTTTTTTTAGCTCAATGGTGTATACCTATGTGATCGGGCAGATCGAAATTTCCCAGGACTTTGTCCTGCTTCGCCCGTCCGGAGTTACCTCCAAAGCCGGCAGCGAAGCCACCCCGTGGCTGACTCGAAAGGGAGACAAAATTGAGCTGACCATGGACGGCCCACACGTATTTAAAGGCCACCCAATCGAAAGGAGCGGCAAAAAACAGTATGTCTAAGCTTTCGTGCTAGCAGGCGCTTTCAGCAGATTCATGCTTGACAAGTACACCCGCGACGGCACACGGCCGCCGCTGGATTTCTATTTTGGTTGTATGCAAGCATCATCGGCCTCGTCAACCCATGATGAATTGCCCCGTGTCCTCGAGAGAATGAACAGTTCTTCCCATAGGAATTTCCCGCTGCGACCTCATTGGCCGTATAAGACTTGCAGAAACGTCGAGCGCCGTTAAGTTTAAGCCTACGGATATACCAGCCACTCTTGTGAAACGGCTGTATCACCTTGGCCGTTTCATAATCAGGCGCTCTAATCGTCACAAGGAACCATGCATGCAGATCACCCAAGGCCAGCGTATGCCTCTGGCAAATATTCTTCCCGGTCTCTCACTCACTCTCTCGGTCAACATCGAAAGCCCCAGCGCAATCGACTTCGTCTGTTTCGGTGTCGACGAACATGGCAAGCTTTCTGATGATCGCTACATGGTCTTCTTCAATCAGCCTTTCACGCCTTGCCGCAGTTTGGTTCTCGCCACCGGTGGCCAGTTTGAAATTAATCTAGCCACCCTGCCCGCCTCTATCGATCGCTTGGTCTTTACAGCCTCCATCGACGGTCCCGGGGCGATGAATGACATCCAGAATGGCAACTTCAAAGTAATCAGCCCAGCTGGTGAGATAGGAGCGACCTGCGCATTCTCAGGGCTCACATTCACAACCGAGAAAGCGGTAATGATCGTTGAGCTTTACCGTAAGAATGGGGAGTGGCGGTTGGCCTCAAACCTTCAGGGGTTTGCCGAGGGCTTGGACGCTCTCGTGAGGCATTTTGGCGGCGAAGTTGCTGGAGAGGCTGCACCGGCCCCATCTCCCTCCACAATCTCTCTGGAGAAGCGTGTAGCTGCTGTCGCGCCGGAACTGGTCAGTCTGGCCAAGAAGGCACAGGTTAGCCTCGAGAAAGCCTGCCTGGTTGGAATGAAAGCTCGCGTTTTGCTTGTGCTCGACGTCACCGACTCGATGAGAAATCAATACAAAACCGGCCGGGTGCAGGAAGTACTCAATCGACTTGTGCCCATCGCCGTCGCAATGGATACAGACGCCGAACTTGAGTGTTGGACATTTGCCGAACGGCCGTTGCGACTCTCACCTGTGACACTGAACAACTACCAGAACTTTGTCGCGGCCGACAACAATGGCTGGACCAAGTGGGACGTGGGTCGACGCTACAACGATGAGCCGAGAGCGATCCAAAAAGTGATCGAGTCCTTCGAAGCGTCTAAAGACAAAACCCCAATGTTTGTCGTTTTCATTAGCGACGGTGGAGTGTCTGAAAACCGCAAGATCACGCAACTAATGGTGGATGCAGCGAAGCTGGGAATCTTCTGGCAATACGTAGGTTTAGCAGGCCGGAATTACGGCATTCTTGAGAAACTGGACACCATGCCCGGGAGAGTTGTGGACAACTGCGGATTCTTTGCCCTGGATGACCTGCACGACATGACGGAAGAGCAATTGTACGACCGGCTGATGCGGGAATTCCCGATGTGGATCTTGGAAGCAAAGCGCGAAGGAATCATTCGCTAATCCACTCCCGCTCTGCCCTGCCCCACACCGCGGCGGCTCTAGCCGCCGCGGTTATCTTCAGTTCAAGACCGACATATCCATCGGCGTCACCTCAACAAAACGCGCAGAGCGGTCTAGCTTTACCACTGCGCCACACGCGTTCAAGGTCGCTGCAGGATCGATCGTCTCCAGACGATTAAAGTCAATCGCATCCCACTGATCCCGGCCTACCAAGACCGAGAGCACATAGTGGTCATCCACCGCACCGGTAGCAGGGTTGTTACGCTGAATGTAGCCAGACACCAAGATCTTCTGGATCGCCGGCAGTAGAGCAAATACCTCTCCTATAACTCGAAACAGAGAGCCATAGCACAAGGCGACAAAATCCCTACGCACCTGGGCGTCCGAACGATTCTTAAAGGTCAGCTTGCCATTGCCTCTGGCTTCAGCGCTGCGCTGCGGGATATCTCCCTCATCAGGTAAATCAACATCGAGCGCGACGCCGGTAACGTCTTGCGAGAACTCATAGGCCACTTGTGTTTCTTTTGGCCAGGCAATGCCGCTCAACACATAGTCCAGAGCACGTTCCATCTGAGCACTGAAGCCCTTTGCCGCCAGCCGGAATGCTTTCTCGATTTCGGTGCGTTCAAACTCATGGGCGTCCCGCGTTGCCTCCCAGTTCGCGAGGTCTTGTCGATACTGCTCTTCCGCCGACTCGGCCTCACGCTCAATCTTCGAGCTGCGCAGTAGCATTCGATCCATTAAGCCTGGCGTTTGCTGAGTAGGCCTCGTGGGTTCTTCAATGGCGAAAGGAACTGGGATTACCGGCATGGCCCCCGGCCGAGGCGTCAGTAGGTGCACACCTAGGCATGATTCGAGATCCTGATTGACCTTATCAGCTGCTTTCGTCAGCAAATCCTGAATGGAATCGGCCATCTCGGATTTGACGCGTTTGATGACAGCAGCCGGCAACTCGATGTCATCCATATCCGTAATCAACAACGTGCCATCGTCGTTTACTTTCACCTTTACCTGGCCAGAGTATTCGCTTCCGGCAGGGCCTGGTTGAGAGCTACTCGATCTGCTGGGCCGGTCGATCCTTTCACGATATGAAAGACCAGTACCGGGTAAGCCCGCATTGAGATAGGTGCCATTGCGGCCCATCGTCATACTCAGACCACGAGGCCCAATCGAAGTACTTACCCCTTTTCCACTGATGTTAAGGCGTACGCCAGGCACAATCGTGATTCGCTTGCTGAAACGAAATCCCATGACTACTCCTTGATCCTTCTTCCTGGATTCTTTGTTGTTTGAAATGCCGGCTTCGGTCGGGCCCCTTAAACTGGCCCGACGTCCATTTACATCGGTGGTCGCGCATGTGGCAATAGCGCGACCTCCGATATGTCACTTATGCCCGTCCGGCTATGTAATCGTCGATCGAACTGAATTGCCGATTCCGGCACATCCAGCCTGAGAGGAATACGAATACGGTCGTGGCAAGAACTGCCCAGCCGCGCCGCCGCCGGGCCTCACTTTTGGTTCGCGCACCGCCGCACAGCAGGAGGGCCATCATCAGGAGGTAGAAGGTCAGCAGAATGACCTTTGCGAAGAGGGATAAAAGAAAAAACCAGATGCTGTTGCTTCTGTACGTTTGGATAAGCACCTGCAATGACATAAGACCACCAAGGACACAGGCAGCAATGATGGAGTAGTTGCGTGGTACCTCGAGCCAGGCGCTCGCGACGAAATACGCACCAATCCCCAAGATCGGAGTCAAGGTTGTCCAAAGCGCGTCGGTGTAGTCCTGATAGATCGTAATGGTCCCCCGACGGTGCAGGTAAATGCAGACCAGCAGCAACATTGCCATCACGAACAGGCCAATCTTCAAGTTCAGGATCGCTTGATGATCATCCGTGGCATTTCGCGGGGCTGCCGGCTTCACCACGGCGGGGACCATCGGAGAAGTAGCGGCCTTTGAAATCACATTCGTTTCAGATTGATCAACCCGGGTAGCGGCAACGGAGGTTGGCGCTTTAGATGGCTGATCCACCTTGGTGCGTAATAGAACACTGAGCCGATCAGTCATCGAAGCGGTTAAGCAACTGGCGGTCTTGCAGTTGTCGCGCAGACGCAACCAGTCTCGTTGATCTTGACGGACCTGGGCCTTGTTCGGCGCTACGTCTAAAGCGCGGACATATTCGGAGTTCATCTGCTCATCCAGACGACTGAGTGCAGAATCTGTGCAAATCGATTTCTCAGCAAAGCTTGCAGCTTTGGTGCAATCAAAGCTGGTGGCATTGGAGTAGGCTGATACCAGGGTGAGCAACATGACGAAAAGGCCAGAGCCGATGTTGAATCGCGACATATTCGATTTTTCCTTCATTTTGTTTGCTCCAGCGTTTCGCCAGAGCCCTGCCTAACCGCGCTCGTATGCACACGACTAGGTGCCTGAAGCCTGGCTCTTACTTACGACGTTGGGGCTTGAAGAAATGTCGTGCCGTCCCACTTGTAGTTTTCGGTGCTCTGAACACTCGGGCAGCAATCCGCATCATCCGGACCGACGGAGAGAACCGTCAGTCTGACGGTTTGGGGATCAACTACCTGAATGTCCTGGACACCATTGCCGACTACAGCTTTTCCACGGAAGTCCCAACCTGCCGAGTTGCCAATGAACGCGGCAAGGGTTTGGAAGTAGCCATTACCGCCACCTTGACCTTCGATCGTGTAAAGCACCACGGCATCCTTGATGCCGTCGTTATTCAGGTCAGCAAAAATAACCTGACGGCCCTCCTTGTATTCATCCCCGCCATCCTGGGCGATTTCACTCGCGATCATCCGATCTGCAGATGCAGCAAGGTCGGATGGCACTAATGCCTTTGCCTGAACAGTCGGTTCGACGGCCTGAGCTGCTGGTTCCGCCGGCCGGGCAGTCGGGGTGACCTGAGCCTGAGTCGGTGCTTGAGGTACCTTGCCTAACAAGATTGCCTCAGTCTCCGTCATTGGTTCATTAGGCTTAGCAGATGCTTTGCTCGCTTGAACACCGGCGCTGATCTTTTGAAGCACTGCAGCACGCAGTTCTTGCATGTCTGAAATGTCAAAAAGTTGGTTGCGGGTATTGCCGAACGGTTGGGCTTCCCCCAGGAACCATCGCGCAAAAAAACCGGGACGTTTGTTTTCTTGTTGGTCGACCAGGTGGTCAATCAGCTCATTGGCGGTTTTTGAGAAGCGTTCAAACCCATCCTTGCCAACGACCTGCACGATCGAGTCCTTTTCCCGGTCAATATTACTGCGCGCGAGCTCGAGCATGACAATGTTCGTGTCGACCAGTTTGCTTTCGCACTCGTTCGTATAATTTCCAAGGCATGCCTGCCTGTATTCTTGAACTGCGTTGTTGGCCTTGAAGTCGTTGTAGGCTCCGCAGCCTGACATGGACACCAAAACACCTACAGCTACAACCCCACGAAACATGCCCATCCAAATATCCTTTTAAACCCGAGAACCGGTGGACTGCCGTGGAGATCGCCAGCAGTCGTTCCTAATGTTGAAGAGATCAAACCGCCGCCCACATGACCCATTCCGAGGTCATTCTGTAGGCAAGAAAAAGCCCCCGGTTCGCGGGGGCTTTCTCAAGCCTTCCGGCTTAGCCGATGTTCACGCCCATCGATTTAGCCAGAGGGGCCAGGCCGCCCGCAAAACCTTGGCCGATCGCCTTGAACTTGAACTCGTCGCCATTGCGGTACAGCTCGCCGAAGATCATGGCGGTTTCGGTCGAAGCGTCTTCGCTCAGGTCGTAGCGCGCCAGTTCTTTGCCGTCAGCCTTGTTCACCACACGGATGTAAGCGTTGGCAACTTGGCCGAAGCTCTGCTTGCGTGCTTCAGCGTCGTGAATGGTCACGGCGAATACCAGTTTCTTCACAGCGGCAGCCAGACCGGTCAACTTGACGTTGGCTTGCTCGTCATCACCGGCGCCTTCGCCGGACTGGTTGTCGCCCAGGTGTTCAACCGAACCGTCAGCCGATTTTTTGTTGTTGTAGAAAATGAAGCTGGCGTCGTCGAGGACTTGGCCGCTTTCACCCAGGATGAAGATCGACGCGTCGAGGTCGAATTTCGAGCCGTCGGTAACTCGTGCGTCCCAACCCAGACCTACAGTGACTTCGGTCAGGCCTGGAGCCTCTTTAGACAAACTTACGTTCCCACCTTTCTGCAAAGATACGGCCATTTTTGATTCCTTTTAGTGAGGTTGAAAGGCCTTTAATACAAGGCCAATCAGGAAAAATATTTAATTAAATCAACGACCTACGCGCTAGAAGTTCATGCCGTAGTTATTGGCAAGAGCTTTCAAGCCACCGGCATAGCCCTGGCCAACAGCGCGGAATTTCCACTCGCCACCGTTGCGGTACAGCTCAGCAAACACCATCGCAGTTTCGGTCGAAGCGTCTTCTGCCAGGTCGTAACGAACGACTTCCGCGCTGGTCGTATCGTTAACGATACGAATGAAGGAACCGCCGACCTGACCGAAGCTTTGCTTACGTACTTCAGCATCGTGAATGGTAACGATGAAGACGACTTTGTCCACGTCGGCCGGGATGCGGCTCAGGTCAACCTTGATTACTTCGTCGTCGCCATCGCCCGCACCGGTGCGGTTATCGCCAGTGTGCTCAACCGAACCGTCAACGCTTTTCAGCTGGTTGTAGAAAATGAAGTCGGCTTCGCCGCGTACTTTGCCATTTGCTGCCAGCAATAGCGCACTGGCGTCCAGGTCGAACTCAGCACCATCAGTAGCACGCGGGTCCCAGCCCAGGCCTACCAAGATTTTGGTCAGGCTCGGGTCGGTTTTGGTCAACGAAAGATTGCCACCTTTCTGTAGGGTCAACGCCATGGGTATTACTCCTTGTGGTATGGGCTGTTACTCAGCGGTTTCAGGTTGAGCTTCTTCCTTGCCTGGGAAGACAAGGCTTGCAACCACACCAATCGCCAGTACAACCATAACGATCAGCAGGCTGGTGTTTGCATCGATTGTGTAGCCATGGTGGAACATGTGGTCGGTTGCGTTCAGGCCGAGTTTAATGGCGATGAAGAACAGCAGCGCGACTACAGATTTTTCCAGGTGGACCAGGTAGCGTTTCAGCGCTTCGAGCACGAAGTACATGGTACGCAGACCCAGGATCGCAAACAGCATGGCAGAGTAGACGATCAGGGGCTCACGGCTAACCGCGATCACCGCCGGCACAGAGTCGAACGCGAACAACACGTCAGACACTTCGGCCACTACAAGGCAAAGGAACAGCGGGGTCGCAAAAATCGTTCCTTTTGCTGCCAGAGTCATGCCTTTGTTCTCAGGCTTCTGGAGTTCCACCTCCAGCTGCTTACGGCTGACGAAGAAATTATGGCCATGGAGTTTCGGCCACACAGGGAACAACTTCTGGGCGAAGCGGTAAGCCATATGCTTGGAGTAGTCCTCTTCCTCTTCATCATCACCGCCGGCGCGCAGCATCATAACTGCGGTCCAAGCCACGATCACTGCGAAGACGATTTCGACCCACGGACCGAAAGCCAACAGGCCGGTACCAATGGCAACGAAGATGCCGCGGAACACAATGGCGCCGATAATGCCCCAATACAGGACTCGGTGACGCATGCCATCTGGCACTTTGAACCATGCGAAAATCGCCATGAACACGAACAGGTTGTCGACGCTCAGAACTTTTTCCAGGGCGTAGCCAGTTACAAACAGGCTGGCGACTTCAGGGCCGTGCTGTACGTATAAGAAGCCGGCGAACGCTAACGAGATAGCGATCCAGAAGATCGACCAAATCGAAGCCTTAGCCAGGGAAATTGGCTTGTCACCGCGGTGAGTAACCATGTCGAGGAGAAGCGCGCCGAGCGCGATCCCGACGAATACCGCCATGGTCAGCGGAGGGAAACCGATTTGAGTGTCCAAAGTAACGCTCCTTAGAGTTCAAAATCAGCTGGGTTAAGGCCCAGCTCAAGGCAGACCAAACGGCAGGCCGCTTTTTCTTGGGCGTCAAAGTCGCCGTCCGACGCACCGATGGCACAGCCCACGCGCACCAGGAGTCGGGACGCGCCGGCATCGTTCTTGATCTTGCCGATGACCTTCAGTGCTTCGGCTTGGCCGAGTTGAAAGTCGAACTCAAACTTTTCGCAGTGTGCGTTGAACGCCTTGATTACGTCGCCCATGTCGAACACTTTCAACTCAGGCGAGTTTTGAATGAAACCGGTCATCTTCTGTTTTTCTTCAGAAGAGATACCACCTGACGCAGCCGAGATGAGCGCGCAATTCGCAGTCATCGCATCAAGAAACTTCTGGTTCTTGAACTTTGAAACTTCAGTAGTCAGTGCTTCACGCGCTGCAACAGCGTTTTGTTTAAGCCATGCAAACATGTTGTGTTCCCTCAAGGGCGGGGTCGGCAGACCCCGCCAGATTTTCTATTTGGAGCCTGCGCGCCAGTTCATGCCCCAGCCGTAAGCTTTGTCCATTACTGCGTGACCTCGATGGAAGTCCACACGCCGAGAGACCTTAACGGCGCCGTTCACATTTTCAAGCATCGCAATGGCACACATTGCGTCACGACCACCCTCTTCATTGAGACGGACCTCAATTTCGGGTTGGCCAGGGATGAAAATCGTCACAACACCATCGGTTTCTTTCCAGTTCGGAGCACCTTCATAGATGAAGGCGAATACCAAGATCCGGCGGATGTCACTCCACTTCGCCCCGTTGATGTGCAGCCACTCACCACCAGCGACAGAGCCCGTACGGTCATCACCCATCAATTGGATGAAAGGTTCCTGGGTGAGGCTGCCGAACGATCTTCCGAGGGCTTGAACAACCCCCTTCTCGCCGTCTTGCAGCTCGTACAGGCAACCAACGTCCAAGTCGACGGATTGGCTTCGCTTAAAGAAGCCGCCCGAGCTGCCTTTGTTCCAGTTCAAGTTCACCTTGATTTCGCCGAAACCGGCTGCCGTCTTTTCAAGACTGATAGACGATCGTGTTTTATCGAGGGTGACCTTGTTCAGGCTAATCGTAGATTTAGGGGGCGCGGCCGGAGCAGGCGGCGGCGTTTGTACCACTGCCGCTGGGGCCGGCGCTGGTGCGGCGACATCTACACCGAAGTGCTTGGCCAACGGCTCAAGTCCGCCATTGAAGCCCTGGGCCACACAGCGGAATTTCCAGTCACCATTTCGGCGATAAAATTCGCCGAGGATGAGTGCTGTTTCCTTCATGCCGCCAGTAGGGATTTGAGCTTCGATTCCTCCTGTCACAACAACCGAAAGTTGTGACACACGCTCAAAGCTTGCCTTGTTTTCGTAGATAGTGGCGGTAAGGGCCACTTTCTCAACTGAAGACTCAAGTCGACTCGTATCGAGGGAGAAGACTGCGCGCCCGGCCGAGGACTCGGTCAGCTGAACAGCGCCACCCAGAATTTGAGGCTGGCCATAGAAACACATGTCACCATCGCCTCGGACTTTGGCCGAGTCGCCCAGTGCGAAGGCAGAGACGTCAATGTCGGCCCCCGGGATTGGCGAGTAATTGATATCAACGCGAAGCTGGCCGCTGGCAACCGGCGCATTACCCCCAGGGACGAGATTAGCCATTAGCGCAGCGCCTGAACGGCCAGAGTGATTAGGTCGTCGGCAGTTCGGCCATTCGTCGTCGTACCGATTGCCTTGAATTCCCAATCGCCATTCTCGCGGGTCAGGCTCGCCATGACGATTCCGGTGTGCCCACCTTTTTCCGATAGGTTGAAGCGAGCTAGCTCATTGTTGTTGCTGCCATTCACAATACGGCAATAGGCCTTTTCGACTTTCTCAAAAGTCTGTCCCGTAAATGAGTTTACCGTAAAAATCAGATACTTGACGGAGGCAGGCAAGCGCTGCAGGTCGACATTAATGGTCTCGTCATCACCATCGCCTTCGCCGGTACGATTGTCACCGGAATGTTTGATCGAACCGTCCTGAGACTTCAGTTGGCGAAACCATACCAGGTCGATTTTTTGGTAATCGCTGTTCAGCAAAATGCAGGAAGCGTCGAGGTCGATCTCGGCACCGCCACCAAACATCTTGCCGAGGAAACCGCCCGCCTTGACTGGGTCCCAACCCAAACCAAGGCTGATGCTGGTCAGCGAACTACCGGCCGTTTTAGCCAGGGAGATGGATTGCTGTTTTTGCAGGGTTAGTGCCATGGTTACGCTCCTTGTTGGTCATCAGTGTTCGCGTGTCGATCAGGGTTGATCGTCACTTGCAGGTTGGCTTGCGCGACATTGCGCACACCCGAATTCCCGCTTCTATTTGCCCGCAGGCCTAGACGACGCCATGCGGGATGAAAGTGTCGCCAGTGTGCTTCTTGGGCCGCAGCCAACAATTCGAAATCGCCGCGGGTATCACCCCATGCTTTAACCCGGAACAGGTCCAGTGGCCCGTACACAGCCTCAAGCCTGAGTACTTTGTTCTCGCATCTGCAGTTGTTGCCAGTCATGCGCCCGGTCAACAGACCGTCTACTACCTCAAGCTCGGTGCCGATCAACTTGATGCCAAGTCGATCCGCAAACGGCTTGAGAACCAACGCTGGGGACGCGGAGCAGAGAGTAACTACTGCTCCCGCCTCTACTTCGGCGGCGACAGATTTTAAACCTGAAGGGCGCATGAGCTGTCCCCAAAACAACCCGCAGAATTTCACGGCCTGCTCCTGCATCCATTTCGTTTCTACGCCTGTGAGAAACGTGCTGATCAGCTGTGCTTTCAACTCATCACGATTCAAACGCCGAGCCAGGTATCGAACGCTTGGCAGGGCAAGCCGCAAAATACGTCGATTGAATTCCCGGGTTCCAAAGGCAAACTTCAGGAATGGAACGAAGCTATCGTGCCGGGTCAGCGTGCCGTCGAAGTCAAAAACCGACATCACATGACGCCTTTGCCCGCCAGCATCGTCATATTCCATTGTCATCCCACGGCCTCGGCCAAACGGATAGGGGCCTCAATGGGTCCTACATCTGCTTGCCGAACCCCGTGCCACTTCGCTCGTTCAAGGATGTTGACCGCCCACTTGTAATGGGTCGCAGGTTCGCACATGGCATCGTTGTGCTTGAACACTGCCGGAGCAGCGTCACTGACAATCATCTTCGCGCAGTTGAGGTCTTCGAGGCTTACGCGCAACGTGTCCTGGATCGTGCTGATCTGCGATGGATGAATCGCCGTCTTCCCTACCAAGCCATGGGCGATGTCGAGTTCAAGCTCCTCCATCAGCAAATGCGGTGTCGCGAGTTGCTCGAACACTGGTGCCGTCAGTGCGAAACCTTGGGACCCCATGACGCCTGCCAACATTGGGATCACGTAGCCCATTGGGGTGCTATAGAGCGTTGTTGCAGGATTCCGACGAAGTCCAAGACTTCCCATCAGGTCGTTCCCACCGATACGTAGGGCGATAATCCGCTGATTTAGGTTCGCCTTCAGCGCCTGGCCCAACTCGACCATTGCACCAGGGTTGAACACGTCTGTGGTTTCCAGCGTCGGCATAAGGTACAGCGCCGGGTTTGTAACGGCGTGTTCCCATTCCCCGAGGTTGCGCAGGGTCAATTTCGGCACAACGAACCCATCAACGTGGGCCATCAACGACCAATCATTCAGCACAGCAGCCATCACCGAGTCTCGGGGACGAACAAACAGCAGTGGACCATCGGACGGACGCCCACCGCGCTCGTTGATTGCGGTAAGCAGTCCATGCAGATTTCTCAAAGCCGTGTCGACGTCAATCTCCGCGACCGCATCCTCAAGGCACACGACCAAAGAACGCAGTTCTGGCAGTTTTGTGCGGAAAACCACATCCAGCAGATCCGGACGTGTGGCCGGCATGTAGAGCGTTGCCCCCAGGGCATAAGGAGAAAGGACTTTCATCAGCTCACACTCCGAATGATGGTTACCGCCCGGTAAGGGCCTAATGCAGCACCCACTTCTTCCACAGCGACCCCAGCGCCCTCAGTCAGGTGCATGAGCAACTGAACATCACTGTCGCTACGGCTGCGCACCAAGACGTGATCAGGTACGCGACGCAGTACCGCGCGTGTTGCTTCGGCAATACCAGGCTTTACTCGATTGAGATTGGTAATGCCGAACTGGGAGGCCAGCGACTTGACTACGTGCGAAGCTGCACCCTGCAGTTCAAAACGCTGGGTATCGGTCCATGGAGAGGCTTGAGGAGCCGTCCCCAACGCCTTTCGCTTCTCTTCGATCTGCTCGATGAACTCGCGGGTGACATCGTGCTCACGCAGATGGTCATAAACCACACAACCATGCAGGCCTCCATCTGCGGGCCATATGGAGCGCGAAACCAGACCAGACACCGTCGCACCAAGGATGCCGGAGGGGATAACCCAGTCTTCAGCCGACGCGGACAACCACGCCCGGCCGCAGGGATCTGCCAGTACTACAAGCCGGGGTTCCTCAGGGAAGCGCGAGTCGCCATTGAGGCTGCGCTGAATCTCGCCAGAGATTGCGCCCTTCCCTGTCCAGCCATCGACGAAGACGATGTTCTCGGAACCATGTTCCTGAATGATGGCCTCGAGGGCGACTTTGTCGATCCCGCGATCTCGGACAATGCTGATTCCGTAGTGGTGCGCATCTCGACCCATGTCGAGCAGGGCCCGACGCAATAACACGCCGAGCGGCAAGCCAGCACGAACGAAAGACACAAGAACAATAGACGGGCCCGTGCATGCCTCGCTCAGCGCCAGCGCCAGGGACTGAACGTCCATGGCCATGCGGGTACCGTTTTGTTCGAGTGCGCGCTCGTAGAGGGCTTTGTGCACGTCAGTCGGCGCACTCTCAAGGCTGATCATTTCGGAGTAGTGCTTCTGCTTCGACTGAATCAGACGCTCCTTCTCCAAGACATCAGTGGTCTCCATCTGAACGGCCTGCAGCAGGAACTGAACATCATCTGCTGCATAGCTGCCGCTCCCCACGGTAACCAGACCCGCAATGGCCTTAGTCATGGACTTTCCCTCCAACGAGCTTGGCCAATTGGCTACGCGCTGGGGTCGCCCACATATGGCACTCCTGCATGAAACCGAGGTCAGTGATGCTGTCCCCAAAGCCCAACACCGGACGCTCACCATTGGCCTCACGATCACGGCGCAACAATTCTTGAACAGCCACTACCTTCGACAGGCCCAGCGGCAAGAACGCGAGGTTGTTGGAATTTCCGTGGATGTGCATGCCTTCCAATAAACCGCGGGCCTGAACTTCAGCGAGAACCGTTTGCAGGACTTCATCATTGGATTCGTTGTGCTTGGTCACTACGTAGTGGCGCAGGCCTTCTTCCTCGACAACCCATCCGCGCAAGGAAATGCCAAGCTCCTTGCCAATGGCGAGGGTTGCTTCACTGAGGCCTGGCAAGCGAGCCTGATAGTCAGCAAGAACATCGCTCATGCGTGCTTGCCATTCCTCGTCAAGCTTTCCATCAGCACCAAGGATCACGCCGCCATGGGAGCAGACGGCACCGTGCATAAAAGGCAGTTTCACACGACTGAATGCTTCAACGCTGCGCGCTGTAACTGGGACCACGTCGGTCGTGGACAGGAGCCATTGTGCGAGGGAGTGTTGGACCGTACTCATGTAGCCATTGGGCTGACCCTCGATATCGAGAGTCGCAGTAATCCGCTGAGAACCTTCTGGCATTTTGCGAGCAGTCTGGAACAGGGTGTCGTCGAGATCAACCAGGGCGAGGGGGCGCTTATTGACCATCGACAATCACCTCCGCGCTCAGGGATTCAATCAGGGCGGCGGACACAGCCTGCTCAGGTGTTTCCGAGCAAATAAGGACACGATCAAATTGCCCTGGGCTGACATTGTAGAGGAAGTTGGGGATACCGAGACCGTAGTTGTCCGCGAACGACAACGCGTGACCGATGGCATGGCCCAGTGCGATTGGTGAGCGACTGGTCGAACTGAAATGCACATCAGCACCAGCACGCTCCAAGCGCTCGGCGAGCAAAAACGGACGCCAGACGAATTCGCTGGTACCAACCACGAGTACGCGCTCGCCCGCTTTGACCTTCAGATCGAGAGCCAAAGTGTCTTCTACACAACGAATACCATGGCGCCCCCAATCGCTTTCCGCCGACAACGGCCACTCTCCGGGCTCGATGCTGCCCACGGCCGGCATTTCCGGCAGCGGCGCATCAGCGTCCTCGTGGAAGGTATACGCCCCCTGCAACAGCGAAACCTGTTGAGCAGAGTCACCGATGGTTTTGCGCACCGCATCGCCGGACCAATCCGTCAGTACGCAAGTCACCACGCGCTCGACCCGAGTCAGGCCGGCATCGACCAGCGCACGGTGAAGATTGATGAAGGTTTTGCCCGTTGAGGCTTCGTCGTCGACCAGCACTAGCGAACGGGCATTCAACATCATTTCCCGAACGTCGGCATCGATCGGCAAATGAATGAGGTGCGCACTGGCGTGACTATGTTCTTCTTCAAATCGGGCGAACAGGTCATTGCCAGTAGGGTGGCGTGTGCTGACCATATAAACCGTGTCCGGGCGCGTCGCGCTGTATGCGCGATGCACACCAGCACCCAGGCCAACTGCTGTTTCAGCCATGCCGATAACGAGTACGGGCCCAGGCAGGTCGTCAGGAATTTGTGCTGCGAGGCTATTGAAGCTTGAATTCATGATCGAAGGCCGCACAGGTATGTGGCGACCAAGTACTTTGGACACGAAAAGAAACGCACGCTTTGGATTACGGCGCTCGGCAAAACCGAACAAGGAGTCCGGGTCGATATGTGTGGCATCGACAGTGACATCGAGACGCCCGCGCATCAGTTGTGCGCTTAGAGCTTGTTTATCTGCGTTGCATTCCATGAAAAAATTCCTAGGGTTGCGTGAGGTCGATAACCTAACGTCTCTTCCGCAGTTTTCAAGTCAAAATAGGGGCTAAAAATTCTTGGCTTCGACGCGCCACATAGATGCTTGGGCCGAACGTGCTAATTCAGCAGTTGTGAACGTCCTGCTGCTGGATGTTTGAACTGCATCAACGCGGCACGCATCCAGAAAGGAGAGGAGCAAAGACGCTTTAACGGCAAAGTTCATATTTTGAGCATCAGGCATTGTAGAAGTTACCAACCCGATAACAGCGCCTGTCGAATCAAATAAGGGGGATCCGCTAGAGCCCGGTTGAATAGCCGCAGTAAATTGTAGAAGGCTAGAATCGTTATGCAGGCCAAACAACGCCGACACGCCGCCCTGGGTCACGTGGACACCACCGCCGGCGAAACCCGACATAGGGAAACCCAGCGCGACTACAGATTCACCCAAGTCGCAGCCGGAGCCTTCCTTAAAAGTGACAGATCTGAGGACAGGCGACTCCATCACCCTGAGGAGAGCGATGTCATTACGCTGATCAACGACGACCGGCTCTGCACGATAACGACCTTCAAAGGAGGAAATGAATATATCACTCATGCCCTCGATTACATGAGCACAGGTGAGCACATGGTGCTGGGAAACAGCGAAACCAGTGCCGGTTGCGCCCGCTCGTGCGCGGTCAGCCTCCGCAGAGCTAGTGCGCCCTTTTGGATGAGCGTCATTAATATCGATCCCGATGCGGCGGCCTAGAGCGGCTAAACCATAAGCCGAACCCTCAGCCAGTGCACGAAACTTCCATTGCTGATTGCGGATGTAGAATTCGCCGATAATGATCGCCGCTTCACCGTTATCGCGAAGGTCCAACCTATATTCAATCTGTTCGTCAACAAGTAGGTGCAACGAACGAAGATCGCTTACCGGTCCTGCTGCAGAAAAAGTGTATGCGATGAGGAGTAGCCTATCGCTACCGGACGGGAGGGCTGACAAGTTCAACTTACAACCAACCTTTGCTTGGTCGCCGCTCCACTCCATCCAGGACTGAGACGTCTGAAATAGGGCAGCCTCACCAGTGGGTAGGCGCTTGTCATTTACCGGCAGTATGGCAATCGCAGCGTACTCTCCGAAAGCCGAGGAGTTCCCGCATTCCAGAGTCCATTCACTCCGTGCACTAGATACCGCGGTGTTTGCGCCTGGCGCTAGCACCATCATTCCTTTTTTACTCCTTGAGTGCTAAATCCACCGCGCCACCGGAAGCGCTCCAATGGTACCAAACTTCAGGGTTCTCGATGATTCAGGATGTCATTTTGGAACTACAGCTGCAACGGAGACCCCTTTCACACGTACGCCTGCCCGCCAAACGGTAGGTGGCTCAGGAAGGTTTAAGCGGCGCGTAGCAAAGATCCCTGCCAAATTGACGCCAGCCTCCCGGGTGTAACCGACTCCACCGGAGTAGCGAGGATTGATTTCCAACAAATGCGGTTTACCCTGTGCATCATCCTTTGTTTGAACGTTCACGATGCCATCACACTGGAAATGAGCAGCCGCTTTTAGTGCCAACTCGACCGCCGCACCTTCCTTTTCAAATAACTGATACGCGCCGGTCTTCCTCCGGCCTACAAACGCAACCGCTCGGCCAGTCTCACAGACCATATCCACCGAACACTCGGTTCCAGCCATGTAGGGCATTACAAGCATCGACGGAGGATTTTCCACCTCGCTGTATGCACGCATATAGGTCGCGAAATTCGCAACGCGGGCATCGGGATCAGCAAAGCTACGAAATGGGTCAGCACCCTCCTTGAAGCGCCAAAAGCCTTGACCATAAATGCCAACGGCAGGCTTTACGCAAACCTCTCCCGAAGCAGACAGAGTCCCGTACGCTGCTAACATTTCATCGGCATTAGTTGCGGTTATTGCCGGAACGCAATCCAAGCCCGCAAGCTCCGCCTCAGCGGTAAACCTGCTTTTGTCATCAACAAGATCGAATGTGCGCATCGATGAACCACCAGTTACCAGCACCAGGCCAGCTTCCTCGAATCGATCCCGGGCGCTTTCAAATACCGCCCCCAAGCGACCCGCCAGGATTACTTTGATTCCATAGGTGCGTGCAGTAGTAATCACCCACGAAACCCGCTCTTCAGCGCCACGGGGCTCGCAAAAGCTAATATCTGCTCCAGCCATAATTTCGGGGCGATTGTCGCGGTGCGAGGCGAATATCTTCACCTCAGGTGGCAGCGCGTCACGCGCACCTTCAATAATGTCACGCTGGCTTGACTGCCCTTCGAGAAACCAAATCATACTTTAACCTCACTTGTAGATGTGCACTGACAGTCAAACCCGAGGAAGGGGACTGACAGCATTCGATTGTTCAACCGGAACATAACGAGTCCAGCTGTAGCTTCAAGGCAATGCAGGGGGCCGCCCAAAATAGAGACGTCATTTCGACAAAAAGCCCCCCTCTACAATTCCGTTTTGCGGGTTTCAAATTGGTCGGCCTTGCTTGCGGTAACTGCGCTAGCAAAATATTTCTCGACGGTGGGTGTGGGGCAAAACGAGGTAAGGTAGACCGGTAAAATATAAACAACATCTACATTATAAGTTTCGGCACGGCCAAGACTGATTAACAATCCCAACAATCTCCCTCTAATTATGCAGAGACTCCAAGTTAGTCGTCCACAGATAATCTATTTCGGCATATGAAGGATCACGATACCCAGCTAAAAATGATTCGGTGTAAAGTGGGCCAACGCAGAACGGAGGATCAATATCAAGTCTATCACTAGATGTCAGGATTCACCGTTTCGAATTGGTTGCCCTTTTCCGTTTGCAAGCCGCGATCGGCCCAGGTGAAGAGAGCCATTTCAACATCGGCGATGCGCCATCCCGTCGCTGACGCAGCGGAGGGTAGATTGCACTCCGGGCGGCATATGCCCTTAGACTCGAGCTCGAAAACCAAACTCTCGCAGAGTGTTTGGAATTTCACGTAGCCTTCGATCATCGAGCTTTTATAGCTATCGTGTATTTTGGGAAGTAGGTCTGCTTTCAACAGTGCAAGCCTAATCCGGCGATCCAAGCTCCCATACCGGCCAGGGTCAAAAAAACGGAGAAGCTTGGAAGCATACGTCAGACCAAATCCCGGAATTTTAAGAGCAGCGTCAATAGCAGCAAGCGGCTGTTCAAGATTGGCCACTACTTGCTGGAGGATTACAATGAGAGACACGTTACCCAGCCCGGCCTCAAATTTCATCCCGGGGTCATTCTTCCCCGCGCCCCATGCAAGGATCTCGCGAAGGTAGTCCGTCGGGCACGCAGTAATGACACCTTTCGCCACAATCCTCACACCACGTCCTTCTAGCGACTGAATCCATGGAAAATCAGGAAACGTGTCCCCTGGATATCCACGAGAAGCATGATTAACGTTAGTCCAGCGATAGGCGCGAAGAAATGCAGGAAACTCAGCAACGTTGATGGCTGGCAAAATGGATCCTTAGCGCTGGACTGAGCCGGCGAATGCTTGTTCTAGTTGAGGGTTGATACGAAAGCCTGGGCGCTCGCGGAATAGCTCTGCTGCACCACGAACGTACTGTAGAGCCCGCTCGCCAGTGATCCAAGTCCGATTAAGCATTTCGGCGGCCAAACCTGTCATCGAGCGGCCACCCCATGGATCCACCACAAGGTCACCTTCCTCAGTCAAATATTTGATAAGGAATTCAGCAACGCTAAAGGGCTGGCCCGCACCATGACTAGGCAACCCCAGCGCTTCCGCTGAAGCACGAAACTGTGAGCCATATGGGCAGCGAATGCCGCGCTCCAGTACGTTCTTAGGAATACGTCCCTCAGTTTGGTTGCTGTAACTGCCAACCCGTAGCCGATAGGCACCGTCCCCATAGTTTGTTGTTCTCTTTTCGCCACCTGAATTGATTAATGCAAGATGTCGCTCAGAGTGAGGCTCGAGAACGCGCCTATTGTCCCCTTTAAAAAGCTTTGGGTTCTTTGCAAATATTAGAATTGGTTCATAGGTTGCGTTAAGAAGTTGCCTCGTCTTAGACGCCCAATGAACTGGCCCAGGCGGCTTGTTGGACTTCCATACCAAACGATCTATAAGCCCTAGACCCATGTCTTCCAGTGTTATCGTCAATCGCTCAACGTAGGTTGAGCGCGCGGGGGAATTAGGCAGGAAAATATCATTGCTGACATTGATAGCGAGACTACCTGTGTCTGCAAGCTTTTCAATAATTGGCTCAAGAATCCCCACAATGTATTTAACGATTTCCGATTGGGTAGGATTAGAGTAAGCCCGACTTTTTGCCAAAGGATAGGGAGGACTGCAAATAATTGATACTGGCTGAACATCTAAGTTATTGAAGATATACTCGCTACCGCCGAAAATTGCGACACCTAGATCAGTTCGAAAGCCAAGTACCTTGACGCCTGGCTTCGCCATGTTTAAATCGCGCTTAGCCTCCTCCGTAAGGCGCCAAATACCACGCTCACCCGGTACTCGCTCAAGGACCCCTGCCCTGCGCAGATCTTGCTGCGTCCATCGAATCGCACGCCTCTCTAGGCTATGCCGCTGCCCTGATCGGCCTACGGGTACACGCTCGTTCAATGCGCCAGCCGACAATCCGTTTCGCATGGCAACCAATCCATACAAGGTGGCATTGTCGATGTGTGCTTCCGGTTGGGATCTATAGATGGCGGCGATCTGATCTGCTCCGAAAAGCTCACCTTGCGAAGCTGGTACTGACTTGGCCTTAAAAGACTTCATTGCTGATAACTCGCCTAAAATATCGATGCCCTACCTTCCCATCGCGAAACCTGTGGCAGAAGCCTTCAGGTGGTAGGGATGATGTAGCGCGGTTAAAGTCTTGACTCCACTATGGAGATCTACTGTGACCCGCGATGAACTGGCTGCCCTCTTCGACCCTATCCAGCACTCGAACGTCGAATGCGATGGATTTTCACGAATTGTCTTTTCCGTTTTGACGGAGAGAGGGCACAAACCAATTCTCAAAGCGGGGGCACTGTCCGCCCGCGGCGCTATCGTGCGTCCACACCTCTGGATCGAGGTATACGGCTTTATGATCGACTACCAGGCCAGGCGGTGGCTTGGACATGAGCCATGGATTCCCCATGGCGTATTCAGAGCCTCTGAAACCGAAGCTATCTACGAAGGGGTCACCATAGAGGTAAAAGTGCTCCCTGAACCGATTAGAAGGCTGATGTTGATGTCTTTTGCCGACGTCGAGTCAGAAAGCCAGAGCCGCCTGATTACGCCCGAAATAATTCGCTGAGTAGAGGGCTCGACCCACTGTTTGTGGCCGCAAAGCACTGACCAGGTAAGCCTGCACAAACGTCAGCGCTTATGGTCACTCTGCCTACAGGAACGCTGAGATGCATGTAGCGACGCTCCACTTAATGACTAAACTTCTCAGTCAGCCCATACGCCCCATCGAGATCTACACCTGACAGAACAAGCACAAACTCCTCACCACTATTTCGAGCATCACCTATCGGCTTTACCAGCCCATCTACTAAATACCTACCGCATCAAGCACGGCGCTCATCATCGAAGAGTCCCGGCATCAGCCCACCCAGCACACTCGCGGTACGGACAGTACCCACTCCGCGATTTGGAAACCAAATGCACTTATGCCTCGCCCTGGTGATTGCCACGTGGACTAGGCGCAAAGCCTCGCCGTGAGAGACCGTATCCCCCGGCGCAGAGTCACCACCCGAACTGAACCCCGCTATCTTGTAGAGCTGATTGCGGTACCAAGACGAAACACCAGTCGACGGGTCTCCGACCATCACGACGATGTCCGCTTCAAGTGACTTCGCCTTGTGGAATGAACGAACACGGATAGACCGCCCGCCTGAAGCACGATCATCTCTAATCTGGTCCCCAACAGCAGAGTCGACCCAAGCCTTGTCGACCTCGCTGTCGATGAGTATCAAAACTTTGTAGCCATCTGCCGCTGCTGACTGGCAGATGCGTTGAAGTTGATCCAGATCATCACCAACTATCCTGACAGGCTGATCCTCCCCCTTTGGAGGTCGAATAGACCTAGGGCTTCGGTTTACTCCCAAAGAAAGGTTTTGGACCAGGTTAGATCCCGCATCGATAATGGCTTGAGTAGACCGGAATGACTCGGTCAGGGTCACCTTCGTAGCCGGTACCGGACTACTAAACATATCTTCGAAGTCAAAGAACAATTTTGGAGTCGCCCCAAAACTACCGTACACCCACTGATTCGGATCTCCTGCCACTGTAATACTTGATGACAAACCCCTTGTGTATATTTGAGCTGAGTCTCTTCTACGTATCTCAATCAGTACCGACCGCACCCAAGAGGCAACCGGGAGCGTCTGATCTTCTGCACCGTCAATGAGAAGGTGGCGGCATTGCTCGAGAATACTCATAGGCACGTACCGTACGGCTGGCAGCTTACCGCCCCCAAGCGCGGCGAACAGACGACCAAACGGAATCACAGGTCCCTCTAGTTTAGAGAGGTGCCGCTCAAGGGCCTCCCAGTAAATCGCCAATGCCTCAAAGTAGAGTGCGTCAGAATCTGCAGGTAGAAAATTCATTCTGCCAGGCACAGACCCTACCTCTATGCCCAGCGAATCAAGTAAGGCTGACGTTGAATTGAACGAATCGAGAACCGGTACCGGACCTGTTTGACCTTGTAGTGCGTAAGAAAAGCTTGGAGCGGCTTGAGCGAGGTATTTCAGCCTCTCCGACAGTTCGGCAGCATCTTGATAGGAGTCCAGGTGCACCACACCCTCTGGAAAGTAGGCCTGGAACAGGGTGCGCTTGATCGCGACCTCTTTGTACAGTTCCATTGAAGCTGAAGGATCGCGGCGCAAGCTCGGCCCTTCCGACCTATCGAAGCCAAGCACCACGTGGAGTTTCAATTGTGGGATGTAGCCATGTGTTGCATAAGGTCGACCTCTGACGGTGAAGACCTTTCTAGCGGCTGTCACACCCTCAACAGGCCAGGCCTTTGCTTTGCGCCACAAAGCCTCAACAGAGTTGGTCAGGGCCTCGTCATGCTCGCTGAGCTTCCATCCCAATGAAGCGCGCTTTACGACTTCGGGTGAATCGACTTCAAGCTGAGGTAGTCTTAGCGACGAAATCCACAAAGCAATGTAAGTTTCATTGAACCGCTTATTGGATCGATAGAGAAGGTTGAGGCACTTGGTCATCTCCACCCTCTGCGTATTGTTCAATGACGCCTCGAAGGGTCGGCCGTCAGCGAGGGCAGATGTGTCAGGCGGGCTGGCTCCATAGTTCTCAAGCGGTACCACCGTGGCAAGGTCAGGAAGAGCCATCGATTGGGTTAAAAGGCATGAGCGTGGGGTCATCACTATCGCTTGACATTCGGCCGGCGAGAGCACCACACCGAACAGACCAAAGACCTCCTGTAGATCGCTGGCCATCTCTACACGAGCCTCACGGCTGAACGTGAGAATACGTATCTGAGATAGAGGGACCTGCGCATATCGATGGAAAAACAATGCCCTGAACAGCAATGTCTTGGTCTTACCAGTACCCGCACCACCTCCGAGAAGAGTCGTATTGGATGTCGAAAGGATAGCCTTCCATTGCTCCATTGTGGGCTGTGCACACTTATCTAGCCTTGCTTCACAGTCAGCGCGCATAGCTGCGCGAGCATCACTGCTGATATGAATGCGTTCGCCGCCAAACACCAAGTCATCTTTGCCTGTGACCTGATGATCGGGCTCAGTGGTTTTCAAACCGGGAATTACGACCTGATCCTGGGTAGATGACTGCTGAGCTAATGCCTTGGCCTCCATGAGACCGATACGGCGGCCAGCCTCCCAGGACTCGAGATGTCTCGCATTAAGCAGATCCAATCCAGCACCCAACACCTGGGCTGCCAAGCGATGATGAAATGGAAGCTCATCGAGTTCGTAGGGTGGCTCGATTGGTTGATTCACTGTGATCGCCTGTCGAACAAATTAATAGATCAAGTGTGTCTTCAGGATCCTCTATGTGCTACCCAAAACGAGCTCACGGAAATTACACAGCCCTCTTTTGAGTAACACCTTCCACTGAATCTGGGTATCGTCCTGCCATCTCCCAATGACCAGGTATCTCGTCATTATGGGACTTACAGATGATGGAGCGATGAATGAAACATGCCGGCAGCAGTGCGCTCCAGAAGGCAGGCGCTAATACCTTGTTTACTGCGTCGGGCAAAAGACGAAAATTTGCTCGGGGTTCGACGTTGATGAGATTCGACTCTGAGGAACCATGTGTTTTTTTGCTCACAGAAGGTACTGCGGCTATACAAGTCACTGATCATTCTCAAGTAAGCGAGCTCAACATTGCGCACCTAATTCCTGGCGACGTATTTGGAAGCATCGATCCCGGAGAAGGCAACAAGATCGAAATGTACGTGCTTGCCAAATCTGAGTGCTTTGCATACGTGCTGACTGCCAAAGAGCTGCTGCAGGCCTGTGCATCTCAGCCTCTTGCGATGTTTGGACTCTGTCGTGAGCTTTCACGCACGAGCGTTAGGTCTTTACGCAAGGTCGGCCAATTTGCCTTCTATGACGTTCGCGGCAGAGTTTCAAGCGCGCTCGTGGAACTATGCAGTCTACCCGGTGCAATCTCTCACCCAGAGGGGTACGTATTGAAGAATACACGGGTCGAGATCGCGTCCATGGTCGGGTGCACGCGAGAGATGGTTGGAAAGGTGATGAAGGAGCTTTCTCAGGAAGGTCTTATCAGCATCAGGGGAAGGCAGACCCTCGTCCATGCCAGCACCACCAGGTGAGGTGAGCTGCAGGGTGTCTTTGCGTAGTGGACTACCTTGCAGACACTTGCGCTTTAATTAGTCCAGAGCCTTCGCCGGGAGGTCGCTATCTGGTGCGACCTTACCGAGTTGGTGGACTAGTTGCCGAACTAAAGCCGCTAATTCGTCCACCACGCGGCTGAATGCTTCCTGATCGTTCACAGCTTGTTTACTCGAAAACTGTAAGGTTACCTTGATGCCATCGCCGAGTTGCGAGGCAACGAGAACACGGCCGATAGCCTCCAGCGGCGCATCCCACCCTTGTACGGATGCTCCTCACGACCAGTAACCCATGCCTCCCAGTAGTCGTCGATAACCTAAAGCGAGTTCACACGGTGATCGAAGATCAGCGGCCCGCCCTGACTCCAATCGATGGATGGCGTGTAGCCGCTTTCACATGTCAGTTTGACTTTTATTCGAACATTTTCGGGCCGTCATTCCACAACTGCCGAGTGCCGTTCTCAGTGACCTCATACCCGGCCTCTGGTCGCCCTTTGAGGTATTTCCGATATTGGATTACGCCAGATACGATCAGCACGGCAAGGAGGCCGATCCAGATGCTAAACAGAAGCATCAGTGCAATGCCGAAAGCAACGGTCGCAACCAATGTTCTGGGGGAGATGCCAAACAGTTTCCAGCTTGGGTTATTCACGATTTTCACCACTTACTCGACTGATTTTCCTTGTGCTGCTTTCCCGGCCTTGGTCGGTCTTACAATCAGCCAAAAGAACAGCGGCGGTGTGCACAACACAATTGCCAAACTCAACAGGTAGTGCAGCGTTTCCATAATAATTTCCTACGCAGCCGGAGTCATGTACGCGAGCGGGTGGTATTGAGGCGCTGCGGTAGCGTGCTTCACGACTCGAACGAGCGAAAAACCGGCCTTCACCCAACGCTGAAATTCTGGCGTGTCATGCAGGTCTTCAGAGTCGTCAACACCGACCTCCCATGCATTACCATCGTTCTTCCAGGAAAGTGTGACTGGATCGAAAGAAGGAAGATCCTCGAACAAGTGCCAGCAACCAGCAGGGCAGTCGATACCATCGTCCATCGCACAATACTGCGGCTCAAACGGAAAGCCAAAATTGGCGTTTGCAAGTCCCAATTGCTCAAGCGTTGCCTCTGGAATATCAGTAATTGACTGGTCTGGCTTCGTCATCGTCGTTCCCTCATTGCGCGCCGGCCATTCCGGCGTTTCTACTGACCCGACCCCAGGCCGGGCTTGGGTGCAACGGGCGACTTTTCACTCAACAGTCTTGCGGAACAGCCATTGCAGCCAGCGGCCGCGAACTCCACGTCATCAAACATTGCCATGACTTCTTACTAAATACCTGGATCCTGTAGCTGTGCCATACGCAAGACCTCACGGAGGACATCACTTTCCTCACTGTATTGATTGCTTTTTAGACGGGTTGCTATACGCCGAGATGACTCACCCAGTGACCGGTACCAATCATCTTTAGCCCCAACGAAAACCGCTGGTCTGCCTGCAAACTGATCGCTAGTAATATCAATCACAACATCTTCGAACTCAAGCCAAGCGTGACCAGAGCCACAGACGTATTCAGCTTGAACCCCAGAAGCGTTTAAGTAATGACCTAGCAGCTCTGATACAACGCCACAGCAGCACACGGGAAACCTCTGCATATGGGATGGAAGAGTGCCCTCGTTTTTCTGCGCATCAAGTGATTCGCGGAAAGAACGGGCGACTTTCAGAATATCCATTCCTATTTTTCCTAGGTTCGGCGCTTGCTCTGGCCCCACCAAAGCAAAACGAGGGTTGCGATACCGGTTACAATCGCGAATACCGGAATAATGACTCCATCGCCGGCGGTCAGAGTTATGGTGCCACTAGCTATAGCTAGGACTGCCAGTAGACAGCTCAGACAAGCTGCTAATTTAACTTTCATAGACTTTTCCTGCTCGATGCTTGGCGCGAAATCCGCGGCTCGCGGCTGGTGCCGAACAAAAATATTCTGACACTGCTGCCCTCATAAAGCGGGCTTCGCAAGAGTGCCGGTACTGCTGAATTGAAAATAGATTTTGACAGTTTTCAACCATGACCACTAATCGCGCCTCGGCGCTCGACAAAATATTTTGACACTTTGACCGTCCAGGTTGTGATCGGCAGTGCAGGAATCGACGCTTCAAAAATGTTCTAGGAAACTATTCACCCCTGAGGCAGCGACCAAAGCATTCACCAGCCTGGTGCAGACCGTGTGGGGCACCCAACTCTCCAACCTGTCGATGTTTGCAAAAGCCACCAACCCCAGCAAATCCGGGGCCTTTGCTTGGTGTCAAAATATATTGTCAAAAACCAGCGGCTGACGACTAACAACATAGTTTGACACAAGCCCTCAGCGATTCTGGGGGCTCCATCCTGGCAGGCGCTCCGAGGCCTCATTGGGTGCCGTTCCTATGTCAGACTATATTGTCTCTTGTCGCATCTAGTGGCGCTTCGTCAATCTATGTTGCTTGCCCCCAGTATTTGATATTCACGATCGATCCTGGGAGCGAAAATCACGCCGCCCCTACGGCAACGGCCCCACGGGTTAGGCGGGGCTTGGGTGTTCCTCATGCGATTTTCTTGATGTCTACTCGGACTTGCTAGAAATTATCCCAATTGACCATCCGCTGGGGTTGCCGATGTTGTTCACAATGTATTTTTGGAAGAACTCCGCGCTAGACTCGCACTGGGTCTGCACCATAAAGAAGCGAATCATGCATTCCGAGCCGCTGTCCTGAAACTCTGGCCCTGGCTCATTAATGTCCTGTAGAGCAGTTGCTGCACGAAGCAACTTGTCGAATGAGTCCAGCGATCTGTTCAGGAGCAGATCGCGCCAAGTCCCCTCATGATGAATCTGGCCAGCGTAGGTGAACCGCTTGCCCCCAATTTCTTTTTGCTGCAAATGTCCCCAGCAGAGGAGCAGGGTATCCGCACCAGTGATCGCTTTGGCGCTCTCAAGCATCACTCGACGAACCTCATCTGCCATCTGGTCATGATGATCTAGCGGCGTGTAAGCAAGGCTGGTCAGGAAGACCGGTACCTTTTCGCTATCGGATATTTCAGGGCTACACGGCATGAAGAACGATGGTCCACCGTATTCATAATCTTCGACAAAGGTATCTTCGATCAGGTCGAAGCCCTGATCGCTGTAAAAGTCCCAGAAATCCCCCGGTTCAACCGGATGAGAAATGCGCAGGCGGTCGGTTAAGTTATCCAGATTGCAGCCTTCGAGGCCTGGCGCACCACCTAGCAAATCCTTGAGCATTGCGTTTGCTACCCGAGGATCATCAAAGCCCGGCACATAGAGGCTCAAACCTTCATCTTCAGGCGGAGAATGCAAAGTACTTCGGTTGATTGATATAGTCTTAGGCATTTTGCCGCTGGAGGGACTGAGGTTCGCGGCCAGGTGGACGGCCATCGATGGGTTTATCGCAAAGACATCAACCATCACAGCAATGTAGCTATCCCGTCGAGCCATCAACTCGGGTACTTCTAGTTGCTCGTCTGGAACACTGGGCTGCTTGTTCCCTATCGCACTGGTAACTGCATCCCAAGTTCGGAAACCGCACAGATTTGCATACATGGCTGCGGCCTCAGCACGCTCGATGCCCAAGCTCTTGCCGCAGACCTCGACCCATAGGCGAGCCAATTTGTGTTCAGTAGCTATGAATTGCGTCATGACGGTGGCCTCGTATTCAAACAACGCTGGGTATCCCGCCATCGCTGTGGCGATACATCTGCACTGCGCCACCTTAGGCTTTTCACCACACGGTGTTGTCAGTTAAACATACGATTTCACTGCTGCGCATCTTCAAACCGATTCGGGCGACGATTTCGTCCAGCACAATGCCTTCGCATGTGAAGCGGGCGTTGACCGCGCTTTGCGGGTTCACTGGGTGGCATCAACATAGATTGACACAAAGCCCCTAAATCACTGACCACTCACGTATCAACCCGGACAGCAACGACAACATAGTTTGACACAACCTACCAGTGATTCCGGGCGCTGCAGGCTGTTGCTCTGCTCCAGAGGGCGATTCATCAGCGTTTTTGTGTCAATCTATAATGCCGAGTGTCGCAATAAGTTGTCTTGTGTCGAACGATGTTGTTTGCTGCCAACAGATCGCAAGGCTCGTTTTTGTTTGCAACAGTCAGGACTGTTTCCGTGGTCATTCGTGGTCAAAAATCGCCGCCTCAATCTCTCCACTGTTTTTCGAGCGAAAACTTCTCATCGCATGAGAGATTTTATCGTGAGCGATTTTGACCTTCAAAGCGTATTCGGGTGGCATACACGGCAACCCTTCGATCAGGGTGCAAACATCTGTGATCAGCGGGAAGCCGTTATTGAAGTCCGATTCACGGAGCAGGGAGCAAATATTGAGCAGAAAGAAGTCCTTATCCTGTTGGGTTTGAGAGAACACGTTCCACCCGCCAGAATATTCACCTCCCGCAATCAAACTTAGCGAGCCAAAAAAATAGAGTGTATGTCACCATGAATTGCCGCTAGGGTGCGGTGACTGTCGAAAGCTAAAATTTCTTCGTCACGACCGATAATGGCATCTGCATCGCGAAGTACACTAAGAAGTTCAGTTAGGACATTCAGTACGTTTTGATTGTGTTCGGTTGCCTGCTGCATTGTGGCTTTCATTGGGTCTCTCATTTTATATTTACCGTCATTCATGACAAGATGCCGTTTGCTTACCTTACTTGCAATTACCCGCCTTCCTGTAGTTGCTCGTAATCGCTTCGGCTTCACTAGCAAATACCACCAGATTCTTCTCCGAGATCATTCCGTAGGACGGGCAACCGCTGGAAAGGTGGTAGATATGGGAGCTCTTATTACCGTGCACGCTCCCGACCTGAGTATTCGAAGCGGTAGAAAGGGCACCAAGCCCGGTCGATGCGAGAGGAGTGAAGACAGAGTCATTACGAGCCGGAGCATTCACTACCTGGTGCATCAGCTGAGCAGGGCCTTGAGGATAAGCCATCTGGACAGCACTCCCCAGCCTAGCCTTCCCAAGCTGGAAGAACACTGGCGCATGATCGCTCACGGCGCGTCGCCCATCCTCATGGCTTACCTTGAGCATCGCAGGGTAATTGACGATCCCAACACCGGACATCATCGATCGCGCTGACTGGTTGGCAAACACATTGTCGTACAGATTGGCAAACCGACCGCTTGTGTTCGACAACGTGCTTGCGCCGTCTGTAACCATTGGGATAGCACGTGCTCGAAGGGACTCGAACGCAGGGTCCGAAGGGGGCATGTTGAAATCACCCATCAGCATGATGGGCTCTCCTGGGTATACCTGCTCGAGCCATTCCCAGTAATTACCGAGCTCTTTCAGCTCTGGGGTTCTGTCAGCGGCTGACTTGCCGTAAATGATATGTACGGTGGCCAAGGCGAAGGTATTGCCGTCACTGAGGGACTTAAAGCGCGCGCTATAGGGCTCTCGCATGAACACATGCTTACGATCCAAAAAGCTTACGGCGCCGTCTTCATATTGAACTGCCGAATCGCGGCTAAGAAAGCAATACTGCTCCTTATAACTGCGCGAGCCTACAGGGCTTGAGCACAGCGAGCTCCACTTCTCACGTGTCCGTTGCTCCAGTGCCAGTTTTAGGTATTGGATGCCCTCATCATTCATCACCTCCTGAACGGCCAGGACGTCAACATTGGCGGCGACTGCTGCTAAAGCTGGGTAACTTTTCTGGTCACCGTTGCCCAGACGCATTGTATTCCAGGTTCCAACACGAGCGTCTGCGGCTGCGGCAACCCCTGATATAGCAGTAGCCAACACCAACAAAGCAGACATCAATAACGTTTTCTTCAAAGGTTATGCTCCAGGCAGTTAGGCTTCATATTCTGTGGGGGGTCATCTGACAACGGGGTTCAAATAAGCGCCCTGCGTAGTTCCGTGACGGGTTTGAATGTCTAGATCTTTGTCGTAGGCAGAAATCCGTTCTATCAGCGCGGCCGTAGCCTTCTCAGCTATCACCTTGGCGCGAGAACAGGGCACATCAGTGCGTGTCCCGTTTATTTTTGCCAGCAGCGTGGTGGCGGCCCGGTAGGCGTTTTGCGCATGCAATGCTTCATGAGCATTGAGGGCGCTGTAAAACCGCCGCCACTCTTGCTCAACACCAGGGGATTTGGGAATCGATTCCAGAACAGGTAGGTGAATCCTGATTTTCAAGAACACCTGCCCGTTATCGAGTAGGCAGCCATGTGGGGAGGGAATCAGGTCATAGGATGCTGAGAGATTCCATATCGTGACGCCGGCGTAGTAGGAGCCCCCGTTTCGACTGGGTGTATGCTCTGCAATCGATCGTTGAATTTGATCGATGGTTTGCCCGGACACTCCGTAAGTGATCAGCTTGGAATCCACAACTGGAGCCGTTGATGCCACAGAATGTAAAGGCATCCATGCGAGGATCGCTGATATTGCGATTCTTCCAGCCCAATTTGAGGCACTCAGTCGAATCCTAGGTAGCATTGGCCACCAGGCGGGTGTCGAGCTTCTTTTGGAATGCGGCGATTTCCTTCGCTTCGCGCTTGATTAACGAGCGCTTTCCAATTCCGTGCTCAAGCATGTAATCGGCTACTTGCCGCGCAAGGGCTGCTGCGTCGACATGACCATAGATCCATGCCGCGCGAAGGAATTCCAGGGCGCCTTGCAGGTCACCACCTTTGGCAGACAATTCTCCAAGCTCGTAATTGGCTTCAGGATCCTTGCGAGAGGCAGCTTCGTTCAAGAGAGCCAGACCCTCGTCTACTCGCTTACTTTCACAGAGCATCTTCCCGAGGTCTGTCATCGCAATCGGGTATCCGAACGCGACAGCGATTCGCAGATATCGCTCAACGGCGGCTAAGTCTCCAGCCCCCAAAGCCTCATAGGCCAAGCCGTAAGAGCTCAATGGGTGCCGGGCCCCAGCCTTGCTTTGCCAAAGATGTGCCGTTACATCGCTTCCATCAGCTTTTGATGACTCATAGCACCGAGCCAGCGCTACAGCAGCTTCGACAATTCCGTCATTAAAACCCTGCTCAAGGGAGGCTATTGCCTCTTTGCGCCGGGAATCTTCTTTTGGCAGCTCTGTTTGAAATGCCAGCTTAATTCGACATGCCCACAGCAACAGCTCACGCTTGGAGCTAGGCATCAGCCTAAGCTCGCTGTCCCATAGATGGCCGACAACGCGGAGATCACGTGAGTCTTCATTTTTTTGGAAGACATGACCAGTTGAAGGGTCGATGGCCATGTTGCCAAGCAATCCCAACGGGATGATCCGGTTGAAGGCAACACCGTTTATGCGCTGGCCCAGGCTCCATGACGTATGGAGTGCTCCTTCTGCACATACGAGTCTCATCGCCGTGCGTACAAGAGCGGCCTCGCCTGGATCGCCGAGCTGCTGCGCCGGCTCAACTTTTGCCAATATTGCACCCCACCCACCCTCTACCCCTAAACCGAAGGTAGAAATGCCGTACCGGTTGATGGATGGGGCCCCACGAGCAATCGTCCCGCCAAGTGGCTGCAACTGCACAGAGTGATGTTGAATCAGGAAATTCTGTGTGTGGAGGTCGACCTCGTTAAATGAGGCCGAATAAACAGGAACACCTTGCTTGGTGGACAGCGACATCGCAGTGGAGGTATTCAGAGCCTCAGTCTCGTCTGCTGACTCTGCGGCAGGGTGAACCCAAATTGCCAAGTCGACCTTCGAAAAGCCGCTCTCGACTGCTTCCCCGTGGGTCAATACGCTACATGCGGGAAGGTTGAGCGCTGTCGCAAGCTTTGAGAATTCGGAGTCCGCATTCTCATCCAGGGTATAGATGATCTCCACAGCTCCTGGAGCTCCAAGAAATTCGCCAGCCAAGCTAGCCCACTTGGACTTATCGAATCTTATGAGAGGATCTGATCCCAGCAGAAGGACACGAATTGGCTTCTCGCTCCAGCTGATACCTGATTGACGAACGACATTCGCGACTAAAGCTCCCGGGGCCATTACCGAGGCAGCGTTGTTGAGCTTGGCCTTCACCCCGAGTTCGAAAAGTTGGGTCTTCAGCAGAGGCTTGATTGTGCGCAACCAGGCTTCAGTAAGAGCGCCCAGGTTCACTGCAGATTCAAAGGTTTTTGCCAGAGACAAGATTCGGATACCCCAATTTGGTTATGTGCCAGAGTGTACCCGCGCCATAATAGAATCCAATTCAAAACGCCTAGTCGAAAATCCAACGCCCGTTAAAGTGATGTGTGGGCTCACGCAGTGGACATCTCTATGGAACTCCACCTCAGCGCTATCAGTGAAGCAATCGCAGTGGTCAAACAGCTTGAGGCCGAGCTCAAGGTACTGGTCAGAATGCTCAATGACTCACGACACCGATTGAGAGTCGATGCGATCTTTGAGATGGAGTTTCGACATGAGCCAGAAGTTGACGAAGCTGCGCCTATCCCGGTGAGGAGGCTTGAAGGTAGCGACGCGGTCGACGCAGCTATAGACGTCCTCACTTGCATCACGATGAAGGAAACTCAGAACGCGAAGGAAACCTTGAGGAGTCCAGGGGTAGTTGCGCTGCCTGGGGAAGTGATTGCCAAAATCATCGAAACGAATGATCTGCGCAGCAAGCTGGAAATGCTAATCGGCAAGATCAAGAAATCTAACGATCGCCGGAAGGTTTGGATTAAGTTTGAGGCCATATCGCCAAAGCAGGCAATGCGTTGCACCCCGGTGCTGATGAACCCTCAGACCATTAATTTCTACTGGACTGATACCGGCACATCCGGATCAAGGCATGTGGCTTCAGATTTAGTGAAAGAGTGGGAAGACCTCTTGGATGAGCTTCACGACCGACGTCCTACCATGTCCGACGCTCCTGAGGGATCAATTGAAGAGGGCTTGCTGACCGCTATTGATCTCTTACGGAAGCTAGGCAATGAACAGGTCGCTATTCGGAGACCAGTCAAACCCCACATCCGAGCACGGGTTCGTGACGGTGATACGCCGGTGCGCCAGATCATCTCTTCCGTGCCCTTCGTTTACGACATCGATGAATGCAAGTTTGCACCCACAATTAAACCGCTACTTAGCTACGACGTAGTCACGGCAAGACGCAAATCTGCCGGCCGCGAACTACTCGAGAAAGAACCGTACATCAAGAAAATGAACCTCTATCAGTATCTCGAGAACTATCGCGTCTTTGGGCCTTTGGTACAGAAAGCCGAAAGCGATTCATTTCCTGCCTCAATTGATGAATAAGGCAATAATCAGAATGCAGTCCACTGACCAAACCACCAGTCTCCGCCTGGCCAGTCTCACTCGAGATCTGGTCTCCTGCGATGAGCGAAACCGAGCGAACGCATATCGAGACATGCTTGAGCTTGCTGAAAATGGAGATGGCAAAGCAATGTTCCAAGTGGCGAGGTGTCTCAATCAAGGCATCGGTGTAGACACTGACATAACCCGCGCTGACCACTGGCTCCGGCTCGCCTGCATTGCTAAACCTGCGTCGACCGACGCCCTATTCACCTACGGAATGTCCCACGTCCTCAAACAACGCGCAGGGGCCGATCCAGTTAAGGGCATCCAATACATCGAGCGAGCTGCTTCTGCCGGTTACGTTAAAGCCACTATAGAGCTCGTCAAGATCGTCGAGCATGGCATGACTGACATCAAACCAGATCTTCGCCGCGCTTACCGCTTACTGGCATCCTCGCTTAGCGAGAAGTCCGACAAAGCCCTCTACGCGGCCTACGTTGGATTCGTAGAGCGCCACCAGCCCATCACCAACCTTCTGGACTCGTGAGCATGTACAAAGAGCAATCTGAACGTTTGGTCAAGAAAATGGCCTTGGGCATTAATGCTGAAGCGGCAAATGTGATCGTTGCGCGTGCTTACGGGTACAACCGTCTGAACGCTAAAACTGGTGAACTCGAAGAGCCAATCAATGGCCTGCAGATGATCAAGACCCCTGATCAGATAAGAGCCATTTCCGATCGAAGCCTCCAGATGATGGAGTTCTTGCGAATGGCCATGAACATGGATCCCCTCAAGAATACGTTACCCGACATTCGTAAAGGGCACCCTCAGGGAACGCTCATTGCAACCATGTGGGGGTTTAGCAATTTTGAAGCGCTGAAGGCATACGCAAGGCAAGATAAGATAGATCCAACCTCTCAATCAGCGGAGGAAATGGCGAGATTCAAGGCTCGCACTGGTTTCATGCCACCCTCCCAATATTTACTGGGACGTGATTATGCCGGCCATACCCTAATCATCCATACCGAGCCCCTGCACATCTCTCAATGGATCGACCAAGAGATTTGCCTCAACCGCCTTGATGACCTGTTCGTTGCCGTAGTGCGAGCCACAAACGATGGCGACAACTATCTGAACCGTTACAGCCGCGGCCATGATGTCTTCAGAAAATCGCTTTCTGAAGATCACAGTTCGTTCATCCTGGGTGAACGTCAGAAGCATCCAGACCACCACTTGGCGGTGACGATTTTACCAAGTCGTACCTACACGCTCGAGCAGCTAGTCTCCGCTCATTATTCTGCCCTTAACGAGGGAGCTGTGCGTGGACGCACCCTCATCATCGACCGGGTATCGGTCGCGAGGGATGAGGAATCGGTCACTGCCGGTTTGAAGCTTGCCAGTAGCGTAGGCATCAACGTCGTTCTAACCATCTCTCATCCAGACCCGATGCTTTGGGACAAATTTGATAGTCGTGTCATATTTGGCTTCGACCCTACAATGGTTGCTACGGGCCATGAGCAAATGGATCAATCGCTAGTTGCTTCGGCTCCATTCATTGGCCTCAAGAAGAACAACCTGCAACTCGCCTATCATTCGAACGACACAGGAGTAATCTTCAGCATCGTCCAGCTCGTGCCGGAAACCCAAGCCCAGGCACAAGGAGCTACGCTATTCAAACGGATATTCGGCAAGCCTGCCGTTGGTTGAGCTCTATCATTCCCAGACGCGTCCTAAATTAGCGCGTCTGTTATTGCCAAGAATCACAACCAAGTTGACAGAATTGTCGTAAAAGGGAGGTGTAGAATTCCCGCAACAGGAAGCTGCACGCCCTGAAATAGAGCATTACCAGCCCACTCGGGCCGGAGACAAGAAAAGAAAAATCCTGGTTTTTTTGAACCGATGGGCGGCGAGAGGGTCGAAGACCCTTGAGATAGAAAGCTTTTCCAGATTTTCGCCGTTTTGCGAGATTTCTGAGACCGCTGCATAGGTGTCAATTTATCGCAAATTCACGGCCTTCATCTTCACAAAGCCCGGTCGTTCGTACAGAATGTCCGGAATGGGGTTCACTCCCCCAAGCCAGTTTTTGACACAGTTTCTTGAGGAAAGCATAGGCTTTAGACCTCCTAACTCCTAAGTCACCCCCTTCTACATCCAAATGCCTATGGGTGCCGTTGCTTCTCCTCGACTTATTCAAGGCCCGTCCATGCAAATGGGCGGGCCTTGTCGTATCACAACCAAGCAGTCACTGCTATCGGGTCAGCGCGCTTCGGGGAAGGACTCGCCCAGACTGTGAAGAAAAATATGTTCACGAGATTCCGGAGCTTGTTCGGACAGGGCAATCCCAAGCTGGAAATTTCCGCTTCGATGATCAGTACCGCAGTTCACCACCCTCCCTTCGAATTGAAGCTCGTCACCATTCCGCTGGATCAGCTTCATCGAGATAGCATCTCCGATTCCTTTCTTCTTTTCTGTCAGGATCATAGCGCCCGCGATCGATAAATCTCGCACCCGGCAATCGGCCCAACCCAGGAGCCCTGCTACCAAACCCTTTCCTTTGATTTTTTGAGAGAGCAGCGCTCCTTCAGAGATCACGTACCGCGTGTGCCGTCGGCTGGACGCATTCATCCTTTGTTTCCTATAGCTAGTTGTGCGGATCTGTTCAGAGCGCCGTTACAGAAATCCGAGACCCCTTTTTGGCTGGTCACCTTCAAGGAACTGAATAGTATCGTCACAACATATTCAACGGCTATTCAAAACCCCCTTATGAAATTCCTCCCTAGCACAGCTTCAATTTGGCCCCGAGGTGCTGGTGTGCTCGAGTCCCGAATACCCTGGCAACTTCAGATCCCGGTGTTCCTTTTTGTTTACTTGGCTGTGTGTGTGACTCTCACATTCGCCACACCTGACGGCGAACAAATCACTTTCCTGAAAGTGCTCGAGGATCTTGGCGTCTACGTTCTATTTCTGAGCTTATGGACTGGTATCTATGCTCATTTCAGCCGTGAAATGACCTTGGGGTGGCTCGCGGCAATTGCCGCAGTTTCACTATTCCAAGAAGAGGTCAATTTTCTTAACCTGGGGTACGAAGGAATTTGCTGGATGGTCGGTCACGTACCCACCGGCGAAGAGCGCCAACGCGGAGACGTCTACACACTGGCTCTCGTTTTTACGAGCTTGATTTTGCGGTTCATTGCCCAGCGTGGGTTCCGCAGTTTCATGCGAATTCACATCACATTCTTCCTTGTGGCCTACACCACCTTCTTGTGCTGCATCCACTATCTCTTCGCTTACTACATCCAGGGCGAATTGCTGACAGAAAGGATGCGTTACCAAGAGGAACTGACGGCAACCTATCCGGGTCGGTTCAAGTATGAATGTGAGCGTCTACCCATCAAATGCTTTCAATGGGTGGGAAATGAAATCCCAGCTGAGGTTTTGGCTGCACCTTCTGCTCAAGGTATCCTAGAGTCGATCGAAAGCTCAAAAATGAGTGTTACCGGATGGCTAGAGGTCTTCCCTGCTACCGATAACGAATCCGATACCGTCCTGAGGGGGGTTAGCGCAAGCCAGAAGGTGATCATCACTGCTTACAAAAACGACACCCTACATCGGGCGGTTTTCGATGAAAAATTCCCTAGTCATTCCCTCGACGTCGCCAAGGTTGGTCTACTTTCGTTCTCAACCACATTCATAGCTGTGTGGTTTTTTGGTGGGATGCATCTGGTCTTTATGCACCAGGCCCGCAGGAAGTCAAAACCCAAGGGAGCAATTAAGTGATCCTCGACTATAAGCTTTGGAAGCAACAGGTCATCAGTCAGGCCGTCTCTGCACATGAAGAGTCACTCCCTATGGTGAACCAGCTCGCCAATCCCCAGATAATGGCTCTTTACGACAAGATCCTTGGGGTTCTCACTGGGCCGCACACAATCCGAGTCCGCCGAGACCCGGGGCTGTTTGATGCACTGCGCCTAAGGAAAGCGCAGCGATCCTTCGCAAGCGCCCTCTATCATCATCAGAAAATTGCAGATCTGAACAAATAATATCGGTCAAAGTCGCTGAAATGGGGCTGTCTCTTTCCACTATTAGGGCATGAGATATTTCAAGGGCCCCGTCCAATGTACAGCGAAGCGAAATCTGCCCAAGCCTGGGATCTTGCAGATCCCAGGACCATGCGCTCGAATTTTTCCTCCGCCAGCTTCTACATCGTCATCGATGGGCTGGACCACCCTATCGTCCTGCAAACTGCCAAAACGATTAAAACTGCCCTGAGCCGCACGCAAGGGGTGAAGGTGCGAGGCCCTCTCGCGCTTCCGACTGTACGCAGACGTCACATCATTCTCCGAGAAGCCCTGTCCAATGGCTCCCGCGGTCTTTACTGCGCCAAAGCCAAACGAATCAGGAATGTCCTCCTGGTTGAATCTCCAACCTCGGAATCCATCATGTCGCTCGTGGCGTTACCACTGCCGGCGACTGTCAACATCAAGATCGAGTCGTACCAGAGCCAATACGACTTGAAGGAAGCTCAATAATGGCAAACGGTTTCTCACACGCCATGAAACACCCAAACATTGCCGTCCTCGAAACGCCCGAACCTGACTGGTTCAAAACAAGCCCTCAAAAGGGAACGTGGGCCAGTTGGCTCATCCATGGCAACCATTACGGGACATTGATTGACCTCCCGCCAAAGACTCAACTGGACATCGACCGAGGGAATTTCTTCATCGTCCTTCAAGGCTGCGTGGTTGCCTATGCACTTTCGCCAGATGTCCAGGGCAAGGGGATCTTCGTAGACGCCCTTCGGAAGGGTGACATAATCTGGCCACTTCAACCTAAGCAGGTACGGTTTGGCTACGAGACTCGAAGCCATACCTTCCTACTCGCTGTCTCAAAGTCAAAATACGATGAGTTCATGAAAGCGAACAGCTACAGCGAGACTGTTCTCATGGCCGCTGAACTGAACTTGATGACCAAGCATTCCCAGGCTGCGCAGTACCTATTTGCCAAGGACCTTGATCGCATCAAGCGGGTGATTACCATGCTGGTTGAGCATCCCGACTCACGCCCCACGGCCCGCGGTATAGAGGTCCATGCCAGCAAAGATGAAATAAGAACCCTTGCGGGGGTCGAGAGGCGGTCGGGCAGTCGCGCGTTCAAAGCATTGGAAGAGGAAGGGTTGCTGAAGTTTGATGGGTACAAGACCTTTTTCTTTCAATCACAATCTGAGGTTTCGGCATGCGCCGCAGTACGAACGTAGCTGTTAGCAAGATCGCCGCTTATGCAGAGGATCCGCGCAAGTTCGTTGGGGCCGGTGGTGGGGCATACAACCAACGTTTAGCCAAAATGGGTACCGCAGCGCATGGCCGGATCGGCGCGGGGCCAAGCAAAGGCGGATTTATTGCCATTGTGTTGGTAGCCATCGCCGCCCTGCTCTACTTTAAGGTGATTACATTCTGACATGCTGATCATTCTTGGAATTATTGTAGCGGCCCTGTCGCTGTATCTGGCCCTCAAAGCCAAGGCACCACTCGATATTTACAAGCAGTTTTCGCTGCCTGCAACTCAGTGGGTAATTGTAGGGACTGACCTAGGCAAGGGGCATCCACGAAAACGGCTCAGCGCACTCGGCGTAGCAGGTGAACCGGATGCCATTTTCCGCGGAAATCGTACAGGGCAAATTGTAATCGGTGAATTCAAAAACCGAATGTACAAGGGTTTCGTACGACGCCGGGAATACTACCAGGTGATGCTGTATATCGGCCTTGCTCGGGAGGCATTCAAAGAATCGAATGTGGTTGGGCTGCTGAGCTTTAGAGATGAGTGTGTGCAGATCCCGTTCGATGAACAGCTATTTCGAGCTTTGGTTTCCATCAGGACTGAGGTACCCATTTCACTCAAGAACAGAAAGCCGCAAGATTCAAGGCCTCTGCATAAGCGAATGGGCATCACAGTCAAGAACCCGAAAATCAGGTTCCCTCGTTAGGCTTAGGCAACCTCTGCAAGCCGGTCGAATGCTGGGAAATACAGCACCTTTTTAACAGGGATGGTGATACCGGCATCTTTCACAGCACGCTCGTACTCATCCATTTTCGGCCGGTACCGCTCAACCTCCCGCGCAACAAAAGCGTCTTCGGACATACCCTCCGGGCAGTCCGGAGTTTTGTAGTCGCTGATCCAGTAAACCCCATCATCTTCAAAAGGTCGATCCAGGAAGCGGTGAACCCAACGTCCGTTACGGTATGCACTGACCTGCACCTCATGGCCACTGCCCGGACGCTTCTTCAAGATCCATTGCCCATGAATACTGTTTACGGTATTGGACAGCAGCCGGAGGATGCGAGCAACCGCCTGAGGAACCTCAGCAGCAGGGAAGCCTTCACGACGAAGCATCGATGCGATAGCCTGAGCCTTTGTACGCACGCGAGCTTCATCCCAGAGTTCGATACCCTGCTTACCGATCTGCTCTACAAACCAGTGGTAGACGATACCGATGGTCTTGGCGCGATAGTCGCTCCCCTCCTCCTCCCGCAATTCATCGTTCAGTTCATTTTCAGTGGGTACTTGGTCATTGCTTGCAGCCGGAACAAAGACCGTTTTAGGCAATTCGACTTTGTAGCTGGGAGCCAGGCGTGCCTTAGAGGGAACCCCAGAATCCGTAACTGCAACAATAGGGAATGCCGGGGCGACCGCTTTCACTTGGGCTCCAATAGCCGACCACAAGCACTCAGCCAACGAACCTGCTGCTGGCTTGATTTCCTTCTCTTTCTGGACCTCACCCTCGGCAGCAGGGAAACGGTCGACGCATACGAAAAGGTGGCAATCTTCTTTGGCCCGAGTCGTCCCCACGTACGCCGCCCGACATACTTCATCAGAAATATCCTTGCGAACCATGCGGCCAACGAATTTGAATAGACGACTATCAGGGGTGGTAGTGTCCAAGTCTCCGAGGTTAGGAACGACGGAAAAGACACCATCCATCTGGCGGAAGTAGAACAGAGGCGCATCATCTTTAGCCCCGCCTTTGTTTAAGCCAGGAATCAACACAATGTCGTATTCCAGGCCTTTGGAGCCGTGGCAAGTCATGACTGTTACCGCGCCAGCTTTTGGGCTTGCATATGCTTTGTCAATCGCGCGGAAAAAGGCCTGAGGGTCAATAAGGTCACCTGACTCCGTGTGTGAAGTGAGTAGCTTGAAGATGGTTTCCACATCGTCCATCTCGCCAGTATTTACCGTTGCAGGTCCGCCCAAGGCGATCCAGGCTGATTTAACAGCCCAACCCAGCTCTGAACCACGACTGGAGCGCTTCACTCCGTCCAGAACCTCCAAGAGCCTCAACACTCGGGTCAGTCCTTCGGAAGACAATTGAGCCTGCACGCCTTCGTCGCGTAGAGCATTCTCAATGACGTTATGCCCCCGGGCGACAGTCAAACAGTCTGCCCAGCTAAGACCAACGAACGCTGCCCGTAACAGTGCGATCCACGAAGCTCGATCAGCGGAATGCCAGAGTGAACGAATCAGTGAAATCACTTCAGAGACAGGGGCAGCCTCTCCAATGGGATCAATATCCTTACCGCGAACCTCAATTCCAGCCTCTTTTAACATCGGCAGAATGTGTTTCAGGTGCGAGCGACCACGTACTAGGATTGCGATCGACTTTGAAGGGTCTTTTGAAAGGGCTTCCTGAACAACCTTTGTAACTTCTTCGGCTTCACCGATTTGACCTGTGGCCACGGGGTGTACGCTCACACCGCCATCGCCTTTCCGGAACGCTACCGATGGGACGAACTCATAAGCTGAGTCTTTGAAGACCTCGGCATAGGTCGCGTTATTCCACTCAACGACGCCCGGCAAGGACCGAAAGTTGACAGTCAACCGGAGAATATCCATTTGCTTGGGCCCGAAAGCTTTCGCCTCGACAACTGACGTGAACAGATTCAGGTCAGCGCCACGGAAAAGATAGATCGACTGAAAGCCATCGCCGACATAAGCGATAGAACGATTGTCGGCCGGCTCCCAGTTCTCTACCAGCAGTTTCAATAGGTCGTACTGGGCCTGGTTGGTGTCTTGGAATTCATCAACCATGATATGCAGAATCCGGTCTTCTTCGAGCAAGGCGTCGCCGACAGTCTCACCAGCGCCGAGAGCTTGAATGGCGCGCTGAGCGATTTCAGGGAAGTCCAGTGAGTTTGTCCCTTCCATTGCCAGCGTCAGATTGGCCAACAGATACCGAAGAATTACCGTGAAGTGCTCGACCATTTTTGCTGAACGAGCTGGGTATTGAAGTTCTGGCAGGGTTGCAAGTGTGGCTAGGGCCTGAGCATATTCTTGAGAATGAGGGTTAACCTTGAGGTCAGCCAGAATTCCATTCATCTCAACTGTGCAGAAATGCTTAGCTGGGAATCCGTTGGCTACGGTTACTTTCGCCCGGAGCGTGCCGGTACTAGTCAGCATGTAGGAGGCAAATTGCCCGAAATATTCGAGCGTTTTCGCACTCGCAATGGCAGCGGGCATTTCCGCAGCCCACTCGAAACCATCAAGGGCACCGGAGGCAGATTTAAGACAAGTCATTGCACGTTCGAGATCAGATCCTGGGATCAGTGAAATAGCTTGTTGGGCAGCATGCAGAACAACTGAGCTGACCGCTTCCTGCATTTCAATAGTGTCCAGTGCCATGATACGGCCGGCCCACTGATCGCGTTTCATTAGTAGGTTTTCGAACAGTGGAACCAAAGCTTCAAATCGGTTTTTAGCGAAAGACAATACCGCCTCAAGCGCGTTAGAGAGAGCCTCAGGAATGTCGTTGTCGTTAACGGACTTGAGGGTTTCGAGAATCGCTTGACGATAGATGAGCGAAGCATCGTCGGTAGTTTTACCGCCACCCAGCCCGGACATGATTGGAGTTTTGCTTGCCAGTGAAGCGCAAAAGCTATCGAAGGTCATAATGCGCAGACGGCTAGGGTTCAAGAGAAGGTTCCAACCCATTTCCTTATCTCGATCCAGCACCAAACGAGCCAGACGGTATTGCGGGAGCTCATGGGCCAATTCAGGCTCAATGCCAGTCGCTGCCTGCTGCAACGCACCAATAACACGCTCTACAATTTCAGCAGCAGCCATGTTGGTGAATGTGATAGCCAGCACTTCCTCAGGGCGCTCCACGACTGTCAGGCAGGAAAGCAAGCGCATTTGCAAGGTAGACGTTTTACCTGATCCGGCCGGGGCCAGTAACAGTAGCGAGCGGCGAGGGTCGATAGCCAGGGCGCGCGCTTCAGCATCTGCAATGCTGAGACCTCGGATTCCAGCAAAAATAGGGTCCAGGTGCGGCAGAGCGGCGAAGGGTACGAATGCAGTCATGTGGTCAGCTCCAATTCAGATACACCCAGAATAACGTCGCCCCCGCGTGCCACCAGCCGCCAAAGTAATCTTTCAGGACGCAGGTCGGTAAACCCGGGATTGGACTAAAAGTTTTCGCATGCGGAATGTTTTAAGCTATGGGCTCCCCTTCGCTATGCATTGGGAGCCCGACTGACGCTTATCGTGCGATAGGCGCAATGTACTCGTAGCCGATTGGAAACCCCTTTCCACATAGGTCCAGAGTCGCTTCGCCACGGATGAAGCCAGCACTCATAGAATCCAACTGCCGGTTCCATGCATCCTTCTGAGCTTCCCATTTGTCCGAGGTATCGACGTCCTCTTGTCTGGCCTTCTTCCCTTCGACGAGATTGGCCGAAAAGTTTGAGCGAGCATGAAAACCGAGAGACTTTTGATTCACCTGAGCCAGCACAATGCCGTCGATTGGTTCTACTGAAGCGACACTGAGGTCGATCTTGGTCGCGTAGATTGGCAATTGAGGCTCTGTGAGGGTGGAAGCATTCAGACTGTTCATCCGCATCTCTTGGCCTGTCTTGTAGTCAAACACAACACTCCGAGAGACCGTTTGCTCTTCGTTCAAGAAGATGCGCTCCCGACGATCAAGGCTTACCGTCAAAGGTACCTGCCCAACAACGATGTCATGGCGTTCTTCAAAGCCGATAACCTCGAACTCGAATTCCCGCTTCTTTTCGAGCTCCAACCACTCAATGGTCAGGTCGACGATACGACGTTGCTCAAGCATGATCAGCTTCATGCCGTAGCGCCAGATCAGCTTGTATAGAAGGTCCTCGGAAGCCAGCTGAGTGTGGTGCTGGACCTTGGCTTTGAGCTCGGCAACCGAGAATGCCTTGAGTGCCTTGGAGGTCACCACCTCAGTCCAAAATTTTTCAAGCACAAGGTGGATCATTGTCCCTTGGATTCGAGGATCAAGGCCGATGATTGGTTGCGGAAACATGTTGGCTCGTAGGCGATTGCGCACGAATGAAAAGAATGGGGACTCTGCATAGTCCTTGAAGATGCGAACTCCACCCTTGATATCAGTTAGTTCGATATCGCTGACAGCTGGGGCCACCTCTTGCTCGTAATTATTCCTATCCAACTGGCCCATCAGGTCATCAAGGAAGTCACCCTTTGTTTCCAGGGTAGGTGCAGTTGCGGGCCACGTGCCAAACAACTCACTGGCCCCGATGGCCGCCCCCTTTTCGTTATGGCTGGGGCACGACACCGTGACGTCAGCGCTAGAGCTGAGGAGTGCGCCCACGACACTTTGAGCATATGCGAGCATCCCTTCGCTAGAGGCGTCAGAAATCCCCGCATCAATCTGAAGATCGGTAGGAATGAAGGGTGATGGCTCAGCGCGGCCCGGCAATACGTTGTTCGATGCGCCAACGATCCATAAGGCGTCGAAGTTGAGGCCGATAGCATCCTCATAGCCCAAGATCGAAACTGGGGCCAAATGGCTGATACGGGGCTGGAATTGTCGTGTGTCTACGACCTCCCTGAGCCACATGAATGCTCGCTCATACTGAACAGTCCCGAGTTGAGCATCCAGTGTGCGGAACATTGCAAGCGCCTCAGCCCAAGCATTAAGTGTCTGGAAATTGGCACTGTCCAGTTCGCTCTGACCGGGCCAGCCCATATCGTTCAGGGCTTCGGTAAAATGGTCGGCCCACTCAGATGGATATCGGCTTTGCTCGCCGGACACCAACTTCTCAAGAAGTCCACCAAAGCGCTTTCGGAAATCAGGAACTGCATCCCCCTTGTATGCCCCAATAGCCCGCAGAAAATCCTTGCCACCCATGTTCAGGCCTAGGTTGTCACGGAACCACAGATCCAGAAGGGCACGGGTCGCAGACTCGCCCACATGGCCAGCAATCCAGCGAGAGCGCAGCACACGGCTGAAAGTCTCGGAATCTGCCTTGTCGGGCGTGATGGACAACAGATCCATAGCCGCACGGATCATGGGGCGGCTACCCAGCGTTGCACCACTGGAAATATCCCACGGCGCGCGTGTTTCACCATCCGGACCAGCAGGCATTAATGATCCTGGGCTCGTATGCAAGCTCAGCGCATCAAGCAAGGGGCCTTTGTAGGAACGGATGTCAGGTACGACGATGGCGAGTGAAGGTGCAGCATGAGGGGCGTCCACGAAGGGCAGCAGGTGATTTGACACCCATTGCGCGACCTCTAGCATTTCGCTCGCATTATTGTGGCTGCGCACAAGACGCGGGGTCGTCTTATCCCCCTCTGCTGAGACGATAATTACATCAGTACCGAGAGCCTCTAAGGCATCGAACACGGCCTTTTCTGCTGGGTTCAGGGACATCATGCCTACGATAATCACCCGCTCCGGGGGTTGAACATCGCCAGCCTTGATAGCCTTAAGCAGGAGCGTAGGGAGGTGAGCACGGAACACATACTGTTTTGCGCCGCACACGCTATCGAGTTGAGTCTTCCATTGGAGGAAAGCCTCAAACTCTTCTTTGAATCGGAAGCGATCACTATCCATCCCAATCAGGTACTTGTTTACCTGCGAGTACGCCACCCCAACTCGGCGAGCTGCGTTCGTGGAAGAGATCATGTTTGACGGCAGTAGGTCCGACTGGTCAATTACCGACTTCACAGTGGCCAACTCCTGAACAGGGTTGAGGGCTTGTTCGTCGGGCATCAGCTCCAACCAAGTGGTCTCAATCCACTTCGTGATGGTCATAATCTGCCCCTTGGTGAACCAAGCCTTCTTCCCACCTACCGCCTGGAGCAGTGCTGCTTGTAGCTTAATGTGTCGCGCGACACGCTCTGTCGAGGCCAGGACAACTGTCCCGTCTGTGATGTTTGAGAGGTGGCTGAGGAATTTCATTCGGGCAGATCTCCGTTTTCGATACACCCAGAATAACGGCGGTCTTTAGTGCCACCAGCCCAGACCAAATGAATCATTTCCAACGGAATGCGGCAAATGGGGTAGTGACATCCCACTATTAAGGTATCCGCTCAATGCTTGGTTGCGTCATATGTCGATCCAGAGGTTATCCCAGACTTCGCCTTGGGCACATGAGGGATCAGTGCCCGTAAGATTCAGCCTGGCATACCAGCCAGTCTTCAGTGTCATGGATGACCAAAGATCAGTAATAGCCTTTGAGTCCTTGCTTCGGATTTCTGACAGCACTGGGACTCAGGGGCCAGCTGCGCTTGTCGCGCGTGCAGAGTCTGATGGTTCGATTGTCGATATCGACCGCTGGGTTCTGGCCCAGGTGATCAATCAATTGAAATCCCGGCCGAGGCTTTCTGTCTGGATCAACACAAGCCAGTTGTCGATCGCGCACCCATCCTTCGTCGGAGATGCCGTGCAGACCCTCCTTGCAGCGAATGTGATGGGCAGGGTCACGTTTGAAGTGACTGAAACTGCAGACGTTGATGCTCACCTGCTTGCGAAGCGTCTTGAGGCTCTTCGTTTACAGGCGCTGACAGTGATGGTCGATGACGTGCGTGATGGTTACGCAAAGCGCTCGCTCTTGCTAAGCGACTCGGTTGTAGGCTGCAAACTCTCACGCGAGTCAACCATGGAGCTCATGGTGTCTGAGTCAGCGCGGGCAGAGGTGCAGCGTCTGGTAAAGCTTTGCCGTCGGCGAGGTAAGCAGGTTGTGCTTGAGGGAATTGAGACTATAGACGAGTTGTCACTGGCCAAGCATTTGAATATTGACCTGTGCCAAGGGTACCTGCTTGGTATGCCGGCAATCCCCTCAGAATTACAACACTTCGCCGAGATGCGCCCCTGACTGAGGGGCGCTACAGCGTATCAATACATTACCGAACGTAGTCCAGTTGTGAGTCGTTGATACGACCACGTGTCTCAAGCCATTGGCGAAGTTCTTCACGTGTTGCCTGATTCTTGCTTACCCAAGCTGTCGCCGACTGGGCCATAGATACACGTTTCTGAGAAACCATTTCGTTCATCAACTGAGGCAACTTCTCTGGGCCGTCAGCAATGATCTGACGTACAGAGTTGGTTACATACAGCGATTCGTAAATGGGAAGCGGCTTGCTTTTCCCGTCACCGCGTCGATAGACATGCTGCCACCAAAGTCCGCGTAGAACAGATGGCAAGATCCGAGCGAGTTTGGGATCGAGCAGCGAAGCCATGCGCGTTGGGATATCGATGGCACTGTCCGCATGGAGGGTACCCACAACACTGTGACCGAGGGATGCGGCGAGAACCGCTGCGTCGGCAGTTTCTGGGTCACGAATCTCACCAACCATAATTGTGTTGCGATACTGCCGGACGAAGTCACGGATCGCTTCTGCGAATGAGTCAACGTGCGTACCTACTTCACGCTGAATCACTCCCCCGCCCCGGAACTCAACTTCAATAGGATCCTCCACCGTACCGAGGTTTCCGCGTTTGCGCCCCAACTGCTCGATTGCTGAGATCATCGTTGTCGATTTACCTGACGACATCTGCCCCGCAAAAATGGTCAAGCCCGACCCCTCAAGAAGCGGACGTATCGCGTTCCAGTCCAACCCTAGATCTTTCTCAATTCGCGGTATCGAGCTCATGAGTTTACGCATGGTAATGACCTGGCCGCCCGAGGAGTCAGCCAAGATGCAGCGGTAACGTTCCCCGTTGAACGGGGTGGTGAAGTTTGCGGCCTTACGCTTGTTACCTCTACCCTTCTCAGAGAGCATTTTATCGAAGAAGTCTTTCCACGCTCCTGGAGGCTTCATTATTTCGAACCGACCGCTGTTATCTTCAGCCTCAAGGCTGTCCTTGGTCAGAGTGATGTTAGTCGCGTCCTCCGGCCTCAAGGGTTTGTCATTAAGATGACTGGTTGTGAGCACAGACACCGGGTTTCTCCTAGTACAGTTGAACGGGGCCACTGAGGCGGGGATCTAAGGCGTTGCGATTGATGGCATGTGCCACAAATCGCTTTGCGCCGAAGCACTCATCGTCAGGCTTGTTTGGTTTTGCGAACTCGAGAAGGCATGCGTTACGAAATTCGCAGGATGCACATTCAGGATTGTTGTTCCTACGCATCTGCCGACGCAGGTACAGAAGCCGCTCTCGCGAACAGAGGATGTCTCGAAAAGTCACCCCCGGCTCAAGGATGTTCCCAAATGAGTGCAGGTACTCCTTCCAGCCATCACGGTAATTGGGAAGAACCATGTCGCCATCGGGGAGGAGGAACAGTGTTTGGCCGGCCATGTTGCTCATGGCGTTGCCTTTGATCTTTTCCACGGCAAAGTGTGCTTCGCCGATCGCAGGAGCATTGACCCCACGCTCCTGCAGCTCGTACCAGTAGTCGAGCATTTCGATCATGAAGTCATTGAAGGCTTTCATGGTTGGGGCAAGTACTTCGTATTTGCCGGGCACGTCGTTCTGCTCATTGAGCATGAACGGCAGCCAACCCGACTCCTGAATTCCCATCTCACGTAGCTTATCCAGAGTGTGCCTTGGGCCCTGGGTCAGGAGGTCCGAGTTGACCACGCTGATGGTACCGACATTCAGACCTCGCCTGATCGCCTCCCGAACCTTGAGTTCCCACTTGCGTACATAGTTACCTGAACGCATATCGCCATCGTATGAGGTCTGTACATAGCCATTGCAGTGCTTCTTCCACAGCGGTTCCCATACATCGAGGTCGACACCAAGCATTGAGGTCAGCATCACATGACGTACTTGGTAGCCCTCTGCTGCTGGGAACTCTTCAGCCATCATCTGAACGTAACCTTCGAAATATTCAGGCCCGGCGGCAGTTGGCTCCCCACCGTAGTTGTACGCAATGATGGTTTTCTGATCCGGCTGCTGCTCCTCGAAATAGTCGTAGATCTTGCGACAAATGACCCGCAGATCATCGAGGGACATAACGCTCTTATCTGCTCGCTGCTCCTTGCTCAGATAGCAATGTTTGCAGTTATAGGGGCAGTGCAGCGTCGGCATTATGGTGAAAACGAAGTAACCATTTTCAATCGTGTCTGGCCGAAGGGCTGGGCCCATGAGTGAAAAGCTATCGCTGCCGGACTGCACGCAGCACCTCCTCATCGATAACGAATCGGCCTTGGCCAAGCTTGTTGGATTCCTCAATGAGGGATTCAGCTTTTCTGAAATACGGCGAAGAGGCGTCCTCTACGTAAATCGGGGTCGACTCAAGGTGGGTCTCGAATTCAACCTCTTCAGGCGTGCGCTCGCCGCTGCCCTGCCCTTGCTTTTTCTCCAGGGCAACGAGGGTTTCGAAACTCAGCAATTTCTTGGCAGCGCGGAAAATTATTCGAGCCAAGAGAGGGAAAATTGAGAAGAATCCTGGTGTTCTAGACTCGTCCACTTTCACCCCACCGCAATCAAGTTATTTCCCATCGCGCGCTCACGCTCGAGAACAGACTTTGGAAGTACGCCTTTTTCCTCGACCAGATGGCGCACGTACTTTATGAAGGTCTTGAAGCCCGGGCATTCGTCTTTCTGATTCCACTGCTCATGCAATACACCGCAGTTTGCCTGGCACAGCGTTCGCTCATCGCAGGTACGACATATCTCTGGCAATCGCCGTGCCTTCGCGACCTCTCGCAAATAACTTTTTGAAGTGAGAACATCGTGGACGGACGTCGTAAACTCAACTTCGGTAACACCACCCTCCCCAATGACCTCTCTCGTCTCAAAGACATTGCCGTGGGAAACGTAGTCGTTAGTGCCACCCTTTTCGATACAGCTGATCGTACGGCCGTCAGAGTCGAAATCCAGAGCGCCAGCGACGATTGGACATACCACGTCGTCCGAGGGGACGTTCCGGAACACAGCTTCAAGCCATGACTCGCAAGGATTGATCCAGAGGTCATCGATGTGATCACGCTTGGCCAGGTACCAGTCCATCAGTTCCATATAGAACTTTGAGGTTGCCGCGTGCTTGGGCTGAATGAGTTTTGCATTAAGATCCCCATCGCCCGATGGGATGAAGAAGCCGAAATGGACTTTCGTGAAACCCAATTGGTACAACTCTTCCATCATCGCAACGGCGCCGGCTTCGACAACAGGCTTAACTAGCGCAGTCGTGACAGCGAAATCTTTGGGGCCGTAGATTTCTGGTTGTCGGGATTCATTCATGAGCGTGGTCACATTGTTTCGCCAGATCTCTTCCTGCCTACCCTTCGTGAACCTGGTAGACCGCTCATAGGATGTTGATATCTTGTCGAACAGCCGGGCGACATCAAGCGCCTCTTTTGTCACAAGGTTGGTCACAATCGAGAATGAAACTGCTTGTGGGATCAGGGCAAGCAATGCCTTAGCTTTAGGCAATGCGCTTTCATAGAATGGGACTCCAAGCATCGAGGGTTCACCGCCGATGACGTGGATATCGACATGGTTGTAGCGCTGAGCGAAATTATGATCCGCCTGCATGTGCTCGACGATCCCAGCCACAATGTGGAGAAACTCCGTTTCGCTCATGTCAGGACTCTTGTCCTTTTTGTCGGACAAAATGTAGCAGTGTGAGCAACGTAGCTGGCACCGGCGAGTGACGTTGATCTGAAACAGGAATGTGCTGCGCCCCGTTTCGCCGATTGAGGTCAAGCCTGGCTGCATGGGGGCGTTCCTTTAAATAAGACTGATCGGAGGTCGTCGATTCGTCCGTCGCTATCAACCACCTCGGGTTTGTTTAATCTTGCTTGGCCAACGCGCGTGTAAGCACTCCCGCTTGAGTCAACGAACGATGACGGGTGGCTTGTCAAAACGACGTTGCGGGCGCTGATGAATTCGATCTCATCGTGGTTGATGATCGTTCGGTGTAGACGTCTTGAGAGGTATTTCCAGGCAGGGTTGATTCCCGCTGCATCCCGCTCTCCAGGACGTACCGGAAACAACACTTCACGACCTGGCTCACCACGGATATGTCCGTGACTAGTCTGAAAGGTCGCACCATCAATCAAGGTGACCCGGCTAGTGGCCATGCAAGCGCTGCAGAGAAATGAAAGGCATTCGGCCATAGAGACCCCGGAGGGTAATGACGGGAATCGACTGCGGACTTCCTCGGCGATCGCTTCATCCCAAGAGTTGAAGATCGCGACCGCATTTTTGCCATAGTCAGGATTGGGCCATGATTTGGCGTCCAGTGTGTCTGGGAGCATGACAACTTTTTTGCCCTGGTCGGCCAGGGAAAGGGCTGCACAAATCCCCACGAGGGGATCATTTCCCATCACAATCGTGTCGGGACGTAGCGACCCGTAAATCCCGTCCACAAAGGCATCAAGAACACGTAATACAACTCCAGTACGCGTTAGCGAAACCGGAGCCGTTATTAGTGCATCCCTGAATTGAAGCCGCCTCAGCGGGAGGTGAACACTGCTCAACGCCAATCATCTCCATATCTCTTGCGCGGGTAAGCACGCATTACATTCTCTCGATAGCCGAATTGGCCAATCAGTGTGTAGCGCGCCTTGTCGCAAAGGATCTCAGACACGCTATGAACCCATCTCGGGTTCGTGTTAATCAGCCATACGGCTGTGCCTTGGTTGGGCGACACAGCTTCTTTCACGACAACCTTTGATGGATCGACAAGCGCTCCCTTGTCGTCAATGTCACCCTCACCCAACAACAGCTGCCCGCCGTCTTCAGGAGTCCAGATTTCGTCCGATAGGTAGATGATCACCACCATCTGCATGGGGTCGTAGGAGTCGTGGTGCCATCCCATCGAGTCCCCACGCTTACCACGCTGGAGCATCACGTTAGTCCGGCTCCAGTCGCCCATATGGGCCCGGATGTGCTCTGTCTCTTTGCCCAGACCAATCAATTCCATGGGCCCCAGGTAGTCCAGCGGTACTGACAGGCTTCGCGAGGGATCATCTTCTTCCCACGACACCACATCAGGGCTGCCAGGCTTATCGGGCTGGAAATCATCCGCCTTCGCGGCCTTCAGAAAAGCGTCAGCAATGTGCCTAGGGATAGAGCTTACAGCGAAGCCATCCCTGTAAATCGAATTCAGGTGCTTCAAAATTCAGCCTCCACCATTGCGGCCAGTTTGGCCCTATCAAGACCCGCTGATTTGGTGTTCGCGTGCCGCATGTCGATTCTATGAAGCCAATCAACGACCTCACCTAACCCATGCTCGGCGACGCCTTGATCGATCAGTGAGAACAGAGACTTCCAACTTGTGCAGTGCTGGCTTCTGCCGTACATGCCACGCCCTTGAGCTGCTGACTCGAACATACAGCCACCCTGGCATTCAGTGAGATACGGACACGAACGACAGTTGTCGTCGAGACGGTTCGGCCGCTCACTGAGCATTGCAACCATTTCAGCGTCCCAAATGCTTGTGAGGGCATTGCCTAGCTTCCCTATTCCGCCATCGGCCATGTCTTGGCATACATAGAGATCACCATTCGGCTCAAGGGAGAGTGACCGCTTGGTGCAGTCGGACTGAAACGCACAGGCAGCGCCTACAGCTTGCTGCTGGCCAGACAGCGTTCGAACTCGTGCCTGAGTGAGGTAGAAGTAAGGCTCTACGATGATGGGTAGTCGCATGAACCATTGGCGGAAACCTGTTACAAATGCGTCCCTTGTAGCCTCTGCCCCCTGCAAAACCTGGCCTGGAGTGCCCCCCTGGAAGAGCGGGCGGAGAGTCAGCATTCTTTGATCTCTGGCAGAGAGCATCATTTGTCGGGCTACGCCGTTTAGGCCAGATTCATCAAGGACATATACGGCCCCCGGCACACTCCGCTCACGCCGAAGAGCGGTATCAGCCTCCTTCCAAATAAGACGGTACTTTTCTGGCGAACCAGCAACGGTCCGGACATCACTCATGTCATCTACAGAAGTACCAAGCCGACCTTCAAACAAATCGTAAAGTCGTTTTGCCCGGGCGGGAGAACCAATCAGATTACTCTGGACACCATCTACAAATTGAATCCCACGTGAGGCTGCCATGTCGCGCAAGTAGGTGACACACTCCAATAGCTCTGCGTGAGGTACCGTCAAAATCTCTCCGCCGATGTACTGGGCAGTGAGATGTGTCGGAGAAATACCGAGTTTTTGAAACCCTTCCTGGAATATGAAATCGATAGAGCGCTTGAAGTCATTTGCGGGCATTCGTGTCGACTGCGATTCCTGCCAGCTACTGCAATACCCGCAATCGGCATTGCAGGCCTTTGTCATTCGAATATGAAGCGTGAGTGGTGAGGGAATCATGCTGCTCGCTCCCGCATCTGAATCACCTGGCTACAAAATTGGATCATCTCCTCATGGCTTCCACCGATCGTTTCCGCTCCAACTGGCAGACAACCCTCAAGCTCCTGAATCGTCCGCATCATCAGCTTGGACAGATACCATTCGCCGCGGTAACGAATCTCATTGAAAACGGCGACCGGGTCGAACTCGAGGAAATGAAAATTGCCATAGACAATATGCCGATAGAGCTCTTCTCCACCTTCGTCGGCGGCTTCAACGTACCAGCCCGGATAGTCATCGATTTGGGCACCAATTGCATCGTAGAAAAAGAGCCGCTCTACCCACCTTTTTTCGAAGAGCTTTCCAGGCTTCATTGCTACTAGCCTGGCCCGGTCGAACTCAGTGAAATACTTGTCGTAGTTACCAGCAACGCAGTCCTCAATGAGTGGCACATCCTTGCCCTTGGCCACAGCAGTCGTAACGAGCCTCTTTGTCATTCCCCCCTGGCGCCGGCGAGCTTCTGTTCGTCTGAGATAGCCAGCTCGGTCCAACCTACCTACCGTGGTTTCATCTGCAAAGTCCCACACGCGCTTCAAACCAGCACAATCGCCAGACGCAATGAGCGATGACATATTTGGATCGAGATCCTTATGCCACGCCCACCCTCCTGAGCAGGTGATGGCGAATTTGCACGTCCCGCATGCTTGATAAGGCATCCGATGCCGAGAGACGTACTCAGGAGTGTTATTGAAGATGGCCTTCGCTGAGAACAGTGGATCGTGCACGGATAGAGTCTGGGTCGGGAAAATTGACTCATTACCGGTGTAGCTAGAATTGAACGTGACCTGCCCATTGGGCTCGATTTCTATGTCGTATGAGTCGTTGCCTGGATAGTGATAGTGCTCGCCTGATCGGGAAGCGGTTCGCATCTCCACAAGCGGGCTGATAGTCACACCCTGTGGAACCAAGGAGTTGAGTTCAAGCAGGTAGTCGGAAACATCTCCGTACGTACAGGTCTTCAAGAAATAGCTCTTACCGCTGCCGGCCGGATACAGCATGTCGCAGCTGATGTCAGTTATTCCACGGCTGACGAACTCATCGACGATGAATTGAGGGCCGCGCTCAATGACTCCTCGGCTCATAGTGATACACAGTGTTTTCCGTTTGATACCGGTAATGGCTTCAAGCGTCGCGAAATACCGAGGAAGTAGTTTGTCGTTTTTTAGAAACCTGTTGGTGTCGGGCTCCCACGGGACAAAAATGTCAATCCCGTAGCCAAACTCGGTTCCGACAGAGTTGAGGAGGTCAATGTAACCAGGGTCTTTGAAGATAAGATTTGTGCACCAGATCAACGCTGCCTCAGCGTCATAAAGGGTTTCCCAGGCCTTCATAGTCTTGAGGGTCCACGGCAGGTTCCGCTCCCAGAACTGGAGGGGCATCATGGTCAACTCCCCACCCAGCAGCTCCACGTTTATCTTGGTGACCTTTTTGTCGCGACAGAACAACTCCTCGATCCGCTGGAAGGACTCGCGGTAAGTACCTTCATCCATCATGCTTTTGTCCCGCAAAAGGGCGGGATCGACATAGCAATGGGTGCAACTGAGGTTGCACAATCGGGTGGGCGCTATGCACACATTCAACATGTCTAGGGCGTTATGCACAAAACACCCCACCTGTAGGTTCAATTCGAATGGTCTTACCAACTAAATCTGCACCACATTCCACGCCCACAACATGCGGAATGTCCAGCCTGCGGGCGTGCTGAAGAAGATGCGATAGCGAGGAGCCAGATCGGACAACTAGAGCACCTGCTGTCGAAATCATGGCAAGCTGGGACATGTCCGTCGTTTCCAAGTAAACCGCTGTGCCTGCAGCAAAGTTGTCAGGGGTTGTGAGTGTCAATTCGAGCCCCGGGCGAGGTACGCCCCAGGCAATAGGCTTGGTGCCCGCCTGCGGATGGTGCTGACCATACTCAAAGAATTTGCGGATTTGCTTGGGCACTTCATCAAAAACCGGGCAGTTACCGGATAGATCGCCCAGGTATGACGGCAAGATGTCTAGCAGAAGGTCGGCGACCCCGCGCCGGCAAAGTTCATCAATTGCAGGACTCAGCCTTCCAAGTTCAACCATCATCATTACTGCGCATTTGTCCTTCATCCAGGCAAGAGGGGAATCCACTACCTGTATAACGCTTGATACCAGCTCAGCGTCTAAGCAAGGTTCGGCAAACGGAGCGTATGAGGTAACACCTGCATACCCTGCCACTGATGCCATTTCTACAGTCTCGTCTGGGCTGAACTTGCTGGCCTCATGCCCGATCAAAGTGGAGGTCAAGGCCCGTTCAAATCCCTGACTTGGGGATTCAATCTTCAGCTCGATCGCGGTCGTGGCTATTCGACTAAAGCGGCCGTAAAGGCGAGAGACGACAGCAAGCTCACATGCAATAGCTTCGGCCAATGCGCGATCAGGACCGCCAAGCGAGATTTGGCGGGTCCGGCGATCGCTATCACGCTTTCTGTCAGCCAATTCAAAAGCCTTCAACAGGAGAGCTCCTGGGACGCGGGAGAATGCAGATCGAGGCAGGGACCCAAGTACCGAGGTGATATCGGCCAGCTGAAGTGCCCGAGCACTTACGAAACTGCGAACCCGAGCTAGACGCACTCCCCCAACCGAGAACTGATCACCAGGTGCCGCCATAGCGGCCACCACCGCGGCACCTACGGAGCTTCCATGGTCTACTGGTAGTGCAACGAACCTAGATGATGTACGGCCATACCCGCTGGTGCCTTTCAACAGTTTTGAAAGACCGGGTCGCCCAAGGGTATCTGTACTGACCTGGAGGATCGTGAGAACTCCATTTGCCGACACCGCCCACTCAATCGAAGTTGCCCCCATATCCCGGTGCAGATTTAGAAGTGCTGAGCGAACCTTTTTCGTGTCATTCGACAAGCCAGAAGTTTTCCAGATAGGTATCGCTACACGCTCTGTCTTCCCTGTGCCGGCAGTAGCAGCGTCGCCCACCCCCCCTTCACAGATGAACAGATGACCGTCACCAGCAGTGCCAAACATTGCTACACCGAACATTCTCGCGGTGATAAATGTCTGGATAAGTGAAAAAGGGACTTCGCCGGCGGCAGTGATCTGCGCATGAACAGTCTTCAGTGCTGCCTTTACCTCAGCCTTGCCCTGGGCAGGTATCGACTCGAACACCCCGATTGTTTGAGCAGACGAACTCTCTGAGGAAGCTGCGGATCGAACCAGTACACGCGCTGAAGTTACCCAGTGCGGAAACCTGTCGAGGTCAACGTTTGAAACCACGTACCCCTTCTGCACGTTGTAGCCAAGCTCCGCAGCCCGCTGCAGAAGACCAATTTTCGCGGGTAGAACATCAATGACAGCGTCAGTTTTGAACTGCCGGCGGGCAAGAAAGTGCTTGGCTGCAATCCAGCCTGACAAGGCACCCAATATTTGCGAGATTGAAATGAGATCATCGCTAGCCCAAACCGGCGTTGTCTCAAGATACGCGAGCCAGAGAATGTAAGTGGCCACTGTACCAACGAGAGCTACGGCGACCTTCATGGCCGGATGTCGTGGGCGGGCAGCTAAGAATGCACCAATAAAACTGATGGCCAGGTTCAAGAAAACAACCCATGCAGCTGATCCAGGAACCAAACCGAACACGCTTCCAATAGCTCGGATGCTTCTGCCCTCGATACTTGCGTACATCGCCGCTTCCGGGTCGATGAGATCGTCGTCAGTAAGCACCGCTCGATTGAAGAGGCCGGGCTCTGTGTTGATACCGAGCCATCTAACTCCGCCTGCCGACAGGATTTCGCCCGCAAGGATGGAGTGATAAAAAGTCCTTCGATCGTATGCCAGCCCAACGTAAGCTTTGCTTTGATCCAGCCCGGCAATAGCTTGAGTAAGCCCACCTTTGGCCACGATTTCCATGTCGATATGGTCAGTGCGTGGTAACTGGTTCTTTGTTCTGGCCCAATCATCAGCAGACTGGAAGTCTAGGAATCGAACGTCTTGGTAACCCAACACGTAGTCGAACGATTGGGCTGCTCCGAAGTATCGATCTGCGTTTTTGTAAGCCTTGAAGTATGCTGGCTTGATCAGCAACTCTTCTCGGGTTGGCTGCATGAAGTAGGCATCGACACCCCTAGCTCGAAGCATATCGAGCAAAATCCAGGTATCACCCGAGTAATGACTTTCAGCCGCAGTGATGAGAACGGTCTTGCCATGAAGGGCTTCGGCAATAGCATCAGCCCCTGACAAGAACACAGGAAGGGTCACCGTCAGCCCATGCAGCCAGCCATAGTTCAAAAACTCATCGGGATTGGTCGTACTGATGATGGTTGGGTTCCGCTGCTCCTTGAACGATGGAATGTCTGCTGGCAACACCGCATGATCATCACCGAGCTTAGCCAAGTGATCCCACGCATAGTCATTGAGAGCATTGGCGCCGCCCTCCAAAAATTGTATGTGAACGCCGAATCTCTCATTCAGATCCTCAGCTATCGCAGCTGCTGTAGTCCCCCTCTCATCGACCAGGACCACTTGTTGGTTTCCCTTCTTAGCTATCCCTAGCAGTGGCTCAGGATTATTGTGGATCTGCGTCGCAGTCGCTCCAAACCCGAAATCCTTGAATAGCTGAGGGCCAAGGTCGACGCGGATGACACGAATCTTGCGATTAGAGACCCCTTTGTAGAAGTCATCTGCGGTAATGCGCGACCCTGATAATGCTTGGGCAGCATCACTTACATAAGGGTATGGGATGTCAGTAGTGCGCTGTGAGGGGGCTCCAAGGCTCTGTGTGTTAGCAAGGATCGCTTCACGATTCGCGTCAGCCCACTGGATGCAGACGATCGCGCAAATGAAAAATCCAGCCAGGGAACAAATAATCAGGGCAAGTCGGGGGAGCTTCCAGAGCTTGACGCCGAAATATAAGGCAAGACCAATTCCCAGAAGTGGGAGGAATCCCGCACCCAGAGCCAGGGCACCAGCTCCACCCAAAATCACTGGGAATGCCTGTGCCTGAGCACTGACACCAATGAGCAACAACAGCCAAATTCGATTCATGCGGCACCGTCTAGCGAAGGTTCGTTGTGATCAATGCCGAGTTCACGACCGCCAATCGCTCTTGCGACTGTTGAAATTCGACGAAGGAAACTGGCTGACTCTTCAGTTATCACCGCCGGCCGCCGAGCGAAGGCCAAGGCAAGAATGTCAGGCGGTGGACGTCGGAACAGGGCCCAAATGAGCAGATCCTCGAACTTATGGGAAACCTCTAGGCCGGAGCTTTGCCGGGTGCTACCGCCCAAGACGTCAATAGGAAGTTCTGCCCACGAAGAGAGTGATAGAGCGTCGATGACATAGCGGGACAATGGCGTCGTGGGACCTGACCTGAGTGCCGCCCATACCAGCTCGTCACTGAATGCAATCGAGTGGTAATTACCTGCCAGATGGTGAGCCAGAATCGAATAGCGCTCATCGAAACCATCCAGGCTGCCGTCCGGCAGGAGGATCTGTTTCTGCAGGCGATCGTAGAACCACAAGCGCTGGCGGGGGGTGCAGCCGAACATATCAATCGGTTCCAGTAGGACTCGAGTCGCCCCCTTCACGGCCTCGAAATAACCTTCGTAATCGCACGTGTAGTCAGCCTCGCGCAGCGGAGCAGAGTTATCCGCAACAGCTTGCTTCCTGAGTTGAGCTCGCTTAATACGGCGGACGTTGGCGTACTTGCTTACACCTAACGGATCAAAATTCTCACTCGCCTGTGACTCCCAAAGCTGGAAAAAACCTGGGCAGCTGAAGCTGTCATCTGAACTCTGCATGAACGACCGAACGGTTTCAGGCGGTAAATCCTTGTGTGGATACCACCCGGAATTACACGCCTGCAGGTATTGGCAGTCACGGCAGAAGTCGTGCTCGTAGCTGAGCTTGTTATCGAGCTCACTGTTGTTACCCCAAACAACTTTCAGTGCAGCATTCGCATCGTGCGCATTTAGATTTATGTAGGGCTTGAGCGCCTCTGTGCCGGTCTGATTGGGATTGAGCGAAAGCTCCCCTCTCTGGTCCCAGTGGAACTCGTAAGCATCGTTAAGCGTGTTCTGGGACCGTGACAGCGTACGTAACGACTTTTTCATGTCGTCCAGGTGATCGACCGTCAATCCATATTGCTTGCCCAGCCGAGCCAGTGTCGAAATGTACTCGGCAACGTCCTGGTACTGAGGTTGGGCTCGATCGAAATACGCCTTCCCTGAACCCCATGGAAAAATCATGTCGCAGGTTGCGTCGGTAACGCCCCGCTTCACGAACGTTTCGATGATGTACTCAGGCCCAAGATCAATTAGACCCTGCCCCATTACAAGCACCAGGTTGAGCATGTTGCAGTCGCCCAAGGCTTCTATACGCTTGAGGTACTTAGGCAGGATGGCCATGCCTCTTCCGAACCGCCCACTCTCAGGTCCCTCAAAGGGGATCGCAATATCCATTGCGGGGTGCCCCTTGAACTCACGAAGGAGACCTAGATACCGATCGTCCTTCCACATCAGATTTGAACAAAAGGTGAATTCTGTCTGAATACCAATCCTGTTCATCTCATCAATCTGGCCAAGCACCCAAGGGAGGTTTCGCTGCCAGAACTCAAAAGGCATGAGGGTGGCTTCCCCCCCAAGTACGTCCAGGTGTAGGTAGGTAACGGACTGATCTAGATGGAAGGCTTCAATGATGACCTCCACCGCCCGCCGAAAGGTCGCTTCGTCGATGTACTCTTTACGTCGGAGCAGCTCTGGCTGGATGTAACAGTGTTGGCACGCCAGATTGCAATTGAGGTTGGTCGATATGGTCGTCGACATCATCTCAATTGAGCGGTTACGCGGAAGGGCGAAGGGTTGGATATTCATACCCTAATAGTGGGAGGGGACTGCCCCATTTCGGCCGTTCTGCAAAAAAAAACCGCTCCATTAAAGCGGTCTAGGTTCAGCTAAGGTTATGCCGACGCCTTGCAATTCTGTCTTTGGCTCGTGCTTCAAGCTGAAGGTGGTGCGCGAGCTGCTGTACGAGTGGGTGCCGCTCATTATTCGACTCGCCAGAATGCGAAAGGCGCGGGTACTTGAGCACCCAGCGGACAAGTTCGGTATTGTGTCCGGCCACCAATATGTCTGTGTGGCACAGCCCGCTAGACTCTAGGTCAACCTCAGCTCTTGCAAGCAGGTCGGCCAATGGATCACCGCCATTGGCGTCAACCCAACTCCATAAAGCCTCTGAAGGTACCGAAACCGCGGATAGATCTTGATACACCAGGTGCTCGAAGAGCACGCGCTGCTCCGTAGCTGTTAGCAGGTGTATCTCAGCCTGCTGGATCATCGTGGCCGTCCCTACACCTTGATAAGCCCACAGTCGCTGGATCAACGGCTTATCGAAACTGCTCGATGCACGCACGTTTACTTTTGCTCCGCGGGTTTGCTTCAGCCAATCTGAGAATGTCCCTGCAACCCCTACCGCCTCCTCATGGAAGACTTCAGAAGGGGGCTGAGCCTTAGCGCTCATCATCATCGATTGCATTTCCGAGCTATGCCTGGCCTGCACAGGATCAAACGAACCGTGTCGATCCTTAACCTTTGTCCATAACTGCTTGTAGCCTGGACAATCTCCTTTATCCCATGGCCGGACATCGGCTGGCTCGGCTACCCTGTAGTGGTACCAGCCGCCAGCACACGCAGAGTGGAATTCACATTGGAAACAATAGCTGTGGTACTTAGATAGCTTGTTATCTAGCTCTTGAGTGTTGTCTGCAAGGACCCGGTAAGCCCAATCATCATCACCAACATAAATCTTACGCTCGCCAAGGGCTGCTTCAGCTGTCGTTTGATTAGCGTTGAATGTAGTCAACCCGTCAGGCTCCACAGCTAAATCGTATCGAAAATTGCCGATGCACTGATAGCTTGTTCCGCGGAAAACGGCTCCTGACATTTCATCGGCGGGGGTGAAGGTGATTCCGGGTGGCGCAATATCAAAGAGTCGACATAGGTAGTCACTCATCTCCTTGAAAGACACCATATTTGGCTGCCAAAAAGCCCTCCCCGAGCCGTAAGGGCTTATCATCTTGATGCTGAAGTCGGTTATGCCGAGCGGCAGAAACGTTTCTAGTAAGTAATCTGGACCCATCGCCACGGTGGTCTTCGTAAGAATCACATCGAGAATCTTCTGCTTGGCTTTGATCGCGCGCACAGTTTCAGCCCAGGGCCCCATGAGCTTCATGTTTTTGCCAAAACGATTTGTGTCGGGTTCCCAGGATGTATAGATCGCCATCTCTGGCCAGTCACCATAGGTGTTGAACAGGTCGACGTACTCGCTCCGATGCTTATCGTTGGCAAATATCAGATTCGTCAGGACATTGATAGATCCTGGCGTTTTGAAGCCAGCATTGAATTCACGGCACTTATTCAAAGCATAGGGAAGGTTTCGCTCCCAGTATGCAACGGGGAGCTTTGTAATCTCCCCCCCGATCAACTCCCACTCCACTTCCTCTAGACCAGTATCCAACGCAACGAGCTGAGCAACACTGTCAAAGACAGATCTGAATACAGCCTCGTCCATTTGCGTCGGATTTCCCAGCTCAGCTGGGTCGATATAACAGTGGGTGCAGCGCCGGTTACACCACCTGGTCGCGGTGATGCTGATGTTTGCTTGGTTTACACGAGACGCCTTATGCACTTTGCATCCTCAACGAAGAATTCCAGATGCTGAGTCCGCCGGCACACTCGCCCGAGCCATCAAAAACAGGCACATGCGCCGGTCCGCCACCGCAATAGCTGACATGCTCACACCCGTGACAAGCCCTAATTCTTCTGCGCTCATGGGAAATTCGGGATAGCCGGTTTCGTGAAATAATCATGGAGTCGAGCGAACTAACGTGCAGATCACCGAGTATGGTGCCTTCGAGGTCAGAGTACAGCGGGTTGGTAGTGACTGTGCCGTCTGGATTCAGGGTTAGGAACCGATCCTCGGAAAGCACATTGAACTGAAGGTTGCCCGCATCAGGATTCTGCTCGAACACACCAATTGTGATGCCGGCCCGAGTCAGCCGTGCATAATGCCGCTCCCTTAGATCTGCGAGGAATGACCAGGCTTTCTGGTATGGAACAGTGAGCGGTAATGCCGGCGTACTGGCGGGGTGATATACGGGTGTCTTCAAGAATGAAGCGAAGTCGACAGAAATGTCGAACTCCCATACCTTGCATTCACTTTGAAGCATGACATCCACAAGGGCATCCGCTCCAGCCTGAACCGTCTCTGCATTGAGCTCAACGTTGACAACGCAAGGGACCCCAGCGGACCAGAACTTGTTGAGGCCGGAAAGAAACCGTTCCTGATAGATGACTTCAGATCCGGCCAGGTTGAATTTGTTGCCAAGTGCATAGGTAGTTTCGACCAGCCCATCAAACTCTTCATGAACCATTGCCAATAGCCAGTCTGGCACTGAAAAGCAGTTTGTAACCATGGTCTGCCTTGCGCTTGGCAGCAGGCGACGGGCTGTATCAACTAAAAGTTGCATCGCCTGCGGCCCAATCACTGAAGGCTCGCCACCCTCCCAAATGAGGGTGCAGTCTCGGTCTGCCCAAAATGATGACTGGAGGAATTGCTGGAGTGTGGCGACCGGCAACCGCTCTTTAATGGCCCGGTGCTCCTCAGTGAGATAGCACCGCTTGCAGTCAACATTGCACTGTCGGGTTACGTTGATGAATCCGATAGCTTCTGAGCGCATGCATGCCTCATAGGCTGGCAGCTTACTGCTGCCAGCCGGGACTTAACCGACAGCGATCAAGCCACTGGGTGGGGTGGGCTTGGGCGTGGCAGGTGGTGGTGGCGGCTCTATAGCACCGCCAGCTTCGAGAACAACCTGAAGAAGTGTCGCAAGCTCACCTGCAGCCAAGGCAGCGACCTTTGGTGCAACACCAAGAGCATCAGCTACACGACCTGCAGCCAAACTTGGGAGGGTGGTTTCACGGTCAAGGTTGATCCGCTGATCGAGCTGAGTCGCAGACTCGATGGAAGCCCAAACAGCTTTGAGAGCGTCAGGGCCTCCAGCAACAGAACTAGCCATCAGGCACAAAGCTTTGGCCAAATCCGCTTGCTTGGTATTAGGAGCTCGAACGCGCATACCTGAATCCTCTGCAGGTACTTTTTCCTCTGGGTCGACCTGCTGAACTCCATCTGCATTCTTAACTTCAGCACTGGAGGCGGTGGAATTTTCGGGCTCTGGTTCTACTACTGGGTCAGATGGTAGGTACTTATCGAGCACTGTGTGGATTGCGTTCTTAAGCTCGAACAGTAATCCGGCCGCGTCGGCACCGCGAAGCCCCGTAGCCTCAGCCAGGATGCGAATCATGTTTGGAAACGGAGTGCGGGTATCCAACTCAGCTTCAAGGATACTGGCCCGAGCTTCCATGAACTGTAAATCCTTCAGGTGCAGGGCTTTTACAGTGTTTACAACGAGGTCTTTCATGAAGTCCGGGCCTAGGACTTCAATCACGACCTCCGCGATGCACGCTTTAACATGATCCATAACGACTTCGGGCATGGTATCGGTGTAGAGCAAGTTCATCATCTCGTCGGTGGAGATGACCTTTGGTTTGTAGCCAAGCTCTGCGTACAGCAGGTACTCCATGTAACCATCGATCGGCGACACCCGGATATTGCAGCTCTGGCCATGCAACGAGATCCGACCGTAATCACGAATGAGGTCACAATATGCCTCAACCTCGGCATTAATAACCGTAGCGTTCGCCGGGGGAAGTAGATTAACCCCAAAACCAGCAGACTCAGCCTGGTAGAGGATTTCACGCGTATCCACCGACGTGTCAAAAGGCACATCAATTGTGCCAGGCGATGACGATCCCATAGCGAGGATAAGGCTGAACTCAAAGTTTTCGCTCAGCATTGCAGGGTTTTGGTCATCAGCTTGAACAAGCAGGCCAATGGAGCGGGCGTCAAGTGGAATCTGATTCAACTGCTCGTCACAGATCACAGATTGATAAGCAACGTCGCGTTTTGGCTTTTCAGCACCCTCCTCCCGGATCTGACGATGCTGCTCCTCGAACAGCGCACGAAGCTCAGACACCTTCTTGTTGAACACAAGGTTGTACCGAAATTCTTCGGGTATCGATTCGTCAACCTGGTCGTCGCTGACCTGGGTGGGTATGTCTACATTGTCAGCCACAGTGGTTGCAGACTCCGGCAAATGAGAGCCCGTCAGGGCAGCTGCGTCATCAGTTTGGGTCGATTCAGGGGGGGTCATGTTCATATTGCCTTAGCGCCAGCCTCGTGCACCGTGACATGCACCGTGACATGCGCCATGGCATGCACTATGGCAATAGCCCCAATTGCCGACGTTCGTGGAGTCCATGTCCTTGGCGGTTGCTGTAGCGGCCAGAAGCATGTTGTTGATCCGCGGGACGGCCTCGTGCTTAACGACGCTGTTCAGAGTGTCAGCATGCCGCTCTACCATTGGCTTGATCGGGTTCATTTCGAGCAGCTTCCGCATCTGGGCGACGTTGTGGTCAGCTTCCAGTTCGGCCTGGGTCTCGTTGATTGTGAATCTGGTTTCAACGCTGTTGAACGCCGCTACCGCGATCGCGCTCACGGCCAAAGTAGCCAGCACCCTGTTGGGAGTAAATTTACTCATTATTCGCCTTCTCTCCAGATTATCAACGCGGCCCATACGGCACCGACTACTCACCCATTGCCGATGGAACCGGACTTGGATGTAGCAATACTTCAGAGGTCCTGACCATTCCCGACCAGAAGTCTCGCCCAGCTCACCAAGCTAATGGTGGACGTGGGAGTACATCGGGATAGTACATTCAGGTTTCCCAATCACGAAGCCAAAACGACACTACCGAATTATTCAAGATCCCAAGGGGTTCTATCCCGCGACTGCAATCAGCGATGGCTGCTCAGCCAAAGCCATTTGCTCGTTGATGAGCTTGAACGCGGTAAACCCACCGGCACACTCTCCGCTCTCATCCGTTTTTGGTGTCGCCATGCAGCCTGAACTGCAGATTGGCTTGAATTGACAGCTATAACAGTCAATCTGGCGATCCTCGCGCATCTCAACTAGTCGAGTCGGCTGGGCATCAGATCTGCCTATGGCGTTACGGTTATTTGATTCGGATGTGAGTGCAGTACAAGCTTTGTAGTAGCCGCCATCGTCAAAGGTGTGGAACCGGGTATCACAAGCGCCAGACAAGCATCCATAGCCTCCACGCTGCCCACTGCGAAGCCTCCGGACGCTTTCAGTCAAGCCGTCTAGTGGGGATATGTGAATATCCTGGTAGTGATCTCGAGGAGTCGCGATATACCGAGAATAAGCCATAGCGAACCGGGCGATCCAAAGACTGTATTGGCGGTTGGTCACACCGATACGATCCCAATTGGTGATTGCATATCCGGTCCTAGTCAGCCTCTCAAAGTGAACGTGACGGATTCCTTTCGAGCGAAGGTAGTCGATTAGGTCTGAGGGGTTTCTGAACCGTTGCATCAGGATCTTGGTGGTTGTAATCACCATGTACGGCTCAAGCCCAGCGCTCTGCAGGGATTCCATATTTCGCCAGAACCGCTCCTCGAAATCTACATTGGACCCAGGCTTGCTGGCCTTGGTACGACGAATAACCGGATCCCAAGAAACGCCTACAACGCCGTCAAAAAAATCTCTGTAGAGGTCGGCCCACCTGAGGTCGAAGTTCATCAGATTTGTTTGCAGTGAGAACACGACCTTGAATCCCTCAAGATTCGATCGCAGGTATACAACAACTTTACGCATCAACTCGACACCTACGAGAGTTGGCTCCCCGCCATGCATTTGAAACAGGATGGTGCTACCTGGAACAGCGAAGGTTTTGACCTTAGCCGGAATTGCTTCAATCTGCGCCCAACTCATCCGCTTTGGATTGTTTGGGATAAAGCAGTGCTCGCAATGTAGGTTGCAGGCCTCGATCAGTCGCACGTAAACCATGTGATCGAAATCAGGTGCGCCGATGCTCACTGAATACGCTCTATGCCGTAGGTGTAGGGGTCGTACCCGTATATTCCAGCTGCCGCTAGATATGAAGAAGCCAGCCGGACTCCATCCGCCGAGCTCAGAAAATCCTGGACATGGTTTAAGTGCGATCGATATCCAGCGCACTCACCCAGTCCTGAATGCACCTGATGCGCAGTGATCGGGCAGCCGGACTTGCACCAGCTCCGGAACTCGCATTTTCGGCAGTGGTTTTCGACGTGCTCGATATGCTGGACTCTGATCCAACCCTTGCGCGCAGGGCTAGACTGAAATGCATCGATACCATCAGAGGCCTTAGGCCAGGCGTCGACTTCATACTCCATCCTGTCAGGACATGAGTTGAGAGAGCCGTCCGGATTTATTACAAGAAAGTCACGCTGGCAAGTCCCGCCCCAACGCTCTCCTGGCTGCCCGTTCAATACACCGGCTATCGAGGCACCCACAGCATTGTTGGTAACGCACGAGCCGAACTGACGTAGGTCAGCCATCGAGATGTCGAATAAATCACGGAGAAATGTTGCGTGCTCACGGTTATCAGGGCGATTCTCATCACCGCCTTGGCTGTTGTAGCGTTCGATGTTGAAATGTTTGAAACCATTGCTCTTGAACCATGCGTAGATCTCGGGCGCCCTGCCTAGCTCGCCGCGGGTCGGCACCATGACAGGTCCAACCTCGAGGCCATTGTCCCGGGCCAACTGAACCTTATCCATCCAAAGGTCTACGTACCGGCTGCTAGAACCATTGATAGTTCGGCCAGAAAAGTCGATGGAGGAGCCAATGAAGGCGCCGCAACGCTCACGCAAAAAAGCAATGTGGCCCGGGCGCAGAGGGATCAATGAGGTTTGGATAGATTCTTGTACTTCAAGCCCAACAAGCCCCTGACGCACGGCATCAGAGAATTCGAACAATACTTCTGAGGCCAGAGTAAGAGGCTCGCCACCATGGTAGAGGATCGATACACGGTCGTGCCCCTCTCGTGCAGCAAGATCCCGGATCAGCTGCAGCGAGTGCTCCAACGTCTCCGTTGTCATTCGTTTCTTATTGGACCTGACTTCATCAGGCAGGTAACAGAAATCACACCCAACATTGCAGTAATTTGTTGGCTTCAAGTAGACCTGGAGCATCAGGACACCTTGCTCAGGTCTGAAATGCGCGAGTGAGCATCCGCAGGGGTGATGCCAAGCTTCAAAAGCAGCTTATCAGCCTCGCCGCTTGCCACTGATTCCTTGAGCCTGGTGAAAACCATTTTCCAGCTCTCACAGTATCCAAACTTGCCACCCATGCCGCGCTCAAACAAAACCGAATCTCGGGCGCAACCACCTTCACATTCGATGAAATGATCACAAGACCGGCAGTCGACCGGAAACTTTATTTGACGCCGCATAATCTCTTTGGACGCAGGCGACGCAGCTAAGGCAGAAACGATCTCGGCCGGCGGGTAGAATTTTACCTCTACAGGAGTGGAACCTTGGACCTCACCCGTCAGAATATTGCCAAATCGGTAGCGCTCATCACCAAGGTCACTGAACTCACTGCAATTGAATACTGAACCGTCTGGATCGATGGTTAAAAACTTACCGCCGCAAGACTTCGTCCAAGGGCACAGAGTGCTTCGGTAACCAGCAACCTTCTGGAGCATCTGATCCAGAGGCGTGATGTTGAAAATAGGCAGATCCTTGACCCAGCGATCGTACAGATCTACCAGCATCTGACCATACGTGTTTGGTTTTATCAGCATGCCAGAATCTCTGACCCGACCGGCCGGATACGCGTAGTTGAATCGAATGTCGAAGCCGTATACACCATAGGCCTTAGCTCGGTCATACATCTCCATTGCAGCCGGGGCAGCACCTTCGTCATACACACCGATGACAAGTGGACGAAACCCATCGCCAATCGCCGCATCCATAGCGCGCCAGAACAATCTGTCGTATGTGTCAGCCGACCCCTTAACAGTGCGGTAGCGCTTATAAGGGTCATAACTGGTTGAGATACGACCTTCAAAGACGTCTTCAAAGACATCTTTCCAGCGCGAGGACTTGTAGGCCAGAAGGTTGGTCTGAATAGCAAACTTCACACCAGGGTGGCGCGCCCGAGCGTATTCAGCACACTTGATGTAGAACTCAGGCTTCATGAGCATCGGCTCCCCGCCGTGCCAGATCCACTGCACGTTAGGGGTGAAGGAATCAACAAGCCGATCGAACATCTTCCGGAAATCGTCGAAGGTCCACCCTGCATTGCCGTCGGGAGGCGCAGAACAGTAAGTGCAATCTGCATTGCAGTCCTTTGTGGGCTTGGCGATGATGACTGAGTACGGCACTTATCAGTTAACCTATAGTGGCGAACGCCTCTTGTGAGGCTTAGGGGTAATAGCAGTACACGTCTACGAGCGAGTCCAGCTTGTTCCGCTCTTCCGCGGTCCCCCAGATATCCGTCTGGACAACCCACATGCTTCCGTTGTCGATAAGCCGGTACACGAACCCGAAAATACCGCTACCAGTGACACCAGGGTCGTAACCACCAGACATCATGCCAGGCCGTAACGAAGCCCTAGGGAGACCTCCATTCGAGCAAGTCGGCTTTATAACGCCCCAGCCATGTCTGACAAGGTATGTGCCTTTCTGAACATAGTTCGGTAGCAGATCCGAAAGGAGAGCGTTATTCCTCGACCTAATCTTAATATTGTCAACTGTCAGAATATTGTTAGTCGCGATGCTTACGCTTCCCGAGCCGGATGCAAGCTCTAGCTCCCCATTCAAAGCGGTAACCTTAGGGTTGACCTTGGAAAGCTGAATATCACCACCTTCTGCAATGGTTTGCTGCCCCATCAGGAGAGCAGTTTTCATTCTGTTGTCTTCGGGATCACCAGTTGCGATGCGACTCAATTTCGAATCAAGGGCCGGCTCTGTACCTGGGACACCAATAGTTGTCCTAACAGTATGGCTTGACGTATTTGTGATAGTGGTCGCAGGCAAACCGTTCGCAACATCCCCATCCCAGTCCGCAATAATGTTTTGAGAAATGCTGAAGGTGTAAACGGTGCAAGAGGTGTTAATGGCTGAGTTGAATTTGTTCTTGTTGGCAACTCCCGCGAGCATCGGTGGGGCCGTACCTTGAAGCACGATCTGGGCGTCTGTGCAGCTTGGACTGGCCGGCCAGACCCCATTCTTCATTCGATATGTGCGCACAGCATCCAAGAAAGTTTGCGTCTCTTGAATAGTCAAGCTGACGCGCCTCTCGTTGATCGACTCCATAAGCTTAGGAACCGTAAACACAGCCATAAGCGCGAGAATTGACAAAACTACTGACAGCTCGATGAGTGTGAAGCCCGCCTGAGCTTTGATTCTACTGCGATCAGCGTGTTTCTTCATCGTGCAAAATCCGTTTCTGATTGACAACCCAAGATGGGTATGAGGAATTCTTGATTCGCGTGGTGACTATCACCCGAGTCTTCCCACCTACAGTTTCGGTTGAATAGCCACCGTAGTCGCTCTGTAGGAACGGTAGGTCAACTGCCACGTAGCACCTGGCCGCGTCGAACTTCACCAGGATCTGGGAACCAAGGGCATTTTTTGTAGCCAGGTCGTAGTTGGTGGTCAGCTTCGACTGAAGCACCGTGGTCGATGCCCAGTTATCTAGAGAGCCATAGGTATGGGTGTATCGGCCCCGGGCATCTACAGATGTAGCCAGAACTTTCGTTCTAGCGATCTCGCAAATCTGCAAAATCATTTGAGCTTGCCCGATAGACCCCTCTACCTTTGCCTCGGTGATCCGCTCAAGTACTGGGGGCAAGATCGCAGTGCTGAGGATTGCCATGATAGCCAGCACGAAAATGATCTCCAAAAGAGTGAAGCCCGCTTGGGCATCGCGAGATCTCACATCTGTTTCAACGCTGAGTTGAGGTTTACAATCGGCATGTAGAACCCGATTGCGAACATCATGATGGTGAGAATCATCATTGCAAAACCGAGCATCGAAGCCGCTCTACTGACACGTGAGGAATACTCGAGGTAATAGGCACGCAAGGCTTCGTTGAGATTCGAGAGGATCATATCCCGGCCGCTGGGGCCCTGTTCCTCGAATCCCTGCAAGTTTTGATGGACAATCGTGGGCCATTCCGGACTGTCAAACACATCAGAGAGCTGACGGCCTTCAGTCAACCGGTCAGCCGCCTCTAGGTAAAGGCGATGGCTAAGCCCCTTCGATCGCACTGCGAGAAACCGAAAGCTCTGAAGGTTGTTGAAACCGCTACCCAGTAACAGCTGGTAAGAGGTTACAAAATCGAGTCCTCGGGAGATCTTCATCCGGTCGTTGATGAATGAAAAGATCGGCAGCGTACGAATGTTGTCCCAGATTTTCTCCCGGAATACATAGGTAGCGGCGACTGCAGCAATCAAGAAGACAAAATACTGGGTGTAGACCATGTACAGAAACATGATCATTTTACTCATGCTGTTGAGTTTAAGCGGAATGCGTTGAACCTCAATGAAGTCGTGCATTGTGCCGCCAGCCCATAGCGGGATACCAATCATGAACAAGCATCCCAGGACCGTATAGAGGAGGCCTTGCTGCATGGCCTTACCGAATTCTTTCTTGGCGTTAATCCGCTCCTGAATAGCTTTTGAAGCTCTGAAGAGCGATTCGGATAGCTTTCCTGCCTTCTCGCCGGCGTCCGCAACCAAGATTGCGGTTTCATCAAACCGCAGCTTGGTAAAATATTCTTTGGGGGTTTCGCACTGATCTAGCTCGGCGTAGGTAATGCCAAGACGCTCATGATCGACCGACTCCTTGATTGCCTTGCCGATTGTTTTACCGCTCGCCAGCTTTGAACCAATTGCAGAGAGAATCAGAACCTGTTCAACAAGTTGGAATCGTTTCTCAAACGTAGCCTTTACAGCACCCAGGTGATCAATCTTTACTTGCTGGATGAAGGCCGGGGGGCGACCGGAGAGAGTAATGGCTTGCTCGCGACTCTCTGCTTTGATTGACGAAGAAGTTTCGATGGAGCCGGACTCTCCGATGTAGCGAATCTGCCAGTAAGCCATTATCTCATTTCCCGATCAGTTGCAGCGGTAAGTGACAGCGATCCGGGTGTTACCAGAGGCAGTTGCCGACTGCACGTTGTTATTCGAGGAAAGGGCGGTTGCCATATCAGAAGCGGTTTTGGCATCCGTTGAATCGATGGTGTAGTTGATGGTGACGGTGTTCGAGGTCACACCAGCGACACTCCAGTCAGTGTTCCATACGGTGGTGGTCGGCAGGCCACGCGCGAGCAGCAGCTGTTTGGTGATCGAGGTGCTGGAGCAGGTATTGGTACGGGATACCTGACGCGTAATGGCGGACGGGAAGTCTTTCTCGAGCTGTGTCAGCGCGGTGCTGTACTTGGCGTCTTCCTTGTTCTGGAGCAAGCCAGGCAGAATGTACGCAGCCAGCATGGCCAGGATGGCGATTGCGATTACGATTTCCAGAAGGGTGAAGCCCTTCTGAACTTTCAGCGCTTGGTTTGAAACTCGGTGTTGGTGTTTCATCTCGGAGTTGCCTCGGTTTTCATGACTGTTTGTAAACGCAGATGATGTGAGCTGAATCTGCTGCTAGGTGCTACTGGTACCGCCGAGGCGGCCGTCCATGACAGAGCTAAAGACCTCATGCAGGACAGGGGTGAATCGAAATCCCCCATCCGAATGCCATCCATCGCCCTGTTTTCCGGGAGATATCTGCACTGCAAGATTGTCTTGGATGTTGTGGGGACACGCTATCCAAAACACCCTTCCCAAATTCCATAGGTGTCGCCACTCAGTAAAGGTCAGAGCTGTGGCTGAATTCGAAGATGCGAAGGTGTTTGTTGCCCGGCCGGATGTGACAAGCCCTTGGCCCCATGCTGACTTGCCCGGCCTGCACTTAGGCGGTCAGTCAAATAAGGACGCAGATGCTTTTCGAGCTCTTCGAAGCTGGTGATGCCGGCCTTGACCAGACGCAAACCATCGTCCCAGAGATCGAGGAAGGAGCCGTCCGCAATTGCGTTCCTGCGCATGGTGTTAGGCGGCACGCCAGCCAGGATTGCTTCCTGGATATCAGGCGTGAACTCAAGGATTTCCAAGATGCCAGCCCTGCCTTTCATGCCACCCGATTCATGCCCGCACTTCTCACAACCCTTGGGGTTGGCGCGATAGAGGCAGACATCGGTGTCCCCATTGAATATCTGGTTCAGACCATAGAGCGAAGCCTGGGCCGCAGAATCTTTTAATCTGTACTCAACCTTGCAACCGCTGCAAAGTCGGCGTACTAGCCGTTGGGCTGCAAACGCAGAGGTGTTGGAAGCGATTATGTCCAGCGGGATGTTCATTCGCTCAAGTCGACCGATCGACTCGTGGGCGTTGTTAGTGTGCAGGGTAGTTAGCACCAAGTGACCAGTTTGAGATGCCTTGAATCCCAGATCAGCCGTCTCCTCATCACGCATCTCACCAACGTAAATAACGTCAGGGTCTTGCCGCAAAAGGGCCCGAAGCGCGTCAGCAAAAGTCAGATGTTTCCCGCACTCAGTATGCGACATCCCCTCATGCTGAATTTCAACCGGCTCTTCGATGGTGTGGTAGTTACGATCAGGGTTATTGCGATATGCATCAACGAGCACAGCGCTGAGCGTGGTTGTTTTTCCAGAACCAGTCGGCCCGGTCATAGCTATGAGACCGTTAGGCTGGTTACCTAGCCGTCGCAAGATGTCCTCGTTGCGCTTCGAAAGGCCAAGCTGCGGAAGGCTAGAAAGCTGGGTGTTGTTTCCGAGAAGACGCAACACTAGCTTCAGCGCTTTATCAGAGCCGCGCTGGACGGGCAAAGAGCTCAACCGTAGGTTGATTTTTTTATTGCCCGTCAAATCGAAGCTGAATTTGCCGTCCTGGGGAGTACCTGTTTCAAGAATCAGGTTGCTTCGAGTTTCAATCGCCACCCGGCAGATAGAGTCATGAAGGGTGTTTAAATAGGTTCTTTGGGTTCGAAGATCACCATCGATGCGATAGCGCACCTGAACCCGATCACCCTGCGTGGGCTGCAGATGGATATCGGTAGCGTCCTTCGATGCAGCTTCACGAATCATGTCGTCAATACGCTTGGCAGCAAGCTGTTTAGCTTGTTCACCATCTGCGGTGATGACTTCATCATCATCGATAACGGTGTTGCGTAACCCGTCTAGTTTGGCTGCACCAATGACGCCAACACGAAGCTCGCTATCGGTCTTCAGCTCCCCTTCGTTCTTTTTCTGACGGGCCCAAGCCAAAGCTCGTGAAATGGACCGCTGATCCAGAGGATTGGTCAGAAACACAATGCCATCGTAAACGCAGTAGTTTTCAGAGGGGCCCGGTAGGACAGCTTTCCGCCCCTCTTCAACCTCGACAAATGCAGGACGACTCAATGCTGTTGCTACAGCAGCAACTAATGCGTCCTCGTTATTCGTCATCCGAGCAATGTCTGGGATGATCGACTCAACGGACTCAGACGGCGGTAACGACTGAGCCTGTGAATTGGTGATCTTCCCCTCGGAAACTAGAAGATTGAGAATTTTCTTCTGTTGAAGCTCAATAGATCGTATGTTTTCAGAGCTCATAGTCAGTCGTCCGCATAGCGCTTGGAAGATGTCCAGTCAATTGAAACTACCTGGGTTCCCTTAGGCCCCTTCAAATATGCTTTATCAACTGAGAAGCGAGTCAGAGTGAGGTCATAGACCTTCTCACCAACACGGAGGATCCGGTCGCCGTCATTGGTTCTGAGAATGATTGAGTCGCCGCGAACTTCTTGGAGAGAAAGGATCTTCTTATCGTCGTCATCAGATGCCGGCTGCTTTTGTGGTTCTGGACGCTCTTGATTCGGCAAGGGTGCCTGTTGTAGACGCTGCTGATTGCCAAAAGCGGAATTCGGCGTGCTGGGTACGGCCCCGCTCATGGTCGGCTGATCGAGCATGAAGGGCATCGCATTGGGGACGATTGGTGAGCCAGAACTCTGGAACGGGTTGACCTCGGAAACTCGGCCCTGCTTGCGCACCTCTACGCCCAGTTTCTGGATGCTTTCCACCCCAAGTGGATTACCTTCATTATCAACAATGAAACTGGCATCGGACATCTTCTTATAGGTTTCAGCCATGTCGGCTTGGATCTTCAAGAGGTCGCGCTTGTATTCCATTGCACTGAGGGTCTTCTGACGGTCAAGTACCTGGTCAGCATCATCTGCGAAGATCGGACATGCAACAACAGCAGTCACTGCCATTACCAATAAGTTAGGAAAGAATTTCATCTCAGGTCCCTACAACAGTGATGTTTAACTTCATGATTCCGCCTGAGATCGTGTAGTCATACAAGAACGTCGGAACCTCAGATTGGATTTTTTTCACGGCTCCAAGTACAGCCCGCGGCGAGCCGCTTACTTGAGCCGTCCAGTTTCGGAGAGGCCCAGAATAAGTATTGGCTTGTTCACTTTTGGCTTGATCATCCAGAGCTTTGAAAGAAACTCTGTGGATCGCAGCGGTAGCACTGGCCATTTTCCATGAGCTTTCAAGCTTCGGCAGTACCGGAAGCTTATTAATGGCATCAATTTCGTTCTGTAACCCGTTATTGACACGATCTATCTGCTTGTAGTCATTAGGTAGCTTTCGGTCTTCACTCAGCGACATCGTCACTTTGAGACTGATGAAAACTACAGAAATCATCGCCAAGTACATGGCGCCGGTGAAGAGAGGCTCACCACGGGTGTTTTTGCCCTTGGCCCCAAATCTTTTCCGGAAGGATTGAATATTAATACGCTACCTCCAGTGCATCAGGAGATACAGTCAAGAGATAGGACATTTGGGGCATCAACTTTGATGTAACACCTGGAATCTTTCCCGAAAGATCCACTGCAAAATCAGGCCGCGTCATAAAAACATGCCCAGCTGTAAAACCATTTGTGTGCCCGGCAGCAGTAGGCGTAGATATCTTGGGATCGAAGGCAAGAACCTGATCTATGCTCGAAATAACGACGCCATCATTTGGTATGGTCTGAAGCCGTTCTTTCAACAGGCCCGCGACGCGCGTATCCAAGTCGCTGCTTAACTTCTTTTTGGTTGTGTATTCGGCCATATTCATCGTGAAAACCGCATACATTGTGTAGTTGTAGCCAACGGCGGCGACAGCAGCAACGATGCAAATCGCTAGAGCGAGATACCAACGCTTTGTACGTTCGTGTTGCTTTTTGGAAAAGAGCTCAACTCGTGTAAACGCTGGCGTCGATGGAAGGATCAGGTCGGTGATGTCAACGCGGATTCTTGGCGCTGCGAGCAGATCATAGCCATATAAGTCCGCAGAGTAGTTGTCGATATACTCAGAGGATCGCTTGATATTTGCAGGACTGTCATAGTCAGTCCCATTCTGCATTTGCAGGTATACGCCACCTGCTTCGCTGGTAGGGAATACAACAACCTCGTGCCCCAAGGGCACAAGGTTGTTTGCAAATAAGAGCTGCCAGAGGCCATACACGTTTGTGCCGGGAAAATCCTCCCTTAACGTGCCGAGCTCATTCTCATCAATATAGATTGGTGGACGACCATCCGGGCCGGCATGCTCAATGACCGTGAATACTTCAGCATCACGGCCAGTTGCCAAAGCATCGGTACCGATAGCGTCACGGAAGATGATGACTTCTTCACCACCTATCTTGATCGGTATCCCAAGCTGAAGTTCTGCCATTACAACGCCCCTTGCACCAATGTTGGGGTTACGACCAGAACCAGTTCACGCCGCTCCAGAGAGTTGTTAATGCCTTGAGTGAGCGGATTAAGAATCGCTTTGGTCACCAGGTTCTGCCATGGCAACTGGCGCATGGCTTCGTTCATACGCTTTGTGATCAAACCACCAAGGTGCACTGACTGGCCCGAGGAAGTAATCAACTGGGTGCTGAACTCTTTAAGATTCACTCTCGGAGTATTGAACGAATAATCACCGATGTTGATTGTGTCCGGGTCATTCAGGTTGGAAATCACAGGCCAGACATCAACAAGCAACTGGTCATTATCAAGAACACGGACAGTAACGCTAAGCGTTACACCAACCTTCAGTCGGCCAAGCTTAGGGGTCACTGTTACGTTTCCGCTCTTATCCTGAGATTGTTCAACATCAACGATGTAGGTCAGTTCCTCACCGGCGTAGATTTGAGCTGGGACGCCATTGCGGACAGTGATGTTGGGTTGATCTTTAAGCTCAACACGGCCGTATTGCTCGAGGAATTTAACCAGAGCCGATGCCGTTACCTTGGAGGAGGTGTAGGTTCCTTGAACGTTCCAGAAAGGGTCGTCGCTCTTAGGAGACGTGTTAAAGAAATTCAGGCCGAGGGGGTTCCCGCTGACCGTAGAATTGACCAACAGATTCCAGTCGATCCCCTTTTGCTTGCCATCTGTCAGGAGGACGTCATAAGCCTCGACCTGAACGTTCACAACCTTCGTGGACTCTTCGATTGCACGCTTAAGATATCGATCAAGAACCTTCATCTTTGAAGGCTTGCCGCCGGCAGTAACGATGCCTACAGACCGAATGCCCTCGATGTACGCAGGTGCTTCCTCAGAGTCACCCAAGCCGCCAATCATAGCTGGGAGTTGAACGTCGAAATTCAACCCAGAACTTTGTTGGTTCGATGGGCCAGTGGGGGAGTTGCTACCGCGGCTTCCAGATCCAACGCTCGTACTATCTGCAGTACCCATTGAGCGCGTAGAGCCGCCTTTATCCGAGGCGGCACCGATGATCTTTCTGGCACCTTCCATGATTTTGGTCCACTCGTCCTCAGACAGGGTGAAACCAATGATGTTGCCAGTGGACGTGCCGGTTTCCTTGGTATTGTCTTCACTGTCACCCGCTTTGGCACCGCGGGTTTGAGTAGACGCAATCACGTTGTTTACGTTACGGGTCGAGGCAAAAGCTGCCAAGTTCCATTCACGCGTAGAGTAATTGCTGACAAAAATTCGGTTACCTTCGATCTTTATGTCGAGATCACGAGTTCCCTCAATGTACTCGATGAAATCCGCCATCTGCATGCCGTCAGCGGATACGTCGATAGTGTCATTCAGATTTACCTTACCGCGCGGGATAATTGAATAACCCGGAAGTGTTTCAGCCAGGACGGAGCGCAGGGGAATCCCCTTCTTGCTCAGGAACACCGGCTTACGCCTGGCGGCATCCTCCGTGCGAATCTCACGCACATAGGTATTGCCCCGAAGAGCCTGCATTTTCTCTTTAGCATCGGGCCGCAGGGCACCGTACTGAGTTTCAGGGGAGAATTCGAATTGGCTCTGGCAACCGAGCAACCCGGAGGCCAGTGTCAGTGCAAGTACAATATGCTTGAGCTTCATTAGCTGGCCTTACGTTACGGGCGATCGGTGAGGAGGATCATTGGAGAAGGGTTGCCACCGGCATCCTTCAAATCCCAAAAATATTGGTAACGGACTTTGGCGTCGCGAACCGAGGCCGTAAGACTTCGGAGTGCGACATCCCGAGCATCCGTGGAAACGAATTCATAGGTGCGAACCTCAAGTTCTGGCTTACGGCTGAAGTCAGTCTTCACACGCCAGCCATTCGGCATGATGCCGGTTACGATTTGCTTGATTGTTGCTGCCTGGTACTCAGCGGTAACCGTTTCGTTCATCACGACTGTGGGATCGATTCGCTCCAGGATCACCCGCTTATGGGCAGAAGACTCAATCACTTCAGCATTGTTTTCGGCCAGCATTAGCAGCTGGTCGCTATGAGCCTTGATATTGGCCACTGCTGCGACTTGCTCATACTTCAGGCGTTCTGCTTGTTGCTGAGCTTGTCGGTTAAGCGCTAGCGCTTGCTGAATCTCTACCTGCTGCGCAAGCAGATCGGAACGGCGCTTAGCCGCAGTTGCTTCGGCGGTAGCTTTAGCAGCCTCCAATTGGCGCTCAGTTTCCTTACGCGCATTCATCAGAGACTGCTTATTTGTTTCAAGGTCAGCCAGGGTTTGCCGGTACTTACGCTCCGTTTCAGTTTCCTGAACGGAAATCACTGGATCATCAGCAGAGAGATCGAGTTGAAGGCCGTGTGAGGGCTTAGTCTGCTGGTAGTCGACGGGTTGGTTGATGTTTTGCGCACGACCGGCCTCATAGGACCGATCGAACGGGGACAAGGCTTCGTTGCGTGCGAGGGCGCTGTCGCTGAACGCGCTATTCGCCGCATAAGCCGCTTGGCAGCCGATCATCAGTGCCAGGATGGACAGGGCATGCTTCACAAACAAAATCCTTTGGAGGTGACTGTTACCGTAATAGTGGAAGGCCAGTGCTCCAAAAACGCGGTTTTGGTTGGAACTTTTCGAAAAAAACCGGCACCCTTTTTGAGTCCCCGCTTTTGGTATGTCAAAAATGAGCTCTTCAGCAGCATCGAGCACTAAATCCGCGATGTTCCCATTGATCGTCATGTTGGCTTTGGTGATCGGTGGATACGCGGCCTACCTCGTCGAGATCGGCGAGGAACTCAACTACCAGGCACACGCGCTTGCGCCCGTCTGGTACATGTTCAAGCCACACTTGGTTACGCAGGTGATTTCGGATGGTGGCTACTTGGGTACCCTTGCTGCTGTAGGCATGAATATTGTCCACGCCTTATTGTTCTCGGCGGTGGCTTACTCCCTCGTAACCATAGGCTTTGCGAAAATCTATGCTCCACGCAACGATCAGCCCAAAGCTGAGGAAATGGAGGAACCAGATCCAGCGGTAACAGGCATTTATCCTTGTGACATTCCTGGTTGCACGATGATGGTAATGATCCCGGATAGCCGAGATGCCAGCACTGGGGCAGTCATTCCTGGTGTTAAGGATACGGACCCCTTTGAGCAATACTATTTGCGATGCGACCGCGCACCGGTCGCCACTGCTAGGCCGCCAGAATCGCCGATTGAAAAGCTCCAAGTTGCCATTCTTGAGTTACTCAAGGCTCATCCAGAAGTTCCGGCGAGCGTAGGACATCACCATGCTGATGCATCTCTCGGGGACCACTCCATAGCAATCTCTAAATCCGTTGCTGATTACATGCGTGCCAAAGGTTGGGAGGAGCCTCTTGCTCGCGTCGCCGGCCTGGCTCACGACATCGACAAGCTCCTCGCGTATCAGCAAAAAGGCCCTGGTGAATGGGTCAAACGCAAGGACGCGACCCACCACAACACATTCAGTGCTTATCTAGTCCGGCAACAGCCCGAGTTCAACTCGCTTGCCCCTGAGGACCGCTTCACGCTCACGATGGCTCTGCGTTACTACCACCACCCGACCCATCTGCCCACTAATGCAGGGGACCGCGTAGAGCGGCTCATTAGCGCTATCCGGCATGCCGACGGAAAGATTATTCAGTCTGAGAAAGCGGCAGGTATCGCTGCTGCTCAAGCTGCCTCAAATACGGTCGATCTTGTTGCTTCGGCAGTAGAGAAGTTCTTGAACGTGGCAGATATCAATGCTTACCGTGGCGGTCAAGATGCAGGCTGGACGAAGGATGCTTTCGAGTATGTGATCATGCCCATGTCACGCTTGATTGAGTCCCTTGATGAATTTTTACCCAACGCTCTTGCTCGTCAAATGCAGTTGGGCGTGGACTCACGAAGCTTCAGCCACCCGTCGATTCCCGTAATCAAGAATGCACTCGATTCACTAGGCCTTCTCATGTGGAAGGTCAAGGACATGGAAAGCCCCACTGCGATGTTCGACGTAAGGGTTGGTGTGAAACCATGGAAGGCCTGCGTGCTTCTCAATAAGGATCGAATCTCCGAATTGCTCCCAACAACAGTGCCTAAATGGGGAACCACCAAGTACGGAAACGTCAAAGTGCTACGTCCAACACTCGACAAAAATGAAGACGACAACGAAACGCCGGATGCAGACGCAACCAGCTAAAAGATTCTGCATGCGGAAACTTTTCCCCGGGGCAATCCCGGGGAAAGTGATCTTAAGGGGTGCTCAAAATCCGAAGGGCTGCCTCAGTTCTGACAACCCTTTCAGCACGATCTATCTCCCCCATTTCGTTCCAGCAGTGATAGGCCTCTTCGTACTTTGCTTGTCGCTCTGATATGCGGCACAGGGTCGTCTGATACTCTGACCCGGATAAGTAATCTTTCGCGAACTGCTTCAACGAATCGTCGCGACCGGTCTCCCAGAGAAGAGTGGCTACGGTATCGATTGCATGCTTTCTGTTTTCGCCACTGATGCCGAAGTATTTCATTCTGAGTTGACCAGAATTATTGCGGCTAACGTATTGGGCAAGCATCCGCTCAGCGTGCTGGTACTTACCCATTAGAACAGCCTGGTCCGCGCCCGAGAGTTGGCTCCGATCCTGCAATTCAGATTCAGAGGGTGCGAAGAAAGGCTTCTCGTCGTGAGCACAACCCGACATGGCAAGGACAGCCATAGCCAAAATGGAATAGCGCTTGATCATCACAATCACCGGAAATGGTTCACGAGCGAGTATGGACCTCCGGTACCGAACAAAAGGTTCTCGCGCGGCAGGAGAGATTTCAGCAAGGTCGGACGAACACCAAACAGCTTCGTTATTTCTTGGTACGAGGCATCAGGGGTCTTGAGCAGGAAAAACGTTGCAAAGTTCTTGAGCAGATCTTTGGTGACCTGGTCGGGCTGCTGCACACCACACCAGACGCCAACACCATAGCCTCGACCTTCCGTACCGATTCGGTTAAACGGACTTATTGGAGAGACGGAGATTTCCTTGATGTGTTTACCCTCGTCCGCAATGAGGATGTGAGCTGGAAATTTAGGGTTGAAGGCGTTGTTACGCTTGGTCTCCATTACCCCCATTGCGAATACCTGGCTTGCGATAATCCGCATGATCACTTGCTGGTGAGCTGGGCTCAGAGCGGTGAGATCATAGCGGTTGATTTTTCCCTGCCTCGGCTTAGACGGATTGCCGGTGAACAGCCTGCTATCAACCATCCCTTGGATGATTGCTTTGAGACTGTATAGAGTTTCCTTTGACCAATGTTCCCAGTCGCTACGGGCGCCATTTCGATTTGTGAGGGCATCGAAGTTGATAAGCTTTGAAGCATGACCTTTTAGCGTGTCCTCAAGGGTCGCTCGAATTTCGTGAACTCGCTCCTCAATTGCTGAATTAGGCTCCTCATCGATCTTCATCTTCCGGATGTCTTTTTCAGCCTGGTTTTTGGCCTGGCCAAAGGCCTTAAAGATGTCCGCAACGGTGGTGGTGTCCATTCCCCCAGTGAGGGCATTAAAGATCAAATCGATCTCACCAAGCACGTCGATCAAGGTTGGAGATTGCCGCGCCCAAGTCTCAGGGTCATCGTGGTCGATTCCTGACTTCGTGTAGACCGTCTTTAGAATCTCGATGAGGTAGTTCAGCTGCTTCGGGCCTGCCTGCGGGTTGAAGACCTTAACAAGCTCTTTAACGTACTCAATTGTACGCACGACTCCCCCACCCTCCTCTGTCCGCGGGACCTGCAGCGGATTGAGCGAGCAGCCGTCTTGGTAGTAGTTGAACTTGATCTCATTAAAGTCTTCAGGGTGGAGCATATGCCCCAAGCCCGTAGCCTCAAAGTTCGAATGCGCGAAGTCACCCTTAATGTCGATAACGTGTAGGGTCGTACCTCGCACATACACATTTGCTGCCATGTGATGGATCGTATGTGTCTTACCGGCACCCGACCCCCCAAGGAAAATGATGTTGAAATTGGTGACCGACGGATACGACCATATTTTGGGTTCGCCAGTCTTCGCGTCCACACCGATATGGATGTCTACGAAATGGTCCAACCCACTCCCGCGAGATACGCCTTGTGCTAACGCTGAAGGTGCGTGTGCTGAAGCTTGATGCATTTGATTTTCTCTAAGAATTTTAGGTCAGCGGCGATGCGCTGCGGAATTGAATCGCCCTGAAACCGGACGTAGGGAAACTTGCAGGTGGTGCACTTCAGCTCTTCGTTACGCAATTTGGCTGAATTACCTGGGGTGTCGGCAATCACATCGATTGACTCATCATCCCCGCATTCACACTCAACCAGGATGCCGCTCTTGCTCAACCGTACTGCTCGATCATCAAACTCACCCCGAACCTTGGCCAATGGCTCAATGTCCTGATCGAAACCACCTACGAGGTCGATGAAGATGTCGCTCCAAGCCTCGTCATGTGGTTTCTGAATTTCGACGCCATCAACCTTGGACTTCACACCATGTAAGACGTGAGCTAACTCATGGGGGATAACCTCTCTGATCATCACCTCGAAGTCCTGCATCAAGAATAAGGCCTGCAGGTTGAGCTTCACGATACCGTGGGGCTGCCCCCGTATCAGCATGACGTCTAGGTTTGATGAGGAGTGGTCGCTCAATGAGTAGTCGAACCGGAGATCGATCCACACGTCCTCACCAGGAAAGCCAACCTTCTGCAAAAGCCGACTAACCTCTTTGGCCGCATGTATCTCCCGGGCGTACTCAGCGTTGTGCTGATAAATCAGTGGGAATTTCAGATTCTCGTTCATACCCCAATAGTGGGACTGGACTGCCCCATTTTGGAGAAGTCACCTGGTCGAGGGGTGAAGCAAGCCGTAAATCTTGTCCCACTCAGTGAAGTCACCAACGTTGCCGGCTTTCACAAAACGATCCATGGCATCGACTGGACCATTCTGAATGTGCTCGATCGTACCGATGTCTTTGCGTGGCCATCTATTCTTTCCAACTGCGAAAACGGCCTTCTTGGCCTTCTCAATGTCGACCTCTAGGAGACACTCACCATTGGCAGGAATAGAGCCCAAAGGAGGCTCTGCGGGGAGCTCAGTTGGTTCGGGAACCACATTGACATGTGATGGTGTGCCAGTGGTCGTGGTGCATGAGGTTGGGGTCCTCATGCGAGGCTTCATGTGCGCTAGAAGAGCAGTATCACTCAATGATGGATAAAGCAGCTTGGCTAGCCCCAGGCAGTGCAGCTGCAGATGGAAAATGTCGGTGTCGGATAGCCCAACCAAAATAGACCTAGCACTACCATCCGAGTCATTTTCGAAGGCACGTATGCTAAGTGGGAATTCGAGGTCTGTCTCAAAGCCGGTCACCTGTTTCTTGGGAGCACCCGGCCGAATAATCTCATAGGTGAAATTGGGGGTATCGCCGGCTAACCATGCATAGAGTGATCTCACTCCACCCATGTCGAGAGTTAAGGAGATTTTTTGCATATCATCTTGCAAAAGAAACGTGCCCTTAACCTTCCGACTGAACACAAGCTTCAACCCAACGTGAACCTTAATTGCACGGCCCGCCTCGAAATCGTTCCTCAAGTAGAGGGCAACTCCAAGCCCGGCATTACTGAAAACCTGGTGGGTGCTCAGATGTCTACCTGTTCTAGGCTTTGCGGGGTTTACAGGGTTAAAACTCCAACCGGCCTCATCCATTGAACCCTTGAGGTAAGTTCGATGGACTGTCTCGAAGTCAATCAGCAAAAGACCTCCTCCTCGCGAAGCGGCGCTTGTGGAACCACAGAAGCCCAAGCGCCCCGAAAAGCCATACCGAGTGTGCTGCTGCACAAAGGATGTAGAAGGACCTCAAAATAACGGTATGGGCGCGGACACCATATCGACTGTCACCGATCACCCAGAAATGGCTGCCCTTCTTATACACAAGCACCGCCATCGTTCCATTAGATACAAGATCATTGTCGGAGCCAAAAGTCGTACCCAGCTCGGCTATCGGTTCTGACTTAAGCATCTCAATGCGCGCCCTGACTTGATCCCGAATGTAGGGATTGAATGCTGACGGCTCAAAGGTATCGCCTTGCCAGCAAACTAGACTACTTTCGCCACAGACCCGATCCATCTCAGAGGGCACCGCTACTGCCGCAACATTGCCCCAGGCAATGCTGAAATTCCAGCCTGGCAGAATTGTCTGCACAAGCAGCATGTGGAACAAAAGCGTTGTCGCTACCACGGTGCATTGAGCACTGAAAATCATGATCCGATCAAGCGTGCGCCATTGCTTCACAACCACCGTAACGCCGACCCCGAGTAGTGAGACAGCAGCCAGGCCGAGATTGAGGAACTGTGGGTTTACTGAAGGTCCAAAAATCAAATGGGCAAGCGTGTAGTTTTCACCTTGATGCCATAAAAGCAAGACGACAAAAAGCGCACCGAGTCCGCTTTTGGCGTTCAGTGTCCGACGAAAAATCATGGTTATCGATAGAGCAAAGGATAGGTAAATCAAGAGGTGAGAGTAATCGACGATCCAGTCGAAAATGTTGCCGGTGAACCAGTCACGGATGTAAGTGAACGAGAGGGAGAAATGGTCGAGATCAATGCTGCGGTCAGAGGCATCCTCGGTCCACATGATCTTGAAGAACTCTCTGTTAGACATTGGCAAGCGGCTTCTCAGTATGGGCGGTCACCTATGCTGCCGGTGAGGTCCTAAGATCGCTAGTCAAAATGGGGTAGGGAAAGTACAGGAGGCGTAAGGGCCGACTGCTCGGCCCTCGGTGCGTGTCCAGGTACACGCACGCCGGATGAGGTTGCGCCAGCAGAAGCAAGCGAGGAAGTAGGCTCACTTGCTTGAATACTGGAGCATCGAACCGCCAAGTATCGGCGGTAGGGTCTCGTTCTCGACGTTGCCCATAAATGAGTTACAGAAACTGATGTCCGCAAAGAGTACCAGTACGTGGTACCCAGGGTTGGCCATCTCGTCTTCTTGACTGAAGGCATAGTACCCAGTTCCTGGATGGTACCCGTGCAGCTCAATATTCCATTTCTCCATGGTATCGCGAACGAATTCAAGCGGCAGGGAGTCTTGGAAGTAAAGCTTGGGTGCCTCAGGCCGAGCAAGAATGCACTCTGCGCCGTAGCGAAAATGGCCCTCGAACGAAAAGCCTAAGTCTGTAACAAACTGGGGGGAATTGTCGCTAACGTGATCGTACATCGTGACACCTCATCGTCTGATTTCTGGGGCGGGCGCCACCTCCAATCAACCTCCAGAGGAAGATGCTTGGAGGTGACGCCCGCCCCTTCCGTCAGTCGGAAGAAGCGGGTCACCAATCAGTTAGAACAGCGCAGCCACGGCAGCTTCAAGAAAGCTCAAGGCCATCTGAAAAATGCCGTACACAACGCCCCCGATAGCTAAGTACCAACCGAGTGCCCGAGCCGTACGGCTAGAAGCATCAACGTCTTGATACATATGATAAAACTCCTGGTCACCGAGGTTGGCGGGGCCAACAAACAGCTTGAGTTCGGTCTCCTGGTTTTTAGGAATACCCAAAGCCTTTTTCGCGTCATAGTTCAACGCAATAGAGTCTTTGGTCAGCTGCTTTTCACCAGCTATGGTCGGTACGCCCTGGGCTCGGATCATCAAGAACTTACCGTTCTCAGCGTTGTAGATCTTGATCAGACCTTTACGGCTGACCAATCCAGTACGCCCTTTCCCAGTGCTACTACCAATGTGCATGTTTGAGAGCCGAGCAATACTTAACTCAGCATCAGCACCGCGTAGTGAGAAGCAATGCGTGACCTCAATGTTTTGAACCGGCTTACGAGCAGCAAAGTGCGTCTGAAGTGGACGTGGGTCAAAGACCTTCATGACCAACCAGAGGAATTTTGCTGCCTTGAGCACAGCTACGTCGAACATTGGGACCAGCTTAGCTTTGATATTTGCTTTCATGATTTTCTCCTACTGAGGGCCGGACCTCAGCTCGCACACCGTTTGGTGGCTAATGAATTATGGAGAGGACGCCGGCAGCGCCCCTCGAACATCAGTTAGTCAAAATCGTAAGAGAAGTCGTCAGACTCGAAAGCATCCATAAGAGCTTTAGATACTGGTTTTCTTCTCCCGCCCTTACTCGCAATGACTTCATCTGCTTCGTCGTCAAACTCAGCGAGATCTGCATTGAGCTCAGGCTCAGGTACGAATTCGTCTTCGACCTGTGCAGGCTCTTGCACGTCATCCACCGCCGGCACGCAACTGACCTCAACTGTCACGGAAGCAGGAACCACAAGTGGCTCGGCAACCTTGACGGGTTTAGATACAGCTTCGATCGGAGGTAGACCCTTTGCAGCACGTTGCTTGGCACGCATTTCACGCATCTGATCCCGCTTGGTAAGAGACCGGATGGTGTCCCCCGTGCGGGTGTTGTCGATGAAGTCGTGTTGGGCAAGAACTTGAAGGAAAGCTTTGAGGCAATATTGGTGGTCCTCATCGGCGTCCATCATTCTCAACCGAACGTCTAGGACGATAATTGAGTTGATGACCAACCAGGAGCAAGGGTCATGGAACAGCGGTTCGATTGCAGACCTCGCGGAGGTCAGCACAAGCTGCTTATTCAGATCCCGGAAAAGGCTGCCCTTCTCCCCATAACGTTTGGCGCCTTTGAATGGCTTACCAACGCGCCGGTATTGAAACCCGAACGTGTCGTTTAACCACTGCCCATTCTTCACGAGAGGTTCGAGCCCTAGAGCCTTTTCCAATCGCTCAATCGTTGCGTTGTCAGATCGAGTATCAGATGTGGCCATAACCTCAGCCACGTTTTCCTTATCAACCTGAACAGCACCGGGCAGATATCCAGAGGTCGACCACAGAGCCTTACGATCAAAAACCAGCCGGGTGGCGGTAGCTTTTCGGTCGGACTGTTTTCTAACGGATGGTGTGCGAATTACTTCGCCGAACAGATCAGTTTGCATAGCGCGCTCCAAATTGGGCGCACCACTCCCCTAACGGGTGTGGTGGCCCGTCAGGGGTGGGAAGTTTCGAAATTTAGAAGTAGAAAGCGAGCGAACCGGGGTTAGCGGTTTGCTGGGCAGATACGCTTGATTCAACGGCCGGGACCGCCTGCTCTAGCTTCACATCAGCAGCTTGTGCAGCTACGGCTGGAGCCGCAGCTTCTTCAACAGGAGCAGCCACAGAAGTGACTTCAGTTGTTGTCGAGGCAACCGCGGGGGCGGTCGCTACATTTTGCTGTTGAGCTACATCGCCCTGGACAGGTGCGCTTGCAGTGTTGCCCTGGGGAGCCGAGGCACCCAACAAGGTTTGCTGCGCTGTACTCACAACAGAGATCAATGGCAAGCCTTTGGTCAGGTGATCAACGACTTTCCGTTGGTCACGTAATGCAAGCAGGCACTGTTCAAAGTTGGTGAACTCAGGAGCACTCATGAACCCAGACTCAGGCAGCTTTTCCAACTCAGCCGAAAGGGCGTCGTGGAGCGGCTTGATCAGCGGATGAATGAAGGCCAGCGGAACCAGCTTTTCAGTCATCGCTTTAGCACGACGAATCGTGCGAGGGTTCAATTTGATCTCGCCAGTGCTAGTGGTCCGATCCTTACTGTCTACAAGCTTCCAAATTGCATACGCTTCAGCACAAACATGCTGAACGCAGGCACCCATCACCCCTTCACGAAGAGCCACAACGCTGTCGCGCTGGGCCTTGTAAAGCTTGGTATTAAAGTTCGCATCGTCCAGCTGGATAATGTGAACGCTGTACGCAAAGGTGAGGTTCTTAGCTACTTCCTCCCACGTTGGTTGACGCTTGACCAGTGCTGCCATCAGTTTCGAGACAGTGAGTTGATCTGCGCCACCTTTAATTGCTTTGGCACCCAATTCGAGCAAGTGCTTTTGGCACATGTCGGTGTAGCGCGCCTCATCAGTTGCCAACAGCTCATCCCATTTAACTTCCAATGCATCAAGTTCTTCTGCCTTCTCAACTGCCGAAGCGATGGTGTTAATACCGCCGAGATCAGTTTTGATGGAGCCGAGCTTGTCCAGCACCTCTTCCGCTTGTTCGCGAATGCGGTGGTATGGACGCAGAAAGTCCTTAGGGAAGATTTTCTCACAGAGCAGTTTACGTGCCTCCTTCGGCAGCTCTCCAACCACAACGTCAATGTCTTTCATGTCGATCTGACGATCTTCAGAAATGCACTTGATTTGATGATTTAGAACAGCAACCTCAGTTTCAGCAGTTTGAGCAACGATCTGAACAGAGCTGTTTACGTTTGCAATAGTCATGGTATTTCTCTCGCACCCGCCGGACCACGGGGCAAATTTAATTAACACCCGGGGCCGGAGCCGGGTGTGTATCGAGCAATAAACTCGAGCAAACACCCGGCGTAAGCCGGATGTTTGATCCAGCTCACTAGGAGGAGAAGAGGCCCGATATCGGGCCTCCCTGACTTATTGGCCGAAGCCGAATTCGTCAGGTTTAACGGTATGACTAAAGCGAGCCTGTGCGTTAAGTCCGATCGAGAACCACTCGGTGAGGAGAGGGAATCGCTCGAACTCTGGTGGGGTCAGTGCTCCCGGAGGGGCATTGAATCCAGCATTGCACGCTGCACAGATAGCGGCCTTTTCATCAGGCGCGCCACCGTTAGGAGCTATGTTCGTTAATGCGCTTACAGCGGTATCTACTAGGTCCATGATGGATCTCACTCCCGCCGTGTCGGGGTATTTGGTTTTCAAACACCTGGTCACGGGGCCAGGTGGAATCGAGATCGATGTCTCGAAAATCACCCAGCTAGGTCTGCCCGAAGGCCGTCCTGGTTGAGATAAGGCTCTAGAGAGCCTTCAGCTTCACTTCGCGGATTTCTCAGCGAGACGCTTAGCTGCTTCTTCCTTTTGATCGCGCTCACAAGCGGCTTTCCACCCAGCATTCCAGCCTTTCAGCAGAACAGGAGTGGTTTTAATCACGTCCGGTGCACCCCATGGATAACCATGGAAACCAGCTGAGTAGCCGTGACCCTCTACTGTTTCCAGAGAGATTTCACCGGGCTCTAAAACGTGATCATTGAACGCCGAAATTGCTACTTCGACGTAGTCGTAGTTGATTAGACCGGACATAACTTCCTCGCACCCTAGTTGGGGCATTTATGAAAAACGCCCAGGGCTACCCGGGCGTTCTGAGGCAAGACCTCGGAATACCCAGGTGGGTACAGTGATTGTTACATCAACAGTTTTCTGGCTTCAGCCAGTAGAACAGGTGTTACCTCAACACTCGAAGCTGCTACTGCATATGGGATACGAGCCTCAGTGAGCCAGTCTGTACGGACCTTTTCACCAATGACCAGATACACCACACGAACACCACTGCTTTCGCAGAAGCGGGTCATTTCAACAGCCTTGGCAACGTTGCCAGGGGCACCATCCGTGAGGACAAACATCACCTTACGGTTGGCTTCGTGGCACACCAGTCGACGCCCTGCATGGAATACAGCCTCTCCAATAGGGGTGTGACCGCCGCCCGCCACTTTCCTGAGTCCGCCAATGCGGTTGATTGCAGTTTTAGAGGAATCGCCGAAGCAGCGAGCCATAGAAATCAGCTCGCCGCCTTTAGGTGCGAACCCAAGAATCTCGCGAGGGCAACCGATCTGGTCGAAGACCTTCTCAAGGAGCATCACGGATTCAAGGATCGAACGAAGAGTGCTTGGAGCCTCAGCGGCCTCAAACTGGTCCTTCTCACCTTTGGCGAAATCTTTATCGGCTTTATCCTGAGTAGAGCTGGATAGGTCGACAACAATTGAGATTGCGGTAGTAGGACGTTGAGCTTCCTCACTTTGAGTGAAAACGCGAACATCGCCCAGGCCTACACGGTAGAGATGGTTTTGCCCCAGCTGACCGCGAGTAGTCGTAAACGACTCTGCTTCCTGCTGTTGCATCAGTAAGCCTTTCAGCTTACTAGCTAGCACTTGAGACCTACGCCCCAAACGCTTTTCCATATCGCGGGCCTCAGAAATGTCTTCGGGGCATACCGTCATCCCGTCGACCTTCTCCTTGTTGCCAGCGCCTCCACCGAAGCCCTTACCTGCTTTACCTGGTGCTTGATCCAGTTTGCCGTCAATGACGCAATCAGGAGCCAGCGATTGGCCTTTGTAGTCAGGGTTGGTACCGCTTTGTACAGACTTGGAGACAGACTTGACGGCGTCACCGTCGTCAAATACTTCTTTGTCGCCGAGGCCAGTGGTATTGAGAATCTCGTCAACGATTGATTTCAGGGAGCGACCATCAGCCGCCTCTGAACCGCCGGTTTGACCCGCATTACCATCAGTTGTACCAGCCTGTGCACCAGTTTGGCCATCAGGCCCAGTAGCGCCGTTACCTGGGGACTGCTCATCACCATTGCCTTTCCCGCTGTCAGCACCATCACTGTCCTGAGACTGTTTTGGGTCCTGGCCGCCGTCTTTGCTTGGTTCAGATGGATCCTCAGGTTCCAAATCGCCAGTGGTACCTTCAGTGCCACCGTCCTGTTTGGGCTCCCCATTCGAACCTGAATCGTCAGCAGGTGATGATTGCTCACCTCCCTTCGACTCCTCAGGTTGACCCTCATCCTTCTTCTCTTCATCTTCACCAAGCGCTTTCAGCATCGCAATGATCCGCAGCGTCAAGCTGCCAGCATCTTGAGTTGATTGCACATTTGGGAATTCGTTGATCAGAATTTCATTGAGATTGCCACGAACGTGATCAGCATGAGCACCGAAGTGCTTATTGAAGTTAGCCTCGATTACCGCGAACGGGTCACGATACTCACTCCACCGATCGGTACGTAAGTAGCAAAGGGAATAGCAGGCAACCGCTTCAGCAACAGAATTGCTGCCGTCACGGAATCGCTTGCGTTCAAACAGGATGCTCGCCTTACGCCGGAAATAGATTTCGGCTTCTCGGGTCGCTTGTGCTTGTTTGTACTCCATGTAGACGTCGTCCAATGCATTGAGCAGGAAGCGGGCGAAATCGCCATGCTTCGCAGCAAATGCCTGGAAGAAAACCACATCAGAGAATTGGATGTGCCCAACCTCGTGGAAGCCAAAGGCTTTCGTAAGGTCAAGATCATCTTTAGTCAGGTTCATAGGCAGGCTTGGAAGGTAGACACGTCGACCGTCCGTACGGGGTTGCTCATCCTTACCAAAGACGAACTCGATCCCCGAGTTTGAAGCCAAGACCCGAAAGAACGAGATCCAGCCTTGAGTGATTGCATTTTTGCTGAAGTTCATCATTGCAGACATGGTCATTCTCCGATTCGGATTGCTTTAGCTTTCTGATCGTGCAGCACTGCGTTGCCACGCAGCTTCGCGATAGAAGCTGTGGGAACGCGGTGTTGCGTGTGAATGACAAGATCGGCGTGATGAGAAGCCAGCTTCCGGTATGCCAGAGCCATGCGGCGGTGGTAACGGATCATCACGAATTTGGAAACAGCCTGCGCTACGGTTTTGAACAGTTTCATGGTGTTGCCTCGCACCCGCCGGACCTCGGGGCATAAAAGATCTACACCCGGGGCCGGAGCCGGGTGACGTTGAGTTCGAAGAACTCGACAAACACCCAGCCAGAGCTGGATTTCAACTCTCAGAGCAAGAGGCCGCCCGTTAGGGCAGCCCGTAAAACTGTTAAACCTTACCCTGCAGCAAATCAGCTTCCAGCTTGTGACGGAGAGCCTGGTGGCTCACGTAGTCAATCCGCGGGTGCTCAACTGCTGCAAGGGCCAGACGCTCAGCCAAACGGCTAAAACGTGCGGCCTGCGCTTCGTGATAAGTACGCAGAACGATGCCAATCCAGAACAAATCCAGAGCAGCGTCAACGCGAGTGATTGCTTTCATCAATGCTTTCATATTTGGAGCCTCTTACCTGCCGTGCACAGGAACAAATTTGGTTTCAACCCGGGCACGGTGCCGGGTCGTGTGAGCTCAGTGAACTCGAACAAAAACCCGGCGTGAGCTGGGATTTTGGTCCAACTCACTAAAGAGGTGCGGTCCATTGAGGACCGCATTTTCAACAATAAAAATCTACTGCACTGAAGACTTTCGTCGCCTGTACAGGGATCGTTTGGTCTAGCTTGAGAACACTGCTGAGAACTTCAGGGTGATCCTGATACCACTGAAGATGTTTCACATCAGCGGCAATGAACGGATTCGATTCGAGAAAGCGCCAGTTCTGATCAGATGTAAGCTCGATCACCGCGCCCGCCTTGATGGCCCCTTGCAGAAATGCTCGGACGTACACATCAAGAAAGGTTTCGCGAGTGCGCAGATGCAACAACCCACGCCCATCAGGGAGAAGGTAATTGTCATCCAGCATTCCGCGGTTCTCGCAAAGCTCCTTCGCCTTCGTGGTCATGATTTCCCATAACCGTTCAGGCACAAATCCAAACCTGATGATTTGAGCCCCAAGGCGCATCTCAACAAATTTGTCATCGTCATAGCTCTGTAGCTGGACATCAGCATGTGACAAGACCTCATGAACTGCCCGCAACCTGGCAAGCCCGGCTGCGAACTGATCTTTGGCCATAGTCTTCACACGTGCGTAAAAGCCTCTCAACACCAGAGGGAATTCCTCATGGTGAAGATCTGCTGGCACCTGCAATTTGCTGGCAGTGAATGCAGTGTCGAGATAACCGTCAGCTCTCGCCTCAGAAACCATCTCGCACATAAATTCCCATGCATCGTGAGAGCTGCTTGCAGCTCCCTCCAAACGCTTAGTGATCTTAGGTTCGCCTTGAACCATTTGACCCTCGAACATGATGCTTTCGCGCGTCCCAGCCGGCAGGAAGCCGGCCAGGAAACTTCCATTGGGGTTCACAACGTAAAACATGGCGAACTCCTTTGGTTAGGCGGCTGCTGCTTTTGAGGCAGCTACACTTTTGGTGATGAAATCGTCCGCGATCGACGTAACCGAATAAGCATGCTCTTCCGGCAAAATCAGGTCGCGGCTGAATGTTGACTTGAACAACTCAATAGCCAGCACTCGGTCGGTTTCTTCAAGATTGGTGTAGATAGAATCCACGAAGGACTCATCAGTATCGCCGTACATCATCCACTTGTAAGCCCAACGCTGAATCTCGCGGAACGAGATATTGTCGCAGGCTTCTTCCATGGCGAACGCTTTACGAAAACGGAAAGCGAACTCTACGAGTTGATGGATGAACATGTCATCCATTGGGGTCAGTTCACGCTTGGCAGCGTAGGCATCTGCAGCACCTTTGAGGGCTTTCATTTCCTCTTCAGGTGTCATGAAGCCCACCTTGAAGCTGGTCATGCGACTACGAACAGCAGCGTTCTGAGCGTTGACACCGGCGAACCGGGCATCGCTCTGCTGCTTACCACCAGTGTTATCGGTCGCGAACAACCGGAACATTGGGTGTTTAACGATAGTCATCCCGCCGTCCACGTTCAAAAGATCACGTGGGTTGAGCGTAGGATCAATACCGTGGTGTTTCAGGTTGATTACCCCGTCACCTTGAAGGATGTCGTTGACACCAACCATAACACCGGGACGCAGTGTGCAGATCTCGTCGATGAGGCATGTCAAGCCAGTGCGATACGCATAGCTCAAAACACCATCGAACTCTTCAACGTCACCACCCTTGATGGTTTTGCAACCAAGCAAGTGAGTGTCGTCGATGCCATTGCTGCCAGTGATAGCGATCATCGGCTTGTTCAGGCGATTGTGCATCTGTGTAACCAAGGAGGATTTACCTGTCCCTTTGTCACCTACCAGCATAAAGCTGGTATCGCCACCCTTCATGCTCAACAGGATCCGGCGAACCAGGCTCTTGTTGAAGACATGATCATCGTTACCCTTCGGCACTAGAGGATGGTCCCCAACGAAGACAGGCAGTTGCCCTACTCCCTTGAGTTCCTCAGAGAAGCCAAAAAGCTCGTGAGCCATGACCATTTTAACCGGCTGCGAAGCCAGGGATTCACGGTGCATCGCTTCGATATCAGCAACAGTGCGAGCAGCTACGGTGTTGGTTACAGCGTTAGTTACGTTAGTCATTTTAAAAGCCTCTCACCCGCCGGACCACGGGGAATCTTTAAGTAACACCCGGGGCCGGAGCCGGGTGCGAATCGAGTAGTGAACTCGAGCAAACACCCAGCGTGAGCTGGAGGTTTGATCCAGATCACTAGGAGAAAGGACGCCCGGATAGGGCGTCCGAATTACAGAAGAATGAGATGTGTACCCACACCCAATTGGACCGGGCATGAGTAGTCGCCACCTTCAATCTCAGTGAGATCGAAGGAGTGAAGTTGACCCATCCATTTCAGCTTCAGCGTAAGAACGTTGCCGTTCATGCTCAGCTGCGTGCCGGTGTACATAGCAACCTCTTCAAGGTACTGCTGGAACTCAACTTTCGAGATCCTGCAGCCCGTGGAAGCGCGACGAACGTTCAGCAACGTTTCGGTAGCGATACCAGTAAAACCTGGTACCCATTCGGCAGATATAGACATTTTGGTTCCTCGCCGGCAGTCGCCGGGATTCAAAATCCAGGCGAAATGCCAACGAGCTAACCGTCTGAGATTTACTCAGACTGGTTGAGCAGACCAGATATAACTTGGTGGTAAATGACGAAGCTGAGTGGTCACTTCATCGTAAGATCCCTTTCGGTGATACTCACAATTCGAATTCCCATCCCATACTTTAATCAGCCACATATTTATTACCCTTACCTACTAAATGCATGCGAAAGCACACACGGTCGAATGTTTAAAACATCCGGCAAGGCCGGATGCTTTATCCAGCCCTAATGCAAGGGTTACCCCGCTTCGCGAATTCCCAAAGGAATCGCATCCTCATCCCAGAAGTGATGAAGGATCATTCCAGCGCTTAACTGATCCCGAGAAACACCCAAGCGCGCAGCAAGTGCGAACTCAGACATTCCACCGACAGATAATCGGTTAGCTTCGGCCCAGAAGGCCCTATCAGGTAGGTGCTGCACTTCCATCAGAGGTAGTGAAACTACAACTGAAGCATTGATGGATTGCGACACCGCCGGAGCGTCATGCGACACTCCATGAGCAAAACCTTTCGCCCATTCAGCATGGTTGAAAGTGTTTGTCTCAAAAGGGTTGCTGGTGAAGCCCTCTTTGAGGTTAGCAGCCTGGCGGCCAGCCTCCCAAGGAGTGACTAGATCGTTAGCGAGGGCGATAAACCATACGAGGTCACCGCGAAAATTCATGTTGTTCATTGCAAAACTCTCCTACCCGCTGCAGACGGGAGATTAAAAAAAACGCCCGTCTGCAGACCGGGCGTGGAATTGCCGACGCCCGGCAACAGCAAAGCTGTGCCGGACGTTTTCACGACCAGACAGCGTTAGCTGTTTAGATACCCGTAGTGCTTCATTTCCATCTCTGCAGCTGCGACAGCTATCGAGAGAATTTCACCGGTCATCACGCTAGCGACTGAAAGCCACCAAGGTAGATGGATACCGTTGAAAAAGAGGATATAGAGCGTAAAACCAGTCACCCCCCATTTGAAAACCTTAGCCAGCCATACCGACACGAATGTAGGTACAACTAACCAGTGCCTCATAGGTGGCTCAGAAGTGATCGTCGATGCAAGAAGCACGAAGACCAGGACCAAGCGGTACTGATGATAGATTTTAATCAGTGCTTTCATAGGAGCGAGCCCTTTCTGAAATCCTGATAAACGAGTTTGTTGATTTTTGCAGTTTTGATAAAACATATATTCACCATTATTATTAGATTTTGTTTTTATAGAGTGCTGCGCCCTCCCAAAACCTAACAACCCAAAGGGGATTGTTAGGGCCCCTGGGCGGTGAATCCTTGCAGCTCCCTCAGTTACGAGGGGTGTGTCTGAACGGAATAAAACGCTTTCCGTTTGCTTCGCAGTGATCGCAACGTAACCATACTAAAAAAGCCATGATCAATACCGCTATGATTGCTGTGGAAGACATGGTCAGTTCCTTAAGTGAGTTAATGAAAGTTTTCATCTCACCATTACACTTAAGGGCCATGACCTTTTCTTTTCTTGCCGCGTAGGGACTTACGCTTACGCGCTCTCCGCTGCTGCAATTTCATTTTTCTGCTCTTCTCCTTTGAGGAAGTTGAAGACTTGGTCAGCATTACTGCGACCATCAGTACCGAAATCAGAAAAACAATCTTCTGTTCCTTAACAGTCCACCCTTCAAACAAGGAGGCAGAGACAGTACCCATGATAGCTGACACAATTGCCAGCATCAGGTTTTTGATGTATGACATCAGTACCTCCAGTGACGCCGTCGCGCGTTAGTTGATAACACTCCCGGGGCGTCCCGCCGGAAGTATTTACTTCCGGCCCGAGGGCTGGATTTAGCCCATCGTCTGATGGAAAACTATTTAACCGACATTAGCTTCAATGAAGTCTATAGCAAGTTGATTCTTTTGATGCTGACGCACGGCAACTCGTCTCTCCAGTCTGTCACGCAATGTAGTGCGTAGCGCTTCATACTGATGAGGACCTACCTTACGAACCCAAGAACTAAGGTAATGCTGTCCTTCGAACTCCTTCCGAAGTTCGGATGATAGGAGTCTATGGGTCAAAACCTGTGAATTGGGACACCAAACCACGTTGATCCCTTCCGCACCGTCTGAACTTTCGATCAGTTCGGTGTGTTGGGATATGTACATTTGCCGCTCCATTTGGCTCATCTTTTTCAGTGCCTCACAAAGATGATCACCTTGCGCAAGATATTTGATCAAGACAAACTGACCAATCTTGCGGTTAGAGTCTTCCTCTTTACGGCGCTTATCGACGGCACGTTGAGCATACCGCTCCATACGAACTGACTCTTTCATTTGTCACTCCGAAGGGCAGCATTACCCTGGGGGCAGTTGTGCCCCACTAGGTAGGATGATTTAGACCAGATCAGCAATTGTTAGCCCACCTGGTATTCTGTAGCCACGCTTTGAACCTTCCAGACACAGCCCAGCGAAATCACAACGAGTTTGACTATCACAGGGAGAGTTGTAAGCAGCACCAGACGTTCGATGAAACTCACCACGTCTAATACGGCCAGCAACTACACGAGCGTAGTCGAATGCTTCTTCAACATCACTACGTGTACGCTTGGTCCATTGCACTGGCTGCCACATGGCTTTTACAAGAGACTCGGAATCAGGTTTTGACATACTCGGCTTTAGCCCTGAGGCAAAACCACACGCTGTCGGTTCCTTAATCCCAAGAGACTCACACGCTAAACGTACAGCTTCCCAGTAAAACGTCAGTTGCAAAGCGATGCCTGCAAATAAAGCGCCTTCCTTAGTAGCTGCCGTTTTCCAGTCAAGAATGACTGTATCCCCTTTAGATGCGATAAGAACACCATTGAAAATGATGTCCCTTTCCGCAACACCAACAAAGTCGATGACCAGGTTGATGTAGGTATTGTGTGAAATCCTTAGCCGAAAAGCTCCCTCAATGATCAAAGGTCGAAGACCCAGATTCTCGAAAAACGATGGGAACTGATCTGCTAGACGCTTGCCGATTGCTTCGTTAACCTCGCGCGTCTTTGACTTTGCCATGCTGATTAAGCCTGACATAGACAAACGGAAAAACTCATCTGAGAAGTGCTTTCCCATTTGATCGCGGTCGATATAACCTTTGATATAACCTTCTATTACCCAGTGCAAGGCAGAACCAAACACAAGATTCAAAGGTGTAGCCATTGGTTTTATACGAGCTCGGTAATAGCCAAGTGAACGTTGGCAGACCTGAGATTTCAAAATCTGCGTAGGTGACATATCAACAACAAAGTCATCAGAGACAGGGTTGAAAATATATGTCGGATTAAGATATGCAGTCATGCTCTCACCTATTAACGGCGCACACGACTAACCCAAGGGCAGTGTGAGTGCCCTTGAGGGAAATAATATTTAGTTAAAAAGGAGAATCGTCAGACTCTTCCTTTTCATCCTTCAAATCAAAGTTACCTTCGTGTTCGTGCGACAAAAAGCGTGCTTTCGCTTGCTCAAATGAATCGCCTGAAGGTGTCCTCCAAATTGGAGGGACACTCACGAGTTCAACTTCGTTCGACATGAAGAACCTCCTATATCCCTGACTGCACCAGGAATAAGCTCATAGAGATTACCCGTGCAGGGGAGTTGGCATGAAGCCGGAGGAGCCATTATCAGAGCAAGAAAGCGCTGAGATGGCAGAGATACAAAATCCTGGGACAAATCTACTGAAGCGCGAACGCAGCAGGAAATGCCTAGTACCTCGAATATGGAAACGTCAAAAGACGGGTCCAAAATGGTTCCAGCAATGTCTGTGCTCAACAAGCCAAGAATTAGCATGACTTGAATCACACCCTGAAAAACCTCATAGAAATGCTACGACGTAGATCAGGTTAGCTCTCGAGGAGGGCTAGTAGGACGGGTTAATGCTGACTCACCTCTGATCGGCCGTCAAGCCAAAATGACAGCATAAAAAAACCCTCTGGCAGCAATAGCTGGCCAGAGGGTTGTTTTGTAGTCACGCCACTTTAGCCTCAGCCAAAAAGGTCTCTTTCGAGATCTTCTTAACGTGGCCTGTAGGTGTAAACACACCGCCTTCGAGAGCACGGGTACGCAGGTAGTCAAAACGCTCAGTCAGGGGCATCTCCAGCACCTTCTCATTGACCGCGATGTCCTCCCAGTCAGGACCTTTCGCTTCCTTGGTGGGGTTCGTATCGGGGATCATGAGACATACGCGAAAGCCTGCACGCATCAGCTCGATGAAGAGCTTGTACATGTAGGTCTGACCTGCACCATGCTTTTCGCTAACTTCGTTGTAAGGGTCGTGATCGGCCCAAAGCACAACGTCGTCAAACTCATCACGGTTGACGTAGAGACCAGGCAAAGACGTGCAGCTATTAGCAGCCCGTACGCTTTCACCCGTAACCAGATGAAGCGCCCATCCTTTTTCGACACCTTCACATATGTGCAAGGTTCTGCACTCTGGGACGGTGGCAATAGCAACGGGTGTCTTCGACCAGTTGTCCAAACCTGAGCAAACCTTCTTAGGCTTCGAAACCAGGGGGTGATCAAGCTTGAATCCGTCCTGAGTGAGGAAGATGCGATGAAGGTTCATCACCCTACCCTGCCCATTACGAAATGCAGACACGATCGCCGGGAACCTTCCTACCAGTTCCTTGATCCGGACTTTGTTCTCCACACGAGTGCGGTAGTACGGAAGAGCTGGATGGAATTTAACATCGCCAATGGCTTTGTTGAGTGGGATTCCGCGGCGACGGAAGTACAACCGTCCGACTGCAGCATCAGGATGACCAAGCGGAAGCAGATCCTTGACAATCTGTTTCATCGAAGCCGCCTTAATTGCATTGTCTTCAGCAGTTGAACGAGGACGCTGACGCTTAGGAGCCGGAGCTTCTTTAGCCTTATACGCCTCACTACCGCCACCAAACGCCCGCTTAATCTCTTTACAGACATCGACAAAATTACTGCCAACACCTGCTTGAATAAGCAGATCAAACTGACTCCATCCGTCCTGGTTGCAGGAGCAAATGGCCCGGCCTTCATGGTCCGCCTTTTCGGAAAACCTGAAGGAGTCACGACCGCCGCCTTCCCGATGACGCTCTGGGAAAGGACAATCTACGCCGTGACCATGATGTCGAATTGCGGGCGCGAGGATAGGGGCTACACGTTCGATGACGTTTAACCAACCACCAGCGTGCTTAACAATATCGGCAACCTCGTCCTTCAAAGGAAGACGTTTTTGACTATCTGACATGGCTGTATCTCCTTGAAAAATGAGGCAGCCATGTCCCTAGGGGCATTAGGCGTGCCCTTGAGGGTGTGTGTTACGTGAATACGGATTTTTAAAGAGCCCTAGCGCAGCAAATAGCTGTACGAGGAACCTTCGACAGAGTTCGATGCGAAATGCGCATGCGAAAAACTGGCAAAAAGATCACCTATGACGCTAAAGCTGTCGGAACTCGTATTCAAGGACACGATGTACCAGAAACGCAAAAAGCCCTGACGCGAACGCCAGGGCCTGTTGGGATTGCTTTCGCCTGGGTACCGCTCCTACAGCCTTGAGAAAAGCTGTACGAGGGGTACCCAGACAAAGTCATAGATGCAAAGAAAACGCTCTAAACCTACATCACGAAGTGTGGTGCGGGCGAAATACACAACTATGAACTGCGCATCAAGAGCTGATAATCAGCAAAGAGCAGCGGCGAACACGGTGGCATAGTCCTGAGGTTTTCAGTATCGACAAACGATAAGGTAGTCGAAACACATCTCTCTGAGGAGATTTGATACTGCATCAGAGATGTCATAGTTTTTAAGATCGGGACGGCGAACTGCGACAAGATAGTGATGAATGGTGAGTGCGAAAGGACACACACACAAACGTCAAAATCCAAGCAGACCGACCACATGCAAGTGAAAGCACAGATGGGCAATGAGCGAGGTGACGGATGGATGTGTAAACACCAAACGACAAGTCGCAGGAAGCAATCCTGAGAAAAACCGAAGACAATGACTTTTTAAAGAGCAGATCAGCGAAGCCGAGAGACCAGAAGTCAAAGGCAAGCTGTGAAGCTGAAGCAAGTGCAAAAAAGCAAAAGCAAAAGCCAAAGCAAAAACGATTAGTCAGGCCGGAGGAGAAGTAGCACCTCAGACAGACCACCTAAACAAACCAACGAAATAACGTAGGTCGGAGCAGGCCGTGATCAGCGCTTGAGAAATACTCGAAGCACAGGGAGATCACTAAAAACACCTTCAGGCTACTTTTGCGCAGATTGAGAATCAAGGACGGCATGTCCCAAATCAGGCACAAAAAAAGGGCCGCAGCCCTTTAAATGTTTTCGCATGCGAAATCTTTTAGTCGCCCGACGCTAGCTGAGCAATAGTAATTATTTCGATCTGATCAAGGTCAAACAGACCTTTTTGCTGCTTGCTTCCATCGAGATACGAAACCATGCCTTTGTTAGGGTTTCCGCAAACCACATTCAGAAGCAGCTCGCCGGTGAAGTGCTTCTTGTCAGTGCATACCCGAACCTGCATAACCATCTGATCAGCTGGAATCTCACGGACTTCGCTTTTCCCGAGCTTCTTCGCCTGCTGCCTAGCCGTTGGTGGTGTAGGGTTCAGTTCAGTGTGGCCGGCTCCAGGTTCTGACGGTGTAGTTGCTGGTGGCGGAGTCTTTGGGAGGCTTCCTCCGCCGTTTTGTTCTTTTGCAAGGTTATCTTCGCCGCTCTGTTGCGCTTGCGGATCGGATGTTTCGATACCACCCTGCCCTACCCCGCCGGCTTCAACTTCAGTCCCACTTTGATCTTTTGTTAGTGGGTTCATCTGAGATGTTACATGAGGGGGCTCGGATGGTTGTTTAGGCGCAGGCGCCCCTTTAGCTGCCTTTAAGTGATCGCGGGCCTCAGAGCGGCTTAAGCCGCCTTCAGACCGTGCTTGATCGATCAGTTGTAAATATAGATCTGGTTTAAGCTCACAAATTTTGGCTAATGATTGAATCAATTCCGAATCAGACGTGATCTCATCATCAATGAGAGCGGCAAGCTCATCAGGTAGGTCAGCAAGTGCCAGGTGTTTAGAAACCCACGATTCGGGCTTGTTGCAATAATCTGCGAGTTCACGGCCGGTGCCTTTCTTGCCCTCTTCCTTCATCTGTTCGCGTAAATCAACCAGCGCGATTGCGACTTCGATCGGGGTAAGCGGTTCACGCTGAATATTCTCAGCCAACTGGCTAGCTGTGGATTTAGACTTTGTTCGAATCGTCGGGTCGACGATAGCTTTGATTTTAAAACCTTCTCCGATGAGCATCGCGGCACGCAGCCGCCGCTCGCCTTTCTGAAGCAGATAAGTGTTAGTGTTTTTGTCTAGAGGTGAAACGATGATCGGAGATTGCTGCTCCTCCTTCATCGATCGCGCCAACTCTTCGATGTTACGAAACTTTTTACGGACCTGTTTTTCTACGCGAATTTGACTTGGGTCCAGCTCGAGAACAGTTCCCTGCTGAGCTCCCTCTGTCAGCGCATTAACGCTGGAAAGGCCTTTAAGACGGGTAAGATCGCGGGCCATTACTTTGTAACTCCTGATTTCTTCGCTACAGCCTTAGCTGGTGGCGGTTGGATCTTGGCACCCACATAACCGCAGATTTCCTGCATGAGAGAAACCATGCTCTTGGCTGTCTCTCGTTGAGCACCTGTTCTTTTGTTCTTCCACACAGGCACTCCATCCCGTAACGCATCATCCACTGCGCCGTTTGTCCCCAAACGAGCTGTCAGGATGTTCACGCCCGCAGCATTAAGCTCGGCCAACGCTTCCGTGTGGGAGTTAACCGGACGGAGCCGGTTACAAATGACGCCGGTCACTTGTAGCCGGTCCGATACATAGCGCTGAATCTCAGCCAGAGTTTCAAGAACACTTTCGACCCCTGTTACGGCGAAGGCAGCCATTTCAACAGGAACAAAGATGTAATTGCTGGTGATGCTTGCAGCAGACATCTTGTTGCCGTGGGCTGGAGGCGTATCCATGACGATGTAGTCATACGCATCCAGCATAGGGTCAAGATTTTCGTTGAAATTTATCAGGGCTTTGTCGAAATCCATACGCTCAACGTTGAAGAGCTCGACATCGCGATCAATCGAATAGATCAAATCGACGCCGTCTGGTGTGTCCAGAGGCTTGAGATCAGGCGTAGTGTCGTTGAAAAGATGAACGGAGCGGCAGCCACCTACTCGCTTGGATCGATCGAGGAACCGGCTTGAGAGGTTTCCTTGGCCGTCTAGATCGATAGCCAAGGTTTTGTACCCCTGCTCAGCCAGGTAGCAGCTGAGATGGTAAGCGATGGTGGTTTTGCCAACGCCGCCCTTCTGATTCTCGATGACAATGACCTTCGCAGGATCTTGGGTGCGTTTCTTCGGTGACATGACTGGCTCCTTTGCAGATGCAGATCAATGTAACCGCATCGCGGGCATTTTCAAGGATAAAAGCCCGCATGCGCAAATAATTTTTGAATTCTCACGCAATGCGGAATTTAGACCAAATAAAAAGATTCTGCATGCGGAATCTTTTTCTATCGAGGAACCTGCGTTTCGCGCACCTTCACATTGGATGAGGCGGTCGTTTTGTTTAAGTACGCAACTCGAGTCGCTGCTTCATCCTTGTCGTAGTAACGACCGCAATAGATGAAAAACTCACCTGCCTTGTTATTCCTGGTGGGCTCGAAATCAGTGATCCCATATGCCTTCAAAAACTGCTGAAATTTAGTCCAGCTCCCCTCGTCCTTGTACACATAGTAAACGTCGTAGATCGTGCGTGTTTTGGGCGATACCATCAAAGGGGCTACAGAAGCCTGTGCGGCCGGCGTAGAAACTCGTGGACCTCCTGCTAGCACGACGCCACCGATCTCATCGTTCGTGACAACTTTGGGCGTTGCATCTACTTTTGGTTCGAACCTACTAATGGTGAGAACTGGAGCTCCCTTCGCCACAGGAGTAGCAGGCTTTTGAGGCGAGGCTTGTGTTTCAGTTGGGATTTTGGGGGCTGCCTTGGGTTTCATTGTCCCGTTGTAGACGGCCCTTCCGGTTACAACCGGTGCAATCACATCCGCTTTAGCCATTTCAGTGTTTGCTGAAAGCGAAGCTAGCTCTGTCCTTGCTCTGGCTGTGATTTCGTTTTTATCCCGAGCGGATTGCGACTTCACTTCAGCAATCAACTGAGTCTTCCGGACATCCGCCTCTGCGCGAGCACGACTGAACTCGGTATTTTTCGCCTGCACATAGTCAGAGCCTGCTGGGGTAAGACCAGCTTGAGCTGATGATGCCGACGTTTTGAGTTCGCTACTGATCTTAGCGAGCCTATCGACTTCACCCTGGGCGAAGCTCAACTTCGATTCCTGAGTTCGGATTGCAAGCTGATCTTGGCCTTTGACCTTGACCAGGTTGGCTTCGATTACACCAATTTGTCGTTGAAGCTCTGCAATTTTTGCTTCTTCAGCGCTCACATGCATGGAAGCTTCGGCTCGTGCTCTATCTAACGCGGCCGACTCTTGATCACGGCGCTCCTTAGCAAGCCTTTCAGCCTCAGCGTTAGCTAATGCAAGGGTAAATCGTTGATCATCAAACCGCTTTGACTCAGCAAGGCGTTCAGCGCTATCAATACTGCGCCTTCCCTCAATGTCTTGATTGATACGATCCTCAACCTTTGAGAGATCCTTAGCAGCGTTGATCTCTATATCGGCAATCAGCTTAGCGGCTTTGCTGTCCGCTTCTAAGAGCTCCTTATCTCGCCTGTTCTCGATCAATGACTGCTCGATAGCCATGCGAGAGGTAGCTTCAGCAACACGTGACTGAGAGGCTCTTGAGGCCTCCTGGTACTCTTGTATTCGCCCCGCTTCAGTATCAGAAACGGGTGCGTCGGCTAGGCCACTTTCGTAAGCCCTGGCGTTGAGCCTTGCGTCCAAGTCACGCCGTTTCTTTTCCAGATCGTCGATCTGCGTTTGGTAATCGTTGAACCTGCGCTGATAAAGGATCTGTGCTTCTGTGTACTTTTGGGCGCCCAAAGCATCTTGAATGCGATCGTCATACTGGCTCTGCGGTTCAAGGGTCGATAACTCTGACGGCTTGGACGCGTGAGAACCGCATCCCGAAAGCGTCAGCGCCGCGGCCAACAGGGTCAGTTTGAAAAGATTTCGCATGCGGAATGGTCCTGGAGCTGTACCGCTGAGGATCTCCTGCCCAGCATCGCGCTCAGGACTAAAACAATCTATGAGTTCGAGGTGGGAAAGCATCTGCGGGGAATCCATATGTATTTATCTAATAGTGGAGGGCAGGTGTCCCAAAAACATGATGTCGCGGTTCAGTTTTCCAAATCAGAATCGAAGCGGACACCCAATCGGTCTAGAAGGCCGGTAAACGATTCACTTTCGGGTGCGAGAAACCCCAACTGCCAGCTGCCGCCAGGAGTGCGTTTAACAACGCAATCTAGCCCAGTGACCTCTGAAATGTCCCGCTCAAGACGCTTGAGATCAGGATCCGTATCAGACAGCTTAACGGGGGAGGGCTTACGCTGAGTGAGAGCGTTCACTGCCTGCTGAATCTTTTGAACGCTCCATTCAAACCGAACAGCCTTTTCCGCAATGTTTCGTTGATCAGCTTTGTTTTTCAATGAACAAAGAGGCCGAGCATGACCGTAGGAAAGCCGGGAGCTGATTAGCGAGTCGCGTACTCGAATGTCCAAATCCAGCAAGCGAACATAGTTAGAGATGTGGCTTCGGCTCTTTCCTAGCTGAGTAGCCAGATCGCCATGTGAAAGATTCAGTTCCGTGCAAAGGTCATTGTATGAGGTAGCTTCCTCGATGGGGTTTAGGTCCGTACGCTGAAGATTCTCAACAGCCGAAATGTATGCAGCCTGCTCATAGCTATAGGCACCAACCTCGCATTTCAGGGTTCGAAACCCCAGCCGTTGGCCTGAACGCCATCTACGCTCGCCTGCAATGATGCTGAAGTCACCATCTGGCCGGAAACATACAATCATGGGGACAACGTTCGTTCCCGTTGTCTTCATCGAGTCCGCCAGGTCATCCAAGGACTCTTCACTGAATAGCTTTCGCTTCTGCCAAACCCCAGGGTGAAGCCGCTCGACCTCAATGTTCATGAGGGTTGTAGGTACATCCTGGATACCCAGACAGGACAGCTTTTTCGGATCTAATTGATACACGTGTATCCACTCTGTTCGTCGTGTAACGGATACACAGGTATACCCGACATGAGAATTAATGCAAGGTCAAGCCAAAAATACAATAAACGACAACTCAGCTAAGGCCGAGACTGTGTAGATCTCGTCCTCAAAAACCATGTCGTCGAGGATTGGGTTTCCACAGATCGTTCAGTTCCCGAGCATTGAAGTCCTAGCTCGGAGCATAGTGTCGTCATCGATCAAGCCCCACGGCTTAGGAGTAGGCTTAAACCGGATGAGGAGACCAGGATTCTGGCCCCTTTCAGTGAAGGCGAGGGGATGGGCTATAAAGTGACCGTTGTCGTCCGGCAAAAAGCCATTCACGACGAATGCATCGAGGATAGGCTTGCAAGCTGCTGCCACTGATTCGTGGTCCAAAAGCCTAACTTCTGGGGTTATATAAATCTCTTCCACAATGACTGGGTACTCAGCGCGAGCAAGCCACTCTTTGAAAACTGGCATGCCTTCAAGCTTCATCGCTTCAATTCGTTTAACCCAGGTAGCTTTGAGAGAGGTGCTCTTCGCATCATGCACTCGCAACATCACATTGAGTCCTAGAAGTAGGGCACCTGGGAAAAAGGCACACAAAGACTTAGTCAACGTGTCGAATTCAAACCGATCATTCCGTCCGTCCATATTGGCATCACGCACCTTGCGCATGCGGGTGGTTGCCTTGCTTTCACCTGTCCGGCCAGAGGGTTGGGCGTTTATCTCTGAGCGAGGGGTGGCAGCTGTTTGTGTGTTTGGGGTTAACCCCTGCTTTGCAAGACGCTCAAGAAACTTCGGGTCAGAGGCAAATGCAGATCGATGGTTTGTTTTTGACGGCACTGGGTTCTCCTAAACCCAAGCAACATAACGACTGCCAAAAAAAAACCACCTCAGATTCGCTGATACCCCAGATATGGAGCACCTGAACCTCACTATTAGGGCATAGAAGAGGATTCAATATGCCCAAAATCAGATCTGTCTGCATCGTCGATGATGCCGGCGGTATGCGGAAGCTAGGTATCACGCTGCTTGAAAAACTCGGGTACGAGGTTCACGTCGCTGAGGATGGGTATAAGGCCCTGGCCGTGATCCGAGAAACAAACCCCGACGCATGTTTCATAGACCGTGAAATGCCCCAGCTCGACGGGCTTAGGCTCATCGAGCTACTACGCGGTTGGAAGGATTGGGGTGACAAGCCAATCGCAATGCTTTCAGGTGCAAGCAGCGTTTTCGACCAGCAATCTGGTCTCATAAGCGGAGCCGATCTGTACCTGACTAAACCCTTCACACGGGCGAAGCTTGAACAAGCTCTAACTGAGATGGATGAACTCCTTGAATAGCCTCAAGCAGAAAGGGGGGATGCACTTTGCCGGTTACCGGATAGGTGAAACTTACTGCCTTAGCCCGTCTACTTCGATCATTGCTGTAGATCAGGTGCCGAAGTTGCTCAATCAAATTCCGGGCACCAAGCCGTGGTTGATGGGCGCTGGGAGATTGGGCAGACAACTCCTTCCCTTCGTAAATATTTCACGCTTTTTGAACATATATCGAGACCCCGCCCTAGGTAATGAAGCAGGAGCGGCCCTGTTTGTTAAGGGCGGTGAGGGCGTCGGTAACGTGGCACTTGTCGTAGATGAGATTTGCGAATTCTTACTTGCGAGCGAGCTTCGGGATTGCGATCAGAGTGAATTCATGATCCCCCCAGGGCTTGGTAAGAGCATGCGGAAAGCTGTAACTGCAAGGGGCCGCACCTGGGCCCTCATTGATCTCCCAGCGCTAATAGCAGACGACAAGCTGCAGAACGTTGACCTCACTTGACCCCCACCCGAGATTGGACAGCATGAGTAATAATTCTTCCATCGTTTCACTAGCAACAATTATGGTCCTCCTGTCGGGTGGCGCAGCCGGTTATACCGGGTATCAATTCCTGAAAAACAATACCCAGCAAGGCTTCTTGCTGAAGGCCAGCTACCAAGCACAAACAAGCGCTATGCAGGCCATTTACCTTGCTGAGCGAGCAGCGACAGATAGCAGCTACAACTCAGATATGGCTAATTTAGAAAATGTTGTAGAGAAAGCATTCGCTGCTCTGCGCAACGGTGATCCAGTCCGAGGTATCGAACCAGCTCCACCAGTAGTGCTGGCGAATCTGGAATCACTTCAGAAGGTCTGGGCAGAGATTTCACCATCAATCTCCCAAATTGTTAGCCAGCGTACAGTTACTGATCAATACAGCAGGACTCTGGCTGACACCCAGAGAACCGCAGCCGAGGCTTTAAAAGCTGCGAAGGAGGCTCGTGCGAGCCTTGAAGCATCATCGGCCGGGCCGCAAATCAAGGGACAGCTTTCTAAGGCTGTGTCGTCGCTGGAAGAAGGCCAGCAAGCTTTGAGCTCGGATGGCGCTATCAACAGCGATACGTTGCGGGCGGCTGCGAGCGCATTCAGCCAGTATGTGACTACATTGGCCAGGCTCGGACCGTCGCTTCCAAAAGATCAAGACTTTATGACCCCCTTGGTCAAAAGCTATCGAGAAGCTGAATCCGTCGTTCGCCTGGTTCAAAAGACCATTGATAACGCATCAGGGGTAAGTGAAAACATTCCGCATGCGAAAACTATTTGGAATGTCCGTGACCGAGTTTCTTCGTCCGCGGCCAGCCTCATCGGTTCAGTTGAAGCACTGCCTGACAGTCGCCCAATGGGGATCACTATCGTCGCAGGCCTGGGCGGATTGACGTTGCTCCTTTCGATTATCTCAATGCTGATGATGCGATCGATCACTAGCAGTCGTACAGAGTCCATTGAGACTCAGGGCCGCCATCAAGAGGTCTCGATAAGCACACGATCTAAGCATTTGAAATTGCTGCTTGATGAGATCGAGTTGGTAGGGCAGGGCAAGCTCAATACACGGTTGACTGAAGACAACGAAGCTACGCGCGATATCGCCAAGGGCCTTAACAAAACATTTGGCAATTTCGCCACAATTCTTGACGAAGTCAAAGAAACAATCATTGGCCTTTCCGCAGCGACTGAGCAAACCCTGATAACTGAGCAGAACGTTGCACAGAATCGTGGCGAGCAGGACAAGGCAATTGAACATATCAGCCAATTGTTTGGCGATCTGTCTCAGTTCATCAACCAGATTGAGGATATGACGTTAGAGACTCAGCAGATCTCTGACGACATGGTGCAGAAGGTTGCTTCGGGTGAATCGTCGGTAACACAGGTTCATGACAACATCCTCGAGCTGCAACAGCAGACCCTATCAATCCAACACCGCTCGAAACACATGATCGAGAGTTTCCAGGTTCTGGAAACAATTGCGCAGGTTGTTGCAGAGGTAGCCTCCAGGGCCGCGATGCTCTCTTTCAACGCAAACCTTATGGCTGATGAGCTTCAGGATAAGGGGCAGTCGATCCGCATTGCCAACGCAGCAAAGGCAATGTCCCGCCTTAGTGAAGAGACGAAAGATGCGGTCGTGCAAATTAATGTCCAGCTGAAAACAATGAACGATGCCGCACGCGAAAACCAGTCCGCGGTGGATCGTGCGCAGCGTGAAACAGACAAGCTCCGTGATAGGTCGAATGTTGCTCAAGACGCTTTGAAAGACATCAAGGACCTGGCTGGTAACCTGACTCTGGGTGCACAGCGTGCAACCGAAGACACAAAAGAGCTGAAGGCGAAGTCGAGCGACGTGGGAGATCTTGTAGACAGCGTAAACCAGTACAGCGCTGATAACAGCGCAGCTAGCGAGCAGACAGCCGTCGCAATCAAAAACGTTAACCGACAAGCTCAAGACCTACAGAGCACGATCGCTCAATTCTCCAAGGACTGACGATGAATAGCCTCGATGCACCGGCTGAGCTGGACATATTTGACCGATGGTTAGTGACTATCGAGGCTAGGTTCTCAATACAGATTGATGCTAACCGTCAGGGCGCGTTCAAGAGCGCTCTGACGCGTTTTGTAGAAAGTATTGGTATGGACCTGGAAAGCCTGGATGAACGGCGTAAGTCGGGCCGTGTGGACGCTGAGACATGGTCAATGCTTCTACATCTGGCTACGAACCATGAAACTCGGTTCTTTCGATCGCTGCCAGCCACTGAACGAATCGTCAAGTTATGCGAAGGCATTACCTCGCCGCGGATTCTCTCTGTCGGATGTTCGTCCGGAGAAGAGCCTTTCAGCATTGCTTCCGCGCTACTAGATGCTGGTCACCCGACTTTCAGGGTTCACGGTACCGATGTTTCATCTGTGTGCATAAACACTGCGCGTGAGGGGCTGTACCCAAGGCATGAAGGTGTTGGCTTACTGGCCGCAGCCCCTACCCGCGGTAACAAGATGCGATTTCACAGGTTCGTCCGTGAAATGGTGACGTTTGAGGAGCACAACATTCTGCAAGACAGACCCGTGCAACTGGCGAATCCGAACATCGTAATCACACAGAACATGCTCATCTACTACCGCACAGATACTAGATACGAAATCCTGGACAGACTTTCAGCAATGCTTGTCCCAGGTGGCCACCTCATCACCGGCCCCGGGGAGACCCTCAATTGGTCTCACCCATTCATGACCCGTATTCCAAACAGTAATCCCAACGTATTCCAAAGGTCTGTCGATGTCTAACAAACTGCGTATCGCCCAACTGACCTGGCTTCGGGCTCCTATACAGAAGAGCGTCGACACGACCAAGTTGCAGCTTGAAGTCTTTAATAAAAAGTCAAAAGCTTTAGCGAGTCCTCCACCCGATGCCGAGCCTGTTTGGTTTGAAAACCAAAAGAAGGATCGCGATGCTGCATTCAAAAATGTCGAGATCGAGGTCAAGCATATCCATGCCGCGCTCGATGTTGCTGAGTGCATCGGCGGCAGTGCCTTAGCACTCGAAGTGAAGATCATCGTTACAAACATTGCAGATCATCGACTAGCTCAAGAGAAGATTGAGCAGGCGCTCGTCTCAATAATGGGTAGTCTGCTGACCATACCGAAGTTTCTGGGTATGGTTGTGGACGGCGCGCCAGATAGCGCTGGCATCCTTGCTAAACAGATCAACGAATTGAGGGAGCTCCGTGGGGTTCCACTACTGGAAGAGGACAACCTTCTTCCACCCGATGTGGAGTTCGCTTACGTCGAGCCACCGCATCGAAACCGCGATGTTTCTGACGATGAACGTCAGGATGTCTTTGGTCGTTCGCCCAAGCGATTTCAAACCGCATTCAGCGCGTACATGACCAACCAGAATAAAGCTGCGGTTATCGAACTGCGCGACATTCTTCGAGAACTTCAGGTCGTAACAAGCGATTTGGAAGTCGGTTGCTTTTGGTGGGTCGGGGAGTGCCTGACTGAAGCACTTGCTTGTGGTGCTATCCGAGCGGCTGGCGATACCCTTTCAAAAATTCGTATGCTATCTGTTGCCATTCAGAAAGCCGAGTCTGACGGAGAGGATGGTGCTAAAGCGACGCTAGGTGTCACAAGATTCAAATCCCTGCTTTCTGTCTTAAGCATGTCCGCGAAGCTACCTCAGTCCATCGAAGACGTGTTGGCCGTATTCAACGTCAGAAAGTCAGTGGACGCTACCTCGCTCGCGGAGCTTCAAGCCCGTATTGAAACCGCCAGTGCTGACTCGATAAAGGATGTGGTAGTCGAGCTCAAACCTCTGCTGGAAACCTCTATGGTTTCCCTTGGCCGGGCGATCATCAGCAAATCGCCGCTGACGTTTGATGCCCAGATTGCGACCTTCAGGGCCTCCATCCGGCAGGTAGCCAGCGTGTTCTACATGGTGAACGAGAGCGAGATGGCTGCTGTCGCGGCGCAATCGCTAGCGAGAGTGGAGAAGGTGTCCACCGTGGACGGTTTCACAACTGACGTGATTGAGAAGCTGAAGTCGGATTTCATGTTCCTTGATGAACACATCCGACGCCTGGACTCAAACGAATCGATTCAATCATTGCGTATTCCAGGGGTAAAACCTGACGTCATCGCCAGCGTTGTGGAGCAATCCATCCAAGAGTTGGCACTCACCCGACGCTCGATCACCGATCACTTGGACAGCGGCGCAGGCATCGAGGATTTGAGATCAGGCCTAAGCCGCTTGGTAGGCGCCAGCGCGGCACTGTCCTTCACGGGATTGACTCGTGCAGGTCTTGTTCTCAATGGGTCATGCCAGGGCTTCCTGAGTCAGATGACTGAACAGGGGATCAAAGGGTCCACTGCGGTAGATATGTCGGCACGGGCACTTGTAGCCGTCGAGAGTTACCTTGCGGCCATTCTGGCCGGCATGGCACCGTCTCCTACCCTCATGACACGGGCTGAAGAAGCACTTAGCGAGCTGAACATCCAGGTCGAGCACGTTGATGTTGTATCTCCCTCAGAATTGATGGAAAAGTTTGAGGCAGCAATCGCTACCGACGAAGTTAATGAGAGCGACGAAAATCACTTCCTCTCAGAAATCTTTGAGCTCAGAAAGATCTTCGAGCCCGTACTGCTCAAACCAGATGTTCGCGATAGAAAGACAATGGAGCAGCTGTACAAAGCTGCGGACCGTTTGGCGATGGGTGCGAAACTGTATGGGTTCGACTCATTCCACCGCCTTGCAAGAGCAATGGGCACGTTCAGTCAAACGGTGAATAACCATTCACGAGATGAGGGTTTCAATCGCACTGAAGCTGACGCTTTAGTCGTTTCGTCCCTCCAGATGATTTTCCGTTGCATGGACGAATACTCTGCTCGCGGTAAGGTCACTATCTTCACTAGGGATATGGAGAAAGCCCTACTTGCTAAGTCCGATCCAGGCATCGTCCAAGCACTCGACGAACCCCAAATTACCAACCACGACGTGAATCAGACACCTGACTCCTCAGAAACTAGTTCGGTGCTGGTTGGTGAGTTGGTTGAACGCGATACTGTTACTGAGCTCCGCGAATATCCAGAAGGCATCGACGGCGGCCACATCGAACTCTACCGTGAGGAATTCGTTCTCTACCACGGGATTCTCCTGTCATTTAGCGAGGGCAGCCAACCTCATCTGACTCGTGACATTTGCAGAGCTGCGCATTCAATACACGGCATCTCAGGGTCTGTGAATTGTGAGGTATTGCACGAGGTATACGGCGTCCTAGAGTCTCGCTTTGAGGTTCTATTCACGGCTGGCAAAGCGCTAACGGCCGACGACATATCGGTGCTTTCCGACGTACTCGCGCAGACGCATAAGTACATGTTGGATTTCCCGTGGGTGTCTGAGACTTCGCGCTTAGGTGCATGGGTCACGATGGCTGCCTCAATTGGAGATGATATTGAGGAAGCGGTATTCACTGAAATGCCTGCCGCGATTGCTAAGCCGCCAACCGAGCAGAAGGTGGAGGTTTTCGCAAGGCACAACAAATCGGAAGGTGATTCTGAGGAGCAAAAGATTCCGCATGCAGAATCTTTTTTGACCAACGACACAGGACCGACCCATGGTGAGGAAGTTGAAGCAGGCATTATTCAAGCGTCTATGGAGATTCCTCCAGAGTACAACGAGGATTTCCAGTTCTATCTAGATGAAGCTGAGGATGTGTTCCCCGATCTCGAAAGCAACGTTGCAGCCTGGCTCGAGGATATGAACGATAAAGATTTGGTGCTGACCATCAAACGCAATATGCACACCCTGAAAGGTGCAGCGTTGATGGCGGAAGCACAATCGATTGCAGCAATTACGCATTCGATGGAAAGTCTGTTTGAAAGCCTTTCAATTAAGCTTATCAATCCAAGTCCAGCGTGCGCTCAGTTAGTTATGCTGGTGATGCAAGCTATTACGGCGATGACGGAGGATGTTAAGAAGGGCCGTGGATACCCAATACCGAGTTCCCTCATTCAATGCCTTGAACAATCCGTAAATACAAACACAATCGATCTGTCTTTACTCCATTCAGATCAAGCGATTCCCGGTGCTCAACTCGAGGCGCAGATTCAGACCGTGATCTCAAGCGAGCCCGATCTTGAGCCTGCCACCGAAGACCAAGCTATTCTCGAGCAGCCTCATGACACAGGCGAAGTAGCGGAAGAAATGCCGGTGGTAACGTTCCTCGATGAGGTCAGCGTTGATCAAGCTGAAACCAAACCGGCTCGGAAGAAACGAGGTGGCCGCGGAAAAGGTGGCAGGGGCCAAGCTTCAACGGCTGCTGCCGAGATGGAAACTGATGGCGAGTATGGCCCAGCTGTACGTGAGGATAGCGTTCAGGGAGGCATAATTAATGAGGAAATCACCACTGATGACGCCGAGCAGGCGACAGTCTTAAACATTCCTCAAGCACCTGAACAGCTGATTCAGTCCGACGATATCGTAGCGAAAGAATCAATTGCTGATCAAAATCCTGTGCAGGAATCCCAACCTCAGCGGGAGACTGATGACCAAAACCAAATCGCCCCTAGCCAAAAGATTTCGCATGCGAAATCTTTTGAGGACGATCCAGTACGAGCCGAATACGCCCGCCAAGCTTCCGAGGCATTCGACAGGCTCTACACCATTAAAATGGACAGCGAGATTGGAGTCGAACAACCGATCGTCTCCAACGCTGTACTCGACCTGCTAGGGCGTGAGCAGGCCCAGGCCACTAATGATGGCAAGAAATCTAACGGGGGTACCTCCGAAAAGATCCGTGTAGAACTTCATCTGTTAGAGGCTGCTGCGGAAAGGGCTTCGGAGTTGGTCGCAGTACGCTACCGTCTTAGTGCCCTGAACGAAGAGGCGCACATCCGGCTAACCGGTGCCCGGGAATTACTTGAAGCCAACAGTCTTCAACACGGTCAGCTTACGACGGCCCTCAGGAGCTTCTTCAACAATCAACCTCAGGCCCGGAAATTTGAGGATGCTGCAGAAGCAGATTTAGAGCGGTTCAATGACCTTTCTGCGATGCATGTTGCAATGGGTGCACAAGTAGATGAAGTCCGTGAACAGGTTCACGAGATCTTCTCGTACATCCGCCAAATGCGAAATGCTCTCTATGAGCTTGATCCCGCCCTAATCGGACTCCAGCGAGATCTGCTCCATTCTCGCCTGGTACCATTCCTCAACGCCAGACAGAAGCTGACAGGGGCTGCGAAGACAGCCGCGAAAGCAACTGGCAAGGAAGTTGAAGCGACGATGGCGGGTGAAGAAGTCATCATGGATAAGATGATGCTGGACGCAATATCTGACCCTTTGACTCATATTATTCGGAACGCCATAGACCACGGTATCGAACCCCCTGCAGAACGTTTGAGGCTTGGTAAGCCGGAATTAGGCTCTGTAAAAATCAAAGCATCCCGCCGGGCTAAACACATCGTTCTCGAGATCAGTGACGACGGTCGTGGCATTGATGTTGAAGCCGTACACCGTAAAGCCATTGAGATGAAGATCATCTCCGATAGCGATCAACTGAGCCGTGCCGAGATCATGCGACTGATCACACATAGCGGTTTTTCGACCGCGGCTAAGCTGACGCATGTCTCGGGCAGGGGTGTTGGGATGGACATCGTTGCAACCACTGTTGAGGGGCTTGGGGGTCGCCTCTACATCGAAAGTGAGAAGGGTATCGGCACTCGGTTTCTGATTGAGTTGCCATTCACGATCGGCTCTAACAAAGCAATGATAGTGAGCTCTGGCAGCCAATGGTTTGCGATTCAGAGCTATTCAATGGTTCAAGTATTACTTGTATCTCGTAGCTCCCTGGCCGCGCAAAGAGCAGCTAATGGCTTTGCTACTGTCACGTACGACGACCGCAGCTTCGACGTCGTTCACCTGGCAGATCTGGTCGCTATGCCGGACTCACGCAGTGCCGATCAGAAAGGAGGGGATGTAACAGTCATTCTTTGCCAGCAAGGTGATGAACGGATAGCTATCGAGGTGGCTGAAGTCGACTCTATGCCAGAAATCCACATCAGAAAGCTTGAAGGTATGCTCGCGAATGTCCGTGGATTGGTGGGTGAGACAGAGATGCAAGATGGCAGTCCTGTCTTCGTGCTGGACGTAATGGAAATGGCTCGACTGAATCTCAAGCAAGGTTCGAAAGGGTATCAAGTTCGACAAAATCGCGTTCGTTCGCTGAAGCGTGAAAAAAAGCCAACTGTTTTGGTAGTAGACGACTCAAGAAGCTACCGCAGTCAACTTGAGCGAATCTTCACCGGATTCGGATACACCGTCATAACTGCAGTCGACGGTCAGAACGCGTTGCACAAGTTGGGCTTAATCGATAAGCCGGACCTGATGCTGGTTGATGTTGAGATGCCGAATATGAACGGTTTCGAGTTCACTGAGGCGATCAGGCGCAAGCCGGAATTTGACGACACTCCAATCATCATGATCACTACACGTACGGGCCTTGAAGAAAAAGCAATGCGGGCCGGCGTGACCAAGTATCTGCTCAAACCTTGTGATGCACCGTCTCTTCAACAGGCTGTAGCTCAGATCAAAGCGCAGAAATCGATGGAGGAATCCGCAGCATGAGAGTTGGCGTAGTAAGTACGGATGAGGTGCAGAAGGCGTTGTTCACTGAGCTTCTTGCACCACTGGTCGGCGACCTGATCATGTATGACGTTTCGCATGCGAAAGATGGCGACCTGGAAATCAGCAATGCACATATCCTGCTGATAGACATGGCGGACTCGAACGTCGTGGAATGTGAGGAGGTGATGGAGGCACTGGGCCGCGAAGAGCCCATCTGTCTTGTGCACGATAAGAATCTGTATGCCATGGCTCAACGTGATCGTATCTCATGGCGAAACCGTACGATCGAAGAAATCAAATTGGCTCTGCCTGACCTAGCCAACGAATTGGATGAAAAAAAGGATGAGGCGGACAATAAGAACGTGCCCGACCTTTGGATCATTGGTGCGAGCTCAGGTGGGCCGCAGGCGCTGCGTCAGTTCTTTGGTGATCTTCCAAGGATGCCCATTTCAATTTTCGTTGCCCAGCACATGTCAGAAGCTGGATACAGTCAGATGCTGGCACGCTTGAAGGATGTTGCTCCAGGGTGGGGAGTTCAATCAGCGGAGTCAGGCATGAAAATCAAGCCTAACTCCGTGTACCTAGTTCCGCGCGATAACACGATTGTGATCAATGCTGGTGTGATCCACCTTCAGCCATACAGCGCTCAATCTGTGTCATTCAACCCATGCATAGATGCAGTGATTCGTTCTGTCTTCGACTGTCACCCGCACCTCGGGGTGATCATTTTGTCAGGCATGGGAATGGATGGGTCTGGTGGGATCAGAACGATCAAGGGCAAAGCAAAAATGATCATGGCCCAAGATCACGAATCATCTGGGGCTAAGAGTATGCCGGACACTGCTCGCAATACCGGCGCGGTTCAGTATTCGGCGAACCCTGAGGGACTGGCCCGAAAGCTTGCCCAAATTTACGGACAAAAAACATTCTGATTCAAAGGCTACCCAAGGGTAGCCTTTTTTTCGAGAGTTAGTTGTTGTGCCGGTTGGGAGCGGAACGAAGCAAGTCACCGATTGCCGTACGCTGATCTTCAACGCAGCGGCTTGCGACTTCATGAATTAAGTCCAGGGCGCCTGGATTCGAAGTGGCAATCAAGTCCAGGAGAAACTGCAACTGCTGATCTGAGTCGACGGGGTAGTCGGCAGGTGGGAATTCAGCCCTGAGAAGCGTCTGAGGTCCCATTTTTGTGGTCACCTGTATGCAGGTATTCGGCATCAGGGTAGCGAAATTGCGTAGGAGGGGAGAGGTATTGATTTGAACGCTTGGCATAGTGTGATCCTCATGGTCGGGACCACTCTATGCGCTAAATCACGTGCCAGAAGCCCATCAGCCACACGTTTGTGGAGTACAGAAACCCATGATCTCATCATAGGATTTGCAGCAAACAACTGGGACCCACCACACAAAGGTATAGATCTCCTCCAGCGATACTGGCCACAACCGCATCTGGGTATCCAGAAGAAAGCTACCAGCCTCAAACCCTACAGTTACCCCTGGTGACGTCTGCTGAAGCTTTCCGACCGAAAGAGAGGCATTGAAAGGGAAAGAACCAACAGAAAAGCCACTGACATGAATTGCTCGGTAGGCAGCCTTTCCTGCGGCAATTGCCGCATTGTCATCGTGATCAGCCATTTGTCGCGGATAAAGGGCTCCCCACCTGGTGCCTATGCAGATCTCCGACCCAAAAAGGGAAACGCTGGATGTCAGAGGATTTGTGCATGCCACCATACCCAGGGCGGAAGCAACACCGATATCTCTGCACCCGGTGTTCCAAGTGGGGTCAAATTCAGTGTCATAGATCATTTTTGGAAAGCAACTAGGCAAGGCTTGGTTGAACGCATTGAGCGCTTTACTTTGGAGGACATTAGATGCCGCTCCGCATACATCAAGGATATTGGTCAACCCAACATTCGAGGTCCGAGCCATATCAGGCCCGCAAAGCTTGCAGCTTTGATAGGCCATAGCGATATCAAGGGCCCAGTCAGGGATCTCCCAAAGTCGCACATGCATTGAGGTGTAGTCGTTGTTATCAGTGCCGGCACTGAGCGGACCGCTGATGGGCTGACCCAAGGCGGTATCGCCCCCGCCTTTGATCACTTCACAGATGGCTACAGGCTGATAGTGGGACACGATGAGGTAATCCTCACACCACCAGCAACAAGGGCCATAAACCATATAGCTGAGGGTGACAGGATCAATGACAAGAAGGGTCGCTAGTGATGTTACTGCAGCTTCGGCATCTTCCGGCTTAAGCCCAAGGCCCAGACCAGACGCAGCTGCTAGAGCGGTAACCGCGGAAAGCTTGTTGAATTCGCGTCGAGTGGTCATCCCAATCTCCAAAAAGGAATCTTTACCTAATAGTGGAGTTGGAGTGCCCTAAAACGGGCTAAGGAATGTTGGTTACGGGTATGTGCGAAGGCCAATGCAACGCATCGGCCGTATCGTCAGAGTCGCACCCTTGCCCTACGCCCAAGGCAGCAGCGATCTTGACGGATAAGTGGTAGCCAGCTTCCAGGTCTGGAGATGGATCAAGAACCGATACCGTGGAGTCTGGATTGGCCGCCTGGTACAAATAGCCAAGGGGGTTTCGGACTAAGCCACAGCTAGATTGCCCATCATTGTGTTCGAGAGCGACGCAAGGTCCAGAGGTACAGTTCAAGTAGGTGCTGGCCAGCATGCAAGGTTCAAACGTGCAGCAATAGCCACATCCGTTGCAGGGCTGACCCAATCTAGGTTTTGAGAGGGTAAAGGGATTGATCATTATGGAGTCGACCTCCCACTCAATGTCGAGTCAATTTAGGGCGAATGACATGCCACGGAATGGAACACTCACCAAAGGCGCCTGACCATCGAGGCTCATATCTTCGTCAAATGAGGGGTTCATAACGTGCACAGTGGGGTCGGAAGCGTCCATCCGGACAAGCACGAGCACTCGCTCTGCGTCAGTCTGTGGACAGCGGCCTGTAACGTAGACATCGTGCTCAGATACGTAAGCGCAGATTCGACTGCGATACCGGTCCGCCCCGAACTCGCCCTTTCGCGGTTTAAGCGCAACAAGCGCACCTGATACGTTCATTGAGAGGTCGTGCTGTACCTCAAACATCAAATCGCCAACCTGGGCTTGGCCCTCAGTGCTCCAAACATCACCCTCAAACGAGAAGGAGGCTTCCCCCGTCTCACCCATGGCGGTTTCAGCTTGGAGGAGCTGCTTGAACTGAGCGAGTGCCATCGCGCAAAACTCCTCAGCATTGACATGCGCGGGGAGTGTGACGTTAAGCACACCATTGAAGTTTACTGGAAGGCTGATGCTTTGGGTCTGTTCGCTGCGTACTGTGTTCATGGTGATGCCCTTGAGAGAATGACTTGAGTATCCGCTCAGCGAGCTGTGCCACCAGCGAAAACCACATAAAATGGGGTAGTGGGTGGCCACTATTAGGGTATTAGCAACGGGAGAATTTGTCGTGATTGATGTGCCATCGAATTTGATTTGGATTGTAGGCTTAGTGTTGCTCGTAATTGCCTTGGCGTTCCTTTGGAACCTGAAGCTGAGCAACCATGCGTCCGAGGCGCAGCATTATGAGCATCCTCCTGAATTGTCGCATCCAGTGAATGAGGTACGGAGATACAAAGGCATGCCGGTTCTTGCGCCCGCGCCACCTCCTGTAGAGATCATCCTGGAAACTGAAACAGTTACTGTAGAGGAGGTCAAAACGGAAGAGTCCAAAATCGACAACCTCAATGAGGTGCCTGACTGCGAGGATGCGGAACGCATGCTTTCGCTGGCATGGAAACTTGAGGTGAACGGTGATTTTGAAGGTCGTGATGAGTTCGCAGGCATGGTCGTAGAGAACCAGGATGCGTCACCTCGTCAACGAGACCGTGCCCAAGCCATGTTGCGCCGTGACAGCATGGCCTGAAAACCTTGTACATCTTCAGATGCCTGGAAGTCCTCAATAGAGTGACCAAGCATCGTTGAGAAATCTTCATCGAATCGATCCCCAGTCGGACTCTTGCGCCACTTACACGCCCCCGATGAGACCGTAACGACACAGTCACTGATTCGCTGGATACCTACCAAGCAATCAATGCACTTGATGGCCATCAAGGACACGTTCGAGACCGATGATCGAATAGTGAAATAAACCTGCCCGTTACTCATCAGATCGGCCCCCACGAAAGTTCCCATAACGCCCTGGACTTCTACGTCTGCCCCAGGAAGAGGTAAGCGATCGTTCACATGTCACCCCACATTTCAAAGAGCGTCTCAGCGAATTCAGAGTCGCGAATTTTACTCAAAGCCTGGATCTCCAACTGACGCACTCGTTCTTTCGAGAGGTTCATTTCGACCGATAGTTCTGCCAAGGTTTTTTCACGGGCGTCGCCCATGCCGAAGCGATTGACAATTACGAAGATCTCGCGCTGGGTTAGAACGTCTCCCAGAGCGCTTTCTACAAACTGGCGCATGCTGTCGTCTTCGATCTCAGACATGAAATCGTTGTTGGTGTCAGCGAGCAGCTCATGAAGGCCATCTGCATCTGAAGTGTCAGTGCCCTGGAACGCTGTGTCGATCGATCTCTGACCGCCGGCGAAGTGGACAAGGTCACGAACAACGTCCTGCTCCAGCTTCGTTGCCTCGGCCAGGGAATTGATAGACACGTTTGGCTGATCACGAAGCATATTAGAAATCATGCGACGGTGTTTATGCATACCTTCGGGTAGGCGGATGGACTCTTGGTCAGCCAGATCTCGACTGATGGATACATTGATCCAAGTGAGCGCGATCGTCGAGAAGCGGAAACCCATCTCAGGCGCAAATCTGTAAACCGCACGAGTCAATCCCATGTTGGCTGCAGACCGAGCAATTTCCTTGTCCGCAAAACGGAAGCGGCCGATTTGCTGCTCTACCAGACGAACATTTGCGTTGGTGAAAATATCAGCGCATTTCTCAATATCACGATCAACGCGGTTGAAAACGGACCACGCGGAAAGAATCTCAATGGCTGGCGCTTCGCCGGTGGACGCAGCGTCAAGGATTGCTTGCTGACGGCTGGTGATACCGTGACGGAGTTTCTTCATCGCAGCTGGGGGGAAAAGCTTAAGCTCATAGCCGCCAGAGATCAGCAATGCCGGAATCAGCTTAGGTGATGTCCAGTTGCCAGAGATGATCCCTTCAACCTTGATCTTAGGAATCCGAACCTCGTCGCAGATAAACTTGATCAGATCACGAGTGCGAGCACTCAACTCCTTGCAGTTGACGCGAAATTGATCAGCCGCACGATTCAAGATGTAGTCGTATGGAACGATCTCAGCGAGCTTCAAACGCAGCTCATCGCGAACAGCAGCGCTGAAGAGAGTGCCGTCCATGCCTTCGGCCGCATAGCCCCGCAATTCGCTAATCAGGGTTCGGATCGTGTTCAGCTTGCGTCGAACAAGTGAAGCAAATTTCTGATCAGCAATAGCCTTTGCATTCTTGTGAGCCTCTTTGGCTGAGTAGTCGCCTTCAGGCAGGGTACCAACACGTAACCAGGCACCGTCGTGGTAGATCAGCGCAACCGCTTTGTCGACCTTGTCCTTCTCGCCCATGGCATCCCAGATCTCCTTGACCATCGAAGAGACAATGCTCGTATCGACGGCCAATGCCCGTACCAGGTCCAGTTGACCCATGAGGATCCGGAAGCCCAGAGCTTGCTCATCTTGAGCGCTCAGGAGCCCCTTTGGGCCATCGAGGCTTGGAAGTGCCGGGGTCTGGGTAGGCAGATCGAAGCCCCTACCAATACGTGGCTCTGCCGGGCTTTGGTGTTGTGTTGAAAGCTGGATCGCAACATTGCTCATCATTTATCTCCAGAGCCTGGCCCTATAGGCGTACCGGCATCAATACGAAACTGTGTGATGGCAAGTCTCGAGCTCTTAGGAGCGTGCCAGAAGCAGCTCCGGAAAAAATCACATCGATCTCGGCGGCTCCAAGAGAACGTACAATTTCCCCAGCCAGCTGGCCGTTGAAACCAATCTCCAGCGGCTCCGCGTTGTAGTCGCATGGGAGAACATCGTCGGCCAGGTCTTCGGCCTTACCGCCCACTGACTGGATCGAGATAGACTCGGCGGAAACTGCGAGGCGCACCAAGGAAACTGCACCTTCGGACAAGAGCCCGACACGGGCCATAGCACCAGCAAATTCGTCGCGGACAATGCGGGCGACGTCGCCTTGCTCAGCAGCTGCTAACAGCTTGCGGTAGTCAGGGAATTTTCCTTCAACTAGCTTCGTGTGTAGTACGCCACCCTCTCGAGTGAAGCGCGCCATGCTGCCAGAGGTTGAAACCCGAACGCTTCCGGTGCCAACGAATTGGCAAACATCCTCAATGCAGCTGCTCGGCAGGATGAAGTTTTGCATCGGTTCACCAGTCACAGGTACTTCAGTGACACCCAGGCGAAGTCCATCAGCGGCAGCGAGGGTCATGAGCCCCTGTTGGAAATCGAACAGAATGCCGTTGAGCATCACCCGAACGTCATTACGGGCAGCACAGAAGCCCACTTGATGAACTGCGGTACTGAGGGTACTACCAGCGATGTTCAGCTCACCCTTGCTCTGGTCGGCAGTGAACTCCATGACGGGAAAGTGATCGGCAGGAATTGTGGCGAGAGTGAAGCGCGATCGCGCAGCTGAAATCACGAGCTTAGGCTCGGCAAACTGGATGGAAACCATCGCATCTTTTGCCAGAGCTGAAACCACTTGGTCGAACTTGACTGCCGGGACGCAGACAGCAAACCCATCGCCCTGAAGGGTGAACAGATCGGCTGGGATGGTTAGGCTCATTTGCTTCTGGCCGTTATGAGCAGACAGCACCAAACCTGAGGCATCTACCTGTATCAAAAAGTGACCGTAGACGTCAGTGGCTTTGCGCTGGGGTACACGTGCAACGGTTTTAAGGTAGTGAGCTAGATCGGAACACTTGATGGAGAATTTCATGGGCTAATCCCTTTGAGGTATTGCCCATAATTACTGCCAAAAGAATGTGCCAGAACCAGTCGTGCTGATCAATTATTAACCACATCCTTTGAGGGTTGTTACCGTATGAGTTGCGGAGGGTTATGCACACATTTGTCCCCGGAAATTGTGGATAACATTACATTGCTTCGATCAGAACCTTGCTGAATGCGTTGGTAGCATCACGTCCGTCGACTCTAAATGATGACTTCTGTGCAAACCTTGCCATGTCACTGGCTACCCGGTGGGCGTACCCAGTTTGCCCTGAACGGTCAAAAAGGATCGCCAGCTGAACGTAAGCTTGAAGCCTCATGGCGTCACTAGAAAACTCGTAAAAGTCCTGTGGAGGAGGGTAGACACCTTGGGCTGCTTTGATAACCAGCCCGAACAGCACACCAATGTCTTTGCTGTTCAGTTCTTTGACTAGGCCTGCCGCTCGTTTCAGGAATACGTTTGCGTCTTCGATATGTCCGGTAGTCACGTAGCTAATCGCTATCTGAGCGAGCTCCATCGTGCTGCCCGGTCGCTTCGCGTAAAAATCTAGCAACACGTCTCTCAGGGTATTTGCCCGCTCGATGTCGCCTGTTGCCAGAAGAGTGAGTAAGCGTTGCTGAAGCGCGTCCATATACGCTGGCTGGTCTACCGAGTTTAAGGTGTTGAGGGACCGTCCAATCGCCTTAACATCGCTTGATCGAGATGCCAGCGCAGCAATGTGGCGAAGGGCTAATACCTGCGCTTCCGGATCCTTCACACTCAGTGCCTCATCGAGTGCTGAATCAAAGCGCTTCTCTCTAGCCGCGTTGATCGCTTGCCCAGCACTAACAAAGTCGATATCGGGCCTCAGGCACATGAAGGTTTCAGACTGCGTCTTCAGGTCTATCAGAAGCTGGGGGGTTGGAATACCAGCGCCTAGAGTTAATGCCGTAGTGCTGCGGATGGCTGAGTCCCGAACTGAACCAGGATGTTCGGTCTCAACGCTTTTAGCGATCATGTCACCGATGCACTTTTTGTCCGCGTGCTCAAAACAGATGGCTTTTGGAGGCGCTACAACCCAGGCAGGGTCTGCAGCGCAGCCACATAGCGAAAGCATTGCAATGATCAGCGCTTGGGCCTTCACGACTTAACTGACCCAAGGGAAGCGATGAAAGACCTTCCCCTGCTCCGCAGCGAGTTGTAGCAAACGGTTTGCCAGGGAAGAATCCGACTCAGCCTCTACACTGATTGTGAAGACATGGGTTCCCTTAGCGAGCATCTGATCAGCACAGTCTTGATCTGCTGAAGTGAACACTCGAAGGGGAATGTACCTGGCAAGTGCATATTTGTGCACCATTTCAGCTACCCCCGGTTCATCTGAAACGTAGATTTCATCGGGCATTCGGTTCTGAAACAGATGGTCAAAGGTTTTGAATATCTCTGCATCGATCACGCCTAAGTCGCCCGCCAGTACAACCCGCCGCAACTCATTTCCTGGCTCATGAGCTTTCATCAACCGCTCGTAGATGTCCGCGGCAACCTGGTCAATCAATGGAACACCTGTTTCGCATCCTGCCTGAAGCAATGACTCACGCAGGTGGTCTTGGTGCTGAACCAACTGCATCCACATTCCTGCTCTTATCAGAGCAAACCGAACCTGAACCCAATCCTGCCTTACACCACCCTGGTCAATGGCACCTGTCTCCAGCAGGAAGTCATCACGATCATCTTGCTTCAGCAGGAACTGACGATAGGACTCATCGACACCCCGGAATTTCTCAGATTCGACGAAGTGCATCAATGAGTAGCAAAACTCTCCCTCGGACCTATCAAGAGAGCGATAGGCAACAAAGGGTAAAAAAGCATATGGGTCGTAGCTGGGTGAGGTCGATGATTCCATGACTTATCCGATATTGCGGGTAATGCGTTTGTGCAGCTGCATAAGGCCGACTGCCGCTGATGATGCTTCATTGCCATCTTGTGCCTGTTTCAAGAGCTCTGCTACCCAAAGTGGGGGGGGCGAATTTTTGGCGAACCGAGATTGAGTGAATGCATCAACCTCGCTTCTTTGGCCGCTTGTTAATATTTCCGGGGCTATCCTGCCCAGCAGACGGACGACTAATTCATGGAACCTACCGTCGCTCGCGCCAACAGCTAGATTTAGCCATTCCCCCATAGGCGCTTGATGGAGCTCTTGCATCAGTACCTGGTCTTTAGGTGAAAAATCTCCTGCCCACATGCGGTGGTACACGTCAGAAGGTTGAGACGACAACTGGAGTACAGGTGTTTCCTTTAACCTGGACGGTAAGAGCGTCGCAGACCTGAGCTGGGCGATCCTTCGCTTCACCAGTCCGATATCGATGGAAAGCCGAGCTGCATCGGCCGGTCGTATGGCCGAAAGCGGTGCGCAGAAAGGAAAGCGGCTGAGGGAAATCCGCACAAGCGGCCCATTAGGATTTGATGAAGGGTTTCGGACAAAGCTTTGGTATGAAGTGATTGCTGGATTGCATAGTTGGCTAAGATCGGACTCAAGATCCGCCACATACAAAATATCGGGGTATGTGATATCGACACCAACTGGCAGTCCAAGGATGAAGCCTTTCGGTGCCTGCAGACTTTGGTGTACCAGGTACATGGGTGTGGCGCTTTCGAGATCGCTGACCTCACCCTGCTCTAAGCCCAAGGCAGATTTGATGCTCTGTAGAGATGAGTGCTTGAGAGCATGGCCAACAAGCTTGGGACAGCTGGCGTGCGTGTCCGCCAGTAGATCTCTCAACCTCACCGCGCGATTCTCGCCGCTTACATTCGCATCCCACATGAGGAAATGATGGAAGGATTGGGTGTTGGTTGGGTCAGGGCTGTCCGCCCAAGGGTACTCATCCGGCCTTAAGATATTAATGGCCCGGAGCATGGTTTCTAGATCCAGGTAGTAGCTGTGTCCCGGTAGCCCAATGCAGGGGAAAGGAAGAAGATTGCGGTAAAAAGTTGACCTTAGGAACGGATCAACTCGCGTAGTATTACCTAAGCCGATATGCAAACAGTTTGGTCGCGTGAAATGACGATGGACTGTTCTCGCACACTCCAATTCCGAATGGCCGCTCAGCAGATCCATTGAACCGAGTTCAGAGTTAGCAGCAGCCTCCAGATCAACATGCACATCACTGCGCAAACCGACCATCATCTCCATAACCTGAGGCATTAGAGACTCCTCGCACATGAGCGAGTCATAGCGCACGATTTGACCTTCAGCGGGTGATTTACCCGCTGTGATTGCATCGTAGAAATGGATTGCTAACGGCATTTTGTCTCCCCTATAGCCTAATAGTGGAAGGCAACTGCCCTATATTGGGATTTTTAGCTAACTGAGCCAGGATTCAGAAGGTTTGCTTTCAGATGACTCATTCAGCGCCAGCGTTATACTCGTATCACACCTCCAAACGTGATCGATCCGTGGGCCCAACGACTACCTTGCAACAAGCTATTCGCCAAGGGGACACCTTGGTGATGCTGGTGATGCACAAGCACGTTCACCTTGCTATGGCCCGACCTGAACCAGCTTTGATTGCAAGGCTAACTCTTTGTGATCTGTCTGTAGCTGGGAGTGAGGTCATCTACACTGTGGAAGTTGATGATCTGCCCGTGCTTCAAGATTTCACGATTTGTACATCGTGTGCCGCAGCATTCGCAGCAAATCTCAGGGAAGGAATGATTGCCCGGGCTAAGGCGTCAGGGCATTCCGGTCTGCCGCCCCAGTGTATGGAGCGGATTTATTTCGAGGCGAATCAGCTATCGCTGTTCTGAGGCGGGAAAGGGTAGGTTTGCTGCTCGCCCGTTTCCAAACTGACGGTGATCCAATTTCGATTTGTAGAGCCAGTACGGATCAACTCCCACACGACGTTCATCGCCGCCGTGGCAACCGTTCGATTAACTAGACAGTCTTGGGCTGCAATCGATTCAGCAGCAGAGCACGACTTCGTATGGTTGTCAGCCATGTCAGCAATTTCGGGGTAGTGATCCAGTACACATGGAAACTTCTTACGGTCTTTGGCCCGCAGCCCACCAAAAACAACCTGACCGTGACGATGTCCGTTGCCCATGTCGAGCCACATTGCGTTGTGCTTGAAATCACCCTCACTATTCCCGATTGCTAACCGGGCCGAGTTCACATCAACACATGAAATCAGCAGGTCGGCCTTGGCGAACGCAAATCGAGTTTCCTCACAAGGAAACCGGTACGGTAGGCCCACCCAATCAAGTCCCAGGTTCAGGTTGTAACGGTTGGCTAGGGCCACACTCTTGTATGCGCCCAAATCACAAGGCCAAAACCGCTGCCGGACTAGGTTGGATTCGCGCACTATTGCATCATCGATGACGGTGACATGCAGCCCATGTGAATGACCAAGGCTGCGCAGGGCGCAGTGCAACGACGACAGGCAGTCTACGACCTCGCTTCCGTTGCCCCCAGCTCCAAGTACGACGATACGAATTGCTCTAGAAGTCCATTCGTTGGGGGTCTTGTAACGTGTCGCCACTGGCAAGGCCTGAACGGTAGCAGTCATTCTTCACCCCCTGTAACCACTGCATCCTTCAGAGTGAGTTGAACCCCCTTGGCAAGCATCGGAAGCAGTTGAGCTGCCGGAAAGTTTTTGGCGCTGGTGTCGCTCAGCTTTTTATAGAAGGCAATAACCTCCTCGTAATTCGTCGGAGTCTTGAGCACCTTGATACCCATGTGCGTATTCACGCATTGCAGCACGAATCGCTCCCAGCCGGGGATGCTCGCGATGGTGTTGTCCTTTGGAACATCGCAGTTGCCCGAGCAGAAGGACCCCGAGCTATACATATTGCCCATTGGGGCCAAGAACAGTTTAGTGTCAGGGGTAGGACGCCCTTTACCCTTGAAGGCGAAGCAGCGGAGCTTTCCTTGGGAAGCGATAAATATCAGGCCCGGGATCGGAGCTTTGTGAACAGCGTCCCTGAACAGAACGTCAATGACCTGAGGCGGGTTGTACCAAGCCAGCAAGCTACGCGACTTGATCAGAATCCGGGTGTCGATAAATTCGATGCCAGCGTCAATATTCAAAAGAAGATCAACCAGCGTTTCCTTGTCTTCTTCTGAGAACGCCCGACCAGCTCCGAGAGTGAACCCACCTTCTACTGGTGAGTTAATGACCTCATGGGAAGTGAAATCGAGACGATTGGTCTTGGTGTGGTGAAACGCAATGAGGGCGCGGGCCGTGACATCATTGTTGAGCATTTGCAGGAACCTCAAGAGAGAGCTGGATGCGCCTTAGCAGTTCAAGGCATTGGCTAGTTCTCTCCATTATCGGGACTGTGACCTGTGCCACCAGCACCCCGGTGTTTAGCGGGAGCTTCACCGTCACATCAGCGCACTCCTCTAGATCGGCGTTGAAGCCCTCAACAGCTTCAACGTGAAGCGCCTTATGGCGTTCATCTGCGAGCACCCAAATGCAATCGAAGAATCGGTTTGGGCTGTTCTCGTATCCCCCAAGCTCCTCGCTGTCGCCGTAAGCCTGAGCAATTAGGGCGTCAACGGGTTGGTGTCCGTCAACCCGGCTAATGCAAGAGCTGAGCGCGTCAGACAGAACTTGCGCAAGACCAGATTCCCTTGAGTTCCGGCGGCTAATTTCCCGAGCCTGGGAAAGCAATTCACCCAATTCGGCTTTACGGTTTTCGTTGGTAACATCTTGGCCATAGGTAAGCTGATATTTGAAATTGCGCTCGACGTCATCCATCTGCCACAGCAGTGAAGCGGCGCGCTCAACAGATGCATCATCCATTTCGTCGGCATCCATCTCCATCCCCAGCCAGCCAAGCTCGTCGAGGTCATCGTGCGCCTTCAAAACCTCTACAATTTCAGCATGGCTCTTGCCCGTAACGTCATCCTTGATAGCTTCGTAGCTCTCAGAAACCCCGCCCGTGTACTGGCCCCAGCAACTGAAAGCTGTGAATGGCGTGTGAAACGGGATCAAGTAGGTATTCATCGCGTCGAGCGTCTTGGTCAGCAGGATATGCATCTCAAGATTCTCTTGGGTCAACTCTGGCCAATCGAGGTAGAAGCAGTTGCGCTCGCAGGCTTCTAGATAGAAGTCGTTACCGTGGATGTGGCTGTAAAAAGGCTGATCGGTGTAGACCGTGCCGCCTTCGACATTTCGGCATTCGCGCTGAGCTTGAGGCCACAAGGCGTCAAGGGCTGCCTTAGTTGCGTTGACAAGGTCATAGCCGCAATCGGCCCCCTGAGTGAGGATGGGGGCGAGAACAGAATCGTGCAGCAATCCTGCCTCAGCTACCGACAGCGCAATCCCGGAAGCGTATGTGATGTCGATGTCCTTACGGGCCAGACCGTAAGCAATTCGCTCGGCATCAGGAACCGCAGCCTCGCGTGTGAACTCGACCCGCGACTCAATGCTACGCACAACCTTGCCAGTCACCAGATGCAGGCCGTACCCATTCGGGTAGCAGTTGAGAGGGCTTAGGTCAGATTCGTGAAGCAATCCTCCCTGAAGGGCCTCCAAGCAGAAAGCGCTGTGACCTTTATGATCTACCAAATAGCCGTGCTCGCGCATGAACAAGGCAGCAACACTGTGTTGCACTGCTGCACTAACATGCGGGATGGTCAGCGCGGTTAGCGGGGCGCTAGGGAACTGGAGAGGACTCCAGGTTTGCTTGGTTTGTGCATGAGATTCCACAGTCTGACCTGCTGGCTGCGCTCAAGGCAGCAATCGTTGATGGTGGGTTCGGGAGTGGGGGCGGCTGCACCGCCCGCCCATGCCCTGAGTTGTTCTATCGGGCTAGCCGCGGTCGCCGAAGTTGCCTTGACGGAACTCATAAACTTGAGAATCTCCTTCGTTGATAGGGTCGATCAACTTGCCGCCATTCAGGCGAGGAAATTGACGGGCATAGTGCTTGAGCACATCCATCGGCTCCATGCTCGGATCAGGATCAGGAAGATCGCGACCGGCAAAGCGAAACAAACGGCTCAGAGTGAGAATTGAAACGGCCATAAATCCCCCTTAAAAGTTCGTTGCACTGTTGCCAGTAACTTCAGTTGCCACGGGGGCGCGATGGCCTGAGGCTTCGCTGTCTGCATCGCTGTCGGCTTCATCGTCACGGTCTTCGCTTTCGCCCACAGCAGGTGCAGTGGAGGCAGCTTTTGCCGCAGGCTTCGACTTGGCTTCATCAACCGCCTTAGTGGCAAGGCGCTCGATTTCATCCAGAGCGCTCAAACCACGACGCACTACAGCCGCCTTGGATGCGATCAACTCTGCGAACGCTTCCTCGATTTCCTCTGGCGTGCCACTCACTACCATTGGCTTTGCAATTGCGGAACGAAGCTGAACGACTGCCTCGGAGGATTTTTCAGGGGTTGGGCCAATGTCCGGGGTGTACAACAGCTTTATCTTTCCATCACCTAAGCCATGCAGCTCGACGGTTGCTTTCAGGCCGGTGGTGAGTACCGCACCTACTGACTGGAGAAAAGTGTTCATCGTTTGTGTTCCTCGTTAAGTTGGAGCCAGTGTGGGGGTGGTTAGACTGTGCCAGAACCATCGTAAGCAGAGATTTTCATCGTCTCTGGCAGATAGCCTTTCCAGCTGAATTCCTCAAATGCTAGGACGGCCTTGATAATTTCATCGCTCTTGCCCATCACAAGTTTTGCGAACTCTTTCGCCCCTTTGACTTCGTCATACTTCGCTTCAAAACCGCTGGCTTTACAGTCAGCGACCACACCGGCTTTAGTCAGGGACTTGAGGTAGCTTTCGGTCATCTGAAAATGATCGACCGGATCCATACCCGCTGCCTTGATGAATGCAATGGATTGAGCACCAGGAATCGATTTCTGGAATTGGTCGCTGCCGTCGCGGCGGAAAACAGTACAAGCGGCCAGTTGGCTCAGATATCCCTGAAGCTCCTCTGCGGGTTTCTGTGCCAGTGCAGCCTCGGTAGATGCCCGGTCATGCCCGAACAGACCATTCGGTAAGCCAAGGGCCTTCTGCAAGCGGGTAAGCAGTTCGCTTGGCAGATCGGAACGCATGTCGAGGTACATCGAAACGATGGCAATCGCCAACGAGTAGGATGGATTCGCTTGAATAGCCTGACTGCCCATTTGCGAAAACAGAGTGAATGCCTCGCGCTTGATCGCCTTTTTGACCTCCTGCGGCTTGGCAGGGGAGTTAGCACCGGGCTTAGTTGCCGACTTTGGGCCGGTAGCAGCCGGAGCTTTTCCAGTCGGGCTAAGCGATTGTGCGTTGTCGCTTTGATTCGCTGCGGGTTCAGCAGTGGCGCTAGCGATCAAGGCTTTGTAGGCAGTTTTATGCACGTTATGGCAAGACGTATTGAAACAGTGGCCACCGATGATGTGCCCTTCGTTCCCCGGCTTGGTGCTCACCACAGCGCCGTAGCTCTTGCAGGCTGTGCAAGCAGTGAATTGATTGATGCCGACGCCATTCGGGCCTTTGTCTTCCAAAAGCACATAGCCATTGTCAGGAAGGGTCAGGTCGGTATGGACGATTCCGTACTCTTGCTCGGCCTCAATGAGCTTGACCTTAATGAGCGAGGACGTTTTCTCCTCCCAGCAGGTGCGATTCTGGCACTTAGCTTCACCAAGCGAGGTGCCGAACAGATCACCGAATTGCGAGCTGTTATGTTCGCAGCCTTGGCAGGCAGTTGTATCGAAGGGGGCATTAGCGATAACCCCGGAAAGTTGGATCAGTCGCTCGCGGGTCGCGGCAACTGTCATCTTGCGCTCAACAATACGGGCACAGATTAGTCGCTGGTCATCGTGAATCATTGGTGCAAGCAGTTCGGCATGGCCGAGCTTGATATCCCCTTGCACAAGGGCTTCAGCAACATCGTCGCAGCATTTGGACAGAAGGATGCGAGCGTCGAGCTTGGAGCGCGACCAACCGAGTGTACGGCATGCCTCTTCGTGATCGTTGTTCTGATCAGCAAGCTCAGTAACGGCTGCATACGACTCCTCAATGGGAGTCAGATCGGCGCGCTGGATGTTCTCGATGGTGGCTGCGCGGCGCGCCTCAACATCGGTCATTTCACGAATAATCGCGGGGATATCCGATATGTCCAGATCGACGCTGATATCGAAACGGGTGTTCCCATAGACGACTTCGTATGGATAGTCAGCATTGAGGATAGGGCGCAACAAGATGGGTTGAATGACACCTTCAGCCCGGATGCTTTCTTTCATCTGTGCATAGCGGGCCTTATTGCGACCCTTACGGGGGTCATTCTTTGGATTGCGTCGGATTAGATTACAGGCCACTCGCTGACCAGAGAGCGCTGGATCAATTTGGGTGTGGGGGACATTGGTGGTCGCAAGAGAAAGGTTCGTCACGGGAGGATCTCGTTATGTTGGGATGGGCAAATTGTTGACCCCATAACTGCGTGCCAGAACCCTCAGCGTCCGTATTTATCTTTAAATCCAGTTCAAAGTTTAAGTACGGAGCCGGGTTAGGGTTTTATTTTCCTTTGCCCTTTTGATTTCATAAATTCGGGTACCACAACACCACTGAATACCTGGGTGTCGAGATGGGGGAATGAATGGACCTTCTTACGTAGCCACTCACCCCAGCGGTTAACCGCTGAGAGTTGAGCTTCAGTGAGATGCCACTGACTATGGAGTTTATTGAGCATCGCAGTCAGAAATTCGCGTCGATCGGCGTGCGTGTTCTCCAGAGCCTCACGAAGCCAGTGATTGACTCCAATGCAACGCATCACATTAGCCTCACTGAAAACCGTATTCTGCTCACCCGCATTACGAATCGTCCCTGCAACTCTCTTGCGGTCAGCTTCATCAAGTTGCCCCGTTCGGGTATAGGCATCAAAAGCCTGAGTCAATATTTGAGATCGATGGTGCGCAAATTCGGACATGAATTCGCACCTCAGCCTGAGGTACTGAACGATCTTGTCGAGAGGTGGAAGTGGAGAGCGGACCTGAACCTGAGTCTTGGGTACAGACCCAAGCTGCGGAACTGATTTCAAGCTTGGAAGAGTCGAGGGGGCGGGAGGCAAAGTCGGGTCATCGTCGGAGACTACGAGCAGCGCAAGGCGAGTAACGTCCAGAAGACGTTCTTCTGGTGGGCCTAGCATTTTTTTCGCGCAATTAGGGCCGGCAAAGGCCTCTTCAGACCCGTTGGAAATAACGATTCCTTTGCGGCTCCGCAGAAGCCGGTTGCAGAAAATGCAAATGGCATGAGGGCCCAGATAGTCAACACGCGAGTAGTGCCACATTCTGAAACCCTCTAAAAAGCCGAAAAGGTCTACATCACTTTCCGGGGGGCGGTGAGTAGGATCCTGTTGTACGAATGAGCCATAAATATCAAACGAACCAACCTTTGCCTCCCCATAATCCGGACGTAAGGGCTGCAGCAATAGCAGCGCACACACATACGAGTATCAAAAGTCTTAACAAGGGGACCTCCAAGGACACACCGATCAAAAAACGTTAACCCTCGTAATACATGCCGAAGCACATTCAAAAGTGCTAAAGCACCTTCAACATCACCGTGTATTTACCATCGATCACAACGACCTTTGTACGGTTGGGCTCAACCTGGACGGTATCGGAGAACGCTTTATTACTCATGTTCACCTCTTGATTTTGACCGCAGGAAAAACTCTTGCCGTCGACCAGACTATCAAGGGTTGAGACCTGACCGATGACCTCGACAGGCTGCGAGCCATCAGCTGCTTTGGGCAAGGATCGCAAAGAGAGCAGCAGACCAGTTTTGTACTGGGCTTCCCGGCAAACGTCCCGCTTGGTTGCACCATCCTTGAATGCTGCCTGGTAACGATGGCTCTCACGAATGTCGAGCTCGTATTTGTTGCCATCCAGAGCGTAGTGGTAAGCCTGTGGCTCTTCAGCACCTGCAACCACAGAGACCTGCAGTTCCGCGGTTGCTGCGTGGGTTACCAAAGGGACCAGGCACAACATGAAACCAATCCAACGCATTGGTAAGTCCTCACAGGATATTGGCAAACTTGCTCATGATGAGTTTGAGAGCTGGTACGTCACCAAAGGTGGCGTGATCAAGCTTCGCTTTTGGGGTTGCAGGGTATTTGTCGAAATCGAACTCGATGACCTCAGGAACACCCGCCCAAGCTGTAACCTGATGGCATTCGGTGTAACCGTTGCAAAGAACGTCGATCAGGAAAGCATCCTTCCCATCCGGGTACGAGACACGGCATGTCTCGAACATACTTTCGTAGTACCCCATGGCGTATTGCGCCAGCTCGATCGAAGTCAGTCCGTCAATCGAACAGGCCACACCGACATTAGGGGCAAAAACCAGAACCGTTTTCGTAGTCACAGTGGTACGGCCCGGACATTAACGCTGATCGGTTGAACCGAACCGAAGTTGAAGGTCTTCTCTTCACCAGGTTTGCCGTTGAATCGGACGTTCAAACGGTCCATGTGGATCAGCGGGTTAGGTGTATTCAACTCTGCAGATGGGACGTAAGTCCGATCGACACCTAGGCAGAAACTCAAGTTTTCGTCTTTGAACTGAGGCTGTGCAGCACGGACAAAGTAACCTTCAGGGAAGTAGAACAAATCGCCCTGTTTGACCATGCCATTTTTGTCGACGCCGACCATGAGAGTCTTGTCTTTCTGAAAGTCGCGCACCAGGACATCACGGCCGTGGTTTGATGGGAGTTCAACCTTGATCAGGTTTCCGTAGGTGTCAGGGCTGTGGTCAAGGATTTGAATTTCAATCCGAAAACCGGTGATCTGTTGAACACCATTGGGTTGGTAAGTCCGCTCATCCCGCCAGCGCTCTGTGCACTGTTCATCAGGAACATTGGTGGTTTCGGTAACAGCTACGGTCCCAGAGTGCTCTTTGGAGTCGTACTGGTACGTTTTCTGCTGGAACTCGGGCTTGCTAGCACAGCCCGCGATGGCGAGGCAAAGAGCTGTGAGGCTGAACAAAGACTTGAGCATGGTCATCCCTAATTGGCCGGGAGGCAATATTTGTTGAGTGAGGATTGGTTCACGATGCCGGCCAGGCCGAGTTCGTGTATTGCTTTTACGACATTGGTCTGGTTGAGCGGAGGGATAACAATCATTGACCGTTCGGGTTCTCCATTGCCGACAACCTGAGGACCAACACACATGAGCATTGCGGGGGTGGTGTCGGTTATTACCTGAGCCAAAGCCTTGAATGGCTGGGACCTGAAACCCTCAAGCCCAAAGACAATCACCAGGTCAGGCTTTGATTCAGCTATTTCCTCAAGTGCTCCGGCAACGGTATTGCACGCACGAACCCTATCGAAGAAGTCGCTTAGGATCTGCTGAGTGTGAAACGCCTCGGACGCGACGTCAGTGAGGATGAGTGCTCTTGCCATGACAATGGTCAGTTCTGGCCCATGATTGAGCAGATTCTAACTGCCGCGGCACACATGACAATCCAAAACACCTCATCAGAATTCGGGAAGGGCGTTATGACTTGCTGAGAGGGGGAATACCGGCACAGTGGTTTGATCTATAAAACCGCTGGTGAACCATGGCAGATGAGTCCGCTACAACCTGGATGAATACCTATTCAATGCCAGTTGTGCCAAAGGGTGAGAGGTATGTGAAGCTCAGCGGCCTAGCTGAGAAATACAAGCGTGAGGCATGGGAACAGATATCGAGCACCAATCCTGCCTTGGCACAATTGCTGAAAGAGCCAGAGCTTAGGGAAGCCATAAAATTCTTCGACGCTGATCTCTTTGTCGAGGCGTCATCGGCCCCTTGCCTTCCTGTGGAGTCGCTGAAGGGCCGGAAGCGAGCGGAATCTTAGAACGGCGACCTTAGGTCCTCTTTCAACTGTTCGAAGCGTCTACGGCGCTCGACGATGTCCAGCTCTGGTTCAAAATGCTCGGAGTTGCCGCCCAGGGGGCTAAGGTCAAGGCAAGCCTTGGGCGGGGGATCTGGGAGAACCAATTCTGCTGGATCTTTTCCAATCGACATCATCAGATGAGAAATAGCAGCCATGATCTGTTCGACAGATAAACCGCTTGGTGGCCTCGCCACTTGGTGGCATAGATTGTCGACAGATTGCTGAATTTCTTCAGTGTTTGGCTTTTCATTCGAGAGCCATTCTTTTGCTTGCTCCAACGGGCTCATCTGAAACCTCCTGGGCGAACCAATGTGGATCTGAGCTCTTGCAGCCTGCTTCGCTTTTCCTCCTGGCTCAGCGGTGCGACCGTTACCTGATCGGGGTACAAGTTCCCATAATCAAGCCCTGCTGAACCAACAGTTGCCAGCTTAGTTTCCAAGCCGTCACTGATCGGAATTTCAGGGTAGGAGGGGAGGTCTGATAAGTCGCCACCGCCGTCGACAAAATGCTCAGTCAGAGCGTCGTAGGTATCCCGAGAATCATCGTCGTTGGCGATAGCACCTTTGGAAACCTTGGCAACTATCGCTGATAAGGCTTGCTTCACATCTAGCAACTCAGGGTTGGACATGAGCCATTTCTGGGATCGTACGAGCAGTGATTGGGTGCCGCCAATTGGACTTGCTTTTGCGTTCATTAGCGTGCGGCTCCAGAGATCTCTTCATGCCCAGGCTGTACCGGCATCCCGAGTGCTTTGTTAGTCAAGCTTCGTATCAAAGTCCGCTCTAGAGCGACTGCTAGTGCGACCATGGAAATCATGAGCAAACCAGCTATCGTCATCTGCAGGCCGCGTTCGCTCAAGAAACCGAGCAAGCAAGCGAAGGCAAAATCCAAAGGGACTGCAAGCCCTCCAATCAACAAGGTTGGAGCCAGAAGCCATGACATCGAACGCACCGAGCGAGCAATCACTAACGCGATGATGCAGGCTGGTGATACAGCGCCAGCGAAAGAGATAACCGTTGGGCCTACTGGTAGTGGCGAAGGAGTAAGCATCAGATACCCGATGACCAAGCTCCCAACGAGTGACCCGACCGTAAAGCAAATGACGGCAAAACGACCGTAGGCGGTTAGTCCTTCCATAGTGAAATCCTCGCAGTGAATTTGAGGGTATTAAGCTACGTAAGGGCGCGTGCCAGAAGCGGGTAAATCAAAGGAATAAATAGGAAAAGGACAAAAGAAGGAAGGAACTCAGGAACCCAATAACAGCGGGCCTTGCAGCGTATCAACGTGGACCAAACCTGACTCCAACCGTGCATCAATCCTGATTAAGAGACAAAAAGGAAGCCGGAATCATGGACCAATCCTTACTGTATAAGAACTGATCGTGAACTAAACCTCACTAGCCTTAGCTTGATCGTGAGCCAATCCTCGCTAAGGAAAGCTGCTATTTAGACCGAATTTCTGTGGATAACTAGAGATACAAAGGGTGAATGCACCAATCCTGACTACTATCGTGAACCAATGCTTACTACTGTATAGCGGTGAAAAGAACAAAATATTTTCACTTGGTCAAAATTAGAGACGAATGTCAGAGAACAGTTCATTCCTTTCGACATCAAGGAATCGTGAAGCAATCCTTGCTAAGCGGTACCGAGAACACAGTTAACATTGAAGTCAATTCAGAAAAGGGCGCGAACGGGCAGAAATGCAAGTCTGCCTGGAACATACCGATTTGGAATTTTCGAATCGTGCATCAATCCTTGCTATCGTCGCTGGTGAATCGTGGAGCAATCCTGACTGTTCAAATGACAGTAATCGATCGATGGCGGATCGGCCAGATGTCGATTTTGAATAAGGTTTGAACGTGATTCGACAGCGAGGTCTTGACATGAAGACGCAGAGTCCTCGGATTGGAGGCAAGGAAACCGAGTATAATTTGGTATCGAGAGAAGATTAGGCTCGGCAATCGTGCACCATTCCTGACTTCTGATTTGCCTGCACCTGGAACATGTTTCAGAACAGGTTGGTTTGAGAGAAATACAACTATAGCTGCCTATTCAAACCTGTCGCGGCGGACTTAGGATTAATGAGCGCAACAGGATGGCACCTAAGCCTTCGGTTACAATTGGTCTGTAACGAAGGTTCTCCTGAATCCATTGAGCGATGCTTAGGGGTTCAATTATGATTAGTCAAACGCTGACCCAGGAAATCAAACCATGATCGAAAAACAGAGCATCGATGAAAGGCTTGAACAGTCAGTCAGAGCAGCAGGCAACGAGGGCAGTATTAGATTTTTGGATTCTCCGAACGACCCTTGGCGCAATGGCTATCGAAACCTCTCACCCTCTGAATTTGAGACGATGAAGGCATCTTTGGTTGGACAGCCAAATGCACGCACTTCTCCCAACCAGTGCCCGGGCTGCGTAATAGACGCAACCCTCACGGCCGCTACCAAAGCTTGAAAGTCATAATTTCCCAAATCCGAGATGTGTAGGGGAAGTTTTCAGCAAGTGCAAAAAAGCCCGCATGATGCGGGCTTAATGCTGTATGCCGGTTGATTACGCTGTGAGGGCAAGCTGGCGGTTGTTTTCTCGACGATGGCCATCGATCATCATCCCGACAAACTTTTTAGTTGGTAGGATTTCGTAGACGTAGTCGATTGCACCTTTGCCCTTAGGCTTCTTGATCGGTGTCGACTTAAACTCGGAGAGCACCCCTTCCTGCACAAGCTCGGCCAAGGCTATGTTCACCGCCCGATAATCCTCAGGCATGCGTTTGGACAAGCCCCTCGCTGTATTACTCAAAAACTCAACAAGGTGGAAGCGATAGGGGTGGGTAGGGGAAGCATTCCGCCAGCGCATTGAAAGCTCCCGGTTTAAAGTCTTAGCAAGACTGTTCGTGAGTTTCATCGAGGTTGAGTAGTGGTACAGGCGGTAATCGCCCCGTTCGATGCCACGTGAGATCAGGGGGTGTAATACGGCCATACACAGAGTGGCGTCACCCTTCTCCTGATCGGAAATATCCTTCACATCGATGTAGTTTTTGCTCTTCTTGTTCTTGCTTCGCAAGTAGAGAAATGGGAGATAGTTGGAGGTAATGTCTATCACGTCTCCATCGGAGGACCGGGTTTGTATCGTCAAGCTTGATTTTGCCAGGATGTCCAGCGCCTGGCGCAGTTCATCGTAGGTGTAGGTATGGCCTACAGACTTGAGTTCCTGCCGGAGGTCGTAAAGGCTGAAGCTAACAGAGCACTTCACCTCATTGAAGCGCCCGGGCTGTGTGCTGAACTTTCGAAGAGCCTCCTCAACACACTCTTCGCGGCTGCTGGGGTACAAGCCAACCCACTCCGTCTGGCCAGTCGCCTTTCCTTTGATTTTAATTGGGATCTCCATGCTCACAGCCTTCATGACCACACGGAAGGGCTGACCATTGAGGCTGCCCTCAAGCTGGGTGCTCATCTGGCTCATGTCACGAACAGTCTTCGAAGCCCAACTGAACCGAGGCAGAGCATCGTAGATCGATACCAGATTACTGTGATCAGCATCATCAAGTCGGATTTCATATGGGTTGAATAGTTCGCCCTGCAGATCTGGCCCGGCCGAGCGTTGCATGTTGCGATGCTGCATGTTGCATGTTGCGCAGCTTGGCAGCGATAGAGTTGTCGGGGCGGCCAGCCGAAGCTGATACATTTTCCATCCCAGGGAGTTGCTGTGTGCTTGGATTGCTGTGGTCCATTAGGGGTTACCCGTGCACCCCGCGATGCATATATGCATTGCGGCGGTTGAAGCAAGAAGAGTGAGCTGGCTCACTTTACTTTTGAATTTACGCACTTCGCTTTCAATCTGCCGACATGGAGGTAGACAAGACGATAACGAAAGGCGGACGAAGAATGCATGGGTGATCAAATACCCTTGTTGGCTTGTGCCATAGCTACGATTACGCGGAAATCACAGTCAGACATGCCGGATTTCGATTCCATAACCCCATCAATGACGCGTTGAAAGTCCTGAACATTGTTCGCGACAGCGTCAAGCATCTGAGAAACCTCAATGTATTGGGCCGCAGTGGCTTCAGCAGATTGCGTGCAGACCGCATATCCTTCCAGCCGGGCTTTACCCAAACGTGTAGACGCTGCAGGCAGATCAAAAGACTTAGGATCAGCAATGAATGCCTTGCCGATCGCCAATCTTACGGTGTCGGAATCCTCAACCTGCGCAGTAGCAAGTGCTTGCACATCGTCCGGCCGCTGCAAAGCTGCGTATGCAGCAGCTGCCATCGCCATGGCGGCAACGGTCAAAACGATCTTCTTCATTGAAATCTGCACAGTCTTGGTCTCGAGAACAGGTCAGCCTCCGAGGATAACGGCTGATATTTCGATTGCACGCCAAAAGGGGTCGTCGGAATTCATGAGAATCCCAGCACTGAATTCGGAGGACCATTTTTCGGATGCGTCGGACCCGAGCAGGGGATATGGTCTTGGAGTCAATACAGGAGGCAACATGCTCGTACTTACTCGAAACAGCGGTCAATCAATCAAGATTGGTGATGACATCACGATTACTGTCCTGAGCTGCGTTGGTACCCAGGTCCGCTTGGGGATCACTGCTCCGAAGGATGTTGATGTTCATCGAGATGAGATCTATCAACGCATTCAAGATCAGCGCCAGCTGGAGAAGGGCAGTGCCTAGAACGACAACAGCCATGCTTCTATTGACCGTTGCATCGTTAGCTGGATGTACATCCGCTTGGATAACCGATCCAAGCCCGGCGATGGCGAGCCTGATCAACGATCTCAAGCTTGAAGGATTCAAATGCAAGGCTGGGTTCTCAAATATCGAGTGCCGGCAGATTGATGCATTAGTCGAGAAGTCAGCAAAAATCTGCTCCTCAGAAAAGGGTTGTGAGCCTCAGCCTTGTCACGATGTACGCCTTGTTTACACCATCACACAGGCCCGAGACGGAATTCCGGGTATAGCTCAAACCACTGAGCGTACTGAGACTCGAAAGCTCCCGTCGGGCGACATGTATTCACAAGAACGTATCGCTGACCTTAAGGAATACTGCGCCATTCGATGACGAGGTTGACGCGGCCAGGCTCGCCGGCCGCGGTCACCGCCTGATTATGAAATAGCGCTGGCGGGTGGATAGGCCATCAGGTGGGAAAGGTAAGGGACAGGATCACCGTAGTATAGACGGTGCAGCCCATTGAAAAAACTTAAGACCTCAACCTGGTTCGTAAGCACTGTTGTTGGCAGGTGGTATGTACGCTCACCTGAGTAATCGTGATCAATGGCGATGCCGTCAACAAGATGCCGAGCCAACGTACGCATAACGGTTCTGGTTTTATCTGCCCCACAAGAAAAACCTTCAGCACGCTCGATGGCCTTTCTTACATGTGACTCAATAAAATCCCCATGCTTAAACAGGAATTTTGCACTCGAGTTACCCCCAAGTTTCGCCAGGAGCAAGCCGTCCACAGCTCTCATATGCTCGACACTCAGGTGCATCGAGAAACGTTCGGGCGTTCGTTCTTCGATATCCTGAGCGAGCTTTGCATAGAAATCTGTTTCGGCCAGACCCAGGTATGCTTCATGGCTCTCCTGTTCAAAACCATTCAATATTCCGCCAAGCACAGCAGCTAAGGCGTCTTTCATCGTGGGGTATCCGCTATTTGGGCGGATGATTTCACCAACCCCGAGCGTAAAGCATCCTTCTCAAAGGCCGGGAGGTTTCCAATCGTGGCCCAAACCTTATTATCCGAACCCTCAATTCCAAAGCGCCCGTATACCACTGGCTCGGGTTTTAGTGGATTATTAATCGTGGTGTAACCCTCTACTGTCACCTCGATGCTCTGGGATTGGACCAGACACTCAGATCGTGCTTCGAACACGTTCCCAGCAGCCGCAAAATAGGCTTTGAATGCATCGCTACCCCCGCCGGCCATTGCAATAGAGCTTGCCTCGTATATGAGGAATAGGGATTCGGGATGCGAGCAGACTATCGAATCGGTTTTCAACGAGGTCCGTATTGGTTTGGGCAGTGTTTCTACAGGTGCTGCACGTGCTTGCACCTGAACAAGGCTCAAGGTGATCAGCAGACCGATCCCAGCGCTGAGTGGCCTTCTCATAAAAACACCCCTGCATCAGTCTCCGTAAAGCTGATGAACAATCCTGACTGGCAACGATAGATAGTTGGCTGGAAGCCAAGCGTGCGTGCTTCAGCTGCAGCGATGTGCGGGTTGTTGGTAGGGCGTAGTTGTTGAATGTCTACACCCCCACGGGACTGGGTCCAAAGCTCAAAATACCGAACCCCAGTGTCACGTAAAGAAGTTCGCTCAGCGATCATCAGGAGGATTGAGCGAGGGAACTTATCACGTGGAGATGACATGGCATGGCGCACCGACATGTTCAACAGCTCTGTGAACTGCAGTGGTGAAAATTGACCTCGGCCGAGTGCCAAGAGCTGATCCACGGTGAACGAAGCCGGCAAGTAGAACATCGTGTCCGGCTTATCGGTCAGTTCGTTTCCGTCCGGAATACCGAACGACAAGCTAACCCCTACACGCATCGGTAAAGCCTCGTTCGATAACCCGCACACCTCAGGCTCCATGAGGGCAAAGGTGATGCCCCCCTGATCAGTCAGTAAAGTGAGCTTTACCCAGTCGCCCTGCAGATCAAAGCTCGTAGGTAGACCTACCTCAGCAAGACCGCTGGCAATGCGGGTAGCTAGATCAATGAGGCCTTTGGTGAAGCCAGCCAGTAAGGGTTGCAATGCTTGGATTTGAGTCGCGGCTATCGGCTGGTAGGCATCAGTCATCATCTAACAGCCTTGCATGCCGCGCAGCAAGCCCAGCCACAGTATCTGTGGTGGTTTCCTCGATTGTATGAAGGGCTGAGCGAAGATTGCGAATGCGCTCTTCGTCAAGAGCAGACTGTTTGTCCGCGGAATGCTCCAAAGCTGAGCCTATAAGAGCTTGGACTTGCTCCAGACTGAAGCTGTCCGGTAGCGCATCGGTCTTCAGGACCGTGAGAATAAAGCTGTCGACATCATTCATGCTTTCACCATAAGGCCCGCATGCGGCGGGCCTTATTCAGTCAGTTAAACGCCGGCGGGAATATCCTCGCCGCCCAGGGCGGTAAGCAACGCTGGAACGGCTTCGTTCAAGGTTTTCATCATGAGCAGGAAAGATGCGTCAAATTGGGAATCTGCATCATCACCACCATCCTGAACTGCCTTCTCATGCAGGAGCGATTCAAAACGGAGGCCCTGAATTGCAAGCTTGTCGTTCACAGTGAAGCTCAGCAAGTCCTTGTAAGCCAGATTGATCTGGCTGACGATTTTACCGCTATCGAGCAGTTGTTTGATCTCGTCAGATGTAAGGTCCTGATTCTTGACCTGGATTTCCCCGCCGTCCTCACTGATGTCGTTCAGACGGCAGTTGCTGAGGACGTAGAAATCATCAGCAGCCTTCTCGGTCTTGATCCAGGAAGTGTAGGTGGCCGTTGGTGCAATTTTGACTGCTACAGGACGTACCGGCAGGCTGCCCAGCACCTCTCGCAATGTCGAGAGAAGTGCCTCTGCCGATTTAGGGCTCGAGGTGTTCACATAGATCAGGTTCTGTTTGAGATCGATGGCAGCGTAGGTTGTTGCCTTTTTGATGAAGGCGCGCGGCAAGAAGGCCTGGGTGATCTCGTCCTTGATCTGATCCTTTTCCTTTTTGTAGACCTTTCGCAGCTGACTGAGCTCGATTTCTTCCACCTTCTCAGCGACAGCATCAGCTACTACTGCTGGGGGGAGGATACGTTCATACATCCGGAGTGCCACGAGAAACACACCATCAACAACGTGAGCAAGGGGAGCGTCGGGGTTCTTGCTGTTAGGAGCAAGGAAGCCAACAGTTTGGAGGACTTGGCTTTCAGGTAGCTTGGCAACCTTGGTACGCAGCGCTTGCTCAAGGCTCTCGAGGGTAAGAGGCAGATCTTGGGTCAGCCGATAGACCAAAACGTTTTTGAACCACATCGTGCACTATTCCTCTGTAATCAGTTTAATGAAGGCGAACAGGGTAACGCACTGCCCGCCTTTGCCAACTCAAAGGAACCGCTCAGAAATTAGAGCTTGGTTAGCCTACCAGCGATAAAACTGTCAGTCCTATCATCGCTGGATGGGCCCAGGCCGGCGGCGATGTCCTCTCCCAGGTCATGATCGTACTTTCGGCAAAGCCTAGCTTCGATCCGAGGGAACCAGGGGTAAGGCCCAACCGCTCACGCAGACTACTGAAGCGCTCACCAGATAGCGTTTTCACCCCTTGATCAACAAACATAAGGCTACCTAGGCCTAGGCAGGCAATAGTCATCCACGGCCGAGGAGATGTTTTCTCTGCAGTTATGATGGTCGTACGGGCAACGTCAAATTCGATAGCCAGCTCAAGCTGGGATAGCCCGAGCTTGTTTCTAGCTTCACGTAGTGCGTTGAACGGCCTGTGCTTCTTGCTGGTTGATTTCTTCTTCATACGTCTCCACCCATCCCGCAATGATCTAGTTCTAGGCAGCAGCGAGCCACACAAAGCAGGCTTCGGTTTTGAGGCCGCCGGCAACAGAGAACAGTTCGCGAGCAGTCGCCATATTCGACATGGGCAGGTACCAGGATCTGGCTGTTCTCAATGCCTCGGAGAAGCCGAAAGTGGGTGCTGTGTGAGCCACGTCGGTACGCAACAGCACTGTCAGGTTTGGCCCGTCCACTCCGTCATCCATAAGGTCGAGAGTGAATCCAATATCATCAAGAATCTCGCCTGTTCGCGGGTTGATGTAGCAATGGACAACATCGCGACCGTCCCGATAGCTGCTCTCGAGCTGGTACCCATGATCAAGAAGAACGTCAGCAATCGCCTCACCTGCGGCTTCTACCAGCCGCGGAGTAACAGACCCGGCGTTTAAATCCCGATGTTCAATATCAATCAGATGTTGAATTACAGCTTGGTTAATCCGTCGGCTCACTTCACACCTCCGATCCCCAAGACCTTCAGCACCTGGTCAAAGGCGGCCTGGGCCGATCGAGTGATCAAGAGGTGATCCTCATCGGGAAAGGCCTCGGCCAGCTTTGATGTGAGAGATGCCGCGGTTTGAGAGGCGCCGTCGTTCACGCAACCCGCTGTCAATGTGTCCAGATCCAGTTCGAGAGCCCCAATTTGCTTGCGGCCCAAGAAAAGGCAGAGAGTCATCGTCTCCTGGAGCACGACCAGTTCAACCTTGGTCGTGCCCTGGACAATTACCCGCCCAGACTTCACTTGCTCTTCTGTTTTAAGGCGGGAATCGAGGCGGTTTCTGAAAATTGACTGAATGACGTACTGCGGGCCCAGGTCCGGCATGCGCTGGATCGGTCCGAAACGAAGACCAGGGGTGCGAAGGCCTACCTGACCACTTTCAGAGGGATACAACTCTGTGTGCCCGAGAGAGATCGCACGGTCGAGTAGAGCTCGCCAGGTCGTCATGCCCATGTGGAGAACGCGATCATCAACGATCATTCGTGACAAAGCCTCCCCGGCTGCGATCCCAGTTGGGTTGGTAAGGTCGAGATCCGGGATGGATTTTGATCCAGACTTGTTGATGCCGGCAGAAAGGGCCATGCCAGTGGGGAAATCGAATCCGAGCTGGGGTGTAGTAGAGCGGGAAGAGATGGTGGTGTTCATGAGTACACTCCTAGAAATTAACCCCATTGGAGACGTACTTGTCGCGTGGCAGAAGCCTCACACCAAAAAAGGGGCTAGGCCCCAATTCTGGTTACGGCTCGATTGAGCGGTCCGAACGTTTCTAAATAGCGGGTGAAGGAGTGTGGGCGGTGCCAGAAAGACCAATGAGATCACCGAGAAGGTCAACAGCTGAATCACTGCTCTTTGGATCGGCATAGGAGCTGAGAAATGAAGAAAGCAAGTCGTTGAGCATCTTGCCGCCAGGCTCTCCTCTGAGGACGGTCATAATGCAAAACTGCTCGAGGAGCGCAGGGTTCACGCTTGAGAGGAACCCTGCGCCTACCTCATTGGCTATGTTGGTTAGGAGAATCCTAAGGTAATGATCAGGTGAGCCGCTATTCTCAGCAGGGTTGACCCCATCGTTAGAAAGACTCAAAGGGCGTTGATGAGAAGGGCCGTGAGGCAGTTCTTGAAGGACGCCTAGCGTGCGGGTGACATGCTCGCTGACGTCAGTGCAATCAGTCTGCATGACTTGTCTCGTATTATAGATACGTTCAAGGCTATCAGCGTTCTGAATAAGGGCGTAGCGAAACTGCCAGTCTAAATAAACAATCGATTCAGACAATGCTACCGAGCCCACTGACTCACTGCGCAGATGTGCGCCTCGTCTAGGAAGGCCCAAGCCTGAGCTGGAGTGAACGCGCCTAAAAGGTCGACATGGCAAAGGGCGAGCGCAACCATGAGTCGATCCATATCTGAGGAAAGGTCAACAATCACGCCGGCGTCCACAGCACGAATAAGCGAAACGAGATGAGTGGCTTCGGGAGTGCGGATTGCATCAGGCCGATCAAGTCGATGTGACCTGATCCAGGTTGGAGCGAACCGGTAACCACAGGGTTGTGAGTGGTTGTTATCGCAGGAAGTGACCAGTCCATTATGAAATTTGACGAAGGTTTCAACAACGGCCCCATCGATCTCACAGCACACCAGGAATACGCCCGAAGCGTCGTTGCTTGTGTAAGCGAACTGATCACCAATTGGGTGGCGAACAAGAATCGAAGCTTGATTCACAATGAAGGAATCACCTGGCTCCGCGCCAGAGACAACCATATGTTCTGTCGTCGGCAAGTCCTGAAAATGGAATTGAGATTTGAATGTGCCTCGCATTAGAGCGCAACCACTTGATGAACAAGGGTCTGAGGCGGCTCTGCCTGAGGAACGAGGTATGGGGCGAGGAGATTAAGGTACTCCTGAGGCACACCAGCGTCTTCCAGAGCTTGAGTGATTGAGCCTGAGCGCAAGGCCTGCACCTGAGGAGCAATCTGACTAAGGAGAAATCCTGCGCGAGCACCGTGTGCGTGGTCGCCTTGGGCAGCGGGCTCGGCAAGAGCTCGGGAAAGAGCCTCATGGACGGCCCTATAGCCGTCCAAACCGCCAAACGCATTATGAGTTTGCTGTAGATCCGTCATGTTCCCTCGTTGGACTCACTGGATATTGATCCAACTTTGACACTTTACAGCGACCGAATCACGTCAAAACGGTTATGCGGAATGCGCGTCTGTGGAAAGTTCAGCAGCCACTACCTTGCCGCCAATACGGCCGGGCAACAAAAGGATCCCGCAGAAACTTACGAATGCGAACCACAGGCCACCAACGCAGAACCAATCCTGAAGTGCGCTGTTGGATGCGGTCAAAGCCATGGTGCTTGCAACGGCGCAGGTACCGAAGAAGAGCCCCATCGTTAGAAACGAGACGCGTAGGAATGACTCGGAAAGTTTGTGACCGGGTTTTGCAGCGGCAGCCCTCGAGGCCCAAGTTACAATCAGAACGAAGGCAACGAACGACACCCAGATACTGCTCAGACTGAGCTTTTCGACAGCCGATAGGGTATCCGCACGGCTTAGAATGGTGCTTGTGAGCAGCGCGCTCGCAAATGTGTAGATGCCAATGGCGAAGTAGGCAATACGAAGAAGTGATTCAGTCATACGTGTTCTCCCGAAGCGATCACAGAAGGGGTCGACATTGACACCCTGTTTGGTAGGCCGTTGGCCTGTGATACTGGGATAACGTGTGAATCTGAGTTTACAAGGGTTGAGATGGAAAATGATGTAAAGGTGGGGTTAACGGGGCCAAGATGGAAGGCCCCGTGGCATCGATAGGGTCATTGCTGATTGGTGCTGCTGGTCACTTTGTAGTAATCGGCACAAAGGTAGGAACGTGCTTAGTAACGGCAGCGATCAGGTCTTCTTGCTTGAACGGTTTTGACAGGTAATCAGTTGCGCCGGCGGCCATACCCTTGGCTTTGTCGAAAACCCCGTCTTTCGAGGAAAGCATTACTACTGGTTTTGAATTGAGGTGTTCGTGAGACCGGATGACCTGGGTGACCATGTAGCCATCAACTCGGGGCATCATTACATCAACGAAGATGAAGTCAGGAGCGAAGTCTTTGATTTTGGTGAGGCAGTCAAACCCATCCTCTGCAAGCATGACTACGCATCCGGCACTGGTCAGGATGTCTTCGCCAGCTTTGCGAATTGTGCGGGAATCATCAACGATCATAACGCGTAGTGGTGAATCAGCCATTTCTCAACCTCGGGGAAATTGGAGCTCCATGCGGGGCCATGGTTACCGATAAACGGTAGAGTAGCTACCCAAAACGATGGTGCTTTTTTTAATCAATCAACAGAGCGCAACGAGTGCTCTCAAATTTCGAAGGGCCATAATGACTTGCCTACGATCCTTGACCATATAGAGTTGCTGCGACCCGTAAGCGTAGACATGAGCTAATGAGACACCCCAAAACACCGCTACTCGAACATCAGAATTTTTCGCGGGGCCCCGCCAACATTGTTATTTCCGAGCTCGACCTTCAAGCCCTGAAGGTACTGAATGGGCTAGGAGGTTCTGTGCTCACTGCTGCAGACTTGGGCGGTGCACTCAACAGCAAGCTGGACAACTCGCGCAAGTCGATGCTGGGCGGGCGTCACCTTCGTCGCCTTCAAAGCGTCGGTTTTGTAAAAGCTATTGAACTGCCTGGTGGTGGTTACGAGATTACGGTTACTGGCCGCGCGGCGGCCAGCGTCGCTAGCTAGCCATCGATTGCAGCGTTCAGTTCTGCAATGCAAGCATCCATTCTTCCTGGGTACTTTTTGTCGGCGAGGGTTCTGACTCCCGCCAAAGACCGAACCTCTTCCCGTGCTGGCCCATACCCGCGGGCGGCAGCCACGGAATACCAGCAGTAGGCCTTGAATTGTGGATCTCCCTGGGCGCGTATGCGCCCTAGTGACAGGTTGAGCGCATATTGGTAGATCGCTGAGGTGTCGCCTGTTCGCCCCAACTGCTCCAACTCATCACCACCATCCCGAATAGCCTGGCGTGGCCTGGCTTCATAAGGCCGCTTTGCTGTATCCGCTCCCGCGCTAAGTGCGGTACTGGGCTCAGGTTCAGGCGCAGAAGCTGGGTTGGCTGTGAAAGCTGCCGCAAATGCCTTAGCGGCCTCTGTATCACCTGCTTCGGAGGCCGACTTAAGATATTCGAGCCCTCGCTCCATATCATTCAGATGAGGAATGCGCTGGTTAGTCAGCGCCATACCAAATTCACGTTTGGCTCTAACGCTGGTCTCCGCGGATTTAGCTAGCAGCATTTCACCATAAGCAACGTCTTTGCCTACCCCGTTACCCATCACATATAGCCAGCCCAAGACGCGCGTAGCTTCTGAATGACCCAGGTTCATTGCAGAGTTGAGGTACCCGACAGCGGCGTCTGGGGCTTTCTCAACACCAATGCCTGTGAGATAGATCTTTGCCAATTCATAGAACGCGTTTGGATTGCCCATGTATCCGGACTGCTCAAGCAAGGCAAGCTGTCCCATAACATCTCCAGTACGTCCAACCCGGCGCGCCTCTTGAAGCACCTCATCGGCTTGGCTTGGGGTTGTGGTTGGCTGGGTCTGACCTGGTGACGAAGGATCAGAGGTATCCACAGCTGGAGAAGGGACAGAGACGCTAGAGTAGGGAGCTTCATCTACAGCATAAACCTGTACATCAGACTCCACCGGCTGGTCTGAAGCCCCATCACTTAGTTCAACCTGATTGGGCAGCTCTTGCGGAGTTGCGGGAACAGGTAGTGGTGGCTGACGTGAGACCGAATCGACAACCTCAGGTGCAGCGAGAGGCTCATCAAACGGATTGCCGGAACTCATAGGCCTCGTACTTGATGAACACCCAGCTATGACAGCAACCGTGAGGATACAAAGAGGTAGTCTGGTGAAACTCATGTAAGTGGAATTCCGGCATTTGCGGGAATCAGATCATTACACCAAGCAGGGTGTGTTCACAGTCAAAACAGGGGTTCAGAATTCATTGTTCTCAGCCGGCTGGACAAGGCCAGGGTAGTCATCAAGAGACAAAGCATTGGTTCTGATCGCCGGGGAGACGGAGGTAGCCGAATCAGCTGGTGTTTTGTCCGCCTGGTGGTCTCGCATTTTTTCGAGCTCGCGCTTGAACGCCACTTCCTGGACGGTTGGGCGTTTCACATAAGGTTTAGGGTCCGGGGCTCGCTCTGCGGCATAGAGCACGACGGCATCAGGATTCTGCTCAACGGCTTCTGCAAACTTTGATGCTAGGAATTCCCGGAGTGCATCCTTAGATGGGGGTGTGTTCAAAACGATTTCTCCTATGTAGCTACTACCGAGGTGTTATTTCCCGGCACAATCTTTGCCGCTGTGGTTAAGAGCAGAATCAATGGGGTTGGTCGCTATTAAGGGTAGCCTAAAGCAGCAACGCTGGTCAGACCACCGAAGGGACTTTGCGACCATGGAAGCTCCAGATCGATGGGGACGTGCTCCAAAGCTCAAGGCTCGCTAACAAGTGTTCAAGCTCGGCGTTTGACGCACCAGATATAGCATCCCACCGATGAGCAGTCGTCATATCGGGATTAGGACGTTCTCCTACATTGACAGCTAAATGAAGATCGCTCATGCCGTGTCGGCCGGCAGTCCAGATAACGATGCCACCAGTGATAACGCAGGCACCCGGTCCGTCACTAGATAACCAATTCTCTACCTCGAGCAGGGCGTCAAAAATCTTGAGCACAGTCTCAACTGCACAGGACGCCCTAGCTACCTGATTCGACCACTCCGCTAGATAGGTTTTAACTAGCCCCTTTGACTTGGGGCGAAAGCGGCCAGGAGACTCAAGGAACCTGCTCACACTTTCAGTGATCTGCATCATATCAAGGTCATCAGCGCCAATCAGTGCGCGAATCGGCGAACAGGATGCGCAGCCGTCGGTGATCTGGGCGCAGTGCAGTACCGGGGTGTGCTCCAGATGAAAAAAGACGTGACCGTCGATAACTGCTGCATTCCCCAGCCCTCGTGAACGAATCAGACTGGATAATCCGCAAAGCAATGATGGATGAGGGTAGAGAGCTTGATGCGCTTGAGTTGGCATTGACGTGAGGCCTTGGACATCAGTCCAGTATTGGTTGCTGGCTACAAAATACTCCCCCTAATGCAAGACGCAAATCCATACCAGGGCAGTTAAAAACTGCCCTAGCGAGAGGCTATCCCTGCTGTTCTTCCTTCCATGCCCTGATCATTTCAGGTGGAACCTGGTTACGGGCCGCGAGGATGCACTGGCTGAACTCAGCATCGTAGTAAATCACTGCAGACTCAGCATCGAGCTCGGCGCGTACCCTGGCCACCTTCTGAGCTTCGGTAGAGTCATCACCGTTATCAGTGCCTTCTCGGCTGACGAAATCTTCGATCAACCGTTGAAGAGTTTCGGGTGAGAGACGCCCGGGAGGGATGATCATTAAAACTGCCTCCCTACCTGCAGAGATCCTGAAGAGTGATCAATTAGACCTTTGCTGCAAGGGTAGGTGAGTTGACCATCTTGCCAGCGGACAGCAAAGCTTCTCCCCAAGCAGCCTTCCATCTGACAGCGACGGCTACCGCCAGTCAAAATTCCGAAAGTGGTACCGTCGGTACTGTATACCCGCTTCTGCGGGGATGAGGCTTCGAAATCTGCAGCTGATCGCATGGTTTGCTCCTCTATGAATGATAGAGAATCCTCGGTTCATCCAGGCCGTGGCAGAACCCCTAGCGGTCTGTGCAGTGCTTGATCCAACTTCTGACCAGGTCCTGCTCGCCTGTTGCATCGACCAAGAAGCCGTAGAACGTGTTGGAATCCTTAGTGTGGAAACCAAAACCGAGTTGTTCGCCACCGGAAATGGCCCACAGCATTGAATCGTTAGGGGTGAAACTGGCGAGTACATAGTCACCACTGACTGATGGTTTTCCCTGCAGGGAAGCAATCGGTAAGAACTGCTTGTTAATGCGTAGGGTGTAGTTCGTGGCGTTGCGAGTGATAAAGCCGTTGTTATCGCCGGCGTCATAAAGGGCTGAAAACCTCACCCGCTGATTTGGAGCGCACGACATTATCAGCTTGCCTGTGCCGTTCCAGGTCTGCTGACGCCCCATCAAATAGACCTGCCCCTGCTTTCCTTCGATACCCCATTCAGCCGGAAGCACACCGTTGTTCACTAGGTTGAGCCTAGCGGCGTCAGAGTGCGAAAGAAGCTCCATCTGACCTCGGCCGACTTGGACCATTCTTTCGAAAAGGGCAGGCACTACGCCCATCTTGATTAAGTAGGCAGTGATGGCCGCGGAGAGCACCTGAGCAACATCAAGATCCGTCGACTGTGCGGTGCGCCGGTAAAACCGGTGAATCCCTAGCTGGGAAGCTGGATCAATGAACCTGAACTTACCGCCAGCATAAGTTAGGACGCAGGCACTCATGCATTTCCCGGGGGAGGGGCGTCCAGATGTTTTCCCCGGCTTGCCGATAGCGGTGTTCATGCTAGACCCGCGGATAAGCTCACCAAGCCGCATACCAGCTTGAGGATCTCCGCCGGCAGAGTCCAAATACACGATTGAACCAGCCAAGCCTCTGCTCGGTATTAGACTTGCGAGCTGTGCGACGGTGTCGTCAGTAATTTCGCCAGCCAGGTATACCTCTGGAGGGGAAGAGGCTCCTGCAGTAGCCGAAGGTAAAATCTCAATATCGTTTGCTGTAGCAACGCTAGAAATAGCGCTGAAAACGGAGGCTGCGAGCAGCCCGCAGAGGAAGAAGCGCATTCTAAATTCCTGAGGCTCGCCCACTGACCAAAGAATTGAGGCCGGGCATCCTGTAGTAGGAGCTCGATCTCAGAACTCGAATTTATGGTAGATGACGCGGCTCATTGGTAGCGCTTGGACAAGGTCACCATCATCATTACGCTTGAGTTGAGCGAGACGCTTACCCTGGGTGTCGAAGGCGGTAAAGGTGGCACCCTCACGCTTCCATTCGGAAATCGAAACAGCGCGGCCATCTGCGATGATCTGGTCTTTTTGAATAATCGCCAACCCCACAGGGCGCGGCTTTTCTTCGGCGTACTGGATAGAGGCCTGGTAGGCGCCATTGATACTGTCGCCGCACCCAGCCAGTAGAAGTGGGAGCAGCAGAAAGGCGAAGGGTTTCATTATCGATGTGTCCTGGAATACTTGAGGACAACGTACCGCAAAGATTCAAAATCACCAGTCAAAAGGTGGCGTCCGAATTCGAAGCTTAGCTCTTTAAGCGGCTTGCCCTTCTACGCGCTGGCTGTGGAATGTCTGTGAGCCCCGCCTTTGACATACGGCGGTACTGATCAGCACGAGGTGGGGGCGGAGACGGTAATTCGTCCGGTAGAGGTATGCCATCCCGTTCAGCAATGCGCCGGATCAGGTCATGGTAGGCCGCAGTGTAAGATCGCTTGCCTATGTATGCCCGAAGGGGTTTCAGTCCAAGCACATGGTTGCTCCCCCAGTAAGAGCGCCCCATAGGCGATTTAGAAACGATCAGTGAAACCCCAGACCAAGGTTTCCCAGCTGATCTAGATCTGAGACTGCCTGGCTTTATACCAAGCTTCGACTCTGTTGCATCGCGCCAGGCTTTTGCTTGGAGTGCGGATTCCACGCTGACTCGGACACCCATTCCACGCACATCCGGACAGTGATTCCACGCTGATCCGGACACTCATTCCACGAGCATCCGGACACCGATTCCACGGCCATCCGGACACTTTCCAGGC
>NZ_JACOPW010000001.1:1314756-1872639 GCF_015461845.1 Pseudomonas mucoides | reverse complement strand
ACTGGAAGCTGGCAGATGCGGTGTATTTGAACCCAGAACGCCCTGAAGTTAACGGCGCAATGGGTTAGCAGCGGAAGTACCAAGGCGACAGGTACCTTGACACGTACCGAACGCCAAAAAAGTACCCAAAAAGGCTCGCCCCGAGCGTCCGGCCCCTCGCTTAGGCTCGGCGTTCCTTCGCTCCGGTATCCATCCGGGGACACTGCCCGCAGGTTGGCTTCGCTACGACCTACATGCAGCGTGTTCGACTGTGTCGAACGGCGCTGCGCGCCACTCCCCGGATGCACACCTCCACTCAGCCTCCCGAGGGGGCGGGTGAATCAAAAGCCAGATCAAAAGCTTTCAGGCGAGCTAACGCTCGGCCTGATGAGTGGTGAGAAGCGGCGGGTGTACACCGATGTATGTAGGAGCCTGGCTTGCCAGCGATGGCGGCCTGACAGCCGACCAATCTCCATCAGGTGTACACAACCCAACTGTGGGAGCGAGCCTGCTCGCGAAAGCGGTATGCCAGACAACATTGATGTTGAATGTTAAATCGCATTCGCGAGCAGGCTCGCTCCCACAGGGATTGGCGTTTACTGGGGGATTAGCGATGTGGCGCGGGTTTGGGCAGTTCGAGGTTGTCCATCATCCGGTTCGCGGCCAGTTCGGCGAGCATGACGATCTGCTGGATGGCCATGGCGGTGTTGCGGTGCGGGCCTTCCAGGTAGGTGGCAAAATCGCCGGCCATGACGCTGGCCTGGGCCAGGGTTTCACAGGTGTGGGCCAGCAGATCTTCGTCTTTGAGGTCCGGTGCGAGTAGGAACATGGTGCTGGGTTTGCGGGTGGGCGGTGATTTCAGGGCTGCGGGGTTGAGGTAGTGATTCAACGCGCGTTCGGCGGCGTCGTGGAATTTTTTGGAATCGACGGAATCGTAGGGGGAAACGTCGTCGGTTTCCGGGGGATTCGGAGTTTCTTTAATCATATGGAAGTTACTCAATGGCGATGAAATGGAGCTGCCATCTTTCGATTTCCAGGCGAAAGGGTGGCAACTGTGCGCGGACTGGAAAAACCGGACCACCATCACACCCGGCAGACCTGAAGGTCTCCCGCGCACAGCCGCCATAACAAAGAACTGCGTGCAAAAAAAGCGCCGCAGTATGCCATGAGGTGTGATGGAGGGTTGTCAGGTTTTCCAGACCTGATCGCTGATTTGGCAGCGACACCCAAAGCCTACCCATTTCCCGTCTGACCCAACAACCGACAGAACGCGTCGGAATCCTTCCTCAAAATCAGCGCGTCTGTAGGACCGTGAGATCAGTTCGCCAGCCGAGCCCCGCCCAGACTCCCGCTCAATTCATACGCCGCCAGCTCCGCCTGATGCGCCGCCAGAATCTCCGGCAACGAGCCGCGCAAGTACTCGACCCAGGTCTTGATCTTCGCGTCGAGATATTGCCGTGAAGGGTAGATCGCATACAGGTTCAGTTCCTGCGAGCGGTAGTTCGGCATCACCCGCACCAACGTGCCGTTGCGCAGCCCTTCAATCGCCGCATACACCGGCAGCACGCCAACGCCCATGCCGCTGGTGATCGCGGTTTTCATGGCGTCCGCCGAGTTGACCAGGAACGGTGAGCTGTTGATGGTCACGGTCTCCTGGCCATCGGGGCCGTCGAAGGCCCATTTCTCCAGCGGGATCACCGGGCTCACCAGGCGCAGGCACATGTGGTTCAGCAGATCGCTGGGCTTTTGCGCGCAACCGTTGGCTTTCACGTACGCCGGCGAGGCGCAGACGATGCTGTAGGTGATACCCAGCCGCTGGGACACGAAGCCGGAATCCGGCAGTTCGCTGGCGAGGACGATGGACACGTCGTAGCCCTCGTCGAGCAAGTCCGGCACGCGGTTGGCCATGGTCAGGTCGAAGGTCACGTCCGGGTGCGTCTTGCGATAACGGGCGATGGCGTCGATCACGAAGTGCTGACCGATGCCGGTCATGGTGTGCACCTTGAGTTGCCCGGCCGGCCGCGCATGGGCGTCGCTGGCCTCGGCTTCGGCTTCTTCTACGTAGGCGAGGATCTGCTCGCAGCGCAACAGGTAGCGCTTGCCGGCCTCGGTCAACGCGATGCGGCGGGTGGTGCGGTTGAGCAGGCGGGTTTGCAGGTGGGCTTCCAGGTTGGAGACCGCGCGCGAGACGTTGGCGGTGGTGGTGTCCAGTTGCACGGCGGCAGCGGTGAAGCTGCCGGCCTCGGCCACGTAACTGAAGGCGCGCATGTTTTGCAAAGTGTCCATGGGGTGCTCTCAAGGGAGATGGCAAATTGTGACACAAGGTTTCAAGGTCTGAGACCCCGACCAAGGGATTATCGCGTGAACGGTAACAAAGATTCACAAGAATCCCAGCTTATCGCCAACCAGACCCACCCCTAGAATTGCGCCACTGCAGGAGCCGGGCTTGCCCGCGATGGCAGCACCGCGGTCATCCAGACCCACCGCGGTGCTGCCATCGCGGGCAAGCCCGGCTCCCACAGGATTTCGTACCTCCCCTATTTCAGGAAATCGCAGCAGTGCCGCGTCGCATCAGCAGAGCGCTTCAGACGCTCAGTGTTTTGGCTTTAACCCTGGCAATCAGCGGCTGCATCGGTACCGGAGGTATTGCCCCGCAGGGCAAGGCACTGGAGGCTGATTCACTGGCCACCGACGAAGCTATTCAACACGCTGCGCAGGACGCGCACTGGCCCACCGCTCAGTGGTGGCGGGCCTATGGTGACCCACAACTGAACCGCTGGATCGACCTCGCCGTGCAAGGCAGCCCGAGCATGGCCATGGCGGCGGCGCGGGTGCGCCAGGCCAAATCCATGGCCGGCATCGCCGAGTCAGCCGAGTCGTTGCAGATCAACGGCGAATCCACCCTCAAGCGCCACAACTGGCCCACCGATCAGTTTTACGGGCCGGGCGAGCTGGCCAACACGACCACCTGGGACAACAACGCCGCGCTGGGCTTCAGCTATGCGCTCGACCTCTGGGGCCGCGAAAGCAATGCCACCGAGCGCGCCGTGGACATGGCGCACATGAGCGCCGCCGAAGCGCGTCTGGCGCAGCTCGAATTGCAGAACAACATCGTGCGCGCCTACATCGAGCTGTCGTTGCATTACGCCCAGCGCGACATCATCGAGGCGACGCTGCAGCAGCAACAGCAGATTCTCGACCTCGCACAGAAGCGTCTGAACGGAGGCATCGGCACGCACTTTGAAGTCAGTCAGGCACAAACGCCGTTGCCGGAAACCCATCGCCAGATTGATGCGCTGGACGAAGAAATCGCCCTCAGCCGCAACCAGCTTGCGGCCCTGGCAGGCAAGGGGCCGGGCGAAGGCGCGCAATTGCAGCGGCCAACGCTGTCGTTGGGCGCCGCGCTGAAATTGCCGTCGTCGTTGCCCGCGCAATTGCTCGGCCAACGCCCGGACGTGGTTGCCAGTCGCTGGCAAGTGGCGGCGCAGGCTCGCGGTATCGATGTCGCCCACGCCGGTTTTTACCCCAACGTCGATCTGGTTGGCAGCCTCGGCTACATGGCCACGGGCGGTGGGGCGCTGGAGTTTTTGACCGGCAAGAAACTCAACTACAGCGTCGGCCCGGCGATCTCGTTGCCGATTTTCGACGGCGGGCGTTTGCGCTCCGAGTTGGGCGAAGCGTCGGCGGGGTATGACATCGCGGTGGCCAAGTACAACCAGACGCTGGTCAACGCGCTGAAAAGCATCTCCGATCAGTTGATCCGCCGCGAGTCGATGGACAAGCAACAGACTTTCGCCGCCGAGTCCGTGGCCACCGCGCAGAAGACCTATGACATCGCGATGATCGCCTATCAACGCGGGTTGACCGACTACCTCAATGTGCTTAACGCGCAGACGTTGTTGTTCAAGCAGCAGCAAGTTCAGCAGCAGGTGCAGGCGGCGCGGTTGAGTGCTCATGCGGAACTGGTGACGGCGTTGGGTGGCGGGCTGGGTGCGGGTAATGATGTGCCGAAAGATAGCCAGACCGCAGCGCCGAAAACCCCAGCCCTGCTTAAGAGCCTCTCGAATTGAACACGAACCCTGTGGGAGCGAGCTTGCTCGCGATGAGGCCGTGTCAGTCAATGCATGTGTCGCCTGACACTGCGCCATCGCGAGCAAGCTCGCTCACACAGGTTCTGCGACTTAATCGAATCTCAATGAGCAGGATTTCATGACTCCCTTGCCCGCACCCTTGCGCTGGCTGTATTCCCTTGAATGGCGCCGGGGCTTTTTCGACTGGGCACGCAGCGATGGCGTGACCTGGGTCTACATCTTCAAGGTGTTGTTCGCCGCCTTCCTGACCTTGTGGCTGGCCATGCGCCTGGAATTGCCGCAACCGCGCACGGCGATGATCACCGTGTTTATCGTCATGCAGCCGCAAAGCGGTCAGGTGTTCGCCAAGAGTTTTTACCGCTTTCTGGGCACCTTGACCGGCTCGGCGGTGATGGTGGCGCTGATTGCCTTGTTCGCGCAAAACACCGAACTGTTCCTCGGCTCGCTGGCGATCTGGGTCGGCATCTGTTCGGCCGGTGCGGCGCGGTATCGTAACTTTCGCGCCTACGGTTTTGTGTTGGCCGGCTACACCGCCGCGATGGTCGGTTTACCCGCGTTGGCGCACCCGGACGGCGCGTTCATGGCCGCCGTTTGGCGGGTGCTGGAAATCTCCCTCGGCATTCTCTGCTCGACGCTGGTCAGCGCCGCGATCCTGCCGCAAACCGCCAGCGCGGCGATGCGCAACGCCTTGTACCAGCGTTTCGGCGTGTTTGCCCGGTTCGCCACCGATGGCTTGCGCGGTCGCAGCAAACGGGAGGCTTTCGAAGCCAGCAACGTGCGTTTCATCGCTGAAGCGGTTGGGCTGGAAGGCTTGCGCAGCGTGACCGTGTTTGAAGACCCGCACATGCGTCGGCGCAACGGTCGGCTCAATCGTTTGAACAGCGAGTTCATGGGCATCACCACCCGCTTCAACGCCTTGCATCAGTTGCTCGAACGCTTGCGTAGCAGCGGTGCCGAGCCTGCGGTTGCGGCAATCAAACCGGGTCTGCAGGACCTCGCGGAAGTGCTCGACGGTTTCAGCGGTCGTGCCCTGACCGATGCGGACGCGGCACGCCTGGTTGTCGAGTTGAGCGCTTATAAAGAAGGTTTGCCGGCGCGGGTTCGCCGCTTGCGGGCGACTTTCCAGGAGAGCAACCCGAGCGACGCCGAGCTGCTGGATTTCCACACCGCGTACGAGTTGCTCTATCGCTTCGTCGACGACCTGCACAGTTATGCACAGACCCACGCCTCACTCGCCGATCACAGCCACGCGCGCGAGCAATGGGACGAGCCGTTCACCCCGCAAACCAACTGGATGGCCTCGGCGGCGTCGGGGATTCGGGCAGCGTTCATTCTGGTGGTGCTCGGCAGCTATTGGGTGGCGACCGCATGGCCCAGCGGCGCGACGATGACCTTGATTGCGGCAGCAACTGTCGGCCTTTCAGCCGCCACGCCGAACCCGAAACGCATGGCGTTTCAGATGGCCTGCGGGACGTTCCTTGGCGCACTGATCGGTTTCGTCGAGATGTTTTTCATCTTCCCGTGGATCGACGGATTCCCGTTGCTGTGCGTGATGCTCGCGCCGGTGATCGTGCTCGGTTCGTTCCTCACGTCGCGACCGCAATACGCCGGTGTCGGTCTCGGCTTGCTGATCTTCTTCAGCACCGGTTCGGTGCCGGACAACCTGACGGTCTACAACCCTTACGCCTTCATCAACGACTACATCGCCATGGTGCTCGGCATGCTGGTGTGCGCGGCGGCCGGGGCGATTATTTTGCCACCGAACAGTCGCTGGTTGTGGCGGCGGTTGGAGCAGGATTTGCGAGGGCAAGTGGTGTACGCGATCAGCGGCAAGCTCAAGGGATTGGCGTCGAGTTTTGAGAGCCGCACGCGGGACTTGCTGCATCAGGCGTATGGCCTCGCAGCGGGGCAACCGCAGGTACAAAGCAACTTGCTGCGCTGGATGTTCGTGGTGCTGGAAGTCGGCCACGCGATCATCGAGTTGCGCAAGGAGCAGGCGGTTCTGCCGGTGCATCCGGCCTACGCCGAATCGCAGCCGTGGCGCCAGGCAATCCGGGTGATGGGGCGTTCGCTGGTGCGGCTGTTTCTGCAACCGAGCCAGAACAATCTGGAGCGCAGTCTGGTCGCGGTCGACCATGCGATCAGCCGTGTGCAAGCCACTGACGAACCTTTCGCACCGCACTTCGACACCTCCGCCTTGCGTCGGGTGAAGAGCTACCTGCACTTCATTCGCACCTCGTTGCTGGACCCGCAATCACCGCTCTCGGCCTACACGAAAACCGCGCCGCAAGGACTTGAACATGCCTCGTGAAATCGCCTTCCACGGCGTGTACATGCCCACCATGACGCTGATGTTTTTCATCGCCGCCGCACTGGCCTGGGCGCTGGACCGGTTCTTGTCCGGGTTCGACCTGTACCGCTTCTTCTGGCACCCGGCGCTGCTGCGCCTGAGCCTGTTTACCTGTCTGTTCGGCGCCCTGGCGCTGACCGTTTACCGTTGACTCTCTTTCACTGAGAACGCCCTGATGAAAAAGCTTTTCAGCCTGCTCGCCACCCTGTTGGTGCTGGCCCTCGCGCTATGGATCGGCCGGACCTTGTGGGTGCATTACATGGACACCCCGTGGACCCGCGATGGCCGGGTGCGCGCCGACATCATCAACGTCGCCGCCGACGTCACCGGGGAAGTGGTGGACGTACCGGTGCGTGACAACCAACAAGTGAAGAAGGGCGATCTGCTGATGCAGATCGACCCCGAGCACTATCGCATCGCGGTCAAGCAGGCGCAGTCGCTGGTCGCATCACGCAAGGCAACGTGGGAGATGCGCAAGGTCAACGCCCGCCGCCGTGCGGACATGGACAACCTGGTGATCTCCCGGGAAAACCGTGACGACGCCAGCAACATCGCCGACTCGGCACTGGCCGATTATCAACACGCGCAGGCGCAACTCGAAGCCGCCGAGCTGAACCTCAAACGCACCGAAGTGCGGGCGGCGGTGGACGGGTACGTGACCAACCTCAACGTGCATCGCGGCGACTATGCGCGCATCGGCGAAGCGAAAATGGCCGTGGTCGATATGAACTCGTTCTGGGTGTATGGCTTCTTCGAAGAAACCAAATTGCCGCACGTGCGCGTGGGCGATAAGGCCGACATGCAGTTGATGAGTGGCGAGGTGCTGAAAGGGCATGTGGAGAGTATTTCTCGCGGCATCTACGACCGGGATAACCCTGAGAGCCGCGAACTGATTGCCGATGTGAACCCGACGTTCAACTGGGTGCGATTGGCGCAGCGAGTGCCGGTGCGGATTCACATTGATGAAGTGCCAGAGGGGGTGCTGTTGGCGGCGGGGATTACGTGTACGGTGGTGGTTAACTCAGCAGTTGGCGAGTAACCCTGTGGCGAGGGGGCAAGCCCCTTCGCCACAAAAAGCGACCGAGTCAGCCTTTGCAAAACGTCTCATGCAAGTGCCGCCAGATCAGCGTGCCGTCGGCGTCTTTCTCAAACACCACGGTCGAACGCCGATCCGAATGCAGCCCGGTGGCATCGGTCTGTTGCTCGCGATAACTCACCACCGCGCCGCCGTCATACAGCGCCACACCGCGCAATTCACTGAGTTCGATCCTGAACCCGAGCTTCTTGCCGCCCGCCAGTTGAAACAGCTCGCTCAATGCCTCGAAATCCAGCACCCGGCCCAATGGCGAGATCATGGAAAACTGCGGTGAAAACCGGCTCAGCAGTTGTTCAAGTTCCGAGTCGTCTTGTTCTTCGGCCAACCATTGCTCGATGGCGACGTGGGCCTGGATGACTTCGTCGAAGTAGTGGGTGTAGTCGGTCATTGAAGTGTATTCCTGAAATGTTCTGTGTTTGTTCGGACGCCATCGCGAGCAGGTCGGCCCGGTCTCAGAGCTGCCCGCGCAACCCGAACCGCTTCATCAACCCCGATTCCAGCAACCCTTTTGGCAGCAAACCCGCTAACAACGGCAACGCCCGGCTGCCATTGCCCAATCGAATCAAACGCGGTGGCTTGCCCTGCTGCACCGCCTTGAGCAACCCCTGCGCAAACTCCCGGGCCGGCGTCGGTTTGTCCTGAGATGCCTTGGCCCGCGCACGAATGCCTTCGCGCAGGGGAAACCATGGCGATTGCTCGGTGATCAATTGTTCCGCTTCATGCCCGGCATTTTTAGCGAAGCTGGATTCGATGGCGCCCGGCTGGACTTCCATCACGCGAATACCGAACGGCGCCAGTTCCATGCGCAGCGCATCGCTCAACGCATGAACGGCTGCTTTCGAGGCGCAATAGGCGCCAGCAAACGGCGTGACCAGAATCCCTGAAACACTGCCGATGTTCACCACCAATCCCTTGGCGCGACGCAGCACCGGGAACAGCGCGCGTGTGACCCCGACGATGGCAAATACATTGGTCTCGAACTGCCGCTGCATCGCCGGTACACCGCCATCGAGCAGCGGCCCCATCGCGCCATAACCGGCGTTGTTGATCAGGATGTCGAGGCCGCCATGTTGCTGATTGATCTGCTCGCTCAGCTGTTCGAGCGCGGCGCCATCATTGACGTCCAGTTGCACGGCGGTGAAACCGGCGGCGGTTAGCGCGGCCACGTCTTCAGCCTTGCGGGCACTGGCCCAGACTTCGTAGCCGGCATTTTTGAACACGTCGGCAAGGGCACGGCCAATGCCGCTGGAGCAACCGGTAATCAACGCAACGGGCATGGCGCGGTCCTTGTGCAAATAAGAAGTGGGATTAATCGGAGAAACTACCCTGCAAACGCTCGGCGCGAAACTCCAGGGTTTGCGGGCGATAGCCGGGACGCAAGGGTGGCAAGGGCAAACAGTCTTCCCAGTTGGCGCCGGCCTGGAGCTCGCCGGGGCCACGATATCGCGGGGCTTCGTATTGGTTGTCGGCCAGATTGACCGTGTCACCCGGTGCATACGCCGCGATACGCCAGCGCAATTCGGTCAGCGGCACGTCGTTGCCATTGTTCATTTTCAGCTGTAACGGACGATCCGCCGGGCACTGCTCGGGCGCGTAGGTGATGCGCAGCTCCAGGCGCGCGAGTTGCTTGACCTCGCGGTTGTCGAGCCAGATCACCCATGTGGCCACCAGACCCAAACCGACGGCGGCCGCCACCGACACGGGAAACGCCTTGGACGGGTAGCGCAGCAACAGGATCAGCCAGGTGATGACCAGCAGGACGCCGATGAACATGTATGTACGCTCCTTGAACTCATGACCTCCATCCTACCGAAGGGCTGCGCGAATGGACATTCGTGGATCAAGCGCTGTTGCCGCTGGTCGCAACTGTAATTTCTGACAGTAGCCAGCCCACGTCACAAGCGATTAGCTGACCACTGGCTTACAGGGACGCGCCGGCATGCACTCTAAAACCTCCACCGTTTCGGTCGTCGACTCGCGAGCGCTGACGATCCGTTCCATTGATTATTGGCGCGAGGTTGAAGGCGAGCCGACTCAGGCACGCATCAACCGCACGCTCCACAATGCCGCCGGGCTCCCAATCATGCAGTGGGACCCCCGGCTTTGGGGGTTACGGGAACAAGATCCGCTGGCACCCGCCAATCTCGTCACGGTGTATTCGCTGTCCGATGTTGCCGTATCGACGCTGAGCGTGGATGCCGGCTCGCAGATCAATTTCTTCGGCCTGGCCAATGAAGTGCTGCAAGGCTGGGACAGTCGCGGCACACGACGCGAGGTTGAATACGACGAACGGCTGCGTCCGGTGACGGTATTTGAACACGTCGCCACAGCCCCACGACGTTGTGCCGAACGCATGGAGTATGGTCGTCCCGGTCAGGGTACCCAGGACCACAACCTATTGGGGCAATTGATTCGACAGGATGGCCCCGGCGGGACCGTGTTGTTTAAGGCGTTTACGATCACCGGTCAATGCTCTAGACACGTTCAACACTTCGCTCTGGACCCCGTCGCCCCTGATTGGCCAGCGTCGATTGCTGATCGCAATGATTTGTTGGAACCCGGCGATGGAGCTGTTTCGACCTGGCGATTCGGTCCTCTCGGGAACGTGCTGGAGTCGGTTGATGCCAGGCAGAACTGTCAGACGTTTGGTTTCACCCTTGATGGCCGACTGCGCCACAGTGTCTTGAAACTGGCAGGCAAGCCCTCTGGGCAAACACTGGTCAGCGAGATTGAGTACAACGCCCAAGGACAGATCACTCGCGAAGTGGCGGGTAACAACGTACAGACGACCCTCAAATATTCTCCGCAAGACGGACTCCTGATCGAGCGCCGGGCGCACAGCGAGCACCGCGGCTTGCTGCAACACCTGTTCTACACCTACGACCGAATGGGCAATGTGCTGAGTATCGAGGACAAGGCCTTGTCGACGCGCTACTTCGCTAATCAGCGTATTGAGCCGATCAGTCGTTTTTTCTACAACAGCCTTTATCAATTGATCAAGGCGACGGGTTGGGAGGCGCGCGCCCCCAGCCAAGGGCCGGCATCCGTTGGGCGCAACGATCCCGCGGCGCTCAGCAACTACGAGCAAACCTACCGTTATGACGAAAGCGGGAATTTGCTGAAGCTGGCACATGTCGGCTCGCAAAGTCCGGGACGTGATCTGAAAGCTGCGCAGTACAGCAATCGCTGTTTGCCCTGGCGTAACGGCGTGCCCCCCACGGAAGAACAAATCACGACGGCATTCGACGCCAAGGGCAATTTGCTGGAGCTGGATCAGGGGCGTTTTTTGACGTGGGACCTGCGCAATCAGTTGCAGTCGGTCAGCCCGGTGGAGCGCGATTCCGGACGCAATGACGTTGAGTCCTACCTCTACGATGGCGGTGGCCAACGGGTACGAAAAATTCGCTCGTTGCAGACCCATGCCAGAACCGTGATAGCCGAAGTGCGTTACTTGCCAGGGCTGGAACTGCGTACCGACAGTGGCACCGGTGAGAGGCTGGAAGTCATCACCGCACAGGCTGGCCTTAATTCCGTTCGGGTGTTGCACTGGGAAAGCGATCCACCGCCCGGCATCAACGATCAGTATCGGTACACCCTGGTCGATCACCTGAATTCCTGCACGGTGGAACTGGCTGACGATGCACAAGTCATCAGCCGGGAAGTTTTTTATCCCTTCGGTGAGACCGCGTGGTGTGCCGACACAGATGCCGTTGCAGTCGACTACAAAACCATTCGGTATTCAGGCAAGGAGCGGGATGCGACGAGGCTTTATTATTATGGGTTTCGGTACTACATACCGTGGCTACAGCGTTGGCTAAATCCCGATCCGGCAGGTGCGGTGGATGGTTTGAACCTGTATCGAATGGTTAGAAATAACCCTGTCACGTTGATCGATATCGATGGACGGAAGCCTGATAAACCGAATACCCCCCCCGCACCTCCAAGGCCACCTTCACTAGCCCTGCCACCTCCACCACCGCCTGGTTTCGGCCCAGTGCCGCCAGGGCCATCAGGGTCTGGGCAAGCCGCGCAGGCTCATAGGCTTTTTGAGCCAATTGTATTGGCGCGTCCGCAAATGCCAGCGAATCAGGCCTCAACGACATGGAAAACAGGTGACTATGTCGACACGGCCCAGCTGGCCAACACGATCAGTCAACTATTTGGTGTATCGGTTCGCCCTATAAAAGTAGTGGATGTAACACACGAAGAACTTTTTGAAAAAATCAGGTCTGTTCCTGGCAATGAAACGATGCAGTTCAACCAGGAAGAACTGCGTGCCAATCCTGCCGCCTGGACGTCGCCAGACGGAATAATTTATATGGGAGTAACCGCACCGGATTATTCTGAAAATGGTCAGCTTGATAGAGATAAAATTCGCTCGACGATTGTTCACGAAGCCTTGCATGCTTCTTCGCACGGACATATAGGTTTTCAGCAAGAGACGGATACGTCTGTCAGTAACAGTAATTATGACGAACACATTACCGACTACTTTGCCCATCAGGTCTTCAATGATATGTACCCCGGAGCGTTGTACAAAACGGGTTATTTCACAACGAGCGTAGGTGGCGAGGCTCAACATTGGGGCGGGAACATGGCTAAATTCATGATCGATTCCGGCCATGTGACAAGGAGCGAATTACAAAGCGGCTATTTTCAGACAGGCAGATTGAATCCGTTACCTAGCCAGTTGTTAGACAAATGGAAAACCTTTGCAAAGCAAAATAGAAATCCATTGAAAATGTGATTTGGCATGACATCGGCAGAAAAAAGCCCCCGCCCAACCCGCTGCGGATAGGAGACGCAGCGGGCTGGACGGGGGCTTTTATTTTGCTGAACGCTTACTGCGCGATGGTTTTCACCGACACGCCGCGCTCGATCGGGGTGGAGCGACCGTAGATATCTTCGAACCGCTCGATATCGTCTTCACCCAGGTAGCTGCCCGACTGCACTTCGATGATCTCGAGTGGAATCTTGCCCGGGTTACGCAAACGGTGGACCGACGCGATCGGAATGTAGGTCGACTGGTTTTCGCAGAGCAGGAACACGTTGTCGTCGCAGGTCACTTCAGCGGTGCCGCTGACCACGATCCAGTGTTCGGCGCGGTGGTGGTGCATTTGCAGCGACAGGCACGCACCCGGTTTGACCGAGATGTGCTTGACCTGGAAGCGGCCGCCCATGTCCACCGAGTCGTAGGAACCCCACGGACGATAGACTTCGCAGTGGTTCTGGGTTTCGCTGCGACCCTGTTCGTTGAGGGTGTTGACCATCTGTTTCACGCCTTGGACCGAGTCCTTGTGCGCAATCATCATGGCGTCCTTGGTTTCGACCACCACGATGTTTTCCAGGCCGATCACCGACACCAGTTTGCCGTTGCCGTGGATCATGCAGTTTTTGCTGTCCTGGATGACCACGTCGCCTTTGGTGACGTTGCCGTTGGCGTCTTTTTCATTGACTTCCCACAGCGACGCCCAGCAACCGACATCGCTCCAGCCAGCGGTCAGCGGCACGACGCAGGCACGCTGGGTTTTTTCCATCACCGCGTAGTCGATGGAGTTGTCTGGGCAGCAGGCGAAGGTGGCTTCGTCGAAGGTGATGGTGTCGGCATCTTGCTCGCTGCGTTCGAGGGTCAGCAGGCAGGTGTCGTAGATGTCCGGGTCGTGCTTTTTCAGTTCTTCGAGGAAGCGGCTGGCGCGGAACAGGAACATGCCGCTGTTCCAGAAATAACCACCGGATTCGACATATTCGGTGGCGCGTTTGACGTCAGGTTTTTCGACGAAGTGCGAAACGCGGCTGACGCCTTCCGGCAGCAGCGAATCATTGGTCGACTTGATGTAGCCATAACCGGTTTCCGGTTTGGTGGCCGGCACGCCGAACAGCACCATTTCGCCGTTTTCCGCCGCGACGGTGGCCAGGGCCAGGGCGCGTTGCAGGGCTTTCTGGTCTTCCAGCACGTGGTCGGCCGGCAGCACCAGCATCAGCTCGTCACGACCTTCATTGACCAGCATCATCGCGGTCAGGGCCACGGCCGGCGCGGTGTTGCGACCGAACGGTTCCATCAGGATGCGCTGGGCTTCGAGTTTGCGGTTACTTAACTGCTCGTTGACGATGAAGCGGTGGTCCTTGTTGCACACCACGATAGGGGTGTCCATGCCTTCGAACACCAGGCGTTCCAGGGTTTGCTGGAACAGTGTGTGTTCGCCGGTCAGGGCAAGGAATTGCTTGGGAAACTGTTTACGCGAAAGCGGCCAAAGACGTGAGCCGCTACCACCTGACAAGATCACCGGAATCATGTTGTTACTCCTTTAAAATCGATTGGTTAGAGCTACGAACGTTCTGTCGTTTCACTCTTGTTGTTGTCTCGTTCTGAACGCTCACCTCGGCCCCTGTGGGAGCCTGGCTTGCCAGCGATGCAGACGACTCGGTTTTTCAGATTCACCGAGGTGATGCCATCGCTGGCAAGCCAGCGCCCACAGAGAGCCGGGTCAGTTCAGAGAATTGATTAGCGCGTCGACACCGGGCGTTTTACCCAGACTGGCGACAGGCTGCTGCCGTTGCCGGTGACGTACAGCACGGCCGCTTCACCGCGTTCCAGGGCAACCGGTTTTACATCGCCGACTTTTTTGTCGCCTTCAAACAGCGCCAGGCTGACTTTCACCGGGTTGATCTCACGCTCGCCACGGCCCTTGGCGGCCACGCTTGGCACCACGTCGGTCTTGCCGTCAGCGGTTTTCAGGGTCAGCGGCTTGTCGCTCAGGTTCTGCAGACGCACCAGGGACTTCTGCTTGTTCTTGAACGGCGGTTCTTCAATCAGTTGCGGCGCGCCGGAAGCGTTGTTGACCAGGGTGTAATAGTGGTCACCGGCGAGTTTCACCGGCAGGGTCTGGCTGCCGACCTTGGCGCTGTAGTCGCCGCCCGGCATGAAGCTGAAGTCGGTGCTGGACAGCGGTGCGACGTCGCTCAGGTTAGTGGTGCCGACGGTGGCGCTGACTTCAGCATTACCGGCGTTGTAGACCCGTACGAAGCTCGAGCCTTTGGGTGCGGTCGGGCCGTAGAGTGCGGCGTCGCCACCGGCGAAGGCGTGCATCGACAGAACGCTCATGCCAGCGACAAGAGCGAAAGTCTTAGCGAGACGGCGAGGAGTAGTAGTGAAAGTCATGGTGTACCTCTCTTTCAGTTTTGCGCCCGGTCGGGCGTCTCGGATTTAGTGTTTGCGGCTACGTTTTGTTGGCGGGCGCCGGCTTCTTTGAGCTCTGCGACCCACTGCGGGTCGGCGTCGCCGATTTCGTTGTTCACAGGCAGATAGCGTTCAGGAAACTCCCAGATCAGCACCTGTGGCGGGCTGTTCTTGAAAGCATCGCTTTTCAGGTAACTGAGCATCGGCAGGATCGGGCCGTGGCCGTCTTCGGCGTAATTGACCACATCGCTGCGCAGCGCTTGTTTCAGTGCGCCGACGAAGTTCCAGTTCGGGTTGGCGCTGTAGCTGGTGCCGATCAGGGCCACCGGCACTTCAGTGTTGGCGAACAGGGCGTCGTCACCGGCCGGCTGATCGCCAGCCGCCACGGTGTTGCGCTTCTGCAGCGGTTCTTGCGCCGGCATCAGGTTTTCGAACAGCGGGTCCAGCGGCAGGAACAAGCGCAGGTCGCCTTTGTGCGTGACTTTCTCTGCAGGTGTAGTGACGAAGTTTTGCGGTTCGCCGCTCAGCGGGAGTTTGTCGGCGATGGTTTTGGCCAGGGTCTCGGCGGCGACTTGTGCGCCTTCCGGCGTCCAGTGAGTGTCGGTGCGCAGGAACACTTGCTGACCATTCTGCTTGGCCTTTTGCAGCGGGCCGAGCAGGTCGGGGGCGAGGATCTTGTCGGCCGCGACACGGTCGTGGAAGTCCTTGTAGAGGTTGGCGTGAATGCTCGAAGGCTTCACCTCACCCAGGTGTTCCGGGTACAGGCGGGTCTTGGCCGGCACGATCGCCATCACCAGTTGCACGCCTTGCTCTTTCAGGGTCTGGCGCACGCCTTCGACCAGCGCGTAGTTGCCTTGCAGGTTCAGCTCTTCGTTGACGATCGGGTTGAACTCTTCATCGCTATAGAGCCACTGATCGCGGCCGAGCACGACGCCCGGACGACCTTCGTTGAACAGTTTGAAATCCAGCGCGGCCCAGAGGTTGGTGCCCAGGCGCTTGATCGGAAACTCGTCGTCGTAGTGCGTCTCCACGGCTTTGGTCCAGCGGCCGTTGAGCACCGTGGTGTCGGCACTGGTGCTGAAACCAAAGAAGCTGCGCGTGGACCACAGGCCCAAGACCAACAGGGTCAACAGGAACAGGGCGATGTAGAAGATGCGTAATGAGCGGGTCATGGTCAGATCCCTCAGAACTGGAAGTAAAGGAACGGCGAGAAGCTTTGCGCCGAGAGTTTGAAAATCGAAGCGATGAACAGCAGCAGCACCAGGGCGCGCATCACGTAACGCGACCAGTCAGCGGTCCAGTAGGCCGGTTGCACGGTGGCTTCGACGCCAACGGTGTAACCCGGTTGGTGGATGCTGGCCGGGTTGTCGCCCGGTACGGCTTTGATCGTTCCAGGGGTCGCAGCGGCAGGACCATCGGTCTCGACGTTGACGGCAGGCTTGGTCTTCTCTGGCGGACGGTTAGTGTAGAAATCACGGATGCCGAAGAACGCCAGGGTCACGTAAGCCACCACCAGGGTTGCCACTTGCAGGCCGGTGAGGCTGGCCTGGTTGAGTTCCGACAGCGACCATTCGCCGAAGCTGAACATCGCGCCGTACATACGGCCGGCAACGTGCAGGTTTTCCGAGCGGAAGATCACCCAGCCCATCACCACCAGCAGGAACGTCAGCGCCCAGCGGATCGGGTTGATGCTGCGCGGCGAGGTGTTCAGGCCCAGCGCTTTTTCAATCGCCAGCCACATGCCGTGCCACGCACCCCAGACGATGTAGGTGATGTTCGCGCCGTGCCACAGACCACCGAGCAGCATGGTCAGGAACAGGTTGCGATAGGTCATCAGTGTGCCTTTGCGGTTACCGCCCAGCGTGATGTACAGGTAGTCACGCAGCCAGGTGGAGAGGCTGATGTGCCAGCGACGCCAGAACTCGGTGATCGACTGGCTGATGTACGGCTGCTTGAAGTTTTCCATGAAGCGGAAACCCATCATCAAGCCCAGGCCGATGGCCATGTCGCTGTAGCCGGAGAAGTCGAAATACAGTTGCGCGGTGTAGGCCAGTGCGCCGAGCCAGGCATCGCCCGTGGTCGGGTTTTGCAAGGCGAAGCAGTGGTCGGCGACGACGGCGAGGGTGTCGGCGATGAAGACCTTTTTGATGAAACCCTGCATGAACCGCGTGCAGCCCTCGGAGAACTTGTCGAGGGTGTGGGTGCGGTTGTTGAACTGGTCGGCAAGGTCGCGGAAACGCAGGACCGGGCCGGCAATCAAGTGCGGGAAGATCGCCACGAACGCTGCAAAGTCGATCAGGTTGCGGGTCGCTGGGGTGTCACCGCGGTAGACGTCGATGATGTAGCTGATGGACTCGAAGATGTAGAACGAGATCCCGATCGGCAACAGCACGTGGGTCAGGATGAACGGCGACAGACCGACCGAGGTCATCATCGCGTTGATGCTGTCGACACCGAAATTGGCGTACTTGAAGTAGCCCAGGATGCACAGGTCGACGGCGACGCCGAGCAGCAGCCAGCGCTGGGCCGGTTTGGTCCGCACGCCCGCGGCACCGACTTTGAGGCCGATCCAGTAGTTCCACAGCGTGACGGCGGCGAACAGCGCGAGGAAATCCACGCGCCACCAGGCATAGAACACGTAGCTGGCGATCAGCAGCAGCAGGTTGCGATAGCGTATTCCGCTCAAGTAGTACAAGCCGAGAAAGATCGGCAAGAACAGAAACAGGAACACATTGGATGAAAATACCATCCCGATCTCTCCATGTTTAACCAACAGTCAAGGGCCGCAGCCCCCCCAAACCCCCCACCGAAATCCGGAGGGCGTAACACACAAAACTCAAACTTGACGCTAAACCTGTGGGAGCGGGCTTGCCCGCGATAGCGGTGGGTCAGTCGACATCAATGTTGAATGTCAGACCGCCTTCGCGGGCAAGCCCGCTCCCACAGGTTTTGTATTTTTCCTAGGAACCCTTGTTGCCTTTTTCATTGGCCGGGTCGTAGACCTTGGTCAGATCCCCACCGAGGCGGAAGGTCTTGAACGGCTGCATCTTGTGTTTCTGTTGCAGCACATCCGGCGCGCAGGTGTAGAGCGTGCAGAACGGTTCGAGCCAGGCGAATTTCGAGTCGATCTTGAGATCGGTCATGTCCTGTTCCTTGCCGTTCTTCTTCTCGAAGATGTCCGGGTCTTTAATCCCGGCCAGTACCTGATCACCCAGGCGTTTCAGCGCGCCGTTGTTTTCCTGGCGCAAGTCCACACCGTTGACCTGAGCGAAACTGGCGATCATCGCCAGAGGCGGCAACGCGTAGTTGTGGTAGGCGAGGGCGCGTTGCTGGCGCTTGAGTTCGTTCGGCAGGAAACCCTGCGCGTCGACCTGATTGGCGCCGACCTTGTATTCCTTCACGGCCCAGTCAAACAGGTCGCGGCGGTTGGTTGCGACCGACGTGGCCATCACCGACCAGGCCGCCCAGTACGAGTGATTGTTGGTTTTCTCAAGCGGCAGGTTGTCCCAGTCGCTGACCACCTGATCGGCCATTTTGCTGAACCAGGCTTCGATCATCTGCGACTCTTGCTGATGGTTGGCCAGCGGATGCGAGTCGGAGAACTTCAGGCGGATGTACGACGACGCCATGCTGCCCAGTGCCCATTTGCGCATGGACTTGCCGGTGTGGTTGAAGTCCTTGGACATCAACGCATCGGCCTTGGCCCAGGCGGTCAGCCAGGTCAAGGTGCATTCGAGTTGTTCCGGGCGACCGTCACGCATGAATTGCATCACGCGCTTGCTGGTGCCGCGTTCGATCTTGGTGATGTCGGCGGTGCTGTCGCGGAAGGCTTTTTCCGATTGCACGTTCAGGGTCGAACGGGCTTTGTCGGAGCCTTCGTATTTGCTGCGAAATTGCAGCGAGCCGGTGTACGGCGTCGGCATCGCATCACAGCCTTCACTGCTGTCGCCGGTTTTGACTTTTTCAATCGGCGCGAAGTAACCCTGTGGCGGGCGCAGGGGCGCGGCAGCCTGGGTGGCGCCGGCGAACATCGCCAGGGTCAGTAACGATGGCGCGAGCAGATTTTTCAACGTTCGGTTTCGCATGGCAGACCTCATTGCCCGGCCTGAGCAGTTCGCTGCTCAGCACTCGGGAACACGTTGCGTTTGCAGATTTTCGCTTCGACTTTTTGCGGCGCGGCACCGGCTTCAGGGCCCTGGACTTCGACGGCCAGCAGATTCTGCGAGGCCCAGTCTTCGTCTGTGCGCAACTCAAAGGCGAAACGCCCGTCGGTGTCGGAGGTTTCCGGTTTTTCGATTTTGATGTCCTCGTGGCGACCGTTCATGTACCAGAGGGTGGCTTGCAGGGTTTTCACCGACGGATCGGCGAAGCGGATGTCGACCTGGTGGCTGCTGTTTTGCAGGTTCAGGTTTTTGCTGTTGACCATCAATTCGTTCTTGCCCGGCTTCAGCGTGGTGCTGCCGGACAGTTGTGCATCCTTGCCTTCGCAACCGTTGTCCAGCAGCGCCATCATCTGGCGGTAGATGGTTTCCTGGTCGAGGCGATAGAGCGGCGAGAACTCCCAGATCAAAATCTTTGGCGGCTTGGTCTGGAATTCTTCGCTGCCCAGGTACTGCAGCATCGAACCTTCCAGGCCACCGCCGGGGAACGCCACGTTGAGGATGTCGGCGCCGATGGCCTCTTCGAGGAAACCGGCGAAGTTGTAGTTCTTGCCACTGTGGCTCGTGCCTACCAGGGTGATCTCCGGATTGCCGGCGTCGCTGAACAGATCGCCGTCGGCGGCTTCGCCCTTGGGCTCGGTGGTGAATTGATCCATGTACTGGATCGCGTAGCTGGTGCCACAGAGTTGACCGGCCATGTTGTGCAATGTTCCGGTCTTGCCCATGCGACCCGACCTGTGGGTCTCGAATTCGCGTTTCGGAATGCCGGCAAACGCTGGAATCTGCTTGACCTTTTCCGCGACGATTTTCGCGGTGCGCTGGGCGCCATATGGCGTCCAGTGTTGGTCGCCGCGGAAGTAGAAGTCGTGGGCGGGCAGGGTGTCGGGCAGCGATTCGTTGGTCAGTGGCGACAGGTCCGGCACGACGTAACCCATGGCGGCGAAACGCCCGAGCATGGTCTTGTAGTTCTTCAATGCTTTGTCGAAATCGTACTTGGCTTTTTCTTCCGGGTTGAGCTTGTTGCGGTTCACCAGGCCACGAGTGGGTTGATAAACAACAACGAGCTCCACGCCTTTGCTCTTGAACGCATCGTGCAGTTCTTTCATGCGTTTGTAGCCGGCGGGGGAGGTGTCGAATTCGGTGCGCAAGTCTTCTTGCGTACGGAACAGCCAGTCGCCCTGAGCCTGCACCAACGTGGTGAAGTTCTGTTGATAACGCGTGGTGTAATTCTTCGCGTCATGGGCTTCGGGGCACAGGTTGCAGCACGGTTCGGCAGCAAACTTCGGCGCTTGAGCGTCGTCCGCACGAACACCAGCGCTGGCCGCGAGAATGCCGGCGGTCAGGGCCGACAGGCTGAGTAATTTGATCAAGTGTGGGTGCATAAAATTATCCTCAGTCCCGCATTTCGGTCTGGCGTTCGACAGGGTCGATCAGCACGGCTTTCTGCTGGCGCACCAGCAAGTCGAGAATTTCATCCTGACGCTCGCCCAGAATCCCGCTGAAGCTGATGCCGCTGGATTTGGTCGGGGCGAGCATGGACACGCGATACAACTCGACGCTCAGCGGCGAGTCGATGGACAGCGGGCCACTGCCGTTGCCGGCCAGTTCACCGCCGACTACGATCAGCGAGACTTCGGCGTCGAACGGGTCGAGCTTGATGTCGCGGTCGGTGTCGCTCAGGTCCTTGATGTGGCCGTAGACGCCGGTCAGGCCGTTGGCCAGGGACAGGTTTTCATAGAGGCGGATGTTCACGCTGTTACGAATACGGATGCCGTGGCGTTTGTTGCTGATCACCTTGTTGCCGTAGATCAGGTTGTCGGCACTCTCGTAGAGGGTGATGCCGTCGGTGTGGTTCTTGTAGATCTCGTTGTAGGCGATCAGGTTGTTCACGCTGTTACGGTCGATCACCAGGCCCGACAACTTGTTGTCGTAGCTGCGGTTGTTGAAGATGAAGCTGTCGTTGACCTCACGGGAAATAATGATCCCGTGCTTCTTCTTGGTCCCGTAGACGGTGTTGTCGGCAATGATCAAACGGTGCGAACGGTCATGCGGGTCGATGCCGTAGACGATGTTGTCTTTGTAGGTGTTGCCTTTGACCACGAAGTCGCGGGTTTCGTAGCAGTAGAAGCCGTACCACATGTCCGAGAACTCGGAACCGACGATCCAGCCGGTCGGCTCAGGTCGCTTCAAGACCTTGGCCATGTTCGGCGTGTACTGGGAAATACTCACGCCGTAGGACTTACTGTTGGCGTAGCCGAAACTGGCGATCTTGCTGTTGGCAATGTAGGTCTCGGTGCCACCCCAGGACAGCAGGAACGGACGGAATTCCTTGGGCGAGGTGAACGTCGCCGGGCCGTTGTCCTTCTCGCGCCAGCCGGTGATCTTGGTGTCACGCACAAACAGCTGGCCGTCGTTGACCAGGAACGAACCGGCCTCTTGGGACAGACGCAGTTCCTGGGTCTGCTTGTCGATTTCGAGGATGCCGTGACGGCCAACCACAATCGGCAACTTCGCCAGGAACACCCCCGGCGAGGTTTCGCTGAAGTACTGCTTGGGCAGCTTCTTCGCCAGGTCCTTGAGGTTCATGTAGCCGTCGTCGACAAAGATTGCCTGCGGGATACCGTGCTGACGCACCACCCACTCGGCCATCTTGTTGTCGCCACCGATGAAGTCCTTCAGGGCGTCTTCCTGCATCATCCGGCGCACGCTGATCTTGCCGGCCTTGGTGCGCACGATTTTTGCGGCGATGGCTTCGGCGGTATAGCCGGACAGGTCCGGTAGCGTTGGCTTGGCCAGCTCCAGCGGTGCGGTCGGTGCGCTGCTGACGGTGTAGGTCTTGGCCTGTTGCAAACCTTTGGCAATGGTCTCCGGTTGCCCTTTCTGCACGGGCACGACCGGTTCCACATTGGCGAAGGCAGCCGCGCTGGCCAGCAGCATCGCGCCGGCCAGCAAGGAGATCGAACCTCGCTTCGAATTGTTCATGTCGGGCACTCCCTTCGCGGTTCGCATCAGAAGCGCCAGATCACGTCGATGAATGCGCGGTGCATGTACGAATCGACTTCCTTGCCGTACGCATCACCCGGCTTGAACACACCACCACGGAAACGCACGAGGGCCGAAGGCTCGTCGATCGACTGGCTCAACGCCGCCGGCAACAGGCCCTGCTTGAAGTACTTGGTGACGACCAGGTCCATTTCCTGACCGAGGTCTTTTTCGCCATCGTTCAGCGGCAGGGACGTGGTGGAGAGAATCGCGCCGGTCGGGTCGTCGGTGTTGTTCTCGACCGCGTTGATGCCGTTGCTGCCGATCGGCTTGTTGCCGTCGACGCGCCAGAACTTGTGGTAGATCACGCTGGCGTCGTATTCGTCGTTGAGCATCCACGAACCGAACAGGGTAGCGGTCTGCATGTTCTGCATTTCGCCACGGAAGGCTTCGCCGAAACGGTGAACCCGCGAGCGGGTACCGGTGTAGTTCGAGCGGTTGCTTTCCAGGCCGTTCTGTTCGTACTCGGCACTGGCGCGGGCATAGGCGGCACCAACTTGCCATTGCGGATCGAGGCGCAGACGCACGCCGACATCCGTGGCCCAGCCATTGAGGTCTTGGCCGCGTTTGGCTTCGGTCGGAGGCGTGCCATTGGCGTTCAGCGGGTTGACCGTGTCGGTGTCGCCGCTCATGCCGGTGATGCTGCCCCAGTAATTGACGGTGTTGGTGTTGCGCCAGTTATAAGCGTCGCTGTCGGCGGTCAGGCCCAGCCAGGTGAGGTCACCGTTCTGTTTCTTGTCCAGCGAATCGGTGGGTACGCCCGGCTGCGGGTAGTCGAGCTTGCCGTCATCGTGGGTGTGATGAGCGCGAATGCCCGCCCACTGCCCCGGCGTCCACTGATACTCCGCATCGGCGTAGACGTGCAGGCGATCCTTGTCTTTTGGAGCCAGCTCCGTGAGGTCGGTGCGGTACTCGCTGAAGCGTTCGGCGACGCCCATGTTGGCGCGCAACAGGGTGGTGTCGAAGGTCCAGTTCAGGGCTTCGATGTTGGTGTCGCGCCATTGGCCGTCGGCGTTGTGCAGGCGTTGGCGACCGAGCTTCAACTGTTCGCCGGGATACGGCGTGAGGCCGCTGTATCCGACCCAGAATTCGCGCATTGCCAAGTAGTTTTTCTTGGTCTTGCGATCATCGTTGGTGGTCGGCGTGGTGCCATCGCTGGCGGTCCCTTGCAAGGTGTCCGTCTCGATGATGTCAGTGGCGGTCACGGCCTGGCCCATGGCATAGGCGCTCCACGCGCCGCTCTCGCCATAGATCCATGGACGCAGGTCGAGACCGACGCCATTGACGTCGCCGCCGCTCTGGGTGCCGAGGTCGCTGTCGTCCTCGGACTGGCCGGTGACTTTCACTTCGAGGCCGAAGTTTTTGGTTTCAGTGATCGCGGCCAGTGTCGGGCAAGACCAGATCAGCGCGAACGTGAGGCCGATGCCGGCCTTCATGAATGGATTCAACTTCATAGGGATTCCTCGCCGTCTTCTTCTTGCAGGGCATGCAGTTCCAGCGTGTTCTGGCTCAAGGACCCACGAATGGCCTGTTCTTGTTTCAACAGGCGTTGGGCCTCGGCGAGCTGGGCAGGCGGCAGTTGTGCTTCGAGTGTTTGCGCAAGCTCGGTGGCTTGCGGGGTGTCTTGAGCCTTGGCCAACTGACTGAAGACGTAAGCGTTAAGCGGGTTGGGTTTGGTGCCCTTGCCTTGGGAAAACAGCTGGGCGATGGCGAAGTCGGCGCTGTTCTGGCCGTTGCGCGCAGCGGTCAGCAAGTGATCCAGGGCCTTCTGCGAATAGACTTTGCCCAGGTAACCGCGGCGATAGATCTGGCCGAGGTAGTAATCGGCGGCGACTTCGCGGCCGACGGCTTTCTGGAAATGTTCTTCGGCGACCTTGGCGTCGGCCGGGACCATTTTGCCTTCGTAATAGAGCTTGCCCAGCAACAGTTCGGCGCGCGGCTGGTCGGCGGCGCGACCGTTGTCCAGGTACTTCATCATCTGGTCGACGTCACCCAGTTCAGGGAAGTCGTAGATCAATTGCGCGAGGGTGACCCACGACGCCGGGTAGCCTGGAGCGATAGGTTCGAGCAGCGACTGCGCGGTTTTCTCGTCGGTCTTGCCCAGGGTCGGGTCCGCGAGTACACGGGCGACGCTGTCGACTCGTTGCGCAGAGACGGTGCCGCGAGCGTGTGCGGCTTGCATCTGCTTGATCAGCTCGGCTTGTTGCTCGGGCTTGGCCTGTTTCTGATAAACCGTGGCCAGTTCGACGTAGCAGATGTCGGTGGTGTTCAGTGCGGCTTTGCAGATGCTGGCGATTTCGTCCAGGTGCTGGTCGTAAGTACCTTGGGTGCGATAGAGCAGCACTTGCGCCAGACCCGCTTCCGGTTTGCCTTCGGCGCGCCATTGGCTGATCTGCTTCTGCGCATCGATGTTGGGAAAACTGTGCGGGTATTGCAGGTACAGCATCGCCAGTGGAATCAGGGTGTTGCCTTCGCCATTGGCCGAGGCCTTTTTCAACAGGCCTTCGGCTTCGTGCTGTTCGGCTTCAGTAGATCCCGGCTTGGCCACCAACAGGCGACCGAGGCGAGCCTGCGCCCTTGGCGAGACATCGGCCGCCGCGCGGTAAGTCGCCTCGGCCTGTTTGATCTGCGCCGGGTCGCGGCTGTCGACCTGAATATCGGCCAGGCCCACTTGAGCCTCGCTGTAGCCGAGGTCGGCCAGTTGCTTGTAATTCTGCTGCGCGAGCGCAGTGTCACCACGCTTGAGGGCTTCGTTGGCCAGACGCTGGTCGGGCAGGCCGGCGCAACCGGCCAGGCTCACTGCCAACGCGATTGCACACACCGCATATCCAGTATGGGAGCGGGCTTGCCCGCGATGCAGGCGCTGCGGTGCATCAGATAAACCGAGTTGATCCCATCGCGGGCAAGCCCGCTCCCACAGGGTTTGTGGTGTTTTCAGGAAACTGATAATCGTCACGGGCATGTCCTCGACTTAAAGACCGGCGGCCATGGCTTTGTCGATCAGCCAGTTCAGGTTCGGGCCACGATCGCTGTTCACTTCCACCGGGCGACCGGCGAGGCTGCTGTCCAGGGCTTCGTCAGGCTGGATCAGCACACGGATGTCGGACGACAGGTCGGCGCTTTTCAGGCTGGTGCTGCTGACGATCTTGCCGGTGCGGGTTTTGTCTTCGCCGGCGATCTGGAAGCTGACCGGAGTACCCGGACGCACGTCACGGAACTGGCGATAAGAGAAGCGCGCTTCGATGTTGGCTTCGGTGTTGCGCGGCACCAGTTGGAAGATCACGTCGCCCTTGCTGGCGTATTGACCGTTGGCAACCATTTGTTGGGCCACGGTGCAATCGCACGGCGAGGTCAGGGTGCCGGTCATTTGCTTGCCGAACAGTTCTTCAACCTTGGCCGGTTGCAGTTGGTCTTCGTCCAGATGCCCTTTGAGCACGTCGAGCATGCTGGTGCTGAACGTGGCGAGCGGGGCGCCTTTGGCGGCCACGCCGTCAGCCTTGATCAGGCTCTGCACGGTGCCGTCGCGCGGCATGGTGATGTTCATGCCCGGCACGCTGACCAGACCGGCCTGTGCGTGGCTGACGAAGTACATGCCGTACACCGATTTGAAAATGAAACCGAATGCCGCGACGCCGACGATGAAAATCCCCAGGCTGAAGGTCACTGCACGCAGACGACCGAACGCGGTCATGCCGTGGCCGCCGTCCTTGACCTTGCGCGCCTTGGTGAAGTTGTCGCGCTGCAGGGTCGCCAGCACTTCACCCATGCTGACGATGTCGCCGGCCAGGTGAGAGGTGATCAGGTGACGCAGGGTCGAAATGTCTTGCGGTTCGAGGTTCTGGAATTGGCAACCGGCACGGCCGGTCTGGCGGTCAAAGGAGCGAACCTGCAATTCCACGTCCATGGCCAGGCCGAGGTTGTCGATGACGAATTGCAGGCGAGCCTTGTACACGTCACCGATCTTCAGCGGCAGTTGACCGGCGTTGAACGCCAGGCCGCCAGCGGAAAGGTCGATCACACGGGCTTCAACCGGCGTCCGGTCCGGACCGAAGAAGCGCAGCTTGGCCGGGATTTTCACTCGGGCGTGTTGGCGCTGGGCTTCAGATTCATGCACTACGTTGGCGTTGACGGCGGTATTCATAGGGGCGATTTCCTTGTTAATTCAATAGGGGCGGGTCAGACCATCATCAGCAGCACGGCGACAAAAATGCTGCCGGCGGAGAAGGTCATGGTCCGAGACGACCAGGTGTTGAACCAACGTTGAAAGCTGGCGAGATCACGGGTCAGAGAAGTGGGCTGGCGAGTCCAGGACTGTTGATCGAGGCGGAAGAACACGTAGATCTTCACCAGCGCGCCGACGATCTGGTTGTAATAGAGAATCGCCGGGTAGGCCGGGCCGATCCGGTGACCGGAAAGGGACAGCAGCACGGTCAGGATCAGGCGGGTAATGCCGATCCACAGCAGGTACACCAGGATGAACGCGGTGCCATATTTGAAGCTGGCAATCAGCGCGACTGTCAGGCCCAGCAACGACGTCCACATCGACACGCGCTGATCGAACAGCACCACCGAGGTGAACAGGCCGAGGCGTTTCATCCCCAGGCCCAGGGCGCGGGAGTTCTGGCGCAGGTTGTTGCCGTACCAGCGGAACATCAGCTTGCGGCTGGCCTTGATGAAGCTCTTTTCCGGCGGATGCTCGACGGTGTTGATCGCGGCGTCCGGCACGTAGAAGGTGTCGTAACCCAGGCGCATCAGGCTGAACCAGCTCGACTTGTCATCACCGGTAAGGAACTTGAAACGACCCAGGCGCCAATGTTGCAGCGAGTCGCTTTCCACGTCGGCGATGAATTCCGGGTTGGTGACCACCGTGGCACGGAACACCGACATCCGGCCGGTCATGGTCAGTACGCGCTTGGACAAGGCCATCGAGCACATGTTGATGTGGCGCTGGGCGAAACGCAGCTTGTGCCATTCGCTCATGATGTAGCCGCCGCGCACTTCACAGAACTCGTTGGTGGTCAGGCCGCCGACGTTGCCGAACAGCTGGAACCATGGCACGGTCTTGCGCACGGTGCCTTCGCCGAGCACGGTGTCGCCATCGATCACGGCGACCACGGCGCGGTCGTCCGGCAAGTGGCGGGAGATGGCGCGGAAACCGTAGGCCAGGCCGTCGCGCTTGCCGGTGCCGGGAATGCGCACGAAGTCGAGCTTGACCCGGTCCGGCGGATTCATCCGCGACCAGAGGCTCTTCACCAGCTTCTCATCGGACATTTCCACGATGGAGCAGACCATGGTGGTCGGCAGGCCGCAGTCGATCGCTTCTCGAATCACCGAGGCGTAGACCTGCGCGGTGGTCAGCGCGTCGATACGGAAACTGGTGACCATCAAAAATACATGGGACGGGTCCGCCGCTTTGCCCAGTTTGCGCACTTTGCGCCGCAGGTGCGGGTAGACCACGTACAGGAACAGCATGCCGCGCAGAAAGTGCGTGGCACCCATTGAGTAACGCCAGATCCCGATGAAGCCGATCAGGAAAATGAAGTCCTTCGACTCGGAGTCGAACGTGGACGCAGGCAACGCCATGGCGATGCCCATCAATAAACTTAGGTAAAACAGCCAACCTGCGGCCTGAAGTAGGCCGTGCTTTAGCCTGTGCATAATCGGAATCCTAAAGTCAGTTGCAAGCCCCGCGCCCCTGTAGGAGCCCGGCTTGCCGGCGATGGCGATCTCAAGTCCGTCATCGTCGGCAAGGCGGGCTCCTACAGGTGTTTCATCCGCAATAAGCGCGGTGTCGGAGACGGGATTCCGTATTACCAGCAGATGCCTTCGGTGCGGCCGCTGACGCTGGTGGCTTTAGTCATGAAGCCCACCAGGTCGACCACTTGCTTGCCGTGCGGGGCGTTCTGCGCCAGGGCGCGGAATTTCTCGTCACGGTTGCCGAGGATGATCACGTCGGAGTTGTTGATCACGTCGTCGAAGTCGGAGTTGAGCAAGGACGAGACGTGAGGGATTTTCGACTCGATGTAATCCTTGTTCGCGCCGTGGACACGGGCGTATTCGACGTTGCTGTCGTAGATGCTCAGGTCGTAACCCTTGCCGATCAGCATTTCGGCCAGATCCACCAGCGGGCTTTCGCGCAGGTCGTCGGTGCCGGCCTTGAAGCTCAGGCCCAGCAGGGCGACTTTGCGTTTGTCGTGGCTGGACACGATGTCGAAGGCGTTCTGCACCTGGGATTCGTTGCTGCGCATCAGCGAGTTCAGCAGCGGTGCTTCCACGTCCAGGGAACCGGCGCGGTAGGTCAGGGCACGCACGTCTTTCGGCAGGCAAGAGCCGCCGAACGCGAAGCCTGGGCGCATGTAGTACTGGGACAGGTTCAGGGTTTTATCCTGGCAGACCACTTCCATCACTTCACGACCATCGACGCCGACTGCCTTGGCGATGTTGCCGATTTCGTTGGCGAAGGTGACCTTGGTGGCGTGCCACACGTTGCAGGTGTACTTGATCATCTCGGCAACGGCGATGTCCTTGCGGATGATCGGCGCGTCGAGTTCTTCGTACAGCGACTGCAGAACGTCGCCCGATGCTTTGTCGAACTCGCCAATGACGGTCATCGGAGGCAGGTCGTAGTCGGCGATCGCGGTGCTTTCACGCAGGAACTCTGGGTTCACTGCAACGCCGAAGTCGATGCCGGCTTTCTTGCCGGAGCAATCTTCGAGGATCGGGATCACAACGTTGGCCACAGTGCCTGGCAATACGGTGCTGCGAACCACGATGGTGTGGCGGGTGGTCTTGTCACGCAGGACAAAACCGATTTCGCGGCACACGGCTTCGATGTAGTTCAGTTCCAGGTCGCCGTTTTTCTTGCTGGGCGTACCGACGCAGATCATCGACAGGTCGGTGTCACGAATCGCCTCGGCGAAGTTAGTCGTGCCACGCAGTTTGCCGGTATCGATACCTTTGCGCAGAAGTTCGCCCAGGCCCGGTTCAACGATCGGCGATTTGCCGGCATTGATCATATCGATTTTGTCTTTGGCAACATCGACGCCAACGACGTCATGGCCCCGTGCAGACAGGCAACCGGCACAGACAGCGCCGACATAACCCAAACCAAATATGCTGATGCGCATCGCAATTACCTCACTGTTATCAAGACTGTATTCACAAGCCATTAGATGGCCGGAGTTAAAGGTGTTTAGCGGTCATAGTGCACTCGAAAGTGCGGCTTACAGGCGCCACAATGCCGTGTGCAGGCATACTAAGTTCCGAGTGTCTAAATAAGTGCACTCAAGATGTGCGCAACTAGGCCTTATTATTATGACGTGCCCTGTTATGCAGCCGGTCCTCTGGCCTGAGGACGCTTGTGCAAGGATTTTGCGCGCTCAATGCCAGGCAATAAGCCCGTAAATCAAGCGGTTGGGTGCTCGGGAGAGCACGTTTATAGGGGCGCTGCCTTGGCCTTGTAGGGGATATTAATGGTGCGTATCTCCTGTCCTTCGTGTGTTGCCCAAATAAGCGACTCATGTTCGGAAGTTAATGTGACAACTTCGCTATGTGAATGGCTTGTCTGCGTAAGTTATCTCGTACAAGCACGTTGATAATCGTTACCGGTGGTATGAGCTACGCATTTGGACATAGTTCCAGTCCGCTCATCGCGAATTCTGAAATTTCTTGAAATATTAAGAAAGATGGCACTACTTTCATATTGATGGCACTTGCTGTTTCACCCTTGATACATAGGGGGCTAACCGAGTTCGATAGTTTTATGCCACTACCGATAAAAATTTTCAGTGCCACTACTGAAAAAAAACACCGAAGTCGAGTGAAACAAAAGTTAGAAAATTATGTGGTGTTTTATTGGCGTCAATAAGTCGACGAAAGAAGGAGGGATTGTTCGACGAACGGGCGTCGGCGCACGACGAGGATTATGAGAGTCGTGCGCCGGGTTGGTGCTTTTATTCGGGGGCGTGATCGCGCAGGAAAACCAGGTTGTCCGGTTTGGACTGTTCAGCGCTGTAGCGGTAACCCTGAACGTCAAATTGCTTGAGGTCGGCAGGGTTGTTGATGCGCTCTTCGATGACGAAGCGGCTCATCATGCCGCGGGCTTTTTTCGCGTAGAAACTGATGATCTTGTACTGGCCGTTCTTCAGGTCCTTGAAGTCGGTATTGATGATGCGCGCGTTCAAGGCGTTGCGTTTGACCGCCGAGAAGTATTCGTTGGACGCCAGGTTCAGCAGCACGTCATCGCCTTGGTCGGCCAGCGCCTCGTTCAGCCATTCGCTGATGCGCGTGCCCCAGAAGGCATACAGGTCCTTGCCACGGGCATTCGCCAGTTTGGTGCCCATCTCCAGTCGATACGGTTGCATCAGGTCCAGCGGGCGCAGCAGGCCATACAGGCCGGACAGCATGCGCAGGTGCTGCTGGGCGTAATCGAAATCGGCTTCGCTGAAGGTTTGTGCGTTGAGGCCGGTGTACACATCGCCTTTAAAGGCCAGCAGCGCCTGCTTGGCGTTTTCCGGAGTGAACGCCGGTGTCCAGCTGCCGAAACGCGCGGCGTTGAGCCCGCCGATCTTGTCCGAGACGTGCATCAATTCGCTGATTTGCGCCGGCGTCAGGTCGCGCAGCTGCATGATCAGCTCTTGGGAATGATCGAGGTACTGCGGCTGGGTAAAGCGCTGGGTCGCCGGCGGTGTTTCGTAATCGAGGGTCTTGGCGGGGGAAATCACCATCAGCATGAAGTCGTCTCCTTTAATCGTGGGCGCGATTCTAGGGGGTAGAGGCGGATGACTCCAGCTATGGGTGTCATAGGTGATGGGTGGTGTCAGTGGGACAGATCGCAGCCTCGCGTTGCTCGACAGCTGCTAGGGGACCGATTGGGATCGGAATGTAGCAGCTGTCGAGCAACGCGAGGCTGCGTTCTTTTGATCGTCTCGATATATAGTGCGCCGCGGGTTTTGTTATGGAGACATCCCATTGCGTATCGTTTTTCTTTTCTCGGCCTGGCTATTGAGCTTTGGCGCCCTGGCGGCGCCCGGTGATCTGGCGACGCTGGACCGCAGCACCTGGCCTGAGAAACTCAGCAGCCCGACCCTGTTCGACGTGGCATCGCGGGCCGAAATCCTCATGTTTGCGCGAGTATTGCTGGCCAGCGAATCGCTGGATGAACCCGCACTGGCCCAACGCCTGGGGTTGCGCAAAATCAATCTGGAAGCGGTCAACCAACTGCGCCAGCGCCTGTGGCAGCGCTTGTTGACCAACTACAACTTCGCCCAGCAAAGCTGCGATCAGGATGCGTCTTTCTGTTTCCTGGTCGAAGACATGGAGACCTTGCGCGGGCAAGCAGCCAAGTTCCTGGTCAGCGACGACAGCTACTACATCAAGTGGGCCGAACCGAGCCGGTTGTTCCACGCGCAGTACCTGGACGAGCAACTGCGCAAGGCCGCCCTGTTTCCGCAGACCAGCAGCGAAGTCGATCGTTTTGGCGACTATGAGCACAATGGCGATGCCATGCATGACCGGCTGTTTTTGTTGACCTTCGACAGCGCCGCCAACATCGCGCCGGACAACACCGGGTGGGCTGCCGAGTACCTGCGCAAGATGAACATGAGCGGCACGTTCTTCGTTCTCGGCAAGGACATTCAGGCGCGCCTGGCTGCCGACTCGGTGGCCAGCCTGCAAGCGATGTATTCACAGCAATGCATCGGCGTGCAGGGCTGGGAGTTCCGCTCTCACAGCCATTGGCAGGACTGGCAGGACTCGGTGCGACGCAGCGTCGAACTGGTCAAGAGCAAGTTGCCGGAGAACTACGTGCCACTGTTTCGTCCACCTGATGGCCAACGTCGCTCCGATGCCGAAGGCTTCTTCAATGCCCAGGGCTTGCAGGTGGCGTTGTGGGATATCGATGCTCAGGACGGGGCGGGCAAGCTCAAGGGCAACCCGAGCGCGCAACGGGTGTTGACGCTGATGCTGCTGTGGCGCCACGGCGTAATCAATTTCAATGTGAAACAGGACGCGGTGAAAACGGCGATACCCTGGCTCATCACGCAAACGGCGCAAAGCGGGATCGGTTGGGAAGACTGTCAGGACGGTTTTCGCTGAAACGCAGCGAATTGGCACAAGCGCCGTAAACATTGGGTTTGGGGCGTTTTTGGGAGGGATTTCGATGCAGGCGGACTTCCGACTTTAACGGGGTGATGGCAGTCCGCCAAGTGCTATTGGTCATTCTGAAAAATAAACTTCAAAAAAGCGTCAAAGTACTTTTTTCTGTCACACGTTTTGGAGTATTACGAAGACAGACCGCCGAAACCTGCAACACAGGTGGCGTCTTCCAAGACCCGTTTGTTTGCAGTCACTTGACTCTCCGCAGGTGAGATTCGGCAGTCACTTCGAGGCGCAGCACCGCCAAGGTATTGCGTCTACTGGCTCCCACAAAGGTGACCGAGTATGGATGATCACGGACGTAGCTCTTCTTCCAACCAGCCAATCCTTTATGTACTCGATACCAACGTATTGATTCACGATCCAAACGCGCTGCTCAACTTCGAAGAACACCACGTTGCCATCCCGATGACCGTCCTTGAAGAGCTCGACAAGCTCAAGAGCGGGCATCACAGCGTGGCTGCGGAATGCCGTCAGGCCATTCGCCTGATCGACAAGACGCTGGGCGATGCCAGTCCTGAAGACGTCGAGCTGGGTGTACCGATCCAGCGTGGCAAAAGTGGGCCCAAGGGTTTGCTGTCAATTCTGATGAGCAAACGCGCCGAACCGAACATCATTCTTCCCGAACACCTGAACGACAACATCATCATCAACCAGTTGATCGACCTGCACGCGCGCGCGCCCACGTTGCCCGTCGTACTGGTCACCAAAGACATCAACATGCGCCTCAAGGCCCGGGCGTGCGGGATTGCGGCCGAGGACTACAGCACCGACCAACTGGTTGATGACGTATCGCTGCTGCCCAACGGTTACCACAACATGACCGGCTCCTTCTGGGACCTCGTCAAGAATGTCGAAACCCGCCAGGATCACGGCCGCACCTGGCACCAGGTGAGAATGATCGACAACCTGCCGGCTGTGCACATCAACGAGTTCATCATCGACGAACAGGGCTTTGTCGGCTGGATCAAGGAAATTGACGAAGACAAGCTGCTGATTCTCGACCTGCACCAGGAACCGCTGCTGCATCAGGAGGCCTGGGGCCTGAAACCGCGTGACATCTATCAGAGCCTGGCGCTGTACGCCTTGCTGGACCCGGATATCCACCTGGTCAACCTGTCCGGTGCTGCCGGTTCGGGTAAAACCATCCTGGCCCTGGCTGCGGCGATCGAGCAGACCATGGTCAGCAAACGCTATCGCCGGATCATCGCGACCCGTAGCGTGCAGGGCCTGGACCAGGAGATCGGCTTCCTGCCCGGTACCGAAGCAGAAAAAATGGAGCCGTGGCTGGGCGCCATCACCGACAACCTCGAAGCCTTGCACATGGATGATGAAAACACCCATGGCAGCGTCGACTACATCCTCAGCAAAGTGCCGTTGCAGTTCAAATCCCTCAACTACATTCGAGGCCGCAGCTTCCAGCAGAGCCTGATTTTGATCGATGAATGCCAGAACCTGACACCGCACCAGATGAAAACCATCATCACCCGTGCCGGTGCCGGTTCCAAAGTGGTGTGCCTGGGCAACCTGGCGCAGATCGACACCCCTTACCTGTCCGCGACCAGCTCCGGGCTGACGTACCTGACCGAACGCTTCAAAGACTTCCCCAACGGTGTGCACATCACCCTGCAAGGGGTGCCTCGTTCGATTCTGGCCGAGTACGCTGAATCGCATTTGTAACTGCTCCACCCAAACCGGGCGGCCCCAAAGGTCGCCCGGTTTTTTATGGATGAATGCAAGCCTGTAGGCGCGTGGCTTGCCCGCGATGCAGACACCGCGGTGCATCAGACATAACGCGTTGATCCCATCGCGGGCAAGCCGCGCTCCCACAAGGTTCAATGTGATCTTGCAATCAAACGTGCGGAAAATTGACCCACAGGTTTACAATCGACGCTCCTGATCAGGAGTAACCCTGTGCTGACTCATCTCGATTCCCAAGGGCGCGCCAACATGGTCGACGTCACTGAAAAAGCCGTGACGTTCCGTGAAGCGACGGCCCAAGCGCTGGTGCGCATGTTGCCCGAAACGTTGCAGATGATCGTCAGCGGCGGTCACCCCAAGGGTGATGTGTTCGCCGTGGCGCGTATCGCCGGCATTCAGGCGGCGAAGAAAACCAGCGATCTGATTCCACTGTGCCATCCGCTGATGCTGACCGGCGTCAAAGTCGAGCTCAGTGCCGAAGGTGACGATACCGTGCGCATCGTCGCGCGTTGCAAGTTGTCCGGGCAGACGGGCGTCGAGATGGAAGCGCTGACTGCTGCCAGCGTGGCGGCACTGACCATCTACGACATGTGCAAGGCCGTGGATCGCGGCATGACCATCGAAAGCGTGCGCCTGCTGGAGAAGGTCGGCGGCAAGAGCGGTCATTTCCAGGCGGATCAGCCATGAACGTTACCGTGAAGTTTTTCGCGCGCTACCGTGAAACGCTCGGCGTGGATTCGGTCAAGGTTGAGGGGGATTTCGCCACGGTCGACGACGTGCGTGCGCTGCTGGCCCAGCGCGACGGTGCCGACGTATTGAACGAGCAGAACCTGATGTGCGCCCGCAATGAAGACCTTTGCCAGCTCGACGAGCCGGTGAGCGATGGCGATGAAGTGGCTTTCTTTCCAACCGTGACCGGGGGCTGATCCATGGCGATTCGCGTGCAGTCCACGGCGTTCGATCCGGGCGCTGAAGTCAACGCCATGCACGCTGCCAATGTCGGCGTGGGCGCGGTGGTGAGTTTTGTCGGCTACGTGCGCGACTTCAATGACGGACTCGATGTGGCCGGGATGTTTCTTGAGCACTACCCGGGCATGACCGAAAAAGCCCTCGGCAAGATTGCCCTCGAGGCCGAGCAGCGCTGGCCGCTGTTGAAGCTGGAAGTGCTGCACCGCATCGGCGCCCTGGAACCGGGCGAACCGATCGTCTTCGTCGGCGCCGCCAGCGCCCACCGCCAAGCCGCGTTCGATGCCTGCGCCTTTGTCATGGACTACCTGAAAACCCGTGCGCCGTTCTGGAAGAAGGAAAATACCCGCGATGGCCCGCGTTGGGTTGAGGGGCGTGACAGCGATCATGCGGCGGCGGATCGCTGGAAGAAGTAGTTCCTGCAGCGTACTCAAGCCCGTCTTCGCGAGCAGGCTCGCTCCCACAGTTGATCTTCATGAACACACTGTTTGTGTACGATCCAGATCCCCTGCAGGAGTGAGCCTGCTCGCGAAGGGGCTATCAGCTCCACCGCAAAACGCCCTGATTCACTGCCCGACCACCGGCCGCAGCGAACTGCGCACACCCGATTGACGCTTTGTACATTAAAGTCCAGTATGGAATTATAAGTACAAAAAAGGCGTCCCCTGTTTCTGCTCTTTCTTCTGTCTTGCCAAACCAACAACAACCCGCGAGAGAACGAACATGAAGAAATTCCCCCTCATCACCGGTCTGGCCCTGAGCCTGTTGGCGTGCACCAGCGTGTTTGCCACCGAGAAAGCCCTGCGCATCGGTATCGAAGCCGCTTACCCGCCGTTCGCCTCGAAAACCGACGAGGGCAAAATTGTCGGTTTCGACTACGACATCGGCAACGCGTTGTGCGCACAAATGAAGGTCCAGTGTGTGTGGGTCGAAGGCGAATTCGACGGTCTGATTCCTTCCCTGAAAGTGAAGAAAATCGACATGGCGCTGTCGTCCATGACCATCAATGAAGACCGCAAGAAGTCGGTGGACTTCACCCACAAGTATTACTTCACTTCGTCGCGCCTGGTGATGAAGGACGGCGCGGTGGTCGATGACCAATACGCCAGCCTCAAAGGCAAAACCGTTGGCGTGCAGCGCGCGACCACCACCGACCGTTATGCCACCGAGGTGTTCGAACCGAAGGGCATCAACGTCAAGCGCTACGGCAACAACGAAGAAATCTACATGGACCTGGCCGCCGGTCGCCTCGATGCGATTTTTGCCGACACCATCCCGCTGAATGACTTCCTGTCGATGCCGCGTGGCAAGGGTTACGCGTTTGTCGGGCCGGAGTTGAAGGACCCGAAATACGTGGGCGAGGGCGCGGGGATTGCGGTGCGCAAGGGCAACACTGAATTGGTCAGTGAATTGAACGCGGCGATTGATGGCATTCGGGCGAGTGGCGAGTATCAGAAGATTTCGGACAAGTACTTCAAGTCCGATATCTACGGCGACTGATAGTCCGTCATCGCGGGCAAGTCGAATCGTCGCACCGCCGGCTCCCACATGGGTTCTGTGTCAAACACAAATCCTCTGAGGGAGCCGGCGGTGCGACGATTCGAGGGCCCGACCAGCCAACACAATCTCAGCCTTTCAATTCTTTCAAATGCTTGTAAACCGTCGCCCGGCCCATGTTCAGTACATTGGCCACATAGTTCGACGCGCTCTTGCCCTTGAAAGCGCCTTCGGCGTGCAGCGCCAGCACCAGTTCGCGTTTATGGTCGCGTGTCAGCAGGTTCAGGCTCAGCTGGCGCTCACGCAGCCAGGCATGCAGGAAAGTATTGATGCGCTCCTGCCAGTCATCACGAAACAGTGAATCCGGTTGCGGGATCAGCTTGCTCGGCGACAGGAACAGGTCGAGCGCCGCCTTGGCATTCTCGAACAGCGAGATGTTCAGGTTGACGCACAACACGGCCAGCGGATGACCTTCGCTATCGCGCAATACGGTGCTCAAGCTGCGAATCTTCTGGCCGTCCCAATTGAGCTTTTCGTACGGCCCAATGTTGGTTTCGCTGACATCGTCGCTGAGCATGTCCTCCAGCGCCGCGTCATCGCCGATTTCCCGTTTCGACAGGTTGTTGGCGATGTAGTCGATCTTCTGCGTGCGCAGGTCGTGCAGCACCACCTCGGCATGAGGAAAGAACAGCGTGGCGATGGCATCGGCGATCGCTCGGTAATTGTCCAGCGCCGGGTCTTTTTCAGGTGCGTTCATACAGTGGAGCTCCAGGCAGCGTCAGCGCCCGGTAAAAACGGGCGCTGGAAGTTTGCCGTAATCGTGGCGACACGTCACCTGAACAGGCGATCAGCCGAGGCGAGCCAGGGAAAGCATGTCGGCGTCCAGACCGAAACGCGTGAGCTGCTCGGGCAAGCGTTCACCGCGTACCAGCGCTGCGCTGGCCTGGCCCATGGCCGGCGAAGTCTGGATGCCATAGCCGCCCTGTGCCGCCACCCAGAATAAGCCCGGGACCTGCGGGTCGAAGCCGGACAGTAAATCGCCGTCGCTGACAAAACTGCGCAACCCGGCCCAGGTGCGGGTCGGGCGGCGAATGGTCAGGGTGGTGGCTTCTTCGATCTGGTAAATGCCCATGGCGATGTCCAGTTCCTCCGGCTGTACGTCATGCGGTTCCACCGGGTCGGCGTTGGCCGGCGAGCCGAGGAACATACCGGCGTCGGGCTTCATGTAGAAAGACTCGTCGAGGCTGACCAGCATCGGCCAATGGTGGATGTCCACGCCCTCGGGCCCGGCGAAGATGAAGGCGGCACGCCGTTTCGGTTGCAGGCCCAACGGTTTGGCACCCGCCAGCTGACCGATTTTGTCAGCCCAGGCACCGGCGGCATTGATGATGACGGGGGCGCTGAAGGTCTGGCCATTGGTGGTGACTTGCCACACACCGTCAGCATCGCGGGTCAGGCTTAGCACTTCGGTGTCGGTAATGACTTCGCCTTTGTTGCGTCGGATGCCGCGCAAGTAACCCTGGTGCAGGGCATCGGTGTCGATGTCGCTGGCGGTCGGGTCGTAGATCGCGCCGTGGACTTTTTCCCGCCGCAGGATCGGCAGGCGCGCGCAAGCGTCATCGGCGCTGAGCAGTTGCATCTCGGGCACGGTGGCTTTGGCGCTGAGGTATTGATTATTGAGCTCGGCCGGGTCGCCGGTGAAGTCCACGGTCATCTCGCCGCGCGGTGTCAGCAGTGGGTGTTCGCAGAAGCCGGCAGGCGGCGCGTCGAAGAAGTCGCGGCTGGCCTGGGTCAGCGCGCGAACCTGGGGTGTGCCGTAGGCGGCGGTGTAGAGCGCGGCGGAGCGTCCGGTTGAGTGATAGGCCGGATGGGATTCGCGTTCTAGCACAATCACCCTGGCCTGCTGCGACAGCCAAAAACCGGTGGAAGCCCCGGCAATCCCGCCGCCGATGATGATGAAGTCTGCCTGGCTCATGAACGTCTCCTGTGGGGCGCAAATGCCATTGATAGATAGGAACCCTGTGGGAGCCGGGCTTGCCCGCGATTGCATCGCCGCGGTGTGCCTGACAGAGCGTGGCGCCTGCATCGCGGGCAAACCCGGCTCCCACAAGGGGGCGTGGTGTTAATGCTGTAGGTGATAGATGGCATTCGCCAGTGCGATGTCTTCCAGTCCCAGGCCGATGGAGCGGAAGAACACCGTCCGGTGGTAGTCGGGGCGTTGTACCTTGCCGCTCAGCAGGTCGGGCAGGTCGCCGACTATCGAGTGCTTGTCCCAGCCATGCCGCTCGCCAGCAATCAGCATCTCGCCCGCCGAACCCGGCGTGGTCAGACGATAGTCGCAGAACACCTGCATGTCATTGAGACTCTGCGGCGGTACTTCGTGGGCGCGCGGGGCGTTGGTGCTGATGGAGGTGATCAGCGCCGGTTTGCTCAAGATAGCCGGGTCGATCACCGGGCCGGCGGAAGAGGTGCACAGCATGATCACGTCGGCGTTCTGAATGGCCGCTTCGCGGCTGTCGACAATGGTCAGACGAGGATCGAGACGCTGGAGCTGCGCCAATACTTCGGGGTTTTGCTCGCTCAGGCTCGGCGAGTAGAGGCTGATGCTTTGCCAGTCGCGCAGGCCTTTGACGTAGTGCAAGTGCGCCTGGGCGACTTTGCCGCTGCCGATGATCGCCAGGCGCTGCGCCGTCAAAGGCGCCAGTGCATCAACAGCGACAGCGGTGGTTGCCGCCGTGCGTGCGGTGGTCAATTCACCGGCATCGCACAGTAGCAGCGGCTGGCCGGTCTGCATCGACATCAGCAGCGTCCAGGCAGTCACCAGCGGGCCTTGTTCGCGCACGATGTACGGTGAGGTTTTAACCCCGTAGACGCCATCTTGCGCCAGTACGCCGAGGTAGTTGATGAAGTCGCCCGCACCCTGAGGGAATTCCACCAGTTGCTGCGCCGGTTGCACCGCTTGCCCGGCCGCCAGATCGCGAAACAGCTTACGCAGGATTTGCGGCACGTCGACCTTCGCCAGCAGTTCGCGGGCCTGAGGCTGGGTGATCACATAAGGCGTACTGGACATGGTCGGCTCCGGAAGCTGCAAGTAAACTAATTTGTCTATTATGGACTTTTAGTTGCGTTGGGCAAGCGCTTGTAAAAAAGCGGGGCGAAAAAAAAGCGCAGTCCGTTTCCGGCTGCGCCTCTTTCTGACAATTCCCGGTTACGGGCGTTTGCGCTCAACCGCCCGCAGTAGATGCGTCGGCGGTGTTTCACAGCTGATCTTGCGGCCCAGCAGCGCCTCGATGGACGGTAGCTGGTAGGAGTCGTCTTCACCGGCAAAACTGATGGACACGCCATCGGCACCGGCGCGACCGGTACGACCGATACGGTGTACGTAGTCGTCCGGAACTTCCGGCAGGGTGAAGTTGATCACGTGGCTGATGCCGTCGATGTGAATGCCGCGACCGGCGACATCGGTGGCGACCAGCACGCGAATCTTGCCCTCGCGGAATCCTTCCAGCGTCTTGATGCGCTTGTGTTGCGGTACATCGCCGGACAGTTGCGCGGCGTTGACGCCATCGCGCACCAGGCGTTCTTCGATGCGGCGCACTTCATCCTTGCGGTTGGCGAACACCATTACCCGTTCCCAACCGTTGTCGTTGACCAGGTTGTAGAGCAGTTTGTATTTGTCGGCACCGGCAACGGCGTAGATGTGCTGCTCGACGTTTTCGCTGGCCACGTTCTGCGACTCGATCTCGACGATCGACGGGTCGGTGGTCCATTGCTTGGCGAGGTTCATCACGTCTTCGGTGAAGGTCGCGGAGAACAGTAGCGTCTGACGCTCGTTCTTCGGCGGTGTCTGGCGAATGATCTGACGCACTTGTGGGATGAAACCCATGTCGAGCATCCGGTCGGCTTCGTCCAGCACCATCACTTCGACCATGTCCAGGTGCACGTCGCCGCGCTGGTTGAAGTCGAGCAGGCGGCCCGGGGTGGCCACGAGGATGTCGCAGTGACGGGCTTCGAGGTGCTTGAGCTGCTTGTCGAAGTCCATGCCGCCGACAAAGGTCATGACGTTGAGGCCGGTGTACTTGGTCAGGTCGGCCGCGTCTTTGGCGATCTGCACCACCAGTTCGCGGGTTGGCGCGATGATCAGCGCCCGTGGTTCACCCATGTAGCGCTCTTTCGGCGGCGGGGTTTCCAGCAGTTGGGTGATGATCGAAATCAGGAACGCGGCCGTTTTGCCGGTGCCGGTCTGGGCGCGACCGATGGCGTCTTTGCCCGCCAAGGTAAAGCCAAGCACTTGCGCCTGGATCGGCGTGCAGTACGGGAAGCCCAGGTCCTGGATGGCGTGCATCAGTTCTGGGGCGAGTTTGAAATCGTGGAAGCGGGTTTTGCCTTCCTGGGGTTCGACGACGAAGTCTTCGAGTTTCCAAGGGATAACTGGCGCTTTTGGCTTCGGTTCACGACGTGGTTTTGCAGGTTTCGGGGCTTCGCTGAGCGGTTGTTCCGCTGCGATGACCTCGACAGGAGGGGCGGCCGGTGTGGTCACTGGCTCGTGTTTCGGTGCCGCTACCGCAGCGGTCCGGCCAGGCTGATGACCGTCGGTGCGGTGGCTGGGGATGTGAGACGGAGCGCTGGCGACTGGGGCGAGCTGCTCAACCTCGCTTTTACCGAACATCTTTTTGAGTGCTTTGAGCACGGTCATCTCATCAATTGGTTAAGGAATGTACGCCGGCCAGTGTAATGCAAGAAACGGGCGCGGCGTAGCGGGATGATCAAAGGAAGGCTTTTAACGCAAGCGCTCGGCGAGCCAGGTGCCAATATCGCTAATTTCTTCGGGTAACACTTCGTGGCCCATTGGGTATTCCTGCCATGTCACGGTGACACCACGCTGCTTTAAATGCTCATACGCAGAACGGCCCATGGCGTTTTGCACCACGTCATCGTACCGACCGTGCAAGCACAGCACCGGGATACGCTGTTGGCTGGCGGAAAGCTCGAGTGCATCGCTGAACGTCGGCGCGTAGGTGGAGAGGGCAAGTACGCCACCCAGCGCCCCCTGCCATTTCAGGAAGGCCGTGTGTAATACCACGGCACCGCCCTGCGAAAAGCCTGCGAGAAAAATCCGCGAGGCGTCTATTCCAACGGCTCGCTGCACTTCGATCAATTTAACGACCCGTTGCGCTGACTCCTCCAGTTGCTCGCGGTTGATCGCGCGCGCCGGGCTCATGGCCAATATGTCGTACCAGCTCGGCATCTCGTAGCCACCATTAATGGTGACGGCGCAGGTCGGCGCCTGAGGCAGGACGAAGCGTGTGGTCAACAGGCTTTCCTGCAGGGCTTCGGCCACCGGCAGGAAGTCGTAGCGGTCGGCGCCCAGGCCGTGCAGCCAGATAACGCAAGCGTCTACGGGCTTTACGGGTTCAAGAATAAGGGGCTCGGTCATGGCTGCTCCATTGTTGTGCGTGCGCTCTTATTGGGTGCGAGATCCCAGTGCGCCTCAGGTTGATCAGTTAAGAAGATGTCGCAAGGCTACAAGTTTTGCTATTGACCTGTCGCGCAATCGGTTCAGCCAGCGGTCTGGTACGGGCTTTGCTATGGGAAAGCGGTGCAACCCATCTCGCCTCTTGCGGTAACACTATCAGTGTACTGCTGACGGCGAGATAGCAAAGAATCCGGTGATGGATGTTCGCCAGTGGCCGTTACGGGCTTCGCGAACGTGAAAGGGCTACAGCCCGTTCGGCCGATTGGTGAGAAGTGAGTTATCCATGATGTGGATTTTCTCCTACTAGACTCATAGCGCAGGTCCTACGTCGGTTGACCCCAAAAAAAGCCAACTCGGGTCGATTACGCCTCAAAAGGGTGCGGCAGGACTCAAGCTCCGACACAACAAGAGCAAAACTGGAGGTTTGAATGAAGATGTTGAAATCCACCCTGGCTATCGTGACTGCAACCGCAGTACTCGGTATCAGTGGGTTCGCTCAGGCGGGTGCAACCCTGGATGCAGTGCAGAAGAAAGGTTTCGTACAGTGCGGTGTCAGTGATGGTCTGCCGGGCTTCTCGGTTCCAGACTCCACCGGCAAGATCGTTGGTATCGATGCTGACTACTGCCGCGCCGTGGCGGCTGCAGTGTTCGGCGATGCAAACAAAGTCAAATTCAGCCAGTTGAATGCCAAGGAGCGTTTCACCGCTCTGCAATCCGGCGAAATCGACATGCTGTCGCGCAACTCCACCATGACCAGTTCCCGTGACGCGGGCATGGGCCTGAAGTTTCCTGGCTTCATCACTTACTACGACGGCGTGGGCTTCCTGGCCAACAGCAAGCTGGGCGTGAAAAGTGCCAAGGAACTGGACGGTGCAACCATCTGCATTCAAGCCGGTACCACCACCGAGCTGAACGTATCCGACTACTTCCGTGCCAACAACCTGAAGTACACCCCGATCACTTTCGACACCTCCGATGAAAGCGCCAAGTCGCTGGAATCCGGTCGTTGCGACGTGTTGACCTCCGACAAATCCCAGCTCTACGCACAGCGCAGCAAGCTGGCTTCGCCGAAAGACTACGTGGTTCTGCCGGAAACCATTTCCAAAGAACCTCTGGGTCCAGTCGTGCGTAACGGCGACGACGAGTGGCTGGCCATCGTTCGTTGGGTTGGCTACGCCATGCTCAACGCCGAAGAGGCAGGCGTGACTTCCAAAAACGTGGTTGAACAAGCCAAGTCGACTAAAAACCCAGACGTTGCTCGTCTGCTCGGCGCTGATGGCGAGTACGGCAAGGACCTGAAACTGCCGAAGGACTGGGTCGTCAAGATCGTCAGCCAGGTCGGCAACTACGGTGAAGTCTTCGAGAAAAACCTCGGCAAGAGCACTCCGCTGGAAATCGACCGTGGCATGAACGCCCTGTGGACCAACGGCGGCATTCAATACGCACCACCAGTGCGCTGATGGTTCTATCACCCGGTGGGCCAACCACCGGGTGATGTTCTGTTCCATTACATCCGGGGCACTTCATGCAAAATTCAATCGGCGCACCAAAGCAGAGGCTCAGCCTCAGCGATCCCAAAGTGCGTGCGTGGCTGTTTCAGATCATCACCATTGTGGCGGTGGTCTCGATGGGCTGGTATCTGTTCGATAACACGCAGACCAACCTTCAACACCGGGGTATTACTTCCGGTTTCAGTTTTCTGGAGCGCAGTGCCGGTTTCGGCATCGCTCAACACCTGATCGACTACACCGAATCGGACAGCTATGCCCGGGTGTTTGTCATCGGCCTGCTCAACACGCTGCTGGTGACGTTCATCGGCGTGATCCTGGCGACGATCCTCGGGTTCATCGTCGGCGTGTCACGACTGTCGAAGAACTGGATCATCAGCAAACTGGCGACTGTTTATGTGGAAGTCTTCCGCAACATTCCGCCGCTGCTGCAAATCCTGTTCTGGTACTTCGCGGTCTTCCTGACCATGCCGGGGCCACGCAACAGCCATAACTTCGGCGACACCTTCTTCGTCAGCAGCCGTGGCCTGAACATGCCGGCCGCGTTGGCGGCGGACGGGTTCTGGCCGTTTGTGGCGAGCATTGTCGTGGCCATTGTCGCCATCGTGCTGATGAGCCGCTGGGCGACCAAACGCTTCGAAGAGACCGGCGTTCCGTTCCACAAATTCTGGGTTGGCCTGGCGCTGTTCCTGGTGATCCCGGCGCTGTGCGCGTTGATCTTCGGCGCGCCGCTGCACTGGGAAATGCCGGAGCTCAAGGGCTTCAACTTCGTGGGTGGCTGGGTACTGATCCCGGAACTGTTGGCATTGACCCTGGCCCTGACGGTGTACACCGCGGCGTTCATCGCCGAGATCGTGCGTTCGGGCATCAAGTCGGTCAGCCACGGCCAGACCGAAGCGGCGCACTCGCTCGGGCTGCGTAACGGTCCGACCCTGCGCAAGGTGATCATCCCGCAAGCCCTGCGCGTGATCATTCCACCGCTCACCAGCCAATACCTGAACCTGGCGAAGAACTCCTCGCTGGCGGCCGGTATCGGTTACCCGGAAATGGTGTCGTTGTTTGCCGGTACGGTGCTGAACCAGACCGGGCAGGCGATCGAGGTGATTGCGATCACCATGAGTGTGTACCTGGCGATCAGTATCAGCATTTCCCTGCTGATGAACTGGTACAACAAGCGCATTGCGCTGATCGAGCGGTAAGGAATAGCGCATGAGTACTCATACTTTCAAACCAGACATGCCTCCACCGAGCAGCAGCATCGGTGTGATTGCATGGATGCGCGCGAACATGTTCTCCAGCTGGCTCAATACCTTGCTGACCCTGTTCGCGTTTTATCTGATTTACCTGGTGGTGCCACCGATCCTGCATTGGGCGATCCTGGACGCCAACTGGGTCGGCACCACGCGCGCCGACTGCACGAAGGAGGGCGCCTGCTGGGTGTTCATCCAACAGCGGTTTGGCCAGTTCATGTACGGCTACTACCCGCCGGAACTGCGCTGGCGCGTCGACCTGACCGTGTGGCTGGCGGTCATCGGTATCGCACCGTTGTTCATGTCGCGCTTTCACCGTAAAGCGGTGTATGGCCTGAGCTTTCTGGTGCTGTACCCGATCATTGCCTACTTCCTGCTGCATGGCGGCATCTTTGGCCTGACTCAGGTGGCGACCAGTCAATGGGGCGGCTTGATGCTGACCCTGGTGATCGCCACCGTCGGTATCGCCGGCGCGTTGCCGCTGGGTATCGTCCTGGCGCTGGGGCGTCGTTCGAACATGCCGGCGATTCGTGTGGTCTGCGTGACCTTCATCGAGTTCTGGCGCGGCGTGCCGTTGATTACGGTGCTGTTCATGTCGTCGGTGATGCTGCCGTTGTTCCTGCCCGAAGGCATGAGCTTCGACAAGCTGCTGCGGGCACTGATCGGCGTGATCCTGTTCCAGTCGGCCTACGTCGCCGAAGTGGTGCGCGGTGGTCTGCAAGCGATTCCAAAAGGTCAGTACGAAGCGGCTGCCGCGATGGGCCTCGGCTACTGGCGCAGCATGGGCCTGGTGATCCTGCCGCAAGCCCTGAAGCTGGTTATCCCAGGCATCGTCAACACCTTCATTGCGCTGTTCAAGGACACCAGCCTGGTGATCATCATCGGCCTGTTCGACCTGCTCAACAGCGTCAAACAAGCCGCCGCCGACCCGAAATGGCTGGGCATGGCCACTGAAGGTTATGTGTTCGCGGCCCTGGTGTTCTGGATTTTCTGTTTTGGTATGTCGCGCTATTCCATGCATCTGGAACGCAAGCTCGACACTGGCCACAAGCGTTAGGAGTTTTGTAATGAGCGAAGCAATCAAAAAGCCTGTGAGCCCTGAAGGCATTATTCAGATGCAGGGCGTGAACAAGTGGTACGGCCAGTTTCACGTATTGAAAGACATCAACCTGAACGTGAAACAGGGCGAGCGTATCGTGTTGTGCGGCCCGTCGGGTTCCGGCAAGTCCACCACTATCCGTTGCCTCAACCGACTGGAAGAACATCAGCAGGGCCGCATCGTCGTCGATGGCGTGGAGCTGACCAACGACCTCAAGCAGATCGAAACGGTGCGCCGTGAAGTCGGCATGGTGTTCCAGCACTTCAATCTGTTTCCGCACTTGACCATCCTGCAGAACTGCACCCTGGCGCCAATGTGGGTGCGCAAAATGCCCAAGCGTCAGGCCGAGGAAATCGCCATGCATTACCTGGAACGCGTACGCATTCCGGAGCAGGCGCATAAATTCCCGGGGCAACTGTCCGGTGGCCAGCAACAGCGTGTAGCGATTGCCCGCGCGCTGTGCATGAAACCGAAAATCATGCTGTTCGACGAACCGACTTCGGCACTCGACCCCGAGATGGTGAAAGAGGTGCTGGACACCATGATCGGCTTGGCTGAAGACGGCATGACCATGCTTTGCGTCACCCACGAAATGGGCTTCGCCCGCACCGTGGCCAACCGTGTGATCTTCATGGACAAGGGCGAAATCGTCGAACAGGCTGCGCCGAACGACTTCTTCGATAACCCGCAGAATGATCGGACCAAGATGTTCCTGAGCCAGATTCTGCATTGATGTCGGCTGACAGGTAAAACAAACCCGGCCCTGTGCCGGGTTTTTTGTGTGTGCTGTTCAGGTCACAGTGAGCGTTTCATGTTCTTTGTGAACGATGTCCTTGAATCCCCTCAAGTCTGCGCCTTCGCCAAAACTTCGCGCATCGGTGAGCAAATGGGGATAGCGATCAAGCAAGCGCATCAGCACCATCAATGCTTTAGGTGGAAGCAGTTCGCCGCGCTCGTAACGAGAAAACGCGTTATGTCCGCCTCCGGACAAAAGCAGAACGGCTTCTTTTTGCGACAGGTGCAGTTTGCGGCGGATGCGCTTCATCTCGCTGCCGATCATTTGTCTGCCGGCGAGGACTAACTCGTCGCCGGCATCCGAATAGCGCTCCGAGCAGCCGGGGTCGAGTATGACTTCCCCGCATGCCTGGCACTCCCATCCAGACAAATCATCAATCCGGCGCTCCATTCCTTTCACGCTCATGGTTTCACCGCGACCTTCGAAGTGGCTGCATTTCCTCGAGGGTTAAACCCAGGTCCCGGCCGTTTTTCCGCGCGGTTGCGGTAAATGCATTTTTCCCAAGCCGCCTGACATCGCCCTTGAGCACCGTGAGGTTGTAGTGGGGTGTGTTCTTTTCCATAAGAAGCTGTGAACCCTATCCCTGAAATTACCCTTAAAGGGTAATTTTGACTCATCGATAATCCCGCTCCATTTCCTTCTCTCTGACCGTAGGCGGTTGCCGTCCTACAGGTAGCTGACTAACATGTCAGAAAATTCATCCTATGATTGGATGAAAGGGCGAATTCCATGTCAGACATTTCTCCATTGACCAAGCGATCTTTGGTCGACCAAGCGCTGGACCAGCTGCGCCTTCGTATCACGCAAGGTGTCTGGGTCGTCGGCCAACGTCTCCCCACCGAGCCGGAACTGGCTACCGAGCTGGGCATCAGCCGCAATACCGTGCGTGAAGCCATGCGCGTGTTGGCGTTTTCCGGCTTGATCGAAATCCGTCAGGGCGACGGCAGCTACCTGCGGGCCGTCATCGATCCGCTGGACACCATGAAAGCCTTGTCCCGCTGCTCCCATGAGCAGGCCCGTGAGACGCGGCACATCCTTGAAGTCGAAGCCATTGGCCTCGCGGCACTGCGCCGGACAGACGAAGACCTGGTGGCGTTGCGCGAAGCGCTCGGCGTCAGCGGCAGCCACTACCACGGCGATCTCGACAGCTACATCGCCTGCGATCTGGTGTTCCACCGCCGTCTGGTCGATGCCGCGCACAACCCGACACTGAGTGAGTTGTATCGCTATTTCTCGAGCGTCATCGGCGCGCAATTGCGCCAGACCTTGAACATCACCCCGCGACGCCAGGAAGTGTTCGACCTGCACATCGAACTGCTGGATGCCGTCGAGCAACGTGACCCGGAACGGGCCAAAGCCCTGTCGAGGCAGTTGATCAATGAACCTTGAAACCGAGAACTCCATGTCCAGCAGCGATAGTAATTTCACGCAACCCAAGCGCACGGCGGAGCTCGAAGAGTTGCTGATCGACGCTGAAGCGGATGATGAGCAAGTCCAGCAACGTCACCCGATCCTGCGCCGGCCATGGCTGTTGTTACTGGGCTTGATCCTGGTGGCGTTGAACCTGCGTCCGGCGCTGTCGAGCATGGCGCCGATGCTTGGCGAGGTCTCGAAGACCCTCGGATTGTCGGCGGCCCAGGCCGGTTTGTTGACGACATTGCCGGTGCTCTGCCTCGGCCTGTTCGCCCCTCTGGCACCGGTGCTGGCGCGCCGTTTTGGCGCCGAGCGTGTGGTGTTGGGGATTCTGCTGACGCTGGCGGGCGGGATCATTTTGCGCAGTTCATTTGGCGAGATTGGCTTGTTTGCCGGTAGCGTGCTGGCCGGTGCGAGCATCGGTGTGATCGGTGTGTTGTTGCCAGGCATCGTCAAACGCGACTTCCCGAAACAGGCCGGCACCATGACCGGTGTCTACACTATGGCGTTGTGCCTGGGCGCCGCAATGGCCGCCGGCGCCACGGTGCCGTTGAGTGAGCATTTCGACCAGAGCTGGGCCATGGGCCTGGGCTTCTGGGTGCTGCCGGCGCTGGTCGCGGCGATTTTCTGGCTGCCGCAAGTGGGTGGGCACAAACAGGGCGCACACAACGTCGCCTACCGTGTTCGCGGACTGCTGCGCGATCCGCTGGCCTGGCAAGTGACGTTGTACATGGGCCTGCAATCGTCCCTGGCGTACATCGTATTCGGCTGGTTGCCGTCGATCCTGATCGGTCGCGGGCTGACACCGGTCCAGGCCGGTCTGGTGCTGTCAGGATCAGTGATCGTCCAGTTGGCCAGTTCTCTCGCGGCGCCTTGGCTGGCGACACGCGGCAAGGATCAGCGACTGGCCATTGTGGTGGTGATGCTGATGACCCTCGGAGGTCTGTTCGGCTGTCTCTACGCACCGATCGAAGGTCTGTGGGGCTGGGCGATTCTGCTCGGTCTGGGGCAGGGCGCTACCTTCAGCCTGGCGTTAACCCTGATCGTACTGCGCTCGCGGGACTCGCATGTCGCGGCCAACCTGTCGAGCATGGCCCAAGGGTTCGGCTACACCCTGGCCTCGATGGGGCCGTTCGCGGTCGGCATCGTGCATGACTGGACCGGCGGCTGGACGGCGCTGGGCTGGATTTTCGGTGTCATTGGCCTCGGTGCAATCGTTGCCGGCCTCGGCGCCGGACGTTCGCTGTACGTTCAGGTCGTCAGCGAAAAGGTCTGAACTACAGGTAAACAATGTCCAGGGTCGCCGAGCCGTCGAGTTGCACTTCGGCACTCAGGTCCAGTTCGGAGGTGGGCGCGATGACCGTTTCGACCGTCACCCGGCTGGTCAGGTTGCGGATGGCTATCGGGCCGGCGCTGCTGCCTGCGCTGTCGGTAAAGCCGAGATAGCTTCGGGAGCCCATCGGGATGGGCTGGCTGTTCGACGGGCTCCAGGCTTTGCCCCCCGTGGTCGAGTCGGTTCGATAGACCTGCGTCAGGTCGTCCACCACCGTGCTGGCAGGATCGAAGTTCAGCGAATACAAGCCGATTTTATTGTGGCTGTGGTCGTGGTTCAGGCCGTAGTAAATCTCGCTGTTGACGATGGCCGAGCCGTCGCGGTTGTCGCGCATCAGCAGAGCAAAACGCGTGAGCGCATTGCACTGAATGTTGAGGTCGAGTGTCTGGTCGCGCAGTCGAGTGCGCTTGTCGACGTTCAGGTCTTGCCGGGAGATTTTTCCGTAATCGACGAGGCCGCTGTTGGACAGCATCGGGGTGCAGGCAAGTGGGGTGATGAGGCCTGTGACCCTCAGGTCTGTCGATGAGGTGGCCAAGGTGAGCGGCGACATCAGGACGAAGATCGCCATCGTCAGCGCGTGTGGAGTCTTTTTCATGGGACAGGTTTCGCTGTGTGTGGTGAGCGGAATCAGTCCTTGCCCGAAGCAGGACCTCGGGCAAGATGCACGGCTTACAGGTACTTCATTTCAAATGTTGCTGAACCGTCGATAGTGACATCGTCGGTTAAGGTGAGGCTATCGGCGCGGGCAATGAAGGTGTAGATCGTCAGTTCCATAGTGAGCTCTTTCGCGGAGATTGGCGTGAGAGTGCCGACAGCGCTTATCGATGTGAGGTTATCCTTCAGGATCTGATAGATGCGCGTCCAACTCGCACCGTTATCAGTTGATCGGATCGAGTGCACAGGTTGTCCGTCCGCAAGCGCGCTTTGGATCGCTGGCGTGAAATAACCGATTTTTTCGTTATTGCTGGTCAGGCCCAATCCGAAATACGGGTTGGACGATGATGTTCCGGCTCTGTTATCAATACCGTTAAGTGCAAATGGAGTTGACGCGTCACACGCGACCATCAGCTGCATCGGATGACTGCCTACTCTCGTGTCACTTGTCAGGTTGAGGTCTTTTGCCTGCACTTGGCCGACGTCGACCATTCCTCCATCGGACAACGAAGGTGTGCACGCTCTCGGCGTGATGAGACCTGTGACAGTCAGGTCAATGCTCGAAGCCGCCACTGTATAAGGCGCAACGCCAATCAGTGCGGTGGCGGAGAGTGCTGCAAAGTACTTTTTGATCATTGTCTACTCACTTCTAGGGTTGTGTCCTGACTGCCCCGAGCCGCTCGAGTGCGTCCCGGATCCAGCAGGATCGGGTTGGGTGTTACAGGTAAATAATCTCGATCGTCCCCGCGCCATCGAGCTCGATGGCGCTGCTCAGGTCGAGGCTGTTGGTGGGGGCGATGACGGCATCGACAGTCACCGTGCTGCTGAGGTTCTGGATCAGCACCGGGCCAGCGCCGCTGCCGGTGTTGTCGGTGAACGCCAGGTAACGGCTTTTACCGATGGCGATCGGGTTGGCGCTGCCGGTGCTCCAGGCCGTACCGGCGATGCTGGAGTCGGTTCGATAGAGGCGGGCGAAGCCGTCGGCATGGGCGTCGGCCGGGTCTACGCGCAGTGAAAAACGGCCAATCCTGTTACCGCGGCTGTCTTTGCCCAGGCCGTAGTCGATCTCGCTGTCGAGCGTTGCCGAGCCTGAGCGGTTGTCATGCATGATCAAGGCGAAGGTCGTCGGCGCGTCGCAGCCGACCCTCAGCGTCAACGACTTGGGCGACAGGTGTGTGTCCTTGTCGGCGTGCAGGTCTTTTTTCGACAGGGTGCCAAAGTCGACCACACCGCCGTTGGACAGCACCGGTTCGCAGGCCGCCGGAGCGAATCGGGCGCGCAAGGTCGCCTCACGGGTGAGTCCAGCGGCGTCGAATACCCCAAAGGCTTCCCAGGTCACCGCGTCACGCACCTGCATGCCTTGCTCCTGAACCCAGGCCGTCAGCTCAAGCTGCGCCGAGAAACTGCGCCCCTGCACCGGCACGCCGGCTTGCACCGGGACGACCCCGTGCTCCGGTCGCCAGATCAGGCTCGACGCCGTTTCTGCCGGCGGCTGTCCGCCCCCGGCAATCAACCCGATATCGACCGATTGGCCATCGAGCACGGCATCGTGAATACGCATCTGATAGCTGCCGCGTTCAGCAAAGTGAAAGCGTCCGGCGGTCGCGGCCATCGCCCGGTAGAACAGGCTCATGTCGATGGGCTGCGCACAGCTCAAGGTCAGGCTGAGCTGGCGTTCACCAAGGTTGCGTTCGGATGCCGCATCAGGCCGTATCGACCGGTTCATCAGCCCGTAATCGAGCTCCGGCTGGCTCAGGTTGAACTGGCAGTCGTCCGTGGACGCCGAGGCCAGTGGCGTGAATCCGCTCAGTGCCAGGGGGGCGAGGGTCAATAGCAGGTAGCGAGACAGGGTCATGAAGTCATCCTCAGAGTGCTTGGCACTTGGCAGGGGCGGTTTCGTAGTACGCGTTGGCGTCGGCGTCGGTGGGCAGTTCGAAGCGCAGTTCGCAGCGCTCCAGCCCCGGCGCGCTGATCCACAGCGCACGGCGGTCGAGAGCGTTGGGCAAAAACACCAGGCCGCCGTCCTGCACCAAGGTCACGAATTCGCCATCCGCGGTGTTCACGGAGGCACCGCGCGGCAGGGGCGCGCCATTGGCGGTAGTGGCCTTGAGCAAGGCCCGACGGGTCATCGTGATGCCGAATTCAACGTTGTCGACGGCGCCGCGACCGGCCGAAATCACCGCCAGGCCGTTGTTAATGTCGGCGTTGCGGGGCAGGGTTTTGGTGTCGACTTCCACCGGGCTTTTGCCGTAAGCCCTTACTTGCGGGATCACCGCCTGACCTTGCCAGTCGGTCCACACCGGACCGCTGGGCGTCGACACTTTGATGGAACCCATGTCACCGACCGACAGCAATGCAAAGGTGTCGCTCACCGGGTACGGCGACAGCGTCACGCCACCACCGTGCAGCACGGCGCCACCGCGAGCGCTGGCCTGGTAGCTGGAGCGCTCGGCATCTGCGCGGGTGTAATTGAGATCGAGCTGGGTGTAGCGCGGCAGCAGCGAAACGCCGGCCGTGGATTGCACCTGTTTATCGCGCGTGTCGTGTTCGACGCCTACCCGGTAACCCAGTTGATCGTTGACCCGTTCACTCAAGCCCACGCCGCTGCGGTATTCGCCGGCGGAACTGCGCACCCAGCTGCGTGCCCGGCGGTTTTCGCCCAGCGGAATGCTGAGGTTCAGGTAGACGCTGTCATCGTTGCCGTTCGAACCGCTGAGCTGCCATTCGGCGGTCGCCGAGACGGATACACCCGCGATGCTGGTGCCCCAGGACGCGAGCGCGCGGCTGCTGCTTTGACCGTCGAACGAACTGGACCGGCTGAAGCCGCTGCTGAAGGCGCCGAGCCATGGATGCGACCATGACAGGGCCGCGCTTTGCTGATCGCGGTAACGGGATTGGCTGTTGTCGGACGTGTTGGCGAACACCGCCTCTTCCAGTTCCCGGTAACCCAGGGTTCGGTAAGAACTGCCGGCATTGAGCGCCCATTGCTCGTTTAGCCGATGCGAGACGCTCAGGTCAGCTTGAAGCCCTTGACTGGCTTGTCTGCCGCTGGCCTGCGCACCAGCGAGCGTGGCTTGCACCTGGGTGACACGTGAGGGCGACAGGCCGACGCTGGCACCCGCCGCGCGATAGTCGGCGGCACCGGTCAGGCCGGCGCTGAGCGACACTTGCGGGGTGAACGCGCCGCTCCAGCCGCCGCTGATGACCCAGGGATCGCCACCCTGCGCGTCACCGACATTGCGCACCTGACCGGCGCCCAGCGAATAACCGGGTGCAGGCAAGCCGACCCCCAACATCGCGGCCGGCACGGTAAAACTGCGCTCGCTGCCATCGGTCTCCTTGATCGTGACTTCCACGTCGGAGCGCGTGTTGAGCCGCCGCACATTGGTGAGCGCGAACGGGCCGGCGGGTACCACCGTGGAATGGATCAGTGAACCGTTTTGTCGGACCTCGACCTGGGCCTGACTGTTGGCGATCCCTTCAATGACCGCGCTTTGCCCTTCGACCTGCAGTGCTTGTTCATTCAGCACTTGCACGCCGGTGATCTGCGCGCCGGCGAGCACTGGGTTGTAGAGGTTGATCTGACCCGCCTGCAGCACTGCTTCCTGGCTGGCGAAAGTACGCTGGGCGTAGGCCGCAATATGAGTCGTTGTGGACACATCGTCCTGCCAGGTCTGCACCTGACGGCTGCGCACGATCCAGTCACCGGCATTGAAGCCGAGTTCAGTGTTGGCCGAGGCGTAGCGGCTGGTGCTGTTGGCAGAACGGCCGTGCAAACCGGTGACGTCGTAGTTGATCAAACCGGCGACACCACCGGTTTGATAGCCTGAAAAATCCCGGGCACTGGGGCGTATCGCATCGGTGGGCACGATCAACGACAGGGCCAGGGCCGCGGGGTCGGGTTCGATGACGGTCTGCGAAGCGCTGCCCAGAAAATCGTGGCATGGGCCATCGTCCAGCAAACGATCGGGCACCTTCAGGTTCGCTGCATCGAGCAGTGCGCGATCGAAGCACAACGCACCTTCGCGATCGAACGTGATATCGACCCGGCCATGACGCTGGCCGTTGACGATGAGCGTGACCGGGTGGCGGCCGGCCGTGAACTGCGGCGCCTGCATCAGCAGCGTCGCCAGCGCCGGATCGATGCCGCGCTGCAATAACGTGTCTTTGTCGAACGACGCGGGCATCGACACTTCACCGTAGGCGGCGAGCATCATCAGTGCGTTGCTCAGCAGCAAGGCCAATGTGGTTCGCTGCCATGGATGAGGGCGAGCGCCGTCCCGAATAACGGGCACGGCTTCGCCATCACGGTAATTCGATACTGTGTTCATCAGGATCACTTGGGTTATCGCGGCGTGCGTGCGGTTACAGACGCGCCTGTGGCAACGGCCAAGTGGCCGTCGCCCTGAAACATTGGCGCTCAACGTTCCTTGATGACGCCGTCAGGGGGTTCAGGACTGGATGGGCGCCTCGTAATGCGGTACTGCAAAGCCGTAGACCGTCGCCGGTTGAAAACGCACCTGTGTGGCGGCGCCCTCGGCGACCTTGATGCTGATGTGTTCACCGGGCAGCACGTAGGTTTTTGGCAGCATCGCGTTGCCCGCCGCCGGCAACAACTGCACTTCCTGGCCCAGACGCACCACATAAGGCGTGTCGTTGCGAACGGTCAGTTGACCGTCCTTCAGCGACCATTGAAGGTCGGTCCATGGCGTGCGATTGGGGGCCAGTCCTTTGGGGTGCAGGATCACCGGCAAGTTCTGGCGCACTGTCACGCCCACCCGTGCCTGCCCCGCCTCGGCGGCGGCTTTGCCTTGTGGGATACCTTCGAAGATCACGCGCTTCAAACGCTGAGTGAGCAGGGGTTTATCCGATTGCAGAATGAACCGCACCAATTGCGTTTTACCCGCTTCGATGCGCGCCAGTGGTGGTGTCACGAACACCAGCGACTCACTGTCTTCGGCAATGTCTTCGAGGGTGACGTGCATCAACGCCAGGTTGGCATCGGTGTTGGTCACGGACACGGACGCTTCGCCGTCGGCCTCGTTGATGATGACCACCGAAGTGTTCGGCACCATGCCGTCGGCCTGGGCGTTTGCAGTCAGCAGCAGGGCGAATGCGCCGATGCCCGAATGGAACAGATGACGGGTGACATTGGAAAACATCGTCATGACGTGTCTCGTTGATTGTTCGAAAAAATGGAGCCGGGAATACCGGTCGATCAGTAATTCAGTTGCAGGGTGACGTACCCGTCGATGGGGATTTCATCGGTCAGCGTCAGGTCATTTGCGCGCACGATGGTGGTGAATGCCGTGAGCCGTGCGCGCAAATTCTTGATGGCGATCGGTGTGCCGAGGTCGTTCAATGCCGCGAACGCGGTCCGGCCGGCGTGCCCCAGGTAGGAGGACACTCGCCAAGTGGCACCGTCGTTGAGGGAAATGATGGTTTTCACCGCAACCCCATCGGCCACCGTATCGAACAGGCCCAGTGCAACGCTGCCCAGGTTCTGGTCGTCGTTGATGACGCCCAGCCCGTGACTATTGGGGTGAATGGCGGACGTGCCTTCGCGGTTGTCGATCGTCGTCAGGGTAAACGGCGTGGCGGCATCGCAATTCACCTCCAGATACAGCGTGCCGTTTTCCAGGGCTGTGGGCTGGTCCGGTCTCAGGTCTTTCACCGTGACTTTGCCATGGTCGACGATGCCGCCGCCGGACAGGCTGGGTGTGCAGGCGCTGGGGGTGATCAGGCCGGTGACGCTCATTTCTGTGCTGCTGGAGGCGAGGGCCATGGGGGCACAGGCGAACAACAGTGGAGCCAATAGAGCGAAGGAGCATCTTTCCATGATGGGTCGTCCTTTGAGTGAGCGGGCAACGCTGTGTGCCAGGCGTTGCTCGTTGATGACGGAGGGTTACAGGTACTTGATCTGGAGGGTTGCGGAGCCGTCGAGTGTGACTTCGTCGGTCAGGGTCAGGCTGTTGGCGGGGGCGATGCCGGTACGCACATGGAGATCAAGGTTCAACTCCTTCATCGCGATGGGAGCAATGACGGCACCCGGAGCACCGACACTCCAGATGTTGTTGGCCCCCCAGAATGCCGCAGACCCTTCCTTAAGCCAGGTCTCGCCACCATCAGTGGAGAGAATGGCTTGAGCGTGGGTGCCGTCCGCCATCACATTGCGCGGAACAACGCGAAAGTGGCCCAGCTTTTCGTGGGTATTGATCAGCCCCAGGCCAAAGTAATTGCCCGCAGTGCTTGTGCCTGCACGGTTATCAATCGGGTTTATGGCAAACGGCGTAGCCGCATCGCAGTTCACTGTCATTTGCATGATTATTTCAGGCAAGTAAGTGTGTTTGTCGGGATTGAGGTCTTGTACGGAAAACTTGCCGTGATCGGCGATGCCGCCCCCGGCCAGTACTGGCGTGCATGCATTCGGAGTGATCAGACCTTTCACGGTCAGGTCCGTGCTGGAGGCAGCAAAGGCGGATGAGGAAACGGTCAGCAGCAAGGCAGCGGTCAGAAGGGATAAACGCGTGTTCATGTATGGCTCTTCCTTGATGAGCGATGATTGGGAGTTGCCCGATACGGACAGGGCGCAATCTATCGGTCGAGGTCGCCATGCGGAATGCAACTAATACGAAAACGGAGGGATCGGTGTACGAAAGGGTGTTGCGGACTAAAAATCGCCCTGCTGCGTAGCGTTGTCTGTAGTCCTTCTGTGTAGCCGATGTAGCTTATAAATGTAGGGCGGTTCTTTTTGTTTCGTGGGAGAAAAACCAGGCTCCCGATTACATTGGGTGAGGTGGTTTTACGCTCGGGAAAGGGCGTTGTGGTAGGACCCGGACGGCGCTATTTTTCGCGCATTCCAGTCACCTAACAGGATAAATCCGACAATGCGCGTAATCATTGCTGACGACCATCCGGTCGTTCGTATCGGCATGCGAATGCTCGTCGATCTGAACCGGACATGTGTGGTGGTAGGGGAGGCGGATGGTCCCGACAGTCTGTTGAGTCTGCTGTGCACGACGCCTTGTGATCTGTTGATCACCGACTTTTGCATGCCGGGCAACTTGCAGGCCGATGGGCTGAAAATGCTGAGCCGGGTGCGACGTGGCTACCCGACGATGCCTATCATTCTGGTCACGATGTTTGCCAGCGTCACCACGCTGAGGGCGGCATTCGCACTGGGCGTGGGGGCGATCATCGACAAAGGCGCGTCGGCAAAGGAACTGCCCCTGGCGATCAAATCGGTGGGTGAAGGGCTCCGTTATATCAGCCAGTCGTTGCGCACCGCGCTACTTCAGGCAGATGCCCAGGGGCAGTCGAGTTCCGCTGTGCTTTCCGCAAAAGAGCACGAAGTGGTCAGAATGCTCGCCAGTGGCATGACCGTCAGTGAGATCGCTGGTCACTTCAAACGCAGCGTTTCGACCATCAGCAAACAGAAAAGCATGGCGATGCAGCGGCTGGGCATTTCCACGGATGTGGACCTTTTTGCCTATGCCCGTGAGAGTGGCATGGTGCATTAGGTTCGCAATGCACTCGGGCAGTCCCGATATTCCCGCCACGAATGCCCATGGTCTTCCCCGTCTTTGCAGACTATCGTGCAGGCAATCCTTCAAACTTACGGAGTTTGCCCATGAGTGATGCCCACAACGCATTGATCACCCGGTTCTACCAGGCTTTTCAGCGTCTGGATGCCGAGGCCATGAGCGCCTGTTACACCGACGATGTGGTGTTCAGTGATCCGGCGTTCGGCGAACTGCGCGGTCGCGACGCCGGCGACATGTGGCGCATGCTCACCACTCGGGCCAAGGACTTCTCCCTGACCTTCGACAACGTGCGGGCCGACGATCGCACGGGCGGTGCGCACTGGGTCGCGACGTACCTGTTCAGCCAGACCGGCAACGTTGTGGTCAACGATATTCAGGCGCGCTTCGTGTTTCGCGACGGCAAGATCTGCGAGCACCACGACAACTTCGACCTGTGGGCCTGGTCGCGGCAGGCGCTGGGTTTCAAAGGGCTGATACTGGGGTGGACGCCTCTGGTCAGAAACGCCGTTCGTGCTCAAGCCCTCAAGGGGCTGAAGGCATTCCAGGCCAGTCGCTGATAAGATCGCGGCTTGTTTCCTACAAGCCATGATCGTCACGTGAGCACCCTCAGCGAATCTTCCGACACTGCCACCGAACCGGTGCTGCCCGTCAGCAAACCCTGGTTCGTCTATCTCGTTCGCGCAGCCAATGGTTCGCTTTACTGCGGCATCAGCGACGACCCCGTGCGGCGCTTCGCCACACACCAGAGCGGCAAAGGTGCGCGGTTCTTCCTCTCCAGCCCGGCCGTGGCACTCGTTTACACAGAAGTCTGTCGCGATAAAAGCGAAGCGCTACGGCAGGAACGGCTGATCAAAAAACTCAGGAAAAGCGCCAAGGAATGTCTGGTCGCGAGCGCCGCTGCGGGCTTATCAACCTGACTGATAAGTTCCTATCAGGCAGATCTGTAGGCCGCTTGTCGATTGCGCGCTAAGCTGCGGATTCCTTATCCGTGCGGCGGAGCCGAGCATGTCCGAGTTGATTCTTCATCATTACCCGACGTCCCCTTTTGCCGAAAAAGCCCGCCTGCTGTTGGGCTTCAAGGGGTTGTCCTGGCGCTCGGTGAACATTTCGCCGGTGATGCCAAAACCCGATCTGACTGCGCTGACCGGTGGCTATCGCAGGACGCCGGTTTTGCAGATCGGCGCGGATATCTATTGCGACACGTCGTTGATTGCCCGTCGTCTGGAGCAGGAAAAAGCCTTGCCGGCGTTTTTCCCGGAAGGCCAGGAAATGATTGCCGCGACCTTTGCGGCCTGGGCGGACTCGGTGGTGTTCCAGCATGCGGTCAGCCTGGTCTTCCAGCCGGAATCGGTGGCGGTGCGTTTCGGCAAATTGTCGCCGGAGGCGATCAAGGCATTCCTCGCCGACCGCGCCGGGTTGTTCAGCGGTGGCAGCGCTTCCAGGTTGTCCGCCGAGCAGGCGAAACATCAATGGCCGACGATCATGGCGCGGCTGGAACAACAGTTGCAACGCGAGCAGGGTGACTTCCTGCTTGGCGAGCCGTCGATTGCCGACTTTGCTCTGGTCCATTCACTGTGGTTCCTCAAGGCGACGCCGGTCACTTCACCGCTGGTTGATGCCTATCCGGCTGTGTCGGCCTGGTTTGGGCGGGTGATGGGCTTCGGGCATGGTGCGTCCAGCGAGATTACGTCCGCGGAGGCGCTGGAGGTGGCGCGCAATGCCACGCCAGCGGCTTTGCCGGATGAGCAGTTCGAAGAACCGAACGGGTTTGAACCTGGCGAGCAGGTGAAGATCGCGGCTATCGATTACGGCGTTGATCCGGTGGTGGGTGAATTACTGTTTGCGGGCAGTGAGGAATTGATTCTGCGCCGTGAAGACGAACGTGGCGGCGTGGTGCATGTGCATTTTCCGCGCTTTGGGTTCCGCATCGAGAAGCATTGACGTACAAACTGTGGGAGTGGGCTTGCTCGCGATGGCTGCGTGTCAGTTAACGATGATGTCGACTGATGCACCGCTACCGCGAGCAAGCTCCCACAGTTGTTATTTCAGGGCCGCGAGGATTGCGTCCGGGTCATACCCGCGAATCAGCGTCCCGTTCACATCGATGATCGGAATCCCGCCACCCCCCAACGCCTCATACGCCGTACGCGCCTGGGCATCCTTCTCGATATCGAATTCCTTGTACGGAATGCCTTTCTGATCGAGAAAACGCCGGGTCAGTTTGCAGTAACCGCACCAGTCGGTGGCATAGAGCACGACGTTGGCCTTGGCCTGTGCCTGCTCCGACACCACTTGCGAAGGGTTGAACACCCGCTCGATCTTGCCCCAGTTCTGGTAAACCACAACGACCAGCAGAATCAGCAGGAATTTCTTCAGGATGCCGTTCAGCATCAGTTGCGTCGCTTGAGCTGGTCGGTCAACTGAGTTGGCAAGCCCTTGATGATCAGTGTGCCGGCTTCTTCGTCGTACTCGATCTTCGAGCCCAACAGGTGCGCTTCAAAGCTGATGGACAGGCCTTCCGCGCGGCCAGTGAAGCGGCGGAATTGATTCAGGGTGCGTTTGTCTGCCGGAATCTCTGGCGACAGGCCGTAATCCTTGTTGCGGATGTGATCGTAGAACGCTTTCGGACGTTCTTCGTCGATCAGCTCGGAGAGTTCTTCCAGGCCCATCGGTTCGCCGAGCTTGGCCTGGCTGCTGGCGTAATCGACCAGGGTCTTGGTTTTCTCGCGGGCGGATTCTTCCGGCAAATCTTCGCTTTCCACGAAATCACTGAACGCCTTGAGCAGGGTGCGGGTTTCCCCCGGGCCGTCGACGCCTTCCTGGCAGCCGATGAAGTCGCGGAAATACTCCGAAACCTTTTTCCCGTTCTTGCCTTTGATGAACGAAATGTACTGCTTGGACTGTTTGTTGTTCTGCCATTCGGACACGTTGATCCGCGCGGCCAGGTGCAATTGGCCCAGGTCCAGGTGGCGGGATGGGGTCACGTCCAGCTGATCCGTCACAGCAACGCCTTCGCTGTGGTGTAGCAGCGCGATCGCCAGGTAATCGGTCATGCCCTGCTGGTAATGGGCGAACAGCACGTGGCCGCCTACTGAGAGGTTTGACTCTTCCATCAGCTTTTGCAGATGTTCCACTGCCACCCGGCTGAACGACGTGAAGTCCTTGCCGCCCTCGAAGTATTCCTTCAGCCAGCCGCTGAACGGGTGCGCGCCGGATTCGGCATGGAAGAAACCCCAGGCCTTGCCTTGTTTGGCGTTATAGCTCTCGTTAAGGTCGGCAAGCATGTTCTCGATGGCGCTCGACTCGGCAAGTTCAGAGTCGCGGGCGTGAAGAACTGCAGGTGTGCCGTCGGGTTTTTTGTCGATCAGGTGGACGATGCAATGACGGATCGGCATGGGCTTCTCGGCTGATTGAAGAGAGGAGGGCGTGCTCCCCGAAAAAGTGCCAAGTGTACCGCAACCACTGGTTTTGGCGCGGCATGAAGGGTAAATCCGGGGCGACCGGCGGCGCTTATGCGTTTTTTTCCCGTTTTAGAGCAATAAAGCTGACCAAATGGGTAGCTAGAGGCGGATATTTCCCCGTCTCTGTGCTAGTTTTGCCCCGTCTTGCGCGAAGTCACTGCGTTAAGCGTGCATTCAGCATTTGTCAGGTCGAACCAAACCCTGATTTCGGTATCTATAACCCCGATCCAGTGGTTATTGGCCGAGGGTGCCAGATCCAGAAGATCGGGCTCGATGGCTGACACTGCACTCTGCAATCCATATGAATTTGATAGGGAAGGAACACTACATGGCTCTTACTAAAGACCAACTGATCGCCGACATCGCTGAAGCTATCGACGCGCCAAAAACCACCGCGCGTAACGCTTTGGACCAACTGGGCCAAATCGTTGCTGATCAGCTGGAAAACGGCGGCGAAATCACTCTGCCAGGTATCGGCAAACTGAAAGTGACTGAGCGTCCTGCCCGTACTGGCCGTAACCCTTCGACTGGCGCTGCCATCGAAATCGCTGCCAAGAAAGTTATCAAGCTGGTTGTGGCCAAAGGCCTGACCGACGCTGTTAACAAGTAAGACTTGTTAAAAAAAACCGTGCTCCGGAGCAATCCGGACACGGTTTTTTTATGTCTGCGATTCAGCGATTGTCCTGCACCACCGCTGAACCAACGCAGGAGTGAGCCTGCTTAGCTCTTGCGAACCCAGCGTTCGCGCCAGACCTGCTGCTCGGATTTGGTCTGGAAGGTCCAGGCCACGAAGCGGCTCTGCTTCTGGCCCTGGGACATTTCCACCACCTGGCTTTCCAGCACACCGGCTTTTTTCAGTGCCGTCTGGATTGCAGGCAGGTTCGAGGCCTTCGAGACCAGCGTGCTGAACCACAGCACTTTATGCTGGAAACTCGCACTTTCGGCGATCAGTTGCGTCACAAACCGCGCTTCGCCGCCTTCACACCACAACTCAGCCGATTGACCACCGAAGTTCAGCACCGGCAATTTACGTTTCGGGTCGGCACGGCCCAGGGCACGCCATTTACGCTCGCTGCCCTTGGTCGCTTCGTCCATCGAGGCGTGGAACGGCGGGTTGCACATGGTCAGGTCAAAGCGTTCACCCGGCTCCAGCAAGCCCAGCAGGATGTGCTTGGGATTATTTTGCTGACGCAACTGGATGGCTTTATTCAGACCGTTGGACTGCACGATGGCTTTGGCGGCAGCGACGGCCGTCGGGTCGATTTCCGAACCGAGGAAGTGCCAGCGGTAGTCGCTGTAGCCGATCAACGGATAGACACAGTTGGCGCCCATGCCGATGTCGAGCACTTTGACCGGCGCGCCGCGAGGGATTTCACCGTCATTGACGCTGGCCAGCAAGTCGGCGAGGAAGTGCACGTAGTCGGCACGCCCCGGAACCGGTGGGCAGAGGTAATCCGCCGGGATGTCCCAATGCGCGATGCCGTAAAACGACTTGAGCAACGCCCGGTTGAACACACGCACCGCGTCGGGGCTGGCGAAGTCGATGCTTTCCTTGCCGTACGGGTTGATGATCACGAACTTCGCCAGTTCCGGCGTGGTTTTGATCAGTGCCGGGAAGTCGTAGCGACCCTGATGGCGGTTGCGCGGGTGCAGGTTGGCTTTTTCACGCGGTTCCACGGCTTTGGCCGGGGTGGCGGTGTCAGGCTTTTTGCGCGCAGGTCTTGGTGTGCGGGGGGCGTTCATGGGCGTTGTCGATTCGGGTATGGCTAAAAGTGACGGGTATTGTCCCACATCCAGCCGTTGTGAACCCAATTGTGACAAACACCAGATTCCCCCTGTAGGAGTGAGCCTGCTCGCGATGGCTGCGTGTCAGTAACGATGATGTCGACTGATGGGCCGCTATCGCGAGCAGGCTCACTCCTACAGGGGGCATTCGGCGTTTGAGGGAAAGGGGCAGGCACAAAAAAGGGAGGCCGTTACGGGCCTCCCTCTTTCATTGCGATGTGCCGTTACAGACTGGCAATCCGCGCATGCTGCTCGGCCAGCTTGCCCAAAGCCTGTTCGGCTTCGGCCAGTTTGGCGCGCTCTTTCTCGATGACTTCAGCCGGAGCCTTGTCGACGAAACCAGCGTTGGACAGCTTGCCACCGACGCGTTGGACTTCTCCCTGCAGACGCAGGATTTCCTTGTCCAGGCGCGCCAGTTCGGCGTCCTTGTCGATCAGGCCAGCCATCGGCACCAGCACTTCCATCTCGCCCACCAGTGCGGTGGCGGACAGCGGTGCTTCTTCGCCGGCAGCCAACACCGTGATCGATTCAAGACGAGCCAGCTTCTTCAACAGTGCTTCGTTCTCGGTGAGACGGCGCTGGTCTTCAGCGCTGACGTTCTTCAGGTAGATCGGCAGCGGTTTGCCAGGACCAATGTTCATTTCGCCACGGATGTTACGCGTGCCGAGCATCAGTTCCTTGAGCCATTCGATGTCGTCTTCGGCGGCCGGATCGATGCGCTCTTCATTGGCCACTGGCCAAGGTTGCAGCATGATCGTCTTGCCCTGAATACCGGCCAGCGGCGCGATGCGCTGCCAGATTTCTTCGGTGATGAACGGCATGAACGGGTGCGCCAGACGCAACGCCACTTCCAGGACGCGAACCAGTGTACGGCGGGTGCCGCGCTGACGCTCGACCGGCGCGTTTTCGTCCCACAGCACAGGCTTGGACAGTTCCAGGTACCAGTCGCAATACTGGTTCCAGATGAACTCGTACAGGGCTTGCGCCGCCAGGTCGAAACGGAACTGGTCGAGTTGACGGGTCACTTCGGCTTCGGTGCGTTGCAGCTGCGAGATGATCCAGCGATCCGCCAGGGACAGTTCGTAGGCTTCGCCGTTCTGGCCGCAGTCTTCGCCCTTGTCCAGAACATAACGCGCGGCGTTCCAGATCTTGTTGCAGAAGTTGCGATAGCCTTCAACGCGGCCCATGTCGAACTTGATGTCACGACCGGTGGACGCCAGCGAGCAGAAGGTGAAGCGCAGGGCGTCGGTGCCGTAGCTGGCGATACCGTCGGCGAACTCGTCGCGGGTCTGCTTCTCGATCTTCTTCGCCAGTTTCGGCTGCATCAGGCCGGAGGTGCGTTTCTGTACCAGCTCTTCCAGTTCGATACCGTCGATGATGTCCAGCGGGTCCAGGACGTTGCCCTTGGACTTGGACATCTTCTGGCCTTGGCCATCACGCACCAGGCCGTGCACATAAACGGTCTTGAACGGAACCTGCGGCGTGCCGTCTTCGTTCTTCACCAAATGCATGGTGAGCATGATCATCCGGGCAACCCAGAAGAAAATGATGTCGAAACCGGTCACCAGCACATCGGTGGAGTGGAATTTTTTCAGGAATTCGGTCTGCTCAGGCCAGCCGAGCGTGGAAAAGGTCCACAGGCCCGAACTGAACCAGGTGTCGAGAACGTCGTTGTCCTGTTGCAGCGCAATGTCCGGACCGAGATTGTTCTTGGCGCGCACTTCGGCTTCGTCGCGACCGACGTAGACTTTGCCCGACTCGTCGTACCAGGCCGGAATCCGGTGGCCCCACCACAACTGACGGCTGATGCACCAATCCTGGATGTCGCGCATCCACGAGAAGTACATGTTTTCGTATTGCTTGGGCACGAACTGGATGCGGCCATCTTCAACGGCTGCAATCGCTGGCTCGGCCAACGGCTTGGTCGACACGTACCACTGGTCGGTCAGCCATGGCTCGATGATCGTTCCGGAGCGGTCGCCTTTCGGCACTTTCAGGGCGTGATCATTGACGCTGACCAGCAGACCGGCGGCGTCGAATGCAGCAACGATTTGCTTGCGGGCTTCAAAGCGGTCGAGGCCGGCGTATTCGGCCGGGATCTTGCCGTCGATGCTTTCGTTCAGCGTGCCGTCGAGGTTGAACACCTGGCAGGCCGGCAGTACGGCAGCGTTTTTGTCGAAGATGTTCAGCAGTGGCAGGTTGTGGCGTTTGCCGACTTCGTAGTCGTTGAAATCGTGGGCCGGGGTGATTTTCACGCAGCCGGTGCCGAATTCAGGGTCGCAGTAATCGTCGGCGATGATCGGGATGCGGCGGCCGACCAGCGGCAGCTCGACAAATTTTCCGATCAGAGCTTTGTAGCGTTCATCGTTCGGGTTAACCGCGACGGCGGCGTCGCCGAGCATGGTTTCCGGGCGAGTGGTCGCGACGATCAGGTAATCATTGCCTTCCGCGGTTTTGACGCCGTCGGCCAGCGGGTACTTGAGGTTCCACAGGAAACCTTTCTCGTCGTGGTTTTCCACTTCGAGGTCGGAAATCGCCGTGTGCAACTTGGTGTCCCAGTTGACCAGACGCTTGCCGCGGTAGATCAGGCCGTCTTCATGCAGGCGCACGAAGGCTTCTTTCACCGATTCCGAGAGGCCGTCATCCATGGTGAAGCGCTCGCGGCTCCAGTCGACGGACGAGCCGAGGCGACGGATCTGACGGCTGATGTTGCCGCCGGATTCATCCTTCCATTCCCAGATTTTCTCGAGAAATTTCTCGCGACCCAGGTCGTGGCGGCTCTGGCCTTTGGCTTCGAGTTGACGCTCCACCAGCATCTGCGTGGCGATACCGGCGTGGTCGGTGCCCGGCTGCCACAGGGTGTTGCGACCCTGCATGCGGCGGAAACGGATCAGGGCGTCCATGATCGCGTTGTTGAAGCCGTGACCCATGTGCAGGCTGCCGGTGACGTTCGGCGGCGGGATCATGATGGTGTAGGACTCGCCCGCGCCTTGCGGGGCGAAGTAATTCTCAGACTCCCAAGTGTTGTACCAGGAAGTTTCAATGGCGTGCGGCTGGTAGGTCTTATCCATGCGCGGCGGGACCCTATTGGCATTTATTCAGGAAAAGCCGGCAAGTATAGCGGGGCATGGGGCGCAGGGCGAGCAGGTGCGGACAGGGCGCAGTCAAATCCAGCGCTGATCTACTGTGGGAGCGAGCTTGCTCGCGATGGCGGTCGGTCGGTCAACATGGATGTTGAAGGTTATGGCCTCATCGCGAGCAAGCTCGCTCCCACAGGGATTGGGGGGATTCTGGTTATTCGTATTGGCTGAGAAGCCGTTCCATCCGCGCTTCAAGGCGACGTTTGATTTCGGTTTCAATATGCGGGGCGAAGTCGTCGATCACGTCTTGCATGATCAACATCGCAGCAGCGCGCAGTTCGCCGTCCAGGTGCAGCAGGGCGTCGGGGCCTTTGCTGGTGTTCGGCGCGGGTTGCGCGGCAGGGGCGGGCGGTGGTGTCGGTTCGACCGGCTGCGGCACATTGCCGACAGACTCGAACAACATGGGAATCTGTTCCTGATCACCGTCGATGACCGTGTCGGTCAGCAGCGGAGGTTGCAGGTTGTCATCGCCGAGCAATTGGCGGATCGACTCGAGGTCGTCCAGCAGGTGCGCGGACTTTTGCTGCGGTTTCGGAGTGTCCATCGGAATGCTCAGAGTCGCTGTAAACGGTGGTCTTGCAGAGGATAGCCCTGTTCGCGGTAGAAACGGAAACTCTCCCGCGCAGCCGCACGAATCGTCGGATCTTCCACCACTATTTCCGCCACGCGGGCAAATTTGTTGGCGAATACCGGCACTTTCAGGTCGAGATTGACCAGCAGGTCCTGGTGCTGACCGCAGTCTTCACCCAGTCCCAGCACAATCAAACCGTCCGGTTCACTGTCGGCGGGCCCATGAGGGACGAAGCTTTCGCCCTTGAACGCCCAAAGGCGCGCATCAAGGTCGTCGCGCTGGCTAGCATCGCTGCAATGCAGGTAAATGCGGTGGCCCATGCGCCAGGCTTTTTCGGTGAGCTTGCAGGCGAAATCCAGGCGTGCCGAAGGATCGGCGCTGGGCAGGATATAGAAGTCGACTTTGGTCATTGCGGTTCCTGAGCCAGGCGCGGCGTCACCCAAAGGCAACGCCACCCCGGTTCATCGGTTTCAGGCTTTGGCGCGGTCCAGCAGGTATTGGGTCAGCAATGGAACCGGACGGCCAGTGGCGCCCTTGTCCTTGCCGCCGCTGGTCCATGCGGTGCCGGCGATGTCCAGGTGCGCCCAGTTCAGGTTCTTGGTGAAGCGCGACAGGAAGCAGGCTGCGGTGATAGTCCCGGCTTTCGGCCCGCCAATGTTGGCGATGTCGGCGAACGGGCTGTCCAACTGCTCCTGGTACTCATCGAAGAGCGGCAATTGCCAGGCGCGGTCGTCAGCGGTCTGGCCGGCGCTCAGCAGTTGGCCGATCAGTTCGTCGTTGTTACCCAGCAGGCCCGAGGTGTGGGCGCCCAGGGCCACGACGCAGGCGCCGGTCAGGGTCGCGATGTCGATCACGGCTTGCGGCTTGAAGCGTTCGGAGTAGGTCAGGGCATCGCACAGCACCAGACGGCCTTCGGCGTCGGTGTTGAGGATTTCCACGGTCTGGCCGCTCATGGTGGTGACGATGTCGCCAGGGCGCGAAGCGTTGCCGCTCGGCATGTTCTCGGCGCACGCCAGGATGCACACCAGGTTGATCGGCAGTTTCAGCTCAAGCACAGCACGCAGGGTGCCGAACACGCTGGCAGCGCCGCCCATGTCGTACTTCATTTCATCCATGCCGGCGCCCGGCTTCAGGCTGATGCCGCCGGTGTCAAAGGTGATGCCTTTGCCGACCAGGGCATACGGCTTCTCGGATTTCTTGCCGCCGTTGTATTGCATGACGATCAGGCGCGGAGGCTGGGCGCTGCCCTGGCCCACGGCGTAGAACGAACCCATGCCCAGTTCCTTGATTTTCTTTTCATCAAGAACTTCTACTTTCAGGGTTTTGAATTCTTTGCCGAGGTTCTTGGCCTGCTCGCCGAGGAACGTCGGGTGGCAGATGTTCGGCGGCAGGTTACCCAGATTACGGGTGAAGGCCATGCCGTTGGCGATAGCGGTGGCGTGAGTCACGGCGCGCTCGACTTCAGCCTGCGCAGCCTTGATGGTCAGCAGGGTGACTTTCTTCAGGGCGCGAGGTTCCGCTTTCTGGCTCTTGAACTGGTCGAAGGTGTATTCGCCGTCCACCAGGGTTTCAGCCAGCAGGCGGGTCTTGCCGTAGCTGTCGCGGCCCTTGACCACGATTTCGTCCAGCGCCAGCACGGCGTCGGTGCCGCCCAGGCCTTTCAGGGTGTTGAGTACGCCGGCAATGATTTTGCGGAACGGGCGGTCGCCCAGCTCTTCGTCCTTGCCCACGCCAACCAGCAGAACGCGGTCAGCCTTGAGGTTCGGCAGGCTGTGCAGCAACAGGCTCTGGCCGACTTTGCCGGCGAGGTCGCCGCGCTTGAGCACAGCGCTGATCGCACCACCACTCAGTTCGTCCAGCTGTTTGGCCACGGCGCCGAGCTTGCGGCCTTCGCCGACGGCGACGACCAGCGTGGCGGTCTTCAACGTTTCTGGGCTAACGCTTTTTACAACCAGTTCCATGTCCGGGTCCCTGAATAATGGTCAACGTGCGTGGGCAAAACGGCGACGCACAGACGCTTGCTTATATAGATGGTAAGACGCAGGTCACGGCCCGCGACAAAGGCCGCAGTTTGAACCTCGCTCCCTGCGCCTGACAACCCTCGGTTGTACGATCTTCAACGCATTGAACGCCAGCTTGAGCATGCGCAGTGACAGGGGCACTCATTCACAGGATAATGCGCCATCTTTTTCGGCGGCTCTGCCCTGCAGGCTGTCTGATACGTTTGCTTGTTTGGCCGCCTTAGCCTGACAACCCTGGAGTGTCTGGTTTGATTGTCTTCCGTTATCTGTCCCGCGAAGTCCTGTTGACCTTGAGCGCAGTCAGCGCCGTGCTGCTGGTCATCATCATGAGCGGTCGCTTCATCAAATACCTCGCCCAGGCGGCCTCGGGCCTGCTGGATCCGGGCTCGCTGTTCCTGATCATGGGCTTTCGCCTGCCGGGTTTCCTGCAGCTGATTCTGCCGCTGGGCCTGTTTCTCGGGATCCTGCTGGCGTACGGTCGCCTGTACCTCGAAAGCGAAATGACCGTGCTGTCGGCCACCGGCATGAGCCAGCAGCGACTGTTTGTCATTACCCTGTTTCCGGCCACGCTGGTGGCGTTGATCGTGGCCTGGCTGAGCCTGAGCCTGGCGCCACAAGGTGCCAATCAGTTCCAGCTGCTGCTGAATAAACAGGATGCGCTGACCGAGTTCGATACCCTCGAGCCGGGTCGCTTCCAGGCGTTGCGTGACGGGACCCGGGTGACCTACACCGAACAGTTGACCGATGATCGCGTCAATCTGGCAGGTGTGTTCATTTCGCAGAAGAACACCAACTCTGACCAGAAGGATCGCGGGATTTCCGTGCTGGTGGCCGAGAAGGGCCGCCAGGAAATCCGCCCGGACGGCAACCGCTACCTGATTCTCGACAACGGTTATCGCTATGACGGTAATCCGGGGCAGGCCGACTATCGCGCGATCAAGTACGACGAGTACGGGGTATTGCTGCCAAAGCCGGACGTCAGTGACGAAGTGACCGACCGTGATGCGATGAGCACTCGTTCCTTGATGGGGACCGAGGACACGCGCTTGCGCGCCGAGTTGCAATGGCGTCTGTCCTTGCCGTTGCTGGTGTTCATCGTGACGCTAATGGCGGTGCCGTTGTCGCGGGTCAACCCGCGCCAGGGCCGTTTCCTCAAGCTGCTGCCGGCGATTCTTCTTTATATGGCTTACTTGACCATCCTGATTGCCGCCCGTGGCGCCCTCGATAAGGGCAAGATCCCGCCGGCCCTTGGGTTGTGGTGGGTTCACGGGGTGTTTCTGATCATTGGACTCGGGTTGCTTTACTGGGAGCCGTTGCGCCTGAAGATGGCGAGTCGCCGCAGCGCGCTGGAGGTGGCTCGTGGTTAAGCTCGATCGCTACATCGGTAGCAGCGTATTCATGGCCATCCTGGCGGTACTGGGGATCATTCTCGGCCTGGCGACACTGTTTGCCTTCATCGACGAGATGAGCGAAGTCAGCGATACCTATACGCTGATGGATGCTTCCAGTTACGTCTTGCTGACGGCGCCGCGCCGTCTTTACGACATGTTGCCAATGGCGGCACTGATCGGGTGCCTGATTGGCCTGGGCAGTCTGGCCAGCAACAGTGAGCTGACCATCATGCGCGCCGCGGGTGTGTCGATCGGTCGTATCGTCTGGGCGGTCATGAAGCCGATGCTGATCCTGATGGTCGTGGGCGTGCTGATCGGCGAATACGTGGCGCCGGCCACCGAAGTCACGGCACAAGCCAACCGCTCGCTGGCCCAGGGCAGTGGCGATGCGCAAAGCGCCAAGCATGGCTTGTGGCACCGCCAGGGTGATGAGTTCATCCACGTCAACTCGGTGCAGCCCAACGGCATTCTTTACGGTGTGACCCGCTATCGCTTCGATAAGGAGCGGCACATGCTGTCGTCAAGCTTCGCCAAGCGTGCCGAGTTCGACAAGGATCACTGGCAGCTCAGCGACGTCACGACCACGGTGTTCCATGACAAGAGCACCGAAGTGGTCACCACCCCCGTCGAGCGCTGGGATATTGCCCTGAGCCCGCAGTTGCTGGACACCGTGGTGATGGCGCCCGAGTCGCTGTCGATCAGCGGATTGTGGGGTTACATCCACTATCTGGCGGATCAGGGCCTGAGCAATGGCCGCTACTGGCTGGCGTTTTGGGTCAAGGTGTTGCAGCCACTGGTGACGGCGGCGCTGGTACTGATGGCGATTTCCTTCATCTTTGGTCCTTTGCGTTCTGTGACCCTCGGCCAGCGGGTGTTTACCGGCGTTCTGGTGGGCTTCACCTTCCGTATCGTCCAGGATTTGCTGGGGCCTTCGAGCCTGGTGTTCGGTTTCTCGCCGCTGTTTGCGGTGCTGATTCCGGCCGGTGTCTGTGCCCTGGCGGGCGTCTGGCTGTTGCGCCGGGCTGGTTGATCGGGGGTTTTTCCTGACCCCGTCGCCATCTGAAACGCCCCTGTCGCAAGACCGGGGCGTTTTTGTACGTGCCGTCTGACCTGCGAACGTGACGCTTGCGCCGTGGATCAGGTACAATTCCCGGCTATTTTTCGGCGGGCTATGCCTGCAGCCTTTTTGAGTGTTGATCCGTGAGTGATTTGAGTCATATCCGCAATTTCTCCATCATCGCCCACATTGACCATGGCAAGTCGACGCTGGCTGATCGATTCATCCAGATGTGCGGCGGCCTTGCCGAGCGCGAAATGGAAGCCCAGGTACTGGACTCCATGGACCTGGAGCGTGAACGCGGGATCACCATCAAGGCCCACAGCGTCACCCTTTATTACACCGCTCGCGATGGCATCAAGTACCAGCTGAACTTCATTGACACCCCCGGCCACGTTGACTTCACCTATGAAGTCAGCCGGTCGCTGGCGGCCTGTGAAGGTGCGTTGCTGGTGGTCGATGCCGGTCAGGGCGTTGAAGCGCAGTCGGTTGCCAACTGCTACACGGCGATCGAGCAGGGCCTGGAAGTCATGCCGGTCCTGAACAAGATCGACCTGCCACAGGCCGATCCGGACCGCGTCAAAGAAGAAATCGAAAAAATCATCGGCATCGATGCTACCGATGCGGTCGAGTGCTCGGCCAAGACCGGTCTGGGCGTCGACGAAGTGCTCGAGCGCCTGGTCGCGACCATTCCTGCGCCGACCGGCAACTACGAAGATCCGCTGCAAGCGTTGATCATCGACTCCTGGTTCGACAACTACTTGGGCGTTGTTTCCCTGGTGCGTGTGCGTCACGGTCGTGTGAAGAAGGGCGACAAGATCCTGGTCAAATCCACCGGCAAGATCCACCTGGTGGACAGCGTCGGTGTCTTCAACCCGAAACACACCCCGACGGTTGACCTGAAGGCCGGTGAAGTAGGCTTCATCATCGCCAGCATCAAGGACATTCACGGTGCGCCAGTAGGTGACACCCTGACCTTGAGCTCGACGCCAGACGTTGACGTGCTGCCAGGTTTCAAACGCATTCAGCCGCAGGTTTACGCCGGTTTGTTCCCGGTCAGCTCCGACGACTTCGAAGATTTCCGTGAAGCCCTGCAAAAGCTCACGCTCAACGACTCGTCCCTGCAGTACACCCCGGAAAGCTCTGACGCCCTGGGCTTCGGCTTCCGTTGCGGGTTCCTCGGCATGCTGCACATGGAAATCATCCAGGAGCGCCTGGAGCGCGAGTACAACCTGGACCTGATCACCACGGCGCCGACGGTAATTTTCGAGCTGTTGCTGAAAACCGGTGAAACGATTTACGTCGATAACCCGTCGAAGCTTCCGGACCTGTCCTCGATCGAAGACATGCGTGAGCCGATCGTGCGGGCCAATATTCTTGTGCCGCAAGAGCACCTGGGCAACGTCATTACCCTGTGCATCGAAAAACGTGGCGTGCAACACGACATGTTGTTCCTCGGTTCCCAGGTCCAGGTGACCTACGATTTGCCGATGAACGAGGTGGTCCTGGACTTCTTCGACCGTCTGAAATCGACCAGCCGTGGTTATGCGTCGCTCGATTACCATTTCGATCGTTATCAATCGGCTAGTCTGGTGAAACTGGATGTGCTGATCAACGGTGACAAGGTCGACGCTCTGGCGCTGATCGTGCACAAGGATAACGCGCACTACAAAGGTCGCCAGCTGACCGAGAAGATGAAAGAACTGATTCCGCGCCAGATGTTCGACGTCGCGATCCAGGCCGCCATTGGCGGGCAGATCATTGCGCGAACCTCCGTCAAGGCTCTCAGAAAGAACGTATTGGCCAAATGCTACGGCGGTGACGTTAGCCGTAAGAAGAAACTGCTTGAAAAGCAAAAGGCCGGTAAAAAACGCATGAAGCAAGTCGGCAACGTGGAAATTCCACAAGAAGCCTTCCTTGCAGTGCTCAGGTTGGATAGTTAGGTCCTATGTCACTAAATTTCCCGCTGTTGCTGGTCATCGCCGTGTTCGTCTGCGGCCTGTTGGCGTTGCTCGATCTGGTTTTCCTGGCGCCGCGTCGGCGTGCTGCCATTGCCTCCTATCAGGGCAGCGTCAGCCAGCCTGACGGGGTGGTGATCGAGAAACTGAACAAAGAGCCGCTGCTGGTCGAATACGGCAAGTCGTTCTTCCCGGTGTTGTTCATCGTGCTGGTCCTGCGTTCGTTCCTGGTGGAACCGTTCCAGATTCCGTCCGGCTCGATGAAACCGACCCTGGACGTGGGCGACTTCATTCTGGTGAACAAGTTTTCTTACGGGATCCGCCTGCCGGTGATCGACAAGAAAGTCATCGAAGTCGGTGATCCGCAGCGCGGCGATGTGATGGTGTTCCGTTACCCGAGCGATCCGAACGTCAACTACATCAAGCGTGTAGTGGGCCTGCCGGGCGACACGATTCGCTACACCGCCGACAAGCGTCTGTTCGTCAACGGCGAGTCGATTGCCGAGCAACTGGTCGGCTCCGAGCCGGGCACGCTGGGCAGCGCTGAGCTCTACAAGGAAAAACTCGGCGTTGCCGAGCACTTGATCCGCAAGGAAATGAGCCGCTATCGCGCCACGCCGGACCATTCGTGGACCGTGCCCGCCGGGCACTATTTCATGATGGGCGACAACCGCGACAACTCCAACGACAGTCGCTACTGGGATGATCCAAGCATTCCCAAGGATCTGCTGGGCATGGTTCCCGACAAGAATATCGTCGGCAAGGCCTTCGCAGTCTGGATGAGCTGGCCGGAACCCAAACTCAGTCACCTGCCGAATTTCTCGCGGGTTGGCCTGATCAAGTAATCACACACGGCGCTGTTGAACACAGCGCCGAATGCTTTTCTGGAGTCGGCACAATCGGCGCCAGCAGCATGAAGCCAATGATATTCAGGACGTTATTTTTGAACACAGCGTTAATTGTCCCAGGCCTGCGCCGTATCACGGCGATGGCGGTGGAATCCAACCACGAACTCAGCGTGGGTAAACCGTGAGCGTCTCCTTAAGTCGTCTCGAGCGTCAGCTCGGCTACACCTTCAAGGACCAGGAACTGATGGTTCTGGCCCTGACTCACCGCAGCTTTGCCGGGCGTAACAACGAACGCCTGGAGTTCCTCGGTGATGCCATTCTTAACTTCGTCGCTGGCGAGGCGCTGTTCGATCGCTTCCCGCTGGCCCGCGAAGGCCAGTTGTCGCGTTTGCGCGCACGCCTGGTGAAAGGTGAGACGCTGGCCGTACTGGCCCGCGGTTTCGATCTGGGCGACTACCTGCGCCTGGGCTCTGGCGAACTGAAAAGCGGCGGCTTCCGTCGCGAGTCGATTCTGGCCGATGCCCTGGAAGCGCTGATTGGTGCGATCTACCTCGACGCCGGCATGGACATGGCGCGCGAGCGTGTGTTGGCCTGGCTGGCCGGTGAGTTCGAAGGCCTGACGCTGGTCGACACCAACAAAGATCCAAAAACCCGCCTGCAGGAATTCCTGCAATCGCGTGGTTGTGAGCTGCCACGTTACGAAGTGGTGGATATCCAGGGTGAGCCGCATTGCCGGACGTTCTTCGTCGAATGTGAAATCACCTTACTGAATGAAAAAAGCCGAGGTCAGGGTGTGAGTCGTCGTATTGCCGAACAGGTAGCGGCCGCCGCAGCACTGATTGCCCTGGGTGTGGAGAATGGCAATGACTGATACAAACGCAACTCGCTGTGGCTATGTTGCCATCGTCGGCCGTCCCAACGTGGGCAAGTCCACGCTGCTGAACCACATCCTGGGTCAGAAACTGGCGATCACCTCGCGCAAGCCGCAAACCACCCGCCACAACATGCTGGGCATCAAGACCGAAGGCGCCGTGCAGGCGATCTACGTCGACACCCCGGGCATGCACAAGGGCGGCGAAAAGGCGTTGAACCGCTACATGAACAAGACCGCTTCGGCGGCGTTGAAAGACGTCGACGTGGTGATCTTCGTGGTTGACCGCACCAAGTGGACCGACGAAGACCAGATGGTTCTCGAGCGCGTCCAGTACGTGACCGGTCCGCTGATCGTGGCACTGAACAAGACGGATCGCATCGAAGACAAAGCCGAGCTGATGCCGCACCTGAGCTGGTTGCAGGAACAGCTGCCGAACGCGCAGATCATGCCGATCTCGGCCCAGCACGGGCACAACCTCGAAGCGCTGGAGCGTGTGATCGCCGGTTACCTGCCAGAAAACGATCACTTCTTCCCGGAAGACCAGATCACTGACCGCAGCAGCCGCTTCCTCGCCGCCGAACTGGTACGCGAGAAAATCATGCGCCAGATGGGCGCCGAGCTGCCGTACCAGATCACCGTGGAAATCGAAGAGTTCAAGCAGCAGGGCAAAACCCTGCACATTCATGCCTTGATCCTCGTTGAACGCGACGGCCAGAAGAAGATCATCATTGGCGACAAGGGCGAGCGCATCAAGCGCATCGGCACCGAGGCGCGCAAGGACATGGAGCTGCTGTTCGACTCCAAGATCATGCTCAACCTCTGGGTGAAAGTGAAAGGCGGCTGGTCTGATGACGAGCGCGCGTTGCGTTCGCTGGGTTACGGCGACCTGTAAACCTGTTCCAGATACACCGAAGCACCCTGTGGGAGCGAGCTTGCTCGCGATAGCGGTCTGCCAGTCAACATCAATGTTGAATGCCAGGCCCTCATCGCGAGCAAGCTCGCTCCCACATTGGTTTTGGGTAGTTTATAAATCTGTGCTCACTCATTGAGAACGCTGACTTCCATGTCCCAAACCCCACCCATCGGCCAACCCGCCTACGTCCTCCATTCCCGCGCCTACCGCGAAAACAGTGCGCTGGTGGATTTCCTCACGCCGCAAGGTCGGCTGCGGGCGGTGTTGCGCAGTGCGCGGGGCAAGGCGGGGACGTTGGCGCGGCCGTTCGTGCCGCTGGAAGTCGAGTTTCGCGGGCGTGGCGAGCTGAAGAACGTCGGGCGCATGGAAAGTGCCGGCGTCTCCACCTGGCTCAGCGGTGAGGCGTTGTTCAGCGGCCTCTACCTCAACGAACTGTTGATCCGTCTATTGCCTTCCGAAGACCCCCATCCCGGGGTATTCGATCATTACGCCGCGACTCTGCTCGCGCTGGCCGAAGGTCGACCCTTGGAGCCGTTGTTGCGCTCGTTCGAATGGCGCCTGCTGGACGATCTCGGCTACGGCTTTGCGCTGACCATGGACATCCACGGCGAACCCATCGCGCCGGACGGTCTCTACCGTTTGCAGGTGGATGCGGGGCTGGAGCAGGTCTATCTGCTGCAACCCGGTTTGTTCAATGGCACCGAACTGTTGGCCATGGCCGATGCTGACTGGTCCGCGCCCGGTGCACTGTCCGCTGCCAAGCGGCTGATGCGCCAGGCATTGGCCGTGCATTTGGGCGGTCGTCCTTTAGTCAGCCGCGAGCTGTTTCGCAAGCCGTAGTCTCCCCGTATGCTGTGCGCCGAATCTTTAAATTCAGGAGCGCTTCCGTGACCACCAGCAATCGCATTCTTCTTGGCGTGAACATTGACCACGTTGCCACCCTGCGTCAGGCCCGGGGCACTCGCTATCCGGATCCGGTCAAGGCGGCACTGGACGCGGAAGAGGCGGGCGCTGACGGCATCACCGTGCATTTGCGCGAAGACCGCCGGCACATTCAGGAACGCGACGTTCTGCTGCTCAAGGACGTGCTGCAAACCCGCATGAACTTCGAAATGGGCGTCACCGAAGAAATGATGCTGTTCGCCGAGCACATTCGCCCGGCGCACATTTGCCTGGTCCCGGAAACCCGTCAGGAACTGACCACTGAAGGTGGTCTGGATGTAGCGGGGCAGGAAGCACGGATCAAAGCCGCCGTGGATCGCTTGTCGAAGATCGGTTGCGAAGTGTCGCTGTTTATCGACGCGGATGAACGCCAGATTGAGGCCTCCCGTCGTGTGGGTGCGCCGGCGATCGAACTGCACACCGGGCGTTACGCCGATGCCGAAACACCGACTGACGTGGCCGAAGAGCTCAAGCGCGTAGCCGATGGTGTAGCGTTTGGCCTGGCTCAGGGGTTGATCGTCAACGCCGGGCACGGTTTGCACTACCACAACGTAGAAGCCGTGGCGGCGATCAAAGGCATCAACGAGCTGAACATTGGCCACGCGCTGGTGGCGCATGCGTTGTTTGTTGGCTTCAAGTCGGCGGTGTCGGAAATGAAAGCGCTGATCCTGGCCGCCGCAAAAGCCTAAAGCCCAGACACAAAACCAATGTGGGAGCGAGCTTGCTCGCTCCCACATTGGTTTGGGGGGCTGTTAGAGCGGCGCAGGTTCCTGAGCCGGTTTCGACTTGTCGATCCCCGGCACATGCAGATTGCCTTCGGCCACCTGGTCACCTTCAAGCTGTGGCTGCGTGACCCACGTCAGGATGTCGTAGTAACGACGGATGTTCGCCACGAAATGCACCGGCTCGCCGCCTCGGGCGTAGCCATAGCGTGTCTTGCTGTACCACTTTTTCTCGGAAAGGCGCGGCAGGATTTTCTTCACGTCCAGCCATTTGTCCGGGTTCAGCCCTTCCTTCGCCGCCAGTTTGCGCGCGTCATCCAGGTGGCCGCTGCCAACGTTGTAAGCCGCCAGGGCAAACCAGGTGCGATCCGGCTCCTGAATCGACTCGTCCAGTTGATCCTTCATATAGGCCAGGTACTTGGCGCCGCCCATGATGCTCTGCTTGGGGTCGAGGCGGTTGGACACGCCCATCGCCTGTGCGGTGTTCTGGGTCAGCATCATCAGGCCGCGCACGCCGGTCTTGGACGTCACCGCCGGTTGCCACAACGACTCCTGATAACCGATCGCGGCCAGCAGGCGCCAGTCGACTTGTTCCTTCTTGGCATACGCCTTGAAGTGCTGTTCGTATTTGGGCAGCCGCTGCTGCAAATGTTGGGCGAACGTGGTGGCGCCCATGTAGCCGAGGACGTCGACATGCCCGTAATAGCGATCCTTGAGGCGCTGCAGGGTGCCATTTTTCTGCACCTTGTCGAGGTAGGCGTTGATTTCGTTGAGCAGGCTGTTGTCTTCGCCGGCGGCCACGGCCCAGCTCTGGTTGCTGGCGTCGCCGAGGTCAAAGGCGACCCGTATGTTGGTGAAGTACACCTGGTTCATCGCGACTTCGTTGGAATCGACCAGCGTCAGGTCGATCTGGCCTTCATCGACCATGCGCAGCAGGTCGACGACTTCAACCGCGTCGGATTCTTCGTATTCAATGCCGGGGTATTTCTTTTTCAGCTCTGCCAGCTGTTCGGCGTGGGTGCTGCCCTTGAGCACCATGATCTTCTTGCCGACCAGGTCGCCCGCATCGGTCGGCCGTGACTGGCCGTTGCGGTAGATGATCTGTGGGGTGACTTCCAGGTAGGAGTGGGAAAACCGCACCTGCTTTTTGCGTTCCTCACTGCTGACCAGGCCGGCAGCAGCCAGCACCGGGCCGTTAGGCTTGCCCACCTGATTGAACAGGTCGTCGAGGTTGTCGGCGGTCTCGATCTTGAGTTCCACCCCCAGATCGTCGGCGAAGCGCTTCACCAGCTCGTATTCGAAGCCGGTTTCACCGTTACGATCCTGAAAGTAGGTGGCGGGGCTGTTTCGGGTAACCACCCGCAGCACGCCATCCTCCTTTACGCGCTCCAGCGTGTTGGGTTTATCAACACAGCCACTGAGCATCAGGAAGAGTCCGGTTGCGATCAGCCATTTGGCGTACCGCGGACGCAAAGCCGTTGGGGAAAACATCTGCGCAGTATACGCAAAGGACCACGGCCGCCATATCTCGACAGAGGAGGGCTTGTCTGCTAGGCAATTGAAAACCGCTCCGGAGCCCGCAGGAATGGGCCCGAACCGCATTTTGTGACAGAAAAAATAACCCTTTTTGAGCGCCATTCTCAGGCCTGGATCCCCGGTCCGACACTTGGGTGCAGCCGCCTGTACCGTTTCGGGTGATGTCGCGGGCGGTTTAGGCTAGAATGCACGGCCTCAAAGCACACCCCTCCCGAGGCTGTCCCGAAGATGTTGATCCTGCGCGGCGCTCCTGCCCTTTCTGCCTTTCGCCACAGCAAACTCCTTGAGCAACTGAGCCAGAAGGTCCCGGCTGTCAGCGGCCTGTATGCTGAATTCGCTCACTTCGCCGAAGTGACCGGCGTCCTGACCGGCGACGAACAGCAGGTGCTTGCGCGCCTTCTGAAGTACGGCCCAAGTGTTCCGGTACAAGAGCCGACCGGCCGTCTGTTCCTGGTGTTGCCGCGTTTCGGCACCATCTCGCCGTGGTCCAGTAAAGCCAGCGACATCGCTCGCAACTGCGGCCTGAGCAAGATCCAGCGCCTGGAACGCGGCATCGCGTTCTATGTAACCGGTCAGTTCAGCGACGCCGACGCGCAACTGATTGCGGACGGTCTGCACGACCGCATGACGCAAATCGTTCTGGCCAACCTCGAACAGGCCGCCGGCCTGTTCAGCCACGCCGAACCGAAGCCGCTGACTGCGATCGACGTGCTGGGTGGCGGTCGCGCCGCGCTGGAAAAAGCCAACACCGAGCTGGGCCTGGCCTTGGCCGAAGACGAAATCGACTACCTGGTCAATGCCTTCGTCGGCTTGAAGCGCAACCCGCATGACATCGAACTGATGATGTTCGCCCAGGCGAACTCTGAGCACTGCCGTCACAAGATCTTCAACGCCAGTTGGGACATCGACGGTCAGAGCCAGGAAAAAAGCCTGTTCGGCATGATCAAGAACACCTACGTGATGCACAGCGAAGGCGTTCTGTCGGCTTATAAGGACAACGCCTCGGTGATCGTCGGCAACGTCGCCGGCCGTTTCTTCCCGGACCCTGAAACCCGCCAGTACGGCGCGGTGCAGGAACCGGTGCACATCCTGATGAAAGTCGAAACCCACAACCACCCGACTGCGATTGCCCCGTTCCCGGGCGCATCCACCGGCAGTGGCGGTGAGATTCGTGACGAAGGCGCGACCGGTCGTGGCGCCAAGCCGAAGGCTGGCCTGACCGGTTTCACCGTGTCCAACTTGCAAATCCCGGGCTTCGAACAGCCGTGGGAAGTGCCATACGGCAAGCCTGAGCGCATCGTCACCGCGCTGGACATCATGATCGAAGGCCCACTGGGTGGCGCCGCGTTCAACAACGAATTCGGTCGTCCGGCCCTGACCGGTTATTTCCGTACCTTCGAACAGTCGATCACCACCCCGCGTGGCGACGAAGTTCGTGGTTACCACAAGCCGATCATGCTGGCCGGCGGCATGGGTAACATCCGTGCCGAACACGTACAGAAAGGCGAGATCACTGTTGGCTCCAAGCTGATCGTGCTCGGCGGCCCGGCGATGTTGATCGGTCTGGGCGGCGGCGCGGCTTCCTCCATGGCCACCGGCACCAGCTCGGCTGACCTGGACTTCGCTTCCGTACAGCGCGAAAACCCTGAGATGGAACGTCGCTGCCAGGAAGTCATCGACCGTTGCTGGCAGTTGGGTGACAAAAACCCGATCAGCTTCATCCACGACGTGGGTGCGGGCGGTCTGTCCAACGCCTTCCCGGAACTGGTCAACGACGGCAACCGTGGTGGCCGTTTCGAACTGCGCAACATTCCAAACGACGAGCCGGGCATGGCCCCGCACGAAATCTGGAGTAACGAATCCCAGGAACGCTACGTGTTGGCGGTCGGCCCGGCCGACTTCGAACGCTTCCAGGCGATCTGTGAACGTGAGCGTTGCCCGTTCGCCGTGGTTGGCGAAGCCACTGCCGAGCCGCAACTGACCGTCACCGACAGCCACTTCGGCAACAGTCCGGTGGACATGCCACTCGAAGTGCTGCTGGGCAAAGCCCCGCGCATGCACCGTTCGGCCGTTCGTGAAAACGAACTGGGCGACGACTTCGATCCGTCGACGCTCGAGATTGCAGACTGCGTAGAGCGCGTTCTGCATCACCCGGCCGTGGCGAGCAAAAGCTTCCTGATTACCATCGGCGACCGCACCATCACCGGCCTCGTGGCCCGTGACCAAATGGTCGGCCCGTGGCAGGTTCCGGTGGCCGACGTTGCCGTTACCGCCACCAGCTTCGACGTCTACACCGGTGAAGCCATGGCCATGGGCGAGCGTACTCCGCTGGCACTGCTGGACGCTCCGGCGTCGGGCCGCATGGCCATCGGCGAAACCCTGACCAACATTGCCGCTTCGCGCATCAACAAGATCTCCGACATCAAACTGTCGGCGAACTGGATGTCCGCTGCCGGTCACCCGGGTGAAGACGCGCGTCTGTACGACACCGTGAAAGCGGTCGGTATGGAACTGTGCCCTGAGCTGGGTATCACCATCCCGGTGGGCAAGGACTCCATGTCCATGGCCACGCGCTGGAGCGACGAAGGCGTCGACAAGACGGTCACTTCGCCAATGTCTCTGATCGTGACCGGTTTCGCGCCAGTGGCTGACATCCGTCAGACCCTGACCCCGGAACTGCGCATGAACAAGGGCACCACCGACCTGATCCTGATCGATCTGGGCCGTGGCCAGAACCGCATGGGCGCCTCGATCCTGGCCCAGGTGCACGGCAAGCTCGGCTCGCAAGCGCCGGACGTCGATGATTCCGAAGACCTCAAGGCCTTCTTCGCGGTGATCCAGGGCCTGAATGCCGACGGTCACCTGCTGGCGTACCACGACCGTTCCGACGGTGGTCTGCTGACCAGTGTGGTGGAAATGGCCTTCGCCGGTCACTGCGGTCTGAGCCTGAACCTCGATGGCCTGGCAGAAACTTCCGCCGACATCGCCGCGATCCTGTTCAACGAAGAACTGGGTGCTGTGATCCAGGTTCGTCAGGACGCGACCCCGGACATCCTTGCGCAGTTCAGCGCGGCCGGCCTGGGCGACTGCGTGTCGGTGATCGGTCAGCCGATGAACAACGGCCAGATCAACATCACCTTCAACGGCGAAACCGTGTTCGAAGGTCAGCGTCGTCTGCTGCAACGTCAGTGGGCCGAAACCAGCTACCAGATCCAGCGTCTGCGTGACAACGCCGACTGCGCCGAGCAAGAGTTCGACGTGCTGCTGGAAGAAGACAACCCGGGCCTGAGCGTCAAGCTCAGCTACGACGTCAACCAGGACGTCGCCGCGCCTTACATCAAGAAAGGCATTCGCCCACAGGTTGCCGTACTGCGTGAGCAGGGCGTCAACGGTCAGGTGGAAATGGCGGCCGCGTTCGACCGCGCCGGTTTCAACGCGATCGACGTGCACATGAGCGACATTCTGGCCGGCCGTGTCGACCTGAACGACTTCAAAGGTATGGTCGCTTGCGGCGGTTTCTCCTACGGTGACGTCCTCGGTGCCGGCGAAGGCTGGGCCAAGTCCGCACTGTTCAACAGCCGTGCTCGCGATGCGTTCCAGGGTTTCTTCGAACGTACCGACAGCTTCACCCTCGGCGTGTGCAACGGTTGCCAGATGATGTCCAACCTGCACGAGCTGATCCCGGGCAGCGAATTCTGGCCGCACTTCGTACGTAACCGCTCCGAGCAGTTCGAAGCGCGCGTGGCGATGGTTCAGGTCCAGGAGTCGAACTCGATCTTCCTGCAGGGTATGGCCGGTTCGCGCATGCCAATCGCTATCGCTCACGGTGAAGGCCATGCCGAGTTCGCCAGCGAAGAAGCGTTGCTGGAAGCGGATCTGTCGGGTTGCGTGGCGATGCGTTTCGTCGACAACCACGGCAAGGTCACCGAAAAATATCCGGCCAACCCGAACGGCTCGCCGCGCGGGATCACCGGTTTGACCAGCCGCGACGGTCGCGTAACGATCATGATGCCGCACCCGGAACGCGTGTTCCGCGCTGTGCAGAACTCGTGGCGTTCAGAAGACTGGAACGAGGACGCACCTTGGATGCGTATGTTCCGTAACGCTCGCGTGTGGGTGAACTAAGCGTCGTGTACAAGCTGAGCTTTTTTGTTCCGGCCAGTCATGTGGAGCAGGTCAAGAGTGCCGTATTCGCCGCCGGTGGCGGACGGATCGGCGCTTATGATCATTGCGCGTGGCAGGTGCTCGGCCTAGGCCAATTTCGCCCGTTGGATGGCAGTCAGCCGTTCATTGGCGAAGCGGGGCAGGTCGAGCAGGTCGAGGAATGGAAGGTTGAGCTTGTGGTCAGCGATAAGTTGATTCGCGCGGTGGTGGTGGCTTTGAAAGAGAGCCATCCCTATGAGACGCCGGCTTATGAGGTGTGGCGGTTGGAGGATTTCTGATCTTCCTGGCTGCTGAAATGGGAAACCCGCTGAATTTGCGTTCAGCGGGTTTTTTGTTGGCTGCGATGGCGGCCTGATAGCCGACCGATCCCTACCAGATGCACCCAATCCAACTGTGGAGCTGGCTTACCAGCGATGGCGGCCTGTCAGCCGACCAATCTCCACCAGATACACCCAATCCAACTGTGGGAGCTGGCTTGCCAGCGATGGCGGCCTGATAGCCGACCTATCTCTACCAGATGTGCCCAATCAAAAATGTGGGAGCGAGCCTGCTCGCGAAGACTGACTATCAAGCACCAACGATCTAAACCTTGGCACTCACCTCACTACGATTCACCAACACCTCCAGCGCATCACTCAAACTCGATGCCTTGTCGCCGATCAGCAGATGCCAAACGCCGCCCTCAAGTTGGCTAACCCCCTGACACCCCAGCGCCTTCAAATCACATTCCGACAACGCCTTGCCATCGGCCAGTTGCAACCGAATCCGGGTCATGGCAATGCAGTCCATCTGCAGCACATTCTCGCCTCCGCCCAAGGCATTCAGCCATTGCTGCGCCTCTGAAGTCGCCACAGCAGCAGGCTTCGGAGCATCGATTACCGCAGCCGGTGAAGACACAATCGCTCGCCCCAACGCCGGCATCGCCAAGCGAATTTCATCCGCAATGCTGTCCGCCATTGGCCCAACCACCACCTGCAAACTTCCGCCTTTCCCCGGACGCACCACCGCCATCGCCCCCAGCGCTTTCAACTCGGCATCGTTGGCTTTGTTGCGATCCACCATGTCCAGTCGCAACCGTGTCGTGCACGCACCCACCGTGATCAAATTCTGCGCGCCACCCAGCGCCTTGATGTAAGCCCCGGCCCGTTCGTTCTCGGCGACCACCACCTTGTCGCCCGTCGGCACTTCTTCACGCCCCGGCGTTTTGAGATTGAAACGGCGAATACAAAAATCAAACACCACGTAGTAGATCACCGCATAAGCCAGCCCTACAGGAACCACCAACCAACCATTGGTGGATTTCCCCCAGCCGAGAATCATGTCGATGAACCCACCGGAGAAGGTGAACCCGAGGTGAATGTTCAGCGCGTTGGTGATTGCCATCGACAACCCCGTCAACAGCGCATGCAGTAAATACAGGAATGGCGCGAGGAACATGAAGGCAAATTCGATCGGCTCGGTCACGCCGGTCAGAAACGAGGTGAGGGCCATCGACAGGAAAATCCCGCCCATGACCTTGCGCCGCTCCGGCAGGGCGTTGCGGTACATCGCCAGGCAGGCGGCGGGCAGGCCGAAGATCATCATCGGGAACATGCCGGTCATGAACTGGCCGCCCTTCGGGTCGCCGGCGAAGTAGCGTGACAGGTCGCCGGTGACCATGGCGCCCGTGGTCGGGTCGGTGAAGTTGCCGAAGACGAACCATGCCATGTTGTTGAGGATGTGGTGCAGGCCGGTGACGATCAGCAGGCGGTTGAACACGCCGAAGACGAAAGCACCGAAGCTGCCGCTCTCCATCATCAGTGCGCCGAAGCTGTTGATGCCTTGCTGGATCGGTGGCCAGATCAACCCGAAGATCACGCCCAGGCCGACGGCGGCAAACCCGGTGACGATCGGCACAAAGCGCCGGCCGCCGAAGAACGCCAGATACTCCGGCAGCTTGATGTCCTTGAAGCGGTTGTACAGAGCACCGGCCATCAAGCCGCTGACGATCCCGGCGAGCATGCCCATGTTGATGTTCGCATCCAGCACCTTGAGGGTGGAGATCATCACCAGGTAACCAATCACCCCGGCCAGGCCTGCGGTGCCGTTGTTGTCCTTGGCGAAACCGACCGCGATGCCGATGGCGAAGATCATCGCCAGGTTGGCGAAGATCACTTGGCCGGCGTCGTGGATGATCGCGATGTTCAGCAAATCGGTATCGCCCAAGCGAAGTAATAACCCGGCAATCGGCAGGATCGCGATCGGCAGCATCAATGCGCGCCCGAGGCGCTGCAGGCCTTCGATGAAGTGTTGGTACATGGCGGTTCTCCCTGTGCTCTTTTTATTTGAGAGTTGTAGTTGTTGTTCAGCTCAGAGGCCATTGCTGGTGGCAGGTGTGACGCACGGCCGCAGCGCTGCTCAGTTTGAGCAGGTCGTGGCTGATGCGTCGGCATTCGGCGGCGTCGAGGTGGCGCACGCGGTCTTTGATTTCGCCGATTTGCACCGGGCTCACCGACAACTCGCTGACCCCCAAGCCAATCAACACCGGCGTCGCCAGCGGGTCGGACGCGAGTGCACCGCAGACGCCAACCCAACGGTTATGCACCGCCGCGCCCGCGCAGGTCTGTGCGATCAAGCGCAGCAGCGCCGGGTGCATGGCGTCGACGCGTGAAGCGAGGCCCGCGTGGTCGCGGTCCATGGCCAGGGTGTATTGCGATAAGTCGTTGGTGCCGATGGACAGGAAATCTGCATGTTCGGCCAAGTGCTCGGCCATTAATGCGGCGGCCGGGACTTCGATCATCACCCCAAGCTCCGGGCCTTCACTCACGCCGAGTTCAGAACACAACGCCTCAAGGCGCTTGCGAATGTGCAGCAGCTCGTCGACCTCGGTGACCATTGGCAGCAGGATCCGGCAGCGCGATATCGGGTGAACATGCAGCAGTGCGCGCAGCTGCTGATCGAGCAATTCCGGGCGCACTTGAGCCAGGCGAATGCCGCGCAGGCCAAGCACCGGATTGGCCTCGACCGGCAGGGGCAGGTAATCGAGTTGCTTGTCGCCGCCGACGTCGATGGTGCGGATGATCACCGATTTGTCGCCCATCGCATCGAGCACGGCCTGATAGGCGAGGCGCTGTTCCTGTTCATCCGGCGCGGTGTTGCGATCCACGAACAGAAACTCGGTGCGCAGCAGGCCGACGCCATCGGCGCCATTGGCCAGCGCGTCGGCCGCTTCTGTGCTGGACGCGACGTTGGCGGCCACCTCAATGTGCAGTCCATCGAGCGTCAGTGCACGGGTGTGCGCCTGAGACTGTTGAAAAGCGCGGCGCTGCTGATGATCGAGTTGCGCCTGACGCACGTCGGCCAGGCGTTCGGCTGTCGGTGCCAGTTCGAGACGAGCACCGTCAGCGTCCAGCACCACCGATTGACCTTGCTCAAGATTCAGCAGCGTCGAGCCCAGTGCCACCATGCAAGGCAAGCCTTTGCCACGCGCAAGAATCGCCACGTGGGAGGTCGCGCCGCCCTCGGCCATGCACAACCCGGCGACGCCTTGCTGGCTGAGTTGCAACAAGTCGGATGGGGTCAGTTCGTGCGCCGCGACAATGGCGCCCGCCGGCACGTCGTACTGCCAGGCTTCGCCGAGCAAGGCGCGCAACACGCGTTGTTTGAGGTCGCGCAAATCATTGGCTCGCTCGGCCAGCAACGGGCTGCCGAGTTGTTGCAGGACTTCGCACTGGGCGTCGATTGACTGGCTCCAGGCGTGGGTCGCGGCGGCGCCTTGGACGATGGAGGTATTCGCCGCGTCCAGCAGTGCCGGATCTTCAAGCAGCGCCAGGTGTGCCGCAAAAATCGCTTCTTCGTCGGTGTTCTTGTGCTTTTTGGCCTGGGCCAGGGTGTGCTCGATTTCGCTGCGCACGAGGATCAGCGCGGTATCGAGCGCATCTTGTTGTTGCTCGGAATCATGACCGCCGGCGTCAACCGGCAGGCTGATGGCGTGCAATCGAAACAGTGGCCCACCCACCAGACCTGGCGCGGCACAAACACCGTGCAGCACACCGGCTTCGGCCGGACGAATGCGTTGGGCAATCGGCGTTGGCGCGGCAGCGTGGCTGTCTTCGGCCAAGGCGGTGGACAGCGCGGTCAACAAAGATTGCAGCGCCGCTTCGGCGTCCACGCCCCGGCAACTGACTTGCACTTCATCCTGCTCGCCGACCGCCAGCGCCATCAGCCCGATCAGGCTGTCACAGGTCGCCGATTTACCACCGAAATGCAGCTGCGATTTGCTCTTGAAACCTTGCGCGGTCTGGCGAATCAGCGCCGCAGGACGCGCATGTAATCCTCCGCGAAAGGCGACCTGAACATGCCCGTTAACTTCGATGCCTGAGGCGTCGGTTTCGACCTGCGCTCCGCAAGCCTGCCGGCGAATGATGTGCAGCAAAGGCTCGCCGACCTTGACCGATTTCAGAGTGATCGGCCGTGCTTGAAAATCCCCGCTGTTGGTCAGGATCATCAGGCTGACCAGGCTTTTGCACTGCTGCGCAACCTTGTCCAGGTCATAGCGTAACAGCGGCTGGCCATTGCTGACCCGCGCGCCTTCCTTGACCAGCATCGAGAAGCCTTCGCCCTGCAACTCGACGGTGTCGAGGCCCAGGTGCAGCAGCAGTTCGGCGCCGTTGTCGGCGCGCAAGGTGATCGCATGACCGGTTCGGGCCACGTGCACAACGAGGCCAGCGCAAGGGGCATGAAGGGTGTCGTTCAGTGGGTCGATGGCGATCCCGTCGCCCATGGCCCCGCTGGCGAACACCGGGTCCGGGACCTTGGCGAGCGTGAGCACCGGGCCGCTGAGCGGGGCGCTGAGGGTCAGCTCTTTATTGTTGTTATGCATGGCTCGGTCTCATTAAAAAACAACAGTTCGGATCATCTCGCCCTGTAGCCGCTGTCGAGTGCAACGAGGCTGCGATCAGTTCAAAGCAGGATCAAAAGACCGCAGCCTCGTTGCGCTCGACAGCGGCTACGGGGTTATTCGTTGCCGTTCGATCAATGGGTACGCGTGACTTTGCTCAAATGACGCGGTTGGTCCGGGTCCATGCCACGAGCGACGGCCAAACCGGCAGCCATCACGTAGAAACTCTGGATCGCCAGGATCGGATCAAGGGCCGGGTGTTCGGCGCGGGTCAGGGTGAGGTCGCGTTCGGCGATGTCATCGGGCGCGGCCAGCAATACACAGGCGCCGCGTTGGCGCATGTCGGCGGCGAGGCTCAGCAAACCGGCCTGTTCGGCACCGCGTGGGGCGAAGATCAGCAATGGATAGTGTTCATCGATCAAGGCCATCGGGCCGTGGCGGACTTCGGCGCTGCTGAACGCCTCCGCCTGAATCGCCGAGGTCTCCTTGAATTTCAGCGCCGCCTCCTGGGCGATGGCGAACCCGGCGCCGCGACCGATCACCATCAAGCGTTGGCAATCGCGCAGGGCGTCGATGGCCATGCTCCAATCCTGTTGCGCGGCGTCACGCAGACCTTCCGGCAGGGCGTTGCCGGCTTCGAGCATTTCTACATCTTCTTTCCAGTGCGCGATCAGACGAGCGCTGGCGCTGAGCGTGGCGATAAAACTCTTGGTCGCGGCGACGCTGCTTTCGGTGCCGGCCAACAGCGGCAGGCTGAATTCACAGGCTGCTTCCAGTGGCGAACCTTCGGCATTGACCATGGAAATGCTCAGGGCACCACGCTTGCGCAGCAGGCGCAGGCTGTTCACCAGATCAGGACTCTGCCCGGACTGCGAGAAGGCAAACGCCACCTGGCCGCTGACCTTCAGCGGCGCTTGCTGCATGGTCACCACTGACATCGGCAACGACGCCACCGGAATGCCCAGCAGTTGCATGGTCAGGTAGGCGAAGTAACTGGCGGCATGGTCGGAGCTGCCACGGGCGACGGTCATTGCCACTTGCGGCGGCTGACGGCGCAGGCGTCCGGCGATCTCGATCATCTGCGGGTCGAGCTGTTGCAATTGGGCCTGCACTGCCTCGAACGAGGACAGCGCCTCTTCAAGCATTTTTGAAGTCAATGTCTTCTCCTTCGACCATGACGGCGGTCAGTGTGAGTGAGCGATCCAGCCGCACGCAGTCGGCCCAGCTGCCCGGTGTGAGGCGGCCGCGTTCTTCAAGGCCGAGGTAATCGGCGGGGAATTGCGAAAGGCGTTGCGAGGCCTCGGCAATCGGCAGACCGATCTTCACCAGATTGCGCAACGCTTGATCCATGGTCAGGGTGCTGCCGGCGAGGGTGCCGTCGGGCAAGCGTACGCCGCCCAGGCATTTGGTCACGGTGTGGCTGCCGAGTTTGTATTCACCGTCGGGCATGCCGGCGGCGGCGGTGGAGTCGGTCACGCAATACAGGCACGGGATCGAGCGCAGGGCCACGCGGATCGCGCCGGGGTGCACATGCAGCAGGTCCGGAATCAGCTCGGCGTATTTGGCGTGGGCCAGTGCTGCGCCGACGATGCCCGGCTCTCGGTGATGCAACGGGCTCATGGCGTTGTAGAGGTGAGTGAAACTGCTCGCACCCGCCGCCAGCGCTGCGACGCCTTCCTCGTAGCTGCCGAGGGTATGGCCGATTTGCATGCGCACGCCGCGAGCGCTGAGGGCGCGGATCAAGGCGTCATGGCCGGCGATTTCCGGGGCGATGGTGATCACGCGGATCGGCGCCAGCGCCAGATATTCTTCGACTTCGGCCATCAGCGCGGTGTGGGCAAAATTCGGTTGGGCGCCGAGTTTGCCAGGGTTGATGTACGGGCCTTCGAGGTGCACGCCGAGTACCCGGGCGCTGCCTTTCGGGCGCGTCTCGCAGAACTCGCCGACCGCTTTGAGCACGCTGGAAATCTCTGCGCTGGGCGCAGTCATGGTGGTCGCCAGTAGCGACGTGGTGCCGAAACGCACGTGGGTTTTGGTGATGGTTTCGAAGGCCGTGGCGCCTTCCATGATGTCTTTGCCACCGCCGCCGTGCACATGCAGGTCGATGAAACCCGGCAGCAGATAAGGCAGGTCGTTATCTGCCGGATCGCACGGTTGGCCTTCGATCGACACGACCTTGCCGTGTTGGTGAATCAGCCGGCCGCGAACCCAGCCGTGGGCGGTGAGGATGTTGTCTTCGGACATTTCGGTTCTCGGTCTTGGTGACGCAGTTCTTTATCGACGAAGCTCTGCGACAAAGTCGTAGTAATCGTTGCGGCAATAGGTGTCGGTGACTTCGATGGGGGTGTTGTCTTCCAGGTAACCGACCCGCGTCATCAACAACATGGCGGTGCCAGGGGCGATGCCGACCAGGGCGGCGAATTCGTCCGAGGCGTTGATCGCCTGGATGTGTTGCAGCGCGCGCACGACCGGTTTGCCGATGCCGTCGAGGTATTCGTAGAGGGAGTCGCCCACGGCTTGCGGTTTGGGAATGATTGAGGCGGGCAAGGTGCTCATCTCGATCGCCATCACGGTGTCGTCGGCTTTGCGCAGGCGTTTGAGACGCGCCACCTTGTCGTTGGGCGACAGGCCGAGGCGGATCAGTTCTTCGTGGGTCGGCGGGGTGATTTCACGTTCCAGCCATTGCGACCCCGGAACGAAGCCCTTGAGCCGGAGCATTTCGCTGAAACCCGAAAGACGCGACAGCGGTTGTTCCAGGCGTGGGGTAATGAACGTGCCGGAACCCTGGTGGCGGCGGATCAGGCCTTGCTCGAACAACACTTCCAGCGCCTTGCGTGCGGTGACGCGGGAGATGCCGAGCCTTTCGCTGAGGCTTCGCTCCGACGGCATGGCCTGTTCGGCTTTCCACTGGCCGGCATGGATGGCCGCTTCCAGATTGCGCGCCAGTTGCAGGTACAACGGCGTGGGTTGGGTGTCGTCGGGGCGCAGGGCCTGGAGATCGTTCATGGCAGGAGTCCGGGGCGGATATTGGAATGTTGTCGCCCGTGAATGGGCTGAAAATTAATACCACTTAAATACCATGTCAATGCCAGTACTTGGCTGTGGGCGTGGAAAAACCTGCCCTGATAGGCGGACTTATAAGCGGGTGGATTGAAGTGGTATTAACGAGGGGGCGTTTGAACGCCAAGATCGCAGTCTGTGGTGACGCTTGCGCGGGGAATTGGTATCACCCCGGCAGGCGTTGTCTCAGGCTGCGATCTTTTGAGATTATTTTTTGCTGGCGACCGAAGGTAGCCGTTTGTGGCGAGGGGGGCGGAGTTTACGGGCGGATTTCGATCATCGTGCCGTCCGGTACCAGGTTCCAGACTTCGCGCATGTCCATGTTGCGCATGGCGATGCAGCCGTCGGTCCAGTCCAGGGTGTGGAACAGGTCTTCAGGGGTATCTTCCGTGTCCGGGGTGCCGTGGATCATGATCATGCCACCGGGATCGACACCTTCACGCCGCGAACGGGCGGAGTCGCTGATGTTCGGGTAGGAGATGTGCATCGCCAGATTGAAGCGGTCGCTGACTTTGCGCCAGTCCACCCAATAGAGGCCTTCTGGCGTGCGTTTATCGCCCTCCATCAGCTTCGGCCCCTTGGGATGTTTGCCCAGGGAAATGCGATAGGTCTTGAGCGGCTTGCCGCCATTGATCAATTGCAATTGGTGGGCGGACTTGAGAATCAGGACTTTTTCGATGGCTTTGCCGTCCAGGGTTTCCGCTACGGAAGCCTGCGACATTGCGACGAACGACAAACAGAACACGGCAAGCAACCAGCGCATTGAAACGATATCCCTAGAGGTGTCGGCTATTTTAGTTATAGATGTTTTAAGTGATGGCAGGCTGAGCAAGTGGCGGGATCGACTCGGACCGCACAGGGTAATCCTCGGTCCGCCGGTCAGCGAAGAAGCATTCTAAGGTACGACCCACGGTGCGGAAAGCCAGGTCGGACCAAGGGATGTCGGCTTCTTCGAAAAGCTGCACTTCCAGGCTCTCGGGGCCGGCTGAAAAGTCCAGGTCCGCAAGCTCGGCACGAAAGAACACATGCACCTGACTGATGTGCGGCACGTCGATCAGCGTATAGATGCTCAGGTTGCGTACCCGGGCGCAGGCTTCTTCGGCCGTCTCACGAATGGCCGCCTGCTCGATGGTTTCGCCGTTTTCCATGAAACCGGCCGGCAGGGTCCAGTAACCGCGCCGTGGCTCGATGGCGCGTCGACACAGCAACACCTTCGAACCCCAGGTCGCGACACAGCCGGCGACGATATTGGGGTTCTGGTAATGAATCGTATCGCAGCTGTCACAGACAAACCGCAGGCGTGAATCGCCTTCGGGAATGCGCTGGGTCACCGGGTTGCCGCACTGACTGCAAAATTTCATGCTTGGGTTCCTGAATGCTGCGCCTATCTTGGCGTGCGGCGGTGTCTGTCGGCAAGTTGTCGTTTAGCGACATGCCGTGTTTATGGGGTTGGGCGGTCGGTTCGATTGGTGCATGATGCAGGGTAAGGCACAGATCGAGAACACTCATGCTGGACGAGCTACTTCATCGGGTAAGCAACCACACGCCGACAACGCTGGAAACCGATAAACGTTTCCCCGAAGCCGCGGTTCTGGTGCCCATCACTCGCAGTGATGAACCGGAACTGTTGTTGACCCTGCGCGCCAGCGGGCTCTCGACCCATGGCGGCGAAGTCGCCTTCCCCGGCGGACGCCGAGACCCCGAAGACCCCGACCTGATTTTCACCGCGCTCCGTGAAGCCGAAGAAGAAATCGGCCTGCCGCCGGGCCTGGTCGAAGTCATCGGCCCGCTCAGCCCGCTGATCTCCCTGCACGGCATCAAGGTCACGCCCTATGTCGGCGTGATTCCGGACTTCGTCGAGTACCGGGCCAACGATGCCGAGATCGCCGCGGTGTTCAGCGTGCCGCTCGAATTCTTCCGTAAAGATCCACGCGAACACACCCACCGCATCGATTACCAGGGCCGTAGCTGGTACGTGCCGAGTTATCGTTATGGCGAATACAAGATCTGGGGCCTGACGGCGATTATGATCGTCGAGTTGATCAACCTGCTCTATGACGCCAAAATCAGCCTGCATCAACCGCCCAAGAGTTTTATCAACACCTGAAGCCATCGTTCGTATGGCGTGAACCGAGCCTGCCTGGCCTTGAGGACAACAAGATGAAATATCGCCTGGGCGACGCCCGCGTCGAAACCCATCCGCAGAGCTGGGTCGCACCCAATGCCGTGCTGGTGGGCAAGGTCAAACTGGAGGAGGGCGCCAACGTCTGGTTCAACGCCGTGCTGCGCGGCGACAACGAACTGATCCTGATCGGCAAGAACAGTAACGTCCAGGACGGCACCGTGATGCACACTGACATGGGCTACCCGCTGACCATCGGCACCGGCGTGACCATCGGCCACAACGCCATGCTGCATGGCTGCACCGTGGGCGATTACAGCTTGATCGGTATTAATGCGGTCATTTTGAACGGCGCGAAGATTGGCAAGAACTGCATCATCGGCGCCAATTCGCTGATCGGCGAAGGCAAGGAAATCCCGGACGGTTCGCTGGTCATGGGGTCGCCGGGCAAAGTGGTGCGGGAATTGACCGAGCCGCAGAAAAAGATGCTCGAGGCCAGCGCCGCCCACTATGTGCATAACTCGCAGCGCTACGCCCGCGATCTGGCCGAGCAGGAAGAATGAGCGCCACAGAACGGCCGGTGCTATCGCCCTGCGTGAATATTTGCGCGTTGGACGACGATGACATTTGCACCGGGTGTCAGCGCACGGTGGAAGAGATCACCCGCTGGAGCCGAATGACCAACGACGAGCGCCGCGCGGTGTTGGGGTTGTGTCATGAGCGGGCCAAATCCAGCGGCCTGCTCTGGATGATCGGCAAAACCCCAGACCTGTAGCAGCCTTCGGCCGCTGCTACAGGGTTTGCGTCGGGTTTGGTTGTTGGGCAGGGCTGAAGTAATCTGTGCGCCAAATTGACAGGTATCCCCACGCCCCATGCTCTTCCTGATCGCCTACATCTGCAGCGTCGTGCTGATCAACTACGCCTTTTCCACTGCCCCGCACCTCGACATTATCTGGTCGGCCTGGGGTGGGCTGGTGTTCGTGCTGCGCGACATGGTGCAAACCCGCTTCGGCCACGGCGCCATCGCCGCGATGCTGGCCGCGCTGGTGCTGTCCTACGTCACTTCCGATCCGTCCATCGCATTGGCCAGCGCCACGGCATTCGCGGTGTCCGAGTGCATCGACTGGCTGGTGTTCAGCATCACCAAGCGCCCGCTGCACGATCGCCTGTGGATAAGTTCGGCGCTGAGCATTCCTCTCGATACCTTCATCTTCTTCGGCATGATCGACGCCTTCACCCCGGGCGTGATCCTCACCGCCATGGGCTCGAAGTTCGCCGGCGTGACCGCCGTGTGGCTGATCATGGCCTGGCGCTTGCGCAAACAGGCCGTCGTCAGCTGAAGCCAAAGCCTTCGGTTCATGTAAAATGCCGCGCTTTCTCCCCATGGGAAGCGCGCCAGGCGCCGCATCCCTCGATGATCCGCTTCTTGAGGACCTGAGATGACCCGTATCGGAACTCCATTGTCGCCAACCGCGACCCGCGTATTGCTGTGTGGCTGTGGTGAGTTGGGCAAGGAAGTGGTGATCGAGCTGCAACGCCTGGGCGTTGAAGTGATTGCCGTGGATCGCTACGCCAACGCGCCGGCCATGCAAGTCGCCCATCGCAGCCACGTGATCAACATGCTCGACGGTGCTGCCCTGCGTGCCGTGATCGAAGCCGAGAAGCCGCACTTCATCGTGCCGGAAATCGAAGCCATCGCCACCGCCACCCTGGTTGAACTGGAAGCCGAAGGCTTCAACGTGATCCCGACCGCGCGCGCCGCGCAACTGACCATGAACCGCGAAGGCATCCGCCGCCTGGCCGCCGAAGAGCTGGACCTGCCGACCTCGCCGTACCACTTTGCAGACACCTTCGAGGACTACAGCAAAGCCGTTGAAGACCTCGGCTTCCCGTGCGTAGTCAAGCCAGTGATGAGCTCGTCGGGCAAGGGTCAGAGCCTGTTGCGCAGCGCCGATGACGTCAAAACCGCGTGGGACTACGCGCAAGAAGGCGGTCGTGCCGGCAAAGGTCGCGTGATCGTCGAAGGCTTCATCGACTTCGACTACGAAATTACCCTGCTGACCGTACGCCATGTCGGCGGCACCACGTTCTGCGCGCCGGTCGGTCACCGTCAGGAGAAGGGCGACTATCAGGAATCCTGGCAGCCGCAAGCCATGAGCCCGGTTGCCTTGGCTGAGTCCGAGCGCGTTGCCAAAGCCGTGACCGAAGCCTTGGGTGGTCGTGGGCTGTTTGGCGTTGAATTGTTCATCAAAGGGGATCAGGTGTGGTTCAGCGAAGTCTCGCCGCGTCCGCATGACACCGGCCTGGTGACCCTGATTTCCCAGGACCTGTCGCAATTCGCGCTGCACGCGCGGGCAATTCTGGGCCTGCCGATCCCGTTGATCCGTCAGTTCGGGCCTTCGGCTTCGGCGGTGATTCTGGTGGAGGGGCAATCGACCCAGACCGCTTTCGCTAACCTGGGTGCGGCATTGAGCGAGCCGGACACGGCGTTGCGTTTGTTCGGCAAGCCTGAAGTGAATGGTCAGCGCCGGATGGGTGTGGCGTTGGCGCGGGATGAGTCGATTGAATTGGCTCGGGCTAAAGCGACCCGTGCTGCTCAGGCTGTTGTTGTAGAGCTGTAACCGAGGCGCGACTATCGCGAGCAAGCTCGGCGCCTACAGGGAACGCGGTTCCTGTAGGCGCCGGGCTTGCCCGCGATGGCGATCTATCAGGCCACCCGATTCAAATCGTTGTGACGCGTCTCCTTCAGGCACAGCACCGCAATCAAGCTCAGCACCGCCGCCCCCGACACATACCCTCCGACATAACTCAAACCCCCCATCGCTACCAGTTTCTGCGCAAAGAATGGCGCCGCCGAGGCCCCGACGATCCCGCCCAGGTTGTAGGCAGCCGACGCACCGGTATAGCGAACGTGAGTTGGAAACAGCTCCGGCAGCAACGCACCCATCGGCGCAAACGTCACGCCCATCAGAAACAGTTCGATGCACAGGAACAGCGCTACACCCCAGGTCGAGCCGTGAGTCAGCAGCGGTTCCATCAAGAACCCGGACAGAATCGCCAACACGCCACCGATGATCAGTACCGGTTTGCGTCCATAACGGTCGCTGGCCCATGCCGACAGCGGCGTTGCGGCGGCCATGAACAGCACGGCGAAGCACAGCAGGGCGAGGAAGGTTTCACGGGTATAGCCGAGGGTCGACACACCATAACTCAGCGAAAATACCGTCGAGATGTAGAACAGCGCGTAGCACACCACCATCGACCCGGCGCCCAGCAGCATCGGTGCCCAGTATTGGCTGAACAGCTCGACCAGCGGGATTTTCACCCGTTCCTGACGGGCCATGGCATTGGCGAATACCGGGGTTTCGTGGAGCTTGAGGCGCACGTACAACCCGACCATCACCAGGACGGCACTGAGCAGGAACGGAATCCGCCAGCCCCACGAGCGGAATTGTTCGTCATTGAGGGTCATGGCCAGGGTCAGGAACAGCCCGTTTGCCGCCAGAAAACCAATCGAAGGGCCAAGCTGCGGAAACATACCAAACCAGGCGCGTTTGCCCTTGGGCGCATTCTCGGTCGCCAGCAACGCCGCACCGCCCCATTCACCGCCCAGTCCCAGGCCTTGGCCAAAGCGCAGCACGCACAGCAGGATCGGTGCCCAGGCGCCAATGCTGTCGTAACCCGGCAACACGCCGATCAACGTGGTGCAGACGCCCATCAGCAGCAGCGAGGCCACGAGGGTGGATTTTCGCCCGATACGGTCACCGAAATGGCCGAATAACGCTGAACCCAGCGGTCGCGCAAGAAAGGCGATGCCGAAGGTGAGGAACGCCGACAGCATTTGCGCGGTGCCGGAGGTCTGAGGGAAAAACACCGGCCCGATCACCAGTGCGGCCGCAGTGGCATAGACGTAGAAGTCGTAAAACTCGATGGCGGTGCCGATGAAGCTCGCGGTGGCCACCCGAGTGGCGGAGTTCGTCGGCGCAGGCGTGGTTTCGGTATAAGTCGTGCTGGTCGTCATGCGGTTATCCCTGACAGTCATGTGCCCCAGTGGAGCGAATTATTATGGTCGAACACCCAGGGATGTGGGTTTTGATGCGGAGTGCGGGTAGCACAGGGGTGGGGCGGGGCTTGGGTAAGCGCTCCGATTATAGGAAGGCGCCTAACGATCAAACAAGCGCAAATCCTTGTAGCAGCCTTCGGCAGCTGCTACAGGGGGAGGGCGGGGTGATTAGAGGATGGCTGGCACCGAGCTGGTATGCCAGATCAGCACCCGCGTGACGCGATTATCTTCGGTTTCCAGAATCTCCAGCCGGTAGCGCCCGATCTTCAGGCAGACCGCGCTGTCCGGAATGGTTTCCAGCGCTTCGGTCACCAACCCGTTAAGGGTTTTCGGACCGTCGCTAGGCAGATGCCAGCCGAGGCTCTTGTTCAGATCGCGAATTGACGCCGCACCATCGATCACCAGGCGCCCGTCGGCCTGCGGATGGATGTGCGGATTGTCCAGGCTGTGCTGGCTTTCGAATTCGCCGACGATTTCTTCCAGAATGTCTTCCAGGGTGACGATGCCAAGCACTTCGCCGTACTCGTCGACCACCATGCCCAAGCGGCGCTGCTGCTTGTGGAAATTCAGCAATTGCAGCTGCAGCGGGGTGCTTTCCGGGACGAAATACGGGTCATGGCTGGCCGCCATCAGCGCCTCCATGGTCAGGCTGGCATCCGGCAGCAAATGACGAATGTGCCGGGTATTGAGCACCGCTTCAACCTGGTTGATGTCGCTGTGGAAGACCGGCAGGCGCGTGCGCTTGTTGTGGCGCAATTGCTCGATGATTTCCTCGATCGGGTCGTCGAGGTTGATGCCGTCGACGTCACTGCGCGGCACCAGAATGTCGTTAACCGTGATGTTGTCCAGCGCGTGGATGCCGGACAGCGGGTGCGGGCGGCAGACATTGTGGTCGTGATCGTCGTGGCGATCCCCGGGTATTTCATCTTCGCTCTGCTGCACCACTTTGACTTTGCGGGCGAACGGTCGCATCAGCAATTGGCTGATGGCGTTGAGCAGCCAGGCGGCCGGGTAGATGATTTTCAGAGGAACACCGAGCAAGGTGTTGCCCAGGTTCAGCACGGCGTCAGGGTAGCGAGTCGCGAAGGTGCGCGGCAGGTAGTCGGCGAATATCAGCAGTGCGGCGCCAGCACCGATGCAGGCAGCCCACGGACCATTGGCCGACCAAGTGAAAATCGCCAGCAAGGTGCTGATGACCATGACCAGCGCGCGACACAGGGTATTGCAGAAAATCAGGCTGTTGAGCGGAAAGCTCAGCTTCGCCACCGGTTTGTCGCTTGAGCGCGAGGCGGTGCGCTGGGCCAGCAAATGCTGTTGTGCCACTTCGATGGCGGTAAACAGCCCCGACCATAAAATCAGCAGGGCCAATACAGCGAGCATCGGCCCTATGGGCAAGTCGTCCATTAATGCCGCTCGTCAGATATGCAGGATGTATTCACGAACCAGCTTGCTGCCGAAATACGCCAGCATCAGCAGGCAGAAACCGGCGAGGGTCCAGCGAATCGCCTTGTGTCCACGCCAGCCGAGTCGGTTACGGCCCCACAGCAGCACGCTGAAGACAATCCAGGCCAGGCACGCCAGCAAGGTTTTATGCACCAGATGCTGGGCGAACAGGTTGTCGACAAACAGCCAGCCGGAGATCAATGACAACGATAGCAGGGTCCAGCCGGCCCACAGGAAACCGAACAACAGGCTTTCCATGGTTTGCAGCGGCGGGAAGTTCTTGATCAGCCCTGAGGGATGCTTGTGCTTGAGCTGGTGGTCTTGAACCAGCAGCAGCAGCGCCTGGAACACCGCGATGGTGAACATGCCATAAGCGAGGATCGACAAGAGGATATGGGCGAGGATGCCCGGCTCTTCGTCAATGACCTGTACGGTGCCGGCCGGCGCAAACTGCGCCAGCAGCACGGTCGCGGCCCCCAACGGGAACAGCAATATGAGCAGGTTTTCCACCGGGATTCGCGAGCAGGCCAGCAGGGTCAATGCGATGACCGCTGCGGCAATCAGGCTGGCGGCGCTGAAAAAGTCCAGGCCCAGGCCGATCGGCGTCAGCAGATGGGTGAACAGGCTGGCGCTGTGGGCCAGTACGGCCAGCACGCCGAGCGTGACCAGCAGGCGCTTGTTCGCCTTGGCGCCGGTGGCCAGACGAGAGCCCTGATATAGAGTCGCAGCGGCATATAAGCAGGCGGCGGCGAGAGTGGTAAGCAAACTGGGTGACAAGGGGAGCATAAATCCTGTTAGGCAAGCCCGAAAGGCGCTGAGTTTGGCATAGAACCCCCGCTGCACGAAAGTGTGAGGTGTCCGCCAGACGCAGTCTTCGCTATAATCCGCGACCTGCCCACGCCGCAGGCTCGCCGAGCACATGTTTATTCCGGTCTGGGCCGCCATTATCCCGGTCTACACAGGGCCTGAAAGGATCGCGCAATGTTTGAAAACTTAACCGACCGTCTCTCGCAGACGCTGCGCCATGTCACCGGCAAGGCCAAGCTGACCGAGGACAACATCAAAGACACCCTGCGCGAAGTGCGCATGGCGTTGCTCGAAGCCGACGTCGCCTTGCCAGTGGTCAAAGACTTCGTCAATTCGGTCAAGGAGCGCGCTGTCGGCACCGAGGTGTCGCGCAGCCTGACGCCGGGCCAGGCCTTTGTGAAGATCGTCCAGGCCGAGCTCGAAAGCCTGATGGGCGCAGCCAACGAAGACCTGAACCTGAGCGCCGTTCCACCTGCCGTGATCCTGATGGCCGGTTTGCAGGGCGCCGGTAAAACCACCACCGCCGGCAAGCTGGCGCGCTTCCTTAAAGAGCGCAAGAAGAAGTCGGTCATGGTCGTGTCCGCGGACGTTTACCGTCCAGCGGCGATCAAACAGCTGGAAATGCTTGCCGGTGAAGTCGGTGTGACCTTCTTCCCGTCCGACCTGAGCCAGAAGCCGGTCGACATCGCGCAAGCGGCTATTAAAGAAGCAAAACTGAAATTCATCGACGTGGTCATCGTCGACACCGCCGGTCGTCTGCACATCGACGAAGAGATGATGGGCGAGATCAAGGCGCTGCACGCCGCGATCAACCCGGTCGAAACGCTGTTCGTGGTTGACGCCATGACCGGCCAGGATGCTGCCAACACCGCCAAGGCGTTTGGTGATGCACTGCCGCTGACCGGCGTGATCCTGACCAAGGTCGACGGTGATGCCCGTGGCGGTGCCGCACTGTCGGTTCGCGCCATCACCGGCAAGCCGATCAAGTTCATCGGTATGGGCGAGAAGAGCGACGCGCTCGATCCGTTCCACCCTGAGCGTATTGCTTCGCGCATCCTCGGCATGGGCGACGTGCTCAGCCTGATCGAACAGGCCGAAGCCACCCTCGACAAGGACAAGGCCGACAAACTGGCCAAGAAACTGAAGAAGGGCAAAGGCTTCGACCTCGAAGACTTCCGCGATCAGTTGCAGCAAATGAAAAACATGGGCGGCCTCGGCGGCCTCATGGACAAACTGCCGAACATCGGCGGCGTCAACCTGGCGCAAATGGGCAATGCCCAGGGTGCGGCAGAAAAGCAATTCAAGCAGATGGAAGCCATCATCAACTCCATGACCCCGGCCGAGCGCCGCGACCCTGAGATGATCAGCGGTTCGCGCAAGCGCCGGATTGCCATGGGTTCCGGCACTCAGGTGCAGGACATTGGTCGCTTGATCAAGCAACACAAGCAGATGCAGAAGATGATGAAGAAATTCTCCGCGAAAGGCGGAATGGCCAAGATGATGCGCGGCATGGGCGGTATGTTGCCCGGCGGCGGCATGCCAAAGATGTAAAGAATTCGCGTCGGCAGTCATGTCGGCGCAACCCCCACACGGAAGTGGGATCTCCAGCAAACCCGCACTTGGCGGGAGCTGACTGGCCGTTTTCAACGACGGCTCTATAGCAAATCTGGATGGCGTCCGATAGGCCGCCGGAAAAAGTCATTTGCAAAAGTCCGGATATTCCTTAGAATATGCGGCCTTTCGGGCACCTATGCCCGCTGTGCCTTTAGATTTGCAGCACCGACTACAGGAACGATGTTCACATGCTAACAATCCGTCTTGCCCTTGGCGGCTCCAAAAAGCGCCCGTTTTACCACTTGACCGTAACCGACAGCCGCAACCCGCGCGACGGTTCGCACAAGGAACAGGTTGGTTTCTTCAACCCTGTTGCTCGTGGTCAAGAAGTCCGTCTGTCCGTGAACCAAGAGCGCGTAGCCTACTGGCTGAGCGTTGGTGCACAACCTTCTGAGCGTGTTGCTCAGTTGTTGAAGGACGCGGCTAAGGCTGCGGCCTGAGCAATATGAACGCGACGCCAGCTGTTGCTGATGATTTGATCGTTATCGGCAAAATTTATTCGGTTCATGGCGTTCGCGGCGAAGTGAAGGTGTATTCCTTTACTGATCCGACAGAAAACCTGTTGCAGTACAAAACCTGGACGCTCAAGCGCGAAGGCAATGTGAAACAGGTCGAGCTGGTCAGCGGACGTGGGAACGACAAGTTCCTGGTCGCGAAGCTCAAGGGTCTTGATGATCGTGAAGAAGCTCGTCTTCTGGCCGGTTACGAGATCTGTGTGCCGCGCAACCTGTTCCCTGAATTGACCGACGGCGAGTACTACTGGTACCAGCTGGAAGGTCTGAAGGTTATTGATCAACTCGGGCAATTGCTCGGGAAAATCGATCATCTTCTGGAAACCGGCGCCAATGATGTAATGGTGGTCAAGCCTTGCGCTGGCAGCCTGGATGATCGCGAACGCCTGTTGCCCTATACGGAGCAATGCGTGTTGGCCGTCGACCTTGCCGCAGGCGAGATGAAGGTGGAATGGGATGCGGACTTCTAAGCGTGGCTAACTTGCGCGTAGAAGTGATCAGTTTGTTTCCCGAGATGTTCTCCGCCATCAGCGAGTACGGCATCACCAGTCGGGCGGTGAAACAGGGGCTCTTGCAGCTCACCTGTTGGAACCCGCGAGACTACACGACGGATCGACATCACACTGTGGATGATCGCCCATTTGGCGGTGGTCCGGGCATGGTGATGAAGATCAAGCCCCTGGAAGATGCTCTGGTTCAGGCCAAAGCAGCAGCCGGGGAGGCGGCGAAGGTAATTTACCTGTCCCCCCAAGGCCGTCAACTGACTCAGTCGGCGGTGCGCGAGTTGGCGAATCTGGATGCATTGATCCTGATTGCCGGCCGCTATGAAGGCATTGACGAGCGATTTATTGAAGCTCATGTCGATGAAGAGTGGTCGATTGGCGACTATGTACTGTCTGGCGGCGAGCTGCCGGCGATGGTCCTGATCGATGCGGTTACACGACTGCTGCCTGGAGCTTTAGGGCATGCGGACTCCGCTGAGGAAGATTCCTTTACGGATGGTTTGCTGGATTGCCCGCACTACACCCGACCGGAGGTGTATGCGGATCAGCGTGTTCCCGACGTGTTGCTAAGTGGCAATCACGCGCATATCCGGCGTTGGCGTTTACAGCAGTCCCTTGGTAGGACCTTTGAACGACGCGCCGATCTTCTGGAAAGCCGCTCGCTTTCTGGAGAAGAGAAGAAGCTGCTCGAGGAATACATCCGCGAGCGGGACGATAGTTAACAACGTATCGATGGTAGATCCGACGATTTACCTTAGGAGCACAGCATGACTAACAAAATCATCCTTGCACTCGAAGCAGAGCAGATGACCAAAGAGATCCCTACCTTTGCCCCGGGCGACACCATTGTCGTTCAGGTGAAAGTGAAGGAAGGCGACCGTTCGCGTCTGCAAGCGTTCGAAGGTGTTGTTATCGCCAAGCGTAACCGCGGCGTAAACAGTGCATTCACCGTTCGTAAAATCTCCAACGGTGTTGGCGTAGAGCGTACTTTCCAGACCTACAGCCCGCAAATCGACAGCATGGCCGTTAAACGTCGCGGTGACGTACGTAAAGCCAAGCTGTACTACCTGCGTGACCTGTCCGGTAAAGCAGCTCGCATCAAGGAAAAACTGGCTTAAGTCCAGCTTCCGATGCAGAAAAAAGCAGCCTTCGGGCTGCTTTTTTGTTGCCTGCGATTTACGCTGCCGCGCTATCTTCAGGCTGAATCAATGCCAACACCGTCCACCCTGCCGAAGGTTTAAGCGCACTGTCCGGCGTCACCACATGCACCCAGCCGCTGTCATCGCGAGCAAACAGCAACGTCGCCCGCTCACCATGCAACGCCTGATACTCCTCCCAGCCAAAGCCCTCGGTCAGATGCGTGCTGTACAGCTCCGCCCCCTGATGCAGCTGATTGGCCAGTTTTACGTAAGTTAACTCCTCATTGCCCAGCAAACGCCCGCGATGCTCATGGCTGGCGCGATGCTTGTCGGTGCGTCGGCTCTCCTGACCGCTGGCCAGCCCGAACAAGCGTTGATGACCAAAGTCATGACGAAAGCGCATCGACGCCAGTGTGTTCAGTTCGCCGGACGGCGATAGCGTCAGCAAATGTCCCAGCCCGACCAGGTCCAGGTGCGCGTCCGCATGCTGCGACGCCGGATTGCCGAAGTACGTCGGCAAGCCCTCCATGCGCGCCGCTCGAATATTTTCCCAGCTCGAGTCCGTCAGGAGCACTCGACTGCCCAGTTGTTGCAAGGCTTTGCCCAAGGTTCGCGCCGGAGCGTTGGCCCCGACGATCAGAAAGCCGCTGGGCGCCGGTTCAGCCACTTTCAGCAAGCGCGCCAACGGTCGCGCTGTGGCACTTTGCAGCACCACCGTGCCAATGATCACGGCAAACGTCAGCGGCACCAGCAGCAAGGCACCTTGGTGACCGGCCTCATGCAGGCGAATCGCGAAAATCGCTGACACGGCCGCCGCGACAATCCCGCGCGGGGCTATCCACGACAGCAGCGCCCGTTCGCGCCAGCTCAGATTCGAGCCGAGGGTGGAGAGCGTCACGTTCAAGGGACGTGCGATGAACTGAATGATCAGCAGCAGAATCAGCACCAGCGGCCCGAGGCCGATCATGGCGTTCAGATCGAGGCGCGCCGCCAGCAAGATGAACAGCCCCGAAATGAGGAGCACGCTGAGGTTTTCCTTGAAGTGCAGGATATGCCGCACATCCACCCCTTTCATGTTGGCCAGCCACATGCCCATCAAGGTCACGGCCAGCAGTCCGGACTCGTGCATCACTTCGTTGGCGGTAATGAAAATGCCCAGCACCGCGGCCAGCGCGGCCAGATTGTGCAGGTACTCCGGCAGCCACTGGCGCCGAATGATCATGCCGAGCACCCAGCCACCGGCCACCCCGAACACGCCGCCGCACAGAATCACGCCGCCAAAGGTCAGCAAGCTATGGCTCAAGCCTTCACCCGCGGCGCTGGCGATGATGAAGCTGTAGACCACCACGGCGAGCAAGGCACCAATCGGGTCGATGACGATGCCTTCCCAGCGCAGGATGTTGGCGATCGACGCTTTGGGCCGCACCACGCGCAACATCGGCACGATCACCGTGGGGCCGGTGACCAGCGTCAGGCTGCCGAACAGGATGGCGAGCAACCAGTCGAAACCCAGCAGGTAATGGGTCGCGACGGCGATGACCACCCAGGTCGAGAGCGCGCCGATGGTGACCAGTCGATGCACCACGCTACCTATCTCGCGCCATTCCGACAGGTGCAGCGTCAGGCTGCCTTCAAACAGGATCAGCGCCACCGCCAGCGACACCAGCGGCATCAATAGCGGCCCGAACATGGCCTGCGGGTCGAGCCAGCCCAGAATCGGCCCCACCAGAATGCCGGTGAGCAGCAGGAAAAGAATCGCCGGCAATTTCAGGCGCCACGCCAGCCACTGACAACCCAACGCCGCTGCGCCGATACCGCCAATCGCCAACAGAATCTGCTGTTCGTTCATTGAAGCTCCTGTTCCTTGAAGTAGCGGGCTATGAAAGACTAGCGGCCATTTATTCCGTTCACCCTTTTTTCGCACGCTGTCTCAAGACTGCGTGTCTAGAGCGATCATGCCTGCTATCGATCATCCCCTGATAGACCAATTCCTCGACGCCCTGTGGCTGGAGAAAGGTCTTTCCGACAACACCCGCGATGCCTACCGCAGTGACCTGGCCCTGTTCAACGGCTGGCTGCAGGAGAAGGGCCTGGAGTTGGTCAATGCCGGTCGCGAGTTGATCCTCGATCACCTGGCCTGGCGTCTCGAGCAGAACTACAAACCCCGTTCCACCGCGCGATTTCTCTCAGGTGTGCGTGGCTTTTATCGCTATCTGCTGCGGGAAAAACTGATCGCCGTCGACCCGACCTTGCGCGTCGACATGCCTCAGTTGGGTAGGCCGTTGCCTAAATCCCTGTCGGAAGCCGACGTAGAAGCCTTGCTCAAGGCGCCGGATCTAAGCGAGGCCATCGGCCAGCGTGACCGCGCCATGCTCGAAGTGCTTTACGCCTGTGGTTTGCGAGTGACCGAGCTGATCAGCCTGACGCTGGAGCAAGTCAACCTGCGCCAGGGTGTGCTCAGGGTGATGGGCAAGGGCAGCAAGGAGCGACTGGTGCCGATGGGGGAGGAGGCGATTGTCTGGGTCGAACGCTACATGCGCGACGCCCGTGGCGAGCTGCTCGGTGGTCGTCCCAGTGATGTGTTGTTTCCCAGTCAGCGCGGCGAGCAAATGACCCGCCAGACCTTCTGGCACCGCATCAAGCACCAGGCCAAGGTCGCCGGGATCGGCAAGTCGCTGTCGCCCCACACCTTGCGCCATGCCTTCGCCACGCATCTGCTCAACCACGGCGCCGACCTGCGTGTGGTGCAAATGCTGCTCGGCCACAGCGATTTGTCGACGACCCAGATCTACACCCACGTCGCCCGGGCGCGCTTGCAAGACCTGCATGCCAAACATCACCCGCGCGGTTAACACAGGACTCTGTAGCAGCCGGACGCAGGCTGCGCCAGCCGCTACATAAAGCGTCGGGCACCGTGAGCGAAATGTCGTGCATCAGGCGCATTCGGCCACACGGACCTTATGTGGTAGGCTTTGCCGGTTTGTACGATGGGCGGTTATGACCCGGTGTTTCGGCACGGGCGTTCTGATCGTCCCATTTGTCCGCCTTCAGGAGTTCTCATGCGTCTGACCCAGATTTTCGCCGCCGCCGCCATTGCGTTGGTCAGCACCTTTGCCGTCGCCGATGACGCGGCCGACAAAGCCATTCGTAAAAGCCTGGAAAACCTCCAGCTCGAAGTACCGGTAGAAAGCATCTCCGCCAGTCCGCTGCCGGGCCTGTACGAAGTCAAACTGCAAGGCAGCCGCGTGCTCTACGCCAGCGCCGATGGCCAATATGTGGTTCAGGGCTACCTGTTCCAGCTCAAGGACGGCAAACCGGTCAACCTGACCGAGAAGACCGAACGCCTGGGCGTGTCCAAACTGGTCAACGCAATCCCTGTCGCGGAAACTGTGGTCTACCCGGCCATCGGTGAAACCAAGTCGCACATTACCGTGTTCACCGACACCACCTGCCCGTACTGCCACAAACTGCACGCCGAAGTGCCTGAGCTGAACAAGCGCGGCATCGAAGTGCGCTACGTCGCGTTCCCGCGTCAGGGCCTGGGCTCGCCGGGTGACGAGCAACTGCAAGCGGTCTGGTGCTCGAAAGACAAGAAAGCGGCCATGGACAAAATGGTCGACGGCAAGGAAATCAAGGCCGCCAAGTGCGATAACCCGGTTTCCAAACAGTTCGCCCTCGGTCAGTCGATCGGCGTGAACGGCACACCGGCCATCGTTTTGGCCGACGGTCAGGTCATTCCGGGCTACCAGCCTGCGCCACAAGTCGCCAAACTGGCATTGGGCGCGAAGTAAATTCGCATCGTCACGGTCAGCCATTGACGATCGTGGTCCGGCAGCGTCATCGCCAGGCCATTAATAGAGAGCCGCGAGCACGCGGCTGTTTTCACGGCCGACCTTGAGTCGGCCGTTTTATGGGGAGTTCACAGTGAAACCGGTCAAAGTAGGCATCTGTGGGTTAGGAACCGTCGGTGGCGGTACCTTCAACGTACTTCAGCGCAACGCCGAGGAAATTGCTCGTCGTGCCGGGCGTGGAATCGAAGTGGCACAAATTGCCATGCGCACGCCAAAGCCTCAGTTCCAGACGACCGGTATTGCGATTACCAACGATGTCTTCGAAGTGGCCACGAACCCTGAGATCGACATCGTTATAGAGCTGATGGGCGGCTACACCGTTGCCCGCGAGCTGGTACTCAAGGCCATCGAGAATGGCAAGCATGTGGTCACCGCGAACAAGGCATTGATTGCCGTTCACGGTAATGAAATTTTCGCCAAGGCTCGCGAGAAAGGCGTGATCGTGGCGTTCGAAGCGGCTGTGGCCGGTGGCATTCCGGTGATCAAGGCGATCCGTGAAGGCCTGTCCGCCAACCGCATCAACTGGGTCGCCGGCATCATCAACGGCACCGGCAACTTCATCCTCACTGAAATGCGTGAGAAAGGTCGCACCTTCGAAGACGTGCTGGCCGAGGCGCAAGCCCTGGGCTACGCCGAAGCCGATCCGACCTTCGACGTTGAAGGTATCGATGCCGCTCACAAGCTGACGATCCTGGCGTCCATCGCGTTCGGTATCCCGCTGCAGTTCGACAAGGCTTACACCGAAGGCATCACCAAGCTGACCACCGCTGACGTGAATTACGCCGAAGCGCTGGGCTACCGCATCAAGCACCTCGGCGTGGCTCGCAGCACTGCGGCCGGTATCGAGTTGCGTGTGCATCCGACGCTGATTCCGGCCGATCGTTTGATCGCCAATGTCAACGGCGTGATGAACGCCGTCATGGTCAATGGCGATGCTGCCGGTTCGACCCTGTTCTACGGCGCAGGTGCCGGCATGGAGCCAACCGCTTCGTCGGTGATCGCCGACCTGGTGGACGTGGTTCGCGCCATGACCTCCGACCCGGAAAACCGCGTACCGCACCTGGCCTTCCAGCCGGATTCGTTGTCGGCGCATCCGATCCTGCCGATCGAAGCCTGCGAAAGCGCCTACTACCTGCGCATTCAGGCCAAGGACCATCCGGGCGTGTTGGCCCAGGTGGCGAGCATCCTCTCGGAGCGCGGCATCAACATCGAATCGATCATGCAGAAAGAAGTGGAAGAGCATGACGGTCTGGTGCCGATGATCCTGCTGACGCACCGTGTGCTGGAACAGCACATGAACGACGCGATTGCCGCCCTTGAAGCGTTGACGGGTGTGGTCGGTCCGGTTGTACGGATCCGCGTCGAGCACCTGAACTAAACAAAAGCAGCGGCAAGCTGCGAGCTCCAAGCGGCAAGTCAAAGGCAGTCCGGCTTTTACTTGCAGCTTGTAGCTTGAAACTTGAAGCTCAAACCAAAGGTTTGCCCCTATGCGTTATATCAGTACCCGCGGCCAGGCACCGGCCCTGAATTTCGAAGACGTCCTGCTGGCCGGTCTCGCCACCGACGGCGGTCTGTACGTCCCGGAAAACCTGCCACGATTCACCCAGGAAGAAATCGCTTCGTGGGCCGGCCTGCCGTATCACGAGCTGGCTTTCCGGGTGATGCGCCCGTTCGTTACCGGCAGCATCCCGGACGCCGATTTCAAAAAAATCCTCGAAGAAACCTACGGTGTGTTCTCGCACAGCGCCGTTGCGCCGCTGCGTCAGCTGAACGGCAACGAATGGGTTTTGGAGCTGTTCCACGGCCCGACCCTGGCGTTTAAAGACTTTGCCCTGCAACTGCTCGGTCGTTTGCTCGACTACGTGCTGGAAAAGCGCGGGGAACGCGTGGTAATCGTTGGCGCCACCTCCGGTGATACCGGTTCGGCCGCCATCGAAGGCTGCAAGCACTGCGAAAACGTCGACATCTTCATCCTGCACCCGCACAACCGTGTGTCCGAAGTGCAGCGTCGCCAGATGACTACCATCTTCGGCGAGAACATCCACAACATCGCCATCGAAGGCAACTTCGATGACTGCCAGGAAATGGTCAAGGCGAGCTTCGCCGACCAGAGCTTCCTCAAAGGCACACGCCTGGTCGCGGTGAACTCGATCAACTGGGCGCGGATCATGGCCCAGATCGTTTACTACTTCTATGCATCGCTGCAACTGGGTGGCCCGGCGCGTTCGGTATCGTTCTCGGTGCCGACCGGTAACTTCGGCGACATCTTCGCCGGTTACCTGGCGCGCAACATGGGCCTGCCGATCAATCAGTTGATCGTCGCCACCAACCGCAACGATATCCTGCACCGCTTCATGAGCGGCAATCAGTACGTCAAGGAAACCCTGCACGCCACGCTGTCGCCGTCGATGGACATCATGGTCTCGTCGAACTTCGAGCGCCTGCTGTTCGACCTCCACGGTCGCAACGGCGCAGCGATTGCCGGGCTGATGGACAGCTTCAAGCAGGGTGGCGGTTTCAGCGTCGAACAGGAACGCTGGACCGAAGCCCGCAAGCTGTTCGATTCCCTGGCCGTGGATGACGCACAGACCTGCGAAACCATCGCCGAAGTGTACGAACAAACTGGCGAGCTGCTGGACCCGCACACCGCCATCGGCGTGAAGGCTGCGCGCGAGTGCCGTCGCAGTCTGGACATTCCAATGGTGATCCTTGGGACGGCCCATCCGGTCAAATTCCCGGATGCCGTGCAGAAAGCGGGTGTAGGAAAAGCGCTTGAACTCCCTACACATCTTTCTGATTTGTTTGAGAGAGATGAGCGTTGCACCGTGTTGCCAAACGACCTGAAAGCCGTGCAGGCCTTTGTCAGTCAGCATGGCAACCGTGGCAAGCCGTTGTAACCGCTAAAAGCTGTCACATTTTGAAGCCCGTCTCCTGACGGGCTTTCTCATTTCTGCGTGCCACACTTGTTGCGTTTTCGCCCCATGAAGGACGGGCGAGTTGATCGCGAAGGAAGTGGTAATGCAGTTTTTCAAAAGGCTCGGACCAGCCGTGTGCTGGATGTTTTTAGTCAGTGTCATGGGCTTTACCCACGCGGCGCTGGCAGCGCAATGGGTGAATTCCGAGGCGAAGGAGGCGGTTGTCGATGCGACGATCAAACTCGACGCAGAGGAATTGCGATGGATTGCCGAGCACCCGCAAGTCACCGTCGCATCGGTGCAGTACCCGTTGTATCTGTTCAAGGATGAGCACGGCCGATGGAGTGGCTTGAACAACGATCTGCTCAATCGCATCAGTGCCATGACAGGCTTGAAGTTTGTTCACGAAGAATCGTTTTCCACTGATCAGATGCTCGGGCGTCTGGAAAGCGGCGCCGCGGACATGAGCACGACACTGGCAGTGAATGACGAACGCAAAGGCTTTCTGGATTTCAGTCATGCCTTTGGTGGTGCTGGCTGGGTGTTCGTGGGGCGGGCAGAAGAACCTCTGGTGCAGTCCCTCGAGCAGTTGTCGAAAAAAGTCCTGGTGCTGCCGACCCGGCATGCACTCGAAGGTACGATTCGCCACGACTATCCGGCGATCGAACTGCGCTCGGTCAAAACCTATGCCGAAGCCAGGGCATTGGTTGAAAGCGGTGAAGCCTTTGCCACCATCGAAAATGAAATCGGGGCGCAGCTGTATCCGCTGGGGCAACTCAAGGTCGGGCGTGCGGTGGAGGGCAAATGGGAGGCCGATCATCTGGCCGTACGCAAAGGTCAGTCGCCGTTGCTGAGCATCCTCAACAAGGCGCTTGAGGCCTTTCCACCTGCCGAGTTGCGGGCCATTCGCTTGACGTGGCTCAGCGGAATCGGATCAATGAAGACGCCCACCCTCTGGCAGCGGCTTAGCGATTGGGGGTGTTGGGGCTTGGTTGTCGTCGGTCTTTTTGGTCTGCTTTCATTGCTCTGGAACCGACGCCTGGCCGGCTTGAACCAGCAACACCTGAACGATGAGATGAACCTCAACGATCAACTCGCCTTCCAGCATGCCTTGATGGATGCCATGCCCGATCCGGTGTTTGTACGTGATCTGCAAGGGCGTTTGATCATGTGCAACAAAAGTTATGAAGAGAGTCTGGCAACCCGTTTCGACCAGATTCAGGGGCGACAGTTGATCGAACTCGATCTCCTGCCCAAAGTGACGGCAGAGCGCTTGCATGCAGAGTTCATTACCCTGTTGAGTACACGCAAGCCCCGGTTCGTTGAGCGTCAATTGGAGTTCAAGAACGGTGTCAGGGATATCTATCAGTGGACGGTGCCGTTCTACAGCGGCGATGGCCAATTGCGCGGTCTGCTCGGAGGCTGGACGGATAAAGACAGGCGGCGGGGTAAGTGATGCGGCTGTTTTTTCCCTGTCATCTTTGCCGTGCATGCTCTATCGACCAGAGGCGCCGACGCGCCTGCACCTGGAAATCCAGAACTTTCTTCTCGGGCCAGTGGTCATTAACTGTGAGCACGCCCCAGGCACTTTGTTTTCGGACTATTGAGTGGTGATCGAGATGGAAAGTATCAGTCTATTGCTCGGTGAGGCACTGAGCCCGTATCAGGTCACGCTGACCCCGTCGGGTGCCCATGGCGAATGCCTGGTGACGTTGAAGAATGCGACCGGCGCGATAGTGGTGGAACGCGCCTTCAATCAGGCTCAGTTGACCGACAAGCGTCTGCTGACCGATGTCGTCGACGGATTGCACCGCGACGTGCTCATTGCCGAAGGACGGCTGGAGCCCTGTGTTATCGCGGCGTTGCGTAATGCAGCCCAGGAGAAAATGCTGGCTCGCAGAAATTGACGTGATTGTTGTGGGAACCTTCCTGCGCTTAGGTCAGTCAGACCATGTAACAGCAGGATCAAGCATTGCGCTCCGGTGCTTGTAGCTTGCTGCTACTGGTCTTTATGTAGGCCACGTTTAACCCCGAGTCGTCTCCCCACTTCTCGGGGTTTCTTTTTGCCCGCGATTTGTCAGTGCTCGGCCTGATGCTCGAAAAACGCCTTGGTTTCTGCCAGATAATCCTTACGCCTTTCGGGATCGAGCCAGTCGGCATACAACGGGTCCAGTCGCTCATGAGGCAGTGTGCGCAATAGCTGGTTTATTCTGCTGATCGCCTGGCGTCCCTGGTCTGTATTGGTGCAACCGATGTGCCCGGACATGTATTTGCCCGTGCCCTTGATCGGATAAAACGCCAGTTCATCATCGGAAATGTGCTCTTGACGAGCCAGGTAGCGAATTTCTGGCCAGTAACCCAGCACCACCTGCAATCGTCCCAGACGTTGCATCTGCAACAGGCTGCCGAGCGCATCGTTGCCGTAGTGAGGCGTCAGAGCACCGGCCGGTGCCTGCTTTAGCAATGCATCGAGGACTTGTCCGTAACTGCGTTCGGCCACCACGCCGACTTTCTTGCCACTGCCGGCCAACAGCGCTGCCAAATCGACTTCACCATCGCTCAGAAACGGTTCCAGCACGGGTCGATTTTCCTTGCGAACCACAAGTCCATTGCTCACGGCGCGGAAGGCTGGAATCGAAAAGGCGATCCACTGTTCCCGCTCCTTGGTCCAGACCAGCGAGGGATCGCAGGTAAACGACGGTTCGTGAAGCATCTGCATACCGCGGGCGCGGTTGACCCGCATCAGGATGTGTTCGTATTGCGGCATGCCGGCAATCAACAGCGGCAGCATCTGATCGATGATCCCCTGACCTTTTTTCGGGCCCTCGAAGATCATCGTCGGTGGCAAATCACGCAGCAACCAGATCAGCGTCTCTTTAGGTTGCGCCGAGACGGGGAGTGCCAGCCCGGCCAACAGCCAGAAAGCCGCCATTGCGCACCCGTTGCGGGGGGCGTGGAGGGCTGATGAAAGCAGGCGCTTCAGCTTAGATGGCCCCGTCTTCACGCAGCTTTTCGATCTGTACCTTGTCGTAACCAAGATCGTGCAGTACCTGCGCATTGTGTTCGCCCAACTGCGGCCCGACCCATTCCGAAGTGCCAGGTGTCTCTGAGAGTTTCGGCACAATGCCCGGCATCTTGAAATCTTTACCGTCCGGAAGCTTGGCCTGCAGGAACATTTCCCTGGCCAGGTATTGCGGGTCGCTGAACATGTCTTCGGCACTGAAGATCCGGCTGGCCGGCACGTCAGCCTGATTCAGCCGTTCGATCACGGTATCCAGCGGCAGTGAATTGACCCAGCGATCGATCACGCCGTAAATCTCGTCACGACGGCTGTCACGTCCGTCGTTGCTGGTCAGTGCCGGGTCATTGGCCAGGTCTTCGCGGCCGATGATCAGCATGAACCGTTTGAAAATTGCATCACCGTTGGCGCCGATCTGCACATGTTTGCCGTCGGCGCTGGTGTGGATCGAAGAGGGTGTGATGCCCGGCATGATGTTGCCGGTGCGTTCGCGAATGAAACCAAACACATCGAACTCCGGCACCATGCTTTCCATCATGGCGAAGATGGCTTCATACAACGCCACGTCGACCACTTGGCCGAGGCCGCCGTTCACTTCGCGATGACGCAGGGCCATCAGCGCGCCGATTACGCCCCAGAGTGCTGCAATCGAGTCACCGATGGAAATCCCGGTGCGCACCGGTGGTCGGTCTTCGAAACCGGTGATGTAGCGCAAGCCGCCCATGGACTCACCGACCGCGCCGAAACCTGGCTGGTCCTTCATCGGCCCGGTCTGACCAAAACCGGAGAGACGTACCATCACCAGTTTCGGGTTCAACGCGTGCAGGACGTCCCAACCCAGGCCGAGCTTTTCCAGCACACCGGGGCGAAAATTCTCGATCAGGATGTCCGCTTCAGCGAGCAGTTTTTTCAGAATCGCCAGGCCATCCGGGTGTTTCAGGTTCAGGGTCAGGGACTTTTTATTGCGCGCCTGGACGAACCACCACAGCGAGGTGCCTTCGTACAGTTTTCGCCATTTGCGCAATGGATCGCCACCGTCGGGGGATTCGATCTTGATCACTTCGGCGCCAAACTCGCCGCAAATGCGCGAGGCAAACGGCCCGGCGATCAACGTACCCAATTCGATGACTTTCAGACCTGAGAGCGGTTTTCCGGTGAGCGGCATGCGGGATCCTGTAGGACAAAGGCTGAGCAGAGATAGCGTTTTAACATAGCCGAACGTCAGACGAGCAAGCAGAATCGCCTTCAGTTCGATGATTGCCTACAGCATCGGTTAGACTTGCCGCCTTTCCTCGTATCAAGAAGCCCGTTCATGGCCCAGCCGTCCACGACCTACAAGTTTGAACTGAACCTCACCGACCTCGACCGCAGCATCTACGAGACCGTGAAGCAGACCATCGCCCGTCACCCTTCGGAAACCGAAGAGCGCATGACCGTGCGGCTGTTGGCCTACGCCTTCTGGTACAACGAGCAGCTGTCATTCGGTCGTGGTCTGTCAGACGTGGATGAACCTGCCCTGTGGGAAAAGAGCCTGGACGACCGCGTCCTGCACTGGATCGAAGTCGGCCAGCCAGACGCCGATCGCCTGACCTGGTGCTCGCGTCGCACCGAACGCACCAGCCTGTTGGCTTATGGCAGCCTGCGCGTCTGGGAAACCAAAGTGATCCCTGCGATCAAAAACCTGAAGAACGTGCACATTGCTGCCGTGCCTCAGGAAATCCTGGAAACCCTGGCCAAAGACATGCCACGGGTGATCAAGTGGGACGTGATGATCAGCGAAGGGACGATTTTCGTCACCGACGACCGTGGTCAGCACGAAGTCCAGTTGCAATGGCTGCAAGGCGAGCGCGGCTAATACTGCGCTGGCAACAGACTCATCCCACGTAATCAAGAGAAGCTTCCGTCACCCCATGCGTATCGAACCTCGCCTGTTGCCCGACACCCTGCCATTTCTCGGTGATTTGCCGCCGCTGTTGACCCGCCTGTACGCGGCGCGGGGCGTGCTGACCGAGGCTGAACTGGACAAGAGCCTGGCGCGGCTGATTCCGTTCCAGCAGCTCAAAGGCATCGATGCCGCCGTGGATTTGCTGGTGACGGCGCTGGAACAGCGCCAGCGCATTCTGATCGTCGGCGACTTTGACGCCGATGGTGCCACGGCCAGTACCGTGGGCGTGTTGGGCTTGCGCCTGCTGGGTGCGGCTCACGTCGACTATCTGGTGCCAAACCGGTTTGAGTACGGCTATGGCCTGACGCCGGAAATTGTCGAAGTCGCGTTGACCCGTACGCCGCAATTGCTGATCACCGTGGACAACGGAATTTCCAGTGTCGAAGGCGTGGCGGCGGCGAAAAAGGCCGGTCTCAACGTGCTGGTCACCGACCACCACTTGCCCGGCGATGAAATGCCGCTGGCCGATGCCATCGTCAATCCGAACCAGCGAGGGTGCGATTTCCCGAGCAAGGCATTGGCCGGTGTCGGGGTGATTTTCTATGTACTGATGGCGCTGCGTGCGCGTTTGCGCAGCCTTGGCTGGTACGAGAGCAAGCCGCAGCCGAACATTGGCGAGTTGCTGGACCTGGTGGCGCTGGGCAGCGTCGCCGACGTGGTGCCGCTGGATGCCAACAACCGGATTCTGGTCCATCAAGGTCTGGAACGGATTCGCGCCGGGCGTGCGCGGCCGGGGATCAAGGCGATTCTCGAAGTCGCCAAGCGTGAGCCGGCGCGCATCACCTCTACCGATCTGGGCTTCATTGTCGGCCCGCGCCTTAACGCGGCAGGGCGGCTGGACGACATGAGCCTGGGCATCGAATGCCTGCTCACCGACGACGCGGGGCTGGCGCGGGAAATGGCCGTGCAACTCGACGGTATGAACCAGGACCGCAAATCCATCGAACAGGGCATGCAGCGCGAAGCGCTGGCGCAACTGAAGGATTTGCCGGTCGAGTCGATGCCGTTCGGTTTGTGCCTGTTCGATCCCGAGTGGCACCAGGGTGTCATCGGCATCCTTGCTTCACGGATGAAAGAGCGCTATTTCCGCCCGACCATCGCCTTTGCCGATGCCGGTGACGGCTTGCTCAAGGGCTCGGGGCGTTCGGTTCAGGGGTTCCACATTCGCGACGCGCTGAGCGTGGTGGCCACGCAACATCCCAACCTGATCAGCAAGTACGGCGGCCACGCGATGGCGGCCGGGCTGACGCTACCGGAAGCGAATTTTCCGCTGTTTGCCGAGGCCTTTGATGCGGAAGTGCGTCGGCAATTGCGTGAAGAAGACCTGACCGGCCGGCTGCTGTCGGACGGCACGCTGGCGGTCGAAGAGTTCCACCTCGAACTGGCGCGGGCCCTGCGTCATGCCGGTCCTTGGGGGCAGCACTTTCCGGAGCCGCTGTTCCATGGCGTGTTCCAACTGGTTGAGCAGCGCGTTGTCGGTGAACGCCACCTGAAAGTGGTACTGAAAAGCGAATGCGGTTCGGTGAAACTCGACGGCATCGCCTTCGGCATCGACCGTGATATCTGGCCGAACCCGACCATCAAGTGGGTGGAACTGGCCTACAAACTCGACCTCAACGAGTTTCGCGGTAACGAAACCGTGCAGTTGATGATTGCCCACATCGAACCGCGGTGACCCCATCGCGGGCAAGCCTTGCTCCTACAGGCGCATGGCGTGCCCGCGATAGCGATCTTCCTGACGCCAAATATCCCAGGAACCCTCCCTCATCCCCCGATGTCGACTAGGCTCTAAGCACTGCTTGATTATCCTTGTGACGTCTTGTCGAATTTTTTGCCCGCGGGGGCGGGTGCTGCGCCTTTTTCCTGTCACTCGTCGACTTTTCAAACAGAACCCTGGAGCCTGCCCACTGATTCGAGAGGTGCCCCATGAGTCTGCTGCTTGAACCCTATACCCTGCGTCAATTGACCCTGCTCAACCGTATCGCGGTCTCCCCGATGTGCCAGTACTCCAGCGTCGATGGGCTGGCCAATGACTGGCACCTTGTCCACCTCGGCAGTCGTGCGGTCGGTGGCGCCGGCCTGGTGTTTACCGAAGCAACCGCCGTCACCGCCGACGGGCGCATCACCGCTCAAGACCTTGGCCTGTGGACTGACGAGCAGATCGAACCCCTGCAACGCATTACCCGCTTCATCGCCGCTCAGGGCGCTGTGGCCGGCATCCAGTTGGCACACGCCGGGCGCAAGGCCAGCACTCATCGGCCGTGGCTCGGCAAACATGGCAGCGTTAAACCCGAAGACGGCGGCTGGGTGCCGGTAGGCCCGTCGACTATTGCTTTCGACCCGCAGCACACGCACCCAAGGCAACTCGAAGAAAGCGAGATCGCTGAGGTCATTCAGGCTTTTGTCGCTGCTGCCCAGCGTGCATTGACCGCCGGATTCAAAGTGGTCGAAATCCACGCCGCCCACGGTTACCTGTTGCATCAATTTCTGTCGCCCCTGAGCAATCAGCGCCGCGATCAATACGGTGGTTCATTCGAGAATCGCATCCGACTGGTGCTGCAAGTCACCGAAGCGGTGCGTGCGGTATGGCCTGAAGAACTGCCGCTGTTCGTGCGGGTATCGGCCACCGATTGGGTGGAAGATGGCTGGAACCCGGATGAAACCGTGGAACTGGCGCGCCGCCTCAAAGGGCTGGGCGTGGACCTGATCGACGTGTCCTCGGGCGGTACGGCGGCCAATGCCGAAATTCCGACAGGACCCGGTTATCAAACCCGCTTCGCCGAGCGCGTGCGCAAGGAGTCGGGCATTGCCACCGGCACGGTCGGCATGATCACCGAGCCGGCCCAGGCCGAACATATCTTGCGCACATGCCAGGCGGACATCATCTTCCTGGCGCGAGAACTGCTGCGCGATCCGTATTGGCCGCTGCATGCCGATGATGATTTAGGCGGGCGCAAGGCTATCTGGCCTGCGCAATACCAGCGGGCGACGCACCGGGATCAGCCGATACATGAGTCGGATTTGCGTGACTGAATGCGGCTGTAAAACCAAAAAGCCCCGATCGATGTGATCGGGGCTTTTGCGTTTCTGGGCGGGAACATTTGTCGCCTGTCAGGCCGTCTTCGCGGGCAAGCCCGCTCCCACAGGGTTTCAGTAGAGTTCACTCCTTTTGTGCAACACAGCCGATCCTTGTGGGAGCGGGCTTGCCCGCGAAGAGGCCCGCCCAGACAACCCTTAACTTCAGGTGTACTTACGCTTATCCGGCGCCGGCGGAAAGTACTGATACAACCAGGTCTCACTCAACGTCCGGTCATTGGTCCGGATGAACAACCGCAGCTCTACCGGCTCCACGCTGTCATTGGTCGGGAACCAGTCAAAGGTAATGCGATAACCCTTGATGTCGTCCAGCACCAACACATTGAAATCCTTCACCTGCCCGTTCGAGCACGTCACCACGGGCTCGATCCCTGCGCCTTCCGGCAAGCGATCCAGACCGCCACCGGTGAAGTCCACCGCAAAGCGCCGCGCCCAGACTTCCGGGTAATGCTCGCCCGGCGCCCAGCCTTCGGTGAAGCCGCCCATGCCCGAACGGGTCGCATTGACCCGCGCCAGCGGCGTGCCGACCGGAGGCAGCGCGCTCCAGTAGAGCTTGTAGCCGTAATTCAGGGAATCACCGGCCGCGACCGGTTTTTTCGGGGTCCAGAACGCGACGATGTTATCCAGCGTCTCGCCGGTGGTAGGAATTTCCAGCAGATCGATAGAGCCTTCGCCCCACGCCGTTGTCGGTTCTACCCACAGGCTCGGACGCTTGCTGTACCAATCGACGGTGTCCTGGTAGCTGGCGAACTCATGGTCGGTCTGTACCAGGCCGAAACCTTTCGGATCGGTGTCGGCAAAGGCATTGAATTGCAGTGTCGCGGGGTTGTTCAGCGGGCGGCAGATCCACTCACCGTTGCCGCGCCACATCGCCAGACGATCCGAGTCGTGGATCTGCGGGTGAATGGTGTCGCACATGCGCCGCTCATGGGTGCCGCAGCTGAACATGCTGGTCATCGGCGCGATGCCCAGTTGCTCGATGGCGGTACGCGCGTTGATGTGGGCATCGACAGCCATGACCACCTGACTGGCCTGGCAATCGATGTCGAAACGGTAAGCACCGGTCGCGCTCGGCGAATCCAGCAGGGCGTAGACCACGAAACGGGTGCTGTCCTTGTCCGGCGTCTCGAACCAGAACTTGGTGAAGTCCGGAAACTCCTCGCGCTTCTTGGCGTACGTATCAATCGCCAACCCGCGCGCCGACAGACCGTACTGGCCGGTGGCGTCTACCGCACGGAAGTAACTCGCGCCGAGGAAAGACAACACATCGTGCCGGTCCAGCTCCGGAGCCTTGAACAGCTTGAACCCGGAAAACCCCAGGTCGCCCGTCAGCTGCTTGGTGTCGACCGTGGTTTTTTCATAGTTGAACAGTGAAGGGCGGAAATGCACCTCCCGCGCCTGACGCGTCTTGGGATCGACGCTGTACATGCGCACCGGCTGCTTGAACCCCATGCCGACGTGGAAAAACTGCACGTCCAGCTGACCGTTCAAATCCTTCCACAGCGAGTGATTCGCGTCGTAGCGGATCGCGTTGAAGTTCTGCGGCGTCATGGTCGCCAGCGTCGGCGGCAGCACCTGCTTGGTGTCCTGATAGCGGTTGCCGGCGAGCTGCTTGGCCTGAATCTTCAGCGCTTCAAAATCGAACGCCTGAGCCTCGCCATCCGCCGTACCGTTGCCCGCCCAGGCACGGCTGGCCAACAGGCCGGTGGCGGACAAACCGGTGTAGGCCGCGATGGCCATGGACGCTTTGAGCAAATTCCTGCGATGCATAAGTACAACCTGTCGTGAGCAATCCCGCGCCGTTCCTGGCACGTGCTGGATCAAAAATAACGGTTCGGACATGCCTTCGACCAAACGCAACGGACTGTAAAGAGATGCCAAATAGCTTAAACCGTTCGATCACAGACCAAAATTGATGGATAGCACTTTGATGGTTCGGCAATGAAACAAGACATTTCGGTTCATTTTTCTGACAGCGCCTTCTGATTTATAGGGCATTTCTGCTTTTTTTGACTAATTACTCTAAAAACCGCTTTTCAGTGCCGGGAATGTTCCTATTCTGTGCTCATGACCGGCTTCAGCCCTTAAGGCCGGCGACAAACAAAAAGGAGAGGGCGATGCGGTTTTTGAAGTTTTCTCGGTCTTATAGAAGGACATCGTCGATGACAAAAGTACAAGGCATCACCGAAATGTTAGGCATTCTTCCTTGCCTGGCCAGCGGCCGGCGAAGGCGCCGACTCAGCCCGGACGAAATGAAGTTGTTGGAACGGTATCGAGAGCTGTCGGAGAGCGACCGGATTGCGATGCGGTATCTGGTGGATGCGATGCGGACTGTTTCGCGGTTTTGAGGGGTTGAGATTAAGGTTGTTGGGAAGCCAAGGGGCGGACTGTGAAGTCTGCCCCTTTTTCATCTTTTACCCCGCATCGCTGCGGGCTGAGCAAGTATGTTTACCGACTAGCCTTCCAAGCGTCCCCCGAAGGCGCAGTCCCGTGGTCATACGGCTTGGCCATCCACATGTACAACAAGCCCAAACCAATCACGATCGCCGTGCTCAGCACCATGGCGTAGTTGATGTACCACGCTGCATCCGGTGTGCGTGGCCAGGCCATGTTGACGATCGCGCCGACGCCGTAGGCCAGCGCGCCGATGTTTACCAGCCAGCCCCAGGCACCGAGGGTGAATTTGCCGCTCGGTTTCCAGCCTTTCATGCGGGCATAGAGGGCCCCGAGCACGATCATCTGGAAGGCCAGGTAGATGCCGATCGCCGCGAAGCTGACGATGGTTGCCACGGCATCCTGCAGGAAGAAGCCGAGGATGATGATCAGCGCCGGCAGGACACCGGAGACGAACAGCGCCGCTACCGGCACCTGAGTGGCTGTAGAGATCTTTTTCAGCAGTGAGCTGCCGATGATCATTTCATCGCGTGCGTAGGAGTACAGCAGACGGCTCGCCGCCGCTTGCAGGCTGATGACGCAGGAGATAAAGGAAATCATCACCACGCCCATCACCACTTTCGAACCGACCGGGCCGAAGGCGTTGTTGAGGATGGTGGTGACCGGGTCTTTGTCGGTGCCGTTGATCACGGCTTGCATGTCCGGCACGGCGAGGATCAGCGCCAGGCAGGCGAACATCGCTGCGATGCCGCCGATGTAGATGGTCATGCGCATGGCCACCGGGATTTTCTTGCTCGGGTTCGGGGTTTCTTCGGCCACATCGCCGCAGGCCTCGAAGCCGTAGTACAGGAACATCCCCGCCAGCGAAGCGGTGAGGAAGGCGGGCAAGTACGAGCCGTCGACGCTGATGTCGAAGGTGTTGAACAACACGCTGAGCGGCTGATGACGCTCGAACACCAGCAGGTAAACGCCGACGATCACCGCGCCGACCAGCTCGCACAGAAAACCGAACATGGCGATACGCGCCAGTACCTTGGTGCCGCTGAGGTTGACCAGGGTGGCGAACAGCGTGAGGAACAGGGCGATGATGATGTTGGTGTTGTTGCTCGGCTCAAAACCCATCATGGCGGCCAGGTACGGACCGGCACCGACGGCAACGGCGGCGATGGTGACGCACAGGGCGATGGAGTAGATCCAGCCGACCATCCACGCCCAGCGTTTGCCCACCAAGCGGCGGGCCCACGGGTAGACGCCACCGGAAATCGGGAATTGCGAAACCACTTCACCGAAGATCAGGCACACCAGCAACTGGCCGCAACCGACCAGCAAATAGGCCCAGAACATCGGTGGCCCGCCTGCGGCCAGACACAGGCCGAAGAGGGTATAAACCCCTACGACCGGCGAGAGGTAAGTGAAGCCCAGGGCGAAGTTTTCCCACAGACTCATGCTGCGATTGAAGTTCGACGTGTAACCCAGTTTGCGTAACTGCTCGGCGTCGCTGTCGGCGACGGCTACAGCGAGTTCGGGTGTTGTACTCATAGTGTGTCAGCTCCGGAAAATCGGCAGATTTCGGATGTCCGAAACCGTGGCGGGGCCGTGAGGCGCTGCCCGGATCGGTGGTTATTGTTTTGGCTTCTTTGGGGTGGAACCTGGGTGATGCTAAGTGCCGGTTTCTTCCTTGAGTTTGCGGTGATGCCATCGCGGCGGTACGGCGATCCGACAAGCCCGGCTCCCACAGGTCTTGCGCAATCCCTGTGGGAGCTGGCTTGCCTGCGATGCTTTTAGTGCTTGAACATCACATGCCGGACGACGGTGTAGTCCTCCAGGCCATACATCGACATGTCCTTCCCGTAACCGGACAGTTTCTGACCGCCATGCGGCATTTCACTGACCAGCATGAAATGCGTATTCACCCACGTGCACCCGTACTGCAAGCGAGCAGACATCCGATGGGCGCGGCCGACATCCGCGGTCCAGACTGACGACGCCAGGCCGTAGTCCGAATCGTTGGCCCAGCCCAGCACCTGCGCTTCATCGGTGAATTGGGTCACCGACACCACTGGCCCGAACACTTCGCGGCGAACGATTTCGTCATCCTGATGCGCATCGGCCAACACGGTCGGCTCGAAGAAGAACCCGTTGCCTTCCACAGTCTTGCCGCCGGTGATCAGGCGAATGTGCGGTTGCGCGATAGCGCGCTCGACAAACCCGGCCACACGGTCGCGGTGTTGCGCGGTGATCAGCGGCCCCAGTTCGGTCGATGGATCATCCTGCAAACCGTACTTGATGCTGCTGACCGCCTCGCCGAGTTTCTCGACGAATTTTTCGTAGATGCCAGCCTGCGCATAGATGCGGCACGCGGCGGTGCAGTCCTGGCCGGCGTTGTAGAAACCGAAGGTGCGGATGCCTTCCACGGCGGCGTCGATGTCGGCGTCATCGAAGATGATCACCGGGGCCTTGCCGCCCAATTCCATGTGCATGCGTTTGACGCTGTCGGCGGTGCTGGAAATGATGTTCGAGCCCGTGGCAATCGAGCCGGTCAGCGACACCATGCGCACTTTCGGGTGGGTGACCAATGGGCTGCCAACCGATGGACCACGACCAAACACCAGGTTGAGTACGCCGGCCGGGAAAATGTCCGACGCCAGTTCGGCCAGACGCAGGGCGGTCAGCGGGGTTTGCTCCGACGGCTTGAGCACCACGGTATTACCGGCGGCCAGGGCGGGGGCGATTTTCCAGGCGACCATCATCAGCGGGTAGTTCCACGGCGCGATGGAGGCGATCACGCCGACCGGGTCGCGGCGGATCATCGAGGTGTGGCCCGGCAGGTATTCCCCGCCCGCCGAACCGCTCATGCAACGGCTGGCGCCGGCGAAGAAACGGAACACGTCGGCAATGGCCGGGATCTCGTCGTTCAGCGCGGCGCTGTAGGGTTTTCCGCAGTTGTCCGATTCCAGTTTGGCCAGCTCTTCGCCATGGGCTTCGATGGCGTCCGCGAGTTTGAGCAGCAGCAGAGAACGTTCTTTCGGTGGGGTTTGCGACCAGCTGTCGAAGGCAGCATCGGCGGCGCGCACGGCCGCATCGACCTGGGCTTCGCTGGCTTCATTGATTTCCACCAACACGCGACCGAGGGCCGGGTTGAATACGGGTTGGGCGGGGCCTTCGCCGTCGATCAGTTGGCCGTTGATCAAGAGTTTGGTTTGCATGGTTCTGTCCTCTTCAAAACTATTGTTGTTCTTCTGTGGAAATCAGGCCCTGTGGGAGCGGGCTTGCCCGCGATAGCGGTTTTACAGTCGACACATGTGTTGAATGTCAGTCAGTCATCGCGGGCAAGCCCGCTCCCACAGAGATAATTGTTGTCTGTGAGTTGTTTACTTACCGCCGCTCCCGGCAACACTCTCGCCACCCCGGGTCAGGTAATAGGCGCCAAGGATCGGCAGCATGGTCACCATCATCACCAGCATCGCGACGACGTTGGTCACCGGCACGTCCCGTGGGCGGCTGAGTTGGTTGAGCAGCCACAACGGCAGGGTGCGTTCATGGCCGGCGGTGAAGGTGGTGACGATGATTTCGTCGAACGACAGGGCAAACGCGAGCATGCCGCCAGCCAGCAACGCCGAGCCGAGGTTCGGCAGGACGATGTAGCGGAAGGTCTGCCAGCCATCGGCACCGAGGTCCATCGAGGCTTCGATCAAACTGTGCGAAGTGCGGCGCAAACGGGCGATGACGTTGTTGTAGACGATCACTACGCAGAAGGTCGCGTGGCCGACGATGATGGTGAACATCCCGGGCTCGATCCCCAGCGTCTTGAAGGTCGCCAGTAATGCGATCCCGGTGATGATCCCCGGCAACGCAATCGGCAGGATCAGCATCAGCGAGATGCCTTGTTTGCCGAAGAAGTCCCGGCGGTACAACGCCGCTGAAGCGAGGGTGCCAAGGACCATGGCGATCAAGGTCGCGATGGAGGCGATCTCCAGCGAGAGCTTGATTGCTTCCAGCACGTCCGGCCGCGAGAACGCCACGCCGATCCACTTCAGGGTGAAACCCTTGGGAGGAAAGCTGAACGCGGCGTCTTCGGTATTGAAGGCGTAGAGGAAGATGATCAGGATCGGGAAGTGCAGAAACACCAACCCGCCCCAGGCTGCGATTTTGAGGCCTATAGAGGCTTTCTCAGAGTGCATCGAAGGCCCCCAGTCGTTTGACGATAGTCAGGTAGATGGCGATCAACACAATCGGCACCAGGGTGAAGGCCGCCGCCATTGGCATGTTGCCGATCGCGCCTTGCTGGGCGTACACCATGCTGCCGACGAAGTAGCCCGGTGGGCCGACCAGTTGCGGCACGATGAAGTCGCCCAGGGTCAGGGAAAAGGTGAAGATCGAACCGGCGGCAATGCCCGGAATCGACAGCGGCAGAATCACTTGCATGAAGGTCTGGCGCGGTTTGGCGCCGAGGTCTGCCGAGGCTTGCAACAGCGATGGCGGCAGACGTTCCAGCGACGCCTGGATCGGCAGGATCATGAACGGCAGCCAGATGTAGACAAACACCATGAAGCGACCCAGATGCGAGGTCGACAAGGTGCTGCCGCCCACGCCCGGAATGCCCAGCACAAACTGCAACACCGGCTCCAGCCCCAAGTGCTGAACGAACCACTGTGCGACACCGCCCTTGGCCAGCAGCAAGGTCCAGGCATACGCCTTGACGATGTAACTGGCCCACATCGGCATCATCACCGCGATATAGAAAAACGCCTTGGTCTTGCCGGTGGTGTAGCGCGCCATGTAGTAGGCGATCGGGAACGCGACGATGGCGCTGGCGATGGAGACGACGACGGCCATGCTCAAGGTGCGCAGGATAATGTCGAAGTTCGACGGCTGGAACAGCGCCGCGAAGTTCGCCAGGGTCAGGTCGGGTGTGACCGCCATGGTGAAGTCATCGAAGGTGTAGAAACCTTGCCACAACAGCACCAGCAACGAGCCGAGGTAAATAGCGCCGAACCATAGCAGCGGCGGCACCAGCAGCATCGACAGGTACAGGTTCGGCCGGCGATACAACAGGTTGGAAAACCTGCGCAACGGCGAACCGTTGGCCGGGGTTTGAGGGATAGCCACGGTGTTCATCTCACACCCCGCCGACAACGGTGTCGTGCAGCGGGATCATCGCTTCCCGTGCCCAGCGAGCGCTGATGCGTTGCCCGGTCTGGTGCTGGGCGCTGACGTCCAGCCATTGGTTGTTGGCCTGGCTGATGTTCAGGGTCTGGCCGTTTTCCAGTTTCATCTCGTAGCGCGTGGCGCTGCCTTGGTACTGAATGTCGTGGAGCAAACCGCTGACTTCTATCTCGTGGCTGGCCAACGGGCCTTCGGCAAATCGCACGTGTTCCGGGCGAATCGAAAACGGCTGTGGGTTGCCACTCAACTGCTTCGCCAGATCGCCGCGAATCACATTCGAGGTGCCGACGAATTCGGCGACAAAGGTCGTGGCCGGTTTCATGTAGAGATTGCGCGGGGTGTCGACCTGTTCGATGCGGCCCTTGTTGAACACGGCTACGCGGTCAGACATCGACAGCGCTTCGGTCTGGTCGTGGGTGACGAAGATGAAGGTGATGCCGAGTTGGCGTTGCAGTTTCTTCAGCTCGCTTTGCATCTGCTCGCGCAGCTTCAAGTCGAGGGCGCCCAACGGCTCGTCGAGCAGCAGCACACGCGGGCGATTGACCAGCGCGCGGGCCAGAGCCACACGCTGGCGCTGACCACCGGACAGTTGCACCGGTTTGCGCTCGCCGTAGCCGCCGAGGGCGACCATGTCGAGGGCTTCTTCGGCGCGTTTCTGCCGTTCGGCTTTACCAACGCCTTTGACTTTCAAACCGTAGGCGACGTTGTCGAGGACGTTCATGTGCGGGAACAGCGCGTAATCCTGAAATACCGTGTTGACGTCACGCTCATACGGCGGCAGCCCGGCGGCTTCTTCGCCATGAATGCGGATCGAGCCTGCACTCGGTTGTTCGAAACCGGCAATCAGGCGCAAACAGGTGGTTTTGCCCGAGCCGGAAGGGCCCAGCATGGAGAAAAACTCGCCGTCCTGGATGTCGATGGAAACCCGGTCTACGGCTTTCACTTCGCCGAACAGACGGGAAACGTTGGTGAACTGGACTGCAAGCGTCATGGTGCGGTGCTCCAAAAAAGGCGAGGGCCGTCACAGCGGCCCTGCCTGGACTTCTGAAAAATCTGAATCAACTTTCTGGTTGGAAAACTTATTGTGGCGAGGGAGCTTGCTCCCGCTGGAGTGCGCAGCACTCCCAAAAGGACTGATGCGGTCTCTCTGATTGACCGCATTAACGGGTTTTGGGGCAGCTTCGCCACCCAGCGGGAGCAAGCTCCCTCGCCACAGGGGCCGGTGGGTTAGCGGCCGCCCATGATTGCGATGTAGTCCTGGGTCCAGCGGCTGTATGGCACGAACTTGCCGCCTTCAGCCTGCGGGGTTTTCCAGAAGGCGATCTTCTCGAACTGGTCGAAACCATTGGTCTTGCAACCTTCAGCGCCGAGCAATTCGCTGCCGGTGCACGCCGCTGGCACCGCTGGCAACGAACCAAACCACGCCGCCACATCACCCTGGACTTTCGGTTGCAGCGACCAGTCCATCCACTTGTAAGCGCAGTTCGGGTGCTTGGCCTCGGTGTGCATCATGGTGGTGTCGGCCCAACCGGTGGCGCCTTCTGTCGGGATGGTCGACGCAATCGGCTGCTTCTCGTTCATCAGGCCGTTGACTTGATAGGGCCAGGCGCCGGACGCGACCACGCCTTCGTTTTTGAAGTCGCTCATCTGCACGGTGGTGTCGTGCCAGTAGCGGTGGATCAGCGGCTGCTGCGCGCGCAGCAGATCGAGCACGGCTTTGTACTGGGCTTCGGTCAGTTCATACGGGTTCTGGATACCCAATTCCGGCTTGGCGGTTTTCAGGTACAGCGCGGCGTCGGCGATGTAGATCGGGCCGTCATAGGCCTGCACGCGTCCCTTGTTCGGCTTGCCGTCCGGCAGGTTTTGCGCATTGAACACCACGCCCCAACTGGTCGGCGCAGTCTTGAACACGTTGGTGTTGTACATCAACACGTTCGGGCCCCACTGATATGGGGTGCCGTAGGTCTGCTTGTTGACCACGTACCACGGCGCATCTTTCAGACGCGGGTCGATGTTCTTCCAGTTCGGGATCAACGCGGTGTTGATCGGCTGCACACGCTTGCCGACGATCAACCGCAACGAAGCATCGCCAGACGCGGTGACCAGGTCGTAACCGCCCTTGGCCATCAAACTGACCATTTCATCGGAAGTGGCGGCGGTTTTCACATTGACCTTGCAGCCGGTCTCCTTCTCGAAACCGGTCACCCAGTCGTAGGCCTTGTCGCTTTCGCCACGTTCGATGTAGCCCGGCCAAGCCACAATATCCAGCTGACCTTCGCCGGCCCCCACCGCTTTCAGCGGTTCGGCGGCCTGGAGGCTGGCACTCGCCAGCAGCGCGGTGGTGATTGCACTGAGCAGTGCGGTCTTGTGCACGAACATGGGAATTCCCTCTTCTTTAATTATGGTCGGGGCAGTTGTGAACGTGGTGAAGCATGCCGTTAGCGGCTTGTTATTAGCGTAGTCAGAGATGCTGTCCGTGGCGCGCCATGATGTGGCGCACCACGCTGTAGTCCTGGAGCGAATCGCTGGATAAGTCTTTGCCGTAGCCCGAACGCTTCAAGCCGCCATGGGGCATTTCGCTGACCAGCATGAAATGGCTGTTGATCCACGTGCAGCCGTACTGCAAACGCGCCGCGACCTGCATCGCCTTGTCGAGGTTCTGGGTCCAGACCGAGGAGGCGAGGCCGTATTCCGAGTCGTTGGCCCAGTCCACCGCTTGTTCGAGCCCATCGAAACGGGTCACAGTGACCACCGGCCCGAACACTTCGCGCTGGACGATCTCATCGCTCTGCTTGCAGCCGGCCAGCAGTGTCGGTTGGTAGTAGAAGCCAGCGCCGGAGTGCACTGCCGCGCCGGTCACCCGTTCGATATGCGGCTGGCCGAGGGCGCGTTCGACGAAACTGGCCACGCGGTCGCGCTGGCGGGTGCTGATCAGCGGGCCGATTTCATTGTCGGCGTCGCGTTTACCGGCAAAGCGCAGGCTGCTGACCGCCGCGCCGAGCTCGGCCACCAACCGGTCATGAATCCCGGCTTGTGCATAAATCCGGCACGCGGCGGTGCAATCCTGACCGGCGTTGTAGTAACCGTAAGTGCGCACGCCTTCGACCACCGCTTGAATGTCCGCATCGTTGCAGACGATCACCGGCGCTTTGCCACCGAGTTCAAGGTGCGTGCGTTTCAACGTCTTGGCAGCGGCCTGGAGGATTTTTTGCCCGGTGACGATATCGCCGGTCAGCGACACCATGCGGATTTTCGGGTGGCTGACCAAATGGCTGCCGACGCCTTCACCGCCGCCGCAGACGATGTTGATCACGCCGCGCGGCAGGATTTCTGCCAGTGCCGGGGCCAGGGCCAGGATCGACAGCGGCGTGTGTTCGGACGGTTTGAACACCAGCGTGTTGCCGGCGGCGAGGGCCGGGGCGATTTTCCACGCGGCCATCATGATCGGGTAGTTCCAGGGCGCGATGGACGCGACGACCCCGATAGGATCGCGACGGACCATGCTGGTGTAGCCCGGCAAGTATTCGCCGCTGAGCTGGCCGGTCTGGCAGCGCACGGCACCGGCAAAGAAGCGGAACACATCCACCGTCGCGCTCAAATCGTCCTGGCGGGCCAGGTGCAACGGCTTGCCGCAGTTCAGGGATTCGAGACGGGCGAGGAGGTCGGCTTGTTTTTCGATGGCGTTGGCGATGTCCAGCAACAGGTTCGAGCGTTGCTGCGGGGTGGTCCTCGACCAACTGGCAAAGGCGTTATGCGCGGCGAGAATCGCGGCTTCGACTTGCTCGGTGCTGGCTTCGGCGATGTGGGTCAGCACTTCCCCGGTGGCGGGGTTGAGGATCGGTTCGACAAAACCCTGACCTGCGACCAATTCGCCATCGATCAACAACGCGGTGAACAACGGGGTCTGCGCGCCAGCCATTTTTCGGGTTCTCTTTTCTTGTGTGGCCATGCTGCTCCCTGTGACTGGGGCCCGGCCGTCTTATATAGATGCAGCAAGACTAGTGCGCGGACCCGAGGTCGACAAATACTAAATACTGAAGGTGGCGTTCGATTAAATAGATGGCTTGCGTCCGCCGTGGGGTTGCTCGCGGGCGACGGTCAGGAAAGGATCGACCAGCGCCGGACGCGCAGTGCCGCGGCGCCAAGCCAGGCCGACGTCAAGGGTCTGACTCAAGTCGGCAATCGGCCGCGCTTCAATGATGTCGCCCTCCAGCGACCACGGTCGATAGGTCATGTCAGGCTGGATCGACACGCCCAAACCGGCGGCCACCAGGCTTCGCACGGCTTCCGTTGACGCGGTTCTCAGGGTGATGCGCGGTTGCAGGGAAGCGGCGGACCACATGCGCTGGGCGTTGCGGTCCATTTCATCGACGTTCAGTTGAATCAGCGGTTCGCGCGCCACGTCGGCGAGGTTGATGCTGTCGTGTTCGAGCAATGGATGCTGCGCCGGCAGCCATAAACGGTGGGGCGAATGCGTCAGGACTTCGGTTTGCAGGGCGTGACGGTCTTCGAGGTTGGAGAGGATCAGCACACCAACGTCGATCTCGCCGCTGACCAGCAAATGCTCGATGTAGGGGCGTTCATCCTCCATCACCCGGATCTCGACGTTGGGGTAGGCGCGCTGAAAGCGGGTGAGCAAATCCGCCAGGTAGTAACCGGCCACGAGGCTGGTTACGCCAATGATCAACTGGCCGGCCACCTGGTCGGTGCTCTGTTGCAGGCTGCGTTTGGCGTTATCGACGGTGGCGAGAATCAGGTGCGCCTGGCGCAGAAACTGATGGCCCTGGTGAGTCAGGCTCATGCCCTTGGCGTGTCGGTTGAACAGGCCGACGCCAATCTCTTCTTCCAGTTGCTGAATCGCCAGGGTCAAGGTCGATTGGGAAATGAACGCGGTTTGCGCGGCGGCAGAGATCGAACCGGTCTCGGCCACGGCGATAAAATGACGAATCTGACGCAGGGTCATCATGGGGAAAGTACCCGGTGGACGGTTTTTATAGATTTGCTTGAGTGTATATCGTTTTAATCGATGGGCCTGTGGGCGTTACAGGATATGAGCAACATCTGGAAGCACTCTCGCCGGCAGGGGGCGGCCACTTTCGATCTAGGCTGGTGGCTGGTTACCCCTTTCGTGGAGACGGCAAAATGAATACCCGTGGTTTGCTCGATCAACTGCTCAAGTCCGGTCAGGATCTGGTGAAGAACAAGGCTGGAGGCAATCAGAACAAGGCGTCCAGCGGTGGGCTCGGTGGTTTGCTCTCGGGCGCCAGCGGCGGTGCGATAGCGGCGGGTGCCATGGGGCTGTTGCTCGGCAGCAAAACGGGCCGCCGTGTTGGCGGCAAGGTGCTGACCTATGGTGGCCTCGCCGCACTGGGTGTGATTGCCTACAAGGCGTTCGGCAACTGGCAGGCCCAACAAGGCACTGCCTCGCAGAGCGAACCGCAAACCCTGGACCGCTTGCCTGCGGCGCAGGTCGAGTTACACAGCCAGGCGATTCTCAAAGCCTTGGTGGCCGCCGCCAAAGCCGACGGCCACATCGATGAGCGCGAACGTGCGTTGATTGAAGGCGAATTCACCAAACTCGACAACGATCAAGAATTGCAGCACTGGCTGCACGCCGAACTGAACAAGCCGCTCGACCCGTCCGACGTCGCCCGTGCTGCGTGCACCCCGGAAATGGCCGCCGAAATGTATATCGCCAGCGTGATGCTGGTGGATGAGCAGAACTTCATGGAGAAATCCTACCTCGATGAGTTGGCGCGGCAATTGAAGCTGGAACCGGGGTTGAAGGCGGAGTTGGAGAGGCAGGTGAGACAGGCATCGATGTAGCCGACGAAGGTTCTCGAAACGGCCTCTACTACCTATTCATAATCCGCCGCTCTTGCAAAAGTGGGGCGGGTTTTATCGCTTGTGGGGGGGATGAGACGAATAACTCAGTCAGTGCCGCTCGTCTTAAAACACCACGTACCTGTTAATTCTGACAGTAGCTGGAAAATCATTTAAGGCATTTGATACCGCTACCTACGCCGCTCTCTCGCGGCGCGACAAGGAGCGTGTGTGATGACCGATCTTTCAAATGATTCCAAGACCCTGGCGCTGTCACCCCCTTACATTGTCGATGCAACGCCGGACGTCAAAAGCGAAGACCCCACTGCAGGAGTGCCGCTGTTAGGGGTTCCTTTGAGGCTTACAGGGGGCGGGCATCTGAAAGTGGTTGTGGATCCGCCATCTCCGGGGGCGGATTCTGTGGTACTCCATCTCAACGGCAGTGTCACGCCCATCGACGCCCCTGTGACGGTCGATCCGGTCACAAAACGCACCACGTTCGAAGTGTCCAGGGCTCTGCTTCGCAATGGCCTGCAATATTTCAATTATGTAGCCAAGCGTATCGGTGGCAGCGATGAGCCGTCGCCCAATCTGTGGGTGCTGTACAGCAGGGACCGCCCAGGTGGTCTGGACCCGATAGTCGACGACCAAGACATACACGAAGGGCTGGATATTGATCTGCCTGAGGACGTCAAACAAAGCGGTGTCGACCTGGTAGCGGCCGAGCGAGGCGTCCCGCTTACCGTCTCTTACGCGTTTGCCAAATTGCACGACGTGGTGACCGTAAACTGCAACGGATTTCCGTTCAATCACATTGTGACGGCGGGCGATATCGGTGGCGGGTTCGACATCTTGCTGCCTAAAGCCGCTTTCATTGGCGGCGGCAACAGCCTGACCTTCAAGATTTTTTATACGGTCAAGGACCAACTGGGAAACAGTACCCAAAACTCACTGCCATCGCCGGCCCTCTCGATCAAGGTCGACCTGACGCCCAAAGTTGAACTCCCACCTGCGCCTTTTGTGCCAGCGCTGGCAGGCAATGTGATCTTTCCCGGCAAGCACACCGCGGGTTTCGTGGTCCGGGTGGATTGGACCAAAGGCTTCAAACCCGGCGATAGAGCCAAACTGGTGGTGAAGGGCGGAGCTGCGGGAGCAGGAACACCGGTATTCAACTTTGTGGCGTTCAATGCCAACTTCCGCGCCAATTTCCAGCTGACCCCGGCGTTCATTCTGGCGAACGCAGGCCGGGAGGTGGTGTTCACGTGGACTCTGTTGAGTGGTGGCGTGGAGACCGGGTCCGAGCCGCTGACCCTTATAATCGAAAGCGTCAATGTGACGGATACGAATTTTCCCAAGCCGGAAATTGTTGAGGCTTATGGGACGAACGCTGTGGATCTGCGGGCGTTTACAGGCGATGCAAAGATCGTCTGCGCACCTTGGCCATTTATTGGAGTGGGGCAAAAATACTGGCTGCATGTCTTGGGCACTGGCATGGATGACAACCCCAAGACTGTCCCCATTGCTGTGGGAAAAACCTTGACGCCGGAAGAGGTCCACAACGGGCTAAACGGTGTGGTGCCACGTAAAGAGCTGGAGCTGTTCAAGCCGGGTCATCAGTTGAGGGCGCGGCTGCGCGTGGACTTCTACCCCAATGAAAACGTAGACACGATCAGGACGTTCACGCTGACCTACTACACGCTAGTCACCGCCGGGATGAAAGCCATCCTGGAGTTCATTAATGCACCTTATCGCGTTGCGCCCTTGGGTCGCCTGACCGACATATCGTTGAAACTGGTTGACGAAACGGGCAATTTCATCAGAGAGGCGTCGGTGCATGTGACTATTCCGGGCATTTTCAGATACTCGGACGGCACGACAGGGCGGCGTGAGTTTAAGACGAGTTTACTTGGTGAGTTGGTCATCCGGGGGGTGACTGGGCCGGATGCGCCAGCCACCAATTACACAATCACGGCTGAATATAATGGTAAAACTGTGATTGCGAAGTTAAATGTGACGGCCAGAGGGGCGATTGGAGAAGTAGATCTTGGCTTTGTTCCACACACTTATATTGGTCATGGGTACCATACGCTTATGGTAAGCCCGGATGGGACCAAGATATGCGTGATGAAACCCGCTAATGATAATGGCAGTTTGGCAATTATCGATGCAGAGACCTTGCAGATGTCCGACAAGTCTGTGGCGCGTTTGAACGCCTTTAACTTTGCGATCGGACTTGATAGCAATCAGGTCTTTATAAGCAGCACTCACAGCTATAGTCGTACAGTTTATGATTTGTCGACTGGAACGCAGGTGCTGATTCCAACGAATACTTATAACTCGGGGGGATGTGTCTTTGATCGGGAGGGTGCTCATGCCTATGTGACAAGTCAACAAGGGTTGAGAAAGACCGATATCGTGTTTAAGCGTGAAAAGGATATTCCAGGCCCGAGCAGCAGTGGTCCAATTATTCTGAGTTCCGACGGTCGACGTATATTTACTTTCGCTGGTGGGTCTCTATATAGCATTGATACAAGTAATGACACGTTAGTCAAAGTCGTCTCGCAAGGCTGGAACGCAAATACAATTGCAATAAGTCCGGACGGTAAACGTCTTTACGCCGATGATAGGTCTTCCCCAAGGATCAGAGTTATTAACCCCGAAACATTGCTCACTATCCAGTCGGTCGACGTTTTGAAACCGGGCCTGATTACCTTGAGTCCGGATGGGCGGCTACTCTTTTTTGCCAGTGAAGGAACCGTAACGGTTCTCGATTCCTTAAGCCTTAAGGAGGTCAAGACGTTCCCGGTCCAGGGTGATCCCTGTGCCCTAGGGTGTAGTCCTGATGGTTCCCGCCTCTATATTGCCTATAAATCCAAAACATCTATCACGGCTATTCAGGTCTAGTAACCCTGTAGGCAAGTACGCGCACATTAATAAGATGGCTGATTGTCTATTCTTGGGAACTGATCAGTCGCTTAAACCCCGCCATCGCTCTTTGCGAGCAGGCGCGCTTTTGCATTGGACCGCGTCCATTCGGACAACTTGGTTCAATGTGGGAGCCGTGCTTGCCCGTGAAGACGCCTTCAGCCTCACCCCATCACCCTCAGGCGCATCCACGACCCATTTCTTCCGATCCTCCACCGACACCCTCTCCCGATCCCACAGTCATCCCACGGTCTCCACCCAGGGCGAGAATTGGCGTCCCTAGTCTTATAAATGAAACACCCTCGGCTATACTCCGCAGCACTTGAACGACCCCCGAGGACTGACTGTGAAGAACTGGACGTTGCGCCAACGCATCTTGGCGAGTTTTGCGGTGATCATCGCCATCATGCTGTTGATGGTGGTCGTCTCGTATTCGCGGCTGTTGAAGATCGAAGCCAGTGAACAAAGCGTTCGCGATGACGCGTTGCCGGGGGTGTATTTCAGCTCGATGATTCGCAGCGCCTGGGTCGACAGTTTCCTTCGGACCCAGGAAATGCTCGGCCTCAAGGAAGGTCAGGGCATCAGTGCCGAGGACGCCGCCGATTTCCAGGCGTTCGAGGCGCGACTGGTGGAGCAGATCAATAACTACCGTGCCACGGTCACAACGGAAGAGGACAAGGTCGAAATCGCGGCCTTCGAAAAACTGCATGAGGATTTTCAGAAGATCCTGATGAAGGTGCTCGACCTGCATAAGAACAATCAGGAAGCCGACGCCATCAAGCTGTTCAACGAACAGCTGACCCCAGCGTGGACCGCCGGCCGGATGAAACTCAATGACATCATCCGCGAAAACAAAACCGTGGCCGATAACGACATAGCCGCCATCGACGATGCCGTGCTTGAGGCAAAAATCAGCATGGGTATTTCCCTGCTGGTGGCGGTATTGGCTGCCGGTTTCTGCGGTTTGTTGCTGATGCGCGCGATCATGGCGCCGATGAACCGGATCGTGGAAATCCTCGAAATCATGCGCACCGGTGACCTCAGCGGTCGTTTGAACCTGGAGCGCAAGGACGAATTCGGCGCGGTGGAAACCGGCTTCAACGACATGATGACCGAGCTGACGTCGCTGGTGTCTCAGGCCCAGCGCTCATCGGTACAAGTCACCACCTCGGTCACCGAGATCGCCGCCACGTCCAAGCAGCAACAAGCCACCGCCACCGAAACCGCCGCCACCACCACGGAAATCGGCGCGACCTCCCGTGAAATCGCCGCGACCTCCCGTGATCTGGTGCGCACCATGACCGAAGTGTCCACCGCGGCCGACCAGGCCTCGGTGCTTGCCGGTTCCGGGCAGCAAGGCCTGGCGCGCATGGAGGACACCATGCACTCGGTGATGGGCGCGGCCGATCTGGTCAACGCCAAACTGGCGATCCTCAACGAGAAGGCCGGCAACATTAATCAGGTGGTGGTGACCATCGTCAAAGTTGCCGACCAGACCAACCTGTTGTCGCTGAACGCCGCCATCGAGGCCGAGAAGGCCGGTGAATACGGGCGCGGTTTTGCCGTGGTAGCCACTGAAGTGCGGCGTCTGGCGGACCAGACTGCCGTGGCCACTTACGACATCGAGCAAATGGTGCGCGAGATCCAGTCGGCGGTATCAGCCGGGGTCATGGGCATGGATAAATTCTCCGAAGAAGTGCGCCGTGGCATGTCCGAAGTGCAGCAGGTCGGCGAGCAGCTGTCGCAGATCATCCACCAGGTTCAGGCGCTGGCGCCGCGGGTGTTGATGGTCAACGAAGGCATGCAGGCCCAGGCCACCGGCGCCGAACAGATCAACCACGCGCTGGTGCAGTTGGGTGATGCCAGCAGCCAGACTGTCGAGTCGTTGCGCCAGGCCAGTTTTGCCATCGACGAACTGAGCCAGGTGGCCGTCGGCCTGCGCAGCGGCGTTTCGCGATTCAAAGTCTGATGAGCGAACTCGCGGCTAAACGCGGCGCCGGAGTGCCGGTCAAGCAATCGTTGTACCTGGTGTTTCGCATCGGCAGCGAGCGCTTTGCCTTGCAGGCCATCGAAGTGGCGGAAGTGCTGCCGCGACTGCCGTTGAAACCGATTGCCCAGGCACCGCATTGGGTCGCCGGGGTGTTTGCCTATCGTGGCGCGGTGGTGCCGGTGATCGACCTCAGTGCGCTGACGTTCGGGCAACCGGCGCAGGCCCGCACCAGCACGCGGCTGGTGCTGGTCAATTACCGCCCACATGAATCAACCCCGACGCAATGGCTGGGGCTGATTCTGGAGCAGGCGACTGACACGCTGCGTTGCAACCCGGCGGACTTCAAGCCCTATGGCCTGGACAATCGCCAGGCGCCTTACCTCGGGCCGGTACGCGAAGATGCGCAAGGTTTGCTGCAATGGGTGCGGGTTGCCGATTTACTCGATGATCAAGTTCGCGCGCTGTTGTTCCCGTCGCCGCCTCTCGATCCGGCGCTGCTTGAGGAGCGGCCATGAGCAGCGATCAACGATTTTTCGATTTCCTCAAGGAGCGTATCGGCCTCGACGTGACGTCGGTCGGCCCGGCGATCATTGAGCGCGCAGTGCGTCAGCGCAGCATTGCCTCCCGTGCGCTGACGGCTGACGAGTATTGGCACACGCTGCAAGGGTCGCAGGATGAACAGCAGGCGCTGATCGAAGCGGTGATCGTGCCCGAGACCTGGTTTTTTCGTTACCCGGAATCGTTCGCGACGCTGGCGAAACTGGCCAGCAAACGCCTGGCCGAGATCAACAATATGCGCGCGCTGCGGATTCTCAGCCTGCCGTGCTCAACCGGCGAAGAACCCTATTCCATCGCCATGGCCTTGCTCGATGCCGGACTCAAGCCCCATCAGTTCAAGGTGGAAGGTATGGACGTCAGCCCGCTGTCGGTGGAAAAAGCCCGGCGTGCGTTGTACGGCAAAAACTCGTTTCGCGGTCAGGACATTGCCTTTCGTGACCGGCATTTCAGCGCCGAACGCGACGTCTATCGCCTCAGTGATCGCGTGCTTGAGCAGGTGCGCTTGCAGGTCGGCAACCTGCTCGATCCGGCGTTGCTGGCCAGCGAGCCGCCGTATGACTTTGTGTTCTGCCGCAACTTGCTGATCTATTTCGACCAGCCGACTCAGCAGCAGGTATTCGAGGTGCTCAAGCGCCTGACCCATGTCGACGGCGTGCTGTTTATCGGCCCGGCCGAGGGCGGTTTGCTCGGGCGTTTTGGCATGCGTTCGATTGGCATTGCGCAGTCGTTTGCGTTCAGCCGTCAGCGTGTGCCGGAGCCAGAACCGTTTCCCCTGTTCGTGCCGGCCCCGTTGCCGGTGCGACAATCAGCGCGCAGCGTGCCTCCGCCACCGGTGCGCAATCGACCGTTCGCCACCCTCACTCCGCCCCCGGTCACGGCGAAAGCCTCGGACGCCACCGCGTTGCTCGCGAACATCGCCGTGCTGGCCAACGAAGGCAAAAGTGTTGAAGCGCGCATCGCGTGCGAACAGTATTTACGCAGTCACGAACCGGTCGCCCAGGTGTTTTACTGGCTGGGACTGCTCAGCGATGTCAGTGGCAATGCCCTCGAAGCCCAAGGTTTTTATCGCAAGGCGTTGTACCTTGAACCGCAACATCCCGACGCGTTGATGCACCTGGCAGCCTTGCTGCAATCCCAGGGCGATGCGGCGGGTGCCAGACGATTGCAGGACCGCGCCGCCCGCAGCGGGCGCGCCGACAGTGAGCGTAAACGATGAGCGCCTCCGACACCTTGAACGTCACCCATGAAGATGCCCAAGCCATTGACGATTGCTGGAACCGCATCGGTATTCACGGTGACAAGTCCTGCCCGCTGTTGGCCGAACACATTCACTGCCGCAACTGCGCGGTGTACTCCGCCGCCGCCACGCGTTTGCTTGATCGCTATGCGTTGCAGCAGGACGACCGCGTGCAACACTCGGCGACGGTCGAATCGGACATAAAAACCCGATCGCTGCTGATGTTTCGACTCGGCGAAGAATGGCTGGCGCTGGCCACTCGCAGCCTTATGGAAGTGGCGCCGTTGCAAGCCATTCATTCCTTGCCGCATCAGCGTTCCCGGGCCTTGCTCGGCGTGGCGAATGTGCGCGGCGCATTGGTCGCGTGCCTGTCGCTGGTGGAATTGCTCGGGCTCGACGCCACCCACAACGTGGCTTCCAGCGCGAGGGTCATGCCGCGCATGTTGATCATCGCCGCCCATGGCGGGCCGGTGGTAGTGCCGGTGGACGAGGTCGACGGGATTCATGCCATCGACGAGCGCATTCTCGAGACTGTCTCACAATCCGGCACTCAGGCGAGCGGCAAGTACACCCGCGGCGTGTTGCCCTTCAAAGGTCGTAGCTTGCGTTGGCTGGATGAAGAACAATTGCTGTCTGCTGTGACCCGGAGCCTCGCATGACCCCCGAGCAAATGCGCGACGCCTCGTTGCTGGAGCTGTTCAGCCTGGAAGCCGAAGCCCAGACCCAGGTCCTGAGCGCAGGCCTGCTGGCATTGGAGCGCAATCCGACCCAGGCCGATCAACTCGAATCCTGCATGCGCGCGGCGCATTCGCTCAAGGGTGCGGCGCGGATCGTTGGTGTCGACGCCGGGGTCAACGTTGCCCATGTGATGGAAGACTGTCTGGTCAGTGCTCAGGAAGGGCGCCTGTACCTGAGTCCCGAGCACATTGATGCGTTGTTGCAAGGCACCGACCTGCTGATGCGCATCGCCACACCCAACAACAGCGTGACGCCATCGGATATCGAAACGTATGTGGGGTTGATGACGCAGTTACTCGATCCGCTGGCGCACGCCGCGCCGCTGATCGCCGGGCGTCAATCCGAACAACCACGCGTCGAGCTGCCGGTGCCGGTGGTTGAGCCGCCGCCTGCCGCGCCAGTTGATGCTCCCCAAAAGACCAAGCGCACCACCGAAAACGGTGAGCGCGTGCTGCGCGTGACGGCCGAACGCTTGAACAGCCTGCTCGACCTGTCGAGCAAATCCCTGGTGGAAACCCAGCGCCTCAAGCCGCACCTGGCGACTATGCAGCGCCTCAAGCGCATGCAGAATAACGGTCTGCGGGCCCTGGAAAACCTCAACGTCCATCTCAAGGATCACGCCTTGAGTCTGGAAGCCCAGGAAGCACTCGCAGATGCACGGCGGTTGCTGGCGGAATCCCAGCAACTGCTGAACGAGAAAAACGCCGAGCTGGATGAATTTGCCTGGCAGGCCAGTCAACGCGCACAGGTGTTGTACGACACGGCGCTGGCCTGTCGCATGCGCCCATTTGCCGATGTGTTGACCGGGCAGGTACGCATGGTTCGCGATTTGGGCCGGGACCTGGGCAAACAGGTTCGTCTGGAGATCGAGGGCGAGAAAACCCAGGTCGACCGCGACGTCCTGGAAAAACTCGAAGCGCCACTGACGCACTTGCTGCGCAATGCTGTGGATCACGGCATCGAGTCCCCGGAACAGCGGCTGCTGGCCGGTAAACCGGCGGAAGGTGTGATTCGTCTGCGCGCCTCCCATCAAGCCGGACTGCTGGTGTTGGAATTGAGTGATGACGGCCATGGTGTTGATCTGGAAAAGGTCCGTCGCGCGGTCATCGAGCGGCAGTTATCCCCAGCGCAAACCGCCGCTCAACTCAGTGAAGAAGAGCTGCTGACGTTTTTATTCTTGCCCGGTTTCAGTCTGCGCGACACGGTGACCGAAGTGTCCGGGCGCGGCGTGGGACTGGATGCGGTGCAGCACATGGTCCGCCAGTTGCGCGGTGCGGTGGTGCTGGAGCAGACGGCGGGCGAGGGCAGTCGTTTCCACCTCGAAGTGCCGCTGACGTTGTCGGTGGTCCGCAGCCTGGTGGTGGAGGTCGGAGGCGAGGCTTATGCGTTTCCGCTAGCCCACATCGAACGCATGTGCGACCTCGAGCCGGAAGACATTGTGCAGGTCGAAGGCCGGCAGCACTTCTGGCACGAAGGGCGGCATGTCGGGTTGGTGGCGGCCAGTCAACTGTTGCAGCGCCCGATCAACCCGAACAGTCAGCAAACCCTCAAGGTCGTGGTCATCCGCGAGCGCGAAGCGATTTACGGCGTAGCGGTCGAGCGTTTTATCGGCGAGAGGACGTTAGTGGTATTGCCGCTGGACGAGCGACTGGGCAAGGTGCAGGACATCTCCGCCGGGGCGTTGCTCGACGACGGTTCGGTGGTGCTGATCGTCGACGTCGAAGACATGCTGCGCTCGGTTGATAAGTTGCTCGATACCGGGCGCCTGGAACGCATTGCCCGCCACAGCAATCAAGCGGTCGAGGCGGCGCGCAAGCGGATTCTGGTGGTCGACGACTCACTGACGGTTCGCGAGTTACAACGCAAACTGCTGCTCAATCGCGGCTACGAGGTGGCGGTGGCCGTTGATGGTATGGATGGCTGGAACGCCCTGCGTTCGGAGGATTTCGATCTGCTGATCACCGACATTGATATGCCGCGCATGGATGGCATCGAATTGGTGTCATTGTTGCGCCGCGACAACCGCCTGCAATCGCTGCCGGTGATGGTGGTGTCGTACAAGGATCGTGAAGAGGATCGCCGTCGTGGACTGGACGCCGGGGCCGACTATTATCTAGCCAAAGCCAGTTTTCATGACGATGCCCTGCTTGATGCGGTGGCTGAGCTCATCGGTGGAGCACGGGCATGAAAATCGCAATCGTCAATGACATGCCCATGGCGGTGGAGGCCTTGCGCCGCGCCCTGGCGTTTGAGCCGGCGCACCAGGTCATCTGGGTCGCCAGTGATGGCAAGGAAGCGGTGCAAAAGTGTGCCGAGCAGACACCGGACCTGATCCTGATGGATTTGATCATGCCGGTGATGGACGGGGTCGAGGCCACCCGGCGGATCATGGCCGAAACGCCGTGTGCCATTGTGATCGTTACCGTCGATCGCCAGCAGAACGTACACCGGGTGTTCGAGGCCATGGGCCATGGCGCCCTGGACGTGGTCGATACCCCGGCGCTCGGCGCCGGTAATGCCCAGGAAGCGGCGGCGCCGTTGTTGCGCAAGATCATGAACATTGGCTGGTTGATCGGCGAGCGGGGTAACCGCGAGCGAACTGTGCCGAGCCCGTTGCGCAGTGCTGGGTCGCGCCAGCGCCTGATTGCCATCGGCTCATCCGCCGGCGGACCGGCCGCGCTGGAAATTCTGCTCAAGGGCTTGCCGCGAGATTTTTCGGCGGCCATCGTGCTGGTGCAGCATGTCGATCAGGTGTTCGCCGCCGGCATGGCTGAATGGCTCGGCAGCGCCAGTGGCTTGAATGTGCGCCTGGCGGTCGAGGGCGAAGCGCCTCAGGCCGGAACCGTGTTGCTGGCCGGCACCAACCACCATATTCGATTGTTGAAAAACGGCACGCTGGCCTACACCGCCGAACCGGTCAACGAAATCTACCGGCCCTCGATCGATGTGTTTTTCGAGAGTGTGGCCAATTACTGGAGCGGAGACGCCGTAGGGATTTTGTTGACGGGTATGGGACGTGATGGCGCGCAGGGGCTTAAACTCATGCGCCAACAAGGTTACCTGACCATCGCTCAGGACCAGAAAAGCAGTGCGGTATACGGAATGCCCAAAGCGGCCGCGGCCATCGACGCCGCCATGGAGATTCGCCCACTGGACAAGATAGCGCCACGATTGCTGGAGATATTCGCCAAATGACCGCCATTAGCAGCAATCCTGGCCCAAGAAGTACTCAGGTGACCGCACATGAATGACTTACAGCTCGACGGCTTCAAAACCGACGAAAACGCCGCCATGGTGTTGTTGGTGGACGATCAGGCAATGATCGGCGAAGCGGTGCGTCGCGGGTTGTCGAACGAAGACAATATTGACTTCCACTTCTGCGCAGACCCGCATCAGGCCATCGCGCAGGCGATCCGCATCAAGCCGACGGTGATTCTTCAGGATCTGGTGATGCCGGGTCTGGACGGCTTGAGCCTGGTGCGCGAGTACCGTAATCATCCGGCGACCAAGGACATTCCGATCATTGTTCTGTCGACCAAGGAAGACCCGCTGGTCAAGAGCGCGGCGTTTGCCGCCGGGGCCAATGATTATCTGGTCAAGCTGCCGGACAACATCGAGCTGGTGGCACGAATCCGCTATCACTCGCGCTCCTACATGACGCTGTTGCAGCGTGACGCGGCGTACCGTGCGTTGCGGGTCAGCCAGCAGCAACTGCTCGACACCAATCTGGTGCTGCAGCGGCTGATGAATTCCGATGGCCTGACCGGGCTGTCGAACCGCCGGCATTTCGATGAGTACCTGGAGCTGGAGTGGCGCCGTTCGCTGCGTGACCAGAGCCAACTGTCGCTGCTGATGATCGATGTGGATTACTTCAAGTCCTACAACGACAGCTTCGGGCATCTGGAAGGCGACGAAGCCTTGCGCAAGGTCGCGGCGGCGATCCGCGACGCCAGCGCTCGTCCGTCTGACCTGCCGGCCCGTTACGGTGGCGAGGAGTTTGCGTTGGTACTGCCCAACACCACGCCAGGCGGTGCACGCCTGGTGGCGGAAAAACTCCGCCAAACTGTGGCTGCACTGAAGATTCCGCACCTTTCGCCGACCGAAGGCTCCAGCCTGACCATCAGCATTGGCCTGTCCACCATGGTCCCGCAACCGGGCAGCGATTGTCGGCAATTGATCTCGGCGGCGGACAAGGGGCTGTACCTGGCGAAGAACAATGGGCGCAATCAGGTCGGAATCGAGTGAGGTAATGCACGACCTGTAGCCGCTGTCGAGCCTACTAGGCTGCGTCCGGCGGCGAAGCCGCCGTAAAACCGTACAGCGCGGTCCTCCAGACAAACCGTGTGCGCAGGATTGGCGAGGACTTCGTCCTCGGACGCGGCCTCGCGGGGCTCGACCGCTGCTACAGGAATGTTTGAGTCATTCGCGCCTAAAGCCGCCAGGCGGGCTGCCGTGGAGGCCTGTTTACGTTATACTCGCCGGCTTTCAAAAGTTCGCCAACGAGTGCTGCCCGCCATGGAAATCAACCCGATCCTTAACAGTATCAAGGACCTGTCCGAGCGCTCCGAAACTATTCGGGGGTATCTTTGACTACGATCAAAAGCATGAGCGTCTGACTGAAGTCAATCGCGAGCTTGAAGATCCGTCTGTCTGGAACAACCCGACGTACGCTCAGGAACTGGGCCGCGAGCGGTCCCTGCTGGCGCAGATCGTCGAAACCCTCGACGAAATGCACTCCGGCCTGGCCGACGCCAAAGACCTGCTGCTGATGTCCGCCGAAGAAGAAGACCAGGCCGCTGTCGATGACGTCGCCGCCGAAGTCGAGCGCCTGCGCGAGTCGCTGGAAAAACTCGAATTCCGTCGCATGTTCAGCGGTGAAATGGATGCCAACAACGCCTACCTGGACATCCAGGCCGGCTCCGGTGGCACCGAGGCCCAGGACTGGGCCAACATCCTGCTGCGCATGTACCTGCGCTGGGCTGACAAACGCGGTTTCGACGCGACCATCATGGAACTGTCCGCCGGTGAAGTCGCCGGGATCAAGGGCGCGACCGTGCACATCAAGGGCGAATACGCCTTTGGCTGGTTGCGGACCGAGATCGGCGTGCACCGTCTGGTGCGCAAGAGCCCGTTCGACTCCGGCAACCGCCGCCACACCTCGTTCTCGGCCGTGTTCGTGTCGCCGGAAATCGATGACAACATCGAAATCGACATCAACCCGTCGGACCTGCGCATCGACACCTACCGCTCCTCCGGTGCCGGTGGTCAGCACGTAAACACCACCGACTCGGCCGTACGTATTACTCACGTACCGACCAACACCGTGGTCAGCTGCCAGAACGAACGCTCCCAGCACGCCAACAAAGACACCGCGATGAAAATGTTGCGGGCGCGCTTGTACGAGCAGGAAGTGCAGAAACGCAACGCCGCGTCCCAGGCCCTGGAAGACACCAAGTCCGACATCGGCTGGGGTCACCAGATCCGCTCGTATGTACTCGATGCGTCGCGAATCAAGGATTTGCGCACTAACATCGAACGCAGCGACTGCGACAAGGTGCTCGACGGCGACATCGACGAATACCTGGTGGCCAGCCTGAAACAAGGCCTGTAAACCACCAGTCAAGACCTCAAGTCCCCTGCCACCGGTGGGGGCAACGAACCTGTGATGGAATTTTTAAAGACATGAGCGACCTAGAACTCGACCCGCAAGCCCTGCAACAGGAAGAAAACTCCCTGATCGCCCTGCGCAAGGAAAAGCTTGCTGCCGAGCGCGCCAAGGGCAATGCCTTCCCGAACGACTTCCGCCGCGACAACTACTGCAATGACTTGCAGAAACAGTACGCGGACAAGACCAAGGAAGAGCTGGCAGAGGCTGCAATCCCGGTCAAGGTTGCCGGTCGCATCATGCTCAACCGTGGCTCGTTCATGGTGATCCAGGACATGACCGGTCGCATCCAGGTCTACGTCAACCGTAAAACCCTGTCCGAAGACACCCTGGCCGCGGTGAAAACCTGGGACATGGGCGACATCATTGCTGCCGAAGGCACCCTGGCCCGTTCGGGCAAGGGCGACCTGTACGTTGAAATGACCAGCGTGCGCCTGCTGACCAAGTCGCTGCGCCCGCTGCCGGACAAGCACCACGGCCTGACCGACACCGAACAGCGCTACCGTCAGCGTTACGTTGACCTGATCGTCAACGAAGAAGTGCGCCAGACCTTCCGCGTTCGTTCGCAAGTGATCGCGCACATCCGCAGCTTCCTGATGCAGCGTGACTTCCTCGAAGTCGAAACGCCGATGCTGCAAACCATCCCGGGTGGCGCAGCAGCCAAGCCGTTCGAGACTCACCACAACGCGCTGGACATGGAAATGTTCCTGCGTATCGCGCCTGAGTTGTACCTCAAGCGCCTCGTTGTCGGCGGTTTCGAGAAAGTGTTCGAGATCAACCGCAACTTCCGTAACGAGGGCGTTTCGACTCGTCACAACCCTGAATTCACCATGTTGGAGTTCTACCAGGCGTACGCCGACTACGAAGACAACATGGACCTGACCGAAGAACTGTTCCGCGAACTGGCGCAGCTGGTTCTGGGCAGCACCGACGTGCCTTACGGCGACAAGGTGTTCCACTTCGGCGAACCGTTCGTACGTCTGTCGGTGTTCGATTCGATCCTCAAGTACAACCCTGAGCTGACCGCTGACGATCTGAATGACATCGACAAGGCGCGTGCCATCGCCAAGAAGGCCGGCGCCAAGGTGCTGGGCTTCGAAGGTCTGGGCAAGCTGCAAGTGATGATTTTCGAAGAGCTGGTCGAGCACAAGCTGGAACAGCCGCACTTCATTACCCAGTACCCGTTCGAAGTGTCGCCACTGGCCCGTCGCAACGATGACAACCCGAACGTCACCGACCGTTTCGAACTGTTCATCGGCGGCCGTGAAATCGCCAACGCCTACTCCGAGTTGAACGACGCGGAAGACCAGGCCGAGCGCTTCATGGCGCAGGTCGCCGACAAGGACGCGGGCGACGACGAAGCCATGCACTACGACGCCGACTTCGTTCGCGCGCTGGAGTACGGCATGCCGCCAACGGCGGGTGAAGGTATCGGTATCGACCGTCTGGTGATGCTGCTGACCAACTCCCCGTCGATCCGCGACGTGATCCTGTTCCCGCACATGCGGCCGCAAGCGTAAGTGTTTCAATTAAAAAGCCGCCTTTTCAGGCGGCTTTTTATTGCCTGTCTGGTACAAACGTATCAATTTATTGCTTTCATCTGAGAGGAAAGACCTGTCGTGAATCGTGCAATGGCTCAAGAAGGTGCAGCGGGTATCGCCACTGCGGTCGCTGAAAGTGTTCAGTACCAGGGCCGCAAGGCCAGCCGACAGGGCAGCGAGCAGCGTCGACAGGACATTCTCGATGCGGCGATGCGCATTGTCGTGCGCGATGGCGTGCGGGCCGTGCGCCACCGCGCAGTGGCGGCCGAGGCCGGTGTGCCGTTGTCGGCCACCACCTACTATTTCAAGGACATCGATGACTTGCTCACCGATACCTTTGCCCAATACGTGGAGCGCAGCGCGGCGTTCATGGCCAAGTTGTGGGTGAACAATGAGGGCTTGCTGCGCGAGATGGTGATCAGCGGCGACGGCAGCCCCGAGGCGCGCTCCCAGCTGGCGGACGACATTGCACGGTTGATGACGGACTATGTTCACCGGCAATTGATCAACCGTCGCGAACACTTGATGGCTGAACAGGCGTTCCGTCAGGAGGCCTTGTTGAACCCGCGCCTGGCGGAATTGGTGCGCTCGCATCAGCAGATTCTCCTCCAGGGCACCTGCCAGCTTTTCGAGGTGTTGGGTTCGCGTGAGCCACGAGAGGATGCCAAAGTGTTGACGGCGATTATCGGACGGATGGAATATCAGGGCCTGCTCAACGACGCCGAGCCTGTGGGTGAAGAAGAAATGCTCGGTATCCTCAATCGCTACATGCACTTGGTACTCGCGTCGGTGTGAGTTGAGCACGGTCCCCGTAGCCGCTGGCGAAGGCTGCGTTCGGCGACGAAGTCGTCGTAAAACCTGCCACCGTGTTCCTTCAGGTTGATTCGGGATTCAGAGTTTACGACTGCTTCGCAGCCGAACGCAGCCTTCGGCAGCTGCTACAGGACTGCGTGTTCATAGGGAGTGTTGAATGAAAGCCTGGCGCGTCATCGTGATCGCCTTGTCGTTCCTGCTGCTCAGTGGCTGTCTGGTGACCTTCAAGGAACCGCTGCCCGCGAGCGACCCCGCGCCCAAAGGTTTGCTCGGCAAATGGACCAGCACTAACGCCTGGGGCGAGCCGATGAACCTGGAACTGACGCGCATCGGTGACCATCGTTATCAGGCGGTCAGCTACTTCAAGGCCAAACCCGGCGAACGCGAAGCCTATCCCTTCACCGTCTCGCGCCATGGCAGCCGCTGGTACCTGTCGGCGAAAGTGCCAGCCAAATACGGCGGCCATTTCACCATTGCCGGTTTCGAACTCACGGACAAACATGAATTGGTGGTCTACAACCTCGACCTCGAGCAGATCAACCAGGCACTCGGACAAAAAGTCTTGAGCGGCGAAGGTTTTCAGACCGACGACGGCGACGGCGTATTGGTCGACAACGCACTGGATCAGGTCTTCAGTTACCTCGACGATCCGGCCAATTCCGATGTCTTCGTCGAAGCGGTGCGCTATCAACGCCTGGCCAACAGCAAATAGACTCAGCACATAACGGTTTTTCTACAGGAGTTTCGGGTGGACGATTACCAGCAGACGATACGCATTTTGTCCGATCGCATTGTGCTGGCGCAGACGCCGATTCGCGTCCTCGATGCGGTCAAGTGGGACGACAGCATCCGCAAGGGATTCCTCAAGGCCAAGGGCAAGGAAATGCCGGCGGTGGACCGCGATTACTACCTCAATCGGCCACTGACGTTCGACTCCAGCAAAGTGAAACTGGAGTTCCAGAACATCGAGCGCGACATTACCCGCCAGCTCGGCCAGTTCAACCCGGTCGGCCAGATCATGCGCCGCATGTGCAAGGAATACCGGATGGTGGTGCGCATGCTGGAAGCGCGCGGCACCGAGGATTTTGGCCTGATTTCCCAGGAACTGTACGGTGCTGCGTCCGACGCGTTCCACGCCGGTGACCCGACTCTGGCCGATCTGGGGCTGATGCTTTCCGATTACCTGAACAACATCGACGGCCGTGGCGATCTCAAGGATGAGCCAAAAATCCTTACGGCCAAGGAAGCCGTGCACCTGCTGCAAACCCGCTTGAACAAGGTCTTTGGCGAAGCCGAGGAAACCATTCGGGTGTTCGAGTCCGACGGGATCGTCGCCGATGCGGCGGCCGGTGCGGACTACATCAAGATCCGCGCCGATGCGATGTTCAACGACCGTGACGTGCGCGCCCTGGAAGTCCACGAAGGGCTGGTGCATGTCGGCACCACGCTCAACGGGTTGAACCAGCCGATCTGCACCTTCCTGTCCAAGGGCCCGCCGTCGTCGACGGTGACCCAGGAAGGTTTGGCGATCCTGATGGAAATCATCACCTTCGCGTCCTACCCGAGTCGCCTGCGCAAACTCACCAACCGTACCCGCGCCATTCACATGGTGGAGGAGGGCGCGGACTTCCTGCAGATCTACGAGTTCTTCCGCGAGCAAGGCTTCGAAATGGCGGAAAGCTACGGCAACGCCAGCCGGGTATTCCGTGGTTCGGTGCCCGACGGTCTGCCATTTACCAAAGACTTGTCCTACCTCAAGGGCTTCATCATGGTTTACAACTACATTCAGTTGGCCGTGCGTAAAGGCAAGCTTGAGCAGATCCCGCTGCTGTTTTGCGGCAAGACCACGCTGGAAGACATGCGCACGCTGCGCCAGTTGGTTGATGAAGGGTTGGTGGTGCCGCCGAAGTATTTGCCGGATCAGTTCCGCGACCTGAACGCGCTGTCGGCGTGGATGTGCTTCTCCAACTTCCTTAACCATTTGAGCCTGGACCGGATTGAAGCGGATTACTCCAACATCCTCTAACGATCCCGAATACCCCTGTAGGCGTGAGCCTGCTCGCGATTGCGTTTCAACATTCAACATTCAACATTCAACATTGATGTTGGCTGACACACCGCTATCGCGAACAGGTTCACTCCTACAAGGGGATGTGTATTTTCAATTCTGAATTTTGCGAGGTTTCAACGGATGAGATTCCTCGGCATGGTTTGCCTGCTTCTGACCTTGAGCGGTTGCAGCTCCCTGCTGTTCTACCCCGAGCCCGGCCAGTTGTTCACCCCGGAAAAAGCTCATCTCGAATACCGCGAAGTCACCCTCGTCACTGCCGACGGTCTCAAGCTCAACGCCTGGTGGTTGCCGGCCAAAAAGGGTGTCGACGTCAAAGGCACGGTGCTGCACCTGCATGGCAATGGCGGCAACTTGCCGATGCATCTGGGTGGGAGCTGGTGGCTGCCCAAGGCAGGTTATCAAGTGCTGCTGATCGACTATCGCGGCTACGGTTTATCCGAAGGGAAACCGAGCCTGCCGGCGATTTACCAGGACATCGACGCCGCGTTCAAATGGCTCGACCAGGCCCCCGAAGTCAAAGGCAAACCGCTGATCCTGCTTGGCCAAAGCCTCGGCGGCTCGATGGCCGTGCACTACCTGGTTCAACACCCCGAACGTGAGAAACAGCTCACGGCCCTGGTCCTCGACGGAGCACCGGCCAGCTATCGCAGCGTCGGCCAATTTGCCTTGAGCACTTCATGGCTGACCTGGCCGTTCCAGGTGCCGTTGTCCTGGCTGGTGCCGGACGATGAAAGCGCGATCTACTCGATGCCGCAGCTCAAAAGCGTGCCGAAACTGCTCTATCACAGCATCGACGATCCAATCGTGCCCCTTTCCAACGGCATCCGTCTGTATCAAGCTGCGCCGCCGCCGCGTGTGCTGCAACTGACCCGAGGCGGTCATGTGCAGACGTTCGCCGACCCGGTCTGGCGAAAAGTCATGCTGCGTTATCTCGACGACCCGCAGCATTTCAACGGCCTGCGCCGCCTGGGTGAAATCCCCAATTACCCGGCACCCCCGAATTCAGAAGATGAACCACCAGAGAGCCCGCAATGAGTGAAGAACGTAACGCCATCCCGCTGATCATCACCGGTATCTGCAGCATCCTCGGCACCGTGGGTGCCTTGTGGTACTACGGTTACCTGCATTTCGCCAAGCCTGAGGACGCGTTGCTGCTCAACGAATTCACCATGCTCAAGACCATGCCGGGCGAGGACTACAAAGTCTCCCTGGAGCCTGCCGCGCAAGTGGCGCAGTGCATTGATGGCGTGCTGGTGCTGTTTGATACCGAGCAAAAAGGCCTGACCGGTGTGCTGGTCGACAGCAAGAAAAAAGCGGTGCGTTGCATGGGGCAGGAAACCCCGCAGAAGCTGGAGCAGTAACCCCATTTTGCGAGCACCAAATTTCCACTGTGGGAGCGAGCCTGCTCGCGAAGGCGGCGAGTCTGCAAAAACATATTTTGAATGTTGAATAGCTTTCGCGAGCAGGCTCACTCCTACAGGATTTGTTTTTTGCTCCATGAAAAAGCCCCGACTGAGCCATCAGCCGGGGCTTTTTGTTTAAGCAGATATTGCTTAGTTCGAGCTAACCGCCGAACGCGGAATCACCGGCTGGTTATCATTGGAAATGGTCACCTCCACCCGACGGTTCATCGCCCGGCCCGACACGCTATTGTTTTCAGCAACCGGGTATTCCTTGCCATACCCCTGAGCCACGATGCGCGCCGGATCAACGCCCATTTTCACCAGTGCCGTGCGCACCGAATCGGCCCGACGCTCCGACAGCGACTGGTTGTGGCCCTCGGTGCCGGTGCTGTCGGTGTAACCCTCGACGATCACTTTGCGATCCGGGTTTTCCGAGAGGAACTGCGACAGTTTGTTGATGTTCGCCAGACCGCTGGGCTTCAGGTCTGCGTGGTCGGTGGCAAACAACACATCACCAAACGTCACCAAGGTGCCGCGGTCGGTTTGCTTGGCGTTAAGGCTGGCCTGCAACTGCTTGATCTGCGTGTCACGCGCATCCAGACGCGCCTGGGCACGTTGGGCCGAAGCGTTTTTCAAGTTGGCTTCAGCGGTGCGCAGGGCGATGGTCTGCTTGGCCACTTCAACGCGCTGATTGGTCAGGTAAGCCAGTTGATCGACCTTGGCCGCGTCTTGCTTGTCGCGGTACGCCTGATCGGCTTTGTCCAGGTAATCACTGGCGTCTTTGGTTTCCAGTGCCGCGACTTTGCTCGCTTGCGGGTTGGCTTGCAGGCCGCTGTAGTTGGTGCGCGCCTGTTCCAGGTTCGCGTTAGGCGGGGTGGAGCAGGCAGCCAGGGCAACACTGGCGGCGAGGAGAGCGGGGATCATCAATTGTGTACGCATAATCATTCGTCCTTTTTAATCGGTAAGAGCTTCAGGTCCGGGGTCTGGATGCGCGCTTACTGCACGGTGCGCTGACTTTCCTGACGCAGTTCCTGAACACCTTGCTGAGAGTCCTTCAGCGTCTGTTGAGCTTTCATCGCCTGAGCCTTGCGTTCGGCCACACGAGCGTCCCACTCGGCTTGCTCGGCGAGCATCCGCGCCTCGTCATACTTTTTGTCGTGCATGGCGATTTCGGCTTGTTTGAATTTGTCTTGAGCGGATTTCATCTCCACAGCCGCAAACTCGGTGCCGCCGGCACTGACCGCGTCATTGACGGCGGATTGGGTGACCGCGTATTGCTCGGTCGGCGGGTTACCGGCGCAACCGGCCAGAATGAAACTGCTGCCAATTGCCAGGGCAGCCAGTTTCAGGCCACGCAAGTGGGTGGATGAGGTGGTTTTCATAGTCTTCAACTCCATTGGAATTACTCCTGTAAAACTTGAATATCCATCCTGGTATGGAGCCGTAACCGACTGACGTGATGTGCGAAATGAGACGACCGTACCAGGCGTGGTTACTGGTTACGACCAAAGGCATTTTTTAAAAGTTCAGAGAAATTCACCGTGCCTGCAAAAAAGCACGAAAGGCTCTAAATCGGGAACTTTGGCGGCGAGAGGCGGTATTCCGGGGCTTTTTATCGCTCAGGAATTCACGTTTTTTGATGGGTATTACTTCCCTGTAGGAGCCCCCTTGCCACAGGGCTCCCACAGTTTTACATCAGCAGGATCAGTGTTTCTGCTTGTCACTACCGACCGACAAATCATGCAAATGCCGCCGCGACAATGCGAGAAAACGCGGTGTAGGACCGACGTCTTCGTACAGCGGATCACCTTCTTCATCAGTCGCCACAACGGTCGAGCCCTTCACATACGGAAAGCTTTTTTCCAGCTCTTCCAGGGCGGCGCCAATCAGCTCGCCGAGCAGTTCTTCAGGTTGGCGTTTGGGGTACATCTCGGTAATGGCCGCCAGCCGTGCGGCGGCTTCCACGTCCAGGTGAATCGTGTAGCCCGTCTCGGTCAGGCGACCCTTGGCGTTTTCTTCCCAATGCTGGGCAAGCTCGCGAATTTTCATAGTGACCTCAATGCGTTCCTGCTCGTGGCAGGCCGTTTCAGTGTCCGGCAGTGGCCGGCGAAAGCCGTTGTGCGGCTTCCTCTTCAGACTAGCTTCTGCGCGCCGGGTTTAAAGTCCCTTCGTCGTTTGCTTGTAAGAACGGCTTTACGGCGGCACTCTTGGGGTCAAAGCATGATGTTCATGGCCGCCCGGATTTTTTGCTGGAGAACTGCTGATGACCGATATTGATGCACGCTTGCGCGAAGACGTTCACCTGTTGGGTGAGTTGTTGGGCAACACCATTCGTGAACAGTACGGGGACGGTTTTCTCGACAAGATCGAGCAGATCCGCAAGGGTGCCAAGGCCGACCGCCGCGGTTCCATGAATGCCGAACTGAGCGCCAGCCTCAACCAATTGAGCGAAGACGAGTTGCTGCCGGTGGCGCGGGCGTTCAACCAGTTTCTCAACCTGGCCAACATCGCCGAGCAATATCAGCTGATTCACCGCCGCGAAGCGTCGCAGCCCGCGCCTTTTGAGGCCCGCGTGTTGCCGGAACTGCTCGCTCGCCTGCGCGCCGAGGGCCACAGCGCTGACGCTTTGGCCCGGCAATTGGGGCGACTGGAAATCGAACTGGTACTGACCGCACACCCGACCGAAGTGGCGCGCCGCACGCTGATCCAGAAGTACGACGCGATTGCCGCGCAACTGGCCGCGCAAGACCACCGCGACCTGACCCCGGCCGAGCGCGAGCAGATCCAGGCGAAATTGCAGCGCCTGATCGCTGAAGCCTGGCACACCGAAGAAATCCGCCGCACCCGCCCGACACCTGTTGATGAAGCCAAATGGGGCTTCGCGGTGATCGAACATTCGCTGTGGCAGGCGATCCCCAATTACCTGCGCAAGGCCGATAAAGCCCTGTTTGACGCCACCGGCCTGCACTTGCCGCTGGAGGCCGCGCCGATTCGTTTCGCCTCGTGGATGGGCGGCGACCGCGACGGCAACCCCAACGTGACCGCTGCCGTGACCCGTGAAGTGTTGCTGCTGGCGCGCTGGATGGCCGCCGATTTGTACGTGCGCGACGTCGATCACCTGGCGGCGGAACTGTCGATGCAGCAGGCCAGCGAAGCCTTGAAAGCCAAGGCCGGAGACAGTGCCGAACCGTATCGCGCGGTGCTCAAACAGTTGCGTGAACGTCTGCGTGCCACGCGCAATTGGGCGCACGCCTCTTTGACGACGACCACCCCGGCACCGGCCGATGTGCTGCAAAACAACCGTGACCTGCTCGATCCGCTGGAGCTCTGCTATCAGTCGCTGCATGAGTGCGGCATGGGCGTGATCGCCGACGGTCCGCTGCTCGATTGCCTGCGTCGGGCAGTGACGTTCGGCCTGTTCCTGGTGCGCCTCGATGTGCGTCAGGACGCCTCGCGGCATACCGCCGCCATGACCGAAATCACCGATTATCTGGGCCTCGGACGTTACGAAGACTGGAGCGAGGAGGAGCGCATCGCCTTCCTGATGCGCGAGCAGAACAACCGTCGACCGTTGCTGCCGGCGTATTTCAAACCCTCTGCCGATACCGCCGAAGTACTGGCGACCTGCCGGGAAATCGCCGCCGCCCCCGGCGCTTCACTGGGTTCGTATGTGATCTCCATGGCCGGTGCCGCCTCCGACGTGCTCGCGGTGCAACTGCTGCTCAAAGAGGCGGGCGTACTGCGGCCGATGCGCGTGGTGCCGCTGTTCGAAACCCTGGCGGACCTCGACAACGCTGGCCCTGTGATTGAAAAGCTGTTGCTGCTGCCGGGCTATCGTTCGCGCTTGCAAGGCCCGCAGGAAGTGATGATCGGCTACTCCGACTCGGCCAAGGATGCGGGGACGACAGCGGCGGCCTGGGCGCAATATCGGGCACAGGAACGCTTGGTCGACATCTGCCGCGAGCAGCAAGTGGAACTGCTGTTGTTCCACGGTCGCGGCGGCACCGTGGGGCGTGGCGGTGGTCCGGCGCACGCGGCGATTCTGTCGCAGCCGCCGGGTTCGGTCGCCGGGCGTTTCCGTACCACCGAGCAAGGGGAAATGATTCGTTTCAAATTCGGCCTGCCGGACATCGCTGAGCAAAACCTTAATCTGTACCTGGCCGCAGTGCTGGAAGCGACCCTGCTGCCACCGCCGCCACCAGAGCCTGCGTGGCGCCATTTGATGGACGAATTGGCCGCCGATGGGGTCAAGGCGTACCGCGCCGTGGTGCGTGAGAACCCGCAATTCGTCGAGTATTTCCGCCAGTCGACGCCGGAACAGGAATTGGGCCGCTTGCCGCTGGGCAGTCGCCCGGCCAAACGCCGCGCCGGCGGAATCGAAAGTCTGCGCGCGATTCCGTGGATCTTCGGCTGGACTCAAACGCGCCTGATGTTGCCGGCCTGGCTCGGCTGGGAAGCCGCGTTGAGCAAGGCGCTTGAGCGCGGTGAAGGCGAGTTGTTGGGGCAGATGCGCGAGCAATGGCCGTTCTTCCGCACCCGCATCGACATGCTGGAAATGGTCCTGGCCAAAGCGGATGCAGATATCGCCCAATCCTACGATGAGCGTCTGGTCGAGCCGGATTTGCTTCCTTTAGGTGTGCACTTACGCGACCTATTGTCGCAGGCGTGTGCCGTGGTGCTTGGGTTGACTGGTCAGTCGCAGCTACTGGCACATAGCCCAGACACCCTCGAATTCATCCGGTTGCGCAACACCTACCTCGACCCGCTTCATCTATTGCAGGCGGAGTTGCTGGCCCGTTCGCGACAACAGGATGTGGCCCAAGGCAGCCCGGTAGAACAGGCGTTGCTGGTGTCTGTGGCGGGGATTGCCGCCGGTTTGCGAAATACCGGCTAAGGTTTTTGCCGTGGGGCGAGGCACTCGGCGCAGGCGTCGGGTGCCTGTGGGCGAGGGCTGGAAAAGGTCGGTCAGGCGACAGTTAATGATGGGGTTGCGACTTGGGGCACTCCATCAAAAGGTCACGTCAGGCAGCGGTTTCTCCGACTTTCGGCGGCTTGTGTGGTCCGGGCCTGCTGTGTATCTTGATCAGCCTTTGGCCGTTTGGGCGGCCACGACCCTATTTTTGAGATTGGCCCCACGAGGCGAATCTGACGTTATCCATATAAAAAATTGAGGAGCACATCGATGCGCGTCATTCTGCTGGGAGCTCCCGGGGCCGGTAAAGGTACTCAGGCTAAGTTCATCACCGAGAAATTCGGCATTCCGCAAATCTCCACTGGCGACATGTTGCGTGCAGCCGTCAAGGCCGGCACCGAGCTGGGCCTGATCGCCAAGAGCGTCATGGACAGCGGCGGTCTGGTCTCCGATGACCTGATCATCAACCTGGTCAAGGAACGCATCAGCCAGGCCGATTGCGCCAACGGTTTCCTGTTCGACGGTTTCCCGCGCACCATTCCTCAGGCTGAAGCCCTGGTGAAGGCCGGTGTCGAACTGGACCACGTGCTGGAAATCGACGTCAAAGACGAAGACATCGTTCAGCGTATCGCCGGCCGTCGTGTTCACGAGGCCAGCGGCCGCGTGTACCACATCGTCTACAACCCGCCGAAAATTGCCGGTAAAGACGACATCACCGGCGACGAGCTGGTACAGCGCAAAGACGACACCGAAGAAACCGTGCGTCATCGCCTGTCGGTCTATCACGCCCAGACCGAACCTCTGGTGAAGTTTTACCAGGAGCTGTCCGCCGCTCAAGGCAAACCGAAGTACAGCCACGTTGAAGGTGTTGGCTCGGTTGAAGCGATCACCGGTAAAGTGCTTGAAGCACTGAGCTAAAAAAACGCTTCATCTTCTACGGCCCGCTTGCGGGCCGTAGTTGTTTATACTGGCGCACTTTTTCTGACCTCTCTTACGGAAACATCGATGAGCACCTTGCTGGCCCTGGACACCGCGACTGAAGCTTGCTCCGTTGCCTTGCTGCATGACGGCAAAGTCACGAGCCATTACGAGGTGATCCCGCGCCTCCATGCGCAGAAGCTGTTGCCGATGATCCAGCAATTGCTTGCCGATGCCGGGACCACGCTGCAAGCAGTCGATGCCATCGCGTTTGGCCGTGGGCCGGGCGCGTTTACCGGTGTGCGGATTGCCATTGGCGTGGTCCAGGGCTTGGCATTTGCGCTGGATCGCCCGGTGTTGCCGGTGTCGAACCTGGCCGTGCTGGCGCAACGCGCGTACCGTGAACACGGTGTGAGCCAGGTGGCGTCCGCCATCGATGCGCGGATGGATGAAGTGTATTGGGGCTGCTACCGCGAAACGGCGGGGGAGATGCGCCTGGTGGGCAATGAAGCCGTGTTGCCGCCGGAAGTGGCGGCGTTGCCGACGGATGCCAGTGGCGAATGGTTTGGCGCGGGCACGGGTTGGGGGTATGCCGAGCGCATTGCCGTGAACCTGACCGGGCAGGACGCGGGCATGTTGCCGCATGCCGAAGACCTGCTGACCCTGGCGCGTTTTGCCTGGGAGCGGGGTGAGGCGATTGTGGCGGATGAGGCTCAGCCGGTTTATCTGCGCGATAAAGTGGCGACGCCTAAGGCGCGTTGATTTCTCGGTATCGAGTAGGTCCAATCGCGGGCAAGCCACGCTCCCAGAGTTTTGAGCCAGCTGCAGACGTTGTGAGCCACCCAAATCCTGTGGGAGCGTGGCTTGCCCGCGATGGCGATTTACCCAGCGCAGCCAATCGTCGATTTATACCCCCAGCTTTTAAACCTTTTCCCGATTCTGTGTTCTAGTTATCACCAAGCGGTTTGCGAAGCGTTCAATGCGCCACTAAACTGCCATCATTGATACCGGACATGTACTCATGCGTATAGACGGCGTTTCCTCTCAGTCCTACCCCATCAAGCGCAAGCCTCGCAAAGGCCCTGTGGCGGAAGACGATTACGTCGATATCGACGGTGAGCTGGAAATTCCGTCCGAAGAGCAAATGGCTGCCCGTGCCGCCAAAGCCTCGGCGCAACGCCTGAGCAATCTGCCGGCGCGCCAGCAAGACATGATCTACCACCGCGCCATGAGCAAAAGCGTCGCCACGGCACTCGCCAGCTACCTGAGCACGGCCACTTTTGTCGATTGGGATACGGATGTGCTGGGTCTTGACCTGTATATCTGATGCGACTGCCTTACTACCTCGGCTGCCCGTCCTGGAGTGAAAACGCCTGGCGCGATTATCTCTATCCGCCAGACGCGAAATCCTCCGAATTTCTAAATCTCTATACCCAAGTATTCAACGCCGTAGAAGGCAACACGACTTTCTACGCGAGCCCGGCTGCGTCCACTGTCGAGCGCTGGGCCGAGGCCATGCCCGAACACTTTCGTTTCACCGCCAAGTTTCCTGGCGATATCAGCCATGGCGGTGACCTGCGCGAGCAACTGACCGCCGCCGAAACCTTTGTGCAATTGCTCCGTCCCTTGGGTGAGCGGGTTTCGCCGTTGTGGCTGCAATTGTCGAAAAGTTTCACGCCGCAGCGATTGCCCGAACTGGCCGCGTTCATTGATGCGCTGGATCACCCGCTGGCCATCGAAGTGCGCCACGATGCGTTTTTTGCCAAGGGTGATGCCGAGCGCATGCTCAATCGCCTGCTGCTGGATCGCGGTGTCGAACGGATCTGCCTTGATCCGCGTGCGCTGTTCAGCTGCACGTCGACCGATCCCTCGGTGCTCCACGCCCAATCGAAAAAGCCCAAAGTGCCGCCACGCCCGGCGGCGTTCACCCAGTTCCCGCAGGTGCGTTTCATCGGCCATCCTCAGCTGGAAGCCAACGATCCGTTCCTGCAGCCGTGGGTCGAAAAAATCGCCACATGGATCGAAGAGGGGCGCACGCCTTACATCTTCCTGCACACCGCCGACAACCTGCTGGCCGCCAGGCTGGCGCAACGTTTTCACGCACAACTGATGCTGCGTTTGCCTGGCCTGCCGCCGCTGCCTGAGCTATACAGAGAACCCGCAGCAGAACAACTTGGCTTGCTCTGAGGCGGATTCGTCCCCCTTTTCAGGAGTCTGCCCAATGGATGCGCAAACCCTTCGAGCCCAGGCGTTCAAAGCGCTGCACGAACGCGACGCGGCTTTTGTCATTCCCAACCCGTGGGACGCCGGCTCGGCGAAGATGCTAGCCAGCCTCGGGTTCGAGGCGCTGGCAACCACCAGTGCCGGCTACGCTTTTTCCAATGCGCGCCCGGATGGCGCATTGACTCTCGACGATACGCTGGCGAATGTCCGGGCGATTGTCGCGGCCACTGATCTGCCGGTGGCGGTGGACCTGGAAAACGGTTTTGCCGACGACCCCGTCCAGTGCGCCCAGAGTATTTTGCGCGCAGCTGAGGCCGGTGCGGTTGGCGGCTCTATCGAAGATGCGACGGGCCGTGAAGCGGCGCCGATCTACTGCTTCGAACATGCCGTGGCGCGGGTTGAAGCGGCGGTGGCGGCAGCGCGCAGTTTACCGTTCCCCTTCATGCTGACCGCGCGCGCCGAGAATTTTCTGCACGGCAATCCTGATCTTGCCGACACCCTTCGCCGCTTGCAGGCGTTCGCCGAGGCCGGTGCCGACGTGCTCTATGCGCCGGGGCTACGCAGTGCCGAAGAGGTATTGGCGGTGGTCCGTGCCGTGGCGCCCAAACCGGTCAATGTGTTGATGTCCGGCGGGCTCAAGTTGACGGTCGAGCAGTTGAGCGAAATGGGCGTCAAGCGCATCAGCGTCGGATCGGCCCTCGCGTTGGCGGCGTATGGCGAATTTTTCCGGGCGGCTGAAGAGATCAAGACTTCCGGCACGTTCGGGTTTACCTCGCGCTCCATGCCGTACGCGAAGGCTAATCTACTGTTCAAAGGCTGACGATGCGGTTGAGGGGATGGCTGTTGTTGATGCTGGTGCTCATTGGCGCGTCAGGCTTGAGTGTCTGGCGCGGTTGGGTCTCCCTGCCGCCACCGTGGAACCCTTGGGCGCCACTGGACGTAAACGCCGAACCGAATCTGCTGACCCGCTACAAGTTGATGCGCTTGAGCGATGACCCACAGTTGTGCGATCAGGCCCTGAGCAATTCCGGATTGCGCGTGACTCGCCAAGCCGACAGTCCCGACGCCACATGCCCGCTGATCAACACGTTGCGTGTGCAGGGTGGCGAAGTGGCCCTGAGCAGCAGCTTCCTTGCCAGTTGCCGCCTCGCGGTGTCGTTCGCGCTGTTCGACCGGCATGTCCTGCAACCCGCGGCGCAGGCGGTTTACGGGCTGGCGGTGACGCGAGTCGAGCATCTGGGCAGTTTTGCCTGTCGCAATGTGTATAACCGCGACAAGGGCAGGCTCAGTCAGCACGCGTCGGCCAATGCCCTGGACATTGCCGGTTTCCGCCTCGCGGATGGGCGAACTGTCAGCGTGCTCAAGGATTGGCCAAAAGATAATCAGGACGCGCGTTTTCTGCGTCAGGTCCGCGACGGTGCGTGCGACCTGTTCAGTGTGGTGTTGAGCCCGGATTACAACGCCGCCCATCACAATCATTTTCATGTGGATGCCGGGCCGTGGTGGGTGTGTCGCTGATGGCCTGTTATTGAAGGATCAGGCGGCGATGCGCAGGTTTTGCAGAACGATCGGGCGAGCCCAGCCATTATCGAAGTCGAGTTGTTTCTGTTGTTCCACCAGCTCTTCGGGGGAGAACGGTGGGAACGGTTTGTCCAGCAGGTCCATCTCGAATTCGGCGATCGGCAGGTGCAGCGGACGCGGTTGTGGCGCCGGGCCGGCTTCCGGCACGGGTTGACCGGCGGTGAGCACGATAGGGCGAACCCAGCCGCTTTCGAAGTCCTGTTGTTTTTGCTGAGCGACGATTTCTTCCGGTGGGAACGGTGGCGCCGGTTTGTCGGCCAGGTCCATTTCGAACTCGGCAATCGGCAAAAACAGTGGCTCCGGTGGGCGGACCACGGTATCCGTCACATTGCATTCGCGCTGGGAGACGATGTGTGCCAGCAGATCGCTGCCGACGGTGGGCTCGACCGGGCTGTCGAGATCGACCGGTGGAAACTTGAGCGACTCGGGAACCCCATCACCTGGCTGATCGGCCAGCGCCCGGGCAAAAAAATCTTGCCACAGGTGACTGACACCGCCCAACGCCTGGGTGTTTCGCAGGTTGTAATCGCCGTAGGGCGAGATAAAACCTGTGATTGTGGGTTGAAAGTCTGACATTTCTCTCGGTCGACGCTCAGCTCTGGCAAAATGCCCGTTAGTTTTGTTATCGGCCGTTTTTGCCGATCATTAATTTTTTGAGCGTGTTTTCCGATGATTGATCAACCGGCAGTTTGCCGCATCCATGTCGAGGCCCTGGGCACGACCTTTCAGCCCCAGGCCGAGCAATGGGCCGAGCGCCTGGGCTTGCCGTTGCAGGTGGATGATGGCGAGTTCGCCTTGCAGGTCGGCGAGCAAGGCTTGCAGCTGCAACAACTCGGGGCGGATGCGCCGGGGCCGGTGCGGGTGGACTTCGTCGAAGGCGGGGCGGCGCATCGCCGGTTGTTCGGTGGCGGCACGGGACAGATGATCGCCAAGGCTGTTGGCATCGCGCAGGGCGTGCGTCCGCGTGTTCTGGATGCCACGGCGGGCCTCGGCAAGGATGCGTTCGTGCTGGCGAGCCTGGGCTGCGAGATGAGCCTGATCGAGCGTCAGCCGCTGATCGGCGCCCTGCTGGAGGATGGCCTGGCGCGCGGCGCGGAAGATTTCGACGTGGCTCCCATCGTGGCGCGCATGCGTTTGCTCAAGGGCAATTCGATTGAAGTGATGCGTAACTGGGAGGGTGAGCCGCCGCAGGTGATCTACCTCGACCCGATGTTTCCCCATCGCGAGAAAACCGCGTTGGTGAAGAAGGAAATGCGCTTGTTCCGGCCGTTGGTGGGCGATGACCCGGATGCGCCGGCGTTGTTGGAGGCCGCATTGGCGTTGGCCAGCCACCGGGTAGTGGTCAAGCGGCCGCGCAAGGCGCCGTGCATTGCAGGGCCGAAGCCGAGTCATGCGCTGGACGGGAAATCCAGCCGGTATGACATTTATCCGAAGAAAGCGCTCAAGCCCTGAGACCGAGTCGCTCCCATCGCGAGCAAGCTCGCTCCCACATTGGATCTGTGCAACGCCAGAGATCCTCTGTGGGAGCGAGCTTGCTCGCGATGGGGCCAGACCAGTCACCCCATTTCTATCAGGCTGTCTGCGGCCGATAAGCCCGCATAAACAACCCCACCACTTCCTGCACATGGTCTTCGGCCGCCTCCCCGGTCACCGGCCCGCCGCAGCCATACAGCAACCGAAAATTGCCCCCACCCTTGAGCAAGCAGAAGAAATGCTCAGCCGCATTACGCGGTTTATCAATGCTCAGCACACCGCTTTGATCAACCTTGGTCAGCAACCGCTCCATGCCATCCAGCATGCGTTGCGGCCCGGCCTCGAAAAAGATCAGCGAGAGTTTCGGGTCCTGGCTGCCGAGGGTGATCATCAGGCGGTGCAGGTTCACGGATTCGTCGCTGTTGATCAGCTGATGAAAGCCGTGCGCGATATTCAGCAGCACCGTTTCAACCGCAACCCCATCCGCCAGTTCGAAAAACAGCGGCGGCAGTTGCTCTTCGCACTTGGCGACCACGGCGGCGGAGAACAGCGTTTCCTTGTCGTTGAAGTGGCTGTAGACCGTCAGCTTGGACACGCCCGCCTCAGCCGCCACGGCATCCATGCTGGTGTTCGCGTAACCCTTGCTCACAAACAGAATTTTAGCCGCATCGAGGATGGCCTGGCGCTTGGCCAGATCCTTGGGGCGGCCCGGACCGCTGGGTGCTGAAAGATTGTTCGACATATTCCGCTTTAATACTGGACTGGTGAGTTTGCTATTAATACCATACTGCTCAGTATAATTATTCCAAGCACCATTAGCGAAAGGTCGTTCACCATGTTCCGCTATGCCTTGTCCCTCGCGTTGCCAGTCAGTCTGGCGTTTTTTTTGACGGCGTGTGGTCACGAAGAGGCGCCGCAAGTCACCCTTCGTCCGGCCATGGTGGTCCAGCCAGAGCCTTCGGCGCAGGCGATGGAAAGCTATCCCGGTGAAGTGCGGGCTCGCTATGAACCGGATCTGGCGTTTCGCATTGGCGGCAAAGTCAGCCGACGACTGGTCGAGGAAGGGCAGCGCGTCAAGGCTGACCAGCCTCTGGCCGAGCTCGACCCTCAAGACGTACGCCTGCAACTGGAAGCCACCCGCGCGCAGGTCGCCGCCGCCGAGGCCAATCTGAGCCTGGTGCGCACCGAGCGGGATCGCTACAAGACCCTGATGGACCGTCAGATGGTCAGCCATTCACAGTACGACAATGCCGAAAACCTTTACCGGTCCGGTGAAGCCCGCCTCAAGCAAATCAAAGCCGAATTCAATGTCTCGACCAATCAGGCGAGCTACGCGGTACTGCGCGCGCCCCAGGATGGCGTCGTGGCCAAGCGGGCCGTGGAAGTCGGGCAAGTGGTGGCCGCCGGGCAAACCGTGTTCACCCTCGCCACCGATGGCGAACGTGAAGTGCTGATCAGCTTGCCGGAACAGAGTTTCGGCCGCTTCAAGGTCGGTCAGCCCGTGTCGGTAGAACTCTGGACCCAACCGGATCAGCGCTTCGCCGGCCGCATCCGCGAACTGTCGCCCGCCGCCGATCCAAAATCGCGCACCTTCGCCGCCCGCATCGCGTTTACCGCCGGCAAAGTCCCGGCGGAGCTTGGCCAAAGCGCCCGGGTGTTTATCCAGACGGCAGAAACCATTGCGCTGTCGGTGCCGTTATCGGCGGTCACCGCGGAAAACGGCGCGACCTACGTGTGGGTGCTCGGGGCCAACAACACCCTGAAAAAAGCCCCGGTGCGGGTCGGTCCGTTCGGCGAGAAAACCGTGACTGTGCTCGAAGGCCTGAACGCCAGCGACTGGGTGGTGGCCGCCGGTGTCCATGTGCTTCACGACGGGCAGCAAGTGCGTCCGGTGGATCGCTCCAACCGCGTGGTCAATCTGGCGGACAAGGAGTAATTCCCGATGCGCTTCAACCTTTCCGAATGGGCGTTGCGTAATCGCCAGATCGTACTGTTCCTGATGCTCTTGCTGGCCGTCGTCGGTGCGCTTTCCTACACCAAGCTCGGTCAAAGCGAAGACCCGCCGTTTACTTTCAAGGCCATGGTGATTCGTACCAACTGGCCGGGGGCTACGGCTCAAGAAGTGTCGCGTCAGGTCACTGAACGCATCGAAAAGAAACTGATGGAAACCGGCGAGTACGAGCGCATCGTCTCGTTCTCCCGTCCGGGTGAGTCCCAGGTCACCTTTGTCGCGCGCGATGCCATGCATTCCAAGGACATTCCCGAACTCTGGTATCAGGTCCGCAAGAAGATCAGCGACATCCGCTACACCTTGCCGCCGGGCATTCAGGGGCCGTTTTTCAACGATGAGTTCGGCACCACCTTCGGCAACATCTACGCCCTGACCGGCGACGGTTTTGATTACGCGGTGTTGAAGGACTACGCCGACCGCATTCAGATCCAGCTGCAACGGGTCAAGGATGTGGGCAAGGTCGACTTGCTCGGGCTGCAGGACGAGAAGATCTGGATCGAGCTGTCCAACGTCAAACTCGCCACCCTTGGCTTGCCATTGGCCGCCGTGCAGCAAGCGCTTGAAGAACAGAATGCGGTGTCGACGGCCGGGTTCTTCGAAACCACCAGTGAGCGATTGCAGCTACGGGTCTCGGGGAATTTTCAGACGGTCGATGAGATCAAGAACTTCCCGATTCGCGTCGGTGATCGCACGTTCCGCATTTCCGATGTGGCCGACGTTCGCCGCGGTTTTAACGATCCTCCCGCACCGCGTATGCGCTTCATGGCCGAAAATGCTATCGGTCTGGCCGTGGCGATGAAGGATGGCGGCGACATTCTGGTGCTGGGTGAGGCACTGGAAAAAGAGTTCGACCGCATCCAGAACAACCTCCCGGCCGGGATGCAATTGCGCAAAGTGTCGGACCAGCCCGCCGCGGTGAAAACCGGGGTCGGCGAATTCATTCAGGTGCTGGTCGAAGCCTTGGCGATTGTGTTGCTGGTGAGCTTCTTCTCACTTGGCATGCGCACTGGCATGGTGGTCGCACTGGCGATTCCGCTGGTGCTGGCAATGACCTTTGCCTGCATGTATTACCTCGGCATCGGCCTGCACAAGATTTCCCTCGGCGCGCTGGTGCTGGCGCTGGGCCTGCTAGTGGACGACGCGATCATCGCCGTGGAAATGATGGCGATCAAAATGGAGCAGGGCTTCGACCGTATCAAGGCAGCCAGTTATGCCTGGACCAGTACGGCGTTCCCGATGCTCACCGGTACGCTGATCACCGCCGCCGGCTTCCTGCCGATTGCTACCGCGCAATCGAGCACCGGCGAATACACCCGCTCGATCTTCCAGGTGGTGACCATCGCGCTGCTGGCCTCGTGGGTCGCTGCGGTAGTGTTTGTGCCGTACCTGGGGGAAAAACTCCTGCCGGATCTGGCGAAAATTCATGCGGCGAAACACGGCACGGATCAGCCCGACCCTTACGGCACGCCGTTCTATGAGCGGGTCAGACGTTTGGTGGAATGGTGCGTACGGCGACGCAAAACGGTGATCGTGCTGACGATCATGATGTTTGTTGCCTCGGTCATGCTGTTCCGTTTCGTGCCGCAACAGTTTTTCCCGGCGTCGGGGCGGCTGGAGCTGATGGTCGATCTGAAACTGGCCGAAGGCGCCTCCCTGAGCAACACCGCCGACGAAGTCAAACGCCTGGAAGCCTTGCTGAAGGACCGCGCCGGTATCGACAACTATGTGGCCTACGTCGGCACCGGTTCACCGCGTTTCTACCTGCCACTGGATCAGCAACTGCCGGCGGCGAGCTTCGCGCAAGTGGTGGTCCTGGCCAAGACCATCGAGGATCGCGAAAGCCTGCGCACCTGGCTGATCGAAACCCTCAACGAACAATTCCCGGCCCTGCGTGGGCGGGTCACGCGTCTTGAAAACGGGCCTCCAGTAGGCTATCCGGTGCAGTTCCGGGTGACCGGCGAGCACATCGACGAAGTCCGCGCCCTGGCCCGTAAAGTGGCGGCCAAGGTTCGCGAGAATCCGCACGTTGCCAACGTCCACCTGGACTGGGAAGAACCGAGCAAAGTGGTGTACCTGAACGTCGATCAGGACCGCGCCCGAGCGCTGGGCGTGAGCACGGCGAACCTGTCGAAGTTCCTGCAAAGTTCCCTGACCGGTTCCAGCGTCAGCCAGTACCGCGAAGACAACGAGTTGATCGAAATCCTGCTGCGCGGCACCTTGCACGAACGCACCGAACTGTCGTTGCTGCCTAGCCTGGCCGTGCCGACCGACAATGGCCGCAGCGTTGCACTGTCGCAGATCGCGACGCTGGAATACGGCTTCGAAGAAGGCATCATCTGGCACCGTAATCGCCTGCCCAACGTCACCATTCGCGCCGACATCTACGGCAAGGAACAACCTGCCACGCTGGTGCAGCAGATCATGCCGACGCTCGATCCGATTCGCGCCGAATTGCCGGACGGCTACTTGCTGGACGTCGGCGGCACGGTCGAAGATTCCGCCCGTGGACAGAACTCGGTGAAGGCCGGTGTGCCGCTGTTCATCGTGGTGGTGTTGACGTTGCTGATGCTGCAACTGCGCAGCTTCTCGCGCACGGTGATGGTGTTCCTCACCGCGCCGCTGGGGCTGATCGGCGTGACCTTGTTCCTGTTGGTTTTTCGCCAGCCGTTCGGTTTTGTCGCGATGCTGGGGACCATTGCGCTGTCCGGGATGATCATGCGTAACTCGGTGATTCTGGTGGACCAGATCGAGCAGGACATCGCGGCAGGTCTCAAGCCCTGGCAGGCGATTATCGAGGCGACCGTGCGCCGCTTCCGCCCGATTGTGTTGACTGCATTGGCGGCGGTACTGGCGATGATTCCGTTGTCACGCAGTGTGTTCTTCGGGCCGATGGCGGTGGCGATCATGGGCGGTCTGATCGTGGCGACGGCGTTGACGTTGCTGTTCTTGCCGGCGTTGTATGCGGCGTGGTTCAGGGTGAAGAAAGAGCCGGTCTGACTTCCTACATGTATTTCAGAATCCTCTGATGTTGAGTCAGAGGACTCTGAATGCTGTACTCACGACTCAGTTTTACGAGTATTGAGACAGTCGTCATGAAGAAGCCACCGGTTGTAACGGGCAGGACCGATCCGGTGTTCGACCTGTTGATGAAATTCCCCCACAAGGAACGCCTCCCTGACTACCTGGCCCTGCTGAAGCCGCTGGATGATCAGGGGCGCTACCTTCCATTTGATGAATTGCGTTACCGCTGGGCGCCGGGGCTGGATTCCAGAGTGTGCTGGGCCTTGGTCAAAAAGGCCCGGACAGCACAATATTCCTGCCTTCTGCCCTTGGGCGAACCGGTCCAGTGGTGCAACTTCGTGCTGACGCCATTGGCGCAGAAAGCCATTTCGGCAGTCGATCGGCAAACCACCACCGCTGCGCTGGAATACATGACCAACCAGATCGGTGAGCGCGCGCATTTCAGCTATCTGCTCAATGACCTGATCGAAGACGAAGCCATCAGCAGCAGCCAACTCGAAGGCGCTGCCACCACCACGCGGGTGGCAAAGGACATGCTTAAGCGCCATCGCCTGCCGCGTACACCCGATGAGCGAATGGTCATTGGCAACTATCAGATGATGAACTTTGCCTGGGAAAAGCGTTATGAACCACTGAGTGTGGAACTCATCACTGCAATGCACCGTGTTGGCGTCGAGGGTATTGATGACGCGCAGTATTCGCCGGGTGAATTCAGAGGCAACGATGATGTGGTGGTGCAGGACGGTGAGGGCAACACCGTGCATACACCGCCGCCCGCCGCAGGGCTGGTGTCACGCTTGCAGGTGCTGACGAAGTGGATCAATCAGTCCCACAACGATATCAATCGTGAGGACTACCTCCATCCGCTGATGAAAGGCATCGCGCTGCATTTTGCCTTGGGTTACGAGCATCCTTTCCGCGATGGCAATGGTCGTGTTGCGCGGGCGCTGTTTTACTGGTTCATGTTCAAGAATGATTTCTCGGCATTTCGCTACATCGCGATCAGCGTGTTGTTGCGCAACGCACCCATGAAATACGGGCGGTCGTATTTGAATACCGAGGCCGATGAGCTGGACCTGACTTACTTCATCGATTTCCAGTGTTCGGTGGTCCTGCGGGCCGTCAGCGGTTTTACCGAGGTCTATCGCAAGCGTCTGGCCTACGCCGAGCGCTTTGATCGCTGGTTGATGGCGTCCGGCTTTTTCGACCAGCTCACCGAGAAGCAACGCGCCGTTTATCAAGTGGCCAAGAGCGGGATGGCCAAGGAGTTCACCGCCGTCAATGTGAAGGAAAATCTCGACTGTTCTTACAACACGGCTTCGGCGACCTTGAACGGGCTGGTTGATCTGAAGGTGTTCGAGAAACGGAAGATGGGCCGCGAGTGGGTATTCTTTTTACGGGCGGCCCCCGTTACACCATCCATCATCGAGGCCGTTTAAATGAAAAGCCCGCTGAAGTCGTAAAGGTCAGCGGGCTTTTTCTACAGGGTTCAGGCGCTCGGAATTACAACGTTCCAAACACCTTTTTCGCCAGACTGGTCGCCGCTGCCGCGGGGTTCTGGCGAATGGTTTCTTCCTGTTTGCCGATCATCTCGAACAAACCGTTCAGGGCTTGCTCGGTCACGTAGTTTTCGACGTTGGCGTTCTTGGCATCCAGCACACCCATGGTCGCCGCCTGACCGGCGAACGTGTTGTATTGCTTGGCCAGGCCGACCTGATCAGTGGCTTGCTTCACAATCGGCAGGAACTTCGTGCGGATCTGTTCGCGACTGGTTTTGTTCAGGTATTGAGTGGCCGAGTCATTGCCGCCGCTGAGGATGCCCTTGGCATCTTCCACACTCATTTTCTTCACCGCGTCCACGAGGATCGGCTGGGCCTGGGTCACGGCAGTTTCAGCCGCTTTGTTCATGCTGGCTTCCAGTTCGTCGACCTGATCGCCCATGCCGAACTGCTTCATCTTGCCGGCGACCTTGCCGAGTTTACCCGGCAAACCGATTTTCACCTCAGGGTTGTTGCTGAAGCCACCCGGTGTGCCGAGTTGTTTGACCGCCAGTTGTGCACCTTGGGTCAGGGCATCCTTGAGGCCGCCAGTGGCATCTTTTTGCGACAGGTCGTTGAGCGACAGCGCCAGTGCGCTGGCAGAGATCATCAGGCCTGCGCAGAGGCCGGCGAAGCGAAGGGTAGGGCGGAACATGACAGCTTCCTTGTTCGGTTTATTGTGAGCGTGAAGGTTATCAGGCTTTGCTGAAGGGTTTTAATACAACAGAACCGGGATAGACTTCGATTGAGTTGCGGTATCCATTTTCAATCGCCGTCAGGGTATAGCGTTTACCTGGCACAACAGTGTTCGGATCGTATTCCAGATAAAACGCCTCTGCCATTTGTTCACTGATATGCACTTGAGTCAGTTGCAACGTCGCATTGTCGTGCTCATGGGCAACAATGGTCACTGCGTGTTCAGGCGCCACCGCTTGAGGTTCTTGCGCCTGGATGTAGAGGCGACCGATCGGGCTCAGGTGCAGTGTTTGGCGGTGTGGTGCGCGGTGAACAACAATGAAGTGGTCCAGATCAATCAACAGCGGCACACCGTTGTGGGTCATGCTGACATTCACGCGGTATTTGACGCTGACATCGGAATAACTGTGCGCAAACGTAAAGTTCCAGCGGCCGCTGTACAGCAACGGTTTACGGGATTGCGCCACTTTAATGAGAGCCTGAGTGTTTGCCGTATAAACGCTTATATAAGTCTCGGCCTCGCCACCGTCAGGGGGTATAAAGTCTTCAGGCAAACTCAATGTCAGGGTGATGTAGTGGGTGGGGTTATCTAATGAGTTCATCGTGATATCCATATCGTGGTGGGGTACTTGAAGGGATCTATTAATCCATAATCGGACAACTATAAGAACGTCCCTGTTCTTATAGTTGTTGTCAGGGCGTTACTGACGATCCCACTAAGCCTGATCCGCCGCATCTTCACTGCGATGCAACGCTACCTGACGGATCGACAAGCGAATCTCCGCCGGCAACACCCGTTTGGCCGCGCCTTCGGCCAGTTCGCCGAGCAATTCGTGATAGCTCAACTTGCCGGCTTCGTCGCGCTTGAGCACCTCGAGGTCCAGCATCGTCTGGATGAAGTGACGGAACAGGCTCTTGTCGAAGAATTCCGGGGCGTTCAGGCCATGGAGGATCGACAGGCGCTGGGCCATGACCGTGCACAAGTCTTCCAGCTCCTCGGCGCTGATGCTGTTCTGGCCGCTGTTGAGCAGCAGGGACACGGTCATGTAGAAGCGCTGCAAGGTCTGGGCGATGCTCTTGGACAGCAAGGTCAGCAGCACGAAATGCCGTGAGCTGGGTGCCGGGCGCAGGTAGACATCGTTTTCGAAGCGCAGCAGGCCTTGTTCGACAAACGCTTGCAGCCATTGGTCGATCACGGCGTCCAGTTCATCCATGGACCAGCGAATGAACAGTTCCGATTGCAGGTACGGATACAGTGCGCGGGTGTAACGCAGGATCTGGTCGCGGTTCATGCGCGAAGCGCTCTGGAAAAAACTCGCGAGCAGTGCCGGCAACGCAAAAATATGCAGTACGTTGTTGCGGTAGTAGGTCATCAGGACGGCGTTTTGCTCGTCCAGGTACAAAATTTTGCCCAGGGCATCGCTCTGCTCGGACAGCAGGTCCATGTCCTTCACATGCTCGATCAGCGCACGACCGTCACCTTCCGGTAGCGTGGTGTGCGGCGAATACGGAACCTTGCGCAGCAGTGCCAGATATAGATCGAGCACCCGCGCCATGGCGCGATCATCCAGTGCCAGACGGCTGGTGGACAGCAACGCCAGCGCCACCAGATTCACCGGGTTGATCGCTGCCGCTTCGTTGAGATGCTGTGCGACTTTATCGCCGAGGCGGTTAGTCGTTTCGTTGAGCCAGGCCGGTTTGAATTGCGGGCCGAGTTCCTGTTGGCGCCAGTCCGGCTGTTCGCTGTCGAGGAACTCCGCCAGTTTGATCGGCTCGCCGAAGTTCACCGCCACCTGGCCGAAGCGCTGCTTGAGCGCGCCGATGACCTTGAAAATATCGAAGATCGACTCTTTCTTCTTGGTCGCACCACGCAGTTCACCGAGGTAGGTCCGGCCTTCCAATACGCGCTCGTAACCGATGTACACCGGCACAAACACGATGGGCATGCGCGACGAACGCAGGAAGCTGCGCAGGGTAATCGCGAGCATCCCGGTTTTTGGTTGCAGCATGCGCCCGGTGCGCGAGCGGCCACCCTCGACGAAGTATTCGACCGGGAAACCTTTGGTAAACAAGGTGTGCAGGTACTCGTTGAACACGGAGGTGTACAGCGGGTTGCCCTTGAAGGTGCGGCGCATGAAGAACGCACCACCGCGACGCAGCAGGCCGCCGATCCCCGGCATGTTGAGGTTGATCCCGGCGGCGATGTGCGGCGGGGTCAGGCCATTGCGGAACAGCAGATAGGACAGCAACAGGTAGTCGATGTGGCTGCGGTGGCAGGGCACGTAGATCACTTCGTAACCCGGGGCGACCTTTTGCACGCCTTCGATGTTGTTGACCTTGATGCCGTCGTAAATCTTGTTCCAGAACCAGCTCAACACCACTTCCATGAAGCGGATTGCGGTGTAGGTGTAGTCGGAGGCTATCTCGTTGCCGTAGCGCAGGGCCTGGGCCTTGGCTTTCTCCGGGGAGATGTTCTCGCGCTCGGCTTCGTCGAGGATCGCTTGCTTGACCAGTGGCTGGTTGAGCAAGCCCTTGACCAGATTGCGCCGGTGGGAAATGTCCGGGCCGATGACGGCGGCTTTGAGGTTGCGGAAGTGCACCCGCAGGATCCGCTGGGCCATGCGCACGGTGCGCTCGTGGCCCTTGTTGTGATCGATCAGCTCGCGCAGGTGAATCGGCGCGGAAAACTGCACGCGGGTCTTGCGTCCGAGCACGATGATACTCAGCAAGCGACGCAGGCGACCGGTGACCGCCCAGCTGTCGGCGAAGAGCAATTTCCATGGGCTCGATTCGCTGTCCGGCGACTGGCCCCAGAACACGCTGACCGGAATGATCTGCGCGTCTTCGGCGGCATTCTGGCTCAGGGCACTGACCAGGCGAGTCAGGGTGGGCGGCGCGCCGCGTTTATCCTGACGGCCGAGCCAGTCGGGCTCTGGCGTGAGGTAAAAGAACGCGGCGGGTTCCACCAGGTTACCCACTGAAACCGGCAACACCGGGCGAGGCAGGCCGGCCTTGCTGCATTCGGTGTCGACCACGGCGAGGTCGGTCAGCGAAGGGTTTTGCAGGACGTAGAACACCGGACGACTGCGGTCGAGGTTGAGGGTAAACGACGACTGGTTGATCGTCTCCGAGCGAACCCAGAGATACAACAGTCGGCGCAGGGTGCCAAACACAAGACGGCGGAACGGGGAACGGGTCATACGGCTTCTGCGTGAGTGAATAAAACCGAGCGTTTGCTCGGGTGGGCGATAGTGTGCCGTATTCACCGAAAATCGGCAAAAAAGCGGCTAAGTAAAGTGAGTTGAGAGTTTTGACGGCTGTCATATACTCGGCCGTTCAAAATAAAAACAAGGGGGTACTGATTCATGGCTACGCGCGAAACCGGCAACGTGAAGTGGTTCAACGACGCCAAGGGCTACGGCTTTATTCAACGCGAGGACGGGGTGGACGTGTTCGTGCATTACCGCGCGATTCGCGGCGAAGGGCACCGTTCGCTGGCTGAAGGCCAGCAGGTTGAATACGCCGTGGTGACCGGCGAGAAAGGGCTGCAGGCTGAGGACGTTGTAGGTTTGTAAACCCGATCTTCAGATCACCCAGAACCACTGTGGGAGCGAGCTTGCTCGCGATGACTGACTGACATTCAACATTGATGTTGGCTGACAGGGCCCCATCGCGAGCAAGCTCGCTCCCACAGGTTTTGTGTACTGGTTTTAAGCAGTTTTCCAGGTGATTTCTTCTTCACCGTCAGCGCTGATACGCATCCAGCGATCCGCTGTCTCTTCACCTTCTTCCTCGACCCACGTACCCGGCGCGCAACGCACTTCGACGTTCAGCGCGGCAAAGGCTGCGCGGGCGCAGGCAATGTCGTCTTCCCATGGGGTCTGGTCGCTGTCCAGAAACAGGCTGTTCCATTTGCCCACGGCTTTTGGCAACCAGGTCACCGGCACGTTGCCGGCCTTGCACTTGTATGTCTGGCCTTTCTGAACCCAGTCGGTGCACGGGCCCAACGCAGTGCCGAGCCAGGCCGCGATGGCCTTGTAGTCGACGTCGGCGTCTTTCAGGTAAATCTCGATATCGGGTTGGCGCATGGATGTCCTCACTGCGGGTCTGAAAAATCCATTCGCGGATTTAGCCGGCCTCAAGCCGTTGCTCAAGACCAAAAAATTAAGGGTTTATTGAAGAACGAAGTAATCGTAGCGCATCGACACAGTGACCTCGAACGGCTCGGCCTGTTCGATGACCGCTGCGCGGCGTTCGGCACTGGCGCGCCAGCCGTGGGGCGTCATGGCCAGCAGGTTCGCGCGGTCCTGACCCTCTGCAAGCGTCAGTTTGAATTCCAGGGTTTCACTGTGCGCCAACGCCATGCCGTCCGGCACCAGGGCCAGATGCTTGTCGTCGGTGTATTCGCGGACTTCGTCGTACAGCCGCTCGCGTAACTCCATCAGATGGCCGCTGGTCGGCCCGACTTTCATCAAGCCGCCACCGGGGCTGAGCAGGCGTTTGGCTTCTTCCCAATCCAATGGGCTGAAGACGCTGGCGAGAAACTGGCAACTGCCGGAAGCCAACGGCACCCGCGCCATGCTGGCAATCAACCAGGTCAGCTGCGGGTTGCGTTTGCAGGCGCGTTTGACCGCTTCGCGGGAGATGTCCAGCGCGTAACCGTCGGCATTGGGCAAGGCCTCGGCGATTTGCGCGGTGTAGTAACCCTCGCCACAGCCGATGTCCAGCCAGCGCTGTGGCGCATAGTGCGCCGCCAGTTCCGCCAGACGCTTGGCCACCGGCGCGTAGTGGCCGGCGTTCAGGAAATCGCGGCGGGCTTCGACCATGGCCAGGTTATCCCCAGGGTCGCGGCTGTTTTTGTGCTGCACCGGCAACAGGTTCAGGTAACCCTGGCGCGCGCGGTCGAACCGATGCCCGGCGGGGCAGGCCACGCCGTTGTCCACCGCGTTCAGCGGTTCACTGCAGATCGGGCAAGCGAGCATCAGGCGAGCAACTTGATCAGGGTCTGGTAGTAGATTTCGGTCAGCACGTCGAGGTCGGCGGCCAGTACACGCTCGTTGACCTGGTGGATCGTGGCGTTGACCGGGCCCAGTTCAACCACTTGCGTGCCCATGGTCGCGATGAAGCGACCGTCGGAGGTGCCACCGCTGGTGGACGCCTTGGTGTCGCGGCCGGTGATGTCCTTGATGCTCGACGCCACGGCATCCAGCAACGCCCCCGGCTCGGTCAGGAACGGCAGACCGGACAGCGCCCAGTCGATGTGCCAGTCCAGGCCATGCTTGTCGAGGATGTCGGCGACGCGTTTTTGCAGGCCTTCAACGGTGGATTCGGTGGAGAAGCGGAAGTTGAACACCGCCACCAGGTCGCCCGGGATCACGTTGGTCGCGCCGGTGCCGGAATTGACGTTGGAGATCTGGAAACTGGTCGGCGGGAAGAAATCGTTGCCGTGGTCCCAATGCTCGGCGGCCAATTCGGCCAGGGCCGGGGCAGCGAGGTGGATCGGGTTCTTGGCGAGGTGCGGATAGGCCACGTGGCCCTGAACACCACGAACGGTCAGCTTGGCACCGAGGGAGCCGCGACGGCCGTTCTTGACCACGTCGCCTACCAGCGTGGTGCTCGACGGTTCGCCGACGATGCACCAGTCCAGACGTTCCTTACGCGCGGCGAGGCGTTCAACCACCGCCTTGGTGCCGTGGTGCGCCGGGCCTTCTTCGTCGCTGGTGATCAGGAAAGCGACCTTGCCCTTGTGGTCCGGGTAATCGGCAACGAAGCGCTCGGCGGCCACGGTCATCGATGCCAGGCTGCCCTTCATGTCCGCCGCGCCACGGCCGCAGAGCATGCCGTGTTCGTCGATCAGCGCATTGAACGGGTCGATCTGCCAGGCCGTCACCGGACCGGTCGGCACCACGTCGGTGTGACCGGCGAAGCACAGCACCGGGCCGTCATGTTTGCCGTGGGTCGCCCAGAAGTTATCCACATCTTCGATGCGCATCGGTTCCAGCATGAAACCGGCATCGCCCAGGCGCTGCATCATCTGCTTCTGGCAATCGGCGTCGACCGGCGTCACGGACGGACGGCGGATCAGGTCGATGGCGAGTTGAAGGGTCGGCGAAAGGTCGGCGTGGGCCGTCATGGAAAACTCCGGAAGCTAATTGTGTAGGAGCAGAATTTGCTCGCGATGAACGATGATGAGGTCTTTCTGTTACACCGAGTCGCATCAATCGCGAGCAAGCTTTGCTCCTACAGGAATTGGTGCTGGGCGCGCAAAATGGCGGTTATCTTAAAGCAAAACGGCGACCATTGGCCGCCGTTTAGTGCATCCATACAGATTTAGACGGCGGGTGCCGGCTCCGGCTCGGCGGCCGGTTTCGGCAGCGAAGACAGGAACGCCATGATCAGCGCCGCCAGGTATGGCAGCGATTGCACCAGCAACATGGTCACCCAGAAGCGCATGTCGTTGCTCGGCAAGCCGTTGACCAGAAAGATCCCCAGCGCCGCGCCCCACAACAGCAGCATGATGAACACCTCTTCACGGGCCTCCGAAATTGCCACCCAGAAGCCGTGGTTATCGGCGTTTTTCGGGGTGCGGAAGAACGGAATGCTGCTGGTGAAGAAGCCGTACAGCACCGCTTTGGCGATGGTGTGCGACAACGCCAGCCCGGCCAGAGCCGCGCAGAACGCATCTTTGAGGTTCACGCCGACGGCGCGGCGATACAGGAAGATGATCTTGCCGACCTTGAACACGAACAGCGCCAACGGCGGGATTGCGAAAATCAGCAACGGCGGATCGACCCGCTGCGGCACGATGATCATCGCCGCCGACCACAACAATGCGCCGACCGTGAAGAAGATGTTCATGCCATCTGCGACCCACGGCAGCCAGCCCGCAAGGAAGTGGTAACGCTGGCCACGGGTCAGCTCGGTGTCCTTGCCGCGCAGCAGGCTGGCGGTGTGGCGCTTGATGATCTGAATCGCTCCGTAGGCCCAGCGGAAACGCTGTTTCTTGAAGTCGATAAAGGTATCGGGCATCAAGCCTTTGCCATAGCTGGTGTGGTAATACGCCGCCGACAGGCCTTTTTCGAACACGCGCAGACCCAACTCGGCGTCTTCACAGATGCACCAGTCAGCCCAGCCGAGCTCTTCAAGCACCGAGCGCCGGGTCATGGTCATGGTGCCGTGCTGGATGATCGCGTCACGGTCGTTGCGGGTGACCATGCCGATGTGGAAGAAGCCTTTGTATTCCGCGTAGCAGAGCTTTTTGAAGGTGCTTTCGTTCTGATCGCGATAGTCCTGCGGCGACTGCACCACCGCAATTTTCGGATCGGCGAAGTGCGGCACCATGTGCTTGAGCCAGTTCGGATCGACGCAGTAATCCGAGTCGATTACCGCGATGACTTCGGCATCCTTGGCGGTGTGCGGGATCAGGTAGTTCAGCGCGCCGCCCTTGAAACCGGCCAGCGGTGCAACGTGGAAGAACTTGAAGCGCGGGCCGAGGGTTTCGCAGTAATCGCGCACCGGTTCCCAGACCGCAGGGTCCTTGGTGTTGTTGTCGATGATCAGGACTTCGAAGTCCGGGTAATCGAGGTTGGCCAGCGCGTTGAGGGTCTGTTTGACCATCTCCGGCGGCTCGTTGTAGCAGGGCACGTGGATTGAGACTTTCGGTCTGTAGTCCGAGTCGCCCACCACCGGCAGGAATTCACGACGACGCTTGTGAGTCCAGACCGCTTCGGCCAGTTCATGCGCCTCGGTCAGCAGAACGATAAAGACCCCGAGCGCGCCGAGGGCCAGGAGGAGTCCAACTGTCAGGCTGAACCAGGTGCTGTATTGCTGGCTGTAGTCGTAACCGATCCACACCAACACCGAACCGCACAGGAACGCGATAAAGGTCAGGAAGGTACGGCCACGCTGGCGCAGGGCCGAGCCGTCGATCATCAGCAGGGTCAGGGACAGCAATGCCAATACGGCCGAGCCGATCGCCAGCACGCGCCATTGCGGGATCGCGACCACCGGGCCCTCGAAGTTGAATTTCTGCTGGCGCGCGGCATTGAACACGCCCCAATACGCGCCCACCGAACCTTCGTCGCTGGCCTTCCACGGCTGGTCAAATGCTTCGATCACGAAGTAGTTGAAGCCCTGGCGGTTGAGTTTGTTGACCAAGGTGCGCAGGTAGATCGCCTGATCCGCCGGGCTCGCATCGGTGCCGCCACGCATACGGCCGTTGCTCGGCCAGCCAACCTCCGAGAGCAACAGCGGTTTTTTCGGGAACATCTTTTTCAGGTCGCGGGCGCGGTCAAGGACGAACTGGCCGGCTTTGTCCACCGGGATGAATTCCCAGTAAGGCAAAACGTGGGCGGCGATCAGGTCGACGTGCTTGGCCAGTTCCGGGTGTTCTTCCCAGACGTGCCACTGCTCGGACGTGGTCACCGGCACCTTCACGGCGGCGCGCACGCGATCAAGGATCACGCTCAGTTCGGCAGCGGTAATTTCCTTACGGAAGATCGCCTCGTTACCGACCACCACGCGAACCACACTGCGGGAGGTGTTGGCAATTTCGATGGCACGGGTTATTTCGCGCTCATTGCGCTCCTGGTCCGGGCTGATCCAGATCCCCAGGGTCACGCGCAGGCCGAATTCCTCGGCGAGCTTGGGAATGTCTTCCAGGGTGCCGTCGACCGAGTAAGTACGGATGTTGTCCGTCAGCTTGCTCATGATCTCCAGGTCGCGACGCATTTGATCGTCGGTCGGGTACTGCTCTTTCTGCGGGTACTGGCCTTGCTGGAACGGCGAGTACGAGAAGCCGGAGATCTGTTCAGGCCAGTTGGGGGCGGTGACCGGGCGGTTGATCAGCGCCCAGAAGCCGGTAAACAAGGCTGCGATGGCGAGCACCACGACCAGGTTGAGTCCAAATTTGCGGGATGACATAGCTATTTCAGGTTCCAAAGACTGTGGAACGAAGGAACGGTTGGCGGTCGCCAAGGGGCGCGCATCCTACACCGGGCATTCTCTTTTCGTACAGCGGACAGGGAATTGCCGGACATTGGGCAATTTGCTTTCACATAAGTTCTTACACTTGTAGCCAGAAGGTTAAAAGTTCTCGCGCAGTGGCCCTATAATGCGCGCCGGTTTTTGGGGTATTGGTCATGAGTACAGAAGATCCGCGGTTTGCAGGCATCGCCCGTTTGTATGGCATCGAGGGGCTGGAGCGCCTGCGCGCTGCGCATGTGGCAATCGTTGGCGTCGGCGGCGTGGGTTCGTGGGCTGCGGAAGCCATCGCCCGGTGTGGCGTGGGCGAGATTTCGCTGTTTGACCTCGACGACGTCTGCGTCAGCAACGCCAACCGTCAGTTGCACGCGCTGGACAGCACCGTCGGCAAACCCAAAGTTGAAGTGATGGCCGAGCGCCTGCGCGGGATCAACCCGGACTGCTCGGTGCACGCGGTGGCGGATTTCGTCACCCGCGAGACCATGGCCGAGTACATCACGCCGAACATTGACTGCGTGATCGATTGCATTGACAGCGTCAACGCCAAGGCCGCGCTGATTGCCTGGTGCAAGCGGCGCAAGATCCAGATCATCACCACCGGCGGTGCGGGTGGGCAGATTGATCCGACGCTGATTCAGGTGTGCGACTTGAACCGTACGTTCAATGATCCGTTGGCGTCGAAAGTGCGCTCGACCTTGCGTCGCGACTACGGCTTCTCTCGCACCGTGACTCGCCATTACAGCGTGCCTTGTGTGTTTTCTACTGAGCAACTGCGCTACCCGAAACCGGATGGCAGCATCTGTTTGCAGAAGAGTTTTGTCGGCGATGGCGTGAAGCTGGACTGTGCGGGCGGGTTTGGTGCGGTGATGATGGTAACGGCGACGTTCGGGATGGTGGCGGCGACCAAGGCTGTGGACAAGATTGTGGCGGGTGTTCGGCGCCCTTCGGATCGGGTCAAGCCTGAGGTTGGATGATTGTTCCCACGCAGAGCGTCACTAGTGTCCGGTAAAAACCCAAGGGGGAGCTTGCTCCCCCTTGCTGTGCCTGCTTCGTAAGCAATAATCAGGTTTTCACACTCGATTTTCTCCCATGTTCAGCAGCACTCGATTTGCGCAAATGCTTCAAGCCCTTCCTCATCAGCTCTTCAAAGCCGCCGTCAAACGCTGTGGCGCTGATCGGTACGCCAAACAATTCACGTCCTGGGATTTGCTCGTTACGTTGATTTTTGGTCAGCTGACGCAAGCCAAAAGCTTGCGTACGTTGGCGACAGCTTCACAGTCGCTGCACCCCCATCGTCACCACCTCAACGCCAAAAACATGGTGCGTTCAACCCTTTGTGATGCGTTGAACAAGCGCAGCTCAGAGCCGTTTCGGCTGGCCTGCGAGCATTTGCTTCAGGGCATCGGCCGCAAGCAGCGCAAGTCGCTCGAAGCGATGATCACCCTGATCGACTCGACCTCGATCAGCCTGCGCGGACCCGGTTTTGACGAATGGACCACCGCGACAAAAACCCGCATAACCCAAGGCTTGAAGGTGCATGTGGCCATCGATCCACAGCAAACAGCCCCGACTTACGTAAACATCAGCGCCGCCAACGTCAACGATCTGAGCGATGCCCTGACCATGCCGCTTGAAGCAGGTATGACGTACGTTTTCGACAAGGGTTACTGCGACTACAACTGGTGGCACCAGATTGATCAAGTGGGCTCTTTTTTCGTCACACGACTGAAGAAAAACGCCAATCTAAAGCCGGTAGAAAATTTGAGAGAAAAGGATGCACCGGAATTCATTGAGGCGGACGAATCGGTATTGTTCGGCAAGAAATACCTGAGCACTCGACGTCCGAATCACTACCAAAATCAGGCTGTGCGTCGGGTTCAGGTCCGTCGAGAGGCCCACGAAACGCCATTGATTCTGGTCACCAACGACTTCTCTCGCTCAGCGGAGGAGATCGCCGATCTGTACAAGCAACGTTGGCAGATCGAGCTGTTTTTCAAGTGGATCAAGCAAAACCTCAAGCTCAAACGGTATTTCGGCTTCTCCGAAAATGCCGTTCGATTGCAGATATACAGCGCCTTGATTACCTACCTTTTGCTGCATCTTTATCAGCGCCGTTCAGGTTGCTCGGGGTCTATTTCAGACTTTGCCATTAGGCTAACCCACAGCTTGTTCGAACGCCCATTAAGCATCGAACACCTTGAACACCGAAGGCAAAAGCGAACAAAGCTGAAGGCTGCCCAAGGCAGCCTTCAGCTTTGAAAAGGTTTTACCGGACACTAGTGACGCAGAGCGTGGGAACGATCAGTTACTGAGCCAACTCATTCATTCGCTGGAGCACGGCATTCAGGCCATTGCTGCGCGACGGCGACAGCTGCCGCGAAAGCCCGAGTTGATTGAACCACTCCGGCAAATCCACCTGCCGCAATTCAGCCGCCGACAACCCGTTGACCCGCGCCAGCAGCAACGCCACCAACCCGCGAATCAACCGCGCGTCGCTGCTTGCCGCAAACTGCCAATAACCGTCCAGCAGCGCGCCCACCAACCAGACCTGGCTTTCACAGCCATGCACCCGGTTGGCATCTACCTTATCCACATCGCTCAACGCAGGCAGGCGGTCGCCCCATTGCATCAGCAATCGCGCGCGCTGTTCCCAGCCGGCAGCGTTCTGGAACGTCTCCAGCGCCGCCACCGCATCGGCAGGCAGATTCATCTCAACAGCTCCAGCGCCTGATCCAGCGCTTCAAAGAATCGCTCCAGGTCTTCGGAATCGTTGTACAGCGCCAACGACACCCGGATCGCCCCGGCCAGTTCGAAGCTTTTGAGGAGCGGCATCGCGCAGTGATGCCCGGCACGAACGGCAATTCCCTGTTCGGTCAGCAAATGCGCCAGGTCTGAGTTATGCACACCCTCGACGACAAAACTCGCCAGGGCCAGTTGCGGTTTGCCCAGCAATCGAATGCCGTTACGGGCCTCAAGACCCTTCAGCAAGTAATCATGCAGCGCGGCTTCATGGGCGTTAACGGCGTCCTGATCGAGCCCGGTGAGGTAATCCAGGGTCGCGCCCAGACCAATCACAGCGGCAATAGGTGGCGTTCCGGCCTCGAAACCCAACGGGGCAGGGCGGAAGCGTGCGTGGTGGTAATCCGCATCCAGCACCATTTCGCCGCCGAATTGCCAGTGACGCAGTTGCTTCAGTGCCTCGTTGCGGCCGAACAACACACCGAGGCCATCGGGGCCATAGAGCTTGTGGCTGGAAAACACATAGAAGTCGCAACCCAGTGCCTGCACGTCATGCCGGCCATGCACCACGCCTTGAGCGCCGTCGACCACGGTCAACGCATCGTGCGCCTTGGCCATCGCCATTAAGGACGGCAGTGGCTGCCAGACGCCGAGCACGTTGGACAGCTGACTGACCGCCAGCAAGCGGGTTTGCGGCCCAATCAACTGCGCGGCGGCCTCAAGATCGATCAAGCCGTCGGCATCCAGCGGCAGGATCACCAGATTCAGCTCGCGCCGCTGGGCCAGTTGCTGCCATGGCAGCAGGTTGGCGTGATGCTCCAGGGCGCTGATGACAATCTCATCGCCCGGATTGAAAAGATGCTCCAGGCCATAGGCCAGGAGGTTCAGCGCGGAGGTCGCGCCATGGGTAAAGATGATCTGCCCGCCATCGCCAGCATTCAGCCATTGCGCGACTTTGCTGCGACTGGCCTCGAACGCTTGGGTGGCGTGGGCGCCGGGCAAGTGTTGCGCCCGATGCACATTGGCTGCGCCGTTGGCGTAGTAATGCGTCAGGGCATCCAGCAGGGCTTGAGGCTTTTGCGTGGTGGCGGCGTTGTCCAGATAGGTCTGGTCTTGCCGTTGCAGAGCGGCGATGGCCGGAAAATCGGCGCGCCAGGGAGAGGGGATCATCATGTTATTTCGGCCCTGGTAAACATGGGCGGGTGTACGCCAAACCCGTAGGAGCAAAGCGTGCTCGCGAAGCTTTTAGTGGCCTCAGGGGCCCCATCGCGAGCAAGCTCTGCTCCTACAGGTGATCGTGACGTCGCTTAGTTGTGAGCGTGCAGCGCTTCGTTCAGTTCGATGGCCGATTTGTGGGTTTTGCATTCCACGGCACCGGTCTCCGAATTGCGACGGAACAACAGGTCAGGTTGGCCGGCCAGTTCACGCGCCTTGACGACTTTGACCAGCTTGTTGTTTTCGTCCAGCAGCGCCACTTTGGTGCCAGCGGTCACGTACAGGCCCGACTCAACGGTGTTGCGGTCGCCCAACGGAATACCGATACCGGCGTTCGCGCCGATCAGGCAGCCTTCACCGACCTTGATCACGATGTTGCCACCGCCCGACAGGGTACCCATGGTCGAGCAACCGCCGCCCAGGTCCGAACCCTTGCCGACGAATACGCCAGCGGAAACGCGGCCTTCGATCATGCCCGGGCCTTCGGTGCCGGCGTTGAAGTTGACGAAGCCTTCGTGCATCACGGTGGTGCCTTCGCCGACGTAAGCGCCCAGACGGATACGTGCCGCGTCAGCGATACGCACGCCGGCCGGTACCACGTAGTCGGTCATTTTCGGGAACTTGTCCACCGAGAACACTTCCAGCAACTCGCCACGCAGGCGGGCTTCCAGTTGATGCTCGGCCAGTTCGGACAGGTCGATCGCGCCCTGGCTGGTCCATGCCACGTTCGGCAGCAGCGGGAACACGCCGGCCAGGTTCAGGCCATGGGGCTTGACCAGGCGGTGCGACAGCAGGTGCAGCTTGAGGTAAGCCTCAGGCGTGGAAGTCAGTTGCACGTCTTCGGCCAGAATGGTCGCGACCAGCGGCTTGTGGCTCTCGGCCAGACGGGTCAGCAGGGAAGCCTGGGCAGCGTCGACGCCTTTCAGCGCTTCAGCCAGTTGCGACGCCTGAGCGGTGCTGAAAGCGATGGCCTGATTGCCTTCGGTGTAACCCAGGACCGGCGCGATGGCGGCGATGACTTCAGCCGACGGATGCAGGACAGGGGCGGCGTAGAACACTTCCAGCCATGCGCCTTGACGGTTTTGAGTGCCGACACCGAAGGCCAGGCTGAACAGGGAATTGGACATGTGAATACCTCTACAAAATTGAACGGGCTGGCTTACTTGAGCGCTGCCGCGTAGATATCTGGCTTGAAGCCAATCAGGGTTCGGTCACCGAGATCGAGCACCGGGCGCTTGATCATCGAGGGTTGTGCGAGCATCAGTTCGATGGCTTTCGGCTGGTCGAGATCGGCTTTGCGTTCGTCGTCGAGCTTGCGAAAGGTCGTGCCTGCACGGTTCAACACCACTTGCCAGCCGTGCTCGTCGCACCATTGGGTCAGGTGTTCACGGTCGATTCCGGCCGTTTTGTAATCATGAAAGTCATAGCTGACAGCGTGTTCATCGAGCCAGGTGCGCGCCTTTTTCATGGTGTCGCAGGCTTTGATGCCGAAAAGGTGCAACGTTTTGCTTGAAACGGTCAAGGAATTGCCCCCTTTGCAGGTGCTGAAAAAAAAAGGTGACGGATTATGCCATGGCCTTCCGGTTAAAACGCAAAACCTGTGGGAGCTCAGATCCGCCTGCGACATTGGTGTAACGTCCGTCGTGCAGTCTATGCGGCTAATATGGCACTTCGATGCTGTCGATTGCTGGGAACCGCGCTTTATGCAAACCGCCTATACCGTTCTTATCCTGTTGATGCTGGTCGGCGTTTCGCGTCTGATCGGACGGGTGATCCCACTGCCGCTGCCCTTGGTGCAAATTGCTGCCGGGGCGTTGCTGGCGTGGCCGACCCTGGGTTTGCACGTGGCACTCGACCCGGAACTGTTCCTCTTTCTGTTCCTTCCGCCGCTGCTGTTCTCCGACGGCTGGCGCATGCCCAAGCGTGAGTTCTGGCGACTGCGCGGGCCGATCCTGACGTTGGCGGTGGGATTGGTCCTGTTCACTGTAGTCGGCGCGGGTTACTTCATTCATTGGTTGATCCCGAGCATTCCACTGCCGGTGGCCTTCGCCCTTGCCGCCGTGTTGTCGCCGACGGATGCCGTGGCGGTATCGGCCATTTCCCGCAATCGCTTGCCCATGCCCTTGATGCACATGCTCCAGGGCGAGGCGCTGATGAACGATGCCTCGGGTCTGGTGACCTTCAAATTCGCTTTGGTCGCTGCGGTGACGGGCGTGTTCTCGCTGGCCAGTGCCAGTCTGGCGTTTGTATTGGTGGCGGTTGGAGGCCTGGCCGTCGGCGTGGCACTGAGCTGGCTGGTCGGGCGCTCGCGGTCGTGGATGATTGCTCGCGGTTGGGATGACCCGGCGACTCACGTGGTGTTCATGTTGCTGCTGCCGTTCGCCGCTTATGTGTTGGCTGAACGGCTCGGTGCCTCGGGCATTTTGTCGGCGGTGGCGGCGGGGATGATGCAGAGCTGGCTCGACTTGCTGCCGCGCCAGACCAGCACCCGACTGCTCAACCGCAGCGTTTGGTCATTGCTGGAATTTGCCTTCAATGGCCTGATTTTCCTGTTGTTGGGCTTGCAGCTGCCGGACATCATCAAGGCGGTGGCCAGCCATGAAACCTCGCTGTGGCCGACGCTGCTCTACCGCTGTCTGGATGTGCTGGCGATTTTCCTGGTCCTGCTGGTGTTGCGGTTTGTCTGGGTGCAGAGCATCTGGCGTTTGTCGGTGTTGATGCGGCGCTTGCGCGGCAAAGGCGAGATGACGCATGTGCCGACGATGCGTTCCTGTTGGCTGCTGACGGTCGGCGGAGTACGCGGTGCGGTGACGTTGGCGGGCGTGCTGTCGGTGCCACTGATGATGGGGGGCGAGGCATTCCCTGAGCGCGACCTGCTGATCTTCATCGCGGCCGGGGTCATCCTGTTGTCGCTGATTTCAGCGTGTATCGGCTTGCCGCTGTTACTGCGCGGCATTGAAATAAGTCCTGACGACAAGCGCCGCAATGAAGTGCGAGACGCGTGGCGCAAGACCGCTGAAGCGGCGATTCATGCGCTGGAAATCGAAGAGGCCAAGCCTGTAGACGCGAGTGAGGCAGCGTTGGCTGTCGAACTCAAGGCACGGATCATGTCCGAGTATCGGCATCAGCTGGATGTGTTCAATGATTCGGCGGAAGCCCAGGCGCTGGCCTTTCAGATGGATCTGCTGGAGCGCCGATTACGACTCAAGGCGCTGCGGGCGCAACGCCTGGAGTTGTATAACCTCAGTCGTCATCACCAGATTGGTGATGACGTGCTGCGAGAGGTGTTGGGTGAGCTGGACTTGAGTGAGGCCAATCTTGGGCTGGTTAAATAGTTTAAGCGGGCTCACTCGAATCTATGGATAACTTGATTGCTAACGTTTTGGATAAAGCAACGACATCAGTTTCTTATCTTTTTTACTTATTTTACGGTTGATAGGGATTTCCCAATTTTTTAGAGTCAGCGTGTTAGCGACCGGGTGGTGCATGATGGATTTTCTGTCGTACGAGGTATAAATCGCTTCGATTGTATTGAAGGGCTCAAAGAGATTGCTATCGACCTGTTCTTTGGTCAACGGGTTCATCTCTCTATTCTGGTAAAACTCATACACCTTCGGTTTGTCCCAGGGAATATTGGCTTCGGGGTGTTGATGTTCGTGCATTGCTCCCAAGGCGTGACCAAACTCGTGAGTCACAATCACTGCGAAATCTTCATGGTCAGGTTTGACTCCCAGGTTCATGGTCGGCCAGTCGGGATGAATCAACAGCGCGTCGGTGCCCAGCATTGAGCTGTTTTCATTGTTCCTGGTAGCGATCCGAATCTCGCCCTGCAAATCATCGACGAACTCAAACTTGAGATTGATATACGGCAGCCATTGGCTAGCGGCGTCGATGATTTTCTGTTTGTGCTCATCGTCGGGGCCATCGATAAAAGCGATTTTGAGCGTGCGTCCGTTTGCCCAGAGTTTCGAGTAATTGATCAGCGAGCGTTTGCGCCGGGTGCCGGTTGCGGAACCTGCGTTATCAGGGTTTTCGTTAACAGCAGCGTCGTAGGATTGTTGATCATCGGGCCACTGGATGAGGTTGCAGTCTTCAATACTGTTCATTGGCTACTTCTTCCATGAAGTTAGAGTAAAAGTCGTGTGAGTGCGCACAGCAATGCGCTACATGAGAGTAAGGGGCGGCTGCAGTTCAGTGAACTTTAATTTTGGCAGAAGTGTAACTTGCTGTATGAGAGGCCCGCGCTGCGTTGCACAGTGCGGGCCGGATACTTACTTATTACGAGTAATGAAGTCGCGAATTCGCTTCGCCGCTTCTACGCATTCGTCCAACGGTGCGACGAGTGCCATGCGCACGCGACCAGCTCCCGGATTAGCGCCGTCAACTTCACGGGACAAATAGGAACCCGGCACTACCGTCACGTGTTCTTCAATAAACAGGTCACGGCAGAACGCTTCATCGTCGCCTGCAACATTGGGCCACAAGTAAAAACCGCCATCCGGACGCTGCACGTCCATCACCGGGCTGAGGATTTCCAGCACCGCGTCGTACTTCTCGCGGTACAGCGCACGGTTGGCGCGCACATGCACTTCGTCATTCCATGCGGCCACGCTGGCCAGTTGGGTCTGAACCGGCATCGCGCAGCCGTGGTAGGTGCGATACAGCAGGAAGCCCTTGAGAATGTCTGCGTCACCGGCCACAAAACCCGAGCGCAGGCCCGGCAGGTTGGAACGCTTGGACAAGCTGTGGAAGACCACGCAACGTTTGAAGTCTTTGCGACCCAGCGCCACGCAGGCGCTGAGCAGGCCGGCTGGCGGGGTTTGTTCGTCGAAGTACAGTTCGCTGTAGCACTCGTCGGCGGCGATCACGAAGTCGTATTCATCCGCCAGGGCGATCAGCTTTTTCAGAGTGTCGACCGGGATCAGTGCACCGGTCGGATTGCCTGGCGAGCACAGGAACAGGATCTGGCAGCGTTTCCAGATGTCTGGCGAAACGGCATCGAAGTCCGGATTGAAGCCGTTTTCGTCCAGGCACGGCAGGTAGTGCGGCTTGGCCCCGGCGAGAAACGCCGCGCCTTCGTAGATTTGATAGAACGGGTTCGGGCTGACTACCAACGCATCGTCGCCACGGTTGACCACGGTCTGCGTGAAGGCGAACAGCGCTTCGCGAGTACCGTTGACCGGCAGCACGTTACGCGCCGGGTCGAGCCAGCCGTTCGGAACGCTGAAACGGCGTTCGCACCAGGCGGCGATGGCTTCACGCAGGGCCGGGATGCCGAGGGTGGTCGGGTACACGGCCATCTGATCCAGATTGCTGGCCAGGGCTTCGGCCACGAAACTTGGCGAGCGGTGTTTCGGCTCGCCGATGGACAGCGCGACAGGGCGTTTGTCCGGGTTTGGCGTCACGCTGCCGAGCAGGGCGCGGAGCTTCTCGAAGGGGTAGGGCTGCAACTGGTTCAGAGCGTTGTTCATCGGTAGATCTCGTTCGGTGTGGGGGCTGGCTTTTGTAGGCGCCAGGCTTGCCCGCGATGCAGGCGCCTCGGTTTGTCAGTGCACCGAGGTGATGCTATCGCGGGCAAGCCCGGCTCCTGCATAAGCGCTTTCCCACAGGGAAAGTTGGTTTGTTCAGATGCTGATGCGGGAAAGCTTGATATCGGGTTCGTGGCTGACGCTCAGCTGTTCAACGATTGCATCCTGCAAGCGGCTGCACAGCAACGGGTCCGACAATTGCTGGTTGTTCGCGTCGGTAATGAAAAACACGTCCTCCACCCGCTCGCCCAGCGTGGCAATCTTGGCATTTTGCAGCGACAGGTCGAACTCCAGGAAGATCGTGCCGATTCGCGCCAGCAGGCCTGGACGGTCGGGCGCCGTGAGTTCCAGGACCGTGACCGGACGCTGGGCGTCGTTGTGGATCGTCACCTGTGGCGCAAAGGCGAAATGCTTGAGCTGGCGCGGCACCCGGCGCTGGATGATGGTCGGGTAATCGTCCGGATTGCGCAGGGCTTCGGTCAGGCCGTCACGGATCTGCTTGACCCGCGCCGGGTTGTCGCCAATCGAGTCGCCGTCGGTGTCGAGCACGATGTAGGTGTCGAGAGTGAACTGGCTGCTGGAGGTGATGACGCGGGCGTCATGAATGTTCAGGTTGAGCTGGTCCATCGCGGCCACGGTCACGGCGAAGAAGTCGTGCTGGTCCGGCGCATAAATGAAGATCTGCGTGCCGCCCTCGAACTCGCGCTGAGTGGTTTCCTTGATCAGCACCAGGGGTCCGCCGTCGGCCGGCTGCTGGAGAATCGCGTCGCTGTGCCAGGCCACGTCGCCGGCGGTGTGACGCAGGAAGTAGTCATCGCCGAGCTGCGCCCACAGTTGCTCGACGTCGTCCGGGTCGGTACCGCCGCGCACGAGGATGTCCAGTGCCGCGCTCTGGGTCTGGCGGATCTGCTCTTCGCGATCGACCGGATTCTCCAGGCCGCGGCGCAAGGCGCGCTTGGTCTCGGTGTAGAGCTGGCGCAACAGGCTGGCACGCCAGGAATTCCACAGGGTCGGGTTGGTGGCGTTGATGTCGGCGACCGTCAGCACGTACAGATAATCGAGGCGGGTTTCATCGCCGACAATCTGTGCGAAATCGTGGATCACCTGCGGGTCGGACAAGTCCTTGCGCTGTGCCGTGGTCGACATCACCAGGTGGTTTTGCACCAGCCAGACGATCAGGCGGCTGTCCCACACCGGCAACTGATGGCGCTGGCAAAAGGCTTCGGCATCCACCGCGCCGATTTCCGAGTGGTCGCCATGCCGGCCCTTGCCGATGTCGTGGTAAAGCCCGGCCATATAGATCAGCTCGGGCTTGGGCAGCTTGCCCATGAGCTTGGCGGCCAGCGGGAATTTTTCCGACACTTGTGAGTACTGCAGCTTACGCAGGTGTTTGATCAGGTTCAGGGTGTGTGCATCGACCGTATAGATGTGGAACAGGTCGTGTTGCATCTGGCCGACGATGAAGCCGAACTCCGGCAAATAGCGCCCGAGGATGCCGTAACGGTTCATCCGGCGCAGGTTGCGGTGAATGCCGATCTTGCACTTGAACAGCTCGATAAACAGGCTGGTGTTACGAATATCGTTACGGAAGTCGTCGTCGATCAGGTGCCGATGTTCGCGCAGGAGACGGATGGTATCGGCGCGAACACCTTTGATTTCCGGCTGCTGGGCCATCAGCACGAAGATTTCGAGCATGGCAAACGGCGTGCGCCGGAACACGTTGTCGTTGCGCGCCTCGATGTAGCCGTCGTGCAACTGGAACCGCGAGTTGATCGGCTGCGGTGGCGCTTCGTCTTCCGGGGCGAGGATGACTTCTTCGAAGTGCTGGATGATCAGGTCGCTGAGCTGGGCAATGCTCATGACCACCCGGTAATACTGCTGCATGAAGTTTTCGATGGCTTGCTTGGCGTCATCACCGACGAAGCCCAGCAGCCCGGCAATCGAGCGCTGGTGATCGAACAGCAAGCGATCTTCGGAGCGACCGGCGAGCATGTGCAGCGCGTAACGGACTTTCCAGAGAAATTCCTGGGACGAGGCCAGCAGGGCGTTTTCGCTCTCTACCAGAAAACCTTCGCCGGCCAGTGCACGCAGGTTCAGGGTGCCGTATTCACGACGGGCCACCCACAGAATCGTCTGGATATCCCGCAGGCCGCCGGGCGAACCTTTGACGTTGGGTTCCAGGTTATATTCGGTGTCGTTGTATTTGTGATGACGGGCTTTCTGTTCGGCACGCTTGGCCAGAAAGAAGTCCTTGCTTGGCCACATGTGCGCGGTGCTGGTGACATCCAGCATGCGCTGGCGCAGGCGCTCGGGGCCGCAAATAGTGCGACTTTCCATCAGGTTGGTGACCACCGTCAGGTCCGCGCGGGCTTCAACGGCGCATTCATCCACCGAACGAACACTCTGACCGACTTCCAGGCCGATGTCCCACAACAGCGTCAGAAAACGCTCAATGGAGTCGCGGAAAACCTCGTGGTCGGCGCTGTCCAGAAGGATCAGCAGATCGATGTCGGAATACGGGTGCAGTTCACCGCGACCATAGCCGCCGACCGCGACCAGCGCGATGTCGGCGTCTTCACTCCAGTTGAACTGCTCCCAGGCCTTTTGCAGGATGTTATCGACGAACCAGGCGCGATCCTCGATCAGCCGGCGAATGTCGCGGCCGCTGCGAAAGCGCCCGTCGAGAACCTCGCGGGCCTGGCGGATCGCCTTCTTGAAGGCGGCAATCGGGCTTGCCTTCAGGGCCAGTTCAGCCTGGAACTGGCCGCGGTCGAAGAGTTCGGGATCCACCTGCGGCATCGATTGGCTTTCCTGTCTATCTATAAGGCTGAGAGCGTTGCGGTCCGGATCAGGCCGAAACGCGCGCGATGGTGTCGTCGGCGCGCAGGGTGAAGATCTCGTAACCGGTTTCGGTGACCAGCAGGGTGTGCTCCCACTGGGCCGACAGCTTGCGGTCCTTGGTGATCGCGGTCCAGCCATCGCCCAACACCTTGGTGTCGGCCTTGCCCTGGTTGATCATAGGCTCGATGGTGAAGGTCATGCCCGCTTTCAGTTCCATGCCGGTGCCGGCACGGCCGTAATGCAGGATTTGCGGCTCTTCGTGGAACACTTTACCGATTCCGTGACCACAGAATTCGCGAACCACCGAAAAACCGTTCTTTTCGGCGTGCTTCTGGATGATTTCGCCGATGTCGCCGAGGCGGCAGCCGGGTTTGACGATTTCAATCGCCTTGTACATGCATTCCTGGGTCACTTGCGACAGGCGCTCGGCCCAGACCGGCACGGTGCCGACGTGGAACATGCGGCTGGTGTCGCCGTGGTAACCGTCCTTGATGACGGTGACGTCGATGTTCAGGGTGTCGCCATCCTTCAACGGCTTCTCGTTCGGAATACCGTGGCAGACCACGTGGTTGATCGAGGTGCAGATCGACTTCGGGTAGCCTTTATAGTTGAGCGGCGCGGGAATGGCTTTCTGCTCGTTGACGATGTAGTCGTGGCAGATGCGGTCCAGCTCATCGGTGGTGATGCCCGGTTTGACATGTTCGGCAATCATTTCCAGCACATCGGCGGCCAGTTTGCCGGCGATGCGCATTTTTGCGATGTCCTCTGGGGTTTTGAGGGTGACGGTCATACAGGCTCTCTCTGCGCTCGATGGCGCTTGTCAAAACGAAATGGGCGGTGTGCGATCGATCTTCGCGGCCCTGAAAAACCTGATTCTATCAGACGATCAGTGCAAATCTGAGCCTTCGTGCGTCGCATCTCTCTATAGATAGGCGCATTCTTGAACGATTCCACGGGTCTATTAAGGGTGCGCATCAGGATTTGAGAATCCGGGTTCCGTTTTTTTCAGCCTTGTGGTATAAAATGCGCCGCTTTCCGGGGATACCCCGAAAGGCTTAAATCCACACACGTGTCGACACGATGACCTGGGTGCCTTCAGCTGATGCTGCTGGTTGGTCATTGGGATACGTGGAGGCCAAACCCGACTTATTAAGGAACTATCATGTCCCAAGTCAACATGCGCGATATGCTGAAGGCCGGTGTGCACTTCGGTCACCAAACCCGTTACTGGAACCCGAAAATGGGTAAGTACATTTTCGGCGCGCGTAACAAGATTCACATCATCAACCTTGAAAAAACCCTGCCAATGTTCAACGAAGCTCTGACTTTCGTAGAGCGTCTGGCCCAGGGCAAAAACAAGATTCTGTTCGTCGGCACCAAGCGTTCCGCTGGCAAGATCGTTGCTGAAGAAGCAGCACGTTGCGGTTCGCCGTACGTCGATCACCGCTGGTTGGGCGGCATGCTGACCAACTTCAAAACCATCCGTGCTTCCATCAAGCGTCTGCGTGACCTTGAAGTGCAAGCCGAAGACGGTACTTTCGCCAAGCTGACCAAGAAAGAGGCGCTGATGCGCACTCGCGACCTGGAAAAGCTCGATCGTTCCCTGGGTGGTATCAAGGACATGGGCGGTCTGCCAGACGCTCTGTTCGTTATCGACGTTGATCACGAGCGCATCGCGATCACCGAAGCCAACAAGCTGGGCATCCCGGTTATCGGCGTAGTCGATACCAACAGCAGCCCGGAAGGCGTTGACTACATCATCCCAGGCAACGATGACGCAATCCGCGCTATCCAGCTGTACATGGGTTCGATGGCTGACGCTGTGATCCGCGGTCGCAACCACGTTGCTGGCGGCACCGAGCAGTTCGTTGAAGAAGCTCCGGTAGCAGCAGCTGAGTAATTGACGCCTTGGCGTTGACTCAGTAAGCAAAAAGGGGGCTTGGCCCCCTTTTTGCCACCTCGAAAACCGTTTGTCGGCCCCGCACTTGCAGAGCTGTAACGTGCAGCGGCTTACAACGGTGGTTCGGGAAGAATTGATCGCCCGTTCGATCGGGTGGAATGGTTGAAAACCTATCCAAGAGGATTTTGAAAATGGCAGCAATTACTGCAGCGTTGGTTAAAGAACTGCGTGAGCGTACCGGCGAAGGCATGATGGATTGCAAGAAAGCCCTGGAAAAGGCTGACGGCGACATCGAAAAAGCCATTGATGACATGCGTGCTTCCGGCGCAATCAAGGCTGCCAAGAAAGCAGGCAACGTGGCTGCAGAAGGCGCTATCGCTCTGAAAGAAGACGGCAAATCTGCTGTTCTGCTGGAAGTGAACTCGCAGACTGACTTCCTGGCCCTGCAGGACGACTTCAAGGCATTTGTTGCTGCTAGCGTTGAAAAAGCGTTCGCTGACAAACTGACCGACGTCGCTCCGCTGATCGCCGCTCAAGAGGCTGATCGCCTGGTACTGGTTGGCAAGGTTGGCGAAAACGTCAACATCCGTCGCCTGGTACGCGTTGAAGGTGATGTTGTTGGTGGTTACCTGCACGGCAACAAGATCGGTGTTGCAGTTGTCCTGAAAGGCGGCAACGTTGAACTGGCCAAAGACATCGCTATGCACGTAGCGGCCAGCAACCCAGAGTTCCTGCTGCCTTCGGAAGTTTCTGCCGAAGCAATCGAGCGTGAAAAAGCTGTGTTCCTGCAGCTGAACGAAGAAAAAATCAAAGGCAAGCCAGAAAACATTGTTGAAAATATGGTCAAAGGCCGTATCAGCAAGTTCCTGGCTGAAGCAAGCCTGGTTGAGCAGGCGTTCGTCAAGAACCCTGAAATCAAGGTTGGCGAACTGGCCAAGAAAGCCGGTGCTGAAATCGTTTCTTTCACCTACTTCAAAGTAGGCGAAGGCATCGAGAAGCCAGTCGACAACTTCGCTGAAGAAGTTGCTGCCCAGCTGGCTGCTGCCAAGTCGTAAGACGGTTTTTTAAACTGTCGCCCTGAAGAGGCTGCCCGCTTACGCGCGCAGCCTCTTTTCAGATGGGCCGCCAATTTTTAATTGGTTTCCCGTTGGAACTGGCTTACAAAGCCATGTTCCGATGGCGCTGAAGCAGCGCCAAGCTAGAGTGAACGCAGCTGTAAACAGCTCGCAAAGAATTTTTTAAAATACGCCGCAGGAGAGATTCGCAATGGCTCAGCAGGGCAGTGGTTATCAGGCTCGCTATAAACGCATTCTACTCAAGCTTAGCGGCGAGGCCCTGATGGGCTCGGAAGAGTTCGGGATCGATCCGAAAGTTCTGGATCGCATGGCGCTGGAAGTCGGCCAGCTGGTCGGTATCGGCGTTCAGGTCGGTCTGGTGATCGGTGGTGGCAACCTGTTCCGCGGTGCAGCGCTGAGCGCGGCCGGCATGGATCGGGTGACGGGCGACCACATGGGCATGCTGGCCACTGTGATGAACGCCCTGGCCATGCGCGATGCGCTGGAACGTGCCAATATCTCGGCCATCGTGATGTCGGCCATTTCCATGGTGGGCGTGACCGATCACTATGATCGCCGCAAAGCCATGCGCCACCTGAACGCCAAGGAAGTCGTGATTTTCGCGGCGGGTACCGGTAATCCATTCTTCACCACGGACTCGGCGGCCTGCTTGCGTGCAATCGAAATCGATGCCGATGTCGTGCTCAAGGCGACCAAGGTCGATGGCGTCTACACCGCTGACCCATTCAAAGACCCGCATGCCGAGAAGTTCGATCATCTGACTTACGATGAAGTGCTGGATCGCAAGCTGGGCGTGATGGATCTGACGGCCATTTGCCTGTGCCGCGACCACAAGATGCCATTGCGCGTCTTTAACATGAACAAGCCCGGCGCCCTGCTGAATATCGTGCATGGTGGCGCTGAAGGGACCCTGATCGAGGAAGGCCAACAATGATCAATGAAATCAAGAAAGACGCTCAAGAGCGCATGCAGAAATCCCTGGACTCTCTGAACCATGCATTTGGTCAGATTCGTACCGGCAAGGCTCACCCAAGCATCCTGGGTAGCGTGATGGTGCCGTACTACGGCACAGACACGTCCATTACCCAAGTGGCCAACATCACGGTAAAAGACTCCCGCACCCTGCAGGTCGTCGCGTTTGAGCGCAACATGCTCGCGGCCGTCGACAAGGCGATCCAGAGTGCTGGCCTGAACCTCAACCCGACCAACCTGGGCGAGTTGCTGCTGATCTCCATGCCTGCCCTGACTGAAGAAACCCGCAAGGGCTTCACCAAACAGGCGCGCAGTGCCGCTGAAGATGCTCGTGTTGCCGTGCGCAACATTCGTCGCGATGCCTTGGGTGACCTTAAGAAGCTGGTCAAGGACAAGGAAATCAGCGAAGACGAAGAACGTCGTGCCGCTGCCGATATCCAGAAGCTGACCGACAAGGCTGAGGCTGACATCGATGCGGCCACCAAGCAGAAAGAAGCCGACCTGATGGCCGTATAAGGGTCGCGTTTTCATGGATAAGACCAAGCAGACTGCGCCGTCCGCGGTGCCGCGCCATGTCGCGATCATCATGGATGGTAATAATCGCTGGGCGAAGAAGCGCTTTATGCCGGGTGTCGCCGGGCATAAAGCGGGCGTGGATGCGGTTCGTGCGGTAATCGAGGTGTGCGCCGAGGCCAAGGTCGAGGTGCTGACCCTGTTCGCTTTCTCCAGTGAAAACTGGCAGCGCCCTGCAGATGAAGTCAGTGCCTTGATGGATCTGTTCTTCAAGGCATTGCGTCGCGAGGCCAAGCGCCTCAATGACAATAACATCAGTCTGCGCATCATCGGTGATCGCTCGCGCTTTCACCCCGAGCTTCAAGCTGCCATGCGTGAAGCCGAAGCGATGACCGTCGGTGCCAACCGTTTTGTCCTGCAGATCGCCGCCAACTACGGCGGTCAGTGGGACATTGCGCAAGCCGCTCAGCGTTTGGCGCGGGAAGTTCAGGCCGGGCATCTGCGCCCGGAAGACATCACTCCGGAATTGCTGCAAACCTGTCTGGCCACGGGCGATCTGCCGTTGCCAGATTTGTGCATCCGTACAGGTGGCGAACACCGCATCAGCAACTTCCTGCTGTGGCAGCTGGCTTATGCCGAGTTGTACTTCTCCGACCTGTTCTGGCCGGACTTCAAACACGATGCCATGCGAAGTGCGCTGGCCGATTTCGCTTCTCGCCAGCGCCGCTTCGGTAAAACGAGCGAGCAGGTCGAGGCTGGAGCCCGGGTTTAATGCTTAAACAACGAATCATCACCGCACTGATCCTGCTACCGATCGCTTTGTGCGGGTTTTTCCTGCTCGAAGGGTCCGGTTTTGCGCTGTTCATCGGGCTGGTCGTGACGCTTGGTGCCTGGGAATGGGCGCGGCTGGCCGGTTTTACCGCCCAGCCGATTCGCATTGCCTATGCTGCAGTGGTCGCGTTGATGCTGTTTGTCATGCACATCCTGCCGGGGCTTGCGCCCTGGGTACTGGGCGCTTCGGTGCTCTGGTGGGCGGTGGCGACGTATCTGGTGCTGACCTATCCGCGTTCCAGCGAACATTGGGCCAGTGCCGCCTGCAAGCTGATGATTGGTTTGCTGATTCTGTTGCCGGCCTGGCAAGGTCTGGTCCAGATCAAACAGGAGCCCTTGGGGAATTGGTTGATCATGGCGGTGATGGTGCTGGTCTGGGGTGCCGATATCGGCGCGTACTTTTCCGGTCGTGCCTTCGGCAAGCGTAAACTGGCGCCACAGGTCAGCCCCGGCAAGAGCTGGGAAGGCGTTTACGGAGGCCTGGTGCTGAGCCTGGTCATCACCGCAATCGTCGGCCTGGTGCGCGACTGGAGTTTCGCCCAGATGCTGATGGGGTTGATCGGCGCGGCAGTGATTGTCTTCATTTCCGTGGTGGGTGACCTCACCGAAAGCATGTTCAAGCGTCAATCAGGCATCAAGGACAGCAGTAACCTGCTGCCGGGGCATGGTGGTGTGCTTGATCGAATCGACAGCCTGACGGCTGCGATCCCGGTATTTGCCGTGCTGTTGTGGATGGCTGCACCGTGAGCCGCCCTCAACAGATTACTGTGCTGGGGGCGACCGGTTCGATTGGTCTGAGCACCCTCGACGTGATTGCTCGTCATCCTGCGCGTTATCAGGTGTTCGCCTTGAGCGGGTTCACTCGCTTGAGTGAGCTGTTGGCCCTGTGTGTGCGTCATACGCCGCGGTTTGCGGTCGTGCCGCAAGCCGATGCTGCCCGAACCCTGCAGGACGATTTGCGCGCGGCCGGCCTGTCGACCCGTGTGCTGGTAGGGGAGGAGGGGCTGTGTCAGGTTGCTTCCGATCCTGAAGTCGATGCCGTCATGGCGGCCATCGTTGGCGCGGCGGGCTTGCGTCCGACCCTGGCGGCGGTCGAGGCGGGCAAAAAGATTCTGCTGGCGAACAAGGAGGCGCTGGTCATGTCCGGCGCCCTTTTCATGCAGGCCGTGCGCAAAAGCGGCTCGGTGCTGCTGCCGATCGACAGTGAACACAACGCGATTTTCCAGTGCATGCCGCAGGATTTCGCCCGTGGGCTGGGTGTGGTTGGCGTGCGTCGGATTCTTCTGACGGCCTCTGGCGGTCCGTTCCGACAGACACCTTTGTCTGAACTGACGCATGTTACCCCCGACCAGGCGTGCGCTCATCCAAACTGGTCCATGGGGCGCAAGATTTCGGTCGATTCGGCCAGCATGATGAACAAAGGGCTCGAGCTGATCGAGGCCTGCTGGCTGTTCGATGCCAAACCGTCCCAGGTCGAAGTGGTGATTCACCCTCAGAGCGTGATTCATTCTCTGGTCGACTACGTCGATGGTTCGGTGCTCGCGCAGTTGGGTAATCCGGACATGCGAACACCGATCGCCAATGCCCTGGCCTGGCCGGAGCGTATCGACTCGGGTGTGGCGCCGCTGGACCTGTTTGCCATTGCGCGTCTGGACTTCCATGCGCCCGATGAAGAGCGTTTCCCTTGCCTGCGCCTGGCGCGTCAGGCTGCCGAGGCTGGTAATAGCGCACCGGCGATGCTGAATGCGGCGAATGAAGTGGCTGTGGCGGCGTTTCTCGACGGGCGGGTTCGCTACCCGGAAATCGCGAGTATCATCGAGGAAGTGTTGAACCTCGAGCCTGTAGTGGCGGTGGATGATCTCGAGGCCGTGTTCACGGCTGACGCGAAAGCGCGAGTACTGGCCGGGCAATGGTTGAGTCGTCACGGGCGGTAAGTGCTGCAATACGTTGGTCCATGCAGCACCGGATAGGATTGCGGAGAAAATAGATGAGCGCGCTCTATATGATTGTCGGCACCCTGGTGGCTTTGGGTGTGCTGGTTACCTTCCACGAATTCGGCCATTTCTGGGTCGCACGTCGCTGTGGGGTCAAAGTGCTGCGTTTCTCCGTAGGCTTCGGCATGCCGTTGCTGCGCTGGCACGACAAGAAAGGCACTGAGTTCGTAGTGGCTGCCATCCCGTTGGGCGGCTACGTGAAAATGCTCGATGAGCGTGAAGGCGAAGTGCCGGCCGATCAGCTCGAACATTCTTTCAATCGCAAATCTGTCGGCCAGCGTATCGCAATCGTGGCTGCCGGCCCGATTGCCAACTTTCTGCTGGCCATGGTTTTTTTCTGGGTCTTGGCAATGCTCGGCAGCGAGCAGGTACGGCCGGTTATCGGTGCGGTCGAATCCGGCAGTATTGCCGCCAAGGCCGGTTTGACTGCGGGTCAGGAAATAGTTGCCATCGATGGCGAGCCAACGACCGGCTGGGCTTCGGTGAATCTGCAACTGGTTCGCCGTCTTGGCGAGAGCGGTTCACTTCAATTGTTGGTGCGTGAGCAGGGTTCCACTGCGGACACTCCTAGCGAGCTGATGCTGGATAAGTGGCTCAAGGGTGCTGACGAACCGGATCCGATCCGTTCACTGGGTATCCGTCCTTGGCGTCCGGCGTTGCCGCCCGTGTTGGCCGAACTTGACCCTAAAGGGCCGGCGCAGGCTGCTGGCCTGAAGACCGGCGATCGCTTGCTGGCTCTGGATGGCAAGGCGCTGGACGACTGGCAACAAGTGGTCGACACCGTCCGTATGCATCCGGATACCAAAATCATGCTGCGCGTCGAGCGCGATGGTGCTCAAATCGATGTCCCTGTGACGCTGGCCGCTCGCGGCGAGAGCAAGGCGCCTACCGGTTACATGGGGGCCGGGGTGAAAGCGGTCGATTGGCCACCAGAGATGATTCGCGAAGTCAGTTACGGTCCTGTGGCCGCGATTGGAGAGGGTGCTCGACGCACCTGGACCATGAGTGTACTGACCCTCGATTCGCTCAAGAAAATGTTGTTCGGTGAGCTCTCGGTAAAAAACTTGAGTGGACCGATAACCATTGCTAAAGTGGCGGGCGCTTCTGCCCAGTCGGGCGTTGCTGATTTCCTGAATTTCCTTGCTTATCTGAGTATTAGCCTGGGAGTTCTGAATTTGTTGCCTATTCCTGTACTGGATGGGGGGCATTTGTTGTTTTATCTGATCGAGTGGGCGCGTGGTCGTCCCTTGTCGGATCGGGTGCAGGGTTGGGGGATGCAGATCGGTATCAGTTTGGTGGTCGGGGTGATGTTGCTTGCTCTGGTCAATGATTTGGGCCGTCTGTAACACTTCGCTGAATTGCGAATCTGCCGCATTTTGCGGCAGTTTGTTTATTGCCAGTTGGAATAAGAAAGGACTTCATGAAACGTCTGCTGCTAACTGCGGTTCTCACCGTATTGATGATCGCCGAAGTTCACGCCGAGTCCTTCACTATCTCTGATATTCGCGTCAATGGCCTCCAGCGGGTCTCCGCGGGTAGCGTCTTTGGTGCTTTGCCGTTAAACGTCGGCGAACAGGCGGACGATCGTCGCCTGGTGGAATCCACTCGTGCTTTGTTCAAAACCGGGTTCTTTCAAGATATCCAGCTGGGCCGCGATGGCAACGTCCTGGTCATCACGGTAGTCGAGCGCCCATCGGTCGCGAGTATCGAGATCGAGGGTAACAAGGCGATCTCCACTGAAGACCTGATGAAGGGCCTCAAACAATCCGGTCTGGCCGAAGGCGAGATCTTCCAGCGTGCCACGCTCGAAGGTGTGCGTAACGAACTGCAGCGTCAATACGTCGCTCAGGGTCGCTACTCGGCCACCGTCGACACCGAAGTGGTACCGCAGCCACGTAACCGCGTCGGCTTGAAGGTCAACATCAACGAAGGCACCGTCGCGGCTATCCAGCACATCAACGTGGTGGGTAACACGGTCTTCCCTGACGAAGACCTGATCGACCTGTTCGAACTGAAGACCACCAACTGGTTGTCCTTCTTCAAGAACGACGACAAGTACGCCCGTGAAAAACTCTCCGGTGACCTGGAGCGTCTGCGCTCCTACTACCTGGACCGTGGCTATATCAATATGGATATCGCTTCGACCCAGGTATCGATTACCCCGGACAAGAAACACGTCTATATCACTGTCAACGTCAACGAAGGCGAGAAGTACACCGTTCGTGACGTCAAGCTGAGCGGTGACCTGAAAGTCCCTGAAGATCAGGTCAAGTCCCTGCTACTGGTTCAGAAAGGCCAGGTGTTCTCGCGCAAGCTGATGACCACCACCTCGGAACTGATCACTCGCCGCCTCGGTAACGAGGGTTACACCTTCGCCAACGTCAGCGGCGTGCCTCAGCCTCACGATGAAGACCACACTGTCGACATCACCTTCGCTGTCGATCCGGGCAAGCGTGCCTACGTTAACCGCATCAACTTCCGTGGCAACACCAAGTCCGAAGACGAAGTGCTGCGCCGTGAAATGCGTCAGATGGAAGGTGGCTGGGCTTCGACCTACCTGATCGATCAATCCAAGACCCGTCTTGAGCGTCTGGGCTTCTTTAAAGAAGTGAACGTCGAAACCCCGGCTGTACCGGGCGTCGATGACCAGGTTGACGTGAACTACAGCGTTGAAGAACAAGCTTCCGGTTCGATCACTGCGAGTATCGGTTTCGCGCAAAGTGCCGGCCTGATCCTCGGTGGCTCGATCACCCAGAACAACTTCCTGGGTACCGGTAACAAGGTCAGCATCGGCTTGACCAAAAGCGAATACCAGAGCCGCTATAACTTCGGTTATGTCGACCCGTACTGGACTGCAGACGGTGTGAGCCTGGGCTACAACGCTTTCTATCGCACCACCGACTACAAAGACCTCGACGTCGACGTAGCCAGCTATGCCGTAGACAGCCTGGGTGCTGGCGTGAGCGTCGGTTACCCGATCAGCGAGACGTCGCGTCTGACCTTCGGCCTGACGGCACAGCAAGACAAGATCAAGACCGGTCAATACACCGTCGACGAAATCTTCGACTTTGTTAACCGTGAAGGCGATCAGTACCTGAACTTCAAGGCGTCGGCCGGCTGGTCCGAGTCCACCCTGAACAAAGGCGTATTGGCGACCCGTGGTCATTCTCAAAGCCTGACGGCGGAAGTCACTACACCAGGTAGCGACCTGTCGTTCTTCAAGCTCGATTACCGTGGCCAGTTGTTCCAGCCATTGTCTGAGAACTACACCATGCGCCTGCACACTGAATTGGGTTATGGCGATGGTTACGGTTCGACCGATGGCTTGCCATTCTATGAAAACTACTATGCTGGTGGTTTCAACTCGGTTCGTGGCTTCAAGGACAGTACATTGGGCCCGCGCAGTACGCCGAGCCGTGGTCAAGGATCTACCGGTAACCCGGGCACGCTGGCTGACCCGGATCAGGATCCACTGCCATTCGGTGGTAACGTCCTGATTCAAGGTGGTGCGGAGATTCTGTTCCCGCTGCCGTTCGTCAAGGATCAACGTTCCCTGCGTACCTCGGTATTCTGGGATGTGGGTAACGTGTTCGACTCCAAGTGCGAGCAGACGACCAACACTAATCCTGCGTCGAAGTCCAATACGCAGTGCAACGACATCAGCCTCAGCAACATGGCCAGTTCCGTCGGTGTAGGTGTGACATGGGTCACTGCGCTGGGTCCGCTGAGTTTCGCGCTGGCAATGCCAGTAAAAGAACCGGATAACGCTGAAACTCAAGTGTTCCAATTCTCTCTTGGTCAGACGTTCTAAGCGTCTGCCCCAAAATAATGACAATGGATTTTGTAGGGGTGCATCGTGCGTAAGTTGACTCAATTGGTTCTCCTCGCCACCGTACTGGTAGCAGGCCCGGCTTTTGCCGACATGAAAATCGCCGTTCTGAACTATCAGATGGCACTGCTGGAATCCGACGCGGCCAAGAAATACGCCGTGGATGCCGAGAAGAAATTTGGTCCGCAACTGAGCAAGCTCAAGACGCTGGAAAGCAGCGCCAAAGGCATTCAGGACCGTCTGATGGCTGGTGGCGACAAGATGCAGCAAGGCGAGCGTGAACGCCTTGAGCTCGAGTTCAAGCAAAAGGCCCGTGACTTCCAGTTCCAGTCCAAGGAGCTGAATGAAGCCAAAGCCGTTGCCGACCGTGAAATGCTGAAGCAGCTGAAGCCGAAACTGGACAGTGCTGTGGAAGAAGTCATCAAGAAAGGTGCTTTTGACCTGGTCTTCGAGCGTGGCGCAGTGATTGATGTCAAACCTCAGTACGACATCACTCGCCAGGTTATCGAGCGCATGAATCAGCTGAAGTAACTATGACTGCGACTATAAAGCTTGGCCAATTGGCCGAGTTCCTCGGCGCCACGCTACGTGGCGACCCGGAGAAAGCAATTACTGGGCTAGCCACTTTGCAAGAGGCTGGCCCAGCTCAGTTGAGCTTTCTCGCAAACCCTCAATACCGTAAATACCTGGCAGACAGCCGGGCCGCAGCGCTGTTGCTGAAGGCCGCTGATGCCGAAGGTTTTGCCGGTAATGCGCTGGTGGTGCCTGACCCGTATCTGGCCTACGCGCGTATTTCCCACCTCTTCGATCCAAAACCGAAAGCGGCTGCCGGAATTCATCCGACAGCCGTTGTGGCCGAGGACGCGGTGGTTGACCCGGCCGCGAGTATTGGTGCCTTTGCGGTGATCGAAAGCGCGGCACGTATTGCTGCCGGCGTGACTATCGGCGCGCATTGCTTCATCGGTGCCCGTTGCGAAATTGGCGAAGGTGGCTGGCTCGCCCCGCGGGTCACGCTGTACCACGATGTGCGCATCGGTAAGCGTGTGGTGATTCAGTCAGGTGCCGTACTCGGCGGCGAAGGCTTCGGCTTTGCCAACGAGAAAGGTGTCTGGCAGAAAATCGCCCAGATCGGTGGCGTGTTGGTCGGCGATGATGTGGAGATTGGCGTGAATACCGCTATCGACCGCGGCGCATTGGCCGATACCGTTCTCGGTAATGGCGTGAAGCTCGACAACCAGATCCAGATCGCCCACAACGTTCAGGTCGGTGATCACACCGCCATGGCCGCCTGTGTCGGGATCTCCGGCAGCACCAAAATCGGCAAGCATTGCATGCTCGCTGGCGGTGTCGGGCTGGTAGGTCATATCGAAATTTGCGACAACGTTTTCATCACCGGGATGACCATGGTGACCCACTCGATTACCGAAAAGGGCGCCTATTCTTCCGGTACGGCCATGCAGCCAGCAGCCGAATGGCGCAAAAGCGCGGCTCGCATCCGTCAGCTCGATGACATCGCGCGGCGTCTGCGACAGCTGGAAAAGCGTGTAGGGGAAGTGACCCCTGACGGTAATGCTTCATCAGATGGCTGATACCATTTCCATATCAAGTGTGCACAGCCGTTAGACTGCCTGCTTGATTTGCTAGAGGGGCGCGCGTCAGTCGCACGCTCCCAATCTTTACATAGGCTTCCCCCCGAAATGATGGACATCAACGAGATTCGCGAATACCTGCCTCACCGTTACCCGTTCCTGCTGGTGGACCGGGTCGTGGATCTGGATGTGGAAGGCAAGCGCATTCGCGCCTACAAGAATGTCAGCATCAACGAACCGTTTTTCAATGGTCACTTCCCTGCGCATCCAATCATGCCGGGCGTACTGATCATCGAAGCGATGGCTCAGGCTGCCGGCATTCTTGGCTTCAAAATGCTCGACGTGAAGCCTGCCGACGGCACGCTCTACTACTTCGTCGGCTCCGACAAGCTGCGTTTTCGCCAGCCTGTCACCCCAGGCGATCAGTTGATCCTCGAGGCCCGCTTCATCAGCTGCAAGCGTCAGATCTGGAAGTTCGAATGCCAGGCTTCGGTCGACGGCAAGCCAGTCTGCTCCGCTGAAATCATCTGTGCGGAACGCAAACTATGAGTTTGATTGACCCTCGCGCAATCATCGATCCGACGGCCATTCTGGCCGACGACGTCGAGGTCGGCCCGTGGTCGATCGTCGGCGCAGGTGTGGAAATCGGCGAGGGAACAGTGATCGGGCCGCACGTGATTCTCAAAGGCCCGACCCGAATCGGTAAGCACAACCGCATCTACCAGTTTTCGTCGGTAGGTGAGGACACGCCCGATCTGAAATACAAAGGCGAAGAAACCCGTCTGGTCATCGGTGACCACAACGTCATCCGGGAAGGCGTGACGATTCACCGCGGGACCGTTCAGGACCGTTCGGAAACGACCCTGGGCGATCACAACCTGATCATGGCCTATGCCCACATCGGTCACGACAGCGTCATCGGCAACCACTGCATCCTGGTCAACAACACGGCGTTGGCCGGCCATGTGCACGTTGAAGACTGGGCGATCCTCTCCGGTTTTACCCTGGTTCATCAGTATTGCCACATTGGCGCCCACAGCTTTTCCGGCATGGGCACGGCCATTGGCAAGGACGTTCCAGCGTACGTCACCGTGTTTGGCAACCCTGCCGAAGCGCGCAGCATGAACTTCGAGGGCATGCGTCGTCGTGGTTTCAGCGAAGACGCAATCCACGCGCTGCGTCGTGCCTACAAGGTTGTTTACCGCCAGGGCCTGACCGTCGAGCAAGCACTCACCGAACTGGCCGAGCCCTCGGATCAGTTCCCGGAAGTCGCGGTGTTCCGTGATTCCATCCAGTCTTCGACTCGCGGCATCACCCGTTAATCATGGCTAATCTGCGTATCGCGCTGGTAGCGGGTGAGGCTTCCGGTGACATTCTGGGCGCGGGTCTCATGCGCGCACTCAAGGCTCAGCATTCTGCGGTGGAGTTCATCGGTGTCGGTGGTCCGTTGATGCAAGCCGAGGGCCTGACCTCGTATTTCCCGATGGAACGTCTTTCGGTCATGGGCCTGGTGGAAGTGCTGGGCCGATTGCGCGAACTGATGGCGCGGCGCAAGAAGCTGATCGCCGACCTGATCGCCGAGAAACCGGACGTGTTCATCGGTATCGATGCCCCGGACTTCAACCTCAATATCGAACTCAAGCTGCGTCAGGCCGGGATCAAGACCGTGCATTACGTCAGCCCGTCGGTATGGGCGTGGCGGCAGAAGCGTGTGCTGAAGATTCGCGAAGGCTGCGACCTGATGCTGACGCTGTTCCCGTTCGAAGCAAAATTCTATGAAGAGAAGGGCGTGCCGGTGCGGTTCGTCGGGCACTCCCTGGCCGATGCGATCCCGCTTGAGGCTGATCGGGCCGCGGCGCGTGCCGAACTTGATTTACCGGACGGTCCGCTGGTTGCGCTGATGCCCGGCAGTCGCGGCGGCGAAGTGGGGCGCCTTGGTGCGTTGTTCCTTGACACCGCTCAGCGTTTGCGAGCCCTGCGCCCTGGCGTGCGTTTCGTCATGCCGTGCGCCAACCCGGAGCGCCGTGCGCAGCTTGAAGAATTGTTGGCCGGCCGCGATCTGCCGCTGACCTTGCTCGATGGCAAATCCCATCTGGCGCTGGCCGCCTGTGATGCGGTTCTGATCGCTTCCGGTACGGCGACCCTTGAAGCATTGCTGTACAAGCGGCCGATGGTGGTGGCGTATCGACTGGCGCCCCTGACGTTCTGGATTCTCAAACGCATGGTGAAAAGCCCTTACGTGTCCTTGCCGAACCTGCTGGCACAGCGTCTGTTAGTGCCCGAGTTGCTGCAGGACGATGCAACGGTCGAAGCCTTGGCTCAGACGCTATCGCCACTGATCGAGGGTGGTGAAGAACAGACTCGCGGCTTCGACGAAATTCACCGGACCTTGCGTCTGGACGCCTCCAACCAGGCTGCGGATGCAGTGCTGAAGCTGATCGGCCAAGTACAATGAGTAAAACAAGCATGCAAATGGGGCTGGATTTCACCTTGGTCGCTGAAGTCGAGGAATTGGTTGCCGGTGTTGACGAAGTCGGTCGCGGTCCACTCTGCGGTGCCGTGGTGACGGCTGCGGTGATCCTTGATCCGAGTCGGCCGATCCTCGGCCTCAACGATTCGAAGAAGCTCACCGAAGCCCGCCGCGAAAAGCTCTACGACGAAATCTGCGAAAAGGCCCTGAGCTGGTGCATCGCTCGGGCCGAAGTGGAAGAGATCGACGAACTGAACATCCTGCACGCCACCATGCTGGCGATGCAGCGCGCGGTCGAAGGGCTGCACATCCAGCCGAAACTGGCGATGATCGACGGCAATCGTTGCCCGAAACTGTCCATGCGCGCGGAAGCGGTGGTGCAGGGCGACGGCAAGGTTCCGGCCATTGCCGCGGCATCGATTCTGGCCAAGGTCAGCCGCGACCGCGAGATGGCGGCATTCGAACTGATTTACCCCGGTTACGGCATCGGCGGGCACAAAGGCTACCCGACGCCCGTTCATCTGGAAGCGCTGGCCCGCCTTGGCCCGACGCCGATTCACCGCCGCTCGTTCGCCCCGGTGCGCCTGGCGTACGAGGCGCGGGAAAGTCTGATCGAGAGTTAGTCGCAAGGCTGATGTTTTACTCAAGGCCCGGTACAATCCGGGCCTTGTTGTCTTCACGTTTCTAGACAGGATCACTATGCCGGCTTCATTCGTTCATCTACGCCTGCACACTGAATATTCCCTGGTCGACGGTCTGGTGCGGATCAAACCGCTGGTCAAGACCCTGGTCGGCATGAACATGCCTGCCGTAGCGGTCACCGACCAGAACAACATGTGTTCCCTGGTCAAATTCTACAAAGCCGCCATGGGCGCCGGGATCAAGCCGATCTGCGGTGCCGACTTGTGGCTGTCGAACAAGGACCCGGACAACGCCCTGAGCCGGATCAGCCTGCTGGCCATGAACGCGGTCGGCTATCGCAACCTGACCGAACTGATTTCCCGTGGCTTCATCGACGGCCAGCGCAACGGCTCGGTGATCATCGAGCGCGAATGGGTCGCCGAAGCCAGCGAAGGCCTGATCATGCTGTCGGCGGCGAAAGAGGGCGAAATCGGTCTGGCCATGCTCAGTGGCAACCCGGCTGAAGCGGAAAACCTCGCGCGCGAATGGATGGCGGTGTTCCCGGATCGTTTCTACCTGGAAATCCAGCGCACCAACCGCCCCAACGACGAAGAGCAGTTGCACGGTGCCGTGGCCTTGGCCGAGAAAATCGGTGCGCCACTGGTCGCAACCAACGATGTGCGCTTCATCAAGCAGGAAGACTTCGCCGCCCACGAAACCCGCGTTTGCATCGGTGAGGGCCGCGCCCTCGACGATCCGCGGCGTTCGAAGAACTACAGTGATCAGCAATACCTCAAAAGCGCCGAGGAAATGGCCGAGCTGTTCAGTGACCTGCCCGAGGCGTTGGAAAACACCGTCGAAATTGCCAAGCGCTGCAACATCGAAGTGAAACTGGGCAAGCACTTCCTGCCCAACTTCCCGATTCCCGATGGCATGACCATCGACGAGTATTTCCGCAAAGTGTCGTTCGATGGCCTGGAAGAGCGCCTGACCGTTCTGCTGCCCAAAGACACCACGGAAGACTACGAGGCCAAGCGTCAGGTCTACGTCGACCGGTTGAATTTCGAGCTGGATATCATCATCCAGATGGGGTTCCCCGGTTACTTCCTGATCGTGATGGACTTTATTCAGTGGGCCAAGAGCAACGGCGTGCCGGTAGGTCCGGGCCGGGGGTCGGGCGCCGGGTCGCTGGTGGCCTATGTACAGAAGATCACCGACCTCGACCCGCTGGAATACGACCTGCTGTTCGAACGTTTCCTCAACCCGGAACGGGTATCGATGCCCGACTTCGACGTCGACTTCTGCATGGACGGTCGCGATCGGGTAATTGAATACGTGGCCGAGAAATACGGTCGCAACGCGGTGAGCCAGATCATCACCTTCGGTTCCATGGCGGCCAAGGCTGTGGTCCGGGACGTGGCGCGGGTGCAGGGCAAGTCCTATGGTTTGGCGGATCGTCTGTCGAAGATGATTCCGTTCGAAGTCGGTATGACCCTGGAAAAGGCCTATGAGCAGGAAGAGATCCTGCGTGACTTCATCAAGGTCGATGAAGAAGCCGCCGAAATCTGGGAGATGGCCCGCAAGCTTGAAGGCGTTGTGCGTAACGTCGGTAAACACGCCGGTGGTGTAGTGATTGCGCCGACCAAACTGACCGACTTCTCGCCGATCTATTGCGATGAAGCCGGTGACGGCCTGGTAACCCAGTTCGACAAGGATGACGTTGAAGCCGCCGGTCTGGTGAAGTTCGACTTCCTCGGTCTGCGGACCCTGACGGTTATCGACTGGGCGCTGAAAACCATCAACCGCGACCGCGCCAAGGTCGATCAGCCGCCGCTGGACATTGCGTTCATTCCGCTGGACGACAAGCCGACCTACACGCTGCTGCAAAAAGCCGAAACCACGGCGGTGTTCCAGCTCGAATCCCGCGGCATGAAGGAGCTGATCAAGAAGCTCAAGCCCGACTGCCTGGAAGACTTGATCGCACTGGTGGCCTTGTTCCGTCCGGGCCCGTTGCAATCGGGCATGGTGGACGACTTCATCAACCGTAAGCACGGTCGCGCCGAACTCGCGTACCCGCACTCGGATTACCAGTACGAAGGCCTCAAACCGGTACTGGCACCGACTTACGGCATCATCCTGTATCAAGAACAGGTGATGCAGATTGCCCAGGTCATGGCCGGTTACACCCTCGGTGGTGCGGACATGCTGCGTCGGGCCATGGGTAAGAAAAAGCCCGAAGAAATGGCCAAGCAGCGCGGCGGTTTCATTGAGGGCTGCGCGACCAACAACATCGATGCGGACCTTGCCGGTAACATTTTCGACCTGGTAGAGAAGTTCGCCGGTTACGGCTTCAACAAATCCCACTCCGCGGCGTATGGCCTGGTGTCGTACCAGACCGCGTGGCTGAAAACCCATTACCCGGCACCGTTCATGGCGGCGGTGCTGTCGGCGGACATGCACAACACCGACAAGGTCGTGACCTTGATCGAGGAAATTCGCAGCATGAAGCTGCGCCTCGACGCGCCGGATGTGAATGCCTCCGAGTTCAAGTTCACAGTGAATGACGAAGGCCGGATCATTTACGGCCTCGGTGCGATCAAGGGTGTGGGCGAAGGTCCGGTAGAGGCGATCACCGAGGCGCGCCAGGACGGTCCGTTCAAGGACCTGTTCGATTTCTGCGCCCGTGTCGATCTCAAGCGGATCAACAAACGTACCCTCGACGGTTTGATCCGCAGCGGTGCGCTGGATCGTCTGGGGCCTTATTTCCATGACGAGCCGAAAGCTTATCAAGCGAGCATCGACCAGAATCGCGCGGTGCTGCTGGCGGCGATGGAAGGGGCGATCAAAGCTGCCGAGCAAACTGCTCGCACCCAGGACAGCGGCCATGCCGACCTGTTCGGCGGGCTGTTTGTCGAAGAAGACGCCGACGTCTACGCCAGCCACCGCAAGGCCAAGGAACTGACGCTCAAGGAACGGCTGAAAGGGGAGAAAGACACCCTGGGCCTGTACCTGACCGGTCACCCGATTGACGAATACGAAGGTGAAATCCGTCGCTTTGCCCGTCAACGCATCATCGATTTGAAACCGGCCCGCGATACCCAGACCGTCGCCGGCATGATCATCGCCCTGCGGGTGATGAAGAACAAAAAGGGCGACAAGATGGGCTTCATCACCCTCGATGACCGCTCCGGACGGATCGAGGCGTCGCTGTTTGCCGAGGCGTTCCATACCGCGCAGTCGCTGTTGCAGACGGATGCGATGGTGGTGGTCGAAGGTGAGGTCAGCAATGACGACTTCTCCGGCGGCCTGAAGCTGCGGGTCAAGCGCGTAATGAGCATGGAAGATGCGCGCACCAACCTTGCCGAGAGCCTGCGCCTGAAGTTGCAGACCAAGGATTTGAAGGGTGATCAGCTACGCTGGCTGGGTGAGTTGTTCAAGCGGCATCGCGGCGCATGCCCGATCACCATGGAGTACACGAGCCCCGATGCAAAGGCCTTGCTGCAGTTTGGCGAGACCTGGCGAATCGATCCGGCGGATGCGTTGATTCAAGCCTTGCGTGACCAGTTCGGGCGAGACAACGTCTTCCTCCAATACCGTTGACGGTCAGGTGACATCCTTGTGATTCAGAGCTGCCCCTGATCTCGACCCAATTTTTAATCTCGACCTGAACGCGCCTGTCCCTTAAGGTAGGGCGCGAATAGACAACCGGCCGGCCCAAGCTCTCTTGGACGTCGACCCAAGACGGACGCCTATGAACCCGAATTTTCTAGATTTCGAACAGCCGATCGCCGACCTGCAAGCCAAGATCGAAGAGTTGCGCTTGGTCGGTAACGACAATTCGCTGAATATCGGCGATGAGATCTCCCGCCTGCAGGACAAAAGCAGCACGCTGACCGAAGACATCTTCGGCAAGCTGACCAGCTGGCAGATCGCACGTCTGGCGCGTCACCCGAAACGCCCTTATACCCTGGACTACATCGAACACATCTTCACCGAGTTCGACGAGCTGCACGGTGACCGTCACTTCTCCGATGACGCTGCCATCGTGGGTGGTATCGCCCGTCTGGACGACCAGCCAGTGATGATCATCGGTCACCAGAAAGGCCGTGAAGTGCGCGAGAAGGTTCGCCGCAACTTCGGCATGCCGCGTCCGGAAGGCTACCGCAAGGCGTGCCGCCTGATGGAAATGGCCGAACGCTTCAAGATGCCGATCCTGACCTTCATCGACACCCCGGGCGCTTACCCTGGTATCGACGCTGAAGAGCGTAACCAGAGTGAAGCGATCGCCTGGAACCTGCGTGTCATGTCGCGCCTGAAAACCCCAATCATCGCCACTGTAATTGGTGAAGGCGGTTCCGGTGGTGCGTTGGCGATTGGCGTTTGCGATCAGTTGAACATGCTGCAGTACTCGACCTACGCGGTGATTTCGCCGGAAGGTTGCGCCTCGATTCTGTGGAAAACCGCCGAGAAGGCCCCGGACGCCGCTGAAGCCATGGGCATCACCGCCGAGCGCCTGAAAGGCCTGGGTATCGTGGACAAGGTCATCAGCGAGCCATTGGGCGGTGCACACCGTGACCCTGCCGCTGCGGCCGCCTCGATCCGTGCCGAACTGAGCTCACAACTGGCGATGCTGAAGAAGTTCGACAACGACGCGCTGCTGGCCCGTCGTTACGCGCGACTGATGAGCTACGGTCTCTGATCTGACCTCGCTTTTCCCATGTGGGAGCGAGCCTGCTCGCGATGGCGGCTTAACATTCAACTAATCTGTTGGCTGTTAGACCGCTATCGCGAGCAGGCTCGCTCCCACATTTGTTTTGTGCAAAGGGAACGCCATGAGTCGGCCAATGATTGATCTGCCTGCCAGGCTTTTGCAGAATTTGAAACCGTGGCGCAATGCTACGGCCTGGCGCATCGCCTTTAGTGGTGGGCTCGATTCCACCGTCCTCCTGCACTTGCTCGCCCACTTGGCAAAAACCGAATCCCTGCCTGCGCTCAGCGCTATCCATGTCCATCACGGCCTTCAGGTCGCGGCTGATGCGTGGCCGGCACATTGCCAATCCGTCTGTGATGCCTTGAGTGTGCCGCTACACGTCGTTCATGTTCAGGTTCAATCCGGCGCCAGCCTCGAGCGTGCCGCCCGGGATGCGCGCTATGGCGCATTCGTTGAAGCCACTCAGGCCGATGAACTGCTGCTGACCGCTCAGCACCGTGACGATCAGGCGGAAACCCTGTTGTTTCGACTGTTGCGCGGGGCGGGGGTGAGAGGTCTGTCGGGTATGCCGAGCGCGCGTCCGTTGGGGCGGGGTTATCTGCTGCGACCCTTGCTGGATGTCAGTCGCGCCGAACTCGAAGCGTATGCAACGGAGCATCAACTGCACTGGATCGAAGACCCTTCGAACCAGGATCGGCAGTTTTCGCGCAACTATCTGCGGCATCAGGTGTTCCCGGTATTGACCGAGCGCTGGCCGCAAGCGATGGCGACCATGGCTCGCAGCACCGCGCACTTGAGCGAAGCACAGGCATTGCTGGATGAGCTGGCGCAAATCGATCTGGCCGAAGCGACGACGGTCAATGATTTTGACTGGCTGGGCGTGCCCTCATTGGCGCTCGCTCCTCTTTTACGACTCTCCGCCGCTCGTCAACGCAATGCGCTAAGCCATTGGCTCGCAGCGCTGACTCGATTGCCGGACAGCGACCATTGGTCGGGTTGGGAAGATGTGCGCGACGCTACGGGTGATGCGCGTCCGGTCTGGCGGCTGGCGGATGGCGAGCTGCATCGGTCGGCCGGGCGTATCTGGTGGCTATCGGGCTGTTGGCTGCGCAATCCGCCGCCTGCCGTGCATTGGACCGATCCTTCGAAGTCGCTGGCGTTGCCGGAAAATGGTCTGCTCACGCTCACCGGGCAAATCCCCGATGGCCCGCTGCAAATCCGCTATCGTGAGGGAGGTGAGGTCATGCATTTAGCTGATCGCGGCCACCGCGACCTCAAGCGTTTGCTCAATGAGCGTGGGGTTCCGGCCTTCGCCCGTGGCAGATTGCCGCTGCTCTGTCGCGACGAGCAATTGCTGGCAGTGGGCAGCGTACAGGGCTTGAATGGCAGTGGGCAGGACGGCTGGCTTTTGCATTGGCGGCCACCTGGCGAAGATCAAGGTTTGAGCTGAAAGGGGCTTTCCGGTAGACTACGCTCCCTTCTTGATACAACTTCTGTGGATTCGCCTGAATTGCAGGAGTTGCCGATTACCAAGCAGTCTTTGCTGGGCGATTCCAAAAAATGTGTAGCGAGCAACGCACCGGTGTTTTATCTGCCGGTCTGTCCCAACGCGGCGGTTTTTTTGAAAGGTGCACTGTGATTAATGCAGGTGATCGGGGGCTTCGGCCTTCCTTCGCTTTCCCCGGCGGCTCGGACCGCTTTAACGCAGACTTCTAGGGTTTTTCATGACGCGCTACATATTCGTCACGGGCGGTGTTGTTTCTTCATTGGGGAAAGGCATCGCATCGGCTTCATTGGCGGCCATCCTGGAGGCGCGGGGACTTAAGGTCACCATGCTGAAGCTGGACCCGTACATCAACGTTGACCCGGGCACCATGAGCCCGTTCCAGCACGGTGAAGTGTTCGTCACCCATGACGGCGCCGAGACCGACCTGGACCTGGGCCACTACGAGCGGTTCATCCGCACGACCATGACCCAGAACAACAACTTCACCACCGGCCGTGTCTACGAGCACGTGCTGCGCAAAGAGCGCCGTGGTGATTACCTGGGCGCAACCATCCAGGTGATCCCGCACATCACTGACGAAATCAAGCGCCGGATCATCAAGGGCGCCGGCGATGCCGACGTGGCGATGGTCGAGATCGGTGGCACCGTGGGTGACATCGAGTCGCAACCGTTCCTGGAAGCGATCCGCCAATTGCGTTTCGAAGTCGGCGCCAAGCGCGCAATGCTGATGCACCTGACACTGGTGCCGTACATCGCCACGGCCGGCGAAACCAAAACCAAGCCGACCCAGCATTCGGTCAAGGAACTGCGTTCCATTGGCCTGCAGCCGGATGTGCTGGTTTGCCGTTCCGATCACCCGATCGACATCTCTTCGCGCCGCAAGATCGCGCAGTTCACCAACGTTGAAGAGCGTGCAGTGATCGCGCTGGAAGACGCCGACACCATCTACAAGATCCCGGGCATCCTGCATTCCCAGGGCCTGGATGATTTCGTCGTCGAGCGTTTCGGCCTGCAATGCGGCAGCGCTGACCTCTCCGAGTGGGAAGCGGTGGTTGATGCCAAGCTGAACCCGGAACACGAAGTGACCATCGCGATGGTCGGCAAGTACATGGAACTGCTGGACGCCTACAAGTCGCTGATCGAAGCGATGAGTCACGCCGGCATCAGCAACCGCACCAAGGTCAACCTGCGCTACATCGATTCCGAAGACATCGAAAACCAGGGCACCGCGCTGCTGGAAGGTGTTGACGCGATCCTCGTACCTGGCGGCTTCGGTCTGCGTGGCGTGGAAGGCAAGATCACCGCCGTTCAATACGCTCGCGAAAACAAGGTTCCGTACCTCGGCATCTGCCTGGGCATGCAAGTGGCCGTGATCGAGTTCGCTCGTAACGTGCTGGGCTGGAAAGATGCCAACTCCACCGAGTTCGATCGTGCCAGCGGCCATCCGGTCGTGGGTCTGATCACCGAGTGGGAAGATGCTACCGGCGCGGTCGAAACCCGTACCGAATCGTCTGACCTGGGCGGCACCATGCGCCTCGGTGCTCAGGAGTGCCTGCTGGAGCCGGGTTCGCTGGTGCACGACTGCTACGCCAAAGACGTCATCGTCGAGCGTCACCGTCACCGCTACGAAGTGAACAACAACCTGCTGCCGCAGATTATGGAAGCCGGTCTGAAAATCACCGGTCGTTCCGGTGACGGCGCGCTGGTTGAAGTGGTTGAAGCTCCGGATCATCCATGGTTCGTTGCTTGCCAGTTCCACCCTGAGTTCACCTCGACGCCACGCGACGGTCACCCGTTGTTCAGCGGTTTCGTTAAAGCAGCATTGATTCAACACCAGAAGAAGGCATAAATCTGATGGCGCAGAAGATCATCCGCGTAGGCGATATCGAGATTGCCAACGACAAGCCAATGGTGCTTTTCGGTGGCATGAACGTGCTGGAAAGCCGCGACATGGCGATGCAGGTCTGCGAAGAGTATGTGAAGGTTACCGAGAAACTCGGCATCCCTTATGTGTTCAAGGCCAGCTTCGACAAGGCCAACCGTTCCTCCGTGACCTCTTACCGTGGCCCCGGCCTGGAAGAAGGCATGCGGATTTTCCAGGACATCAAGCAAGCCTTCGGCGTGCCGATCATCACCGACGTCCACGAGCCTGACCAGGCCGCGGTCGTCGCTGAAGTCTGCGACATCATTCAATTGCCGGCCTTCCTGTCGCGCCAGACCGACCTCGTGGTCGCGATGGCCAAGACAGGCGCGGTGATCAACATCAAGAAAGCCCAGTTCCTGGCACCGCACGAGATGAAACACATCCTGAGCAAGTGCGTGGAAGCGGGCAACGATCAGTTGATCCTCTGCGAACGCGGTTCGAGCTTCGGCTACAACAACCTGGTTGTCGACATGCTCGGCTTCGGCATCATGAAGCAGTTCGAATACCCGGTGTTCTTCGACGTGACCCACGCGTTGCAAATGCCCGGTGGTCGCTCCGATTCCGCCGGTGGTCGCCGTGCCCAGGTGACGGATCTGGCCAAGGCAGGCATGAGCCAGTCGCTGGCCGGCCTGTTCCTCGAAGCCCACCCGGACCCGGACAACGCCAAATGCGACGGCCCTTGCGCCTTGCGTCTGGACAAACTGGAGCCATTCCTGGCCCAGCTCAAAGCGTTGGACGAACTGGTGAAGAGTTTTCCGACGGTAGAAACCGCGTAAACCTCAATTCTCCGGTAAAGTACCGCACGATTTGTTGCTCAGGCCCTCGGGCCTGAGCCTTATCGTCCGCAAGTCTGCCCGCTGCACCTCACTTGCCGACGGTAAAAGATTTCCTCTAGCTGCGTCGTTTTCGTCAACTTTGGAGTGTTTACAACAATGGCAAAAATCGTCGACATCAAAGGTCGTGAAGTTCTCGACTCCCGTGGCAATCCCACCGTGGAAGCGGACGTGCTTCTCGATAACGGCATCATCGGCAGCGCCTGCGCGCCGTCCGGTGCTTCCACTGGCTCGCGTGAAGCACTCGAGCTGCGTGATGGCGACAAGAGCCGTTACCTGGGCAAAGGCGTTCTGAAGGCCGTGGCCAACATCAACGGTCCGATCCGTGACCTGTTGAAAGGCATGGACCCAAGCGACCAGAAAGCGCTGGATCACGCGATGATCAAGCTCGACGGTACCGAAAACAAAGGTTCCCTGGGCGCCAACGCGATCCTCGCCGTTTCCCTGGCTGCGGCCAAGGCAGCAGCACAGGACCAGGACCTGCCGCTGTATGCTCACATTGCCAACCTGAACGGCACCCCGGGTGTTTATTCGATGCCGGTACCGATGATGAACATCATCAACGGTGGCGAGCACGCCGATAACAACGTCGACATCCAGGAATTCATGGTTCAGCCGGTTGGCGCCAAGTCTTTCTCGGAAGGCCTGCGCATGGGCACCGAAATTTTCCATCACCTCAAAGCTGTGCTGAAGGCACGTGGCCTGAGCACTGCTGTCGGTGACGAAGGTGGTTTCGCACCGAACCTGGCTTCCAACGAAGACGCTTTGAAAGTGATCTCCGAAGCCGTGGCCAACGCCGGTTACGAACTGGGCACCGACGTGACCCTGGCTCTGGACTGCGCGGCGAGCGAGTTCTACGAAGACGGTAAATACAACCTGTCCGGCGAAGGCCAGGTGTTCACCGCTGAAGGTTTCGCTGATTACCTCAAAGGCCTGACCGAGCGCTATCCGATCATCTCGATCGAAGACGGCCTGGACGAGTCCGACTGGGCTGGCTGGAAAATCCTCACCGACAAGATCGGCGAGAAGACCCAGCTGGTAGGCGACGACCTGTTCGTGACCAACACCAAGATCCTGAAAGAAGGCATCGATAAAAAGATCGCCAACTCGATCCTGATCAAGTTCAACCAGATCGGCACCCTGACCGAAACCCTGGAAGCCATCCAGATGGCCAAGGCCGCTGGTTACACCGCCGTGATCTCGCACCGCTCCGGCGAAACCGAAGATTCGACCATCGCCGACCTGGCTGTGGGCACCTCGGCTGGCCAGATCAAGACCGGTTCCCTGTGCCGTTCCGACCGCGTATCCAAGTACAACCAACTGCTGCGTATCGAAGAGCAGTTGAATGGCAAAGCCAAGTACAACGGTCGTGCCGAGTTCCGCGGTTGATAGAGTGCCGTGCCTCGCCAATACTGCGCCTTTTTGACGGTGCCTTTTGTCGTCATACTGCGTTGCCGCTCCTCGCCATAGCCAGCTATGACTCGTCGCGGCGCCTTGTCTGACAACAACAGTCACTCGTCAAAAAGGCGCGTATTGGTGAGGCACGGCACTGCATGGTAAAAAGACACCGGATTGTGTCGGAAAAATCGCTACAGCGACGTTTTTGCCACTAATCTGATGCCTTATAAGCACAAGCCTGGATTTTCCAGGCTTCGTGCTATCAGAAGCTTCAATGTTTTTGCATGGCTGTCTTTTTTCACTGGAAACCTGATATTCGATGCGCAGTCCCAATTGGTTGTTCCTTGTCTTGCTCTTGTTGCTGGCTGGCCTGCAATACCGCCTGTGGGTGGGTAATGGCAGTCTGGCGCAAGTGGCAGAGCTGACTCAGCAGATCAAGGATCAACAGGCTGAGAACGAAGGGTTGCTGGAGCGCAATCGGGTCATGGACGCCGAAGTCGGTGAGTTGAAAAAAGGCATGGAGACCGTCGAAGAACGGGCTCGCCATGAGTTGGGCATGGTCAAGGACGGTGAAACCCTTTACCAGCTGGCTCGATGAATTCCCCATTACCGGCCTTCTGGGCCGTGATTCCTGCCGCGGGCGTCGGTGCCCGTATGGCCGCAGACCGTCCCAAGCAATACTTGCAACTGGGCGGGCGCACTATTCTCGAACACAGCCTCGGCTGTTTCCTTGATCACCCGTCCCTGAAGGGGTTGGTGGTCAGTCTTGCTGTTGATGATCCTTATTGGCCAAACCTGGCCTGTGCTGGCGACTCGCGAATTCAGCGGGTTGACGGCGGTGCCGAGCGTTCCGGGTCGGTGCTGAATGCGTTGCTGCATTTGCATGCGTTGGGTGCTGATGATGAAGACTGGGTGTTGGTGCACGATGCTGCGCGGCCGAATCTGAGTCGTGACGATCTGGACAAGTTGCTGGGTGAGCTGGCAAATGATCCGGTCGGCGGGTTGCTGGCGGTTCCGGCGCGCGACACCCTCAAGCGGGTCGACAAACATGGGCGTGTGGTTGAAACCGTGGATCGCAGCGTGATTTGGCAGGCTTATACGCCGCAGATGTTTCGCCTGGGTGCCTTGCATCGGGCGCTGGCTGACAGTCTGGTGGCGGATGCGGTAATCACTGATGAAGCGTCGGCGATGGAGTGGGCTGGTTTGGCGCCGCGTCTGATTGAAGGCCGGTCCGATAACCTCAAAGTTACGCGTCCTGAAGATCTCGAATGGCTTCGTCAGCGTTGGGCTAATCGCCGCTGAATTCTTCGCTGGCTGTTCAACCGCCATCGCGAGCAAGCTCGCGATAGGTCAGGCACAGGCAACAAATAACTTAGCTCCGATACTCCGGCCGCTCAGCCAACCCTTCCTTCAAATAATCCACCAACTTGCGCACCTTCGGCGACAGATGCCGCTGCTGCGGATAAAGCGCCCATACCGCCGTGTTAGGCGGTTGATGCGCATCCAGCAGTGAAATCAATTCGCCGCTTTTCAAATGTTCCAGCACGTAATAGTCCGGCAACTGACACAACCCCACGCCCTGTAGCGCCGCATCCAGCACCGCTTGCCCACTGTTGCAGCGCCAGTTTCCCTGGACCCGCTGCGAAAATTCCCGCCCGTTCTGTTCCAGTTGCCACATGTCCGAGCTGCCAATGAGGCAGTTGTGGCGGCTCAGTTCCGACAAGCTGTGCGGGCGGCCATAGCGTTCCAGATAGGAGGGCGATGCGCACAGGTACATGCGTCGTGGTGCCAGACGTGTAGCGACCAATCGCGAATCCTGTAGGCGTCCAAGACGAATCGCCAAATCCAGACCTTCGTGCACCAGATCGAGCGTGCGGTTGCTCAGTTCGATATCGACACGCAGCTGTGGGTAAAGCCCCATGAAGCGCGTCACCAGCGGCACGATGAAGCGCTCTCCGTACGCCACGGCACAGGTCATGCGCAGCATGCCTTTGGGTTCGCTGGTCAAGTCGCCCACTGCGCGCAGGGCTTCTTCGCGACCGTCTTGCAGGCGCTGGCAATGTTGCAGGAAGGTTTGCCCGGCTTCGGTCAGCGTGACCCGGCGCGTGCTGCGGTACAGCAAACGAGTTTGCAAGCGCTCTTCCAGGCGTACGATTTGTCGACTGATATGGGAGGAAGAAACCCCAAGACGTTCCGCTGCGGCCGTAAATTGGCTGCATTCAGCCACGGCGACGAACTCGTCGATCCCTTCCCAGCGGCTTTCGGCCATCGTTGATTATCCCTATATGGCAATAATGTTTTGCTTTTGCCCTGATTATTCACCGTAAGGCCGTGTATTACACTTCCTGTCTCGTTTTTATTCGCTGGAGAATCCACATGATCAAGTCGCGCGCTGCCGTTGCCTTCGAGGCCAAGAAACCCCTCGAGATCGTCGAAGTCGATGTCGCCATGCCCAAGGCCGGCGAAGTTCTGTTGCGTGTGGTTGCCTCCGGCGTCTGCCATACCGATGCCTACACGCTGTCCGGCGCGGATCCGGAAGGTATCTTCCCGTCGATCCTCGGTCACGAAGGTGGCGCGGTGGTTGAAGCGATCGGCGAGGGCGTGACCTCGGTTGCGGTGGGCGATCATGTGATCCCGCTGTACACCCCGGAATGCCGCCAGTGCAAATTCTGTCTGTCGGGCAAAACCAACCTTTGTCAGGCGATTCGCGCGACCCAGGGCAAAGGCCTGATGCCGGATGGCACTTCGCGCTTTTCCTACAAGGGTCAGCCGATTTTCCACTACATGGGCACGTCGACGTTTTCTGAATACACCGTGTTGCCGGAAATCTCGGTCGCCAAGATTGCTAAAGAAGCGCCACTGGAAAAAGTCTGTCTGCTGGGTTGCGGTGTCACCACCGGCATCGGCGCGGTACTGAATACGGCCAAGGTGAAACCGGGTGATACCGTGGCCATTTTCGGCCTCGGCGGCATTGGTCTGTCGGCGGTGATTGGCGCGGTAAAAGCCAAGGCTGCACGCATCATCGCCATCGACATCAACCCGGCCAAATTCGAGATCGCCAAGCAGTTGGGTGCAACCGACTGCGTGAACCCGAAAGACTTCGACCGTCCGATCCAGGAAGTCATCGTCGACATGACTGATGGCGGCGTCGACTTCTCCTTCGAGTGCATCGGCAATGTGCAATTGATGCGCGCCGCCCTTGAGTGCTGCCATAAAGGCTGGGGCGAGTCGGTGATCATCGGTGTCGCCGGTGCCGGTCAGGAAATCTCCACCCGTCCATTTCAGCTGGTCACCGGTCGCGTCTGGCGCGGTTCTGCGTTCGGCGGCGTGCGCGGCCGTACCGAGTTGCCAAGCTACGTCGAAATGGCCGAGACCGGCGAAATCCCGCTGGACACGTTCATCACCCACACCATGGGCCTGGAAGATATCAACAAGGCGTTCGACCTGATGCATGAAGGCAAGAGCATCCGTTCCGTCATCCACTTCTGAGGTCGGTCATGAGCCTGGAAAATATCTCCTGCCAGAAAAGCTTCGGCGGCTGGCACAAACGTTACCGGCACCGGTCAGACGTGCTCGGCTGCGAGATGGTGTTTGCCGTATACCTGCCGCCTCAAGCGGAGCAGGGCGGCAAGCTTCCGGTGCTGTACTGGTTGTCCGGCCTGACCTGCACCGACGAAAACTTCATGCACAAGGCCGGCGCCCTGCGCATGGCTGCCGAGCTGGGGTTGATCATCGTCGCGCCGGACACCAGTCCGCGCGGTCCTGATGTGCCGGGTGATCCGGACGGCGCCTGGGACTTCGGCCTCGGTGCCGGTTTTTACCTGAATGCAACCCAAGAGCCGTGGTCGCGACACTATCGGATGCATGACTATGTCGTGCAGGAATTGCCGGCATTGGTCGAAGCTCATTTCCCGGCGTCGGACAAACGTGGCATCAGCGGTCACTCCATGGGCGGCCACGGTGCGCTGGTTTGTGCGTTGCGTAATACGGGGCGTTATCAGTCGGTGTCGGCGTTCTCGCCGATCAACAATCCGATGGACTGCCCGTGGGGTCAGAAGGCCTTCTCCCGTTATCTCGGCGAAGACCGTTCGAAGTGGCGCGAATGGGATGCGTGCGCCCTGATCGCCGAGGCTGACGAGAAGCTGCCGCTGTTGGTCGATCAAGGTGATCGCGACGATTTCCTCGCCACCCAGCTCAAGCCTGAAGCCTTGCAACAGGCCGCCAAACTGGCCGGTCATCCGCTGACGTTGCGCCTGCAACCCGGCTATGACCATAGCTATTTCTTCATCGCCAGTTTCATCGACGACCACTTGCAACATCATGCGCGCGCTCTAGGCGCCTAATGTTCGACAAAGCAGGTAGAATCACGCCCTGACAAAAATCGGGGCGTTTTTTTATGCGTATTGGCCACGGCTATGATGTGCACCGTTTCGCTGAAGGCGATTTCATTACTCTGGGCGGCGTGCGCATTGCACACGGCTTCGGGCTGCTCGCTCACTCCGACGGTGACGTCCTGCTGCACGCCTTGAGCGATGCCTTGCTCGGCGCCGCTGCGCTGGGTGATATCGGCAAACATTTCCCGGACACTGACCCGACCTACAAGGGCGCCGACAGCCGTGTGCTGTTGCGTCACGTCGTCTCGCTGATCCACGCCAAGGGCTGGAAAGTCGGCAACGTCGATAACACCATCGTTGCCCAGGCGCCGAAAATGGCCCCGCATATCGAATCGATGCGCGCGCTGATTGCCGCGGATCTTCAAGTTGAGTTGGATCAAGTGAACGTGAAAGCTACCACCACCGAAAAGCTTGGCTTTGTCGGTCGCGAAGAAGGCATTGCCGTGCACGCCGTTGCCTTGTTGCTGCGCGCATGAACGAATCGCAATTGCTTGGCCCGCGGGCCTATGGTGACGCTCTCGGCACCGCTGTTCTGAAAGCCACGGCAGAAGATTTCCAGGTCGATGAAGTGCTCAACATCCCCCTCAGTGGTGATGGCGAGCATTTGTGGATCTGGGTAGAAAAGCGCGGGCTGAATACCGAAGAAGCGGCACGGCGAATCGCCAAGGCAGCGGGCGTGCCATTGCGCACCGTCAGTTATGCCGGGCTCAAGGACCGTCAGGCGCTGACGCGCCAATGGTTCAGCGTACAGCTGCCCGGCAAGGCTGATCCGGATTTGTCGGCAGCAGAAAACGACACGCTGAAAATCCTCAAGACCGGTCGGCACAAACGCAAGCTGCAACGTGGCGCTCACTCGGCCAATGGCTTCACGTTGCGCCTGACGCAATTCGCTGGCGACAAAGCCGCGATTGAAGAACGACTGCAGCTGATTGCCAAGCAAGGTATTCCCAATTATTTCGGCGCCCAGCGTTTCGGCTTTGACGGCGGCAACGTGGTCGATGCCCGTGCCTGGGCCGCGCGCAAGGCGTTGCCGGAGCAGCGCAACGTGCGTTCGCGCCTGCTCTCGACGGCGCGCAGTTTCCTGTTCAATCAGGTGTTGGCGGCGCGTGTTGCCGACGGTACCTGGCAGCAAGCCTTGGTCGGCGATCTGCTGGCCTTCACCGACAGCCGCAGCTTCTTTCCGGCCGGTGAAGAGGAGTGCAGCGACCCGCGACTGGCGATTCTCGACTTGCACCCGACCGGCCCGCAGTGGGGCGAAGGTGACTCGCCGGCGTCAGGCGTTGTCCATGAACTGGAGCAGGCAATCGCCGCGCGCGAAGCGGAGCTGCGCGATTGGTTGATTAACGCCGGAATGAGCCACGAACGTCGCATCCTGCGGCTGCCCATTGGCGGGTTGACGTGGCATTATCCCGAGCCTGACATTCTGCAACTGGAATTCGTCCTTCCGGCCGGATGCTTTGCCACCGTATTGGTGCGCGAGCTTGTTGATCTGGTGCCGGTGGGGCAGACGGACAGCCCATGCGTATTCTGATTTCTAACGACGATGGGGTAGCCGCACCCGGTCTCGCCGCGCTTTATGCTGCGCTGGCGGATTACACCGAATGCGTGGTTATCGCCCCGGACCAGGACAAAAGCGGCGCCAGCAGTTCGCTGACGCTCGACCGTCCGTTGCACCCGCAAACCCTGGCCAACGGCTTCATCAGCGTGAACGGCACCCCCACCGATTGCGTGCACCTGGGCCTTAACGGCTTGTTGGAGCAGCAACCGGACATGGTCGTTTCGGGGATCAACCTCGGCGCCAATCTGGGCGATGACGTGTTGTATTCCGGTACGGTGGCGGCGGCCCTTGAAGGGCGTTTTCTTGAGCGTCCTTCGTTTGCCTTTTCATTTGTCTCGCGACAAATAGAGAACCTTGCTACCGCCGCTTACTTTGCGCGCAAGTTGGTTGAAGCCCATGGCGATCTCGACCTGCCACCGCGCACGGTACTGAATGTGAACATTCCCAACCTGCCGCTGGACCATATCCGCGGTATTCAGCTGACCCGCCTCGGGCATCGCGCACGTGCTGCGGCGCCGATGAAAGTGGTCGATCCGCGGGGCAAGTCCGGTTACTGGATCGCCGCCGCCGGGGATGCTGAAGATGGCGGCCCAGGCACCGATTTCCATGCGGTGATGCAGGGCTATGTTTCGATCACCCCGCTGCAACTGGATCGCACCTTCAACGATGCCTTCAGAAGTCTCGATGGCTGGCTGGAGGGACTGCGCTAATGTCTCGTGAACAAGACGATATGCTGCGCCGCGGCATCGGCATGACTTCTCAGCGGACCCGCGAACGCCTTATCCAGCGCCTGTACGAAGAGGGCGTTTCCAACGCCAAAGTGTTGGAAGTCATTCGCCGCACACCCCGTCACCTGTTCGTCGACGAAGCGCTGGCCCACCGGGCTTACGAAGACACGGCGCTGCCGATCGGGCATAACCAGACCATCTCCCAGCCTTACATGGTGGCTCGCATGAGCGAGTTGCTGCTGGAGGCAGGTCCTTTGGACAAGGTGATGGAGATCGGTACCGGGTCGGGCTACCAAACGGCTGTCCTGTCGCAGCTGGTCGAGCGGGTGTTCTCCGTGGAGCGCATCAAGGTGTTGCAGGACCGGGCCAAGGAACGCCTGGTGGAGCTGAACCTGCGAAACGTGGTGTTTCGGTGGGGCGATGGTTGGGAGGGCTGGCCGGCACTGGCGCCTTACAACGGCATTATCGTCACGGCAGTGGCCACTGATGTGCCGCAGGCCTTGCTCGATCAGTTGGCACCGGGTGGGCGCCTGGTCATCCCTGTCGGCTCCGGCGAGGTGCAGCAATTGATGCTGATCATCCGCGAAGAAAACGGCTTTTCCCGACGTGTTCTGGGGGCAGTGCGATTCGTGCCATTGCTCAACGGGCCACTGGCCTGAGCATTTGTTTTGGCGCGCTGAATTCTCTTCGATTGGCCGTGTCTTACAGCGGCATCGATTGGTTAAACGGTATTTATCGTCAGTCAGCAAACGTGTGCGCGAAGCGAATTCGCTTCATTAAAGGTAAAGCCTGTCCGGCCCGTTATACTTGCGACATCTCGAGCCGGAACACGGCAATCCACAATTTCAGCCACCACAAAGGGAGCGGCGGGTGAGTCTCACAGTCATTGCGCAGCGTATGAGTACAACGAGCTTTCAGCGCCTGGTGACTGGCCTTGTCTTGAGCACCTTGCTGGTCGGTTGCTCCAGCACCAAATCGAGTAACGTCGGCGTCGTCGATCGCAACAACGCGGCCCCCCAACGTCCGGCAACGACGACGGGCCAGTATGTCGTTCGACCAAAAGACACCCTGTTCTCGATCGCTTTTCGCTACGGCTGGGACTACAAAGCCCTCGCAGCGCGGAACAATATTCCTACGCCCTATACGATCCATCCGGGTCAGATAATTCGCTTCGATGGCCGCACCGGATCAACGCCGACAGCGGTTGCCAGTACGAGCGATTCCACGCCTTCGTCGTCGCTGAAAACCACGGTAATCCGGCGCCAGCCGAATGGCGCAACCACCAGTACTACGGTGGTTGCACCGTCCGTCGCCAACAAACCTGCACCCGCTCCATTGCCGCCAGCCGGCCCGGCCCCGACCGGCTGGGGATGGCCATCTAATGGCATTCTGATTGGTAAATTCTCCTCAAACGGTAGTTTGAATAAAGGAATTGATATCGCCGGAGATTTGGGACAGCCTGTTTTAGCTGCGTCTGATGGGACGGTGGTATACGCCGGGAGTGGCTTAAGGGGCTACGGCGAATTAGTCATCATCAAACACAGTGAAACCTACGTCAGTGCCTACGGACATAACCGCAGGCTGTTGGTACGGGAGGGGCAGCAGGTCAAAGTCGGACAGACAATTGCCGAAATGGGGTCAACGGGTACAGACCGGGTGAAACTGCATTTTGAGATTCGCCGCCAAGGTAAACCTGTAGATCCGCTGCAATTCCTGCCACGTCGTTGATTTGTTAGCCAGCCTGTTCCGTCACGTAGAGGGAACAGGCTCCAGCGTTGCCAAGGATAAAGGCGCCGCTTGAGCTTGAGGTCGAACTCACCAAAGGACTATAACAATGGCTCTCAGTAAAGAAGTGCCGGAGTTTGACATCGACGATGAGGTTCTCCTGATGGAGACCGGCATCGCCACGGATTCGATGTCGAATGATGAAGGGGCAGCTCCACCTTCCGTTCGTGCTAAATCCAAACACTCCGCTTCGTTAAAACAGCACAAGTACATTGATTACACGCGGGCACTTGATGCCACGCAGCTGTATCTCAATGAAATCGGCTTTTCCCCATTGCTCTCCCCGGAAGAAGAAGTTCATTTTGCGCGCTTGTCGCAAAGTGGCGATCCGGCCGGGCGCAAGCGCATGATTGAAAGCAACCTGCGGCTGGTGGTTAAAATCGCCCGGCGTTACGTCAATCGTGGGCTGTCGCTACTGGACCTGATCGAAGAGGGCAACCTCGGCCTGATCCGGGCAGTGGAGAAGTTCGACCCCGAACGCGGCTTCCGTTTTTCGACCTACGCAACCTGGTGGATTCGTCAGACCATCGAGCGCGCGATCATGAATCAGACCCGGACTATCCGGTTGCCGATCCATGTGGTCAAAGAGCTGAACGTGTACCTGCGGGCCGCACGGGAGCTGACGCAAAAACTCGATCACGAACCCTCACCCGAAGAAATCGCCAACCTGCTGGAAAAACCAGTGGGCGAGGTCAAGCGCATGCTCGGCTTGAACGAGCGGGTTTCTTCGGTCGACGTCTCGCTGGGTCCGGATTCGGATAAAACCCTGCTGGACACCCTGACTGATGACCGTCCAACCGACCCTTGTGAGCTGCTGCAGGACGATGATCTGTCCCAAAGCATCGATCAATGGCTGTCGGAGCTGACCGACAAGCAACGCGAAGTGGTGGTACGTCGCTTCGGCTTGCGCGGTCACGAGAGCAGCACGCTTGAAGACGTAGGCCTGGAGATTGGCCTGACTCGGGAACGGGTCAGACAGATTCAGGTCGAGGGCCTGAAGCGCCTTCGGGAGATTCTCGAGAAAAACGGCCTGTCGAGCGAGTCGCTGTTCCAATAAGCGATCGGCTCAACCGGCCATAAAAGACCCCGACTGACTCGGGGTTTTTTATTGCCTGCAAGATGGGCGGGGATTGCCGCAGGTTTGTAGTCTTGCGCTGTAAGTCTTTGCTTACTCTTTCGTAAGTGTTCGTTATTTTTAAAAGGCAGTACTCGTCCATATTCCTAAACACGCATTCCTATCTTTTTGATTTATATGGATATTTGTTTTTGTTAAGAGCATATGACAAACGTTTTTGACGATCACGCTCAATTGCACCAGGCAGAGAACCCTCTAGTATCTGAACTGTGTCGACGGACAGACACGCCCTTCAAGGAAGAGGGGAACGGACATCGCAGGAAGCGGTTCATCAGGACGATGAAAAGGAATACAGGGAATAGGGAAAAATGTGGGCGGGTCAAACCGCCCCTTTTTTTGCCTGTAGAAAAGCAAAAAGGCCCGCTAGGGGCCTTTTCGGGAACGCGCGGGAATCAGCGTTCGAGGTCTTTGATCTTGCCTTTGACGCCATCCCACTCTTCAGCGTCGGGCATCGATTCTTTCTTCTCGGTGATGTTCGGCCAGATTTCGGCCAGCTCAACGTTCAACTGAATGAATTCCTGCATTTCTACTGGCACTTCATCTTCGGAGAAGATGGCCACGGCAGGGCATTCTGGTTCGCACAGTGCGCAGTCGATGCACTCATCCGGGTGAATCACCAGGAAGTTCGGGCCTTCGTAAAAGCAGTCCACCGGACACACTTCTACGCAGTCGGTGTACTTGCACTTGATGCAGTTGTCGGTGACGACGAAGGTCATTTCTAATTTTCTCCTCAGGCGGCGGCAGCGGAGCCCCTTCACGTTGGGGTCGCCAGGTTCGGGAGCGATAGTCTGCTGGCCAGGCTATTAGCCAGCAGCATCCCAAACCGCGCGAGATTCTAACAGCTTGCAGGCAAGTGCGTTAGATCCGGTTCTTTAGTGTATAGAGCATTTCGAGCGCACGGCGCGGCGTCATGTCATCCAGATTGAGCTTGGTCAATTCATCCAGCACCGGGTGCGGCAGGCTGGCGAACATGTCGCTTTGCTGCGGCGCGGCCGGTTTGCCCTTGGCAGGTGCAGGAATTTCATGGGGCAGGGCGGTGGCTTCCAGGCGACCCAAGTGCTCGCGAGCACGCACAATCACTTCGCTCGGCACGCCGGCCAGTTGCGCCACGGCCAGGCCGTAACTCTGGCTGGCAGGCCCGGGCAACACGTGGTGGAGGAACACGATGCGTTCGTTGTGCTCGGTGGCATTGAGGTGAACGTTGGCCACCAGCGGTTGCGCCTCCGGTAGCACCGTCAACTCAAAATAGTGGGTGGCAAACAGGGTGTAAGCGCGCAGATGGGCCAGCCGCTCGGCAGCCGCCCAAGCCAGGGACAAGCCGTCGAAGGTGCTGGTGCCGCGACCGACTTCGTCCATCAGCACCAGGCTACGTTCGGTGGCGTTGTGCAAAATGTTCGCGGTTTCGCTCATTTCAACCATGAAGGTCGAGCGGCCGCCCGCGAGGTCATCGCTGGAACCGATCCGGGTGAAAATCCGGTCCACCAAGGACAGTTCGCAACTGGCCGCCGGCACGAAGCTGCCGATGTGCGCGAGCAACACGATCAACGCGGTCTGACGCATGTAGGTGGATTTACCGCCCATGTTCGGACCGGTGATTACCAGCATGCGCGTGTTGTCGTCGAGGCTCAGATCGTTGGCCACGAACGGTGTGCTCAGCACTTGCTCGACCACCGGGTGACGACCCTGGGTGATGCGCATGCAGGGCTCGTCGACGAAACGCGGGCAATTCAGGTCGAGGTTCAGCGCGCGTTCGGCGAGGTTGCTCAGCACGTCCAGCTCGGCCAGCGCAGCGGCGGTGTCCTGCAGCGGTGGCAATTGGGCGATCAGGTCTTCGAGCAGCGCTTCGTAAAGCATTTTCTCGCGGGCCAGGGCACGGCTCTTGGCCGACAGGGCCTTGTCCTCGAACGCCTTGAGTTCCGGGGTAATGAAACGCTCGGCACCTTTCAACGTCTGGCGGCGGATGTAGTCGGCCGGCGCGGACTCGGCCTGTTTGCTGGGCAACTCAATGAAGTAGCCGTGAATGCGGTTGTAACCGACTTTCAGGTGCGACAGACCGGTGCGGGCTTTCTCGCGTGCTTCCAGATCGATCAGGAACTGCCCGGCGTTTTCGCTGAGCGATTGCAGATCGTCGAGTTCGCTGTCGTAACCGGTCTTCAACACGCCACCGTCACGGATCACCGCTGGCGGGTTGTCGATAATGGCTTTTTCCAGCAGCGCTGCCAGTTCTGGATAGGTGCTGGTGGTCTTGGCCAGTTGAATGATGTGTGGCGCTTCCAGCTCGGTCATCGCCACTTGCAACTGGGGCAGCGCGCCCAGTGCATCGCGCAGACGAGCGAGGTCGCGAGGGCGGGCATTACGCAGGCCGATCCGTGCCAGAATCCGCTCGATGTCGCCGATTTCCTTGAGCTGTGGTTGCAGTTTCTCGAAGCGGTAGCTGTCGAGCAGGCACGTGATCGACGTCTGACGCGCCAGCAACACGGTCAGGTCCCGCAACGGACGGTTCAACCAACGGGTCAGCAAGCGGCTGCCCATGGCGGTCTGGCAGCGATCGACCACCGATTGCAGGGTGTTGTCGCGACCACCGGCCAGGTTGGTGTCCAGTTCCAGGTTGCGACGGCTCGCGCCGTCCAGCACCACGGTGTCATCCAGGCGTTCATGGCGCAGGCTGCGTAAATGCGGCAGAGCGGTGCGCTGGGTTTCCTTGGCGTAGCTGAGCAGGCAACCGGCAGCGCCGATGGCCAGGGTCAGGTTCTCGCAACCAAAACCTTTAAGGTCCTGAGTAGAGAATTGCTGGCACAGACTTTTCAGCGCCGAGTCGCGCTCGAAATCCCACGGCGCACGGCGACGAACCCCACGACGTTTTTCCGCCGGCAGGTCTTTTGGCCAATCGTCCGGGATCATCAGCTCGACCGGATTGACCCGCTCCAGCTCCGCCAGCAGGTTTTCCCAACCCTTGATTTCCAGCACCGTGAAATTGCCGCTGGTGATGTCCAGCACGGCCAGGCCGAACAGGCGCTCGTCACCCAGCACCGCCGCGATCAGGTTGTCCCGACGCTCATCCAGCAGCGCTTCATCACTGACCGTACCCGGCGTGATGATCCGCACCACCTGACGATCCACCGGCCCTTTGCTGGTCGCCGGATCACCGACCTGCTCGCAAATCACCACCGATTCGCCGAGCTTGACCAGTTTCGCCAGGTAACCTTCCGCGGCGTGGTAAGGAATCCCACACATTGGAATCGCTTGCCCCGCTGACTGCCCACGAGCAGTCAGGGTGATGTCCAGCAACTTGGCGGCCTTCTTCGCGTCTTCGTAGAAGATCTCGTAGAAGTCGCCCATGCGGTAGAACATCAACTGGTCAGGGTGCTGGTTCTTCAGGCGCCAGTACTGCTGCATCATTGGCGTGTGGGAAGACAGATCGGAGATGGCTTTATTCATCGGAAATTCAGGAAAACTCGTTGAAAGGTGTAGGGCAAAAGGAGGGGCATTGGCCCGGCTTTTCCGCGATGGGCGCAAGATTACCATGGGCGGTCCGCCCGACGCAGGCATGAAAGCCCCACGGCACATTTACACTGAATATGCACGAATTATGCAAAACAGCATTTGTCTTCGGCGAAAAGAACAAGCACTATGCGCGTTATGCAAAAACGCAACGTTTCTACTGTCTTAAGAGCACTGCTGGATCAGCACGGGATCTCCCCCACGGAGCTTCACCGTCGCACCGGCGTGCCTCAATCCACACTCTCGCGGATTCTCAGCGGGAAGATCGTCGACCCTTCGGATAAACACATCTCGAAGATCGCCGAGTACTTCGCCGTGAGCACCGATCAGTTGCGTGGCCGCGCCGATGTCGCGCCCGCCGCCCATGCCGCGCGCAATGAAGTGCATTCCGAACTCAAGGACATAAGTCTGTGGGACGACGATACGCCCGTCGATGACGACGAGGTGTCGGTTCCCTTTCTTCGCGAGGTTGAATTGGCTGCTGGATCAGGAAGATTCGTCATCGAAGAGAGCGAGCGCTCTAGCCTGCGCTTCGGCAAACGCAGCTTGCGTCACAACGGGGTGCAGTTCGACCAGGCAAAATGCGTGACGGTGCGCGGCAACAGCATGTTGCCGGTGCTGCGCGATGGCGCCACCGTTGGCGTGAACGCCGGCAAGTGCGGGATTGGCGACATCGTTGATGGCGACCTTTATGCGATCAACCATAACGGCCAGTTGCGGGTAAAACAGCTGTATCGCCTGCCGACCGGCATTCGCCTGCGCAGCTTCAATCGTGATGAGCACCCGGACGAGGACTACACCTTCCAGGAAATCCAGGAAGAGCAGATTGTCATCCTCGGTCACGTCTTCTGGTGGGGCATGTACGCCCGTTAACCTCGTCACCTTCAGATAAAACCCGCCATCGAGCGGGTTTTTTTTCGCCTGTCGAAACCGGCTGAGCCTTTGTCCGTGGGGCTTCAATGCGGTGGTGCATTTTTAAATACGCAAATAAATGCATTGGTGCATTGACTGTATATGCATCCATGCATATTCTTTGTCTCAAGCCGCTCAACAAAGCAGCTCGAAACGAAGTTCTTTAGTTCCACCACAAAGGCAGCGATGAACCGGCCTCAACGGTTCAGAGGGTTGGCAACTGACCCGGGTGTGCAGCGTAAAGCACCAGAAGCAGTTATCCGGCGGGCAGCGACCGCGGTCGGCGACACAATATGAATGGACTCGTACCGCGCCAGTAGCGCCGAAAGGTCAATGCAGGACCGCATTACTGAAAAGCCCGGAACGATGCCGGGCTTTTTGGAATGCCTACCTTCCATCAGGCACCTCAAGAAAACACTGTTTTAAAGAACCACTCATCAATCACTCCCGGAGGCGTGACATGACAAACGAGCAACTAGCGTTGCTGGACATGCCGATATGGCTCGTCATCGTCCTTGCCCTGGTGGGCGGGGTGTCCGGCGAAATGTGGCGCGCCGACAAGGACGGCGCTCGCGGCTGGTCACTGCTGCGACGCCTGGCCTTGCGGTCCGGGGCCTGCATGGTCTGTGGGGTCTCGGCCATCATGCTGCTGTACGCCGCCGGTGTGTCGATCTGGGCGGCCTGCGCCTTTGGCTGCCTGACAGCAATGGCTGGGGCCGACGTGTCCATCGGGCTTTATGAGCGTTGGGCTGCGAAGCGCATGGACGTGTGCGATGTGCCCCCGCGTGACACCCATCAGGATCGTTGAAACTCAAGACCAATGGATTGGCGAGCAGTGGTGCCGACCGGCATCCGGCCTGCAAGGACGCAGGTCTCCCACGGCCAGTGCCGTTCATTCAAACCCACCATAAACGGTTTATTGACCGAGGACCTTTTATGCCGCTAACCGATGGGCAACTGCTAAAAATCATGCCCAACGCCCGCGTCCAAGCGGGCGTTTTCATTTCTGCGCTCAATGCCGCCATGGCTCGTTTCAACATCAATACCCCGAAACGTATCGCCGTCTTTCTCGCTCAAGTCGGCCATGAGTCCGGGCAGTTGCAATACGTACGTGAACTCGGCAGTGAACAATATCTGAGCCAATACGACACCGGTGCCTTGGCTACTCGCTTGGGTAACACTCCTGCACAGGATGGTGATGGTCAAAAGTACTGCGGCCGAGGCTTGATCCAGATCACTGGCCGCGATAACTATCGCCAATGCAGTCTTGGATTGTTCGGTGATGATCGCTTGCTGTTTATTCCGCAACTGTTGGAAAAACCTCAATGGGCCGCTGAATCCGCGGCCTGGTACTGGGCGCAGAACGGCCTTAACGAACTCGCCGATCACGACCAGTTCAACAGCATTACTCGTCGCATCAATGGTGGGCTGAACGGCCTGGAGGATCGTCTGCAACTCTGGGCGCGGGCGAGGGCGGTGCTATGCCAGTCTTCGGTCTGATCTCTTGGCGGGTTATTGGCGGGACTTGACCCGGCGCATGCTCAACGATGGTCGCCATCACCGACACCGGGGACCGTGGACTGATTGCCTTGCAAGCTTGTCAGGCCTATATCAGAGCCCTTGCGCCCTCACATTTTGATTGATCCTGCGCCTTGCAAGCGCGATACGCTCGTGTACGGTAGTTCTCATTCCGCTTCCGTTCGCTCAGGAGATGACCGTGAAAGAAATCACCCAACTGGCCGCTGAACTGGGCAGGCGCTTGCAGGTGCTCAATGCCCATGTCACGGCCGCCGAATCTTGCACGGGCGGGGGGATCAGCGAGGCGATCACCCGTATTCCGGGAAGTTCGGCGTGGTTCGAGGCTGGCTATGTCACTTACTCCAATCGACAGAAAACCCAGCAATTGAACGTGCCGGTCGAGTTGTTTTCGACGGTGGGGGCGGTCAGTCGCGAGGTGGTCGAGGCAATGGTTCGCGGTGCCCAGGAAAAGAGCCGGGCGCATTTTGCCGTGGCAGTCAGCGGTGTGGCGGGGCCGGATGGCGGCTCTGCGAGCAAGCCGGTGGGCACGGTCTGGCTGGCCTGGGGCGTCGGTGAGCAGGTGTTCAGCGAGGTGCAGCACTTCCCTGGCAACCGCGACGAAGTCCGCCGACAAACGGTGAAGGCCGCGCTAGAGGGGCTGCTGCGCCATGCCGCCACAGAAATCTCAAATCAGGGGTAGGCGATCCTGAATCGCTGTGGAATAATACTGGCTACTTATACAGGTGTTGGCCGTCAGGCCTTATTGATTACGTGAGGACTTTAATGGACGACAACAAGAAGAAAGCCTTGGCTGCGGCCCTGGGTCAGATCGAACGTCAATTCGGCAAGGGTGCCGTAATGCGTATGGGCGATCAGGACCGTCAGGCGATCCCGGCTATCTCCACTGGCTCTCTGGGTCTGGACATCGCGCTCGGCATTGGCGGCTTGCCAAAAGGCCGTATCGTTGAAATCTACGGTCCTGAATCCTCCGGTAAAACCACACTGACACTGTCCGTGATCGCCCAGGCTCAAAAAGCCGGCGCGACCTGCGCATTTGTCGATGCCGAACACGCCCTTGATCCTGAGTACGCCGGCAAACTGGGCGTCAACGTTGACGACCTGCTGGTTTCGCAGCCGGACACCGGCGAGCAGGCCCTGGAAATCACCGACATGCTGGTGCGTTCCAACGCCGTTGACGTGATCATCGTCGACTCCGTGGCCGCTCTGGTGCCAAAGGCAGAAATCGAAGGCGAAATGGGCGACATGCACGTCGGCCTGCAAGCCCGACTGATGTCCCAGGCGCTGCGTAAAATCACAGGTAACATCAAGAACGCCAACTGCCTGGTGATCTTCATCAACCAGATCCGTATGAAAATCGGCGTGATGTTCGGCAGCCCGGAAACCACCACCGGTGGTAACGCGCTGAAGTTCTACGCGTCGGTTCGTCTGGACATCCGTCGTACTGGCGCGGTGAAAGAAGGTGATGAAGTCGTCGGTAGCGAAACCCGCGTCAAGGTCGTGAAGAACAAAGTGGCTTCGCCGTTCCGTCAGGCCGAGTTCCAGATTCTTTACGGCAAAGGCATCTACCTCAATGGCGAGATGATCGACCTGGGTGTTCTGCACGGTTTCGTTGAGAAGTCCGGCGCCTGGTATGCCTATGAAGGCACCAAGATCGGTCAGGGCAAGGCCAACTCGGCCAAGTTCCTGGCAGACAATCCGGAAATCGCCGCCAAGCTCGAGAAGCAACTGCGTGACAAGTTGCTGACCCCGGCGCCGGACGTCAAAGCATCGCCAGTCAAAGAGACGGCTGATGACCTGGCTGACGCTGATATCTGATTGATCCGATGACCGCCGTACTCGATACACTCGTCGCGGTGCGGCGAACCGCAATGGACCTGCTCGCTCGACGCGAGCACGGTCGAGTCGAGCTGACGCGTAAACTGCGTCAGCGAGGCGCCCTCCCTGAAATGATCGACACAGCACTCGACCGCTTGACGGAAGAGGGCCTGCTGTCCGAATCCCGTTACCTCGAAAGCTTTGTTTCTTACCGCGCCCGCTCCGGTTATGGCCCTTTGCGTATTCGCGAGGAGCTTGGCCAGCGCGGTCTGCAACGGGCCGATATCGAACTCGCGTTGCGCGAGAGCGGTATCAACTGGCAGGAGCAGTTGGAGGATACCTGGCGGCGTAAATTTTCCGGGCATCTGCCGATAGATGCTCGGGAGCGTGCCAAGCAAGGGCGCTTCCTGAGTTATCGGGGATACTCCATGGAGATGATCAGCCGCTTGTTCAGTGGCCGGGGAATGGATGATTGATAAAAAATGGCCCGCTATTTCGATAGCGGGCCATTTTTTTTGCCTCACATAACCTTGGAGGGCTCGCGCGTGCGCTGCTGCGTTTGGGGGGTAGATTGCGCCCAGTTTTGCGGCAGGTTGATGTAGTCCACCAGTTCACGCAGGCGACCATGATCACGCGCGTTAAAGTTGAAGGCCAGTCGCGCCAAGTGGCTGAACTGCGCTTCATCGTGCTCTTCGCCGCTGTAGGCGTGCTGATGGAAGCGATCGCTCAGGCACAGGTCGGCAAATGCTTCCTGCATGTGGTCAAGCGTTTGCTCACTGAGGGTGTGGTTCATGCGAATCACAAACTGATGCTTGAGCCAGCGGCTGGAGTGGAAGTTGCTGTAGAACTGGTTGATCTGTTCCACCGCTTCTTCAGCGCTGTAGACAAGGCTCACAAGCTTCATGTCGGTCGGCAGGATGTAGCGGTTTTCCTCCAGTTGATGGTGAATGAAGTCCAGCGCGCCTTGCCAGAACTTGCCGCCCGGTGCGTCCAGTAATACCACCGGCACCAATGGGCTTTTGCCGGTCTGAATCAGTGTCAGTACTTCCAGCGCCTCATCCAGGGTGCCGAAACCGCCTGGGCACAGGACCAGTGCATCCGCTTCCTTGACGAAGAACAGCTTGCGGGTGAAAAAGAAGTGGAAGGGCAGCAGGTTGGCGGTGCCTTGCACCGTGGGGTTGGCATGTTGTTCGAACGGCAGGGTGATGTTAAAGCCCAGGCTGTGCTCCCTGCCGGCCCCTTCGTGCGCCGCCGCCATGATGCCGCCGCCAGCGCCAGTGATGACCATCAGGTCCGAGCGCGCCAGCGCGGCGCCCAGTTCTCGGGCCAGACCATACAGTGGGTGTTCGATCGGTGTTCGGGCCGAGCCAAACACGGTGACTTTACGTCGGCTGCGGAACTGCTCGAGTACACGGAAGGCGTGCTCCAGTTCGCGCAGGGTTTGAAGGGTTATCTTGGCATTCCAGCGGTTGTGATCTTCCTGGGCCATGCGCAGCACTGTCAGGATCATGTCGCGGTAGATGGGGATGTTGGGGCTGTTGGGTGACACCAGGTTGAGTTGTTCTTCGACCTTGTTGGTGAGGTCGTGGCCGCTTTCTTCAAAATGACGGCTTAGCAGGTCATTCGGTTGGTAAGGCATCAATTTCTCCTTCCATACAGGCTGTGTTTTCCCTTGAAGCAGGAAACATTCGCACACTTGGCACAACAAGACGCGTCGCGGGCGGCCCCTTTCCAGCCCGGAAAAGTGAATGGGATCACTATGAATCTAGACCCTCGCAGAGATTTACGCTGGCTTGATCATTGCGCCGCAAAGTGTTTCCTGGCAACCGCTTATTGACGATTTGCAAGGTGATTTCACCGCTCGTCTGAACGCACGCCGAGTGTCGGGCGCTCTGATTTACTAAGCTACAGATGCGACACGACAACTTTGCGTCAAAGGCAGGGCGCGCGGTTCTAGAAGTTGAAGGAATTTTCGCTCAAGCAGGGCGAGGAGCAGGGAGGCGGGATGTTATGGCCAGAGTGATTCTGGAGATCGATACGCGACTGTATCGATTGCTCAAGTCATCAGCCGAGACCCATCACGTGAGTCTCGAGGAGGAGTGCTGCCGACGTCTGGAGGGAACTGAGCGACGGTCACATTACTTGCAGGCGTTGCTGGCAGAATTGCGCGCCGAGGATGAACAACGGCGCGCCAAATCCGGGTGATTACTTTTTCTTCTTGGCCGCCGGTTGCAGGCAATCCGACTCCTTGAAGCGCTCGCTGGCCACCGGACGGTTGGTTTTGACCTCGGTGAACTCGTAGCGCATGGTCGCGCCCTTGGCCATCAGCTTGCGAAAGCCCGGGTTGTTGCACACGGTAGAGCCCAGCTGGAAGTAAACAGCCTTGGGGTCGGCGCGCATCTTGTCAGCGTGGCTGCTCTGGACGCTGAGGTGGTTGATCAGCTCGGTGCCTTCAACGGTATAACCCTGATCGAGAATATCTTCGTTGATCGCCCGTGGCGTGCCGACGCTGCTTTGGGCGGCTACGTTTTGCAGCATTTTGTTCAGTTCCGTGTCTTTCAAGGACGCAGCCTGAGCGCTGAAGGACGACGCCAGCAGAATGGCAGCGGTGGGAACGATAAGGCGCAGCATGAAACTCTCCTGGTTCAGTGACTGGTGCTTCGACCCGTCACATGACTGTGCGTTCAGTGGCGGCGAATTATAGGGGACGCGCTCCGGACGGTACAGGCTTGCGCTGGCTGCTCTGATAAACTGGTGGCACTTTTTGCCCAGCCGAGTGCTTTTCGTGTCGATTTCCTCCTTCTGCCGGCGCTGCCTGCGATGAACCCTGCCATTCCGCCCTTTGCTGCCAACGCCGTGGCCCGCTTGCGCGATTCCCGAGAAGAAGAGGGGATCAAGCCGATTCAGGCCCGAGGCTGGAGGGCGCCGCGTTGCCGTTCCTGCCGGGTGATCGAGAGTCATTGTCTGTGCGCCTGGCGCCCGCAGGTCGAGGCGCGCTCCGGTGTGTGCCTGATCATGACCAACAAGGAAGTGTTCAAACCGAGCAACACCGGTTGGCTGATTGCCGATGTGGTACGCGACAACCATGCGTTTATCTGGTCTCGCACCGAGGTTGATGAACAATTGCTGGCGTTGCTGGCCGACCCGCAGTGGCAGCCCTATCTGGTGTTTCCGGGGGAATACGTTGAGCCCGAGCGTGTCACCAACACGGTGGACATGGACAGTTCGAAGCGTCCGCTGTTTATTCTGCTGGACGCCACTTGGACAGAAGCCCGGAAGATTTTCCGCAAAAGCCCTTACTTTGATCGCTTGCCGATCCTCAGCCTGTTGCCCGAGAAGCTGTCTCGATACCGATTGCGCAGGTCGACCCGCAGCGAGCATTTGTGCACCGCCGAAGTGGCTGCACTGTGCCTCGATCTGGCCGGGGATACCGCAGCGGCCTCGGCGCTGGACGCCTATTTCGACGTGTTCAGCCAGCATTACCTGGACGCGAAACGGCAACTGGACATGAACGTCGCCACGCCCGCTCATGCCGAGCTGATGCCCTTCGTGCAAAACTCGGCCCCAGCCATCTGCTGATTGTCGCCCATACTGCAAAGAACTGTACTGCCCATGCACCTTGACCACCCAGTCTTGGCTGGGCATGCTTGGCGCCGATTGGGGCGCGGCCAGGTTTGATACGCCGTTTTCAGCTGTTATTGGCGTTGAACGTGCCCCATTGGTGCAGCTCCGTGGCTGTGCCTTGAGTCGTTTGAAAAACAGGATCATTTGAAAAATGGCCACATACGAAATCCTGATTGCCGATGATCACCCGCTGTTTCGAAGCGCGCTGCATCAGGCCGTGACTCTGGGCCTGGGCCCGGATGTTCGTCTGGTGGAAGTGGCGAGCATTGCCGAGCTGGAAGCCCGCCTGGATGAAAAGTCCGATTGGGATCTGGTGCTGCTGGACTTGAACATGCCCGGTGCCTACGGTTTTTCCGGGCTCGTGCTGTTGCGCGGTCAGTACCCGCAAATTCCGGTGGTGATGGTGTCCGCGCAGGAAGAAGCGTCGATCATGGTCAAGTCCCGTGAGTTCGGCGCCAGTGGGTTCATTCCAAAATCCAGCGACCTGAGCGTGATCCAGAAAGCCGTGCGTGCCGTACTGGACGGCGACGTATTCTGGCCGCCACAGGCGTTTGAAGCGGTCAACGTTTCCGAGGAAGCCAAGGCCGCCAGCGAAGGCCTTGCCAGCCTGACACCCCAACAGTTCCGGGTGTTGACCATGGTCTGTGAAGGTTTGCTGAACAAACAGATTGCTTACGAGCTGAGTGTCTCGGAAGCAACGATCAAAGCCCATGTCACGGCGATCTTCCGCAAGCTGAATGTGCGGACCCGGACCCAGGCTGCACTACTCTTGCAACAACTTGAGTCAATTCCAAGCCACTAAACAGCTCCATGTTCACGCTATTTTGACTTTGCTTGATCTAGCGTTCCCATTCCTATCTGGTCAGTTGCCCACTCTATGTCACCTTTCAAAGGCCAAACCGGCCTCAAGCGTATCCTCAATGCCTCCGGCTATTCGCTGGATGGCCTGCGCGCAGCCTTCACCGGCGAAGCGGCCTTTCGCCAACTCGTGTTGCTCAACGTCATCCTGATTCCGCTGTCGTTCTTTTTGAACGTCAGCCGTGTCGAGCAGGCGCTGCTGATTGCCGTCTGCCTGTTGGCGCTGATCGTCGAGTTGCTGAACTCAGCGGTGGAAGCGGCCATCGATCGCATTTCCCTGGAATTGCACCCGCTGTCCAAGAACGCCAAGGACATGGGCAGCGCAGCTCAATTCGTGGCGCTGAGCATGATCGCGCTGGTCTGGGCGGTGATTCTGCTTTAAGCGATATTCGGCAGAACGATCTCGTCGCTGCGCTGAACCCCTGCGGTGAAAGCGCGGCACAGGTCGAGGAACTCGCGCATCGCCGATGTCTGATATTTCTGTTTGTGCCAGATGAAGTAGAACTGTCGCGCCAGGTCCAGGTCCGGTGTTTCCACGGGAACCAGGCTGCCACGACGGAACGCATCGCGCAGTGCCAGCCGTGAGATACACCCAATCCCCAATCCCGATTCCACTGCGCGCTTGATCGCTTCGGTGTGTTCCAGTTCGAGCCGGATATTCAGCGAGCTGCGATGGTGACGCATGGCCTGGTCGAAGGTCAGTCGTGTGCCAGAGCCTTGCTCGCGCAATATCCATGCCTCGTGACTCAGCTCCTCCATGGTCGCGATACCGCGTTTGGCCAATGGATGCTGCGGTGCACAGAACACCACCAGCTCATCCTCGACCCAGCTTTGCACTTCGATGTCCGGATGGCTGCAGTCGCCTTCAATTAGACCCAGATCAATTTCATAGTGGGCGACTTGTTGCACGATATTGGCAGTGTTCTGCACGTGCAGCTTCACCTGGCTTTCCGGATGACGCTGCATGAAGCTGCCGATCAGCAAGGTGGCCAGATAGTTGCCGATGGTCAGGGTCGCGCCGACCGCCAATGAGCCGAAACCGGACTTGCCGTTGAGCAGGTCTTCGATTTCCTTGGACTGATCGAGCAGGGCCACGGCTTGGGGCAGCAGCTGTTTGCCGAGGGCATTGAGGCTCAGCCGTTTGCCGGCGCGGTCGAACAGCTGGCAGCTGGACTGGCGCTCCAGTTCGGTGATCGAGGTGCTCGCCGCCGATTGCGAGAGGTTGAGCAAGCCCGCAGCACGGGATACGCTTTCCTGCTGGGCGACGGCGACGAATACTTGAAGTTGACGGAGAGTAAATCGCATATCGATATAACCGATAACCCTTATCTTAATAATCCATTTAACAGATATTGTCTCTGCCTTTAGAATGCGATGCAATTGCGCACATCATCGGCGCAGGCAAAATCTCCAGGAGTCCCACGTACATGAGCAACATGAACCACGAGCGTGTCCTCAGTGTTCATCACTGGAACGACACTCTGTTCAGCTTCAAGTGCACCCGTGATCCGGGTCTGCGCTTCGAGAACGGTCAGTTCGTGATGATCGGCCTGCAACAGCCCAACGGCCGCCCGCTTATGCGCGCTTACTCGATTGCCAGCCCGAACTGGGAAGAGCATCTCGAGTTCTTCAGCATCAAAGTGCCTGATGGCCCGCTGACTTCCCAGTTGCAGCATCTGAAGGAAGGCGACGAGATCATCATCAGCAAGAAGCCTACCGGCACCCTGGTGCTGGATGACTTGAAGCCTGGCAAACATTTGTACCTGCTCAGCACCGGTACCGGTCTGGCGCCGTTCATGAGCGTCATCCAGGACCCGGAAACCTACGAGCGTTTCGAAAAAGTGATCCTGTGCCACGGCGTACGTTACGTCAACGAAGTCGCTTACCGCGAATTCATCACCGAGCACCTGCCGCAGAACGAATTTTTCGGCGAGGCCCTGCGTGACAAGTTGATCTACTACCCGACCGTGACCCGCGAGCCGTTCGAGAACGAAGGTCGCCTGACCGACCTGATGCGCAGCGGTAAGCTGTTCAGCGACATCGGCCTGCCACCGATCAACCCGCAGGACGACCGCGCCATGCTGTGCGGCAGCCCGAGCATGCTCGACGAGACCAGCGAAGTGCTGAACAGCTTCGGCCTGAAAGTGTCGCCGCGGATGCGCGAGCCGGGTGATTACCTGATCGAGCGAGCGTTCGTCGAGAAGTAAGCAACAGCGTTGTTTTACCTGTGGGAGCGAGCTTGCTCGCGATAGGGGAGTGTCAGTCGACATCAATATTGACTGACACACCGCCATCGCGAGCAAGCTCGCTCCCACAGTTGTTTCTGGTGTTTAGATTTTCGCGGGGATGACTTCCAGGACGCGGATAACCCCGGCCTCGGGATAATGCCAACGCACGTCCAGGTCCCAGAACTGCGCGCCATATTCCCGCTCCGGTGTAGGAATCTGGTACGCCGGACGTGGGTCTTGTGCCAGGCATTGCTCGATCAACGCCACCAAGGGCTCTTCAAGGCGCTGAGCATGGCCATGAGCCTGTTGCAGCGCGGCATCCGTCCACTGCACGGGAATCAGCTGCGGCGCGGCGCTGGCGATGTTGTTGGAGGCGCTGTCGATGATGTCGGCGTAAGGCACGTAAGGTTTGATGTCGAGAATCGGCGTGCCGTCCAGCAAGTCGATCCCGGATATCCACAGGCGATTGGCTTCGACCTTGTCCAGCTTGACCACGGATTGACCGATACCGTTGGGCCGATGCGTAGCGCGGGTGGCGAATACGCCCATGGATTTGTTGCCGCCTAGACGAGGCGGGCGGACTTTCAAGCGCGGTTTTTCTTCCAGGGCCTGGTGGAACAGGAACAGCAACCAGACGTGACTGACCTGTTCCAGGCCTTGCACCGCATCGCCCTGATCGAACGGCGCGACCAACTCCAGTACACCGCGAGCGGCCGGGGCCAGTTGCGGTTGGCGCGGGATGGCGAACTTCTCCTTGAAGCAGGAGCGCACGAAGCCGATGGGGGAAACGCTGTAGGTCATGATCTGGGGTCGAGGCGGGGTCAGGACGGGCATGATAACCCGAGCGGCCACAGGATCGGTGGTGCCAGTCAGTCCGTCATCGCGGGCAAGCCTCGCTCCCACAGGGAAATGCATTCCAACGGTGGGCGCGTGGCTTGCCCGCGATGGCCGCACCGCCAATCTCAGAGACTGAACCCACCATCCAAAGGAATAATATTCCCGGTCATATACGCCCCCGCCGTACTCGCCAGACTGATCGCCAGCGCCGCCATCTCTTCCTCTCGGCCCCAACGCTTCATCGGAATCAGCGCCGTATCCTCGGCCAACGCCTGTTCATCATTGCCAATGTGCTGGGTCATCTTGCTCGGGAAACGCCCCGGCGCGATCACGTTGACGTTGATGTGCTGGCTCACCAGTTCCCGCGCCAGAATCCGCGACAATTGATGTAGGGCGGCTTTACTTGGCCCGTAGGCATACGCCTGCTCACCAAAGGACGAAATCCCGGCCACCGAGCCGATGTTGATGATCCGCGCCGGATTGGCTTCGGAGCCGGCTTTGCGCAGCAGCGGCAAAAACTGCTGAATGCAGTTGAACACCGACGTCACGTTGAGCTGCATGACCTTTTCCCAACCCTTGACCGGGTAGCTCTCCAGCGGAGCGCCCCACGTTGTGCCGGCGTTGTTCACCAGAATATCCAGATGAGTGATCTGCTCGCCCAGGCGCGTAGCCAGTTGAAGCACACCTTCTTCGGTGGCCAGGTTGGCCGCTACGCCATGGCAGCGCCCGAATGCGTTCAACTCGTCAGCCGTTTGCCGGCAAGCTTCAGCATCCCGGGCGCAGACGTACACGGTTGCGCCGGCTTCGACATAAGCCTTGGCGATCATTTTGCCGATACCACGGGTGCCACCGGTCACCAGTGCAGTGCGGCCTTGCAGGGAAAAGTACGGGTGCATGGCGAATCCTGAGCGTTGAGGGTCAGTACACCCTAGTCGTCAGTCGCCGTCAGCGGAGCCACTATTTTTGCGAGGAATGAGGGGCCATTCGGCCCAGTCTGAGTCCGCTTCTGTAGGAACACAGCTTGCTGGCGATGGCGTTTTGAAGATCGCTATCGCACAGCAAGCTGTGCTCCTACAGGGGACGAGGCGCTTACTGCGGCCGAACGCGCAGGGTCAGGCCTTTGAGGAAGTTGCGCAGCAACTGGTCGCCACAGGTGCGGTAGTTGGTGTGGCCGAACTTGCGGAACAGCGCGCTTAGCTCAGGCTTGGACACCGGAAACTCGGCAGCCTTGAGGATCGCGTGCATGTCGTCTTCTTTCAGTTCGAAGGCTACGCGCAGCTTTTTCAGGATGATGTTGTTGGTCACCGGGACTTCGATCGGCTGCGGTGGACGGCTTTCGTCCTTGCCGCGCTTGAAGATCACCAGGCCATCGAGGAAGTGCGCCATGACTTCATCCGGGCAGCGGACGAAGCCTTCTTCGTCTTCTTCTTTCTTGTCGAGGTAAGTCAGCAGGTCTTCCATGGACACGTCCATGCCGCCGAGCTTGATGATCTCGATGACCTTCTTGTCGCTGATGTCCAGCATGTAGCGAACGCTGCGCAATACGTCGTTATGAATCATGGTGTGCAATCCTGATATTCAGCAGTGGGCGCCGCAGCAAACAGCGGCGCCGGAATGTGTGGCGGCGGGAGAAGCCTTAGAACTTCTCTTTGCCGGACAGGTAGCGCCATTGGCCCAGCGGCACTTTGCCGATGGACACACCGCCGATGCGGATGCGGCGGATGGCGACGACCTTCAGGCCGACGGCCTGGCAAAACAGGGCGATCACGCCCGGTTGCGGGTTCTTCATCGCAAAGCGCAGGCGGTTTTCGTTCTGCCAGCTGGCCTTGACCGGCGGCAGTTCCTTGCCCTTGTACGTCAGGCCGTGGTTCAGGCGGTTAAGGCCGTGAGCCACCATGTCGCCTTCAACCTCGACCACATACTCTTGCTCGATCTTGCTGGCATCGGCAGTGAGTTTGCGCAGAATCTTCCAGTCCTGGGTGAACACCAGCAAACCGCTGGCGTTGGCCTGCAGGTCGGTGCTGGCGGTCAGGCGCAGGAAATGGCCCTTGAGCGGACGTTTGCTGAAGCGGTGTTCTTCGCTCAGCGTCTCGGCGCTCAGGGTGGCCATGGCGGTGTCCGCGTCCATGCCCACGGGCACGTTCAACAGGATAGTCACCGGTTCTGGTGCAGTGGCCTTGGCCTCGGGGTCGAGTTCGACTTTTTGCGTGCCGACCTTGAATTGCGGCTCGTCGATGACTTCACCGTCCACGGTCACCCAGCCGCCCTCGATGAACAGCTCCGCCTCCCGACGGGAACAGCCGACGAGTTCGATGAGGCGTTTGGAGAGACGAATCGGGTCAGTCATGACAGGGCCGTAACAAAAAAGGGGTGGGCATTGTACCTGCGTGGCGCCGGTTAATCGCGGGTCCATTTTGCAAGGTGAGACTTTTAGCCGCGTTGAGCGTGCTGATCTGCCTGCTTCATGCGCATATGCAACAGCGGATAAGGCTGGCCCATGCCGTCAAACTCGGAACGGCCGATCACTTCGAAGCCTTGTTTGAAGTAGAACCCCAAGGCTTGCGGGTTCTGTTCGTTGACGTCCAGTTCGTCGGCATTCAGGTGTTCCATGGCATAGCGTAGCAACTGTTTGCCCAGGCCCTGGCCGCGGTGGGCCGGATCGATGAAGAGCATTTCGATCTTGCCGGCGGCGACCCCGGCGAACCCGGTGATGCGTTGGCGCGGGTCCCGGGTGCAAATCAGCATCACGGCATCGAGGTAGCGGGTCAGCACCAGATCTTTCAACAACAGGATGTAACTGTCTGGCAGAAAGTCATGGGTGGCGCGCACCGAGGCCTCCCAGACCCGGGTGAGTTCTTCGTAGTCACTGTGTTTCGGGGTGTGGATGACCGAATGATGGCGCATGGCCGGATGTCCTGTGTGCAGTGGGGTGTGCGAGTCCTTTCTCCCACAAAACGATAGACGTAAAAAAGCCCCGCATCTCGTCAAGAGAGCAGGGCTTTTCGTATTTTTTGCGTTTAGATCTGTTCAGCCCACAGGTCGTATTCGTCGGCGTCGGTCACTTTGCACCAGACTTTGTCGCCCGGCTTCAAGTTGCTGCCGTTGTCGATGAACACGTTGCCGTCGATTTCCGGGGCGTCGAAGAAGCAACGACCCACCGCGCCTTGCTCGTCGACTTCGTCCACCAGCACTTCGATTTCACGGCCGATGCGCAGTTGCAGGCGCGCCGAGCTGATCGCTTGCTGGTGCGCCATGAAGCGGTCCCAGCGGTCTTGCTTGACGTCGTCCGGCACGATGGCCGCGTCCAGCAGGTTGGCCGGGGCGCCTTCGACGGGCGAGTACTGGAAGCAGCCGACGCGGTCGAGCTGGGCTTCGGTCAGCCAGTCCAGCAGGTACTGGAAATCTTCTTCGGTTTCGCCAGGGAAGCCGACGATGAAGGTCGAACGGATGATCAGGTCCGGGCAGATCTCGCGCCAGTTCTTGATGCGCGCCAGGGTCTTGTCTTCGAAGGCCGGGCGTTTCATGGCTTTCAGGACTTTCGGGCTGGCGTGCTGGAACGGGATGTCCAGGTACGGCAGGATCTTGCCGGCGGCCATCAACGGGATCAGCTCGTCGACGTGCGGGTACGGGTAAACGTAGTGCAGGCGAACCCAGACGCCGAGGGTGCTCAGGGCTTCGCAAAGTTCGGTCATGCGGGTTTTCACCGGCGCGCCGTTCCAGAAACCGGTGCGGTATTTCACATCAACGCCGTAAGCGCTGGTGTCTTGGGAAATTACCAGCAGCTCTTTGACGCCGGCCTTGACCAGGCGCTGAGCCTCGTCGAGCACGTCACCGACCGGACGGCTGACCAGTTTGCCGCGCATCGACGGGATGATGCAGAAGCTGCAGCTGTGGTTGCAGCCTTCGGAAATCTTCAGGTAGGCGTAGTGGCGCGGGGTCAGCTTGATGCCTTGCGGCGGCACCAGGTCGATCAGCGGGTTGTGATCCTGACGCGGCGGCACGGCGTCGTGCACGGCGTTGACCACTTGCTCGTACTGCTGCGGACCGGTCACGGCCAGCACGCTTGGGTGCACCTTGCGAATGTTGCCTTCTTCGACGCCCATGCAGCCGGTCACGATAACCTTGCCGTTTTCCTTGATGGCTTCGCCGATCACTTCCAGCGATTCAGCCTTGGCCGAGTCGATGAAGCCGCAGGTGTTGACCACCACGACATCGGCGTCCTCGTAAGTGGACACGACGTCATAGCCTTCCATGCGCAGCTGGGTAAGGATGCGCTCGGAGTCGACCAGTGCTTTTGGGCAACCCAGGGATACGAAGCCAACCTTTGGATTGGCCGGCGCAGGAGTGGTGGACATGTCTAACCTCGGTATTTGTGACGCCTCCAGCCGAGTCGGCAAGGCGACAAACGGGCGCTTTTCTGCGCCTCTGATCAAAAAGTGCGCAATTCTAGCGATCAGTCGTTCACTTGACCAGCTTTATGCAGGGAAATACGACGAGTGCTGCGCTATGCTTCGCGCCGTTAGGCTTTACCAAATATTTACAGTCAACATATCGTCTGTAACCTGAAGTAAAACAGCGCATGCTGCGTGGCAATGCATAGTGCTTCTTCCAAAGAAGTCCGTTCTGGGTAGTAGGAGTGGTGGATGGGTCAGGCAAGTAGTCAGGCAGCGAGCGCCGGGCATTCGGCGGCGAAGCCGATCGGCATGCTGGTCGCGGCGGTCGGGGTGGTTTACGGCGATATCGGCACAAGCCCGCTGTACACCCTCAAAGAAGTGTTTTCCGGTGGCTACGGCGTGCCGGTCAACCATGACGGCGTGCTGGGAATACTGGCGCTGATCTTCTGGTCGCTGATCTGGGTCGTCTCGATCAAGTACATGATGTTCGTGCTGCGCGCCGACAACCAGGGCGAGGGCGGGATCATGGCCCTGACGGCGCTGGCCAGACGGGCGGCGTCGGGGTATCCCAGGTTGCGAGGGTTGCTGGTGGTCTGCGGGCTGATCGGTGCGGCGCTGTTCTACGGGGACAGCATGATCACCCCGGCAATTTCCGTCCTCTCGGCGATTGAAGGTCTTGGCTTGGCGTTCGATGGCATCGACCATTGGGTGGTCCCGCTGTCGTTGGTCGTGCTGGTGGCGCTGTTCCTGATCCAGAGCCACGGCACCGCGCGAATCGGCATTCTGTTCGGGCCGATCATGGTCACCTGGTTTGTGGTGCTGGGGGCGCTGGGCGTCTACGGGATCATGCAGCACCCGGAGGTGTTGCAAGCGCTGAACCCGGTCTGGGGCGTGCGTTTCTTCACCCAGCACCCGGGCATGGGCGTGGCGATCCTCGGCGCGGTCGTGCTGGCGTTGACCGGCGCCGAAGCGCTGTACGCCGACATGGGCCACTTCGGTCGCAAGCCGATTGCCCGCGCCTGGTTCATCCTCGTGTTGCCGGCGCTGGTGCTGAACTACTTCGGCCAAGGCGCGCTGTTGCTGGGGGATCCGGAAGCCGCTCGTAACCCGTTCTATCTGTTGGCGCCAAGCTGGGCGTTGATCCCGCTGGTGGGCCTGTCGACCCTGGCCACGGTGATCGCCTCGCAAGCGGTGATTTCCGGTGCGTTCTCCCTGACCCGTCAGGCGATCCAGCTCGGCTACATTCCGCGCATGCACATCCGCCACACCTCCAGCGCCGAACAAGGCCAGATTTACATCGGTGCGGTGAACTGGGCGCTGATGGTCGGCGTGATCCTGCTGGTGCTGGGCTTCGAATCCTCCGGCGCCCTGGCCTCGGCGTACGGCGTGGCGGTGACCGGCACCATGCTGATGACCACCATCCTGGTGTCGGCGGTGATGTTGCTGCTGTGGAAATGGCCTCCGGTCCTCGCGGTGCCGGTGTTGATCGGCTTCCTGCTGGTGGACGGCCTGTACTTCGCCGCCAACGTGCCGAAAATCGTCCAGGGCGGCGCCTTCCCGGTGATCGCCGGTATCGCGTTGTTCGTGCTGATGACCACCTGGAAACGCGGCAAGCAATTGCTGGTCGAACGCATGGACGAAGGTGGGCTGCCCCTGCCGATTTTCATCAGCAGTATCCGTGTGCAACCGCCGCATCGCGTGCAGGGCACCGCCGTGTTCCTGACCGCACGCCCGGATGCGGTGCCTCATGCGCTGTTGCACAACCTGCTGCATAACCAAGTGCTGCACGAGCAAGTGGTGCTGCTGACGGTGGTCTACGAAGACATCCCACGGGTACCGCCGAGCCGACGCTTCGAAGTTGATTCCTACGGCGAAGGGTTCTTTCGGGTGATCCTGCACTTCGGTTTCGTCGACGAACCGGACGTGCCACAGGCGCTGAAACTGTGTCACCTCGATGACCTGGACTTCAGTCCGATGCGCACCACCTACTTCCTCAGCCGCGAGACGGTGATTGCCTCCAAGTTGGAAGGCATGGCCCGTTGGCGAGAGGGGTTGTTTGCGTTCATGTTGAAAAACGCCAATGGCAATTTGCGCTTCTTTAATCTGCCGTTGAACCGGGTGATTGAGCTGGGGACTCAGGTAGAAATGTAAGCCCCAACAAAAAGCCCCCGTTGCCGTGAAGGTGGCGGGGGCTTTTTTGTGTCTGGCATTTGATCCCGACCCAATGAAAATCCTTGTGGGAGCGGGCTTGCCCGCGATAGCGGTATGTCTGTCAAATCAATGCTGGATCTGCCGCCGTCATCGCGGGCAAGCCCGCTCCCACAAGGGAATTGCGGTGTTACTAGCTTACGGGACGCTCTTCTTCGGATTCGGTCTTTGTCCGGGCAGGTCGTGGGGTTAGCACCTTCAAGACATCATCAATAACAGCCTTACCCATTGCCGTCAGGTAATGCGCGGCCCATGCGTGGCGGTCAGTGTCTCTTGCGTAGGCAGCATCCTCGGCGAATGATTTTCCGAGGAAGAGGAGGTCGGAGGCTTGGGCTAAAGCTTCGACGATGGGGACGCCGGCGCGGACGTTGAATAGCGCTTGATCCGAGCAGTAGATGAGGGGGGTGAAGCCGATGGTTTTTAAATCTGAAATCGCGGACGGATCTATTTTGCTCATTGTTTCGCTCCTTAAAACGAGGAGCTGCCACATTCGTTACCACACGAATGGGTGGCAGCTGTACGCAGGGTGGTAAACCGGAAGAGCAAAGGAACCGGCAGACCCGAAGGTCTCCCACGCACAGCCGCCATAACACTGGATGACAGGCGAAAACGCATGAAATCGTGTTGGGAGCGCTGTTGCACTTTGCTTTGCCGGGTTACCACACCCGATCACTGCATCTGCAGCGACGTCCTGAGACTATCCCGTCAAAGAAAAGAGAAAAGCGCAACAAGGCGGCAAAGTGCCCAAACGCGAGATTCGGAGTTTGCCTACAAGGTCTGCGGGCGTCATCTGATATTGCGACACCAGAAGTAAACGAAACTAAACACGGCGGGAGCGTTTACACGTCCTTCGGCTCACTTTTTCTCAGGGTGAAAAACGCTGGATGAGAAACTCGCGTTTTTTGCAGCTTGCTGTATGTCTAATTCAACGCAATACTCTGCGTAGAACTGTGTGTTCAAATTTGCATGATTGTGTAGAGAGGTGAGTATGACGGCATTACTGGAGCGTGCTGACCAAGCAATTTCGGTGACTGCAATGGTCAGGGGGTTCAGTGCGAGGCTAAAGGAGATTTCCAGCCGAGCCACCGAACGACTGGTCATTTTCAAAGACAACCAACCCGCAGCGGTCATTATCAATGTCGATGCGTATCAGGAAATGCTCGACGAGCTCGAGGACCTTCGGGTTGAAGCGGCGGCTCGAGAGCGACTGATCGGTTTTGATCAGGCCAAGGCTGTCAGCCACGACGATATGCGGGCGCGGTACGCCAAGAAAGACTAAAGGAGCTGTGGATGGTTTGGGGCGTTATCTATCATCCGGAGGTTCAGAAGGATCTGGATCTGCTGGGAGCTGTGGCGGCGAACCGCATTCTTGATGTGATTGAAGAGCGGATTATCAATGGTGAGCCAGATAAGAGCGGCAAGCCCCTAAGAGCCAGTCTTGCAGGTTGCAGACGGATCCGGACAGGCGCCACACGAATTGTTTATCGAGTCGATGGCAAGGCCATTCAGGTACTGATCGTCGCAGTCGGAGCCCGACGTGATGAAGAGGTCTATGACGCCGCAGAGCGTCGCCTATAAGTAGACGCCTCCGTTGCCGTGAAGGTAGCGGGGGCTTTTTTGTGTCCGAACACATAACTTGAAGACGACGGAGACTCAATGTGGGAGCGGTGTTACTTGCTCTGGGGCAGTTTTTCTTCTGATTCGGTCTTTGTTTGGTTCGGTCGAGAGGTCAGAATCTATTGAACTGTGTTGACGGCTCGATTTTTCCAATAACAAAAGTGTCCACGTTTTATGGAGTGTGGACACTTGGACTTTCTAGCTTGATGAAGAGTCAAGACATTTAGGAGAATGGAGTCGAGGTCGAGTTCGACATACCGTCTACTAGCTGAAAGCACTTCACGTCCGCACATGTAAAAAAGCCCCCGCAACCAAACAGCTGCGGGGGCTTTTTCGTGGCGACGCTCAGATCACTCTTGCGCCGTCGCGTCTTCCTTGGCCTGTCGCTTGACGATGATGTCCACAAGGCGCTGGGCCAGTGCCGGGTAGTTCTCGTCGAAGTGGTGGCCGCCAGGCAGTTTGATCGCTTCGCCCACGGCGGTCTTGTCGGTGCAGCCGCTTTCGTCGACTTCTTCTTCGCCGTAGATGCACACCACTTTTTCCGGTGGCAGCTTGGCCATTTCCGGGCCGGTGGCGGCTTCTTTGCCGGCGTTGCCGAGCCAGCCTTCGACTTCGATTTCGAAGCTGCCGGTGCGGGCGAAGGCCAGCAGGATGATCGCGTCGACGCGCTGTTGTTCCGATTCGGCCAGGCGGTTGTAGATCGCTGGCAGTACGTCAGCGCCGAACGAGTAACCGGTCAGGATGAAGCGCTTGGTGCCCCATTTCTGCCGGTAGTGCTGCATCAGTTCGGCGAGGTCCAGGGCGCTTTGCTCCGGGCTCTTGTGCTGCCAGTAGTAGCGCAGGGTGTCGATGCCGACCACCGGGTAACCGATCTTGGCCATCTCGCCCGCTACGTCACGGTCAAGGTCACGCCAGCCGCCGTCACCGGACAGGAATAGGGTCACAGTGTCCTTGGCCTGGCCGGCCGGTACTTCAACAACCGGGATCTGCAGGCCGCCGGCGGCTTTGTCGCCACCGACGAGGATCTTGCGCAGTTCGTTGTTCAGCACTTGCGGCAGGTTGATGTCGTAGTCGCTGATACTGGTTTCGGCGTTGGGTTGATCGCGCACGAAACCGGCACTGGTGTCGTCCGGGTTGTCGTTCCATGCCACCAGCCAGTGGCCGTGGGCGGCGCTTTTCGGCAGCAGGTGGGTGCAACCCGGTTTTTCCAGGGCCAGGTCAACGGAAACGGCCTGAGCCTTGTCGTTCTTTTGTTCGGACAACCAGCGCCACGCCAGCACGGCGCCAGGGCCGATGCCGCTGACCAGGGTCGCCGGGCCTTTGAGTTCTCTCAGGCCCGATTGCAGGGCGCGGCTTTGCAGCAGGCAGTCGTTGGGCAGGATCACCTGGACAATCTGCGCCGAGCTGGAGCGGCTCAGGGTCATCAACTGCTGATCGCTGAGCTTCTGGTCTTCATTGACCGCCACCAGTACCTGGGCTTTCGGTGTGGTCCCGGGAATCACACGGGTCATCGCCGCGCCATCAGCCGGTGTCAGCAGTTCGAGCGTCGGAGCCGGTGCCGGACGTTTCAGGTACCAGTAACCGCCACCGAGAATCAGGGCCAGCACTACCAGTGTGGCCAGTACGTACCGCAAGGAGCGTTGAATCATCAGCGTTTCACCAATCCGGTCAAGCCGCCCGCAATCAGGGCAGCAGTGTCGGCCAGGGCTACCAGCGGATCGAGTCCGGCGGGCACGGCCATATAACGGGGTTCCCAGTCAGGCTGGAACTTGTCTTTGAAGCGGCGCAAGCCTTGGAAGTTGTAGAGCTGCTCACCACGGCGGAAAACCATCGAGCCCAGGCGCTGGGTCAGTGGTGCACCACGACGGGGTTGCAACCCCGACAACGGCACCATGCCCAGGCTGAAGCGCGCGTATCCATGATTTTTATAATGTTGAATCAGGCCGACCATCATGAACTCCATGGTCAGTTTTGGCGCGTCCGGGTGCGCACGCATCAGGTCGAGGCTGGCCAGGTCATGGCCATAAGTCTCGAGCAAATTGGCGAACGCTACCGGGCGACCTTCGAAGCGGATCACCGCAATGCGGAAATGCTTGAGGTAATCATCGCTGAAACGGCCCAGCGAGAAGCCTTTCTCGCGCACGTTCTTGCCGGTCAGCCAGGCATCGGAAATCACCTTGAGCTCATCCATTGGCGCATGACCCGGCTCAAAGATCTCCAGCGACAACCCGTCGCGGGTACCGCGGTTCCAGGTGTAGCGCAGGTCTTTCATCTCTTTGCCCTTGGCTTCGAGATCAAATCGATGCAGATCGACTCGGGCTTCTTCGCCCAATTTGATCGCGGTCAGGCCGATGTCCATGTAGTACGGCAGGTTCTCGGCGCGCACCTGATAGAACACAGGACGGGCGTGGTGGACGTCGCAAAGGTCGCGGAACTGCCAGATCATTTCCGCCCGTTGCTGGGTCGGGCCGATCGGGTCGTACAACGCCACCAGGCTGCGCCCGCGGCGGGCGTACATCAGAAACGCCTCGTCGTCAGGGTGGAACAGCAGCGCCTTGTCACCGGTCAGGGCGAGGCCGCCATCCGGTTGGGCTGAAGCCATGAGGATCTTGGACGCGCGCTCCAGTTCATCCGGCGTCGGCAAATGGATGACCGGGCGGGCGGTGCGCAGCAGCCAGGTCAGGGACACCACGACCAGCAGCACGGCGGCGCCCAGCAGCGAGCGCAAGCCACGCGGCGCATCAGCATCGAGGGTGAACTGCCACCAGAGTTGATGGCTGTACGGAACGTCCTGATACGCAAACAACAGCAGCCAGATCGAGGCCCCCAGCACGCACAGGCTCGACACCAGATACAACGGCGAGAACGGCAGTTCGGTGAGGCGGCTCGGGCGATAGAACGAGCGACGGAAAACCCCCAGCAAGCTGGCGATGAGGGTCATCAGGCAGGCTTCTTCCCAGTCAAAACCCTTGAGCAGGGAGAGCAGGGCGCCGACCAGCAGCAAAATAGTGGTCAGCATCCAGGCGGCCGACAAACGTCGGCGCAGGCCTTGAGCCAGCAACAGGCACAGCACGCCGATCAGGCTGGCGCCGAAGTGCGAGGCGTCGACCAGACGATGCGGGATCAGGAAACCGATGTGTTCCAGGCGGGTATCGATTTCCGGGGTCACGCCAGAAAACAGCAGCACCACGCCAGACAGGAACACCAGCACCGCCAGAATCGGAGCAGCGAGACCGGACGCCGCGCGCAGGGACTGACGCGACTGAAACAGGCGCTGGCCTTCATTAATCAGCAGGAAGATGCAGGCCACCAGCAAAGGCAACACCACATAAATCAGTCGATACAGCAGCAGGGCGGCGGCCAGTGGTGCTGCGCCGAGTGAATCGGCGAAGGCGGCCAGCAGGATCGCTTCGAATACGCCGACCCCGCCCGGTACGTGGCTGAGCACACCCGCGGCCAATGCCAGCAAGTACACCAACAAAAAGGCGCCGAAGGGCGGAGCTTCCGGCAGCAACAGATAGAGCACGGTCGCGGCGGCGGCCACGTCCAGGGCAGTGATGATCAGTTGCAGGAAGGTCAGGCGGCGGCCGGGCAGGCGCAAGGTGCGGCGACCGACTTTGACCAACAGGTTATCCGGTGAAGGCTGTTCCGGCAGGCGACGGCGGTAGATGCCGATGGCCAGCACACTAAAGAGCAGCAGGACAGCTGCGGCAATCACGCCGAGCAAGGTCTCGGACAGACCCAGGGCGGTAGAGGCGGCCGGCAGGTCACTAAGGGTTGCCAGCGCGGCCAGCGGTGGCAGGGCGCAACCGAGCGACAGGCTGGCAAACAACGTCATGTGAGCGACGTCTCCAGCCCCCAGGCCATGACGCGCATATAAACGGTAGCGAACCGAGCCCCCCGAGAGCATGGAAAGGCCAATGGCGTTGCCGATGGCAAAGGCCGTGAAGCCACCAAGTGCAAGGATTCGCGGCGGCAGCGTTACACCCGCATAGCGGCTGGCCGACCATTCGTAACCCAACAGAATGATGAAGCCGACGATGGTCGCACCCAGTGCGCCGAGCAGGGCCGGTTTCGGGACTTCCAGGATCGAGTCATGCAAAGCGTACAGGTCGAGTTCGCTCAACAGATGACGACAGGCAATCAGCGCGATCGCGAACAACAGCAGCGTGACCGCCAGGCCAATGGGCTGACGGTATTTGCTGATCAGATCGAGCAGGTGCAAACGCCCGGCCTTGATCGGTTGTGTCGCTGTGACGGTGTCTTGTGGATCAGACGAGTTGGCGCGCATCAATCACCTCTTGGATTGTGCGCGACAGGATGGAGGTATCGAGCCAAGTTACCAATCCCTGTAGAAAAAAATAATCACGAATATTAACGCCTCTCACCGGTTTGCGGCGATGGCCTGTCATGAGTCGTAGAGGGGGCTGCCTGAGTTGCAGCATAGTCTGAACTCGGCTGCCTGATGATCCCTGACGCTTCACGACACTGTGACAGATCATTGTTGCGAAAGGACTTTTTCTGCAGATACAAAAAAGGCCACTCTTTCGAGTAGCCTTTTTTGATGTTTGGTTGCGGGAGCCGGATTTGAACCGACGACCTTCGGGTTATGAGCCCGACGAGCTACCAGACTGCTCCATCCCGCGTCTGTGTGGCGGCATTCTACAGGCGAACGGCGGGGTGTCAACCGTTAATCCCGATATAGGTCAAATAAGCGCAAATGAGCGGGCGAACGGTTGCAGGGGAGACCTAAGTTTCGGAATCAGAACGATTTCTCATTTCTGGCCACGATCATCTAAAGGCGCCATTTCTTCGCTCACACCTACAAAACAGGCGCGCACAAAAAAGGCCACTCTTTCGAGTAGCCTTTTTTGATGTTTGGTTGCGGGAGCCGGATTTGAACCGACGACCTTCGGGTTATGAGCCCGACGAGCTACCAGACTGCTCCATCCCGCGTCTGTGTGTCGGCATTCTACAGAGGATCGCCGGGGTGTCAACCTCAAATTATGGAAAAACCTGTTCCTGTTCAACCGCTTAGCTTGCAATCAAGACCTGGATAACGGCTGAAAGGCACGCCCGGCAAGGCTTGCAGCTCTATTGGATGCTCTCAGTCGATTGATAAAATAAATGCACTGGGTCCTTTCCTACGTGTGAAAAAGAACATTCAGACTACTGGTGCTATATACAGGTGCGAGTGAGATACTGCTTATCCGACACGCCAACACGCCCTTTCTCCGTCATGAACTGCGCTTTTATATGACCCAGCGAAAAATCATCCACGTCGATTGTGACTGCTTTTACGCTGCCATCGAGATGCGTGACGACCCGCGCCTGGCCGGCAAACCGTTGGCAGTGGGTGGTTCGGCGGATCGGCGGGGAGTGATTGCGACCTGTAACTATGAGGCGCGCGCCTATGGCGTGCGTTCAGCCATGTCTTCCGGGCATGCGTTGAAGCTGTGCCCGGACCTGACCATCGTCAAGCCGCGCATGGACGCCTATAGAGAAGCGTCGAAGGAAATTCACACGATCTTTCGCGACTACACCGACATGATCGAACCGCTGTCCCTCGATGAGGCCTACCTCGACGTGTCGGACAGTGCGCATTTCGGTGGCAGCGCGACACGTATCGCCCAGGACATCCGTCGGCGGGTGTCCAATCAATTGCATATCACCGTGTCGGCCGGTGTGGCACCGAACAAGTTTCTGGCCAAAATCGCCAGTGACTGGAAAAAACCCAACGGGCTGTTCGTCATCACGCCGGATCAAGTGGAAGACTTTGTCAGCGGCTTGCCAGTCAGCAAACTCCACGGCGTGGGTAAAGTCACGGCCGATAAGCTGGGCAGGCTCGGCATCGTCGATTGCTCGCATTTACGCGAGTGGGACAAATTGGCGTTGGTGCGTGAATTCGGCAGCTTTGGTGAGCGACTCTGGAGTCTGGCCCGTGGGATAGATGACCGTTTGGTCCACAACGACAGTCGGCGGCAGTCGATCAGTGTTGAAAACACCTACGACGTAGACTTGCCGGACCTGGTGAGCTGCCTGGATAAATTGCCCGAACTGCTGGAAACCCTGGCGGGGCGCATGGCGCGAATCGATAGCAGCTATCGGCCGGGCAAGCCGTTCGTCAAAGTGAAATTCCACGACTTTACCCAGACCACGCTGGAGCAGGCCGGGGCAGGGCGGGATTTGGGGAGTTATCAGCTTTTACTGACCCAGGCGTTCAATCGCGGCGGGAAACCGGTGCGGTTGTTGGGGGTTGGGGTCAGGCTTGAGGATTTGCGGGGCGGGTTTGAGCAGATGGAGTTGTTTGAGCGGTAGTTTGGTGGTGAATTGAGGGCCTCATCGCGAGCAAGCTCGCTCCCACAAGGATCTACGGTGTTGCATAGATCCAGTGTGGGAGCGAGCTTGATCGTGATGCTTTTAGTTCGGTCCCGGATCCGCTACCAAACGCCCTGCATCCTTGGTCAACGACTTGAGAAATTCAGTCTGCAACTCAGGATCATTGCGCGTCAGTTCGATCAGGCTTTGTTCCAGTTCGCTGGCTTCTTCTTCAAGACCCAGGTCTGAAAGGCGCTTGACCCGGTGTACCCACTGGCTCACTTCGTCGTCTTCAAGGTCGTCATAAATCAGCCCGTGGGCTTCGAGCAACTTGCCGCGCAAAGAGCTGCTGACCGCCAGGGATGAGTCGGTATGCACATCGTCCTGCCCATCTTCGACGCTGATCAGCAGGCGGGTCAGATGATTGATGTCATGTTCGGCGAACGGGCTGTCCAGCAGATTCAGGCGCAGAACGCCGTTTTTGTCGGTGCTCAGCTCGAAGGTTTCCTTGCCGGCCTTGACCTCCACCGGACGCTCACTCCAGGGCAGGCTCGAGTATTCGGTGCGTTTGTCGCGCTGAACCTCATCGATACCGGCCAGGTTTTGCTGCGCACGACCGTGGGATTGCACGTTCATGAACGGGTTGAGCCCGGCGAAACCGTAGCTCAGCCAATCCTTGGTCACGCTGTCGGGCAGATTGCCGAGGGCAAACACGTTAACCACGTTCGCACCGACACCGGCCACGACGGCCACTGCGCCCAGCGGGACCTCGTAGACCTCCCGCCAGGGTTGGTAAGGCGTGTAGCGATCGTAGTGGCGCGTGACTTCAAATTCGGTGACTTCGAAGGTCTTCTGCTCGTGGATTTTCACCCGACGTTGCGGCAGATCAAGCACCTTGGGCTCGCCGACATCGATCTGCAGGCTGTGATCGAGCAGTTTGCGCTCGACACGTTCCTCGTGCTCGCTGCGTTGCGACATGTGATTGGCGCAGCCGCTGACCAGCAGGGTGCCGCACAGGGCGGCACCACCGAGGCCTAAGGTGTTTCGCTTGAACATGACTTCTCTATCTGGTGTCAGCGGCGGATACGGGCCTGGAGGAAAGACAGCACGTCAGCGACCGGCAGCGCTTGCGCTTCAGGTTCGGTGCGGCTTTTGTATTCCAGATTGCCTTCGGCGAGGCCGCGGTCACTGACCACGATCCGGTGAGGAATGCCGATCAGCTCCATGTCCGCAAACTTGATGCCCGGGCTGGTTTTCTTGTCGCGGTCGTCCAGCAGGACTTCGAAGCCGGCAGCCGTCAGTTCTGCGTACAGCTTGTCAGTGGCTTCGCGAACCTGTTCGGTTTCGTAGCGCAATGGCACCAAGGCAACCTGGAACGGCGCAAGCGTGTCGCTCCAGATGATGCCGTTGGCGTCGTTATTCTGCTCAATGGCCGCCGCGACCACGCGGGAAACGCCGATGCCGTAGCAACCCATTTCCAGGGTAACCGGCTTGCCGTTCTCGCCCAGCACTTCGCACTTCATCGCTTTGCTGTACTTGTTGCCCAGCTGGAAGATGTGCCCGACTTCGATGCCGCGCTTGATTTCCAGGGTGCCCTTGCCATCCGGGCTTGGGTCGCCGGCGACTACGTTGCGCAGGTCGGCAACGGTCGGAACCGGCAGATCACGCTCCCAGTTCACGCCGAAGTAGTGCTTGTCGTCGATGTTGGCACCGATGCCGAAGTCGCTCATCAGCTCGACGGAGCGGTCGATGATGATTGGCAGTGGCAGGTTCAGCGGGCCGAGAGAACCGGCGCCGGCGCCAATGGCGTCGCGCAGTTCGCTTTCGGACGCCATCACCAGTGGGCTGGCAACGCCTGGCTGGTTGGCGGCCTTGATTTCGTTCAGCTCATGGTCGCCACGGATGATCAGGGCAATCAGCTTGCCTTTCTCTTCTGCGTGAACGACCAGGGTCTTGATGGTCTTTTCGATCGGCAGATTGAATTTTTCCACCAGCGCGGCAATGGTCTTGGTGTCAGGCGTATCGACCAGGCGCAGTTCTTCGGCCGGTGCTGGACGAGAAGTTTCACGCGGCACGGCTTCGGCTTTCTCGATGTTCGCCGCGTAGTCGGAACCGTTGCTGAAGACGATGTCGTCTTCGCCGGATTCAGCCAGAACGTGGAACTCGTGGGAGCCGGCACCGCCGATGGAGCCGTTGTCGGCTTCTACAGGGCGGAACTTCAGGCCCAGGCGGGTGAACACGTTGCAGTACGCCTGGTGCATGCGGTCGTAAGTGACTTGCAGCGAAGGCTGGTCCGCGTGGAACGAGTAGGCGTCCTTCATGATGAATTCACGGCCGCGCATCAAACCGAAGCGTGGACGGATCTCATCACGGAATTTGGTCTGGATCTGGTACAGGTTGATCGGCAGCTGTTTGTAGCTGCTCAACTCGTTGCGCATCAGGTCGGTGATGACTTCTTCGTGGGTCGGGCCGGCGCAGAAATCGCGACCGTGGCGATCCTTGAAGCGCAGCAATTCAGGGCCGTATTCTTCCCAGCGACCGGATTCCTGCCACAGCTCAGCCGGTTGTGTGCTCGGCATCAACACTTCGAGAGAGCCCGCGGCGTTCATTTCTTCACGAACGACGGCTTCGACCTTGCGCATCACTCGCAAGCCCATCGGCAGCCAGGTGTAGAGGCCCGAGGCGAGTTTGCGGATCATGCCGGCGCGCAGCATCAGCTGGTGGCTGATCACGACCGCGTCGGAAGGCGTTTCTTTCTGTGTGGCGAGCAAAAATTGACTGGTGCGCATGGTTGGCCGTTGTCGGTTGCTGATGACGAGAAATGACGGAGCATTGTACGGGCGAGATCCGCTGGCGTACAGGCGTGCGGTCGGTGGTGTGGCACGAGGGCGGGATTCATGCCGCCCTTTGCGATGCTTCCTACGATTCTTCCACGATCTGGGTCGGCACCGGTTCCGGTGTCGGTGTCGGGCCTGCGCGACGGCTTTCCTGGTACCAGTGCAGGGCGATCAGCAGCAGTGTCGGAACACCGAGCAGGGCAGTGATCAAGAAAAAATTGTGGTAGCCGAACTTCTCGACCATGACCCCTGAGTACCCGCCGATCAGGCGTGGCAGCAGCAGCATGATTGAACTGAGCAGGGCGTACTGGGTGGCGGAGAACTTGAGGTTGGTCAGGCTCGACAGGTAGGCGACGAACGCCGAGGTCGCCAGGCCGGAACTGAAGTTGTCCAGGGAAATGGTGACGATCAGCATGTTCAGGTTGGCGCCCATGTCGGCGAGCATCAGGAACAACAAGTTGGTGCCGGCCGATGTAATGCCGCCGATCAGCAGAATCGGCAGAATGCCGAAGCGCACGATCAACAGGCCGCCCATGCCAGCGCCGACCAGCGTCATGATCAAACCGAAGATCTTGCTGACACCGGCAATCTGATCTTTGGTGAAGCCCTGATCGATATAGAACACGTTAGCCATGACGCCCATGACCGTGTCGGACATCCGGTAGGTGGCGATCAAGCCGAGCAGCAGGAACGCTTGCCAGCGGTAGCGCGTAATGAAGTCGTTGACCGGCGTCAGCACGGGCGCCAGACCGCGGCGACCCATGGTCGACAGGCACAGGGCGGTCAGCGTGGTGTAGAGAATCGCCCGCAGCAGCGCCCGGTCTTCGAGGACCAGATCGAGCAGGCTGACGCCGCCGAACAGCACGCTGGCGAAGTCGGTGTTATAGAGCTGGGTGAACATGGCGGGCACGGACACCAACAGCACGATCAGCACGAACACCGACGCCAGTTGATGCACAAAGCTGTAGCGGCCGGCCTGAAGCTGGGTGCGCAGTGGCACGGGCGGTTCGCGCATGAATATCGAGGTGAGCAACGCCGGGATCATCAGGGCGCCGAACAGCACGTAGGTGCCGGCCCAGGCCGAATGCTGATAGTTGAAGCCGGTGGAGCCGAAACCCTCGGCGAAGAACAGGGCGCCGGCGGTCGCCAGCAACGCGGCGATTCGATAGCCGGACATATAGCTGGCGGCGAGGGCGGCCTGGCGACTGTCTTCGGCGATTTCCAGGCGATAGGCGTCTACAGCGATGTCTTGCGTCGCCGAAGCGAAGGCAACGACCACGGCAATAGCGATCAACCAGGACAAGTGTTTTTGTGGGTCGCAAAACCCCATGCCGATCAGACCGAGGATCACCAGCGACTGCGATAGCACCAGCCACGAGCGTCGACGCCCCAGCTTGCCGAGAAATGGCAGGCGCCATTGGTCCAGCAACGGGGACCACACCCATTTAAAGGCGTAGGCCAAGCCGATCAGGCTTGCATAACCAATGGTTTCGCGGGCTACACCGGCCTCGCGAAGCCAGACGGAAAGCGTTGAAAACACCAGCATGTAGGGCAGGCCGGCGGCGAAACCAAGCAGCAACAACACGAGCGTCGAGGGGCTGGCATAGGCGGCGAGCGCGGCGCGCCAGGTTTTACGGGGCATGGGCTGGAGTCTGCCTCAAGAAATACGGAAACAAAGGGCGCACTCTAACCGCTGTGCTCTACCGGACGCCAGCCATGGCGCTGAATATCAACACGATTATTCAGGACACTGATGCCTTCAGCACGTAATCGCGCGCGCTGCTCATCCCCTGAAGGGCTGCCCACCGGCAGGCTGATCCGACCACCGGCCCCCAGCACCCGGTGCCAAGGCAGTTTCGTGTCACCCGGCAATTGGCTCAGTGTGCGTCCGACCCAGCGAGCGGCGCGACCGAGTCCGGCCAGCTCTGCCAATTGACCATAGCTCACCACTTTGCCCTCGGGCACTTGTGCCAGGGTCAGGTACAGCGCCGTGCGTCGGATTTGCGCCGGGCTTTCGGTATCAGCGGTTGGGTCGGTCACGTCCGGTGGTTCCTGAAAAAGTTCGCTTTGCCGTCTGTAGAGTAAGTCGTGGATCACTGATTGAGAAATGAACTCAATAGAAATAGTCGGGTCAGTCCTTGCTAGGGCCTTATTCCTGAGGATAATGCCGACTTTTTTTCGCAATCTTGAGCCTGTCTTTGCTTATGTTGTCCAGAACCTTGCTGTGCCTCGCTGTTGCCAGTGCCTCCTCACCTTTGCTCGCTGATACCGTCTGGTTGAAGAACGGTGACAAGCTGAGCGGCAAGATCACGCTGTTCGATGGCGGCAAATTGCTGATTCAAACCGAGTACGCCGGTGCGGTCCCGATCGACTGGAAGCAGGTCAAAACCCTGGAGAGTGATCAGGAGTTGCTGGTCAAGCAGGATGCCTACACCGGCGAGAAGACCAAGTCGCTGCATGCGGCCGATGACGGCAAGGTGACGCTGCAAAACGGCGAGGCACCAAAGACGGTCGAGTTGGCCAGTATCCAGCAGATCCTCAAACCCAAGCCGGTCGTGGAAGATCTGGTGTGGAAGGGCAATATCGACGCCGCGCTGGATTACCAGCGGGCGGAAAATGACACCGACGACTACGACATCGACTTCAAGACCACGGCGCGCCACGGTAAATGGCGGCATATCGCAGAAGGCGAGTACAACCGCGAATTCCAGGATGGCGTGGTGACCACAGACAACTGGCGGGCTGAATACTCCCTCGACCGCTTCCTCACCGAAAAATGGTTCTGGCAGGGTCGGGCTGTTTATAAGCGCGACAAAGTCGAAGACCTGTCCCGTCAGCGCACCGTCGGTACCGGTCCGGGCTACCAGTTCTGGGACAACGAATTGGGCGCATTCTCCCTGGGCTCGCTGGTCAACCGTACGGACTACGAGTTCACCGACGGCAGCAAGGAAAACTTCTATTCCCTGGCGATGAAGTGGGATTACAACCGCTACCTGATTGGCAAGAAGGTGGAGTTCTTCACCAATGGGGAGATTGGCAAGCCGTTGTCGGGCGTGGCCGATTACGCGCTGGATTCAGAAATTGGCTTGCGCTACAAGGTAACCGAATGGGCTTCGCTTAACCTGAAGGCGGAGCGGGATATCATCAGCGGTACCGATGAATCTGATCTGGACAAGACGCGCTACACCGCAGGGTTTGGCGTGGCCTGGTAAGGCGTCAAAGAAAAATCGCAGCCTGGGGGCTGCGATTTTTTTTGCCTGCAAAAACACACAGGCACAAAAAAGCCCCGCTTTTAAGGGCGGGGCTTTTTACTAAAGCAAGTACAAGTTAGATAACTTGAACTTCTTCAGCTTGCATGCCTTTCTGACCGCGGGTAGCGATGAAAGAAACCTGTTGGCCTTCTTTCAGGCTTTTGAAGCCGTCGGATTGGATAGCTTTGAAGTGAACGAACAGGTCGTCACCGGATTGTGGAGTGATGAAGCCGAAGCCTTTTTCATCGTTGAACCACTTAACGGTACCGGTTTGGCGATTAGACATGGTGTAACTCCTTGAACAAAGATAACTGCGACTCAGGAAGAACCCTGGCCGAGACTGAGTGCAAAGAGCAGGAAAAATTCTTGTAGATGGTTGGATCGAAATTCAACATATCGTGTAGAGATTCTCAGTGACACAAGCAGCACAGTGGCGCCACCTTAACCCTTTTTCCGGGACGTGCCAATGCTTCTTGCGAAGGTTTCTCTGTTTTCAGGACTGACGGTCCATTGGTTTGACGCAAAGGCCCTGAATTCATGGGACATCGTCGAGAATTGTGCCCCACACTTTGAACCCGGAGCGCGCGCCCGGTAAGATGCCGGACAGAATTTTTCCACCTCGCTATTCAGGACACCCGCCATGAGCATCAAATCGGACAAGTGGATTCGCCGCATGGCGCAAGAGCACGGGATGATCGAACCTTTCGTTGAGCGCCAGGTGCGCGGCAGCGACGATAGCCGTGTGATCTCCTACGGCGTGTCCAGCTACGGCTACGATGTGCGTTGCACCAATCACTTCAAGGTGTTTACCAACATCAATTCGGCGATCGTCGACCCGAAAAACTTCGATGCGGGCAGCTTCGTCGATATCCACAGTGACGTCTGCATCATTCCGCCTAACTCCTTCGCCCTGGCCAGCACCGTCGAATACTTCCGCATTCCGCGCAATGTATTGACCATTTGCCTGGGTAAAAGCACCTACGCGCGCTGCGGCATCATCGTCAACGTCACCCCGCTCGAGCCCGAGTGGGAAGGTCACGTGACCCTGGAGTTTTCCAACACCACCAATCTGCCGGCAAAAATCTACGCGAACGAAGGTGTGGCGCAGATGCTGTTCCTTGAGTCTGACGAAGAGTGCGAAGTCTCATATAAGGACCGTGGCGGCAAGTATCAGGGGCAACGTGGAGTGACTCTGCCGCGCACCTGATCCGTTCATCTGGCCAATCAGCGGGAATTCTTGAGCGGGTAGACACTCTATTGGGTGTACTGCCCGGTTCGCGCACAGCGGACGGGGCCTTCGCTCAGGAGTGCTTTATGAAGATCGATCCTCGAATAAGTGCCGAACTGGCAAGGCTTGAGCCCAATCAGATTGGCGTTTTGGCCTGGTCCTTGTTGGCACATCCACCCGTCAGCATGGCGGGGGGCATCCCCGGTCAACCCGACCCCGATACTCCAAACGAGCAGCCTACGGAACCCGGTGAACCGACCTTGCCGGATGAACCACCTCCCGCGCCTGTCGCATGATCTGCTGTTGAAAATGAATGGCCAGTCAGCTGATGTCCTTGAAGACTTCAGCTGACTGGCCATATTTCGTTGTCGCCGATCACAAAGATCCTGCAACGGTCATCCCGCTCGACCTGATACCCACCGGTAAACGCCCCAAAGGCCGGTAGCAGGCTGACGGCTTCTCCCAGCCTGAAACATGCCAGTCGCAAACTTTGCCGACCTTTGCCTCTTAATCGATAAACGGGATGGACGTGCCCGGCAAGCACGTGGCGATCAGGATGAGGGGCGGGTTCATGCTGCAAGGCGAACGGCCCCAGTAGCAACGGCTCAGGCACTACCCGGATGTTCAGCGAGGCAGGTGGATCGCCCGCTCGTTTGTCGTGGTTGCCGCGAATCAGCGTCATCGGCAAATCAGCATGCCGAGCCCGCCATTCGGCCAGCGCGCTCAACGTGGCCGCTGCATGAGAGCCGGGCCCGTGAAGAAAATCCCCGAGAAACATCAGTTGGCGGCAGGGCAAGGCAGCCAGCAAGCCGTCAAGCACCGCGATATTACTGGCGGTCGTGCCATGAGGCACCGGTTGGCCAAGGCTGCGATACGCCGCTGCTTTACCAAAATGCACATCGGCAATGAGCAGGGCGTGTTGCGCTGGCCAGTAAATGGCTTTTTCCGGCAGCAGCCACAGGTCTTCACCGGCCAGTCGAACGGGGTAGGGCGTGCTCATCAGGTTTTCCCGGTTTCGGCGGTTTTCTCAAGATCGGTGACCATGCGTCGGATACGGTCTGCGAGTTTTTCCGAGCTCATGCTTTCGCGCATGCGCTCAACCAACAGTGGAAACCCCAGCGGTGTAGGGCGTTTGAGCTGATGCAGGTCCAGTTGCAGACGGTTGATACGCTCCAGCGTCTGTTCCAGGCGCTGGATATCCAGTTCTTCCCGCAGGACTTCTTCCCCGGCCTGCGCCAGTAACAGATTCCCGGCGTCGTACTGTTTAAACACTTCAAAGAACAACCCGCTCGACGCCTGAACCTGACGTGTACTTTTCGGTGCGCCCGGATAGCCGGCAAACACCAGCCCGGCGATCCGCGCGATTTCCCGAAAACGGCGAAGCGCCAGTTCTCCAGCGTTCAGACTGGCGAGCACGTCTTCCAGCAGGTGCTCGGGGCTCAACAGTCCGGGACTCAACACTTGCGGCCAGTCCACAGGCGTGGCGCTGAGCAACTCCAGCCCATAATCATTCACCGCGATGGAAAACGTTACCGCCTGCTGCTGACTCACGCGCCACGCCAACAAACTCGCCAGCCCCAGATGCACCTGGCGCCCGGCAAAGGGATACAGGAACAGATGCCAGCCTTCGCGAGACTTGAGGGCTTCGGCCAGCAATGTTGTCGACGTCGGCAAACCAGACCAGCGTTGCTGCACCTCTAAGAGAGGTCGCAATGCGCGCATTTCCGGGCCGACACATTCGCCCTGCGCCGCTGCACTGAAACGCTCGACCACCGCTTGCGCCAGCTCATTGGAAAGCGGCATCCGTCCGCCATTCCAGCGCGGCACCGCGGCTTTTTTCGCGGTGCTGCGTTTGACATAAGCGGTCATGTTTTCCACCCGGACCAATTCCAGCAGGCGCCCGGCAAACAGAAAACCGTCGCCCGGTTTCAATCGCGCGATAAACCCTTCCTCGACACTGCCCAATTGCTTGCCGCCGCCGCCCTTGCTCCAGAACCTCAGTTGGATACTCGCATCGCTGACGATGGTGCCGATGCTCATGCGATGTCGCCGCGCCAGTCGCGCATCGGGCACGCGCCACACGCCGTGCTCATCCGGTTCCACCCGGCGGTAGTCCGGATAGGCTGTCAGAGAAAGCCCACCGTGGCGTACGAACGCCAGCGCCCAGGTCCAATTCGCGACAGTGAGGTCGCGATACGCCCAGGCCCCGCGTACTTCTTCATACAGCTCATCGGGCAGAAACCCACCGCCCAGCGCCATGCTGACCAAGTGCTGAACCAGCACATCCAGCGGTTTATGCGGTGATTCGCGGGGCTCGATATGTCGTTGTGCCACGGCGTCTTGTGCCGCAGCCGCTTCGATCAGTTCCAGGCTGTGCGTCGGCACCAGCGTCACCCGTGAAGTCCGTCCCGGCGCATGCCCGGAACGGCCGGCCCGCTGCATCAGCCGCGCCACGCCTTTGGCCGAGCCGATCTGCAGCACCCGCTCCACCGGTAAGAAATCCACACCCAAGTCCAGACTCGAGGTGCAAACCACCGCTTTAAGTTGACCTTCCTTCAATGCTCGCTCGACCCAGTCACGGGTATCGCGCGACAGTGAACTGTGATGCAAGGCGATCAGCCCGGCCCAGTCGGGGCGTGCTTCCAGCAAGGCCTGATACCAGATCTCGGATTGGGCGCGGGTGTTGGTGAACACAAGGCTGCTGGGACTGGATTCCAGCTCTGCGACAACCTGCGGCAACATCTTCAAACCGATATGCCCGGCCCAGGGAAATCGCTCGATGGCGGGCGGCAACAAACTATCGACGAGCAGCGCCTTGGACGTCTGGCCCTGAACACTGATGCCGCCCCCTTGTGGGATAAGTACCTCTTCAGCGTGAGCCTGATTACCCAACGTCGCGGAAACACCCCACACGATCAGTGCCGGATTCCATCGGCGCAGTCGGGCCAGGGCCAGTTGCAATTGCACGCCGCGCTTGTTGCCCAGCAACTCGTGCCATTCGTCGACCACCACCATGCGCAGGGTTGCCAGCGCCGTTTGCGCATCGGCGCGGGCGAGCATCAGGGTCAGGCTTTCAGGCGTGGTGATCAGGGTGGTGGGCAGGCGCCGGCTCTGTCGTGCCCGTTCGCTGCTGTTGGTATCGCCGGTGCGCAGGCCGACGCTCCATGAAATCTGTAAGTCGACCAGTGGCGTTTCCAGGGCGCGAGCGGTGTCGGCCGCCAATGCGCGCATGGGGGTTATCCACAGGACTGTCAGAGGTTGGGCGATCGGTTTTCGTTTACGAGAGGTTTCAACGGCTGTGACAGACGCGGCAAAGCGATTGAGCGCCGCAAACCAGACTGCATAGGTTTTGCCGGCACCGGTGCTGGCATGCAGCAATCCGGACTCGCCGCGTTTAACCGCGGCCCACACCTGTTTCTGAAAGACGAACGGCTTCCATCCGCGGGCGGTGAACCAGTGTTTTGCGTAGTCGGGGGAGGTTCCCATACCGGCGGTGTGCGCTCTGAAAGTCTTCTTTCAGTGACCGTGCGGGGGGGTGAAAGGTTTAATGAAACAACGCGATCCTGCAGGAGCACGGCTTGCCGGCGATGGCGGTCTCAAGGATGCCATCGCGAGCAAGCTTTGCTCCTGCAGGAAGGTATGGATTACTTGAGGTTGCCGCTGAGAAACTGCTTTAGCCGTTCGCTCTTCGGATTGCCCAGCACGTCGTCCGGCGCGCCTTCTTCTTCCACCAGCCCCTGGTGCAGGAACAGCACCTGGCTCGAGACTTTGCGGGCGAAGCTCATTTCGTGCGTCACCATTATCATGGTCCGGCCTTCTTCGGCCAGGCCCTGGATCACGCGCAGTACTTCACCCACCAGTTCCGGGTCGAGCGCCGAGGTCGGTTCGTCAAATAGCATGACTTCCGGTTCCATGGCCAATGCGCGAGCAATCGCGACTCGTTGCTGCTGACCACCGGACAGGAACGCCGGGTACTGGTCAGCGACGCGCGCGGCCAGGCCAACCTTGTCCAGATAACGCCGCGCGCGGTCTTCGGCCTCTTCCTTGCTGCAACCCAACACCCGGCGCGGGGCCATGGTGATGTTTTCCAGTACGGTCATGTGGCTCCACAGGTTGAAGTGCTGGAACACCATGGCCAGGCGAGTGCGGATTCGTTGCAGTTCATTGGCATCGGCCACGTGCATGCCGTGGCGATCCTTGATCATGCGGATATTCTGGCCGTCCAGGCTCATCGCGCCGTCGTTGGGCTGTTCGAGAAAGTTGATGCAACGCAGAAAGGTACTTTTACCCGAGCCGCTGGCGCCGATCAGGCTGATCACGTCGCCGGTGTTGGCCTTGAGCGAAACGCCTTTGAGGACTTGATGATCGCCGTAGCTTTTATGCAGGCCTTCGATGGTCAGTTTGTACATGGGGCAGACATCCTCAAGGCGAAAGTAGGTAGCCGCTGCGATAGGCTTCGGCGCCCGCGACATGCGCGATCACCATGCCAGCAGTGGCCATGCGCCGTAGCGAGCGGGCGTACATCAACCCGGCGGCGGTGCAATGAACGGGGGTGACGCGATCGTTGATCGGGTCAATGATTTCGGCGATCAATTGCCCGGCTTCGAGGTATTCCCCCGGCAGTGCGGTGAACACCAGCAAACCACCGACCGGCGTTTCCACAGGTTCGACGCCGGCCAGCGGCGTGGCCGGGTAGGGCAGTTCGGGCAGTGGCGCCGGTTCGCCGGCGATGGCGCCGAAGTGAATCAGGTAATCGATCAGGGCCTGGCAATCGAGGCTGGCCAGCGGATGATTGACGTCACCCTGGCCGCGCAATTCGACGGTTACCGAGAAACTGCCCAGCGGAATGTCGAAGCGTTCGCCGAAGCGCTCCTTCAACTGCCACCAGAGCAGGGTGAAACACTCATCGAACGATTGGCCGCCGGAATCCGTGGCCAGCAAACTCGCCTCGGCACCGATGTAGCGCGCCAGCGGCTCGACCTGCGGCCAGGCTTCGGGGGTGGTGTAGAGGTGCGCGACGGCTTCGAAATCGCAATGCAGGTCCAGCACCATGTCCGCGTCGCAGGCCAGCCGTTGCAGGGTCAGGCGCTGGGATTGCAGTTGGGTGCTGGCGGTTTGCCGGGCGAGGGCGTTGCGCAAACTGTCGCGAATCAGCCCGAGGTTGCGCTGCGGATCGTCACCGAGTTGGGCTTCGATCTCGTTGCCGACCGCTTCGCTGACATCGACGAACCAGCGGTTGAAGTTCTGCCCGCTTTCGAGCTCGTAACGGCCCAGCGGCACATCCATCAACACTTGTTCCAGGCCCACCGGGTTGGCCACGGGAACCAACACGATTTCGCTGCGCAGGCGGCCACTGGCTTCAAGCTCCGCCAGGCGTTGCTTGAGGTGCCAGGCCACGAGCATGCCGGGCATTTCGTCGGCGTGCAGGGACGACTGGATGTAGATCTTGCCTTGGGCCGACGTGGGGCCGTAATGAAAACTGTGAATCTGTCGTGCAGTCCCCGGCAGCGGGGACAGCAGGTCATGAATCTGGTGGCGCATGTCTCTTTATCCCTAAAGCGGGTCCTAGTGGGTCGGCCCGAGGAAGGCCAGCCAGCGGCGTTCGGCGAGACGGAACAGGCCGACCAGCGCGAAGGTCACGGTCAGGTAGATCAGCGCGGCAATGCCGAACGACTGAAAGGTCAGGAAGGTCGCCGAGTTGGCGTCCCGAGCGACTTTCAAAATGTCCGGGATGGTCGCGGTGAACGCCACGGTCGTTGAGTGCAGCATCAGGATCACTTCGTTGCTGTAATACGGCAACGAGCGACGCAGGGCCGACGGCATGATCACGTAGGCGTACAGCTTCCAGCCGGTCAGGCCGTAGGCTTTGGCGGCTTCGACTTCACCGTGGTTCATGCTGCGAATCGCCCCGGCGAAAATCTCCGTGGTGTAGGCGCAGGTGTTCAGGGCGAAGGCGAGGATGGTGCAGTTCATCGCGTCGCGAAAGAACGCATCCAGCACCGGCTGAGCCCGAATGGCCGCCAGGCTGTAGATCCCCGTGTAACAGATCAATAGCTGGATATAGAGCGGCGTCCCGCGAAACAGATAGGTATAGAACTGCACCGGCCAACGGATGTAGAAGCGCGGCGACACACGGGCGATGGACAGCGGGATCGACACGATAAAACCGAAGAAGATCGAAGCGCTGAGCAGCCACATCGTCATGGCCAGGCCGGTGATGTTGTTGCCGTCGCTATAGAGGAAGGGTTTCCAGTATTCCTGCAGAAGTTCGATCATCGTACGGCCTCCCGGGTACCGGCGGAGTAACGACGTTCAAGCCAGCGCAGAATGAAGTTGGACGCGCTGGTGATCACCAGGTAGATCAGCGCGGCAAGGACCAGGAAATAAAACAGCTGATAGGTGCTTTTACCGGCGTCCTGAGCAGCCTTGACCAGATCGGCAAGGCCGATGATCGACACCAGGGCCGTGGCCTTGAGCATCACCATCCAGTTGTTACCGATACCCGGCAGGGCATAACGCATCATTTGCGGGAACACGACGATCCAGAAACGCTGGCCGCGCTTGAGGCCATACGCGGTGGCTGCTTCGACCTGACCCCGTGGGACGGCGAGAATCGCGCCACGGAAGGTTTCGGTGAAATACGCGCCATAGATGAAGCCAAGGGTGATGACCCCGGCGCTGAACGGGTTGATCTCGATGTATTCCCATTCCATGTAATCGGTCAGCGACGTCAGCCAGGTTTGCAGGCTGTAGAAAATCAGCAGCATCAGGACCAGGTCCGGAACGCCGCGAATAAGGGTGGTGTAAAGCTGGGCAGGCACGCGCATCAGTTTGACTTTTGACAGCTTGGCACTGGCGCCGAGTAGCCCGAGCAACACGGCCACCAATAACGACAACGCCGACAACTTGATCGTCATCCAGGTGCCTTGCATCAGCAACGGACCGAAGCCCTTGAGGCTGAAGGCAGAGAGCCCCAGATTTTGTAATAGGTTTTCGAACATAAAATCAGCAACCTGATCGGATGAAAAAAGCGCCCATCGCGAGATGGGCGCCGGGCATTATTTGCCGCTGTACAGATTCAGATCGCCAAAGTGTTTCTTCTGAATGGTGGCGTAAGTGCCATCATCGTGTAACGCTTTGATACCTTTATCCAAAAGTGCCTTCAGCTCGGTGTTACCTTTCTTAATGCCGATGGCGGTTTTGGCTGGCAGCAAATGGTCGTCGACCGGCTTGCTGACATCATAGTCGGCGCCTTGTGGCGACTTCAGGAAGCCCAGTTCGGCTTGCAGCATGTCCTGAATCCCTGCGTCGAGACGACCGGAGGTCAAGTCGGCGTAGACCTGATCCTGGTTGGCGTAGGCCTGGGTTTTCACGCCAGCCTTGTCCAGAACGGCTTTTGCATAGGCTTCCTGGATGGTGCCTTGCTCGTAGCCGACGGTTTTGCCCTTGAGCGAAGCGACATCTGCGGTGACGCCAGAACCTTTCTTCGACACGTAAGCGGTTGGGCCGGAGAACAGCTCGCTGGAGAAGTCGATGACTTTTTCGCGGGCTTCGGTGACGGTCATCGACGAGATCACACCGTCGAATTTATTGGCCTTGAGGCCCGGAATCATGCCGTCGAAATCGCTTTCGACCCATTTGCACTTGACCTTCAGCTCGGCGCAGATCGCGTTCCCCAGATCGATATCGAAGCCTACCAGGCTACCGTCGGCCGCTTTCGACTCGAACGGTGCGTAGGAAGGGTCAACGCCAAAACGCAGTTCCTTGTATTCCTTTGCCATGGCAGAACCAGCAGCCATGCACAACGCCAGTGCAGAAAGGGTCAGCAATGCTTTTTTCATTATTCAATCCCTAAGAACCAATATGAGCGCTTGTGGCGCAGAATTATTGTTACTGGTAAGCGTAAGACCTATTGAAAGTAGCAATTTCCGAACCAGAGTCCCGAACAAGCGTTTTAAAAGGTCATACAAGAAGTGACTGCGCGGGAATTGTGCACGAAAACGGGCGTCGTGGAAGTGCTGCACCAAGATGGTTCATGTCGGCACAAATTAATGTAGGAGTGAGCCTGCTCTCGATAACGGTGTGTCAGTTAACAAAGGGTGCCTGACACACCGCTATCGCAAGCAAGCTCGGCTCCTACAGGGCATCGGGTTAGCTGAGCAGATTTTGCAGGGTGCCCAGATTGTCAGCGTCTTCGACTGATTTGTCCTGACGCCAGCGCAGCATCCTGGGGAAACGCACAGCGATCCCGCTTTTGTGGCGTTTTGACAGGGCAATGCCTTCGAACCCCAGCTCAAACACCAGGCTGGGTTTCACGCTGCTCACCGGGCCGAATTTCTCCACCGTGGTTTTGCGCACGATGCTGTCGACCTGGCGCATTTCTTCGTCAGTGAGTCCTGAATAAGCCTTGGCAAACGGCACCAGTGTACGTTCGCTGGCGTCGGGTGGGCCGTCCCAGACCGCGAAGGTGTAATCGCTGTAGAGACTGGCCCGCCGTCCGTGGCCTCGTTGGGCATAGATCAGCACCGCATCGACGCTGAACGGGTCGACTTTCCATTTCCACCACACGCCCATGTCCTTGGTCCGACCCACGCCGTACAGCGCATCCCGCGCCTTGAGCATCATGCCTTCGACGCCGAGACGGCGGGAGGCTTCCCTTTGGCGGGCGAGGTCGAACCAGTCATCGCCGGTCAACATCGGGGAGAGCAGTAACACCGGGTCATGGCAGGTGGCGATCAACTGCTCCAATTGCGTGCGACGCCGGGCCTGCGGCTGCGTGCGCCAGTCCTCACCGGCCCACTCCAGCAGGTCGTAAGCGAGCAGGACCACCGGCACCTCATCGAGGATTTTCTTGCCGAGGATCTTGCGTCCGATGCGCTGCTGCAACAGGGCAAACGGTTGCACGGAGGGGGCGGCGGGAGAGGCTGGATCGAAGGCATCTTCGGTGTCGGGGCGGACGCTTTTCCAAGCAACGATTTCGCCGTCGATCACGGTGCCGTCGGGTAAGCCGTGCACCAGGTGATCGAACTCGGGAAAGCGCTCTGTCACCAACTCTTCACCCCGGGACCAGATCCACAAACGCCCGTCGCGCTTGACCACTTGGGCGCGGATGCCATCCCATTTCCATTCCACCAGCCATTGGCTGGCGGGGCCAAGCAACCCATCGAATTGCTCGACCGGTTGCGACAGCGCATGGGCCAGAAAAAAAGGATACGGCTGACCGCCCCGTTCAGCGTGTTCAACCGCGGATTCGGCGGCGATCAGTTTCAGATAACTCGCCGCATTCGGGCGATTTGTCAGGTCGGTGTACGCGACCATGCGCTGGGCCACGCGTTTGCTGTCGAGCCCGGCCATGGCCGCCAATGCACGGGTCACCAGCAGCTTGGAGACGCCCACGCGGAAGCTGCCGGTGATCAGTTTGATGCACAACATCAGGCTGGCGCGATCCAGTTGCGCCCAGAGTTCGGGCAGGCGCTCGGCAAGCACTTCGGGCGACTCGCCGCGCAAGGGCAGCAGCTTGTCTTCAATCCAGACCGCCAATCCGTCGGTGGAGCGGTGCGGCGATTCGGGCAACACCAGCGAGATGGTTTCCGCCAGATCACCCACCGCTTGATAACTTTCTTCGAACAGCCAGGGTTCAAGCCCGGAAACGGCTTGCGCCAATTCACGCAGCACGCGCACGGGGACCAATTGCCGGGGCCGCCCACCGGACAAAAAATACACTGCCCATGCGGCATCTTGCGGTGAGGCCTGGGCAAAGTAGTGTTGCATCGCGGCCAGTTTGGCATTGCTCGACGTGGTGGCGTCGAGTTCGGCGTACAGCTCGGCGAATGCCTTCATGCCAGCACCTTGTCTTTCTCGGGTTCGATCCCGGCGTTTTCTTCCTCGTCGTCGCCGTACTCGGTGTCGAAGCTTTGTGCATCCAGACCTTGTTCGCGCAGATGGCGTACCAGCACGCCGACCGAACCGTGGGTCACCATGACTCGCTCGGCGCCGGTCTGTTCAATCGCCCACAACAGGCCCGGCCAATCGGCATGGTCGGACAGGACAAATCCGCGGTCGACTCCGCGCCGGCGGCGGGTGCCACGCAAACGCATCCAGCCGCTGGCGAAGCCGTCGCTGTACTCGCCGAAACGCCGCATCCAGGTGCTGGCGCCCGCCGACGGCGGGGCGATGATCAGGGCTTTGCGCATCATCGGGTCGCTCTTTTTGACTTCGCCGGCATAGATCGTGGGCGGCAGATAAACGCCGCTCTGGCGATACACCTGGTTGAGCGGCTCCACGGCGCCGTGCACCAGAATGGGGCCGAGGCTGGCGTCGATGCCGTGGAGAATGCGCTGGGCTTTGCCAAACGAGTAGCAGAACAGCACGCTGGCAATGTCGGCGGCGGCATTGGCCTGCCACCACTGATTGATCTCGGCAAACACCTGTGCCTGAGGTTGCCAGCGATAGATCGGCAGGCCGAAGGTCGATTCGGTGATGAACGTGTGGCACCGCACCGGTTCGAAGGGCGCGCACGTGCCGTCGGCTTCCGTCTTGTAATCCCCCGAGGCAACCCAGACCTCGCCCCCGTGCTCCAGACGCACCTGGGCCGATCCGAGGACATGGCCGGCGGGGTGAAAACTGAGGGTGACGCCATGATGGTTGAGGGGCTGACCGTAAGGCAGGGTTTGCAGATTGATGTCGGCACCGAGGCGAGCGCGCAGGATGCCTTCGCCGGCTGACGCGGCCAGGTAATGACGATTGCCGCTACGAGCATGGTCGCTGTGAGCATGGGTGATGATCGCGCGTTCGACCGGCCGCCACGGGTCGATGTAGAAATCCCCGGCCGGGCAGTACAAACCTTCAGGACGCGCGATAACAAGTTCCATGTCGTTACCAAAATGGAGGGACTTGTTAGCTATGAGGTTGGCGTGAAGCCGGAAGTTCTATCGAGATTTCAATGACGAGAAACATTCCCCCTGTAGGCGTGAGCCTGCTCGCGATAGCGGTGTGTCAGTCACTCAAAATGGTGGCTGACACACCGCTGTCGCGAGCAGGCTCACGCTACAGGATCGGGGTTATTTGCCGGGTGTCAGGGTCAACTGAGTCTTGCCGTACACCTTGTCAAAGTTCTGCGGCTGCATCGGCAGGCTCATGTATTGCCCTTTGAGCCAAGGATCGATGCTGTTCAGATAATTAGGGCTGGCAGGGTTGCCCGACTGACCGGTGCCGTTCTGGCCCATCAGCGGTTCGGCCTGGCCGAAGTCGACGATGAAGCGCATGGCCGGTGCCAGGGTGGTGTTGAAATCCTGACCCCAGGCGAACGCCGCGGTGTTCAGCGTGGTGTGGTCCCCGCCTGCCGCAACCGGGCCGCGAACAGTCTGGCCATTGGCGTTTTTCCATTCGTAGCGGTGCAGTTTGCCCCACTGCCAGGCCTTGTGATCGCCACCCAACTGGCTGTCGCCAGCGCTGATCGCTGCCGCCAGACTGCGGGCGAGGATCGCCGGTTTGTCTTCTTTCTGCGGTGTGCGGGCGTCATCCCAGAACGGACTGTCTTCGCGCCCCAGCAGATGATCGGCCTGCGCCGCGTAGGACAACTTGCCATTGGCCACGAAGGCTTTCCACGTCGGGCTGCTTTCCGGACCCAGCTCGTCGAGGAAGATTTGCTTCATGCTTTCCTGGAGGAACAATTCGTAAATCGCTGCATCGGCGGAGGTCGTGCTGAGCTTGCCGTCGAACGCCATCAGGCGGGTATAGGCCTCGTGAGCCTTGCCGCGATCGGCAGCCGGCAGCGCTTCAATCGCCTGCTTGAGCGGTTGGGACATGCCCGGTGCTTCAAACATTTTCTTCAGCTTGGAGGCGAAGGTGGTGGTCTGGTCGTATTGCATTGCGATCACGCTGCGCGTGTCGTGTTTGCCGGCGCCCGCCAGTTCGGCCAGACGTTCACCACGTTCCGGCGCTGCCCAGGAATTGGACAGTTGCATGCCGTAGCCATGGGGAATGACGCGCTGGTTGGCGGTGCCGAGCCAGCCTTGGGCCGGGTCCTGGTCGTAGGGGTGCAGCATCGGGTCGGCGAAACCGTCCCAGTCGTAGCGACCTTCCCAGCCCGGTGATGGCAGCAAGCCTTCGCCTTCGCGACGGTTCGGGTAGCGGCCGGTAACTTGCCAGCCAATGTTGCTCGCATCGGCAAACACCAGGTTCAGGGCGATGGCGCGGATTTCGCGGCTGGCGTCCGAGGCTTTCTCGACGGTTTGGGCCCGGGACAGGTCGAAAAACGCGTCCAGGGATTTGTCATCGGTGAAGCTCGGCATTTGCAGGGCCAGGCCGAAACCGTTGGCCAGCGTGGTGCCCTGGGCGCTGTTGAGCAGTGGACCGTGACGGGTTTCGTACACCGCTTCACGAATCGGCCGCTGGCCTTTGACGAAGTAGGTTTCGTTGCGCACGACGGCGGGCTGCCATTTGCCGCCGACTTCGTAGGTGAGGCCGTTGCCCTGGCGTTTGATTTTTTCCAGGAACAGGTCCTGGTTGTCGCCCATGACCGTGGTCATGCTCCAGGCCACTTTGCCGTTGAAACCACCGAGCACCATCGGCAAACCGGCGATGGTCACGCCCGCCGCCTGATATTTCGGCGCGCGGATCTGCACGTAGCTGAACAGCGACGGCACGCCCAATGGGCCATGGCTGTCACTGGCCAAAATGCTTTTGCCCGTGCGGCTGCGTTGCGGGCCGATCGCCCAGTTGTTCGACGAGGTGGCGCCCAACAGATTCAGGTCGGACAGTTGCCCCGTGGCTTTACTGATTTCGGCCAGTCCGGGAATCGCGCCGTTGAGCTTGATGCCCTGGAGTTTGTCGGCTTCGCCCAGCGGCAGTTTTTCATCGGGCGCGGACGGCGTCAGCCACGCGAGTTTGTCGGTGGTGACGGTCTGGGCCAGCATCAACGAGGAAATTTCTTCCGGCAGGTTGGCCGACTGGCTGAAGTTCAGCAGGCAGAAAATCAGCGCCGAATCTTCCGGTTTCCAGTATTCAGGCTTGTAACCGGTGGCCGCGAGGTCGGCTGGCAGCTTGTCGCGGTAGCGGAACAGGTAGGCGTTGACGCCGCGCGCATAGACTTCGAAGAAGCGTTTGAGGCGCGGCGAAGAGGCTTTATACAGCTCGCCGGCGCTTTTCTTCAGATTGACCGCGCGCATGTAGCGATCAGCGTCCAACAGGTCGGCGCCGGACATTTCTGCCAGACGACCTTCGGCCAACAGGCGCAGGGTGACCATTTGCGTGATGCGGTCGCTGGCGTGGACGTAACCCAGGGCGAACAACGCGTCGTGGAAGCTATTGCTTTCGATCAGCGGCATGCCCATGGCATTGCGACGTACCGAAACGTTCTGCGCCAAGCCCTTGAGCGGCTGCACACCGGAAGTCGGCGGGAGGGTGTCCTGGGCGTTCCAGGTCTGACAACCGGACAGGCTCAAGACACCGGCTACTGCTGCGGCAACGCCGAACCGGGGAAGAAAATGTGTAAGGGCTGGCGAGGCCATGGCAAAGCTCCTGCGGGGGTAAAGGCGCAATAAAGGCGCTACGTTAGTGAGCAGGAGGAGGGCGCGCAAGCGGCGGGCGGGGTTATTTCAAGATTTGTCTGACGAAGATCGTTCCCACGCTCTGCGTGGGAATGCCTCAACGGGCGCTCCGCATTCGGCTTTGGATGGACGCGGAGCGTCCCGGGCTGCATTCCCACGCAGAGCGTGGGAATGATCTTGGGGAAAGGGTCGGGATTTTGGTGGTTTGATTTTGGCCGCCAGGGCATAGGCTTTGACGGTCGCCGGACGGTTCTGGATGTGGTTGAACCCAGGTGGGGACAGCAACCGCGGGCATCAGGTCGTCCTGTTTGCGTTCGATGGCTTGCCTGTGAGAGGAGGTGATGCTGAAGTGCGTGAAATTCAATGACCCCGCAGGAGAAAAAACCGGCATGGAGCTCAAGACCCGCGCAGCACTCGTCATCATCGATCAACAAAAAGGCATTCTGCATCCCCGGCTCGGTCGCCGGAATAATCCTCAAGCCGAGGAGCGAATTCTTGATCTGTTGGCGTTTTGGCGCCGAACCGGGCGGCCGGTGATTCACGTGCAGCACCTGTCTCGCTCACCGGATTCAGTGTTCTGGCCACAGCAGTCGGGGGTGGAATTTCAGGAGCGGTTCCAGCCAAAGACCGGCGAACAACTGATCCAGAAACAGGTGCCGGATGCCTTTTGTGCGACGGGGCTGGAGGCGAGTTTGCGCGAGGCGGGGATTGAGCAATTGGTGATTGTGGGGGTGGCAACGAATAACTCGGTGGAGTCCACGGCGCGAACGGCCGGGAATCTGGGATTTGAGGCGTGGGTGGCGGAGGACGCGTGTTTTACCTTCGATAAGGCGGACTATTTTGGCAAGGCGCGTTCAGCCGAGGACGTGCATGCGATGTCGCTGGGGAATTTGCACGGGGAGTATGCGACGGTTTTAAGCACTGAGCAGATTCTGCAGGTTGACTGAAAACCCTGTGGGAGCGAGCTTGCTCGCGATAGCGGTCTGGCTGAAAAATTGATAGTGAATGTGATGTAGTCATCGCGAGCAAGCTCGCTCCCACAGGGGTTTATGTTGGACACAAATCCAATGTGGGGGTGGGCTTGCTCGCGAAGGCGATTCAACCGGCGAAGAAATTCTTCGCCCGACGCATCAAGCGCCGTGGCACTTCTTGAATTTCTTGCCATTGCCGCACGGGCAAGGGTCGTTGCGGCCGACGTCTTTCAGGGCGTTGCGCACCGGTTCCTGGTGAGCGTGGCCGCAGTTCGGACCGTGAACATGGTCATGGTCGTGATCATGGTGATCATGGTGGTCGTGATGGTCATGATCGTGGTTACAGTCAGGGCCATGGACGTGGGGTTGCTGGGTCATCGGGTGTGCTCCGGAATTAAATCGGCGGGGATTATCACGCCATTGCGCGCAAGGTGCACGTCATGCGCGATGAATAAACCGGTTTGCAGTACACCTTCCAGACGATAGGGAATGGGTTGGTCGGGTTTTTTCAGCATTTTCACCAGATCGCGCACCTTGGGCCACAGGTTGGTCCGGATCGGAACCTTGAAGTAAGCGCTGTGTTTGGGGCCGACCGTGAACCAGTGATCGTACTCACCTTCGGTCAGCAAGATGTCACCCAAGTGAATTCGGTACTCGAGGCTGCGCACGGTCAAGTCACTGTCGTTGGGGTTGTCGATGCGAAAGTGCAGCAAAAATTTCTGCTCCAGCAGTTTTGCCCGCACGACTTCGACCTTGACCAGATGCACTTCGGGGTCAGGCTCGTCATCCTCGAACCACGACGCACAGCCAGCGAGCCCCAGAAACAGGAGCAGGCTGAGCAGATAAAGTGCGTGTCGCCGGGTGATCATGGTCGTGTATCTCCCTTGAACCTGTAGCAGCTGCCGAAGGCTGCGTCCGACTGCGAAGCAGTCGTATTCCTGTCACCTCTATCCCACTGAAACAACGCGCTGCCTGATTTCACGACCGCTCCGCAGCCGAACGCAGCCTCCGGCAGCTGCTACAGGTCGCTCACCTCAACTGTTGAAATACCCCGCGCAACATTTCTTGAATTTCTGGCCGCTGGCGCATGGACAGGCGTCATTGCGCCCGGCCTTGAGTTGCACGGTCGGATCGATGAAGTACCAGTGACCGGCGTTCTGCACGAAGGACGAGCGCTCGCGGTGGCTGTGTTCGCCGCTGCCATCGTGCCAGCGCGCGGTGAAGGTCACGAAGGCGTGTTCCGGCTGGCCGCCGAAGACTTCGGAGCTTTCCACCTCCAGGCCCAGCCAGGTGCTTTGAGCGCTCCAGTCGCTGATGGACTGACGATTCAGGCCGGCCTGTTGCGCGGGCAGGGTAGTCGCCACCAGATAGTCGATCAGCCCCAGCACGTAGGCGCTGTAGCGCGAGCGCATCAAGGCTTCGGCACACGGCGCCGGATGCCCGGCGTGGTAATGACCGCAGCAGGCATCGAGCAAGGTGCCGCTGCCGCAAGGGCAAATGGATGTACTCATTGCATTACCACCAATATTTCCCGAAGTTTTCCGGATTGGCCCAAAAGCGTGAGTTGAGCCAGTCGGGTACTTGTTTGTAGTCAAGCAGATCATAGGTGAACAGGGTCAACACTTGTTCATCGCGCTGGAAGCGCTCGCTGGCTTGCAGGGCCAGGGAGAAAAAATCCGTCTCCTGCCAGCCGCTGGCCGACAAGTCCGCCAGCACCGCAATGCGGCTGGCGTTGAGGTTGCGGATCCCGCCGAGCAGGTTCAAGCCGTCGCGCTTTGGCAAGTGTTCGAGGCAATCGACCGCCAGCGCCAGATCAAACCGGCGTGCCGCCAGTTCCGCCGGCAACGGTCCCGGTGCCGTGTGGGCGACACACGTATCCGGGTGCGCAAGCTTGAAGGCTTCCAGGGCGGGAAACTCACTGGCCCCGATCAGCAACAGCTGCGCGGGAGCGTAAAGGTCCAGCAAAGCGGCCAACGCCTGTTGCGGTGTGCGCGAAGAAATAGCTGCAATCATCAAAGATCCTCAATCAGAGCACCAAGACTAGCCTGCCCAAACGTCCGGGCCTAGAGCGGGTTTAGCGCAAATGCGCCAATCCGTCGTGTACACGGGATAAAACAGCAATGGCCTATTGCTGGCGGAGTTTAATAGTCGGGTCTTTACTACCTGAATCGGTTCTAAGCCGATCCCTCAGGAGAAAACTAGATGAGCATAGTTCGGACAGCATTACCCTTGGTTCTGCTCACCAGTGTGTTGACTGGTTGCGCAGGTTTGCAGAAAACCGACTGGCCGACCTGTGCGGCTGTCGGTGGTGTCGTGGGTGCGGGTCTCGGCGCGACCGAGAGCTCCGCGTGGGCAGGCTATGGCGCGCTGCTCGTCGGCGGCACGGCAGCGGCCTATTGCTGGGTTCACGGTGATGGCGACGAAGACGGTGATGGTGTACCGGATAGCCGCGACAAGTGCCCGGGCACACCGCACGGCGTGACAGTCGATGCCAACGGTTGCCCTCCACCTGCACCGGTGGTTGAAGAGGCTGTTGTGGTCAAGGAAGAAACCATCGTCATCCGCGATGTTCACTTCCAGTTTGACAAAGCCACCCTCACACCATCCGACAAGCAGGTCCTCGACAAGATCGCCACTCGCTTGAAGGCGGAAGCGCCTACCGCTCAACTGACCGTTACCGGCCATACCGACAGCGTGGGCAGCGATGCCTACAACCAGAAACTGTCGGATAAACGCGCTCACTCGGTGGTTGAGTACCTCATCGAGCAAGGCGTGCCACGTAGTAGCTTCGTGTCTGTAGTAGGTGCCGGTGAAAGCCAGCCGGTCGCCGATAACAAAACGGCTGACGGCCGCGCGATGAACCGTCGCACGGAAATCAAAATCAACCGTTAAAGTCCCTTCCGCTCCGTGGCTTGTATAGTCGCGGATGCGGGTCTTTACTCCTGTGTAACCGGTATGGGCCGGTAACACAGGAGCTTTCAATATGAGCGTTCTCACAAGGACCGTCCTACCGGTTCTGCTGCTTGGCAGCCTGTTGACCGGTTGCGCAACTCACAGTGATGGCACTGCCCCCCTCAATCAACGCACCTGGCCAATCTGCAGCGTCATAGGCGGGCTGGTGGGTGGCGGTTTGGGCGCCATCGAAAGTGGCGGCTGGGCGGCCGGAGGAGCAGCGCTCGGAATCCTGACTGGCGGCTTGATCTGTTACGCCCAGGATGGCGACGAAGATGGCGACGGCGTTTTTGATCGACGTGATCGTTGCCCCGATACTCCCGCCAATACGCCGGTCGAACATCATGGTTGCCCGCTGCCGCAATACCCGGCCAGCGTGAAACCTGTCGAACCTGTACCCGAAGAAGTCATCACCCTCAGCGATGCGGGCGATGTGCTGTTTGCGTTCAATCAATCTGACCTGACCCCGTCTGCGCAGAATCAGCTGACTGCGCTGATGCCGAAATTGCAAAGCGCCGATGTGGTGAGTATCAAGGTGGTCGGCCATACCGACAGTGTCGGTTCCGATGCCTACAACCAAATGTTGTCGGAACGTCGCGCCACCAGCGTGGCAGCCTATCTGATGAACCAGGGGCTGGACCCGAACAAACTCACCAGTGAAGGCAAGGGCGAAAGTGAGCCCATCGCCGATAACGCGACTGATGAAGGGCGCGCGAAAAACCGTCGCGTGGAATTGCATATCAATCGCTAAGCCGCGATATAGAGCCATCGGCCCGCCAATAAGGGGGGGCGATGGCCATTCGGCGGTCTTCATGAAGAATTTTCCGTTGCCCTCTGGCGCATCCCGCGTGGAAGCCGTTACTGTGCGCCCAAAGAATAATGATCAGCGGGGGAGCGTATGAAGGTGTTTTGGGGGCTGGGGAAGTTATTGACCCTGCTGTTCTGGCTGGTGGTGCTGGTCAATCTGCTCACGCCGTTTGTTTATCCGTTGCACCCATTGGTCAATCTGGCCGGGGGCCTGCTGGCACTGTTCCATCTGCTGGAGCTGGTGTTCTGCAACCGCAGCCTCAAAGGCCGCGCCCACCCTTGGCGTGATCGCTTGCAGATTGCCATTTTCGGCGTCTTCCATCTTCAAACCATCCCGGCTCCCTCCGCACCGAAGGCTTCCCATGCGTAATCTCTGTCTGCTCGCCGCATTTATCAGTCCATTGGCCTGCGCTCAGGTTGTCAGTGTCGAAGCCAACTCGTTGATGCGCCTGCCCAACACGGCCAGCACCTTGCAACTGGAGCGGCTGGAAGTCGCGGATTACGGCACTTTGCTGATTCCTTCGAATGTCACCGAAGTGACGGTGGGCGAATTGCACCTGGGGCGTGAAGCGCGAATTGCCATCGTGCCGGGTGAACAACCGCTGGAATTTAAAGTGCACCGTGCCGAGTTGTCGGAAGGCAGTCAGATCACCGCGCGGGGCGCGCCGGGGAGTTTCCAGAAGGCGGCACGCTCGGGGCGCAATCTGAACTTGCAGATCAAGGCGTTGACCGCTCCGCAATTGTTGGTCGATGCTCGCGGCGGTGCGGGCGCACCGGGGTTTTTCGGTCTTGACGGCGCCAATGGCCAGGATCCGGGTTGTACCTATGGTCAGGCCGGTCGCGGTGCCGATGGCAGCGATGGCAGTGATGGTCAGCCGGGGGCTGCGGGCGCACTGGTGAAGCTGGAAGTGCCGCGCGATTTCCCGGCGGATAAAATCAAGGTGCAGGTCGCTGGCGGTGCCGGCGGTCTTGCAGGTCCTGGTGGTAAACCGGGGGCGGGTGGCCAGGCCAAAGGCTGCCTGGTGTACAAGGCCGATGGCGGCAAAAGTGGCCGTCCGGGAGCGGATGGCCAGCCTGGTCCTGCCGGGGCGGCGGGTTCGGTAACGGTTCAACGGTTGTAATCCTGATCGTTCCCACGCAGAGCGTGGGAACGATCATCAGAACATCGGCCGGGCCGCAGCAATCGCCACCAGCAACAGACCCACCATCAAATTAATCCCCACCAACCGCCGAATCTTCCCGAGCACGGCTGCACCCGTCGGCCAATCCTGCGCGTTCACTGCAATGCGCAACTCCGGCAGCATCAGCGCCTGGATCCGGATAAACAGCGCCGTCATCACCACGTACAACCCCATCATCACCTGCACATAACGCGGCGCGGCCTCAAACCCGGCGTATTGCAGATGAATCATGCCGACCCCGCTGATCGGCAGCAGCACTACCGCGACCCAGACCCAGCGGAAAAAACCTTGAAACACTTCCACCCACAGCTTCAGCCGGGCGGGGCCTTCCAGCGCCTTCATGGCCGCGGGGCGCAAAACCATCCAAGCGAAAAACATGCCGCCCACCCACACCAGGGCGGACAGGACATGCAGGGTATAAACGATGCCAAAAGGTGTCATTGGGGTACTCCGTTCTGCGCGGGATTAATTAGCGGGGTATGATAGCCGCCGAACCGAACCACTGAAAATTTATCCAGCGTTTTTAGCGCCCGACAATCCATGATCAGCACCGAACTCAAAACCACGATCCAGGGCGCCTATTCGCGTTTTCTCGAAGCCAAGAGCCTCAAGCCGCGCTACGGCCAACGCCTGATGATCGCCGAAATTGCCAAGGTCCTCGGGGATATCGACACCGACGACGAAGGCCGGCGCAGTGGCGACCCCGCGATTGTTGCGGTGGAAGCCGGCACCGGTACCGGCAAAACCGTGGCCTACAGCCTGGCGGCGATCCCGACCGCCAAGGCTGCCGGCAAACGCCTGGTCATCGCCACGGCCACCGTCGCCCTGCAAGAGCAGATCGTCTACAAGGATTTGCCCGATTTGATGCGCAACAGCGGGCTGAATTTCAGCTTCGCGTTGGCCAAGGGCCGTGGGCGCTACATGTGCCTGTCCAAGCTCGACATGTTGCTGCAGGAAGGCCACGCACAAACGGCCACGGCGCAGTTGTTCGAAGAAGAAGGCTTCAAGATCGAGGTCGACGAGGCCAGTCAGAAGCTGTTCACCAGCATGATCGAAAAACTCGCCGGCAATAAATGGGACGGCGACCGCGACAGTTGGTCGACGGCGCTGGAAGATGCCGACTGGGCGCGTCTGACCACCGATCACAGCCAGTGCACCAACCGCCATTGCCCGAACTTCGGTCAGTGCGCCTTTTATAAGGCCCGCGAAGGCATGGGCAAGGTTGACGTGATCGTCACCAACCACGACATGGTGCTGGCCGACCTGGCCTTGGGCGGCGGTGCCGTGCTGCCAGACCCGCGCGACACCATCTACGTGTTCGACGAAGGTCACCACCTGCCAGACAAGGCCATCGGCCACTTCGCCCATTACACGCGCCTGCGTTCCACTGCCGACTGGCTGGAAACCACCGCGAAAAACCTCACCAAACTGCTGGCCCAGCACCCGCTGCCCGGCGATTTGGGCAAGTTGATCGAGCAAGTGCCGGAACTGGCCCGCGAGATCAAGACCCAGCAACAATTCATGTTCACCGCCTGCGAGCAGGTCGCCGATTTCAAACCCGGCGAAGACGTCGAAGGCCGCGAGCGGCCGCGTCATCGCTTCGTCGGCGGGGTGATTCCCGAGCACATGCGCGAGATGGGTGTCGAGCTGAAGAAGGGCTTTGCCCGGCTCACCGACCTGTTCACCCGACTCACCGAGTTGCTCAAGGAAGGCATGGACGGCGAGGTCAACATCGGCATCGCCAGCAATCAGGCCGAAGAGTGGTACCCACTGTTCGGCAGCCTGTTGTCCCGTTCCTCGGGCAATTGGGAGTTGTGGGTGGCGTTCACCGCTGAAGACCCGGAAGACAACCCGCCCATGGCCCGTTGGCTGACGTTGGCCGAAAGCGGTTCGCTGTTCGACATCGAGGTCAACGCCAGCCCGATCCTTGCCGCAGAAATGCTTCGGCGCAACCTGTGGAACGTCGCTTACGGCGCATTAGTGACCTCGGCAACCCTGACGGCCCTCGGCACGTTCGACCGTTTTCGCATGCGCGCCGGCCTGCCGAAAAAAGCCGTGACCGCCGTGGTCCCAAGCCCGTTTCACCACGCCGATGCCGGCGTGCTGCGCGTGCCGGACCTGAAAGCCGATCCGCGGGATGCACCGGCCCACACCGCGGCGATCATTCGTGACTTGCCGCAACTGGTTGAAGGCTCCCGGGGCACGCTGGTGCTGTTTTCTTCCCGCAAACAGATGCAGGACGTGTTCGACGGCCTCGACCGCGACTGGCGCAAGCAAGTGTTCATTCAAGGCAACCTGTCGAAGCAGGAAACCTTGAACAAGCACAAGGCACGTGTCGATGGCGGGGATTCCAGTGTGCTGTTCGGCCTCGCAAGTTTTGCTGAAGGGGTCGACTTGCCGGGCGCGTACTGCGAGCACGTGGTGATCGCGAAGATCCCGTTCTCGGTGCCGGATGATCCCGTCGAAGCCGCGCTGGCGGAATGGATCGAGGCCCGTGGCGGCAATCCGTTCATGGAAATCTCCGTGCCGGATGCCTCGCTGAAACTGGTCCAGGCCTGCGGTCGCTTGCTGCGTACCGAAGAGGATCGCGGCACCATCACCTTGCTCGATCGACGTCTGGTCACCCAGCGTTACGGCAAAGCCATCCTCAATGCGCTTCCGCCATTTCGCCGCGAAATTTCCTGATACACCGGTGGGCACATTTGCCCGCCGCGTTGTCTATCTCTCTACCATCGCTTTTCCATTGACCCTTGAAGGTCGTTAGGGAGATCCACGTTCCTATGATTCGCCGTTCGTTGCCCGCTGTATTTGCCCTGATGTTCGCAGCCCCTTTGCTGGCAGCCCCCGCCGGCCAACAGACGCTGTTCAACTTTGTACGCCCCGCTGACGTGGTCCAGGTGGCGACTCAGGACGCCAGCCTGCCCCAATCCAATGCGGAACAAACAGCCGAAGGCGAAGTGTTGCGCCGGGTGACGTTCAACCCGGTGGCCCAGCCGAGTTTGCGTTTGACCCCGCAAACCGGCGCCTGGGACTGGTCGCAATCGGGCGCCATGAGCCTGCGAATCCAGAGTGCAATGGATTGGGCCGTGACCCTGTACGTGAAAATCCAGAGCAATGACGGCAAGACGCTGGTCAGTCGCGTCGATTTGCCGGCCGGTCCTGCGCAGACCTTGCTGGTGCCGTTGGTGGCAAGCTCATCGTTGAGCCAGGGCATGAAAGCCGGGCCGCCCATGCCGATGACCGTCGACGGCCAGCGCATGTTGCTGGCCAGCAGCGCCGGTGAGCTGGATCGCAGCCAGGTGGTGTCGGTGACCTTGTCGATGGATCAACCGAAAGTGGCCCAGAACATCTTGCTCGAACGTTTTGGTGTGCAGGACGGTGATGCCGTGACCCGGGCCGTTTATGGCGGGTTAGTGGATGCATACGGTCAGTCGACCCGGGCCAAATGGCCAGAAAAGATCAGCAGCGATGAGCAATTGAAAAGCGCAGCCGCCAAGGAACAGCAACAACTGAAAACCTGGCTGGCCGAGCGCGAAAAATCCTCTCTGGACACCTACGGTGGCTGGACCAAAGGCCCGATATTCAAGGCCAGCGGCTTTTTCCGCACTGAAAAGCGCGACGGTCGCTGGTACCTGGTCACCCCGCAAGGGCATCCGTTCTATTCGCTTGGGGTCAACACCGTGGCCCCGGACGTCAACCAGACTTACGTTGCCGGCCGGGAGTGGATGTTCGAGTCCCTGCCAAAACCCGACGAGCCGCTGGCCAACCATTTTGGCGACGGTGACAACCGTGGCGGTAACGGTGCCGATCAGGGCCGCGGCTATAACGCCGGTCGCTGGTACGATTTTTACGGTGCCAATTTGCAGCGCCTGTATGGCGCACCGTGTGCGCTGGGCAGTGACACCAAGGCCGGTGTTGCCGAAGCGGCCAAGGCCGATGCGGTCGAAGCGACGGTCGAGAAGGCTGCCGAGCAACCTGTTACGCCTTCTATTGCCGAAGCCGGAGTCGCCGAAGCGGCCAAGACCGGCGCCGCCGAAGCGACCGAGGCGAAAGCAGTTGAGCAGAAACCCGCCGAACCCTGCAAAGCGGTGGTGGATGAACAACGCTGGACCAACCACACCCTGGATCGCCTGCAAGCCTGGGGCTTCAACACCATCGGCAACTGGAGCGCCCCGGCGCTCGGCGACGCTGATCGCGTGCCGTACACCTTGCCGCTGTCGATCGTCGGCGATTACGCCAGCATCAGCACCGGCACCGACTGGTGGGGCGGCATGCCTGACCCGTTCGATCCACGTTTCGCCATGGCCACCGAACGCGCCGTGGCCATTGCCGCCCGCGATCATCGCGACGACCCGTGGCTGATCGGCTACTACGCCGACAACGAATTGGCCTGGGCCGGTCCCGGTAACGACCCGAAAGCCCGTTATGCGCTGGCTTACGGCACCTTGAAAATGACCACCGACGTGCCGGCCAAACGTGCGTTCCTCAAGCAGCTGCGCGACAAATATCGCAATCAGGCGGGGCTGTCCAAAGCGTGGGGCATCGATTTGCCGGCCTGGGAATTGATGGAAGACCCGGGCTTCGTGCCGCCGCTGCCAAGCGCTGACCACCCGGAAATCGAGGCTGACTTCAAATACTTCCAGAAGGTCTTCGCTGATACCTACTTCAAGACCCTCTCCGACTCGCTGAAGTGGCACGCGCCGAACCAGCTGTTGCTGGGCGGTCGTTTCGCCATCAGCACCCCGGAAGCCGTGGACTCCTGCGCGCAGTATTGCGACGTGTTGAGCTTCAACATGTACACCTTGCAACCGCAGGACGGTTACGACTTCGCCAAGCTGCGCAGCCTCGACAAACCGGTGCTGATCACCGAATTCAACTTCGGCTCGGCGGATCGCGGTCCGTTCTGGGGCGGCGTGACGCAATTGGCCAAGGAAGAAGACCGTGGGCCGGCCTACGCGAACTTCCTCAAGCAGGCGCTGAGCGAGCCTTCGATTGTCGGTGTGCATTGGTTCCAATACCTGGACCAACCCGTGACCGGGCGTTTGCTGGATGGTGAGAATGGTCACTTTGGTCTGGTAGGGATTACTGATCTGCCGTTCCAAGGGTTTGTGGAGGCCGTGCGCAAGAGCAACCTGGCGGCTGTCGATCAGTTGAGCAAAGAGGCCGTGAAAGCAGCGGCCGAGGCCGACAAGGCCAGCCACGATGCGGAGGGCGGCAGAAAGGCCGAGGCCGGAAAAGGGCCGGGGAAGGGCACTGGAAATGCGGGTGGGCATTCCGGTAATGGTCATTAAGTTCTAAAAGCATCGCGAGCAGGCTCACTCCTGCAGGGGATCTTTGGTGTGGCGAAGATCCCCTGCAGGAGTGAGCCTGCTCGCGATGGCGTCCGAAAAGACACCACAAATTTTCTCATCCAATCCATGGGCAACCGACCGCCCAGCCCAACCCTGTTCCCAAAACGGCTAATGGCTGGAACAATGCGGGCCACTTTGTATAGCGAATATCCGGGAGCAATGCGGGTGCAGATTCAGGGTCATTACGAGCTTAAGTTCGAAGCCGTGCGCGAAGCTTTCGCGGCGCTGTTCGACGATCCTCAGGAACGTGGCGCAGCCTTGTGCATCCAGGTCGGCGGTGAAACCGTCCTTGACCTCTGGGCCGGCACCGCCGACAAGGATGGCAGCGAAGCCTGGCACAGCGACACCATCGCCAACCTGTTCTCCTGCACCAAGACGTTCACCGCGGTCACGGCCCTGCAATTGGTGGCTGAGGGCAAGCTGCAACTGGATGCACCGGTAGCGCGCTATTGGCCCGAATTTGCCGCCGCCGGCAAAGAGTCCGTGACCCTGCGTCAATTGCTCTGCCATCAGGCAGGCTTGCCGGCGTTGCGCGAATTGCTGGCCCCGGAGGCACTTTACGACTGGCAAACCATGGTCGACGCCCTCGCGGCCGAAACGCCGTGGTGGACGCCGGGCCAAGGCCACGGCTACGCCGCGATCACTTACGGCTGGCTGGTGGGCGAGTTACTGCGCCGTGCCGACGGTCGTGGGCCGGGCGAATCCATCGTCGCTCGCGTTGCCAGGCCATTGGGCCTGGATTTCCACGTCGGCCTGGCTGATGAAGAATTCCATCGCGTGGCGCACATCGCGCGTGGCAAGGGTAATGTCGGCGATGCCGCCGCCCAGCGCCTGTTGCAAGTGACCCTGCGTGAACCGACGGCCATGACCACCCGGGCCTTCACCAATCCGCCGTCGATCATGACCAGCACCAACAAACCCGAATGGCGGCGTATGCAGCAACCTGCCGCCAACGGTCATGGCAATGCGCGCAGTCTGGCCGGGTTCTACGCCGGCCTGCTCGATGGCAGTTTGCTGGAAGGCGAAATGCTCGATGAGCTGACCCGAGAACACAGCCTCGGCGACGACAGGACTTTATTGACCCGGACCCGCTTTGGTCTGGGTTGCATGCTTGATCAACCGGACGTTCCCAACGCGACCTACGGCCTCGGCCCACGGGCGTTCGGCCATCCGGGCGCTGGCGGCTCCATCGGTTTTGCCGACCCTGAACACGATGTAGCCTTCGGTTTTGTGACAAATACCCTGGGGCCGTACGTCTTGATGGATCCACGCGCGCAGAAGCTTGCGCGAGTACTGGCCACTTGTCTGTAAAACCCGCTCAAGGGTTCCAGTACCGGAACCCGGCAGCCTTTTCGGTTTCAAAGCGTCAGTTTGTGCGGGCCGCTTCGGTCTGACTTTTCATTACTTCATATTTCGTGGATATCCGATGTCATCCAAACCAACTCTCGCCCTGGCCCTGTGCTTTGCTATCACCGGTTGTGCACAGACCCCAAAAAGTGATTCCGATGGTGGCAGCTGGTGGCCGTTCGGTTCGTCCGACAAAGTCGCCGCTAAAGAGCCGAGCCCAGTTCCTGCCCCGGCCCCGGCCCCACTGAAACCTGCTGCCACCGCACCTGTTGCCAAAAGTGAGAGCGCCAGCCCTTGGTACTGGCCGTTCGGTGCCGATGATGCCGCTGCCAAGACCGCTGCCAAGCCGGAAATAAAACCTGAAGCCAAACCGGTCCCGGTCGCCAAGGCTGATACCAACGCGGGTAACTCGTGGTGGTGGCCGTTCGGCGGCAAGGATCAGAGCGCTACCAAGGTTGCGCCAATAGACCCGAAAGTCACCCAGGCCTGGCTAGACGACTACGAACCGCGTCTGCGTGAAGCGATCAAGGACAGCAACCTGCAACTTGAACGCCGCGAAAACGTATTGGTGGTGACCGCGCCGGTAGAAGGCTCGTTCAACCCGGATCGTCCAGCTATGCTGCTGCCTGTCACCCTCGGCCCGTTCACCCGTGTCGCGAAAATCCTTGAAGTCGATCCGAAAACGGCCGTGCTGGTACTCGGTCACAGCGATACGTCGGGTGCGGCACCGGCCAACGTGAAACTGAGCCAGGAACGTGCACAAGCCGTCGCCGCCATCTTCCGTCTCAGCGGTTTGCAGCGTGACCGCCTGATGCTCCGCGGCATGGGCGGTGACGCCCCGCGTGCGGCCAACGACAGTGTTGAAGGCCGTGCCTTGAACCGTCGCGTGGAATTGCTGGTGACCCCGCAGAACACAATGGTGGCGTTGCTGGCCAAGTACAACATGCCGGCTCCGGCGCCAGTGACTATGATCGCGGCGAAGGACATCAAGCCAGTGGCCACACCGGTCACCCCTGCGCCAGCGGCGAAGAAAGCGGCTGTGCCGGCGACGAAAAAGGCCCCGGCGAAGAAAGCCACTGCCAAGAAAGCGCCGGCTAAAACCGCAACGCCAGCGAAGAAGACGGTGCCGGCCAAAGCAGTTGCCGACGCCAAGAAAGTTGACGTCGCGGCTGACGCCACCAAAAAGTGATTCGTTAACCAAAAGGAATGCGCCATGACCCAAGGCCTGGCTGATATGCGTCGTGACTACACCCGTGATGGCCTGACCGAGGCGCAAGCCCCGGCAGAGCCGTTCGGGCTGTTCCACCAGTGGTTCGCCGACGCGGTGAAAACCGAGCAAGCGCCGGTGGAGGCGAACGCCATGACTTTGGCGACGGTCGATCAGGACGGTCGGCCTCATTGCCGCATTCTGTTGCTCAAAGGTCTGGACGAGCAGGGCTTCACGTTCTTCACCAACTACGAAAGCGCCAAGGGTCAGCACTTGGCGGCGAATCCGTTCGCGGCCATGACCTTTTTCTGGCCGGCCCTGGAGCGCCAGGTGCGCATCGAAGGTCGGGTGGTGAAGGTTTCGCCCGAAGAATCCGACGCCTACTTCCAGGTTCGTCCGCTGGGCAGCCGACTCGGTGCCTGGGCGTCACCGCAGAGCCGGGTGATTGCCGATCGTGCCGAACTGGAAGCGCTGCTCAAGAACACCGAGCAACGTTTCAGCGATACAGCGCCGCACTGCCCGGATCACTGGGGCGGTTATCGCTTGCTGCCGGAACGCATCGAGTTCTGGCAGGGTCGTGCGAGCCGCCTGCATGATCGCCTGAACTACCGCCTACAGGGCGCTGACTGGATTCTTGAACGTCTGGCACCCTAAGCAGTCTACCGTTCGGGATACCTTGCTGCAGCGGCCTCAAGCCACTGGGGCAGGTCCCGACGCTTGATCTTCTGTGCGTGAGCGTTCGCCAGTTGCTGGAGCATGAAAGCTTTTTTCTGTTCGTCCTTCCCAGCCAAAGCCAATGCCAGGTCGCGGTCCATCCAGCGTTTTATCCGAACGTACAGCCACCAATGGAAGTACAGACCGGCGACGGTAGTGATGAAAACGATGAAGTAATCCATGACAATCCTTGGGGCGTGAATGTGCAGTGGCGCCTGTACCGGGCCTGAATCAAAACATTTTTATCCCGACCATGCCGTGACAGGCGTCAAGCTGCGGGGTTTAATGATCACCTGTCCTTTGGAGTTGATGCTATGCGTAAGTCTGTTTTGTTGGTTGCTTCCTTTTCCACGATGGCGATGTTGCTCACCGGCTGCCAATCCAGCCTGACCGGTGACTCCTACTCCCGTGATGAAGCGCGTCGTGTGCAAACGATTCGCATGGGCACCATCGAAGCGCTGCGCCCAGTGAAAATCGAAGGCACCAAAACCCCAATCGGCGGCGCTGCAGGTGCAGTGGTCGGCGGCGTTGGCGGTAGCGCCATCGGCGGCGGCAAAGGCAGCATCGTTGCCGCAGTCATCGGCGCAGTCGCCGGCGGCCTGGTAGGTTCGGCGGCCGAAGAAGGCCTGACCCGCACCCAAGGCGTCGAAATCACTGTGCGCGAAGACGACGGCAGCATGCGCGCCTATGTTCAGCAAGTTCAGGAGAATGAAGTGTTCCGCGTTGGCGAACGTGTGCGGATTTCTACTGTAGATGGCACGAGCCGCGTTTCGCACTAAGCGGGATGGGTAAAGAAAAACCCCGATCAGGTGACTGGTCGGGGTTTTTTGTGTCTGTGGTTTTCACCTGTTGCACATCAGTTGCAGTCTCTCTAGAGACAAGTCGTAGCCGTCAAACTCGCTATCATATTGCTCCCGGTTCCGGTTCACGGTGCCGCACGGGTGCCGATGAATACTCCAAGCCTTCAGGGAAATCGACGTTTAGTAGCCGCGCTATCTGAAGGATTTGACTGTCGGTTAGCTCAAGTTCAACAAAGACAGAACAATGTAAACCGGCTTCACCCCTGACCCCGCCGGAAACACAAGAATGAAATCCTTGTACTCAGGCGGATACACCGGGTTCACAATAATGCTGGCCGCCGCCGGCGTCGGCGGATACACCCAGATATGCGGCGCCTGCGGTGCAGCCTCCAGTGCTGGAATGCCGAGGGTGTCCGAGCCATCCACGGCCGGTGTCCAGATCAGTTCAACACCTCCCCCGAGATCCGCCACCTGCTGGCTGCCGCGCAGTGTGAACTGCACGACATCGACCATTTCCCAATCGCGGTTTTTGCCGGTGTAGAACCCGTAGCCCTTGAGGCTGCCGTCAGCCTGCTGCTCGACCTGCAATCGAACGCGGGTTCTGGCCTGTTTCAGGGCACGCAGTTGTTCGTCGGTGTAGAGCGCGCTATCACCCGGGCTCGGCGTCCAGAACAACGCGACGACACCGGCCAATGTGGCGGCAGTGGCGGCTTCAAGTGCCAATAAAGGTGCAGCGAGCGCCGGGGCTCTAAGTGCCAGTCGACCTACGCCGAGGGAGACGGTACTGCCGCTGATGGTTTCGAGATTCAGCACCCCGGCATCGTCTGTATCACGAGCACCGAGCCAGACAATTTCTCCGTAATCCTTGAGGCTGTCGGTCGGAACCACACCCGAAGGATTCGAGTAATCGATAATGGCGTCTGGCAGGTTGCAGGACTTGGCAAAGACGCATCCCGCGCGAGGGATGTCGGGTTTTTTCGTCGAGGCCTGAAGCCTATCTTCAAAAGCCTGCTGCCGGGCGAGCATGGCGTCGTAAGCGCTTTGTCGCGCATCGCGCTCGGCCAGTTCGGTGGCTGTCATGAAGCGGTGGGTAACGTGATGACCGTCACCGGAGGGTGGGCTTTTAGCCCTGGGGACTTCCTTGTTGCCAGCCACTGATCTTCCTTGCGTTCGTCCGTCGACAGTCCCCAATAAAGGAGCTGTGCGACGTTAACGAACGAGGCGGATCGTGGCTGTAGGATGAATCCTTGATGCTGCTAGGAGCGTTCGCTTTCGCTCAGGACTGCAAAACGGCGCTCTTGCGACTCGCCATCGCCGTCACCGCATAACCAATCAATGCCGCGAGAATCGACCCGGTCAGAATCCCCATCCGGTCCATCCCGGCGTAGTCGCTGACGCCTGGCTCAAACGCCAGCGAGCCGACGAACAGACTCATGGTGAAACCGATCCCGCAAAGGATCGATACCCCCAGCACATGGCCCCAATTGGCGCCTTGGGGCAGGGCGGCGATGCCGATTTTCACCGCCAGCCAGGTCAGGCCGAACACACCCACGGTTTTACCCAGCAGCAGGCCGGTGGCGATACCCATCGGTACGTGGTGGGTGAAGCTTTCAACGGTGACACCGCTCAGGGACAGGCCGGCGTTGGCGAAGGCGAACAGCGGCAGGATGCCGTAAGCCACCCACGGGTGCAGGGCGTGTTCAAGGGTCAGCAGTGGCGAAGACTCGGCGTTTTTGGTGCGCAGCGGGATGCAGAACGCCAGGGTCACACCGGCCAACGTGGCGTGGACACCGCTCTTGAGCACGCAGACCCAGAGGATCAAGCCGATGATCATGTACGGTCCAAGCTTCACCACGCCGAGCCGGTTCATGGCGATCAGCGCGATGATGCAGGCAGCCGCCAATGCCAGCGACAGCGTCGACAGGGTGCCGGAATAGAAGATCGCGATGACGATGATTGCGCCCAGGTCGTCAATGATCGCCAGGGTCATCAGGAACAGCTTCAGCGACACCGGCACGCGTTTGCCTAGCAAGGCGAGTACGCCGAGGGCAAAGGCAATGTCGGTGGCCATCGGGATGGCCCAGCCACCCAAGGCTGCCGGATCGTCACGGTTCAAGAACCAGTAGAGCAGCGCCGGCACGACCATACCGCCAATCGCCGCGGCGCCGGGCAGGACGATTTGCGAAGGGTTCGACAACTGGCCGTCGAGGACTTCGCGCTTCACTTCCAGGCCAATCAGCAGGAAGAACATCGCCATCAGGCCGTCGTTGATCCACAGCAGTAACGGCTTGGCGATTTTCAGCGCGCCGATCTGAGCGACGACGGGGGTGTCCAGCAGCCCGCTGTAGAGCCACGACAACGACGAGTTGTTGATGATTAAAGCCAGGGCTGCCGCGGCGATCAGTAACAGACCGCTGGCAGCTTCCAACTGAAAGAAACGCGTGAAAGTGCTACGCAGAGGCAAGGTCGCTCTCCATCGATGAATTCAAAAGGTGGCACACCCTAACCCGTACCGTTAGTTGTTAAAACAAAAGTTATATTCTTTTTTGTTATATGCAGTAACAACGTGAAGGTTGGGACCGGGCTTGAGCCTAGCAGTTGCCGGCCGTATTGAACGTCAGCTGTACCTGTGCGGGATGTAGGTTTTTTCCTAAGCTTGAAGGCTGAGCCTTACAAGAAGGCCGACTCAACGAGAAAACCATCATGAGCGACAACCGACAGTGGGCCCGCGAAGCCATCCGGATCATCGAAGCAGACTTCCAGCGCAGCGCCGATACCCACCTGATCCCCTTGCCGCTGCCGGGTTTTCCGGGCATTGAATTGTATTTCAAGGATGAATCCAGCCATCCCACCGGCAGCCTCAAGCACCGCCTGGCGCGTTCGTTGTTCCTGTATGCGCTGTGTAACGGTTGGCTCAAGCCCGGTGCGCCAGTCATCGAGGCGTCCAGCGGTTCGACAGCGATTTCCGAGGCGTACTTCGCCAACTTGCTGGGTTTGCCCTTTATTGCGGTGATGCCGGCGACCACCTCGAAAGAGAAAATCGCCCAAATTGCTTTCTATGGCGGCAAGAGTCATCTGGTCGACGACCCGACCCAGATCTACGCCGAATCCGAACGGTTGGCGCGCGAGCATGACGGTCATTTCATCGACCAGTTCACCTACGCCGAACGCGCCACCGACTGGCGGGCGAACAACAACATCGCCGAATCGATCTTCCATCAGATGCGTTTCGAAAAGCACCCTGAGCCGAGCTGGCTGATCTCCAGCCCCGGCACCGGCGGCACCACCGCGACGCTGGGGCGTTACGTGCGTTATCGCCAGCATTGCACCCGCGTGCTGTGCGCCGATGCCGAGCGTTCGGTGTTTTTCGATTACTACCAGACCGGCGATGCCAGCCTGCGCCTGGAGTGCGGTTCGCGGATCGAAGGGATCGGCCGGCCGCGGGTGGAAGCGTCGTTCCTGCCCAAGGTGATTGATGCCATGGTCAAAGTGCCGGACGCGTTGTCCCTGGCGGCGATGCACTATCTGGCGCAGCGGTTGGGGCGGCGAGTGGGCGGTTCGAGCGGGACCAACCTGATCGGCGCCTTGATGGCGGCTCAGCAGATGGCAGCGGCGGGGGAGTCGGGGTCGATCGTGGCGATTCTGTGTGATGGCGGCGAACGTTATGCCACCACGTACTACGACCAGGATTGGCTCAAGGGCCAGGGCTATGAATTGAGTGGTTTGATGGAGAGGGTGGCGGCGAGTGTCGAGCGCGGTGAGGCGCTACCATCGACGGTACTGCGCGCCAACATCTGACACACTGAAGATCCCTTGTAGGAGTGAGCCGGCTCGCGATAGCAAAAGATCAGTCAACATCTCTGTTGACTGTTAATCCGCATCGCGAGCCGGCTCACTCCTACAGGGGGATGTGCATCAGGCTTCCAGGCCGAGGATATCGCGAGCCACGGCTTCCGCAATCCGAATGCCATCCACACCCGCCGACAGAATCCCGCCCGCATAACCCGCGCCTTCACCCGCCGGGAACAAGCCCTTCACATTCAAGCTCTGCATCGATTCATTACGGGTAATGCGCAGCGGTGACGAGGTGCGTGTCTCGATCCCGGTCAACACCGCGTCATGCAGCGAGTAACCGCGAATCTGCTTCTCGAACGCTGGCAGCGCTTCACGAATCGCCTCGATGGCAAACGCGGGCAAGGCCAACGCCAAATCACCCAATGCAACGCCAGGCTTGTAGGACGGCTCAACACTGCCCAACTCAGTCGACGGCTTGCCGGCAATGAAGTCACCGACCAGTTGCGCCGGCGCTTCATAGTTGCTGCCACCGAGCACAAACGCATGGGATTCCAGGCGTTCCTGCAATTCGATGCCGGCCAGCGGGCCGCCCGGGTAATCGACTTCCGGGGTGATGCCAACGACGATTCCGGAGTTGGCGTTGCGTTCGTTACGCGAGTATTGGCTCATGCCGTTGGTGACGACGCGGTTCGGCTCGGACGTCGCCGCGACCACGGTGCCGCCTGGGCACATGCAGAAGCTGTAGACCGAACGGCCGTTCTTGGCGTGGTGCACCAGTTTGTAGTCGGCCGCCCCGAGTTTCGGGTGGCCGGCGTACTTGCCCAACCGTGCGCGGTCGATCAGTGACTGCGGGTGTTCAATGCGGAAACCCACCGAAAACGGCTTGGCTTCCATGAACACGCCACGGCCGTGGAGCATGCGGAACGTGTCCCGGGCACTGTGGCCAAGGGCAAGAATCACGTGTTTCGAATGGATCTGCTCGCCGCCGTTGAGTTCGACGCCGACCAGTTGGCCGTCCTCGATCAACACATCGGTGACGCGTTGCTGGAAGCGGACTTCGCCGCCCAGCGCGCGAATTTGCTCACGCATGTTTTCCACGACACCGGTCAGACGGAACGTACCGATGTGCGGTTTGCTGACGTAGAGGATTTCGTCCGGCGCACCGGCCTTGACGAACTCGTGCAGGACTTTGCGACCGATGAATTTCGGGTCCTTGATCTGGCTGTACAGCTTGCCGTCGGAGAACGTCCCCGCGCCGCCTTCACCGAACTGAACGTTGGATTCGGGGTTCAGCACGCTTTTACGCCACAGGCCCCAGGTGTCCTTGGTGCGCTGACGCACTTCGGTACCGCGCTCGAGGATGATCGGCTTGAAGCCCATTTGTGCAAGCAGCAGCCCGGCGAAAATCCCGCACGGCCCGAAGCCTACGACTACAGGGCGTTGCTGCAGATCGGCCGGTGCGTGGCCGACCACTTTGTAACTGACATCCGGCGCCACGTTGACGTTACGGTCATCGGCGAACTTGTGCAGTATCGCGGCCTCATCCTTGGCGGTGAGGTCGATGGTGTAGATGAAGCACAGTTCGGAGGACTTTTTGCGCGCATCGTAGCTGCGCTTGAACAAGGTGAAATCGAGCAGATCATCGCTGGCGATGCCCAGGCGCTGCACGATGGCAGGGCGCAGGTCTTCTTCGGGATGGTCGATCGGCAACTTCAGTTCAGTGATTCGTAACATGGCAAGACCCGGTTCGCGGGGCGCACAACTGCGCCAAGGCGTTGGAAACCGGTGATTATAAGCCCCAAAGGCGGATTCCGTGAGGCTTAAACGATCAGTCGTTGCGCGCACCGCCGAAATACGCGCAACCACGCTGTACCTGGCCATTGATGCGCAGTTCGGCGCTCATGTGCTGGACGCTGCCGGTGCTACTGTCGGTGCAGCGTTGCGGCGCGACCCACAGTTCGATGTGCTGGTTATTGGCTTCGGTACTGAGGTTGAAACGGCCGTCGCCCAGCTGTTCTTCCACATAAGGGACGGCCAGGGGCGGTTGACCGGCGCGATCGACCACCATGCCTTTGCCACTGACCTTGACGTTCCACTCAGGCGAGTGACCGGCCGCGCGCAGGATCTGCAGTTTGAAATTGGGATCGTCGCACGCCGTGCCCGAGCGCTCGACGCGGTACAGCTGCTCCAGATCAAGGCGGCTGTCGACGATGCGCCCGCGCACATCGGCAAACAACTTGCCCTTGGTATCGGCCAGAGACGCCGCCTGTTGCAGCACACTGGTGCCGCCGGTGTCGTTGACCACATAGCTGCTGGTTTCATTGCAGGGCTGGAACAGCAACTTGCCGTCCGCCGCCGTCAACTGGCCTTGCATACGGGTCTGGCCCGCGTGGGAGGCACTTTCACGCGGGCCATCAAACAACTGACAGGCAGCAAACAGCGGCAGCAGGGCAACGACGACTAAGGAACGGGCAACACGCATCTTTGGCTCTCCAGACAAGTGCCGCCACGTTACTCAGGCACGCTCGTGATCACAAGGCTTGTGTGCCAGGGATTGAGTTGCCGGGTGCGTCCCAGCATAGTGGCGCCCTTGTCCAGGATCGGGCTCTTTTCGGCATGAACCAACGTCTCTCTATTTTCCCCAAACGGTTGTACGCACTGGATGCACTGCGCGGTATCGCGGCGTTGGCGGTGGTGTTCTGGCATTGGCAGCACTTCTTTTTTCAAGGGGCAGTGCCGGGCCCGCTGCAAACCGAACTGCAACCTTTCTATAGCGTGTTCGCCTTGTTTTATCGACACGGTGGCGATGCGGTCGCGTTGTTCTTCAGCTTGTCCGGGTTCATCTTTTTCTGGTTGTTCGGTCATGCCGTGGCGCGTAGGGAGCTGACCGGAAAACAGTTCTTCATCGAGCGTTTCAGCCGCATCTATCCGCTGCATCTGGCGACCTTCGCCGCTGTTGCGCTATTACAGATGATCTATACACGGCATACGGGCAACGCTTTTGTTTATCCGTTCAACGATCTCTATCACGGCGTGTTGAATGTATTTCTCGCCCCGGCCTGGGGATTGGAACAAGGCTGGTCATTCAACGCCCCGGCCTGGTCGATTTCGGTTGAAGTGCTGCTCTACGCGGCATTCTTCCTGCTGTGGCGTTATTCGCCCCTGCCCATGCTGATCAGCATTTTCTTGATCGCCGTGGCCGCTTGTGTGTTTCCTGCGCAGTACAAAATCACCTTGGGCGTGTTCAGCTTTTTCTGCGGTGGTGTTGGCTATGTGTGGGTGACGTGGCTGCTGCAACGAATGCCACCGCGCTGGGTGGGCATGGGGTTGACGATCGGGTGTGCGGCGGGGTGGTGGTTGTTCGGCGCTGATCAGCCGCTGATCAAATGTGTGCTGTTGTTCCCGCTGACGATCATGGCCATTGCAGCCTGTCATCAGGTACTGGAACCGGTTGCCCGGCGCTTGGCGTGGCTGGGGGATATCAGCTACGCCTCCTATTTGCTGCATTTCCCGCTGCAAATTATCGCCGCGCTGTTGGCGGATAAATTCTTTGCGGGGCGAAGCGTCTTTTATCAGCCGTGGACGTTGCTGCTGTTCTTTGCGGTCCTGATCGGTGCCAGCCTGATTTGCCACCGCTGGTTCGAACGGCCAATGCAACAGTGGCTGCGCCAGTTCGGGCGCGAGCGCCTGGCGAGCGAAGTGATCGCTCGCCAGTAATGCCTGTCAGAAAGGACGGTCAGCCGACGTGAAACGTCTGACCTGTCTGCAAGCCTTCCACGCTTTTGGCGTAGGCCAATGCCACATCGGCTGCGGGAACCGGTTTGAACCCGCGGAAGTAAGGCGCGTATTTGCCCATGGCTTCCAGCAGCACGTTCGGGCTGATCGAGTTCACGCGCAGGCCGCGAGGCAGTTCGATGGCGGCGGCGCGGACGAAGCTGTCCAGCGCTCCGTTGACCAACGCGGCCGAGGCACCGCTGCGAATCGGGTCATGGCTGAGCACACCGGTGGTGAAGGTGAACGAGGCGCCGTCATTGGCGAACTCGCGACCGATCAGCAACAAATTGACCTGGCCCATCAGTTTGTCTTTGAGGCCCAGGGCGAAGCTGTCTCCGGTCATTTCATCCAGCGGCGCGAAGGTCACGTTACCCGCCGCGCAGATCAGGGCATCGAACTTGCCGGTCTGTTCGAACAGCTTGCGGATCGAGGCGCTGTCGCTGATATCCACTTGAAAGTCGCCACTGTTGCGGCCGATGCGGATGATTTCGTGGCGCTGGGACAGTTCCTTGTCGACGGCCGAGCCGATGGTGCCGCTTGCGCCTATCAATAGAATTTTCATCGTGCTGATTCTCGATTGGTTGAAAGTGATCTCAGTCTAGAGTGGTTTTTTCTGTTGATAAGCGCACTAATAGGCAACCTTTGGTTTTCAAATGGAAACAATCCATGAGCGAAATGGATGACCTGGCGGCGTTCGCGGTATTGATCGAAGCCGGCAGTTTTACCTTGGCAGCGCAGCAACTGGGTTGCAGCAAAGGCCAATTGTCCAAGCGCATCAGCTTGCTGGAAACACGGTTTTCGGTGGTGCTGTTGCAACGCACCACGCGTCGTTTAAGCCTGACGGCGGCAGGCGCGGCGCTGTTGCCTCAAGCTCAGGCGCTTGTCGTCCAGGTCGAAAGGGCGCGTCAGGCGTTGGCGCGGTTGAAGGACGACATGGCCGGGCCGGTGCGTATGACGGTTCCGGTATCGCTGGGGGAAACCTTCTTCGATGGTTTGTTGCTGGAGTTTTCCGGCAAGTACCCAGAGGTGCAGATCGAGCTCGATCTGAACAACAACTTTCACGACCTGTCTCGGGATGGTTTCGATCTGGCGATTCGTTCCGAGGTGGGCAAGGACGAGCGATTGGTGGCTCGGCCACTGCTGGCCTGGCACGAGATGACCTGCGCCAGTCCGGCGTATCTTGAACAGTATGGCGAACCGCAAACACCGCAGGCCCTGGCCGAACACCGTTGTCTGCTCAACAGTCATTACAGCGGTCGCGAAGAATGGCTCTATCACCAGCAACATGAGTTGTTGCGCGTACGGGTGTCGGGGCCGTTTGCCAGCAATCACTACAGCTTGCTGAAAAAAGCCGCATTGGCGGGGGCCGGCATTGCGCGCCTGCCGTCCTATTTACTGCAAACGGAATTGGCTGACGGGCGATTGCGCTGGCTCCTGCGTGATTATCAGACGCGGCGCATGCCGATGTACCTGGTTCACCCGTATCAGGGCGGTTTGCCGAAACGCACGCAGGTGCTGGCGGATTACCTGATCGGCTGGTTCAAGCGTAGCGGTGAGGCGCTGGATCGCCTTAGCCTCGCACGGTCCGTGTAGCCGCTGTCGAGCTTGCGAGGCTGCGTCCGGCTGCGCAGCACTCGTAAAATCAGTCACTGTGGTCTGACAGGTAAACCGCGTTTGCAGGTTTTGCGACCGCTTCGCGTTCGAACGCAGCCTTCGGCAGCTGCTACAGGGGGGCTGGGTTAGCGGGCGAAGCGTCGGGCGATCAGGTGATCAATCGACAATTTCCCCGGCCCCGTCGCCATCAAATACAGCAACACCGCCGCCCAGGTGCCGTGAGTCGGGTACGCATCCGGGTACACGAACAGTTGAATCGTCAGGGTCATGCCGAGCAAGGCCAACGCCGAAAAACGCGTGGCAAAGCCAATCAAAATCAGAACCGGGAAAAAGTGCTCGGCAAACGCCGCCAAGTGCGCTGCGATCTCTGGCGACAGCAACGGCACGTGGTACTCGCTCTTGAACAATGGAATGGTCGAATCGGCGAGGCGAGGCCAGCCGAGCTGAAAGGTGCCGTCGATCAAATCAATGGCGAGGCCTTCGACCTTGGTTTGTCCGGACTTCCAGAACACCGCCGCGATGGAGAACCGCGCAATGAAGGCGATCAGGCTCTGTGGAATCATCTCCAGCAGCGCGACAGCGCGGCTGATCGGGTTCTGAGTGTTCATGGCGATACCTTGTTGTGGTGGAGGTGAGTAAGGGCGTTGTGGCTGATCAGCAAGGCCAGGGTTTGGCTGAGGTCGAATGCGGGGGCGGACTCCACTGCCTGGAGCAGCGGCTGACCGTTTTGCAGGTTCTGAATGAAGGCGCTGGCGCCGGGTTCGATGACGAAGACTTCAACGTCCAGGCCATTGCGCAGGATCAACGCGTGTTGCCCGTGGTCCAGATCAATCCCGGCCAGCGTTGCGTCTTGCTGATGGGCAGCCCAGATCGAGACCACGGCGAAGGCTGACGTCAGCAGGTTGAGCGAGGGGTGAAGTTCGACGCTCAGCTCGCTCAGGGTGTGCGGGTCAGCGAGCGCTGCGCCGATCTGTTCAGGGTTCAACGGCTGGGCGTCGGCCGCGTGATAGGCGAGGGTGCGCAGGCGTTCCAGTCGCGCGACATCGGCCAGGTACGGCACGCTGACCGCCGGTTCGAAGCCTTCGATAAAGTCCGCCAAGTCGTGGCCGTAATCCTTGATCAACGGGCTCTGAGGCGCATTGCCGAGCAAATAGATCGCGGCCATGGCACGGAAAAATTCATTGCCGACCAATTGCGCAACCACGGGGTAGCTGTGCGCCAAGGCGTTGATCAGCGAACTCTGTACGTTATTGCGATACACCGCGAACCGGCTGGCGGGATCGGCGCCGTTGGCACTGAACACACCTTCGGGGCAGTTCAGTCGGGGATCAAGCAGGGCAGCAGCAAACGCGGCGTGCGTGTTCATGACCGGCCTCCCGCGCACCGCAACCGTTCATCGGCCTGACGCGCCTCGGCGTGCAAGACGCTGAAGGCCGGCAACTGATTGTCGCGTTCGATCAGGGTCGCTATCGGGCCTGTTCGCTCCAGTATGTGCTGGTACAAGGTCCAGACGGCGTTATCGATGGGGGCGCCGTGATCATCGATCAGCAGACGGTCACCGAGGCTGTCGGTGTCTTCGGCGAAGCCGGCCAGATGAATCTCGCCGACGGCATGGAGGGGCAGGGCGTCGATGTAAGCCGACAGATCGCGCTGATGATTGATGCTCGATACATAGACGTTGTTCACGTCCAGCAACAACCCGCAGCCCGTGCGACGGATGACTTCGTTGATGAAGTCAGCTTCATCGTACGTCGAGCGTTCAAACGCCAGATACGTTGCCGGGTTCTCCAGCAGCATCGGGCGTTTGAGGGTGCTTTGGACGTGATCAATGTGTTCACAGACGCGGCTCAGCGTCGGCGTGTCATAGGCCAGGGGCAGCAGGTCATTCAGAAACACCGGGCCATGGCTGGACCAGGCCAGGTGTTCGGAAAAGGACTGGGGTTGATAGCGCTCGATCAGTACGCCGAGACGCTTGAGGTGCTGAATGTCCAGTGGACCTTCAGCACCAATCGACAAGCCCACGCCATGCAGCGACAGCGGGTACTGCTCGCGAATCAAACCCAGGTAGTGATGAAACGGGCCGCCGGCCACCATGTAGTTTTCGGCGTGGACTTCGAAAAAGCCGATGTCCGGTTGTGAACCGAGCACTTCACGAAAGTGCTCGGTCTTGAGCCCCAGCCCGGCGCGGGGCGGGAGCCCGAACGGTAGATTGTTCATGGTCGACACTCGGGCTGGGTTGGGATCAGGCTTTGGCTTTGAACGCTTCCATTTGCCCGAAACCGGTCGGCGAGGTCTTGCTTTCGGTGGTGGCGCAGGTGCCTTTAGGGACGAGTTTCCAGGCGTTAGACTGGAAATCGGTTTTCGAAGTGCCAGCGCAGGTGGTGCCGGCGCCTGCTGCACAATCGTTATGACCTTTCATGGCCACGCCGAAGCATTTTTCCATGTCGTCGGCCGCGTGGGCGGTGGACACGGCGGCCATGCTCAAGGCAGAACCAAGGGCCAGAACCAGGGCTGTGGCGGACAGGGTGCGGGTGGTAGCAGTCATGATGTTTCTCCGGTTTTGAGGTGTCGGTCAGCAACGTTTGTGCTGGCTTACCCCTCTAGAGAAAGGTCGTGGCGATGCGTTACAGCGGTCTCCAAAACTTTTGTAAAAAACTTCAATACACACCACATCCCTGTAGGAGTGAGCCTGCTCGCGATCTCGGTGGTGGAGTCAACACAGGTGTTGAATGTGAAATAGCTATCGCGAGCAGGCTCACTCCTACAGGGGATTTCCTTTGTCCGGAAGGTGTGTGGCAGGCACAAAAAAACGGCCCGAAGGCCGTTTTCTGTTTACCGCGAAGACTCAACCACCCAGATACGCTTCACGCACTTTCGGGTCAGTCAGCAGGGCTTCACCGGTGCCTTGCATCACCACACGGCCGTTCTCCAGAACGTACGCGCGGTCGGCAATCTTCAGCGCCTGGTTGGCGTTCTGCTCGACCAGGAACACGGTCACGCCATCCTTGCGCAGTTGTTCGATGATGTCGAAGATCTGCTGGATGATGATCGGTGCCAGGCCCAACGAAGGTTCGTCGAGCAGCAGCAGCTTGGGCTTGCTCATCAGCGCACGGCCGATGGCGAGCATTTGCTGTTCGCCGCCGGACATGGTGCCGCCGCGCTGGGCGAAACGCTCTTTCAGGCGTGGAAAAAGTCCGAGAACCTTGTCCATCTGTTCCTGATAGTCGCCCTTGTCGGTGAAGAAGCCACCCATGGCGAGGTTTTCTTCCACGGTCAGGCGGGAGAACACCCGACGACCTTCCGGCACCACGGCAATGCTCTTGCGCATGATCTGCGCCGAGGTCTGCCCCACGAGCTCTTCGCCCATGTACTTGATGCTGCCACTGTGGGCCTGCGGCGAACCGCAAAGCGTCATCAGCAGGGTGGATTTGCCCGCGCCGTTGGCGCCGATCAGGGTGACGATTTCGCCCTGGCGGATTTCCACGTTGACGCTGTGCAGGGCCTGGATCTTGCCGTAGAAGGTGGAAACGTTTTCGAATTGCAGCATTTACGCTTCCCCCAGGTAGGCTTTGATCACTTCGGGATTGTCGCGGATCTGTTCCGGCGTGCCGTTGGCCAGGGGCGTGCCCTGGTTGATCACGACGATGTGGTCGGAAATGCTCATGACCAGTTTCATGTCGTGTTCGATCAGCAGCACGGTCACGTTGTGCTCTTCACGCAGCACACTGATCAGCGCCTTGAGGTCTTCGGTTTCCTTCGGGTTCAGACCGGCCGCCGGCTCGTCGAGCATGAGGATCCGCGGGCGGGTCATCATGCAGCGAGCGATTTCCAGGCGACGTTGCTGACCGTAAGCCAGGGTGCCGGCAGGCCGGTTGGCGAAGGCCTTGAGGTTGACCTTCTCCAGCCAGTACTCGGCGAACTCCATGGCCTCGCGTTCGCTTTTGCGAAAGCCCGGGGTCTTGAACAGGCCGGCCAGGAAGTTGGTGTTCAAGTGACGGTGCTGGGCGATCAAGAGGTTCTCGACCGCGGTCATGTCCTTGAACAACCGCACGTTCTGGAAGGTGCGCACCACGCCTTTGAGGGCGATCTTGTGGCCTGGCAGGCCTTCGATCGGCTCGCCGTCCAGCAGGATGCTGCCGCCGCTCGGCTTGTAGAAACCGGTCAGGCAGTTGAACACGGTGGTCTTGCCGGCGCCGTTGGGGCCGATCAATGCCACGACCTGTTTTTCCTTCACGGTCAGGGCGACGCCGTTGACCGCCAGCAAGCCGCCGAAGCGCATGCTCAAATTGTCTACTTTCAGGATCTCGCGGCTCATTTGCGCAGCTCCATGTGAGGACGTTGCATGGGCAGCAGGCCTTGAGGGCGCCAGATCATCATCAGCACCATCAAGGCGCCGAACATCAACATGCGGTATTCACTGAACTCACGCATCATTTCCGGCAACAGAATCATCACCGTGGCCGCCAGTACGACGCCCAGTTGCGAGCCCATGCCGCCCAGCACCACGATGGCGAGGATGGTTGCCGACTCGATGAAGGTGAAGGACTCCGGTGTCACCAGGCCCTGACGCGCGGCAAAGAAGCTGCCGGCGAAACCGGCGAAGCACGCGCCCAGGGTGAACGCTGACAGCTTGATTGCGGTCGGGTTCAGCCCCAGCGCCCGGCAGGCGATTTCGTCTTCACGCAGTGCTTCCCAGGCACGGCCCAGAGGCATGCGCAGCAAGCGGTTGATGACGAACAGGGCGAACAGCGACAACAACACCGCGATCAGGTAAAGGAAGATCACCTTGTTCACCGGGTTGTAGACCAGGCCGAAGTACTCGTGGAAGGTCTGCATTCCCTCCGCGGCCGTTTTATCGAACGTCAGTCCGAACAGCGTTGGCTTGGGAATGTTGCTGATGCCGTTCGGGCCACCGGTGATATCGGTCAGGTTACGCAGGAACAGACGGATGATTTCACCGAAGCCCAGGGTCACGATCGCCAGGTAGTCACCCCGCAAACGCAACACCGGGAAGCCCAGCAGGAAGCCGAACGTGGCCGCCATCAGGCCGGCAATCGGCAGGCAGATCCAGAAGCTCAGGCCGTAGTAATGCGACAGCAGCGCATAACTGTAGGCGCCGACGGCATAGAAACCGACGTAGCCGAGGTCGAGCAGGCCCGCCAGGCCGACCACGATGTTCAGGCCCAGGCCCAGCATCACGTAGATCAGCACCAGAGTGGCGATGTCCACCGCGCCGCGGGAGCCGAAGAACGGCCACACCAGCGCACCGATGATCAGCGCAATGATGATCCAGCGCTGGGTGGTCGGCAGGGTCAGGAAGTTACTGGCCTTGGCCGGCATGCCCGGCATGCTTGGCGAAGATTTCCAGGCCGCGCTGATCGACTTGTCGAACAACACTCGCAGGAACATCAGCATCGAGCAAACGGCGATGATGAGCAGCGTGGTGTTGCTGGTGCCATGGACTTCGAGGTTGATGCCGACGATGGTCAGTTTCAAACCCAGTACCGGGTAGGCGACGGCCCACACCAGCAAGGCGCTGAACAGCGCCTGTCTAAGATTCCTAGTCATACTTTTTCAACCTCCGGACGGCCCAACAGGCCGGTAGGCCGGAACAACAACACCAGAACCAATAGACCGAAAGCCACGACGTCCTTGTACTGGTCGCCGAAGATGTCGGCACCAAAGGCTTCCGCTACCCCCAACACGATCCCGCCGAGCATGGCGCCGGGAATGCTGCCGATACCGCCCAATACCGCAGCGGTGAAGGCCTTGAGGCCGACGAGGAAACCGGCGTTCGGGTTGATCACGCCATACTGCATGCTCAGGAGCACGGCCGCGATGGCCGCCAGTGCAGCACCGATGACGAAGGTCAGGGCGATGATGTTGTTGGTGTTGATACCCAGCAGGTTGGCCATCTTGATGTCTTCGGCACAGGCACGGCAGGCGCGACCCAGGCGAGAGCGGGAGATGAACAGCGTCAAGCCGAGCATGGCGACGAACGTCACCACGAACACCACGATTTGCATGTAGGAAATCAGCACTTCATGTGCGCCACCTGGCCCGATGGTGAAGTTACCAGGGATCAGGTTGGGGATGGATTTGTCCTTGGAGTCTTGCGCCAGCAGAACCGTGTTCTGCAGGAAGATCGACATGCCGATGGCGGAAATCAGCGGAATCAGACGGTTGCTGCCGCGCAAGGGGCGGTAGGCGATCCGTTCGATGCTGTAGCCGTAGGCACTGGTCACGACGATGGTCGCGAGGAAAGCGGCAGTCATCAACAGCGGAACGCTGTCGAGTCCCATCATGGACAGGCCCGCGATGGCGATGAACGCCACGTAGGAACCAATCATGTACACCTCGCCGTGGGCGAAGTTGATCATTCCAATGATGCCGTAAACCATCGTATAGCCGATGGCGATCAGGGCATACGTGCTGCCAATGGTCAGGCCATTAACCAGCTGTTGGAAAAAGTGATAGATGTCAGGCATTACAGCGCTCCTAAAAACCTGATACGCATTTCACTGGTGGAGTCATTTTCCCGCTCGAGCCCCGTGGATCTGCACCCACTTCGAACGCGAGGTTTGCCAGCGAACCGCTGATGACGGTTTTGAGATTTTCAGGTGGGGAGACTGGCGGATCACGCCAGCGCGGCCCAAAACGTTCGTAAAACAAAGCCCACGGCACGCCGTGGGCTTTGTTGGCAGTCAGTCAGGCAAGGCCTTACTGAGGCGAAGCTTCAGTTTTTGGTTTGCCGAAGTGCCACTCGTAAACCACAAATTTGAAGTCTTTCAAGTCGCCCTTGGCGTCGAACTGCAGATCGCCAGTCGGGGTCTTGAAGGTGCCAGCGTGGATAGCAGCAGCCACTTTGGCAGTGTCTTCGCTCTTGGCGGCTTCGATACCACCGGCAATCACTTCAACAGCCGAGTAGGCCGGGAACACGAACGGACCGCTCGGGTCTTCTTTCTTCGCCTTGAACGCGTCAGCCAGGGCAACGTTGGCCGGATCCTGGTCGAAGGATTTCGGCAGGGTCACCAGCAGACCTTCGGAAGCGTCTTTGGCGATCTGCGAAATGGAGTCGTTACCCACGCCTTCCGGACCCATGAACTTGGCTTTCAGGCCTTTTTCCTGGGATTGACGCAGGATCAGACCCAGCTCCGGGTGGTAGCCGCCGTAGTAGACGAAGTCGACGTTGGCTTGCTTGAGCTTGGCGATGATCGAGGAGAAGTCCTTGTCGCCGGCGTTGATGCCTTCGAACACGGCAACCTTGACGTTTTTGCCTTCCAGGGTTTTTTTCACGGCGGTGGCGATGCCTTCACCGTATTGCTGTTTGTCATGCAGAACAGCAACGATTTTCGGTTTGACGTGATCGGCAATGTAGTTACCGGCGGCAGGGCCTTGGGCGCTGTCCAGACCGATGGTACGGAATACCATTTTGTAACCACGAGCGGTGATGTCCGGGCTGGTGGCAGCCGGGGTGATCATGATCACGCCTTCGTCTTCGTAGATGTCCGAAGCCGGTTGAGTGGAGCTGGAGCACAGGTGACCGACCACGAACTTGACGCCGTCGTTGACGACCTTGTTCGCGACCGCTACCGCTTGTTTTGGATCACAGGCGTCATCGTATTCAACGGCTTCGAGTTTCTTGCCGTCTACGCCGCCTTTGGCGTTGATCTGTTCAATGGCCATTTTGGCGCCACTGAACTGCATGTCGCCGTATTGGGCTACAGGACCGGTCTTAGGGCCGGCGATGCCGATCTTGATGGTGTCAGCTGCGAACGAATGGCTGGCAACCCCGGCCAGAACCATAGCGGCAAACAGTTTGGAAATCTGCTTAGTAGCCTTAGTCATAGTGCTCCACTCTTACTGTTGTAGTTTTTATAGTCCTGGCGCCGTAGCAGCAGAACCGGGTCAGATATCTTCGATACCCTCCGGAAAATGCCCCCGACAACTGTACCGGTACAGTGTAGAGCGCCAATTGTTAGCCTGGGAAGCTGGCGCCGGGGGACAAAACCTGAGGGTGTCGCTTTTTTGAAAGAAAAAGACAGAATCACGGCGGGATGTTAGCTGGCTAATTGCTTGATTCAGCGGCATTCCCTGGCTTTCCTGCTCTTTTCGATCGGTGACTCAATTGCATCCGGGTTTTTCTGGCGGACCACCGACGTTATCATTCGCGTCGATTTCTTTTCCGGACAGGACCCATGACTCAAGAACCTAGCACCCTCTATGCCAAGCTGCTTGGTGAAACCGCATCTATTACCTGGAAAGAGTTGGAGCCGTTCTTTGCCAGGGGTGCCCTATTGTGGGTCGATCCCGGGCTGGATTTGATCGCGGCCGCCGAAGCCGTGGCGACTGACGAAGGGGAGAAAGTGGCTGCCTGGCTGGCTGCCGACCAGGTCGCCAAGCTGTCTGAAACGCGGGCGCTGGATCTTTTTGAGCGCGACCCGGCGTTGTGGGCAGTGGTGGTTTCGCCGTGGATTCTGATCCAGGAAAGGGCGACGAGCTGAATCGCTGCGCCTTATTGGTGCGTCGTGCGGGCGAGCAAAAGTGTGTAGGTGAGTAGCGTGATGGCACGTTGCCGTAGAGAAAGGCCACAGGCATGGCCAGCATCACGGTGACGTAAACGTAACGGGAACAGTTTGTCGGGCAGCCTGAGGGCTGCTTAATTGTTTCTGGATGTTGGAAAGACTGACATTTTCAGCGGATTTGAGGGGCTCATCGCGAGCAGGCTCACTCCTAGAGGGGAACGCATTCCACATGTAGGAGTGAGCCTGCTCGCGATGGCGGCAACCTGGTCTGGCGTCAGACCGAGAAAGTCTTGCCAGTATGGTTATTCAGCGAAATAACCTTGGTTTTGCCAATGCGGTGACGGTAGATCTCACGCAGGTACTTGATCGCCTTCTTCACGCAATCACGCGACAGGCGAATGTCGTTGATCGAGACAAACTTGTCCTTGTCGTTGATCAGCTCGCGGTACTTCTTCTCGTACATCGGTTTGATCGCGTACCAGTTGGTATCGAGGATCTTCGCCGGGTTCTCGAATTCGTTGAGCAAGTCGTCGATCCGGTCTTCGTCGAATTCTTCATTAATAATGAAGTCGAGGATCGAGTTGTCCAGCGTCTCGTCGAAGCGGTACGGGTTCTTCGCGAAGCAGCGCTTGATGAACGCGACGATCAACGTCAGGAAGTCGTCCGACAGGCACGGGCTCTTGGCGATCAGGGTGGTCAGCGACAAGTTGGCCGAGGCGCCGATCACCAGCGCGTAGCGCTTGAGCGTCGTGTTCGGGAACAGGCTGTTGAGGTGGGTCTTCAACCGGTTCAAGTCCATGTAGGACAGCTTGTAGTCTTTCGGCAAGGAAACGATCGACACCACCGACGAGCAGTTCTTGAAGAAGTGCAGGTCGTGCAGCGCGGCCGCGTCGTAACCGGAATTCTTGTACTGCTCAAGCGAGGCGCGATAGCGCTTGGATTCGATCGGCAGCAGGCTGATGCCTTCGATCGCCTGGGTCACTTTGTTGAAATGCGGCAGGTCGATGGAGCGGAAGAACAAATCATCGATGTTCAGGCGCTGCGGTTCTTTCTCGAACACCTTGAACTTGTCGCTGCTTGGCGGCGGGGTTTCCGGCACCACGGATTCGGCGTAGGCAATCGCCACCGGGCCGGCCAGGCTCATGAACAGGTCGTTGGCGTCGAGGCGAATGGTTTCGCCGATGTCGATGCCGGCGCGACGGAAATAGTTCTGGTCGTAGTCGGTCGTTACCGCCTGCGCCGTCAGGATGTTGAAGATCTGCTGCGAGATGTACTGGTTGGCGTGTTTTTCCATCGCATTGACGTCAATGTTCTGGATGTTGCCGTCATCGCTTTCTTCGGCATAACGCATGATGTCGTTGGAGATCAGCATCATGGCGTTCCATGGGCGGATACGGCCCATGACGCTGGCTTCGCTGCTGTCTTCGTTGGCGAAGTTGTAGGAGAAATCCCACTCTTCTGACAGGTATTTACACAGCAGGCGACCGGCGTTGATGTGCAGCGCCTCGGACATTTCGCTGCGGTGATCGGAAATGTTCGGCAGCACGCAAATGCCGCTGGTGAAGATCGGCTCGAAGACGAAGGAATGACCGCTCTTGCCGTCATGTTCGTCCATCGGTTTGGTGTCGAACGTCTTGTTCATGTACGAGTGCTGCTGGGCCAGGCCGAACTCCGAGGCCATGCCCGAACCGGTACCGCCGCCGGCACTGAAGATCGAGAAATACAGGCGCGACTGGTTGGCCTTGATCCCGCAGCTGTCGATCAGGTACGAGTGAATCATCTTCCAGTCAGGGCTGGAGAAACGCTGGGTGTCCTTGTTCAGGATGATCTTGGCCAGGTACTGACCGAGGATCGGCGCGTTACCGGCACCACCGGCGTGGACTTCCGACAAGTCCATGATTTTCATTTTGCTGTAGTCGCGCAGGAACCCGCTTTTTTCGCCCTTGCGCGAGAAACGGATGCGGCCGGCGATGTCTTTGTCGAGGTCGCCAAGCATCACCAGCGGTTCTACCAGGAACACCGGTTTGGCGCCCTTGTTGGTGCCCAGGCGCAAGTTGTTACGAATCCATTGGGCCGGGCTGTAGCCCTTTTCCGCAAAGCGTTTGTCCGGCGACAGACGGTCTTCGTTGTTGAATTCGTTGAGGTAGAACTTGCGGGCGTTGTACACCAGCTCCGCGACGTCCAGAGCAATGTTCGAGCCGCAACGACCAAGACCGATCAGGCACACCGACGGGAATTCCTGGTCGTTATGCTGTTCGCTCACGCCTTCCAGGTGGGGCGGGCGCGGGAACACCATGTCGCGCAGGCCGTCGAGGTTATCGAGGATGCGGTCGGTATTGGTTTCAGTGAAATACAGGTATTGCTGAGTGGCCAGCGGGCGCACCGGGGTCAATGGCTTCGACGATGAGGGGCTGTTCGCCGCAGGGCTCAGAGTCAGATCGGAGACCGTGGTGGCCGGGTTATTTTTAGAAGTCATTGGGCGCCATCTACCTGGACTGGTTGGCTGAGCGACATCTGTCGTCAAACCTTCACGGAATGGGATCTCGCGTCTTTTTTATGCGCGTATTTGGCCAAAGTCTCAGGGACTCGCCTGAGCATCAGTGGGTGGAATCCTTTCCTTAGTCATGATGGATCGGCCAATATTCGGCGATCTTTAATCAAAAGGAGGCTAAATGATGTCAACGCTACCTTCGTTGGGGTTCGCCGGTATTGGTCTGATGGGGCTGCCCATGTGCCGGCGCCTGCTGGCTGCGGGCTATCCGTTGACCGTGTGGAACCGTAACCCGGGCAAGTGCGCGCCGTTGGTGGAGGCCGGTGCCCGACAAGTGGCAACCCCCGCCGAACTGTGCCAGCACGCCGACATCATCCTGCTGTGCCTGGCGGACACCGCGGTGGTGCGTGAGGTGGTGTTTGGTCCGGTCGGGGTGGCCTCGGGGGCAAAAAGCGCTCAGTTGCTGGTGGATTTTTCCAGCCTGGAACCCAGCGCTACACGAGAAATGGCCAAACAGCTGCTCGACAGCACCGGAATGAGTTGGCTGGATGCGCCGGTGTCCGGTGGTGTGGTCGGCGCCGAGGCCGGCAGCCTGGCGATCATGGTGGGTGGCGAAGCGGTGGATCTGCAGCGAGTACGTCCGCTATTGCTGACTCTGGGCCAGCGTGTCACCCACATGGGCGGCGTCGGGGCCGGGCAGGTGACCAAGGCGTGCAATCAGATGATCGTGGCGTGCAATGCGCTGGTGATCGCCGAAGTGGTGGCGTTGGCCGAGTCTTCCGGGGTTGACGCCCGGTTGATCGCCGAGGCACTGGCCGGTGGTTTTGCCGATTCAAAACCGTTGCAGATCCTCGCCCCGCAAATGGCCGAGAGCCAATTTGAACCGGTGAAATGGCATGTGCGCACGCTGCTCAAAGATCTCGACACCGCCGTGAAGTTTTCCCGCGAACAGGGTTCGGCGACCCCCCTCAGCGGATTGGCTGCGCAACTGATGCGCCTGCATGGGAGCCAGGGATTCCTGGAAAAAGATCCATCGACGTTAGTGCAGATGTACCGCGAGCCTGGCTCAGAGGTGTGACGTTGAACGAATGCTTGCGCTGGTTGATTTCGTTCAACACCGGACGCAACTCAGCCAGTGGCACCGGGCGACTGAGCAGGTAGCCCTGAACGAAATCGCAGCCCAGGCGTTCGAGAAAATCGTACTGCTCGAAGGTTTCGACTCCTTCGGTGACCACCTGCAAATGCAAGCTGTGGGCCATGACGATGATGGCCTGGACGATTTCCATGTCCTGTGTGGCTTTGGGAATGTCCTGGATAAACGAGCGGTCGATCTTCAGCGTGTTCAGCGGAAGGCGCTTGAGGTAGGCCAGGGACGAGTACCCGGTGCCGAAGTCATCGATCGACAAGGAGACCCCGAGGGCACGAATCTGCCGTAGCAGCACCAGCGTGTTGGCGAGGTTGCCCATCAGCGCATTTTCGGTGACTTCCAGCTCCAGCCGTTGCGGCGCGACCCCGGAGGCGTGCAGCGCGAGTTCGATTTCGTCGGCCAGCTCTTCACGCGCAAGGTTCAGCGGTGAGCAATTGACCGCGATCTTCAGTTCCTCGCAACCGTGCCGGGACAATTCACCCAGGTCTTCGCAGGCTTTGCGCAGCACCCAGTTGTCGAGCTCATGGATCAGGCCATTGGCCTCGGCAATGGCAATAAACCGATCAGGCGCCAGCAAGCCATGAACCGGGTGTTGCCAGCGAACCAGTGCTTCGAGCTTACTGACCTGGCCGGTTTTCAGGTCGAAGATCGGCTGGTAATACAGCATCAATTCATTGTCTTTACGCAGGGCGTGCCGCAGTTCTTCTTCGAGTTGCAGCTCCATCGTGGCGCGGGTCTTGAGGTTGGAGCTGAAAAAATTCAGGCCGTTGCGACCTGCGTCCTTGGACTGGTACAGCGCCAGGTCGGCGTTTTTCAACAGTTCTTCACAGGTCTTGCCGTCTTGCGGGAACAGGCTGATGCCGATGCTGGTGGTCATGACCATGTTGCGGCCGGAGAGCTCGATGGGCTCCTTCATTTTCAGCATGATGCGCTGGGCCATGTGCTGCGCTTCTTCGGGATCATTGAGGCCGATGAGGATGCAGAACTCGTCCCCGCCAAATCGGGCCACGACATCTTTGTGGCTGCGCACCGAGCTTTTGATATGGCCGGCCAGCACTTTGAGCAATTCATCGCCAGCGTCATGGCCAAGGCTGTCGTTGATGCGCTTGAAGTGGTCGATGTCGAGGAACATCACCGCCAGCATGCCCCCTTCGTTGGTCTTCTCGATCAGTTTCTCGGCGAATATCTGATTGAAGCCACGACGGTTGATCAGGTTGGTCAAGGCGTCGTAATGCGCCACTTGCTGCAGCGACAGGCGCGCCTGATCCAGTTGGCTGAGCAGCGAGTTGACCCGCTGCAGATCACGCTCCTTGTGTTGCAGTTTTTTGTCCGCCAGTGCCGCGCTGATGCTGCTGCCGATGATCAGCAGCGTAATGACCGCCACCGTCAGCGCCAGTTGCAGGTGGCTGTGTTCGCTGACCGGCGCCAGGACGCTACTGCTGGGTATCACCAGATCGAAGGCGGCCATCCCGGTGAAATACATGCTCAGGATGCCGGCCCCGAGGAGGAGGCTGGCGCTGTATTTGAGCAGTTGGTGAAACATCCCGGTGCCGTCACGCAAATAGCGCGACAGCAGCAGTGCCGCGAGGCTGGCGCCAATCGCGATGGCGATGGACAAGGCAAACAACGCCGGCTGGTAGTAGACCGTGGCACTCGATTGCATCGACGCCATGCCCACGTAATGCATGGCGGTAATCCCCAGACCGACCCACACCGAGGCCTTGAGGCAATGCCGGACATTCAGGTCGGGGAAGCTGAGGGTGTGCATCACCAGCCAGGCCGCGCACAGGGCGATTGCCAGTGAAATCAGGGTGACGGGGAGTTGGTAGTGAATGTCGACAGGTGCCTGGAACGCGAGCATGCCGATAAAGTGCATGGCCCAGATTCCGCCTGCCAGGCACCCACTGCCGACCCAGCGCCAAAGCCTTTGCGAAGCCGGACTTTCCGCATGCGCCACACGCTCTGCCATATCCAGCGTGGCAAAGCAGCCAGCACACGCCACGACATAAGCCAGCAGCACCAGAAAAGGGTCATGCGTGCAATTGAGTATGAATTGCCCGCTCGCTGTCAGCTCGGTAATGAAATGCAGACCAAGCCACTCCATAGCACGCCCCGTCGTTGTCATCCCGGCCGGCGCAATGAACGCCAGCGAATGTCATCGAGTATAGAGGCCGTGTCTGGAGTGCAAGGGATGATGTCAAAATGGTTCCATATGATTTTGGCATCATGGTAATCGCGTTTGGTGCTAAGCCTCAGGCGCTTTGTTCAAAGGGGATTTCGTACGCCGGTTGCAGGGCTGGAAGGCCGAATGCTGCCCGGGCCGCGTCGCAATCCACGTTCGCTTCGCCATTTTCCCAAGACGCCTCAAATTCCCGGCAGGTGCTGGAACGCTCGTTGTAAATCGAGCATTTGACCTCGCTGCCGACGGTCCCCTCCAGGCTGATGCAGCGGGTGGGTTTGCAGTCGGTGCCGAGCATCGCCACGCGACTGGGACTGATCGACGCGACCAGCTCATCCGGCACCGTTCCCCCGGACGAGGCGCATTCGCCCCAGAAAAAAGACACACGGAAATGGGAACAGCAGGCACCGCAATTCAGACACGGACTGACTTCGGACATGGTCGATGATCTACGCAGGAGGGGGTACGCAGGGGAGCGGACAGGGGCGCTATTCTAGGCTTCGCAACGGGCTTTGGAAGGGGGTATGAAAGGTATTTTTCAGCGACGGACGGTACCGTGAAAATAGCGGCCGGATCCCCGTGAATCCTGGGCCTGGCGGTCAGCGCGCCTGCGTGAATCCATGGCCTGATATCAGCCTTGTCAATAATGACAGACAGCGTGGGTGGGCCTGTCTAGATTGGCGGTTCCGGGGACAGTGAGGCCCCAATAACAATAAAAGAGACGGACCCATGCAGAACTCGACCCAAGCGGCGAATGCCTGGCGCATTCTGTTCCTGTTGTTCCTGGCCAACCTGTTCAACTTCTTCGATCGCACCATTCCCGCCATCATCATCGAACCGATCCGCATGGAGTGGCACCTCAGCGACTTTCAGTTGGGGATCGTCGGCACCGCTTTCACCCTGGTTTACGCGATTGCCGGCCTGCCGTTGGGGCGGATGGCCGATACCGGGTCACGCCGCAAGCTGATGGGTTGGGGCCTGGCGGTCTGGAGCGGGCTGACCGCGGTCAACGGACTGGTGGGCAGCTTCTGGAGTTTCCTGATCGTGCGCATGGGCATCGGCATCGGTGAAGCCAGTTACGCACCGGCTGCCAACTCATTGATCGGTGACCTGTTCCCGGCGCACCGCCGGGCGCGGGCGATGGGCATTTTCATGCTGGGTCTGCCGCTGGGGTTGTTGCTGGCGTTCTTTACCATCGGCGCGATGGTCAAGGCGTTCGACAGCTGGCGCGCGCCGTTCTTTATCGCGGCCGTGCCGGGGCTGATCCTGGCGATCTTCATGTTCTTCATTAAAGAGCCAAAGCGCGGCGCAGCAGAAACCGTGCAGGTGTCGCAGGAGCGCGTCGACCGGCCGATCCGCCGGGTGCTGGCGGTGCCGACGTTCCTGTGGCTGGTGATGGCGGGACTGTGCTTCAACTTCGCGACCTACGCCTGCAATTCATTCCTGGTGCCGATGCTGCAGCGCTATTTCCTGATGCCGTTGCAGGAAGCCGCAGTGGCCACGGGGGTGATCGTCGGCGTGACCGGTTTGTTCGGCCTGACGCTCGGCGGCTGGGTCGCTGACAAGATTCACCAGCGAGTGGCCAACGGGCGGCTGTTGTTTGCCGCGTTCAGTTTGATTATTTCGACCGTGTGTACGGGGTGGGCATTGCACGCCGGGCGCATCGAGATCGGCGTGTTCGTGGCGGTCTTCAGTGTGGGCTGGTTGTTTGCCTACAACTTCTACACCTGCGTCTACACCGCGATTCAGGACGTGGTCGAGCCACGATTGCGGGCCACGGCGATGGCACTGTTCTTTGCCGGGTTGTATTTGCTGGGCGGTGGATTGGGGCCGGTGGTAGTGGGCGGTTTGTCCGATCACTTTGCGCACACGGCGATGCTGGCGGCCGGTACCGAGCAGATGACCGAGGCGTTCAAGGCCGTCGGTTTGCATGACGCGATGTACCTGATTCCGGTGGCGTTGTTCTTCACCATGGTCTTTTTGTTTATGGCTTCGCGGTGTTTTGTGCGGGATGCGAAACGGATGAAGGCAGGGTTGGGGGCGGTGGTTGAGCCTGGGGTTTCTGTGGCGACTGCATAAATGATCGTTCCCACGCGAGCGTGGGAACGATCAGCAGACAAAAAAAGGCCCGCATCACTGCGGGCCTTTTTTATTTAGCCGGGTAGAGCAGGGGACTTAACCCGCCACCAACACCCGAATCGCTTCCAGTCGCAACGCAGCCTTTTCAAGCATGGCCAACCCTTGCTCGCGCTGTTTGCGCAGGGCAATCAGTTCGCTGTCGCGCACGGTCGGGTTCACGGCTTGCAACGCGGTCAGGCGCGCCAGTTCTTCATCGGTATCCGCCGCCAGGCGACGCTGCGCCTCGGCCACACGCTCGGCGTGACGCGGCAGAATCTTCTCTTCGCCAGCATTGATCCGTGGCGTCAGCTGATCGCGCTGGGCCTGGATGAATTTGTTGGCGCTGGCACGCGGTACGCTTTCCAGCTGATCGTTCAAGGTCTCGAACGACACACGGGCCGACAGGTCGTTGCCGTTGGCATCGAGCAGGCAGCGCAGCGCGGCCGGCGGCAGGTAACGGCCCAGTTGCAGCGAGCGCGGGGCAACCACTTCGCTGACGTAGAGCAGTTCCAGCAACACGGTGCCAGGCTTGAGCGCCTTGTTCTTGATCAGCGCGACGGCGGTATTGCCCATCGAGCCGGACAGGACCAGGTCCATGCCGCCCTGCACCATCGGGTGTTCCCAGGTGATGAACTGCATGTCTTCGCGAGACAGCGCCTGGTTGCGGTCGTAAGTGATGGTCACGCCTTCGTCGTCGCCCAGCGGGAAGCTGGCGTCGAGCATTTTTTCGCTCGGCTTGAGGATCAGGGCGTTTTCCGAATGGTCTTCGCTGTCGATGCCGAAGGCGTCGAACAGGGTTTCCATGTAGATCGGCAGGGTGAACTGATCGTCCTGCTCAAGAATGTCTTCGACCAGCGCATCGCCTTCGCCCGCGCCGCCGGAGTTGAGCTCCAGCAAGCGGTCACGGCCGGTGTGCAAGTCGGCTTCCAGACGCTCACGCTCGGTGCGGGCTTCGTCGATCAGCGCTTGCCACTCGCCGTCGTCGGCCTCTTCCAGCAGCGGCAGCAGGCGCGGGCCGAACTGATGCTGCAAGGCGTTGCCGGTCGGGCACGTATTGAGGAATGCGTTCAGCGCTTCGTGGTACCACTGGAACAGACGCTCTTGCGGGCTGGTTTCCAGGTACGGCACGTGCAGCTCGATGATGTGCTTCTGGCCGATCCGGTCCAGACGCCCGATACGCTGCTCCAGCAGGTCCGGGTGTGCCGGCAGATCGAACAGCACCAGGTGGTGCGAGAACTGGAAGTTGCGACCTTCACTGCCGATTTCCGAGCAAATCAGCACTTGTGCACCGAACTCTTCGTCGGCGAAGTAGGCGGCGGCGCGGTCACGCTCGAGAATGTTCATGCCTTCGTGGAACACCGTGGCCGGGATGCCGGAACGCACGCGCAGGGCGTCTTCCAGGTCCATGGCGGTTTCGGCGTGGGCGCAGATCACTAGCACTTTGGTGCGCTTGAGCATCTTCAGGGTGTCGATCAGCCACTCGACGCGCGGGTCGAATTTCCACCAGCGTTCTTCTTCGTTGGCGTCTGGCTGGGCCTGGAAGCTGACTTCCGGGTACAGCTCGGCGTGATCGCCCAGCGGCAGTTCGAGGTATTCATCCGGGCACGGCAGCGGGTACGGGTGCAGTTTACGCTCCGGGAAACCCTGAACGGCGGCGCGGGTGTTTCGGAACAGCACGCGGCCGGTGCCATGGCGATCCAGCAGTTCACGCACGAGGCGCGCGCTGGCTTCGGTGTCGCCATCGTTCACGGCAGTCAGCAGGGCTTCGCCTTCGTTGCCGAGGAAACCGTGAATGGTCTTGTGCGCTTCAGGCGACAGGCGCCCTTTGTCCAGCAGCTCCTGAACGGCTTCGGCCACCGGGCGATAGTTTTCGCTCTCGGCGCGGAAGGCAGCCAGGTCATGGAAACGGTTCGGGTCGAGCAGGCGCAGACGGGCGAAGTGGCTGTCCTGGCCCAGTTGTTCCGGGGTCGCGGTCAGCAGCAGCACGCCGGGAATGGTCTCGGCGAGTTGTTCGACCAAGGTGTATTCCGCGCTGGCCTTGTCTTCATGCCACACCAGGTGGTGGGCTTCGTCGACGACCATCAAGTCCCAACCGGCGGCAAACAGTGCGTCCTGGGCCTTTTCGTCTTCGACCAGCCACTCCAGTGCAACCAGTGCGAGCTGGGTGTCTTCGAAGGGGTTGGTGGCATCGCTTTCGATGAAGCGTTCTTCGTCGAACAATGCGACTTGCAGGTTGAAGCGGCGGCGCATCTCGACCAGCCACTGGTGCTGCAGGTTCTCGGGAACCAGGATCAGCACACGGTTGGCGCGGCCCGAGAGCAGTTGGCGATGGATCACCAGACCGGCTTCGATGGTTTTACCCAGGCCTACTTCGTCCGCCAGCAGAACGCGCGGCGCAATGCGGTCGGCGACTTCGCGGGCGATGTGCAACTGGTGCGCGATCGGTTGTGCGCGCACGCCACCGAGGCCCCACAGCGCGGACTGCAATTGGCGGCTGGTATGTTCCAGGGTGTTGTAACGCAGGGAAAACCAGGCCAGCGGGTCGATCTGCCCGGCGAACAGACGGTCGCTGGCCAGACGGAACTGAATGAAGTTCGACAGCTGGGTTTCCGGCAGCGTGACGCTTTCGTTCTGCGCGTTGAGACCGTGGTAGACCAGCAGGCCATCGACGTCGTCGACTTCCTGGACCGTCAGCTTCCAGCCTTCGAAGTGAGTGATCGAGTCACCGGGCGAAAACCGCACGCGGGTGAGGGGCGCATTCCGTAGCGCGTACTGGCGAGTCTCGCCAGTGGCCGGGTAGAGCACGGTCAACAAGCGGCCGTCCTGTGCCAGAACGGTGCCTAAACCCAGCTCGGCTTCGCTGTCACTGATCCAGCGTTGCCCCGGTTGATACTGCTGCGCCATGCTGCCTGACTCCCACCTTGAAAAAGCGGGCTATCTTAACGGAAGGAGGCCCTCAGGGCCAAAGGACTCTCATAAAAACTCGCAGTCTTACGTTAGCCCAATGAAGTCGTGCTTGCCGGTCAGGGCACTGATGAGTGCCAAACGGGTCACAGTTTGCGACCGATGGCTCAAGTCGCCATCCCCGCAGCCGACAGCCTGCTGACAGGAGACTAAAAATTATGCTGCTACCGATGCTCCCCTTGAGTGCCGTGCCAATCACCTCACAGCACGACCCGATCCGTCAGCGCCCGGATATTCCGCCAGTGGTGCCGGTGCAGGAAAGCTCGAACGAAAGCACGATCGACCTGCAGCAGCGCGATCCCGAGGAAGCGGCTTTTCAACTGCGCGAGGAACAACGCCGCAAGCTGGAGCGCGAGCGTCGCCGCCGCGAGGCCGATGAAGACCCCGAGGAGCACCTGGCCATTCCCGGTGACGAACTGAATGCCGACAACACCGTGCCGGTGGCCCCGTTGATGGAGGATCAGCCGCGTCAGGGCTTGTGGGTCGATATTCAGATTTGAGTTGTGGCGGGTCAGACCGCATTATTGCGATATACCCGTCAAACGATGCACTGAGCACCATGAGCCAAGACGATAAGCTGATTGATCTCAACTCTGAACGCGCCAAGCGGGTTCACGACCTTAATGAAAAACGTCTGAATGAAGTTCGACAGGCGTTTGAGCAGGCAATGCCTTTGGGCAAAGCCAAGAAAAAACCGAAGAACAAACCGAAAAAGCGTTGAAACCCCCTGCATCTGTTGATGCAGGTCAGTTATTACCCCGCCTTTACGCCCGGTCTCGGGCGACATTGATCCAGGTCAATTTTTTCTTCTGCCTGTTTGGTTAACTTAGCCCTATCGCAACAGGGCAAGCCCAGGAGGCCAGTCATGTTTTTCGACAACGTGGTGATCGCCGGAGTGCTGACTGTCAGCCTCATGGTCATGTTTTTCGCAGGGTTTGGATTTTTTATCTGGAAGGATTCGCACAAGCGTAAACCGTAGTTCTTTCCGGATGTAATGAGCACGCAAGGCATTTTGGGCAACTTCGGTTGCCCTTTTTTTTGCCTGCAATTTAGACCTGGCAATACAAAACCCTTGTAGGAGTGATCTCCCCCTGAATTAGAAATTGCGCCCACAAAAAGCCCGACTCAATGGTCGGGCTTTTTCATTGCTCGGCGATGTATCAGCTACCCAGTGCCTTCGACGCCAGCCAGAACAGGCCGGCCGACAGGCCCACCGTCGCAGGCAGGGTCAGGACCCAGGCCAGCAGGATGGTTTTCACCGTGCCACCTTGCAGGCCGCTTTTGTTCGCGACCATGGTGCCGGCCACGCCCGAGGACAGCACGTGGGTGGTGGAGACCGGCAGGCTGAAGATGTTCGCCAGGCCGATCATGCACGCGGTGGTGATCTGCGCCGACATGCCTTGGGCGTAGGTCATGCCTTGCTTGCCGATCTTCTCGCCGATGGTCAGTACCACGCGTTTCCAGCCCACCATGGTGCCCAGGCCCAGTGCCAGGGCCACCGCCAGAATCACCCAGAACGGCGCGTATTCGGTGGTGGTGGTCAGGTCTTTGCGCAGTTTGTCCAGGTCGGCCTTTTCACGGGCATTGAGGCCAGGCAACTTGCCGACTTTCTTCGCCGTGTCATCCAGGCAGAGCAGGTAGCGACGCACTTCGATGCGGCTGTCCGACGACAACGAGTGGTAGTCCGACACACCTTTAAGGGTGCCGAGCAGGGCGGTAATGGTCGGTTCGGTCTGTTGCGGGTTGCAACGGAATTTCTCCGGCAGATCACCTTCTATGCTTTTGCCCAGCGCCAGGTATTCACCCAGGGTGTCGGCATTGCGCTTATAGAACTGGCTCAGGTGCAGGGTCGCATCGCGGGTCCGTTCGATCTGGTACGTCGTGCTGCCCAGGTCGAGTACGAACTGCGCCGGCACGATACCGATCAGCACGAGCATGATCAGGCCGATACCTTTCTGACCATCGTTGGAGCCGTGCACGAAGCTCACGGCCATGGCCGAGATCACCAGGACCAGACGGTTCCAGAACGGTGGGTGCTTCTTGTCATCGAGCTTGCGGCGCTGGTCCGGTGTCTTGTGCATCTTCGACAGTGGACGCCACCATTTAAGGCCGATCAACACCAGTGCCGCGACGAGGAAGCCGGCCATTGGCGAGAACACCAGGGAGGCACCGATGTCGATCGCCTTCTGCCAGTTCACGCCATCGGCCAACGGAATATCGTTGATCAACGCGTTGGCCAGGCCGACACCGAGGATCGAACCGATCAGGGTGTGGGAGCTGGAGGCCGGGATACCGAAGTACCAGGTGCCCAGGTTCCAGGTGATGGCGGCAGCAAGCAGCGAGAACACCATGGCCAGTCCGTGACCGGTGTTCACATTGATCAGCAGTTCTACCGGCAGCAGGTGGACGATGGCATACGCCACGCCAACACCGCCCAGCAGCACGCCGAGGAAGTTGAACACCCCGGAAAAGAACACCGCCAGATGGGGCGGCATGGCTTTGGTGTAGATAACAGTGGCCACCGCGTTTGCGGTGTCATGAAAGCCGTTGATGAACTCGAAGGCGAGGACAAAGGCCAGGGCGAGCAAGAGGCTCACAAGCACCCAAGCATCCAGTCCGCTGAATAAATCGATCATGAAGGTTTTCTGACCCGGTCGTAAGGGGGCGCGATTATGCCAGAAAAGACTGCTAATCAATGCACTTGCTGCTCATCGGTAACATTCTTCAACGAAATAATTGGCGAGGGACGCCAATCTCCCAGCGTTTTACCGGGTTTTACAAGCTATTGAATTAAAAGGAGAAATCAACAGGAACAAGGGTTCCGCTCGTGGAGTCGAGAGGCTTGAACGCTTGTGTGAAATATCTGAGAAGAGGGTCAGAAACGAGCCATTTGCCTCATCCGAGGGGTGAGGAGGCCGCTGCCCGCTTGTAGCGGGCACGAAAGGCTTGATCGATGCCACCCGCTTTTAGCGGGAGCAGACGCAGACCCCTGAAAGAATTCGGGCCGAGTCGGTCAAGGCTCTTCGGCTTTGAGTTCCTTTTCCATCTTCTGCAGTTCTTGGGTGAACGCCTGGTCCTGAACGGTGGCGCGTTTACGCCAGGGTTTACGTTCCGGTTCGGGCTGGGCGGCGTAGGTGGTGACTTCCCCGCCGTAAACTTCCTTGTAACGTTGTTCCTGGCGCTCAAGTTCCGCGCGCAGTTCGTCTTTCGTCACAGTGCTACCTGTATGAGTTGGGATAATTTCCGGTGAAACGCGCTGCATCGAGTCGATTGACCACGCTCATAAAAGGGTAATGCCCGGGAAGGCAACCTTTTGACGGCATGTGAACAATACTTCCATGTTGCAGGCGGCCACGACACCAGAGAAAAACAGCTGACGTAGCATCAGGTTCCTGTTTCAGCGAGCGCATTGGCGGAGCATATGAAATGAGCGTCAGGCGCTTGCTGTGGGCAACGACAATGGGACATCGCGCTGCCGGGTGACAGAGTCGGTGGATAAAAAACCGCTTCGCCACTGGATTGCATTATAGCGGTCGATTCGAAGAACACTATCACCGAGGCGTTAAAAGTAGTTCGTCATGTGTGATTGTTTTGTTACTGACAAGTGTTAACGGCAACTAGGAGGCCGATGATGTCATTGTGCAGCGATGTCTTTCTGGCGCCATTAAGGCGAACAACTTAAACCGCTTACATCGACCTTTAAGAAGTGGACCAGACAAAAAATAAAACGGGCAGTTAATGGCGTGAGTCGCATCAGGCCTTGCGTGGCATTGATTGCGATTATCGGCCTGCCGTCCGATAATCGCCCAATCTTGGCGGTCCCGGACTTGTGTGCAGAAGCAGGGGCCGCGTGTAATAGCCGCTGATCCGCCTCGGAAAGGACCTGTCATGAATGATCAAATGCGCAACTCTTTCACTTCAGTGGCGCCGCCGATCGTCGCCTCACCCGCGAAGCGAATCCAGGCCCTGACCGGCGACCCTGATTTCATGACGTCCCTGGCGCGTGGCCTGGCGGTGGTGCAAGCGTTTCAAGAGCGCAAGCGCCACCTGACCATTGCCCAGATCAGTCACCGCACGGAAATTCCCCGCGCCGCCGTGCGCCGTTGCCTGCACACCCTGATCAAACTTGGTTACGCCACCACCGACGGTCGTACCTATTCGCTGCTGCCCAAGGTGTTGACCCTGGGTCATGCTTATTTGTCTTCGACGCCACTGGCGGTATCAGCCCAGCCGTACCTGGACCGCATGAGCGAGCAACTGCACGAAGCCTGCAACATGGCCACGCTGGAAGGCGATGACATTTTGTACATCGCGCGCTCGGCGACCACACAGCGGCTGATTTCGGTCGACCTTTCAGTCGGCGGTCGCCTTCCGGCCTATTGCACGTCAATGGGCCGGATTCTGCTCGCCGCACTGGACGATACCTCGCTGCGCGAATATCTCGATCACGCAGAGTTGCAAGCCAAGACCAGCCGCACCCTGCATACACCCGAGGCGTTGCTCGAATGCCTGCAAGAGGTGCGGCAACAAGGTTGGTGCATCGTCGATCAGGAGCTGGAACAGGGGCTGCGTTCGATTGCTGTGCCGGTGTATGACGCATCCGGTCAGGTGGTGGCCGCCTTGAACGTCAGCACCCACGCTGGCCGTGTCAGTCGCAACGAACTGGAACAACGCTTCCTGCCCGGACTGCTCAGCGCCAGTCGCGACCTCAGCGCACAGCTCTTCGCCTAAGCCTCTTCTATCTAAGCTGTTCGATAAACGCACAGACTCGCGTTTATCGAATTGACGCTCTTTCCCTTGGATCATTACTGTCGCGGCAGCGCCAGCTCAGGCTGGCACCTGTCCGACTGCGTTCTTGCGTGGAATAAAAATAATGAACCAGCCCCAGTCTGCTGTAGGTCACTGCCTCGATGTGCAGTCCTTCATCAATGCTCAACCCATTTCGCGCTATCAGTGGCGAGTGGTGATCCTGTGTTTCCTGATTGTTTTCCTTGATGGCCTCGACACCGCGGCCATGGGCTTTATCGCGCCTGCGTTGTCGCAGGATTGGGGGATTGACCGCGCCAGTCTCGGCCCTGTGATGAGTGCCGCGTTGATCGGCATGGTCTTCGGCGCGCTGGGTTCCGGCCCGTTGGCTGACCGCTTCGGGCGCAAAGTCGTGCTGGTGGGGGCGGTGTTGTTGTTTGGCGCGTTCAGCCTGGCGTCGGCCTACAGCACCAATGTCGATCAATTGCTGGTGCTGCGTTTCCTCACCGGCCTGGGTCTTGGTGCCGGCATGCCGAACGCCACCACCCTGCTGTCGGAATACACCCCGGAGCGCAAGAAGTCCCTGCTGGTGACCAGCATGTTCTGCGGCTTCAACCTCGGCATGGCCGGTGGCGGGTTTATCTCGGCCAAGCTGATCCCGGCGTTTGGTTGGCACAGTTTGCTGCTGATCGGCGGGATTCTGCCGCTGATCCTCTCGGTCGTCCTGCTGTTGTGGCTGCCGGAGTCGGCGCGCTACCTCGTGGTCCGTAACCGTGGCACCGACAAAGTGCGCAAGACCCTGGCGCCCATCGACCCGACCATCGTCGCCCAGGCTTCAAGCTTCAGCGTGCCGGAACAGAAAACCGTGAAGGCGCGCAACGTGTTCGCGGTGATCTTCTCCGGCACCTACAGCACCGGCACCTTGCTGCTGTGGCTGACCTATTTCATGGGCCTGGTGATCGTGTACCTGCTGACCAGTTGGCTGCCGACACTGATGCGTGACAGCGGCGCGAGCATGGAGCAGGCCGCGTTCATTGGCGCCCTGTTCCAGTTTGGCGGGGTGCTGAGCGCGGTGGGCGTGGGCTGGGCGATGGACCGGTTCAATCCGCACAAGGTCATCGGCATTTTCTACCTGTTGGCCGGGGTGTTTGCCTACGCGGTAGGGCAGAGCCTGGGCAACATCACGCTGTTGGCGACGTTAGTGCTGGTGGCGGGCATGTGCGTCAACGGTGCGCAATCGGCGATGCCTTCCCTGGCGGCGCGGTTTTATCCGACACAAGGGCGGGCGACCGGGGTGTCATGGATGCTCGGGATTGGCCGGTTTGGCGCGATTCTCGGGGCTTGGATGGGCGCGACGTTGCTCGGGCTGGGCTGGAATTTTGAGCAAGTGCTGACGGCGCTGGTGATTCCGGCAGCGTTGGCGACTACGGCGGTGGTGATCAAGGGCATGGTCAGTCATGCGGATGCGACTTGATCGCCTGATCTGGAATCTTCAGCGGCTCTGATGGCCTCTTCGCGAGCGGGCTCACTCCTGCAGGTGACCGCGTTCCCCCTGTGGGAGTGAGCTTGGTCGCGATGCTTTTGATCTTCGATAGGCAGACAACAATCTGTTCGATAAACGAACGCTTAGTCGATTATCGGATTGTTTGGTGTTTTGCACAGGCTTAACCTTCAGTCATTCCGGCGCTGCGCATCGCGCCTTTTTCTTCCACTGTCGGTTGATCACAAAACGGGAGCCTGCCCCATGGCTGAAATCCTTTCGCTGCACGACGCGGTGAAGCAATTCGTAAACGACGGCGATACGGTCGCGCTCGAAGGCTTCACCCATCTGATCCCTACGGCGGCGGGTCATGAAATCATTCGTCAGGGCAAGAAAGACCTGACGCTGGTGCGCATGACCCCGGACTTGATTTACGACCAGTTGATCGGCGCCGGTTGTGCTCGCAAATTGATTTTCTCCTGGGGCGGCAACCCGGGTGTGGGTTCGCTGCACCGTCTGCGTGATGCCGTCGAAAAGCAGTGGCCGCATCCACTGGAGATCGAAGAGCACAGCCACGCCGACCTGGCCAATGCTTACGTCGCCGGCGCATCCGGCCTACCGTTCGCGGTGCTGCGGGCCTACGCCGGCTCCGACCTGCCGAAGGTCAATCCACTGATCAAGACCGTGACCTGCCCATTCACCGGTGAAGTGTTGGCGGCCGTGCCGTCGGTGCGTCCGGACATCACCGTGATTCACGCGCAGAAGGCTGACCGCAAAGGCAACGTGCTGCTGTGGGGCATTCTTGGTGTGCAGAAAGAAGCCGCACTGGCCGCCAAGCGTTGCATCGTCACCGTCGAAGAAATCGTCGACGACCTCAATGCCCCGATGAACGCCTGCGTCCTGCCAACCTGGGCCTTGAGCGCGGTTTGCCTCGTCCCTGGCGGCGCACATCCGTCCTACGCCCACGGTTACAACGAGCGCGACAACCGCTTCTACCAGGCCTGGGACCCGATTGCCCGCGACCGTGAAACCTTCACCGCGTGGATCAACGAATACATCCACGGCTGCGCTGACTTCAGCGAGTTCCAGGCCAAGCTGGCCGCTGCTTCGGAGGCCAAGTAATGACTTACACCACCAATGAAATGATGACCGTCGCCGCCGCGCGCCGTTTGAAGAACGGTTCGGTGTGCTTCGTCGGCATCGGCCTGCCGTCGAAAGCGGCCAACCTGGCGCGCCTGACGTCGTCGCCGGATGTGGTCCTGATCTACGAATCGGGTCCGATCGGTGCCAAGCCGAGCGTATTGCCGCTGTCGATTGGTGACGGTGAGCTGGCGGAAACCGCCGACACCGTGGTCCCGACCGGTGAGATTTTTCGCTATTGGTTGCAGGGCGGGCGCATCGACGTCGGTTTCCTCGGCGCTGCGCAGGTCGACCGTTTCGGCAACATCAACACCACCGTGGTCGGCGATTACCATGCGCCGAAGGTTCGCCTGCCGGGTGCCGGTGGCGCGCCGGAGATCGCCGGTTCGGCTAAAAGTGTGCTGATCATCCTCAAGCAGTCGGCGCGTTCCTTCGTCGATAAACTGGACTTCATTACCTCGGTCGGCCATGGCGAGGGCGGTGATTCACGCAAGCGTCTCGGTCTGCCGGGCGCTGGTCCGGTCGGCATCATTACCGACCTGTGCGTCATGGAACCGGAAGCCGGCACCCATGAATTTGTGGTCACCGCGCTGCACCCCGGCGTGACCCGTGAGCAAGTGGTCGCCGCCACCGGTTGGCCGATTCGTTTTGCCGACACGGTTGAAAACACCGCTGAGCCTACCGACGTCGAACTGACGGCGCTGCGGGATCTTGAAGCCCGCACTGCCGCCGCCCACGGCCAAGCACCCGGAGAAGCCTGATGCGTGACGTTTATATCTGCGACGCCATTCGCACCCCTATCGGCCGTTTTGGCGGCGGTCTGTCGACCGTTCGCGCTGATGATCTGGCCGCTGTGCCGATCAAGGCGCTGATGGAACGCAACCCGTCGGTGGACTGGACGGCGGTGGACGAGGTGTTCCTCGGCTGCGCCAACCAGGCCGGCGAAGACAACCGGAACGTCGCCCGCATGGCATTGCTGCTGGCCGGGCTGCCGGAAAGCATTCCCGGCGTCACGCTCAATCGCCTGTGCGCATCGGGCATGGACGCCATCGGCACGGCGTTCCGCGCCATCGCCAGCGGTGAAATGGAACTGGCGATTGCCGGCGGCGTCGAGTCGATGTCCCGCGCACCGTTCGTGATGGGCAAGGCCGACGCGGCGTTCTCGCGCAACATGAAGCTGGAAGACACCACCATCGGCTGGCGTTTCATCAACCCGTTGATGAAAGCGCAATACGGTGTGGATGCGATGCCGCAGACCGCCGACAACGTGGCCGACGATTACGAAGTGTCCCGCGAGGATCAGGACGCTTTCGCGCTACGCAGCCAGCAACGCACAGCCGCCGCGCAGGCCGCAGGATTTTTTGCTGAAGAAATCGTCGAAGTGCGGATTGCGCACAAGAAGGGTGAAACGGTCGTGACGCAGGACGAGCATCCTCGTGGCGATACCACACTAGAGATGTTGGCCAAACTCAAACCGATCAATGGCCCCGACAAAACCGTCACTGCAGGCAACGCTTCGGGCGTCAACGACGGTGCAGCAGCGCTGATTCTGGCCTCGGCCGAAGCCGTGAAAAAACACGGCCTCACCGCCCGCGCCAAAGTGCTGGGCATGGCGAGTGCCGGTGTCGCCCCACGTGTGATGGGCATTGGCCCGGTCCCGGCGGTGCGCAAACTGACCGAGCGTCTGGGCGTGGCGGTCAGCGATTTCGATGTCATCGAACTCAACGAGGCCTTCGCCAGCCAAGGCTTGGCGGTGCTGCGTGAACTGGGCATTGCCGACGACGCGGCCCAGGTCAACCCGAACGGTGGCGCCATTGCTTTGGGCCATCCGCTGGGCATGAGCGGTGCGCGCCTGGTCCTGACCGCGTTGCATCAGCTGGAAAAAACCGGTGGCAAGAAAGGCCTGGCGACCATGTGTGTCGGTGTCGGCCAAGGTCTGGCCCTGGCGATCGAACGCGTCTGACACGTCGCGTCGACAAATAAGAACAGAGGAAAGCGCAATGACTGACAAGCCTGGTTACCGTCGTCCGCAGGAAGGCACTCAGCCGGAATACCTGCACCCGACGTATCAATCCACCAACCTTCGCTCGCCGTCCAAACCGTTGGTGTTTCTGCCCCATTCGCTGTCGGAAATCACCGGCCCGACCATCGGCGCCGAACGCGTCAACGAGAAGGACAACGACCTGACCGTTCAGCACAAGGGCGAGCCGCTGGGTGAGCGGATCATCATTCACGGCCGTGTGCTCGATGAAAACGGTCTGCCGGTGCCGGGTATTCTGGTAGAGATCTGGCAGGCCAACGCCGCCGGTCGCTACAACCATGCCCGCGACCTGCACGACGCGCCGCTCGACCCGAATTTCACCGGCACCGGCCGCACCGTGACCGATGCCGATGGCTGGTATCAATTCCAGACCATCAAGCCCGGCGCCTATCCATGGGGCAACCACCACAACGCATGGCGTCCGGCGCATATCCATTTCTCGTTGTTCGGGCCGAGCATTCTCACGCGGCTGGTCACGCAGATGTATTTCCCGGGTGACCCGTTGCTGGCTTACGACCCGATTTACAACTGCGTGCCGGACACCCGCGCCAAAGAGCGTTTGATCGCCACGTTCGATCTGGAAAAAACCGTCCCTTCCTACGCCCTCGGTTATCGCTGGGACATCGTCTTGCGCGGCCGCGACGCCACGCCGATGGAGAAATAAGATGACGCTGAACGCGACCACGTCCCACACCGTCGGGCCGTATTACCACATCGGCCTGACCTGGCTGAACCGCGAAGACCTGACCGTCGAACAAACCCTGGGCCAACGCGTGGCGATCACCGGGCAAGTCATCGATGGCAACGGTGATGTCGTCAACGACGCGATGCTGGAAGTCTGGCAGGCCAACGCCGCCGGCAAATACGACCATCCGGAAGACGACCAGGACAAACCGCTGGACCCGAACTTCGAAGGCTTTGGCCGGGTGCCGGTGGATGCAGAAGGGCGCTTTCGTTTCACCACCATCAAGCCGGGCACGGTCGAAGGCCTGAAAGGCTCGACCCAGGCGCCGCACCTGGTGGTGCTGGTGTTCGCGCGCGGGTTGGTGAAGCATTTGCTGACGCGGATTTACTTTGAGGGTGACGCGGCGAATGTGTCGGATCCGTTGCTGGAGTGTGTACCGGCCGAGCGTCGCAGCACGTTGCTGGCGAAGCAGGATGCGTCCGGCGTGTATCAGTGGAATGTGATCCTGCAAGGGACTGAAGCCGAGACGGTGTTCTTCGACTATTAAACGTACACCGCAAATCCCTGTGGGAGCGAGCTTGCTCGCGATGGCGGCCTGTCAGTCAACGTTGACGACACAGTTACACCGCAATCGCGAGCAAGCTCGCTCCCACAAGGGGATTTGTGTGCCTGATCTATCTGGGGAACAGGACTGTTGCGAAGTGTGTCTAGACTCTCACTGTCCCCATTGAGTGAAAAACAATGACAACGACCGCTGCTTCAACAGAACACTACACCGGCGAAGAGCGCAGCAAGCGCATCTTCGCCATTGTCGGCGCCTCGTCCGGCAACCTCGTGGAATGGTTCGACTTCTACGTCTACGCCTTTTGCGCGATTTATTTCGCCCCGGCCTTTTTCCCCTCCGACAACCCCACGGTGCAGTTGGTCAACACCGCTGGCGTGTTCGCCGCCGGGTTCTTGATGCGCCCCATCGGCGGCTGGATTTTCGGCCGGGTAGCGGACAAGCACGGGCGCAAGAACTCGATGATGATCTCGATTCTGATGATGTGCTTCGGTTCGTTGCTGATCGCTTTCCTGCCGACCTACAAGGACATCGGCGTCTGGGCGCCGGTGCTGTTGCTGCTCGCGCGTTTGATTCAAGGGTTGTCGGTGGGCGGCGAGTACGGCACCACCGCCACCTACATGAGCGAAGTCGCGCTCAAGGGACAGCGAGGATTTTTCGCCTCGTTCCAGTACGTGACGCTGATTGGCGGGCAATTGCTGGCGGTGTCGCTGGTGGTGATCCTGCAACAGTTCCTCACCGAGGATGACCTGCGTGCCTACGGCTGGCGGATTCCGTTTGTGGTCGGTGCGGCAGCCGCGCTGATTTCACTGTTCCTGCGCCGTTCGCTGAAGGAAACCAGCAGCAAGGAAATGCGTGAAAACAAGGACGCCGGCAGTATCGCAGCACTGTTCCGCGACCATAAAGCCGCGTTCATCACCGTGCTCGGTTACACCGCCGGTGGCTCGCTGATTTTCTACACCTTCACCACGTACATGCAGAAATATCTGGTGAACACCGCCGGCATGCAGGCCAAGACCGCCAGCTACATCATGACCGGTGCACTGTTCCTTTATATGTGCATGCAGCCGTTCTTCGGCATGCTCGCCGACAAGATCGGCCGGCGTAATTCGATGCTCTGGTTCGGCGCCCTCGGGACCTTGTGCACCGTGCCGATTCTGTTGAGCCTGAAAAGTATCAGCAGTCCGTTCCTGGCCTTTGTACTGATTACCGTGGCGCTGGCGATCGTGAGTTTCTACACCTCGATCAGTGGCCTGGTGAAAGCCGAGATGTTCCCGCCGGAAGTGCGCGCCCTCGGCGTTGGCCTGGCGTACGCGGTGGCGAATGCGATCTTCGGTGGTTCGGCGGAATACGTGGCCCTGAGCCTCAAAGCCGTGGGCATGGAAAACTCCTTCTACTGGTATGTCACGGTGATGATGGTGGTGGCGTTCCTGTTCAGTTTGCGCCTGCCCAAGCAGGCAAAGTATTTGCACCACGACCTCTGATCTTTCCGCGCGGGCCTGACGGGCCTGCGCCATCAAGGACTGTTTATGAACGATCGACCGGGCAATCAATTGTTCGATGCCTATTTCACTGCCCGCGATATGCGTGAAGTGTTCTGCGATCAGGGCCGCGTGCAGGCCATGCTCGACTTCGAAGCGGCACTGGCCCGGGCCGAGGCGCGTGTCGGGCTGATTCCGCAAACGGCTGTCGCTTCGATTGAAGGCGCGTGTCAGGCCGGGCATTACGACTTCGCCGCCCTCGGCGAGGCGATTGCCACCGCAGGCAATTCCGCCATTCCGTTGGTCAAGGCGTTGGGCAAGCAGATCGCGGCCAATGATGCTGAAGCCGAGCGCTATGTGCATTTGGGCGCCACCAGCCAGGATGTGATGGACACCGGTCTGGTGTTGCAACTGCGCCAGGCACTGGCCTTGATCGAAAGCGATCTCGCGCAACTGGGCGACACCCTCGCCACTCAAGCCCAGCGTTATGCCGCCACGCCGCTGGCTGGACGCACCTGGTTGCAGCACGCCACACCGGTCACCCTCGGTATGAAAATCGCCGGGTGGCTGGGGGCGGTCACCCGCAGCCGTCAGCGCTTGCAAGAACTCAAGCCACGTTTGCTGGTGCTGCAATTTGGTGGCGCCTCGGGAACCCTGGCCGCCCTCGGCGCGCAAGCGATGCCGATTGCCGAAGCGCTGGCCGGCGAGTTGCAACTGACCTTGCCGGATCAGCCTTGGCACACTCAACGTGATCGTCTGGTGGAGTTTGGCTCGGTGCTGGGACTGATCGCCGGCAGCCTCGGCAAACTCGGTCGCGACATCAGTCTGTTGATGCAGACCGAGGCGGGCGAAGTATTCGAACCCTCGGCGCCGGGCAAGGGTGGATCCTCGACCATGCCGCACAAGCGCAACCCGGTGGGTGCTGCGGTGCTGATCGGTGCGGCGACTCGGGTTCCCGGTTTGCTCTCGACGCTCTTCAGCGCCATGCCCCAGGAACACGAGCGCAGCCTCGGTCTGTGGCATGCCGAATGGGAAACCCTGCCGGAGATTTGCTGCCTGGTGTCCGGCAGCCTCAAGCAAGCCTTGCTGGTGGCGCAGGGGCTGGAAGTGGATGCGGCTCGCATGGCGCGCAACCTCGATTTGACCCAGGGCCTGGTGCTGGCCGAAGCGGTGAGCATCGTCCTTGCCCAGCGGGTCGGCCGCGACACCGCGCATCATTTGCTGGAACTCTGCTGCAAACGTGCGGTGGCTGAACAGCGGCATCTGCGCGCCGTCCTGGGTGACGAGCCGCAAGTGACCGCCGAGCTTTCGGCGGCTGAACTCGATCATTTGCTGGACCCCGCCCATTACCTCGGCCAGGCCCATACCTGGGTCGAGCGGGCGGTGGCTGAACATTCTGCGTTGACTGCCTGAAGGAGATTGCTGTGGCTTTTGTACAACTCGCCGAGGGCGAACTGCACTACCAAATAGAGGGGCCTGAAGATGCACCGGTCCTGGTGCTGTCCAACTCGCTGGGCACCGACCTGCACATGTGGGACGCACAGATTGCAGCGTTCACCGAACACTTCCGGGTGTTGCGTTTCGACACCCGTGGCCACGGCCTGTCTCTGGTGACCCCCGGCCCGTACAGCATCAAGCAACTGGGCCATGACGTGCTGGCGCTGCTGGATGCCTTGCATATTGAGCGTGCGCATTTCTGCGGGTTGTCCATGGGTGGCTTGATCGGCCAATGGCTGGGGATCAACGCCGCTGATCGACTGAGCAAACTGGTGGTGTGCAACACCGCGGCGAAAATCGGCGATCCGTCGATCTGGAACCCGCGCATTGAAACCGTGCTGCGTGACGGTCCGGCCGCGATGGTCGCGCTGCGCGATGCCTCGATTGCGCGCTGGTTTACTCCGGACTTTGCTGCCGCCAATCCGTCTGCCGCGAAGCGAATCACCGACATGCTGGCCGCCACGTCGCCAGAGGGGTACGCCGCCAATTGCGCAGCCGTGCGGGATGCCGATTTCCGTGATCAGTTGTCGTCGATCAAGGCGCCGCTGCTGGTGATCGCCGGCACCGAAGACGCCGTGACGCCGCCGTCCGGTGGGCACTTCATTCAAGAGCACGTGGCGGGCGCCGAATACGCCGAGTTCTACGCCGCACACTTGTCCAACGTCCAGGCCGGCGCCGCGTTCAGCGCGCGGGTGTTGGCGTTTTTGTCAGCTTAGTAAGGGGATGGTTGTGGACGAAAAACAACGTTACGACGAGGGCATGAAAGTCCGTCGCGCAGTACTCGGCGACGCTCACGTCGACCGCAGCCTGACCGCCCTGACCGAGTTCAACTCGGAGTTCCAGGAGATGATTACCCGCCACGCCTGGGGTGATATCTGGACCCGCCCGGGCCTGCCGCGCCACACTCGCAGCCTGATCACCCTTGCCATGCTGATCGGCATGAACCGCAATGAAGAACTGAAATTGCACCTGCGCGCCGCCGCCAATAATGGCGTATCCCGTGGCGAGATCAAGGAAGTGATCATGCAGAGCGCAATCTACTGCGGCATCCCGGCGGCGAATGCGACGTTCCATTTGGCGGAGTCGGTTTGGGATGAGTTGGGGGTTGAATCGCGGGAGTGACCTCGGGTTTTGATGGTGCCTGAGCTGAGGCCTTCGCGAGCAGGCTCGCTCCTACATCAGACCGCATTCTTCCGGGAGGAACTCGGTCAACTGTAGGAGTGAGCCTGCTCGCGATAGCGATGCCATGGCTTACACAGTAGCCACAATGAAAACCCGCTTGAACGGAAACAACGTGTGCCCATCCCCCTCCCGCGGATATTGCGCATGCACCCGCATCATGAAGTGATAGATGAACCTCGCCTGTTCGTCATCCTTCAATCCCTGCATGACCTCCCTTAACGCCGACACCTTGATCCAGTCATAAATCGGCGACTTGCCGTCAACCACCTGTAGCTGCTCGGTTTCCCAGATATCCAGCGTGGCACAGAGCGGCGCCAGCAATCGGTAGTAGTCCTCCAACGACAACAGTGGCCGCCGGGCCATGGTTTCACGCAACTGCGGTGTGCCCAACGGCTGACCGTTGTGGCCGCCATCGTCGAGGGTTTCGAGCATCAGCTGATACCACGGCGCATCCCGCCAGTCAGGCATGTGCGCCGCCAGACAACCGCCCGGGTCGAGGTGTGTGAGCAATCGGGGCAACAGCCGTTGATGATCGTCGATGAAATGCAGCACGGCGGCGGCAAATAGCAGATCGGCGGGTTGTTCGGGCTGCCAGTTTTGCAGGTCGCACTGCTTCCAGTGGGCCCTGATCGGCAAGGCTCTGGCCTCCTGAAGCATTTGCTCAGAACTGTCGATACCCATCAAGTGCGCGCGGGGCCAACGCTTGGCCAGCAGCTGTGTCGCAATGCCCGTGCCGCAGCCCAGGTCGTAGATGCGACGGGGGTTCTTGATGTCGACACGGTCGAGCAGTTCGTTGACCGGTCGTTGCCTGAGGCGGGAAAACTGCTGGTACGCCTTGGCGTCCCAGTGAGTACAGGCGTTCCCTGCCGTTTCGAGTTTGACGCTCATGAGGTGATCCTCTCTGGCGATTACAGTTGCCTTCCGATGACATTCAGGGATTTCAGGACAACCGCCACGCCTTTGCGTGTGTCCGGATCGTTCAGCATTTTGATCAGCGCATAGGCGCCTGGTGGGGCGGCGGCGCTGACCTCGGCTTTGGCCAGGCGCACGGCATTGCCAATCATCCAGGTGGACGCCGTGGCGTTTTCGAACAGCTGCGCCAGTTTTTCTACCATTGCAGGGTCCAGCAGGTCGATCATGTCCGAGACCAGCGACAGCGCATCGACAATATTGTCCAGCCGCCCGCCGTCGAGCAACGGCTGAAGTTTGGCCATCAAGGCGTTCAGCCCCGGCGTTCCGGTCGCACCGACCGCCAGTGTTTCATCCAATGAGTTCATCACCGTTCACTCCTCCCTGTGCAGGGTCAAAGCATTCCGCGGGCAACCGCCCAATACAGGCCACGATTGAAGCCATGCCTGAGCAGGCCGCCAAGTTTGGTCGGCGGAGTCGGCGACACGTCACGGGCATAGTTGTACACCAGTGGCATGCCGGCATTGAGGCCCATTTGCGCGACGGCCTGAACACGCCCGTCATAGACGCTGTGGGGCGCGCCAAGGCGAATCTGCGCGGTAATATTGTTGGCGATCACCGGCGCCTGGTTGTGGCAGGCGCCTCCGGCCTTGCTCACCGGCAGGTCGACGGTGTCGCCAATCACGTAGACGTTTTCGAGGCCATAAACCTGCAGGGTTTCGTGGTTAGTCGGCAGCCAGCCTTCGTTATTCGGGGCTTGCGAAACGCCGCACTCCAGCACTGCATCCACGGCGCGGATCGGTGGCGTTGCCATCAGGATGTCGAACGGTTGCGCGTCGCCTTCTGCCGAGTAGGCGATCTTCTGATCCGGATCGACCCGGTCGAGGGTGAAGCCGCGTTGGAAGTGAATGTTTTTCTGCTCGAAAATGCCGGGCAGTATTTCTCCCGTAGGCCTTTGCAGAAACAGGCAGTTGCGCAGCAGCTGAGCGGTGGTCGGGTAGGTGTAGACGATTTCCACCTGGTCGCGTACACCCCGAAGCCGCAGAAAATCATCGAGCATCAGCGTGGTTTCCACCGGGGCAATGCCGCATTGATGCGGCACGTTGGGTGTGTGCGGAAAGGACACTGTGATGAAAATCCGGCCCTTCTTGATCGTGCTCAGGCGTTCTGCCAGTTGCCGGGCGGGTTGATATTGGTAGAAGTGGTCGCCGGCTTCTTTCAAGCCTTCGATACGCTCCGGTGCGGGTACGCAACCGGTGGCGATGACCATAAAGTCATAGCCATAACATTTGCCGCTGCGGGTTTTCAGGCTTTGGCCGGGAAAATCGAAGTGTATGACTTCCTCGATGTGAAAGCTGATTTCCGGGCGCAACAATGAACGTTCCGGGCGCTTGAGTTCTTCTTCAAAGAACTGATTGAACGCCACATACATGAACGCAGGTTTGTAGAAGTGATCGGGGGAATTGGACAGTAATGCAATCGAGACTTCGCCACGCAGGATTTCTGGATACAACTTGCTGGCCAGTTGATTGGCCAGCATGGTTCCACCTACGCCGCCACCGACGATAACTATTCGCTTGCTCATACCTGACCTCCGTGGTCATGGCAGCTTCGCGTACAGCATCCGGAGATAACGGAAGAAAAAATGGGGCTCCTACATCAGGCTGGAGAATTTAAACGCACAGCCTGACTGTATCTGCGCTTGTGCAAACCGCCAGTACCAAGTGACCAGTGGTTAGCGCCGGCATTACCTGAGCGCGCATGCCGGCGCTGAGTTTTATAACAAACTGATCGGATAGCTGACGATCAACCGGTTCTCGTCGAATTCGTTGTTGCTGAAGTCGCGGCGGATGGTCGAGTTGCGCCATTTGACGTTGAAGTCCTTCAGCGCGCCGCTTTGCACGGTGTAGCCCAGTTCCGACTCGCGGCCCCATTCCTTGCCGTCGGTGACGGTGCCGGTGTGGACGTTGTCGCCGCTGATGTAGCGGTTCATCAGGGTCAGGCCCGGAATGCCGAGGGCGACGAAGTTGTAGTCGTGGCGCACCTGCCAGGATTTTTCCTGTGCGTTGTCATAACTGGCGTTGTAGCTGTCGTTGGCCAGGGTGCCGCCGCTGGTGCCGTTGACGCGCATCCAGGCGCTGTCGCCAGTGAGTTTTTGCAGGCCGACGTAGAAGGTGTTGCCGCCGTATTTGGCCGAGAACAGGCCAGACCAGGTCTTGTTGTCGAGATCGCCGGCGCGGGCGCTGCCGTCATCCTTGCCGTAGAAAAAGCCGAGGTTGGCGCCCAGGGTCCAGTCGCCCAGTGGCTGGCTGTGGATCAGATTGACGAATTGCTGGCTGTAGATGTCCTTGAGTTCGGCGTTCCACAGGCCAATCTGGGTGCGCTTGTCGTTGAAGGCGTATTCACCGCCCTGGAAGTTGAAGCGGTCGGAGGTGAAGGCCGGTTTCCCGTTCATCGACATGTCGCTCATGCTGCTGTCGTCGCGTGGGCTGTTGGCGCGGAACTGGCCGCCGTAAAGCGTCAGGCCGGCGATTTCCTTCGAGGTGATCTGGCCGCCACGGAAGGTTTGTGGCAGGGAGCGACCATCGTCTGAACGCAGGATGGGCAGCACCGGCATCCATTCACCGACCTTGACTTCAGTCTGGGACAGCTTGGCCTTGAACGCGACGTTGGTGCGACCGAAGTTGTCCGCCGGGCGTCCGTCATGGTCCAGTGGCAGCAACTGCGTACCGCCGGTGCCTTTGCCGCCGTCGAGCTTCACTGAATACAAACCCAACACATCCATACCGAAACCGACAGTGCCCTGGGTGAAGCCGGATTTGGCGTCGAGGATGAAACTTTGCGTCCACTCTTCAGCCTTGCCTTGAGCCTTGGTCGGGTTGGTGAAATTGCGGTTGATGTAGAAGTTGCGCAGGTTCAGGTTGACCTTGGCGCCGTCGACAAAACCCGCTTCCTCGGCCATGACAGGCAGGGCAGCGCTGGCCAGGGCGATGGCGATTAGGCTGGGAAGATAATACTGCGCGGTGGAAGGCGTCATGGGGCGGTCTCTCTAATTGTTAGGGATGAAACAGGGCGCTGCCGCAACGTCGGAATTGCGGACAAAGGATTCGAAGTTGTGAAAATCGGAACGGATCAGCCGGACAGGGCAGGGCGCGGAGACATGGTGTCGAACCTGATGTTATTGGTCTTGTGGGGGCAGATGGTGAGGGGAATGAACCAGCTGGTTCAATTGGCAAAAGCGGGTTTTGGGCGATAATCGAACGTAAGATTGGATTAGATTTTGTGTCGTTTGCGCGGGCCTCATCGCGGGCAAGCCCGCTCCCACAGGTTTCTATGTTTGCCGCAAATCACATACACACAGAAATCCACTGTGGGAGCGGGCTTGCCCGCGATGAGGCCAGTGCTGACAACACAGTGTTCGGCAGACAACAAAAAGCCCACCAAAAGGTGGGCTTGATGTTTTTCATAACGCGATCAGAACAACTTCATCTTCGGCGCGTCTTCTTTGAGCGGTTCGACTTTCGCCGTCTGCTCATTCCAGCCACCGCCCAAGGCCTTGTACAGATTGACCGCACTGACCAACTGCGCCAGGCGATCAGTGATCAGCACTTGTTGCGCGTTGAACAGCTGACGCTGGGCGTCGAGGAAGGTCAGGTTGCTGTCGACACCAATGCGGTAACGACGCTCGGCCAGGCGGTAGTACTCCTGGTTGGCGGTGACGTTGTCACGCTGCGCCTGCAACTGGTGGGTGTAGGTCTCGCGGGCAGCCAGGCCGTCGGCGACTTCCTGGAAGGCCGTTTGAATGGACTTCTCGTAGTTCGCCACGCCGATGTCTTTCTGGATTTTCGAGTAATCCAGGCTGGCGCTCAGGCTGCCGGCGTTGAAGATCGGCAGGTTGATCTGCGGCGAGAACAGCCAGGTGCCCGAACCGCCCTTGAACAGACCGGACAAGTCCGGGCTCAGGGTGCCGGCGTTGGCCGTCAGGCTGATGCTCGGAAAGAACGCAGCCCGTGCCGCGCCGATGTTGGCGTTGGCAGCTTTGAGGTTGTATTCGGCCTGGAGGATGTCCGGACGACGTTGCAGCAAGTCCGATGGCAGGCCGGCGGGTACGTCGCTCAGCAAATCGTCGGACAGTGGCTTGGCCGCTTGCAGGTTGGCCGGGATGCCGGTGCCAAGCAGGAGCACCAGGCTGTTTTCATCCTGAGCGACCTGGCGGGTGTACTTCGCCAGTTGAACCCGGGCGGTTTCCACCGAGGTGCGCGACTGGGCGAGGTCCAGCGCAGACGCAACACCGACTTCGGCACTGCGCGCGGTGAGCTTGTAACTCTCCTCGAACGCACCGAGGGTGTCCTGGGTCACTTTCAGCAGTTCCTTGTCGGCTTGCCAGGCCAGGTAGGCGTTGGCCACGCTGGCCACCAGGCTGAGCTGCGTGCTGCGTCGACCTTCTTCAGTAGCGAAGTACTTCTGCAGCGCTTCTTCGCTCAGGCTGCGAACCCGACCGAACAGGTCGAGTTCATAGGCACTGATGCCGACCGTCGCCGAGTAGGAACTGGTGATGCCCGCCTGGCCGGACTGCGAAGCGTCAGCCGGAACGCGCTGACGGCTGCCGGTGCCGTTGGCCGACACGGCCGGGTACAGGTCGGCGCGCTGAATGCGGTACTGCGCTGCAAAGGCGTCAATGTTCAAGGCAGCGACACGCAGGTCACGGTTGTTTTCCAGTGCGACCTGGATCAACTGTTGCAGGGCCGGGTCATGGAAAAACTGCTTCCAGCCTTGCTCCGCTGCCGCCTGGCCAGGCGCCTGGGCCGGCGAATACGCCGGGCCTTGCGGGTATTGGGCTGCCACCGGTGCCGCAGGTTGCTGATAATCAGGTATCAGCGAGCAACCACCGAGCACAAACGCGGCAACGGCTAGGGAGAGTAGCGACTTGCTCATTGGCCAGCCTCTTTAGGAGTTTCAGTGGCGTCATCCTGGTCGACTTTTTTGCGCTGACCGATGGACGACACAGTGACGAAGAACAGTGGGACCCAGAAGATCGCCAGAACGGTGGCGGTGATCATACCGCCAATCACCCCGGTGCCGATGGCATGCTGGCTGCCCGAACCTGCACCGGTGGAAATCGCCAGGGGTACCACGCCCAGAACGAAGGCCAGCGAGGTCATGATGATCGGTCGCAGACGCATCCGGCAGGCTTCAATCGCCGCATCGCGCAAGCTACGCCCTTGTTCATGCAGTTCCTTTGCAAATTCGACAATCAGAATGGCGTTTTTCGCCGCCAGGCCGATGGTCGTCAACAGGCCCACCTGGAAGTACACGTCGTTGGACAGGCCACGCAGGCTGGTCGCCATCAGTGCACCGATGATCCCCAGCGGCACCACCAGCATCACCGCAATCGGGATCGACCAGCTTTCGTACAGCGCCGCCAGACACAGGAACACCATCAGCAACGACAGAGCGTACAGCGCTGGCGCTTGCGAACCGGACAAGCGTTCCTCGTACGACAGGCCGGTCCAGGAAATACCGACACCCGCCGGCAGTTTCGCGGCAATGGCTTCGACTTCGGCCATGGCTTCACCGGTGGAGTAGCCCGGCGCCGGGGAACCGAGGATTTCCATCGCTTCCACGCCGTTGTAACGGGCCAGCTTCGGCGAACCGTAAATCCATTCACCCTTGGCAAACGCCGAGAACGGAACCATGGTGCCGACGCTGTTGCGCACATACCATTTCTTCAGGTCTTCCGGGCTCATACGCGAGCCGGGCTGGCCTTGCACGTACACCTTCTTCACTCGACCACGGTCGATGAAGTCGTTGACGTAGCTACTGCCCAACGCAATCGACAGGGTGTTGTTGATGTCGGCGATGGTCACGCCCAGGGCGCTGGCCTTCTCGTCGTCGATTTCCAGTTGGTATTGCGGTTCGTCGTTCAGGCCGTTCGGGCGCACTTGCGTCAGAATCTTGCTCTGCGCGGCCATACCGAGGAACTGGTTACGGGCAGCCATCAGCTTTTCGTGACCAATGCCGGCACGGTCTTGCAGGAACACGTCGAAACCGGTGGCGTTACCCAGTTCCAGTACCGCCGGTGGCGCAAAGGCAAACACCATGGCATCGCGGAAGGTGAAGAAGTGCTGCTGTGCACGGGCCGCTACCTTGAACACGTTGTTGTCGGCGTTACGTTCGTCCCATGGGCGAAGCATGATGAACGCCATACCCGAGCTCTGGCCGCGACCGGCGAAGTTGAAGCCGGTTACGGTAAACACCGAGTTCACTGCATCGCCTTCACCGCCATCCTTGCCCGGACGCAGCAGGAATTCACGCATCTCGTCCACGACCACCTGGGTTCGCTGGGCCGTTGAACCGGCCGGCGTCTGCACCTGGGCGAACAGTACACCCTGGTCTTCTTCCGGCAGGAACGCTGTTGGAATACGGGTGAACAACCAGATCATGCCGACAATGATGATGAGGTAGGCCAACAGGTACGGCGCCTTGTGCGCGAGCATGCTGCCCACGCCGCGCTCGTAGCGTTTTACACCACGGTCGAAATTACGGTTGAACCAGCCGAAGAAGCCGCGCTTGGGTGTGCCGTGCTCACCCTTCGGAATGGCCTTGAGCATGGTGGCGCAGAGCGCCGGTGTGAAGATCAGTGCAACCAGTACCGACAAGGCCATGGCCGAGACGATGGTGATCGAGAACTGCTTGTAGATCACGCCGGTGGAGCCGCTGAAGAACGCCATTGGCAGCAGAACCGCCGACAGCACCATGGCGATACCGACCAGTGCGCCCTGGATCTGCCCCATGGATTTCTTGGTGGCCTCCTTGGGTGACAGGCCTTCTTCACTCATGACCCGTTCGACGTTTTCCACCACGACGATGGCGTCGTCCACCAGCAAGCCGATGGCCAGGACCATACCGAACATGGTCAGGGTGTTGATGCTGAAACCGGCGGCCGCGAGGATGCCGAATGTACCGAGCAGTACCACCGGCACGGTCATCGTGGTGATGATGGTGGCGCGGAAGTTTTGCAGGAACAGGAACATCACCAGGAACACCAGCACGACGGCTTCGACCAACGTGTGAACCACACCTTTGATCGACTCGGTCACCACTGGAGTGGTGTCATACGGAAACACCACTTCCATCCCTTGCGGGAAGAACGGCTTGAGGTCGTCGATGGTCTTGCGCAGGGCTGTGGCGGTATCCAGGGCGTTGGCGCCGGTGGCCAGCTTCACGGCCAGGCCGGACGCCGGAGCGCCGTTGAACTGGGCGTTGATGCTGTAGTTTTCACCGCCCAGACCCACGTCGGCGACATCTTTCAAGCGAACCTGAGAGCCGTCCTTGTTGACCTTGAGCAGGATTTTATTGAATTGCTCAGCGGTCTGCAGACGGGTCTTGCCGATAATCGTGGCGTTCAGCTGCGTGTCGGGCAGGGCCGGCAAACCGCCGAGTTGACCGGACGAGATCTGCACGTTTTGTGCGGCAATGGCGGTTTTGACGTCAACCGGGGTCAGGTTGAAGTTGTTCAACTTGGCCGGGTCGAGCCAGATACGCATGGCGTACTGGGAACCGAACACCTGGAAGTCGCCGACGCCGGCGGTCCGCGAGATCGGGTCCTGCATGTTCGACACGATGTAGTTGGACAAGTCGTCCTTGGTCATGCTGCCGTCACGCGAGACCACGCCGATGACCAACAGGAAGTTCTTCACGGCCTTGGTCACGCGGATACCTTGCTGCTGCACTTCTTGCGGCAGCAGCGGGGTGGCCAGGTTCAGCTTGTTCTGGACCTGAACCTGCGCGGTATCGGAGTTGGTGCCTTGCTCGAAGGTCGCGGTGATGGTCATGGTGCCGTCGGAGTTACTTTCCGAGGACACATAACGCAAGTGGTCGATGCCGTTGAGCTGTTGCTCGATCACCTGCACCACGGTGTCCTGTACCGTTTGTGCCGAAGCACCCGGGTAGGTCACAGAGATGGCGATCGCCGGAGGCGCGATGCTCGGGTATTGGTTGATCGGCAGCTTGAGGATCGATAGTGCCCCGACCAGCATGATCACCAGGGCAATTACCCAGGCGAAAATCGGACGGTCGATAAAAAATTTCGACATGGTTTACTCCCCTTTGCCGCTGGAAGCCTTATCAGCTGCCTGTGCGGGGGCCGGGTTCTTTACGCCAACGTTGGTCGCTTCACTGGCTTTGACTTCGATACCAGGTTTGACGAATTGCAGCCCTTCGGTGATCAGGCGATCGCCTGCCTTCAGGCCGTCCTCGATCAGCCATTGGCTGCCGACGGTGCGGCTGGCCTTGAGCTGACGCAACTCGACCTTGTTGTCAGGACCGACGACCAGTGCAGTCGGGGTGCCTTTCAGGTCACGGGTCACGCCTTGTTGCGGCGCCAGAATGGCTGCTGCGTTCACACCGGACTGCAACTGGGCGTGCACGAACATGCCCGGTAGCAGGGTGTGTTCCGGGTTCGGGAACACGGCGCGCAAGGTCACGGAACCGGTGGTCTGATCAACCGAGACTTCGGAGAATTCGAGCTTGCCGTCCAGCTTGTACTGGCTGCCGTCTTCGAGGGTCAGCTTGACCGTTGCCGCGTTGTCGCCAGCCTTTTGCAGGCGACCGCTTTCCAGTTCACGGCGCAGTTGCAGCAATTCCACCGAGGACTGCGTCACGTCGACGTAGATCGGGTCGATTTGCTGGATCACTGCCATCGGATCGGCCTGGCCGCTGGTGACCAGCGCGCCTTCGGTCACGTTCGAGCGACCGATACGACCGGTCAGCGGCGCGTAGACCTTGGTGTAGCGCACGTTGATCTGGGCGGTTTGCAAGGCGGCTTCCGATTGCAGGCGGTTGGCCACGGCCGTGTCGTATTCCTGACGGCTGACGGCTTGCTCGTTGACCAGTTGCTTGTAGCGGTCGGAGATCGACTTGGTCTGTTGCAGGTTGGCTTCGGCACTTTTCAGGGTGGCGTCATACACCGACGAATCGATCTGATAGAGCTGTTGGCCAATCTTGACGTCGCCGCCTTCCTTGAACATGCGCTTGAGAATGATGCCGTTCACCTGAGGACGCACTTCGGCGATGCGGTACGCGCTGGTACGGCCCGGCAGGTCGGACGTCAGCGTAAACGTTTGCGGTTGCAGGGTAACGACGCCGACCTGAGGAGGCGGTGCGGCTGGTGCCGCTTCTTCCTTTTTGCATCCGCTGAGCAGCGATGCCAAGGCGACGGCAGTGACCAGAGCGGTAACAGCTGGCTTGAATTGCATGAAAATCCTCGGGTCAGGCGCGCAAAGTGCGCACTAGAAAGGTGGAAGGGTAAAAATAGGGTGCTGAGTGGATAAGTAGCTTGCTAAGGAATATACTTACGTTCATGGTTGTTTGTAAACACCTTGGCTGTGTACCCACTTCGCTACAAAAGCCGTTCGAAGGTTTGAATTCTAAGACGGGGACGGCGCCCAAGAGCGAACGCTCCACTTTTATTCAGCTGATGTTCAGACATCACTGAAGCATCCTGATTGAGGTTTTACTGCCATGGTCCGTCGCACCAAAGAGGAAGCTCAAGAAACCCGCGCCCAGATACTCGAAGCGGCAGAGAAAGCCTTTTATGAAAGGGGCGTGGCACGCACGACACTGGCGGACATCGCGACCCTGGCCGGCGTGACTCGCGGTGCCATCTACTGGCATTTCAGCAACAAGGCCGATCTGGTGCAGGCCATGCTGGATACCTTGCATGAGCCACTGGATGAGATGGCCAGGGCCAGCGAAAGCGAAGAAGAACTCGACCCGCTCGGCTGCATGCGCAAGCTGCTGATTCATTTGTTTCATCAAGTTGCACTGGACCCGAAAACCCGACGCATTAATGAGATTCTGTTTCATAAGTGCGAATTCACCGATGAAATGTGCGATCTGCGCCAACAGCGCCTGACGGCCAGCCTTGATTGCAATGTGCGCATCGGCCTGGCCCTGCGTAATGCCGTGAATCGGGGGCAAATGCCCGCAGACCTCGACACGGCGCGCGCGGCCATCAGCCTGCACGCGTACATCGATGGCATCCTGTACAAGTGGTTGCTGGCCCCCGACAGTTTTCAATTGCACGCCGAAGCCGAGCGTTGGGTCGAGACCGGGCTGGACATGCTGCGCTTGAGCCCAAGCCTGCGCAAATGAAACAAAATGCGTAATCGGCGTCGCCACTGTCAACTTTCCAGGCGGGTGCCGATGCCATAGGGTGCTTTTATATACGGACGCTCGCCAGGATGACAGGTAGCGAGCTACGTATTTTGTAGGAATTTTGTGTCTTGGATGTGAACGTGTGTGATCACGCCACGTTAAAAACCAAAAAGCCCCGGCTCTCACGAGTCGGGGCTTTTTGCATTTCAGTGACGGATGCTTACAGCGCAGGGTAGTCGATGTAACCGACCGGGCCTTTTGCGTAGAACAGTTCTGGACGTGCTTCGTTCAGCGGCGCATCGGCCTTCAAACGGGCCGGCAAGTCCGGGTTGGCGATGAACGGCACACCAAAGGCGACCGCATCGGCCTTGCCGCTGGCCAACCAGGCGTTGGCGCTGTCCTTGGTGAAGCGTTCGTTGGCGATGTACGGGCCGCCGAAGGCTTCTTTCAGTTGTGGGCCGAGGCTGTCGCCGGCTTCTTTCTCGCGGGAGCAGATGAAGGCGATGCCACGCTTGCCCAGTTCGCGAGCGACGTAGGTGAAGGTTTCGGCCAGGTTGTCGTCGCCCATGTCATGGGAGTCAGCACGCGGTGCCAGGTGCACACCCACGCGGCCGGCGCCCCAGACTTCGATGGCTGCGTCGGTCACTTCCAGCAGCAGGCGCGCACGGTTTTCCAGGGAACCGCCATAGTTGTCGGTGCGCTGGTTAGTGCTGCTTTGCAGGAACTGGTCGAGCAGGTAACCGTTGGCGCCGTGGATTTCCACGCCGTCAAAACCGGCAGCCTTGGCGTTCTCGGCACCGGTGCGGTAAGCGTCGATGATGTCGGCGATTTCAGCGGTTTCCAGGGCACGCGGCGTTGGATAGTCGGCCAATGGGCGAACCAGGCTGACGTGACCTTTTGGCTGAATGGCGCTCGGTGCGACCGGCGCTTCGCCGTTCAGGTACGAGGTGTGGGACACCCGGCCGACGTGCCACAGTTGCAGGAAAATCTTGCCGCCCGCGCCATGGATCGCTTTGGTCACGTTAGCCCAGCCACGGACCTGGTCGTTGGACCAGATGCCCGGGGTGTCCGGGTAGCCGACACCCATTGGCGTGACCGAGGTGGCCTCGCTGAGAATCAGGCCGGCGGAAGCGCGCTGGACGTAGTATTCGGCCATCAGCGCGTTTGGCACGCGGCCTTCGTCGGCGCGGCAACGGGTCAGCGGCGCCATGATGATGCGGTTGGCCAACTCGATGTCGCCCAGTTTGATCGGATCGAAAATAGTCGTCATGAAAACACCCTCGTGAGGTTCAAGTGGATTAGTGAGTCGCTGGAGCCAGTTCGGGATTGCCGCTCTGGCGGAAAGTAATCAGGGTCACCAGCAGGGCGAGTACCGCCAGTGCGGCAGCCGCGAGCGGTACGCTGGTCAGGCCGAAGCCGTGGGCGATGACACTGCCGCCGACCCAGGCACCGAGGGCGTTGCCAATGTTGAAAGCGCCGATGTTCAGGGTCGACACCAGGTTCGGTGCCGCTTTGCCAAAGGTCACCACGTTCACTTGCAGGGCCGGCACGGCGGCAAAACACGCGGTGGCCCAGAGGAACAGGGTGATTTCGGTCGGGATCAGCGCAACACTGGTCCACGTCAGCACGGTGGAGACCACGGCCATGCTGATGAACACACCAATCAGCGTCGCAGCCATGCCTTTGTCCGCCAGTTTGCCGCCGATGATGTTGCCGACGGTCAGGCCCAGGCCGATGAGCATCAGGGTCCAGGTCACGCCACGTGGCGAGACGCCGGTAACTTCGCCCAGCAACGGCGCGACGTAAGTGAAGAGGGTGAAGACCGAGGCCGCGAACAGCGCAGTCATGCTCAGGGACAACCAGATCCCGGCACCCTTGAGCGCAGCCAGTTCGGCACGCATGTCGAGTTTTTCTTCATCACGCTTGGCCGGCAGGAAGCGGATCAGGCCAATCAGGGCGATCACACCAATTACCGTCACGGCCCAGAAGGTCGAGCGCCAGCCGGCCTGTTGGCCGAGCGCGGTGCCCAGTGGCACGCCGAGCACGTTGGCCAGGGTCAGGCCGGTGAACATCAAGGCCACGGCCGAAGCGCGTTTGTTGGCCGGCACCAGGCCTGCCGCCACCACCGAACCGATACCGAAGAAGGCACCGTGGCAGAGCGCCGTGACAACGCGTGCAAACATCAACACGTTGTAGTCACTGGCGAGGGCGCAGAGCAAGTTGCCGATGATGAAGATCCCCATCAACGCCACCAGTGCAGCCTTGCGCGGCAGTCGGGCGGTGGCCAGCGCCATGAACGGCGCCCCGATGGCCACGCCCAGGGCGTAACCGGTCACCAACCAGCCAGCGCCGGGGATCGACACACCGAGGTCAGCCGCCACATCGGGCAGCAGGCCCATGATGACGAACTCGGTGGTGCCGATGGCGAAGGCACTCAAGGCCAGTATGAGAAGCGAGAGGGGCATTGTTGATTCCTTGTCGGCTGACTGACGTTAAGGGTCAGAGCTCTTTACTGAAGGTCTTGAGGAATTCCTGGATGGTTTCCTCATTACGTTTGAAAAAATGCCACTGGCCGACTTTGCGGCTGCTGATCAGGCCGGCGCGTTGCAGCGTCGCCAGGTGCGCGGACACCGTGGACTGCGACAAGCCGCAACGTTGATCGATCTGCCCGGCACAAACGCCGTGCTCGTTGCTGTGGGACTGGTCAGGAAATTCGACGGTAGGGTCTTTGAGCCAGTGCAGGATTTCTCGCCGTACTGGGTGTGCCAGGGCTTTTATTATTTCGTCGAGATTAATGGTCATGGGGGTGAGCTCGTGATGGTTAAAACGCTATATCGCGATGAGGCGAACTTTAAATCGGTATTTCGCGATATACAAATATGATTTGGCTCTGAGCCGCTAACAATTCGGTATATCGAGTTATAACGATACGTGGGATGTAAAGATCCAAAGGCGCAGTGCTAAGCTGCGCCTATGAACTATCTCGCACATCTTCACCTCGGTGGCCAGCGTCCCGGTCAATGGCTCGGCAGTCTCTATGGCGATTTCGTCAAAGGACGGCTGCAAGGGCAATACGCGCCGGAGATCGAGGCGGCCATTCAGCTGCACCGCAGCATCGACGTGTTTACCGACCGCCATCCGCTGGTGGATGTTGCGTTGTCGCGGTTTTCCACGACACGCCGGCGTTACGCCGGGATCGTGCTCGACGTGTTTTTCGACCACTGCCTGGCACGGGACTGGACGCTGTACGCCGACCGGCCGCTGGAGTTGTTCACGTCGGATGTGTACCGGGTGCTGGCGGCCGAGCCGCAGTTGCCGGAACGGTTGGCGAGCATCGCGCCGCACATGGTGGCGAATGACTGGTTGGGGTCGTATCAGGAATTCGAGGTGCTGGAACAGGTGCTGCGGGGGATTTCTCGGCGGTTGACCCGGCCGGAGGAACTGGCGGGGGCGATGCAGGAATTGCGGGTGTTGTATGAACCGTTGAGTGACGATTTCAGGCTGTTCTACCCACAGCTCCAAACCTTTGCCCAACACTACCCAACACCTTGAACCCAATGTAGGCGTGAGCCTGCTCGCGATGGCGGCATAACATTCAACAATGATGTGAATGAAAGACCGCTATCGCGAGCTGGCTCACTCCTACAGGGGATGTGTGTTTAAGCAGCGATGGCCGGGCGCATCGGGATTGGCTGCTTCTCCGCAATCGCCCCAAACAACGCTTTCTGCACCGCTTGCTGCGCTTCGAACGCCAGCGCTGCACGTTCGCGACCTTCGCAAGCAATCGGCTTGAGCAGGTGAATCTCCACATCCCCCCGGTCATTGGCAAACAAGCGCATCAAATGCGACAGCAGATCATCGTCGCCAATGAACGGTGCCAAGGTGTCGAGCTGACCGTCACGCAAATAACGAATCGCCACCGGTTGCAGCTGCACCTCTGAATCAATTGCCGCCGACAGCAAGCGACCATGAAAGGTACGCAACGACCGGCCATCGGTGGTGGTGCCTTCCGGGAACATCAGCAGCGGATGCTCCTGTTCCAGGTGGCGGGTCATTTGTTTGCGGATCAGTTGACTATCGCCCGACCCACGACGAATAAACAGACTGCCAGCCTTGGCCGCCAACCAGCCCGCCACCGGCCAGGTGCGCACTTCGGCCTTGGACAGGAACGACATCGGCGTGAGCATGCCCAGCAGCGGGATGTCAGTCCAGGACACATGATTACTGACCCAGAGCATCGGTTGCTTGGGCAATTCACCCTGAACAGTCACGTGGAAGGGCAGGGCATTGCTCAACCGCGTCATGAAAAATCGCGACCAGCGTTGGCGGCGGACCATCGAGTGGGCGATGCCCATGCGCTCGAACAGACCGAACACGCAGGCCATGCTCAATCCCAGCGCGACCACCACCAGCACTCGCGCAATCCGCGCGTACACCCGCAACCGGTTCATCACATCGCCGCCTTGAAGTGCTTGGCGTAACGCGGGCAGAGCTCGTCGCGCTTGAGCAGGATGAACACGTCGGCCACCTGGAAATCTTCGTCCCAGCAAGGCTCGCCGCAGATCTTCGCGCCGAGGCGCATGTAGGCCTTGAGCAGCGGCGGCATTTCGGCGATCACGTTAGAAGGAATATCCAGCGTCGGCAGCGGCTTTTTCGGCTCGGCGCGCAGGTGTTCGGTGCACAGGTAGCGTTCGCGCAGGCGCTGCATGATCGCGTGGGCCTGGATGCCGCCGTCCTGCATCGGGATGCTCGCGCAGCCCATCAAATAGCTGTAGCCGCCCTGATTCAATACTTCGGCCAGTTCACCCCAGAGCACAGCGATGGTGCCGCCGTTGCGGTAGGCCGGGTCGACGCAGGTGCGGCCGATTTCCAGGATCGGGCCTTTGAGATGCACCAGGCCGTGCAGGCTGAATTCTTCTTCGCTGTAAAACTTGCCCAGGCTGCTGGCCGCCGTGTGATCGAGCAAACGGGTGGTCGCCACCAGGCGCCCGGTATTCAAGTCACGCACGCCGATGTGGGCGCAATGAACATCATAGTCATCCATGTCCAGACCCAGCTCAGCGCCCTTCAGCTTGGCGTTGAACTCGCCGCTGAACACGTTGAAGCGCAAGGCCTGGGCTTCCTGCAAGGCCTCGCTGCCGATCAGGCGTTCGGCTTGCAGGCGGCGGTCGTTGCCGGTGTCGCGGATGCGGGCGATCTGAGTCATGGCGATTCTCCGTGCGGGCTGCTCACCCGTCTTGGGTTACAGCGGATCGACTTTCTTTATGCAGCCGTTTTGTGCAAGGTCAGGCTATGTAGCCCCGGTGTCATCGCCATTAAGCTTTGGTGATGCTTATATGACAGCCCACGAGGAGCCTCTTATGCCCTGGCAAAACCTGTTGAACCGCCAAGAACGCCTGCCCGCCAACCCGGATCTGGCGGAAGGTTTCGTGACCTTGTTGCACCAGTTGGGCACGGTGACGCCGTTTGAACTGGCCGTGGCTGGCGGGCGTTTGATGGCCACGCCGGGGCTGGCGTTTCTGGTGGGGTATCAGGCAGCGTTGCGCATGCTCTGGCCGAGCGCGCCGCTGAGCCTCGGCGCGCTGTGTGCGACCGAACAGCGCAGCCTGCGACCGGCGGACATGCAAACCCGTCTCACGGATTTGCGCCTGAGCGGGCGCAAGGATTTCGTCACCGCCGGTGATGCCGCCGAATGGCTGCTGATCGCTGCCCGCAGTGAAGCGCCCGGCGACCCTGTAAGCCTGAGCCTGGCGGTGGTCTATCCCGATGAACCCGGCGTGCGCCTGGAAAAGCTGCCGGCGATCCCGCTGATGCCGGACATCAGTCATGGCCGCTTGTTTCTCGACAATGCCCAGTGCGAGTTGTTGGCGGGGGATGGTTGGGATGCCTACGTCAAACCGTTCCGCACCCTTGAAGATGTGTACGTATTGAGCGCCATGACGGCGTGGCTGTATGGCATTGGCCAGGACAGCGACTGGCCGCAAGCGTTGCAGTTGCGGTTACTGGCGCTGCTGGCCGGGTGCGCGGAAGTCAGCCGTCAGGCACCGAACAATGCGGCCGGGCATGTGTTGTTGGGTGGGTTGTTTGCGCAGTTCGAGGGGCTCAAGGTTGAAATTGATCTGGCGTTGGCCGATGGGCCGGGGCATTGGGCGGCGATGTGGCAGCGGGATCAGGCGGTGATGGATTTGGCGGCGGGTGCCAGAGGTAAGCGGTTGGCCAAGGCATTAGCCGTGAATTAAAGGGCCCCATCGTGAGCAGGCTCACTCCTACAGTTTGAAATGCATTCCCCTGTAGGAATGAGCCTGCTCGCGATGGGGCCAGTATGGGCAACACAGATCCCAAAACTGTCATCAACCTCAACTAGGCTCAGCAAGTTAATCCTCCCGAGCCCACGCCATGTTCAAAGGCTTGTCCCTCATTGTCATGCTGCTGCTCAGCCTCCCGACCCACGCCGAAAACTGGCCGGCCGAGCAATGGTCAACCGCCCCGGCCATCACCGGGTCAGCGCTTCAAGCCCTGGAAACCTACGCCTTCCCACCCCGCGACGACAGCACCCGAAAAGGCGTGCGCACCGACGCCTTGCTGGTGATCCGCGACGGTCAATTGATCTACGAACGCTACGCCGGCCCGACCACCGCCGACACGCCACACCTGACGTGGTCGATCAGCAAAAGCCTCATGGCCACGGTGCTGGGTGTGGCCTATGGCGAAGGCTTGTTCAAACTTCAGGACCCGGTGCAGACGTTTTATCCGCCGATGAAAAAACACCCCGGCGTGACCATGGCCGACCTGCTGCATTGGGCTTCGGGGCTGGACTGGCAGGAAGACTATGAATACGCCCCGTTGAAGTCCTCGGTGGTGGCGATGCTCTACACCCGTGGTCATCAGGACATGGCTGCGTTCACCGCCGAGCATCCCGAATACGCCGAGCCCGGTCAGGCCTTTCGTTACTCCAGTGGTGACAGCGGTTTGCTCGCCGCCGCGCTGAAAAATATCGTCGGCCCGGCACGTTATCCAGACTATCCGTGGACTGCGCTGTTCGAGCCCTTGGGCATCCACCATGCCGTTTGGGAAACCGATGCCACGGGCACTTTCGTCGCTTCGTCCTACGCCTATCTCACGGCTCGCGATCTGGCACGCATCGGGTTATTGATGGCGCGCGACGGGCGCTGGCAGGGTCGTCAGTTGCTGCCCAAAGACTGGGTCGCCTTCAATCGCGAACCGTTCGCCCGCTATCACGCTCATCAGGATGACGCCGTGCCTGGCGGTCAATGGTGGCTCAATCGCGCAGTGGACGGGGCGGCACAACCCTGGCCCGATGCGCCGGCCGATACCTTCGCCGCACTGGGTCATTGGGGGCAGGCGATGTACGTGATCCCCAGCGAAAACCTGGTGATCGTGCGCTATGGCGATGATCGCGACGGGAGCTACCAGCACAACGAATTGCTCAAACTCGCGCTCAAGGCGTTTGCTCAAAAGGTGCAGCCATGAGTTTTCTTCGACACAGACCGTTCAGCGCGTTGTTCCTGGTATTGCTGGTCGCGTTGCTCAGCTGGATCTGGCAGGAGCGAGTGGCGCTGTGGGCGTTCCCTGACATCATCAGCGCCTACACCGCCAAAGAATATTGCTCGTGCCGGTATGTGATGAACAACGAGACCGGGTATTGCCACCGCTATGTAAAGCAGTGGCTGCCGACCAGCAGTTTTGTCGATGATGCCGCCAGCAAACGGGTCACGGTCAGTGGCATGGGCCGTAGCAACAGCGCTGTGTGGATCGGCGAACGCCAAGGTTGCCGTCTGCAACCCTGACGCCCACGAACCTTTGTAGCCGCTGCCGAAGGCTGTGTTCGGCGGCGAAGCCGTCGTAAAACCAAGCGCCGCGGTACTTCAGGTTGCCTCGCTTCGCAGGATTTCACGACGGCTTCGCCGCCGAACGCAGGCTTCGCCAACGACTACAGGTTTGCATCTTGCTGCCGGGCGGTTAAGGTTCGTGCAGGTTTATCTGCACACGAGTCTCTATGTTCAACCGCTCCCTCTCTAAAACCCTCGCGTTCCTGCTGTTGGCCGGTGCCACGCTGTCGGCCCGCGCCGATTGGTATCTGGACGGGGAGTCCTCGCGGCTGTCGTTCATCAGCACCAAAAACGCCAACCTCTCCGAAGTGCAGCGCTTTCTGGTGTTGCACGGCAAGGTCGACGCCAAAGGCCTCGCCGAGGTGGAAGTCGAGCTGGAGTCGGTGAACAGCGGCATCCCCTTGCGTGATGAACGGATGCGCAAAGAGCTGTTCGAGATCCAGACCTATCCTGAAGCGTTGATTACTGCGCAGATTGATCTGCGTCCAATCAACGACCTCGCGCCCGGCGCGCAGTTGGAGTTGCGCTTGCCGCTGACCGTCAACCTGCATGGCAAGCAACATCAATACAACGCCGAATTGCTGGCGACGCGCCTCGATGACCGACGCTTTCAAGTGGTAACCCTGGAGCCGCTGGTAATCAATGCCGAAGATTTTGATCTGGCTCCCGGGCTGGAAACGTTGCGCAAGGTTGCCGATCTGTCGGCCATCAGTCTGTCGGTACCGGTGGGTGCGGTACTGATTTTCACGGCGCGCTGACATGGCCGGCGCAATCTTTCCCTGGCGTGAAGGCAACCACTTCGAGCTGCTGATCGACGGTCCGCAGTTTTTCCCACGCATGCTGGTCGCGATTGCCCGCGCCGAAGAACAGGTCGAGCTGGAGCTGTATCTGGTGGAGGCGGGCGCCTGCGCCGAGGCCATGGTGCAAGCCCTGGTGTCGGCAGCCGAACGCGGTGTGCGCGTGCGCTGCCTGTTCGATGACTATGGCAGCCTGGCGTTTACCCTGACCTTGCGTCAGCGCCTGACGGCGGCCGGGGTCGAATTGCGTTTCTACAATCGCCTGAGCTGGCGGCGTTGGGTCGGCAACTTCTACCGCGATCACCGCAAGCTGTTGCTGGTCGATCAAAGTCTGGCGGTGGTCGGTGGCACGGGCGTCACCGATGAGTTCTGGACGCCGGGTGAAGACACCAGCGAATGGCACGAAGTCATGGTGGAAATCACCGGGCCTTTGGTCATTGACTGGCAATTGTTGTTCGACCGCCAATGGATCGCCAACCGCCATCGACGGGCCTGGAAACCGGCCTCGCATTTTGGCTTGCCGCGCCTGCCACGAGTGCCGTCGATGGGTGAAGGCATGGGCCGGGTGGCCTATGCCGACGCCCGCCAGCACCGCGACATTCTGCAATCGCTGGTTCGCGCGCTGAACAGCGGCCAGCAACGCATCTGGCTGGCGACGCCGTACTTCCTGCCGACCTGGAAAGTCCGCCGCTCACTGCGCCGGGCCGCCGGTCGGGGTGTTGACGTGCGCCTGTTGTTGACCGGGCCGCGCACCGATCACCCGTCGGTGCGTTACGCCGGGCATCGCTACTATCCGCGATTGCTCAAGGCCGGGGTGAAAATTTTCGAGTACCAGCCGTGTTTCCTGCACCTGAAAATGGTCCTGATCGATGATTGGGTGAGCATCGGCTCATGCAATTTCGATCACTGGAACTTGCGCTTCAACCTGGAAGCCAACCTTGAAGCGCTGGACCCAGGGCTGACGCTGGCAGTGGCGGGGAGTTTCGAACGGGACTTTGCGCAGAGCCAGGAAGTCAGCCTCGAAGAATGGCAACGCCGGCCATTGTGGAAGCGGGTCAAGCAACGGATCTGGGGCTGGGTGGATCGGCTGGTGGTGAACCTGCTGGATCGCCGCGGATAGCCGCCGTACCCAAAAAACCATTGGAGGAAAACCACTGTGGGAGCCGAGCTTGCTCGCGATGGCGGCGTAACAGTCAACATAGGTGTTGGATGTTATGGCCTCATCGCGAGCAAGCTCGGCTCCCACAGGTTTTTGCGGTGTTTGAATAATTACAGCAACTCAAAGCTCTGCTGTGTCACGTCCTGGGAGTCCAGGCCGATCTGCACGTTGAACTTGCCCGGCTCGGCAGCGAACTTGAGCTGGGTGTTGTAGAACTTCAAGTCGTCCTCGGTGATGGTGAAGTGCACGACTTTCTGTTCGCCGGCCTTGAGCATGACTTTCTGGAAGTTCTTCAGCTCCTTGATCGGTCGGATCATCGAGCCAGTCACGTCCTGGATGTACAACTGCACCACGGTTTCGCCGTCGCGTTTGCCGGTGTTTTTCAACGTGACGCTGGCGTCGAGCTTGCCGGTCTTGTTCAGTGTGGTCGACGACAGGGCCATGTCGCTCAGGCTGAAATCGGTGTAGCTCAGGCCGAAACCAAACGGGAACAGTGGGCCGGTGGTGTCATCGAAATACTGCGAGGTGTAGTTGCCCGGTTTGCCCGGCGTGAATGGCCGGCCAATGCTCAGGTGGTTGTAGTAGGTCGGAATCTGACCCACCGAGCGCGGGAAGGTGATTGGCAGTTTGCCCGACGGGTTGTAGTCGCCGAACAGCACGTCAGCGATGGCGTTGCCGCCTTCGGTGCCGCTGAACCAGGTCTCCAGAATCGCGTCAGCCTGTTCCTTCTCTTCGAGAATCGACAGCGGGCGGCCGTTCATCAACACCAGCACCAGTGGCTTGCCGGTGGCTTTCAGGGCCTTGATCAGATCGCGCTGGTTGGCCGGGATGTTGATGTCGGTGCGGCTCGACGATTCGTGGGACATGCCACGGGACTCGCCCACCGCTGCCACCACCACGTCGGCATCCTTGGCGGCTTTCACCGCTTCATCGATCAGCACTTGCGCCGGACGCGGATCATCCACCACTTCCGGGGCGTCGAAGTTGAGGAAGTTCAGGTAATCCAGGACCTTCTTGTCACTGGTGATGTTGGCGCCACGGGCGTAGATCAGCGTGGCCTTGTCGGCGACGGCGGCGTTCATGCCGTCGAACAGGGTCACCGATTGCGCCGGTTTACCCGCCGCTGCCCAGCTGCCCATCATGTCGATTGGCGCCTTGGCGAGCGGGCCGACCAACGCGATTTTCGCGGTTTTCTTCAGCGGCAGGGTTTCGTTCTGGTTCTTCAGCAACACCAGGCTGCGACGCGCGACGTCACGGGCCTCGGGGCGATGCAGGCGGCTGTCGGCGTAGGTGTCGGCCGGATCATCTTCAGCCTTGCCGATGCGCAGGTACGGGTCCTTGAACAGGCCCATGTCGTACTTTGCGCCGAGCACTTCACGCACGGCGTTGTCGATGTCGCTTTGCGCGATCTCGCCCGATTTCAACAGCCCCGGCAGTTCTTTGCCGTACAGCGTGTCGTTCATGCTCATGTCGATGCCGGCCTTGATCGCCAGCTTCGCGGCTTCGCGGCCGTCAGCGGCGACGCCGTGCTTGATCAACTCGAAAATCGCCCCGTGGTCGCTGACCGCCAGGCCTTTGAAGCCCCATTCCTTGCGCAACAGGTCATTCATCAGCCAGGTGTTGGCGGTGGCCGGCACGCCGTTGATCGAGTTCAGGGCAACCATCACCCCGCCGGCACCGGCGTCAATCGCCGCGCGGTAAGGTGGCAAGTAGTCCTGGTACATCTTGACCGGGCTCATGTCGACCACGTTGTAGTCGCGACCGCCCTCGACCGCGCCGTACAAGGCAAAGTGTTTGACGCTGGCCATGATGCTGTCAGCCGCGTTGGCGCCTGAACCCTGGAAGGCTCGGACCATCACGCCGGCAATGCGCGACACGAGGTAGGTGTCTTCACCGAAGCCTTCGGAAGTCCGGCCCCAGCGCGGGTCGCGGGAGATGTCGACCATCGGCGCGAAGGTGATGTCGAGGCTGTCCGCCGCGGCTTCCTTGGCGGCGATGCGCCCGGAGCGGCCGATGGCGTCCATGTCCCAGCTCGAAGCCAGGGCAATCGGGATCGGGAAAATGGTGCGGTGGCCGTGGATCACGTCATAGGCGAAGAACATCGGGATCTTCAACCGGCTGCGCATGGCCGCGTCCTGCATCGGACGGTTTTCCGGGCGGGTGATCGAGTTGAACGTGCCGCCGATGTTGCCGGCCGCGATTTCCTTGCGGATCAGTTCGCGTGGCATTTCCGGGCCGATGCTGATCAGGCGCAATTGGCCGATCTTTTCATCGAGGGTCATCTGCTTCATCAGGTTACTGATGAAGGCGTCCTTGTTCTCCAGAGGTGCGGGGGTCGTGGCGGCCAATACGTTTTGACTGGCCAGGCTGACGAACAGGCCCAGCAAATACAGCTTCTTCATGAATTGTTTTCTCAAAAGCCTAAACGGCAGTGAATACGCGCCGATCAGCCAAAAGTTAGGGAGCGACTATTGTTGTTCAAGTAAATGCAGCACACTTCTGCGTGTTTTTTGTGCAGGGGCATCTTTTAGCCCATTGGCTCGTTGCAATCCAGTGGCGGCGGCAGATTATGCCCCAAGTGCCCGGTCAGAAGAGTGTGATTGGTTTTTCAACGGAATGTGCCAGGGAGTGACCCAGATGAATGCAAGACACCACTATCGCTCGAGCTTGCAGGTGGCAGCCCTGATGCTGTTGACCACTGTGCTCGCGGGCTGCGGCATCAATACGATTCCGACCCTCGACGAGCAGGCCAAGGCCGCGTGGGGCCAGGTGCAGAACCAGTATCAGCGTCGCGCCGACTTGATCCCCAACCTGGTGGAAACTGTCAAAGGCTATGCCAAGCACGAAGAAGAAACCCTGACCGCGGTGATTGAAGCACGGGCCAAGGCAACGTCTATTCAGGTGGACGCCAAGACCCTGGATAACCCGGAAAAACTCAAACAGTTCCAGCAGGCCCAGGATCAACTGACGGGGGCTTTGAGCCGTTTGATGGTGGTGTCCGAGCGTTATCCGGACCTGAAGGCCAACCAGAACTTCCTCGCCTTGCAGTCGCAACTTGAAGGCACCGAAAACCGCATCGCCGTGGCCCGTCGTGATTTCATCCTCGCGGTGCAAAAGTACAACACTGAGATTCGTACTTTTCCCGGTCGCTTGTGGCACACCGTTTTGTACAGCGATTTGCCGATCCGCGAAACCTTCGAGGCGACCACGCCGGATGCCGATAAGGCACCTCAGGTAAAGTTCTGACCGGCTAAAAGCATTACCACGGATGAGGTTGCCAATGCGCGTGTTGAAAGTGGGGCTGATGCTGTTGTTCTGGGTGTGTGCCCTGACGGCGCAGGCCGAGTTGAAGTTTCCGGCGCTGACCGGGCGGGTGGTCGATAACGCCCAGATGATCGAGCCGTCGGTGCGCGAGCAACTGACACAACAACTTCAGGCCCATGAAAGCGCCACCGGCGAGCAGTTGGTGGTGGTCACGTTGCCGGACTTGCAAGGCACCGACATCGCGGACTTCGGCTACCAATTGGGCCGAGCCTGGGGCATTGGCCAGAAAGATAAAAATAACGGCGCGCTGCTGATCGTTGCGCGCGATGAGCGTAAATTGCGCATCGAAGTCGGGTATGGCCTCGAAGATCGACTGACCGACGCGCAAAGTTCGGTGATTATCAATCAGGTGATCACCCCCGCGTTCAAGGCGGGTAACTTCAGCAAAGGCATCAGCGACGGGGTCGCGGCGATGCTGGTGGTGTTGGGCGGCAGTCCGCTGGATGAACCCTCAACGGTCTATGAGCCGCGCGGTGATGAGGACAGCGACTTCGTGGCGCGTCATCCCGGCGTCTTCGTGTTTCTGGTGATGCTGTTCATCCTGACGATTTTTGTCTTGCAGATGCTCGGGCTTCTGCCCTCCGGCCGTGGGGGTTCGGGTGGTTCGGGCGGCGGTTTCGGCGGCGGTGGTTTTGGTGGCGGCGGTGGAGGCGGGGGCTTCAGCGGCGGCGGGGGCAGTTTCGGGGGCGGCGGTTCGTCGGGCGGCTGGTGATAACAATAATGAGCAGGCACTTTTCAACATGGCATTACTGACTGAACACGAACAACGCAAAGTCGCCGAGGCGATTGCCCGGGTCGAGCGCGACACTGACGCCGAACTGGTGACCGTGCTCGCTGCCCGCGCCGACGACTACGCATACATTCCGCTGCTGTGGGCCAGCCTGCTGGCGCTGATGGTGCCGGGGATCGTGCATTACCTCAGCGGATGGCTGACCCTGCACAGCTTGCTGCTGGTGCAATGGATCACTTTTGTGGTGCTGTGCCTGGTGTTCCGCCTGCCGAAAGTCACCACGCACCTGGTCCCGCGTTCAGTGCGGCACTGGCGCGCCTCGAACCTGGCGCGCCGGCAATTCCTGGAGCAGAACCTGCACCACACGGTCGGTAGCACCGGAATGCTGATTTTTGTCTGCGAGGCTGAGCGCTATGTGGAAATCCTGGTGGATGAAGGGATTTCCAGGCGGCTGGACAACAAGAACTGGGATTCGATTGTGGCGGCGTTCACCCAGCAGGTGAAACAGGGGCAGACGTTGCAAGGGTTCGTGACGTGCATCGAGGCGTGTGGTGAATTACTTAAAGTGCATGTGCCGGTAACGCAGGTGCGCAATGAGTTGCCGAACCGGTTGGTGGTGTTAGGCTGATGCTTGACCACGCGCCAGCTGCTACAGATCGTGCCGTTCGGGAAATTACCCGTGCCCTGCATCGACATCCCCCCTAAAATACCCGCCATTCCCCGATTCGCTCCGCCCGAGGCCGTTTTGCCCATGTCCGTCACCGCCACTCCCGCCAGCCTCGCGCCGGATCACCACGCCCAGTTCATCGACCTGCTGCAAACCAGCCTCGACGCCAACGCCTTTATCAAGCTGGTGCTGGCCAAGTACGTCGGTACCGAAGCGGATTTACAGCGCCTGATCATCAATCAGCTGACGGTCAAGGATCAGCCTTGCCTGTCCTTCGTCTATCGCTACAAAACCCGCGACATCACCAAGAACCTGCCGCTGGCCGAAGGTGTCGCGACCATCGCCGCGCTGCTGCCGGCCTCGTTCAAAAATGCGCATTTGTTGTCATTGACCGATGAAGCCCAGCTCGAATACAGCAAAAAGGGCAAGTCCTCGCTGTTCAAGAGCAAATCTCAGCAATTGCGTGAAGTGCCATCCGCCGAGCACAACCGCGAAAAAAACCGCTTCCTCGACCTGAGCCGGCCGTTCCTCGCCGACCTTGGCGTGACCAACAGCAAACACGAGCTGATCCCGGCGATGTCGCGCAAGTGGAAGCAGATCAACAAGTTCATCGAAGTCTTCAGCCATGCGCTGACTACCTCACCGCTGGCGCTGGACAAGCCGGTGCAGGTGGCGGATTTCGGTTCGGGCAAGGGTTACCTGACGTTCGCCATCCACGACTACCTGCGCAACACCTTGAACGCTGAAGGCGTGGTGACGGGTGTCGAGCTGCGTGAAGAAATGGTCAACTTGTGCAACGCCGCTGCGGCGAAACTCGAGCACCCGGGGCTGGTGTTCAAATGCGGTGACGTGCGCAGCGTGGCACCGAGCAAGCTGGACGTGATGATCGCCCTGCATGCCTGCGATATCGCCACCGACTACGCGATTCACACCGGCATTCGTTCCGGCGCCTCAATCATCATGTGCTCGCCGTGCTGCCACAAACAGATCCGCCTGCAAATCCAGAGCCCGGCACTGCTCAAGCCGATGCTGCAATACGGTCTGCATTTGGGCCAGCAAGCTGAAATGGTCACCGACAGCTTGCGCGCGTTGTTCCTTGAAGCCTGCGGTTATGAAACCAAGGTGTTCGAGTTCATCTCGCTGGACCACACCAACAAGAACAAGATGATCCTGGCGGTCAAACGCGCCGAGCCGGTGGACCCGGCCCAGCTGTTGGTGAAGATTCAGGCGCTGAAGGATTTCTACCACATCAGCGAACACTGTCTTGAAACCCTGCTGCGGGCTGACGGCTACCTCTGAGCCCTGTAGGAGCCCGGCTTGCCGGCGATGGCGATTTCGAATACGCCATCGTTAGCAAGCCGGGCTCCTACCGTTCAGGCGGTGGCGATGCGTGCGGGTTTAACCGCGGTCTTGCGGCCCAGCATCACGGTCACGATCACCCCGGCGGCAAACAGCCAGGTGATCGGCTCGATGTGTTCACCAAAGAACAACGCCGAAAATGCAATCGTGAAGAAGATCTGCAACAACTGAATCTGACTGACCCGCGCAATCCCGCCCATCGCCAACCCGGCGTACCAGGCAAAAAAACCAATGAACTGCGAAAATAGCGAAACATAACCAAACGCCCACCAGGTCTTCGCTGAAATTTCGCCTTGATGTTGCAGCGCCAGATACACCACCGGTCCGATCAACAGCGGTGTCGACAACACCAGCGCCCAGCAGATCACCTGCCAGCCGCCCATTTCCTTGGCCAATCGACCGCCCTCGGCGTAGCCCAGACCACCCACCGCAATTGCCCCGAGCATCAACAAGTCACCGGCCTGAATGCTGCCGGCACCGCTGATCAACGCATAACCCAGCACCAATGCACTGCCCAACGCGGCGCAGGCCCAGAAGGCTTTTGACGGCCGTTCGTGGGATAACCACGCGGCGTACAGCGCCACGCACAGCGGTTGCAGACCGTTGACCAGGGCACCGTGGGACGCCGGCAAGGTTTGCATGGCCCACGCCGACAACACCGGAAAACCGAGAATGACCCCGGCGATCACCAGGGTCAGGCCTTTGACCTGTTTCCAGGTCGGCCATTTCTCCCGTCGCCACAGCAACAGCACCGCCGCCGGCACCGCCGCGAACAGCGCCCGGCCGAGGCCATTGAGCAGGGGATGCAGTTCCTGCACGACGATTCGCGTGAAGGGCAGGGTGAGGCTGAAAATCACAACGCCGAGCAGGCCGAGGGCCATGCCGGTGTTTTCGCGCGAGGACATGATTTGGGGACCAGAATTCAGGGTGATGGGAAGTACCTTCATCTAGCCACAAACCGCGTTGGCTGCGCTGTTACAGCTAGGCGCAGAGTTATCCGTACAGTTTGAGGGCGCCATCGCGGGCAAGCCACGCTCCCACAGTTGATCGCATTCCCATGGACGACTCGGTCAACTGTTGGGCGCGTGGCTTGCCCGCGATGAACGATGATGCGGTCCATCAGGTAGTAGCAGGTTATTACCCGACCCACTGGATAAGGACTACCTTGAATACTCCTGCCAATGTTCCCCCAGAGGAGTCCTCCCCATGGCTGCCAAGAAAATCCTGATGCTGGTCGGCGATTACGTCGAAGACTACGAAGTGATGGTGCCGTTCCAGGCGCTGCTGATGGTCGGTCACACCGTCCACGCCGTGTGCCCGGACAAAACCGCCGGCCAGACCGTGCGCACCGCGATCCACGACTTCGAAGGCGACCAGACCTACAGCGAAAAACCCGGCCACCTGTTCGCCCTGAACTTCGATTTCGCCAAAGTCGCTGAGTCCGACTATGACGCGCTGCTGATCCCCGGCGGCCGTGCGCCGGAATACCTGCGCCTGAACGACAAAGTCCTGGACCTGGTGCGCGCCTTCGACAAGGCCGGCAAGCCGATTGCTGCCGTGTGTCATGGCGCGCAATTGCTGGCAGCGGCCGGAATTCTCGAAGGCCGCGAGTGCAGTGCTTACCCGGCCTGCGCCCCGGAAGTCCGTCTGGCGGGCGGCACGTTCATCGATATCCCGGTGACGCAAGGCCATGTTCAAGGCAATCTGGCCACTGCCCCGGCCTGGCCGGCGCACCCGAGCTGGCTCGCCGGTTTCCTCGGGTTGCTGGGCACCAAAATCACGCTGTAACGAGGGACCTGTCCATGTGCGAGCTTTACGTCAAGGCCGATCCGATCCTCTACGAATCGCGCTCCCGCTCGCTGCGCATCTGCGGGGTGGTCACCACCCTGCGGCTGGAGAACCAGTTCTGGGACATTCTCAGCGAAATTGCCGAAGTCGATGGCATGACCACCAACCAACTGATCGCCAAGCTGTATGAAGAGGTGATGGATTACCGGGGGGAAGTGGTGAATTTTGCCTCGTTTTTGCGGGTGAGTTGTATGCGGTATTTGAGTCAGCGGCGGGTCGCTGTGCCGGAATTGTCGGTGGTTCGGGCGGTGGTGAAGTAGCTAATACCGCGTAGACCCATTCGCGAGCAGGCTCACTCCTGCAGGGGATCGCATTTCCATCGTAGGAGTGAGCCAGCTCGCGATGGGGCCTGTGCAGGCGACAGAAACCGTGGTGTGGTCTTTACTCTGAAACGCGAAACCTCTCAATCGCCAAGGAGAAAGAGCATGTCCGGATGGTACGAAGTGAGCAAAAGCAGCAGTGGCCAGTTCAGGTTTGTTCTCAAGGCCGCCAATGCCGAAACCATTCTGACCAGCGAGCTGTACACCACCCGCGCCGCCGCCGACAAAGGCATTGCATCGGTTCAGTTCAACAGCCCGCTGGATGAGCGCTACGAAAAAAAGACCACCAAGGATGGCCATCCTTATTTCAACCTCAAGGCCGGTAACCACGAGATTATCGGCAGCAGCGAGTCGTACGCCTCCGCTGCCGCGATGGATAAGGGCATTGCCAGTGTGAAAGCCAACGGGCCGACCACGGTGATCAAGGACAAGACCTTGCCGGTGCTCTAAACACACATTTCAAACTCACACACATCCCGCTGTAGGAGTGAGCCTGCTCGCGATCGCTGCTTAACATTCGACGAAGAGGTTGAATGTCAGACCGCCATCGCGAGCAGGCTCACTCCTACAAGGATTTGTATACGCCGCAAACCCAATGTGGGAGCGAGCCTGCTCGCGAAGGCGTCAGCCGCCTCGCCGCTAAACCTCAACCGGAACCGTAAGCTTCGGATTCCCCAACGCGTGCGTCTTCGAATCAAAAAACCGCAGCGCTGATCCCGTCCCCTCAAACACCTTCGCGTAATGCCGCTTCTGATGCTGGATAAACGCCTTGCTGCGCGGATAAATCGAGATCGCCACCACCGACGGTTTCGCCTGGCGCAACGCATGAACGATATGGCTATCCTGCTCGCCCAGCGCATGTCCAAAGACACACAACCCGTCGCCATGCCCCAATAACTGGTCATAACAGAACGACAGATAATCCGAGCTGCGAATGGTCTTGAGCTTGTCCTGCGCCGGCCCTTCGTTCACGAACAGCGGCACGTCATCCAGGGTCTTGATCGTATTGTTGATCGCGAAACTGCCGAGCAGCGTGCCCTCGGTCGACATCAGCTTGCGCGCCGTGCCGTCCTGATTGCGCACCAGGTGCAAACCACCGTGCAGGTACAGCAAACGGGTTTTATCGGTCGCCGTGACGCTCAGGTCAAAGCCCGGCTCGGCGCCCTGGAACAGGTCGGTGATCGCGTCCGGCTGATGCTGGATGGACCAGTAATTGAGCAAGTCATAGTTGGTGGTAAACACCGTCCGATAGTTGCCCAGTTCCGAGCTGATGGTCGCCAGCGTCGAAGGCACGACCAGTCGCCATGGAATATGTACTGCATGCACGGTGTTGATCAGCGCTTCCTTGATCGCGTAATAGCGATTGCGCGGTGCGGCGGAGCTGACGGCCAACGCCTTGTTCACGCGACTGGTGGTTTTCAGCGCGCTCAGCACTTGTTCGAAACTGCGTGTCTGCATCGCCTCGAACACGCTCAGCTCGGACTGGCTCAGCGGTTTTTCTTCGACGGTGCGCGCATTCTCGAACAGCGAGTCGTAACCAAAGTCGTCCCACACCGCACGGCTGGCGCCGTTGCCCACCAGCAGGCCGCTGAACGAGGCGGTGGCGCGCAAGGCGTTCCAGTCTTCAAGTTGGGCATCAACATCCTGGAAATCGGTCATTGCGGTCAAAGTCTCAAAGCAAAAGGTCTGATGGGCGGCGACTTTATCACGACCATGACTTGAGCCAGATCAAGTTACTGCGTGAGCGAAGGGTCGAAGCTGTGGGCGTCCCGCTGGATCGGCGTCGCCGATTCGGCCCAGCCAGGAGAATCGCTCATGAGCAGCACGTTTTTCATTCCCGCCGTGAACATCATGGGCACGGGTTGCCTCGACGAAGCCATGGACACCATTGGCAAGTATGGCTTTCGCAAAGCGCTGATTGTCACCGACGTCGGGCTGGCCAAGGCCGGCGTTGCGAAAATGATTGCGCAAAAACTGGCGATGCAGGACATCGATTCGGTGATCTTTGACGGCGCCAAACCCAACCCGAATATGGCCAACGTTGAGCTCGGCCTGGGCTTGTTGAAGGAAAGTTGCTGCGATTTTGTGGTGTCTCTCGGGGGTGGTTCGCCCCACGACTGCGCCAAGGGCATCGCGTTATGTGCGACCAACGGCGGGCAGATCCGCGACTATGAAGGTGTCGATCAATCAAGCAAACCGCAGCTGCCGCTGATCGCGATCAACACCACCGCCGGCACCGCCAGCGAGATGACGCGTTTTTGCATCATCACCGACGAATCGCGCCACGTGAAAATGGCCATTGTCGACCGCAACGTCACGCCGCTGCTGTCGGTCAACGACCCGGCGCTGATGGTCGCCATGCCCCAGGGGCTGACGGCCGCCACCGGCATGGACGCACTGACCCACGCCATCGAAGCGTACGTCTCCACCGCCGCCAACCCGATCACCGATGCTTGTGCACTGAAGGCGATCACGTTGATCAGCAACAACCTGCGGCTGGCGGTGCGCAACGGCGATGACATGGCGGCGCGGGAAAACATGGCCTACGCGCAATTCCTGGCGGGCATGGCGTTCAATAACGCGTCCCTGGGTTATGTCCACGCCATGGCTCACCAATTGGGTGGGTTCTACGACTTGCCTCATGGCGTCTGCAACGCAGTGCTGCTACCCCACGTTCAAAGCTTCAACGCTCAGGTGTGCGCCCCGCGCTTGACCGACGTGGCTCATGCGATGGGCGCCGACATCCGTGGTTTCAGCCCTGAAGAGGGTGCTCAAGCGGCTATTGCCGCGATCCGTCGCCTGTCCAGTGATGTGGACATCCCGGCCGGATTGCGTGAGCTCGGCGCCAGACTCAATGACGTCCCCATGCTTGCCACCAATGCGCTGAAAGACGCCTGCGGTTTTACCAATCCCCGGGCGGCGGATCAGCGCCAGATCGAGGAGATTTTTCGCAGCGCCTTTTAGGCCGTTTTGCGACCGGGCGCGAGCATGACGCACAGCATCGCGCCCACCGCCAGCAAGGTACAGAGCAACGACAACGGCCATGCCTGCTGACTGGCGATCAGGCTGGCAACACCGCCAATGATCGCTGCCATCAGTTGATGAATAAAGCCGCTCAACGCCATCGCATAGGCACCCCCGACCGGTGAACCGTCGTTCGCCAGCGACAGGCTGATCGGGTACGTCAACGACTGCCCGAACACTGCCACGCAATAGGGCAACCAGAACAGCAGCGCAATGGAGGTGCCGACGAGGCTGCCCAGCAACATCACCGCGCTCCCGGTCAGCACCAGAGCGACGCCCACCGTCATCAACCGGCGCTGACCGGTGCGCAGTACCAAGGCATTGACCCCCAGTGCTCCCAGAAAGTACGCCGCGCTGATCGGCCAGCCCAGCAGGCCATATTCCACGGCCGACCAGTTGAACGGCCCTTGCAGAATCAGCGGCGCGGCCGTGTTGAAGGCAATGATCACCCCGTAGCCGAGGCCACCGGTAAGCGCCGGCAGCAAGAACGCCCGATCACGCAGAATGCGCCCGTAACTGGGCCACGCAGACGTCTGAACGTTGTCCTCGACCAGCACCGCAAAAGAAACCCGCGCCACGACGATCGCCATCAACAGGCTCGTGCCACCCAGCAGATAGAAAATCGCCGGCCAGCCCAGTGCGACCTGAATGACCGACCCCAGGTATTGGCCGATGCCCAGCGCTATCACGAACGAAATCGAAATCCACGACAACGCCTTGGCCAACAGCTCACCGCGGAAACTGTCGCGGATCAACACCCGTGCCATGACTGAAATCCCGCTGGCACCAATGCCTTGTAGCAGCCGAAAAAACAGAAACGCTTCAAGCGTCTGGCCCAGCGGCAGCGCAAGGTTGGCCAAGCCATAAATGCCAAGTGCCGCGAGCAGCACCGGTTTGCGGCCGATGCGCTGGCCGAGGCTGCCCCAGAACAACATCGGCAGCGCCATGCCGATCAGATACACCGCCAGTCCCCAGGACACCTGCGAAGCGTCGGCGGACAGGTGCCGAGCCATCTCCGGCAGCGCCGGCAGGTAAATGCTCATGCCCAGTTGCGCGAGGAAAACCGTGCTGCAGGTGACGAGGAGGGTGGTGCTGCTCTTCATGGAATCATCCCTGGATGTCTAGCGGGCGTCCCCGGCGCAGGTGCGTAAAAGCTCGGTGACGAGTTCACAAAAATGTCGAATCAGCGTCGGCTCCATGTCGGCGCGTAGCGTGATTCTGATGGCGGCCTTGCCTTGTGCAACCACGGGGAAAAACACCGCCGAGGTAAAGAAACCCAGATTGGATAATTCGATGGCAATACGGTTGGCCAGCCTCGCTTCACCGCAGTGGATCAAGCGAATCGGCATGTTGCTGGCGTATTGTGCGGTTCGAATCAGGCTGTCAAAGAGGCGGATATTAACCTGAAGCTTTTCCTGTAACGCAGTCAATGCAGGCGTGTGATGCAGCAGGATGGACGCTCTGCCCGCACCGATGGACGCGCTGTTCAGGCTTTGCGACCAGTTACTGGGGCCGCCGTAGCGTTGAATCAGTTTTTTCTGCCGTTCGTTGCCCAGCATCACCATTCCGCCGCTGGCGCCAAATGACTTGGCCAATGAGGCGACAATCAAGGCGTCATCCTCCAGCGCCTGCAACCTGGGACGCACGAGGCCCGCACCGAACGTGCCGACAGCGGACAAAGCGTGAGAATCGTCGAGGTAAAGAAACAGGCCGTAACGGTCCTTCAGGTACAACAGGCTGTCCAGGTCGGCGACCCCGCCCATGCTGTACGCACCGTCGGCCACATACGCGACCCTGGCATGTTGCTGGCACTGCGTTTCCAGAAAATCCATGTCGTTGTGCGGGCTGGTCACGACCCTGGTTTCGTCGGCGCAGGCGGCTTTGAGGTGACTCATCGAATAGTGTGCCAAGCGGTCAAACACCATCACCGGCGACCGGTTCTCGTTGAACACGCCGCTGGCCAGCAGCGGCAGGACGCCGGCACTCGCCGCGCTGCACGACAAGGTGCTCAGGCATGTGGCGCCGAACAACGCTGACAGCTCCGTTTCGTACTGATCGAGGATTGCCAGTTTGCAGCGATTTTTCGAGTTGGCGATGCGCAGGGTGCCGGTTTCCCACAAGGTGGTCATGGCGCCATCGAGTAAGTCGGGATGGTGATCCAGGCCCAGGTAGGAGGTAGTACAGAAGTGATGAAAAGCGCGTCCGTGCTGGTCAACCATGCGGTTGCTGCTTCTGATGTCGACGTTCAGCCCCGCGACTTTTCCCGCTTCCGCGGTTTCCCAGTCGTGATCGGCTAGCGAGATCAGTTTTCGATAGTTGGTGAAAGTGTTTGCCGCGTGCGTTGTCTGGTCCATGTGACGTGTCTGTCCTTGAGTGATGAAACCGTCCGTGTGTTTCCAGACTTTACAGCGTGGGGTGTGGGCGCTGAATCGGCCGTTTCCTGTTCGGTTGAGTGTTACAAGAGATTTACATGTAGGGCGATGGCGTGTGAGGTTGTGGGCAAAAACCGAGCTATCTGCCGACTCAGCCGAACTGAAGTCATCGAGCCCTCCATGCTGCCAAAAAGCCTGATCCGCCGTCTCGACCTGATCATCCTTGTGATATCGATGTGGCGGCGCGTCGTTTACGTTTGTGTTGGCGTGGCACACGTGGCGGGGTGGGGATCAGGTGTTGAATTGGCTGAATGGGCGGAACGACGACCCAACGCAGGAATGAAGTTCTTCGACGATCAGTAAGTCCACGCACAAGGACCTGAGATAGACTGGCGCCCATTCACCAGACAGTTCAAAAGGATTTCCTGATGACCCCATCGCTGCTAATGGCTGTTCTCGCCTCGGGCTTTATCTACGGCATCACTCCGGGGCCGGGTGTGTTGGCGGTGTTCGGCATTGGCGCGGCGCGCGGTCGGCGGGCGGGGGCGGGGTTCTTGTGTGGGCATTTGCTGGGCGATGTGGTCTGGTGCAGTACCGCGTTGATTGCAATAGTCGGGGCGCGGGAAATCGGTAGCACGGCATTCGATGTGTTGGGCGTGTTCAGCGGGTTGTATTTGTTCTGGCTCGGTTTGCGCGCCGTGCGGGCGAAACGCAGCAGTGCCGAAGCGCCTCAAGGCCCGGCCCGCCAGCCGTTCTGGCACGGCATTCTGTTCGGTTTGACCAATCCCAAGGCTTACCCGGTGGCGGTGGCCACGTTTACCGCACTGCTCTCGAGCCGCGCGGAGCTGCTGCACTGGTCGATGCTGCCGTGGTTGATTGTGCTGAGCTTCGTCGGTGGCCTGATCGCCTACGCTATTCTCATCGGCATCGTCGGTGCGCGGCAGGTCCGGACCCTGTATCAACGTCACGAACTGGCCATCACCCGGTTGTGCGGGGTCATGTTTATCGGTTTTGCCATTAATGCCCTGGCGCACGCGTTGCCGGGACTGGTCACAAACAAGACTTGAGGCCATATGCAAGACACCATGGCATCCAGAAATTCCGCGCCGTTGGCGAGCTACATCGATCTGTTGCTGGACGCCGTTTGTGCGGTCGACAAGCAAGGTCGCTTCGTTTTTGTCAGTGCGGCGTGCGAGCGCATTTTTGGCTATACCCCCGACGAGCTGATCGGCCAAGTGATGATCGACATGGTGCATCCTGGCGACCGCCAGCGCACCCTCGACGCCGCGCGGGAAATCATGGGCGGTGAGCCCAAACTCAACTTCGAAAACCGCTACCTGCGCAAGGACGGCCAGGTGGTGCACATCCTCTGGTCGGCGCGCTGGTCGGAAGTCGATCAATTGCGCATCGCCGTGGCCCGGGACATCACCGAACGCAAGCAGGCCGAGTCCCGGCAAGCAGCGTTGTACGCGATTTCCGAAGCGGCTCACGCGGCGGAAGACTTGCTGGCGCTGTTCAAGCGCATTCACCTGATCATCGGCGAATGGCTGCCTGCGCTGAATTTCTCCGTGGCGCTGTATGACGAACACTGCGCGCAGCTGAATTTCCCCTATCACGTCAACGACCACGAACTGCAACCCGAGCAGCCCGGCACCATCACCGGGCGCCTGTGTGCGGAAGTGATCCGCAGCGGCTTGCCCATTTTGCTGACCCCGGACCAGGGCCATTCGCCCGCAGGTTTTGAGACGTTGGTCGAGGGCCCGAATTCACCGTGCTGGCTGGGCGTGCCGCTGAATTCGCAAAACGGCACCATCGGCGCGCTCATCGTCAAAAGCGTTGCGGGTGGCGAGCGCTACACCGAACGGGACAAGGAGCTGCTGCAATACGTCTGCGCCCAGGTCGCGACCGCCATCGAGCGCAAGCAGTTGCATGCCCGGTTGCAGCGAATGGCGCAGTACGACCAGTTGACTCAATTGCCCAATCGCGAGCTGCTGCGTGATCGTCTCAAGGCTTCGCTGGCGCTGGCCCGGGCCGATGGTGGGCGCATGGCGTTGCTGTACGTCGACCTCGACCGTTTCAAGGACGTCAACGACACCCATGGCCACGCGGTGGGCGACATGCTGTTGCAAGCGGTGGCCAATCGGATCAAGGGGTGCGTACGCGAAACCGATACCGTGGCGCGCATCGGCGGGGACGAGTTTGTGGTGTTGTTGCACAGCATCCACGGCCTGGAAGACGCCGACGGCGTGGCGGAAAAAATTCTTCAGGTCCTGGCGCAGCCGCTGCGTCTGGACGGGCACAACCTGAACATCCACACCAGTATCGGCGTCGCTCATTACCCCGAGCACGGCACCGAGGAAAAGCAGTTATTCAGGCATGCCGACGAGGCCATGTACGCTGCCAAACGCCAGCATCATCTACGACTCGAAGTCTGATAGTTCGCCGCCGTTCGTCGCGGCGTTTTCAGGTTTTCTAAACCTTTTGGGGCTCGTTCATTCTGATTTTATGCGGGCTGTTGCTCGCCTGGATCATCACCAAGAGGTAGAGAATCATGCCTAACTCAAGAAACTCGAACTCGGGAAACTTCGCCAACGATCGAACGAAGGCGTCTGAAGCCGGTCGCAAAGGTGGGAAAACCACCACAACGACGGTCGATAAAGACTCTACGAAACCCGAAATGGGCCGCAAAGGTCCTCAGAAGTCCAAGTAGTGATTGAAGGTGGTTTTGATCGAGAGGCGGGGGCGCAAGCTCCCGCTTGAATTTTTTCAGAAGGAGGGCGCGACCATGAGCCGGATGGCCACCCGAATACGTCATGCAAGTTTTGCCACGTTCCTGGGATTGTTCGCCAGCAGTGCCTTTGCCCAGTCCCCCGCCGAATTCATCAACGATGCCTCGGCCCAAGGCATGGCCGACATCGAAGCCAGTCGCCTGGCGCATCAGAAAACCGAATCCAAAGAGGTTAAGGACTACACCATCGTCGTCATCAACGACCGCACCACCGCCAACCAGCACCTGGCGAAAATCGCCAAGCAACTGGATCTGCCAGTGGCCCCTCGCGAAGAAGTGGTCGATAAGGCCAAAGCCTTGATGCCGCAAGCGATGGACGGCGCAACCTTTGACCAGGCCTACGCCGCCAGTCAGGTGAAAACCACGCAGCAAGCCATCGAGCAACTTCAACAGGAAGCGCAAACCACGGACATTCCGCAAATCAAAGCATTTGCTGAAGAAACCCTGCCCAAACTGCAAAACCATCTGCAAATGGCCAGGGCGTTGCAGGCCGGTCGCTAGTTCAAGTCTTTACGCCATTCAGAGCAAACGGCGCGTGATTCACATCACGCGCCGTTTTGTTTGTGCTCAGCACTTGTTCAAACCCTGTTTGCGCGGGCTCGTCGTCGCCAGCCCCGCCAAGTCATGCACATCTTTTTCGCCCATGGCGCGATAGTGGCGGCGCAGCGCTTCCAGTTGTTTGAGGTCCAGTAGTTCCAGCCCCAACATCGCGTTCTGCGCCTCCTTGTTCACCCGCAGCAACTCATCGATTTTCAGATGCAGAATGTCGGTGTCGCGGTTCTGCGTGTTCTGGATCAGAAACACCATCAGAAACGTGATGATCGTGGTTGAGGTGTTGATGACCAGTTGCCAGGTGTCGTTGAAACCAAAAATCGGACCGCTCGCGGCCCACAGAATAATAAGAATAAGCGCCCCCATGAATGTCTTGGGACTGCCGGCCCACAGGGCGAGTTTCTGCGAGATTTTTGCGAATTTCATTGCCGTGTTCCTTATTGGGATGCGCCTGAATTTCAGACAGCGACGGCGTGTTGAAAATTCTTTCGGGTTTTGCGCACTCATGGAAAGCGCGTATTGCGCTGGCTTCGGATGTAAGAAACCTCAGTATTTCGCAAATCCTGATCGGAATCTTTCTTTGTGCCGGTTTGTGTCTAGTATCAAGGGCAGTCAATTTGCCAGCATGCAAGCACACGGATCGAAACCAGCTAAGAGGTCACTCATGGAATTCTTCGAAAAGTTAGCAAGTCTAGCCGCCAAAGTTCGTTTGCAGAGCGCTGCAATTCAGACGGAAGAAGCGACCAAAAACGCTTTTGTCATGCCGTTTATCAGCACAGTACTGGGCTACGATGTCTTCGATCCGACTGAAGTGACTCCCGAATTCGTTTGCGATATCGGCACGAAAAAAGGAGAAAAAATTGATTACGCAATCATGAAGGGTGGAGAAGTTCAGATTCTTATCGAGTGTAAAAAAATAGGCGAGCCACTGCACATCAATCATGCGTCTCAGTTGTTTCGCTATTTCCATGTCACCAGCGCTCGAATCTCCATCCTTACTAACGGCCAGGTCTACAAATTCTTCACCGACCTGGATGCGCCCAACAAGATGGATGAGAAGCCGTTCCTTGAACTCGACCTGCTGGACATCGATGAATATTCAGTCCCGGAATTGGTGAAGCTCACCAAATCAGCTTTCGATGTGGATTCGATCATCAGCGCCGCAGGTGAGTTGAAGTACGTCAGCCAAATCAAAAAGGTCATTGCGGCTCAAGTCAGCAAACCCGATGACGACTTCGTCAAAGTGTTCGCTTCGCGTGTCTACGACGGGGTGATTACTCAAAAGGTCCGAGAGCAGTTCCATGAACTGACAAGAAAAGCGGTCGTGCAATTTCTCAATGATCAAATCAACGAAAGGCTCAAGTCCGCCATGAGCGGTGCCATACAACCTGCATTGGCGTCTTTGCCAGTTTCATCCAGTGGGGCTGAGCCACCGGATGTGCGGGACGAGTCGGAGGACAAGGTCCTGACGACATTGGAAGAACTGGAGGGTTATCACATCGTTCGTGCCGTGGTCCGGTCTGTGGTCGATGCAAAGCGGATTGTTCAGCGCGACACTCAGAGTTACTTCGGTATTTTGCTCGACGACAACAACCGTAAACCGATTTGCCGTCTGCACTTCAATCGTTCACAGAAGTACATCGGCATTTTTGACGAAGAGAAAAATGAAACCCGACATGCGATAAATTCGATAGACGATATCTACGAGTATTCGGATCATTTGAAGAAGACGGTTGGGTATTACGCCTAGCATCGTTTGTCGTAAACCAGCCAAGATTGGCCGAAACGGCCAATGTCGGTTATGGATGATGCATACCTTGTGGCGAGGGAGCTTGCTCCCGCTGGACTGCGCAGCAGTCCCCTACTTTTTTGGGTGAGAAAGGGGGGCGCTCCGCACCCCAGCGGGAGCAAGCTCCCTTGCCACAGGTTTCTTATCGCTTGTGCTTTTCCGGCATAAGCCTAGGTGGCCGGTTTTTTGTGGCTGTTGTTTGCTACTTCAGTTTCACTACCCAACTCAAGTTACCCATCGCCTCGCAACAACGCACCAACAGGAGAACGCAATGAGTTGGTCCGCCAAACAATACGTCGCTTTTGAAGATGAACGCACCCGCCCGGCGCGAGACCTGCTCGCCGCCATCCCGCCGGTGGATGCGCGCTCGGCCATCGACATCGGGTGCGGTCCCGGCAATTCGACCGAGTTGCTGGTCGAGCGCTTCAGCGGCGCCACGGTGCGTGGGGTCGACAGTTCGAGCGACATGATCGAGGCCGCTCGCAAGCGCTTGCCAAACGTGCAGTTCGACACTGTTGATATCGGAACCTGGGACGATAACGGCCCGTTCGACGTGATCTTCGCCAATGCCGTGCTGCAATGGCTGCCCGATCACGCGACGTTATTGCCGTCGCTGGCCGCCCGACTGACCGAGGGCGGCAGCCTGGCCATCCAGATGCCCGACAACCTCAACGAACCTTCCCATCGCCTGATGCGCGAAGTGGCCGCCGAAGGCCCTTGGGCCAGCAAACTGGCGGACGCCGCCGGGCAACGCACCGAGATGGCCAGTGCCAGCGATTACTACTCGATGCTGCGGCCACACTGTGCGCGCGTCGATGTGTGGCGCACCACTTACCATCATCCGCTGGCAGGTGGCGCGTCGGGTGTGGTCGAGTGGTTCAAGGGCAGCGGTTTGCGGCCGTTTCTCGAACCGCTGGATGACACGGAAAAGACGCACTACCTCAAGCAATACCATGCCGCGATCGAGCAGGCTTATCCGGCGTTGAGCGATGGTTCGGTGCTGTTGCCGTTTCCGCGGTTGTTTATTGTCGCAACCCGATAGTGCAAAAAGGGACGGATCTCGCTGAGCGTTATCTGTCCCTGTACTTGGCACTCAAATATTCAAAAACAAACGAAGCAAAGCCGAACAACCCGATCATCGAAATGATCATGATCCCCAACTCTGAATTGTCCATGTTGATCTCTAGGTGAAAGTTGAGCCGACAGAATAAGGCACCTTTAGTCAGGCCCAACATCGCGCTACTGCTTCTTTACCGGATTTCAAAGACCTATACGTAAAATATACGAGAACCCGACGCGGCTCTTAGCGATGAACGCTAACCAGCAACATCATCGGCCGTTCCCGCTCTTCGGCCAGCGCCGGTTGAGCCGCCACTTCTGTATCACTCGGCCCCCATTCGTTGACATGCTGAATACTGAAACCCGCGCCAATCAGCGTATTGAACAGCGTGCCAAGGGTTCGGTGCTGCTTGATCACGCCTTCCGCCAGCCAGTTCGTCACCCGCTCACCTTCCCGTTGATAGCTGTCTACCGGCCAACGCTTGCGTCCCTCGCCGTCGATCAGCCAACCCGGATTGCGCGGGGCCATGAAGATCGGGTGCTCGATGGAAAACACAAAGCGCGAACCAGGTTTAAGGGCCGCGTGGATCGTGGCGAACAACCCGGACAGATTCTTGATGTAGTGCAGCGCCAGTGAGCTGTAAGCCAGGTCGAAACCAGCTATGGGTAAATCAAGCTGTTCCAGATCTGCCCGTGAATAGTGGATGTTGCCCACCGATGTGGTCTTGCGAGCCTGCTCCAGCATCTTTTCCGAGACGTCCAGACTAAGCACGCTATCAGCGCCTTGCTCACTGGCCCAGCGGCTGAACCAGCCGTAACCGCAACCGAGGTCCACTACCTTCAGGCCTTTCATCGGCGGCAGCATTGATTTGAGTGTTGGCCATTCCGGTGCCGCGTCGAGGCCTCCAAGGGAACGGCCCATTTGGCTGTAACCGTGGAAAAACTCCGGATCGTCGTAGATGTTTTGAGTCATGTCGGGTTGCTCTATTGAGATCGTTGGTGGGCGGAATTTGGGCCGCGCCGATTGGTTTCCCTCGAAGCGTTGTGGCGCGTATTCGTTGATGGCCGCGCGGTGGGGAGGGGCGTTGGAGATGGTGGAAATGCTAGCGGGTCGGGCGGGGAGGGGAAACGGGTTGAGCGTTGCGGATTTGTAACCAAGGCCCATGTAAAAAATCGGCGATTCGGTTAAGGCCGAACTGCAAGACGATCAACCGACCGAAAAACAGTTAACGCTCCTTCATGCGCAGCTCTCGGATGTTGCCTACAACCTAAGCGGGAATCACCCGCTATCCGCTGGTGGGTAGATAGGAAATAGTGCTCCGCAGAACGGACTGCACGATAGGTGATGAGTGATTGACGTCCGACAGATTTTGCCGGCTTCGCAGACAACGACGCTTAGGTTGGCGGCTAAAAGCCGAGAAGGATGATCAATGCACCAGAACGATCGCGAAAATTTAGAACTCGATAAGCTATTGGTCGCCGATACTCAACATACATCGCTGGTACTTGAGCTTTGCAACCACACGGCTCACATTGTCAGGAACAGTTCACGGACTCAACACGGACTGCGAGAGGAGAAAGAAACATGTCCACTCATCGTAGTAACGGAGCAAGCATCGAGCAATTGCATCGTGAAATGGAGGCTTTAGCTGAAGAGATGAGACGCCCGGCCCCGACCAAAATCCGCACTACGTTGTTGCCGTTCAGCATCGGTGCTGCATTCGCGCTGACCCTGTTTGTCGCCGTCGCTTTTGTCGCAAAACATCTTTAATTCTCTGTCGGCTCAGATACCTTTTTTTCGTACTATCTGAGGCGCTGAAACAAACCTCATCGCTGTGCCCTCCTGGCAACCTCCCACCAACTAGCGCTTGTCGGCTATCTACCGTGCACAACTGATCAGCGGCGTCGTATAACTCACATCAGGTCCTGCCGCATAATCCAGTCCGGATTAGTCGGCACATCGTCCCTCGTCCTGAACGCCAATCTGACCAAACACCGTTATTAACCGAGTCGCCTCGGTTGTGTACCGCAGAAGTCACCACCCTGTTCTCCCTGCAACCGTGCCTTTTGGAAATGCCGCAGAAGGTGAAGTCGCTACGCTAAGTAGGGTGTGCCTGCCATATCTTGGCTTCCATCATTTGCGTAGCCGCGAGGTCTTCCTGAAACACCGCGTCACCTGATTCCACGACTGCTGCGCAGCCGGACGCAGGCTTCGCCAGCTGCTACGAATCGAGGGCGCCCCGAAAGGCGCCCCTTATCACATCAGGACGGCTCTGCATCCATGCGTCGAGCGATCACGTCCAGGGCATTGCCCGGGAGAAGGTCCGGACGTCGCAGATCGCCAAGCTGGAGGACGACTGGGATCAACAGGTGCAGGCACTGGTGAACATTGGCAGCCACCTGGTGAACCTCGGCAGCAATGAAGCCTTTCGCTCTATGAAGATTCCCCACATGGCAGACCGTAGCCGCTCAATTAGCTATCACGACCTGCTCGACGATCCGTCGGTACTGCTCGGGTGAAGCCGGCCGTAGACAAAGTAAATCTGTACCGCACGTGGGTCGCCAGCGCTGTCGAACGACCGTTGTGCCGCGGCTTTGAAACCGTGGGCAAGAAGGTCGTGTTCTGGTCGGTGGTCTGCTGGGAGGCGATCAAGTCAGGAGGCGAACGGAGCATTGTTCGTCCGTTTTCCACCGAGCAAAAGGCGCAGTGGGCGGTGCAGGTACTGACCATACATTACCCCGGCCGAGCGTACGCGCTGCTACGCCAGATCAGTGAGAATGATGTCGAGGCGGCTCAGATGGAGGTTTTCGAGCGTTCGGTGATGGACGACGTGTTGGCCTTGGAACTGACCGCCAAGTACGCAACAGCGCCGGATTAATCCCTTGGCTTTGAGGTGACCGTAGGCCGCTGGGTTCACACCCTGGCGGCCTTTTTTATTCGCACATGAAGAGGTATGTGGCTGCCTTCGTCGCGTTGCGCCTGAAAGGGTTCCTCTGACCTTTCAATCAGGAAGTAAAGCTTTGCCTTTTCATGCCGAATTACATTGAAATGACGTGATCCTGCGTAACGGATAACGTGCCCTATTGATCAGTTTTTATTCGAAAGTAGATGTACATGCCAAAATCAACGCGAGCACTTATCCATTACTCAACTGCCGAAGTCGATGTGTTCGATGTCCCCAACGGTCATTTCAACGTTAGGACTCAAGGGCGGCTATACACCATTGGGGTCGAAAGCCGAACAAAGATTGGTGTAACTAGAGCTCTCGCGCCACGCAGCGCTCTGCTGTTTACCGACGCGGCACTGGATAAATTTTCTACGCACTCATTTTGGACGCTGAATTTTTTTAAGAGATTGTTCGGCCAGCATCGAACCCTCACATTCGGTGATGTAACTTGGAAAATGAGTGATACGGTCCGCCAAGGTGATGTTCTACAGATAAAAGACATTCAGATTGTGCCAATTAAAGATCGCAGACGCGGAGTATGGCAACGTATCAAAGTAGTGGCTGCGCGGACCCTGGACGCAGTGGTTTTTGGTTCGATGGCTACGGCGATGACAGTGATCCTGGCGATACAATTCAGACGTTCTTATGATGCTCCCTATGTAATGATAGAAAAGCTAGTACCAGGTATTTACGATTATCTTGATACTGTAGGCCCATGGCTACTCCAAAAACTTCCTTTTGTGCTTGCTGGGTTGTTGGTAATTCTGACTATTCTTTTGATTCAGGCTTCGCGGCAGCTGGAGACCAAGTGTTTCCGGGATGATCTGAGTAAGCTGGGTTATTGAGGAGACCTAAACACTTTATGCGTTATAGCGGCGTCGTGATTTCCCGCTCAGACGCCAAAAGGCAATTCGTCATTCACGGATTGAAGGACGATAGAAATACAAATCGGGTAATCCTTTGGAGGCCACGTCGGGTAAGGGCTGCAATGCCTATCAAGAATCAACCGTAGACGAGGTAGGCGAAACGGCCCAAAGGGTAGATGAATGTGGCGTTGGAGCTGTTCGCGGGTAGACAGGCGTTAGATTTGAATATTCACAAATCAGTCCGTAAGCCACGAACGGCGGAGCCTGCAAGACGACACCACAATTTGTTAATGCCGAGGTTTGAAAATGGCAACGGGGACCTTTTTTGGCGTCCGACGATGCAGCCAGCAGAGCTTTTCAGTCAGGGAAAAAAGTCGCCGAGCGATTAATTTCTTAGCATAATATTGATGTGAACTCAGTTGGGAATGAGGGTATATGGCCTTAAAAAACCCTATGGACAAGAAGCCAGTTAAAGCAAAGGGCAATATCAAAAAAGCTAGATCTACGTCAGTAAAACGTGACAATTTTCTAGCCTCGACGGTTCAGCGCCTACGAGATATGGCCGGTAACGTTTGCTCCTTCCCTGGCTGTCATGTGCACACCCATGGTTCAAAGGCACTACACGACGGGCCTTTCAGCATTGGTGTTGCATGCCATATTAAGGCCGCCGCCCCCGGTGGTCCGCGATACGACACTAGTCAAACCCAAGCAGAGCGTAAGGATGTAAGAAATGGGGTTTGGATGTGTCAAACGCACTCTAAACTGGTAGATGCAGACGATTCACCTTATCCGGTGGAGACCTTGCATGAGTGGAAGCGCCTTGCTGAAATTCGCGCGAATGAAATGGTCAACAAACGAGCCTTTACCGAATTAGAGTTAAAGGATGCCGCACATACTGAATCAGTGGCATTATTAGAACGCTGGGTAAACCGGACCGGAAACCCAATAGACTCTCCTATCATTGAGGTTATGGAAGGCTATGAAGCAGGCTTAGAAAGTTTAGATCCACGATTTAAAGTGCAGGTCAATCGTGATGGGCAACAAATCAATCACGTTATAACTCCTGCTTCGAAAGACGCAAACTTCTGCATATTAATTAACGACATAGAAAATCTTGAAGGTTTTTTGTCTGCCGAAAAGGCTTTTTTTGAGGAAGGGCGCGAGCTTGTTATACCCTCGTCAAATTTTGAGCTTGCTGGCTCAAAGCTGTTTGAAGCCATTCATAAAAAATTTGATACAAAGCGCGCTGGCTCAATATCGCTTAGTAGCATAAAAAAGCCAATCAAGACTAATTTTTATGCTTGCGACTTGGATGGGCATGAATATTTAATAGAATCATTTATATCTAGTTGCAGCTCTGGAGCTATTCGCGCAGTAATAAACGGCGCGTGCCTAAGCGACTTACTTGTATTTAAAGTGGCAATTGAAGGCGACAAAAGCCTTACGAAATTGGATATGTCGTTTAACCTTGAAGCATGGAAGGGGTTGAACATCTTAGAGCTTCCGCTTTTCAGTAGACTGGTGCGCGCCCTATCTTACTTAGAGAAAGGACACTTTGTTGTTGAGTTTGAAATTGAAAATGAATTACCTAGGTTTGATTCAAGTCAAAATGGCGACATCAGAATATTTGTTGACGAGTTCACTGAGGTCATTTCGGCTCTTCATAAAGCTAGAAAAATCGCTGAAAAATGTGAAAGTGCGATTATTCTGAAAAACATAAACATCGATGAGCGCACTCAGCGATTTCTCAACAAGTACTCTCGCCTTATATCTGGCCCAGTCAAAAGTAAGCGCACACCTTCCATGCTGTGCTGGGGGCACTTTAAATTCTACGAGGGCTTTACCCTTGACTACCTTAACTCCAAGGGAAAAGCAAATCACATCACAATTAATGAGGTCGGTGGTTTTGCATGTGATATTTTTGGCCAGACTATTAAAGCCCCGAGAATATCGACTAACTATATCAATATCGAGTCTCTAGTGTTTAGCGATCTGGATAACAGAGAAAGTACAATATATGAAGTCCGCACAACTGAAGAAACGCTAATTGAATCTAATTTGCTTGAAGGAGATCATTGGGAAGTACTTAACAGTTTTCCAAACTCATAGATAGAATGGCGAGCACCTCCGACTGATGCAAGGCAACTCAAGATGAGTTAGCAGCAAACCAGCCTCGAAAACCATCAACCTTTACCAACCATACCGGACACTCAGTAAAAATATGCGGCTCCTCCCGAGAGGATGTGCCGCAGGGAGAATTTTGGGCCTCGCCGTGTCCCTGAGCATGATCCATTTTCGGAGGTTGCCGCGAGCCCTTGATTCTGTGAGTTCTCCTGCCCTCCGTACCACAACCATCAGGGGGGCCAGACGAGCAGAGGTATGACTCAGATAGATTTATCATGGAAACCGACTCATGTGTTCCGAATGTATTCTGCTACCTTCTATGCCGATCCTTGGCGTACATTCGTGATCCACGGACATGGGCTTGAATTTGAAAATGGATACATCTGCTCAAGATCGCGTAATCTCATTCGGCAACGGTCTGGCTGCAATACCGGAACGCCTGCTGCTAGCCCACGCACGAGGCCAGGTCCTATTTATATGCGGCGCAGGTATTTCGATGCCTGCTGAGTTACCAGACTTCCGCCAACTTGTAGTCGACGTTTACGAAAAGCTAGACCCCGGCGTTTATGCAGTTATTTCGAAGTTACCACGCGGTGCTTGTAACCAATGGAAAGCAGATGTGTCGCATCTCAATGCCCCTCAAAAGGCGGAGGTACATCGGTTCATCATCGGAGACTTCGACGTAGTCCTAGGCATGCTTGAAAGACGTCTTGATGGTCGAACACATGGTGGCAGTCAAGTTAGACATGCTGTAGCCGAACGTTTGCGAGCTGGTGATACCAAGCCAGCTCCTATTCATCGCGCTCTTATGCGACTTGCGGATCGAGGGGGCGCAGTTACTATCGTCACAACAAACTTTGACCAGCTTCTTGAGCGTGCAGGGAAGCGTCGCGGCTCTAAAATCCAGACTTATTCACTCGGGGCGATCCCCAGGCCCACTCGACAGTTGGATTTCGCTGGAGTGTTTCACATCCACGGCGTACTTGAGCCGCAGCCAAATCGTGTTTCCGAATTAGTTATTTCAGACCAAGACTTCGGCGAGTTTTATCTACGTCGTCGAGTTGTACCGGATCTTATTTATGATGCTGCCCGCTTGTACCACTTAGTCTTGGTTGGCTACAGCGCCAACGATCCGCCAATGCGATACTTGTTAAATGCGGTGGCTGCAGATGGATTTCGTTTCGGAGACTTGAAGGAGAGATTCACGTTTTTCGGCTCTGGCACACCTGACCCAATCGCGCTTGAGGATTGGAAGGCGCGCGGTATTACACCAATACACTACGATGATCAAAACGAACATTCCGCATTACGCGAAACACTTGAGCGCTGGGCAAATTTTTCGGCAAATAATGGAAGTCCACGCCGTGTAGATGCCGAAATTCGGAGGATCGTGAGAAACCCCAGAGCACTATCGCCGGAAGCGGATCGCGACTTGTTCGATCATTTGATTAGAAGAGGCAATACAAGTGAACGAATTAGATTGTCTGCGCTAACGTCTCGTGGAAAAGCTGACCTCGGCTGGCTCGATGCAATCATTAAAATCGGTGCAGAAAAAGACCAGGATCGCCGCCCATGATTGCGGATTTGGCATATCTCGATGAGCAAGACCGCGCCTCGCTGCAAGCAATGATTGTGTTTCTTGAGCAACGATTAGCGGACGCTGGAACGATTGACTGGGCACTGCGTTTAAGACCGCAGCAGCGAGTGGAGCGCATTGCCATTGAGTATCTGCTGCGAAGTCCTCATGGACGCAATCTCGATGAGCCCTGGAACTCTACATGGCAGTTGATCGAAGAAAGCTGGTCAACCCCAAGGATCGAATCGGATCCATCAACTGCGATCTATGACATTCAAAATCGGCTTCGCGCAGGAGATCGTTCGGGGGCAGTCATTTCAAAGATTGTAGCCTGCGTCATGCCGACCCTGAGCGTTGAACCACGCGACTCCTGGTACCGCCAATTTGCAAAACGACCAAGCCGTCCTAGAACGTTCGAGCACCTGCTTTCCGCAAAGCTGACCAGCGGCGAGCTAATGAATTTAGACGTGCTCGAACTGGCACGCTTAACTGAAATAGCCTTCCTAAAGGAATTAGGGATTGCGTTGGAATCAGCTATAAATCTCGGCCTTCAAGTAGCTAGACGGCTCGGCTGGAATGATCAAGATAATTACTGGAAGCTTGGGGATTTACGACGGGTATATTATGCAATCGGTACACCCAACGACGATAACGACCGTGACCCCGATGCTTTTCACACTGGAATCGCCCCATCAGTCAAACTTCTTTTCGCAGTTGTCGGGCGGATCGCGGAGCTAAGCCCTCCTGATGCACGGCAATTTGTCCAACGGTGGAGGAGCGAGCAATCATCTGTCTATACACGTCTTTGGGCAGCCGCGGCTCGGAATCCAGAACTCGTTGAGCCCATACAAGTTATCGCGTTCCTAGCCAACCTCGATGACCTCCACTTTTGGAATTTGCACATTTTTCCGGAGATCGCAGAGCTTCGTGCGATACGATTTGGCGATCTAGACCTCCTGTCTCAGAAGGCGATAGCCAAGCGAATACACAAAGGGCCTCCGCGCAATTTCTGGCCGAAAAAAGTAGAGGCTGAAAAAATCAAAGAGGCCCGAACTTACCAAGCTGTCCGAGAATTTAGACGGATCGAAGCCGCGAGAGGAGCGTTGCCACTGGATGAACAGGAATGGCTGAACTCAAACCTTAGTCGGTTCGATGATTTGATAGACATGGGCGTGGATGGAGGGCTTCCGAAAGGTCCCACGGCGTATTGGGTTCAGCCAAACCCAGATTCAAAATATGACTCTATGACTGGGGTGATTCGCTTGCGAGCGTTGGAAACTGGCCTTTCAACTAGTCGTGACGGTTGGAGTCACAATCCTTCAGAGGGCGCGAATGACTGGCTTCAAGAGTTCGATAATACACTGCTAGTACTACGGGATCTTGAATCAACTGGCAATGGCGGAGACGATTTTCCGTATGTCTGGAACCGTTTCGGTTGGGCACACGTACCGACCATGAAAGATGGCAACGCTACTCTTAATCGTGACCTTCAATCTGAAGCTGAGCGGGTGCTCTCGATGCTGATCCAAACCACCGAGGACACACTCTCGGTGGCAATCGAGGGAGTCTGCGCCTGGTTGGATGCTTGGCGGATACAAGTTGTACTTTCCAATCTGGGCTTGTCTGTATGGGAGAAGGTTTGGCCATTAGCTGTCGAAGCTACCAATATACAAACTGCCCACACAGATGATGCAAATCTCAACGTTTTGGTTCGTAGCGCAAACGATGACGATGTGCCCATGGATCTGGATACGTTAAATACGCCTGTAGGAAAGCTAGTGGGCGTATTCATTGAAGCCTGGCGATCGCTCGCCGGCGTCGAGGCTCTCTTCGCCGAGGGCACCGTCACCCGCACGATGCGGGATACAGCAATTAGTGCAACTGGCCGCAGCGGTTTGATCGTTCGCCATCGCTTTATCGAGCATTTGCCGTATTTCCTTCGCACTGATCGACACTGGGCTGAAGTAAACCTGATTTCGCCATTGTTGATAAATGATGATGCCTCAGTCCCCCTCTGGCGTGCTGTAGCGCGACGTACACGTTACAGCGACGTTCTGAAAATCATCGGCAACGAAATGGTGGAAAGGGCCAATGATCGGCGCCTTGGGCGCGAAGCTCGACAAAGCTTGGTTTTCAGCCTTGTCATAGAAAGTTTGCACTCTTTCAGAGAGGCGCGTGAACCAGCTGTATCCGCTCCAAAAATTCTCCAAATGCTGCGGAATTTGGACGATGAAATTCGTGCCACTGCAGCTAAAGCGGTCCAGCAATTTGTACGAGAACTGTCTGCTAGTAAATCAGATGAAATAGACACACCTGGCGCCGCTGAACTGTTCAGAACGGCAGCCGCGCCATTTCTCAAACAGGTCTGGCCCTCAGAGCGCTCCTTGGCTACTCCCGGCGTTAGTGGTGCGTTTGCTGCTCTCCCAGCGGCATCAGAAGACGCTTTTGGTGAGGCCGTCGATGCCATTGAACGCTTCCTCGTTCCATTCAAATGCTGGTCATTGATTGACTACGGCCTATATGGTGAGGTCCATGGGGAGAAGAAGCTTTCCATTATCGACAGCGAGTACAAAGCTAGAGCCTTACTCCGTCTGTTTGATCTCACCATTGGAAACGCGGACGGAGCAATTATTCCTTACGATCTCACTGAGGCATTAGATCAAATACAATATGTTTCTCCTGAACTTACAAAAAATCCGATCTATAGACGACTCTCTACTGCGGCTAGGCGCTAATGGTATCCGGTCTTACTTATGCACATCGATCGCATCTACGATAAAAGTTGGATGTCTACTGTGCACTGCGACACTGAGTCTTGACGGTCGTCAGCGTCTCGTCAAAGAAGTAGCGATCCTTACCTGAAACACGTCGGGGCCCCTGGCAATTTAGACGGAATACGGGTGCTGAAACTCGCGTAAATTTGTTAGCGGCACCCCGCCAAAGTTAGTTAACTGGTTAACTCGGTTGGTAACTAAGCTGAAAGCCTTGCAGGGCGTGGCTTGTAGCCCGGTTAACTAAGCATTTGAGCTGGTTAACTCGGCAGTCCTTCAATTCACCTGAGAGCCAAGCCGGCCGAGGCTTTCAGGGCGGTTAACTAAGGAGTTAACCGACTAAATTACTCGGTTAACTGGTTAATCACTCGAACCGGCAGGTTAAATCGACTGAGAAGCAAGCGGGCTGTGGCTTTCAGGGCAGTTAACCAAGAGTTAACCGACTAATTCACTCGGTTAACTCTGGTTAACTGGGTTTGGTCAACTCAAGTGGCAGCTGTCGATCTGGCAGCTTCTGTTCCCCCAATAAAACACTGGGGTACAAGTTCCCCCTCTCAAGCCCCCGGAAACATTGGCTGTTCCCACTGTTCCCCCGTTCCCCCGTTTTTTGAAATCAGTCACACATTGGATGACGACCAGCCGCGACACATTGGAGTGGTTAATTTGCCTCTGTAGCGAGGGGCAGCAATCGACCCTATGCTGTCGGTGGTGGGGTAGAAGTCAGTCAAACACCGAAGAAAAAAATCAGCTCTCTTTTCCACGAGTGCTATCTGACCATGAGAAATATTGGGGTATGAAATTTTCCTTGGTAAGCGGGCAACGCCAACTGGCGCAGCCAAACCTTTCCGGAATATGCCCAAGCTGTGGGCGCACTACGCATGCGAAGTGCGGAGAGTTGAAAGCGTGGCACTGGGCGCATCAAACCATGCGTGATTGTGACTCCTGGTGGGAAAAAGAAACTGAGTGGCACCTCGATTGGAAAGACCAGTTTCCCGCTGACTGGCAGGAGATTGTTCACCATACCGAGGACGGTGAACGACACATTGCAGACGTGAAGACTCATGATGGCTGGGTGCTCGAGTTCCAGCACTCGATCATCCGACCTGAGGAGCGCCGATCTCGCGAGGCCTTTTACCAAGCCTTGATTTGGGTGGTGGATGGAAAGACACGACAGAGAGATGAAGCTAAGTTTTTGAGCGCGTGGGCTAATGGTGTGCCTCGCAATCGGCTTTCGTCCAAGCGGAGAATCAACTTACCCGGGGGCGCCTTGTTAAGGGATTGGGCGGGCAGCACCGCGCATGTTTTCTTTGATTTCGGAGACAAGAGGACGCTTTGGTGGCTCTTCCCTGCTAGCGACGATGTGAGAGCGTACGTCTTCCAAATTTCGCGCGAGGAGTTCCTCAGAATCCATCGGGAGATCAGCGCGCATGGGGAAAGCAAATTCGATTCGCTTGTGCAGAACTTCACCGCATTCATCGCGGATTACGAGTCACCGCCACCTGTACCGCAACCTCGAAAGCTGAAAGAAATTTCTCCGCACCCCAATCGCACGTCAATGATTCGAAAAAAATTCCGACTTTAGGACACCTTTAATCTCGTTGTTCCGGCCGTCTAGCCTGTGAGGAACAACGGAAACCGAACAGAAGTCACCTCCTGTGAATGCCTGCTGCTAGCCGGTTGTTGCCAATCATCGTGGATCGCAGATTTCGTAGCGCCGAGCGGCGCTGCGCGACTCTCCAATTTTTTGAGATGTCTCAAGAACTTAGGAATAGAAGATCCCGAAACGGGGAACGAACGGGGAAAATTGAAGGAGGTTGAGGCCAGAAACGAAAAAGGCCCACCGTAAGGTGAGCCTAAGTCGTTGTTCTATATGGTGCCGGCACCAGGAGTCGAACCCGGGAACTACTGATTACAAGTCAGCAGCTTCGCCAGGGCATCCTAAAGTCAAAACGGCCCCCAAAACGGCCCCCAACTGATTGCAGTCATGTACATGCACCGCTGGAAGCCTTGAAAACATTGGAGCGGGTGAAGGGAATCGAACCCTCGTTATCAGCTTGGGAAGCTGGAGTAATGCCATTATACGACACCCGCTCAGAGCGGCTGACTTTGTACCAGATGTGCGCGTGGAAATGAAGTTTTTCTTTGCGCTGGACTGCTTTAGCGCAGAGGCAACACGGCACACACCACAAAACGGTCTATCGCGGGCAAGCCTCGCGCCTACAGAAATACGTTCAACGACTGTAGGGCGATGCTTGCTCGCGAGGACGCTGTTTCAGATTGCCAGTGCATGGTGATCCTGGACGTAGTGGTAACGCGTTCGGCTGGCGTGTGGTTCAGGTTTCAGGAATCCCAGCAGTGCATTGCGGCTGTCTCGGCAGGCGGCTTTGTGTTCCATGTCGAGAAAGTGGCCGGTGGCTTCCAGGGTCGTGAAGGTGGCGTGTTGCACATGGTTGGCGAACAAGCGCGCGCCATCGGCGGCGGTGTATTCGTCCCATTCGCCGTTCATGAACAGCACCGGTACGTTGATTTTCTCCGCCGCCTTCAGGAAGCACTGGCGGTCACTGTGCAGCAGGTCGCTGATGTGGAAGTGCATCTGCCCGTATTCATGGTCGGCCAGGCTGCTGACGTGTCGGTAGTTGAAGCGCTTGAACAGAGTCGGCAAGTGTTTACCGATGGTGCTGTTCACCAGGTTGCCGACCCGGTCGCCGTCGCGGCTGCCGAGGTAGTCGACGCCGCGCTCGAGGTAGTCGAGCATGTGCGCGTTGATCTCCGGGGAGAACGAGCTGATCACGGCTTTTTCGATCCGGCGTGGCTGGTGCGCAAGGGCGACCAGGGTCGCGGCGCCGCCCCAGGAAAACGACAGCACGTGTTCGGCGCCGAAATGGTCGATCAGTTCCAGAAGGATCTGCCCTTCGACTTCCTTGGTCAGCAATTTCTCATGCAGGTTATGGGCCTTCGACTTGCCCGCGTAGGGCTGGTCGTAGCAGACCACGTTGAACTGCGGATGAAGGTTTTTCACGGTTTGTGCAAACGACGCAGTCGTGGCCATCGAGCCGTTGACCAAGATAATGGTCTTCTCTGCGGCGTCTGCGCGATAGAACTCCGTGTAAACCCGATACTGACCCTGTATATCCAGCACAGCGATTTCTGGCCTCATGTCATAAGACTCCTGGCAAGCGGGTATGCGCGCAAATGAGATTGCACGAGCTTTGTGACAGGTAGGCATACGCCTGGAATTTGGAGGCCCATGTCGATCCGTACAGCAGGTCGACGGGTATTATTATTGGCGGGCAGTCTGCCGGTCTGAGGCGGAACCTGAGGGTTCTCTAACCGACAAAAAGTTTCTTAGAAGTATGTTGTGACTCGTCAGTCACATTTCGGCTGACGACCTGATTCAAGCAGGGGTGACGTCTTCGCGCAAGTGTCATTGGTAAATTGTTCGACAACTTCTGCTGAGCGGTCGCCTGCTTAGATCAATTGAATCTCTTCGGTGCGCAATGCGCGGTACTCGCCCGGTTTTAGCGCGTTATCGAGCGCCAGCGGGCCCATGCGCTCGCGGTGCAGGCGCAGGACCTTGTTGTCGAAATGACCGAACATGCGCTTCACCTGGTGGTACCGGCCTTCGACAATGCTCAGCCGCGCCGATTTCGGCCCCAGCAGTTCCAGCCCGGCGGGCTGGGTGGTCAGGTCTTCGAAGGCGAAGTACAGCCCTTCAGTGAACTTCAACGCATATTCCGGGCCGATGTCCTGCTCGGTCTCGACGTAGTAGACCTTGGGCAGTTTGGTCTGCGGTTGGGTCAGGCGTCGCGACCAGCTGCCGTCATTGGTGATCAGCATCAGACCGGTGGTGTTGAAGTCGAGGCGGCCGGCGATGTGTAAATCGTCCTTGTCCGGTTCGTGGATCAGGTCCAGGACCGTCGCGTGCTCGGGGTCGCGGGTGGCGCTGACGCAGCCGGGTGGCTTGTGCAGCATGAAGTAGCGCGCAGGTTTGCCGGCTTGCAGGACCTCGTCATCGACTTCGACGCGGCTGAACTCGAGCACCTCGGCATGTGGGTCGCTGACGATACTGCCGTCGATCCGCACGCGCTTTTCCACCAGCAACAGACGCACCTGCTTACGGTTGAAGCGCGGCAGGTTACTGAGGAAACGGTCAACGCGCATGGCAAGGGTTCGGTGGGAAAAGGGCCGCGTATCTTACGTGATCGGCCGGGCGCTTGCTTACAGCTGCGCCTCGACCTGCGCGCAGCGTGGGCACAGGCAGGATTTATCGCGCAGTTCCGGCGGCAGCGCTTCGAGCACGGCCGGGTCGATGCTGACGCCATAGCACCAACAGGCGCGATCAGCGGTTTTCGGATCGGCCAGGGTGCAGTCGTTGGACGCACCGCAGGCCGGGCAGAAGTCAGGCTTGTTCATGGATTATTCATAGCTGGAGTGAGACTTTTCCACGCAGGTGCGATTACGGCCGGATTGCTTGGCCCGGTACATCGCATGATCGGCGCGAGAGAGCAGGGTGTGCAAGGTGTCATCCGGCTGCAAGGTGGTCAAGCCGATACTGACGGTCAGCTGCAAGGCCCGATCGTTGTAGGCATAACGCTGTGTTTCCACATGCTGGCGAATTTTCTCGGCGACTTTCAGACCGGTCTCACCGTCGGTGTCCTTGAGCAAGACGATGAATTCTTCACCGCCCCAGCGGCAGACGATGTCAGCGTGCCGCAGGCAACTCTGCAGATCCCGGGCGAAGCCGATCAGCACCTGATCGCCGGCCAGATGGCCGTAGGTGTCGTTTAATGCCTTGAAGTGGTCCAGGTCCAGCAGCAATGCGGTCAGCGGTTTTGGCTCGCGCTGGGCTTCGTGCATGGCTTGCGCGGCCAGCAGGTCGAAGCCGCGACGGTTCGGTAATTCGGTCAGGCTGTCGAGCGTCGCCTGGGCCTGGATCTTGTTCTGATAACGCTTGATCACCCGGTTCAGCAGGGCTAGCACAATCAGCGTGACGAGCAGGCAAATCAGCAGGTTGAGGTACAGCGACTGACGGATTTCACTGAGGGCACCGTCTTCGCGCTTGTCGACAAACAGATACCAGTTCAGCTCCGGAATGAACCGCACGTTGAGGAAATGTCCCTGGCCCTGCACGGAATATTCGTAGCTGCCGCTGTGGGGTTTGGGCAGTTGGCTGACCAGGGTTTTCATGCTGTCGAGCTCAGCGAGACTCTGCCCGATTTTTGCGCCTTGCGGGCCGCCCTCGGCGCCGGTGAGCACCAGGCGCCCGAAGTTGTCGACGAAATACACGCTGCGCTGATAGCGCTGCTGATACTTGTCGATCAGCTTGATCACTGCATCGACGGTCAGGCCGACACCCGCCGCGCCGATGAAACGGTCGTCGTAGTCGTAGACCTTGTAGTTGATGAAGAAGGTCAGGTTGTCCTTGTTGGCCATGTCCGGGTCGACATTGATTTCGTAAGGCTCGGCCATGTCGCGCACACGGAAGTACCAGGTGTCCCGGGGCTCGCTGGCCTTGATCTGTTTGAGCACGCCTTTGGCGTGGTAGTAGGTCAGGGTGCTGTTGGAGACGAAAAACGCGGTGTAGGCGCCGTAATGGGTCATGACCTCGTTGAGGTAGCGGGTCATTTTTTCCGGCTCGTGCTCGCCGTTGACCACCCAGTCGCGCATGAAGGTGTCGCGGGACATCATCGAGGAAATCAGGATGGGCCTGACCAGGTCTTTCTGGATTTCCGAGTAGACCGTGTCCGATGTCAGTGGCAGTTCGGTGTTGACGATGTTGTCGCGAATCGACGCTCGCGAGGCGTAGTAACTGAGGAAGGACGTGGCGAGGAAGCCTGCGCCCAGCAGCGCAATCAGTGTGAGGACCAACGAACGTTGCGAATACAGCGGCGAGCGAAGCGGCATGACGATTCCGTTGGCAGAGACCCGATGGCAGGCATTCTAATGGCACTGCCGGGAAATAACTGCTCTATGTGCGCAGAACACGGTCCTTGTTGGCGTGAGCCTGCTCGCGATGGCGGTGTGTCAGTCGACATCTATGTCGGATGTTATGACGCTATCGCGAGCAGGCTCACTCCCACAAGGGGACGGTGTTTAGGTCAGGGATTGCAGGTAAGCGCGCCATCCACCGAGGTGGCTGATATCCACTGCGCCTTCCAATCCATACGCCTCGCAGATAAACCCGCTCTCCCAACGCCCATCCGCCAGTTGCACTTTGCCCAGCCCCAGCGGCGCCGGAATCCCGGTCAGGAACGAGCCCAACTCGCTGCTCGGCAATTCCCAAACCTCCACCGCAATCGCCACACCGCCATCCTTCACCCGCACCATCCCCGGACGAAACGGTGGGCCGCCGGCCAAGGCATACAGTTGATAGTCCGGCGAACTGAACGTCGTCTCGACCAACCGCGCCCCACGGCGCTTCAATTGCCAATTCAGCGCCAAGCCGTCCAGGTGCGCGCCACACACCACCAACCGCGCCCGATCGTTACGCGCCGCCGTCGTTGGCGCCGCCGTGGTCAGACCTTGCTGGCGCTGGAAAGCATCCGCCACGCTCAGCAAATACTGATCGGTAAACGCCCGGCCAAACAGTGTCACGCCCCACGGCAGGCCATTGCCCATAAAGCTGCTAGGCACCGCGACGGCGGCGTAGTCGAGCAGGTTCATGAAGTTGGTGTAGTAACCCAGTTCCGAATTGCGCAGCACCGGTTCGGCGTCCAGCTGCGCCCGTGTCACCGGGCGGCCGATGGTCGGCGTGAGCACGCAGTCGAGTTCTTCCAGCGCCTTGTCGCACAACGCTTTCAACGCTTGCAGCCGATACTGCGCGCGGAAAGTTTGTACGCCGGTCACCGCTGGCGCCTTGGCCAGCACCGCACGAATCACTGGCAGCACCGCTTGCGGATTGTGCTCCATCAACTCCCCGGCGACGCTGTAGCGTTCAGCCACCCACGGCCCTTCGTAGAGCAAACGGGCCGCTTCGAGAAACGGCGACATATCCAGTTCGACGGCTTCACCGCCCAACGCCTTGAGCCGGTCGATGGCATCCCCAAACAACAGCGGGCCTTCGGGGCAACCGAAAAATTCCAGGTCCTGCGCGCGCGGCACGCCGAAGCGGAACGGGCGCGGTGTACCGAATGCTGCGCCGTCATTCCACTGCGGATTGCGGCGGCTGTATTCATCACGCGGGTCGAGGTGGGCGGTGAGCGCGAGTAACTGGCTGGCCTCGCGAGCGGTCGCGGTGAAGGTCGTCACGCAATCGAGCGTGCGACAGGCCGGCACCACACCCGCCGTGGAGATCAAGCCTTTGGTGGCTTTCAATCCCACCAGATTGTTCAACCCCGCCGGCACACGCCCCGATCCCGCCGTGTCGGTGCCCAACGAAAAGCTCGCCACGCCGAGCGCTACCGCCAACGAAGACCCGGCGCTGGAGCCGCCTGACGGATACTCCGGCAACACGCTGTTCGGGCATGCCCCATACGGTGAGCGGCTGCCGTTGAGGCCGGTGGCGAATTGATCAAGGTTGGTCTTGCCCAACGGGATCGCCCCCAGCGCCAGCAACTGCTCGACGATGGTCGCCGATTGCTCTGGCACGTAGGCAAAGTCAGGACACGCGGCGGTGGTCGGAATACCGGCCAGGTCTATGTTGTCCTTGATCGCGAACGGCACGCCGTACAACGGCAGGCTGTCGATGTCGCGGCCGTCGAGGGCGGCGAGGTACGGTTCCAGTTCTTCGACACTGAGCAAGTGGATGAACAGGTGATAGTCCGGGTTCAGCGCGGCGGCTTTGTCGCGCAGACCCGACAGCAATTGACGGGGCGTGATGTTGCCAAGGCGATAAGTGCTACGCAGGGCGTCGAGTTGCAGATTGATGTTCATGGCGTTAATCCTTTTCGAAATGGGTTCAGTCGAGTTCCAGCACCACGACGCGCTGTCCGGCGCGTACGGCGGAACCGGGCTGCACACGAATCTCACGCACCACACCAGCCGTCGGCGCGAGCAGCGGAATTTCCATCTTCATCGACTCCAGAATCACCAGCACGTCGCCGGCTTCCACGCGGCTGCCGGTCTCCACCTGAACCTGCCAGAGGTTGCCGGCGATGTGGCTGTCGACGCTCATTTCACCGTTGGCGAGCGCGGCCTCTTCGGTCGCCTCCGGGACCAGTTCTTCGCTGTCGAAATGCGCTTGGCCGCTGGCGATCCAGCGTTCGCGTTCAGCGTTAAAAGCGACTTGTTGCTGATCGCGAAACGCAGCGATGGTCTCGGCTTCTTTCGCCAGGAATGCCTGATAGTCCGCCAGGTTCAACTGGCTGTGCTCAATGTTCAGCTCGAAACGCCCGAGCGGGAAGTCCTTGCGGATGCGCAGCAGTTCATCGGCGCTCACCGGGTAGAAACGGATCTGGTCGAAGAAGCGCAGCAGCCACGGTTTGCCATCGAACGCGGCGACTTCGCGATAGCGGTTCCACATCTGCAAGGTGCGCCCGACAAACTGATAACCGCCGGGACCTTCCATGCCGTAGACGCACATGTAGGCGCCACCGATGCCCACCGAGTTTTCCGCGGTCCAGGTGCGGGCCGGGTTGTATTTGGTGGTCACCAGACGATGACGCGGGTCCAGTGGTGTGGCGACGGGTGCGCCGAGGTAGACGTCGCCCAGGCCCATCACCAGGTAGCTGGCGTCGAACACCGTGCGCTGCACTTCGTCGAGGTTGGGCAGGTCGTTGATGCGACGGATGAACTCCAGATTGCTCGGGCACCACGGCGCGTCCTTGCGCACGGTGGTCATGTATTTCTCGATGGCCAACTGGCAGGCCGGGTCGTCCCAGGACAGCGGTAAATGCACGATGCGCGAGGGCACTTGCAGGTCTTTGGCGGCGCACACGGCGTCCCATTCACCGGCGACGATGCCGAGCAGGTCGGCCAGCGGCAGTTGCTCGGGTTGGTAGTGCACTTGCAGCGAACGGATGCCTGGGGTGAGGTCGATCACGCCATGCAGGTGTTTGCTTTCCAGGGCTTGCATGAGGGCGTGGGCGCGGAAGCGCAAAACAAGATCAAGCTCCGGCGCGCCGATTTCGAGCAGCAGGTGAGTATCCCCGGAAAGGCGTGCAACCAGCCGCGTATCCCCCTGACCGATATCCAATACAACAGGCGACATAATTCCCTGTGGGAGCTGGCTTGCCTGCGATGAAGTCGATGCGGTGTCTGGCCTGGCCCCATCGCAGGCAAGCCAGCTCCCACAGGGGGAGTTCCATTTCAATGCGAGAGTGCGGGCGGTCTGGATATCGACCGGGATGAATTGCACTTTGTCCCCGGCCTTCAATTGACCCAGCTGCCAAAGGTCCGCCTCGATCACCGTCACCGGGCACACAAACCCACCCAGACTCGGGCCGTCCGGCCCCAGAATGACCGGCATATCCCCGGTAAAATCCACCGCCCCGATGGCATACGGATTGTCATGAATGTTCGACGGATGCAGCCCCGCTTCACCGCCGTCGGCCCGCACCCATTCCGGCTTCGGCCCGATCAGGCGCACGCCGGTCCGGCTGGAGTTGAAATGCACTTCCCACTGGGTCGAGAAGAATGTGCCGATATAGTTTTCAGTGAAGTATTCCGGCGCGCCATGCGGGCCGTAGATCACGCGAATTTGTCGTACGGCAGACATCTCAGCGACTTCAGCCAGTTCGGCACCCGCGCTGCGGTCGAGCAAAGCAGGCACATGCAACACATCCCCCGCCCGCAACGCACGACCGCCATGCCCGCCAAACTGACCGAGGGTGAAGGTGCTTTTGCTCCCCAGATAATCCGGCACCTGCAAGCCACCGCGTACGCACAGATAGCTGCGCGCGCCCGCACCGGCCATCGTGCCGAGGCCCAACGTGGCGCCGGCCGGAATCAACAGCGTCGTATTCATCGCGACGGATTCACCGTTCAGCGTCAGTGGAATCACCGCGCCAGTCACCGCCACCACCGCATCACAATTGAAGCGCAGCAACGGTCCGCTCATGGTGATTTCCAGCGCGGCGGCACCTACTTCGTTGCCCAGCAAAAGATTGCCCAGACGCAACGCGCGACTGTCCATCGGACCCGACGGTGGTACACCCACCGCCCAATAACCGAGGCGCCCCGGATAGTCCTGAACGCTGGTTTGCGTGCCGGCGCTGAGCACTTCAAAGGTGTTGGCCTGATACACCAGGCCTTCCAGGCAACGCGTCCACGGCTGGCCGCTGGCGAAAGGCACATCCAGCAAAATCTGCCGCAGATAATCGCGGTTGGTTTCCACGCCATAGAGCAGGCTGTCGCCCAACGCCTGATGCAGATCGGCGCGTGCTTCTTCGCGGGTCGGCGCCCAACTGATGACCTTGGCGATCATCGGGTCGAAGTATGGCGGAATCTCGCAACCGGCCTCGACCCAGGTGTCGATGCGCAGTTGGATGCCGTTGGCGGCCGGGAAATTCACGGCGGTGAGCAAGCCCGGGCTTGGCTGGAAATCACGCCCCGGATCTTCGGCATACAGTCGTGCCTGAATCGCATGCCCTTCGGCTTTCAACCCTTGGCTCAACTCACGCAGCGGCGGCAAATCACCCGCCGCGAGTTCGACCATCCAGCGCACCAGATCGACGCCCCAGACTTGTTCGGTAACGCCGTGTTCCACCTGCAAACGGGTGTTCACTTCAAGGAAGTAGAAGCGCTGGTCTTCGCTGTCGAAGACAAATTCCACGGTGCCGGCGCTGCGGTAGTTCACCGCTTTCGCCAGTTTGATGGCCGCTGCGCACAGGTCGTCGGCCATGCCTTCCGGAAGGTTAGGCGCCGGGGTTTCTTCGAGGACTTTCTGGTTGCGCCGTTGTACCGAGCAGTCGCGCACGCCGAGGGCAATCACCTCGCCGCGACCATCGCCGAACACCTGGACTTCCAGGTGCCGCGCGCGCTGGATGTACTTCTCGATGAACACGCCGGCATCGCTGAAGTTGTTCTGGCCGAGGCGTTTCACCGCCTCGAAGGATTCGCTCAGTTCAGCCGCGCTGCGGCACACACGCATGCCGATACCGCCACCGCCGGCAGTGCTCTTGAGCATCACCGGGTAGCCGACCTGTTCGCCGGCGATCAGGGCGGCGTCGAGGCTGTCGAGCAGTTCGGTGCCTTCGAGCATTGGCACGCCGTGTTGCTTGGCCAGGGCGCGGGCGGTGTGCTTGAGGCCGAACACGCGCAGCTGTTCAGGCGTCGGGCCGATGAAGGCGATGTTGGCAGCTTCGCAGGCTTCGGCGAACGCGGCGTTTTCCGAAAGGAAACCGTAGCCGGGGTGAATCGCCGTGGCGCCGGTGGCTTTGGCGATGGCGAGGATTTTGTCGACCGCCAGATAGGTGCCGGCCGCCGCGCCTTCACCGAGGCTGTGGGCTTCATTGGCTTGCAGGATGTGCAGGCTGGCGGCATCGGCTTCGGAGTACACGGCGACGCCTTTGACCTGCAAATCACGCAGGGTGCGCAGGATGCGGCAGGCAATGGCGCCACGGTTGGCAATCAGGACTTTTTCGAACATGGCATAACCCCCGGAGGCGATTGCGCATCAGCCTCGACCTGGGATGCGGGCCGTCCCGCAGTTTTTCGATAGGCGCCAGGGTCGTCCCCGACGGCAGAATCACTTCTCTTGCGAACAACGCCGAACCTGTGGGAGCGGGCTTGCCCGCGATTGGGCCGGCACATTCAACATTGATGTGGCAGACGTACCGTCATCGCGGGCAAGCCCGCTCCCACAGGGTTTAGTGGTGGTTTTACTTTTTGAGGCACTGGCCGGAGCGGGCCTGGCACAGGGTGAACAACCATTTACGCAACCGCGCGATTTTCAGTTCCATACCAGTAACTCCGCAGGTGTCGGGTTGTAGGCGTTGCACGGGTTATTCAATTGCGGGCAATTGGAGATCAGCACGATCACGTCCATCTCGGCCCGCAGATCGACGTATTTGCCCGGCGCCGAAATGCCGTCTGCAAAGGTCAAGCCGCCGTCCGCCGTGACTGGCACGTTCATGAAGAAGTTGATGTTCGGCCCGATGTCTCCCTTGCCCAGTCGCCCGTCGTGGACGCAGGCGCGCAGGTAGTTGTCGCGACAGCTGTGCATGTAGCGTTTTTCCAGGGCGTAGCGCACGGTGTTGCTCTCTTGTGCGCAGGCGCCGCCGAGGGTGTCGTGACGGCCGCAGGTGTCGGCGACGATGGTCAGCATCGGTTTGCCGAGGTTCGAATACAGGACGCTGCCGGTGCTCAGGTAGACGCTGTTTTGCCGACGCAGCGTGCGTTGCACGTCGTAGCGTTCTTTCGGATTGGCCACGCTGTAGAACAGCGTATCGACGGCTTGATTGCCTTCCAGGTCGAGGATGCGCAAGGTCTGGCCGGCCTTGACTTCCATCAGCCACGGTTCGCCGGCCGGGATGGTTGCGCGGTAGATCGCAGTGTCAGGTTGTTTGTGAGCGGTAGCGATAGCAAGTGACATGGCAGCGATCCTCAGGCGAACAAACGGTCGGTGTTGATGAAGCCGCGCTCGTTTTCCGGGCGCGAAGTGCGGCAGTGTTCGGCGACGCTGGCGTCGGCGTTCATCCAGCTGAGCTTCAGCGGTTTTGGCGCGTAGTCGGGCGAGGGGTCCATCGGGTGTTGCAGTGCGGTGAGCACCACCAGTGTGTCCATCGGCGCGTACAACTCGATGTAATCGCCAGCCCGGGAATTGCCTTCGACGAAGTGGAAGCGCCCGGCTTCGTCGACGTCGACGCGGCTGAACAGGTTGAGGGTCATCAACAAGTCCGACAGGCCCAACCCCCACTTGCCGAGCTCGACCAGCAGGTTGTCGGTGCCGTTGCGGAAGAAGCCGTTGCGCAGTTCCTGATAGCGGCCGGCGCCGTATTTTTCCGCGACTTCTTCAGCGCAGAGCACACCGCCGAGGCTGTCGCTCCAGCCGCAGGTGTCGGCGGTGATCGCGGCCAGTACGCGGCCCATGTCCGAGTACAGGCAATGGCCACGGGTGAGCTTGGCGGTGTGTTGGCATTTGAGGCTGTCGGGCAGGTTCAGGCGTTCGGTTTTTTCGTTGGCATTGAGCAGCGTCAGGCTGACGTTGGCACCGCCGCGCAGGTCGGTCAGGCGCAGCAGTTGGCCGCGCTTCAACACGAACGAACGATGGCCGCCACCGGGCAGTAATTCTTCGGCGAAGGGGGTGAACAGTTGGGTCGAATCAGTCATGTGCAGATTCCTCTAAGCGATACGAAGCGTGCCTGCCATGGGCATCGGCAGGGCGTCGACGGCGGCACGGGTGGTGCGGCGGTCGCTGTTCAAAGGGATGTCGTAGGTGATGCGCGCGCCATAGGCACCGGGGGCGTGCGGGTCGATGCGAACCTTGTCGAACACCAGCAGACGCGTGCCGAGGCTGAAACCTTCGGACAGGTCGTGAGTGACCATGAACACCGTCAGTTGGGTCTCGCGCCACAGCTCCAGCAGCAAGGCGTGCATGTCTTTGCGGATACCCGGATCGAGCGCGCCGAAGGGTTCGTCGAGCAGCAACACCCGAGGTTTCATGATCAGCGCTTGGGCGATGGCCAGCCGTTGCTGCATGCCGCCGGACAGCTGCGCCGGGTATTTGTCCAGCGAGTGGCCGAGGCCGACTTTGTGCAGCAACACCGAAGCCTGTTCGCGCGCATCACGCTTGGCGCTGCCGAACAGGCGTCCGATCAAGGGCGAGCGCGGCAATTCGAGACCGAGGGCGACGTTGTCCAGCACGGTCAAATGCGGAAACACCGAGTAGCGCTGGAACACCACGCCACGGCTCGAATCCGGTTCGCCTGCCAGGGTTTGGCCATCGAGCAGGATCTCGCCGCGACTGGCGCGTTCCTGGCCAAGCAGCAAGCGCAGGAAGGTCGATTTGCCGCAACCGGAAGCGCCGACCAGTGTGCAGAACTCACCCTCGTTGACGTTCAGGTTCAGGCCTTCGAGCACCACCTGATCGCCGTATTGTTGCCAGACGTTTTTTACCGTGATGAAGCTCATGCGCGTGCTCCTTCATACCAAGGGAAAGCACGTTGGGTCAGGCGCTTCAGGCCCCAGTCCATCAGCCAGGCGAGGAGGGTGATCCACACCACGTACGGCAGGATCACGTCCATGGCCAGGTAACGGCGCACCAGGAAGATCCGGTAGCCGAGGCCGTCGGTCGAGGCGATGGCTTCGGCGGCAATCAGGAACAACCATGCCGAGCCGAGCATCAGCCGCAACGAGATCAGCAGACGCGGCAACAGCTGCGGCAGCACCACGCGCAGCATCAGGGTCCAGGTCGAGGCGCCGAGGGTCTGGGCCTTGATCAGCAACTCGACCGGAATTTCCCGTGCGCGCTGTTCCAGATCACGGGCCAGGGCCGGGGTGATGCCGATCACGATCAGCATCACTTTTGACAATTCCCCAAGGCCGAACACGATGAACAGAATCGGCAGGATTGCCAGCGGCGGCACCATCGACAAAACTGTCAACAACGGTGACAGCGGCGCGCCGAACAGCGGCAACGTCCCGGCCGCCATGCCCAGGCACAACCCTGCCAATGCGCTGATACCGAGGCCGATGGCCAAGCGGCGCAGGCTTGAGGCGCTGTCCTGCCAGAGCAGGTATTCGCCGGTACGGGAGTCGGCGACGAAGGCCAGGCGCTTTACCGCGTCGGTCATCTGCACGGCGCTCGGCAGCAGCTTGTCGTTGGGGTTATCCATCAGCCGCTCGGCCGAGCCCATGAAGTAGGCGAACAGCACCAGGGCGAACGGCAGGATCACCAACAGCAGGCGACTCGGGCGATCCGGGTGGCGATTGATCAGGCGCATGGCCAGCTCCTCGTGATTACAGCTGGGCGTCAGCAGCCATCTGCACGTAAGTCGGGTCGAAGCGCAGCTTGAGGTTGGACTTGTCACCGCTGGTCACACCGTTGGCGAATGCCATGCCGACCGCGCTGGTGTCCTTGGCGCCTTCGCCGAGCAAGCCGTGCTGGAACGAGAACTCGGCGACTTTGCGCATGGTTTCCGGCAGTTGCTTGCTGGTGGAGAAGTCCAGCGCCTCTTTAGGCGTGGCGAACAATTTGGTGGTGTCCAGTTGCGCCTGGAAACCCGGCAGGTCGGTGCCGGAGGCCTTGGCCATGTGTTCAAGCGCGGCTTTGCTGGCGGCGTTTTTCGCGTTCATCAACTCGACCACTTCGAACCAGGCGCCGGTCAGCGCTTTGCCCAAGGCCGGGTTGTCTTTGAGAGTGGCGCTGTTGACCACCATCATGTCCATGATCTCGCCGGGGATCTGGCTGGAGTTGAACACTTCGGTGACGTCAGGCTTGGCCTTGATGTCCGAGAGCATCGGGTTCCAGGTAGTGACGGCGTTGACCTGCTCGGTGTTGAAGGCGGCCGAGATGTCGGCGTCGGAGGTGTTGACCACTTTCAGGTCCTTCTCGGTGAGGTCGACCGAATCCAGCGCGCGGGCCAGCAAGTAGTGGGAAACCGAGAGCTCCACGAGGTTGACGTCCATGCCCTTGAGGTCGGTGATTTTCTTGCCATCACCCTTGAGCACAATACCGTCGTTGCCGTTGGAGAAGTCGCTGACGATCAGCGCGGTGCTGTCGACGCCGCCAGCGGCCGGAATGGTCAGCGCGTCCATGTTGGTCATGGTGCAACCGTCGAACTGGCCGGCGGTGTATTGATTGATCGATTCGACGTAGTCGTTGAGCTGCACCACGTCAATCTTGATGCCGTACTTCTTCGCCCATTTGTCGACGATGCCTTGGCTGCCGGCGTATTCCCATGGCATCCAGCCGGCATAAATCGTCCAGCAAACGCTGAAGTGGTCTTTCTGGGCGGCCTGGGACGAGAAACTCACGAAGACTGCGAACGCAGCGGCGAGCAGGGCGGGTAAACGAAGCTGGGACATGGTGGTTCTCCAGTTGATCAGGGGCGGGCAGGAGTCAACGCGGCACCGCGAACGGTGGCTTGTCTCCCGGGCTTTTGTCCCGCCGTGTAACCTCAACTGGAGGTCGCCAACTCTCGGACCAGCCACTCGCACAAGCGAGCCGGAACCCTAGTCAGCCATTGCAAATTGTGGTGCCGCGAACCTGTGATGAACTCCTGCACACAGTTGCTAAAGCGAGAGGCGTGCCAAGTCGACGCGAGCGCTCTAACGCGGGGGATGATGCGCGGATGGGCGCCGGAAGGGCAGGCGCGTTGCCTTTTGATGGTGCGCGGCTGCACCGCAATGGGACGGGTGGGCCGCTGATCTGAAGGTGTTCGTGGTGCAGCACTCGACGCTGGTTTTCCAGTCAAACGCTATGTCAGCCGACCGTTGCCGGCTGCTGTCCCGGGTCTTTTCGGAGGCCGTCATGCTGCGTCGAATGGTGTTCTGTGCGTTGCTGGGTGTGGGGTTGTCTGGCTGCTACTACTACGCAGGCTACGACGACGTGTACACCGCACCTTATTACTACCCCGGTTATTACTCGCCCTATTACTACGGTGGCTATTACAGCCCACGGTATTACGGGGGCTATCGCTACCGTTATTACGGTGGTCACGGGCCGCGTTATTACGGCGGTGGATATCACCGCTGGCACCATTAATCAGCGTGTGAATAGATGAAAAACCTTTCATCGGCCAGATGTTTCAATGTGTTTCAAGAACGCACCAGATTTCGAAATCGATGTCTGATCTTTCGACAGTCACCGAATAATTGACTGTCGCTCGCCAGCGTCGCTGGTGTGGCTCACTCGCGGTCCAGGAGGCCGCCATGAACTGTCGAAAACAGCTCAGCCGAATTCTTCTGATTGCTCTGTCCGGATTGTCCCTGGGTGCTTGCGTGCCCTATTCCGATGGAGGAGACAGCTACTACGGTTCCGAGGTCTATACCTCGCCAGCGCCCACCTATTACGCCGGTGGCAGTTCCTACTATTCCGGTGGCGGGGGTTATTACTCACCACCGCCCCGGTACTACTCACCGCCCGCGCGGTATTACCAGCCAACGCCGCGCTATTACTATCAGCCAAGGGTGTATCAACCGGCCCCGCGTTATTACCAGTCCCGAGGCGATTACCGGGGCCATCAGAACCAAGGGTGGGACGGGCATAACCGAGGCGGCTGGAATAATGACTACCGGGGGGGTGGCGGACGCAACAACAACCACGGTGGACGCGGTGACCACAATGGTCATGGCGATCACGATGGCCGGGGTGGCCACCGGTAGGCATCACAAGACACTTTTTCGAGAAAGCGGCGCGTCAAGCGCCGTTTTTTTTTCCTCAGAAAAAGCTCGTAGGGAGAAAAAAATGAGGGCACTGCCTGATCAATTCGAAATTCACTCGCTTTGCTCCATCTCCTCGGACGTTCTCGGAACCCTCCTACATTTTTATTTCTGAACGTTTGTTAGCGTTTGTGCATTCGTATTGATGTTCGAAAAAATTCAATTAAATCGGGGTGCACATGAAAGAACCTGAATCATGAATTTACTGATTATTCATCAAAACTTTCCAGGTCAATTTCGACACGTTGCGTCGGCGGCGTTGAATCGAGCAGGCGTTAGGGTTACTGCCATTGGACGAACTACTTCTCCAGGCTTGCCAGGAATAAAATTATTCAGATATCGGCCGGTAAGAAAAGTATCAGGTTGTACGCACCCGTTTTTACATAAATATGAAGACGCAATAGTTGATGGGCAACAAGTACGTCGAATATTACTTGGTCTTAAACAAGACGGTTATTGCCCTGGCGTGATACTTGCTCATCCGGGATGGGGTGAAACGCTGTTCATCAAGGATGTGTATCCCGACGTCCCTCTTATTCATTTGTGTGAGTATTATTATCATCCGAAAGGTACGGATGTCGATTTTGATCCGGAATTTCCGTCTACCCCAGATACTTCTTCAAGCCTTCGTCCGCTTAATTCGATGCATTTGTTGAATCTTGAGCAATGTGATATTGGAATTGCGCCAACCCACTGGCAACGGAGTCTGTTTCCTCGAGCGTACCATTCTAAAATTCACGTAATTCATGAGGGAGTACCTCTGCAAGTAACCGAGTATGTGCCGGTTTCCTCTGTGCAGTTAAATAGCGGGTATGTGCTGGAGACCGGGCAGCCAATCGTTACCTATGTCGCCAGAAATCTTGAGCCTTATCGTGGCTTTCATAGTTTTATGAGATCTATTCCTTATATTCAGGCCGAGTGCCCGGATGCCCAAATTGTAATCGTGGGAGGTGATGAAGTCAGCTATGGGCGTTTGCCGAAAGGGTTTGAGAGTTGGCGTAGTAAATTGGTCGCTGAGTTGGATCTGGATCTTTCCAGAATACATTTTACGGGACGGTTACCTTATAAAGCTTATAGGGCCATTTTGGAGGTTTCAAAAGCGCATGTTTATTTGACTTATCCCTTTGTTTTGTCTTGGTCATTGTTGGAGGCGATGGCGTCTGGGTGTGTTGTCATAGGTTCAAATACCGCTCCAGTTGAAGAGGTTGTCGTTGATGGCGTCAATGGGATGTTAGTCGATTTTTTTGACGCTGAGGCGATAGCTGGAGAAGTATGCAGGGTTTTGCAAAACGCTGATGATTTCAGTTTTATGAGAGAAAATGCGAAATCGACAGCGAGCAGATTTGATCTGAAATACGGAGTGCAAGGCTATTTCGATATTTTTGATCGGGTAATTCAATAGGCTGATTTATCATTTTAAATGGAGTTTGAAATGTATAAGGTGATTCGCAAGGATGCATATTGGTGGTGTAAAACCATAATCAAGTACGGTTTGGTTGTGGTTCTTTGTTCTTGGTTGGTGAGTTGTTATGTTGAATCGGAGCGCATGGCGGAGGAGCAAGATCGTAGCCGAGAGATATCAAAGAAATGCAATCAAAAACTAGCGGGTATGGAGCATGTTCCAATATTGGGAGGAAGCCTTCTTGATATAGCTAAAATACCGGGGTTCCATTTCGGTTCTGCCACAAGGAATGGCCAGTGCATTGCAACGCTCCTGGAAGGAGACTTCTGGTGGACTGGCACTGAACTTCGCCCCACTTATCAGGACCTCGGGAACGAGCCGTTATCCCATTGGAGGTATTTTAGTTTGGCTGCCAGGTTGTACACAAGGACAGAGTCCACCGAGCCAATTAACATGGGACGTCAGACCAAGGAATGGCCAGAAGAGCTTATTGTGAAGCTCAAGAATTATCCCGGTCTGGAACTCTGGCTCAATGCTCCCCCTCCTAGTGTTGAAAATGAATTCGCGGTAAGCGGTTTTATAATGCGCGATTGGCGCCGAAGTGATGGAACTCCACGAGTGATTGCATGTGATGGTTTGGGTTCTCCATCTAGCGAAGTTTTGGAAAGTGGGTTCAGCAGAGAGGTTTTGTTAACGTTTAATAAATCACAACTGGAAAACCTGGATTTTGGTCAGTTAAATACCCGTTGCACAGTGGGGTTGCATAATTTCGATTTTGCAGGTGGAGACGCTCGTGTTCATCTAGGGACGCGGTCGCTGCGTGTTGCTCCTGCAGCGCTTAAATTTATTAGTGAATATCTTTCGAGTGCCATAATTACAGGGAAGTAATGATGAGTTATGTTTTTAATGCTGAAGAGAAAGAAAAAATTATTGATGCTGTCAGTGTATGCACCGGAATGAAGTTCGATCTGCATGATAAAGAGTATAAGGCAGTTGCGGTGGTGAGTACGAACTGTGAGCCCTTTTATCAAACATTGTCAGATATGATTGGTGAAAAGCTTTCTGGTTTTGTGGTTTTTGATGAGAGTGTCAAGAAGGTTTTCAAGAGTGCTAAGTTGTGGCTTGATGTGGCGATCGATGCGAACGGAGGGAACGGTGCTTATTCAGCGTTGATCCGTGCTTACACAGTGCGGCAAGGACAGTTGCGACTGAATAAAATGTTTAGTGAAGAATTGATGCAGGAGTCATCGAACCAGGTGGCCGTCAACTTCATGAATACTTTGCTGTACGGATCAATTGAATTCAACTTGGCACCGTGGACCGTGCCTGCAATTGACCAAATCGCTTCCATCGATGCAAGCGCCATCGGTAAAATACTGTTTCCTCAGGAAGGAGCGGAAAAAGACACCGCTGCAAGTCGCAACGCTGGATGGTCTGGCACAATTGGCTTTAGTCTGTTGGGCGGGGAATATCCCTATGAAACGTGGCGATTGATTTCGGCAGGTGATCCCGACTCGGAAATAAAAGGAAGACACGAACTGGCGAGAGTTAATAGGCTGGATGATTTTAAGAATATCTTGTTCGCCATCGATTCCTACAATGTAGCGCTTGAAGCAGTGGCCAAAAATTTTGGTTGGAATGCATTTGAGAGCCTGTTTTCAGTTGTGCCTGAGCAGATAAATATTGCGCGCAGCAGTCGAAGTTATAATCCGTTCATCCAGTCTATTATCAAAGGTACACCTATTTCATCCGCGGTGGATTTGATATTAAGGTATGGGGTGAATGCCTTCCTTGATATGTTCAAACTAACCTATGATGGTGTTTCTTCAGCGTCACTCACTACAGATGCAACATTTGCCGCAAACGCCCATGCGTTTTTCTCGTCTTTATCACCGAGCCAATCTCAAAATATTGTTGCCAGGGCAATTAGAGAATATGGCAGCGCTTCTGATTGGGGAACACTAGCGGCCCAGGAGTCGCCTGCCGGGATGGCGCTACGGAATTCCCTGAAATACTTGAGTGAAATAGTCATTGAAAGAATTGACGGTTTTTCAGGGAGGGGACTAGAACTCTACGACTCTAAAACCGGCGAAGGCTTTATCACCGAACGATGGCTGGTTGATCGCGCGGATATGTTAGGTCGCTTGATAGCCAGGACCAACGGATCATTCGGAGAAAACACGATTCAGGCCCATTCCTACTCGGATCTTCAATCAGGTAAACAAGTGTCTATGACTACCGGGGTTTCAAATCCTCTGGTGATGTTTGGTGATGATGGAAGTCGTTCGCTCAGCGGCGGCCCCAATAGCGACCATCTCTATGGTGGCTTGGGTAATGACACGATCATCGGCCTCGAAGGAAATGATTACATTGAAGGTGGTCAGGGGCGTGATTGGTTAAAAGGCGGAGATGGCAGAGACGTGCTACGCGGTATGTCTGGGGATGATGTATTAGTCGGCGGTCAAGGTAACGATATTCTGATTGGAGGCGTTGGCAGTGATCGATACGAGTTTTCGAGTGGTGATGGCGTCGATCAGATTTCCGACTTTGACGTTGATGGCCAGATACTTATAAATGGTTTACCTATTCCTGCCCTTAAGCGTAGTGGTCCTCTGAGCAATACTTGGGTTACGGAAGATGGGGCTATCGCTTTAACTGTCATCGAAGAGCTTTCTGAAAAAACGCTCCATATCAAATACGGCCGGAATGATCTGGTTTTTATTAAACACTTCACGCCTGGCATGTTGGGCATCCTTCTCCCGGATTACCAAAGCCAGGACTTTTCAGGGCCTGGTCTAACCGTCGTGGGCGACTGGAAAGCAAAAGACACCGACCCCACTGTTCCCGGTGATCAGCTCGCTCATGATGAATTGGGCAACGTTATCGTGCGTAAGGTGAAGCAGAGAAATAAGGCAGATGTGCTTCACGGATCGACGAACGACGACGTCCTAATCGGGCTTGGTGGCTCCGATCAGCTATTTGGTAAAGCCGGAAATGACCGGTTGTTTGCAGATCAGCCGTTAACAATCGAACAAGCGATGGCTGCTGGAGCTGGTCCCGGAAAGGCAAGTCGTGGCGATTGGCTTGATGGGGGGCAGGGTGAGGATCTACTCGTGGGCACTGAGTCCCGAGACGTGCTGCTCGGTGGCGACGGTCCAGATACGCTCATGGGAGGAGCTGGCGATGACAATTTATCCGGTGATGATGTGACCGGGATGCTGGAAAAAACCTGGAATTTCAAAAGGATTGATGTCCCCATTGGTGAAGGTGTCGTTAGCAAGCGTAACGTCTTTGCCCGTGCCTCTCTCAGCGCTCCTGCGGGAGGTGGCAATGACGTTCTTTTTGGTCAGGGAGGCAGTGACTTTATCAACGGCGGCTGGGGCGATGATTTACTCGATGGTGGAACTGAAAATGATGTTTTGAGTGGCGATGGGGGGAATGACACTCTTCATGGTGGCAACGATAACGACATTTTGTTGGGTGACAACCTGGATTGGGGAGGCGGTCTGCAAAGTCGGCACCACGGCAACGATTTGTTGGAGGGGGGCGATGGTAATGATTCCCTGGCCGGTAATGGTGGTAGCGATGTGTTGTACGGCGGTCTCGGTAACGATGAGCTGACCGGCGATGACTTTGTTTTGCAGGGTGTTGAGGGTAACGCAGCAAATTACTTCGGTAATGATTTTCTGGATGGTGGTGCAGGTGACGACACTCTACAAGGTGGCGGTGCTGATGATTCTCTTTATGGCGGCGCCGGCAACGATGTTTTATCCGGGGATTACTCCGATCACCCGGCTCGATACCAAGGTAATGATTTTCTAGATGGCGGTACTGGTGATGACACGCTTCGAGGCATGGGGGGCTCCGACACGCTGATAGGGGGCGAAGGGAATGACGCCTTGGATGGAGACGAGCACAGCCAGCCAGCCGGACTAACCAATAATGACTACATTCGAGGTGACGCTGGAAACGATACGCTCTGGGGAGGCTTAGGCGCCGACACGCTTCACGGTGGTGCCGATGATGACTTCTTGCTGGGTGATTATGAGCAAACACCCGAAACAGAGCACGGAGCGGACTATCTTGATGGCGGTTCAGGAAATGACACCCTAATAGGCGGTGGCGGAAACGACACTTTGTATGGTGGTGCAGGTGCAGATTACCTTCGCGGTGGTTCCGGTAATAACGTATATAAAGGAGGCCGCGGCAACGACTATTTGGATGGGGAAGACGGCGATGATACCTATCATTTTGGCATTAGTGATGGGCTCGATGTTATTGCTGATGCAGGCGGAAACAACGTCATAAAGTTCGACCCTGGATTTACTGTGGGTAATTTAAAAGCTGACATCATTGTTGTAGATGTTGGTCCGGTATTACGAATTTTTAACGGGCTGGGTGATGCTGTTCTGATTCGTGGTTACGATAAATGGCAATATTCATCGTTCAGTTTTAGTGACGGTTCTGTTTTAAGTTTTCAGGACGTTATGAAAATAGTCCATGGCCCGACAGATGTTTCGTCCTTGGCGGAAACGTTTGTGGTGCAAGGTGTAGACGACAGCGTCATTGGGGCTCCAAATAATACTCATATTAAGTCGCAATTAGGAGATAAAGAAAAAACCAATGGGGCGGAGGATGCCAATAATGCTGTGGTTGATATTCCACGAGTTGAAGCTGAAGCTAGTAAATTGTGGAGCGAAGAGTTTCTGGTGAATATGAAAAAGCGCCGCTCGGCATTCATACTAGCATCGGGTTTTGTGCTGAATTCTCAGGGTGCCTGGAGCAAAAATCATATCGTTGATGACGACTACAGCTACCACGAAAAAACTAACATAATTGTTGAACGCTTCCAGGCAGGATCATTGTCAGAGACCCCGGAGCGAATGAGTCTGGTTTCTGGGAGGGCGGTAATTAGCGAAAGAACTTCAAGTGCAACGTCCCATGCTGAGTCCAGACTCCCTGTAGTAGGCGGTATGAAATACAAGCCAAAACAAGAGCCACAGTATTACCCCTCCGGCTCAAGCCATGGTGGTTTTTCTTTAAGTGCTGGGGAAGTTATTGTCGAGCATAAAAGCGCGACTGGTTTCATTCAAGGTTGGTATGTGTATCCACCTGGAAGCTTCGAAGGTAGTGAGTTGAGTTATAAGAAATTCATTTGGGATGTGACGACTGAATCTATCACTCACCAAATTGTTCAAGGCGATGATGAGGGTGGCAGGGTAAATCTCGAAGCCGGTAATATTTTTCATGGTGGAACAGGTGACGACTTGGTGGTTACTTATGAGGCTCCCAATATTTTTTATCGAGAGTATGAGGATAGGATGTCCGGTGCGTTTTTGTCAGGCGGGGCAGGAAACGATACGCTGCTCGGATCAGAGGGCCAAGATTATTTGATCAGTGGCTCAGGGCATGATTGGCTTTACGGAGGAAATGGTCCAGATACTTATATAATAGCCGCGCATAGTGGAGCGACTACTATTGTTGCGGATATTTTAAGCCCTGTTTTTCTTCGTCCAGAAGTGGGCGTTGCCGAGTGGAAAGCTGAGTTCGGATTAGACGATACGGACACCATTAGATTTCCTGAAGGGGTAACGCTTGAGCAGTTGCAGTTAAGCTGGGGTGCTGTGTTAGTTGAGGCGGTTAATATTGAGTTGGCGCCAAACCCCAAACCCGACACCTATCGCAATCCACCCCGTGGACAGATGCTGTATTCGACACTTGATATCTCTTGGAGTAAAGATCAACAAGTTCGCATTGTATTGCCGAATGCTAGTGATCTCGGCGGTTCTGGCATTGAAGTTGTGAAGTTCGCAGATGGGTCAGACATCAGTCTGGAACGCCTTATAAGTAATGGTGAATTGGGTCCCGCGCCTGATACTTATCGCCACGGTGTTTTTATCGATAATGCGCCGGAGTTTGTCTCCCTTAGGGATGATAAAAAACTCCCCCTTGTTGGCGGTCAAGGTAATGATACTTTGAGCGGTAATGGAGATATGCGGGGCATGCAGGGGGATGACGTGATCTCGGGTGGTGCAGAGGACGATATCCTGTGGGGAGGGCCTGGTAACGACACTTTAAACGGCGGCGCGGGTAATGATATTTACAAGTATGAGGGGCTTGGAAGAGATTTAATTGTTAATGCGTCTGGCGGTATGGATGGAATCGATTTTACAGACTTTGGTGCATCCATTCATCAGTTGAAATTTCATCGCGATAATAACGATCTCGTCGTAGTGGTGAATTATGGTGTGGCTCCGAAGATACGAGTGGCCAATCATTTTTTAGGCGGTGACTCCGCGATAAGTTTTGTAAGAACTCAAGGAATGGATAGAACCACTCAGGACTACACCGCTGATCAATTGGTTGGGCTTCTACATCCTCTACCCCCGCTAAGGGATATGGACGATATATTTCTACGTGGTGAGGAGGGGGTTTTGGAGGCGACCAAGGAAATAGCTGAATTTTATGGGCTTAAAATTTAGCTACAGCCCCGAAAAAAAACAGGCAGTGATTATTAGCTAGATCGTACCAAGCGACTTGATCTTGAATTAAAGCCGCCCGCGATAGCCTCCTTTAATATGGCTATCGCGGACAACGCCAGCATTTTAGTATTCGGATAAATCCGCCAGCGGATGCCGACCTTCCCAAGCCTTCTGAAAGTGCGCATCCACCACCGCACCCGGCACATTATTGATGTCTGGCCAATGCCAATGCGGTTTCTGGTCCTTATCAATCAACCGTGCCCGCACACCCTCGCTGAATTCCGGATGACGGCAGCAGTTGAGGCTCAGGGTGTATTCCATCTGGAAAACCTGAGCCAGAGACATATGCCGGGCCCGGATGATTTGCTCCCAGACCAAGTGCGCGGTCAGCGGCGAGCCTTCGCTCAGGGTTTTTGCGGCACGGCTGAGTAACGGATCGGCGCTGTCGCGTTGCAGGCTGATGGCTTTCCAGGCGCAACTCACATCACTGACATCCAGCAGTTCATCGATGTGCTGGCGCCGTGGCAACCACTGGGCTTCGGGCATTTGTGCAACCGCTTCCTGCTGCAAGGCCTTGAGCAAACTGTTGAGTTGCATCGGCGTTTGCTCCTGCCAGTTCAGCTGCAGCAACCCTTGGATCAATTCCTCTTGCTGTTCATCCAGCAGGAAGCGGTCGGCGAGGTCCAGGTCGATGGCATCGCGTCCGTTCATATGGGCGCCGGTCAGGCCCAGAAACAGGCCGAGTTTGCCGGGCAGTCGCGAGAGGAACCAACTGGCGCCAACGTCCGGGTACAGGCCAATGCTGATCTCGGGCATCGCCAGCCGACTGCTCGGCGTGACAATCCGGATGCTCGCGCCTTGCAACAACCCCATCCCGCCTCCGAGCACATAACCATGGCCCCAGCAGATCAACGGTTTCGGGTAGGTGTGCAGTTTGAAGTCCAGGCGATATTCCGCCGCAAAGAAGTGCGCGGCCAGGGGCGGCACCTCTCCGGGATGCGCACGACAGGCTTCCACCAGGCTGCGCACTTCACCGCCCGCACAGAAGGCCTTGGCGCCGTTGCCGCGCAGTAACACGCAGACGATTTGCGGGTCCTTGGCCCAGGTGTCCATTCGATCGCTCAGGGCGTTGATCATCGGCAAGGACAGGGCGTTGAGGGACTTTTCGGCATCGAGGCTGGCGATGCCGATGCGCGCGCCGTCGGTGCCGGTGAGTTCTTCGAAGTGCAGATTCATCGTGACCTCGATCGGGAATTTGAGCGTTCAGTATGATCGCTGTTGAGGAAAGTGCCGGATGTGCGTCAGATCAATTGACAAGCGTGATGGGCTTTCCTAGGGTTCGCCCCATTGTTTTTGCCGGATGTAACCATGACTGCTGACGACCGTATCAAACTCGAACCGAGCTGGAAGGAGGCACTGCGTGCCGAATTCGACCAGCCCTATATGGCGCAGTTGCGTGAATTCCTGCAACAGGAGCGTGCGGCAGGCAAGGAGATCTATCCTCCGGGCCCGATGATCTTCAACGCACTCAACTCCACGCCGCTGGACAAGGTCAAGGTCGTCATCCTCGGTCAGGATCCCTACCACGGCCCGGGCCAGGCCCATGGTCTTTGCTTCTCGGTGCAACCGGGCGTCCCGGCACCGCCGTCGTTGGTGAACATCTATAAAGAGTTGAAGCGCGACCTGAACATCGATATTCCCAGCCATGGCTACTTGCAGAGCTGGGCCGACCAGGGCGTGCTGATGCTTAACACCACCATGACGGTCGAGCGCGCCAATGCCAATGCGCACAAGGATAAGGGCTGGCAGTTTTTCACCGACCGGATCATCGAGGTTGTCAGCGAGCAGCAGCCGCATCTGGTGTTCATGCTGTGGGGCGCGCATGCCCAGAGCAAGCAGAAGCTGATCGACGCGACCAAGCACCTGGTGCTGACGTCGGTGCATCCGTCGCCGTTGTCCGCGTATCGCGGATTCCTGGGCTGTGGGCACTTCAGCCGGACCAACAAGTTTCTTGAGCAGAATGGCGAGACGCCGATTGAGTGGCGGTTGCCGCCACTCTAAAAGCATCGCGAGCAAGCTCGCTCCCACAGGGTTTTTGTGAACGCTGAAGATCCAGTGTGGGAGCGAGCTTGCTCGCGATGGCGGCACCTCGGTCTCAAGAGGACTCGGGCATCCGGTTCCAATACTTGAACAACGGCTCCGCCAGAAACAGCACAAACAACAACCGCATCACCTGCATCGCCGTCACCAGCGGCACCGACAATTGCAGCGTCTCTGCCGTCAGGCTCATCTCCGCAATCCCGCCGGGCATCATGCCCAAAGTCAGCGAACGCAGATCCAGATGGGTCAACGCACTCAACCCCAGCGCCGCCGCCGTGGCGATCAACATGGTCAACACCGTGCCTATCAAGGTACGTCCCATGAACGAAGGCGCCCGCCGGAAAAACTGTCGGTTGAAGTGACAGCCCAGGCCGCTGCCGATCAGCCATTGGCCAATCTGACTGCCGCCGTGGGGCAAACCGATGTGCAAATCCCAACCGATGCTCACCGCTGCACTCACCAGCAACGGCCCGAACAGCCACGGATTGGGTTGACGAAGACGCTCCCAGAGCCACGCCGCCAAGGCGCCTGCCGGGAACAAAAGGGCCAGCCACCACCCATTGACGGCTGTCGGATGAGCAACCGGCGCACCGTCCCCCAACAGATACTTGAACGCCGCCGGCACACACAGCACCACCACCAGCACGCGCAGACTTTGTCCGGCCGCGACACGGCTGAGTACTGCGCCATTGCGCGCGCCGAGGTTGACCATTTCCCCGGAACCGCCGGGCATGCTGGAAAAGAAGGCAGTGGCGCGATCCTCGCCGGTACGGCGCATCAACCAGACGCCGACCACGGCCGACAGGCTGGTGACCAGCGCACCGAAGAAGATCAAACCGAAATGACTCAGCACCTGCTCCATCACCACCGGGGTGAAGTGCAAACCGATGCCGATTCCTACAATCCACTGGCCGCACTTGCGGCCGCCAGGGATTTCCGCCAATTGCCACGGCGTCAGGCAGCGCACGAGGATGATCGCCAGCAACGAGCCGACCATCCACGGCAGCGGCCAGCCGACCTGACTGGCAAGGAAACCGCCCAGCGCGCCGACCAGCGGCGTACCCCACCAGGCGTTGAACGGTGTTCGATCAGACATCGGCGATCGTGCGTTGGGCAGCCGAACGTTTACGCCAGATACGCACGATCGGCATCAACAGCATGATCGCGGTCAGTACCCAGACACCGAACGTGATCGGGCTCGACCAGAGGATTTCCAGCGCACCGTTGGAGATCGACAGCGCCCGACGCAGGTTCTGCTCCATCAATCCGCCAAGGATGAAACCCAGCAGGACGGGCGACAACGGGAAGTCCAGCTTGCGCAGGAGGTAGCCGAAGATGCCGATGCCGATCATCAGGAACAGGTCGAACGTGGTGGCGTGTACCGCGTAGACGCCGATCCCGGTGATGATCGCGATCACCGGCACCAGTGCCCAGTTCGGCACGGCGAGGATGCGGGTGAAGATGCGGATCATCGGGATGTTGAGGATCACCAGCATGATGTTGGCGACGAACAACGAAGCGATCAGGCCCCAGACGATGTCGGGTTGCTGTTGGAACAGCAGGGGCCCCGGTGTGATGTTGTACAGCGACAGGGCGCCGATCATCACCGCCGTGGTGCCCGAACCCGGAACACCGAGGGTCAGCATCGGCACCAGTGCGCCGCATGCTGCGCCACCGATGGCGGTTTCCGGTGCCGCCAGGCCACGCATGTCGCCCTGGCCGAAGGTGCCTTTGGCGCCGGCAATACGTTTTTCGGTCATGTAGGCCACGGCGCTGGCGAGGGTCGCACCGGCACCCGGCAACACGCCCATGATGAAGCCCAGCACACCGCAACGAATGTTCACCACGAACACCGCCGAGGCTTCCTTGAAGTTGAACATCATGCGGCCGGTGGCTTTCACCGCTTCCTGACCGTGGTGGGTTTTTTCCAGCAGCAGGAGAATTTCACTGATGGAGAACAGCCCCAGCACCAGCACGACAAATTGAATACCGTCGGTCAGGTGGATGTTGTCCCCGGTGAAGCGGTACACACCGCTGTTGGCATCGATGCCGACGGTCGACAAAAACAGGCCGATCAACGCGGCAATAAACGTCTTCAACGGTCGGTCACCGGCCATGCCGCCAAGGCAGACAATGGCGAATACCATCAGCACGAAATACTCCGCCGGGCCAAAGGCAATCGCCCATTTCGCCAGTAGCGGGGCGAACAGCACCATGCCACAGGTGGCAATGAACGCACCGATGAACGAACTCCATGCCGACAACGACAGCGCGACACCGGCCAGGCCTTTACGGGCCATCGGGTAACCGTCGAGGGTGGTCATGACGGTGGACGCTTCACCGGGAATGTTCAGCAGGATCGAGCTGATTCGCCCGCCGTATTCGCACCCCAGGTACACCGCCGCCAGCAGGATCAATGCCGATTCCGGCGGCAGGCCCAGGGCAAACGCGATCGGAATCAACAGCGCCACGCCGTTGATCGGGCCCAGACCCGGCAACAGGCCGACCACGGTGCCAATCAGGGTGCCGCACAAAGCGGTCACCAGGTTGTACGGGCTCAGCGCGACGCCGAACCCCTGACCCAAATAGCCAAGCGTATCCATATCAGTTCTCCAGAACGTCGAGCACGCCCAAGGGCAGCGGGACATCCATCAACTTGTCGAACAGCAGGTAAAGGCCGACGGCCATTAGCGTGATGATCACAATGCTGGGCACCCAGCGACCGCCGTACAGGCGCGCCATCGGAATGCCGATCAGGATGCTGGCGACGATGAAACCAAGGGGTTCGAAGGTGCCGGCAAACACCAGCAACAGCGCCACGCAAATGCCGATTTTGTTCAGGGTCTCGCGGTCCATCGGGGGTTCGTCAGCGTCGTGCTTGATCGGTGCGGGACGAAATACCATGTACAGCAGCGCAAGGCCCATCAGCCCGAGCATCAGCAGCGGAAAGGCTCGCGGCCCCACTGGTTCGTAGGAAAAAGCCGCTTGATACGGCCACGCCATCAGCGCCAGGCCAACACAGGCCAGCAACAGCACCGAAGCAAAAATGCGTTGTAAGAGCATGGGAAACTCCTGTGCCGCAGCCCCGCGAAACGGGGCCGCGGCCGCTAGACAGAGGCGATCACTGGATCAGGCCGAACTCTTTGGCCAGCACTTTGTAGTCCGCAACCTGCTTCTTCACGTAGGTGTCCAGCTCCGGGCCGGTCATGGCGAACGGGAACAGTTCACGCTGATCGCGCAGCTTGGCGAAGTCTTCGGACGCCAGCAGCTTGTCGAAAGCGTCTTTCCACCAGGCGTAGTCTTCGTCGCTGACCTTTGGCCCGAGGTAGAAGCCGCGAACCACCGGCCAGACGATGTCGTAGCCTTGCTCTTTGGCGGTCGGGATGTCTTTCATTTCCGGCTCGTCCAGGCGCTTCTCGGCGAACACGGCCAGCAAGCGCATGTCGCCGCTCAGGATGTGTGGCATGGAGTCGGAGATGTCGGTGCTGCCGACCTGAATGTGGCCGCCGAGCAGGGCGGTGGCGATTTCACCGCCGCCTTCGAGGGCGACGTAACGCAGGTCACGCGGGTTGATCCCGGCGGCCTTGGCGATCAATGCGGTTTGCATCCAGTCCTGGCTGCCGACGGTGCCGCCGGAACCGATCACCACTTTGCTCGGGTCTTCTTTCAGTGCCTTGACCAGATCGTCGAGGGTTTTATAAGGCGAGTCGCTTTTCACCGCGATGGCGCCATAACTGGTACCGACGGCAGCCAGCCAACGCACGTTGGTTTCATCGAAACGCCCGAACTTGCCTTGGGCCAGGTTCAGCAAAGAGCCGCTGGACCACGCCACCAGCGTGCCGGCATCGGCGGGGCGCTGAGCGACCACCGCGTTGTAGGCCACAGCGCCGACACCGCCGGGCATGTAGGTCACGCGCATCGGTTTGGTCAGCAGTTTTTCGTTGACCAGCGCGCTCTGCGCCAGTTTGCAGGTGAGGTCGAAACCGCCGCCCGGTGAGGCCGGGGCGATGCATTCCGGACGTTTGGGTTCGGCCATCAATTGACCGGCGAACAGCATGCAGCTGGCGGCGAGGGCGAAACGGCGCAGTGATCGATTCATTATTGTCTCCACGGGAGTTTTTGTTTTTGGGGATGTTTCAGGTGCGGCGGTTTCGCGTCGTGCAGCCGACAACGGCGCTGGCAAGCATCAACGACGGGATTCTGAAGAAAAGGTGGGGCGGGCAAGCCTGAAGCTGTGTGGACAGCATGGTGCAGTACCTCGTTTTATTGTTCTTATTGGCGAAAACGCGTCATGGCGTTTTTCGGGAGCTACATTTCAAAGCACGACTGGAAGGCCGGCAGTCGAAACCCTCCGTGGTGCGACTCTAACGGCCCAACCTTTCACTAACCTTTCAGCAGGCTTTCACGGCTTTCGGGCTTCACAGCAGCGGATGCGGCTGTAAACTCCGCGCCAAAGAATGGCGTCGACCATCCCCTGAATGAGGTAAAGATCCATGCGCGTTCTGCTCGTCGAAGACCATTTGCAGTTGGCCGAAAGTGTCGCCCAGGCGCTCAAGAGCACCGGGCTGACCGTGGATGTGCTGCACGATGGCGTCGCCGCAGACCTGGCCTTGAGCAGCGAGGAATACGCCATGGCCATTCTCGACGTCGGCCTGCCGCGCATGGACGGTTTTGAAGTGCTCGCGCGCTTGCGCTCTCGGGGGAAGAACCTGCCGGTGCTGATGCTGACCGCGCGCAGCGACGTCAAGGATCGGGTGCATGGCCTGAACCTTGGCGCTGACGATTACCTCGCCAAACCCTTTGAACTGACCGAACTCGAAGCCCGGGTCAAAGCCTTGTTGCGCCGCAGTGTGCTGGGCGGTGAGCGTCAACAGCGCTGTGGCGTGCTGGCCTATGATCTGGACACCCGGCGCTTCACCCTCGGTGAAGAATTGCTGACCCTGACTTCGCGCGAACAGGCGGTTCTCGAGGCGTTGATCGCCCGGCCCGGTCGGGTGATGAGCAAAGAGCAACTGGCCTCCCAGGTGTTCGGCCTGGACGAAGAAGCCAGCCCTGACGCCATCGAAATCTACGTGCATCGCTTGCGCAAAAAACTCGACGGCCAACCGGTCGCGATCGTGACGTTCCGTGGCCTTGGCTACTTGCTGGAAAGCCGCGATGCATAAGCCCAGCAGCCTGCGCTGGCGGTTGCTGTGGAACCTCGCGCTGTTGCTGGTGGTGTTAATGCTGGCCAGCGGTTTGAGCGCGTACTGGAATGGTCGCGAAGCGGCCGACACGGCGTATGACCGCACCTTGCTGGCGTCGGCGCGAACCATTGCGGCGGGTGTCACCCAGCGTGACGGCACGCTCAGTGCTGACGTGCCTTACGTGGCGCTGGATACGTTTGCCTACGACAGTGAGGGGCGAATTTTTTACCTGGTCAATGACATCCACCAAAACTTGATTTCCGGTTACGAAAACCTTCCTGCGCCACCGCCCGGAACGCCGCGCACCGATGACTACCCGGCGCTGGCACGGTTTTACAACGCCACCTATCGCGGGCAGAACGTGCGGGTGGTCAGCCTGCTCAAGCCGGTCAGTGAGCCGAACATGAATGGCATGGCGGAAATTCGCGTGGCCGAAACCGATGAAGCACGGGTCAGCATGGCGCGCAGTCTGGCGGCGGATACGCTACTGCGGCTGGGCATGCTGGCGATTGGCGCGCTGTTGCTGGTGTGGTTCGCGGTGAGTGCGGCGTTGCGTCCGCTGGAGCGCTTGCGCACGGCGGTGGAAGAACGCCAGTCGGATGATCTGCGGCCATTGCCGTTGGTGGAAGTGCAGCACGAATTGTGGCCGCTGGTACGCGCGCTCAATCACTTTACCGAGCGGTTGCGCGGACAGTTCGAGCGCCAGGCGCAGTTCATCGCCGATGCTGCCCATGAACTGCGTACGCCGCTGGCAGCGCTCAAGGCGCGGCTGGAACTTGGCCTGCGGGCGAGTGAACCGGAAACCTGGCGCAGTACCCTGGAAACGGCGGCCCAGGGCACGGACAGATTGACGCATCTGGCCAATCAATTGCTGTCGTTGGCACGTGTCGAAAACGGTGCACGGGCCATTGCCGAGGGCGGCGCGCAGTTGCTGGATTTGAGTCAGTTAGCCCGGGAGTTGGGCATGGCCATGGCGCCGTTGGCCCATGCGCGCGGCGTGGCCCTGGCACTCGAAGCGGACGAGCCGGTGTGGCTGCGCGGTGAGCCGACGTTGCTGAACGAATTGCTGAGTAACCTGGTGGATAACGCATTGGCTCATACGCCGTCGGGCGGCAATGTGATTCTGCGGGTCACGGCACCGGCGGTGCTGGAGGTCGAGGATGACGGGCCGGGGATTCCGGTGGATGAGCGGGATCGGGTGTTTGAGCGCTTTTATCGGCGTAATCAACAGGTCGCCGGGTCTGGGTTGGGGCTTGCGATTGTGGGGGAGATCTGCCGCGCGCATCTGGCGCAGATCAGTCTGCATGATGGCGAGACGAAGGGGTTGAAGGTTCGAGTGAGTTTTATTGCCGGGGAGTGAGGGTGCTTGGTATGGCCTCATCGCGAGCAGGCTCACTTCTACAGGGGATTTTCAGTTCAGCGCAGATCCAGCGTAGGAGTGAGCCTGCTCGCGATGGGGGGCGACGCGGTCTCGACTAGTAAAACATCGACCGCGATTCTTCCAGATCCTTGATCACCGCGTCGTTTTCCAGATCAATCCCAAGCTTCTTGAATGAAGGCACGCTGGTCAGGTCGAAACGGGCCAACGGGTGGTCGCTGTCCTTGTGGCAATACAGGCTGGCCACTTGCACCAGATCCACATAATCAATCCGCTCGGATTCACGCTTGAAGTCCAGGTATTGTCCCGGAACCATCACCAGTTTCTCCGGAAACTCCCAAACCCTGAGCAGTTTGTCGCCGATCAGGGGGTGAATGTGGTCGATCACATGGTTGAGGCTGACCGGGTCGGACAGCAGCTCATAGTGATCTTCGGCGTAGGTCAGAATCGGCAACACGCCAATCTGATGCACCAGACCGCCGAGGGCGGCCTGGTCGGGCTTGAGTTGCGTGTAGCTGCGGCACAGCGCATAGCTGACCCCGGCGATCTCCAGGCTTTTGCGCCAGACATCGTGCATCTTCTGCTGCACCACCTCGGAGCGGGCGTGGAAAATCTGTTCCATCACCAGACCGATCGCCAGATTGCTGCTGTAGTTGACGCCCAGTCGCGTGATCGCCGTGTGCAGGTCGTTAACTTCTTGAGTCGCGCGCAGCAGTGGGCTGTTGACCACTTTGATCAGGCGCGCCGACAACGCCGTATCACGGCCGATCACTTTGCTCAGGGTGCTGACACTGATTTCCGGGTCTTCGGCGGCCTTGCGAATCTGCATGGCCACTTCCGGTAACGTTGGCAGAACCAGGTCATCGTTATCGATGGCCTCAACCAAATCCTGTTGGACCTTTTCCGCCAGATCGCTCATTTCGTTTCTCTAGGTGTTGCCACAAATGCTGCGGTTAACGCTGGATCTCGCGATCGCGGTCCAGTGAGTAAGGCAGGTCGAGCAAGTTCAGGGCGGGTCCTTCCAGGGTGCCGAGATGAATGTCGCCACCCTCGGCAGCTTCGGCTTGCAGCACGGCAAGGAGTTCAATGTTTTGTTCCGCGTTGGCCGCCAGCACCACTTCGCCGATGGAACTGCCATGGCTCGGGGAAAACAGCGGCGTGCCGGGGGCGGGCAATTCGCTGGCGTCCAGGGTCAGACGGTACAAGCGGCGCTTGAGTTTGCCCAGGTACTGCATGCGCGCGACGATTTCCTGACCGGTGTAGCAGCCTTTCTTGAAGCTCACACCACCGACGGCTTGCAGGTTGAGCATCTGCGGAATGAATAATTCTCGTGTTTGCGGCATGACCTGACCGATCCCTGCGCGGATCTGGCCCAGCAGCCATTGATTCAAAGTGCCTTCGGCCAGCAGGGCGGACAGCTTGCCCTTGATGGCGACGGCCTGATCGGCGGCGACCCACAGTTCCGCGCGATCCGGCGAGACGCGGATGGCGATCAGGCCTTCGAGACGCACGACACTGTCGGTGTCTGCCGGCAACGCCAGGCCAAGGCTGCTCAGCGCGGCATCGCCATGATCAAGGCCGAAGCGGACCCAGGCGGCGCTTTCGTCGGTCAATTTGGATTTGGAGAACACGGCGTACTTCTTCAGGTCCGCCAGTTGCGGTTCCAGCAGTTCGGTGGCCATGGCCATCACTACGCCGTCACCTTCCAGCAGGATGCGGAAACTCGACTGCATCCGGCCTTTTTGCGTACAGCGCGCGCCCAGGCTGGCTTGGGTTTCACTGAGGTAATTGAGGTTGCAGGTCAATTGGCCTTGCAGGAATTTGCCGGCATCCGCGCCGCGGACCGCGAGAACGCCTTCGTGAGACAGGGTGCAGAAAAAAGCAGAATCGGCCATGGGTCATCGCAGGGTAAAGAGTCTGGGGGACATCATAAGGGGGCGCCCGTGAAATGGGTAGTTCACAAAAGGTCGGCAGTGCCCGACCAAAGCCGACTGTTCGACGAGGCGCGGGGCTGTATACTTGCCGCCTATTTGAGGAGCGCTCCATGGTCGAAGATGTTGAACTGAATCGCCTCTACTGGCACAGCCGCCGCGGCATGCTTGAGCTGGACGTATTGCTGGTGCCGTTTGTCAAAGAAGTCTACCCGCACCTCAACGATGTCGACCGCGATTGCTACCGCAAGCTGCTCGAGTGCGAAGATCAGGACATGTTCGGCTGGTTCATGGAACGCGCCGAATCGGAAGATCCGGAGCTTCAGCGCATGGTTCGCATGATCCTGGACCGTGTCCAGCCCAAGTAATGCGTTCGAATGCCGCTGGCATGCCTCACGGCAGTTGCTGGCGGCGTATCTTCTGGCCCAGCTGTTCGCGCTGGGCTCGTTGTTTCTTTTGTCTATACCGGTCTGGGCCAGTGTGCTCGGCGCTTTCTGCTGTCTGGCGCATGGCGTTTGGGTATTACCCCGTCAGATTCTGCTGACACATCCGCAGGCATATCGCGGCTTGCGTCGCGATGCCGAAGGCTGGCAGTTGTGGAATCAGGCGCGGGGTTGGCAGCCGGTGCAGTTGCGACCGGACAGCCTGGCGCTGCCGTTGATCGTGGTGCTGCGGTTTCGCCTGCGCGGCGAACAACGTATCCGGTCGATCTGCGTACCCCGCGACTCGCAGGCGGCGGATGTGCACCGACGTCTGCGGGTTCGATTGACGTTCAGTCGACGTAGGTGGGCGGCACCAGAATAGTGTCCAAGGCAACCGGTAGCATATTCGGATAGTCGAGGGTGTAATGCAGGCCCCGGCTTTCCTTGCGTTCCATGGCGGACTGGATCATCAGTTCTGCCACCTGGGCCAGGTTGCGCAATTCGATCAAATCGCGGCTGACCTTATAGTTGCTGTAGAACTCGTCGATCTCGTCCAGCAGCAGCCGCACGCGGTGTTGCGCTCGTTGCAGGCGTTTGTTGGTGCGCACGATGCCGACGTAGTCCCACATGAATCGGCGCAGTTCATCCCAGTTGTGCGCAATGATCACGTCTTCGTCGGAATCGGTGACCTGGCTCGCATCCCAGATAGGCAGGGCGGCGGGGATCGATACGTGCGGCAACTGTTCAAGAATGTCCGCCGCCGCCGAACGGGCGTAAACGAAACACTCCAGCAGCGAGTTACTGGCCATGCGGTTGGCGCCGTGCAGACCGGTGAAACTGGTTTCGCCAATGGCATACAGCCCCGGCACGTCGGTGCGGCCGTTCTGATCGACCATCACGCCGCCGCAGGTGTAGTGCGCCGCCGGAACCACCGGGATCGGCTGCTTGGTGATGTCGATGGAAAACTCGAGGCAGCGTTCGTACACCGTCGGAAAGTGCGTCTTGATGAACGCTTCGGGTTTGTGGCTGATGTCCAGATAGACGCAGTCGATACCCAGGCGCTTCATTTCATGGTCGATGGCCCGGGCAACGATGTCCCGTGGCGCCAATTCTGCGCGCGGGTCGAAGCGCTGCATGAAACGCTCGCCGTTAGGCAGTTTGAGGTGCGCACCTTCGCCACGCAGGGCTTCGGTGATCAGGAAGCTTTTTGCCTGCGGGTGGTAAAGGCAAGTGGGGTGAAACTGGTTGAACTCCAGGTTCGCCACCCGGCAACCGGAACGCCAGGCCATGGCGATGCCATCTCCGCAGGCGCCGTCGGGGTTGCTGGTATAGAGGTAGACTTTGGCTGCGCCACCGGACGCGAGGATGACGAAACGTGCGCCGTAGGTGTCGACTTCGCCGGTCCCGCGGTTGAGTACGTAGGCGCCGAGGCAGCGGTCGCCTTCCAGTCCGAGGCGTTTTTCGGTGATCAGGTCCACCGCGACGCGCTGTTCCAGCAATTCGATGTTCGGCCGTTGTCTGGCCTGGGCCAGCAACGTTTTGAATATCGCAGCGCCGGTGGCATCGGCGGCATGAATGATGCGCCGATGGCTATGGCCGCCTTCGCGGGTCAGGTGAAACTCGAACCCGCCGTCTTCGGTTCCGGATTGTTCATCGCGGGTAAACGGCACGCCTTGGTCGATCAGCCATTGAATCGCTTCTTTACTGTGCTCGACGGTAAAGCGCACGGCGTCTTCATGGCACAGGCCACCGCCGGCATTGAGGGTGTCGTCGACATGGGACTCAACGGTGTCGGAGTCATCCAGTACGGCAGCGACGCCACCCTGGGCCCAGAATGTCGAGCCGTTGGCGAGGTCGCCTTTGCTCAGCACCGCGATGCGCAAGTGACCGGGCAGGGTCAGCGCAAGACTCAAACCGGCAGCGCCGCTGCCAATCACCAGAACATCGTGTTGAAACTGTTGGCTCATTTCAGGATTCCGCTCAAAGCGACCCGGGTCGGGGTTGGCGCAAGACTGCTGGAACGGCGAGTCAAGTCGGCCACACAGCCCACTAGTATATAGAGGGGGGGAGCGGCACAATACCCGAGCGCATATGGCATTGTGAAACTACTGTGACGGGAAATACTCGACGCTTCGTCGGATGGTTTTTTGACCGGTTCGACGACAAGGCGACTGTATCGTGGATTTAACAGTATTTTTCTACTCACGGTCTCACAATGTCGGTGCCGTCCGGTTTTAAATAATGGAACTTTTGCCAAAGGCCAAAGATCAATAGACGGTTGCCTGATTCAAGGGACAGTGTCGGCTTCAGGGCAGGATCTGCAGTTTGATCCTTGCTGGCGAATCCGACGACAAGATTATTCGCGCAGCCGGTAACCCGCGCTGCGCTTTTCGTGCGTGCCAAATCAGAGCCCGCAGGAAACTTGCTTGGAGGGGGAGAACTTTTGCGGAAAGCCCGAGTCTATGTTTGCAAGTCTGGTCGTTTAGTTATGCAAGCTTCCTCCGAGCTTATCGAGGAGTGTTCATGCTAACCCAGGAAGAGGATCAGCAGCTGGTCGAGCGCGTTCAACGTGGCGACAAGCGAGCTTTCGATCTGCTAGTGCTGAAATACCAGCACAAAATTCTCGGGTTGATCGTGCGTTTCGTGCACGACACCCATGAAGCCCAGGATGTGGCGCAGGAAGCCTTTATCAAGGCATACCGAGCCCTAGGGAATTTTCGCGGAGACAGCGCGTTTTATACGTGGCTTTACCGCATCGCCATTAACACGGCGAAAAACTATCTGGTTTCGCGCGGCCGTCGGCCGCCGGATAGCGATGTCAGTTCCGAGGATGCAGAGTTCTACGATGGCGATCATGGCCTCAAGGATCTCGAGTCGCCAGAACGAGCGTTGCTGCGGGATGAGATCGAAGGCACCGTCCATCGGACCATCCAGCAACTGCCAGAAGATTTACGTACGGCTTTAACTTTACGTGAATTCGATGGTCTGAGTTACGAGGACATTGCAGCCGTCATGCAATGTCCGGTGGGTACCGTGCGCTCCCGGATTTTCCGCGCTCGGGAGGCCATCGATAAAGCCCTGCAGCCGTTGTTGCAGGAAAACTGAGACAGCGGCGACAGCCAAGAGAGGAACGCCATGAGTCGTGAAGCCCTGCAGGAATCGCTGTCCGCAGTGATGGATAACGAAGCGGACGAACTGGAATTGCGTCGGGTATTAAATGCCTTTGACGATGTTGAAACCCGTGAAACCTGGGCTCGTTACCAAATCGCTCGGGCAGTCATGCACAAGGACTTGCTGCTTCCACGTCTGGATATCGCTGCGGCAGTGTCTGCTGCGTTGGCCGACGAAGCCGTACCGGCAAAAGCCTCCCGTGGTCCATGGCGCAGCCTGGGTCGCCTGGCAGTAGCCGCTTCGGTCACACTGGCTGTACTGGCCGGCGTTCGTTTGTACAACCAGGACGAGATCGCTGGTGTCGAACTGGCTCAGCAATCCAATCAACCGGGTCTGGCCGTTCCTCAGGTCAAGGGTCCAGCTGTATTGGCAGGCTACAATGAGAGTTCGGATGCCACTGGCCCTATGGCCAACGGTGTATTGCAAGGTCAGCCAGGCTGGCACGATCAGCGTCTGCCAAGCTACTTGCGCCAACATGCTCAACAAGCTGCATTGAAAGGCACTGAAAGTGCTCTGCCTTATGCTCGTGCAGCAAGCCTGGAAAACCGCTAAGGAGGATCATGCGCGCCATACCTCTACTTTCGCTTCTGCTCGCAGGCTGGTTTGTCGTACCAGCCCACGCTGATGAAGCCCAGGACTGGTTGACCCGTCTGGGCCAGGCCGAGCAACAGCAAAGCTTTCACGGTACTTTCGTTTACGAGCGTAACGGTAGTTTTTCTACCCATAACATCTGGCATCGCGTCCAGGATGGCAAAGTCCGAGAGCGTTTACTCCAGCTCGACGGCTCCGCACAGGAAGTCGTGCGCATTGATGGGCATACTCAATGCGTCAGCGGCACCCTGATAGCAGGATTGGGGGATTCACCCAATACCGCTGCTCGTGCACTGGATCCACAAAAGTTAAAGAATTGGTATGACCTTGCCGTCATCGGCAAGTCGCGTGTGGCTGGGCGTGCGGCAGTGATTATTTCGCTGACACCACGTGATCAGCATCGATACGGTTTTGAGCTCCATCTGGACAAAGAAACCGGTCTGCCACTCAAGTCATTGTTGCTCAATGACAAAGGGCAGTTGCTGGAGCGATTCCAGTTCACACAACTGGATACCGCTGACGTGCCGTCTGACAAAGACTTGCAGGCGGGTGATGATTGCAAGGCTGTCACCCTCGACAGTGACAAGGCTTCCGCCATTAAGGTCGCTCAGGTGTGGCATTCGGACTGGCTACCACCCGGTTTTGAGTTGACCAGCAGCAGTGCTCGCAAAGATCCGGAGACCAAAACACAGGTCAACAGTCTGATGTATGACGATGGCCTGGCGCGTTTCTCGGTTTTCCTTGAACCGTTGAATGGCGCAACCGTGACGGACACTCGCACACAATTGGGCCCCACCGTTGCTGTATCCCGCCGTCTGACCACGCCTCAGGGCGAAGTGATGGTGACCGTGGTCGGAGAGATCCCGATAGGCACCGCAGAACGGATTGCGCTGTCCATGCGCACCGATGCCACCGCAACCAAGTAGTGGGTCATTACCGAAATGTTTGGTGAGCATTTCAATTTGCAAAAAAACCTGAATTTTTCTATAGGTCAGAGCCTCACGGCTCTGGCCTTGTTTTGTTGTTCCCGGAACAAAAATACCGGCGTATTGTTCCCGGTGTTCCTTGCTCCATATCGCTTAACCATGCTCGTCGTAACGGGAGCCGTATGTCGATACCACGCTTGAAGTCTTACCTTTCCATTGTTGCCACCGTGCTGGTACTCGGTCAGGCGGTCACTGCGCAAGCGGTCGAACTGCCTGATTTCACCCAGTTGGTCGAGCAGGCCTCGCCTGCCGTGGTGAACATCAGTACCACCCAGAAACTGCCGGACCGCAAAGTGTCCGGGCAAATGCCGGACCTTGAAGACCTGCCGCCACAGCTGCGCCAGTTCTTCGAGAGGGGCATGCCTCAACCGCGTTCGCCTCGTGGTGATCGCCAGCGTGAAGCCCAGTCCTTGGGTTCTGGCTTCATCATTTCGCCTGATGGCTACATCCTGACCAACAACCATGTGATTGCCGATGCGGATGAAATCCTCGTGCGTCTTGCTGATCGCAGTGAGCTGAAAGCCAAGCTGGTCGGCACTGATCCACGTTCCGACGTGGCGCTGCTGAAGATTGAAGGCAAGGGCCTGCCAGTGCTTAAACTCGGCAAATCCCAGGACCTGAAAGCCGGTCAGTGGGTGGTTGCCATCGGTTCGCCGTTCGGTTTCGACCACACCGTGACCCAAGGCATCGTCAGCGCCATCGGGCGTAGCCTGCCAAACGAAAACTATGTGCCGTTCATCCAGACCGACGTGCCGATCAACCCGGGTAACTCGGGTGGCCCGCTGTTCAACCTTAATGGCGAAGTGGTCGGGATCAACTCGCAGATCTACACCCGCTCCGGGGGCTTCATGGGCGTATCGTTCGCGATCCCTATCGATGTTGCCATGGATGTTTCCAATCAGCTCAAAGACGGTGGCAAAGTCAGCCGTGGCTGGTTGGGTGTGGTGATTCAGGAAGTGAACAAGGACCTGGCCGAGTCGTTTGGTCTTGAGAAACCGGCCGGTGCGCTGGTCGCTCAGATCCAGGACGATGGCCCGGCAGCCAAGGGTGGCCTGCAAGTGGGCGACGTGATCCTGAGCATGAACGGTCAGCCGATCGTCATGTCGGCCGATTTGCCACATCTGGTAGGCGCACTGAAAGCGGGCGCCAAGGCCAATCTTGAAGTGATTCGCGAAGGCAAACGCAAGAACGTCGAACTGACGGTCGGCGCGATTCCTGACGAAGGCAAAGAACTGGATTCGATGCCTAAGTCGGGCGTTGAAATCAGCAGCAATCGTTTGGGTGTCGCCGTCGCCGAACTGTCTGATGAGCAGAAGAAAACCTACGACCTCAAAGGTGGTGTGGTGATCAAGGAAGTTCAGGACGGTCCTGCCTCGCTGATTGGCTTGCAACCAGGTGACATCATCACTCACCTGAACAACCAGGCCATCAGCTCCAGCAAGGAGTTCACCGAGATTGCCAAGGCGCTGCCGAAGAACCGATCGGTATCGATGCGGGTTCTGCGTCAAGGTCGTGCCAGCTTCATCACCTTCAAACTGGCTGAATAAGCCGGTTGTTGGCTGAATAAAAAAACGCCTCGAAAGAGGCGTTTTTTTGTGCCCGGAATTTGCAGCCAGGCCGTCAGCCCATCATGTCCTTGATCATGCGCTCCTGCTCCATCAACTCACGCTGACGTGCATCGATACGCGAAGACAACGGGAAGTTGCTGCCAGCCTTACGCTTGGCGAAGTCCAGTTGCTGAATGGCCTGACGATAGTCGCCGACCAATGCAAAGTACTCCGCGCGAGCTTGATGCAGGCCGATGATGTTGCCGGAAAGGCCGCGAGTCTCGGCCACCTGATACCACACGTCAGGATCGTCCGGGCGTGACTTGAGCAGGCCTTCCAATGCCTTTTCAGCATCGGCGGTGCGGTTCTGTTTCAGCAGCAGATCGACACGCACCTGATTCAGCGGATAGTTGCCGGGGTATTGCGTGAGCAACCGGTCGACGCGTGATTGAGCATCCGGCAGGCGATTGTTGGTGATGTCCAGATCGACTTCCGCCAGGTTATAGATGATCTCGTTCGGCGCCTTGGCCAGCAGAGGCTTGAGGTTCTCCCGAGCTTCATTCAACTGACCCCCCTTGATCTGGGCGATGGCCAGGCCATAGCGCGCGACATCGTTTTTCGGGTTTTCTTCAAGCAGGGCACGGAAGCGCTTGGCGCCCAGGCCAGGGGTTTCTTCGTAGAACAACTGGACGCGCGCGCGAATCAGCTGATAACGCAGGGTGTCCTCGATGCCGCCCTGCGGAGCCTGTTCGGCGCGGTTGCGGGTGTCGGCGATCCGCGATTCGGTGACCGGGTGAGTCAGCAGGAATTCCGGTGGCTTGGCGTCGAAGCGGTACTGGCGCCCCAAGCGCTCGAACATGGTCGGCATCGAGCGCGGGTCGTAACCGGCTTTTTCCAGATTGACGATGCCGATGCGGTCGGCTTCCTGTTCGTTCTGACGCGAGAAGCGTCGCTGTTCCTGGATCGCCGCCGCTTGCGTACTCGCAATGGCCGCGATCCCGGCATCGCCGGCACCGGCCGCCGCAATCACGATCCCGGCCAGCAGGGCGGCCATCATCGGCACTTGCATGCGTTGCTGGGCTTCAATGCCACGGGCAAAGTGGCGTTGCGACAAGTGAGCCAATTCGTGAGCCAGTACCGAGGCGTATTCACCCTCGGTCTGCGCATTGAGGAACAAGCCGCCGTTGACCCCGACAATCCCGCCCGGCGCCGCAAAGGCGTTGAGCTGCGGGCTGTTGATCAGGATGAACTCCAGGCGCCGGTCATTGACCTGGCTGGTCTCCACCAGTCGGTAAACGCTGGATTCGACGTAATCCTTGAGCTGCGGATCGTTGAGCTGCGCCACCTGGCTGCGCAACAGCGCCAGCCACGCACGGCCCAACTGGTGTTCCTGTTGTGGCGAGACGATGGCAGAACTGGCGTCGCCGAGTGACGGCAGGTCGTCGGCAAAGCCCGGTGAGGCAAGCAGGCAAGCGAGCGTCAGCAGGGTAGGGCGCAAAAAAGTCATGCACAAAGCCTTAGTCGACAAAGACCTTACTGTAGCCGGACACTGGGCTTGGGACCAGATATTCTAGGCAACTCAACCACCTGACTCGGAGTGAAACAATGACCGACGCTGTAGAGCATGACGTCGAACTGGACGCCAGCGGCCTGAATTGTCCGTTGCCCTTGCTCAAGGCCAAGCTGGAGCTCAATCGCCTGGCCAGCGGCGCGGTGCTCAAGGTAATCGCCACGGATGCGGGTTCGCAGCGTGACTTCCGCACCTTTGCCCGATTGGCCGGTCATACGCTGCTTCGCGAAGAAGATGAGGCGGGTGTTTACCGCTACTGGTTAAAAAAAGCCTGAAACCTGCTGCGTTCGTTTTTAAGGAATATTGATGTTCAAGGTGTTACGCGACTGGATTCAGCGCTACTTTTCCGATGAAGAAGCCGTGGTGCTGGCGGTGCTGCTGGTGCTGGCATTCACCGCCGTGCTCACCTTGGGCGGCATGCTCGCGCCGGTACTGGCCGGGATGGTGCTGGCGTACCTCATGCATGGCCTGGTGGCCACCCTCGAACGTTTGCGCATGCCCGGTGGCGTGGCGGTGGGGCTGGTGTTCACACTGTTCATGGGGGCGCTGCTGGTCTTCATGATTGTCCTGGTGCCGCTGCTGTGGCATCAGCTGATTACGCTGTTCAACGAGTTGCCCGGCATGCTCGCCAAGTGGCAGTCGCTGTTATTGCTGCTGCCCGAGCGCTATCCGCATCTGGTGTCCGATGAGCAGGTATTGCAGGCCATCGAAGTGGCACGGGGCGAGATCGGCAAATTCGGCCAGTGGGCGCTGACGTTCTCGTTGTCGAGTCTGCCGTTGCTGGTGAACATCATGATCTACCTCGTTCTGGTGCCGATCCTGGTGTTCTTCTTCCTCAAGGACCGGGAGATGATCGGCCAGTGGGTGCGCGGTTATCTGCCCCGTGAACGGGCGTTGATCACCCGCGTCGCTCATGAAATGAATCGGCAGATTGCCAATTACATTCGCGGCAAGGTCATCGAGATCTTCATCTGCGGCGGTGTGACCTACATCGGTTTTGTCGTGCTGGGGCTTAACTACGCCGCGCTGCTGGCCTTGCTGGTGGGCGTGTCGGTGGTGGTGCCTTACGTCGGCGCTGTGGTAGTGACCGTGCCGGTCATGCTGATTGCTCTGTTCCAGTGGGGCTGGAGCGATCAGTTCATCTATTTGATGGCGGTCTACGGGATCATTCAGACGCTGGACGGCAACGTGCTGGTGCCATTGCTGTTCTCGGAGGCGGTCAACCTGCACCCGGTCGCGATCATTTGCGCGGTGCTGTTGTTTGGCGGGTTGTGGGGATTCTGGGGGGTGTTTTTTGCGATTCCGCTGGCGACGCTGTTCAAGGCCGTGCTGGATGCGTGGCCGCGCAAGGAGCCAGAAGTCGCGCCGCTGCTTTAGTACTACAGTGAGGCTGATGGCCTCCATCCCGAGCAAGCTCAGTCCCACAGGAATATCACGATACCTGTGGGGCCGAGCTTGCTCGCGATAGCGTCGTAACAGGCGCCAAAAAAATCAGGCCTTATTCAAAGCCTGAGCCGCCGCCAACACCGCATCCACATGCCCCGGCACCTTCACACCGCGCCATTCCTGACGCAGTACACCGTTCTTGTCGATCAGGAACGTGCTGCGATCGACGCCCATGTATTCCTTGCCATACAGCTTCTTCAGCTTGATCACATCAAACAGCTGGCAAAGCGCTTCTTCCTTGTCGCTGATCAGCTCGAAGGTGAACGCCTGCTTGGCCTTGAAGTTTTCGTGGGACTTGAGGCTGTCACGCGACACGCCGAACACTTCGGTGTTGGCCGCTTTAAACGCCTCAAGCTGATCGCGAAAGCCCTGACCTTGAGTGGTGCAACCCGGCGTGCTGTCCTTGGGATAGAAGTAGATCACCACTTGCTTGCCTTTAAGGCCCGCGAGGCTGACGGTCTGTCCATTGGTGGCGGGTGCTTCGAAGTCGGCAACCGGTTGGTCGATGGCAACGGCCATGAAAGCTTCCTTACATTGGGTTTTGTGGGCGCCACGGTTCGATCAGCGCGTCCAGGTTCAGCGCGTCGGCGAAATCCAGGAACTGATCGCGCAGCCAGCTGATCTGCACGCCAGCCGGCAAGGTCACGGTAAACGTGGCGTTGAGCATGGTGCCGCCGGTTTGTGGCGCCTGATAGGTGTCACAGGTCAGGTTTTCCAACTCGACGTTGTGGTCCATGAAGAACTGGCACAGCTCATTGATGATGTCAGACCGGTAGGCCGAACTGACATAAGCCACGTAAGGCAGCGCCTGAGGACGGTTCTCCAGGGCCGCGCTGCGCACCACATTGACGGTGAACGCATGCTTTTTGGAGAGGCTCGGCAAGCTGCCTTCCAGACGCGCCAGGGCGTCCCAGCTACCGGAAATCTCGAGGATCAACGCACTGCACTCGCCATGACGGGTCAGGCGGGAAGTGACCACGGCGCAGCGATTTTCATGGCTGGCGCGGCACAGGACGTTAGTCAGCTCCATGGGGTTGGCGCCGAGGGCACTGATGACAAGGAATTGTTCGCGAACTGTGGGGGTGGACATGCAGCATTCCTAAAGCGATGAGCGGTCGGTACGACTAAGGGCTTTTTTCGGGGACAAGCCTGCGGATGCGAATTCAGAAAACCCGAGTCACAAGTTGCAACGTGCTCCAGTGAGGCCGGAGCGAGGGGTGGCAACGCTGGATCGGGGCTTGTGATGCCGTAAATGGAGGCTTGAACCTGGCGTACGAGCTTATCAGTACCGATCAAAGTCTGAAGGGTAGCGAAAAGCAACGCCAAGGGGAATGGCGGCAGCGCAGTACTTTGCTTGTGCAAGCATCTTGGCGCCAGTACCATTACCGCTCTCTTTTTCCGGCAGGAGCGGTTTCATGATTGCGGGCAGTATGGTGGCACTGGTCACACCCATGGATGCACAAGGGCGTCTTGACTGGGACAGCCTCAGCAAACTCGTGGACTTCCACCTTGAAAACGGCACCCATGCCATTGTCGCGGTCGGTACTACCGGCGAGTCGGCAACCCTCGACGTAGACGAGCACATCGCGGTCATCAAGGCCGTGGTCAAGCAGGTCAATGGTCGTATTCCGGTGATCGCCGGCACCGGCGCCAATTCGACCCGTGAAGCCGTCGAACTGACCCGCAACGCCAAAGCGGCCGGCGCCGATGCCTGCCTGCTGGTCGTTCCGTACTACAACAAGCCGACTCAGGAAGGCTTGTACCAGCATTTCAAGCACATCGCTGAATCGGTCGACATTCCACAGATCCTCTACAACGTTCCTGGCCGCACCTCCTGCGACATGCAGGCCGAGACCGTGATTCGCCTGTCCACCGTGCCGAACATCATCGGTATCAAGGAAGCCACTGGCGACCTGAAACGTGCCAAGGCAATCCTTGATGGCGTGAGCAAGGACTTCATCGTGCTGTCCGGCGATGATCCGACCGCTGTCGAGCTGATCCTGATGGGCGGCAAGGGCAATATCTCTGTCACCGCCAACGTCGCCCCGCGCGAAATGGCCGACCTGTGCGAGGCCGCGCTCAAGGGCGACGCCGAGACTGCGCGGGCCATCAACGAAAAATTGATGCCGCTGCACAAGGACCTGTTCATCGAAGCCAACCCGATTCCGGTGAAGTGGGCTTTGGTCGAAATGGGCCTGATGCATGAAGGCATTCGCCTGCCGCTGACCTGGCTGAGCACACCTTGTCATGAAACGCTTCGCTCGGCCCTGCGCCAGTGCGGCGTCCTGGTTTAATTGAGGAAGTACAACGCATGAAGCGAATGGCCGGACTTTCCGCACTTGCCTTGATTATCTCCAGCACCAGTGGCTGTGGATGGGTCTGGGGCCCGGAAGGTTATTTCCGTGACCGTGGTAGCGACTACCTGGAAGCGCAACAGACAGCACCCATGCAATTGCCACCGGATGTCACCACCGCCAAACGTCTGGATCCGCTGCTGCCGATCCCGCGTAACGTGGCCGATGACACCGCCAAGGGCGAATACATCGTTCCTCGTCCGCAGCCGTTGTCGGCGTCGGCCGATGCCAGTGCCTACTCCCTGCAGAAAGTCGGCGATTCGCGTTCGATCCTGGCGCAGAACCCTCCGGCCGAAGTCTGGCCAGTGGCTGTGCAGTTCTTCCAGGACAACGGTTTCCGTCTGGATGAACAAAAGCCGCAAACCGGCGAATTCACCACGACCTGGCAGCATTCCGACGAACTGTCCGCAGCGATGGCTAAACGCCTGAGCGCAGCCGGCGTCAGCACCGACAGCCAGACCCGCGTGCGAGTGCGGATCGAGCCGGGCGTGCAGCGCAACACCAGTGAAGTCTATGTGGTCAGCGCCGAGCGTCCTGCCGGCAGCACCGCCGATGTGGACTTCACCAACCGTTCGGTCAACACCGGCCTGGATGCAGCACTGGTCGACGACATGCTCGCGAGCATGAGCCGCATTTCGGAGAAGGGCGGTTCGGTCTCCATGCTGGCTTCGCGTGATTTCGATACGCCAAGTCGTATCAGCATGAGCGAAGACGGCAGCGGCAACCTGGTTCTGAACGTCGGCAACGACCTCGACCGTGCCTGGTCGAGCGTCGGTCGTGCGCTGGAACAGGGCGAATGGCGCGTTGAAGACATCAACCGCAGCCTGGGCCTGTACTACATCAACCTGTCCGAAAAAGCCGAGAAGAAAGACGAGAAGCCTGGCTTCTTCAGCAACCTGTTCGGCAGCGCGCCGAGCAAGGAAGAAGTTGAAGCCCGTGCCGAGCGTTATCAGGTTCGCCTGAGCAAGGTCGGTGAAAACGTCCAGGTAACCGTCGAGAAAAACATCAACACCGTGGCGCCGGCAGACGTGGCGCGTAAAGTGTTGAGTGAGATTCAGGACAAACTGGGCTGATCACATGCGTTTTGCCGTTCTCGGCAGCGGTAGCCAAGGGAACGGCACGCTGGTAGCCAGCGATGACACGTATGTGCTGGTGGATTGTGGTTTCTCCCTGCGAGAAACCGAAAAACGCCTGCTGCGCCTGGGTGTGAACCCTGCGCAGTTGAGCGCGATACTCGTGACCCACGAACATGCCGACCACGTGCATGGCGTGGGTTTGCTGTCTCGGCGCTACAATCTGCCTGTCTACCTCAGTCGCGGGACCCTGCGCGGGATGCGCAAACCGATTGAACCGGCTGGCCTTCTGGCCGGCGGCGAGCAACTGCAGATCGGCGCTCTGAGCATCGGCGTCATTGCCGTGGCCCACGATGCGCAGGAGCCGACGCAATACGTCTTCAGCGACGGTGAGCGGCGCTTCGGCCTGCTGACTGACCTGGGCTCGTATTGCGACACGGTGCTGGACGGCTATCGGGACCTCGATGCGTTGATGATCGAGTCCAACCATTGCCGTGACATGCTGGCTCGCGGTCACTACCCCTACTTTCTCAAGCAGCGGGTGGGCGGTGAACTGGGACATCTGAACAACCACCAGGCGGCATTCCTGGTGTCTGAGTTGGGCTGGCAAGGCCTGCAACACCTGGTCCTGGCCCATCTGAGCAGCAAGAACAACCTGCCGCAGCTGGCCCGGCAATGTTTTGTCGACACCCTCGGGTGCGACCCCGACTGGCTGCAACTGGCCGATCAAGATTCAGGGCTCGACTGGCGACACATCGCCTAGCCCATCTACTTAGCAAGCGGAGCCCATCATGGAAAAACGTGAAGAACTCTACCGCGGCAAAGCCAAATCGGTTTACAAGACCGATGACGCTAACCGCTTGATCCTGCTGTTTCGCAACGACACCTCGGCGTTCGACGGCAAGCGCATCGAGCAGCTCGACCGCAAAGGCATGGTGAACAACAAGTTCAACGCTTTCATCATGCAGAAACTCGAAGCCGCCGGCGTGCCGACCCAATTCGACAAACTGCTGGGCGACAACGAATGCCTGGTGAAGAAGCTCGACATGATCCCGGTCGAGTGCGTCGTGCGTAACTACGCCGCCGGCAGCCTGGTCAAGCGCCTGGGCGTCGAAGAGGGCATGAAGCTCAACCCTTACACCTTCGAACTGTTCCTGAAGGACGACGCCAAGGGCGACCCGTTCATCAACGAATCCCACGTCGTGGCCTTCGGTTGGGGCACCGCCGAGCAACTGGTTCGCATGAAAGAACTGTCGCTCAAGGTCAACGAAGTCCTGAGCAAACTGTTCGACGACGCCGGCCTGCTGCTGGTCGACTTCAAACTCGAATTCGGCGTATTCCACGACGGCTCCATCGTCCTGGGCGACGAATTCAGCCCGGACGGCTGCCGCCTGTGGGACAAGGCCACCGGCAAGAAAATGGACAAGGACCGCTTCCGTCAGGGTCTCGGTGGCGTCATCGAAGCCTACGAAGAAGTCGCCAATCGTCTGGGCGTACCGCTTTAATCGACGCAAGCATCTGATAGCACAGAATTATTTTGCTTAGGGGGGTTCGCTTCCTGCGAAAGTGTTGTTATGATGCGCGCCGTTGGAGAGATGCCAGAGTGGCCGAATGGGACGGATTCGAAATCCGTTGTACCTTCACCGGTACCTAGGGTTCGAATCCCTATCTCTCCGCCATTACATAGAAAAAGCCCCGTAGCTGAAAAGTTACGGGGCTTTTTCGTTTCTGACGATTCGCTCAGGGAATTTTTAGCTTCGCTTTCAACCAGAGTTGGAAGCCCCTGATATCTCGGGCGAATACTCAGAGTGGCGGGGCACTAACTTGCTGTCTTTTCACTCTTCCGAACAGGCCGTGGCGAAACAGCCTTCACCACATCATCGATTAGCGCTTTTCCCATCGAAGTCAAATAGTGCGCAGCCCAAGCATGACGGTCGGTGTCTTTTGCATAAGCTGCGTCCTCTGTGAGTGCCTTGGCCAGGAACAGGAAGTCCGAGGCCTGTACCAATGCAACACTGATGGGCACACCCGCGCTGACGTGGAACATTGCATTGTCTGAGCAATAGATAGGGGTGAAGCCGATCGTTTTTGTTTCTGCAGGTTCGGTCATTTTCCACCTCCAGTGAAGGGGCGGTTTTGGAGGAGATCGAGCGAAGGAGCTTTACGCAACATGGAGTCGCGCAGAGAGAAAAGACCAAATTTGTACGGATTTACAATGTGCATTTGTCCAACTCCTTGACATAAAGAGCTGCCACTTCGTTTCCAAGCGAATGGGTGGCAGCTGCGCGCAGGTTGGAAACCGGGAGTCAAGGAGACCGGCACGCCCGAGGGCGTCCCACGCACAGCCGCCATAACACAGCATTGCAGGCAAAAAACGGCTGCAATAGTCATGGGGTTGCTGTTGCGTGACTCAACGGGTTTCCAAGCCCGATCGCTGAATGTTCAGCGACGTCTGGAGAGTATCCCGTCGAATATATGGCCACAAGGCGGCAACCTGCTCAAAAGCACAGCAAGCATACCCCCTTACGCAACTCTCGGATTTTGCCTACAACCTCGTCGAGAGTCACCCAGATATTCTGGTAACCGTGAAACACAAAACCTGAACGCCAAACATTCAGCGACTGCTCGAAACGCCGGGCACCAGACGTTCAAAGAAGCAAGACCCAACGTAGTTCGTGATGTGAGGGCTTTTCTTGGACAAGCAGGAGTCACCCCATGAACGAAATGAACTACCAAGGCTATACCGCCCGCATTGAATACAGCGAAGAAGACAGCCTGTTTGTCGGCCACATCACGTGCATCAAGGATATCGTTGGCTTTCATGGCGAGTCAGTACGGGAGCTTCGAGAAGCATTTGAAGTGGCCGTCACTGATTATCTGGATACGCGTGCCAATCTCTCGACCCGCCTAGCACGCGGTACCGAATGACGACCGTGATAGTCCACCAATCCGGTATCACTACCGCCAAGCGATAACCGCGAAGCACCATTCCAAATTCAGGAAACAAGGCAAATCCACGTCATTAGCTATCATGCAATACACAACAAATATCCGGATGACGGAGGACGCATGAACAAATGGCAACGGCTTTGGTTGTCTGTGAAGCTGATAACAGCCGTAGCGGCCTGCGTAGCCGCCGGTGTTCAGGCTTTCTTTTACATGATGGACAGCACTGACGCCTCCCGAATACACCCGCTGAGTATTCTGGTCGCCGGGCTGATCTTCGGCTTCATCACCTTCGGACTTCTTTCATTCATTGAAGAAGGTATACGGCGACTGTTAGCCCCATTGTTCACCGCCAAACCTCAACCTCAAGCGAACGCTGATACCGATTCAGAGCTGGTAGCGCAGCCGCCGCTCATCCTGTCTGCTGATGATTCAACTCAACAGAAGAGCCTGTGAGCTGACATTCGGCGGCCAATGCCAAACCCTCAAAACGTAGGCGGCGTCACCACCCAAATCACCACCGCATCCACTTCCCCGGGGTTCCCATACCGATGCGGTTCCTGGCTGGAAAAACTAAAGCTATCCCCTTCACCCAGCGAAAAGTGCCGTTCCCCGACCCACAACTCAAAACTGCCCGACAGCACATACCCCGCCTCTTCACCTTCATGGCTGTAACTTTGCTGACTGTAAGCCCCCGGCGGAAACCGTGAGTGCAGCATCTCCAGTTGCCGATTCGGCTGCGGCGTCAGTAGGTGATCCACAATGCCGTCTTCGTAATGCACGCTCATCCGGGTGTTTTTGCGCACGACAATGCCGTCATCTTCCGGCGCCGTTTGCGTTTCGCTGGCGAAGAACCATTGAATGGTCACGCCCAGGCTCCGGGCGATGTTGAACAGGGCCGGGATGGAAGGGTAGGCGAGGTTGCGTTCGAGCTGGCTGATGTAGCCCGCTGTCAATTCGCTCATCTGCGCCAGTTCGGCCAGGGTCATGCCCCGGCGTTTGCGCAAGCCTCGAATCCGAGTGCCGAGAAAATGCGGTTCCGCCGAAGGCGTGGCGGCGTCCTGTATGGGCGCGCCGGTGGCAGGCTGCATCTTGCTGCTGTTGCTCATGGCGTGCTCCAAACCGGGGTTCGCAAAACCCCGGAGTATAAACAGCCTTAAAGCTCCCAGGCGACTTTCAAACCCTCGTAGATGGCTTCTTCGGCGGTGCGCGGGGCGAGGCAGTCGCCGATGCGGCGAAACTCCACCAGGCCTTGCAGTTCTGCGCCGAGGGTATCGACGGGTTGATGGCCCTGGCAGAGCACCAGGGTGTCGATGTTTTCGAAGATCATCGGCTCGCCGCTGGCGGTGTGTTGCAGGTAGACGGTGTTGTCGTCGCAGCCATAGAGGCGGGCGTAGGGGGTGATCGGGATGCCGAGCTTGTGCAGTTCGCCGGCCAGTTGATCACGCACGTACAGCGGCAGGTTTTCCCCGCAATGGGTGCCGTTGACCGCCAGTTGCACTTGATGCCCGGCGCGGACCAGGCGTTCGGCGATGCCGGGGCCGATCCAGTCGCAGCGCCAGTCGACCACCATCACCGAACGACCGATTTGTACCTCGTCGCGCAGCACTTGCCAGGCGTCGACCACCTGTAAGTCACCGCCGCGCTCGAACGCCGGCCAATACGGTTCGGCACCGGTGGCGACGATTACCATGTCCGGCCGTTCGCGCTCCACCAGCGCCCGGTCGACGCGGGTGTTGCGCACCACGCGCACGCCGGCCAGTTCCATTTCCCGTTGCAGGTTGGTGCTGGCGCCGCCGAATTCAGCGCGTTTTGGTAACAGTTGCGCGAGCAAAACCTGGCCGCCGAGTTGCGAGTTGGCTTCGTACAGAGTTACGTCGTGTCCGCGCTGGGCGGCGACGGCAGCAGCCTTCATGCCGGCGGGACCACCGCCCGCGATCATGATGCGTTTACGTTGCTTCGCCGGTTGCCGTTTGCCGAAGATCAATTCGCGCCCGGTTTCCGGGTGCTGGATGCAGGAGATCGGCAAGCCTTTGTGGAAGTGACCGATACAGGCCTGATTGCAGGCGATGCAGGCGCGCACATCTTCGACGTGGCCGGTGTCGGTCTTGTTGGGCATTTGCGGGTCGCAGATCAGCGCGCGGGTCATGCCGCAGACATCGGCCTGACCGCGCGACAGAATCAACTCGGCTTCCTGCGGCTGGTTGATGCGCCCGGTGACGAACAGCGGAATCGACAGGCCGGCCTTGAACGTTCCGGCCTCCTTGGCCAGGTACGCCGCTTCGATCGCCATCGGCGGCACGATGTGCACCGCGCCGCCCAAGGAAGCCGAGGTGCCGGCAACAATGTGCACGTAATCCAGCAGCGGTTGCAGCGATTGCACGGCCGATAAGGATTCGTCTTCGGTCAGCCCTTCGGGATCACGTTCGTCGGCGGAGATGCGCAGGCCGATGATGAAATGCTCGTCGGTGTTGGCGCGCACGGCGGCGATCACTTCGCGCAGAAAACGCAGGCGCTGGTCGAGCTCACCGTTGTAGCCATCGGTGCGACGGTTGACCCGTGGATTGATGAATTGCGCCGGCAGGTAACCGTGGCTGGCGACCACTTCGACGCCGTCGATGCCCGCCTGATACAAGCGTCGGGCCGCCGCCCCGTAACCGGCGACGATCTCGTCGATCATCGTCTGATCCAGCGCCCGCGGCATCACCCGGAAGCGTTCGTTGGGCACCGCCGATGGCGAGTACGCGACGGCCAGCAGGCCATCGCTGGACTCCATGATTTCGCGCCCCGGGTGGAAGATCTGCGACAGCACCACGGTGCCGTGTGCGTGGCAGCTCTCGGCAATCTTTCGATAACCCTCGATGCACGCGTCATCGGTCGCCATCAGCACGTGCGAGGTGTACCGCGCGCTGTCATGCACCCCGGCCACTTGCAGCACGATCAGCCCGACACCGCCTTCGGCTCGCGCGGTGTGATAGGCGATCAGTTGCTCGTTGACCAGGTTGTCGGTGGGCATCGACGTGTCGTGACCGCTGGACATGATGCGATTTTTCAGGCGTTTGCCCCGCAGCTGCAAGGGTTCGAACAGGTGTGCAAAAGCGGCGGAAGAGGACGGCATGGTGCGGGTACTCCGGGCAGGCTGAAGCCGAAAGGCCGGGTTTTCGGCGTTGTTATTATTTGCCTATAAAAATTTACCTTAAGTAAAAAATCAACTTGTTTTTTTACTGTCGCTCGCAGTAGATTCATTTGGCGCCCGCACCTGGGGCGAACCTCACAACAATAAAAAAGGGTCACGGCGGCGTTGAGTCGCGTGGCACCTGCAAGAGGAACCACTGATGAAATCGAACACGCTCAAGCACGGTTTTTATCCCTTGATGCTGTCCCTGGCCATGGGCTTGGGCAGCGCTCAGGCAGCACCGGACATGGTGGTGGTAGGTTACGGCGGTGCCGGCCAGAAAGCCCAGGATGTGGCGTTTTTCCAGCCGTTCAGCGTCGCGGATCACAGCAAGCTGATCCAGAGTGAATACAACGGCGAGATGGCCCGGATCAAAGTGATGGTCGATACCGGCAATGCTGATTGGGACGTGGTGCAGATCGAAGGCCCGGACTTGATGCGCGGCTGCGATGAAGGCATGTACGAGAAACTCGACTGGAGCAAACTCGGCCGCGTCGATCAACTGATACCCGATGCGGCACAGGCGTGCGGTTCGGCGGCGCTGGTGTGGAGCGTGGCGATTGCCTACGACACGCAGAAGCTGGCGCAGGCCCCGACGTCGTGGGCAGATTTCTGGGACGTGCAGAAAATCCCCGGCAAGCGTGGCCTGCGTAAACGCGCGGTGTACAACCTGGAATTCGCCTTGCTGGCCGACGGGGTGAAGGTCGAGGACGTGTATTCCGTGTTGAACACCCCGCAAGGTGTCGACCGCGCCTTCGCCAAACTCACCCAGCTCAAGCCTTACATTCAGTGGTGGGAAGCCGGCGCGCAACCGGCGCAATGGCTGACGGCCGGGGATGTGGTGATGACCTCGACCTACAGCGGACGTGTGGCCGCGGCCGCGCAAAACGGCAGTCACCTCGGGCTGGTCTGGCCGGGCAGTCTGTATGGCATGGATTATTGGGCGATCATCAAGGGCTCGAAACATGTCGATCAGGCCAAACGCTTTATCGCCTTCGCCAATCAGCCAGATGCGCAGGTCAAGTATGTCGAGCAAATCCCTTACGGCCCGACCAATACCGAAGCCGCCGCCAAACTGGACAGCAAACTCGCGCAATGGGTGCCCACCGCGCCACAAAACCTGAAGGGTGCGCTGTCGATGGACGTGGCGTTCTGGGTGGATCATGGCGAAGAACTTGAAGAGCGCTTCAACGCCTGGGCCAGCAAGTAATCGCAAGCGGCTGGACGTGGCAGCGCGTCCAGCCTTACTGTTTCGCGCAGTCGATCAGCCTGGAGACTTAACAACAATGAACGAGATCGCCACGTTTTCTCAGCGCAGTGCCACCGAGCAACGCCTGCGTGAGGAGTTGGCTGCCTGCTACCGATTGATCGCGCACTTTCGCATGACCGATCTGATCTTTACCCACATCTCGGTGCGCATACCGGGGCCTGAGCATCACTTCCTGATCAATCCGTATGGGTTGATGTTCGATGAAATCACCGCGTCCAATCTGGTGAAGATTGGCCTGGATGGCCATGCCGTGGAGGCGTCGCCGTACCCGGTGAATCCGGCGGGGTTTGTGATTCACAGCGCGATTCACGGGGCTCGTGAAGACGCGCAGTGCGTGCTGCACACCCATACCAAATCCGGATGTGCGGTCGCGGCGTTGAAGTGCGGGTTGTTGCCGGTGAACCAGATCTCGATGGAGTTCTATGGCCGGGTTGCGTACCACGATTATGAAGGGGTGGCGCTGGACATGGGTGAGCAGGAACGTCTGGTGCGGGACCTTGGTGATAAGCCGGTGTTGATGCTGCGCAACCATGGTTTGTTGACTGTGGGGGAGACCGTCAGCCAGGCGTTTTTACGCATGTATTATCTGGAGAAAGCTTGCGAAATTCAGCTTGCCGCGCAGGCAGCGGGTGAGTTGGTGTTGCCGTCGGCGGAGGTTTGCGAACACACCGAGCGCCAGTTCAATGACCCTGGCCGGCCGCTGGAAGAAGGCGAGTTGAGTGACCCGGATGCCATGCAATTGGCTTGGGCTGCGATGCTGCGATTGCTTGATCGGGTGGCGCCGGGTTATCGGGATTGACCGATGTTCCTCTATTGATCGGGCTGGCCCCTTCGCGAGCAGGCTCGCTCCCACAGGGTTTTGTGTCGGGCACAAATAATCGGGTGCAACTCAGATCAAATGTGGGAGCGTGGCTTGCCCGCGATGGGCGCGACACGGTCTCAGAACCCTGCAACCGACTAGAGACTTTCCACCCTCTTGCTGTACAGTCGTTCAGCGCGCGGATTAACCCACCGCGTCCCTAACGATTGATCCCACGGAGAGTGTCGCGCATGAGTCAGGAAGCCCGTTTTTCCCGCATGGAGCCGGAGTTGCGCAAGGCCAATCTGATCGAGGCGACGCTGGTGTGCCTCAAGCGCCACGGTTTCCAGGGCGCCTCGATCCGCAAGATTTCCGCCGAGGCCGGTGTTTCGGTCGGGCTGATCAGCCATCACTATTCTGGCAAGGATGAACTGGTGGCCGAGGCCTACCGCGCGATCACCGGCCGCGTCATGAGCCTGCTGCGCGAGGCCATGGCCCATGCGGCACCCAACGCCCGCGAACGACTGTCGGCATTCTTCCGCGGTTCGTTTTCCGCCGAATTGCTCGATCCGCAATTGATCGACGCCTGGCTGGCATTCTGGGGCGCGGTGCGTACCGCCGAGTCGATCAACCTCGCACACGAACATTCCTACGGCGAGTACCGCGGCATCCTGCGCAAGGTCCTGACCGATCTGGCACAGGAAGAAAACTGGGAAAATTTTGACGCCGATCTCGCCGCCATCAGCCTCAGCGCCTTGCTCGACGGTTTGTGGCTGGAGTCGGGCCTCAACCCCGGCACGTTCACGCCGGAGCAGGGCATCCAGATTTGCGAAGCCTGGGTCGACGGATTGCAAGCGGGCGGTCGCCAACGGTTTTGCGTCCAGACGACGGGCTGTTGATCAGTCGTTCAGCAGTCGATACTCTCTGGCGCCACAGCAACAAAACACTCTAATAAGAAACACGCCTTCGGGCACACGCGGGACACCATGCGATGACTCCTCGGGTATTGATCGTCGACGACGATCCGTTGATTCGCGAACTGCTGCAGGCCTACTTGTCCCAGGAAGGTTACGAGGTGCATTGCGCCGCCACGGCGGAGCTGGCCGACACGTTCCTGGCGAGCCAGACGGTCGATCTGGTGATGCTCGATATCCGCCTGCCGGGCAAGGACGGCCTGACGCTGACCCGGGAGCTGCGGGTGCGTTCGGAAGTCGGGATCATTCTGATCACCGGGCGCAACGACGAAATCGACCGCATCGTCGGCCTTGAATGCGGCGCCGATGACTACGTGATCAAACCGCTCAACCCTCGCGAACTGGTGTCCCGGGCGAAAAACCTGATACGCCGGGTGCGTCACGCGCAAACGCCGCAACCGGTGGCAGCCGTCGCCAAACCGGTCAAACAGTTCGCCGACTGGGCGCTGGACACCGACCGCCGACGACTGATCGACCCGACAGGCGCCGAAACCCTGCTGACCCACGGCGAGTACCAATTGCTCAGCGTGTTCCTGCGCAACAGCGGCCACACCTTGAGCCGCGATCAATTGATGGACCAGATCCGCAACCGCGAATGGGTACCCAACGATCGCTCCATCGACGTGCTGGTCGGACGCTTGCGCCGCAAGTTGCACGACGACCCGGCCGAGCCGCAATTGATCATTACCATTCACGGCGCCGGTTACCTGTTCACCGCCAGCGTGGCGGCCTGAACCCGATGTGGCGGGTATTTGGCCTGCTGTTGGCGCTGGCCGCGACCCGCGCGATGGCCGCGGAAAAAGTGCGCTACTGCGACTACCCGGTCTACCCGCCAATCTCCTGGAGTGACGGCAAACAAGTACGCGGGCTGGCCCCGAGCGTGGTGAAAAACCTCTTTGGGCGGCTGGGTTATGACGTCGACATCGTCGTGCTGGGCAACTGGAAACGCTGCCTGCTCGACGCCGCTGAAGGCCGGGTCGATGTGGTGCTGGCTTATAGCACCGCGCAACGGGAGCAGAGCATGGTGTTTTCGACGGTGCCGGTGTTGCGCGAGGAGGTAGCGTTGTTCATCAATCGTCAGCACCCGGTGAAATTCGAGCGTCTGGAGGACCTGGCCCATTACCGTGGCGGGTTGCTGTTCGGTGAAAGTTACGGCGTCGATTTCGATCGCTTGGTCGCGCAACACCAGAACATCGAATGGGTCTCTGACAGCGGCCAGAACTTCGGCAAACTGATCCGCGCACGTATCGATTTCATCACCTCGGAACGACGCACCGGTCAGCTGTACGTCGAGAACCTGCCGGGCGCGCAAGACATCGTCGCGCTACCGAATGCCTTGAGCGTCGACTATTTGCGGGTGGCCATATCGCGCAAGTCCCCCTTGGCCAAGCGCATGCCGCAGATCGACGCGCAACTGAAACGCATGGTCGATGCTGGAGAAGTCGAGCAGTGGTTGAATGAAAGCGAAGTCACCTACCGTGACATGGTCAACCTGCCGGCAAACGCCAAATGATCCGCGCGCGTCCGGGTGGATTACTGCGACGTCTGCTGCTGTTTATTCTGTTGTTCAGCCTGTGTTTCACCGTGCTGGCGAGCACCGTGCAGCTGTACTTCGAATACCGCCGTGAGATGCGCGACATTGACTCGCGCATGGAGCTGATTCGGGCCGGTTACCTGGCCAGTCTGGAGCGCAGTCTCTGGGACTTGAACCAGGAACAACTGAACGTGCAGTTGCGGGGCCTGGTGGACTTTTCCGATGTGGCGCGGGTGCACCTGATCAGCCCCGATTTCGATCTGCTGCAAGGCAATGCCGACCCGATCGGGCCGTTGCGCATCGAGCGTTTTGAACTGGATTATCAACCGCCAACCGGGCCTTCACGGCACTTGGGCCAGTTGGAGGTCAGCACCGATCTGGGCGCGGTGCATCAGCGCCTGTTCGCCACCGGTTTGACCAGCCTGCTGTGGATGAGCGTGTTTCTGTGCGGTCTGGCCGTGGCGTTGTCGGGGCTGTTCTACCGCTTGGTCACCCGGCACCTGCAAGTCATGGCCGAGTTTGCCCGACGCATCGCTGCCGGTGACTGGCACGAGCCGTTGCACCTGGACAAACGCCGTCACGCTCACGAAGACGAAATCGACACCGTGGCCCACGCGCTGGACGACATGCGCCGGGCCATTCTCAGCGACATTGACCGCCGCGAAACCGATCGGCTGGCCCTGCAAGACAACCGCGATGAATTGCTCAGGCTGGTCGAGCGTCGCACCGCCAGCCTGATGCGCGCCAAGGACGAAGCCGAGGCCGCCAACCTCGCCAAGTCGCGTTTTCTGGCGACCATGAGCCACGAGTTGCGCACCCCGCTCAACGGCATTCTCGGCATGGCCGAATTGCTGCGCGGCGCACGTCTGGATGAGCGTGACGGCAAACGTCTGGATGCGCTGTACAAGGCGGGCGAAGGGCTGCTGTCGATTCTCAACGAAGTGCTGTATTTCGCGCGATTGGAGGAGGGCGTCAGTCACCCGGAACCGGTCGACTTTTCGGTCCGGCAATTGCTCGATGAGGTGCTGACGCTGCTGGAACCACGCGCGCTGAGCAGCGACACGACGCTGCACTGTCGAATCGATCCACAGGTCGCCGAGCGCCATCACGGAGCCGAGCAATTCTTGCGTCAGGTGCTGAGTAATTTGCTGGCCAACGCGATCAAGTTCACCGAGGGCGGCAAGGTTGAGGTCGACGTCGCGCTGCTGGCTCAAGGTCCGGAACAGACCGGGCAACGGCTGCGCGTGAGCGTGACAGACAACGGCATTGGCATCGCCCCGGCCATGCAGGAGAAGATCTTCGAACGTTTCACCCAGGCCAGCGAAGAGGTGGCGCAACGCTTTGGCGGAACCGGGCTCGGGCTGGCGATCAGCAAGCATCTGGTCGAGCAGTTGGGCGGGCGGATTGGCGTCGAAAGCGAAGTCGGGCGGGGCAGTTGTTTCTGGTTCGAACTGACGTTGCAGGCGTCTACCGGCCTCACCACGGTGGCGCACAGCAGCGAGTCGGTGCAGGCGCTGAAGGTGCTGGTGGTCGAGGATGTGGCGCTGAACCGCGAAGTGGTCAGCGGCTTGTTGCAGCGTGACGGGCATCAGGTCTGGCTTGCCGAAGAAGGCGAGCAGGCGCTGGCGCAGTGTGCCGGGCAAGCCTTCGATTTGATCCTGCTCGATGTGCACCTGCCGGGCATCAGCGGCGTCGAGCTGTGCAAGCTGATCCGCCACACCCAAGGCCCGAACCGTCAGGCGCGGATCTTCGCCCTGACCGCCAGCGTGCAGCCGGCCTTGATGCGCGGTTATCTGGAGGCCGGCATGGACGGCATTCTCGCCAAGCCGCTGAAGCTCGAAAACCTGCGACAAGTGCTGGCCGGGCAACTGCCGGTGTCCACATCGCAACCAGATGACGAGGCGATGGACTGGCCGCTGCTGTACACCCATCGGACCTTGCTCGGGGAGCAGAAACTGCAGGGCTTGCTGGCGGTGTTGCGTGACTCGATCCATCAGCATCGTGACGCACTCACCGAAGCCATCGAGGCTGACGATTGCACTGAAGTCGCCCACCTGGCCCATCGACTGGCCGGCAGCTGCGACTCATTGGGCTTTCGTGCGTTGGCCAATGTGCTGCGCGCTTTGGAAGAGGCCGCGATGGTCAATGATGAGCAGACGATGCGGACCTTGGCTTCTCAACTTCATGCGCAATTGCGGCGTTCGCAACAGACGCTGGCTGAGTTGTTGTCCCGCTGACGTACAAGTTCGTTACGACTTTTTACAACTTTGATCTTTACGGTCAATCGGACCTTACATGCGCTTCCAATAATCGAGGCAACCGCCACAGCGCGGTCTTCGAAGCTTATTGGAGATAATAATAATGAACTGCCGTAAAGCTGATCCTTCCCCGCGCCATGCCGCACACCTTGCTGACTATTGAGGTGCGAACATGAGCGAATCTACCGAAACCAAAGGCATCCAACTCACCCGCGCCCTGAAAAGCCGGCACATTTTCATGTTGTCGCTGGGCGGCGTGATCGGCACCGGGCTGTTCATGGGCTCCGGCGTGACCATCAACCAGGGCGGGCCGGTGGGCGCGATTCTGGCGTATCTGGTCGCCGGTTTCCTGATGTACCTGGTGATGGTCTGCCTGGGCGAACTGTCCGTACAAATGCCGGTGTCCGGCTCGTTTCAAACCCACGCCACCAAATTCATCGGGCCGGCCACCGGCTTCATGATCGGCTGGGTGTACTGGATGAGCTGGGCGACCACTGTGGGCCTGGAATTTACGGCGGCGGGCATGTTGATGACGCGCTGGTTTCCGGCGGTGCCGATCTGGTATTGGTCGGCGCTGTTCGTGGTGGTGCTGTTCGGTTTGAAGGCGCTGGCGACCCGCGCCTTCGGTGAAGCGGAATACTGGTTCTCCGGGATCAAGGTCGCGGCGATTCTGGGCTTTATCGTCGTCGGCGTGCTGGTGATCTTCGGCGCCATCCCGCTGACCAGTGGTGCTCCGGCGCCGATGATGAACAACCTGATCGGCGACTCACTGTTCCCCAACGGCCTGTCGGCGGTGTTCGCGGTGATGATGACCGTGGTCTATGCCTTCCAGGGCTGCGAGATCATGGGCGTGGCCGCCGGCGAAACCGATCAGCCGGAAAAAAGCATCCCGCGCGCGGTGCGCAACGTGGTGTTTCGCGTATTGATTTTCTACGTGCTGGCGATTGTGGTGCTCTCGGCGATTGTGCCGTGGCAGCAGGCTGGGTTGATGGAAAGTCCGTTCGTGCAGGTGTTCGACATGGTCGGCATTCCTTATGCCGCTGACCTGATGAACTTCGTGATCCTCACGGCGATTCTGTCGGTGGGCAACTCCGGCCTGTATGCCTCGACGCGCATTCTGTGGGCGATGTCCAAGACCGGCATGGCGCCGAAAAGCCTGTCGCCTTTGAGCAAACGCGGCGTACCACTGCGGGCGCTGAGCATCACCTTGTGCTTTGCACTGGTGTCGCTGATGACCAGTTTTGTCGCGGCAGACACGCTGTTCATGGTGCTGATGGCAGTGAGTGGCATGTCCGGCACCGTGACCTGGATTGTGATCGCGTTGGCGCAGTACAAATTCCGTCGGGCGTATCTGCGTGATGGCGGCAAGCTCAGTGATCTGAAGTACCGGGCGCCGTGGTTCCCGCTGCTGCCGCTGACGTGCATTGCGTTGTGCTGCTCATTGTTTGTGTTTCTCGCGCTGGATGAAACGCAACGGCCTTCGCTGTACTGGGGCTTTGGGTTTATTGCGTTGTGCTACGGCGCGTACTTCCTGATTCATCGCAAGCGCGAAGCGGTGTTGGCACCGAGTTTGCCGACCGTTTAATTTCCTGATTCCAAACGATTCCCTGTGGGAGCGAGCTTGCTCGCGATAGCGGTCGATCAGTCAGCAGAGATGTTGAATGTGATACCGCAATCGCGAGCAAACTCGCTCCCACAGTTGTTTTGCGGTGGGCTGTAGGCAGTTGTTCGAAGTTGTAACAGCGCTATCTTCATGGCGCTGGATAAATAAAATAAATCCTTTAAATACAATTAGATAGACAGCTTTTTAAGCTGTTACAGCGCATTTTCCTGCCGATTGCCGCCTTACTGAACACTCGTTTAGTATGGCCTCAAGTCGCATCACCTCAGACCAATCACAATAATTCGAGGATTCGCATGACTACTCAATCTTCTCTGCTCAGTCAGGTTGAAGCCGGCGTTGCCTGGATCACCCTCAATCGCACGGCCCAGCGCAATGCGCTGGACATCCCGACCCTGAAAAACCTCCACGCCTTGCTGGACCAATTCAACGCCGACCCCGCCGTGCGAGTCGTTGTGCTGACCGGCAGCGGTCGCAGTTTCTGCGCCGGTGCCGACCTGGCCGAATGGGCCGAAGCCGAAGCCCGTGGCGCCCTTGAAACCTACGGCTGGACCGAAACCGCTCACGCCTTGATGAGTCGTCTGTACAGCCTGGAAAAACCGACCATCGCCGCCATCAACGGCACTGCCGTCGGCGCCGGCATGGACCTGACGCTGTGCTGCGATTTACGCATCGCTGCGCAATCGGCGCGCTTCAAGGCCGGCTATACCAGCATGGCTTACTCGCCGGACGCTGGCGCCAGTTGGCATCTGCCTCGGCTGATCGGTACTGAACAAGCCAAACGCCTGTTGTTCCTCGACGAATTGTGGGGCGCCGATCGCGCGTTGGCCGCCGGCCTGGTTGGCGAAGTCTGCGCCGATGAGCAACTGCTCGACGTCACCACTGAACTTGCTTCGCGCCTGGCCAACGGCCCGACATTCGCCTTCGCCCAGACCAAAAAACTCATGCGTGAAAGCGCTCAGCGCAGCCTGCCCGAGCAGCTGCAAGCCGAACTCGCCGCCGGCCTGTTGTGCGGCCGCAGCGAAGACGGCAACGAAGCCTTGCGCGCCTCGATCGAAAAACGCCCGGCCAATTTCATCGGTCGCTAAGTCCCGACACCACCTTCAGCACACGAACAACAGGTAGCCCCATGAATTTCCAACTGACCCAAGAACAAGAAATGTTGGTGGACGCGGTACGCAGTTTTGTCGCCAAGGAACTGCTGCCCCATGAGGAAGCGGTCGACCGTGCCGACGAAGTTTCCCCGGAGCTGGCGGCACAGATTCGCGGCAAGGCCATTGCCGCCGGTTTCTATGCCTTCAACATGCCGGAAGAAGTCGGCGGCGGCGGTCTGGACTACCTGTCTCAGGCGCTGATCGAACGTGAGCTGTCGAAGGTCTCCTGGGCGTTGCATGTGTTCGTTGCCCGGCCGTCGAAAATCCTCATGGCCTGCACCGGTGATCAGATCAACGACTACCTGTTGCCGTGCATCCAGGGCGAGAAAATCGACTGCTTCGCGCTGACCGAACCGGGTGCCGGTTCCGACGCCAACGCGATCAAGACCCGCGCCGTCCGCGACGGTGATGACTTCATTCTGAATGGCAGCAAACACTTCATCAGCCACGCCGGCCACGCCGACTTCGCCATCGTCTTCGCGGTGACCGACACCTACGAGCACAACGGCCGCCAGCGCAATGCCGTGACCTCGTTCCTGGTCGACCGCAACACGCCGGGCATGACCATCCGCCGCGGTCCGAAGTGCGTGAGCAACCGCGGTTACCACACCTACGAAATGTTCTTCGACGATTGCCGTGTCCCCGCGTCCAAAGTGCTGGGCGAAGTCGGCAAGGGCTGGGACGTGGCCAACGCCTGGCTGACTGCCGGGCGCGTCATGGTTGCCGCCAACTGCGTCGGTCAGGCGCAACGGGCGCTGGATGTGTCGCTGCAATGGGCGGCGGATCGCAAGCAGTTCGGCCAGCCAATCGGCACCTATCAAGGTGTCTCGTTCAAGCTCGCGGACATGGTCACGCAGATCCGCGCGGCCGAACTGCTGACCCTGCACACCGCGTGGAAAATGGACCAGGGCACCATGACCGATGGCGAAGCCGGCATGGCCAAACTGTTCGCCAGTGAAGTGCTCGGCAAGGTCGCTGATGAGGCGGTGCAGATTTTCGGTGGCATGGGCCTGATGGATGAATGCCCGGTGGAGCGCATCTGGCGTAACGCGCGGATCGAGCGTGTCTGGGAAGGCACTTCGGAGATCCAGCGCCACATCATTTCCCGCGAATTGCTGCGGCCGCTGTTGCGCTGATCGGCCCGGAGAATGTTTATGTCGCAGACGATTCGTGACAACCTCAAACGCCTGCTCGCACCGCGCCATCTGGCGTTTGTCGGTGGCCGCAGCATGGCCCGCGCGCTCAAGCGCTGCGCCGAAGGTGGCTACCTGGGCGAGATGTGGCTGGTCAATCCGCAGCACGACACACTTGAAGGCGTGCCGTGTGTGCGCAACATCGCCGAACTGCCGTGCGGCCCGGACGCGGTGTTCATCGCGACCAACCGCGAACTGACCCTGACCTGCGTCGCCGAACTGGCGGCCAAGGGCGCGGGCGGCGCGATCTGCTACGCCTCCGGGTTTGCCGAAACCGGCGCTGAAGGCCAGGCCTTGCAACAACAGTTACTCAAAGCGGCTGGCAACATGGCGTTGCTCGGCCCCAACTGCTACGGCTTGCTCGACTACCTGCACAGCTCCGCGCTGTGGCCGGTGGCCCATGGCGGCAAACCGGTGGAGAAGGGTGTTGCCGTGCTGACCCAGAGCGGCAACTTCGCCTATAACCTGTCGATGAGCGACCGCTCGCTGCCGGTGGCCTACATGGCGTCGGTCGGCAATCAGGCGCAACTGGGCATTGCCGAATTGATGGACGTGTTGCTCGATGAGCCGCGCGTCACGGCCATCGGCCTGCACCTCGAAGGCCTGAAAAACGTGCCGGGTTTCGCCCGTGCCGCACACAAGGCGCTGGAGAAGGGCATCCCGATCATCGCCCTGAAAACCGGCGTGTCGCAGATCGGTGCCGAACTGGCGCTCAGTCACACCAGTTCGCTGTCGGGCTCCGACGCGCTCTACGACAGCCTGTTTGCGCGCCTCGGCGTGATCCGAGTCAGTGGCCCGGTGAGTTTTGTCGAAACCCTGAAAGCCGCGGCCTGCGGCCAGTTGCCGGCGGGTAACAGCCTGATTGCTTTGGCCTGTTCGGGTGGCGATGCCGGGCTGATTGCCGACTACGCCGAACGCAATGACTTGAGCCTGCCCAAGCTCGATGAAGGCCAGGTCGGGGAACTGGCACAGGTCCTTCCAACCTACGCCAACCTGGTCAATCCGCTGGATTTCACCACGGCGATCTGGGGTGACGGCGAAGCGTTGAACCGCATGCTCGACAGTGCCCTGCGCACCGAAGCCGACGCCGCGATGCTGGTGCTTGATTACCCGGCTGAGTTCACCGGGGAGCGCAAGGAATGCGACCTGCTGCTGGAGCTGTTTTGCGCCGCGCTGGTGCGCCACGGCAAGACCGGTTTCGTCACCTCGGCGTTTCCCGAATTGCTTCCGGCTCACGCTCGTGAACGTCTGCATGCGCAAGGCGTCGCTGCGTTGCAAGGCGTGGAAGACGGCTTGGCGGCGTGGGGACGAATCGCCGGTTATCAACGCAATCGTCAGGCGCTGCTGGCGCTCGGTGAGTCGGCGCTGGTGCCGCACTGTCCGCACGCCTTGGTTGGCGAAGGACGATTGCTCAACGAGTGGGATTCGAAAAAAGCATTGCATGCCTTCGGCCTGCCGACGCCCAACGGCGTAATGAGCACGCCGGACAACGCGCTGAGTGACGCCGACGCACTGGGTTATCCGTTGGTGCTCAAAGCGGTCAGCGCGCAACTGCCACACAAAACCGAAGCCGGTGCCGTAGCGCTGAACCTCAAGGACGCCACGGCCCTGAGCGCCGCCCTGGAAAAAATGCGCGCAAGCATTGCCGAGTACGCACCGCAGGTGCCGTTCGATCACGTGCTGCTGGAGCCGATGGCTAAACCGCCGCTGGCTGAATTGATCGTCGGTATCAAACGCGAAAACGACTTCGGCCTCGCCTTGGTTATCGGTGCTGGCGGGATTCTGGTGGAGTTGCTCAAAGACAGCCGCAGCCTGCTGCTGCCGACCACCGACGGCGCCATTCGCAAGGCCGTTTTAAGCCTGCGCAGTGCGGCGTTGCTGCAAGGGTTTCGCGGACGCGAAGCGGCGGATCTGGATTCGCTGGTGACAGCGATCCGTGCGGTGGCCGATTACGCCTGCGAAAACGCCGGGCAGTTGCTGGAACTCGATGTGAACCCATTGTTGGTCGGTGCCGCTGGCACGACTGCGGTCGATGCGTTGATTCGCCTTGGCCACGAGTGAGGATGTGAACATGCAAACCACAACATTGACCGGTGGCCAGGCCCTGGTGCGTCTGCTGGCCAACTACGGCGTCGACACCGTGTTCGGCATTCCCGGCGTGCACACGCTGGAGTTGTATCGCGGCTTGCCCGGCAGCGGCATACGCCACGTCTTGACCCGCCACGAGCAGGGCGCCAGTTTCATGGCTGACGGCTATGCACGCGTCAGCGGCAAACCGGGCGTGTGCTTCATCATCACCGGACCGGGCGTGACCAATGCTGCCACCGGTATCGGCCAGGCGTATGCCGACTCGATTCCGATGCTGGTGATTTCCAGCGTCAACCACACCGCCAGCCTCGGCAAGGGTTGGGGTTGTCTGCACGAGACCCAGGACCAACGCGCGATCACCGCACCGATCACCGCGTTCTCGGCGGTCGCATTGAGCGCCGAGGACCTGCCCGAACTGATCGCCCGGGCCTACGCGGTGTTCGACAGCGAGCGTCCACGCCCGGTGCACATCTCGGTGCCGCTGGACGTGTTGTCGGCAAAAATCAGCCGCGACTGGAGCAACGACGTGGTCCGTCGTCCAGGTCGTGGCGCCGCCTCAACCACCGCGCTGGACGAGGCTGTGGCCAAGCTGCAAAACGCCAAGCGGCCGATGATCATTGCCGGTGGCGGCGCGTTGAATGCGCAACAAGCGCTGCAAGAGATCAGCACCCGACTCGCTGCGCCGCTGTTCACCAGCGTCGCCGGCAAAGGTTTGTTGCCGCCGGATGCGCCGCTGAGCGCGGGCTCGACCCTGTGCGTTGAACCCGGCTGGAACCTGATCGCCGAGGCCGATGTTGTGCTGGCGGTCGGCACTGAAATGGCCGACACCGATTTCTGGCGCGAGCGCTTGCCGCTGAATGCCGAACTGCTGCGCGTGGACATCGACCCGCGCAAGTTCAACGATTTCTACCCGTGTGCGGTGGCATTGCACGGTGATGCCCAACAAACCCTCGTCGCGCTGCTGGAACGTCTGCCGTCCACCGCGCGTGATGCCAGCGCAGCGATTTCTGCCGTCGGGGCCTTGCGCGAAGCTGTGAAGGCAAGCCATGGCCCGTTGCAGTCGATCCACCAGGCGATCCTTGACCGTATCGCCGCCGAGTTGCCGGCCGACGCGTTCATCAGCACCGACATGACCCAACTGGCCTACACCGGCAACTACGCCTTCAACAGCCTGGCACCGCGCAGCTGGTTGCACCCGACCGGTTACGGCACCTTGGGCTATGGCTTGCCAGCCGGCATCGGCGCCAAGTTCGGCGCGCCGCAGCGGCCAGGGCTGGTGTTGGTCGGCGACGGTGGTTTCCTCTACACCGCGCAAGAGCTGGCGACCGCCGTCGAAGAGCTCGACAGCCCGCTGGTGGTGCTGCTGTGGAACAACGACGCGCTGGGGCAGATTCGCGATGACATGCTCGGGCTCGACATCGAACCGATTGGCGTACTGCCGCGCAACCCGGATTTCGCCGCCCTCGGTCGCGCCTTCGGTTGCACCGTGAGCCAGCCGCAAAGCCTCGCCGAGTTGCAAACCGATCTGCGCCACGGCTTCAAGCGCAACGGCGTGACCCTGATCGAACTCAAGCACGCGTGCGCGCACTGATTTTCATTTTCTGGCAGAGGTATCGCCATGCGCTTTTCCGATCTGACTCAACGTATCGCCGGTGACGGCGCTGCCGCGTGGGACATCCATTACCGCGCACTCGCGCTGCAGGAGCAGGGTGAAGACATTCTGCTGCTGTCGGTTGGCGACCCGGATTTCGACACCCCGGCGCCAATCGTGCAGGCCGCCATCGACAGCCTGTTGTCCGGCAACACCCACTACGCCGACGTGCGTGGCAAGCGCGCCTTGCGTGAAAGCATCGCCAGGCACTACGGCCGCCGCAGTGGTCAACAGGTCTCGGCCGATCAGGTTATTGTCCTGGCCGGCGCGCAATGCGCGTTGTTCAGCGTCGCCCAGTGCGTGCTCAACCCTGGCGATGAAGTGATTGTCGCCGAGCCGATGTACGTGACCTATGAAGCGGTATTCGGAGCCTGTGGCGCTGTGGTGATTCCGGTGCCGGTGCGCTCCGAAAACGGTTTCCGTGTGCTGCCAGAAGACGTCGCGGCCCGCATCACCCCGCGCACTCGGGCATTGGCGCTGAACAGTCCGCACAACCCGTCGGGCGCCAGTTTGTCCCGCGCCACCTGGCAGGCGTTGGCCGACCTGTGCATCGCCCACGACCTGTGGCTGATTTCCGATGAGGTTTACAGCGAGTTGTTGTTCGACGGCGAGCACGTCAGCCCGGCCAGTTTGCCGGGCATGGCCGAGCGCACCGCGACGCTCAACAGCCTGTCGAAATCCCACGCCATGACCGGCTGGCGAATCGGCTGGGCGGTGGCACCACCGGCGCTCGCGGCGCACCTGGAAAACCTCGCGCTGTGCATGCTCTATGGCTTGCCGGACTTCGTGCAGGACGCCGCCGTCGTTGCACTGGAAAGCAACTTGCCCGAGCTGGAGGCCATGCGCGAAGCCTATCGCCAACGCCGTGATCTGGTTTGCGAATGCCTGGCTGATTGCCCCGGCGTGAAGGCCTTGAAACCCGATGGCGGGATGTTCGTGATGGTCGATATCCGCGACACCGGGCTCAGCGCCCAGGCGTTTGCCGACCGCTTGCTCGACCGCCATGGCGTGTCGGTGCTGGCCGGTGAAGCCTTCGGTCCGAGCGCTGCCGGGCACATTCGCCTGGGGCTGGTGTTGGGCGCGGAGCCGTTGCGTGACGCCTGCCAGCGCATCACCCGTTGCGCCACTGAATTGCTGGAGTCTCAGGTTTATGCATAACCATAAAGCGCTGTTTATCGATGGCCGCTGGCAAACCCCGTCGGGGCAGGGCATCGCCGAGGTGATCAACCCGGCCACGGAAGAAGTCGCAGGTTCAGTGCCGCTGGGCGATGAGCGCGATGTCGACAACGCGGTGGCCGCCGCACGCAAAGCGTTCAGCTCATGGTCGCGCACGCCATCGAGTGTGCGGGCCGGTTACATCCGCGCCCTCGCCGAGCAGTTGCGCGCGCGGGCTGATGAGATGGCTTCGGTTATCACCACTGAACTGGGCATGCCGGTGCAGTGGTGCCGCTCGGTGCAGGTCGACGGCCCGATCACTGGGCTGGAGCAGTACGTCGAACTCGCAGGCCTGATGGACGAAGTGCGTGAGGTCGGCAACTCGCTGGTGATTCGCGAAGCGGTGGGCGTGTGCGCCTTCATCAATCCGTGGAACTACCCGCTGCATCAATTGATCGGCAAGCTCGCCCCGGCGCTCGCTGCCGGTTGCACGGTGGTGGTCAAGCCGAGCCAGGAAACCCCGCTGCACGCCTTTTTGCTGGCGCAGATGATTGAAGCCATCGGCTTGCCGGCCGGCGTGTTCAACCTGGTCAGCGGGCCGGGCTCGAAGGTCGGTGAAGCGCTGGCCAAACACCCGGATGTCGACATGGTGTCGTTCACCGGTTCCACCGGCGCCGGGGTTCGCGTGGCACAAGCCGCCGCGCCGTCGGTGAAGCGCGTGTGCCTGGAACTGGGCGGCAAGTCGCCGCTGCTGATTGCCGAAGACGCCGACCTCGCCGCTGCTGTGCGCTACGGCGTGCAAGACGTGATGATCAACTCCGGGCAGACCTGCACCGCGCTGACTCGCATGTTGCTGCCGGCCAGTCGTTACGCCGAAGCGGTGGAACTGGCCATCGCCGAAACCCAAAGCCTGCGCATGGGCGATCCGCTCGACCCGCAGAGTTTCCTTGGGCCGATGTGTTCGGCGGCGCAACGGCGCACCGTGCGTGACTACATTCAGGTCGGCCAGCAGGAAGGCGCGCGGCGGGTGTGCGGCGGCGATACGGCCGACGCCTTCGAGCGTGGTTTCTACGTCAGCCCGACGCTGTTCGCCGATGTTGATAACCGGATGCGCATCGCCCAGGAAGAAATCTTCGGCCCGGTGCTGTGCCTGATTCCCTACACCGATGAAGCGCAGGCGATTCAGCTCGCCAACGATTCGCCGTTCGGCCTGTCCAGCGGTGTCTGGGCCGGCAGTGCCGAACGCGCCTTGCACCTGGGGCGGCAGTTGCGTGCCGGGCAGTGCTTCCTCAACGGCGCAGCGTTCAATTATCAGGCGCCCTTCGGTGGCTACAAACAATCGGGCAATGGCCGGGAGTGGGGCGAGGAAGGGCTTAACGAATTCGTTGAAGTGAAGGCGATTCAGGTGTGACCGCTCGATGGACGGGCTTGCATTTGCGACTTCAAACTCAACGTTGGTCAATGTTTAAGGAATTGTCATGAAAGTACTGATCGTCCACGCTCACCCGGAACCGCAATCTTTCACCGCCGCCCTGCGTGACCAGGCCGTCGCCACCCTTGAAGCTCAAGGGCATGAGGTGCAGGTCAGCGACTTGTACGCGATGAACTGGAACCCGGTGGCGAGTGCCGATGACTTTTCTTCGCGGGAGAACCCGGAGTACCTGGTGTATGCGCTGGAGCAACGGCTGGGTGTGAAAAGCCAGTCGCTGGCGCCGGACATCCAGCAAGAGCTCGACAAGTTGTTGTGGGCTGACCTGCTGATCCTCAATTTCCCGATTTTCTGGTTCTCGGCGCCTGCCATGCTCAAAGGCTGGATCGACCGGGTGCTGGTGTCGGGGATCTGCTACGGCGGCAAGCGCTTTTACGATCAGGGCGGCTTGAGCGGCAAGAAGGCGCTGGTGACCGTGACCCTGGGCGGGCGCGAACACATGTTCGGTGACGGCGCGATTCATGGTCCTCTGGAAGACATGCTGCGGCCGATTCTGCGCGGCACGCTGGCGTATGTCGGCTTCGACGTGCTGGAACCGTTTGTGGCGTGGCATGTGCCGTACATCAGCGACGAGGCGCGCAAGGAGTTCCTGGTGAGCTATCAGCAGCGACTGGAGCACTTGAGCGATGACCAGCCGATGCAGTTTCCGCGGTTGGCGCAGTTTGATGAGGCGTTGTATCCGTTGCCGGTTTGAGGCGGGTTTTTACCTGGCGTTTGATGGTGTTCTTTGCGGCCCCATCGCGAGCAAGCTCGCTCCCACAGGTTTTGCAAACGACGCAAATCCACTGTGGGAGCGAGCTTGCTCGCGATGAGGACAGTGAATCCAGCCCAAAAACCAATGGCTCGCCACCTGCCCAAGCCGGGCAGCCTGGGCAATGCCTATCAGGCTTAAATCTCCTTCACCGGCGTCTCACCCTCAACCCCTTTGATCAACCCGATGGCATGCAGGCAATCGGCCTTGTTCACATACGACTCGCCACTGGCGATGGTCTCGTGATTCCCCGCCCTCAACCGCCAGCGCCATTGTCCTTTGCCGGTGCTCGGGGTGCCCTTGGATTGCCTGTAAATCTCGAAATACATACTGCTCGCTCCATGCGATGGGTTATTGCGACAACCTGTGTGACGCGTCGTGGGCAAGCCTAGCGGAGCTGGCTTTTTTGGCCACCGGGCATTTGTTTCCAGGCATTTGAAAATATTTCTGCCAGCGCCGGCAGGCCGGTGGGAATGGCCAAAACCCCCTCTGATTCGCCCTTGCATCACCTCCCATGGTCCTGCTTAATACGACTCGACTCATGGCGTCGAGAAACTGTCGACGACCCCGGATTGTAGAAAAACCACTATAAAAAAGAGCAATCAATTGACTCATCAGCACGGAACGCAACTGGCCGGGCATTTGGCGTTATCGCTCGTCATCCCGGTGTTCAATGAAGCCGCCACCGTCGACTTGTTCCTCGCGCGGATCAATGACGTCTTCAAGGACGAGGCGCTGATCGGTCTGGAACTGGTGTTCGTCAATGACGGCAGCACCGACACCACACTGGATCTTTTGCTGGAACGCCAGTTGACGGACCCGCGCCTGCGCATCGTTGACCTGAGCCGCAATTTCGGCAAAGAAGCCGCATTGACCGCAGGTTTGCAGACCGCCACCGGCCAGGTCGTGGTGCCGATCGACGTTGATTTGCAGGACCCGCCCGAGGTTATTCTCGAGATGATTGCCCGCTGGCGTGAAGGTTATGAAGTGGTGCTGGGTCATCGTGTGAGTCGCAACACCGACTCCTGGGCCAAACAGACCTCGGCCAACTGGTTCTACCGCCTGCACAACAAAATCGCCGAGCAACACCTGCCGGAAAACGTCGGCGATTTCCGCCTCATGGACCGCTGCGTGATCGATGCCTTGCAGTCCTTGCCCGAGTCCCGGCGCTTCATGAAAGGTTTGTTCGCCTGGGTCGGTTTTCGCACCACCCAGGTCAACTACGAGCGCCCGGAGCGGGCGGCCGGAGCGACCAAGTTCAATGGCTGGCGGTTGTGGAACTTCGCATTGGAGGGCATCACCAGTTTCAGCACTGAACCGCTGCGGATCTGGACCTACCTCGGGCTGCTCGTTTCACTGATTTCCTTCTCGTTCGCCATCTTCATCATCGTGCGCACCCTGATTTCCGGTATCGACCTTCCGGGTTATGCCTCGTTGATGGTGGCGGTCACCTTTCTGGGCGGCCTGCAATTGATCGGCATCGGGGTGCTGGGTGAGTACCTGGGCCGAACCTACATCGAATCGAAACGCCGGCCGGTGTATCTGGTGCGGCGTGTCTATGACCCCAAGGACTGAACCGTGGATCTCAAGGAAACCGACATTCTCGGTTCAAGCATCAATCAGCATTGGTATTACGCCTCCAAAGCGGCGGCGACCACACGGTTGCTCGGCAGCACTCCGATCAGGAAAATTCTCGATGTGGGCGCAGGCTCCGGGTTCTTTTCTCACCATCTGCTGAGTCATTCATCGGCCAGCGAAGCGTGGTGTGTGGACATCAGTTACGACGCCGACTCGGACGCCAGCACCGCCGGCAAACCGGTGCATTACCGGCGCGAAATCGATGCGGTGGACGCCGACCTGGTGTTGCTGATGGACGTGCTGGAGCATGTCGACGACGACGTCGGGTTGCTCAAGGCCTATGTCGACAAAGTCCCCTCTGGCAGCCGATTCCTGATGACGGTGCCGGCGTTCCGTTTTCTCTGGAGCGGGCATGATGAGTTTCTCGAGCACAAACGCCGCTACACCCTGGCGCAACTGGAAACCGTGGCCCGAGCGGCCGGCTTGACGGTGCAGCAGGGCACTTACTATTTCGGCCTGGTGTTCCCGATTGCCGCCACGTTGCGATTGCTGCCCAAAGGCGCGCAACCGTCGCCGCCACGTTCGCAACTCAAGCAGCATCACCCGCTGGTGAACACGCTGTTGAAGACCTTGTGCAACATCGAGTTGCCGTTCATGAAGGCCAATCGTCTGGCCGGGTTGACGGTGTTTGTGCTGGCGCAGAAACCGTGACGTCAACCGAAAAATCCGCCCTGATCAAGCGTGGCCTGCGCTTTGCCGTCACCGGGTTGTTCGTCACCGCCCTGCATGCATTGGTGGCCGTGCTGTTCATCAATTACGTGTCGCCGTTGCCACCATTGGCCAACGGCGTGGCGTTTGCCGTGGCGACCGTGGTGTCCTACGTGATCAATACCACCTGGAGTTTTTCCGCACGATTGCACGGCCGGACGCTGCTGCGTTTCATGATGGTGTCCGGCGCCGGTTTTCTGTTGGCGATGCTGGTGGCCTGGGCCGCGCAGATGGCCGGGCTGCATTACTTGCTGGGGATTGGCGCCGTGGCGCTGACGATTCCGGCCTTCACCTTTGTACTGCATAACTTCTGGACGTACCGATGAAGGATCTTGTTAAACGCCTACCGCTCAATCTGCTGCCCGTATTGATCGGTGTTGTGGCTTTTTTCATCGTGGTTGGGCCGAGGGCGCTGAACCCGCAAAACATTGCATGGCTGGGGAACGGTGATCCGGCGACGCATTATCTGGGCTGGGTGTTTTTCCGTCAGTCGCCGTGGTCCTTTCCTGTCGGGCTCAATCCTTCCTACGGGCTGGAGTTGGGTAACGGCATCATTTTCTCTGATTCCAACCCGCTGCTGGCCCTCTTGTTCAAACCGTTTGCCTCGCTATTGCCGATGCCTTTCCAGTATTTCGGGCTGTGGTTCCTCGCCTGCTTCGTCTTGCAGGCCTGGTTCGCGTGGAAACTGCTGGGGCTGGTTTCTTCCCATGTGGGCGTACGTGCCGTGGGAACGGCGCTGTTTGTCTTCGCGCCACCGATGATCATGCGCATGCCGTTCCATTTGTCACTCGGTGGGCATTTTCTGGTGCTGGCTTCGTTGTATCTGGGGCTGCACCCGAATTTGCGCCGTCGACGTCTGGCCTGGGGCGCCTTGCTGGCGGCGGCCGCGTTGATCCATGCGTACTTTCTGGCGATGGTTGCCGTGATCTGGATCGCCGATCTCACGGCTGGTTATTTCAGGAAAAAAATGACGCTGCAGTCGGCTGCCATCGAACTGATCGGGCTGTTTTCGCTGGTCAGTTTTTGTTGCTGGCAGGCGGGCTATTTTTCGGTGGGCAGTGGCGCGATTTCCGATGGTTTTGGCATGTACGCCATGAACCTGCTGTCACTGATCGATCCGGGGCAGTGGTCCTATGTATTGAAGGATTTACCCGGTGTTCAAGGGTTCGGTGACGGCGAAGGATTTCTGTTTCTCGGTCTTGGGGTGATCACGCTGGGCATTTGTGCCGTGGTGGGCTTGCTGCAGGGTAAAACCGGTTTTCGCCAGCGACTGGGGCGGCAACCGCTGCTGTTTCTGGCACTGGCAGGGCTTACCCTGTTTTCGCTGTCAAACCATGTGGCGATGGGCTCGCTCGAGCTCACCTATCCGTTGCCCCCGGTAGTGATCTCTATCGCCAATGTCTTCCGTGCATCTGGACGGATGTTCTGGCCGGTCTACTACGCGATTATCTTCACCATCCTTTTCCTGGTGATCCGGGCCAACACACCTCGAACCGCCGTGAGTCTGATGTCGCTGGCGTTGCTGATTCAGGTGCTGGACACCCATGCGGGCTGGGAGGGGGTACGCAAGCAGTTGATGGTCGCGCCGGCCGCGAAGTGGACCTCGCCCATGATTGATCCGTTCTGGGAAAGCGCCGCAGCTCATTACAAGAATGTCCGCTGGATTGTTCCGCAGAACCTCTCCCCGCACTGGATGGCGGTGGCTGATTTTGCCGGTGCCCATGGCCTGGCGACGAATGCCGTTTACCTTGGGCGGATGGACACGGTCAACTGGATCAAATCCGAGCAGGAGACGGCTCGTGAAATGGAGTCGGGAAATTATGATGCCGATTCGTTGTACCTGCTCGATGAGCGTGCGCTGCTCCAGTCTGTGATGAATATTGATGCCCAATCGGACCTGTTTACCCGGATTGATGGCTTTACGGTGCTGGCGCCGGGCTGGAAACGCTGCAGCACTTGCTTGCAGGCCACACCGCAGGTCAACCCGCTGGAGCTGATTCCATCCCTCGATTCCGGACAAAAAACCGTATTTGCCTATGGCAGCCAGGGGCGGGCGATGTTGGCCAGGGGCTGGTCCGATTCGGAGCTCTGGGGCACCTGGTCCGAAGGTCCCGAAGCTGAAGTCATGTTCCGGGTTCCGGCGCCGGTGCATTCCTTGCGTCTGGAGGCCACGGCGTTTCTACCACCAGGGCATGCAGGGCAAAGTGTCGTCATCAGCATCAATGGCATGCCGGCGCTGAATACCCGGCTTGAGCAAGCCGATGGCAACTTTATCGACGTGCCCATCACGCACGAGATGCAGCAACGGGTATCGAGTCAGGGGGTGCTGAGGCTGCAATTTCAATTTGCCGATGCGGTCACCCCCAAACAGTTCGGGATAGGGCAGGACGCACGAATACTCGCACTCGGTTTGAAGTCCTTGACCGTCAATTGATGTCCGCTGGACATAGACGCCTCCCTCGGGCCTTTCTACACTGCCTCATGTGTTGGGGACCGGGGGCAAGGAATGAATCGTAATGAGCTGCGCAAGGCGGACATCAACCTGATGGTGGTGTTCGAAACGTTGATGCTCGAGCGCAACGTGACGCGGGTGGCGGAGAAGCTGTTTCTCGGTCAGCCGACCATCAGCTCGGCGCTCAACCGCTTGCGGGCGATGTTCAACGATCCGCTGTTCATCCGTGTCGGCCACCGCATGGAACCGACGGCCCGCGCCGAGGAGTTGATTCAGTACCTGTCACCGGCGCTGGATTCGTTGTCGGTGGCGTTGAGCCTGACCCACAGTTTCGACCCGGTCAGCAGCACCATGACGTTTCGCATCGGGCTGTCAGATGACGTCGAGTTCGGCCTGCTGCCTCCGTTGCTGCGCGCCTTGCGCCGGGAAGCGCCGAAGGTGGTGTTTGTGGTTCAGCACGTCGATTACTGGCGCATACCGGACTTGCTCGCGTCCGGCGACATCACGGTCGGCATCAGCCAGACCCGCGGCCTGCCGGCCAACGCCAAGCGCAAATTGTTGCGCCACATTCAGCCAAGCATCCTGCGCGCCGATGCGTCCGACACACCGCTGACGCTTGATGAATATTGCGCACGCCCTCATGTGCTGGTTTCCCACACGGCGAACGTCAGTGGTTACGCCGATGAGTGGCTGGCCGAGATTGGCCGGACGCGTCAGGTGGTGCTGTCCGTGCCGCAATACAGCTCGTTGCCGGCCTTGCTCGCGGGCACCGATCTGATTGCCAGCCTGCCGGATTACACGGCCGACGCCATGGCGGCTACCGGTTTGCTGTTCAAGGAACCGTTCCCGTTCAAGACCCCGACCCTGGACCTGTCGATGGTCTGGCTCAGCCATGTCGATACCGACCCCGCCGAACGCTGGTTGCGTTCGCGCCTGGAGGTGTTCATGAGTGAACGTCCACCCTTGCCGCTGCCCGAGTGAGTCAGACAGCGCTGTGTTATACGTAGGATCTTTCTGCCCACTATCTGGAGCTGCGTCATGCCACACGTGCACATGGAATACACCGCCAACCTGCCTGGGCTGAACGCCGACGTGGCGTTGATCCGGCTCAATAATGCCTTGGTGGCTTCCGGTCAGTTTGCGGCAGAGTTCGACATCAAGAGTCGGGCACTGAAGGTGGAGAACTTCAAGGTCGGCACTGCGTTGAATGAACGGGCGTTTGTGCATGTGAAACTGGCGCTGTTGAGCGGTCGCTCACCGCAGATCAAACAGCAGCTGTCGGAAAGCCTGCTGGCGGTGGTCCAGGACCTGTGCGAATGGCCAACCGGTGTCGAAGTGCAGTTGTGCGTGGAAATCCTCGATATCGATCGCGAGTCCTACACCAAGACCGCCATCACCCCCTGAATTCAGGCCACCTGCTCGGCACAGACGTCAATCACCTGCTCGCGCAGCCAGGTGTTGGCACTGTCCTGATCGGCACTTTGACTCCACTGCATGTCCAGGGTGAAACCCGGCAGGCCATTGGGCGCTTCGCAATGATTGAAGATCGCCTCGTTGGCGAGCAATTGCTGGATACGGCGGGGCAGGGTCAGGATGTAGTCGGTGCCAGTGATCATCTTCAGTGCCGCGCTGTAGCTGTTGGCTCGCGCGACAATCTGCCGCTTGTGCGCCTGTTGTGCCAGCCAGCCGTCGACCATGTTGGTGCTGGACGTCCATGGGGTTGGAAACACATGCCGGCGTTGCACAAAGGCTTGCAGGCTCAGCCGTGACTCCAGTGGCGTGGCGCGTTTGTCGAACACACAGACCAGATCATCTTCCAGTAACAGCCGGGATTTGAAGTCGGTGTGGCTGCGATGGAAATTCGGGCCGAAACAGATCACCAGGTCGAGGCGGCCATCGCGCAACTCGTCGACCGGGATGTCGGTTTCGAATTTGTGCATGTTGACCATCACCGGCAGGTCGGCGAAATCGAAGCGCTTGAGCAGACGCGGCAGAATCAACTGCTCGAAGTACTCCGGCGCGCAGATGTTGAACGTCACCGCTTGCAAGGTCGGGTCGAACGCTTGGGTGCTGGCGTGGCACAGGTTGATACTTTCGAGAATTTTCAGCACATGCGCGTACATGGTGCTGGCTTTGTAGGTGGGGCGCATGCCGGTGCGGGAGTTGATAAACAACTCGTCTTCAAAACTGGTCCGCAGCTTTTTCAGGCAGTAACTCACCGTGGACTGGCTGACACAAAGCGCCTCCGACACACCGGTGACGCTGCTTTGCTCGTACACGGCGACAAACACCATGAGGTCCTGCATGTCGAGCTTTCGAAGCAAGTTACTGTTCAGCATCCGTTCTGTCTCGCTGTGTTCCGTGCGCGATCAATGCGCAAACGTGTGCGAAAGATCCTAACGGAACGATGGTGCCAGGAGAATGCCTTGTAGGAAGTTTCTGCGCCGATCAGTCGATGTGTTGGTGGTAATGCCGCGGGTCGAAGCGCAGGACCATCAGGATCATCAACCCAACGACCCCTGTCAGCGCCCACCAGGCCCATTCGAAACTGCCCAGTTGGTCACGAATCATTCCGGCCATCAGCGGTGAAAGGCCGGCGATCAAGTACCCGATGCCTTGCACGAATGCCGTCAGGGCGCCGGCGCGTTGCGGGTCATCGAGGTGATCCAGCGATACAATCAGGCTCATCGGGAACAGCCCGCCGATGCCCAGCCCCAGCAGGCACGGCCAGAGCAGGCTCAGCTGTTGCGGGCAGAGAATCAGCCCGCAGAAGCCGGCCATGATCAGCGCCAGCAACACCACCAGCACCAGTCGCCGGTCACGACTGCGATTGGCAATGGCAGGCGTCACCAGCCCGGACAACACTTCCATGGCCGTCAAAAAGCCCAGCAGCAACCCGGCGTGTTGCTCGCTCCAGCCTTGTTCCACGTAGTAAGGCGCGAGCCAGGCCAGCACACAGGTGTAGGACGCGGTGCCCAGACCGAAGAAGATGGCGAGTAACCAGGCGCGGGAATTGGCGAAAAAACTCGGCCGGCGGGTTGATTGCGTCGAGCGTGCCGTAGATTCGCCACGCAGGCCAGACCATAGCAGCAGGGCCATCACGGCCAGCGCCGCCCAGATCGCCAGGCCGAGGCGCCAGCTACCACTTTGGTTCATGACCAGCGGCGCAAACGAGGCTGCAATCGCCGCGCCGCCCATGATCGACGTGACATAAAGCCCCATGCACAGGGCGACGTTGTCACTGAACCGGGCCTTGATCAGCGCCGGCATCAGGGCCTGGATCAGCGCAATACCGACACCGGCCAGCACCGCACTGAGGATCAGTTCGACGGCCGAATCGAGAAACAGTCGCGACGCCGTGGCCACGCCAATGATCAACAGCGACAGCACCACCGTGCGCTGTTCGCCGAAGCGTTGGCTGACCCGCAAGCCAAAAAACATCGCCAGGCCCATGGCCATGACCGGCAGCATCGTCAGCAGCGAGGCCATGCTGAAACTCAGCGCAATGTCCGGGCGAATCGACGACAGCAAGGGCCCGACCGCCGCCATCGACGGACGCAGGTTAAGAGCGACGAGCATGATGCTGAACATCAGCCAAAGGGCAGGGCGGGTCGTCGCGCGAACGTTTTCCATCAAACGGGCCTTCAAAAACAAGGCCCCGATTAGGCACGCCAGGGCTGGCGGCCGCAAATCAGATAATCCGCAGCACTATTTAAAAATTAAATACCTCAGCCATCAGGGTGTTTGGAGATGATTGTTTAGTCCATCTGCAACCAAGGTTCTTCAAATCCCGATTTAAAGACCTGACCGCCCGTGTGACGCTGCCGCTCATCTGTCCTCTACGGTTTTACCTATGGGCGATTGTCCCGTCGCACTTCCCTCCGAGCTGGCCTTCTGGGCGCTGTGGCATTGCCGTCACGCACGCCCCCCGGATTCCTGTATTTCCCGTTGATTGTTCTGACAGGTCCCGCGCCATGCGCTGGATCACTTCGGCGACGCCTGCGCGTTTGCCTGACGCGGAAAAAGAGAATACCCATGAGTTGTGCCACGACCTCGTTCGCCTCCCCGCAAGAAGCCCTGACCTTTCTCGAACAGAACCCGGACATTGAAATGTTCGAGCTGTTCATCCTCGACAACAACGGTGTGCCACGGGGCAAGCTGCTGCATCGCGATGAACTGCTGGCGGTGTACGAGAGCGGTCGGCCGCTGCCGAGCACCATTCTGGGCCTGACCATCAATGGCGACGACGTGGAAAACTCCGGACTGGTCTGGGACGTCGGCGACATTGACTGCCGTGCCTACCCGATCAGCGGCAGCCTGACGCGCATGCCGTGGCGGTTGATTCCGACAGCGGCGGTGCAAGTCAGCATGCACCCCAAAGAAGGCATGCCGGCGACGATCGCCGATCCCCGGCACTTGTTGGCGAAAGTGATCGAAGGCCTGCAAGCCGACGGTTACTACCCGGTGATGGCGGCGGAGCTGGAGTTTTATCTGCTGGATCAGCAGCGCGACAGCAACGGGCGGCCGCAACCGGCGCGGGATGTCGATGGCGGGCGGCCGCGCACGACGCAAGTCTATGGCTTGCGTGAACTGGAGCAGATCGAACCGTTTCTGGCCGATCTCTACAGCGCCTGCAAGCTGCAAGGCATTCCGGCGCGCACGGCGATTTCCGAATACGCGCCGGGGCAGGTGGAAATTACCCTCGAACATCGCACCGATGCCCTACAGGCAATGGACGAAGCCGTGCGTTACAAACGATTGGTCAAGGGCGTGGCCCACAAGCACGGGATGACGGCCTGCTTCATGGCCAAACCCTTCGACGATCTGGCGGGCACGGGGATGCACATGCATGTCAGCCTCGCGGACAGAGAGGGCAACAACCTGTTCGCCAGCGAAGCCCCGGACGGCACGCCGTTGCTCAGGCAGGCGGTCGGCGGCATGCTCAGTACCTTGCTCGATTCTTTGCTGTTGTTCTGCCCGAATGCCAACTCCTACCGGCGATTCCAGACCAACAGCTATGCGCCCCTGGCGGCGACCTGGGGCGTGGATAACCGCACGGTGAGTCTGCGCGTGCCGGGTGGGCCGGCGTTTTCCCGGCACATCGAACACCGTATTTGCGGCGCTGATGCCAACCCGTACCTGGCCGCCGCGGCGATACTGGCTGGTATCCATCGCGGTATTCGCGAACAACTCGACCCGGGTGCGCCGGTGGAAGGCAACGGGTACGCCCAGGCCACGGAGCTGTTACCGACCGATTGGCTGACCACGTTGCGCGCGCTGGAAGGCTCGACCTGGGCGCGTGAAGCGTTCGGACAACCTTTTCTGGGCGTCTACCTGGCCGTTAAGCGCGCCGAGTATCGACAGTTCATGGGCGAGGTCGGCGAGCAGGACTGGCGCTGGTACCTGAACCAGGCCTGAACCATTCTCAATTATTCATAACGTTGGTCGCAGGTTTAATAAGCCAACTATTCGTTGGCTTCTTTTTCACAAAAAATTGATGGTTGGCTGCTTAACATTAGTGTTGTCACGGTCAATGAAATTTTCACATTTGCCGTAGGCACTTCTTTTCAGGAACAGCCGATCACCATGTTGAAGATTAAAGCCGTGCGCCCGGAATGGGTGACACTGATTGCCAGCGCCTTTTTGTTAACTGCCTTCAATTTTGTGTTGTGGCAGCACCTGTTTGAAATCACCGCAGCCGACGGTAAAGGCATCGTCATGCGCGTGGCATTCGGGGCGATGATTCTGGCGGCTTTCAACATTGTACTGACCTTTCTGGCGTTCAAGCGTGTGCTCAAGCCGGTCCTGACGCTGATCTTCATGATCAGCGCCGGGGTGGCCTACTTCATGAGCCAATACGGTGTACTGATTGACACCGGCATGTTGCGTAACTTTGCACAAACCAATGCGACGGAAGTAAGAGACTTGCTCTCGTTGAAGTTGTTGGCGTATATCCTGTTCCTGGGTGTTTTGCCGTCGTTGTTATTGTGGAAAACACCGATCAGTTATCGTCGCTGGCACCACGAGTTATTAAGCAAGGTGTTGGTAAGTGTTGTGTCCGCTGTCGTTATAGGCGGCGTGGCCCTGATTAACTATCAGGGCTTGTCTTCTTTGTTCCGTAATCACCATGAGTTGCGCCTGATGGTTGTGCCGAGCAACTACATTGGTGCCTCCGCTGGTTACTTGCGTGAACAGGTTGCGTCTGCCCATCAACCCTTTGTCAAAATCGGCGAAGACGCGCAGAAGAACCCGGTCTGGCAATCCCATGGCCGCAAATCCCTGACCGTACTGGTGGTGGGCGAAAGCGCCCGGGCCGAGAACTTCGGCATCCTGGGCTATGGCCGCGACACCACCCCGAAGCTGAGTAAAGAAGCCGGCCTGATTTCGTTTACCGATGTGCATTCCTGCGGCACCGAAACCGCCGTGTCCGTGCCGTGCATGTTCTCCAACATGGGCCGCAAGGACTACAACGCCAGCAAGGCGAAGAATGAAGAGGGCCTGCTCGATGTGCTTAAACGGGCCGGCCTGGACGTGATCTGGCGTGACAACCAGTCGGGCTGCAAAGGCACGTGCGACCGGGTCACCATCGACGACGTAAGCAACCTGAAAGACCCGGTGCTGTGCGCCAACAGCGAATGCCGCGACGAAATCCTGCTGCAAGGTTTGCAACATTTCATCGACACACTCGATAAAGACACCGTGTTGGTCTTGCATCAAATGGGCAGCCATGGCCCTGAATACTTCAAGCGTTACCCGAAAGAGTTCGAGCATTTCACGCCGGTTTGTGAAAGTAACGCGCTGAACAATTGCAGTCGCGAAAGTATCGTTAATGGTTACGACAACACGTTGGTGTACACCGACCACGTGCTGTCGACCCTGATCGATCTGTTGCGCAAGAACCAGGAGAAAGTGGATACCGCGATGCTGTACCTGTCCGACCACGGCGAATCTTTGGGTGAATACAATCTGTTCCTGCACGGCACGCCTTACATGCTGGCGCCGGAGCAACAGAAACACGTGGCCATGCTGGCGTGGTTCTCCGACAGTTATCAGAAGTCGTTCTCGGTAAACACACATTGCCTGCAACTGAGTCGCGACAAGCCATTGAGCCAGGACAACCTGTTTCATTCGATGCTGGGGCTGCTGGAAGTCAACAGCAAGGTCTACAACCAGGATCTGGATATGTTTGCCGGCTGTCGCGGTGCGGTGGTCGACGGCGTGTTGGCCAAGGATTGAACGCTTCAACTTTTTCAGACACTGGCCGCTAACTTGCGGTCGCAAGAGTCATCATCAAGGGTCAATTGCACATGTCTGCGCAACCCACATCCGCCATCGAGCTTGAGTTCGCCCGGCGCTACGATCAGGAACACGCCCGCGTCTGCCGTCAGCCGCAACCGCGTAGCCTGATGGGGCGCCTGGCGTTCTGGCGCGAGGAAAACCTGGTGCGCAATGCGCTCAAGGTGGCGGGCGAGCCGGGGTTGATCCTTGACGTGGCCTGCGGTGCCGGGCGCTTCTGGCCGGTGCTGGCCGAGCACGCAAACCGCGTGATCCTCGCGTCGGACCCGTCCCAGGACATGCTTAACCATGCGCAGACTCACCATCCGCAAAGCCTGCTCAAGCGGATCAAGACCTTTCAGAGCTCAGCGTTCAGCCTGGGCTTGTCCGTCAATGCGGTGGACTGCATTTTTTGCATGCAACTGTTTCAGCACATCACCTGCGCCGAACATCGGATGGTCATGCTCCAGGAATTCCACCGGGTCAGTCGCGATACGGTAATTGTGGCGGCTCGGATCGACGGCTATTTTAATCTGCGCCGACCAGAGACGGAGGCCGTTCACGCCCCGCAGCCGGTCAGCAAGGCCGAGATTGAAGCGGACTTCAAGCAAGCCGGTTTCCGGGTGCTGAGCCATCAGGACGTCCTGCCGGGTTGCAGGTGGATGCGGGTCTACGTACTCAGTAAGACCAGTTAGTCTCCGCTTGTCAGACATTTATTGCTGTCGGGCAGGTCTTTTCGCTAAAGCTCTTGTTCAGTGATGCGCGGAAATCGCCGGGGGCGATATATACTGCGCGCCATTCTTCAAGGGAGAGCCGTGTGGCCATCGATATTCACTGGATTCGCGACAACGATAGCCTCGGTCAGTTTTGCGCCGAGTGGCAGCAACTGCCATTCGTTGCCCTCGACACCGAATTCATGCGGGTCGACACCTTTTACCCGATTGCAGGCCTGCTGCAGATCGGCGATGGCGTACGCGCTTACCTGATAGACCCACTGACCATCGACAACTGGAAGCCCTTGGCCGCGTTGCTGGAAAACCCGGCGGTGGTCAAAGTCGTGCATGCGTGCAGTGAAGACCTCGAGGTCTTGCTGCGCCTGACCGGCAGCCTGCCGGCGCCGCTGTTCGATACGCAACTGGCGGCCGCCTACCTGAACCTGGGTTTCTCCATGGGTTACTCGCGATTGGTGCAAGAGGTGCTCGGCATCGACCTGCCCAAGGGCGAAACCCGCTCCGACTGGTTGCAACGTCCGCTGTCCGACACCCAGATCAGCTACGCCGCCGAAGATGCTCTGCACTTGGCGGAGGTTTTCGTACAGCTTCGTCCGAAGCTGTCTGAGGACAAATACAACTGGGTCCTGGACGACGGCGCTGAGCTGGTGGCCAACCTGCGCCGCGAGGTCGACCCGTACGAGGTTTATCGCGATGCCAAGCTGGCCTGGAAACTGTCCCGCGCCCAACTCGCCGTGTTGCGTGAACTGTGCGCCTGGCGTGAGCGCGAGGCCCGTGCCCGTGACTTGCCGCGCAACCGCATTGTCCGTGAGCACTCCCTGTGGCCGCTGGCGCGGACTCAGCCGGACAACCTCGGCGCGCTGGCGAAAATCGAAGACATGCACCCGCGCACCGTGCGTCAGGATGGCGAGTTTCTGCTGGATCTGATCAAGCGCGCCGGCAGTGTGTCGCCCGATCAATGGCCGCCTGCTGTGCCGGAGCCGCTGCCGGTGGATGCCGCCGTGCTGGTCAAACAGCTGCGCGCCATTGGTCAGGCCGAAGCCGAACGCTTGAACATCGCGCCGGAACTGATGCTGCGCAAGAAAACCCTGGAAGCGCTGCTCAAGAGCGGCTTCCCCAATGGTCCATACCAATTGCCTGATTCGCTGCGTGGCTGGCGCCGCGAATTGATGGGCCAGGCATTGCTCGACAGCCTGGCCACCGCCGGAGAACAGCCTTGAAACGTATTTGCTCGATCTACCGAAGCCTGAAAAAAAACGAGATGTACCTCTATGTGCTCAAAAGCGATGCACTGGAGCGCGTCCCGGAATCATTGATGGCCGCCTTCGGCAAACCGCACCACGCGTTCGATCTGGTGCTGACCCCCGAGCGCAAGCTGTCGCGCGAGGACATCACGGTGGTCCTGGAAAACCTCGAAAAGCAGGGCTACCACCTGCAAATGCCACCGGCCGAAGACGAATACATCGAACACTTGCCGGAAGAGTTGCTGCGCCGCAACGACCCGATGTAAGCGGCAGACAGGCTCTGTTCAGCGTCTGTGTGAAACACTGGAATGATTTTTGGCGATGACCGCGACGAGGGAACCATACTCGCTCGGCGGTCGTCTGCACGGCTTTTGAAAGGTTTGAAACATGCGCGTTCTGATTGCTGAACACGACCACCCGGTATATGCACAATTGCTGCGTCAGGCGGCACCTGAGCTGGAAGTGCTCACCAGTGGCGACTCCGCTGAACTGGCCCGTCTGGCGGCTGATTGCCCGGTCTGGCTGGGTCAACCGGATCTGCTGGCCACCCTGTTGCGTCAGGGTCATGAGCCGCAATGGCTGCAATCGACCTGGGCGGGCATCACGCCGCTGCTGGTCGACGGTTTGCCCCGTCACTATCGCCTGACCCGCGCGGTCGGCATTTTTGGCCAGGTCATGGCCGAATACGTGCTGACCTACATGCTCGGCCACGAACGCGAAGTGCTGGCGCGGCTGGTCAGTCAGGTCGAGCGCAAATGGGATAGCCGCCAGGGCCAAAGCCTGGCGGGGCGCAAAGTGTTGATCGTCGGCACCGGCGACATCGGCCAGACCGTGGCGAAGTTTCTGCTGCCGTTTGGCGTCGAGTTGTACGGCATTGCCAGCGAAGCTCGCGAGCAGGCACCGTTTATCGAAGTCGGCGCGCTGGCGGATTTGCCGCGTCTGGTCGGCGAAGTGGATTACGTGATCAATCTGCTGCCCAATACCCCGAACACCCACGACCTGTACGACGCGACACTGTTCAAGCAATTCAAGCCGACCGGGTTGTTCATCAACGTCGGTCGCGGTGTGGCGGTGGTCGATGCCGATCTGGTCGAAGCCTTGAAAGAAGGGCATCTGGCGGGCGCGGTAATTGATGTCTGCCGTCAGGAGCCGCTGCCGCAACGTCATCCGTTCTGGACGGCCTGGGGCTTGCTGCTGACCGGTCACAGCTCGGCACCGACCTCGCCATCGATGATGGTGAATTTGTTTGTCGAGAACCTGCGGGCTTACGAGGCGGGTGAAGCGCTGCGCGGAGAAGTGGATTTCGAGCGCGGCTACTGAGTTCACCCTCAATCAAATGTGGGAGCGAGCAAGCTCGCTCCCACATTGGTTTTGCGGTGTTGTTAGAGGGTGAAGTCGCCTTCAGCGGCCAGTTCGCTCAACGGGCGACGCGGGCTCGGCTCTTCGCGCGCTTGCAGGTAATCCGCCAGCGTCGCCTTATCCCCCAGTTTGCCCACCGCCACGGCGGCGTGCAGTGCATAACCTTGCGGAATGTTCAGCTCCTTGCGGGTCAGCTCCTGATCAAAACCGGCCATGCCGTGGGTGTGCCAGCCGCTGAGGCTCGCTTGCAACGCCAGGTGCCCCCACGCCGAACCCGTGTCGAAGGTGTGCCACAGCGCCGGGGTTTCTTCAGTCGCGCCCGGTGCGATGAAGGTGGTTTTCGAAATCACGATCACCAGCGCCGAGGCGTGTTGTGCCCAGCTGCGGTTGAATTCGTTCAGCAGTCCCAGGTAACGCTCCCAGTTTGCCGTGTCGCGACGCGCGTAGAGAAACCGCCAAGGCTGCGAGTTGTAGGCCGACGGTGCCCAGCGCGCAGCTTCGAAGAAACTCAGCAGGGTCTCTTCAGGAATCGCTTCGCCGGTGAACGCGCGGGGCGACCAGCGATCGGTGAATTGCGGGTGAATGGCATAGTCGGCAACGCGTGGATTGGCACTCATCAAGAGATTCCTTGCTACGTTTGAAGTGAGGGAGCGACGCAAAACCCTACTGGGCGGCGCAAAAACTGACAAGTCCGTTCTACCGGCAGTCGCCAATGCTTGGCCCGCAAGGGCCTTGGCACTAGACTGGCGGCCTTTTCACCACCTGATGTTGATGCTTGAGCCATGGCCGCCAAAGTCGAACCGTTCTGGATACGCAAAACCCTCGATCAACTCGATCAAGAGGAATGGGAGTCGCTGTGCGACGGCTGCGGCCTGTGCTGCCTGCAAAAACTCGAAGATGAAGACGACAACAGCGTCTATTACACGCGCATCGCCTGCAAACTTCTGGACCTGAAAACCTGCCAGTGCACCGATTACCCCAACCGGCGTGATTTCGTCCCGGACTGCATCCAGCTCACGCCGGGCAAGGCCGACGAGTTCAAATGGCTGCCACCGACCTGCGGCTATCGCCTGGTCAGTGAAGGCAAGGACTTGCCGCTCTGGCACCATCTGGTGTGCGGCGACCGCGATGCGGTGCACCACCAACGAATTTCACAATCCGGGCGCATGCTCGCCGAAGGCAGCGTGCCTGAAGATGACTGGGAAGATCACCTGATATTCCGCGCGGGTTAATGGCTGACAGATTCAGCTTCACTAAGGAGTGTGTATGGCTGTGGGATGGCGGCTGGCGTTGGCAGTCGGGCTAGTGGCCCTGAGTTCGCCCGTGTGGGCGGCGAAGAAAGTCGATCTGGATTACCACGTGCGCCTGTTGCCGCAAAGCGATCAGGCGGAAGTACGCCTGACACTGGCGCAGGGTTCGGCGGTGCGCAGCCTGGATTTTGACCTGGGCGACGGCAGCCACTACAGCGACTTCAAGGCCGACGGCCAATGGCAACTCACGCCGGGCAAAGCCGCACGGGGTGTTTGGCATCCTGCCGCCGACAAGGCCAGCCTGACCTACCGCGTGCGTATCAGCCACGGGCGCAAAAACGGCAGTTTCGATACGCGCATGACACCGACCTGGGCGTTGATGCGTGGTGATGACCTGGTGCCCGCCGCCAGACTCGATCAACAGGACGGCATCGAGTTGGTTTCGCGCCTTGAGTTCGAGTTGCCGACCGGCTGGAAAAGCGTCGAAACCGCCTGGCCGCGAATCGGCAAGAATAAATTTCGCATCGACAACGTGTCCCGATTGTTCGACCGGCCCACCGGCTGGATGCTCGCCGGTCATCTCGGCAGCCGTCGCACCCGATTGGGCGAAACCGAAGTCACCGTCACTTCGCCTCAGGGCCAGGGCATGCGCCGCATGGACGTGCTGACGCTTTTGACCTTCGTCTGGCCGCAAGTGCAAGCTGTGTTTCCGCGTCATCCAGGCAAACTGCTGATTGTCGGCGCCAACGACCCGATGTGGCGCGGTAGCCAGGCCGCGCACGAGTCGATCTACTTGAATACACGTCTTGCGCTGGTCAGCGAAAACGGCAGCAGCGCGCTGGTGCGTGAACTGGCGCAGGTGTTCGCACGGATCAACGACAAACAGCGCAGCGAATGGATCAGCGAAGGGTTTGCCGAGTACTACTCCATCGAACTGGTGCGCCGCGCCGGCGGCATGAGCGATGAACGGTATGAAAGCCTGCATGGCAAATTGGTCAAGGACAGCCAGAAGGTCACGACCGTGCGTGGCGACCAGATCAGTCCGGCGCAAGTGTCGAAAGCGGTGGTGATGCTACAGGAACTGGATCGCGAAATTCGCTTGAAGACGCGTAACAAGCGATCGCTGGATGATGTGTTACGCGGGGCGATGCATCTGGAGAGTGTCGATACCAAGGAGTTTGTTCAGCTCGCCGAGAGCGTCATTGGCGAGCCTTCCAAAGTTCTCGATACCGAGTTGCTCCAATGATACCGCCATCGCGAGCAGGCTCACTCCTACAGGATTTTGTGTACACCACAAATCAACTGTAGGCGTGAGCCTGCTCGCGATGAGGCCCTAAGCCTCAATACTTTTTCTGGATCAAACCCCTGTCTTCGGCGACTTCAACGAATCATTCCCCGTCACCGTAGCCGTCTTGGTCGCCGCCTCGGCATTTGCCTTCAACGTGCGCAATTCTTCCCCGGCCCGCTCAATTTTCGCCCGCACGTTGTCCATGTCCTGGCGGCTCTTCTCGATCATGCTTTTGACCGAACTGTGCCCGGTGATCCCGCGGGCCAGTACCACACCGCCGATCGCCACTTGAATCAAGCCGAAAATCCCGCCGCGACGCAGGCCCTTGCCCATCATCACTACGCCACCGGCCACGGAGCCTGCGCGCTCCCAACCGTAAACGTTGTGCTCGGAATGGCTCTGGAACGGGGTGGATTCAATGCGTTCTACGCGTTTGAGTTCGCTCATGATCTTTCTCCTGGCAGGAAGGGCTGCGTCGTCGTGGATAGTTAAGCTGACTGCCGAGGCGGGCGGCTTGTTCCATCGGATGTGCGTCGAATCAGCGAAATTTCGCCCCGGAACGGGTGTTGAGCCCTTTGGACATGCGGTCGTAAAGCACGACGTTGACGGTGGCCGCCAGGTTCATGCAACCGGTGGTCGGGATGTAGACCACGTCTTCGCACCAGTCGCGAATCTCTTTATCCAGCGAGCCGTCTTCCGGGCCGAAGATGTAGAGGGCGCGATCGGGGTGGGTGTATTCCGGCAGGGAGCGCGCACCTTCGACCAGTTCCACGGCCACCGGCACGCAGCCCAGCGGCAGGATTTTTTTCAGGTCGTCGATGCCGATCAGCGGGATGTCGTAGTGGACGCGCTTGGTGTCGGTCACGAAGTCGGCGGCGCGTTCATAACGTTTGCCGGTGTAGAACACGGACGCCACGCCATAGCAGCCGGCGGCACGCATGACCGAACCGACGTTTTCCGGTGATTTGGGGTTATACAAACCAATGCAGCTGTACCGTTTATCTGCCACGAGCGGGGTGCCTTCGGGGAAAAAACGGCGATTATACGGGGATTGGGGAAGGGGTGTTCAGTGATCATTCCCACGCTCCGCGTGGCAATGCCTCAACGGACGCTCTGCGTTCGGCTCTAGATGGGACGCAGAGCGTCCCGGGCTGCATTCCCACGCAGTGCGTGGGAATGATCAGGCATGGGGTCAGTCGACTTCAGTCTTCTTTTTTCATCAACCCAGCCAACGCCGCAAACGGGTTATGCGTTGCCTTGGCGATTTTCGGCGTGCTCAGCGAGCCTTCGCCGAAATACTGCTGGTCGGTATATCGCGAGTGTTCATTGTCGTGGCAGTACAGGCACAACAGTTCCCAGTTCGAGCCGTCTTGCGGGTTGTTGTCGTGGTTGTGGTCGCGGTGGTGCACGGTCAGTTCGCTCAGGCGCTTGCCGGAAAACTCACGGGCGCAGCGGCCGCACACATGCGGGTACATCTTCAGGGCCTTGTCGCGGTAGCCCATTTCCTTGTCGCGCTGGTTGTCGGCGAGGATGCGGTCCAGCTTCGAAGTATTGGTCGGGGTGGACGAACTCATGGGTTCACCTTTGTAAAAAAGACTAATGACGGTTATGACGTGAGTTTAGCTCAGCCCTTGAGCTTCTCGGCAATCCAGATGGTGTGACGCGTGCCCTTGTTGCCATGGGCAAAGACCTGGACTTCCTCGGCCTTGAAACCGGCCTTCTTCAATTTGTCGGAAAACTGCTTGTCGGCGCTGGCCGACCACACCGCCAGAACGCCTTTGGGCCGCAGGGCCTTGGCGCAGGCACTCAGGCCACCGGCGGAATAGAGCCAGCTATTGGCTCGTTGGGTCAGGCCTTCGGGGCCGTTGTCGACGTCGAGCATGATCGCGTCGAAGCCTTGCGGCTCGGCTTGCAATACCTTGGCCACGTCTTCCATGCGGATCACGGTGCGCGGGTCGAGCAACGGGTTGCCGGCCTTCTCGCCCAGTGGACCTCGGTTCCACTCCACCACACCCGGCACCAGCTCGGCGACCACCACTTCGGCCGTCTTGCCCAAATGCTTGAGCGCCGAGGCGAGGGTAAAGCCCATGCCCAGACCGCCGATCAGCACGCGAGAATTTGGCCGGCCGGCGACTTTGCGACACGGAATCTCGGCCAACGCATCTTCGGAGCCGTGCATGCGGGTGTTCATCAGTTGCCCGCCGTCGCCACCCTGGATCTTGATGACGAAATCCTCACCGTATTCGAACAGGCACAGGGCACCGCCGTTTTCAGGGATAGGGGCAGTGTCGAGCAGAACGAAACGTTTCATGGGGCTCTCTTGAGAAGGATTGGCATAAACGGTGAGGGCAAACGGACGCCGTTGGGAGTAGCCTGAAAGTGACCACAAGGCCAACGGAGCCATTGATGAAGCGCACTATTCTAACGGCCATTGCTCTGGCCGCGCTCTCGATTACTGCTGTGCAGGCGCAAACGCTGCAATCCATCCCTGTCAGCCCCGCGCCCATGCCCGGTTCGCCCGGCACCGCGACACCGACCCCGTACCCGCAAATCACTGCGCCGTCCTTGCCAAAAGCCGGGCCGGGCAGTGGTGGTCCGCCGTTGGTGCCGATTGAAATGCCCAGCCCGCCGACTAAAGACCAGCCCGTGCCGAGGATCGAGCAAAACCCGTCGAAAGCCAAATCGCCGGGCGGTTAAACCTGCTGCTCAAGCAGTTGCCCGTCGGCCATGCGCAAGCGTTTGGAAAGGGAGACGGCGAGGGCGCGAATGATCTTGGCGGCGATTTTCGGCGCGTCGTTGATCATCTTTTCCAGCGAGTCCTTGCCCAGGTTCAGCAACTGACAGTTGCTGGCGGCCACGCAGCTGGCTGAGCGTCGTTCGCCATCCAGCACGGCCATCTCGCCGAACGAGCGGCCGCTGCGCAATGTGGCCATGGTTACCAGCTGCCCGTCACCGTTGGTTTTTTGCACCGCCACCTGGCCGGTGTGAATGATGCACATGAAACTGCCGGCATCGCCCTCGTGGAAAATCTCCTCGCCCTGCGCCACGGTGCTGATGCTGAAGTAACCCGAGGCCGCCGCGAAGTCGGCGGGCAGCAATTGGTCGAACAGGCCGCAGTCCATCAGCCAATCGCGAATTTCGTTGTTCAGTAAGGTCGGTTCTGACATGTCGTCACGGTCTTTTTCTTGTGTCTGTTGCTGGTCAAGGTCCTGAGCTCTCCACTAATCCCTGTAGGAGCCGAGCTTGCTCGCGATGAGGCCATCAAATTCAACATCAATATTGAATGTGATGCCCCAATCGCGGGCAGGTCGAATCGTCGCACCGCCGGCTCCTACAGGAGATAGGTGTTGTACCGGGCCCGGGGGCTGGTCTTAAGACCGGCACACCGGGCCAAGTTCCTCAGGCCATGCCCAAAACCTTGAACAAAAATGCGTATTCGAGCGCTACGTCACGCAATCCCTGATATCGACCGCTCATCCCGCCATGCCCGGCACCCAGTTCGGTCTTGAGCAGAAGGGTATTGCTGTCGGTTTTGGTCGCGCGCAATTTCGCTACCCACTTGGCCGCTTCCCAGTACTGCACACGGCTGTCGTTGTAGCCGGCGATCACCAGGGTCGCCGGATAGGCTTGCGCGGTGACGTTTTCGTAGGGGGCGTAGGTCTTGATCCGATCATAAACGTCCGGCTCTTGCGGATTGCCCCATTCGTCGTATTCCGTGACGGTCAGCGGCAGGTCTGGGTCGAGCATGGTGTTGAGCACGTCGACGAACGGCACTTCGGCAATCGCCGCGCCGAACAATTCCGGGCGCTGATTGAGCACAGCGCCAATCAGCAAGCCACCGGCACTGCCGCCGCTGATCGCCAGTTGCGGCGCGGTGGTGAAGCCGTTGGCGATCAAATGCTCAGCACAGGCAATGAAGTCGCTGAAGGTGTTGTGCTTGTGCTCCTGCTTGCCGGCGCGATACCACGCCTCGCCCAATTCACCACCGCCGCGCACATGCGCGATGGCGAAGGCCATGCCGCGATCCAGCAGGCTCAGGCGGGCGTGGGAGAACCACGGGTCGAGGCTTTCGCCGTAGGCGCCGTAGCCGTAGAGATACAGCGGCACGGGTTGGCCCTGGTGCTCGCGTTTGACCACCAGGCTGATCGGCACTTGTGTCCCGTCCGGCGCGGTGGCCCACAGGCGCTGGCTGACGTAGGCATCGGCGTCGAACGGGCCGAGCACCGGGGTTTCCTTGAGCACTTTCTGCTCACCGTTGTTCAGTTCCAGCTGACGGATTTGCGCCGGACGGTTCAGGGCTTCGTAGCGCAGACGGATCCTGTCGCTGACGAACTCCAGACTGTTCTGGACATGCAGGCTGTAGGCCGCGTCCGGCAATTGCACGCGATAAGGCGTCAGGCCTTGTGGGTGGACTTCAATGATCGGCAAGCCACCTTCACGCAGGCTCAGGGTCATGGCGCCGGTGTTCAGGCTCATGCCTTCGATCATCACGCTGTCGCTGTGGGGGATCAGGTTCTGCCAGTCGGCTTCGGTCGGCGCCACGCCGGTATCGACCGCGCTGTACAGGGCAAAGTTGATGCCGTCGCGGTTGGTGCGAATGAACCAGGCCCATTGGCCGTCGAGGGCGCCGTGGTCGACGTCGTATTCATGGTCCTCGACCCGTGGCGCCAGGCAGGTGAAGGCCTGATGCGGCAGGGCGGCGTCTAGCGCCCAGACCTCACTGGTGGTCTTGCTGCCCAGGGACAGCAGCAGTTGCAGTTCGGAGCTGGAGCGGTAGCAATGCAGGAAGAAGCGTCCGTCCGTTTCATGGAACACTTCTTCGGCGGCTGTACCGTCCAGTCGATAGCGGAACAGTTTGTGCGGGCGATGGGTGTCGTCCAGTTCGCCGAAAAACAGGGTCAGGCTGTCATTGGCCCAGGTCATGCTGCCGTCACAATCCTGGAACTCCAGCTCGCTGACTCGACCGTCGGACAGTTCCTTCACGAACAGCGTGTAAATCTCATCGCCCGTGGAGTCGATGCTGTAGGCCAGGCGTTGGTGGTCCGGGCTGATGCTGAACGCGCCCAGGGAAAAGAAGCCGCCGTTGGCCAGTTCGTTCGGGTCCAGCAGCAACTGTTCCTGGCTTTCGTCGAGTTGCAGGCTGTCATCAGCCGGGCGTGGACAGCGGTAGTGCCGGGCATATTCGTCACCGGCGGTGGTCCGCGTGTAATACAGGTACGGGCCCCAAGGGGAGGGCAGCGACAGGTCGGTTTCGAGAATCCGGCCCTTGATCTCTTCGAACAGGGTTTCGCGCAGGCCGGCCTGATCGGCGGTCAACGCCTCTTGATAGCTGTTTTCAGCCTTGAGGTAGTCGAGCACCGCATCGGTGTCGCGCTCCTGCAGCCAGGCATACGGGTCATCGCCCTCGGCCTTGCGGGCAATCGGAGCAGCGGAAACGTTGGCGGATAAGGGCATGGATGGCTCTCGTGCAATGTAAGAAATAGGGGCGTTGCAGACCACAGTCAGCTCTGGACTCAGTGCAAAACCTGTGGAAGCGAGCTTGCTCGCGATGAGGCCATTACATTCAACATCAGTGTTGAACGACACACCGCTATCGCGAGCAAGCTCGCTCCCACAGGTTGGGTGTCTTGACCGGCTGGTATTGGGGCAAGCCTGATCTGCGAAAAGTCGTTACTATAAGCGCCTCTTTGCCTGCCTTGCCATGGACACCATGACCGAGAACGACTATCTGATCGCTTGGGGCTGCTACGCCTTTGCCGCTTTTGGCTGCCTGTTGGTGTGGATGCGCTTGACCCGCTGGATGTGGCGCTGGCTGCGCGAGCCGCTGCGGCTGCTGGTGGCTGTCTTGCTATTCAGCCCGACCATCATCGATCCAGTGAAAGATAAAGTCGCGCCGGCTATCGCCATCACGGCGCTCGACCTGTTGTTCAAGGTTGGCAACAACGCCTGGCGAGCGATTTCCGATCTGTTGATGTACGGCATGATCGCCTTCGGCCTTTACCTGGTCATGGTGGCGATCCGCTTCCCCATCGAGCGCGCTTCCAACGCTCGCAAGGAACAGGCCGCCGCCGCCAAGGCCGCGGCCAAAGCCGAAGACCCGGACGATGATCATCCCTTCGGCGGTGCCGGCGATGATCGTTATGGTCGCCCACCGGTGCCGAGCAATCCGCAGCGATTGCGCGTCGAGCCGCGTTTATAACCTTGCCCCTGCCTTTTCATCGAGAATCCGAGCATGTGTGAGTTATTGGGCATGAGCGCCAATGTGCCGACCGATATCGTGTTCAGTTTCACCGGGCTGATGCAGCGCGGCGGCCGTACCGGTCCGCACCGTGATGGCTGGGGGATCGCTTTCTACGAGGGCCGTGGCCTGCGTCTGTTTCAGGACCCGGCCGCCAGTTGCGAGTCGGAAGTCGCGAACCTGGTGCAGCGCTATCCGATCAAAAGTGAAGTGGTGATCGGGCACATCCGCCAGGCCAATGTCGGCAAGGTCTGCCTGTCCAATACCCACCCGTTCGTGCGCGAGCTGTGGGGGCGCAACTGGTGTTTCGCCCACAATGGCCAGCTCGCGGACTTTCAACCGACCGCCAGTTTCTACCGTCCCGTCGGCGACACCGACAGCGAGGCGGCGTTCTGCGATCTGCTCAACCGCGTGCGCGCCGCGTTCCCGGAGCCGGTCGAGATTGAACGGCTGCTGCCAGACCTGGTGGCGGCCTGCGCCGAATACCGTAGCAAAGGCGTGTTCAACTGCCTGCTCAGCGACGGTGACTGGCTGTTCTGTTATTGCTCGACCAAATTGGCCCAAATCACCCGTCGGGCGCCATTCGGCCCGGCACGATTGAAGGATGTCGATGTGATCGTCGACTTCCAGGCCGAAACCACGCCCAACGACGTGGTGACGGTGATCGCGACTGAACCCCTGACCGAAAACGAAACCTGGACCCGTTACGAACCGGGCCAATGGAGCCTCTGGCGACGCGGCGAATGCGTCAGCCAGGGCAAGACCGAATAAGGATCTCCCCCGATGTTGCTCAGTTACCTACGGCTGGTGTTGTTTGCGGCGGGCCTGTTGATTGGTGTCCAGGTGCCGGGTTTTATCAATGATTACGCCAAGCGGGTCGAGGCGCACCTGATTGAGGCGCAGACCGGTTTGAGCGGTTTCCAGGGCACGGCCAACGAGTTCTTCAAGGGCGACATGCAGGCGCTGGTCGCCCATTACCGCGCCAGCGAAGACCCGATCTTTCGCAGCGATGCCGACAGTCTGAGCAACTTGCTGACCCGCCAACTGGCGTTGGACAAGCAATTCCAGGCGATGCAAGGCCCGTGGTACATCCGCTTCCTGCAAGTGGTACTGGCTGCTGACCCGGATATCCGCAAGGAAACCTGGAATGGTTACAGCTACCAGATCCTGCTGACCCCGGAAGCGATGATCTGGGGCATGAGCGGCGCATTGCTGCTGTCGTTCGGGATCGAATGCCTGTTCCGCTTGATCGACTGGGTGGTGCTGGGCGGCAAACGCCTGCGCCAGAGCCGGCCGATCGAAGACCGGGATGTGCGCGGCCTCTAATAACCAAAGCGCAGATCTGTGTAACAGCTGCCTCGTGCCTCGGCAGCTGCTACAAGGGTTCAGTCAGCAAGAACGATGTAATCCTCACCCATCTCCTGCGCATACCGTTCCAGCACCTGCTGACACAACGCCACAATCTCCTCGACCCATTCAACACCCGTGCGCCACGACACCACCACCTGCAAATCCGGTGGTCGTTGACCGATGGGCAGCAGGGTCAGTTCCCCGCGCGCCAGCTCCTCGGCCACCAACACCGGCGGTAGCGCGCCAATGCCGAAACCATCGCGCAACAACCGGGTGATCGCCGACACCGAGTTCACGCAGTTCAGGCGTGGCGTCATCACGCCATTGGCCTGCATCAGGGCGAGCACCTCTTGATGCGGATGGGAGTTTTTCGAGTAGGTAATGATCCGCTCGCGCGCCAGATCGGCAATGCCGGAGTACTCGCGGTTGTAGAGAGAATTGCTCGCCGCAATCCAGCCCATGGGATGGCTGGCCAGCTCCAGGCTGCGCACGCTTTCCTGGCGCATCAGGTCGGTTTGCAGGATCAGGTCGAGAAACCCTTTTTGCAGCTGATCGCAGAGGTTGAGCGACGTATCGGCCACCAGTTCGATTTCCACCAACGGATAGAGGTCCGTCATCTGCGCCACCAGCGGGCTCAGCCAGGTGTGGATCACCGTGTCCATGACGCCGATCCGCACCCTTCCAACCTTGCTCGAACGGGTCTCGATCGACTGTTTGAGTGCCTGCATGGTGTCCATCATCTGCTCGGCATAGTCGAGCACTTTCAGGCCTTCGGGCGTCAGGCTGACGCCGCGTGAATCGCGCAAAAACAGTTTCACCCCCAGCTCGCTTTCGAGCACGGCGATGCGGCTGGATATCGAGGCCTGGGTGGTGAAGAGCTTGTCGGCGGTCAGGCGAAAACTCTTGAGTCGAGCGACCCAGACAAAGGTCTCGAGAAACTTCAGATTCATGGGATCAACTTTTTCTTATGCCTAAGCCCGGTTTTTATTAGTTGGACGCAGCAGGGCCACGGACCCAAAAATCGGCGCATCCGGTTCCCACGATAGGCGTCGTCGGGGCTCAGAACAATACCAATAAAAACTAGCGCGGAGATTTGCCATGAGTGCGCCCGACACGCTCGACATCCCCAAAACAACGGCCCGCCCGGGACCTTTCGACTGGTACCGCAACATCAATCAGCAGGAACGCCGCACCTTCTGGAGCTGCAAGATCGGCTATGGCCTGGACGGCATGGACACCCAGATGCTCAGTTTCGTGGTGCCGACCCTGATTGCCATGTGGGGCATCACCACCGGCGAAGCCGGGCTGATTCACACCAGCACCCTGATCGCCTCGGCCATTGGTGGCTGGGTAGCGGGGATACTTTCGGACCGCATCGGTCGCGTGCGCACCTTGCAACTGACGGTGCTGTGGTTCGCCTTCTTCACCTTCCTCTGCGGCTTCGCGCAAAACTACGAACAACTGCTGATCAGCCGCACCCTGATGGGCTTCGGTTTCGGCGGCGAATGGACCGCCGGAGCGGTGCTGATGGGTGAAGTGATTCGCGCCAAGGACCGTGGCAAAGCGGTGGGCATGGTGCAATCGGGCTGGGCGCTGGGGTGGGGGCTGACGGCGATTCTGTATGCGCTGCTGTTCTCGGTGTTGCCACCGGAAGACGCCTGGCGTGCGCTGTTCATTCTCGGCATCGTGCCGGCGATTTTTGTGATCTTCGTTCGTCGCCTGGTCAAGGACCCGGAAATCTACCGCGAGGCCAAGGCCAGACAGGAACCGAGCAACCCGGCGAAGTTCTACGAGATTTTTGCTCCTGGCATCCTCTTCACCACGATTCGCGCGTCGGTGCTGACCACCGGTGCATTGGGCGGTTACTACGCGATCACGTCATGGTTGCCGACGTTTTTGAAGAACGAACGGGGCTTGAGCGTACTCGGTACGGGCGGTTATCTGGCGATGGTGATCGTCGGTTCCTACGTCGGTTACGTCATCAGCGCGTATTTGACTGACATCCTCGGCCGCAAAAAGAACTTCATCCTGTTCGCTGTTGGCTCGTTCACCATCGTGCTGCTTTACACCCAACTGCCGGTCAGTAACGGCGTGATGCTCTGGCTGGGTTTCCCGCTGGGCTTCTTCGCTTCGGGGATCTTCAGTGGCATGGGCGCGTTTTTGACTGAGCTGTTTCCGACGCGGATTCGCGGCTCGGGCCAGGGGTTTTGCTACAACATTGGTCGGGCGCTGGCGGCACTGTTTCCGCTGCTGATCGGCTTGCTCAGCCAGAAGGTGCCATTGAGCGTCGGTATCGGGGCGTTTGCGGCGGTGTCTTACGGCGTAGTGATCCTCGCCGCGCTGAGTCTGCCGGAAACCCGTGGCAAACAACTGGATGCGCAGTAATCTGCCTACATCTGACAAGAATAATGCCTACAGGAGTGTTCACCGTGAACCGCCTGCTATTGAACTGCGACATCGGCGAGAGTTTCGGCAACTGGACCATGGGTCTGGACGCCGAGGTCATGCCCTTCATTGATTGCGCCAACATCGCCTGCGGTTTTCACGCGGGCGATCCAAGCATCATGCGCAAGACCGTCAGCCTCGCGCTGAGCAACGGCGTGCAGATCGGCGCGCACCCGGCCTATCAGGATCTGGTCGGTTTCGGCCGGCGCTCCATGGCATACACCGCCCAGGAACTCCAGGACATCCTGCACTACCAGATTGGCGCTCTCGACGGCATTTGTCGGGCCCAGGGCGGGCGTGTCAGCTACGTCAAACCCCACGGTGCGATGTACAACGACATGATGGCCAATCCGGCGCAATTGCGTGCGGTGCTGCAGGCCGTGGCGACGTACGACCGCAGCCTGCCACTGATGTTGATGGCCACCCGTGACAACAGCGCCGCGCAGCAACTGGGCGATGAATATGGCGTGACCTTGTGGTTCGAAGCCTTCGCCGACCGCGCCTACGACAGTGCGGGCATGCTGGTTTCGCGACAACTGCCGGGCGCAGTGCATCATGATCCCGAAAAAATCATCGGGCAGGCACTGACCATCGCCCGTGGCGACCACCTCACTGCCAGCGACGGCAGCGCATTGCATTTGCAGGCCAACACCCTGTGCGTGCACGGCGACAACGCCAGTTCGGTCGCCGCCGTGCGACGGATTCGCGAAGCCCTTGATCAGCAGAGCGCGCCATGAAACTGCGGGTAGAGGTGGTGGCGCTGGATTGCCTCATGGTGCGTCTGTTCGATGAGATCAGCGAGGCCAACATGCCGTGGATGCTGGCCGCCAGCGAAAATCTGCGGGCCGCGTTCGGCGAACATCTCATCGATCTGGTGCCGTCCTATACGACGTTGATGGTGCATTACGATTTGATCGCGCTGAACCCGGCTCAGGCTCGGGAATTGATCGCTCAAGCGTTGATTGATCTGTCGCCCAATACCCGCACTGGCGGTCAATGCCACGTGCTGCCGGTCTGGTATGACCTGAGTGTCGGCCCGGAGCTGAGCCTGTTGTCGCAGCGTAGCGGGTTGGCGGTGGAGGAGGTGATCCGTCGTCACAGCGGTCGCGAGTATCAGGTGTTTGCCTTGGGTTTTGCACCGGGTTTCGCGTTCATGGGACTGGTCGAGGAAGTGCTCGCCGCGCCACGCTTGAATACCCCACGCAAAAAAGTCGCGGCCGGCAGCGTCGGCATTGCGGAGCGCCAGACCGCGGCCTATCCGGTGGTATCCCCTGGCGGCTGGAACCTGATCGGTCGCACCCCGAGCAAACTGTTCGACCGTGAACGCGACGGTTACAGCCTGATGCAACCCGGCGACACGGTGCGCTTTGAAGCCGTCAGCCATGCTGAATTCATCCGTCTGGGCGGTGACGACACGCCATTGGAGGCGCAGGCATGAGCCGCTTATCAATAGAGGCAAGTACACCGCTGTGCCTGTTGCAGGATGCCGGTCGTTTTGGCGTGCGGCATCTGGGCGTGACCCAGGGGGGCGGGCTGGATTGGCGTTCAATGTCCTGGGCCAACTGGCTGTTGGGCAATGACCTGAAGGCGCCGGTGATCGAAATTACCCTCGGCGGGTTCACCGCGGTGGCTGAAGAAGATTGCGTGCTGGCGCTTGCTGGGGCGGATCTGGGAGCTCAAATCGAGGGCCAGGCGCTGGCGCCATGGCGTAGTTTCCGGCTGCATAAAGGTCAGCGATTGCAATTCACTCAGCCGCTGCTCGGGGCTCGGGCTTATCTCGCGGCACCGGGCGGATTTGAGGCGCCAAGTGTCCTGGGCAGCCGTTCGACCGTGGTCCGTGAGGAACTGGGCGGTCTGGATGGGCGGGGCCGGGCGTTGGCCAAAGGTGCGCAATTGAGCTATGCCGGGAGTGCGTTGCTCCTGTTGCGGGCGTTACCGGCGGAACACCGACCGGACTTCTCCGATGATTCGCCGCTGGATCTGGTGCTGGGCGCACAGATCGGCGAATTCAGTGGGCAGAGTGCGTTCGACGCGTTCAACAGTGTGTGGACCCTCGACAGTCGCGCCGACCGGATGGGTATTCGCCTGCTGGGCACGGCGTTGCAATACCAGGGAAAACCGATGATTTCCGAAGGCATCCCGCTCGGCGCAGTGCAGGTGCCACCGGACGGGCAGCCGATTGTGTTGCTCAATGATCGGCAGACCATTGGCGGCTATCCGCGACTGGGGGCGTTGACGCCGCTGGCGTTGGCGCGGCTGGCGCAGTGCTTGCCGGGGGCGAAGGTGCGGTTGCGGCCGGTGATGCAGGAGGTGGCGCATCGGGAGCAGATCCAATACCTGCATCGTTTCCTGAATAGCTAAAAGCATCGCGGGCAAGCCCGGCTCCCACAGGATTTTGGGGGTTCACATACTGTGTGAACGACCTCAGTCTTTGTGGGCGTCGGGCTTGCCCGCGATGGCGGCCTGAAGGGCAGCGAAGATTACTTGGAAAGAAACCGCATCCCTTCCTCCAACCCCCGAAGGGTCAGCGGATACATCTGGTCATCGATCAAGTCCCGCACAATATTGGTCGACGAGGTATAGCCCCACGTATCTTTCGGATACGGGTTAATCCAGATGAGTTTTTTGTACTTCTCCTTGAACCGCTGCATCCACACATAACCGGCTTCTTCGTTCCAGTGCTCGACGCTGCCGCCGGCCTGAGTGATCTCATACGGGGCCATGGCGGCGTCACCGATGAAGATCACTTTGTAGTCGGCGCCGTACTTGTGCAGCAAGTCCTGGGTCGAAGTGCGTTCGGAGGTGCGACGCATGTTGTTCTTCCACACCGATTCATAAATGAAGTTGTGGAAGTAGAAGTACTCCAGGTGCTTGAACTCGGTCTTGCAGGCCGAGAACAACTCCTCGCAAATCTTCACATGCGCGTCCATCGAACCGCCGATGTCGAACAGCAGCAACAACTTCACGGTATTGCGCCGCTCCGGCCGCATTTGAATATTCAGCAGCCCGGCATCTTTGGCGGTGTGGTCGATGGTGCCGTCGATGTCCAGCTCTTCCGCGGCACCCTGGCGGGCAAACTTGCGCAAGCGGCGCAGGGCCACTTTGATGTTGCGCGTGCCCAGTTCCACCGAGTCGTCGAGGTTCTTGTACTCGCGCTGATCCCAGACCTTGACCGCCTTGCCCTGACGCTTGCCGGCATCGCCGACCCGAATGCCTTCCGGGTTGAAGCCGCCAGAGCCAAACGGACTGGTGCCACCGGTGCCGATCCACTTGTTGCCACCGGCATGGCGTTCTTTCTGTTCTTCGAGGCGTTTCTTGAACTCTTCGATCAGTTTGTCCAGGCCGCCGAGCGACTGGATCGCCGCGCGTTCTTCGTCGGTCAGGGACCGTTCGAATTCCTTGCGCAACCAGTCTTCGGGAATCAGTGCCTGAAGGTGATCGTCGAGTTTTTCCAGGCCATTGAAGTAAGCCCCGAACGCTCGGTCGAACTTGTCGAAATGCTTTTCGTCCTTCACCAGAATCGCCCGGGACAAGTAATAGAACTCGTCCATGTCGGCGAAGGTCACGCGTTGTTTCAGCGCATTGATCAGGTCCAGCAGCTCACGCACCGAGACCGGCACCTTGGCGGCGCGCATTTCATTGAACAGGTTGAGCAGCATGGCATCAGCCTCTTAGCGGGTGCCGCGACGGCTCATGAACGCCAGGCGCTCAAGCAATTGCACGTCCTGTTCGTTCTTCACCAGCGCACCGGCCAGCGGCGGGATGGCCTTGGTCGGATCGCGCTCGCGCAGTACCGCTTCGCCGATGTTGTCGGCCATCAGCAGCTTGAGCCAGTCCACCAGTTCGGAGGTCGATGGCTTTTTCTTCAGGCCTGGTACTTTGCGCACGTCAAAGAACACGTCCAGCGCTTCGCTGACCAGGTCTTTCTTGATGTCCGGGTAGTGCACGTCGACGATCTTTTGCAGCGTGACGCGGTCCGGGAAGGCGATGTAGTGGAAGAAGCAGCGACGCAGGAACGCGTCCGGCAGCTCTTTCTCGTTGTTGGAGGTAATGATGATGATCGGGCGCTTCTTGGCCTTGATGGTCTCGTCGATCTCGTAAACGTAGAACTCCATCTTGTCGAGTTCTTGCAGCAAGTCGTTCGGGAACTCGATGTCGGCCTTGTCGATTTCGTCGATCAGCAGAATCACCCGTTCTTCGGATTCGAACGCTTCCCAGAGCTTGCCCTTTTTCAGGTAGTTGCGAACGTCGTGGACCTTTTCCGTGCCCAGTTGCGAGTCACGCAGGCGGCTGACCGCGTCGTACTCGTACAGGCCCTGATGCGCCTTGGTGGTGGACTTGATGTGCCAGGTGATCAGCTTGGCGCCGAAGGACTCTGCCAGTTGCTCGGCCAGCATGGTTTTACCCGTGCCCGGCTCGCCCTTGACCAGCAGCGGACGCTCCAGGGTAATGGCGGCGTTGACCGCCAGCTTCAGGTCATCGGTGGCGACGTAGGCCTGGGTGCCTTCGAACTTCATCTGCTAATCCTCGAACGGTGACGCCGACCTGAACGGGGCAGGGCGGGACGCAATAATGGTGATGCCCGACTATACCGCGCTGCCCGGTCGACTGTGAACGCAGACGACTTATTCAGTCTCTGAATGGGGCGTCACATCTTGACTCAGTCTTGGCGGCTTGCAGACTTAACCCGCCTCAGGCTTGGGCCGTTCATACCGGGCGTTGAACGCCTGGATGAAACCATTGCGCAAAATCTGCAAAAACGCCTGAAACGCGCTGATGTCCTGGCGATGCACGTTGCCGCTCAGTTCCACGCGGGTTGCGAACTGGTTTTTACCCTGGTTTTTCAGCACGGTTTCAGAGCCGCCGACGATGGCTTCCCAGATGGAGCGGAAAATCCCCTTGTCCTTGTTTTCCACGTCTTGCTGCCAATTGAACACGTCGACGTCCTTCAGCAACGGTTTGATGTAGCCCGTCAATTGGGCTTTTTTCGCTTGTGCTTCGATGACCACATCGCCATGACCGGCATTGAAGTCGAATTTGCCGTAGGCCGAGGCGAAGTCGTTCATGCGTTTGAGTTCGATGTCCTTGGCACGCAGGCGGAATTCAAAGTCTTCAAAGTTGCTTAAAGGGTCGAAGGTTGCAGTGGTTTCCAGTGGCGCATGCCCAAGCAGCAGGGCCTTGCCTTCGAAGCGAGCGTCACGCTTGCCTTGTTTGTCGACCACATTGGTCAGGTTATAAATGCTGGCATTGACCTGCGTGGCGTTCATGTTCACCGGAGGTTTGGAATTGAAGTTGCGAAAACTGAGTTTGCCGTCATAGATCCGCACTTCGTCCAGGGTAAACGGGGCCAACTTACTCAGTTGCGAACGCCAGTCAGTGCCCTGACCGGTTTGCGAGTTTTGCTTATTGGCGCCGCCGTCGACGAAGTTCACCTCGGGATTGAAGAATTGCACCCGGGCCACCACCGCATGGTCGTACCACAGCGAATGCCAGCTGACGGAAAGGTCGATCAGCGGCGCATTGACGAACGGCACCGGCACCTTGCCGTCGACCTTGACGATTTTCAGCCCGTTGATTTTATAGGCGCCGCGCCACAGGGCCAGGTCCACATCGGTGACCTGGCCCCGGTAATCACCCATATTCGCCAGTTTGTCGTTCAGGTAATCGCGCACCATGTAGGGCAGGGCGATGTGCAGGGCTATCAGCAGCACAACGAGGCCGGCGAGGGTCCACAGGGGCCAGCTGTATCGACGCTTCATGATGGCAATTCTCTGGCGATGTAAAGCCATTGACTGCGCCTGCTTCAGGACGTTCGGTCGAACTGGACGACCACCGGCAACAGGCATACCTTTGTGGGCTTATTCAATGCTGTACAAGGACCCAGCCATGAGCCGTATTTTCGCTGACAACGCCCACTCCATCGGTAATACACCACTGGTGCAGATCAACCGCATCGCCCCGCGCGGCGTGACCATCCTGGCCAAGATCGAAGGGCGTAACCCCGGTTATTCGGTCAAGTGCCGGATCGGCGCGAACATGATCTGGGACGCCGAAAGCACCGGCAAACTCAAGCCTGGCATGACCATTGTCGAACCGACCTCGGGCAATACCGGGATCGGCCTGGCGTTTGTCGCCGCTGCCCGTGGTTACAAGCTGATGCTGACCATGCCGGCGTCCATGAGTATCGAACGCCGCAAAGTGCTCAAGGCGCTGGGCGCCGAACTGGTGTTGACCGAGCCGGCCAAGGGCATGAAAGGCGCAATTGAAAAAGCCGGTGAAATTGTTGCCAGCGACCCGGCCAAGTACTTCATGCCGGCGCAGTTCGATAATCCGGCCAACCCGGCCATCCACGAAAAAACCACGGGTCCGGAAATTTGGAACGATACCGATGGCGCCGTCGATGTGTTGGTGGCGGGTGTCGGAACAGGTGGAACCATTACTGGTGTTTCGCGGTATATCAAGAATACACAGGGCAAACCGATTATCTCGGTGGCCGTTGAGCCTGCGGGTTCTCCGGTGATCACCCAGGCCCTCGCCGGTGAAGAAATCAAGCCGAGCCCGCACAAGATCCAGGGCATCGGCGCCGGTTTTGTACCGAAGAACCTGGATTTGGCGATGGTTGATCGGGTCGAGTTGGTCACAGACGACGAGTCCAAGGCCATGGCCCTGCGCTTGATGCAGGAAGAAGGGATTTTGTGCGGTATTTCGTGTGGTGCAGCCATGGCCGTCGCGGTACGCCTGGCGGAAACCCCGGAAATGCAGGGCAAGACCATCGTGGTGATTCTGCCGGACTCCGGCGAGCGCTACCTGTCGAGCATGCTGTTCAGCGATCTGTTTACCGAACAGGAGAATCAGCAATAAGCGCGTCAGTGGACTGAGTGTTCGTTGATGAGGCGACGGGGCTGAATTCAGGTCAGCCCCCGTTCAGGAACCCTATGTTAAGAAGTGCTTTGTTGCGCATTCCTTAATACTGAATGTTGTATCAGGCGGGTTTTTCCCGAGGTCGGTAATGTTTATCATGGCCGACTGCCACGTCGGGTGAATGGCGTTGTGCGTGAGCCTAAATCTCAAGGAGTCGTTGATGAGTTTTTCCTTTGCCGCGAAAGCGTCGGTGTTGTTGCTGTTTCTGGGCAGCACCCTCTATGTCCATTTGCGCGGCAAGGCGCGATTGCCGGTGTTACGGCAATTCGTCAATCACTCGGCACTGTTTGCGCCCTACAACGCCTTGATGTACCTGTTCTCTGGTGTGCCGTCCAAACCGTATCTGGATCGCAGCAAGTTTCCGGAACTGGACGTGCTCAAGGACAACTGGGAAGTTATCCGCGACGAAGCCATGCACCTGTTCGATGAGGGTTATATTCGTGCGGCTGAAAAGAACAACGACGCCGGTTTCGGTTCGTTCTTCAAGAAAGGCTGGAAGCGTTTTTACCTCAAGTGGTACGACAAGGCTCTGCCCTCGGCAGAAGCCCTGTGCCCAAAGACCGTGGAACTGGTCAACAGCATTCCCAACGTAAAGGGTGCCATGTTTGCGTTACTGCCAGGTGACAGCCACCTCAATCCGCACCGTGATCCGTTTGCCGGTTCCTTGCGCTATCACCTGGGGCTGTCGACCCCCAACTCCGATGATTGCCGCATCTTCGTTGACGGCCAGGTCTACGCCTGGCGCGATGGCGAAGACGTGATGTTCGATGAGACCTATGTGCACTGGGTCAAGAACGAAACCGGGACAACCCGGGTGATTCTGTTCTGCGACATTGAGCGTCCGCTGAGTAATCGCCTCATGACTGGCATCAATCGCTGGGTCAGCGGTTGGCTCGGCCGCGCCACAGCCCCTCAAAACCTTGATGATGAACGCGTGGGCGGGATCAACCGGGCGTATGCCTGGAGCAAGAACTCCAGCGATAAGGTCAGTGGAGTGGTTAAACAGTGGAAACGTCGTCATCCCAAGGCCTACCGCGTACTGCGGCCGGTGTTGGCGGTGCTGGTGCTGACGTTATTGGGGTATTGGCTGTTTGGCTGAGGCCTGACAAGAACTGAAAAGCCGCTCCTTGGAGCGGTTTTTTTCGCCGTTTTCAAGGGCGCCCGGCGAGCAGGCTCTCAGAGTAGGCCTCCTTTCTTTGGCTGTCGTTACCGGCCCTTTTTCCAAGTGATTGCAATCGATGTCTATCGCTGGTTATAGTCGGCGCACGGTGATTTCAACCCACCGTCCACTTCATCAAAAAAGATCAGCCCAATGCCTGCATTCCACATCAACGCGGTAGTCGATTCAGCGGTCAACGCTGGCGTCTTGCCGTGCGGGAATCAGCAGCCTGCGCAGATCAGTCATTACCCCCCACCTGTCCGTAGCACGCCGGTGTACGCCGTCGTATCACCGCCGGGCGTTGGCATTTCGGGCTGATCAGCTTCTCTTTGCTGCTGCCCTTTGCCCGCCAGAAAAAACTACTGAATTTCAGCTTCGGCTGAGTTGGCTTTTGCCTGACTACAGGTGGTCTTCATGTTTGTCCTTTCGAAACAATCCGCGCTCGCGGCGGCGTCCACGAGCCTGTTCGTCCTGCTGTGGAGCAGCGGGGCGATCTTCTCCAAATGGGGCCTGGCGCATGCGTCACCCTTTGCTTTTCTGCTGGTGCGCTTCGCCATCGCCTTGTGCGGTCTGGTGCTGCTGGTGCCTTTGCTCAAGCTGAAGTTGCCCAAGGGCGGCAAGCCGATGTTGTATGCGATGGCCACGGGCGTGGTGTTGCTGGGGGCTTATCAGATTTTCTATCTGCTGGCCCTGGACCTGAAAGTCACCCCGGGCGTGATGGCGACGATCATGGGCGTGCAACCGATTCTGACCGTGGTGCTGATGGAACGTCAGCGCTCCCTCAGCCGGATGTTCGGTCTGGGGCTGGGTCTGGCGGGATTGATCATGGTGGTGTATCAGGGCATCGGCCTGGCCGGCATGTCGATGGCCGGGATGCTCTTCGGATTGCTGGCGCTGGCGAGCATGACGTTCGGCTCGATCATGCAGAAACGCATCACCGACAATCCCCTCGGCACACTGCCGGTGCAATACCTCGCCGGGCTGTTGCTGTGCGGGATCTTCGTGCCGTTCCAGCCGTTTCATTTTGAACACAGCACGGGCTTTATCGTGCCGGTGTTGTGGATGGGACTGGTGGTGTCGGTGCTGGCGACGTTGCTGCTGTACCGCTTGATCGCCCGGGGCAATCTGGTGAATGTCACCAGTCTGTTTTACCTGGTGCCGGCGGTGACGGCAGTGATGGACTACCTGATTTTCGGCAACAGGCTGGCGGCGCTGAGTCTGCTGGGCATGCTGCTGATCATCGTCGGTCTGGTCTTCGTGTTCCGTAAAAACGCGTAAACCGAAAAAGGCCCGGAGCATTTAATGCTCCGGGCCTTTTTATTTGGCCAACGCGTGCTCGGCCCGCACCGAATTCATGAACGCCTGCATCGCCGACGATTGAATGCGATGACGCCGGGTGATCAGCCCATAGGGCGGCAGCCGTGCTTCGAACTTGATCGGCAAAATGGCCAGCAAATCCCGACCGGGATAGTCTTCTACCACCGACACCGGCGTGACGCCGAGCATGTCGGTCTGCTGCACCAGCGAAAGCAAAGTCATGATCGAGGTGGTTTCGACAATGCTGCTGGGGATGTCGACCCGTGCGTTGTGGAACACCTGATTGATGATGGCGCGCATCGGGCTCGGATGCTGTTGCAGCACCCAGGTCATGTGCTGCAGTTCCGCCCAGCTCAGCTGTTTCTCCTGCGCCAGCGGGTTTTTCGCCCCGGCGATCACGCACAAGGCTTCTTCACCGAGGCTGTCAAACAGCAACTCCTCGGCCCGCGCACCGGCCGGAATCCGCCCCAATACAATATCCAGTTGATCCTGCAATAGCGCTTGCACCAGCACGTCGCTGGTGTCGACCTGGATGCTCATGGACAACCGCGGATGGCTCTGTTTCAAGGTCGCGATGGTGCGGGTCAACAGTCCCGAGGCCAGTGCCGGAATCGCACCGACCGCGACACGGCCAAGGTTGCCGGACTCCAGCGCCACCAATTCTTCACGCATGCCGCTGAGTTCGGCGAACACCATGCGCGCATAGTAAATGACGGTTTCGCCGAACGGGGTAGCGCGCATGCCCCGGGGCAGGCGTTCGAAGAGTTCGACGCCGAGCAAGTCCTCGGCTTCGTGGAGCATTTTGGTCGCGGCCGGTTGGGTCATGCCGATGTGGTCGGCGGCGCGGCGCAGCGAGCCGAATTCCTGCAACGCCAGCATCAACCGCAGTTGGCGCAGACGCAGTCGACTGTGGATCACATTGGCAGGAGGAATTCGGGTCATGGGCCGTGGCTCGCAAGGAAGTCTGCGGCAAGCCTGACAACAAATGTCAGGCGTTGCCAGCATTGCTGTGTCACAGCACCGATTTGGGTTTGGCGACGTGGGGTTTGCGCAGGCCCATCAGGCCGCCCAGCGCCTTGGAAATCAGCGGCCAGAACAGCATCAGCAGCGCCGCCGTGGTCAGGCTGCCCACCAATGGGTTGGACCAGAAGATGCCCAAATGACCGTCAGAAAACAGCATCGACTGACGGAACGCATCTTCCGCCTTGTCGCCCAGCACCGCCGCCAACACCAGTGGCGCAATCGGATAACCGAGTTTCTTGAACAGATACCCCAGCGCGCCGAAGCCCAGCATCAGCACCACGTCGAAGAACGAGTTGTGCACCGAATAGGCACCGATGGCGCAGACCATGATGATGATCGGCGCAATGATCGAAAACGGAATCCGCAGGATCGAGGCAAACAGCGGCACGGTGGCCAACACCACGATCAGGCTGACCACGTTGCCCAGGTACATGCTGGCGATCAGGCCCCAGACAAAATCATGCTGCTCGACGAACAGCGTCGGGCCAGGGTGCAGGCCCCAGATCATCAAGCCACCGAGCATCACCGCCGCCGTGGCCGAGCCGGGAATGCCCAGGGTCAGCATTGGCAGCAGGGCACTCGTGCCGGCGGCGTGGTCGGCGGTTTCCGGGGCGATCACGCCTTCGAGTTCACCTTTGCCGAAGTTCTCTCGGTTCTTGGAGAATCGCCTCGCCAGGCTGTAGCTCATGAACGACGCGGCCGTCGGGCCGCCAGGGGTGATGCCCATCCAGCAGCCGACCAGCGTGCTGCGCACAATCGTCCACCAGTAGCGTGGCAACTTGGCCCAAGTGCGCAGGATCACCATCGGTGTGATGCGCGCATGCTCGCCGCGAAACACCAGGCCTTCCTCGACGGTGCAGAGGATTTCACCGATGCCGAACAGGCCGATTACCGCCACTTCGAAACTGATGCCCGTCATCAAGATTGGCTGGTCGAAGGTCAGGCGCAGGTTGCCGGACACCGTGTCCATGCCGACCGCCGCCATGGCAAACCCGATCATCATCGCCACCACGGTTTTCAGCGGCGGGTTCTTGCTCATGCCGATGAAGGTGCAGAACGCCAACAGGTACACCGCGAAGAACTCCGGCGAGCTGAACGACATGGCAAACGCGGCAATTTTTGTCGACAGAAACGTCAGCAACAACACCCCGGCCAATGCGCCGATCAGCGCCGAACTGAACGCCGCAGTCAGTGCCTCGGCGGCACGACCTTCACGGGCCATCGGGTAACCGTCGAACGTCGTCGCCACCGATGAGGGCTCACCGGGAATGTTGAACAGAATCGAGGTGATCGAGCCGCCGAACAGCGCGCCCCAATACATGCACGACAGCAGAATGATCGCCGACACCGGCGACATGGTGAACGTCAGCGGCAGCAGCAACGCCACGCCATTGGGGGCGCCGAGGCCGGGCAACACGCCGACCAGAATGCCCAGCAGCACGCCGATCACCATCAGGCCGATATGCCCCGGGGTCAGGATCAGGTTCATGCCTTGCAGCAGGGAATCGAACTCGCTCATTTGAAATTTCTCCCGGCCAGGGCAATCCAGTCGCCCATCGGGCCGGCATCCAGCGGGACCTTGAACCACAGCGCGAAAATCAGGTAGCTGGCGAGCACCGCACCCAGCGACACCGTGCCGATCATCAGCTTGCCGTAGGGTTTGACGCGGACGTTGTCACGCCACATGAACCAGGCAATGAAACAGGCTGAGGCCACGTAAATACCGGTGAACGGCATGGCGCCGACAAACAGCGCAATCGGGATGAACACCGACAACACTTGCTTGAATGCGCTGCGGCTGACGAATGAAATGCTCAGGGCTTGCCAGCGCACCACGGTCAACACGCCATTGCCGACACTGGCGGCACTCAACAGCAGGCCGATGTAGAAGGGAAAGTAACCCGGCTCGGGGCCGGAATCGCCCCAGCCGATACCTTGTTCGACGCTGCCGAACATCACCACCGCGCCGATCAGCGTGGTGAAGAGTGTCAGGCCGAGTTCGACCCAGCGGGTGCCGACCAGCGCCGGTGAATCCGAAGATTGGGACATCAAACACCTCCAGCAGGTGACGGCCGCGCGCATGCGGACGGCCGTTGGCGACTCAGTTTTTCAGCCAGCCGGCTTCTTTGAACACCGGGGTCACGCGGGCGGTGTCTTTCTCAATGTAGGCGGTCAGCGGCTCGCCTTCGAGGAAGGTCGGCACCAGTGCGTTCTGTTTCACGTACGCCTTGAACTCCGGCGTCTCGGTGACTTTGCGCATCAGCTCGACATAGAACGCGCGCTGTTCGGCCGTGACGTCGCCAGGCATGAACACGGTGCGCGGAAAGCGGTACTGGTCGATGCCCAAGCCTTCTTCATGGCAGGTCGGCACGTCGGCCCAGGATTTATTCCCGGCGACTTTCTCGGTGTAGCCCATGCGCTCTTTACTGAACACGCACAGTGGCTCGACCTGGTCGCCGCGCCATTGGCTGATGCTTTCGCTGGGGTTGTTGACGTTGGCGGCGATGTGTTTGCCGGCCAGTTGGGTCGCGGCTTCACTGCCGCTCTTGAACGGGATGTAGACGAGTTTGGCGTCGTTGGTCTGGTTCAGCAGCAGGGTCAGGGTCTGGTCGACATCCTTGGACTGGCTGCCGCCCATGCGCAGGTTCGACGGGTCCGCCTTGACCGCGGCGTAGAAGCCCTTGGCGTCTTTCCATGGCGCGTCTTTGTAGCTCCAGAGAATGAAGTCATCCTCGGCCACGGCGGCGACGGGCGTCAGTTCCTGCCATTGGTAACCGAGCTTGGACACCAGCGGCAACAGGTAGATGTTGTTGGTGCCGATCACCAGTTTTTCCGCGTCGCCCTTGTTCATCTTCAGGTCGAGAAAGGCTTCGGCACCATTGCCACCGCCCTTGTTGAGGACGATGGTATTCACATCGAGAAACTTGTGGGTGGTGATGATCGACTGGATCAGGCGACCGAGTTGGTCAGTGCCGCCACCGGGACCACCGGCGACGACGATTTCGACGTTCTTGTCCGGCTGCCAGGCAGCGCTGGCGAGAGCGGGAAGGGCGCCAGCGGCGATCAGTGTGCAGCCGAGAAACAAACGGGAGGTGCGACGGACGAATGCATTTCGCATGATGGAATGGCCTCGTTTTTGTGTTTCTTGTAATTGTTATGAGCGGCTTGTCGATGCGGTAAAGCTGCAAGCCTGGCCTGAGTGTGTGAAGCCGCCGGCTCCGCGTCTAGTCAAAACAATACATACACCGATAGCCTGGGGTTATAGGTCTGGGCAGTGAAAGTGGCCGTTAACGCGCCAGGCTTTGCGCCAGAGCCGTTTTCGAGGAAAACCGAAAGGCGGCTATCCGTTGAAAGCTGCCTGAAAGCAGGGCATGCCATAACTCGAGGCTATCGCCTGATTTCAAGTTTTGATTAGACGGTTATCACTGAGCCTTCGATAGTGCTCACCAACGCCGCCACGCCGCGGCAATGTCGTCACCACAAAAATAATAAATCGAGGTACGCACCATGGCTCGTCCCAGTGCTTCCCTGCATCTGCACAATGCTGGTGTTCAATCGGCAGGTGTTCAATCAACCGTAGCGGCCGTCCCGCTCTCCGGGGCGAGCAACGCCAGCAGCGTACGCTGGCGGATTTTCGCGATCATCTTTGCGTTGACCATGGTCAACCTGATCGATCGAGTGTCGCTGTCGATTGCGATGCCGACCATCGCCCATGAATTCTCCCTGTCGCCGAGCCTGCAAGGGCTGATCCTCAGCAGCTTCTTCTGGGCGTATGCGCTGTTGCAGATTCCTGGCGGCTGGCTGATTGACCGTTTCGGCCCGCACCGGGTGATCAGTTGGTCCACGGGGTTGTGGGGGACTTTTCAGGTCATCGCTGCCTTTGCCACGGGCGGTGTGTCACTGCTGTTCGCCCGCGTCGCACTGGGGGCCGCCGAGGCGCCCTTGTTTCCGTCCGGCGGCAAACTGATTTCCCTGTGGCTGGCGCCGAGCGAGCGCAGTCGCGGCGCGGTGCTGATGGACAGTGGCAGCCCGTTGGGCGTGGCAGTGGGCGGGTTGATCATTGCGTACCTGATTGCTTCGCTGGATTCGTGGCGTCTGGCGTTCGTGATCGCCGGCCTCGCAACGCTTGTTCTGGCGTGGCTGGCGCGGCGTTACCTGCGCGATGACCCGGCCACGCATCCACAAGTGAATGCCCAGGAGCTGGAGAAGATCAACGCCGGACGCGCCACGCCGGCTGCCGAAGCCGCCCGTGCGCCGGTCAAGGGGCTGGGCATTGCGGCCCGTTCATTGACGGGTTTGCTGATCGGCCGTGCGAGTTGGGCGATGGTGTATTTCGGTTTGCTGACCTGGGGCCCCAGTTACCTGGCGCAGGCTCGCGGCTTTGATATCAAGGGCATTGGCGCGGCGACCTTCGTGATTTTCATCTGCGGCGCGCTGGGTTCATTGACCGGTGGTTTCCTCTGCGACGGCTTGATTCGCAAAGGTGTGAGCCGCGGTGTGGCAGTCAAGAGTCTGCTGGCGTTTTCCGGTGTCGTGGCGTTGGGCGCGTTCCTGTTGCTGCCGACCCTGAGTGATCCTTTTGCGGCGGTGGCGCTGTTGGCCATGACTGCGTTTTTCCTGATGTGGGGCAGCCTCTACTGGAGCTTCCCGGCGCTGCTGGCGGCGCCGGCCCGGGTCGGTTTGATCGGCGGTGTGATGAACATGGCCGGCAGCACGGGCGGTATCGCGGTGCCGATTCTGGTGGGCGTCATTGTGCAAATGGCCGGTGGTTTCGCGCCGGTGCTGGGGTTCTTTGCGGCGTGCTCGGCGGTCTTTGTATTGGCCACATTGTTTATCAGCCTGGATGAGGTGCGTCATGACTAAGTTGTGGGACGGCCCGATCGTAGACGCCCATCACCATTTCTGGGACCCGGCGATCAATAACCATCCGTGGCTCGCGCCCGAGGCCAACATTGCGTTTCGCTACGGTGATTACAGCGCGATCAAGCGTCGCTATTTTCCCGATGACTACTTCGTCGATGCCGGTGCCCATAACGTCGTGCAAACGGTGTACGTCGAGACTGAATGGAACCCGCAAGACCCGATTGGCGAAACCCGTTTCATCGAGGGGCTGGTCGCGCGCTACGGCGTGCCGAACGCCATCGTCGCGCAAGCCTGGCTCGACCATCCGGACGCCATCGCGGTGCTGACTGAGCAAGCGGGTTTCAAGTGCGTGCGCAGTGTGCGCCACAAGCCTGGCGGTCCTGTCGCACCGGAGCAGGTAGGGCACGTGCGCAGCCTGATGAGCGATGAACACTGGCGCCGCAGTTACGCCGCGCTCGAAGGCCTGGGCCTGCATTTCGACCTGCAGACGCCTTGGTGGAACCTGCACGAAGCCGAACGCCTGGCCCGGGACTTTCCCGGCGTCACGCTGATTCTCAACCATGCCGGATTGCCCAATGACCGCAGTGCCGAAGGCCTGGCCGGTTGGCGCCTGGCGATGGCGCGGCTGGCGCAGTGGCCGAACGTGCGGGTGAAGATTTCCGGCCTGGGCCAGGGCGGCCAGCGTTGGCGCGCCAAGGACAACGCCTGGATCGTGCGCGAAGTCATTGCCATGTTCGGCAGCGACCGGGCGATGTTCGCCAGCAACTTCCCCGTGGACAGCCTGTGCGGCTCGTTCGACGACATTTACAGCGGTTTCAAATCCATCGTTGCCGATTTTCCGAGCGCCGATCAGCAACGGCTTTTCTACAGCAACGCGCAGCAAGTCTATCGCTGCGAGCCTTGCGCCATTGACCGGGCGCGGCCTGAATCCTTGAGGAGTGAAGCATGAACAAAACCACCATCGCGATGGTCCTGGGCGACCCGGCCGGCATCGGCCCGGAACTGATCGCACGCCTGCTCGCCGAGCCCGAGGTGCGCCGTCAGGCCCAGGTGATTTTGATCGCCGACGAGGCAGAAATGCGTCGCGGCATGCGCATTGCCGGGACGGAGTTTCCGTACCGTCGCGTCGAGTCGCTGGAGCAACTGTCATTCGTTGATGACACGCCGCTGTTCTATGACTTTCGCGGCGACACCATTGGCGAATTTGCGCGCAATGAAGCCAGCATCATCGGCGGTCGCTATAGCCTCGATACCCTGGAAAAAGCCTTGCGCCTGACCGAGGCCGGCATCACCGACTCCGTGCTGTTCGGACCGCTGAACAAGACCTCGCTGCACATGGCTGGCATGGCACATAACGATGAGCTGCACTGGTTCGCCGAGTTGCTGGATTTCCACGGGCCGTTCTGTGAGTTCAACGTGCTCGATAACTTGTGGACGTCGCGGGTGACCTCCCACGTGGCGCTGGCTGAAGTGCCGGGCATGCTCACGCAGGCGCGGGTGGTGGAAGCCATTCAGTTGATCGACACCGCGCTCAAGCGCAACGGCCTGGCCAAACCGCGTATCGGTGTGTGTGGGCTGAACCCGCACAACGGCGACAACGGCTCGTTCGGTCGCGAAGAACTGGACATCATCGGCCCCGCCGTGCGCTCCGCCCAGGCGTTGGGGATTGCGGCGGAAGGGCCGTACCCGGGGGACACGATTTTCCTCAAGGTGCAGGGCGATGCCAGTGCCTTTGACGCGGTGGTGACGATGTATCACGACCAGGGACAGATCGCGATCAAGTTGATGGGCTTCTCCCGCGGCGTGACGGTGCAGGGCGGCTTGCCGATACCGATTGCCACCCCGGCCCATGGCACAGCATTCGACATTGCAGGGCAGGGCAAAGCGAATGTCGGGGCGACCCGCCAGGCGTTCGAAATCGCGTGCCGGATGGGCACCAACACCTACTGATCCCCGGTTTTCAACACAACGAAAATCTCCTGTGGGAGCGAGCTTGCTCGCGATAGCGGTCTGATAGTCACAGCAGCAGTGACTGACATACCGCTATCGCGAGCAAGCTCGCTCCCACCTTTGTTTTGTGTTGGGGCTGATAACCCCATCTAGGCAAAAATACAAAAATGCGATCACCCCAGGTTATCGCCGGATACGCATAAGTGATTATCCGCACCCCCGAGCGCTGGCTAAAGTCGCTCCATCGAACGCCTGGAACCTGCCCCCCATGCGGTTCTGAGCAGCGACCCAACAACGACAAGAAGCCGGCAGCGCAAGGAATTGTATTCATGAAAATCAAAGCCATCCGTACCCGCGTTTTTGAGTGGAAAGGCAAAGTCGTTCCCCCTCAAGCGCACTTCTGCACCAATGCCAGCGACATCCTGTTCGAGCGTGGCGACGCCATGGGCTCGTTCCGTTTTCACGGCTGGCTGGTGGTGGAAGTCGAGACCGATACCGGCCTCGTCGGCATCGGTAACTGCGCCCTGGCGCCTCGCGTGGCCAAGGAAATCATCGACACTTACCTGGCACCGATTGCGATGGGTGAAGACCCGTTCGACAACGAATACATCTGGCAGAAAATGTACCGCCAGAGCCACGCCTGGGGCCGCAAAGGCATCGGCATGGCGGCGATCTCGGCCATCGACATCGCCATCTGGGACATCATGGGCAAAGCCGTGAACAAGCCAGTGTTCAAACTGCTCGGCGGGCGGACCAAGGAAAAGATCTGGACCTACGCCTCAAAACTCTACGCCAACGACAACCTCGACCTGTTCCTCGAAGAGGCCCAGGGTTATCTGAACCAGGGTTTCACCGCGCTGAAAATGCGCTTCGGCTACGGCCCGAAAGACGGCCCGGCGGGCATGCGCAAGAACATCGAACAAGTGCGCGCGCTGCGTAACCTGGCCGGTCCAGACATCGACATCATGCTCGAATGCTACATGGGCTGGACCCTGGAATACGCGCGGCGCATGTTACCAAAACTCGCCGAGTTCGAGCCGCGCTGGCTCGAAGAACCGGTGATCGCCGATGACATCGAAGGCTACATCGAGCTGAAAAAAATGGGGATCATGCCGATCTCCGGTGGTGAGCATGAGTTCACTTCCTACGGCTTCAAGGACTTGCTGGAACGCCGCGCCGTCGACGTGATCCAGTACGACACCAACCGCGTCGGCGGTATCACCGCCGCGCGCAAGATCAACGCCATGGCCGAAGCCTGGTCGGTGCCGGTGATCCCTCACGCCGGTCAGATGCACAACTACCACCTGACCATGTCCACCACCGCCTCGCCAATGGCCGAGTTCTTCCCGGTGTTCGACGTCGAGGTTGGCAATGAACTGTTCTACTACGTGTTCAAGGGCGAGCCGCAACCGGTCAACGGCTACATCCAGCTCGACGACCACACACCGGGCCTGGGCCTGGAAATCTCCGATGAGTACCTGAGCGACTTCAACATCATCGAGTGACCTTGAGGCGCCGTTAACGTACGGCGCCATCCCCGACTTTCTGGAGGCCGTCATGCGCCTGATTCAATTTGAAAACACTGCCGGCGAGCGCCAGGTCGGCCTCGTCGAGGGTTCACAGGTCCAGGTGCTCAAAGGCACCGGCAGCACCCGTGAACTGGCCCTCGCGGCCATCCGCGCCCAGCGTAGCTTGCAAGAAGAGGTCGCCCGGCGCGGCACCGAACCGGGGCCCGATTACGCGCAACTGTTACAGCAAGGCAAAGTCCTGCCGCCGCTGGATCACGAAGACCCGGCCCATTGCCTGATCAGCGGTACCGGCCTGACGCACTTGGGCAGCGCCTCGGCGCGGGACAAAATGCACCAGCAGGACGGCGCCGTCGAAGCCGACATGACCGACACCATGCGCATCTTCAAGTGGGGCCTGGAAGGCGGCAAGCCCGCCGCCGGGCAGATTGGCGCGCAGCCGGAATGGTTTTACAAGGGCGACGGCAGCATCGTCGTGCGCCCCGGTGCGGATTTTCCAGTGCCACCGTTTGCCGAGGACGCTGGCGAAGAACCGGAGCTGACGGGCCTGTATGTGATCGGCGACGACGGCCTGCCGTATCGCCTCGGTTATGCCTTGGGCAACGAGTTCTCCGACCATGTGATGGAGCGGCGCAATTACTTGTACCTGGCCCATTCGAAACTGCGTTTTTGCTCCTACGGCCCCGAACTGCGTGTCGGTGAGTTGCCCAGGCATCTGGCCGGCACCAGCCGCATCAAGCGCAACGGCGAAACGATCTGGGAAAAGGAATTTCTCAGCGGCGAAGACAACATGTGCCACAGCCTCGCCAACCTCGAATTCCATCACTTCAAGTACGCGCAGTTCTTGCGCCCCGGCGATGTCCATGTGCACTACTTCGGCACTGCCACGCTGTCGTTTGCCGACGGGGTGAAAACCCAGCCGGGCGATCGCTTCCAGATCAGCCTCGATGAGTTTGGTGCGCCACTGGTGAACGGCATCGGCGAAAGCGCCCAGCCGTTAGCCATCGGCCAAGTGCGTGCGCTTTAAGCCTTTAAAGGAACCCCCTCATGACATTGCCACTGGGACACAACTACATCGGCGGTCGCCGCAGCGCCAACGGCACGCTGCAATTGCAAAGCCTCGACGCGACGACTGGCGAACCGCTGCCGGGCATGTTTTTTCAGGCCAGCGAAGCCGAAGTGGATGCCGCCGCCAACGCTGCGGCCGCCGCTTACCCGGTCTTCCGCAACCTGAGCGCGGAAAAGCGCGCCCGCTTCCTCGACGCCATCGCCGATGAAATCGATGCACTCGGCGATGATTTTGTCGCCACCGTGTGCCGCGAAACCGCGCTACCGGCCGGGCGTATTCAGGGGGAGCGGGGGCGCACCAGCGGGCAGATGCGTTTGTTTGCCAAGGTCCTGCGTCGCGGGGATTTTTATGGTGCGCGGATTGATCGGGCACTGCCGGATCGCCAGCCATTGCCGCGTCCGGACCTGCGTCAGTACCGCATCGGTTTAGGGCCGGTCGCGGTGTTTGGCGCGAGTAACTTTCCGCTGGCGTTCTCCACGGCCGGCGGCGATACCGCGTCGGCCTTGGCCGCCGGTTGCCCGGTGGTGTTCAAGGCGCACAGCGGTCACATGGCGACGGCTGAATGGGTGGCGGACGCGATCATCCGTGCCGCCGAGCGCACCGAAATGCCGGCCGGCGTGTTCAACATGATCTACGGCGGGGGCGTCGGCGAGTGGCTGGTCAAGCATCCGGCGATTCAGGCGGTGGGCTTCACCGGTTCGCTCAAGGGTGGCAATGCCCTGAGCCACATGGCCGCGACCCGCCCGCAACCGATCCCGGTATTTGCCGAGATGTCGAGCATCAACCCGGTGTTCCTGTTGCCCGAAGCACTGGCGGTACGCGGCGAGCAGATCGCTGCGCAACTGGCCGGCTCGGTGACTTTGGGGGGCGGTCAGTTCTGCACCAATCCCGGTCTGGTCATTGGCCTGCGTTCGCCGCAGTTCAGCAGCTTTCTGGAAACCTTTTGCGCCAGCATGAACCAGCAACCGGCGCAAACCATGCTCAACACCGGTGCGCTGGTCAGCTACAGCCGGGGCCTTGGCGAGTTGCACGAACATCCGGGGCTGACGCACCTGGCGGGCCGGCCGCAACAGGGCAATCAGGCGCAACCGCAGGTGTTCAAGGCTGATGTCAGTTTGTTGCTCGAGGGTGATGAGCGGCTTCAGGAAGAAGTGTTCGGGCCGACCACCATCGTCGTCGAAGTCGAGAGCGGTGCGCAGTTGGCAGAAGCGTTGCAGGGGTTGCGCGGGCAATTGACGGCGACGTTGATTGGCGAGACCGAGGAGTTGCTGCAGTACCGCTGGCTGGCGGAAATGCTTCAGGAAAAGGTCGGGCGGATTCTGCTCAACGGCTATCCGACCGGGGTCGAGGTGTGCGAGGCGATGGTGCATGGCGGGCCGTACCCGGCGACGTCCGACTCGCGGGGGACGTCGGTGGGGACGCTGGCGATCGATCGGTTCCTGCGGCCGGTGTGCTTTCAGAATTACCCGGATGCGTTGTTGCCAGAGGCGTTGCAGAACGCTAATCCGCTGGGGATTCGGCGGTTGGTGGATGGGGAGGTGAGTCAGTCGGCTTTGTAGTGCCTGGGCGATCGCCATCGCGAGCAAGCTCGCTCCCACAGGGTTTTGTGAGCACCGCAAATCCATTGTGGGAGTGAGCTTGCTCGCGATGGCTTAATCAGCCGCACCACAGCACTACTTGGCCGTCACCTCAGCCACTTTCACCACCGCCGGCTTCAACACCAGCCACAACGCCGCCGCAATCAACACCCCGCCATAGATATGCGCCATGGACAACGGCTCATCCAGCAACAACGCCCCCCACAACACCCCGAACGGCGGGATCAGGAAGGTCGTGGTCATCGACCGCACCGGCCCGACCGAGCTGAGCAAGCGGAAGTAAATGATGTACGCCAGCGCGGTACACACCAGCCCCAACCCCAACAACGACAGCCAGACATTCCAGCCGCCCCAGCTCGCCGGTGGCTGGGTAATCACGCTGTAACCGAACAGCGGCAGCAAAAATAACGTGGCCCCCATCATGCTGCCCACCGCCGAAAGGCGACTGTCCAGACCGCCCGCGTGATCGAGCCAACGGCGGGCCAGGAAACCGGCGAAGCCATAACACGTCGTGGCCATCAGGCAGGCGAGGGCGCCCATCAGCAATTGCAGGTCGAACGCGACCGGGCCCGCGCGGGTCAGCACGCCCACACCAAACAGTCCGAGGAATACCCCGCCAAGCTTGGCGGCGGTGAGTCGTTCATGGAAAAACAACCCGCCGATCAACACGCCCATCAGCGGCGTGGTGGCGTTGAAAATGGCCGAATACCCGGCCGGCAGCACCTGAGCGGCCACGGAATACAAAGTCGCCGGAATCCCGGAGTTGATCACCCCGAGCAGCATCACGGTCTTGAGTTTGCCTTTGAAATCCCAGCTGATGCGCATCAGCCCGAGAATAATCAGCAGGCCGGTCGCGGCAATCGACACGCGGAAAAACGCCGTGGGGATTGTGCCAATCACGGGGGCGATGATGCGCATGAACAGAAAACTCGCACCCCAAATGGCCGCCAGTGACAGTAAACGGACGATATCGACGGGGTTCACGGTGCTCTCCTTCCTTGCTGGGGACGAGAGTGTTGCCGAGTGCCTGATTGATGGCAACCGAAAAACGGGCAAATAACCTTGATGCCTATAAGTTGAGCCGAACCGCACTTTGTAGCAGCTGGCTTCGCCAGCTGCTACGGTTCTCGTCAAGGCCATAACCCGAGTGGAAAATTACGCTTCTCCTGCACCCGGTTCACTGGCTAAGCTCAGGGCTCACGAATTCCCGCAGAGGTCTCACCATGCCGCAGCAATGGCCAGCCGCCGATATCGCCCGAATGATCCTCGATGGCTTTGACGATTACCGCGAGCATTTCCGCCAGATCACCGACGGCGCGCGAGCCCGTTTCGAACAGGCCCAGTGGCAGGAGACGCAAATCGCGTCGGCCGCGCGGATCAATCTCTATGAAGAAAAAGTCAGTGAAACCGTGGAGCGGCTGCGCGTCGCGTTCGACAGCGACACGCTGGACGTCAGTTGCTGGCCGCTGGTCAAGAGCGCGTACATCACGCTGATCGACCTGCGGTTCGACGATGAATTGTCCGAGACCTGGTACAACTCGATTTTCTGCGGTCTGTTCAGCCATGACCTGATCAGCGACGGCTGCATGTTCATTCACACCACCCGCCCGAGCCTTCGCCGGGCCCGCGCCGCACAAACCCGCACGTACAAACCTCAGGGCCAGTTGTCCGGCATGCTCGCGAGCATTTTTGCCGACTACCGTTTCAGTGAGGATTACGCCGATCTGGCCGGCGACTTGCACCGCCTCGAAGCGCAACTGCGCGAGAACCTGCCGGACTGGGTGTGCAAGGACCCGGAGTTGAGCGTCGAACTGTTTTCCTCGGTGCTCTACCGCAATAAGGGGGCGTACCTGGTCGGGCGTATCTACACCCGGGACGAACAGTGGCCGCTGGTGATTCCGCTGCTGCACCGCGAAGGTCGCGGGATTCAGATCGATGCGCTGATTACCGATGAAGCGGACGTGTCGATCATTTTCTCGTTCACCCGCTCGTATTTCATGGTCGACGTGCCGGTGCCGGCGGAGTTCATCGGTTTCCTCAAGCGCATCCTGCCGGGCAAGCACATCGCCGAGCTGTACACCTCGATCGGTTTCTACAAACACGGCAAATCTGAATTCTATCGGGCGCTGATCAACCATCTGGCCAACACCGACGACCAGTTCATCATGGCCCCCGGCGTGCGCGGCATGGTCATGAGCGTGTTTACCCTGCCGGGTTTCAACACCGTGTTCAAAATCATCAAGGACCGTTTCTCGCCGTCGAAGAACGTTGACCGAGCCACGGTGATCGAGAAATACCGGCTGGTCAAAAGTGTCGACCGCGTCGGACGCATGGCCGATACCCAGGAGTTCGCCGATTTCCGTTTCCCATTGAGCAAATTCGACCCGGCGTGCCTGGAAGAATTACTCGAAGTCGCCGCGTCCACGGTGTCGGTGGAAGGTGACACCGTGCTGATCCGCCACTGCTGGACCGAACGGCGGATGACGCCATTGAACCTGTATCTGGAAAACGCCAACGAGGCGCAGGTGCATGAGGCGCTGGAGGATTACGGCCTGGCGATCAAGCAACTGGCGGCGGCGAATATCTTTCCCGGCGACATGCTGTTGAAAAACTTCGGCGTCACCCGCCACGGTCGCGTGGTGTTTTATGACTACGACGAGATTTGCTTTTTGACCGAAGCCAACTTCCGGCACATCCCGCAGCCGCGTACGCCGGAAGACGAGATGGCGTCGGAGCCTTGGTATTCGATCGGGCCGCTGGATGTGTTTCCCGAGGAGTTTCCGCCGTTTTTGTTTGCTGACTCGGGGCAGCGGCGCTTGTTTGATCAGTTGCATGGCGAGTTGTACAACGCCGATTACTGGAAAAGCCTGCAGGAAGCCATACGTGCCGGCAAAATCATCGACGTATTCCCGTATCGCCGCAAAGGCCTGGATAACGAATAAACCCCTGAGTGAACCCCCTGTGGCGAGGGAGCTTGCTCCCGCTGGGTCGCGAAGCGACCCAAAAACCATCCACCGCGCCGCTTCAGACAAATCTCGATGACCGGATTACGACTGCCGCGCAGCCGAGCGGGAGCAAGCTCCCTCACCACAAAGGCAGGTTGAATTCGTCGCCGAGCCCCCAAATCTGCGACAATCCGGCCCCTGCGCCACTAGACGACTGAATTGCGTACCCGATGACCGACGAATCGCCCTCCATCGACAAACTGCTGAAAAACCTCGATCACGCCATGCTCGCCGACCGCCACCGGCTGCGGCGGCAGTTGCTTGAGCTGCGCAAGAAACCTGATGAGGCCAAGCTGGCCCTGTGGGTGACGCGCATGCAGGCGTCCTGTGATCAGGTGTTGGCGCGGCGCGCCAGCCTGCCGGTGATTCGTTACGACGACAGCCTGCCGATCGCCGCCAAGCGCGACGAAATCAAAGCCGCGCTGCTCAAGCATCAGGTGCTGATCATCGCTGGCGAAACCGGTTCGGGTAAAACCACCCAGTTGCCGAAAATCTGCCTGGAAATCGGGCGCGGCCAGCATGGCCTGATCGGCCACACCCAGCCGCGTCGAATTGCAGCGCGCAGCGTGGCGAGTCGGGTGGCTGAAGAACTGGCGACGCCATTGGGCGCGCTGGTCGGCTATCAGGTGCGGTTCGAGGACCAGAGCGATTCCAACACCCTGATCAAACTGATGACCGACGGCATCCTGCTCGCGGAAACCCAGAACGACCGCTACCTCGAACGCTACGACACGATCATCGTCGACGAAGCCCACGAACGTAGCCTCAACATCGACTTCCTGCTCGGTTACCTGAAAACCCTGCTGCCGCGTCGTCCGGACCTGAAAGTCATCATCACCTCGGCCACCATCGACCTGGAGCGCTTCTCCAAGCATTTCGACGATGCGCCGATTGTCGAAGTCTCCGGCCGCACCTTCCCGGTGGACACCTGGTATCGCCCGCTGACCCTGGAGCAAGACGAAGAGGGCAACCGCGTCGAGGATGACTTGACCGTCGATCAGGCGATCCTCGCCACCCTCGATGAAATCGCCGCGTTCGAACGCAGCGAGCGCAAGAGCCCCGGCGATGTGCTGGTGTTCCTGCCCGGCGAGCGCGAGATTCGTGACGCGGCCGACATGCTGCGCAAGGCCCAGCTCAAACACACCGAAATCCTGCCGTTGTATGCGCGTCTGTCGCCAGCCGAGCAGCAGCGGATTTTCCAGTCGCACCCAGGCCGTCGCGTGGTACTGGCAACCAACGTCGCGGAAACCTCGCTGACCGTGCCGGGCATTCGTTACGTGATCGACAGCGGCACTGCGCGCATCAGCCGTTACAGCTACCGCGCCAAGGTCCAGCGCCTGCCCATCGAGGCGATTTCCCAGGCCAGCGCCAACCAGCGTAAAGGTCGCTGTGGTCGGGTCGAGCCCGGCATCTGCATCCGCCTCTACGGCGAAGACGATTTCATGGGCCGCCCGGAATTTACCGACCCGGAGATCCTGCGCACCAACCTCGCCGCCGTGATCCTGCAGATGTTGCACCTGCGCCTTGGCGAGATCACCGACTTCCCGTTTATCGAACCGCCGGACGGCAAGGCGATCAGCGACGGTTTCAACCTGCTGCAAGAACTCTCGGCGGTGGACCGCAACAGCCAACTGACCCCGCTGGGGCGCAATCTGGCGCGTTTGCCGGTGGACCCGCGCATGGGCCGCATGCTGCTGGAAGCGGCGAAACTCGGCAGCTTGCAGGAAGTGCTGATCGTCGCCAGCGCCATGTCGATTCAAGACCCGCGCGAGCGACCGCCGGAGCGTCAGCAAGCGGCGGATCAGGCCCACGCACAATGGAAAGACGTGGACTCGGACTTCGCCGGGCTGGTCAATCTGTGGCGCGGCTTTGAAGAGCAGCGTCAGGCGCTGACGGCCAGTCCGTTGCGCAATTGGTGCCGCAAGAATTTCCTCAATTACCTGCGTCTGCGCGAATGGCGCGACTCGCACCGCCAGTTGAGCCTGATCTGCCGCGACATGCAGTTGAGCCTCAACAAAGAACCGGCGGATTACCCGAAACTGCACAAAGCCGTGCTCTCGGGCCTGCTCAGTCAGATCGGCCAGAAAACCGATGAAGGCGATTACCTCGGGGCCCGTCAGCGACGTTTCTGGATTCACCCGTCATCCGGTTTGGGTAAAAAGCGTCCGCAATGGCTGATGACTGCCGAGCTGGTGGAAACCACCAAGCTCTATGCGCGCATGGTCGCCAAGATCGACGCCGACTGGATCGAGCCACTGGCCGGGCACCTGATCAAGAAAAACCACTTCGAACCGCATTGGGAGAAGAAGCGCGGTCAGGTCGTGGCCTTCGAGCAGATCACGTTGTTCGGGTTGATCGTGGTCGGCCGGCGGCCGGTGCATTACGGGCCGATTGATCCGGTGGTGTCCCGTGAGTTTTTCATTCGCGAAGGCCTGGTGCGCGGCGAAATTCAGTCCAAGGCCAAGTGCCTGACAGCCAATGCGCAACTGCTGGAACAACTCGACGAACTGGAAGCCAAGGCCCGTCGCCGCGACATTCTCGCGGACGAGGAAACCCTGTTCGCCTTTTACGATGCGCGATTGCCCGCGGAGATTCACCAGACTGCGACGTTCGACAGCTGGTATCGGGTCAACAGTCAGAAAGACCCACAGCTGTTGATCATGCGCGAAGAAGACGTGCTGGCCCGCGAGGCCAGCGAAGTCACCGCCCTGCATTACCCGGACACCTTGCACATCGGCGATCTGGAACTGGCGCTGAGTTACCACTTCGAGCCTAACCATCCCCGTGATGGCGTGACCCTGCGCGTACCGGCGCCATTGCTGCCGATGCTGCCACCGGAGCGCCTGGAGTGGCTGGTGCCGGGTGTGATCGAAGCCAAATGCATCGCGCTCGTGCGCAACCTGCCCAAGGCCTTGCGCAAGAATTTCGTGCCGGTGCCGGACTTTGTCAAAGCCGCGTTGCAGCGCATGACCTTCGCCGAGGGTTCATTGCCGCTGGCGCTGGGCCGCGAATTGCTGCGCATGACCGGTGCGCGGGTCAGCGATGAGGCGTGGGCCGAAGCGTCGCAGCAGGTCGACAGCCATTTGCGGATGAACCTGGAAATCGTCGACGGCCAGGGCAAGTTCCTGGGCGAAGGGCGTGATCTGGCGGAACTGACCGCGCGTTTTGCCGAAGCCAGTCAGGCCGCCTTGGCGGTACCGCAAACCGCGAAAAGCCAGCAGCCGGTAGAAGCCAAGGTCTTTGCCGCGGTTGCCGAGAAAACCCAGCAGAAGATCGCCGGGCTGTCGATGACGGTCTATCCGGCGCTGGTGGAAGAGGGCGGTACGGTCAAGGAAGGGCGTTTCTCGACACCGGCCGAAGCCGAGTTCCAGCATCGCCGAGCATTGCAGCGTTTGCTGATGCAGCAACTGGCGGAGCCGGCGAAATTCCTGCGCGGCAAACTGCCGGGGCTGACCGAGCTGGGCCTGATGTACCGCGACATGGGGCGTGTCGACAGTCTGGTGGAAGACATTCTGCTGGCCAGTCTCGACAGCTGCATTCTCGACGGTGAAGACCCGTTGCCGCGCGATGGTGCCGGGCTGGCGGCGTTGGCCGAGCGCAAACGTGGCGGCTGGACCGAACACGCCGAGCGTCTGGCGAAGCTGACCCTGGACATCCTCAAGCTGTGGCATGGCCTGCAAAAACGCTTCAAGGGCAAGATCGACCTGGCGCAAGCCGTGGCCCTGAACGACATCAAGCAGCAGCTCAGTCATCTGGTGTATCCCGGTTTCGTGCGTGAAACACCGATGGTGTGGCTCAAGGAACTGCCGCGTTACCTGAAAGCGGTCGAGCAGCGTTTCGAGAAAATCGGCGCTCAGGTGCAACGGGATCGGGTGTGGAGCGGCGAATTGTCCGGCCTCTGGACCCAATACCAGACCCGCGCCGGCAAACATGCCCAGGAAGGCAAGCGCGATCCGCAGCTGGAGCTGTACCGCTGGTGGCTGGAGGAATACCGGGTTTCGCTGTTCGCCCAACAATTGGGGACCAAGGTGCCGATCTCCGATAAACGCCTGAATAAACAGTGGACTCAGGTCGAACCCTGAAACCGGGGCTCGCCACAAAACCTGTGGGAGCGAGCTTGCTCGCGATGACGGACTGTCAGACAACATTGATATTGAATGTACTGGCCTCATCGCGAGCAAGCTCGCTCCCACATTTTAGGTACGCCGTTACTCGCGCAAAAGGCGCCAAAATCTAACGTTTATGGCAAACTTCGCGCCTATAAACGCCGGCCCCGCGGTTTTGAGCCCTTCAAGGTTCGGGCGGAACGGAATAAAGCGATGCCTGGTTGGCTTCCCGTGACGGGAACAGACCCTTTGTGTGTTGGTACGTCGGTGCCAATGCTTTCTGCCTGAACAGATTAGAGAAACGACCATGCATAACGTCGTCATCAGCGGCACCGGCCTGTACACCCCGGCCAACAGCATCTCCAACGAAGAGCTGGTGCAGTCTTTCAACGCCTACGTGGCGCAATTCAATGCCGACAACGCCGAGGCCATTGCCCGTGGCGAGGTCGAAGCGTTGACCGAGTCCAGCGCTGCGTTTATCGAAAAAGCCTCCGGCATCAAAAGCCGCTTTGTCATGGACAAGGACGGTATTCTCGACCCGCAACGCATGGCACCACGCCTGCCGGAGCGTTCGAACGACGAATGGTCGGTGCTCTGCCAAATGGCCATCGGCGCGGCCGAACAAGCCTTGCAGCGCGCCGGCAAGACCGCCGCTGACATCGACGGCGTGATCGTCGCCTGCTCCAACCTGCAACGCGCCTACCCGGCCATCGCCATCGAAGTCCAGGAAGCGCTGGGCATCCAGGGCTTCGGTTTCGACATGAACGTTGCCTGCTCTTCGGCAACTTTCGGTATTCAGGCCGCCACTAACAGCGTGCAACTGGGCCAGGCCCGGGCCATCCTGATGGTCAACCCGGAAGTCTGCACCGGTCACCTGAACTTCCGCGACCGCGACAGCCACTTCATCTTCGGTGACGCGGCCACGGCCGTGATCATCGAACGTGCGGACCTGGCGACGTCCCAGTACCAGTTCGACATCGTCAGCACCAAGCTGCTGACCAAGTTCTCCAACAACATCCGCAACAACTTCGGCTTCCTCAACCGCGCCGCGGAAGAGGGCATCGGTGCCAAGGACAAACTGTTCGTGCAGGAAGGCCGCAAGGTGTTCCGCGATGTCTGCCCGATGGTCGCCGAGCTGATCGCCACGCACCTGGATGAGAACAAGCTCAACATCGGTGACGTGAAGCGCTTCTGGCTGCACCAGGCCAACCTCAGCATGAACCACTTGATCGTCAAGAAACTGCTGGGTCGCGAGGCCACCGAAGAAGAAGCCCCGGTGATTCTCGACACCTACGCCAACACCAGCTCTGCCGGTTCGGTGATTGCGTTTCACAAGAACCAGGATGATCTGGCTGCCGGTTCGCTGGCCGTGCTCAGTTCATTTGGCGCCGGTTATTCGATTGGCAGCGTGATTCTGCGCAAGCGTTGATCCGAACTTTTTCCGTTGGATAGTAGGAAGTTTCCTACAGTCGAAATAGTCAGGACACTGTAGTTTTCGGAAATGACGGCAGGACTGCGCAACGGGCGAAGTCTTGCCGTCGTCATTTTCGACGTCAGAACAAGGGGATTGATTGATGGCGGCTGACGATTCGCAACTGCTTGCGCGATTACTGGCCGGCGAGCAAAAGGCTTTCAAGGAATTAGTCAGCACTTACCAGAGCGCCATGCGCGCGGTGGCCTATGCGATTGTGGGCAGCCGGCATGCCGACGAAATCGTCCAGGATGCGTGGCTGTCGGTGGTGCGTAACCTGAGCAAGTTCGAGGCGCGTTCGAGCCTCAAGACCTGGTTGCTGACCATTACCGCGAATGCGGCAAAGGGTCGATACAAACAAAACCGTCGTGAAGTGCTCCTCGATGACCTGCCGTCACCCCATGGCACCATCGATGATGATCGTTTCTCGTCCGGTGATGGTCATTGGCTGGTGGCGCCGTTTGCCTGGCACCAGGACACCCCGGAAGCGCTGCTGACCGAAAACGAGCTGCGCGAATGCCTGGAACACACGCTGCTCAGCCTGTCGGAACTGCAAAGCAGTGTGTTATTACTTCGCGAGCGTCAGGGGCTGGAGCTGGAAGAAATCTGTAATCTTCTGGAAATCTCGCTCTCCAATGTTCGTGTGCTGCTGCATCGGGCACGGTTGAAGGTCTTTGCGACCGTAGAACATTTTGAGGAAACCGGCGAATGCTGACCTGTAAGGAACAAGTGGCACGTTCCAGCGACTATCTTGACGGGCAGTTGAGTTTTCGTGAGCGGCTGATGGTGCGTCATCACCTGATGTTCTGCCCTAATTGCCGGCGGTTCATTCGTCAGATGCGGGTGATGCAGGCGACATTGCGCGCCATGCCGGAAGAGGTCGTGCCGGACGCCGATACGTTGGCCGAACGTCTGGCTGCCGAACGTCGCAAGGACATTCCGTAGCCGAGGGGATTGTTGGCGGGGGGCAAGAAACAGGCTCGCGTGGATGAATCGAACGGATGATGGGGATCAACCCATCCACGCCAGACTGTAAAAGCAACCCGGGCTTCCTTGCCCGAGTCGTGTAACGGGGTAAATCAGAACTTTGCTTCGGCATCCAGTTGCAGGGTGTTGATGTCGGAGTCGGTCTTCTTGATGCTGGCGTTGGTGTAGTCGGAGTTAGCCATGAAGTACGTGGCGCCGAGGTTGAAGTTCTTGTCCAGTTCGTAGCTCACTTTCAACTTGCTGCCGCGCGAACCGGTGTAGCCGTTGGCGAAGTCGGAGTCGGTGAACGCGCCAACCACAGAGTTCTGTTGCACGTCGCGGTAGTTGTAGTCCACTGCGAAACCGTAGAGCTTGGTCTTGACGCCGGCCAACCAGCCAGTGTCCTGGTCGTTGCTCGCGTCTTTGTTGTTGACGTACTGGCCGTACAGCGAGAGCGGTACTGGCAGGTTGGTGAAGTCGAGCTGACCAAAACCTTCATACAGCTTGAACGTTTCGCCCGGGCTGTTGCCGTTGACGGCCAAGGCGCATGGCGCGGTGGCGGTGCCAGTGGTCGGGCAGGCGCTGTTGGAGTCGTTGTCGTACGAGTAGATGCTGCCGCCCAACGTCATTTTCATGCTGTCGGTGATGGCAAAGCGCGCACCCAACTGGCCAGCGTACAGGCGCAGGTCATGCTTGAACTGCACGCCTTCGCCGTCGACGTTGTCCTTGAGGGTGTAGTGACCGGCGCTGCCGAACAGTTCGGTGCTGCCGCTCAGCGGGTACTTGTAGGACGCCGACAGGCCTTCCGGGCTGATGTCGCTATCCCAGATGATGTCGCCCATGCTCACCCATTGTTGCGGCATCTTACCGCCAACGAGGTGCAGGTTCTTGATCGCGTCCGGGTGGTAGTCGACGTAACCCTGGTCCAGCCAGATCTGCTTCTTGTCGAAGTAGTTGTTCAAGTCCTGGTTGGTGGAGCGCGCGTCGTCGTTGCTGCCGGTGGCAATGCGGATACCGGTGTCGACTTGCGGGTTGATTTCGCTGTAGGCACCCAGGCGGGCACGAATGCGCTGGCGATCCTGGTCTTTGTTGTTTGGAACGCCATCGTTGTGGACGGTTTCTTCACGGAAACGAACGTCACCCTTGAATTGGGTCTTGGCGGCCCAGGCCAGTTTCTGGTCGAAGGCGCTCAGTGTGTCGGTTTTCTTCGCAGTTGCTGCGATCTGCTCGTTGGTCTCTTGCTGAGCCTGACGGGCGATTTGCTGATCTTTCTGATCCCGGGCCAGTTCGGCTTGCAGTTCGCTGTACTGGGCGTTGGTAATCGAGCCGTTAGCCTTGAGCATGTCGAGCAGTTTGGCGTCGACTGCGGCGCTGGCCGGAATGCTCATGGCCAGCAGCAGCCCGCCACACAGGACCGCCGCAGTTTTCGTGGAAGCAAGACGCATATCAATCTCCGAAGATGAGAGTGGATGGCTGAGCCATCCAGGGCACAACCGACCATTGATGGACGGAAAACAGTGGCCAGGTAATAACCAGGCGCTCTAAAAACAGGCGCCAGTATCGCGATGGTTTATGACAAAGCAGTGGCAAAGTAATGGCGTCTTGATGACGATCCAAAGGCTGTTTGAACTTTTTCATCCCAGGTCTGTCGGCGAAACGCGGGTGTGGAATGGACGGCGATAGGCGATACTCGCGAAGCTTTCACGCAAGAAGTGGAGAGGAAGTTGATGCCGCTGCAACGTTTGAAAAATCTGTCCGAAATCGCACCGCACACTTGGGATGCGCTCGTTCCCGAGCGTCAGCCTTTTCTGCGCCATGCTTTCCTCAGTGCCCTGGAGGACAGCGGCAGTGTCGGTCCGCATTCCGGCTGGCAGCCCGAGCATTTACTGCACATCGAGGGTGATCGACTGATCGCCGCGCTGCCCAGTTACCGCAAATGGCACTCCTATGGCGAGTACGTGTTCGATCACGCCTGGGCCGATGCCTGCGAGCGGGCCGGCATCGACTATTACCCCAAATTATTGACCGCCGTGCCCTTCAGTCCGGTCAGCGGCCCACGCTTGCTGGCGGCCAGTGTCGAGGACGGTTTCGAGCTACTCAACAGCCTGCCGGGCTACCTTGAGATCGAAGGACTGTCCAGCGCGCACATCAACTTCACCGACCCGTTTACCGACGCTGCGTTGAGCGAACAGCCAGGCTGGCTGCAGCGAATTGGCTGTCAGTATCACTGGCAGAATCGCGGCTATCGGGATTTCCAGGATTTCCTCGACGCCCTCAGTTCACGCAAGCGCAAGCAGATGCGCAAAGAGCGTGAGCAAGTGGCGGGGCAGGGTATTGATTTCGAATGGCTTGAAGGTCGGCAACTGGATCAGGCGCAGTGGGATTTCGTCTATGCCTGCTACGCCAACACCTACGCGGTGCGTCGGCAAAGGCCTTATTTGACGCGCGAATTTTTCAGCCTGTTGGCCGAACGAATGCCGGAATCAATTCGCGTGGTGCTGGCCAAACAGGGCTCACGGCCGGTGGCCATGGCCTTCAGCCTGGTGGGCGGCGACAGTTTTTATGGTCGTTACTGGGGCTGCCTGGCGGAGTTTGATCGCCTGCACTTCGAGACCTGTTTCTATCAGGGCATGGACTATGCGATTGCCAACGGCTTCCAGCGTTTCGACGCCGGTGCCCAGGGCGAGCACAAGTTGATTCGCGGCTTTGAACCGGTGATCACGCATTCCTGGCATTACCTGCGTCACCCGGGGCTGAAGGCGGCGGTCAAAGACTTTCTGCAGCAAGAGCGTGTCGGGGTGCTGGCCTATGCCGAAGAGGCGAGGACCGCCTTGCCTTATCGGCAAGACTGATCCTCGTCCGGGGCCTTAAGTGTCTTCTTTACCCAGCCAGCGATAGGTTACACCGCCAATCACCGCACCCAGCAGCGGTGCGACCCAGAACATCCACAGTTGTTGAATCGCCCAGCCGCCGACAATCAGGGCCGGGCCGGTGCTGCGCGCCGGGTTGACCGAGGTGTTGGTGACCGGGATCGAGATCAGGTGGATCAGGGTCAGTCCCAGACCGATGGCGATGGGCGCAAGCCCGGCCGGGGCGCGCTTGTCGGTGGCCCCGAGGATGATCAGGATGAACATCGCCGTCATCACCAGTTCACAGACAAACCCCGCCGCCATGGAATAGCCGCCCGGAGAGTGTTCGCCATAACCATTGGACGCCAGGCCCCCGGCCAGGTCGAAACCGGGTTTGCCGCTGGCAATGAAGTACAGCAATGCGGCGGCAATCACCCCGCCGATTACTTGCGCAATGATGTAGGCCGGCAGTTCCTTGGCCGGGAACCGTCCGCCGACCACCAGTCCCAGCGACACTGCCGGGTTGAGATGACAACCGGAGATATGGCCAATGGCGAACGCCATGGTCAGCACCGTCAAACCAAACGCCAGGGACACCCCCAGCAATCCGATTCCCACATTCGGGAAGGCAGCGGCCAGCACCGCACTTCCACAACCCCCCAACACCAGCCAGAACGTGCCTACTAACTCTGTCGCAGAACGTTTGAATAGAGACATGAGAGCGTGCCCTTTCGAGGTTTTACTGCCTATCGCATCCAGTAGATGGACTGCAGAACCATCTCCAGAACCTTGGCTGAGTACAGCAGGGTTTTTTGAGAATTCCAGTGCCTGTAAAAAACCGCCAGAGCCCGTGGTTGAGAGGCTGTGGCGGTTTTTGGAGTGTAAAAGGTCCCTGTAGGAGTGAACCTGCTCGCGATAGCGGTAGATCAGTCAACAAAGATGTTGAATGTGAAGCCCTCATCGCGAGCAGGCTCACTCCTGCAAAGGAATAGGGGTGGTTTTGGGTTAATCGATTCCTACGAAACCGCCGGTCTGGTGCTGCCACAGCCGTGCATACAACCCGCCATGGGCCAGCAGTTCGGCGTGGGTGCCGGTTTCGGCGATCCTGCCGTTTTCCAGCACCACCAACCGGTCCATCCGGGCGATGGTTGAAAGCCGGTGGGCAATGGCAATCACGGTTTTGCCCTGCATCAGGGTTTCCAGGCTCTCCTGGATCGCCGCTTCCACTTCCGAATCGAGGGCCGATGTGGCCTCGTCCATGATCAGGATCGGCGCGTCCTTGAGCAGCACCCGCGCAATCGCGATCCGCTGACGCTGGCCACCCGAGAGCTTCACCCCGCGCTCACCGACATGCGCATCAAAACCGGTGCGGCCTTCGGCGTCGGACAGTAACGGAATGAACTCGTCGGCACGGGCCTTGTGCACCGCTTCCCAGAGTTCGGCGTCGGTGGCGTCGGGTTTGCCGTACAGCAAATTGTCGCGAATCGAGCGGTGCAGCAGCGACGTGTCCTGGGTGATCATGCCGATGCGCTCGCGCAGGCTTTCCTGGCCAACGTCGGCAATGTTCTGGCCGTCGATGAGGATTCGCCCGCCCTCCACGTCATACAGGCGCAGCAGCAAGTTGACCAAGGTTGATTTGCCGGCGCCGGACGGGCCGATCAGACCGATCTTTTCACCGGCCTTGATGTTCAGGTTGAGGTCGCCAATGATCCCGCTCTTCTTGCCGTAGTGGAAATCCACGTGCTCGAATCGCACTTCGCCGCGAGCGACAGCCAGCGGTTTGGCTTCATCGCGATCGGTCACGCTGACCGGTTGCGAGATGGTCTGCAAACCGTCCTGGACCATGCCGATGTTCTCGAAGATGCCGGTGACCACCCACATGATCCAGCCGGACATGTTGACGATGCGGATCACCAGGCCCGTGGCCAAGGCAATTGCCCCCACCGTGATCAGCGACTGCGTCCACAACCACAGCGCCAGGCCTGTGGTGGTGACGATCAGCAGGCCGTTCATGCTGGTGATCACCACATCCATGCTGGTGACCACGCGGCCGGCCAGTTGCGCCTTCACGGTCTGTTCTTCGATGGCTTCCTTGGCGTACTGCTGTTCGAAATTGGTGTGGGCGAACAGCTTCAGCGTGGTGATGTTGGTGTAGCCGTCGACGATCCGCCCCATGAGTTTGGAGCGCGCATCGGATGACACCACCGAACGCTCTTTAACCCGTGGCACGAAGTAATAGAGCGCACCCATGTACGCGGCGATCCAGCTCAGCAACGGGATCATCAGGCGCCAGTCGGCCTCGGCAAACAGCACCAGCGAACTGATCGCGTAGATCAGCACGTGCCAGAGCGCGTCCACCGCCTGCACCGCCGAATCGCGCAACGAGTTGCCGGTCTGCATGATGCGCTGGGCGATGCGCCCGGCGAAGTCGTTCTGGAAAAAATTGAGGCTCTGTTTGAGCACGTAACTGTGGTTCTGCCAGCGGATCATGCTGGTCATGCTGGGGCTCAGGGTCTGGTGCACCAGCAAGTCGTGCAGGCCCACGAACACCGGGCGCAGGATTAGCGCCACCACCGCCATCCAGGCCAGTTCGATGCCGTGTTCCTTGAAGAAATCGACGTTGGGCGTGCCTTGGGCGAGGTCGATGATGCGGCTCAGGTAGCTGAACAGCGCCACTTCGATCAGCGCACCAAACAGGCCGACGATCAGCAGGGCGGCGAAACTCGGCCAGACCTGCTTCAGGTAATAGGTATAGAAAGGTAGAACCCGATCCGGCGGAGCCGCCGTCGGTGCATCACGAAAGACGTCGATCAATTTTTCAAAACGGCGATAAAGCATCAGTTCTCCGCCCGCGCACGGGCTCTCCTTTGAACAGTGTGAGCGGTGCCGGAGGCCGGCAACCGCTCAAGACTTCCTGTGAAGCTTAGTCGATGACCTTGGCCGACTTGATGAATACAGGATCGGCGGGCACGTCTTTCATGCCGCTTTTGGTGGTGGTCTGGGAATTGACGATGACGTCTACCACGTCCATGCCTTTCACGACTTTACCGAACACGGCATAACCATCACCGCTGTCGAGGAAATCGTTGTCCTTGACGTTGACGAAGAACTGGCTGGTGGCCGATTCCGGGTCAGAGGTACGCGCCATGGACAGGGTGCCACGGACGTTATGCAGGCCGTTTTTCGATTCGTTCTTGATCGGTGCCTTGGTTTCTTTCTGCTGCATTTGTTGAGTGAAACCGCCGCCCTGGATCATGAAGCCCGGAATCACGCGGTGGAAAATCGTGTTGTTGTAAAAGCCGCTGTTCACGTAATCGAGGAAGTTCTTGGTACTGATGGGCGCCTTGACCGGGTCCAGTTCGATTTCGATCTGGCCGTTGGTGGTGTCCAGCAAGACGTGCGGTGCCTTGGCTGGCGTGGCAGCCATCAGGTTGGCGGCAAACAGAACGGAACCGGCGACGAGGGCGATTTTTTTCAGCATGGGTCAGTGATCCTGATTGGGGTGGTATCGACTGCGGTGAGAAACTCGAGCAGTGTTTGGTTGAAGCGTTCGGGTTGGTCCAGCGGGGTGGCGTGGCGCGAATCGGCGATCACCACCAGCCGCGCATCGGGCAGCAGTTTTACATAGGTTTCCTTCAGCGCTACCGGCGTGTAATCACGGTCGGCGCTGACGATCAGGGTTGGACAGGCAACCTTCGAAAGTCGTTCCTGAACCCCCCAGCCAACGATGGCATCGAAGCTGGCGAGATAAGCATGTTTGTCGTTTTTTGCCCAGCGCTCGGCCATCTTTTGACGCAAATCAGCTTGGTCCGGATTCGGGAACAATTTGCCGCCGAGGGCCTTGCCGATGGTGCCCAGGCTGAGGACGCGCATCAGGCTCCAGCGTTTGAACCACTGCCAGTAATCGTCGCGACTGCGCAACTTGACCTCTGGCGCGCTGTTGACGATGGTCAGGCTTTTGAGCAGATGCGACTGGTCCACCGCCAGTTGAAAGCCGATCATGCCGCCCATCGACAGCCCCACGTAATGCACCGGGCCGAGGTTCAGATGTTCGATCAGCGCGACCAGGTCGGCGCTGAAACCGGCAATGCTGTAACGCTCGCGGGGTTTGTCGGAGCGACCATGGCCGCGCACATCCGGGACGATCACCCGGTAGCGTGTGGACAGCGCCGGGATCTGCATTTCCCAGTCCAGCGTGCTGGACCCCAGTCCATGGACCAGGAGCAATGGCGTGCCATGGCCATATTCCTCATAGTGCAGGTTGCAACCTTCATGTTCGAAATAGGCCATGCATTCACTCCTTGTCAGGCTTGTTCAGGGGCGGCGAAAGGCGCGTCCAGCGGTGCGGTGTCGAAGGTGCGTAGCAGTTCGATGAGAATCTGCGTCGCCGGTCCCAAGGGTTTGTCCTTGTTCGAATACAGGTAAAAGCTCGGGTTGCGACTGCCGCCCTGATCCAACGGTAGCAGCTTGAGCGTGCCTTCCTTGAGTTCCCGTTCAATCATGTGCCGTGGCAGCCAGGCGAACCCCAGGCCGCTGCTGACAAACGTCGCGGCGGTGGCCAGGCTGCCGACGGTCCAGCGCTGTTCGGCGCCGAGCCAGCCGACGTCGCGCGGCTGCTGCCGACCGGAGTCACGGATCACCACTTGCATCTGGCTTTCCAGGTCCTGGAAGTTCAGCTCGCGGTTGAGGCGGTGCAGCGCATGGTCGGGATGGGCGACCGCGACGAATTCGACATCGCTCAATTCCGCGCCCAAATAGCCTGGAATGCTAAAACCGGTAATCGCCAGGTCGGCCACGCCTTCGAGCAGGACTTCCTCAACCCCCGACAGTACCTCTTCACGCAGGCGGACCCGGCAGCCGCGGCTCTGCGGCATGAACGCGGTCAGGGCGCGCACGAGGCGGGCGCTCGGGTACGCCGCGTCGACCACCAGCCGCACTTCGGCTTCCCAGCCTTGTTCCATGTGATGAGCCAGGTCTTCCAGTTGGCTGGCCTGCTTCACCAGTTGCCGTGAGCGGCGCAGCAATACGCCACCGGCTTCGGTGAGCACGGCTTTGCGACCGTCGATGCGCAACAGCGGCACGCCTAGCTGGTCCTGCATGCGCGCCACGGTGTAGCTCACCGACGATTGCGAACGGTGCAGCGCTTCGGCGGCCTGGGCGAAACCACCGTGGTCGACCACGGCCTGCAATGTTCGCCATTGATCAAGGGTCACGCGGGGCGCTTTCATGAATAGCTCCTCTTGTCCTAAGCTGGCAGCCCTTTATGGAGACTGCTGAATGAATAAATTCTGTTGTGTGCTGCTGGCGATGCTGCCGCTGACGGCGTTTGCTTATCCGATTGATGTGCAGAAAGACCTCAACGGCTTGAAAGTCGACTACGAGACCTTCGACACGGATAACGACATCGGCTCTATCCGGGTGGCTAACTACGGCGACGTCGATGTCAGCTGCAAAGCGGTGTTCATTAATGGCCCGGAAGCGCCACGCACCCGCAAGATCGATGTACCGGCGGGCAAGCATAAAAATGCCACCGCGAAGTTCACCCGCAGCATTATCAAGCTGCGTATCGAGCTGACCTGCACCCCGAAATGAATTCAATTCCTTGTAGGTGTGAGCCTGCTCGCTTCTACAAGGTATGCTCAGCTTATAAACGAATTTATTGATGGGTTATAGCGGTTATTTGCGCTTTTTCATCGATATGACTCTGTTTAACCTTCACTCCATCGCCTTACAGCATTCTCAGATGGAGCCTACATCCCATGTCACGCGTTCTGATCATCGAAAGCAGCGCCCGTCAGCAAGACTCGGTTTCCCGTCAACTGACCCAGACCTTCATCAGCCAATGGAAAGCCGCGCATCCGGCCGATCAGATCACCGTACGTGACCTGGCCGTCAATCCGGTGCCGCACCTGGACATCAACCTGCTGGGCGGATGGATGAAACCGGCCGAGCAACGCAGCGACATCGAACAGGCTTCGCTGGAACGCTCCAACCAGTTGACCGATGAGCTGCTGGCCGCCGACGTGCTGGTCATGGCCGCACCGATGTACAACTTTGCCATCCCCAGCACGCTCAAAGCCTGGCTTGACCATGTGCTGCGTGCCGGCGTGACCTTCAAGTACACCGACACCGGCCCGCAAGGCCTGCTCAGCGGCAAGCGTGCCTACGTGCTGACCGCTCGCGGCGGGATCTACGCCGGTAGCACGGCGGATCACCAGGAACCGTACCTGCGTCAGGTCATGGCGTTCATCGGCATCCACGATGTGACCTTTATTCACGCCGAAGGCATGAACCTGGGCGGCGACTTCCAGGAGAAGGGCCTGAACCAGGCGAACGCCAAGCTTGCCCAGGTCGCCTGATCTTTTAATCGCCAGATAATCACCGGATGGTCTAGTGACCTGGCGCAACCCCTTCAAGGCTTTACGCGCAACGAACCTCCCTTTGCACTTGTTGCTCCTGAGTGCTGTCGCCCGATTGAACGCTTTAGCGAGATCGGGCTTTTTTTTGCCCGCGATTTAATAAACATCCAAATCCCCTGTGGGAGCGAGCCTGTTCGCGATACCAGGCAAAACCCGTTATCGTCGCCGCCATTCAAAACGAGGCGAGCATGGGCTATCTACTTTTTGTCACGCTGATCCAGGCGTTTTCCTTCAGTTTGATCGGCGAATACCTGGCCGGTCACGTCGACAGCTATTTCGCAGTGCTGGTACGGGTCGTGCTGGCGGGGCTGGTGTTCATCCCGCTGACGCGCTGGCGTTCGGTGGAACCGGCGTTCATGCGCGGGATGCTGTTGATCGGTGCGTTACAGTTCGGCGTGACGTACGTGTGCCTGTACCTGAGCTTCCGCGTGCTGACGGTGCCGGAAGTGTTGCTGTTCACCATCCTCACGCCATTGCACGTGACCTTGATCGAAGACGCGCTGAACCGGCGTTTCAATCCGTGGGCATTGATCGCCGCGTTGGTGGCGGTGATGGGCGCGGCGGTGATTCGCTACGACCGGATCAACCCGGATTTCTTCATGGGGTTCCTGCTGCTGCAACTGGCCAACTTCACCTACGCTGCCGGGCAAGTACTTTATAAACACCTGGTGGCGCGCTATCCGAGTGATCTGCCGCATTACCGGCGTTTCGGCTACTTCTACCTTGGCGCATTGGCCGTGGCGTTGCCGGCATTCCTGCTGTTCGGCAAACAGAACTTCCTGCCCGAAGCGCCGCTGCAATGGGGCGTGCTGGTGTTCCTCGGCCTGGTCTCGACCGCGCTGGGATTGTATTGGTGGAACAAGGGCGCATGCATGGTGAACGGCGGAACGCTGGCGGTGATGAACAACCTGCATGTGCCTATGGGGTTGCTGATCAATCTGCTGATCTGGAATCAGCATGAGGCGTTGGGACGGTTGTTTCTCGGCGGGTCGGTGATTCTGATGGCGGTGTGGATCAGTCGGTTGGGTGTCCGCAAACCACTGACCACCACATAACCCCTGTAGGAATGATGCGCATTACTTCTCGGCCAACTGCTCCACCAAAAACTCAATAAACGTCCGGGTCTTTTGCGGGACCCGACGTGCCGAAGGGTACACCGCGTTAATCGTGATCGCGGGTGCCTGCCATTCGCACATCACCGGCACCAGGCGGCCGGCCGCCAACGCATCCTCGACAATGAAATTGGGCAACAGGGCGATACCCATTCCGGCTTCGGCGGCCTGAGCGAGCAAGTCGCCATTGTTGGCATGCAAGGGCCCGGTTACGTTGACCCGTTGAGTTTCCTTGCCATTGCACAGCTGCAGGCTGACGCCACTTTGCAGATACCCGTAGTTGAGGCACTGGTGGGCGCGCAAGTCTTGCGGGGTCTGCGGTGTGCCAGCGCGCGCCAGATACGCCGGGGACGCCACCATGATGCGCGGGGCCGGCGCGAGTTGCCGGGCGATCATCGTCGAGTCGGGCATGCTTGCAATGCGGATGGTCACGTCGAAACCACCGCGCACGGGGTCCACCTGCTGATCGCTGAGCACCAGTTGCAACTCGATGTTCGGGTGCTGCTCATGAAACAGGGGTATCAGTGGCCCCAGTCGGCGCAAGCCAAAGGACATCGGCGCGTTGACCCGCAACACCCCACGCAACTCGCCAATGCCGTTACGCGCACGCTGTTCGGCCTCATCCAGCGAGGCCAGCACTTCGCGTGCTGCATCGAAGTATTCGGCGCCAGCCTCGGTCAAGTGCAGGCTGCGGGTGGTGCGCTGCAGCAGTTGCACGCCGATGGCTTCCTCCAGCGCCTGAATCTGTTTACTGACTTTTGATCGCGGCACATCCATTGCCCGTGCAGCCGCGGCGAAACCGTTCTCGCCGACCGTGACGACAAAGGCGCGCATACATTCGATGCGATCCATGATTGTCCCTATTTTAGAATCAATGATTCTCGATTTTAGGGAATTGTCCCCTTCTTTGCTAGCCCTTAAAGTGACATCCAAGCCGACGACAACGCCGCAGACGGCAACGTCGACTCACCCATTACTCACTTTGAAATCGACATCAAAAGGAACGCGTCATGTCTATTCGTGAACTGCTCAACCCAACCAACTCCGCCCTGATCCTGATCGACCATCAGCCACAAATGGCGTTTGGCGTGCAGTCGATCGACCGTCAAACGCTGAAGAACAACACGGTAGGCCTGGCCAAGGCTGCCAAGATCTTCAACGTGCCGACTATCTACACTTCGGTGGAAACCGAAAGCTTCAGCGGTTACATCTGGCCTGAATTGCTGGCGGTTCACCCGGAGCAAAAGCCGATCGAGCGCACCTCGATGAACTCCTGGGAAGACAAGGCGCTGGTTGACGCGGTGAAAGCCACCGGCCGCAAAAAACTGATCATTGCCGCGCTGTGGACCGAGGTCTGCCTGACCTTCCCGGCACTGGAAGCGTTGGCTGAAGGTTACGAGGTGTACATCGTGACGGACGCTTCCGGCGGCACCACCAAAGAGGCGCACGACATGTCGGTGCAGCGGATGATTCAGGCGGGTGCGGTGCCGGTGACCTGGCAACAAGTGTTGCTTGAGTACCAACGTGACTGGGCACACAAAGACACTTACGAAGCGGTGATGGAGTTGGTGCTGGAACACAGCGGCGCCTATGGCATGGGCGTGGATTACGCTTACACCATGGTGCACAAGGCACCGCAGCGGCAGGTCAAGTAACCCGCCAATCTCAAAAACGATGCAAACCCCTGTGGGAGCGAGCTTGCTCGCGATGACGGAGTGTCAGTCGAAATGAATATTGACTGTCACACCGCTATTGCGAGCAAGCTCGCTCCCACATTGGTTCAGTGGTGTTTACATGATGTGTTTATCGGCGTCGGGAATGTGGCTTGCACCCAGCATCGCCGGCAGCAACCCCGCACGCATATCCCCACCGCTCGGCTGCTGATAAAGGCTCAACCCGAACTCCGGCAGCACCGCCAGCAGATAGTCGAAAATGTCCCCCTGAATCCGCTCGTAATCCGCCCACGCCGTGGTGCTGGTGAAGCAGTAGATTTCCAGCGGAATACCCTGCGCGGTGGTCTGCATCTGCCGCACCATGCAAGTCATGCCGGGCTGAATCTCGGGGTGACTCTTCAGGTACGCCAACGCATACGCGCGGAAGGTCCCGATGTTGGTCATCCGCCGACGGTTGGCGGACATGGCCGCCACATTGCCTTGTGCTGCGTTCCAGGCCTTGAGTTCGGCCTGCTTGCGACCGATGTAATCGGTCAGCAAATGCACTTGCGACAACTTCTCTTCTTCGTCATCGCGGATGAATCGCACGCCGCTGGCATCGATGAACAGGCTGCGCTTGATCCGTCGACCGCCGGATTGCTGCATGCCGCGCCAGTTCTTGAACGACTCGGACATCAGGCGCCAGGTCGGGATCGAAACAATCGTCTTGTCGAAGTTCTGCACCTTCACCGTGTGCAACGTGATGTCGACCACGTCACCGTCGGCGCCGACCTGCGGCATCTCGATCCAGTCGCCTACCCGCAGCATGTCGTTGCTGGTCAGTTGCACGCTGGCCACGAACGACAGCAGCGTGTCTTTGTAGACCAGAATAATCACCGCCGACATGGCACCCAGACCCGACAGCAGCAACAGCGGCGAACGGTCGATCAGGGTGGAGACGATGACGATCGCACCCAGCACGTACAAGACCATTTTTGTCAGTTGCACGTAGCCCTTGATCGAGCGCGTGCGGGCGTGTTCGGTGCGCGCGTAGATGTCCAGCAAGGCGCTGAGCAGGGCGCTGATCGCCAGCAACAGGAACAGAGTGGTGAACGCCAACGCCACATTGCCGAGGAAATTCAGGCTGGTCTTGCTCAGCTCCGGCACCAGGTGCAAGCCAAATTGAATCACCAGTGACGGCGTCATCTGCGCGAGGCGATGAAAGACCTTGTTGTGCCGGAAGTCGTTGATCCAGTGGAGCGCCGGTTGGCGGCCGAGTATTTTGGTCGCGTGAAGAATGAGGAAACGCGCCACTCGTCCGAGGACCAGTGCAATGACCAGCAACAACATCAGCGCCAGGCTTGAATGCAGGAGCGGGTGCTGATCGAGGGCACCCCAGAGGTCTTGGGCGTTGAGCCAGAGCTGTTTGATATCCATGGGCTAAAACGATTCTCCGGAAGGACACGATCGGGCGATTAGAGCATTTAAGAGGGTTTGGATGACGTTTGAAGACAAATCAGGCAACAAAAAGCCACTGTTTATCGTCGTTTTCGTAAAGAAACTCGGCCTGAGCGCTCGAAACCGTTACCCTATGCAGCTGTTTTTTTGTATTTCTTCGAGGTAGCACCCGTGTTTTCCCAATTCGCCCTGCACGAACGCCTGCTCAAAGCCGTGGCCGAGCTTAAATTTGTCGAGCCAACGCCAGTGCAAGCAGCGGCTATTCCGCTGGCGCTCCAAGGGCGTGACCTGCGGGTGACTGCGCAAACCGGTAGCGGCAAAACCGCTGCCTTCGTCTTGCCGATCCTCAACCGTCTGATCGGCCCGGCGAAAGTCCGCGTCAGCATCAAGACCCTGATCCTGCTGCCGACCCGCGAGCTGGCTCAGCAGACCATCAAGGAAGTGGAGCGCTTTGCGCAGTTCACGTTCATCAAGTCCGGCCTGATCACCGGCGGTGAAGACTTCAAGGTCCAGGCCGCCATGCTGCGCAAGGTGCCGGACATCCTGATCGGTACGCCGGGCCGGATGATCGAGCAACTGAACGCCGGCAACCTTGACTTGAAAGAAGTTGAAGTGCTGGTCCTCGACGAAGCCGACCGCATGCTCGACATGGGCTTTGCCGACGACGTACAGCGTCTGGTAGCTGAATGCACCAACCGCCAGCAGACCATGCTGTTCTCCGCCACCACCGGCGGTTCGGGCCTGCGCGACATGGTGGCCAAGGTGTTGAACAACCCTGAGCACCTGCAGGTCAACAACGTCAGCGACCTGAACGCGACCACCCGTCAGCAGATCATCACCGCTGACCACAACGTGCATAAAGAGCAGATCCTCAACTGGCTGTTGGCCAACGAGACCTATCAGAAGGCCATCGTGTTCACCAACACCCGGGCCATGGCCGACCGCATCTACGGTCGTCTGGTGGCGCAGGAATACAAAGCGTTCGTGCTGCATGGCGACAAAGACCAGAAAGACCGCAAGCTGGCCATCGACCGCCTGAAGCAGGGCGGCGTGAAGATCCTCGTTGCCACCGACGTCGCCGCCCGCGGCCTGGACGTGGATGGCCTGGACCTGGTGATCAACTTCGACATGCCGCGCAGCGGCGACGAATACGTTCACCGTATCGGTCGTACCGGCCGTGCCGGCAATGAAGGCCTGGCGATCTCGCTGATCTGCCACGGCGACTGGAACCTGATGTCGAGCATCGAGCGCTACCTCAAGCAGAGCTTCGAGCGCCGCACCATCAAGGAAGTCAAAGGCACCTACGGCGGACCGAAAAAGGTCAAGGCTTCGGGCAAAGCCGTTGGCGTGAAGAAGAAAAAAGTCGACGCCAAAGGCGACAAGAAGAAAACCGGCGCCAAGGCACCGACCAAGCGCAAAATCGCCAACCGCCCGAAGACCGACGCTCTGTCGCTGGTCAGCAAGGACGGCATGGCGCCGCTCAAGCGCCGCAAGCCGGAAGCGCCAGCTGCTGAATAAGCCGTTGTCGTGACCCAAAAAAACCGGACGGATGTCCGGTTTTTTTATGCGCGGGATTTGTCGGTTGATCAGCTCTCGGCCTTCTTGTCCGCCGTCTTCAGTTCCTTCAAGCGCTGATCAATCAGCTGGCACTTGTCCGGCAAATCCTTGCTCGCTGTGCCCAGGTCCATCTTCTGCAGCTCGGCATTGATCTCTTTGGCTTTGGCCGGATTCTGCTCGGTGAGCTTGGCCACTTCCTGGGCCAGTTGCTCGCGCTTGGCGGTGGCTTCCTCTGGGGTGCAGGCCCAAACGGGGAGGGCGCAGGCGAAGGTGGTGACGAGGGTGATGTTCAGCAGGGTTTTCATAAGTGAGCCTCAGTTCCGGTTAAGGCGGGTTAACCGGTTGAGGGTTGATGGCCTGGAAAAGTTCAGCTAATTGACCACCGCGTCTTGGGTGCTACTGGTCCTTTATGGCGATGCACATGTCCATTTCCAGTACACCGCTGTTCTCATCATAAGAAATCTCCACCGGGTAGCGTTCAAACCCAGGACGCTGGTCGTAGGCCAATCCGCTTTGCGGCATCCACTGCCCACAGAGTTCACCCCAAGCCGCCGGGATTTCACTGGCCGGGCCTTTGAAGTGGGCGACAGCGTAGCGGCCGCCGGGCAGATTAGTGACGGCAAACGGGTATTTCGGTTGGAAGTCGGCGGGCACTTCGACGCAGGCGTCGTAGCGGCAGTATTGCGCGGGTGTGGTGCTTGGGTCGTCGTGGCCGATGCCGTAGCGCACGCGGTTGAGCAGGTTGTTTTCGATCATCCACGGGGCGACGGTTTCGCGCCAGAAGGTGCCGATTTCCGGGCCGTAGGGGCCGGTGTAGCGCAGGTAGGCGACTCGGGCTGGGGGGAGGGTTTTCAGGGTGACGTTCATTGTCTGGGGCCTTGGAGTCTGGTTCGTTTGAAGGAGCGGTGGCTGGGCGGGGCTCATCGTCGGAACGCCGCCCGGAGCAAGCTCGCTCCCACTGGGGATTTTTGGTGTTTTGAGATTGTGTGTTTGGCACCCATCCACTGTGGGAGCTGGCTTGCCAGCGATGGCCGCGCCTCGGTCTCTGAAGGCTAGCCCCCATGGCAGCAGCTGGCTGCGGCCTTTTCTTCATAGCGGTCGTGATGCCGCACCCATTCCATGATCTCTTCTTCGTTGCGGCCCTTGGGCGTGAGGTCGAGGTAATTGTAGGCGCCGACCAGCATGTCGAGACCCCGCGCATAGGTGGAATAGGTATGGAAAATGTCGCCGGCTTCATTGCGATAAAACACGCTCAAGCCTGGGAGTTCTTCTTCGGCCCCATCAGTTTTTTCGTAGTTGTAGGTGGCTTTACCGGCGGCGACCTCTTCGGCCCGCGCAGAGACGCCGAAGTCGTAGTTGAAATCGCAACCCTCTGACGACACCCAATCGAATTTCCATCCCATGCGCCGCTTGAAAGGCTGGAATTCGGCGAACGGTGCGTGGGAAACCGCCACGACGGCGATGTCATGGTGCGCCAGGTGTTGGTTGGCGCCGTCGATGTGGTCGGAGAGGAACGAGCAGCCTGGGCAGCCTTCGTCCCATCCGGCGGCGAACATGAAGTGGTAGATCACCAATTGGCTACGACCGCCAAACAGGTCGGCCAGTTTCAGTTCGCCGTGGGGGCCTTGGAAGTGGTAGTCCTTGTCGATTTTCACCCAGGGCAGGGCGCGACGTTCTGCGCTGAGTTTGTCGCGCTCCTTGGTGAAGGCTTTTTCGTGGGCCAGGTGTTGTTTGCGCGCGGCGAGCCATTCTTCGCGGGACACGACGGGATGATGCTGAATGTTCATTGGCTTTTCTCCTGCGGGGGGCGGGGAGGTGACTTACACAGCCTAGTCGTTTGACCTGTGCCGGATTCGACATACCGCCGGTCGGTGCTGTTCAGCGCTCCGGCTGAACGGCTGCGAGCGGTACCGGTCACAACTTAAGAAGGCCATCACAATCACGCGGTCTGGAGGTTGAATCAGGATGACGACTTATAACTGGGATTTGATTGAACGCTTGCTGCACGAAGTGCAAAACGGTGCCAGCAGCTTCACGCCACGGCCCTATGCCGAGCAGTACGTGGCGGAGAAAACGGCGGAAGGCGAGCAGACGGAAAACCTCGATCACCTGAAAGCGGTGGCGGGTGAGTACGAAAAGCTGCTGCTGGCGCGTGGATACATCGAACCGCGGCCTGAGGATCAGGGCGGTTCCGGCTCGAATTACATTCTGACGCCGCGCGGCTCCAGTTTGTTGAGCCTGATCGACAGCAGCATTCCTGGGAATGACCATCCGCGTCAGGTGCTTGATGAGCAGGAAGATGCGCTGGATGCAGTGACGTTTGATGAAGTGGCGTCTAAAGCGCAGATTGCCTGAAGCCCACCACAAACTAATGTAGGAGTGAGCCTGCTCGCGATTGCGGTGTATCAGTTAACAGTAATTGACTGGTGTACCGCAATCGCGAGCAGGCTCACTCCTACGGGGGACCTGTGCCGGATTAGGATTGTTTGGCGGCTTTCAGGCACTTGAGGTCGTTGAAGTCTTTTCTCACGACTCCGATTTTCTTCAACAACCGCTGACGCTGGGCCGGTGTGCTCTCGGCCATCAAATCCACGATCAACCCTCGCGCCTGAGCCTCGGTATTGGCGTAGGCCTGACGATAGGCTGGCGTCCACAAGCTCTCGCGATTGACCAGAAGTGTCTCGATTCTCTGTGGGAATTCGGGACTTTGGCGCTGGGCAACCGCCGCGCTGAACTGCGTCTGCCAATGCGCGCGGTTGGCGATCCATTGAGTGTTCTGATCACCCAAGGCCTTTGACCAAGTGACCACCCGTTGCTGCTGGGTAGGGCTTAGTGGGCCGAGCCAGTCATCCAGACGTTTTTCCATGCGATCGGCTCGTTGCTTGATCTGCTGATCGAGAGGGGGCTTGAGGTATTCGACCTGCCGTTTGCGCTGGTCTTTGGCGAAAGCGTCGTTCATTTCCGCGACTTGTTTGTCGTCCAGCCCCTGCAGCAACTCGATGGCCGACGGAGTAATTTCCCGCGCGGTCTGGGCAATCGCGGCTTTGGCTTCCTCGGTGCGGATTTGCAGGGCGTCGTCGGTGACCTGGTTGGTTTCGACCATGGTTTGCAGGCGATCCAGCCAATCCAGATACCCCGGCAGTTGTGTGCTGCAGTGCCAGCTCAGGTGCTCTTTGAGGCGCTCGTTGAACCAGCCTTTTTGCTCGCCGTTCATGTCCAGATAGTCGCTGAGTGTCCATGGAATGATCACGTCGAGGTTGCGGTAGGCCAGGCCCACCCGGCTGCATGCGCCAAGGACGAGGCTCAAAATGATCAAAGCGGCGAAGCGAATTAGCCAGCGCGACATGGGCGGATCCTTGCGAAAGCCTGGGTATTCATGTGAACGCAAGATGAGCCCGGCAGTTCAGCCGTTCAATAAAACGCGTGTTCAGCCTTGAGAGTTACCAACCCGTCGCATTGGCCGTTGTGCCCGGAATAGGCTGAACAGTTGCTGCCGCTGAGGTTGGAGTCACTGTAGATGAGGTCCAGATCGATGCCCATGAATGGCCGGGAAAGTTGCACCGACCAGTCGGTAAAACTGTCGACGTACCCACCGTCGACCGACACCGGGGTGTAGAGCTGGTGGGTGGTGTATTTCATGCTGATCCCGATGCCGAACGGCTGGTTGCCTCCGAGGTCGGCGAACAGCGTTCTGTTCAGCTTGTCCGGGTCGTTGCTGAAGGCCGCGCCAAATCGGCTGCCGAGCAGGGTCAGGCCGCCGAAGAGCTCCTGGCTGTCGAGGGTGTCCACTTTCGGATAGCTGTAGTGGATCATGCCGACTTCGTAGCCGAGGGTTTGATCGAAGGGCTGTTTAAATCCCGCGTAGGAATCGACTTCGAGGTTTTTGCCCGGACTCAACCCCATGCTCGGTGCCCATTGGCCGACGTAGAAGCCACTGTCGTGGGTCAGGTCTAGGCCGCCATGGAATGAGCCGGTGCTGGAGGGTTTGACCAGCCCCTGGGCCATGCTGCGGCTGGGCGTGGTGCCGAGCTTGAGGTCGAAGTCGCCCAGTTCACGCTGGAAGATTTGCGCATTGGCGAGCGGACAGGCGAGCACTGTACAGAGCAGCAGGAGAAAGGGTTTGAGCATGCGTCACTCCATTGACAGCGAGGAGCAGGGATCGGGAACCTACTGGAACGCTTGTTCTAGACGTGTGCAAGGATACCGGCGAATGCTCGGCATTGAGGGCCGTTCGTCGTTTTCTGAAATTTAGAGGGGGTTGGCGGGGTGTTGCGAGAGGGTTCCAGTCCAAGCGCTTCGAAGCTCAAAGCGCTTTGGGACCAGTTAAAGCAGGGTGTTACTTCTTGCCGAGCGTGATCTGCTTGGACGGGCCGAACGTCTGGCCGCTGACGCCTTTGGCAATTTGCTGGATTTCACCACCGGACTTGAGGAACGCAGCAATCTGGTTGTTGATCGATTCGCTGGTTTCAACGGCTGGAGCTGGCTTTGCTTTGCTGTTGGATGCTTTTACACGCATGGCGGCCATTAACCTGTAGAAAATTAACTTGGCCAGGCATCGTACAGGAAATACTTGACAATTGCTTGGCTAATATCCCCTCAAAATACACAGCACAGGGCTGGAATTTATCTCAGGGTATTATCTGAAATAGGTCTCTAACACACTGTTTTAACTAACAACGTTGATGAAAATGGCCCGTGTTCGGGTGGGTTGGCAGGGGACAAAATCGCCTCGTCGGGCTGACGAGTGGCGAAGCCGTACAGGTCAACCCCTCAGGAAAATCAGGGATTGCGCAGTATTTTCGCCCGCCACCCGGCCGGCCGCCGAACGTCGCCCGCAAAACCGGGTAGAATGCCGCCCACGTAATGAGGGTATTTGAAATGGCTTTAGTCGGGCGTTACAACAGTTTGCAAGTGGTTAAACACACTAACTTCGGTTTATATCTGGACGGTGGGGCAGAGGGTGAAATCCTCTTGCCTAATCGTTATATCCCCAAAGATATTCCCAGCGAAGATGAAGACTGGCTCAACGTTTTTGTTTATCTGGACAGCGATGACAAACTCATCGCAACTACCGAAAAGCCGAAAGTTCAGGTCGGTGAATTCGCCAGTTTGAAAGTCGTTGAAGTCAACAGCATCGGCGTGTTCCTGGATTGGGGTCTGCCGAAGGACCTGCTGCTGCCGTACTCCGAAGAAAAACGCCAGATGACCGCCGGTGAGTATGTGGTAGTGCATGTCTACCTCGACAAGCACACCCGTCGCATCACCGCGACCGCGCGTCTGGACCGCTATCTGGACAAGACGCCGGCCAGCTACACCCCGGGCCAGGAAGTTGATTTGCTGGTGGCCGAAGCGACCGACATGGGCTTCAAGGCAATCATCAACAACAAGCACTGGGGCCTGATCCACAAGAACGAAATCTTCAAGTTCATGCGCGCCGGCAAAGAAGAGAAGGGCTTTATCAAAGAAGTCCGTGCCGACGGCAAGATCAGCCTGAGCCTGCAACCGGTGGGCGAAGAAGCGGCCACCAGCCTCAACTCGAAGATCCTCGCCAAGTTGCGTGAAAACAACGGCTCCCTGCCGGTCAGCGACAAGAGCGACCCGACGGTGATCACCAGTATGTTTGGCGTCAGCAAGGGCAACTTCAAGAAGGCCATTGGTGCGCTGTACAAGAATGGCCAGATCGTCATTCATGCGGATCGCATTGAACTAAGCTGACCCTGCACCAACAGTAATGAAAAGCCCCGGCCCCGTGCCGGGCTTTGCTTTTTGACTACCGGGTTTCTGCCATGGATTGTGTTGTCGAGGTGTCACAGTGAGCGCCAGCCGGCGTAGCGCCGACGGGTTTGCCCTGCAGGTGATGATCGGGTTGTGCCTGATCTGGGGCGTGCAGCAGGTAATGATCAAGTGGGCGGCACCGGACATCGCGCCGGTCATGCAGGCGGCGGGGCGGTCTGGCATGTCCGCAGTGCTCGTCGGCTTGCTGATCTGCTGGAAAGGCGGCTGGGATCAGGTCGGCGCAACCTGGCGCGGCGGTTTGCTGGCCGGCGCGCTGTTTGGCCTGGAATTCTTTTTCATTTCTGAAGGCCTGCAACTGACGACGGCCGCGCACATGTCGGTTTTCCTCTACACCGCGCCGATTTTCACCGCGCTGGGCGTGCATTGGTTGCTGCCGAGTGAGCGTTTGAGGCCGGTGCAGTGGCTGGGGATTTTCCTCGCCTTTGTCGGGATCGCCATCGCGTTTGCCGGTGGCGTGTCCTGGGATAACCTCGATCACCGCATGTTGCTGGGCGATGCGCTGGGCGTACTGGCCGGCGCCGCGTGGGGGGCAACCACGGTGGTGGTGCGCGCTTCACGGCTGTCGGAAGCGCCGGTGACGCTGACCTTGTTCTATCAACTGATCGTCGGTTTCTTCGGCCTGATGCTGATCGCGATTCTCAGCGGCCAGGTCACTCACGTCAGCCTGACCACCGTGGCGGTGGCCAGCGTGCTGTTTCAGGGGTTGGTGGTGTCGTTCTTCAGTTACCTGACCTGGTTCTGGCTGTTGCGGCGTTATCTGGCGGCGAACCTGGCGGTGTTTTCGTTCATGACGCCACTGTTCGGCGTCACGTTCGGCGTGGTGTTATTGGGCGAGGCGTTAAGCCTCAACTTCGTCATCGGTGCTGTGCTGGTCTTGCTCGGGATCACTTTTGTCAGCGCTGAGCAGTGGGTGCGCCGTCGTTTGCGCAAAGCCCTCGGGCAGTACTGAGCGGGCGCAGCAACAGGCCGCCGGCGATCAGTAATCCGCCGCCGGCAACCACCAGCGCGGGCTGCAAACCGCCACTGAAATGGCTGCTCAGGGCGGCCAGCAACGGCCCACTGAGCTGTCCCACGGCGAAGCATGCGGTCAGCAGCCCGGCGTTGCGCTGGGTGGCGTGGGGCGCCAGTTCGCGGGAGCGTTGCATCACCAGTTGCATGCAGGCCAGGAATGGCGTGCCACACAGCAGCACGCCCAACGCCAGACCCGTTCCGCTGCCCAACAGGCACGCGAAGACCCCGACAGCTTGCAGCCACAACGTGATCATCAGCCAATGGCGTGTGCCATTCGGGGATTGTCGACGCAGGCTCACCAGCAACACTCCGACAGCCGACGCCAGGCCGAAGCACGGCCAGAACAGGTCAGCCTGCCATTGCCCATGAAACTGCGCGTTGGCCATTTGTGAGAGGAATGTGGCGGGGATGATGTAACCCAGACCGTACAAGCCATAGATCACGCCCAATCGAGCGATGCCCTGATTGTTCGATGTGGCGGCGACGGGCGCAGCCGCCACCGTTTCCGCAGGTTGTGGCAGGAACGGCAGAATCCCCAGCAGCATCACCAGCGCTACGCCGGCATACACCAGCCACAGCGTCGCGGAGGTCTGCCCCAGCAAGTTCGACCCTAAAGCCAACAAACCCGTTAGAAAAATCCCCAGGCCCGGTCCGGCAAACACCAATGCGCCCAGCCGTGGACGACCGGCTGCGGCCGCTAATGGCTGGCTCAGCGCGGTGATCATCACCAGCACCCAGGCGCTGGCCACGCCGGTGCCGAAACGCAGCAGCAGATGCGACCAGAACCCGTTGGCCCAGAACGACGCCAGGGTCAGGAGCACACACAGCCACAACCCGCCCAGCAAGCGCTGACGGACTTGCGCCGGCTTGCGCGAGAACATCGCATCCAATGCGCCGACGAAGTAGCCCAGGTAATTGGCGGCGGCAATCAGGCCCGCTGCGGTCAGGTCGATCTGACCTTCGCTGAGCAAGTGCGGCATTTGCGGGGTGAGGGCGAAGCGCCCGATGCCCATGGCCATCATCAGGGCGATAAAACTGGCGGTTAAGCGAATCAACGGAGACATGGTCTGAGTTCCGGCAAAGGATCAATGACCGTCAGGCTAGGACTGATTGACTTTCTTTTAAAATGAATAATAGTGAGTAACTTGTTCTGATTTGGAGAAGATCGTGGAGTTCAGCCAATTGCGGATCTTCCAGGCCGTGGCGCAGGAGGGTTCGATCACCCGTGCCGCCGAGCGATTGCATCGAGTGCCGTCCAACCTGTCGACGCGTCTCAAACAACTCGAGGAGCAACTCGGCGTAGAACTGTTCGTCCGCGAGCGTCAGCGTTTGCAGTTGTCGCCTGCAGGAAAAGTCCTGCTGGACTACACCGCCAAGCTGTTCGCCCTGCATGACGAAGCCAGTGCAGCCGTGCAGGGTGGGCAACCGGCCGGGGACTTTGTGCTCGGCACCATGTACAGCACGGCGGCGATTCATCTGCCGCCATTGTTGGCGGGTTATCACCGCACGTACCCGGCGGTAAACCTGCAAGTGCAATCCGGGCCGAGCGGTGAATTGCTTGAAGGCCTGCTCACCGGCCGGCTGGATGCGGCGCTGGTGGACGGCCCACTGGAGCTCGCGGGGCTTGACGGCGTGCCCTTGTGCGACGAACGGCTGGTGCTGATCACGGAGGCCGATCACCCGCCGGTGCGCAGCGCGCTGGATGTGGAAGGGCGCTCGGTGTTCACGTTCCGCCAGGGCTGTTCCTACCGCATGCGCCTGGAGGCCTGGTTCGCCCACGACCATGCAGCGATGGGCCGGGCGATGGAGATCGAATCCTATCCAGGAATGCTTGCATGCGTGATTGCCGGCTCAGGCGTGGCGTTGATGTCGGAGTCGATGCTTGCCAGCCTGCCGGGCCGTGAGAGTGTCGCGGCGCACCCGCTGGCCGAGCCGTTCGCCCGCGCGACGACGTGGCTGATGTGGCGCAAGGGCATGGTCGGGGCCAATTTGAATGCGTGGATCGAGCAGCAGCGAACGGTCTATCCGTGGGCGCCGGTTGAAGCCCAGGCGATTGCCTGAACGAACGGTCAGGTATTTTGTTCAATTCAGTAACAGATCATTGCGACTTTTGATGAGCATTGCGTAGGACTTCGGACTATTATCAGTGCGAAGCGGCCTCAGAATTCCGGTCGCTCGGCACTACCCTGAAGGGGGCACCATGAAAGAGAAAATCCAAAACTGGCTGCACGACTTGGGTGTTGCACTCGGTTTGATCGAACCGCCTCTGCAACCTGTGCCTATTCGGACGGACGACGAACAGCGCCGACGCCAGCCGCGCCGCCGGTAATCGCGACGCATGTAGCAGCTGTCGAGCACCGCGAGGCAGCGTTCGGCTGCGCAGCAGCCGTAAATCCTGCATGCACGATCTACCTGACTCACGTCGAAACCTGACTCCACCGACGGCTCCGTCCGAACGCGACTCGCGCCGAACGCAGCCTCGCGGTGCTCGGTAGTTGCTACAGGGGTCAGCTGAATTTCAGAGACCGGGCACACTCAATGCCGCCCGATCTCCAGCAAAAACCGACTCAAATCATTCGCCGTCCTGGCGGTCTTGAGCATCCGGTCTTCTTCCGCCGTAAACGCCGTCAACCCCAGTTCATCTTCCAGATGGAAGATCAGGTCTTCAATGTCCGCTTTATCCAATCCCAACTCCACCAGACTGGCGTCGTCGCTGAAGTCATCGCGGCCCTCCAGCAAGCGGCTGATGAACTGATGGACGGCGAGGCGAACGGCAGCTCTTTTCATGGTTGCTCTTGGAGGGCGTTATTGTTGTTGTCCCTGCGCTTGAGTACAGCAGGCTTCAGCCGTGTGAGCGCTGCCACTCGTCAATCATCGTGCGCAAATGCTCACCGGAAAAACTGCCGAAATGCCCGCCATGCACTGTGCGGATCGGCAAGGCACGCAAGCGTTGCAAGCTGCGGGCGTAGGCATCGAGGTTGGAGTGGTAAGCGTCTTCGATCAGCGGTCCGTCATAGATGATGTCGCCGCTGAACAGCGTCTCCGTCGCCGCTTCATACAGGCTGATGCCGCCCGGTGAATGCCCCGGTGTGTGCAGTACCTGCAGCACGCGGTCACCCAAATCCAGCACATCACCTTCTTCAATCAGACCCGTGGCCGGCGCAGCCTTGACCCGGTATTCGGCGTAGCACAGCGGGCAATCGGGGTGAGCCTCGAACATGTCGTCGCCGACAAAGGCCTTGCTCAAATCGTTGTCGCCGTCCGGTGCGGCGAGGATGTCGGCCTCAGCCGGGTGCACCAGCCGTTCAGGAAACTCGTGATGCCCGGCGATGTGGTCGAAATGGCAATGACTCGCCACCGCCACCAGCGGCCGTTCAGTGATCCACGGCAATTGCTCGCGCAGGCTGACCAGTCCCGAGCCGCTGTCCAGCAGCAGGTCCTTGTCGCGGCCCTGAACGTGCCAGAGGTTGCAGCGATAGAAAGGTCGAATGTACGGCTCGTGAATCAGGCGAATGCCGTCGCTGAGCTGTTTGACTTCGAACCACTGATCGCGGCTGACGATCTTCATAAGCAGTTTCCTTCAGACGAAAAAAAACGGGTGTGGCAACCGACGCCACACCCGTCGAAGAAAGCATCAAGTCGTTATGTTCAGCTTAGGCGGCGCTGGCCAGCACTGCCGGGCGGCGGGACATCAAGCTCACCACCACGAACGCCACCAGACCTACGGCGAGGCTGTAGTAGATCGGCGAGTTGGCATCCAGACCGTCCTTGAACATGAACACCAGCGCAGTGGCGAAGCCCATGCCCATGCTGGCGATAGCGCCGGCGGTGGTGGCGCGTTTCCAGAAAATCGCGCCGATCAGCGGGATCAGCATGCCGCCTACCAGCAGGTTGTACGCCAGGGTCAGGGCGCTGATCACGTCGTTCACGACCAGAGCGATGCCGAGTACGACAAGGCCGGTCAACAGGGTGAACAGGCGGTTCATGCCCAGGCTCGAGTGTTTACCGCCGCGCAGTTTCGGCAGCAGGTCTTCGGTCAGGGTGGTGGCAGCGGCGAGCAGGCCGGCGCTGGCGGTGGACATCATGGCCGCCAGGGCAGCAGCAATCACCAGGCCACGGATGCCGTCCGGCAGGGACAGTTTGACGATGGCGGCGAAGGCGTTGTTGACGTTGTCCAGGTCCGGGATCAGTACGTGAGCGGCCATGCCGATCAGGGCGCAGGCCAGGCCGTAAAGGATGCAGTAGACGCCTGCGAACGTACCGGCGACTTGAGCCACCTTGGCGCTCTTGACGGTGAACACCCGCTGCCAGATGTCCTGGCCAATCAGGATCCCGAAGAAGTAGATCATGAAGTAGGTGATGATGGTGTCCCAGCCAATCGTGGTGAAGCTGAAGGCCGTGGCCGGCAGTTTCAACACCAACTCATCCCAGCCGCCAACGCGGTACAGGCAGATTGGCAACAGGATGAACATCAGGCCGACGGTCTTGATCACGAACTGGACGATGTCGGTCAGGGTCAGGGACCACATGCCGCCGATCGCCGAGTAGATCACTACCACGCCACCGCCGACCAGTACCGAGACCCAGAACGGCAGGTCGAACAGCACTTGCAGGACGGTGCCGATGGCGAGGATCGAAACCACGCCGATCATCAGCGCGTACGCCAGCATGATCACCGCGCTCGCGGAGCGGGCCATCGGGTTGTAGCGTTTTTCCAGGACCTGGGTAACGGTGTAGATCTTCAGCTTCAACAGCGGTTTGGCGAGGAACAGGTTCAGCGCCACGATCCCGCAACCGAGGGCCGCGCAGAGCCAGAAACCGGAAATGCCATGGACGTAGCCCAGACGCACGGTGCCGACGGTGGACGCGCCACCCAGAACGGTGGCGGCCATGGTGCCCATGTACAGGCTCGGGCCGAGGTTGCGACCGGCGACCAAAAAGTCTTCGTTGGTCTTGGCCTTGCGCATGCCGTAGTAGCCGAGTATCAGCATCGCGGCGGCGTAGATGAGTACGACGAATAAATCCAAAGCCATTGTGGCGTGTCTCCGATTGTCTTTTTTATGGTGAAGCAAAAGTATTTCTGTAGGGCATCCCTCTGTGGGAGTGAGCCTGCTCGCGATAGCGGTCTTGCAGTCACATCAATGTTGGATGTGCTGCCGTCATCGCGAGCAGGCTCGCTCCCACAGTTGGATCAGTGTCAGGCGGGCTGACGGAGTTCAGGCTTTGCCATGGTGTGGCTGCCCTTGCTGCGTGAATCATTCGGGCCAAACACCGCGGCTGTTTCCGGGAACAGGCTCAGCAGCGCCAGGTACACCAGCGAGGCCAGGCCCAGGGTGACCGGCAGGCTGATGTCGATACCGCCGGCCATTTCGCCCAATGGTCCGACAAACTGCCCCGGCAGGTTCACGAAGCACAGGCCGATGGCCGCGCTCGGGATCCAGGCACCCAGGCCACGCCAGTTCCAGCCGTGGGTGAACCAGTAGCGGCCACCTTTCTCGCCGCGGGTGAACACTTGCAGGTCATCCGGGCAATAGAAGCCGCGACGCACCACCAGGCCGATGATCATGATCACCATCCATGGAGTGGTGCAGGTGATGATCAGCACGGCGAAGGTCGACACGCTCTGCACCAGGTTCGCCGCAAAGCGCCCGATGAAGATGAAGGCAATCGACATCACACCGATCAGCAGCGTGGCCTTGACCCGCGACAGCACGCGAGGGAACACGCTGGACATATCCAGCCCGGTGCCGTACAGCGACGTGGTGCCGGTGGACATGCCGCCGATCACTGCGATCAGGCACACCGGCAGGAAGAACCAGCTCGGCGAGACAGCCAGCAAGCCGCCGACATAGTTGTTGGCGGCGATGTAGTCCGGTGCCTTGATCGCCACGATGGTCGCGGTGGCCAGGCCAAACAGGAACGGGATGAAGGTGGCGATCTGCGAGATCACCACTGCCGCCATGATCCGGCCTTTTGGTGTGTCACGCGGGATGTAGCGCGACCAGTCACCGAGAAACGCACCGAAGGAAATCGGGTTGCTCATCGCTACCAGTGCAGCACCAATAAACGCGGCCCAGAAACCTGGCTGACCCATGCTGACGGTGCCGGCGTAGTTCACATCGAAAGGACCGGCGAAGGCGAAGACACCCAGCAGGAACAGCAGGCTGGCGCTCCACACCGCGATCTTGTTGACCCACAGCAGGAAACGGAAGCCATAGATGCAAACGGTCAGCACCAGAATCGCGAACAGGCCGTAGGCCAGGCCCAGGGTCAGGTCGGTTTCCGGCAGGCCGATCAGGCGCTTGGCGCCACCGATCAGCGCATCACCCGAACTCCATACCGAGAGCGAGAAGAACGCGATGGCGGTCAACAGCGAGAGGAACGAACCGACGATCCGCCCGTGCACGCCGAAGTGCGCACCCGACGACACGGCGTTGTTGGTGCCGTTGATCGGACCGAACAGGCCCATGGGTGCAAGGATCAGCGAGCCCAGCAGCACGCCCAGCACAATCGCCAGCACACCGGCCTGAAACGACAGGCCGAACAGCACCGGGAAACTGCCGAGCACGGCGGTGGCAAAGGTGTTGGAACCACCGAAGATCATCCGGAACAAATCCGTCGGGCCTGCGGTGCGTTCGCTGTCGGGGATCTGTTCGACCCCGTAGGTTTCAATGTGCGTAAGGCTTTGGTCGTTGTTGTTTTTATTCATGATCAGCTCCGATCATAAAGGCGCGCTCATCGTGCGTGAGCGTCACCTGTTTGGCTAAGGGGTTGGCAGCCCTTCCGGCATCGCGGACAAATGTTCGTGGCAGGCCAGCCATAGGCCTTGTTGTTCTTGGCCAGACGCTTGTTTTTTGAAAACAATCGTCTCGCGCTCCTGGCTGAAGTGTTGCTCCCCTTGCATGCGCAGCTCGGTGGCCACGTCATGGATGAAAATCGCCACGTCACCCTGCAGGCTGACGAAGGCGTTGCTCGAGGTGCACGAAAGCACCTCGAAGCCATCCTCCGAGCGCCAGGTGTCCCACAACGCCTGATAGGCATCGCGCGACAGCAAAGGCTGCTCGAGGGTGTAGAAGACGAAGCTGGCATCAGTGCTGAACGCACCGAAGTAGGCTTCGCGATCGTTACGGGCGAAAGCGGACACCAGATCGGTGGCGGCTTTCAGCACCTGATCACGTTCGTTCATGACCAATCCTCAGCGGTGGACCACGCCAGGCAGTACGCAGAGCATTTCGTACAGCAGGTTGGCGGCCAGCAGTGAGGTGTTGCCGGTGGTGTCATAAGCGGGCGAGACTTCTACCAGATCGCACCCGACCAGGTCGAGGCCTTGGCAGCCGCGAACGATTTCAATTGCCTGAATGGTCGTCAGACCACCGATTTCCGGGGTGCCGGTGCCAGGTGCCCAGGCCGGGTCGATGCCGTCGATGTCGAAACTCAGGTACACCGGACCGCCGCCGACTTTCTCGCGAACTTCGGCCATCAATGGGGCCAGGGATTTGTGCCAGCACTCTTCGGCCTGAACCACACGGAAGCCCTGGTTACGGCTCCAGTTGAAGTCGTCAGCGGTGTAGCCCTGAGCGCGCAGGCCAATTTGCACCACGCGGTCGCAATCCAGAAGGCCTTCTTCGACGGCGCGACGGAAGGTGGTGCCGTGGGCGATTTTCTCGCCGAACATGTGATCGTTCACGTCAGCGTGAGCGTCGATGTGCACCAGGCCGATCTTGCCGTGCTTTTTATGGATGGCACGCAGGATAGGCAGGGTGATGGTGTGGTCGCCGCCCAGGGTCAGGGGGATCACATCGTGTTCGAGGATCTTGTGGTAGGACTCTTCGATGATCCGTACCGCGTCCAGCAGGTTGAACGTGTTGATCGCGATGTCGCCGATGTCAGCCACCGACAGCGAATCGAACGGCGCCGCGCCGGTCGCCATGTTGTATGGGCGGATCATGACCGATTCAGCGCGGATTTCGCGAGGCCCGAAGCGGGTGCCGGGGCGCAGTGAGGTACCGATGTCCAGTGGCACGCCAACGAAGGCAGCGTCCAGGCCGGCAGCGGTATCCAGGTGGGGGAGTCGCATCATGGTGGCGATGCCGCCGAAGCGCGGCATTTCATTACCGCCCAGTGGTTGGTGAAGAATCTTGTCCACGGGTAGGGCCTCATCGTCGTTGTTTTATTTATGTCGGTTGCACAGGTCAGGACAGACACAGGCACCGTTGGAGGCCGATTCTGCGAAATGTAGTGGCCGGGAAGAATCGCTACGGGCAAATACTTAGTTCAGATTTTTCTAAACTAATGGTTGGCACGACGATAGACTTGCGGCCATGTGCCGCACTCCTGTGGCGAGGGAGCTTGCTCCCGCTCGGCTGCGCAGCAGTCGTAAAATCGGCTGATGCGGTCCGTCTGACACTACGAGGTGAATGGTTGTAGGGCCGCTTCGCAACCCAGCGGGAGCAAGCTCCCTCGCCACAAAAGCGCAACACGCATGACCTTGCAAACGGAGCCCCCATGGCCAACGCTTTACCCGACCTGAAACTATTGCGCATCTTCGTCAGCGTGGTCCGCCATCAGGGCTTCGCCAACGCCCAGCAAGAGCTCAACCTCTCGACGTCGGCCATCAGCACCTACATGAGCCAGCTCGAAGCGGCCCTGGGCCTGGTGCTGTGCCATCGCGGTCGCGGTGGGTTCAGCCTGACCAGCAAAGGCGAACTGTTCCATCAGGAAACCCTGCGTCTGTTGGGCGAGCTCGAAGGCTTCGAGCAATACGCCGCCGCCCTCAAGGGCGAGTTGCGCGGCACCCTGAACCTCGGCGTGATCGACTCCACCGTCAGTGACAAAGCGTTGCCCTTCGCCGAAGCCATCGGCGCCTACAGCCAGGAACACCCGGCCGTGCATTTGCATTTGTCGGTGATGAGCCCTTACGAATTGCAACTCGGCGTGCAGGACAATCGCCTCGACCTCGCCATCGGCGCGTTCTCCACGCGCATGAGCGGCCTGGTCTACATGCCGCTCTACCGCGAACAGCACTGGCTGTATTGCAGCAGCCGTCATCCGCTGTTCACCGAGCGGCGTATCCCCGAGCAAGTCATCACCCAGCAACGCATGGTCGGCCGGGGTTACTGGAGCCAGGCGGAACTGGCGCGACACGGTTTCAAACACAGCGCGGCCACGGTGGAGAGTATGGAAGCGCAGCTGATCCTGGTGCTGTCCGGTGCCTACATCGGCTACCTGCCGGAACACTACGCCCAGGCCTGGGCGGACAAGGGCGATTTGCGTGTGTTGCTGCCGGCGACCTTTGGTTATCAGGCGCCGTTCTCGATGATCGTGCGCCGTGGCCGCAGCCGCGAACCGCTGATCCAGACCTTCCGCGATTTGCTCAAAGCACAACTGAATCAGGCTTGATCGATGTCCAGAATCCAGTGTCCCCGTTGCCTGCGTCCGCAAACTCATTGTTTGTGCGCGCTGATCCCGAGCCTCGACAGCCGCACCCGGGTGCTGCTGTTACAGCATCCGAGCGAAGTGAATCACGCGCTCAACACGGCCCGGTTGGCAGCGTTGGGCTTGAACAATGCCGAGCTGATTGTCGGCGAGGTGTTCGAAGATTTGCCGGCGTTGTTGAATCAACCGGGTTATCAGGCACGGTTGTTGTTTCCGGGTGAGCACGCGCAGCCGATGCAAACGTATACGGCGACTGACGAGCCGCTATTGCTGGTGGTTCCGGACGGCACCTGGCGCAAGGCGCGCAAGATGCTGCACCTCAATCCGCTGTTGGCGGCGTTGCCGAGGGTGACGTTGGCGGAGGGTGGAGTGTCACGATACCGACTGCGCAAGGCACCGGGGCCGGGGGCATTGTCGACGGTGGAGGCAATTGTTCAGGCGCTGCAAACGCTGGAAGCGCCGGGCTCGTTTGAGCCGTTGTTGAAACCGTTCGAGGCGTTGATCGAGGGGCAGATTGCGGCGATGGGGGAGGAGACGTTCCAGCGTAATCATGGGCCGAAATGATCGCTGAATTTAAGGGCCTCATCGCGAGCAAGCTCGCTCCCACAGGGGATTTGTGAACGACACAGATCCAGTGTGGGAGCGAGCTTGCTCGCGCTGGCGGTGAAACAGTCACCGCAAACCCAAGCCAGAGACTACCGCTCGCGCATCGCCTCAGTCCGGGCCTTCAACACCGGTTTGAGCAGGTAATCCAGCACGCTCTTCTCACCCGTAATAATGTCCACTGTCGCCACCATCCCCGGAATGATCAGCAGCGGTTTCACATCCCCGCCCAAGTGGTTTTTATCCGTGCGCACCTGAATCAGATAAAAGCTGTTGCCCTTGTCATCGGTGATGGTGTCGGCGCCGATCAGTTCGAGCTTGGCGCTCAATCCGCCATAAATCGTGTAGTCATACGCACTGAACTTCACCATCGCTTTCTGCCCCGGATGCAGGAACGCCACGTCCTGCGGCCGCACCTTGGCCTCGATCAACAGGTTGTCTTCCAGCGGCACGATTTCCACCATGTCACTGCCGGGCTGGACCACGCCGCCGATGGTGTTGACCTTCAGCACTTTGATAATCCCGTGCACCGGCGACACCACCGTCGTGCGCGTCACGCGGTCATCGATGGCGATGCTCGACGCCGTGATTTTCGACAGGTCAGTGCGTTTCTCATTCAGTTCTTTCGCTGCGTCGGAACGGAAGGATTGTTCCGACTCGTCAATCTTGCTCTTGATCTCGTTGATCGCCGATTCCGCCCGGGGAATCGCCAGTGTCGTTGCGTTCAATGAACCGCGAATCTCCACCGCACTGCGTTTGAGGCGCAGGATTTCCACCGGTGATACCGCGCCGGTGCCCACCAGCGGCGTGGACATGTTCATCTCTTGTTGCAGCAACGCCAGGCTGGAGCTGAATTGCCCCTGTTTTGAGCGGAACTCTGCCAGTTCCTGGGTTTTTTGCCGAAGTTGTTCGCTCAGCGTGCGCTGCTCACTGGCGAGTCGACGCTGGCGCTGTTCGTACAGCGAGCGCTCGTCTTCCGCCACTTGCGGGGCCTTGGCGATCACTTCTTCTGACAGTTTGAAGGGGCGTCCTTCCGCTTCCGCCGACAGGCGTTCAACCTGCGCGGTCAGTGCATAACGATCCGCTTCGCTTTCGCCTTTGTTCGACAGAAATCGCGTGTCATCCAGGCGCAACAAGGTATCGCCCTTGTTCACCATTTGCCCTTCGCGCACGAAGATCTCGGTGACGATGCCGCCCTCCAGGTTCTGGATCACCTGGACCTTGCTCGACGGAATCGCCTTGCCTTCGCCCATGGTGACTTCCTGAAGCACCGCGAACTTGGCCCACACCACCGCGCTGATAATCAGCCCGGCAGCCAGCCACACGGTAATGCGCGACCAGCGCGGGGAATCCTGCAACGAGGCACCGGCCGTTTCCGGCATGAACTCGCTCTCGGCGGTTTTGCCGAAGCTGCCGAAGTAGCCGCGGTCCTTGGAGGTGTCGGACGATGAACGGGCCATGGGTAGCTCCTAGACAGCCGCAGAGCCGACGCGGCCCTTGCGCAGTGCATCGATGACCGCTTCTTTGGGACCGTCAGCGACGATCCGTCCGTTATCCAGCACCACCAGTCGATCCACCAGGCTGAGCATCGAGGTGCGGTGCGTCACCAGCAACAAGGTCTTGCCCTCGACCCAGGTGTGGAGCTTCTGCCGCAGAACATCTTCACTGCTGTTGTCCATGGCGCTGGTCGGTTCGTCGAGCAGCATGATCGGCGGGTCGAGCAACAGGGCCCGTGCCAGCAACACCGCCTGACGCTGTCCTCCGGACAGCAATTGCCCGCGTTCGCCGACCGGGCGATCAAACCCTTGCGGATGCTGGCGGGCGAGTTCGGTGACGCCGGTCAACTCGGCCACTTCGAGCATCCGTGAATCGCTGATGTAGCGGGCGCCGAGCGTCAGGTTGTCGCGCAGGCTGCCGGCCAGCAAGGGCAGGTCATGGGCGACGTAACCGATCTGTTGGCGCAGGTCGGCGACGTCCAGTTGCCGCAGGTCCAGGCCGTCAAGCAGCAACTGGCCCTCTTCCGGTGCGTAGAACCCCATGACCAGACGCGCCAGGGTGCTTTTGCCCGAACCGCTGCGTCCGATGATGCCGATGCGTTCGCCCGGCTTCATGCTGAAACTGACGTTGGACAGCGCTGGCGCGTTCTGGCCGTTGTAGTGGAAGGTCACGCCGCTGACTTCGATCGCGCCTTGCAGTTGTGTGCGTTCCAGCGGCCGCTGTTTGGCGTCGCGCTCCTGCGGCAGGCCCATCAGCGCATCGGTGCTTTTCATGGTCAGCTGCGCTTGCTGGTAGCGGGTGATCAGCCCGGCAATCTGCCCCAGCGGCGCGAGTACGCGGCTGCCGAGCATGTAGGTCGCCACCAGCGCCCCGACGCTGAGGTTGCCGGCGATGATGCTGTAGACCCCGGCGACAATCGTTGCCATGCCGGAGAACTGCTGGATGAACAAGGTGCCGTTGGTGGCCAGCGCCGAGAGGTTGCGCGCATGGCTGTCGAGGCGGGTGAGGGCGCCGTGGGTGCTTTCCCATTTGTGCTGGCGCTCGCTTTCGGCGCTACAGGCCTTGAGGGTTTCCAGGCCGCCGAGGGTTTCGATCAGCAAGGCCTGGCGTTCGGCGCCCAGGCTCAGGCTTTTTTGCACGGTGTCGCGCAGGCGCACCTGGATCATCATCGCGAAAATGATTGTGATGGGGAACGCCAGCAGCGGAATCACCACCAGCCAGCCGCCGAGCAAACCGATCACCACCAGCATCAACACGGCGAAGGGCAGGTCGATCAGGCTGGTCAGGGTGACCGCGGTAAGAAACTCGCGCAGGCCCTGGAAGTCATGAATGCTTTGGGCAAAGCCGCCGATGGTCGCCGGGCGGGCTTTCATCGACATGCCAGTGATGCGCTCGAACAAGGTCGCTGACAGGATCACGTCGGTTTTCTTGCCGGCGGTGTCCAGCAAATGGGCGCGCACAACGCGCAACACCAGTTCGAAGCCGGTGCCGATCAGCAGGCCGATCGACAGCACCCACAAGGTCGAGGTGGCCTGGTTTGGCACCACCCGGTCGTAGGTCTGCATGACGAACAGAGGGACCATTAACCCGAGCAGGTTGATCAGGAAACTCGCCAGGATCGCATCGCTGTACAGCCACTTCGACAGTTTCAGCGTGTCGCGAAACCACGCTTCGACGCGCGGCACCAGGGGCGAGCGCAAGTCTTCGAGTTCATGGCGTGGCCGGGCAAACAAGGCCTGGCCACTGTAATTTTCGGCCAGCTCTTCACGGCTGACCCATTGTTCGCCACCGTCGGCTTCGCTGGGCAGGATCAGCACCTGACCGTTGTCACCAAAGCGTCGCAGGATGGCCGTTCGGCCGTTGTTGAGGATCAGCATCACCGGCAGGTTGAGGGCGGAAATATCCCCCAGTTCCCGGCGCAGCAGTCGCGCCTGCAAACTGGCCCGGGCCGCTGCGCGGGGCAGCAGGTCCAGGCTCAGGCGCTGTTTGTGCAGCGGTAGCCCCGCACTCAGGCTGGCGCGACTGACCGTCGCGCCGTGGAGTTTGCAGAGGATCAACAGACCGTCCAGAAGCGGGTCATCGAAGCTCAGCCGCGGATCGACACCGGTGTTGCCGGATTCCATGCTGGTCACATTGATCGCTCCAGTGAGCTACTTCAGTTCAGGCAAACGGGCTTCGTTCTTCACTTCGGTAGCGGCGATCGCATCGGCGGGCAACACCACCCGTTGCTTGCTCAGCAATTCACCCATACTGGCCAGCACGCGGTACATCGAGTATTCCTCGGTGTAGCGCACTTCGGTGTAGCGACGGTTGGCGTTGTAGAGCTCGTTTTCACTGTCGAGCAAGTCGAGCAACGTGCGTTGACCGAGACCGAACTGGTCCTGATACGCCACGCGCACTCGCTTACTGGTCTCAGCGTATTCGCGTGCGGTCGGGGTTTGTTTCTTCGCATTGACCATGGCGTTCCAGGCCAGGTGAATGTTCTCGTTGAGTTGGCGCAGGGCGTTGTTGCGGATGTCCATGGCCTGGTTGATCTGGTGCGCATCGGACGCCAGGCGTGCCTTGTCGCTGCCACCGCGGAACAGGTTGTAGTTCATCACCACACCCACGCGCCACTCGTTGTCGTGGCCTTCATCGCCTTGCACGTTGTTGTTCGCGCCCACGGCGGCTTCGGCGTCGAAGCGTGGGTAGAACGGCGACTTGGCAACTTCGTACTGGCTCTCAGCCGATTGCACGTCAGCCTGGGCGGATTTCAGATATGGGTTGTTTTCCACCATGCTCTGCTGGGCTTCTTGCAGGGAGGTGGGCAGTTCACCGCGGGTCGACGGCGGTGTTTCGAGCTCATCGGGCAGGCGCCCGACAACGGCGGCGAAGTTCGACTCGGCGTCCGCCAGATCGACTTCGGCGGTGTCGAGGTTGTTTTGCGCCAGTGCACGGCGAGCGCCGGATTGATCGGAGTCGGCGTTGCTGCCGACGCCACGCTGGGTGCGCAGGCCGATCTGGTCGTTGACGCGCAAGTGCGCTTGCAGGTTGTTGGTAGCCAGGGTCACCAGTTCGCGGCGCTTGAGCACTTCGAGGTAGACCTCGATGGTGCGCAGCGCCAGGTCCTGAGCGGTGCCTTGAGCGTAATAGGCCCGGGAGTTGACCACGCCTTTGGTGCGTTCGACTTCGTTCGCGGTGTTGAAACCGTCGAACAGCATCTGCCGCAGGCGCAGTTCCGACTGGGTGTAGTTGAGGATTTCGGTGTGGTGATTGCCGAATGCCCGGGTGTTGGTGTTATCGCTGTACCCGCGCCCGTAGGCGGCGTTCAGATCAACAGATGGATAAAAGCCCCCCTTGGCCACTTTCACCTGTTCATCCGCGGACAGGCGCGAATCCACGCGCGAGGCCAGTTCCGGATGGGTTGCGATAGTGCTCTGGATTGCCTCGGTCAACGACATGGCTTGAGCGCCGGAAGTGCAGGCCATGGCCAGCAGAACCGCGCTGCAGAGGGGGGTTAAAACGCGCATGGGTGCATCTCCCTGAATTCCTGATGGTGCTTATCAGTCGCCAATTATTTGACGGCATTTATAGGTAAAACCGTTTCACCCTTGTAACAACAGAGCTAAGAACATTCTAGAGAATAGCTAAGAAATTTTTCTCATAACCCTTATGCCAAAAAAAACTTATGCCGTCAGCAAAATCCAGCACATTGTTCAATACGAAAGCCTTTGAATTACGAGCTTTAGGGAGCTTTCAAAGGTTTCAGGAAAAGTTCCATCCACTTATCGACATAGGGCGGAGAAGTGCTGGAGGGGAGGGACGCGTAACGAGTTGTGGTGACGGTTTTTTGTCACTTTGATGAGTCAGGATCGTTACGCATCGCTCACCGGGCAAGTGCGACGCAATTGGGCCTTCGAAGCCATTGATTGCAGAGGGGTTTATCCCGCAGTCGCCGATGTTGCCGGTGAGCGACACGCTGGGCGAGGACATCGCCAGGGCAGCGGCTTACTCAGGTAAACGCGTCCTGCAGGCGATCCGCGCAGCCACCTGCTTTCAAACCATGAGCACATTCTTCGCTAAAAACAGGATGCCGACAGCGGTTGGCAGCGGAGGAAATGCACATGGCTACGCTCATCGGTATCGTCAGTAAAGTCATTGGTCAGGTGTTCGTGGTCGCGAGCGACGGTACCCGGCGCGCGGTGATCGAGGGCGATCATTTGTTCGCTGGCGATCAACTGGTCACGGGGGCCGAAGGCGCGGTGGCGGTCCATCTGCAAAATGGCAAGGAACTGACCCTCGGGCGTGGCAGCAGCATGCAGATGGACCCGCATCTCCTCGCCAACGAGTCGCCGCACCTCGGCACTTCAGAAGCGGTCACACCGAGCGAAGCGCAACTGACCGATGTCGAGCAACTGCAAAAAGCCATCGCGGCGGGCGCTGACCCGACGCAAACCGGTGAAGCCACTGCGGCCGGGCCGAGCTTCACAGGGGCGCCCAGTGGTGCGCAGGGCGGTGGTCACAGTTTTGTCATGCTTGAAGAAGTGGGCGGGAAGGTCGATCCGACGATTGGCTTCCCGACCGCTGGATTTGGCGGTATTCCTGAATTCCCTGAAGAACGCCATAACGCCGATGTCCAGCAGAACGCCGACGGCACCCCGGCCGTCATCGCTCCGCCACCAACGCCGGTCAATAACCCGGTCACGCTCGATGGCTTGTCGGTGGCGGGTGGCGAACTGACCGTCAACGAAGCCAACCTGGCCGACGGCTCAGCGAGCAATCCGGGCGCATTGACCCAGAACGGCACGTTCAGCATTTCGGCGCCGGACGGGCTGAGCAGCTTGAGCATCGGCGGTATTAACGTGATCACCGGTGGCGTGGCGATTGGCTTTCCGCAGTCGATCACCACGCAACTGGGTAACACCCTGACCATCACCGGTTACAACCCGGCCACAGGCGTGGTGAGTTACAGCTACACCCTCAACGGCAACGAAACCCATTCGGCCGGCGACGGCGCCAACGCTCTCAGCGAACAGTTCACCGTGGTGGCCGGCGACAGCAACGGCGACACCGCCACCGGCACGCTCGACGTCAACATCACTGACGACGTGCCCAAGGCTGTCGATGACAGCAACGCCAACACCGCGTCGGAAACCCTGCTGACCCTGACCGGCAGCGTGCTGCCAAACGACACCCAGGGTGCCGACCGCATTCCCACGGGCCCCAATAGCGGCCCGGTGATTGGCGGCACCTTCACCGGCACCTACGGCACCCTGGTGCTCAATCCCAACGGCACCTACACCTACACGCTGAACACCAGCGATGCCGATTTCAAAGCGCTGCACGGCGGCGGTAGCGGCACGGAAACCTTCACCTACACGCTGACGGATGCTGATGGCGACACCAGCACCGCCAACCTGGTGCTGCAGATCCACAACAACGACGATCCGGTGACGATTGGTGGCCTCAATATCGAGGGCGGCGAACTGACCGTCTTCGAGAAAAACCTGAGCCTTGGTAGCTCACCGGATTCCACCGCGCTGACCCAAAGCGGCACCTTCACCATCACCGCCCTCGACGGCGTGCAAACCCTGAGCGTTGGCGGCATCAACGTGGTGGTCGGCGGTGTGTCGTCAGGCTTCCCGCAATCCATCACTACCCCGTTGGGCAGCACGCTGACCATCACCGGGTTCGACGCCACCACCGGCGTGGTCAGTTACAGCTACACCCTGGCCGACAACGAAGCCCACCCAACCGGCAATGGCGCGAACACCCTGCCTGAGCAATTCGCCGTCACCGTGGTCGACGACAACGGCACCACCGCCAATGGCACGCTCGATGTGAACATCGTCGACGACCTGCCCAAAGGCGTGGACGACAGCAACGCCGGCACCGCGTCGGAAACCCTGCTGACGCTGAACGGCAACGTGCTGACCAACGACGTGCAAGGCGCTGACCGTGTGACCGTCGGCGAAAATGCCGGCCCGATCACCCCGGGCACATTCGCCGGGACTTACGGCACTTTGGTGCTGAACGCCAACGGCACCTACACCTACACCCTGAACACCAGCGATGCCGATTTCAAAGCGCTGCACGGCGGCGGCAACGGCACCGAGAATTTCACTTACACCCTCACCGATTCGGACGGCGACACCAGCACCGCCACGCTGGTGCTGCAGATCCACAACAACGACGATCCGGTGACCATCGATGGCCTCACCGTCAACGGCGGCGAACTCACCGTCTATGAGAAAAACCTCGGCGACGGCAGCAGCCCCGATGCTCCGGCGCTGACCCAAAGCGGCACCTTCACCATCACCGCCCTCGACGGTGTGCAAACCCTGAGCGTTGGCGGCATCAACGTGGTGGTCGGCGGTGTGTCGTCAGGCTTCCCGCAATCCATCACCACCCCGCTGGGCAGCACGCTGACCATCACCGGGTTCGACGCCACCACCGGCGTGGTCAGTTACAGCTACACACTGGCCGACAACGAAGCCCACCCAACCGGCAATGGCGCGAACACCCTGCCTGAGCAATTCGCCGTCACCGTGGTCGACGACAACGGCACCACCGCCAATGGCACGCTCGATGTGAACATCGTCGACGACCTGCCCAAAGGCGTGGACGACAGCAACGCCGGCACCGCGTCGGAAACCCTGCTGACGCTGAACGGCAACGTGCTGACCAACGACGTGCAAGGCGCTGACCGTGTGACCGTCGGCGAAAATGCCGGCCCGA
>NZ_JACOPW010000001.1:0-1314661 GCF_015461845.1 Pseudomonas mucoides | reverse complement strand
CCACCACTGGCGTGGTCAGTTACAGCTACACCCTGGCCGATAACGAAGCGCACCCAACCGGCAACGGCGCGAACACCCTGCCTGAGCAATTCGCCGTCACCGTGGTCGACGACAACGGCACCACCGCCAATGGCACGCTCGATGTGAACATCGTCGACGACCTGCCCAAAGGCGTGGACGACAGCAATGCCGGCACCGCGTCGGAAACCCTGCTGACGCTGAACGGCAACGTGCTGACCAACGACGTGCAAGGTGCTGACCGGGTGACCGTCGGCGAAAATGCCGGCCCGATCACCCCGGGCACATTCGCCGGGACTTACGGCACTTTGGTGCTGAACGCCAACGGCACCTACACCTACACCCTGAACACCAGCGACGCCGATTTCAAAGCGCTGCACGGCAATGGCAGCGGTACGGAAACCTTCACCTACACCATCACCGACTCCGACGGCGACACCAGCACCGCCAACCTGGTGCTGCAGATCCACAACAACGACGATCCGGTGACCCTCAACGGTCTCGATGTGTACGGTGGCGAGTTGACCGTCTACGAGAAAAACCTCAGCGACGGCACCAGCCCGAACACCCCGGCACTGACCCAGAGCGGCACCTTCACCGTGACCGCGCTCGATGGCCTGCAAACCCTCGATGTCGGCGGCATTCATGTGGTGGCCGGCGGCGTAGCGGCGGGGTTCCCGCAGTCGATTGTCACGGCATTGGGCAACACGCTGACCATCACCGGGTTCGACCCGGTCACCGGCGTGGTCAGCTACAGCTACACCCTGGTGGATAACGAAACCCATCCAACCGCCAACGGTGCCAACAGCATCACCGAAAACTTCAACGTGGTGGTGACAGACACCGACGGCAGCACCGCGAGCAACCAGCTCAACGTCAACATCGTCGATGACCTGCCCAAGGCCAACCCGGATCACACCTCGGTGGCGGAAGGCGCAACAGTCACGGGCAACGTGCTGGATAACGACATCGGCGGCGCCGATGGCCCGGCGGCCAGTGGCGCAGTGATCGGCGTGCGTGCCGGCAGCGACACCTCGACCTCGGCCATCGGTGGCCTGGGTTCGAACATCAATGGCACCTACGGTTACCTGACGCTGGATGCCAATGGCAACGCGACCTATCACAGCAATCCGAACAGCGTCGGCCCAGCGGGCGCAACCGACGTGTTCACTTACACCGTGCGTGATGCTGACGGCGATGAAAGCACCACCACCATCACCATCGACGTCTCGAACAGCTGCATCGTCGCGGCCCGCGACACCGACGTGACGGTCTACGAAAAAGCCCTGGACCTGACCCAGGACGGGCAGGACCTGGCCGCTGGCACCGTCACCGGCAGCGACCCGACCAGCACCGGCGAAACCGCCAAAGGCACGCTGGTGGGTTCGGTCACCGGCGCGGTTGGCGCGATCACCTACACCCTGGTGAGCAGCGCCACGGGCAACTACGGGCAGATCCAGCTCAACCCCAACGGCACGTACACCTACACCCTGACGTCGCCGGCGACGACCACGCCGCACGCGAACGACGGCGCCAATACCCTGACCGAAAGCTTCACCTACCAGGCCACCGATTCGCTGGGCAACAGCACCACCAGCACCATCGTGGTGAGCATCGTCGATGACGTGCCAAAAGCGGTGAACGACACGAACTCTGCGACCGCGACGGAGAACGCGCTGACCCTCACCGGCAACGTCCTGACCAACGACATTCAAGGGGCGGACCACGTTGCGACCGGTCCGAATGCCGGGCCGATCACGCCTGCCACACTGAATGGCACGTACGGCACCCTCGTGCTCAACGCCAATGGCACCTACACCTACACGCTTGACACCAATGATGCCGACTTCAAAAACCTGCACGGCGGCGGCAATGGCACCGAAACCTTCACCTACACCCTTACCGATGCCGACGGCGATACCAGCACCGCCACGCTGGTGCTGAACATCCAGAACGCCAACGATCCAGTGACCCTCAACGGCCTCGACGTCAGTGGCGGCGAACTGACCGTCTACGAGAAAAACCTCAGCGATGGCACCAGCCCCAACACCCCGGCACTGACCCAGAGCGGCACCTTCACCGTGACCGCGCTCGACGGCCTGCAAACCCTCGACGTTGGCGGCATCCATGTGGTGGCCGGTGGCGTGGCGGCGGGCTTTCCGCAAACCCTCGTCACCGCGTTGGGCAACACGCTGACCATCACCGGCTACAACCCGACTACAGGTGTAATCAGCTACAGCTACACCCTGGTGGATAACGAAACCCATCCAACCGCCAACGGCGCCAACAGCCTCACCGAGAACTTCAACGTGGTGGCCACGGACACTGACGGCAGCACCGCGTCGGGTCAGATCAACGTCAACATCGTCGATGACCTGCCTACCGCCGCACCGAATACGGCGAGTGCGGCCGAAGGCGCAACGGTCAATATCAGCGTGCTGGGCAACGACGTATTTGGCGCCGACGGTCCGGCGGTCGATGGCGCGGTGATTGGTGTACGTGCCGGCAGCAACACCTCGACCTCGGCGGTCGGCGGCCTGGGCACCAATATCAATGGCACCTACGGTTACCTGACCCTGGATGCCGCCGGCAACGCCGTGTACCACAGCAACCCGAACTCGGTGGGGCCGGAGGGCGCCACTGACACGTTCACCTACACCATTCGCGATTCCGATGGCGATGAAAGCACCACGACCATCACCATCAACGTCTCCGACACCGGTCTCAAAGCCGTGGTGGATCAGGACGTGACGGTTTACGAAAAAGCCCTCGACCTGAACCAGGACGGTCAGGACCTGGCGCCGGGCACCGTCACCGGCAGCGAACCGGGCAACACCGGGGAAACCGCCACCGGGACGCTGGTCGGCTCGGTCACCGGCGGCAGCGGCGCGCTCACTTACAGCCTGGTCGGCAGCGCCACTGGCACGTACGGGCAAATCCTGCTCAACCCCAACGGCACGTACACCTACACCCTGACGTCGGCACCGAAAACCTCGCCGAACGCCAACGACGGGCCCAACACCCTGAGCGAAAGCTTCACCTACAAAGCCACCGATGCCCTGGGCAACAGCACCACCAGCACGATCGTCGTCAACATTGTCGATGACGTGCCCAAAGCGGTGGCCTCGGATCGCTCGGTGGCCGCGGTGGAAATCGACTCCAACATACTGATCGTGCTCGACATCTCCGGCAGCATGATCGACCCCTCTGGGGTGGGTGGGCTGTCACGGCTGGACCTGGCCAAACAGGCCATCAGCGCCTTGCTCGACAAGTACGACGACCTTGGCGATGTGAAAGTGCAACTCGTCACCTTCAGCAGCAACGCCACTGACCGGACCTCGGTGTGGGTCGACGTGGCGACCGCGAAGACGCTGCTCGCCGGGCTGTCCGCGGGCGGTGGCACCAACTACGACGCTGCCGTGGCCACCATGCAGACGGCGTTCAATACGTCCGGCAAACTCACCGGTGCGCAGAATGTCGGCTACTTCTTCTCCGACGGCAAACCCAACGAAGGCGACATCGGTACTACCGACGAGGCCGCACTCAAAGCCTTCCTCGACGCCAACGGCATCAAGAACTACGCGATCGGCCTGGGCAGTGGCGTGAGCAATGCCAACCTCAATCCGCTGGCCTATGACGGCAGCACCCACACCGACACCAATGCGGTGGTGGTGACCGATCTCACCCAACTCAACTCGGTGCTTTCGGGCACTGTGGCCGGCGCGCCGGTCACGGGTACGTTGCTGGAGAACGGTACGTTCGGCGCCGATGGCGGCTTCATCAAAACCCTCACGGTCGACGGCACCACGTACACCTTCGACCCGAAAGGCAACGCTAACCAGGGGTCGCTGAACTTCAGCGGCGGCGCTAACCACGGCACGTTCAACACGGTGAACAACAGCATCAGCATCGCCACCAACAATGGCGGCACGCTGGTGGTGAACCTCGACACCGGCGAGTACAACTACACTTCGCAAAAAACCACCGCCGTGGTCATCACCGAAAACATCGGCTTCACCGTCAGCGACAACGACGGCGACCTGGCCAGCTCCACGCTGACGGTCAAAGTCATTCCCAACGCGGCGCCGGTGGCAGTCGATGACCACATCATCACCAACGTGCTGTCGGGCAACATCGTGGTGCCGGGCGAGCTGTTGCTGGCCAACGACACCGATGCCGACAAGGATCCGCTGACCGCATCGCCGACCAACTTCACCACCGGCTGGGTGGCCAAGGGCGCGGACTTCACCGGCAGCGGTGCGATCAATTTCAAAGGCACCAATGACACCTTGGCCAACCAGGCCCTGGCAGACGTGCGTAGTTCTTTTGCGGCCAACACCGCCGCGATGACGGCACTGCTGGTGGTCAGCGGGTATCTGGGCCAGGTGGCTGCCAACAACGCCAATGATGAAGACCTCATCACCGTGAAGCTGAAAGCGGGTGAAACCCTCAATCTGGATCACAATCTGGCGGGCGGACACATCACCATGGAGTATTCGCTCAATGGTGGCGCCTTCACGACCATCGCGGACGGCGGGACGATCACTGCCTCGTCGGATGGGACCTATCAGATCCACATCACCAACATTGATAACAACAGTGGCAGCAACCCCAAAGGCGCAGAGAACTACCAGTTGACCATGACCGTCAACTACGCCGGCGCCCACGACATCGCACCGGACGCCCACGGCACCTACACCGCCAGCGACAACCATGGCGGCAGCGACACCGCGGGCGTGACCATCACCTACCAGGACGGCCACACCCTCACCGGCACTGCGGGCGATGACACATTGATAGCCGGCACCGGCAACAACATCATCAATGCCGGCGACGGCAACGATGTACTCACCGCCGGTTCCGGCAACAACGAACTGCACGGCGGCGCCGGTAATGACTTGCTGTTCAGCGGCACCGGTAACGATCTGCTCGACGGCGGCACCGGCATCGACACCGTGAGCTACGCCCACGCCACCGCCGGGGTCACCGTCGACCTGAGCCTGCTCACCCCGCAAAACACCGGAGGCGCCGGCACCGACACCCTCACCGGGATCGAAAACCTGGTCGGCTCCAACTTCAACGACAGCCTCACCGGCGACAACAGCAGCAACGTCATCAATGGTGGTCTGGGCGATGACATCCTCAACGGTGGCGGTGGTGACGACTTCCTGATCGGCGGCCTGGGCAACAACACCCTCACCGGCGGGGCAGGGGCCGACACCTTCCAGTGGCTCAAAGGCAACAGCGGCCACGACGTCGTCACCGACTTCACTCCTGGCACCGACAAACTCGATTTGTCGCAACTGCTGCAAGGTGAAAACGGCACGTCGGCGTCGCTGGATGACTACCTGCACTTCAAAGTCACCGGCAGTGGCGCCTCGCTGGTCACCAGCATCGACGTCAGCGCCATGGCCGGTGCCACGCCGAACCAGACCATCGACCTGGCCGGCGTCAACCTCGCCAGCCACTATGGCGTCACGCCGGGGGCGGGTGGTGTGGTGGCGGGCGGGCACGATACGGCGACCATCATCAATGGCATGTTGAATGACCATTCGTTGAAGGTGGACACCGTGTGACCTGAAGGCTGAAACGACAAAACCCGCCATTCCTGGGTCAGGAATGGCGGGTTTTTTGTTGTCTGTGAGAAAGCAATCGCGAGCAACCACCACAAACCTCTACTACCAACCCGGTCATTGTGGCGAGGGGGCGGAGAGTTAGCCGTGCGGATCGACGTTATCGAGCATCCGGTTCACCGCCAACTCACCCAGCATGACCGAGTGTTGAATCCCCAGCAGCGTGTGGCGCTGCGGGCCATTCAACTGTCCCGCGAAATCACTCAACATCACACTCGCTGACGCCAACGTCTCACAGGCATTCACCAGCAGGGTTTCGTTATCGGTGTCGGGCCTGACGAAGTAGATCGTGCTGGGTTTGCGCGGGGTGTCTTTGGGAATGACCGGTTTGAGGTAGTAGTCGAGGGCGCGGTCGGCGGCGGAGTTGAGCTTTTTGGAATCGGTGGATTCGTAGGGGGAAACGTCGTCGGTTTCGGTTTCTGGTGGGGTGGGTGGGATTTTGAACATGGTGAAGCGCCTATACCTGATGGAGCCACCAGAACCTGTCGCTAAACAAGTAAGGATGGCGGCTGTTCGCAGGTTAGCGAACCGAGAGGTATAAGACCCGGCAGACCCGAGGGTCTCCCGCGCACAGCCGCCATATCGAAACTGCAGACGTTCGCCTGCAGTAAGACTGAAGTGTTGCGCTTATACCTGGTCGGGTCGCTAAACCCGATCGCTGATTGGCAGCGATGCGGAAACGATAAAGATCAGGGTCAAAGCACACAAGCCGGCGGATTCTGACGTAGCCATAGGCTACGGCGCAAGGATGCGTAGCCGGAGTGAGTGTCTGGAAGTGTTTTTTTAAACATCGCTGTTTATTCCGCATCGGATGTCGGCAGTAAGACGAGCGGTCGAACCCTTCACATCGGCTCCGGCGGCCCAATCAACCGTCCCATCACCCCAAACAACCCCAGTTCCCGAATCACCTCCAACTCCCCCTGCGTCTCGACCATCTCCGCAATCAACGGCAGATCAATGCTGTTGGTCGCGCGGAAAATCGCATCGATAAACAGCCGCTTGTCAGGCTGCACATCAATGCGGCGGATGTACGCGCCATCGATTTTCAGATACGCCAACCCGAGCTGCGTGAGGTTGCCGATCTGGCTGAAGCTGCCACCAAAGTGCTGCAAGCCGAGGCCATAACCGGTATCGAGCAGGCTATGGCTCAGGCGCTGCAGTTCTTCGGGCGGCGGCAACTGGCGTTCGTCGATTTCCAGGGTCAGCAGCGGTGCCAGTTCCGGCAGCGAATCAAGCAAGTCGATGATGTGTCGCAGCGGCACCGGGTCGCGCAGGGTGCTGCCGGACAGGCTCAACGCCAGGGGCCAGCGGTTGACGACGAGGTAGTCGAGGGTCGCTTCGAGCATCGCCAGGTCAAACCGCGCTGACCAGCCGAGGCGCTCGATCCACGGCAGGAAATGCCCGGCGGCAATGGCTTCGCCGTTGGGGTCGAGCAGGCGCGCAAGGACTTTGTGATGCAGCACCTGGCTGGTGTCGGCGCATTGCACCACGGGTTGGAAATACAGCTGCAGTTTGCCGTGGGTCAGGGCGTCGTCGATCCAGGCGCGCCAGTCATGTTGGGAGTGGTTGTTCGCGGTGGCAGTGTCGGCCAGATGCACCCACGGCCGCTCGGGATGTTGCCGGGCTTGCGTCAGCGCCTGATCGAGACGCAGCAGCACGTCGCTGGCCGGTTCGCCGGGGTGGTAGGGGACGATGCCCAAATGCGCCACCGGCATGCAATCACTGGCGCCGGTCAGGCGCAGGTTCTCCAACGTTGCACTGATTTCCGAGGCCAGGCGTTCGGCGTCGGCGCCATCCAGGCCCGGCGTCAGCAGGCTGAACTCACCGCCGCGGTTGCGTGCCGCCAGCCAGGTCCGACGTTCCGGCAAATGCGTCAGGCGCTTGAGCAGCTCGCCGACGGCGCTGATCAACGCATCGGTGCGCTGACCACCCAGACGCTGGTTGAGGCCGATCAGGTCGTTGACTCGCAGCATCAGCAAATGGCCGGTGCTGCTCTGTTCGCTGATCAACAGATGATCGGCCAGTTGTTCATCCAGCAAACGGCGATTGGCCAGGCCCGTGAGGCTGTCCTGATAGGACTCGGCCCGCAGTTTTTCACTGCGCGTGGCTTCTTCGGCGAACAGCGCCTTGAGCTTCTCGACCATCTGGTTCATGGCCAGTACCACGCGGCGCAATTCCGGAGTGCGCGGCAGTTTTGGCAGGCTCAGGAACTCGCGTTTGCTGATGGCCTCGGCCTGTTTGACCATTTTGTCGAGCGGGCGCAATTGCCGACGCAACAGCCAACCGCCGAATATCGCGCTGAGCAACCCACAGACCAACAGCCAGAGCAGGCTGCCAAGGGTACTGTCCCAGAGTTTGGCCAGGGCAAATTGCGGATTGCTCAACACTTCGACCCGGGCCACCTGTTCCCAGCCGCGCATGATCAGCGCGTCGCCGCCTTCGGGGCGCAGGTTGACGAGCCTGACGAACCAGCCTGGAACGCCGTCGATTTTTGCGGGGGCGCTGCGTTCCACCAACACCTGTTCGTCGACGATGTTGACGACGCGAATGCTGCGGAAGTAGCCGCTGTCATAAATCGAGCTGACCATCAACTCGATCATGGCCGGGTCGTCGATCTGCGCGGTCAGCGACAGACCCAGTGCGGTGGCGGCGTCCTGGGCATGCGAGCGCAACTGGCCGAGCATCTGTTCGCGGGAGCTTTCCAGACTGACAAAAAAACTGCCGCTGAAGGCCACCAGCAGGAACAGGCAAATGGCGAGAAACAACTGTTTGCGCAGTGACATAAAACGCTCCTTGCTATAACGGCTAGCCGTCGCCCACGGCGAATCCTTCGGCTTGCATCTTTTTCAACACGTCTTGCCAGCGCGACAGCTTTTTTGTGTCGCCGCTGCGTTTGCCGCCGTTGGCACCGGGCAAGTACAGGCCTTCGGCGTTGAAGGCGTACACCGGCAACAGGTCTTTACGCTGGGACGCGGGGCGGATTTCGCCGATCAGGTTATCCAGCACCAGCGGTTCGGCCGTGGGGCTGCTGTAGAAGGTCAACACCATGTGCGCCTGGTTTTGGGCCAGGGCCTTGACGTAGGTGATGCGCAGTTTTTCGCTGGGAACACCGAGGTAGCGCAGGCTGAAATACTTTGCCAGCGCGTAGTCTTCACAGTCGGCGGCGCCCTTGATCAGCGATTCTTCTGGCGTGGCCCAGTAATCGGTCTGATGCCAGATGCGCATGTCATCCTGAAAATTCAGCTGCTGATTGAAGAACTGATTGACCGCATTCAGTTGCTCGCGCTCGGGTTGCTTGAGTTCGCTTTTGAGCATTTGACTCCAGGCCTCGACTCTTCCCTTGGCGGGGCCGAGAGGGCCATAGCGCTTTTCGGCGGTTTGCAGAATCTGCGCAAAGTCCCAGTCGGCAAGGACACTGCCCAACCCTGTCAGTAGAAAACTGGACAACAGCAACCAGCCGCCGAGCCGAAGTCGGAGCGTTGACCATCCTGGACTACGCGGACGACGTGACATGTCTGGCTGCTCGCGTGCAGATGACTGAAGTCTAGGCGGTGTTTTGGGCGAGGATGGACAAATTGTCGGGTGGGTACACGGACCTGCACGGACCTGCTACAGGGATCGAGGTTTTTGCAGGGTTTTTTGCTTGAGGATGTAGATCGTGACGAGCACGGCGCTGGTCAGCATGAAGCCGCGCGCCCACGGCAGGGGCACCAGGTAGCAGGAGAACAGGATGCTTACCCACATCAGCCCGATGGCGTAGACCTTGCCTTTGAGGGGGATGCCGTTGCCGTCGAGGTAGTCGCGAATCCACGGGCCCAGCCATGGATGCTCCACCAGCCACTGATAAAAACGCGGCGAACTGCGGGCGAAGCACGCAGCGGCCAGCAACAGAAAGGGCGTGGTGGGCAAAACCGGCAGGAAAATCCCGATCACCCCCAGCGCTACGCTCAGCCAGCCGATGGCCAGCAGCACGTAACGCAACATCAGGGAGCGGTTGCCTATGGGGTTGTCCATAGGCAAGACCTTAGTGATGACGTGGCTTGAGGATCGCCGGTTTTTCGTCTGGCGCGTTGCACAGCAGGTACAGCGCGGTCAGGGCTTCCGGGATCTGTACGATCATGTCGTCCATCAGGTTGGCATCTTTGGCGATGTCTTCGAACTCTGGCTGTTCGTCGAACAGGCCCGAACCGACCATGATCGGCAGGAGCATTTCGCTGACTTCGTCTTCGGCGGTTTCGAACCAGGCGGCTTCGCGCAGGAACACGCCTTCCATGAAACCGATGCACCAGCCGCGCAGGTCGGAGTCATCCGGATCTTCGCCCAGGTCCAGCTCGCACGGCAGCTCGAACTCTTCATCGGACGCCAGTTGGCGGGCGATGTGAGCCTTGAGGGCCAGCAGGGTGGATTCGATGGCTTCACGCTCGGTGTCGTCGGCATAGTGCGGCTCTTCGGCGAAGAGGGCGTCGATCCATTCGCGGTCCGGTACTTCTTCGGAGCAGATCGACAGCGCAGTGAGGTAGCCGTGGGCGGCCACGTAGTCCAGCGCCTCGTCATGCAGTTCGTCGGCGTCGAGGAAAACTTGCAAACGGGTTAGTTGCTCAGCGAAGGACATTAAAGGGCTACCTTGGGAAATAAACAGATGCGGGAATTCTAGGCCTTCTTGAGCGCTCAGGCCAGCCGCGCGGCATATTTGCAGCCTCAGAACACCGCATTCCCTATAGGAGTGAGCCTGCTCGCGATAACGGTGCCACATTCAACATCAATGTTGACTGACCCACCGACATCGCCGGCAAGCCGGTCTCACTCCCCTACAGGGTTCTTTGTTGCATTGGGTTGATGTGTCTTATCAGCGGTGCCCTGCGCAAGGGAGGGCTCGGGTATACTCGCGCGTTTTGTGATGCCCTGCTGGCGTCGCGGCTGGAATGTGAAGCGTCATGCAACGCGCACTTACGATTTGTCAGTGCAGCGTGCGTGGTTCTGAACCAGCCTTGCAGGGATGTTTTTGTGATTTTTGGAGTTTTTATGCTCGAACAGGCTCAACGCGTCCTCAAGGACATCTTCGGCTACGACAGTTTTCGTGGCCGTCAGGGTGCAATCATTGAGCGCGTGGCCAGTGGTGGCGACGCCCTGGTACTGATGCCTACCGGTGGCGGCAAATCCTTGTGTTTCCAGGTGCCGGCGCTGTTGCGCGAAGGCCTGGCCGTGGTGGTGTCGCCGCTGATCGCACTGATGGACGACCAGGTCGCCACCCTCGAAGAGCTGGGCGTCGCGGCCGCAGCCTTGAACTCGACGCTGAGCGCCGAACAACAGCGCGATCTGGCGGCCCGCATCAAGCGCGGCGAAGTGAAGATGCTCTACCTCGCGCCCGAGCGTCTGGTCCAGCCGCGCATGCTGGCCTTCCTGCAAAGCCTTGAAATCGCCCTGTTCGCCATCGACGAAGCGCACTGCGTGTCGCAATGGGGCCATGACTTCCGTCGCGAATACCTGCAACTGGGGCAGTTGGCGGAGTTATTCCCGAACGTTCCGCGCATCGCCCTGACCGCCACGGCCGACAAGCGTACCCGCGAAGAAATCGTCGAGCGCCTGCATCTGCAAGACGCCGAACGCTTCCTGTCGAGTTTCGACCGCCCAAATATTTTCTACCGCATCGTGCCCAAGGAGCAGCCGCGCAAGCAGTTGCTCGCGTTCCTTGCCGAGCGGCGCAGCGATGCCGGTATTGTTTACTGCCTGTCGCGCAAGAAAGTCGACGAAGTGGCGGTGTTCCTCAGCGAACAAGGCTTCCCGGCGCTGCCGTATCACGCGGGTCTGCCCAACGAAACCCGGGCCCATCACCAGAAGCGCTTCCTTAACGAGGAAGGCCTGATCATGGTTGCCACCGTGGCGTTCGGCATGGGCATCGACAAACCCAACGTGCGCTTTGTCGCTCACCTCGATTTGCCGAAATCCCTTGAGGCCTATTACCAGGAAACCGGTCGCGGTGGCCGTGACGGTCTGCCAGCAGACGCCTGGATGGCCTACGGCCTGCAAGACGTGGTGATGCTCAAGCAAATGTTGCAGAACTCCGAAGGCGACGAGCGCCACAAGCGTCTGGAACAGCACAAGCTCGACGCGATGCTCTCGCTCTGTGAAGAAACCCGCTGCCGTCGCCAGACATTGCTGGCCTACTTCGACGAAGACATGCCCGAGCCGTGCGGCCATTGCGACAACTGTGTCGACGGCGTGCAGACCTGGGACGCCACCGAGCCGGCCCGTCAGGCGCTCTCGGCGATTTACCGCACCGGCCAGCGTTATGGTGTCGGGCATCTGGTCGACGTGTTGCTGGGCAAGGACAACGAAAAAATCCGCAGCATTGGTCATCAGCATCTTTCAGTGTTCGGGGTCGGCAAGGCGATGGGCGAGAGCGAATGGCGCTCCCTGTTCCGACAGCTGGTGGCCCGTGGGCTGGCCGACATCGACCTCGAAGGCTATGGCGGCCTGCGCCTGAGCGACACCTGCCGGCCGCTGCTCAAGGGTGAAGTGACCCTGGAGCTGCGCCGCGACCTCAAGCCGCAAACCACCGCGAAAAGCAGCAAGAGCCAGGCGAGCCAACTGGTGCGTGGCGAAGAGCGCGAGCAGTGGGAGGCGCTCCGTGCCTTGCGGCGCAAACTGGCCGAAGAACATGGCGTGCCACCGTACGTCATCTTCCCCGATTCGACGTTGCTGGAAATGCTCCGCAGCCAGCCGACGTCGCTGGCAGAAATGGCCACGGTCAGTGGTGTCGGTGCACGCAAGCTCGAGCGTTACGGCGAGGCCTTCCTCGAAGTGCTGGGCGGTCAGGTCGAGGCACCGAAAGTCGTGGCCGACGTGCGCCACGAACTGATCACCCTGGCTCGCGCCGGCATGACCCCGGTGCAAATCGCCGGTCAGCTGCAATGCTCGGAAAAGAACGTCTACACCATGCTCGCCGAAGCGATTGGCAAGCAGCAGCTGTCTTTGGAACAAGCGCTGGACTTGCCGGAAGAATTGATGGGCGAAGTCCAGGATGCGTTCCTCGACGGCGAAGGTGAATTGCCAGCGGTTTCTGAGATCGCTGCCCTGTTTGCCGGGCGAGTGCCGGAAGGCGTTTTGTACTGCGTGCGTGCCGCCCTGCAATCGGAGTTTGAGGTTTGAGTGGCCCTGTAGGTTGATGTAACGATTCACTACAGACCAAACCTTGCCTCCAGCCAACGGCCATGCTTAGCTGACTAATAATTAGTTTTAATTAATTTCAGTCTAATCATGAGTGTTTTATGCCGTTAACCGATCAACACCGCTTTGGCATGCAACTGGCCCAGATGTCGCGTGGCTGGCGTGCCGAACTGGACCGCCGTCTCGCCGGGCTGGGATTGTCCCAGGCACGCTGGCTGGTGCTGCTGCACCTGGCCCGTTTCGAGGAAGCCCCGACCCAACGTGAGCTGGCGCAAAGCGTCGGTGTCGAAGGGCCGACGCTGGCCCGTTTGCTCGACAGCCTTGAATCCCAGGGCCTGGTACAGCGCCAAGCTGTTCTGGAAGACCGTCGGGCGAAAAAAATTGTCCTCTGCGCGCCGGCCCGTCCCCTGATCGAACAAATTGAAACCATTGCCACGCAACTGCGCCACGAATTGTTCGCGGGCGTCGATGAGGCGGATCTGAAGGTGTGCATGCGGGTTCACGGGCACATTCTGGCCAACCTGGAAAAATCTTGAGGCATAACCACTCGCCAGACTTTTGAGATACCCCGTTGGGCAGACTATAAAGAACTACTAGGCAATATCGTGTTCGTACCGGATGTGCAAACACGCATAGGTTGGTTCTGTTCTCTAAGGGATGCTCATGCTTGAGAGTTGGCGGTTGGTTTTACGGTGTGGCGTCAGGTCGTTTCTGGTCAGTGGCGCTATCACCTACTCGGCATTGGCACCTGCGCTGGGTTTGGGGGACATCACGCTCCACTCCGCGCTGAACCAGCCGTTGAGTGCCGACATCGCCCTGGTGGATGTCGGTGGTCTGGAGGAGGGCGAGTTGTCCGTCAGCCTGGCGACGGCGGATGAATTCAGCCGTGCCGGCGTCGAGCGGGTGTTCTTCCTCAACAATCTGAAGTTCACCCCGATCCTGCGAGGCAATCGCAACCTGATCCGGGTGACCTCCACCAAAGCGGTCAAAGAACCTTTCCTGAATTTCGTGGTGCAGCTCAATCAGCCCAACGGGCGCTTGCTGCGCGAATACACGGTACTGATTGATCCGCCGGGCACCCCGGGGATTGAACCCGCCGCTGATGAGCCGGTTGGCGAACCCCAGCCTTCTGCATTTCCGGTCGTCAAACCGGCCAGTCCGCCAGTTGCACCTGCGAAGAACCCCGCTCCCCCGCAACCGGCCGTCACGCCTGTGAGTGATCCCGTTGTGGCCGAGCAACTGGCCGCCGCTGTCCTGCAAAACCAGCAACTGCAAAAAACCATCGATGAGTTGAAGGCGAAGCTGGCGGCTCAGGATGAGCAGATCGCCGGTCAGAAAAAGCAGATCACCGAACTGCAGACTCAATTGGCCGACGTCAGACAAATGCCAGCCGAGCCCGCTGCGCCGACGGCGGTCGTGCCCGCGCCTGTGGTTGTCGAGGAAGCGACCCATTGGCAATTGATCATCGGCCTGCTGGCACTGGTGGCGTTGGTGCTGCTCGGGTTGTTTCTTCGTCATCGACGTCAGCAGGTCGCGGCCTTGCCCGAGGCAACCCCCGATTTGCCGTCACGGCAGGAGCCGATGCTTGATCCTGCTGTGCAACCGTTAGTCCAAAAGACCCTGCTCAAACCGGCGTCCGATCATCGTGAAGAAACCTCAGCGGGTGATGTGCTGGAAGGGGTCGGCATCTACCTGACGTATGGCCGGTTTTCCGAAGCCGCTGCCATGTTGCGAGAGGCGCTGATGAAAGAGCCTGAGCGCACGGAGCTGGCGGTGCAGCTGCTGGAGGTGCTCGGCAAACAAGGCAATGTGACGGCCTATGACGCGCAGGAAAGCAGCCTGCGCGACGCCGGGTTCGACCCGCAAAAACTACAGGACATCCGCGCCAGCCATCCGAAACTGAGCAGTGCCGCACCCGTGGTGGCCGCGCCCGTAGTCGCACCGGCGGAAGCTGTGCCCAACGATGAATTCCAGTTGAACCTGGATGAGTTATCGATGGATTCAAATTGGGATCTGGTCAGCCCTTTTGACAGCCCACCGGCTTGCGCCAAACCGTCGGACGAGCTGACCTTCACCTCGAACCTGCACGTGTTGCCCGAGGTGTACGAACTGCCCGGCGAATCGTCGCAGCAAGCGCCCGAACTGGAATGGGACCCCGTGCCTGACACGCCATCACTGGATGACGACTTCCTCGACGAATTCAGCGAGGCGCCTCAGTCGCTGCACCTTGAACCGCTGAGCCTGGCCCCGGCGGCGCCATCCAACGCCGGCAAACTGGAACAAGCGCAGACCTGCATCGACGATGGCGACCTGGATCGCGCGATCACGCTGCTCAACGAATTGCTCAAGGACGGCGACGAACCGCTCAAGCAGACCGCCCGCAGTCTGTTGGCCGGTATCGGCTGAGGCTCTATGATGGCTGCGCTCCCAGACTCAGAGACTTGCCTGTCATGACCGCGCACAAACCGGAAATCATCATCACCTATTGCACGCAATGCCAATGGCTGTTGCGTGCCGCCTGGCTTGCTCAGGAACTGCTCAGCACCTTCGGTGATGACCTGGGCAAAGTGTCGCTGGTGCCCGGCACCGGTGGGGTGTTCCATATTTTTTGTGACGACGTGCAACTCTGGGAGCGTAAGGGCGATGGCGGTTTTCCCGAGGCCAAGGTGCTCAAGCAGCGAGTCCGCGATCAGATCGATCCGGACCGCGACCTGGGCCACAACGATCGCACTCAGTGAGACGCCGCTTCCGCCGCCACGGTTTTTTTGCTTGAACCACCGGACAGCCGGCTGGAAACCACGATCGCCACAATGATCAGCGCGCCGCCGATCAGCATCCGCAACGTCGGGTTTTCATTGAACAGCAGCCAGGCCATGGTGATCCCGTAAACGGGTTCCAGGGCGAACACCACCGCCGCCGTGCGGGCCTTGATCACCGCCAGGCTGGCGACGAACAGACTGTGGGCGACGCCGGTGCAGAACACCCCGAGCAGACTGATCCACAGCCAATCGATGCCACGCACTTCGCTCAACTGCGGTACCGCCACGGGCAGCAGGCACAGCGCGACCACCACGTTTTGACACAGCGCGGCCTGTACCGGCGGGATCCGTCCGGAACTGGCCCGGTTGGTCAGCGACAGCAGGGCAAACAACAACCCGGAACCGACGGCCCATAGCAGACCGGTGGTCGCGCCGCTCGCCAGATCGAAGTCCGGTGTGACCAACACCAGCCCGACACTGACCAATACCACCAGCAGGATTTCATTGGCGCGAATCCGCTCGCGGAAGATCAGCCCTTCGAGGATCACGGTAAACGCCGGGAAACTGGCAAAGCCCAAGGTCGCAATCGCCACGCCCGCGACTTTCACCGCAATAAAAAAACTCACCCAATGTCCGGCCAGCAGCAAACCGCTGAGCAGCAGGCGGCGCCAATCCACGGCTTCAAGTTTCTGCCAACGGGTGTTGCTGGCGAAACGCGCGAAAACCGCGAGTGCCAGCACCGCAAACGCAGCGCGGCCAAAGACGATGACAGCGGGGGACGCGGCGGCGAGTTTGCCGAACACACCGGTCAGGCCAAACATTAATGCGCCGATATGCAGGGCGCCAAGGGCGGTACGGGGAGTCATTGCAATCCTTGATAAACGAGTAAACCAAACCGACAGAAACTACGGATTTGTAGCAGCTGGCGCAGCCTGCGTCCGACTGCGGAGCGGTCGTAAAACCTGAAAACGCGGTGTATCAGACACATTGCATTTGTCCCGATGGCGACCGCTTCGCAGTCGGACGCAGGCTTTGCCAGCTGCTACATTTAATCGCGTGATGCGCGGTTTTTCTGTCGTCAGACTCGCCTCATTTGTCGCCAGCCTCGCGCCGCAGTTTGCCGGGAGAGGCGCCAAACTCGCGCAACACTGCGGCGGCGAAGGCGCTCTGTGAGCTGTAGCCGACCCGACTGGCAATCTCGCCGATGGGCAATGGCGAATCCCGCAGCAACCCCACCGCAATATGCAGCCGTCGACTGCGGATATAGTCCATCGGCGTCTGCCCGCATTCAGCCACAAACCGTGCGTGCAACCGGGCGCTGGACAACCCGGCGACACCGGCCAGGTCCGCCACTTGCAACGGATAAGCTGCATGCTGATCGATGTGCGCATTCATCGCTGCATACGGCAGGCGTCGTCCGCCCACGCTGGCTGGTTTGGCGTTGTTGAGGCTGGCCAATAACAGCACCGCGCCTTGTTGCGCGATCAACGGATCGTGGACCTGACTGCTCGCCAACCAACTGACCAATTGGCTCTGCCCGGCATCCAGCGGCAAGCGTCCAGCGTTGTCGAGCAGACGGCGACTGGCCTCGGCGTGATCGCCCAGCGACTGTGAAATCCATTGATCGCTCGGCACATCCAGCACCAGGCAGCGGCTGCCATTGCTGCTGCCGCAGGCGTGATGGAAACCGGACGGCACCACCACGAAACTCTGCTGCACCACCTGACTGCCACGCCCGTCGACTTCGAAATCCAGCGCGCCCGACAGCCCGAACACCAGTTGGGCGTGGTCGTGGCTGTGGACGATCAGGTCGTGGGTGTACTGGCGTAGTGTGAGGATCGGTCGCATCACCGCTCTCCTGGGCAAGATGGGGCCAGTCTACACCGGCCGGTTGCTGTCACAGGAATGACTCACCCCTGTCATGACCGATTAACCCGACCGGCGCAAGCTTGGAAAAACAATCGCAGAGGGTTGCCCATGACCAGCGCCGAGCTCGCCAAACCCAGTCGTAAGCAACGTGTGCGGACCTTGTGGATTTCAGATGTTCATCTGGGCACTCGAGACTGCCAGGCCGAGCACCTGTCGCAGTTTCTCAAGGGCTACCACGCGGACAAGATTTACCTGGTCGGCGACATCATCGATGGCTGGAAACTGCGCGGCGGCATGTACTGGCCCCAGGCGCACACCAACGTCATTCGTCGCTTGCTGACCATGAGCAAGCGCGGCACCGAAGTGATCTACGTCACCGGCAACCACGACGAGTTCCTGCGTCGTTACTCCAAGCTGATCCTGGGCAACATCCAGTTGGTCGACGAAGCCGTGCACGTCACCGCCGACGGCCGTCATCTGCTGGTGATCCACGGCGATCAGTTCGATGTCATCACCCGTTACCACCGCTGGCTGGCCTTCCTCGGGGACTCGGCCTACGAGTTCACCCTGACCCTCAACCGCTGGCTCAACCACTGGCGCGCCCGCTATGGCTACGGCTATTGGTCGTTGTCGGCGTACCTCAAGCACAAGGTTAAGACTGCAGTCAGCTTCATCAGCGATTTCGAGGAAGCCATCGCCCACGAATGCGTGAAGCGCGAGTTACATGGCGTGGTGTGCGGGCACATCCACCATGCCGAGATTCGCAAGGTGGGCGAGGTGGATTACCTCAATTGCGGGGATTGGGTGGAGTCGTGTACGGCGCTGATCGAGCATTGGGACGGGTCGATCGAGTTGTATCGGCTGGCGGATGCGCAGGCGCGTGAGGCGGAGTTGAAGGCGCTGAAGGTTGCCGAGCCGGCCTGAAATTTGCGGTGACTGGGCTGGCCTCATCGCGAGCAGGCTCACTCCTGCATTGAACTGAGTCTGCCTTGAGAACGCGGTCAACTGTAGGAGTGAGCCTGCTCGCGATGGACCGCGCAGCGGTCCCCTGAGGTGTATCAGGCCGGCGAATATTCTTCCATCGCCGCTTTGTAGATCGAGTTCTTCGGCTGCGCAAACAACCGTTCCATCATTGGCATAAAGAAACTCAACGGCAGCGTGTCATAGGCCGGGTCAAAGGCCGCCGCATCGTATTTGGCACAGAACTCGACGGTGGCCTGATACTGCGGATGGTCCTTGAACTGCTCGCGCAGGTGCCGATCCATGCCCAAATGGTGGAAAAAGTAATAGCCTTGGAAAATCCCGTGTTTCTCCACCATCCACAGATTCTCGGCGCTGACGAACGGCTTGAGAATCGCCGCGGCAATGTCCGGATGGTTGTAGGAACCCAAAGTGTCACCGATGTCATGCAGCAACGCGCACACCACATATTCCTCATCACGGCCATCGCGCCAGGCGCGGCTGGCGGTTTGCAGGGAGTGGGTGAGACGGTCCACCGGGAAGCCACCAAAATCGCCCTCCAGCAACTTCAGGTGCGCCACAATCCTTGAAGGCAATTGTTTCGCGTAGGCACTGAAGTCGGCGGCGATGATCGCCCAGTCTTCCCGGGTGCCATCCTTCATGTGGGTGAAACGGGCGTTGGCATTCATTGACTCTTCTCTCTTCGTGTTCACGACGCTTAAAACGGCACGCGACCCAGGATCATGTCGCGGTACATGACGAAGTCACCGAGCAGGCTATAAAGAGGATGCTGGAAGGTCGCAGGCCGATTCTTCTCGAAGAAAAAATGCCCGGCCCAGGCGAAGCTGTAACCCGCCAGCGGCAGGGCCCACAGCAGCAGCCACGCGCCTTTGCCGATGGTCAGGGCGAGAATGAAGATGACCAGGGTCGTGCCGATGAAGTGCAGTCGTCGGCAAGTGCTGTCACTGTGCTCGCTGAGGTAATACGGGTAGAACTCAGCAAAGCTGTTGAAACGTTTGATGTTTTCCACGACAGCGATCTCTGTGGTTGTTGTTCTGATTGCAAGATGTTCTGCGGGTAGCTTATTTGAGTCTAGAGTGATCATTGGCATCAGCCAGTGACAATAGGCGCCACTTTAGTATCCTTCGAAAACTAGCCGCGTCAGACGGCTCACTGAACAGTAAGCAAACGCCATGAGCGAACGAACGACTTCTGCAAGCTGGGCGATGGGGATTGTCAAAGCACTGGAGATGGACGGCCTGGATTGCCGGGCACTGTTCAAGCAGCTAGGGCTCGACTACGCCTCACTGGATGATCCGGATGCGCGTTTTCCGCAAGATTCCATGACGCGACTGTGGCAGCGCGCGGTCGAGCTGTCCGGCAACCCGGCGATCGGCCTGAACATGGGCAAGGTGGTGCGACCGGCGTCTTTCCATGTCGCCGGTTACGCCCTGATGTCCAGTCAGACCCTGGCCGAAGGCTTTCAGCGGCTGGTGCGCTATCAGCGGATCATTGCCGAAAGTGCCGACCTGAGTTTCCGTCTGCTGGATGAAGGTTATGCGCTGATTCTGACGGTCCACGGCGACCACTTGCCGCCGACCCGGCAAAGTGCCGAGGCGTCACTGGCCTGTGCGCTGGCATTGTGCGGCTGGTTGACCGGGCGGACCTTGCAACCGCTCAAGGTGCTGTTACAGGGCGATCAACCTGTCGACCTCGAACCCTATAAACAAGCCTTTCATGCGCCGTTGCTGTTCAACGCGCCTTACGACGCGTTGATCTTCGAACGGGCAGACATGGAAGCACCATTGCCGACCGCCAATGAAGCAATGGCGCTGTTGCATGACCGGTTTGCCGGCGAGTACCTGGCGCGGTTTTCCGAGAGCCGTGTGACGCACAAGGCGCGACAGGTATTGTGCCGTTTGCTGCCCCAAGGCGAACCCAAGCGCGATACCGTGGCGCAGACGCTGCACCTTTCACAACGCACCTTGCAGCGACGCTTGCAGGAAGAGGGCACTAGTTTCCAGGCCTTGCTCGATGACACCCGGCGCGAATTGGCCGAGCAGTACCTGGCCCAGCCCACCATGACCCTGCTGGAAATTGCCTACCTGCTGGGGTTCGCTGACCCGAGCAATTTCTTCCGCGCGTTCCGCCGCTGGTTTGATGCGACCCCCGGCGAGTACCGGGCGCACATGACCGAAGCGGCGGCGCAGGTCAGTGGCGCCAGAACGCAGGAATGCACAGAACAAACACCGTAATGATCTCCAGTCGGCCGAGCAGCATGCCAAACGACAGAATCCACTTGGCGGCGTCCGGCAACGACGAAAAGTTACCCGACGGCCCGATGGTCGGCCCCAACCCCGGCCCGACACCGGACACGGTACTGGCCGCGCCGGTCAGGGCAGTCATCCAGTCCACGCCGAGCAGTGAGAGCAGCAACGCGATGACGCAGATAATGATGGCGAAGAAGAACGAAAAGGTCAGGATCGAACGCACGATTTCTTCGTCGAGACGGTGACCGTTGTACTTCTGCTTGATCACCGCGCGCGGGTGAATCAATTGGTTAAGGTTGGCCTTGAGCAGGATATAGGCGACCTGGAAGCGGAAAATCTTGATCCCGCCGGCCGTCGAGCCTGAGCAGCCGCCGACAAAGCCCAGGTAAAAGAACAGCATCAGCGAGAAATTGCCCCACAGGCTGTAATCTCCCAGCGCAAAACCGGTGGTGGTGACCACCGATGTCACGTTAAACGCCACGTGCCGCAAGGCTTCGAGCCAATGCAGTTGGGTGGTCCACCAGTACCAGGTGCCAAGCACCAGCCAGGTCACCAGCAACATGCCGAGCATCCCTTGAACCTGTTGATCCTTGATCAAGGCCCGACGGTTGCCGCGCAAGGTTGCGACGTACAGGGTGAAGGGCAGGCTGCCGAGAATCATGATGACAATCGCCACCCAGTGCACCGCCGGCTGCGTCCATTTGGCCAGCGACTGGTCCGAGGTGGAAAAACCGCCAGTGGAGATCGCTGACATCGCGTGGTTGATCGCATCAAACAGGCTCATCCCGGCCCACCAGAGCGCGAGGCTGCCGATGATGGTGATGCCGACATAAGCCGCCACGATCAGACGCGCCACCATGTGCGAGCGAGGCATGACCTTTTCCGAACGGTCCGAGGACTCGGTCTGGAACAGGCGCATGCCACCGATGCGCAGCAACGGCAGAATCGCCACCGCCATGCCGATAAAACCGATGCCGCCGAGCCAGTGCAGCAGCGAACGCCAGATCAGGATGCCGGGTGACATGGAGTCCAGGCCGCTGAGGACCGTCGAACCGGTGGCGGTGATGCCGGACATGCTTTCAAAGATCGCGTCGGTGAAGCTGACATGTTGAGCCAGCATAAAAGGCAGTGAGGCGAAGAGGCAGACCACCAGCCAACTGCTGACGGTCAACAGGTACATGTCCCGTGGACGCAGGTGGATGTGTTCGGGGCGACCAGGGATAACCATCGCCAGGCCGGCGACGAAGGTAATCATGCTCGACCACAGGAACGAGGGGAGCTCGTGGGTGCGCTCGAAAATCACCAGGGTCGCCATGGGCACGACCATGGCAATGGCCAGCGTAATCAGGAAGATGCCGATGATAAAACCAATAATCCGTAAGGTCGGCAACGCCATGAAATCCGCTCGGGCTGTGGTGGGAGTGGGCGCCATTCTACCTGCGGGGCAGGGCATGTAAACCGACGCCGCTTGCGCACTTGCAGCTAGAATAGCCAAACATTTTTTCAGGAGGTGGCCGATGCAGGCTCTCGACGCTTTGCTCAACCGTGTTTCCGTTCCACGACTGCTTGACCCGGCACCGACTGCGGCGCAACGCGAAGTCCTGTTTGGCGCCGCCATGCGCGCCCCGGACCATGGTCATTTGCAGCCTTGGCGCTTCCTGACCGTCGAGGGCGCGGCGCGCGAGCAAATGGGCGAATTGCTGGCCGAAGCGGCGAAGTTGCAAGACAGCGAGGTGTCGGAGGCGGCGCTGGACAAGGCGCGCAACGGCCCGCTGCGCGCACCGTTGGTGGTGGTGGTGATTGCGCGGGTGCAGGATCACGTCAAGTACCCGAAATCCGAGCAACTGCTGGCCGCAGGCTGTGCAGCGCACGGAATTTTGCTGGCGGCGTATGCGCAAGGGATTGGCGCGGTATGGCGTACCGGTGAACTGGCCTACTCGGCGCATGTGGCCAAAGGGCTGGGGTTGGCGGAAGGGGAAGAGGTGATTGCGTTCCTTTACCTGGGCACACCGCAAAAAGAACCGCGTGTGGCCGAAAAAGCCGACCTCGCCGAGTTCGTCAGCGCGTGGCCTGCCAAGTCCTGAAGATCAAAAGAATCGCAGCCTCGTTTCACTCGACAGCTGCTACAGGTGCACACAGACCTCTGTAGCAGCTGTCGAGTGAAACGAGGCTGCGTGCTTTTTACGGTTGGACGACCGCCCCTGGCACCAGCGGCAATTCCAGACTGGCCACAAACCCGCCCTGCGGATGATTGGCCAGTACCAGACTCCCGCCATGACGTTCTGCCGCGCGGCGCGCGATCGCCAAACCCAGGCCATGCCCGGCGGCCGTTTGCCCTGGAGCTCGATAAAACGGCTCACCCAACTGATTCAAATGCTCGGTGTTCACGCCCGGTCCATGGTCACGCACGCTGACCACAATGCGCTCACCCTGACGCACGGCCTTCATTTCAATCGACTGCCCCACCGGATTAAAGCGCTGGGCGTTGCGCAGCAGATTGTCGACGGCGCGCTCGATCATCGTCGGCCAGCCCTTGAGGTTCAGTTGCGGTTCTGCCTCAAGACTTACGTTCTGTTCCGGTGAACTCAGTTGCGCATCCTTTTGCAGCGTATGAAGCAACGCGTTCAGGTCGACCTCTTCGGCACTGGCGTTGTCGGCGTCGACCCGCGCCAGTACGAGGATTTCGCTGATCAACGCTTCCAGCCGGTCGCATTCGCGGGTCAGGCGCGGCCAGAGTTTTTCCCGTTCTTCAGGGTTGGCCCGTTCCGCCAATGCCAGGGCAATGCGCAGTCGAGCGAGCGGGGAGCGCAATTCATGCGACACATCGCGCAGCAACTGCCGCTGACTGCCGATCAAGCTTTGCAGGCGTGAGCCCATGCGGTTGAAATCGTTGGCCAGCACGCCAAACTCATCGCGCCGGTTGGCCAGTTTCACCAGACTGTTCTGCTGATAAGTGGTTTGTCCCAGGTCATGCACGGCGCTGCGCAAACGGCTGAGCGGGCGGGTAATCGACAGGGTGACGAACAGGCTGAACAAGGTCAGCACCACCAACGCGATGCCCAGCGCACTCAACGGCCACAGCAGGCTTTCGCGGTGCCAGGAATCCAGTTCCGGGTGCGGAATGCGATAGATCAGCAGGTAGGTGTCGCCGGTTTTCTCGCTGGTGTATTCCGCGGTCAAACGACGCCATGGCAGGCGCCGGTCATCGTTGTTCTGCCGCGCTTCGAACGCGGCTGCGCGACGCGGAAAGGTCCCACGGACGACCGGGTCGCCGCTTTCGTTCAACACCTGAACGTCGATGTGATATTGACGTTTGCGCTGTTCCAGAATGTTTTGGGCGGCTTCTTCGCCTTGGGATTCGTAGGTTTGCGTCCACTCTTGCGCGAGGGTATTGAGGCCTGGATGGCGACTGAGGATCCACGCGTCCTGATTGAGCATGTGCCCCAGCAGAATGGAGAGCCCTGCCACCAGAGCGATGGCCAGCCAGAAGCTGGCCAGGATACGCCAGAACAATGAACGCACAGAAAATCCTCAAGCTGACGCAAGATCCTTGTAGGAGCGAGGCTTGCCCGCGAAGGCGATTTAACATTCAACATCTCTGTTGATTATGAAATCGCCTTCGCGGGCAAGCCTTGCTTCTGCAGTGGTAACAGACCCAACGGGGTTGGCCGTTGGGTCCGGGGTCAGCGCATTATTGCGCTTTTTGCGGTTGTTGCGCTTTCCAGGCCTTGAACTCGGCCCACTCGGCGCGACGCTCAGCCTGCTTTTTCTGGATCTCGTCGAATTTCTTCTGTTGATCCGGTTTCAGCACGGCGCGTACATCGGCTTCGGCTTTCTGATGCTTGGCGGTCATTTCGTCTTTCAGGGCTTTCTGGTCGGCTGGCGAGAGTTTCTCCAGGTACTTGTCGACCAGTTGCTTACGCTCGTGCATCTGCTCGCCCATGATCTTGCGGATCTGCTCGCGCTGTTCGCGGCTCAGGTCAAGCTGACTGTACGGGCCTTTACCGTGCATGCCGTGCATCTGACCGCCGTGGTGCGAGCCATCCATCGGCCCACCCATCGGGCCGGTGCCCTCAGGCATGGCCATGGCAACGGTCGGCAAAGCGGCGGCGAACATCAGAGCGATAAGAGTCTTGCGCATGGTGAATCTCCTTGTCTCGTTCCCGGTACGTTCCGGATGAGTACAGATTACGCAGATCAAGGTCAGCGGCGGTCAGCGAAGCGTAAAGCTTGGGTAAAGACGATTTCCCGCCGACCTGACACTTCCACCACCTTTTGGACACACATGGCCCGTGTAGCAGCTGTCGAGCCTGCGAGGCTGCGTTCGGTGGCGAAGCCGTCGTGAAATCAGGCGCTGCGGTTTTTCAGGAAAACCGCGTTTTCAGGGTTTACGACGGCTTCGCCACCGAACGCAGCCTCGCCGGGGCTCGGCAGCTGCTACAGAGGATCGCGTTCGGGATTAGAGGCTGTAGTAGTAACCACGGCTGCGCAGCGCAACGATGCGCGGGCGGCCGTCGGGGTGCGGGCCGATTTTCTTGCGCAGGTTACTGACGTGCATGTCCAGGCTGCGGTCGTACAGGGTCAGCTTGCGGCCGAGGGCGATTTGCGCCAGTTCCTGTTTGTCCAGCGGCTCGCCGGGTTGCTTGAGCAGGGCTTCAAGCAGACGGCTTTCGGAGACGGTGAGGGTGAATTCCTGTTCATCGATGCTGACCACGCCGCGCACCGGGCTGAAACACAGGTCGCCCAGTTCCAGCTGGCTTGACACTGCCGCCGGATGGCTGCGACGCAACACCGCGCGCAGGCGGGCTGTCAGTTCCCGTGGGTCGCAGGGTTTGGCCAGGTAATCGTCGGCGCCCAGTTCCAGGCCGAGGATGCGGTCCAGTGGCTCGCCGCGTGCCGACAGCATCAGCACCGGCAGGTCCGGGTGATCGCTGCGCAATTGCTTGAGCAGCTCCAGACCGCTGCCGTCGGGCAGCATCACGTCCAGCACCACGGCGGCGGGAGAGGTTTCGGCCAACGCGCGGCGGGCACTCTGGCCATCGTGGCAGGCACGGACCTGAAAGCCTTCCTGGCTCAACCAACTGCTCAGGAGCTCGCACAGCTCCTGGTCATCATCAATTAGTAACAGCTCGCTCATGAATCACTCAATTTAGCCATTGCCGACGTTTTCTGGTGGCACCACTGGCGAAGATACCGCAGAGCAGGGCCAATAGCGCTACTCCACCGCCGATAACAAACCATTGCTGCTGATCAGTCAGCAGACGTGGCAACGGGCTACTGGCCTGCGCTTCCTTGAGTTGCAGCTTGAGGCGCTGATTCTCTTGGCGCAACCGGCTCAGTTGAGCGCTTTCGCGTTCGGCATCGGTATTTTGCAGTTGCTTGCTCAATTCTTCCCGTTGCTGCTCGCTGACCTTCAAGCGTTGCTGCAACTCGCTAATCTGGCTGCCGGCGCTCAGGGACAAAGGCGTCGAATTAGCGCCCTCGGCGCTTTCTTCACCGTGGGCCGGGGCCATGATCGACAACGTCACCAACAACAGACACAACGGACCCTTGCGCATCGCGACTCCTGATTCCAATCGAGTGATTGGGCAGGTTGTCGGCAGGCAAACAAGAATAATGAGCGTTGAGAGCGCGATGAACCGACAAGGTTCAACGCGCGGGGGGCATTTGTGGGGGAGAGTTACGGCAGGACTTGCTTGAACGGCTTGACTGAAACGTTGGCGTAGACGCCTGCAGCGATATACGGGTCGGCGTCGGCCCAGGCCTGTGCGGCGCTCAGGGAGTCGAATTCGGCGACGATCAGGCTGCCGGTGAAACCCGCAGCGCCCGGATCATTGCTGTCGACCGCCGGGTGCGGACCGGCCAATACGATGCGGCCTTCGCCCTTGAGCACTTGCAGGCGCTCAAGGTGGGCAGGGCGCGCGGACAGTCGGGCTTGCAGCGAGTTGGCGACGTCTGTGGCAATGATTGCGTAGAGCATGTCAGTCCTCGGTTTTTGGCGTAGTGGTGTCGGTGTCGTGCAGGTGGCGGGACAGGTAAATGCCCTGGCCGACCAGGAACAGCAGCGTCATGCCCAGGCTGCCGAAGACTTTGAAGTCGACCCAGTAGTCCTGAAAGGTGAACGCGACGAACAGGTTGGCGGCGCCGCAAAACAGGAAAAAAGCGATCCAGGCGATGTTCAGGCGCGTCCAGACGGGCTCTGGCAGGGTCAGTGCATGGCCCATGATGCGCTTGATCAAAAGGCTGTCACCGACGAAGTGGCTGCCAATGAACGCGAGGGCAAACAACCAGTTCACTACCGGCGCTTTCCACTTGAGGAAGGTTTCGCTGTGGAACGCCAGGGTCAGGCTACCGAAGACCAGGCAGGCAATGAGGGTCAGCCACTGGCTCTTCTCAAGCTTGCGCTGCTTGATGAACAGCGCGCCGTAAACCACCAGCGAGCTGATGATCAACATCGCGGTGGCGCTGTAGATACCGCCTACAGTCAATTCATAACCGCCGATGTCGACGACCCGTGGGTCCAGTTTGAAGACGATGAAAAACAGCAGAAGCGGGATGAAATCGATGAATTGTTTCACAGTGGCAGCCAGAAGCAGGATGTGGCGGCATAATAACAAACATATGGGCGCGCGATAGCGCCAGCTGATTTGAGGTAACAAAGTCCTGTGAATGTTGATTTGCACTGCCATAGCACGGCCTCCGACGGCGCCCTGGCGCCTGCGGTACTGGTTGCGCGTGCGTTCGAGAAAGGCGTGCGAGTCCTGGCCTTGACCGATCACGACACCCTTGAGGGCCTCGATGAGGCCCGCACAGCCGCGACGGCGCTGGGGATGCAACTGGTCAATGGCGTCGAATTGTCCTGCACCTGGGGCGGCGCGACCATTCACGTATTGGGTTACGGATTTGATGTCACGGCGCCGCCGTTGGTCGAGGCGATTGCAAAATTGCACGATGGCCGTTGGCTACGGTCCGAAGAAATAAGCCGCAAGCTGGCGTTGAAAGGCATGCCGGGAGCGCTGGAAGGTGCCCGCGCCATGCAGCAGGAGCTGGGCGACAGCGGCAACGCGCCGGCCCGTCCGCACTTTGCCGACTGGATGGTGCGTGAAGGGTTTGTAAAGGATCGCGCCGAAGCCTTCCGCAAATGGCTGGGCGCCGGCAAGCTGGGCGACGTCAAGCAACACTGGCCGACCCTCGAAGAAACCGTCGAAACCCTGCGCGCGGCGAAGGCCTGGGTCAGCCTGGCGCATCCCTGGCACTACGATTTCACTCGCAGCAAGCGTCGTCGCCTGATTTCTGACTATATTCAAGCCGGGGGCCACGCGATTGAAGTGGTCAATGGTCATCAGCCCGCCGAACAAGTGGGCAGCCTGGCCATTCTTGCCCGTGAGTTCGGTCTGCTGGTCAGCGCCGGCAGTGATTTTCATGGCCCTGGAGGCTGGTCCGAGATCGGCGAATATCGCCCGCTCCCGGAGGATCTGCCACCACTGTGGTGTCGATTCAAACATGACCCAATTATTGCCGCCGTCTGAACAGGTAGAGAATGTGAGTCAATTTTTCCAGATTCATCCGGAAAACCCGCAAGCGCGCCTGATCAAACAGGCGGTTGAGATCATCCGCAAAGGCGGGGTGGTGATTTATCCCACGGACTCGTCCTACGCCATTGGTTGCCAGATCGGCGACAAGAATGCCGTGGACCGCGTACGCCGTTTACGCGGGCTGGATGACAAACACAACTTTGCGCTGATTTGCAGCGACCTGTCGCAGCTGGGGCTGTTCGCCAAGATCGATACCGGCACGTTCCGTCTGCTCAAGGCGCACCTGCCCGGGCCTTACACCTTTATTCTCAACGCCACCCGCGAAGTGCCGCGTCTGCTGCTGCATCCGAAAAAGCGCACCATCGGCCTGCGAGTACCTAGTCATCCGATTGCGCTGGCCTTGCTGGCCGAACTCGGCGAGCCGCTGATGAGCGTGACCCTGATCATGCCCGGCGACGAAGACCCGTTGAGCGATCCGTACGAAATGCGTCAATTGCTTGAGCATCAGGTGGACTTGATCATCGACGGCGGTTTCGGCGGGATCAAGGCGTCCACCGTGATCGACCTGACCGGCGACGACCCGGAAGTGATCCGTGTCGGTTGCGGCGACCCTGCGCCGTTCATGGCCGAGGCGTAGATGTCTGCAGTAGAACCCGCAGTCGACAGTCAGGCCGGAGCCCAGCAAGAGCTGCCCTTCGCGATGGTGTATGGCCAGGCGGTGCTGGAAATGCCGCTGGACCTGTACATCCCGCCGGATGCGCTCGAGGTCTTTCTCGAGGCCTTCGAAGGCCCGCTCGACCTGCTGCTGTACCTGATTCGCAAACAGAACATCAACATCCTCGACATCCCGGTGGCGGAAATCACTCGCCAATACATGGGCTATGTCGAGCTGATGCAGTCGGTGCGCCTGGAGCTGGCCGCCGAGTACCTGGTGATGGCCGCGATGCTGGCCGAGATCAAGTCGCGGATGCTGTTGCCCCGCGCCGAAACCATCGAAGACGAAGAAGAGGACCCGCGCGCCGAGCTGATCCGCCGCTTGCAGGAATACGAGCGTTTCAAGGCGGCCGCCGAAGGCATCGATGGCCTGACCCGTGTCGGGCGTGACGTGGTGGTGCCCAAGCTGGATGCCCCGGAAGCCCGGGCGCGCAAACTGTTGCCGGATGTGCGCCTGTCTGAATTGCTGTTGTCCATGGCCGAAGTCCTGCGCCGTGGCGACATGTTCGAAAGTCACCAGGTCAGCCGCGAGGCGTTGTCCACCCGCGAGCGCATGAGCGATGTGCTGGATCGGCTCAAGGGCGGAGGTTTCGTGCCCTTTGTCGAGCTGTTCACGGCAGAAGAGGGGCGACTCGGGGTGGTGGTGACCTTTATGGCGATCCTCGAACTGGTCAAGGAATCCTTGGTCGAGCTGGTGCAGAATGAGCCGTTCGCAGCGATCCACGTGCGGGCCCGAGCCGAATAACGAGTTGAATCATGAACCTGACTGAACCCCGCGAGCTGGCGCCACTGCTTGAAGCCTTTCTGTTGGCCTCGGGAAAACCGCAATCGCTTGAACGCCTGTTCGAACTCTTTGAAGAGGGCGAGCGGCCGGAGCCGCCGGTTTTCAAGAAAGCGCTGACGATCCTGGCCAAGTCCTGTGACGGGCGCGCGTTCGAGCTGAAAGAAGTCGCCTCCGGCTATCGCCTGCAAATCCGCGAAAAATTCTCGCCGTGGGTTGGGCGTTTGTGGGAAGAGCGGCCGCAGCGATATTCCCGCGCCATGCTCGAAACCATCGCGCTGATCGCCTATCGCCAGCCGATCACCCGGGGCGAGATCGAAGACGTGCGGGGCGTGGCGGTCAACAGTCAGATCGTCAAGACGCTGATGGAACGCGAGTGGATCCGCATCGTCGGCTACCGCGATGTGCCCGGCAAACCGGCGATGTTCGCGACCACCAAGGCGTTTCTCGATCACTTCAACCTGAAAAACCTCGACGATCTGCCGCCGCTGGCCGAACTGCGCGAGCTGGAACCGGACCCGGTACTCGACTTCGACGATGCGCCCGTGCCTGCCAGCCTGCAAGCGTTGGCGGACGCCAGCGCCGAGCCGGAAGAACCCAAGGAAGAAACCAGTTTCCACACGTTGTTGCTGGAGCTGGACACCATGGAGGAGGGGCTCAAGACCGACTTCGACGATTTGTTGCGCGATGGCGAGATGACTGCGGTTGAGCCTGACATCGACAGTGCACCTCCGGTTGAGCCCGAAGCCGCAGTCGAAACAGAGCCGGAACCGGAGCTCGAAGACGATATTCTGGGCGTCGCTGAAGCTCGCGAAAAACTATTGGCCGCGGTTGCCGCCCTCGAACAACCGAAACCCGAGCCCGAGCTGAGCGACGAAGAAGCCGAAGCCCGGGCGCTCGCCGAAGCCATCGAAGCCGAACGCCGCGAGTTCGACGATTGACGCAATCCCTGAGGTCCATGGAGATCCTTGTGGGAGCGAGCTTGCTCGCGATGAGGGCGTGTCAGTCAACATAATTGCTGCCTGACCCACCGCTATCGCGAGCAAGCTCGCTCCCACAGGGTTTCGTGTGTATAGAGACATTTGCGATGAGCTCAACCAAAGACCCCTGCATCAACCTCTGCAAATTCACCGACGACATCTGCCTCGGCTGCGGCCGCAGCAAGCGTGAAATCAGGGCCTGGAAGAAACTCGACAAGCTCGACAAACACACCGTTCTCGCTGAAGCATCGCTCAGGTTGATCAAACTCGGCGCCACCGGTCGGCGGAAAAACAAGTAAGTCCGCGTTCATCAGCTAGTCTCTGATGCGCAAATGCCCACATGGGCGTATGATTCGCGACCCTTCGGCGATCCCTTCGCCCAAGTGAACAGATTTACATCGCTTCAGGACCCTCACTTCAGAGCTTCCTGAACAGACCACACCGGGAGGTGCCCAGATGAGTATCAACGACCAGAAAGACGACCAGGAAATCGGCCCAGCAGGCGAAAAACTGCAGAAAGTCCTCGCCCGTATCGGCGTCGGCTCGCGCCGTGACGTAGAAGCCTGGATCAGCCACGGCCGCATCAAGGTCAATGGCAAAGACGCCACGCTCGGTCAGCGTGTCGACATGCATGACGCCATCACCATCGATGGCCGCGTGATCAAGCGCGAAGAAGCCGCCGAGTCGGTACGCCGCGTGATCATGTACAACAAGCCCGACGGTGAAATCTGCACCCGCCTCGACCCGGAAGGCCGTCCGACCGTATTCGACAAGATGCCAAAACCGAAAGAAGGTCGCTGGATCAACATCGGCCGTCTGGACATCAACACCACCGGTCTGCTGATGTTCACCACCGACGGTGAGCTGGCTAACCGCCTGATGCACCCTTCCTACGAAATGGACCGTGAATACGCGGTACGTGTACGTGGCGAAGTCGATGACGAGATGATTGAGCGTCTGAAAGCAGGCGTCGTCCTTGAAGACGGCCCGGCCAAGTTCACCGACATCAAGCAGGCGCCAGGCGGCGAAGGTTTCAACCACTGGTACCACTGCGTGGTGATGGAAGGTCGCAACCGTGAAGTTCGTCGTCTGTGGGAATCCCAGGGCCTGGTGGTCAGCCGTCTGAAGCGCGTGCGCTTCGGTCCGGTGTTCCTCAACTCCGACCTGCCGATGGGCCGCTGGCGCGAAATGAGCCAGTACGAAGTCGACATTCTGAGTGCTGAAGTCGGCCTGACGCCGGTTGCAATGCCGCAGATGAACGCGAAGAGCAAAGACAAGCTCGACCGTATGCAGCGTAAATCGTCGCGTCCGATGGGCAAGACCGAGCGCGTGCGCACCCTGCGTCCAGCGGCCGGTGCACAGCCAACGGTTGCTCCGCGTGATTCCCGTGAGCCGCATTTCGAAGGTGAACGTCCAGCCCGCAAGCCAGCAGCCCCTCGTGCTGATGGCGAGCGCGGTCCACGCACGCCACGTCCGGCCAACGGTCGCACCGAGCGCGGCGAAGGCCGTGGTGCGCCAAGCGGCGGTCGCAGTGATCGCGGTGCTCCGGCAGGTCGCGGTGAGTCGGGTCGCGGTACGCCAGTGGCGGACCGTCCTGCTGATACCAAGCGCCCGGCCAAGCCAGCGCCGAAGAAGCGCCCAGGCATCGTCCTGGTCGACAAGGACGCGCCATCGGGCAAGCGTCGCGGTGCGCCAGCCGGTTCGGGCCAGCGTCCGGGCTTTGGTCGTCGCAAGCCTGAGTAATCGGTAAGCACCCTATAAAAAACGCCATCCCTCGGGATGGCGTTTTTTTTTGCCTGACTGATCGGAATGCCTCAATGGACGCTCTGCGTCCGCTTCGAAAGGACGCGGGGCGTTCCCGGCTGCATACCCACGCGGAGCGTGGGAACGATCATTTAGAACACAAACCGCCCATCAAACACCGGCTCATCATCCAACGCCAACACGCCACCGGAGAAGATCAAATCCAGATGATGGCTGCCCTTGGCGCCACCGCCCAACCCAAGGTGCAGCCCGCAATGGCGCTCCTCGAACCCGGCATTGCGCGCATACAAGGCTTTCACCCCCTCATTGGTGCCAATCCCCAGTTCTTCAATCCTGCGATTCGACGGATTGGCCTCCAGGTATTGATTGAAGTCATGTTCCAGCCCCGGAACATCGGTGGCGATTTTATGGATGGTCGAGTTCTCGATCCATAACTCCAGCGGTGATTCCAATACGCCATATTTGCGCGCAAACGGAATTGTACTGAGAAAAGTCCCCATGAACTTCACACGCCCATTAATCGCTTCGCTGTGCGTGGCGATTTCACCGGGTGCCAGATCAAAGTTGCCGACACCGTTGATGTCAGTCCACTTTTTAATGCTGTTCAGCGGAGCGTCAAACCAGGAACCGTGTTCATCTTTGAAACTTAACGTCTTGGCCTGGGACAGGCGCTGGATCAAGTGGCTGTTCAGCCCGGCAATGCGTTGCGGGGTGACACTGAAGGTGTCGTAGAAGTAGTCACCGTAATCCTTGAACAGCAGCGACTTCTTCCAGTTCTCGGCCATCACCCCTTGCAGTGCGCGGACAAATTCCGGGCCTTCGGGGCGTGGGTTGGGCAGCGTGGAAGAGTCGTAGAAGAAAATGTACAGATCGCTGTCGGCAATGGCCTGGGCCAGCAAAGCCGTGGGTTCCAGATCAAGGCGTAGCGTGTTGAAACGGAAGGGTTGGCGGCCACCGGCGTGTTCGGCAATGGCGCCGGTCAGCGCCTCGTAATCGGCGGTGTGGCCAAGCAAGACCTTCGCCGGGTTGATGCCGGCAAGGGCTGGGTGTTGTTCGAGGTAGTAAAGAAAATGGGTAATGGCGCGATGCTTGTCCATGGTGTCCTCCGTGACGAACCGGGAAAAAGTGGCAGGCACAACCGGCCGGATTACGCCTGCCGGGAGGTCTTACAGAGGCCACATCGCCGTGCCGAACGGAACGACCGCGTCGGCTTGCATCATTTCTACGGCGGCTTCATGGGTCGGTGCTTCAAACCATTCGTCCAGTTGAAGTTCAGTTTCCAAGTCGTTGTCCAGTGCTTGCATGGTGAAACTCCTTAATGACTTTTGAGTAGAAACAACTTGCCGGTCGATGCGGCTCGGCAAGTCGCTGCAAACCTAGTTGAGGGATTTTTAGAATGCAAAAAAATAATCAAATAAGATTTTCATTGAACTGTTTGGTTTGTTTTTTTAATCATTATTTATTAATAAAAAACAAAAACTAACTCGGCTTTTTCCTTAGGAAGCTTCCTATCGTCAATTTGCAGTCGTCCTACAGATAAATCCGATTCGGAAAATAATCGTTACGCCTTGTAAAGAAATGCTGACGAAATTTCGCCTGAAACCCTGTGGGTTGACGCTTGCGGAGCGGGTGTAAGGAAAACCTGCCGAAATCAATCCGCTCGACCATCGCCCAAGGCTCTGGCCCGCTTGTTTCAGCGGCGCAGGAAGGGTCAGATGCGTCCCATGCCTGTCGTGCAGGTGCATAACAAGAAGGAGGCGCAATGTACGCCGTGATTCAAGCCCATCTCTCCCCGTGGGGCGATTTTTCAATCGTTCCCGTCGATGGCCCGCAAGGGTCTGACTCTCTATTTGCAGCCGCCCGGGACACCCGGGGCGGACACCGGCAATCCCGGCTTACAACACGCTGATCCAGCGGGTCTGGCAGCAGGGGGTTAGCGGTGTACAATGCGCCGCGTTTTACCTGTGACCTCCTGCGCAAATGCGCAAACTTCAAGGCTATCCGCCTTGTTCACTCCGCCACGCCACGAGTGTGCCGGGTTCGATTTCGTCACAGATAAAAACAAACAGGTGACGCATGAACGTTGTAACGATGCAGAACGTGAGACCCTTTTCATGAGTGGACAAAACTCGCAGTCAGGCGAGCTGAAGCGCGGCCTGAAAAATCGCCACATTCAATTGATCGCCCTCGGTGGCGCGATCGGTACCGGTTTGTTCCTCGGCTCGGCCGGGGTCCTGAAATCCGCTGGCCCGTCGATGATCCTCGGCTACGCCATCTGCGGCTTCATCGCGTTCATGATCATGCGCCAGCTCGGCGAAATGATCGTTGAAGAGCCGGTCGCCGGTTCGTTCAGCCACTTCGCGCACAAATACTGGGGCGGTTTCGCCGGCTTCCTGTCGGGCTGGAACTGCTGGATCCTGTACATCCTGGTGGGCATGTCGGAGCTGACCGCGGTCGGCAAATACATCCACTACTGGGCGCCGGACATCCCGACCTGGGTCTCGGCTGCGGGGTTCTTCGTCTTGATCAACCTGATCAACCTGGCCAACGTCAAAGTCTTTGGCGAGGCCGAGTTCTGGTTTGCGATCATCAAGGTTGTGGCCATTGTCGGCATGATTGCCCTGGGCAGCTATTTGCTGGTCAGCGGTAACGGCGGCCCGCAAGCGTCGGTCAGCAACCTGTGGTCCCACGGTGGTTTCTTCCCGAACGGTGTCAGTGGTCTGGTGATGGCCATGGCGATCATCATGTTCTCCTTCGGCGGTCTGGAAATGCTCGGTTTCACCGCTGCAGAAGCCGACAAGCCGAAAACCGTGATCCCGAAAGCCATCAACCAGGTGATCTACCGGATCTTGATTTTCTACATCGGCGCGCTGGTCATTCTGTTGTCGCTGACGCCATGGGACAGCCTGCTGGCGACCTTGAACGCGTCGGGTGATTCCTACAGCGGCAGCCCGTTCGTGCAAGTGTTCTCGATGCTCGGCAGCAACACCGCCGCGCACATCCTCAACTTCGTGGTACTGACTGCGGCGTTGTCGGTGTACAACAGCGGCACCTACTGCAACAGCCGCATGCTGTTGGGCATGGCCGAGCAGGGTGATGCGCCAAAGGCCTTGTCGAAGATCGACAAGCGTGGCGTGCCGGTGCGTTCGATCCTCGCTTCGGCGGCGGTGACGCTGATTGCCGTTCTGTTGAACTACCTGATCCCGCAAAACGCGCTGGAGCTGCTGATGTCGCTGGTGGTTGCGACCCTGGTGATCAACTGGGCGATGATCAGCTTTTCGCACTTCAAGTTCCGTCAGCACATGAACAAGACCAAGCAAACGCCGCTGTTCAAGGCGCTGTGGTACCCGTACGGGAACTACATCTGCCTGGCGTTCGTGGTGTTCATCCTGTGCGTGATGCTGCTGATTCCGGGGATCCAGATCTCGGTGTACGCGATTCCGGTGTGGGTCGTGTTCATGTGGATCTGCTACGGCATCAAGAACAAGCGCAGTGCGCAGCATGCGTTGCAGGCTTCAGTGAAGTAACGCGGTACGCAACAACAACAAACCCGGCCAAGTGCCGGGTTTTTTGTGCGCGCTATAAAACCTGTGAGAGCGTATTCCTTCTTTCCATTCGCGGTATCCTGCGCACTCTGAATACGGACGTTTTTCCATGCTGGTGATTTCCAACAACGTGCATCTGCCGGATGCCGAGATCGAGTTGACGGCCATTCGCGCGCAAGGCGCCGGCGGGCAGAACGTCAACAAGGTCTCCAGCGCCGTGCACCTGCGCTTCGACATTCCGGCCTCGTCCTTGCCCGAGTTTTACAAGGAACGGTTGCTGGCGCTGCGCGACAGCCGCATCACCAGCGAAGGGGTGTTGATCATCAAGGCCCAACAGTACCGTACGCAGGAGGCCAATCGCGCCGATGCGCTGGAGCGCTTGATCGAGCTGATCCTCAGCGCGACCAAGGTCGAAAAGAAGCGTCGCCCGACCAAGCCAACGCTGGGTTCAAAAAAACGTCGGCTCGAATCCAAGACCAAGCGCGGCAGCATCAAGGCCGGGCGCGGCAAGGTCGACTTTTAACGCGCCCGCGCTTCGCGTTGTTTAGGTGCTTGCCGGTACAAGTACACACTCAATGCCAAACCGCTCAGCGCGGCCATCGCGGCAAACAGGAAGATCGAAGCAAAACCAAACCCGGCCGCAATGGCACCGGCCAATGGCCCGGTAATCCCCAGCGACAAATCAATGAACAACGAATAAGCCCCGACCGCGGCACCACGACTGGAAGCTGGCACCAGGTTGACCGCTTCCACGCCGAGCGCCGGGAACACCAGCGAAAATCCGAAACCGCTCAGCGCCGCACCGGCCAGTGCCCAATGGGCATCAGGCGCCAGCCACAGCAGCAGCAACCCCAAAGTTTCCACCGACAGACAGGCGATCGCCACGCGAAATCCGCCGAGGCGGTTGATCAGGTTGCCGAACAGCAGGCGCGCGCCGATGAAGCTGGCGCCGAACAAGCTCAGGCACAACACCGCGTTGTCCCAGTGTTGCGTGGCGTAATACAAGGTGATGAAGGTGGCGATGGTGCCGAAGCCAATGGAACCCAGCGCCAGGCCGCAACCGTGTGGCAGCACCCGACCCAGCACATGCATGAACGGCAAACGTTCACCGACCACAATCGGCGCGGCGGTTTTTGGCCAGGCCAGTGCCAGGCCCAGCACGGCCAACAGCACGATGCTCACGCCCATGCTCCACAAGCCCAACTGATGAACCAACAGCACCCCCAGCGGCGCGCCGACGGCCAGTGCGCCGTAACTGGCGATGCCGTTCCAGGAAATCACCTTGGCAGTGTTGGCCGCGCCGACCCGGCCGATGCCCCAGCCAATCGATCCGGAGCCGACCAGGCTTTCCGCGCTGCCGAGCACCAGACGGCCAATCAACAGGCTGATCAGGCTCACGGTCGGCAGGCTCTGCGTCCAGGCCGAAATCAGCATGAACACACCGCTCAAGCCGCAGCCGGCCAGTCCGTACATCACCGCCAGTTTGCTGCCCTTGTTGTCGATGATTTTCCCGGCATAAGGCCGGCTGAGCAGGGTGGCCAGGTATTGCACGCTGATCACCAGCCCGGCGATCACCGCGCCGAAACCGAGGTCGCTGTGGACATAGCCGGGCAATACGGCCAGGGGAATGCCGATATTCAGGTAGCCGATGAAGGTAAACAGAACGATGGAAACAACTTGCAGCGTGACCGCCAGGGGGCGCTGGTTTTCAGGCATGGGTAAAGGTCCACGGGAAAGCAGGATAGATAGGCTGCTTATGATAACGGCGCGAGCGCTCGCGGGTCGTGGAAAAAGTAAAACTATTTGCCAGCGGGCTGAATCAGGGCTTGGCGGGGGCAACCAGTTGCGTTGTGACCAGGGCGGCCAAGGCGTTTTCTTGAGTACCGAAGCGGGCGAGCAGTGCGGCTTGTTTTTCGGGAGAGAGACGGTTCCAGATCTCGATCATCTTCTCGGCGGTGCCGATCAGGACGCTGGCCTGGCTCTCATTGAATTCGTCGGTCATGGTGCGTAGCTCAAGGGTTCAGGCGGTGTGGAAAGCGCATGTTAGCGCTTTCCACACGGTCTGGCATTGCAGGTGTTTCAGTCTTCGCTGTCGGCCTGGCGGCGTTCAGTGGCTTCTTTGGGCTCGGGCTGTTGGGCGCCGGCTTGTTGCGTGGTTGTCTGCTCAGTTTCGTGCAGGCTTGGGAAGGGGAGATTAGGGATCTCGTGCATGTTTCGCGCTCCTCGCAAAGTCTGTTGATAGATCTGGTAGATCCGCGCTTATACAAAGCTTGGGCAGGATACAGCACTGAAAATGACAAATAGACTTTTATATCCATTTGTTTCGACGGATGGGGTTGTCTAGACAGGTCTGGAAGAGGGAACAACACAAAACAACTGTGGGAGCGAGCGTGCTCGCGATTGCGGACTGACAGGCAACATTGATGTCGACTGTCAGGTCCTCATCGCGAGCAAGCTCGCTCCCACAGGGGACGGTGCAGGTACTTGGGGTTACTTGCAGACTTCAGCAATCGCTTCAGCCAGCAAATCCAGACGCGTTGCATCAATCCCCGCCACGTTGGCCCGGCCGGAGTTGACCATGTACACGCTGTGATGATCGCGCAGCTGTTTAACCTGCGCCGCCGTCAAACCGGTGTACGAGAACATTCCGCGCTGCACGCCAATGTGCGCAAAACGCTCGCGCAAACCATACGGTTCCAGCGCTTCAACCAGGCCACTGCGCAACTGGGCAATGCGCAAGCGCATGGCTTCCACTTCGTCGGCCCAGAGGCTTTTCAGCTCAGGGTCGCCAAGAATCGTTGCGACCACGGCGGCACCGTGATCCGGCGGGGTCGACCACAGGTTACGGGCGATGTTGGCCAGCTGGCTGCGGATGTCCACCAGCTTGTCAGCGGTTTTCGCGCAGACAATCAGTGCGCCAGTGCGGTCGCGGTACAAGCCGAAATTCTTCGAGCAGGAACTGGTGATCAGCACTTCCGGCAACGCGTCTGCGAACAGACGGGTCGACCAGGCATCCTGTTCCAGGCCATCGCCGAAGCCCTGGTAGGCGAAGTCGATCAATGGCAGCAGATCGCGACTGCGCACCACGTCCAGCACTCGGCGCCAGTCGTCATGGGACAGATCGAAACCGGTCGGGTTGTGGCAGCAGGCGTGCAGCAACACCACGTCGCCCTTCGGTGCTTCGCTCAGTACCGCGAGCATGGCGTCGACATCGAGGCGGTTGTCGCTGCCCACGTACGGGTAATGACTGACCTTGACCCCGGCCGCCGCGAAAATCGTTTCGTGGATTGGCCAGGTCGGGTTGCTCAGCCACACGCCACGGCCCGGCAGGCACTGGGCGATAAAGTCGGCGCTCAAGCGCAATGCGCCGGTGCCGCCCGGTGTCTGGGTCGCGCCGGCGCGTTGACCGGCGATCAGCGCGGAGTCCGCACCGAGCACCAGCTCACTGATGGCTTTGCCGAAGGCCGGTTCGCCGTGACCACCGATGTAGGTCTTGGTGGTCTGGCGATCCACCAGACGCTGCTCGGCCAGCTTCACCGACTGCGGAATCGGCGTCAGGCCCTGGGCATCTTTATAGACGCCCACGCCGAGGTCGAATTTGCGCGGGTTCGGGTCCTGCGCATAGGCTTCCATCAAGCCGAGAATCGGATCGCCGGGTACTCGACCTATGGCGTCGAAATGCATTATTTACGGCCCTCGGCGTCCTTGGCCACTTCGTCAGTGCGCGCGGCCATGATGAAGTCGTTGCGGTGCAAGCCCTTGATGGAGTGGCTCCACCAGGTGACGGTGACTTTGCCCCATTCGGTCAGCAGGCCCGGGTGGTGACCTTCGGCCTCGGAGATTTCACCGACGGCGTTGGTGAACGCCAGCGCGTGCTTGAAGTTTTTGAACAGGAACAGCTTTTCCAGCTGCATGACGCCGTCGCGGACTTCGATGTTCCAGTCCGGGATCTGCTTGATCAGGATCGGCAATTCCTCGTCGCTGACCTGAGGGGCGTCGGCGCGGCAGGCTTCGCAGTGGGCTTGGTTCAATGTGGACATGTTGAATTCCTGAAATCAAATAATTGGAAATCGGCCGTCAGTCACTCCACGCTAAACCAAAGCGTCGGTTCCTGACAGGCTCACTTGTTTCTAAAAGCAGCGGATCACGCTGCCTTTGGCGGAAATTTCGGGGTGTGCAAGCCCAGCTGCATGCCTTGTTTGACCATGCTCATGATGTCTTCATGGGCCACATCAAACAGTCGCTTGAGGTTCGGCAAGACAAAGTACAGCGGTTGCAGGATGTCGATGCGATACGGCGTGCGCATGCATTCCAGCGGATCGAACGCCTGATGCTCAGGTTCGTTGGACAGGCAGTAAACGGTTTCTTTTGGCGAAGAAAGAATGCCGCCGCCGTAAATGCGCAGGCCTTCGGCGGTATCGACCAGGCCGAACTCGATGGTCATCCAGTACAGGCGCGCCAGGTACACGCGTTCTTCCTTGGTCGCTTGCAGGCCAAGTTTGCCGTAAGTGTGGGTGAATTCAGCGAACCAGGGGTTGGTCAGCAGAGGGCAGTGACCAAAGATCTCGTGGAAAATGTCCGGCTCTTGCAGGTAATCCAGCTCTTCGCGGGTACGAATAAACGTTGCCACGGGAAACTGCTTGTTGGCCAGCAATTCGAAAAACGTCTGGAAGGGGATCAGCGCCGGGACTCGGGCCACTTGCCAACCGGTGGTTTCACCGAGGACTTTGTTGATTTCACCGAGTTGCGGAATGCGGTCGTGGGGCAGACCGAGTTTTTCGATACCGTCCAGGTATTCCTGGCACGCACGGCCCTCGATCACTTTCAGTTGACGAGTGATCAGCGTGTTCCACACCGCATGTTCTTCAGCGGGGTAGTCGATAAAACCTTGCGCATCGGGCTCGCGAGCCACGTACTGCGTCTGCTTCATGCTGCTCTCCTGCGAGGGATTTCGTTCTTGTTATGTGCTGCTATGGACCTAGAAATACCCCAAGGCGTGCGGCGTTGCAGCAGGTGTCCGGCACTCCTTGTAGGAAAATTCGCCGTTTTTCGTAAAGTATTCGTTACGCTTTGACGGCTATGGCGCAGCTATTGAGATTTGCGGGTTTGAAATGGCGTCCAGGTGTCACATAATCTTGACGACTAACTTGGCGCCCGCGCAGAAAATTTGCGCATGGGACCTCGATTCCCCTTTCTTCGGGCCTTTATATGCGTATCAAAGTCCACTGCCAGAACCGCATCGGCATCCTGCGCGACATTCTCAACTTGCTGGTGGAGTACGGAATCAACGTCGCCCGTGGTGAGGTCGGCGGTGAGCATGGCAATGCGATCTACCTGCATTGCCCGAACCTGATCAACATTCAGTTCCAGGCCCTGCGCCCGAAATTCGAATCGATTGCCGGTGTATTCGGCGTCAAGCGGGTAGGGCTGATGCCCAGCGAGCGTCGGCACATGGAGCTCAATGCCTTGCTCGGCGCCCTGGAGTTTCCGGTGCTGTCGATCGACATGGGCGGCTCCATCGTCGCGGCTAACCGGGCGGCGGCGCAGTTGCTCGGGGTGCGGGTGGACGAGGTGCCGGGGATTCCGCTGTCGCGTTACGCCGAGGATTTTGATTTGCCGGAACTGGTGCGTGCCAACAAGTCGCGCATCAACGGGCTGCGGGTCAAGGTCAAGGGTGACGTGTTTCTGGCTGACATCGCGCCGCTGCAATCCGAGCATGACGACAGCGAAGCCATGGCCGGTGCCGTCCTGACGCTGCACCGCGCTGATCGGGTGGGGGAGCGCATCTATAACGTACGCAAGCAGGAACTGCGTGGGTTCGACAGCATCTTCCAAAGTTCGAAAGTCATGGCCGCGGTGGTGCGCGAAGCGCGGCGCATGGCACCGCTGGATGCACCGCTATTAATAGAAGGCGAAACCGGTACCGGTAAAGAATTGCTGGCCCGCGCCTGCCACCTCGCCAGCCCACGCGGGCAGTCGCCGTTGATGGCGCTCAATTGTGCCGGTTTACCGGAGTCGATGGCCGAGACCGAATTGTTCGGCTACGGCCCCGGCGCCTTCGAAGGTGCACGCGCCGAAGGCAAGCTTGGTCTGCTGGAACTGACGGCGGGCGGAACGCTGTTTCTTGATGGCGTGGGCGAAATGAGCCCGCGCTTGCAGGTGAAGTTGCTGCGCTTTTTGCAGGACGGTTGCTTCCGTCGTGTCGGCAGTGATGAAGAGGTGTATCTGGATGTGCGGGTGATCTGCGCCACCCAGGTGGATTTGTCCGAGCTGTGCGCGCGGGGTGAGTTTCGCCAGGATTTGTATCACCGCTTGAACGTGCTTTCGCTGCACATTCCGCCGCTGCGTGAATGCCTCGATGGGTTAACGCCGTTGGTGGAGCACTTCCTCGATCAGGCCAGCCGGCAGATCGGTTGCCCGCTGCCGAAGCTGGCACCGGCGGCGATGGAGCGGCTCAGTCATTACCATTGGCCGGGTAATGTCCGGCAATTGGAAAATGTGTTGTTCCAGGCGGTTTCGTTGTGCGAAGGCGGGACGGTCAAGGCCGAGCATATTCGTCTGCCGGATTACGGTGTGCGTCAGCCGCTTGGCGATTTCTCGCTGGAGGGCGGGCTTGACGAGATCGTCGGACGGTTCGAGAAAGCGGTGTTGGAGCGGCTGTATTCCGAGCATGCCAGTAGTCGGCTGTTAGGTAAGCGCCTGGGGGTCTCTCACACCACCATTGCCAATAAGTTGCGTGACTATGAAATTGGCAAGACGTGAGCAGTAACGTTATCCAGCGCCGAATCAATAAACAAGAATACTGAGTTGGAGTCAGTCATTCACTGGCGCTTCAAAATGCCACTTGAAGCGCTACCGTCATGCCGTTGATCTGAATCGTGGAATTTGCCAGGCAAGCCATCTAGGCTCATTTCAAAGTTTGGCAGGAGCGATAACCATGCCATCAACGGATGACTCTACCCAGCAAGTCCGCAAAGAAACTCGCCTGTTCTTTTTTCTGATTGTTGTCCTCTTTCCATTGCTCTCGGTGGCGATAGTGGGTGGTTACGGATTTTTTGTCTGGTTTCTGCAAATGCTGCTCGGCCCTCCTGGTTCACCTCATTGATCGCGGTCCATCTTCAGCATAAGAAGAGGAGTACAGGTCATGGCAGAAACGCTCCATATTGCCAGTCTCGTGGTACTGGCCCGTCCTGAGTTGTTCGAGGCGGTGAAAGCCAACTTGCGTTTACTCACAGGCGTTGAACTGCATCACGAAAGCCCCGTCGGCAAGCTGGTGGTTGTGCTGGAAATGGAAGAAGAAAGCGAAATTTCCAAGCGAATCACTCAGATCAACGGTTTGCCTGGAGTACTCAATGCATCCCTCGTTTATCACGAGATTCTCGATGTGACGGGAGAAAGTACATGCCAATGACTCGGCGCGAGTTTGTCAAAGCCCAGGCGGCCGGGATTGCTGCAGCGGCGGCGGGGCTTCCGGTGTTTACGTCTGCCAGCAACCTGATCACTGAAGAAGACCGTGTCACCATGGACTGGAATAAAGCCCCTTGCCGCTTTTGCGGTACCGGGTGCAGCGTCATGGTGGCGACCAAGGACAATCGAGTGGTCGCGACTCATGGTGATGTGAAAGCCGAGGTCAATCGCGGGTTGAACTGCGTCAAGGGTTACTTCTTGTCGAAGATCATGTATGGCGTTGATCGACTGACTCAGCCGCTGTTGCGCATGACTAACGGGCACTATGACAAACAGGGCGAGTTTCAGCCGGTGTCCTGGAGCCAGGCGTTTGATGTCATGGAGTTAAAGTTTAAGGAAGCGATAAAAAACAAGGGTTCCGAGTCTGTCGCCATGTTCGGTTCCGGTCAGTGGACCATTTGGGAAGGGTACGCGGCCAACAAGTTGATGAAGGCGGGATTTCGCTCCAATAACATTGATCCTAATGCGCGTCATTGCATGGCCTCTGCGGTCATGGGGTTTATGCGTACGTTCGGTATCGATGAGCCGATGGGGTGTTATGACGATATTGAGGTTACTGACGCGTTTGTGCTGTGGGGTTCAAACATGGCGGAGATGCATCCGATTCTTTGGAGTCGGGTCGCAGATCGCCGGTTAAGCCAGCCCAGCGTCAAGGTTGCGGTGCTGTCGACTTTCGAGCATCGCAGTTTTGAGTTAGCCGACATCCCCATGGTGTTCAAGCCCCAGACGGACCTGTTTATCCTCAACTACATTGCCAACCACATCATCGAAAGTGGCTCGGTCAACAAAGACTTTGTCAGCAAATACACCCGCTTCGCCAAAGGAACGGATGACATCGGCTATGGCTTGCGTCCCGATAATCCGCTGGAGATGAAGGCCCGCAATGCCGCCAAGGCGAACACCTGGAGCGATATCGACTTTGAGCAGTACGCCGCTTTCGTAAAACCCTACACCCTTGAACGTACCGCCAAGGAAACCGGTGTGCCAGCCGAGCGCCTCAAGGCATTGGCCGAGTTGTATGCCGACCCCAAGCGCAAGGTGGTTTCATTCTGGACCATGGGTTTTAACCAGCACACGCGCGGCGTATGGGCCAATAACCTGATTTACAACATTCACCTGCTGACCGGGAAAATCAGTGAGCCGGGCAACAGCCCTTTCTCCCTGACGGGCCAACCCTCAGCCTGCGGGACGGCACGCGAAGTGGGAACATTCTCCCATCGCTTGCCTGCCGACCTGGTGGTCACCAACCCGGCACATCGCGCCAAGGCAGAGCAAATCTGGAAAGTGCCTCCGGGCACCGTCAATGAGAAGGTCGGTTTCCACGCCGTGCAGCAGAGCCGCATGCTCAAGGATGGCGTGCTCAATGTGTATTGGACGATGGCCAGCAACAACATGCAGGCCGGCCCCAACATCATGCAGGAAGTGTTGCCGGGTTGGCGCAACCCCGAGAATTTTGTGGTGGTTTCGGATGTTTACCCCACTGTCTCTGCCCAGGCGGCCGATCTGATCCTGCCCACCGCCATGTGGGTGGAGAAAGAGGGCGCCTACGGCAATGCTGAGCGCCGTACACAGTTCTGGCATCAATTGGTCTCGGCGCCGGGCGACGCCAAATCGGATCTCTGGCAGTTGGTCGAGTTTTCCAAGCGCTTCAAAACGGACGAGGTCTGGTCTGCGCAGTTGTTGTCCGCCTCACCGGAGTACAAGGGCAAGACCCTGTACGAAGTGTTGTTCAAGAACGGCCAGGTCGATCAGTTCCCGCTTGAACAGATGGAGGCGGGCTATCAAAACGATGAGGCCCGGGATTTTGGTTTTTACCTGCAAAAAGGTCTGTTCGAAGAATATGCCCAATTCGGGCGTGGTCACGGTCATGACCTCGCCCCGTTTGACCGCTACCACACCGAGCGCGGGTTGCGATGGCCCGTCGTGGAGGGCAAGGAAACACGCTGGCGTTTCCGGGAAGGGTATGACCCTTACGTTGAGAAGGGCAGTGGTGTGCAGTTTTATGGCTATCCCGACAAGAAGGCCATCATCTTCGCGCTTCCCTACGAGCCACCGGCGGAATCCCCCGACGCGGAATTTCCATTCTGGTTGAGTACCGGTCGGGTGCTTGAACATTGGCACACCGGCACGATGACTCAGCGGGTCGAGGAACTCTATAAGGCCGTCCCCGACGCGTTGGTCTACATGCATCCGGCCGATGCCAAGGCCTTGAATGCCCGTCGCGGCAGCGAAGTGAAGCTGATCAGCCGACGAGGTGAGATGCGTGCGCGCATTGAAACCCGAGGACGCAACAAACCGCCGCAAGGTTTGGTGTTTGTACCGTTCTTCGATGCCAACCGGCTCATCAACAAAGTCACGCTTGATGCGACGGACCCTATCTCCAAACAAACTGATTACAAAAAATGCGCGATCAGGATTGAGTTGATCAAGACGGCATAAGGAGAGCTCAGATGAAGCGTCGTTCGCTGTCCTTGCTTGCCGCGCTGCTGCTATGGATGCCAGCGGCATTCCCGGCAGAGCCCGGTTACCCGCTGGATGCGCCTGCGCCGGATGGTCGGCGAATCGGAGGGACGCTGACCCAGGAGTTGCCGGCGCCGCCGATTGCTGATGAAGAGAACAAGGACCTCAAGCGTGAGCGCAATTATCCCGAACAGCCACCCACCATTCCCCACAGCATTGCGGGGTATCACATCGACAAGAACAGTAATAAGTGTCTGTCCTGTCACAGCCGAGCCAACAGCGCACGTACCCAGGCGCCAATGATCAGTATCACTCACTACATGGACCGTGACGGTCAGGCGCTGGCCGCGGTTTCTCCGCGCCGGTATTTCTGCAATCAGTGTCATGTGCCACAAACAGACGTTAAGCCACTGGTGAACAACAGCTTCAAGAACATTGACCAGGTGCTGCAAGACGAAATCAACGGCCAGCAGAAACGATAAGGAGAGGCCATGAAATCCTTGCTCGCCCTGTTCAAAGACTATTGGAGGGTTTTGCGTCGGCCCAGTGTTCATTACAGCCTGGGCTTTCTGACGCTCGGCGGATTTATCGCCGGGGTGATTTTCTGGGGGGGGTTCAACACCGCGCTGGAAGCGACCAACACCGAGAAATTCTGCATTTCCTGTCATGAAATGCGCGATAACGTTTTTGTCGAGTTGCAGGACACCATTCACTACACCAATCGCTCTGGCGTACGCGCAACCTGCCCGGACTGTCACGTCCCCCATGAGTGGACGCACAAGATTGCCCGCAAGATGCAGGCGTCCAAAGAAGTGTGGGGGAAAGTGTTCGGAACGATCGATACCCGGGACAAGTTTCTCGATATGCGGCGTGAACTGGCCGAGCACGAGTGGGGGCGACTCAAGGCAAACGACTCCCGAGAGTGCCGCAATTGCCATAACTTCGAATTCATGGACTTCACCCGTCAAGGCAAGCGCGCCGCCAATATGCACTCCACGTCGCTGGCTAGCGGCCAGGCGACCTGTATCGACTGTCATAAGGGCATCGCCCATAAGTTACCCGACATGAGCGGGGTCAAAGGCTGGTAGTCGAATCAGCCCAGGCTTTCACTCCGTTGCCGCCTGGCGGCATATCCGCGCCGGTTTTTCGACTTTGACCCAATCCCCCATTCCCCTCTGAATCCCCTCAAGTCCTTTGTTTGCCGGGCCCGGCGCCGCCAGAAAAAAGTTGGTCTGCAAATTGCTTATCGCTCATCAGTACAGCGGTGGGCGGCAAACGTCCGGCATGCAGAGGAAAGAGTGTGGACAAGTACCTTTATGTGGCAATGACCGGCGCCAGCCAGAATGCACTGGCGCAGAAGGCTCATGCCAACAACCTGGCAAACATCTCCACCAACGGTTTTCAGAAGGACCTGGAACAGGCCCGTTCGATGCCGGTGTTTGGTGACAGCTTTCCGGCGCGTGCGTTTGCGATGACCGAACGCCCGGCCACCGACTTCTCCCCTGGTTCGCTGGTTGAAACCGGTCGTGACCTCGATGTCGCGGTGCAAGGCAACGGCTGGATTGCCGTGCAGACGCCCGATGGCGCTGAAAGCTATGTGCGCACCGGCAGCCTGAACGTGGACGCCCTCGGCGTACTGCGCGCCGGCAACGGCATGCCGGTGATGGGCAATGGCGGTCCGATCGCCGTGCCGCCCGAGCAGCAAATCGAAGTCGGCGAAGACGGCACCATCAGCATCCGTGCGATGGGCGAAGGCCCGCGTGTGATGGCTGAAGTCGACCGCATCAAACTGGTCAACCCTGACCTGAAGAACATGACCAAAGGCCTGGATGGTTCGATCCACACCAAGGACGGCAAGCCGGCGCAAGCCGACGCCGGCGTCAAACTGGTGTCCGGGTTCCTTGAGTCGAGCAACGTCAACGCCGTGGAAGAGATGACTTCGGTGTTGGCTTTGTCGAAGCAGTTCGAGCTGCACATCAAGATGATGAACACCGCCAAAGACGATGACCAGGCCATGGCTCGGGTCTTGCAGATCAGCTAATTATCAGAACGTCGCGCCGTAAAACAGGCGCACGAGGAGAATCGAATGCTTCCGGCTCTATGGGTTGCCAAAACAGGTCTGTCCGCCCAGGACACCAACCTGACCACTATTTCCAACAACCTGGCCAACGTGTCGACCACGGGTTTCAAACGTGACCGCGCCGAGTTCCAGGACTTGCTCTATCAGATCAAGCGCCAGCCAGGCGCCCAGTCGACCCAGGACAGCGAACTGCCGTCGGGTCTGCAAGTGGGTACCGGTGTGCGCATCGTCGGCACCCAGAAAAACTTCACCGCCGGCAGCCTGCAAACCACCGAACAGCCGCTTGACCTGGCGGTCGACGGTCGCGGTTTCTTCCAGATCCTGCAGCCGGACGGCACCACGTCCTACACCCGTGACGGTACCTTCCACCTCGATTCCAACGGTCAGATCGTGAATGCCAGCGGCTTCGCCCTGGAGCCGGCCATTGTGATTCCGAACGACGCGCAGACCTTCACGGTCGGTCGCGACGGCACCGTGTCCATCACCGTTCCGGGTAACCCGGCCAACCAGGTGATCGGCAACCTGCAAACCGCCGACTTCATCAACCCGGCCGGTCTGCAGGCCGTGGGTAACAACCTGTTCCTGGAAACCGCTGCTTCCGGCGCACCGCAAGTCGGTACTCCGGGCCTGAACGGTTTCGGCACCACGCTGCAGAACACCCTGGAAACGTCCAACGTCAGCACCGTTGAAGAGATGGTCAACATGATCACCACTCAGCGCGCCTACGAGATGAACTCCAAGGTGATCTCCACCGCCGACCAGATGCTCTCGTTCGTAACGCAGAATCTGTAATCAAGTCTATGAGGCGACCATGAGGTCGCCTGCAACACCGTGAGGTAGGGTCATGAATCGCTTTGTATCTGTTCTGGCACTGAGTGGGGCTGTTGTGCTCGCAGGCTGCGTTCCAACGACGCCCAAGCCCAATGACCCGTATTACGCGCCGGTGTTGCCGCGCACGCCGTTGCCGGCTGCCGCGAACAATGGCTCGATTTATCAGGCCGGTTTTGAACAGAACCTGTACAGCGACCGCAAGGCGTTCCGGATCGGTGACATCATCACCATTACCCTGAACGAGAAGACCCAGGCGAGCAAAAACGCCAACTCGCAAATCGACAAGAACAGCAAGACAGGCATCGGCCTGACCTCGTTGTTCGGCTCCTCGCCCAACACCAACAACCCGTTTGGCAGTGGCGACCTGAACCTGAGCGCCAGCTATGAAGGCGACCGCGCGACCAAGGGCGACAGCAAGGCCGCGCAGGGCAACACCCTGACCGGCTCGATCACTGTCACCGTGGCTGATGTGCTGCCCAACGGCATCATCGCGGTACGCGGCGAGAAGTGGATGACCCTCAACACCGGCGATGAGCTGGTGCGGATTGCCGGCCTGGTGCGCGCCGATGACATCGCCACCGACAACACCGTGTCGTCGACCCGCGTCGCCGATGCACGCATCACCTACTCGGGCACCGGTTCGTTTGCCGATGCGAGTCAGCCAGGCTGGTTCGACCGTTTCTTCCTCAGCCCGCTGTTCCCTTTCTAGGTGGCCAGTTTGAATCTTAAACACCTCATGGTGGCCGCCCTGATGCTGTCTGCCGCGTTCAACGCGCAGGCCGAGCGGCTGAAGGATATCGCCAGTATTTCTGGCGTGCGTTCCAACCAATTGATCGGCTACGGCCTGGTGGTCGGGCTTAACGGCACCGGTGACCAGACGACGCAGACGCCTTTCACCCTGCAGACCTTCAACAACATGCTTTCGCAGTTCGGCATCAAGGTGCCGCCGGGTTCGGGCAACGTGCAGTTGAAGAACGTCGCAGCGGTCTCGATCAGTGCCGATTTGCCGGCGTTTGCCAAGCCGGGTCAGCAGGTCGATATCACCGTGTCCTCCATCGGTAACTCCAAGAGCCTGCGCGGCGGCACCTTGCTGCTGACTCCGCTCAAAGGTATCGACGGCAACGTCTACGCCGTCGCTCAGGGCAACCTGGTGGTCGGTGGTTTTGATGCTGAAGGTCGTGACGGTTCGAAGATCACCGTCAACGTTCCGTCGGCCGGTCGTATCCCCGGCGGTGCGTCGGTCGAGCGTTCGGTGCCGAGCGGTTTCAACCAGGGCAACAGCCTGACGCTGAACCTCAACCGTTCGGACTTCACCACCGCCAAACGCATCGTCGACAAGATCAACAACATGCTCGGCCCGGGCGTTGCCCAGGCCATTGACGGCGGTTCGATTCGCGTCAGCGCGCCGCTTGATCCGAGCCAGCGTGTCGATTACCTGTCGATCCTGGAAAACCTTGAAGTCGATCCGGGTCAGGCGGTGGCGAAAGTCATCATCAACTCGCGTACCGGCACTATCGTGATCGGCCAGAACGTCAAGGTGTCACCAGCCGCCGTAACCCACGGCAGCCTGACCGTGACCATCACCGAAGACCCGATTGTCAGCCAGCCCGGCCCTCTGTCCAACGGTCAGACGGCCGTCGTGCCGCGCTCGCGGGTTAACGCACAGCAAGAAGCCAAGCCGATGTTCAAGTTCGGCCCGGGCACCACCCTCGACGAAATCGTCCGTGCGGTGAACCAGGTCGGCGCGGCGCCGGGCGACTTGATGGCGATCCTCGAAGCACTGAAACAGGCTGGCGCATTGCAAGCCGACCTGATCGTGATCTGAGGACGGCTGTCATGGATATGCGCAAGAGCGGTCTGGTCAGCAGCAGCGACTCCGGTTCCTATTCGGACTTGAATCGTTTGAACCAGCTCAAGGTGGGCGACAAGAACAGCGACGGCAACATGCGCAAAGTGGCGCAGGAGTTCGAATCGCTGTTCCTCGGTGAGATGCTCAAGTCCATGCGTTCGGCCACCGAAGCGCTGGGCAAGGACAACCCGCTCAACACGCCGGCGGCCAAACAGTACCAGGAAATGTACGATCAGCAGTTGGCCATTTCCATGTCCCGCGAAGGCGGTGGTATTGGTCTGGCGGACGTGCTGATGCGGCAGATGTCGAAGAACAAACCGCTCGCGCCAGGCGAGGCGGCGGCCCTGTCCGCGGCCAAGCAGGAAGCGGCGAAAGCCGCCGTGCCAACGCCGATTGCGGCCGGCACCGTGGCCACTGATGGTCCGCTATCGCGGCTCAATGGCCAGCGTCCGTTGTGGGCTTCGCGTTCGGTGAAAGCGCCGACAGGCGAGGGCACGCATCGCAATGACATGGAGCTGATTAATCAGCGCCGTCTCGCCTTACCGCCGAAACTGGCGGATCGCTTGCTCGCCGGTCTGGTGCCTTCAGCCACCACGACTGCTGCTGCGACGCCGAACAAAACCCTGTTGCCAGAGCGTGCCACGACGACGGCCACGACCGGTGCCGGCCCGCTGTTCAACGGCGATTGGCTGGCCTCGCAAACGGACAATAAGTCCAGCGGGCAGATGCAGATTTACGGACGTGCGATGGCGCAGATTCCTCTCGCGCCGCCGAAGAAAGCCTTCAGCTCCGCCGACGAATTCGTCAACACCATGCTGCCGATGGCCAAGGAAGCCGCCGAGCGCATCGGTGTCGATCCTCGCTACCTGGTGGCTCAGGCCGCACTGGAAACCGGTTGGGGTAAATCGGTCATGCGTGCCCAGGATGGCAGCAGTAGCCACAACCTGTTCGGCATCAAGGCCGGCACCAGTTGGAAGGGCGATTCGGCGCGGGCCATTACCAGCGAATTCCGCAACGGCGAGAGGGTCAAGGAGACGGCTGAGTTCCGTTCCTACGACTCGTACAAAGACAGCTTCCACGACCTCGTGACGTTGCTGCAAACCAATAATCGCTATCAAGATGTTGTGAAGTCGGCCGATAACCCAGAACAGTTTGTACGCGAGTTGCAGAAAGCCGGGTATGCAACCGACCCGGATTACGCAAGCAAGATCTCGCAGATAGCCAAACAGATGACGAGTTACCAAAACTACGCTGCGGCGGGCGCTTCCACCACGCCTCTATAGGCACAAGGCATAAGGTCTGAACCATGAGTTTGCTCAATATCGGGATGTCGGGTCTGGCCGCTGGCCAATCCTCGTTGATGACTACCGGCAATAACATTGCCAACGCCGACACCGCCGGTTATTCACGCCAGCAAACCGTGCAGGGCACCAAAGCCTCGAATCAGTTCGGCAACGTCTACATCGGCACCGGCACGACCCTGGCCGATGTGCGTCGCGTCTACAACAGCTACCTCGATGCGCAATTGCAGACCACCACCTCGCTCAACAGCGACGCGGCCGCCTACGCCGGGCAGATCAGCCCGCTCGACGCCTTGCTGTCGGACAGCGGCACCGGCCTCAACGGCGCGCTGACCAAGTTCTTCGCCTCGGTGCAGAACGTCAACGCCAAGCCGGGTGACGATGCGTCCCGTCAGTTGCTGCTCAGCGATGCCCAGGCCTTGAGCAACCGTTTCAACTCAGTGTCCGCCCAGTTGACCGCGCAGAACGCGAACATCAACGGCAACCTGACGAACATGGCCGATCAGGTCAACAAACTCGCCGCCACCGTGGCGCAGTTGAACCAGAAGATTTCCGAAGTTTCCAAGGCTGGCGGCATGCCGAACGAGCTGCTCGACGCGCGCAACGAAACCGTGCGTCAGCTCTCCACGTTCACCGGCGCACAAGTCATCGAACGCGACGGTAACCTTGATGTGTACCTGGGCAGCGGTCAGCCGCTGGTCATGGGCGGCACCGCCAGCACTCTGCAAGTGGTGCCGAGCCAGGCCGATCCATCGCGCATGGGCATTCAGCTCAATCGTGGTTCGAGCACCGTCGACATTACTTCGGTAATGACCGGTGGCGAGATGGGCGGTCTGCTGCGCTATCGCAGCACCGTGCTGGACCCGGCCATGAACGAACTGGGCCGCGTAGCCCTGGTCGTTGCCGACCAGATGAACAGCCTTCAGGCCCAAGGCATCGACAAGAACGGTGCGTTCGGTTCGAACCTGTTCAACAGCATCAACAGCGCCGCACAGATGGCCGACCGCAGTGTGGCCACCGTTGGCAACAGCGCCGGTTCCGGCAACTTCGATGTCAGCATCGAGGACAGCGGCAAGCTGACCATCAACGATTACAAAGTCACCTTCACCAGCGCCACCAACTACACCGTGCAGCGCCTGCCGGAAGGTACAGCGATGGGCGCTTTCAGCACCCTGACCACGCCGCCTCCGGTGATTGACGGTTTCTCGTTGAAGCTCAGCGGTGGGGGGGCTGCGGCCGGTGACACGTTCAAGATCACGCCGACCCGCAACGCGGCGACGAACATCAAGACCGAGATGACCGACTCCAAGCGTCTGGCCATTGCGGCACCGTTGAGCGCGGCGATTGCGCCGGGCGGCAGCGGCACCCTGACCATCTCGTCCAGCGGTCAGCCAACCCTGACCACGAAGTTCGATATCTACGACACGGCCACGACCACCCTTATCCAGAACGGCATGAACACCTCCATGCCGGTCAAAGTGGTGTTCGGTGCCGCAGCGGCCGACGGTTCCAGCCAGCCTTACCAGTTGCTCGATGCCAAAGGCGTGCAGATCAGCACTGGCACCATCAAGCCGAACCAGAACAACACCCTGAACCTGACCGTGCCTCTCAAGGACGGCACGGGTGCGCCGATCATGGACCCGGGCCCGCCCGCCGTGCAGCGTACCGTCAGCTTCGACATGACCGTGGCCGGTTCGCCAGGCACAGGCACTGCGATTGATATCAACATCGCGCAGCCAGGCACCCTGGACAACCGTAACGGCACTGCACTGGCCGGCTTGCAGACCAAGCAGGTAGTGGACACCGGTACCGCCAGCAAGGGTATTTCCCTGACCGACGCCTACGGCAAACTGGTCGAGGGTGTTGGCGCCAAGGCGGCGCAGGGCAAGCTCGACAGCGCGGCGACCGGCGCCATTCTGGACAACGCCAAGAATGCCCGCGACTCGCTGTCCGGTGTCGACCTCGATGAGGAAACCGGCAACCTGGTCAAATACCAGCAGTACTACACCGCCTCTTCGCAGATCATCAAGGCTGCGCAAGAAATCTTCAGCACACTGATCAACAGTCTTTAAGGAGTCGTAGCCCATGCGCATTTCTACCGCCCAGTTTTACGAGTCCTCTGCTGCCAACTATCAGAAGAACTTCTCCAACGTGGTCAAGAGCAGCGAAGAGGCGAGCAGCCTGGTTCGCGTCAACACCGCGGCCGATGATCCGGTCGGTGCCTCGCGCCTGCTGCAATTGGGTCAACAGGCTTCGATGCTTGATCAGTACAAAGCCAACACCAACACCCTCAAGGCGACCCTGGGCCAGACCGAGTCGGTCATGACCAGCATCACCAACGTGCTGCAGCGCGCCCAGGAACTGGCCATCGGTGCCGGCAACGCCGGTTACACCGACGCCGACCGTCAAGCCAACGCTTCGGAGCTGGGCGAGATCGAAGGTCAGTTGCTGAGCCTGATGAACAGCAAGGACGAGAACGGCAAGTACATCTTCGCCGGTTCCAAGGGCGACACCGTTCCGTTCACGCAAAACGCCGACGGCACCTACAGCTACAACGGTGATCAGGTAACGCTTGACCTGGCGGTCGGCGACACCATGTCGATGGCCACCAACAGCACCGGTTGGGAAGTGTTCCAGCAGGCGATCAACACCAGCCGCAGCCAGGTCACCATGACCGCACCGGCGGTGGATGACGGTCGTGTGGTCCTGTCCAACGGTCAGGTGTCGTCGGGCGTCACCTACAACAACAAGTTCCGCGCAGGCGAGCCGTACACCGTCGATTTCGTCAGCGGCACCCAGTTGAAAATCACCGATTCGGGCGGCAACGATGTGACCGCTGAAGCAAGTCAGGGCGGTGCGTTCGACCCGACCACGAAAACCGGCCAGACCGTGTCGTTCCGTGGTGTCGACCTGAACCTGAACATCAACCTGGCGGCCGGTGATACCGCTGCCGCCGTGCTGCCGGGCCACACCTTTACCCTGGCGGCCAAGCCTGACACCTTCACCGCGACGCGCAGCCCGGGTAACCCGACCGCGACTCAGGTCACTGCCAGCAACATCACCAACCCGGCGAATTACCACGCCAGTTTCCCGACCGGTTCGGCGGTGATGAAATTCACCAGCGCCACCGCGTTCGACCTGTATGCCGCACCGTTGACGCCTAACAGCCAGCCGGTTTCTTCCGGCACTGTGGTTGCCGGCGTCGCCACGGCCTCGGGCGTGAGCTTCACCCTGGCCGGTACGCCGGGCGCGGGTGATCAGTTCAGCGTGGCGGTCAACACCCACGAAACCCAGAACATTCTGGACACCGTGAACCAGCTGAAAACCGCACTGAACACACCAATCAGTGGCAACCCGATCGCGATCCAGAAGTTTCAGGCCGCACTGGCTTCGGGCATCGGCAACCTGGCGAGCGGCGCCGATCAGTTGTCGACCTCTCTGAGTTCGGTGGGTGGTCGCGGTTCCGCCCTGGACACCCAGAGCGAGACCAACCAGAGCCTGGTCCTGGCCAACACCCAGACCCAGTCGGCAATCCGCGATTCCGATCCGGCCGAAGTCATGACCCGCCTGACCTTGCAGCAAACCATGTTGCAAGCGTCGCAACTGGCCTTCAGCAAGATTGCTCAGCTGGGCTTGTTCAACAAGATCTGAGTCTGTGTCTGTCGAGCTACCAACCGTCTTTTCCTAAGCGGTTCCGCAGCCTCTGCCTGAAAGGGCAGAGGCTCGCCGCTCGAGAGTTCTGTCGTGAATCAACGCCCTCTAGTCAGCATCGTCATCCCCGCCTTCAACCCGCGCTTCTTCAGTCAGGCGCTGGAAAGCTCGCTCGCTCAAAGCTATGAGAACGTTGAAATCGTCGTCTGTGACGATTCGTCTTCTGACGAGATCCACAAAATCGTCAAATCGTTTGCCGACCCTGCTCACCCTGTTCGTTACCTGCGTAACCCCAAGCGTCTGGGCCTGTCAAAAAACGTGCTGCGTTGCGTCAACGAAGCACGCGGCGAGTTCATCAAAGTGCTGTGCGATGATGACCGGCTGTTCACGCCGAGCATCGCGATGCAAGCCCAGGCGCTGATCGACTATCCCGAGGCCACCCTGGTGTGCGGCCTGCGCATGATGAGCGACGCGAACAATTTCATCTTGCCGCCCCGCATCGATAACTGCCGTTTTTCGCCCCTTGATGCATTGCTCAAGGGCGATGACATGTTGGCGATTTTCGAGAACACGCCGAAGAACTTCATCGGCAATTTCAGCTCGACCCTGATGCGCCGTGCCGATGTGCTGGAACTGTTGCCGGCGCTGACCCAGGACGGTACGGGTTTTGTCGCGATGCTCGATTTCGCCTTGTTCGTGTGCCTGCTGCGCCGCGGCAACATGGCGGTGTTGAACACCGTGCTGAGCACCGAGCGTCTGTACCCGGAACGCCTGAGCAAGACCACGGAAATGACCCGGGCCGCCGTGCAGGAATGGGAATGGCTGATGCAAATGCTGACCTCGCGCGGTGGCGAATCGGCCCCGGCGTCGGGCTGGGTGCGCTGCGTCGAATTGAGAAAGGCCCTTGAAGAGCCGCGCCAGTGGGAAGAGTTGTGTGTGGTGCGCGTGCTCGGCAGTCGCAACACCGTGGTCAACGGTCGCGTGGGCGGAAACAGCGACAGCTACGCCGAGTTCTATCGCGAGTGGCTGGCGAGCCGCCAATTCACTCCGGCGGAAACACGGCACATGCCGGGTACGATCAGCCGCTGGGCCATGCGTCCGAACCTGGTGCCGATCATCATCGACACCGAGTCTGACAGCGTCGCCCTGAACGCCACGCTGGCCAGCCTCGCCACGCAACTGTACGCCCCGCAAGCGGTGGTGGTGCTGTCGAACGCGGACTTCGATGGCGCCGATAACGTGCTGCAATTGCCGCTTGAGGACAACTGGGCGCACCAGCTCAATGGCGTGATACCGCAACTGGAAGGTGCGCATTGGTTCTACCTGCTGCGTGCCGGCGACACCTTGCGCGTGTCGTCGTTGCTGGTGATGGCCGAGCGCATTGCCGGTACGCCGGGCATGCTCTGCGCCTACAGCGATGAAGGCGCGTTGGTGGAAGGTGAGTCCGCCGAGCCAGTGTTCAAGCCAGGCTTCAACCTCGACCTCATGCGTTCCTACCCCTACGTTGGCCGGACTCTCGCATTCGAGCGTCAGCGCTTTTTGGCGGTGGGCGGTTTCGATTCGGCTCACGGCGAATTGGCCCCGCATGATTTGCTCTGGCGTCTGGTGGAAGAGGCCGGGTTGCACACCATCGAACACATTGCAGAGATTCAGGTGGAGTCGACGCAGACCTACGCCGATTGGCTGTCGTTGCCTGAGGTGATCGAGGGCAGCGAAGCCGTCGTCAGCGCGCACCTCGACCGCATCGGTCTTGAACACCGGATTCGCGATGGCGAGTTGCCGCTGCTCAAGCGCATCGATTACCTGCACGCGCACCGGCCGGTGGTCTCGATCATCATAGGCGCGGGCTCTTCGCTGGGCGCTTTGCAGCGTTGCACCGAAAGCCTGATCGAGCAGACCTCGTACACCGAGTACGAAATCCTGATTGTCGATGAAGGACGCGGTGATGCGGCGATGGCCGAGTGGCTGGGCGCGATGTCTCAACTGGGCGCCGCGATGCTGCGCGTCCTGCGTTTTGACGGGTGCACCGGCGAGGCGGCGTTGGTCAACTTCGCTGCCAGCCATGCGCGGGGGGAGTACCTGCTGACGCTCAACCCGCGCAGCGTGATTTACGCGGGTGACTGGCTCGCCGAAATGCTCAATCATGCTCAGCGTCCGGAAGTCGGCGTGGTTGGCGCACGGCAGATGAACGCCAACGGCGCGATTGTTTCCGCCGGTTTGATCCTGGGCATGGCCGGGCCTGCGACTTCGCCGTTTATCGGCGAGCACGTCAGTTCGCGTGGCTACATGCAGCGTCTGCAAGTGGCGCAGAACTGGAGTGCGGTCAGCAGTGATTGCCTGATGGTGCGCAAAGAGGTGTTCGACAGCCTCGGTCAGCTGGATGAGGCTGAATTCAACCTCGGGCTCGGGGGTGTTGACCTGTGCCTTAAGGCGGATAAAAACGGTTACCTGATCGTCTGGACCCCGTTCGCGACCGTGATGATCGGTGACGACAGCGCGCCAGCCCTGACGCAGGTCGATGTGCAGGCGCAGCAGGCCGAGCAGGAAAGTTTCTACCTGAAGTGGCTGCCGAAGATTTCCCGTGATCCGGCGTACAACCCGGCCCTGACACTCGGCGTCGCGAGCTTCAGCCTGGAGCCTTCGCTGCGCCACAACTGGAATCCGTTCTGCCATCGCGACCTGCCGCTGATTCTCGGCTTGCCGGTCAACGAGTCGGCGATCGGGCATTACCGCGTGACCGCGCCGCTGGCGGAGCTTGAGGCGGCCGGGCGGGTCATTTCACGGGTGGCTTACGAGTCGCCTTCGACGGTGGAAATCGAGCGCCTGTCGCCGGATACCATTATTTTGCAGGGGCGCTACAGCGAAGGTTCGGCGGCCGACATTCTGCGCATGAAGAAGTACTCCAATGCGCTGCGGATTTTCGAGCTGGATGACTACATTGTCAGCACGCCGAAAAAGAACAGCCACGCCCGCAACAAGCCGGCCAACACTGAGCAGATGTTGCGTGAGGGTATTGGTCTGTGTGATCGCGTGGTGGTGACTACCCAGGCACTGGCTGATGTGTTGTCGAGCATGCACAGCGAGATTCGTGTGGTGCCGAACATGTTGCCTCCCGAGCCATGGGCGACGTTGACCAGTCAGCGCCGTACCTCGAAAAAGCCACGGGTTGGTTGGGGTGGTGGCACCAGTCACACCGGCGACCTGGAGATCATTGCCGATGTGGTTCGGGAGTTGGCCAATGAGGTGGAGTGGGTGTTCTTCGGCATGTGTCCGGATGCGTTGCGTCCGTACATTCATGAGTTCCATGGCACGATCGATCTGCAGAGTTATCCGTACAAGCTGGCGAGCCTGAACCTTGATTTGGCGTTGGCGCCGTTGGAGTTTCATATCTTCAACGACTGCAAGAGCAACTTGCGGTTGCTGGAGTATGGGGCTTGTGGGTATCCGGTGATTTGCACGGATACCCGTGCGTATGACGGGTTTTTGCCTTGCACCAAGATTCTGAGCAATAGCACGGAGGAGTGGTTGCAGGCGATTCGCATGCACCTGGCGGATCCGGATGCGAGTTATCGCATGGGGGATCAGTTGCGTGAGGCGGTGCATCGGGATTTCATGTTGCGCGGGGATAATCTTCAGCACTGGTTGTGGGGTTGGTTGCCGGACTGATTCGGTGTACATATCCGTTTTTCGGTAACGGCTTCTATTGGTTTCGCTCTTACAGCGAGTCACTTTGGAAAATCCGGAATGCCGGCCCAGACCAAAGTAACCAAAGCGCGTTTGCCCCTTTCGTTCGGTGCCTCGCTGTGGCTCGGCATGCCCTCGCTCCGGTCCTGCTCCGTGGGCCCGCCGCCACCGGCCATCCATGGCCGGGGGCGGCTAACCCGGCATCCTTGCCGGGTTGCCCACTGCGCAGAACCTCCACTCGGCCTCTCGAGGGGGCGGTGCATCAAGATCAAAAGCTGAAGGCGAGCTAACGCTCGGCCTGATGAGTGGTGAGAAGCAAGGGCGGTATACCGATCTATTGTCGGAGCCTGGCTTGCCAGCGATGGCGTCCTGTCAGCCAACCAATCTCTCTGGGATGCACCCAGTCCAACTGTGGGAGCGGGCTTGCTCGCGAAGCTGTTGATCTTGCCGTTGTCGTTGTCGTTGCCGTTGCTTCGGCTTTTGACGTTGATCTTGATCTTGATCTGTTGCCCCTTTCCCAGAGGCCGAACGCAGGCGTTGCGTAGGGGGCACCGCGGCAAGGATGCCGCGGTAGCCGCCCCCGGCCATGGATGGCCGATGGCGGCGGGCCCCCGGAGCAATGCCGGAGTGAGGGCATGCCGAGCCACAGCGAGGCACCGAATGGAGGGGCAAAGCCTTTTGCTTACTTTTCGGCGTCTGGAAAAGTGAGTCGCTGTAAGAGCGAAACCGCCAGCAGCCGTTATCGCAGAAATGGATATGCACGCAAATCCCTAACCACAGAACCCAAAACCCATCAGTCGCCCACCCCAAGCAATTGGCTCACTTCCTGCAAGTCCCCCACATATCGCCATAAATCCTTCACCTCAACAGGCGTGAAGGCCCCAGTGGCTGCGGGTTAATGATGTGCATCTGACGGTTCGCCAACCCTAGCGGGGCTGGCCAAACCGCGCGAAGAGCAAGAGGACAGCGATGAAGGCAGTAATTCTGGCGGGTGGTCTCGGTACGCGGATCAGCGAAGAGTCGCACCTCAAGCCCAAGCCAATGATCGAAATCGGCGGCAAGCCAATTCTTTGGCACATCATGAAACAGTACTCCGCCCACGGCATTCACGACTTCGTGATCTGCCTTGGCTACAAGGGCTACGCGATCAAGGATTTCTTCGCCAACTACTTCCTGCACACCTCCGACGTCACGTTCGACATGTCCAACAACCGCATGGACGTTCACCAGAACTACAGCGAACCGTGGCGCGTGACCCTGATCGACACCGGCGAAGACACCATGACCGGTGGCCGCCTGCGTCGCGCCGCCCGTTACCTGGAAGGCGAACAAGCGTTCTGCTTCACCTACGGCGACGGCGTCTCGGACCTGAACATTGGCGCGTTGGTGGACTTCCACCTGAGCCACGGCAAACTCGCGACCGTGACCGCCGTGCAGCCACCGGGACGTTACGGCGCCCTGGAGCGCGACGGTGACAGCGTCAAAGGTTTCATTGAAAAACCACGCGGTGACGGCGGCTGGATCAATGGCGGCTTCTTCGTACTGTCGCCCAAGGTCTTGCCCTACATTGCTGACGACCAGACCTCCTGGGAAGCCGAGCCATTGGCCGCGCTGGCCAACGAGCAACAGTTGCAAGCGTTCCAGCACGACGGCTTCTGGCACCCGATGGACACCCTGCGCGACAAAAACCACCTTGAGCAGCTGTGGCTGAGCGGGGAGGCCCCATGGAAGCAATGGGACTGAGTCAGGAGTTCTGGCGCGGCAAGCGGGTTCTGCTGACCGGCCATACCGGCTTCAAGGGCAGTTGGTTGACGTTGTGGCTGCAAAGCCTCGGTGCCAAGGTCAGCGGTTTTTCGCTGGACCCGTCCACCGAACCGAGCCTGTTTGAACTGGCGCGCGTGCACGAAGGCATCAACGATCAGCGCGGCGATTTGCGTGACCTCGGCGCATTGCTGGAGCTGATCGCCGAGATCCAGCCGGAAATCGTCTTGCACCTGGCGGCCCAGCCGTTGGTGCGTGAAGGTTATCGCGACCCGTTGGGGACTTATTCCAGCAACGTCATGGGCACCCTCAATCTGCTCGAAGCCATCCGCCAGGTCGGCGGCGTGCGCGCCTGCGTGCTGGTGACCACCGACAAGGTTTACGCCAATCAGGAATGGCTGTGGCCGTACCGCGAAAACGAAGCCCTCGGTGGCCACGACCCGTACAGCAGCAGCAAAGCCTGCTGCGAGTTGCTGGCGCAGTCTTACGCGGCGTCGTTCTTCCCGGCTGAAAAGTACGCCGAGCACGGTCTGGCCCTGGCCACCGCCCGTGCCGGCAACGTACTGGGTGGCGGTGATTTTGCACCTGAGCGGTTGATTCCCGATGTGCTCAAGGCCTGGTCCGCCGACGAACCGGTGACCCTGCGTTACCCGCAAGCCGTGCGCCCGTGGCAGCACGCGCTGGAACCGCTGGCCGGTTACCTGCAACTGGCGGCCGGCCTGTATGAACAAGGCCCCGAGTTTGCCGGTGCGTGGAACTTCGGCCCGAGTGAAGCGGACATGTGCAGCGTCGGCGAAGTCGTCGAATTGCTCGCCAACCGCTGGCCACAAGCCCGTGGCCTGCGCATCGAACCGAGTGAGTTGCATGAAGCCGGCCTGTTGCGCCTGGACAGCAGCCGCGCCCGTCAACTGTTGGCGTGGCAGCCGCGCTGGTCGTTGCAACAGTGCCTGACCCAGACGCTGGATTGGCACCTGGCCTGGCAAAACGGCGACGACATGCGCGCCATCACTTTGGGCCAGTTGAACCTGTACCGAGGCGCGTTGTGAGCGAGTTTTCGATAACGCCATTGCCGCTGGCCGGTCTGTTCAGCGTGCAGCACAAACGCTTCGAGGATGAGCGCGGACACTTCGCCCGTCTGTTCTGTGAAGGCAGCCTGAGCGCCTTCGGCGAGCCGTTTCATATCCGTCAGATCAACCATTCCTGCACCCGTGAGCGGGGCAGTGTGCGTGGCCTGCATTATCAAAACGCGAGCGCGCCGGAAGCCAAATTGATCACCTGCCTGCGCGGCGAAGTCTGGGACGTAGCGGTGGATTTGCGCCCCGATTCCGCGACCTTCCTGCACTGGCACGCCGAGTACCTGCGCGCCGGTGACGGTCGCAGCCTGCTGATCCCGGCCGGCTTCGCCCACGGTTTCCAGGCCCTGAGCGACGATGCCGAATTGCTCTACCTGCACAGCGCGGATTACACGCCAGTGCATGAGGGTGGTTTGAGCGTGAACGATCCACGGCTGGCGATTGCCTGGCCGTTGCCTGTCAATAATCTGTCGGCGCGGGATTCCAGCCATCCCTTGCTTGATGACCACTTCGCTGGAGTGCGTGTATGAATTGCCGTGGTTGCGGGACTTCCCTGGCCTTGCCGCTGATCGACCTCGGCACCTCGCCGCCGTCCAACGCTTATGTGCGCGCCGATCAGCTGGAGCAAACCGAGCAATGGGTGCCGCTCAAGGTGGCGGTGTGTCAGCAATGCTGGCTGGTGCAGACCGAGGATTACACCAGCGCCGACAGCCTGTTCGACGCCGAGTATGCGTATTTCAGTTCGTTCTCCAGCACCTGGCTGGCCCATGCCGAGCGTTACGTCGCCGAGATGACCGAGCGCTTCGGCCTGACCGCTGACAGCCGCGTGGTGGAAATCGCTGCCAACGACGGTTACCTGTTGCAGTACGTCGCCGGACGCGGCATTCCGTGCCTGGGCGTCGAGCCGACCCGCAGCACCGCACAAGCGGCGCGGGACAAAGGCCTGGAGATTCGTGAACTGTTTTTCGGTCGCGATACCGCCGCGCAATTGGTCAGCGAAGGCTGGTCCGCCGACCTGATGGCTGCCAACAACGTGTTGGCCCACGTTCCGGACATCAATGATTTCCTCGGTGGTTTTGCGACCCTGCTCAAGCCGACCGGGGTGGCGACGTTCGAGTTTCCGCAACTGCTGACGTTGATGGCCGGCCAGCAGTTCGACACGCTGTATCACGAGCATTATTCCTACCTGTCGCTGACCGCCGTGCAGACCTTGTGCGAGCGCAATGGACTAGAAGTGTTCGACGTCAGTCAGCTGTCGACCCATGGCGGTTCGCTGCGGGTTTTCGTCCAGCGTGCCGATGGTGTACGTCGTCCGGTACAACCAGCCGTTCAACAGCAGTTGCAGGCCGAACTCGCCGCCGGGGTAAAAACCACCAAGTACTACGCGACCCTCGCACCCGCTGCCGAACGGATCAAACACGAACTGCTGCGCTTCCTGCTGCAGGCCAAGGCCGACGGCAAGCGTGTGGTCGGTTACGGCGCGGCGGCCAAGGGCAACACCTTGCTCAACTACGCCGGAGTCAAACCGGATTTGCTGGCGTGGGTGGCCGATGCCAACCCGCACAAGCAGGGCAAGTATTTGCCGGGCAGTCGCATTCCGATTGTCTCGCCGGCACAGATCGACCTCGAGAAACCCGATTACGTCCTGGTGCTGCCGTGGAACCTGCTGACCGAAGTCAGTCAGCAACTGGCGCAGGTGCGTCAGTGGGATGGCCGTTTCGTGATCGCCGTGCCTGAGTTGACCGTGCTGTGAAAGTGCTCGTGACCGGCGCCACCGGGTTTGTCGGCCGTCATCTGGTCGACGCCTTGCTCGCCCGTGGCTGCGAAGTCCGCGCCGTGGCGCGCAATGCCGAGACTGCCGCGACCATGCCGTGGATCAATGCCGTGGAATTCGTTGCGACGGATATTCACGCCGAGGATCTGAACATCGCCGCATTGACCGATGGCGTCGACGCGCTGGTGCATCTGGCCTGGCCAGGGTTGCCGAACTATCGGGCGCTGTTCCACTTCGAACACAACTTGATGGCCGACTACCGGTTCATCAAGGGCGCGGTCGAGGCGGGCGTCTCCCAAGTCTTGGTCACTGGCACCTGTTTCGAATACGGCATGCAAAGCGGTCCGCTCAGCGAGCACACCGCGCCGCAGCCGAGCAATCCGTACGGGTTGGCAAAAAATACACTGCGCCTGTTTCTGCAAAACCTGCAGCAGGTTCAACCGTTCACCCTGCAATGGGCGCGGTTGTTTTACCTGCATGGCGAAGGGCAAAACCCGAACAGTTTGCTCGCCGCGCTTGACCGCGCCATCGACGCTGGCGATGACAGCTTCAACATGTCGGCCGGTGAGCAATTGCGTGACTACCTGGCGATTGAAACCGCGGCCGGTTACCTCGCCGCCATCGTGCAACAGCGTGAATTCGATGGCGTGATCAATTGCGCCAGCGGCCAGCCGGTTTCGGTGCGGGCGCTGGTCGAACAGCGGCTGCGTGAGCGCGGCGCGTCGATCCATTTGAACCTCGGTCACTACCCATACCCGACCCACGAACCGATGGCGTTCTGGGGCGTGGCGGACCGTTTGCAACAGCTACTGGGAGCAGAGCATGAGGCATGAGTTGTATCGGGTCGCCGACCTGCCGGTGTTGCAAAACCGCACCTTTGCCGACCCCGCGTCGGCCAAGGCTTCGGCGTGTGCCGACATGGTCCTGGTACAGGATGAAAAGAGCGGGTTGATCTTCAACCAGGCCTTCGATGCCGACAAGCTCAGCTACGACGCCGACTACCAGAACGAGCAGGCGCATTCGGGCCAGTTCCAGAAGCACCTGGGCGATGTCGAAGGCATCATTGCCCGCCACTTCAAGGGCCGGGAACTGATCGAAGTCGGCTGCGGCAAGGGCTACTTCCTCGAACTGCTCAAAGGGCTGGGTTACGCCATCACCGGCATCGACCCGGCCTACGAAGGCGACAATGCCGACGTGATCAAAGCACCGTTCACCCGTGGCCTAGGCCTGGCGGCGGATGCCATCGTGCTGCGCCATGTGCTGGAACACATTCAGGACCCGGTGAGTTTTCTTGCCGAGATCGCCGACGCCAATCAGGGCGGGCAGATCTACATCGAAGTGCCGTGCTTCGACTGGATCCTCGAGCACAAAGCCTGGTTCGACCTGTTCTACGAGCACGTCAATTACTTCCGCCTCGATGACCTGCGCCGGATGTTCGGCACCGTGCACGAGGCCGGGCACCTGTTCGGCGGCCAGTACCTGTACATCGTTGCCGACCTGGCGACCTTGCGCCTGACCCCGGAACAACCGGTGCCACGCCTGGCGCTGCCTGACGGTTTCACCGCAAGCCTTGCGCGTGCGGTACAGATTATCCAGGACGCACCCGAGCACGGTTCGGCGATCTGGGGCGCATCGTCCAAAGGCGTGATCTATTCGCTGTTCCTGCAAAGGGCCGGTGTGGCAGTGGATCGCGTGGTCGACATCAACCCGGCGAAGCAGGGCCGTTATCTGCCCCTGAGCGGCGTGCGTGTGTCCTCGCCGCAAGAGGCCATGGACGCGCTGCCCGAAGGCGCCCACCTGTTTGTAATGAATTCCAACTACCTCGAAGAAATCAAGCGGATGACCGATGGACGCTACGTCTATCACGCCGTCGACAGCGCTTCGTTCCAGTGACTATTGAGATTAGAAAAATGACTGACAACACCATCAATAAAGCCTTCGAAGCCGAGTGCGCAGAACAAATCGCCGCTCAGGGCGACGACCAGAAACTCACCGGTCTGGCCCAGGATTTCTTCAACCAGTCGGCCAAGCACAAGTACAGCTACCACTTCTCGTGGATGGGCCGTCCGATCATCCAGCTGCCGCAAGACATGATGGCGATGCAGGAAATCATCTGGCAGGTCAAACCCGACCTGGTGATTGAATGCGGCATCGCCCACGGCGGTTCGATCATCTACTACGCCTCGTTGCTGGAGCTGCAAGGCCACGGCGAAGTGCTGGGCATCGACCTCGACATTCGCCCGCACAACCGCGAAGCCATCGAAAGCCACCCGATGAGCAAGCGCATCAAAATGATCGAAGGCTCGAGCATCGACGAGGCGATCGCCGCACAAGTCCGCGCTGCCGCCGAAGGCAAGAAAGTCATCCTCGTACTCGACTCCAACCACACCCACGATCACGTACTGGAAGAGCTGCGTCTGTACGCACCGCTGGTGTCGGTAGACAGCTATTGCGTGGTCATGGACACCGTGGTTGAGGACATGCCGGCCGATTTCTTCCCGGATCGTCCATGGGGCCCGGGCGACAACCCGAAGACCGCCGTGTGGAAATACCTGGAAGAAAACGCTGACTTCGAAATCGACCGTCAGTTGCAGAACAAGCTGCTGATCACCGTGGCGCCGGATGGCTATCTGCGTCGCGTTCGTTAATCACTTTTGAATTGAATGTAGGTTCTCGGCTTCTGGCCGGTTGTGGGGATAGAAATATGCGCGTTCAAAACACTGCTCGAAACGATGTGGCACCGCTGAATGAACGGTTGACGGTGGTGGTGATTTCCCACAACCGCAACGCCTACCTGCGGCGCACCTTGCAGTATTACAGCAGCTATCCCTGCACGATTCTGGTCCTGGACTCTTCGCTGAAAAGCGACGAGAACATCGCCCGTGATTACCCGATGGTCGATTACCGGCACCTGCCGCAATTCACCTACACCGGGTTGCAGGACAAACTCGCCTATGGCGTGAATCAGGTGACCACGCCGTACATGGTGCTGGCCGCCGATGACGATTTCCTGCTGCACGATGCGGTCACCGAGTCGCTGGAGTTTCTCGAAGACAACGCCGACTACGGCATGTGCCACGGCTACGGGATCATGTACCTGGCGCGCGCCACGGAAGTGAATTACTTCCGCCGCGACCGCAAGGGCCCGGAGGACTATTGCTCGGAGTCGGCCGAAGAACGCCTGACGCAATTCATGGGGCACTTCCTGCCGCCGTTCTACGCGGTCAGCCGTACCGAGTTGCTGCAGGACTGGCACAACGCGTTGCTGCCGGGCACCAGCTTCGAATGGCAGGAAATCGGCCATGCCTATTACATGCTCGCGCGCGCCAAGGCGCGGATCTTGCCGATCCCGTTCGCCGTGCGGGAAATCCCTTACGGTGCCTCGGAGCACAACACCAACGTGCTGACGGTGTTGACGCTCAAGGACGCAAAAACCGTGGCCGATCGCGAGCGCTTTGCCGAGTTTCTGGCGTCGTTGCCGACCGGCATGTCCCACAAGACACTGGCCGAAGGCAAGCAGGTGGCGCTGGACAGTTTCGCCACCATGGCCGACTGCCTGACCAACATGCGTTCGTTGCAGGGCACGATGATTTTCACCTCGACCTGGCTACAGGCAGGCAACGACCCTTCGCGTCTGTTTGGTCAGATGCAGTTTGTCGAGATGCCGTTCTACAACCAGCCGGTTTTCGATTTGCTGACCGAGTTCGAATTCCTGCTGCACACCATGCCGGCCGGCAAGTTGCAGCTGCAGGAACTGGAAGGCCTCTTGCTCAAGCAACATGAGCTGATGCGCGTGCACCCCAACGACAACGAGCGCACGTTGCGCAGCCGTTTGTGGGAAGCCCTGAGCCTGTATGCGTTCAACCGCACGGTGGTGTCGCGTCTGGTCGAGTCGTTGAAGGATTCCGATGAGCCCGAAGAAGGCCTCAAGCTGCAAGCCTGGGCCGAACGCCTGGCGTCGGTGCCGGCACAGGACGAGCAATCGTTGTTCGAGAACATGCCGTCCGGGCGCTTGCTGAACTGGCTCGATGCCCGCAACCCGGATGCCAAGCAGCTCAAGGTGATTGAGGCGCAGCTGCGTAAACGCAATGGCGGCCCGCAGTTCGGCATCATGCTGTTGGACCTCGACGCCGACATGGTCAAGTTGCAGGCCACCTTCGACAGCCTGGTCGCTGGTAATTGCAAGGCGTTCAAGGTCGTGGTGTTCACCACCGGTGATTTGCCGGCGACCACCACACCGCGTGACACCGTGCATTTCGTCAAAGTCACCGCCACCAATTACGTCGAGCGCATCAACCAGAGCGTCAACCAGTCCACCGCCGACTGGCTGGTACTGGCTGAGGCCGGTGATCAGTTCACCGCCAGCGGTCTGCTGCGCGCCAGCCTCGAACTGATGGGCGCCGAAGGCATTCGTGCTGTGGCGATGGATGAAATCCAGCGTCAGGAAAACGGCTCACTGGCGGATGTGTTCCGTCCGGGCGTCAACCTTGATCTGCTGCAAACCGTGCCGTCGCTGATGGCCCGCCACTGGCTGATCCAGCGTGACGTATTGGTGAACGCGGGAGGCTACTCGGCTGAATACCTGTCGGCGCTGGAGTTCGACCTGTTGCTGCGTCTGATCGAAGACGGGGGCCTGGGTGGCCTGGCGCATCTGGCCGAGCCGCTGCTGATCTGCAACGCGGCGTCCGTCGAGGAAAACCCTCACGAGCGTCAAACCCTGACCCGTCACCTGACCGCCCGCGGCTATCGCGGTCAGGTCAGCTCCGGGCTGCCTCAAACCTGGCAGATCGATTACCAGCATGCCGCGCGGCCAAAGGTCTCGATCATCCTGCACAGTCAGGACAATCTGGAGCACCTGCAACGCGCGGTGGTCAGCGTGCTGCAACGTACCCGTTACCAGCAGCATGAAATCCTGATCGCCGATAACCACAGCCAGTCCGAAGAACTGGCGACCTGGCTGACCAGCCTGGAAGGCAAGGGCGATCGCCTGCGCGTCCTGCGCACCGGTAAACGCTTGAGCGCCTCGGCGCTGCATAACTTTGCGGTCAGTGAAGCCAAGGGCGCCTACGTGGTGTTGATGTCGGCCGAAGCTGAAGTGGTCAATTCCAACTGGCTCGACAGCCTGCTCAATCAGGCCCAGCGTCCGGAAGTCGGGATTGTCGGCGGCAAGCTGATGAACTTCCGTGGAGCGACCACACAAGCAGGTCTGGTACTGGGCTTCAACGGCGTGGTCGGTTCGGTGTTTGTCGATGAGCGCAAAGATGCCAAGGGCTACATGAACGGTCACCAGGTTGAACAGAACTACTCGGCAGTGTCCGGCGCTTGCATGATGGTGCGCAAGGAGCTGTACGAGGCCGTAGGCGGTCTGGACGAAGAGCATTTCGACGAAGCGTTTGCTGACATCGACCTGTGCCTGAAAGCCGCCGACGCCGGTTACCTGATCGTCTGGTGCCCGCAAGCGCAGATGCTGCACCCGGGCCTGTTGCCGGATGCACCGCAAACGGCCGCGGCCCTGCAAGACAAGTGGCGCGCGCGCTTCGCTCAAGACGCGGCGTACAACCAGAACCTGGCCTTGACCGGCAAGGGCTTTACCCTCGGCGCAGCCTCCAGTGTGAACTGGACGCAGTTGCTCGCTTAAGCCTGGCTGACAGGTACAAGGACTCAAGGCATGTTTAACGGTAAATCGATTTTCATCTCCGGCGGCACCGGCTCGTTCGGGCGCAACTTCATTCGTCGGCTGCTGGAGCAATACCAGCCAAAACGCGTCGTCGTGTTCTCGCGCGATGAGCTCAAGCAGTACGAAATGCAGCAGACGTTCAATGCCCCGTGCATGCGTTACTTTTTGGGTGATGTGCGCGACGCCGAGCGTTTGCGCCAGGCCATGCGCGGTATCGATTACGTGGTGCATGCCGCCGCCCTGAAGCAAGTGCCGGCGGCGGAATACAACCCGACTGAATGTATTCGTACCAACGTCAATGGCGCCGAGAACATCATCGCCGCGGCCATCGACAACGGTGTGAAAAAAGTCGTCGCGCTGTCCACCGACAAGGCCGCCAGCCCGATCAACCTGTACGGCGCGACCAAGTTGCTGTCGGACAAACTGTTTGTCGCTGCCAACAACATTGCCGGTGAACAGCAAACGCGCTTTGCCGTGGTCCGCTACGGCAACGTGGCCGGTTCGCGGGGCTCGGTGGTGCCGTTCTTCAGCAAGCTGATCCGTGAAGGCGCCACTGAACTGCCGATCACCGATGAACGCATGACGCGTTTCTGGATCACCCTCGATCACGGCGTGCAATTCGTGCTCGACAGCTTTGCGCGCATGCACGGCGGTGAAGTGTTTGTGCCGAAGATTCCATCGATTCGCATCGTTGATCTGGCGCAGGGCATGGCTGAACACCTGCCGCACAAGAACGTCGGGATTCGCCCGGGCGAAAAACTCCATGAATTGATGGTGCCGCTGGACGACGCGCGGATGACCCTGGAGTTCGCCGATCACTACACGATTCAGCCGTCGATCCGCTTCACCAGTGTCGACGTGGATTTTGCCGTGGACAATCTGGGCGAACAGGGGAATGCCGTGAGCGAGGACTTCGAATACCGCTCCGACACCAACCCGCACTTCCTGTCGGTGGGTCAGATCGCAGACCTGCACGCCGAGTTGTCGGCATGATTCCTTACGGTCGGCAAAGCCTCGATCAGGCAGACATCGATGCGGTGGTTGCCGTGTTGCAGTCTGACTGGCTCACGCAAGGGCCGACCATCGAGCGTTTCGAACAGGCCATGGCCGAACGTTGCCAGGCCGGTTTCGCGGTGGCGGTGTGCAACGCCACGGCGGCGCTGCACATCGCTTGCCTGGCGGCGGGGCTTGGGCCGGGCGATCGTTTGTGGACCACGCCGAACACCTTTTTGGCCTCGGCCAACTGTGGTCGTTATTGCGGTGCCGACGTGGATTTCGTCGACATCGATCCGTTGACCTGGAACCTCGATGCCTATGCCCTGAAAGCAAAGCTGGAAGCAGCCGAAGACAGCGGCACGCTGCCCAAAGTGCTGGTGGCGGTGGCCTTTTCCGGACAAAGCTGTGACATGCGCATGATCGCCGAACTGGCCGAGCGCTATGGCTTCACGGTCATCGAAGACGCATCCCATGCGGTTGGCGCCTCCTACGCCGGTCGCCCGGTGGGCTGTGGCGAATTCGCCGCCATGACGGTGTTCAGTTTCCACCCGGTCAAGATCATCACCAGTGCCGAAGGTGGCATGGTGCTGACCAATCGCCCGCAGCTGGCTGAACGCTTGCAACGTCTGCGCAGCCACGGCATGACCCGCGATCCGCAGCACATGACCGAACCCAGCCACGGTCCATGGTATTACCAGCAAGTGGAGCTGGGCTTCAATTACCGCATCACTGACCTGCAAGCAGCCCTTGGGTTGTCACAGCTGGGTAAACTTGACGGGTTTATCGACCGTCGTCGTGAACTGGTGGCGCGTTATGAGCGGTTGCTGGCGTACTTGCCGGTGACCCTGCCGAGCATTCAGCCCGAGGCCGAATCGGCATGGCACCTGTACGTGGTGCGCCTGCAGACGGAGCGCATCAACCTCAGTCATCGGCAGGTGTTCGAAGGCTTGCGAGCCGCCGGGGTCGGGGTGAACCTGCACTATATTCCGGTGCATTTGCAGCCGTATTATCGTGACCTGGGATTTTCCGAGGGGGACTTCCCGCAAGCGGAGCGTTACTACGCCGAGGCCATCAGCCTGCCGCTGTTTCCTTTACTGAGCGATGAACAACAGGATTACGTGGTCGAGCAGTTGCGACGGCTGGTCCTTGAGGAGTAGTACCTTGAGCAGCGTTGCGATCATTCCGGCCCGAGGTGGCAGCAAGCGTATTCCCCGCAAGAACCTCAAGCCGTTCGACGGCGTGCCGATGATCGTTCGCTCGATTCGTACGGCGCTGGATTCAGCGCTGTTCGATCAGGTGGTTGTCAGCACCGACGATGAAGAAATTGCCGAGGTTGCCCGGGCGCATGGGGCTCACGTGCCGTTCATGCGTCCGGCGTCGTTGGCGGATGATTTCACCGGCACGGCGGCGGTGATGGTACATGCCTTGAATGAACTGCCGGCGTTCGACTTTGCCTGCTGCGTCTATGCGACCGCGCCGCTGTTGCAAGCGCGGTATCTGCGCCAGGGGCTGGAATTGCTCAAGCGGCATCCAGACAAATCGTTTGCATTTTCCGTCGCCGGTTTCGGCTTCCCCGTGCAGCGTGCCTTGACCCTCGACGAAGAGGGCGCCTTGACCTCGCTTTACCCGGAATTTCGCACGACCCGTTCCCAGGATTTGCCCGAAGCCTTTCAGGACGCCGGCCAGTTTTACTGGGGGCGTCGCGAAGCCTGGTTGCGCGGCGATGTACTGTTTTCCCCGGCGAGCCTGCCAGTGATTTTGCCGCGGTATCTGGTGCAAGACATCGACACCGTTGAAGACTGGAAGCGTGCCGAATATCTGTACGCGGCATTGAAAGCCGGCGGTGAAGTGCAATGAGAGTGCTGATTCGTTCCGACGCTTCGCCGACGATTGGCAGCGGCCATATCGCGCGCCTGTTGCCACTGGCCAGAACCTTGCGCAAGCAGGGTTCGCACGTGGCGTTTGCCTGTCGTCTGCTGCCGGGCCATCGACTGGATGCTTTGGCGGGTGAGGGCTTCGAAACCTTTGCGCTGCCGGATCGTTATCCTGATGAAGATCCGCAACAAGCCATCGAATCGATGCTGCCGTGGCAAGCGGACATCGACGCATTGGCACAGGTGCTGGAAGACCAGCCGGCGTTCGACTGGATCATTGTCGACCACTATGGCCTCGATCATCACTGGCAAACCGCAGCCCGACGCTGGGCACCCCGGATCGCAGCGGTGGATGACCTTGCGACGCGCACCTATAGCGTCGATCTGCTGCTCAATCAGAACCTGTCCGGTACACCTGAGGCTTATGCCTCGCTGCTGCCGCGGGGTTGCCAGACCTTGCTCGGCCCGCGTTTTGCGATGCTGCGTGATGAGTTCAACTGCGCGGCCATCGAGATCAAACCCCGGGCCAAGCGGGTGCTGGTGAATTTCGGTGGTTTCGATGCGGCAATGCAGACGCATCATGCGATGTTGGCGATGGCGGACTTCCATGAGCTGGACGTCGATTTTGTGGCCGGTGCCGATAATCCGGCCTGGGAACAGATGCAGGCGTTGGCGGCAGATCGTCCAAACTGGCGTTTGCACAGTTTTGTCAGCGACTTCTACCGGTTGATGACCGAGGCCGACTTGTTTGTCGGTGCCGGTGGCGGTACCAGCTGGGAGCGGGCGGCGCTGGGGCTACCGACGATTTGCATCGCCGTGTCGAATAATCAGCAGGCCAATGGCGAAGTCATGGCGGCAGCGGGGGCCCATGTCTACCTGGGGCCGCGTGAGCAGGTCTGTGTTGAACAGCTGCGTCAGGCCGTGGGATTTGTCGCGGACAATCAGGGCTTGCGCCAGAGCCTCGCCGAACGCTCCCGGCAATGGGTCGATGGCCGTGGCGCGCAGCGTGTGGCGGCGGCATTGGCCGGTGCGGTTTTACAGATACGCCCGGCGACCCTGGGCGATTCGACGTTGTTGTTCGAGGGGCGCAATGCGCAGGCCGTGCGGCGCTGGTCGCTGGAGACCGGTGTCATTGACCGGCAAGCCCATCAAAACTGGCTGACCGCCAGCCTGAGCAATGACCAGCGCTTGTTATTGATCGCCGAGGCGGATGATGGCCCGGTCGGTGTGCTGCGTTATGACCGGCGTGGCGTTGAAGCCGAAGTGTCGATTTATCTGTTCGAAGGCCGTTTCGGGCTGGGCTGGGGCAGGGCGCTGCTGGCGCGGGGCGAGGCCTTCGTCACCCGTCATTGGCCACAACTGACCGCCATCACTGCTCAGGTTTTGCCGTCCAACCAGCCGTCGCTGAAGGTCTTTCGCGAAGCCGGTTTCACTCAGAGTGCCTGCGCGTTCACGCGCGTATTGAAGGATCACCGCAATGACTAGTTTCAAGATCGGCAACCGCTTGATCGGTGCTGACGCGCCGCCCTTCATCATCGCCGAGATGAGTGGCAACCATAACCAGTCGCTGGACATGGCGCTGCAAATCGTCGAAGCGGCGGCCAAGGCCGGCGCCCACGCCTTGAAACTGCAAACCTACACGGCCGAGACCATGACCCTGGACCTGTCCGAAGGTGAGTTCTTCATCAAGGACCCCAACAGTCTGTGGGCGGGCACATCGCTGTATGCCTTGTACGAAAAAGCGCATACACCGTGGGAGTGGCATGCACCGATTTTTGCCCGGGCCAAGGAACTGGGGATGCTGGCATTCTCCACACCGTTCGATGACAGCGCCGTCGACTTCCTCGAAAGCCTCGACGTGCCGGCTTACAAGATCGCCAGTTTCGAGAACACCGACTTGCCGCTGATTCGCCGGGTCGCCGGCACGGGCAAGCCGTTGATCATTTCCACCGGCATGGCCAGCATCGCCGAGCTCGATGAAACCGTGCGCGCGGCCCGTGAGGCCGGTTGCAAGGACCTGGTGCTGCTCAAGTGCACCAGCACCTATCCCGCGACTCCGGCCAACAGCAATGTGCGAACGATTCCCCATCTGCGTGAATTGTTCGGTTGCCAGGTCGGTTTGTCCGATCACTCCATGGGGGTTGGCGTTTCCGTGGCCGCGGTGGCGCTGGGGGCGACGGTGGTGGAGAAGCACTTCACCCTCGACCGCGCGGCCGGTGGCGTGGATGCCAGTTTTTCGCTGGAACCGGCGGAGCTGGCCAGTCTGGTCGTCGAGACTGAGCGTGCCTGGCAGGCGATGGGCCAGGTGCATTACGGCGTGACAGAAGCCGAGCGCAAATCCCTTGTTTACCGTCGCTCGCTCTATGTCACCCAGGACATGGCCGCCGGCGAGCCCTTCACCACGGCCAATCTGCGCGCCATCCGTCCGGGGCTGGGCCTGGCCCCCAAGCACGCTGAAACCCTTCTGGGCCGCCGCGCCCGCCACGCTATCACGCGTGGAACCCCGCTGGACTGGTCCTTGGTCGAATAACACCTTATCGGCTTGATTCGGCAAAATAGAGTGACCTGTGAGTCATAACGCGCATCTTCACTGTATTGTATAAATCGGGAAGGTGGCGCCTGGCCTGTTTCTGGCCCAGTGATAGCCTTTTATTCTTCCCGCCGTCGCGGCTTCGGGGCGACGTTTTTCTCTGTTTGTCGGCGCCCTCGAATCCTTGCGAGCGGTGGTATTGGGCTGTTTATTATTGGGAAGCCGTAATGATTGGCATAAAAAGCATTGCGAGCTACGTTCCTGTAGCCGGCATAGACAATTACGCACAAGGTGCAAAATTCGAGAAGGATGAAGAATTCATCCTTGGCAAGATCGGTTCCGCTTTCCTGCCGCGCAAAGACGATGGGCAAGAAACCTCGGACCTGTGCGTCGAAGCAGCCAATGCGCTGTTCGCCAATAATCCTGATTTGAAACGTGAAGCGGTCGATGTGCTGATCGTGGTCACCCAGAACGGTGACGAAGAAGGCCTGCCACACACCGCGGCCATCGTTCAGGACAAACTCGGTCTGCCCACCACCGTGGCGGCGTTCGATATTTCCCTGGGCTGCTCCGGCTACGTCTATGGCATCTACGCAATCAAGGGCTTCATGGAAGCCGCCGGCCTGAAGAATGGCCTGCTGATCACGGCCGATCCATATTCCAAGATCGTCGACCCCGAAGACCGCAACACCACCATGCTGTTCGGCGATGCCGCCACCGCCACCTGGATGGGCGAAAACGCTCCATGGCAGTTGGGCAAGGCCAAGTTTGGCACCGACGGTTCCGGCGCGCCTCACCTGAAAGTGACCGATGGCGTGTTCTTCATGAACGGTCGTCAGGTGTTCAACTTTGCGTTGCTCAAAGTCCCGGCGCATTTGCATGAGCTGCTGGCCGATTCGCAACTGACGGCTGACGATGTCGATGCGTTCTGCATTCACCAGGGCAGTGCGGCCATTGTCGATGCCGTGGCACGGCGCTTCGAAGGCGAGCCGGAGAAGTTCCTCAAGGACATGGTCGAGACCGGCAATACCGTGTCGTCGAGCATTCCATTGCTGCTGGAAAAGCACGTACTGGATTCCAGCTGGAAGCGTGTAGCGCTGAGTGGTTTCGGCGTTGGTTTGTCGTGGGGCTCGGCGATCATCTATCGCCCTTGACGGCGACGCTTCAGTCAAAGAAAGCCAGACACAAAAAAAGCGCTCAAGGTGTAATCTTGAGCGCTATTTTTTTGCCCGGACAATAAGCGAGGCGGCATGAGCGAGTTCTTTGAGCACAACGTCGATGTCATCCAGCAGCGCTGGCCGGCATTGGCTGTGCGCTTGCTGGTGGAAGACACGAGCCTGTTGCAGGCGGATCTGGTGGAAGGCCTGGGCTCGACGTTGAGCATCAACGGCATTCAGTTGACCAGCCGCCATGATCGCAGCCGCGAGGCCAGGGTCCAGGCTGACAGCTTGCCGCTCGACAGCCCGGTGCTGCATGTTTACGGCACCGGTCTTGGCGATCTGCAAACGGCGTTGCTTGAGCGCATCGGGCTTGAGCGCTTGTACGTGCACATCCTCAACGGTGCGGTGTTCAACCTGGTGCTGCAATTGCTTGATCAGCAGCCGTGGCTCAGCGATCCGCGAGTCGAGCTGCTGTATGCCGGTGATCTTGCGGAAATCAAGCTGCCGTTTTTTGCCTTGCCGTCTGAACTGGTCCTGGCCGATGACTTCAGTGCGAAGATTCGTGATCGCCTGATCAGCGAAACTCACCTGGCCTTCAACAACCGAGAGTTCGACCCGCAGTCGCCTGAGATTATCGAGCGCATGCAAGCGTGTCTGGCGCTGGTGCAAACCGATCCTGACGTGACCGAATTATTCGCTACCCGTCCCGGCCAGGAGGTGTTCGTCATTGCCACCGGCCCGAGCCTGGAACAGCATTTCGAGACATTGCGCGTCATTCGCAGCCAGGCTGAGCGGCCGTTGTTCATCTGCGTCGACACCGCTTTTCGCCCATTGCTCAAGCATGGCATCCGTCCCGACGTGGTGGTCAGCATCGACCAGCGCATTTCAGCCCGGCACTTGCCGCCGGAAGACACGGCCGACATCACGCTGGTGTACATGCCCATGCTCGATCCATTGGTGCTCGAAGCCTGGCAAGGGACACGTCATTGCAGTTACTCCGCCAGTCCGATCTATCAGTCGTTGCGTGCGCAATTGCCCAGGGGCGAGTTGTATGTCGGCGGTAGCGTGATTCACCCGGCCGCCGACCTGGCGGTGAAGATGGGCGCAACGCAAATCACTTTGTTCGGTGCCGACTTCGCCTTCCCTGGCGACAAGACCCACGCAGGCTGGAACGACGGCGACCTGGGACCGCAACTGGGCGCCGCCAAACACTGGGTGCTGGATGGTCACGGGCAGCGCATCAAGACTCAGCTCAATTTCCGCAGCTATTTGTGTGAGCTGGAGCGGTTTATCGCCGGCCATCCGCAGGTGCGCTTCTATAACAGCAGTCGGGCAGGGGCGATGATCGCCGGAACCGTTTTTCATCCGGAGATCGCCTCATGAGTGCTCGTGAATCTTTTATTGCCGAAGCACAGCACTGCGCCACCTTGTTCCGTCTGGGGCGCGATGTAGAAGCGGGGCTGGCGATGACCGAGCTGGTTGGTGCGGTTCACCCGACGTTCGATACCAAGGCGCAGGACGTACAGCAGCAATGGGCGTTTGTGCTCGGTCAGATGTTTGCGTGTCAGGAAGCACAGAACTGGCTCGCCCTGGCAGATTATCTGGAGTACGAACTGGTCGAGTTGCTGACCGACAGCCTGTCCCTTTAAGCAATTTTTCTTCTGTCGGTGCAGGCGAGTCCTCGCCAATCCCGTCGCCGACAGTTCCCTGACGTCAGCTTTTCGTTGTTATCACGCTGCCAACCCCTTGATTTACAGGGGGTGGCAACGTGATGGCAAATATTTTTGAAAATCCCCTAAAGCAAGTTGCATTGGCGACGATAACTATTACGAAGGTTCTCTAGGCCATACCCGGCGGTTGCCAGGGCCGGAAGCCGCAGTACCCAACCAACGAGGAATTCGTCATGGCTTTAACAGTAAACACCAACGTCACATCGTTGAACGTTCAGAAGAACCTCAACCGTGCTTCCGACGCTCTGTCGACTTCGATGTCTCGCCTGTCTTCCGGCCTGAAAATCAACAGCGCTAAAGACGACGCCGCCGGCCTGCAAATCGCTACCCGTATGACCTCGCAAATCCGCGGTCAGACCATGGCTATCAAAAACGCCAACGACGGTATCTCGATCGCTCAGACCGCTGAAGGCGCGATGCAGGAATCGACCAACATTCTGCAGCGTATGCGTGAACTGGCTGTTCAGGCACGAAACGACTCGAACGGTACTCAAGACCGCGTCGCTCTGAACAAAGAATTCGCGGCGATGTCGGACGAACTGACTCGTATCGCCAAGTCGACCAACCTGAACGGCAAAAACCTGATCGACGGTACTGCTGGCACCATGACCTTCCAGGTCGGTTCCAACACCGGTTCGGCTAACCAGATCACTCTGACCCTGGCTTCCGGCTTCGACGCCGTAACCCTGTCTGTTGACTCGGCTACCCTGCAGATCACTGGTAACAGCTCGGCAACTGCTCAGGCTTCGTTCTCTGCTGCAATCACCAAGATCGACGTGGCTCTGCAAACCATCAACACCAGCCGTGCCGACCTGGGTGCTGCACAAAACCGTCTGACCAGCACCATCTCCAACCTGCAGAACATCAACGAAAACGCCGCCGCTGCACTGGGTCGCGTACAAGATACCGACTTCGCTGCTGAAACTGCACAGCTGACCAAGCAACAAACTCTGCAACAAGCTTCCACCGCAGTTCTGGCTCAGGCCAACCAACTGCCATCCGCTGTACTGAAACTGCTTCAGTAATAGCTGATTGAGTTTTGGCGAGGGGTGTGCGCTGGTCGTGCCCTCTCGCTTTTTTACTTTTAGAGGTGATGGACATGGATATGAGCGTGAAGCTGAACTTGTCTTATCCGGCGGCCAAGCACGCGACTCCGGTTGCCGACAAGGCTGCGGAAAAGCCTCAAGCGGCGCCCGCGAAAGTGGTCGACGTCAAGGACGCGCGCAAGACGGCTCAAACTGAACAGGACAAGCTGAAAATGGCGGTCCAGGAAATTGAAAAATTCGTTCAGTCGGTCAAGCGTAACCTGGAGTTCTCGATCGATGAGCCTTCAGGGCAAGTCGTGGTGAAAGTCATTGCCAGTGAGTCGGGTGAGGTGGTTCGCCAGATCCCCAACGAAGAAGTCTTGAAACTGGCCAATAGTTTGAATGATGCAAGCAGCTTGTTGTTCAGCGCGAAAGCCTGACAGCTGGCACGAATTTTGTTGCTATGTTCTTTTGGGCGTTGTAGTGGTCAAAAGACCGGCGACACACTGAAGGGAGTTCCACATGGCAAGTCCAATTTTACCGGGCACGGGTTTAGGTTCAGGCCTTGATACCGGTGCTATCGTCAAAGCCTTGGTCAACGCTGACAAAGCGGCCAAACAAGGTCAGATCGACCGTGGGACCACGACCAACACGGCGAGCATCTCCGGGATTGGTACGCTGAAGTCGCTGCTGGCCACGTTCCAGAAAGCACTCACCGATCTGGGCAGCACCACCACCCCTCAGTTCACGGGTTATTCGGCAACGTCCTCCGACCCCAAAGTACTGACTTCCACGTCCAGCAACACCGCTGTTGCCGGCAATTACGTGGTCAAAGTCACCAGTCTGGCTACCTCCTCGAAAGTCGCTTCTGCGGCCTTTGCTGGCGGCGCGACCAGTCCGATCACGGCAGGCACGCTGACCATCACCCAGAACGGCACCAGCTATCCGGTGACCGTCGGTGCGGGCGCCACGTTGCAATCGGTGCGTGATTCGATCAACAGCCAGTACCAGGCCAGCGGCCTGAGTGCCAACATCGTGACCGACAGCTTCGGTTCGCGCCTGGTGTTGGGTTCGACCACGACGGGTGCAGGTTCCGATATCTCCGCGACCGGTATCCCCGAGCTCACCATCGACGGCACAGCCCCTATGGCGGCCGTACCGACCGCCACATCTTCGGGTGCGATTGGCGGCCTGGCGGCGGATGCGGTGTTCTCGGTGGATGGCCTGGCGATGACCAGCAAGTCCAACACCGTCGACAAGACGATCTCTGGCTTGAGCCTGGTCCTGACCGGCGCCGGTACATCGACCGTTAACGTTGCGACCAACAACGATGGTCTGAAGGCATCGATCCAGAAGTTTGTCGACGCCTACAACGCCGTTGCCAACGCGGTGACGTCCTTGACCAAGCCGTCCCTGGACGACGATGGCAAGCCGACTGTTTCGGCTGCGCTGACCGGTGACCCGCTGCCGCGCTCGCTGTTGGCTGCTATTCGTGGGCCGTTGTCCCAGACCGGTGCCGGCGACAAGCTGACCGTGCTCTCGCAGTTGGGGATCACCACGGACCAAAAGACCGGTGCGTTGAACTTCGACGGCACCAAGTTCACTGCTGCGATGAACGACAAGAAGCTCGGTGGCGAAGTCCAGACCCTGTTTACCGGCACCAACGGTCTGCTCGAACGCATGAACAATGTGATCAAGCCGTACACCGATACCGGTGGCATTCTCGACACTCGCACCACCAACCTGAATGTAACCAAAACCAAGCTGACGGCTGATCAGGCTGCCTTGGATCGTCGGGTCGAAACACTGACCGCTGTACTGACCAAAAAGTACAACGACATGGATACCCTCGTCGGTAAGTTGAAGGCAACCGCCAGCAACATCACCGGAATGTTCGAGGCCATGGCCGCGCAGCAGAAGAACTCGTAACACGCAAAACGCCAAAAGCCCGGCAGCGTTTTCAAGCGCTCCGGGCTTTTTGCATTTGAATCTAAAGTTTTTTGACGCGTTGTCGATACACTGGTTAGACGAACTACAGAATTTTGATGAGGTACAACATGAATCCAATGTTAGCCCTTCGCCAATACCAGAAGATTGGCGCTCAAGCGCAAACTTCCGAAGCCAGCCCTCATCGACTGGTACAGATGCTGATGGAAGGTGGTCTGGACCGTATTGCCCAGGCCAAAGGCGCCATGGAGCGTAAAGACATTCCTAACAAGGGTGTTTTGATCGGCAAGGCCATCGGCATCATCGGTGGTTTGCGTGAAGGTCTGGACCTTGAGAACTCCATCGAAACCGTCGGTGAGCTCGACAATCTCTATGCCTACATGATGAAGCGCCTGGCTGAAGCCAACATCAAGACTGACCCGAAGATTCTCGACGAAGTCGCTGATTTGCTTCGTACAGTCAAAGACGGTTGGGATGGTATTGCCGCACCGGGTCCGCAGTTTTAAGGAGATCACCATGAGTCTTGTATTGCAGCGAATCGAACACACCCGCGACGCCCTGGTCGGTGCATTGGCCGAGCGCAATTGGGAAGCCATCGGTGAGTTGGATCTGGCGTGCCGATCCTGCATGGAAGACGTTTTGAGTGAGGCTTCGGTGGACGAGGCCGCGTTGCGCGACAACCTTGAGGAGTTGCTGGGGGTCTACAAGCAGCTGCTTGAAGCCGCGACGGGGGAGAGGCAAGCGATAGTCGACGAGATGTCGCAGATCCATCAAGCACAGAACGCGGCAAAGGTTTACCATCTGTTTGGTTAATTAATCCTCGGTTAATCCAAACATAGTGCGCCATAAATTTGACTGTGCACGGTTTTTTGACTTAACTAGTGGCTGGTTACAGATTTCAGGCGTGTACAGGCAGAATGTGTCTGCAAGCGTCTAGCTTGCCCCATCATTTTTGGGCATTGAGTTGACTAGGGAAGTTGCTATTGCATGTGGCGTGAAACCAAAATTCTGCTGATTGATGACGATAGCGTCCGCCGCCGCGACCTGGCGGTGATTTTAAATTTTCTCGGTGAAGAAAATTTACCCTGCGGAAGCCATGACTGGCAGCAGGCTGTCGGCTCTTTGTCATCAAGTCGTGAAGTAATCTGCGTCCTGATCGGGACGGTCAATGCTCCTGGCGCACTTACGGGCTTGTTAAAGACACTCGCAACCTGGGATGAGTTCCTTCCGGTTTTGTTAATGGGCGATAATTCTTCCGTTGACCTGCCAGAAGACCAGCGTCGCCGAGTGCTTTCGACCCTCGAAATGCCGCCCAGCTACAGCAAATTGCTCGACTCCCTGCACCGTGCCCAGGTCTATCGCGAGATGTACGACCAGGCCCGCGAGCGCGGTCGTCACCGTGAACCCAATCTGTTCCGCAGCCTTGTCGGCACCAGCCGGGCGATTCAACACGTCCGTCAGATGATGCAGCAAGTGGCCGACACCGACGCCAGCGTGCTGATTCTTGGTGAGTCCGGTACTGGCAAGGAAGTGGTTGCGCGCAACTTGCACTACCACTCCAAGCGTCGTGACGCGCCGTTCGTTCCGGTCAACTGCGGGGCGATCCCGGCCGAGTTGCTGGAAAGCGAATTGTTCGGCCACGAGAAGGGCGCCTTCACCGGGGCGATCACCAGCCGTGCCGGGCGTTTCGAACTGGCCAACGGCGGTACGCTGTTCCTTGATGAAATCGGCGACATGCCGCTGCCGATGCAAGTCAAGCTGCTGCGCGTGCTGCAGGAGCGTACGTTCGAGCGCGTGGGCAGCAACAAGACCCAAAGCGTCGACGTGCGCATCATTGCCGCGACTCACAAGAATCTCGAAAGCATGATCGAGATCGGCACCTTCCGCGAAGACTTGTACTATCGCCTGAACGTGTTCCCGATCGAGATGGCGCCATTGCGCGAGCGCGTCGAAGACATCCCGTTGCTGATGAACGAGTTGATTTCGCGCATGGAGCACGAGAAGCGCGGCTCGATTCGTTTCAACTCGGCAGCGATCATGTCGCTGTGCCGTCACGGCTGGCCGGGCAACGTTCGCGAACTCGCCAACCTGGTGGAGCGCATGGCGATCATGCACCCGTACGGAGTGATCGGCGTGGTCGAGTTGCCGAAGAAATTCCGCTACGTCGACGACGAAGACGAGCAACTGGTCGACAGCCTGCGCAGCGATCTGGAAGAGCGGGTGGCCATCAACGGTCACACCCCGGACTTCACCGCCAACGCCATGCTGCCGCCCGAAGGCCTGGACCTGAAGGACTACCTCGGTGGTCTGGAGCAGGGCCTGATTCAGCAGGCACTGGATGATGCCAATGGCATTGTCGCGCGTGCCGCCGAACGCCTGCGGATTCGACGCACCACGCTGGTGGAAAAGATGCGCAAGTACGGCATGAGCCGTCGCGATGGAGATGAACAGGCGGAGGATTGACGCCTGTTTTTCAAGTCCTTCATTTTTGGGTGGTTTTTTTTAGGCACGGGTATTGCTACATCCCTCGCAACGTTCCGTTTAACTGACGGTCAGCCAGCGAGAGAGCACGATGCCCCAAGCCGCCCAGATGTCTCCTGTCCCAGACGCTTCGGGACAACCGTCGTCCGTAGAGCAGGCAAGCCGGCTTGGCCTTGAGCAGGCGTTTGCGCTGTTCAGCCAGATGTCGAGTCAGCTGACCGATTCCTACAGCATGCTTGAAGCCCGGGTCACCGAGCTCAAGGGCGAGTTGGCGGTGGTCAGTGCCCAGCGCATGCAAGAGCTGGCGGAAAAAGAACGCCTGGCCAATCGTCTGCAAAATCTCCTCGACCTGTTGCCCGGTGGTGTCATCGTCATCGATGCCCAAGGCATCGTGCGTGAAGCCAATCCGGCAGCGTGTGAATTGCTCGGGCTGCCGCTCGAAGGCGAGCTCTGGCGTCACGTCATCGCCCGATGCTTCGCGCCTCGCAAGGACGACGGTCACGAAATCTCGCTCAAGGACGGTCGGCGACTTTCGATCGCCACTCGCTCGCTGGACGCCGAGCCGGGTCAATTGGTGCTGCTTAACGACCTGACTGAAACCCGTCATCTGCAAGATCAACTGGCTCGCCACGAACGCTTGTCTTCCCTGGGGCGAATGGTTGCCTCGCTGGCGCATCAGATTCGCACGCCGTTGTCGGCCGCTTTGCTGTACGCCAGTCACTTGACCGAGCAGGAACTGCCGGTCGCTACACAGCAGCGGTTTGCCGGTCGCCTGAAAGAGCGTCTGCATGAGCTGGAGCATCAGGTTCGCGACATGCTGGTGTTTGCTCGCGGCGAGTTGCCACTGACCGATCGCGTCACGCCCAAGCAACTGATGCAATCGCTGCAAGCGGCGGCACTGACGCAGGTCCAGGACCTGCCCGTGCGTTGGCAGTGCGACAGTCATGCTGGCGAGTTGCTGTGCAACCGCGACACGCTGATCGGGGCGATCCTCAACCTGATCGAGAATGCAATCCAGGCGAGTGCCGGTGATGTCCGTTTGAAGGTTCACTTGTACACCCGCGAGGACAGCCTGCGCGTGTGCGTCAGCGACAGCGGCAGTGGTATCGACAGCACGGTGCTGGCGCGTCTGGGTGAGCCGTTTTTTACCACCAAGACCACCGGAACCGGCCTGGGCCTGACCGTGGTCAAGGCCGTGGCCCGTGCGCATCAGGGTGAATTGCAACTGCGCTCGCGGCCGGGGCGCGGCACCTGTGCGCAGGTGGTCCTGCCGCTTTTTTCGGGTGACAAGTCCGGCGCTCAGGGAGCGGAATGAAAGGCATGGCAATCAAGGTTCTACTGGTCGAGGATGACCGCGCGCTACGCGAGGCGCTGGCCGATACGCTGATGCTGGCGGGGCACGATTTCAAAGCAGTCGGTTCGGCCGAGGACGCGCTGGCGGCAGTCGCCGTCGAGGCGTTCAATCTGGTGATCAGCGACGTCAATATGCCGGGCATGGACGGGCATCAGTTGCTTGGCTTGCTGCGATCGCGTCAGCCGCAACTGCCGGTATTGCTGATGACCGCTCATGGCGCCGTCGAGCGCGCAGTCGATGCGATGCGCCAGGGCGCAGCGGACTATCTGGTCAAGCCGTTCGAACCGAAGGCCTTGCTGGATTTGGTCGCGCGTCACGCGTTGGGCAATCTCGGTACGGCCGAGGGCGAAGGTCCGGTGGCGTTCGAGCCGGCCAGCGCGCAATTGCTGGAGTTGGCCGCCCGAGTGGCGCGCAGTGATTCCACGGTATTGATCTCTGGCGAGTCCGGCACTGGTAAGGAAGTGCTGGCCCGCTACATTCACCAGCATTCCCACCGCGCCAGTCAGCCGTTTATTGCGATCAACTGCGCCGCGATCCCCGACAACATGCTCGAAGCCACGTTGTTCGGCCATGAAAAGGGTTCGTTCACCGGTGCCATCGCAGCGCAGGCGGGCAAGTTCGAGCAAGCCGACGGCGGCACGATTCTGCTCGACGAAATCTCCGAAATGCCCCTTGGGCTGCAGGCCAAGCTGCTGCGGGTTTTGCAGGAGCGTGAAGTCGAGCGCGTTGGCGCACGCAAAACCATCACCCTGGACATTCGGGTCGTTGCCACGACCAACCGTGATCTGGCCGGTGAAGTGGCGGCGGGGCGTTTTCGTGAAGACCTTTACTATCGACTGTCGGTGTTTCCGCTGGCCTGGCGTCCGCTGCGCGAGCGCACCGCCGACATCCTGCCGTTGGCCGAGCGACTGCTGGCCAAGCACGTCAATAAAATGAAGCACGCGGCGGCGAAACTGTCGCCCGAGGCGCAGGCGTGCCTGATCGGCTATCCGTGGCCGGGCAATGTGCGTGAGCTGGACAATGCGATCCAGCGTGCGTTGATTCTGCAGCAGGGTGGTTTGATCCAGCCGCAGGATTTCTGCCTGTCGGGGCCGGTGGCCTGTGCGCCGTTGCCGACGTTGGCAGCCGCACCGTTGCGAGCAGTCGAGGTGGATGCTGAGTCGGCTGGCGCATTGGGCGATGACCTGCGGCGTCGCGAATTCCAGATGATCATCGATACCCTGCGTTCCGAGCGCGGTCGTCGCAAAGAGGCCGCCGAGCGCCTGGGCATCAGCCCGCGCACCTTGCGCTACAAGCTGGCGCAGATGCGTGACGCCGGCATGGACGTGGAAGCGTACCTGTTCGCCACCTGACCCCTGTAGCAGCCGGACGCAGGCTTCGCCAGCTGCTAAATAGTGCGTTATGGCTTGAATAGGGGAGCGCTTTTGTTTGCAGTGGCCACGGAGCTGGCACCCTTGTTGCTAACACCTCAGTACCCGCCGAGTGAGTGTCAAAAAATTGCGGGTCGCCAACGAGAGTAGATCATGAGCCAAGGTATTGAATTTAATCGGTTGATGCTGGATATGCGCTCCATGCAAATGGATGCCATGTCTGCGCCGAAATCGACTGCCGCAGTCCCTGAATTGGGTGGCAGCAGCTTTTCCGACATGCTCGGTCAAGCCGTCAATAAAGTGAACGACACTCAGCAGGCATCCAATCAGCTGGCCAGTGCCTTCGAAATCGGCAAAAGCGGCGTCGACCTGACGGACGTGATGATTTCCTCGCAGAAGGCCAGCGTGTCTTTCCAGGCGTTGACGCAAGTGCGCAACAAACTGGTTCAGGCTTACCAAGACATCATGCAGATGCCGGTTTAAGGACGAATTGAGTCATGGCAGAAGCAGTCGCCGATAACGTTCCGGCCAAGGCCACCCCAATAGACGGCAAACCGCCGCTGTTCGGGTTGTCCTTCCTGGAAAACCTCTCCGAGATGACCATGTTGCGTCAGGTAGGCCTGTTGGTCGGCCTGGCTGCGAGCGTGGCGATTGGTTTTGCCGTGGTGCTGTGGTCGCAGCAGCCGGACTACCGGCCTCTGTACGGCAGCCTTGCCGGTATGGATGCCAAGCAGGTCATGGACACCCTGGCCTCCGCCGATATTCCTTACACCGTTGAACCGAACTCCGGTGCCTTGCTGGTCAAGGCCGATGATTTGTCCCGTGCACGACTGAAACTCGCGGCGGCTGGTGTCACTCCCAGCGACGGCAACATCGGTTTTGAAATCCTCGACAAGGACCAGGGTCTGGGGACCAGCCAGTTCATGGAAGCGACCCGTTATCGTCGCGGCCTCGAAGGCGAACTGGCGCGGACCATTTCCAGCCTGAACAACGTCAAGGGTGCCCGCGTGCACCTGGCGATTCCGAAAAGCTCGGTGTTCGTGCGTGATGAACGCAAGCCAAGCGCTTCGGTACTGGTTGAGCTGTATTCCGGTCGTTCGCTGGAACCGGGCCAGGTGATCGCGATCATCAACCTGGTCGCGACCAGTGTTCCTGAACTGAGCAAATCGCAGATCACCGTCGTCGACCAGAAGGGCAACCTGCTGTCGGATCAGGCGGAGAACTCCGAACTGACCATGGCCGGCAAGCAATTCGATTACAGCCGCCGCATGGAAACCATGCTGACCCAGCGCGTGCACAACATCCTGCAACCGGTGCTGGGCAACGATCGCTATAAAGCCGAAGTGTCTGCCGATGTTGATTTCAGCGCCGTCGAGTCGACCTCCGAGCAGTTCAACCCGGATCAGCCGGCGTTGCGCAGCGAGCAGTCGGTCAATGAACAACGCACCGCCAGCAATGGCCCGCAAGGTGTGCCGGGTGCCTTGAGCAACCAGCCACCGTCGCCAGCCTCGGCACCGCAAACCACCGGCGGCTCGACGGCCTCGGCCGGCATGGTGCAGCCAGGCCAGCCGTTGATCGATGCCAACGGTCAACAAATCATGGACCCGGCCACCGGTCAGCCAATGCTGGCGCCGTACCCGGCGGACAAGCGTCAACAATCCACCAAGAACTTCGAACTCGACCGTTCCATCAGCCACACCAAGCAACAGCAGGGCCGATTGAATCGCCTGTCGGTGTCGGTGGTGGTCGACGATCAGGTCAAGGTCAACGCGGCTAACGGCGAAACCACCCGTGCGCCGTGGAGCGCCGACGAATTGGCGCGCTTCACTCGCCTGGTGCAGGACGCGGTCGGTTTCGACGCCAGCCGTGGCGACAGCGTCAGCGTGATCAACATGCCGTTCTCCGCAGAACGCGGTGAAGTGATTGCCGACATTCCGTTCTACTCGCAGCCGTGGTTCTGGGACATCGTCAAGCAAGTGCTGGGCGTGTTGTTCATCCTGGTGCTGGTGTTCGGTGTGCTGCGTCCGGTGCTCAACAACATCACCGGTGGCGGCAAAGGCAAGCAACTGGCCGGCATCGGCAGCGACGTCGAGTTGGGTGGCATGGGCGGCCTGGACGGCGAACTGGCCAACGACCGCGTCAGCCTCGGCGGCCCGCAAAGCATCCTGCTGCCGAGCCCGAGCGAAGGCTATGACGCACAGTTGAATGCAATCAAGAGTCTGGTGGCAGAAGACCCGGGTCGCGTGGCCCAGGTCGTGAAAGAGTGGATTAACGCAGATGAGTGATAACCGAGCCGTTGCCGCCAAACTGACCAAGGTCGACAAAGCCGCGATCCTGCTGCTGTCCCTCGGTTCGACCGATGCTGCCCAGGTGTTGCGCCACATGGGGCCTAAAGAGGTCCAGCGCGTGGGTGTAGCGATGGCCCAGATGGGCAACGTGCACCGCGAGCAGGTCGAACAGGTCATGAGCGAGTTCGTCGACATCGTCGGCGACCAGACCAGCCTGGGCGTCGGTTCCGACGACTACGTGCGCAAAATGCTCACTCAGGCATTGGGCGAAGACAAGGCCAACGGCCTGATCGACCGTATCCTGCTGGGTGGCAACACCAGCGGCCTCGACAGCCTGAAGTGGATGGAACCGCGCGCCGTCGCCGACGTGATCCGTTACGAGCACCCACAGATCCAGGCCATCGTGGTCGCGTACCTTGACCCGGATCAGGCCGGCGAAGTGCTCGGCAACTTCGACCACAAGGTACGCCTGGACATCATTTTGCGAGTCTCCTCGCTGAACACTGTGCAGCCAGCGGCCCTGAAAGAACTCAACCAGATTCTCGAGAAGCAGTTCTCCGGCAACTCGAATGCCTCGCGCACCACCCTGGGTGGCATCAAGCGTGCGGCCGACATCATGAACTTCCTCGACAGCTCGATCGAAGGTCAACTGATGGACTCGATCCGCGAAGTCGACGAAGACCTGTCCGGTCAGATCGAAGACCTCATGTTCGTGTTCAACAACCTGTCCGATGTCGACGACCGCGGGATTCAGGCGTTGCTGCGCGAAGTGTCTTCCGACGTGCTGGTGCTGGCCCTCAAGGGTTCGGACGAAGGCGTCAAGGAAAAGATCTTCAAGAACATGTCCAAACGGGCGGCCGAACTGTTGCGCGACGACCTCGAGGCCAAAGGCCCGGTGCGCGTCAGCGACGTGGAAACCGCGCAGAAAGAAATCCTCACCATTGCCCGCCGTATGGCCGAAGCCGGAGAAATCGTTCTCGGCGGGAAGGGCGGCGAAGAGATGATCTAAGGTCACTATGTCGTCCAAACATGATGAGTCCCAGACCGACCTGATTCGCGGCAAGCACGTTGCCGGTTTCGACGTCTGGGCGCTGCCCAGTTTCGACCCTTTCGTCCCGGAACCCGAGCCAGAACCTGAGCCCGAGCCGCCGGAGATGGAAGAAGTGCCGCTGGACGAAGTCCAGCCACTGACCCTCGAAGAACTCGAAGCGATTCGCCAGGAAGCCTACAACGAAGGCTTCGCGGTGGGCGAGAAAGAAGGATTCCACAGCACCACGCTCAAGGTTCGTCAGGAAGCCGAAGCAGCGTTGGCGCCGAAGATTGCCGGTCTTGAGCAGCTGATGGTCAACCTGTTCGAGCCTATCGCCGAGCAGGACACCTTCATTGAGAAGTCCCTGGTCGACCTCGTGCAGCACATCACCAAACAAGTGATTCAGCGCGAACTGGCCATCGACTCGACGCAGATCGAACACGTCATGCGTGAAGCGCTCAAGCTGCTGCCGTTGGGCGTGGGCAATGTGCGCCTGTACATCAATCCGCAGGACTTCGAACAAGTCAAAGCCCTGCGCGAGCGCCACGAAGAAACCTGGCGCATCGTCGAAGACGAGTCGCTGTTACCTGGCGGTTGCCGGGTTGAAACCGAACACAGCCGTATCGACGCCACCGTCGAAACCCGCGTCGCCCAGGTCATGGCCAAACTGTTCGATCAGTTGCACGATCAGGCGTTGCATCCGTCTGCGCCGGATCTGCATCTGGAACTGCCGGTCGATGAAAAGCCTGCTGTCGCGCCGGTCGACGCGGAACTGGACGTCCCTGATGCGCCTTGACCGCACCAGCTTCGCCAAACGCCTGGGCGGTTACGCCGAGGCCACTGAACTGGCTGGCGCGCCGATCCTTGAAGGCCGCTTGCTGCGCATGGTCGGCCTGACCCTCGAAGCCGAAGGCTTGCGCGCCGCCATGGGCAGTCGCTGCATGGTCATCAACGACGACAGCTACCACCCGGTGCAAGTCGAAGCCGAAGTGATGGGCTTCTCCGGCAGCAAAGTCTTCCTGATGCCCGTCGGCAGCGTCGCGGGTATTGCGCCCGGTGCCCGTGTGGTCCCGCTGGCCGATACCGGTCGTTTGCCAATGGGCATGAGCATGCTCGGTCGGGTGCTTGATGGCGCCGGTCGTGCGCTGGACGGCAAGGGCGGGATGAAAGCCGAAGACTGGGTGCCGATGGACGGCCCCACCATCAACCCGCTCAAGCGCGAACCGATCAGCGAACCGCTGGATGTCGGCATTCGTACGATCAACGGGTTGTTGACGGTCGGTCGCGGTCAGCGGCTCGGGCTGTTCGCCGGTACCGGTGTCGGTAAATCGGTGTTGCTGGGCATGATGACGCGCTTCACCGAAGCCGACATTATCGTCGTCGGGCTGATCGGTGAGCGGGGTCGAGAAGTTAAAGAATTCATCGAGCACATTCTCGGTGAAGAAGGGCTCAAGCGTTCCGTGGTCGTGGCGTCGCCGGCGGACGATGCGCCGCTGATGCGTCTGCGCGCGGCGATGTACTGCACGCGTATCGCCGAATATTTTCGCGACAAGGGCAAGAACGTCCTGTTGCTCATGGATTCCCTGACCCGTTTCGCCCAGGCCCAGCGGGAAATCGCGCTGGCCATCGGCGAACCGCCCGCCACCAAGGGCTACCCGCCGTCGGTGTTCGCCAAGTTGCCCAGACTGGTGGAGCGCGCCGGTAACGCCGAGAAGGGCGGTGGTTCGATCACGGCGTTCTACACCGTGTTGTCCGAAGGTGATGACCAGCAGGACCCGATTGCCGATGCTGCGCGAGGCGTGCTCGACGGCCACATTGTGTTGTCCCGGCGTCTGGCCGAAGAAGGTCACTACCCGGCCATCGACATCGAAGCGTCCATCAGCCGGGTCATGCCGTCGGTGGTCAGTCCGGAACACATGGCTCGCGCGCAGATGTTCAAGCAGTACTGGTCACGCTATCAGCAGAGTCGCGATTTGATCAGCGTCGGCGCGTACGTGCCGGGCGGTGATCGTGAAACCGACACCGCGATCTCCCTCCAGCCAGCCATGGTCACTTACCTGCGTCAGGGTTTGAACGACAACATCGGCATGGGCGCCAGCGTCAACCATCTCGCGTCCATCTTCGCTCCTGCCGCGGGCGGCTAACCGGCCATGGCACTGAGCCGAGCCGCGCGCCTGGCGCCCGTGGTGGACATGGCCGAAAAGGCCGAGAAAGCCGCAGTCATGCGCCTCGGGCATTTTCAGGGTCAGGTGCGAGTGGCGGAAAGCAAGCTCGCCGACCTTGAAGCCTTCCGCCTCGAATACCAGGAACAATGGATCGTGCGCGGCAGCAGTGGCGTTTCCGGCCAGTGGTTGCTGGGGTATCAGGGCTTCCTGGCGCAACTCGGTACGGCCATCGATCAGCAGCGGCAGAGCCTGAACTGGCACCAAAACAACCTGAACAAGGCGCGCGATACCTGGCAGCAGGCGTTTGCCCGTGTCGAAGGCCTGCGAAAACTTGTACAGCGCTACATGGACGAGGCACGGCAGCTGGAAGACAAGCGTGAGCAGAAATTGCTCGATGAGTTGTCGCAGCGCTTGCCCAGACAGGATCCGTATTGAATCAGTGGTTCCGTGTCATCGTTCTTCACGGGCAAGCCACGCTCCCACAGGTCTTGTGTTGATCGTATTTGCTTTGCACGACACGAATCCTGTGCGAGCGAGGCTTGCCCGCGAAGGCGTACTCGAAGACACTGCAAACTATCAATCTTGCTCCCCTTCCAACCAAGTGCTAAACCTTGTACAGCACGTTAGCCAATGACAGGGAAGCCGTTAAATGTCAGTCAATGCAGAAGTCTCCCAGGATGGGAAAAAGCTCACGATTTCGATCAAGGGGCGATTCGATTTCGCCAAGCACCAGGAATTTCGTGAGTCGTACGAGCGTCACAATGGCGGAAAAATGCCGAATTCGGTCGTGGTTGACTTAAAAGAAGCGACCTACCTCGACAGCTCCGCGCTGGGCATGTTGCTACTGTTGCGGGATCACGCCGGGGGTGACAACTCCGACATTCGCGTGGTCAACAGCAATTCGGACGTGAGAAAGATCCTCGCCATCTCCAATTTCGACAAGCTGTTCAACGTCACTTGACTGCCATGCAGTCGCTCGAACCCCTGACGATCCTCATCGCCGAAGACAGCGCGGCCGATCGCATGCTGCTGTCGAGCATTGTCCGCCGCCAGGGCCATAACGTGCTGACGGCCGCCAATGGTGCCGAGGCGGTCGAAACGTTTCGTCAGCAGCAACCGCACCTGGTGTTGATGGACGCGATGATGCCGGTGATGGACGGTTTCGAGGCGGCACGGCAAATCAAGCTGCTCGCCGGGGAAACCCTGGTGCCGATCATCTTCCTGACCTCGCTTACCGAAAGCGAAGCCCTGGCCCGATGCCTGGAGGCTGGCGGCGACGACTTTCTGGCAAAGCCTTATAACCCAGTGATCCTCGCCGCCAAGATCAAGGCGATGGATCGCTTGCGTCGCTTGCAGGCCACGGTGTTGCAGCAGCGCGACCTGATCGGCAGGCATCATGACTATCTGCTCAATGAGCAGCGGGTGGCCAAGGCGGTTTTCGACAAGGTCGCGCATTCCGGCTGCCTGAATGCACCGAATATTCGCTACCTGCAATCGCCTTATGCGCTGTTCAACGGTGATCTGCTGCTGGCTGCCTTTACCCCGGCGGGCGACATGCACGTGCTGCTGGGGGATTTCACCGGCCATGGTTTACCCGCGGCCGTGGGCGCCATGCCCCTGGCCGAAGTCTTCTATGGCATGACCGCCAAGGGTTACGGCCTGTCCGAAACCCTGCGCGAGATGAACGCCAAGCTCAAACGCATCTTGCCGGTGGACATGTTCTGCTGCGCAACCTTGCTGTGCCTGAGCTTTCAGCGACGCTCGGTGGAGGTCTGGAATGGCGGAATGCCGGATGGGTATCTGCATTCCATCGCCACGGGTGAACGCAAGCCGCTGACGGCCCGTCACTTGCCACTGGGCGTGCTGAGCCCGCAAACGTTCAATGACCGCACCGAAGTGTTCCCGATGGCTGTCGGGGACCGAGTGTTCCTGTTGTCCGACGGGGTCATCGATACGTGCGATGGCAATGAGCAGTTGTTTGGTGTGGACCGGTTGCAGCAGGTGTTTGCAGCCAATCGTCAACCTGACGCATTGTTTGGGGAAATCAAGCAGGCGCTGCGCAATTTTGGCGGTGAGGCCCGGGATGATGTGAGCATGGTCGAGGTCAGCCTGCTGGAGGCGACGCAACTGACGCCGCCGGCGCTGGTGTACTCCGACAGCGGCCAGTCCTGTCCACTGGACTGGTCGGTGAATTTCGAGTTTCGCGCCGAGACCCTCAAACGCTTTAATCCGCTGCCGTACCTTTTGCAGTTACTGCTTGAGGTCCACGGGTTGCGGGCTCAAAGCGGCGCGCTCTACAGTGTGCTCGCCGAGCTGTACTCCAATGCGCTGGAGCACGGCGTGCTGGGGTTGGACTCAAGCCTCAAGCGCGATGCGTCGGGTTTTGCACGCTATTACCAGCTACGCAATGAGCGGTTGGAGGGATTGCAGGACGGTTTTGTGCGGGTGCATTTGCAGGTGACGCCAGAAGGCAAGGGCGGTTGCCTGGTCGTTCGGGTTGAAGACAGCGGCAAGGGATTTGACGTGGCGCGTGTGCTGGAACGCCCCCTGGATGGCGTCCGTTTGTCGGGACGTGGTGTCAGTCTTGTCCGCCAGTTGGGCCGTAACGCCAGTTGGTCTGACGAGGGTCGTTGCGCACGCGTGGAGTTTTCCTGGGAGGCTCTGGCATAATTCACCCATTCTTGATCAAGGAGTGAGCAAGTGGCTGACACACATCTGGACCCAAACGTGCTGAGCGCGTTGCAGGAAGTGATGGAGGATGAGTATCCGGAGCTACTGGATACGTTCATTCGCGACTCCGAAGAGCGTTTGAAGCTTCTGCAGAATTATGCCGATGCCATGCAACTCAGGGATGCTGCCCACAGCTTCAAAGGCAGCAGCAGCAACATGGGCGCCACTCGCCTGGCTGAGCTGTGTCATGAGCTGGAGCAGCGCGCCAACCAAAAGAGCCTCGCGGGCATTGAAAAGCTGGTGGGGGAAATCGACGGCGAATTCGCCATCGTCCGACCGCTTTACGAGGCAGAAAAACAGCGTTCTCTCTCCGAGTAACCTGACCACCCGGCGCTTTTAGCGCCGGATGGTTAAACCTGGCTCGACCCTTGCAGACATCTCGCTCACTGTACCTACGATCCCAGTGCAGCGGAGACCGTTTATGCCCGTTACCCCTAATTCACTTCTTCAGGCCAGCACAGCGGCCAAGACGCTTGCCGCGTCCGCCAATACCCCGGCGGTGGCTGCCGAGCCAGGGGACAAGGCGTCCAGCTTTGCTGAGGTCTACGCCAATCAGGCTCAAGACAAGCCTGTCGCGGCCGTTGATAAACCGGCCAAGCCAGCGACGGACAATGCGCCGCAAGGCACTGCAAAAACAGACGGCAGCAGTGACAAGGCTGCCGCCCCGGAACCTGTGGTTGCCGATAGCGGCAATTCCTTGCCCGCCGAAAAACCGGCGCCGGCCGAGGACGCAGCCGCCATTGATGTCGCACCGGATACCTCCGAGACGCCGGTGGCCGACACCGCGCCAGCCGACCCAAGCCTCGATCCGTCCCTTGATCCAGCCTTGATGGCAGTCGTGCAGCCGGTGATCGCGGCACCCGTCGAGCCCGCTGCGCCGGTGGCCGTTACCGCACAACCGGCAGTGGCATCACCCGTTGCGGCGACCACGGCTGCCGCCCCTGCGCAAACGGCTCCTGCGCCCGTCGCTGCAACCGCCGACAGTGATTTCGATCCTGAAGCCGATCCGCTCGATGCCCTGCCGGCAGTGCGCCTGGCCATGGAGCAGAGTGGTCACGTTTCCGCGTCCAGCCAGTCCCAGCCCAAAGCGTCGCCGGCCCAGGCCCAGGCTGACGGCGAACTGACCTCGGCGCAGAATTTTGCCGCCGGCATGGCGAACATGCTCGACGTGCAAGCCGACAAGGACAGTACCAGCCAGGGCGGCGAGAAGGCGTTCAGCGGTCTGATCGATGACGGCCTGAAAGACCTGAAATCCGCCAGCAGCGACACCCGTGTCGATGACTTCGCCAACCGTCTGGCGGCATTGACTCAGGCGGCCACGCCGAAAACAGCCAACGCCTTGCCGGTGAATCAGCCGATCGCCATGCACCAGAGTGGCTGGACCGAAGAAGTGGTCAATCGGGTCATGTACCTCTCCAGCGCCAATCTCAAGGCGGCCGACATTCAGTTGCAACCGGCCGAACTGGGGCGCTTGGACATTCGGGTGAACATGGTCCCGGATCAACAGACTCAGGTCACCTTCATGAGTGCCCATCCAAGCGTTCGTGAAGCGCTGGACAGCCAGATGCATCGCCTGCGTGACATGTTCACCCAGCAGGGCATGGGGCAAGTCGACGTCAACGTGTCCGACCAGTCCCGTGGCTGGCAGGGACAGGGCCAGGAACAGGCGCAACAGGGGCAGGGTGGTCGCACCCATGCCAGTGGTGGTCGCCTCGACTCAATGGATGAAGAACTCGCGCCGACGGTGGCTGAAGTGGCGCAAGCTGCTACCAGCGTGATTGGCTCCAGCGCCGTCGACTACTACGCCTGATAAAAACGCAAAACCCTTGTAGGAGTGAGCCTGCTCGCGATAGCGGTGTAACAGTCAACGAAGCGGTTGAATGTTACTGCCTTATCGCGAGCAGGCTCGCTCCTACATTTTTTGTGGTGTCCCTGAAATCCCCGCCCAGCGCCCTCCCGACACTTCTGGCATAACACTTGCTCTTGCCTTGCCGTGCGACTGTGAAAACCCGAATAGTGACGGATTATTGGCATGGCGAAGAGCGAAGCAGTAGTAAAAGACCCCGCAACCAAAGGCAAGATCAAGCTGATTGTTTTGATCGTGGTGGCCTTGCTGCTGGCGATCGGCATGTCCGTGGGGGCGACCTGGTTCTTCATGCACAGCGCCCAGAGCAAACCGGTTGCGGCGGAAACCGCCGTGGTCGGCAAGCAGCCCGCGATTTTCGAGCCCATGGCGCCGGCCTTCGTGGCTAACTACAACCAGAATGGCCGTCAGCGCTACATGCAGGTGAGCATCACCATGCAGGGCCGCAACCAGGCCGATCTGGACGCGCTCAAGGTGCACATGCCGGTGATCCGCAACAACCTGGTCATGCTGTTCTCCGGTCAGGATTTCAACACCCTGGCCACGCCGGTTGGCCAGGAAATGTTGCGTCAGAAGGCCACGGCCAGCGTGCAGGAAGTGGCGCAAAAAGAACTCGGCAAAGTGGTTATCGAACAGTTGCTTTTCACTAATTTCGTACTGCAGTAGGAACACGACATGGCCGTGCAGGACCTGCTGTCCCAGGATGAGATCGATGCGCTGTTGCATGGCGTCGACGATGGTCTGGTACAGACCGATAACGTTGCTGAGCCCGGCAGCGTCAAAAGCTACGACCTGACCAGCCAGGATCGCATCGTCCGCGGACGCATGCCGACCCTGGAAATGATCAACGAGCGTTTCGCCCGCTACACCCGCATCAGCATGTTCAACATGCTGCGCCGCTCGGCGGACGTTGCCGTCGGTGGTGTGCAGGTGATGAAGTTCGGCGAATACGTGCACTCGCTGTACGTGCCGACCAGCCTCAACCTGGTCAAGATCAAGCCGTTGCGCGGCACTGCGCTGTTCATCCTCGACGCCAAGCTGGTGTTCAAGCTGGTGGACAACTTCTTCGGCGGCGATGGCCGTCACGCCAAGATCGAGGGGCGTGAATTCACCCCGACCGAACTGCGCGTGGTGCGCATGGTGCTGGAGCAGGCCTTCGTCGATTTGAAGGAAGCCTGGCAGGCGATCATGGAAGTGAACTTCGAGTACATCAACTCGGAAGTGAACCCGGCCATGGCCAACATCGTCGGCCCCAGCGAAGCGGTGGTGGTGTCGACCTTCCACATCGAACTCGATGGCGGTGGCGGTGACCTGCACGTGACCATGCCGTACTCGATGATCGAGCCGGTGCGCGAAATGCTCGACGCCGGTTTCCAGTCGGACCTCGACGATCAGGACGAGCGCTGGGTCAACGCCCTGCGTCAGGACGTGCTGGATGTCGACGTGCCGATCGGCGCTACGGTTGCGCGTCGCCAGTTGCGCTTGCGCGACATCCTGCACATGCAGCCGGGGGACATCATCCCGGTCGAGATGCCGGAAGAAATGATCATGCGCGCCAATGGCGTGCCTGCGTTCAAGGTCAAGATGGGCTCGCACAAAGGCAACCTTGCGTTGCAGGTGATCGAGCCGATCGAGCGCCGCTGACCGGCGCTCAAACCTCCTTGTTTTAACAGACTGCTACTAACCGAATTTTTGCCCGCCGAGGACAAATGATGAACGACGATATGAACGCGCAGGACGACCAGGCGCTGGCTGATGAATGGGCTGCGGCCCTGGAAGAAACCGGTGACGCCGGTCAGGACGATATCGACGCCTTGCTGGCCGCCGATACCGCTGGCTCGTCGTCCAACCGTCTGCCGATGGAAGAGTTCGGCAGCGTGGCGAAGAACAACGACCCGGTGAGTCTGGAAGGTCCGAACCTGGACGTGATCCTTGATATCCCGGTGTCGATTTCCATGGAAGTGGGCAGCACCGACATCAACATCCGTAACCTGCTGCAACTCAACCAGGGTTCGGTGATCGAGCTCGATCGTCTGGCCGGTGAGCCGCTGGACGTACTGGTCAACGGCACGCTGATCGCTCACGGCGAAGTGGTCGTGGTCAACGAGAAGTTCGGCATTCGCCTGACGGACGTGATCAGCCCAAGCGAACGCATCAAGAAGCTGCGCTAAGTGAAAAAGGTTCTGGGGTGTGTACTGGCGATGCCCTTCAGTGCGCTGGCCGCCGAGACGGTTGCGACCGCTACGACGGCGGCCGCGCCGGCGGTCAGCAGTGGCGTGGCCGGGCAATTGACGCAGTTGGTCTTCGGCTTGCTGCTGGTGCTGGGGTTGATCTTCTTCCTCGCCTGGCTGTTGCGCCGGGTCCAGCAGGCCGGGCCGGCCGGCAAAGGGCAGGTGATCGAGTTGATCGGTTCCCGCGCACTCGGTCCCCGTGATCGTCTGATGCTGGTGCAGGTCGGCAACGAACAGATTCTGCTTGGCCTCAGTCCTGGCACCATCACCGCGTTGCATGTGCTCAAAGAGCCGGTGCAAGTGCCGGGCGTGACTGAAAAAGCGACCCCGGAGTTTGCCCAGCGTCTATTGGAGATGCTCGGCAAGGATCAAAAGGATAAGAAGTAATGGGTGCGTTACGCATCGTCTTGACGCTGGCCCTGATGCTGGCTGCGCCGCTGGCGTTCGCCGCCGATCCGTTGTCGATCCCTGCGATCACCTTGGGCACCAACGCCAATGGTGCTCAGGAATACTCGGTCAGCCTGCAAATCCTGCTGATCATGACCGCGCTGAGTTTCATCCCGGCGTTCGTCATGCTGATGACCAGCTTCACGCGGATCATCATTGTCTTCTCGATCCTGCGCCAGGCCCTGGGCCTGCAACAGACACCGTCGAACCAGATCCTCACGGGCATGGCGCTGTTTCTGACGCTGTTCATTATGGCGCCGGTGTTTGACCGGGTGAATCAGGACGCCTTGCAGCCGTATCTGGCGGAAAAACTGACCGCCCAGGATGCCGTCGCCAAGGCTCAGGTGCCGATCAAGGACTTCATGCTGGCGCAGACGCGCAGCAGCGATCTTGAATTGTTCATGCGCCTGTCCAAGCGCACCGACATCGCGTCGCCCGATCAGGCGCCGCTGACCATTCTGGTGCCGGCGTTTGTCACGTCTGAGCTGAAAACCGCGTTCCAGATCGGCTTCATGATTTTCATTCCGTTCCTGATCATCGACCTGGTGGTGGCCAGTGTGCTGATGGCGATGGGCATGATGATGCTCTCGCCACTGATCATTTCCCTGCCGTTCAAGATCATGTTGTTCGTGCTGGTGGATGGCTGGGCGTTGATCATCGGTACGTTGGCGAGCAGCTTCGGCGGTGTCTCGCCATGACGCCGGAAGTCGCGGTAGACATCTTTCGCGAAGCGCTGTGGCTGACCACGATGATGGTTGCCGTGCTGGTGATCCCGAGCCTGCTGGTCGGCCTGTTGGTGGCGATGTTCCAGGCCGCCACGCAGATCAACGAACAGACCCTGAGCTTCCTCCCGCGCTTGCTGGTCATGCTGGTCACGCTGATCGTTGCCGGCCCATGGCTGGTGCAGACGTTCATGGAATACATCCTGCAGTTGTACGGCAGCATTCCTCAGGTCATTGGCTAAACCATGCCGTCGCTGTTGCAGCTGACCGACACCCAGATCAGTACCTGGGTGGCGACGTTCATGTTGCCGCTGTTTCGCATCGGCGCCCTGCTGATGGTCATGCCGGTGTTCGGTACAACGCTGGTGCCCAAACGTGTGCGTTTGTACTTTGCGTTGGCGATCACCGTGGTGATCGCTCCGGGGCTGCCGCCGATGCCGCCGGTCAATGCGCTGGACTTGAGTGGGCTGCTGCTGATCGCCGAGCAGATCCTGATTGGCGCGATTCTGGGTTTTTCCTTACAGCTGTTCTTTCAGGCCTTCGTGGTCGCCGGGCAGATCGTTTCCATTCAGATGGGCATGGGCTTCGCGTCGATGGTCGACCCCACCAACGGCGTTTCGGTGGCGGTGATCGGGCAGTTCTTCACCATGCTGGTGACACTGCTGTTCCTGTCTATGAACGGGCATCTGGTGGTGTTCGAAGTCCTGACTGAAAGCTTCACCACCCTGCCGGTTGGCAGCGGATTGTTGGTCAATCATTTCTGGGAACTGGCCGGCAAGCTCGGCTGGGTCCTCGGTGCGGCGTTGTTGTTGGTGTTGCCAGCGATCACGGCGCTGCTGGTAGTCAACATCGCGTTCGGCGTGATGACCCGGGCCGCGCCGCAGCTGAATATCTTCTCTATCGGTTTTCCGCTGACCCTGGTGCTCGGGCTGTTCATCGTCTGGGTCGGGCTGGCGGACATCATCAATCAGTATCAACCGCTGGCCACCGAGGCCTTGCAGTTTTTACGCGAACTCGCACGGGCGCGCTGAGTCATGGCTGAGAGCGAAAGCGGTCAGGACAAAACAGAAGACCCCACGGAGAAGCGCAAAAAAGACTCACGGGACAAGGGTGAGATTGCGCGTTCCAAGGAGCTCAACACCCTGGCGATCATGCTCGCCGGCGCCGGCGGCCTGCTGGTTTTCGGCGGCGCCCTCGCGCAGGAAATGATGGAGCTGATGCGGATGAACTTCACGCTCTCGCGGGAAGTGATTCTGGATCAACGCAACATGGGCACCTTCCTCCTGCATTCGGGGCAGATTGCGCTGGTGGCGATTCAGCCGTTGATGATCACCTTGCTGCTGGCCGCGTTGATCGGTCCGATTTCCCTGGGTGGCTGGTTGTTCGCAGCGGGTTCCATGGCACCGAAGTTCAGTCGCATGAATCCTGGCGCGGGGCTCAAGCGGATGTTCTCGGCCAAGGCCATCGTCGAGCTGCTCAAGGCGTTGGCGAAGTTTCTGATCGTGCTGTTCGTGGCACTGGCGGTGTTGTCTTCCGACATCGACGACCTGATGCGCATCGCGCACGAGCCGTTGGAGATGGCGGTCATTCACAGCCTGCAAGTGGTGGGCTGGAGCACCTTGTGGATGGCCTGCGGGCTGATCATCATCGCCGCCGTCGACGTGCCGGTGCAGTTGTGGGAAAGCCACAAGAAACTGCTGATGACCAAGCAGGAGGTGCGCGACGAGCACAAGGATCAGGAAGGGCGGCCGGAGGTCAAACAGCGCATCCGCCAGTTGCAGCGCGAGATGTCGCAACGGCGGATGATGGCGGCCATTCCCGAGGCCGATGTGGTCATCACCAACCCGACCCACTACGCCGTGGCGCTCAAGTACGACCCGGACAAAGGCAGCGCGCCGGTGCTGCTGGCCAAGGGCAGTGACTTCCTGGCCTTGAAAATCCGCGAAATCGCCGTGGCCAACAATGTCTTGCTGCTCGAATCGCCCGCCCTGGCGCGTTCGATCTATTACTCCACCGAGCTGGAGCAGGAAATACCCGGTGGCCTGTACCTGGCGGTCGCCCAGGTATTGGCTTACGTCTACCAGATCCGCCAGCACCGCGCCGGCAAAGGCAAGCCGCCTGAGCCGCTCAAGGATGACCTGCCGATTCCACCGGATCTGCGCCGCGACTCCTGACCCACCCCTGGAGCAGCTGTCGAGCCTCGCAGGCTCGACAGCTGCTACAAAAAAACTCCAATCAATCCCTCTATTTACCTCCTCTGCAAAAGTTGGAAGGCTTCTTGCAATAGCCGCTTTGCGCCAGCTTCAGGCGTCAAAAGTTTGCTTTAAAGGAACGGGGAAAACCGTGGATCGCTCTCAGTTATTCAACAGTGCTCGCACAAACGTTGCCGACTTAAGTCGGGGCAATCTGGGCGTGCCGTTGTTGCTGCTGGTCATGCTGGCCATGATGATGCTGCCGGTGCCGCCGTTCCTGCTGGACGTGTTCTTCACGTTCAATATCGCACTGTCGATCGTCGTTTTGCTGGTCTGCGTCTACGCCTTGCGGCCGCTGGACTTCGCGGTGTTCCCGACCATTCTGCTGGTCGCGACGTTGCTGCGACTGGCGCTGAACGTGGCCTCCACGCGGGTGGTGATGCTCCACGGTCAGGACGGCCACGCCGCCGCCGGTAAGGTGATCCAGGCCTTCGGTGAGGTGGTGATCGGCGGTAACTACGTGGTCGGTATCGTGGTCTTCGCGATTTTAATGATCATCAACTTCGTCGTGGTGACCAAGGGTGCCGGGCGGATTTCCGAGGTGAGCGCGCGCTTCACCCTCGATGCGATGCCCGGCAAACAAATGGCAATCGACGCCGATTTGAACGCCGGCCTGATTGATCAGAACCAGGCCAAACTGCGCCGGATGGAAGTCGCCCAGGAGGCTGAGTTCTACGGTTCCATGGACGGTGCCAGCAAATTCGTGCGCGGTGACGCCATTGCCGGCCTGTTGATTCTGTTCATCAACCTGATCGGCGGCATGGCGGTCGGTATCTTCCAGCACGGCATGACCTTTGGCGATGCCGGTCGGGTGTACGCGCTGTTGACCATCGGTGACGGTTTGGTGGCGCAATTGCCATCACTGCTGTTGTCCACGGCCGCCGCGATCATGGTGACCCGTGCTTCCGGTTCGGAAGACATGGGCAAGCAAATCAATCGCCAGATGTTCGCCTCGCCGAAAGCGTTGGCTGTCGCGGCGGGACTGATGGCAGTGATGGGCCTGGTGCCCGGCATGCCGCACTTTTCCTTCCTGAGCATGGCTGCTCTCGCTGCCGGTGGTGCGTACCTGTTCTGGAAGAAGCAGAACGTGGTCAAGGTCCAGGCGCTGCAAGAGGTCAAGCGTCAGCAGGAACTGCTGCCATCGCCGGCCCGCGCCATGGAGACCAAAGAGCTGGGCTGGGATGACGTCACGCCTATCGACATGATTGGCCTGGAAGTCGGCTATCGCCTGATTCCGCTGGTAGACCGCAATCAGGGGGGGCAACTGCTGGCGCGGATCAAGGGCGTGCGCAAGAAGCTGTCCCAGGACCTGGGCTTCCTGATGCCGACGGTGCATATCCGTGACAACCTCGACCTGGCGCCGAGTGCCTACCGCCTCACGCTCATGGGCGTGATCCTGGCAGAAGCCGAGATTTACCCGGATCGCGAACTGGCGATCAACCCGGGGCAGGTCTACGGCACGCTTAATGGCATAACCGCCAAAGATCCGGCTTTTGGCCTGGAGGCGGTCTGGATCGAAATCAGCCAGCGCGCCCAGGCGCAATCGCTCGGTTATACGGTGGTCGATGCCAGTACCGTGGTTGCCACGCACTTGAACCAGATCCTGTACAAGCACTCCAGCGAACTGATCGGTCATGAAGAAGTCCAGCAACTCATGCAATTGCTGGCCAAAAGCTCGCCTAAACTGGCTGAAGAGCTGGTGCCGGGCGTGGTTTCGCTGTCGCAGCTGCTCAAGGTGTTGCAAGCGCTGCTGGCCGAACAGGTGCCTGTGCGCGACATTCGCAGCATCGCCGAGGCGATCGCCAACAACGCCGCCAAGAGTCAAGATACTGCCGCTTTGGTGGCCGCTGTGCGGGTCGGTGTATCCCGCGCAATCGTCCAAAGCATTGTAGGTACTGACTCCGAGCTACCAGTGATCACCCTGGAGCCAAGGTTGGAACAGATATTGCTCAATAGTCTTCAGAAGGCAGGACAAGGCTCGGAAGAGGGCGTTCTGCTGGAGCCAAGCATGGCAGAGAAGCTGCAGCGCTCGTTGATCGATGCGGCGCAGCGTCAGGAAATGCAAGGTCAGCCGGTGATTCTGCTGGTGGCCGGCCCGGTTCGCGCCATGTTGTCGCGATTTGGCCGACTGGCAGTCCCGGGTTTGCATGTGTTGGCTTATCAGGAAATCCCTGACAACAAGCAAGTGACCATCGTTGCGACAGTAGGGCCCAACGGCTGAGGTAGTGGTTTATGCAAGTTAAGCGTTTTTTCGCCGCCGATATGCGTCAGGCCATGAAACTGGTTCGTGATGAGCTGGGCGCCGATGCCGCCATTATTGGCAATCGCCGGATCGCCGGCGGTGTCGAGCTGACGGCTGCGCTGGATTACAAATTGTCGGCGCTGGCCCCGCGCGTTCCGAACATGGAACTCGAGGATGAGCTGCGCAAGACCCAATCGCGCATTGTGACTGCCCAGGCCGAATTGAGCCTGCGTGGCGATGGCGAGACCGAAGGCGACAAGACCACCAATCGCCAGTTGTTCGCCGGCCTGCCACTGACCGCTGCCGAGCCATTGATCGAACCGACCTACGCCGAACCGCGTCGCTCGGCGTCTGCCCCGGCACCGGCTGCTGGCGGCGTTGATCCACGCGCGTTCGACTCGATGCGCTTCGAACTCAACAGCCTGCGTGAACTGATGGAAGTACAGCTCGGTTCGCTGGCCTGGAATCAGCTGCAAGGCAGTCGTCCGGCCCAGGCCAACCTTTGGCGTCGCCTGCAACGCATCGGCCTGTCCGGCCCGTTGTCGCGCGATCTGCTGGCCATGATCGGTGATATCGATGAGCCCCGTCAGGCCTGGCGCATGTTGCTGGCGCACCTGGCGCGGATGATTGCCACACCGGAAGTCGAGCCACTGGAAGAGGGCGGCGTGATTGCCATGGTCGGCCCTGCCGGCATGGGCAAGACCACCACCCTGGCCAAGCTCGCGGCCCGTTACGTGCTCAAGTACGGCGCGCAGAACATCGCGCTGGTGAGCATGGACAGCTTTCGCATTGGCGCCCAGGAGCAGCTCAAGACGCTGGGGCGCATTCTCAATGTGTCGGTGACCCACGTCGATCCGGGCCAGTCGCTGGTTCAGGCGCTGGAGCCACTGCTGCGCAAACGCGTGGTGCTGATCGATACCGCAGGCCTTCAGGCCAGCGATCCCGCCCTGCGCATGCAGCTCGAAAGCCTGGCCGGGCGTGGCATCAAATCAAAAAATTACCTGGTGCTCGCAACCACCAGCCAAAAACAGGTTCTAACAGCCGCTTATCACAGTTACAAGCGCTGCGGGCTCGCTGGCTGCATCCTGACTAAACTGGATGAAACGGCAAGTCTGGGCGAGGTGCTGAGCCTGGCGATCAGTCATGAATTGCCGGTGGCGTACCTGACCGATGGCCCGCGGATTCCGGATGATTTGCATCTGCCGCGCCGTCATCAGTTGGTCAGTCGCGCCGTGAGCGTGCAAATGCAGGAAGAACCCAGCGAAGAAGCCATGGCTGATATGTTCGCTGATATTTACCACAGCCCGACCAAGCAGGTTGGCTAAGGTAGTCATGAACAGTTTTTGTACCTACATCGATGGTCTGCCATGCATTGTTCCATTTGCGAACGCGCAGCCAGTAATGTGGCCTCCGTCTATGCAAGACAAGGTAAAGAAATAACATGGGCAGCATGCATCCCGTACAGGTGATCGCGGTGACCGGCGGCAAAGGTGGCGTCGGCAAGACTAACGTGTCAGTGAATTTGTCACTGGCCCTGGCTGAACTCGGCCGTCGCGTCATGCTGTTGGACGCTGACCTGGGCCTGGCGAACGTCGACGTTCTGTTGGGACTGACACCCAAACGTACCCTGGCCGACGTGATCGAAGGCCGCTGCGAGCTGCGCGACGTTCTGTTGCAGGGCCCGGGCGGTATTCGAATTGTTCCGGCCGCGTCCGGTACCCAGAGCATGGTTCATTTGAGCCCGGCTCAACACGCCGGCCTGATCCAGGCGTTCAGCGACATCGGCGACAACCTCGACGTATTGGTGATCGACACCGCTGCGGGCATAGGTGACTCGGTAGTCAGTTTTGTTCGCGCAGCGCAAGAAGTCTTGCTGGTGGTCTGCGACGAGCCGACCTCGATCACCGACGCCTACGCGCTGATCAAACTGCTTAACCGCGATTACGGCATGAACCGCTTCCGTGTCCTGGCCAACATGGCCCAGAGCCCGCAAGAAGGTCGCAACCTGTTCGCCAAGTTGACCAAGGTCACCGACCGCTTTCTCGACGTTGCCTTGCAATACGTCGGCGCGGTGCCTTACGACGAAAGCGTGCGCAAGGCTGTGCAGAAACAACGTGCCGTGTATGAAGCCTTCCCGCGTTCCAAGTGCGCCCTGGCGTTCAAGGCCATCGCGCAGAAAGTTGATACCTGGCCGCTGCCTGCCAACCCGCGCGGGCACCTTGAGTTTTTCGTCGAGCGCCTCGTGCAACAGACCGCAGGACCCGTCCTATGACAGCCAGTGGCTACAACCTCTACAAGAAGTCGGCACGTGACGCGCAGTACGAGCTGATCGAGCGTTACGCGCCACTGGTCAAACGCATTGCTTACCACTTGCTGGCCCGTCTGCCGGCCAGTGTCCAGGTTGAAGACCTGATCCAGGCCGGGATGATCGGCCTGCTCGAAGTATCGACCAAATACGACGCCAGCAAAGGCGCCAGTTTCGAGACGTACGCGGGCATACGAATCCGCGGCGCCATGCTCGATGAAGTACGCAAGGGGGACTGGGCGCCACGTTCGGTCCACCGAAATACCCGTATGGTCAGTGACGCAATTCGCTCTATTGAAGCTAAAACCGGCCGTGACGCTAAAGATCACGAGGTTGCGGCCGAACTCCAATTGAGTCTCGACGATTATTACGGGATTTTGAACGACACCCTGGGCAGCCGCTTATTCAGTTTCGACGATCTGTTGCAGGACGGCGAACACGAAGGGCTGCACGAGGATGGCGCGAGTGCTCATCTCGAGCCGTCACGCGATCTGGAAGATGAACGCTTCCAGGCGGCGCTGGCGGACGCGATTGCCAATTTGCCGGAGCGCGAGCGACTGGTGTTGGCGCTGTACTACGACGAAGAGTTGAATCTCAAGGAAATCGGTGAGGTCCTGGGGGTCAGCGAATCGCGGGTCAGCCAGTTACACAGCCAGTGCGCGGCCCGTTTGCGGGGGCGTTTGGGGGAGTGGCGAGCGCGCTGAAGGCAGTGTGGGGACACTGCGAACGGGGCTGGTGCGGATTTGAACGGCACCGGTCGCGATCTGTTGTGCTCCAGACAGTCATCGAGTGAATTGCCGAATTGATTGAAATGGCGCGTCCAGGTGCTGGGCGCGTTTAAGACTGCTTGGAGGTCGAATTGGACAAGAACATGAAAATCCTCATCGTTGATGACTTCTCAACGATGCGGCGGATCATAAAAAACCTGTTGCGTGACCTTGGGTTCACCAACACGGTCGAGGCTGACGATGGCACTACCGCCATTCCGGTTCTCAACAGCGGGAGCATCGACTTTCTGGTAACGGACTGGAACATGCCTGGCATGACCGGTATCGATCTGCTGCGCCACGTGCGCGCCGATGAAAAGCTCAAGCACCTGCCGGTGTTGATGGTGACCGCTGAAGCCAAGCGCGAGCAGATCATCGAAGCGGCCCAGGCCGGTGTAAACGGCTATGTGGTCAAACCCTTCACGGCCCAGGCGTTGAAAGAAAAAATCGAGAAGATTTTCGAACGCATCGGTTGATCCACTGCGCCACGGGGGAGCTATGGAGCATAAAGAATCTTCACAGGGCGATTTTGAATCGACCCTGAAAAAACATGCCGTCGAACTGGTCGCCAGCCTTGAAAAAGGCAGGTTCGGCGAGGCTGTGCAACTGATCCATGAGCTCAATCAGACCCGTGACCGTGGCCTGTATCAGGAAGTGGGCAAGCTCACTCGCGAGCTGCACAGCGCGATCGTCAATTTCCAGATTGACCCGAACATGCCGCAAGCCGAGGAAGTGTCGCAGATCACGGACGCCACCGAGCGCCTGGGGTATGTGGTCAAGCTGACCGAGGCCGCGGCCAACCGCACCATGGACCTGGTGGAAAGCGCCACGCCGCTGGTCAACAGCCTGAGCGAAGAAGCCCAGGCGTTGAGCACGGACTGGAGCCGGTTCATGCGCCGCGAAGTCGGGGCTGAAGAGTTTCGTGAGCTGGCCCGCCGCGTCGACGGTTTCCTGACACGCAGCACCGAGGACAACCGCACGGTGTCGAGCAACCTCAACGACATCCTGCTGGCTCAGGATTACCAGGACCTCACCGGTCAGGTGATCAAGCGCGTGACCCAGTTGGTCACCGAAGTTGAAAGCAATTTGCTCAAGCTCGTCCTCATGGCCAGCCAGGTAGACCGCTTTGCGGGTATCGAACATGACCGTGAATCGATGCTCGCCGAAAAAGATCCACAAAAACATCTCTCTCAGGGTGAAGGTCCGCAGATTCATGCCGATAAAAGAGAAGACGTTGTGTCCGGTCAGGACGATGTGGACGATTTGCTATCCAGCCTGGGATTTTAGCGTTTCAGCATTCTAGGTTTTTTAGGTTTTTAGACCTGTAGGAGCACCCCCTTAATGAGCTTCGGCGCCGATGAAGAGATCCTTCAGGATTTCCTGGTTGAGGCCGGCGAGATTCTAGAGCAACTGTCCGAACAACTGGTCGAGCTGGAAAGCCGACCGGATGATGCGGACTTGCTCAATGCAATTTTTCGCGGTTTTCACACTGTAAAAGGGGGCGCCGGCTTCCTCCAGCTCAACGAGCTGGTGGAGTGCTGCCACATCGCCGAAAACGTGTTCGACATCCTGCGCAAGGGTGAGCGTCGCGTCGATTCGGAACTGATGGACGTGGTCCTCGAAGCGCTGGACGCGGTGAACAGCATGTTCGGCGAGGTCCGCGAGCGCAGCCCGGTTACGGCGGCGACACCTGAATTGCTGGAGGCCCTGGCCCGTCTGGCCGAGCCGCAAACGGCAGATGAAGCTGCTCCGGTTGCTCACGTGGCTGAAGCACCTGCCGCCGAAAGCGAATCGGGCGACATCACCGATAACGAATTCGAACAACTGCTGGACTCGCTGAACGCCGTCAAGGCTCAGGCCGAAGCGCCAGTGGCTGCAGCACCAACGCCTGTCAGCGATGCTACTGCCAGCGACGAAATCACCGATGCCGAGTTCGAGTCGTTGCTCGATCAATTGCACGGCAAAGGCCAGTTCGCCGTTGATGCCGTGGCCCCTGCGCCAGCCGCACCGGCTGCGCCAAAAGCGGCGGGCGACAGCTCCGACATTACCGACGACGAATTTGAAGCACTGCTCGACCAGTTGCACGGCAAAGGCAACTTTGCGGTGGATGCGCTGGAGTCGGCCATTGCTTCGGTACCGACTACACCTGCGCCAACTGCGGCGGCGGTGGGTGGGGATCTGATCTCCGATCACGAGTTCGAATCGCTGCTCGACGAATTGCACGGTAAAGGCAAGTTCACCGATGTGGCGACAGGCACTGTCGTCACTGCCCCGGCGCCCGCTGCCAAGGCAGCGGCACCGGTGGCCAAGGCACCAGAACCGAAAGCCGAGGCACCGAAACCGGCTGCCGCTGCTGCACCGGCCCCGGCCCGTGCTCCGGCTGCGCCGCCACCGGAAAAACCGGCGAGCGAAGCCGAGACCACCGTGCGGGTCGATACCGCGCGTCTCGACGAAATCATGAACATGGTCGGCGAACTGGTACTGGTGCGTAACCGCCTGGTTCGCCTGGGTGCCAACAGTGCCGACGAAGCCATGTCCAAGGCGGTGTCGAACCTCGACGTGGTCACGGCTGACCTGCAAACCGCGGTCATGAAGACCCGGATGCAACCGATCAAGAAAGTCTTCGGGCGCTTCCCGCGCCTGGTTCGCGACCTGGCTCGCCAGCTCAAGAAAGAGATCAACCTGGAACTGGTCGGCGAAGAAACCGACCTCGACAAGAACCTCGTCGAGGCCCTGGCCGACCCGCTGGTCCACTTGGTGCGCAACGCGGTCGACCACGGCATCGAGTCGCCGGAAGAACGCGAAGCCTCGGGCAAGTCCCGTGGCGGTCGAGTCGTACTTGCGGCGGAACAGGAAGGTGACCACATCCTGCTGTCGATCTCCGATGACGGCAAAGGCATGGACCCGCACGTCCTGCGTTCCATCGCGGTAAAACGCGGTGTGATGGACAAGGATGCGGCGGATCGCTTGAGCGACACCGAGTGCTACAACCTGATTTTCGCGCCAGGGTTCTCGACCAAGACCGAGATCTCCGACGTGTCGGGTCGTGGCGTGGGCATGGACGTGGTGAAAACCAAGATTTCCCAGCTCAACGGTTCGATCAACATCTACTCGACCAAGGGCCAGGGCTCGAAGATCGTCATCAAGGTCCCGCTGACCCTGGCGATCATGCCGACGCTGATGGTCATGCTCGGCAACCAGGCGTTTGCATTCCCGCTGGTGAACGTCAACGAGATCTTCCACCTCGACCTGTCGACCACCAACGTGGTGGATGGTCAGGAAGTGGTGATCGTGCGCGACAAGGCGCTGCCACTGTTTTACCTCAAGCGCTGGCTGGTCAGCTCCGCCGCTCACGAAGAGCAGCGCGAAGGCCATGTGGTGATCCTTTCGGTGGGCACGCAGCGGATCGGCTTTGTCGTCGATCAGTTGGTGGGCCAGGAAGAAGTGGTCATCAAGCCATTGGGCAAAATGCTCCAGGGAACCCCGGGCATGTCGGGCGCCACCATCACCGGTGACGGCCGCATTGCGCTGATTCTCGATGTTCCGAGCATGCTCAAGCGTTACGCCACGCGGCGTATTTGATTCTGGTGGAGCGGGGCGACTGAGCCTCGCTCCGTCTAACGGAGTGTTTATGGCAGTCAAAGTCCTGGTGGTGGACGATTCGGGGTTTTTCCGCCGCCGCGTCTCGGAAATTCTTTCAGCGGATTCGAATATCCAGGTCGTCGGCACGGCGACCAACGGAAAAGAGGCGATCGATCAGGCCCTGGCCCTCAAGCCGGACGTGATCACAATGGACTACGAAATGCCCATGATGGACGGCATCACGGCCGTGCGGCACATCATGCAGCGCTGCCCGACGCCGGTGTTGATGTTCTCCTCGCTGACCCACGAAGGCGCCCGGGTCACCCTCGATGCGCTGGATGCCGGCGCCGTGGATTTCCTGCCGAAGAATTTCGAAGACATCTCCCGTAACCCGGAGAAGGTCAAGCAACTGCTGTGCGAAAAGATCCTGAGCATTTCGCGCAGTAACCGTCGCGCCAATACCTACAGTGCTCCGGCCCCGGTCGCCGCGCCTGCTCCAACTCCTGCGCCTGCAAGCGCCAGCAGTTACGGCAGCCATGCACCGTCGCGTCCGGCGCCGGCGCCGATTCCGGCACGCACCCATGCGCCTGTGTCGTCCGGCCCATCGTCGCCTGCACCAAAACGCAAAGCCTACAAACTGGTGGCCATCGGCACGTCCACGGGCGGTCCGGTAGCGCTGCAACGGGTCCTGACCCAGTTGCCGGCCAACTTCCCGGCGCCGCTGGTATTGATCCAGCACATGCCGGCGGCGTTCACCAAGGCCTTCGCCGAACGCCTGGACAAGCTCTGCCGGATCAGCGTCAAGGAAGCCGAGGATGGCGACATCCTGCGTCCTGGCCTGGCGTTGCTGGCACCGGGTGGCAAGCAAATGATGATCGATGGCCGTGGCGCGGTGAAAATCCTGCCGGGCGACGAGCGTCTGAATTACAAACCAAGCGTGGACATCACCTTCGGTTCTGCTGCCAAGTCCTACGGTGACAAAGTTCTGGCGGTCGTGCTGACCGGCATGGGCGCCGACGGTCGTGAAGGGGCTCGCCTGCTCAAACAGAGCGGCAGCGCGATCTGGGCTCAGGATGAAGCCAGTTGCGTGATCTACGGCATGCCGATGGCCATCGTCAAAGCCGATCTCGCCGATGCGATCTACGGGTTGGAAGATATTGGCAAGCACCTGGTCGAGGCGTGTATCTGATGGATGTTTTAAGCCTGATTGGCATCATCATGGCGTTCGTCGCCATCATTGGCGGCAATTACCTTGAAGGAGGCCACCTTGGCGCGCTGGCCAACGGCCCGGCAGCCCTGATCGTATTGGGTGGCACCATCGGCGCAGCCTTGTTGCAATCGCCGATGAGCGCCTTCAAGCGCGCCATGCAAATCCTTGGCTGGATTCTGTTTCCGCCGCGCGTTGACCTGGCCGGTGGCATTGATCGCGTGGTGAACTGGAGCCTGACCGCCCGCAAGGAAGGCCTGCTCGGCCTGGAAGGGGTGGCCGATGCCGAACCTGACAGCTACTCGCGCAAAGGCCTGCAACTGCTGGTTGACGGTGCCGAACCGGAAGCGATTCGCAGCATCCTGGAAGTGGATTTCTACACCCAGGAAAGCCGCGACATCGAGGCCGCCAAAGTCTTTGAAAGCATGGGCGGCTACGCGCCGACCATCGGGATTATCGGGGCAGTGATGGGCCTGATCCATGTCATGGGCAACCTGGCCGATCCGACCCAACTGGGCAGCGGCATTGCCGTGGCCTTCGTCGCGACCATCTACGGTGTGGCCAGTGCCAACCTGGTGTTGCTGCCGATTGCCTCCAAGCTCAAGTCCGTGGCCTTGCGTCAGTCGCGTTATCGCGAAATGTTGCTGGAAGGGATCCTGTCGATCGCTGAAGGTGAAAACCCTCGCTCTATTGAGTTGAAGCTTCAGGGCTTCATGGATTGATGGGAGACATGGACCATGGCACGTCGTCGCCAACCTGAAGAACATGTGAACCACGAACGCTGGCTCGTTTCCTATGCCGACTTCATCACGTTGCTGTTCGCGTTCTTCGTGGTCATGTACTCGATCTCTTCGATCAACGAAGGCAAGTACAAAGTCATCTCGCAAGCGTTGATCGGGGTCTTCACCGACGCCGATCGTTCGCTCAAACCGATTCCGGTCGGTGAAGAGCGGCCGATGACCGTGACGCCGGCAAAACCGTTGGTGAAAGACAGCGAGCAGGTCGATGCCGGGGTTGCCGGTTCCAACGACCCGCTGAAAAGTATCGCCGATGACATCAGTGCCGCGTTTGGTGACCTGATCAGCTCCAACCAGATGACCGTGCGTGGCAACGAGTTGTGGGTCGAGATCGAACTCAATTCCAGCCTGTTGTTTGGCAGCGGCGATGCCATGCCCAGCGACATCGCGTTCAACATCATCGACAAGGTCGCCGGGATTCTGAAGCCATTCGACAACCCGATCCACGTCGAAGGTTTTACGGACGATCAACCGATTCGCACCGCGCAGTACCCGACCAACTGGGAGCTGTCCTCGGCCCGTTCCGCGAGCATCGTGCGCATGCTGGCGATGCAGGGTGTGAACCCCAGCCGCCTGGCGTCCGTGGGCTACGGCGAGTTCCAGCCGGTGGCCAACAACGCCACTGCCGAAGGCCGCGCACGCAACCGTCGTGTGGTGCTGGTGGTGTCGCGCAATCTCGATGTGCGCCGCAGCCTGACCGGCACCGGTACCGCTCATGCACAACCGGACGCCGCGTTGAAGCGTGCTGGCACACAAACTGCACCGACCCCGGTCAAGTCGCCGGTACGAGAGAGCGCCGTCAATTCTCCGTCACCCGTATTAACACGCTGAGCTATTTCTCGGTCGACCCAGTCGGCCGGGCGGAACCCTTCGAATGAGAGTCTGGGCAGTTGCCAATCAAAAGGGTGGTGTTGGTAAAACCACTTCCTCTATCGCTTTAGCCGGTTTGCTGGCCGAGGCGGGCAAGCGCGTGGTTGTGGTCGATCTCGACCCGCACGGCTCCATGACCAGTTACTTCGGCTACGACCCCGACACCCTGGAACACAGCAGCTACGACTTGTTCCTGCACAAGGGCAGCGTGCCGCAAGGCTTGCCCGGTCAGTTGCTGTTGCCCACCAGCCACGAAAGCATTTCCCTGTTGCCCTCCAGCACCGCGCTGGCCACCCTTGAGCGTCAGTCGCCGGGGCAGAGTGGTTTGGGCCTGGTGATTGCCAAGAGCCTGGCGCAGTTGTGGCAGGACTTCGATTATGCGGTGATCGACAGTCCGCCGTTGCTCGGCGTGCTGATGGTCAATGCCTTGGCGGCGAGCCAGCAATTGGTGATCCCGGTGCAGACCGAGCATCTGGCCGTCAAAGGCCTGGAGCGCATGGTCAACACCCTGGCGATGATCAATCGCTCACGCAAACAGGCGCTGCCGTTCACCATCATCCCGACCTTGTTCGACCGCCGCACGCAGGCTTCCCTCGGGACTCTGCGGGTGCTGCGCGACCTGTACCCGGAAGAAATCTGGCAAGGCTACATTCCGGTCGACACGCGTCTGCGTGACGCAAGCCGGGCCGGGCTCACGCCTTCGCAGTTCGACGGCAAGAGCCGCGGCGTTCTGGCTTACCGCGCGCTGCTCAAGCATTTGCTGGCGCAGCAATCCGTTGCGCAGGTGGCGTGAGATGAACCTTCCTTGCGTGGTGCTTAAATGAATCGGCCGGTGAAAATCACCTCTCGCCCGCAACTGGCGCTCCAGAGCTATCTGGACAGCTTGCTGCAGGACGCGACCGAGGAGCTGGCGCCCGTCATCGAAGCGCCCGTCGAAGTGATCGAGCCTGAAAGCACCCTCGACGAGTTTCAGTTGGCGGTGCTCGAAGAGCAGGCGCGTGATGCCGCGGTGGTTGTGGCCCCTGTCGTTGCGCCAGTCGTGAAGGCGCCAGCACCTGTCATGGAAGCACCGGCACCGATCCTCGCGCCGGTATCGACCATCGCACCGCTGCTGCAAACGCTGGTGCCGCCGGTTGTCGAAGTTCATCTCCCGCCGAGCAACACGCCGCCTCCGGTCGAAACTGACGGGCGTCCATCGTGGGCCGCCGAGCCCTTCGAATGCCTGTTGTTCGATGTCGCCGGCCTGACGCTGGCGGTGCCGCTGGTGTGCCTCGGTTCGATATATTCGTTGGCTGGTCACGAGCTGACGCCGCTGTTCGGTCAGCCGGAGTGGTTCCTCGGGATTCTCCCGAGCCAGGCCGGCAACCTGAAAGTCCTCGATACCGCGCGTTGGGTCATGCCCGACCGCTACCGCGATGACTTCCGCCAGGGCCTGCAATACGTCATTTCGGTCCAGGGTTATGAGTGGGGGCTGGCCGTGCATCAGGTCAGCCGCTCGTTGCGCCTGGACCCCAACGAAATCAAATGGCGCAGCCACCGGGGTCAACGACCTTGGCTGGCGGGCACCGTGATTGAACACATGTGTGCCTTGCTCGACGTTTCCGCACTGGCCGAGCTGATCGCCAGTGGCGGGGCAAAGCACATGAGCAGCATCAAGAAACCGGCTCACAAACCGACATAACAAACACGCATCGGCAGTCACTGCCGATGCACAGAACACACACCGCCAGGGCGGTTTTTCGAGGGGTCAGGGTATGAATGATAAGGCGACGGCTGCAAAGGGTTCCGAAGATCCGATCCTGCAATGGGTAACCTTCAAGCTGGACAACGAAACCTACGGCATCAACGTGATGCGCGTTCAGGAAGTCCTGCGCTACACCGAAATCGCCCCGGTACCGGGTGCTCCGAGCTACGTGCTGGGCATCATCAACCTGCGCGGTAACGTGGTTACTGTAATCGACACCCGTCAGCGTTTCGGCCTGATGAATGCCGAGATCAGCGACAACACCCGTATCGTCATCATTGAAGCCGACAAGCAAGTAGTCGGGATCATGGTCGACAGCGTGGCCGAAGTGGTTTACCTGCGTCAGTCGGAAATCGAAACCGCGCCAAACGTCGGTAACGAAGAATCCGCCAAGTTCATCCAAGGCGTATGCAACAAGAACAACGAACTGCTGATCCTGGTCGAGCTGGACAAGATGATGAGCGAAGAAGAATGGTCGGACCTGGAGAGCATCTGATTGATTCTTGAGGTAGCGGTCATTGTCCTGTTCCTTTTCTGGGCAGGCACGCTGGCGATGTTTCTGGCGTACATACGCGGTCAACGATTGATCGCCGCGCAACAGGCTCAGGGCGATGCGCTGCGGGATCAGCGCATCAAGGACCTGGCCAAACGCGTGGACGACTACCAGCGCGGCAACGTGCGCATGGGTGAAGACCTGCACGAGCTGCGCGCGGTGGTCGGCCCGCTGCCGGACAAACTGGCGCAACTGGAACAGCGCGACCCGTCGAGCCTGTCGTTTGCCCAGGCGGCGCGACTGGTCGGGATGGGCGCTACGGTGGATGAACTCACGCAGTCCTGCGGCTTGACCCAGGCTGAGGCGGAGTTGATGCGCAAGCTTCACAAGAACTGATTTTTGCAACTCGGCTGAAATTGCTTTCGCGAGCTTGCTCGCGATGGCGGTGCGTCAGTCACCGTAGATTTGAAAGTGCCGCCCTCATCGCGGGCAAGCCTCGCTCCCACAGGTATTGCGGTCGCGCACAAAGTATGTGAACGCCGCCGAACCCTGTGCGAGCCGGGCTTGCCCGCGATGGCGTCCTTGAAGCCTCAGTAATTGTCACCGCGTTCGGTGATGTCCTTCTCCAGCATGACCGCATCGGGATCATGCCCCGCCGGAAACTTGCCCTTCAGGTTCCATGCAAACGCAATAATCTCGGCAATCGTGCGGTACAACTCCTCCGGAATACTCTCGCCCAGCTCCATCCGCGCCAGCAGCTTTACCAGCTCGGCGTTTTCGTAGATCGGCACTTCGTAGTCGCGAGCGATCCGCAAAATCTCTTCCGCCAGCGCTTCGTCACCCTTGGCCGTGAGGGTAGGGGCGTGGCTGCCGTCGTATTTGAGGGCGATGGCCTGGCGTGGGGCGTTGGGGGTTTTCATGCGGTTTCGTCGACCCAGCGTTGTTCAAGACGGGTTTGCGGGCCTTGTGGCGGTTTGCCGAGGTGGCAATCCAGATCGCCGACGTTCAGTCCCGACGCCAGCAGGCGTTCGCGCAGCCCGGCCAGGTTGCTTTCGATCAGGCTCGCGGTGTACGGGCGTTCGGCCCAGAGTTGGCTGGACAGGCTGCCCTTGATCAGCTGCGCCTGAATCTGCAACGGGCCTAGCGGTTCCATGTCGAACGCCAGGTCGACGCGCCACAGTGGCTGCTTGGGCTCGCGTTCGTCGCGACGTTCGTGCGGCTGTTCTTTCTCTGGGGCTTCTTCGCGCTGGAACTTGACCTGCAATGGCACGATGTCCTGCAGGTTGCGCATGGGGATTTCCAGCTGCCAGGTGCTGACCAGCCGCCCATCATCCGTCAGACCGGTTTGTTCCAGGCTCGACAGTTGATGGCTTTGCAGGCGCGAAACCGCCGCCGCTGCCAAACGCAGCAAGTGCTCCAGATCACCTTCACCGTCCTGGCTTTGCAGCAGGCGCTCGGGCAGCGGGAAACTGGTCGGCAGCGGTTTGGCGCTGACCTGGCCGAGCATGCCGAGGGCGCTGCGCACGAAACTCGGCATCGCCTGCACCAATGTGTTGGCGGCGATCAGTGCGTTGAGGTTGGTGTTGGCCGGCAGCCCCGGTGTCAGTTGTGCGATCAGCTTGAGCAAATCGCCCTTCATGTCTGGAGCCAGCGTCGGATTCTGTCCGGTCAGCAATTTCGCTTCGAGGAACAGGCCGCTGTTGGCCAACGCTTGAGCAAGACCCTTTGGCGTGCTCAATTGCTGAACGTCCGGGAGGCCAGCGAGGAGTCTTTCCACGGCAACACGCAGGTCGTTGGAAGTCGGATCCGACGACGGTGGAGGCAACGGCAGGTTTTGCAGGACTTTGATCAAGCCATCCAGCGAGCCTTGGCGGCTTTGTTGGCTGACCAGTTGCTGGGTCACCGCCAATTGTTCCTGGCGGCTGCTCAGCGGGACGAATTTCAGCGTCTGGGTGTCTTGCACCATGGCGCTCAACAACGTGCCGATGCGCAGCGGCGTCGGGCTGTCGATACTCAAGGTGCTCCCGCTCAGCACGGTGTTTAACAAGCTCACCATCGAGCGAAACACCGTCGGTTGCCCTGGCACCTGCGGCAGCACCTGCGAGGTCAGTACTTTGCCTTGCAGCAAGGTGCCGACCGGCAGTTGCGCGGTGTCGATGCGGGTAAGGGTGGCAATGCTGGAAGCGATGGCCTGTTGCACAGTGATTGCCAGATTGCTCGCCGACGGCTGCGTGATCGCCAGGCTGGTGCCTTGAGGCAGCGGCTGGGTGCTGGTGGCCTGCACCGTGGTCTGGCGACCGCTGTCGAGGGTGACTTTGAGCAACAGTTGAAAAGTCTGATCCGTCTGCTTGAGTGACAGCACTTCAGCCTTGGCGGTCTGCCCGACGTCGATCAGGCCCTCCATTGGCTTTAGCAACTGCAGCAGGTCGCCACTCATCACCAGCGGCCGCGAAGTCGCGGGCGTGGTCTGGGGTAGCGGGAGGATGTTCATTTCGCCTGTCATACGCGGTCACAACCTGAGGAAATTGCACTCTTTAGAGTAGGGCATGGCATGTATAATGCCGCCCGTCTTTCGGGGAGTGGCGAAAACATTGCAATTGTTTGACGCAGCTCTCTAGAACAGACCGCCAATGCATCTATGCTGCATCTCTTTAGCGGCCGCTTTGCCGCCGACTTGAACCGCAAAAGGCCCGTGATCCCTTGACCAGCCCAGTCCTGCAAACCGTTGCCCTCGCTTGTGAGCGAGACCTTCGGCTGCTCTTCGAAAATCTCGATTTGAGACTGGCCAGTGGCGAAATGGTGCAAATCAGCGGCCCCAACGGCAGTGGCAAGACCAGCCTGTTGCGTCTGCTGTGCGGGCTGATGCAGCCGACCGCCGGTCAGGTGCTGCTCAACGGCCAGCCGCTCAATGAGCAACGTCTTGAGCTGGCGCGCAACCTGCTGTGGATCGGTCATGCCGCCGGCATCAAGGAACTGCTGACCCCCGAGGAAAACCTCAGCTGGCTTTGCGCCTTGCATCATCCGGCGTCCCATGAGGCCATCTGGCAAGCCTTGGCGGCTGTCGGACTGCGCGGTTTCGAGGATGTTCCCTGCCACACCCTGTCTGCTGGCCAGCATCGTCGCGTGGCGTTGGCGCGGTTGTACCTGGACAGCCCGCCGCTGTGGATTCTCGATGAACCGTTCACCGCGCTCGATAAACAAGGCGTGGCGCAACTCGAAGAACACCTGGCCGCGCACTGCGAGCGGGGCGGCATGGTCGTGTTGACCACGCACCACACGCTGACCCGGATGCCGGCCGGCTATCGCGACATTGACCTGGGGAATTGGGCCGTATGAGTGTTTTCGGCCTGTTGGTCGCCCGTGAGGCCCGTTTATTGTTCCGCCGTCCTGCGGAACTGGCTAATCCGCTGGTGTTCTTCGCTATCGTCGTGGCGCTGTTCCCGCTGGCGGTCGGCCCCGAGGCTCAATTGTTGCAAACCTTGTCTCCGGGACTGGTCTGGGTGGCAGCGCTTTTATCGGTTCTGCTCTCGCTGGACGGGCTTTTCCGCAGTGATTTCGAAGACGGTTCCCTCGAACAGTGGGTCCTTTCGTCGCACCCCCTGCCTCTTCTGGTTTTGGCCAAGGTACTGGCACACTGGGCCTTCTCAGGCCTGGCACTGGTTTTGCTCGCGCCACTGCTGGCGTTGATGCTCGGTTTACCTGCCGCTTGTCTGCCGGTGTTGCTGCTTTCCTTATTGCTGGGTACACCGGTGCTGAGCCTGCTCGGTGCGGTGGGCGCAGCCCTGACGGTCGGATTGAAGCGCGGTGGCCTGTTGTTGGCACTGCTGATTCTACCGCTGTACATCCCGGTGTTGATTCTCGGCAGTGGCGCCTTGCAGGCAGCCTTGCAGGGCATGCCGGCGACCGGTTATCTCTTGTGGCTTGGTAGCCTGACCGCCCTGGCGATAACCCTGACACCTTTTGCAATAGCTGCTGGCCTGAAGATCAGCGTCGGCGAATAATGAGGTCTGGTTAAAATTTAATCAGTAAAGACCCAGCCCTTCACAGCGAAGGGCAACCGTGATGGAAACAGTATGAACTGGACGTGGTTTCACAAGCTCGGCTCGCCCAAATGGTTTTACGGCATCAGCGGCAAACTGCTGCCCTGGCTGAGCGTCGCGGCGTTGCTGCTGATCGGTGTCGGTGTCGTTTGGGGCCTGGCCTTCGCGCCGCCCGACTACCAGCAAGGCAACAGCTTTCGCATCATCTATATCCATGTTCCGGCCGCCATGCTGGCGCAGTCCTGCTATGTGATGCTGGCCGTGTGTGGCATTGTCGGGCTGGTCTGGAAGATGAAACTGGCCGACGTCGCCCTGCAATGCGCGGCGCCCATCGGGGCCTGGATGACCGCTGTGGCGCTGGTCACCGGCGCGATCTGGGGCAAACCGACCTGGGGTTCGTGGTGGGTCTGGGATGCGCGACTGACGTCCATGCTGATCCTGCTGTTTCTGTACTTCGGTCTTATTGCACTGGGCAACGCCATCAGTAATCGTGACAGCGCCGCGAAGGCCTGTGCGGTGTTGGCGATTGTCGGCGTGATCAACATTCCGATCATCAAGTACTCGGTGGAGTGGTGGAACACCCTGCACCAGGGCGCGACCTTCACCCTCACCGAAAAACCGGCGATGCCGGCCGAGATGTGGCTGCCATTGCTGCTGACGGTGCTGGGTTTTTACTGTTTCTTCGGCGCGGTCCTGTTGCTGCGCATGCGCCTTGAAGTGCTCAAGCGCGAAGCGCGGGCCAGCTGGGTCAAGGCCGAAGTACAAAACAGCCTGGAGGCCGCTCGATGAGTTTTGCTTCATTCGGCGACTTCCTCGCCATGGGCCATCATGCCCTGTATGTCTGGTCCGCCTATGGCATCTGCCTGGCAGTGCTGGTCCTCAACGTGGCGGCGCCGATCCTGGCCCGCAAGCGGTATCTGCAACAAGAGGCGCGTCGTCTGCGCCGGGAGAACGGCAAGTGAATCCGCTGCGCAAAAAGCGTCTTATCATCATTCTCGCGATCCTGGTGGGTGTCGGCGCTGCCGTCGGCCTGGCCCTGAGCGCCTTGCAGCAGAACATCAATCTGTTTTACACCCCGACCCAGATCGCTAACGGCGAAGCGCCGCAAGACACGCGTATTCGGGCGGGCGGCATGGTCGAGAAAGGTTCGTTGCAACGTTCCGGCGATTCGCTGGACGTCAAATTCGTCGTCACCGATTTCAACAAATCCGTGACCATCACCTATCGCGGCATTCTTCCGGACCTGTTCCGTGAAGGGCAGGGCATCGTTGCCCTGGGCAAAATCAACGCCGACGGCGTGGTGGTGGCCGACGAAGTGCTGGCCAAGCACGACGAAAAATACATGCCGCCGGAAGTGACCAAAGCCCTGAAAGACAGCGGCCAGTCGGCACCCACACAAGCCAAAGAGGGTTAATTGATGACATCCGGAATCTTTATCCCTGAGCTTGGCCACCTGGCCATGATCCTGGCGCTGTGTTTCGCGCTGGTTCAGGCCGTGGTGCCATTGCTCGGTGCCTGGCGCGGTGATCGACTGTGGATGAGCCTGGCTCAGCCAGCCGCCTGGGGTCAGTTCACTTTCCTGGTGTTCGCTTTTGGTTGCCTGACCTACGCGTTCATAACCGACGACTTCTCGGTCGCCTACGTCGCGAGCAACTCCAACAGTGCCTTGCCTTGGTACTACAAATTCAGCGCAGTCTGGGGGGCACACGAAGGGTCATTGCTGTTGTGGGCGTTGATCCTCGGTGGCTGGACCTTCGCGGTATCGGTGTTCTCCCGGCAGTTGCCGCGGGACATGCTGGCCCGCGTGCTGGCGGTGATGGGCATGATCAGCACCGGTTTCCTGCTGTTCCTGATCCTCACGTCTAACCCGTTCAAGCGCATCCTGCCGCAAGTGCCCAGCGATGGCGCCGACCTCAATCCGTTGCTGCAAGACATCGGCCTGATCGTTCACCCGCCGATGCTGTACATGGGTTACGTCGGTTTCTCCGTGGCTTTCGCCTTCGCCATCGCGGCGCTGATGGGCGGTCGCCTTGATGCGGCGTGGGCGCGCTGGTCGCGTCCGTGGACCATCGTCGCCTGGGCTTTCCTTGGTATCGGCATCACCCTCGGTTCGTGGTGGGCGTATTACGAACTCGGCTGGGGCGGCTGGTGGTTCTGGGACCCGGTGGAAAACGCCTCTTTCATGCCTTGGCTGGTCGGTACGGCGCTGATTCACTCGTTGGCCGTCACGGAAAAACGTGGCGTGTTCAAGAGCTGGACCGTGTTGCTGGCCATCGCCGCATTCTCGCTGAGCTTGCTCGGTACGTTCCTCGTGCGTTCCGGCGTGCTGACGTCGGTTCACGCGTTTGCGTCCGACCCTGAGCGCGGTGTGTTCATCCTGATTTTCCTGCTGTTCGTGGTCGGCGGTTCGCTGACGCTGTTCGCCCTGCGCGCGCCGGTGGTCAAGAGCCAGGTCGGCTTCAACCTCTGGTCCCGGGAAACCCTGCTGCTGGGTAACAACCTGGTGTTGGTGGTGGCGGCTTCGATGATCCTGCTCGGCACCTTGTACCCGCTGATTCTCGATGCTATGACCGGCGCCAAACTGTCGGTCGGCCCGCCGTACTTCAATGCGCTGTTCATTCCGTTGATGGCGTTGCTGATGGTGGTGATGGCAGTCGGCATGCTGGTGCGCTGGAAAGACACCCCAGTCAAATGGCTGATGAGCATGCTGACCCCGGTACTGCTCGGCAGTGCTGCGCTGGCGGTTGTGGCCGGCGTCGCTTATGGCGATTTCAACTGGGCGGTGATTGCAACCTTCATGCTGGCAGCGTGGGTATTGCTCGCCGGTGTCCGGGATATCCTCGACAAGACTCGCCACAAAGGCCTGATCAAAGGCCTGCCGACCCTGACCCGCAGTTATTGGGGCATGCAGATCGCTCACCTGGGCATTGCCGTGTGTGCGCTGGGCGTCGTGTTGTCGAGCCAGAACAGTGCCGAGCGCGACTTGCGCCTGGCGCCGGGCGAGTCCATGGACCTGGCCGGTTATCACTTCGTGTTCGAAGGCGCCAAGCACTTCGAAGGCCCGAACTTCACCTCCGACAAGGGCACCGTTCGGGTGATCCGCGATGGCAAGGAAGTCAGCGTGCTGCACCCGGAAAAACGCCTGTACACCGTGCAGAACTCGGTGATGACCGAAGCCGGAATCGACGCCGGTTTCACCCGTGACCTCTACGTCGCCCTCGGCGAACCGCTGGGCGATGGCGCCTGGGCTGTGCGCGTTCACGTCAAACCGTTCGTGCGCTGGATCTGGTTCGGCGGTCTGCTGACTGGCTTCGGCGGGTTGCTGGCGGCGCTGGATCGGCGTTATCGGGTCAAGGTGAAAAGCCGGGTGCGTGAAGCACTGGGCATGACGGGAGCGACTGCATGAGACGTTGGTTGATGCTGTTGCCACTGATGATTTTTCTGGTGGTGGCTGTTTTCCTGTATCGCGGGTTGTACCTCGACCCGGCCGAGTTGCCTTCGGCGATGATCAACAAACCGTTCCCGGCGTTTTCCCTGCCAAGCGTGCAGGGCGACAAAACCCTGACCAAGGCTGACATCGTGGGCAAACCGGCACTGGTCAACGTCTGGGGTACCTGGTGCATTTCCTGCCGGGTCGAGCACCCGGTGCTGAACAAACTGGCCCAGCAGGGCGTGGTGATTTACGGCATCAACTACAAGGACGTCAACGCCGACGCCTTGAAGTGGCTCGTGGAGTTCCACAACCCGTATCAACTGGACATCCGTGACGACGCCGGCACCCTGGGCCTGAACCTCGGTGTGTATGGCGCGCCGGAAACCTTTTTCATCGACGCCAAGGGCATCATCCGCGACAAGTTCGTCGGTGTGATCGACGAGCAGGTCTGGCGTGAAAAACTGGCTGCCAAGTATCAGGCGCTGGTCGATGAGGCCAAGCCATGAAGCGCTGGATAGCAGCGACGGTACTGGGCTTGAGCATGGCCGGCGTGGCCCACGCCGCCATCGATACCTACGAGTTCGCCAAAGAAGGTGATCGCGAGCGTTTTCGCGAGCTGACCAAGGAACTGCGTTGCCCCAAGTGCCAGAATCAGGACATCGCCGATTCCAATGCACCGATTGCCGCCGACCTGCGCAAAGAGATTTTCCGCATGCTCGGCGAGGGCAAGGACAACCAGCAGATCATCGACTTCATGGTCGACCGCTACGGTGACTTCGTCCGCTACAAACCGGCTCTCAACGCCAAGACTGCACTGCTCTGGTTCGGCCCGGCCGGCCTCCTGCTGGGCGGTTTCGTGATTATCGCCGTGATCGTCCGCCGTCGTCGCGTGCAACGCGCCGAAACCCCGGACGCGCTTTCTGCCGAGGAGCGTGAGCGCCTCGACCACCTGTTGGATAAAAACCAAGAATGATTGATTTCTGGCTCGCTGCAGGTCTGCTGCTTCTGGTTGCCCTGAGTTTTCTGTTGATCCCGGTTTTGCGCGGTCGTCGTGCTCAACTTGAAGAGGATCGTACCGCCCTGAACGTTGCGCTGTACCAAGAGCGCGTGGCTGAGTTGCAGACTCAGCAGGAAGAGGGTGTGCTCGACGCCGGGCAAATGGACGCCGGCCGCGCCGAAGCGGCCCGTGAGCTACTCGCCGATACCGAAGGCGTTGCAGCGCCTCGCGTGGGTCGCCTGGGCAAGCCGTTGCCGTTGTTGGCGGCAGTGCTGGTTCCGGTGCTCGGTCTTGGCTTGTACCTGCATTTCGGTGCCAGCGACAAAGTCGAACTGACCCGCGAATTTTCCCAGGCACCGCAGTCGATGGAAGAGATGACCCGTCGCCTGGAACGCGCCGTCGCCGCTCAGCCGGAATCGGCTGAAGGCTTGTATTTCCTTGGTCGCACCTACATGGCCCAGGACCGTCCTGGCGATGCAGCGAAGATCTTTGAGCGCACGGTGAACCTGGCCGGGCGTCAACCGGAACTGCTCGGCCAATGGGCGCAGGCCCAATACTTTGCCGATGGCAAGAAGTGGTCGGACAAGATTCAGGCCCTGACTGATGAAGCGCTGAAAGCCGATCCAAAAGAAGTCACCAGCCTTGGACTGCTTGGCATCGCAGCTTTCGAAGCCCAGCGTTATCAGGACGCTATCGACTATTGGAATCGCCTGCTGGCGCAACTGCCGCCCGAGGACAGCTCCCGCGCCGCCCTGCAAGGTGGTATCAGCCGGGCCACCGAGAAGCTGGAAGCCAGCGGCGGCAAGGTTGTCCAGGCACCTGCGGCGAAGGCGGCAGCGTTGCTGAAAGTCACCGTAGACCTGGCGCCAGCGCTCAAAGCCAAGGTCCAGCCGGGTGACACTGTCTTCATCTTCGCCCGCGCCACCTCAGGTCCACCTGCGCCGTTGGCGGCCAAACGCCTGACCGTGGCCGACTTGCCGGTGACTGTCGAACTGGGTGATGCCGACGCAATGATGCCGCAGTTGAAACTGTCGAACTTCCCTGAAGTCCAACTGGTTGCGCGCGTCTCCCGTGCCGGCCAACCGACTGCCGGTGAATGGGTCGGTCGCAGCCAGCCTCTGGCCAGCAGCACCACCGCGACGCAGACACTGACCATCGACAGCCCGGACAAATAACAGGAAGCACCGCCATGACCGCTATTGCTCGTATCACCCTGCTCAGTCTGGTTTTGGGGTTAAGTGCATGTGCGGTCCAGCGGCCAGAGCCCACGACACCACCACCGATCCCGCCATCGCAGCCAAGGCCGACACCGTCCACGACACCCTCGCCGGGCAAACCGGGCATCCCCGCCAAGCCGGCCAAACCGATGCCGCGCACCTCCGCCAGCTTCGCACCGCCACCGGGTGGTAATAGCCATTGGGACGCCAAGCTTGGCGTCTATGTGCTGGAGGATCAGACCAACACCTTCTACCGCCAGCGCACCTACTACCGCTGGAACAACGGCTGGAGCCGTTCGGTCAGCCCCGACGGGCCTTGGGAAGACACGGATATCCATGGCGTTCCGGGCGGGTTGGGACGGCAATTCGGGCAGTAAATGAAAACGGCGATCTGAGGATCGCCGTTTTGCCGCTTGAGTCCTGTTCAGGTTCTATTCACCAACAACCCCTGCACATACTCCACAAACGCCCGAGCCTTCGCGCTGGCCATTCTTCCGGTGGGAAACACCGCCCACAAATCCTGGTTCGGCAGGGTCCAGTCTGTCATCACTTCCCTGACGGCACCGCTGGCCAGCTCCGGAGCAAACATCCATTCGGAGGCCATGGTCAATCCCAGATGGGCGAGGACCGCTTCACGCAAACCTTCCGCGGCGCTGACGCGAATTCGGCCATTGATGATCACGGATTGTTCTTCGCTCGCGTTGCGAAATTGCCAGTTGGCGCCGCCGCCCAAGGCGTAGACCACTGCCTGGTGTTTGCACAGGTCAGCCGGGCAGGTGGGTTCGCCGTGTTTGTCGAAGTAAGCCGGTGTGCCGAGTACAACACGTCGGCATTCGGCGATCTTGCGGGCGGTGAGGCCGGAGTCGCTCAGGGCGCCCATGCGCAGTGCGACGTCGACGCCTTCTTCGACCAGATTGAGGTTACGGTCGTCGAGCAGCAGGTCGATGTTCAGGTCTGGATTCTGATCGAGGAACGGCCCGAGGTGCGGCACGATATGGATTCGGCCGAAGGTCACGGCGGCGCAAATGCGCAGGTTGCCGGTCAGCCCGCTGGCGGCACCGCGCGCGGCGTTGTCGGCCTCGTCAACTTCTTCGATGGCACGTTTGGCGCGTTCGAAAAAGGCCAGGCCGGCCTCGGTGGGCGTCAGGCCTCGGGTCGAACGCAACAACAGTCGCACGGCCAGGCGTGATTCGAGTTGCGCAATGGCTTTCGACACGGCGGGCTGGCCGATATTCAGGCGCCGGGCGGCGGCGGAAAACGAGCCGGTTTCCACGACGTAGACGAAGGTTTCCATTGCGGCGAGGCGGTCCATTCGAAACCCTTGTGCAGTCTGATGCCTTTAGGAAATCCCCTGTAGGAGTGAGCCTGCTCGCGATGGCGGCCTGACATTCAACAACGATGTTGGCTGTCAGGACCTCATCGTGAGCAGGCTCACTCCTATAGGGGGGTTGTATTGTTGGTTAGAACGCGGCTTTGCCGATGGAGGAGCCGCCATCGACAAACAGCGTTTGCCCGGTGATAAACCCGCTCTGCTCGGACAGCAAAAACGCGATCGCCGCCGCAATCTCCTGCGGCTGCCCCAAACGGCCCATCGGCACGCCCGCCAGATACCGCGCTTCACCCTCACTGCCCGGTGGATTGTTGGTGCGGAACAATTCGGTTTCAGTCGGCCCCGGTGCCACGGCATTCACTGTCACGCCAGTTTTCGCCAGCTCCAGCGCCCACGATCGCGTGAAGCTGATCAGCGCCGCTTTCGCCGCCGCATACGCCGTGCGTTGGGTGATCCCCAGCACGGTCAAACTGGAAATATTCACCACCCGACCCCAGCCCTTGGCACGCATATTCGGCAGCAGTGCCTGGGTGGCCTGCAACGCCGAATGGAGGTTGACCCGCATCACATCGTCGAACGTATCCAGATCGATCTCGCCCAACACCTGCGGGCGTACCAGACCGACGTTGTTCACCAGCCCATCAAACTCGTACGTCCTGGCCAGATCCGCCAGGACTTCCTGAGTCAGCGCCCGGTCGCTCAAATCCAGTGGAAACAGAATGCCGGGGAACGTCAGGTCAGGGGGTCGTGCGATCCCGACCACCCGGTGCCCGGCGCGATCCAGATGCTCGGCCACCGCGCGACCGATGCCTTTGCTGGCGCCTGTGATGAGAAAAGTACGACGGGTCATTTCACACTCCTTGAAAAGAACCTGCCGCCGGGGCGGGCGGCAGTGAAAGGGGCAGCCGCGAATCGCATCCAGCATCGCTTCAGGCTCAGGACGCTGAGTGTAATCCGGGTTGACCTCGGCGTAACGACTCACACCATCCTGATCGATCACATAATCGTGCCGGCATCGACACTCTTGGGGGAATGAGTGAGCTCACATCCTGAAAAACAACGTGAACAGACCCTGTCCGGATTCTATGGTCCAGTGACCCTTGATTAAGGTGATGTTTTGCGGGAGGAACGCCTGTGCACCATCCCATCATTATCGAGTGGGGAGACGAGAGAACGGCAATCGGTATTCAAATACCTGACATCCCTGGCGCGGTGACCGCCGGGGATACGTTTGAGGAGGCATACAACGCTGCTGTCGAAGTCGCACGGATCCTGCTGCAAAAAATGGTGGAGGAGGGGTTTATTGTTCCAACACCAACGTCAGTAAGCACGCATCGGGACAATCCGGAATTCGCAGGCAGGGGATGGGGAATGTTGAACGTTTGAATCAGGCGATTGCCATCACATCGCATCGCGAGCAGGCTCACTCCCACAGGTTGGGCGATTACCTGTGGGAGCGAGCTCGCGAGGGTTTAAAAAGCTTAAGCCGTCGCCAGCGAAGCCTTCTGCGAAGCACTCAAAAACCGCAGCAACGCCAACAGCGGAAACGTACTCCCCACAATCACGATCCACAACCAGCCGCCGTGTTCATACACTGCACTGGCCACCGACGAACCAAACGCGCCGCCGATGAAGATGCTGGTCATGTACAGCGCGTTCAAGCGACTGCGGCTTTTGGCGTCGAGGGCGTAGACCGCGCGTTGGCCGAGGACCATGTTCATCTGAACGCAGAAGTCGAGTACCACGCCGGTCACGGCCAGGCCTATGACGCTGTAGAGCGGATGGATGAACGCCGGCAGGAAGCTCAGGCTGGCGAATATCAGGGCCAGCAAAGACGCGATGCGGGTGTGACCGGCATCAGCCAGGCGACCGGCGATGGGCGCGGCGATGGCGCCGATGGCACCGACCAGGGCGAAGATCGCGATCTGGGTTTGCGACAGGCCATGATTGCGGGCGAGTTCCAGCGGCACGGCGGTCCAGAACAGGCTGAACGTGGCGAACATGCAGCCCTGATAAAACGCCCGCTGACGCAAGACCGGTTGTTGGCGCAACAGTGTCCACAGCGACCCCAGCAACTGCCCGTAAGAAGCACTGTGATCAGGCTGGCGCTTGGGAATGGTCAGCGCGAGCACGATGCTGATCGCCGCCATCAACGCGGCCGCAATCATGAACATCGCGCGCCAGCCGAAGTGGTCAGCCACCACGCTGGACACCGGTCGTGCCAGCAGAATACCCAGCAGCAAACCGCCCATGATTCCGCCGACCACCCGGCCGCGAGATTCTTCCGGCGCAAGATGCGCGGCCAGTGGAATCAGGATCTGCACCGATACTGAACTGAAGCCCACCAGCAACGAGATCAGCAAAAACACATTGGGCTGATCGGTGAACGCAGCGCCCAGCAAACTGGCAATCGCCACCACGGTGGTGATGATCATCAATCTACGGTTCTCCAGCAGATCGCCCAGCGGCACCAGGAAGAACAACCCCAGCGCGTAGCCAATTTGCGTCAACGAAACGATGAAGCTGGCCATGGTGCTGGTCAGGCCGATGTCCGGCGCGATCAGGCCAATGATCGGCTGGGCATAGTAAATATTGGCGACGATGGCGCCGCAGCAGAAGGCGAAGAGCAGCACCATGCCTTTGGTCATTGTCGCGGCACCGTGGGGCGCCTGGGTCGTTGGATTCATAACGGGTCTCGCTGGACAAAAGGGAATGCGCGAAGGCTAAGCGGCAAGCCCAAACGGCGGAAGAGAGGTTGAAGTGATAGTAATCATTCCATTGCGGAATGAGTGACGCTGGCCATGTGCTGTTTGCCGATGCACCTTGCGTCCCAAAAATGTGAGGTCCGATGATACATTCACTTACATCCTGTTCGATAGCGTGCTTATGTTCTCTCTCACGTTTCATAACCGGAAGGCACTGCCATGAATGCGATGATTCGCCACCTGATTCGCGGCGCTTCAGCCCTGACACTGATGACCTTGTTGACCACTGGCCTGGCCGCGGCCGCCGACGCGCCGGGTTTGCGCATCGGTGTTCGCGGCGAGATCACCGGGGTCAGCTCCGACGCCTTGAACGTCCACGCCAACAGCGGTGAAAACGTGGTCATCCACCTGACCAACGACACCAAAATCCGCGCCGTCACTTTGGCTAACATCGAAGACATCAAACCCGGCAGCTACATCGGCTCGGCGGCGATTCCTCAGGAAGATGGGACCCTCAAGGCGCTGGAAGTCCACGTCTTCCCGCCGGAACTGGCCGGCAGTGGCGACGGGCATCGGCCTTTCGACCTGGTCAAGGGCAGCAGCATGACCAATGGCAGCGTCGGTGATCTGGTGGTCAGCAATGGCCGGGTGTTGACGGTTAACTACAAGGGCGGGCAGCAGAAAATCCTGGTGCCGATGGACGTGCCGATTGTGAATCTGGTGCCGGGGGATCGCAGTTTGCTGAAGGTGGGGGTGAAGATCGTGACGTTTGTGACGCAGAGTGCGGACGGGACGCTGACGGCGCAATCGATCTCGGCGGGCAAGGATGGCGTGACACCACCAATGTGAAGGCAAGTCCCAATCCCGGTGAACTTTGGGTTTGTGTCCGGCAAAAAAAGGCGACCTGCTCAGGTCGCCTTTTTCATTTTGCTCAGGAATTACTGACCGGTGTAAATCTGATCAAAGATCCCGCCATCATTGAAGTGGGTCTTCTGCACCGTGCGCCAGTCACCAAAGGTCTTCTCAACCGACAGGAAGTCCACTTTCGGGAAACGATCGGTGTGCTTGGCCAACACCGCCGGGTCACGCGGACGCAGGTAGTTCGCCGCCGCAATTTCCTGACCTTCCGGCGACCACAGGTACTTCAGGTATTCCTCGGCCGCAGCGCGAGTGCCTTTCTTGTCGACGACTTTGTCGACCACCGTCACCGGCGGTTCGGCTTCGGCGGAAACGCTCGGGTAGATCACTTCAAACTGGTCACGACCAAACTCGCGGGCAATCATTTCCGCTTCGTTTTCGAAGGTCACCAGCACGTCGCCGATCTGGTTGGTCATGAACGTGGTCGTGGCTGCGCGGCCGCCGGTGTCCAGTACCGGGGCTTGTTTGAACAGCTTGCCAACGAACTCCTTCGCCTTGTTCTCATCACCGCCATTCTTCAGCACATAGCCCCAGGCCGACAGGTAGGTGTAGCGACCGTTGCCCGAGGTTTTCGGGTTCGGCACGATCACCTGAACGCCATCCTTGAGCAGATCCGGCCAGTCTTTCAGGGCTTTCGGGTTGCCTTTACGCACGATGAAAACCGTGGCGGAGGTAAACGGCGCGCTGTTGTTCGGCAGGCGCGTGACCCAGTTGTCCGGCACCAGTTTGCCGTTGTCCGCCAGGGCGTTGATGTCGGTCGCCATGTTCATGGTGATGACGTCAGCCGGCAGACCGTCGATCACCGAGCGCGCCTGTTTGCTGGAACCGCCGAAGGACATCTGCAGGGTGATGTTTTCGTTGTGCTCGGCTTGCCAGTGTTTCTGGAAGGCAGTGTTGTAGTCCTTGTAGAAATCGCGCATCACGTCGTAGGAAACGTTAAGCAGGGTCGGGGCGGCTTGAGCCATGCTGGTCAATGCCAGGCCAGCGGCCAGAAGTGAGGCGCCAAAGAGTTTTTTCACTGCGCAGTCCTTGTTCTAATTTAAAAGTGAGGCAATTTGCCAGCGACTATAGCCGGGCTCGCATAGGCCTTTAAAGATTAAAAAGCTCTTTGCTTATTCCAGTTTCTTGAATAGTGCGTTGCCACATCGCGAGCAGAATGCCGCACCGTGTTCGTGGCTGTTTTTCTTGCACACCGGGCAGTCATGTTGCAGCTGTTCGCCACGCATCGCGTTAGCCAGTTCGGCGGTGAAAATCCCGGTGGGCACGGCGATGATCGAGTAACCGGTGATCATCACCAGTGACGAAATCACCTGGCCCAACGGCGTCTTCGGCACGATGTCGCCGAAGCCCACGGTGGTCAGCGTAACGATCGCCCAATAGATGCCTTTGGGAATGCTGGTGAAGCCGTGTTCCGGACCTTCGATCACGTACATCAAGGTGCCGAACACCGTCACCAGGGTGCAGACGCTGACCAGAAACACCACGATTTTCTGTTTGCTGCCGCGCAGCGCTGACATCAGGTAATTGGCTTGCTTGAGGTACGGGCCGAGCTTGAGCACGCGGAAAATCCGCAGCATCCGAATGATCCGGATGATCAGCAGGTACTGCGCATCGGCGTAATACAGCGCGAGGATGCCGGGCACGATGGCCAGCAAGTCCACCAGCCCATAGAAGCTGAACGCGTAACGCAAAGGCTTGGGCGAGCAGTACAGCCGCAGGATGTATTCGACGGCGAAAACGAAGGTGAAGCCCCACTCGATATACGCCAGCAGATCGGCGTAGTTCTGGTGAACCGCGTCGATGCTGTCGAGCATCACGATGACGATGCTGGCGAGGATGATCAACAGCAGGATGCCGTCGAAGCGTCGCCCCGCCTTGGTGTCGCTCTGGAAAACCATGACGTAAAGCTCTTCACGCCAGTTTTTGCTGCTGTCCATGGATACCGCCTGAACCAATGATCAGCGCAGCCTAGGTTGATTCTCCCCAGGAGCGCAAGGCGCAGTGGTCATCGTGGCTTTGCCGAGCACTTGAACAATCGAACGGATCAGCCAGCAACCGAGGATGAACGGCGCGGTCAGCGTGGGCAGGCCGATCGCGGCAAACACGGGTGTCAGCAGCAACGCGAGTGCAATAGCGAGCGGAGGCAGCCACAGTTGCTGGCGTTGCGAGCTGAAGGCGAGGGCGGCAAGCACGGCGTTATAGCCACCGAGGCCGATCAGGGCGGTGTAGAAGTCATGGTTCAGCAGGCTCCAGCCCATGCCCGCGACAGACGCGAACATCGCCCAGCAAAAAGCGCGGCGGTCAGCAATCAGCAATCCGGCGGCAATCAGCGCACCGGCCAGCGGATGACCGAGGAACATCACCTGGCCGAGGCCTTTGAGGGGGGCGGCGAGCATGTTCAGGGTGTTGATTTCGATCAGGTGCGCCTGGGTCGACGGCGTGGCGAAGCACAGCAGCAACCAGCCCAATCCCACGAAGGGCGCGGTGTAGGCGGGCAGGTATTGGCTGACCCGGGAGCGTTTTAGCCACTGTTGAGTCAGCATCGCGCTCAGGCCACCGCAGGCGATGATCATCAGCGGCAGCAGGGCAGACCAGGGGAAATAGAGGCTCAGCAGCAAGCCGAGCAAGACGCCGTTGTAGCTGAACAGTCCGGCCTGTCGATCCTCTTTGGCGTAGTTGCGACGTTGCGCGGTGAGCAACCCGGCGACACCGCCCAGCAGCGCACCGCCGAGCAGGGTGGGCGCGGTAAACAGAATCGCCAACAGGCACAGCAGGCCGCACAGCGGATTTCGCTGGAGGAAGATCTGACTGAAACCGTTGAGCAGGGCTGTCGCCCAGTCGGGGCAGTGGGTGTTGAAGTGATTGGCAGGCATTTTAAGGGTCATTCAGTGCAGATCGTTCCCACGCTCTGCGCGGGAATGCCTCGATGGACGCTCTGCGTCTGCTCTTGGGACGCAGAGCGTCCCGGGCCGCATTCCCACGCAGAGCGTGGGAACGATCATGGTATGGGGTTAAATCAGGGTTTCGATGCGCAATGAGTTAGTCGACCCCGGCTGCCCAAACGGCACACCCGCAGTGATCAATAACGTGTCGCCCCGCTGAGCCATGCCCTGGGCCTGGGCAATCTCCAGCGCTGTCGAACACACTTCATCCACCTGCCGCAGCCGATCATTGACCACCGAGTGCACGCCCCACGCCAGGGTCAGGCGGCGAGCGGTCTGCAGGTTCGGCGTGAGGTTGAGGATCGGCACCGTCGGCCGTTCCCGCGCCGCGCGCAAACTCGAGGTGCCGGACTCGCTGTAGTTCACCAGCACCGCCACTGGCAGCACATTGCTGATTCGACGAATCGCACAGCTGATCGCATCTGAAACCGTCGCCTCGGCTTTCGGCCGGCTCACGTCCAGTTGCGCCTGATAGTCCGGACCGTTTTCCACCTGGCGGATGATCTTGCTCATCATCTGCACCGCTTCCAGCGGGTATTCACCGGAGGCGGTTTCCGCCGACAGCATCACCGCGTCCGCACCTTCAGCCACGGCGTTGGCCACGTCGGTGACCTCGGCGCGGGTCGGGGCCGGGGAGAAGCGCATCGACTCGAGCATCTGCGTCGCCACCACCACCGGTTTGCCGAGCTCACGGCAGAGGGTGATGATGTTTTTCTGAATCTGCGGCACGCTTTCGGCCGGCACTTCCACGCCCAGATCACCGCGAGCGACCATGATCGCGTCGCTCAATTCAGCGATTTCCCGCAGCTGAGTCACCGCCGATGGTTTCTCGATCTTGGCCATCAAAAATGCTTTGTCGCCGATCAACTCGCGGGCTTCGCGGATGTCTTCCGGACGTTGCACAAATGACAGCGCGACCCAATCCACACCCAGCTCCAGGCCGAAACTCAAATCACGGCGATCCTTGGCGGTCAGCGGGCTCAGTTCCAGCACCGCTTGCGGTACGTTCACGCCTTTGCGGTCCGACAGTTCGCCGCCATTGAGCACGGTGGTGTCGATGGCGTCGGAATACTTGGTCACCACGCGCAGACGCAATTTGCCGTCGTCCAGCAGCAGGTCCATGCCTGGCTCGAGCGCGGCGATGATTTCCGGGTGAGGCAGGTTAACGCGGCGCTCGTCACCCGGCGTCGGGTCCAGGTCCAGGCGCAAGGCCTGACCGCGATGCAGTTGCACCTTGCCTTCGGCGAACTTGCCGACCCGCAGTTTCGGGCCTTGCAGGTCCATCAGAATGCCCAGCGGGTAATTCAGCTGGCGCTCGACTTCACGAATCCAGTGGTAGCGCTGAGCGTGGTCGGCGTGATCACCGTGGCTGAAGTTCAGGCGGAAAATATTGACCCCGGCCTGCACCAGTTCGCGGATGTCGTCGATCCCGTCGATGGCTGGGCCGAGGGTGGCGAGGATCTTAACCTTCTTGTCAGGCGTCATGTTTAGGGCTCTCGAGGATCAGGATGGCGCGGAAGTCATTGACGTTGGTGCGGGTCGGCTCGGTGACGATCAGTGCGTCCAGCGCCTCGAAATAGCCGTAGCCATTGTTGTTGTCGAGTTCGTCGCTGGCGCTCAAACCGAGGGCGGCGGCACGGGCGTAGCTGTCCGGGGTCATGATTGCGCCGGCGTTGTCTTCGGAGCCGTCGATGCCGTCGGTGTCCCCGGCCAGGGCGTAGACGCCGGGCAGGCCTTTGAGGCTGTCGGTCAGGCTCAGCAAGAACTCGGCGTTGCGCCCGCCACGGCCATTGCCGCGTACGGTCACGGTGGTTTCACCGCCCGAAAGGATTACGCATGGCGCGGCCAGTGGCTGACCGTGCAGCACGACCTGACGGGCGATGCCGGCGTGGACCTTGGCCACGTCGCGGGATTCGCCTTCCAGATCGCCGAGGATCAGCGGGCTGAAACCGGCCTGCCGCGCTTTCACGGCGGCGGCTTCAAGCGATTGTTGTGGACGGGCGATCAACTGGAAATGACTACGCGCGAGGCTCGGATCTCCGGGTTTGACCGTCTCCGATTCCGGGCTTTGCAGCCAGTTACGCACTGAGGCCGGAACTTCGATGCCATAGCGCTTGAGGATCGCCAGCGCTTCGGCGCAGGTGCTTGGGTCGGCCACGGTCGGGCCGGAAGCGATGACCGTGGCGAGGTCGCCCGGCACATCGGAAATCGCATAGGTATACACAGTGGCCGGCCAGCAGGCTTTGCCGAGACGGCCGCCCTTGATCGCCGAGAGGTGCTTGCGCACGCAGTTCATCTCGCCGATGGTGGCGCCGGATTTGAGCAGGGCTTTGTTGATCGATTGCTTGTCGGCGAGGGTGATACCGGCGGCGGGCAATGCGAGCAGGGCGGAGCCGCCACCCGAGAGCAGGAAGATCACGCGGTCGTTTTCGGTCAGGTTGCTGACCAGCTCAAAGACTCGCTTGGCGACAGCCTGGCCGGCAGCGTCCGGCACCGGATGGGCCGCTTCGACCACTTCGATTTTTTCGCACGGGGCGCCGTGACCGTAACGCGTCACCACCAGACCGGAGACTTCACCCTGCCAGCAACGCTCGACGACTTGCGCCATGGCGGCCGCGGCTTTACCGGCGCCGATGACGATTACCCGACCGCTGCGATCTTTGGGCAAATGGGCTTCGAGGACTTGCTGCGGATGGGCGGCGTCGATGGCTGTGGCGAACAGCTCGCGCAGGAATTGTTGCGGATCGACCGACATGGCGGGCTCCCGGAATTCTTGTTATTGGAGTAGGGCGAAAGCAGGTGTTTCGACTCGGTCCCTGTGGGAGCTGGCTTGCCAGCGATGCAGGCCCGCTCCCACAGGTATTGCGGCGAATGTTACTTATCGCGAATCGAGAAATTCGCCATGTGTTCCAGGCCCTTGATCAATGCCGAGTGGTCCCAGTTGCTGCCACCAATGGCCGCGCAGGTGCTGAACACTTGCTGGGTGTTGGCGGTGTTCGGCAGGTTGATGCCCAGTTCCTTGGCACCTTGCAGGGCCAGGTTCAGATCCTTCTGATGCAGGCTGATGCGGAAGCCCGGATCGAAAGTGCCTTTGATCATGCGCTCGCCGTGTACTTCGAGGATCTTCGACGAAGCGAAACCGCCCATCAGTGCTTCACGAACCTTGGCCGGATCGGCGCCGTTTTTCGAGGCGAACAGCAGGGCTTCTGCGACGGCCTGGATGTTCAGCGCAACGATGATCTGGTTCGCCACTTTCGCGGTTTGACCGTCGCCGTTACCACCGACCAGGGTGATGTTCTTGCCCATGGCCTGGAACAGCGGCAGGGCGCGTTCAAAGGCATCGGCATCGCCGCCGACCATAATGCTCAGGCTCGCCGCCTTGGCGCCGACTTCACCGCCAGACACTGGCGCGTCGAGGTACTGCGCGCCTTTTTCGTTGATCTTGGCCGCGAACGCTTTGGTCGCGGTCGGCGAGATCGAGCTCATGTCGATAACGATTTTGCCTTTGCCCACGCCGGCTGCAACGCCGTCTGCGCGGAACAGCACGTCGTCTACCTGTGGGGTATCCGGCACCATGACGATGATGAATTCGGCTTCTTGCGCGACTTCTTTCGGGTTGGCCAGGGCGACGGCGCCAGCGGCAATCAGGTCGGCAGGCGCGGCGTCGTGGTGCGCCGACAGGAACAGGCTGTGACCGGCTTTCTGCAGGTTCAACGCCATTGGGTGGCCCATGATGCCGGTGCCGATAAATCCGATTTTAGCCATGAGAAAATCCTCGTTTTATTTCGATGCTGCAATGCAGTCTTAGAGACGCAGCAGATTCATTGTGGGAGCTGCGGTGCGACGATTCGACTTGCCAGCGATGGCGGTGGGTCAGGCAAGCTATTTGTTTTGTGTGCTGCCGCCATCGTGGGCAAGCCCGCTCCCACAGAGTTTTGTGTTGTTCGTTCAGATCGCGTTATGGGTTTTCAACCAGCCCAGGCCCGCTTCGGTCGTGGTCAGCGGCTTGTATTCGCAGCCAACCCAACCCTGATAACCGATGCGGTCCAGGTGTTCGAACAGGAAGCGGTAGTTGATTTCACCGGTGCCCGGTTCGTTGCGTCCTGGGTTGTCGGCCAACTGGATATGGTTGATCTCGCCCAGGTGCGCAGCCATGGTGCGGGCCAGGTCGCCCTCCATGATTTGCATGTGGTAGATGTCGTATTGCAGGAACAGGTTGGCGCTGCCCACTTGTTCGCGGATCGACAGGGCTTGCGCCGTGTTGTTCAGGTAGAAGCCCGGGATGTCGCGGGTGTTAATCGCTTCCATCACCAGTTTGATACCCGCCGCTTGCAGCTTGTCGGCCGCGTACTTGAGGTTGGCGACGAAGGTTTTTTCCACGGTGGCATCGTCGACACCTTGTGGACGAATACCGGCCAGGCAGTTGACCTGGGTGTTGCCCAGCACTTGCGCGTAGGCGATAGCCAGGGTGACACCGGCGCGGAATTCTTCAACGCGGTCCGGCAGGCACGCGATACCGCGTTCGCCCTTGGCCCAGTCACCGGCCGGCAGGTTGAACAGCACCTGGGTCAGACCGTTGGCATCGAGCTTGGCCTTGATCTCGGCGGAGCTGAAATCGTAAGGGAACAGGTACTCGACACCACTGAAACCGGCCTTGGCGGCCGCTTCAAAACGGGCAAGAAAATCCTGCTCAGTGAACAGCATGGACAGGTTGGCTGCGAAACGCGGCATGGTGGTCTCCCGTAAATATGTGCAGGCCCCTGTGGGTGCGAGCCTGTGTGGCGAGGGAGCTTGCTCCCGCTCGGCTGCGAAGCAGTCGCAAAGCTTTTGGGGCCGCTTCGCGACCCAGCGGGAGCAAGCTCCCTCGCCACACAGGCGCGCTCCCACAGTGGGAACGATCAGCTGTTAATCAAGCAACGAAATCGCCGTCGGTGCGTCGTTGCCGACCAGCGCCAGGTCTTCGAATTCGTTGACGGCGTTGATCTCGGTGCCCATGGAAATGTTGGTCACACGCTCCAGAATAATCTCGACAATCACCGGCACCTTGAACTCTTCGATCAGTTCCTGGGCCTTGCGCAGGGCAGGCTGGATCTGACCCGGTTCAAACACTCGCAATGCCTTGCAGCCGAGGCCTTCGGCGACCGCGACGTGATCGACACCGTAACCATTGAGTTCCGGAGCGTTCAGGTTATCGAAGGACAGCTGCACGCAGTAGTCCATGTCGAAACCGCGCTGGGCCTGACGAATCAGCCCCAGGTACGAATTGTTGACCACAACGTGGATGTACGGCAGCTTGAACTGCGCGCCCACCGCCAACTCTTCGATCATGAACTGAAAATCATAGTCGCCCGACAGCGCCACGACCTTGCGGGTCGGATCAGCCTTGACCACGCCCAGTGCCGCCGGAATGGTCCAGCCCAACGGGCCGGCCTGGCCGCAGTTGATCCAGTGACGCGGCTTGTAGACGTGCAGGAACTGCGCGCCGGCAATCTGCGACAGACCGATGGTGCTGACGTAGCACGTGTCTTTGCCGAACACCTGGTTCATCTCTTCGTAAACGCGCTGCGGCTTGACCGGCACATTGTCGAAGTGCGTTTTGCGCTGCAGGCTGGCTTTGCGTTGCTGGCAGTCTTGCAGCCAGGCGCTGCGGTTTTTCAGCTTGCCGGCGGCTTGCCATTCACGGGCGACTTCGATGAACACGGTCAGTGCGGCCGCGGCGTCGGAGACGATGCCCAGGTCCGGGTTGAACACGCGGCCGATCTGGGTCGGTTCGATATCAACGTGAATGAACTTGCGGCCTTCGGTGTAGACGTCGATCGAACCGGTGTGACGGTTGGCCCAACGGTTACCCACGCCCAGCACCACGTCGGATTTGAGCATCGTCGCATTGCCGTAGCGGTGCGAGGTTTGCAGGCCGACCATGCCGACCATCAAAGGGTGATCGTCCGGAATGGTGCCCCAGCCCATCAGGGTCGGAATGACGGGGATGCCGGTCAGCTCGGCGAACTCGACCAGCAAGTCGCTGGCGTCGGCATTGATGATGCCACCACCGGCCACCAGCAATGGACGCTCAGCCTGATCGAGCATGGCCAGGGCCTTCTCGATTTGCACGCGGTTAGCGGTGGGCTTAGCCAGCGGCAGCGGTTGGTAAGCGTCGATATCGAATTCGATTTCCGCCATCTGCACGTCGAACGGCAGGTCGATCAGCACCGGGCCTGGGCGGCCGGAGCGCATTTCGTAGAAGGCTTTCTGGAACGCGTAAGGCACCTGGCCCGGTTCCATGACGGTGGTTGCCCACTTGGTCACTGGCTTGACGATGGTGGTGATGTCGACGGCCTGGAAGTCTTCCTTGTGCATACGGGCGCGGGGGGCCTGGCCGGTAATGCAGAGAATCGGGATCGAGTCGGCCGAGGCGCTGTAGAGCCCGGTGACCATGTCCGTACCGGCAGGGCCGGAGGTACCGATGCACACGCCGATGTTGCCAGCCTTGGTGCGGGTGTAACCCTCGGCCATGTGCGAGGCGCCTTCAACGTGGCGAGCGAGGACGTGATCGATGCCACCGACCTTCTGCAAGGCGGAGTACAGCGGGTTGATCGCGGCGCCCGGGATGCCAAAAGCGGTATCAACCCCTTCACGGCGCATCACCAGAACGGCGGCTTCGATTGCTCTCATTTTGCTCATGGTTTTGTGCCTCTTACGTTTTGTAATTGTATACAAGTGGCTTTGCGCAGAGTGTATTCACGGCGGACGGCGCAGGTCAATCCATTTTCTCAAGCGACCGTTTCATTCGTCGAAAGTCTTATCTAGTGTGGCTTTTCGTCGCATGTGGCGCTTTTCGATAATTATTGTATACAAAAAAATAACCCATTGTGTTCTATTTGTTGCATCGGCCTGCGGCACAACGGCGCAGCCCAACGCCTTTCCGAAAAACAAAATGAGGACGGCACCATGAGCGCTTTAACCTTGAAAGTTGCAGTCAAACTGGTCAACGAAGCCATCAATGCAGGGCGGGGCATCAACGCCGCGCCGCTGACCGTCGCGGTACTCGATACCGGCGGCCACCTGATTACACTGCAACGCGAAGACGGCGCCAGCCTGCTGCGCCCGAATATCGCCATCGGCAAAGCCTGGGGCGCCATCGCCCTGGGCAAGGGCTCACGCCTTCTGGCACTCGACGCCCAACAACGCCCGGCCTTTATTGCCGCGCTCAATAGCATGGGCCAGGGCAGCGTCGTGCCGGCACCGGGCGGTGTGTTGATTCGGGATCAGGCGGGGAATGTGCTGGGAGCAATCGGGATTAGCGGCGATCTGTCGGATATCGATGAGCAGGTGGCTATTAAGGCGGTGGAGGCGTTGGAGTTGAAGGCGGATGCAGGGGTGGCTTCCTGATTTCTCGCGCCTGATCGATAGTCATCGCTGGCAAGCCAGCTCCCACAAGGTTTTGTGTTGAACAAAGATTTTTGAACGATACCAACCACTGTGGGAGCTGGCTTGCCAGCGATGGTGGCCTGACGGACACATCAAGAAAAAGACCCAACCAGCCAGATGGATCACTGAGGTCTAGCCTTCTAATGAACTCATCGTGAAGGGGCAATGGATTGCCTGATCTTCCCGCATCACATCGCCTGCGAGCCGGCCGCTATGCCGAGCCCAATAGAATCTATCTACTGACCACCAACACACTTGATCGAGCCCCGATCTTTGCCGATTTCGCTTTGGGCAGATTGGTGGCTCATCAATTTCGGCGGGCGCAAGAACTCGAATTAGCGAACTCACTGGCTTGGGTTGTCATGCCTGATCATTTTCACTGGTTGGTCGAACTGGAAAATTGTTCGCTCAAAAAACTGATGCGCGAAACCAAGTCATTGATTGCGCGAGAAGTGAATATTTCCATCAACAGGAAAGGACCGCTTTGGCAGCAGGGTTATCACGACCGGGCACTGCGGCGGGAAGAGGATCTGGTGAAAATGGCGCGATATGTGGTGGCTAACCCATTACGGGCGGGGTTGGTCGAAAAGATTGGCGACTATCCGCTTTGGGATGCCATTTGGATTTGATCTGACACTGAGTTGCCTCCATCGCTGGCAAGCCAGCGATGGCCGCAGCGCGGTGGTCAGTCCGGCTCACACCCCTTCAACACCAACCGAATGATCGTCTGCGCTGCCGCCTCATAATCGGCCTCATCCAGCTTGGCCTTGCCAGTAATCGCCGTGATTTGCCAGTCAAAGTCGGCATAGGTCTGGGTCGCGGCCCAGATGCTGAACATCAGGTGGTTGGGGTCGATGGCGGCGATCTGGCCGCGGTCGATCCAGGTCTGGATGCAGTCGATGTTGTGCTTGGCCTGGCTGTTGAGCTGTTCCACCAGGTCGGCGCTCAGGTGCGGGGCGCCGTGCATGATTTCGCTGGCGAACACTTTCGAGGCGAACGGCAAGTCGCGGGAGATGCGAATTTTCGAGCGAATGTAGCCGCTCAGTACTTCGCTGGGCTCGCCTTCAGGATTGAACGGTGTCGAGGCCTGCAGAATCGGCTCGATGATACTTTCCAGGACCTCGCGGTAGAGGTTTTCCTTGGATTTGAAGTAGTAGTAGACGTTGGGCTTGGGCAATCCCGCCTTGGCTGCGATGTCACTGGTTTTGGTCGCAGCGAAGCCCTTGTCGGCAAATTCTTCACTGGCGGCACGCAGGATCAGTTCTTTGTTGCGCTCGCGGATAGTGCTCATAAACCAGGGGGTTCCTTGCCTGTTCTGGCGGTTGCGCATGGTATCACCGGCCTCGCGCGGCGCTCAAGAATGCCCCGTGTGGCACTCGGCCGCGCTATGCTGCGCAGCATTCATTCAAGAAGGAAACCTGATTCATGGCAGGAAGCAGTTTGCTGGTGCTGATCGATGACATCGCCGCGGTACTCGACGATGTGGCATTGATGACCAAAATGGCCGCCAAGAAGACCGCCGGTGTGCTCGGCGACGATCTGGCGCTCAACGCCCAGCAGGTCAGCGGCGTGCGGGCCGAGCGGGAAATCCCGGTGGTCTGGGCCGTGGCCAAGGGCTCGTTTCGCAACAAACTGATCCTGGTGCCGTCGGCCTTGGCCATCAGCGCGTTCATTCCGTGGCTGGTGACGCCGTTGTTGATGGTCGGCGGCGCTTACCTGTGTTTCGAAGGTTTCGAGAAGCTCGCGCACAAATTCCTGCACAGCAAGGCTGAAGACCAGGCCGAACATGCGGAACTGGTCGAGGCTGTCGCTGATCCGGCGGTCGATCTGGTGGCGTTCGAACAGGACAAGATCAAAGGCGCGGTACGCACCGATTTCATCCTGTCGGCAGAAATCATCGCCATCACCCTCGGCACCGTGGCAGATGCCTCGCTGACCCAACAAGTGATCGTGCTCTCGGGCATTGCCATTGTCATGACCATCGGCGTGTATGGCCTGGTGGCGGGCATCGTCAAACTCGACGACCTCGGTTTGTGGCTGACCCAAAAGCCTGGGCAGATGGCGAAAAGCATCGGCGGCGGCATTTTGCGAGCCGCGCCTTACATGATGAAAAGCCTGTCGGTGATCGGTACGGCGGCGATGTTCCTGGTCGGTGGCGGGATCCTGACCCACGGCGTGCCGGTGGTTCATCACTGGATCGAAAGCGTCAGCGCCGGGGCGGGCGGTGCCGGGTTTATCGTGCCGACGTTGTTGAACGCGGTGGCGGGGATTGTCGCGGGTGCGGTGGTGTTGGCGGGCGTGATGGTTGCCAGCAAGGTCTGGAAAGCGCTGAAAGGCTAAAGCCAAACGCTGTCCAACTGTAGGAGTGAGCCTGCTCGCGATAGCGCTGGGTCAGTCAGTAGAGATTTTGACTGTGCTGACCTCATCGCGAGCAGGCTCACTCCTACAGGGGATTTGTGGTGTGGCGGGAATGTAAAAAGGCCATTCGACTCGCATCGAATGGCCTTTTTTGTTGCCGCCGGATTTACTCGGCGATCTGCAACTTGCGCGCCTCGGTGTACACGAACCGCACTTTTTCGTACTCGAATGGCGAGTTCAGCTGGCCATAACGGAAGTTGGTCTGGTTGCGTTTATCGATGCCGCGCAGGATCCAGACTTCCGGATGGTTGGAGCTGACTTCAGAGACGTTCAGGTAGTTGATCTCCGACTCGACGGTGAAGTCGACCGCCAGGCCACCGGTGTCGCGGATGTTCGACGGGCCGAGGATCGGCAGGACGAAGTAGGCACCGCCGGGTACACCGTAGAAGCCAAGTGTCTGACCGAAATCTTCGCTCTGGCGCGGCAGGCCCATGGCGGTGGCTGGGTCCCACAGGCCAGCGATGCCGATGGTGGTGTTGAGCAGCAGGCGCGCCGAGGTTTCCATCGAACGCTTGCCCTTGAGCTGCAGCAGGCTGTTCACCAGGTTCGGCACGTCGCCGAGGTTGTTGAAGAAGTTGCTCACGCCGGTACGCAGGAAGCTTGGCGTGACGTAGCGATAGCCATCGACTACGGGCAGGAACACCCATTGGTCGAAGCGGTAGTTGAAGTGGTACACCCGGCGGTTCCATTCTTCCAGCGGGTCATAGACGGCCAGTGCGTTGAGTGTCGAGCGTTCGAACTCGCGCTGGTCCAGCCCCGGGTTGAACTTGAGTTTGCTCAACGGCTCCTTGAAGCCGTCATTGTCGATCACGACGGGGGCGTTGGCCTTGCTGTTGTCGGCATTGGCGACGCCTGCACAGAGTAACGCAGCGATTAGCAGGAGATATTTAGCCACGGAAGAACTCCAGCATGGCGTCGCTGTTGACGCGGTAGTTAAGGTTGCCGCAATGGCCGCCGAGTGGATAAACGGTCAAGCGATCGCCGAAGGTCTTGCGCAGGAAACCGAGGTCGCCAGGGCCCAGGATCACGTCGTCGGCGTTGTGCATCACAGCGATTTTCGGGCTGTCGTGCAGGTAGTCCTTGAGTGCATAAAGACTGACCTGGTCGATCAGTTGCAGCAGGCTGCCGCCGTCGGTGCGGGCGCGCCACATCGGGATGACCTGTTCGGTGATGTAGCAGTCGAAGTCGCACTGCAGCGCACGCTTGAGGAACGGCGTGAGGCTGGTGCCTTCGGTGATCGGGAATTTCGGCGGGGTGATCAGGCCGCGACGGTTGATCAGGTCCGAGGTGAAGGCAATGTCGGCCGCCGAGAAGCGGAACGAGGTGCCGATCAGCATGGCCATCTGTTCGTTGGTCAGGTGCTGCTTGGACTGCTGGAAGTCATAGAGCAGGGCATCGTTGAGGTCGATGTAGCCTTTTTGCTGGAAGTAGCGGGTCAGTTTGTTCAGTACCAGCTCATAGAACGTGGTGCTGCTGGTGATGCCCTTGACCTCGGTCTGGACCAGCTTGTCCAGGTTGGTGATCGAGGTGTACAGGTTCACCGGCGGGTTGAGCAGCAGGACTTTCTTGAAGTTGAAGCTGCGGCGGGTCTCGTCCAGGTGCGCAACGAAGGCTGCGTCCAGTGCACCGAGGCTGTAGCCGGTCAGGTAGTAGTCGGTGACCGGCACTTTCGGGTTTTGTGCCCGCACGGCCTGCATCACCCGGTACATGTCTTCGGCGTCTTCCTTGGTGATGCCCGGTGTGGCGAAGCGTGAAGCGGCGCTGATGAAGTCGAAACTGGTCGGCGACGACAGTTGCACCACGTGGTAGCCGGCCTGGTAGTAGAGCTTTTTCAGGTACTCGTTGAGGCTGCTGTCATAGCGCGCGCCGGTACCGGCAATCAGGAAGATCAGCGGTGCGGCTTTGTCTTGTGTGGCGATGCGATAGGTGAGCTTCTTCACAGGCCAGAAATTGTCTGGCAGTTCGAATGCACGCTCCGGGCGCAGCGTGATGCTGCGGTCGCTCTGATTGATGTCCTCGTCCAGCGGCAATTTCGGACGCAGGTCCGGAGGCGTCGTGGCGATGGTCGCCTCGAACGGATTGCTCAAGGGGTAGCCATAGCTGGCGGCGTCGATATCGACCGCCAGTGCGGACGCACTCAAAATAAGGCCGCCAAAGAGGGCGGCGAAGCGCAAGAAGCGGAGCATGACTAGATCCCTTAGAGGAAGGTGCCGAATGAAGTTCGCAGGCTATGACCATCGGTGTTGCGCCAAAGTGCCACGCAGCGGCACCAAAGAGGCGTATTTCCGGATAATAGTCGCTGGACGATACACTTTGCAGCCATTTCGTTACCAGTTTTCTGTTACCCGCGTTTGCATCCCGCTGGCGGGGGATTAAGCTGGCCGCCGTTTTCGCTTATTGGAGTGTTTCATGTCCCGCCGTCTGCCCGTGGTTTTACTGCTCGTTTTGCTGCCGTTATGGCTGGCCGCCAGTTACGGCGCGCGTTATGGCTTCATGGAGGATGCGCAGTGGGTCGGCATCTGCGTGGACGAGGCGAGCCGTTGGGAATGTGGGGTTCGTTCGAACCTGGGCTTGATGATTCACTTCGCCGTGTTGGGTTGGGCGGCGATTGCGGCGGCGGTGCTCGGCTTCGTCCTTCCGGGCCGGGCCGGGTGGTGGCTGGCGGTGCTGGCGCTGGTGTTCGGGTTTCCGGCGTTGGCGTTGTACAACACGACTTTGGCGGTTTTTGCGGTGGTGATTGCGGGGCTTCGGTTGGTCCGGGCGTCTCGTAGCGCCTGATTAATGGTCATCGCGGGCAAGCCACGCTCCCACAGGGTTCTCCGGCGAATACAGCATTTGTATACGACAGAAAACCCTGTGGAAGCGTGGCTTGCCCGCGATGGGCCAGTAGCTTCTCTGAATATTAAGCCTTGCGAACCCGCAAGCTGCGCCACAACGCCGCAACCATCAACACACTCACCAGCGCCCAGCCCCAGGCCTGCTGGTTCTGCAAGCCTTCACGGTACAGTTGCGGCGCAATGCCTGCACCAATGATGAAGGTCAGCAATGCAATCTCCCGACGTGGCACGCTCACCGGACGGCACAGGTAAACCAGTGCCGGCAGGATGAATGCCACGCTCGGGAAGCTGCGATAACGCGGATCGAATACCAGTTCCAGCATCATCACCGCTGCGGCGAACCCCGCCGTCGCGAGCAACCAGCCCGCCTGACGTTCCAGCATATTGAATGCCCGCTCACGCCAACCGGTGCGAGCGCTCAACGTCAGCGCGGCGTGGGCCAGCACCAACAGGTTCAACGCCGTCAGCAGCGCCACCCACAACCATTCGCTGGCAAACCGCGTGGTGACACGAGCCAGGTCACCCCAGGCGCCAATCGAGCACGCCGCCAATGCGCCGAGCAGTGGTAGCACCAGCGCCGCGCGAGTGCTGCGAACGCGGCCACCGAGCATCAGCGTCACGAGAAAGATTACGCCGCCCACGGCCAGCCATTGCGACCAGTACGGCACGTTCGACACCGGCCCTGCCAGCACGCCTTTGTCCTGACGATCCGCGTCAAACAGCCCCCAGTAACCGCCGACCGCACCTTCGTTGGCACGCTTCCACGGCTGGTCAAACGCTTCGATCAGGTTGTAGTGCCAGCCTTGTTGCTCGGCCATGATCACAAAAGAACGAATGAACTTGGCTTCATTGACCCGGCTCGGCAGGGCGGTTTCACGTTGACGGCCTTCGCTCGGCCAGCCGGTTTCGCCAATCATCACGTCCTTGGGCGCGAATTTGTTGCCGAACACCTGACGCACTTCCGCCACATGTTGCAGGGCTGCGTCGATGTTCGAGGGATCATCTTCCCAGTACGGCAGCAAATGGATGGTCAGGAAATCCACTGCCGGGGCGATTTCCGGGTGCTTGAGCCAGAACTCCCAGACGTCGGCGTAAGTGACAGGCTGTTTGACCTGGCTTTTGACCTTGTTAATAAGCTTGGCCAGTTGCGCGCCGGTGACCTCTTTGCGCAGCAAGGTCTCGTTGCCGACGATGACGGCGGTCACCACGTCAGCGTTGGCATTTGCCGAGGCGATCAACAGGTCGACTTCTTTCTCGGTATCGACCGGGTTGCTGTTGACCCAGGCACCGATCATCAACTTCAAACCATGCTTGCGCGCCAGATCAGGCAGCGCCTCCAAGCCGGTCATGGAGTAGGTGCGGATGCATTCGAAGCTTTTCGCCAGCAGTGCGAGGTCGGCGTCCATGCGCTCGGGGCGCAATTTGAACGGCTGGTCGAACGGCGATTGATCCTTGTCGAACGGGGTGTAGGAGGCACATTGCAGCTTGTGCGTCGCGCTGGCCACGTCTGGCAGGATCACCGGTTTGCCGAGGCCGTACCAGAAGCCGCCGAAGGCAAACAACCCCAGAAGACAGGCGAATAGATAAGCAAAAAAAGGAAAGCGTGATGTTGCGGGCATGGTCAGGCCGTCTGGGAGCAAAGCCGCGTATGTTACCTGCATTTGTCCCGGGTCAGGAGGCTTGCATAATTTTGACATGCAAAGTTCGGGCGGACTGGCCGGGGCGTTTCCGCTGCTCAAGATTAATGGCGTTCTGATGTCGTTTCTCGATGCCTTGAGGTCGCTGACAGAGCAGGTCGCGGTTGTCGTCAGGTTGATGATCGACGCATCAGTGCACCCATAGATAAATCACGCTGATGGTCGGACGAGTTTGCGGTGGGCGTGATGGGGGCGCTGTGCACCATAACAATACGTTGACGCGACTCGGCATCCGTCGAGCGCAGCACTTTCGGGGAAGTAACGATGAAGATGCGACGACTTTTAGGCGCAGGTGCCGCTCTGGTGCTTGCGATTGGCTCCACCATGGCCAGCGCCGAGAGCAAGACCCTGAGCATCGGTTACGTTGACGGTTGGTCCGACAGCGTCGCGACCACTCACGTAGCGGCCGAAGTGATCAAACAGAAACTCGGTTATGACGTTAAGCTGCAAGCCGTCGCCACCGGGATCATGTGGCAAGGCGTGGCCACCGGCAAACTCGACGCCATGCTGTCGGCCTGGCTGCCAGTGACGCACGGTGAATACTGGGCCAAGAACAAGGACCAGGTCGTCGATTACGGTCCGAACTTCAAAGATGCAAAAATCGGTTTGATCGTGCCTGAGTACGTCAAAGCCAAGACCATCGACGATCTGAAAACCGACGACAGCTTCAAAAAACGCATCGTCGGCATCGACGCCGGTTCAGGCGTGATGCTCAAGACCGAACAGGCCATCAAGGATTACGATCTGACCGGGTATCAACTCAAGGCCAGTTCCGGCGCCGGCATGATTGCCGAGCTGACCCGTGCCGAGAAGAAAAACGAATCCATTGCCGTGACCGGTTGGGTGCCGCACTGGATGTTCGCGAAGTGGAAACTGCGCTTCCTCGACGATCCGAAAGGCGTTTATGGCGCTGCTGAAACTGTAAACAGCATCGGCAGCAAAGAACTCGCCACCAAGGCACCGGAAGTGGCCAAGTTCCTGAAGAACTTCCAGTGGGCGTCGAAAGACGAAATCGGCGAGGTCATGTTGGCGATCCAGGATGGCGCCAAGCCGGAAGCCGCGGCGAAAGATTGGGTAGCCAAACACCCGGAGCGTGTGGCCGAGTGGACCAAATAATTTGAGCTGACGTGTCTGGTCAGCACCTCTGAAGGCCGCTTGGCATCACCGCCAAGCGGCCTTTTGCGTTTCTCTGCGGGCGTGTCTGCTGGAAAATGGCGATTCTGTCATGTCGTTCTAATACTAAGGTCGTCTGGAACCTGTTCCGCAGCCGCATAGAGTGGATAACGTTCCAACTTTAATCTGTGCTGCGAGGATAAAAACAATGAACGACAGCATTTACCTCTCGATTCAAAACAGCCCGCGCTTCAAGGAGCTGGTTAGCAAGCGAGAAAAGTTCGCCTGGATTCTTTCGGCGATCATGCTTGGGCTTTACTCCGGATTCATTCTTTTGATTGCTTACGGGCCGCATGTGCTGGGGGCGAAAATCGGCCCTGAGTCTTCGATTACCTGGGGGATACCGATTGGTGTCGGGCTGATTCTCTCGGCCTTTATCCTGACTGCAATCTACGTACGACGCGCCAATGGCGAATTCGACGACCTGAACAATGCGATTCTCAAGGAGGCTCAGCAATGATCCGGCGTCTGATGGCTCTATTGAGCATTGCGGCGTTTGCGCCGGGTGCGTGGGCGGCTGAAGCCCTGACGGGTGAAGTGCACAAACAACCGCTCAACGTTTCCGCGATCCTGATGTTCGTGGCGTTTGTCGGCTTGACCCTGTGCATCACTTATTGGGCTTCCAAGCGCAACAACTCGGCCGCTGACTACTATGCGGCGGGCGGCAAGATCACCGGTTTCCAGAACGGTCTGGCGATTGCCGGTGACTACATGTCCGCGGCGTCCTTCCTGGGTATTTCCGCCCTGGTGTTCACCTCCGGCTACGATGGCCTGATCTACTCGATCGGCTTCCTGGTGGGCTGGCCGATCATTCTGTTCCTGATCGCCGAACGCCTGCGCAACCTGGGCAAATACACCTTTGCCGACGTGGCGTCCTACCGCCTTGGGCAAACCCAGATCCGCACGCTGTCCGCGTGTGGTTCGCTGGTGGTGGTGGCGTTCTACCTGATTGCGCAAATGGTCGGTGCCGGCAAGCTGATCCAGCTGCTGTTCGGTCTCGACTACTACGTTGCGGTGATCCTGGTCGGTATCCTGATGTGCATGTATGTGTTGTTCGGCGGCATGCTGGCGACCACCTGGGTGCAGATCATCAAGGCTGTGCTGTTGCTGTCCGGTGCCTCGTTCATGGCGCTGATGGTGATGAAGCACGTCAACTTCGACTTCAACATGCTGTTTTCCGAGGCGATCAAGGTTCACCCTAAAGGTGAGGCGATCATGAGCCCCGGCGGTCTGGTGAAAGACCCGATCTCGGCGTTCTCCCTGGGCCTGGCATTGATGTTCGGTACCGCTGGCCTGCCGCACATTCTGATGCGCTTCTTCACCGTGAGTGACGCAAAAGAAGCGCGCAAGAGCGTGCTGTATGCAACCGGCTTCATTGGTTACTTCTACATCCTGACCTTCATCATCGGCTTCGGCGCGATCCTGCTGGTCAGCACCAACCCGGTCTTCAAAGATGCGGCGGGCGCGCTGTTGGGCGGCAACAACATGGCGGCGGTGCACCTGGCGAACGCGGTGGGTGGCAGTATTTTCCTGGGCTTCATCTCGGCGGTCGCGTTTGCAACCATCCTGGCGGTCGTGGCTGGCCTGACGCTGGCAGGTGCTACGGCGGTGTCTCACGACCTGTACGCCAGTGTGATCAAGAAGGGCAAGGCTAACGACAAGGATGAAATCCGCGTTTCGAAGATCACCACCATCGCCCTGGGCGTGTTGGCGATTGGCCTGGGCATTCTGTTCGAAAGCCAGAACATCGCGTTCATGGTGGGCCTGGCGTTCTCCATCGCGGCGAGCTGCAACTTCCCGGTGCTGCTGCTTTCCATGTACTGGAAGAAGCTGACCACTCGCGGTGCGATGATCGGTGGCTGGTTGGGCCTGGTGAGTGCGGTCGGTTTGATGGTGCTCGGGCCAACCATCTGGGTGCAGATCCTGCATCACGAGAAGGCTATCTTCCCGTATGAATACCCGGCGTTGTTCTCGATGGCGATTGCCTTTGTCGGTATCTGGTTCTTCTCGATCACTGACAAGTCGACCGCGGCTGATAACGAGCGCGCGCTGTTCTTCCCTCAGTTTGTGCGTTCGCAGACAGGGTTGGGGTCGAGCGGGGCGGTTTCCCACTAAGGCTTCAGGTTGGGTTATGTAAGTTGCGTTAAACAGAAATGCCCCGGTCGAGAGATCGGGGCATTTTTGTTTGTCCGCAGGTTGGGAGGCGTGGTGTCAGGGCTGACACCTTCGCGAGCAGGCTCGCTCCTACAGGGGATGTGTGTACGACACCTAACTCCTGTAGGAGTGAGCCTGCTCGCGATGGCGATAGTGCAGGCACAAACAAAAACGGCCTCTATATAAATAGAGGCCGTTTCCGGTGCAGCTTAAGACGTTATCGCAAGACTGGTCTTATTTGCGGTCTTCCAGCTTGGTGATGTCACGCGACTCGTAGCCGGTGTACAGCTGGCGCGGGCGGCCAATCTTGTACGGGCTGGAGAGCATTTCTTTCCAGTGGGAGATCCAGCCGACAGTCCGCGCCAGCGCGAAGATCACGGTGAACATGCTGGTTGGAATGCCGATCGCCTTGAGGATGATCCCCGAGTAGAAGTCGACGTTCGGGTACAGCGAGCGTTCGATGAAGTACGGGTCGGTCAGGGCGATCTCTTCCAGGCGCATGGCCAGTTCGAGTTGCTTGTCGTTCTTGATGCCCAGTTCCTTCAACACTTCGTCGCAGGTCTGCTTCATGACGGTAGCGCGTGGATCGCGGTTTTTGTAAACCCGGTGACCGAAGCCCATCAGTTTGAACGGATCGTTCTTGTCCTTGGCCTTGGCGATGTACTTGTCGATGTTCGAGACATCGCCAATTTCATCGAGCATGGTCAGAACGGCTTCGTTCGCACCGCCGTGGGCAGGGCCCCACAGCGCAGCGATGCCAGCGGCGATACAGGCGAACGGGTTGGCTCCCGAAGAGCCGGCCAGACGAACGGTAGAGGTCGATGCGTTTTGCTCGTGGTCGGCATGGAGGATGAAGATCCGGTCCATGGCCTTGGCGAGCACCGGGCTGATCGGTTTGATCTCGCACGGGGTGTTGAACATCATGTGCAGGAAGTTTTCCGCGTACGTCAGGTCGTTGCGCGGGTACATCATGGGTTGACCCATGGAGTACTTGTAAACCATCGCTGCCAGGGTCGGCATCTTGGCAACCAGGCGGATCGCGGAGATTTCGCGATGCTGCGGGTTATTGATGTCGAGGGAGTCGTGGTAGAAGGCCGAGAGAGCGCCGACTACGCCGCACATAACGGCCATTGGGTGGGCGTCGCGACGGAAGCCGTTGAAGAAGGTCTTCAGCTGCTCGTGAACCATGGTGTGGTTCTTCACGGTGCTGACGAACTGGGCCTTCTGTTCTGCGGTCGGCAGTTCGCCGTTGAGCAGCAGATAGCAGGTTTCCAGGTAGTCCGACTTTTCAGCCAGCTGTTCGATCGGGTAGCCGCGGTGCAACAGAATGCCGTTGTCGCCGTCGATATAGGTGATCTTCGACTCGCAGGAAGCTGTCGACATGAAACCAGGGTCAAAGGTGAAACGGCCCGTGGCCGTCAGGCCCCGAACATCGATAACATCGGGACCAACGGTGCCGGTTAAAATGGGCAGCTCGACGGGGGCTGCGCCCTCGATGATCAACTGCGCTTTTTTGTCAGCCATGTGGCCTCCTATTTATGCTTGAAATCATCAGACAGACCCCCCACGCAGGGCCCGCACCACTATAGTGAGATAAATTCGAATGTCAATTTGCCTAAAGTCTTGCTCCAGAAGGCTTTAACCGGACTTTTTCCTCGAAATTGACTGCCATTTACGCCTTTTATCCAACTTGTGCAATCAGCTATTAGGGGAAGGTGAACGCGTTGTCATTAGTAGCCTAACTGTCTATACTCGGCCTCCGACCGCCAGGGGCTTTTGGGCCTGCTTTATTGGGGGTCGCACTCCCTGGGTGGTGGGTACCTGACCAGTGCACTCCCCAACAACTTTGCCCTGATTGTTAGGGGCTCTTCAGTGTGAAAAAAAGCCGTGAATAGCCAACGACCTGTAAACCTAGACCTAAGGACCATCAAACTCCCAGTCACTGCTTACACGTCCATTCTTCACCGAATCTCCGGTGTCATCCTCTTTGTCAGCCTGGCCATCATGCTTTATGCATTGGACAAGTCGCTGAGCTCCGAGGAAGGCTTCGGTCAGGTGAAAGCGTGTCTGACCAGTCCGCTAGCCAAGCTAGTGATTTGGGGAATCCTGTCCGCCTTGCTGTATCACCTGGTAGCCGGTGTGCGCCATTTGATCATGGACATGGGCATCGGCGAGTCGCTTGAAGGCGGCAAACTGGGCTCGAAAATCGTTATCGCCGTTTCCGTGGTGGTAATCGTTCTGGCAGGAGTTTGGATATGGTAACTAACGTCACGAACCTGTCGCGTTCGGGCCTCTATGACTGGATGGCACAACGTGTGTCTGCGGTCGTTCTCGCGGCTTATTTCATTTTCCTGATCGGATACGTCGTTGCCCATCCAGGCATCGGCTACGCCCAATGGCATGAACTGTTCGCAAGCAACTGGATGCGTATTTTCAGTCTCCTGGCCCTCGTTGCCCTTGGCGCTCACGCCTGGGTCGGCATGTGGACCATCGCGACCGACTACCTGACGCCAATGGCGTTCGGCAAGTCCGCGACTGCAATACGTTTCCTCTTCCAGGCAGTATGCGGCGTCGCGATGTTCGCGTACTTCGTCTGGGGTGTGCAGATTCTTTGGGGTATCTGATTCATGTCTACTACAGTTAATACGCTTTCGTTCGACGCCATCATCATTGGCGGCGGCGGTGCTGGCATGCGCGCTGCGCTGCAGCTGGCACAAGGTGGTCACAAGACTGCCGTCGTTACCAAGGTTTTCCCGACTCGTTCGCACACTGTATCCGCCCAGGGTGGCATCACCTGCGCCATCGCCTCGGCAGATCCGAACGATGACTGGCGCTGGCACATGTACGATACCGTCAAGGGTTCCGACTATATCGGTGACCAGGACGCTATCGAATACATGTGTTCCGTAGGCCCGGAAGCGGTGTTCGAGCTCGAGCACATGGGTCTGCCGTTCTCCCGTACCGAACAGGGTCGCATCTATCAGCGTCCGTTCGGCGGTCAGTCGAAAGACTTCGGTAAAGGTGGCCAGGCTGCCCGTACGTGCGCCGCTGCTGACCGTACCGGTCACGCGCTGCTGCACACCCTGTACCAGGCCAACCTGAAGGCCGGCACCGTATTCCTCAACGAATACTACGGCGTCGACCTGGTGAAGAACGAAGACGGTGCCTTTGTCGGCATGATCGTCATCTGCATCGAAACCGGCGAAACCTCCTACGTCCGCGCTAACGCCACCGTTCTGGCGACTGGCGGTGCAGGCCGTATCTACTCGTCCACCACCAACGCCCTGATCAACACCGGTGACGGCGTCGGCATGGCTCTGCGTGCTGGCGTGCCGGTACAAGACATCGAAATGTGGCAGTTCCACCCAACCGGCATCGCCGGCGCCGGTGTACTGGTGACTGAAGGCTGCCGCGGTGAAGGCGGTTACCTGATCAACAAGCACGGCGAGCGTTTCATGGAGCGTTATGCTCCGAACGCCAAAGACCTTGCAGGTCGTGACGTTGTTGCCCGTTCGATGGTTAAAGAAATCATCGCCGGCAACGGTTGCGGTCCGGATGGCGACCACGTAATGCTGAAACTCGATCACCTCGGTGAAGAAGTTCTGCACAGCCGTCTGCCAGGCATCATGGAACTGTCCAAGACCTTCGCCCACGTCGATCCAGCCGTGGCGCCGATTCCGGTCGTTCCAACCTGCCACTATATGATGGGCGGCGTGGCCACCAACATTCATGGCCAGGCAATCACTCAAGACGCTGACGGCAAGGACCAGATCATTCCTGGCCTGTTCGCTGTAGGCGAAGTGGCGTGCGTATCGGTTCACGGTGCCAACCGTCTGGGCGGCAACTCGCTGCTCGACCTGGTGGTATTCGGTCGTGCCGCCGGCCTGTTCCTGGAGCAGACCCTGAAAGAAGGCGTCGACTACGCTCGCCCTCGCCAGTCCGACATCGACGCAGCCCTGGCGCGTCTCGATGGCCTGAACTCGCGTACCGAAGGTGAAGACGTCGCTACCCTGCGTAAAGAACTGCAAAGCTGCATGCAGAACTACTTCGGTGTGTTCCGTACCGGCGAATACATGCAGAAGGGTATCGCCCAGCTCGCTGACCTGCGTGGCCGTATCGCCAACGTCAAGATCAACGACAAGAGCCAGGCGTTCAACACCGCTCGTATCGAAGCGCTGGAACTGCAGAACCTGCTGGAAGTGGCCGAAGCTACTGCCATCGCTGCAGAGATCCGCAAAGAGTCCCGCGGCGCTCACGCCCGTGAAGACTACGAAGACCGCGACGACGAAAACTGGCTGTGCCACACCCTGTACTTCCCGGGTGACAAGCGCGTAACCAAGCGTGCTGTGAACTTCTCGCCGAAGACTGTTCCGACTTTTGAACCTAAGATTCGGACTTATTAAGGGTGGCCGCCATGTTGCAAGTCAGTGTTTATCGCTACAACCCTGATCAGGACGCCGCGCCGTTCATGCAGGAATTCCAGGTCGATACCGGTGGTAAAGACCTGATGGTGCTGGACGTGCTGGCCCTGATCAAAGAGCAGGACGAAGGTTTCTCCTATCGTCGCTCTTGCCGTGAAGGTGTTTGCGGTTCCGACGGCATGAACATCAACGGCAAAAACGGTCTGGCCTGCGTCACGCCGCTGTCTTCTGTCGTAAAAGGTAACAAGCTGATCGTTCGTCCGCTGCCAGGTTTGCCGGTTATCCGTGACCTGGTCGTCGATATGAGCATCTTCTACAAGCAATACGAGAAGGTTAAGCCATACCTGCAGAACGACACGCCGGCTCCGGCCATCGAACGTCTGCAGACCCCAGAAGAGCGTGAAAAGCTTGACGGTCTGTACGAGTGCATCCTGTGCGCTTGCTGCTCGACTTCTTGCCCGTCCTTCTGGTGGAACCCGGACAAGTTCCTGGGTCCAGCTGCTCTGCTGCAAGCGTATCGCTTCCTGGCCGACAGCCGCGACACCAAGACTGCCGAGCGTCTGGCTTCGCTGGATGACCCGTTCAGCGTATTCCGCTGCCGCGGGATCATGAACTGCGTCAACGTCTGTCCGAAAGGCCTGAACCCGACTAAGGCCATCGGTCACGTACGTAACATGCTGCTGCAAAGCGGCGTGTGATTCAGCTGCTGTAACTGCAAGACCGTTGTACCGAAGATGCTACGGCGCAGGCTTCAACCGGCGCCGTAGTCTTAACCTGAGCAGCAGCCCATAAAGCTGCGGCTCTTATTTTGAAGAAATGAGACAAGCAGGGGCATCCGGGCTGGTACCCGGACTATCAGCGTGATCCTAAGTGGCTTGTTTTGGTCGCTGCATTCGGACTTCTGCAAGTTTGCTCGGTGTCGACGCCGGTGGTGTTCCCCTAACCGAGGGTGACCAAGCATGCAAGAAAGCGTGATGCAGCGCATGTGGAACAGCGCCTACCTATCCGGTAGTAACGCTGCCTATGTGGAAGAGCTCTACGAGCTCTACCTGCACGACCCTAACGCTGTGCCAGAAGAGTGGCGCACCTACTTCCAGAAGTTGCCGGCTGACGGCAACACTGCCACCGATGTTTCGCACTCCACAATTCGCGATCATTTCGTCTTGCTGGCAAAGAACCAGCGCCGCGCACAACCGGTTTCCGCCGGCAGCGTGAGCAGTGAGCACGAGAAGAAGCAAGTTGAAGTGCTGCGATTGATCCAGGCCTACCGTATGCGTGGCCACCAGGCAGCCCAGCTTGATCCGCTGGGGCTGTGGCAGCGTCCTGCACCTGCAGACCTGTCAATCAATCATTACGGCTTGACCAATGCCGATCTTGATACGACCTACCGTGCCGGCGACCTGTTCATCGGCAAAGAGGAGGCGAGCCTACGCGAAATTCACGAAGCGTTGCAGCAGACATATTGCCGCACCATCGGCGCTGAATTTACGCATATCACCGATTCCGAGCAGCGCCAGTGGTTCCAGCAGCGTCTGGAAAGCGTACGCGGCCGTCCGACTTACTCCGCCGACATCAAGAGCCACTTGCTCGAGCGCGTCACCGCCGGCGAAGGTCTGGAAAAATACCTGGGCACCAAATACCCGGGTACCAAGCGTTTCGGCCTGGAAGGCGGCGAGAGCCTGATTCCAATGCTCGACGAGTTGATCCAGCGTTCCGGTTCCTACGGCACCAAGGAAATCGTCATCGGCATGGCCCACCGTGGTCGTCTGAACGTATTGGTCAACACCTTCGGCAAGAACCCGCGCGAGCTGTTCGACGAGTTCGAAGGCAAGAAGAAGGTCGAGCTGGGTTCCGGTGACGTTAAATACCACCAGGGCTTCTCGTCCAACGTGATGACCGCCGGCGGTGAAGTTCACCTGGCCATGGCGTTCAACCCGTCCCACCTGGAAATCGTTTCCCCGGTGGTTGAAGGTTCGGTTCGCGCCCGTCAGGATCGTCGTAACGACCCTACCGGTGAGAAGGTTCTGCCGATCTCCATCCACGGTGACGCTGCATTCGCAGGTCAGGGCGTGGTCATGGAAACCTTCCAGATGTCGCAGACCCGTGGTTTCAAGACCGGCGGTACTGTTCACATCGTGATCAACAACCAGGTGGGTTTCACCATCAGCAACCCGCTGGACTCGCGCTCCACCGAGTACGCGACCGACGTTGCGAAAATGATCCAGGCGCCGATCCTCCATGTGAATGGTGATGATCCGGAAGCCGTATTGTTCGTGACCCAGCTGGCCATCGACTACCGCATGCAATTCAAGCGTGACGTGGTGATCGACCTGGTCTGCTACCGTCGTCGTGGCCACAACGAGGCCGACGAGCCAAGTGGCACCCAGCCAATCATGTATCAGCAGATCACCAAACAGCGCACCACCCGTGAGCTGTATGCCGATCGTCTGACCCAGGCCGGCGTGCTGGACGTTGAGCGTGTTCAGGCGAAAGTCGACGAATACCGCAACGCGCTGGACAACGGTCTGCACGTGGTAAAAAGCCTGGTCAAAGAGCCGAACAAAGAGTTGTTCGTGGACTGGCGTCCGTATCTGGGCCACGCCTGGACCGCGCGTCACGACACGCGTTTCGATCTGAAAACCTTGCAGGAACTGTCCGCCAAGCTGCTGGAAATTCCGGAAGGCTTCGTGGTTCAGCGCCAGGTCTCGAAAATCTACGAAGACCGTCAGAAAATGCAAGCCGGCGGCCTGCCGATCAACTGGGGTTACGCCGAAACCATGGCGTACGCGACCCTGGCGTTCGAAGGTCACCCGATTCGCATGACGGGTCAGGACATCGGTCGCGGTACGTTCTCGCACCGTCACGCTGTCTTGCACAACCAGAAAGACGCGGGCACCTACATCCCGCTGCAAAACCTGTACAAGGGCCAGCCACGTTTCGACCTGTACGATTCGTTCCTGTCCGAAGAAGCCGTGCTGGCGTTCGAATACGGTTACTCGACCACCACGCCTGAGGCGCTGGTGATCTGGGAAGCCCAGTTCGGCGACTTCGCCAACGGTGCCCAGGTGGTTATCGACCAGTTCATCACCAGTGGCGAGCACAAGTGGGGCCGTCTCTGCGGTCTGACCATGCTGCTGCCGCACGGTTATGAAGGTCAGGGGCCGGAGCACTCGTCGGCTCGTCTGGAGCGTTACCTGCAACTGTGCGCCGAGCACAACATTCAGGTAGCCGTACCGACCACGCCGGCTCAGATCTACCACTTGCTGCGCCGTCAGGTGATTCGCCCGCTGCGCAAGCCATTGATCGTTCTGACTCCGAAGTCGCTGCTGCGTCACAAACTGGCTATTTCGACCCTGGAAGATCTGGCCGAAGGTTCGTTCCAGACCGTGATCCCGGAAATCGACGCCCTGGACCCGTCCAAGGTCGAGCGCATTGTTCTGTGTAGCGGCAAGGTCTACTACGACCTGCTGGAAAAACGCCGTGCTGAAGGTCGTGACGACATCGCCATCGTGCGTATCGAGCAGCTGTACCCATTCCCTGAGGACGACTTGAAAGAAGTCCTGGCTCCTTACACCAACGCCAAACATGCCGTCTGGTGTCAGGAAGAGCCGATGAACCAGGGTGCCTGGTACTGCAGCCAACACCACTTGCGTCGTAGCATCAGCAATCTCAACAAGTCTCTCGTACTCGAGTACGCGGGCCGTGAGGCTTCTGCTGCACCTGCTTGTGGTTATGCGTCGATGCACGCTGAGCAGCAGGAAAAACTGCTGCAAGACGCCTTTACTGTTTAACGCCTTCGCGCACCTGAAACCGAATTTAAGGACCCACAGATAATGGCTATCGAAATCAAAGCCCCCACCTTCCCGGAATCGGTTGCCGATGGCACCGTTGCCACCTGGCACAAAAAGCCGGGCGACGCTGTAAAGCGTGACGACCTGATCGTCGACATCGAAACCGACAAGGTTGTGCTGGAAGTGTTGGCGACTGCTGACGGCGTACTGGGCGCTATCGTCAAGAACGAAGGCGACACCGTTCTGTCCGACGAGGTCCTGGGCTCCATCGAAGCGGGCGGCGCTGCTGCTGCCCCGGCTGCCGCTGCTGCTCCGGCCGCTGCACAAGCTGCTGCTCCAGCCGCTGAAGGCGAAGACGATCCTGTTGCTGCACCGGCTGCTCGCAAGCTGGCTGAAGAAAACGGCATCAACATCGCTTCCGTTGCCGGTACTGGCAAAGGCGGTCGTGTGACCAAGGAAGACGTGGTTGCAGCGGTTGCTGCCAAGAAAGCCGCTCCGGCTGCCGCGCCAGCCAAGGCTGCTGCACCTGCTGCCGCTGCTCCTGTGTTCGCCGCTGGCGACCGCATCGAGAAGCGCGTTCCGATGACCCGCGTTCGCGCTACCGTGGCCAAGCGCCTGGTAGAAGCTCAGTCGAACATGGCGATGCTGACCACTTTCAACGAAGTCGACATGACCGAAGTCATGGCCCTGCGTTCGAAGTACAAGGACCTGTTCGAGAAGTCCCACAACGGCGTACGCCTGGGCTTCATGTCGTTCTTTGTGAAAGCGGCCACCGAAGCGCTGAAACGCTTCCCGGCTGTCAACGCGTCGATCGACGGTGCTGACATCGTTTACCACGGCTACGCCGACGTTGGTGTTGCTGTTTCCAGCGACCGTGGTCTGGTTGTACCGGTTCTGCGTAACGCCGAACTGATGAGCCTGGCTGAAATCGAAGGCGGCATCGCTACCTTCGGCAAGAAAGCCCGTGATGGCAAACTGTCGATGGACGAAATGACCGGCGGCACGTTCACCATCACCAACGGTGGTACCTTCGGTTCGATGATGTCGACCCCGATCGTCAACCCGCCGCAAGCGGCTATCCTGGGCATGCACAACATTCTGCAGCGTCCGATGGCGATCAACGGTCAGGTCGTTATCCGTCCGATGATGTACCTGGCTCTGTCCTACGATCACCGTCTGATCGATGGCAAAGAAGCTGTGACCTTCCTGGTTACCATCAAGAACCTGCTGGAAGACCCGGCTCGTTTGTTGCTGGATATCTGATAGAAGCAGCCGCGAGCTGCAAGCTTCAAGCTGCAAGAAATGGCAGTTTGGCTTGTAGCTTGCGGCTTGAAGCTTTTCGCTAAAGAGGATTTTTTGAATGTCGCAGAAATTTGACGTAGTAGTGATCGGCGCGGGCCCTGGCGGCTACGTAGCTGCCATCAAAGCAGCTCAGCTGGGTCTCACCACCGCCTGCATCGAGAAGTACACCGACAAAGAGGGCAAACTGGCCCTCGGCGGTACTTGCCTGAACGTCGGCTGCATTCCATCCAAGGCGCTGCTGGACAGCTCCTGGAAGTTCCACGAAGCCCAAGACGGCTTCGCGATCCACGGTATCAACCACGCTGGCGTGACCATGGACGTGCCAGCAATGGTCGGCCGTAAAGCCAACATCGTCAAAGGCCTGACTTCGGGTGTTGCCACCCTGTTCAAGGCTAACGGCGTGACCTCGATCCAGGGCCACGGCAAACTGCTGGCTGGCAAGAAAGTCGAAGTCACCAAGCCTGACGGTTCGGTAGAAATCATTGAAGCCGAGAACGTGATTCTGGCTCCAGGTTCGCGTCCGATCGACATTCCACCCGCTCCGGTTGACCAGAATGTGATCGTCGATTCGACTGGCGCGCTGGAATTCCAGTCCGTACCTAAGCGTCTGGGCGTGATCGGCGCTGGCGTGATCGGTCTGGAGCTGGGTTCGGTCTGGTCCCGTCTGGGCGCAGAAGTGACCGTTCTTGAAGCGCTGGACACCTTCCTGATGGCCGCTGACGCTGCCGTTTCCAAGGAAGCGCTGAAAACCCTGACCAAACAGGGTCTGGACATCAAGCTGGGCGCTCGCGTGACCGGTTCCAAAGTGAACGGCGACGAAGTCGTTGTGAACTACACCGATGCCAACGGCGAACAGAACATCACGTTCGACAAGCTGATCGTAGCCGTTGGTCGCCGTCCGGTGACCACTGATCTGCTGTCCGCTGATTGCGGCGTGACCCTGGACGAGCGCGGTTTCGTGCACGTTGATGATCACTGCGCCACCACCGTACCGGGCGTCTACGCCATCGGCGACGTGGTTCGCGGCATGATGCTGGCACACAAGGCCTCGGAAGAGGGCATCATGGTCGTCGAGCGCATCAAGGGCCACAAAGCCCAGATGAACTATGATTTGATCCCTTCGGTTATTTATACTCACCCGGAAATCGCGTGGGTGGGTAAAACCGAGCAGGCCTTGAAGGCTGAAGGCGTTGAAGTTAACGTTGGCACCTTCCCGTTCGCAGCCAGTGGCCGTGCCATGGCAGCCAACGATACCGGCGGTTTCGTCAAAGTCATCGCCGATGCCAAGACTGATCGCGTATTGGGCGTCCACGTGATTGGCCCGAGCGCTGCAGAACTGGTTCAGCAGGGCGCGATCGGTATGGAATTCGGCACCAGCGCTGAAGACCTGGGCATGATGGTTTTCTCCCATCCGACCCTGTCTGAAGCCTTGCACGAAGCTGCTCTGGCAGTGAATGGCGGCGCCATTCACATCGCCAACCGCAAGAAGCGTTAAGACACAATAAGAAACCACGGCGGTATGGCCCGTCGTGAGCCTTGCATGCAAGTCTCACCGCGGAATATCCGCTGGACGCAGTCTTGCGTAGCTGCACCGGTTGTCCGGAAAGGCTACGCAAGCAGCAGTCACAGGTGGTGCGGCACTTGAACAAGTGCAGCACCGAATGCGCAGTACCTAACGAAGACGGTAATAAGCATGAATCTTCACGAGTATCAGGGTAAGCAGCTGTTCGCTGAATACGGCCTGCCAGTTTCCACCGGTTACGCAGTAGACACCCCGGAAGCAGCAGCAGAAGCTTGCGACAAAATCGGCGGCACCGAGTGGGTTGTCAAAGCCCAGGTTCACGCTGGTGGTCGCGGTAAAGCGGGCGGCGTTAAGCTGGTTCGCAGCAAAGAAGACGCTAAGGCATTCGCACAGCAGTGGCTGGGCAAGCGTCTGGTGACTTACCAGACTGACGCCAATGGTCAGCCAGTCACCAAGATCCTGGTTGAATCGTGCACTGATATCGCTAAAGAGCTGTACCTGGGCGCTGTCGTTGACCGTTCGAGCCGTCGTATCGTGTTCATGGCTTCCACCGAAGGTGGCGTGGACATCGAGAAAATCGCTCACGACACTCCAGAAAAAATTCTGAAAGCCACTATCGATCCACTGGTTGGCGCTCAGCCATTCCAGGGTCGCGAGCTGGCATTCCAGTTGGGTCTGGAAGGCAAGCAAGTTGCTCAGTTCGCCAAGATCTTCGTAGGTCTGGCCAAGCTGTTCAAGGATCACGACCTGGCTCTGCTGGAAGTGAACCCGCTGGTGATCAAGGCTGACGGCGATCTGCATTGCCTCGACGCCAAGATCAACATCGACGCCAACGCCATGTACCGTCAGCCTAAGCTGAAGACTTTCCACGATCCGTCGCAAGACGATCCGCGCGAAGCGCACGCTGCCAAGTTCGAACTGAACTACGTAGCACTGGAAGGCAACATCGGTTGCATGGTCAACGGTGCTGGCCTGGCCATGGGTACCATGGACATCGTCAACCTGCATGGCGGCAAACCAGCCAACTTCCTCGACGTGGGCGGCGGTGCTACCAAAGAACGCGTTACCGAAGCGTTCAAGATCATCCTGTCCGACACTAACGTCGCTGCAGTATTGGTCAACATCTTCGGCGGCATCGTTCGTTGCGACATGATTGCCGAAGGCATCATCGGTGCAGTGAAAGAAGTCGGCGTGAAAATCCCGGTTGTTGTTCGCCTTGAAGGCAACAACGCTGAGCTGGGCGCTAAAGTACTGGCAGAAAGCGGTTTGAACATCATCGCTGCTACCAGCCTGACCGACGCTGCTCAACAAGTCGTTAAAGCTGCGGAGGGCAAATAATGAGCGTCCTGATCAATAAAGACACCAAAGTTATCTGCCAGGGTATTACCGGTTCGCAAGGTAGTTTCCACACCCAGCAAGCGCTCGAATACGGCACCAAGATGGTTGGCGGCGTAACTCCGGGCAAAGGCGGCACCGAGCACCTGGGTCTGCCAGTGTTCAACACCGTGAAAGACGCTGTAGCTGCCACTGGCGCCACCGCCAGCGTGATCTACGTTCCGGCTCCTTTCTGCAAAGACTCGATCCTGGAAGCAGCCTTCGGCGGCATCAAGCTGATCGTTTGCATCACTGAAGGCATTCCTACCCTGGACATGCTGGACGCTAAAGTTAAGTGCGACGAGCTGGGCGTAGTCCTGATCGGCCCTAACTGCCCAGGCGTGATCACTCCAGGCGAATGCAAGATCGGCATCATGCCAGGTCACATTCACTTGCCAGGCAAGGTCGGTATCGTTTCCCGTTCCGGCACCCTGACCTACGAAGCTGTTAAGCAGACTACTGACGCCGGTTTCGGTCAGTCGACTTGCGTCGGCATCGGCGGTGACCCGATCCCGGGTTCGAACTTCATCGACATCCTGAAGCTGTTCCAGGAAGACCCGAAGACCGAAGCGATCGTGATGATCGGTGAGATCGGCGGTTCGGCTGAAGAAGAAGCGGCTGCCTACATCAAGGCACACGTGACCAAGCCGGTTGTTTCCTACATCGCTGGTGTGACTGCCCCTGCAGGCAAGCGCATGGGCCATGCTGGCGCAATCATCTCTGGCGGCAAGGGCACTGCAGACGAGAAGTTTGCTGCCCTGGAAGACGCAGGCGTTAAAACCGTGCGTTCGCTGGCAGACATCGGCAAGGCTTTGTCCGAGCTGACCGGTTGGGCGATGAAGTAAGCCTCGCGCTTAATTCACGCTTCACCAAACAAAGGCCACCTTCGGGTGGCCTTTGTCGTTTCCAGATGATCGTTCCTACGCAGAGCGTGGGAGCATCTGTCCTGAAGGATGAAATTTATATACGTAAACGCGACACAGAAACGTCGCGTATCGGATAGTTCGCCCTCTAATAGTGCGTTTTCAAGTCAAATTCGTTAGGCTAGCCGCCATTTTTGCGTGCGCGACCCACAAGGTTGCTACGCGCTAAAGGGTCAGTCTCATACGGACCGACAGCATTTCCCTCACCCCACAGGGAAATCCCTCTCTAAATTCCGATTCAGTAGTGTGGTATTTCCTTAATGAAAGTGTTGAAAGGCCAGGACATCCTGGCACTTGGTTTTATGACGTTTGCCCTGTTTGTCGGGGCTGGCAACATCATCTTCCCGCCTATCGTCGGTTTGCAGTCCGGGCCTAATGTCTGGATGGCGGCGCTGGGCTTTTTGATCACCGCAGTCGGTTTGCCGGTGATCACGGTTGTCGCACTGGCGAAAGTCGGTGGTGCGATGGATGCCCTGAGCAGCCCGATCGGTAAAATCGCCGGGGGCCTGCTGGCTGCCGCGTGCTACCTCGCTGTCGGCCCGCTGTTCGCCACCCCGCGCACCGCGACCGTATCGTTCGAAGTAGGCCTGGCGCCGCTGACCGGCGAGAGCCCATTGGCGCTGTTCCTCTACAGTTCGGTGTACTTCCTGCTGGTGTTCTTCATCTCGCTGTATCCGGGCCGTTTGCTGGATACCGTAGGGCGTTTCCTCGCACCGATGAAGATCATCGCCCTGGCCGCGCTCGGCATCGCCGCGTTCGCGTTGCCGGCCGGTGATATTGGCCAGGCCACGCCTGAGTACGTAGCAGCACCGTTTTCTCAAGGCTTCATTAATGGTTACCTGACCATGGATACCTTGGGCGCCTTGGTGTTCGGCATCGTCATCGTCAACGCGATCCGCTCCCGAGGCGTGGAATCGCCGGTGCTGATTACCCGCTACGCGATCATTGCCGGGCTGATTGCCGGCGTAGGCCTCGCGCTGGTTTACGTCAGCCTGTTCCGTCTCGGTTCGGGCAGCCATGAAGTGGCCGCCGGTGCAACCAACGGTGCGGCGGTATTGCACGCCTACGTTCAACACACCTTCGGTTCGTTGGGCAGCGGTTTCCTTGCAGTATTGATCTCGCTGGCCTGCCTGGTGACGGCGGTCGGTCTGACCTGCGCCTGCGCCGAGTACTTCAGCCGCGTGCTGCCACTGTCCTACAAGACCTTGGTGATCATCCTGGCGGTGTTCTCCTTGTTTGTGTCCAACCTGGGCCTGACCAAGCTGATTGCGTTCTCGATCCCGGTACTGACCGCGATTTACCCGCCCTGCATCGCTCTGGTAGCCCTGAGCTTCTGCAAGGACTTCTGGCACGAGCAGGGCCGCATTGTCGGTCCAGTGATGCTGGTGTCGTTCATCTTCGGCCTGATCGACGCGCTCAAGGGCGCAGGTCTGGCGGACTGGATGCCGACTCAGTTGTCGCACCTGCCGCTGAGCGAGCAGGGCCTGGCGTGGCTGGTGCCTTCGGTCATGACCCTGGTGGTCGCGGTGGTTTGCGATCGTCTGCTGGGCAAGCGCGAAGAAGCGCTGGCTTGAGTCGCTGAACGGCCGGTCACAAGCGGGCCATCAAGCTGAAACTGAAATGCCCCGTATCAATCGATACGGGGCATTTTTTATGGGCGTGATGCAGTGTCTTTTCCCTTGAGCTAACGTCGAAGGGTTGCAAGTTTCCAATGTAGGAGTGAGCCTGCTCGCGATGGCGATTTTACGCTCAGCAGAGATGTTGACTGATCTACCGCTATCGCGAGCAGGCTCACGCCTACAAGGTTTCGAGTATTTCGCCCTTACATCACAAGGACCTGCATGTCGTTCATCCACGCCAACCTGATCCACATCCTCGCCGCGCTCTGGTTTGTCATCTGCTGGGGCGGTTACACCCGGTACGCCTCATGGAAGGGTCGCGACACCGCGTGCCTGGCCAGCGTGTTGCACCTGTACCGCGAAGACTGGATGCGCCGCATGCTGCTACGCGACAACCGCATCGCTGACGCCAGTGTGATCGGCAACCTGGAGCGCAACGCCTCGTTTTTCGCTTCCAGCACCTTGATCATCCTGGCTGGCATCCTCACCGTGCTCGGGGCGTCCGAAAGGGCGGTGTCGTTGCTGGCGGACATTCCGATGGTGCAACAGGCGTCCCAAGGGATGTCGGAGATCAAATTGCTGTGCCTGGCGCTGGTGTTTGTCTACGCGTTCTTCACGTTCAGCTGGTGCATGCGCCAGTACAACTTCGCGGCGATTCTGGTGGGCTCCGCGCCGATGGTGGGTGAGCGCCACGTGTCCGAACAGGAACGCAAAGCCTTTGCGGCTCGTGCGGCTCGGGTCATCTCGATGGCGGCCAACCAGTTCAACTTCGGCCTGCGTTCCTATTATTTCGGCATGACCATGTTGGCCTGGTTTGTCAGCCCGTGGCTGTTCATGCTGATGAGTGCCGGCGTCGTGCTGGTGTTGTATCGCCGGGAGTTTCATTCCGACGTTCTCGACGTGATGGTCTATACCCCTACAGAGGCACCCTTGCCCGAGGCGAACAGAGAGGCCGTTTGATGAGTATTCCGTTCTGGTGTGTGTTTATCAGCGCATTGCTGATTTACGTGGCCCGCATACCGGTGGCCAAGGCGATGAAAGAGCAGGGCGGTTACAACAACCACGCCCCGCGCGAGCAACAGGCGCACCTCACGGGCTTCGGCGCCCGTGCCGTGGCCGCGCATCAGAACTGTTTCGAGGCCTTTATATTGTTTGCGGTGGGGGTGTTGATGGCGCACACCACGCAAACGGCGGGGTGGCTGATCGACCTGCTGGCGATCATCTTTGTGATCACGCGCGTTATTTACTTACTGTGTTACTGGGGCGATTTGCCCTGGCAGCGCAGTCTCGTCTGGGTTGTCGGTTTCGTCTGTTCATTGTTGTTGATGATTAGTCCGACTTTTAGAACCGTTTTACTCTAACGGCGCCAATCACAGGCAAAAGAAAACCCGCACTTGGCGGGTTTTCTTTATCACGCTAAAAACTGATTTAGTTTTTAGGTGCTTCTTTTACGGCGGCTTCGTTCGATTCAGCCTGAGCTTTGGCAGCTTCGGCGTTTTCTTTCGCAGCGTCGTTCACTTTATCCTGAGCTTTGCTCATGTCTTGCTGAGCTTGCTCAGCATGTTTAGTCGCATCTTGAGCTTTGTCCTCGGATTTTTTATCGCAGGCAGCGAGACCGAGGGAAGCGGTCAACATCAAGGCAATAGCTAAAGTCTTACGCATGGGGTGTTTCTCCTTATGGATATAACTACTGGCCTTTCGAGCACAGCCCACAGCGTTAAGTTCCTCAATTCGTTCAGATATATAGTTTTGTGATGCGATGGAACTTTTGCCCGCAGACGAGCTACTTTGATCGAGCACTAAGAAGAGTTTTTTGAAATGGCCGAAAACCCCGTTTTTGAGCGTGCGACGCGATTCATGTCGGCGTTGCGTCATTGTCAGGTCCTCGGACTGCGAGTTCACAGCGCCAGTAATGACGGACTAACGGTCATCTTGCCCTACAGCCCGCAAATCGTCGGCGACCCGCAAACCGGCGTCATTCATGGCGGTGCGCTGACATCGCTGATGGATACCGCGTGCGGCATGTCGACCCTGTGCGTGCTGCCCGAATTCGAGGTTTGCCCGACCCTTGATTTGCGCATCGATTACATGCACGCCGCCGAGCCGCATAAGGACGTCTATGGCTTCGCCCAATGCTATCGAGTGACCACTGACGTGATTTTCGCCCGTGGTTTTGCCTATCAGGACGATCCCGAGCACCCCATCGCCCACGTCGTCGGCACGTTCATGCGCATGGGCAAAGCCATCAAAGGCACCAAAGGCTTTGGCGGCGTCATCGCCGGAGGTGCGCAATGACCTATTCCTTCAAGGAACAACTGCAACAGGCCCACGAGAAGGGCGACTACGCCTCGCTGTTGCACCTGATTCCCTATGCCAAACTGATCGGCGTCGAATGTTCGCGGGTGGGGGATGATCTGCTGTTTCGCCTGCCAGCCAACAAGGACAACATTGGTAACCCTTTACTGCCGGCGATTCATGGCGGTGTGATCGCCGGGTTCATGGAACTCTCGGCGGCGCTGCACCTGCTGATTCTCACCGGTTCACCGGGCGTGCCGAAAATCATCGACTTCTCCCTCGACTACCTGCGCGCCGGGCAGTTTCGCGATACCTGGGCCAAATGTCAGGTGTGCCGCCAGGGGCGCCGGGTCGCCAACGTGGCCGTTACCGCCTGGCAAAGCACCGAAGCCGAGCCCATTGCGACGGCTCGCGCCCATTTCAAAATCGAAGAGCCCTTGAAATCCTGAACACAGCCCCCAACTTTGATGACATCCCGCCGCCGACCCTCAAGGTCGCGGCTTAGCCATCTGATTGGAGTTTGATGACCATGAGTGTGGAAACTCAAAAGGAAACCCTGGGCTTCCAGACCGAGGTGAAGCAATTGCTGCACCTCATGATCCATTCGCTGTATTCCAACAAGGAAATTTTCCTTCGCGAATTGATCTCGAACGCCTCTGACGCTGTCGACAAATTACGTTTCGAAGCCCTGTCCAAGCCTGAGTTGCTGGAAGGCGGCGCCGAACTGAAAATCCGTGTGAGCTTCGACAAGGACGCCAAAACCGTCACCCTCGAAGACAACGGCATTGGCATGAACCGTGAAGAAGCGATCACCCACCTGGGTACCATCGCCAAATCCGGCACTGCCGATTTCATGAAACACCTGTCTGGCGATCAGAAGAAAGATTCGCACCTGATCGGTCAGTTCGGTGTGGGTTTTTATTCTGCATTCATCGTCGCCGACAAAGTCGACGTGTTCAGCCGTCGTGCCGGTGATTCGGCCAGCGAGGGCGTGCACTGGTCGTCCAAGGGCGAAGGTGATTTCGAAGTCGCCACTGTCGAGAAAGCCGAGCGCGGCACTCGCATCGTCCTGCACCTGAAGTCCGGTGAAGACGAATTCGCTGATGGCTGGCGTCTGCGCAACATCATCAAGAAGTACTCCGACCACATTGCCCTGCCGATCGAGTTGCCAAAAGAAGTGGCCGCTGCCGAAGGTGAAGAGCAGCCTGCCGCCGAATGGGAAACCGTCAACCGCGCCAGTGCCCTGTGGACCCGTCCTCGCACCGAAGTGAAGGACGAGGAATACCAGGAGTTCTACAAGCACGTTGCTCACGATTTCGAGAACCCGCTGAGCTGGAGCCACAACAAGGTCGAAGGCAAGCTTGAATACAGCTCGCTGCTGTACGTGCCGGCCCGTGCTCCGTTCGACCTGTACCAGCGTGAAGCGCCGAAAGGCCTGAAGCTGTACGTGCAGCGCGTGTTCGTGATGGACCAGGCCGAGTCGTTCCTGCCGCTGTACCTGCGCTTCATCAAAGGCGTGGTCGATTCCAACGACCTGTCGCTGAACGTGTCGCGCGAAATCCTGCAGAAAGACCCGATCATCGATTCGATGAAGTCGGCGCTGACCAAGCGCGTTCTGGACATGCTGGAAAAACTGGCGAAGAGCGAGCCTGAGCAATACAAGAGCTTCTGGAAGAACTTCGGTCAGGTCATGAAAGAAGGCCCGGCAGAAGACTTCGCCAACAAAGAGAAGATCGCTGGCCTGCTGCGTTTCGCATCGACCAACGGCGATGAAGGCGAGCAAGTGGTTGGCCTGGCCGAATACCTGGCTCGCGCCAAGGAAGGTCAGGACAAGATCTACTACCTGACCGGCGAAACCTACGCGCAAGTCAAAAACAGCCCGCACCTGGAAGTCTTCCGCAAGAAAGGCATCGAAGTGCTGCTGCTGACCGATCGTATCGACGAGTGGCTGATGAGCTACCTCAACGATTTCGACGGCAAGAGCTTTGTCGACGTGGCACGGGGTGACCTGGACCTGGGCAATCTGGACTCGGAAGAGGACAAGAAAGCTGCGGAAGAAGTCGCCAAGTCCAAAGAAGGTCTGGTTGAACGTCTGAAAACTGCACTGGGTGACTCGGTGGCTGAAGTACGGGTTTCCCACCGTCTGACCGATTCTCCGGCGATCCTGGCGATCGGCGAGCAGGACCTGGGCCTGCAAATGCGTCAGATCCTGGAAGCCAGTGGCCAGAAGGTTCCGGAGTCGAAGCCGATCTTCGAGTTCAACCCGGCTCACCCGCTGATCGAGAAGCTCGACAACGAGCAGAGCGAAGAGCGTTTCGGCGACCTGTCGCACATTCTCTTCGATCAGGCGGCACTGGCTGCCGGTGACAGCTTGAAGGACCCGGCCGCGTATGTGCGCCGTCTGAATAAGCTGTTGGTTGAACTGTCGGTTTAACTGCGTTGTAAAAAAAACCCGCTTCGGCGGGTTTTTTTCATTCTGGTGTTTTTAAGCAGGAGTGAATCATGAGCCTGCGCACTGGACCTGGCCCGCACGGGTGCGCCGTTGAAAGCGGCAGTGTCGTTCCACGGCACGCTGGATTCACCTGATCCGGCGGACGCCAAAAACATCAAGGGCTCGGTGTTGGTACTGCACGGTGCTTCGCGAGCAGGCGGTGTAAGGTTCACCGAAGAGGCTACGGCAATTCGATCCGCTCACTTTCCCCCGGCACCGTCGGCCAATCCCCGGCCGCCCAGCGCCGCCGCGCCTCATCGATAACCGCCGGATCACTCGCGACAAAATTCCAGTTGATCCGCCGTGGCCCGTCCAGTGGCGCGCCGCCAAACAACACGGCGTGACAGTCGCTCTCGGCAAACAGCGTCATCTCTTCCCCCGCTGGCAACACCACCAGCGCATTCGGTTCCAGCGCCTCGCCATCCAGCTGCGCTTCACCGCTCAAGATATACAACGCGCGTTCTTCATGCTCGGTGGGAATCAGCAGCGTGGTCGCCGTCTGCAGGTTCAATTCCGCGTACAACGTAGGAGAAAGCACCGGCACCGGCGATTCCAGGCAAAAGCCTGACCCGGCAATCATGCGGATCTTCACGCCAAGGTTATCGCTGACCGGCAAGGTGCTCGCCGGATGATGGCTGTAGTGCCCCGGACCCTGTTCATGTTCCTTGGGCGAGGCCAGCCAGATCTGCAAGCCGTGCATCGTAAAGCCACTGCCTTTCAACGCTTCAGGTGTGCGCTCGACATGGGCAATCGCGCTGCCGGCGGTCATCCAGCTGACATCGCCGGCATTGACCACCTGATCGGAACCGAGGCTGTCCTTGTGCTGGATTTGCCCTTCAAACAGATAGGTGAGGGTCGACAGGCCGATGTGCGGATGCTGACGGATGTTCATGCCTTTGCCCGCCGGATAGCGGGTTTGCAGCATGTGGTCGAAGAACACAAAAGGCCCGACACTGCGGCATTTGGCAGACGGCAACGGGCGAAGAATCGGCTGGCCTTCGACATCTTCGGCGCGGGGGCGGATCACGAGCGGAGTGTTCATGCTGCATTCCAGGCTGAGCGGGTGATGCGTGGAGCATAACCCGCTTGCGCAGCCCTTGCCGCTATTGGCTGAATGCACCTTCGGACAGGTGGGTTTCGATGCTGACGTCGGTGGTGGTCATCAGTTTGTGGACCGGGCAGCGGTCGGCTACGCGGTGCAATTCATCGCGCTGCGCATCGGTGAGCACACCCTTGAGGGTCAATTTGACGTGCAGGGCGTATTTGCCTTTCAGCTCTTCGCTGTTGTCGCGTTTGACCTCGACGGTGACACCGGTCAGCGGGATGTCCTTTTTCTTCGCATACAGCTTCAGGGTCAAGGCTTTGCATGCGCCCAGGGCCGCATCGAAATAATCGTGGGGCTCTGGCGCCGAGCCCTCGCCGCCGGATGCGGTCGGCACATCGGCAAACAGTTCGTGGTCATCGATTTGAACGCTGTGGCGAAAACCTTCGGCGGAAACGGTATTGACGGTAACGGTCATGGAAAGCCTCCCAGGCTGGAAAAGTCGTTCGATCAAAAATGACCTTGAAGTTATAGAGCATTCCTCTGCGGTCGCGTTCCACTTTCTTGCGGGCTGATCCTCGTTCGCTGAAGGGGAACCGGATTACCGGCCGGCCGTGCGCGGTTGCGAATGAGGCAATCGCGGCCTATGGTCCAAGCGAGGTATTGCCTGCGACTGTCACACAATGACGCGCCGCAGGTTGGTGTCCATCCAGTGCGAAAACCATAGCAAGGTGAAGACATGCCAAACGACTCCCGCCCCGCCGTACTCGAACTGATTGGCAACACGCCGCTGGTGCGCGTTAGCCGCTTCGATACCGGCCCGTGCACGCTGTTTCTCAAACTTGAATCACAAAACCCCGGCGGTTCGATCAAGGACCGCATCGGCCTGGCGATGATCGACGCCGCCGAGCGCGACGGTCGCCTGCAACCCGGCGGCACCATCGTCGAGGCCACGGCTGGCAACACCGGCCTGGGCCTGGCGTTGGTCGGCCGGGCCAAGGGCTATCGCGTCGTGTTGGTGGTGCCCGACAAGATGTCCACCGAAAAAGTCCTGCACCTCAAGGCGATGGGCGCCGAGGTGCATATCACCCGCTCCGATGTCGGCAAGGGCCATCCCGAGTACTACCAGGATGTCGCCGCGCGGCTGGCCAAGGAAATTCCCGACGCGTTCTTTGCCGATCAATTCAACAACCCGGCCAACCCGCTGGCCCACGAATGCAGCACCGCACCGGAGATCTGGGCGCAAACCCAGCATGATGTCGATGCCATCGTCGTCGGCGTCGGTTCGGCCGGGACGCTGACGGGCTTGACCCGGTTTTTCAAACGCGTGCAGCCGAACCTGGACATGGTCCTGGCCGACCCGGTTGGCTCGGTGATGGCCGAATACAGCCGCAGCGGCACCCTCGGAACGCCCGGTTCGTGGGCAGTGGAAGGCATTGGCGAAGACTTCATTCCCTCGATTGCCGACCTGTCCAGCGTGCGCCACGCGTATTCGATCAGCGACGAAGAAAGCTTCGATCATGCCCGCCAACTGCTGCGCGCCGAGGGCATTCTCGGCGGTTCGTCGACCGGCACCTTGCTGGCGGCGGCGCTGCGCTATTGCCGCGAGCAAACCGAGCCGAAACGGGTTGTGAGTTTTGTCTGCGACACCGGCACCCGCTACCTGTCGAAGGTGTACAACGACCAGTGGATGAACGATCAGGGTCTGCTGCAATACAAACGCTACGGCGATCTTCGCGACCTGATCTCGCGCCGTTTCGAGGATGGCCGGGTGATCAGCGTCGGCCCGGACGACACGTTACTGACCGCTTTCCAGCGCATGCGTCTGGCGGACGTGTCGCAACTGCCGGTGCTGGTGGACGGCCAGCGGTTGGTCGGGGTGATCGACGAGTCCGACATTCTGCTGCGGGTGCATCAGGACGCCTCGCACTTTCGCTTGACGGTGGCCAGCGCGATGACCGACAAACTGCAAACCCTGCCGGCCGCTGCCAGCCTGGCTGAGCTGCAGGCGGAGCTTGATCGTGGGCTGGTGGCGATCATTGCCGATGCCTCGGGCTTCCATGGCCTGATTACCCGCGTCGACCTACTCAATCATCTACGGAGATCCCTGGCATGAGTCACGATAAAGATGCTGCGCCCCATGGCTTCGCCACTCGCGTGATCCATGCCGGGCAGGCGCCGGACCCTTCCACCGGCGCGTTGATGCCGCCGATTTACGCCAACTCCACCTATTTGCAGCAAAGCCCGGGCGTGCACAAAGGCCTCGACTACGGTCGCTCGCACAACCCGACGCGCTTTGCGCTGGAGCGTTGCGTGGCGGATCTTGAAGGCGGCACCCAGGCGTTTGCGTTTGCGTCCGGGCTGGCGGCGATTTCCACGGTGCTCGAACTGCTCGATGCCGATTCGCATATCGTCTCGGGCAATGATTTGTATGGCGGCACATTTCGCCTGTTCGACAAGGTGCGTCGGCGCAGCGCCGGGCACCGCTTCAGCTTTGTCGACCTGACGGACCTTTCGGCCTTCGAAGCGGCGCTGCAGGACGATACGCGCATGGTCTGCGTCGAGACGCCGAGCAATCCGTTGTTGCGCCTCACGGACCTTGCCGCCATCGCGCGCATTTGCCGCCAGCGCGGCATCATCTGCGTGGCCGACAACACCTTCGCCAGCCCGTGGATCCAGCGTCCGCTGGAACTGGGCTTCGATGTCGTGGTGCACTCGACCACCAAGTATTTGAACGGACACTCCGACGTCATCGGCGGCATCGCGGTGGTTGGGCAGAACGCCGAGTTGGCCGAACGCCTGGGCTTTCTGCAAAACGCGGTGGGCGCGATTGCCGGGCCGTTTGACGCGTTCCTCACCCTGCGTGGTGTGAAGACCCTGGCATTGCGCATGGAGCGTCATTGCAGCAACGCATTGGCGCTGGCGCAATGGCTGGAACAGCAGTCGCAGGTCGCGCGGGTCTACTACCCGGGGTTGTCGTCACATCCGCAGCACGAGTTGGCGCGGCAGCAGATGCGCGGTTTCGGCGGGATGATCTCACTCGATCTGAACACTGATCTGGCGGGTGCCAAGCGCTTTCTGGAAGGTGTGCAGATCTTTGCGCTGGCAGAAAGCCTGGGCGGGGTGGAAAGCCTGATTGAGCACCCGGCGATCATGACCCACGCCACGATTCCCGTCGATACCCGTGCGGAGCTCGGCATCGGTGATGCGCTAGTGCGGTTGTCCGTGGGGGTTGAGGACGTCGAAGACTTGCGCGCCGATCTGGCGCAGGCACTGGCGCGGATCTGACGGTTCAGCAGGCAAAAAAAATCCGGAACCCTTAGTGGATTCCGGATTTTCATTTCGATCGCGGATCAGCTGCCTTTGACAGACTTACCGTTGACCGTACCGTCGAGGAGCATGATGTTGTACTCCTTGCCGTCGGTCTCAACCTGTTGCAGGCGGACCAGCAGGTAATCCCAGTCCTTGGCGAACCACAGGACGGTGATGCGCTTGCTTTGTGTCGGGTCGCGCACGCGCTCGACCTTGATCGCATCGATCTGACCGGCCTTGGTGTCGACTTTTTCCGAACCCAGTACGCGGAAGTCATAGGTATCGACTTCACCACCGTCGACAACCTGATAGCTCATGCTTTTTTTGCCAGCGGCAACGTCGTGTTGCAGGGCCAGTTGATACGTGGACTTGTCGACCATGCCACGGTTCAGCGGCACTTTGACCGGGTCACCGCGATCGGTGCCAGTGACCATTTTGGTGGTCCAGTCGAAATCCAGATCAGCCTTTTTCGCTTTACCCAGGCCGCCACGTTCAAAGTGATAGGACTGAGGCAGCAGGGTGTCCTTGTCCAGGGTCAGGGTGCTTTCTTCAGTCAGGCTGGCAATCATCATCGATGCCTTGAAACTGAGTTTCCAGACGCCGTTGGCTTCCTTGGTCAGGCTGCGTTCAGCCGTGCCGCTCATGGGCAGCTGTTTCCAGTCGGCGGTGTAGCTGGCGGAGAAAGGTTGAAGTTCCGAAGCCTGTGCCAGAGGCAAGGCAAACAGAGCGCAAGCGAAGAGCAGGGCGCGACGCATAATATCTCCTAGTTTCGAATCAAGTGGCCGCTGGCCGCGAGTAACTTCCCATCCAGTAAAGCACCTTGTTCGCCGAGTGATAAACGACCTTCGGCAAACCAGCGTACAGCCAACGGGTAGATCAGGTGTTCCTGGGCATGGACTCGCTGCGCCAGACTCTGCGGCGAATCGTGCAACTCTACCGGTATTACTGCCTGTACGACCAGTGGTCCGCCATCGAGTTCCTCGGTGACAAAGTGCACGGAGCAGCCATGCTCGGTGTCACCGGCCTCCAGCGCGCGCTGATGAGTGTGTAACCCTTTGTATTTGGGTAGCAGCGACGGGTGGATATTGAGCAGGCGACCGGCGTAATGGCGCACGAAATCAGCGCTGAGAATGCGCATGAAACCGGCCAGTACCACGAGTTTGGGATTGAAGGCGTCGATCAGTTCGATCAGCGCAGCATCAAAGGCCTCGCGGCCTTCGAAAGCCTTGTGATCCAGGGAGCGGGTGTCGATACCCGCGTCCCTGGCGCGTTGCAGGCCGTAGGCGTCGGCACGGTTGGAAATCACCGCAGCAATGCGGACCGGGCTGTCGCCGGTCCGCGTGCTGTCGATCAAGGCCTGCAAGTTACTGCCGGTGCCGGACAACAGCACCACGACATCACAGGTCTTTGACATCAGTGAGCCTTGAGGTTCTTCAGTTCAACCTGGGCCGCGCCTTCGGCAGCGGTGGCGATCTGACCGATGACCCAAGGCTGCTCGCCCGCTTCACGCAATACATTCAGCGCGGTTTCAACGTGCTCTTGAGCCACGCAGATAACCATGCCGACACCGCAGTTCAGCACGCGGTGCATTTCGTTTTCGTCGACGTTGCCTTTCTCTTGCAGCCAGTCGAACACGGCAGGGCGGTTCCAGCTTGCCACGTCAACCACGGCTTGGGCGCCTTTTGGCAGAACGCGCGGGATGTTGTCCAGCAGGCCACCACCGGTGATGTGAGCCATGGCCTTGACCGCGCCGGTGTCCTTGATCAGCTTGAGCAGCGGCTTCACGTAGATACGGGTCGGGGCCATCAGCAGGTCGGTCAGCGGTTTGCCGTCGAGCTGGATGTTTTCGATGTCGGCACCCGACACTTCGATGATCTTGCGGATCAGCGAGTAGCCGTTGGAGTGCGGGCCGGAAGACGGCAGGGCGAGCAGGGCATCGCCGGCAGCGACTTTCGAACCGTCGATGATTTCGGATTTTTCCACGACGCCAACGCAGAAGCCGGCCAGGTCGTAGTCTTCGCCTTCGTACATGCCAGGCATTTCAGCGGTTTCGCCGCCGACCAGGGAGCAGCCGGACAGTTCGCAGCCCGCGCCGATGCCGGTCACGACCTGGGTCGCGGTTTCGACGTTGAGCTTGCCGGTGGCGTAGTAGTCGAGGAAGAACAGCGGCTCGGCGCCGCAGACCACCAGGTCGTTCACGCACATGGCCACCAGGTCGATGCCGATGCTGTCGTGCTTGTTCAGGTTCAGGGCCAGGCGCAGCTTGGTGCCCACGCCGTCGGTGCCGGAAACCAGCACAGGCTGCTTGTAGCCAGCCGGGATTTCGCAGAGGGCGCCGAAACCGCCCAGGCCGCCCATGACTTCCGGGCGCGCAGTGCGCTTGGCGACGCTCTTGATGCGTTCGACCAATGCTTCACCGGCGTCGATGTCTACACCGGCGTCCTTGTAGCTCAGGGAGGGTTGCTTGCTCATGATCCAGGCCTTTAGGGGGGATTCAGGGGTAACGACCGAGTCCAGCGGGGACGCCGAATTCGACGGGGGCGATTGCCTCACGCGAAATTCGAGCCGCCCGGCTGTTGCCGGTCTGCGAAGGCGCGCGATTTTATCAGGCTTGAGGGGCAGCGGCCATCCTCACGCCGACGGCAGGGGCATATCCCATTAAAAAAATTGATATTGGCCGTGTTAGTGGCCTCTCGCATGGCTGTATAAGGTATTCCGATTAACCGTCTATCGTTATGACAGTGCGAAAACTTATCGCGGCCGTGTGAATGTTTTGCGCAGGGATGTGGTCACAGCCCTGTTCGATCGTCTTCATGCGGTCTGTTCCAGCCGCTCTTGTCGTCAGGAATCTTCCATGCGTTTTCTTTCTAAATTTTTGTGTCTGAGCTGTTTTTCCCTTTTCAGCCTCGCGAGCCATGCCGAGAACGTGAAAGGTCTTTATCAGGTGCGCGAGCCTGTCACCAGTCAGTCGACCGAGGAGCGTGATCAAGCGACCCAGCGGGCACTGGACACGCTGGTGCTGCGCCTGACCGGCGATCCGAAGGCCGCGCAGAGCCCGGGGTTGGCGGCCTTGCGCAAAGATCCTCAGCAGATCATCAGTCAGTACGGCTTTGATGCCGGGCCGCCGGAAGTGTTGAAAGTCGATTTCGACCCGGCCACCACCGAGCAGGCGCTGCGTCGGGCGGGGTTGTCGTTGTGGGGCGTGAATCGGCCGTCGATCCTTGGCTGGTGGTTGAACGACTCCACCGAAGGTTCGAGCCTGGTGGGTGATGGTCAGGCCAGCGCTGCGCCATTGCGTCGTGCGGCGCAGCATCGTGGTTTGCCGTTGCGCTTGCCGCTGGCGGATTTGAGCGAGCAATTGGTGGCGACCGCGCCGACGCTTGAAGGCACGGATGCGACGCCGCTGCACAATGCCTCGGAACGTTACAACGCTGACGCCTTGCTCGCGGTGCATGCCAAGGAAGAGGGCGGGCAGTGGCAGGCGAAGTGGAATTTGTGGCTGGGCGACAAGAAGGAAGCAGGCAGCGTGCAAGGCGCCGATCAGGCCGCTGTGGCCGATGCTGTGATGCTGGCGGTCAGCGAGCGACTGGCGCCGCGGTTCGTCGTCAAGGCCGGGGCTTCGGGCGAGCAATTGCTGGAAGTGCAGGGCATGAACCTGGAGCGCTACGCGGCGCTGGGGCGCTTGCTCGACCCATTTGGCGCGCGTCTGCAAAGTGTTGACGGTGATCGCATCCTTTATCGGGTGAACGGCAGCGCCGAGCAACTGCGCTCGCAGTTGTCTCTGGCCAAGTTGCAGGAAGTGCCGGCCGGTGAGGCGCCTGCGCCCGTCGCCCCGGTTCAGCCAGCGGCGCAAGGTTCGGCGCCTGTCGTAGCGCCGGCCGTGGCACCGACGCCGCAGTTGCGATTCCGCTGGTAGGGTTTTCTTTCTTTATATAGATGCATATGGAGTGGTACATGGCCGATACGCGCCGTTGGTTCTGGTTGGGTGGAGTGGTTCTGCTCTGCGCGTTTGTCTGGCTGTTGCATCCGATCCTGACGCCATTTCTGGTGGCGCTGCTGCTGGCCTATCTGTTCGATCCGCTGGTGGATCGGCTGGAGAAGGCCGGGCTTTCAAGGACGTGGGGCGTGGTGGCGGTGTTTGCGCTGTTCACCCTGATTTTCACCACGCTGATGCTGGTGTTGGTGCCGCTGCTGGCCAGGCAGTTGTTTCGTTTATATGAGCTGGCACCGCAGATGCTCGACTGGCTGCAGCACACCGCATTGCCGTGGGCACAATCGAAATTCGGGTTGTCCGAGGGCTTCTGGAAGTTCGACAAGCTCAAGGCCGCGATCAGTGAGCACATGGGCCAGACCAGCGACATTGTCGGTGTGGTGTTGAGTCAGGCCACGGCGTCCGGTCTTGCGTTGATTGGCTGGCTGGCGAATCTGGTGTTGATCCCGGTGGTGAGTTTTTACCTGTTGCGGGACTGGGACCTGATGATGGCGAAGATCCGCAGTCTGCTGCCACGTGATCGCGAAGAACGCGTGGTCGAGCTCGCTGGTGAATGTCATGAAGTGCTCGGTGCGTTTGTGCGTGGTCAATTACTGGTGATGGTGGCGCTGGGCGTGATCTACGCGTCGGGCCTGATGCTGGTCGGGTTGGAATTGGGACTGTTGATCGGCCTGATCGCCGGTTTGGCCGCGATCGTGCCGTACATGGGCTTCGTCATCGGGATAGGCGCGGCGCTGATTGCCGGTCTGTTCCAGTTCGGCGGCGACCTTTATCCAATGTTGGGCATTGTCGCGGTGTTCATGGTCGGGCAAGCCCTGGAGGGCATGGTGCTGACACCATTGTTGGTCGGAGACCGGATCGGCCTGCACCCGGTGGCGGTGATTTTCGCCATTCTCGCGGGCGGCGAGCTGTTCGGTTTCACCGGCGTGTTGCTGGCGTTGCCGGTGGCGGCCGTAATCATGGTGCTGGTGCGCCATGTGCATGATTTGTATAAAGATTCTGAGATGTACAGTGGTGAGGATGAACCGCAGTTGTAAGGTTCGTTGAAAGGTCGTCTCGGCCAACCCGGATCATTGCCGGGTTGGCCTGCATCCCTCGCATGACTGTCACATGCACCGCCAACAAAACTGTCATAAAACCAGTGCGTTAACGCAAACCTTTGATTTTGCTTGTGGTCTGTCGCATTGTGCGACCAGCGTCACGGGTATAAACTTCGCAAACTTTACACAGAGGCCACTAACGGTTCCTTTGGAACTGTTCAGTCAGCATGAAACCGATTCAGCTGCCCCTAGGTGTGCGTCTGCGTGACGACGCTACCTTTATCAATTACTACCCAGGCGCCAATGCCGCTGCACTCGGCTATGTCGAGCGGCTATGCGAAGCCGACGCCGGGTGGACCGAAAGCCTGATTTATCTCTGGGGCAAGGACGGGGTAGGGCGTACGCACTTGTTGCAAGCGGCCTGCCTGCGCTTCGAGCAGTTGGGGGAGCCGGCGGTTTACCTGCCATTGGCCGAACTGCTGGACCGTGGCATCTCGATTCTCGATAACCTCGAACAATACGAACTGGTCTGTCTGGATGATTTGCAGGCGGTTGCCGGTCGGGCGGATTGGGAAGAGGCGCTGTTCCATCTGTTCAATCGCCTGCGCGATAGCGGTCGGCGCCTGCTGATCGCCGCGTCGACCTCGCCGCGTGAACTGCCGGTGAAGCTGGCGGACTTGAAATCGCGCTTGACCCTGGCCCTGATCTTTCAGATGCGGCCGCTCTCCGACGAAGACAAATTACGTGCCTTGCAGTTGCGTGCGTCGCGTCGTGGCCTGCACCTGACCGATGAAGTCGGGCATTTTATTTTGACCCGCGGTACTCGCAGCATGAGTGCGCTGTTCGAGCTGCTTGAACGCCTCGATCAGGCCTCTCTTCAAGCTCAGCGCAAGCTGACCATTCCCTTCCTGAAAGAAACGCTGGGCTGGTAAAACCTAAGCCTGGCAGGGGTTTCGGCATATTTCAGGCGCCAGGAAATGCGCTTTCCTACAGGGTTGCAGGCGGCGCAAGCGTCTAAAGTGGGCTTAAGCGCTTAGATGTTAACGAGAAACCGATAAGTCACATAAAGTTCGATTGAATTTGCAAATGAGGATGATAGCGGGCATAGTCTCGACTTCTTTACAACTATCAGCCACGGTCGTGCCCATGCTAAAGCGCTTCGCACCCCTCGTGCCTCTCGCACTCGTCACCCTGTTGTTCGGTTGCGCTGCTCACTCTCCAGTGTCCCAGCAAGAGCAACAACAGCAGGTTAAAAATTCAGTTACCGCGCAATCCTCTTCCGTTCTTTTCCAGGAAGAGCTGGCCACCGATAAAGAACTGGCTGACTTCGCCGACGGCAAGTCGTACCAGCTTCCGGTTCTGGCCGACAGCATCCTCGAACGTGGCATGTCCCTGATCGGTACCCGTTACCGTTTCGGCGGTACCTCTGAAGCCGGTTTCGATTGCAGCGGCTTCATCGGTTATCTGTTCCGTGAAGAGGCGGGCATGAACCTGCCACGTTCCACTCGCGAAATGATCAACGTGGACGCACCTCTGGTAGCTCGCAGCGCGCTGAAGCCGGGCGACCTGCTGTTCTTCGCCACCAACGGTCGTCGTGGTCGCGTCAGTCACGCCGGGATCTACCTGGGTGACAACCAGTTCATCCACTCCAGCAGCCGCAAAAGCGGTGGTGTCCGGGTCGATAGCCTGGGCGACAGCTACTGGAGCAAAACCTTCATCGAGGCCAAGCGCGCTCTTGCAATGGCCCCGACTGTGGTCACCGCTCGCAAGTAAACCTACAACTTGTAAGGTGAAGTTAAAGTCTTACTTGAACTTTGCCGCATAGCCGCTAGAATCCAGATCTAATATTGATGGCAAACCGCCTGCGTCCAACGCAGGCGGTTTTCTTTTCTGTCTTCCTGGCAGAAAAAGCCGCAGCCAGATCAGGATGTTCTGCTTATGACGATGTCGGCCCGCCTCGCACTCATGTTCTTCGCAGCGCTGCTCAGTGCCTGCGCCAGCCGCACACCGCCTCCTGCGCCGGTGGTTCGCGCGCCCATCGTCTTTGGTTCTTCTCAAGCATTCTCGCCCGAAGCGGAAGAGGTATTGTTCCGTGCGTTGGGGCTCGTGGGCACACCTTACCGCTGGGGCGGCAATACCCCCGATTCGGGGTTCGATTGCAGTGGGCTGATCGGTTACGTTTATCGGGATGCCGCCGGCATTTCCCTGCCGCGCACCACGCGCGAAATGATCAGCATGCAAGCGGCCAACGTGGGCAAGGAAGGTTTGCAAACCGGTGACCTGATTTTCTTCGCCACCAATGGCGGCTCTCAGGTCAGCCATGCCGGGATTTACGTCGGCGAAGGGCGCTTCGTTCATGCCCCAGCCACGGGCGGCACGGTGAAGCTCGACAGTCTGTCCAAGGCTTATTGGCAGAAGGCGTACCTGAGCGCCAAGCGCGTTCTGCAGCCTGAGCACCTGGCGCGTAACCCCTGACACACCGCTGTACCTGCTCGCGATAGCGGTGAGTCAGCCAACATCAGCGTGACAGATCCAACGCTATCGCGAGCAGGCTCGCTCCTGCGGGGGATTGGGGGTTGCGGTTATTGGGTTGCAGACACGCGCCACACCTTGTTCCCTACATCATCCGCCACCAGCAAGCCTCCCTGCTGATCAATCACCACGCCCACTGGACGGCCCATGGCGTCCTCGTCCTTATTGAGGAATCCCGTCAGCACATCCACCGGTTGCCCGGTCGGTTTGCCACCCGAGAACGGCACGAAAATCACCTTATAGCCACTATGCGGATTGCGATTCCACGAGCCGTGCTGGCCAATGAAGGCGCCTTCCTTGAATTGCGCGGGCAAGGTGTTGCCTTCAGCGAACGTCAGGCCCAGCGAGGCGGTGTGCGGGCCGACCGCGTAGTCCGGTGCAATGGCCTTGGCCACCAGGTCCGGGTTTTGCGGTTCGACGCGAATGTCGACGTGCTGGCCGTAATAGCTGAATGGCCAGCCGTAGAACGCGCCATCCTTGACCGAAGTAATGTAGTCCGGCACCAGGTCGCTGCCGATCTCGTCCCGCTCGTTGACTGCGGTCCACAGCGCGCCGCTGCGAGGCTCCCAAGCCAGGCCGTTGGGGTTGCGAATGCCTGAGGCGAATATCCGGTGATTACCGGTGGCGCGGTCCACTTCCCAGATCGCCGCGCGGCCTTCTTCCTTGTCTAGGCCGTTTTCACCGACGTTGCTGTTTGAGCCCACCGTGACGTACAGCTTGCTGCCGTCCTTGCTGGCGATGACGTTTTTGGTCCAGTGATGATTCAGCGTGCCCCCCGGCAGATCGACCACCTTGATCGGCGGCGACTTGATCGCGGTGTCACCGCTTTCATAGTGAAAGCGCAACAAGCGGTCGGTGTCGGCCACGTACAGGTCACTGCCGACCAGCGTCATGCCGAATGGTGAATTGAGATTTTCCAGGAACACCGTGCGGGTTTCGGCGATGCCGTCATGGTCCTTGTCTCGCAGCAGCGTGATGCGATTCGGGCTGGGGACGGCGGCGCCGGCGCGGCCCATGGTTTTCTTCATGACCCAGCCACGAATCCCTTTGCCGTCATCGGGTTTGGCTGGCGCGTTGGTTTCGGCCACCAGCACGTCACCGTTGGGCAGCACGTAGAGCCAGCGCGGGTGATCGAGGTCTTCAGCGAAGGCCGCCACTTGGGTGCCTGCGGCAGCGGTGGGTTTCGCGCCGGCCGGCCAGCCGACCGCCGGGGCGATGTTCACCGTCGGGATCAGGGTTTTATTCGGTTCGGGCAATTTGGGTGACGGGCCGGTGCCGTCGGAGACTTGCAGGCTGGAGGTATCACCACAGGCGGCAAGCCCTCCGGCGAGCACGATGACGAGAACGAGCGGGGGTTTGCGCATGCTGGTCTTCCCTATGAATGCAGTGTCTTAATTCATAGAGAAGATAAACAGAGCGATGGTTCAACCGGTCAGCCGCGAGCTTCCTTGAGCAGCACCGCAATGCCGGGGTGATAGTTGCCGGCTTCATTGCGCAATTTGCGGTAGGCGTAAGGGAAGTACCAGGCCACGGCGCAGCAGTGTTCCTTTTGCAGGTCGTCGACCATGTCCTGAAGTTCTTCTGGGGTCGCGCTCTGCTGGGCTTTTTGCGGAGCCACGAACAGGCAGCCGAGTTTCAGGTCGCTGGCGTAGCTGATGCGTTTGGCATCGCTGGTGATGTCTTGCAGCGCCTGGGTCAGGTTCAGGCTGTTGACCTTGGGCCAGCGTTGAGTGGCCTGAAAGTAGGCGCGCTCTTCAGCAGTCGCAATAAACAGATCGGCACGGGCATTGCGCTCGCCTTCTTCGTTCTGTTTACGCGTCGTTGTATTTTGCAGAGTGACCATTTCCGCCATCCACGCAGCGGCATTGAGCAGGCCAAGGTTAGCCTTTTCGTCATGCCAGTAAGGCGCTTCGTTATCGCCGCGAACCGAGTTGTAGCGGTCGATACAGTCAAACCAGCGTTCCAGCACCGGTCGCAGGAATTCCAGCTTCGGATTGCTGATAATCATGCCTTGCATGTTGCTCACCCTTGTAATTGTGTTGTTGGGTTTGTGGCTCTTTGATATCACTGCTGACCGTGTGGTGCAAGATTGGCGTCAGTAAATTGAGCGGCGGCAGTATATCGCTCGCCGGGGCTTTGTCTTCATTTGACGCTCCACCCCCAACCCTCTAACCTTCGCGGCTTGTTTCAGGTGCTCTGTGGCAGTGGCCGACAGAGTGAAACAGGGAAGCCGGTGAGTGACTATCGTCAAGCGACGAAGCGTCACGATCCCGGCGCTGCCCCCGCAACGGTAAATGAGTGAAGACTGCGCCTTGAGCCACTGTGTCTGTTGTCGACATGGGAAGGCGCGCAGTCCGGCCAAAGCCGCTCATGAGCCCGGAGACCGGCCTGATTCATCCAGCGGCATCACGGTGGGCGATGCCAGGCTTCTTGCCGTCTATTCTTGTGCCTGCCCGCCGTTATCCAGCCTCAACGGAGAGCTCCCCCATGACCGATACCCCAGATCGTGACGAACGCCATTTGGCGCGCATGCAGCGCAAAAAAGCCGTGATCGACGAACGCATTGCCAATTCCCCGAACGAGTGCGGCTTGCTGCTGGTGCTGACTGGCAACGGCAAAGGCAAAAGCAGTTCGGCGTTCGGCATGCTCGCCCGCTCCATGGGCCACGGCATGCAGTGCGGTGTGGTGCAGTTCATCAAGGGCCGTAACAGCACCGGCGAAGAGCTGTTCTTCCGTCGCTTCCCGGAGCAAGTGCGCTTCCATGTCATGGGCGAGGGCTTCACCTGGGAAACCCAGGACCGCCAGCGTGACATTGCCGCCGCCGAAGCCGCTTGGGCGGTGTCCCGTGAATTGCTCGGCGATCCGTCCATCGGCCTGGTGGTGCTGGATGAACTGAACATTGCGCTCAAACACGGCTACCTCGACCTCGATCAAGTGCTCAGCGATTTGCAGGCACGTCCGCCGATGCAGCACGTGGTGGTGACCGGTCGTGGCGCCAAACCGGAAATGATCGAGCTCGCCGACACCGTCACCGAAATGGGTGTGATCAAGCACGCGTTCCAGGCCGGGATCAAAGCGCAAAAAGGCGTCGAGCTGTGAGTCAACCTCGTCATTGCCCGGCGGTACTGATTGCCGCGCCGGCCTCCGGTCAGGGCAAGACCACCGTCACCGCCGCGCTGGCCCGTTTGCATCGCAATCAGGGGCGCAAGGTGCGCGTATTCAAATGCGGCCCGGACTTTCTCGACCCGATGATTCTCGAACGCGCCAGCGGTGCGCCGGTGTATCAACTGGACATGTGGATGGTCGGCGAGCAGGAAAGTCGTCGACTGTTGTGGGAAGCCGCCGCTGAAGCCGACTTGATCCTCATCGAAGGCGTCATGGGCTTGTTCGACGGCACGCCGTCCAGCGCCGACCTGGCGCGGCACTTTGGTGTGCCGGTGCTCGCGGTGATCGACGGCACCGCCATGGCGCAGACCTTTGGTGCGTTGGCATTGGGCCTGGCGAAGTATCAGCCGGACTTGCCGTTTGCCGGCGTGTTGGCCAATCGCGTCGGCACGTTGCGTCATGCGCAACTGCTTGAAGGCAGCCTCACCGAAGGCTTGCGCTGGTACGGCGCGTTGTCGCGGGAAACCGGGATCGAATTGCCGAGCCGTCATCTGGGCCTGGTTCAGGCCAGTGAGCTGAATGACCTCGATCTGCGCCTGGATGCGGCGGCCGATGCGTTGGCCAACAGTTGCGAGGTGGCGCTACCACCTGCGGTGGAATTTGCCGCCCCGGATGTGATCCCTGCCGAGCCGTTGCTCGCGGGTGTACGAATTGCCGTGGCCCGTGATGAAGCGTTTGCGTTCACCTACGGCGCGAGCCTGGATTTACTGCGAGCCATGGGCGCCGAGTTGCGGTTTTTCTCGCCGATTCGTGACCGCCAATTACCCGAGGCGGACAGCCTGTATCTGCCGGGCGGTTATCCGGAGTTGCACCATGTTGCACTGTCGCAGAACACCCCGATGCTCGACGCGATCCGCGCGCATCATGCGGCCGGTAAACCGCTGTTGGCCGAGTGTGGCGGCATGTTGTATTTGCTCGACTCGCTGACCGATGTCGACGGCACTCGTGCCGAACTGGTGGGCTTGCTGAAGGGCGATGCGGTGATGCAAAAGCGTCTGGCCGCGTTGGCGTTGCAAGCAGTGGAATTGCCGGAAGGTTCGTTGCGTGGCCATACGTATCACCATTCGCTGACCAGTACCGAGCTCGAGCCGATTGCGCGTGGCCTGAGCCCGAATGGCGGGCGCGGGGCGGAGGCGGTTTATCGTGAGGGGCGGATGACGGCTTCTTATGTGCACTTTTATTTTCCGTCCAATCCATCGGCGGTTGCCGCGCTGTTCGTGCCTGATCATCAGGACGCCATCGCGAGCAGGCCCACTCCTGCATTGGATTACCTCAACCCTGTGGGAGCGAGCTTGCTCGCGAAGAGGCCATGACTGACAACGCATTCTCCGAAGCCGAACGCGCAGCGGTCTACCGCGCCATCGGCGAGCGCCGCGACATGCGTCACTTCAGCGGCGACACGGTCGAGCCCGAGCTGTTGCGACGCCTGCTCGAAGCCGCGCACCAGGCGCCTAGCGTCGGCCTGATGCAGCCCTGGCGTTTCATTCGCATCAGCGACCGAGCCCTGCGCGGCAAGATCCAGTCGCTGGTGGAAGAGGAACGCATCCGCACCGCCGAAGCCCTCGGCGAGCGCACCGACGAATTCATGAAGCTCAAGGTCGAAGGCATCAACGACTGCGCCGAGGTGCTGGTCGCCGCGCTGATGGATGATCGCGAGCGTCACATCTTCGGCCGTCGCACTTTGCCGGAGATGGACATGGCCTCGTTGTCCTGCGCGATCCAGAACCTCTGGCTGGCCTCCCGCGCCGAAGGTCTGGGCATGGGCTGGGTGTCGCTGTTCGAGCCGCAAGCGCTGGCGGACCTGCTGGGTTTGCCGGCCGGGGCCAAACCGTTGGCGGTACTTTGCCTGGGCCCGGTCAAGGAATTCTATCCGGCGCCGATGCTGGTACTCGAAGGCTGGGCGCAAGCGCGTCCACTCAGTGAGTTGCTGTACGAAAATTATTGGGGAGTGAGTCAATGAGTGTGGCGTTATTGAGTGTCGCCGCCGTGGCGCTGGACGCGCTGCTGGGTGAACCCAAACGCTGGCATCCGCTGGTGGCGTTCGGTCGTTTTGCCGAGCGCATCGAGCAACGTTTCAATGGGGAAGGTCGCGGCTGGCGCAGCCATGGCGTCACCGCGTGGGTGATGGCGGTGGTGCCGCTGACCTTGCTCGCCACGGCATTGTCCTGGGCGCCTTATGTCGGTTGGGTTGTCGAGATCCTCGCGCTGTACTGCGCCCTCGGCATGCGCAGCCTCGGCGAACACATCGAGCCGGTGGCCAAGGCGCTGCGCAGTGATGACCTGGACGAGGCGCGCAAGCGTGTCGGTTATCTGGTCAGTCGCCAGACCAGCGAACTGGATAAAACCGAAGTCGCCCGCGCGGCCACCGAGTCGGTGCTGGAGAACGGCAGCGATGCCGTGTTCGCCGCACTGTTCTGGTTTGCCGTGGCCGGCGCGCCCGGCGTGGTGCTCTACCGATTGAGCAACACGTTGGATGCGATGTGGGGTTATCGCAACGAACGCTTCGAACGCTTCGGCTGGGCCGCGGCGAAGATCGACGACGTCCTCAATTACATTCCTGCACGGCTGGTGGCGTTGACTTACGCGCTGTTGGGGAAAACCCGGCTGGCGTTGAAATGCTGGCGGACCCAAGGCCCGACCTGGGACAGCCCGAATGCCGGCCCGGTGATGGCGGCAGGCGCCGGTGCATTAGGCGTCGAGTTGGGCGGGGCGGCGATTTATCACGGCGAGCTGCATCAGCGTCCGCAACTGGGCGAAGGTGTGCCGGCGGATGCCGACTCCATTGATCGCGGCTGGCAATTGGTCCAGCGCGGGGTATGGTTATGGTTGCTGATTCTCTGCGTGGGGGCTGAATTCTATGCTTGAGCACGGTGGCCGGTTGCGCAAGGCGGCGCTCGAATACGGCATTGCAGAAGCCGATTGGCTCGACCTGTCCAGCGGCCTGGCGCCCTGGCCATTTCCGGTCCCGGACATCCCGCTGCGCGCCTGGGCACGCTTGCCGGAAACCGATGACGGCCTGGAGCAGGTGGCCTGCGACTATTACAGCGCTGCACAAGTGCTGCCGGTGGCCGGTTCGCAAATGGCCATCCAGTTGCTGCCGCGTTTGCGCCGTGCCGGCAAGGTCGGCGTGCTGTCGCCGTGTTATGCCGAGCACGCCGAAGCCTGGCGGCGCTGCGGCTATATCGTGCGTGAAGTGCTGGAGCAGGAAGTCGACTTCTTTATCGACAGCCTCGACGTGCTGGTGGTGGTCAACCCGAACAACCCGACCGGCCTGAGCCTGACCCCGAGTCGGCTGCTCGACTGGCACACTCGCCTGGCCTCGCGTGGCGGCTGGCTGGTGGTGGACGAGGCGTTCATGGACAACACGCCGCAGTTGAGTGTGGCGCCGTTTACCCATCTGGTCGGCTTGATTGTGTTGCGTTCGTTCGGCAAGTTTTTTGGTCTGGCCGGCGTACGGCTGGGTTTCGTGCTGGCGGAGCGCAAGCTGCTCAAACTGCTCGCCGAGCAAGTCGGGCCGTGGGCGGTCAGTGGGCCGACCCGAGTGATTGGTCGGACCTGCCTGCTGGACACCGAAGGTCACGTCCGCCAACGTCAGCGCAGTGAAGAGGCCAGCGAACGTCTGGCGCGGCTGCTGGAGCAGTTCGGGTTCAAGCCGCAGGGCGGATGTGCCTTGTTCCAGTGGTTGATCACCGATCAAGCCGAGCAGTTGCATGAGTTCATGGCCCGTCAGGGCATCTTGTTGCGCTTGTTCCCACACAACAGCAGCCTGCGTTTGGGTCTGCCCGCTGACGAAGCGGACTGGACTCGCCTGGCGCAAGCCTTTGAAGCCAATGCCAAGGAAGCCCAATGACCACGTTAATGGTGCAGGGCACCACGTCCGATGCCGGCAAAAGCACGCTGGTGACGGCGCTGTGTCGCTGGGTGGTGCGCCAGGGCGTAAACGTCGTGCCGTTCAAACCGCAGAACATGGCGCTCAACAGCGCGGTGACGGCCGATGGTGGTGAGATCGGTCGTGCGCAAGCCGTGCAGGCCCAGGCCGCCAACCTTGAACCGCACACCGACATGAACCCGGTGCTGCTCAAACCCAACAGCGACACCGGCGCCCAAGTGATCATTCACGGGCGCGCGGTCACGACCATGAACGCGGTTGCCTATCACGACTACAAAACCATCGCCATGCAAGCGGTGCTGGCCTCTCACGAACGCTTGAGCGCGGCGTATCCGGTGGTGATGGTCGAAGGCGCGGGCTCACCCGCCGAGATCAATCTGCGGGCCGGCGATATCGCCAACATGGGCTTTGCCGAAGCGGTGGATTGCCCGGTGGTATTGATCGCCGACATCAATCGCGGCGGGGTGTTCGCGCATCTGGTGGGCACGCTGGAGTTGCTGTCGCCGACGGAGCAGGCGCGGATCAAGGGCTTCATCATCAATCGTTTTCGCGGCGATATCGCCTTGCTTCAACCCGGTCTCGACTGGCTCGAAGAGCGCACCGGCAAACCGGTGATCGGTGTCCTGCCGTATGTGATGGATCTGCATCTTGAGGCTGAGGATGGCATCGATCAGCGCCAGACTGACAAGGCCGACCAGGTACTGAAAGTCGTGGTGCCGGTGCTTCCGCGCATCAGCAACCACACCGATTTCGATCCGCTGCGTTTGCATCCGCAAGTCGATCTGCAGTTCATCGGTCCCGGCCAGGCGATCCCGCCGGCCGACCTGATCATCCTGCCCGGCTCGAAGAGCGTACGCAGCGACCTCGCGTATTTGCGGGCCAATGGCTGGGATTCGGCGATCAGTCGTCATCTGCGCTACGGCGGCAAAGTCCTCGGGATTTGCGGTGGTTTGCAAATGCTCGGCGAGCACGTACACGACCCGCTGGGCCTGGAAGGCGCACCGGGCTCAAGCGCTGGTCTGGGGTTGCTGGCGTTTGAAACGCAGCTCGAAGAAGAGAAGCAACTGCGCAATGTGCGCGGTCGTCTGGCATTGGAAGATGCGGCTGTCAGCGGCTACGAAATTCATGCCGGCGTGACCACCGGGCCGGCGTTGGAAAACGCCGCTGTGCAGTTGGACGATGGTCGCTGCGATGGCGCGCAAAGTGTGGATGGGCAGATTTTCGGCACGTACCTGCATGGCTTGTTTGAATCGCCGTCGGCGTGCAGTGCGTTGCTGCGCTGGGCGGGGTTGCAGAATGTGCAGGAGGTCGATTACCACGCATTGCGCGAGCGGGATATCGAACGGTTGGCGGATCTGGTGGAGAAACATCTGGATACCGGGCTGCTGCGTCAACTCTGCGGGATTTGAGGTGGCTTAGAGGCCGCCATCGCGGGCAAGCCCACTCCCACAGGGGCCGTATTTGTGCCCAAGACTGTGAACAGTCCCGATCCTTGTGGGAGCGGGCTTGCCCACGATGAGGCAGTCGCCACGCCGACAATTAAAAGGTAATGAACCATGCTCCAACTGATCCTCGGCGGCGCCCGCTCCGGCAAAAGTCGACTCGCCGAAAAACTCGCCACCGACAGCCAGCTGGCCGTGACCTACATCGCCACCAGCCAACCGCTGGACGGCGAAATGAACGACCGCGTCGCCCATCATCGCGCCCGTCGTCCCGTCGAGTGGGGATTGATCGAAGAACCGATTGAGCTCGCCCGCGTCCTGCGCGCAACCGCCAGTGCCAATCGTTGCCTGCTGGTGGATTGCCTGACGCTGTGGATGACCAATCTGCTGATGCTCGACGATACCGAACGCCTCAACGCTGAACGTGAAGCCCTACTGGACTGCCTGGCCGCGTTGCCGGGTGAAATCATTTTTGTCAGCAACGAAACCGGAATGGGTGTCGTGCCGCTGGGCGAATTGACTCGCCGCTACGTCGATGAAGCCGGTTGGCTGCATCAAGCCCTGGCCGAGCGCTGCCAACGCGTCGTCCTGACCGTCGCCGGCCTGCCCCTGACTCTGAAAGGAACTGCGTTATGACTCAATCCTGGTGGCTGAACCCGTGCAAGCCGATCGATGCGCAAGCCGTCGAACAGGCGCAGGCGCGTCAACAGCAACTGACCAAACCCGCCGGCTCCCTCGGTCGACTGGAATCGGTGGCGGTGCAATTGGCCGGGTTGCAGGGGCAGGTCAAGCCGAGCCTGGACCATCTGTGGATCGCGATTTTTGCCGGTGACCATGGTGTCGTGGCTGAAGGCGTGTCGGCGTTTCCTCAGGAAGTCACCGGGCAGATGTTGCACAACTTCGTCACTGGCGGCGCAGCGATCAGCGTGTTGGCGCGGCAGTTGGGCGCCTCCCTGGAAGTGGTGGATCTGGGCACGGTGACCCCGACCTTGAATCTACCCGGTGTGCGTCACTTGAACGTTGGCCCCGGCACGACGAATTTCGTCAAAGGCCCGGCCATGACGACGGCCCAGGGCGAACTCGCCTTGCAGGCTGGTCGCGACAGTGTGCAGCGTGCCATCGCCGTCGGGGCGCAGTTGTACATCGGTGGCGAAATGGGCATCGGCAACACCACCGCCGCCAGTGCATTGGCCTGTGCCTTGCTCGATTGTCCGGTGGTGCATCTGGCCGGGCCGGGCACCGGTCTGGATGTGTCGGGTGTGAGCCACAAGGCTCGGGTCATCGAGCGCGCGTTGGCGCTGCACGGTGTTCAGCGCGAGGACGCGTTGCAGACGTTGTTCAATCTGGGTGGTTTTGAAATTGCTGCGCTGGTGGGGGCCTATCTGGCGTGTGCGCAAGAAGGCGTGGCGGTGCTGGTCGACGGGTTTATTTGCAGCGTCGCGGCAGTGGTGGCGGTGCGCTTGAATCCTGAATGCCGTGCCTGGCTGCTGTTCGGCCATCGCGGTGCCGAGCCGGGTCATCGTCATGTGCTGGAAACCCTGAACGCGGAACCGTTGCTGGACCTTGGTTTACGACTGGGCGAGGGCAGCGGTGCCGCATTGGCCGTGCCGTTGTTGCGTCTGGCCTGCGACCTTCACGGGCAGATGGCAACCTTCGCCGAAGCGGCGGTTGCGGACCGTCCGGCATGACGTTGCACTTGGACCTGTTGCGTCATGGCGAGACCGAGCTCGGTGGCGGATTGCGTGGCAGTCTCGATGACGCGCTGACCGAAAAAGGCTGGGCGCAGATGCGCGCGGCGGTGATCGAGCAGGGGCCGTGGGATCGATTGGTCAGTTCGCCGTTGCAGCGTTGTGCGCGTTTCGCTGAAGAGCTCGGTGTGCAACTGGGTTTGCCGGTGCAGTTGGACAAAGACCTGCAAGAACTGCACTTCGGTGCCTGGGAAGGGCAGAGCGCAGCGGCGCTGATGGACACCGATGCCGAGGCATTGGGGCTGTTCTGGGCTGATCCCTATTCGTTTACGCCGCCGGGCGGCGAGCGGGTGGCCGACTTTTCCGTTCGGGTACGGGCGGCCATTGAGCGACTGGTTATTGCTTACGCGGGCGAGCGGGTCCTGTTGATCAGCCATGGTGGGGTCATGCGTTTATTGCTGGCTCAAGCGCGGGGGATGCCGCGTGAGCAGTTGCTCAATGTTGAAGTCGGTCATGGGTCGTTGTTTTCATTGCGTGTCGAACCCGGTGTCATTCTCAAGGAAGCGATTTGACCATGCTGCCATTCTGGATCGCCCTGCAATTTCTGAGCAGTCTGCCGATTCGCCTGCCCGGCATGCCGGCGCCTCAGGAGCTGGGCCGGTCGCTGCTGTTTTATCCGCTGGTGGGGCTGCTGTTCGGCGCGATTCTGTGGGCGCTGAATGGGTTTTTACTGGGAACGCCGTTGTTATTGCATACGGCGTTGTTGCTGACGGTTTGGGTCTTGCTCAGCGGCGGGTTGCACCTGGACGGTCTGGCCGATAGCGCCGACGCGTGGCTCGGTGGTTTTGGTGATCGGGAACGCACGCTGACGATCATGAAAGACCCGCGCAGCGGGCCGATTGCCGTGGTGACGCTGGTGTTGGTGTTGTTGCTGAAATTCGCGGCGTTGTTGGCGTTGATCGAGCAGCAGCACGGTATTGTCCTGATCATCGTTCCGTTGATTGGCCGCAGCGCGATGCTGGGCTTGTTCCTGACCACGCCGTATGTGCGTGCAGGCGGGCTGGGGCAGGCGTTGGCGGATCATCTGCCGCGATTGGCGGGTCAGCAGGTGTTGGCGGTCAGTGCGGTGGCGTGTGTGCTGATTGCGGGGCTCAGCGGTGTTTGGGCGGTGGTGCTGGCGGCAGTGGTTTTTGTGTGGTTGCGCCAGGTGATGGTGCGTCGATTGGGCGGGACGACGGGGGACACGGCCGGGGCATTGCTGGAATTGCTGGAGATGGTGGTGCTGGTAGGATTGGCGTTGATCTGATGGCTTTTGTGCAGGATGTGCTGGCCTCTTCGCAAGCAGGCTCACTCCTACAGTTGATCGCATTCCGCTGTAGGAGCGAGCCTGCTCACGATAGCGGTCTTTCAAGCACTGCCATTTCTATATCTATCCATAACTTGATTTAACACAACCGCGGGTATATACACGCACCATGCTCGACTCCCAATGTTTATGTATCAATCTGCGTCGCGCCGCACGTGGCGTCAGCAGGCATTACGACGGCGCTCTCGACGGCTTCGGGATCAACGTTGCCCAGTATTCTTTGCTGTGCAATTTGCAGCGCCTGGATCAACCGAGTATTTCCACCCTCGCCGAAGCCATGGGCCTGGACCGCAGCACCCTCGGACGCAATTTGCGCGTGCTGGAGGGGGAGGGGCTGGTGAAGCTGGTCGAGGGCGAGGACATGCGCAATCGCATTGTCCGCCTGACCGAGGCCGGTGCCGAGCGCTTGGCAGCGGCCCTGCCGGCCTGGGAAGCGGCTCAACAACGGTTGATTGACCGACTGGGCGCCGAAAAACGCGAAACCTTGTTGCGACTGCTGGACGAACTGGCCTGAAGCCGGTTTTTCCGATCTTAAGCGGGTATATACCCGCTACCGGAGAATAAGAAATGACATCGATGTGGCGTACGTGCGGTTGGGTGTTGGTGGGGAGTGCGCTGATCCTCGCGTTGTCGTTGGGCGTGCGCCACGGCTTCGGACTGTTTCTGGCGCCGATGAGTGCCGAGTTCGGCTGGGGGCGTGAGACCTTTGCGTTTGCCATCGCCTTGCAGAATCTGATCTGGGGCCTGGCGCAGCCCTTCACCGGCGCACTGGCCGATCGCTTCGGCGCGGCGAAAGTGGTGCTGGTCGGTGGTGTGCTGTATGCGCTGGGCCTGGCGTTCATGGGACTGTCAGATTCCGCCGTGACGTTGTCGTTGAGCGCCGGCCTGTTGATCGGCATCGGTCTGTCCGGCACTTCGTTCTCGGTGATCCTCGGAGTGGTCGGCCGTGCGGTGCCACCGGAGAAGCGCAGCATGGGCATGGGCATCGCCAGTGCGGCCGGCTCGTTCGGCCAGTTCGCGATGCTGCCGGGCACGTTGGGCTTGATCGGTTGGCTCGGCTGGTCCGCCGCGTTGCTGGTGCTGGGCCTGTTGGTGGCGTTGATCGTGCCGCTGGTGAGCATGCTCAAGGACAAACCGCTGCCGACGCTCGGTCACGAACAAACCCTCTCCGAAGCGCTGCGCGAAGCCTGCTCCCATTCGGGGTTCTGGCTGTTGGCGTTCGGCTTTTTCGTCTGCGGTTTCCAAGTGGTATTCATCGGCGTGCATTTGCCGGCGTATCTGGTGGATCAACACCTTCCGGCCACGGTCGGCACCACGGTGCTGGCGCTGATCGGGTTGTTCAACATCTTCGGCACGTACACCGCCGGATGGCTTGGCGGACGCATGTCCAAACCGCGTTTGCTCACCGGTTTGTACCTGTTGCGGGCGGTGGTGATCGCGCTGTTCCTGTGGGCCCCGGTCACGACGACCACGGCCTACCTGTTCGGTATGGCCATGGGGTTCTTATGGCTGTCGACCGTACCGCTGACCAACGGCACCGTGGCGACCCTGTTCGGTGTGCGCAACCTGTCCATGCTCGGCGGGATTGTGTTCCTGTTTCATCAGCTCGGTTCGTTTCTTGGCGGCTGGCTGGGCGGGGTGGTGTATGACCGGACCGGGAGCTATGACTTGATCTGGCAAGTGGCAATTCTCTTGAGCCTGTTGGCTGCTGCCCTGAACTGGCCGGTGCGTGAGCGGCCGGTGGCGCGCCTGCAAACACAGATGAGTGCGATATGAACAGTCTTTGGCCGCGAATCGCTGTAGCCGCTGTCTGCGCCTTGCTGCTGGCATTGTCATGGTGGGGCTGGCATCAGGGCGGTCTGGCGCTGATGCAATTGGGCATGGGTGCTTGCTAGGGAGCGGCGGGGGCGAGTAACTTCGTTTTTGACGACTTCTCAAGGATGCACCGACATGCTGATGCGCTGGATTGCAGTCCCCGCGTTGCTGATGGCAATGACCGGACTGGCTCAGGCTGAGTGCCCTGAACTGTTACAAGGCTCATTGCAAAAACTGCGGGCCAAGGAATCGATCGACCTGTGCCAACGGTTCGAAGGTAAACCGCTGGTAGTGGTCAATACCGCGAGCCACTGCGGTTTCGCCCCGCAGTTCAAAAGCCTTGAGGCGCTCAATCAGCGTTTCAAGGAAGAGGGGCTGGAGGTGATTGGCGTTCCGTCGAACGATTTCAAGCAAGAATCCAAGGACACCGCCGAGACGGCCAAGGTCTGTTACGTGAATTACGGCGTGACCTTCACCATGACCGAACCGCAAGCAGTGCGAGGTGAGGACGCGACGCACCTGTTCAAGGTCCTGGCCGCGCAGAGCAGCGCACCGAAGTGGAATTTCTACAAATACGTGGTCGATCGCAAAGGCCAGGTGATCGCCAGTTTCTCCAGCCTGACCAAACCCGATGATCCCGAGTTCATTGCCTCGGTGCAGAAAGCCCTGGCTTCCCAACCCTGATTCGCGCCCACCAAAAAGCCCCGCCTCTGTATAAGAGAGCGGGGCTTTTTTTGATTCAGCAGGCGAGCGGTTCAGCCTCGCCTTGAATCATCAGAAGCGGTAGGTCGCGCCGACACCGAAACCGTTCGCCCAGTTTTCATACTTGGCGTTGTAGGTTTGGCCACGGTCGTTGACGTTGTTGACCTTGACCGACTCTTCGTGCAGGTACGAATACGCCACGTCGATGGTCAGGTCGTCTGTCGGGCTCCAGCCAGCGCCCAGGCTGAAAATCTTGCGATCGCCAGTCGGGATGCGTGGGGAACGGTCGGCGTTGTTGGTCGGCGCCTGGTCAAAGGACAAACCGGTACGCAGTACCCATTCCTTGTTCAACTGGTAAGACGCGCCGATGGCGTGAGCCCAGGTGTCGTGCCAGTTCTGTTCTTCGGTGATGGTACCGAACTGACCGTTCAGTACGGCCGGAACACCTTTGCTTTCGACGGTGATGTCTTTCAGGCGGCTCCAGCGAGTCCAGGTACTGCCTGCGTAAAGAGTCCACTTGTCGTCGAGCTGGTGAGTGACCGAGAAGTCCACCGATTCAGGCGTGGTCAGGTCTAGCGACGCGTCGTATTTCTGGCTTGGGTTCTGGCCGATCAGGCCCAGCACGTTGTAGTTGACCTTGGTGTCGCCGTCGAGCTTGTACTTCACTTTCGAGTGGTAGGTCAGGCCGACGCGGGTGCTGTCGGTGGCTTGAACCAGTACGCCGATGTTGTAGCCCAGCGCGGTGTCGTCACCCTTGATCTTGACCTTGCCGTCTGGCGCGGCCTGGGTGATCGACAGGTTCGATTCCAGGGTGCCGTCGATGCGGTTGATGGTCGGGCCGAAACCGATGGACACCTTGTCGTTGAAGGCGTAGCTGACAGTCGGTTGCAGGGTGACGATCTTAACTTCGCTCTTGCTGCCGAAGTAACGACCGGCAAAGCCGTTTTCGTAGTCGGTTACCAGACCGAACGGTGCGTACACACCGATACCGAATGCCCAGTGGTCATCGATTGGCTTGACGTAGTAGCCCATCGGCACGCCCATGAAAGGGACCATGTCACCTTTGTTGGTGCCGCCATTCGGGCTGGAGCTGGCGTTGCTGATGTCAGTGTGTGCGTCGATGAATGCAACACCGCCGGTCACTTGTTCGCGCTTGATGCGGGACATACCGGCAGGGTTACCAACAATAGTGGATGCGTCGTCGGCAGAAGAAGATCGCCCGGCAAAACCTGTTCCCATCCCGCTGATGCTTTGTTCGTTAAGGGCAAAGCCACTTGCAAAGAGCTGGGTGGATGCCAGGGTAACGGCGAGGCTAAGGGTGGTTTTGAGCATTACTTTTTTCATTATTAGAACTCCTGGTGATCACCGGGGCGAAAATTACCAACATTTTCGTCCCAGCGCTATAGGCTGTATGGCTTGAGTTAGAGCGGTTTTGTAGGACAATCCGACCAGGTTCGCGGTCGGATGCACGAACTTGTGAAACCGATGGGTCAGCAGGCGACCTGATTCAGCGGTGAAACACAGGTTTGCCAGGCGCAAGTGAAGTCGCGCAGGCGTCCTTGAGGCTGAAAGGTCTGGCGCCAGATTCGGGCCATGCCCAACACATCATCGGCGGCGGGGAGGGGCGTGTTTTGTTCTTCGACCAGCAGCCAGGCAATGGCGGTGGCGTAACGCAGGTTAACGGTCAATTCCAGATGCGGCCCACTGAGAAACGCATGTTGGCTGGCCAGGCCGCGGACGAGACTTGCCCGTTCCGGGTCCAGCGCCAGATAGTGATCCCAGAGTGCCTGGTGGCGGGGTTCGGCGATTCGGTACAGGCCGTGTCCACGGCGGTCATGCAGGGCGGAACCAAGGGCTGACTGACTGGCGGCGATGCCCAGCAGCAAGGATTCGGCAGTTGCGCTATGGCGTCCCAGGTAGATCAAGGTCGGACGAATCACATAACGGCACAGTTCGCTGGCAGCGATACCCATAAAGCCCTCGAAACACGAAGTGGGCGGCGATACCTGAAGGGGGCCTTGGCAGCGGTGGATCGAATCAGGCTCGCCGGAAGCGGATCAAGCCGCTTGAGTTGAAGTGTAGTGTCATATTCGCGCTGTAAAGGACTGTTTTTAAAATATTTCCAGCTTCGAGTTATAACCGTTATATCGCTTTGTGCTTAACGAGTTGCAGCGAAAAGGGAAATATCAGGCAATAAAAAGCCCCGCTTTTTGAGCAAGGGCTTTTGGTTTTTCAGTCTTACTGGCGTCTCAGGCAATCAATGCCTGGCGGGTACGCTCGATCACGGCCTGCAGCGGCTCTGCGCTGGAGTATTGATCGGGGTACAGGCGTTCGCTGTGACGAGCGATGCCGTGTTCGTTGACCAGAGTGAAACTGAAGCAGCCTTTGCGAGCCGCCATGATCAGGCAGTTCATTGGAGCAAAAGCGTTGGTTAGGGTGCGAATGGCATCCTGAGTGTGGATTTGAGTAGACATAGTGTTGGTGTTCCTACAAGCGACACGGATAAGAGCCGTGCAAAATTTAAACGTTCCAGTGACGACGACCACCATTGGTCGAACGAAGAACCCGACTGGAACAAAGCAGCCAGTTTGAAGCGCTGATAATTGGCGCGCTTGGGCTGGCAGGTAGGTACTTAGGAGGGCAGGCAACACATCAAGGGCAAAGGTTCTGGGCCCGGGGTGAAGATCCTGATCAATTTGCAGGCTGGTTCGGCCAGAGTAAGTGAGCTTCGCAACACCCTTCGCTTTGTTCGAAGGCTGTGTTGGCGCAAGGTTTACCTGGAAACCATCGAGGTGGTCGATCCTGTTTTGTCGGTGGAGGCTTCTCTTGAGGGAAGGCTGACCGCGAGGATTTGTTCGACCAGAATTGACTTTCAGCTTGGTACTAACGCCGCGGATAGTAACGGATTGAATTTTAGAATGGAAGTGTGTTAGCAAAAAAGATCGATGAGCCTGGCCAGCGCACCCCGCAATCGCTCACATTCCGACCGGTGGTGGCTGTCATTCATCGGCTCGCGAACTGCCTGGATCAAGGGTTTTGCCGATTTATCCCCAGAGGTCATGCAAAAACGCGCCGAAAAAGTGCATCCATATAACCGCCGCCAAGGTACTTGTGCACATAAGTTGCGCAGACTGTAACCCCACTGTCATCCAGGCCCCACCCGCAGTGGGTGCCTGTATTGAAAATTTAAGTCAATGAAAAACATCGCTTTTTTTTACTGGTGAAAAAATCGTCAGTTTGACTGCGAGCCCCATTCCACAGGGCTTTGCGCGAGTTCAAGGGCGGTTGTCCACTGAGTTATCCACAGCTTCTGTGGATTGTCCCGAGCGCTTGCTCTAGCACGGGCGTGCCGGGTTTTTTTAGGCTTTACCTGTAAGAAAAAAAGAGTACAGTTGCGCGCCTTCCGATCTGTCCCACAGTGCTTTATGAAGTTTCGCTCAGTATCAATCTCCGCTACCTCCACACCTTCACGTGTTACCCCACCCAAGCGTTTTTCGATGCGTGTCGCCGAATGGCTGCTGGACAGTCCGCGTCTTGGGGATAACCCCAACATCAAGCACTTCGCCGGGCGCTTGCTCAAGCAGCCTGCCCGTGAAGGCGTGGTGGCTGCGCAAAGCCGCCTCGGGCAATTGATGTGCCGTGAATGCGGCAATGCCCGTGATCGGCGCATTGGTCAGGACCTGCTGCGTCAGGCCGCGCGAGCAGGGGATACGCGGGCCCAGCAGGAACTGGGTCTGATTGAAGACTGAGCTGTCCAAGTCAGGTGGCCTTGGTTAACCTTCAAGCTTTATCTCATCGGCAGGAATCTTTATGGCTATGGACTTGACCAGCCTATTACTCGGTCTGGCAGGCGCGGGCCTGCCATTGCTGGTACTGGCCTGGCAAATTCAACGCCGTGCGAGCGGCTCGCAAGCCGAGGCGGCTCTGCTGGAAGAGCGCCTGGCCATGGCCCAACTGGCGCAGGACGGCCTGAATGCCCAACTCGACGCCTGTCGCGATGAAATCGGTGACCTGAGCCAGGCCAACGCCGCCAAGCAAGCGGACCTCGCTGCCACGCGCCGTGAAGTCGAACTGCTGCAAATCGAGCGCGACGACGCTCGCGATGCCTCTCACGCCTGGAACCTCGAGCGCGCCGGTAAAGAGGCAGAGCTACGTCGCCTGGACACGCTGGCGGCGTCACTTAACGCCGAACTACGCGAGCAACAGGAAAGCCATCAGCAACGCCTCAGTGACCTGCAGGGTTCGCGAGACGAGTTGCGAGCGCAGTTCGCCGAACTGGCGGGCAAGATTTTCGACGAGCGTGAGCAGCGCTTCGCCGAAACCAGTCAACAGCGGTTGGGCCAGTTGCTCGATCCGTTGAAAGAGCGCATTCAGTCCTTCGAAAAACGCGTCGAGGAAAGTTATCAGGCCGAAGCGCGCGAGCGTTTCTCGCTGGCCAAGGAACTGGAACGCCTGCAACAGCTGAACCTGCGCCTGAGCGACGAAGCCACCAACCTCACTCGCGCCTTGAAAGGGCAGAAAACCCAGGGCAATTGGGGCGAACTGATTCTCGAGCGAGTGCTTGAACACGCGGGGCTGGAGAAGGGCCGCGAGTACCAGACCCAGGTCACTCTCAAAGGCCCGGATGGCGAGCGCTTCCAGCCGGATGTGATTATTTACCTGCCGGGCGACAAGCAAGTGGTGGTCGACTCCAAGGTCAGCCTGACGGCCTATCAGCAATACGTGGCGGCCGAAGACGACGCCATCGGCCAGATCGCCATCAAGCAACACGTGCTGTCGCTGCGCAATCACGTCAAAGGCCTGTCCGGCAAGGATTACAAACGGCTCGACGGCTTGCACAGCCTGGATTTCGTCTTGCTCTTCGTGCCAATCGAAGCAGCGTTTTCCGCGGCTTTGCAGGCGGAGCCAACGTTGTTCCAGGAAGCCTTCGACCGCAACATCGTGATCGTCAGCCCCACCACGTTGCTGGCGACTTTGCGTGTGATCGACAGCCTGTGGAAGCAAGAGCGCCAGAGCCAGAACGCCCGGGAAATCGCCGAGCGTGCCGGGTGGCTGTACGACAAGTTTGTGTTGTTCATCCAGGATCTGGACGAAGTCGGCAATCGCTTGCAGCAACTGGACAAAGCCTACAGCTCTGCGCGCAACAAGCTGACAGAAGGCCGGGGGAATCTGGTCAGTCGCAGCGAGCAGCTGAAGTTGCTCGGCGCGCGAGCCAGCAAGAGCTTGCCGGCGGACTTGCTGGAGCGGGCGATGACCGATGTGGATGGCTTGGCCGAGTTACCGGAATAGCCGGAAAAGCATCGCGAGCAGGCTCACTTCTACAGGAACAGCGCTAAACCCTGTGGGAGCGAGCTTGCTCGCGATGGCGGCAGAAGCCTCCCTGCAAAGCTAAAACCCGCCGCGCTACAACGGCAAATGCCGACTCAACAACGCCCTCAACGCCGCCGGCTTCACCGGCTTGGCCAGATAATCCAGCCCCGCCGCATGCACCTGCGCCACCGTCTCCGGCCGGCCATCGGCGCTGATCACCACCCCCGGCACGGGTTCCCCCAGTTGAGTGCGCAGCCACGCCATCAGCTCGGTCCCGGTTTCGCCATGGTCCAGGTGGTAATCCACCAGCGCCAGTTGCGGACGAACGCCGTCGTTGAGCAGCGCTGCACATTCCTCTCGGTTACGCGCGGTCCAGACCTGACAACCCCAGCGCGTCAGCAGGCTGTTCATGCCGATCAGAATGCTGTCTTCATTGTCGATGCACAGCACCTGTGCGCCGCTCAATACGTGGCCGTTGAGTTCAGCGGTCTTGGGCGCCACCACGGTTTGTGCCCGAGCCAGCGGCACGCTGACGCTGAACACACTGCCGCGCCCCGGCCAGGAGCGAACTTGCAGCGTGTGTCCCAAGACGCGGCACAGCCCATCGGCAATCGCCAGGCCCAATCCCAGGCCTTTCTCCGCGCGGGTCTGATGACTGTCGAGGCGTTTGAATTCTTCGAAGATCACCTGCAGTTTGTCCTGCGCAATGCCCGGCCCGCGGTCCCAGACCTCCAGGCACAATTCATCCTTGCGCCGCCGGACGCCGAGCAGCACCGGCCCCTTGGCATAGCGGAATGCATTGGTCAGGAAATTTTGCAGGATCCGTCGCAGCAGTTTGATGTCGCTGTCGACCCGCAACGTGCTGCTCCGAACCCGGAAGCTCAGCCCTTGTTCCTGAGCCTGCGCCTTGAATTCGGCGCCAAGGGTGTCGAACAATTCGTTGAGTGCGAAGGGCTTCGGGTCGGGGTTGATCTTGCCATTTTCCAGGCGAGAAATATCCAGCAGGTCGCTGATCAAGTCCTCGGCCGAACGCAACGAACTGTCCAGGTGATGGACCAGTTTTTGCGCCTCGCCCGACAGACCATCGTCCTGGTGAGACAACGCGGCGGAGAACAGGCGCGCAGCGTTCAGCGGTTGCATCAAGTCATGGCTGACGGCCGCCAGAAAGCGAGTTTTCGACTGGTTGGCAGATTCGGCAGTGCTCTTGGCTTCTGTCAATGCAACGTTGAGTTGCGACAACTCGTGGGTGCGCTCTGCCACCCGCTGCTCCAGGCCTTCGTTGGCTTCGGTCAGCGCTTGTTCGGCTTCGCGGAACGCGGTGATGTCGGTGAAGCTCATGACGAAACCACCACCGGGCATCGGATTGCCGATCAGCTCGATTACCCGTCCGTTGGGGAACAGTCGTTCCGAGGTGTGGGCGCGGCCCTGACGCATCCAGTGCAGGCGGCGGGCGACGTGCACTTCGGCTTCACCGGGGCCGCACAGGCCGCGTTCGGCATTGTGGCGAATGATATCGGCAATCGGGCGTCCGACGCTGATCAGGCCGTCCGGGTAGTTGAACAGCTCCAGATAACGCCGGTTCCAGGCCACCAGTTTCAGTGACTGGTCGACCACGCTGATGCCCTGGGTGATGTTTTCGATCGCGCCTTGCAGCAGGGCGCGGTTGAACTGCAACACTTCCGACGCTTCGTCGGCGATGCGCACGACGTCTTCCAGCTGCATTTCCCGGCCTTCGATGGCGGCTTTCACCACCGCCCGCGTCGAGGAAGCACCGAGTACACCCGCCAGCAGGCGTTCGGTGTGGGCGATCCATTCACCGTCGGCGTTCTGATTCGGGTTGAAACCTTTGCCTTGGCGGTAGGCGAAACGGATGAAGCTCTGACGCGCCCGTTCTTCGCCGACGAAACGCGCGGCCAGTTGCAGCAAATCATCGATCTGCACGGCGAGCATCGAACGGGCGCTGGGGCGTGCGCTGATTTCCTGGCCGATGAAACGACCCGCCTGCCAGTGCTCGGAAACCCGCGTCCGGGACAACACCGAGACCCAGGCAAACAACGTGAAATTTCCGGCCAGCGACAGCACCACGCCTTGGGTCAGTGGGGTGATCGGCAGGTTCATCGGGTTGCTGTGCAGCCAGGCCAGGCCCGGGAAGCTCTCCAGCGGCCAGCCGAGGCTACGCGCCGCAATCGGCAGGATCAGCGTGTAGAACCACAGGAATGTTCCGGCGGCGAGCCCGGCGAATACGCCGCGACGGTTGGCCTGCTTCCAGTACAGCGCGCCGAGCATGGCTGGGGCCAGTTGCGTCACGGCGGCGAAGGCGATCTGGCCGATGGTTGCCAGGCTGGCGGTCGAGCCCAGCAGGCGATAGCTGACGTAGGCCAGGAGCAAAATCACCACGATGCTCACCCGGCGTACCGAGAGCATCCACTGGCGAAACACTTCGAACGGTCGCTCGGCGTTGTTTCGGCGTAGCAACCACGGCAACAGCATGTCGTTGGACACCATGGTAGACAGCGCCACGCTGGCGACAATCACCATGCCGGTCGCCGCTGAGGCGCCGCCGATAAACGCCAGCAAGGCGAGGGCAGGGTGCGCCTGGGCCAGCGGCAGGCTGATGACGAACGAGTCCGGCAACACCGAACTGGGCAGCATCATCTGACCGGCGAGGGCGATCGGGACGACAAACAGCGCGGCCAATGCCAGGTAGGCCGGAAACACCCATTTGGCCAGACGCAAATCCTGAGGATCAATGTTCTCCACCACCGTCACGTGGAACTGCCGGGGCAGGCAGATGATCGCCATCATCGCGACGCCCGTCTGCACCACCATCGACGGCCAGTTGATGGTTTCCTTCCAGTATTCTTCGAGGCGCGGGGCGAGCATGGCCTGGTTGAACAGGTCGTCGAAACCGTCGTACAGCCCAAAGGTCACGAACGCACCGACGGCGAGAAACGCGAACAGCTTGACCAGTGACTCAAACGCGATGGCCAGCACCATGCCACGGTGGTGTTCTGTGGCATCAAGGTTGCGGGTACCGAAGACAATGGTGAACAGCGCCAGCACCAGCGACACAATCAAGGCGGTGTCCTGGGCGCGAACCCCCATCGCGTCGGCGCCCGCGCCAATCAGCAGGTTTACCCCGAGCACAATGCCCTTGAGCTGCAAGGCGATGTAGGGCAACACGCCGACCAGACAGATCAACGCCACCACAATCGCCAGTGACTGGGATTTACCGTAGCGGGCGGCAATGAAGTCGGCGATGGAGGTGATGTTTTCCTGTTTGCTGATCATCACCATTTTTTGCAGGACCCACGGCGCGCCCACCAGCAGCAGAATCGGTCCGAGGTAGATCGGCAGGAACGACCAGAGCTGTTCCGCCGCCTGGCCCACGGCGCCAAAGAATGTCCAGCTCGTGCAATAGACCGCCAGCGACAGGCTGTACACCCACGCACGCACGCGCGGTGGCAACGGCGTGCTGCGACGGTCACCGTAGAAGGCAATGGCGAACATGATGGCCATATAGGCCAGGGCGACGGCGGCGATCAGCCCGCTGGACAGCGACATGGGAACTCCCGACGAAAGACACCCGGGACTCCCGCCCGGTCAGACAGTCTCGCACGACCGCCCCGGTTAGTCAGTGTCGACCAAGGTCGTGGCGTGGCGGGGTGTCGCAGGCGGCGTATCAGGCGGATGTTGGTTGTCTGGGCCCTTACTGATTCAACGCAATCCCGATCAACCGATGCAACTCCTCAACCTCCAACGGCGCCTCGGAAAACAGGATGCGAAACACGATAGGCGCCGCCACCATGTTAATCAGCCGATCGACACTCGGTTTTGGCTCATTCGGATAACGATCCAGAATCATCTGCAACTGCCCGCCAATGATCGTGGCGCAATAGCTCGGCTTGAGGCTCGCTTGCACGTCGCGCAGCATGTTGCGGCCGGGTTCGGAACTCATCTCGTCCAGATACTGTTCCGCCCAGGCCTGCACATCACCGCGCAGGCTGCCGGTATCGGCCGATGCGGTTTCCGGCTGCATGCGGGCGAGGGCGACGTCCGCCAACAATGCCGACAAATCACCCCAGCGCCGATAGATCGTCGACGGTGTAACTCCTGCACGCGCAGCGATTTGCGGCACGGTCACGCTGGCGCGCTCCTGCTCTTCGAGCAATTCGCGCACGGCCTTGTGAATCGATTCCTGCACCCGGGCACTGCGGCCGCCGGGACGTAAGGTGGGGCCTGTCATTACCTGTTTCCTGTTCTCGCCGAGACTTGCCGTCAGGCAAACGCCCTGGCTCTAAAAGCCATGCATCGGACCTTAACACAAAGAATTTGCTTTAAGCGCCAGCCAGTAGCACACTCCGCAAAAGCGAAAAATTAGCTTTTGCGGAGTGTGCCGATGTCCAGTTCTCGTTCAAATCGTGCAAGCCTGTGGTTTCTGGCGATCACTTTACTCAGTTTTCTCGCGGCTTCCACGGCGCCGACGCCGTTGTATCGCTTGTACCAAGAGCAGATGCACTTCTCGGCCGCGACCCTGACCCTGATTTTCGGTGTCTACGCCTTCAGCCTGCTGGCGGCGCTGCTGACGGTTGGTTCGCTGTCGGATCACCTTGGGCGCAAGCCGGTGATTTTCACCGCCGTGGTGTTGAATGCCCTGGCGATGTTGCTGTTTATCAATGCTGACAGCGTCGCCTGGCTGATCAGTGCTCGAGTGCTGCAAGGGTTTGCCACCGGCATGGCGACCGCCGTGCTGAGCGCCACACTGCTGGACACCGACCGCCAACAGGGGCCGTTGATCAACAGCGTTGCGCCGCTGCTTGGCATGGCCCTGGGCGGATTGGGCTGTGGTTTGCTGGCCGAATTCGCACCCGCGCCGTTGCACCTGACGTATTGGCTGCTGTTCGTCCTGTTTGCGTTGCAGGCGCTCTATATCTGGCGTTTGCCGGAAAGTGTGTCGCGTCAACCGGGGGCTTGGGCTTCGCTGCGGCCGACCTTGCATGTGCCGGTTCAAGCGCGCTCGACCTTATGGCGGGTACTGCCGCTGAATACGGCAACGTGGGCGCTCGGCGGTTTTTATGCGTCCCTGGCACCCTCGTTGGTGCGCACGGCCACCGGTTCCACCTCGAACCTGATTGCCGGGTCGACCGTCGCGGCGCTGACGGTGACAGGGGCCTTGATGATTTTCACCCTGCGCAATCGTCCCGCTGCTCTGGCGCTGCAGTTGGGAGCAAGCTTGCTGCCAACCGGTATCGTCCTGGTGCTACTGGGCGTGCACAGCGCCAGCCTGCCGTTGTTTTTCCTCGGCACGCTCGTCGCTGGTTGTGGTTTCGGCGCCGGTTTTCTGGGGGCCGTGCGCAGTCTGGTGCCATTGGCTCTACCCCATGAGCGCGCGGGGCTGATGTCGGCGTTTTATGTACTCAGTTACCTGGCGTTCTGTCTGCCATCGCTGTTGGCCGGGAACCTGACGCGAAGCTTCGGCCTGGTCGCGACGACCGACGGCTACAGTGCCGTGCTGATCGTGCTCTCCGTTGGCGCTTTGCTGGCGTTGATCCGTCAGCGCTCGTTGAAAGTCTGTGGCACAGATGTGCGTTGATCGCTAGCCTTGGCCTCTTCATTCATTTCGACGGACCGCCCCATGAAGATCATCCGCAGCAAATCTTTCACCGCTGATCGCGCCTGGGGCGCACTCGACATCGCCAACATGAACGGCATCACCACCCGTTTGCACTGGACCGATCAGCCTTATAAATGGCACGTCAACGATGGCCAGGAAGTGTTCGTGGTGCTGGATGGGCAGGTGCAGATGCGTTATCGCGAAGAGGGCATCGAGAAGCAGGCGCTGTTGGATGTTGGCGACATCTTTTATGCCTCTGTCGGCACCGAGCATGTGGCGCATCCGCAGGGTGCGGCGCGAATTCTGGTGATCGAATCGCAAGGCAGTGTCTGAATCTATATCTGCAAAACAGATAAGTTATAGAGATATTACCCGTTATATAGATATTCGATTCAGTTCTACCATGGGCTCCACCTCACCAGAGGAGAGGAGTTCGCCATGACATGCCCTAACAGCGTCACAACCGGTATCAAACCGTTCAGCCATTTGCAGCACCCGCGTGAGGTCATCCGTCAATTCACGCCCAACTGGTTCGCCGCGACCATGGGCACCGGGGTGCTCGCGCTGGCGCTGGCGCAATTGCCCCTCGCCATTCCCGGTTTGCGCGCGCTCGCCGAAGGGGTGTGGCTGTTCAATATTTTCCTGTTCGCCGTCTTCACCGCCGTGTACACCGCGCGTTGGGTGCTGTTCTTCGACGAAGCGCGGCGAATCTTCGGCCATTCCACGGTCTCAATGTTCTTCGGCACCATTCCCATGGGCCTGGCGACCATCATCAACGGCTTTCTGGTGTTCGGTCTGCCGCGCTGGGGTGACGGCGTGATTCCTATCGCCGAAATGCTCTGGTGGCTGGATGTGGCGATGTCGCTGGCGTGCGGCGTGCTGATTCCCTTCATGATGTTCACCCGTCAGGAACACAGTATCGACCAGATGACCGCCGTCTGGCTGTTGCCGGTGGTGGCCGCGGAAGTCGCGGCGGCCAGCGGTGGCCTGCTGGCGCCGCACCTGGCGGATGCGCATTCGCAACTGGTGGTGCTGGTGACGAGTTACGTGCTCTGGGCGTTTTCCCTGCCGGTGGCCTTCAGCATTCTGACCATCCTGTTGCTGCGTATGGCGCTGCATAAATTGCCCCATGAAAATATGGCCGCTTCGAGCTGGCTCGCGTTGGGTCCGATTGGCACCGGGGCACTGGGCATGTTGCTGCTGGGGGCGGACGCGCCAGCCATCTTCGCCGCCAACGGTCTGCCGGGCATGGGTGAAATCGCCGCCGGCCTGGGGCTGGTAGCCGGGATCACCCTGTGGGGCTTCGGTTTGTGGTGGATGCTGATTGCGGTGCTGATTACCTTGCGTTACCTGCGCGCCGGCATCCCGTTCAACCTCGGCTGGTGGGGGTTTACCTTCCCGTTGGGCGTCTACTCGCTGGCGACGTTGAAACTGGCCAGCACCTTGAACCTGACGTTTTTCAGTGTGTTTGGCTGCGTGCTGGTGGCGTTGCTGGCGATGATGTGGCTGATCGTTGCCCGGCGCACGTTGCAAGGCGCGTGGCGCGGTGAACTGTTTGTCTCGCCGTGCATTGCAGGATTAAAGAAATAACCTGCAAAGATTAGGTAATGTGTGGCCTGGATCGACGTTCGGCATTCCAATAACCGTATCCACGCCACTCGCTACCTAACATCAGGGACACATGGAAGATGAGTCACCCCTCGCAGTTCACCTTGCTCCGCACCCGGCGCTTCCTGCCGTTTTTCGTGACCCAGTCCCTCGGGGCGTTCAACGACAACATCTTCAAGCAGTCGTTGATCCTCGCCATTCTGTACAAATTGACCATCGACGGTGACCGCTCGATCTACGTCAACCTCTGTGCGCTGCTGTTCATCCTGCCGTTCTTTCTGTTCTCGGCGCTGGCCGGACAGTTCGGCGAGAAGTTCGCCAAGGACCGCCTGATCCGCCTGATCAAGCTCGGCGAAATCGTCATCATGGCGGTCGGCGCGGTGGGTTTCGTCTTTGATCATCTGTCGTTGATGCTGGTGGCGCTGTTCGCCATGGGCACACATTCGGCGCTGTTCGGGCCGGTGAAATACTCGATCCTGCCCCAGGCCCTGCGTGAAGAAGAGCTGGTCGGCGGTAACGGGCTGGTGGAAATGGGCACCTTCCTGGCGATTCTCGCCGGGACCATTGGCGCCGGGATCATGATGTCATCCAGTCACTACGCGCCTATCGTTTCCAGCGCGATCATCGGCGTTGCCGTGCTCGGCTACCTGGCCAGTCGCAGCATTCCACGGGCGGCGGCTGCTTCGCCGGAAATGCACCTGAACTGGAACATTTTCAGCCAGTCCTGGGCCACGTTGAAGTTGGGCCTTGGACAGACGCCCGCGGTATCGCGTTCGATCGTCGGTAACTCGTGGTTCTGGTTTGTCGGGGCGATTTACCTGACCCAGATCCCGGCCTATGCCAAAGAGTGGATGCACGGCGACGAAACCGTGGTGACTCTGATTCTGACGGTGTTCTCGGTGGGGATCGCGCTCGGCTCGATGCTCTGTGAAAAGCTCTCCGGACGCAAAGTCGAGATTGGCCTGGTGCCGTTCGGCTCGTTCGGTCTGACGGTGTTTGGCTTGCTGCTGTGGTGGCATTCGGGCGGTATTCCGGACAGCGCGACCGGCCACGGCTGGGTTGAAGTTCTCGGCTTTGGTCACACCTGGCTGGTGTTGATCGACATCCTTGGCCTGGGGATCTTTGGTGGTTTCTACATCGTGCCGCTGTATGCGCTGATCCAGTCGCGCACCGCCGAGAACGAGCGGGCGCGGGTGATTGCCGCCAACAACATTCTCAATGCGTTGTTCATGGTGGTGTCGGCGATTGTCTCGATCATCTTGTTGAGCCTGGTCAAGCTGTCGATTCCGCAGCTGTTCCTGGTGGTGTCGCTGCTGAACATCGGCGTCAACGCCTACATCTTCAAGATCGTCCCCGAATTCAGCATGCGCTTCATGATCTGGCTGCTCAGCCACTCCATGTACCGCGTGGAGCATCGCAATCTGGAGCTGATTCCCGATGAAGGCGCGGCGCTGCTGGTGTGCAATCACGTGTCCTTTGTCGATGCGCTGCTGATTGGCGGCGCGGTGCGTCGGCCGATTCGCTTTGTGATGTACTACAAAATCTACAACCTGCCGGTGCTGAACTTTATCTTTCGCACGGCCGGGACGATTCCGATCGCGGGGCGTCAGGAAGACATTCAAATCTACGAAAGAGCCTTCAAGCGGATTGCGCAGTATCTGAAGGATGGCGAGTTGGTGTGTATCTTTCCGGAAGGCAAATTGACGGCTGACGGGGAGATCAATGAGTTCAAGGGGGGGCTGACGCGAATTCTGGAAGAAACGCCGGTGCCGGTGATTCCACTGGCGTTGCAGGGGTTGTGGGGGAGTTTCTTCAGTCGTGATCCGGGCAAGGGGCTGTTTCGCCGGTTGTGGTCGCGGGTGACGTTGGTGGCGGGGCCGGCAGTGGCGGTTGAAGCGGCGGAGCCGGCCAAGTTGCAGGCGCTGGTTGGCGAGTTGCGCGGCACCGTCAGATAGTGGGTGAATGTGCTGGCCGCATCGCGAGCAGGCTAACTCCTACAGGTGATTTGTGACCAACATAGATCACCTGTAGGAGTAAGCCTGCTCGCGATGGCGGTCTAAAGTCAGGCGCTGACTTTGAGCCCAACCAAGCCAGCGATGATTAACGCCACACTGGCCAGCCGAAACAGCGCCATCGACTCACCAAACAGAATGATCCCAGCAATCACCGTGCCGACTGCACCCACCCCCGTCCAGATCGCATACGCCGTGCCCAGCGGCAATTCCTTCATCGCAAGGCCCAGCAAGCCAAGGCTGATGGCCATGGCTGCAACGGTCAATGCGGTGGGCAGGGGACGGCTGAAACCGTCGGTGTACTTCAGGCCAACGGCCCAGCCGACTTCGAACAGGCCGGCGAAAAACAGGATGATCCAGGACATGAAAGACCTCCATCGATTGACGGGGTCGTCCCCAGATTAATGACTCGATCGAGCCGCGAGGTCGTCCTCGCGTTGCGCCATAGAGTGCCCATCATTAATCCGGGGATCAAGTTTGCGGCTTATTCGGTGGCCTGTCGCGCAGCGGTTTCCCGGTCTTGTTTCTCGCTCATTCGACGGAAATACGTCGAGAGCAGCGCCCCGGAAATATTGTGCCACACGCTGAACAACGCACTCGGCACCGCCGCCAGCGGCGAGAAGTGGGCACTGGCCAGCGCGGCGCCCAGCCCGGAATTCTGCATGCCGACTTCCAGCGCCAGCGATTTGCGTTGGGCCAAAGGCAGCTTGAACAGGCGGCCGGTGAAGTAGCCCAGCAGATAACCGAAGCTGTTGTGCAACATCACCACGGCCATGATCAGCAGGCCGGACTCGGCAATCTTCGCCTGGCTGGCGGCGACCACGGCGGTGACGATGATCACGATGCTCACCACCGAAATCAGTGGCAACACTTCTACCGCGTGGCGAACCTTGGTACCGAGCACGCGTTGCGCCACCACGCCGAGGATGATCGGCAACAGCACCACTTGCAGAATCGACCAGAACAGCTCCATGAACGACACCGGCAACCAGGCCGAGGCCAACAGCCAGATCAGCGCTGGAGTCAGCAGCGGAGCGAGGAGGGTGGTGACGGCGGCGATGGCCACCGACAGGGCCAGATCGCCGCGTGCCAGCCAGGTCATCACGTTCGACGAGGTGCCGCTTGGGCAGCACCCGACCAGAATCACGCCGACGGCAATTTCCGGCGGCAGGTGAAACGCCTGGCAGAGCAACCACGCCACGCCGGGCATGATCACGAAATGGGCAACCACGCCTAACGCAACGCGCCACGGATGGCGGGCGACTTCGGCGAAGTCTTCAAGTTTGAGGGTCAGGCCCATGCCGAACATCACCAACCCGAGCAGTGGCACGATTGCGCCCTTGAGGCCGATGAACCACGCCGGTTGCAGGAAGGCCAGAACCGCGAAAATCAGTACCCAGTAAGCGAAGGTGTTCCCGACAAAACGACTCAATGCTGCCAATGCACGCATGGCTTGATCCTTATTATGAGTAACGATCCCAAGGTGGAATCCAATCAATGTGGGAGCCGGCTTGCCTGCGATGGCGGTGTGTCAGTCAGCTGATCTGTAGACTGACATAGCGCCATCGTCGGAACGCCGCCCGGAGCAAGCCCGGCTCCCACAGTTGATCCGGTTTCTTCAGGGGAAATCGGTTTTGCTTTAGATCCCCTGCGGAGTCTCTTCGCCGCCCAGCGCTTCAACCAGCGCCGGCAGGAAGTCGCCGAAGGTCAGCATCATCAGGGTGAAGCTGGCGTCCAGTTGGCCCAGGGCCTCTTCGCCGCCGTCCTGTTCCGCCTGATCTTGCAGCAGGTCTTCGAACTTCAGACGCTTGACCACCATCTTGTCGTCGAGGACGAAAGACAGTTTGTCTTGCCAGGCCAAGGACAGCTGAGTGACCACTTTGCCGGTGCTCAGGTGCAGCTGGATTTCTTCGCTGGTCAGGTCCTGACGCTTGCATCGCACGATGCCGCCGTCTTCGTGGGTATCACGCAGCTCGCATTCGTCCAGCACAAAGAAGTCGTCTGCGGCTTTCTGGGTGGTGACCCATTCGGTCATGGTGGCGGTTGGCGACATTTTTACGGTCAGTGGACGTACCGGCAGGGTGCCGATCACTTCACGCAGGGTGGACAGCAGGTCTTCGGCACGTTTCGGGCTGGCCGAGTTGACGAGGATCAGGCCTTGTTTCGGCGCAATGGCGGCGAAGGTCGACGAGCGACGAATAAAGGCGCGCGGCAGGAACGCCTGGATGATTTCATCCTTGATCTGGTCGCGTTCTTTCTTATAGACCTTACGCATTTGCTCGGCTTCGATCTCGTCGACCTTTTCCTTTACGGCGTCACGCACGACGCTGCCCGGCAGGATGCGTTCTTCTTTACGCGCAGAAATCAGCAGGAAGTCGCCGCTGACGTGGACCAGCGGTGCATCTTCGCCCTTGCCGAATGGCGCGACGAAACCGTAGGTGGTCAACTCCTGGCTTGCACATGGACGCGCCAGTTTGGTGGCCAGTGCAGTTTCCAACGCCTCGGCATCAACAGGCAGATCTTGGGTCAGGCGATAGATAAGCAGGTTTTTGAACCACATGGGGTAAGTCTCTCCTTATATACAAAGGGGGGCATTATTCTCTTAGCTGCGCCATAGGCCAACCCTTCGCTAAGCCTTTGGAAGGCCTGAGAAAATTATTTAAAAAAGTGCTTGCCAGAGGTGAGGTCGCTCCGTAGAATGCGCGCCACACCGAACGTGAAGGGTGATTAGCTCAGCTGGGAGAGCGTCTGCCTTACAAGCAGAATGTCGGCGGTTCGATCCCGTCATCACCCACCATTCGCATTCAGTGTTACGCGCAGCGGTAGTTCAGTCGGTTAGAATACCGGCCTGTCACGCCGGGGGTCGCGGGTTCGAGTCCCGTCCGCTGCGCCATATTCGGTTACCTGGAACGCTGAACGCCAGGTCACCACGGAAAAGCCCGCTCACGCGGGTTTTTTTCTGTCTGTAGATTGTCCGTTGTTCCTGCAGGTTGCATCGTTTCACCGGTTTTCGGATTTATTTGAAAAATAATTCAATTAAATCAACACTTTACGAAAACCTGTGGCATAATGTGCCCCGCAACGAAGGTAAAGGGTGATTAGCTCAGCTGGGAGAGCGTCTGCCTTACAAGCAGAATGTCGGCGGTTCGATCCCGTCATCACCCACCACTTTCAACGCTACGCGCAGCGGTAGTTCAGTCGGTTAGAATACCGGCCTGTCACGCCGGGGGTCGCGGGTTCGAGTCCCGTCCGCTGCGCCATATTCGGTTACCTGGAACGCTGAACGCCAGGTACCACACAGAAAGCCCGCTTAATGCGGGCTTTTTGCTGTCTGGCGTTTGGCAATTGCGTTTATTGCTCGGCGTTACGACTGTGTCGGTAGTCGCTTACGGCTTCATACACCGCTTTGCGAAGTCGGTTGATGCCGCCAATTGGCCGATGAGCCTCAAGACCAAACCATGGATTGAACGACTGGTTGTCGCATTGGATATTCAATGCCGGCGTGTCGAAATCTTGCGCGGGTACTTTGATTCGCGCCACGGTCTGGAATGGCGCCGCGTTTTCACGCCATTCGATGCTGGTGTCTTCTATGGGCATGTACTGGCTTGGGTCCTGACGCTGAATTTGCAGGACGAAGCAGGCCGGCACCCGGTCGGTCGACAATTGCTGGTTCAGCGCATTGCGCAGGAAGTTTGGCAACTTCTGGTTCTGCGCGGGCAGGGTGTAGGCCGGGCAGCTATCAGGGTCCGGCATCACTCGGAATTTGGCATTGGTGGCACCAAACTTGTAGGGCGAAACCGAAAAGTAAGTGGTCTTCGTCGGACTTTCCGGGGCGGGTGACAGGGTTGCCAAGGCGATAAACAGGTGCCGAACCTGCCAGGTCCGTGGGTCCCAACCCGGGAAAAACGCCATCAGCTTTTTGCCGTCAGCCTGGGCCGCTACATTCTGACGGTACTCGGCGACATCGCTGACGAAGAAATTCGGGTGGCTGAACATCACAAAATCCTGTTCGCCACGAGTCTGTTGATCGGCGAGCAGCTGTTTGCCGGGCACATCGAGCAATTTGATTGCCATGCCCCGGGCGTCTCGAATGCTGTCGAATTGCGGATACGCATTGCCATTGGACAGGCGCATTGTCGCTTGCCAGGTTTTGCCGGGTTGGCTGAACACGCCCTGGCGCAGTTCCTCGGTCAGATCCGCCAGCACTTGAACCTCGGCCTTCACGCAGCCATGGGCCTTGGCATGTGCATCGCGCAGGTAGCGGGTGTTCTCACGGTGTTGATCGACGATGCGCACCGCCGTCTGAATGACGTCCTGAGTCATGGCGGCTTCGCCATCCGGTATCACTTCTTGCGCTGAAACAGGTCCGCTGTGCTGCCAGGCGAACCACGCCATGGCTAGCGCATAACCGAGCACACCCAGGCCGATCAACCACAGGAGGGTCTTGCCAAGAAAAGCGCCAAGGCGCATCCAGAGTCTGCTCATGGCAATTGCGCCTCCAGCGGGCCGCCCAATACCTTCAGATATTCCAGCAGCGCCCAGCGCTCCTGCGGTTGCAGCAAGCGGCCAATCACGCCGTTGCCGCGCTGGCCGGCACGGAACTCGTGGCCGCTGTTGTGATTGCCGGTGATGCGCGTGTCGAACACAAAGCCATTGGTAAAGGCCTCGGTACGATAGCCAAGATGTTGCGGGTCGTACTCGAACGTACCTTTATAGAAGGTCGTTGCGCGTTCATCTTGAGGTGAGAGCAGCTGATAAATGCTCGGTACCGAACCGTTGTGCAGAAACGGCGCAGTGGCCCAGACGCCTGCCAGTGGCCGTGCCTTATAGGCCCGCAGCTCACGCACGCTAATTGGCAGGCCGAAGCCATTCATGGCCGGTTGTTCGGCGGCAGGAATGTTCGCGTCACGGTAAGCGCGGTTTCCGACGAAAGCCGTGATGTATGCCAGCCCCTTGGCCGATGACAGCTGGCTCAAATCCAGCGGTTCAGCGGGTGCTGGCTGCAAGTGCACGTCCAGCTGCTTGAGTTCCGCCAGGTCCCATTGCAAGGCGGAGAGGTCGAAGCGATGGTCGGCAATGTTGTTGGCGGCGCCCGGGTCGGTGCCAATGAAATCGACCGGTAGCATTTTCAAATGTTGCACCCAGCGCCCGTCACTCTCGACTGTGCGTGGCAAATGGCAACCGGCGCAGTTTTCGCGGAACAACTCGCGACCTTTGGCTGCCAACGGCTTGTCGACAGCGCCGAGTAACTCTTCAGGCCATGCGGGTGGTTTGAGCCGTTGCAGGGTTTCCTCGATCTGGTGCAGGTCGCGTAATCGCACACTCGACGGATAACGTCCGTCACCTTTGAGCGGTTGGCCGTTGGCATCGAAGAAACTCAGTGTGGCGCCCACACCCAGGGATTCGCCGATGTTGCGAGCCATGGGTTGTTGCGCCGAACCGTTCCACTGCACCCAGTCGAACGTCCACATGTCCCACAATTGCGGGTAATCCACCGGGGCATTGGCCACACGGTAGTTGTCGGCTGAAATCGCATCACCGAACGTGGCGTTGGCAATGCGTCCGAAGGCGTCGGTACGGCCCGGTCCTTCCTCGGTGGGGTAGAGCCCGCGATGGGTATCGTTCCAGGCAACTTTGACGAAGGTAACGAGGGACGCTTTGAACTCTTCACGCAATTGTGGGTGCCGGGCGTCGTAGTCATCGCCCAGCACGTTGCGGGCGAAGCGTTCGAATTTCCACGGGTTGAGGTAAGTCGAGGTCAGACTGGCGACCAACGCTTGTCCGAAACTGCCCCCTTTCAACGTAGGAACACTGGAAGGCAAAACGTGCTGCGCCGAACCGCCGTCAATGCGGATCGCCTGGCCGTTGAAGCGCAACTCACCGGTGTGGCAAGCGGCGCACGAGATGTCGAGAAATTCGTCCTGACTGCCGGGATTTTGGTGGCGGGCAAAACCTACCGGCAAATTCCCAGGGTTGTCTGGCGTGGCTTTCTGCCCGGGATCGATCAGGAAACCAAAGCGGGCGAGGTACTCGGGCGATGCGAATCGTTGTTGCGAGAAGGGCAGTTCGAGGGCGTTGAACCAGGCATAGCGCAAGCCTTTGACCTGGGTTCCCTGAGGCGTGAAGTAGTAAGTCTGGCGATCTTCGGCGCTCCATTGTTCCAGGTAATGCACCTGTTGCGCGGGCGACCAGGTCGGCAGTTTCGGATTGGCGACGTAATACAGAACCACGGCCAGGCCGAGTCCCAGCAGCACAGCCACCAGCATCAGCAGGCGAAATAAGAGGCGCAAGATAAACATCCTTGTCGAGTTGTGGCTCTCTTATGCCGCAGGGGACGGGGTGCGGCAAGTGGCCATTACGCCAGATGTTGTGGGATATAGGATCAGCTGCTGTAGGTGCCAGATGACAGATGCTTCATGATGCCAATCCTGAAATGCGTTAAAACACCTGAACTTATCAGAAGTTTCCAGCTCTCATGCCGGTAGCCATTGGTCGTGGCCGCCTGATAAGCTCGCGGCTTTACTCGATTGCCCTTTAGGCGCATGAACAAGGAAATAGCATGAAACAGCATCGGTTGGCGGCGGCGGTAGCCCTGGTTAGCCTGGTACTTGCGGGTTGTGATTCGCAGACCAGTGTAGAGCTGAAAACTCCGGCGCAAAAAGCTTCCTACGGCATTGGCCTGAACATGGGCAAAAGCCTGGCTCAGGAAGGCATGGATGACCTGGATTCCAAAGCCGTAGCCCAAGGCATCGAAGATGCCGTTGGCAAGAAAGAGCAGAAGCTCAAAGACGAGGAGCTGGTCGAAGCCTTCGCCGCACTGCAGAAGCGTGCGGAAGAGCGTATGGCCAAGATGAGCGAAGAGTCGGCGGCTGCCGGCAAGAAATTCCTCGAAGAAAACGCCAAGAAAGCCGGCGTAGTGACCACCGCCTCGGGCTTGCAATACGAAGTGGAAAAGAAAGCCGATGGCCCACAGCCTAAGCCGACCGACGTAGTGACTGTTCACTACACCGGCAAGCTGACCAACGGCACCGTCTTCGACAGCTCCGTCGAGCGCGGCAGCCCGATTGATCTGCCGGTCAGCGGTGTGATTCCGGGTTGGGTCGAAGGCCTGCAACTGATGCACGTTGGTGAGAAGTACAAGTTGTACATCCCTAGCGAACTGGCTTATGGCGCCCAAAGCCCAAGCCCGGCGATCCCAGCCAACTCGGTGCTGGTATTCGACCTGGAGCTGCTGGGGATCAAAGATCCAGCCAAAGAAGACGCCGCCAAGTAATCAGCGTCTGCTTTGACAACAACGCCTCGCTTATGCGGGGCGTTGTTGCATCCGGGGTTCGGCGCAGGTAAACAAAGCGAACGGTTGCTGTACGCTGGAGTCATAGCCATTGAAGACGCCCGTGCTAGCCGCGCCGGCGCGCCAAGTCAATGAAATCTTGGGTTTTTTTATGTGAGTAAAAAACGCCCGATCTGAGCCGGACCCTTATGAAACGGGGCTTTCAGCCGTGAAAAGCAGCTCTGTTCACAAGGTTATCCACAATTTGTGTGGATAACATTTCAGTGGGAGGAATGATGAAAGCACCCTGGAATTTCGCTCGATTCTTGCCCCTCGCCGGGCGCCTGCTCGCGCGCGGGCGCTTGCCGACGTTGCTGTTCGCCGTCGCCAGCAAAGGCGCCAGCCAAGGCAATCGCCTGGGCAAGGTCAAAGACGATTTGCGCCTGTTGCAGGCGCTGTGCCTGGCCTACTGGCGTGGGGAGTACCGTGCCGTCAGCCCGAAGGCGTTGGTCTCGGTGGTCGCCGGCCTGATGTATTTCCTCAGCCCGGTGGATGCCATCCCGGATTTCATTCCGGTGTTCGGCATGCTCGATGACATCGCGGTGCTGGCCTGGCTGATGAAAGTCCTCGACGACGAACTCAATGCCTTCCGCGCCTGGCGCAGGCGACAGGTGCCGGAGAAGCTGGCGGTGGTCGAACGCCTGCCCGATACCCCGGAGAAACTTCAGCTCCAGGGCCCCCAAAAAATACGGGGTGATTGAAGGATGCAGATCAGCCAACCGGTTTTTGCCGCAACGCAATTCCTCTAGCAGCTGGCGCAGCCTGCATTCGGCTGCGCAGCAGTCGTAATATCTGTATTTATGGTCTTTCTGAAACACCGCGTCGCCTGATTTCACGACTGCTACGCAGCCGAACGCAGGCTTCGCCAACTGCTACCGATCGCGTCTTGGCTTGACTCATTGGCATAAGGGCGACTGAGGATCCAATTTATTGATACCCCCGCGCGACCTTGGCCGCTGTTAGGATTACACTTCTAGGGAAAAGTGCCGACTCGCAAAGTGTCGTTGTCCTACGGGGAAGTCATGGATATTCAGATAATCACACGCGAAGGCGAGCCCGAGTATGCAGTTTTACCGTGGGCTCAGTACCAGGCTCTACTGAAAGCAGCAGGCATCAACGAGAAACCGGCGCCAGACGCGCCAGTGCATCGCACGGCAACACCAGACCAGATTCTTCCAGGTCTGGATCAACTACGCAGTTTGCGCGAAGGGAAGGGCATCGCCATCGAGGCGCTGGCCCGCACGGTAGGCATCAGCCCGTCTTATCTGGCCTTGATCGAAAGTGGCGAGCGTCTGCCCGACGCTGCGATTCGCCGCAGCCTGGCCTGGGAATTGACGGTGCCAGGGTGGAGGGATGAATCGTGAGCGTACGCATCAGTCGTCAACATTGGGACGGGTTGCTGGGTGAACTGGATCAGGCGCGTCGTCAGCGTCATCTTCTGACCTATCGAGCGTTGCTGGAGCGTTTGCAATTGCCCACGCCGGCCATGCAAACCCTGACCGCTGCGCTCGAACATCTGGCTGCTCTGGATGCCAGGGCCGAGCAACCGTTGCGCAGCTCGCTGGTGATCAGCCAGGGCGCCAGTCGTTTGCCGCGCACCGGCTTCTTTGAATGTGTCGAGCGTCTGGGGCGTTTCTCCGGGCCATCTGACGGTGTCGCCGCCGCGTCCTGGCATGCTTCGGAAGTGGTGCGTGTGTTCGAATACGAATACCCCGAATCGGCCGAGGCCTGAGTGTTTTTAAAACTCAAGGCCCGGGCTGGTTACTGGCTGGCCCGCCGGTTGTTTCATTGGTCATGGTTCGTGCGCCAACCGCGCGGCTGGAGCTGGCTCGAAGGCCAGTTCGCGCGCATGGCGAATTTGGGTGACGTCGGTGCCCAGAGCTTCTATGGCCACATCCTGACCTTTCGCGGCGTCGGCCTTGGGGCTCGCGAGGAGGGCGTGCGATTGCTGCGCCTGGCGGCGTTGGCGGGGGATGGCAAGGCGGCGTATCAGGTTGGGGTGATCTGTCTGGCAGGAACGCCGAGCAAGGCGCCGGACCTGGTTGAAGCTGCGCGCTGGTGGGGCATGGCCGTGAAGGCGGGGCATCCATTGGCAGAGCTCAAGTTGAAAGAATTGGCGGCTCGGGGTGAGGGGCAATAAACCCAACCTGTGTTGACTGAGCGGACGCTATCGCGAGCCAGAATATTCAGCGCTGCCCTTCCAGCAATGCATTCTCTGCCCCAGACACCGCCAGACTATCAATCACATGCACGCTATACCCCTGCACATTCTTCGCATGGTGTTTAGCCTGCGATGCCATCTCCGCCAACTGGCTCGCATCGAGTTGTCCACAGGCCTGTGGATGCAAATGCACTACGCCGATCGACAATGACAACAACGGAAACTCCTGTCGCACCCCCTGACGGTTCGGCGCGATAAAGCACCCGGCTTCCAGGTGTTCGCTGCGGTAAAAGCGTCGGCATTGGCTCTGGAAGTCGTCCAGCAACTGGTTCAACCGTTTACGCCAGTCTTCCGGGCCGAGCACCAGCAGGAAGTCGTCACCGCCGATATGGCCGACGAAATCACGGGAAGGGTCGACGCGATCATTCAGGCATTGCGCCAGGCAGAGCAGGACTTCATCCCCTCGGCCGTAGCCGTAAATGTCGTTGAAGGGCTTGAAGCTGTCGATGTCGACATAACAGATCACTGACTCCCGTTCCTGTTGCAGCAAACGTGTCAGGCATTGCTGGATCGGTACGTTGCCGGGCAACAGGGTCAACGGGTTGGCGTAGCGGGCCTGCTGGATTTTCAGCTCGGTAATCAGCTTGAGGACATCCATCACCCGACCCAGTCCCAGATAGCTGCCATTGAGGGTGATGATGAAGTCTTCTTCAATGCGTTGGCGCGCGCGGCTGGTGATCAGGCGGCTGACCTGTTGCAGCGACTGGCTCATTTCCACGGCGAGAAAGTCATCGTTCATCAAGCGACTGATCGGTTTGCGGGCGAACAGGTCGGTGGCAAACGGTTTCAGCAACGCGTCCGACAACGAATGCCGGTGAACGATGCCACAGGGGTGGCCTTGATTGTCGAGCACTGCCAGGGAGTTCAGATTGGCCTGGCGGCGGAACGCTTCGAGCACGGTGGCGGTCGGTGTGTCGTGCGCAACGGCAGGTTGGTCGTTGAGCAGGGGGCAGAGGTCGCTGCCTTCGTCATTCAGCGCAACGGCGGTGCTGTCGTGTTTGGGCATCAGGGCGCGAGCATCCCGGGGCGGATGTTCCTGAGGACGGCACAGCAGATAGCCCTGGACCAGATCAACGCCCATCTCGGTCAGCACCGCGAGCTCTTCCTGCAATTCAATGCCTTCGGCAATCACTTGAGCTCGTGAGGCTTTGGCAATCTGCAGGATTGAACCGACAAACTCTCGCTTGAGTGCGTCCTGGTGAATACCGTCGATGAAGTGACGATCAATCTTCACGTAATCCGGGCGCAGCTCCGACCACAACCGCAAGCTGGAATATCCCGCGCCCAGATCATCCAGCGCAATGGAAAATCCCATCGCCCGATAGTGATGCAGCGCGTTTTGCAGCAACTGGAAGTCATCGGTCGGGGTTTGTTCGGTGAGTTCGATCACTACCTGGCTCGGCGGAATGCCGAAATCCTGCAGCAGTTGCAGGGTGCGGCCGGGTTGATGGGCCGCTTCAAGCAGGGATTCCGGGGAGACATTGAGGAACAGTTTGCCCGGCAGTTGCTGTTCGTTGAAACGTCGGCAAGCGCTTTCGCGGCAAGCAATTTCCAGCTCGCTCAAGCGACCGGCCTGGCGGGCCACGGAGAACAATGCGATAGGGGAGTGCAGCGGACTGTTGGACGGGCCGCGGGTGAGGGCTTCATAGCCGACAATGCGTCGCTCGGAGAGGGAAATGATCGGCTGGAACAGGCTGTGCAAGCCGCTTTGAGCCAGAATGGAACTCAAGGCACTCAGCTGTTCTGTCGTGGTCATGGCAATCTCGGGGCGATAAAAAAGGACTGGGAGCAGCCTCTTGTCAGAGGTGCTCCCAGTCCTTTATTTCACGACAGAATGATGACTGTTTGATGACGCTCCGGGGAGCGTCAGCATTAAATTGCCATCATGTTGCGTGTCACCACTTAGTGCTTGGCAACCGCGGTGTTGAGTTTCAGGTAGTCCAGCAGAATCCGACCGGTCTCGCTCAGGTAAGCGTCGTCTTCTGGCTTGGTCTTGTCCGGTTCGGCCGCAAGGGCGTCTTCGTCTTCTTTCTTCAGCTCTTTGAGCGGTTCTTCGCCTTTGGCTTTGCGACGGATGTTTTCCATCACCAGCTGCTTGGCTTCGATATCGGTGTGCTGCGCCCGACGGTCGGCTTCATTGAGGCTGACGGTTTTTTCTTCCATCAGTTTCTGCGCCAGGGCCAGCTTGTCGCGGATGAACACGAACTCCGCATCCTTGGACGAGCGCGTATCGTGCTCTGACTTGAGCTGCGCCAGGTACGGTTTGAACGGATCTACCGCAGGCTTGATGGCCGCATGGATGGTGTCCCATGGCATGGCTTCAGGCAGGGCGCTTTCGCCGATTTCCTTGGTGTCGATGATCGACGGGTAATCGATGTCCGGCAGCACGCCCTGATGCTGGGTGCTCTGGCCGGAAACCCGGTAGAACTTGGCCAGGGTCAGTTTCAGTTCGCCGTGGTTCAGCGGCTGAATGGTCTGCACGGTGCCTTTACCGAAGGTCTGGCCGCCGATGATCAGCGCACGGTGGTAGTCCTGCATGGCGCCGGCAAAAATCTCCGAAGCCGAGGCGGACAGGCGGTTGACCAGCAACGCCATCGGGCCTTTGTAGAACGCGCCTGGGTTCTCATCTTCCAGCACATCAACCCGGCCATCGGCGTTACGCACGAGAACGGTAGGGCCCTTGTCGATGAACAGACTGGTCAGCTCGGTGGCTTCCTGCAAGGAGCCGCCGCCGTTGTTGCGCAGGTCGATGACCACGCCGTCGACCTTGTCTTTCTGCAACTCGGTCAGCAGTTTCTTGACGTCACGCGTGGTGCTCTTGTAGTCCGGATCGCCGGCACGGAATGCCTTGAAGTCGAGGTAGAAGGCCGGGATCTCGATGACGCCGAGCTTGTAGTCCTTGCCATCCTGTTTCAGGTTGAGGACCGACTTCTTCACGGCCTGATCTTCAAGCTTCACCGCTTCGCGGGTAATCGGCACGATCTTGGTGGTCTGGTCGTTTGGCGCATTGCTGGCCGGAATCACTTCCAGGCGCACCACGGTGCCTTTCGGACCGCGGATCAGCTTGACCACTTCGTCCAGGCGCCAGCCGACCACGTCGACCATCTCTTTGTTGCCTTGGGCAACGCCGATGATCTTGTCGGCCGGTGCAACCTGCTTGGTCTTGTCGGCCGGGCCTGCCGGCACCAGACGCACGACTTTCACCTGGTCGTTATCGCTCTGCAACACGGCGCCGATGCCCTCCAGGGACAGGCTCATGTTGATGTCGAAGTTTTCCGCGTTATCTGGCGACAGATAGTTGGTATGCGGGTCGTAGGACATGGCGAAGGTGTTGATGTACGCCTGGAAGATATCTTCCGCACGGGTCTGGTCCAGGCGCGCCAACTGGTTCTTGTAGCGCTTGGTCAGGGTTTCCTGGATCTGCTTGGAATCCTTGCCCGCGATCTTCTGCCGCAGCACTTCGTCCTTGACGCGTTTGCGCCACAGGTCGTCGAGTTCAGCGGTGGACTTGAGCCAAGGGGCGTCCTTGCGATCGATCAGCAAGGTTTCCTTGGTGGTGAAGTCGATCTTGTCGACGCCTTTGTTCAGCTCGGCAAGGGCGAAGTCCAGACGCGCCTTGACGCGGTCCAGGTAGCGCTTGTAGATGGTGAACCCGGCGTTCAGGTCGCCGCTTTTGAGGAAGTCGTCAAACTGGGTTTTCCACTTGTCGAATTCCGCAATGTCGCTGGCCATGAAGTAGCTGCGCGACGGGTCCAGCAGCTTGAGGTAGCTGTCGTAGATGATCACGGAGCGCGCGTCATCGAGCGGCGGCTTGCTGTAGTGGTGGCGCTTGAGCAATTCGACGACGTTCAGACTGGCGATTACTTCGTCACGATCAGGCTGAAGCTTGTCCCAGCTATTGGCTGCAAACGTATTGGTCGATATCGGTAACAGACCGATACCGATGAAAAGGGCTAGGGCGGTGCCAGGGAAAAAATGCTTCATGCTGATTCGACGCGGGGACAATTGATCACGCATATTAGGCCGTCTTTGAAGTCGCCGGATCCACGAGGGCCGGTCGCATAATGCAAGAAAGCCCGGCGCTACAGCTACGGGCTCAGTCCAGACTCACTATGGAGGCACTGTGAAAGCATTGCAAGGCGTTGAAGGTCAAGTGGAGTGGCTTGAAGAGCCCAGTCCTACATGTGATGTAGGACAAGTTCGTATCCGAGTGGCGGCAGCGGGGCTCAATCGCGCCGATTTATTACAGAAAGCGGGCCTCTATCCGCCACCGCCGGGAGCCAGTCACGTACTGGGTCTTGAGTGTTCAGGGGTGATCAGCGAGGTAGGCGCGGGGTCTTCCTGGCAGGTCGGTGATCGGGTTTGCGCCTTGCTGGCCGGGGGCGGGATGGCCGAAGAGGTAGTTGTCGACGGACGGCATGTGTTGCCGGTTCCTGAAGGTTTGTCGCTGGTCGAGGCGGCAGCGCTGCCGGAAGTGTATGCGACCGTCTGGCTGAATGTGTTTCAACTCGCTGCGCTCAAACCGGGTGAGAAAGTTCTTCTGCACGCCGGAGCAAGTGGAATTGGTTCAGCTGCCATTCAGCTGTGCAAGGCGTTTGGTAACCCGTGCTGGGTCAGCGTCGGTTCCACCGAGCGATTGGCTTACTGTGAAGCTCTGGGCGCGCAGGGTGGGGTGGTGCGAAAGGGCGATCTGGACAGTTTGAATGACCTTGGGCCATTCGATGTGATCCTCGACCCGGTGGGCGGTCAGTACGCCGCGTTGAATCTGAAGTTGCTGGCCCCTGATGGTCGTTGGGTGCTGATCGGCCTGATGGGCGGCCGTGAGGCACAGCTGGACCTGGCGCAGGTGCTGGCCAAGCGCGTGCAGCTATTGGGTTCGACCTTGCGCAGCCGCGACGATCAGTTCAAGGCGGATTTGTTCAGTGATTTGAGCCAGCACGTCTGGCCGCTGTTTGCCGAGGGGCGACTGAGCCCGCAGTTGGCCAGGACGTTCCCGATCAAGGATGCCGAAGCGGCGTTTGCCGAGTTGGCGAGCAATACCGTGGCGGGGAAACTGGTGTTGGTGATTGACGAAAGCCTGATCTGACAACACAAAACCTGTGGGAGCGTGGCTTGCCCGCGATTCAGGTGACGCGGTGTATCAGTCAGACCGCGTCATCGTTCATCGCGGGCAAGCCATGCGCCTACAGGGGCAATGCGTTACTTCCAGAGATGGATCGGCCAGCCGGCCGTTTCGGCGTGCTCAAGCAGCACCGGATCCGGGTTCACCACGTGTGGGAAATCCACCTTCAGCAACAACGGCAGATCATTGCGTGAGTCGGAATAAAAACTCGCGCCTTCGAGGTTTTCCTCTTCCGCATCCAGCCATTCCAGCAACCGGGCAATCTTGCCTTCGCGGTAGGTCAGGGTGCCGACGGTCTGACCGCTATAAACGCCGTGCATCACTTCCAGTTCGATGCCGAGAATCTCGTCGATGCCCAGACGGTCGGCAATCGGCTTGACCAGGTGAGTGCCCGAGGCCGAGATCACCAGAATCCTGTCTCCGGCCTTGCGATGGGCGGCGATGGCTTTGGTGGCGTCACTGAAGATGATCGGCTCGATGAAGTCTTCCACCCAGGGCCCGACCAAATGCTCGATCTCTTCCGGTGTGCGCCCGATCATCGGCTCCAGGCTGAAGGTCATGTACTCCTCCATCCGCAGCTTGCCGTGACTGTAGGCGTCCATCAGTTCGTTGTTCTGACGCATGAACGACTCAGGGTCGACCCAGCCCAGGCGGCCCATTTGCTCGCTCCAGAGGGTGGCGCAGTCGCCGTGGATCAGGGTTTCGTCCAGATCAAAAATTGCCAGGGCCATCAGTGCAGTTCTCTCTTCAACATCAGCAAAGGCATCAGGCTACCTCACAGAGGGCCGTCGGATCGATGGAAAGCGCCAGACGCTGACCATCGGGGTGCAGGTCGGCCGCCGAGCGGTTGAGCACATCCACCACCAATTCCACGCCGCGGGCTTCGACCCGGTAGCGAATCACATTACCCAGCAGGCTGTGACTGCGGATTTGCGCGTCGAGTTGGCCGTTGAGGCTCAGCTCGATGGCTTCCGGGCGAATCGCGATGCGGTGGCTGATCGGCCGTTGCAGCAGCTTCGAAGCGCTGTCGGCGTCCAGCAGGTTGTAGTTGCCGATAAAACCGGCGGCAAACACGTCGACTGGCGCGGTGTACAGGGTTTCGGCGTCGCCACTCTGTACGATTTTTCCCTGATTCATCAGGAAAATTCGGTCAGACATGGTCAGCGCTTCTTCCTGATCGTGTGTGACGAAGATTGTGGTCAGGCCCAGTTCACGCTGGATCGCACGGATCTGTTCGCGCAAGTGCTTGCGAATCCGCGCGTCGAGGGCCGACAGCGGTTCGTCCAGCAATAATAGCCGTGGCCGGGTGACCAGTGAACGGGCGAGGGCTACACGCTGGCATTGGCCGCCAGAGAGTTGATGCGGATAACGGGAGGCGAAGTCGTTCAGCTCCACCAGTTTCAACACTTCGGCGACACGTTTGTGACTGTCGTCGGCGTTGACCTTTTGCATGCGCAATCCGAAGGCGATGTTCTGCTCCACGGTCATGTTGGGGAACAGTGCGTAGCTCTGGAACACCATGCCGATGCCGCGCTTTTGCGGGCTCATTGGCACCAGGTCGACACCCTCCAGCAGGATCTTGCCGCCATCGACCGAGGTCAGGCCGGCAATGCAGCGCAGCAGCGTGGATTTACCGCAACCGGACGGACCGAGCAGGGTGACGAATTCGCCCTTCTGGATCTCGCAGTTGATGTCGCTGAATACTGTTGTACCCGCGTAATTTTTTTGCAGATGTTGGACGCTGACATAGCTCATTCGCTTTTGTCCTTGTTCAAGATATTGGCCGCCCAGGTCAGAACCAGCACAAAGAAGAAATAGGAAATCACCAGCGCACTGGTGAAGTGGCCGCTGCTGTTACGCATGTTGTTGAGGTAGACCTGCAGGGTTTCGTAGCGGGTGCCGACGAGGATGTTGGCGAACACGAACTCCCCGAACAGGAACGAGAACGACAGCAGCAGCGCCACCATCAAGCCCTTGCGCAGGTTCGGCAGCACCACCAGGAACGCCGCTTGAAAGGTGCTGGCGCCGAGCAGTTGGGCGGCGTCCATCAGGTCGCGCAGGTTGATCGCTTGCAGGTTGTTGGTGATTGCCCGGTACATGAACGGCAGCGCAATGGTGAAGTAGCAACCAATCAGAATCCACGGCGTGCCGACCATCGCGAACGGCCCGGAACCGTAGAGCTGCAACAGCCCCACCGACGACACCACCGGCGGCACCGCAAAGGGCAGCAAGATCAGGATATTCATCAGCGCATCGAGTTTCGGGAAGTGGTAATGCACCACGAACAGCAGCGGCAGAATCAGCACCACCGACAAAATCAATGCGCCGACGCAGACCAGCAGTGACTGGCCAAATGCGTTGAGAAAGCGCGGATCGCTCCACAGCTGGATGTACCACTTGAAGGTAAAGCCGCTGGGCAGGATGGTCGCCGACCAACTGCTGGCAATCGAGTAGATCAACGTCCCGAGCAGCGGCAACAACAGAATGGCAAACAGCAGGTACACCACGACGCGGTGGTAGACACCGGCGGGGCCCAGTTCAGCGCGAGACATGGTAGCTCCTCTTCAACAGCAACTGATGCACGATGGTCACCAGGGTCATCAACGCCACCAGCACCACGGCCAGGGCACTGGCGAGGTTCGGGTCGAGGGAAATATCACCGGACACCATCGCCGCGATGCGGATCGGCAGCACGTTGAAGTTGCCGGTGGTCAACGCATACACCGTCGCGTAGGCGCCAAGGGCGTTGGCCAGCAGGATCACGAACGTACCGAGCAGCGCCGGTGTCAGCACCGGCAAACCGATGTGCCGCCAGAACTGCCAGCCGTTGGCACCGAGCAGCTCGGCAGACTCGCGCCAGTCTTCGCGCAGGGCGTCGAAGGCGGGGTAGAGCAGCAACACGCCAAGTGGAATCTGGAAGTACGTATAGAGAATGATCAGCCCGGTCTTCGAGTACAGATTGAAATCCTGAATGATCCCGGCCTGCTTGAGCATGATGGTGAAGCTGCCGTTGAAGCCCAGCAGGATGATGAAGGCGAAGGCCAGGGGCACGCCGGCAAAGTTGCTGGTCATGTTGGCGAAGGCGTTGACGAAGTTGCGCAGTTTCGAGTCGACCCGGCGCAAGGAGTAAGCGCCGAGCACCGCAATAATGATCCCGAATACACTGGACCAGAAACTGATCTCGAGGCTGTACTGGATCGCCTGCAAGTAGAATTTCGAATTGAAGATTTTGGTGAAGTTGGCCAACCCCCAGCCGAACTCTTCCGATTGCAGGCTGTTGATCATCACCCAGACCAGCGGGGCGATTTCGAACACGATAAAGAACAGGGCGAACGGTACGAGGCACAAGGCTGCCAGCCACTTGCTACGGGTATTGGCATTCACTTGAGCAGCTCCCGGCACACAGGTTTGTCGTGGGCCACGCCCAACAGTTCGCAGACCGTGCCGCAGATTTCAATCTGTTTCGGCGCAGCACTGGCGTTGAAGCTGAACGCGTCACCGAGGACAAACAACGGCACTTCGCGTTCTTCCGACAACAAGCCGTTGTGGGAGCGGTCGTTGTTCATGCCGTGGTCGGCAGTCACCAGCACCTGATAACTGGCGTCGAGCCAGGTGCGCAGGTAATCGGCAAGGATGATATCGGCCGAGCGCGCACTGTTGCGGTATTGCGGGGTGTCGAGACCGTGCTTGTGCCCGGCGTCGTCGATGTTCATCGGGTGGATCAACAGAAAATTCGGCGCATGCCGCAGGCGCAGGCTTTCGGCGTCGGCGAACAGGTGTGAATCCGGGTAGTGGTCGTTCCAGTAGAAGTGACCGTGCTGGATCGGCAAGGCTTCATCGTCGGTGTGACGATCCCGGGCCGCCACGAACGGTGAGCGGTTGTACAGCTCGCTGACCCAGTGATACGCCGCCGCAGCGGTTTTCAGACCGGCGTCCGTGGCGTAGTGATAAATGCTGCGCTGATTGGACAGACGCGAGACGTTGTTGTGAACGATGCCGCTCTCGATGGGCGGGACGCCGGTGAGAATGCATTCATAAAGGGGACGGGACAGGGACGGCAGTTCGCACTCCAGTTTGTAGAGTGCCGCGCGTCCTGCGCCGACATAGGCCTGCAGGTGCCCCATGGTGTGGCGCGCGACCTCGTAATTGAGGCCGTCGAGCACGACAAGGATGACGTTGTGCTTCATAGGGGCAAAAACTCCGCGAACAGTTATTTCAAATACAAACCCATTTCCGCTTGTAGGAGTGAGCCTGCTCGCGATAGCGGTGGGCCAGTCAACATTGATGCTGAATGCTCAACCGCTATCGCGAGCAGGCTCACTCCTGCATTGGATTTCCGTTGGGTTATCCAATGTAGGGATCTACCGGGTTACTGCATGTTGACGATGACTTCTTCGTTCCACTTCTGAGGAAGGGCTTTGGAGGTCTTTTCCCATGCATCGGCGTCTTTGATCGGCGTGACTTTTTTGTACTGCTCGTTAGGCAGCAGCTTGGCCTTCACGTCTTCTGGCAGTTTGATGTGCTCTGCACGGATCGGGCGCGCGTTGCCTTTTGCCAGGTTGATCTGGCCGGCGTCGCTGAAGATGTATTCGCGGGTCAGCTTGGCGGCGTTCGGGTTTTTCGCGTACTTGTTGATGATGGTGGTGTAGCCGGAGATCACCGAACCATCGGATGGAATCAGCACGACGTAGTCATCCGGATTGGCCATCTTCGCTTTGTAGCTCAGACCGTTGAAGTCCCAGACCACGCCGACTTCGATTTCACCCTTTTCCATGGTGGCAATCGTCGGGTTGGCCATGGACAGGCGACCCTGTTTGGCGATGTCTGCGAACAGCAGCAGGGCCGGTTGCAGGTTTTTCTCGTCGCCGCCATTGGCCAGGGCCGCCGCCAGTACGCCGTTGGCCGCCTGGGCCGCGGTGCTCACGTCACCGATGGACACCTTGTATTTACCGGTCTTGAGGTCTGCCCACTTGGTGGGGGCTTCCGAACCGTGCAGCAGCTTTTTGTTGACGATAAACGCGATGGTACCGGTGTAGGCCAAAGCCCAGTTGCCGTCCTTGTCTTTAGCCCAGTCTGGCACCTGCGCCCAGGTCGTCGGCTTGTACGGTTGCACCACGCCTTGCTTGACCGCGATCGGGCCGAAGGCTGCGCCGACGTCGCCGATGTCAGCGCTGGCGTTGTCTTTTTCAGCGGCGAATTTGGCGATTTCCTGGGCCGAGCTCATGTCGGTGTCGATGTGCTTGAGGCCGTAGGTTTTAGCCAGGTCTTCCCAGGTGCCTTTCCAGTTGGCCCAGTCATCGGGCATGCCGACGCTGTTGACTGCGCCTTCCGCTTTCGCAGCGGCTTCGAGGGTTTTCAAATCATCAGCCGCCATGGCGGCGGTGCACATGGCGATGGTCGAGCCTAACAGTGATGCCAGGAAAAGCTTTTTCATCCGAAGCTCCTTTGGGCGTTTTCAACGCTGCGATTGCGGTTGTGTTGGTCTAGGTCAGCAATACCTGAGCCAATTTAGGCGGGCTCGATGACACTTTCATGTCGGTCGTCGCCCGGCAGCACAATTATTTGTCCGGTATTGGCAGGTGCCCGGTAAGCGTAGACCATGGGCAAAGGCCCGGCACACAAGGGACTTGGCCGATGTATTGCAGGGTTTGAGGCGAACGATCGGATGACCGTTGGGTAGCTTTGTCATCTATCAGTCATCTGCACTGCCTACGCTTGCAGGATGAAAAAAGAGCCGGTTTTCAGCGCGGTTCTGCCCCGAAACAGTGCTGGTCTAGTCCAGATAGGTAACGTTGATGCGTGATGAGGCAACGAAAGCGGTGACAGCCATCGGTCAGGTCCTGCAGGAACAGCTCGACCACGGCCTGTTGGCGCCCGGCAGCAAGCTACCGGCCGAGCGCAAGCTCAGTGAGTTGTTCGGGACCACACGGATTACCGTGCGCGAGGCGTTGTTACAGTTGGAGGCGCAAGGGCAGATTTATCGCGAAGAGCGCCGCGGCTGGTTCGTTTCGCCACCGCGCCTGGCTTACAACCTGATGCAGCGCAGCCATTTTCACGCGATGGTCAGCGCGCAGGGGCGGGTGCCGTCGACCGAGGTGATTTCAGCGCGGTTGCAACCCGCCTCGGCGGCGGTGTGCGCGTGGTTGCAATTGCCGGCGCTGTCGAGCGTGATCCAGATCTGCCGCGCGCGGCGCATTGATGAGCGGCTGGTGTTGTACGTGGAGCACTATTTGAATCCGCAGTATTTTCCGGGGATTCTCGAGTTTGATTTGAATCAGTCGATTACCGAGTTGTACGCACGGCATTACGATTTGCATTACGGGCGGGTGCGGTTCGAAATTGTGCCGACGTCGCTGTCGGTGGATGCGGCAGCGGCGCTGCGGGTGTCGGTGGGAAGCCCGGGGTTGCGGATTGCGCGGGTCAATTATGATCAGCATGAACGGCTGATCGATTGTGACCTGGAGTTTTGGCGGCATGATGCGATTCATGTCGGGGTGGATGTGGTTTAGCTCGCTGAAACCGCTTCGATCCTATCGCGGGCAAGCCCGATCCCTCAGAGTTCAATGACTTCCTTGTGGGAGCGGGCTTGCCCGCGATGGCGGCCTTACAAACACCCATTCTCTCGGGGCTATTTTTCCTTCTGCGCGTCACCCGCCGCCGTAGCCACCTGAACACTCATGCGCGGCATCGCCAGATCCAGCCCCGCCTCATCCAGATGCCGCTTCAGCGACAGGTTGAACGCCCGCGAAACCTCCCACTGCTTGATCGGTGCAGTCTTGAACCGCGCGCGCAGGATCGCATTACCCGACTCGAAACTCTCGACCCCCTGGAACTCCAGCGGCGACCAGATATTGCGCCGTTGCAGCGGGTCGGTGCGCATCTTCTGACCGACTTCGCGCATCAGTTTGATCGCGCTATCAATGTCCATGTCGGACGGCACCGCCACCCGGAAGATCGCGTAGCCGAATTCCCGGGAGTAGTTCTTGATGCTTTTGATTTCGCTGAACGGAATAGTGTGGACGATGCCGTCGATGTCCCGCAGGCGCACGGTGCGGATGGTCAACCCTTCGACGGTGCCCAGGTGGCCGCCGACGTCCACGTAGTCGTCGATGGCCAGGGAGTCTTCGATGATGATGAACAAACCGGTGATCAAGTCCGCGACCAATGACTGCGCACCGAAACCGATGGCCAGACCGATTACACCCGCACCGGCCAGCAGTGGCGTGACGTTCATGCCCATGTTCGCCAGCGCGACGATCAGCGCGACAATGAAAATCGCCACGAACAGCACGTTGCGGATCAGCGGCATCATCGTCTGCGCACGGGCATTGGCCAGGCCTTTGCGTGAGCGGGTGAGTGCGTGGTGCACGGCGGTGTCGCTGAGGATCCAGATCAGCCAGGCGAAAATCAGCGTGCCGGCAAGGCTGAACAGTTTGACGCTGACCTCATGGCCTTCACCTTCGGTGAACGTGATCAGCGACATGCCCCAGACGCGCAGACCGAGCTCAATGAACGCCAGCCACACCAGCAAGTGAGCGAGGGTGTAGAAAAAGTTTTTCAAGCGTTCCGAGTACAGCGCATGGCGCTTCACACCGCGTTGCGGTTTAAGGGCGTGACGGCGGACCAGTCCGTTGATGACCATGCACAACACCAGCAACACGGTGCAGATCAGCGACTGTCGCAGGGCAGTGCTGGTGTCGCCGGCCGAAACGAACGTGGCGAACAGCGAGACGCCCACCAGCACCAGTGCCGGGAGGTACCAATAGGTGCCGAGAATTTCGATGGTGTCGCTGAGGGCGCGGCGGGTCAGGCGCCGGGACAACGGCTGATTGCGGATCAAGTGTGCGATCGGCCGGCGGAACCGCAGGATGAACAACCCGGTAGAAATCGCCGCCAGCACATTGGCCGCCGTCGCCGCCGTATGCGCCAGGTGGCTGCCAAGCCCGGCGACCAGTCGCGGATCGCTCAGCGCTTCACCAAACGCGGCGAAACTGCCGATCAGCCACAACGGCCGAAACGCCTGGTGGCGCAGGATATACAAGGCGCGGTGACGATGCGGACCATCGAGCAGGGAGAACGCGATCACGCAGATCGCCGAGAAGCACGTGCCGACCACCAGCGCGTAAGCCAGCACCATCGCCAGGCTTTTGCCCAGCGACGAGGGCAGGGCGTAGCTCATATAGACCGTGATCACCAGGGCGATCAGCCAGGGCCCCAGCTTGCGCAGGGCGAAGCGCAACATGTCCACGGCCTTGGGGTGTTGCGGAAGTTCTTCGGTCAGGCCAAAGCGCATGCGCACCCGATGACCGACCCAAATCAGCGCCGCTGCCAGCAGGCTCCAGACCATCAGGATCATGGCGAACGCGAAGATGATCGGCAGCCACTCGCTGGCCGGCATTATCAAGGCTGACAGTTCGTCTCTCGCCAGTCCAAACTCTTCAGACCAGCGATTGATCGGGCTGTCGGCCCCGGAGAATTGTTTTTCGAACGAGGCCAGCGTGCCGCCGATCAAGCCGAGCACGCCTTCTTCGGCGGCCGGCTGAGCCTTTTTGGTGGCGTCGCGCAGCTTCTTCAGGTCGGCCAGCAGTTTGCTGCGCTGCTGGTCGTTTTCCAGCGACTTGATCACTTCGTCCAGCGATTGCCCCAACGGTTCTTGCGCCTCTGGCTGGGCTTTCGTGGAGCCGCTGAGCAAGCTTGGCAAACCGACTGCCTGGGCAGGCGCCATCGGCAGCAACGTCATGAGGCAGACAAGGAAGAAACACGGCAGGGCGAACAGACGAGCGAGCACTAGGCGGTCAACCTCGGGATGAGCGGATCGACCGAGTGTACGAGCCCGTCTAAATCAATGCGAGTCGGAGGTCGGATTTATTCGTTGAGTTTGGCGAGGATCTTGAAAACCACGGTGCCGAAAATGATCAGCATGCCAATCCACATGGCGAATACACCGGCGTTTTTGTCGCGAAAGTTGAAGCCGATGGCCAGCATGATCATCCCGACGAGGATCGGGATCAGCATGGCGTGAAACGAAGACATCGAGATCATGGAGACTGCCTTGTCTAAAGGAATAATTAAAGTTTAGGTGGCTTTGGGTGACCGAGAGTGATGTGAATCAAGCAAAGTACTTCGCGAGCAGGCTCACTCCTACAATTGAAATGCGTTCCAACTGTAGGAGCGAGCCTGCTCGCGAAGCTGTCGGGAATTACGGCAATTCCTGGCAGGCGTAGAACGCGCTCAGCACTTTGACCAGGTGCGCCAGGTCGTGGCTGCCGCACAGTTCACGGATCGAGTGCATGGCGAACGTCGGCAGGCCGATGTCCACGGTGCGCACGCCCAGGTGGCTGGCGGTGATCGGACCGATGGTCGAGCCACAGCCCATGTCGCTGCGCACCACAAAGCTTTGCACGGGCACTTCTTCGGCCATGCACAGATGACGGAAGAAACCGGCGGTTTCGCTGTTGGTGGCGTAGCGCTGGTTGCTGTTGACCTTGATCACCGGGCCGGCGTTGAGTTTCGGGCCGTGGTTGGCGTCATGCTTTTCCGCGTAGTTGGGGTGCACGCCGTGGGCGTTGTCGGCGGAAACCAACAGGGATTTCTGGATGGTGCGCACGAACTCGTCACCTTCAGGCAACAGGCGGCGCAGCGTCTGCTCGAGCATCGGGCCATCAGCGCCGCATGCAGAACAGGAGCCGACTTCTTCGTGGTCGTTGCACACCAGCACGCAGGTTTCGTCGGTTTCTGCGGTCAGCAACGCTTGCAGGCCGGCGTAGCACGACAGCAGGTTGTCGAGGCGCGCACCGGCGATGAAATCACCGTGCAGGCCGATGATCGCAGCGCTTTGGGTGTCGTAGAAACTCAGTTCGTAATCCAGCACGACGTCGGCGTTCAAACCGTGTTCCAGCGCCAACTGGTTGGTGAGCACAGCGCGGAAATCCACGCGCTCGTCACCGGCGAATTGCGCGAGGATCGGCGGCAATTCGGTCTGTGCGTTGATCGCCCAGCCCATGTTGGCTTCACGGTTAAGGTGAATCGCCAGGTTGGGAATGGTCGCGATGGGCGCCTTGAAGTCGATCAACTGGCTCTCGACCTTGCCATCACGGCGGAAGGTCACGCGGCCGGCGAGGGACAAGTCACGGTCGAACCACGGCGCCAGCAATGCACCGCCGTAGACTTCGACGCCCAATTGCCAGAAACCCTGGCGCTGCAGTTCAGGCTGGGGCTTGACCCGCAGGCACGGGCTGTCTGTGTGCGCGCCCACCAGGCGAATACCACCATGCAGCGGCGAATGACGGCCCATCTTGATCGCGACGATGGAGGAGTCGTTACGGGTGACGTAGTAACGGCCATTGGCTTCGGTGGTCCAGGGCTCGCGCTCATCGAGTCGCACGAAACCGGCCGCTTCCAGGCGCTGGACGAGGCTGGCAGTGGCATGGAACGGGGTAGGGGAGGCCTTGAGGAAGTCGATCAGGCCTTGGTTCAACTCTTCGCGCATAAGAAGCTCCAGACAGCAATGGCGCCAGTTTAACGTATTGGTCGGAGAATTGGCGGTGACTGATGTTGGGGTAGGCTCCGATATTGGATTTGTCGGAGAACCCTGTGGGAGCGGGCTTGCCCGCTCCCACAGGGTTTGCGCTCAATCACTTAGAACGGTGCCGGGCACTCGAAACGCAAGCGTTCACCGGTTTGCGGGTGGGTGAAGCTGAGCATGCTGGCGTGCAGACACAGGCGCGGCCAGGCGGCCAGGGCCTGCTCGTGGGCGTAGAGCCCGTCACCCAGCAGCGGGTGGCCGATGGAAAGCATGTGCACGCGCAGTTGGTGCGAGCGGCCGGTGATCGGCGTCAGCTCGACACGGCACCAGTCGCCACAGCGTTCCAGCACACGCCAGAACGTCAGGGCATGCTTGCCGAATTCGTGGTCAACCACATGGCGTGGCTTGGTCGGCGGGTCATAGCGCAAGGGCAGGTCGATGCTGCCGCTGTCCAGTTCCGGCTGACCCCAGCACAGCGCTGTGTAGGCTTTTTCGGTTTCGCGGTCGTGAAATTGCCGAGATAACTCGCGATGAGTGTCCGGGTCTCGGGCGAGAAGAATGATGCCGGAGGTTTCCCAGTCCAGGCGATGGACGATTCGCGCTTCCGGGTAGCCGTTTTCTTGCAGGCGGGTGATCAGGCAGTCCTTGTTGTCATCGGCCCGGCCAGGGACGGAGAGCAACAGGGTCGGTTTGTTCACCACCAGTACGGCGGCGTCCTGATGAAGGATGTGGACATTGGACAACGGCATTAAAACAGCCTCGTAACAAACGCCAACGGCGGCTCAAGTCCCTTCCAGTGTTAGAAGGGCCCTGAGCCGCCGTGGCTCCGACCGGATCGATTAACGATCCGGCAGGGTGATATTGAGTTCCAGAATCGAGCAGCTGCCCTGGTTTTCCAGAGCGACGTGCACGTCATCGGACCCGATATTGACGTACTTGCGGATCACTTCAACCAGTTCCTTCTGCAAGGCTGGCAGGTAGTCCGGCGTACTGCGTTGGCCGCGTTCATGCGCCACGATGATCTGTAGACGCTCTTTCGCTACCGATGCGGTACTTGGCTTCTTGTTGGCACGAAAGAAGTCAAAAATGTTCATTACCTACCTCCAAACAGGCGCTCGAAGAATCCCTTCTTCGTGACATCGAGGAAACGATGTTCCTTTTCTTTGCCCAGGAGGCGATCAACCGTATCGCTATAGGCCTGGCCCGCGTCGCTCTGGTCGTCGAGAATCACTGGCACACCCTGGTTGGAGGCTTTGAGGACCGCCTGGGATTCCGGGATCACGCCGAGCAATTTGATCGAGAGGATTTCCTTGACGTCTTCAACGCTGAGCATCTCGCCTTTCTCGACCCGCTCCGGGTGGTAGCGGGTAATCAGCAGGTGTTCCTTGATCTGCTCTTCGCCACGTTCGGCGCGACGGGATTTGCTGGCCAGCAGGCCCAGCATACGGTCCGAGTCACGTACCGAGGACACTTCCGGGTTGGTCACGACAATCGCTTCATCAGCGAAGTACATGGCCAGGTGGGCGCCTTTCTCGATGCCGGCCGGAGAGTCGCAGACCACGAATTCGAAGTCTTCTTTCAACGCCATCAGGACTCTTTCCACGCCTTCCACCGTCAGCGCGTCTTTGTCGCGGGTCTGGCTGGCGGCCAGGACGTAGAGGTTTTCCAGGCGCTTGTCTTTGATCAGGGCCTGTTGCAGGTTGGCTTCGCCGTTTACCACGTTGACGAAGTCATACACCACGCGACGCTCGCAACCCATGATCAGGTCGAGGTTACGCAGGCCGACGTCGAAGTCGACGATCACTGTTTTGTGACCACGCAGAGCGAGGCCGGTACCGATAGCGGCGCTGGTGGTGGTCTTACCCACACCACCCTTGCCGGATGTAACCACGAGAATCTTGGCCAAGGTGTTTCACCCCTAAGGAAAAAGGACTTTTAGCCCCTGAAAAACATCTCTTGAAAAACTACTGCAGTCGGACAGCCTTGGCTGGAATCCGGTCCTGGGCGGGGCTTACCTCCGGTAAACACTGCTTTTGGCCGTTTTCCTACTTCGTTTGAGCCGTTTTCGCTACGTTTTAGAGATGCTTGGAAAATGCGGCAGTATCCGTTAAAGCCGAATGATGTTCAACACGTCGCCGGACAGGCTGACTTGTACACCCGCGCCCCACAACGGGTCGCGACGCAGATCCTCGGAGACCTTGTAGTGGCCTGCGATGGACACCAGTTCAGCGCTCATTTGCTGACAGAAAATCCTGGCTTTCGTGTCGCCCTTGACGCCGGCCAGCACTCGACCGCGCATCGGGCCGTATACATGGATGTTCCCATCGGCGAGAAGTTCCGCGCCCGGGCTGACCGAGGAGATCACCACCAAATCGCAACCCTGGGCATAAATCTGCTGGCCACCCCGTACTGGCGACGTAATGATTTTCGTCGGTTTGATGGTCGGTTCCGGCGGTTTTTCCGGTTTTTTCTTCACCTGGCCTTCGAGAGGATCCAGCGCACGCTCACGGGCGCCGGACGGCGGCAGCACCGGCAGATCGACGGCAATGGCGGCCGCGATGTCTTCGATGCGGCTGGCGCGGATGGCCAGGGTGCGCAAGCCATGCTGGCGACAGACGCGCATCAGCCCCGGCAAATCCACCGAGCCTTCGCTGGCCGGGAGCTTGTCCAGGGCCAGCACCAGCGGGGCATTGCTGAAAAAGTTAGGCGCCTGTGCGACCTTGGCGGCCAATTGCCGATCAAGGTTCTCGAGGTCGTTGCGGGCCAGTTCCAGCACCGTAATGGCGAGCATGCTGCCCTTCAACTGGAACACGGGATCCTGGTCTTGCGGTTCGGTTTGGCTCATGGTCGGCATACAACGGCTTGTCACTAAAAGTGCCGAGACTTATAACGAGAACGCCCGCAAGCCGCAAGCCGGGTCGAACGATGTAGAATGCGCGGCCATTGTCTTTCCGGAACCTTTAATGGATCGCCCGCGTTTTCGAAAAACATTTCTAATGCCGCGTTTCTGGCCGCTGTGGTGTGGCTTGGGGCTGTTGTGGCTGATTGTTCAGTTGCCGTATCCGGCGTTGCTGTTCATCGGTCGCCTGCTCGGTGCCTTGATGTATCGGGTGGCCGGCGACCGACGGCGCATCGCCAAACGCAACCTTGAGCTGTGTTTCCCTGAAAAGTCGGCTGCCGAGCGCAAGCGCTTGCTCAAGGAAAACTTTGCCTCCACCGGCATCGCCTTCTTCGAAATGGCCATGAGCTGGTGGTGGTCGCGTCAGCGCCTGGCCAGACTGGCCCATGTCGAAGGCCTGGAACACCTGAAAAAGGCCCAGCACGACGGCAAGGGCGTGATCCTGATGGCGTTGCATTTCACTACGCTGGAAATCGGCGCGGCACTGTTGGGGCAGCAGCACACCATCGACGGCATGTACCGTGAGCACAAGAACCCGCTGTTCGACTACGTCCAGCGCCGGGGGCGCGAACGGCACAACCTCGATTCGCTGGCGGTCGAGCGCGACGATGTGCGCGGCATGCTCAAGCTGCTGCGCGCCGGCCGCGCGATCTGGTACGCACCGGATCAGGACTACGGCGCCAAGCAAAGTATTTTCGTGCCGCTGTTCGGCATTCAGGCGGCTACCGTGACCGCTACCAGCAAATTTGCGCGGCTGGGCAAGGCGTTGGTGGTGCCGTTCACTCAGGAGCGCCTGGCGGACGGCAGTGGCTATCGACTGGTGATCCATGCACCGCTCGAAGGTTTCCCCGGCGAGACCGAAGAGGCCGATTGCATCCGCATCAATCAGTGGGTCGAAGGTGCCTTGCGTGAATGTCCGGAGCAATACCTCTGGGCCCATCGCCGCTTCAAGAGCCGGCCACCCGGCGAGCCCAAGTTGTACAAAAAACGCGGTTGACCCCTTTAAGCGCCATGGAGTGTTGCGATGAGTCCTGCTGAACCGGTTACAGGGTTGATTCTTTCCGGCGGCGGGGCTCGAGCGGCGTATCAGGTGGGCGTGCTGGCGGCGATTGCCGAGTTGCTGCCGATGGGCGCGGCGAACCCGTTTCCCGTGATCGTCGGTACTTCGGCCGGGGCGATCAACGCGGTCAGCCTCGCCAGTGGCGCGATGGATTTTCGTGGCGCCATCGAGCGTTTGACCGCGTTCTGGCAGGGCTTTCGCAGCCATCTGGTGTTGCGCAGTGACTGGCCCGGCGTCATCCATCAGGCCAGCCGGTTTGTCAGTCACAGTTTGCTCGGGCTGGGCGCTCATGTGCCGGTGGCGTTGCTCAACAGTTCGCCGCTGCGCGGTTTACTCAATGACAAACTGAACATGGCCGGCATTGCCGAATCCATTGCCCACAAGCAATTACAGGCGGTCGCGGTGACGGCGTTCGGCTACGAGTCCGGTCAGGCGGTCACTTTCTATCAGGGCGGCGGCACCATCGATTCGTGGTTGCGCCATCGCCGCATCGGCGTTCCGACTCAATTGAGTGTCGAGCATTTGCTGGCCAGTTCGGCCATTCCGTTGTTGTTCGCCCCGGTGAAAATTGGCGAGGAATACTTCGGCGACGGTGCGGTGCGCCAATCCGCGCCGATCAGCCCGGCCCTGCACCTGGGCGCCAGTCGCGTGCTGGTGGTGGGTGTCAGCGGCAACCCGCGTGGTGTCGACCCGCAGCAGCCGCTGCAACGCGCCTACACCGGGCAACAGCCGACGCTGGCGCAGATCGGTGGGCACCTGCTCAACAGTACATTCATTGACAGCCTGGAAAGCGATATCGAGTTGTTGCAGCGTCTGAACCAGTTCAGCCACTTGATGCCCGCGGGTACGCCGACCCGTGCGCTGGGCGTGGCGCCGGTGGAGGTGTTGGTGATTTCGCCGAGTCAGCCGATCGATGAGATTGCGGCGCGGCATCGGCAGGAATTGCCGGCAGCGTTGCGCCTGTTTCTGCGTGGGCCGGGGGCAACGAAGACGAGCGGGGCGGGGGTGTTGAGTTACCTGCTGTTCGAGGCGGGGTATTGCAGCGAATTGATCGATCTGGGGCGGCGGGATGCGTTGGCCAAGCGTGAAGAGCTTTGCCGGTTTCTCGGGTTGGCGGAGTCTGTGGTTACAGCTTGAGATTGGCGGTGCGGCTATCGCGGGCAAGCCACGCTCCCACAGGGTTTTGTGTCGTTTACATCATTTGAGAACGACCTGAAACCCTGTGGGAGCGTGGCTTGCCCGCGATGGCGTCCTTGCAGACGCCACTTACAGCCGGATCAGAAGTGAACCTTGACCAGCAAGCTGGTCGCGCTCTGATCGGTCTTGAAGCCCTGGCTGTCTTCGATACCGTATTTGTTTTTCCAGTAGTCATACTCGACGCCGACGTACAACTGCTTCTCGCCCAGCTTCAGTGCCTTGCCCAGGTCATATTTGATCTGTGGGTTGAAGTGCAGGTTGGCGTGGTACTGACCTTCCTTGTTCACGTCGTTGTCGACCACCCAGTCCATGAACCCGTCGATCACGACGTCCGAGCTGCCCATCGGGATGGTGTAGGACCAGACCGGAGTGATCTGCCAGACGTTGTCACCCGCGCGGCCGCCTTCGGTGTGACGGTTGTAGAAGTTCAACTGGAAGTAGTCGAAGCCCGGGATGGACAGGTCGAAACCCGGACCGATCAGGTACGACTCGGTGTCGTCTTCGCCGAACTCATAGGTCATCGCCAGCAGGACGTCCTTGATCGGGCCGAACTCCAGCTTCTGGTCGAAAATCTTGCCGAACGACAAACGCGGGCTGAATTCACCGTAGTGGGTGTTCTTCCCCGCGAAGGCGTCTTCCTTGCCGTTGTAGAAGATTTTGTCGATGAAGAAGAAGTTGTCGCCGTACTTCCAGCCATCGGCGTGCTCGAAGGTCACTGTCTGCTGGATGTTCGGGTTGACCTGGAAATCCTTACCGTACAGGTAAGTCAGGCTGTTGGTCTGCCATTGCAGCAGGTCGCCGGCCATGGCCTGGCCGCCGGCCAGTAAAGATCCCGCGAGCATCAGGCTGGTGCACGTACGTTTCATTCGGTTGCTCCCAAAAAGTAGGTGGTTCCACGTTATTTTTTTAAGATCGGCGCTCTGGTGTGGCGCCTGTTTCTGTAGCGGTAAAAAATCATCCAGTCGGTCAGCTTTAATGCTGTTAGCAAGAGCTGCGCCAAGGCTTTCAAAAAGCAAAAAAACGCCCGCTCGGCTGCTCAAAAACAGTCGATTGAGAGGGGGGGTGGAGTGCCTTGGTACCGTCCAGAGCCGGGATAAGCTGGCTTTCTGGTCAGGAATTAAATCCGGGCTTTTTTTTAAAGCGGATTCAGGCGGCCGCGGAGAATACTGACTACTCGGCCAGGTCTCAAGTGCCCCGCAACAGCGCACCGACGACAGGTGTGGGGCACGGTTGGCGGAGGTTGGTCGCTCGTCGCAAAACGAGCGGCTTGAGTCGTTAAAAACCATCTGTTGCTTCCTCTTGTTTTTATTGTTGAGGCGCAGGCAGCCATGGGCTGCCAGAAGGCAGCCCTGTTCATGGGGGTTGATCAGTGCGTGTGTGCGGTGCAGTCGTTCATGGCCGCGCGCTCGGCGCCACCCAGAATGTTGAACAGCAGGTTCAGCGTCAGGGCGCTGATCGTGGCCATGGCGATACCGCTGTGGGTAATCGGGCTCATCCATACCGGCAGGTGGGCAAAGAACTCGGGGCGCACCACCGGGATCAACCCCATGCCGATGCTGACGGCCACCAACAGTTGATTCCGCCGGTCACCGATGTCGGCTTCCTGAAGAATCTTGATCCCGGTCGCGGCAACCATGCCGAACATCGCAATCGCCGCACCGCCGAGGACCGCTGGCGGAATCGACGCCACCAGGAAGGCGGCTTTGGGCAGCAGGCTCAAGACGATCAACAAGCCACCGGCGACGATGGTCACCGAACGGCAGCGCACGCCGGTCATCTGCACCAGGCCGATGTTCTGCGCGAAAGAGGAGTGGGTGAAGGTGTTGAAGAACCCGGCGAAGAACGAGGCGCCGGCATCACACAGCAAGCCGCGACGCAGCATCCGTGGGCAGACTTCCTGGCCGGTAATCTTGCCAAGGGCGAGGAACATCCCGGTGGACTCGACAAAGATGATCACCACCACCAGGCACATCGACAAAATCGGCGCGAGTTCAAACCTGGGCATGCCGAAATGCAGCGGGGTGACGAATTGCAGCCACGGCGCTTGCGCCATGCCGCTGAGGTCGACCATGCCGATCAGGCCGCAGAGCACGTAGCCCAGGCACATGCCGATCAGCACTGAAATATTGACCCAGAACCCGCGCATGAAACGGTGCACCAGCAAAATGGTGCCCAGCACCAGCGCGGCAATGGTCAGGTAAATAGGTGAACCGAATTGTGTGGCGCCCGCACCGCCACCAGCCCAATTGACGGCCACGGGGAACAGCGACAAACCGATGGAGGTGATGACCGTGCCGGTCACCAGAGGCGGGAAGAAGCGCACGACTTTGGACATGAACGGCGCGATGATCATGCCGAAGAACCCCGCAGCGATGGTCGCGCCGAAGATCCCTTGCAGACCGATCCCGGGCATGCCGGCCATGGCAACCATACTGCCGACGGCGGCGAAACTGGCGCCCATCATCACCGGCATGCGGATGCCCATCGGGCCGATTCCCAGCGATTGCACGATGGTCGCGATCCCGGCCACCAGCAAGTCGGCGTTAATCAGAAAGGCGATTTCTTCACGACTCAGGCCTGCGGCCTGTCCGATGATCAGCGGCACCGCGATGGCGCCGCCGTACATCAGCAAAACATGTTGCAGACCGACCAGGATCAGCTGCAAAAGGGGCAAACGCTGAATGGCGGGTGCGTCGGGGATGCGCGCTTCGGATAGCTCGGACATGCAACACCTCGGATCTTTTTTATTCTTGTGATTGAACAGCTGCCGGGTTGCTCACAGCTGTTTTTGCATCAGGGAAACCGCGTTGCGGCTATTCGCGAGCAGGCTCGCTCCCACAGGTATTGCACTACCCATGTGGAAGCGAGCCTGCTCGCAAAGCTTTTCAACGATTAATTGGTCTGGGCTCCCTGCACAATCCACGCACCGATCAGGTCACGTTCCTGCTGGGTCATCTGCGTGATGTTGCCCAGTGGCATGATCTGGCTGGTGACAGCCTGAGCCTGGATGCGCGGCGCGTTCTGGCGGATCTGCTCGGGGGTATCGAACATCACACCGGCAGGGGCGGCACTGAACAGCGGGCTGGTCGGTTTGGCCGAGTGGCAAACCGCGCAACGCTCCTGAATCACACTGTGGACCTTGTCGAAACCAGGGCCGGCGTTAGAGGCCTGAGCCGGTGCCGCGGCGGGTGCTTCTGCGGGTTTGGCTTCAGCGGGTTTCAAGCCACCGCCTACAGCCGTTTCCGGCAGCGGTTGGTATTCGATCTTCGCCGGCGCCTTGGCCACGTCCGGGCTGGTCATCGGCGCAGGGCCGGTGACGTAAGCCAGGCTGATCATGCCGACCGCTGCCACGGGCAAGGTCCAGGCAAATTTGTGGCTGTCGTGGCGGGTGTTGAAGTAGTGACGCACCAACACCGCCAGCACCGCGATCCCGGCCAGGATCAGCCAGTTGTATTGGCTGCCGTAGGTGCTCGGGAAGTGGTTGCTGATCATGATGAACAGCACCGGCAAGGTGAAGTAGTTGTTGTGACGCGAACGCAGCAAGCCTTTGGCTGGCAGTGCCGGATCCGGCGTGCGGTTCTCGGCAATCGCCGCGACCAGTGCGCGTTGCGCCGGCATGATGATGCGGAACACGTTGCCGACCATGATGGTGCCGATGATCGCGCCGACGTGCAGGTACGCGCCACGACCGCTGAACACTTTGCTGAAGCCGTAGGCCGCACCGATGATCAGCACGAACAGGATTGCGCCTAGCAGGGCAGGGCGTTTGCCCAGGGCCGAGTCGCACAGGAAGGAGTAAATGAACCAGCCGGCGAACAACGAACCGATACCCAGCAGGACCCCTTCAGGGCCGGTCAGGCTGCTGCCCGGTGCCAGCAGGTACAGCGTCGGGTTGGAGTAGAACACCACACACAGCAGCGCGATGCCTGACATCCAGGTGAAGTAGGCTTCCCATTTGAACCAGTGCAGGTTGTCCGGCATGGTCGGTGGAGCCAGTTTGTATTTTTCCAGGTGATAGATACCGCCGCCGTGGATCGCCCACAGATCGCCCGCCAGACCACTTTTCGGGTTGACCCGATTGAGGTTGTTTTCCAGCCAGACGAAATAGAACGACGCACCGATCCAGGCCACGCCAGTAATCATGTGAACCCAGCGCACGCTCAGGTTCAGCCATTCCAACAGATGTGCTTCCACAGTCTTTACCTCTCGCCTGTCACTCTGTTGTCGAGTGATCAGACCTTCTCTTATTGGTGGGGGGCGAGGATCAAACGCTCATCCTCTTTGAAAAAATGCTCATCGCAGTTATTGCCTGTGCCACTGCGATCAACCACCAGGAAGTCATCCCGCTTTTCGATCGTCAGCACCGGGTGGTGCCAGACGCCGCGATGGTAATTAATGCCCTGCCTGCCGTTGGTGACGAAGGCGCGGACCAAGCCTGATACAGGTTCATCGCCAAGTGGCGCGACCACGATCAGAAAAGGGTTGCCGAGCAGCGGAATAAACGCCTGGCTGCCCAGCGGGTGACGCTCCAGCATGCTGACGGTCAGCGGCATGTCCTGCGCGTCGGCGCGGAAGATGCTGATGATCGCGTTGTCCTCTGGTTTCGCGGTTTCCACCGTGGCCAGTTTATGGAAGCGCATGGTCGAACCGTTGTTGATCATGAAGTGATCGCTGCCGTCGGTTTCGATCACGTCACCGAAAGGGGCGAAGGCTTCTTTGGTCAGCGGTTCAATCGTCAGTGTGCGCATGCTGTTCTTATCCGAATTCTGTGTTGTTGGTTCTATCGTCATCGCTGGCAAGCCAGCTCCCACAGGTTGTGTGTACACCACAATTCCTTGTGGGAGCGGGCTTGCCCGCGATTAGAGGCGGCGCTTATTTAGCGACCTTGCCGAGAATACGCAGGCGGCTCACACCCCCATCCGGGAACACGTTCAGGCGAATGTGGGTGATCGGGCCCAGCGCCTTGATCTGCTCGGCGAAGGTGTGTTCGGCGTGCATTTCCAGTTTCTGCGCTGGCAGCAGTTCGCGCCAGAACAACGATTGGGTTTCGATCTGGCTGTCGGTGCCGCCTTTGACGAATGCGCCCTGGATCGAGCAGGTGTCCGGGTAGTTGCCCTTGAAGTGCAGGGTGTCGACGATGACTTTCTCGACTTCACCGGCATGGCCCAACGCGACAATCACCCAGTCATTGCCCGGGGTACGACGACGTGCAGTTTCCCAGCCGTCGCCCATGTTGATGCCACGGCCAGGGTTGAGGATGTTGCTCATGCGACCGAAGTGTTCGTCGGAGCAGGCGAGGGCGCGGCCACCATTCAGGGCAGCGGCCAGGTCGATTTGCTCATTGTCGCCCACCGCGGACCAGTCGCGGTGCGGCACGCCGTACACGCGCAGACGGGCCACGCCGCCATCCGGGTAGATGTTGAAACGCAGGTGGCTGAACGCCTGATCGTTGTTGATTTCGTGGAAGTGGTGGCTGTTGCCTTGCAGCTCGACGGCCGACAGCACTTCAACCCACTGGGTGTTTTCAGTCGGCTCGCCTTCAGCCAGGAAACAGGCTTCCAGGGAGGCCGACGGCGGGAAGTTGCCGGTGAAGAATGAAGTGTCGATGTCCACGCCTTTGATCGAGCCCGGTACACCGAGGCGAATCACGGCGCTGTCGTAGCCTTCGAAGCGCTTGCGGCGCGACTCCCAGCCGTCCATCCACTTGCCGTTGTCATCGAACACGCCTTCTTTCCACACAGCCGGGGTCGGCTGGAACAGGCGGTTGGCATCAGCGAACCAGTCATCGGTGACCGAGATGATTTTGGTGCCCAGGCGGGCGTCGGCCAGGTTGACGAACTTCTCGAAAGGTACGGCGTAAGCTTTCATTCTTCTTGTCTGCCTTTAATAAGTTGGCTTGGGATGCTTGCAGCGCCTTGGGCGATTGCTGCGTTCAATTTCGCCCGGGCTTTTTACAAGGGCTGCTCGCTATAGGGTCAGTAAACGGAACAACGCAATCTTGTTGATCTCTGCCAGCGCGCATTTGAATTCGGTCTCTGCCGAGTTGTGAATGCGCGTTTCGAACGCCGCGAGGATCTGATGCCGGTTGCTGCCTTTTACCGCCATGATGAAGGGAAACTTGAACTTGGCTTTGTAGGCGTCGTTCAGCTCGGTGAAGCGCTGGAACTCTTCGGCCGTGCATTGGTGAATACCGGCGCCAGCCTGTTCGTTGGTGCTGGCTTCGGTCAGTTGGCCCTGGACGGCGGCTTTGCCGGCCAGGTCCGGGTGAGCGTTGATCAAGGCCAGTTGGCTTTGATGATCGGCGCTCAACAGGATGTCGCTCATGCGCTGGTGCAGGGTTTCGATTTCGTCGATCGAGGCGTCCTGGCCCAGGTCGAAGGCCTTTTCGGCCACCCATGGCGAATGTTCGTAGATGTCGGCGAAGGCGGCGACGTATGCATCGCGGCTCAGGCTCGATGGCTTCAGCGTTTGAAAGGTGCTCATTGGGCAGCCCCTTGGTACGGGTGGGTTTCGTGCCAGTGGCGAGCGATGTCGACGCGACGGCTGAACCACACCTGTTCATGACTTTTAGCGTATTCGATAAAGCGCTTGAGCGAAGCCAGACGCGCCGGACGGCCGATCAGGCGGCAGTGCAGGCCGATCGACAGCATCTTCGGTGCTTCGGCGCCTTCGGCGTACAGGACGTCAAAGGCGTCCTTGAGGTATTCAAAAAAGTCGTCGCCCTTGTTGAAACCCTGAACCTGGGTAAAACGCATGTCGTTGGTGTCCAGCGTGTACGGGATCACCAGGTGCGGCTTGCCGGTCGGATTGTTGGGTTCCCAGTAGGGCAGGTCGTCGTCGTAGGTGTCGCAGTCGTAGAGGAAACCGCCTTCTTCCATCACCAGGCGACGGGTGTTCGGGCCGGTGCGGCCGGTGTACCAGCCCAGCGGGCGTTCACCGGTGATTTCGGTCAGGACGCGGATCGCTTCAAGCATGTGCTCGCGTTCCTGCGCTTCGTCCATGTACTGGTAGTCGATCCAGCGGTAACCGTGGCTGCAGATTTCATGGCCGGCATCGACCATCGCGCGGATCACGTCCGGGTGGCGCTGGGCGGCCATGGCGACGGCGAAGATGGTCAGCGGAATATCGAATTCCTTGAACAGTTTCAGAATCCGCCAGACGCCGGCACGGCTGCCATACTCGTAAAGGGATTCCATGCTCATGTTGCGCGCGCCTTGCAGCGGCTGCGCCGAAACCATCTCGGAGAGGAAGGCTTCAGATTCTTTGTCGCCGTGCAGGATATTGCGTTCGCCACCTTCCTCGTAATTGAGCACGAAAGACAGAGCGATGCGGGCATTGCCCGGCCAGTGTGGGTGAGGAGGGTTACTGCCGTAACCGATCAGGTCGCGTGGGTAGTCAGCGCTCACTGCAGTCTTCCTTCTTGTTCGTTGACAGGTTGTGTGGCGCCTGGCGGTGAAATGACAGGCTGGCGTCACAGCGATGGGCTGATTGTATACAACTTTATATTCGATTTGTAAGCCTGAATTTCTGCATTTTTCGCGAACTGTCATGAATAGCTGGTATTGCAAGAAACCTGCCTGACTGGTCAGCTATAGGATAGAAGCTCCGCTGATCGTATGGCGTGGCCATAAATTTGCCGCAGATTCCCGACTGGCGGGCATGGCGGGAAATATGTCGTTTTTATTGTGTACAATTTTTTTTAAAAGTGTCTTAATCAGTCGCTCGCCGCAGTGATTCGTGCTCCGAATCGGTGCGGTCTCCTTTTCAACTGACTTCGGGAGGTGCGAGGCCTGACTGCTCCACGCAGGCAGGCGCGCAGAATCAATGGGACGTTTGACTACACACGTTTTAGACGCTGCACACGGTTGCCCGGGCAACTCGATCAAGGTCGAGCTGTACCGCGTTGAAGGTTCGCACCTGGAATTGGTCGCCAGCGCGACAACCAACAGCGATGGCCGTGTCGATGCACCGCTGCTGCAAGGCGATGACTACCGCACCGGGGTCTATCAGGTTCAGTTCCATGCGGGCGATTACTATCGCGCCCGTGGCGTTCAGTTGCCGGAGCCGGCGTTTCTCGATGTAGTGGTGCTGCGTTTCGGCATCTCTGCGGAACAGGATCACTACCATGTGCCGCTGCTGATTTCGCCATACAGCTATTCCACGTATCGCGGCAGCTGATCCCCCAAGCAGCTGCCTCAACCTGGAAGCGACTGCGCATATAGCTTCTTTGGTCTTTCGCCCGCTCACACTGCGGGCTTTTTTTATCTTGTGTTCGGCACGGATACCTTTGGGCTGCACCCCGCTGTCGGAAGGCGAGGTGCGCACGTTTCGCTATCAGCGTTCCTTGATGATAAACACCGAAGGACGTCCAGCGAGCAGGTGCTGGACACCGCCTATGAGCCATACCACATCACCCTTCGCATCGGCGGCAACCAGCGACTGGTGGGCTTCGGCGCCGACTCGCGTCTTCAGCAGAGGGTCGTCAAGCTCTGGAATGGACGGCGGCAGGATTTCAATCGCATCGGTCTCCACACGTCCCAGTTTCAAAAAGTACACCTTGTCGTGATTAGGCCTTTTAAATACCAGTGTTGGGGGCGTGAGCTGAACACTCTCTACGTGTGCGGGAAGAAAGACCTTGTAACCGCTGTGGCCCAGTATCGAAGCGAGCAACAACGAAAGTCGCCCCGGCGCGTTGGGCAACTCGACGTAGAACTGCCAGGCATGAGTGCCCTCGGGGTTGAAGTTCAACTGCTGTAAGGGCGTCACGGAATCCGGAGTGTGTAATTCGACGATTCGTCTGGCGCCATCATTGCCGGACGCAACAGGCAACATGTCCAAAGGGTCGCCGAGCCGCGGCACGCCCAGTGTCGAGTTGCCCTCCCAGTAGCGAAAGGTCTGCTTCATTCGGGCCAAACCGCTGCCGTTGAACTCCGCCGACTCGCTGGATAGCTCGAATAGTCGCTTGGCGACAGCGCGGGATGTCGGCTCGGTGAAGCCTTTGTAAACATCCGCAACCTGTTGCGTCAGTGTTTTTTCGAAGAGCCGAGCAGCACCGTCGACTTTCCGGGTATTTGTACCGGCGTGGTAGCTGGTGGCGACGGGTTGCAACGAAGGTGCTTCCTGCAACATGCGCTCGAAGGCCTCGAAGCGCGAGGGCGCAAATCCCGGGTGTTGAATGAAAACGAGGGGGAGCTGATCGGCCATCGGCCCCTTTGGCACGATCGGATAATGCAGTTGGCCGATCATTATGGATTCCACCGAATCAGGCTTGGTTATTTTCCCCCAGGAGGCCCATAAATACGGGTTGTCATTCAAGGTGGCAGCAGGAGGGTTGTTATCGGCCACGGGATTGGCCGCCTCGACCTGTTCGTCCAGGCGAGGGCGCTTGCCTGGCATGGGGCCTGAATCTTCGGCGTCTGAGGCTGGGGTGTTGGTTGCCTTGCGTTGCCAAAGTGTCATCCCTTCAATATTTTCGAGTAACGGGCCCGAAGGGATCAATTCGCTCGTCGAGGAGGCCTGATAGTGGCCGTCCGTATTTTTGCGGACCATGACCGCGCCTTCTTCCGTCACGTCGACATAGGTTCTTTTCAGCTTGTCGTAACGAATGCCGTTGGCGTCGGGCTGCGTCAGTTTGTCGGCCAGGTGCCGAGGAATGATCTCCAGCGTTTCCGACCTCGCGGGTACGCTTGCGATGGGAAGGGCCATGCCCTCGCGAGTGATTCTCCACTGTGGCTGGCCAGGCACCTTCGTGAGGACCGGGCCGGGTTGGCCCGGGGCAAATGGAAGGGGCACCTGGTAGTCGCCCCTTGCGTTTGCCCTGATCAGAAAAATGCCTTCCTCTCCAATATCGGCGTAAAGCTGTTGCTGGCGGCTCATGAAAAGCCCGGTGTCGGCGATGTTGAATAGTTCGTCGACCTTGTTCCGAGGCCAGGAAATCATGCGGGTAGCCATCTCGGCATCGCTTGTAGCGTTAGCCGGCATGTCGTGAACGACGACAGGCTGACGAGGCAAGGTACTGTGCGACGAACCTGGCACGTTGACGTCGGAAACGGGATTGGTGTCTCCCCGCGATGTGCCAACCGTTGCGGCGTGATTGTCTCCTCGTACCCGGCTGTCTTCTGACGAAGACCTTGGAAGTGTTGTCGAGGAGTCAGGTGTATTGGACGTTGACACTCTTTTTGGCGGTTTGGCCATCGGACGTATTCCTGGATGTTTATATAAGTGGGTAATGTTTAAACAATAAGTATCGGAGGCCCGATACCGGGCGTTTGATAATGGGGGCCGGCCGACCCTGGCCACATCATCCTCAGGAGCGCGTCTGGGGGAGGACGATGAAGTGCCAGGCGTATTGGGGCTGGGGATTTTCTCTCTTGAGAAGGTACGGCCCCGGAAAACACGGTGGTTAGTTTTGATTGGATCAGCCGTCGAGAGGCTATAGATATGTATAGGGTGTGGCGGTATTTGCTACAAAAGACGTCCGCCTGATCCTGAGGTTTGATGTCTTGTGCTAGTGCTATAAACGTTTGCAGTTGTCTAAAAGTATCCGCAGATCGGCGGCGCTTACCGGAGGGGTGGAACGGGTGCCTAACTCTATCAACTCATAACAGTGTGCGAGTTGGTGGGCGCACCGGTGTAAAGGCACCAGGTCGGCGTAAAGGATCGTGCGGGACTTGTCTGTATCAAGTATCCAGCGACGGTCCGTCACGTTGTAAGACAGACTGCCGGCAGTACCGTCTCTCAGGGCTATGTTTCGAACGATGAGGTCTTCCATTTCCAAGGCCCTCAGTTCTGCCAATAGGGCGCCTTCGTTCAGAACGTCACCTTTGAAGTACCGGCCATCCAGTGAGTCAATGTAGACCTCGTCGAAATCCAGATCGATTTTATAGACAACGCCATCGGGCGTGATGACCCGTATCTGATCGATCAAATCTTGTGGGTCGTTGTAGCGCGGAAGGTGGATAACGGTATGTCCGATCAGCAAACAGTCTTCCACCCGTTTGATTCTGGTGTAAGCGAGGCTCGTTGCATCGAATTCCCAGGTAGACGCCGAAGGCGATTTGAGGATGGCGTTCGCTCGAGCACCTGGCGTTGAAATGCCTAGCGTCATTTCGGAGCTGAGGTGGACAAGGTACGTCGAGCCGCCACCCTCCAGATGTTCGATGGTTGTTTGTTCAGGGTAAGCGACCAGTTTGACGCACTTCTCTCGGTCGCCCAGCTGATGGGCTTCGTTGTCCAGGGGCTGACAATAAATAGACGTTCCATCTCTGGCCGCCAGTGGCAGCGGCACTTGGCGGGTGCGCTCCATTGGACCGTTTATCTCGAACTGATCGTTGGAAAAAACCGAATCAGGCAGGGAGGGGGGGGCGACTCTATACGAAACACCGTCATTCATGATCAGAAGAACAGGTTGGTTCAACACGTTGGTGGGGCGCGTCAGTCGGCTTGTGATTCTCTGGTCGCCGCCCCCGATAGAACTGGCGAGGTTGTTGATAGTCAATCGCTGACTGTCAAAGTGAAAGGTCACAGCGCATTCTTTATACAGGATGCGATCAAAGTCACGTTGGCGTATCAGGTCTACCTTGAAGTAAGCCTCGACCCGCGTCAGTTCATGGCTGGCATATTCCAGATACAGGGTTGCCAGCGTATTTATGCTTCGTTGTTTTACTGTCAGGACCGTATGGTTATTGAGTCGCGAAACAAAATAACTCGTGTTCTTGTCATGTGCGATCGTGTATTCGCGGTTGTAAAGTATCACCGGGTTTTGAGTTTTTCCCTGCTGGGTAATGACTGTTTCAATTTCGAGGGAGCCAGCAGTCTCGATGGTTTCGGGGAGTTCAGGCATCAAATGAAACCCGTCCTTTGTAACGAACGTCAGTTTCCTGTTCTGCAGTTGCCGTCGATTGTTGGCTGTTTTATAGACGCCCTTGATGTAGACATCCCTCTCTTTAAGATCGTCGAGATCAAAGCCTGAAGTGATGACCAGTTCGTGATTGTCGATTTTCCAGCTTTTTATCAGGTCCATTCTCCAGTCAAGTGCAATGACGCTCTCGTCCACGCCATCTTCAGTAATGAATACGTTGCCGGACTTATGGGACACCGCGTAGTGATCCTTTCCGGGACCACCAGAGGCACTACCTTCATTGTTCAGGAGATAGATTTTGTCATCCCCGGCGCCCGCCTCAATGGTGTCGCGCCCGCGCGATTTGATGACATTCGGACCGCCTGTACCGATGACCCTGTTTTGCGCACCGGCCAGGGTTTCAACGTTCTCGATGCTCTCCAGAAGCGTGTGCCGATAGTTGAAATGGCCCTCGTTGGCCTGGTCACGGGTAATGATGGACAGTCGTCCATCGTTCAGATCGATGAAATACCCGAATCTTTGCCGGTTGCCCTCAAGGTAGCTTCCGGTAACGACTAGCGTATCGCTGCCCAAACCACCTTTCAGAAGTGTGGGCAGAGGGTCTTTTGGACCGTTTTTGAGAAGCTCGGCGGCGCCTTCGAAGATGAACTCATCGTCTTTCTCACCCCCGGTCAGTTGCTTGATGCCTGCGCCGTAATAGAATCTGTTTGGCTTTTTTTCAACACCCACGATGGTGTCGTCGCCGCCCCCCATAAACCACACCGCACCTTTGTTTTCTCCTGGCGTTCCGAACTCGGCGCCGGGCATGTCGTCAGTCACACCGTCCCGAGCATCAATCGTGTCGTTACTATCAATGACGTGCGGTTTCTGTACGGTTTTATATAGGTACTGTTGCGCCTCCCAATCGAAGCTAGGCACCTGTGTCGGCTTTAACTCGACCTTGAACTTGCCGTTTACAATGACTTCTGTACTGTCTTTTAATTTTCCTTCCAGTAATTTTCGAGCGGTCGCTTGTAACAGTCTCGAATGTACAACGGTTGATTTGGCAATTGCATGGCGGGTTTGTATGTTGTCGTCCGGGGTGATTCCCCAAAAGGCGAACCAGCCCGTGCGCAGGCGCTCATGGGTAGTAAGTTCAATGTAATCATCGATATCGTCGACAACGCGTACCGCCGCATAGACCTGAGAACCTGCCACCAGCAGAAGTCCGGCCGTCAGCCCCACCGGGCCGATAAAGGAGAAGCCTGCCAATGCGGCAGCACCCAGAATCAACGTCATGGCCGCGCTGGTCACGCTCAAGCCAGCGGCGACATAGTGATCAATGGCTTCTTTGCCTGTGGTTGCCGCGGCGCTATTAAAGGATTTGATGGCGGACATGACATCGAAGGGCAATGTCAGTGCGCTCGCGATCAGACCCGCGCTACGCCCCAGTCGAACGCCGAAGCTGGTTTTGGCAAAATCCCCGTAGGCTTTTTGCCCAGCGTCGATCATGTATTTTGCTTGCTTGGTGACCGCCACTTCGACGGCTAATGAAGTGACTTCCGCTGAAGTGCTGAGGCTGTTGAATACGACTTCGCCATGATCTTTTCTTGCAATGGCGTCTTGCAGGCCGCGCAGACCGCTGTAAATGCCGAAGGCCTGAAGCCCGGTCCCCATGCTGACCATGCTGCTACTTTTGATCCGATTCACCCAGGGAGGTGTGGTTTTGGACAAGTGCGCGTGGCGTATATCAAGCCTCTGCGCCGCGTTCAGCAGCTTGTCCAGTTTGTGGCGGTACTGTTCAGGATCGGCAAGTAGATCAGGTAATTCTCTTAACAGGGGCGGAGCCGTTAGTGGGCGTTGAGACGCCATTTCAAACAGCAAGGAAGGCAGGGCGTAATCATCCCTGGCGCCGGTGAAGCGCATACGCGCTTCAATAAACACAGGGTCAAATTGCAAGGCGTTGATAAAAGACCGCTTGGGGTGCCGAAAGAACGTGTTTTGACCGTTCAATCCCTGACCATTTGAGGTCGCGCCCAGTGCATCCAGTGCGCACCGGGTGATCGAATGGGCGCCTATTTTTATAGGGCCGAACAACTCATCAATGACGCGTAGCTGGCTTTTATTGGCGTTTGTTTGTTGCGGGGCGGAGGCGATGCTTACTTTGTCGAAATCAATAGTGGTTGGGGAGTGCTCATTGGCCTGCAGGTTAATATCCGTCACTTCGACAGCATTGTAGTGATCGGGATCGGGGGATTGGAAAACCATTGCCATAGGAACTTCCTTTTCCTGGCGTTGTGTGCAAAATCGCAGTGCCATGGTAGGAGGAGTTCTGAAAAGACAACGATATATATGTATATCGCGTGTTGCGGTTTGTTGCGGGGAGTGGTTGAAGTGTTGCCATCCTTGGCAATCAATTCTTAGTGCGGTGGTGTTAATAAACGCCTGTTGAGTTGAATCGCCGGGTTAATACTGATCCGATCAGTGGTTGCTTAATAAGGAGGCCGCGCCCGCTCCACTGAAAAGTCCTGCGCTCACCCGGTTAAACCAACTTTGTCCTTTGCCACTGCGTAAATACCTGGCTGCACCATGAGCGCCCAGCCCATAAGCCAATTTGCACACCAGATCGAGCACGGTCCAGGTCGCAATCATCACCAGCAACTGCGGCAAAAACGCTTGTTCCGCGTTCAAAAACTGCGGTAAGAAAGCGGCAAAAAACAGAATGTCTTTCGGATTGCTCGCACCCAGCACAAACGCTCGGCCGAACAGCGCACGAAAACGTGGCACCGGCGCCGCCTGAGGCACTTCGGCACCCACCGATGGCTGACGCGATTGTTGCCAGCTCTGCCAGGCGAGGTAGAACAGGTAGAGCGCGCCGACGATTTTCAACGCGCTGAACAACTGTTCCGACGCCAGCAGCAAGGCGCCCAGACCCAGCGCGGAAGCACTGAGCAAGCAGATCGAAGCAATCACGCCACCGAGAAATGCTGGGTAAGAACGGCGCAAACCGTAATTCAGACTGTTGCTGATCATTAGCAATGACAGGGGCCCAGGGATCAGGATTACCACCAGCGCAGCGCCGCTGAACAGCAGCCAGGTTTCCAGACTCATCACTTTCCTCCATTTGTGCAAAAGCCCCACCCGGTGGGGTGAGGCTGTTTTGAAACACTGTTTGTGAAACGTAGGCGGCTTACAAGAAAATGAACTTGGCGATGAAGATCGCGCAAAGCACCCACAAGCTGACGGAGATTTCCTTGTACTTACCGGTGCCGGCCTTCAACGCCACGTAGGTGATGAAACCCAGCGCAATACCGTCAGCGACCGAGAAGGTCAGCGGCATCATGATCGCGGTCACGATGGCCGGAATGCTGTCGGTTGCTTCGTCCCATTCGATGTGCTTCATACCGCCCATCATCAGCATCGCCACATAAATCAGCGCGCCGGCGGTGGCATAGGCGGGAATCATGCCGGCCAGTGGTGCGAAGAACATCGCCGCAATAAATAGCACACCCACGGTCACGGCGGTAAGACCTGTCCGACCACCCGCGGCAACACCCGCGGCACTTTCAACATAACTGGTGACCGGCGGAACACCCACAATCGCACCAAAGACGCTGGATGCACTGTCGGCTTTCATGGCGCGGGAGAGGTTTTCGATCCGCCCGTCGGCGCCGACCAGGTTGGCGCGCTGGGCTACGCCCATCAGGGTGCCGGCGGTGTCGAACATGTGCACGAAGAGGAACGCCAGGACCACGCTGATCATGCTGACGTTGAACACGCCGGCCAGGTTCATCGCCATCCAGGTCGGGGCCAGGCTCGGCGGGGCCGACATGATGCCCTCGTAGTGCACCAGGCCCAGGCCCCAACCGGCCAGGGTCACGGTGATGATGCTGATGAGGATCGCGCCGAACACTTTGTGGTAGCTGAGAATGGCGATCATCAGGAAGCAGATGGCGGCGAGCAACGGGCCGGGTTCGCGCAGGGAGCCGAGTTTGATCAGGGTGGCCGGGCTATCGACGACGATGCCCGCAGTCTTCAGGCCGATCAGCCCCAGGAACAAACCGACGCCGGCGCCCATGGCGAAGCGCAGGCTCACGGGAATGCTATTCAGCAGCCATTCGCGAATCCTGGAAAAGGTCAGGATCATGAACAACACACCGGAGACAAACACCGCGCCGAGGGCGGTTTCCCAGTTGTAGCCCATGGTGCCGACCACGGTGTAGGTAAAGAAAGCGTTCAGGCCCATGCCTGGTGCCAGGCCGACCGGCCAGTTGGCGTAGAGGCCCATCAACAGGCAACCCAGTGCGGCGGCGATGCAGGTCGCCACAAATGCGGCGCCGTGATCGATCCCGGCGTCGGCCATGATGTTAGGGTTGACGAAGATGATGTAAGCCATGGTGATGAAGGTTGTCAGACCGGCAATCAGCTCGGTCTTCACCGTGGTGCCATGCAAGGTGAGTTTGAAGATGCGCTCAAGCAAGCCATTGCGTAACGGCGGCGAGAGTTCCAGCGTCGATGCTTCGGATTTGCGGCTTTCCACAGCGAGTACTCCTCAAGAGTTTTATTGTTATTTCCAGGACCGGACCCATGAGGGTGGCAGCGGACCTTTGAGGCACTTGCGAATATGTTGACCGGCTGGTCAGGAACTCGCACGAAGTGGATTATGCTTTTGTATACAAAGAAAGCAAATAATGTTTTTGATTTTGTTTACGAAAATGTTGGCGATAGGGATATATCGCCTGTGCGGACCCCTTCGCGAGCAGGCTCGCTCTCACAGTTAATTGCATTTCCCTGAAAGAACTCGGTCACCTGTGGGAGCGAGCCTGCTCGCGAAGGGGCCAGACCCGCCACTAAAAGTGGGCGGCTGAAGCGGTCTGAGGGGAGGGCAGAAACAAATAAACCGGCGCAAGGGCCGGTTTATTTTTGACTGGGGGTTGTGGTGACTGTATCGGCGTCATCGCGAGCCTGCTCGCGATGGCGTCAGTCAGCTCACCACAAAGCCATCAAGCAGCCGCAAACCGCTTGTCCAGATAATCAATGATCACCTTGGACTCATACATCCAAGTGGTCTGGCCATTTTCTTCAATGCGCAGGCACGGCACCTTGATCTTGCCACCTTGCTCCAGCAGGGCCTGGCGATCCTGTTCGTTGTTCTTTGCATCACGCAGTGTCACCGGCACATTCAGGCGACGCAGGCTGCGGCGGGTTTTCACGCAGAACGGGCAGGCGTGGAATTGGTACAGGGTCAGGTCCTTGGCAGCGGAGTTGACCTTGGCCTGAGCCTCGGCGGGGCGCTGCTTCTTGCCCGGACGGGTGATGAAGTCGATGAAGATGATCAGTTGGCCAAGGCCGACACGAAGCGCTTTTACGAACACGTTGAAAGCCTCACGGTGCGAATGAAGAAGGGCGCGCAGCTTACCTGATTTTTTCAGACGAAAAAAAACCGGCGATGAATGCCGGTTTTCTTCGTGCCGCACGTTACTTGATCAGGCTGAGAAACTCGCTGCGGGTGGCGGCGTTTTCGCGGAACTCACCGAGCATCACCGAAGTGATCATCGACGAATTCTGTTTCTCCACACCGCGCATCATCATGCACATGTGCTTGGCCTCGATCACCACCGCAACGCCCAGGGCGCCGGTGACTTGCTGGACCGCATCGGCGATCTGGCGGCTGAGGTTTTCCTGGATCTGCAGGCGGCGAGCGTACATGTCGACGATTCGCGCCACTTTCGACAGGCCCAATACTTTGCCGCTCGGGATGTAAGCGACGTGTGCCTTGCCGATGAACGGAAGCAGGTGGTGTTCGCACAACGAGTACAACTCGATGTCCTTGACCAGCACCATTTCGCTGTTGTCGGAGCTGAACAAGGCACCGTTGGTGACTTCTTCGAGCGTCTGTTCATAACCGCGGCAGAGGTACTGCATGGCTTTGGCGGCACGTTTTGGCGTGTCGAGCAGGCCCTCGCGGGAGACGTCCTCGCCCAGTTGGCCGAGAATCGCGGTGTAATTCTGTTCCAGGGACATGAAACTACCTGTGGGGATTTTCGCAAAGGGCAAGGGTACGGTGGCAAACACGGCGCTGCAAGCATGATGCGACAGCTTTACTCGTCGCGACCTTCCATCATGGTGCGTTTGAGCATCACATAAACCGCCCCGGCGCCGCCATGTTTAGCCTGGCACGAGGTGAAGCCGAGCACCTGTGAATGCTGGCGCAACCACGTGTTGACGTGACTCTTGATCATCGGCCGCTTGCCGTCCAGACGCACGGCTTTGCCGTGAGTGACGCGCACGCAGCGAATTTCGAACCTGGTCGCTTCGGCCAGAAACGCCCAGAGGGTTTCCCGGGCCTTTTCCACGCTCATGCCGTGCAGGTCGAGGCTGCCCTCGAACGGAATCTGCCCGATCTTGAGCTTGCGCATCTGGCTTTCCTGGACACCGTCACGGGCCCACATCAATTCGTCTTCCGGGCCGACATCGATGACGAACTGATCGGACAGCCCATCCACGGTGGTGGCATCGGTACGAATGGTTGCGGCTTGACGCAGCTTGGCGATTTGCGCGCGGTCGGCCTTGGGTTTGCCGGTTTCGGCGCGATCGTGCTTGATCGGCTTGACGCCTTGGATCGCACTTTTGAACAGGGAAAAATCGTCGTCTTGCATGTCAGCCTCCGCGAAGGTCGGCCAGTTTACCCAAGTCGAGGCGCTATCCATAACAATTGAGGCCCGGCAGATGCCAGGCCTCGGTTCAATCGTGTTTTTTCATCAGGTGCGGGGACATGTTCAGCTCACGCGACTGACGCGACCGGCGTCGGCAGCGACGCCACAGCCACACGCCGAGGTACAGCACGAACAGGCCGACCGCCAGGACCACTGCCGCACCGGTGCGGCTGGTATTCAGTTCGCCCAGCGCAGGTGCGTGGCCGAGCAGGCTGGCGGCAGCAGCCATGGCGAGCAATACACCGCACGTTGCCAGCAACGCGGCAAACGCCGCGCCAATACGAAAACGCCAGTTGCGTTGGCCTTTGGGCCGCAAGCGGCGAGCGTCAAAACCATCGGATAACTTCATTCCGACCTTCCTCAATGGGTATCGGCCCTTCGACCGGGAGTTGACCGGGATGTTCCTGAGGCTAAGACAATTGCGGCAAACGAGAGGCTTTTGCAGATGAGCGGCGCTATTGGCCGCTCATCACGGGCCGATCAAATCAGATCGTGAGTGAGCGCGAGGGTGGCGAAGTTGTCCGCCATGATCGCCATTTCGGTCTGCTGAACGTGCTCGGCACTCAGTACGCCGCCCTTGTAAGGCAAGTCGCGCGTGGCGCAGGCGTCTTCCACCAGCGTGCAACGGAAACCCAGGTTCTTGGCGGCACGCACTGTGGTGCTGACGCTGGAGTGGCTCATGAAGCCGCAGACGATCAGGTCAAGGGCGCCGAGGTCTTCCAGGCGTTTGGCCAGTTCGGTGCCGTGGAACGCACTTGGCAGCAATTTACCGAGGATGGTTTCGTCGGCCTGTGGTTCAAGGCCGGGGATGAACTCACCGCGCTCGCCTTGTGGGTCGAACAGCCCGCCGACCGTACCGAGGTGGCGTACATGCACGATGGGGCGGCCGGCCGCACGGGCAGCCGCCAGCAATTGCTTGATGTTCGCGACGGCAGCGTCCATGCCGCTCAGGGCCAGTGGACCGCTGAGGTATTCCTTCTGGGCATCGATGATGACGAGGGTCGCATGGCTCAGATTGGCTGCTGCGTAACCGCGGCCGCTGAGTTGAAACATCGTTTTTGGAACGGACATTCTGGGGCTCCTTGGAGTGGGGCTTTTGCGACATTGTCCTCTGGCTGAGCGGTTCTGTGAATCGCTACTATCGTAGACGCCGTCATTACTGGCTCTCAGCCTTGTCAAGTTGCGGGTTTTGTTCAATAGCCAGCGGCAAAAAGGGATCGATCCTACATTCGGCCCGGTGTTTTTCCTGCGTCGTCGTGGCGCGTTTTGGCTGTTAGAATCGCCAGTCGTTTTTTCTGGAGTTTGCCGTCGTGATCACTTCCCGCCTTCGTACCCTGCGTGACCATATCCGTTGGGCCGTCAGCCGCTTCCATGGGGAGGATCTGTTTTTCGGCCATGGGACCGACAACGCCTGGGACGAAGCCCGTCAACTGGTGTTGGGTGCCTTGCACTTGCCGTGGGAAATCGCCGACAGCTACCTCGACTGTGCGCTGGAAGATGATGAGCTGGTCAATCTGCAGCGCTTGCTCAAGCGCCGCATCGAAGAACGCATTCCGACCGCTTACCTGTTGGGCGAAGCGTGGTTTTGCGGCATGTCCTTCATCGTCGACGAGCGCGTGCTGATCCCGCGTTCACCGATTGGCGAACTGATTGAAAAACGCTTCGAGCCATGGTTGGGGGCCGAACCAGCGCGCATTCTCGACCTGTGCACCGGTTCCGGTTGCATCGGTATCGCCTGCGCCTACGAGTTCCAGAACGCCGAAGTAGTGCTGGCCGATCTGTCGTTTGAAGCGCTGGAAGTGGCCAACCAGAACATCGAGCGTCACGGTGTCGATGAGCGGGTGTACACGGTTCAGGGCGATGGCTTTGATGGTTTACCGGGTCAACGTTTCGACCTGATCGTGTCGAACCCGCCCTACGTCGATGCGGAAGATTTCGCCGATATGCCGGACGAGTATCAGCACGAGCCGGAGCTGGGCCTGGCCTGTGGCGATGACGGTTTGAACCTGGTGCGCCGCATGCTGGCGGAAGCGGCGGATCATCTGACCGAGAAGGGCTTGCTGATTGTCGAAGTGGGCAACAGTCAGGTTCACGTCGACGCACTGTACCCGGAAGTCGATTTTGCGTGGCTCGATTTCGAGCGCGGCGGGCATGGGGTGTTCATGTTGACGGCTGAACAGTGCCGCGATCATCAGGCACTGTTCGCTTCTCGCGTCTGACTTTAGAAAGCCATCGCGGGCAAGCCTCGCTCCTACAGGTTCAGAATGTGTCGCACCATTCGGGTACGACACAGAACCTGTGGGAGCGTGGCCGCGATGGCCGCACGTCGGTCTCAGACGTTTACCGATGCGTAGCAATCCAGATCAACAACCCCGCCTGAAACATCGCAAACGCCACCAGACACGTAATGGTAAAGCGCAGCCCGGCGTCTTCCCGCTTGTACTTGCTGACTTTTTCTTCGTGCGTCTTCAGCTTTACTTCTTGCTCGGCCAGGTTCTGCTCGGCCTGCTGAAGCATCTGCGCCGCTTCGAGAATTTCCACCAGTTGCAGCTTTTCAGTGTTCCACTCGCCCGACAGGTCACCGACCTGCACGTCTTTGACGCTGCCCTTCAAATGCTGGGCATCGGCATACACCACCTCAAAACCATGGGCCTTGAGGAAGTGATCGCGGCGCAGGCGGGTGTCTTCGTTCAGCGCATCTTTATTGTTCAGGTCCGTGCCGTCGACGGTGTAACCGGACCAGCGCTTCTTCGCCCACGTGATGCCTTGAGCGGCCATGAAGCGGCCGATGCCACGGTTCATCGGTTCAATCTGCAAGCCGCTGTCGGGGCCGAAATGCACACGCTTGGCGGTGTGATCGACCCACACGTCGAGGTGATTCTGTTCTTTGCGCACGCGCTGACCGGGCAAGGTGATGCTCATGCGCATCAGGCTCTGCTCCTTGCTGTTGCGTTCGGCATAGCCGAATTCGACAAAGCGCAGCGGTCGCCCGCCGGTGTTGCGGTCTGTTTTCAGCGGCGCCAGACGGAGCATCTTGTGGTGCTCGACGTGGACGTCCGCCCACGGCAGCTCAACCGCTGGCGGTGCGTCTTTTTCAGCGGTGGTGTCGGGTGAAGTCTGGGTATCAGTCATAACGGCGAGATCCTGTCCAAGCCCTGCCGCCAGCCATTGCGCTGGCGACAAAGGCTTATCGGCCGTTTTTGACAGGACTGGAGGGCCAACAGCGCTTAACTGGGGCGAAGTCCGTCAATAAACCCGAGGATGCGGGTGCCAAGCTCGGCCGCCAGTGGCAATTGGGGGTCTTTATAAGAGGCCAATTGCCGTTTGACGTCGTTGGGCACAATGCGCATGACGTGGTTCATGCCTTCGATCAGCGCCAGCTCGGCGTCCGGTTTGGCGGCTTTCAGCAGCCTGGCGTCACCGACTCCAACCTGAATGTCGTTGCTGCCCTGAATGATCAACGCCGGCATCTTCAACCTGGCGAACGCTGCCGCCGGGTCCTGCCGGAACAGAGAAATCAGGTATGGCTGCACACTCGGACGGAAAATCGTCTGAAGCTGCGGCGGCACGTTGTCGTCGGTGTGACCGGCCTTGAGGCTGTCGAGCAGCTCATTGCTGCGCAGCATCAGCGCCGGTGGCAGTTGATTGCTCAACTGTTGACGCAACACCTGATCAACCGGGCGAGCGCTGCCGGACAGCGAGATGACCGCCGCGGCGTTTACACTTGGCGCCGCCAGGGTGGCGATCAAGGCGCCTTCGCTGTGGCCGAGCAGAATCAGCGGGCCGAAACGCGGATCACTTTTCAGCTTCTGGCCCCAGGCTTCGGCATCGGCCACATAGGCCTCTACCGACAGATTGCGTTCATCCGGCGTGGCGGCAAGGCTCGCTGCCACACCGCGTTTGTCGTAACGCACGCTGGCGATGTTGTGTTTGGCCAGCACCCAGGCGAGCCGTTTTAGGCTGTCATTGCGTCCGCCGTCGGTGTTATTGCCGTCACGATCTGTAGGACCGGAGCCGGAAATGATCAGGACGACTGGCACAGGATTGTCGGATTTTGGCAGCAACAGCGAGCCGAAAAGCTCACCGGTGCCGGTATCCAGCGTAATAGGTCGTTGCAGGACGGTGGCCTGCACGTAGCCGGTAAACAAGGTCAGGCTCAAGGCTAAAACTCGCAGCATCATCACGCCATCATTCACAAAGGTGCCGGTTGGACTCGCGGGCACCCATAAGGTTCGAGGATGAACTACTTGGGTAGCCTGCGTATACTGGCGCGCATTCGTATTCAGGTTCTATTTCACGGAGCGTCCTGCATGTCCGGCAATACCTACGGCAAGCTGTTCACTGTCACCACCGCGGGCGAAAGCCATGGTCCGGCGTTGGTCGCCATTGTCGACGGCTGCCCGCCGGGGCTGGAGATTTCTCTGGAGGATTTGCAGCGTGACCTGGATCGCCGCAAGCCGGGCACCAGCCGTCACACCACGCAACGCCAGGAAGCCGACGAAGTCGAAATCCTCTCTGGCGTGTTCGAAGGTCGCACCACCGGGTGCTCCATTGGTCTGCTGATCCGCAACACCGACCAGAAGTCCAAGGACTACTCGGCGATCAAGGATCTGTTCCGCCCGGCCCACGCCGACTACACCTACCACCATAAATACGGTGAGCGTGATTACCGTGGCGGCGGTCGCAGCTCGGCCCGGGAAACCGCGATGCGCGTAGCGGCTGGTGCAATTGCCAAGAAATACCTGGCCACCCAGGGCATCGTCATTCGCGGCTACATGAGCCAGCTCGGCCCGATTGAAATTCCGTTCAAGACCTGGGATTCGGTGGAAGAGAACGCTTTCTTCAGTCCTGACCCGGACAAAGTCCCGGAGCTGGAAGCCTATATGGACCAGTTGCGTCGCGACCAGGATTCGGTCGGCGCGAAGATCACGGTGGTGGCTGAAGGCGTGATGCCTGGCCTCGGCGAGCCGATTTTCGACCGCCTCGATGCCGAGCTGGCCCATGCGCTGATGAGCATCAACGCGGTGAAAGGCGTGGAAATCGGCGCCGGTTTCGCCAGTGTTGCCCAGCGCGGCACTGAACACCGCGATGAAATGACCCCGGAAGGTTTCCTCAGCAACAATGCCGGCGGCATTCTCGGTGGTATTTCGTCCGGCCAGCCGATCGTCGCGCACCTGGCGCTGAAGCCAACGTCGAGTATCACCACGCCGGGCCGTTCCATCGACATTCATGGCAACCCGGTGGACGTCATCACCAAGGGCCGTCACGACCCATGCGTCGGCATCCGCGCTACGCCCATCGCTGAAGCGATGATGGCCATCGTGTTGATGGATCACCTGTTGCGTCACCGTGGTCAGAACGCCGATGTGCGCGTGAGCACACCGGTGCTGGGTCAGCTTTAATGGCTGACCTTAACGCCGCTGCGGTCTGACGAGCGTGGCGGCGCTCCCGTACTGGCGGCTCTCCAGTTTCTATCTGTTCTATTTCGCCTTGCTCGGCTCGACGGCGCCGTTTCTGGCGCTGTACTTCGATCACCTGGGGTTTTCCAGTGCGCGCATCGGCGAACTGGTGGCAATCCCGATGCTGATGCGCTGCGTCGCGCCGAACATCTGGGGCTGGCTGGGGGATTACACCGGCCGGCGCCTGGCCATCGTGCGCTTCGGCGCGGTGTGTACGCTGCTGACGTTCTCGCTGATTTTTGTCAGTAAGACCTACGCCTGGCTGGCGATGGTCATGGCGTTGCACGCGTTCTTCTGGCACGCGGTATTGCCGCAGTTCGAAGTCATAACCCTGGCGCACTTGAAAGGCCAGACCTCGCGCTACAGTCAGATTCGCCTTTGGGGCTCCATCGGTTTCATCATCACCGTGGTGTTACTGGGCCGATTGTTCGAATGGCTCAGCCTCGACATCTATCCGGTGGCGTTGGTGTTGATCATGGCCGGTATCGTCGTCAGCAGCCTGTGGGTGCCGAATGCCCAACCAGTTCAGGGCCTTCGTGAAGCGGGGGACGGGTTTCTCAAGCAATTGCGCAGCCCCGGGGTGTTGGCGTTTTATGGCTGCGTGGCGCTGATGCAGATGAGCCATGGCCCGTATTACACGTTTTTGACCTTGCACCTTGAACGGTTGGGCTACAGCCGCGGCGTCATCGGCATGCTCTGGGCAGTTGGTGTGGTTGCTGAAGTGCTGATGTTTTTGGCCATGAGTAAAATCCTCGCGCGCTTCTCGGTGCGCCGGGTGCTGCTGGCGAGTTTCCTGTTGGCCGCCCTGCGTTGGGTGCTGCTTGGTTCGTATGCCGAATTTCTCTGGGTGTTGCTGTTTGCCCAGGTGCTGCACGCCGCCACGTTCGGCAGCTTTCACGCGGCTGCCATCCAGTTCGTGCAACGTAGTTTCGGCGCACGCCAGCAAGGGCAGGGCCAGGCGCTTTACGCCGCGCTGGCCGGCACCGGCGGCGCATTGGGCGCGTTGTATTCCGGTTACAGCTGGAATGCCCTCGGCGCACCGTTGACCTTTAGTATTGCAAGCCTCGCAGCCCTGGCGGCTGCCGTTATCATTGCCACACGACTGCAAGAGGACAGGCCATGAGCCTTACCCGTGAACACCTCGCCCAGGAAATCATCGACGCCGGGCGTTTTCTGTATGGCCGCGGCTGGTCACCGGCCACCAGCAGCAACTACTCGACGCGTCTGTCGCCGAGCGAAGCGCTGCTGACGGTGTCCGGCAAGCACAAAGGTCAGTTGGGGCTCGACGATGTGCTCGCCACCGATTTGTCGGGCAACAGCCTGGAACCGGGTAAAAAGCCGTCCGCCGAAACCCTGCTGCACACCCAGCTCTACAGCTGGCGCGCGGACATCGGCGCGGTGCTGCACACCCATTCGGTGAACGCCACGGTGCTGTCGCGCCTGACCCCGGAAGATTTCATCGAGTTCGAAGACTACGAACTGCAAAAAGCCTTCAGTGGCGTATCGACCCACGAATCCCGGGTGCGCGTGCCGATTTTCGACAACGATCAGGATATTGCGCGCCTCGCCGCCAAGGTTCAGCCTTGGCTGGACGCCCATCCCGATTGCGTCGGCTACTTGATTCGCGGCCATGGCCTCTACACCTGGGGCGCGCGCATGAGTGATGCGCTGCGGCAGATCGAGGCCTTTGAATTTTTGTTCGAGTGCGAGTTGAAGATGCGCGCGCTCTTCAACCGTAACGCATGAACCGTTAAGGAGTTGCCCTGATGAGCAGCCTGTCCGTTTACCACGTCTCAAGCCCTGACCTGCCGAACAAGGTACTGACCCATTTTGAAGACATCGCCTCGACCCTGGCCGAACAGGGCGTGCGTTTCGACCGCTGGCAAGCGGCGGCGAAGATCCAGCCCGGCGCCAGTCAGGAAGAAGTGATCGCCGCGTATCAGGAGCAGATCGACAAGCTGATGACCGAGCGCGGTTACATCACGGTCGACGTCATCAGCCTGAACAGCGATCACCCGCAAAAAGCCGAACTGCGCGCCAAGTTCCTCGACGAACACCGTCATGGCGAAGATGAAGTGCGATTTTTCGTGGCGGGTCGTGGCCTGTTTACCCTGCACATCGACGATTACGTCTACGCGGTGCTGTGCGAAAAGAACGACCTGATCTCGGTCCCGGCCGGCACGCCGCACTGGTTTGACATGGGCGAGCATCCGCATTTCGTCGCGATCCGCCTGTTCAACAACCCTGAAGGCTGGGTGGCCAATTTCACCGGCGAAGACATCGCCAGCCGCTTCCCGCGTCTTGAGGACTGAACCGATGCCGATCAAAGCGATTCTCACCGACATCGAAGGCACCACCAGCGCGGTGAGTTTTGTGTTCGACGTGCTGTTTCCCTACGCCGCGAAACACCTGCCGGAGTTTGTCCGTCAGCACGCCGCGCGCGCCGATGTGGCGGAGCAACTGTCGGCCGTGCGTCGCGACAGCGCCGAGCCGGATGCCGACGTTGAGCGGGTGATCGCCATTCTGCTGAGCTGGATCGCCGAAGACCGCAAAGCCACGCCGCTCAAGGCGTTGCAAGGCATGGTCTGGGAGCAGGGTTATCAGGCCGGGCAGTTGAAGGGCCACGTTTACCTGGACGCCGTTGAAGCGCTCAAGCGCTGGCATCAGGAAGGCTATCAACTGTTTGTGTACTCCTCGGGCTCGATCCAGGCGCAAAAACTGATCTTCGGTTGTTCCGAGGCTGGGGATTTGTCGCCACTGTTCAGCGGCTATTTCGACACCACGTCGGGGCCCAAGCGGGAAGCGCAGTCTTACCAACGCATCACTCAGGCCATCGGGCTTGAGCCTGCGCAGATTCTGTTTCTGTCCGACATCGTCGAAGAGCTGGACGCTGCACGCACGGCCGGGATGGCGACCTGCGGGCTGGCGCGAGAGGGTGGGGAGTTGGCAGGCCATCTGACCGTCGACAGCTTCGCGCGAATCAACCCCTCCACCTTATAAAGCACACCACATAACAACGCAGGCCGTGAAGCGAAAGCTCACGGCCTGTTTGTTTTCAGCACTGCAACGATTTACGCCGTGTGATAAGTCGGCAAGGCAAATCGTTGCTGGCTTTGCAGCATGGAGATCTGCGGCAGTTCACTCGCCTGTTCGGCAAGGTCACGGCGAATCGCACTGATCACCCAGGTCAACTGATCACCCGCGTGCAATTGCTGGTAGGAAATCGAACGCTTGAACACACGGCCTTCGCTGCTGCGCAAGGTCAGCAAAATTCCGCCGTCAGGACGCGCTTGGGTGGTGACTTCGAAGTTGGAGAACAGGGAGGTAAATTTTTCTTGGATCAGGCTCATGTCTATCAGCTCCGTTTGCACGAGATTGGCAAGCATGGAGAGGTAGTTGCAGCGATTGTGCCAGTATTTGAATTTAATAAAATCCTTATAAATCAATAAGTTAATTTTATGTCGGGTTTTCGCTTTCGTGCAATCTGCATGAATGGCCATCGTGCATCCTGCATTTTGAAAGATTGTTGCTGCTTCGATGGAACCAATCCGCACCTCGAGGTTCATCGTTCGTTTATCCGGGTTGCGGATACAAAACATTGCAAAATCCGCGTGTACAGGCCAAGAACCGCTGACGTATTTTCGAGCTCATGGAACGCCGCCCGACAATAAAAAAATCAGCGGGAGCACAGATGAAACGCAGGCCAAACGACACGATTACCTGGGGCATGATGCTCCGCAAACTGCCGACGATCGCCAGAACCATTCCCCGTGTGGTGAAGGGCCTGAAAGTCGCCAACGTCAAGGATCCGACCCAACCGTGTGGCCTGGGCTGGTGTTTCGAACAGGCGACGTTGCGCAATCCCGATGGCCCCGCGTTACTGCAGGGCGACGTGACGCTGACCTATACGCAGGTCAACCAGTGGGCGAATCGCATTGCTCATCATCTGATTGCCCAAGGCATCGGCAAGGGTGACGTGGTCGCGGTCTTCATCGAGAACCGTCCAGAACTGCTGGTGACGATTCTGGCCGTGGCCAAGGTCGGCGCGATCAGCGCGTTGCTCAATACCTCGCAAACCCGCGATACCCTCGCGCACAGCCTGAATTTGGTAGCCCCCGTGGCGATCATTGTCGGCGGCGAACTGGTCCCGGCGTTTTCCCAGGTCCGCGAGCGGGTGTCCATCGCGCCGGCGCGAACCTGGTTCGTCGCCGATCAAGACACCTGCAACCATCCGGGCGTTGCCCCCGACGGTTTCATCAACCTGATGGCGGCGAGTGCCGACGCGTCCGAGGAAAACCCTGTCAGCAGCCAGCAGGTTTTTTTCGACGATCCTTGTTTCTATATCTACACCTCGGGCACCACCGGATTGCCCAAGGCCGGCGTCTTCAAGCACGGACGCTGGATGCGCAGCTCCGCCAGTTTCGGCCTGATCGCCCTGGACATGCAGCCGCACGACATCGTCTATTGCACCTTGCCGCTGTATCACGCCACCGGGCTCTGCGTGTGCTGGGGCTCGGCCATCAACGGTGCTTCGGGCTTTGCCATCCGCCGCAAATTCAGCGCCAGCCAGTTCTGGAATGACGTACGCAAATACCACGCGACCACCCTCGGTTACGTGGGCGAGTTGTGCCGCTATCTGGTGGATCAACCTACCAGCGCCGAAGACAGCCAGCACGGCGTGACGAAGATGATCGGCAACGGTTTGCGCCCCGGCGCGTGGGACGCCTTCAAGACCCGCTTCGGCGTCGAGCATATCTGTGAACTGTATGCGGCCAGCGACGGCAACATCGGCTTCACCAACATTCTCAATTTTGACCACACCATCGGTTTCTCGCTGATGGCCTGGGAGCTGGTGGCCTACGACCACGACAGCGGCCAGCCGATTCGCAACGCCAAGGGTTTCATGAACAAAGTGCCCAAGGGCGTGCAGGGTTTGTTGCTGGCGAGAATCGACGACAAGGCGCCGCTGGACGGTTACACCGATCCGCAAAAGACCGAAAAAGTCGTGCTGCATGACGTGTTCAAGAAGGGCGATCGGTACTTCAACACCGGTGACTTGCTGCGCAACATTGGTTTTGGCCATGCACAGTTCGTCGACCGCTTGGGCGACACCTACCGCTGGAAGGGCGAGAACGTCTCGACCACGGAAGTGGAAAACATCCTCCTGCAACACCCGCACATCGCGGAAGCCGTGGCGTATGGCGTGGAAGTCCACAACACCAACGGGCGTGCCGGCATGGCGGCGATTACTCCGGCCGAATCCCTGGCCACCCTGGACTTCAGCGAACTGCTGGAGTTTGCTCGCCAGCAAATGCCGACCTATGCGGTGCCGCTGTTTTTGCGGGTGAAAGTGAAAATGGAGACCACCGGGACCTTCAAATACCAGAAGACCCGGCTCAAGGACGAAGCCTTCGACCCTGGCAAGACCGGCGATGACCCGATCTACGCCTGGTTGCCCGGCACCCAGACTTATGTGCAGGTTACCGAGCAGGTGCTGGCGGATATTCACAGCGGCAAGTACCGCTATTGAATGTGCCTATGGCGGCCCTTGAGAAAAAACAAGTGACAGCGCGGGGGCTGCTCGGGAAACTGTCGGCTTTACGAATAACCGAACAGGGAGCCCCCGATGTCAGATCAAAGCCGCCAGATGACCCCCGAAGAAGCCGCTGAATTTGCCGAACAGGTATTCAACAAGGCGCGCGAGGGCGATGCGGCCATGATGGCAGCGCTGTTGACCAAAGGCCTGCCGCCCAACCTGCGTAACCACAAGGGCGACACCTTGCTGATGCTGGCCGCCTACCACGGCCACGTGGACACCGTGAAAGTCCTGCTCGAACACAAGGCCGACCCGGAAATCCGCAACGACAACGGCCAAAGCCCGATTGCCGGTGCCGCGTTCAAGGGCGACCTGGCGGTGGTCACGGCCTTGGTCGAGGGCGGCGCGCAAGTGGAAGGTTCATCGTTTGATGGCCGTACCGCGTTGATGATGGCGGCGATGTTCAACCGCGTCGCCATCGTCGACTACCTGATCAGCAAAGGGGCCGATCCGAAAGCCAAGGACGCCAACGGCGTGTCGGCCCTCGATGCCGCTAAAACGATGGGCGCCGTCGACACCACCGCGCAGCTGGAAAAACTGCTGGGATGATGCTTTGTGGTGAGGGGCATGCTCCCTCGCCACAGGTCTCCTCACGCTCGGTAACTTTCTGCGAATGCGCTATCCTTCGCGCCCTCAAAATTCACTCGCTACAGGATCCGCCTCATGAAAGCCGCACTCGTCGAACTCATCAGCAAAATCAGCTCCGGGTGCATGAGCGATGACGAAATCCTGAAAGTTGCTGACGAAGCGGCTCAAGCCTACGCCGATCCGCAGGCTTTTCTCACGGCCAACCCGGATATCAACTACGACGACACCTTCCCGATCCCGTTGGGTGAATGGGTGGTGGTCGGCAGTCTGCCGGAGACGGTGCTGTTCCAGGCCGACACCTACATGGACCTGTTCGCCCAGATCGTCGCCTCGTTCGGCCCTGGCGTTGATTTCAATATCAAACCCAAGCAGCTGGCCAAGACCGAAGCCCTGACCGCACTCAATCGCATTCAGGTGCAAATGGGTAGCATGAATAAGGAAAACGGTGGTTACACGCTGATGAACTTCAGCCAGCTGCTCGACGACGAGCTGCAAGTGGTGCTGGTCTACGGCAACGATGTGCCGCGTGTGCTTGAGCTGTGTGCCAAAGTCGGCATCGCCGCTGCGCCGTCGCTGGAAGCGCTGAAGATCGCGATTCACGTTTAAAAAGCGGAACCCTCGCAAGGCCCGGCTATCCTAAGGGTGCATATCACTCTTAGGGAGCGTCACCATGGGTTCTACGTTCAACAGCCTGGTCGCCTTGATCATTTTCGTGCTGGATATCTGGGCCATCATCAACGTGATAAAAAGTGGCGCCACCACCGGGATGAAAATCCTCTGGGTGCTGTTGATCGCGTTCCTGCCGGTATTGGGCCTGATCATCTGGGCCATCGCCGGGCCGCGGGGCAACGTCCGCATCTGAGTGCGTCCTCACAACTGACACTGAACCTGTGGGAGCGCGGCTTGCCTGCGATGGAATCGCTGCGGTCTACCTAGACCGAGCCGTCCGCATCGCAGGCAAGTCGAGACGTCGCACCGCCGCTCCCACAGAGGAATGTGTCGACTTATCAAGTGAGGTTCGACCTGTCATCTTCCGCGACGTAGAATGCGCGCCTTTCCCGGTTAATCGAGCTGCTCGATTGGCCATCATGGGCGGGTAACCGTCCGTTGCCACCCGCATTCATCGGAGCACTTCCCATGAGCACTACCCCTGCCAGCGAATACCTGGAAACCCTCTACGAAGGCTATGGCCAGCGTTTTCGCATGGAAAAACTGCTGCACGAAGTGCGCACCGAACACCAGCACCTGGTCATCTTCGAAAACCCGCGCATGGGTCGAGTGATGGCGCTTGACGGCGTGATCCAGACCACCGAAGCCGACGAATTCATCTATCACGAAATGCTCACCCACGTGCCGATCCTGGCGCACGGCAGCGCCAAGCGCGTGCTGATCATCGGTGGCGGCGACGGCGGCATGCTGCGTGAAGTGGCCAAGCACCGCAGCATCGAACACATCACCATGGTCGAGATCGATGGCACTGTGGTCGACATGTGCAAGGAATTCCTGCCAAACCACTCCAAAGGTGCGTTCGAAGATCCTCGTCTGAACCTGGTGATCGACGACGGCATGCGTTTCGTCGCCACCACGACTGAAAAGTTCGACGTGATCATTTCTGATTCCACCGACCCGATCGGTCCGGGTGAAGTGCTGTTCTCGGAAAACTTCTACCAGGCCTGCCGTCGCTGCCTGAACGAAGGCGGCATCCTGGTCACCCAGAACGGCACCCCGTTCATGCAGATCGAAGAAGTCAAAACCACCGCCGGGCGTCTGCGCAGCCTGTTCCCGGACTGGCACTTCTATCAGGCGGCCGTGCCGACCTACATCGGTGGCTCGATGACATTTGCCTGGGGCGCGACCGATACCGCTTATCGCAAATTGTCCCGTGAAACCCTGCAACAGCGTTTCGCCGGCAGCGGCATCATCACCCGCTACTACAATCCAGAGATCCACATCGGCGCCTTCGCCTTGCCGCAATACGTGCTGCAAGCGGTGAACAAGCCAAGCAACGACTAAGGGTTGTACACACCCCCTGTGTAGGCGTGAGCCTGCTCGCGATAGCGGTGTGTCAGTCACATGATTATTGACTGACAGATTGCTATCGCGAGCAGGCTCACTCCTACAAAAACGGCAACCGGTTTCCTGTCAGAACATCGCAATTCGTTTGAACGATCAGTCAGCGCAAAAGTCCAGATGCATGTAGGCCCATCCATGGGCTTTATCGAGGAGGCACTGATGCAAAAGTGGAAAATCACTTTCGTGGATGATCACGGTGAAACAGTCGATGAAGTCTTTGAGTGCAACGAGTGCCCGGATAACGAGCACGCCGCCAAACTCATCAAGGCCCGACTTCTTCCCGTCGCTGCCAAACTGGATCTGAATGATCTGGAAGGGCGAACCGCTGATGCGAGCGTCAAAAGTCTCAAAGCCCAGAACAGCATACAAATCCTCGGCATCACGCCAATCTGAACCTCTCCTGTCTCATTCTCATTCAGGCCTTGGCAGCGGCTCTCTCTTGAGGCTACTCTGCAATCGAGATCAGCGAACGGATCGCTAAGGTCTGGTCTTGTCAGCTACATGCTTGCTTCCCACCGGCAACGAGGTTGCCGCATCGCGCGCACCACTCGGTTGCGCGTGCCGGGAATACGGAAAGTCTATCCATCACTATATGAGGGGGACGTTTCATGAGCACAGCCTATCAAGAAGACATCAGCAGCTCGGTGCTGCGCCGCATGAAAGAAGGCGGTTTCGACTTTTCAAGATTCCACCCCATCGAGTTCTACGCCATTTTTCCCGACGAGGAGCGGGCCCGCAGAGCAGCAGGTCATTACCGTGGCGAATCCCTGAATGCGCAAATCAGTGTGCGCGACGACGGGGCATGGGCGCTCGAACTGAGCAAAGTCATGTACGCCACTTACGATGACATCGGCGATTTCGAGCAAGGCTTCGAGGCGGTGGTCGAGCCTCTGGGCGGCATCATCGAAGGATGGGGCGTCAAGCAGGAGGTACGAGGGCTACTCGCATAATCCTATGAACAGTGACACGCACTAACGGCTGACCTTCGGGTTGGCCGTTTTAGTTTGCGGAGGGTCGTAAAACACGTCCGGCAAAACCCTGAAACAAGAATCCGGCGCAAAAAAAAGCCGCCTGAGCAGGCGGCTAAAGGGAAGTTCGGGCTGTTTATCCAGCGAATGCGCGGATTATCCCCGCCGGCGGCCGGGCAGTGAAATCAACTCTGACTATGCTGGTGATAGGCGACAACGTCGCCTTGCAATGAAGCGGGGGCTGTCAGGTTGGGGCGTTTGCTGCACAGGAATGGTGCGGTGAAAACGGAGCGATTATCCAACCGATTGATATCAAAGCGTTTCTGCCGCTGGCACGGGCCTTGCGAAGCCTAGATGTCCGGGTGACAAGGAGTACGGCATGATCCGCACCTATTTTGATGAAATGTACGATGCCGGCGGCCAGGTCCGCCCGCATTATCGGGAGTTTGCCCGTTGGCTGGCCGAAACGCCTGACGAGCTTCTGGCACAACGGCGACGCGAGGCCGATCTGTTATTTCATCGCGCCGGGATAACCTTCACGCTCTACGGGGACGAGCAGCGGACAGAGCGCCTGATTCCCTTCGACACCATCCCCCGCAGCATTCCTGCCAGCGAATGGCGGGTCGTCGAGCGCGGCTGCATTCAGCGGGTCAAGGCACTGAACATGTTCCTTGCCGACCTCTATCACGAGCAGCGCATCATCAAGGCCGGCATCATCCCGGCCGAGCAAGTGCTGGCCAACGAGCAATACCAGTTGGCGATGCAAGGGCTGGATCTGCACCGGGACATCTATTCGCACATCTCAGGTGTCGATCTGGTGCGCGACGGCGACGGCACGTACTACGTGCTCGAAGACAACCTGCGTACACCGAGCGGCGTCAGCTACATGCTCGAAGACCGCAAGATGATGATGCGCCTGTTCCCCGAACTGTTTGCGGCGCAACGCATTGCGCCTATCGATCACTATCCGAATTTGCTTCTGGATACCCTGAAAAGCTCCAGCCCGATCGATAACCCGAGCGTGGTGGTGTTGACGCCGGGTCGCTTCAACAGCGCATTTTTCGAGCATGCCTTTCTGGCTCGGGAAATGGGGGTTGAACTGGTGGAGGGCGCGGACCTGTTCGTGCGCGATGACAAGGTGTTCATGCGCACCACGGACGGGCCGAAAGCTGTCGACGTGATCTACCGTCGCCTCGACGATGCGTTCCTCGATCCGCTGGCGTTCAATCCGGATTCAATGCTGGGCGTTCCGGGGCTGCTGTCGTCGTACCGTTCCGGCAACGTCGTGCTGGCGAATGCCATCGGCACCGGGGTGGCGGACGACAAGTCGGTGTACCCGTTTGTCACCGACATGATCCGTTTCTACCTCGACGAGGAGCCGATCCTGAAGAACGTGCCGACGTTCCAGTGTCGCAATCCCTCCGAACTGTCCCACGTGCTGGCCAATCTTCCGGATCTGGTGGTCAAGGAAACCCAGGGCTCTGGCGGTTACGGAATGCTGGTGGGGCCGGCGGCGACGGCGGCGGAAATCGAATCGTTCCGTGCACGGATCAAAGCCAAGCCCCACGCGTACATCGCGCAACCGACGTTGTCCCTGTCGACCTGTCCGACCTTTGTCGAAAACGGCATTGCGCCACGCCACATCGACCTGCGTCCGTTTGTATTGTCTGGCCGCGAAACCCGGGTCGTGCCCGGCGGTTTGACCCGTGTTGCTTTGCGTGAAGGCTCTCTGGTGGTGAATTCCTCCCAGGGTGGCGGAACCAAGGACACCTGGGTGGTCGAGGATTGAAGGAAGCCTGCCATGTTAAGTAGAACTGCCTCGGATTTGTATTGGATGTCGCGTTACCTGGAGCGGGCGGAAAACCTCGCACGGATGCTCGACATCAGTTATTCGCTGTCGCTGATGCCGCAGGATGGTCGCGGCAACGGGCTGCACGAACTCGCCATGCCGCTGCTGATCACCGGCACCCTGGACGATTACCTGGAGCGCCACGGCGAGTTGCATGCCGAACGGCTGTTGCATTTCTTCGCCCTCGATGCGGCCAACCCGGCGAGCATCTACAGCTGCCTCGGTTCGGCGCGAGCCAGTGCCCATGCGGTGCGTGGGCGAATCACCGCCGACATGTGGGAAAACATAAACGCCACCTGGCTGGAAATTCGCGGGATCGCCGAACAGGGCTTGAGCCGCTATGGCATGAGCCGTTTTTGCGAGTGGATCAAGGAACGTTCCCACCTGTTCCGGGGCGCGTCCTACGGCACCATCATGCGTAACGATGCGTTCCGCTTCATTCGTCTGGGGACGTTTATCGAAAGGGCCGACAACACGCTGCGCCTGCTCGATGCACGCTACGAAATGGCCGGCGATCAAGCCGAAGCGGTCAGTGACAGCACGGCGCACGCCTATTACCAGTGGAGCGCCTTGTTGCGAGCGCTGTCGTCGTTCGAGGCGTACACCGAGATCTACCGCGACGCCCCCGGTGCCCGGCATGTGGCCGAGTTGCTGTTGCTGCGCGCGGATGTACCGCGTTCCTTGCGCGCGTGCACCGAAGAAATCGACCAGATTCTCGCCAGCCTGCCGGGGGCCAACGGCCGCCCCGCGCAGCGCCTGGCCGCCGAGATCGACGCACGCCTGCGCTACACCGGCATCAACGAAATTCTCGACGAAGGCCTGCATGCCTGGCTGACCGAATTCATCCCGCTGGTGCGCCAGTTGGGCAACGCCATTCACAGTTCTTACCTGGAGGCTGCATGAGACTTTCCATAAGCCACGAAACCACCTATCACTATGAAGATCAGGTGCGGGCGAGCATCCAGTATTTGCGACTGACACCCCATGACAGCGAGCGCCAGCACGTGCTCAGTTGGCAACTCGACCTGCCGCGCCCGGTGCGCGCGCAACTCGATCCGTTCGGCAACATCCTGCATGTACTGACCATGGACGAGCCGCACGAGGCGATCATCATTGGCGCCCGTGGTCAGGTGGATATCGATGAACTGCGCGAAGCCGAACATGAGAGCCAGTCGGCGCTGCCGTTCCTGCGTTTCACCCGGCTGACCGAAGCCGACGAAGCCTTGCGAGCGTTCGCGCAAAAGGAATGCAAGACCCGTCGGGATCGCACCGCACTGATCGACTTGATGCATGGCCTGAACCAGCACATGACCTACACGCCAGGCTCGACCGAAGTCGACACCAGCGCGGCCCAGGCCTTTGCCGGACGTTCCGGCGTCTGTCAGGACCATACCCATGCGTTTCTCGCCTGTGCGCGAAGCCTGGGCATTCCGTCGCGTTATGTGTCGGGTTATCTGTACAGCGAGAACAGCGAACACCTGGCCAGTCACGCCTGGGCGGAAGCCTGGCTCGATGATGCGTGGTACAGCTTTGATGTGACCAATGAATTGGCCCGGCCCGAGCGCCATTTGAAGCTTGCCGTGGGCCTGGATTATCTGGACGCCTGTCCGGTACGCGGAATGCGCCGGGGCGGCGGGTGTGAGCAGATGCATGCGAAGGTGTTTGTGTCGCCGACGCCGATGCCGGTTATCTCCGTCCAGCAACAATAATCAGGCGCCTTACAAATCCCTTGTAGGAGTGAGCCTGCTCGCGATAGCGGTCTGCCAGTCAGCAAATCTGTAACTGACGCACCGCTATCGCGAGCAGGCACTCCTACAGTGGGGGATGGGTATCAGGGCTTAATTTTGCGCCCGGCCATGTGCTTCAAATACCCCACCAGCATGTCCAGATCCGCATCTGGCAATACCTGCGCCGTAAACCCCGGCATCTTCGCCTGCGGCCACTGGCGCAAGCTCTGCGGATCACGGATATAGCGCTTCAAGAACTCCGCCCCGAAATACTCGGTCGGACTAAACGGAATATTCAAATCCGGCCCGAACTGCGCATCCCCGGCACCGTTCAATCGATGGCACGCCAGGCAGTTCTTCTGAAACAACGCAAAGCCTTGATTCACCGGATCGCCCGCCTTCAACGCCGGATCAGGCAGCAGGGCAGGGAAGCGCGCAGCGACCGGCGCCAGGCGCTTGATGCTGGACACCTGAAACGGCCATTGTTCCGGGCTGATATTGCCGGCCTGCGGATCCGTCCAGACCAGATAAAACGGCCCGGCCCCCGGCTTGCCTTCTGACAATGCCGGCCAAGGTTTGGCCGGGTCTTCAATCGCCAGCCACGCCCGCGCACCTTGGGTGTTGAGCAAAGGCGCCGCGGCCAACTCGGCGGCAAATCCGTCCAGCGCCACGGCTTGCAAATGGTCATCGGGCTTGATGCCGGTCAACAGCGCCGCCAGCGGCACCGCTTGATAACTCATGTCCCGTTTGTAGGAAACGTCGTCGGCAATATGGAGGGTCTGGACTTGCGGGTGCTTGAGCAGTTCTTCGGTCTGCCAGGTGCGAGTGGTCGCGCCCAGCTCGAGGTTCAGCTGTGCGGCAAACAGAGGCGTGCTGAGCAGCAAGGCCCCGAACAGAATGAGCGTTTTCAATAGATCGCCGTCCATGTCGTGGAAGTGCCCAAAGGTTGGCACACCCACGCTGGCCCGGGTAGCGGGCCAGTCACATTTTTAGAATGACGATATAAATACCTGACACCGTTTTCTTTTACCGACTAGCCAATCACCTTGGTCAGATTCGGCAAAATCAACAATAGCGTGGTGGCGAAAAGAATGAGCCCGGCTTGACGTACTTTCGAATGTTTGAACATGGCTTGACCGCCTTTTTTGTTATTTCCTGATGCCTGCCTGCATATCTCCATGACGGCAGAGCGTTGCACTTCCTGTCAGACGAGTGCCTCGGCAAAACCCGACGACAACTTCGTACACTTCACCTTAGAGCCCGCGTCACTCGTGACTTAGATCCATTTCGTATGGAACTATCGACAAATGCTCTTAAAAAGCATGAGGCCTATTGCCAGCTTCTTGGGCGCCCTTTTGCTAGACAGCTCCGTGTCCTGAATCGGTTAATCCCATCGCTCACTACCGTCCGTCTGAGCACGTCAGTCAACGTCAGTGAGCACTGCGGTCATTGAATCCGCGGCGGCCCGGCATAAGAGTGAGCACTCAGTATTTACTCACCGCCCAGGTTCGAGGACGTCATGACCCAAGCTTTGATTTTCGACGCGTTACGCACGCCCCGTGGCAAAGGCAAGGCCGATGGCGCCTTGCACAGCGTCAAACCGGTCAATCTGGTGGCCGGCTTGCTCACGGCGCTGCAACAGCGCACGTCGCTCGATACCAGCCAGGTCGATGACGTGGTGCTCGGCTGCGTGACGCCGATTGGTGATCAAGGCTCCGATATCGCCAAAACCGCGACCCAAGTGGCGGATTGGGACGTCAGCGTCTCGGGCGTGCAGATCAACCGCTTCTGCGCTTCGGGGCTTGAAGCGGTGAACCTCGGCGCGATGAAGGTGCGCTCCGGTTTCGAAGACCTGGTGGTGGTCGGCGGTGTCGAGTCGATGTCTCGCGTGCCCATGGGCAGCGACGGTGGGGCTTGGGCGCTGGACCCGGAAACCAATCTGCACAGCCATTTCACACCGCAAGGCGTGGGCGCCGACCTGATTGCCACCCTCGAAGGGTTCAGCCGTCAGGACGTGGATGCCTACGCGCTGCACTCGCAACAGAAAGCGGCGCGGGCACGGGCGAACGGTTCGTTCAACAAGTCGCTGGTGCCGGTGCAGGATCAGAACGGCATCATCTTGCTCGATCACGATGAGTTCATTCGCGCCGACTCCACCCTGGAAGGCTTGGGCAAGCTCAAGCCGAGTTTCGAGATGATGGGGCAAATGGGCTTCGACGCCACGGCGTTGCGCGTCTACAGCCATGTCGAACGGATCAATCACGTGCACACGCCGGGCAACAGCTCCGGGATCGTCGATGGTGCGGCGCTGATGCTGATTGGTTCCGAAGCCAAGGGCCGGGCGCTTGGCCTGCAGCCTCGGGCGCGGATCGTTGCCACGGCGGTCACCAGCACCGATCCGACCATCATGCTCACCGGCCCGGCGCCGGCTACCCGTAAAGCGCTGGCCAAGGCCGGGCTGCGGGTGGAAGACATCGACCTGTTCGAGGTCAACGAAGCGTTCGCCTCGGTGGTGCTCAAATTCATCAAGGACATGGCCATCGATCCGGACAAGGTCAACGTCAACGGCGGCTCCATCGCCATGGGTCATCCGCTGGGCGCCACGGGCTGCGCGATTCTCGGCACGCTGCTCGATGAGCTGGAAACCCGACGCCTGCGCTATGGCCTGGCGACGTTGTGTGTCGGTGGCGGCATGGGCATTGCCACCATCATCGAACGCCTCTGAGCCCCCGACTTCCAAGGAAACATGTTCATGACTGAAGCCATTCGTTACGAAAAGGGTCAGGACCGGATCGTTGTCCTGACCATCGACATGCCGGGCCAGAGCGCCAACACCATGAACGCGGTCTACCGCGAAGCCATGGCCGACTGCGTCGCCCGTCTGGTCGCTGAAAAAGACAGCATCGCCGGGGTGATCATCACCTCGGCGAAGAAGACGTTCTTCGCTGGCGGCGACCTCAATGAACTGATCAAGGTTGGCAAGCCAGAGGCCAAAGCGTTCTACGACATGGTGCTGACCCTAAAAGGTCAATTGCGCACCCTGGAAACCCTCGGCAAACCGGTGGTGGCCGCGATCAACGGCGCCGCATTGGGCGGTGGTTGGGAAATCTGCCTGGCGTGTCATCATCGCGTGGCACTGGACAATCCATCCGTGCAACTCGGCCTGCCGGAAGTCACCCTCGGCTTGCTGCCGGGCGGCGGCGGGGTGGTGCGCATGGTGCGGATGCTGGGCATCGAGAAAGCCTTGCCGTATCTGCTCGAAGGCAAAAAAGTCCGGCCACAACAGGCGTTGCAGGCCGGGTTGATTGACGAGTTGGCGAAGGATTCTGATGAACTGCTGAGCAAGGCGCGGGCCTGGATTCTGGCCAATCCGACAGCGGTACAACGTTGGGACGTGAAGGGTTATCAGATCCCCGGCGGCACCCCGTCCAGCCCGAAAGTCGCGCAGATGCTCGCCATCGCGCCATCGATCCTGCGCAGCAAGACCCAAGGCTGCATGCCTGCGCCGGAGAAAATCCTCTGCGCGGCGGTTGAGGGCGCCCAGGTGGATTTCGACACTGCGCACCTGATCGAAACCCGCTACTTCACTGAGCTGACCACGGGCCAGGTCTCGAAAAACCTGATTGGCACTTTCTGGTTCCAACTCAACGAGATCAATGCCGGCGGTTCGCGGCCGCAAGGTTTTGCGCCTTGTGTGACGCAAAAAGTCGGGATACTCGGCGCCGGGATGATGGGCGCGGGCATCGCGTTTGTCAGCGCATCGGCAGGCATCGAGGTGGTGCTCAAGGACATCACGCTGGCGGCGGCGGAGAAGGGCAAGGCCCATTCGGCAGCGTTGCTGGACAAGAAAGTCGCGCGCGGCCAGATGATTGCCGAGCAGCGTGAGGCGATTCTGGCGCGGATCCGTACCACGGAAAACGATGCCGACCTGGCGGGTTGCGACCTGATCATCGAAGCGGTGTTCGAAGATCGCGAGCTCAAAGCCAGGGTCTCATCGGCTGCGCAAACAGTCGTCGGGCCGGATGCGGTGATCGCTTCCAACACCTCGACGTTGCCGATCAGCGGCCTGGCCACCGCGGTGCCGGACCAGAGCAAATTCATCGGCCTGCACTTCTTCAGTCCCGTGGAAAAAATGCCGCTGGTGGAAATCATCAAAGGCGCCAATACCAGCGACGAAACCCTGGCTCGAGGCTTCGATTTCGTCCTGCAAATCAAGAAAACCCCGATCGTGGTCAACGACAGTCGCGGCTTCTTTACCTCGCGGGTGTTTGGCACCTTCACCAACGAAGGCATCGCCATGCTCGGCGAAGGCGTCAGCGCGCCGATGATCGAGACCGAAGCACGCAAGGCCGGCATGCCCATCGGGCCGCTGGCGATTTCTGATGAAGTTTCCCTCAGTCTCATGAGCCATATCCGTCAGCAAACGGCCAAAGACCTGCAAGCCGAAGGGAAACCGCTGACAGAGCATCCGGCCTTTGCGGTGATCGACTTGCTGCTCAACGAATACAAACGCCCCGGTAAAGCGGCAGGAGGCGGTTTTTACGAATACCCGGCCGCTGGCCAGAAGCATCTGTGGCCAGAGCTGAAAAGCCGTTTCGAAAAGCCTGACGGGCAGATTTCGCCCAAGGATGTGCGTGATCGCCTGCTGTTCGTGCAAGCCATCGAAACCGTGCGCTGTGTGGAGGAGGGTGTGCTGACGTCGACGGCGGACGCCAACGTCGGTTCGATCTTCGGCATCGGTTTCGCGGCCTGGACCGGCGGTGCACTGCAATTCATCAATCAGTACGGCGTGCAAGACTTCGTCGCCCGCGCCCAATACCTGGCCGCGCAGTATGGCGAACGCTTCAATCCGCCAGCGTTGTTGCTGGAAAAAGCCGCCAAAGGGGAGACGTTTTAAGGGACCGGTGACGCTTCGCGGGGCTTGCCTTGGAACGGTGTTTCGAGGCAGGCTCTGGGGTGTGCATTATTCCCATCACGTGTCAGGTATTTTTTATGTCGTTACGCATCTGCATTCTGGAAACCGACATCCTGCGTCCAGAATTGGTCGACCAATATCAGGGCTACGGGCAGATGTTCAAGCACCTGTTTTCGCAGCAACCTATCGCGGCCGAGTTCACGGTCTACAACGTGATGCAGGGCGAATACCCAAGCGATGACCTGACCTTCGACGCTTATCTGGTCACCGGCAGCAAGGCCGATTCCTTCGGCACCGACCCGTGGATCGAAACCCTCAGGAAATACCTGCTGACCCGCTACGAACGCGGCGACAAACTCTTGGGCGTGTGTTTCGGCCATCAGTTGCTGGCGTTGTTGCTGGGCGGCAAAAGCGAACGTGCCACCCAAGGCTGGGGTGTCGGCACCCACAGTTACAAACTCGCGGCCAAGGCGCCGTGGATGAGCCCGGTCAGGGAAGAGTTGACCTTGTTGATCAGCCACCAGGACCAAGTGACGTCGCTACCGGAAAACGCCACGGTCATCGCCTCCAGCGATTTCTGCCCGTTCGCGGCTTATCACATCAATGATCAAGTGCTGTGCTTCCAGGGTCATCCGGAATTCATTCACGACTATTCGCGAGCGCTGCTGGACATTCGTCAGGAAGCGCTGGGCGAGCAGATCTACTCCAAAGGCGTGAAGAGCCTTGAGCATGAGCATCATGGCGCTACGGTAGCGGAGTGGATGATGCGGTTTGTGGCGCACAAGCCAGAAACGGTTTAAAACCTGATTCAAGCTCGCACCCACAATGGAGATACCCTTGTGGGAGCGAGCTTGCTCGCGATTGTCACTGACACCTGGGTAGTGGCTACAACCACCCCGACTTCTTGAAACTCGCCCACAAACTTGTGCATCCCACCGCAATAAACCCCAACACCCCGAAGTACCCGTAGTGCCACGCCAGCTCCGGCATGTTTTGAAAGTTCATCCCGTAAATCCCGGCCACCGCCGTCGGAAACGCCAAAATCGCCGCCCACGCGGCAAATTTGCGCTGCACCACGCTCTGGCGTGAAGCCTCCAGCAACACCCCCACCTCAATCGTCTGGCTGGCAATGTCGGCCAGGGTCGTCAGGTCTTCCATCTGCCGCGTCACGTGAATCTGCACATCCCGGAAGTACGGGCGCATGTTCTTGTCGATGAACGGGAAGCTCAGTTTCTGCAATTCCTCACCAATCTCCACCATCGGCGCCGCATAACGACGCAGGCGCAATACGTCCCGGCGCAGGCCGTGCAGTTTCTGGATGTCATGTTCATTCAACGCACTGCACAACACGTTGCGCTCCAGCTCATCGATCTCGGCGTGGATCGCTTCGCCCACGGGCTGGTAGTTTTCGATCACAAAGTCGAGGAGGGCATAGAGCACGAAGTCCTCCCCGTGTTCAAGCAACAACGGGCGCGCCTCACAGCGTTGCCGGACATAGGCATAGGACGCCGAATGACCATTGCGTGCAGTGATGATGTAGCCGTTACCGGCAAAGATATGCGTCTCGATGAACTGCAGTTTGCCTTCGTTACGAATGGGCGAATACGTGACGATAAACAATGCGTCGCCAAAGGTTTCGAGTTTCGGCCGGCTGTGTTTTTCCAGGGCATCTTCGATGGCCAGTTCGTGCAGGTTGAACTGGCGTTGCAGGTTGGCCAGCTCCTGGGCGTCCGGCTCTTCGAGGCCGATCCAGACAAAGTGGCCGGGTTTTGCGGCCCAGGCTGCGCCCTCGTCGAGGGTGATGTTGGTGACTTTCTTACCGGCGCTGTAAACCGCAGCAGCAACAACTCTACCCATGATTCAGGTTCACTTCTTATTAGCAGGTGGCAGTGGCAGGCAATCTTCAGCTTAGCCTTGTCTGATGCTTCAGAGTGAGCGAACTCTGCAGAGTTCGAAGGTGAAAGTTCGAAGGCAAAAGAAAACCCGCACCAGGCGGGTTTCTTTTTTAAGCGGCTTGCAGTTGCCGATCCATCGAAGCGATGCACTCGCGCATCTGTTCGCGGCACTGGGCCATCAGCAGGGGTATGTCGTCCAGACTCAATCCTGCTGTCGGAATCGCCGGCAGCGAGCGAATCAGAATTTTCCCACTGCGCCAGCGGTTCAATCGCATGTGTTTGACGTAACTGCTGACGCACACGGGCACGATTGGTACGCCGGCAGCAATCGCCATTTGGAACGCGCCTTTCTTGAACGGCAGCAACTCTTCGCCCAGGTTGCGCGTGCCTTCCGGAAAGACCCAGATCGACGTGTCTTCATGCTGCAAGGTGTGCGTGGTGGTCAACATCGACTGGCGCGCCTTGTGCGCATTGCCGCGATCGATCAACACGTTGCCGGCCAGCCAGAACAACTGCCCGAACAGCGGCACCCACTTCAGGCTCTTTTTGCCGATGCACACGGTACGGCGGGGCACCACGTTGCCGAATACAAACAGGTCGTAGTTGGATTGGTGATTGGCGATGATCACGCAGCTGTCAGGCTTGTTCATCAACGGCCCGACATCGGCCTTCACCCGTAAACGCAAAATACACATCGCCGGCCACGCATAGAGACGTGCGCACAAACGGCTGTTGTCCGGGTTGAACGGGCGACACAGGCCCAGAATCACCCCAAGCACACCGGCCAGAATAAAGTGCAGGCCCATCAAGAACATACGAAACACAAACAGCATTTACAGGCCCCACCGGGACAAAAGGTGGCGCAGTGTACGGATGTGCACTGTTTTCGGCAATTGCCGCTATAGAGGAGGGAGATAGGCGATGTTTGTGCGCATGTTTCCGACTTGTGGGTCAGACGCGTTCTAGAGCGGTTACAGACTTTTCAACATCATGGGTAAGAAAAAGCCCGACTCGACGGTCGGGCTTTTCAACGCTGCGAGTCTGGGCTTAACCCAAGTGTTGCTGATCGAGGATGATTGCGTTATCCAGCGTCTCCAGCAGCGCCTTGCGTACTTTCAACTTGGTGTTCTTGTGCGCGGTCATGTTGATCTTCTTCAATTGACGAGCGGCTGCCAGCGCGGCGCCCTCCAGCTCTTCGGCCGAGACCACCACGTCGAGGAAACCTGCGTCTACGGCGCTCTTCGGAGTGAACATCTCGCCATTGATCACCGAGCGATGCAGCGCAGCCTTGCTCAGGCGATCACGGGCAATCTCGATACCGGCGTGGTGCATGGTCATGCCGATCTGCACTTCGTTCAGACCAATGCTGAACGGGCCATCAACCCCAATGCGGTAATCCGCCGACAACAGCAGGAACGCACCCTTGGCCACGGCATGCCCAGGGCACGCCACGATCACCGGGAACGGGTGCGACAGCAGGCGACGGGCCAGCGTCGAACCGGCAGTGACCAATGCCACGGCTTCTTTCGGACCGGACGTCATCACCTTCAAGTCATAACCACCGGACAGAATCCCCGGCGTACCGGTAATGATCACCACCGCACGATCAGTCACTGCCTGATCCAGCGCAGCGTTAAACGCGGCAATCACGTCGGGCGAGATGGCATTGACCTTGCCATTGCTCAGGGTCAGGGTCGCGATACCGTCTTCGAGATGGTAGGAAATCAACTCACTCATGACGCTATTCCTTGTATGAAAGTTGGGGCAGACGTTACCCACCGCGACAGGCCAGGTAAAGCGCCGTGACTGACCCGCCAGTCACCCTTTCCCCGCCGCACAAGCGTAGCCCGCCACATCCGCGGCGCGTTCCCTTCTATATAGAAGCAGGCGCGAAGCCGGAGATTGGCAGGTTTGCCATGACGCCAAACCCGGTGGAACGACTAAAACGCTAAGCGCATGAAAATTCTGCAAAAAAAGTTTGCCATCGGAAAAGGTTTCGACTACATTAGCGCGCCTCGACAGACAGAACTTGTTTGACGAGATACGGTGAAGTGTCCGAGTGGCTTAAGGAGCACGCCTGGAAAGTGTGTATACAAGAAATTGTATCGAGAGTTCGAATCTCTCCTTCACCGCCAAATTCGATGTAACCAGAACCCCTGATTTCGAGAGAAATCAGGGGTTTTGTGGTTTCCGGGGGCTGAAAAAGAGTCTGGCCAGTGACCCATCGAAAGCGCACGACAAACAACTGCCGAATGGCTAACTGCGCCCACCTCACTCTTGCCCCTGATACGAATAGGCAATGCTCGAAGACAAATCGGCATAGGTCGCCTGGTTTGCGATAGCTACCATGGCACCACACCTACTTGTCGGAGATGGCCATGATCAGCAGAAAAACCCTCTTCATCACCGGGGTCAGCAGCGGCTTCGGCAACGCCCTGGCGCAAGAAGCGCTTGCAGCGGGCCATCGCGTCATCGGCACCGTTCGCAGTGAAAGCGCGTTGCAAGCTTTTCAGGCTCTTTCCCCGGACAGTGTTCATGGGGTCATCCTGGATGTAACGGACTTTGATCGCATCGACAGCGTCATAGCGGAGGTTGAAGCAAACCACGGCCCGGTCGATGTATTGGTCAACAATGCCGGCTACGGACATGAGGGCATCCTCGAGGAGTCGCCGCTGGATGAGATGCGTCATCAGTTCGACGTCAATGTCTTCGGCGCGGTAGCGGTGATCAAGGCCTTCCTGCCTTATTTCCGCAAGCGTCGGGCCGGTCACATTCTCAATATCACGTCCATGGGCGGCACCATCACAATGCCGGGTATCGCCTACTATTGCGCCAGCAAGTTTGCTCTCGAAGGTATCTCGGACACACTCAGCAAAGAGCTACGGCCTTTCAATATCTTCGTCACGGCGGTGGCACCTGGCTCGTTTCGCACTGACTGGGCAGGACGTTCGATGCAACGCACGCCGCGAAGCATTGCCGACTATGACGCCAGTTTCGACCCGGTACGTAAGGCACGCGAAGAGAAGAGCGGTAAACAGCTGGGCGACCCGCGAAAAGCAGCACAAGCGATGTTGCAGGTCATTGCCAGTCCGACGCCGCCTGCGCACGTGTTGTTGGGTAGCGATGCATTGAGCCTGGTGCGTGACAAGCTTGCCAGCGCTGCCAGTGAAATAGATCAATGGGAAGCGGTGACCCGTTCAACCGATGGCTGATCGGCAAGTACAGGGAGCATTAATGACTCAGGTCGACTCACGCACCTCGCGCATGGTGCAGTTGATGGAAAAGCTCGCTCCGGTTGAAGGCTACAACCTGAGCGCGCTGGAGGACGTGCGCTTTTTGCGTTCAAACCGCCCGCTGACCCGCACTCCGGTTTTGTACGACCCCGGCATCGTGATCCTGTGCCAAGGACGCAAGCGCGGGTATCTGGGCGATGATGTCTACCTTTACGACGCCCAGCATTATCTCGTGGTCTCCGTCCCCGTTCCGTTCACCATGGAGACCGATGCCAGCGAAGCGGAGCCGATGCTGGCGGTTTACATGCGCCTGAACTTCCAGCTGGCCAGCGAGTTGCTGCTGCAAGTCGATGAAGCACTAGGACCCAGTGATGCCCAGCCCAAAGGCATGTACGCGTCGCCAATGGACGACTTGTTACGTACCTCGACGCTGCGTTTCCTTGACGCCATGAGTCGACCGGGTGATGCGCACATACTCGGCCCGTCGCTGATGCGGGAAGTCTACTACCGCATCCTGACGGGCGAGCAGGGTGGCTCAATGCGCGCTGCGCTTAATCGCCAGGGGCACTTTGGCAAGGTCACTCGGGCCATCCGCAAGATCCACAGTTGCTACCACGAGCACCTGGATGTGGAGTCCCTTGCCCAGGAAGCAAGCATGAGCGTGCCCAGCTTTCACCTGCATTTTCGTAGCGTGACGGACTCGTCTCCGATGCAATACCTCAAGTCGACGCGCTTGCATCAGGCTCGATTGCTGATGTTGCATAACGCGATGACCGCTTCGGCTGCGGCGTTCAATGTGGGCTACGAAAGCGCCTCGCAATTCAGTCGCGAGTTCAAACGCTTCTTCGGCCGAACGCCCCAGGCTGAGATTGAGTGGATGAAGGCGACCTATGCGTTGCCTGCGCCGTCCACGCCATCCTTTTATGTTTCGTCGCATTAGTGATAAGTCGGGACTGCTAGACTGCCGAACCCCTCGAATGGAATCGACACAATGCCTCACCTTCGCGCTGTTCACCGCCGCACTGTCAGGTCCATCACTGCGGTGTTGGCATGCGCCCTGTCACCACTCGTCACCGCAACCACATTCCCCGACGCCGAAGCCAGTGACCCCGCCAAACTGGGCTGGATGGTCGGTTCGCCACCTCCTGCCGATCGCACCGTGCGCTTCGAGGACGGCAGTTACTTCCAGTTCCCGGCTATGCGCTGGAGCGTTTCGAACTTCCGGCAGCTCATGCCGACAATCAACGTTTCACGAGGCCTCGGCGCCCCGGTCCCGCTGACTTCTGCGCTGCGCAACGATATCGATGCCGTCAGCTTCACGCCGCTTGGCGCAACGCAGGCGATGACCTGGAATCAATCCCTCGCCGCCACTTACACCGACGGAATTGTGGTGATGCACAGGGGCAAGGTGGTCTATGAGCGCTACTTCGGTGTGCTGAAACCCGAAGGTCAGCACGCGGCGATGTCAGTGACCAAATCCGTGGTCGGCACGCTGGGTGCAATGTTGGTGGCTGAGGGGCGAATCGATGCGAACAAGCCTGTCGCCGATTACGTTCCCGAACTGGCGGCCTCCGCGTTCGGCAACGCCACGGTACGTCAGGTCCTCGACATGACCACCGCGCTCAAATACAGCGAAGACTATGCCGACCCGAATGCCGAAGTCTGGGCGCACGCAAAGGCCGGCAGTCCATTGCCCAAGCCCAAGGACTACACCGGGCCGCGGAGTTACTACGAGTTTTTGCAGACCGTTCAACTGCAAGGCAAACACGGCAGCGCGTTTGGCTACAAGACCGTCAACACCGACGTCCTCGGCTGGATCATCGCCCGAGCGACCGGCCGCAACGTTGCGCAGTTATTATCGGAGCGCATCTGGAGTCGTTTGGGCGCCGAGCAGGATGCCTATTTCACCGTGGACGCCATCGGCACGCCGTTTGCTGGCGGTGGCTTGAACACCGGCTTGCGAGACCTCGCCCGGTTTGGCGAGATGCTGCGCAATGACGGCCAGTTCAACGGCCAGCAGATCGTGCCCAAAGCCGTCGTGGATGACATTCGTCGTGGTGGCGACAAACAGGTTTTCGCCAAGGCCGGTTATGACTTGTTGAAGGGCTGGAGTTACCGCTCGATGTGGTGGGTGACGGGCAAGGAGGGCGGGGCATTCATGGCGCGCGGCGTTCATGGCCAGCGCATCTATGTCGATCCGAAAGCCGAGATGGTGATTGTTCGTTATGCCTCGCACCCGGTTGCCAGTAACTCGGCGAATGATCCGGTGACGCTGCCGGCGTTTGATGCGTTGGCCGCGTTTTTGTCCAAGTTGCCTTGATTCGCTGTTTATAAAGAAGGAATTCCTATGATCACCACCACAACCCACGCCATCGAAGGCCGTCAGATCACCGCCTACCTGGATATCGTCAGTGCCGAGTCAGTGCAGGGCGTGAACGTTATCCGCGACGTGTTTGCCGGGATGCGGGATTTTTTCGGTGGGCGTTCTCAGACGTTGGAGCGGGCGTTGAAGGAAGCGCGGATTCAGGCGACTGACGAGATCAAGGAGCGGGCGCGAGCGCTTCAGGCGGACGCCGTGGTAGGGCTCGATTTTGAGATCAGCATGCCGGCTGGCAAGGGCGGGATGGTCGTGGTGTTTGTGACGGGGACAGCGGTCAGATTGAAGTGATTCGATTTGTTTGATCGCGAGGTGTTTTATCGGTCGCAGCGCGGGCCATTCGTCGGGCACGCAACAATCTGAATTACAAGTCCGGTAATGACCGACTAGTCTCAAAAGCCTTGGTGGTCGATATTTTTCAGGCAAATGGCTTTGCCGGTGTCGACCCTTTTTGAGAGGGGAAGAGGTATGGCTGATCCGTATATCGAAGACGACGGGGCTGAATTTCCAATCAACAATTGCGTTAAATGCGGCCAGACAGAGTATGTGGCGGGCTTCGGGGAAGACCCGGTCCAGGTCGGCAAAGTGAAATCCACCGTGCCCAGAGGGCCGAAGTCGAAATTTCTACCGAGAGTGGCAGCGCCTTCCAGGAAGTAACCGTTAACCGCACAAACCCCGCCATTCAGCGGGGTTTTTCGTTGTTGCAGCACCCATTGTCGGTTGAAAACCCGGCGGCAGACGCTCGGTGGTGTTGGTCGTTTGTTTTTTCACAAACTTTTCACAGCATCGCCCGTAGGCTCAAACCATCCGTTAGAAAGCAGTACCTGGCCCGTTCCCCAGCGGGCTTTTTTTTGCCTGCCATAAAACCTTTTCCATAAACGCTGTCCAACCGTCGCTAATTGCGAGGTGCGGAGGTTTTTGTGTGGACGTTTCGTGCGCTAAAGCATTCAATCCCCGCCTTTCATTTATCTCCCTATTTTTGAGGTTTTCGTCATGCGTTTAACTCTGCCTGCACTGGTTCTTGGGCTTCTGGTTGCTCAAGGTGCGATGGCTGCCAGTGATGGCACCGCGGCAATTGGCGGCGGTCTGGGCGGTGCGCTGGGTAATGTGGTCGGCCAAAGCATGGGCGGCAGCACCGGCGCAGCGATTGGTGCGGGCGTAGCGGGCGCAGCCGGCAGTGCTGTTACAGCACGCAAAGGCCACCGTACTTCCGCTGCCATTGGTGGTGGCGTTGGCGCGGCCGGCGGTTCGGTGATCGGCAACAGCCTGGGTGGCAAGAGCGGTTCCACCATCGGCGCTGGTTTGGGTGGTGCTTTGGGCGGCGGCGTTGGCAGCAACCTGGCCAACGGTCACAAGCGTCACTGATCCTGATCGATCAGCATCGAAGAGCCCGGCTAAACGCCGGGCTTTTTCGTTAATGAACGATTCTTTGACCCAAGCCTCAAAGGTCGTATACCCCCGTAGAATAAGAGGCTTCCCATGACTCCGGTTAACAACGGCAAAAAGTGTAGAAACATCATTGCTCGACGTTTGGTGCTGTCTGCGTTTGTGGTTGGACTGTTCGCGGCTCAAGGTGCAATGGCGGCCGGCGACGGCACCGCTGCAGTGGGCGGCGGTCTGGGTGGTGCGTTGGGTAACGTCGTCGGCGGACAATTGGGCGGCAGCACAGGCGCCGCTATTGGCGCGGGCGTTGGTGGTGCGGCCGGTAGCGCAGTCGGGGCGAGTAAAGGCAATCGCAACGAGGCGGCTATTGGCGGTGGTTTAGGTGCAGCAGGTGGCTCAGTGGTTGGCAACAGCCTCGGCGGCTCGACCGGTTCGACCATCGGCGCGGGCCTTGGCGGTGCCGCGGGTGGTGCAGTCGGGAACAACCTGGGCGACGACGGCAACAATGGCAGCTCACATTCCGGCCACGGGAACGGTCACAAGCATAAGCACAAAAACAAGCATCACTAATACGCTCTCGAATAGAAACCCGGCCTGGTGCCGGGTTTTTTGTGTCTGCAATTCGCAAACCGGAACGATTGGCCACAGGCGGTCTCGAACTTCATACACCCCCCAATAATGCGAGGCATGCCATGACGCCAGAAACCGAAGGCAAAGAACAAAAAGGCCCAAGCGGACTTCCATTCATCAACGACCCTGGCAATGAAGATCCGGGTTCACTCATGGACGACGCCACGGTGCCCCTCAACGACTCTGATGACGCGGGCGATGTGGGGAACCTCGAGTACGAAGAAGAGGATGAAGACGTAGATTGATGTGTTTTGTTTAACCGATCGTCTCTCTGATCGAACACCACCCTGCATCACCCCTCGAACTATCAGGGCCTGCTTTTCAGGCCCTTTGAGAGGTGCTTATGAACGCTGATCCGAAAGACACCGACACCGACGACACACCTGAATATCCGCTGCCGTCACCGACCGATTCGTTGAGTCGTGATCAACGTCCGCCCGATGACGATACGGCGGTGGAGCAAGTGCCTGACGATGATGTGAGGCGCGGTGATGTCGAGGCGGACCCTGAAGATCCGGACATTGCCGGTGAGGATTACTCAGGCGAGCCGAGCTGAGTCAAGCCGCTCGTCGGTTGTGTGGCACCTTTAAAAACAGAGCGCTGCCAGATCAGGTATGCACCTTTTTTAAAGGAGATGCGTCATGGTCAGTTCAAAATTAACAGCCCTGATCATTTCGGGGCTGTTGTCTGTCTGCTCATTGAGTGCGTTTGCTCAATCCAATGGGAATGATGCGCCTGTGGATAAAGGGGGGATGCCTCCGTCGACTGAAATGAATGCGAATTCTGCTGATGGTGATGCGTTGCCGCCGGGGAGTATTAATGGTGGGAATGGGGGGGATGCGAATGGGAGTAGTACTAGTCCGGGGAAGGGGAGTGGGGCGGTAAGTGGTGGGAGTGGGGCTGGAGGATCGGACAGCTCTGGAGAAGAGGCTGATGGGAGAAAGAAAGAGACTGGTAGTTAAAGCGGTAAAAAGCCCGGGTAATGCGCCGGGCTTTTGGTATTTAGTTACGACTAGTCCTCATCGTGGGTTTTTTCAGTCTCAATCCATTTTCTATAAAAGGCTCGCTGTTTGGCTGAGTCGTTAGTTAAGTTGTGTTCATCGTAATCGAATATGTAAATCACGTCATCGAATGATGAGGCTTTACCTAAAGTTAATTCGTATGCTTTCAATCCAAGAGACATCTGTGATGACATGCTGGACGTATGAACATTTACTTTTGATCCTTTGCATAGGAATTTTATTCCAGTGTTGTCTTCTCTAGTGCGAGCGAAGCATCTATAAAAATCAGAGTCAGAATAGGTTTTAGATAATCCGTTTTGCATCGTGAATATGATGGTTACATCTCCGTTTCCAGCTTTATTGTCGCATGTCAATCGAGCCGTTTCTTTAAGTCCATTGTTTTCAATCGTTATTTCTACTGTCCGTATCATTTTTTAATTCTCCTGTTAGGGTTTGGTATGGAATAACCAAAGTCTTTGCCATTATCAAGAATTAGGGTTGCTCCAAGTACATCCTCTTTTTCAATGCGGCTTGGAATGGCAATTTCTTTTTCTCTACCAAACTCGTACAAAGATCCTAGTTCTATATTTAGATCGTGTCCGGGGATTTTGTTGAGTGTATATAGATAGCCCGGTTTTGTGTTGTATTCAGTGGCGAAAAATTTCCCGGCTTCCCTAGAAGTGGATGTGCTAATAAAATTGCTCGGTGGATCCCGACTGTCTAATGAGTGTAGTAGTAGGTCGTTGCTTTTTCCTTTGCTTTTAAAACCATTTTCAAATACATCGTGAGGCTCCCTTTCGTCTCCGCGATATAAGAAGTCGTCCTCTTTTTTGGGTTTTGGTAATTGGGGTTCACGATTTTTAATCGCTACCTTACTGGCCGGATCCTCCTCCCCAAACGCCGGCCTCTTACACCCATCCCCCCCAGGACACTCATTCAACCCCAACGGATCAACCCATCCTGTCGGGTTCCGCGTGTACTGATACCCGTTCAACCCACCCGCTAACCCACTCGGGTCCGGCGTCAAATACCGTCCCAGATCCGGGTTGTAATAACGATGCCGGTTGTAATGCAGCCCTGTCTCCGCGTCGAAATACTGCCCTTGAAACCTCAACGGTTGATCCAGCACCTGATGGGTATCGCGATTCAACCGGGTCAGGCGGCCGTAGGCGGTGTATTGCGCGGCCCAGATGATGTCGCCGCTGTAGTCGGTGAGTTCTTGGGGGGTGCCAAGGTGGTCGAGTTGGTAGTAGAACGGGCAGGCCTGGCGTGGGCCTTTGCCGTCGAGCATGGCGAGTGGGCGGAAAGTGCCGGGTTCGTAGAGGTAGCTGCGGTGGTGGTCCAGGCTGTGTTCGGCGATGAGCTGGTCGCCTTGCCAGAAAAACTCGGTGGTTTTGCCGTCGACGGTTTTGCGGATGCGGCGGCCGAAGGCGTCGTAGCGGTAGGTCGCGCAGGTGCCGTTGGGCAGCGTGGCGCTGATTAACCGGTGTTGGCAGTCGTAGTGGTATTCGGTGACGAGTTTTTGCCCGGTGCCGCGGCGTTCGCGGATCAGGTTGCCGAAGGCGTCGTAGTCGAAGTGGCGGTCGCCTTGCATCAACAGGCGATTGCCTTTGATGGCGGCCGGGCCGGGGCGATCCTGCATCAGCAGATTACCGGCGGGGTCGTGGGCGAAGCTTTCGGGTTGTTGGTCGCGGGAGTGGCGGACGCGGATCAGGCGGTTGAGCGGATCGTATTGGTAGTTGCGTTGGCCATGGCGGGTGTCCGCGAGGGTGTCGAGGTTGCCGTTGGCGCTGTAGGCATAATCGCGTCGATACAGCGATTGCTGGTGTTGGCTGACGGCATGGGCCTTCAGACGACCTTGTTCGTCGTGGTCGTACTGGCTGTGTAACAAGCCTTGCTGGCGCTTTAGTTCGCGGCCGAATTGATAGGTGTGGCTTGTGAGCCGGGTGCCGTTGAGGTCGATGGCTGTCAGTGCACCACCCTTGGCGCGGTGGTAATCGATTTTGCTGTTGTCTGGCAGGCGCAGGTGGTTGAGTCGACCGCACGCGTCGTAGCCATAGCGCAATGTGGCCCAGCTCTGGTGTTCTGTGATCAGCCGGTTCTGAGTGTCGTATTCGAATTCCAGTGGGTGATCGTGGTTGTCGTCGACACTGACCAAGCGGCCCAGGCTGTCGTAGTGGTATTCGACGTTGCTGCCGTCGGGCAGGGTTTTGATCAGCAGGCGACCGGTTGAGTCCCGTTGGTAACGGGTCATCAGTTGCGAGCCGTCATCGCCGAACTCGATTTTTTCCAGCAGATGACCATTGAGGTCGTAGGCATACGCAGTGCGTCGACCGTCAAATCCGACTTCCTGTCGGATCAATCCACTAGCTGTGTAGTCCAGTCGATAGTGTTCGCCGGACTCGTTCTCGATTTCGGTCAGCAGAAGCCGTGCGTTGTCATAGCGATAGTGCAGATGCGTGCCGTCGGGGTTGATCCGGCGGCTGACCAGGTGCAGGTCATCGTCGTACTCAAAGCGCGTGACACGCCCCAATTCATCGCGTTCGGCGGTGATTTTGCCGTAGGCGTTGTAGCTGAAGGCTCGGCTGGCACCAGTAGGAAGAGTCGTCTGGAGCAGTCGGCCAACGGCGTCCCATTGGTAGTGAGTGACAGCGCCATGTTCATCCTGACGGGTAATCTGCCGTCCCAGAGCGTCGTAGGAAAACCGCCGCTGACCGCCGTCCGGCAAGGTCTCCTCGATCAGTTGCCCGATAGCATCCCGAACGAAAACATGACGACTGCTGTCCGGAAAACGGATCGATGCCAGTTGTCCTTGAGTGTCGTAGTGGTAGTGAGTGACCTGGCCGTCGGGGTCGATGGATTCGGTGACATCACCCTGAGCGTTGCGTTGATATTTCCATACCGCCTGACCGCGATAACGCGCATGCAGGAAACCGTTGCGGTATTCGTAGGACGTTGGCTCATCTTCAGGTGGAATCAGCGCAATCAGCCGCCCGAGATCGTCGTAGCGGTATTGAGTAATGGCCCCCAACGGCCCCTGTTCGGCAATCAGCTGACCCTTGTGGTCATAAGTCTTGAGGTGCTCGGCGCCATCCGGCCCGACCCGGCGCACCAACCGCGCCGTATCGTCATGGACGTAAACCTCCTCGCTGCCATCGACGTTTTTAACCAGCACTGCGCCGTTGTCGTCCCAGGCATAGCGCGTATCCATTTGCGCGAACGTCGCCCAGTGCCTTGTGCATCGGGCCGCTTTGCCGGACCGCTCCCACTCCCAAAAAAAACTGGCCCCACCGGCCAATTGCCGCTGGAGAATCACGTGTCGGTCGTCGTAGTCGTACCGTTCGCTTTCCCCGGCGGCATTGGTCGCTTCGATCAGTCGCTGTCGGGCGTCGTAGCGGTAGGCAATCAGCGTTTGCTCGGTACGCCAGGCGTCAGCCGCCGTATCGGCGGGGTGAAACGACTGGTACTCGACGGCGACGATGTGCCGGCGCTCGTAGCGCAACAGCAGCGAACGACCGGCGCCGTTGTCGAGGCGCTGAATGCGATCCTGCCGGTCACGGGTGATGTGCAGCCTGTTGTTATAGGCATCGCTGATCGTGGTCAGCCGGCCATTGCGAAAGTGATAGAACCGCGCGGTTTCGCCAGCGAGGGCGAGCACCAGTTCTTCTGGTTTATCCCCTGAATAAATCGCCGCCCGCGACAGGCTGTTGTGAATGGCCGGGCGTTTCTGGCTGGGCAGCGGAAATGTCGTGCGGCGGTTTTCATGGTCGATCCAGACGACGTGCTCTGCGTTCAGCTCCAGCCGATGCGCCAGCGAATGACTCCAGCCCCAGCCCAGCCCGCAATCGATTTCCACCGCGCTGCTTCGGTACAACCGGGTGAACGCAAACGGCAACAAACCGTTGAGCGATCCATCGTCCAGAGTCAGCAACTCTTCGCCGGTGACCATCGACACCGGGCAGCCATTGGTGCAGGTCAGTGGCCCGCAATCGGCGCTGTCGCCGTTGGGGTTTTTCGCCTGCTCGGGGGCGTCGTCGCGCTGTTCGTGCCGGCTCAGGCGAGTCTTGGGTGCGGATTTGTTGCGAGCAATGGCGACCGGGTTGTTCACCCATACAACCGGTGCAGAGCCTGCACTGATCTGTAGTGGCACCGCAGGCGCAGGGTTCAGCGGAACAGTGCGGATATTGACCGCGAGGGGTTTGAATACGCCCGTATGGGGCGTCAAGTCGGATAGAGCGGCCAGGCGCAAACTCGCGGCTGCCAGCCATTTACGCGCTCGCTCCGATTTGATTTTGCCCAGCACCTTCGCACTGATACCGAACCTCAGCCCTACAGGCCCCGTGAAGCGTGCCAGCAGGAATCCAATCAATACCCCTGTACGAATTTCTGCCACAACTTCGGCGATGTGCTGCGGTGGCATCATCCGCAGCCAACTGGTGAACGCCGCCAGATGGATGAACATCAACGGCTCGTCACTCAACACCAGCAACAGATTGGCAATCGATTCAGCCGAGGCCTGCAGCAGCGTTTCAAGTTCTACTTCGGTCAGGTACTCAAGGAGTTTTTCGCTGTTGGCCTGCAGGTCGGTGATCAGCTCGTAAATCTGCTTCACGTCATCCCACAAATCGTTCAGCGACGTCTCAACACCGAGCCAGTCAGCTTGTTGCAACAGGCCGTAGCGCTTGAGGAATCCGGCTTGTGCATACTCGGCCCATGGCGCTTCGAATTCAGTCGTCCACTCATTGCGCAGCCAGTCTTCCAGGCCGTCGATGACGCCTTGATAGGAGGCGTAGAGTGCTTTGACATGATCGGTGGAAACATTCGGAAAGAAGGTGATGCGGTAACGTTGGCCGCGTTCGCACTTGGGGATTTCGAGAATGCCGCTGGGGCCGATCTCGTGGTTGACCGGCTCGCCATAGGTGCCATCAGCATTCAACGGCTCGAGCATCACCGGCGTATTGCCGATGGGGACGAATTGCGCCGCGTCGAACATGTGTACCAGCGTCAACGAGCCGCTGGCCGGGCACTCCCCGACGGTGGAGCTGACAGGCGCAGTGGAATGCTTTGGCGCGACCAGCCGGACTAAGTTGCCGACCTTGAACACCTGCTCGATATCCAGCGCCTTGCCGGTCCAGAAACTCTCCGCCCAGGCATCGTAGTCGTTGAGGCACAGTCGAAAGTCAGCCAGCAACCCTTCGACATTCGGCTGCTCAGGGTCCATGGCAGCGACCACCAGCAGTCCGATGGTGTTGTTCAAGGCCAGAACCTTGTCAGGTTCGAACATTCGCAGTCCCTCGCGCAGATCAGATGTGAGCGCGAGACTTTGCTTGGGATCAGCGGCTAAAGAAGTCGGGAAAAGAGGCGTTTTATGTAGGGAAAGTCGCTAAATGACGGTCAGCACTTTTTGTAACGGTCGGGCATTGCCCGTTGCTCAATGTCAGCCGCGCTCGCTATGCTGCTGAATCCTTTAATCGATCACGGACCCGGCCACACCTGCGCCGCCTCTGGGATGTCATTAGAAAACGGATCCGATGCGATGAATGCACCGCTCAATCAGTTCGGCCCGATCAAGGCTGTGATTTTCGACATGGACGGCTTGTTGCTGGACACCGAGGGCATTTACACCGAGGTCACGTCGCTGATTGCCGCGCGTTACGGTCGGGTTTTCGACTGGAGCATCAAGCAAAACATCATTGGCCGTGGGGCCGGTGATCTGGCGCGATACGTGGTCGAGGCGCTCGATTTGCCGATCACCGCCGAAGAGTTCCTGGTGATCCGCGAACCATTGATGCGCGAGCGTTTTCCTGCCGCGCTGGCGATGCCGGGTGCTGAGGAACTGGTGCGGCACTTGAAGGCCAACAACATTCCGATTGCCGTGGGTACCAGTTCCTCGCGTCAGTCGTTCGGGCAGAAGACCACGTTGCACCGTGACTGGTTTGCGCTGTTCGATTTCGTTGTGACGGCCGATGACCCGGAGGTCGGCGCAGCTAAACCGGCGCCGGATATTTTCCTCACCGCAGCGCGGCGCCTGGGCGTTGCGCCTGAGGACTGCCTGGTGTTTGAGGATTCGCCGTTTGGCGTCACCGCGGCGAAAGCGGCGGGGATGACCGCGATAGCGATCCCGGATGCAGCCATGGCGGATGAGAAATACGCACATGCCGATGGCATTCTTCGTACGCTGAAAGCGTTCACACCGAGCGCGTGTGGTTTACCCGCCCTCGAATGGGCTTAACGCACCCGTAAGCAAAAGTGGGAGCGAACAGGCTCGCTCCCACTTTTGCTTGTGTCTAGCGCATCAGGCGCCGAAACCACCGTCGATGGTCAGGCTGGCCCCGGTGATGTAACCGGCTTCCGGACCAACGAGGTAGGCCACGAAGCTGGCGATCTCTTCTGCTTTGCCGTAGCGACCCACTGCCATCAACGGGATCAGGCTTTCCGCAAAGTCACCGTCAGCCGGGTTCATGTCGGTGTCGACCGGGCCGGGCTGCACATTATTAATGGTGATGCCGCGCGGGCCGAGGTCGCGGGCCAAGCCTTTGGTCAGACCTACCAGCGCTGATTTGCTCATGGCGTAAGGGCCGCCACCGGCGAAGGGCATGCGGTCGGCGTTGGTGCTGCCGATGTTGATGATGCGACCGCCTTCAGTCATGTGTTTGGCGGCGGCCTGGGTGGCGATGAACACGCTGCGCACGTTGATGGCCAGGGTCTGGTCGAAATCTTCGAGTTTGAAATCCTCCAGTGGTGCAACGGCCAGCACGCCAGCGTTGTTGACCAGGATGTCCAGGCGACCGAAGGCTTTAACCGTAGCACTCACGGCGTTGCGGATGGCTTCAGCGTCGGCGCTGTCCGCCTTGATGGCCAGGGCTTTGCCGCCGCTGCCGGTGATGCTGTTTTGCAATTCTTCGGCTTTGGCCGTGGAGCTGACGTAGGTGAAGGCAACGGTTGCGCCTTCAGCGGCCAGACGTTTGACGATGGCGGCGCCGATACCGCGGGAACCGCCTTGAATCAAAGCCACTTTGCCGCTGAGGTTCTGAGTAGTCATAACGATCTCCAAAATCCCGAGGCGAGATGCCTCGGTTGATGGAGCCTAGTATCGATTGAGGATCAGGCGATGAGTAGCCGGCAATTGCGATAGTCTGTGTAAACCAAAAGTTTATAGTGGCACCTATGGAAACCTTCGGCAGTATCGAATGCTTTGTGCGCAGTGCAGAGGTCGGCAGCTTTGCCGAAGCCGCGCGGCGCTTGAGTTTGACCCCGGCCGCCGTAGGCAAGAGTGTGGCAAAGCTCGAGGCACGGCTTGGTGTGCGGCTATTTCAGCGCAGCACCCGCAGCCTGACGTTGACGGAGGCCGGTCAGCTGTTCCTTGGCGAGGTCAGTTCCAGCCTGCACACGATCCAGAATGCGGTGGCCAATCTGGCCAGCGCCGAAGGCCGACCGGCGGGGACACTGAAGGTCAGCATGGGCACGGTGTTTGGGCGCTTGTATGTCGTGCCGTTGCTGGGGGAGTTTTTGCGGCGCTTCCCCGCGATCAACCCGGACTGGCATTTCGATAACCGTCAGGTCGATTTGATTGCGCAGGGGTTCGATGCGGCCATTGGCGGTGGTTTCGAACTGCCCCAAGGGGTGGTGGCGCGCAAACTGGCGCCGGCGCATCGGGTGTTGGTGGCGTCAGCCGGTTATCTGGAGGCGCATGATGCGATCGCCGAGCCCGATGATCTCAAGCACCACGACGGCATTCTGATTCGTTCGCCGCAGACCGGCCGGGTGCGCTCCTGGCAGTTGACCAGTCGCACGCAGCAACACAGTCCGCTGACGTTGAAGGCGCGGATGACCATGAGTGATTCGGAAGCCGCGTGCGCGACGGCGGCCCAAGGGCTGGGGATTGCGCTGGTGAGCATGCCGTTCGCCTCGGGGTTTCTGGAGAGCGGGAAGCTACAGCGGGTGCTGCCGGACTGGTATGTCGACGATGGCAACATTTCGATCTATTACGCGGAACACAAACTGTTGCCGGGCAAGACCCGGGCGTTTGTGGATTTCATCATTGAGCAGTTTGCGGAGCAGGGGCTGGGGCAGCGGTTTAGTGCGGTTTGAGTTCGGCTTGGGGCCGAGTTGCTGTCATCGCGGGCAAGCCCGGCTGCCACCGGGGATTTGTGAGCGCCGCCAATCCACTGTGGGAGCGTGGCTTGCCCGCGATGAACGATAACGCGGTCTGCCGCTCCCACAGGGGATCTCACAAGGCTCGGGATCAGGCCTTGGATTTGCTGATGATGTTGCCTGCATGCAACCCGCATTCTTTCTGCGTCGCCTCTTCCCACCACCAGCGACCTTCGCGCTCATGCTGGTTCGGCAGCACCGGACGGGTGCACGGTTCGCAGCCAATGCTGATGAACCCGCGCTCATGCAGGCTGTTGTAGGGCAGCTCCAGCATGCGGATGTAGCCCCAGATCTCTTCGCTGGTCATTTGCGCCAGCGGATTGAATTTGTACAGGGTGCGCTCGGGCGTCGAGAACGCGGTGTCGATTTCCAGCACCGCGACGGCGCTGCGGGTGCCGGGGCTCTGGTCCCGGCGCTGGCCGGTGGCCCAGGCGGTGACGCCGGACAACTTGCGGCGCAGCGGCTCGATCTTGCGGATGCCGCAGCATTCGCCATGGCCGTCCTTGTAGAAACTGAACAGGCCTTTTTCCTTCACGAAGGGTTCAAGTTTCGTGTAGTCCGGCGACACCAGTTCGATGTCGATCTTGTAGTGCTCGCGCACCTGATCGATGAAACGGTAGGTTTCCGGGTGCAAGCGGCCGGTATCGAGGCTGAACACCTTGACGTTCTTGTTCAGCTTCCAGGCCATGTCTACCAGCACCACGTCTTCGGCGCCGCTGAAAGATATCCACAGGTCATCGCCAAACTCGGCGAAGGCGAGTTTCAGGATGTCCTGGGCGGACTTATTGGCATAGGTCGTGGCGAGTTCCACGACGTCGAACGTTGGGCTCATCAGGGCGGCTTCCTACAGGTCGGTGGCGCTGGGCGCTCTATATGGCTGCGATGGTAACAAAATCCTGCAGCCGCTGGCGCGCCCTCTGCGTTGCGCCGGTCAGCCCGAATCGCTAGAGTTCGGCAGTCTTTTTGCTCGCTCGACTCAATAATCAATACAAATGGGAGTGTCTTGTGGAAATTGCCTGTCTGGATCTTGAAGGTGTACTGGTCCCGGAAATATGGATCGCGTTTGCCGAAAAAACCGGAATCGAATCCCTGCGGGCTACCACCCGGGACATTCCTGACTATGACGTGCTGATGAAGCAACGCCTGCGAATTCTCGATGAACACGGCCTGAAACTCGCCGATATCCAGGAAGTGATTGCCACGCTCAAGCCGCTCGATGGCGCCATCGAGTTCGTTAATTGGCTGCGCGAACGCTTCCAGGTAGTGATCCTGTCAGACACGTTCTATGAGTTTTCGCAGCCGTTGATGCGCCAGCTGGGTTTTCCGACGTTGCTGTGCCATCGCTTGATTACCGATGATTCCGGTCGGGTGACCAGCTATCAGCTGCGTCAGAAAGATCCCAAGCGTCAGTCGGTTCTGTCCTTCAAGAGCCTCTACTATCGGGTGATCGCGGCGGGGGATTCGTACAACGACACGACGATGCTGGGTGAGGCGGATGCGGGGATTCTATTCCATGCGCCGGACAATGTGATTCGCGAGTTTCCACAGTTCCCGGCGGTGCATACGTTTGAGGCGCTGAAGCAGGAGTTCATCAAGGCTTCTAATCGGGCGTTGAGCCTTTAGTCGTCTGGAAGGGCCCCATCGCGGGCAAGCCCGGCGCCTACAGGTATTGCGCTAAACCTGTGGGAGCCGGGCTGGGTCCGGGCGGCGTTCCGACGATGCTTTTAAAGGTTTTGCAGGGTGTCGAGCAGGACTTTGACCTTGGTTATCGATTCCTGATACTCGGCCTGCCACTCGGAGTCGGCGACGATTCCGCCACCGCCCCAGCAACACACTTGCCCATCCTTGACCAGCAAGCTGCGAATCGCGATGGAACTGTCCATCTCGCCGCGCACATCCAGATACAGCAATGACCCGCAGTACAATCCACGCCGGGTCGGCTCCAGCTCATCAATAATCTGCATCGCCCGAATCTTCGGCGCACCAGTGATCGAGCCGCCGGGGAAGCTGCCGGCAATCAGGTCCAGCGCATCGCGGTCATCCGCCAGTTCACCGGTCACGCTGCTCACCAGATGATGCACGTTCGGATAGCTTTCCAGGCTGAACAACTCCGGCACTCGCACCGAACCAATGCGGCAGGTGCGCCCGAGATCATTGCGCAGCAGGTCGACAATCATCAGGTTTTCCGCGCGATCCTTGGGGCTGGCGAGCAGTTCGGCGGCATTCGCCGCGTCTTCGGCAGCGGTCAGGCCGCGAGGGCGGGTGCCTTTGATCGGACGGGTTTCCACCTGCCGTTCGCTGACTTTGACGAAGCGCTCCGGCGACAGGCTCAGCACCGCGCCGCCCTCGGGCAGGCTCTGGAAACCGGAAAATGGCGTCGGGCACGCGGCGCGCAACGCGACGTACGCTGCCCATGGATCGCCTTGGCACTCCGCCCGGAAGCGCTGGGCGAAGTTGACCTGGTAGCAGTCACCGGCCTGGATGTAGTTCTGAATGCGTTCCAGCGCCTGGCGATACTGGTCGGCGCTCAGGTCGGCACGCATCGGCGCTTTCAGGGTGAAAGGTTCAAGGGTTTCGGCCGGCGGCTGACTGAACAGTGTGATCAGACGCTGGCGTTCGCTATTGACCAACGACGGGTGAAACACCAGTTGACTGGTCTTCACGTGGTGATCGCTGATCAAGGCCCAGTCATATAACCCGAAACGCGCATCGGGCAATTGCAGATCGTCTTGCGCCTGGCTCGGCAGGTTTTCCAGGTGCCGACCGAAGTCGTAGCTCAGGTAACCGATCAGGCCGCCGGCGAAGGGCAGTTCATCAGGCACTTGCGCTTTACCGAGTCGTGTCAGGTTTTCGCGCAGGCGTTGCAGGAAATCGCTGCCGCTTTCGTCGGGTAATACAGCCAGTTGCGCCAGCGGCCAGGCGCTGAGCAAATCAAAACGCCCACGCTCGGCACTTGGCCGGCCACTGTCGAGCAGCACAGCGCCGGGCGCGTGACGAATCGCCGCGAAGTAGTCGGCGGGGTTGGCGCGATAAGGGAGCGGGTGTACGGAACAGGTCAACATGGGCGGGGCGGGTCAGCCATCGAGGCGGGGTGGCGATTGTAGTCCTCTGCAGGATTTGCTCCTAGAGGGGATGTCGGGGATTGGCAAGTTGAGTGCTTTAGTGACTGTCAGTCCGCCATCGCGAGCAAGCTCGCGATGGCCGCGACTCGGTTTCAGATCAGCCCTCAACCGCCGGAATATGCCCAAACATCTCCTGAACAAACTCCACGCGCTCTTTCACCGTCTCGGTAACCCCGCGAGCCTTCAACTCTTCCAACCGCGCTTCAACCGCATGTGTACGCAAGGTCAGCCCGCAATCGTTGGCGATCTGGATGTTCAACCCAGGGCGGGCATTGAGCTCGAGGATCAACGGGCCTTTTTCCTGGTCCAGGACCATATCAACGCCGATGTAACCCAACCCGCACAGCTCATAACAGCCGGCCGCGAGTTTCATGAAACCGTCCCAGTAGGGCAGTTGCACGCCATCGACGGCGTTGGTGGTGTCGGGGTGTTTGGTGATGATGTTGTTCAGCCAGGTGCCGCGCAATGTTTCCCCGGTCGCGAGGTCGACACCGACGCCGATGGCGCCCTGGTGCAGGTTGGCCTTGCCGCCGGATTGCCGGGTCGGCAGGCGCAGCATGGCCATCACGGGATACCCCATCAACACGATGATGCGAATGTCCGGCACGCCTTCATAGCTGATGCTCTTGAAGATCTGGTCCGGGATCACCCGGTATTCGATCAGCGCGCGGTCGCGATGACCACCCAGGGAATACAGGCCGGTGAGGATACTGGAGACATGGTGCTCGATTTCCTCATGGCTGATGATCTTGCCGGACACCGTGCGATAGCGGCCCTCGAAACGGTCGGCGACCACAATGATGCCGTCGCCACCCGCGCCCTGCGCGGGTTTTATCACGAAGTCGGTACGGTCGCCGATGATGGAATCGAGGTTGTCGATTTCCTTCTCGGTGGAGATCACGCCATACAGTTGCGGCACATGAATGCCAGCGGCAATGGCGCGCTCCTTGGTGATGATCTTGTCATCGACAATCGGGTACAGGCTGCGCTTGTTGTACTTGAGCACGTAGTCGGCGTTACGCCGGTTGATGCCCATGATGCCCCGGGCTTCCAGGGCCTTCCAGGTTTTCCAGAAACCGAACATCAGACGTCCGCCTTCAGGAACGCCTTGAATCGCACCAGTTCGGTCAGGCGGTAGCCGCGATAGCGACCCATTGCCAGCATGAAGCCCACCAGGATCAGCAGGATCGCCGGGAACGTGAACACGAAGTACACCAGCTCCGGCACGGTCATGATCAAGTGCGCCAGGGACGCGGCGAACAGCGTGCCGATCGCCACTTTCATGGCATGGCCCGAACCGCGTTCTTCCCAGGTAATCGACAGGCGTTCGATGGTCATGGTCAGGATCACCATCGGGAACAGCGCCACCGACAGCCCGCGTTCGAGGCCAAGTTTATGGCTGAACAGGCTGATCGCCGCGATCAGCACCACCACGAAGGTCAGCACCACCGACAGCCTTGGCAGCATTTGCAGCTTCAGGTGTTCAAGGTAGGAACGCAGCGACAGCCCCAGCGCGGTGATGATCGTGAACAGCACGATGCCGAAGCCGAGCCCGGTTTCGCGGAAGGCGAGGGCGATCAGCACCGGGGTGAAGGTGCCGAGGGTCTGGATGCCGATCAGGTTGCGCAGGATCAGGATCACCAGCACGCCAATCGGGATCATCACCATGATCATGAACGTCTGCTGGGTTTGCAGCGGCAAACCGTACAGCGAGTATTCGAGGAAGTTGGCGTCGGTGTTTTCGTCGGTCAGCTTGGCCAGGCGAATGGCGTTCATTTCGCTGTTGTTGAGGCTGAAGGTCACGTTGGCTTTTTTGCCGCCATCGACGGTGATCAGGTTTTCGTCGCCGGTCCACCACAGCAGGCGATCGGTCGGCAGGCCTTGCTCACCGGTTTCCGGGTTGAAGTACAGCCAGTCAGTGCCGTTGAAGCTGCGCAACCAGAGTTCAGGCAGTTGCGGCTGGTCGGCCACCAGACGAATGGTGTGGACCTTTTCCACCGGCACGTGGGCGATGGACAGGACCAGCTCGACGATTTTGGCTTTGTTCGCGGTGGACGGATCGCCGGCCAGCAGCAGTTTCACATTGTCGTCGCTTAGATTGTTGACCCGCTTGATCGCTTCGCCAATGAAGGTCTCGACGTCAGCCGAGTGCTGGCGAATCGGTGCGAGCAGGGCTTCGGCGGCGATTTTTTCCGGGCCTTCGACGGCGATACTGTCACGGAAGGTCGGGCCCTTGACCTTGGATTTTTCGCCGGAGTAACGCTTGGTCAGCACCAGACGGTAATAAAGGGTTTGATTGCCCTTGGCCCGACGCGCCGACCAGGTGACCTTGCGGTTGCCGTCGACCCGATTCACTGCCACGCCGTAGTTATTGGAGATGAAGCTCTCGTTGAGGCTGACGAAGTCGCGGCTCAGTGGCGGCACGAACATCTGGATCTTGACCGGGTCCTTGGCACTGGCGACGAACTCGACCTTGGCGTCGATGTTCCACAAGTCGTCGGTGGCGTCTTCGGTCACGGGAATGCCGAGCACGAAGATCTGATAGGCCGTAACTGAAATGCCCAGCACCACCAGGATGGCGATCAGCATTTTCAGATGGAGGTTAAGAGAGCGCATTGGAATTACTCTGCGGTATGAGCGGCGGTGGCGCAGGCGGGTTTGCCAGCAGCGTATTTAAGACTGGGGTCGACCAGCGCGTCGAAGCGTTTGAGCGCTTCGGAGCCGATCAACAGCGGGTATTGGAAGGCGCTGCGGTCGGTCAGGTTCACTTCGATGTTGCGTAATGCCGAACCCATGCAGATGTCCAGCTCGATTACCGGGCGGGCCGTGTACTTCTTGCCTTCTTCCGGGTCGTAGTCACCGGCCCGGCGCTTGATCTTGCTGACACGGGCCAGCGGCCGTTCGATCGGGTGCGAATGGGCGGCGTCGATGGCCAGGTAAAAGCGTACCCAGGACTCACCGTTGCGTTTGAAGCGTTTGATGTCGCGGGCACTCAGTGAGGCAGTTTTCGCCCCTGTGTCGAGCTTGGCCGCGACTTCCAGGTCGATGCCATCCAGGGAGGCGTACTCGTTGAGGCCGTACACCGTCTTTTCCCCCGCCGCGGCAAAACCGGGCAGACACAGTAGATAAAGGAATGTCGGGAAGGGCTTGAGTCTCATAAATCCTGGCGCGCAGCGGTCCGTACGTCGATTCAAGGCCCTGGCATTGCTGCGCAAGCTCCCTCGTATGCCTATCAGCTATTTGTGACAAACAGTGCAGATGTCACAAACAAATGCGGGCGGCATTCTAGCACGGTGGTTTGCTGGCGCCACCGCTGGCGGGCGGCTATAAACCACTGTGCTGCTTTGTTATGGTGCGGCGGGTTATTAGACGATTGTCGACAATATCGAATTATCCTTTGACTGCGGCGCCTGTTTTCGCTAGTTTTTGCGGCATCAGCTTTCAAGGTGTCGACAATATGTTGGATCAACTGGATCCCCCGCTCATTACCCAAGACGATTCGGAGACACTTTCCGAAAACGTCTTCCGGCGTATTCAGGCGGCCATCGTCAAGGGCGAGATCGCCCCGGGCAGCAAGATCTCCGAGCCAGAGCTGGCGCGCACCTATGGCATCAGCCGCGGGCCGCTGCGTGAAGCGATCCACCGCCTGGAAGGTCAGCGCCTGCTGGTGCGCATTCCGCATGTCGGGGCGCGGGTGGTCTCGCTCAATCATGCCGAGCTGCTTGAGCTCTACGAAATCCGTGAATCCCTTGAAGGCATGGCCTGCCGCCTGGCCGCCGAGCGCATGACGCTCGAAGAAATCGACGAACTGCGCCGCGTCCTCGAAACCCACGAGCGTGACGAAGCGTTCCAGGCTGGCCGAGGCTACTACCAGCAGGAAGGTGATTTCGACTTCCACTACCGGATTATCCAGGGCAGCGGTAACCGCACCCTGACGCAAATGCTTTGCGGCGAGCTGTATCAACTGGTACGCATGTACCGCATCCAGTTTTCCACCACGCCCAATCGTCCACACCAGGCATTTGCCGAGCACCACCGAATTCTCGATGCCATCGCCGACCGTGACGGTGAACTGGCCGAGTTGTTGATGCGCCGCCACATCGGCGCCTCCAAACGCAATATCGCCCGTCATTACCAGGACGGCGCTAACCCGACAGCCAAACGAGGTGAGTCATGAGTTTGAACAAGAGCACTCCAGGCCAGCGTTTCCGCGATGCGGTCGCCAGCGAGCATCCATTGCAAGTGGTCGGCGCGATCAACGCCAACCACGCGCTGTTGGCCAAGCGCGCCGGTTTCAAGGCGATTTACCTGTCCGGTGGCGGTGTGGCCGCGGGCTCCCTCGGCGTGCCGGACCTGGGCATCACTGGCCTGGATGACGTGCTGACTGACGTGCGTCGCATCACCGATGTTTGCGACCTGCCGCTGCTGGTGGACGTGGACACCGGTTTCGGTTCCTCGGCGTTCAACGTCGCCCGTACCGTGAAATCGATGATCAAGTTCGGCGCTGCCGCCGTTCACATCGAAGACCAGGTCGGCGCCAAGCGTTGCGGCCACCGTCCGAACAAAGAAATCGTCTCGCTGCAGGAAATGGTCGACCGCATTAAAGCCGCGGTGGATGCGCGTACCGATGACAGCTTCGTGATCATGGCGCGTACCGACGCCCTGGCGGTCGAAGGTCTGGAATCTGCCCTGGATCGCGCCGCTGCGTGCATCGAGGCCGGCGCCGACATGATCTTCCCGGAAGCCATCACTGAACTGGACATGTACAAGCTGTTCGCCAGCCGTGTGAAAGCGCCGATCCTGGCCAACATCACCGAATTCGGCGCAACACCGCTGTACACCACCGAGCAACTCGCCGGTGCCGATGTATCGCTGGTGCTGTATCCGCTGTCCGCTTTCCGCGCGATGAACAAGGCCGCGGAAAACGTCTACACCGCCATCCGCCGCGACGGCACGCAACAGAACGTCATCGACACCATGCAGACCCGCATGGAGCTTTACGATCGCATCGACTACCACACCTTCGAGCAGAAGCTCGATGCGTTGTTCGCTGCGAAAAAGTAAGTCGAATAACTCCCTAATAAATTCAAGAAACTGGAGGCAGAAATGGCCGAAGCAAAAGTACTCAGTGGCGCCGGGCTCCGTGGTCAGGTTGCCGGGCAAACCGCACTGTCCACCGTGGGGCAATCGGGCGCAGGCCTGACCTATCGTGGCTACGACGTTCGCGAACTGGCGGCTGACGCGCAGTTCGAAGAGGTCGCCTACCTGCTGCTGTACGGCGAACTGCCGAGCAAAGCGCAACTGGATGCCTACGTCAGCAAGCTGAGCAAGCTGCGTGACCTGCCACAAGCGTTGAAAGAAGTACTGGAACGCATCCCCGCCGACGCCCACCCGATGGACGTGATGCGTACCGGCTGCTCGTTCCTGGGCAACCTGGAGCCGGAGAACAACTTCTCCGAGCAACACGACAAGACCGACCGTCTGCTGGCCGCATTCCCGGCGATCATGACCTACTGGTATCGCTTCAGCCACGACGGCAAGCGCATCAACTGCGTGACTGACGAGCCGACCATCGGCGGTCATTTCCTGCACTTGCTGCACGGCGAGAAGCCAAGCGAGTTGCACGTCAAGGTGATGAACGTTTCGCTGATCCTCTACGCAGAGCACGAGTTCAACGCGTCGACCTTCACCGCACGTGTTTGCGCATCCACACTGTCGGATCTGTTCTCCTGCATCACGGCGGCCATCGGTTCGCTGCGCGGTCCACTGCACGGCGGCGCCAACGAAGCGGCAATGGAAATGATCGAGCGCTTCAGCTCGCCGCAAGCGGCGATCGAAGGCACCCTCGGCATGCTCGAGCGCAAAGACAAGATCATGGGCTTCGGTCACGCGATCTACAAAGACAACGATCCGCGCAATGAAGTGATCAAGGGCTGGTCGAAAAAACTCGCTGACGAAGTGGGCGACAAGGTGTTGTTCCCGGTTTCCGAAGCCATCGACAAGACCATGTGGGAGCAAAAGAAACTGTTCCCGAACGCCGACTTCTACCATGCCTCGGCGTACCACTTCATGGGCATCCCGACCAAGTTGTTCACACCGATTTTCGTCTGCTCGCGCCTGACCGGCTGGGCTGCCCACGTGTTCGAACAACGCGCCAACAATCGCATCATCCGCCCGAGCGCCGAGTACGTCGGCGTTGAACAGCGCAAGTTCGTGCCAATCGAACAACGCTGAATGGTGGGGGTCGACACAGGGATCTAAATGCAACGCAGATCCCTGTAGGAGCGAGCCTGCTCGCGATGACGGACTGACATGCGACATCAGTGTCGGCAGTTACATCGCTATCGCGAGCAGGCTCACTCCTACAGTGGATTGTGTTCAGTTCAAGTCTTGCGTCTGGCCCCGCCTTTTGAAACTACCGTGACCCGAGTCCTGACGATGAACACAGAATTTCGCAAACAGCTGCCCGGCAGCCATCTGGATTACTTCGACGTCCGCGCGGCTGTCGAAGCCATTCAACCTGGCGCCTACGACACCCTGCCGTACACCTCCCGCGTGCTGGCGGAAAACCTTGTGCGTCGCTGCGACCCGGCCACGCTCACCGAATCCCTGAAGCAATTCATCGAACGCAAACGCGACCTCGATTTCCCGTGGTTTCCGGCCCGTGTGGTGTGCCACGACATTCTCGGCCAGACCGCACTGGTCGACCTCGCCGGCCTGCGTGACGCCATCGCCCTGCAAGGCGGCGACCCGGCGCAAGTGAACCCGGTGGTGCCGACGCAATTGATCGTCGATCACTCCCTGGCCGTCGAACGCGGTGGTTTTGATCCTGAGGCGTTCGAGAAGAACCGCGCCATCGAAGACCGTCGCAACGAAGACCGTTTTCACTTCATCAACTGGACCAAGAAAGCGTTCAAGAACGTCGACGTGATCCCGCCAGGCAACGGCATCATGCACCAGATCAACCTGGAGAAAATGTCTCCGGTGATCCAGGTGCGTGACGGCGTGGCGTTCCCCGACACCTGCGTCGGCACCGACAGCCACACCCCGCACGTTGATGCATTGGGCGTGATCGCCATCGGCGTGGGTGGTCTCGAAGCCGAGAGCGTGATGCTCGGTCGTGCGTCCTGGATGCGTCTGCCAGAAAGCGTCGGCGTCGAGCTGACCGGCAAGCTGCAACCGGGCATCACCGCCACCGACATGGTGCTGGCGCTGACCGAGTTCCTGCGCAAGCAAAAAGTCGTGGGTGCATGGCTGGAGTTCTTCGGTGAAGGCGCCGCTGCGCTGACCCTCGGGGACCGCGCAACCATCTCCAACATGGCACCTGAATATGGCGCCACCGCAGCGATGTTCTACATCGACCAGCAGACCATCGACTACCTCAAGCTCACCGGTCGTGAAGACGATCAGGTGCAGCTTGTGGAGCAATATGCCAAGACCACCGGCCTGTGGGCCGACAGCCTGAAGGGCGCGCAATACGAGCGCGGCTTGACCTTCGACCTGTCCACCGTGGTGCGCAACATGGCTGGCCCGAGCAACCCGCACGCCCGTGTCGCGGTTTCCGATCTGGCCGCCAAAGGCATCTCCGGCAAGTGGGATGATGTGCCTGGCCAAATGCCGGATGGCGCCGTGATCATCGCCGCCATCACCAGCTGCACCAACACCAGCAACCCGCGCAACGTGATCGCTGCCGGCCTGCTGGCGCGCAACGCCAACAAGCTCGGCCTGACCCGCAAGCCATGGGTCAAATCGTCCCTGGCACCGGGTTCGAAAACCGTCGCGCTGTACCTGGATGAAGCCGGTCTGACCGACGAGCTGGAACAGCTCGGTTTCGGCGTCGTCGCCTTCGCCTGCACCACGTGCAACGGCATGTCCGGCGCACTGGACCCGGTGATCCAGCAAGAGATCATCGACCGCGACCTGTACGCCACTGCCGTGCTGTCCGGTAACCGCAACTTCGACGGCCGGATTCACCCGTACGCCAAGCAAGCGTTCCTCGCTTCGCCGCCACTGGTGGTCGCTTACGCCATCGCCGGGACCATCCGTTTCGACATCGAAAAAGATGTGCTGGCCGTGGTCGATGGCAAGGAAATCCGCCTGAAAGACATCTGGCCGAGCGACGAAGAAATCGACGCCGTGGTCAAGGCCTCGGTGAAGCCTGAGCAGTTCCGTCAGGTCTACATCCCGATGTTCGCCATCCACGAAGACACCGGCCCGAAAGTAGCGCCGCTGTACGAGTGGCGCGAGATGAGCACCTACATCCGCCGTCCGCCGTACTGGGAAGGCGCGTTGGCCGGCGCCCGTCCGCTCAAGGGTATGCGCCCGTTGGCGGTGCTGCCGGACAACATCACCACCGATCACCTGTCGCCATCGAATGCGATCATGCTGGACAGCGCCGCCGGTGAATACCTGGCGAAAATGGGCCTGCCGGAAGAGGACTTCAACTCTTACGCGACTCACCGCGGTGACCACCTGACTGCACAGCGCGCCACCTTCGCCAACCCGAAACTGTTCAACGAAATGGTTCTGGAAAACGGCAAGGTCAAACAGGGTTCGCTGGCGCGCGTCGAACCGGAAGGCAAAGTGATGCGCATGTGGGAAGCCATCGAAACCTACATGGAACGCAAGCAACCGCTGATCATCATTGCCGGCGCCGACTACGGTCAGGGTTCGTCCCGCGACTGGGCGGCGAAGGGCGTGCGCCTGGCTGGTGTGGAAGCGATTGCCGCCGAAGGTTTCGAGCGCATTCACCGCACCAACCTGGTGGGCATGGGCGTGTTGCCGCTGGAGTTCAAGGCTGGCACCAACCGTCATACCCTGGCCATCGACGGCAGTGAAACCTACGACGTGATCGGCGAGCGCACACCGCGCGCCGAGCTGACGCTGGTGATCCATCGCAAGAACGGCGAACGCGTCGATGTGCCGGTGATGTGCCGCCTCGACACCGCCGAAGAAGTGTCGATCTACGAAGCCGGTGGCGTGTTGCAACGCTTTGCCCAGGACTTCCTCGAAGAGTCGGCAGTCGCCGTCTAACACACGCTGTACAGACACGGGACTTCAAGTCCCGTGTCTGTTTTCAAGGTAAGGAGTAACGAGCACATGGCTCACGCAGCTCAGATCAAAATCCCTGCCACCTACATGCGTGGCGGCACCAGCAAAGGCGTGTTTTTCAGCCTCAAAGACTTGCCTGAATCCGCACAAATTCCAGGCCCGGCCCGCGACGCCTTGTTGCTGCGCGTGATCGGCAGCCCCGACCCGTACGACAAGCAAATCGACGGCATGGGCGGTGCGACCTCCAGCACCAGCAAAACCGTGATCCTGTCGAAAAGCCTCAAGGCCGATCACGACGTCGATTACCTGTTCGGTCAGGTGTCCATCGACAAGCCTTTCGTGGACTGGAGCGGCAACTGCGGCAACCTGTCGGCAGCGGTCGGTTCGTTCGCGATCAGCAACGGTCTGGTCGACGCCAGCCGCATTCCGCACAACGGCGTGGCCGTGGTTCGTGTGTGGCAGGCCAACATCGGCAAGACCATCATCGCCCATGTGCCGATCACCAACGGAGAAGTGCAGGAAACCGGTGATTTCGAACTCGATGGCGTGACTTTTCCGGCCGCCGAAGTGCAGGTCGAATTCATGGACCCGGCGGCGGAAGAAGAGGGCGGCGGTGGTTCGATGTTCCCTACCGGCAACCTGGTGGACGACCTCGAAGTACCCGGCGTCGGAACCTTCAAGGCGACCATGATCAACGCCGGCATCCCGACGATTTTCGTCAATGCCGAAGACATCGGTTACACCGGCACCGAGTTGCAGGGCGCGATCAACAGCGACCCGAAAGCGTTGCTGATGTTCGAAACCATCCGTGCCTACGGCGCATTGCGCATGGGCCTGATCTCGAACATCGACGAAGCGGCCAAGCGTCAACACACCCCGAAAGTGGCCTTCGTGGCCAAGCCGGCGGACTACGTGTCGTCCAGTGGCAAAGCCATTGCAGCAGGGGATGTCGACTTGCTGGTTCGGGCGTTGTCGATGGGTAAATTGCACCACGCGATGATGGGCACGGCGGCGGTGGCGATCGGCACGGCAGCAGCGATTACTGGGACGTTGGTGAACCTCGCCGCGGGCGGTGTCGAACGCAATGCAGTACGTTTCGGTCATCCATCCGGCACGCTGCGTGTGGGCGCAGAAGCCAGCCTGGTCAACGGTGAGTGGACCGTGAACAAAGCCATCATGAGCCGCAGTGCGCGGGTGTTGATGGAAGGTTATGTTCGCGTACCAGGTGATTCCTTCTGACGTAAATTCAGAAATCACCGAAAACCCTGTGGGAGCGGGCTTGCTCGCGATGAGGCTTACACATTCAACATCTTTGTTGGCTGACTCACCGCTATCGCGAGCAAGTCGAATCGTCGCACCGTCGCTCCCACAGTTGACTGCATTTCAAAATAGGAAAGCTTTACTCGACTGAGATTTACCCTGAACCGAGGTCCCATCAACGAACCACTTCAAGAGTGAATCGAACATGAGTGCCAACGTCGACCAGAACATTCGCCCCGAGTACGACCGTGTCCTGCAGGACATTGCCGACTACGTCCTCACCTTCAACATCCAATCCCAAGAAGCCCTCGACACCGCCCGCAACTGCCTGATGGACACGCTGGGCTGCGGTCTTCTGGCGCTGCGATTTCCCGAATGCACCAAACACCTGGGCCCTATCGTCGAAGGCACCGTCGTGCCGTTCGGTGCCCGCGTGCCCGGCACCAGCTATCGCCTTGATCCGGTCAAAGCCGCGTGGGACATCGGCTGCATCGTACGCTGGCTCGATTACAACGACACTTGGCTCGCCGCCGAGTGGGGGCATCCGTCGGATAACCTTGGCGCCATTCTCGCGGTGGCCGATCACCTGTCGCAAAAGAGCCTGGCCAATGGCGAGGCGCCGCTGACCGTTCGCGCGGTGCTCGAAGCGATGATCATGGCCCACGAAATTCAAGGCGTGATTGCCCTGGAAAATTCCTTCAATCGCGTCGGCCTCGATCACGTCATCCTGGTGAAAGTCGCCTCGACGGCGGTCACCGCCAAACTCATGGGCGCCAGTCGCGAGCAGTTGCTGTCGGCGTTGTCCCATGCGTTCGCCGACGGCCAGGCGCTGCGCACGTATCGGCATGCGCCCAATGCCGGCTCGCGCAAATCCTGGGCCGCCGGCGATGCGACCAGTCGCGGCGTCCGATTGGCAGACATCGCCATGCGGGGCGAGATGGGCATTCCCGGCGTGCTGACGGCCAGACAGTGGGGCTTTTACGATGTTTTGTTCAGCCACACCAACAATGATCTGGCGCTCAAACCCGAAGACAAACGGGCCTTCAGTTTCTCGCGGCCGTACGGCAGTTATGTGATGGAAAACGTGCTGTTCAAAATCAGTTTTCCGGCGGAGTTTCATGCGCAAACCGCCTGCGAAGCAGCCGTGACATTGCACCCGCAGGTTCGCAATCGGCTGCATGAAATCGACCGCATCGTCATCACCACTCACGAGTCGGCGATCCGCATCATTTCCAAAGTCGGTCCGCTGGCCAATGCCGCGGATCGCGATCACTGCATCCAGTACATGACCGCCGTGCCGCTGGCGTTCGGCAATCTGGTGGCTGAGTACTACGAAGACGACTTCCACGCAGCGCATCCGATCATCGATGTGCTGCGCGAGAAAATGGTCATCGTCGAAGACCCGCGCTTCACCCGCGAATACCTCGAAGCCGACAAGCGCTCCATCGCCAATGCGGTGCAAGTGTTCTTCAAGGACGGCTCCAGCACCGAGAACGTGGTGGTCGAATACCCGATCGGCCATCGCCGCCGTCGCGCCGACGGTATCCCGCTGCTGGAAGACAAATTCAAGGCCAACCTGGCCACGCGTTTTACCGCCCAGCGCAGTGCGCAGATTGTTGCGTTGTGCACAGATCAGGCTGCTCTGGAAGCTACTCCGGTCAATCGCTTCGTGGACCTGTTCGTGCTCTGAGCCACTTTTCCATCGGCAATTTGGTGATCGCAAACCCGGTCAGCAGAATCGCCGAATACATCATCAGTTCCTGGGACAAGGGTTGCCCCTCGTACCAGGCGCCGATGATCACGGCGAACACCGGAAAGATGATAAACACGAAGGACAAAATGATCGGGCTCAGGCGTTTGAGCAGCAGGAAATAAACGATGAACCCGCCCACCGATGCGACCAGCCCCAGATAGAGCAGGGCACTCCACGACCGCGCGCTGATAGCCGTAAAAATCGGCGCCTCAACCTGCAAACCAGCGAGAAACAACATCATCCCGGCGATGCCGATGGGCAGCGTGTTGTAGGTGATCACGCTGATCGCGGTGCCGTGTTTTTTGGTCACCACGTAACACAACGCATGCATCACCGCCGCGCAGAGAATCGCCAACACCCCGAACAATTCGGCATGGTCCAGATGCAGGCCCTGGCTGCGGATAATCATGAACAGACTGCCAAAACCGATGGCGATACCGAGCACTTGCGACGGGTAGATTTTCTCGCGCAGAAACAGCGCCGAAAACAACAGGATGAACACAGGCATACAACTGAACAGCAGCGCTGTCAGCCCCGACGAAACGTGCATCTCGCCGTAGTTGAGCAAGTAATACGGCAAGCTGAAATACGACAGGGTGACGAACACAAAAAACCAGCGGCTTTCCTTGGGAAACAATAGCGGTTCACGCCGCATCAGGGCGAAGCCGAGGAACAACGGAAACGCGATCAAAAAGCGCAGGCCGGCAGCCGTCAGCGGCGGCACGGTTTCGACGGCAATCTTGATCCCCAGCCACGTCGTGCCCCAACTCAGGCACACGATCAGGAACAGCGCGCTGGTGACCAATGCCGCCAGCCAGGGTTTTCTAACACTTGAAGAGGCACTGATGGCGATGGACATGACTCGGCTCCCTTGTCGTCGGAATTGACCTGCAACCGCAAAAGGTCTATCCCTGATTGCACCTGTTTCAAGCACGCTATTCGGGGATTCAATGACTGTCAAAGCAAGTATTGCCATGGTGTCAATCCTGCGCGATGGCCTCGCCAGCGGGGTGGGCGTGAAGTACAAGCGTCTGGCGGATGCCGTCGAAAAAGCCATCGTCGAGGGGGTGATCGAACCCGGCAGCAAGTTGCCGCCTCATCGGTTGTTGGCGGACAGCCTCGGCGTGACCATCGGTACCATCAGTCGCGCGTATGGCGAGCTTGAGCGCGTGGGCCTGGTCCTCGCTCGTGTGGGTGACGGCACCTATGTGCGTCAGCGCGGAATGGAGCGTCCGCGTGACGGTGGGTTTCGCAATGTCAGCGATGAGCCGCAGGGCTTTTTTGACATGAGCCGCAACCAGCCGATTCCAGGGCAAGAGGCGCTGTTTCTGAGTCAGAGCCTGCAAGCGCTGGCCCTTGATCCGGGGGCGTTGCAACACCTCTGCGGCTACATCGCCGACGCCGGATTACCGCGTCATCGTGCCGCGGGTGCGCACTGGTTGCGGCACCAGGCATTCGAGCCGAATGCCGAGCAGATCGTTTGCGTCAACGGCGGTCAGCACGGTCTGTTGTGTGCCTTGATGGCGTTGCTCAAAGCGGGCGATACCGTGGTCACGGAACATTTGACGTATCCGGGTTTGATCAGTGTCGCGCGCATGCTCGGAATCAAGTTGATCGGTGTCGCGATGGATGATGAAGGGCTGATGCCGGATGCGCTGGAGGACGTTTGCCGTAACCATCGTGTGTCGGCGTTGTATTGCACGCCGACGATCCAGAATCCTACGGCGGCGGTGATGTCCTTTCCACGGCGCGAGGCCATTGCGGCGGTCTGCCGACAACACAATCTGCTGATTTTTGAGGATGAAGCCCACGCGGTTTTGGCGCCGCAGCGACCGCTGCCCCTGAGCCATTTTGCCCCGGAGCGTTCGGTGTTGATTGGCAGCTTGAGCAAGGCTGTTTCTGCGGGTTTGCGCGTCGGTTATCTGCATGCGCCGCAACCGTTGATCGGACGCTTGAGCGCAGCCGTGCGCGGGACGTGCTGGATGGCCAGTCCGCTAACGCTGGAAGTGGCGAGTCAGTGGATCGAAAACGGCGTTGCCGAGCAGTTGTTGGGGCAGCAGAGGGTCGAGATCAGTCGACGTAAGTCACTGGTCGCGGGATTGCTGGATGGGTTGGTTTACAAGACTCATTCCCACAGCCCGCACTTCTGGATCGAAGTGCCCGAGCCATGGCGGGCATCGCAGATCGCAGCGGAGCTCAAGGAGAATAATTATCGGGTGGCGACTGCCGAGGCGTTTGCGGTGGGGCATGGGGCGGTGCCGCAGTTCGTTCGGGCGAGTGTGTGCAATTCGGCGGGGGATGATCGGTTGTTGCTGCGAGGGTTTGAAGCATTGGCCGGGGCGCTGGCCGAGACCGCGTAATCGTTCATCGCGGGCAAGCCACGCTCCCACAGTGGATCTTCAGTGAACACAACGTTTGTGCACGACAAAGATCCCCTGTGGGGTGTGGCTTGCCCGCGATGGCGACAGGACAGGCACTGGGGGGCTACTTGAACCGCCGCTCCACACCCTTCTCAACAAGAATCTTCGCCGAAATCTCTTCCACCGAAAAATGCGTGGAGTTGATGTGCGGAATGTTCTCGCGGCGGAACAGATTCTCCACCTCGCGCACTTCAAATTCGCACTGGGCATAGCTCGAATAACGGCTGTTGGGTTTGCGCTCATTGCGGATCGCAGTGAGGCGGTCCGGGTCGATCGTCAGGCCAAACAGCTTGTGCTGGTGGGCGCGCAGGGCGCTGGGCAGGGTCAGGCGTTCCATGTCGTCTTCGGTCAGCGGGTAGTTGGCCGCGCGGATACCGAATTGCATGGCCATGTACAGGCAGGTCGGGGTCTTGCCGCAACGCGACACGCCGACCAGGATCAGATCGGCCTTGTCGTAGTAGTGCGTGCGGGCGCCGTCGTCGTTGTCGAGGGCGAAGTTCACCGCCTCGATGCGTTCCATGTAATTGGTGTTGGCACCAATGGAGTGGGACTTGCCGACGGTGTAGGAAGAATGCTCGGTCAATTCCTGCTCAAGCGGCGCCAGGAAGGTCGAGAAAATGTCGATCATGAAACCATTGGAAGTCGCGAGGATCTCACGAATGTCCTGATTGACGATCGTGTCGAAAATAATCGGCCGGAAGCCGTCGGTTTCGGCGGCTTTGTTGATTTGTTGTACCATGGCCCGCGCTTTATCCACGTTGTCGATGTACGGTCGCGTGAATTTGCTGAAGGTAATGTTTTCGAACTGCGCCAGGAGGCTTTGACCCAGGGTTTCGGCCGTGATGCCGGTACCGTCGGAAATAAAGAAAGCAGATCGTTTCATTTGCACCTTGGGCCTTAAGCTAATGACGAATCTTGGATATGATAGGCGCGGTTTGTCGGCCGCCAGTGGCCCGCATTCTCACTTATTTTCCAGGTCCAGGCCATACAGCTGGCAAACGCTCCCCCGAGCAGCCGGCTTCTGAGCTTTTCCAACACAGTTAGTGGAGAGATCACCTTGGTAGAGTACGTAGTTTCCCTCGATAAGCTCGGCAAACACGATGTTGAGCATGTGGGGGGCAAGAACGCATCCCTGGGCGAGATGATCAGTAACCTCGCAGGTGCCGGTGTATCGGTGCCCGGTGGCTTCGCCACGACAGCTCAGGCTTATCGTGATTTTCTGGAACTGAGCGGTCTCAACGATCAGATCCATGCCGCCCTCGACGCCCTGGATGTCGACGATGTCAACGCCCTGGCCCGTACCGGTGCCCAGATTCGTCAATGGATCATGGAAGCCGAGTTCCCCGAGAAGCTCAACGCCGAAATCCGCACCGCGTTCGCCACGCTGTCGGCCGGCAACCCTGACATGGCCGTGGCCGTGCGCTCTTCCGCTACCGCCGAAGACTTGCCGGACGCTTCTTTCGCCGGTCAGCAGGAAACCTTCCTGAACATCCGTGGTGTCGAAAACGTTATTCGCGCCGCCAAAGAGGTGTTCGCTTCGCTGTTCAACGACCGCGCCATTTCCTATCGCGTACACCAGGGCTTCGACCACAAGCTGGTGGCCCTGTCGGCTGGCGTTCAGCGCATGGTCCGCTCCGAAACCGGCACCGCCGGCGTGATGTTCACCCTCGATACTGAATCAGGCTTCCGTGACGTGGTGTTCATCACCGGCGCCTACGGCCTGGGTGAAACCGTCGTACAAGGCGCGGTGAACCCGGATGAGTTCTACGTCCACAAAGGCACGCTGGCCGCTGGTCGCCCAGCCATCCTGCGCCGCAACCTGGGCAGCAAAGCCATCAAGATGATCTACGGCGAAGTCGCCACGGCCGGTAAATCGGTCAAGACCATCGACGTCGACAAGGCTGATCGCGCACGTTTCTGCCTGACCGACGCCGAAGTCAGCGAACTGGCCAAGCAAGCGATGATCATCGAGAAGCACTACCAGTGCCCGATGGACATCGAATGGGCCAAAGACGGTGACGACGGCAAGCTCTACATCGTTCAGGCCCGTCCTGAAACCGTGAAGAGCCGCACCCAGGCCAACGTCATGGAACGTTACCTGCTGAAAGAAACCGGCACTGTGCTGGTTGAAGGTCGCGCCATCGGCCAGCGCATCGGCGCCGGCAAGGTCCGCATCATCAAGGACGTGTCCGAGATGGACAAAGTCCAGCCAGGCGACGTTCTGGTCTCCGACATGACCGACCCGGACTGGGAACCGGTCATGAAACGCGCCAGCGCCATCGTCACCAACCGTGGCGGTCGTACCTGCCACGCGGCGATCATCGCTCGCGAGCTGGGCATCCCGGCCGTGGTCGGTTGCGGCAACGCCACCCAGTTGTTGAAAGACGGCCAGGGCGTGACCGTTTCCTGCGCTGAAGGCGACACCGGTTACATCTTCGAAGGCGAACTGGGCTTCGACATCAAGAAGAACTCCGTTGACGCCATGCCGGACCTGCCGTTCAAGATCATGATGAACGTCGGCAACCCGGACCGCGCCTTCGATTTCGCGCAGCTGCCGAACGCCGGTGTGGGCCTGGCCCGTCTGGAATTCATCATCAACCGCATGATCGGTGTTCACCCCAAAGCGCTGTTGAACTATGACGGTCTGCCGCAGGACATCAAGGACAGCGTCGACAAGCGCATTGCCGGTTACAACGACCCGGTCGACTTCTACGTCGACAAACTGGTCGAAGGCATCAGCACCCTGGCTGCAGCGTTTACACCGAAAAAGGTCATCGTGCGTCTGTCGGACTTCAAGTCCAACGAATACGCGAACCTGATCGGCGGCAAGCTCTACGAGCCGGAAGAAGAAAACCCGATGCTGGGCTTCCGTGGTGCTTCGCGTTACATCAGCGAATCGTTCCGTGACTGCTTCGAACTCGAGTGCCGTGCCCTCAAGCGCGTGCGCAACGAGATGGGCCTGACCAACGTCGAAATCATGGTGCCGTTCGTCCGTACTTTGGGCGAAGCCAGCCAGGTGATCGATCTGCTGGCCGAAAACGGTCTGGCTCGCGGCGAAAACGGTCTGCGCATCATCATGATGTGCGAACTGCCATCCAACGCGATCCTCGCTGAAGAGTTCCTCGAATTCTTCGACGGCTTCTCGATCGGTTCCAACGACCTGACTCAGCTGACGCTGGGCCTGGACCGTGACTCCGGGATCATCGCGCACCTGTTCGACGAGCGTAATCCGGCGGTCAAGAAGCTGCTGGCGAACGCCATTGCCGCGTGTAACAAGGCAGGCAAGTACATCGGCATTTGCGGTCAGGGTCCTTCGGACCACCCGGACCTGGCCAAGTGGCTGATGGAGCAGGGCATTGAAAGCGTTTCGTTGAACCCGGACTCCGTACTGGAAACCTGGTTCTTCCTGGCTGAAGGTCAAGCCTCGGCGTGATGTGAATGAAGCCCCGGTCAAGTGGCCGGGGCTTTAAGAATTGAGTAGGGCGGGCTCCTCTGGATGCCGCCCTTTTTTGTGCAAGAGCATTATGCAAAGCAGCAGCAACCTATTTCCTGTCGCCCTGATCAGCGCCGAACGGCGCGGTGATCTGAGCGAAGATGTTTACCGTTTGAAGCCGGCAAACAGTCCCGACGTCAGCGTCGAGCTGGCCGTTACCCGGTTGGGCATGGCCGATGAGCCGGCGGTACGTGGCGTGCCGGTGATCCTGTTGCACGGCAGCTTCTCCAATCGCCGCTTCTGGTTTTCCCCGAAAGGGTTGGGGTTGGGCGCCTATCTGACGCGTCTGGGATTCGATGTGTGGATTCCCGAAATGCGCGGCCATGGCCTGTCCCAGCGTAACCAGAACTACCGCAAGAACCGTGTCGCCGACTACGCGCGTTACGATCTGCCCGCCATTGGCGCGTTCGTGCGTGAGCAAAGTGGCCAGGTCCCGCACTGGATCGGTCACTCGCTGGGCGGAATTACGTTGGCGGCAGCATTGGGTGGTGAGTACATCGGTGAACCTGTGGTGGCGTCTGCGGCGTTTTTTGGCACGCAGGTCAGCCGCACCTATTGGCCGTTGAAGATTCCCCCGGTGGAGTGGAGCGGGCGCTTTATTCTCAAGCGTTTTGCGCAACTGTCGGGATCACGGCTCAAGCGCGGACCGGAGGACGAGCCGATTGGCCTGGCCCTGGAAAGCATGCGTTGGTACGGATTGTTCGGGCGTTTTGGCGATGCCGACAAAGACTGGTGGGCCGGATTGGCCAATGTGGCGATGCCAGTGTTGGCCGTGAGCGCTGTTGGCGATCATCAGGACCCGGCGTGGGCGTGCCGCAAATTGTTCGAGCAGATCGGTTCCGAGCACAAGCAGTTCATCAACCTTGGCCGCGAACAGGGCTTTGGCGATAATTTTGGCCACGTAGAGATGCTGGTCAGCAAAGCGGCTCAAGCCGAGGTCTGGCCGTTGGTGGCGCGGTGGTTGGGTGATCAACAGACGCCCTTGATGGGCGATAAGCCGGATCTGGCGACGGCAGTTTGAGCCTGATGCTCTAACAAGGGCATTTCGCTCTGATCGGCTTGCGGCTAAGATATGACGCATTAAGCAGTTTTGGTCACGTTTCGACACCCTCGATTGTCTTCCTCTTTACAGGAGTTTCTCGATGAATCATTACCTCACGCCTGACCTGTGCGACGCCTATCCGGAGCTGGTGCAGGTGCTGGAACCGATGTTCAGCAATTTCGGTGGCCGTGATTCTTTCGGCGGCGAAATCGTGACCATCAAGTGCTTCGAAGACAACTCGTTGGTCAAGGAGCAAGCCGAGCTCAAGGGCAATGGCAAGGTGTTGGTGGTCGACGGTGGTGGTTCGCTGCGTCGTGCGCTACTGGGCGACATGATCGCCGAGAAGGCCGCGAAAAACGGTTGGGAAGGGCTGGTGATCTACGGTTGCATCCGTGACGTCGACGTCATTGCACAAACCGACCTGGGGGTTCAGGCCCTGGCCAGCCACCCGATGAAAACCGACAAGCGCGGCATTGGCGATCTGAACGTCGCGGTGACCTTTGCCGGCGTGACGTTCCATCCAGGCCATTACATTTACGCGGACAACAACGGCGTGATCATCTCGCCAAGCCCGCTGAAAATGCCTGAATAACCAGAAACCAACAAAGGGATGCGGATGTTCGAGGAAGAAAACGCGCAGTGGGGCCTGGTGCATGCCCTGGTACTGGACGGTAAAGGCAGTGCGCGTTCGATAGCCCGGACTGAACTCGATGACTTGCAGCTTCAGGCCCATGAGAGCCTGTGGCTGCATTGGGATCGCAGTCATCCGCAAACCCAGACCTGGCTGCGTAAAACCAGCGGTCTGAGTGAATTCAGTTGCGACCTTCTGCTCGAAGAAAATACCCGACCGCGTCTTCTACAGCTTTCGGACAGCGAACTGCTGCTATTTTTGCGTGGGGTCAATTTGAATCCCGGCGCAGAACCGGAAGACATGGTTTCGGTGCGGATTTTCGCCTCGGCCAAGCGGGTTATTTCCCTGCGTTTGCGTCCATTGCGCGCCACCGATGAATTGTTGGTGCAGCTCGCCGACGGCAAAGGGCCGAAAACCGCGTCCGAACTCGTCCTGTATATGGCGCAGTACCTCACCAATAAAGTGCAGGATCTGGTCAGTTGCCTCTCGGAAGTGGTCGATGAGGAAGAAGAAAAACTGGATGCCGACGAACGGTATACTCCCGAGCACGGCGCCATATTGCAGATCCGTCGCAGGGCAGCGGCGCTGAAACGTTTTCTTGCACCTCAGCGGGATATTTTCGGGCAACTGACGCGTATAAAATTGCCCTGGTTTGTCGAAGACGATGGCGATTACTGGAACGAATTGAACAACAGCCTGACCCGCTACCTTGAGGAGCTGGAATTGACCCGGGAGCGGGTGGGGCTGGTCCTCGAGGCTGAAGACAGACGTTTGAGCGTGCGCATGAACCGCACGATGTACCGCTTCGGGATCATCACCGGGATCTTTTTGCCGATGAGTTTCCTGACCGGTCTTTTGGGGATCAACGTCGGTGGTATTCCGTTCTCGGCGAGCCCGTATGGCTTCCTGATTGCGTGCCTGATGATGGTCTCGGTGGCGCTCGGGCAGTGGTGGTTATTTCGACGTTTGCGTTGGGTGTGAGCATGCGTCATGTGACCCGGGCAAATTTGATCGCGTCTTTCACAGACATCACGAGAGGTGCGTATGCACGATCCGTTTGAACAGTCTTTGCGCGACATGCTCAATGCATCACCGTCCACCCGGGACGACGATGCGTGCCTTGGGCGTGTACTGAAAACCGCCAATCGCCAGGTCGGCGCTGGCGATCTGTTCAGCCTGCTGGGCCGCTGGTTGCCCGCGCTGATGATTGCCCTCAACAACGGCTCGGCCCACGTCGCGCCAGTCTCCCGCCACCGTAAACCTACCGTTCGCACTGCTGATAAGGCTGATTGAATATGGAACTTGATCTCTGGACTCAGAGCCTCGTCACTGCAATGACTGCGTTATGGACAAAGGTTGCGAACTTCATTCCGAACCTGTTCGGCGCATTGGTTGTGCTGCTGTTGGGTTTTGTCGTGGCGAAACTTTTGGACACTTTATTGTCCAAGCTGCTCGCCAAGCTGGGTCTCGATCGCCTGATGGGCGGCACCGGTCTGACTAAATTATTGTCCCGGGCCGGCCTTCAAGTACCGATATCGACCTTGATCGGCAAGATCGTCTATTGGTTCGTCCTGCTGATTTTTCTGGTTTCTGCAGCAGAATCCCTTGGACTTGAACGAGTTTCAGCTACGCTGGATATGCTGGCTTTGTATCTGCCCAAGGTATTTGGCGCAGCGCTGGTGTTGCTGGTGGGTGTGTTGCTGGCGCAATTGGCCAATGGGCTGGTGCGCGGCGCGGCAGAAGGCGTAGGGCTGGACTATGCTTCGGGGTTGGGACGAATTGCTCAGGGCCTGGTGATAATCATCAGTATCTCGGTAGCGATCAGCCAGTTGGAGGTCAAGACAGACCTGCTCAACCATGTGATTGTCATCGTATTGATCACCGTTGGTCTGGCGGTTGCGCTGGCCATGGGGCTGGGAAGCCGGGAAATTGCCGGTCAGATTCTTGCGGGAATCTATGTGCGTGAGCTGTATCAGGTTGGGCAACAAGTGCGTGTTGGCGAGGTCGAAGGTCAGATCGAAGAGATCGGCACGGTTAAAACCACATTGCTGACCGATGAGGGTGAGCTAGTCTCTCTCTCCAATCGGATTCTCTTGGAGCAGCATGTGAGTAGCCGCTAACCCGGCAAACCCTGCTAATGTATGCCGCCGCGAATTGCCCCGAAAGGGCAGCGGCGGACATTGACCTGACTGTCGGCCCGACTTGTTTTGAATAAAGCTCAATCGCTCTCCACGCGCTACGACCCCCGCGAGCTCTCTGATGAGGAGTTGGTCGCGCGCTCGCATACCGAGCTGTTTCACGTAACGCGCGCCTATGAAGAACTGATGCGGCGTTACCAGCGAACATTATTTAACGTCTGTGCCCGATACCTTGGGAACGATCGCGACGCAGACGATGTCTGTCAGGAAGTGATGTTGAAGGTGCTGTACGGCTTGAAGAACTTCGAGGGGAAATCGAAGTTCAAGACGTGGCTATATAGCATCACGTACAACGAATGCATCACACAGTATCGGAAGGAACGGCGAAAGCGTCGCTTGATGGACGCTTTGAGTCTGGACCCCCTTGAGGAAGCGTCTGAAGAAAAGGCGCCGAAACCCGAGGATAAGGGTGGACTTGATCGCTGGCTGGTGTATGTAAACCCGATTGACCGTGAAATTCTGGTGCTACGTTTTGTCGCAGAGCTGGAATTTCAAGAGATCGCGGATATCATGCATATGGGTTTGAGTGCGACAAAAATGCGGTACAAACGTGCTCTTGATAAATTGCGTGAGAAATTTGCAGGCATTGCTGAAACTTAGTTCAGCGCAAATATCTCTTACGTGTAGGCTAGTTCTGATAGACTAGCCGCCGAGTTGTCCCCCGGTTTGAGGGACTGCTTTACAATCACCAGATGGGGATTTAACGGATGAAACTGAAAAACACCTTGGGCTTGGCCATTGGTACTCTTATTGCCGCTACTTCGTTCGGCGTTCTGGCACAAGGCCAAGGCGCAGTTGAAGGCGAGCTCAACTACGGGAAGAAGTACAACGACAGCGTTAAGAACGTTGAAGACGGCTACACTCCTGGCGCCTCCATCGGTTACTTCTTGACCGACGACGTATCGTTGAACCTGACCTACAATGCTGACGACCACACCCGTTCGAACAACGGTACCGGTTCTCAGAAAATTGAAGGCGACCAGTTCGGTCTGAACGCTCAGTACCACTTCAACAACGCTGGCGACGCTCTGCGTCCTTACGTTCAAGGTGGCGTTAAGCACGGCAGCATGACCAACGTAGCCGCTGATGGCCACACCGGTCGTGACCAGTCGACTTTCCTGACTGCTGGCGCTGGTCTGAAGTACTACTTCCTGGAAAACGTCTACGCTCGTGCTGGCGTAGAAGCTGACTACAAACTGGACAACGGCAAGTGGGACTACATCCCATCCGTTGGTCTGGGCGTGAACTTCGGTGGCGGCAACAAGCCAGTCGCTGCTGCTCCAGCTCCAGAGGTCTGCTCCGACAGCGACAACGATGGCGTTTGCGACAACGTTGACAAGTGCCCAGACACCCCAGCCAACGTAACTGTTGACGCTGATGGCTGCCCGGCAGTTGCTGAAGTTGTTCGTGTTGAGCTGGACGTGAAATTCGACTTCGACAAGTCGGTAGTCAAGCCAAACAGCTACGGCGACATCAAGAACCTGGCTGATTTCATGAAGCAGTACCCATCCACCACCACTACTGTTGAAGGTCACACTGACTCCGTCGGTCCTGACGCTTACAACCAGAAACTGTCCGAGCGTCGTGCAAACGCCGTTAAACAAGTTCTGACCAACCAGTACGGTGTTGAATCGTCCCGCGTTCAGTCGATCGGCTACGGCGAAACTCGCCCAGTTGCTGACAACAAAACTGAAGCTGGCCGCGCTGTAAACCGTCGCGTAGAAGCGCAGGTTGAAGCCCAAGGTAAGTAATTACCCGCCGCTCTGAGAAAAGCCCGGCTTAGGCCGGGCTTTTCTTTGTCTGCGATTTGGTGAACCGGGATGTGTCAGGCGCGTTGATATCCGACGTTAATGTCGACGGACAGGGCCTCTTCGCGAGCAGGCTCGCTCGCACAGTTGCCGGCAACTGCTCCAATCACCAGGATGGCCGGGCTTTTCAACGCGAAGGCCAAGGCATCTTCTTCCATCGCCATCAGGCTGCTCCGACATTCCCGTTGATGCGGCAACGATGCATTTTCGATCATCGCCACCGGCGTATCTGCTGACATTGCGCCCGCCAGCAGTTGCTCACGGATCTCGCTGAGCTTCGCAACACCCATGTAGATCACCAGCGTCGTGCCACCTTGAGCGAGCGCTTGCCAGTTCAGGCTGCTGCCATCCTGAGTGTGGGCGGTCACCAGCGTCACGCCTCGCGCGACACCGCGCAGGGTCAACGGAATATCGCATTGAGTCGCGCCAGCCAGGCCGGCGGTGATGCCATTGACCAGCTCGGCCTCGACCCCGCGCTCACGCAACCACTGCGCTTCTTCACCGCCACGCCCGAAGATGCACGGGTCACCCCCCTTGAGCCGCACGACGCATTTGCCCTGACGGGCATAACGCAGCATCAAACGATGAATGAATTCCTGTGGCGTAGAGCGGCAGCCACCGCGTTTACCCACCGGAATAATGCGCGCGCCGGGGCAGTGCTCAAGCACCGCGTCGTTGACCAGATCGTCGATCAGCACCACATCCGCTTCTCTCAACGCTCGAACAGCTTTAAGGGTCAGCAATTCAGGGTCACCGGGACCCGCGCCCACCAGCCAGACTTTTGCGTTCATTGTGTTTTCCTCACGAGATGATGGCGACCGGCTGCGCGGTGGCGGCCAGCAAACGCTTGATTTCCGGGACGCAGGAGCCGCATTGCGTGCCGCAACCCAATTCCTGTTTCAAACCCTGCAAGTCCAGGCCGCGGCGGATGCCGGCGCAGACCGCGTTTTGGCTGACGTTTTTGCAGTTGCACAGGGTTTTGTTGCCGATGGCTTCGGCGTCGACCTGGCCCGGCGGTGCACTCAGTGGGGCGAGCAGCCAGCGTCGCAGTTGTTCATCGGCGCGACCTTCGAGCCAGAGGTTTTGCAACCAGTGCCGGGCAAGGGTTTCACCCGCCAAGCGGATCGCGGTGATCCGTCCGTTCTCGATCCGCACGCGTTTACCGATGGAACGCCGTGGATCGTCGTAGGCCAGCACCGGACCGTCGTTGAGCCCCAGGCCTTGATCGATATCGCGCAGCAGTTGTGGGTCTGGCGCGGTGGCGTTGGCAGCGCGTATCAGCAGTGCAGGGCGCTCACGGCCTGCCAGGCTGAGACTGACGTAGGAAAACGCCTCGCAAAGGGGTCGTAGCGTCTCAAAATGCTGTTGGACATCACCCTCTACCAGCGCGAAAAGGTGCCAGGGCAACTGCACTGGCTCGAGGCGCACGCCACTGTGCTTGAGCTCAGGTTGTTTCGACAACGGGTCGAAGGCGGGCAGGGTGAGGCTGTTCACCCCCCCCTTGAAGAAACGGTCACCAAAATGCATCGGCAAAAAGGCTTGGCCCGGGCGCACGCTGTCGTCACTGGCGACCGGCACGATCACCGCGCCGCGGCGGCTTTTCAGGCTGATCAAATCCCCGGATTGCAGGCGATGCCGGCGCAGTTCATCCGGGTGCAGGCCCAACACGGCTTCGCTGACATGACCGAACAGCTGCGCCGAAGTGCCGGTGCGGCTCATGCCGTGCCATTGATCGCGCAGGCGACCGGTGATCAGCGTCAGCGGGAAACGTGCATCGCGCTGTTCCTTGGCGGCGCGATATGGATCAGCCACGAACTGCGCGCGGCCGCTGACAGTCGGGAAAACACCGTCGAGATAGAGACGTGCAGTGCCTGCGCTGGCGCCCGCAGGAAAGGGCCATTGTTGCGGGCCGAGCTTGTCGATCAATGCGTGGCTGATCCCGGACAAATCCAGATCCCGACCACGGGTCAGTTGTTTGTATTCGTCGAACACCTGCGCCGGGGTTTCAAAGGCGAACAGGCTGGTGGCTTCCGGGCGTAGACGTTTTTCCAGACGCTGTGCGAAATCCACGGTGATCGCCCAGTCCGGACGTGCTTCACCCGGTGCGACGATTGCCTGACGGACGTGGGAAATGCGCCGCTCGGAGTTGGTTACCGTACCGTCCTTCTCGCCCCAACTGGCGGCGGGCAACAACAGGTCGGCAAACCTCACGGTTTCAGTGGTGCGAAAGGCCTCCTGCAACACCACGAACGGGCAGGCTTGCAGTGCCGCGCGCACGGCCGTCTGATCGGGAAGCGACTGAGCGGGGTTGGTGCAGGCGATCCACAAGGCTTTGATCTTTCCGCTGCCCACCTGCTCAAACAACTCAATGGCCGTCAGCCCCGGGTTTTCCGGCAGTTGATCGACACCCCAATAAGCCGCCACGTCAGCGCGGTGCTCGGCATTGGCGGCATCGCGATGGCCCGGCAACAGGTTCGACAGACTGCCGGTTTCCCGGCCGCCCATGGCGTTCGGCTGACCGGTCAAAGAGAAAGGTCCTGCACCAGGACGGCCGATTTGTCCGGTCGCCAGGTGCAAATTGATCAGTGCGCTGTTCTTTGCACTGCCGGCGGTGGACTGGTTCAGCCCCATGCACCACAACGACAGGAAACTCGGTGAAGTACCGACCCATTCGGCGCATTGCTGCAGTTGCTCAACGCTGATTCCGCACAGTTGCGACACCATCTGCGGGGTGTAGTCGCGCACCAGAGTCTTCAGCTCGGGCAAGCCGTCGGTGTGGGCCTTGATGTAGTCGCGGTCGATCCAGTCTTCCCACAGCAGCAGGTGCAAAATCCCATGGAACAAGGCGACATCGGTCCCCGGAAGAATCGCCAGGTGCAGGTCAGCCAAATCGCAGGTGTCAGTACGACGCGGGTCGATGACGATGACTTTCATCTGTGGTCGGCGGGATTTGGCTTCTTCGAGGCGGCGAAAAAGTACCGGGTGGGCGTAGGCCATGTTGCTGCCGACGATCATCACGCAGTCGCTCAATTCCAGGTCTTCATAGCTGCACGGTGGTGCATCGGCGCCCAGGCTGCGCTTGTAGCCGACCACCGCCGACGACATGCACAGCCGCGAATTACTGTCGATGTTATTGGTGCCCACCAGCGCCCGCGCCAGTTTGTTGAAGGCGTAGTAGTCCTCCGTCAGCAACTGCCCGGAGATGTAGAACGCCACGCTGTCCGGGCCATGTTCGGCAATGGTTTTGGCGAAAACGCTGGCGGCGTGATCAAGGGCGGTGTCCCAGTCGGTGCGGCTGCGCGCCAGGCCTTTGCCCAGGCGCAGTTCCGGGTACAGCGCCCGTGCCGTCAAGTCGCCGGTCAGATGCAGGGTTGATCCCTTGCTGCACAATTTGCCGAAGTTTGCCGGGTGCGCCGGATCGCCGCTGACGCCGAGGATGCGCTCGCCGTCATGTTCGATCAGCACGCCGCAGCCGACCCCGCAATAACAGCAGGTGGACGCGGTGATCTGGCGGTCCATCAGCCTGCGTCCCGCAGGGCCAGCATCACTCGGCCATTTTCGACCCGCGCCGGGTGGTGATGGGCGCAGCCGATGTCCGGGGCCTGGGCTTCGCCGCTTTCCAGGTCGATTTGCCAGTTGTGCAGCGGACAGGCCACTCGCTTGCCGTAGATCAAACCTTGGGACAACGGTCCGCCCTTGTGTGGGCAACGGTCATCGAGGGCGAACACTTCATCATCGCTGGTGCGAAAAATCGCGATGTCACCTTTGGGGCCGGCAATGATCCGCGAGCCCAGGGCGTTGATTTCTTCCAGTGCGCAGATATCCAGCCAGTTCATGCCAGCACCTCCAGGTTCTTCACGGGAATGACGTCGAATTCTTTTTTCAGCAATGGCTGCGTCAGGCGTTCTTTCCACGGATCCTGTTCGAACGACAGCGAGAATTGCAGCCGGTCATTGAGCGCCTTGCGCCGTTCCGGGTCTTCCAGCACGGCTTTCTTGATGTGGTCCATGCCGACCCGTTGCAGGTAATGCACGGTGCGTTCGAGGTAGAAGGCTTCTTCGCGATAGAGCTGCAAAAACGCGCCGTTGTATTCGCGCACCTCTTCAGCGGTTTTCAATTTGACGAAAAACTCGGCGACTTCGGTTTTGATCCCACCGTTGCCGCCGATGTACATCTCCCAGCCGGAATCCACGCCGATGATGCCGACGTCCTTGATGCCTGCTTCCGAACAGTTGCGCGGGCAACCGGAGACGGCCAGTTTGACTTTGTGCGGCGACCACATGTTGAACAGGTCATGCTCCAGTTCGATGCCCAGCTGCGTGGAATTTTGCGTGCCGAAACGGCAGAACTCACTGCCGACGCAGGTCTTCACGGTGCGGATGGATTTGCCGTAGGCGTGGCCGGACGGCATGTCGAGGTCTTTCCAGACGCCCGGCAGGTCCTGTTTCTTGATCCCCAGCAAGTCGATGCGCTGACCGCCGGTGACCTTGACCATCGGCACGTTGTACTTGTCGGCGACGTCGGCGATGCGGCGCAATTCCGAAGGGTTGGTCACGCCTCCCCACATCCGTGGAACCACCGAGTAGGTGCCGTCTTTCTGGATGTTGGCGTGGGCGCGTTCGTTGATCAGGCGCGATTGCGGATCATCCTTGGCTTCGCCCGGCCAGGTGGAAATCAGGTAGTAGTTCAGCGCCGGGCGGCAGGTGGCACAGCCGTTCGGGGTGCGCCAGTTCAGGTAGCTCTGGGTGCCGGCGATGGTGAGCAGATGTTGTTCGCGAATGGCCTGGCGGATTTGCCCGTGGTTGAGGTCGCTGCAACCGCAGATGGCTTTTTCGCTTTTCGGCTTCACGTCTGCCGCGCCGCCCACGGTGTTGATCAGGATCTGTTCGACGAGGCCAGCGCAGGAACCGCAAGAGCTGGCAGCCTTGGTGTGTTTTTTTACCTCGTCGACACTGAACAGCCCGTGTTCCTGAATCGCCTTGACGATGGTGCCTTTGCACACGCCGTTGCAGCCGCAGACTTCGGCGGTGTCGGCCATGCTCATGGCCTTGTCCTGGCCCTGATGTCCTACGTCGCCTAATGCGTTTTCACCAAACATGAGGTGATCGCGGATCTCGCCAATGGCGTGATTCTCACGAATCTGCCGGAAATACCAACCGCCATCTGCCGTATCGCCGTACAGACAGGCACCGACCAGCACGTCATCCTTGATCACCAGTTTTTTGTAGACGCCACCGATCGGGTCGGAGAGGGTGATGGTTTCGGTGCCTTCGCCACCCATGAAGTCGCCGGCGGAGAACAGGTCAATGCCGGTGACTTTCAGTTTGGTCGACGTCACCGAACCTTGATAACGGGCGAAACCCAATTGGGCGAGGTGATTGGCGCAAACCTTGGCTTGCTCGAACAGCGGTGCAACCAGGCCGTAGGCGATGCCGCGATGGCTGGCGCACTCGCCGATGGCGTAGACCCGTGGGTCGTAGGTTTGCATCGTGTCGTTGACCAGAATCCCGCGATTGCAGGGAATGCCGGATTTTTCCGCGAGTTCGGTGTTGGGGCGGATGCCGGCGGCCATGACCACCAGGTCGGCGGGAATTATGTCGCCGTTCTTGAATTCAACCGAGCCGACCCGGCCATTGCCGGCATCGTGCAGGGCCTGGGTTTGTTCGCAGAGGCGAAAGTGCAGGCCACGCGCTTCAAGGGCGGTTTGCAGCAACTGGCCGCTGGTCTTGTCGAGTTGTCGTTCCAACAACCATTCACCGAGGTGCACCACGGTCACGTGCATGCCGCGCAGCATCAAGCCATTTGCGGCTTCCAGACCGAGCAATCCGCCGCCGATGACCACGGCGTGCTTGTGGGTCTTGGCGGTGTTGATCATGGCCTGGGTGTCGGCGATGTCACGGTAACCGATCACGCCCTGCAAGGTGTTGCCCGGGATCGGCAGGATGAACGGGGTCGAGCCGGTGGCGATCAACAGGCGATCGTATTCGGCCTCGGTGCCGTCTTCGGCGATGACCCGGCGTTTGACCCGATCGATCTCCACCACTTTGCGGTTGAGCAGCAGCTTGATGTTGTTATCCAGGTACCAGTCGAGGTCGTTGAGCACGATCTCTTCGAACGTTTGTTCGCCGGCCAGTACCGGCGACAACAGGATGCGGTTGTAGTTGGTGTGGGGTTCGGCGCCGAAGACCGTGATGTCGTACAGCTCGTTGCTCAACTTGAGCAGTTCTTCCAGGGTGCGAACCCCGGCCATGCCGTTGCCGATCATCACCAGTTTTAATTTTTTCATCAGGTTCTCCGGGGGAGCGGTGACCCGCCTCATCAGGGCTTCAGGTCTGGCTCGACAAATTTTGCGCAAACAAAAAAAGGCGTCCCGCTAGTTGCCTAGCGAGGACGCCTTTGTCCTGGTCCCGTTCTCTCGGGAAGCGCAGTCTTCATCGTTGAAGGCTGGGCTTTATGTGTGGTGGAAAGGGTAATGCAGTGGTTGTGCCAAGTGCTTCAGGTGGCCGGATTTACTGGGTTTGGTCGAAGACTTGGAATGTGAAATAGGTTTTTTCGCACCGAATCAATGCGCGATGCCCGCATTTGGCGCGGATTCTGTAGCAGCAGACTTCGCCAGCGGCTACAGGGGATTTGAATCAGCGATGAAATACAAGAACCAGCAGCACCAGATTCAGCAGCAATGACATCAGCGCCAATGTCCGCCAAACCTTCAACGGCTCACGCTCCATCAACGGTCTGGGCCGCACGCTCAAGCTGCGCCGCTCGCCCTGTTCCAGTAGCAGCAACCATTCTTCCGCCGTTTCAAACCGCTGACCCGGATCCGCCACAACGGCACGTTCCAGGCATTGCGCAATCCATTCCGGCAAATCCGGACGATAGCGACTGGCGCTGACCGGTACACCAAACCGTGGTCGCTGGAACGCTTCGATTTCACCGTAGGGGTAATGCCCGGTCAGCAGGAAATACAGGGTCACGCCCACCGCGTACAGGTCTTGTTGCGGCGTCGGGATGTCCCCGCGAAAGGCTTCCGGCGCAAGGTAACTGGGCGTTCCAGGCAGGGCAGAGGTTTGATCCTCTGACAAGCCTGGGCAATACGCGAGGCCGAAATCCAGCAGGCGTAATTCGCCGTCGTCACCCAGCAGCAGGTTTTCCGGCTTGATGTCGCGGTGCAGAATCTGCCGTCGATGCAGGAGGCCAACCGCGCGAAGCAGGCGCTCGGCCAGATCTTGCCATTGCGCCAACGGCAGAGGTCCGACACGGGTGTGCAGAGCTGCCAGCGTCGTTCCGGAATATTCGCGCATCACGTAGTACAAATGCTGACGCTGACTGGCGGCATGGACTTCAGGAAAATGCCGTCCTGCCACGCGCTTGAGAAACCATTCCTCCGACAGCAACGCTTGCCCGGCCAGGTGATCGTCGTGCAGCGCGGCGGGCAAGGTTTTCAATAGCCAGGGTTGCTGTTGTCCGTCGCGAACCCGATAGAGCAGCGATTGCTGGCTCTGGCCGAGTATCCCGTCAACGTGCCAGCCTTCGAAGGATTGACCGGGTTTCAGCGCCGGTGGCAACGGCCATTGCTGTAAGTGAATCAGCGCATCACCAATGCTCGTTTCACCCAGGGCATCGACTCGTACCAGCAAGGCACTTGCGTTGTCCTGGCTGCCGGCCAGGTGCGCAGCGTTGACGAGGGTCTGTGCCGCGCTCTCCAGATCGGGCTGATCTCGCAGAATGGCGGCAATCGCGGTGTCACCCAGCACAGCCCAGATGCCGTCGCTGAGCAGCACGAAACTCTCATTCAGGCGCAATTCGCCATCGAGAAAGTCCAGCACCAGATGCTGATCCAGTCCCAGTGCCCGTTTCAGCACATGCTGCATGCCCGGCTGGTCCCAGACATGGTCCTCGCTGACGCGCTGCAATTGATCCGCGTGCCAGCGATACACCCGGCAATCGCCGACATGGGCCAGGGTAAAACGCCTGCCGCGCATGACCAATGCGCTGACCGTGGTCAGCAGCGGTTGCCCGCCACCATTGGCCTGCAGCCAGCGATTTTGCGCCAGCAGCAGGCGGTCCAGTGCCTGAGCGACACCCCAGGTTTCCGGGGTGGCGTAATAGTCCAGCGCCAGCGCCTGCAAGGTCGAGCGGGCGGCGAGACCGCCGTCGGCGCATTGGCTGACGCCGTCGGCAATGGCGAATAAGTAGCCTTTGCTGGCCGCCAGCGCCGGGGCGGGCGTCACGAGGCGCAGGGCGTCCTGGTTTTCCTCGCGCGGGCCAATGGCGCTGGCTTCGGCAAAGCTCAGTTGCAGGCTCATTGAGGCCTCAGACCCGCGCCGCCGTCACAGCGGCCGAACCCCAGGTGGTTCTCCAGCGACGTTTTACCCCGTGCAGACCGAACCAGGCCAGGACGCCGAGGCTGGCGAACAACCACAGGGCCAGTTGATAACTGCCAGTGCTCTGTTTGATCGCGCCCATGCCTGCCGCCAGCGCAAAGCCACCGATACCACCGGCCATGCCGATCAAACCGGTCATCACGCCGATCTCGCGACGAAAACGCTGCGGCACCAACTGGAACACCGCGCCGTTGCCTGCACCCAAACCGAGCATGGTGCAGACGAAAAGCGCCAGCGCCGCGTAGGAATTCGGAAGATTGAAACCCACCGCTGCAATGCAGAGCGCCGCCACCGTGTACATCGCCAGCAGCGTGCGTATCCCGCCGAAACGATCTGCCAGGGCACCACCCAATGGGCGCATCAGGCTGCCACCGAACACACAGGCCGCCGTGTAGTAACCGGCCGTCACCGGGCTCAGGCCGTACTGGTCGTTGAAATAGCCGGGCAGGGCGCTGGCCAGGCCGATGAAGCCGCCGAAGGTCACGCTGTAGAAAAACATGAACCACCAGCTGTCGCGATCGCCCAGGGCCTTGAAGTAGTCGGCCATCGACTTGGCTTTCGGCCGTTCCGGCGCGTTTTTCGCCAGCCAGGCAAAAACGATGAGTGTCAGGATCAGCGGGATCAGGGCGAAGCCGAACACGTTGCTCCAGCCGAACGCAGCGGCCAATACCGGAGCAATCAGTGCGGCAAGCACGGTGCCCGAGTTACCGGCACCGGCGATGCCCATGGCTTTGCCTTGATGCTGTGGCGGATACCACTGCGAGGCCAGCGGCAGGGCGACGGCGAAGGACGCCCCGGCCATGCCGAGGAACAGGCCCAGCACCAGCGCTTGCTCATAGCTGTGAATCCCGAGTTTCCAGGCGCCGAACAGCGCGCAGATGACAATCACCTGGCCTATCAGTCCGGCGGTTTTGGGCGACAGACGATCCGCCAGCATACCCATGATAAAGCGCAGCACGGCCCCGGCCAGGATCGGCGTGGCCACCACCAGCCCGCGTTGTTGGGTGGTCAGGTGCAGGTCCGCGGCGATCTGCACGGCCAACGGGCCGAGCAGGTACCAGACCATGAAGCTCAGGTCGAAATAGAGGAAGGCCGCAAACAGTGTCGGCGTATGGCCGGATTTCCAGAAGCTTGAATTCATCGCGCACCTCAGCTGTGAAGAGTCTCGAGAAGGAGTCATGAGCTAGCAGGTGGGGCGCCTGTGGGCCGCACCACCGGCCCCGGGCTGTGGGGCCAAAACGAAAAAACGCCGCTACCGGATTCGCCAAGGGCAAATGAGGTGAGCGACGTCTTTGTCGTAGGTGGGGCAACCGCCGTTGGTTACCTGTGGTGATTACTTAGCCAGATTTGTGCCAGTTTCAGGAGATCGTTCCCACGCGGAGCGTGGTAATGCCGCCATGGACGCTCCACGTCCGCTTCAAGCTGTGACGAGGAGCGTGGGAACGATCGGTTACCCGAGCAACTCACTCATGGCAATGATCTGCTCGGCAACCTGGATCAACTTCTGTTGCCGGCTCATCGCCTGCCGGCGCATCAGGGTGTAGGCCTCTTCCTCGTTGCAACTTTTCATCTTCATCAACAGCCCCTTGGCCAGTTCGATGCGCTTGCGCTCGGCCAGTTGCTGGTCGCGGGCATACAGCTGGGCGCGCAGGGCCTGGTCACTTTCAAACCGCGCCATGGCCACGTCGAGAATCGGCTGCAGGCGCTGTGCGTGAATGCCTTCGACGATGTAGGCACTGACCCCGGACTTGATCGCCTGACGCATCACGCCGGGGTCGTGTTCATCGGTAAACATGACAATCGGTCGTGGCTGGTCACGGGTCACCAACACCACTTGTTCCAGCACATCGCGGCTCGGTGACTCGGTATCGATCAGGATCACGTCCGGACGCACCGTTTCGACGCGTTCGGGCAGGTCGATGGTCAGGCCCGATTCGTCGATTACCTCGAACCCGGCTTCGGTCAGGGCGGCTTTCAGTCGACCGACTTTTTTCGCAGTGTCGTTGATCAGCAGGATACGCAGCATGTTCGCAGTCTCCTGTCAGCGCTGGGCGAATCGGTGCGAGCTGTCGCTCAGGGCGTGTAACTTGAAGCTGCGGGCATAACCGGCCGGGTCGGAACCGTCCCAGACTTTGCCGTCGATCAACTGGCTGCTGCGCATGTCCTGCCCCCGGATATCGACACCGACGGCACTGGCGGCTTCGCGGTACAGATCCAGTTGCTGGACCTGACGGGCCACGCCGAGGTAATCCGGATCGTCGCGCAACAAGCCCCAGCGCCGGAACTGGGTCATGAACCACATGCCGTCGGACAGGTACGGCACGTTGACCTCGCCGCCCGCATGGAAGCGCAACGCGTGCGGGTCCTGCCAGCGATGGCCCAGGCCGTCGGCGTAGTCGCCCAACAGGCGCGGTTCGATGCAGTCGAGGGGGGCGTCGAGGTAGTCGGGCGCGCTCAACAGCTGCGCGGTGCTGCGGCGGTTTTCCGTGCTTTGTTCAATGAACCGGCTGGCTTCCAGGATCGCCATCACCAAGGCCCGCGCGGTGTTGGGATACTGCTCGACAAACGCACGGGTGCAGCCGAGGACTTTTTCCGGGTGATCGGGCCAGATGGTCTGGGTCGTCGCCAGGGTAAAGCCGAGATTCTGTTGCACTGCGCTGGCGGACCACGGTTCACCCACGCAAAAGCCATCGATACGCCCGGCTTGCAGGTGCGCGACCATTTGCGGGGGCGGTACCACCACGCTGTCGACATCTTGCAGCGGGTGGATGCCCTGACTCGCCAGCCAGTAATACAGCCACATGGCGTGGGTGCCGGTCGGAAAGGTCTGGGCGAAGGTGAGTTTCGGGCGAGATTGGTGCACGTGGCGCTCGAGTGCATCAGGACTGGTCACGCTCAGCGCCTGCAAACCGTGGGAGAGATTGATGCTCTGGCCATTCTGGTTCAGGCCCATCAGCACGGCCATGTCGGTCGAGGCCACGCCGCCGATGCCCAGATGGACGGCATAAATAAGACCATACAGGCTGTGGGCGGCGTCGAGTTCGCCGCTGACCAGTTTGTCCCGCAGGTTGGCCCAGGACGACTGGCGCTTGAGGTTCAGGGTCAGGCCGTAAGGCTGGGCGAACCCCTGAGTGGCGGCGACCACCACCGAGGCGCAGTCGCTCAGGGCCATGAAGCCGAGGTTGATGTCGGTCTTTTCCGGGGCATCGCTGCCATTGACCCACGCCAGAGGGTTGGCTGGAACTTCAATCATCGATAAGCACCTTGCATAAAAAACGCCGTACCAGGCGCCTTGCCAGAGCAAGGGCCAGTGACGACGCCGTTGTCTTTCGACCCATTCCGCCGTTGGCATGAGTGCTGATACCGGTGGTGGTGCAAGGCATATGCCATCGCTCGCTGATTTTGTCGCGCGCCTCGCCTGCGGCCCCGATGCGCGGCTATAATTGCCGCCACTTTTCGTAGCCCAGAGTCAAACCCGCCCATGTACACCCTGGCCCGTCAGCTGTTGTTCAAACTTTCCCCGGAAACCTCCCACGATCTGTCTCTGGACCTGATCGGCGCGGGCGGACGTTTGGGCCTCAACGGCTTGCTGTGCAAGGCCCCGGCGAAAATGCCGGTGTCGGTCATGGGCCTGGACTTCCCGAACCCGGTGGGCTTGGCGGCGGGTCTGGACAAAAACGGCGCGGCCATCGACGGTTTCGCCCAGTTGGGTTTTGGTTTTGTCGAAATCGGCACCATCACCCCGCGTCCGCAACCGGGCAACCCGAAACCACGGATTTTCCGCCTGCCGGAAGCCGAGGCGATCATCAACCGCATGGGGTTCAACAACCTTGGCGTCGATCACCTGCTGGCGCGTGTAGCCGCCGCCAAATACAAGGGCGTGCTGGGCATCAACATCGGCAAAAACTTCGACACCCCGGTCGAGCGCGCGGTCGATGATTACCTGATCTGCCTGGACAAGGTCTACGCCCACGCCAGCTATGTGACGGTCAACGTCAGCTCGCCGAACACCCCGGGCCTGCGCAGCCTGCAGTTCGGCGATTCGCTCAAGCAGTTGCTCGCTGACCTGGCCACGCGCCGCGCCGAGTTGGCGTTGCGTCACGGTAAACATGTCCCGCTGGCGATCAAGATCGCACCGGACATGACCGACGAAGAAACCGCGCAGGTCGCACAAGCGCTGATTGAAACCGGGATGGACGCGGTGATCGCCACCAACACCACCCTGAGCCGCGTCGGTGTAGAAGGCATGGAGCACGGTGACGAGGCGGGCGGTCTGTCCGGCGCACCGGTTCGTGACAAGAGCACCCACACCGTGAAGGTGCTGGCCTCGGAGCTGGCCGGTCGCTTGCCGATCATCGCCGTGGGCGGGATCACCGAAGGCAAACACGCCGCAGAGAAAATCGCTGCGGGTGCGAGCCTGGTGCAGATCTACTCCGGCTTTATCTACAAAGGTCCAGCGCTGATTCGTGAGTCGGTAGACGCCATAGCCGCCCAGCGCTGACGTGTAGCAGCTGTCGAGCCTCGCAGGCTCGACAGCTGCTACACGGGAATTGTGTTTCGGCGAAAGACAGGCATAAAAAAGGGCTCCTCGAAGGAGCCCCTGGGCCGGAGCCCGCCGTCCGGATGGGACGTGCGTGGTTAATTCATTCAGTCATCAGATTGTCGTGTCGGAGTGTTAGGCCCTGTAAATTAGCCGACGGCGTGAAGTTCGTTGAGTCTGTGGATTCCCGCAGTGCCGGTCATACCGTCCCAGTTGTCGCCGCGTCCCTCGCGCCAGCCGTTAATCCAGGCTTGGCGTACTGACGGTAGAGTAAATGGGCAAAGCTCACGGGATTTGCCACCAACGCCATATTGATATCCGCGCAAAAATGCTCTTTCCAACGGATCACGCTTAAGTCTTCTCATAGGGTGTTGCCCTCACTTGTTGACTGTATTTATCGCGTAGACCTCAATCGAGGTCTGGCAGAAAAAAACTTCTGCCGTTGGGGCCCGCTGCCGGCGTCGCGAGCCAAGGTGTCGACGTCGTTGCGGCGTCAACCTGTGTTGAGTTCTAACCAATGCGTCACATCGAGGGAATGATCGTTTTGTCATAAGGACGTAACCATAAAGATGCTATGGCCATAAGTAACACGATGTTTGCCCGTGTTTATTGGCCAAAGCCCTGTATGATCGGCCCCCCGCAGGATGACGGGGTTAATCCTTTAGTGAGAATGACTTCTGTTGCGCAGAAGCACTATTCGACGAAGGGTCGACTTATGACATTTTGTTGCATCAACTTTTTTATCTGCCTGTGCATCTAAGCTCTTCTAACCTGAGCAGCACAGGTGGGACGGCACACCTTCGTGCCACGCGGGCGCTCTTTTAGAAAAGCGCCTGATTGAAAACCGGATCGGCAATGCGTTGTCGGTTCACTTAGCTAAAGGCTCTGAAATTCCAATGTCCGATCAATTCGAAATCTTCCTCACTTGCCCCAAAGGCCTTGAAGGCCTGCTGATCGAGGAAGCCGTCGGGCTTGGCCTTGAAGAAGCACGTGAGCACACCTCTGCCGTGCGCGGCATGGCGACCATGGAAACCGCTTATCGCCTGTGCCTGTGGTCACGTCTGGCGAACCGGGTGTTGCTGGTGCTCAAGCGTTTCCCGATGAAAGACGCTGAAGACCTGTACCACGGCGTGCTGGACATCGAGTGGCAAGACCACATGCTCAACGACGGCACCCTGGCCGTCGAGTTCAGCGGTCATGGCTCGGGCATCGACAACACTCACTTTGGTGCCCTGAAAGTCAAAGACGCCATCGTCGACAAACTACGCACCCCGCAAGGCGACCGTCCGTCGATCGACAAGCTCAACCCGGACCTGCGTATTCACCTACGCCTGGACCGTGGCGAAGCGATTCTGTCCCTCGACCTGTCCGGTCACAGCCTGCACCAGCGTGGTTATCGCTTGCAGCAAGGCGCGGCGCCGCTGAAGGAAAACCTCGCGGCCGCGATCCTGATCCGTTCCGGCTGGCCACGCATTGCGGCCGAAGGCGGCGCGCTGGCTGACCCGATGTGCGGTGTCGGTACGTTCCTCGTTGAAGCAGCGATGATCGCCGCCGACATGGCGCCGAACCTGCGTCGCGAGCAATGGGGCTTCACCGCCTGGCTCGGTCACGTCCCGGCGCTGTGGAAAAAACTTCACGAAGAAGCCACCGAGCGCTGTGCGGCCGGCCTGGCCAAGCCACCGCTGTGGATTCGCGGTTACGAAGCCGACCCGCGCCTGATTCAACCGGGCCGCAACAACGTCGAGCGTGCCGGCCTGAGCGAGTGGATCAAGATCTACCAGGGCGAAGTCGGTACGTTCGAGCCGCGTCCGGACCAGAACCAGAAAGGCCTGGTCATCTGCAACCCGCCGTACGGCGAGCGTCTGGGCGATGAGGCGAGCTTGCTCTACCTCTACCAGAACCTCGGCGAACGTCTGCGTCAGGCCTGCCTGAACTGGGAAGCCGCGGTGTTCACCGGCGCCCCGGACCTGGGCAAGCGCATGGGCATTCGCAGCCACAAACAGTATTCGTTCTGGAACGGCGCGTTGCCGTGCAAGCTGCTGCTGATCAAGGTCACGCCCGACCAGTTCGTCACCGGCGAACGTCGCACCCCGGAACAGCGTCAGGTCGAGCGCGAGCAGGCTGAAGTCGAAGTCGCCGACAACGACGTGGCACCGGGCAAGTACGAGAAGTACAACAAGAACGGCAATCCGATCAAACCGGCCCCGGTGGTGATCGAGCAACCGCGCTTGAGCGAGGGCGGGCAGATGTTTGCCAATCGCCTGCAGAAAAACCTCAAGGCGTTGGGCAAGTGGGTCAAGCGTGAAGGCATCGACTGCTATCGCGTGTATGACGCCGACATGCCGGAATACTCCATGGCCATCGACCTGTATCAGGATTGGGTCCACGTCCAGGAATACGCCGCGCCGAAATCCATCGATCCGGAAAAAGCCTCGGCCCGCATGTTCGATGCCCTGGCCGCGATTCCGCAGGCCTTGAACATCGACAAGAGCCGTGTGGTGGTCAAGCGTCGCGAACGCCAGAGCGGCACCAAGCAGTACGAGCGTCAGGCTGCGCAGGGCAAGTTCGTCGAAGTCAATGAAGGTGGCGTGAAGCTGCTGGTCAATCTCACCGACTACCTCGACACCGGGCTGTTTCTCGACCACCGCCCAATGCGCATGCGCATTCAGAAAGAGGCGGCCGGCAAGCGCTTCCTCAACCTGTACTGCTACACCGCAACGGCCAGTGTTCACGCGGCCAAGGGCGGCGCACGCACCACCACCAGCGTTGACCTGTCGAAAACCTACCTCGACTGGGCGCGTCGTAATCTGTCGCTGAACGGTTTCTCTGACAAAAACCGCCTGGAGCAGGGCGACGTGATGGCCTGGCTCGAGGCCTGCCGTGACGAGTACGACCTGATCTTCATCGATCCGCCGACGTTCTCCAACTCCAAACGCATGGAAGGGATCTTCGACGTGCAACGCGATCAGGTGCAGTTGATCGACCTGGCCATGGCGCGTCTGGCACCCGGTGGGGTGTTGTACTTCTCCAACAACTTCCGCAAGTTCACCCTTGAGGAAAACCTCGCCGAGCGTTACGCCGTTGAAGAAATCACCGCCCAGACCATCGATCCGGATTTCGCCCGTAACGGTAAGATCCACCGCGCCTGGAAAATCACTGCGCGTTGACACTTGAGCTGATTGGATCCACAGAGCCTTGATTTTTAAAGGCTCTTGGGTCATTTCAGTGCTGGCCAAATTAGTGGCTAATGGCTATAACTCACTCATGGCCAATGGGCTTTTCCGGCACCTGGCATTGTGAGTTGCCTTTATGTCGTTTCAGGCCGTACGCCCCAAGATCCTGGGTTTTATCAGCGAAGATGTGTCGGCCTGGCTGGTCGCGTTGCTGGTATTGCTCATGGGCGGCGTGCTCACCGGGTTACTGGCCTGGTCGACGGTCAATGTGTTTCACCATCAACTCAAACAACGCTTTCAACTGCTGGCCAGTGAGCGTTACAGCCGCATTGAAGAACGTTTCGAAGACCAGGAGCAGCGCCTCGACGGTCTGCGCCGGTTCTTCGTCAATTCCGACTCGGTCTCCCGCGAGGAGTTCGACGGTTACACCCAACCCCTGTTGCACCGAACCCAGGCCTATTCCTTCGCGGCCCGAGTGACTCGTGCCGAGCGCGCGGCATTCGAACAAAAGGTACGGGACGAGGGCTTCAGCAATTTCACCCTTCGTGAGCTCGACGGCAACGGTCAACTGCAATTGGCCGCCGAGCGCGATGAATACGTGGCGGTGCTGTACAGCCAGACGCAAAGTCGACTGGGCTCGCCGCTGGGGTACGACTTGCTGGCCCAGCCGATGCGCCGCGCCACCCTTGAGCGGGCGGACAAACTGGGCACCATGGCGGTGTCGCAGCCCATGCATCTGGTCAGCATCGAGCCGGCCTATGCGCGCGGCGTGCTGTTGGTGGCCCCGGTGATGCCGCGTAACTCATCCAGCGCAGCGGGGGTAAAACCCTCCGGTTATGTGATGGCGGTGATCAGCATGCGCCAGCTGTTGGCCGATGGATTGCCGGACGCCAACTACGACTATCTTTCGGTGCGCATTCTCGATTTGTCGATCGACGAGCAGCACGAAGTGCTCTACGAGTCTTTCAACTCACCGGCGGCCAGTGATTTGTCCGCGAGCCGGCTGTTGCGATTGGCCGATCACGATTATCAGGTTGACATCACGCCGAGCGAAGCCTTTACAAAAGCCAATCATTCCTCGGTGATGCCCCTGATGGTGCTGGGCGGTTTGCTCAGTCTGCTGCTCAGTGCGTTGCTGTATGTGCTGGTCAGTCAGCGTCAGCGCGCACTGAAAATGGTGGAGCAACGCACCCAGGAACTGCGGGCCCGTGAGCAAGAGTTGCGTGGCACCCACGGCCAGTTGCGCGGCGTGCTGAATGCGGCGACTCAGGTGGCGATCATCGCCACCGACCTGCGCGGGGTCATCAGCACGTTCAACGCCGGCGCCGAGCAGATGCTGGGTTACGCCAGCGTGGACGTCGTGGGGCATATGACCCTGGAAAACCTGCACTTCCCCCGGGAACTGGTAGCGCGGGCCGCGGAGTTGAGTGCGCGGTATGGCAAACCGATTCCGACCTGTCAGGCGATGTTGGTCGAAGGGGACGAAGAGGGCGGTAGCGAGGCGCGGGAGTGGACGCTGGTACGCAGCGACGGCAGCCATTTGGCGGTGAACATGCTCGCCACCCCGGTGCTCGACGAGCAGGGGTTGTGGGTCGGTCACCTGGCGATCTGCATCGACATTACCGAGCGCAAGCGTGTGCATGAGGCGCTCGCGGCACGGGACCTGTTGTTGAAGAAACTCAGCGCCCATGTGCCTGGTGGCATCTACCAATTCAAGATGGAATTCGACGGCCGCTTCAGTGTGATCTATGCCAGCGACGGTATTCGCGAGATCTACGAGCTGGAACCGGACGTGCTGCTGCTCAATGCCGAAGCGATCTTCACGCGCATTCACCCACAGGACACGACCCGGGTCCGTGCCTCGATCCGCGCCTCGGCGGACACCCTCAGTCCGTGGCGCGAGGAATACCGCGTGCAACTGCCCATGCGCGGCCTGCGTTGGGTTCGCGGTGAGGCAACGCCCGAAGAGCTGCCCGGTGGCGGGGTGCTCTGGCATGGCTACATTTCCGACATCTCTGACCTGAAACGAGTGGAAGAGGAGCTGCGGGCGCTGTCGATTACCGATTCGCTGACCGGGATTCACAACCGCCGTTATTTCCAGGAGCGCCTGACCACCGAAATGGCGAGGGTCCAGCGTGGCGTGGGCGAGTTGTCGGTGATCATGCTCGACATCGACCACTTCAAACGCATCAATGACCAGCATGGCCACGCCGTGGGGGATCGGGTGTTGCAAGCCGTGTGTGAGCGCATTGGTCATCGGCTGCGGCGCACGGACGTGTTCTGTCGCCTTGGGGGAGAAGAATTCATGGTGCTCTGCCCGGACACCGACCGCGAGCAGGCGCACGTGCTGGCCATGCAGTTGTGGCAAGGGCTGCGCAGTTCACCGATTGACTGCGTGGGGTTCGTTACCGCGAGTTTCGGGATCGCCAGTTGGCGCGTCGGGGAGGGCGCGGATGCGCTGTTGCTGCGAGCGGATTCGGGGGTGTATGCGGCGAAGCAGGCGGGACGTGATCGGGTCGAGGCCCAGAAAACCTAAGGCCTGACACACAACCCTTGTAGGAGTGAGCCTGCTCGCGATAGCGGTTTATCAGTCAACATCTGAGTTGAATGTTAGACCGCTGTCGCGAGCAGGCTCGCTCCACAGGTGATCTCCAGTGTCTGGAGGATCGGGTTAGAGCACCGACGCCGTGTCTGGCAGTTTCGGCTGGCGATAGAGGTCCAGCAGCACTTGATCCAGTACCGACGACGCGCCAAACGGTGCCTTGTCATTGAGGATCGCCACGACTGCCCACGTGTTGCCATTGACGTCGCGGCTGAAGCCGGAGATGGCGCGTACGGTGTTCAGAGTGCCGGTCTTGACGTGGGCTTCGCCGCGCATCGCGGTGGTCTTCAGGCGTTTGCGCATGGTGCCGTCGGTGCCGGCAATCGGCATCGAACTGATGAACTCGGCAGCATACGGGCTATGCCACGCGGCTTGCAGCATCGCTCCCATTTCACGGGCGCTGACGCGTTCTGCGCGGGACAAGCCGGAACCGTTCTCCATCACCAGGTGCGGCGCGGTAATGCCTTTCTTCGCCAGCCACTGACGTACTACGCGCTGGGCAGCCTTGGCATCGTCACCATCGGCATCGGTACGGAATTTCTGGCCCAGGCTCAGAAACAGCTGCTGCGCCATGGTGTTGTTACTGTATTTGTTGATGTCGCGGATGATTTCCGCCAGATCCGGCGAGTAAGCCCGGGCCAGAAGTTTTGCATTGCCCGGAGTGGCCGCCAGCACGTCCTTGCCCTGAATGCTGCCACCGAGCTCCTTCCAGATGGCGCGCACGGCGCCGGCGGTGTAGGTCGCGTGGTCAAGCAGCGACAGATAGGTCTGCGAGCTGCAGCCATCGCCCAACTGGCCGCCGACCGTTACGGTCATGCTGCCATCCGGCTGGGTCACCGGGTTGTAGCGCACACCGCCAGTGCACTGCTTGGAATTGACGGCCTTGACCTGGTTTTCGATGCGAATGCTGGCAATCGGCGGTTCCACCGACACCAATACCCGACCGCCGTCGTTACGCGCGACAAAACGCAGGGCCTTGAGGTTGACCATCAGCGAGTCGGGTTTGACCAGGAACGGCTTGTTCTCGTCATTGCCGTCGTCATTGAATTCGGGCAACTGCGGTTGTACGAAGAAACCGCGGTCCAGCACCAGGTCGCCGGTGATTTGCGTCACGCCGTTGGCGCGCAGGTCACGCATCAGCAGCCAGAGCTTCTCCATGTTCAGCTTCGGATCGCCGCCACCCTTGAGGTAGAGGTTGCCATTGAGAATGCCGCCGCTGAGGGTGCCGTCGGTGTAGAACTCGGTTTTCCACTGGTGGTTCGGGCCGAGCATTTCCAGCGCGGCATAGGTGGTGACCAACTTCATGGTCGAGGCCGGGTTGACCGAAACGTCCGCGTTGTAAACGGTCGGCGTGCCCGGCCCGGTGAGCGGGATCATCACCAGTGACAGGGCGTTGTCCTGCAACTTGCTGGCCTTGAGGGCTTTTTCGACGTTAGGCGTGAGCGCAGTGTTGATCGGGGCGGCGGAGACGGAGAGGGCCAGCGGAAGAATGAAACTGGCCAGCAACAATGGACGCAAAGACTTGATCATGTGTAATAAAACCCTACAGCCGAGGGGGAAAAAGACGAGGGCATGGCGATAAAATCCCTCAGTGGTCATGAAAGTGTCGGCATTATGCCCCAAGGCTTGAAAGTGTGTGCCGTGCCATGGCCTTCTAATCTGCTATTTTTTTACCGGCGGTCAGCGATGCCCCCCAGAGAGTCGGGCAATTAGCGGCTTAAACTGCTAAAGTGCCGCCCGTTATTACTTATGAGGATTGTTCCAATGGCGACTAACCGTTCCCAGCGTCTGCGCAAAAAACTGTGCGTCGATGAATTTCAAGAGCTGGGTTTCGAACTGAACCTGGATTTCAAAGAAGATTTGGCTGATGAAGCCATTGATGCTTTCCTCGACGCGTTCCTGAAAGAAGCCATGGAAGCCAACGGTCTGGGTTATGTTGGCGGCGACGACTTCGGTCTGGTTTGCCTGCAGAAGCGTGGCTCGGTGTCCGAAGAGCAGCGCGCAGCTGTTGAAGCCTGGCTCAAAGGCCGCAGCGAACTGACCGAAGCAACCGTCAGCCCGCTGATCGACGTCTGGTACCCGGAAAAGCCGATCAATCCGGTAGCTTGATGTCATAGCTTTTTGTCTAAAAAAAGCGGCGACCCAAGGGTCGCCGTTTTTTTATGCCTGCTTTTTGCAGGTGCATGGCTTGGCCTGCGAAGTCGATGTCGGGTCCCTCAGCCCTTGCGCCAATTCAAAATCACCAGCGTCAACACACCCGCCACAATCCCCCAGAACGCCGACCCAATGGAAAACAACGTCAGCCCCGACGCCGTGACCATAAAGGTGATCAGCGCCGCCTCCCGTTCCTTCACCTCGGTCATGGCAATGCTCAAGCCATTGATGATCGAGCCAAACAGCGCCAGCGCCGCAATCGACAGCACCAGTTCTTTCGGCAGCGCGGCAAACAACGCTGCCAATGTCGCGCCGAACACCCCGGCAATCCCGTAGAAAATCCCGCACCAGACCGCCGCCGTGTAGCGCTTGTTGCGGTCTTCATGGGCATGCGGCCCGGTGCAGATGGCTGCGCTGATGGCCGCCAGGTTGATGCCGTGGGAGCCGAACGGTGCGAGCAGCAATGAGGCGATACCGGTGGTGGTGATCAATGGCGAGGCCGGCACGGTGTAACCGTCGGCGCGCAGGACGGCAATGCCCGGCATGTTCTGCGAGGTCATGGCCACCACGAACAGCGGAATGCCGATGCTGATGGTCGCAGCCAGCGAGAAGTGCGGCGTGGTCCAGACCGGCGTCGCCACTTCCAGGTGGAAACCACTGAAATCCAGCAACCCCATGAACCCGGACAATGCAGTGCCGATCAACAACGCGGCCAGCACGGCGTAACGCGGCGACAGGCGCTTGATCACCAGATAGGTGAAGAACATGCCCAGCACCAGCCCGGTGCGATGCTGGGCGGCGACGAAAATTTCGCTGCCGATCTTGAACAGAATCCCTGCCAGCAACGCAGCGGCCAGGGAGGCTGGAATCTTCTTCACCAGCCGTTCGAAGCTGCCGGTCAGGCCGCAGATCGTCACCAGCACTGCGCAGGTGATATAGGCGCCGATGGCTTCGCCATAACTGACACCGCCGAGGCTGGTGATCAGCAAGGCCGCACCGGGGGTCGACCAGGCAATGGTGATGGGCGTGCGATAACGCAACGACAGGCCGATCGAACATACCGCCATGCCAATCGAGATCGCCCAGATCCACGAGGAGATCTGCCCACTGGTCAGGCCCGCCGCTTGGCCGGCCTGGAACATCAGCACCAGGGAGCTGGTGTAACCGGTCATCATCGCGATGAAGCCGGCGACGATGGCCGACGGCGAGGTGTCGGCCAGTGGTCGGAGCTGCGTATGCGTGGCGTCGTTCATGACAGCGCTGTTCCTTTTATAAAGATGTCCGAAACGCCGGTGAACCCTGTGGGAGCCGAGCTTACTCGCGATGGCGGTGGATCAATCGACACGTGTGTTGACTGCCCGGACGCCATTGCGAGCAAGCTCGGCTCCCACAGGGATTGTGTTCGAGCGGCAGATTTCAGGTTCAAGCCTAAACTCAAACGTAAGGGATCGTTGCAATACAGCGGAAGCGACAAACAGCCGTACAGTCGTGTTGCCACCCTCCATTGTGTACAATCGCGGTGTTTTTTACGCGATACTTGCCAGCGACCCACTGTGCCGTATTACAGTCACCGTCAATTCGCCGCAGTTCTCCCGACTCGAGTGCCCATGAACGAACAGTTGCAGCCCCTCAAAAAACAACCGCGAGCAGGTAAAGCCGGCCGCAGCGGGACCCAGGACGATATTGTCTACGCGCATATCTTCGAGGCCATCCTCGAACAGCGTCTGGCGCCCGGCACCAAGTTGAGCGAAGAAGCGCTGGGGGAAATTTTCGGGGTCAGTCGCACCATCATCCGCCGTGCGCTCTCGCGCCTGGCCCATGAAGGCGTCGTGCTGCTGCGTCCGAACCGTGGCGCGGTCGTCGCCAGCCCAAGCGTCGAAGAGGCCCGTCAGGTGTTCCTCGCGCGCCGTCTGGTGGAACGAGCGATCACTGAACTGGCTGTCCAACACGCGACCGCCGAGCAGATCGCCGAATTGCGCCAGATGGTCAACGACGAGCGCGACAGCTTCTCCCGCGGTGATCGCGGTGCCGGCATCCGTCTGTCGGGCGAATTTCACCTGAAACTTGCCGAAGCGGCGAAGAATGCGCCGCTGATCAGCTTCCAGCGCAGCCTGGTGTCGCAGACGTCGTTGATTATTGCCCAGTATGAAAGTGGCAACCGTTCGCACTGTTCCTACGACGAACACACCCAGCTGATCGACGCCATCGAAGCGCGCAACGGTGAGCTGGCGGTGAATTTGATGATGCATCACATGGATCACATCGACAGCAAACTCAACCTCGACGAAGAAAGTGCGTCGGATGATTTGCATGCGGTGTTCTCGCATTTGTTGCAGACCAAGAAGCCTGGGCGGCCAGCGGTCAAACTCTAAGGTAGACCGAGTCGAACCATCGCGGGCAAGCCCGCGATGACGGTCTCAAGAGCAATAAAAATCCCCCGCAACCATCGATTGCGGGGGATTTTTTATGCCCGGAAGATTTAGCGCTGATGCACCTGATTCCCCGCCGCATACGTCTGCAGAACAGCCCGGTCATCCCCCAGCGTCATCAACACAAACAACGTCTCGGCAATGTTGTTCGCCTGCTTCAAGCGATAGCTCAGCAACGGCGTGGCGTTGTAATCCAGCACGAGGAAGTCGGCATCGGTGCCCGGTTTCAAGGTGCCGATCTTGTCTTCCAGACGCAACGCGCGAGCACCGCCGAGTGTCGCCAGGTACAGCGATTTGAATGGGCTCAGACGCGCACCTTGCAGCTGCATGACTTTGTACGCTTCGTTCAAGGTTTGCAGGATCGAGAAGCTGGTGCCACCGCCAACGTCCGTGCCCACACCGACATTCAGTTTGTGCTTCTCGGCCATCGGCAGGTTGAACAGGCCGCTGCCGAGGAAGAAGTTCGACGTCGGGCAGAACGCGATGGCCGAACCGGTTTCCGCCAGTCGCGCGCACTCGTCGTCGCACAGGTGCACGCCGTGGGCAAACACCGAACGCTCGCCGAGCAATTGATAGTGATCGTAGACGTCCAGGTAGCCTTTACGCTCCGGGAACAGCTCTTTGACCCATTCGACTTCCTTCAGGTTTTCGCTGATGTGCGTCTGCATGTACAGGTCAGGGAATTGGCTGAGCAACTGGCCGGCGAGGGTCAGTTGTTCCGGGGTGCTGGTCGGGGCGAAACGCGGGGTGACTGCGTAGTGCAAGCGACCCTTGCCGTGCCAGCGCTCGATCAGCGCCTTGCTTTCGACGTAGCTGGATTCGGCGGTGTCGGTCAGGTAGTCCGGCGCGTTGCGGTCCATCATCACCTTGCCGGCGATCATCCGCAGGTCGAGCTGTTCGGCAGCCTCGAAGAACGAGTTCACCGATTGCGGATGCACGCTGCCGAACACCAGCGCAGTGGTGGTGCCGTTGCGCAGCAGTTCCTTGATGAAAATATCGGCGACTTCGTCGGCGTGTTTCTTGTCGGCGAACTGGCTTTCACACGGGAAGGTATAGGTGTTCAGCCAATCGAGCAGTTGCTCGCCGTAGGCGCCGACCATGCCGGTTTGCGGCAAGTGAATGTGGGTGTCGATGAAGCCGGGGGTAATCAGCGCGTCCTGATAATGAGTGATTTCGATGTCGGCCGGCAGGGTCGGCAGCAAGTCGCTGGCGTGACCGAGCGCGCTGATCTGGCCGTTGTCGACCACCAGCAAGCCGTCTTCGAAATACTCGTACGAGGCTTCAATACCGACTTCGGCGGGGTCGGCAAGGCTGTGCAGGATGGCGGCGCGGTAAGCTTTGCGAGTCAAAGGCATGAGGGTTCTCGGTTTCTAAGGCTTATCAATGAGAGGCTTGGCTGCGGCGTGAAGCGGGCAGCAGTTTGGCAATCGATGATCCGGCGCTGGCGGTCTGCTGGCCGAAATTCGCGTTATAGGTGGCGATGATTTCGCCGGCGATGGAGATGGCGATTTCCACAGGCAACTTGCCTTTGACTTCGCCGATGCCCATCGGGCAGCGCATGCGTTGCACGACGCTGTTGTCGAATCCGCGGTCGCGCAGGCGGTGTTCGAACTTCACCCGTTTGGTCTTCGAGCCGATCAGGCCGAAGTAGGCGAAGTCGTTGCGCTTGAGGATCGCGGCGGTGAGTTCGAGGTCGAGCTGGTGATTGTGGGTCATGACGATGCAGTAACTGCCGGCGGGCAGGTCGTCGATTTCGTCCACCGGTTCTTCGCTGACAATCTTGCGCACGCCGTGAGGGATCTGTTCAGGGAATTCGTCGTCCCGCGAATCGATCCAGCGTACCCGGCAGGGCAGGCTGGCGAGCAGCGGCACCAAGGCGCGGCCGACATGACCGGCACCAAACACGGCGATCTGCGCCTGGACCTGGCCCATCGGTTCGAACAGCAACACGGTCGCGCCTCCGCAGCACTGGCCGAGGCTGGCGCCGAGGTTGAAGCGCTCCAGGTGGGTGTCCTGTTTGCCGCTGGCAAGCAGGTCGCGGGCGATCTGCATGGCCTTGTATTCCAGATGCCCGCCACCGATGGTGTCGAAGGCCTGGGTGGCGCTGATGACCATCTTCGAACCGGCATTGCGCGGCGTCGAGCCAAGCTCTTCGATGATGGTCACCAATACGCAGGGCTCACCCCGGGATTGCAGGTCGGCGAGGGCGTCGATCCAGTTGTACATAGTCACCTCGACATCGTTGTTGTTTGTACCGGCCTCTTCGCGGGCAAGCCCGCTCCCACAAGGATTGCATCGTACCTGTGGGAGCTGGTTTGCCTGCGATGGCCGCGACGCGGTCTTAGAGCGAAGCCAGTTCGGTTTCAGCTTCCACGGCTTTCACCGCCTTCAACTGCCGCATCTGCTCACACCCCCACAACACACGCTCCGGGGTCGCCGGCGCATCGATTTTCGGTTGATGCTTGTAGTCGCCAAGGCTCGCCACGGCGTCCTTGATCGCACACCACGAGGCGATGCCGAGCATGAACGGCGGCTCACCCACGGCCTTGGAATGGAACACCGTGTCTTCCGGGTTCTTGCGGTTTTCCACCAGCTTCACCCGCAGGTCCAGCGGCATGTCCGCCACGGCCGGAATCTTGTAGCTGGCCGGGCCGTTGGTCATCAGCTTGCCCTTGTTGTTCCACACCAGTTCTTCCATGGTCAGCCACCCCATGCCCTGGATGAAACCACCCTCGACCTGGCCGATGTCGATGGCCGGGTTCAACGAGGCGCCGACGTCGTGGAGGATGTCGGTGCGCAGCATCTTGTACTCGCCGGTCAGGGTGTCGACGATCACCTCGCAGCACGCTGCGCCAAACGCGTAGTAGTAGAACGGACGGCCACGCGCCTGACTGCGGTCGTAGTAGATTTTCGGGGTCTTGTAGAATCCGGTGCTCGACAGCGACACCTGAGCGAAATACGCCTGCTGGATCAGTGCTTCAAAGGTCAGGATGTGATCGCGAACCCGCACGTGACCGTTGTGGAATTCCACGTCTTCTTCGCTGACCTTGTAGTGCCGCGCGGCGAATTCGACCAGACGCTGCTTGATGATTTCCGCTGCGTTCTGCGCCGCTTTACCGTTGAGGTCGGCACCGCTGGACGCGGCGGTCGGCGAGGTGTTTGGCACCTTGTCGGTGTTGGTTGCGGTGATCTGTACACGGTCCATTTCCACCTGGAACACTTGCGCCACGACCTGCGCGACTTTGGTGTTCAAGCCCTGGCCCATTTCGGTGCCGCCATGGTTCAAGTGGATGCTGCCGTCGGTGTAGACGTGAATCAGCGCACCGGCCTGGTTGAGGAAGCTCGCGGTAAACGAAATACCGAATTTCACCGGGGTCAGCGCCAGGCCTTTTTTCAGGATCGGACTGTTGGCGTTGTAGCGACGAATTGCTTCACGACGCTCGGCGTACTGGCTGCTTTCTTCCAGCTCGGCGGTCATTTCTTCGAGCATGTTGTGCTCGACGGTCTGGTAATAATGCGTGATGTTGCGCTCGGTCTTGCCGTAGTAGTTGGCCTTGCGCACCGCCAATGGATCGAGGGCCAGATGACGGGCAATCGCGTCCATCACTTCTTCGATGGCGACCATGCCTTGCGGGCCGCCGAAGCCACGATACGCGGTGTTCGACGCGGTGTTGGTTTTGCAGCGGTGACCGTTGATGGTCGCGTCGCCCAGATAGTATGAGTTGTCGGCGTGAAACATCGCACGGTCGACAATCGACGCCGACAAGTCCGGCGAGCAACCGCAGTTGCCGGCCAATTCCAGGGCGATGCCGTGCAGGCGGCCGGTGCTGTCGAAGCCGACGTCGTACTCGACGTAGAACGGGTGACGCTTGCCGGTCATCAACATGTCTTCGACACGCGGCAGGCGCATTTTGGTCGGCTGGCCGGTGAGGTGCGCGATCACGGCGCACAAACAGGCCGGGCTGGCGGCTTGCGTTTCCTTGCCACCAAAACCTCCGCCCATGCGGCGCATGTCGACCACGATTTTGTTCATCGACACATCAAGCACTTCGGCGACAAGCTTCTGCACTTCCGTCGGGTTCTGCGTCGAGCAGTAGACGATCATGCCGCCGTCTTCCGTCGGCATCACCGAAGAGATCTGGGTTTCGAGGTAGAAATGTTCCTGGCCGCCGATGTGCAGCGTGCCCTGGATGCGGTGCTCGGCAGTCGCCAAGGCACCCGCAGAGTCGCCGCGCTGATGGGTGTGGCTGTCGAGCACGAAGTGGCGTTTGCGCAGGGCTTCGACCACGTCCAGCACCGGCTCGAGATCTTCGTATTCGATGATCGCGGCCATCGCGGCCTTGCGTGCGGTTTCGAGGTCTTTCGCCGCCACGGCGAGCACCGGCTGACCGACGAATTGCACGTCATCAATCGCCAGCAGCGGGTCGCCCGGCAACAGCGGCCCGATGTCCTTCAGGCCCGGCACATCTTCATGGGTGATCGCGATGCGCACGCCTTCGAAGGCGTAGCAGGGCTTGGTGTCAATGCTGATGATTTTCGCGTGGGCGCGGTCCGACAGGCGTGCATAAACGTGCAGCTGGTTCGGAAACTCCAGGCGGTCGTCGATGTACTGCGCCTCACCGGATACGTGCTTGGCGGCGCTGTCGTGCTTGACGCTGCGGCCGACACCGGTGGTCAGGTCCTTGGCGAACAGTTCAGCCAGTTCGGCTTGGGTCTTCTCTACAGCGTGATGATTAGACATAAGCGGTCACCCGAGTCTCGATGTGCGGTGTTTGCAGTTCGATGAAGTATTTACGCAGCAGGTTTTGCGCGCTGAGCAGGCGGTACTCTTTGCTGGCGCGGAAGTCCGACAGCGGGGTGAAATCTTCGGCCAGTGCGGCGCAGGCGCGTTCGACGGTGGCGTTGTTGAACGGCGCACCGAGCAATGTTTTTTCGCAGGCACTGGCGCGTTTCGGGATGGCCGCCATGCCACCGAAGGCGACGCGGGCATCGGCGATCACACCGTTTTCCAGACGGATCTGGAACGCGGCGCACACAGCGGAGATGTCATCGTCCAGACGCTTGGACACCTTGTAGGCGCGGAACAGTTGTTCGGCGCGGGCCCGTGGCACGATGATCTTCTCGATGAACTCGCTTTCCTGACGCGCGGTGACCCGGTAATCGATGAAGTAATCTTCCAGGGCCAGGGTGCGCCGGGTTTCGCCTTTGCACAGGACGATTTGCGCGCCCAGGGCGATCAGCAGGGGCGGCGAGTCTCCGATGGGCGAGGCGTTGCCGATGTTGCCGCCGAGGGTGCCCTGGTTGCGGATCTGCAGCGAGGCAAAACGTTGCAGCAACTCACCGAAATCCGGGTACTCGGCCTTTAATGCTTCGTAGCAGTCGGAGAGGGCGGTGGCGGCGCCGATTTCCAGGCGATCATCGAAACGCTCGATGCGCTTCATCTCGGCGACGTTGCCGACGTAAATCATCACCGGCAAGGTGCGGTGGAATTGTGTGACTTCAAGGGCCAGGTCTGTACCACCGGCCAGCAGGCGCGCCTGTGGATAAGCGTCATAGAGGTCGGCCAGATCGGCGACGGTCAGCGGCACCAGGCAGCGCTTGTCGCCACTGTTGAGCTCGCCGATGGACGTTGGGGCAATCGCTTTCAAGCGCGCGATGGTGTCGGCTTCACGCGCATCGAACTGGTCCGGTTGCTTGCCGCAGCAAGACTGTTCGGCGGCTTGCAGGATCGGCCGATAACCGGTGCAACGGCACAGATTGCCGGCCAGCGCTTCGTGCGCCTTGTGAGAATCGGGTGCATCGCTGTTCTTTTGCAGGGCGAACAGCGACATGACGAAGCCCGGGGTGCAGAAGCCGCATTGCGAACCGTGGCACTCGACCATGGCTTTCTGCACGCTGTGCAGTTCGCCCTGATGCTTGAGGTCTTCGACGCTGATCAATTGTTTACCGTGCAACGACGACACGAACGTCAGGCACGAGTTGAGGCTGCGATAGCGAATGTGTTCGCGGCCGTCGTCATCCGTTTGTAGCTCGCCGACCACCACTGTGCAGGCGCCGCAGTCACCGCTGGCGCAGCCTTCTTTGGTGCCGGGTTTGCCCACATGGTCGCGCAGATAATTGAGCACGGTCAGGTTTGGGTCCAGGGCGTGCTCGCTACGGAGTTCCTGGTTAAGTAAAAACTGGATCACGGAAGGCCTCGCAGACTCATTATTGTTGTTAACCGACTTGAACCGAATTTAGCAGGTCTGACTTTTCGGTCAATGATTTTCTGACTTAAAGGTCAGGAAATAGCATTTTGTCGACAAACACCTCATTTCTTCAGTATTGACCCTCACGCACACACCTGCTTTTTTGCTTGAATCGTGCCAAAACCGCCGAGTGGGCACTCCGCCATGAGCTATCAAGTGGGTTACACTGCGCCGCTTGTGCAGATCGAAGAGTTTGAAGGACAACCATGACGTTCAAGGCGCCGGACAGCCTCGCCGAGCAAATCGCTCACCACCTCGCCGAACGCATCATTCGCGGCGAAATGAAGCCCGGGGAGCGCATTCAGGAACAGAAGGTCACGCTGGCGCTCAATGTCAGCCGCGGCTCGGTCCGTGAAGCCTTGCTGATCCTCGAGCGTCGCCACCTGATCGCGATCCTGCCGCGACGGGGCGCCCATGTCACCGAACTCACGGCGCACAAGGTCCAGAGCCTGTGCACGCTGATGAGCGAGCTGTACATCCTGCTCGGTAACGCCGTGGCCAGTGGCTGGAAAGTCCAGGCCGACATGGCGCCGTTCGTGCAGATCCAGCAACGTCTGGCCGCCAGCTACGAGCGTCAGGACATCCGCACCTTCGTCGACGACAGCTTCAATGTGATGCGCGCCGCGTACCCGTTCGCCAACAACCCGTACTTGCAGGAAACCGTCGAGAATCTGCAGCCGGCCATGAGCCGCGCGTATTTCCTCGCCCTGGACCAGCGCAAGGCGTCGATGAGCGAATTCCTCGAACTGTTCGAGCGCCTGCTCGCTGCCGTGCTGGCCCGTGACTTTCCGCAGATCCGCGAAGTGCTGACGGCGTATGCCCAGCGCAGCTGCGATCTGGTGGTTTCTGCCCTGACGGACGCTTAAGCGTGCGGCTCAAGTGCATCAAGCTGGCGGGGTTCAAGTCCTTCGTCGATCCGACCACGGTGAACTTCCCCAGCAACATGGCGGCAGTGGTCGGGCCCAATGGTTGCGGCAAGTCGAACATCATCGACGCCGTGCGCTGGGTGATGGGCGAAAGCTCGGCCAAGAACTTGCGTGGCGAGTCGATGACCGACGTCATCTTCAATGGCTCCACCAGTCGTAAACCGGTGAGTCAGGCCAGCATCGAGCTGGTGTTCGATAACTCCGACGGCACGCTGCTCGGCGAATATGCCGCCTATGCGGAAATTTCCATTCGCCGCAAAGTGACCCGCGACAGCCAGACCACTTATTACCTCAACGGCACCAAATGCCGACGTCGCGACATCACCGACATCTTCCTCGGCACCGGCCTCGGCCCGCGCAGCTACTCGATCATCGAGCAGGGGATGATCTCCAAGCTGATCGAGTCCAAGCCCGAAGACCTGCGCAACTTTATTGAAGAAGCGGCGGGCATCTCCAAATACAAGGAGCGCCGGCGCGAGACTGAAAACCGCATCCGCCGCACCCACGAAAACCTGGCGCGCCTGACCGACCTGCGCGAGGAGCTCGAGCGTCAACTCGAACGCTTGCACCGTCAGGCCGAAGCCGCGAAGAAGTATCAGGAATACAAAGGCGAAGAGCGCCAGCTCAAGGCCCAGCTGTCAGCCTTGCGCTGGCAGGCATTGAACGAACAGGTCGGTCAGCGCGAAGCGGTGATCGGCAATCAGGAAGTCACCTTCGAAGCGCTGGTCGCCGAGCAACGCAACGCCGATGCCGCCATCGAACGCTTCCGGGACGGGCACCATGACCTGTCCGAGCGCTTCAATCTGGTGCAAGGGCGCTTCTATTCGGTCGGCGGCGACATCGCCCGGGTCGAGCAGAGCATCCAGCACGGTCAGCAGCGTCTGCGTCAGTTGCAGGACGATCTGAAAGAAGCCGAGCGCGCACGTCTGGAAACCGAATCGCATCTGGGGCACGACCGCACACTGTTGCTGACCCTCGGCGAAGAGCTCGACATGCTCACGCCGGAGCAAGAAGTTACCAGCGCCGCCGCCGAAGAAGCCGCCGCCGCGCTGGAAGAATCCGAAACCACCATGCACGGCTGGCAGGAGCAATGGGACACGTTCAACCTGACCGCCGCCGAGCCGCGGCGCCAGTCCGAAGTGCAGCAGTCACGCATCCAGCAGCTGGAAACCAGCATGGAGCGTCTGGCCGACCGTCAGAAGCGCCTCGGTGAAGAGCGCGCGTTGCTCTCGGCGGACCCGGAAGACGCGGCGATCATGGAACTCAGCGAGCAACTGGCGGCCAGTGAAGCCACGCTTGAAGATTTGCAGGCCAGCGAAGAAGCCCAGGTCGAACGCCTTGAGCAACTGCGTCAGGAATTGCAGCTCGCGTTGCACAATCAGCAGCAGGCGCAAGGCGATTTGCAGCGCCTCAACGGTCGTCTCGCTTCCCTTGAAGCCTTGCAGCAAGCCGCGCTTGATCCGGGCACCGGTACCGCCGAATGGTTGCGTGAGCAGCATCTGGCGGATCGCCCGCGCCTGGCCGAAGGCCTGAAGGTGGAAGCGGGTTGGGAGCTGGCGGTGGAAACCGTGCTCGGCGCCGACCTGCAAGCGGTGCTGGTGGACGACTTCGGCGATTTCGATCTGGCTGGTTTTGCTCAGGGCGATTTGCGCTTGCTCAGCCCGGCCACTGATGGCGTGCGCGTGCCGGGCAGTTTGCTCGACAAGGTCGAGGCGCAGATCGATCTGTCGCCGTGGCTGGGGCAGGTCAAGCCGGTCGACAGCCTCGAACAGGCGCTGGCGTTGCGCAGTCAATTAACCCCTGGGCAGAGCCTGATCAGCCGTGATGGTTACTGGGTTGGTCGGCACTTTTTACGGGTGCGGCGGGCCAGCGAAGCCGAAAGCGGTGTGCTGGCGCGCGGTCAGGAAATTCAGCGGTTGACCGAAGAGCGTGAAGAGCGCGAAGCCACGGTCGAGACCCTGGAAACCCAACTGCAGAACCTCCGGGCGCAACAGCGTCAGCAGGAAAACGGACGCGAACATCTGCGCCGTCTGCTGCAAGACGAAGCGCGTCAGCAAGGTGAATTGAAAGCTCAACTGTCCGCCGGCAAAGCCAAGGCTGAACAGCTGACGCTGCGTCGTACGCGCCTCGACGAAGAGCTCGCGGAACTGGGCGAACAGCGCGCGCTGGAACACGAAAACATCGGTGAGGCACGCCTGCAATTGCAGGAAGCCCTCGACGCCATGGCGCTCGACACCGAGCAGCGTGAATTGCTGTTGGCCCAGCGCGACAGCTTGCGCGAGCGCCTCGATCGGGTGCGCCAGGAAGCCCGGCAGCACAAGGATCACGCGCATCAATTGGCGGTGCGTCTCGGTTCGCTCAAGGCGCAACACGACTCGACGCGTCAGGCGCTGGAACGGCTGGAAATGCAGTCCGAGCGCCTGACCGAAAAACGCGAACAGCTCAGCCTCAATCTGGAGGAGGGTGAGGCGCCGCTGGAAGAGCTGCGGTTGAAACTGGAAGAATTGCTCGACAAGCGCATGACCGTCGACGAAGAACTCAAGACCGCGCAAATCGCTCTGGAAGACGCTGACCGTGAACTGCGTGATGCGGAAAAACGACGTAACCAGGCCGAGCAGCAGTCGCAGTTGATTCGCGGCCAGATGGAAACCCAGCGCATGGAATGGCAAGCCCTGACCGTGCGCCGCAAGACCCTTGAGGATCAACTGCTGGAAGACGGCTACGACCTGCACGGCGTGCTTGCCACGCTGACGGCCGAGGCCAACGAGAAGGACGCCGAAGAAGAACTTGAACGCATTGCCGCGCGCATTCAGCGTCTCGGTGCGATCAACCTCGCGGCCATCGACGAATACCAGCAACAATCCGAGCGTAAACGTTATCTGGATGCGCAGAACGATGATCTGGTGGAAGCGCTGGACACGCTCGAGAACGTGATTCGCAAGATCGACAAGGAAACCCGCAACCGCTTCAAAGATACCTTTGATCAGATCAATGGCGGTTTACAGGCGCTTTTCCCAAAAGTTTTCGGTGGAGGGCGCGCGTATTTGGAACTGACGGGCGAAGATCTACTCGATACAGGGGTAACGATCATGGCGCAGCCGCCAGGGAAGAAGAACAGCACCATCCATTTGCTCTCCGGTGGCGAAAAAGCCCTGACCGCATTGGCGCTGGTTTTTGCGATCTTCAAGTTGAACCCGGCGCCGTTCTGCATGCTCGATGAAGTTGACGCACCACTGGATGACGCTAACGTTGGACGCTACGCACGGCTGGTCAAGGAAATGTCGCAGACGGTGCAGTTCATCTACATCACCCACAACAAGATCGCCATGGAAATGGCCGATCAACTGATGGGTGTGACGATGCACGAACCGGGTTGCTCGCGTCTGGTGGCAGTGGATGTCGAGGAGGCGATGGCGATGGTGGACGCCTGAGTCGGCGTCTGTAGGACGGGTATTGCCAGGCCGTAGGACGTTTTTACTGGGTCTTACTTGCTGGCCAATCGACATATTCGCTAAAGCCATGGTGACAGACGGTGTAAAGTTGCCTTTGGTCGTGCTAGTTTAATGTCAATTTTTCGTATACGTGGGCAAAACGCCTGTCAGAACATAGAGTTGGCGCCACGTTTTAAAGCGGTTTACGAGTTGTAAACCCCTTATTTTTCAGCATTTTTTATAGAGGCACGGGATTACATGGAAATCGGTCTGCGCGAGTGGCTGATCGTCATCGGCATTATTGTTATTGCCGGTATTCTTTTTGATGGCTGGCGCCGTATGCGCGGCGGCAAGGGAAAACTGAAATTCCGTCTTGACCGAAGTTTGTCCAATCTGCCGGACGAGGACACCAGCGCCGAGCTGTTGGGCCCGCCCCGCGTGCTGGACACACACAAGGAACCGCAACTGGATGAGCACGATCTGCCCTCGGTGAGCATGCCTGCCCGTGAACCGCGTGAGTCGGGTTCCAAGCGCGGCAAGCGTGGTCATGGCGAACCGTCGCAAGGCGACATGAACCTCAGCCTTGATCTGGATGGCGGCCCGAGCTTCAGCAGTCGTGACGACGATTTCCCGGATGACACCAAAGCCTCGCCAGCCGTGACTGAAAAAGATCAACCACAAGCTGAAGAAGTGCTGGTGATCAGCGTGATCTGCCGCGACGCCGCCGGTTTCAAAGGCCCTGCGTTGTTGCAGAACATTCTGGAAAGCGGTTTGCGTTTCGGCGAGATGGACATCTTCCACCGTCACGAAAGCATGGCCGGTAATGGCGAAGTCCTGTTCTCCATGGCCAATGCGGTCAAGCCGGGCATCTTTGATCTGGACGACATCGACCACTTCAGCACCCCGGCCGTGAGCTTCTTCCTCGGTCTGCCTGGACCGCGTCATCCGAAGCAAGCCTTCGACGTGATGGTGGCTGCGGCGCGCAAACTGTCCCAGGAGCTGAACGGCGAACTGAAAGACGACCAGCGCAGCGTGCTGACCGCCCAGACGATTGAGCATTACCGTCAGCGCATCGTCGAGTTCGAACGCCGCGCGTTGACCCAGAAGCGTTGATTCAAAGGTTGCTCCCGCGCCATGCGCGGGACGATCGGCAAAATAGATTGAGCAGCCTCGGCTGCTCTTTTGCTTTATGAGAGAAACCACATGTCTGACATTGAAAACGATGCCAACCGAATTTTGCTGCTTCGCACGGAACTGCGTGAGCACAATCATCGTTACTACGTCCTTGATGAACCGAGTGTTCCAGACGCGGAATATGATCGTTTGTTTCGAGAGCTCAAAGCTCTTGAGGCCAAGCATCCACGTTTAGTGACATCTGATTCTCCGACACAGCGCATCGGTAGCGAAGTGCTTTCAACTTTTCTTCAAGTCAAGCATCAGGTTCCCATGCTGAGCTTGGGTAACGCGTTTGATGAAAGCAGTATGTTGGAGTTTGATCGGCGGGTGAGAGGGGGGCTCGATTTAGACAATGACTTGTTTATTGAGAATATCGAATATAGCTGTGAGCCTAAGCTTGATGGGCTAGCTGTCAGTCTTCTCTATCGAGAAGGAATTTTGGTCCAGGGCGCTACTCGAGGGGACGGAGCTACGGGGGAGGACATTACTGTAAATGTACGCACCGTACGTAGCATTCCACTGAAGCTTCAAGGTTCAGGCTGGCCTAGCGTATTGGAGGTTCGTGGTGAGGTTTTCATGTCTAAGGCCGGGTTTGAGCGGCTCAACGCATCCCAGTTAGAGATTGGTGGGAAACCCTTTGCTAATCCACGGAATGCAGCAGCAGGAAGTCTTCGTCAGCTGGATTCGAGAATTACCGCTAGTCGCCCGTTGGAATTTTGTTGTTACGGTATTGGGCAGGTCCAGGGGCAGCTTCCGGATACACACATAGCGATACTCGAAAAACTCCAAATGTGGGGTTTGCCGATCAGTCATGAGCTTAAGCGAGCAAACGGAATTGAAGAGTGTTTGGAGTATTACCAGGATATAGGTGCCCGTCGTAATTCGCTTCCGTACGAAATCGACGGAGTTGTTTTTAAGGTTAATAGCCTCGCTTATCAACGGGAGTTGGGATTCCGTGCGCGTGAGCCTCGCTGGGCAATTGCGCATAAATTTCCGGCGTTGGAGGAGTTGACTGAGCTTCTAGATGTCGAGTTTCAGGTTGGAAGAACTGGCGCAGTAACGCCGGTCGCTCGACTGATGCCAGTTAAGGTGGCGGGCGTCACAGTAGCGAACGCGACACTGCACAACATGGATGAAGTAGCTCGCTTGGGGTTGATGATCGGTGACACGGTAATTATTCGTCGGGCAGGAGATGTAATTCCTCAAATCATGCAAGTGGTGCTCGAGCGTCGTCCGGACAATGCCCGGCCGGTACACATTCCCGAGCAGTGCCCCGTGTGCGGTTCGCAGGTCGAGCGCACGCAACTGGTCAAACGCAGCAAGGGCCGCGAGACCGTCAGCGAAGGCGCGGTGTACCGCTGCGTCGGTCGTCTGGCCTGCGGTGCGCAACTCAAGCAGGCGATCATTCACTTCGTTTCCCGCCGTGCCATGGACATCGAAGGCCTGGGGGACAAGAGTGTCGAGCAACTGGTCGACGAAGGCCTGGTGAGCTCGCCGGCCGATCTGTATGCCCTGAAGTTCGACGACATTGTCGATCTGGAAGGCTTTGCCGAGGTTTCGAGCAACAAGTTGCTGAGTGCCATCGAGGACAGCAAAAAGCCAAGCCTGGCGCGGTTTATCTATGCCCTCGGGATTCCCGATGTCGGCGAAGAGACGGCCAAGGTGCTGGCGCGTTCTCTGGGGTCGCTGGAGCGGGTTCAGCAGGCGTTGCCGCACGTGCTCACGTACTTGCCGGACGTCGGCCTGGAAGTGGCCCACGAAATTCACAGCTTCTTTGAAGATGCGCATAACCAGCAAGTGATCAAGGAACTGCTCAAGCACGGTCTGCAGATTCAGGATCAGGGCGAGCTTGGGGCCGAGTTCGCGGCCAGCACGACGCTGGGCGGGTTTCTCGACAAGCTGCACATTCCTTCGGTCGGGCCGGGCGGGGCGCAGAAGCTAGCGGACCGGTTTGGTTCGCTGGAAGGTGTGTTCGGTGCGGACTGGCTGGACTTGCGTCAGACGCTGCCGGAGAAACAGGCCAATTCGGTTCGCGAGTTTTTTGCGCTCGAGGACAATCGTCTGATCGCTGAGGCTGCCGAGAAGCAGTTGCGCGATTTCGGCATGCACTGGCTGAGCGAGAAGAAGGTCGTCGAAGGGCTGCCGCTGGCCGGGCAGACCTGGGTGCTGACCGGTTCGCTGGAGTTGATGAGCCGCGACGTTGCCAAGGAAAAACTTGAAAGCCTGGGGGCGAAGGTAGCGGGATCGGTGTCGGCCAAGACCCACTGCGTGGTGGCAGGGCCGGGAGCGGGTTCCAAGTTGGCCAAGGCCAATGAGCTGGGGTTGAAGGTGCTCGATGAAGAAGCGTTCGTCGAGTTCCTGAAACACCACGGTATCGCGGTCGAGTCGTGATCGTTCCCACGCTCTGCGTGGGAATGCCGCCCCGGACGCTCCGCGTCCCTGGATACGTTCCCACGCAGAGCGTGGGAACGATCGCTGCGTGGCGATGATCTAGTCTTGGCAAGCCTCAGGGAGAGATCGCCATGTACCGCTTCTTCGAACAGCTCAGCGCGCGCATCGCCGCGCCTTTCATGGGCGTCAACTCGCGCAACAGCAAGGTCTGGCAATGTCGCTGCGGGCAGTCGCTGTTCTTTCGCAACAGCCAGTGCCTGGCCTGTTCGGCGGCGCTGGGCTATCAGCCTGAGCAGAGTCGCTTGTCTTCGCTGCAGCCAGGTGAGCAGGCCGACACCTGGCTGCTCGATGCCGACCCGCAAGCCGGCGTGTTCCGCCGCTGCGCCAATCTCGATTCCCCGGCGGCGTGCAACTGGCTGCTCCCGGCCAATGACCACGATGCGCTTTGCATCGCCTGTAGCCTGAATCACACCATTCCCGACCTGTCGATTCCCGAAAACCACGAACGCTGGCGCAAGGTCGAAACGGCCAAGCGACGACTGGTCGCGCAGTTGGTCAGCCTCGGTTTGCAGGTGATACCCAAAACCGTCGACGAAGAAACCGGCCTGGCGTTTGATTTTATCGGTGTCGACCTCGAAGGCAAATCACCGACCACCGGTCACGCCAACGGCTTGATCACCCTCGACATCAAAGAAGCCGATGACGCCCACCGCGAGCAGGTCCGGGTGCAAATGCACGAGCCCTATCGCACGTTGCTCGGGCATTTTCGGCATGAGGTCGGGCATTATTACTGGGACCGGTTGATCGCCAGTAGCCATTGGCTGGAGCCTTTTCGTGGGTTGTTCGGTGATGAGCGCGCCAGCTACGCCGAGGCGCTGGAGCGGCATTACCAGCAAGGCGCGCCACTCGACTGGCAACAACAATGCGTCAGCGCCTACGCGACCATGCACCCGTGGGAGGACTGGGCGGAAACCTGGGCGCATTACCTGCACATGATGGATGCGGTGGACACCGCGCTGGGATTCGGCATGAGCGCGCGGGAAATGGATTTCGATTACCAGCCATTCCCGTCAAGCGCGCTCTACGACCCGCAGCATCCCGGCGGCGCGGCGTTTCTGTCGTTCGTCAATGCGTGGATCGAGTTGGCGGGCATGCTCAATGAGTTGTCGCGCAGCATGGGCCAGCCGGATTTCTACCCGTTCGTCCTGCCGCCGCCGGTGATCGCCAAGCTGCACTTCATCCATCTGGTGATCCAGCAAGAGGGCGGCAGGGCGGATGAGGTGCTGCAGGACCTCTGACCATCCTGTAGCCGCTGACGTGCAGCGGCTACAGAGGAAGGTCTTTCACAGGGATTGCATGTCCTTGAAGCCGTTCATGTTTTTTAATCCGCCCCAACGGTTGTAACTTCGTCTCAGATAGGTACAATGGCGCGGCTCGCCGTCAGGTGAGCGTCGTTATGGTGACCCCATCGGTCCCCCCGCAACGATTACCCGTGAACCTGGTCAGATCCGGAAGGAAGCAGCCACAGCGGGAACATTGTGTGCCGGGGTGTGGCTGGTGGGGTTGCCTCCATAACGCACCGCGAATCCTCTTTCGCGTTTTCTATCTGAAAATATTTTTTGTCGTTCTGCCATGGATCATCTCCAGGGCGGTTTTTCGACGTTTGCGGTTTTCAGAACGAACATTTCACTTATGCACCGATATTCATTGCTGCACGAAGGCTTGGACAAGCCTTGGTCAAGCTGCGAGCATTGCGCGCCCTCGTCAGACTGGCGCGAGGTGTTCAAGTCAGATTGATCTGCAGTCTTGCAGGGCCATCAAAAATGCGCGTCCGGGATGACACGCCATTCTTCCGCTAGCGACAGCGAGCCTGATTCATGGATGAGAAGTACCGCAGGGCTGTGGATGCCGCCGCGATTTTTTCCGAGACCGACCTGAACGGCCGGATCACCTACGTCAATGACCAATTCTGCGCCGTGTCCGGTTATAGCCGTGAAGAGCTGATCGGCCAGAATCACCGTCTGCTCAATTCCGGCGTGCATTCCTGCGAATTCTTTTCTGTGATGTGGCGCACCATTGCGCTGGGCAGTGTGTGGAAAGGCGAGATCTGCAATCGCGCCAAGGACGGCAGCCTGTACTGGGTCGACAGCACCATGGTGCCGGTCCTCGATGATGACACCGGGCGGGTCGATCGATACCTGTCGATCCGGTTCGACATCAGTGAAAAACGCGAGTTGCTGCATACCTTGCAATGGCGGGTCGGGCATGACGTGCTGACCGGATTGCCTAATCGCGCGTACCTCTCGGACTTGCTGGATCAGGCGCTGGAGTTCTCACGGCTGGAAGACACCCCGCTGGCGGTGTGCATGCTCGACCTCGACGGGTTTAAAGCGGTCAACGACGGCTACGGCCATGCCAGTGGTGATGTGTTGCTGGTGGAGGTGGCCAGGCGTTTGCGTGGCATCGTGCGGGGCGAAGATGTGGTGGCGCGTCTGGCAGGCGACGAGTTCGTGCTGGTGTTGCGTCATGTGCGGGATCTGCCCGAACTGCGTGCGGCGCTGAACCGGGTGCTGGGTGCGATTTCGGCACCGTACGTGCTGCATGGCAAGGACGTTCATGTGTTCGCCAGCATCGGGGTCACGCTGTTTCCCCTCGACAATGAAGATGCTGAAACCCTGTTGCGTCACGCCGATCAAGCCATGTACGTGGCCAAGCAGCGCGGACGCAACCGTTTTCACCTGTTCGACGTGACTCGGGATCAAGAGGTCAAGGCGACGCACCAGACCGTCCAGCGCGTGCGTCAGGCGTTGGCAGCCGGTGAACTGCGTCTGCATTTCCAGCCCAAGGTCAACATGCGCCTGGGTAAGGTCGTCGGTTTCGAGGCGCTGTTGCGCTGGGCGCATCCGCAAAACGGCCTGATACGGGCCAGGGATTTCTTGCCCGCGGTGGAGGAGACGGACCTGATCATCGACATCGGCGAGTGGGTGATGGATCAGGTCCTGGCGCAGTTGCACCGCTGGCAGCAGGCGGGGCAGTGCTGGCCGATCAGCCTGAACATCGCGGCACGGCATTTTCAGCGTGCGGATTTTGTTGAACGGCTCAAGCAGGTGCTCGCTCGGCACGCCGAGGTGCCTGCGCAGATGCTTGACCTGGAAATCGTCGAGTCGGTGGCCATCGAGAATATCCACCACGTCAGCGTCTGTTTGCAGGCTTGTCAGGCGCTGGGGGTGCAGTTTTCGCTCGGCGACTTTGGCACCGGTTATTCGTCACTGAGCTATCTCAAGCGTCTGCGCACGCAAACCATCAAGATTGATAAGACGTTCGTGCGCGACATGCTGGAGGATCGCGATGACCTGGCGCTGACCACCGCTGTGATCGGTCTGGCCCGGGCATTTGGCCGGCAGGTGATTGCCGAAGGGCTGGAAAGCATCGAGCACGGTGAGTTGTTGCTGAGACTGGGTTGCGAGGTCGCCCAAGGCTATTTCATCGCCCGGCCAATGCCGCCCGAAGCGGTGCCAGGCTGGGTGGCGGGGTTTGTAGTGCCGCCGCAATGGCAGGCAGTGACCATGTCCCTGTAGCCACAGGCTGCTAAAAGTTTGCGGGGGTGCCGATGTACAACCGGATAATGTCATCAATCTCCCCGGACATTTTCATCCGCAACAACGTGCGCAGAATGCGCTGCACCGGCACCTTGGGGTCATTGCGCACATAGCAACCGACATTCTGTTCCTGCAACACGGCCACCGCTTTCAATTGTCGGTCGGGCAGCAGGCGCTGATTGAACCAGTCCAGTGTCCATTGATTGCTCACGGCATAGCGATGACGCCCGGCATTGAGTTTTTCCAGCACTTGTTCCTGATTGCGCGCGTCTTCGCGGCGCAGGCGATCGGCATCGAACAGCGGTTGCAGCGTCGGGTAGTAATAGCCGAGCACTGTGCCGATGGGCTGGCGTGAAAGGGTCGCAGGCAACACCAGGGCGGGCGGGGCTTGCTGACTGACCAGCACGTCACGCTGAAACCACAGCGGGATGCTCCAGATGTAGTCGCCTGACTGATTCGGTAGCCATGACTGCGCGGCATAGCAGCGCACATCGACCTCGCCGTGTTCCATGGCGTTTTGCACTCGCGCCCGGGGCAGTACGTGAAATTCCGCCGGCACTCCCACCTGAGTGGCCAGGCTGAGCATCACGTCATACAGGATGCCCTGGGTCAGGCGGCCATGATCCAGTTGCACCATCGGCATCGCCCAACTGTCGGGCACGACAAATCGCAACGGCGCTTCGGCAGCGGCGGCGCTCACACTTATCCACAGCAATGCCCCCAAGGCACAACGCATAAACGCTCCGGTACAGCTAAAACCCGAGCCGATTAAAGCCCCCAAAGTGCAGCTTAGCCAGATTAGACGAGCACACCGGATGCAATTTTGGCCTTGCTCCGCTAGCATTAGCCGCTTCTGTTCCTTCGTTGCGACGGTTTTCGATGAGTTATCAGGTTCTTGCACGTAAATGGCGTCCGCGCTCGTTCCGCGAAATGGTCGGCCAGACCCATGTGCTCAAGGCTCTGATCAATGCCTTGGACAGCCAGCGGCTGCACCATGCCTACCTGTTTACCGGTACGCGCGGGGTGGGCAAGACCACCATTGCGCGGATCATCGCCAAATGCCTGAACTGTGAAACAGGTATCACTTCGACGCCGTGCGGCGAGTGCTCGGTGTGCCGCGAAATCGATGAAGGGCGCTTTGTCGACCTGATCGAGATCGACGCCGCGAGCCGGACCAAGGTCGAAGACACCCGCGAACTGCTCGACAACGTGCAGTACGCCCCGAGCCGCGGGCGCTTCAAGGTCTACCTGATCGACGAAGTGCACATGCTCTCCAGCCATTCCTTCAATGCGCTGCTGAAAACCCTCGAAGAGCCGCCGCCCTACGTCAAGTTCATCCTGGCGACGACCGATCCGCAGAAACTTCCTGCAACCATTCTGTCGCGGTGTCTGCAGTTCTCCCTGAAGAACATGACGCCGGAACGCGTAGTCGAGCATTTGACCCACGTGCTGGGTGTCGAGAATGTACCGTTCGAAGACGACGCATTGTGGCTGTTGGGCCGTGCCGCCGATGGCTCGATGCGCGATGCCATGAGCCTCACTGACCAGGCCATCGCCTTCGGTGAAGGCAAGGTCATGGCCGCCGACGTGCGGGCGATGCTCGGTACGCTGGATCACGGCCAGGTCTACGACGTTTTGCATGCGTTGATCGAAGGTGACGCCAAGGCGTTGCTCGAAGGCGTTCGTCATCTGGCCGAACAAGGCCCGGACTGGAACGGCGTGCTTTCGGAAATTCTCAACGTACTGCACCGCGTCGCCATCGCCCAGGCCTTGCCTGAAGGCGTCGACAACGGTCACGGCGACCGTGACCGGGTACTGGCGCTGGCCCAGGCGTTGCCAGCCGAAGACGTGCAGTTTTATTACCAGATGGGCCTGATCGGCCGGCGTGATTTGCCGCTGGCGCCGGACCCGCGTGGTGGCTTTGAAATGGTCCTGCTGCGGATGCTCGCCTTCCGCCCCGCAGACACCGCGGACGCCCCGAGGCAACCGCTAAAGCCAGTGGGGATCAGCCAGGCCACAGTTGATTCCGCAAATTCAGTGGCTGCCGCGCCGGTTGTTGCGCCGGTAGTCGCTGCGGCAGTTGCACCTGCTCCCGTTGTTGCCGTTCCAGTTCCCGCGCCGGAACCTGAACCGGTTGCGCCCGTTGTCGTACCGGAACCGGTGGTTGAGCCCGTAGCGGTCGAGGCCGTCGTCGACTTGCCGTGGAACGACCCGGTCGTTCCCGACGTCATGCAGCAACCCGCCGTCGAGCCGGTACTGGAAACCGCCAGCGAGCAGCCCGAGTTGCCGCCAATGCCGTTGCCAACGCCGGACAGCGTGGTGCCGGATGCGCCGGAGTGGGCCGCTGCGCCGATCCCGGAACCGTCCGTTGCCGACGTCGATGCCGCTACCCCTGGCATCGACCAGGACGACGAACCGCCGCTGGACGAGGATTACATCGAGCCGGACATGGATTCGGCCTACAGTTACCTTGATGAACTGGCCAGCGAACACACCGCCGAACCCGCGCCGGAACCGGAGCCGGAACCCGCTGCGATGCCGGCCACCGGTCTGGCGCTGCAATGGCTGGAAATGTTCCCGAAACTGCCGATCTCCGGCATGACGGGCAGCATTGCCGCCAACTGCACGCTGATTTCCGTCGAGGGCGATCACTGGCTGATGCACCTGGACCCGGCCCACAGCGCCTTGTTCAATGCGACCCAGCAACGTCGTCTCAACGATGCGCTGAACCAGTTTCACGGGCGCACGCTGACCCTGAGCATGGAGCTGATCAAGCCTGAGCAGGAAACTCCGGCCCAGGCGGCGTCCCGGCGCCGAGCCAACCGTCAGCGCGAGGCCGAGGAGTCGATCCACGGCGATCCGTTCATCCAGCAAATGATGCAACAGTTCGGTGCGGTGATCCGTAACGATACTATTGAACCTGTCGACGCTCTGGTCAGTCAGGGCTAATAACTGAAGGCGTTCGGTCAACAGGGCCGGACGCTGTTTAATCCAAGTACTTTTGAGGTGATTCCCATGATGAAAGGTGGCATGGCCGGCCTGATGAAGCAGGCACAGCAGATGCAGGAAAAAATGGCCAAGATGCAGGAAGAGCTGGCCAACGCCGAAGTCATCGGTAAAGCGGGCGGCGATATGGTCACCGTGGTGATGACCGGTCGTCACGACGTCAAGAGCGTGACCATCGACCCAAGCCTGGTTGAAGGCCTGAGCGAAGACGACAAAGAGATGCTGGAAGCCGTCGTCGCCGCCGCCGTCAACGATGCCGTGCGCAAGATCGAAGCGAACAGCCAGGACAAAATGTCCGGCATGACCGCAGGCATGCAATTGCCGCCGGGCATGAAGCTGCCATTCTGATTCGCTAAAGCGCATCGGATGAGCTACAAAAAAATGCCAGGCATCGCGCCTGGCATTTTTGTTTCTGCCTGATGGGTGTAGCGTCTGTGCGATCGCCATCGCGGGCAAGCCTAGCTCCCACAGGGGTCACCTCAATCCTGTGGGAGCGTGGCTTGCCCGCGATGAAGTCACCTCGGTACACCTGACGAAACATCGAACCTGAAACCGCCACAAAGGTCTGCTCCCCTATACCACTCGATTCTCGATCAAAGGAGACGCTCACATGCCACAAGCATTGACCCTCAACCAACGTATCGTCCTGGCGTCCCGCCCGGTTGGCGCGCCGACGCCGGAGAATTTTCGCCTGGAAAGGGAAGCGTTGCCGGAGCTCGCTGACGGTCAGGTCCTGCTCAAGACCCTTTACCTGTCGCTGGACCCGTACATGCGCGGTCGCATGAGTGACGCGCCGTCCTATGCCGCCCCGGTCGAAATCGGCGAGGTCATGACCGGTGGCGCTGTCAGCCGGGTCGAACGCTCGTTGAATCCAAAATTCCAGGAAGGTGATGTGGTCGTCGGCTCCACCGGCTGGCAGAGCCATAGCATCAGCGACGGTCGCAACATCATCCCGGTGCCGTCCGGGTTGCCGAGCCCGTCGATGGCCTTGGGCGTGCTGGGGATGCCGGGCATGACGGCCTATATGGGGCTGATGGACATTGGCCAGCCGAAGTCCGGCGAAACCCTGGTGGTCGCGGCGGCATCCGGTGCCGTGGGGTCGGTGGTCGGTCAGGTAGCGAAGATCAAGGGTTTACGCACGGTCGGCGTCGCCGGTGGCGCGGAAAAATGCCGTTATGTCGTCGACGAATTAGGTTTTGATGCCTGCGTCGACCACAAGAGTCCGGACTTCGCCCAAGAGTTGGCGAAGGCGTGCCCCAACGGCATCGACATCTATTACGAGAACGTCGGTGGCAAGGTGTTCGACGCGGTATTGCCGCTGCTCAACCCCAAGGCGCGTATTCCGCTGTGCGGCCTGATCGCTTCCTACAACGCCCACGAAGCCCCGAGCGGCCCGGATCGTCTGCCGCAATTGCAACGGACGATTTTGACCAAGCGCGTGCGAATCCAGGGCTTCATCGTGTTCGACGACTACGGCGATCGCCAGCCGGAATTCATCAGTGCCATGGCGCCGTGGGTGCGCGACGGCAAGGTGAAATTCCGCGAAGACGTGGTCGATGGTCTCGAACAGGCACCCGAAGCATTCATTGGTCTGCTGGAAGGGCGCAACTTCGGCAAACTGGTGGTGCGGGTCGCGCAGGACTGAGTATTTGACGCTAAAGAGAGGCGCGGGTATAAACCGCGTCTCGTTGTTTTGTCGGACGTTTCCCTATGAGCTTCAGCCCTTTGATTCGCCAACTGATCGATGCCCTGCGAATTTTGCCGGGCGTGGGTCAGAAAACCGCCCAGCGCATGGCGCTGCAACTGCTTGAGCGTGATCGCAGCGGTGGTTCGCGACTGGCGTTGGCCTTGAGTCAGGCCATGGAAGGGGTGGGTAATTGCCGTTTGTGCCGCACGCTGACCGAGGACGACCTGTGCCCGCAGTGCGCGGATACCCGCCGTGACGACACGTTGTTGTGTGTGGTGGAAGGGCCAATGGATGTCTATGCGGTGGAGCAGACCGGTTTCCGTGGTCGCTACTTCGTGCTCAAAGGGCATTTGTCGCCGCTTGACGGTCTTGGGCCTGAGGCGATTGGTATTCCGCAGTTGATGGCGCGGATTGAAGAGGCCGGGACTTTTACCGAAGTCATTCTTGCGACCAACCCGACGGTGGAAGGTGAGGCGACGGCGCATTACATTGCGCAGTTGCTTAGCAATAAGGGGCTGATTGCTTCGCGTATTGCTCACGGTGTGCCGTTGGGGGGTGAGCTGGAGTTGGTGGATGGCGGGACGTTGGCGCATTCGTTTGCCGGGCGTAAGCCGATAGCCTTGTAGTGGCTGAACGGGCCTCATCGCGGGCAAGCCCGGCTCCCACACTGGATCTCCAGTGTTCACCACAGCATTGTGGGAGCTAGGCTTGCCCGCGATGGCCGCGCCTCAGTTCTCCGTATTGACACAATCCTGTTGAAAACCAAGCAAGCGCTCGGTTAACGTCGCTGAACCTTCAGTGGAGTTCGCCGATGCCTGCCTTTCAGGAATACTTCGATCCCAGCCACCAATTGGTCCGTGACAGCGTCAGACGTTTCGTCGAGCGGGAGATCCTTCCGGACATTGATCAGTGGGAGGAAGCTGAAAGCTTTCCCCGTGAGCTCTACCTCAAGGCCGGTGCTGCCGGGATTCTGGGAATTGGCTATCCCGAAGCGCTGGGCGGCAGCCATGAAGGTGATCTGTTCGCCAAGGTCGCTGCCAGCGAAGAGCTCATGCGCTGTGGCTCGGGTGGACTGGTGGCCGGTTTGGGGTCGCTGGACATCGGCTTGCCACCGATCCTCAAGTGGGCCCGGCCCGAAGTGCGTGATCGCGTGGTGCCGCAGGTGCTGACCGGCGAGAAGATCAGCGCCCTGGCGGTCACCGAACCCAGCGGCGGTTCCGACGTCGCCAATCTGCAAACCCGCGCCGTGCGTGACGGCGACTTCTATCGCGTCAGCGGCAGCAAAACCTTCATCACCAGCGGCGTTCGCGCCGATTACTACACCGTCGCAGTGCGCACCGGCGAGCCCGGTTTTGGCGGCATCAGCCTGTTGTTGATCGAGAAGGGCACACCCGGTTTCACCGTCGGCCGTCAGTTGAAGAAAATGGGCTGGTGGGCATCGGACACCGCGGAGTTGTTCTTCGATGACTGTCGGGTGCCGGTGGGCAATCTGATTGGCGCGCAAAACATGGGTTTCGCCTGCATCATGGGTAACTTTCAGAGTGAGCGGCTGGCGTTGGCATTGATGGCCAACATGACTGCGCAGCTGGCGCTGGAGGAGAGCCTGAAGTGGGCGCGTCAGCGCGAAGCTTTCGGTAAACCCATCGGCAAGTTCCAGGTACTCAAGCATCGCCTCGCCGAGATGGCGACCGCGCTGGAAGTGTCTCGGGAATTTACCTATCGCCAGGCGGCGAAGATGGCGGCGGGGCAGAGTGTGATCAAGGAAATTTCGATGGCCAAGAACTTTGCCACCGACACGGCGGACCGGATCGTCAATGATGCGGTGCAGATTCTGGGAGGCTTGGGTTACATGCGTGACAGTCTTGTGGAGCGGCTGTACCGGGATAACCGGATTCTGTCGATTGGCGGCGGGACGCGGGAAGTGATGAACGAGATTATCAGTAAACAGATGGGGCTTTAATTGGTGGTGTAGCGGCTGACGTCATCGCGGGCAAGCCCGGCTCTCATATGACATAGGTCACTGTGGGAGCCGGGCTTGCCCGCGATGGCGTCAGTACCAACGCCGCTTACTTGTCAGTCAACGCAAACTGCGTCAGGCAGAAAGTAGGAATCCCCATATCTTCCAATCGCTGCGACCCACCCAGCTCCGGCAGATCAATAATCGCCGCCGCTTCATGAACCCGCGCGCCCATGCGTCGAATCAGGTTCGCCGCCGCAATCAGCGTGCCGCCCGTGGCAATCAAGTCATCGAACATCACCACCGAATCGCCCTCGCACAGGCTGTCGGCGTGGACCTCGAGGAACGCTTCGCCGTACTCGGTCGCGTAACCCTCGGCCAACACGTCGGCCGGCAGTTTGCCTTGCTTGCGGAACAGCACCAGCGGTTTGTTCAACTGATACGCCAGCACCGAACCGATCAGGAAGCCACGCGCGTCCATCGCCCCGATGTGGGTGAAATCGGCTTCGACGTAGCGATGGGCAAAGCTGTCCATCACCAGGCGCAGGGCCGTGGGTGACTGAAACAACGGCGTGATGTCACGAAAGATCACGCCCGGCTTGGGGAAGTCGATCACGGGGCGGATCAGGGATTTGATGTCGAAGGAGTCGAAGACCATCGTCGAGGTGTCCTGGCAGGCTGCAAACGTCGCAGTATAACGGCGGCTGAACCGTTTCGCTCAGCCGCAAGGGTGACAATCAGCCTTCGAGAGAGCCGCCGGCCAGCGCGCAGAGTTGGATCGGGTCGAGGATACGAATTTCCTTGCCTTCAGCGGCGATCAATTCGCTCTGCTGAAAACGGGTGAACACCCGGGACACGGTTTCGACCGCCAGCCCCAGGTAATTGCCGATTTCGTTGCGCGACATGCTCAGGCGGAACTGGTTGGCCGAGAAACCGCGGGCGCGGAAACGTGCCGACAGGTTGACCAGGAACGTGGCAATGCGCTCGTCGGCGGTTTTTTTCGACAGCAGCAGCATCATTTGTTGATCGTCGCGAATCTCGCGACTCATGACGCGCATTAACTGGCGACGCAGTTGCGGCAGTTGCACGGACAGTTCGTCGAGGCGATCGAAAGGGATTTCGCACACTGAGGTGGTTTCCAGCGCTTGCGCGGACACGGGGTGCTTTTCAGTGTCCATGCCCGACAGGCCGACCAGTTCACTCGGCAAGTGGAAACCGGTGAGCTGTTCTTCACCGGCGTCGCTCAGGCTGAAGGTCTTGAGGGCGCCGGAGCGCACCGCATAGACGCAATCGAAGGTGTCGCCCTGGCGAAACAGGAACTCTCCTTTTTTCAGCGGACGTCCACGCTTGACGATGTCGTCCAGCGCGTCCATGTCCTCCAGGTTCAGAGACAGCGGTAAACACAGGGGGGCGAGGCTGCAATCCTTGCAATGGGCCTGGTTATGAGCACGCAGTTTGACTGGCTCGGACATTTCTTCAATCCTTGTGGGAAAATCACACATAAGACGTAAGGGTAACCCACGGGATGGCATTCCGGCCAGTTTGTGCAGATATTGTCACGCCACGATACCGCGTGATGTTTGGCGGTCCTGTAAACGCTGAAATCCGCCTCCATGGCGATGAAGAATTAGATCACCCGGGAAAATCGTTGGTGGTTGAGTTGCTGCAGATAAGCATCGAACACCATGCACACCGAGCGCACCAGCAAACGACCGGCCGGCAGTACAGTGATTCGTTCGTTGTCGAGGCTGATCAAGCCGTCATCGGCCATGGTCAGCAACTGCGGCCACAACTGGCCGAAGTAACCGCGAAAGTCGATGTTGAACGCTTGCTCGATCTCGACGAATTCCAGGCTGAACCTGCAGATCAGCTGCTGTATCACCGCCCGCCGCAGCCGATCATCGGCGTTGCACACCAGGCCACGGCTGGTGGCCAGTTGACCCGTGGCCAGGGTGTTCTGGTATTGAGCCAGATCGCTGGTGTTCTGGCAGTACAGATCACCGATCTGGCTGATGGCTGACACCCCCAAACCGATCAAATCGCAATGGCCGTGGGTGGTGTAGCCCTGAAAATTGCGCTGCAGGGTTGATTCCTCCTGGGCGATCGCCAGTTCGTCGTCGGGCAGGGCGAAGTGGTCCATGCCGATGTAGCGGTAACCGGCCGTGGTCAGTTGCTCGATGGTGCGCTGGAGCATTTCCAGCTTCTGCGCCGGTGTCGGCAGCTCGTCGCTGTTGATGCGTCGCTGCGGCATGAAGCGTTCGGGCAGGTGCGCGTAGTTGAACACCGAGAGCCGATCCGGTTGCAGGTTGATCACTTCATCCACCGTGCGGGCGAAGTTTTCGGGCGTCTGCCGGGGCAAGCCGTAAATCAGGTCGATGTTGATCGAGCGAAATTGCAGGGTTCGGGCCGCATCGATCACCGCGCGGGTTTCTTCCAGGCTTTGGAGGCGGTTGACCGCCCGTTGCACGGCCGGGTCGAGGTCTTGCAGGCCAATGCTGACACGATTGAACCCCAGCTCGCGCAACAGGCCCATGGTTGACCAGTCGGCTTCGCGAGGATCGATTTCGATGCCGTAGTCGCCGGAATCATCGTCCAGCAAGTTGAAGCTCTTGCGCAGTTGAGCCATTAACTGGCGCAGTTCATCGTGGCTGAGGAACGTCGGGGTGCCGCCGCCGAAGTGCAGTTGTTCGACCTTCTGCGCCGGGTCGAGGTGACAGGCGATCAGCTGGATTTCCTGCTCAAGACGCTGCAAGTAGGGCAGGGCGCGGCCGCGATCCTTGGTGATGACTTTGTTGCAGGCGCAGTAGTAGCAAATGTTCGCGCAGAACGGCACATGCACGTACAGCGACAACGGGCGCAGGGCCTTGCGGCTGTCGCGCAGTGCGTGAAGCAGGTCGAACGAGCCGACTTGACTGTGGAATTGCACAGCCGTCGGGTAAGAGGTGTAGCGCGGTCCCGCCAGGTCATAACGGCGGATCAGATCGGTGTCCCAACGAATGGCGTCGAGCATCATGCGGGCATTCCCCCGGATAGGCTTGCAGTGTGGGCGAGTCTAGGGGGGGAGGCGTTGGGGCATCTTGATTTGCATCAACGGTGAGCACGGACGTGTAGCAGCTGCCGAAGGCTGCGTCCGGCTGCTAAGCAGTCGTAAACCTTTCACCTCGGGCTCTCAGGGGATTTGCATGCTTTGTATAGGCGAGGACTTCGCCCTCGAACGCAGCCTGCGGCAGCTGCTACAGGGCGGACTAGTGACCCATCAACCAATGCTGATGCGGCCCCGGCAAGGTCCAGAGGCCGAACAGCATCACCAGCAGACCACCGGCCATGCGCACGCTGCGTTTACGCAACAGCGCCGTCACCCGCTCAGCCGCCAGGCCTGTGGCCAGCAACACCGGCCAGGTGCCCAGGCCGAACGCGAGCATCAACAAAGCGCTGTCCAGCGCATTCCCCTGACTCGCCGACCACAGCAAAGTGCTGTAAACCAACCCGCACGGTAGCCAGCCCCAGAGCGCGCCCAGCAGCAAGGCGCGGGGCAGGCTCGACACGGGCAGCAGTTTGTTGGCAATCGGCTGGATATGCCGCCACAGGCCGCGACCCAGGCTTTCGATGCGGGTCAGGCCGCTCCACCAACCGGCGAGGTACAGCCCCATGGCGATCAGCAGCAGACCGGCGATGACCCGCATAAACATCGCTGCCGGGCTGTTGGCCACGGCCCAGCCGGCCAGGCCGATCAAGAGGCCGGCGGTGGCGTAGCTGAGGATGCGGCCCAGGTTGTAGGCCAGCAGCAAGCGGAAGCGTCGGCTGCGTTGTTCCTTGGGAATCGCCAGGGTCAACGCGCCCATCAAGCCGCCGCACATACCCAGGCAATGGCCGCCCCCGAGCAAGCCGAGAATCACCGCAGACACCAGCAGTGGCGCCAATTCAAGCATGAGGCGGCGCCTTGTCGTCGGGTTTGGCCGGATGGCCGCTGGCTTCATCGACCGCAGCTTTGTGGGCCGGGTCCTGGTCGTCGAACAGAATGCTGTGGGCCGGGCCGTCGAGGTCATCGTACTGACCGCTGTCCACCGCCCAGAAGAAGATGTAGACGGCGATGGCCACGATCAGCAGCGCGGCCGGAATCATCACGTAAAGAGCTGGCATGGGAGGACTCCATGCCCGCGCGGCTCAGGCCGGCAGCGGGCGGGTTTCTGGCGTGGCGCGGGTGGCTGGCGAGCTCGGCAAGCGAGTCAGGCGCAGGGCATTGAGCACCACGGTCAACGAACTGATCGACATGCCGACGGCAGCCCACACCGGAGTGATCCAGCCGAGGGCAGCGAACGGCAACATGAGGCCATTGTACAGCCCGGCCCACAGCAGGTTCTCGATGATTACCCGACGGGTTCGCCGGGCCAGACTGAAGGCTTGCACCAGTGCGTCGAGACGGTTGGACAGTAACACGGCATCGGCACTGGTTTTCGCCAGATCCGTGGCCGAGCCCATCGCCACGCTGATGTCGGCCGCGGCCAGTACCGGCACGTCGTTGACCCCGTCTCCGAGCATCAACACCTTGCGGCCTTCCTTGTGCAGTTGTTGCAGGACTTGCAATTTGTCGTCGGGACGCAAACCGCCACGCGCCTCGTCGATTCCCAACTCGGCGGCAACGCTGGCGACCATCGGCGAGCTGTCTCCGGACAGCAGCAATGTGCGCCATCCCCGCGCCTTGCAGGCTTGCAGCAATGCAGGGGCATCTGCGCGCAACCGGTCGTCGAGGACAAACCACGCCAGAGGGCCCTGACTGTCGCCGAGCAGCAGCCATTGGCCCGCTTCATCGGGCATCGAAGGTGCGGCAGCGCCACTGAGTTCGCAGACAAAACCTGGCTGGCCAATGCGCAGGCGTTGTACGCCGACCAGGCCTTCAAGCCCCAGCCCCGGTGTGCTGTGGACTTCTTCGGCGGCCAGTGGCGCGCGGCCGAAGGCGCGGGCGATCGGGTGTTCGGAGCGGTTTTCCAGCGCGGCCGCCAGGCTCAGGCATTGGTCACTGTCGAGTGCGGCCAGCGGGCGGATTGAACGTAAGGCGAGGCGCCCTTCAGTCAGGGTCCCGGTCTTGTCGAAGATCACCGTGTCGATCTGGTTCAGACCTTCCAACACATGGCCGCGCGTCAACAGCAGGCCGAGTTTGTGCAGCGTACCGGTGGCGGCGGTCAGCGCGGTGGGCGTCGCGAGGGACAAGGCACACGGACAAGTGGCGACGAGCATGGCCAGCACAATCCAGAAGGCCCGGGATGAATCGAGTTCCCACCACAACAGGCCAATGGCGGCAGCGGCGATCAGCGATAGCAGCAAAAACCACTGCGCGGCGCGGTCGGCGATTTCCGCCAGGCGCGGCTTTTCGGCTTGCGCGCGATCCAACAGGCGGACAATGGCGGACAGTCGTGTGTCCTGGCCCAGGGCCAATACTTGCACGGTCAGCGCGCCTTCAACGTTCAACGTGCCGGCGGTGACTGCATCGCCTGGCATTCGCGGTTGCGGCAAGTATTCACCGGTCAGCAACGATTCATCGATGCTCGACTGACCGTCGAGGATCTTGCCGTCTGCCGGCAGAATGGCCCCCGGATGGACCAGCACCTGATCGTCGACGCGCAATTCGCTGAGCAGGATTCGCTCGCTCTGGCCATCCGCGCTCAGGCGCAGGCATGAAGCGGGCAGCAGGTTGACCAATTGGGCAGTGGCCGCAGCGGTACGTTCTCGGGCGCGGCGTTCCAGATAACGACCGGCCAGCAGGAACAGCGCAAACATGCCGACTGCATCGAAATACAGCTCACCAACGCCGCTGATCGAAGTCCAGATCCCGGCGAGGTAGGCGCTGCCAATCGCCAGCGACACCGACACGTCCATGGTCAGGTGGCGGGTGCGCAGGTCGCGCATCGCGCCTTTGAAGAACGGCGCACAGCTGTAGAACACGATTGGCGTGGTCAGGAACAGCGCGACCCAACGCAGAATGGTGTGCAGTTCGGGGCTGAGGTCGATGTTGAATTCCGGCCAGGTGGCCATCGTCGCCATCATCGCCTGGAACCACAGCAGGCCGGCCACGCCGAGTTGGCGCAAGGCCAGACGGTTCTCACTGGCCAGTTGTTCACTGGCGCGGTCGGCTTGATAGGGGTGGGCGGCGTAACCGATATGGCGCAACTCACTGAGCACCTTGCTCAACGGTAATTGCGCATCGGCCCAGCGTACGTGCAGGCGATGGTTGGACAGGTTGAGGCGCGCTTCGGCCACCGCCGGCAAGCCGCGCAGGTGTTTCTCGATCAGCCAGCCGCACGCGGCGCAGCTGATGCCTTCCATCAACAGGGTGGTTTCGGCGAGGTCGCCGTCGTGGCGCACGAACGGCGCTTGCACGTCGGCGCGGTCGTACAGCGCCAGTTCGTCCACCAACTGCACCGGCAAGGCTTCGGGGTTGGCCGATGACTCGCTGCGATGCTGGTAATAGCTTTCCAATCCGCCCGCCACAATCGCCTCGGCCACGGCCTGGCAACCCGGGCAGCAGAACTCGCGGGTTTCACCCAGGACCGCCGCGGTGAAGCGGCTGCCAGCCGGGACGGGCAGGGCGCAGTGGTAGCAGGGGGTTGGAGTGGTCATTCGGTTTTCACAGGGGGTTGTCCGATGATCGTTCCCACGCAGAGCGTGGGAACGATCAGAGTCGGGCTTACTTTTTCAGGTCTTCCGCGCCTTGCAGCGGCTCATCGCCCAGCAGCAGGTCCTTGTCATGGCTGACCTGTTCTTCTTCGAACAGGCGCCAGGTCTTGTCGCCTTCGACCCCCAGCAGTTCTACAAAGCGACGGCCTTCGACCTTGTCGCTCAGTTGACCGATGTAGCGGCCCTGTTCCGTGTCGCTGTGGGCGAGGGTGATCTTGCGATCCTTCTCCGGTTGCGTCGGCGAGATCAGGTTCAGTTCAAGGGTTTTCGGTTGGCTGTTGCCGCTCAGGTGCAGGTCGACTTCGCCGGTCACGCCATCCAGATGCACGCTGGCCCGTAACAGCAGGGTCTGGGCCAACAGTTCACGGTCGAGGGAGCGGTTGATGCCTTTGCCGGCTTCGTAGTAGTTGTCGTTCACCAGGTTGTCCGGGTTGTTCACCGCGATGGTCACCATGGACAAGGTCAGGGTCACCGAGCAGGCCAGAATCCCGATGATGATCCACGGCCAAAGGTGCTTGTACCAGGGACTTGCGGCAGTTGCTGCGGGCATGATCACTTCTCTCAACGAATTTGGGGGCCGATGAATCGGCTCTTGGCTTCAACATGAACGCTGTCGTCATCGGCATCCTTGAGGATGAATTTCACCTCGTTGGTGCTCGATGGCAGTTGTTCCGGTGCACTGGACAGCTCCACTGGCTGGCTGAAAATTTCCCCGGCGGCGACTTTGATCTCGCGCTTGCCTTGCAGCTTGAGGTCCGGCAGGCCGGTGGCTTCCAGCACGTAGGTGTGGTCGCGCTGATCCTTGTTCATGATCTTCAGGCTGTAGACGTTTTCGATCCGGCCCTCGGCGTTCTCGCGGTACAGCACGCGGTCTTTGCTGACGTCGAAACCGACCAGCGAGCGCATGAAGAACGCGGTGATCAACAACGAGATCATCGCCAGCAGCACCACGGCATAGCCGATCAGGCGCGGGCGCAGTTTATGGGTTTTTTGCCCGGACAGGTTGTGCTCGGTGGTGTAGCTGATCAGGCCGCGCGGGTAATCCATCTTGTCCATGATGGCGTCGCAGGCGTCGATACAGGCGGCACAGCCGATGCACTCGATTTGCAGGCCATCGCGGATGTCGATGCCAGTCGGGCAAACCTGTACGCACATGGTGCAGTCGATGCAATCGCCCAGGCCTTGAGCCTTGTAGTCGATGCCTTTCTTGCGCGGGCCACGGGATTCACCGCGGCGTGGATCGTAGGAAACGATCAGCGTGTCTTTGTCGAACATCACGCTTTGGAAACGCGCGTACGGGCACATGTAAATGCACACCTGCTCGCGCAACCAGCCGGCGTTGCCGTAGGTGGCGAGGGTGAAGAAACCGACCCAGAAATACGACCAGCCATCCGCTTCGCCGGTGAAGAAGTCGAATACCAGCTCACGGATCGGCGAGAAGTAACCGACGAAGGTCAGGCCGGTGACAAACCCGATCAGCAGCCACATCGAATGTTTGCTGAGCTTGCGCAGGAATTTGTTGGCGCTCATCGGCGCTTTGTCGAGCTTGATGCGCTGGTTGCGGTCGCCTTCGGTGACCTTTTCGCACCACATGAAAATCCATGTCCAGACGCTCTGCGGGCAGGTGTAACCGCACCACACGCGACCGGCGTAGACCGTAATGAAGAACAGGCCGAAGGCACTGATGATCAAAATCCCCGACAGCAGGATGAAGTCCTGAGGCCAGAAGGTTGCGCCAAAAATAAAGAATTTACGCTCCGGCAGGTTCCACCAGACGGCTTGGTGGCCGCCCCAGTTCAGCCACACCGTGCCGAAATACAACAGAAACAAAAAGGCACCGCCCATCATCCGCAGGTTGCGGAACAAACCCGTGAAGGCGCGGGTGTAGATCTTTTCTCGAGAGGCGTAGAGGTCGACGCTGTTGTTTGCGTTCTTGTTGGGTGGAGTGACGTCGTGTACCGGAATCTGGTTGCTCATCATTGCATCCCACGGCAGTGGAAAAATGCCTCGGTCAGTACATGCCGACCGCGGTCAAAAGGGGTGGTGCAGTGGCGCAATGATACGCCTGAAGCTCTAGCACAAGGGTGCGACCTTTGGTCGCGTTGGGAAAAAAACCTGAATGGTGTAGCAGATGTAACAAAACGTGATGCAGATCAATTGACTTGTGAAGTATGGACGAATTTTTGGGGGGCAGGGCTCGTTCAGTTGCAGATTTCATGCTTGGGGTCAGTGAAGGGGCAAGCCTTTTGCCTTTGATTGTCTGGCACCCGGTTCGCTGTTTGACGATAAATACCGGCCTTTAATAGTGTTGGAGATTTCAGTGAGTGAAATACTATTAATTAATTAGAGGGGCGTTGCGTGTTTTGTTTTTGAGGGTTTTGGCATAAGTTTGTTTTCGGCGAAGAGTCGCCGTTCTTATTTGGTTTTGATGGAAATGGAATTCTATGAAGTTGTTAACAAAGAGTGGCTTTATTGTCGGCCTCATGATGGCTTCAATAGCCAGTTATGCGGCGTATGTGCCGAGCATTATAAATCCGGAATTTGCGGTGTTTACTTCTGATCCGCAATACCCCTGGACAGATAAAACAGATGCTGGCGTAGAAGAATCGGATTCTGAACAGCAGGCCCGATCCCGAACGTTGATCGAAAGCCAGTATTCCGACATTGCTCATTTCAGGAAGAGTCGTCCGTGGATGGAAGTTCCTGTCATGATCAACGGTGATATTACGGCGTATGGTCACGGCTGGCAGCGCTCCTATATTCGCTCGGTGCAGAAGAAGTATTTCGGTAGCGATTTTGTCTACGGGCTGGGTAATCATGATTATGAAAATCTCGATTGTTTTTCCGCGAGTTGTGCTGCGGGCAGCATTACCGACTTCGAGGAACATCATCGCGATAAAGTGGGGAGTTTTGATTTAAAAATCAGTGGTCCTTTCTTTAATAAGCTGTATTCCGGAAGTCTCGCCTGGTCCAGAGATGTTGGGGATGTGCATTTTGTTCAGTTGAACAACGAGCCGACGTACTCGGATCGAATTTCCCATCCCTTGAACCCGACGACCTTCGAGATCACGGACTCACTGGATTGGTTGGAGCAGGATTTGAAGACGGCCCGTGCCAAAGGTCAGATCATCCTTCTAAATATGCACAAACCAGGTTACTGGAAAGGCGATTCGGAGCAGGTCACCAGGTTCCGCAAGATAATCGCGGACAATAAGGTCACTGCAGTCTTCGCTGGTCATCTACACGAGGACGCCGGAGGATTTCAGGGTGGATACTACTTTGGAGATGTGCCCTTATTCCTGAGCGGCGCGGCGTCACAGCAGACGTACTTGATTGCCAGCTTTTCGCAAGACCGGAAATCGATGACCGTTGACCTTGTCAAAGGGAATCACTGGCCGAGTCGCACCTTCGTGGCCACGGTTGCGGTCAGGTAAACTTTCGCTACCGGCCCATAACGAAAAAGGCCCCGCCAATTCACATTGGCGGGGCCTTTTTTTGTTGCTTCAAGCGTGTGTCTTACTGAGCGTCTGCCGCCGGAGCCTTCTCGCCGTGAGACAGGCTGTAGACGTAAGCGGCCAGCAAGTGAACCTTGTCGTTGCCTTGCAGCTGCTCTTGCGCAGGCATCTGGCCCTGACGGCCGTAACGGATGGTCTGCTGCAGTTGAGCGAAGCTCGAACCGTAGATGAACGCGGCCGGGTGGGTCAGGTTAGGGGCGCCCATTGCTGGCGTACCTTTACCTTCCGGACCGTGGCAAGCCACGCAGTTGGCGGCGAACAACTTCTGGCCGGCAACCGGGTCAGCCTTGGTGCCTTCCGGCAGTTTGCGGCCATCGAGGTTGGTCAGGACAAAGGCAGCGACATCGGAAACGCCTTGCTCGCCGATCACGTCAGCCCACGCCGGCATGACGGCGTGACGGCCGCCCATGATGGTGGTCTTGATGGTGGCAGGCTCGCCGCCCCAGCGCCAGTCGGCGTCGGTCAGGTTAGGGAAGCCGTAAGCGCCTTTGGCGTCGGAACCGTGGCAGACCGAGCAGTTGGAGGCGAACAGGCGGCCACCCATCTTCAGGGCTTGCGGGTCTTTGGCGACTTCTTCGATTGGCATGGAGGCGAACTTGGCGAAGATCGGACCGAACTTGGCGTCCGACTTGGCCATTTCCTTTTCCCACTCGTGAACGCCGGTCCAGCCGGCCTGGCCGTTGGCGAACGCAGTCTGCTTCTCGTTATCGAGGTAGTTGTAACCCGGCAGCAGGCCTTTCCAGTTGCCCAGGCCCGGGTACAGCACCAGGTAACCCAAGGCAAAAATGATGGTGCCCACGAACAGCATGAACCACCATTTTGGCAGTGGGTTGTCGTACTCCTCGATCCCGTCGAAGGAGTGGCCAACCGTTTCTTCCGTCTGCTCGGCGCGCTGGCCCTTGCGGGTGGACAGCAGCAGCCAGGTCAGGGCGAAGATGGTGCCGAGACTGAGGACTGTGACGTACAGACTCCAGAACGTAGTCATTCTTTGTTACTCCTAGAAGCTTGCTCGACGTGCTTGATGGCTTCGGGATCATCCGCGAAAGGCAGCAAGGTCGCGTCTTCAAACTCCGACTTGCGCTTGGGGCTGAACACCCACAACGCCAGACCGATGAAGGCCACCATCACAACAACGGTGCCCAGGCCACGAATCATCCCGATATCCATCTAAATCACCGTTTGCTTTTGATGATGGTGCCCAGGCCTTGCAGATAGGCCACCAGCGCGTCCATTTCGGTTTTGCCCTTCACAGCATCCTTGGCGCCGGCGATGTCTTCGTCGGTGTAAGGGACGCCGAGCGTGCGCAAGACTTCCATTTTCTTGGCGGTGTCTTTGCCGTCGAGCTTGTTTTCCACGAGGAACGGGTAGGCCGGCATTTTCGACTCAGGCACTACGTTGCGCGGGTTGTACAAGTGCGCACGCTGCCAGTCATCGGAGTAACGACCGCCGACACGGGCCAGGTCCGGACCGGTACGCTTGGAACCCCACAGGAACGGGTGGTCCCAGACGCTTTCACCGGCAACCGAGTAGTGGCCGTAACGTTCGGTTTCAGCGCGGAACGGACGGATCATCTGCGAGTGGCAGCCGACACAGCCGTTGGCGATGTAAATGTCGCGGCCTTCCAGTTCAAGCGCAGGGCGAGGCTTCATGCCTTCGACCGGCTTGTTGGTAACGTCCTGGAAAAACAGCGGAACGATCTGGGTCAGGCCGCCGATACTGACGGCGATAACCATGAAGAAGGCCAGCAGGCCAATGTTCTTCTCGACTGCTTCATGCTTCATCAGTGAGCTCCAACTACAGCAATCTGTTCAGCAGCTTTGGCTTCAGCCGGGTTCGAGGCACGTACGGTACGCCATACGTTGTAGGCCATGAACAGCATGCCGCTGGCGAAGAACGCACCGCCCAGGGCGCGAACGATGAAACCAGGATGGCTGGCTTGCAGCGCTTCGACGAACGAGTAGGTGAGGGTGCCGTCGTCGTTGATTGCGCGCCACATCAGACCCTGGGTAATGCCGTTGACCCACATCGAAGCGATGTACAGAACGGTACCGATGGTCGCGAGCCAGAAGTGCGTGTTGATCAGGCCGACGCTGTGCATCTGCGCACGACCGAACAGTTTCGGGATCATGTGGTAGATCGCGCCGATCGAGATCATCGCTACCCAGCCCAAGGCACCGGCGTGTACGTGGCCGATGGTCCAGTCGGTGTAGTGAGACAGCGAGTTGACGGTCTTGATGGCCATCATCGGGCCTTCGAAGGTCGACATGCCGTAGAACGCCAGCGACACGACCAGGAAGCGCAGGATCGGGTCGGTGCGCAGCTTATGCCAGGCGCCCGAGAGGGTCATCATGCCGTTGATCATGCCGCCCCAGCTCGGAGCCAGCAGGATGATCGACATCGCCATGCCCAGGGACTGAGCCCAGTCCGGCAGCGCGGTGTAGTGCAGGTGGTGCGGACCGGCCCAGATGTACAGGGTGATCAACGCCCAGAAGTGCACGATCGACAGGCGATAGGAGTAGATCGGACGCTCGGCCTGCTTCGGAACGAAGTAGTACATCATCCCCAGGAAGCCGGTGGTCAGGAAGAAACCTACGGCGTTGTGGCCGTACCACCACTGGATCATCGCGTCAGTCGCACCCGAGTAAGCGGAGTAAGACTTGAACAGGCTGACCGGCAGCGACATGTGGTTGACGATGTGCAGCATCGCGGTCACGACAATGAACGCGCCGTAGAACCAGTTACCGACATAGATGTGCTTGGTCTTGCGCTTGACGATGGTGCCAAAGAACACCAGTGCGTAAACGATCCAGACAATAGCCAGCAAAATTGCCAGCGGCCATTCCAGTTCCGCGTATTCCTTGGTCGTGGTGTAGCCCAGCGGCAATGTAATGCCGGCTCCGACGATCACCGCTTGCCATCCCCAGAAGTGGAAGGCCGCGAGGCTGTCGGAAATCAGTCGCGTTTGGCAGGTTCGCTGCACGACGTAATAAGAAGTGGCAAACAGTGCACAACCACCGAAGGCGAAAATCACCAGGTTGGTGTGCAACGGGCGTAAGCGTCCAAAAGTCGTCCACGGCAGACCGAAGTTCAATTCCGGCCATACAAGCTGTGAGGCGATGAAGACACCGAGCCCCATGCCAAGGATCCCCCAGACCACCGTCATGATGGCGAACTGGCGGACTACCTTATAGTTATAAGCAGTCGGACTGATTGCTGTGCTCATTCTAAGGTTCCACGGTTTGGGTGTTTTATTAGGAGTAAAAATCGGCCGCAAGTATGGAGAAAGCAGGGGGTCATTGCAACGCGCCATGACCTGGGTCAATGCTTTCAAAAGCTGATTCTGCGGCCTTTCCATGCGCCGCGTAAGGACAAAATCACCCAAGGGCAAAATGTCGCAGCGGACGAAAATGAGAAGGGGGTCCGGTCAGATGTAACGGGGTGTGTTCAAACGCAACGATCGGGTGACCGACGGCAATTGGCGCGACAGCCGGTATCTACCAGCCTTTGCGGCTTGCCATTGAGCAGAATCGTCGAACACATCGGCTAAAAACGACCTGGAACCGGCTCATGCCAGTCCGCACCGAGCAAGCTTAGACCCGAATCTGGTGAACCGAAAGAAAGAGCGTGGGGAGGGTGCGACAATGGGTCGCAAAGAAGCAGTTGCAAGCTTCAAGCTGCAAGCTTCAAGAAGATCTCGTCGCTTGCAGCCTTTGCTTTTGTCTTTACTTGACGCTTATAGCTTGAACCTTGCCGCTCAACTGCTCATCACCTTTCGAAAGGCTATAAACATAAGCCGCGAGCAGTTGCACCTTATCGTTGCCGAGCAATTCGTTCTGCGCCGGCATATGGCCCTGGCGGCCATGGCGAATGGTCTGTTGCAGCTGCGCCAGGCTTGTACCGTAAATAAAACCGGCCGGGTGCGTCAGATTCGGCGCGCCCATGGCTTCTGTGCCCTGGCCTTTTGCCCCATGACAGGCGACGCAGGTGGTACTGAACAGTTGCTGTCCGGCTTGCAGGTCGGCGCCGCTGTCGGCAGGCAACGGCAGGCCGGCGAGGTCGTGACGCACATAAGCGGCGACATTCTTCACGCCGGTCTCACCGAGGATTTCACCCCAGGCCGGCATCGCGGCCATGCGCCCGCCCATGATCGTGGTTTTGATCGTGTCGGCCGTACCACCCCAGCGCCAATCGCTGTCCGTCAGGTTCGGGAAACCAAATGCCCCCTTGGCGTCCGAGCCGTGGCAGACCGAGCAGTTGGACGCAAACAGGCGCCCGCCCATCTTCAGCGCTTGCGGGTCCTTGGCCACTTCTTCCACGGGCATCGCAGCGAATTTGGCGAAGATCGGCCCGAACTTCGCGTCGGCCTTGTCCATCTCCTTTTCCCATTCGTGCACGCCAGTCCAGCCGTTTTCATAGCCCGGCAGAATGCCTTTCCAGTTGCCCAGGCCCGGGTAAAGAATCAAATAACCGACGGCAAACACCAGCGTGCCGGCGAACAGCATGAACCACCACTGCGGCAGCGGGTTGTCGTACTCCTCGATGCCGTCGAAGCTGTGGCCCATGGTCTGGTCGACGCTGCCCTTGGTTTCGCCCTTGCGGGTGCCGATCAGCAACCAGGTCAGGCCGATCAGGCTGCCGATAGTCAGTACGCAGATCCACGTACTCCAGAAGGTGGTCATGGCCGGGTACTCCTTGTTTCAGGTTCTTGGGTGGCGTCATCGGGTTTCGGTTCGTCGGCGAACGGCAACAGGCGCGCTTCGGCGAATTCCGGGTTGCGCTTGCTGTTGAACACCCACAGCGTCAGGCCGACGAAGGCCACAAACACCACGACCGTGCCTAAGCCTCGAATCATTCCACTGCTCATTTCAACGACCATGGCTCACCTCTTGCTCTTGATGGCAGTGCCGAGCACTTGCAGGTAAGCGACCAAGGCGTCCATTTCGGTCTTGCCCTTGAGCGAAGCGGTGGCCCCGGCGATGTCATCGTCGGTGTACGGCACGCCCAAGGTGCGCATGGCGCGAATCTTGGTTTCGGTGTGGCTGCTGTCGAGCTGATTGGCCACCAGCCATGGATAGGCAGGCATTTTCGATTCCGGCACCACGTTGCGCGGGTTGTACAAGTGCGCGCGGTGCCAGTCTTCCGAGTAGCGACCGCCGACCCGCGCCAGGTCCGGCCCGGTACGTTTCGAGCCCCAGAGGAACGGGTGATCCCAGACGCTTTCGCCGGCGACCGAGTAGTGGCCGTAGCGTTCGGTCTCGGCCCGGAACGGGCGGATCATCTGCGAGTGACAACCCACGCAACCTTCGCGGATGTAAATGTCGCGACCTTCCAGTTGCAGGGCGGTATAGGGCTTCATGCCTTCCACCGGTTTGTTGGTCACGTCCTGAAAGAACAGCGGGACGATCTGGGTCAGGCCGCCGATGCTCACGGCCAGCACCATCAACAACAGCAACAGGCCGACGTTTTTCTCGATTGTTTCGTGTTTCATGGCGGACTCCTCAAGCCATCTGCGCGGCAGCGGCGACGTCGGCAGGCTGCGAGGCCCGTACGGTGCGCCAGGTGTTGTAAGCCATCAGGAACATGCCACTGAGGAAGATCGCCCCGCCCACCAGTCGCACGACGAAGCCTGGGTGGCTGGCCACCAGGGTTTCGACGAAGGAGTAGGTCAGCGTGCCGTCTTCGTTGACTGCGCGCCACATCAGGCCCTGGGCGATGCCGTTGACCCACATCGAGGCGATGTAGAGCACGGTGCCGATGGTGGCGAGCCAGAAGTGCGCGTTGATCAGGCCGATGCTGTGCATCTGCTCGCGACCGAAGATTTTCGGGATCATGTGGTACAGCGCGCCGATGGAAATCATCGCCACCCAGCCGAGTGCTCCGGCGTGAACGTGGCCGATGGTCCAGTCGGTGTAGTGGGAGAGGGCGTTAACCGTCTTGATCGCCATCATCGGCCCTTCGAAGGTCGACATGCCGTAGAACGCCAGCGACACCACGAGGAAGCGCAGGATCGGGTCGCTGCGCAACTTATGCCAGGCGCCCGAGAGGGTCATCATGCCGTTGATCATGCCGCCCCAGCTTGGCGCCAGCAGGATCAGCGACATCACCATGCCCAGCGACTGTGCCCAGTCCGGCAGTGCGGTGTAGTGCAAGTGGTGCGGGCCGGCCCAGATGTACAGGGTGATCAGCGCCCAGAAGTGCACGATCGACAGGCGATAGGAATACACCGGGCGCTCGGCCTGTTTCGGCACGAAGTAATACATCATCCCGAGGAAACCGGCGGTGAGGAAAAAGCCCACCGCGTTGTGGCCGTACCACCACTGGACCATGGCGTCGGTCGCACCGGAATACACCGAGTAGGACTTGGTGAAACTCACCGGCAACTCAAGGTTGTTGACGATATGCAGAATCGCCACGGTGATGATGAACGCACCGAAGAACCAGTTGCCGACGTAGATGTGTTTGGTCTTGCGCTTGGCCAGCGTGCCGAAGAACACGATGGCGTAGGCGACCCAGACGATGGTGATCAGAATGTCGATCGGCCATTCCAGCTCGGCGTATTCCTTGGAACTGGTGTAACCCAGCGGCAGGCTGATCGCCGCCAACAGGATCACCAGTTGCCAGCCCCAGAAGCAGAACGCGGCGATTTTCGGCGCAAACAGCTGTGTCTGGCAGGTGCGTTGCACCGAATAGAACGAACTGGCGAACAGGGCGCAACCGCCGAACGCGAAGATCACCGCGTTGGTGTGCAACGGGCGCAACCGGCCGAAACTGGTCCACGGCAAATTGAAGTTGAGTTCGGGCCAGACCAATTGGGCCGCGAGAAAAACCCCGAGCCCCATGCCGACGATGCCCCACACCACCGTCATAATGGCGAATTGGCGGACCACCTTGTAGTTGTAGGCGGTACTGATAGAAGTGTTCATGGTTCCCCATCCACGGTTCAGCTGAAGTGAAGTCGTCTGCGCAAGGCAATGACGCTCCCTTCGGCCGGAGTTATAGGCAGACTAAAAGCGAGGCAAGCATGGACAAACAGCACAAGGCCGGTATTGACGGGGATCAATGGGCGCAGTGCGTGCAGGATCATGGATGGTTGTGGAATGCGGCTACAGGGCCGGCATCGACGACGTTGATCCTTGCCCATGGCGCCGGAGCGTCGATGGACAGCGAATGGATGAACGACATGGCCGCACGCCTTGCTGCGCTGGGCGTCAACGTGTTGCGCTTCGAGTTTCCATACATGGCGCAACGGCGTGTTGATGGGGGTAAGCGACCACCCAATCCGGCGCCGAAACTGCTGGAATGCTGGCGTGAGGTGTATGCCGTGGTGCGACGCCATGTCACTGGGCGTTTGGCTATTGGCGGCAAGTCCATGGGTGGGCGGATGGCGAGTTTGCTGGCTGATGAGTTGGGGGCGGATGCATTGGTGTGTCTGGGGTATCCGTTTTACGCAGTGGGTAAACCGGAAAAACCTCGGGTCGAGCATTTGGCCGGGTTGAAAACGCGGACGCTGATTGTTCAAGGCGAGCGGGACGCGCTGGGGAATCGTGAGGCGGTCGAGGCTTACACGTTGTCACCGAGTATCGAAGTGTTCTGGCTGGTGGCAGGGGATCATGATTTGAAGCCGTTGAAGGCTTCGGGGTTTACGCATGAGCAGCATTTGGCGACTGCGGCGCAAAAAGTAGCCGAATCTATCTGTCAGATTTTTAGTTTTAATACCTAGCCGGATCTTCATCAGATAAAAAATGAACGTTTGAATAGAGAATCCCCGATGTATCTATCAGGGATTTCTACAATGCGCTGGTAAGGGGAGGAATCCCTGCTGACCGAACTAAATGTTGTCCCGTAATTCGGAGGTCATTTGTATATTTCCTTCTGGATTTAAGTTGTAGCCGTCGCTGGTGAATGTGGCAGCAAAAGTGCCTGATACAGTCCCTTTTTTGGGGTCGAGCTTGATGCGGAGTTTTGCTGTGTCCGCATCGACAATCCTGATCCAATTACCTGGCTTGTCGGGAAGGGAGTGAAAGTGTTGAAAGTTGAGTCCGTTTCCGAGCGTGTACTCTTGCGCAATCAGATCGTCTCCCTTGTAATCGATCCACATTTGGTAGGCGAAATAAGTGCCCTCGGAGCTGTTTCCTACAGACCCCCAGAAGAGCCAGCTGATTTTTCCGCTGGCATGCTGATGTTTAGAAAAACTATTCTGTTCAGATGTTGTTTTATGTGCATTGTCATTCCAGTCGAACAAGTTTTTGGAAGTTATAGATTGTTGTTCTGGCAGTAAAATATCGTGAATAGCCATGGTTCGTCTCCTGCGGTTTATTGATTTGTTAATCAGGTAATTGCCAGGTTGCGAAAATGGTTTTAGCGGGTAATAGGTCTTTCTGCTACTGTCAAAGTTGTCAGTTGTATGTTTTGTTGAATTGTGATGATGGGGGAGGGAGTACATAAATAGCGTATAAAAAACAATTGGTTGAGTTAAAGCTCTTACGTCAAAAGGGACCGCATGGTTTCTACAGACGAAAAAAAACCGGATGTTTGATTTTCCGGTTTTTATTCATCCCTTCAACGATCAGCGATTAAACCGCTCCACCAACGAATACTGCGTATTAGCCGTCTTCGTCAGCTCTTCACTCAACAACGCCGAGTTCTGCGCCTGTTCCGACGTCTGGTCAGCCAGTTGCGAGATGTTGCTGATGTTGCGGCTGATCTCTTCAGCTACTGCACTTTGCTCTTCGGTCGCCGCCGCGATCTGGGTGGTCATGTCGGTGATGTTGGCCACCGCTTCGCTGATCCCCACCAGCGCCTGATCCGCTTCCAGTACCCGCGCCACCCCTTCTTCGGCCTGGCGATGCCCGGCTTCCATGGTTTGCACGGCGGTGCTGGCAGTCTGCTGCAGCTTGGCAATCAGGGCGTGGATCTGCCCGGTGGATTCACTGGTGCGCTGCGCCAGTTGACGAACTTCGTCAGCCACCACCGCAAAACCACGGCCCATCTCCCCGGCGCGGGCCGCTTCGATGGCGGCGTTCAAGGCCAGCAAGTTGGTCTGGTCGGCGATCCCTTTGATCACATCGACCACGCCGCCGATTTCGTCGCTGTCCTTGGCCAGTTGAGTCACGGTCAGGCCGGTTTCACCCACCACCACCGACAGACGCTGGATGGCATCGCGGGTTTCCCCGGCGATGTCGCGGCCGCGACCGGTCAGGCGATTGGCCTCCTGGGTGGCGTCGGCGGTGCGCTGTACGTGGCTGGCGACTTCCTGAGTGGTGGCGGCCATCTGGTTGACGGCGGTGGCCACTTGCTCGGTTTCGACGCGCTGACGTTCCAGGCCGCTGGAGCTGTTGTGCGCCAGGGTATCGGACTGTTTCGCTTGTTCGGTCAGGTGCTCGGCGGTGTCCTGCAGACGGGTCAGGCAGGTTTTCAGACGGGCTTCCTGGCTGAGGATCGACATTTCCAGGCGCGCCTGGGCGCCGCGGCTGTCGGTGTACATCTGTGCGATCAACGGGTCGGACGTGGTTTGCCCGGCCAGGACCAGCAGGCGCTTGAGACCACGCTGCTGCCAGCTCAGCCCCATCAGGCCCAACGGCACCGACAGGCCGGCCGCCAGGGCAAAGCCCCAATGGGAATTCAGCGTCGCACCGATCATGAAACTCAATTGGCTGACCAGAATGAACGGCAGCCAGTCCTGAAGCACCGGCAGCCATTTATCAGTCGATGGAATGGCGGACTTGCCCTGGTTGATGCGTTGGTAGAGCGCTTCGGCACGCTGGATCTGTTCGGTGGTGGGTTTGATCCGCACCGACTCGTAACCGATCACCTGGTTGCCCTCGAACACCGGTGTCACGTAGGCGTTAACCCAATAGTGATCACCGTTCTTGCAGCGATTCTTGACGATGCCCATCCATGGCAAGCCTTGTTTCAGAGTGCCCCACATGTGCGCGAACACGGCGGCCGGGACGTCGGGGTGACGGACCAGGTTGTGCGGTGCGCGGACCAGTTCCTCACGAGAAAACCCGCTGATCTCGACGAACGCGTCGTTGCAGTAGGTGATCACGCCCTTGGCATCGGTGGTGGAAATCAACCGTTGCTGTGCCGGGAAGGTCCGTTCGCGTTGGGTAATGGGCTGGTTGTTACGCATGGCTAATTCAATCCGCAAGGCTTTGAAAGGTTGTCGGCGGTGTCAGGAATTAGTTGAAATTATTTTTCAATAATCAGCGCTGCGTCGCAAAATGAGCATTGCCTCAACCCGCGAGCATCGGATAGGTGAACAGCGCGAAGTGCAGCAGGTTCAGGCCGAAATGGGTGGCAATGGCGGCACCCAAACCGCCGAAACGATAGGCCAGGCCGTACCCGACACCGGCGAGGCTCGCCAACAGCACCCATTGCCAGCCAGCACCCACATGCACCAGGCCGAACAGCAACGACGCGAGCAGCAGGGCGAGGTTTTCGCCATAGGGCAGGTGTTTGAAGCTACGGCTCAGGCCGCCCTGGATGTAGCCTCGGAACAGCGCTTCCTCAACCAGCGTGACTAGCAACAGATTGTTCAGCAGCCACAGCCAGGCCTGGTCTGGCCACTTCGGCGCCCAACTGATCATGCCCAGCAACAGCGCCCCACCCAAGGCCAGTACGGCACACAGCGTCAGGGCCAGGGCGGTGGCGTAAACGCCCAGGCGCCAGGAGCGCCGGCCGACAATCCATGGACATACCAGCAGTAGCCAGAAGCCGATCAGCGGTTTGTCCTGATTCAGGTACATGGAAAACGGCACGGCATCGGCGGTGAGGTATTGAGGGGCGATCGCGCGACCGTTGAAGAACCCGGGGAGCCAGTGCATCGCCAGCGACATGGCCAGGAAGATGAACAGGCCGTGACCGAAGTAACGGACGATCGGGAGTTTTTGCTGGCGGACGGCGGCACCGGCCGCTAACAGCAAGGCGATGGTGATCAAGGCCAGCCAGCTGAGTTGGCCGTAGGTCAAAGCGAGGCTGAAGCCAAGGGAGAGAAGGGCCAGGTAGGTCCATGGCAGGGCGATCATTGAGCATCCTTAATGTGCAAAATTTTGCGGCATACGCCGGCCCCCTGTAGGAGTGAGCCTGCTCGCGATAGCGGAGTGTCAGGCGACATTGATGTTGAATGTACCGCCCTCATCACGAGCAGGCTCACTCCTACAGAGGTTTTGTGTTGGGTATGCAAAAGCGGGGGGATTATGGGCCGTTTGCGGCACAAACAAAAACACCGCCCGAAGGCGGTGTCTTTGTCAGCAGGCCTTTATGAGGCAATCAACTGGCGCAGCACATAGTGCAAAATCCCGCCGGACTTGAAGTACTCGACCTCATTGAGCGTATCGATGCGGCACAGCACGTCGATCTTTTCCTTACTGCCATTTTCACGGGTGATCACCAGCGTCAGGTTCATCCGCGGCGTCAGCTCCACACCGGTCAACCCTAGGATATCCAGGGTTTCCTTGCCGGTCAGGTTCAGGCTCTTGCGGTTCTGATCCAGCTTGAACTGCAACGGCAACACGCCCATGCCGACCAGGTTGGAGCGGTGAATTCGCTCGAAACTTTCCGCGATGACCGCTTTCACGCCCAGCAGGTTAGTGCCCTTGGCCGCCCAGTCGCGGCTTGAACCGGTGCCGTATTCTTGACCGGCAATTACCACCAGCGGCGTGCCTGACGTTTGATAACGCATGGCCGCGTCGTAGATCGGCATTTTCTCCATCGTAGGAATATAGAAAGTGTTGCCGCCTTCCTCGCCGCCAAGCATTTCGTTGCGGATACGAATGTTGGCGAAGGTGCCGCGCATCATCACTTCATGGTTGCCGCGACGTGAACCGTAGGAGTTGAAGTCCCGCGGCTCCACGCCTTTGTCGCGCAAGTACTCACCGGCCGGGCTGTCGGCCTTGATATTGCCGGCGGGGGAGATGTGGTCGGTGGTCACCGAGTCGCCGAGCAGCGCCAGTACCCGCGCCCCGGCGACGTCCTTGACTTCCGGCGGCGGGCCGCCGATGTCGTCGAAGAACGGCGGATGCTGGATGTAGGTCGAATCGTCCTGCCACACATAGGTCGCCGCTTGTGGCACCTGGATGGCTTGCCATTGCTCGTCGCCGGCAAACACTTCGGCGTATTCCTTGTGGAACATCGCCGTGTTGACCTGACTCACTGAATCGGCAATTTCCTTGCTGCTCGGCCAGATGTCCCGCAAGTACACCGGATTGCCGTCCTTGTCATCGCCCAGCGGCTCACGGCTGATGTCGATGCGCACCGTACCGGCCAGCGCATAGGCAACGACCAGCGGCGGGGAGGCCAGCCAGTTGGTTTTCACCAGTGGATGCACGCGTCCCTCAAAGTTGCGGTTACCCGACAACACCGAAGCAACGGTCAGGTCGGCGGCCTGAATGGCTTTTTCAATCGGCTCCGCCAATGGGCCGGAGTTGCCGATGCACGTGGTGCAACCGTAGCCGACCAGCGCAAAACCCAGTTCATCGAGGTATTGAGTCAGGCCCGCTGCCTTGTAGTAGTCGGTGACCACTTTCGAACCGGGCGCCAGTGAGCTCTTGACCCACGGTTTGCGCTTGAGGCCTTTCTCCACAGCCTTTTTCGCCACCAGACCCGCCGCCATCATCACGCTCGGGTTGGAGGTGTTGGTGCAGGACGTGATCGCGGCAATCACCACCGCGCCGTTTTTCAGGCGGTAGGTCTGGCCGTCGTGTTCGTAATCGGCTTCACCGGCCAGATCCGCATTGCCCACCGCGACACCGCCGCCGCCCTCACTTTCCAGGCGTCCTACTTCCTTGCTGGTGGGTTTGAATTGCAGGTCGATGAAGTCCGTGAACGCCTGCGCGACATTGGGCAGGGAAACACGGTCCTGCGGACGTTTAGGGCCGGCGAGGCTGGCTTCGACGCTGGTCATGTCCAGCGCCAGGCTGTCGGTGAAGATCGGTTCCTTGCCCGGCAGGCGCCACAGGCCTTGAGCCTTGCAGTAGGCCTCGACCAGTTTCACCGTTTCCGGTGGTCGGCCGGACAGGCGCAAATACTCCAGCGTCACATCGTCCACCGGGAAGAAGCCGCAAGTGGCGCCGTATTCAGGGGCCATGTTGGCGATGGTCGCGCGGTCGGCCAGCGGCAGGTCGGCGAGGCCGTCGCCGTAGAACTCGACGAACTTGCCGACCACGCCTTTCTTGCGCAGCATCTGGGTGACGGTCAGCACCAGGTCGGTGGCGGTGATGCCTTCCTTGAGTTTGCCGGTGAGTTTGAAACCGATGACTTCCGGAATCAGCATCGACACCGGTTGGCCGAGCATCGCCGCTTCCGCTTCGATCCCGCCAACCCCCCAGCCGAGCACGCCGAGGCCGTTGATCATGGTGGTGTGGGAGTCGGTGCCGACCAGTGTATCGGGGAAAGCGTAGGTGCGGCCATCCTCGTCCTTGGTCCAGACCGTGCGTCCGAGGTATTCAAGGTTGACCTGGTGGCAGATCCCGGTGCCCGGCGGCACCACGCTGAAGTTGTGGAAGGCGCTCTGGCCCCAACGCAAGAACGCATATCGCTCACCATTGCGTTGCATCTCGATGTCGACGTTCTGCTCGAAGGCGCTGGCACTGGCGAATTTGTCGACCATCACCGAGTGATCGATCACCAGGTCCACCGGCGACAGCGGGTTGATGCGTTGCGGGTCGCCGCCAGCCTTGGCCATGGCGGCGCGCATGGCGGCCAGGTCGACCACGGCGGGCACGCCGGTAAAGTCCTGCATTAGCACGCGGGCGGGGCGGTACTGGATTTCGCGGTCGGAGCGACGCTCCTTGAGCCACGCGGCAATCGCCTTGAGGTCGGCGCCGGTGACGGTTTTTTCGTCTTCCCAGCGCAGCAGGTTTTCCAGCAGCACTTTCAACGACATGGGCAGCTTGTCGAGATCACCGAGGCTTTTGGCCGCGTCGGGCAGACTGAAATAATGGTAGGTCTTGTCGTCGACTTGCAGGGTTTTAAGGGTTTTCAGGCTATCGAGGGACGGCATTGAAATGACTCCTTTGGGTCCGCACGGCGACGGACTGGCGGGACGGACAGAGCTCTTAACCTAGCCCTGTTTGGACGTTAAGGCTAATAACTGGACTCTATGGTTAAGTCCAAGGTTCCGAACTCGGCTATCATGCGCCGGTTTTCGTGACAGGCTTTGCTACAGGGCAAGTTTGCGCATCGATTCATTGCCGATTGCCCAGGAGATTCAATGAACACCCTCTTTATGCATTGCCGGCCGGGCTTCGAAGGCGAAGTCTGTTCCGAGATTGCCGAACACGCCGCCCGCCTGAACGTGGCCGGTTATGCCAAGGCCAAAACCGCCAGCGCCTGCGCCGAGTTCATCTGCACCGAAGAAGATGGCGCCGAGCGCCTGATGCGTGGCCAGCGTTTCGCCGAGCTGATCTTCCCGCGCCAATGGGCGCGCGGGATCTTTATTGATCTGCCGGAAACCGACCGCATCAGCGTGATCCTGGCGCACATGGCGGACTTTCCGCTGTGCGGCAGCCTGTGGCTGGAAATGGTCGACACCAACGATGGCAAGGAACTGTCGAACTTCTGCAAGAAGTTTGAAGGTCACCTGCGCAAGGCGCTGATGGCCGCCGGCAAACTGGTGGAAGATGCGCACAAACCGCGTCTGCTGCTGACGTTCAAGAGCGGCCGTGAAGTGTTCATGGGCCTGGCCGAGTCGAACAACTCGGCGATGTGGCCGATGGGCATTCCGCGCCTGAAGTTCCCGCGTGAGGCACCAAGCCGTTCGACGCTGAAACTGGAAGAGGCCTGGCATCACTTCATCCCGCGTGACCAGTGGGATGAGCGTCTGCACAGTGACATGACCGGCGTCGATTTGGGCGCTGCCCCCGGCGGGTGGACCTGGCAACTGGTTAACCGCGGCATGCTGGTGACCGCCATCGACAACGGCCCGATGGCCGAAAGCCTGATGGACACCGGTCTGGTGCAACACTTGATGGCCGACGGTTTCACCTTCAAGCCCCGGCAGCCGGTGGACTGGATGGTTTGCGACATCGTCGAGAAGCCGGCGCGCAACGCCGCGATGCTGGAAGAGTGGATTGGCGAGGGGCATTGCCGGGAAGCGGTGGTCAACCTCAAACTGCCGATGAAGCAGCGTTATGCCGAGGTGAAGCGCTTGCTGGAACGCATCGCCGATGGGTTCAAGGAGCGCGGCATTCGGGTCGAGATCGGCTGTAAGCAGCTTTATCACGACCGGGAAGAAGTGACGTGCCACCTGCGCCGGCTGGATGTAAAGAAACCGAAATCCCGCTGATCCACACAACCCATTTGTGGGGAAGAGCTTTTGTGGGAGCCCCCATAGGGGCGGCTGTATGCCACAGATGACCGAAGACCCGGCAATGCGCGACAATGCTGGCCAGTTTCAGGAGTTAATCATGAGTGAAATGCTTGATACGCCGGTAGACGGCACCCTCGACGCCACCGGCCTCAACTGCCCGGAACCGGTCATGATGCTGCACCAGCACATCCGCGACCTGGTGCCCGGCGGCCTGCTCAAGGTGATTGCGACCGATCCGTCGACCCGTCGCGACATTCCCAAGTTCTGCGTGTTTCTTGACCACGAACTGGTGGCGCAGCACGAAGAGGCGGGCACCTACCTGTACTGGATTCGCAAGAAACTCGCTTAACCCGCCGAATGACTGATACGAATCCGCTTGCGTGCACTGCGCGCCAGGCGGATCGACAGCATCAGCGCCGCGCAGCTCAAGCCCACGATCAAACCTTGCCACAGCCCGCTCGGGCCACTGGGTACACCCAGCCAATCGGTCAGGCCCAGCGCGTAACCCACCGGCAAACCAATCCCCCAATAGGCGAACAGCGTCAGGATCATCGTCACCCGCGTGTCCTGGTAACCGCGCAATGCGCCGGCTGCCGTCACCTGGATGGCATCGGAAAACTGGAACAGCGCCGAGTACACGATCAGCATCGCGGCCACTCGAATCACCGTCGGGTCAGCGGTGTAGATCGCTGCAATGTGCTCGCGCAGCAACAGCATCATGCTCGCGGACAGGCAGGCATACGCCAGCGCCGTGCCCATGCCGACGCCCGCGGCGAAACGTGCCTCGCGTGGTTCCTGTCGACCGAGGGCCTGGCCGACCCGCACCGTCACGGCCATGCCGAGGGAGTAAGGGATCATGAACACCAGCGAGCTGAAGTTCAGGGCGATCTGATGGCCGGCGACCACGGTGGCGCCAAGGCTGCCGATCAGCAGCGCAATGACGGCAAAGATGCTCGATTCGGCGAACACCGCGATGCCGATCGGCAGGCCAATGCCCAGCAAGCGCTTGATCACCGACCATTGCGGCCAGTCGAAACGGCTGAACAACTGGCTCGACTGATACGCCGGCGCCCAGCGTTCCCAGCCGGCCATGCCCAGCGCCATCACCCACATCACAATCGCCGTGGCCCAGCCGCAACCGACACCGCCCATCGCCGGTACACCGAAGTGGCCATAGATGAAGATGTAATTGAGTGGAATGTTCAGCGCCAACCCGCACAGGCCCAGCACCATCGCCGGACGCGTACGCCCCAGGCCATCACTGAAGCAGCGCAACACATGGTAGAAGGCGACGGCGGGCAAGCCGCTGGCGATGCCGTGCAGGTATTGCATGCACGGGCCGATCAATTCGGGATCGACCTTCATCATGTGCAGGATCGGCTCGGCGCTGAACAGCATGCCGGTGGCCATCAAACCCACCACCAGGGCGAGCCACAGTGCCTGACGCACAATCGGCCCGATTTCGCTGTGGGTGCCGGCACCAAAGCGCTGGGCGACTTTTGGCGTGGTGGCCAGCAAGGTGCCGGTCATCAGCAGAAACACCGGCACCCAGATGGAGTTGCCCAGTGCGACCGCCGCCAGATCCCGAGGCCCGACCCGGCCCGCCATCACCGCATCGACAAACCCCATGGCAGTGGTTGCCAGTTGCGCGATCATGATCGGCAGCGCCAGGGTGAGCAGGTTTTTCAGCTCCAGGCGAACCCGGGCCGGGCGGGTGAGGGTGGTAGCGGCAAGGCGGTCAGTCACGGAATTCAAAGGCGAAACGTCCAAAGGTGTTGATGCGCAAGGCGATGCATTCTACGCCCTGACGCAGTGGTCAGGAAAAGTCCTGTGTTAGGGATTTGTAATTGTATTTCGGACGTTGCGAGATTCCCTGCGCAATGCTTGCTGGCTCACAAAGGTCATCTCCGCCTACACTGCCGATCCGCCAAAGGAGCCTGCCATGCTGATTGTTGCCGACGAAAATATCCCGCTGCTGGATGCCTTCTTCTCAGGGTTCGGTGAAATCCGCCGGGTACCGGGACGTTCCATCGACCGCGCCACCGTCGAACAAGCCGATGTGCTGCTGGTCCGCTCGGTGACCAACGTCAATCGTGCCTTGCTCGAAGGCAGCAACGTGCGCTTTGTCGGCACGTGCACCATCGGCACCGATCACCTGGACCTGGACTACTTTCAGCAAGCCGGCATCACCTGGTCCAGCGCGCCCGGCTGCAATGCCCGGGGTGTGGTCGACTACGTGCTCGGCAGTCTGCTGACCCTGGCTGAAATCGAAGGCGCTGACCTGACCCGGCGCACGTATGGCGTGGTCGGTGCCGGCGAAGTCGGCGGTCGTCTCGTCAAGGTCCTGCAAGGTCTGGGCTGGAACGTGCTGGTGTGCGATCCGCCCCGGCAGGCAGCTGAAGGCGGTGATTTTGTCAGCCTCGAACAGATCATCGAGCAGTGCGACGTCATCAGCCTGCACACACCTTTGAAGAAGCACGGCGCGCAGTCGACCTGGCATTTGTTCGATAAAAACCGCTTGGGTCAGCTCAAACCCGGCACCTGGCTGATCAACGCCAGTCGTGGCCCGGTGGTCGATAACGCCGCCCTGCGCCAAGTGCTGCTTGAGCGCGAAGACCTGCAAGCGGTGCTCGACGTTTGGGAAGGTGAACCTGAGGTCGACGTGGCGCTGGCGGAGTTGTGCGTGCTGGCGACGCCGCACATTGCCGGTTACAGCCTTGACGGCAAACAGCGTGGGACGGCGCAGATCTATCAGGCGTATTGCGCGTTTCTCGGGCAGCCGGCTCAGGTCAGCCTGAGTGATTTGCTGCCGGCACCGTGGTTGTCGCAAGTGACCCTGCATGCGCAGGCTGATCCGGCGTGGGCGCTGGCCATGCTGTGCCGTGGTGTGTACGACCCGCGCCGTGACGATGCGGATTTTCGCCGCAGTCTTGTAGGCAGTGTGAGCGAACAGCGTGCGGCGTTTGATGTGCTGCGCAAGCATTACCCGTCGCGTCGGGAGATTGATGGGTTGCAGGTGCGGATTGAGGGGGATTCGGCTGAGTTGCGCAGGATTGTGGCGGCGTTGGGGGCTTCGGCTGTATAGAGACCGAGTTGGCCCCATCGCGGGCAAGCCATGCTCCCACAGGTCTTGGGGCGTTCGCTGAATGGGTGGACGACTCAGCACCCTCAAAAATCACCCATAAAAAACCCGGCCAACCAGGGCCGGGTCAAGAAGACGGTGGCTATATCACTCTTGTTCGGCAGGCTTGACTAATCGCTTTTCCAGTTCGCTGCACGCTTTCTGGATCATGTCTTCAGTGATCGGTACTTCACGCCCATCGGCATCGATAATCGAGCACCCCAGAGACTGGTCTGGCTGTGTGCGGATCACTTGAATCTTGTCTTCGCTGCTGTTTTGCAAGGACATGGCCTGTCTCCTCTTCAGGTGTGTGCTTACTTTAGAACCTTCAGGTGACCGGGCTATGACAACTCCCTGCGATCTTTCCCGAACGGCAATGTCAGTCCACCAGAAATTTATAAACGTTGCCACCCGGACTTTAGACCAATAGCGTCTAGGGGCTAGTCGTCGCGGTCATAATTAACCTGACTCATTGTGATTTACAGCGTTCACCCGCTGACCGTGTAGGCTGGCGATATCAATGGCGTACTGGATAACCCTCGATGCTCTCTGCTCGTCACCGCCGCGCGATCCGCCTGACCCTTCGCTTTCTTGCACCGTATCGCTGGCAAGCCTTTGGCGCCTTGCTCGCGTTGATTGTCACCGCCGGCATTACCTTGTCGATGGGGCAGGGCATCCGCCTGCTGGTGGATCAGGGGTTCATGACCCAGTCACCGCACCTGCTCAATCAATCCATCGGCCTGTTCATGGTGCTGGTGGTGGGGCTGGCGATCGGCACCTTCGCGCGTTTTTACCTGGTGTCGTGGATCGGCGAGCGGGTGGTCGCAGACATCCGCCGGCAGGTCTTCAACCACCTGGTTTATCTGCATCCGGGGTTCTACGAAAACAATCGCAGTTCCGAAATCCAGTCGCGGCTGACCGCCGACACCACGTTGCTGCAATCGGTGATCGGCTCGTCGTTGTCGCTGTTCCTGCGCAATCTGCTGATGGTCATCGGCGGAATCGTGCTGCTGTTTATCACTAACCCCAAGCTCACCAGCATCGTGGTGATTGCGTTGCCGCTGGTGATTGCCCCGATCCTGATTTTCGGCCGTCGGGTGCGCAATCTGTCGCGCCTGAGCCAGGACCGGATTGCCGATATCGGCAGCTATGTCTCCGAAACCCTCGGCCAGATCAAAACCGTGCAGGCGTACAACCATCAGGTCCAGGACGAGCAGCGCTTTGCCCTGACCGTGGAACAGGCGTTCGACACCGCGCGTAAACGCATCTTCCAGCGCGCCTGGTTGATCACGCTGGTGATCGTGCTGGTGCTGGGTGCTGTCGGCGTCATGCTGTGGGTTGGTGGCATGGACGTGATCGCCGGGAGGATCTCGGCCGGTGAACTGGCGGCGTTTGTTTTCTACAGCCTGATCGTCGGCAGTGCCTTTGGCACCTTGAGCGAAGTAATCGGTGAGTTGCAGCGCGCGGCGGGGGCGGCCGAGCGGATTGCCGAATTGCTGCGTTCGGAAAATATCATCCAGCCACCGACCACCGGCCTGGTAACCTTGCCGGAGCGGGTGAAGGGCGATCTGGTTCTACAGGATGTGCGTTTTTCCTACCCGTCGCGGCCCGAAAGTTATGCCGTCGATGGCTTGAGTCTGACCATAAACGCGGGCGAAACCCTCGCGCTGGTGGGGCCGTCCGGGGCCGGAAAATCCACGGTGTATGACTTGCTGCTGCGCTTTTACGATCCGGCCGCCGGGCAGATCCTGCTCGATGGCGTGCCGTTGACCCAGCTCGATCCGCTCGACCTGCGCCGTTGCTTCGCGCTGGTTTCGCAAAATCCTGCGCTGTTCTTCGGCAGCATCGAAGAGAACATCCGCTACGGTAATCCGGGGGCAACCCTGGCTCAGGTTCAGGAAGCGGCAAAAATCGCCTACGCCCACGACTTCATTGAGCAAATGCCCCACGGTTACCAGACGCATCTTGGCGACGGCGGCCTCGGGCTGTCTGGCGGCCAGCGCCAACGCCTGGCCATTGCTCGCGCATTGCTGGTGGACGCGCCGATCCTGTTGCTCGACGAAGCCACCAGCGCCCTCGATGCCCAGAGCGAACACCTGATCCAGCAAGCCCTGCCCAGCCTGATGAAAAACCGCACCACGCTGGTGATCGCTCACCGTTTGGCCACGGTGAAAAATGCTGACCGGATCGCGGTCATGGACCAAGGGAAACTGGTGGCGGTGGGGACGCATCAGGCGTTGATTGCGAGCAATGCGCTGTATGCGCGATTGGCGGCGTTGCAGTTTAGTGATGGGCACAACACGGTGATCGACCCGGTTACCGACTAAGTCGAGCACCCCAAAAAAAGCCCGCATCAATCGATGCGGGCTTTTTTTTGTCAGTGGGTCAAAACGGGATCACTGATCATCAAAATACCGTTCATGCCAATCCACCAGCGGCTGTGGCGAGTTGAGCTTCTGCCCGTAGATCACCGAATACGACAGCACGTTCTGCACATACTGACGGGTTTCGTCGAACGGGATGCTTTCCACCCAGACGTCGAAGCTCAGGTGGTCTGCGCCGCGCAGCCACTGGCGCACGCGGCCGGGACCGGCGTTGTAGGCGGCGGAGGCGAGGACGCGGTTGCCGTTGAACTGGGCATGGACCTGGCTCAGGTACGCGGCGCCGAGCTGGATGTTTTTGTCCGGGTCGATCACTTGCTGCGGCGAGGCCAGCGGAATGCTGAACTTGCGTGCGGTTTCCTTGGCGGTGCCGGGCATCAGTTGCATCAGGCCGCTGGCGCCGACGCCTGAGCGGGCGTCGTCCATGAAAGCACTTTCCTGGCGCGTGATGGCGAACACCCAGCTGGAATGCAGGCCGCGTACTTTGGCTTCGCGGACCAGGGTTTCGCGGTGGGCCATCGGGAAGCGGATGTCCAGATCGTCCCAGTACTGCGCCTGACTGATGGTGCGGATCGCCGGGAAATACCATTTCAGGTCATAGGCCAGTTTCGCCTGGGCGACCATTTCGTCACGGTTGAAGTGACGACTGACGTAATACCACTCGCGGCGACCGTCGACGACCTGCCCGCGGGCGTGGAACTCCAGTGCTCGACGTATACCTGGCGTATTGCGCACCTTATTGATGGTGGCCTGGCTGAGTACCAGCGGTTTGTTGAGTAGCGAGTACGGTAGCTGCGAGCGGTCGGCGGCAAGGAAGCCATAGAAATCACGTTCGCGGGCAAGGCTCTTGTACAGCGTCTGCGCTTCCGGGTTTTGTGGCTGCGCCAGCTCAAGGGCGCGGGCCTGCCAGTAGCGCCAGCGGTTGGTGGTCGCCAGGTCCTGTGGCAAGCGGCGAGACAGCTGATAGGCGTCGTCCCAGCGAGCCAGGCGAAGCAGCAGGCGCAGGCGCCATTCGGACACGGTGTTGTCGCGCAGTTCCGGGTCGTACTTGGTCATGACATCAAGCGCACGAGGGTCATAGCGTCGCGCCAGCGTCAGGCCGATTTCCCGGGCGATCGCCACTTTTTCATCGCGAGAGAAGTGCATGCTGCTGGCATAACCGTCGAGCAAGTCCATGGCCTTGTCCGGGTCCTGCTTGGCCAGGCGGCGCAGGCCAAGGCTGACCACGTCGGACATCGGTTCGTCAGCCGGGGTGAAGCGCGAAGGCTGGTTGAGCAGCTCGGGCTTTTGCGCCACATCGATCAGCAGTCGTCCGCGAGGGGCGAGGGTGGTCAGGCCGTTAACCAGGCTGTTGGCCAGTGGATAATTGCGCGCCTGGGCGGCGAGCTTGGCGCGCTCCCAGCGTTTTTGCTCGGTCAGTTGACCTTCGGCAGCCCATTGCCCGAACAACGCGTCGCAGGCGGCGGGCTGGGATTTGCCGGTCAGCCACAGCTTATTGGCGTTGGCATAGCCTTCAGCCTTCTGGTTGTGGCCAATCTGATACTGCGCATTCAGGCAGTCCAGTTCGGTGAAATTGAGCTTGGGATCGTAATACTTGACGAAGGTCGCCCAGTCGCCACGGTCGGCCAGCCAGCGCAACCAACGCAATTTCATCCAGTTGGCTTGCGGCAGGTCACCGTGGTCGGCGAGGAATTTCTCGATTTCGGCATTGCTGGCGGTTTTTAGACGGGCGGTCAACTCGTCATAGGCCAGGTACGGCTCCAGCGGGTAATCACTGAGGGCCTGGCTGTAGCGAAAGTAAGGACCGGTATCGCCTTTGGCCAGGGCGCGCTTGGCTTCATCGTAATATTGGCGCTGGGTGGACAGGTCCACTGCCTGCGCTGATTGAACGGCAGTAGCAGAAAGTAGCAAGCAAGATAAAAGACTGAAAAGGCGACTGCGCATGAGACGTCCGGGCAGAGAAATCATGAGACAAGTGCGGGATTACCTGCACTGAATAATCTGTAGCTTAGCCTTTTGCCAGCAACGGGCGAAAGCTTTGCAGGCCTGTCAGCCCAAGTTCGTAACATTTGTTATGCAGAGTGCTTCGAGAGTGAAATTGCCGGCCTTCTGAAGCCTCAAGTCAGGTAGAATGCGCCCCCGGTTTTTGGAGAAGCTCATGACCCTGCTCAAATTCAGCGATGTGTCCCTTGCTTTCGGCGCTATGCCGTTGTTGGACAAGGTGTCCTGGCAGATCGCCCGTGGTGAGCGGGTGTGCATCATCGGCCGCAACGGCACTGGCAAGTCCAGCATGATGAAGCTCGTCAAGGGCGACCAGAAGCCCGACGAGGGCTCCGTTTGGCGTGCACCTGGCCTCAAGATTGGCGAATTGCCGCAAGAATTGCCGGTGGCCGACGAGCGGACCGTGTTCGACGTGGTTGCCGAGGGCCTGGACGGTGTGGGCGAGCTGCTCGCGCAGTATCACCACCTGAGCCAGAACATCGTCACCGACGCCGACCTGGACAAACTGATGCACGTCCAGCATGACCTCGAAGCCCGCGATGGCTGGCGTTTGCAGCAACTGGTCGACAGTACGTTGAGCCGTCTGCAGTTGCCGGCCGACAAGACTCTCGCCGAATTGTCCGGCGGCTGGCGTCGTCGCGTCCTGCTGGCTCAGGCCCTGGTCTCCGAACCGGACCTGCTGCTGCTCGACGAACCGACCAACCACCTGGACATCGGTGCCATTGCCTGGCTCGAAGAAGCGCTGAAGGATTTCCAGGGCGCCGTGCTGTTCATCACGCACGACCGTTCATTCCTGCAAAACCTTGCGACGCGCATCCTCGAACTGGACCGCGGTGGCCTGATCGACTGGAACGGTGACTACGCCAGTTTCCTGGTGCACAAAGAAGCTTCGCTGGCCGCTGAAGAAACCGCCAACGCGCTGTTTGACAAGAAGCTGGCCCAGGAAGAAGTCTGGATCCGCCAGGGCATCAAGGCCCGTCGCACCCGTAATGAAGGCCGCGTCCGCGCATTGAAGGCTTTGCGCGTCGAGCGCAGCGAGCGCCGTGAGCGCACCGGCAAGGCCAACATTCAGCTGGACACCGCTGACAAGTCCGGCAAGCAGGTGATGGTCCTCGAGAACGTGAGCTTTGCTCACCCGGGTGGCCCGTTCCTGATCAAGGATTTCTCGATGGTCCTGACGCGCGGCGACCGTATCGGTCTGCTCGGCGCCAACGGTACCGGCAAGACCACACTGCTGAAGCTGATGCTCAGTGGTCTGCAACCAACCAGCGGCACAGTGGAAGAGGGGACGCGCATCGACGTGGCCTATTTCGACCAGTTGCGCCATCAGCTGGACCTGGAAAAGACTGTGATCGACAACGTGGCCGAAGGTCGCGACTTCATCGATATCGATGGTCAGAGCCGTCACGTGCTGAGCTACCTCGGTGACTTCCTGTTCAGCCCGCAGCGTGCCCGCACGCCGGTCAAGGCGCTGTCCGGTGGTGAGCGTGCCCGTCTGTTGCTGGCCAAGCTGTTCAGCAAGCCGGCGAACCTGCTGGTCCTCGACGAACCGACCAACGACCTCGATGTTGAAACCCTCGAACTGCTGGAAGAGGTCTTGCTGACCTTCAACGGCACCGTGCTGATGGTCAGTCACGACCGGGCATTCCTCGACAACGTGGTCACCAGCACCCTGGTCTTCGAAGGTGAAGGCAAGGTTCGCGAGTACGTCGGTGGTTATCAGGACTGGCTGCGTCAGGGCGGTTCGCCGCGCCTGCTGGGCGTGACCGAGAGCAAATCCGGCAAGGCCGACCTGACCTCCGCGGTTGTAACGGCGCAGGCAGCACCTGTCGTTGCAGCTGCTGAAGCGCCGGTGGCTAAGAAGAAGCTTAGCTACAAGCATCAGCGTGAGCTGGAAATGCTGCCGGCTCAGATCGAAGCCATGGAACAGCAGATTACGGCGGTTGAAGCGCAAATGGCCGATGCCGGTTTCTATCAGCGTCCTGCTGCCGAGACGGCCGCGGTGATTGCGCAGCTGGAGCAGTTGCAGGCCGAGCTGGACGTGATGGTCGAGCGCTGGGCCGAGCTGGATGCCTGATTGATCCCGTAACAAAAAAAGCCCGGCGTTCAGTGATGAGCGTCGGGCTTTTCATATGTAACGCGAGCTACAGGCTGATGCAGATCAAATGTGGGAGCGTTTCAGCGTTTGATCAGATGTACCGCCAGTACGTCGCAAGGTGCACCGTGCAGCACATCATTGGCGGTCGACCCGAGCAGCAGCGCCAGGCCATGGCGGCCATGGCTGCCGACCACGATCAGGTCGCAGTGGTTTTCCTTGGCGAAATGATGGATTTCCTGGCGTGGCTGGCCATAGGTCAGGTGGCAGTTGGCACCTTCAAGCTCTGCGTATTTGGCTTTCAGGCGCTCTAGGCGCTCCTTGGCCTGATCGAACTGCTGTTGTTGCAGTTGTGACAGGTCCATCGGCACGTCGCCACCAAAGGCCATGGCCATTGGCTCGACAATGTGCACCAGGGACAATTTCGCCCCGTTGCTCACCGCCAGCTCGCGAGCGCGGTGGATTACAGGGTCGCACTCTTCGGTTAGATCTACAGCGACCAGAATATGGTTGTAGGGCATGAGGTGCTCCTCCTGAGGATTGCAATATTGGTAAGTATGGCTGGTTTCAAGCGCAATGGTTCCAGAGTGACCCAAAGCGCCCATCAAGAATCGGGAGTACAGATATGACGGTCTGGATAGTGGTGTCAATCCTGCTGGTGGTGCTGAGTCCGCTGGCATGGTTGCGACCGTCACGTGGTCAGAGCGGGCGCATGGCCCTGCGCATGGAGGCACGACGCATGGGCCTGGCCATGCAGCTGGCGCCTCAGGAATGGCCGCACTGGCTGAGCCAGGAGCCGCCGAGCCCGTGTGCGCAGTACCATCGGCCACGCCGTGGCAATCAGCCTGCATGCTGGAGCTACTGGCAAAAATCACCAGGCGTATGGGTGAATCAGTGGCAGGAGGTTTGCGAGGATCGAGCGTTGCTCAATCATTTTGAAAAATTGCCAGCCAACGTCTACAAGATCGAGGCGGACAAGCAAATGGTTACCTTGTATTGGGGCGAGAAGGGCGAGGCGACTGTTTTGCAGGACATTGACGCGGTGCTGAAAGCGCTGGCGTAAAGTAAGGATATTTCGCGCTGCAATGGCGCGACGGGTCTGACAGACAGGCAATAAAAAGCCCGACATCATCATCGGGCTGGGGTTGGCCAGGCAGGCCGGTAATTCGCTGTAGGGCTGATCTTACGCCGGACATTCACCCAGCGCGTTCATCTTTTTTCTTCAGGTTCATGCCAGCGTAGCTTGTTAAACGCGGGCTGCAGCGAATTAGGGCGACTTTTCTAACTATTGATTCTATGAATGAGTTCACATGCATCTGCGTGTTGAAGATCTTCGCAGTACGGAAGTGACCGCAAAGTCGCGTTTCAACCCGTATTTTGGGCGATTGACAATTGTCGGAAATTCCGTGAAGGTGGCGTACCCAAATCAAACGGGCGTATGAATTGAGCGTTTGTATTTCAGATCGCTCCTACAGAATCCCGACTATCGCGTTGGAGGGTGTGCCGGGTGGATTGGCGTAGCATTGACGTTTAACGTCCTGCCGAGCCATTCGCCTGCGTCCGACGTGTACTGTTCAGCTTCCATATCGTGGAGATCAGTTGATGATTTACGAAGGTAAAGCCATCACGGTTAAGGCTCTTGAAAGTGGCATCGTCGAATTGAAATTCGACCTCAAGGGTGAGTCCGTCAACAAGTTCAACCGTCTAACCCTGAACGAACTGCGTCAGGCTGTGGACACCATCAAGGCAGATGCTTCGATCAAGGGCGTGATCGTCAGCAGTGGCAAGGACGTGTTCATCGTCGGCGCCGACATCACCGAATTTGTCGAAAATTTCAAGCTGCCTGATGCCGAGCTGGTTGCTGGCAATCTGGAAGCCAACAAGATTTTCAGCGATTTCGAAGACCTCAACGTCCCGACTGTCGCCGCGATCAACGGTATCGCCCTGGGTGGCGGTCTGGAGATGTGCCTGGCGGCGGACTACCGCGTCATGTCCACCAAGGCCAAGATCGGTCTGCCGGAAGTCAAGCTGGGCATCTACCCGGGCTTCGGCGGCACTGTGCGTCTGCCGCGCCTGATCGGTGCCGACAACGCCATCGAGTGGATTGCTGCAGGCAAAGAAAACCGTCCTGAAGACGCGCTGAAAGTCGGCGCAGTGGACGCAGTGGTTGCCCCTGAGAAACTGCAGGAAGCGGCCCTGGAACTGATCAAACGCGCCATCTCCGGCGAGTTTGACTACAAGGCCAAGCGTCAACCGAAGCTGGAAAAGCTGAAGCTGAACGCAATCGAACAAATGATGGCTTTCGAAACCGCCAAAGGTTTCGTAGCCGGTCAGGCTGGCCCGAACTACCCGGCACCGGTTGAGGCGATCAAGACCATCCAGAAAGCCGCGAACTTCGGTCGCGACAAAGCGCTGGAAGTTGAAGCCGCCGGTTTCGTCAAACTGGCCAAGACCTCTGCCGCGCAGAGCTTGATCGGTCTGTTCCTGAACGATCAGGAACTGAAGAAAAAAGCCAAGGCCTACGACGAAATCGCCAAAGACGTGAAGCAGGCTGCCGTATTGGGCGCCGGCATCATGGGTGGCGGTATCGCTTATCAGTCGGCCTCCAAAGGGACGCCGATCCTGATGAAGGACATCAATGAGCACGGCATCGAGCAAGGCCTGGCTGAAGCCGCCAAGCTGCTGGTCGGCCGCGTTGATAAAGGTCGCATGACCGCCGCAAAAATGGCTGAAGTGCTCAACGGCATTCGTCCGACCCTGTCCTACGGTGATTTCGGTCACGTGGACCTGGTGGTTGAAGCGGTCGTCGAAAATCCTAAGGTCAAGCAAGCCGTACTGGCTGAAGTCGAAGACAAGGTCAAAGAGGACACCATCCTCGCGTCCAACACCTCGACCATTTCCATCACCTTGCTGGCAAAAGCCCTCAAGCGTCCGGAAAACTTCGTCGGCATGCACTTCTTCAACCCTGTGCACATGATGCCGCTGGTTGAAGTGATCCGTGGCGAGAAGTCCAGCGAGCTGGCTGTTGCCACCACCGTTGCCTACGCCAAGAAAATGGGCAAGAACCCGATCGTCGTTAACGACTGCCCGGGCTTCCTGGTCAACCGTGTACTGTTCCCGTACTTCGGCGGTTTCGCCAAACTGGTCAGCGCCGGTGTGGACTTCGTCCGTATTGACAAGGTCATGGAAAAATTCGGCTGGCCAATGGGCCCGGCGTACCTGATGGACGTGGTCGGCATCGACACCGGTCACCACGGTCGTGACGTAATGGCTGAGGGCTTCCCGGACCGCATGAAAGACGACCGCCGTACCGCGATCGACGTGCTCTACGAAGCCAAACGCCTGGGCCAGAAGAACGGCAAGGGCTTCTACGCCTACGAGACTGACAAGCGCGGCAAGCAGAAGAAAGTCGCCGACCCATCGGTGCTGGAAGTGCTCAAGCCGATCGTTTACGAGCAGCGCGAAGTCACTGACGAAGACATCATCAACTGGATGATGATCCCGCTGTGCCTGGAAACCGTGCGTTGCCTGGAAGACGGCATCGTCGAAACCGCTGCCGAAGCCGACATGGGTCTGGTCTACGGTATTGGTTTCCCTCCATTCCGTGGCGGTGCGCTGCGCTACATCGATTCGATCGGTGTTGCCGAGTTCGTTGCCCTGGCTGACCAGTACGCTGATTTGGGCGCGCTGTACCACCCGACCGCAAAACTGCGTGAAATGGCCAAAACCGGCCAACGGTTCTTCGGTTAAGCGTCCCAACACTTGAGCGAGAGTGAAATTTTATGAGCTTGAATCCAAGAGACGTCGTGATTGTCGACTTCGGTCGTACTCCGATGGGCCGCTCCAAGGGCGGCATGCACCGCAACACCCGCGCCGAAGACATGTCGGCGCACCTGATCAGCAAATTGCTGGAACGCAACGTCAAGGTTGACCCGAGCGAAGTCGAAGACGTGATCTGGGGCTGCGTAAACCAGACCCTGGAACAGGGCTGGAACATCGCGCGCATGGCGTCCCTGATGACTCAGATCCCGCACACTGCTGCCGGTCAGACCGTCAGCCGCCTGTGTGGCTCGTCGATGAGCGCGCTGCACACTGCTGCGCAAGCGATCATGACCGGCAACGGTGACGTGTTCGTCGTCGGCGGCGTCGAGCATATGGGCCACGTGAGCATGATGCACGGTGTCGATCCGAACCCGCACATGTCTCTGTACGCGGCGAAAGCCTCGGGCATGATGGGCCTGACCGCTGAAATGCTGGGCAAAATGCACGGCATCACTCGCGAACAACAGGACGCTTTCGGCGTGCGCTCCCACCAGCTCGCCCACAAGGCGACCCTGGAAGGCAAGTTCAAAGACGAAATCATCCCGATGCAGGGCTACGACGAGAACGGTTTCCTGAAACTGTTCGATTACGACGAAACCATTCGTCCGGAAACCACCCTGGAAAGCCTGGCGGCTCTGAAGCCAGCGTTCAATCCGAAGGGCGGCACCGTGACTGCAGGTACTTCGTCGCAAATCACCGACGGTGCCTCGTGCATGATCGTGATGTCGGCGCAGCGTGCTCAGGACCTGGGCATCCAGCCTATGGCCGTGATTCGTTCGATGGCAGTGGCAGGTGTGGATCCGGCAATCATGGGCTATGGTCCAGTACCGGCTACACAAAAAGCACTGAAGCGCGCGGGACTTGGCATTAACGATATCGACTTCTTCGAGCTCAACGAAGCTTTCGCCGCACAGGCCCTGCCAGTGCTGAAAGATCTGAAAGTGCTCGACAAGATGAACGAGAAGGTTAACCTGCACGGCGGCGCAATCGCCCTGGGTCACCCGTTCGGTTGCTCCGGTGCACGTATCTCCGGCACGCTGTTGAACGTGATGAAGCAAAATGGCGGCACCTTCGGGGTGGCTACCATGTGCATTGGTCTCGGCCAAGGCATCTCCACCGTCTTCGAACGCGTTTAAGCGATCCGTTGACGGAAGCCGGGGCCAAGTGCCCCGGTTTTTGTTTTTCTGAAATTATTTTTGTTTTTATTTTGAAAAGATTTGAGTGAGGGCCAAACCATGCCGATACAACCTGGGCTCTACCAACATTACAAAGGTCCGCAGTACCGCGTATTCAGTGTCGCGCGGCATTCGGAAACCGAAGAAGAAGTGGTCTTCTACCAAGCCCTGTATGGCGATTACGGCTTTTGGGTGCGTCCCTTGAGCATGTTCCTGGAGTCGGTCGAAGTTGACGGCGAACAGGTGCCACGCTTTGCTTTGGTGCAAGCCGAACCGAGCCTTTTTTCGTAGCCATAAGTTGAGTGCGCGCAAAACCCTGCGCTTGACCTCACCTTGTAGCCACTATATATAGCGGTGCCGCGTCAGGCGCCAACCGCCTTTCACTTCTAGAATTCAGGAATTTTCTGATCCATGGGCAAATCGCTGGTCATTGTGGAATCCCCGGCTAAGGCCAAGACCATCAACAAGTATCTGGGTAACCAATACGTGGTGAAGTCGAGTATCGGCCATATCCGAGACCTGCCCACCAGCGGTTCGGCTAGCGCCAGCAAAGAGCCAGCCGCCAAGCGCGGCAAGGCTGCCGCGGGTGAAGGTCCGGTGCTCACGCCGAAAGAGAAAGCGCGCAAGCAGCTGGTCTCGCGCATGGGTGTCGATCCCGATCATGGCTGGAAAGCCAAGTACGAGATCCTCCCGGGCAAGGAAAAAGTCATCGAAGAGCTGCGCCGGCTCGCCAAAGATGCTGACACCATCTATCTCGCAACCGACTTGGACCGCGAGGGGGAAGCCATTGCCTGGCACCTGCGCGAAGCCATCGGTGGTGACGACAGCCGCTACAAGCGCGTGGTGTTCAACGAAATCACCAAGAAGGCGATTCAGGAAGCCTTCTCCAAGCCGGGCGAGCTGGACATTGACCGTGTAAATGCCCAGCAGGCGCGTCGTTTCCTCGACCGCGTGGTGGGTTACATGGTTTCGCCTCTGCTGTGGGCCAAGATCGCCCGTGGCCTGTCCGCCGGTCGCGTGCAGTCGGTTGCGGTAAAACTGGTGGTTGAGCGCGAACGCGAAATCCGCGCGTTCAATCCGGAAGAATACTGGGAGGTCCACGCTGACCTCGGCACCGCCAAAGGCGCAACTGTGCGCTTTGACGTGGCGCGCGAGAAAGGCGAGGCCTTCAAGCCGCTTAACGAAGCCCAGGCCATGGCTGCACTGGAAAAGCTCAAAGCTTCCAGCTACAGCATCGCCAAGCGCGAAGACAAACCGACCAGCAGCAAGCCGTCGGCTCCGTTCATCACGTCCACCCTGCAACAGGCAGCGAGCAACCGCCTGGGCTTCGGCGTGAAGAAAACCATGATGATGGCCCAGCGTCTGTACGAAGCCGGCTACATCACTTACATGCGTACCGACTCCACCAACCTCTCGGCCGATGCCGTGACGATGGCGCGCACTTATATCGAAGGCGAATTCGGCAAGAAGTACCTGCCGGAAACCCCGAACGTCTACAGTAGCAAGGAAGGCGCACAAGAGGCTCACGAAGCGATTCGTCCCTCCGACGCCAACACCGAGCCAAGCAAGCTGTCGGGCATGGAGCGTGATGCAGAGCGGCTCTACGAGCTGATCTGGCGCCAGTTCCTCGCCTGCCAGATGCTGCCGGCGCAATACCTGTCGACCACCGTCACCGTGGGTGCCGGCGATTTCGAGCTGCGTGCCAAGGGCCGCATCCTCAAGTTCGACGGTTACACCCGTGTGATGCCGCAAATTGCCAAGCCGGGCGATGACGACGTGCTGCCAGACATGGCTCAGGGCGACGCGATGAAGCTGATCAAGCTTGATCCGACCCAGCACTTCACCAAGCCGCCTGCACGTTACTCGGAAGCAAGCCTGGTTAAAGAAATGGAAAAACGCGGCATCGGTCGTCCTTCGACCTACGCGGCGATCATTTCGACCATCCAGGACCGCGGCTACGTCGCGCTGCACAACCGTCGTTTCTATTCGGAAAAGATGGGTGACATCGTCACCGAGCGTCTGTCCGAGAGCTTCTCCAACCTCATGGACTACGGCTTCACCGCCGGCATGGAAGAGAACCTCGATGACGTGGCCCAGGGTGAACGTGACTGGAAAAACGTGCTGGACGAGTTCTACGGTGACTTCAAGAAAAAACTCGAAGTAGCCGAAAGCGCCGAAAACGGCATGCGTGCCAACCAGCCGGTCATGACCGACATTCCGTGCCTGACCTGCGGCCGTCCAATGCAGATTCGTACGGCGTCGACTGGCGTGTTCCTCGGCTGCTCGGGTTACAGCCTGCCGCCGAAAGAACGCTGCAAGGCCACCGTCAACCTGGTGCCGGGTGATGAAATTGCCGCGGACGACGAGGGTGAATCGGAATCCCTGGTGCTGCGTGGCAAGCATCGCTGCCCGATCTGCAGCACGGCGATGGACGCTTACCTGCTCGATGAGAAGCGCAAGCTGCACATCTGCGGTAACAACCCGGATTGCTCGGGTTACGAAATCGAAGAGGGCACCTATCGCATCAAAGGCTATGAAGGTCCGAGCCTGGAATGTGACAAGTGCGGCAGCGAGATGCAGCTCAAGACCGGCCGGTTCGGCAAGTTCTTCGGTTGCACCAACCCGACTTGCAAGAACACCCGCAAGCTGCTGAAGAGCGGTGACGCGGCGCCGCCGAAGATGGACCCGGTGAAGATGCCTGAGCTGAAATGCGAGAAGGTCAACGACACCTATATCCTGCGCGACGGGGCTTCCGGCCTGTTCCTGGCGGCCAGCCAATTCCCGAAAAACCGCGAGACTCGTGCTCCGCTGGTCATGGAAATTGTGCCGCACAAGGATGAGATCGATCCGAAGTACCACTTCCTCTGTGAAGCGCCGAAGAAAGATCCGGACGGTCTCCCTTCCGTGATCCGTTACAGCCGCAAGACCAAAGAGCAGTATGTGCAGACAGAAGTCGACGGTAAGCCGACTGGCTGGAAGGCGTACTACGACGGCGGCAAGTGGACGGTTGAAGACAAGCGTCCGGCAGCCAAGGCTTAAATAGAGCAGTACACAAAAGGCCGCATGACAACCCTCGGGTTTTCATGCGGCCTTTTTGTTTTGTGCTTGCGGTCGCCGCGGGTGATCCACGACACTGTCTGACCTGCGTGAAGCAATTATTTCGTTGTGGAGGCTGCCGTCATGGCCCACGAACTTTATACCCGTACCAATCAGAAGATTTATTTCGCCGGCCTGTCGCTGGAAGCGCTCACCAAGGCAGAAGAGGGGCGGGCAATGAACTCGCTGGCGCTGATCCAGGCGGGGCGCGAATCGGCGTTGTTTCACCTGTACGGTGCCTTGCTGGGGCTGTGCCATGAAATCGCCGGGTTCTATCGCTTGCCACAGGCCAATGCGCCTCGGGCTGAGTTGTTGCTGACTCGCGAAGTCCTCGAAGCCATCGCGATTCCTGAAATGGCGGAGATGGTCGAGCTCGCGCAAAACCCTGAAACCTGGTTGGCCAAATTGCTGGCGGCCCATGCGGCGTTGTTTCAACCGCCGCGCGCGCCGCACAAGCCTAAAGGCGACGTGACTCAGCCGCTGATCCTGGCCGTTAACCTGGATGCAGAAGAGGCGCCTGAAGAATTGAGCCGGGAAGAGCTGGAAAGCTGGCGTCAGAACCTGAAAGGTCTGGCGATCCGGTTTCGCGAAGGATTGAACGAGTGCTGAAGGATTAAGCGTAAAGACGGATGCCCCGACAGGGTGTCCGCTCAGGGATGAGTGCAAAAAGATATTTCATTGCCATGACATCTGGTCAACTTGCTGAGCGAAGCCTGACCGATGCCTATATAATCCCCGCCTTTCGTGGAGAACAGACCTTTATGCCAACGTCCTTTCTAGAAATTGTCGAGTTACCAGACGGCCGTATCGAGCTGCGCAGGGCCGAGGACGAGGGTTCTCTGGTTACTTTGGATTTCTCCGAGGATGCCAAGGCGTTCCTGCAAGGCCAGTACGTGGAAGTCGCCAAGGCGATGTTGAGCGTCGGCGTTCAGATGGCGGGACGCCTGGTTGAAGGCGAATTTGAAAAGGATCAGGGAACTCGCGTCCTTCATTGATCCCGCCCGTCGGTTTTTACGGGTACCGCTACAGGTCGGCTTCTCTATCCTTGGAGAAGCCTTGCGCAGATCAAGGTGCGCATTGTTTCTCTGTTAACCCAATCGAATGTTCAAGCTCTGTGCGTCCCCGGTCCGGGCGGCGCTGATCAACTGTTGCCGTGATGTTGTGTTCAATGGGTTGAGCCAGCTGACCACTGTGTGGCTGCGGCCCAGGCGCAAGGCTTCGCAGGTCAACTGCTGAGCGCTTTGGGTACCGCGAGGTTGCAGCAGCAGAATGCGTTCGCGATTGAGGCCGGCGTCCCGCAGCCAGGCCTGGGTCAGGCTCGCTGGTGGGGCAATCAGTGTCAGCCAGCGTGCGTCCTGGTCTTGGCTCAATTCCCTGAGAATCGGTGCCAGAAGGTTCAGGCAGTTTCCCGCTGCACCACGTAGCGACAGCTCACTGAAGACTTCGGGCTCAGCGCTCCACGGCGACTCGACCACGTCTTTCAGGATCGGCGCCAGGGGTTGCGCCATGAATGCCTCGAACAGTGGCAGTTGGGCTTGCTGTGATGTGTGTGGGAACTGCATAAAGCCTCCTTTAGCGGCGAATCACGCCGACACTCAAGCCTTCAATCACCAGTTCCTGATCTTTCAGGTTCACTTCGATAGGGGCAAATTCAGGGTTTTCGGCAATCAACCAGACCTTGCTGCCATCACGCTTGAAGCGCTTGACCGTCACTTCATCGCCGATACGTGCGACCACGATCTGGCCGTTACGGGCTTCACGCGTGGTGTGTACGGCCAGCAGGTCGCCGTCGAAAATACCGACATCCTTCATGCTCATGCCATGAACGCGCAGTAAATAGTCGGCGCGCGGATGGAAGAAAGCAGGGTTGATGTTGCAGGACTCTTCGATGTGCTGCTGGGCCAGAATGGGAGCGCCGGCAGCCACTCGACCAATGATCGGCAGGGTGGATTCATCAGCCTTGGCTTCGAAACCTGGAATACGAATGCCACGGGAAGCGCCCGGGGTCATCTCGATGGCGCCTTTGCGGGCCAGTGCCTTAAGGTGTTCTTCCGCTGCGTTGGGTGATTTGAAGCCCAGTTCCTGAGCGATTTCCGCGCGAGTCGGCGGGTAGCCGTTGTCTTCGAGGCAGCGTTTGATGAAGGCCAGAATCTCTGCTTGGCGTGGCGTCAGCTTTAGCATTTTGGTCGCTCTGTCTTTTTATACAGTGACTGGGATTATATACAGTGGAAGCGTCTTGGCAATGCCCCTTTTTTTATCGACCGCCGGACGGTCGAGCGACCCGCTGATTGAAGCTTTGCCGTTGTATGGTTAAATAGCTGACCGACCATTCCCAAAACGAACGGCCAAGCTTGACAATACACAGGCTGAAACGTATGTTTCAAACAAGTGTTTGTCAGGCGGAGTAGCCATGGCCCAGTCGGAAACCGTTGAACGCATTCTTGATGCTGCCGAGCAGTTGTTCGCGGAAAAAGGTTTCGCTGAAACCTCATTGCGTCTGATCACCAGCAAGGCCGGTGTCAATCTGGCGGCGGTGAACTATCACTTCGGCTCCAAGAAGGCGCTGATCCAGGCGGTCTTTTCGCGCTTCCTCGGACCGTTCTGCCTGAGCCTTGATAAAGAGCTGGAGCGGCGTCAGGCCAAGCCTGAAAACAAGCCGACCCTCGAAGAACTGCTGGAAATCCTCGTCGAGCAAGCCCTGGTGGTACAGCCACGCAGCGGCAACGATCTCTCTATCTTCATGCGTCTGTTGGGTCTGGCATTCAGTCAGAGCCAAGGCCACTTGCGCCGTTACCTGGAAGACATGTACGGCAAGGTGTTCCGCCGCTACATGATGCTGGTCAACGAAGCCGCGCCGCGCATTCCGCCGATCGAACTGTTCTGGCGCGTGCACTTCATGCTCGGCGCTGCGGCGTTCAGCATGTCGGGGATCAAGGCCTTGCGCGCGATTGCCGAGACCGATTTCGGCGTCAACACCTCCATTGAGCAAGTGATGCGCCTGATGGTGCCGTTCCTGGCCGCAGGCATGCGTGCGGAAACCGGCGTGACCGACACCGCCATGGCCACCGCTCAGCTGCGTCCACGTAGCAAATCAGTCCCGGCTGGCGCCAAGGTTTAACCGCACACGGGTGGGCGCGGCAGCTGACATCCGCTAAGCTAGCCGCCCATGCCGACTCTCGTTCTGAACCCGTTCCCCATTCGTATCGCCGACCTGCCGGGCATCGCCCATGGCGGCGAATACGTGCGGGCCGGGTTTCTCGTTATCAAGGAATCTCTATGACTGCTGGCCTGCAAGGCTCGTTGATGGTGGACGTCGCCGGTACCTGGCTGACGGCTGAAGATCGCCAATTGTTGCGCCAGCCCGAAGTGGGCGGCCTGATCATTTTCGCTCGTAACATCGAAACTCCGCGCCAGGTGCGCGAGTTGAGCGCCGCGATTCGTGCCATTCGTCCCGATCTGTTGCTGGCGGTGGATCAGGAGGGCGGCCGCGTTCAGCGTTTGCGCCAAGGTTTCGTGCGCCTGCCAGCCATGCGTGCCATCGCCGACAATCCGAACGCTGAATACCTGGCCGAGCAATGTGGCTGGATCATGGCCACCGAAGTGCTGGCCGTCGGCCTCGACCTGAGTTTTGCCCCGGTGCTGGATCTGGATTATCAACGCAGTGCCGTCGTCGGCACCCGTTCATTTGAAGGTGATCCCGAGCGCGCAGCACTTTTGGCCGGCGCATTCATCCGCGGCATGAACAGCGCCGGCATGGCGGCCACCGGCAAGCATTTTCCCGGTCATGGCTGGGCCGAAGCTGATTCCCACGTCGCCATTCCGAATGATGAGCGCAGCCTCGACGAGATTCGCGCCAATGACCTGGTGCCGTTCGCCAAACTGAGCAAGCAATTGGCCGCTGTCATGCCGGCTCACGTGATTTATCCACAAGTCGACTCCCAGCCTGCCGGCTTCTCCCGGCGCTGGTTGCAGGACATCCTGCGCGGCGAGTTGCAATTCGATGGCGTGATCTTCAGCGACGACCTGTCGATGGCCGGCGCCCATGTGGTGGGCGATGCCGCCAGCCGTATCGAAGCTGCGTTAACCGCTGGCTGCGACATGGGCTTGGTTTGCAACGACCGCGCCGCTGCGGAATTGGCGCTGAGCGCTGCCCAGCGCCTGAAGGTCAAGCCGTCGGAGCGAATTGCGCGGATGCGCGGCCAGTCCTACGCCAATACCGAATACCGGCAGAACCCGCGCTGGCTGGCGGCTGTCGGTGCGCTCAAAGACGCTCAACTGATTGAATAAGGACTTTACGTTATGACGGTTTACGCGATTATCGGTGGCACCGGCCTGACTCAACTCGAAGGCCTGAGCATTCGTCAGTCACTGGCGGTGGACACTCCTTATGGTCCGCCTTCGGCCGAGGTTCATATCGGCGAATACGCCGGTAAGGAAGTGCTGTTCCTCGCGCGTCATGGTCATCCGCACCGTTTGCCGCCGCATCAGGTGAACTACCGCGCCAACCTCTGGGCATTGAAGCAGGCCGGCGCCGAAGCGATTCTCGCGGTCAACGCCGTGGGCGGCATTCATGCGGCGATGGGCACCGGGCATTTTTGCGTGCCGCATCAGCTGATCGACTATACCAGTGGCCGTGAACACACCTATTTCGCCGATGATCTGGAGCACGTCACCCACATCGACTTCAGCTATCCCTACAGCGAACCGTTGCGTCAGCAGTTGATCGCGGCGCTGGCGGCTGAAAGCGTGGGTTACAGCAGTCATGGCGTGTATGCCTGCACCCAGGGCCCTCGGCTGGAAACCGTTGCTGAAATCGCGCGACTTGAGCGTGATGGCTGCGACATTGTCGGTATGACCGGCATGCCGGAAGCGGCACTCGCGCGTGAGCTGGAACTGGATTACGCGTGCCTGGCGTTGGTGGTGAATCCGGCAGCAGGTAAGTCGACGGCGGTGATTACCATGGCCGAGATCGAGCAGGCGTTGCATGACGGGATGGGGAAGGTGAAGTCGACGTTGGCGCGGGTGTTGAAGGGGTAAGTCAGCCTTTACACCGAGTTGACTCCATCGCGGGCAAGCCGCGCTCCCACAGATTCAGTGATTTCCTGTGGGAGCGTGGCTTGCCCGCGATGGCTATGAAACCGGCAACGCAAATTTCAGCGCTTTTCGAGCTTATCCGGCAACGGCGCAAACAACGCTTCAATATCATCACTCTGCAACTTCCAGTCCCCGGTCTTGCGTCCATCCAGTACGCCAGCCGCCAGGTCGGATTTTTCTTTCTGCAGATGCTGAATCTTCTCTTCCACCGTGCCTCGGGCAATCATCTTGTAGACGAATACCGGTTTCTCCTGGCCGATACGATACGCCCGGTCAGTCGCCTGATTTTCCGTCGCCGGGTTCCACCACGGATCGTAGTGGATCACCGTATCCGCTTCGGTCAGGTTCAAGCCAACACCACCAGCCTTCAGGCTGATCAGAAAAATCTGACGCTTGCCGCTCTGAAAGTCCTTCACGGGTGCGCGTCGGTCGCGGGTTTGTCCCGTCAGCAGTGCATACTCGACGCCGCGTTTCTTCAGTTCGACTTCGATAAGCGCCAGCATCGACGTGAACTGCGAGAACAACAGAATCCGTCGACCTTCTTCAAACAATTCATCAAGCATTTCCATCAGGCTGTCGAGCTTGCCTGATGTGCTGCCACGCGTCGGCAGTACGGCATCGTTGACCAGGCGTAAATCACAGCACACCTGACGCAGTTTCAGCAGCGCCTCCAGAATGATGATCTGGCTGCGCGCCACCCCTTTGCGGGTGATCTCGTCGCGGACTTTCTTGTCCATCGCCAGGCGCATGGTTTCATACACATCGCGCTGGGCTTCGTTGAGTTCGACCCAGTGAATGATCTCGGTCTTCGGCGGTAATTCCGTCGCGACCTGTTCCTTGGTCCTACGCAAAAGGAACGGTTTGATCCGGCCATTGAGGTGCTGAAGTCTGACTTCACTGGCACGCTTTTCAATCGGCACCCGGTAATCGCGGTTGAAGCTTTTCACGTCGCCCAGCCAACCGGGCAGCAAGAAGTGGAACAGCGACCACAGCTCGCCGAGGTGGTTTTCCAGCGGTGTGCCGCTCAGGCACAAACGCTGGCGTGCGTTCAGCTCGCGGGCTGCCTGGGCCGCCTTGCTATTGGGGTTCTTGATGTACTGGGCTTCATCCAGCACCAGCACGTGCAACGGCTGCGCGGCCAGGCGTTCGACGTCCTTGGGCAGCAACGCATACGTGGTCAGGATCAGGTCGTAGTCAGCCAACTGGTCGAAATGCTTTTTGCGACTGGCACCGTACAGTGCCAGCACTTTGAGTTGCGGCGTGAAGTGCGCCGCTTCGTCGAGCCAGTTCGGGATCAGGCTGGTGGGCATCACCACCATGCAGGGCCGATCGAGGCGTCCAGCCGCTTTTTCAGTGAGAACATGCGCCAGGGTTTGTAGGGTTTTGCCCAGGCCCATGTCGTCCGCGAGAATCCCGCCGACTTCCAATTGCCGTAGCGACTGCATCCAGCTCAAACCTTCCAGCTGATAAGGACGCAACGTCGCGTTCAAACCTTCTGGTGCAGTGGCGGTGTAGTCCTTGATGTCGCGCAAGCGTTGGGCAAACGTTCGGATCTGTTCGCCGCCTTCCCAGAGCAGCGGCAAGTCTTCCAGCGGATTCAAGCGCGTGGCGTCCGCCTTGCTCAAACGTAGGGTGGTTTCGCCGGGCTCCTGCAGATAGAACTCGCCGAGCGTCGCCAACACTGGTTTCAAGCGGCCGAAGGGCAGGGCAACTTGCAGCGGACCGTGTTCGGAGTTCGGCCGATTGGGGATGTTCACCAGAATCAGCTCGTCGTCGCGACGTCGTGCGAGGCGCTCCGGGTTGAGGATTTCAGTGTGCGAGCGCATCAGATTCAACAGGATCGGCAGCAAACTCAGGCGCTCACCGTTAACAATGATCCCCAACTCCAGATCAAACCAGTCGCGCTCCGGTGCTTGCTCGACGGTGGCGTACCAGTCGTCCACAGCGGTCAGGTCGAAACCGAAATCCTCATCGATCTGCAACTCCCAGCCCTGAGTGCGCAGCTTCGGCAACTCGTTGAGCGTGAACGTCAGCCAGGCGCTGTCGTTGACCATCTCGTAGAGCTCACCGGCACTTTCCGGCAAGGCCTTGCTTTGCCGGGTGGCGATTTTGAAGCCGAGGATTCGCAGCTGTTCCCTGTAGGTTTGTTCCACATCCGGGTGGCGTTTTATCCGCAGCGTCTGGGTTTCCTGGCGGATCAGGATGTCAGTGTTCTTCTGCCCGGCAACGTACTCATCCAGATAGCTGAACGACAGGGCGGCGCGATGCTGAATGTAACGCTGCATTTTGCCGTTGCGTGGTTCGAAAGCACTGAACTCGACACTCGCCAGCCACAGGCGAGGCACCGGTTGCACGTTATCCACAAGCACTTGCGGAGGCGCTTTCGGTCCGCGGTTTTCCAGCACGGCCTGAAGTTTTTCCAGCAGGTCGGCGTCTTGGGCAGCTGCGGGGTAGGCCAGTGTTTCCTGGACTTTAAGCAACACCGCCGCGCAATGTTTGCAGTTGCTGTGAACCGGGCAGGTGCAGGTGGCATCGACCATCAGCAAGGTGGCTTTGGCTGACTCGCGCAGGCGAATGGTCTGACGGTACACATTACCGCCAGAGCCTTCGCACGCCGCAGTGATCGTGGCGTCTCCGACCTCGACGATCCTGACACGATTCTCCAGCGCGTAGCGGCGGCCACGCTCCAGGCTCTGTTCTTTGAATCGGCTGACCCAGGAAGGTGCCAGGGGTTTACTCAGGGTCGAGGGCATAGGGACTTCAATCAGTCCGGTATTTCATCGGGGACTGGCCGAGGCGCAGGGGCGGTGAGCGAGGTGATCTTGATCAGCAGGCCGAGGTGGCCGTTGTCGAGGAAGTTCAGCAGGCCGTTCTTGGTGTGGCTTTCTTGCTTGAGGCGTTCGCTGGCGGTGACCATACCATTGCCGTCGATCTGGTTGACCCAGAAGTCGGCATCAACGTCAGTGAAGCGCCCCAGTTTCAGGTTCAACGTGCCCTCGATCGGGAACTGACCATACTGATCCTTGCCATCGCTGATCGCCACTTTGCTGGCTTGTTCCCCGAGGGTTTGTTGCCAGGCTTTGTGCAGCAACACGGTGTAGTCAGCACTGGCCCTGAGTTTTTGCACTTCGTTATTCAGGTTCGGCGTACGCAAACTGTCCTTGCTGATGGGTTGCGCCCCGGCAGCCCAGTCTTCTGGCGCGGCGCGGCTGATGATAGCGGGTACGGCGTTTTGCCGGACCAGGATCATTTCAATCTGATACAGATCATCGGCAAACGCCGTGGGTGCGACCAGCGTTATCAGCAGGGTCAGTGAACGAAACAGGCGCATGCGGCGTCCTTCAAGCAGTTTTCGGGATAAGGAGCTCAAGCAGCGCCTCTACAGTATTAAAGCGTTCTTCCGAGCGCTCCATCGGCACCATGAATTTAAACATCGTGGCACCTTCGAATTTGTAGCGTTTGGGCTGGCCCTGAATCAGTTTGATCAGCGTCAGCGGGTCGACCGGTGTCTGTGCCGCGAACTCGATTCGGCCACCTTGCGGGCCGCCGTCGACTTTCTTGATGCCCAGCAATTCGGCCTGCAACTTCAGCGCCGTGATGCGCATCAGGTTCTTGGTCGGCTCCGGCAACAGGCCGAATCGGTCGATCATCTCGACTTGCAGGTCCTTGAGGCCTTCTTCGTCAGTGGCCGAAGCGATGCGTTTGTAGAGAATCAACCGAGCGTGAACGTCCGGCAGATAGTCTTCCGGAATCAACGCCGGTACGCGCAGATTGACTTCCGGGCCGCCGCCCAGCGGCTGATCGAGGTTCGGCTGCTCGCCTTTGCGGATCGACTTCACCGCGCGTTCGAGCATTTCCATGTACAGCGTAAAGCCAACCGCCTGGATCTGCCCGCTCTGACCATCGCCCAACAGCTCGCCAGCGCCACGGATTTCCAGGTCGTTGGTGGCAAGCACGAAACCTGCGCCAAGGTCCTGGGTGTTGGCGATCGCTTCCAGGCGCTTTTCCGCATCCGGAGTGATCTGCTGGCGTGGTGGTGTCAGCAGGTAAGCGTAAGCCTGGTGGTGACTGCGCCCGACACGGCCACGCAACTGGTGCAACTGCGCCAGGCCGAACTTGTCGGCGCGCTCGATGATGATGGTGTTGGCGCTCGGCACATCGATGCCGGTTTCGATGATGGTCGAGGCAATCAGCACGTTGAAGCGCTTGTGGTAGAAGTCGCTCATCACTTGTTCGAGTTCGCGTTCGCGCATCTGCCCATGGCCGATGCCGATCCGTGCTTCCGGCACCAGTTCGGCAAGGTCGGCGGCGCATTTCTCGATGGTCTTCACGTCGTTGTGCAGGTAATAAACCTGGCCGCCACGCAGCAGCTCGCGAAGCAGGGCCTCTTTGACCGTGCTCTTGTTCTGCTCCATGACGAAGGTCCGCACCGACAGGCGACGGGCCGGCGGGGTGGCGATGATCGACAGGTCGCGCATGCCCGACACGGCCATGTTCAGCGTGCGCGGAATCGGCGTGGCGGTCAGGGTCAGGATGTCGACTTCGCTGCGCAGGGCCTTGAGCTGTTCTTTCTGACGCACACCAAAGCGGTGTTCTTCGTCGATGATCACCAAGCCGAGGTTCTTGATCTTCACGTCATCTTGCAGCAATTTGTGCGTGCCGATCACGATGTCGATCTTGCCTTCGGCCAAGTCCGCGACCGCGGCGTTTACTTCCTTGGTCGACTTGAAGCGGCTCATCACTTCCACGGTCACCGGCCAATCGGCGAAGCGGTCGCGGAAGCTGTTGTAATGCTGTTGGGCGAGCAGGGTGGTCGGCACCAGAATCGCCACCTGCCGGCCGCCGTGCACCGCGATAAAGGCGGCGCGCATGGCCACTTCGGTCTTGCCGAAACCTACGTCGCCGCAGACCAGGCGATCCATCGGCTTCGGCGCGAGCATGTCGGCACGTACCGCTTCGATGGTGGTTTGCTGGTCGGGGGTTTCTTCGAACGGGAAGCCTGCGCTGAAGGTTGCGTAGTCGGCTTTCGGGTCTTCGAACGCATAACCTTCGCGGGCGGCGCGACGGGCATAAATGTCGAGCAACTCGGCGGCGACATCGCGCACTTGTTCGGCGGCTTTGCGCTTGGCTTTTTGCCAGGTTTCGGAGCCGAGACGGTGCAGTGGGGCCAAGGCATCATCGCTGCCGGTGTAGCGAGCGATCAGGTGCAGGTTGGCCACCGGCACGTACAACTTGGCGCCTTCGGCATATTGCAGCGTGAGGAATTCGGCGGCCTGATCGTCGATCTCCAGCGTGGCCAGACCGAGGTAGCGACCGACGCCGTGATCGATGTGCACCACTGGCGCGCCTTCGCGCAGCTCAGTGAGGTTCTTGATGACCGCATCGTTGTTGGCGTCGGCGCGTTTTTCGCGACGACGGCGCTGCATCACGCGCTGACCGAACAACGGACTTTCGGCCACTAACGCCAGGGCCGGATTGTCGAGCACCAGGCCTTCGTCGAGGGGGGCGATGGTGATTGCCAAGCGCTCTTTGCTCGCGACGAAGTCCGGCCAGCTGTCGACGGTTTTCGGCCGCAGTTTCAGGCGCTCGAGCAATTCCAGCAACACTTCGCGACGGCCCGCCGACTCGGCTGTGAACAGCACGCGTCCGGGGAATTCGTCAAGGAAACCCGCCAGCGCCGCCAATGGCTGAGTGGCCTTGGCTTCGATGGCCAGGTTCGGCAGTTCCCGCGCCGGGAAACGCTCGCGGCCGACACCGGGTTCCACGTCCTGTTGGCTGGCTACCACGCGGGGCCAGTTCTTCAGGCGGGCAAAGCAATCTTCCACCGGCAGGAACAACTCGGCCGGCGGTAATAAAGGACGGGACGGGTCGACGCGGCGCTCTTCGTAACGGTTGCGCACGTCGTTCCAGAAATTTTCCGCCGCTTGCTCGATGCCGGGCAGGGAAAACACTTGCGTGTCCTGTGGCAGGTAATCGAACAGCGTGGAGGTGTCGTCGAAAAACAGCGGCAGGTAGTACTCGATACCGGCCGGTGTGATCCCGCTGCTCAGGTCTTGAAAGATCGGGCAGCGGCGGAAGTCGACATCGAAGCGCTCACGGAAACGTGCCTTGAAGCGAGTGACCGCATCTTTTTGCAACGGGAATTCACGCGCAGGCAACAGGCGGACGGTGTCAACTTTATCGATGGAACGCTGGTTTTCCGGATCGAACGTGCGCAGCGTCTCGATTTCGTCATCGAACAGATCAATGCGGAACGGCAGTTTGCTGCCCATCGGAAACAGGTCGATCAGCGAGCCGCGCACCGTGAACTCGCCGTGCTCGTACACCGTGTCGACGTAGCGATAGCCGCTGGCTTCAAGCCGGGTGCGCATTTGCTCGACGTCGAGTTTCTGGCCGACGTCCAGCACCAGGCTGCTGCCGAGCAGGAACTTGGTCGGCGCCAGGCGATGCAGGGCCGTGGTGATGGGCACCACCAGCACGCCATGGCTCAGCTCCGGCAGTCTATAAAGGGCGGAGATGCGCTGGGAAATAATGTCCTGGTGCGGCGAAAACAGATCGTAGGGCAGGGTTTCCCAGTCCGGGAAATGCAGCACGGGCAAATCCGGGGCGAAGAAACTCAGCTCCTGTTCCAGCCGCTCGGCACTTTGGCTGTCGGCGGTCAGCAGTAGGGTAAAGCGCTTGGCAGCGCTGGCAGCCTCGGCGATGGCCAGGCTGAGGGCGGCACCGGGCAGGTTGCCCCAGTGCTGTTTACCTGCCGCGGCAGGGAGAAGCGGTAGACGCAGAACGGGCACGGAAGGTTGAGCTCCAAGCGTTGCGACAAAGTCGGTAATTGTAGCGGCCCCGGGTGCCGCCTGTCAGTTGCAGACTGTGTCTATTACGCAGGTTTGGCGAAATGTAGTGGTAAAGACAAAATCCGCCGGTTTTTTACTGATATTTGCCGATTATGTAGTGGCAAAACCAACCAGTGTTACGGAGGGTTACGGACAAGGTAGCGTTGTCTCCAAAAAATTGACTGCGCTGGAAGCCCCGGTTTTATTGGGCTTCGGCGCAGCGTGATTTTTTTGAACAAGAAAATGTTACGGATCGCACGACAAGCGCGCATTGCTACGGGAGGGAGTCGGCGGCATAATGTAGCCCCTTTTTTCTGCCCCTACATGTGGAAGGTTCCCGTGACTCAGAAGCCCGACCAGTGTCTTGGTGAATGGATCGACCGTGAAGCACTCGCAGAAGCGATGATTCCGCTTATCGGTCAGCTCTACCGCAATAACAACGTGGTGAGCTCGATCTATGGCCGCAGCCTGATCAACCGTTCAGTCATTGCGATTCTCAAAGCTCACCGCTTTGCCCGTCATCGTCAGTCCGATGACAGCGAATTGTCCGTCCACGAAACATTCCCGCTGCTCAAAGCGATGAGCGAGCTCAAGCTCGGCGCCGCTTCGGTAGACCTGGGCAAGCTTGCGGTCAAGTTCAAGGCCGAAGGCAAAGGTCGCACTGCCGAGCAGTTCGTCCGTGAAGAACTGGCTGACGTCGTTGGTCAGCAGAACGTTTCCGCTCGCAAAGGCACCGACGTTGTCCTGTACGGCTTCGGTCGTATCGGTCGTCTGCTGGCGCGTATCCTGATCGAGAAAACCGGTGGCGGCGACGGCCTGCGTCTGCGCGCCATCGTTGTCCGCAAGGGCGCCGAGAACGATCTGGTCAAGCGTGCAAGCCTGCTGCGTCGTGACTCGGTTCATGGTCCGTTCGACGGCACCATCACCATCGATGAAGCCAACAACACCATCACCGCCAACGGCAACCTGATCCAGGTTATCTACGCGAAGAACCCGACTGAAGTGGATTACACCCAGTACGGCATCAAAGACGCGCTGCTGGTGGACAACACCGGTGTATGGCGCGACGCCGAGGGCCTGGGTCAACACCTGGCTTGCCCGGGTATCGACCGCGTTGTTCTGACCGCGCCGGGTAAAGGCAAGCTGAAGAACATCGTTCACGGCATCAACCACGGTGATATCACTGCTGACGACAAGATCGTTTCCGCCGCTTCCTGCACCACCAACGCCATCGTGCCGGTGCTCAAAGCTGTGAACGACAAGTTCGGCATCGTAAATGGTCACGTTGAAACCGTTCACTCGTACACCAACGACCAGAACCTGATCGACAACTTCCACAAAGGCGATCGCCGTGGCCGTAGTGCCGCGCTGAACATGGTGATCACCGAGACCGGTGCTGCCACTGCTGCTGCCAAGGCACTGCCTGAGCTGGCCGGCAAGCTGACCGGTAACGCGATCCGCGTTCCGACGCCAAACGTGTCGATGGCCATTCTCAACCTGAACCTTGAGAAAGCCACCACTCGTGAAGAGATCAACGAGTACCTGCGCCAGATGGCCATGCACTCCGATCTGCATAAGCAAATTGACTACGTCAATTCGCAGGAAGTGGTGTCCACTGACTTCGTTGGCTCGCGCCACGCAGGCGTTGTGGATGCTGAAGCAACCATCACCCAAGACAACCGCGTTGTTCTGTACGTTTGGTACGACAACGAATTCGGTTACAGCTGCCAGGTCGTTCGCGTGATGGAAGACATGGCCGGTGTAAACCCGCCAGCGTTCCCGCGCTAAGCGTTAGCTACACATGAAAACGCCCCGACCTAGGTCGGGGCGTTTTTGTTTGTGCGTTGATCGCTCCCATGCTCTGCGTGGGAATGCCTCAATGGACGCTCCGCGTCCGCTTTTCGGCAAGGACGCGGAGCGTGGGAGCGATCTTGCTGGAGAGTGCAGATCAGGCGCCGCCGACTACGGCCGCTTTCGCCGTCCGCAGCTCATGCTTATTCCCCCGGAACAACACCAGCGTCGCGATCAACCCCAGCACCGCCGCACCACTGAGCCAGATCCCCGGCGCAGCCTTGTTGTCCAGCACATGAATCAGATACGTACACGCCGCCGGGGTAAACCCGCCGAACGTTGCAGTCGCCAGGCTGTAGGCCAAAGAGAACCCGGTCGTACGAACCTCGACCGGCATGATCTCGGTCAGCGCCACCACCATGGCGCCGTTGTACGAGCCATACAGGAACGACAGCCACAACTCGACAATCAGCAAATGGCTGAAGCTCGGGTTTGCCACCAGCCACGACAGGGCCGGGTAAGCGGTGAGGATTGCCAGAATCGTCGCCGCCAACAGCAGGGGTTTGCGCCCGATCCTGTCGGACACGGTACCCATCACCGGCAGCCAGAAGAAGTTCGACAGGCCGATACACACCGTCACCAGCAGCGCATCCAGGTCCGACAGATGCAGTTCGGCTTTACCGAAAGTCGGGGTGTAAGCGGTGATCAGGTAGAACGACACCGTGGTCATTACCACCAGCGCCATGCCGGCGATAACAATGCCGAAGTTCTGACTGATCGAGCGGATGATGTCCCGCAGGGTAGGGCGGTGTTTACGCGCCTGGAACTCCGGCGTTTCTTCCAGCGAACGTCGAATCACGAAGATCACTGGCACGATCATGCAGCCGATCAGGAACGGCACGCGCCAGCCCCAGTCACCCATTTGTTCCGGGCTGAGCCAGTGGTTCAAACCGACGCCCAGCAGGCCGGCGAACACCACCGCGGCTTGCTGGCTGGCGGACTGCCAACTGACGAAAAAGCCCTTGCGACCCGGCGTCGAAATCTCGGCGAGGTACACCGACACGCCGCCCAATTCCACGCCGGCCGAGAAGCCTTGCAGCAGTCGACCGAACAAAACGATCAGTGGCGCCGCGACGCCCAGCGTGGCGTAACCCGGCACGCAGGCAATCAGTACCGTGCCAGCGGCCATCATGGCCAGGGTGATGATCAAGCCTTTGCGACGACCATGACGGTCGATGTAGGCGCCGAGGAAAATGGCCCCCAGCGGACGCATTAGGAAGCCTGCTCCGAACGTGGCCAGTGACAACATCAGGGAGGCGAAGGCGCTGTCGGCAGGGAAGAAGGTTTTAGCGATGGCCGTGGCGTAAAAGCCGTAGACCATAAAGTCGAACATCTCCAGGAAGTTTCCGCTGACGACGCGAAAAATTGCTTTGCCTTTGCTCGTATTGGAAGACATCTCTAGGTACTCACGCTGGATCTTGTTTGAAAACGCTGCACCTGTGTGTGGCGGTCGTAAGTCCGGTCACCGCTATCGCGAGCAGGCTCGCTCCCACAGGTTTTGCGTTTGACTGACGGGCGCAGGCAGACCTCGCGCTCATGCGCTCTGATGCCCATAATGGCGGGCGCGGTTTTGAGGGGAGATGAAGATTTGTTAACTGGACGATGGGGTGGGCTTGTGGTGCTGGCCGGCATTTTGTGCGGTTGTGGCAACGGCGACAGCCTGGAAAGCTTCGGCGGCCCGACCATGGGCAGCACGTATTCGATCAAGTACCTGCGCCATCCCGGGCTTCCCGCCCCGACGGAAGTTCGTGTTCAGGTCGAAAAGATCCTCGCTGAAGTCGATCAACAAATGTCGACCTACCGCAGCGACTCCGACATCGAACGCTTCAACGATCTGCCCGCTAATCGCTGTCAGAAAATGCCCGCGCCGATCCTCAAGCTGGTGCGTGTCGGTGAGCGTCTGTCGGAACAAAGCGAAGGCTCCTTCGACCTGACGGTGGAACCGTTGCTTAACCTTTGGGGCTTTGGCCCGCAGGCCCGGGAAGAAAAAATCCCCACCGCTCAAGCGCTGGCCGAAGTGCGGCCGCGAGTCGGTTACCAGCACCTGCGTATTGATAATGATCAGCTGTGCAAGGACGCGGCGGTCGAGGTCGACTTCAACAGCATTGCCGCCGGTTACGCGGTCGATACGATTGCCGAAAAACTTGACGCAATGGGCATCCACAACTACCTCGCCGAAGCTACCGGCGAACTCAAGGCCGCCGGCAAGAAGCTCGACGGCTCACCCTGGCGCATTGCCCTGGAAGAGCCTCGAGATGACCAGCAAGTGGCTGAGCGCATCATTGCCGTCGACGGTTATGGCGTTTCCACGTCTGGTGACTACCGAAACTATTTCGTGCAGGACGGTCGGCGATATTCCCATACCTTTGATGCGCGAACCGGTACACCGATCCTGCACACCCTGGCGTCAGTCACGGTGATTCATCCTTCGGCGTTGATGGCCGATGGACTATCGACGCTGTTGCTGATTCTCGGCCCTGAACGGGGTTGGGACTATGCCCAGGCACATGACATTGGTGCATTCTTTGTGATTCGTGCCGATACAGGTTTCGTCACACGAACCAATCAGGCTTTTGAACGCCTCAGTGGCGGCAAAGTCGAGTGATGGCAATGATTCAAGCGGTGAAGACTGGCGTTGTAGTGCAGGCAAAACTAGCCTACGACGCGACCAAGGGTTAATGTGCGCGGCGTTGACGCTTCTATAGACTGTGTCCGGGTTCTGCACTGGCCCCAAATTGTTCCTTCACGCCGCAGATCGGCGTGATTTAGCCGCAGGGCGCCGATGGCGCCGCGGCCTGTTCTGAGGAGTACGCATGGCTGTCTACAACTACGACGTGGTGGTGCTGGGTTCCGGCCCGGCGGGAGAAGGCGCGGCAATGAACGCCGCCAAAGCAGGGCGCAAGGTCGCGATGGTCGACAGCCGTCGCCAGGTCGGCGGCAACTGCACCCACCTGGGTACCATCCCGTCCAAGGCACTGCGTCACTCGGTCCGGCAGATCATGCAGTTCAACACCAACCCGATGTTCCGGGCCATTGGTGAGCCGCGCTGGTTCTCGTTTCCGGACGTGCTGAAAAGCGCCGAGAAAGTCATCTCCAAACAAGTCGCCTCGCGCACTGGCTACTACGCCCGTAACCGTGTCGACGTGTTCTTCGGCACCGGCAGCTTCGCCGACGAACAAACCATCGAAGTGGTCTGCGCTAACGGCGTGGTCGAAAAACTGGTGGCCAAGCACATCATCATCGCCACCGGCTCGCGTCCGTATCGCCCGGCCGACATCGATTTCCACCACCCGCGTATCTACGATAGCGACACCATCCTCAGCCTCGGCCACACCCCGCGCAAACTCATCGTTTACGGCGCCGGCGTGATCGGTTGCGAATACGCATCGATTTTCAGTGGTCTGGGTGTACTGGTCGAGCTGGTGGACAACCGTGGTCAGTTGCTGAGCTTCCTCGACTCGGAAATTTCCCAGGCGTTGAGCTACCACTTCAGCAACAACAACATCACGGTCCGCCACAACGAAGACTACGACCGCGTCGAAGGCGTGGACAACGGCGTGATCCTGCACCTCAAGTCCGGCAAGAAGATCAAGGCCGATGCCTTGCTCTGGTGCAACGGTCGTACTGGCAACACCGATCAACTGGGGCTGGAAAACATCGGCGTCAAGGTCAACAGCCGTGGCCAGATCGAAGTCGACGAAGCCTACCGCACCTGCGTACCGAACATTTACGGTGCCGGGGACGTGATCGGCTGGCCGAGCCTGGCGAGTGCCGCCCACGACCAGGGTCGTTCGGCTGCTGGCAGCATCGTCGATAACAACAGCTGGCGCTTCGTGAATGACGTGCCGACCGGCATCTACACCATTCCGGAGATCAGCTCGATCGGCAAGAACGAGCAGGAGCTGACCCAGGCCAAGGTGCCGTACGAAGTGGGCAAGGCGTTCTTCAAGAGCATGGCGCGTGCACAGATCGCGGGCGAGCCTCAGGGCATGCTGAAGATCCTGTTCCACCGCGAAACCCTGGAAGTGCTGGGCGTTCACTGCTTCGGTTATCAGGCGTCGGAGATCGTGCACATCGGTCAGGCGATCATGAGCCAGCCGGGCGAACTGAACACCCTGAAGTATTTCGTCAACACGACGTTTAACTACCCGACCATGGCTGAAGCCTATCGGGTAGCGGCGTACGATGGCCTCAACCGGCTTTTTTGAGCGGCTCCGGCCGGTGGCCTGAGCCGGCCGGGGAGACCGATTTCAGCAATTCTCGAGCGTGGCGCTGGCCAAACCGGGAAAGTCTGTAATCAGGCTGTCAACGCCGAAGTCGGCGAGTCTGCGCATCAGCGCGGGCTCGTTGACTGTCCACACAGACACATGCAGCCCCTGACGCTGCGCCTTCTGCAGGCGTTCCGGCGTACACAGCGTCCAGTTCAACGCCAGAATGTCACAGCCATAGCTTTGCGCGACCTTCAGCGGGTCGAGCCAGGCGTATTCGGCTACCAGGCCGCGAGACACATCCGGCACCAGGTCCAGCGCAGCTTTGAGCACTTCGCGTGAACTGGAGGTGATCGTGACCTTGTCGAGCAGGCCGAAACGCTGAGCCATTTCACGAATTGCCAGCACCGTAGTCGCGGCGCGGGTGCGTGAAGCGCTTTTGACTTCCAGCTGCCAGTGATCGAAGTCGCACTTTTCGAACAATTCTTCCAGCGTCGGAATCGGGCAGGGTTTGATCCAGCCCGGGCCACCTTTGCGTGCGTCGTAAGTCACCAGTTCGGCCGCCGTGTGTTCGACGACTTTGCCGCGACGGTCAGTGGTGCGCTTGAGTGTCGGGTCATGGATGACCATCAACTCGTTGTCCATGGACAGGTGCAGGTCCAGTTCGCAACGGCGCACGCCGTGCTTGAGGCATTCCTGAAAGCTGGTCAGGGTGTTTTCCGGTGCTTCGCCCTTGGCGCCGCGATGGCCGTAGATGAGGGTCACGGTTCTTCCTTAAATTAGATGCCTGATTCGTTTTCGCGGGCCAGTCGTCGTTCCTGGGCCTGCTTCTGCAAAATGTAGCGGGCCAGCAATTGCCGCTGGGCATCGGTCGGGCGTTCGAACTCGGTGCCGACGTCAAAAGCGCCCGCCTTGCGGTCGCAATGGGTGACGCGGGCTCGCAGCAACAGGCCGAGGGCTTGCGGCATCAACACCAGTTTGACCGACAGGTGCGCGCCCACGGCGATGGGTGTCGGGTACTGAAAGTCGATGCCACCTTCGGAAATAATCACCGGCTGCGGCTCGCCAATCTGCCCGAGCACGGTGATTGCAATCACCTGGCTGAGTAAATCGATGCGTTTATTCTGGGATTTCAGGAACGCCGCGAGGTTGCGGTCACGTTCACTGATCTGGCGTAGCAGGTGTTGCGACTCGAATTCGCTCAGGTGCAGTTCGCTGAGCAAGTTGAACAGTGGAGAAGCATCCTGCAACACTTCAAGGCCTGCGGCCTCGGGAGCGGACAGGGTCCGAATTTCCAGTGCGATCGTGTCCTCGATACGGTAGTATTCGCGGCGATCTTCTTCATCTAATGTCGACATGGCGAACCCATGGTAGCGGCGGTGGTCTGAGTGTAAAGCTGGTTATCGACCCCCGCCACAAGGACGTTCCTTTTCCCTCCGAACAAGCCCCGACATGTTCAGACCTCTCTTCGTATTTATTGGCACGCGTTATACCCGTGCAAAGCGTCGCAATCATTTTGTGTCGTTCATTTCCCTGACTTCAATGATCGGTCTCGCCCTTGGCGTGGTGGTGATGATTGTGGTGCTGTCGGTCATGAACGGCTTCGATCATGAGATGCGCACCCGCGTGCTGGGCATGGTGCCTCACGCGACCATCGAGTCCAGTGAGCCGATCAGTGACTGGCAAAGCCTGGCCGCCAAGGTCAAGCAAAACCCGCAGGTGACGGCCGTGGCGCCGTTTACCCAGATGCAGGGTTTGCTGACCAACAATGGCAAAGTCTCCAAAGTCCTGCTCAATGCCATCGATCCTGCGCTGGAGCGCAACGTCTCGATCATTGATAACTTCATGCAGCAGGGCAAACTCGACGATCTCGTGCCGGGTGAATTCGGCATCGTCATCGGCGACAAGGCCGCGGCCAAGCTCGGTGCGGCCCTCGGCGACAAACTGACGTTTGTCGCGCCGGAAGTCACCGTGACCCCGGCCGGCATGTTCCCGCGCATGAAACGCTTTACCGTGGTCGGCATCTTCCATGTCGGTGCCGGTGAGCTGGACGGTTATCTGGGCATCACCAATTTGCAGGATCTGGCCAGGCTGCATCGCTGGAAGCCGGATCAGGTGCAGGGCATCCGCCTGAAGTTCGACGACCTGTTCCAGGCGCCACGCACCGCGTGGAGTATCGCTCAACAACTGGGCGAAGACCGTTATTACGCCCGCGACTGGACCCGTACCCACGGCAATCTGTATCAGGCCATCCGCATGGAAAAAGCCATGATCGGCCTGCTGTTGTTGCTGATCGTCGCCGTTGCCGCATTCAACATCATTTCCACATTGGTGATGGTGGTGAACGACAAGAAGGGCGATATCGCGATTCTGCGCACCCTGGGCGCCACGCCACGCACGATCATGGCGATTTTCATGGTGCAGGGCACCGTCATCGGCGTGGTCGGTACGCTGATTGGCGCTGTGGTCGGGATCTTCGCCGCGCTGAACGTCAGCGCCGCGATCTCGGCCCTAGAAGGCGTGATCGGCCATAAATTCCTCAACGCCGACGTGTACTTCATCGATTACCTGCCGTCGCAAGTGCAGAGCCAGGACGTCTTGATGGTCTGCGGCGCCGCGTTGGTCCTGAGTTTCCTCGCCACCCTTTATCCAGCCTGGCGTGCCGCGCGCACCCAGCCTGCGGAGGCGCTACGTTATGAGTGAGTCGGGCATGAGTGATAAAGCAATCTTGAGCTGCCGCAACCTGGGCAAATCCTACGAGGAAGGCCCGGAGTCGGTGGAAGTGCTGGCCGGTCTGCAACTGGAGTTGCACCCGGGCGAGCGTGTGGCGATTGTCGGCACCTCGGGTTCGGGCAAAAGTACCTTGCTCAACCTGTTGGGCGGCCTGGATACGCCGACCAAGGGCAGCGTCTGGCTTGACGGTGAAGAACTGTCGGCACTGAGCGAGAAGAATCGCGGCCTGCTGCGTAACCGCTCCCTCGGCTTTGTGTACCAGTTCCACCATTTGCTGCCGGAATTCACCGCGCTGGAAAACGTCTGCATGCCGTTGCTGATCGGCAAGACTGCGATCCCGGAAGCACGTCAGCGCGCCACGGCCTTGTTGGAGCGGGTAGGGCTGGGCCATCGCCTGGAGCACAAGCCGTCCGAGTTGTCCGGCGGCGAACGTCAGCGCGTCGCCATCGCCCGCGCCCTGGTGAACAAGCCAGGCCTGGTGATGCTCGACGAGCCGACCGGCAACCTCGACTCCCACACCGCCCAGGGCATTCAGGATTTGATGCTGGAACTCAGCACCTCGATGCGCACCGCGTTCCTGGTGGTGACCCATGACATGAACCTGGCTCGCCAGATGGACCGCGTCCTGCATTTGCAGGAAGGTTGCCTGACACCCATCTGATTGACCGAAACCCGGCGTCTTGAACGACGTCGGGTCTTTTATTTTTATACGGTGCCCAGCGAATGTTCAGACCGTTATCGATCTTCATCGGCGCGCGCTATACCCGCGCCAAGCGCCGCAATCGCTTTGTTTCCTTCATCTCGATGACTTCGATGATCGGCCTCGCCTTGGGTGTGCTGGCGATGATCGTGGTGTTGTCGGTGATGAACGGCTTTCAGCGCGAAATGAGCTCGCGAATCCTCGGCATGGTGCCGCACGCAACCATCGTCGGCGTGAACCCCATTGACGATTGGCAGCCGGTTGCAGCGGCCGCGATGAAAAATCCGGAAGTCACGGCCGCGGTGCCGTTCACCGAGATGGAAGGCATGCTGTCCTACAAGGGCTCGATGCAGCCGATCCAGGTCAGCGGCGTCGATCCGGCATTGGAAGGCGAGGTCTCAATCGTTGCCAAGCACATCGTTCAGGGGCGTCTGGATGCCTTGAAACCGGGTGAGTTCGGCGTGGTGATTGGCGAAATCACGGCGCGGCGTTTCCGTTTGAACGTCGGCGACAAGATCACCCTGATTGTGCCGGAAGTCAGCACTGCCCCAGGCGGGATTACCCCGCGCATGCAGCGCCTGAACGTGGTTGGCGTGTTCAAGGTCGGGGCTGAACTGGACGGTTCGATGGCGTTGATCCACATGGCCGATGCCGCACAAATGCAGCATTGGGAGCCGAATCAGGTGCAGAGCGTGCGCCTGGCGGTGAAGGATCTGTACGCCGCGCCGCAAGTGTCGAGCGACATCGCCAGCGGTTTGGGTGCTGCCTACAAGGCTGACGACTGGACCCACACCCAGGGCAGTCTGTTCAGCGCGATGAAAATGGAAAAAACCATGATCGGCCTGCTGTTGCTGATGATCGTCGCAGTGGCGGCGTTCAACATCATCGCGACCCTGATCATGGTGGTGAACGACAAGGGTGCGGACATCGCGATCCTGCGCACCATCGGCGCCACGCCGGGGCAGATCATGGCGATCTTCATGGTTCAGGGCACCGTGATCGGGATTGTCGGGACCTTGATCGGCGGCGTGTTGGGCGTGATTGCGGCGTTGAACGTCAGTGAACTGGTGGGCTGGATCGAGCGGGTGAGTGGGCAGCACATTTTCAGTTCTGACGTGTACTTCGTCAGTAACCTGCCTTCGGAATTGCAGGGCGGGGATGTGCTATTGATTTGCTCGGCGGGGTTTATCTTGAGTTTCCTGGCCACCGTTTACCCAGCGTGGCGTGCGGCGAAGATCGAGCCGGCTCACGCGTTGCGGTATTCGTAACGCCTGAAATCGCCATCGCGGGCAAGCCCGGCTCCCACAGTTGATCGAGTTGAATCACACCGTTGTGAACGACTCCAAACCCTGTGGGAGCCGGGCTTGCCCGCGATGAGGCCGGAACTGCTGGCCTCAACTTCCCTTAGGCAACTCAATCACAAAGCGCGTCCACCCATTCTCTGATTCGCAACGAATCTGCCCGCCATGGGCACGTACGATTGACTGCGTAATCGCCAGCCCCAACCCCGCATGTTCGCTGCTACCTTCCTGACGCGCCGGATCAGCCCGATAAAACCGGTCAAACAATCGCGGCAGCAATGCCCCGTCAATCCCATCGCCACTGTTTTCAACCGACAGGGTCAACCCTTTGGCCTGCTCGACAATCCGCACCCGAACCTCACCCTCGGCCGGCGTGAACCGCAACGCATTGTCCAGTAAATTGGACAGCGCCCGGCGCAACATGCTGCGATCACCCTCCATGTGCGCGTTACCTTCCCGCGTGAGCGTCACCTGAGCGTCTTCTGCCAGCGGCGCAAAAAACTCCAGCAACAGATCCACTTCCCGCGCCAGTTCCAGCGGTTCGCGCTTGGGCGACAGCAACCCATGATCCGCCTTGGCCAGGTACAACATGTCGTTGACCAGTTGCGCCATCCATTGCAGTTCTTCGAGGTTGCTGTGCAGCGCCTCGCGGTAGTCCTCGATGGGCCGGGGGCGGGTGAGGGTGACCTGCGTGTGGGTCAGCAGGTTCGACAGCGGCGTGCGCAGTTCGTGAGCGATGTCGGCGGAGAATGCCGAGAGTCGTTGAAAAGAGTCGTCAAGGCGTCCGAGCATGGCGTTGAAGCTGTGGGCCAATTCCGCGAGTTCTGGCGGCATCTTCTCTTCGGGCAGGCGCGCATTCAGTGATTGCGCTGACACCCCCCGGGCGACCGCACTCATGCGCCGCAATGGGCGCAACCCGCTGCGCGCCGCCCATGCACCAAGTAGCGCAGTGGCCAAGGCGGATAAGCCAACCGTCAGCCAGATCAAATGCTGCATGCGTTGCAGAAAATGCTGGTGATGGGTGATGTCCAGCAACAGGGTCAGCTGCGGGGAATCAGGTTTGTCGACAAACAACGGCGCATTCAGCACGCGGTAGTCGGTGTCGCCGTCGTTGAGGGTCGATAAGCCGGGTGTTTGTGGGAGCCTGTCCGGTAACTGCGTCGAACTGTCATACCAGCGCTGGCCATCGCTGCCGGTAATGCGCAGCGATAAATCGGCCTGGCGGCTCAATTCATCCGCGAGTCTGATTTTGCTCTCGCTGGATTGAATGTCGTGAAGTGCCCGGCGCAATCCAATCAGCTTGCCGTCCAGCAATTGCTGATCGAGCTCGACGAAGTGCGCCTCGCTGGCGCGACTGAACAACACCCCGGCGAACAGCGAAACCACCGCTGTGCAGGCCGCAAACAGCAATGCCAGACGGCTGCTCAACGAAAGACGCCGCATCAGGCGATACGCTCTTCAAGGACGTAGCCCATGCCGCGCACGGTGTGGATCAGCTTGTTGGGGAATTGATCGTCGATCTTCAGGCGCAAACGACGGATCGCGACTTCGATGACATTGGTGTCGCTGTCGAAATTCATGTCCCAGACCTGAGAGGCAATCAGCGATTTGGGCAGGACTTCGCCCTGACGACGCAGGAGCATTTCCAGCAGGGCGAATTCTTTGGCCGTGAGGTCGATACGCTGGCCGCTGCGCTCTACGCGACGGCGGATAAGGTCCAGGCGCAAATCGGCCAGTTGCAGGCTGGTTTCCTGTGGCGAAGCGCTGCCGCGACGCAATAGGCTGCGGACGCGGGCCAGCAGTTCCGAGAAGGCGAACGGTTTGACCAGATAATCATCGGCACCCAGTTCGAGGCCATGGACCCGGTCCTCGACTGCGTCACGCGCCGTCAGAAAAAGCACCGGCGTGTCGAGGCCGGCACTGCGCACCGCTTGCAGAATCTGCCAGCCATCGCGACCGGGCAACATCACGTCGAGAATCAACAGCGCGTAGTCGCCGCTCAGCGCCAGTTGTTGTCCGGTGCTGCCATCGGCCACCAGTTCCGCATTGAAACCGGCCTCGGTCAGGCCCTGGCGCAAGTAGTGGCCGGTTTTCGGTTGGTCTTCGACGATCAGTAATTTCATGGGCGACTCTGGGCAAATGGAACGAACGCTTTATACCGTGGGCGGCGTTATTTCAGGTCAACCTGACAAAGTTGTAATCTGGCTGTCAGGTTGCGGGCAGTGGCCGCAGTTTAGAGTTTTCCACAGGCTGAACTTTATCTTGTTGGAGTACGACTATGTTTTTGCGCAAATCTTTGCTGCGGATGGCGTGTTTGTTGGCGTTGAGCTCGCCGGTGTGGGCTGCCCCGGCGCAGTCCTACGACTTCGGCCAACCCGCTGCGGCGGCCAAGGTGACTCGCAGTGTAGAAGTGGTGATGGGCGACATGTCATTCACCCCCAAGGCGATTGATATCAAGGCGGGTGAGACCATTCGTTTTGTGCTGGTGAATAAAGGCCAGTTGTTGCACGAATTCAACCTGGGGGACGCGGCGATGCATGCCAAACACCAGCAGGAAATGTTGCAGATGCAACAGAGTGGCATGCTGACGCCTAACGGCATGAAGGAAATGGACCACGGTGCGATGGCGGGCATGGATCATGGAATGATGAAGCACGATGACCCGAACAGCGTCCTCGTCGAGCCGGGTAAAACCGCCGAGCTGACCTGGACCTTCACCAAGGCCAGCAGCCTGGAGTTTGCCTGCAACATCCCCGGCCATTATCAGGCGGGCATGGTCGGCAAGTTGACTGTCAGTCAGTAAGCACTCAATGGCGGGCGCAAAGGCTGGTAGAATCCGCTGATTCTTCAGTCAGGTTTCCGCCATGCATCCCGCAGCCGAACACTCGCCGCTGGGCAAATCCAGCGAATACATCGCCACTTACACGCCGTCCCTGCTGTTCCCGATCCCGCGTACCGCGAAATGGGCCGAGCTGGGTCTGACGGCTGAGACCCTGCCGTATAAAGGCGTGGATTTCTGGAACTGCTTCGAACTGTCGTGGCTGTTGCCGTCCGGCAAGCCAGTCGTGGCGATTGGCGAGTTCAGCATCCCGGCGGATTCGCCGAACATCATCGAATCGAAGTCGTTCAAGCTGTACCTGAACTCGCTGAACCAGACGCCGTTTGCCGATACGGCGAGCCTCGAAGCGACGCTGGCGAAAGACCTGTCGGCGGCTGCCGGCAAGCCGGTTGGCGTGCGCATTCGCAGTCTCAAGGACGTTGAAGCCGAAGGCGTGGTTGCGTTGCCGGGTATGTGCATTGATGACCTGGACATCAGCGTCAGCAACTACGAACACCCGCGTCCGGAGCTGCTGCGTTGCGATGAGTCGCGCATCGTGGAGGAGAGCGTGCACAGCCATTTGCTCAAATCCAACTGCCCGGTCACCAGCCAGCCGGATTGGGGTAGCGTGGCGGTGGAATACCGTGGCGCGGCACTGGATCACGCGAGTTTGCTGGAGTACATCGTGAGCTTCCGTCAGCACTCGGACTTTCATGAGCAGTGCGTGGAGCGGATTTTTCTCGACTTGCAGCGGCTGCTGAAGCCGGAGAAATTGACGGTGTATGCGCGGTATGTGCGCCGTGGAGGGCTGGATATCAACCCCTATCGCAGCACCGAAACCGTTCAACTGCCGAACCATCGCCTGGTCCGTCAGTGAAGATCTAATGTGGGATAGCATTGCCAATCCCGGATATTAAAAAGCCCCGCTATCGCTAGCGGGGCTTTTTTGTATCCGGCGGGTTCAGATCCCCATGTTGCCCAGGGTTTGCGCGATGTTGCGCAACGTGCCGGCAATAACAGGGTGTTCGAGTTCAAAGCGTTCGACGGCCAGGTTGACGCCGTCAGCCAGACTGGAATCCTTGGTTTCCCGTTCCAGTTCAAGTTTCAGTTCGATCTGTTGCATCAGCGCGTGCAGGTCTTCGCGCTCGGCTTCGGACAGCGGTGGATTCTGTTCCAATTGCTCGCGCAGAGTATTGAGTTGTTCTTGCAGTTCGCGGGCAGGCATGGCGTTCTTCCTTTTATCGATAGGCACTGGCATAGACCGCAGCCTCGCGCCAAAGGTCTATGGCTGACCTTTAGATTAATCCACTTGCGCGCAACCTGCATGATCTCGGTCAGGGCTTTTCGCCCTTGAGCCGGCGCAGGCTGATATCGGCCAGGCAGGTGTCGAGGTCGCCGAGATGATCGATCACCGAATGCACGCCCAGCCCGAATAGCTGCATCGTCGCCTTGCCGCGCAAGTGCTCGCGCTCCTTTTGGGTCAATGCGTGCCATTCGCTGGGTGCGAGGCCGCAGAGCGAGCCGCAGGACGCCAGGCCAATCGTCCACAACCCGGCATTCAGCCCCGATTGCAGCAACCGGGGTTCGCCACTGACCAGCACGCAGCCATCCAGGCGTTCGACGTTCAACGCCATCAGGGCTTGCCAGCAAGCGTTCGGCGCGGGCCATGGGTTGATTGTTGCGGAATGTTGCGACGAGGTGATCCAGGAGGGCAGGGTGACGGCCAAGGAATGACTGAGGGTGGGAGGTAGTTCATCGAGCCAGGCGCAGGGAATTTGCTGGCGCTGCAAACTGCGCAGGCTGTCCAGCGCGCCGGGAGTGGCCTCGGCGTGCTCGGCAGAGTAAGCCCCGTTCTGACGCGTCCGGGCGCCGAAATCCACCAGGCAACCACTGAGGCCGAACAGGACGGCGGTCAAGCTGGGTGCTGCAACGGGCAAGGTTTCGGCGTGCGGCATAGGAGCGTCCCTGAAATAGTGACAAGGCTATGCGGCGTCAGTGACAGTTGAGTGACATTGATGTGAAGCGCTCTCAATCGGAGCGATTCATCTGTAGGCGAATGAGCGCGAGGCTGCCTAAACTGGCTTTTCCGTCTTATACTTGCCAGCTTAATGCCCGGGCCAAGTGCCCGCGCCAGTAAAATCCAAGGAGTTTTTTTATGCGCTGGAGCAATCATCTCGCTCAGCTTTTTGTGTGTGCCAGCGTGTTGCTGGTTCCGTTTGGGGCTCAGGCTGCTTCAGAAGACGATCCTTGGGAAAGCATTAACCGTCCGATCTACAAGTTCAACGATGTGATCGACACGTATGCACTCAAGCCTGTGGCTCAGGGCTATGAGTTCATCACGCCGCAGTTTCTGGAAGACGGCATCCATAACATGTTTCGCAACGTCGGTGACGTCACCAACCTGGTGAACAACATTCTGCAGGCCAAACCGGCCGCGGCGGGCACCGACACTGCCCGTATCATCTTTAACACCACGTTCGGCTTGCTGGGCTTCTTCGATGTCGGGACCAAGATGGGCCTGAATCGTAATGACGAAGACTTCGGTCAAACCCTTGGCTACTGGGGTGTCGGTAGCGGCCCGTATGTGATGCTGCCGCTGTTGGGCCCAAGCACCTTGCGTGATGCGCCTTCCAAGTATGTCGACAGCTACACCGGCCCGTACCCTTACATCAACGATGTGCCGGTGCGTAACTCGGTCTTCGGCCTGAACATCGTCGACACGCGTGCCAGCTTGCTGTCGAGCGAGAAGCTGATCACCGGCGACAAGTACATCTTCATCCGTAATGCGTACTTGCAGAACCGTGAATTCAAAGTCAAAGACGGCAAGGTTGAAGACGATTTTTAATCTCGACCGGTAAAACGAAGAAGGCGGCCCATGGGCCGCCTTCTTCGATTTGGATCCGGCTTATTTCATCTTCAAGATTGTAAGCCCGAGTTTCTGACCTTCACCGTCCAAAGGCTTCACCCACACCACTTCGGTGTCGGCCTCAAGACCTTTTAAGGCGGCGTGATCGGAATCGATGCGCACGTTGAGCCGGTCGCCCACCTTGAACTCACGCTTCGCTTCAACCTGCATGCCACTGCTGGAAAGGTCGATGCAGACGGCTGGCACCTCATCACCTTCATGAATCAACGACACATCGGCATCGACTCGCATGCGGATGAAATCGCGCTTTTCGCTGTAGTCCCGACCGGTTTGACTCATGGGCTCGATCCTTCCATTGGGTTACGGATTTGTCCGTTCTTATAACTCCCGGTGATTTGACAAGTAAAGACGCCAAGCGACCATCGGCGTGAGCTTGAAACGCCTCTCGGATGGGAGTACCGTCTGCGCCTTAGAAGGGCACCTCTGGTGTACAGGTGAGTAGGGCAAACGCTCGAAAACGGTGCAATAGAGAGGCTAGAAAGCGAATCCAGTAGTGTGAGCCGGGCTAAAACCCGTGCCTGCTACGCCAACCTAATTCTGGCGCCGTTTGCCCACATGCCAAAAACCAGTGCCACGCTGCTGATAATCGATGATGACGAAGTAGTGCGCGCGAGTCTCGCGGCCTATTTGGAAGACAGTGGTTTCAGTGTCCTGCAGGCCAGCAATGGCCAACAGGGTCTTCAGGTATTCGAGCAAGACAAGCCCGACTTGGTCATCTGCGATCTGCGCATGCCGCAGATGGGCGGACTCGAACTCATTCGCCAGGTTACCGAACGGTCCCCGCAAACGCCGGTGATTGTGGTTTCGGGTGCCGGCGTGATGAACGACGCGGTCGAGGCACTGCGCCTTGGCGCCGCGGATTACCTGATCAAGCCTCTCGAAGATCTGGCAGTGCTCGAGCATTCTGTGCGCCGGGCCCTTGATCGTGCGCGCCTGCTGCTGGAAAACCAGCGCTACCGCGAAAAGCTGGAAAAGGCCAACCGCGAGCTCGCCGCCAGCCTGAACCTGCTCCAGGAAGACCAGAACGCCGGTCGCCAGGTGCAGATGAACATGCTGCCGGTCAGCCCCTGGACCATCGACGAGTTTCAGTTTGCGCACCAGATCATCCCGTCGCTGTACCTCTCGGGTGATTTCGTTGACTACTTTCGGGTCGATGAGCGTAGGGTAGCCTTCTACCTGGCAGACGTTTCCGGGCATGGCGCCTCTTCAGCGTTCGTTACGGTGCTGCTGAAGTTCATGACCACGCGCTTGCTGTTCGAATCCAAGCGCAGCGGTACATTGCCGGAATTCAAGCCTTCAGAGGTCCTTGGTCATATCAACCGAGGCCTGATCAGTTGTAAGCTGGGTAAACACGTCACAATGGTCGGTGGAGTCATCGACGAGGAGACAGGTTTGTTGACCTATAGCATCGGTGGTCATTTGCCGTTGCCAGTGTTGTACACGCCAGACAGTGTTCGTTATCTGGAAGGGCGCGGTCTGCCGGTGGGGCTCTTTAATGAAGCCACCTACGAAGACCACGTGCTGGAGCTGCCGCCGACGTTCAGCCTGACGCTGATGTCTGATGGCATTCTGGACCTTTTGCCAGAAGCCACACTCAAAGAAAAAGAAGCGGCGTTGCCCCAACGGGTCAAGGCTGCGGGCGGCACCCTGGATGGGCTGCGGCAGGTTTTTGGATTGGCCACGCTGGGGGAGATGCCGGATGATATCGCCCTGTTGGTGTTGAGCAGGAATCTTTAATGAGTACCGGTAGAATCCAGTTCGCCGAGCAGGATGGCACCTTCGTCCTGAAATTCGTCGGTGAAGTTCGCCTGACCCTGTGTTCGGCGTTGGATGCGACTATTGATCGGATCTTCACCGCGTTGAATTTCAACGCGATCGTGATCGACCTGACCGAAACCCGCAGCATCGACAGCACCACCCTTGGCCTGCTGGCCAAATTGTCGATCCTGTCGCGGCAGAAAGTCGGCTTGCTGCCGACTGTCGTCACCACCCACGAAGACATCACCCGGCTGCTCGAATCCATGGGCTTCGAGCAGGTGTTCAACATTGTTGACCAGCCAGTGCCGTGCCCGGAATGCCTGGACGACCTGCCAGACCAGGACCAGTCCGAGGAAGTGGTGAGGATCAAGGTGCTTGAAGCCCACAAAATCCTCATGGGCCTCAATGATCACAATCGTGAAGCGTTCCATGACCTGGTGAACGCGCTGGAGCGTCACTGATCACTTAAGTAACTGGCACAAAAAAGGGCGAACCCATCAAGGTTCGCCCTTTTTGTATTGCGCTAACTCAAATCACAGCTTGGCTTGCAGCAGAGCTTCAAGCTTCTCCTGGTCGCGAGCAAACTGACGAATGCCCTCAGCCAGTTTCTCGGTCGCCATCGCGTCCTCGTTGGACAACCAACGGAACTGCGCTTCATTCAAGCTCTGGCGCGCCTCACCGGCATGCCCAGGCGCCAACTTGCGCTCCAGCTTGCCAGTGTCCGTCGCCAGCTTCTCCAGCAGGTCCGGGCTGATGGTCAGGCGATCACAACCGGCCAATTGCTCAATCTGGCTCAGGTTGCGGAAGCTCGCGCCCATCACCACCGTCTTGTAGTCATTGGCTTTGTAGTAGTTGTAGATGCGGGTCACCGACTGCACGCCCGGATCATCCGCGCCGGTGTAGTCGTTGCCGTTGGCTTTCTTGTACCAGTCGTAAATCCGGCCCACGAACGGCGAGATCAGGAACACGCCTGCATCGGCACACGCGGCTGCCTGAGCAAACGAGAACAACAGCGTCAGGTTGGTTTGAATGCCTTCTTTTTCCAGTGTCTCTGCCGCGCGAATGCCTTCCCAGGTGGAGGCAATTTTGATCAGCACGCGGTCACGGCCAATCCCGGCCTTGTCGTACAGCTCGATCAGACGGTGCGCGCGCTTCAATACGGCGTCAGTGTCGAACGACAGACGTGCATCCACTTCGGTGGAAATGCGGCCCGGGACAACCTTCAGAATCTCTTGCCCGACTGCAACGCCAAAACGGTCGCTGGCCAGGCCCACATCGCCTTTGCAATCGTGAACGCAAGCGTTCAGCAATTCGGCGTAGGCAGGAATCGCTGCGGCTTTGAGCAACAGGGAAGGGTTAGTGGTGGCGTCCACCGGTTTAACGCGAGCAATAGCTTCGAAGTCGCCGGTATCGGCAACCACGGTGGTCATTTGTTTCAGTTGTTCCAGCTTGGAAGTCATGGGCGTGCTCTGTCCTGTGGGTCTAATGACATTACCCGAGCGCTGACAGCCACTCAAGGGCGCATGTACGTATCAATGGCCCCAGCGGCAACAACCTGAAAACGGCTGTTTGAATGGCGGGGCACCGTATCGGTTAATACGATCCCAAAACCGGGCACAGGTTCAAGGTAACTGACCGTTGACGCCTTATCTTGAGAGGGGGCGCCGTTAAAAAGGGTCGGGCCCGCCGTTATAAGATGTCAAATAGCGAGGCCCGGATGCCGTGTAACGTGCTGCTGATAAATGGATGTATCGGACGGGAAGATGACTTCACAGGGGAAGCAGGTGTCTGGAAATGTGGAGGCCTTCGATGACCTTATCCTGGGTTATGTCCTGAAGAAACTCACCGAAGTATTTGAAGAGTTGATGGCCGTTTCAAAAAATAACCACCCGGATAATTTGCAGGGTGTGGTTGAAATGGGCAGGGTTAAAGCCGCAAAAAATATTCCCGGTTGGCTGCAGCGAGTGAAACACAGCGTGCCGTCTCAGGTCACCCGCGTAATGATGGAGCAAATGAACGACGCGCAACAACGTCAGCAAGACCTGCGCATTGAAGCGCAAGTCGTATTGTTGGAAGTGCTGGTGGAAGCCTCTCTGGCGCTCGACCCGACGAGTGATTCCGAATGCACGAACAAGAGCCCCCATTAACCACGGAGGCTGTTTTTCGCTAGGGTGCCTTTAATAGCGTCTTGACGGCCGCTTCCGCTGGTTTTGAGTTGCCATCAGAAGACTTTAATCCAAAACTTCGTTCACGGTCATTGCTGCCTGAGTCGCTGTTTTTCCATTCGTAAAGAGAGGTCAGCGGTATGTTCAGCTGCTTGACGTCGGTAATGAACTTGGTGATGCGTGTGGCCTGTCCGGTAGTTCCTCCGATGGAACTGAGCGATGGCACTCCCCATTCGGTAATCACGCCGGGTACATGGAAACTGTCGAGAATAAATGCTTGAGCACTGCTGATCTCTGTGCCCGACATACCATAGGGATGATAGGAGACAGCACTCAGGCATTTCGGATACGCAGTCATGATTTTAGTCAGTGCAGCGGTCGACTTGGAGCCTGTGGTGGGCGCCCGTGCGAATCCAAACCCGATCAGCGGTGTTGAGTGATCGCGCTTTTGCAATCCGTTGCACACTGCGCTCATGAACGGCACAAAGGTTACTTCAAAATCCTGTGTGGGCCAGTATTTTGGCAAGTCCGGTTCATTCCATATTTCAATGGCCACAAGCTGCGTGCTGTATGTGTTTTCCAGGCCAATGACTGAGTTTGAGAATGCCGCGCCTGCGTTGGCGAGTTCATCGTCACCGCTTTTCGATTTGCCGGTTAACGCTTTGGTTGAGCGAACGGTCATCAATACTGGCAAGTTGGCAGATTTGGCGGCAGCGAAAGCTTCATTGATCTGATTCTGGTACGCCGGGCTGTTCAAGCTGTTGGTCCATACGCCAAAACGCACGAACCCGAAGCCAGAGTCCTTGATTTGCCGGGCATCGGTGGCAGAGAAGTTTTGAATCTTTACCTGAACGCCTATGGTCTTGTTGCCCTCTGCCAATGCGGGAAAAGCCTGGCTGGCGTTAGCGTGATTGAAGGCGCCGAGTAACAATAGTGTTGAGACGCTAATACATCGAAAACACGTTAAGGTCATGTCTGATTCCTGAGGGGGCGAGTAATACAGCCATATCATCAATTCTCTATTGCCGGTGCGCCATTGTTATTTTTAGTCGGAAAATAATGCGCAGATTGCTGTCGTTATTTTTGGTCCGGCTATTCTGGTTGGGCGTTTTTTATGTGTCGTGGTATTTAATATCCTTGTATTTCCATGATCGATCCATCTCTGAATGCGGGACCGATCTTATCGGTTCACTCATATCCCCGCTACACATTGGCCGATTCGACACTACACGGGAAGAGTAGCCTTGTTCAGAAAGATTCTTATCGTCTGCGTGGGCAATATTTGCCGAAGTCCAACAGCTGAAATGTTGCTGCGCAACGCGCTGGAGCCTTCGGATATCTCGGTAACCTCCGCGGGGCTGGACGCGCGGGTGGGCGAGTCTATGGAGCCCAACGCACTTTCCGTTCTCGAAGAAAAGGGTCGCGCTGCCCAAGGGTTTAAAGCGCGGCAAATTACGCCTGCGATTGTTAATGAATCAGACCTGATTCTGGTCATGGAAAAAGAGCATGTAAAAGGCGTGCTGAATATTGCCTCGCACGCGAGGGGTAAAGTGTTTCTTCTGGGCAAGTGGCAGAGTGAGCGCGAAATAAAGGACCCGTATCGTCAAGGAAAAGCTGCTTTTGTCCATGCTCATGCATTGATTGAAGATGCTGTTTGCTCATGGGCACAGCGCCTCGGACGTTGATGGATGATTTTCAGATTAGTATTAAAGGTAAAAGAATAGACCTTATGCAGTTACCGTCAGTAGTCAGCACCCGGGATAAAGAAGGAGACGAGATTGATCTTCTCGGCTTACTGGGCACATTGATTGATCATAAATGGTTAATAGGTGCCATCACCGGTGCATTCATGGTGACCGGCGCCGCCTATTCGATACTATCGCCACCTGTGTATCTGGCGAACGCGTTGGTACAGGTCGAACCGAAAAAGAACGACATGTTGGGGTTTTCGGATATCAGCAGCATGCTGGGTGGCCAATCCCCGGCGGCGACCGAAATCGGGATTATCAAATCTCGAGCGGTCATCGGTAAAACCGTCGATGATCTGCGCCTGGATATCGTGATAACGCCCAACACCTTCCCTGTCGTGGGCGGTTTTATCGCGCGACGATACAAGAGTACTCCGACGGAAAGTGTTTCGCCTGCGCGCTTCGGCATGAGCAGTTATGCCTGGGGGGGCGAGCGTCTTGATATCGGGAAGCTCAAGCTGCCTGATGAACTGTTGGGTAAAAAATTGACCCTGGTGGCTGAAGAGCAGAACCGCTTCAAGCTCTACGATGACAATGGCGGTTTGTTGGCCGCCGGCACGACAGGCAACGCAGTTGTAGACAATGGGGTCGAGGTGCTTGTCGCGCGCATGGCCGCGAATCCGGGCACTAAATTCGAAGTCGTTCGCAATCCACGGATTGTCACCATTCAGAATTACCAGGACGCTCTCGATGTCTCCGAGCAAGGTAAAGAGTCGGGCATTATAAGCCTGGCCCTTGCCAGCACCGACTACACCCTGGCGGTGAAGATCCTCAACAAGATCTCGACACTTTATGTACAGCAGAATGTGCAACGCACCTCTGCCGAGGCGGCCCAGAGCCTGGACTTCCTGCAGGCGCAACTGCCTCAAGTCAAAGAGGATCTGGTCAAAGCCAGCAACGCGCTGAACAGCTATCAAACCCGCGGCAATACGGTAAATATCTCACTTGAAACCAAGTCTGTTCTGGAACAGATGGTGGTGCTGGATACGCGCATCTCCGATCTGAAGCTCCAGCAAGCGGACCTGGATCGAAAGTTCACCCGAGAGCACCCGGCCTACCGCGCCTTGATGGCTCAAATCGCGGATTTGAACAAGCAGCGCCATGGTTTGGAGAAGAAGGTTCAGGATCTTCCGGCCACGCAGCAGGAACTGTTGAACCTCACTCGTGATGTGGAAGTGGCGACTCAGATTTATACCCAGTTGCTGAATAAATCCCAGGAGCTGGACATCATCAGGGCAGGGGCGGTTGGCAATGCGCGATTGATCGATACCGCCGACGTCGATACCACAACTCCGGTCAAACCACGCAAAGCCCTGATCGTTCTCATTGCAACTTTCCTAGGCGGATTTGTCGGTGTTGCCTTGGTGTTGGTGCGTAAATCCCTGAGCCGAGGCCTCGAGGGGCCGGAAGCCATCGAGCAGCTTGGGCTACCTGTTTATGCCTCCATTCCATACAGCGATTTGCAGCGGGAAGAAGACAGCAAAAAAATTCGGCTGGGTGACGCCGTCAACAACCAGTCTTTTCTGTTGGCCCTGCGTAATCCCACTGACCTGTCGATCGAGTCGATACGCAGCCTGAGAACCTGTCTGCATTTTGCAGGGCTGGATGCGACCAACAACCGGATCATGATTTCCGGGCCGAGTCCGCAGGTGGGCAAAACGTTTGTGTCTTCGAACCTGGCGGCGGTTATTGCTCAAAGCGGGCAGCGGGTCGTACTGATCGATGCCGATATGCGCAAAGGTCATCTGCACAAGACCCTGGCAACGCCGATCACCAATGGTTTATCCGATCTATTAACCAAACGCTGCAGTATTGAGCAGGCGATCAATAGAATTGAAACGGACAACTTGCATTTTATTAGTCGCGGGCAGGTGCCGCCTAATCCATCAGAGCTGTTGATGCATGCCAACTTCAGAGAGCTCCTGGCAGAACTGAGTGAACTCTACGATGTGGTGATCATCGATACGCCACCGCTTCTGGCAGTGACAGATGCTGCCATCGTCGGACGTGAAGCCGCCATTAATCTGATTGTGACGCGCTTTGGTGTGAATCCTGCCAAAGAGATCGAATTGACAATACGTCGATTTGCGCAAAACGGTATCGAGTTGAAGGGCGCCATTTTTAACGGCGTCGAGAAACGCGCGTCCAGCTATTACGGTAATGGCAGTTATGGCTATTACAACTATGAGTACGCCTCTGACAAGTCCTGATGCGAGTTCTATCTATCAGGTAATCGAGTTGAGAGTGGTTTAACGATCGTTAGCCACTTTCAACGCTGCTTGCCTGCGACTAAGTTCATGGAGATAGGTGGATTATGAAAAAAATACTGCACGTGGCGGAAACAATCAAAGGTGGTGTTGCGACGGTTATTCGTACGATATCGACCCCTCCTCAGGACCACGCACTGAAGTATGAACTGGTTTATCTGGTTCCGTTCGATCAGAAGAAAGAGCTGCACGGCATTGATGAGAAAAACATCAGGACCTTTTCCCGGAACAAGCGCGATGTCATGTCCCTGTTGCGATTTGCCTGGAAACTGGCTGGTGTTATTTTCAAGGAAAAACCGGACGTCGTGCACTTGCACAGCACGTTTTCCGGGGTGATCGGCCGGTGTGTCTGTCTGGTCATGCGCCCTTGGCGGTCCCCTAAAATTGTTTACTGCCCGCACGCATTTTCCTTCTTGATGGAGAGTTCTCCCGTCAAACAGAAAGTGTATTCACTGATTGAGCGGGTTTTGCAGAAAGTGACCGATGTCATTATTTGTGTCAGTCAGTATGAAATGGATAAAGCTGCATCGTTTGGTATTGATCGTCACCGCATGAAGCTGATCTACAACGGTATTCATTATAAAAGTGATGAGAGCAAAACCAGCGACAGTACGGACATTCATCTACTGTTTGTCGGTCGACTGGACTACCAGAAAGGCTTCGATTTGTTGCTCAAGGCGTTCGCTGAGGTCGAGCGAACTGACTTGAGGCTCACTGTCGTTGGCAGTGCGGTCAACGAAGACACCGTCGAGTGCCCCGATATTGACGCCGTGGAATACCTGCCGTGGGTGACTCCCGCTGAAGTAAACGAGCTGTATAAAACGGCGGATGCCTTGATTGTGCCAAGTCGCTGGGAGGGCTTTGCCATGGTGCCTCTCGAAGGGATGGCCATGGGCGTGCCGGTGATTGCCAGTGACTGTACATCGCTTCCTGAACTGGTGACGGACAACATCACGGGTTACCTGTTCTCCGCCGGCGACTACCAGGCGCTTGCCCGCATTTTGCTGAATATCAAGAAGCAGAAGTTACTGGAACTTGGCACTGAAAGTCGCAAGAAAGTGCGCGAACAGTTCAGCGCGACGTTGATGATCCAGCAAACCTATGACGTGTATTCCGCTCAAACCTATTAAGTAGAAATCAAGATCATGAACGTAACTATTTTGCATGGCTACAGCGCGTCAAACTCGGGTGATGGACTGCTCGTGGATTTGGCAATCGCCATGGTGCTGCGCAACTTTGGCGCAGACACTTTAATTAACGTAGTTGCGTCCGACCCGCAGTCATTCAGTTATCTTCCGTATAAGCGGTATGACGCACCGGTTATGGCGGCGAAAGGGTTCGGAAGGGTGAAGGAGGCGGTTTTTCTCAACCAGTCTTACGCACCCCTTGCCGATCTCTTGAAAACCACTGATCTGATCGTCGGAGTCGGTGGCGGGTACATGCGCTCAAAAAGCGCTTTCGAACATATCAAGCTGAAACTGGGGCATGCCAAGCAACTTGAAACGGCGATCTTGAGCAAGGTGCCGTCGGTTTATCTTCCGCAAAGTATCGGCCCGTTCCATGGCGAGAGCAGTAAAATCGTAGAGCACTACACCAAGGCCGATGCCGTATTTGTCAGGGACAACAGGTCGTCGGCTATTTTCAAATCCAATGAAAACGTCTATCGGGCACCGGACCTGGCAGTTCAGGCGTTAGCGAAAAAGATCCTGGTGCAACCCAAGTTCACCCGCTGTGCACCATCTCCTGCTGTGGTCTGCGTTGTTTTACGCAAGCCGCCGGAATGGAGCAAAGAGAAGAAAGTTGCCTACGTCGCCAACCTGAAGCTTCTATTGCAGAGACTAAGGGCGAAAAGCAAAGTGGTCTGCGCTGTGCAAAGCGCTGTGCGTGGCAACGACGATGGTGCGTTTTACCGGGAGCTTGGCATTACCGAAGACCTGCTGCCCTTGAAGGCGACACTGGCGAAGTATCAGCCAGACCTGGTGATTTCCGTCCGGTTGCACGGGGCGATTGAGTCACTTCTCGCCGGCGTACCCGCTTTCCATATCAGTTATGAACGCAAAGGCTTCGGTGCGTATCAGGACATGGGCGTGGAAGACTGGGTGATCAATGGAGGCGACATCAATGTCGACACCATCATCGACACGGTCTACGCCCCCAACGCGCTCACCCGATTCGGCAAGAAACTCACGGACACCTGTAAAGAAATCGAAGCCAAAACGGTGCAGATGGACAATATCATCAAAGGGATTGTTCGATGATATTTCGGTTGTTGCTGCGGGGAGGTGCATTAGGCGCAAAGTTTTTGCTGGTGTTGGCCATCACTCATTATCTGGGTTATGACGCATTGGGCTTTTACGGCGTTGTGGTTGCTGCCTCTTTGATAGCCTCGAAATTTTACAGTGTCGGGTTCAGTTCTGAAATCAACCGGCTGATCAGTGTCGGGGGCAGTTCGCGGCTTGTCGTTGATAGGGTACTGGTCCTGTACCTGGCCGTTGGTTTGTTGTTGTCGGTGGTCACGGTCGCCCTGTACTCGCTCTTCAGCGATGTGCAGGCGAGTGCCGCGTTGATCGCTTGTGTCACGCTTCTGCTGCTCACCGAGCATCTTTCCTTCGAAATAAACTCGTTTGTTTTTTCGGCGCAAAAAGCCAACTGGGGCGCGGTACTGTTTTTTATAAAAACCGGGCTCTGGGCGCTACTTGCTGTTGCGGGATTGATGGCGGGCGTAGTGTCCAGCATCGCCAGTGTTCTTTGGCTTTGGGTGGTCACCAACCTGCTGGTCATCGTCGCGGGTTACTTGATTGTGGTGAACGTTCACAAGGGGCGGGAAGTCAGTGTCGTCACCACCGTTTCGGTCTGGCGAGCAGGGCTGCCCTTTTATCTGGGTGGTGGCCTGATCGCACTCAGTCAGTACGCCGAGCGTTTTCTTATTCTGGACATTGAACCGTACGCCAGTCTCGGCAAGTACGTGTATTCCTGGTCTGCGGCCAACACCTTGCAAGCGCTGTCCTACGCGGTTGTTGCCGTCGTCGGCATTCCGGTACTTGCCAAGCGCTACAAAAATAATCAACAGGCGCTGACAGTCCGGCAACTGTTCCTGAATCAATGGGTGTTGCGCTCCCTCATCGTTTCCGGCGCGGTGGCTGTGCTGATTTATGCCTTCTTCAATGTCCTGCTGGATTACGTGGACGTGGCAGTCCCGCGTCCGGATAACAGGATTTTATCCATTCTGATTTTCTCCTTTGCCCTTCGGGCCGTCGGCGACATCGTTTGGGGAGGCCTTATTGCGTCGAAGAACAGTCGGGTGTCGCTGGCCAGTGCGGCGATATGCCTGATGGTTTCACTGCCTGTCAGCTATGTACTCATTAAACATTATTCAATTTATGGCGCGGCGTGGGGGAATGTCTTCTCGATTACGGTGCAGTTGGTTGTTATCGCTTTGCTGACCAGGTTTGTCCGGGCGAAGGGGGCGTTGTAATGGCTTTGTCTCTGCCTTCCATAGAGTTTCGAGGGCGAAAACTCGACTCGTCGATCTCATTCCTGATTTTGTTCTGTGGCCTTTTTCTGTCCATTGCGATGCCGCTTTTGATGCACCGCGAACCAGGCCCGGATGCGATGACGTTGTGGTCGTCATACGTTCGTTCAGACAACTGCAACTTCTGGAATCCCTTCTCGCCAGACCGGTCTTCTTACGAATGCTCCGCTTACCTGCTACGTCCCACCGGCATAAACCTGACCAATGCGTGGGCTTACGGGATGCTGTGCAATCTGTTTCTGACGTCGATCCCGATCTTTATCTTCAGAAGAATACCCATAACGATCTTCCTCACCTTGTGTTTGTGGGGCGTGGTCCGGTCGTTCTTCCTCGATAACCTGACCAAGGAAATCATTGTCTCGGTGGCGGTGATTGCCATTCTGGTTTTTTCATTTTCGAAGCGATACCGCGCAGGTTTTTTTCTGTCCGCGCTGTTTTACGGCGTGCTGATTCGGCCTTACTGGATCTTGTTTTCTCTGGTCTGGGTTGGCGTGTGCTTCATGAAAAAGCATGTGTCGCGTTTCAGCTTTTTCCTGATGTTGTTCGCGTTCTATCTGGCGATCGCAACGGCGATTCAGGTGTTGGTCGGCTATTCGGTTTCGTCCATTCGGGCCAGTAACAATGAACAGCGCACGTTGGGCGAGGAGGGCTCGAAGTCATTGATCGTGTCGTGGATCAACGGCGGTGATTTCGTATCGCAGGCAGTTGATTCGATGAGCATCTTTTTCAGGTTGTCGTTCCCGGTGGAGTTAATACTTTTATCGGGGCTGGGGCAGATCATCTTTGTCGTCCTGATGATGATGACCTCATTGCTGATGTTCAAAATGATGACGTCGAGTCACTACAAGGGCTCGCTCATCGAACCGAAAGTCAAAGAGCTTATTGCTATCCCACTGTCCTTTTTATTGGTGCAGGGGCTGTTCGAGCCAGACTTCGGCTCGTTTGCCCGACATTTCTCCATGGTAGTGCCGGTTCTGTTTCTGGGACTGGGGTTGCAGTTGCGCTCAAAAAAACCTGAGTCGGTTGATTCAAGCGTCTTGAACTGAGGTTTGTGGTTTATGCAAAGCAAGAAAAAGTCGTTGGAAATAGAAACGCTCAGAGGTCTGGCGTGCTTGCTGCTGGTGCTCTATCACGTGATAGGGCCGCTGGGCGGTGGACTGAAAATTGACCTGGGATCACCTTTCCGAATCCTGGCGGACTCAATGGTGTACGTCAGGATGCCGTTGTTCACCTTTATATCGGGCTATATCTATTCCATTTACAAAATCAGAGGCAATGACTTCTCTGCTTACTGTCTGGGCAAGGTCAGAAGGTTGATCGTGCCGTTGTTCTTTGTCGGTGTTCCATTTTCGGTGCTGCAGGCTGTGGCGCCGGGGGTGAACAAGGACGTCGGGTTGATGGACGCCTTGTTGTCGTTTTACCTGCCGGTTAACCATTTCTGGTTTTTGCAGGCGGTTTTTATCATCTTCATGTTTGTCGGATTTCTTCAGTGGCGCGGTCTGCTACAGACGCCGACTCGCCTGTACCTGTTGTTTTTGTTTTCCGCAGCCGTGTTCCTGATGCCGCTTTTTCCGGTCGATGCGTTTGGCATCAACGGTGCTATTTATCTGCTGCCGTTCTTTGTGACGGGGATGATTTGTCACGAGAATGTCGACGCGTTAAAGCGATCGCTGAAAGTGATCGGGCCCGTGGTGTTCGTCTTGATATCGGTCGCGTTGCTCTACATTGCTGCCGTGGATCGCGAACTCATCGTCGATCGCCGGAGCCTGGTCGGATTGCTCGTTGGCTGTATGTCCTGCGTCGCGCTACTGTCGACCGACATGCGCTCGAAAGTGCTGATCTGGCTCGGCGGTTACTCCTACGCGATATTCCTCTTTCACGTACTGTTTGCCGCCAGTTCACGGTTCGCGTTGGGTCGCTTGGGCGTCACGGATGAAAGTGTCCTGGTCTTCGGCGGTGTGTTGTGCGGATTGTTGGGGCCGGTGGTGCTGTCGAATGTGTTCAGCCGTTTCACCCTCACTTCCGTTCTGTTTCTGGGCGAGCGGACGAGCCGCAAAAAGACCCCGGCGTCAGGGCTGAAGGTCTCTCACTCCTGATTGCCGAATAGAAGGATGAGGCCAATGGTTTATATCGATGATGTACGTCCCGTTTCGACGCCGGTTATCGAGGTAAGAAGTTCAAGCGAACGTATTTCCGGCCTGAGCATGGGCAACTCGGGTGAAGTGCTGGACATCTCAGTGATTGGCGACAGCTACAGCGCCGGGCAGGATTTTTATCTGAATGAACTCACTCAGCGCCTGGCGAAAGACTTCAGTTTTGCCGGGCCTGGTTATGTCGGGTTTAACCACGGCGCTGCGCTCGGCGGTACGAACTTCAAGTACACCCGAAGCAACAAGCAGTACTTCGGTGGTGACTGGGATGTTTCCAGTCTTGGGCAAGCGAGTCCGGACAGTCGTACGGTTACCGGGCAGGCGGGTGCTTACATTGAGATCGACGCTAAGCAGACGGCCGTGATCAATACATCCATTGGCCAAGCCAAACTGCTCTACCTGGGCAACGGTAAAACCAGTGAGATGAGGTACCGGTGGGCACCTTCCGACACGTGGCAGTCGTTGACGATGTCGGGTTCCGGCGTTCAGGAAGTGCAATTAAGTGTCCCCACTCGAGACGATTGGGCGTTAAGGCTCGAAGTGGTGAAGGGCGCTCCGACATTGTTTGGCCTTTGGATGGCCAATGACCGTGGCGGTGTCCGGGTCTCAAAACTTGCTGCTTCGGGCGCCGCTTCCGCTGACTTTTATAACAGCGACAGCCAATGGCAGGCCCAGTGGAAGGGCGTCGTTTCAAAGATACCGGCAGACATCTACCTGATTATGTTGGGCGGTAATGACCAGGGGTTTGGCGTTAAGCCCAAGGATTATCTGGAGAACATGAAAGGCTTGGTGCGGATGGTTCGCGAGGTTCATCCAGCGGCGAGCGTCAATGTGATCCTGCGCGAGGACACAACACGTTCCAGTGCGTATCCGATGTCGGACTATGCCCAGGTGCTTGAACCGTGGGCGCGTTCGCAGAACATTGCCTATTGGAGTTTGCAGTGTACGTTCGGACCCGACTTCAAACGCTACGCCAGTGACGGACCGACCCCCATGATCGGCCCTGACAAGATTCACCCCATCCCGGATTCGGGAGGTCGGCTTATTGCCGATTATGTCTATCGACTGCTTGTCGGCAAGTCACCGTGTGGTGCCGCTGCGAAGTAACCCTTCACCGCTCAAAGTGTTCCAGCTGACTCAGCAGCTCTGCAGTTTTCAGAGGCATGAGTTCGGGATCACACCGCGTTTCAACATTGATGACGATCGCCGGGTCGCTATAGCGGATGCGAACCCGGAATCGCCAATCGTTGAAAATCACTTTAAGCCCGTCGCGTTCATCGACATCCAGAGCCTGGTTGGCATACAGACTTTTCAGGTGAGCCAAGAGGGAGAGCGGGTCTCTGATCGGGCGATGAATATCGCCCGAAGAAGGGAATACTCCGATCCGCTCAACCAGCAGGGTTGTGCCCAGCCAGGCGGCCGTGTCGAAGGATAACGACGGCGCTTTTGACAGCCAGGCCATCATCCCGAAGTTGCTCGCTTTCAGTTCAGTGTCTACCGAGCGTTTTGCAGTGGTCATAGTGGCCTGCCTGGATGAAAGAGTGTGACGAGGGCTCCGCAAGGTGAGCGGTGATTGGGCTGGGTCGTTTGGTTAAAGGCCCTTGAGATACAGCTGCTCATAGCAAAAGTTGGTGGCATCGATATAGCCTTCTGCACCACCACAATCGAAGCGCAGGCCTTCGAACTTATAGGCCAGCACGCAGCCATTTTGTGCCTGCTTCATAAGCGCATCGGTGATCTGGATTTCGCCGCCCTTGCCGGGTTGGGTGTCGGCGATCAGATCAAAAATATCCGGGGTCAGAATGTACCGGCCAATGATTGCCAGATTGGACGGTGCGTCCTCAGGTGCTGGCTTTTCAACCATGCTGTTGACGCGGTAGATCCCTTCGGAAATCAGCTCGCCGGCGATCACCCCGTACTTGTGAGTCTGATCCCGCGGGACTTCTTGAATGGCGACGATCGAGCAGCGGAATTTTTTGTAGAGCTTGATCATCTGCGCCAGTACGCCGTCACCTTGCAGGTTCAGGCACAAGTCGTCCGCCAGTACCACGGCAAAGGGTTCGTCACCGATCAAAGGACGGCCGCTGAGAATCGCGTGCCCCAGGCCTTTCATTTCGACCTGGCGGGTGTAGGCGAACGTGCAGGTTTCTATCAGCTCGCGCGTGCCGGCCAGAAACTTTTCTTTCTCGGTGCCGCGAATCTGATGTTCCAGCTCATAGCTGATGTCGAAATGGTCTTCCAGTGCGCGTTTGCCCCGACCGGTCACGATGGCCATGTGCTGCAAACCGGCGTCCCGTGCCTCTTCAACGGCATATTGGATTAAAGGCTTGTTGACGATCGGCAGCATTTCCTTCGGCATTGCTTTTGTTGCAGGCAAGAAGCGTGTGCCATAGCCGGCGGCGGGGAACAAGCATTTACGAATCATAGATATATCCTGGAAAGACATTGTTCACAGTCACACAAAAGACGGTGGCCGTGAGTTTGGATGTTTTACGGTGGTTGTACTTTAATACCTGAGACATGGTTTGATGGCAATTAATGGCATGCGCAGAATGGGGTGAATGTTATTAGTTGTCGGGCCTGTCAGTGTTTAGTTAGTTTTGGTCGGTGTCTATTAATAGTATCGGTTCTTGTGAAGTGCTAATAAGTCATTGGCGTCAATTATTGCGTGCGCCAAAAGTTTTAAACGTGGCGCGCAGTTGAATACTTCAATACCCCACTATGGACCGCTCTATGAAGATTCTGGTAACGGGTGGAACCGGTTATATCGGTTCTCACACCACACTTGCGCTGCTTGAAGCGGGCTTCGAAGTGGTTGTGCTGGACAACTTGAGCAATAGCTCTGATGCAGCGCTGCATGCCGTTGAAGCCATCTGCGGAAAGTCCGCATTGATGATTCACGGGGACGTGTGCGACAGAGCCTTGCTTGACCGGATTTTCCAGGCGCACTCCATTGATGCGGTCCTGCATTTCGCCGGCCTCAAAGCCGTAGGCGAGAGTGTGCGCAAGCCGCTGGAGTATTACGAGTCCAACGTGTGCGGGAGCATTACGCTCTGTCAGGCCATGGCCGCGGCCGGGGTATTCCGGTTGGTGTTCAGTTCCTCGGCCACGGTGTACGGCGCGCCTGAGCAGATGCCGATTCGTGAAGACTTTCCGACGGGCACGCCCACCAATCCCTACGGGCAATCCAAGCTGATCATCGAAAACGTACTGCATGACCTGTGTGCAGCGGAGCCCCGCTGGAGTATTGCACTGTTGCGGTATTTCAATCCGATCGGCGCTCACGCCAGTGGGCAGATGGGCGAAGACCCCAACGGGATTCCCAATAATCTGGTGCCTTACATCAGTCAGGTTGCTGTCGGCAGCCTGCAGGAGTTGTCGATATTTGGTGACGATTACCCCACCGTCGATGGCACCGGCGTGCGCGACTACATCCACGTCGTGGACTTGGCGGACGGGCATCTCAAGGCGTTGCAGACGATCTCGACGCGCACCGGGATCAATATCTGGAACCTTGGCACCGGCGACGGTTACAGCGTTCTGCAAGTACTGCGGGCATTCGAGCAGGCTTCGGGCCGGGCGGTGCCTTATCGAGTGATGCCACGACGTTCGGGCGACATTGCCGAGTGTTGGGCTGACCCCTCCAAAGCGGCAAAGGAACTGGGTTGGAAGGCCACTCGAAATTTGCAGGAGATGATGGCCGATACCTGGCGTTGGCAATCGAATCATCCTCGTGGATATGCCGATCAAGGCTGACGGGCGGGCCTATAGCGTCCTGCTTTTCTGCTGAACTGTTATATAAGGACGCGATGTTAATTATGGTCGGGAAAATTGACTGGCAACCCATCCGGCAAGTCCGTAGATATAAAGAACTCGCAGGAAGGAGTTTGATATGAAAAAGATAATGGTAATCGCCCTGTTGTCCATGATGAGCAGTTGGGCACTCGCAGTCGAAGAAGAAGCCCTCACGCTGGATACCCAAGTCGTCGGTGATGTGACGGCGGGACAAGCAGTATTGGCCGGCACCGCGCTGGTTGCCGGTGCTGTGGCAGCGTCCAACAGCGGTGGAAGTTCCAATGGCGGGACCACCGGCACCACGGGTACTACCGGGACGACCGGCACCCATAACTAACAAATTTCGCACGTGTAATACAAGATTGCCCGGCTAACACTGGGCGATCTTGTTTTGGGTTTGCCCTTGAATAGCGTAGTGCCATTATGATTCGTAGTGTTCCTTTTTTAATGCTGGCAAGTATTGCTTTGCAAGGTTGTATGTTTTCGCCGGGGCAACATCTGAGCACCAGTGATATCACGCGCGAAGGTGCCAGCGAAAGCAGTCGGGTCGAGCTGATTCCGATCACCCCCAAGCTCATCGCCATGGACAGGGCAACACAGGTCCATGAGTCACTCCCTCCGGAGTTGTTGACCACACCCGCCGAATATCGCATTGGTAATAACGATGTCTTGTACATCACGGTATGGGATCACCCCGAGCTGACAGCACCTTCCGGCGCGCAGCAGCAGATCGATGCAAACGGCCGTCTGGTTCGTTCCGATGGCACGCTCTACTACCCCTACATCAAAGAAGTCCAGGCCGCCGGCAAGACCATCCAGCAACTGCGATCCGATATCGCCGAGAAGTTGTCGACCTTCATTTCGGACCCGCAAGTGGATGTCGCGGTGTTGCGCTTTGCCAGTCAGAAAGTGGTGGTGTCGGGCGCTGTGTTGAAAGCCGGTCCGCAAGCCATTTCCACCAATCCGCTCAACGTTGTTGAAGCCTTGGGTTCCGCCGGCATTGACCCGCTTAATGCTGACTTGTCCGGGTTGCTGTTGACGCGAAACGGGCGGGTATATCCGCTGAATCTGGATGCACTCAATCAACAGAATGCCGAGTTGCAAAAGGTCTACCTCAGAGGCGGCGATCAGTTGTACCTGCCGTACAACGACAGCAAGAAGATTTACGTCATGGGCGAGGTCAATCAGCCACGCGCGTTGACCTTCAAGACCCGCACCATGAATCTTTCTGACGTTATTGGCTCGGTAGGCGGGTTGAACCAGACCACCTCTAACGGCAACGCCGTGTACGTCATCCGGGGCGTAGAAAACCTCGATGTAGAACCCGCCAAAATCTACCAGCTGCAAGCCGAGTCGCCTTCCGCCATGGCGCTCGCCACCCACTTCGATGTTCGCCCCCAGGACATTGTTTATGTGGGCCCTGCCAACGTCACCCGCTGGAACCGCTTCATCAGTCAATTGGTGCCATCGGCCTCGATTCTGGGCATGGGCGCTGCCGCACAAAACAACTTAAGCGAAGCTAACTCCCGATAAGGTCTGGTCCAACTGTGAGAACGTTGAAAGTTAGCGTCTGCTTGATGGCGGCCTTGCTGTTGTGTGGATGTAACCCGCTGATGAAGGCCACGCTGGCGAACTTCAAAGCCGTGGCCGGCGGGCCCGACGACCTGGAATTGACCCCGGCGCAAATAGCCGAAGTTCGCTACCCCCAACTCAAGCTGACCACCCCTTCCGGTGTAGGGGTGTTGGCGATGGTGCGTGAACGAGGTGACTTGCAGTACTGGGTCGCATCCGGCAAGCAGGTGCTGTTACTGCGCGATGGCCTGGCGGTTCGAAGTGTCGGACTGGGCTTCGACGGGGATCTGGACGGGACCCGTTTTGAAGCGGTCTCGCCGTTCAAACAAGGGCTGCATTCGCTGCCCGATGGCTACACCAGCCAGCGCTGGATCGATCTCTATCACGGCTATGAAGTGGGGGTTGCCGTGAGCAGTCGCTTCACGCGACACCCCATGGAAACCATCAGGATTCTGGACAAGGAGTACGCCGTGATGCGTGTCGATGAGCGTATTGATGCACCGGCTATCGGCCTGCACGCAACCAATCATTATTGGGTCAATCCGCAGAACGGTTTCATCCTGCAGAGCGAGCAGCAACTGACTGCACAGCTCAGGGTCACGATCGTTCAGCTGACCTCTGAACGCAGGACTGTCCGTTGAAGTTTCCCAAGGTTTTATGGACGTGCCTGTGGTTGATCTCCGGCGGCGTGAGCGCGGCGGTGTCCGTTAGTGGCGACGTGCGCAATCCGGGGCCCGTTGAGCTGCAACCCGGTGCTCGCGTGCTGGATGTGATGCGCGTCGCGCAACCCAATCCTGAAGGCTACTGGCTGGCGGCGGCCTGGCTGCGACGGCCCTTGCTCGAAGAGCAGACTCGGCTTAAAGCCGGCGTCTTGTTCGATCTGAAAGTGCTGCAGCGTACCGCGTTGCTCCTGGATCTACCCAGTCGAGCGGCGCTGGCGTTGCGGTTGTACGAGCAAGTCAGCCATTTGCCCGTCACGGGGCGCCAGGTGGCCGTGCTGGACCCGATCTCGGTCGAGGTCGGGTTCGCGCTCAATTTTCGCGTGGCTGACGGCGACAGCCTGATCTACCCGATGCGTTCCGATGTCGTTGAAGTGTTGGGCGCTGTCGCCGCACCGTGCCGGGTTGCGTATCGCGCCATGCAGGAAGCGCGGGATTACCTGCAAGGGTGTTCGCCGCTGGCCGATGCTGAAGCCGATTACCTGTGGATCATTCAGCCCGATGGCATCACCCGTCGGGTCGGCATTGCGCCGTGGAATCGCGAGAGCGGGCAGGTGCCTGCGGCTGGCAGCAAAATCCTGGTCCCTGTCAAAAACGATGATCTTAGTCCGCCTATACCTGAACTGAATCAGCAGTTGGCCGAATTTCTTGCCACGCAACTGGCTGGGGTGGTTCCTTGAATTTACGTTTTGCTGCAGTACTGTTGTTGCCTTGTGGTCTGGCTCATGCAGAGCCGCGATTTACCCAGAGTGATTTTGGCGGCGTGGGCTTGATGCAGACGCCGACGGCCCGAATGGCGCCGGCCGGCGAGCTGAGCGTGAATGCCAGCCGCACCAGCCCCTATAGCCGCTACAGCGTGTCCTTGCAGCCCTTTGAGTGGCTGGAAGGCTCGTTTCGCTATACCGCAATCACCAACCGCAAATATGGCCCCGAGTCCCTGAGTGGCGACCAGAGCTATAAAGACAAGGCCGTGGACCTAAAGCTGCGCCTGTGGCAAGAAAGCCACTGGGCGCCCGAGTTGGCCGTAGGGTTTCGCGACATCGGGGGTACCGGTCTGTTCTCCAGTGAGTTCGTGGTCGCCAACAAGCGCTATGACGACTTCGATTTCAGCGCGGGTGTTGCCTGGGGCTACTTGGGCAATCGCGGCGATTTCGATAACCCGTTGGGGTGGGTCGATGATCGTTTCAAAACCCGGCCAGCCAGTGAAGGCACCGGCGACGTCAATACCAATGCCTACTTCCGTGGGCGTCCTTCGTTGTTCGGCGGCGTGACCTACCAGACGCCTTGGGAGCCGCTCAGCCTGAAACTGGAATACGAAGGCAACGACTATAAGAACGAGCCGAAGGACAACCAGATCAAGCAGGACTCGCCGGTGAACATCGGCGCGGTGTTCAAGCTGACCGATTCGGTTGATCTCAGCGCTGGCTGGGAGCGCGGCAATACCGCCATGTTCGGCATCACCCTGCACACCAACTTCGTCAGCCGCAAGGCACCCACCAAGACCTACGATCCACCTGCGGAGCGTCTGCCGGCCCATGCACCGGTCACCGCGCCGGATCAGGTCAACTGGGCCAACGTCGCCCAACGACTGCAGCAAAATGCAGGCTACAACGTTGAGCGCATTACCCAGCGCGGCTCAGAGTTATTGGTGTACGGCGAACAGTCGAATTATTTCTATTCGGCAAAAGCTGTCGGCCGCGCCAGCCGGATTCTGGACAACAGCGTTAATGACGATATCGACTGGTTTACCTTGGTAAACAAGCGCTACGACATGCCGCTGGACGAAACCAGTGTGCCTCGCGAGACCTTTCGCGAAGTGGTCAACAATGAAGAACCACTGCAAAGCCTGCACCGTACGACCGAGGTCAACGCGCCGGTGCCGCACCGGGAGACCACGCTCTATACCGGCACGCTCCAACCCTTCAACTACGGGCTTGGGCTGGGTTACAAACAGAACGTCGGTGGCCCTGACGGTTTGCTCTATCAGTTGACTGCCGATGCGGACGCCGAGTACCGCTTCACACGCAATACCTGGTGGAGCGGCCTGCTCAGTGCCAATCTGGTGAACAACTACGACAACTTCACCTACGACGCGCCGAGTGGCCTGCCCCGGGTGCGGACGGACCTGCGCAAGTACCTGACGACCTCGGATGTGACGATGCCGATGTTCCAGCTCAGTCATGCCGAGCAACTGGATAAAGACCTGTATGGCATGGTCTACGGTGGCTACCTGGAATCGATGTTTGCCGGCGTTGGCGGTGAGGTGCTGTTCCGTCCGATGGGGCAGGGCTGGTCTGTCGGCGCGGACCTGAACTACGTGCGTCAGCGCGAGTTTGACCAAGGCTTTGGCCTGAGGGACTACTCGACCGTTACCGGCCACATCACGGGTTATACCGACCTGCCTTTCGAATCCCAGGCGGCCGTCAGCGTCGGTCGTTATCTGGCGCGGGATTGGGGCGCCACACTCGACTTGTCTCGGCAGTTCAACAATGGCGTGAAATTCGGGGCCTGGGCCACGTTGACCACTGCAACCAGCGCGGAATATGGCGAAGGCAGTTTCGACAAGGGCATTTACATCTCCATTCCATTCGATGAAATGATGAGTATGTCGACAATGCGTCGCGCCAATATCGTCTGGTCACCGCTGACCCGCGACGGTGGTGCAAGGCTCAATCGCAGCTACTCGCTGCATGCCATGACCGAGAGCCGTGACAGCGATTTGTTCTATCGCAACTTCGGCAAGATCACCGAGTGAAGGGCGGGCGATCTACAGCGCAACTGACGTTGTAGATCGCACCGTATCCACTGCAAGACATGGCGCCGTATTCTCTGCGCTATCCCACGCTTGAATCAGCACTGCAACCTGATCGACGCCCATGAAAAAGGGGACTTGCGTCCCCTTGTGGTGTTGCTTGTGTCTGTCTACCAAGCCATCAATAAATGTCTTTGGACAGCAAGGTGAAAGGCGTCTTCACCAGGATCTTCAGGTCCAGCCACAACGACCAGTTGTTGATGTACTTAAGGTCGATCTCCACCCGTTTCTGCATCTTGTCCAGGGTGTCCGTTTCACCGCGGCAACCGTTGATTTGAGCCAGCCCGGTAATCCCCGGTTTGATTCGGTGACGGGCCATGTAGGCGAGGATTTTCCCGGAGTAGTAGTTGTTGTGTGCAACGGCGTGCGGACGTGGCCCGACCAATGCCATGTGGCCTTGCAGCACATTGATCAGCTGCGGCAATTCATCGAGCGAAGTACGGCGGATAAAACGTCCAACCGGGGTAATCCGCGAATCGTTACGACTGGCCTGCTTGACCTCGTGATCATCGTGTACGCGCATCGAGCGAAACTTCCAGACCTGGATCACCTTGCCGTTCCAGCCGTGACGGTCCTGCTTGAAGAACACCGGGCCTGGCGAATTGAGTTTCACCGCCAAGGCAATGAGCAACAACAGGGGGCTTAGAAGGACAATGGCCAACAACGCCACGCTCTTTTCCAGCAGGCTTTTACTCAGTGCGGCGGTGGGCTGGCTGGTCAACGGGCTTTCATTCAGGTAGATCGCCGGCAAGCCGTCCACGACTCTTACTGAGTGATTGAGCAGCGTCAGACTATTCAAGTCCGGCACCCAGACCACGTCTACGTTGGCACCCAGCAAATCGATATACATGGCCTCGATTTTCGCCGCTTCGCTCAGGGGCAGCGTAATGTACAACCGTCGGATGTCATGGGCTTCGATCAACTCCAGCAGTTGCTCCTGGGGGCCCACGATACGCGGTGAGCCCGGCGCCGGCGGAAGCGTGGTGTCCGTGCTGACCAGGCCCACCAGCGGGAAGTGCTCCAGGCTGCGCAGTTTGCGGGCCAATCCCAATGCCAATTCGCCAGTCCCCACGATCAGGGTCTTATGCTCGCTTTGAAGCGACCGCTGATAGTATTGCGAGAATCCGTGTAACGGGACGTACAACAGCGCTTGCCCGAGGTAACCGCAGGCGGCCCAGACCAGGATAAGTTGACGAGAAAACAGTTCGTCAGCCTTACAGATAAACGCGACACAGGCTAACGCGGCCAATGTCATTGACCAACCCATGAACAAACGTCCCAAGCCCGTCAGATAGTTATCTTTCTTTGCATAGACGCCGCACCATGTATAGGCGGGAACCGAAGCAAGTACAGTCAGAATTGCACAGACTCGATAATAGAACTCTAGCGTTCCGGTGTGGTAATAAACCAATGAAAACAACAGGGCAACTACAAAGCCCTGACCCAGTGCCCATTGTCCCCAGAAGGTCAATCCTTTGAGGTGGGTATTTCGATTGATACGAAGATTGTTAACCATGCGATATCCCCAAAATACGTCCATTCGCGCGTCGACAGACAACAGCCAAAGTTGATGAAGCAAACGTTATTATTTTTATAAGATGGCAAAGCATTAGTGAGCGAATTGCCACTATGCGGTGCGCTCGCCAGTGAATAGATTAATTTATTGGGGAGAGGGCTGTCTGACGACTTCTAACGGCTGATAAGTTCTGCGGGTTGTTGATCTTGAACGGCGGGGTGTTAGAAATAGTCGATAAATGTAAGTTGGGGTGGCATGGCATGTTTGGAGGGGGATTTCAGCTGCGAGGGGGGGAGTATAAGATAGTGTGCTTTCTTATTTTTGTAATGCACTACCCGCAGGGTCGTTGCGTTTTTTCAGGTGAGGCTTTTCCCTCGTATGATTTTTTGTGTCAGGCAATAACCTCGGTTCCTGACCGCTCGGAACAGGCGTTCGCCGTTACTGGCGTTTTTAAACTTTTCCTGTAGTCGACTAAGGCACATCTCGAGACCTCGATAATGTTCCGGCTCCCTGCCGATGCTCCGAATAAGATCATCTTTGCTCACGACGCGATCATCATGGTTGAGCATTTTTTTGACCAGCGCGGCCTCGAGGCCAGTCAAGACAATCTCGATATCATCTCTGATCAGAGCTCCGTTGCCGTTGCTCAGTCGCCAGGCTTCTGCATGGGAATTGAGTGGCTTGGCCGCCGTGTACATGGCGTCCGAGGCTTCATCTGTACGAGCGTTGCTGTTATTGAATCGCGTGTCGGGCTGGACTGTTCGCCACTCGGATTCGAATGACGAAAGCATACGCTGTGTATCACGTTTGATAACAGGCGGGACAATACTGTCCAGGTGAGGGGAAAAAAACTCCATGAGCTTAGGGGGGGAAGAGGGTGGGGCAACACCTTCGACAAACATTTTTGCCTGTGAGGTGCCAAATGAGTTGTATCGCTTGTTCGACAGCAATGCTTCCAGCTCAAGTTGTAATGCCGAGCTGTGAGTAACGACGACAAAATATTTTCTGGGGAGGGTTGTGCTGCTTTCCATGTCTTCTCTCCTGAAGTGCACTTTCGGTTTTAATTCAAAAGGATGTCGGCAGGGGAGTAATGGCTCCCTTGGAAGTAATCAAAGGGCAACGCGCGTGCCAGTACATGACTGGCAGACTGCTCGACTCTGTCGGCTATGAAGACGACTTTGGTGGTGTGAGTCAGCATGGTCATGCGTTCATGAAGTCGATTGAATAACTCAGGGTTGCCAGTTTGTTTAAGGTTCAAGTCTAGGGTTGGAAGGGGTATTTTTATATAGTCGAATAGGTTCAGGGTGGTAAAGAGTTCGATACTTTCGTCGTGGATATCATAGCCGTCGAAAGCAATCTCTATCCCATGATCTTTCAGCAGATAAATGTTGTTGAGGATTTTCTTTTTGTCGGTGAAACTCACCGCTGAAAGAGGCAACTCATTGAGCGCGACAGCCAGTGTCTGGCCAAAGTTACTCAGCGCATCGTTGCACTGGATCAACTCTTCGGTGAGTGCAGGACTGGCGAGATCTGATTGCCCTACGCAAACGAATCGCCGGCTCAGGTATTTATTTTCGCTGGAAACATTGCGGTCTTTCAGCGAAAAGGCAATCAGCCGGGTCTGCATCAGTACTTCACTGTAGATGCCACTCATCTGCTTCATGGGTGGTGCACTGCAGGCACGTGCGGGCGGAACCTGACTGTCGTCAAATTGTATTCTGATCTCGCTGCCAAATGGGCAGTCATCGCGAGTGAGGATCAATTGTCGAGATAAATAATGACTCGCACGATAGATGTGAGACGCGCTCCCCGTTGCGTTCATACTGCAATTACTCCCTTGATACTAATCATCAGGCGGTCGAGATCAGACCCCTGATTAAACGATAACCATGGCCACGAATACTTTGAATAGCATTTGTGCCATATAGGCCTTTTATCTTTCCACGAAGGCGGCTGATGGATTTTTCCAAGGCCCTTGGGTCATAAAAATTAATATTAAGCCCCATGATTCTGGCGATTTCATCGTGGCTCAATATTTGATTTTTTGTGCCGGAAAATGCTTCTAGTATCTTCATTTCCGGAAACGATACGTCCAGTCTTTTACAGTCTCCAATCAGGCACATGCGAGTGGGGTCCAGAAGCAGATTATGTTGCTTCTGCCATTCCGCGCTATTAAAAAACTCGGAAAGCACGTCCGAGTTTTCGTCTGCCAAAGTACCAAACTTAATACAATAGTCGGCCCCGGCAAGATAATATTTCATCTTGTTGTAGGTGCCTCTACCGGTGATCGCTACAAAAATAAGGAGTGCATGGTTGTCAGCACGCATATTTTCAACGAGGGCAAGGCTCTCAACAAACGCTTGAGGGCTGTCAATGACAATGAAGACAGCCCGGTATGAATGAACGTCTTGATTTTTTCTGAAAGAGTTGCTGTAGCACGTTGTATCAACAGGTATATCATTCGGGACGTGGCTTGCTAATAGAGTCTTAAAGTCCTCCACTAACGTTTGGGTCCGCCCAATGGTGAGAATACCGATCACCTCCTTCGCGTGACTGTGGCTGGTAGTCGTTATTTTCCCTGTAAGCATCATGCTTTGACTCGGCTGGGTGCTGACGTTCGAATGTTAAAGCACTGATTCTCATCTGTGACTGACAATTGGTAACATTTCATGGGGTTTTCTCGCAGGCATCACATTTTTTTAACATTGCTGGTGAATTTGTTAGAAATCATTGCACTTCTGTGTAGTTGATGGTTGCAGGCAAAAGAGTGTCATTGTGCCATCTTTCGGCTTGTTCTCCCGCCTTTCCAGCGCAGTACCCTGTGCTTCTGGTTAACCCGGCCGCTGCGTGACTTTATGAGGGGAGTGTTATGAATGATCAGCTGGCAGGTTGGATTGAGCTTTTCTTTGGTGCTGAACTAACTGCTATTGATCCTTGTATAACATCAGGGTTGTCAGGTGTAGTGCTGGACAATAATTAACAAGGTGTTCTCATGCGCGGCTGAATGCGTTTTACTCTCTGTTTAACGATGCATTAAAAGCACGTCAGCGGACGTGTTTTTTTTGATGGGGAGGATTGATGGATTTTTGGACTACTGTATCGGTATTGATTTTAGGCGTGGTCGAAGGGCTGACAGAGTTTTTGCCTATATCAAGTACAGGGCATCAAATTATTGTCGCGGACTTGCTCGATTTCGGTGGTCAGCGAGCAATGGCCTTCAATATCATCATTCAACTGGGTGCAATCCTGGCGGTGGTCTGGGAGTTTCGTCGCAAGATCCTCGAAATCATCACGGGCTTGCCAACTCAACGTAATGCACAACGTTTTACCTTGAACTTGCTGATCGGTTTTATGCCGGCCGTGGTCTTGGGCGTATTGTTCGCCGACAAGATCCATGAGTATCTGTTTAATCCCATCACCGTGGCAGTGGCGTTGGTAGTGGGCGGCTTTATCATGTTGTGGGCAGAGCGGCGGGAACATGTGGTGTATGTCGATCATGTTGACGACATGCGCTGGACCGACGCTCTAAAGGTCGGCTTCGCACAGTGCCTGGCAATGATTCCGGGCACCTCACGCTCTGGATCGACCATTATCGGTGGGTTGCTTTTTGGCCTGTCGCGCAAGGCCGCCACCGAGTTTTCGTTCTTCCTCGCCATGCCGACCATGGTCGGTGCCGCGGTCTACTCAGGCTACAAGTATCGAGACCTGTTCCAGGCCGCCGACCTGCCAGTGTTTGCCCTGGGTTTTGTCACCGCGTTCTTGTTCGCCATGATCGCTGTGCGCGGCTTGCTCAAGTTCATCGCCAACCACAGTTACGCGGTATTCGCCTGGTACCGGATCGCATTCGGTTTATTGATCCTGGCAACCTGGGCATTTGGCTGGGTTAACTGGACTGAGGCGGCAGCGCTCTGATACACCAACCAGGCTGCGAGAAATGCAGCCTGGTTTTTCGCTAACCGTTAGCGCCCCTCAAGTAACTCCGCCGCCTGATCCAGCAACGCCAACGGCTCTTTAGCCTTGTGAATATCTACCGACAACAACTGCCGAAACTTGCGCGCTCCCGGAAAACCGGTGCCCAGGCCCAGCACATGCCGGGTGATATGGTGCATCGAGCCACCCGCATCGAGGTGTGCGGCAATGTAAGGCCGCAACTGCGCCAGCGCCTCGGCACGGCTGATCACCGGTGCCGTACTGCCGAAAAGTTGCTGATCCACCTCAGCCATCACATAAGGATTGTGGTACGCCTCGCGCCCCAACATCACGCCGTCGAACGTCTGCAAATGTTCGTGACAGGCCTCCAGCGTCTTGATCCCGCCGTTGAGAATAATCTCCAACTCCGGAAAGTCCGTCTTCAACTGCGCTGCCACGTCATAACGCAGGGGCGGAATGTCGCGGTTCTCCTTGGGCGACAACCCCTCCAGAATTGCAATCCGCGCATGCACCGTAAAACTCGTGCACCCGGCGTCCCGAACCGTGCCGACGAAATCACACAGCTCCTCGTAACTGTCCCGCCCATTGATCCCGATGCGGTGCTTCACCGTCACCGGAATCGACACCGCATCGCGCATCGCCTTCACACAATCCGCCACCAACTGCGGATGCCCCATCAGGCACGCGCCGATCATGTTGTTCTGCACCCGATCACTTGGGCAGCCGACGTTGAGATTCACCTCGTCGTAGCCGTGTTCCTGGGCCATGCGGGCGCAGGCGGCGAGGTCCAGCGGGACACTGCCACCGAGCTGCAGGGCGAGCGGGTGTTCGGCTTCGTTGTGACGCAGGAAACGCTCGTGATCGCCGTTGAGCAGCGCGCCGGTCGTGACCATTTCGGTGTAGAGGAGGGCGTTTTTCGACAATAGGCGTAGGAAAAAACGGCAGTGTCTATCAGTCCAATCCATCATCGGGGCGACGGAGAAGCGGCGGGAGAGCGGGGCGGGTGCGGCAGTGATTGGGGGCATTGGGGGTCTGGAATCGGTGGGGCGAAAGACCGGAGTTTATCAGGAATGGGCTGGTTGGGTTGAGGCGAGTCCTGCGAGATAGCCCTCCGGACGCCGGGAATGGTATTGAGCGAGACAGTCATCAGGCGGACTGATGGCATCTGGCTATAAATTGCAAAGCTGTTTAAGGAGCGTATTGGTCAGATTCCCAGAGGTCAGGCCGACCTGTTCAAAGTTGAGAGGCCTGTAGAGGCTTGCTGATTTTTGAACTGAAAGGGAGGCGACGCATTAAACAGCTCCGCCCCTTTCTCGTACATTCTCGTCAAGGGCCCAACTCAAAAAAACCAACTGCGATTATCTTCCAGTGCCTGGCGACAAAGCTTGAGCTGCGAATTATAACTTTGTGATTGTTGTTCCACTTTGCGCGCTACCTGTATGAGCCAAGGCTTGCTGAGGTGGGTGCCGTTACGATAGCCGCCACGCCCCTCGTGGTACGCCAGATATTGGTTGTAAGCATCCCATTTCGAGATCCCGAGTTGGCGCTGGGTGCCGGTTGTGTACCAGCCTATGAACATGATCGCGTCATCAAAGTTGTCACGCGAGCCGCCATTGCCAGTGCCGTTTTTGTACTCACCCCACACCGGGTCTTGCGCTTGCGCATAGCCGTAGGCGGAACTGACTCGACCCCAAGGGATGACCCACAACAGGTAGTCGCGGGGTGGCAAGGCATCGGAAATAAAACTGCTTTCTTGCTTCATGATGGCCATCGCCACATGTTGAGGCGTGCCCCACTTCTCCTGCATCTTCAGCGAGTCTTCATACCAGTCAGGGTATTCACGATAGATGTTGCAGAGGTTGTTCTGGTCTTTGGGGGGGGGCGTTGCGCAACCCGTCAAGGTCAGCAGCATCAATACAGGTAGCCATGTTCGCCATTGCTTCATTCATCGTGTCTCGGAAAAGAGTAAGGGCGACGTCAGCCCATCCATATTGCTCATGGCTCGCGTGGAGCAAAGCACCGCTAGCAACGTCTGATGACATTTGGCTGGATGGGGTCACCCGTTAAGCGATTGGCTTTGTAACGTTCTGCGACCATTGAACTGACCAAAACTGCGATTCCTGAACCAACGCTGTCGCCCCGCAAAGTTTCATAATCCCTACCGACATTGCAGCCTAGGATGACAACTCAAGCTCGTATCACCGCGCCCTCCATCCCACAGGGAACTGAAAAATGATCTCGAATCTCTTCAAAGTTGTGCTAGTCGGTGGTGCAGTGCTGTTGAGCGCCTGTTCGGGTGCAAGTACCCATAGCGAATATTCGGAAGCCACGCTGCCGTCTGCCGGTTTTGGCCCGGGGCCGACCAACAACCCCAGCAAGATGAATGTGCATGGCAGTGCGCTTGGTAACAGTTTCGGCGAGTACAGTTCGGGGTTGTTGCACGACGATTAACTAACGGCGGAAGTGTTTCCGCCGTTTTGTGTTTTGCCTGATAGGGCGTGTAGGTAGGCGAGGGCGACTGCTGCGCAGTCGGACGCAGGCTTCGCCAGCTGCTACAGGGGGGAGTTGGCGGGTTATTTAGTCTCGGGCGTTGCTATCCACTGACTCAGGACTTTTTGGTAACTGCCCGTCACCTTGGCCAGGTGCAGCCACTGATCGACATACAACTTCCAGGTGATGTCGTCGCGCGGTAGCAGGTAAGCCTTTTCCCCATACTGCATAAACTTGCTCGGGTTCACTGCGCACAAACCGGGTTTGAGTTTCTGCTGGTACAGCGCTTCCGACGCATCGGTAATCATCACGTCAGCCTTCTTGTCCAGCAGTTCCTGGAAGATGCTCACGTTGTCGTGAAGGCTCAATTGCGCCTTGGGCAGGAAGGCGTGAACAAACGCTTCGTTCGTACCACCAGCCGGTTCAACCAGGCGCACTGAAGGCTGGTTGATTTGCTCGATGGTTTGGTACAGCGCCTGATCGTCGCAACGCACTAGCGGGATCTTGCCGTCGACGTCCAGCGTGGTGCTGAAGAAGGCTTTTTTCTGCCGTTCCAGTGTCACCGAGATACCGCCCATGCCGATGTCGCACTTACCCGCCAGCATGTCCGGCATCAGGGTTTTCCAGGTAGTGGGTACCCATTCAACTTTGACACCGAGGCTGTCCGCCAGTGAGCGGGCCATGGCGATGTCGATGCCTGAGTATTCGCCGTCCTCGGCTTTGGAGGTATAGGGTTTGTAGTCACCCGTGGTGCATACGCGAAGTTGGCCTTGCTGGATGATGCTGTCCAGATGCGAAGGTTCTGCCTGAACGCCAAACGATAGAGCGAACAAACCACCGAGCATCATTGTGCTTTTTATGTTCTTCATTGTTCTCGGACTTTTTTGATGGATTCTCATCAGCCCAGCGATAACGCAGAGCCGTCCCCGAACGCATCATAAACACTAAATGCTGTTCTGGGGTTTGAGTGCCAGTTCTGGACTCAACGTCCCCAACCACGCCACCAAACCTACAATCAATACCGCCGCTGCCAATTCCACCCACACGCTGCGCCGCAATGCATTGGCGGCGACCTGATATTGACCGTCTCGTAGCGACCGCTCCAAAAATGGCCCGAGGTGAAAGCGATTCAACGCCGCGAGCACCAGCATCCCGGCGAACAGTGCCACTTTGATGAACAGCAAAATCCCGTAGGTGCTGAGCAATACGTCATCCAGTGTCGGGCCCACGATAAACAGATAATTCACAACGCCCGTCACCGTAATGACCACGACGATCAGCGCACCTGCCGTTTCAAACCGCGAAACCGCACGGGCCAATATTTTGATGCGCTCGTCAGTTTGCAACGCATTGATCTTCGCCATCAACGCAAACGCCACCAGCGCACCCAGCCAGGCACCAGCGCCCCACAAATGCAGAATGTCGCTGGTGAAATGCCAGTGGCGCCGACTGCCTTCATCCATCGCCCCATGTCCGCTCCACGCGAGAGAGGCGAGGGCGACACCGCCGCCAATCGAGGCGATCAACAAACTCATGCCGGGCGCGCGGAGGTTGAGCGTCACGGCCAAACCACAGACAACCAGCGCGACGATGCGCACGATCCAGGCCCATCCGACATCCGTTTCAAACACCATCATCTCGATGTGCGGACGCAGTTCAGCGAGGTCTGACTCTCCGCTCATGGCGCTCGCCATCGCCACCATGCTGACGATGGACAGCAACAGCCCCAGCCCTGCCGTCCCCGTCAACAACGACCAAAACGGCAGCACCACCCCTGACAAACGCTCCCGTCCCTGAAGGCTGTAAATCCCAAACAGCGCCAGCCCGAACAGCAGCATCAAGTCCAGGTACAACGCAAACCGCAGCGCAATGCTGACCGAGTCGCTCATCGATCACTTCACTTTGAACGTGACATTGCCGGTAATCGGGTGGGTGTCCGATGACACTGCGCGCCAATCCACTTTGTAGGTGCCGGCGGGCAGTGGCGAGAGTGGTGTGATGACCATGGTTTTCGGGTCGCTGCCCCCGCTGACTTTGGCCTTCATCGGCATGGGCGAGTGGGCCATGCCGGGCATTTCGGTCATCACCAGTTTTGCGCCAGAGAACTGGGTCATGAGGTTTTCCGAGAAGTGCAGTTCGATGGTGTTCGGTGACGCGCCCTCCGCACCCTCAGTCGGGACGGAGGAGAGCAGTTTCGGGTGCGCTTGAGCGAGTGTGCTCATCAGCAATCCGACGGCGATAGCGGTGATGTTGATGGTGCGCATGCAAGACCTCATTAAAGTGTTGTTTTGGGTGAAGAGGTTTAAAACCACAGCCGAACCCCGAGGACCAGACGTGCTTCACTGCGATCCTCACCTTCGTCGCTGGCGTAGTCGGTGGTTTTGCCGTAGGTGCGGTTCCAGGTCACGCCAACGTATGGCGCGACCTCCCGGCGGATTTCATAGCGCAGGCGCAGGCCGGCTTCGGTGTTGGACAGGCCTGAGCCGATCCCCCGTTGCGGGTCGTTTTTGCCGTAGACGTTCAGTTCGGCGGTCGGCTGCAGGATGAGCCGGTTGGTCAGCAGAATGTCGTAGTCGCCTTCCAGTCGGGCGGCGGTTTGCCCGGCTTCGCCGATGAATGCGGTGGCTTTGGCTTCGAAGTTATACAGCGCCATGCCTTGCACGCCGAAGGCCGCCCAGGTTTGTGGGGCGCCGGGTTTGAAGTCCTGGCGCACGCCGCTGACCACGTCCCACCAAGGGGAAATCGCATGGCCCCACAAGGCCTGGACTTCGGCGTCCTCGGTCTTGCCATTGCTGCGCTCGCCTTCGGAGCGCAGCCACAGGCGATCGATGTCGCCGCCGACCCAGCCGGACAGATCCCAGGCGAGCGCGCTGCCGTCATCAGCGTCCTGCCATTCGAGTTTGTCGGCGAGAAAGTAATAATTGAGCGCAGAGTCATGCACCTTGTGCCCGCCGGGGCTGGCGAATACGGCAGCGCGATCGGCATCGGTCAGCGCCGCGATCGGCGTGCGACTTTCGGTCGGTGCGGCGGGCTGCATCTGGAATTCGTCCATGCTTTGCATCTGGCCGGGGTCCATGCCGGTCATCTGGCTGTGGTCCATGCCCTGCATGTCGTGGGTGGCGGCCATGGCCGAAGAGAGTGTCAGGCTCACCGTTATGAATGCCAAGGAAATCGGGGTAAGTCGGGTCATGGAGTAGCGCCTCATTCTTCCACGCGAACTTCACGGAACATGCCCATTTCCATGTGGTACAGGAGATGGCAGTGATAGGCCCAGCGGCCGAGCGCATCGGCCGTCACCCGGTAGCTGCGTCGAGAGCCGGGTGGCATGTCGATCGTGTGTTTGCGCACCATGAACTGGCCGTTTTCGTCTTCGAGGTCGCTCCACATACCGTGCAGATGGATGGGGTGAGTCATCATCGTGTCGTTGACCAGCACCACGCGGACCCGCTCGCCATACTTGAGGCGCAGCGGTTCGGCGTCGGAAAATTTCACGCCGTTGAACGACCACGCGAACTTCTCCATGTGGCCGGTCAGGTGCAGTTCGAGGGTACGACCGGGCTCTCGGCCATCGGGGTCTTCGAAGGTACTGCGCAGGTCGGAATAGGTGAGCACCCGGCGCCCATTGTTGCGCAGGCCCAAGCCCGGATCGTCGAGTTTTGGCGAGGTGGTCATGGCCTGCATGTCCACCAGCGAGTTGTCTTTTTCCGTGTCCGGATGAGATTGCATGCCCGGCATGGCCATGCCGCCGTGATCCATGCCCGCCATATCGCCCATGCTGCCGTGGTCCATCCCGCCCATGCCCATGTCATCCATGGTTACACGCGGGCGAGGGTCCAGCGCAGGGATCGGCGCGGATAAACCCGCCTTCGAAGTCAGCGTGCCACGGGCGTAGCCGGTGCGATCCATTGATTGGGCGAAGAGGGTGTAGGCCTCTTGCGTCGGCTCGACAATCACATCAAACGTCTCCGCCACAGCGATCCGAAACTCGTCGACGCTCACCGGTTTGACGTGCAGTCCATCCGCCGCGACCACGGTCATTTTCAGGCCGGGAATGCGCACGTCGAAATACGTCATGGCCGAGCCGTTGATGAAGCGCAGGCGCAGCTTCTCGCCGGGCCGGAATACGCCGGTCCAGTTCCTGTCCGGCGCCTGGCCATTCATCAAAAAGGTGTAAGTGGCGCCACTGACGTCGGCGAGATCGGTGGGGTTCATCTTCATCTCGGCCCACATCTTTCGATCCGCGACCGTCTCGCCCCAACCTTTTTCGCCGACGTCGTGGATGAAGTCACCCACGGTGAGTTTGTTGTAGTTGTAGTAATCGGACTGTTTTTTCAGCGTCTTCATCAGGCCGGCCGCGTCTTCGTCGGACCAGTCGGTCAGCATCACCACGTAATCGCGGTCGTACTGGAAAGGCTCCGGTTCTTTGGCGTCGATCACCAGCGGGCCGTAAACACCGGACTGTTCCTGAAGGCCCGAATGGCTGTGGTACCAGTAAGTACCGTTTTGCCGGACCTTGAATTGATAGACGTACATTCCACCGGGCTCGATCCCGTGGAAGCTCAATCCCGGCACGCCGTCCATGTTCGCCGGCAGCAAAATGCCGTGCCAATGGATGGAGGTGTCGTCCTTGAGCTGGTTCCTCACCCGCAGTGTGACGGTGTCACCTTCACGCCAGCGCAGCAGGGGGCCGGGGATGCCGCCGTTGATGGTCATGGCGGTGCGTGGGCTGCCGGTGATATTAACCGGGGTTTCGCCGATCAACAGGTCGAAATCGTTGCCCGCCAGGACCTGAGGTTCACCGGGGCTGGAGACGGCCCAGACTGGCGCACGCCATAAGCCGAGACCGCCGAGCAAGCCGCCGGCGGCCAGGCCCTTCACGAAAGTGCGTCTTGAGGTGTTGGAATGCATGCCGTTGTTCCCGGACCGTCAACGTGGAGTTGACGGCGAGACTAACGAGGGCTGCCTTTCAGAAGACTGAGGAGGGGATTACAGTTTTGACAGGTTCACGCGGTGTTTACTTGCGGAGGGTGGATTTTGACGCCGACGCGACCGTGCCACTGCCGCAGTTGATATACGAAGAGGTTTTCAACCAGCGCTGATCCGGATAGTAAGAGAACAACAGCTGCCCATCTTTCATCGAATCAATCAGCCGATGCGCAATCGCCGGCCTGACTGCCGGGCAGCCGAGGCTTCGGCCAATCCGGCCATTGACCCGGGCCAGCATTGGATTCACATAGGGCGCGCCGTGAATCACGATCGCACGGTCAAAGGCGTTGTCGTTGAAACCGGGTTCCAGGCCTTCCATGCGCAACGAGTAACCGTTTTGCCCGACATAACTTGACTGTGTCCGGTACAAGCCGAGACTGGTGGCGAAGCTTTCGTTTTGATTGGAGAAGTTGACGGCCATGTTCTCGCCGCTGTTTCGACCGTGGGCCACCAGTTCATGGAACAGCAGCTTGCGTTTTTTAAGGTCAAACACCCATAACCGTTGTTCGGTGGAGGGCAGGGAATAGTCGATGATCGCAAGCCTTTGGACAGGGGCTGCGCCTTGAGCGATGCTGCATTGTGAGGCGCGGACGGCCAGGTTAATGACTTTTGCGTCGGCACCCGGCGCTGCTTTGACGAGGGCGGCGGCCAGCGAATCGGCGTAGGCTGATGGTACGGACATTGCAGTCAGTAGCAGGGCCGCCAATGGAAGGCCAAAACGTAGTAGCGCCATATAGATGTCTCATCATGTTAAGTTCGAGTCTAGCAGTGCGTGGGAAGCTAGCGAGTGAATGCGGGAGATTAAGGATTATCCATGGTGCAATTAACAAGGTTATTCGTCATAAGCCGCGTATTTTTTATGGGCTTTCTGATCAGCGGTGCAGCAGTCGCCGAAACTTCGCCGATTGAGTCGGTAACTGAACCGAACACCGTGATGGACGCCGCAGCGGACGACAACGTCGCTCAAACGATTCAGGCGTCGCTTGCGCCATTGAAAACCGCATTCCCGCCCTTGCTCACTTCAAAGCGCTATCGGCGGCTGGATGTCAGTCGTCTGGTCATGGATTTTTATACCCATCGTGCCTATCGCGCGGCGTGGACCAACGATAGCGATGTCGCACAGTTGATCAAAAGTTTGAACAACCTCCAGGCCGACGGTTTGAACCCGGCGGATTTTCATGTGGATGAAATTGTCCGGACTCAACCCTCGGTGCAAACCCTGACTGCCTCGACTGAGCAGCGCGCAGCGTTTGATATCGCCACCACCCACACTTTTATTACCGCGCTGCTGCAATTACGGCGCGGCAAGGTCGACCCTTCACGGCTGGACAATCACTGGAATTTTGATTCGAACGGCGTCGATCCCCGTAACGACATTAACGCCTTCTTCGCTGCGCTCGATAATCACGACGTGGCGAGTGCTTTCGCCCAGGCACCGCCACAAGAGGCGGTGTACGTCAGTTTGCGTCAGGCGTTGGCGCAACTGCGCGGTATTCGGGATCGGGGTGGCTGGCCGAAAGTGGTGGTGGACCATTCGCTCAAACCCGGCATGGACGAGCCTGCTGTCGCACAGTTGCGCGCGAGGATGGTCGCGGCAGGTTTTCTCGACCCACGATTGATCCGCGGTACGAAGTACGACGGCGCCGTCACCGCGGCGGTGAAGAAGTATCAAACCGAACAGTACCTTGGCGCGGATGGTATGGCGGGGGCGACCACCCTGGCGGCATTGAATGTGCCGGTTGAGGCGCGCATCGACCAGGTGCGGGTGAACATGGAGCGGGCGCGCTGGCTGCTTTATAAACTGCAGGGCACGTTCGTTATCGTCGATATCGCCGGCTACAAGGTGGCGATGTACCGCGATGGCCGACCGATCTGGCGATCCCGGGTGCAGGTGGGTAAAACGGCGCGCAATACCCCGATTTTTCAGGCGCAGATTACCTACATCACCTTTAACCCGACCTGGACGGTACCGCCGACGATCCTCAAGGAAGACGTGATACCAAAAATTCAGGCCAATCCAGGTTACCTGGCCAGCAACCGGATACGCGTACTGGATCGAGCAGGCAATGTGCTCGATCCGTCGACCGTTGACTGGAGCAATGCACGCGGACTGACCCTGCGTCAGGATGCCGGGCCTGATAGCTCGCTGGGCCAGGTCGTGATCCGCTTCCCCAACGACTATGCGATTTACCTCCACGACACGCCGCATCGCGAGTTGTTTGCCAAGACTGTCCGCGCAACCAGCTCGGGCTGCATTCGGGTCGAAAACCCGCTGCAACTGGTGGAGCTGCTGTTCAACGACCCGGTGAAATGGAACAGCGCCGGCATTCAAAAACAATTGGCCAACGGCAAGACCGAGAACATCCGGCTTCCCGTGAAAGTGCCGGTGTTGCTGGCGTACTGGACGGTGGACCTGGAGAGTGACGGGCGAGTGGCGTTCAAGCCTGATGTGTATGGTTATGACGCGCCGGTGTTGCAGGCACTGAACCGGCCGGCGCCAGTGCCGGCGCTGGATTTGCGTGCGGCGGCGGGTTCGGTGGTGGCGTCGGGGCCGGGTGTGCAATAAGAAGAGGGATGTTAGGCTTGGACCCCTTATGTCGCGCGGGTCTAGAGTTCCAGGCCGTCTTGCACTGCCGTCAGCAAGATGTGTTCTGTTAATGCCACCGCATCGGCTTGTTCACCGGACTGCTCAATCGTCTGCAGCCACCAATGCGTCTCGCCGTGCTCATCCACTGTGCGCAACAGGGCGAGTTCTTTACCTTTGGAGTGAATCTCGATGCGCCCCTCGCCATCCGTGGTGAAGCGGGCGACCGGGTCGAACGTCAGGGTGTGGCGATTACCTTCGATTACCAGTTGGTCGATGGCATAGTCGAACGTTTCCCCGTCCTGACGGCTCTCGATGACATGAGTGGGGTTACGCCGCAGGACCAAACCCACCTCGGTCAGCGGATGCAACCAAACCTCGATCTGGCGATACAGGTCATAAACCTGGCTCGGCCAGCTGTCGATCGCCTGATCGGCACGGGTAGACCCGGTTTGTTTCAACTTCGTGGCGAGCTCGTCTGCCTTACTCATTTCGATTCCTTGTCATGATGTAAGAGTAATCGTAGCTCCTCCAGCGCCATCCGGGCCTTGCCTTGGGTCATGCCAGCCATACAAGCGTGACAATTCTTTTCAGGCCGACAGGACCGTCAATTCTCCCCGCAAAAACTCCACCAGCCCGCGTTGCAACCTGGGCGATGCCCAAAGTGCTCGTGCACAATTGGACAGTGCGATGCGGCGTCTGTCCAAAGGACAATTGCCCCTCACCACGGCGTAGACTAAGCTCACAAAAAATAAGGGTTTTGGGCCTTCGCCCACGCCTTACCCTTACAGGACGAGCTTTGCCTATTCCCCTTCACGACCCGCATCACGCCCCCGGCGGCACGTTGAAACGATTACCGCTGCTGACAGCTTCGGTGCTGTTCATCGCGACGGTGTGCCTGTGCCTCTGTGCTTTGTTGTACCTGCAACTGGAGCAGTCGCGCCGCCACGATCTGGACGAGGCGCAAGTGGCGTCGTCGAACCTGACCCGGGCCATGGCGCAGCAGGCTGAAGACACCTTCATGAAAGCCGACCTGGTGCTGACCAGCCTGGTGGACTGGATTCAAACCGACGGTTATGGCACTGCACAACGGGCGCGTTTGCAGAAAACCTTTGCCCGCAGGGTGCTGACGCTGGACCAGTTGCACGGGATTTTCCTGTTCGACAAGCAGGGGCAGTGGGTGGTGACGTCGTTCGAGGATCTGCCCCGGGGCGCGGGGGTTGCCGATCGTGAATACTTCAAGTTTCACCAGCAAAACGTGTCGTCGGTCGTGCACATCGGACCGGCCATCCGCAGTCGGCAGAATGGCGAGTGGATCATTCCAGTGTCCAAGCGCGTCAATGACAAGAGCGGCAAGTTTCAGGGCGTATTGCTGGCCGGCATCAAGATGGCGTACTTCGATCAATTCTTCAAAAGCTTCAGCATCGATGACAAGGGTTCGATGTTTTTGGCCCTGACCGACGGAACACTGTTGGCGCGACGGCCGTTTGTGGAGTCGCTGATCAACACGTCATTGGCCAAGGGCGACATCTTTCAGACGCTGCTGCCGAACGCACCGGCCGGCAACGCAATGATCAGTTCGATCGTGGACGGCATCGTCCGTCTGTACGGCTATCGTCAACTGGAAGGTTATCCGCTGGTGGTTTCCGCAGCGTCCTCACGGGACGCGGTGCTCAAGGGCTGGTACGACACGGCGTTTCAATCCAGCGTCATCGTGGCACTGGTGATCCTGGGGGTTGGGCTGTTTGGCTGGGTGTTCATCCATCAGGTGCGCGACAGTGAGCGGATCGAGGCTGATTTACGCAAGGCGCAAGAAGCGCTGGAGCTGATTGCCACTCACGATAGCCTGACCGGCCTGGCCAATCGTCGGTTGTTTGAAAGGGCACTGGACATCGAGTTCGCGCGCGGGGCCCGGCAGTTGAGTTCATTGGGCCTGGTCATGCTCGATATCGATTTCTTCAAACGCTACAACGACACCTACGGCCATGTCGCCGGCGACCATTGCCTGGCCGAGGTGGCGCGAGCGTTGAAGAGTTGCTGCCATCGCAAGGCCGATCTGGCGGTGCGTTATGGCGGTGAAGAGTTCGCCGTGTTGCTGCCCAACACCGATATCCATGGCGCGTTGGCGATTGCCGAGCAAATCCGCCGCAGCGTCATGGACAAGAACATCACCCACAGTGGTTCGCCCACGGGCTATGTGACGGTCAGTCTGGGCTGTTACGCATTTATACCGACCGGGCGCGACAGCATTGAGGTGTTCATCGAACGCGCCGATGCCGCGTTGTATCAGGCCAAGCATTCGGGGCGTAACCGGTCCTGCGTGTTGTCGTTGGAAGGGGGCTTGGAGGCGCTGCTGCGCTCGGATCGTTGAGTCGCCCGCCTTGTTGTTTCAGTCTTGCAACACCCCGACAACCGGCCGTCCGCCTGTCAATTCTGGCTGAATCGATCGTCTAGAGTTCCGTAAGCCCTGCCGAACCCGGCAGCGCTCCCCAACGCACGGACGATCGCCTAAATGTTGATTACTCAAGCATTGACAGCCGTTGCTCTAACCCTCGCGGCTGCTGCCGTTTTCCCACTGGCCAGCCAGGCTCAACCGAAAGTCACACCCGAAGAAGCGCACGCCATTGGCGTCGACGCCTACCTGTATTTTTATCCGCTGCTGACCATGGACATCACCCGCAAACAGTTCACCAATATCGAACCCGGCAAAGCGTTTGGTAAAGGCCCGATGAACATGTTTGTGAGCGTGCCGCAGTACCCGCCCGCGGATTTCAAAGGGGTCGTGCGCTCGAATTTCGATACGTTGTATTCCATCGCCTGGCTCGACTTGACCAAGGAGCCATTGGTGATTTCCGCGCCGGACACGGCGGGGCGTTTTTATCTGTTGCCGATGCTCGACATGTGGAGCGACGTATTTGCCTCGCCCGGTTGGCGCACGACCGGCACGCAGGCCAGGCAGTTTCTGGTAACCCCGCCGGGCTGGACCGGAACGGTTCCGGCCGGATTGAGCCATTTGCCGGCGCCGACGCCTTTCGTCTGGATCATCGGTCGTACCAAGACCGACGGCGAAGCGGACTACGCGGCGGTGCACAGCATTCAGGCGGGCTACACGGTGACGCCGTTGTCGCAGCTGGGTAAAAAAGTGGAACCGGTCACGGTAAAAATCGACCCGGCGGTGGACATGAAAACCCCGCCGAAGATTCAGGTCGATACGATGTCGGCAGCACAATATTTTGCCTACGCAGCCGAGCTGCTCAAATTGCATCCGCCACATCTCACCGACCAGCCGATCCTGGCGCAGATGCAACGCATCGGCATTGAAGTGGGCAAATCGTTCAGCTTTGAGGCGCTGGACCCGGCCGTGAAAGCTGCGCTGCAGACGGTGCCTGATGAAGCGCAGACGCTGATGAAGTGGAAAGTGGCAACCCTTGCTCGGGTGGTCAATGGCTGGTCGATGAACACCGACACCATGGGCGTCTATGGCAACTACTACCTTAAGCGCGCGATCGTGGCACAGGTCGGGTTGGGGGCGAACTTGCCCGAGGACGCGATTTATCCGCTGAACCTGGGCGATGACCAGGGCAAGCCGCTCGACGGGGCCAACAAGTACGTGCTGCATTTCGATAAAGATCAAGTGCCACCGGTGAACGCCTTTTGGTCGATCACCTTGTACGATCCGGAAGGGTTTCAGGTGGGCAATTCACTCAACCGTTTTGCGGTCAGTAGCTGGATGCCGTTCAAGACCAATGCCAATGGCTCTCTGGATATCTACTTCCAGAACGAAAGCCCCGGCAAGGACCTGGAGGCCAATTGGCTGCCCGCTCCCAAAGGCGCGTTCAACTTGACTATGCGCTTGTACGGCCCGAAACCCGAGGCGTTGAACGGCAAGTGGAACCCTCCCGCAGTCAAACGCATGTAATGGACGGGTATTGAAAGCGGGCCATGAATCGCTTCATGGCCTGCTTTTATTCGTTCAGCTGCCCGTTCCACCCCCGGCACCTCCGGTTCCGCCACCCGCCGCCCCGGTTCCGCCACCTGCTCCGGAGCCCGAACCACTGGCGCCGCCATTAGTCCCGGTGCCGGTGCCGCCGCCCGAGTCCGTGTTACTTCCGGCCGGCGGCGTGCCGGGAGTGTGGTCGGTTGACGTGTTCGAGCCGCTGCTGGTCCCGGACTGGGAGCCGGTCGAGCGGGTGCCTTCGTTGGACGCTGCAAACGTGGCTGCCGAGGCGACGCCTAACAAGCCAGCGAGTAACAGCGATGTGAATTTTTTGGTCATCATGGTTCGTCTCCAAAAACTGAGTCGTTACCTGATGTTGGTGCGAAGGGCGGGGTGGTTGGTGCCGGTTGGATGACGAGTGGCAGTGCTTAACACCCTGGTTGGGAGTGAATCATTGTAGGAGTGAGCCTGCTCGCGATAGCGTCCTTTCATCCGACTCAGCTTTGACAGACCTGATGCCATCGCGAGCAGGCTCAGTCCTACAGTGTTTTGAGGTGTTATCGAGGGACGTATTCCGCCAGTTTCTTCTCGAGATTAAGCCGCACCGCCCCCTGGTTGTTTTCGCCGGTGGTGAATTGCACCCGCACACAGTCCAGCACCTCGAATGCATGGCACGGCATCAGGTACAAGGGGAGCCGTCGTCGATTGGCAAGTGCGCTACTGAGACCTTTAATCGCCTGCTGCGCGGGTCATGGCAACTGTCGCCACGCAATCGGGTCACAACCGGATACCGCCAATCCGTTGCGAGCCTCGGACCATGAAAAACCTGAAAATCGCTACCTTCAATGTCAACGGCCTGCGCGCACGCCTGCCCAACTTGTTGGCGTGGCTGGAACGGGAAAAACCGGACATCGCGTGTCTGCAGGAGCTCAAGTCGGTCGACTCGGCGTTTCCGGTTGCCGAGCTTGAAGCGGTCGGCTATGGCGCCCTCTGGCAGGGGCAGGCGTCGTGGAACGGGGTGGCGATTCTGGCGCGGGATGCGCAACCGCTGGAAAGTCGACGCGGTTTGCCGGGTGACGACACGGACACCCACAGTCGCTATCTGGAAGCGGCAGTGCACGGCGTGCTGGTGGGGTGTCTGTATCTGCCCAATGGCAACCCGCAGCCGGGGCCGAAATTCGATTACAAACTGGCGTGGTTCGAGCGGCTGATCGCCTATGCCAAGGATCTGCAGAGCAGCGAGCACCCCGTGGTGCTGGCCGGCGACTACAACGTGGTGCCCACCGATCTGGACATCTACAACACACGCTCCTGGCTCAAGGATGCGTTGCTGCAACCACAAAGCCGCGCGTGTTATCAACGCTTGCTGGATCAGGGCTGGACTGATTCTTTGCGTCATTTGTATCCCGAGGATCGGCTTTACACTTTCTGGGATTATTTCCGCCAACACTGGCAGACCAATTCCGGGCTGCGTATCGATCACCTGTTGCTGAACCCGGCGCTGAGTCCTTATCTGCAAGAGGCGGGTGTCGATGCCTGGGTGCGCAATGAGCCGCATGCCAGTGATCACGCGCCGACGTGGATTCGTGTGAGTTCGCGCAAGCGACATTGATGTTGGCCAGTGGGTTGATTGGCTAAATCAATTGTCAGTGGCACCGCGTTATCCCTTATACATGGCGGCCATCGGCGGAGAGATCCGCGGCCCAAGCATAAGGACTGAGCAATGAGCGAGCCACGCCTGACCCACCTTGCGTTGTATCTACAGCGCCTGGGCTTCGACGCCCCACCGGCGCCGACCCTGGAAACCCTGCGTCTGCTGCAACTGCGCCACACCGGTGCCTTCGCGTTCGAAAACCTCACCACGTTGTCGGGCGAGCCGGTGCTGATTGACCTGCCGTCCATCGAGCAGAAAGTCCTGTTCGACGGTCGCGGTGGTTATTGCTATGAACTCAACAACCTGTTTCTGGCCTTGCTCCAGGAACTGGGCTTCGATGCTCGCGGCATTACCGGCCGTGTCGTAATGGGCCAACCCGAAGGCGCGTGGACTGCGCGCACGCACCGCTTGAGCCTGGTTACGCTGGACGGCGTGCGCTACATCACTGACGTCGGCTTCGGCGGCATGGTCCCCACCGCACCCCTGATACTCGATACCGACGCTGAACAACTCACCCCCCATGAACCGTATCGCATTGAACGCCATGAAGACGGCTACACCCTGCGGGCCAACGTCGGCGGCGAGTGGCGGCCGATGTACATTTTCGACCTGCAGCGCCAGGAAGATACCGATTACACCGTCGGCAACTGGTACGTCTCCACCCATCCCGAGTCGTCGTTTGCGCGGCAGTTGATGGTCGCCCGGACCGGAGACGGCTGGCGCCGTACGCTGAATAACGGCAGCTTTGCGATACACCGGGTCGGTCGCGAAAGCGAACGGCGGCAGGTGGCGGATGTGGACGAGTTGGTCGGGGTACTGCAGGACGAGTTCGCGATTCGGGTGCCGGAACACGAGGTATTAAGGACCGTGCTTAAGCGATTGATTCGCCCAAGCTGAGCCCGTGTTTTTTGCGGCCTCAGAGCGGTGTGTTCAAGGCGCCATCACCCGATGAATCTCACTGAGCACCTCGGTTAATTTTTTCTCGAGGTCCTTCAGTTCGCCAGGGGTTATCCCTTCCTTGAAATGCCTGGCATTCCCGACAGCCGTGCGCTGATCGAGCTCAACGGGTGTTTCCCGGCGATTGAGCAGCGCCTGACGCAAGGTGTTATTGATCACCGTCTGATAGCCAAAGCCCTCGCTCTCGGCAAGAGAGCGAGCCGCCTCTATGACGGCATCGTCCAGCATGATGGTGATTCGGGTTTTGCCTTTGCTGCTGGCGATGGCGCCACGCTTGGCATTGCTGAAGTCGTATTCGTCTTTCATTGGTCAATACTCCATGTACCGGCGACGCTCGTTTTTGGTAGCGATGCGCGCGGAAATGATTCGAACGAAATTCGGATCTCGATACGCAACGACCAACAGGCGACCTTTTGCATCCATTCCTATGATGATCCACCGCTGTTCATCATGGTGGAGGTCCTGGAACGTAAGGGCCCGCTCGTCATAGAACACCGGCTCCGTTTCTGAAAGGCTGATGCCTTGGTGCTTTAATTTGTTGGCTGCGTTTTTTGCCTTGTGAAACTGAATTTCGAATGACTTCATTATGCATACGTTATATGTATAAGCGAGAGGCGTCCGTGCCGGCGGTCGCTTGGAATGCAGCAGCCTAGTGGGGAATGGGTAAACCGGAGATAACGATGTATTTCAAAAATTTTGAGGAGCCAGCAAGCCGCACAGATAAGGCCGAAATGGACACCTGTCCATAATCTGACTGGGGAGTTGTATACAACTCTATAGACATTTGTCCTGAGTCTTGCATACAGTGTGCGCATAACAAAAACCAGGGAACCCCCTAACTATGAAAACGCCCCATGTTTCACACCAACGGCCCGAGGATGAAAACCTTGGGATCGGCGCGAATATGGCTTACGGCCTGCAACATGTTCTGACCATGTACGGCGGCATCGTTGCGGTGCCTTTGATCATTGGTCAGGCGGCCGGGCTTTCGCCGGCGGACATCGGTTTGTTGATTGCTGCTTCATTGTTTGCAGGGGGGCTGGCGACGTTATTGCAGACCCTTGGTTTACCGTTTTTCGGTTGTCAGTTGCCGCTGGTACAGGGCGTGTCGTTCTCTGGCGTCGCGACCATGGTGGCGATTGTCAGCAGTGGCGGGGAGGGCGGGTTTCAGTCGATTCTCGGGGCGGTGATTGCCGCGTCGTTGATTGGCTTGCTGATCACGCCGGTGTTCTCACGCATCACCAAGTTCTTCCCGCCGCTGGTCACGGGCATCGTGATCACCACCATCGGCCTGACGCTGATGCCGGTGGCGGCACGCTGGGCCATGGGCGGCAACAGCCATGCGCCGGACTTCGGCAGCATGGCGAACATTGGCCTGGCAGCGGTGACGCTGGTGCTGGTGCTGCTGTTGAGCAAGATTGGCAGCGCGACTATCTCCCGGTTGTCGATTCTGCTAGCGATGGTTATCGGTACAGTCATCGCGGTGTTCCTCGGCATGGCAGACTTCTCGTCTGTCACCCAGGGCCCGATGTTCGGCTTCCCGACGCCGTTCCATTTCGGCACGCCGACCTTCCACTTCGCCGCCATCCTGTCGATGTGCATTGTGGTCATGGTGACACTGGTGGAAACCTCGGCGGACATCCTCGCCGTCGGTGAAATCATCGGCACCAAAGTCGACTCCAAACGCCTGGGCAACGGCCTGCGCGCCGACATGCTGTCGAGCATGATCGCGCCGATCTTCGGTTCGTTCACCCAAAGCGCTTTCGCCCAGAACGTCGGGCTGGTGGCGGTGACCGGAATCAAGAGCCGCTTCGTGGTCGCCACGGGCGGTTTGTTCCTGGTGATCCTCGGTTTGCTGCCCTTCATGGGGCGGGTCATCGCCGCCGTGCCGACGTCGGTCCTTGGCGGCGCCGGTATCGTGCTGTTCGGCACCGTGGCGGCCAGTGGTATCCGTACGCTGTCCAAGGTTGATTACCGCAACAACGTCAACCTGATCATCGTCGCTACCTCCATCGGTTTCGGCATGATTCCGATTGCTGCTCCGAACTTCTACGACCACTTCCCAAGCTGGTTCGCAACGATTTTTCATTCGGGCATCAGCTCGTCGGCGATCATGGCGATTGTGCTGAACCTGACCTTCAACCACCTCACGGCCGGTAACTCGGATCAGCAGTCGGTGTTTGCGGCCGGTACGGAGCGAGTGCTGCGCTATCAGGATCTGGCAGCGCTGCGTGAAGGGGATTACTTCAGTGAAGGCAAGCTGCATGACTGCGACGGGAAAGAAATCCCGGTGGTGGAGGCTGACCATGGGCATGGCGAGCCGCGTGCTGCGCATGCGAAAAGCAGTGAACATGTCTGACAACACTCAAGACATGAAACTATGAATAAGGCGTCCTTCGGGGCGCCTTATTTATTGCCTGAACTACGCTCTGGCGACGGTGCTGACCAACCAAGCCTGTCGTCAAATGTGAAGTCACTGACGTCAAATGAAAAGCGGTCGACGTGCTCGTGGCGATACTGGTTTCCCTGCGAGTCCCCGTTTACCCATCAAGCCTGGCGGGGGAGAGCGGTCAGTTGCATCTCAGTAAAACAATTATAGAGAGCGCAGAATGAAGTTCAGTTTTATAGACAACAGCCAGCCGAGCCGCCGGCGCGTGCTACGCGATACCTTCGTCCTGGCTTTTGCGGCTTCTCCGTTGGCAAGTCTTGCCAAGGCTGCCGAGCAAACCGGGCCAGCTGACGAAGCCGCCGAAGAAGTCACCTTCGCGGCTGGCCCACGGCCGTTGGTGCAATACCCGCAAAAGCGTCCGTTGACCTTGGTAACCACTCGCCCGCCGCACCTTGAGACGCTGTTCCCGGTTTTCAATGAAGGGCCGATCACGCCCAATGACGCCTTTTTCGTGCGTTATCACCTGGCCAATTTCCCTACCAGCATCGATCCGGACACCTTCCGTCTGACGATCAAGGGCTCGGTCAATACGCCGCTGTCCCTTTCCCTGGCGGAGCTGAAAGCCCTCGCCGAGCCGGTAGAAGTGGTCGCCGTCAATCAGTGTTCGGGTAACAGCCGTGGCTTCTCGATGCCGCGCGTGTTCGGTGCTCAATTGGGCAACGGTTCAATGGGCAATGCCCGCTGGGTGGGCGTCCCACTCAAGGCAGTATTGGAAAAGGCCGGTGTGAAAGCCGACGCTCAACAGGTGACCTTCCGTGGGCTCGATAAGCCCGTGCTGCCTAGCACTCCGGAGTTCATCAAGGCGCTGGACATCAGTCACGCCATGGACGGTGAGCCGATGATCGCCTGGTCGATGAACGGCACTGATCTGCCATTCCTCAACGGTTACCCGATACGTCTGGTGGTGCCGGGGTATTTCGGCACGTACTGGGTCAAGCACCTGAGCGAGATCGAAGTCGTCGACCGCACCTACGACGGTTTTTTCATGGCCAAAGTTTACGCGTACCCGACAACGATTGCTTCTGCATCGCCCCCGGCACTACGGCGGCGCAAACCAAGCCGATTTCCAAACTGCCGGTGCGCAGCTTTATCACCAGCGTCAAACATGGCGATGTGTTGCCGCTGAATAAAAGCGTGGTGCTCAAGGGCATCGCATTCGACGGCGGCGCAGGCGTCAACAAGGTGGAAGTTTCCATCGACGGCGGGAAAAACTGGCGCGAAGCCAAACTGGGTCAGGACCTTGGCCGTTTCTCCTTCCGGGAGTGGACGCTACCGATCACCTTTACCAGCAAGGGCGCCACGCAGTTGATGGTGCGAGCCAGTAACAGTGCGGGCGAGACGCAGCCGCTGCAAGCCGACTGGAACCCGGGGGGCTACCGCCGCCACGTCATAGAAACCAGCCACGTGACTGTCGCCTGAGGGGCCTGCATGAAACTTATGAAACGCATGACCACTTTGCTGTGCGCGGCTCAGGTTGGCTGGATTGGCCTGGCTGGCGCAGCGCCGCTCTCGATCACCTTGCCGCCCGAAACGGCAGTGCTCAAACCCAATGCGCTGCCAGGTTATCAACTGGCCCAACAGAAATGCTCCACCTGCCATTCCGCGGATTACATCAACTTCCAGCCTCCCGGCATGACCCTGGCGCAGTGGACGGGAGAGGCGAGCAAGATGCAGCACGTGTACGGGGCGCCGATCAGTGATCAGGATGTGAGCGTGATCGGCGCTTACCTGGCGGTCACTTACGGCAGTGCTCATGCGAACGATGCCGAGGTGCAGGCAGCCTCGAACCCGCCGGCAAGCCAGCCTCCGGCAGCGCCCGTGGCCAAAGTCGATGCCATGGCATTGCTCCAGGGCAACGCCTGTTTGTCCTGCCACGCCATCGATCACAAGATTGTAGGCCCGGCCTATCACGAGGTGGCAGCCAAGTACGCCAACGATCCGCAGGCTTTGGCCAAGGTCACGTCGAGCATTCAGCACGGCGGTACCGGCAAATGGGGGGACATTCCGATGCCGCCTTTTGCGCAGTTAAGCCCGGATGATCTGCACACCCTGAGCACGTTCATCTTGCAACAGTAAATTCCCTGCCAACGACGCGCGTTACCTGCCATTGGTGATCGCTCTGGGAATGTCGTCCAGGGCGATCACCCGGTCCACTCCACCCAGTTTGATCGCCTCTTTGGGCATGCCAAACACCACGCAGCTGGCTTCATCCTGAGCGTAGGTGCGTGCCCCGGTCGCATGTAATTCCTTCAAGCCACGGGCACCGTCATCGCCCATGCCGGTCATGATGATGCCGGTGGCATTTTTCCCGGCGAACTTGGCCACCGAACGAAACAGCACGTCCACAGACGGGCGATGACGGTTGACCAGTGGGCCATCGACGACCTCGACGTGATAGTAGGCGCCGCTGCGCTTGAGCAGCATGTGCTTGCCGCCGGGGGCGATCAGGGCCAGGCCGGGAATCACTCGGTCGTTGTTCTTCGCTTCGCGCACTTCTATCTGCGACAGCGTGTTCAAGCGCGCAGCAAACGAGGCGGTAAATTTTTCCGGCATGTGCTGCACGATGACGATGCCCGGGCAAACCCGTGGCAGTGCGGTCAGCACCCGTTCCAGTGCCTGGGTGCCACCGGTGGAGGTGCCGATGGCGACAATCCGCTCCGTGGTCTGCGCCATGGCCTGGCCGCTGGAGGGCGGCAGAATGGCGTCGGCATTCAATTTGGCGCCCACCGGCGTATGCGCTGCGGCGTTCCTGACCAGTTGCTTGACGTTGGCCTGGGCGGCGGCCCTGACCGCCGCTACCAGTTCGGCGGAGGATTGTTCCAGAAAACCTTTCAGGCCGGCCTTGGGCTTGGTAATGATTTCCACGGCCCCGGCGGCAAGGGCCTGGAGCGTGGTTTCCGCGCCTCGTTCCGTGAGCGTTGAGCAGATCACCACCGGAGTAGGGCGCTCGGCCATGATTTTTTTCAGGAAGGTGATGCCGTCCATGCGTGGCATTTCCACGTCCAGCACAATCACGTCGGGCCACTCTTTGGCCATTTTGTCCATGGCGAAGAGGGGGTCGGAGGCGGCGCCAATCACCTGGATATCCGGCTCGCGCTCCAGCAACGCCAGCACCACCTGCCGTACCACGGCAGAGTCGTCGACCAGCAGAACCTTGATTTTTTTCATAGGCGCTTTTAGCTCTCGTTCAAGTCTTGATGGCGGACCCAGACATGGCCGCTGCTGATATCGAAGATCACGTCACGGTGCCCGTTGCGTCCTAAATCCTCGGCGCTCAGGCGCAAATGGTGACGCGTGACCAACAGGCGCGCGGCGTTGATATTGCTTTGGGCGACGCTGGTTTCCTCGCTGTAGCCGGGGAACATGGTGCCGCCGCCGAACAGCTTGACCTGGTAATCCTCGGGCCGCGTGTGGTGGCGGGCCACCTCCAGCAGAAAAAGCGCCATGGCCTCGTTGGCATATTTGCCGTCGAGTGGCCCGCCGGGCTTCTGCCGGTTCGGCAGCATGTAGTGGCACATGCCACCAATCATGTGCGCCGGGTGCCACAGGGTAATGGCGACGCAGGAACCCAGCAGGGTGCGGATACGTGTGGCCGCATCGCCGAAATAGAACTCGCCGGGCTGCAGGAAAATCTCGTTGCCGCCGAGGGGCCTGTTCATGGCTTGCGGTAAATCGAGGGTGAGATCAGTTTCAAGGCATCGGTAATGCCGTTCAGGCTTTCCGAATGACTGACGATGAAATAGCCGCCGGGTTTGAGCCGTGGCAGCATGCGCGCGACCACCTTGCGCTTGGTTTCCTGGTCGAAATAGATCATCACGTTGCGCAGGAAAATCACCTCGAATTCGCCGATATCCGGCAGTGTTTCGTTGAGGTTGATCGGCATGAAGTGCACCCGGCTGCGCAGGCTTCGCTCGATCAGGAACGTACCCTCCTGGCTACCGGTCCCTTTCAGGCAATGTTTGGCCAACAAGGGGTGCGCAATGTGGCTGGCGCGCTCGATCGGGTAGTGTCCTGTGCGGGCCTTGGCCAGCACCTGACTGCTGATGTCGGAACCGATGATTTCCCAAGGGGTGCTGCCCAGGCCATCGGCCAGGGTCATGGCCAGGCTGTAGGGTTCCTCGCCGGAAGAGCTGGCTGCGCTCCACAGACGGAAGGTTTTGCCCGGAGCGGCCTTGGGTAAAACCTGCTGGCGCAGGAAATCGAAATGCTTGGGTTCGCGGAAGAAATAGGTTTCGTTGGTGGTGAGCAAGTCCAGGGCTATCTGCAGTTCCGCAGTGGCCCCATGGCCCATGATCATCTGGAAATAGTCGCCGTAGCTGTTCAGTTGATGGTGCTTCAAACGTTTGGACAAGCGCCCGGCAACCAGTGCTTTTTTCGCGGGGCTCAGGTTGATGCCGGCGGCACGATACAGCCAGCTTTGGAACTGCTTGAACTCGCTATCCTTGAGCGCTTCTGCATTCACGATCAAACATCCTTGCCAGGTCCAGGAACGACGTTGCAATGTACAATCGATCAAGGCCGAGGCGCACCAGACGCCTCGACCAGAATCGATGATCAGCCGGCCGGGCCGCTAGCCCGACACGGCGTCCGCCAGTGCGCCGACTTCGGATAACCTCGCCATCTCGTCGACCGACAGCACGCGGTCGGCATTGAGGACGATGACGAATTTACCCGCCACCTTGGCCATGCCACTGATGAAGTCGGACCGTATCCGCGCACCGAAGCTGGGTGCCGGTTCGATCTCGCTGGCGGGGATTTCCAGGACCGCCGAGACCGCATCCACCATCAGCCCCACATCCTGAGTGCCGGCGTCCGAGTCGGCCTCGATAATGACGATGCACGAGCGCCGGGTAATATCGGACTTTTGCCGGCCGAACCGCGCCGACAGGTCCACCACCGGCACCACCGCGCCACGCAGGTTGATCACCCCACGAACGAAGGCGGGCATCATCGGTACGCTGGTAATGTTGCCGTACTCGAGGATCTCCTTGATCCCGAGAATGCCGATGGCAAACATCTCGCCGCCCAGGAGGAAAGTCAGGTACTGCGCTTCCTCCTGGTGGAGGGCCTCGGGTCGATTGGTAGTAATCAGAGCACCCATGCTGACCTCCCGTTAAAACCGAGTGAATTCGGCTTCTGCGACGCTGCTGGTCGCGTAGTGAGTGGCCGCCCGGTGGGGCAGGTGCTTGGGAGGTTGTGGCGGTTTTTTGCCCGACAGCGTCCTGTGCGCGACGGCCTTGTGCAGGCTGTCGCTGACATCGGACTCCCGGGCAAAGAAGCTCATCGCCTGTTGCAGTTGTTCGGCCTGGCTGCTCATCTCCTCGGCGGTGGCGGCCAGTTCCTCACTGCTGGAGGCATTCTGCTGGGTGATCTGGTTCAGTTGGTTCATGGCCGTGTTGATCTGCGCCACCCCGGAAGATTGTTCTTCCGACGCTGCGCTGATCTCCTGCACCAGGTCTGAGGTCTTGTTGATCGAGGGCAGCATTTCGTTGAGCAATTTGCCGGCCTTCTCGGCCATCTCCACGCTACTGGAGGACAACTGGCCGATCTCCTGGGCCGCCACCTGGCTGCGCTCGGCGAGTTTGCGCACCTCGGCGGCGACGACGGCAAAGCCCTTGCCATGCTCGCCCGCCCGCGCGGCCTCGATGGCGGCGTTAAGCGCCAACAGGTTGGTCTGGTAGGCAATGTCGTCGATGATGCCGATGCGCTGGGCGATCTGCTTCATCGCGGCGACTGTCTGCTGTACCGATTCGCCACCCTCGGTGGCTTCCTTGGAGGCCTTGCTGGCCATGCCGTCGGTGACCTTGGCGTTTTCGGTGTTCTGATTGATGCTCGCGCTCATCTGCTCGATCGACGCGCTGGTTTCCTCGACGCTGGCCGCTTGTTCGCTGGTGGCCTGACTCATGGACTGGGCGGTGGCACTGACTTGTTCGGAGGCGGTGACCAACGCGTCCGCCGCGGCACTGACATCCTCGATAATCGTGGTCAGCTTCTCCGCCGTGGAATTTGCATCGTCTTTGACCTGAGTGAAGATCCCGGTCGACTCTCGCGTGATGCGCTGTCCGAGGTCGCCATTGGCAAGCCCGCTGAAGACACGACTGACATCCTCGATGACGTTCGAGAGTGCGTCACAGCTGGCATTCGCATCGTCTTTGACCTGGCCAAAGACACCCGAATAGTCGCGGGTGATGCGTTGTCCCAGGTCGCCCTTCGACATGGCGCCAAACAGGCGTCCCACGTCCGCGAAAATAACCCCGGTGGTTTCCATCAGCGAGTTGACGCCGGCGCATAGCACCTGGATCGGGCCGCTCTTACCTTCAAGGGGAATGCGTTGGCTCAGATCGCCATCCTTCGCCGCTGAAGTCACGTGCTGCGCTTGTTCTACCGCTTGCACCAGCATGTTGTTGGCATTGACCTGCGCCGTCACGTCGGTGGCATATTTGACGACTTTGAAGGGCTGGCCGTTCATGTCCATGATCGGGTTGTAGGAGGCTTGAATCCAGATCTCCTTGCCGCCTTTGCCAATGCGCTTGTACTCGCCAGCATCGAATTCACCACGCCCCAGCTTGTCCCAGAACACACGGTATTCTGGAGAGGCGCGGTAGACCGGGTCGGCAAACATGCTGTGATGTTGCCCCTTGATCTCGGCGAGGGTGTAGCCCAGCGTGTTCAGGAAGTTGTCGTTGGCGTGCAGAATCTTGCCGTCGAGCGAGAACTCGATCACCGCTTGTGCCTTGTTGATGGCGCTGAGCTGGCCGGCGAAATCGGCTGCCTGCAACTTGCTCTGGGTGATGTCAGTCGCATACTTGACGACTTTGAAGGGCTTGCCGTTCATGTCCATGATCGGGTTGTAAGAGGCTTGTATCCAGATTTCCCTGCCGCCCTTACCGATGCGTTTGTACTCACCGGCATCGAACTCACCGCGTCCGAGTTTTTCCCAGAACAGACGATATTCAGTCGAGGCGCGGTAGGCGGGGTCGGCAAACATACTGTGATGTTGCCCCTTGATCTCGGCGAGGGTGTAGCCCAACGTGTTCAGGAAGTTGTCGTTGGCGTGCAGAATCTTGCCGTCGAGCGAGAACTCGATCACCGCTTGCGCCTTGCCGATGGCGCTGAGCTGGCCGGCGAAATCGGCTGCCTGCAACTTGCTCTGGGTAATGTCAGTCGCGTACTTGACGACTTTGAAGGGCTTACCGTCCATGTCCATGATCGGGTTGTAGGAGGCTTGTATCCAGATTTCCTTGCCGCCTTTACCGATGCGTTTGTACTCGCCGGCATCGAATTCACCGCGCCCCAGTTTGTCCCAGAACAGGCGATATTCAGGGGACGCGCTGTAGGCCGGATCGGCAAACATGCTGTGATGTTGGCCCTTGATCTCGGCCAGGGTGTAGCCGACTGTGTTCAAGAAGTTGTCGTTGGCGTGCAAGATCCTGCCATCGAGTGAAAACTCAATGACGGCCTGTGCCTTGTTGATAGCGTCGATTTGCCCTTTTAAATCCGATAACAGCGCTTGCTCTTTAAGGCGATCTTCCTGGTTATAACTGAACCGATTAATTAAACGGGTGATCATTGATTGATTAGCCTGATTCATGACAACTCCCAATGAAGTTCAATTTTTTATTCGGTGGCCTGTTGCATCGCTTCAGATGTTATTGAGCAGGTCAGTCATGCGCCCCTTGTTCGGCACGCGTTAGTTCCCCTTGAATCAGCGCTTTGCGCGTTCATCAACCGTGTTTTTCACGTCAGTTTCAGGCTTCAGCCAACGCCGGTTGCAGGTGGTTGTGTGCCTGCTGTTGGGTGACCTGTTGCAGCAAATTCGGTACATCGAGAATCAATGCCACCTCACCGTTGCCCAGAATGGTCGAGCCGCCGATGCCGCGCAGGGCGCTGAACAGCTTGCCCAGCGGTTTGATCACGGTCTGGAATTCACCTTGCAGTTCGTCCACCACCAAACCGGCTTTCTGTTCGCCGCAACGCACCACCACCACGTTCTCGCGTCGGCCCGGGCTGCCTTCGGCGTTGAACTGTTCACGCAGGTACACCAGCGGCAGCACTTCCCCCCGCAAGTTCAGGTAGCTGCGCTCGCGGGTGGCTTGGCGATCTTCTTCGGTCAACTCAAGGCACTCTTGCACCATGTCCAGAGGCACCACGTAAGTGGCCTGACCGACGCCCACCAGAAAGCCATCGATGATCGCCAGTGTCAGCGGCAGGCGGATGCGCACCCGGGTGCCCCGACCCGCCTGGCTGTCGAGGTCGACGCTGCCGCGCAGGGCAGTGATGTTGCGCTTGACCACGTCCATGCCGACGCCTCGGCCGGAGAGGTTGGTGACGGTCGCCGCGGTAGAGAAACCCGGCTCGAAAATCAGGTTGTAGATGTCCTGATCGGACGGTGTGGCGGTGGCGGAGAGCAGGCCGCGCTCGCGGGCCTTGTACAGGATGCGTTCGCGATCGAGTCCGGCGCCGTCATCGACGATCTCGATGACGATGCTGCCGGAGTCGTGGTAGGCGTTGAGGCTCAGCGTACCCGTTAGCGATTTACCCGCCGCCTGGCGAACCTCGGGCGATTCAATGCCGTGATCCATGGCGTTGCGCAGCAAGTGCATCAACGGATCGCCGATCTTTTCCACCACGGTCTTGTCCAGTTCGGTGTCGGCGCCGCTGATCTGCAGATCGATGTCCTTGCCCAGTTCGAGGCTGACATCGCGCACCACTCGCTGAAAGCGGTTAAAGGTGTCGCCGATCGGCACCATGCGCAGGCGCAGGGCGCTGTCGCGGATTTCCTCGACCAGGCCTGAGACCCGGGAACTGGCTTCCTGCAGCGCGTCGTTGTGGCTGCGCTGAGCCAGCAAGTTGGCGCCGGCTCCCGCAATGACCAACTCGCCGACCAGATTGATCAGCTCATCCAGCTTGTCCGCATCCACGCGAACGTAGCGGTTCTCTTTGCTCTTGCTCTCCTGGATCTGGCTTTGCTTGTTCAGGGCGGCCTGCACCAGTGCGGGCGTCACCGAGCGCTGCTCGACGAGGATTTCGCCCAGGGGGACAGCCGGGTTGTTGGATTCAACAGGGGCGCGTTGTGCGTGCAGGGCTTTTTCCAGTTCTTGCGGGGTCAGGGCGCCGCTGCTGACCAGCAGCTCACCCAGACGGGCCGCATCTTCCGGCAGCCGATCAATCAGCTCCATGTATTCGGCGATCTTGCTGTGCGGCGGGAGGATGTGGATCAGGCAATCGTCGCGCACAAAGTCGAAGGCTTCGGCGATGGCCGCTTTGTCCGCTGTGGACTGGTAGTCAATCTCGAAGCCCAGGTAGCAGGCTTCGGCATCCATGGCATCGGCCTGCGGCATGCCGTCGGCCAGGGTGGTGATGCGCACGATCTCGCCCTGGCTGTTGAGATAGCGCAGGAACGACAGCGGATCCATGCCATTGCGCAGCACGTCCTGGCCAAAGCGCAGCGAGATGTGCCAGAGGTCGGAGGCCACGCTGTCATCCGCGCAAACCTCGGTCAGATAATCGGTATTGAACGGCGCAATTGAGGTAGAGGGTGGCTCCAGCGCCAGCGAGTTGCCCTGGTAAGTGTTCAGGCGTTGGCGCAGGCCGCTTTCCCGAGTCTGTGCCGGGGTATCCAGCTGACCACCTTGGGCGGCAACCACGTTGACCAGCTCCAGCATATGGTCGCCGCATTCCAGCAGAAGGGCGACCAGTTCGCTATTGATACCGACCGCGCCGTCACGCACGCGATCGAGCACGTCTTCGACGATATGGGTGAAGCCAACGACCGGCTCCAGACCGAACAGCCCGGCCGAACCCTTGATGGTGTGCGCGGCACGAAAGATGGCGCCCAGGGTGTCGCTGTCGCCCGGTTCGCTCTCCAGTCGCAGCAACGACTCTTCCATATCCTGCAGCAGTTCGCGGGCTTCGGCGATGAAGGTTTGCAGGGCTTGATCGAGATTTATACTCACGCTGAATTCCTTTTACGCTGAGGTCAGCTAGCGGCCGAGTTGGAAATAACCAGAGGATCGCCAGAACGCGGCGAGGTTGCACAGGTCGAAGACTTCCAATACCGCGCGGCTGTGCCCAACCAGGCGCAAGGTCGTGCCGACACGTGTGGCTTCGCGTTTGGCCAACAACAGTTGCTGCATGCCGGCGCCGTCCATTTCGCTGACCAGGGACAGGTCGATTTCCAGCTCGCCGGGCTCGGCCAGGAGGGGCAATAGCTGTGCCTTGAACTCGGCCGCGGTATAGATGTTCATCTCGCCTTCGATATGCAGCTGGCACAGGCCGTTGGTTGTGGCTACGCGGATGTTCATGCTCGCCTCCGGATTCGGTCGATCAAGGCAGGATCAGTTTGGCGACGGCGGCCAGCATTTGTGCCGGCTGGAAGGGTTTGACCACCCAGGCCCTGGCCCCGGCAGCCTGGCCTTCCTGTTTCTTCGCTTCCTGGGATTCGGTGGTCAGCATGATGATCGGGGTGAATTTGTAATTGGCCAGCTTCTTAACCTCCTTGACCAGCGTGATGCCATCCATGTTGGGCATGTTCACATCGCTGATCATCAGGTGGATTTTCTGTCCGTTCAGCTTGGTCAGCGCATCCTTGCCATCGCTGGCCTCGATCACGTCGTAGCCAGCCCCCTTCAAGGCAATGCTGACCACCTGGCGTACGCTGCTGGAATCGTCGACGACCATTACGGTTTTAGCCATGCTGCTCTCCTGCTAGAAGAAAGTGATTTCCTGTTCCTTGGCGGCGCTGGAACTGTGTCCGTGATGGATTTGCCGTTGCTCATCGGTGGCGTAGGTCAGCTCCATGCTCGCCAACCAGGCTCGGGCATCGATCTGTTCCAGCTGATCCGGATTGCGCTGGCCGTTCTGCAGGTGCTGGTGCAAGGCCTGCATGTTGTCGCGAACATGGGAGAGGATCTGGCTGACGCGATCCTGGAATTGCAGGCCGATCAGGACCTCGCTGATTTCGTCACGGATGCCGACGCTCTCTTGCTGGAGTAACTCGGTAGAACCCGACAGGCGCTGGGTAATGCTGTGAAAACGGTCCAGCACATGTTGAATGCTGGCTTCGGAGGCGGAGACCGAGTGCTGGTCATTCGCTGCAGTGTCGTCGGCGACTTCGACCAGGCGGGTGATGGCGCTGTTGATGATGCCGACGGTGGCCGACATTTTTTTTCCGGTGTCGCTGGAGAGGCTCGACAAGCTGCGCACGGCATCGGCCACTACGGCGAAACCACGCCCGGCTTCACCTGCTCGTGCAGCTTCAATTGCAGCGTTCAGTGCCAGGAGGTTGGTTTGCGCAGCAATCGCCGCAACCTCTTTAGACATGCTGAGCAGTTCGCCGGTGTAGTCGGTGAGGCTGCGGACTTGTTCCAGCATCTGGTCGCGACTCAGTTGCGTGGCCTTGAGGGAGTTGACCACCTGCGTCAGCTCCGTTTCGCTCTGCGCGAGCACCACCACTGCGCCGCTCTGGGCATCGCCGGCCAGGCCATCCGCCGCTTGTTGCGAAGTCTGTACGGCTTCTTCCAGCTTGCTGTAGATGCCTGAGAAGCGCTGGCTCAGCGTGATGATGGCCTGCTCGGTCTGGCTGCGGGAGTTCTCGATCTGCTTGGTCCAGATGGGCACCGCTTCCAGGCACACGGCCTCCAGACCGTTGGCTGCGGACGCGGCACTGGCGGCCTGGTGTTGGCTCAGGCTGCGGGCATGAGCCTGGCTCAACGCCTGGTCAAACAGCTTGCGCTGGCTGCGGACAATCCAGACGCTGGCAGCGCCGCCACTGGCGAGCAGGATCAGCGCGGCCGTTATCGGCAGTGCCGCCAACCCGGTCAAAACCAGGAGCGACACAGCGCCGCCCGAGGCAATGAACAGGACGGGCCAAACCAAGGAGGTGAAGTCAGGTCGAACGGAGGAATAATTGCGGTCAAAGTCATAAGAAGACAAGGGCTGGTCCTTATTCAAATCGCTCCATTCGAGCGGCTAAATGTGTCACCGATAGCGAAGTGTCTGTCCCTGTGCTTGCAGCTGAATCGTTTCAAATTCAAAGCCTTAGCCCGCGCTGGCACAGGTCATATTGCTTTGGAACTAATACAAAATGCTGCTGTCTTCGACGATAGCAGTAGGCCACTCTTTTGCAAGGCAGCCACTGCGTCAGCCAATGTTCTATTGCTGTTTTTTTGGTGCGGGCTGCTTATTTTTTGCGTGACTGCGAGGGGTTATTAATTGCGTTGCGGGGAAGGGCTGAGCGGAGGGCGAGTGGGACAACCCAATAAACAGGCACAAAAAAAGGCCAGCTAAGCGCTGACCTTTTTTGTGTATCTAGATGGCTCCACGACCTGGACTCGAACCAGGGACCCAGTGATTAACAGTCACTTGCTCTACCAACTGAGCTATCGCGGAATGGCGCCTATGTTACTGATTCAAAAAGAGAAGTCAAGCGCCTGATAGCAACTTGGGCGATTCGTCGGGACAGGCGGTGGTTTATCGACCATGAGCGGTTACCAGAATCGTCCCAGAGGTCTACCATGGCTTCCCGGAAGTGGTCACACGCGCTACCGGCCATTCGCCGAAACAGGTACGCGCCATGAATCATTCAATCCTTGCACCTCACACAAACGAGGTGTTCGCATGAGCATCGCTCAGATCAGCTTGCCCAAAGGTGTCGGCCCTCACGCCGAAAAACTGCTCGACGCAATCACGCAGGCCAGCACGGCCGAGGATTTGAACCGTGCCGGTGGCAAGGCCGAGGGTTTTGTTTTGGGCCTGGAAAGTGCCAAGGCGATCAAGAGTCAGATTGCCGAGTCGCTTTATGTCGCCTATGACGACGCCGCCAGCCAGCGTGCTACCGAACTGGCTTAACCGCCGAACGTGAAGGTGCCGAGCATCATTTTGGCGTAGAGCGTCGCGGCGGCCAGTTGTACCAGCCACAAGGCCAGGCCGCCGAGAAACACACCCGCAGCGACTTGCAGTACCAGGTTATTCCCGCGTTTGGCCGGGGTGCGAGGGACGAAGTCGTCCAGCTCATCGCGGTCTGCGCGTAGGTCATCGTTTTTCATGTGGGTTCTCGTAAAAATTCTCGGGTGTACACAAAACCTGTAGGAGCCGGGCTTGCCCGCGATGGCGGTCGATCAGCCAACATTGATGTTAAATGTGATGGCCTCGTCGCGGGCAAGCCCGGCTCCCACAGTGGGATGGTGTGCAGTCTAGAGGGCTTGGCCGTCGGGTTGAGAGTTATCTGCGACAAATAAAAAACGGGAAGCCCATCGGCTTCCCGTTTTTCATATCACCGAACGACTCAGATCACCGCAACGATGGCCTTGGTCACTGCGTCGATGTTGCTCTGGTTCAACGCCGCCACGCAGATGCGGCCGGTGTCCAGGGCGTAGATGCCGAACTCGGTGCGCAGGCGGGTGACTTGCTCAACCGTCAGGCCGGAGTAAGAGAACATGCCACGCTGACGGCCGACGAAGCTGAAGTCGCGCTGCGGGGCGTTTTTCGCCAGGGTGTCGACCATCTGAATGCGCATGCCGCGAATCCGCAGGCGCATTTCAGCCAGTTCTTCTTCCCACTGGGCGCGCAGGACCGGGCTGTTCAATACCGCGGCGACGATGCTTGCACCGTGGGTTGGCGGGTTGGAGTAGTTGGTGCGGATCACGCGTTTGACTTGCGACAGCACGCGCGCGCTTTCTTCTTTCGATTCGCTGACGATCGACAGGGCGCCAACGCGCTCGCCGTACAGCGAGAACGATTTGGAGAACGAGCTGGACACAAAGAAGGTCAGGCCCGATTCAGCGAACAGGCGCACAGCGGCGGCGTCTTCGTCGATGCCGTCGCCAAAGCCCTGGTAAGCCATGTCTAGGAACGGTACGTGGCCTTTGGCTTTAACCACTTCCAGCACGTTGTTCCAGTCCGCCGGGCTCAGGTCCACGCCGGTCGGGTTGTGGCAGCAGGCGTGCAGCACAACGATCGAGCCGGAGGGCAGGGCGTTCAAGTCTTCCAGCAGGCCGACGCGGTTTACGTCGTGGGTCGCGGCGTCGTAATAGCGGTAGTTCTGCACCGGGAAACCAGCGGTTTCGAACAGGGCGCGGTGGTTTTCCCAGCTCGGGTCGCTGATCGCCACGACAGCGTTCGGCAGCAGTTGCTTGAGGAAGTCGGCGCCGATTTTCAGTGCACCGGTACCGCCCACAGCCTGGGTGGTGATGACGCGGCCAGCGGCGATCAGTGGCGAGTCATTGCCGAACAGCAGTTTCTGCACGGCCTGGTCGTAGGCGGCAATACCGTCGATTGGCAAGTAGCCACGGGAAGCGTGTTGAGCGACGCGAATCGTCTCGGCTTCGACAACGGCGCGCAGGAGTGGAATTTTCCCCTCCTCGTTGCAGTAAACACCGACTCCCAGGTTGACCTTGTTGGTACGGGTATCGGCGTTGAATGCTTCGTTGAGGCCCAGGATTGGATCGCGTGGTGCCATTTCGACAGCGGAGAACAGGCTCATTTTTGCGGCGGCTCTGAATGGAGTGTGGAGGGACGTGTGGCGCTCCAGCCGAATGCACTAGAGCGGTGCACAAACGGGGAGCTAGTATAGAGGCCATCAGCGACCGATGGCGACAGACGTTTCGGCTTTTCCGCTAAGTTTTTCCGATTATTTTTCGACCGTTAGTCGATTGCCGTCGTCAAAGGATTCACGGGATGTAGGACGTTTGCCTTGAAAGAGCAGGCAATCGACTCCACATTGAGCACAATCCAGTTTTTTCCTCGGGCGACGTCGGTCGTTTGCGGTCTTTCTCGTTGCTGTCCGGTTTGACCGGTCAGGCGCGACCCCAGGGGTATTGAATGTCTGAATTCCAGCTAGTCACCCGCTTCGAGCCCGCCGGCGATCAGCCGGAAGCCATCCGCCTGATGGTCGAGGGTATCGAAGCCGGGCTGGCGCACCAGACGTTGCTCGGTGTGACCGGTTCCGGCAAGACCTTCAGCATCGCCAACGTGATCGCGCAAGTGCAGCGTCCGACCCTGGTGCTGGCGCCGAACAAGACCCTGGCCGCGCAGTTATACGGCGAGTTCAAGGCGTTCTTCCCGAACAACGCCGTCGAATACTTCGTTTCCTACTACGACTACTACCAGCCCGAAGCCTACGTACCGTCGTCCGACACCTTCATCGAGAAGGATGCCTCGATCAACGACCACATCGAGCAGATGCGCCTGTCCGCGACCAAGGCGTTGCTGGAGCGCAAAGACGCGATCATCGTCACCACCGTGTCGTGCATCTACGGTCTGGGCAGCCCGGAAACCTATTTGAAGATGGTGTTGCACGTGGATCGCGGCGACAAACTCGATCAGCGTGCCTTGCTGCGTCGCCTGGCGGACCTGCAATACACCCGCAACGACATGGATTTCGCCCGTGCAACCTTCCGGGTGCGTGGCGATGTGATCGATATCCACCCGGCGGAATCCGATTTCGAAGCGATCCGCATCGAGCTGTTCGATGACGAAGTGGAAAGCCTGTCCGCCTTCGATCCGCTGACCGGCGAAGTGATTCGCAAACTGCCGCGCTTCACGTTTTATCCGAAAAGCCACTACGTGACGCCACGAGAAACCCTGCTGGGTGCCGTCGAAGGGATCAAGGTCGAGTTGCAGGAGCGTCTGGATTACCTGCGCACCAACAACAAGCTTGTCGAGGCTCAGCGTCTTGAGCAACGTACGCGCTTCGATCTGGAGATGATTCTCGAACTGGGTTATTGCAACGGTATCGAAAACTACTCGCGCTACCTGTCCGGCCGTGAATCGGGCCAGGCGCCACCCACGTTGTTCGACTACCTGCCGGCCGACGCCTTGCTGGTAATCGACGAATCCCACGTCAGCGTGCCGCAGGTCGGCGCCATGTATAAGGGCGACCGTTCGCGTAAAGAGACGCTGGTGGAATACGGTTTCCGTCTGCCGTCGGCGCTGGATAACCGGCCGATGCGTTTCGACGAATTCGAAAGCATCAGCCCGCAGACGATTTTTGTCTCGGCGACGCCCGGCAATTACGAGGCGGAACATGCGGGGCGTGTCGTTGAGCAACTGGTGCGTCCGACGGGGCTGGTCGATCCTCAGATCGAAATCCGTCCGGCGCTGACTCAGGTCGACGACTTGCTCTCGGAAATCGGCAAGCGCGTCGCGCTCGAAGAGCGGGTGCTGGTCACGACCCTGACCAAGCGCATGTCCGAAGACTTGACCGATTACCTGGCCGACCACGGCGTTCGCGTGCGTTACCTGCACTCGGACATCGACACCGTGGAGCGGGTCGAAATCATTCGCGATTTGCGCCTCGGTACGTTCGATGTGCTGGTGGGGATCAACCTGCTGCGTGAAGGCCTGGACATGCCGGAAGTGTCGCTGGTGGCGATTCTCGATGCGGACAAGGAAGGCTTCCTGCGCTCCGAGCGTTCGCTGATCCAGACCATCGGCCGGGCGGCGCGTAACCTCAACGGTCGGGCGATTTTGTATGCAGATCGCATCACCGGCTCCATGGAGCGGGCGATCGGCGAAACCGAGCGTCGTCGCGACAAACAGATCGCCTTCAACCTGGCCAACGGCATCACGCCGAAGGGCGTGTTCAAGGACGTCGCCGACATCATGGAAGGCGCCACTGTGCCGGGCTCGCGCAGCAAGAAGCGCAAAGGCATGGCCAAGGCTGCAGAAGAGAGCGCCAAGTACGAAGCGCAATTGCGCTCGCCGGGTGAGATCGCCAAGCGGATTAAAGCCCTGGAAGAGAAGATGTACGCGTTGGCGCGTGATCTGGAGTTTGAAGCGGCGGCGCAGATGCGCGATGAGATTGGCAAGTTGCGGGAGCGGTTGATCACTGTCTGATATTTGCAGCGCCTGTCATGCCGCCATCGCGATCAAGCTCGGTTCCTGCGGTAGGAGCCGAGCTTGCTCGCGATGCTTGCGCCTCGCTCTCAGTGTGCTTCCCCAGCCTTAATCCCCTCCGGCAATTTCTTGGTCAACAAGATCGCCAGCATGCTCACCCCCAACGCAATCCCGACAAAGTGAAACGCATCGTTGTAGGCCATGATTGACGCCTGCTGATGCGCAATCTCACTGATTTTCCCCAGCGCCGCCGTCTCATTGCCCAGTCGGTCTGCCATCGACGCCAGTCGCTCGGCCACCTGCGGATTGCTCGGCACGATGGCTTCACGCAAATAATCAAAGTAGGTCTTTGTTCGCGCATCCAGCAGGGTGGCGAGGAGGGCGATGCCAATCGCACCGCCGAGGTTGCGCAGGATGTTGAACAGGCTCGACGCCGAACCCGCGTCCTGCGGCAGGATGTATGCGGTGGCGATCAGCGAAATGGTGACCATGATCAATGGCTGACCGAGCGCGCGGATGATCTGGATCTGATTGAATTGCGGTCCGGCGAAGTCCGGGTTCAGTACCCCCGATGAAAAACTCGCCAGCCCGAACAGTCCAAATCCCAGCGTGCACAGCCATTTCGGCGAAATGTACTTCATCAATTTGGGCACCAGCGGAATCAGAAACAGCTGCGGCACGCCCATCCACATGATCACTTCGCCGATCTGCAGGGCGTTGTAGTTCTGGATCTGCGCCAGGTACAGCGGCAACAGGTAAATCGAGCCATACAACCCGACCCCCATCCCCAGGCTGGAAATACTCGACAGGCCAAAGTTGCGGTTGCGCAGGATGCCGAGGTTGATCAGCGGGTTGGGTTTGGAAAACTGCACAATCACAAAGGTGATCAGGCTGATCAGCGCAATGCTGCCCAGGGTCACGATCAGGTTCGACTCCAGCCAGTCCTTGCGATGGCCTTCCTCCAGAAATACCTGCAAACAACCGAGCCCGACGCCGAGGGTGAGAATGCCCATGTAATCGGTGCTTTTCAGCAATTCCCAGTGCGCTTCCTTCTTCTCCAGGCCGTACATCAGGCCCGCAATCATGATCAGGCCTGGGGGCACGTTGATGTAGAAGATGTATTCCCAACCCCAATTCTCGGTCAGCCAGCCGCCCAGCGTCGGGCCGATCGAGGGCGCGAAGGTGGCAGTCATGGCGAACATGGCCATGCCTTTGGCGCGGTGATGCTCCGGGAGTTTGATCAGCGTCAGGGTGAATGCCAGCGGGATCAGTGCGCCACCAGTGAAGCCCTGCATGGCGCGAAAGACGATCATGCTTTCCAGGCTCCACGCCATGGAGCACAGCAGCGAGGAGGCGAGGAAACCCAATGACACCCACACCGCCAGTCGCCGCGCCGACAGCAACTGCACCAGCCAGGCGGTCAGCGGAATCATGATGATTTCCGCTACCAGGTACGAGGTGGAAATCCACGAGCCTTCTTCCAGGGTGGCCGACAGGGCGCCCTGAATATCCTTGAGCGACGAGTTGGTGATCTGGATGTCGAGCACGGCCATGAAGGCGCCGAGCATCACGCTCATGACCGCGATCCAGTCCCGCCGGGTCGGTTCGCCGGCCGGGCGGATCAGTTGATCACCGGCCATCGTCAGGGGCGTCTTTGATGTTCACTTTGGCGGTGACTGACATGCCCGGGCGGATCTTGCCGCGCAGCGGATTGTCCGCGTCGAACGTCAGTTTTACCGGAATCCGTTGTACGACTTTGGTGAAGTTGCCCGTGGCATTGTCCGGTGGCAACAGGCTGAACTGCGCGCCCGACGCGGCGAACAGGCTGTCGACGCGGGCCTTGATCGGCGTGTCGCTGTAGGCGTCGAAGGTCAGCTCGGCGCTCTGGCCGGGCTGCATGTGGCCAATCTGGGTTTCCTTGAAGTTGGCCTGAATCCAGATGTCCTGGTCCGGGACGATCGACAGCAAATACGCGCCGGCCTGCACCACTTGGCCCTCGCGGGCGGCGCGCTGGCCAATCAGGCCGCTGATCGGCGCGTGGATTTCGCTGCGGGTCAGGTTCAGTTCGGCTTGCGCCAGGTCGGCCTTGGCGTTGGCGATCTGTGCGTCGAGGCGCTTGATCTCGGCATTCAGGGCGTTGACCTGCTGGCGCTGGCCTTGAGCGTCGGCCTGGGCCTTGGCCACTTGCGAGCGGGCGATGTGGTTGTCGGCGGACAGGGTGGTCACCCGTTCTTCCGAGATGTAGCCGGGTTTGCGCAAGGTCTGGGCGCGGGTCAAATCGATGAGCGAGCGGCCGAGGCTGGCCTGGCTGGATGCCACTTGCGCTTCGCTGGCGGCGATCAGGCTGGATTGCTGGGTCAGTTTGCTTTGCGCTTGCAGGCGTTCGGCCTGACGGGTGGCGAGGGTCGCGTTGGCGCGGTCGACGGCGAGGTCGAAATCGGCGCCTTCGAGCTTGATCAGCAACTGGCCTTTCTCGACGTGCTCGTTGTCGTGCACCAGCACCTGGTCGATGCGCGCGCCCAACTGGCTCGAGACACGGGTGATCTCGCCCTGGACATAGGCGTTGTCGGTGCTTTCATAAAACCGTCCCTTGAAGAACCACTGGGCAAAGAAGCCCCCGGCAATCAGCAGGACAATCAACAGGAAAATAAACAGGCGACGCTTGAGTTGGGCAGGCATGGGGCAGACTGTAGTCGAGAAATTGTAAGGAAAGTTAACAGCTGGTGAATCTGTCATACAGCCGACAAGCGGTAAATGCCATCGGCTGATATTCGGCCATTCACCAGGGTATACGCGCGTTGTAGGCGCAAACTTGGCTTAAATGCCCTGCTCACTGGAGCCGGGCGGGTATCGCCTGTTACCATTCGCCCTTTGTTTTATCTTCATTCGAGACTTGCCATGACCACCGTCCGCACGCGCATCGCGCCATCGCCTACCGGGGACCCCCACGTAGGTACCGCTTACATCGCTTTGTTCAACTACTGCTTTGCCAAGCAGCATGGCGGTGAGTTCATCCTGCGGATCGAAGACACCGACCAATTGCGTTCGACCCGCGAGTCCGAACAGCAGATTTTCGACGCCCTGCGCTGGTTGGGCATCGACTGGAGCGAAGGCCCGGACGTCGGTGGCCCGCACGGTCCATACCGGCAGAGCGAGCGCGGCGATATTTATCAGAAGTATTGCCAGCAACTGGTTGAAATGGGCCATGCCTTCCCGTGCTTCTGCACCGCCGAAGAGCTGGACCAGATGCGCGCCGAGCAAATGGCTCGCGGCGAAACCCCGCGTTACGACGGCCGTGCGCTGTTGCTGTCCAAGGAAGAAGTCGCGCGCCGCCTGGCCGCTGGCGAACCTCACGTGATCCGCATGAAAGTGCCGAGCGAAGGCGTGTGCGTGGTGCCGGACATGCTGCGTGGCGATGTCGAGATCCCGTGGGATCGCATGGACATGCAAGTGCTGATGAAGACCGACGGCTTGCCGACGTACTTCCTGGCCAACGTGGTCGACGACCACCTGATGGGCATCACCCACGTCCTGCGCGGCGAAGAGTGGCTGCCGTCGGCGCCTAAACTGATCCTGCTTTACGAGTACTTCGGCTGGGAACAACCGGAGCTGTGCTACATGCCGCTGCTGCGTAACCCGGACAAGAGCAAGCTGTCCAAGCGCAAGAACCCGACCTCGGTGACGTTCTACGAGCGCATGGGCTTCATGCCGGAAGCGATGCTCAACTACCTGGGGCGCATGGGCTGGTCGATGCCGGACGAGCGCGAGAAGTTCTCGTTGCAGGAAATGGTCGATCACTTCGACCTGAGCCGTGTGTCGCTGGGCGGGCCGATTTTCGACATCGAGAAACTGTCCTGGCTCAACGGCCAGTGGCTGCGTGACCTGCCGGTGGAAGAGTTCGCTGCGCGCCTGCAGACCTGGGCGCTGAACCCTGAGTACATGATGAAGATCGCGCCGCACGTTCAGGGCCGGGTTGAAACTTTCAGCCAGGTGGCTCCGCTGGCCGGGTTCTTCTTTGCCGGTGGCGTGAATCCGGATGCCAAGCTGTTCGAATCCAAGAAGCTTTCGGGCGATCAGGTGCGTCAGTTGATGCAGTTGATCCTGTGGAAGCTGGAAAGCCTGCGTCAGTGGGAGAAGGACAGCATCACTGCGACGATTCAGGCGGTGGTTGAATCGCTGGAGCTGAAGCTGCGTGACGCCATGCCGTTGATGTTTGCCGCGATCACTGGCCAAGCCAGCTCGGTGTCGGTGCTGGATGCGATGGAAATCCTCGGTCCGGACCTGACTCGTTTCCGTTTGCGTCAGGCAATTGACCTGCTGGGCGGCGTGTCGAAGAAAGAAAACAAGGAATGGGAAAAACTCTTGGGCAACATCGCCTGACAGACTCGCTCTTCGGCGTTCACGCGTAATTGATGACGTTCACCTGTAGCAGCTGCCGAAGGCTGCGTCGGGCTGCGGAGCGGCCCTTGAGGGCCGCCACCCAATGGGATGGCGAGCGCTGCGCACTCGAACACAGTCTGCGGCAGCTACTACAGGAGCGGATACACCCCCGGATTTAGGGGGGAGGGCGGTAAGTGATTGTTATGTCGGCAAAAAACTTTGAAATATTTTAAAAATAAGTTTGACAGCTTTTCGATCCGCCATTAAGATTCGCCCCGTCCTCAGCGATGAGGGGCTATAGCTCAGCTGGGAGAGCGCTTGCATGGCATGCAAGAGGTCGACGGTTCGATCCCGTCTAGCTCCACCAATTTACACTTCAAGGTCTGGCCACACCGGCCTTGAAGCGATCAACACTCAGCGTTGATCTGTTGTATAGAAGGGTTTGCGTCCCCTTCGTCTAGTGGCCTAGGACACCGCCCTTTCACGGCGGTAACAGGGGTTCGAGTCCCCTAGGGGACGCCAGTTTTACAGAAGCGATGTTGCAAGATGTCGCTCCGCCGCGAGGCGAAAAATCCGGGGCTATAGCTCAGCTGGGAGAGCGCTTGCATGGCATGCAAGAGGTCAACGGTTCGATCCCGTTTAGCTCCACCAATTTTACAGTTCAAGGTCTGGCCACGCAGGCCTTGAATCGATCAGCTCTCAGCACTGATCAGTTGTATAGAAGGTTTTGCGTCCCCTTCGTCTAGTGGCCTAGGACACCGCCCTTTCACGGCGGTAACAGGGGTTCGAGTCCCCTAGGGGACGCCACGATTACCCGCTCTGCGGGATTTTATAAGGGTCATTCAATTATTGAATGGCCCTTTTGTTTGTCTGGCGTTTGGCCAAATCCCCCAATTTCTTTCAAACTGTTCTTCAGACCAGCGGTCACATCCACGACTTGCGAAAAATTATTATGAGAATAATATTCTAGTCGTAATATTCGGAGGCAACGATGAACGATAAAAAAGCTCAAACCCGCGAACGCATCCTCAAGGCTGCCAGCGCAGCGCTGATTCAGCGCGGCCCGGCAGAACCGAGCGTTGGCGAAGTGATGGGCGCAGCCGGCCTGACCGTCGGCGGCTTTTATGCGCACTTCGAAAGCAAGGACGCAATGATGCTCGAAGCGTTCCAGCAGTTGCTCGGTCACCGTCGAGGCATGATCGCCGACATGGATGCCGAGTTGACTGGCGAAGAGCGTCGCGCCTTGGTGGCGGCGTTTTACCTGTCGCGTAAACACCGTGACTCTTCTGAGTCGGCGTGCCCGATTCCGGCTTCGGTCGGCGAATTGGGGCGGCTGCCGGACGCGTTTCGTGTCGCACTGAATGAGCATGTGGAAATGATGGTCGCGCAGTTGGCGGCCAGCCCGGAAGACACCGACAAAGCCCTCGCTGACATGGCGTTGATGGTGGGTGGTTTGGCGCTGGCCCGCGCACTGGGGCCAGGAGAGTTGTCCGATCGATTGCTGCGCGCCGCCAAGTCGGCGGTGCTGTGACCTGAAGGCATTGGCCTGAGGAGTGAGAGCGATGAGCACGTTGAAGTGGGTTCGTGGCGTTAATGGCACCTTGGGCTGGTTCGCACCACAACTGGTCGCGAGCAGAATGCGACTGGCATTCATGAGCCCGCGAGCACTGCCTCCGCGTGACTGGGAACTGCCGCTGCTGGCGAAGTCCGAACGTATCACGCTGCGCTTTGGGCTCTCGGCGCTGCGCTGGGGCCAAGGCCCTGCCGTGTTGTTGATGCACGGGTGGGAAGGGCGGCCGACGCAGTTCGCCAGCATTATCACTGCGCTCGTCGATGCCGGTTACAGCGTGGTTGCCCTCGACGGTCCGGCCCATGGTCGTTCACCGGGCGAAGAAGCGAACGTCGTGCTGTTTGCCCGGGCCATGCTCGAAGCTGCCGCCGAGTTGCCGCCGCTGCAGGCGGTCATTGGTCATTCGATGGGCGGCGCCAGTGCCATGCTCGCCGTGCAACTGGGTTTGCGTACCGAAACCCTGGTCACCATCGCCGCTCCGGCGCGAATTCTCGGCGTGCTGCGCGGCTTTGCCAAGTACGTGCGACTGCCGCCGAAGGCGCGTTCGGCCTTCATCCGTCAGGTCGAGAAAGACGTCGGCATGCGCGCAGCGGCGCTGGACGTAGCGCACTATCAACTCGACATGCCAGGCCTGATCGTCCATGCCGAAGATGACCGCTTTGTGTCGGCCAAGGAATCGCAACTGATCCACGAGGCCTGGTTTGACAGTCGCTTGCTGCGTCTCGAAGAAGGCGGTCATCAGCGGGTACTGGCCGATCCCCGGGTCATTGATGGCGTGTTATCACTCCTGGCCGGTCGCAGCCTGCATTCGCGCCAATCGGCGTAAGCATCCGTTACACTGCCCCGGTCGACATTATCTGACCGGGAGTGGGGCATGAGCTGGGATCGGGCAACGCCATTTATCATTGATCTGCAAGTGGGCGCCGAGGACATCGACGGGCTGGGTCACGCCAATAATGCGGTGTACGTGACATGGCTCGAGCGTTGCGCCTGGCGCCACTCGCAGCGTCTGGGCCTTGATCTGGTCGAATATCGGCGACTGGACCGGGCGATGGCGGTGGTGCGGCACGAGATCGATTATCTGGCTGCCGCCTACGAAGATGATGAATTGCAGTTGGCGACCTGGATCGTCGATTGGGATCAGCGCCTGAAAATGACCCGACATTTCCAGTTGAAGCGCCCGCGCGACAACACCACGCTGCTGCGCGCGCAAACCACGTTCGTCTGCATCGAACTGTCGACCGGCAAGCCAAAACGCATGCCGACCGAGTTCATTGAAGGCTACGGCCCGGCGTTATTGTCGCAAGAATTAAATACCACCCAAATCTAATGCAGGAGTGAGCCTGCTCGCGATTCAGGCGGCGCGGTTTACCCGGTACGCCGCGTCATCGTTCATCGCGAGCAGGCTCACTCCTACAAGGAATCTGCGATTCCCCGCGCAATCCAGTAAACTGCCGCACGTTTTTCGTCGAGTGTGTTTTTCATGCAAATTGCTTTGGCGCCCATGGAGGGGTTGGTCGACAACATCCTGCGGGACGTGCTGACCCGTGTGGGCGGTATCGATTGGTGCGTGACCGAGTTCATCCGGATCAACGATCAGTTGCTCACGCCTGCCTACTACCACAAGTTCGGTCCCGAGCTGCTGACCGGTGCCCGCACCGCGTCCGGCGTGCCTCTGCGTGTGCAATTGCTCGGTTCTGATCCCGTGTGCCTGGCGGAAAACGCCGCGCTGGCCTGCGAGTTGGGCTCTGAAGTCATCGACCTGAACTTCGGTTGCCCGGCCAAGACCGTCAACAAGTCTCGCGGTGGCGCGGTATTGCTCAAAGAGCCTGAACTGCTCAACGAAATCGTCGAGCACGTGCGTCGAGCGGTGCCTGCGCACATCCCGGTGACCGCCAAGATGCGCCTCGGTTTCGACAGTCCGGACGGTTCGCTGGTGTGCGCCACAGCCTTGGCTGAAGGCGGCGCAGCACACATCGTGGTGCATGCGCGGACCAAAACCGATGGTTACAAACCGCCAGCGCATTGGGAGTGGATTCCTCGTGTGCAAGAGGTGGTCAAGGTGCCGGTGTTTGCCAATGGCGACATCTGGAGTGTCGAAGACTGGCGTCGTTGCCGCGAGATCAGCGGCGTGGAAGACATCATGCTCGGCCGTGGTCTGGTCTCGCGCCCGGACCTGGCCCGGCAAATCGTGGCAGCGCGTGCCGGTGAAGAAGTGGTCGAGATGACCTGGGCCGAGCTGTTGCCGCTGCTCCAGGACTTCTGGCTGCAAGCCAAGGCGCAGATGACACCCCGCCAATCTCCCGGCCGCCTCAAGCAATGGTTGGCGATGCTGACCCGCAATTATCCGGAAGCAGTGGAGCTGTTTACTGTGTTGCGGCGTGAAACCGAGCTGGATCAGGTTTCCCGTTTGCTGGGTCTGACAGTCGCCGAAGCGGCGTAAAAAAATCTGAAAAAAGTCTCTTGAAATGCAATCAACGGTCCCTATCTAAGGGTTACGCGATGCCGAATTCGGGTCGCGGAGATAAAAAACCTTGCTGGTTGTTTTCAGGAGATTTGAATCATGACTACTGCATTTTCCCTGGCCCCACTGTTCCGTTCCTCGGTAGGCTTCGACCGTTTCAACGACCTGTTCGAAACCGCCCTGCGCAACGAGCCAGGCAGCACCTACCCACCTTACAACGTGGAAAAACACGGCGATGATCAATACCGCATCGTCGTCGCCGCAGCCGGTTTCCAGGAAGAAGACCTGGACCTGCAAGTGGAGAAAGGTGTGCTGACCATCAGTGGCGGCAAACGCGAAGCGAACGAAAGCGTGACCTTCCTGCACCAAGGCATCGCCCAACGTGCGTTCAAGCTGTCGTTCCGCCTGGCGGACCACATCGAGATCAAGGCCGCTGACCTGCGTAACGGTCTGTTGAGCATCGACCTGGTGCGCATCGTTCCAGAAGAGGCGAAAGCCAAGCGTATCCCGATTAACGGGACGCAAAAACCGGCTCTGCAGCACTAAGCCAGAGCAACGAAAAGGGCGCCCTCGCGGCGCCCTTTTTTGTGCCCAAACATCACACATACCCCGTAGCAGGCCGGGTTATTTCAGGAGTTTTTGAAATGCTTCCACCGGCAACGGCCGGCTGTGTAAATACCCCTGATAGAAATGGCAGCCCAAGCCCTGCAAAAACTCCAGTTGCTCCGCCGTCTCCACCCCTTCGGCAATCACTTTCAGCTCCAGACTCCGCGCCATGGCGACAATCGCGCGGATGATCTCCGCGTCGTTCGGATCAGTCGTGGCGTCACGGATAAACGACTGATCGATCTTCAATGTGTCGACCGGCAAACGCTTGAGGTAGGTCAGCGAGGAGTAGCCGGTGCCGAAGTCGTCCATCGCGAAACTCACGCCGAGTTTTTTCAGGCGGCGCATTTTGCTGATGGTGTCTTCCAGGTTCTGGATGACGATGCCTTCGGTGATTTCCAGTTTCAGCAGCGAGCAGGGCAGGCCGTGGCTGCTGAGGCTGTGTTCGATGCGTTCGACGAAGTCGGTTTGGCGAAATTGCCTCGGACTGATGTTCACGCACAGGCTGAAGCTCAACGGGTTGACCAGGCCTTTGGCGACCAGTTGTTTGAAGGCCCCGCAAGCCTCGTCAAGAATCCAGGTGCCCACTTCGAGAATCAGCCCGCTGTCTTCCAGCACCTTGATGAACTCCGCCGGTGATTGCGGCCCGAGTTCGGGGTGGTCCCAGCGCACCAGCGCTTCGGCGCCGACAATGCGGTTGCCCCGGGCGTCGATTTGCGGTTGGTAATGCACATGGAATTCGCCGCGAGAAAGCGCCAGGCGCAGGTCGGTTTCCATGCGCAGGCGTTCGCTGGCGGCCTTTTGCATGGTGTTGTGATACATCTGCGTGGTGTTGCGGCCCGAGTCCTTGGCGCGGTACAGCGCGATGTCAGCGCGTTTGAGCAGGTCAGTCGGGGTCGAACCGTGGTCGGGAATCAGCGCGATGCCGATGCTCGGCGTCACTTGCAGGCGCTGGCCATCGAGGAACATCGGTTCCGACAACAGTTCTCGCAAGGTGTCGGCCAGCTCCCGGACCTGGGCGCTGACTTCGTTGCGCGAACCTTCCAGGCCGCTGAGCAACACCACAAATTCGTCACCGCCCAGCCGCGCCACGGTGTCTTCCATGCGCACGCTGGCTTCCAGTCGCGCGGTGATGATTTTCAGCACGGTATCGCCGACCGGGTGGCCGAGGGAGTCGTTGATGTGCTTGAAGTGATCGAGGTCGAGGAACAACAGCGCACCGCGCAGGCTGTGGCGCTTGAGCAGGGCGATCTGCTGGCTCAGGCGATCCATCAGCAGCGCGCGGTTGGGCAGGTTGGTCAGGGGGTCGTGGTAGGCCAAATGACGGATTTGCGCTTCGGCGTTTTTCAGCAGGCTGACATCGCGGGCGGTCAGCAACAGGCAGGCGGTTTCGTTGAGGGTGATCGGCTCGACCGAGACTTCGACGGTCAGCAATTCCCCACGTTTATTGCGCCCGAGCATTTCCTGGTGGTGCACGCGGCCCTTGAGCTGTAGCTCGGCGAGCAACGCTGAGCGTTGTTTCTCTTCGGCCCAGATGCCCACTTGATACACCGTGCGCCCGATCACTTCCTGGGCACGATAGCCAGTCAGGCGGCAGAAGCCGTCGTTGACCTCCAGATATCGCCCGGTATCGCGCTCGGTAATGGTGATGGCGTCGGGGCTGGAGTGGAACGCCTTGGCGAACTTTTCTTCACTGGCCTTGAGCGCCGCTTCGGAGCGTTGTTGCTGGGTGATGTCGCGCAAGGTGGTGACGATGCAGGGTTGGTTATCGACGTTGATCTTGCGGCTGGAAATCACGCAGGTCAGCGATTGCCCGTCCTTGTGCTGGGCGATGATGGCGACATTGTTCAGTCCTTGTTCGCGGATGACCTGTTCGATCCGTTGCAGGCTTTTCGCCGAGGCGTCCCACAGGCCGATTTCGTCGGCGCTGCGGCCAATCACTTCGGCGGCGCTCCAGCCGAAGGTCTGGGTGAAGCTGGAGTTGATCTCGATGAACTGGCCGGTGTCCTGGCGCGTCACGCAAATCGGGTCCGGGCTGACCTGGAACAGCGTGGCGAATTTTTCTTCGGAGGCCACCAGCCGCTGCTCGCGCTCCACCTGATCGGTGATGTCCAGGAGGGTACCGGCCATGCGCAACGGGAAACCGTTTTCATCGCGGTAGAGGCGGGCGCGGCTTTCCAGGTAGCGCGAGCTGCCGTCTGGCAGTTGCACGCGGTAAGTCAGCTGATAATTGCCGGCCGGGCCTTCGCGCAGGCTGCGGTAGGCGTCGCGCATGGTGTCGCGTTCTTCGCCGGGCACGCCTTCGAAAAATTCCTCGAAGGATTCATGGAAGGGCTTGGCTTCCAGTCCGTGCAACTGGGCGGCTCGAGCCGAGCCGTAGAGCATGCCGCTGGGGATGTGCCAGTCCCAGGTGCCGAGTTGCGCCGAGTCGAGGGCGAGGTCGAGACGTTCCTGGCTATCCTTGAGGGCTTGTTCAGCGATTTTTCGCTCGGTGGTGTCGAGGAAGGTGCTCAGCAGATACGGCTGGCCCTCGAGTTCGACTTTTTGTGCGCTGAGGATGCCATCGAGGACCTGCCCGTTGCTGGCGCGAAACTGCACCTCCATGCTGATCAACTCGCCTTTGGCCTTGGTGGCCGTGACCAGTTTGGCGCGTTGCTCCGGGTGCACCCACAGGCCCAGTTCCAGCGTGGTGCGGCCTATCGCGTTTTGCACCGGCCAGCCGAACAGGCTTTCGAAATACTGGTTGGCTTCGGTGATCAGGCCGTCTTCCTGGCGGGTCAGCAACACCATGTTCGGGCACAGGTGAAACAGCGTGGCGAAGCGTTTTTCCGAACTGCTCAGGGCTTGTTCGCGCTGGCGCTGGTGGGTGATCTCACGGATCACCCCGATCATGCGTGGTCGTCCGTGTTTATCCGGCAGCAGGCTGCCGCTGATTTCCAGCCAGTGCAGGCTGCCGTCGGGCCAGCGGATGCGGTGATGCATCGCTTGCTCAAGCGGCGCGCCGGCAATCACCGCATGGAATGCGCGAACGGTTTTCGCCCGGTCTTCGGGCGGCAGCAAATCGAGGTATTCCAGGTCCTCGGGCAATGGCACGTGCGGATCGAAACCAAACAGCGCCTGAGTCCCCCGCGACCAGCTGATCTGCCCACGTTCGATGTCCCAATACCAGGCCCCCAGCCGAGCGCCGTTGAGGGCGGCGAGCAATTGTGGCGCGCTTTCCCAGCTCAGTTCGGACCTTTTTGGGTCAAGCGCCTGGATACGCGGCATCGGCGGAACACGGTCAACAGATTTCGGCATTGGCAGCAGGCCTTGGGCGGATATGGGCGTTAGGCACAGGAATTCGCAGCACTATAGGCGTAGCACACGTTAGCCTTGAGTCCCTGGCAAATCGAGTTGTGCATCCAGCAAAGCCATAAAAGCCCTTGCCGCATTCGATAGCGTCCTTTCGGTGTGCAAGATATAGCCTAGCTGGCGAGTCAGTTGTATGCCCGGCAAAGGTATTCGCGCAACCTGATCATCGAGCATCGTACGCGGCAACACGCTCCAGGCCAGGCCGATCGAGACCATCATCTTGATCGTTTCCAGATAATTCGTGCTCATGGCGATGTTCGGGGTCAGGCCCTGCGCCTCAAATAACCGCTGCACGATGTGATGAGTAAAGGTGTTGCCGCCGGGGAAGACGGCGGGGTGCAGGGCAATGTCGGCCAGGGTGACCGGGCCGTTGCTGATAAGCGAATGCTCCGGGGCGACCACGAAATCCAGCGGGTCGTCCCACACCGGTGTTGCCTTGACCAATGAATGGGGCTCCGGCGCCAAGGTAATCACCGCCAGTTCCGCGCGGCCATGGAGGATTTCTTCGTAGGCCACTTCCGAATCGAGGAACTGAATATCCAGCGCCACTTGTGGGTAACGTCGGGTGAACTCCCTTAATAAGGGCGGCAAACGGTGCAGGCCGATGTGGTGACTGGTCGCCAGGGTCAGGCGGCCGGTCACTTCGCCGGTCAGATTGGTCAGGGCGCGCCGGGTGTCGTCCAGCACATTCAAAATCTGATAGGCCCGAGGCAGCAGGGCGCGACCGGCCTCGGTCAGGCCGACTTCACGGCCGAGGCGATCAAACAGGCGCACCTTCAATTGCTGCTCCAGCCCGGCGATGCGTTTGCTGATGGCGGGTTGTGTCAGGTGCAGCCGCTCGCCGGCGCCGGAGAAGCTGCCGGTCTCGGCAATGGCGATAAAAGCATTGAGGTTGGCCAGATCCATTGCGGTATTCCAGTTGGTTATCCAAAGCATAAAAAATATGAATTTGAGTTATTTAATGTAACCCCCTAGGATCGACCTCACAAGCCAAAGGGTTATACAAACGGCCCGGGGCATAGAAACAAGCTGATGAGGAAACCGTCTGATGGCCGGCAAAACGCTCTACGACAAGCTCTGGGATTCGCATTTGGTCAAACAGCGCGACGATGGCTCTGCGCTGATTTATATCGATCGTCACATCATCCACGAAGTGACCTCGCCGCAAGCCTTTGAAGGTCTGCGTCTGGCCGGGCGCAAGCCTTGGCGCATCGATGCCAACATCGCGACCCCGGACCACAACGTACCGACAACCCCGGAGCGCAAGGGCGGCATCGAAGCGATTGTCGACCAGGTCTCGCGTTTGCAGGTTCAGACCCTCGACGACAACTGCGATGAATACGGCATCGTCGAATTCAAGATGAACGACATTCGCCAAGGCATCGTTCACGTCATCGGCCCGGAGCAGGGCGCGACCTTGCCGGGCATGACCGTGGTTTGCGGCGACTCCCACACCTCGACCCACGGTGCGTTCGGTGCCCTGGCTCACGGTATCGGCACTTCCGAGGTCGAGCACGTGCTCGCCACTCAGTGCCTGGTCGCCAAGAAAATGAAGAACATGCTGGTGTCGGTCGAAGGCAAATTGCCGTTCGGCGTGACCGCCAAGGACATCGTCCTCGCCGTGATCGGCAAGATCGGCACCGCCGGCGGTAACGGCCACGCCATCGAGTTCGCCGGTAGCGCAATTCGCGACTTGTCCGTTGAAGGCCGCATGACCATTTGCAACATGTCCATCGAGGCCGGCGCACGCGTAGGTCTGGTGGCGGCTGACGAAAAAACCGTGGCTTACGTGAAGGGCCGTCCATTCGCCCCGAAAGGCGCGGAATGGGACTTGGCTGTCGAAGCGTGGAAAGACCTGGTGTCTGACGCGGATGCGAAGTTCGACACCATCGTTGAACTCGACGCGACCCAGATCAAGCCGCAAGTCAGCTGGGGCACCTCGCCTGAAATGGTCCTGGCCGTGGATCAGAACGTGCCGGACCCGGCGAAGGAAATGGACCTGGTCAAACGCGATTCGATCGTGCGCGCCTTGAAGTACATGGGTTTGACCGCCAATCAGGCGATCACCGACATTCAACTGGACCGCGTGTTCATCGGCTCCTGCACGAACTCGCGGATCGAAGACTTGCGCGCCGCAGCCGTCATCGCCAAGGGCCGCAAAGTGGCGTCGACCATCAAGCAAGCCATCGTCGTGCCGGGCTCGGGTCTGGTGAAGGCGCAGGCCGAAGCCGAAGGACTGGACAAGATTTTCCTCGAAGCCGGTTTTGAATGGCGCGAGCCGGGTTGCTCGATGTGCCTGGCGATGAACCCGGACCGTTTGGAGTCGGGCGAGCATTGCGCGTCGACCTCCAACCGCAACTTCGAAGGCCGTCAGGGCGCCGGTGGTCGTACTCACCTCGTCAGCCCGGCAATGGCCGCCGCCGCTGCTGTAAATGGTCGTTTCGTCGACGTCCGTGAATTGATCTAAAGGAGCGCAGCATGAAAGCTTTTACCCAGCACACTGGTCTTGTCGCGCCTTTGGATCGTGCCAACGTCGACACCGATCAGATCATCCCGAAGCAGTTCTTGAAGTCGATCAAGCGCACCGGTTTCGGTCCGAACCTGTTCGATGAATGGCGTTACCTGGATGTCGGGCAACCGTATCAGGACAACTCCAAGCGTCCGCTGAACAAGGACTTCGTCCTCAACGCCGAACGTTATCAAGGCGCCAGCGTATTGCTGGCCCGTGAGAACTTCGGTTGCGGCTCCAGTCGTGAACACGCGCCGTGGGCGCTGGAAGAATACGGTTTCCGCAGCATCATCGCGCCGAGCTACGCCGACATCTTCTTCAATAACAGTTTCAAGAACGGCTTGCTGCCGATCATCTTGAGCGACGCTGAGGTTGATGAACTGTTCCAGCAGGTTGAGGCGAATCCAGGCTATCAATTGCAGGTCGACCTGCAAGCCCAGACGGTGACCCGTCCGGATGGCAAGGTGCATAACTTTGAGATCGATGCGTTCCGCAAGCATTGCCTGTTGAACGGTCTGGACGATATCGGCCTGACGTTGCAGGACCATGAAGCAATTGCAACGTTTGAAGCCAAGCACCGGGCGAGCCAGCCCTGGTTGTTTCGCGACGCGTGATTAGGCTGAGAGTTATGTAGATAGGGCTGGCCTCATCGCGGGCAAGCCCGCTCCCACAGGGGCTTGCGGTGTACACAAAACCTGTGGGAGCCGGGCTTGCCCGCGATGAGGCCGGAACTGGCACCACAAAATCAAAGGAAGTGACCATGACCAGCACCGCCCAGCACACCCAGGTCGTCCAAAAGCAATTCGGTGAGCAGGCTTCGGCCTACCTGAGCAGCGCCGTTCACGCTCAAGGTACCGAATTCGCGCTGCTACAAGCCGAACTGGCCGGGCAGGGCGATGCTCGGGTACTGGACCTGGGTTGCGGCGCCGGTCACGTGAGTTTTCACGTGGCTTCGCTGGTCAAGGAAGTGGTGGCCTACGACCTGTCGCAGCAAATGCTCGACGTGGTCGCCGGTGCTGCCGTTGATCGTGGCTTGAGCAATGTATCGATGGTCCTCGGTGCCGCCGAGCGCCTGCCGTTCGCCGATGGCGAGTTCGACTTCGTGTTCAGCCGTTATTCGGCGCACCATTGGAGTGATCTCGGTCTGGCGCTGCGCGAAGTCCGGCGGGTGCTGAAGCCGGGTGGGGTGGCGGCGTTCATCGACGTGTTGTCACCGGGCAGTCCGTTGTTCGACACTTACCTGCAAAGCGTCGAAGTGCTGCGCGACACCAGCCATGTGCGCGATTATTCCGCCGGCGAGTGGTTGCGCCAGGTCAGCGAAGCGGGGTTGCATACCCGTAGCACCACGCGCCAACGGCTGCGACTGGAATACACCTCCTGGGTCGAGCGCATGCGCACACCTGAAGTGATGCGCGCGGCAATCCGCGAGCTGCAGCAGTCGATGGGCAACGAAGTGCGCGAATATTTTGAGATTGAGGCTGATGGCTCGTTCAGTACCGATGTATTGGTTCTGATGGCCGAGCGATAGAATTTTTCCGGGTGTGCCCAAGGGGCGCACCGACTGATGACATGAGGAAAGCATGAGCAAGCAGATTCTGATTCTCCCAGGTGACGGTATTGGCCCGGAAATCATGGCCGAAGCGGTCAAGGTGCTGGAATTGGCCAGCGACAAGTTCTCCCTGGGCTTCGAGCTGAGCCACGACGTGATCGGCGGCGCTGCCATCGACAAGCACGGCGTGCCATTGGCCGACGAAACCCTGGAGCGCGCCCGCGCCGCCGATGCTGTGCTGCTGGGTGCCGTGGGCGGCCCGAAGTGGGACACCATCGAGCGTGACATCCGCCCTGAGCGCGGTCTGTTGAAAATCCGTGCGCAACTGGGCCTGTTCGGCAACCTGCGTCCGGCGATCCTGTACCCGCAACTGGCCGAGGCTTCGAGCCTGAAGCCGGAAATCGTCGCCGGCCTGGACATCCTGATCGTCCGTGAGCTGACCGGTGGTATTTACTTCGGCGCACCACGCGGCACCCGCACCCTGGAAAACGGCGAGCGTCAGTCCTACGACACCCTGCCGTACAGCGAAAGCGAAATTCGCCGCATCGCCCGCGTCGGCTTCGACATGGCCATGGTGCGCGGCAAAAAGCTCTGCTCGGTGGACAAGGCCAACGTATTGGCGTCCAGCCAGCTGTGGCGTGAAATCGTCGAGGAAGTGGCCAAGGATTACCCGCAAGTCGAACTGAGCCACATGTACGTCGACAACGCCGCCATGCAGCTGGTGCGAGCACCGAAGCAGTTCGACGTGATCGTCACCGACAACATGTTCGGCGACATCCTGTCCGACCAGGCCTCGATGCTCACCGGTTCCATCGGTATGCTGCCGTCGGCGTCCCTGGACACCAACAACAAGGGCATGTACGAGCCGTGCCACGGTTCGGCGCCGGACATCGCTGGCAAGGGCATCGCCAACCCGTTGGCGACCATTTTGTCGGTGTCGATGATGTTGCGTTACAGCTTCAACCAGCAGGCTGCAGCCGATGCCATCGAGAAAGCCGTGAGCCTGGTCCTGGACCAAGGCCTGCGCACGGGCGACATCTGGTCGGCAGGTTGCACTAAAGTCGGTACGCAGGAAATGGGTGACGCAGTAGTCGCCGCGCTGCGGAATCTGTAATCTCTCGGGCCCGCTGCGAAATTCAATACAAAGCAGCGGCCCACTTTTTAAGAAGGTGTAGTTGCGATGAAACGTGTAGGTCTGATCGGTTGGCGCGGTATGGTCGGTTCCGTGCTCATGCAGCGGATGCTGGAAGAGCAGGATTTCGATCTTATCGAGCCGGTGTTTTTCACCACTTCCAATGTCGGTGGCCAAGGCCCGTCCGTGGGCAAGGACATTGCTCCGCTCAAGGACGCTTACAGCATTGAAGAGCTGAAAACCCTTGACGTGATTCTGACCTGCCAGGGTGGCGACTACACCAGCGAAGTGTTCCCCAAGCTGCGTGAAGCCGGCTGGCAGGGTTACTGGATCGACGCCGCTTCCAGCCTGCGCATGCAGGATGACGCGGTCATCGTCCTGGACCCGGTCAACCGCAAGGTCATCGACCAGCAGCTGGATGCGGGCACCAAGAACTACATCGGCGGCAACTGCACCGTCAGCCTGATGCTGATGGGCCTGGGCGGTCTGTTCGAAGCCGGTCTGGTCGAGTGGATGAGTGCCATGACCTATCAGGCGGCCTCCGGTGCCGGCGCGCAGAACATGCGTGAACTGATCAAGCAAATGGGCGCGACCCACGCCGCTGTTGCCGATCAACTGGCCGACCCGGCCAGCGCGATCCTCGACATCGACCGTCGTGTGGCCGAAGCCATGCGCAGCGAAGCGTACCCGACCGAAAACTTCGGCGTACCACTGGCCGGCAGCCTGATCCCATGGATCGACAAGGAACTGCCGAACGGTCAGAGCCGTGAAGAGTGGAAGGCTCAGGCCGAAACCAACAAGATCCTTGGTCGCTTCAAGAGCCCGATTCCGGTCGACGGTATCTGCGTGCGCATCGGCGCCATGCGTTGCCACAGCCAGGCGCTGACCATCAAACTGAACAAAGACGTGCCGATCGCCGACATCGAAGGACTGATCAGCCAGCACAACCCTTGGGTCAAACTGGTACCGAACAACCGCGACATCAGCATTCAGGAACTGAGCCCGACGAAAGTCACTGGCACCCTGAACGTGCCGGTGGGCCGTCTGCGCAAGCTGAACATGGGTTCGCAATTTGTCGGTGCTTTCACCGTCGGCGACCAACTGCTATGGGGCGCGGCCGAACCGCTGCGTCGCATGCTGCGGATTCTGCTTGAGCGTTGATCGGTTGAAGTAATGAAGAAACCCGTGCCTTGAAAGAGGTGCGGGTTTTTTTATTCCTGTAGCAACTGGCGAAGCCTGCGTTCGGCTGCGCAGCGGTCGTAAAACCTGAGTGTGCGGTTCTTCTGAATGATCGGGGATCCCCAAAGCGAGGACTTCGTCCTCGAACGCAGCCTTCGGCAGCGGCTGCAAGGTTTCGCGCGTCGAATTGCCTGTATCCCCACCACCCGGTAAAGTGCCGCTCCCCCCGTTTCGCCTGAGGTAGAACCATGAGCCAGTCCTTTGATATCGCCGTCGTCGGCGCCACCGGTACTGTCGGCGAAACGCTCGTGCAGATTCTTGAAGAGCGCGACTTCCCGGTCGCCGATTTGCACCTGCTGGCGAGCAGCGAATCGGCCGGTCATTCGGTACCGTTTCGCGGCAAGAACGTACGGGTGCGAGAGGTCGATGAGTTCGATTTCAGTAAAGTCCAGTTGGTGTTTTTCGCCGCCGGCCCGGCAGTAACCCTCAGTTTCGCCTCCCGCGCGACCGCTGCCGGTTGCTCGGTGATCGACCTGTCTGGCGCTTTGTCGGCTGATCAGGCGCCGCAAGTGGTGCCTGAAGCCAATGCCGAAATCCTCGCGACGTTGAAAAAGCCCTTTCAGGTCAGCAGCCCAAGCCCGTCCGCCACCACTCTGGCCGTGGTACTGGCGCCGTTGCTTTCGGTGATTGACCTGCAACGGGTCAACGTCACCGCCAGCCTGGCGGTCTCCGCCCAAGGTCGCGAAGCGGTGAAGGAGCTGGCCCGGCAAACCGCCGAGCTGCTCAATGTGCGCCCGCTGGAGCCAACTTTCTTCGATCGGCAGATGGCGTTCAACCTGTTGGCTCAGGTCGGCAAACCGGATGAGCAGGGCCATACGCTGCTGGAAAAACGTCTGGTGCGTGAGTTGCGTCAGGTGATTGCGCGGCCTCAATTAAAGATTTCCGTCACTTGCATTCAAGCCCCGGTGTTTTTTGGCGATAGCTTTAGCGTGACCTTGCAGTCAGGGAGCGCTGTCGACCTGGCGAAAGTCAACGCGGCGCTGGAAGATGCACCCGGTATCGAGCTGGTTGAAGCCGGCGATTATCCGACCGCAGTGGGCGATGCGGTAGGGCAGGACGTGGTGTACGTCGGTCGGGTTCGCAGTGGTGTCGACGACCTGTCGGAACTTAATTTGTGGCTGACGTCAGATAACGTACGCAAAGGCGCCGCGCTCAATGCTGTGCAGGTGGCTGAATTGTTGATAAAAGACCAGCTGTAAAAGATACTTGGCAACAATTCACAGAATGATTCTAGCCGGGCGCTATGCTTGGCCGCACTGCTGAAGGAAAGCCCCTCGATGGGGCTTTGCGGGGCAGGCAAGAAATGATCGCGCGCGATGACACTTCGACGCCGCGCGCAATGCCTTACGGCAGCGACTATCAATACCTTCTCGCTGGCCGAGGAATGTTCAAACAAAGGATGAGGCTATGGTTCAAGTTCGCAAACTGGTGTTAGCAATTGCGGCCGCCTCGGCGCTGTCATCCGGTATGGCGCATGCCCTCGGGCTCGGGGAACTGACCCTGAAGTCGACGCTGAACCAACCCCTGGTGGCGGAAATCGAGCTGCTCGACGTCAAGGATCTTACGGCCGCCGAAGTGGTGCCGAGCCTGGCCTCGCCTGAAGATTTCGCCAAGGCCGGTGTCGACCGTCAGGCCTTTCTCAATGACCTGACCTTCACCCCTGTGCTTAACGCCAGCGGTAAAAGCATCCTGCGTGTGACTTCCAGCAAGCCCCTGTCTGAACCGATGGTGAAATTCCTGGTTCAGGTCATGTGGCCTAACGGTCGCCTGCTGCGTGATTACAGCGTACTGCTCGATCCGTCCAAATTCTCGCCGCAGACCGCTGAAGCGGCTGCGCAGTCAGCGCCAACTTCAAACGTTACTGCGCCGGTGACGGGTGCCAGCAAACCGGCTCAATACACCACCACCCCGCGCGATACCCTGTGGGAAATCGCTGCGAAGGCGCGTAACGGTGGTTCGGTTCAGCAAACCATGCTGGCCATTCAGGCACTGAACCCGGATGCCTTTATCGACGGCAACATCAACCGGCTGAAAACCGGCCAGGTGCTGCGCATGCCGGATCAGGCGCAAGCCACCACGCTGCCGCAACCCAAGGCAATCGCTGAAGTGGCCGCGCAGAACACTGCGTGGCGCCAGGGGCGTCGTTATGTGGCGAAACCCGGCACCGGGCAGCAACAACTCGATGCCACCAAGCGCGGTCGTGCTGACGCCGGTAGTGCAGAACCTGCCAAGGACAAGCTGAGCCTGGTCTCTGCCGAATCCGGCAAGGCCGGTGGTAAAGGTGTCGCGGGCGATGCCAAGAACCTGAGCAACAAATTGGCTGTGACCCAGGAAAGCCTCGACACGACCCGTCGTGACAACGCTGAACTGAAAAGTCGCATGACCGATCTGCAAAGCCAGTTGGACAAGCTGCAAAAACTGATCGAACTGAAGAACAATCAGCTGGCCAGGATGCAGGCAGAAGGCGCGGCGGGTGCACCTGCTGCTGCGACTGAGACCGCTCCGGCCATGTCGGCTGAGTTGGCAGCCAACCCTGCGCCGGCACCGGCTGAGGTGGCGCCGGCTCCGGCGGCGGCCCCTGAAGTGACACCGGCACCTGCCGAGCCGGCAATCGAGCCGACACCAGCGGTCTCCGACGACCAGAAGTTCAACGAACTACTGACCAATCCGATCCTGCTGGGCCTGATCGGTGGCGGTGCGGTGGTGTTGGCACTCTTGCTGCTGTTGCTGGCGCGTCGCCGCAAAGCCCAGCAAGAAGCCGAGAAACATCTGCGCATGGCCCGTGCGTTGTCTGAAGAACAGAACATGTCCTTCGACAACGACCTGCCGGAAAGCAGCTTCGAAGGCCTGGAAGTGCCGCCGCCTAGCGTGAAGCTCGCCACTGCGCCGACGCCTGCACCGGCTCCTGCACCTGCACCTGCACCTGCTCCTAAGCCAGCGCCTGCACCGGTTGTGATGACTACGCCGATTGCAGCACCTCTGGTGTCGCCGGCTGGCGAGCGTGATGACGACGTGCTGACCAAGGCGCAGTCGCACATTGCTGCGGGTCGTCTGAACCAGGCTGCCGCGTTGCTGGAAGACGGTATCAAGCAAGAGCCGCAGCGCAGTGACCTGCGTTTGAAGCTGATGGAAGTGTACGGTCAGCAAGGCGACCGTGATGCGTTTGTGGGCCAGGAGCGCCAACTGGTCGCTAACGGCGATAACTTCGCCCAAGTCGAAAAACTCAAGACCCGTTTCCCGGCCATGGCCGTGGTTGCCGCCAGTGGCCTGGCTGCGGCCGCCATCGCTGCGGAACTGGATGCGCAGTACGTCAAGGACCTGCTGTTGGACGAGCCGCAAGCGCCGGCAGCCGCAGCCGATGACGACTTCGACAGCGCGTTCGACCTGAGCCTGGACGACCTGGAAGCCGCTTCCCCGGCTGTGGTTGCGCCTGAGGCAGGCGTGTCGACCGAGCTGGACGAATTCCCGCTGGATGACGATTTGAGCTTTGAATCGGTGCTGCAGCAGCAAACCGACATCAAGGACAACCTCGACGACCTGTCGGACTTCGATCTGGACATGGACCTGGGTGCAGACCCGACGCCGGCCATGCTCGTTGAAGACGGCTTCCTGCTGGACCTGGACGAAGGCGTGAAAGACTTTCCGGTCGTGCCTGAAGCGCCTCAGGACGATCTGGAATTACCTGCCGATTTTGACCTGTCGCTGGCGGATGAAATGGACGCGGCTCCGGCCAAGCCTGCCATCGCTGATGTTCCGGATGACTTTGAAGCAGAACTGGATGACGTCAACGCCGAACTGGATCGTCTGTCCCAGAGCATTGGCGAGCCGCGCTTCACCGCAGAAGATGCCCTGGCGTCGGCGGCGGATGAGCCGGACTTCGACTTCCTCTCCGGTACGGATGAAGTCGCTACCAAACTCGATCTGGCCCAGGCCTACATCGACATGGGCGACAACGATGGTGCTCGGGACATCCTCAATGAGGTGGTGACCGAGGGTGATGCCGGGCAGAAGAGCGAAGCCAAGGAAATGCTTTCGCGTCTGGTTTGAGTGACCCGTCAGCAGTCAATAAAACGGCAGCCCATTGAGGTTGCCGTTTTTGTTTGAGTGGGGAGCAAGTGGGTGTCTGGTCTTTTGCTATCGTCGGAACGCCGCCCGGTGCAAGCTCGCTCCCACAGTGGATTTGCGCTGTTCACAGACCCCCTGTGTGAGCGAGCTTGCTCGCAATGAGACCCTGACATTCGCCGCCGATGCTGAAGCCACTCTGGCGTCTCGGTCCGGCGGCCTTATAATGCCCGCCTTTGCGTAGATCAGCAGGCTGTACCCCTTGGCAAATATAGATAATCCGGCTGCGGAAATGGCGGCCGACGGCTTTTACCGGATCGCATTGGGCGTTGAATACAAAGGCTCGCGTTATCGCGGCTGGCAGCGCCAGGCCTCCGGTGTGCTCACGGTGCAGGAAACCCTTGAGAAAGCCTTGTCCAAAGTCGCCGACTCACCGGTGTCGCTGCTGTGCGCCGGGAGAACGGACGCAGGCGTGCATGCCTGTGGTCAGGTGGTGCATTTCGATACCCAGGTCGAGCGGTCGATGAAGGCCTGGGTCATGGGCGCCAACATCAATTTGCCCCACGACGTCAGCGTCAGTTGGGCCAAGGTCATGCCGGCGCATTTCCATGCGCGGTTCAAGGCCATTGCCCGGCGTTACCGCTACGTGATCTACAACGATCAGATCCGCCCGGCGCACCTCAACGAAGAAATCACCTGGAACCACCGTCCGCTGGACGTCCAGCGCATGGCCGAGGCCGCGCAGTACCTGGTCGGCACCCATGATTTCAGTGCGTTCCGCGCCGGTCAGTGCCAGGCCAAATCGCCGATCAAGGAATTGCATCACCTGCGCGTCACCCGTCACGGCAAGATGATTGTGCTGGATATCCGTGCCAGCGCGTTCCTGCACCACATGGTGCGCAACATTGCCGGCGTGCTGATGACCATCGGTGCCGGCGAGCGCCCGGTGGAGTGGATGAAGGAAGTGCTGGAAAGCCGCATTCGCCGATCTGGCGGGGTCACCGCACATCCGTTTGGCCTGTATCTGGTGCAGGTCGAGTACCGCGACGAGTTCGAATTGCCCGAGCGTTACATCGGCCCACACTTCCTGACCGGTTTCACGGAACTTGACGGCTGACGCCCTCGAACGCATTTGTTACCATCCGGGACTTTCCCGGAATTGCCCTGAGGATTTATCGACATGTCAGCCGTTCGCAGCAAGATTTGCGGGATTACCCGCATAGAAGATGCGTTGGCGGCGGTCGAGGCCGGGGCCGATGCCATCGGATTTGTGTTCTACGCCAAAAGCCCGCGGGCCGTGACGTTCCAGCAGGCGCGCGACATCATCAAGGCGCTGCCGCCGTTCGTCACCACCGTGGGGTTGTTCGTCAATGCCAGCCGCTGCGAACTGGGCGAATTACTCGATGCCGTACCGCTGGACCTGTTGCAGTTCCATGGTGACGAAACGGCCGCCGATTGCGAAGGCTGGCACCGTCCGTACATCAAGGCGCTGCGGGTCAAGGCCGGAGACGACATCGCGGCAGCCTGCGATGCATTCCCCAGTGCGAGCGGAATCCTGCTCGACGCCTACGTTGAAGGCGTGCCGGGCGGAACCGGTGAAGCATTCGACTGGTCTCTGATACCGCAAGGCTTGAACAAGCCGATCATTCTGGCGGGCGGTCTGACCCCGGATAACGTCGCCGGGGCGATTGCCCGGGTCCGGCCTTATGCGGTGGACGTCAGCGGTGGAGTAGAGGCGAGCAAGGGCATCAAGGATCACGCAAAGATTCAGGCGTTCATCAAAGCGGTACGCGGTAGTACATAGAGGATGTGACGGCTGGCAGACTGCCGCCGTCCCAAAATGCACTGCGCTGCACAAAGCAGGCACGGCTGAGGGTTGATGGGTTGTACGCAGGTCGCGTTTCGCTGACCCGGCCATCCACCGACCATCGCCACACACACATGAATTTAGCTCAAGGGCATACGCGGGGCTGCGAACCAGAGCGTTCGGGCCGCCGGTACTGGAGAAAGAAAGCATGAGCAACTGGTTAGTAGACAAACTGATCCCTTCGATCATGCGTTCCGAGGTCAAGAAGAGCTCGGTGCCTGAAGGTCTGTGGCACAAATGCCCGTCTTGCGAGGCTGTGCTGTATCGTCCGGAGCTGGAAAAGACCCTGGACGTTTGCCCCAAGTGCAACCACCACATGCGTATCGGCGCCCGCGCCCGCATTGATATCTTCCTCGACGCTGAAGGCCGTGCCGAACTGGGTGCTGACCTGGAGCCGGTTGATCGTCTGAAATTCCGCGACGGCAAGAAGTACAAGGATCGCCTGACCGCCGCCCAGAAGCAGACGGGCGAAAAAGACGCACTGATCTCCATGAGCGGCACCTTGCTGGGCATGCCGGTTGTCGTGTCGGCATTCGAATTTTCCTTCATGGGTGGTTCGATGGGTGCCATCGTCGGTGAGCGTTTTGTTCGCGCCGCCAACTACGCCCTGGAAAACAAATGTCCGATGATCTGCTTCGCCGCTTCCGGTGGTGCGCGGATGCAGGAAGCCCTGATCTCCCTGATGCAAATGGCCAAGACCTCGGCGGTACTGGCGCGTCTGCGTGAAGAAGGCATTCCGTTCATCTCCGTACTGACTGACCCGGTCTACGGCGGTGTTTCCGCTAGTCTGGCGATGCTTGGCGACGTGATCGTCGGTGAGCCGAAAGCCCTGATCGGCTTTGCCGGTCCGCGCGTGATCGAGCAAACCGTGCGTGAAAAGCTGCCGGAAGGCTTCCAGCGCAGCGAATTCCTGCTGGAGCACGGCGCCATCGACATGATCATTCACCGTCAGGAACTGCGTCCGCGCCTGGGTAACCTGCTGGCACAAATGATGGGCCTGCCGACGCCGAAATTCGTCGCTGCGCCAATCGAGCCGATCGTTGTACCGCCGGTACCTGCGAACATATGACCGAGCGTACCCTTGGCGAGTGGCTCGCCTACCTTGAGCAATTGCACCCTTCGGCCATCGACATGGGGCTGGAGCGCTCGCAGCAGGTAGCGTCCCGCATGGGGCTGGGCAAGCCGGCGCCGCGGGTGATCACGGTCACCGGCACCAACGGCAAGGGTTCTACCTGCGCATTCGTGGCTTCATTGCTACGGGCGCAAGGCCTGAATGTGGGTGTCTACAATTCTCCGCACCTGCTGCGCTACAACGAGCGGGTGCAGGTCAATGGCGTCGAAGCCACTGACGCCGAGCTGTGCGAAGCCTTTGCGGCTGTCGAAGCCGGTCGTGGCGACACCTCTCTGACGTACTTCGAAATGGGCACCCTGGCGGCATTCTGGCTGTTTCAACAGGCCGGGCTTGATGCGGTGGTGCTGGAAGTCGGTCTGGGCGGGCGTCTGGACACGGTCAACGTGGTTGATGCCGACATGGCGCTGGTCACCAGCATCGGCGTCGACCATGCGGACTATCTGGGTGATACCCGTGAGTCCGTGGCCTTTGAGAAGGCCGGCATTTTCCGTCAGGGTGCGCCTGCGCTCTGTGGCGATCTGAATCCTCCACAACCTCTGCTGGATAAGGCGCGCGAGCTCAATTGCCCGTTTTTCCTGCGTGGGCGCGATTTTGACCTCGGCATCACCGATCACAACTGGCAATGGCGCGGCCTGGATGCTCAAGGGTGTGCGGTCGAACTGCGCGATCTGCCGTTGCTTGATCTGCCAATGGAAAACGCGGCGTTGGCGTTGCAGGCCTATCTGCTGCTCGGTTTGCCGTGGGTAGATTCACAGATTATTGATGCGCTGAAAGCGACGCGGGTGGTGGGTCGTCTCGACCGCCGTCAGTTCGACTGGCAGGGCAAGCGTTTGAACCTGCTGCTGGATGTGGGGCATAACCCGCATGCCGCCGAATATCTGGCGCGGCGTCTGACCAGCCGTCCACCGGTCGGCAAGCGTCTGGCGGTGTTCGGTTTGCTGGCTGACAAGGATCTGGATGGTGTTGTCGGTGAATTGAATGCTAGTGTCCAGCACTGGGCCGTTGCGCCGCTGGATTCCCCGCGAGCGCGACCGGTTGCCGATTTGCAGGCAGCGTTGCAGAACGTTGGTGCGTCGGTAACGTCCTATGGCAGCGTGGCGGCCGCCCTGGAAGGGCAGAGCGCGCTGGCGACGAGCGACGACGAGATTCTGCTGTTCGGATCATTTTATTGTGTCGCCGAGGCCCTCGAATGGCTGGCCCGGCGCTCCACGGAGGAAGCGGCAAATGGCATTGCTGGATAAGGCCTACAAACAACGCATGGTTGGCGCGCTGGTGCTGGTGGCGCTGGCGGTAATTTTCCTGCCGATGCTGTTTTCCCGTCAGGATGAGCAGCGTCAGGTGGTGGTCGACGCCCCCACTGCGCCGCATGCCCCGGCGGTGCCGCAAGTGCAGGTCGAGCCAGTCGTGGTGCCTGAGCCGCAAGCGCTGCCTCAAGAGCCGGTGCCGAGCGATGATGAAATCGCTCAGCAAGAGGCGCCGACGGCACCGATTGCGCCGGCGGTCCCTGTAGCCCCGGCGCCTGCTGCCAAACCGGTCGCGCCTGCGCCAGCCGCCAAGGCTACGACGCCACCGGCCCAGCCGATCGCGGCAGCGCCGACTAAACCGGATATCACTCAAAGTCGCATCGATGCCAATGGCCTGTCGGTCAGCTGGTCGGTGCAAGTGGCCAGTCTGTCGAGCCGAGAAAACGCCGAAAGCCTGCAGAAAGACCTGCGCAGTCAGGGCTACAATGCTTACATTCGATCCTCTGACGGTAAAAACAGAGTGTTTGTCGGGCCGCTGATCGAGCGCGCCGAAGCCGACCGTCTGCGTGATTTGCTGGACCGCCAGAAGAAGCTCAAGGGCTTTGTCGTGCGATTCCAGCCAGAGCGCGGCTAAAACCGACACCTTAATCTGTGTAGCAGCTGTCGAGCCCGCGAGGCAGCGTCTGGCGGCGAAGCGGCCGTAATCCCTGCCTCCGCGGTTTGTCTGACACACCCAATTACCTGATTTTACGGCGGCTGCGCACCCGAACGCAGGCTTCGCCAGCTGCTCCAGGGTTGGGTGCGGTTTAAAACTATCGCCCCGATTTGAAAAGCACTGACAATCGCAGCTTACCGATAGCCATGCGCTCTGCTAAAATGCGCCGCCTTATCCGTCTGTAGGCTGCACTGTGCCATTTACCTGGGTTGACTGGGCGATCGTTGCAATCGTCGCCATCTCCGCATTGATCAGTCTGAGCCGCGGCTTCGTCAAAGAAGCACTGTCGCTGGTGACCTGGATCATCGCAGGAGCTGTTGCCTGGATGTTCGGTGGTTCATTGTCCGAGTACCTCGCCGGATACATTCAAACACCGTCGGCTCGTGTGATCACGGGCTGTGCCATCATGTTTGTTGCCACGTTAATCGTAGGCGCAATGATCAATTATCTTATCGGCGAATTGGTTCGCGTCACCGGGCTATCCGGGACCGATCGATTCCTCGGCATGGCCTTCGGCGCCGCGCGTGGCGTGTTGCTGGTGGTCGTGGCGGTCGGGCTGTTGAGCCTGGGGCCGGTACAGCAGGACGGGTGGTGGAAAGAGTCACAGCTCGTGCCAAAATTTCTATTGGTCGCAGACTGGTCCAAAAACCTGATTCTCGGGTGGAGCAGTCAGTGGCTTGCCAGCGGTATCAGCGTACCCGCTGAGATACCGTTCAAGGATCAACTCTTGCCGATGGCCAAAACGCCTCAGTGAGTGTTGTTCAGTTCAGATCCATTAAGTAGGGGTTGCGTCGCATGTGTGGCATCGTCGGTATCGTCGGTAAGTCGAACGTCAATCAGGCGCTGTATGACGCGCTAACCGTCCTCCAGCACCGCGGCCAGGACGCTGCCGGTATCGTGACCAGCCATGATGGCCGGTTATTCCTGCGCAAGGACAACGGCCTGGTACGTGACGTGTTCCATCAGCGTCACATGCAGCGCCTGGTCGGCCACATGGGCATTGGCCATGTGCGTTACCCGACCGCAGGCAGCTCGACGTCGGCTGAAGCTCAGCCGTTCTACGTCAACTCGCCTTACGGCATCACGTTGGCGCACAACGGTAACCTGACCAACGTTGAACAACTGGCCAAGGAGATTTACGAATCTGACCTGCGCCACGTCAACACCAACTCCGACTCGGAAGTCCTGCTGAACGTGTTCGCTCACGAGCTGGCCCAGCGCGGCAAGTTGCAGCCAACCGAAGAAGACGTGTTCGCCGCGGTGACTGACGTGCACAACCGTTGCGTTGGTGGCTACGCGGTCGTGGCGATGGTGACCGGTTACGGCATCGTCGGTTTCCGTGACCCGCACGGCATCCGCCCGATCGTCTTCGGTCAGCGTCACACCGACGAAGGCGTCGAGTACATGATTGCCTCCGAAAGCGTCTCCCTGGACGTGCTCGGTTTCACCCTGATTCGCGACCTGGCACCGGGCGAAGCGGTCTACATCACTGAAGACGGCAAGCTGCACACCCGTCAGTGCGCGACCAACCCGTCCCTGACCCCTTGCATCTTCGAGCACGTCTACCTGGCGCGTCCGGATTCGATCATCGACGGCGTGTCGGTCTATAAGGCCCGTCTGCGCATGGGTGAGAAGCTCGCCGAGAAGATCCTGCGCGAACGTCCTGAACACGACATCGACGTGGTCATCCCGATCCCGGACACCAGCCGCACCGCAGCTCTGGAGCTGGCGAACCACTTGGGCGTCAAGTTCCGCGAAGGCTTCGTGAAGAACCGCTACATCGGCCGGACCTTCATCATGCCGGGCCAGGCTGCACGGAAAAAATCCGTACGCCAGAAGCTCAACGCGATCGAACTGGAATTCCGTGGCAAGAACGTGATGCTGGTGGACGACTCGATCGTTCGCGGCACGACGTGCAAGCAGATCATCCAGATGGCTCGCGAAGCCGGCGCCAAAAACGTCTACTTCTGCTCCGCCGCACCGGCCGTTCGTTACCCGAACGTCTACGGCATCGACATGCCGAGCGCTCACGAGCTGATCGCCCACAACCGTTCGACCCAGGACGTTGCTGACCTGATCGGCGCTGACTGGTTGATCTATCAGGACTTGCCTGACTTGATCGAAGCGGTCGGTGGCGGCAAGATCAAGATCGAGAAGTTCGATTGCGCAGTGTTCGATGGCCAATACGTCACCGGCGACGTCGACGAGGCTTACCTGAACAAGATCGAGCAGGCACGTAACGATGCCTCCAAGGTCAAGACGCAGGCAGTCAGTGCGATCATTGATCTGTACAACAACTGAGTAACTACCGGCCCTGAGGGGCCGGTTTTGTATCTACTAAACGAGTAAGGCAAGGAGTGAGAGCATGAGTCAGGATTGGGATGCCGGTCGGCTGGACAGCGACCTCGAAGGCGTAGCGTTCGATACCCTGGCCGTACGCGCCGGTCAGCACCGCACGCCGGAAGGCGAACACGGTGATCCGATGTTCTTCACTTCCAGCTACGTCTTCCGTACCGCTGCCGACGCGGCGGCACGCTTTGCCGGTGAAGTGCCGGGCAACGTTTACTCGCGCTACACCAACCCGACCGTGCGGGCGTTCGAAGAGCGCATCGCCGCGCTGGAAAGCGCCGAGCAAGCCGTGGCGACGGCCACCGGCATGGCCGCGATCATGGCGGTGGTGATGAGCCTGTGCAGCGCCGGTGATCATGTGCTGGTTTCGCGCAGTGTGTTCGGTTCGACCATCAGCCTGTTCGAAAAGTACTTCAAGCGCTTCGGCATCGAAGTCGATTACGTGCCTCTGGCGGATTTGTCCGGTTGGGGCGCGGCAATCAAGACCAACACCAAATTGCTGTTTGTCGAGTCGCCATCCAACCCGTTGGCCGAGCTGGTGGATATCGCCGCGCTGGCGGAAATCGCTCACGCCAAAGGCGCGATGCTGGTGGTCGACAACTGCTTCTGCACGCCAGCGTTGCAGCAACCGCTGAAGATGGGCGCGGACATCGTCGTGCACTCGGCTACCAAGTTCATCGACGGCCAGGGCCGTTGCATGGGCGGCGTCGTGGCTGGTCGCAGCGAGCAGATGAAAGAAGTGGTCGGTTTCCTGCGCACCGCGGGGCCGACCCTGAGCCCGTTCAATGCCTGGATCTTCCTCAAGGGTCTCGAAACCCTGAACCTGCGGATGAAGGCGCATTGCGCCAATGCCCAGGAACTGGCCGAGTGGCTGGAGCAGCAGGACGGCATCGAGAAAGTCCATTACGCCGGTCTGAAAAGCCACCCGCAGCACGAACTCGCCCAGCGTCAGCAGAAAGGTTTCGGCGCGGTGGTCAGCTTTGAGGTCAAGGGCGGCAAAGAGGGCGCCTGGCGCTTTATCGATGCGACCCGTCTGATTTCGATCACGGCCAACCTCGGTGATACCAAGACCACCATTACTCACCCGAGCACCACCTCCCACGGCCGTCTGGCGCCGCAAGAGCGTGAAGCCGCGGGCATTCGTGACAGCCTGATCCGCATTGCGGTCGGCCTGGAAGACGTGGCTGACCTGCAAGCCGATCTGGCGCGCGGGTTGGCGGCCTTGTGATCGAGTTGTCCACGCCGACCTCCGGGTCCAATGGTCGTGTCGCGCTGGTCACCGGCGCGGCGCGAGGCATCGGTCTGGGGATCTCGGCCTGGCTGATCAGCGAAGGCTGGCAGGTGGTGCTGAGCGACCTGGACCGGGTGCGCGGTTCGAAAGTGGCGAAGGTGCTGGGCGACAATGCCTGGTTTATCGCCATGGACGTCTCGAACGAAGGGCAGGTGGCGCTGGGGGTTGCCGAAGTGCTGGGGCAGTTCGGGCGCCTGGATGCACTGGTGTGCAACGCCGCGGTGGCCGATCCGCACAACATCACCCTGGAAAGCCTCGATCTGGCTTACTGGAATCGTGTGTTGGCGGTGAATCTCAGCGGGCCGATGTTGTTGGCCAAGCACTGTGCGCCGTATCTGCGCGCGCACAGCGGCGCGATCGTCAACCTGGCCTCGACCCGCGCCGGGCAGTCGGAACCCGACACAGAGGCTTACGCGGCCAGCAAAGGCGGACTGTTGGCGTTGACTCACGCCTTGGCCATCAGCCTTGGGCCGGAAATCCGTGTGAATGCCGTCAGTCCGGGCTGGATCGATACGCGGGATCCTTCCGTGCGGCGTGCCGAGCCACTGACCGATGCCGATCATGCCCAGCATCCGGCGGGCAGGGTGGGGGCGGTTGAAGACGTGGCGGCGATGGTGGCCTGGTTGCTGTCGAAGAATGCTGGATTCGTCACGGGCCAGGAGTTTGTGGTCGACGGTGGCATGACCAAGAAGATGATTTACGAGCAGTGAGAAGCCGTTTCAAGCTTCAAGCTGCAAGTTAAGGCTCGACAGTGTCATGCCGGCTTCACGCGTGACGGCTTCCACTTGTGGCTTGAAGCTTGCCTCTGGCAGCTGTTTTGAAAAAACTTCAATCCTGCTATTGACTTAGGTTCGGTACCTGCGTAAATTTCGCGGCCTCGGAGATGCAAACGGGTGATTAGCTCAGCTGGGAGAGCGTCTGCCTTACAAGCAGAATGTCGGCGGTTCGATCCCGTCATCACCCACCACTTCCGAGATACTTGCGAAAGCAAGAGGTAGGCTGAAATGCCTCCACCGACGCGCAGCGGTAGTTCAGTCGGTTAGAATACCGGCCTGTCACGCCGGGGGTCGCGGGTTCGAGTCCCGTCCGCTGCGCCATATTTTCCGAGTCAGATTTATCTGGTTCGAGATTGAAAAGCTTATGAGTTTTCAATCAGACGAGTTACTTGGATGAAAGTCCAAAGCGATACGCAGCGGTAGTTCAGTCGGTTAGAATACCGGCCTGTCACGCCGGGGGTCGCGGGTTCGAGTCCCGTCCGCTGCGCCATATCTGCTACAAGGCCCGCTGAACGCCTTGGAGCTACGAAGAAAACTGCTGGTTTTGCCAGTGTTACTTCGAGTCGATAGCAAAGACCCTGGTCGAAAGGCCGGGGTTTTTTGTGTCTGGAATTTGGCTTTTTCTCCTCTTGCAGTGTCCCTTGCCGGGCCATCCTGGCCGCCTTCTTCTATGCTGCCTCAAAGGTTGTCGCGACGACGCCGTCCGGCCGGGCTGACCTTGGCGTTGCATTCGCTTGCCTGCTCAATTCTGTGCACTGAAAACACAGTATTTTGATTCGCTGGTCAGTTTTTTTGTGTGGGGCTGTTTGCCGCAGGCGCATAAGCCTATAAACTTAACCTTTCGGTCAGCTTTGCACTGTCATTTCAGCCCTTCGTTCCGTCAAAAAGGGCTTCTGCACGACTCGAGATTTCCAGAACATAACCAGAAGGGCGGGTCTATAACCGCCCAGAGGATGATCCATGTCCAACCGTGAAATATCCCGGCGCTCGTTCCTTCAGGGCGGGCTGGTGGCAGGTGTGAGCGTGACGCTCACGCCGCTCAGCAGTCAGGCGCTCGCTGCCTTGATGGAAAACAGCGTGACCGTGCCGTCCGAGCAATGGCTCGGCAACAACGGCAAGGCGCGCACGCGTAACGATGCCTTGTCGAAGGTCTGCGGCAGCAAAGTCTTTGCCCGCGACATCCGCGCCAAGGACATGCCGGGCTGGCCCCAGCAGCAAGGCCACGCCATGCTGCTGAAAACCATCAAGGCCGACCGCATCTACGCGGGCATGGAACTGTCGTGGCTCGGTGCCGAATTGCAGCCAGACCGCATCGTCACCGCCGCTGACCTGGAAAAGGACGGCATCGTCTTCCCGGAGGAGCATGCGCCGGATCCGCTGTTGCCGGAAGGCAAGGTGCCGATGTTTATCGGTCACCCGGTGGCCATCCTGATCTGGAACGACTTCGAGCGTTTCCGTCAGGCCAAGGCCAAACTCAAATTCAATGACAAAGCGATTCGTTACGGTGCTCAAGTGCCGTTCTACGAAGGCGATCCCTACGGCAGCTTCCGCTATGTGCGGGTGGGCGGTGCGACCTCGGCGGACGAAGACGAATTCGCCAGCCTCAAGGATTCGATCCTGTTTCCGATGCTGAAAAACCGTCGTCCGGTGTGGAATTCCCAACCGAACCTGCACGGCAACCTGACCGAGCGTGGATTGTTCTACGCCGATCGCATGAAACAGCAGATCGACACGCCGCCGGACAACTGGCTGGTGTTCGACGAGCGCTACAAAACCCCTTCGATCGAACCGGCCGCGATGGAGCCGGACAACGGCAATGGTTGGTACGACCCGGCAACCAAGACCCTGCATTTCGTGGTGGCGACCCAGTGCCCATTGGAAGCAGCGACCGAGACCGCGAAGATGATCGCGCCGTCGCGCTTCGGCCTGGCGAACCTGAACATGCACCCGGGTTACACCGTCGGTTACGGTTCCAAAGACCACAACATTTTCGTCTACTACGCCGCCCTCGCGGCGCTGTATGGCGCCGGTGTGCCGGTGCGTCTGGCCAACGACCGCTATGAGCAATTCCAGAGCGGCATCAAGCGTCACCCGTTCGACATCCGCTACCAATTGGCCGTGGACAAGACCGATCACAGCTTCAAGATTTTCCGCGCCGAAATGAGCGTCGACGGCGGTGGCCGGGTCAACTACAGCCCCTCCGTGGCGGCCGTTGGCGCCACGGCGGCGCAGTCGATCTACTACATGCCGCAGAACGATTTGCAGGTCACGGCCTACCATTCCCGCGCCGTTGAAGCCGGCTCGATGCGTGGTTACGGCACCCTGCAAAGCATGGCGTCCACCGAGATGATGGTCGACGAAATTGCCGGTCGCCTCGGCATCGACGCCATCGACCTGCGCAAGAAAAATGCCATGGTTTCGGGCATGAAAAACACCCAGGGCGCGGTGCCGGCGGGTGCGTTGCGCTTGCACGAGATTCTCGACAAGGCCGCCGTTCACGACGTCTGGAAAAACCGCGACGCGATCAAAAAGCAGCGCGAAGCGCAGGATCCGGACAATTGGTACGGCGTCGGTTTCGCCATCTGCCAAAAAGACTTCGGCACGGGCTCTGAAGCGCCGATGGCGAGCATCGAGTTCACTGCTCAGGGGCACATCACACTGCGCCACATCGGTATCGAAATCGGCACGGGCATGTCGACCTCGCAAGCCTTGGTCGTGGCCGATTTCCTCGGCATCGCGGCGACGGAAGTGAAGACCGGCGAGACTGAATGGAAAGAGTTGCAGCTGATCAGCGGCGGCAACCCTTACATCATGAGTCAGGCCGAACAGGACAGCCTGCTGCGCAATCCGCGCTGGGTCGGCAAGATCGCCTCGGCGTCGTCGGCCACCAACTCTGCCTACTATTTTAGCCACGCCACCCGTGAAGCGGCGCGTGTGCTGTTCAACCACGGCTTGTGGCCGGCAGCGCTGCAGATCTGGAGCCAGGGCCCTTACGGTGGTTCGGCCAACCCTTACGTGGTGCGTCGCGAAGATGCGCATTGGGTCGACGGCAAACTCACCGCCAACGGCATGCAGCCGCTGAGCTTTGAGCAGTTGGCCAAGCACGCTCACGAGAAGGGCCTGGTCACCGGCGCGACCGTGCACGGTTTCAACCGCTGGAGCTGGGCCGAGGCCGAGTTCAGCATCGACGGCGTGCGTGAACGTCTGCCGCTCGACGGCCTGGCGGTCAAGTACGGCGACGGCGCGCCGAGCGTGAAAAAGGCGCAAATGAACAGCGCCGGTTTCCACCTGCTGGATCGCCAGAACGTGCACTACCCGGACACGCAGTTGAACAACGCGGCAGTGACTTACTACAGCCCGGTCGCGACGCTGGTGGAAGTGAAAGTCAACAAGGGTTCGGCCGAAGTGCAAGTGCTCAACCATCACTCGTGGGTCGAGTGCGGTCGAGTGCTGGTGGAAGAGCTGGTCAAGGGCCAGATCGAAGGCGGGATTGCCATGGGTATCGGCCATGCGCTGATGGAAGAGATGCCGCTGTACGAAGGCGGGCCGGGGGAGGGTGACTGGAACTTCAACCGTTACCGCTTGCCGATGGCGCGCCACGTGGCGGTCTGGAAGCAGACGGCTGAAATCCTGCCGCCGCTGTCGCCGAGCGATCCATCGAAGGGCATCGCCGAAGTGGTGATGATCCCGGTGGTCGGCGCCATCGGTAACGCCGTGGCACACGCCATCGGCAAACGGGTCCGCGACCTGCCTATTACTTCTGCACGCATCAAGGAGGCCCTCAATGGCTAACCGTCCGCTTCAACTGACCCTCAACGGTCAATCCGTCGGCCCGGTGGAAATCCCTGATGACCTGCCGATGATCGATTACCTGCACGAATACAAAAACCTCACTGGCTCCCGCTTGGGCTGCGGTCAGGGCATCTGCCACGCCTGCGTTGTGATCGTCGACAACCCGGATGGCACCAGCGAAGAAGTACGCACCTGCATCACTGGCGCGCACTATTTCGAAGGCAAGAAAGTACGCACTATCGAAGGCCATGCGAAGCGCGACGAGGAAGGCAAAGTCACTGAGCTGAACCCGATCCAGCAGCGCTTCGTCGACGAATTCGCTTTCCAGTGCAGCTACTGCGCACCGGGGTTCGTGAATGCCGCGACCGTGCTGGTGGAGAAGTTGCAGCGTCAGCCGATCGTCAAAAGCCAGCTGGAAAAAGTCATCGAGGACAGCCTCGGTCACCACATCTGCCGCTGCACGGGCTACGTGCGTTATTACAGCGCGACACGTAACGTGCTGACCGATCTCGGTCTGGTCAAGGAGGGTTAAGCATGAAGCAACTACTTTCCCGCCTGGCATTGGCGGTCGGTCTGGCTGCGCCGGTGTTGCTGGCGCACGCGGAAGATCAGGTCAAGCGCGGCGAATACCTCGCCCGCGCCGCCGACTGCATGGCCTGCCACACCGCGCCGGGTGGCGCGCCGTACGCGGGTGGTCTGCCGATTGTCTCGCCGTTCGGTACGATCTACGGCACCAACATCACCCCGAGCAAAGAGCACGGCATCGGCCTCTACAACGATGACGAATTCTTCGCCGCACTGACCGAAGGCAAGCGCCGTGACGGCGCCAACCTGTACCCGGCGATGCCGTACACCTCGTATCACTTGATTCCGCGTGACGACTCGGACGCGATTCACGCGTACCTGAAAACCGTCGAGCCGATCGAGCGTGCAGCGCCAGTCACCAGCCTCAGTTTTCCGTTCAACGTGCGCCTGGGCCTGATGGGCTGGAACATGCTCTACGGCAAAGACGTGAAGCTTTCGTCCACCGAGGGCAAAAGCGATGCCTATAAGCGCGGCCAGTACATGGTCGACGTGCTCGGCCACTGCGGCGAATGCCACACCCCGCGCGGTTTGCCGGGCGCGATGCAGCAGGACAAGCGCCTGACCGGTGGCCTGCTCAATGGCTATCTGGCACCGAGCCTGCTGGCCAATGACCTCGCGGCTCGCGGCTGGAACCATCAGGACCTGAGCTCGTTCCTCAAGCATGGCATGAGCGCTCAGGGCACGATGTTCAACGAGATGTTTCCGGTGTTCCACAACAGCACCCAGGGCCTCAATGACCCGGACCTCGCGGCGATGGCGACCTTCCTGCTCGGCGATCAACCGCCGCAAGCCAAGGTGTTGACTGACGTGCCGTTGGACAAGCTCACCGCCAGCGCTCAACGCGGCCGTCAGGAATACCTGAATGTCTGCGCCGGTTGCCACGCGGTCGGTGGCGAGGGCAAACCGCACATCGCGGTGGCCATGCGCGGCAACACCACGCTGCGCCTGGAAGATCCACGCAACCTGGTGCGGGTGATCGACGACGGTATTGGCGAACAGAAGTTTGCCGGGTTTGAGCATATGCAGCCAATGCCTGGGTTCGCCGAGAAGCTCAGTCACGAGCAACTGACTGATTTGCTGAACTACCTGCGTCAGGGCTGGGGTGGTCAGCCGGATGATCTGGCGGTGAATGACGTGCAGAAGTTGCGGGCTGATGCGCCGCCGCTCGAGCACAAGGCGCACTGATATGCAGCATCTCGATCTGCAAGTCGTGCGCCGGGCGCTGCAATGGTCGTCGGCGGGTCAGCGCGTCTGGCTGTGCACGGTGCTCGCCACCTACGGCTCGGCGCCGCGTGCACCGGGTTCGCTGCTGGCGGTGAACGCTGACGGGCAATGGATCGGTTCGCTGTCGGGTGGCTGTGTCGAGGAGGACTTTCTCGAGCGAGTCGCCGAAGGGGCGTTCCTGGAAGCGGTCAGCGTCGTGCGTTATGGCGAGGGTGATGATCCGCGCTCGCGGGTGAGTCTGCCCTGTGGCGGTGTACTCGATGTGCTGGTGGAGAACCTTGGGCCGGATTGCGAGGTTCAGGCGCATCTGCGAGAACTGGAGTCGGCGTTGTTGGGTCAGCGTCGCCTGATCCGCGAAGTCGATCTGGCCAGCGGTGCGCGCAGCCTGTTCGATGATCGCGAGCAGGGCGTGCGCATCGAGCGTGAGATCGACCGGGTACGCGTGCGGATCGGTGCGGCTCAACGCTTGTTGCTGGCCGGGTATTCCTCGGTTGCGCAGGCGTGTGCAGCGTTCGCCGTCGGGTTAGGTTTCGAAGTGATTCTCTGTGATCCGCGCGACGAGGTGCTGGAAGGCGTGATGCTGGAAAACGTCGAGATTCGTCGTCAGTTGCCCTCGGTGTTCATTGCTGACGGCGGTTGCCACAGCGACACGGCGGTGGTGGCGTTGACCCACGATCCCCGCATCGACGACCTGGCGATGATGGAAGCGGTGCGTACCGAAGCGTTTTACATCGGTGTGATGGGGTCCATGCAGACATCGCAAAAGCGCTTTGAGCGGTTGCGCAGGATTGGTGGTCTGGGGGAGGCCGAGCTGGCGCGGATTCATGCGCCGATCGGATTGAACCTGGGCAGCAAGACACCGGCTGAAATCGCCCTTGCGGTACTCGCCGATATCCTGCGGATCCGCAGCGGCATTGCACGGGACAAACTGTAAACACCACTCCTACAAAAAAGGGGCCGCATTCAGCGGCTCCTTTTTTGTATCAGTATCCGAATTTGTCCCGCAGTCCGTAGTACCAGGCGCCCAGCGCCGCAAACGGTGTGCGCAGCAATTGTCCGCCAGGGAACGGGTAGTGCGGCAGATCGGCAAACGCATCAAAACGCTCCGCTTGACCTCGCAGCGCCTCGGCCAGCACTTTGCCCGCCAGGTGCGTATACGTCACGCCATGGCCGCTGCAGCCTTGGGAATAGTAGATGTTGTCACCGATCCGTCCGACCTGTGGAAGACGCGACAGAGTCAGCAGGAAATTGCCGGTCCAGGCGTAGTCAATTTTCACGTCCTTGAGTTGCGGGAACGCCTTGAGCATCTTCGGCCGAATGATCGCCTCAATGTTTGCCGGATCCCGCGCGCCATACACCACGCCACCGCCGAAGATAAGGCGCTTGTCACTCGTCAGGCGGTAATAGTCGAGCAGGTAATTGCAGTCTTCGACGCAGTAATCCTGCGGCAGCAGGTTGTTCGCCAATTCCTCGCCCAGCGGTTCGGTGGTAATCACCTGAGTCCCGCAAGGCATCGATTTGGCTGCCAGCTCCGGCACCAGGTTGCCGAGGTAAGCATTGCCCGCCACGATGATGAACTTGGCCCTGACCTTGCCCTCTGGCGTATGCACCACCGGATTCGCGCCGCGCTCGATGCGTACCGCTGGCGACTGTTCATAGACAATGCCGCCCAGCGACTCAACGGCTGCGGCTTCACCCAGTGCCAGGTTGAGCGGATGAATGTGCCCGCCGCTCATGTCGAGCATGCCCCCGACATACTGATCGCAATTCACCACTTCACGGATACGACGTTGATCCATCAGCTCAAGCTGCGTATGACCGAAACGTTCCCACAGGCGCTTCTGCGATTCCAGATGACCCATCTGCTTGGCCGTGATGGCTGCGAACACGCCACCGTCCTTCAGGTCGCACTGGATATTATATTTGGCGACCCGCTCACGAATGATCCGCCCACCTTCGAACGCCATCTGCCCCAGCAACTGTGCTTGCTTGGGGCCAACGCTGCGCTCGATCACATCGATATCGCGGCTATAGCTGTTGACGATCTGACCGCCGTTACGACCCGACGCGCCAAAACCAACCTTGGCCGCTTCCAGAACCGTTACCTTGAAACCGTTCTCCAGCAGAAACAGGGCAGAGGACAGACCGGTGTAACCGGCGCCGATCACGCAGACATCAGTCTCTACTTCACCCTGCAAGGCCGGGCGCGGCGGAACCGCATTGGCCGATGCGGCGTAATAGGATTCTGGGTAGGGAGTGTTCGCCATCCTGCTGCCTCTGTTTAATATATTTTACGAGTGCCTTGATCCTACCCGAGTTAAAAATCGACCGCCAGCCACCGGAAAATCTTCTTCATCGCTGCAAAATTAAATATTTTGCATATTCATAGGGTTAGCTCGAAAAAAGGTGTTGACACCCCTCCGGAATTCCGTAGAATGCCGCCTCACAGCAGGCACGTAGCTCAGTTGGTTAGAGCACCACCTTGACATGGTGGGGGTCGTTGGTTCGAGTCCAATCGCGCCTACCAAACAAAATCCGCTCTGCTGGGCGGTCTAGAAGGGCTCACCGAAAGGTGGGCCCTTTTTTGTTGTCTTGGATTTCATCAGAACGTTCACAAAATATAGGCTTCGTTCACACAGGCAATGTGAGCGTGGATTCGTGCCTGCCTCTGTTCACACTCAGAATTGTGAACGACTCTCCCTGACCTATTGATACCTATGGCTTGAGCACTTTCTTGTCTTGGTGGTGGTGCGTTCGCAAGCCCACTCCCTTGCCTGTTGTTCGTGTTGCGCGCGCCAAGGAACAGGCCTATCTGCAGTCAATCAACAAAGCGGTGCAAGATGGCCGACGTATCATCGACCGAGCGACTTCTGATGCTGCTGCCGCTCGCGCTTCTGCTGACGACCTGCGCGGGGTAGCCGACGCCGTTGCCGCTCGACTCGCAGTCAGTCAAACCAGCGGCAATTCCTGCGCTGCCACCGCAAGCAAGTCAGCGACCCGCGCCGCAATGGTGCTTGCCGACGTGCTCAAGCGCGCTGACCAGCGAGCGGGCGATTTGGATGAAGTTGCTGACCAACCCAGAGCCAGGGGTGTGACGTGCGAGAGGGCTTACGATGCTTTGGGTGGTTGAACGCTATCGTTGACCAGCGTTGGCTGTTCAGCCTCGCACGCTGCAGCCCACACTTCGTCCGTTAGTACTTTGACGGTTTTTTCTGCGCTATCAAGAGCGGGTAACTGACGCCTTGCTGCATCTGGAGTGCTGTAAAACCCGGTATCGCTTAGCTTGCGGCTCACGCAGTTGATTTGAAAGCCTCGATACGACGAGAACTGTTCGCCGACGATTTTAACTACAACGTTGCGTATGGGCAGTTCTCCTTCCGCGCTTACTACCGAATAGGATTTGTGAAACGAATCATAGTTGGTCAGTAGGGTGTCGGCAGAATATGCATTGGCGGACAGTAGAGTTGAGGCAAAGATGGCAAGATATCTCACGGTATTTTTCCTTGACTTGACCTGGCTAGTTGGGGCGAGGGAGGCGAAAACATCGCCAGTAAGTGAACTTTGGCAAAGTAAACCTGTACCGCTCTTTAAGGGCTATAGGAAGTTTCCCAAAATTGGCAGACGGCCATTCAGCGCTTGATCGCGGTTACTTTGAAGTCAAAAATTGTCAAAAATTATCAATCCCGAGTTTGGGTTTGGCGCCTTTTGGTGCTGAGGAGTTGCGAGATAGTGTTTTATACGTTCGGCAGGACGCCGGAGGCGGGATTTCTTCTGCGAATATTCTTCCCCAAAACGCAACCGTTTGAGCCAATGTTTATTGGGTCCTATAGAGTCGCAAGAGGTGCTGCGTTTTGTGGTTTTTTTACTGCTCAAGGCCTTTTTTATAAAGGTCTTACCTGATTTCTAGGCGGCATTCCAGGCTTTGATGCCGCCATTGGCCGTCTGCAATGGCGTGTCGGTCCGTTGCGGGCAGCTCGACTATTCAGAAAAGCCAGGGTCGATTCCATGCGAACGAAACTGATCATTGCTGCAATGAGCCTGCTTGTCGGTACAGGGGCGTGGCGAAGCCGAGAACAATTGAGGCTACGCCTTATTGCTTGATGAACACCGATGTTCGTTGGTCGATCATCGACTCCGTAGAGATGAAAAACGGGAAAAAGGCTAAGACTCTCCTTTGAATCCAGGACGTATTGGGTGATCAATTGTCAAAATGTCCCGTCCTGAATAAGGTTTACACCTTCAGATCGATTTTGATCTAGCTGTAGACCACCAGCACGTCGTCACCGTGCGCGCCAGCCAGTGCTCCGCAGCCCTGCGAATCAACGCGCTGCCGGCACGGAGGGGTTCTACTACAAACCTCAAGACCGCCGCAGCTACCAGTTAGACCAACTGGCACGCTGTATCGGGACGCGCACAATTTTGCGAAGATCGTTTAATCAGTAATCAGGACCAAGAATGGCCGTCAGAACCACTTCGGCGAGAACCCGGTGCCCGAAATCGTTGGGGTGGTTCAAGCCGTTCCCAGTAACATCCAGATAGTTTTTCCTGGACATCATCATGTCCCATGCCGACGTCATGTCGGCTACGGCTACCGATGCGTTGTCCCTGGCAAGCTCTCGTAGTACAGGCAAATAACCTGTAATGTTCAGACGCTTTTGAATGAACGTCGAAGGGTTTGCTCGCTGCGGTGACACCAGCAGTATTGGCACTCTTGGTTGTTTCGCTCTAATGGCGCTGATGACCGCCTGCATGTTTGCCTTATATTCGTTGGGTTTAAACACGCCACCGTCATTCATCCCAAAGGCCAAAACAACTAGATCGGACTTCTTGTCTGTTGGCGCTGATTGAAAACTGACCCACCCTGCCGATTGAAAATTGACCCAGGGCGGATTGCTGATTTTTCACCCAGCAATTGTGGATAAGCTTAGCAGTAGTGTTCTGGTTGAAGTCGCATCGGGCCCCACCGCATGCAGGCATGCGGCAGGGTGTTTATGGTGCAGATCAAAACGGTTCATCGTCCTCGATACCATCTTCGTCCTTGCGCTTTCGTTCACGCGATTTGATCTTTGTCTGGGCGGCCAAGGTGCTGTGTTGCAGGCGGTAGGACTCGTTGCCCGTTTCGACGATGTGGCAGTGGTGTGTCAGCCGATCCAGCAACGCAGTGGTCATCTTGGCGTCGCCAAACACACTCGACCATTCCGAGAAGCTGAGGTTGGTGGTGATGACCACGCTGGTGTGCTCGTACAGTTTTGAAAGCAGGTGAAATAACAGCGCGCCACCGCTCTGACTGAAGGGCAAATACCCAAGCTCATCGAGTATCACCAGGTCTGTTCGAAGCAGTCCCTGGGCGATTCGGCCTGCCTTACCATCGTACTTTTCACGCTCCAGCAGGTTGACGAGATCGACCGTGGAGAAGAACCGTACTCGTTTGTTATGAGTGGTGATTCCGGACACGGCCAAGGCACTGGCCAGGTGTGTTTTTCCGGTTCCAGGCCCACCGATGAACACGACATTTTGCGCAGTCTCCGTAAACTCAAGGCTGGATAATTCCTTGACCAGACGGGCATCAGCGCTGGAAGCGCTGAAGTCAAAGCCAGCTAAATCACGGTGCATGGGGAGCTTTGCCATGTTCATCTGATGATTCACAGAGCGCACGGCGCGATCTGCCTGCTCCTGTTGGAGCAGATGCTCAAGCAGCCATTTCGAGGATGCCGTCGAAGCTTCTCCCTGGGCCGCCAGTTCTTCCCAAGCCTGCGCCATGCCATGCAGACGCAGTTCTTTAAGTTCTGCCATCAAGTCACGCATTGCGGCTCTCCTCATCTGTTGTACGGAGTTGGTCATATCGGGCCGTGTTGGCAACGGGAGCCACCTTGAGTTGCAGGCTGGTTTCTACGGAAGGCGGTGGTGCAGTAGCGGTGAGCCGGGCGAGAACATTTAAGATGTGATCGGCGCTCAGACTTCCCGACTCAAGCACCAGTTCTACCGCTACCAGCACCGGGTCGAGACCGGCGATGGGCACGGCAGCGAGCACCTGCGTCATGATTCGATCACCGTTGCTGTGACGTCTTAGGCCCCGTTTGAGAAGTTGTAACGGCTTGGGCAGATCGGCAAACGGTGCGCCATTGCGCAGTGCACCCGGCTTGCGTTCGATGAGTGGGATGTAATGCTGCCAGTCAAAACTGACCTGATCTCGATCAAAGAGGCGCTCGTGGCTGGCGATCACCGTTTCGTCGGCGATGACCACGATCCGAGAAGGATACAGACGGCTGCTGACCCACTGGCCGACTCGCTCACAAGGCACCGAATAGCGATTTCGCGCCACACTGATCAGGCAGGTGCTGGAGACCCGCAAGGTACGCTCGACGTAGCCATCAAAGGCCGTCGGCATCGGCATCATTTCAACTCGCTCCAGTTCCAAGACCTCTGCCACCGTTAGCCCGCTGTAATGCGGATGCGGCAGCTCGCTCCAGAGCGACCGGCAGCGTTGGCCGAGCCAGGCATTCAGTTCTTCGAAGGTGTGGAACATGCAGTTTTGAGCGTCGATCCAGATGCGCCGTCGACTGTCTTGAACGTTCTTTTCAACGATGCCCTTTTCCCAGCCAGAGGCTACGTTGCAGAAATCCGGATCGAACAGGTAGTGCGCACACATCACGGAAAACCGGGCATTGACCGTGCGGCCCTTGCCTTTGTTGACCTTGTCGACAGCCGTTTTCATGTTGTCGTAGATGCCGCGACGCGGCACGCCACCTAACGCTCCGAACGAGCGTGTATGGGCATCGAATAGCATCTCGTGACCTTGGCTGGGGTACGCAACCAACCAGAATGCGCGACTGGCACACAGCTTCATGTGGGAGACCTGGATGCGTCGAAACAGGCCGCCGATCAGCAGCCCTTCTTCGCTCCAGTCAAATTGAAAGGCTTCACCGAGCGCAAACGTCAGCGGTACAAAAGCGCGTAAAGACTTGCCTTGCTCACCTCGCCACGAGCGTACAAACGCTGTGAGCTGGCTGTAGCCGCCGTCATAACCCTCGGCCTTGATCTGCTCGAAAAGTGCTTTGGCGCTTCTGCGATTGTGCTTTGCCCGAAACGAATCGGCTTTCAGCGCCTGTTCCAGCGTGTCGTGGAATGGGCTGAGTTTGTTGAAGGTCGCGCACCGCTGGTACGCCGGCTGAGTGGCTTCGGGCGCTCTGACCCATTTTCGGATGGTGTTTCTCGACAGCCCGGTACGCTTGGCTATCTGGTGCAGCGAGAGCTTGTCGCGGAAGTACATCCGCCGGATTTTTCCCAACATTTCCATGCTGATCACCCTGTGTTCTCCTGCTCGGAAAGTGAGCAGAAGCAGTTGAACACCTGGGTCAGTTTTCAGTCGGCAGAACAGCCTTTACTGGGTCAGTTTTCGGTCAGCGGCAACACTCTTGGTTGCTAAGCGCGTAATTAAACGTTGCTGAGGTGGCGCCGATACGCCTGTATCAACCACCAACAGGCGACGACGCATGGATGTCAGTAATACTCAAAACGAATATCAAAAGCCAAAAAACCTGGCGGGTCTGGGACGTCGGTGGGGTGGGCAAATGATCGACTCACTCATCACGTTCTTTCTGTTCTTGTTTGTGGGGCGAATGGGCGACTTCGTAGGTCTGCCTCCCACCGTGGTCGCTATCCTGGCGCTGGGCGCGGGTGCGGGTTATTACCTGTTTTCCGACGCTATGCCCAATGGTCAAAGCGTTGGCAAAAAATGGCTGGGCATGTCGGTGATAGATGAGCGCAGCTACCTTGACTGCAATCTTTATCAATCCTTTGTGCGCAATATCACCACACCGTTCCTGAGTATTCTTGACTGGATCTTTATTTTCTTTGGTTCGCGCAAACGTCTTGGCGATATGCTCGCGTCGACGATCGTGATTCGATCCAGGTAAAGGGCGGTTTGCAGCAATTGAGGCGTAAACTGGCGGTGCTACCTCATCAAAAGGAGCCGCATATGATCGCCGACCAAACGAACAAACAGACGTCTGAGACTAGAACTGTTTGGGATCAGTTTTTCTGCGCTGCATTGATTGCGGAGAGCAACCTGACGGCCCCGGTCGTAGGTGGGGCTACTCACGAAGACAGGCAGAACCTGTTGATCGAAAGAGCCAAGGCGCTCGCAGACAAGATGATGGAAAACAGAAGGTAACCAGGGCCCAGCCATTGCGCTGGGCTTTTCATGCCTGGCTATGCCAATGACTGGTGTTGGAATCAGGCGATCAGGTCTACTTTCCCGGTTGCCAGGCGATAAACGCCGCCCACTACTTTCAACGTGCCTTTGCTGAGGGCGTCCGTCAGCAAGGGGGAAGCATTTTTTAGTCGCTTGACCGAGTCTTTGACATTTTGCGCTACCGCATTAGCGGGAAGACTACCCGGCTCCTTGAGTACCGTCTCGATAGAGCCCTTGAGTGCCTCAGTCAGTTTCGGGATGTGGCCAGGAAAAACGGTGTGATCTTTTACCGCCTTGATACCTGCGTTAATCGCACCGCAGTCTTCATGCCCGAGCACGAGGATGAGTGGTGAACCAAGCACCGCGACAGCGTATTCAAGGCTGGCCAAACCCTCATCAGTGACGAAATTGCCAGCAACGCGTATGGCGAAAAGATCTCCCCGGGCAGTGTCAAAAGCGTACTCGGGGGCGATACGAGAGTCAGAACAACTGAGTACCGACACGAACGGGTTCTGGCCTGTGACCAGGGCTTCTCGTTCGGCCTTGAAGTCATGAATCTTGGAGGTACCGGAAACATATCGCTCGTTTCCCTCCATTAGCCGTTGAAGGGCCATGTCGGGGTTGATTGAGTTTTGCGGTTTTGGGGGTGGCGCCGTTTTCTCGGCGGCCAGGAGGAGTTGGTCAGGCAGGGCGCCAGCCAATAGCAGGGCACCGGCTCCAAGGCCGGCATACTTCAGGAACTTACGGCGACCACCCGCGTTTTGAAGTGGTTTTGAATCACATGATTCACACATGGCTTGTGTACTCAGGTGAAAGGGGGGGGGCTTGCTGTCAAAAGCGAGTGCTTTCAGAAGCCTTCAGCTCTTGTGTGGTGGAGTCTAGCCCGTCTGTGACGTAATGTTTCTGGTGCTGTTTTCAGGCCTGTTGGTTTCGTTTGCGATGACTTGGTTTAGCCAGAGCCTTGCTCATGTTCCATAAAAAAAGTGTGGATATTTAAGGGCTTACGATTTTTTTTAACCGGCCGGTGGTCGAAAATATATTGTTACAAGTGGGTTGCTGGGATATTATCGCGCCGCGTTCACCACCACGGTTTATGCATTTTTAAGTCCCAAGCTTCCATCAGCTGCTTGGGATTTTTTTTTGCCTGAAATTTGTCCTGCCCCTTCGAACGCCCGCCCAAACCGGGCAAGTCCTGGTCTTTTGGGCTACTACTGTCTGGCCAAACTCAAACTCGGTCTGATGGGGGTACATCGATGCTGGTTCATTGGTCTCTTGCGGCAATTCACCTGCTGGCCGTTGCGCTGGCATTCTGGGCCGTTTTAAACCGCGGCACGGCATTCAGTCGCCTGGCGGCCGGGACTGGGGAAGCTCGGCGCGTGCTGGTGGCCGATAACCTGTGGGGGATTTCTGCGGTCATCCTCCTGATCACCGGAGGGATGCGGGCCTTTGGCGGGTACGAAAAAGGCACCGATTACTACCTTCACCAGCCACTGTTCCACCTCAAGATGACGCTCTTCGTGCTGATCCTGCTGCTTGAAGTTGCCCCGATGGTGGCGTTGATCAAATGGCGGATTGCGCTTGGGCGTGGCGTGACGATCGATACCGCTCGGGCAAAACTGTTTGCTCGTTTCAGTCATATCGAAGGCTTGCTGGTGTTACTGATGGTCATCGCGGCGACGGGGATGGCGCGTGGGGTAACCTTTGGTTGACCGAGAGCGATCACGTCCTTCCTCGGGGTTATTCGGAAACGTCTGACAGCCATGGCATGAGATATGCCAGTAGTATCGGCTTCAAGTTTTGGCGGGAGAGGGGGAGCGAGCCGGCGGGCATTGCGGCGCTCGAATCTTTAGCCAGCCGGTGTTCAGGGCGAACGGGCTGGCTACTGACTGCAACAGGATTCAGGGGGTTTGTGGCTTGTCTGGCGCGGTGAGGCCAGCCTGAATGCGCTGATAAATTTCTTCACGGTGCACTGCAACGTCTTTCGGGGCGTTGATGCCGATCCTGACTTGCTGGCCGCTCACGCCCAGAATGGTGATCGTAATGTCGTCACCGATATTTATGCTTTCACCGACTTTGCGGGTGAGTATCAGCATGGTCTTCTCCTTGATTGCTTTGTAGGGCACCTGATTCGAACAGTGCAGAGGTCGGTGGTATGTATAGATTAGTGCGAAGTCTCACGGTTTGGGTGCCTCTTTCTGACGCGCAGATGCTGCATTAATTCCCAAGGCGTAACTATACAGAGGCCGCAACCATCAATCTCGTTGTTTTGTGCCCATTTTGCGGCACTCGGGAAGTATTCATGAATGTTAAAATCACCGCTTTCGGCATTCAGAGGGAACCGTTGTGCGCAAAATGGTCTTGGTAATCGCTGTATTGGCGCTGGCTGGATGCGGTGAAGGGAAGGGTGTTGACGCTCAAAAAACGAAGCCGGCAGTCGTTTCCGCCCCCGCCGCGACAAACGGGCCGCAATGGGACCTCGAAGTGCGAGGTGAAACACCCCAGGCAGTGAGTGATCTGAGTGGCTGGCTGATTGAACACAGCTTCGTCTCCAACGTCATCATGGAAAACGGCAAGACGCGCATTCTGATGGGGCCATTCAGTTCGAAAGCCGAGACCGAGGCCAAGCAGGCAGAAGTGGCTGCAGCACTGGCGCGGGCTAAGAAACAGAATGTCGAATTGCTGGTGCTCGAGCGTCCTGCGGCCCAGTAACGCAGTGGCTGAAAAGGCAAAAGGCCTCGGGTTTTACGCCGAGGCCTTTTCACTTTCCAGCGGAAAGTCAGCCGCAGGCTTTCATGTTCACCGGCCCGACAAACTCGTTACCGCGACCCATGACGCACGCCACGCTCTGGTTACGCTGACGTTCCCAGGCTTCAACTGGATAAGTTTTGTTCCAGGCTTCGTACAGTTGGCGGTCTTGTTTCGACAGACTCAAGCCGTATTGCTTGCTCATGTAGAAATAAGTCCGGGCGATCATGCCGCGAATGGAAGGGCGGGGCATGACCTTCTTGGCCTTGAAATCCACCTGGGTCAGGCATGAGCCATATTGACCGGTCTGCACCGGCAGCCAGCCAAAACTGAAGTTGTTGCGGTCACCGTTCACCTCGCCAATGCTCGGCACCAGGTTGTGCAAATCGGCTTCGGCCTTCTGGAATACCGGATCGTAACGGGTGCAGTTCTTGCGCCCACCGGCCTGCCAGCACTGGCGCTGATGACCGATCTGCCACGCCGGGACAATATGCTCCCACTCGATGCGGGACGCGCGCTTGGCGTTTTTGCGCGGCACATAACCACAAGCAGCCAGGTTCACCTTGTTGCCAGTGTATTTGCAGCCGCAATAGAACTCGGTGGATTGCGGTGCATACAGTTTCCAGGCGACTTTTTTGGCTTCACTGAAGGTGCGTGGGGCGCCAGCCTGGGCCCCGAGGGAGATGAATAAAACCAGCAAAGCAAGCCAGCGGACACTCATTGACTCAATCTTCCTTCGGCACAACCCAGAAAATTTGCACACCGCCATCGTCGCGATAGGCGAGGGTGACGTTGTCGTTCTCGTCGATTTCTTCGAGCAATTGTTCCCACTCATCCACTGGTTCGTCCGGCAGGCGGAAGATCAGTGCTGCTTTGGCTTTTTGAGCGGTGGGGGAATTGATGATTTTCTGAACGCGCAGACCCATGCGTGCATAGGTATCAGGAGAAGCAGGGGGGGTGGCCACAGGATTATCCTTAGTAAGCTGTACGTGCATACAGTATTTAACTGTAAGCATTTTCGCAACTGCTTAAAATTCAAGAAAATCCTCTGACAGCGGTTTCTACCGTTTGCTGTAGGAAGAGGAGAAAATTTTTATCGGAGTTTTGCCAAGGGTGTTAACCACTCGTCAACGCTGACGAGTGGTTAAGAATGTGCCCGACCAGAACCGGTCGGGCGAGGGTGAATCAGTACTCCCAGAACATCCGTTGCAGCTCTTTGCTGTCGTTGGTCTTGGTCAGTGCGACCATGGCCAGGATGCGGGCTTTTTGCGGGTTCAAGTCATGCGCGACCACCCAGTCATATTTGTCGTCAGGCTGTTCGGCATTGCGCAGTACGAATCCGCCGGCGTTGACGTGGGACGAACGAATGATTTGCACGCCATCTTTGCGCAGGGCTTGCAAGGTCGGAACGACCCGCGAGGAAACCGAGCCGTTGCCGGTACCAGCGTGGATGATCGCCTTGGCCCCGGACTGAGCCAGCGCCTTGTACGCCGTGTCGCTCACGTTGCCGTAGGAATAGGCGATTTCTACGTCAGGCAGGCTCTTGATGGTTTTGATGTCGAATTCCGAGTCCATGGTGTGGCGCTTGGCCGGCAGACGGAACCAGTAGGATTTACCTTCGACCACCATGCCCAGCGGACCCCAGGCACTTTTAAACGCCTCGGTCTTGATGTTGATCATTTTGCTGACGTCACGGCCCGACTGGATTTCATCGTTCATGGTCACGAGGACGCCCTTGCCGCGCGCTTCTTTGCTGCTGGCGACGGCGACGGCGTTGTACAGGTTGAGCATGCCGTCGGCCGACATCGCCGTGCCTGGGCGCATGGAGCCGACGACGATGATTGGCTTGTCGGTCTTCTCCACCAGGTTCAGGAAGTAGGCGGTTTCTTCCAGGGTGTCGGTGCCGTGGGTGATCACGATGCCATCGACGTCTTTGCTGTCCGCCAGTTCGGCCACGCGACGGCCCAGTTGAAGCAGGTTGTCGTTGGTGATGCTTTCCGAGGCGATCTGCATGACCTGCTCGCCACGAACGTTAGCCAATTGGCTGAGTTCCGGAACGCCGGCAATCAACTGGTCGATGCCGACTTTTGCCGCTTGATACGTCGCGCTGTTAGCAGCGCTCGCACCGGCGCCGGCGATGGTGCCGCCGGTGGCCAGGATGACCACGTTCGCCAGTTTCTGTTGGGTTTCGACTTCTTTTGCCTGAAGGGCGGTAGGGAGTAGCAGCAGGAGGGCCAAAGCGCCCGGAATAAAAGTGTTGAAGGCAGATTTCATTATTTTCTCTCTAGTAGTCAGACGGTGCTGATGCAAGTTCATCTAGATACGCCCCCGGCAGATCTGAACGCCGGGGGTGTAGGTGGAGAGCAGGATCTGTACCAGCCAAACGTTGAACGAGAAAAAGTTTTAACTAGTTGATTTATATCTGAAATTATCTTGGCTCTAGTCGAGGTTAAACATGAAGGCGTCCGGGTTTCCGAATAGGTTGAGCGTTTACGTTCGGCTCTCCGAAAATGCCTACGACGTTTGTAGAGAAGGTCGCCTTGCCAAATCAGGAATCAATGCTAAAGAAACCCCCACATCGGTCGATGCCCCGTTAAGGTTATTTTTCTTACAGGAGTTCCCATGTCATTTTCTGTTGGTTTTCCAAATGCGGGCGCGGTCACCATCGGCGGCAAGTCCCCGTCGACGATCAATGCCTTGAGCGAAGCGACGGCTGACACCGCGACTCAGGTGCAGGGGAAGGAAGAGGGCAGCGACAACCAGGTTCGAACCGGTGGCGGTGCTCAGGACGAAACCAAGTCCAAGGGCGGCAGCACTCAAAGTATTGCGGTGCAAGTACTGCTCAAGCGCATGCAGGAACTGCAACAGCAACTGCGTGAGCAACAGCAACAACTGGCGGCTGCACAGGCAGCGTCTTATCCGACCCCGGAAGCCAAGGCCACGGCGGTGATGTCGATCCAGGGGCAAATCGCGGAAACCAACGGCGCGCTGTCACAAGTGGCAGGCAATCTGGTGAAAGAACTGGCCAAGGACTCCAGTACAGGCGGTCTGATCAGCACCGTTGCCTAACGTGGCAGGTCGGTTTTGCCAACGGAGACACCAAACAGGTCGTTGACAAATAGCAGCAGGGTTCGCATAGTTCGGTCTACGCAAACGTTTGCGAGGTCTTGTCGGTGGTCATACCGTCGACGATCGGAGTCCAGGCATTACTCCAGCGCAAGCATTGCTCACAATAATCATAAGATCGGAGTGAACCCATGAAGCTGCCATTCGCTGGACGTCTTCTTGCTGTCGCTATGCTGGCTGTCGCATCCGCCGCGCTGCCCGTCTCATCGGCCTTCGCCGAATTGCCTGAAAAACCCAAAGTCGCACTGGTCATGAAATCCCTGGCCAATGAATTCTTCCTGACCATGGAAGACGGCGCCAAAGCTTATCAAAAAGACCACTCCGGCGAATTCGACCTGATCTCCAACGGCATCAAGGACGAAACGGACACTGCTGGCCAGACGCGCATCGTCGAGCAGATGATCCTCGCCAAGGTCAATGCCCTGGTCATCGCACCGGCGGATTCCAAGGCCATGGTTCCGGTGATCAAGAAAGCCATCGATGCCGGCATCACCGTGATCAACATCGACAATCAACTCGACCCGACCGTCCTCAAAAGCAAGAACATGACGGTGCCGTTCGTAGGCCCTGATAACCGCAAAGGCGCGCGTCTGGTTGGCGAGTACCTGGCCAAGAAACTGAAGGCCGGTGACGAAGTCGGCATCATCGAAGGCGTGTCCACCACCACCAATGCCCAGGCCCGTACCGCGGGTTTCAAAGATGCAATGGAAGCGGCGCAGATCAAAGTCGTTTCGTTGCAGTCCGGTGACTGGGAGATCGACAAGGGCAACAAGGTTGCCGCCTCGATCCTAAGCGAATACCCGGACGTCAAAGCCCTGCTGGCCGGCAACGACAGCATGGCCGTCGGTGCCGTTTCCGCCGTGCGTGCAGCGGGCAAGGCTGGCAAGGTGCAAGTAGTCGGTTACGACAACATCAATGCGATCAAGCCGATGCTCAAGGATGGTCGCGTCCTGGCCACCGCCGACCAGTTTGCAGCCCGACAAGCCGTGTTCGGTATCGAGACTGCGCTGAAAATCATCAAGGGCGAGAAGGTCGACAGCGGCACCAACGGCGTGATCGAAACCCCGGTAGAACTGGTCACCCAGTAAGCCTTCTGGCGACACACTGGTGCTCGCCCGTCCGGGCGGGCACAGGGAGAGTTTTATGTCCGTTTGCGCTCCGAACGCTGTCCTCACGGTCAGCGGTATCGGTAAGACCTACGCTCAGCCGGTACTGACCGGCATCGACCTGACGCTGATCCGCGGTGAAGTGTTGGCACTGACCGGTGAGAATGGTGCCGGCAAAAGCACGCTGTCGAAGATCATCGGCGGGCTGGTCACGCCGACCACCGGCCAGATGCAATTCCAGGGTCAGGATTACCGTCCCGGCAGCCGGACCCAGGCTGAAGACCTGGGCATCCGCATGGTCATGCAAGAACTCAATCTGTTGCCGACCCTGTCGGTGGCGGAAAACCTGTTTCTCGACAACTTGCCCAGCAACGGTGGCTGGATCAGTCGCAAGCAGTTGCGCAAAGCGGCGATCGAGGCCATGGCCCAGGTCGGCCTCGACGCGATCGACCCGGACACCCTGGTCGGCGACCTCGGCATCGGCCACCAGCAAATGGTCGAGATCGCCCGCAACCTGATTGGCGACTGCCATGTGCTGATCCTCGACGAACCGACGGCCATGCTGACGGCTCGTGAAGTCGAGATGCTGTTCGAGCAGATCACCCGCCTGCAATCCCGTGGCGTATCGATCATCTATATCTCTCACCGTCTCGAAGAACTGGCGCGGGTTGCCCAGCGCATTGCGGTGTTGCGCGACGGCAACCTGGTCTGCGTCGAGCCGATGGCCAATTACAACAGCGAGCAACTGGTCACGTTGATGGTCGGTCGTGAGCTCGGCGAACACATGGACATGGGGCCGCGCAAGATCGGCGCTCCCGCGTTGACGGTCAAAGGCCTGACCCGCTCGGACAAGGTTCGCGATGTGTCCTTCGAAGTGCGTGCTGGCGAAATCTATGGGATCTCCGGATTGATCGGGGCAGGGCGCACCGAGTTGCTGCGCCTGATCTTCGGCGCCGACACTGCGGACAGCGGCACGGTCGCGCTCGGGTCTCCGGCTCAGGTGGTGAGTATCCGCTCGCCGGCCGATGCAGTGGGTCACGGCATCGCCCTGATCACGGAAGACCGCAAAGGCGAAGGCTTGCTGCTGACCCAATCGATCAGCGCCAACATTGCCTTGGGCAACATGCCGGTGATTTCCAGTGGCGGTTTTGTCAACAACGGCGACGAGATGTCTTTGGCTCGGCGTCAGATCGACGCCATGCGCATCCGCAGTTCGAGCCCGACACAATTGGTCTCCGAACTGTCCGGTGGCAACCAGCAAAAGGTCGTGATCGGCCGCTGGCTCGAGCGTGATTGCTCGGTGATGTTGTTTGACGAGCCCACCCGTGGCATCGATGTCGGCGCCAAATTCGACATTTATGCGTTACTTGGCGAGCTGACCCGCCAGGGCAAGGCGCTGGTGGTGGTGTCCAGTGACCTGCGAGAGCTGATGCTGATCTGCGACCGGATCGGTGTGCTGTCGGCGGGGCGCCTGATCGACACGTTCGAGCGCGACAGCTGGACCCAGGATGACTTGCTTGCCGCCGCTTTTGCCGGCTACCAAAAACGTGATGCGTTGCTCAACGAAGCAGCGCCTAGGGACCTTCCATGAAAACTGCATCTTCTGCCGGCAAACGTAGTGGCAACTTCTACGGCCTGGGCACCTATCTGGGCCTGGCCGGTGCCTTGCTGGCGATGATTGCGCTGTTCTCGGTATTGAGCAGCCACTTTCTTTCTTATGACACGTTCAGCACCCTGGCCAACCAGATTCCCGATCTGATGGTGCTGGCGGTCGGCATGACCTTCGTGTTGATTATCGGTGGCATCGACCTGTCGGTCGGTTCGGTGTTGGCGCTGGCGGCATCAACGGTCAGCGTGGCCATTCTCGGCTGGGGCTGGAGCGTCCTGCCCGCCGCATTGCTCGGCATGGCGGCGGCGGCATTGGCCGGGACCATTACCGGTTCGATCACCGTGGCCTGGCGGATTCCGTCATTCATCGTCTCTCTGGGCGTGCTGGAAATGGCCCGGGGCGTGGCGTATCAGATGACCGGGTCGCGCACCGCTTATATCGGTGATGCCTTCGCCTGGCTGTCCAACCCGATTGCCTTCGGCATCTCGCCATCGTTCATCATTGCCTTGCTGATTATCTTCATCGCGCAGGCCGTGTTGACTCGTACGGTATTCGGTCGCTACCTGATCGGCATTGGCACCAATGAAGAAGCGGTGCGTCTGGCGGGGATCAATCCAAAACCCTACAAGATTCTGGTGTTCAGCTTGATGGGGCTGCTGGCCGGTATTGCCGCGTTGTTTCAGATTTCCAGGCTCGAGGCGGCGGATCCCAATGCCGGCTCCGGGCTGGAGTTGCAGGTCATCGCCGCTGTCGTCATCGGTGGCACCAGCTTGATGGGTGGCCGTGGTTCGGTGATCAGCACCTTTTTCGGCGTCCTGATCATTTCCGTGTTGGCAGCGGGCCTCGCGCAAATCGGCGCGACCGAGCCCACCAAACGCATCATCACCGGCGCGGTGATCGTGGTGGCGGTGGTGCTGGATACTTATCGCAGTCAACGCGCAAGCCGGCGGACCTGAATCATGGCAACGATCAAGGATGTAGCCGCACTCGCGGGCATTTCCTACACCACCGTGTCACATGTGGTGAACAAGACCCGGCCGGTCAGTCAGGAGGTGCGGATCAAGGTCGAAGAGGCGATCAAGACGCTGGACTACGTGCCGAGCGCCGTAGCCCGTTCGTTGAAAGCCAAAACCACCGCGACCATCGGGTTGCTGGTGCCCAACAGCCTCAACCCGTACTTCGCCGAACTGGCGCGAGGCATCGAGGATTACTGCGAGCGTAAGGGTTATTGCGTCATTCTCTGCAACTCCGACGACAACCCGGACAAGCAGCGCAGCTACCTTCGCGTATTGCTCGAAAAGCGCATCGACGGTTTGATCGTGGCGTCGGCCGGTGGCGATGCGGGGCTGGCGGAAGGTCTCGCCGGTGTACGCACGCCGATGGTCATCGTCGACCGCGGGCTGGAAGGTGTGAATGCCGATCTGGTGCGCATTGATCACGAATACGGCGCGTATCTGGCCACTCGGCATCTGCTGGAGCTGGGGCATCGGGACATCGCCATGATCGGCGGTCCGGTGGGTACCAGCGTGGCGCAAATGCGTCTGGCGGGTTATTGCCGTGCCTTGCAAGAGGCGGGCGTCGACGTCAATCGCGAGCGCATGCTGGAAAGCGACTTCACCAGCACCGGCGGTTACAACGCGGCAGCGATTTTGTTGGAGCGCAATCCGCCCAGCGCGATCTTTGCCGGCAACGACATGATCGGCATCGGCGTGCTGCGAGCGGCCGCCGAACGCAATGTTCGGGTACCGAGCGAGCTGTCGGTGATCGGCTTCGACGATATCCAGATGAGCCGTTATGTCTATCCGGCGCTGACCACCGTGGGACAGTCGATCCTGCAGCTCGGTGAGATGGCGGCTGAAGTGCTTTTGCGCAGGATCGCCACGCCGGACATGGCCACTGATCAGCGCATCGTGACGCCCAGTATTGTGCTGCGAGAGTCGACCGCGCCGCTCGCCGGCGTGTTCGCCCAGTTTCGTTGAAACACCGCGCCGCTAAACCAAAAGCACTGCAGACACAGAATTAATGAGTAGCAATGTATGCCAGCAAAAGTAGTGGTGATAGGCAGTCTGAACATGGACCTGGTAACCCGGGCGCCAAGGCTGCCGCGTGGCGGTGAAACGCTGATCGGTCAGTCGTTTGCCACGGTGTCCGGTGGCAAGGGTGCCAATCAGGCCGTTGCAGCAACCCGGTTGGGCGCCGAGGTGTCGATGGTCGGTTGCGTGGGCAATGATGCCTATGGCGCAGAACTGCGCGCAGCCCTGTTGGTCGAGGGCATCGATTGCCAGGCTGTCAGTACCGTTGAGGGCTCCAGCGGCGTCGCGTTGATCGTGGTCGATGACAACAGTCAGAACGCCATTGTCATCGTCGCGGGTGCCAACGGCGCATTGACTCCGCAAGTCATCGACCGTTTTGACGCCGTGTTGCAGGCGGCGGATGTGATTATTTGTCAGTTGGAAGTACCGGATGCAACGGTAGGCCATGCCCTCAAACGGGGGCGTGAGCTGGGCAAGACCGTCATTCTCAACCCGGCCCCCGCCAGTCGCCCATTGCCGGCGGACTGGTTTGCCGCCATCGATTACCTGATCCCCAACGAAAGCGAAGCCTCTGCCCTGACGGGGTTGACGGTGGATTCCCTGGAATCGGCGGAAACCGCCGCGACCCGATTGATCGCCATGGGCGTGGGTAAAGTGATCATTACCTTAGGCGCCGAAGGCTCGCTGTTCGCCGACGGGGCACGCCTGGAGCATTTCCCGGCACCGAAGGTCAAAGCCGTCGATACCACCGCCGCCGGAGATACCTTCGTGGGTGGATTTGCCGCCGCATTAGCGTCTGGCAGCAGTGAAGCTGAGGCGATCCGCTTCGGTCAGGTTGCCGCCGCCCTGTCGGTCACCCGCGCTGGCGCACAACCCTCGATTCCCACCTTGTCCGACGTACAGGCGTTTAAAGCACCATGAAAAAAACCCCATTGCTCAATATCGCGTTGTCGCGGCTGATTGCCTCGCTGGGTCACGGCGATACGATCGTGATCGGTGATGCCGGTCTGCCAGTGCCGGCAGGTGTCGAACTGATCGATCTGGCACTGACCCAAGGCATTCCGGACTTTGTCAGTACCTTGAACGTTGTGCTGAGCGAAATGCAGGTCGAAAGCCATGTGCTGGCTCGCGAGATTCTCGACAAGCAGCCACCTGCATTGAGTGTTCTGGACAAGTTGAACGCTGAAGGTGCTCTGGGTTCGCGCGAGTTGCTCAGTCATGACCAGTTCAAGGTCCTCAGCCGACAGGCGCGGGCGATTGTTCGTACAGGTGAGTGTGCGCCGTACTGCAACATCGTGCTGGTATCGGGGGTGACGTTCTAGCGCTGGATTCGTTTTCCCCCTCGCACAAGGAGTGCGTTATGCCCCGCTATGCTGTGAAACTTCACCACCTGCTCCGGAGTTTGCTGCTTTTGTCCCTGATTACTGCAACGAGCGCCCAGGCGGCGGAAAAAATCGATTTGATCATCGACACCGATCCCGGAACCGACGACGTGGTCGCTTTGCTGTTTGCCCTGGCATCGCCCGAAGAGTTGAGTATTCGTGCGCTGACAACCGTGGCCGGCAACGTGCGTCTGGACAAGACATCGCGTAATGCTCGACTGGCCCGGGAGTGGGCAGGGCGCGAAGACGTGCCGATTTATGCCGGTGCGCCGAAGCCGCTGATGCGCACGCCGATCTATGCCGAGAACATACATGGCAAGGAAGGTCTGTCAGGCGTCACCGTGCATGAGCCAAAGAAAGGCCTGGCTGAAGGCACTGCGGTCAACTACCTGATCCACACTTTGAAAACGGCCAAACCCCACAGCATCACGATCGCCATGCTCGGCCCGCAGACCAACTTGGCCCTGGCGTTGATTCAGGAACCTGAAATCGTTCAAGGCATCAAGGAAGTGGTGCTTATGGGCGGTGCGCACTTCAACGGTGGCAACATTACGCCGATGGCCGAGTTCAACCTGTTCGCCGATCCGCAGGCCGCCGACATCGTGTTGAAAAGTGGCGTGAAACTGACTTATCTACCACTGGACGTGACCCACAAGATCCTCACCAGCGAATCGCGCCTGAAGCAGATCGCGGCGATCAACAACAATGCCAGCAAGTTGGTGGGTGACATTCTTAATGGATATATCAAGGATGACATGGAGCACTACGGTATTCCCGGTGGCCCGGTGCATGACGCCACCGTCATCGCCTACCTGCTCAAGCCTGAGCTGTTCAGCGGTCGCTTGGTCAACGTGGTCGTTGATAGCCGCGAAGGTCCGACCTTTGGTCAAACTATTGTCGACTGGTATGACGGCCTGAACGCGCCAAAGAATGCGTTCTGGGTTGAAAGTGGCGATGCTCAGGGCTTCTTCGACTTGCTGACTCAGCGTCTGGCCCGTTTGAAATAAACCGCACGCCCGCAGGTGCCAGCCTGCGGGTCTTACGCCCGTCCTGCCTCTACGGCGGCTTTTTGGTCCGCCAGGTGTTTTTCGAAGATTTGCTCGATGAACGATTGTGCGGCCTCGGTTCCAAGGTCCCGGACCAATAGATCGATACCGATAATGGCGAGCTCTTCCGTACTGCTTGGGCTGTAGGAGCTATGTCCGTCCTGCCATTTGGCTTTGATGTCGGCGTCGATGCTTACGGTGGTCATGATGGCGCTCGTGAAGTCGGGGAAGTCTGAGCGTCGAGTTAACCATTTTGCGCGGCGTTTGGCACTCCGACTTAGGCATGGGAGGAGGGCTATGCGACACTTGGTCTTTGACGAATTTTCAAGGACCGCGCTGTGCAGATCGATTTGAACACTCCTGACGGTTTGACCCTTGAGGCTGTGCGCCAGCTATTGGCCTGCGCCAGTGACGATGAACACACTCAGTTGCGGGTCACCAAGGGCGGCATCGCCTACATTTCGTCGGGCGTTGTGGGCGGCACAGACATCGACGGGCTGCGGTTTCGCCTGGAAACATGGGCCAAGGGTTCGGGTTATGTCGGGCGGGTCGCAGCCAGCGACGAGGTCTGGGTCATGCAGATTTTCAACGCGTTGAAAGACAACTGGCCGAACCCGCCGTACGACTACATTGACGTTTATTGAGCGCTGTTCATATTCAGTCACGATTGAGTGCTGAAGGGCAGGGCGATGCTCAGGCACACTCGGCGCTTGTGCGGATCGAGGGCCGGGTGAGGGCATTCACCTTGAAACCTATCGCCGAAATGGCGGTCGCACGATCTCTGCTTAATTATTGAAAAGGAGGCTTCATGCCTTGGAAGCTCGCGTCATTGGGTACTGTGTTTGCCGTCACTCTGCTGGCAGGTTGCAGCAGTCCGTCATCCGAGTCGGCAACTGACCCTGTAACGACGACTGACACGGGTCATAGCCGCTGCGAAGCAAAGGCTGCGCAATTCACTGTTGGCAAAGTGGCTTCGCCCGAACTGCTGGAGCAGGCGCGCACTCGCGCAGGCGCACAGAACGCACGGTTCCTGTCGCCCAACGACATGGTGACCCTGGAGTATCGCTCCGATCGCCTGAACCTGAACACCGATGCCAATCGGCTGGTCACTCGCGTCAACTGCGGCTGATCGCACCAGGCTTTTGTTTCGCCCATAAAAAACCCCGTCACATGGACGGGGTTTTTTTAGTGCGCCAGAAACTTACTCTGGGCGAACTTGTGCAGCTTGCATACCCTTTTGGCCTTTCTCAGCCACGAAGGAAACGGTTTGGCCTTCTTTCAGGCTTTTGAAACCGTCGCTTTCGATAGCTTTGAAGTGTACGAACAGGTCGTCACCGCCACCTTGAGGAGTGATGAAGCCGAAGCCTTTTTCATCGTTGAACCATTTAACGGTGCCGGTTTGGCGATTAGACATGGTGTATCTCCAAGAAACATATATTTTCAGTAGTGCTGTGCTGCTCAGGCCAACTGGGCACACCGGAGTATCATAGTCGAAATGTTCGCTTTGGGAGCCCCCCGGACGTGCTGTTTGCCCTCATGTAGCATGCTTTTCGTCACGTCGAATGGCTGGAAGCCCCGGTTTAAGCGGCTTTGCGCTAAAAAACAGGGCAGTAAAAAAAGCCATAAAACCTGCGTAAATTATGTAAATCAGCCCTTTTTGGGCTGGTTTTGACCTGCCAATTCTTCAGGATCCGAGCTATGCACCCTTATTTTGAACTCGGCACACCGCGATTTCTTTCAATGCGCGCTGACTCAATTCAGGGCCCGGCGGATTGTTTTTGTCCATCAACTGCGCGATCTCTTGAGTGGTGAATTTCTTCTCGAGAACGTCGGCACCACATGAACAGTGCTTCTGCGCTTCGACCGGGTTGACGCTTTGGCTGGCAGCTTTGGTGCAATCGCTCATGTACTGGGCTTTCACACCGGCAGGCCAGGCAGCGTATGCGCTCAGTGGCAGCATCAAAGCAAGCGGGGCGGCGAAGGCGAAAAGACGGGGAAGACGCATGTCAGGAACTCCTTGGGGTCGATAATCTGTAGCGATTCTCAGCCTATTTGAGGTGGCCCGTACATCTCAAGTTCACTCTGCGCGGTAAAAGTGTGGAAATCTTCATTGTCTGAGCACGCAGGCGTCGACGACCGTTCATCTGTGCTAGCATGCCTCGCTCGGGCCTTTGCAAGCTCCGGATGACCTTCAGTCCCGGTGGCGGCAACAGCGCGAATAACCCTGATTTGAATCCCAGTCACTCTGGTTCGGTTTTCCGGTTGGCCGCAAGGCTCCTGCCGCTGTAAGGCAGGCGTTCGTCATTGAATGGCCTGGATCGGATCTTGTACTGGCTCATCCCAACCCACGTGACCTTTGGTAGGGGTCACCACTAGGAGAGGAGGCGCCATGCCAACTATTACTCTTCCCGACGGCAGTCAACGTTCATTCGATCACCCGGTTTCCGTAGCCGAGGTCGCCGCATCCATTGGTGCTGGCTTGGCCAAGGCCACCGTGGCCGGCAAGGTCAATGGCAAGCTGGTCGACGCCAGCGACATCATCGACAGCGATTCCACGCTGCAAATCATTACGCCAAAGGATGAAGAGGGGCTGGAGATCATTCGCCACTCTTGCGCCCACCTGGTTGGCCATGCGGTCAAGCAGTTGTACCCGACCGCCAAAATGGTGATCGGGCCGGTCATTGACGAAGGCTTCTATTACGACATCGCCTTCGAGCGTCCTTTTACTCCGGACGACCTGGCCGCCATCGAACAGCGCATGCAGCAGCTGATCGAGAAAGATTACGACGTGATCAAGAAAGTCACTCCGCGCACCGAAGTGATCGAAGTGTTCAAGGCCCGTGGCGAAGACTACAAACTGCGCCTGGTCGAGGACATGCCGAACGAACAGGCCATGGGCCTGTACTATCACGAAGAATACGTCGACATGTGCCGCGGCCCGCACGTGCCGAACACGCGTTTCCTGAAATCCTTCAAGCTGACCAAGTTGTCCGGCGCCTACTGGCGTGGCGATGCCAAGAACGAGCAATTGCAGCGCGTTTACGGCACCGCCTGGGCGGACAAGAAGCAGCTGGCGGCTTACATCCAGCGCATCGAAGAAGCTGAAAAGCGCGATCACCGCAAGATCGGCAAGCGCTTGGGCCTGTTCCACACCCAGGAAGAGTCGCCGGGCATGGTGTTCTGGCACCCGAACGGCTGGACCCTGTACCAGGTTCTCGAGCAGTACATGCGCAAGGTTCAGCGCGACAACGGCTACCTGGAGATCAAGACGCCTCAGGTCGTTGACCGCAGCCTGTGGGAGAAATCCGGGCACTGGGCCAACTACGCCGACAACATGTTCACCACCCAGTCGGAAAACCGCGACTACGCCATCAAGCCAATGAACTGCCCTTGCCACGTGCAAGTGTTCAATCAGGGCCTGAAAAGCTACCGCGAGTTGCCGATGCGTCTGGCCGAATTCGGTGCTTGCCACCGTAACGAGCCATCGGGTGCGTTGCACGGCATCATGCGGGTGCGTGCGTTCACTCAGGATGACGCCCACATCTTCTGCACTGAAGAGCAGATGCAGGCTGAATCCGCTGCGTTCATCAAACTGACCATGGACGTTTATGCCGATTTCGGCTTCAAAGACGTCGAGATGAAGCTGTCCACTCGTCCGGAAAAACGCGTGGGTTCTGACGAATTGTGGGACCGCGCCGAAGCGGCATTGGCTGCAGCCCTTGATAGCGCGGGCCTGCCGTACGATTTGCAGCCGGGCGAAGGTGCGTTCTACGGTCCGAAGATCGAGTTCTCGCTGAAAGATTGCCTTGGCCGCGTCTGGCAGTGTGGTACCCTTCAGCTCGATTTTAACCTGCCTGTCCGTCTGGGAGCCGAATACGTCTCCGAAGACAACAGTCGCAAGCACCCGGTAATGTTGCACCGGGCGATCCTTGGCTCCTTCGAACGTTTCGTCGGAATCCTGATCGAGCACTACGAGGGTGCATTCCCTGCGTGGCTGGCTCCGACCCAGGCAGTGATTATGAATATCACTGATAAACAAGCCGATTTTGCTGCTGAAGTTGAAAAAACCCTCAACGAAAGCGGATTTCGTGCCAAGTCTGACTTGAGAAATGAAAAGATCGGCTTTAAAATCCGCGAGCATACTTTGCTCAAGGTTCCCTATCTCTTGGTTATCGGAGATCGGGAAGTCGAGATGCAGACTGTCGCTGTGCGTACTCGTGAAGGTGCTGACCTGGGCTCGATGCCCGTCGCCCAGTTCGCTGAGTTTCTCGCGCAAGCGGTTTCCCGGCGTGGTCGCCCAGATTCGGAGTAATTATTATTAAGCGTGAAATGAGACAAGATAAACGAGCTGCACCGAAAGCCCCGATCAACGAGAATATCTCGGCACGCGAGGTTCGGTTAATTGGGGCTGAAGGCGAGCAGCTTGGGATTGTGTCAATTGAAGACGCGCTTCTTAAGGCTGAAGAAGCCAAGCTCGATTTGGTGGAAATTTCCGCCGATGCAGTACCCCCTGTTTGCAAGCTGATGGACTACGGCAAGTCGATCTTCGAGAAGAAGAAGCAGATTGCTGCGGCCAAGAAAAACCAGAAGCAGATCCAGGTTAAAGAAATCAAGTTTCGTCCAGGGACGGAGGAAGGGGATTACCAGGTAAAACTGCGCAACCTGGTACGTTTCCTGAGTGATGGGGACAGGGCCAAGGTATCCTTGCGATTCCGCGGCCGTGAGATGGCCCACCAGGAGCTGGGGATGGAACTCCTCAAGCGAGTTGAAGGTGACTTGCTCGAGTACGGTTCGGTCGAACAGCATCCTAAGATGGAAGGACGCCAGCTGATCATGGTCATCGCCCCGAAAAAGAAGAAGTAATCAACAGGGCACGGCAGGCCTTCTGATTATGTTTATCAACTGAATGCGGAGTATCCGAACATGCCAAAAATGAAAACTAAAAGTGGTGCTGCTAAGCGGTTTCTGAAAACTGCTAACGGTATCAAGCACAAGCACGCTTTCAAGAGCCACATCCTGACTAAAATGTCGACCAAGCGTAAGCGTCAACTGCGCGGTAGCAGCTTGCTGGCACCGTGTGACGTGGCAAAAGTCGAGCGCATGCTGCGCCTTCGTTAATTTAGTCAAGAATAGAGGAAGTAACTCATGGCTCGTGTAAAGCGTGGCGTCATTGCCCGTAAACGTCACAAAAAAATTCTGAAACTTGCTAAAGGCTACTACGGCGCTCGCTCGCGCGTATTCCGTGTTGCCAAGCAAGCGGTAATCAAGGCAGGCCAATACGCCTACCGTGACCGTCGTCAGAAAAAACGTCAGTTCCGCGCTCTGTGGATCGCTCGTATCAACGCTGGTGCACGTATCAACGGTCTGTCCTACAGCCGTTTCATCGCCGGCCTGAAAAAAGCGTCCATCGAGATCGACCGTAAGGTTCTGGCTGATCTGGCAGTGAACGAAAAAGCGGCGTTTGCTGCGATTGTCGAGAAAGCTAAAGCCACCTTGGCTTAAGTACCCCCGACAGTCACCCGGCCTCACCTCTGTGGGGTCAGGTGTTAAACGTCATAAATAGGGGAAGAGCCTTCAAGCTCTTCCCCTATTTTGTATCTGGAGTCTGTACATGGAAAACCTGGACGCGCTCGTCTCTCAAGCACTAGAGGCTGTGCAAAGCGCTGAAGATATCAATGCCCTGGAGCAAATCCGGGTTCACTACCTTGGCAAAAAGGGTGAATTGACTCAGGTGATGAAGACCCTGGGGAATTTGCCGGCAGAAGAGCGTCCGCAAGTCGGCGCCCTGATCAACGTTGCCAAGGAGCGTGTCACAGAGGTTCTCAATGCTCGCAAGGCACTGTTTGAAGAGGCCGACCTGGCCGCCAAACTGTCTGCCGAGTCCATTGACGTGACCCTGCCTGGCCGCGGCCAGACTTCCGGTGGTCTGCATCCGGTTACCCGGACTCTGGAACGTATCGAACAGTTCTTCACCCACATTGGCTACGGCATTGCCGAAGGCCCTGAGGTCGAAGACGACTATCACAACTTTGAAGCGCTCAACATCCCAGGCCACCACCCGGCCCGGTCGATGCATGACACCTTCTATTTCAATGCCAACATGTTGCTGCGCACCCATACCTCGCCGGTACAGGTCCGCACCATGGAATCGAAACAGCCGCCGATCCGCATCGTCTGCCCAGGTCGTGTGTACCGTAGCGACTCCGATATTACCCACTCGCCGATGTTCCACCAGGTCGAAGGCCTGCTGGTCGATCGCGATATCAACTTCGCCGACCTGAAAGGGACCATCGAAGAATTCCTGCGCGTGTTCTTCGAAAAAGAACTGGCCGTGCGTTTCCGTCCTTCGTACTTCCCGTTCACCGAGCCATCCGCCGAAGTCGACATGGAATGCGTGATGTGCAGCGGTAAAGGCTGCCGCGTCTGCAAACAGACTGGCTGGCTGGAAGTCATGGGCTGCGGCATGGTTCACCCGAACGTGTTGCGTATGTCCGGGATCGACCCGGAAGAGTTTTCGGGCTTTGCCTTCGGCATGGGCGTTGAGCGTCTGGCCATGCTGCGTTACGGCGTGAACGACTTGCGTCTGTTCTTCGACAACGACTTGCGGTTCCTCGCGCAATTTCGCTAGTCGTAACGAATTCTTAGGAGAGCAGGATGAAATTCAGTGAACAATGGCTGCGTGGCTGGGTAAGCCCGCAGGTAAGTCGCGACGAGCTGGTTGCTCGTCTGTCGATGGCCGGTCTTGAGGTCGATAGCGTTACGCCGGCCGCCGGTGTTTTCAGCGGTGTGGTCGTGGGCGAGGTGCTGAGCACCGAGCAGCACCCTGACGCTGACAAGCTGCGTGTGTGCCAGGTCAGCAATGGCTCGGAGACCTTCCAGGTCGTCTGCGGCGCGCCCAACGTGCGCCCGGGCCTGAAGATCCCGTTCGCCATGATCGGTGCCGAGCTGCCGGGCGACTTCAAAATCAAGAAAGCCAAGCTGCGTGGCGTTGAGTCCAACGGCATGCTGTGCTCGCAAGCCGAGCTGCAAGTGGGCGAAGGCAACGATGGCCTGATGGAATTGCCGGTCGATGCACCGGTCGGTCAGGACATTCGCGAATACCTGAGCCTGGACGACGCCAGCATCGAGGTCGACCTGACCCCGAACCGCGGCGACTGCCTGTCCCTGGCTGGTCTGGCCCGTGAAGTCGGCGCGCTGTACGCCGCCACCGTCACCCGCCCGGTCGTTGCCACCGTTCCAGCCGCGCACGACGAAGTGCGTTCGGTTGAAGTGCTGGCGCCAGCCGCTTGCCCACGTTACCTGGGGCGTGTGATTCGTAACGTCGACCTGTCCAAGCCTACGCCGTTGTGGATGGTTGAGCGCCTGCGTCGTTCCGAAGTGCGCAGCATCGACGCGGCTGTCGACATCACCAACTACGTGATGCTGGAGCTGGGTCAACCGCTGCACGCCTTCGATCTCGCCGAAATCAATGGCGGCATCCGCGTGCGCATGGCCGAAGAAGGCGAGAAGCTGGTGCTGCTCGACGGCCAGGAAGTCACCCTGCGTAGCGATACGCTGGTGATTGCCGACCACACCCGCGCCCTGGCTATCGCCGGCGTCATGGGTGGCGAGCACAGTGGTGTGAACACCGCGACCACTCGCGATATTTTCCTTGAAAGCGCGTTCTTCGATCAGATCGCTGTCGCTGGCAAGGCCCGCTCCTACGGCCTGCACACCGACGCCTCGCACCGCTACGAGCGTGGCGTGGACTGGCAACTGGCCCGTGAAGCCATGGAGCGCGCCACTGGCCTGCTGCTGGAGATCACTGGCGGTGAAGCCGGCCCGATCATCGAAACCGTCAGCGAACAGCATCTGCCGAAGATTGCTCCGGTGACGTTGCGCGCACAGCGCATCACCCAAATGCTGGGCATGGAAATGGATTCAGCCGAAGTCGAGCGTCTGCTCAACGCTTTGGGCCTGACCGTTTCCGCCGACGGGGCAGGGCAGTGGCGCGTTGAAGTGCCAAGTCATCGCTTCGACATCAGCCTGGAAGTCGATCTGATCGAAGAGCTGGCCCGTCTGTACGGTTACAACCGTCTGCCGGTTCGCTACCCGCAAGCTCGCCTGGCGCCACAAGCCAAGGCCGAAGCGCGCAGCGATCTGCCTGAGCTGCGTCGCCTGCTGGTCGCCCGTGGTTACCAGGAAGCGATCACCTACAGCTTCATCGATCCGAAACAATTCGAACTGTTTAATCCGGGTGTGGAACCACTGGTGCTGGCCAACCCGATTTCGAACGACATGGCGGCCATGCGCTCGTCCTTGTGGCCAGGCCTGGTCAAGGCGCTTCAGCACAACCTGAATCGTCAACAGGACCGCGTCCGTCTGTTCGAAAGCGGCCTGCGCTTCGTCGGTCAACTCGAAGGCCTGAAGCAAGAGCCAATGCTCGCCGGTGTGGTGTGCGGTAGCCGTCTGCCAGAAGGCTGGGCACAGGGTCGCGATGTCGTGGACTTCTTCGACGTCAAGGCTGACGTGGAAGCGGTGCTGGGCTTCGCCGGTGCGCTGGACTCGTTCACTTTCGTGCCGGGCAAACACCCAGCGTTGCACCCGGGTCAAACCGCGCGCATCGAACGTGAAGGCCGTCTGGTTGGTTTTGTCGGCGCCATCCACCCTGAATTGTCGAAAACCCTCGGTCTCGACCGTCCGGTCTTCGTTTTCGAGCTGGTGCTGGCGGAAGTGGCGTTGGGCAAAATGCCTAAATTCCAGGAGTTATCGCGCTTTCCTGAAGTGCGTCGTGACCTTGCACTGATTGCCGAAAAAGACGTCGCAGCCAGCGCCGTACTGGACGTAATCCGTGAAAATGCAGGGGAATGGCTGACGGACCTCAGGCTATTTGACGTGTATCAGGGTAAAGGCATTGATCCTGATAGAAAAAGCCTCGCAGTCGGCTTGACCTGGCAGCATCCATCGCGCACTCTTAATGACGATGAGGTGAATACCACGACGCAAAATATCCTCACCTCGCTCGAACAAAGGTTGAACGCCACGTTAAGGAAGTGACGTATGGGGGCTCTGACGAAAGCTGAGATGGCGGAACGTCTGTATGAAGAGCTGGGCCTGAATAAACGGGAGGCCAAGGAATTGGTCGAACTGTTTTTTGAAGAAATCAGGCACGCTCTTGAAGACAACGAACAAGTCAAATTGTCCGGTTTCGGCAATTTCGACCTTCGGGACAAACGCCAGCGGCCTGGCCGCAATCCGAAAACGGGGGAAGAAATCCCGATCACGGCTCGCCGTGTGGTCACCTTTCGTCCAGGGCAGAAGTTGAAGGCCCGAGTTGAGGCTTATGCTGGAACCAAGTCATAACGACGAGCTCCCCGTCATCCCAGGCAAACGCTACTTCACCATTGGTGAAGTCAGCGAGCTGTGTGCGGTAAAACCGCACGTGCTGCGCTATTGGGAGCAGGAGTTTCCTCAACTCAACCCCGTCAAACGCCGCGGGAACCGCCGGTATTATCAGCGACAAGACGTGCTGATGATCCGGCAGATCCGCGCGCTTCTTTACGATCAAGGGTTCACCATCGGCGGCGCGCGCTTGCGCTTGTCCGGCGATGAAGCCAAAGACGACACCACCCAATACAAACAAATGATCCGGCAGATGATTGCCGAGCTGGAAGATGTGTTGGTGGTCCTCAAGAAATAATTTCATGCGTTTGAATACTTCCAGTTTTCAAAAGCTTGCGATATATTCTTGAGCGTCCTTCGAGAAGAGGGACGAGTTTCACGCCTAGTCGGGGCGTAGCGCAGTCCGGTAGCGCACTAGCATGGGGTGCTAGGGGTCGAGTGTTCGAATCACTCCGTCCCGACCATATTTTTCAATGACTTAGCCCAATCTTCACAGGTTGGGCTTTTTCATGTCTGAAAAAATACTCCCACATTTACTCCCACGGATATTCTAGATCTAGGTAGCTTTGGTATCTCAAGGGCTGTGAGCTAGCGACAGCTTTGGCATAAGCAGCAACGTGGGCGTTAGTTGAAATCAGGAACTTCGGGTCCTTTTTCGGTGCGCCCAGCATGGGCGCAATCTTGTGGGAGAAGATCCCGCCGTAATGCAAAGCCAAGCAGCAGGCGAAAGATGTGATTCATCTCTGTCGTGGAGACGCAAAGCAAGCGGCCGAGATCTATAGCCCAAGAGAGGTGGTCGCTGAACCTATGACTGCCTGGAAGCCAGGCTACGTGTACGATCCGGGGGCCTTCGACACCAACTAGTGGTCTTGATCCTAGCTCTAGCATGTGATGGGCATACTGATAGCCATTTACCATCGGCATGGTGGTCGTTATCCTGAAGACACGAGAACAACCGGTTGTTATTTCAGGGAAAGGATATGAAGGACGTCATTGGCTTTTTTGCTTACGCGTCAACGCCTGCCGAGATAGGGCAAACCATTGAGAGTGCTGTTGCTACCAGCTCAAGAACCAATACGAAAACGGTTGTGTCTACCTGGAGGGCCTTGGACATCGTCGGTCACTTCATCTCTGACGAAGTGCTGGCAAGTATTGATGCAGCCGATTTCCTGGTTGCTGACATCAGTGAGCTAAATTTCAACGTCACGTATGAAATTGGCTACGCCCTTGGTAAATCAAAGCGCGTTCTGCTTGTCAAAAACAAAAGCCTCCAGTCGCAGGGGTTGAAAATTTCCGATGTCGGTATTTTTGACACCCTTGGGTTTCAGGAATACCAGAACTCGCCTGAGCTGAGCGGTTTCTTGAACAACGCGTCAGCCTGGAAATCGATTGACGTGTCTGCTGCGCTCAATCTCAAGGCACCGGTTTATTTGTTGGATACACCGCACAAAACCGACTGGTCGACCCGCATCATCTCGAGAATCAAAAAGGGCGGCTTCATCTTCCGTAACTTTGATCCAAACGAAACTCCCAGGCTTTCGGCCTATGACGCGATCAATCAGGTCGCACAATCCTATGGAGTTGTGGTTCCGTTGCTATCTACTGGGGCGACAGGAGCGGCCATCCACAACATGCGAGCCGCCTTCATTGCTGGTTTGGCCGATGGCATGGGCAAGGCGATGTGCATTCTTCAGTCAGGCGATGAGCCGGTCCCAGTGGATTATCGAGACTTTGTCCAGGTTACCTACCATCCGAATGATGTTAACCGCGCCATTGAGGTGTTTGCGTCCGATGTGACCCAAGCGTTTCAGCAGCTTGAGGCTTCTGGCGCGAAACCCGAGCGGTCATTTATCAAAAAACTCAACCTCGGCGCGACATCTGCCGAGAACGAAATGCGGGATCTCGAACGTTATTATCTGGAGACCGATCAGTTTCTGAAATCGTTGCGTGGCGAGGCGCATTTGGTCGTCGGTCGTAAGGGTTCTGGAAAATCAGCCATCTTTCTTCAAATCAGGGATGCCGAGCGCGACAAAAACCGTAACAAGAATATCGTTTTGGATTTGAAGCCAGACGGCTACAAACTCATCAAATTCAAAGAACGCATCCTTCAGTTTCTTTCCGAAGGCACCTACCAGCACACAATCACGGCGTTTTGGGAGTACGTGCTACTGCTGGAAATTTGCTACAAGATTTTGGAAAAAGACAAACAGCGTCACATCCATGATCATAGGCTGTATGAAGGCTATCGCGAGCTCGCCGAGCTGTATCGGGGAGAAGATTACGATTCAGAAGGCGATTTTTCTGAGCGCATGTCGATGCTCATGGAGAAAATCTACTCCGAATACCAATCCAAGTACGGTTCAACCAAAAGCGTCAATCTGAGCTCATTCGAAGTGACCGAACTCCTGTACAAGCATGACGTAAAGCAACTCAAACAAAAGCTGGGACGTTACCTTGAGAACAAGCAGGTGCTATGGCTTCTCTTCGACAATATTGATAATGGCTGGCCAACGTCCGGACTGAAGCATGAAGACCTGCTTATGGTCAGAGCTTTGATCGACGCTACGCGAAAAATTGAACGTCAGTTCAGCAGCGACAACATCAAGGTGCGCTCGGTAGTGTTCCTACGCAACGACGTCTACGAGCTGCTGGTCAAGGAGACGTCTGACCGCGGCAAGGAAGCCAGTGTGGTGCTGGATTGGACGGATTCTGACTTGTTACGCGAGCTCGTTCGTTTGCGAATCGTGTCCAACGGTCTTGAAGAAGACCTGGACTTCAAGTCGGCCTGGCTGCGGCTTTTTGTAAGCCATTACAAGGGCGAGGAAACGTCTCAGTTTCTGATAGAGCGTTCCTTGATGAGACCACGCTTTCTCTTGAATCTGATCAATCATTGCAAGAGCTTTGCCATCAACCTCAACCACGAGATTATCGAAGGCAGCGACATTGAGAAAGGCATCGCGGCCTATTCAGCGGATCTGCTGCGCGATATTGGCTACGAGCTTCAGGACGTGTCCGATGAGACTGAAGGCCTTCTCTACGCTTTCGTCGCATCATCCGCCGACCTTTCTGAGCAGCAGGTGATGGATACTCTCCTTAAGTCTGGGCTTGATCAGCAGAAGGCGAGTCGCGCGGTAGATCTGCTGCTTTGGTATGGATTCCTGGGCATTCGAATCAACTCGGACGATCCTAAGTTTATTTATGATTTTAGCTACAACAAAGCGCTCATGGACGGGGTTAAGAAGAACTCGAACCAAGCGGTCAGTCTTGTAATTAACCAGGCGTTTTGGCCAGCATTGATGATCAACCAATAATCTAAAAATCATCCGCCAGATGGTAGGGATAGCCCCGTTGTCTGCCTTAGCCGCCGTTGGCCTGACAGACCTCAAAACAATGCTCTATGTGCGTCGCACGATTCAGATTTGCCCTTTTGCCGGAGATCGAATTCGTGGTTGCTTCATATCTTTCGAGGGCTCATCAATGAGCCTTGCATGGGCTTAGCTTGTGCTCGAACAGGATCGATAGACAGCCGCGATTTTGATCAAACATTTTTGCGAGTAAGAGATCGCTGTGATGAAGTTATGCTTTGTCGTGATGGGGTATGGCAAGAAAACCGAGTATGAGTCTGGTCGCACGCTCGACCTGAATGCAACGTACGAAACGATTATCGAGCCCGCTGTCACCAGCCGCGGCTTACGCTGCGTTCGGGCTGACGAGATCATGCAGTCGGGACTTATCGACGTAAAAATGTACGACCTGCTGCTCAGGGCTGATCTGGTCATCGCCGATATTTCCACGGGAAACGTAAACGCCGTCTACGAACTGGGAGTACGTCACGCGCTGAGACCGAATTCGACCATCGTCATGAGCGAGGACAAGGGCAAGCTGTACTTTGACCTCAATCACATCAGCACTTTCCAGTATTCGCATTTTGGTGAGGACATTCTTGCACGTGAGGCGCGGCGCGCCACGGAGGCCCTGGGTAACCTGATTGAGGCCGTGATGGCCGCCCAGGCTATCGACAGTCCAGTTTATACGTTCCTGCCCAGGTTGCGCTCGCCGAGTATGTCGGATGAAGAGTTTGAAGAGTTGGTCGATGAAGTAGAAGCCGCTCAACAACGACTTTTTCATCACATGCGCGAAGGTGAAAAGTTGATGCGGCAGAGTCAACATCATGCTGCCAGCGTAGAGTTTGCTGCTGCAAGGGATATGAAGCCTGGTGAGCCTGATATTTTGCAAAAGCTTGCACTGAGCACCTATAAGTCAAAGATTCCTAATGAGCTCGCCGCGCTGCGAGCTGCCATGGAAGTGCTTAGCCCCCTCAATCCTGAAAGCTCGAATGACCCCGAGACTGTTGGCATTGCGGGAGCGATCGTCAAGCGAATCTGGCTGCTTGAGGGTGATAGAGCTTCACTTGACTCCGCCATTGCTTTTTATCGCCGAGGCTTTGAGGTCAAGCGTGACTATTACAACGGCGAAAACCTTGCGCTGTGCTTCGAGTTTCGAGCGCAAATACAAACAGAAGACGCGGAGAGAATGTTCGACTTCATGTGCGCGCAGAAAATCCGTGAAGCGATTTTGAGGATTCTGTTGCCTGTGCTGGAGTCTCCCGATTTCATTGAACGCAGCGACAGACGCTGGGTGTATGCGACTTTGGCCAACTGCTATTTTGCGGTCGGAGACGCCACGCAAGCCGAGACGTTCGAGAATCATTTTATGGGAGCCTTCATTGCTCAATGGGAGGTTGATACTTATCAGGCGGGCAAAAGTCACGTGTTAGCAACCCGAGAGAAACGGCTCGCAGCGGTGGCCCCGTCTCAGCACTGACCGTTTGAGGTTATCGACAATGCTCAACCAACGACTTCAAGAAAGGAACAGCGAAATGGGGTTGCCCAGAACATTCGTCGGCTTCAGCAGCACAGACCGACACATGTATGAACTGATGGGGGCGTGGAAGAAAAACACTCGGATCGATTTTGATTTCGCCGACTGCCAGTTGAACATGGCGTTGAACTCGGAAGACGAGGATTACATCAAGCGCAAATGCCGGGAAAGGATTGATATGGCCGGCACCTTCGCACTGCTGATTGGCAGGGACACGCGTTCGAAACACAAATACGTGCGTTGGGAGATACAGGTAGCGATAGAGAAGGGGTGCAAGCTCATCGGCATCAACCTGGACGGAGCCCGCCAGGTGAATGCTGATCTTTGCCCTCCCATCCTGCAGGACGTTGGGGCAGTGTTCGTCCCGTATTCCCCTGCCATTATTGCTCATGCCCTGGCGAACCCCACGGCAAGTGAGCGTGGCAACTATTTCTATCCGCCAGCCGTGTATCAAAAACTCGGCTATGAGGTTCCTTGATGCAGATTTCTGATTTCCCTGGTCTCTATCAGGCCGCCGATGAGCTGTCGGGTTCCGCTCAGAAGCATTTTCTTGCCGCGCTGCTCACTAACCTGGCGCTGTTGGTGGTGGCCGCAGTCGTCTCGGTTATCAATTATCCTCACTGGGGTGCAGCGGCCCTGCAGGCGGCTCTTTTAGCCGGCGCATTAGCCAGCTCTGTGTATTTGGCGACACAGCGGCCTGAGCGGCTTTGGTATTCGGGGCGTGCCGTCGCCGAATCAATCAAAACCATGGTGTGGCGCTACGTGTCCCGCGCAGAGCCTTTTCATGAAAGCGACGAGGCGGCCAAGAAGCATTTGCTGGCAAAGCTTACGCAAGTAGTTGAGCAAAACCCAGGCGTGTCGAACAAGCTGCTCACGCATCTGCCGGCCCAGCAAATTACGTACAAGATGAAGCTGATGAGGGCCGGTGATTTCGAAACCCGGCGCGATACGTACATCGAATCCCGGATCAACGACCAACTGGGATGGTATTCACGTAAAGCTAACTTCAACGCCCAGGCCGCCAAGTATTTCTTCATTACATTGATCGCCGTTAACGCCATCGCTTTTGGATGTGCGCTGATCAAGATCGCCAACGTGGAATACCAATACTTTCCGACTGACGTGCTGATCGCTGTTGCAGCAAGTATTCTGACGTGGATGCAGGCAAAACGCTTCACTGAGCTATCGGCGTCTTACGCACTGACTGCGCATGAGATTACGCTTATACGTGAACAGGCCGATGAGCTGAAAAAAGATGAGCATTTGTCGACATTTGTAGGTGACGCTGAGAACGCATTTTCTCGTGAGCACACTCAGTGGGAGGCAAGGAAGGACAACTGACAGCGCCTCGCGTGCGAACGACTACTGGCAGGAGTAGGGCGCTAGTTTCAGAAGCTAAACACCTTCCTGCCGGCAGCTTATTTAAGCTCGTCGGAGAGCTTCGACCAGGGTACGGTTTTGATCTTGTGTTCCGATACCCATTTAGGCTCAGCTGCGCCGAACTGCTTACCGGAATGCACAGCTACAACCTTCTTGCCAAGCTCTAGGCTCTTTTCTACCTCCCATTTCACCCACTTGCTCTGGGCAGTGTCCTTGGAAATGAAGACCACAGTGATAGATGAGCGGTTGATGCGCTCGGCGATCTTGCGCTTGATGTACTCCGCCTGCTCACTGTCGTAGGGTTCGCGGACTGAATGATCATTGAACTCGATGTCATTGTTATCGTTTTTTGCCTGTCCCCTGAGCAGATTGACCTCAGCCATGTCCTCAGTGGCAAAACTGATGAACACGTTGCGCTTGCCCTCATTTAGAGCAGCCTTGGCTTTTTGCTCCAGTGACCTGACATCACCGAGTCGGCTCCATCCACCTGTGCTGCTACCGCCCATCATTGGCACCCTCAAATTTGAATTCGTTGCAGGCGATACAGTTGCCGCACGGCTGTTCTTCACCCAGGTGGCACGAGTAGGTCTGAGAGATGCCTTTCTCGGCTGCCAGCGTCACGACGTCAGGTTTGGTGAACGATGAGAGCGGTGCAAGCACCTTGATATTCCGGCCCATGCATAGAGTTATCATGCGCTCAGCCTCCTCGAGGAATCCGGAGGTCTGATCAGGAAAAAGGCTGGTGCTTTCGTGAAGCAATCCGATGGAGATCGCATCGGCGTTTTTCTGATGGGCGTAAGCGGCGGCGGTCAACAGAAAAAGCATGTTCCGGCCGGGAGTGAAGGCGTCGTCAATGATGTGCAAGGTCGGGTCGGTGAGTCCCGAGCGAATCAACCTGCCAAATCCCGACAGACCGGCAATTTCGGGCTCAGGAAGTCCAAGCTTCTGCATGGCCAGCTTGCAGGCTGCGAGCTCTCGGTCGCGGGCGCGTTGACCATAATCTACAAAGAGTGGAAATATCTGCAGGCCTTGCTCCTGTGCCAACTTGGCGACGAGCGTAGAGTCTAGGCCTCCGGAAACCAGTGTCACGATACTCATACTAAAACAGCCTCCTGCTTGCGATTTGCAACGCGCATAACGATCCATATGGCCCAATCCAAAAGACCAACCGGGCAATCCATTTCCCGGGCATGGTCACGAAGCCTGTCTTCATGCCTGCCATACTGATTCAATCCGGATATGGATACCTGAGTGCCTGAATATATCCCCTGAGCAGACATGTAATTGAGCACGTGCCGATCAAGGATTGCCAAGTCATAAGTAACCCCGCAATTGCGCAAAAACATACTGGCTTGCTTGGGCCCCATACCGGATGCATGGGCCACTAGCCACGCGCGTACATCACTGACGTCACCACTGATCAGCGCCTTGAGTGAGCCGCCAATGCTTGCTACGGCCGCCCACGTGGACGCTAAGTGACCGGCTTTTGCCCTGGGAAACCTGTAAGTGCGCATTTTGCCGTCGACAACGAGAGGGGTTCTGAGCACTTCAAACAATTTCTCGGCAAGGTGCTCGCTGTGTTGTTTGTTGTGATAAAGATAGCCACGTTCATCGATGGCATCGGCGGCTGCCATAGCGAGCGGGTAGGGGACCTGGCTACTGAGAATGCAGCAAGAAAGCTCCCACCATAGATGACGCTCGTCAGACACTGCGCCGGCTTCGATGCGTGTGCGAATATCTGGACAGACCGCAGCGACAGCTCTGCAGAGCGCTTCAGCGCTATAAGTGGTCATAGAAAAATTCCTGGGAATAGCGATCGAAGCTCGGCGCTTTTCATGCCGGTAACTCCCATGGCGAACGGTTCTTCGCGGCCTTTCGAATACATGTCACGCATGATTCGGCCAAACTCCGCATAATACTCTAGATTGTGGAACGCAACCTTGCCTGCGTAGCCTATGTTGTTGTTTGCCATCACCCTATCCATAAATTCACTTCGGATCCTTTTCGTTTTGAAAAAGTCGAAGTGTTGGAAGTGGTGAAGCCGCTCAAGCTCAGGATCTACCGCAAACCGACACCACTCAAGACCGTCGAACGTGTCCGCGCCAGCGGCCGCCAGTAGTGCAATGCTCCACGGGTTTCCAGTGCCCAGTAGATGAATGGGTTGATAATAGGGCAGCTTGTCCAGTTCATCCCTGATATGTCTGACAGTCAATGCACGCTGCGCAAGGCCCGCACCCAGTTCCCTTTCCGGAATGGCGATGATAGGCGGTTGCAGGTGCTCGGATATCGCCCTGACGATCCGAGGAAGTCTTTCGAGCCCCTTAGGGGTCTGCTTGACGTGAATGATGGGTAGCACCGGAGCAGAGGTGTGCTTGGCGTCGCGCTCCACTGCTTTTATGACCTGCCTGACCGCCACTTCGAATTTGTCACTGGGGGTCATGTTGTCAAAACAGAACGCCCAATCGTGTGGCGTATCGGTTAGCGCGCGCTTCAGGTTCGATGGCTTCCACTGTTTGTCATTCAGGCGGTAAGCCTCATAATTGCCCGAGTCGATGAGAACAAAACCGCCTAGGTCTCGATAGGTCGTTATTTCAGCAATCATCTTGTGTCGCGATTCAGAATTAACCAGGTCATAGGCAGAAACAAGAATCGAGCGCGTCGGATACACCGTTAATGCTTCCAACGCTTCTACGGGATCGAACTGTGTCTCGTGTGACGAAACAGACATGAAGACATTAGGAAGGGCAAGCGCACCGTCAGCTATCGTGGCTAACCGGACGGGCTTACCCTGAGGAGGTACAACGAGCCCGATTTTCTTCTGCAGCAACTGAAAGCATGAGTGATCTGCTTCGCCCTGCCATGACCGGAAATCAACACTGCTGAAGTGACCATATGGGTACGGCGGATCACTGTCATCCAAAATGAGAGGGACGACCTTCTTTTGATATTTTTCTGCCAAGCTCAACTCGCCAGTGATGGTGTGCTTGTGAGCAAATGAGGAATATAGAGCAACGACGCATTTCGCTTCTTTGAGATTTTCTGTAATCGCGACACTGAAGTCGCCAACTATCAAATCGTCTAGCCACACGCTCCAGGACGCGGAGAGGAGATCGCGAACCTTCAGCGCTGTCTTGCTATTTTCTTTGGCATATATGATATAGACGTCCGCCATGGATCGATCTGGCCTCAGCTGGTTACATTCCGTTGCATGACCCTGCGGGCGATGCCGATTATTGTTTTATCTTTCAGTGAGTGGCAGCGGCTTCGCCAGCAGCCCAGACTGCGAGGTACATTGCTGTCGTGAAGTCATCCGTTGTCTCTGTTGCAACGGTTAATACACTCGCGGCAGTAGTGCGCTCGTGGAGTGTGATGATCGGAATTGATCGGGCTCGGTCTTCTGCAATTCGTGCCAGGGACTCCACCGACAACTCATCATTTATTACCAAGGTCGCATCCGTATTCCAGCCAGCGTTTGCCACTTCAATCTGTGGACATGTCACATCAACACCCAGTTCGCGCAATGCAAACCGGGCTTCTTCCATCGTGTATCGCTGTCCTAGTGAATCAACACCACCTTCAAGACGAACCCTGCCACCTCTCCAAGATGAGATAGGCTGACGTTGCTTGAGGATGGATTCATCAAACTCGAACGCACGGGTATCGCAATAGACAGATACCGACCGTGACGCCAGATCTGCAGCTTGGTGAGGCGGCAGTTCGCCTTGCGCCCAATGAACCGCAAATACGGCAGTAAATATGTCACCTGTTCCGATTTTAAAAACACTGCTGGAACGATAAGCCGGTATGTGTGAAATCTTGCCTACACCCTCGTAAACTGAGGCGCCACGTGCACCTTGTTTGATCACGACAACCTGTGCGCGTTGTCTTTTCAGCAGGTGTTGCGCCGCTAAGTGCAACTCATCGATTCCAGTTATCTGGCGCACTTCCAGTTCATTCATTACTAGGGCCAATTCTCTGGCCGTCGACCCATTGGCTCCAAACGATGGCGGGTTATGCCAGGTTTGCGGGTCGTATACGGCCCGATTCGCCGTGACCACCGCATCTCCCTCAAGAAAGCCGAAGCGCAAAACGGCGTTCCCAGTCACCGATATCGAGTTTTCGCGGTTGATGGACGCGCGGGGTGGCTCAATATGGGGCGAAGAAAGGGGGTGGAAATACGCAAAGACTATTGGCGATGGCCTGGTAGCGGCATGCGTGATGATTCCCTGCGACTCCAGCGAAACCAATGCGGAGCGATCAGCGGGGGAGGCATAAGTGGAAAACTCGACACCCGAAGCCAGTGCGTTGGCGGCCAAGGCAGCGCGACCTCCAGAGCCCAGCGTAGAGTCCCAGAACGGTACATCACATAACTCGCGATATAGACCACCAACGATGTGCATTCCGTGCCCTCGGTCAGTCTTACGTCGGATCGGCAGCCAATGCATCGCTTCAGAGACTGAAGTTCAGATGATTTGCTCTTTAACGCATATCGCATCATGCCCTACAAAAAAAGCCTGAAAACCAGCAGCCACATAGTCGCTGCGCGGCGAACGACAACGATCGTCGATTGACACTTCGGTCGATCAAGCTCACGTCCTCGAGGCCCGATGATGCTGCACGAGTATAGGTGTCATGATGATATTATCGTCAAGCAGGGCGCCCCAAAAAACTTTGAGACTAAGCCAATCAACCATCGAACTCTATGAGCTCCTGGAGAGCGGCAACGGAACGGTTCAGTAATGAGCGCTGCCCCGAGTTGATTGTGCATGTCGAGCACCCAATGGGATGCTACGGAGATTTAAGCTTTTTCGAGCTTAAGAAAGGGATTATCGGTAGGTACGGCCGCAGCTTTGAACAATAGTGCTGGTTCTTCTAGCAAATAGCCTTTGAGTTTTGCCTTCTTACGGGGACCTTCGACCTGACAAGCCCAGATATTTAGACCGTCGTCACGCTTCCTGTGGACCTTCAATTTTTCGAATTGCTTCTGCACCCAACGCCATTCTTCAGTCTCTTGATTGGCACCCTGAGAGATACCAGGGAACTCCTGCGCATAGCGTTGGAAGAGACCAGGCGTGACCAGAAATACGCTGCCACTCACCGTGTGGATTTTGGCCTTGCTGTCATTGATGACCAGTTTGTGGCTCAGGATGCTTTCCTTGACCCAATTCAAGAATGCCTGGCCAGGGTTATTCGAAGGAGGATTTGAGATTTCGAGAGCGTTTGCTGACGGTGCATCACGTGCCTCGGGTTCTGCCATTTCGAACATATCCAGCAACGCTCCTAAGTAGTCGGCATCTTCCGTGGCTACGGGATCTGGCTGTGATGGGCTTTGATCTGATCCTCTACTGACAACCTTGGGTGCTAGTGGCGATGCCGGAGCGTCAGTTGAGTGGTCATCGACTGCGAAGCTTACCGTTCCGCTGAAAGCTTCAGGTCGGTCTTCGTTCGCCCAAATCAACGCCGGTTGAAGGCGCAGAAAGGTAAAGCTCTGCTGCCAGTTTCCCTGCGTGACAAGCGCAGTCCAGATGGCTTTGCCTTCCGGCGTGGACTCAACCAATCCATGCGATTGCAGTTCGTCGAACACAGCAATGTTGGACGACGGAATGCCTTCTATCGCTTGTGAAAGCAAATAAGCTCGGAGTTTGTCCGTGACTGCCTTACTAACCAACCACAGGGAGTCCTGGGTCAGCCATCCCGCGGCCCCTGGCTGGTTGAGTTTCAGCTCGTGCTGAACGAGATGACGCAGTCCGCTGATCAAGTGATGTTGCAGCGTATGAATCGGCGCTTGCAACGCCTTGCTTGGGTTGCCACCGATGTTCTGTGCGGTGGAGACCCGGTCGGCTTGAATCACCAACTCGCCCAGCACGCCGGCGCGTTCATACTGGCCGGCTAGGACATACAGCAGACTCGCCCACAGCGGCGGAAAGCCACTCAGCCAATCGAGGATCGGTCGGTTGAGAATCTGGGTGTAGAGCAAGCCTGCGGCGGCGCCGTGCAGGTGATAGTCGCGACCTTTGAGGTAGCGAAAGCGGTAGGGCTGATCCAGGGGACCCTGCCAAGGATGCCAAACACGGCCATCCTGGCGTTCGACTAGCAGGTCCACGGCGATCTTGCCGATGTCATGCAGAAGGGCACCATAAGCAATACCCGCCGACCAGGCATCGGTCTGGGCGGCTTGGTCTTCGGGCGCAGCGCCGGTTGGCAGCAGATACGACTGACGCAGTTTCAAACTGCAAGCGACCAGTTCCAGTCCATGGTCGAGCATGCCGCCAAGGTAAGCATGGTGGTGCGTCTCGCTGGCAGGCAGTTGCTGGACCTGTTCGGCGTAGCGATGGATCGGATTTATATAGAGCTGGGTGAACTGCGCGTGGGAGAGGGCGGTGTACTGCCAGATGCGGTCGAGCAACTGGCGGCGGTGTTCCGCGGCTAACAAACTGTGAGCCGACTCGATGGGCAGGTAACCTTCGGCGACGTTGACGGTCGGTGGCGGAGGGGGCTTCTGCCTTTTGCGGCGAAACAGGCTGAGCATCGTGATCTCCGGGAAGTGGCTGGGTCATTGGCCTTTTAGCCTTTTCGGATAGCGCTCTTACCCTTGAGTGCCCATTCCCTTCCAACCCTTACCCGTCCTTTTGGCTCGTGTCCCTTTGTGAGGCAATCGGAATATGGATACTGCTAGGCATCATTTTTTTGGGGGCTAGTACGGAAAAGAAAAGAGTCGGTACACTGCGGTGCCTATTTTTTGGGTCTTGCCATGAACCTTACTGACGCCACGCTCGTGCTGCTGCTCGCGGCACGTATCCATGGGACCGACGAAGCCGTCAGGGCCTCGGCGAAGAGCGTGGTCAAGAAGTTACCGCGCAGTAAACGCGATCTGATCTACAAGGTGATCGACAGCCGGAGTCCGCTCGAGCTGGTGGATTTTCTGGCGCAGAACCTGGATACATAACGGCATGCTGCGGGTGTGCGCCCCTCTCTTTTTCTTTGCGTGAGGGGCCCGCCGTCTGTTTTCTGGAAACAGAAAAAAGGGCTCAACTCGCGTTGGGCCCTGTGAAGCGTTTGCAGCGGTGAGGTAACGATCAAGCTCCATCGTTCATGCATAGTGAGTCATCCAAGACCGCTTGCTTCAGTTGCTGCTCCAGGTTGAGTACATACTCCGAGGCGCTTCGGGCCTGGCCACTGGCGCGGAAGATCGCGCGTTTGTCAGCCTTGAGCAGGCCGAGCCAGGAGTCAATGTAGCCCTCGTGCCTAAGTTCTCCCTGTATACCGGTGTAGGCACATAAAAACGCAGCGCCCATCTCGGCGATCAACTCCTCAAACGCGTAGCCTGGCGAGCCGAACGGACAGGCTGACGTCATGCCTTCGCGCTGCAACCGAGAGTGATGCCCGGTCCAGTGCGTCAGCTCATGAAGTGCCGTGGCGTAGTACCCGCCTTCATCGTGAAATTGTGCTTTTGTCGGCAGTTGGATGAGATCCCTGATCGGGTGGTAAAAGGCTTCGTCGGCAGGCCGATGAACGATGCGTGCACCTGAACTTAATAGCAGATTTTCCGCGGCGCTGTTGGGCTGGAAGGGATCACTCTGTTCCGTCTCGAGCAGGGTTTCATTGAGCATTTCGAGCCCCTCCGTTTGCTCGATGTTGAACAGAAAATGTGTCCTGAGAATGCCGAAGTGAGCGACCTTGGGTTGACCGTTTTCATCGAGTACGGGTTGGCCTGACTCGGTCTGTTCCTCGCGCTCCATCGGCTTGTAGAGCACCGCCAGAGTGCTGTGCTCACCCTTACGAATGTGCCCACCGGTCTTTTTGGCTTGGTTGAAGGTCAGCCAACGATCTTGAGTGAACCCCTGCAACCTGGCCTCGGCCCAGAGCAGCGGTAAATTGATGCCCGAATACGGACGTCGTGTGATGGCGTTGACGGGGTAGGGTTGATGACCGATGTAAGCGGAGCCACTTGAGGACCAGGGTTTGATCCAGGGAGCAACGCCTTGGTCTAACGCGGTAACGATCTTGTCAGTTACGTCTTGGTAGATATCGCGCATGGCAATTTCCTCGAGAGAAAACGGAGGAACGCCTTGCCCGTCGGGGGAGGGTTCCCCGGTTGGGTGATGGGTTGGATTGATGCAGGTCTTGCATGCCGCCCGAATGTGGAGGTGGGCGCCGCCCATTGCGCTTAGCGCTGGTGTTCTCCTGCAAGCGCTATCAGCAAGGCGGCAGGCTGACCCGGTTCTTGGAGTAGGCTCAGACTCAATTGCAGCAACGGGTCGTGGTGTAAGTGATCGGTTGGTTCAATGTGGATTACCTCGAACAGCACGTAGGGCTTGTGTGGATAGGCCAGGTGGGCTTCGAAGGCTGCGCGCAATACGTGGCTCAACCGATCGACCTGCAGCTTCTCAGCGTGATCGGATTGCTCGAGCAGTACTGCGCGTTGCCACGCGCCAGGGGTGAACACGATGGGCAACCGAAGGGTGTTCAGTGTTTGCGGTGTAAGTGAGTCGGGCATGGTATGTCTCCGTTGAATACGCGAAGAAACCTGCCCTGTGCGGGGAAAGATTTCCCCGCAGTGGGTTGAAGAAAATCAAGAGGGCTTATCTCACGAGCAGCGCTCGAAAGGCGCTCAGGAGAGCAGTAGGCGTTCATCATCGTAGCAACGGTCACCGTGCGAGCCACCGAACGCTAATCGCACTTGGGGAGAACCATCATCGAAGTGACGGAGCCTTGAAGGTTCTGGCTACCTGGGAAAGTGCTGTCGATAACAGCGATCCGTACCTTGTATTTAGCTGGACGATTTATCTGGGTCAATCACTGTAGATAGGCTTTTTCACGGGGCTTGTCTTCTGTCTTCCAGTGAAGATTTTTTCGGCTGGGCAAACTGATAAACGGTCAGGCACGGACAGTTTTCAGTAGTAGGCTGTTACTCCTGTCTCAACCATGAAAACGCTCAGAAGAGTGCGAGAGCATGCCGACTCAGCAACCTGTTCAGAATTCACGTGGCCACAGCTGGGCGTACGCATGTGGCACGTCGGTAAAGCGTGGTTATCGCAAATTGCAAGCGTTTGAGTCCCGCCTGGCTGAGCGTGCGGTGACGGCAGGTATGCCCGCAGGTAAATTACTTGTTCGCGGGAGCTTTCTGATTGCCAAACTGGCATTGATCGGAGGATTGCTCTTTGTCAGTGTTTGGCTGGTTACTTTTTTTGTGATGATGCTGGCTGTCATCACTTTGCTATGGTTCAGGGCTTTTGTTGGTTCCGATCATCAAGAGGAAAGTCCAGGGCCAGACTACCTAGGTGCTGATCTCTACATCGGTGACTTCGATGACAATGGGCATTATATAGGCGACAGCAAGTCATCTAATTGAACGTTTTGCAGCACCCAATATTTGATCCGTACCTTTGCTCGCTGAATCACTTGCGGCTTTGCTACCGTTCGCCAACATGCCTTGAATCCCGTTGCCGACTGAATATCCTGCCCAGCTCATGGCCCCTAGAAACAGCATTGGTAGCACGATGAACATCGCCCCCATCACATACTCGATCACCTGTGCCGTGACGGTTCCATCCATGAAGCCGGATGTGGGCAGCGATAACAGCACTTGATTGGAAGCCGAAACCTGGTTGTACAGCGTATCGAGCATGCTGGAGTCGATCCAGCGAGCGAGTTCCCACCAGAAGCTCAGCATGTGTAAGGTGAACAGCGCGAACGTCACGGTCATGACAGTTTTCAACTGGTAGGTACTGACCAGCAGGATCAGCGGCAAGCTGATGATGACGCCCATGATCAGGAACGCCTGCACCATCGGCAAGGCGGCGCGTAGTGCATTCATTGCCGGGAAGTTGCTGAAGGAACCGAGGGCCAGCCCGGTATTGGTGGCTAGGTTATTGAGCCCCTGATTGATCGAGCCGCCACGAGCGCTGGAACCATAGTCCTGGTACACCTGTCCGGGCGACATGGACATCGATTGCTGGCGCGGACTGACCAGTTCGCGCAGGGTGGCATCCTCGATGTCGTTGCTCGAGCGGCCAGTCAGCCAATTTTTCAGCTGAGTCAGCAGAGAGGGATCAACCTGCTGGATCAACTGCTCGCGCAAGCCAACACCGCTGTCGCTCCACCACTGCTTGCAAGTGGGGTAGCCCGCGGCACTCTCCAGCCGCGGCAAGGAAACATCGCGGCTTTCGTCATACGGCCAACTGATTCGCGGTGTGCGTGAACGATCCGTGTCGTAGTAGCCGGGCGTGTCGAGAAGATAGCTTGAGCCGATCCAGGACGCGTCGTGACTTTGTGCCTTGTCCAGTTGCGGGCGATTGGTAAACAACCGAGAACGGGAATAGCCATAACAGTCGCGGGTGAAGTCGGCGACTTCCTGCAGCAGTACCTGGCTGTTGATACGCGAGCTGTCGATCTCCATGCGCATCTGCCGAATATCCGGTGCGCAGGGAATGGAGGCGGTGGCTGCGGCGGTTACTCCTTTGCTCAAGGCATGCACTAGAAACCACCAGATCGGTACGTTGGCGGAGCGTTCGCCGATGGTATTGAAGGTTGTCCCCCAGGCGGTTTCCGCTGGCTTGGCCACATTTACGCCGCAGCGCTGACTTGCCGCATCATCGAACGTCATTGACGAGAGGCTCAACGGAAAGACCGGCGCGCAGCCGAACAATACGACGATGTAGGCCAGCCACAACCGGTTCTCGATCCGTGGCACCGAGAGCAATCCCTTGTTTCCCTCATCCGCGCCTTGCTGACGGGCTGACAGCCATTCCTGGAGGATGATCGCGCCAAAGGGCGCGGCGAACAGTCCGGTGTCGGACAGGACGCTCCAGAGTCCGTTGTTGATGATCCAGGCCAGCAGGGAGAGGTAAAACTCCAAGTAGCTGTTGGTGCTCATGAGCATGGTGGTGACCTCACAGTCGGGTGAGTTCGACGAAGGTAAAGAGCACGAGCCCTAATGCCCCGATGCGTTTCACGCGCAGTCGATCCTGTGGTCGATGTCGGTAGCGCCGAAGCAGATCCACCCACAGCGCGAAGAGGGCGCCGTAGAGCAGGGCACGCCACCACTGCAGATAGGGCCTTACGGATTCGAATGCCTGCTGCCAGACCTCGAAGCTGCCCAGCGCAGCGTGGCCGATCCATGCGACCAGTGCGGCGGTCAGGATCATCACTGCGGCAATCCCCAGACTCGAAAGCAAAGTGAATAGCGGTGAGCGTTTCATGGCTCACTTGCGCCTGGCGTCAGCGTCATTGAGTCGGCCCGGCTCAGGGTCGCCTTGCTCGACGGTGCGCGAAGCATCAGCACCGCCGGCATGCCGATCGAGCACTAGGCTGGCGGTATTGGTGGCCAGCATCTGCCGGACCTGCAGTTCGGTCTGCAGCAGGCGGATTTCGCGCTCCAGAGCGTCGATGTTTTTCGTCAAGGCGGTTTGGGCCGGCTCGGCGGAGGCGATGTTCGGTTCGTGACTGCCCGCCAACAGGGTGCGCAGTAGCAGCAACGCTTTGTCGAGCACACTGGACAAGGCCGTCTCACTGGCCAGGCGCCGTGCCAACAGATCCTGGTCGGGATCGTCGCGCAGGGCTTCGACCACGCCACGGGTTACCGGCAGCATTGGGCTGGAGGCTTTAGCCAGATTGTCAGGGGTAGGCGGCAGTGAGCCAGACAGCAGCCCTTGCAGGGCCTTGAGGCGTTCGCTGTAGGCCTCCTGGATCAGCGGCGTCAGTCCGCTGCCAGCGGTCGCACGCAGGGTTTCGCAGGTATCGCAGGTCGTGACTTCAGTTTCGCCCAGCACGCGAACGGCCCATTCGGATTCCTCCTGGGGCGAAGCCCAGGTCTGGCAAATGGCCCCACCCAGGCAATCGCTATTACTAATCGAGGCATTGTCATCCATCGACCGGTTATGCAGCAGGTTGTAGCCCGCGCGCACTACGTCGGCGGTCACCCGAATGGGCGTCTGCCCATCACCGCCAGCCTTCGAGCCGCCGACCCAGGACACCCCCTTGTTGCCGTTATGGGCCTCGGTGTTTTTCACCGCGGCCACCGCATCACCGCCGGTTTGCTCCAGATTGCCCTGCATCTCCTGGTTCTTGGCCAGCGCGCCCCAGCCGGCTTGACCGACCTTGTCCGCCATCTTCTCGGCCATGGCCTGGCAGGTCAGCTTCGAGCGGTCGAAGTCGATACGCCCCTGCATCACCCCGTTGCTCAACAACTCATAGAGGCCGGGGTTGGCGCGTTGGATGATCAACGCCGGCAGCGACATCACGGCTTGGGTCGCGTTCTGCACGATGCTGCCCATGATCTGCTGGAAACCTTCGGTGACGCCGTTCAGCTGGTTTTGCAGGGTGTTGGTGAGGCTCATGTTTCCGCACATCATGTTCGCCCGCCATGACCCGCCGACACCGAGACCACTGGGTCGGTAGAGCGAGCTCGGTGAGCCGACTGCCGAGCCGCCACCAATGGTGTACATCACTCGGTCGTCGAGTACTTCACCTTGAGTACCCAGACGGTAATCGCCCTCGGCGGCGTAGGCATGTGTGGCAATGGCGAGCAGTCCACAGAGCAACAGACTCATCGTGCCCAACCAGGGCCGCGCGAGAAGCCGACTCATGAAGCACCTCCTTCGAAGTCGATGCTGAACAGGAAGGTCTGTCCCTCACGTTTGCAGCAGCTATAGGGACGCCACAGCGACCAGGCGTAGCCGCCATCCGCGCTCTGTACCGGATCGCTGGGGAAGATGGCGCACGTGGGCTGCACCTGGGGGTAGAGCAATTGCCATTTGTGGGTCGAAGCGTCGTTTTCAACGATCGGGCCAGGCGGCCAGTAGCCGTCGCGTTTGGCGGGCGTGAGTGGTAAGTACACATGCGGCTGCCAGTTGTGGGTAATCACATCGCCGGCGCGTTGCGCCATGACTGCGGCCGCCTTGAAATCGTCGGGCTGTACCAGAAAGCCCTGCCGGGGATAAACGTTGCCCCACATGTTTCCCGAGACCTGACGACCAATTTCACGGATCCCCGGCATGAGCGATTCGGGGTAGAAACTTTCTGGGATGCCATGGCGCCAGGCCAGTGAGTCCAGGGTACTCAGGTAGTAAGGCATTAATGCAGTTGCACCGCTGGCGCAGGCATAGCCGGATTGCGAAGCCAATTGCGTTGCGACCCAGCCACCGGGGTGGCCGATGCCATCAACGTTCTTGAATCGAGGCAGGTTGTCGCGGCGGGCGTTCGGCGTGATCAGGTTGCCGCCACCTTCTGCACCGCTGATGGGAGCGGAGAGGGTGGTCATCTCGGTCCAGGGGTTATTGCCGGTGGTGGCGTAGCTCGAGACGACCAGTTCAGGAATGAAATGACGAACCTTGGTCGAGGTTTTGACTGTGCAGCCGAAGGGCGTGCAGAGTAGCCAGAAACAAATGCCGACGACCCTGTATTCGAGACAGTTTGGCGAAAGCACGGAGGAGGTGATGCTGACGGTGTCCAGCGCCATGCTTGGGCCGCACGCCAGCAGAATGCTTAGCGCCAAGGGCCTTAGTTTTGTGGGCGGAAGTGACGAGCAGGCAACAGGCATTATCCAGGCTCTCGGTGTATGGCCTGGGCAGGTTCGGTTAGGGACTGAAGACTGTCAGTGGGAATTATGAAGGCGGATCTATCGGATTTGTGAGGCGTGGGTCTATTATTTGACGTGAAGGGAGCTGCGCAGGGTATCGGCGTCTACAAGTAGTTGATCTGTGGTGATTTCGAAAATATTGGCGAGTTTGCACAGGACCAACAGCGAGGGGTTGCCCGCGCATCGTTCGATTTGGCTGACGTAGGTGCGATCCACCTCGGCCATGAGCGCCAGCTGCTCCTGGGTAAGGTTCTTTACGCGCCGCATCCAGCGGATGTTCTCCGCCAGTTGCAGACGAAGTTGTTCGTAGTCTTGAGTCATGCGCGCAAATTGCGCCTTGAGGGACTCTCAATCCACGGGATATAGTCTACATTGGCATTCAACTAGGCCATTTGGTGTTCATGCCTGGTATCGAGCGTTCATTTGGTGTCGTTACGCTTTTCGAAGCTGCGCCCAGCATCTAACAATAAATCAGAAATTTAGGGTGTGTATGGACCAAAACTACATTTCAATTCCTGCGGCGGATGGTTGCCCAAGTCTTCTGACACCTTGGGGCAGCGAATTTTCGCCGATGATCGAGCGTGGTGTGCAATGTGCCCAGGCTTGGCTTGAGGCAACGACCGATATTCCTTTGTGGTGGGAACTGGCGCAAACGCGCAAGACCTTTCCTGTCGGTGACTGCCAAGATGCCTTCGAAGCCGGTTTTCTGTTGAGAATTCAGCAACGGCTTCGGAGCGTGTCACAGTAACCCTGTTGCTTATGGGCGATTGCATCGTCTTGATCGCCCGTTTGCACTCAACCTGGCTGCATCGACACAGACCATGCAGTTTAAGAACGATTGCCGCTTCGCTGGCGCGTTTTTTCCACCGGCTGAACAACTCGGTGGGGGATTGTGCTTCCCTTATTTGGGCGCTGCACCAAGGGCGGCACTTGCTTCAAATGCCACCGGTCATGCATCGAACGTGAAAATCTCTTGAAAGGTATGGTTCCAGACGCCATTCCTCTAGAATGAAGGCTGACAGAAGTAGCTTTCGCCCTGTTACAAACAGGTTTACGTAGCTAAGATTCTGATTAAGTGCAGATTCTGCACGCTCTGAGAACGTGGAGCGCGATATGAAAGCCAAACGAGTGTTGAGTGACGATCTGGTGAGCCGACTGGAGGATAAGATCCCGGTCATGGCTGAAGGCGCCATCAATACCGCCTATATCAACGCCCTGGCTGCCGGCCGCAGTGTGATGGAAGTCATGAACGGCATGCTTGTTGAAACGACTGCTGACGGTAAGCACAAAGTCATTCGGGTGGCCAAGCCCAAGCACAAAGTGACTCTGGGTGGCGTCATTAAGGTGCGCCGTTGCTCATGACTGTCCCTCGGTTGAGGGTCTTTGCTGGACCCAACGGCTCCGGCAAGAGCACGATGAAGAGTGCCATCCCTTCCCACCTGATCGGTATCTACATTAACCCGGATGAAATCGAGAAGGCTGCCAAAGACAGCGGTCGTCTGGAGTTCAGTGATTTTCAACTGGAAGTTGAGGGTGATGAGGTCCTCGGTTTCATTAGGGAGCATCGGCTGGTCAGGTCTGCCCGGCTCGATGAGGAGGCGACCAACATAGGCTTTAGCAGCAACGGCCTGAATTTCCAGACGGTCGCGATGAACTCCTATTTTGCCTCCGTGCTCTCTGACTTCATCCGGAACAAGCTCCTCGAAGACCAGCTGTCTTTCACCTTCGAAACGGTGATGTCTAGCGACGACAAAATCGCTTTTATGCTCAAGGCAAGAGAGTCTGGATACCGAACCTACCTGTACTTTGTGGCAACTGAAGACCCTGACATCAATATCAACAGGGTCAGGAACCGTGTCGCGGCAGGTGGGCACCCAGTTCCCACAGAAAAAATTGTACAGCGCTACGGCCGTTGCCTGAGCCTGCTGCCTGTGGCTATTGCTGCTTCGGACCGGGCCTACATCTTCGATAACTCCGGTGCCGATCTGGTGCTGCTGGCCGAAGTTACGGATGGGACGGACCTTGAGTTCAAGGTTGATGAGGTCCCTGACTGGTTCATGGATGCCTACGTTGAAAAGGTGTCCAACGGCTAGCTGCCGGATTGGCCAAGCTGGGAGCGCCACACCTCCCTTATATGGGCTCTATTCCTCGTGCGCTATCGATCCGTTCAGCTACCCGGTAAGCCGCTTCCAACTCCGAACAGCCATTCTCCTGCATCAGTGTCCAGCGTTCGGCTTTTTCCTCGGGCTCTGTCATGGCCAAAGCGAGGTAAAGACTGGGTGGCACGGCTCGAAACAGCGTCTCGAGCTTTTTCGACAGCACCACTCCCTCGGTGTATTTCCCCGGCTCTTTGCTGGCGGAGAGCAACAGGGCTTTCTGCGCAGGTGAAAGCTTCTTGAACCGTGCGATTTCTTCGATTTCCGCGGGCGGCATATTCAAACAAATCCACCATTCGATCATGTTGAGCATGGTCTGCGCAGCCGTGGGAAAATCAGCAAGGTTCTGCGTCGCCAGCCAGAACCAAGCGCCGAGCTTGCGCCACATCTTCGTCCCCTTGACCACGAACGGCGCCAGCAACGGGTTCTTGGTGATGATATGACCCTCGTCGGTGACCATGATGATCGGTCGGCCCAGGTACTGGTCGCGCTCGGCGAGGTTGTTCACGGTGTTCATCAAGCTGATGTAGCTGATGGACATCTGTGCCTCGTAGCCTTCGCGCGCGTAAGTGGCAAGGTCGACAATGGTCACATCGCTCTCGGGCCAAGGCGTGCCTTCGCGATCGAACAGTTCACCCTCGAAACCCTGGCAAAATAGGTCGATGGACTCGCCCATTTCCTGGGCACGCTCGCGACGTTTCTCCGGCAAGTGCGGGTCGGCGGCGATGCCCAGCAAGGCGTCGCGTACGTCGCGGGTCAGTACCTGGCGACCCGCCGCGACGCAGGTCTGCGCCGCATCGAGAATGCACTCGCGGATCAAGCTGCGATCGGCTCGACTCATGCGCGCCTCTTCTTTGGCCTCGCCGCCGGTGATCATCAGGCGGGCAGTGATTTCCAGTTCGCCGAGAACATCGCGCTGGTCTTCGTGACTGGTTACCACCTCATCGTCCAGCTCATCGATCGACAGACTCGCCACCTGATCCGGCTGCTCGACCAGGCGCCAAGCATCGGCGAACGGGGCGAGACAGACCGAGGCGCCAGGTTTCAATTGGACCTTGTTGACCGACAGGCCCTGTGTCGCGAAGTAGTCTCCCTGCAAGCCGAATGAGTTGCCGGCCTCTACGATAAACAGGCGAGGGCGGTACACGGCCATGACCTGCATCAGTAGGGTGACCAAGGTCGCCGACTTCCCGGCACCGGTGGGGCCGAACAACAGCAGATGACCGTTCATGGCCCGATCCAGGCGTGACAATGGGTCGAAGCTCAATGGCGAGCCGCCGCGGTTGAACAGGGTGATGCCCGGGTGGCCGGTGCCGGTGCTGCGGCCCCAGACCGGAACCAGGTTCGCTAGGTGCTGGGCGAACATCAGGCGGGTGTACCAGTTACGCGTGTCGCGGGCCGGGTTGTAAGCCATCGGTAACCAACGCAGGTAGCTGTTGCAGGCGGCGACCTCATCGCCTTCACTTACCGGTTGCAGCCCCGCGCCCAACAGCGCGTTGGCCAGGCTGACCGAGCGCTGGTGCAATTGCTGTTCATCGTGACCGCGTACGTAGAACGCCAGGGTTCCTCGGTACAGCTTGTGCTGGCGGCCGATGATCGCGCGAGCCTCTTCGACATCCTGACGAGTCTGGGTCGAGGCCAGGTTTTCACCGATGGCTTTGCGAGCTAGGCGGTTCAACTGATCCTCGAGTACATCCTGTGGTTTGACCATTAAGGTCAGACTCGTCACCGTACCTTCGGGTAACTGGTCGAACAGCGCATTCACCGCGTCACCCTTGCGGGTTTCGCCGGTGAGTTGACCAATCGATGGTGCCCGCCGCAGTTTGTCCACCACTATCACCCGGTGGGGTTGATCGTCGAAAAACCAGAGTCCGTGCTGCACATCCGAACGCGGTTCGTTGAAGAACAGCCGCTCGGCAAAGTCATGATCGAAGGGCAGATCCAGCGACTCACCGTCACCCGACTCCGGATAGGCCACGCGGCGGTAGAAATTTTCGGGCGCTTCATCAGTGAGCCTGGGGGCCGGATTGAACCAGGGCAATAACCAGGCATACAGACCTCGGCCATCGACTCGCGTTGAGTGCACCCCGCACGCCTGCAACGAAGCACGGATACGTTCGCAAGCCTGTTGCAGGGATTGCACCGGGGTGAGTCCCGTCTCCTCAGCGTCAGATTCAAGCCAGCGATAGACCACCAGACGCACCCGTCGGTTATTGCCGCGCCAGGGCAGGCGCGTCACCACCTGATCCTCAAACAGACCACCGGGCTTGGCGATGGCCTTCAGATGACGGCGGCTGAGCTGCAAATACGCCTCGGTGAAGACCGTACCTCGCGCGCTGTTCTGAATATAATCGGTGAGCTGGGTCAGGTAGGGTGTGAAGTCGTTGTCGTCTTGACAGAAAAACTGCGCCAGCCAAGGCGCTTGATCCAGCTCGTCAAAGCTATCTTGCAGGGCGTCTTCGAGGGCGTCGCGGACCGCCATCAGCCAATCGGGTTCGCGCCCTTCGGTGCCGATGGGCAGCAACTCGAACACCGCACCCACCGAGCGATTGTCATCCAGTAGAAAACACTGCTCAGTGTCGAGGTATTCGACCCAAGGCAGGTAATCGGTGAAGCTGGGGTTGTGCGCATAGAGTGCGGCCTCATCGGCCAAGGTCGCGCGAGGGCGCAATGGATTGCGCCAGCCTTTCCACGTGGGAGTGCGATTGCCCGAATCGCCGCTACGCACTACAGGTCTTCCTGACGTTCACCAGGTAATGCGTACTGCACACGTTGGTAGAACGGAAAGACGGTCGAGTAACCTGGGATCGGTGCCTGCTCGGTACCACTCAGATGCGGATACACGTATAGCACCAGATCGGGATTGGGCAAGCGAGGGAACAGGTTGCGGATCTCGTTCGCCGCTGTGCGAGTGTACGGTTCCTGGAGAGAAAAGGAGAAATCTGCTTGAGCCAACGGGCGGCGTAACTGCTGCCGAGCATCCAGCAGTTGCTGCTGAGTGCCTTGCGAACCGGCGCCGTTCCAGATGTCCAGCATGGTTTGCTCTCCATGGGGCAGAAGCGTCTCCTTGTCGGTGGAGCACCCCGCCAGGACCCAGCAGAACACGCTAATCCAGGTCAGGCAGGGAGGCATGGTCTTTTTCATGGCGAACGCTCCGGCCCTTGGGCTCGTAGTCGATGGTGATCTCATGGTCGAGGTGCAGCGCGACTTGTGCTGCCGGTGGCACGTACACGGCAGCAAAGGCTTCGCCATACAGCTTGTTGACCCACTCGCGGATGTCGCTGACCCCGCCGCTGAGAATTGAATTCAGCGCGCTGTTGCCACTGCTACTGGTGACCCCGAGGGTACTGCCGCCTGAACTGATCACGCTGCTGTTGTTCCGCTCATCCCCGAGCAGGGCGGCGACACCGGCGCCGGCGGCAGTGATCAGGCTCTGGCTGCCGAGGTATTGCTGAGCGTTCGAGCGGCGCTCGCCAGCGATGCAAGGAATGCCATACGGATCGGACAGGTAACCGAGTCCGCCGCGGATCTTGTCGGTGTTTGAGCTCTGGGTGGTGGAGGCAGTGCGGCTGGCTACTGCTTTCGGCTGAGGTACCGTGCGGATGGTGCCATCGGTAAACACAAAGGTGATTGACTCGACCTGTCCACGTACGCAAGACAGGGTCCAGTCACCGGACGCGGTGCCGCTCATTACGGCACCCGCGACGTCTGGCAGGTCGATGCCGTTGGCGGTCAGGTTCTCAGGGCCGACCAGCACTTTGAAGGGATAGGGATCATTCACAGTGCCGTCCACCGGGACGCGGCCGATCAGCGCGGTCATGGCGACTGAGCCCATCAATGTCGCGTTTTCGGGGATGGTGTAGACCGGCTTCGCCCCTTCGGTTCGGTCAACGGATCGCGTCAGGTCACGCTCACCCTTGGTGACTGCACGTAGCTGTTTCTGGCTGCGATCAATAGGATTGTCTTTCAAGCCTTCCAGTGAGTTGAAGGCGGTAGGCAGACTCAATGCGAGGGAGGAGGTCTTGGTTTTGCCTCGGGTGTCGGTGCCCGAAGCATCCGAGGGTTCAATCCACTGCAGCGCATCATTGGCAGGATGCTGTCCGTCAAACTGAGCACCGTCGCCAGGCTCGAGCCCCAATCCGATTGGCATATCCTTGCCTTTGCCGGTCAGCCCCGACAACTGATCCTGCAATTGCGTGAGCAGGCCGCGAGCCTGACGACTGTCTTGTTCCGCTTTGAGTCGGGCCTCGTTGGCTTGGCGGCGGCCTTCGTCGACCTGCTGGGTCACACTGCCAAGCGCGGTCTGGATACGCGAATCGACACTGTTTTCCCGCTCGCGTAGGCGGTTGTTTTCCGTCTGCAGTGAGTCATTGTGTTTCTTCAAACCGAGCATGTCGCTGCGCATGGCCTTCACCTGGCCGACCAGGGTGGCGACCGTGTCGCGTGGGGTATCGCCCGCAATGCCGAGCGACTTGGCTTGCTCGGCGGATAATTGAATATTGCCCTGATCAACTGGGTGCTCTGGAGAAGGTGTGCTGCCACCCGGGACCCAGGTTTTCAGGATGATCAGTACCACGCCCAGCAGCGCAGCCGGTACCAGCCATTTGAGCAAGGCGTTAGCTTTCATCGTCAGCACCTCGCGCAACGGGCGGTAGCAGCACGGCTTGCTCGAGGCCGGCACCGCGGGTGACAAGGTAGGCGATCGTGGTGTCTTCAGCGCTGCCGACAGGCCCGAGGAAAGCATGCTGGAAGGCCGCGGCGAACAGCTTGGCCTGAAGTCGACGTGGATCGAGTTGCACCGTCTCTGAACCACGATTGCGCAATTTCACCGCCGTCACCCAGTAATCACCGAGTCGCCAGACGGCGATGGGTGTGCTGGACACGTTTTCGGTCGGCAGCAGGGTCGGCAGTTCGGTACGCAGCTTGAGCGGGACGCGGCGTACACCGGGCAGGGACTCCACGGTGCGCAGCGGCGCGTACAGGCTTTGCGCGGCGTAGCGCGTCAAAGCGACCGGGATCGGTGTGCGTTCTGGAACAGGGACGGTGCTAGATTCAGCCTCGGTAGCTTGCCCCTGAGCATTCTTGAGAATACGTACGGGCTCCAGCGGTTGATCGCCGGGAGTGGCCGCGATATCCAGGAGGATGATCTCGCCCGTCGTGACCGATTGCAGCTGCAGTCGGGTCGGTGCAATGGCTTCCGACGCTCGCAGGTACAGCGTGCCGCCGGTTGATTGCACACGCAGCTTGCCGGTCAGGGTTGAGGGCACACCGACGCGAACAGCCTCATCGATAAAGACCACTCGTTCCTGATTGATCACCAGCGGGACCGCGAGGGGGAGGCGTTCCCAGTGCATCAGCTCGACGGCCTGCGCTACAGCTCCCCATAGCATCAGTGCAACGGTGAGTCCCAGGGTAGAAATCCGCTTCATGGCTCACCTCCAGGCAGGGAGATTTTTTGCGGAGTGCCCTGATAACAATCCAGTGCCAGCCCCCACTTATTGCGTTCGGGGTCCAGATCAAAACGCACCACGCGCAATGGATACCGCACCACCACCCGTTTCACCGGTTCGGCGGCGTAATATTCATCGGCATTGAGATCGAGCTTGACCAGCCAGCTGTCGCGGTCGAGTTGCTTGACCCTGAGTTCCGGATCTTCGCTGTAGCCTCGGCCCAGAATTTCGTAGACGCCACGCACCCGCTGGCGCAGCTCGCCGGCGGCCTTGCGGTACTCATAATCACCGTCGAGGAAGGCCTTGCAGGCGGGTGTCAGGTAGGACTGCAAGCCATAGATGGCGCGGCGATAATCCTGCTCGCCATCCGAAGGCCAGCGGTTGAGTTGGCCAAAGATGTACAGGGCAAAGGCATAGACATTCTCTGGGGGGACATCCCACCACTTGCGAGTGCTGCCCGAGCGCAGATCCGGGGGGACATGCACCGTCAGATCGGTCGGTGCCGAGCGCCAGCCATACCAAAGTCCGGCACAGACCAGGGCCAGAATCACTACCGACAGACGCAGGCTGAAGATGTGGGCGTGTTGGGCATCCACCTTGTTCCGAAAACGATTCATGGTTGCCACCGGAACAGGGCAGGGCGCAGTCGACGCGAACGGCGAATCGTCCAGGCGCCGGAGTGGAGAATCAAACTTCCGCGCCCCAGGCGCCAACGGCTGGCGAGTATCCATTCGAGCTTGCGGTACAACCAGGTCTCGGGGCGAGCCCGTTTGGCCCGACGCAAAAGCGTACCACCGGCAAATAACACCAGCGCCATGCTTGCGATCATGCTGGTCGGCGCAACGGCAATAGACGAGGTGACGATCCCTAGAGGAACGCCCAGCAGCAGGCCAATGGCGGCGCCAGTGCCGAGAGCTACCCACATCTCATCATTGGTCAAACCGCGCAGTACGGCAGGATCGCGGTTGAGTCGCTCCGGCAGAAAGACCAAGGTGCCGTCGGCAAGGCGTTCGATAGTGTCGTTCATGTCGACCTCACAGAATCGCGGCGGCCTTGGTCAGGAACCAGATGATGATCACCACCAACAGGGCGCCGATGCCGACCACCGCGCCGAGGTCCTTCCAGGTCTTGCGCTGGTTCTGCACGTCGGCATAGACAGTTAGGGAATGCCAAGCCACCCCGAGAAAAGCGAGCAGGGCGATCAACAAACCGAGCAGGATGCCGCCGTCATAGGCGTAGTTTTTGATCGTCTCGATCAACCCGGAACCTTCACCACGCGAAGGAGCCTCCATGGTGGGAAGCTCGGCAAAAGCCAGGCTTGGGCCGAGCACCAACAGCAGGCCGATCAAGCGCTGGCTGGCACGATCACGCAGGTTGTTTTTTAGAGGGGTAAAGCACTTGAGCATGGCAGTGATCTCCTGGATTAGGACAGCGTGAAGAACATCAGGACTAGTAGGGCGAGCAAAACACGTGCGGCGCTGCCGCCAAACGCGCCGAAGCGCACACTGCCGGTGGCCCAGCCCCGGTAAGCCGTCCACATCACCCAGGTGCACCAGAGCAAAGCCAGGACGAGAACCAGGGACAACCAGAGTGTCGAACTGCTCTGTGCCGAGAAACCGGAGGCGTTTTGGAACGCTGCGGTCTGAGCGTCGGTCATGCTCATGGCGACGGTTCCACGGACGGGATGTCGAGGCGGTAATCGCCGACCAGCTCACCAGCGTCGTGAGGTTGAGCACGGGAGGGCGACAGATAGTTCTGCATTCCTTGGCGAATGCGTTGGATGTCCTGAGACAGGCGGGGATAGTCGAAGCGATAGCGTTCGTTTGGTTCGGAGGTCCTGGCTACCTTAGCTTGCGCCGCAAGGCGCTCAATAGTGTCGACCTGCTGCTGAACTAGGCTGAGCTGCTCGCGCTCATGAGCAGATGCGGCATAGCCGCCGCTATGGAACGTCATCAATATGAGCAGTAGGCAGATTCGGAAAAATGTAGTCGGCATGTGGATAGCCCATTTGGAGATGGGGCCAGCATTCAACTAACGTCCAGGACTCAGCAGTAAGAAACACGAAACACGCTGCGTCATTTTATTTCGATACAGTCTCTGATCGTGGAGCGAGTTCGAACACCGTATCGAGAGCTACGAAACGCGGAAAAATGACACGATTGGACCGCAAGTACAGCATTGGTTACTCATGAAAAACGATTAGTAGCCGTTAACTTTTGATTCCGCTAACAGCATTGTTAGCGGGGCGCAGATAAGCGCGGACGAAATCAGTTAACGAAGAGTGATAGCAGAGAGTGAACATCCAACAAGCAATTCGGCGGTACCGTATTCGACAGGCCGTGGGCTTCTCCTTGATGGTCTTCGGGGGGCTATTTTATTTGGTTTCATCGTTGATTTTTCTGCACCATCAAGCAGAGACTCTCGCGAGCACAAAATTTTTTGGGCATTTGGGAGGGGTTGTGCAAAATTTAGTAGCCGATGTTTACCAGGTCACATCACCCTACATCGGTTTTGTATGGGAGCACGCGCCTACCCTCAGCCAGGAAAACCCGCTCAGCTATGGAAATTTGCTGTTTTTCGGTTTGCTGGGTGTGATGATTATTGGAAAGCAAATTCTCCTTTCCGCTAGCCAACTCAAGAGGCGTGTTCAGGTTCAATTCGAACGTCTTGAGGAAGCTCAGTGGCGCAACTCGATGCAAAATGGAGCAGCCACCCAAGTCAACGCAAATCAGATCGGGCAGATCAATTTTTATCAGCAGTCTATGCCGCCGTCCCCTAGCGGTGATTGGTGGCAGCGGCCGTTGGGTATTGTTGGTTTGTCTATTATTGGCGGTTATGTCGTCGCGATTTTGGCTAAATTCACCGGAATGGTTTAACACGTCAGCGTTACATTTTATTAAATGTATTTTTTAAACGTCGCCGCGGTGATGGCTGTCGTTATTCCGAGCATCATCGCGCAAGGCAAAAAGACGGCCATAGGATTGAGCGAAAAGGGCAGGGACAGATACATGATCCAGGGTACGAGCAGCAGGGGTATCACTGCACGTTTAGCTCGGTGATAGACAAAACTGCTTTCTCGCCCGGCTCCAAACTTGCGCAGGTCGCGGCGCATCAAACCATCGACAAAACCGGTGAACGAGGCCAACAAAAATAGCGGTGTGGCCAGAGCCAAGATGGTTAGGCGCACTACGAAGGTAAAGGTCACATACACCGCCGCCAGTACGAAATCCTCAATGCTCACGTAGAGCTGATTCGCCCAGCTCCAGAAGCCATTGCCCTGGCCCGAAACCCGCGCCTGCCGGGCAAAATCCTCAAAGCCAGTCTTGACCAGCAGCCACTGATTGAGGAGCTCCAGCCACTGGACAATTGTTTTCCCAGGCTGTTGGATGAGAAGTGAAGCTTTGAAGTGCTCGCTGAGCCAGCCCAACTCACTGGTTAGCATAGCCTGACTATGCCGCCAGCCCTGATCACCCCAGAACAGTAGCAGCCCGGCGAACTCGATGAGGATCGAGAACAGCAACGAGGCAATCAGCAAACCGATGATGCGCAGGACTAGGCTGATCGTCGAGATGATCAATCCCGGACGCTGGATCGGTTGTGGCGGCGTGTTCTGGGTGGAAGTCGCCATAGTTCACCCCATTGCGCGCTGCAGAGTTGATGTGGGCAATACGTCTCCTGGATCGTTTTCTGCTGAATCGAAACCTGTTGTGGGGTAGGGCTACCCCACCTGATCCAGATCGAAGTTGGTAGTTGGGCCGCCACCGCTTGCGCTCCACCATTGCCCCGCCTGCGCGTTATAGGCCGCCCGCATCCGTTGAGTGAGTTCCTGTAGGTCCTTGGGCATGGCGTCGACGTTGGAGGGTTTTGGCAACGGCATGCGGACTTTCCAGAGCTGCCCACCGGCCTGGAAGGAGAACATTTGCCCCTTGGGCAAACTGACGATATGAGCAGGCTCGATCAGCGGCACACTGGTGCTGCTGACACGGTCCTGGGAGGACGAGGTGAAGTCCGTGTTGGCGTCCGGATCGGATGTGTCCGTCGCACCCGACATCAGGGTCTTGGTCAGCACGTTAACCTTGGGTAACTGCTGGGTGAGCAGTTCAGCGGTGGCGGTTTCGCGCACGCGGAGCATCTGCAGGGTGTTGAAGTTGCCAATCACCTGGCCAGCTTTGGCGCGGTTGCCGATACGTGCTTCGATATCGCTGAGGGTCTGGGTGTAGGCGGTTACCTGGATACCGGCGCCGCCACCCTTGTTGATCAGGGGGATGAACTCATCGCCCATCAATTCGTTGAACTCATCAGCGTGCAGGTTTATCGGCAGCTTGTCACTGCTGCTGCCTGATGGGGGCAGGCCGTGGTCAATGCCATGTTTGTAGATGTGGCCCGCGACCGAGACCAAATCAGCGAACATGGAGTTGCCCACAGCGGCTGCGACTTCGGCGTCGGTCAGCGCATCCAGGCCGACGTAAACGATGCCGCGTTTGCGAATGATCTGCATCCAGTCGAAGATTGGTCGCGGGTCATCTAGGTCGGTGTAGTTGGGGGCCAGCAGTTGGGCGGTCTTGCCGGTGGTGAGTTTCTCCAGCAGCGGCAGCAGCGAAGCAACGATTTTGTCGAAGTAGGTGCGGTCGTAACGTACTGCCGAGCGCAGTCCATCCAGCACCGGATCGAATACCCGTTTCACCGCCAGGTACTGTTCGATGGCCACCACACGCTTTTCGCGTCCCACCATATGCCGGGGAATGTTCTTCTCAGTGAGTTTGCCTTCCAGTTGGACGATCACTTCCCAGGCTTTCGGATCGGTCTTGGCGAAAAACTGCTGAGCGTATTCGATGAACAGCGCGTCTATATTGACCACATGTCGCTGGATCTGCAGGTAGTCTGGGCGCCGGCCCAACTCGATCAAAGCCCGGGCAATGATGTTGACAAAGCGCCAGGCGAACTCGCGAAAGGCTGCGGAGTTGCCTTCGCCACTGAGTTGCCCAGCGATGCGCGATGCTACCTCCGAGATGCGCCCGAAACGTCCCACCGCGTTGTAACGCGCGGAGATCTCTGGCCAGCCTAGATGGAAAACATAGAATTCCTTTTCCCGACCGGCCCGTTTGGCTTCGACGTACATGCGTTTGAGCAGGTCGGCATCGCCCTTCGGATCGAAGACGATGACCACCTCATGTTCGACGCGGTGAATGTCCTGGGTGATGTACACCTCGGCGAGTCGCGTCTTGCCGACACGGGTAGTGCCCAGCACCAGGGTGTGTCCGACCCGTTCGCCCAGCGGCAGACTGACTTCCGTTTCGTTGGGCTCGACCCCATGCAACAGAGGCGAGCCACCGACTGGGGGTAAAGGGCGCAACGGATTGAAGGCACTGTCCCAGGCGGTGACACGGGCCAGTATCGAGAGCGGAAACGGTGCATGCTCCAGGCGCCGTTCGAGTTCACGGGCCAGCCGGTAGTGGGTCGGTTGGTCGACATAATGGGCGACCGCCGGATCCTGGGCCTCGACCAAGCGCTGGGTGTGCAGGCGGGTCCAGCGAAAGCCGCGACCCATGAACAAACGCTTACGACTGACCGGAATCTGCCGGCTGGTCAGCTCGTAGCGGGGCAGCCGGCGGATATTGCGCCGATAGCGCAACACCTCCCAGGCTTGTCGCAGGCGGATCAGGCCGAACAGGGTATAGGCCAGCGCCGCAACCTGCCCGATCTCGGGTGACAGGGCCACGGCCCAGGGCGAGTACACGCACAACACCGCGGCGGCGATGCAGATTGTTACGGTGTACAACTCGACCGCTGGCCGGAGCTTGGACTCCATCGCATGCTCGGCCATGACCTGACTCACTGTCCCAATGAGGTGGCGGTGATCAAGACGGGGTAGTGCAAAATCTGCAGGCGGGTGGCGATGTCGTTGCCGTTGACCGGCAGGATGGTGATGTCTGGAGCGGCTGCGCGAATTCGGGCCAGGGCTTCAGTGTCGGCTACTTCGACGGCGAGGCCAGCCGCGCCCATTTCCTGCAGTTCAGCAGCGCGCTGACGCAGCCAAGTCAGCGACAGGGGATCGTCACCGACCAGAAAAAATGGCCGCAAGCCCGGCATGTTCAGGGCGCGATACGTGATCTGGCCGGGGCTCAAGTGGGGGCTACGGATGGGCAGTATCCAGGCTTCATCGGCAAACGTGGACAGGTCCGCATGCATGGCCCGATCAGGCTGGATCTTGTTGTTTATTAGCGGCCTGGCAACTTGAAAATGGTGTCGGGTGAAGTCGCTAGGCTGATCCCCGGCTACGGTCAGTTCCGGCTGGGCGAAAGATACCAAAAGCAGGATGAAATAACAGGCGATGGGGATTCGCTTCATGGTGGTGTGCCCTGTTTGAAAGAAACCAGCAACCGTTCGAGTTGCCGGGAAAAGCCGGCGCGGTAACGCGCGGCCGGCGTTCCTCCTGCCGGGCGGTGATATCGGCCGGCAGCTGATACCCAATCACCGGTGGTGGCGTGATGCTCCTGCAACAGCGCGGCGGTCACGGCGAGATTTCGGTAAGGGTCAAGGGCTTCGCAGGGGCTGGAATAACGTTGCCCGTGGTAACCCAGGTTGGTTTGTCCAAGACCGACATCGACCCGCTTGGCGTCATGTCGCGCGAGCGCCTGAAGTAAGGCGTGACAGGCGGCCTGGCGAGTGGCGAAGCGGTAGGGTATTCCGGCGATGTTCAGGGTCCAGGGCCAGGGCAGCAATCGACCACGGACGTGGATACCACTCTCCTGCAGGGCAATTGCGAATAGCACCATAGAAGGGATGTCGGCGTCATGCGCCGCCAATTGATAGGCCGGAGGCGGAAGTTGGTCGGCCTGGACGGCGAGCACCGTCAGCACCAGCGCAAGACCACTCAGTCGAGGCGTTGCCATTGTCCATTCACCTGTTGAAATGTGGCAGGCATTGGCCCCGGGGCACCCAGGCTGAACCAGCGACCACGGTCATGGTTCAGGGTGATCTGCCGGCGTTGAACCTTGACGGGATCGATGCCCGCTTGCCGAGCCCAGCTACGGACGCGTTCATCCTCGCCTTGGCTGCCCACCAGGTAGATATCGAACGCCGTGTCGCTGCTTTGCAGACGCTGGGCTTCGGCGGTACACGCTGAGCAGTGGTCCTCCACAAATAGAGCCTGGCGCGGCGCGGCCGCTGAGCTGATAGGGGGCGGGGATGCCATGCCCTGGATCGGTAGCAGCCCGGGAAACAGCTTGGTCCAGGCCGCGGCGTAAGCGTTTTGGTAGGCCAACTCGCGCTCGGCGCGTTTGGCTTCCAGCGCTACCTGTAATTCGGCATAGCGCTGGCGCTCTTGGTCGGTCTGGGCCTCAACCCCGAGCGCGGTCAACGGATCGAGGTTCGGGCTCCAGAAACCGCGTGGGCCGGATTGGATCTGTTCGAAGCGCGTCCACTCCTGCCCCGTCAGGCCCCAGCTCGCTGCCTGTTCAGAGTCAGAGCGCCCCAGCGGAGCAGACTGCGTGTCCTGGGTCTGTGACTGTGTCGTGACGGGGTTGCCCATCGCAGCGTCCATGGCCAGTAGCGAAGCGAGACAGACGACGGTGGGCAGTAGCGCTCTGTTCATGATCGCTTCTCAAGGGAGGTGCACGGTCTGGTCTGGCTGAGCGGCCACCGCGAAGATGGCTGAGTTCGGCTCCAGCACTTTCAGGTACCAGGCTCCGAGCTGCTCGCCGCTATGCAGCAGCCGAACATCTATGAGAGAGCGACTGTCATGAGGTGCGACTGCCAAAAAGCGCTCACCACCACGGGATTCGACCCCCAACACCGAGAACGGTGGCGAGAGCGGGACGGGCTTGGGGCGAGCGGTCTTTTTCGGTTTAGTCGCGGAAGGCGACGGCGGTGGGGGTGATGGCTGGGTCTTGTGCTCCTGGAACTGCTGCTCGACCTGTTCAAGGTGTGCGCGCAGCGCTGTCAGTTCTGCCACGGTGGCGCGGGCTGCCAGACCATCGCGCAGCTCCTGTATTTCTTGCGCCCACTGATCCAGCATCGGATCGAGGGTATTGGCCTGTTGCTCACTAGTATCGACCATCTGCTTCAGGTCTTTCAGCGCGTACTGCAGCTTCTCTTGTGCATCCTTGAGGGCGCTTGAATCATGTTGCAGGGTGTCCAAAGTTTGTCGGTATTGCGTGTCCGTGCTCTGCAGTTTTGCCATGCGTTGATACTGGTTATACAAACCACCGCTCAGCCCGGCGACCGCCAGGCAAAGGAGCCCGATGATGAGGGTTTGAAACGTTGAGGCTTTCATGACCGCGCCTCCGATTGATGGGGCAAGACGGGTGTAATCAGCGCGACACCGGCATCCGTTTTCTGCTGTTCGAAGCAGACCGAACGGCTGACTTCATCGGTCGTGAGTTGCCAGGCGGGGCCAGCCAGCACTTGTAGCGCGCGGCGCAAAGGGATTGGACCAAGCCGGTAATGGGCTGCAGGCAGAGGCCGGGTAAACAGCAACTTCACCGACGCAGTAACGGGGCAGAGCGAATAGCCCGAGCGCTGCAATACGTACTGCAACGCATCCTGCACTGAGGGGTTTAGGCTGGACGGGATGTTCACTTCAATGATTTGAGCGAGAAGATAGCGTTGTTCCGTGGTGGGCTCGGTGCTGACCAGCGTATAGCGGCCATAGCGGAGTTCTGTCGGATGGTTTCCTTCCGCTGTGTCCCTCGAAAGCTGGGCCCGATTGGAGCCACTGTCGATCTCTGGATGGGTTGGCAATGTATTGGGGATTTGCGCGGTGCAGGCGCTCAACAAACCCAGCAGGCAGACAGGCGTGAAAAAACGCTCCATGGAAAAAACCTCATGACAGATTCAGTGCAAAACCTGACATGAGGTGAAGGAGCAACTCAGTGAGAAAGTTGATTCAAGGCGGGTCGTGTTAACGCTGAACGCGTTGCTATTCATCAAAAATAGCGAGCCCATTCAAGACGGCAGCGTCGGGGTCGAAGATCAACAATCTCGCATCCGCCAATGCCGCCAGGTACAGTACGTTGACTAGGACTTCCGGTGTGCCTGCGTCGAGTTGCTCTTGTCTCAAGCTTGAATAACGTTTGCCCTCAATGTTCAGCAAGTTTTCGTCCGTCCATGGCGTGCCAATCAGCTTGCAACTGATGCCGCAGCAATCCGGCAACTCGAAAAGCTCGAACAAAAGGCCGGTTTGCCTCGGAGCGGAGTTACTTGCCCATCCTTCCAGATAGAACATCGCTTCTTCAGGAAGGTGTGCGGTACTGATCTCCCAGGCTCGACTGTAGTGCCCCGTTTCGAAGCTCAAGCGATGGACCATGGCTTGGGCTTCTTCCAGGGAGTACAGATCGCCGAGGTGATGCCGCTCGTTGAGCATGTCGCCCATCACGGCGTAGATCACTTGGCGCACCAACCCGGTGGACTGGCAGCGTTCATCTAATTCATCCAATTCATCCGGAATGGATTGGCCTTCGCTGATCAAGGCGAAATCGTCATTGAACAGGCAGGTGAACAGTTGCAGCTCATTGTCGGGCAGATGTGCTTGTGAGTCGTGCACTGGTCGAACGCAGGGAGGGCAGTCGTTTTCGTAGGTGATCAGTAGCAGCCGTTCGATATGAAGGTTGTCGTAGCCGCGAGCAAATGGGGTTGAGGCCATCAGCAGAGCTGGGGCTTGGTGTGCGGGGTTCATGAGGGTTCTCCAGAATGAAAATGAACAAGGCGCCCGAAGGCGCCTGTGAGGGTTAAAGCCAGCCGTATTCGGCAAGGGAGAGAGGACGACCTTCACCCACGATGAAGTGATCCAATACACGCACTTCGATCAAGGCCAAGGCCTCCTTCAGCCGTGCGGTCAAGACGCGATCCGCCTGGCTGGGTTCTGTACAACCCGAGGGATGGTTGTGAACCAAAATGGCGGCCGCAGCGTTATGCGCTAGGGAACGCTTAACGACTTGGCGGGGGTAAACGCTGGCGCCATCAATGCTGCCGTGAAAGAGGACTTCGAATGCCAGCACCCGGTGCCTGGCATCGAGAAAGATCACACCGAAGACTTCATGCTCTTGTTGCGCAAGCTGCAGTTTTAGGTAGGAGGCAACAGTGTCAGGCGACGTCAGGATAGGGCCGCGGGCGAACAGCCGACGATCCAGAATATGCTGCGCTTCGTCGATCAGCTGGTTTTCTTGGACAATGCGATCAGCCTCGAAATCCGAGGTCTCAATCAGTGTAAGTTGGGTGCTCATGGCGGTACCTCCGAAGGGAACAATCAGGGGTACACGCCCGAGGGGAGTGGTATCCCCCAAGGTGGGTGTGGAGTCTTGGGCGTTAGCAGATGGCGCGCTGTTTACAGCCGAGTGAATCGGTGGCGTTGACCGTGTAGATGTGAACCACAGCCGTCGCAAGGCGATGGAGAAAAGGTTCTTATTCCCCAGCCGGCTTCGGGATCGAAGTCGGCACTGATGGGCATCAACCGAACTAGCTCACGATGTATCGCGGCGATGCGTTGTTCGACCTCATCCTGCGAGTAATACAGCGATAAGGTGCTGTAGTCCTCGTAAGCTGTAGCGAACAGGCAGTCGTCGCAAAGCCAGAAGGATTCCATAATGGTCCCCTGTGCTGATTGAAGAAAAGGCGCTCGACGGAGCGCCTTGATGAGGAACATCGTGGACTGTTCAGGCGGACTGAACGGTACGGGTGGCATCACGGCGGGCCGTGCGCGGAGCGGGTGGAGATTCAGGTTCCACCCGAGCCTCTATTGGGTTTTCGGTATCCTCAACTTCGGCATCAGCCGACGGTGGGGATGGTTCACTGTTTGGCGCTTGCTCAGCAGGTGCTGTTGCTTCCTGCCTGGCGGGTGCTTTGTATTCGAACGTGCCGTTGATCTTGATCCAGTCGATGAACAGCAAACGACCTTTCAGGCTGGCACCCGGTTGGCCTTGTTTCTCGCCTTTCTCATAGAGAAACGGATCGATCCACAGGTCGCCGATACGGAACGACAGCAAGACCTTTTTCTCGGCGTTGACGGCGTCCATATAGAGACGAATCAAGCGTTCAGCTTCACCCCCAGCGACTTTGCAGTCGAAGCGGGTGTACTCCACCGCATCGGTGGCACCGTGCAGGGCTGCGATATCGCAGGCAATGAATGGTTGGCCGCGGCGGACTTGGACTTCACGAACACGGTTGAGGTAGCCGATACCGACGGTGTGCAGGTTGAAGTAAGTGGTCGCTTCTTTGGATTGGTTGGCGTGGGCCATGGTGGTTCTCCTGTTTCAAGGGGAAACGGCGACGCACAGTCCCTGATGGGGAAGTGAGCCCCCGTCAGGGTGGGTAAGGTGAAGAAGAGCGATGAACGACTCACCACCGGCAAGCCGATGACGATCAGAACGATGCGTCTGGCGGAATAACGGTGCAGCTGAGGAACGTCTGCGGTAGTGGTTAGCAGACATGGGGTAGTGGGCATTCATCACCGCTGAGGCGGTAACCGTGCGAGCTTCCGAACGCTGATCGCACTTGGGTAAACCACCACGAACGTGGCGTAGCCTTGAAGGTTCAAGCTACCTGGGCTGGGCTGTCAACGACAGCAAACCACGCCCTTTGTATAAGCCTGTCACAGGGGAGCGTCAAGACGCTGCAACCCGATTTTTTATAGCCGGAATACAGTGGCAGTCACTGGACTGAAGAAAGTGAAGAGTGGGCCTGACGGGATGCCAGGCGAGGAAGAAAAAAACCACCTTTGACGGTCTTACGCAGTCGACCAGCGCCTCGCAACACTTGGTTGAACTGCGCCATGATTCGCCAACCGACCCTTGTCGTGGCCTGGGTCGGAACATGCTGGCACGCATCCGCGCACAAAAGGTGCCCAGTGTTTCCCCGGCGGGCTCCGGGACTGAATACGATCGCCGAAGCGGATGACCGCTGTTGCCGGGTAGAGGCAACAGTGGTCATCCGCCACCACGATCAGGTCAAGCACAAAACGGGAATGAAATCCCGCAGAAGAGAAGGCTCCGAACTCGACGAGTTCGACCGAGCTACCCGGAGCAAATCGGTCTTGGGTCGCCATTGGCGATGATCCTGAGGCACTACAGCAGAGAGGGTGGGACGACGTCAAGGCAGAGAACGCACCGTTCTCATAATGATCGTCCCATGGAACATCATGAGCGACGCGTATCTTTACTGATCGACACAGTGCCCTTGCAATCTGGGTAGTGGGAGCATGACCAGAACTGCCCTGATTTTCCTTTACGTCTACGCATCGAGGCATTGCAAATGGGGCAGGCCGGGCCGGCTTCGACAGGTACCGCCAAGGTGAGTGCGCCACAGTGTTCGACCAATTGTGCAATCCAGTTCGCCTGCTTGGCGACGAACGCATCAAGGGTCAGGCGTCCCGTTTCGATTTCGTCCAGGGCCTGTTCCCATATCGCGGTCATGCCCGGATCTGCGATTGCGGCGGGTACCGCCTCAATCAGGGTATGGGCCGCTGCGGAGGCCATTAAGGCGCGTTTTTTCTTCAGCAAGTAACCGCGATCAATCAACCCCTTGATGATGCCGGCTCGCGTGGCTTCGGTACCGATACCGGTAGTGTCCCGAAGTTTCTGTTTCAGGCGTGGGTCGTTGACCAGCTTGGCGACGTTTTTCATCGCCTTGATCAGATCGCCCTCGGTGAGTGGTTTGGGGGCGGCGGTGCGCATGGACTTGAGTTCGACGTCGTCCACTGCGCACTGCGTGCCCTGTTGCAAGACGGGTAAGACTTGGGACTTGTGACTGGGTTCGTCCTCCTCGGTGTTTTCGGAGAGCAAGCCTTTCCAGCCCTGGACCAGGATCTGTTTGCCAACAGCGGTCAATCGTTTTTCGCCACATTCCAGTTCGACCTGGGTTCGATCAAACTCATGAGACGGAAGAAATTGCGCGAGGTAGTGGCTACGAATCAGTTCGTAGACTTGGCGTTCTTGTTCGGACATCCGCGCAAGGTTCGCCGGCTCGGTGGTGGGAATGATGCCGTGGTGCGCGGTGACCTTGGCATCGTTCCACACGCGGGAGTGCAGTGATCGATCGAGTCTTCCGAATGCGGGCCGCAGGGTGGGATCGGTTTTGAGCAGGGCATCGAATACCCCAGATACCTCGTCGAACATACTCTCTGGCAAATAGCGGCAATCACTGCGCGGGTAGGTGGTGGCTTTGTAGGTTTCATACAGAGCCTGGGCGATATTCAGGACTTCCTGAACGCCGAGTCCCAACTTGCGCGAGCAGACTTCTTGCAGCGTGCTCAAGTCGAAGGGCAGGGGCGCCGCTTCGCGGAAATGCTCAGTCTGCAGCGAGAGTACTGTGGCGGTCTTGCTGCAAGAGATCGCTTGGACCGTTTGACTGGCAAGCGCCTGTTGCAGGCAACGACCCGCTTCGTCCTGTCCTGAGCTTGGCGGTAACCACGATGCGATGAATCGCTGACCCCTCGACGATAAGTGCACTTCAACGTTCCAGTAGGGCACCGGAACGAAACTGGCAATCGCACGATCCCGATCGACCACTAGGCGTAAAGTGGGTGTCTGTACGCGTCCAACCGACAGCACGCCGTCGTAGCCTGCCCGCCGACCGAGGAGGGTAAACAAACGACTGAGGTTCATGCCGATCAGCCAGTCAGCACGGCTGCGGGCGAGGGCTGAGTGATAGAGCGGGAAGGTCTCCTGACCAGACTTCAGCGAGGACAATGCTTTGCGAATCGACGCCTCGTTGAGTGCCGACAACCAGAGGCGCTGAACGGGGCCTCGATACTTGCAGAGTTCCAGTAACTCGCGGGCAATCATTTCACCTTCGCGGTCGGCGTCGGTCGCGATGACGACGGTGGTGGCTTTACTGAGCAGGCGCTTGATGACTTTGAACTGTGCCGCAGTCTTGGGTTTGACCTCGACCTGCCACTGCGCGGGAATGATCGGTAGATGATCTAACGACCAACTCTTGAAGTGTTCACCATAAGCTTCAGGCGGTGCTGTCTCCAGCAGGTGACCGATACACCAGGTGACGGTTGTCTCGGGTGCGATTAGGCAGCCATCGCTGCGCCGGCTGGCTCCGAGAACTTTGGCGATGTCACGACCTTGGGAAGGTTTCTCGCAGAGGAAGAGGCGCATAAGACTGCTCCGGATGGGGTCCGGAGCAGAGTTGTTGGAAACAGCAGCTACGAGATATGAGAAACCTGACTCGCAGGTACCTCATATTAGTCGGTGAGGACTGCCTTGACGATCCGATGCTGTTACCCCGTTTTAGCGTGGACGACAGTGTGGGTCTTCACGAGCAGCGAGTAGTAATACGCCAGCAACTTCGCGCAAAGGCGCAATTTTTATGCCTAATGCTCGTCATTCCGGAGGTGGCGGCCCTGTGCGCTTTTTTGGCTTCGACGCAGGTGAGCTGGCTTGCTCTGTATTTTGCCCGACGTGTTTCGCAGATGCTGCCGGTTCATTGGATCGCTCCCGCATGACCACGCTGTGCACTCGATGAGGCAGGATGCCGACTCGACGGGCCTCGATCTTGAAGGTCACCCGCGCGTTGTCTTCGCTGTCCTCCCACTCATCTCGTATCGTGCGGCCCTCGACCAGCACACGCATACCTTTCTGGTACAGCGTGCTCCAGTGTTCAGCCTCGCGGTGCCAGAGCTCAACCGGCGCCCAATAGCCGCCTCGATCTTCGTAGCCGCCCTCGCGTGGCACGGGGTTGTCGAAGTACACATTCAGCCGTAGCAAACGCCGTGGCTCGTCATTGCCTGAGGCGAATTCCTGGAACTCTGGCGCACTGCCGATGTTGCCTTCGCCGACGAAAAAAGTACTCATCGTGATATCTCCGCTGCGGTTGTGAACTGGCGCAGCAGCCGTTCGGCACTGGCCATTTTGATCGCGCAGGTCGAGGCCTGGCGGTAAAGCGAATGCACCACGCTCATCTGCAGGTTCAGTGCAATACGGTTGCATTCGAAACGGTGCAACCCCTCGCGTACGGCCTGCGGTTGGGTCTTGTTGCGGACCTGGCGTTCCCAGACCGCAACCCCCATGCGGGCGAAGTCACGGGTGCGCCAACGCAAAAAGGTGCTGCCCGCGCTGGTGTTCTGCAGCACCAATCGAATATCCAGCAGTGAGTACGGGGGCTGTCCGGCTTGCTGCACAACAGCTTCCATCAGGTGACATAACTGCGCCTCGATTTCCCTCGCCACCTGCGCCAGGTGGTCCAACTCCCCCTTACCCTTAAAAGGTTTTAAAAGGCCTTTTAGGGAGGCAGCGTGTTCGAGCTGTCGATAGGCATCCGGTGTTAACGCTTCGAAGGGCATTGGTTGAGCCGGGATCATGAGATTCATGCTTCGTCCTCCGGCTCATCCACCGTCGCAGATGGCTCTCTCGCTTCCTCTGCCAATGCGTCCGCGTCATCCACTGCCACAGCACCACGACGAATGATCGGTGGCGCGAACTGGGAGCGGCGATGACCCTCAAGAATGTCCATGGGGGGCAAACCCATCTTCTCGATGGCCGCCAGAGCACGGGCATTGTTCGCTGCCATGTCATCACGGGTGACGCCAGAATGCCGATAGCGCTGCGCCTGGCCGAACAGGCTGCGCAGCAGATGGGCGCCGTCATCGATCCAGGCTTCCATGTCGACGCGGCCGATCAAGGCTGTGTGATGGGCCAATAGGGTACGACGCACCAGGGTGTCGTAGTCGGTCAGCAGGTAGACCGCCAGAAAACCCAGCTGGCTGCCGATGTACAACGGCAAGGTGACGGGGTGGATGTTGAGGTTGTCGCCCATGTCGATCTGTGTCGGCAGGTCCTGTCTGATCCGATCCAGCTGTTGGGTCAGTTCCAGCATCCCAGCCTTGGCCTGCATCAGTTTTTCTTCGAGTTGTACGATGGCCCAGTCGGCATAGGGATCGTCCTGAGCCGCGGTTTGTTTGATCAGGTTGGTGACACTGATGTAGCCGGCCATGCCCATGATCGAGTGAACGCCTTCGCGTGCGGTCCGCCCTTGCCAGATACGGGCGGCGTGGTGAGTGTGCAGGGTCAGGGTGATGCTGCTGCGCAATGAACCCAGGTTGAGTTGGTAATGATCGGCCACGGCGTTGTCCTCGCATTCGCTTGGACGGAAACGTTGCGGCAGATGAGGGTCAAGGACAGCCAAAAAACTGAATGCGGTCTGTTCGGTTTGGTTTAAGAGGGCTAATTATGGAGACGTCAGTAGATTTGATGCCACCGGCATCAAATCTACTGACGTCTACGTTCATCGAAAGAGATGTCCCGGCTTTTCCCTAAGAGTTTCATAGTTTGGTCCGATGTGTTCGTAGAGTGGAACACCATGGATTTGATGCCACTGGCATCAAATCTACTGAGGTCCACCGCGTTTGCCACGCAGTTGGCGCAGCTCATTCAGGCACGCTTGTGCGAGGGCAGACGCGGGTTCGCCCTGTTGTCGAGATGGCCGCGAGGGAGCGGGTGGAGGTGATTCTGCAATGGGTGAAGGTTCGGCCTGACCTGCCCAAGGACGAAAGTCACCTTTCAGTGCGCGCTGGATCAGGCCCATCAGATACGCCGCTGGCTTGCGGATTCCACCGGCCGCACAACGTGCTCCCGCTTCGTTGAGCACCGCCTGCCGATCCGCTGGTTTGAGTTTGTTCAGCGCCACGGCGACGGCCTGACGCTCGCTTGGGCTCAGGTGCAGCGCAGCGGGCCAGTGCAGGTTATCCACCGCTGCGGTCGCGCGCGGTACTGTACAAATACTTTCTTTTAATACAGTACAGGCGGCGTTCGGATTCCGAACGGTGTCTGAAACATTGACGTTCAGGCCCGGTTCGGAATCCGAACGAGGGCCTGCACGATTCCGAACGCGGTGATCTTCCTCCCGTTCGGAATCGTGGAAGGCATCAACGGCTGGCTGATCCAATCCTTGCTGCGTCCAGTGTTCGCCCCAGCTGTCGAGCCGCGTCGGTAACCGATCACGATCGATATTCGTGTCCTGGCGGACTTCCTCCACAACGTGCTGAGCGACAATACGCACCGCCTTCGTCGCATGACCGAGGGCATGCCCGACCAGCGCCAGGTAATCCTGATCCAGTTCCATGGCTTCGGCGGGGGTTAACGGCTCATCGTGCAGAACATACAGAAAACCTTGAAGACGTCCGCTGAGCTGATCGCGTCCGCGACTCACCAAACTGAGCCAGCGCGTCAACCTGAGCATCGTCAACACCCGAGCAATGGTTTCACGGGAGGCTGACGCACCGTAGGGCACGCTCGACAGGTAAGGCTGCAAATCCTCATAGCGCGGCGTGACCACGCCCTGGCCTTGCAGCATGAGTCGAAACACCTGCCAGGCATTGCGTTCCAACGGCGTCAACCGACTATCCAACAGCAGCCGACGTGGCACGACTTCGTGAGATTGGCCACTGAATAGAAAGCCAGCTTGCAGGGCCTGGTTGGAGGGTTGTTCAGTGGTAGGGCGTACGGGCCAGCGTTCACTCAGATGCTGGGTGCATTGCTGCAGGACACGCTGCCAACGACTGGAAGGGGCTGTGTTCATGTGCCGTTGCTGTACTGGTCGATTTGTTGCCAGACGATGGTCAAGCTGATCTGTTGCTCCTCCGCCAGCATCATCATGGCGTCGAGCTGGTCCTCGGTACTGTCCTGAGCGCGTAGTTGGCACCAACGCTGCCAGAGCGCATGCTCCTGCGCCTCGCTCAAATTCTGAGGGCGACCTTTTCGGGTTTCTATCTTGAGCAGACGTCGACGCAGGGCGGTTTCCGAATGCGCCAAGCCAAAGCATTGGTACATGATGGTGCTGCTGGCGCCGAGCTTGAGCGCGCGGTTGATCAAGCGCTCGTTCTGCTCGTCACGTTCGGCTTGCTCGATCAACCGATGCAGCACCGGCGAGTCAATCTTGATCTCAACCCAGGGGATGGTTGCATGGGCCAGGCGCGACAACGTAGTGGGCGGTAAGGATTGCAACAGGTAGATGTCGTCCTCACCCAGTCCGAGTGCCTTGCAGCGCTGCAGGTTACCCTGGCGCAGCTCATGCAGTATCTGGGTCAGCATGGCCTGGTTGAGCACATTGAAGGACAGGTTCATGGCAGCTCCTTCGGTGAGCTATCTTCAGGGGGAATCGTTAAGTCGATCAGACGCCGGGCCAGGCGGATCAGGCGATACAGTTTGATTAACAGCCTGTCGGGCAGCCGCTCCAGTCCCACGTCCACGGCGGGACGATTTGTGAGCGGGAGTTGATAGATCCCCAGCAACAATTGGCCGAACAGCGCTGACGGCAGTTGCTTACGATCTTCCCAGTTGACGTCGTCTTGAGCGCGCAGCAGGGCCATGAGCAGTAGGTGAACGCCGGTTGCGTGAGGCGCTGCAAGATCAACTCGCTCGATGTTCAGGGCGAAGCCCAAGCCAAGCGGCTGACCGATGATGCTCTCGGGGTATCCGGCATAGGCCGCCATTTCTCGCGCCAGTCCGGCAATGGCTAAACGCAGTTGTTCGGGTGTATCCAGCGTTGGTGTGATCGTCCAGAGGTCGTCGATTGGGCAGGTTTCGACTGGAGACGTCGCTTTGGTGGCTATCTCGCGATCGATTTGCTCACGAATCTGTTGAACGCGTGATCGAGGATTGACCGCTGGTGAAACATTTGTTTCGGGTTCTGCGAGCAGTTCTTCTGAAACTGACTCTATCCTGCTCTCGACCTGGGTTGATTGTGATTCAGTGTCGGAGGAGGGCGGTTCTGCCGCGGCTTCATGTTCGCTTGGCGAATAGATGTTCTCTGAGGGCCTGGTAGTGACAGCCCCAGGCGTGGATACGACCCGTTGGGTATCGCTCAGCTCCAGGGCCAGCATACGGTAGGACTGTCCGAGCAAGCGGCTCATGCGTTCGAGTAATTCATCCTGGATCTTCTCAAGATCAAAGGATTCAGGATCGCAATCGAAGTAACCCATGGATTCCAGCCAGAACTCTGCAAATGCAACTGTGGCAGTTGGATAACGGTTCCAGATTCGCTCAGCCTGACTACGTAGACCGATCAGACGCTCTATCTGAGGCTTACCCAACCCGGCATACAGAGTTTGTGGAATGGCGGGTAATAAGTGTTCGAGGGTGTCCAGCATCCGGCTGATGTGCGACTGTGAAATCGGATAGCCCCCAGCGGCAAGACGTCGAGCCAGCTCCCGTTGTGAGAGCTGTGGGCCATCCGATTCAAGCATGGTTTTGAGTTTGGCTACCGCCAGAGCCCGTTCGATGAACGTGAGTTGGCCGTGCAGATCGCTTTCCGCCAAATGGCCGAGTAGGGCGTTGGTTTCATTGCTCCAAGGTCGGAACAGGCAGTGAATCCGAAAGAAACGCTCGTCGCGAGTTTCCTGCCACAGCTCGCCGAGAATCGCCAAGCGCGTATTACCGCCGTTGCGGATGATGAAATAGGTTTCTCCCGGGCGACGGGTAATCGGCGGTGGTTGATCCAGCCCGCGTTCACGGATCGAAGCCTTGATATCGTCATACAGCGGATTACGAATGAATCGAGGGTTGTGTTCGTAGGGCCGCAACTGCTCCAGAGTGACCAGCATAGGCGTGTCAGTAAGTGGATCGGATAGCCGCTCCAGTTCTGGACCTCGAGGGAAGTGGTCCTGGTGCAGCTTGTCGGTGATCTGCGCCTGACTGAGCTTCTTCATCGGAACAACCTCAGTTAACGCCGGTTACGCAAATGGTCACCGACCTCGAACTTGACGATCTTGGCAGTCCCCGAACCTTCGAAATGTCTGGAAAGCTCTGCGAGGAGCCAACCCATGGCCGAGCGTCCACCCTGCAGGCGAAAGACGACAGTGCAGTATTCATCGCCAGATGGGTGGTGTGGTCGAGTGAATGGTGGAGCGATGATGGGAAGTTGATCCAACATCAGAAGACTCCTTGCCAAACGCTGTTGGCTATAAGGTCGAGCAAACACAATGATTGGGCGAGAAGTGCCGGCATGGTGAATGGTGTCATTTAACCTCCGTGCACCTGCCCACCCTAGAAATCGCTTCGCGCCATTCCGGAAACAACTCGATGGCCAGCGCTTGCATGGTTTCCATCGCGGATGGCGAGCGTCGTTCCCGTGACTGGCGTGTCTCGACTCGGTGGACCAGTAGGCCAAGGGAGGCGGCGTTGAGGTACGCCACTCGCTCCGGAATTGCGGTGTCTAGAACCGAGATGTTGTTAGCCCCTGCGAAGGTCTCGCGCAGGCCACGGATGATCATCCGGGTGTCCACTCGAATGGCATTCACCTGGTTCAGGAGCAGTCGTAAGGGTGGGGGTGGAATGCCCAGGTGGCGGAAAGGTTCGAGTTCGCTGAGTAGCTTCAAGGTGCCACGCTGCAGTTCGCGGGCGGCGAGCATTTCCGGGGTGATGGGAGAGAGGGCAAGGTCGGAGGCCAGGATGGCCATCTCCAGCAGCACGCTACGCGCACCTTGGGTGTCGATCAAAAGCAGGTCGTAACGGGCGCGGAAGTTGTCGAGCAGATTGCGTAGGCGTAATCGCCCGTCAGGGGCGTGCAGCAGCAAGGTACTCAGTCGACCTTGATCGTCGTTGGAGACGATCAGATCGAGCCCTGCAATCACTGTCCTGGAAATAATCTGGGCAGGCATAGCTAGGTTGAGTGCGATGAACTCGTACGCACCGACATCAGCCTTCTGGCTCAAGGCGTAATAGCTGGAGAGGGTGGGTTGGCTATCCAGATCCAGTAGCAGGACGCGTAGGCCTGCGTCAGCCAGTAGGCCGCCGAGATTGGCGGCTACTGTGGTTTTGCCCACCCCGCCTTTGGTGGAAACCACCGATACCACACGCATGGCATCAGGCCTGTTTGCCTAAGCGTTCAACGACCCACTGCTCGATTTCTAGCGAGTCCCAACCGACTGCCCGCAATCCGATGCGTTTAGCCTGAGGGAATTTACCTTCCTTCATCAGGTTGTAGATGTGCGCGCGTTTGAAGCCGGTTTTTCGCTCCACCTCGTCACGTCGCATGATGTGGCGTTCTACCTGCAGTTGAGGTGCTTCAACGATGGGTAAGGATTGGCTGGACATGCTGGTCACTCCTGGCGCCGATTGGCGCGTGGTGGGAAGTGACCTGAATTGAATAGCAGAAGTGGGGGAGAGTCATTGCACTGCAATCAGAGGTATTGCAGTGCAATTGCTCCACTCAGATACCTTTTTTGAGTATGCGATTGGCTGCGGCGAACTTTGCATCCAGCGTGCGTTTGCTCAGGCCAGGATCGTCTTTGCGATGAGCTGAGATGGAATTGACGATGGAGGATTGACTATCAAATACTGAGTGCGGTTTACCTGATGGCGAGTGTCCTAAGATTAGTTCAAGCAACGCCCCTATGACTTTCAGGTAGCCGATTTCACTGCGGTCACTGAGTTTACTGTTGGACTTTAGTAACTGATGGATATTTTCTCTTTCCAACCCCATTGCCTCAAGCTCATCGAGTAGTTGTTGATAAGACGCTTCTATATTTTTTATCCGCAATTGCATTGCATCTCGGTCGGCTTGTAAGGCCAGATAGGTGCCAGGGCTGATAGCTCCTTGTTGGTTGAAGGACTGTTCGAAAAGAAAGCTTGGTCTTTGGTCAGGGTAGTAGCGCGCCATCCAAACTCTGAGGTCAGTATGGCGGATAGTTATCTGACTGCAATCGATGGGCGTGCCAATCGTGACCGACACGCCGAAGCAGCCATAGGCCAGGTCGCCATGGCGAATGGCATCTATAATTTTTTCGGTATTTGCCTGTAGGCACGGCCATTGGGGGAAGTATTTTGACAGGAGCGCAGGACAGTCCCAAGCCGATTCTAGTATTTGGGTTTCATGAGCCATGAGATTGCACCAGCGTATAGCTGCGTCAATGGGCCGATAAAAAATTTTTGCAAAAACGTTGTAGCTGTCGGGTTCATACATAGGAGCAGCCTCATATTCGAGGGAGCAGATCCGCTAACTACGTTTTTATGGCCTTTACTAGCTGGGCTTCCGTGCGGCAACTGTCCCTTGATTCGGTTTTATTTGTTGGTAAATCGATATCCTTTTTTTCGTGAGAGATCCGAGCATTAAGCACCTAATGCACTCTGGTTATCGAGTTCTTACGCTTGTTTCAATTGACGATTTAGACGCACAGCACCACGGTGCTTCTCCCAATAACCTATGCATCGCTAGACTTTGAAAGAGCTTATTCTGTGGTGCAGCAACTGACTTTGCTTATTCAGGAGTCGTGCTCCATCAGCCAGGTCATTGACATAGTGGGAGACTCCATCACTCAGTCGGTGAATGGTGATGATATTTTCGTTCACCGTTTCCGCGACAGTACTCTGCTCCTGAGCAGCCAAAGCAATGTGTTGGTTCATTTCATTGATGCCCTGAATGTTTTCGCTGATTCGCGTCAGGAACTCACCGACTTGCCGTGAGGTGCCCACCGCATCCTGCAGCGCATTCTGGCAACCCTCCATGGCTTCTCGTGCCTGATGCGCTGCGCCCTGTAACTGGGTGACAATATTTTCAATGACTTCGGTCGACTGGCGGGTTTTTAGCGCCAGGGCACGGACTTCGTCAGCGACCACGGCAAATCCTCGTCCTTGCTCACCGGCTCGTGCGGCTTCGATGGCGGCGTTCAGGGCGAGAAGGTTGGTCTGCTCGGCGATCCCGCGAATAGTGACCACCATCGCACCGATCCCCTCGCTGTCTCGCATCAAGTCACCCAGTTTCAGAGCGGTATGGGCTATCTGTGTCCCCAGGCGTTCGACCATTTGCTGGCTGGCGTCCATCATGGCGTTCCCTTCGCAGACATGGGCTGCCGACTCGCGTGTTTGTGCGCTAGTGCTCGAGGCGTGTCTGGCAACCTGGATGGCGGATCGAGCGAGTTGCTGCACGGAAGCGGCTACGGATTCGACCTGCTGAACCTGCTGGGCGGTAGCGTGCGAGGTGTGACCAGTTGTTATGTCCATTTCACCGGCATGCTGATCGAGAGCGCTAGAGACGAGCCCGACATCCGCAATCAGGTTCGATAGCCGTTCAAGCACTAGGTTGAAGTTGCCAGCCAACTCACCAATTTCATCAGGGCAACTGGCATCTAGGCGTTTACTCAAGTCAGCTTCACCTCGTGCTATCTGCGCCAGGCAAAGGCTGACCTCTTTGACTGGTCGCAGAATGTGACGCCGGGTCAATAGCCACACAGTCCCCAAGGTAGCGAGCAACAAAACTGCGGTGACTGCCAAGTTTTGCAGTAATACAGTTTTCAGGGTCGTTCTCAGCGCCTGGTTGTTGAACTCAATATCCAGCATAGCCAGCGCCTGACCATGATGCATTACCTGTGTGTTGAGCCGGAAGGAGACATTAGCCGCGTTTTTCTGACTGACAGAAGTTGAACGTTGCGTACGGGAATCGCGCACCGTTAGTCCATTAACATCGGGGGCGCGCAACAGTTCATTCAGCAAGTTTTCGATCTGAGCCTGATTACCACTCGCGAGCGGTTCGCTTAGGGATTGTGCCGCAAGCTCAAGTAACGTAGTGGCTTGCCTGAGTTGCTGTCTGCTCAACTCCCGAGACGTGAATTGATAGTTGAGCGTCGCGACAGCGAGTGAAACGCAAAGCATGACCAGTGTGAGCGTCATCATCATTTTGCCTGCGAGCGAATATTGCATCATGGATCTCGTTTTATTGGCGTGGTCTTTCAGCAGAAACGATGCAGGGTTAATTTCATCCTGATGCGACTCGCGGCATTGCGGAGTAGGCGAGATAATCGGCGAAACGCGGATCTGAAATTTGTGTAGAATTAAGAATTACTGAGGTAGCACAAGTCATAGGCGATCTCGGTGTGAACGACGGATATGTTCTCGGTAGCGCTAATCTTCAGTGCAGCCGGACAAACGCAAAAGACACACGAACGGCTATTGTGCTCGGTAGGAGTTACCTGCAGATTGCCGTTCAGCTCGTTGAGGCCCACCTTCCATTTGTCGACCCACTTCCATATCCAATATTTATTTCGACGAACGGTTAACTTGGAAGCCAACGCGTCCGTGGCGGGGAAGAGTTGAGCGCCACCTCGACGTATCGCTACATCGAGGATAATGCTCTTGACCTCAAAAGGTGTGCGCGTAACGTACCTGCACGACGTAGTCGTTGCGTGCGCGGTTCTCTACTTCGGTCTCACGATAAGTGTTGAACCAGACACCATCACCATCGCCTACTTTCCAGAACACCCCAGGGCCAATCCCAAGCACTTTTTCGCGAGAGTCGGCGAGGCGGTGACCATTGACCTCATCATCACTTATTTGTTTGAAGTAATACCCATTGAGGCCAACTGAGACGTTGGGTATCACTTCATAGGAGGCAGTAAAGTTAATCCATGCCGCTTTGCCTGCCTGGGTATCACGCACAGGCTGACCTTCGAACAGTTGCACTGAACTGCTGGCTGGGTCCTTGTTTTTAAAGTTTTGCAGATAGTGCAAGCGCCAGCTCACTTCCCAGCGGGGTGCGGGCATCCAGGTCGCCGCCCAGTAAGGATTGATCGAGTAGAAGTTAGATCCTTGGTTGAGGTCCTTGTGTTCATCGTATTTACCGACGGGTAACAACACATCCAGTGCCAGGCGCTGGACGAAAATAGGTCGTCCATGCTCATCGACAATAGGATCGAACTGCACCAGCGGGCCGGTGGTGACGTCGCCAACTCCAGTGGCGTTGTCCTTGAGTTGTGGACCGTTGCTACCAAAGTCACCGTCGAGTGAAACGATCGGCACAATGATGTTCCAGCCCAGGTGTGCGCCCGCGCCAATAGTGTTGGGCGAGTAATAGCTGAGTTGGTTGATCAGGCTGGTGACATTGATCTTCGGGTTATCAAAGTCTTTGATTTCCTTACCCGAGTTATTTCGAATCGAACTGGCGCTGGTGTACTTCAAGTATTGCTGGAACGAAAAGCCGGGCAGGCCGGCAAATCCATCGTAAAAACTGGTGCCTCCCAGATTGATCCCGTTCGGCTCCCCAACGCTAGGCGGTGGAGGGCCGTTGGCGGCTACAGTTTCTAGGGACGAGAGAGTGGCGAGGACTAGCAAGGCTGGACAAATTTTTTTTATTGTGTTCATCGTTGTTGGCTCTATTGTTATTTTTTTTGGCGCTATTTGGTAATTCCCAGAGTGCTTTTGCATCAAGCAATCTGGTACCAATGTGCTTTTGGCACATTATTTTTTTGCTTGCGTGGTACCTGGGCTCGCGGCATCAGACGCTGAGGGCTTTGCTCTGAATCGATGGAAAGGGCAACCCGCGACTTTCGCCTGCTCGCTCTGCTGATCTGGTGTTTTAGATGCACCCGCAGCGCGCTTGGCGGCATGCGCCACTTGCCGGCGTTCCGTGAAGGTGTCCTTCGGATCAGGGATCACCTTTTCCCCCATCCACAGAAAACCGGCAGTAAACAAACGCAATGCTTTCCTGGCCAACGGTGAGGGTCGTTTGAGTTCGTAGGCGCGGATCAGATGATCGGGATAAAGACTGATCACCCAGGCAAATACCAGAGAGTGTGAGAACTTTGGAAAATAACGATCGGCGAACTGTTGGATTATTGCTCGCGCCGCCGGTGGGCCCATGTCGTGTTTGGGAACATCCTCACTTTCCCAGCGATCCATGAAGGCCATGATTCCATCAAAGGAATCAGGGAAGCCTGTAATCGCTTCGCCCGTCCCGGCGTTGCGAAAAATGGTTGACATCTGGTGCCAGTATTTAACAGCGGCGAGCTTCTCTTTTTCGCTCATGCCCGCCATACCTACGCGTTGCATCAGGCGATGCATGCCGGCTGCTTCATAGCAAAGCGTGTAGACGTAGGTGTCGTTGCGGCTGAAGCTCTCGCCAAATCGCTGAGCGTAGTGGGAGTGTATTTTGTTTATCGACTCAACGTTTTCGCGGGTCTTGTCGTGGTGTGAACCGTAATGCCACCAAACCTGCATCTTCCAGGATGTGTCATCGGAGCGTCTGAATGAGTTTTTTAGAATTTTCCCGTCACCGTTGTCAATGAGAGGCAACGCGTCCAGTTCCCTTACGAAGAAGTGAGGGAAAGTGACGGCGTACACAAGATTCATGATGAAGTCGGTTGGCCGATAAGCCGCAGAGAGTTTCCAGATCTCGTCATAGTCGGTAGCAGGGTCGAGCTGATCAATACGCGCGGCGATCCATTTGCGGGTCATCGGGTTTTCCTCTTATTTTTGTTGTCATCTCACTGGGCGCATGGTCATTGCGCTTCCTGCGGATGGCTTACAAGTTAGAAGAAGTACCGAGCGCAGTCATTAGGCCGGAAAACCAAAATAATGATTGGTTTTGGTATTGCAGTACGGCGGCCCTCGAGCGCTTGAAACGTGCGTTGATGGTCTATCGACTGGGATACATCAATCTCACTGTTTACCTGTTTCTATTCCCTTTCATGCTTGAGGACACGGCCCTCGTACTGGGTGATCAGGTGCAAGGCGCAGCGTATTTCGAGCTCTCGTTGCTTGATAGGACAACCCAGCAGTAGTTCTATCTGTTGCAGTCGATACACTAGCGTGTTGCGGTGAATACCTAGCGCTTCAGCACCGTGGAGCAAGCTGTTGCCTGACTGCAAGTAAGCGCTGAGTGTTTGGCGGTAGCCGCCGGCTTTCTCTGATTTGTTTGCCAGAGGTCCGAGCACGGAGTCGACATACCACGCGGCCTTTTCAAGATCCTGACCGACCAGGATCGTCAGGACATGGTCAGCCCAGCGCATGACGCCTTTGATTGGGGAAAGGATTGCAACGCTACTGACATCTCTGGCTTGAAGATGAGTACGCCTGAACCCAGCAGGGCCCTTCGCTGGTTCACCCAGTGCACATTGAGTTCCACTTAATTGCCCCAGTGTTTCTTCAAGTCGTTTCAGTTGGGTCGGAGTAGGGGCGCGCGGTGTACTGACCCAAGCCCATGTCAAATGCTGAGTGAAGGAAACTACCAGCGGTGTATCGCCGATGATTGCATCTTGTAAATTGCGTTGTAACTCACCCAAGTCTGAGCTGAGCTTGGTGTTGAGATCAGAAATAATGATACCGACATGGAAATGCTCAAGATCCAGGCCATGATCTTTTTTGATTTGCTTTAGCTCGAATGGTTGAAGCGCGCCCGCATTGCCGATCAACTTTTCCACAAGGGCGCGGCGTCTCGCGATTTGACTTTCCATCAGCACCTGACGCTCGTCCAGGTAGCACAGCACAAAGTGCTCGATGATTTCATCCACCACGCATGCACCGTTGGTGACTAACCGTTGAACCGTTGAGGGTGCAAAAGTCCTGGACGCCGACGCGGTGAAAAAATGATTGACCCAGATAGTCTGGTTGGCTCGCATGTTTTTGACGATGCTGCTGAACGGTACTTCGCGACGTGCAGCTTGTCGCGCCATTGAAGGGATCAATTTCAGCGTAAAGTGCTCACTGTTTCTCGATAACGAACTCATGAATATATCGAGGATGAGCGTTTCAAGGTTGAGGCGTATCTCTGGCGTCGGCAAGTCAGGCACCGTTTGAAATTCGTCCTGCAAGCGCTTGAGGGAACTGGCGGCCTCCTCAAGCGCCCAGGCCACCGCACCTTCACCCATCTTCAACACAGCATTGGTCAGATGATGCTGACCAATCACCGCCTTGGAAAAAGCGTCCTCGACCGAGCCTTTTGGCTGCAGGTGAGAATAGAGATCAGTAGTCAAACGGTACTCCCTGTGAGTCGTAATGATTATTTATGTACGCATCACGCAGCCGCCCGTGGGGATCCAGCGCACTGTGATTGCAGTATAGCGTCGCGGTGATACTGCAATACCAAAAACGCCGTCGAGCTTGGATGGACAGACCGGAGACTGGCCCGGGGCGAGGCCCTATCGTAAGTGGTGGTGTTTTTAAATCGAGAGCACCCAGACGTTGCGCCATGAGCGCTTCTGTCTGACGACTGAAGGCCGCTGATCAGAGGCCTCTATTTTCGTATTCACTATGTGCACTCAAGCGAAGAGAGGATCTACATGTCTGCCCCTAAAAAGTGGATTCAAGCCAAAATCCAAAGCCTCGACCCAAGCAAGGATTACATTGAAATCTGGCGTTTATCGAACAGCTACGGGCTGAACGACTTCATGCAGAACTTCATCTACGCGTTGACCTTCCCTAATTTTGTCGTCACCGATTGGGGCTCCAGAGCGGTCTGGCGTGAAGACGGTGGCAAAGTCGTTTCACGGTCCACCTCGCGTGTAGAGCAGACCGGCAGCGCCAATGCGCTGTGGTGGTTCTACGGTCCTGAAGACAGCCGCACCATCAAGTCGGTTGAAGGTATTAATAATCTTCATGCGCATTGGGCCAAGCAGTATCCCGGTGCCTTTTCTTATAATGACGATTACGTGTACGTCTGTGCATTCACCGCCATCACAATGCACCGTCTGAAGTTGAAGATGGGCGCCCCGGGCCTCTCCGAGAACGAGAAGATTGCCGCGCACTTGTTCTGGCGTGACATGTGCAAACTCTTCCGTGCTGAAAACGATCAGCCGATCACTGGTTACCCGGATAGTTTCGACGCGCTCGTGGAATTTTGCGAAGCCTTCGAAAATGCTCCAAAACCCAAGCTTGAACGTGGCAATCTCATTATCACGGCGATTCATGAGCAGTTTGTCTTCCGCTTCTTCCCCAAGGAGTTGCATTGGTTTGGCCATCAGTTACTGCGCGCCATGTCATTGACCACCACGCTCGACACCATGCAGGTCGACCGCCCTGACCCCGCCGCGGCCCAGCTTTTGCCGCAACTGGCCGGCTACATGATGGGCATGATGGAAATGAATGCCGACGATCCGACTGAAGCCTATATCGAAGAGCGGATGAACATGTCCAGTGAAGATAAAGCCGAAGTGCGAAAGGGCATCCAGGCGCTGGACAAGCAATTCCCCGAGCATTACGTCGAAACGTACAAGAATGATCCTAAATTTGTCGGTTGCCCTTTTCATGCCGCTTTGGGCGATGGCGTTACACCGCAAAATGCAGCCGACAAACAAAGCATCAAGTCCATAGAGGCTCAGGTAGCGGCTTTGGGCGGCGACGAGTAACGCCAACTCACCTTGTTGCCCTGCATGACAATCAGCCCCGACAGGGGCTGACTGCGTGGTGCATTAAAAAGGGTAGTGGTGACCACCTGGCTGCCAGGTCACCCAGTGTGCGCGAGTGAATTCATCGACGGCATAATGACCGTTGAAACGCCCGAGCCCGGAGTTCTTTTCACCTCCGAAGGGCGCGTTTGGCTGGTCATCGACGGTGATGTCGTTGATGTGCGTCATGCCGGCGACGATGCCACGAGCGAACTGCAACCCGCGCGCCATGTCTTGGGTGAATACCGCACTGGACAACCCATACTCGCTGGCATTCGCAAGTCGCAGGGCGTGCGCTTCATCGTCGGCTATGAGCATTGGTAACAGTGGGCCAAATGTTTCATCTACCGCCAGGGCGTCATCGGCTTTTACGTTGCCGAAAACATGCGGTGGGAGCAACAGACCGTTGGCTGAAGCGCCGAACAGTTTAGTCAGGCCAGCGCTGTGTGCCTGATCAATCTTGCGTAACAGGCCATTCAATTGCGATTGATTGACGACAGGCCCAATCACGGTGTCCGCATCATTAGGGTTACCCACTTTCAGCTTGCTGACCCTCTCCACCACAAGTTCTGCAAACGCCGGGTATAAGGTGCGATCAACAATCACTCGGTTGACGCTCATGCATATCTGCCCTTGATGCAGGAAACGGCCGACCACGGCTGCGTGAGCTGCCACTTCAACGTCGGCATCATTCAGCACCACCAGTGGCGCGTTACCACCGAGTTCAAGAGCAACGCGTTTGATGTGCTTGCCACCCGTGGCGATGCGCCCGACATTGCGCCCCACGTCCGTAGAACCGGTGAACGAGATCAGCCTGGGTACTCGATGTTCCACGAAGGCGTCACCGATTTCCGATCCGGCGCCCACAACAACGTTGATGGTGCCCGCAGGGAAGCCCGCCGCCTCCAGTAGGTAGGCGATCAACAATCCGCCGCTGACAGCGGTATCACTCGCAGGTTTCAGCACTACGGTATTACCTAATGCCAAGGCCGGAATAACGGAGCGCATGCTTAGATAAAGCGGAAAATTCCATGGGCTGATCACCCCCACAACGCCAAGTGGATCACGGAACACAAAGCTCTGTTCGCCGGGCTTGTAGCTGGTCAAGATCCGACCCTCTACTTGCATCGGCATGCTCGCGCATTCTCGGACCAGGTTCAGCGTGCTTTGCCACTCGATGCCAGCCTTGATTCGAGTGCTGCCCGACTCTTTGATGAGCCAGTCGATAATTTCTTCACTGCGCTGCGCAACGATAACGGCAAGCTTTTCAAGCAACATAACCCGTTGGCCGGCGTGTAGCGCAGCCCACTCCAGCTGTGCCTTTTCGGCGGCCAGATAGGCTTCATCCAGATCGGCGACCGAGGCGAGCGGCATGTCCAACAGCAACTCGTTGTTGAAGGGGTTGCGGTTGTCCAGGCGTTTGGTTGAGCGACCTGGCTGCCAGCGGCCGTTAATGTATTGATGACCTTGAATGGCAAATGGAGCGGGTGCGTTCTGGTTGTTCATTTAGGCGACTCGATCAATTTAATGGATTGACTTCCCTGCAAAATCAGGTGCGCATCCAGGCGCGGCCCCAGGAGTTAAGAGTGTGCTCACTCTGCGGCCATACGCCGGCTTCAAGGTCTGCTGGCGCCAGTTCAAGTTCGGCCGAGAATTCCAGTCGGTTCCGATCGGCATCGACCACCATGAAAAACAGATTGTTGCCCGGACCATGACGGCCAGGGCCGAAGAAAATGCTGATGCGCTCCTTGGCAAACCGGTCGCCCCAATCACGAATGTCATTCCACTCATTGGTTTCGTAACAATGGTGGTCCCATTCATTCTTCGACCCACGGAAAAAGGCGAGGGAGTGATGCTCGTCGTCGGAGCGCAGGAAACACACCATGAGCTGGCCGGTTTCCTGGTCGACCACGTTGTCGGAAATGGTGAAGCCAACGGTGTTGACGTAAAAGTCGATAATCGTCTCAAGCTCGGTGGTTTGGAACACAACGTGCTGCAACCTCGACGGCATGCCTTGCAGTTCAGCACTTGTATCGGGAAGTACTACGCCGAATATTGTCTGGCGACCCTGTGGATCCCGAATGGCAAACGCGCCTGGCTCAAGTAAAGGCGAGGTCACCGGATCCATCTGGCATTCACGCTCAATCAGGTTCTGACGCAGCGCTTCCAGTTTGGCGTTGGAGTGGAGGTTGAAGGCAGCGGCCAGCAGGCCGCTATGGTCGGCTGGCGAAATGATTGCCGCTCGTTTCGGCCCCCGCATCACCTGGCTGCCATCTGCTTGTGGCGATGCGCGCATGTCCATCATTCGCGTATAAAAATCTACCTGGCGTTGAGGTTCTTTGCTTGCCAGGTGCAGGTAGCACAGTTGAGCAGGGGTCGAAGTCTGGAGGGTCGTCATGGAAAACTCCGCGATCAAAGAGTAACTGGGGAATGGGCGGTATTGGCAGCCGCGACGGCGACTGTCGTAGCCTGTGCAATGCCCAACAAGGACTGAAGAGCCAGAGCTGTTTCTGACTCCTGAGCCTGGTCAAATATGGCGGCGACATAGCGGTCGGGACGTAGCAGCAGGAAGGTGCTGGCCTCGGCAAACAGTGCGCTTAACTCACCGTTGCGATCATGTACGATCGTGAGTCCCGCCAAAGGGGGCGGAAGCGGAGCGTCTTGTGGAATGATCACGATGCGCTTGGCATCCAGGTGGGTCCAGAGCGGGTGCTGCAGTTGATCCATGCGTTGGCTGCGCAGATCGCCATATTGAATCAAGGCAAAGCCCGGGCCGATGTGCTCATCCAACAGTTGCGCGCAGCCGTGAGAGTCGAAAAGAGTCGGCTGCGGCAGCATGGTCCCGGCGCGCAGGTTGCCGGCCTTACCTTGGGATAACACCAGGCCCTGGGTAAAACGAGGCTTTGGTTTAAACTTCATTTGCAGAAAGTAATCGCGCAGAGGCGGGATCAGCCCGATCACGCGGAAGGTGCTGGTAATGAGTTTGGCGCGCAAGGCTGAAGCCGGCGCCATGACCACCCCGAGATTCAGCGCCAGCTTGATCAGCGCCCAGGCATGATCGCGGCGTTCGCTTTCATAGGTCTCGAGGGCGCTTTTCGCCATTTGTCCCCGGAGTACCGCCACAAGTTTCCAGGCGATGTTATGCGCATCACGCACACCACTGTTCATGCCTTGGCCCGCATAGGGTGGGGTCAGGTGCGCAGCGTCACCGGCGAGAAAAACACGACCTTCCTGCCAGCGAGAGGCAACCCTGGCGTGGAAGGTGTAGACCACTTTGCGCACCAGCGAATAAGCTTTTTCACCCCGGAACGGCCGCAGCAAGTTGCCAAGGCTAGCGTCGCTGAGCATTTGCTCATCAGTCTCGTCGTCTTTGAGCATGAACTCGAAGCGACGTGTCTGATGAGGGCCGGGCACTTCTACGACAGGTCGCTGCGCGTCGCAATACACACGAGTCTGCCAGAACGGGTCATCGTCCTGATCCAGATCCACGACCAACCATCGGGACTTGAAGCTGGAACCCACCATATCGATACCCAGTTGTTTTCGAACCGGGCTTCTGCCGCCATCACAGGCAACCATGTACTGGGCGTGCACCTCAACCGTGTCACCGGCCGCATTTTGTATTCGAGCGAGAACGCCTGAGGCGTTCTGTGTGAAGTCGATCAGTTCATGGCAGAAAAGCGGAGTCAGGCTAGGGAAACGCTCCATACCTTGCATCAGCGTGCGTTCGAACAGGGGTTGCCTGAACGCATTGCGTTTGGGGTAGCCGTATTGCTTGCCGACAGGTTCGACCTTGCCAAAGCAACGTCCCCCTGGCTTGTCGAAGTAGTGAACGCCGTAGCCTTTGACGACGTCAGCCAACACGGCTTCATCCAGCCCGGCTGCCTGCATGGTTCGCAGCGACTCATCGTCGATCGAAACGGCACGCGGTTCAGTCACGGTGCCGGCTTTACGATCAAGAATGGTCGTACGCACGCCGGCCTGTCCGAGGAGGTTGGCCAACGTGAGTCCTGTCGGGCCGGCACCGATAATCAGTACGTCAGTATTCACGGGTGTAAGGGTTGTCATTTTTATTCCCTCGGTGACCGCCGGGCTGGTCAGTCCAGTACTTCTGGTCTGTGCGCCAGCGCGGTCATGAGTTGTGAAAGATTGTCGGCAAGGGCGAGGATTTGCTGGCCTTGCACTTCATCCTGTTCGCTATCGCGTTGCGAGGTCGGGCGCACGCAGCTGATGCTGCCCACCACTTTGCCGTCGCCATCGAATATGGGGGCCGCGAGGCCAAAGACGTCAGCATCGACTTCGCTGGTGCTCAGCACATATCCCTGGCGGCGCAAGCGTTGGAGCGAGCGCCGGAACACCTCCCAAGTCTTGCCAAGGTTGCTGGACTCGATGTCACTCGGGTTTTCCAGAAACAGTTGGCTTTGATGCCGTGAGCCCATGTTGGCGAGGATCGCTTTAGAGGTCGCTCCCATGAACAAAGGTCTTGGCGATCCTCGCGAGTAGCTCACTTGGTTGGAAAGGTTGCCGGTTTGATGGATACAGACCACTTGATCCTTGAACAGCCGACACACCAACCAGGCTTGCTCGGCACCCCATTGCGGAAAGGTCGACTCCAGGGAGTGCGCCGCGCGTACCAACGGATCACTGACGCGCAGTTGGCGATCCCAGGTGATGATTCTCGCGCCCAGCGCATAGCGACCGGCCTCCACCTGAAACAGCAAATTGGCCTCGGCCAGTTCGCGTACATAACGGTAGGCAGTGGAGCGTGTGAACCCCAGCGCATTTCCCATCCCGTCGACCGTCCAGATGGGATGGTGCTCGGTGAACAGGTCGAGAATTCGCAGCATCCGCTCCAGGCTGGAGCCTTTGCTGTCTGCCAGGTGCTCGGTGGTGTCTTCGGAATCAAACGGTTTTTGCATGTCAGCTCTCGTCTACAATACTGTTGCGCAGGATACCAATGCGCTCGATTTCGATTTCGACGATATCGCCCGGCTTCATCCAGACTGGTGGCTCGCGGAATGCACCAACGCCGCCGGTGGTGCCGCTGACGATTACGTCTCCAGGGGCCAGTTCAGTGAACGCGGTGCAGTACTCGATCAACTTGCGCACATCGAAAATCATGTCGCTGGTGCGCGTGTGTTGCATCACTTCGCCGTTCAAACGAGTCGTCAGTTCCAGGTCCTGCGGGTCGACGATTTCATCGCTGGTGACCATCCATGGGCCGAATCCACCGGTGGCCGGGAAGTTCTTCCCTGGAACAAACTGGATCGTGTGCTTCTGCCAGTCACGTACGCTGCCGTCGTTGTAGCAGGCATAGCCGGCGACGTAGTCCAAGGCGTCCTCCGGTTTGACGTGGCGAGCGGTCTTGCCGATCACCACGGCCAGTTCACCTTCGAAGTCAAGCTTGTGGGACACGGTTGGGCGAACGATGGGCTGCAGGTGTGCGGTCTGGCTGTCGGCAAAGCGGGTGAAAATCATCGGGTAGGTCGGCATGTCCCGACCAGTCTCGCGCACATGCGTGGCGTAGTTGATCCCGATGCAGAGCACTTTGCCTGGGTTGGCAATGACCGGCAAAAAGGTGATTTCACTCAATGCCAGGCGAGGCAGGTCTTTCAGCGCATCAGCCCCCAGTTCGCTCAGTCGATTGCGCGCGATGGCTTCTTTGAGGTCCGCACCCAGGTGAGACTTGAGTGATTCCAGGTCAATGACGTGGTCACCTTTAACAATGCCGTACGTGGAACGGTTTTGGTAAACGAAGCTTGCGATTTTCATGGGTATGCCTCTGGTTGCATCAATGATGTGTAACAGACTGTGAGGGTGTGGGTTGTTGTTTGCTCGCGGGGTCAAGTCGTAGCAAGGTAATCGCCGTCAGCGCGATGATTCCCGGAACCAACGCTGCGCTGAGGATCTCTGTCAAAACCCAGCCGGCTGCCAACATCAAGCCGCCGCAAACGGGCCCTGTAATGGAACCCACTCGCCCGACGCCAAGTGCCCAGCCGATGCCTGTGGAGCGTATTTCCTGTGGGTACAACTCGGCGGCCAAAGCGTTAAGACCTGCCTGCGCGCCTTGCACCAAAATGCCCAGCAACAACATTGCGGGGAAAAGCGAATAAATAGAAACAGGCAATTGGCTGAGCGCCAGCACGATTGTCAGGTAGCCCATGAATTCGATGGTCAATACGTTGACCGACCCCCAGCGGTTCATCAGCCAGCCTTGTACGACCGAGCCGATCACACCTCCCAGGCTGAAGAGAATGATGGCGCGAATGCCCATGCTCAGCGGTGCATGGGCTGCCACTAACAGCGTCGGGATCCAACTCATAATGAAGTACAAAATCAGCAAGTTCATGGCATACGGCAGCCAAAGCAGCAGGGTGCGGCGCCACATGCCGGCTGTGAAAAGACGACTCAGGGAGGTAGAGGAGGTTGCCTGTTGGCGTAGTTGGCCAAGACTGGCGGGCAGTTCTGCGAGGTTGGGTGCGAGCCGTTTAATGATAGCGCTGAGGGCAGCACGACTGCCGGGTTGGCGACTGAGGAACTCAACCGACTCTGGAAGCCGCCACACCACAACGCCGGCGACCAGCAACGGCAGCGCGCCACCGATCAGGAAAAGGTTTTCCCACCCCCAGGTAGCGAGCAGTTGGTCGACCGTCAAGCCAGCCAGCATGGCGCCCAGTGGCATGCCACAGAACAGCAGCGTCACGGCACTGCGCGAGTAACGTCGCGGGCTGTATTCAGAGATCAGCGCCACCAGGTTGGGAATTGCCCCGCCGAGGCCTATGCCGGTCAGAAAGCGCACGACGAGCAACTGCGAGACGTTGTTAACAAAAGCGGTCAGTAACGCGAATGTGCCGAACAGCAGGATCGACAACACCAGAATTCTCTTGCGCCCCAAGCGATCCGCCATAGGGGCCAGTAGCAGTGCGCCGAGCATCAAACCAAATAAACCCGCCGCGAACACCGGTGCCAAGGCTTGGGGCGTTACGTTCAAGGTTGATGCCATGGCAGTCACCAGAAAACCGACGATCTGGGTGTCGAATCCGTCTAGCACTGCGACCAGTACGCAGAGGGCGAGCCCCTCCCATTGCAACCGGCTGACAGGGAGGGCGTCAACGACGTCGCAGAGGATATTGCTGGGTGTAGGCGTATGCATGAACTGGCCTCTTATTGTTTTTATTGTCTGGGCAGGCAGGTGCCCTTGACTGAGGCTAAATCTATTACGAAGCAAAAATCCTGTAAAGATAAAATAAACCAAAATCCTAAATAGCAGGAAATATGATATTTTGGTTTCTCGTCGGCATGCACCATGGCAATGAGAGCCGCGTGCGGCTGCGTTTCCCTTATCAGGCTGCGGATGTCAGTTCATCAAATGAATAAGTGGATCACTCAATCATTCGGTCGCTTGATAGGCCGTTTTGGCATGCAGCCCGAGCTTCAGTGGCCTTCTCGGTCAGCACTGATTTTCAGTCTGCACACAACCACGGCAGCTCTCTTGGCGCTGGTCATCGCTCAAATGCTGGACCTGCACCATCCTTGGTGGGCTGCGATGACAGTCTGGCTGGTGGCGCAACCTACGCGAGGCCTCTTGATCGAACGCATCGGCGCGCGGCTGATCGGTACGGTGGTGGGAGCCATGGCAGGCGGACTTTTGCTGACGGTGTTCTTTGATCAGCAGCACTGGCTAATGCTCGTACTGGCAGCCTGGATCGCAGCGTGCGCCGGGTATGGAAACCTGTTTCGACATTTTCGAAATTACGGTTTTGTGCTGGCAGGCTACACCGCAGCGATCGTCGCGCTGTTTGGTATTCAAGACCCCGTGCTCGATGTGGACCTAGCCCTTGGCAGAATCTATTGCACCGTCATCGGCGTGTTGGCTTCAGCTTGTTTTTCATGGACGTTTACAGGCAAGTCCGCGTCCCTGGAATCCGTGTACAACCGACTCGATGCGCTGATTGTGGCCAGCGTTCACTACAGCCTCAAAAGGTTGCAGGCAGGCACTGCACACGATGCCAAAAGTTTTAGTGCGCTGTTGCAGGAACTAGCGGCGCTTGATCTGTGCCTGGATGAAATTGCTACAGGTTCTCGAACAATGCGTTTACGGGTCTTTCGCACTCGCGACACGCTGGGCGCGCTTGTCGATTTGCTCGTAAGTAGCCATTTCGATGTTGGCGAAAAACTCCGATTTCCCTCTGACCTGTTGGTAGCAACTCATCCTGAATCGGCAGCTGCAATGGTGCTCGCGGTGATCAATGAGGTCCACAAAAACACTGAAAACCTTGCCGCAGGCACGCTGTTCGTTGAAAAATTACAACGCGTCTTTGCAGCGTTGAATGCTTGTGAAACGCCAGGCAGGGAAGCGTTGCAATCAACTCAACAGCGCGACTGGCACGCAACATGCCTCGCGGGCTCCAGACCCTTGATTGCGATGTCCATCGCCACCGCAATGTGGTGGGGCCTGGGTTGGTCAGACGGTCCAATGATGGTCATGACGGCCGTGTTGTTCGCCTCGCTGTTCTCCAGCCATAGCCACGCCAGTGCGGCGTTAAAAGACGTACTTGTTGGCTCGACCGCTGGAGCCGTTCTTGGCGTGACCTGCCGTTTTTGGCTGTTACCTGAAGTGGGAACGGTGTGGGAGCTGGCCTTGGTTATCGCACCGTTTTTGATGATCGGAGCGTTGCTCATGGCTCGGCCCGGTACAGCAAAACTGGCCATCGACCTGAACATGACCTTTTTGTTAATCGCTCAACCTGGATTGCAGGTAGACACCTCCCTTGAACATACCCTGTTGCAGATGTTGGCAATTCTGGGCGGGGTGTTCACTGCCGTGCTGACCTACCGATGGTTGGTTCCTTCATCGCCAGGCTCCCAGCGCAAGCGCCTGTGCAAGCGCATTGCGCGGCTCGCACTGAAGATCTCGGATACACCTGCCCCACCTGCTCAGGCACGAATTTATGATCAAGTCAGGGGTCTTCTGACAAGTCTGATCAGCCTCGAAAAAAAGGCCTCTCCACTGCTCATTGCTGCGTTCGAATGCGCAGCGATTGCTCAGCTTTTCGCTCACCACCGAACTGATGAACATCACACCCTTGCACTGCACCAGCAATTGGAAAACCTCGCGACTTCCAGGCTGGCAAGCAAGAAGAATACTGGCGCTGACCTACTTTGAATCAACCGGAGAACACCCATGTCTGACCGCCCAACACCGTGGCAAAACTTTACTGGCCAATACATCGCCGGGGCCTGGCGTTCCGGAAGTACGCGCAAGGTCCTGGAGAACCGCAACCCTTATGACAACGCCCTGCTGACCGAGCTTTCGCTGGGTGATGTTAGCGACCTCGACGACGCCTACCAGGCGGCAGCAACCGCGCAGAAAGCATGGGCGCAGACGTTACCTAATGAGCGCTCAGCCTTGTTCATGCGCGCCGTTAGCGTACTGGAAGCCAGGCACGAAGAAATTGTCGACTGATTGATTCGTGAGTCAGGCAGCACGCGTACCAAAGCCGAAATCGAGTGGTCAGCGGTACGTTCGACCATGATCACGGCCGCGGCCATGCCTTCGAGAGTCGTCGGCCGCATTCTGCCAATCGACACCCCCGACAAAGAAAGCCGCGTTTACCGTAAACCATTGGGTGTGGTCGGGGTTATCAGTCCCTGGAACTGGCCGATACACCTTTCCAATCGGTCTATCGCACCGGCGCTGGCACTCGGTAACGCCGTCGTCGTGAAGCCTGCCGACGATACGCCGGTGACCGGTGGTTTGTTGTTGGCGAAAATTTACGAAGAGGCCGGTTTTCCGCCGGGAGTTTTGAACGTGGTCGTGGGAGACGTGGCTGATTTGGGTGATGCCTTTACCCTGCACCCGATTCCAAAATTCATCTTCTTCACGGGATCGACTCGGGTCGGGCGGCACATTGGGCGCGTTGGCAGTCACAGGCCCGACGCTCAAGCGAGTCGGGTTGGAGTTGGGTGGGAATGCTCCGTGTGTGGTGCTTGATGACGCGGACCTCGATCTGGCGGTGCACGCCGCCGTTGTGGGGCGCTTCCTGCACCAAGGTCAAATCTGCATGAGCAGTAACCGGATTATCGTCGACGCCTCGTTGCAAAAGGATTTCGTCGAAGCGTTTGTCGAGCGCGTTCGCCAGTTGAAAGTCGGCGATCCTGACCTTGCAGATACAGTCATTGGCCCGCTGATCAACCGTCGCCAGTTGGAGGGCGCAGTGGCCCGGATCGAGGCGGCGAAAGCCGAAAGCATCGAGTTGTTGCTCGGTGGCGCTGCACACGGGTAGGTACTGCCGCCTCATGTGTTCGTCAATGTCGATAACATGAGTGACTTGGCCCAGGCTGAGCAATTTTGTCCTGTAGCGCCGATCATCACTGCGCGTGACGAGGCACATGCGCTGGAGCCGGCATGACTCACATCAACGACATCTCGGTCAATGATGATCCGAACAACATGTTTGGCGGCGAGAAAAACAGTGGTATCGGGCGATTCAACAGCGATTGGATCATCGCGGAGCTGACCAGCGATCACTGGAACTCGGTGCAACACAAACGTCGCGCTTATCCGTTTTAAGGTCAGGGTTTTAGTGGACTGATCGTATGGCATGAATGCCCCTTGAAAGGGGCGTTCCTTCATACAAAGACTGCCCTGCAGCGATACGTTATTTGCAGGGCAGTCAGTTGTGCGTTGCTGTTGCCAGAACGCTCGGCTAGACCTCTACCGGTGGGTTATGGGATCCAGTTCCCATGAAAACCCAGCGGTATATGATGATCCAGCTTTACCCGTGCCAATGGTGCGCCCGTGAAGTCGCTCGCGTCGTGGATCACCAGTTCGCTTTTGTTTGTCTGGGGATCCCACCAGACGACCAGCAACCAACCATCGTCTTCACTCACCGCATCGGGTTTGGCCACGAATATCGGCTCGGCAGGGGACACGTCCCTGTCACCTTCCAGTGTTTGGTACTCGGTTTTGCCTGAAATAAAATCGTGCTTTATCAGGCAATTGAAATCGTGGCTGTCACTTTTGGGCTGGTGTACACCGGCAAAGTAGCCGTATTGGTGTTTTGCACCCAGGAGTTTTTCATTGATCCTAGGAAATTCGACGGAGAAATTTCCGACCCGTGCTCGTGTCATCTGACCGGCATCGAGATCCAGGGTCCAGCGGTACAGCGCGGGAGGTGTGAACGGCGAGCGTCCAGCGTCAGGAAAAGGAAACGGAAAGAAATTCTCGACTTTTATATCATCGACAAACTGGAGGTCACTGACGCAGCCGTCGACGATTATTTTGCCATCTTCCTCGTAGGCGTTGACGAAGTGTGTGGTTTGGTAAGCTTCATCGGTGAACCATTGAGTTGCACCGGTCTGCCGATGGACCACCAGGGTTCGATTGCTCTGCTTTGGGTCAAACGTCCACGCAGATTTGCCTGCAGGAACTCGGTCGGGTGATTCTGGACGCCAGTTGATGGGCCCAAAGAAGAAGACAAAATGATTTTCAGTGAACATGAAGTCGTGAATATAGGCGGGGGCGTCAAGTGTAACGACGTGCTGTTTCAGGATGTTCCCTTGTTTGTCAGCCAGTGCACAGACGAATCGGCGGGTTTCGGGTTCGACCGTATACAATAGTAGTTCATTTTTTGCGGCGTCGGTATGGATATGCGCGGTAACCAGTGCATCAATTGCGCCGTGGAAATCAAAGGTACCAATGGTTTCCAGGGTGTTTCGGTCAAGTTCATAATAGTGTCTACCCGCCTCTTGCAGAGCCAATACGCGTCCGTCGACTTCCACGACATTGACGTTGGCTACTTGCTTGACGGCAGCCGGCCCCTTTTCAAGCTGTGGTTGAGCTACTTCGTAAGACCCGTAAATACCGTTGTAGAGCGATCTACCGGCTGCTTCTTCTTCCTTGAAACCCTCGGTGCGCACCCATTTATTGCGGTAGTTGACAGCGCCGTTGCTGATATAAAACCCATGAACCATGCCATCTCCGTCGAACCAGTGGTATCGGTCAGGGCGAGCAGGCTCCCAACGCTGGTTGGATCCGGTTCGAAAAAGCACGCCCTCAAGTTCAGGCGGCACAGTACCTTCTATGCGAAGTTCATTGGCGATGATTTCGTTGGAGAGGGGTTGGCGAATACCTTGTAAAAAGGGGCTGCTATTGTTCCACATGATGTATCTCCCGAAGGCTAATAGGGGTGTCTTATTAAGGGTTAATAGAATGCTAGCCTTTGGTGTTATTGCTGTCTCCGGGTTGTGAGTACGAATTCTTATGGAGTGTTGGTACTGAGGTGCATGCAGTTGTTTATGTTGAGCTCGTCACGGTTTATGTGGTCGCGCGATCAAGGCAGGATTGCAAAGAATACCTGCCGTTGACCTGCCTCAGGTTCGCGGAGTTGGTGTTTTATTTATACCGGCTTGCCAGACTCAACTATCCGTACAGACTTTTTGTGGGTAAATGCCAGGTAGCTGTATCGGCCGTGATATTCGCCCATCCCTGAACCGCCCACCCCACCGAACGGCAGGTATGGCGAAAACGCGTGCACCAGCACGCCGTTGACCTGAGCATCGCCGGCTTGAATGTGGTCGATGACGGGGTTGGCATTGGCTGTGTGGCCTGTGAACACATACACGGCCAGTGGTTTGGAGTGATGTTGATTGATGAGATCGACTGCATTATCCACCGAATCAAAAGTCAGCACCGGCAAAATGGGCCCAAACAGCTCTTCGGCCATCAGCGCATCGTCCCATTGCACTTGGTCGACCACGGTGGCGCTGAATACGCGCCGTTCTGGGTCTGCATCGCCGCCGACCAGCACCTTGCCCGCGCTCTTGCTCAACAAGTTTTGAAGACGCGATACTTGTTGGCTCGTGACGACTTTTCCCGTGGAACCTATGTCGGGCAGGTCCTGCTGAATGCGCTGCGTCAGGCGAGTTAGCAGTTCATCCTTGATGCTGCTGTGGACGTACAAGTAATCCGGTGCGATGCAGGTCTGGCCGCTGTTGATGAACTTGCCAAACATCAGCTGCGACACCACCAGATCGACATCGGCATCGGCCAGGGCAATCAAAGGGCACTTGCCGCCTAGTTCCAGGATCACTGGTGTGAGGTGCGCGGCGGCTGCCTGCATCACTATCTTGCCGACGTTAGGGCTGCCCGTGAAAAAGATGAAATCGAACGGCAAGCTCAGCAGGTGAGTATTCTCATCGCGTCCACCCTGAACCACAGCTATGTAGTTGGGAGAGAACGCTTCCTGAATGATTTTCTCGAGGACCAGTGAAGTGTTGGGGGTGGTTTCGGAGGGCTTAAGGATGCAAGTGTTGCCGCCAATGATTGCGCCTATCAGCGGCGTCAGCGTCAGGTTTACGGGGTAGTTAAACGGCCCGATGATGTAAGTAACGCCAAAGGGCTCTTGCGTGACATAGCACTGGGACGGCGCAATCAGGTCTGCGGTGGGTACCGTTTCTGGTGTCGCCCACTCGTCAAGGTGGGCGAGGGCGAAATCGATTTCGTGGAGGACTGCGCCGATCTCCGCGAGGTCCACATCGGCCTTGGGTTTTCCTAAATCTTCGTCCAGTGCGACGTACAGCGCCTCTTTGTGATTGAGCACTGCCTGTTTCAGGCGCTCCAGGCTGTGTTTGCGAAACTCGATGGGGTGGGTTTGGCGGGAGGCGAAATAGGCACGCTGCGACTCGAATACTGCATCGATGGACTCGGAGCTTGGATAGTTCATGGGTTGTCACCTTATCGAATTCAGTGGATGTTTATGAGCGTCACGCAGATCAGCGAAAGTAATCTTCACAGAGCATTTTGGCAGCGTGCAGGGCCAGCGCCTGAGTGGGCGCGTTGGTGTTGCCGCTAGTAATGTTGGGCATGATCGAGGCATCGATGACACGCAGATGCTCCACGCCTTTCACACGCAGGCGACCATCAACGACGGCACCTTCGTCCTTGCCCATGCGACAGGTGCCGACCGGGTGCCACATGGTGGTGGCGACGCGTTTGACCCATTCGCCAATCTGCTCATCGGATTGCACGCTGGGACCCGGTGAGACCTCTTCGTCGATCACCGGCGCTAGCGATTCCTGAGTCAGGACATGGCGCATGGCTTTCACCGACTCAACGGCCACTTTCAAATCGTATTCGTGGCCGATGAAATTTGGGTTGATCAGCGGCATAGAGGTAGGGTCAGCGTCAGCCAAACGTACCCAGCCGCGGCTTTTAGGCTGAAGCACCACTAACTCGAAGGTCACGCCGGGGCGCGTACCGGTAGGGCTCAAGCCGTCTTTGGAAATGATTGGTACGTGATAGCACTGAACGGTAGGGTCGCCCTGTAAGTTCAGGGGATCCCAATAGCTGACCGTCTCGATACCGCTGCCTGCGGCCGGGCCGTCTTTGGTCAGGATGTAGCGGATCCCTGCCTTCAGCGTCCCAAGGCCCTGGGCAACGCTTTGATAGCCCAAGTTCCCTTTCACATAGGCGCTGAGCGGTACGATAGGGTGGTCATGTAGGTTTTCGCCCACGCCGGGGGAATCGACCATCACCTCAATGCCGAATTCCTGCAACTGGGTCTTGGGGCCTATGCCGGAATGCATGAGAATCTTCGGGCTGTGTACCGCCCCGGCGCTGAGTATGACCTGCTTGCCCTGGATTTGCTGCGTAGTCCCGCCCTGGAGTATTTCGACCCCTACCGCGCGGTGGCTATCGATCAGCACCCGAGTGACCGTTGTGTTCGCCAGCAAGGTGACGCGGCCACTCTCCAGATGACGGCGCAGGTGCGCGACTACGGCACTGCAACGGCGACTGTTCTCGATGTTCGATTGCACCGGTGACACACCGATCTGGCTGGCGCCGTTGTAATCCGGATTGTAGGGCAGGCCGTATTCCTGAAATGCCTTCAGGCAATACTGGTTCAGTTCGTTGATCCCTTTGGGCAGCTGCACGGCCAGATTGCCTTGGGTGCCATGATGTTCATCATGGAACGTGTCGTTTTTTTCTTGCTCGATGAAGGCACGCCACATGCTGGCGTGATTCCAGTCCCCGTCGCCTGCGGTGGCTTCGTCCCACGCATCGAAGTCGCGTTTTTGGCCACGCACATACGCCATGGCATTTACCGACGTGCCTCCCCCCAACACCTTGCCGGAGCGAAAGCGTCGCTCAGTACCATGCTGGGCGACGGTGGAATGGGTCCACACGTGTTTATCCTTGGCCAGGATGGTGCCGAAGCCGGCTGGAATATGGATCAGCGGGTCGGAATCCTTGCCGCCGGCTTCGATCACGGCAATGCTGGCCCGACTGTTCTCGGCCAGATAACTGGCCACCACGCATCCGGCTGCACCACTTCCTACAATCAGCACGTCAAAGCTTTTAGTTGTCATATTTACCCACTGCGGATCGCTCTTGAACGGATGAGTATTGAGGGGGGATAGCGCACTGCCTATCAGACATCGCTATCAAAAGCCGAGATCAGGAATCGTTTAAGCGGGCGCTTTCGCTGTTCAGATTTTACAAATCTGAACAGTACAGTTGGACAACACATAGTACTTTGCCACTCTTTAAAAATCAAAAATAGCGCATTACGATAAAAGCGCTCTATATTGTCTGAGCAAGCTTGCCTACAATCCGGCCAGGCAGGTCCGTAATGATCGATCTGACAAGAGGAGCCTCCAGTGCCCAAAACGCTGCTGCAAAAACTCTGGGAAACGCACGTCGTACGTCATGACCCGGACGGTTCGGCGATGCTTTACATCGATCTGCAGTTGATCAATGAAGTCACCAGCCCCCAGGCTTTTGAAGGTTTATCGGCAGCGGGGCTGAACCCTTGGCGAAGCGGCACGATCATCGCCACCTCGGACCACAATGTGCCGACTAGGGACTTGGCTCTGGGCATTCAGGATCCGGTAGCGAAAATTCAGGTTCAGACGCTTGAGCGTAACTGCGATGACCTGAACCTGCGCCACTTTAAAATGGGTGATCAAAGGCAGGGCATTTTGCATGTCATCGCGCCTGAATCTGGCGCCAGTCTTCCGGGAATGACCATCGTCTGTGGCGACTCTCATACCAGTACCCATGGTGCTTTCGCGGCCTTGGCATTTGGCATCGGCACTTCCGAGATCGAGCACGTTCTCGCCACCCAGTGCCTGCGTGTTTCACCCATGGCGGCGATGAAGGTTCAGATCGACGGCGAATTGCAGCCGTTCGTGACCGCAAAAGACTTGGCCCTGAGCTTGATTCGCAAAATCGGTACTGCGGGGGCCACCGGTCATGCAATCGAGTTCACGGGCAGCACGGTCAGTAGCATGTCCATGGAAGCGCGGATGACCCTTTGCAATATGGCAATCGAAGCCGGAGCTCGCGTCGGGCTGATCGGTGTAGACGAGACCACACTGGCCTACCTGCACGGCCGACCTCATGCGCCGCGAGACGCAGGCTGGGAGGCCGCCGCTACGTTTTGGCGCACGCTTCACAGCGACCCTGGGGCAATTTTCCAACAGGTGGTGAACCTGGATGCAGCAAAAGTTGCCCCTCAAGTTTCATGGGGAACTTCTCCGCAAATGGTGTGCGATGTTCTAGAAAAGGTGCCCGACCCCGCGGACGAAGTAGACCCCGCTAAACGTCAGGCCTTGGTCAGCGCGCTCGACTATATGGGGATTACAGCGGGCACAGCCATCGTTTCAATCGAACTCGACAAGATTTTCATAGGCTCCTGCACCAATGCACGCATCGAGGACCTGCGGGCAGCTGCCCAGGTTGTAGTCGGTCAAAAAGTATCCACGCGTATCAAACAAGCATTGGTGGTGCCGGGATCAGGACAGGTCAAAGCCATGGCTGAAGCCGAGGGCTTGGACAGGATATTCATCGACGCTGGGTTTGAATGGCGCGAGCCCGGTTGTTCGATGTGCTTGGGAATGAACGAGGACCGGCTGCTCCCTGGGGAGCGTTGTGCATCTACGTCCAATCGCAATTTCGAGGGGCGTCAGGGGCAGGGTGGCAGAACTCACCTCGTGAGCCCGGTCACTGCAGCAGCGGCGGCCCTGGCAGGACATTTCGTTGATATAACCGCTGCCCAGATAAGGAGTTGAAAGGCCGTGAAACCATTCAAGCAGTTTTGTGCAGTAGCGGCGCCGCTTGATCGAATCAATGTGGACACGGACGCCATTTTGCCGAAGCAATTCATGAAATTGATCAGCAAATATGGCTATGGCGATTACCTGTTCGATAACTGGCGTTATCTAGACCAAGGCCAACCTGGGGACGACTGCTCGGTACGACCGCTCAACGAGCAGTTCATGCTCAACCAGCCCCGGTTCAAGTCAGCGCAAATCCTGCTGTGCCGAGATAATTTCGGTTGTGGTTCGAGCCGCGAGCACGCGCCGTGGGCCTTGCGTGATTTCGGGTTCAAAGCGCTGCTCAGCACCAGTTTCGCAGATATTTTTTATGGCAACTGCCTTAAGAACGGCGTGCTGCCCATCGTGTTGACCAAGGATGAAATGGATCACCTGTTCTCACTCGCGGCCCGTGATGCTGCGTTGCAACTTGAGATCAATCTAGCGGACCAAACCGTTTCCCAGCCTGAGGGCGTGATCTACCGTTTCGAGATCGATGCATTCCGCAAAAAATGCGTGATGTTGGGGCTCGATGAAATCAGCCTGACGCTCGCTCAAGCCGACGACGTGCGCTTATACGAAAGCAAGCGACGCGCCACCGAGCCTTGGCTGTTTCCAGAGAGCTGACGGCGTTGTGTATTTCATGATCCAGAAGACGCCAACACCGTCATTTTCTGCGTCATCTCGGCCCCGGCCTTCGCAACAATAGGCGCGAGCAGTGTTCTGACTTCCGGGGAGGCATCGACGACGGGTATCACGATGCTGATGCTGCCGATCACCCGTTTATCGTCAAAAACGGCGGCTGAAATACCCGCAGCGCTATTGCCCAATTCGCCTGAAGTGATGACTACGGACTCGTTTCTCAGCGATCTCAGTGTCTGCTTGACTTGCGCCCAATTGGCCCCAAGGCCAAAGCGCTCGAATTCGCCCGTTACGCCTTCGTAGTAGGGTTTGACCTGGCGCAATGGCAGGTGCGCCAGGATGACCTTTGAGGCTGCGCCTTGGTAAAGGGGCCTTGGGAGGCCGCGCTCATAGCTGATGTCTTGCTTGAAACGGGTGGTGAACTCCTCATGCACGCACATGACGTGCTCTTGGAAGTACCGGCATAAAATCGCGATGCTGTCAGCGGGGGCCGCATTCAGCATGTCACCCATGACCAACCTTGCAGCCTGGATCATCGGATCACCCAACCGCATTTTTCTATCCAACGCGATGATTGCTGGGCCCAGCACGTAGCGCCCCGGGGTAAAGGCGCTGATGTATCCGGCACCCGACAGGGTTCGAAAGTAACGGTACGTATGGCTCGCCGATAGTCCTAACTCGATCGCCGCTTCGTCCACAGACCAATCAGATTTGCTGTCTCCACTGAACAATTCGAGCAGGCGCATCAAGCGATCCTGGGAGCTGCCTTTGGGATCTTCTGCGCCTGAGACTTGCATGGCTGACGCGCCGGTTACCTGCTGCTTTATCAACCCTGCCCCCTTAGAAAGGTGTGCTTGACGGAGCCCGCATGTTACCGCCAAGCTCGACCACGAGGTGAGTAAAAACAAAAATAGCGCCATAAGATAAAAGCGTTGACACTTTTTGGAAAAAACATAATTATCGTATTACAACAAATAATACAAAACACCTTAAGGTGTGAGGGTTCCATCATGAGCCAGCTAGCGCAGCCATCGTCCCCCGTCCTCGACATCGCCCCTATTCTCGATCACGGAGAGTGGACGTCCTATCAAAAGCGAATTCTCTTCTTGGTCGCCCTCGTCATGGTGTTCGATGGCGTGGACGCGCAGGTGCTTAGCCTGTCGCTGTCCTCCATTTCAGCCGAATGGGGTATCAGCCGCGCAGCCTTTGCACCGGTGCTTGGATTCAGTTTCGTGGCCATGGCACTGGGGACGGCCCTCGGGGGCCTGTTGGGCGACCGCATCGGCAGAAAATGGACCCTCATCGCGTCCAGCGTAACGTTTGGCCTGATGACGTTATTGGGCGCGCTCGCCGATGACATCGTCTTTCTGGGCGTCTGCCGAGTGATTGCATCGTTGGGCATGGGAGCAGCCATGCCTAACGTCACGGCAATGCTGGCTGAGTACACACCTTTGCGCCGGCGCAGCCTTGCCCTCGCCATCGGGATGAGCGCGTTGCCTTTTGGCGGTATTGTCGTTGGCCTGTTAGGGGCGCAAATTCTTCCTGCCCTTGGCTGGCGCAGTTTTTTCGTGATTGCGGGGTGTGCGCCGTTGATCGTCGCGCTGACGCTGATCATTGGCGTCCCAGAGTCGCTGAGATTTCTGGTGGCGCGCGGCATCAAGCCGGCAGCGTGCCTGAACATCATTCGCCACCTGGGGCATGCGGTGTCATTGACCACCACGTTGGAGGACAGCGGCGAAGCGGCTGCAGTCAAGAAGGCTTCGGTGCGAACGTTAATGGCCAGCGAATATGCCGGCGACACACGGGTTCTGGCGGTCGCTTTCTTTACCGTGATTCTGTCTAGCTACCTCATGTTTACCTGGTCCCCCTCCCTGTTCGTCGAGGCCGGTTACAGCGTCAGTATGTCCAGCGCAAGTATGGCGTTGTTCAGCCTCGGTGGCCTGATTGGAGGGGTGGGCGGCGGCTGGCTGTTCAGTCGCTTCGGTTCGCGCAAAACCATGCTCTGCATGGCGGCGGGGGCGTTGGCCTGCTGCGCTGCGCTGATGGTAACGCCGTTGCAACCTGCTGCGAATTCGCTCCCTATCATCACCGTTAGCCTGCTGCTGCTCGGCCTCTGCGTACCGGGCACACAAGCAATCCTATTCGTGCTGGCGGCGCAGATATTCCCTACCTCAATGCGTGCAAGTGGCGTCGGTTTGCCCGCAGCTTTCGGACGGCTGGGCGCGGTGCTGAGCGCTTTCATCGGCCCCTGGATTCTTGCCAGCACAGGCACTCGGTTCTTCGGTTTTATAGCAGCCATGATGTTGATTCTTTTTGTCGCGCTGACCCTCGTCCGTCGCCACATCGCACGGACCGCAAACCAAGACCGTAGCGATGCACGGCTGAACGAAGTTCGATAGATAGGTAAGGAGATATTTGTGAGTAACAATGCCTTTAGAGATCACATTGCCCATGACAACATGACGCCCCTCTGGGAGGTATTGCGCGGGCTTACCCCGCGCGAGCCCAAGCAGACGGCGGACCCCGTAATCTGGCGCGCCGAAACCATTCGCCAAAATATGAAAATGGCCTGTGAGGTCATCTCCGCCGAAGATGCGGAGCGCCGTGTGCTTGTCCTAGAAAACCCTAAGTTTCGGGGCAAGTCGCAGATAACGTCATCCCTCTATGCGGGTATTCAAATGATCCTGCCCGGGGAGGTCGCCCCCAGTCATCGCCATACGGCGTCTGCGCTAAGACTGATTTTAAGTGGCCAGGGTGGGTTCACTACGGTGCATGGCGAAAAGGTACTAATGAACCCGGGTGACTTTGTCATCACGCCCACGAACGTTTTTCATGACCATGGTGCGCAGGGCACGGAACCTGTGATGTGGCTGGACGGCCTGGATGTGCCTGTTGTGCAAATGCTCAACGCCGGTTTCTCTGCTGATGACCCGAATCTACGTCAGGCCCTGACACGCCCGACAGGCGACTCCAATGCGCGATTCGCCGCTGGCCTGAGACCTGTAGGCGACACCCACGGCGGCCCCGTCAGCCCACTTTTTCACTACCCCTATTCGCGCACGCGTGCAGCGCTTGAACAGTTGTCGCTCGTCGATGAGTGGGACGCGTGCAACGGTTTCAAACTGATGTTTACCAACCCAACGAATGGGCTGTCCCCGATTCGCTCGATGGGTGCCTTTATGCAGATGTTCCCAGCAGGGTTCAAGGGCACGAGCTTTCGTGAAACCGACGGAGCTGTTTGCTGCGTGGTTGAAGGCAGCCTGCGCGTTCAGGTCGGTGACCAAACGTGGACAGCCTGCAAGGACGACGTATTTGTTGTTCCGGGTTGGGCATGGCGTTGTTTTGAGGCGGACGAGCAATGCGTACTGTTCAGCTTTTCCGATCGACCGTTGCAAGAACACCTCGGTTTTTGGCGCAGCGAAATCAATCCGAGCGCAACTACTACACCAGGAGAAAAACCATGAAAATTTGTCTGTTTAACGATAACCGTTTGGGCCTGATTGAGGGCGACATTGTCTATGACGTTTCCCAAGCACTGCGTATTTTGTCACCTGCCCGTTATCCGTTTCCGCGCCATGACCTGCTGATCGCTAACCTGGCCGAGCTACGCCCCGAAATCTCGCTTGCCAAGGGAAGCGCAGCGGTCTTCAAGTTAAGCGATGTCGAGCTGCTTAGCCCCGTCGGTAACCCAGGCAAAATTGTGGCTGCGCCTGTCAACTATCAAGCTCACCTTGATGAAGCCATCGCAGACACGGAGACGTTTACACGTGCCAATGTCCGAAAAATCCAGGAGACGGGCCTCTTCCTGAAAGCTACCAGCTCGCTGATCGGTGTCAGTAAACCGATTGTGATTAATCTTCCAGAGCGCCGTACCGATCACGAAATCGAGCTAGTCGCTGTTATTGGCAAGCGTGCCAAGGATGTGAAGGCGAAAGACGCACTGGCCTATGTTGCCGGATACAGCATTGGCCTGGACATCACGATCCGCGGGCCTGAAGAGCGAAGCTTGCGCAAATCGTTGGACACTTACTCGGTGTTGGGGCCATGGCTTGTCACGGCTGATGAGCTCAGCGACCCACAGGGCTTGGAGTTGCTGCTGGAGGTTAATGGTGAGAAACGCCAGCACGCCAATACTCGGGATTTGATCATGAACGTGGCAGAGCTGATCGAATTCGCCTCGACCTATTACACACTTGAGCCGGGTGATTTGTTGTACACCGGAACGCCCGAAGGTGTGGGTCCCATTGTTCACGGTGATCAGATCAAAGCACGAATTGAAGGGATTGGTGAAATTGTTGTCGAGGTCGTGTCGTCATGAGCCTACAAGATCCAATTGTAATCATTGGGGGGGGCATTGGTGGTCTGGCAGCAGCGCTGGCACTCTCACATAAGGGCTTCAAAACGCTCTTGATCGAACAGGCCGAAGAGTTTCGCGAAGTCGGTGCGGGGATCCAGGTGGGCCCTAACGGTTTTCGCGTGTTGGAGACGCTCGGCGTTGCTGATCAAGTACGCGAACTGACCGTGTTACCCGATGATTTGATCTTCATGGACAGTGTCAGCGCTGAGATGGTTACCACCATCCCGACAGGCGCAGCGTTTCGGGAACGTTTCAAGTATCCCTACGCCTTGGTGCATCGTGCGGACCTGCATTCGGTTCTTCTGGCCGCGTGTCGCGAGTCCGCTGATGTCGAATTCAGGATCGCCACAAAAGTGGTGGGCTACGAAGATGATGGCCTGTCCGTATGCGTGACCACTGACCAAGGTGAAACCATTCGGGGTTGCGCACTGATTGGCGCAGATGGATTGTGGTCGAAAGTCAGAGAGAAAATTGTCGGTGACGGTGCGCCTGTGGTCTCCGGGCACATTGCGTACCGGGCGGTGTTGCCCATTGAGGACGTGCCGCTTGAGTTTCGACGCAACTCGATGATTCTTTGGGGGGGGCCAAAGTCCCACCTGGTCCAGTACCCGCTTCGAGGTGGAAAACTATTCAACCTGGTGGCAGTCTTCCACAGCGACCGCTATGTAGAGGGTTGGAACACCGAGGGCGACCCTGAAGAATTACGCCGTCGGTTTGCCGGCACGTGTGACACCGTACAAACGCTCCTGTCCAAAATTGAAAGCTGGCGGATGTGGGTATTGTGCGATCGTGAACCCGTGAAAAACTGGAGTCAGGGACGTACCACACTTCTGGGCGATGCAGCGCATCCCATGTTGCAATACCTTGCACAAGGGGCGTGTATGGCGATGGAGGATGGCGTCGTACTCGCACAGGAGATCGAAAAGTGTCAGGGTGATTTTGAGTCGGCTTTTAAAGCCTATCAGGCTCGCCGATACCTTCGCACGGGCCGTTGTCAGGTCATGGCACGTGTTCATGGTGAGTTCTACCACGCCGAGGGAGTTGCGGCCGAACTACGTAACAACATGCTCGGCACCCGTACTCCTGAACAGGCGTATGCCGGTCTCTCTTGGTTGTATGACGCGGTAATTTAGAAATCCAGTGACGATCAATTATTCAACGGTGCTCAGTTGCCGGGTTGATCGTCGCTTTCAGCTGCACGCAATGATCATTCTATAAAAATAAAAAGGGTGAAATCGTGAACAACAAAAATTGCGCGCCACTCGTGTGGCCGGCGTTACTGTATTTTTGTGCGCCGGGCTTGGCATGGGCTGAGGATTCGGATTTTTTTAAAGATTCAACCGCTACACTGCAAGCCAGAAATTACTACTTTCAACGCAACTACTTAGATATTCGTGGGACCGAGAAACCCAAGGCTGAAGAGTGGGCTCAAGGCTTCATTCTTAATTTCAAATCCGGTTATACCCCAGGTACTGTTGGGTTTGGTATCGATGCTGTTGCCACCTTGGGTCTCAAACTCGATAGTGGCCGTGGGCGGGTAGGGACGGGCTTGCTGTCTATCAAGGATAGCGGGGCCCCTGCCGACGATTACAGTCGTTTGGGGCCAACCTTAAAAGCCAGGTTTTCTAAAACCGAGCTGAGACTGGGTGAACTTCAACCCGACATTCCCGTGTTGCCCTTCAGCGACATTCGGTTGCTTCCACCATCCTATCAGGGTGTCTCCTTTTCCAGTAGCGAACTTGCTGGACTGACCCTTCAAGGCGGGCGTATCAAATCGACTAGCCTTCGAAATGAAGCCGGGGACGAAAAATTGATCGCCATGTTGGGCTATATCCCGCAACGCGCGTCGCCCAGTGATGCCTTTAATTATATGGGGGGTGACTATAGTTTTAATGAGTCACGTACCACCGTCAGTGGTTGGTACGCCCAACTGGAGGACATTTACCGGCAGAGTTATGTTGGCATTAAGCATAAGCAGTTAGTGGGGCGTTGGTCACTAAGCGGTACGTTGGCACAGTATGATGCTGTTGAAGATGGTGATCACCTAATCGGGAAGGTCGATAACCGCGCTCTGTATGGCACACTCGGGGTGGCAAGGTCCGGGCATGCTGTGACCGTAGGGTACCAAAGAATGTACGGTGACACCGCGTTCCCCCGGGTGTTCGCCAATATTGCGCCCTTGGCCAATGAACTGCCCACTTATGACTTTTCATCACAAGACGAGGTGTCTTATCAGGTGCGTTACGACTATGACTTTGCGGCGGTGGGGGTACCGGGCCTGCTGTTTTCGACTAGATACGTCGTGGGGAACAACGTTGAGACAGGGCGCGGCTATGAAGGTAAAGACAGCGAACGCGATATCGATATGTCTTATGTTTTCCAGAGCGGGCCTGTCAAGGGATTCGGCATCAGGCTTCGCGACGCGGTAGCGCGGTCTAATTACAGAACTGATATTGACGAGTATCGCGTCGTCCTCAGTTATACCTGGAAGCTCCTATAGCGTTGCGTTCGCCCCAGCCCTGCGTGCCAACATCAGGCTTAACCCCAGGACCCGTGCGCGGTCACTGTGGGTCTTCTGCTCAGCCCCCCCCCCCCTCGCGGCTGCACCCCACTACTTAGTGGGGGGAAGGTTTTGCAGGAGCTTGACCTTGCTTGTTAGCACGGTCAGTACAGTCGATATCCACGCGCGATCCTGGGACACCCAAGGAAACTGTGAGCACTGTCTGGATGTGTTATCCCACAAAGTTTTGACTGGCTCTGGTACGAGTTCCCGGGGGAAACACGACCCAAGAATGGCAGTCGTGGATTTCACGCTAGATGTCCGCTTCTCGCGGATTTCTATAGCTAGATAGGCCGTCCGTCCGTCGATTGATCTTGAACTGATGATCTGCATGCTGGACGTGGGCTATTGCTACGGCATTCGCTCAGAGCCGCGATTGTGCGAAGGCCCATTGAATATGGCGTATCGCTGGTTCTGCCGGTTGAGCCTTGAAGATGAAATACCCAATCATTCGACGTTTTAAAAATCCACACGGCCGTTTTCGCGACAGCGATCTCTTTCGCTGGTTGTTTAATGAAGTGCTGGGTCGCTGCATGGACGTAATCTACGAATCTATGAGAACTCAGCACTAATGATGCCGGCTTATGAAAGTGGTAGTGATCCAGTGGCGGCGTACGCTGGAAAAGACATCATTGATTCGGTCGGTTGATGATCGTAAGTGGAGGACAAAACTGCACTGGGTCGATCACCCAGCAGGTTCCAAGCGCGCTTCTTTTCTTCGGCGTAATCATGATACAGGTAGTGACGTCTCACCCGAGATCCGGCCAGTACATGGTTTTGGCACCGATCGATAACATCCAGGCTGACTCCCAAAGCCTGCATCATGGTCGCGCCCATGCGGCGCAGGTCATGCGGCGTCCAGTCGCCGTTCTGGCCGTCGGCAAGGACCAGCGTGTCGTCATGGCGCCGTCGTGAGAGGGCCTTACGGTTTTTGAAGCGGACCTGGCTATCACCCACCTCTTTGCTCACCACTTTCACATCATCCTGCTTGTTGGGAAATCACCACTGAGAGTCTCCCATGAGATCTTGAGTTCCTGAAAGAAATGCAGGGCAAAGGGTGAGAGGAAGACATGGTGGTCCTGTTTCTTGCCGCGAGTGCCTTTGACATTTTCGCTGGGAAGGAGCCACGTCTGCTGGTCCAGATCGACATTTTTCCATTCGGCCTGCAGCAACTCGCCAATCCGGCACAGCGTGCCCAGGCTGATCCAGAGCGCGAGCTGGGTTTCTTTCTTTAGTGGACGAATGCCTTCGTACTTTTGACCGGCGGGGAGGGCGCTGTAATCGAGGGTCATTTGCTGGAAGCGGTTATGCAGTTCCAGCAGTTCCAGCAACTCAGCAGGTGAAAGGATGCGGCTTCGTTCTGCCTCGTAGTCGGCAGGGATCAATGGGGTGATGTCGACCAGCTCAGCTTGATGATCGTCCGTCCGATTGGCTACGGGTAGAATCCAGTAGCTTGGCTTGGAATCACTCTTTTTTTGCTCTTGATACACTATGAAAACAAGTCCAGAATTGAGTCCATTCCTGCTTCAGGAATAAAAGAAACCCCTTAGATTTCAATGGGTCGGACGCAAGATTCGAGTCTCGTTTCCCGCTCCAATTATTGATCTACAGGCTTCTATTGAGGTCTGTAGAAACTGAAAAAAGAGGCTTCGACCTCTTTTTCTGTTCCAGCGGGAATCACTGAAGTCCAGCACCATCCAGTACTTTTAAGTCCAAAATTGAGTCCAGGAATTCTGCCGAGTGCTTGATCGGTTTGCCTCACGCTTCAGTCACCTCAAGTAATCCCAGGAAATGGGTGGCTCCCATCCATCAACGGCCCGATGGCACCGTCTTTCCTAATATCCTGAATCTGTCGAGAAGGCGATCGGTATACCAAGTGAATTGGAGGAGATTTCAATTTTCAGCTCGATCAATTCGGCCAGATTTTCAAAAAAACGATCTCCTTCGACGGAATCAAAGTCCGCGAATAAAACGACGTCCGCGCCAGCATCATGTGATTTTATGCGGACCAATTGTGTGAGTAGCCCGGCCATTAACTGCTCGGCTAGGTGTTCCGACAAAATTTCGCCAAAACCTAATGAATGATAAAGCGGGCGAACGAATACGGCGTCGAGTGAGAACAAGAACCTCAACGGTCCCTGTGTTTCGGATTCGCCGTCCAGATCTTCACTTCCATGGCTACGGTACCGACAAAGTCCAGCGAGCTCCTTGTTTATCCAAAGCTCCAGATTCTCGGCATCGATAAAGTAATTGTCGTTTAGAGGAGACCCCGCGGCAGCGATTTCCTTCACAAGAGGAGACTTTTCTTCATTCGTTGCCATACCGATCGAAATAAGGGCGTTCCAATGCTGTGTCCCATCGTAGGTGCTGTGCTGGAAAATGCTCACGCAACGTTTTTGGGGGCCCAGGGCATCGTCCTGGTGCCAGGGCTCAAGATCCGTCAGTCTCTCTGGATACTGCCCGTCAAGCTTTGTTGTGTGATTCATAGCTCACCCCGTGTGGAAAAATAAGAGCTTACGGTCGACGGACGACTATTGCCGTTCAGATGTTGATTAATTCGGGTTCAATTTTCCGGTGGTCGAGGTAGGCGTCGTCATGGGGGCTTTGTGCCCATTTGAGTTGCCTCTACCTAGCCCCTCCAGACCGTCCTGGCCGGTCATGAAGTCGGTGAGCTTCTCGCCCAGCAGGTTCCAAGCTTCTTTTTTCTCTTCGGCATAATCATGGTGTAAGTAGTGACGGCGGACCCGGGAACCTGCCAGCACGTGGTTCTGGCACCGGTCTATCACGTCAAGGCTTATGCCCCAGGCTTGCATCATCGTTGCACCCGTTCGTCTCAAGTCATGGGGTGTCCACTCCCCATTGGCACCACCGGACAGCACCAGGGTGTCATCATGTCGGCGACGTGAAAGCGGCTTGCGATTTTTGAAGCGTGATTGGCGGTCTCCCACCTGTTTGCTGACGACCTTGAGATCGACATGACCATCATGATGCTTTGCGGGAAAGCACCATTGAGAGTTTCCTGTGAGCAGCCGAAGCTTGCTGAAATAGTGGATCGCAAACGGAGATAGGAACACGTGGTGGTCCTGCTTTTTTCCCCGGCTACCTTTGACATTTGCCACGGGAATAAACCAGACACCATTTTCCAAATCAACGTTTTTCCATTCGGCCTGAAGCAGTTCACCAATCCGGCATAACGTTCCCAAACAAATCCAAAGCGCAAGTTCGGACTCTGGCTTGAGTGGGCGAATCCCATCGTACTTTTCGCCGGCAGGTAGTGCTGCATAGTCCGCAGTCATTTTTTGAAAGCGTTGGTATAATTCTTGAAGTTCGATAGAGGAGAGGATCCGAGTTCGCTCCTCCTGGTAGTCACTGGGTACAAGCTTGTTGATTTCGACTAAGTCTGATGGGTTTCCGTCAATCAGCAATGTTCGCCATGGTTGGCGTTTCTGGGCCCATCCGAACATCTGAACGATATCCGAAAAAAGACTGATGGCCTGACGAGTAGCGCCGCGTGCCATTACGAACCGCACCAGGTTCCGCAGGTCATGCTCACTAATTGAACTGATGATTTTTGAGCCAAGGGTGGGGTAAAGGTCTTTCGCGAATTTTCTCCGTAGTTCGGCATTACCATCCTTGCGCGCCACACCATCGCGAAGCCATTCACCCGCGAGGTCCAGCAGCGTTAGCTCTGTTGGCGCTGATTGAAAACTGACCCACCCTGCCGATTGAAAATTGACCCAGGGCGGATTGCTGATTTTTCACCCAGCAATTGTGGATAAGCTTAGCAGTAGTGTTCTGGTTGAAGTCGCATCGGGCCCCACCGCATGCAGGCATGCGGCAGGGTGTTTATGGTGCAGATCAAAACGGTTCATCGTCCTCGATACCATCTTCGTCCTTGCGCTTTCGTTCACGCGATTTGATCTTTGTCTGGGCGGCCAAGGTGCTGTGTTGCAGGCGGTAGGACTCGTTGCCCGTTTCGACGATGTGGCAGTGGTGTGTCAGCCGATCCAGCAACGCAGTGGTCATCTTGGCGTCGCCAAACACACTCGACCATTCCGAGAAGCTGAGGTTGGTGGTGATGACCACGCTGGTGTGCTCGTACAGTTTTGAAAGCAGGTGAAATAACAGCGCGCCACCGCTCTGACTGAAGGGCAAATACCCAAGCTCATCGAGTATCACCAGGTCTGTTCGAAGCAGTCCCTGGGCGATTCGGCCTGCCTTACCATCGTACTTTTCACGCTCCAGCAGGTTGACGAGATCGACCGTGGAGAAGAACCGTACTCGTTTGTTATGAGTGGTGATTCCGGACACGGCCAAGGCACTGGCCAGGTGTGTTTTTCCGGTTCCAGGCCCACCGATGAACACGACATTTTGCGCAGTCTCCGTAAACTCAAGGCTGGATAATTCCTTGACCAGACGGGCATCAGCGCTGGAAGCGCTGAAGTCAAAGCCAGCTAAATCACGGTGCATGGGGAGCTTTGCCATGTTCATCTGATGATTCACAGAGCGCACGGCGCGATCTGCCTGCTCCTGTTGGAGCAGATGCTCAAGCAGCCATTTCGAGGATGCCGTCGAAGCTTCTCCCTGGGCCGCCAGTTCTTCCCAAGCCTGCGCCATGCCATGCAGACGCAGTTCTTTAAGTTCTGCCATCAAGTCACGCATTGCGGCTCTCCTCATCTGTTGTACGGAGTTGGTCATATCGGGCCGTGTTGGCAACGGGAGCCACCTTGAGTTGCAGGCTGGTTTCTACGGAAGGCGGTGGTGCAGTAGCGGTGAGCCGGGCGAGAACATTTAAGATGTGATCGGCGCTCAGACTTCCCGACTCAAGCACCAGTTCTACCGCTACCAGCACCGGGTCGAGACCGGCGATGGGCACGGCAGCGAGCACCTGCGTCATGATTCGATCACCGTTGCTGTGACGTCTTAGGCCCCGTTTGAGAAGTTGTAACGGCTTGGGCAGATCGGCAAACGGTGCGCCATTGCGCAGTGCACCCGGCTTGCGTTCGATGAGTGGGATGTAATGCTGCCAGTCAAAACTGACCTGATCTCGATCAAAGAGGCGCTCGTGGCTGGCGATCACCGTTTCGTCGGCGATGACCACGATCCGAGAAGGATACAGACGGCTGCTGACCCACTGGCCGACTCGCTCACAAGGCACCGAATAGCGATTTCGCGCCACACTGATCAGGCAGGTGCTGGAGACCCGCAAGGTACGCTCGACGTAGCCATCAAAGGCCGTCGGCATCGGCATCATTTCAACTCGCTCCAGTTCCAAGACCTCTGCCACCGTTAGCCCGCTGTAATGCGGATGCGGCAGCTCGCTCCAGAGCGACCGGCAGCGTTGGCCGAGCCAGGCATTCAGTTCTTCGAAGGTGTGGAACATGCAGTTTTGAGCGTCGATCCAGATGCGCCGTCGACTGTCTTGAACGTTCTTTTCAACGATGCCCTTTTCCCAGCCAGAGGCTACGTTGCAGAAATCCGGATCGAACAGGTAGTGCGCACACATCACGGAAAACCGGGCATTGACCGTGCGGCCCTTGCCTTTGTTGACCTTGTCGACAGCCGTTTTCATGTTGTCGTAGATGCCGCGACGCGGCACGCCACCTAACGCTCCGAACGAGCGTGTATGGGCATCGAATAGCATCTCGTGACCTTGGCTGGGGTACGCAACCAACCAGAATGCGCGACTGGCACACAGCTTCATGTGGGAGACCTGGATGCGTCGAAACAGGCCGCCGATCAGCAGCCCTTCTTCGCTCCAGTCAAATTGAAAGGCTTCACCGAGCGCAAACGTCAGCGGTACAAAAGCGCGTAAAGACTTGCCTTGCTCACCTCGCCACGAGCGTACAAACGCTGTGAGCTGGCTGTAGCCGCCGTCATAACCCTCGGCCTTGATCTGCTCGAAAAGTGCTTTGGCGCTTCTGCGATTGTGCTTTGCCCGAAACGAATCGGCTTTCAGCGCCTGTTCCAGCGTGTCGTGGAATGGGCTGAGTTTGTTGAAGGTCGCGCACCGCTGGTACGCCGGCTGAGTGGCTTCGGGCGCTCTGACCCATTTTCGGATGGTGTTTCTCGACAGCCCGGTACGCTTGGCTATCTGGTGCAGCGAGAGCTTGTCGCGGAAGTACATCCGCCGGATTTTTCCCAACATTTCCATGCTGATCACCCTGTGTTCTCCTGCTCGGAAAGTGAGCAGAAGCAGTTGAACACCTGGGTCAGTTTTCAGTCGGCAGAACAGCCTTTACTGGGTCAGTTTTCGGTCAGCGGCAACATTAGCTCCTTAGACTTTTGCCGATCGGCCTCCGCGAGTTGTGCCGCCAGTTCCGCTTTTTGTCTGACCTTCCATGCGCGCTTGTTCTCGTTTGGATTGATCCCTTTGGCTACAAGGTCCCGCGCTTCGTTGCGCTCCTTGCGGATTTCAGTCAACGACTTATTTGGCCAGGTACCGCACGAGAAGCGGGTGTAAATCCCTTCCCAGCGAAACTGGAAGTAAAAGGGGATGGCGACGCCTTTTTTGCGGAGTGAGACTCTGCCAGAGAGGCTGCCTTCGTCGCGTATGACGATGCCGACATCTCGCTCGGTAAGTGCTTCCAATTCTTTGGCGGTGAGTTTGGCCATAATCAACCTCCTGAAAAATATACTCCCACATTTACTCCCACTGATCTGTCAGCTAAGTGTAGGTCAGGATAGCAGTCGTTGGAAGAGTGAAGCTCTAAAAGCCCTTGTTTTACTGGGTTTTAGAATTCTATAGGAGGTTAGTGCGAACCAAGGATATCTAGTGCTTAACTGAATGGGGTGCTAGGGGTCGAGTGTTCGAATCACTCCGTCCCGACCATATAATTCAAGGGGTTGCGAGATTTTATCTCGCGACCCTTTTTTATTTTTGTTCTTTTTACCCCCACAAAATTACTTGCAGTTGTTCCTCTGAAGTGGGCATGGACCACTGCATATTAAGTATTCACATCCGGTCCTAACCTTACTGCCTCGCTCATCTCGGTTTCTGACCTTCGACTTCGATCCTTCGATGTTGGCTCACCTGTTGAGCACAGTACCTCGGCCGCGCCATTCAAAAACTTGTCTGCAATTGGGGACACCAGTCAGCGTCGATTTTTTCGTTACGTGAAGGGTGCGGGTTCCTCCCTGCTTGCCCGGTGACTCCGCATTTAACGGAATTCACGGCCTTCATTGAAAAACTTCCCCTCGCCTGAATAGGTAAGTACTTGCTGAAAGCCTCACATGGACGTTCGCTTACGGCTGAGCAGGTCGCCGCGGGCTCGATGAGGCCGCAGGGCTGCGGCATTCATCGGTACTGGCGGCGGAATTAATCAAGGCGCTGGCGATTCTGTGGGGGGCGGTATCGAACCTGACCTTGGTCTTTGCAATGCCGCTGCTTACCTGGGCTGTTCGTTCCAGTGCTGGTTGGCTGGCTTTGGTTACGCCAGGCGTTAGTTGCAGGGCGGAGGCAAGGCGCTATGGCGGGACATCAAACCTTCAATATCGTTCTGATAATAGAATTAAATACTGTATAAAGAATAATGCAGGATAAACTGCCTGCCTAGTCATGCTCTATAAAAACAAAAACGGTAACCAACATGCCATTTCTGAAAGGCTTCTCAATCGGCGCCAAGCTCCTCGTGCTGCCCGGGTTATTTGTGCTCGCTCTTCTGGTTGTCTCGGGTCTGGCCTATCGCGGGCTGGCCAAGCAACAAGCGGTAATCGAGGAAATCGACCAGTTGCGTTTCCAGCAGTATCGGCAAGTGTTAGAAACCTCGGCCGCCTCGCAGGCGGCGATGGTCGGCGCCTATGCCACAGGCGCGCGCATCCTTGAATCCAGTGGTCAAGCTTCTGCGGAGGACCTTGAGTCATATCTTGAGGATATGCAGGCCAGTGTCGACGACATGCGTGCCGGGCTGGACAAAGTGGCCCGTGAAACTCGCTTGGGCAAAGAGGAGAGAGCGCTCTATCAAGCGGTGCAGGAGCAGGCCGCAGTGGTCGGCGAGGGGCTTGCCGAATTCAAGCGCACTGCTTTGAGCGACCAGATACAGGCTGCCTCGCTGCTGGGTCGGGTGCGTGCCGACAACAATGGCTTGCAAGGTCAATTCAACCGGCTGTTGGGTCTACAAGCCGAGCTGACCTCTGGCGCCTTCGCTGAGGCGGGCGCAACACAACAGCAGGTCTCACGGATGCTCGTGGCGGTGCTGCTGGGTGGCAGCTTAATGGCTGTGTTAGTCAGTCTTTTGTTGCGTGCGCAAATCATCCGGCCCATCCGGGAAATCGAGAGGGCGTCGATCGAGTTGCGCGATGGCGACCTGACCCGACGCGTGCGGGTCATGGGTCGAGACGAGATTGCCCATACGGCTCAAGCATTCAACGAACTCATCGATAGCTTCCAGCAGGCCATGCGCCAGGTTGCCGGAGTCGCGGCATCGGTCGGCGCCTCGGCAGAGGAGCTGGTGGGCGCTTCGGCGCGGGTGGCGCAAAGCTCTACGGCGCAGGCCGGTGCGGTGGGCGCGGTGTCGATGACCATCGAGCAGATGAGCGACGGTATTGCGGCAATCTCCAGTCATGCTGAAAGCCTGCGCAGCTGCGCCGAAGCCAGTTTGCGCGGTGCGCAGGATGGACACTTGGCCTTATCGCGACTGCTTGAGAAAATCGACAGCGTGCGCCATGCCTTCTCCGCGATCCGCGGCTCGGTGGGCGATTTTGTCGAAAGTACGACAGCGATTACCGCCAGCATCGGTCAGGTCAAGGACCTCTCCGCGCAGACGGGCATGCTGGCGCTCAATGCGGCCATCGAAGCGGCGCGTGCCGGAGAGAGGGGGCGCGGCTTCAGCGTGGTGGCCGACGAAGTGCGTAACCTGGCACAACGCTCTGCGCTGGCGGCCAACTCGATCAACCAGCTGACGTTGAAGCTGGAGAGCCAGTCCGGGATCGTCGACCAGGCATTGAGCGCGGGCACTGTGGCATTGGAAGAAAGCGGCCGGCTGCTGAGTGAGTTGGAAAGCACCCTGCAGCAGGCAACGGAACTGGTGGGTGACTCTACGCGCGGGGTTGACCGGATCGCCGATGCGGTAAGCGTGCAGAGCGAGGGTGGGCGAGGCATCGTGGCCAACGTCGAGCACATCGCACGCATGGCCGGCGAGGGTGATGCGATCACCCATCAGGTATCCGGAGCCGTGGTGTCTTTGCGCGAGCTTTCCGATGAGCTGAATGTGGCGGTGGGACGTTTTCGCTACGAGGCCTGATTCGCTTGAGACTTCGCCGTCCTGAATATCAGCAGCAGCGGTATGACGCCGATGGATAACCACATCAGCAGCTTGAAGTCATCCAGGTAAGCCACCCAGCTGGCCTGCACAGTGATCAAGCCATCCAGTGCTGCACGCCCGCTGGCGGTCAATGGATTGAGCTGATGGTTGACAGGCCAGGCATCGAACAGGCGGTTGAACGGCGTCACGTATGCACCGATTTCGGCATGGTTTATCTGGGTGTTTTGCGCCAGCAGCACCGTAACGATCGAGATGCCAACGCTCGAACCGACGTTGCGTGACAGGTTGTACAGGCCCGTGGCTTCGCCTCGCAAATGCGGGGGCAGGGTGGTAAAGGCGATGGTGGTCAGCGGGACGAACAACAGACCCAGGCTCGCGCCCTGAATAAAGCCGACGTAGATGATGGTGTCGATGGACACGGCCGGCGTCCAGCCGGTCATCATGTACATCGACCAGGCGGACAGCAACAAACCGCAAAACAGTATCCAGCGAATATCCACTTTGCCGATGATCTTCCCGGCAAGGAACATGCTGAGCATCGTCCCCAGTCCGCGTGGCCCCATGACCATGCCGGCGGTGAGCACCGGGTACCCCATCAGGGTTTGCAGGTAGGGTGTCATCAGTGCCAGCGAGGCCAGGTAGGTGATGCCAATGATAAAGATAAACACCACCGCCACCGAGTAATTGCGATCTTTGAACAGCTTCAGGCTGATAAAGGGCTTGTCATGAGTGAAGGTGTGGACAATGAAGATGTACGAAGCGACGGCGGCCACCAGCGCTTCCAGGATGATTTCCCCGGAGTCGAACCAGCCCAGTTGTTCGCCGCGGTCGAGGAACAATTGAATCGACATGATCGCCACGCTGAGCGAGCCAAAGCCCAGCCAGTCCAGGCGTGCAGTCTTGTCGGCCGGGGTTTCCCGTATGAAGCGGGTCATGCCGATAAAGGCCAGCAACCCGATAGGCAGGTTGATGAAGAACACCCAGCGCCAGCTGAGGTGTTCCGTCAGCCAGCCGCCGAGCATCGGACCTAATACCGGGCCGACCATGACCGATACCCCGAACAGGGCCACTGCCGACCCTCGGTCTTTCTGCGGGTAAATATCCAGCAGAATGCCTTGCGATAAGGGCACCAATGCCGCCCCGGCCACCCCTTGCAGCAGGCGGAACAGGATGATTTCTTCCAGGGAGCGGGCGATGCCACAGAGCACCGAGGCCAATACAAAACCGAAGATCGACCACAGCAATACGCGCTTGCGACCGAAGCGTCGGGCAAGGAATGCCGAGGGCGGCGTCATGATGGCTGTGGCGACGATGTAGGAAGTCAGCACCCAGTTAATCTGATCGGCGCTGGCCGATACGCTGCCCTGCATAAAGGGCAGTGCGACGTTGGCGATGGTGGTGTCCAGCGCCTGCATGACCACCGCCAGCACCACGCACAGTGTGATCAGTACCCGCAGCGGCGAGGGCGGCAGCGGTCCGGACACGTCATTCATGATGGCGTGCGAGCAGGTTTGCCAGTGGCTTGGGCAGGCCTCGTGCGGTGCCGGTGTCGATATCTACCACGGCGCTCATGCCATGGCGCAGCGCCGGTTTGCCGACAGCATCGTCGATATGGATGCGTACCGGAATGCGCTGCACGACTTTCACCCAGTTGCCCGTGGTGTTCTGGGCCGGCAGCAGGGAGAAGCTCGAACTGGAGGCCGGGCTGATGCTTTCCACGGTGCCATGCCAGGTGATACCCGGATAAGTGTCTACCTCGATGGTGACGCCCTGGCCAATCCGGGCGTTGGTCAGCTCGGTTTCTTTCGGGGACGCCGCGACCCACAGTCGCTCGCTGGAGACCAGGCTGAAGCCCGATTGGGGTGGTTGCAGATACGCGCCCACTTGCAGCGAGTCAACGTTGGTGACGACGCCGTCGAACGGGGCGATGACCACGGAGTTTCGCAGGTTGCGTTCGGCTTCATTCAGGGCCGCCAGCGCCTGCAAGTAGGAAGGATGCTGCTCAAGTGGTCTGTCCAGGCGCCCACCCAGTTGGGCCAACGCCGCGGCAGCCTGGGCCTTGGCGACCGATACTTGCTGACGGGTATTGTCGAGGTCCTGGTGGGCGTCGTCGTAGATAGTCCTTGAGACGGCGGCAACGCTGACCAGCTTTTCCAGCCGTTGCAGATTGGTCTGGTAAAACGGCAATTTGGCTTCAGCCTGGGCGATTTCGGCCAGAGATTGGTTGTAGCTCGCCTTGAGGTAGAGGATCTGGTTGCGCGCGTTCTCCAGCTGCGCCCTGGCGCTGGCCACGGCGATTTCAAACGGCTCGGGCTTGAGGCGGAACAAGACCTGGCCTTTGCTCACGGTCTGGTTGTCACTGACTTCAATGGCCGCGACGATCCCGGCGACATCGGTTGAAACTCCCACCCGCTCGGCCTGGATATAAGCGTTGTCGGTACTCACGACCTGGCCACCCAACACATACCAGGCGGCGCAGGCCACGACACTGATCGGTGCCAGCAAAAACAGACCGATGCGCCAGCGTTGGCGCGCCGTGTCATTCGGTTCTTGAGCATCGCCATCAAGGGCGGAAGCCTCGGGCGCCTGCATCCGGGGTTTTTCCACGGGCTCGAGCGGTCGGGCTTCGGCGTGCACGGCAGGGCGCTGCAATGTCGGCTCAGCCATGTTTCACCTCGCGCGCAACGTCATGGAGGACAAAGCCGAGGGTGGATTGGGTCATCGTCAGCGCACCTTGGAGTTAATGAGCAAGCTAATGGTAATCAGGCTTATGGATTGCTCGCTAGCTATTTTCCATTAGAACATGATCACTAATAGAAGAAATGTCCATTTGTAGGTGGCCTAAAGAGCGGCAATGTGTCTATTGAACCAAGGTTCGTAGAGGGTTGTGGCCACATCTTGCGGTTTTCGTTGGCTGTAAATAATTTCAACAGAAAACAAAATACTGTTTATTTGTGTTTGCTCTCTCTGCCGCGAAGCACTACCGTTAGCGCTGACTGCGTTCAACGCATTTGCCCAAGACCAATAACAAAGAGGCAGCCCGATGATGACCCCTGGCTGGTGGGCCATGGCGCTTTGCGAGGCCGTGAAAGATCAAGTGCCATTGGCCGTGGCCTTTGCCGGCGAGGAACTGGTCCTGTTCCGAAACGCAGCCGGCCAGGCCTTTGCCCTGGAAGACCGTTGCCCACATCGGCGGGTGCCGCTGGCTTTGGGGCGAGTCGTCGAGTCCGGTCTGCAGTGCGGTTATCACGGCTGGACCTTTGATGGCGCCAGTGGTGGCTGTACGCAGATCCCCAACCTGCATACCGATGAGCGTGTGCCTGCACGTTATGCCGCGCGTGCCTTTGCGGTCAGCGAGGCGAATGGTTTTGTCCATGTGTGGTTGGGTGAAGGGGCACCGCAAGGGCAATTGCCCAGCAGCGACTACCAACCGGGCGGACGCGAATTTACCGGTTCCACCATCGTCAACATGAGTCACGACCAGTACCTGGACGCGATGCTCGACGGCCCGGAATGCTTGCTCGGGTTTGCCCATGTGCGCCTCACCGATTTTTTCCTTGGCGATCTGCGCAGCGAGCAGGGGCGGGTGGTTCTGGAGCGAGGTGCGGTATGGACCACACAAATCCTGCCTTCGCAGTTTGTGGTGGATTACCCCTTGATCGTGCGCACCGCGGTCCCCTTTAACGGCGGTACTGTTCGAGTGGATTTGCTGAGCGAAGATGAATTGCCGCTGGTGACGCTGATGATCGCCACCGGTGCCAACCGTCGTGGCACAACCAGTTTGTGCTGGCGTGGTTTTGTGCATGAGCACGTACACCTCAGGGCACCCCTGCGTTGGCGTCTGGCCCGCCTGCGCAAACAGGCGCCGTTCCAGGTGAACAGCCGGATCGACGGCACAGCCGTCGCGGCCTTGTTGCAAACCTCATCCCGCGAACTGCGTGAGTTGCGCCAACCGACCCTGATTCCCGTCAGCGCAGTCGTCTGAGCACAGGAGCTCCCACCATGCATGCCGTGCCTTCCTCCACCGATACGATCCCTGGCAAAGTTCGGGGTGACTGGACGCCAATCAACTACGACCTGCGTGACACCTGGTTCCCGGTGTCCCATAGCCGCGACCTGGGTACCCGGCCCATTCGCCGGATCATTCATGCTCAGCCCTATTACCTGTGGCGCGACAACGGGCGTGCGGTGGCGGCCGAGTTTCACCCGCATTTCCCCCATAAAGAGCTGACACTCACAGCGTTTACCGGGGGACGGGGCTTTTATCCGCTGGTTGAGCGCTACGGGTACATCTGGGTCTGGTACGGTAATCCGGACGCTGCCGACATGCAGTTGCTCCCGCATATTCCGTTTCTACCCCAGGATGGCAGTCTTCCCGGTTACACCCAGCGAACCGTGCGGTTTGATGCGACCTCGGCGCTGTCGGTGGAAAACCTGATTGATCTGACCCATGCCGATTTCCTGCATGCCAATACCATTGGCGACGGTGTAAGCGAGTCGGACGTGGTGGAAGTGCAATGGACCTCCGAGACCGTGACTCGCACCCGTACCGTGGCGCAAAAGTCAGTGGCGCCGATCATGCGCTGGGTCGGCGGCGTGCGCGCCAGGTATCAGGATTTTCGCGCCGTGCTGCACATTCATCTACGCAGCAACGTATGCATCTCCTATCCGCGCTTTCGCCCCGGTTACGACGTGCCCAACCTGCAACCCTTCCTGCCGGTGGGCAAGCATCGCTCGCGGTGTGACGTCACCTTCAACACCACCGCTGCACCCGCACCTTTTCGTTATGTGATGCCGCGCATCAACTACATCATCCAGCCCCAGGACAACTCGGTGGTGCGCCCGCAGAACCAACGTTATTTCGAGGTCGACCCACGTCGCGACCTGCACTCGCGCTTCGATACGCCGGGTACCCGTTATCGCTACCAGATGGAGCAGTTGGCCGAACGCCAGCGCGCTGGCCAATTCACCTACGGCGGCGATGCTGAACCCGGGCGCGACATCACGGCCTTGCTCGGCATGAACGACTGACACCAATGTACGAGGAGTGCTGCAATGGATCTGGGTATTGGCGGACGTATTGCTCTGGTGTGCGCATCCTCTCGGGGACTTGGCAAAGCCTGTGCGCTGGCATTGGCGCAGGAGGGCTGTGAGGTGCTGATCAACGGCCGCGATGCCGAGAGCCTGGAACACACTGCGCAGGACATCTTGCGCAGCACCGGCCGGCTGCCGCGCACCGTGGTGGCCGACCTGTCCACCGCCGCCGGGCGACAGGCGCTGCTGGCTGCCTGTCCGGTGATGGATATTCTGGTGACCAACAACGGCGGGCCAGAGCCGGGTCGTCCGGAGGATTGGGATCATGCTGCCTGGCTGGCGGCCATTGAGGCCAACATGCTCTCGGGTATCCTGCTGATTCAGGCGGTGGTCGTTGGTATGCGTGCGCGAGGTTTCGGCCGTATCGTCAATATCACCTCGGCGATGGTTAAGTCGCCCCGGTTGCCATTGGGTTTGTCCACGGCGGCGCGTGCGGGGCTGACCGCTTTTTGCAAAGCTCTGTCGGTCGAGGTGGTGCGGGACAATGTGACGATCAACAATCTGCTGCCGGAGCGCATTGAGACGGACCGTCTGCGCTTTATGACCGAGCAACTGGCGGAACTTCGCCAGCTCAGTTTTGAGCAAGCACGGGTGGAAATGCTCAAGCCGATAGCCGCACGACGATTTGGCCAGCCGAGCGAACTGGCAGCGGCCTGCGCATTTCTCTGTTCGGCGCAAGCCGGCTATATCACCGGGCAAAATTTGCAGATCGACGGCGGCAGCTATGCCGGATTGATTTAGCCACCCCGGCGTTCTTTCCAGTCGGCGGGCGGCACTTCGCTGGCGTCGAAATCCAACTCCACTTCAACCCCATTGGGGTCCTGGATGAACAGCTGCCACGTGCGCTCGGCGCCGGGCGCACGGATCACTTTGAATCGCACGCCGTGCTCACTCAGGTGTTTCCACATCCTCTGCAAGCCCTGGGCATGAAACGCCATATGGTCAAGCACGCCACGTCGCGGCTCCGGCATTTGTGATACGCCCACCACATGCAGAACTGGTTGTTCCTGGGTGTACAGCCAGAATCCGGGAACCGGGAAGGGCGGGCGTGGCCCCTCCACCAACCCGAGTACTCCAACATAGAAATTTCGTGTCGCCTCCAGTTGGTCGGAGACGATGGTGAAGTGGTCCATGCGCAGGATCATCGCAACGCCCTTAATCGGCTTTTAGTGATATTTAGACGAATTGTTATTTATTGTTCATATTCATGCTTATGATTCTATATTCGGAATACTAATCTATCTATGGAATTTATCGCCGATCGCTTAGGGTAACGCCATGGATTCGTTCTGCAGCTCTGCTGCAAAACGCTAAGCGCAGAAGAAGACAGGTGCTGAATGAGCCAGGCAATCCTCGAAGGAATTCGCGTCATCAGTCTGTGTTCCGGCATTGCCGGATCTGCCGCTGGCATGCATCTTTGCGAAGCGGGTGCCGAAGTGGTGATGATCGAGCCACCCGCCAACCGTGCCAGAGAGAAACAGGCGCTGTTTGCTGTGCTTAACCGTGGCAAACGAAGTGTCATCCTCTGCCTGGAAAATGCCGCAGATCGCCAGCAACTGAACTCGTTGCTAGCCAGCGCCGATGTGCTGCTGCATGACTTCACCCCCGCGGTAGCGCAGGCCCATGGTCTGGCAGACGCGCAGCTCACTGCAGACTTCCCTCGATTGGTTATCTCAGCGATCAGCGGCTGGCCCCATCGGCATGCACTGGCGAATTCCATTCCCCGGGAAACGCTTATCCTGGCGCGCCTGGGCCTGTTGGACGAACAGCCGGCGCATCGCCCCGGCCCGGTGTTCGTACGCATGCCATTTGCCAATTGGCTGGCCAGCTGGCTGTGTGTGGTCGGGGTGATGGCGCGGTTACTGGCGCGCGACCGTGACGGCTGCGGCGGCATCGCTCATACGAGTTTGGCTCAGGCAGCCTTGGTGCCAATGACCATGCATTGGAACCGCGCACAAACACCGACCCCGGCCTTTGCCAAAGGTCTGGATAAACACATTCCAATTCCATTGCACCAGTGCGCTGATGGCCGCTGGTTGCATGTGCATTATTCGCCGGACAAATCCCCTTGGATGGCCGCGGCACTCAGTGAGTTCGGCGAAACCGAAGTGGCTCGCTTGAACGCGCTGTGGCCATCGAGCCATGTGGCGCCAAACTTCGGCGCCAACAAGGCGATCATTGCCACACGGTCGGCACAGGAATGGGTCGAGCATTTCTGGCAGCACGACGTTGCTGCGCAAATTGCCGCTCCATTTGGCGATATCTACTTCGACGAACAAGCACGCCTGAATGGCTATGTGGTTGAAGTCGACGATGTGCAGTTGGGCAAAACACTGCAACCAGGCCCTGCCTGGCAGGTGCAGCCACCCGCACGAGTTGGCGGTAGCGCACCTCTGGCAGGTGAGGGGAACGCCGGACTGTCTGGCGCCGATGCTGTGATCCCTTCGCAACTGCCCAGGTCGAGTCCGGCGCCCTTGCCTCCGCTGCACGGTCTGAAAGTACTGGATCTGGGCGCCTATCTGGCCGGGCCGTTTGCCTGCATGTTGCTGGCGGACCTGGGGGCAGAAGTCATTAAAATCGAGGCGCCCAAGGGCGATGCCATGCGCCGCCTGGAGCGGATTTTCAGCGGTACCCAGCGTGGCAAATTGGGCGTCGCGTTGCAGTTGGGCGATCGGCAGACCGAGCCCGCCGTAGAGGCGTTGGCACGTTGGGCCGATGTGGTACACCACAACATGCGGCTTCCCGCCGCACGCAAGCTCAAGGTCGACTACGAGAGCCTCAAAGCGCTCAACCCGCAGCTGGTGTATTGCCATGTCAGTGCCTACGGACCGACCGGACCGCGCACGGATTGGCCGGGCTTTGACCAACTGATGCAGGCCTCTTGCGGCTGGGAAGTCGAGCAGGGCGGTGAGGGCCAGGCGCCCATGTGGCTGCGCTTCGGCGTGGGTGATTTTTTTGCCGGTCTGTCCTCGCTCTACGCCTTGCTCCTGGGGTTGTATGAGCGCAACCGCAGTGGCGTCGGACAAATGGTCAGCTCGTCATTGCTGGGCGCCACGATGCTGTCGATGAGCGAAGCGGTGGTGCTGGAAGACGGCAGCCTCACACCAATCGATCATTTGGACGCGCAACAGACCGGTCTGAGTGATGCCCATCGTTTGTATCGGTGTAGCGATTCCTGGCTGGTGGTGGCAGCGCTGCAACCGGATGAGGTGCAACGTTTCGAGAGGCTGGTGGATGATCAGCCCGAAACCTGGTTTGCCGATCAGACCCGGCAAGCGGCGCTCGCCTCATTGGTCGCAGCGCAGGTTCCTGCACAGGCAGTGCTGGAAGCGCAGATGGATGCCTTTCTCGACAGCCCCGAACACGCCGAAGCGGGTCTGCACGCTCATTACTCACATGCTGTTTACGGTGACCTGCAACAGATCGGCGCGTTCTGGGACTTCGGCAACTTGCCGTTATCGCTGCAGCGTCCGCCACCCGCCCTCGGCCAACATACCCGGCAAGTTCTGGAAGGCCTCGGCTTTACCGGCAGCGAGCTCGAACGATTGGCCTCGGTTGGCCTGGTGGCGCTGTAACGGTGGGCCTATTGCCCGACAGGATTTTTCGACAAGCACAAGGAATACCCATGTACGAGTTGGATTTCAGCGGTAAAACCGTGCTGGTAGTTGGCGGGTCCAGTGGCATCGGCAATGGCATTGCGCAGAACTTTCGCCAGCGCGGTGCCGAGGTGCATGTCTGGGGTACGCGTGCCTCGGCGGCGGCCTATAACGACTCACCTGACTCTAATCTTGAAGGCCTGCATTACGCCCAGGTAGACGTCGCGGATGCGGCATTGATCGAAGGGGTCTGTGTGCCATTCACCCGCCTGGATGTGTTGGTGCAGGCACAAGGCACGGTGCTCTACGACCGTCAGGAATTTCTCACCGAGGGTTTCAAGCGAGTACTCGACGTCAACCTCACCAGCCTGATGGTGTGCGCGCAGAAATTTCACCCACTGCTGATGCAGGCCAAGGGTTCGATGATCACTGTCAGCTCCGCTGCCGCCTTCCACTCCACGCGTGGCAACCCGGCCTACAACGCCTCGAAAACCGGTGCTTTCGGACTGACTCGCACCCTGGCCGAAGCCTGGGCACGTGACGGCATCCGGGTGAATGGCATTGCCCCCGGTTTGGTGGAAACCAAGCTGACGCGGGTGACCACCAGCAACCCCAAGCGCCTCGAAGGCGCATTGCGCGCCATTCCTCAAGGGCGCTTGGGCACGCCCCAGGACATGGCCAACGTGGCCCTGTTCCTTGCCTCGCCGCTGGCCAGCTATGTGCTCGGCCAAACCCTGTTGGTCGACGGCGGCATGCTGCTGGCCTGATCGCTATTTGCTAGGAGACACACCATGGCCTGGGACTTTCAGACCGACCCCGAGATACAGGCGGAACTGGATTGGATCGAGCAGTTTGTACGGGAGGAAGTCGAGCCCCTCGATCATGTGCTGGGCAGCCCGTGGAATATCCACGATCCGTTGTTCAAGCAACTGGTCAAACCGCTGCAAGCGCAGGTGAAGGCTCGCAAGTTGTGGGCGTGTCACCTGGGCCCGGAACTGGGCGGGGCAGGGTATGGCCAGGTGCGCCTGGCATTGATCAATGAAATTCTCGGCCGCTCGCTGTTCGGCCCGATTGTGTTTGGCTGCCAGGCCCCCGATTCAGGCAACGGGGAAATCCTCGCCCATTACGGCACCCCGGCGCAGAAGCAGCGCTACCTGCAACCGTTGCTCGATGGCGATATCGTGTCCTGCTTCGCCATGACCGAGCCGCAAGGTGGCGCGGATCCTGCCGTGTTCACCACCGAAGCGGTGCGCGATGGCGATGACTGGCTGCTGAACGGCGAAAAATGGTTCGCCTCCAATGCCCGCTACGCAGCGTTCTATATCGTGATGGCGGTCACTGATAAAAGCGTATCGGTGTATGAAGGCATGTCGATGTTCATCGTCGCCGCTGACGCGCCCGGGGTGAGCATTATCCGTAACGTCGGTATCGCCGATGACCCCGCCGCCACCCATGCTTACCTGTCATTCGACAAGGTGCGAGTGCCTGCGGGCGACATGCTCGGTGCGCCCGGCCAGGCATTTGTCGTGGCTCAGGTGCGGCTCGGTGGTGGCCGCGTGCACCATGCCATGCGGGTGATCGGCCAGGCGCAAAAAGCCCTTGATGCACTCTGTGAACGATCCCTGTCGCGTAGTACCCAGGGCAGCCGCCTGGCGGACAAGCAGATGGTCCAGGAAAAAATTGCCGATTCGTGGATCGAACTGGAGCAGTTTCGCTTGCTGGTGATGCGTACGGCGTGGCGCATCGATCAGTATCAGGACTACAAGCGGGTGCGCAAGGACATCGCTGCGGTGAAAGCCGCCATGCCCAAGGTGTTGCATGACATCGCCGCGCGCGCCCTGCATGTACATGGCTCGTTAGGGGTATGCGAAGAAATGCCGTTTACCGGGTACATCGTCCGCTCCTTCCAGATGGGGCTGGCCGACGGGCCCACCGAAGTGCACAAAGTCACGGTGGCCAAACAGCTGCTGCGCGACTATCAGCCCTGCGACGAGTTGTTCCCCGATTACCATCGGCCCACCGCCGCGGCCCGCGCCCGGGAAAAATACGCCGGCGTGCTGGCCAGTCTCGGCGAGCGCGACGTATGAACGATTGGCAGGATCTGGTCGACCTCGAGCGCCTGGCCGACTGGATGGACACCCAAGACCTGGAAAGTGGCCCGATCAAGGCTGCGGTACGTTTAGCCGGCGGCACGCAGAATCTGCTGCTGCGCTTTCGGCGAGGCGTGCGTGAATTCGTGTTGCGCCGGCCTTCCCTGGAACTGCGCGAAGTCGGCGGTAAAACCATCGTCCGTGAAGCGCGCCTGCTCAAGGTATTGGCCGGATCGCAAGTGCCCCATGCCGGTTTGATCGCCGACTGTACTGACCAGGCCGTTCTGGGCTCCAGTTTTTATTTAATGGAACCAGTGCAGGGCTTCAACCCCAATAGCGCCGCAGGATTGCCAGCACCCCATGCTGAACGGCCGGCGCTGCGCAGGCGCATGGGCTTTGCCATGGTGGATGCGCTATTGCGTCTGGGCGACATTGACTACCAGGCGGTGGGGCTGGCGGACTTTGGCCGCCCGGACGGTTTTCATCAGCGTCAGGTCTCACGCTGGCTGGCACACTTGGACAGCGTCAAAGACTACCCCGGTTGGCCGGGGGCGAGCAGCCTGCCGGGACTTGCACGTTTGGCCAATTGGCTGAGCGATCATTGCCCGCAGCAGTTTGAGGCCGGTATTCAACATGGCGACTTTCACCTGTCCAACGTCATGTTCCGGCATGACTGCGGGGAGTTGGCCGCGGTCGTCGATTGGGAGCTGGCGACCATCGGTGATCCGTTGCTCGACCTTGCCTGGCTGGTGGTCACCTGGCCCTGTGCCGACGGTCGTGGTGCCGGCACCATCGAAGTGCATCCCTGGGACGGCTTTTGCAGCAGCGACGAACTGGTCGCCCATTACCACGCCGGCAGCTCGCGCTCGTTGGCGGACTTCACCTGGTACCTGGTGTTGGCGGGTTTCAAACTCGGCATCTTTCTCGAAGTCAGTTACGCCCGTGCGTGTGCGGGTAAAGCCTCGATGGTCACGGGTGAAAAACACCACGCCTCAGCGTTGCATCTATTCGCTACGGCGTTGCAGCGCATCGATCAAACCGCCTGATAACCAGAGGGAAAGCCCATGCAACTGGCCGGTAAACGAATCATCGTCACGGGAGGCGCCAGGGGTATCGGCGCGGCAGTGGTCAAAGCATTTGTGGAGGAGGGAGCCTATGTCGTCAGCCTCGACCTGGGCGAAGCCGCCTTGATGACGGGGGACGGTGGCGGGTGGGCGCATACACGAGTCTGCGATATCGCTGACAGCCAATCCGTGGATGCCGCTTTCGCCTGGGCCAACGAACGGCTCAATGGTCTGGATGTGCTGGTACATGCTGCGGGTATCGCGCCGAATGCCAGTGCCGACAGCATCACGCTGGACGAGTGGGAAAAAGTCTTTGCGGTGAATACCCGTGGCACATTCCTGACCAACCGCGCGGCCTATGAGCTGCTGAAGGGCAGCGGTGGGCGGATCATCAACTTCGCCTCTGCGGCAGGCGTCATCGGACAGCCCGGCAAAGCCCATTACGCGGCCAGCAAGGGGGCGGTGCTGGCGTGGACGCGCACGGTGGCGCGGGAATGGGGCCCCTTGGGCATTACCGTCAACGCTATCGCCCCGGCGATGTGGACGCCGATGTACGAGGCGACTCGCGCGAGCATGAGCACCGAGCAATTGCAGCAGCACGATGCCTACATGACAAGGCAAGTGCCCATCGGCGGACAGCTGGGTGAACCGGCCCGGGATCTGGCGCCTGTGCTGGTATTTCTTGCCGGAGACGGTTCGCGATTTGTCACCGGGCAAACGTTGATGATTGATGGCGGCATGCTGATGCTCAGTTGAGTTGAAGGTGGGGCGCCTGGCGCCTCTCCTAGCGACCGCGGATCAACTGCAAAAACTCCTGGCGGGTGTTGTACGACTCGCGGAACGCGCCGAGCATTACCGAGGTGCTCATCACCGAGTTCTGCTTCTCCACACCGCGCATCATCATGCACATGTGTTTTGCCTCGATCACTACCGCCACTCCGGCGGCATCGGTCACTAGGGAAATCGCGTCGGCAATCTGCCGTGTCAGGTTTTCCTGAATCTGCAAACGGCGAGCGAACATATCGACAATGCGGGCCACTTTCGACAGCCCCAGCACCTTACCAGTGGGAATATAGGCGACATGGGCCTTGCCAATAAACGGCAGGAGGTGGTGTTCGCAGAGTGAGTACAGTTCGATGTCACGGACGATGACCATCTCATCGTTGTCCGATTCAAACAACGCGCCGTTGACGATCTGTTCGAGGCTTTGCTGATAGCCATGACACAGGTACTGCATGGCTTTCGCCGCGCGTTTTGGCGTGTCCAGCAAGCCTTCTCGCTCTGGATCTTCGCCCACTCCGTGAAGAATCTCCCGGTAGTTTCTGGCCAGCTCTTCGTTCATGGGTCGACCTTATTGTTTTAGCCAACTTCCCGGGCGGCATCGCATGCAACCCGGGTCCTGGCACCTGGCCCAGGGCCGGGATATTTACAGTTGAGTGATGGCGATTTTGCCGGTGACCTGGCTGGCATCGTGAAACGTGACACTCGGACCATTACGCCATTGCTCAAGCAATTGCGCCTGGCGCTTTTCGGCGTGGCCGAGGAAACGCTCTTTCACCGGACCATAACCGCGAACGCTGTCTGGCAACTCCGCCAACTCCTGAGCAAGGCTCAGCTTGTCGGCCGTCAAGCCAGTGAGTACTTCATCGAGGACGCGTTCGTAACTGGCCAGCCAGTTGCGTTCCACCTTGCGTTCATGGGTACGACCGAACGGATCAAGCCAGGTATTACGCAGGAACTTGAGCCTGGCCAGCAGCTTGAAGCCTTGCAGCATCCACGGGCCGAAGCTGCGTTTTTTCGGTTCGCGACCGGAGCCGTTATCGTTCAGCAGCGGTGGTGCCAGGTGGAAGCGCAGGCGGTAGTCGCCCTCGAAGCCGGCCTGGATTTTTTCCAGGAATTGTCCATCGGTAAACAGGCGCGCCACTTCGTATTCATCCTTGATCGCCAGCACTTTGAAGTAATATCGGGCGACACTCGCCGACAGCTTGCCGGGTTGTCCGAACAGTGCGGTTTCCGCCTTGATGAATTGCTCGACACGAAACCGGTAGCGTTGGGCATAGGCGTAGTTCTGGTACGCAGTGAGAAACTCCATGCGCCGTGCCAGCGTTTCTTCCAGGCTTTGCGACAGTAAGCGGTCCGGGCTTTGCACCTTGCCGGCTTCCAGTTTGCGTAAAACCCGTGGCAAGTCATGGGCGCTGCACCGGCCCCAGTCAAAGGCCGAGAGGTTGAAGGGCACCGCGGTGCCGTTCAGTTCGATGGCCTGTAGCAGCGCCGCTTTACCCACCGGCAACCAGCCTTTCTGGTAGGCATAGCCGAGCATGAAGGTGTTCGTGGCTATCGAATCACCCAACAACGCCGTGGCAATTTTGCTGGCGTCGACAAAGTCCGCCTGGTCGGAGCCCACTGCTTCGACAATTTGTGCCGACATGCTCTGGGTCTGGAATTTCGGGTCCGGGTGTTTGAGCAAATCACCACTTTCCGCTTGCTGGGCGAAGGTGCGCACAAAAGCGCTGGTAATGCTTTCCTCGCTGTTGACCACGGCATGGGTGACGCCGTGACGCAGCTTGGACAAGGTTTCGGTGTTGGCACTGACCACCAGGTCGCAACCCAGCAGCAAGCCCGCTTCACCCTCGGCAATCCGCGGTGCAAACAATTGTTCCTGGTGCGCGGCGATGCGGATGTGCGACCACACCGCGCCGCCTTTTTGCGCCATGCCGGCCATGTCCAGATTGAGCGTGCCTTTACCTTCGATGAACGCCGCCATCCCCAGCAGGGCACCGATGGTCACCACGCCCGTACCGCCCACGCCAGTGATCAGGATGCTGTAAGGCTCATCCAGCGCGACGGTCGCGGGCGTCGGCAAATCCCACACGTCATCCTTCGCGGCCGCCAAGGCCTTGGGTTTGCGCAAGGTGCCACCTTCGACCGTGACAAAACTCGGGCAAAAACCGTTGAGACACGTGAAGTCTTTGTTGCAAGAGGACTGGTCGATTTCACGCTTGCGGCCGAACTCGGTTTCCACCGCCACCACCGACATACAGTTGGATTTGCTGCTGCAATCGCCACAGCCTTCACACACTGCTTCATTGATTACGACACGGCGTGCCGGATCCGGAAACTTGCCGCGCTTGCGACGCCGACGCTTTTCCGCAGCGCAGGTCTGGTCATAGATGATTGCGGATACGCCCTGGAACTGGCGCAGCTGTTCCTGCACTTCGTCCATCTGGTCGCGACGCAGCACCGGCACGCCGTCTGCCAGATCATGGATGTGCTGATACTTCTCGACATCTTCGCTGACCACCACCACACGCTGCACGCCTTCTGCAACGAGTTGCCGGCTGATTTGCGCCACGCTGAGGCTGCCGTCCACTGGTTGGCCGCCGGTCATGGCCACGGCGTCGTTGTAGAGAATCTTGTAGGTGATCTGCACCTTGGCCGCGATGGCAGCCCGAATCGCGAGAATGCCGGAGTGGAAATAGGTTCCGTCACCGAGGTTGGCGAACACATGTTGAGTAGTGGTAAACGGTGCCTGGCCGATCCACGCCACGCCTTCGCCCCCCATCTGACTGAACGTCTGGGTCTGCGGGTAGATCCAGGCGGCCATGTAATGGCAGCCGATGCCGGCCAATGCGCGACTGCCCTGCGGGACTTTGGTCGAGGTGTTGTGCGGGCAACCGGAACAGTAGTGGGGCACGCGTTCCATCAGGTTACTGAACTGGTCTTTGCTCGCCAATTGCGCATCCAGCACCGCCAGGCGCACTTGCAGCGGGCCACTTTGATGCAGGCGCAAAATGCGTTTGGCCAGCGCCCGGGCGATCATAGCCGGGGTCAGGTCGTTGATGGCGGGTAGCAACCAACCCGTGTGCGGCAGGCTCCACTCACCCTTGTCGTCAAACTTGCCGACGATGCGCGGGCGCACATCCTCGCGCCAGTTGTAGAGTTCTTCCTTCAACTGGTACTCGATCATGTGGCGTTTTTCTTCCACCACCACGATTTCTTCCAGGCCCTCGGCGAACTGCCGGACGCCTTCAGCCTCCAGCGGCCAAACCATGCCGACCTTGTAGACCCGCAGGCCAATCTGCTGGGCGAGTGTTTCGTCGATGCCGAGGATTTTCAGTGCCTGGCAAACGTCGAGGTACGATTTGCCTGACGTGATGATGCCGATGCGCGCTTTCGCTGAGTCCATCACGACACGGTCGAGGCGGTTGGCCCGTGCATAGGCGAGGGCAGCATATAGCTTGTGTTCCAGCAGGCGCTGTTCCTGTGCCAGGGGCGGGTCCGGCCAACGGATATTCAAGCCACCTTCGGGCAGCGGGATATCGGGAATGATCGGTTGTACGCGATGAATGTCGATGTCGACGACGGCCGCGCTCTCTACGGTATCGGCCACCGCTTTGAGGGCGACCCAGCAGCCGGAATAGCGCGACATGGCCCAGCCATGCATGCCGTAGTCGAGGTATTCCTGCACCCCCGATGGCGCCAGCACCGGCATCATCACCGCTTTGAAAATGTGTTCGGTCTGGTGCGGTAGCGAGGAGGAGCGTGCGCCATGGTCGTCGCCGGCAATGGCCAGCACGCCGCCAAATTTCGAGGTGCCGGCGGCGTTGGCGTGGCGGAACACATCGCCGCAGCGATCGACGCCCGGACCCTTGCCGTACCACATGCCAAACACGCCATCGTAGGTGGCGCCTTCGAAGAGATTGACCTGTTGCGTACCCCAGATTGAGGTAGCAGCGAGGTCTTCGTTCATGCCTGGATGGAACACCGTGTGGTGTTCCTTGAGGTAGTCGCGCGCCTTCCACAATGCCTGGTCGAAACCACCCAGCGGCGAGCCACGGTACCCGGAAATAAAACCGGCGGTATTCAAGCCATTGGCCAGATCGCGTTGGCGCTGCATCAGCGGCAGACGCACCAGCGCCTGAATCCCGGTGAGCAAAACTTTTCCAGTGTGCTGGACGTACTTGTCATCCAGAGACGGGGGCGCACTCATGTTCATCCTCCAGGCTTTATTGTCATGGCGGCGCCAGGAGAGCGGCGTTGCCTAGTTATTGGCTGGAGTCTAGGGAGCAGTTTTGCCATCGTAAAATCACAAAAACAATGGGGCGGTATCGGATATTCAAATACCGCAACGCACACTGTTCTTCACGCTGTTGTAGATAAAGCCGGTTATCGGTCTGGTGTCATTTCACCTTGTTTCGGGCTTGATATCCCCACAGAAAATATCCACGTTGCCATCGGCCGGAGTGGTCCTTATTACTAAGTAATATCCACCAGAAAGCAGCTCTGCCAGCGTCACTGGCGCACTTCGTGAATAGGTCCAGCCGCGCGTTGCAGAAATGCGATTGGTGTTGATCCGGTCATTCATTGCATAGGCGACAGTCCCGGGGCGCTCGCAGCTGCCTTTGTTGATAAAGGTGTAGAGATTCAAGGGCCGAAGGGTGCCGCTTGGAACTCCACTGACGACAAAGGAAAACGCTGTCTCATTGCCCTGAACGGCCAGCGTTGCATTGGCGATCTGACCGCCGTTGCGTGGTGTAGCGTTCAAGGGAACAGTCACTGTCTGGCTTGATGAAGTCGTACAGCCGACGATCATCGCAGCGGCTAGGAGTGTCGCTGTCCGGGTTCCCGATTTCATGGTCACCTCCTGTACTCAAAAAGTACGATCCAGGACCTTTGAGTATAGGTCGGGAGTATTTGACCAATACCAAAATGCATTTCAGCAATACTCCCAATCGTTGTCTCGAACCTCCCCGTCCCGTCTACTTCAGTCCATACCGAAAGCCCACAGACGAGCGCTCATTGGCGCGGTCCAGACGGCCCAACGCTTCGGCTGCCAACAACAATAAAAAGTAATGGGAGTGTTGATGATCGACGCAAAGCTAAAGCCGTTAAGCCTGGCTGTCTGGTTCAGCGTGACCGGGTGTGCCTTGACTGTTGGCGCTGTGCAGGCCGCCGAGTTTGATACCGGCAATCCGGACTGGACCGCGCGCTGGGACAACACCGTACGTTACAACCTGGGCATACGGGCCGAGGGGCGCGACTCCGCGTTGGCCAATAACGCCAGCTACGACGAGTCCGACGCCAAGTTTGATCGGGGCGATGTGGTGACCAATCGTGTCGATTTGATGAGCGAAATGGAGGTCGCGTACAAGCAGTACAACGGCTTTCGCATCAGCGGCGCTGGCTGGTACGACCAGGCATATGAAAACACTGATGTCGAAACCAGCCCCGGCAATGTTTACTACCCAGGTGCGTTCCCCGGTACCAGCACGCCGAGCTACAACAACGGTAAATACTCCAGCTTCACCAAACGCTATCACCGTGGCCCTAGCGGCGAGTTGCTGGACGCCTTTGCGTTTACCCGCTTCGACCTGGGTGAGATTCCGGTCAGCGTGCGTGCCGGCCGGCATACCGTGTACTGGGGCAACGGCCTGCTGATTGCCGGGCATGCGGTGTCCTACTCGCAAGCACCGTTGGATGGGCGCAAGGCGGTGAGCAACCCTGGTACCGAGACCCGTGAAATCTTCCTGCCGCTGACGCAGATTTCAACCCAGGCTCAGGTCACCGACAAGTTGTCGCTGGCAGCGCAATACTTCTTCGAATGGGACACCACGCGCGCGCCTGAAGGCGGTACCTATCTGGCCTCCGCCGACGTCGCCCTGGAAGGGCCGGACCGTTTGCCATTGTTCAGCGGTGTTTCGCGGCCGTTGATTGATCCGGTCAAACCCAAGGACAGGGGCAACTGGGGCGTGATGGGCACCTACAGCTTCGACTTCCTGCATTCGGAGGTCAGCGCGTTCTATCGCGAGTTCGATGACTACAACCCGTGGGGCCTGCAAGTAGCGCCGACCTTCGCCCGTTACGTGTACGCCGAGAACGTCAAGCTCTATGGCCTGGGTTACTCCGCAGGTCCGGTATTGGGCGGAGGTTCCCTCGGCGTCGACCTGTCGTATCGCCAGAACACCTCGCTGGTCTCCAGCAACATCAGCACTGCCGACAATCAGGGCGCTCGCGGTGACACGTGGCACATGGTGGTCAACGGCCTGTGGTTGCTGCCGCGCACCGATTACTTCGACACCGGCAGCCTGATCACCGAAATGGCGTTCAGTCATGTGCAACGGGTGACCAAGCACGAGGAACTGTTCAAAGGAGAAGGCTATGGCGGCTGCCCGGCGGGGCAGGACAAGCATTACGGCTGCGCTACCAAGAACTATGTCGGCCTGGCCGTTAGCTTTGCGCCGCAATGGCTTGGGGTGTTCCCTGGCTGGAATATTTCCACGCCCATGAGTGTGGATTACGGCGTCAACGGCAATGCCGCCACGGGCGGTGGCAACGAAGGCAAATACACCTGGAAAGCAGGTGTGAAGGGCACCTACGACGAGCGCGTCGACGTGACTCTGTCGTACATCGGCTACGGCAGCGAACGCAAATATGCAGACGTTGCCGGCGTCGGAAAAACCGTCGTCGGGGGCACCGGCGACGTCGGCCTGACCGACCGCAACTGGGTCTCGCTGACCCTCAGCACTGCGTTCTGAGCCGCGCCTGAACTGCAATGCAGTGATCACCGGACTCGGCGGTCACCCATCTGAATGGAGAACGTTATGACGGTTAATGCATATGCGATGGGCCTTGTGGCCATTGCTTTGGCGGGGGCGGCTGTGGCCGATGAGGGCGCTACCACCGCCGACCTGGGCGGTAAGCTCACGAGCTTTGGCGCGATTGTGGCGGGTAACGCGGCAGGCACTATTCCGCCCTACGACGGTGGCCTGAAAGTGCCCGCAGGGCTGGTGCCCGGCGACGGCAACTGGCCCAACCCGTTTGCCAATGAAAAACCCCGCTTGCGCATTACGGCGGCTAACGCCGACCAGTACGCCGACCAATTGGCGGCCGGGCAGCTGCAACTGCTCAAGCAGAACCCCGACACTTATTATCTTGAGGTGTACCCCACCCACAGGACGGCAACCTTTCCGGCGAATTTCCTGGCAGCCACCCAGCGCAACGCCAGCCGCAAGGACTGCAAAACCGAGAACGACGGGCTGTCGATCAGCGAAGGGTGCCGGGGCGGCCTGCCATTCCCGCTGCCGCGAGATGGCCGGGAATTGATGTGGAACTACATCCTCAACTATCAGGGCGTGAATGGCTGGGACTGGAACCACAGTGCCTACGTGGTTAATGAAGGCCACGCGACGCTAACCAACACCAATCGGTCCACCGGCGAAAAACCCTTCTACCAGATGGATGTTCCCGGGCGTGATCCGAAAATCGCCCAGCGTATCTGGTCGCGCATCGTCGCGCCGGCCCGTACGGCCGGCCAGGCATCCGGGTATTGGGATTATCTCGACCCGGTCGCCGACTCCCGCTACGCCTGGAGCTACAGCACCGGCCAGCGCCGCGTGCGCAAGGCTCCGGAATTCAACTACGACACCCCCAACTCGGCGTTCGGCGGGGTGGCGTTCTACGACGAAATCTTCCTGTTCTCCGGAAAGATGGACCGTTTCGACTGGAAGCTGGTGGGTAAAAAGGAAATGTTCATCCCCTACAGCAACTACACGCTGAAATGGGGTTGCGACATGGACAAGAAACTCATGCCCAAACACATCAATCCCGCGTGTGAACGCTGGGAACTGCACCGTGTCTGGGTGGTGGAAGCGACCCGCAAGGACGGCGTCCGCCACGCGCAGAAAAAACGCCGCTACTACATCGACGAGGACACCTTTGGTGCTGCGGTCTACGACGCCTGGGACGACAGCGGCGCGCTGTTCCGTACCGGCTCGCAATACAACATCGAGGCGTATGGCATTCCCAATAACCCGCAACAGGATTCCTACTCGTTGTACGACTTCACCCGTGACCAGTACGGCATGTTCGGCAACGGCCCGACGCGCTACCGCCAGGAACCGGTCGCCGAGCGTGAAGCCAATCCGCAGACCATTGCCGGTGGCCAGACCCGCTGACCTCATGCTCCTTTTCGGCGCTTGTCACAGGCGCCGATTTTTTTATCCGTCCCGAGACCCTTTTATGAGCGAGATTGTGCAACGTTTAGACGGCAAGGTCTGCGTCATCACAGGCGCCGGCAGTGGCATCGGCCGCGCCTCGGCACTGCGTTTTGCCCGGGAGGGCGCCACGGTAGTGGTCACCGACCTTTTCGCCGAATCGGCGCAGGCCGTGGCAGCTGAAATAGGTGCCAAGGCAATGGCCATGCAAGTGGATGTTGGTGAGGAAGGCGCCTTGCGGGAGATGGTCGAGCAGACTGTCGAGACCTTCGGTCGTATCGACGTGTTGTTCAATAACGCCGTGTACAGAAACCCGGCCACCACCCGCGATATCGACTTCATCAACTTCAACACCGAGCTGTTCCACAACTGCATGCGGGTCAACGTGTTGGGTGGCGTGTTGGCGTGCAAATACGCCTTGCCGCACATGCTCGCCCAGGGCAGCGGTTCGATTCTGTTCACCTCGTCCACCAGCTCGATTGCCGGCGAAATTTCTCAGTTCAGCTACGGCGCCTCCAAGGCCGCGCTCAACTGGTACGTGCAAAGCATTGCCGCCACCTTTGGCAAACGCGGCATTCGTTGCAACGGCATCCTGCCGGGAGTGATTCGCACGCCAGCCATGGAAAGTTGGGCCAACGAGGCGATGAAGTCGGCCTTTCTCGACCTGCAAAACGTACCGCAACTGGGCGAGCCGGAAGACATCGCCGCCATGGCCGCTTTCCTCGCCAGCGACGACGCCGCCTATGTCAACGGGACGCTGATGCGCGTGGACGGCGGTATGAGTTGCGGCACACCGATGGTGCCGGTGGTGCGCAACTTCCTGCTGCCTCAAACCTCGGTCTGATCCCGATCCATTCACTGCACTGGAGCCCGTTTCATGGCACTCGAACAGGAACGCTTCATCCTCGACATGCTGGCCGCCTGGGGCGATGGCAGCGACGGCAGCCGCCCCGATATCGAACGCATCATGGCCACCTTCGCCGACGACGCCGTCTGGCAACTGTGGGTGCCCGGTGGTCCCGTGATCCGGGGGCGCGATGCGTTACGCCGGGAGATAGAGCGACAGATGAGTTATGTCACGCATAACCGTTGCACCACGCGCCACATCGTCTCTTCGGAGCGCGTGGTGATGACCGAACGCGACGATTACTGCGTCAGCAACGGCGTCCCCATGCCGCACTCGATGGTGGCGGTGTATGAGCTGGACGAACACGGACTGATCTGTGCCTGGCGCGAGTACCTGGACACCGCCGACCTGGCGAAGAAAAAGGGCGTGCCGCTGGAGCAGGTAGGCGGGCCGAACGCTGGTAGCACCAGCACCCATTGAGAGCGGCGCTGAACATCAGCGCCTGAGGAAGACCCCGTATGCCAACAACAATAAATACGACTGTTGATCCGGTCGAAGAAAAGCTGCGCACCTTTGTCGAAGGGCTGCTGGGCGGAAACATCACGGCCATGCAACGCCTGCTGCGCTGGCGTCCGGCGTGGAACCTTGAACTGCAACGCGATGGCGAAACCCTTCAATTGCATATTCGTGGCGAGCGAGGTGGTGATGTCAGCCCATTCCCGGATCTGCGCCGGGAGGCGGATATTCTCACCTTGCTCGGCCAGCAAGGTGTGCCGGTGCCGCGTATCTACGGCTTCTGCGAAGACCCGCAAGCCATCGTGATGGAGTTAGTGCCGGGCAGTCGTGATATCAGCACGGCGATCAGTGATGCCGAGCGCCATGCTGTCGCACGCCAGTGGGTCGACGCCATGGCGCGCATGCACCAATTGCCGTTGCAACCCTTCATTGAGCAGGGCATTCACCTGCCGACCAGTGCCGAGGACATTACCCTCGCAGGTCTGGAAGCTTACTACCCGCTGTATGCACGCAATAAAACCAGGCCTCAGCCGCTGGTTGAATTCGCCCTCGGCTGGTTGCGCCGCAATGTGCCGCAGCACCGTATCCGGCCTGCTTTCGTGCAGTACGATTCAGGGCAATATCTGTTCGAGAGCGGACAGGTACAGGGTCTCTACGATTTCGAATTTGCCATGATCGGCGATCCCTTGGCCGACCTGGCGTCGGCGCGCATGCGTGACAATTACGAGCCGCTCGGGGACAGCTTCGCCGCCCTGTATCGCTACTACCAGCAAGTAACCGGCGAACCGGCGGAGCCCGATGTGGTGCGTTACCACACGGCACTGTTTGCCACCGTCAGCACGATGCAGTTCTCGGCGTCGGTGGCCACGCCACAACCGGGCGACCCACATGACACCTACACCGAGTTTGACATCGCCCTGCGCCGGGTGGTGGTGCATGCGCTGGCCGAAGCCATGGGTGTGCCTCTGCAAACGCCGAAACTGGACATGGTCAGCAGCGGCCCGAATGCCCAGTTGCTGACCATGCTCGCCGATGCCCTGGCGCAGGTGGAAGTCGGCAGTGACTTCCAGAAAACCAAGCTGCGCGCCGTGAGCAAACTGGTGGAGTACCTGGGCCGTGGCGATGCCATGGAATTGCACTTGCGCGAGCTGGAACAACAGGAGGCGCAAGTCCTGCTGGACCGCACCTTCAGTGACTACAGCGAGATTGATGCAGCGCTGGAAGCCTTTGTCAAAAGCGCCGGGCCTGAATACGACGGGCCTTTGCTGCGCCTGTTCATGGCGCACATCGAGCGGCGCGTCCTGGTCTACGGCAGCACCGCCATTGGCGCCTCCGCCCGCCACATCGACCTGCCACCCGTGGCCTGACAGGGTGAAACCTTTCTCGCCCGGTGGCTGGTCGCCGGGCCTTCGTATTCGGAGTGTTTATGTCTGTTCCTGATAATGCCTTCCTGCATCGGTATGGTCCGTGGGCGGTGATTGCCGGTGCCTCCCATGGTGTGGGCGCGGCGTTTGCCCGTGCCCTCGCCGAGCGTAGCCTCAACTGCGTCCTGGTGGCGCGCCGTGGCGACGCCCTGGCGCAATTGAAAGGCGAATTGGAGCAACGTTACGCCATCGAAGTGCTGGTGGTAATCCAGGACCTTTCTCAGCCCGATGCCTGTGAGCGATTGCTCGCGGCTGTCGGTGAACGTCAAGTTGGTCTGTTTATCTACAACGCGGGTGGCGATCCCTACATCACGCGCTTCCTCGATACCTCGACCGAGGACTGGGGCGCGTTGCTGCGCCTCAATTGCTTGACCGTGATGCAATGCAGCCATGCCTTTGGTGCCGCGATGCTGGAGCGCGGGCAGGGCGGCTTGCTGTTGGTGGGTTCCCAGGCTGCATTGGGGGGTATTCGCAAACTGGCGATGTACACCGCCACCAAAGGGTTTGCGCTGAACCTCGGCGAATCGTTATGGGCGGAGTGGAAAGACCGTGGCGTCGACGTGCTCAATTTGGTCATCGGCACTGTCGACACACCCACCATGCGCGATGCCATGGTCAAACTGAACATTGCCGACGCCCTGACCATGACCTTGCCCAAAGCAGATGACTTGGCGCTTCTGGCGCTTGAGCAACTGGGTAATGGCCCGACGCTGATTCACCCCGAAGACACCCTTGTTCAGGTCGAGACCGCACCTGGCCCGGCACGTCGTGCCCAGGTACTGAGCAAGAGCGCGCAAGCGGCTGTGTTTATTGGCAACGACTGAGGTCACACACCATGAAAGGCTTTGATAACGCAGAATTCAAACGCGGCTGGCGGGTGCTGATTCTGGCGCTGGTGGGCGTTGCCACCAGTTCCAGTTCGTTGCTGCTGTACAGCTTCAGCTCCATGGTGATTCCGCTGGAACAGGCCATGGGCTGGGGCAGGGCGGAGTTGCAGGCGGCGATCACCGCGTTATCGCTGGGCACCATCGTCGCGTCGCAATTGGCCGGCTGGCTCAACTCGCGCTACGGCTTGCGCCGGGTCACGTTGCTGTCGCTGCTCGCGTTGTCCCTGAGTGTCTTCACCCTGACCTGTATCAATGGCTCGATCTGGACCCTCTACCTTGGCTTTTTCCTGGTGCCGCTAGCCGGGCTGGGTACGTTGCAGGTGACCTGGTCGCACCTGGTGAACTTGTGGTTCGAGGAAAACCGTGGTCTGGCGCTGGCGATCATCCTCAGTGGCTCCGGACTGGCGGCCATCATGCTTCCGCTGATCACCGCCTGGGCGATCAGCCGGTGGAATTGGCAGGCGGGATTCCTCGCGCTGGGTGTATTGCCGGTGCTGCTGGCGTTGCCCTTGGCCTTACGCTGGTTGTTGCCGACCACCAATGTCAGCCACAACTCGACGCAACTCCCCGCCACCAGCGAACAAACCGGCGGTCTACTGCTGCGCGAGGCGATGCGCTCCTGGCGTTTCTGGGTGTGCAACCTGTCGATGACGTTGGTGGTGTCGTGCGTGGTGGGCATGGTCACCAACATTGTGCCGTTGCTGCAGGACCGTGGCCTGAGCGCCCTGCAGGCCAGTCAGATTTTCGCCAGCTTCGGCGTGTCGCTGATCCTTGGCCGACTATTGGTGGGCTACCTGATTGACCGGTTGTGGGCGCCCGGTGTTGCCTCTGTCGCGCTGCTGATGCCGGCATTTGCCTGCGGCATTTTTGCCTATGGGGATTCCAGTATTGCGATGTACACCCTCGCCACGTTGCTGGTCGGCGTGGGTGCCGGTGCCGAGTTCGATATCGCTGCTTTCCTGATCGCCCGTTACTTCGGCATGCGCGACTACGGCCGCTTGTTTGGCGCGCACCTGGGCTTGATTACCGCAGGTGCGGCGATCTCGCCGTTACTGTTCGCCGGGTTGTTCAAGCTCACCGGTGGCTACTCGGCCATGCTGCTGTTCAGTTTTATCTGCTTTGTCGTCGGCCCATTGCTGCTGCTGACATTGGGTGGGTATCCGCGATATCAGTCCGAGCCATTAGTTGCCAGTTAGAGAAGCTGCCGAAGTAAATATAGACAAATAACAGAATAATGTTCAATTATTGCCTCGAGTGCAGCCTGACAATAAAACAGACAAGGAGAATGCCATGCGTGCAGCAATCATTTCCGAGCGCAATGCGCCGCCGGTAGTGGGCGAGTTTCGTGATCCGCAGCCGCTAGACGGCTCGGTGCTGATCGATGTCGATACCGCTGGCCTTGGTGGCTGGGATGTACTCGGCGCCTACCGTCTGGGTGTTGAATATCCCTGTGTCATTCGCGGAGAAGGCGTTGGCCGTGCGCCGGATGGCCGCCGGGTGTATTTCGGCGAGCGCTCGGTGTTGCCGTTTGGTGCCTGGGCAGAGCGCACCCTGGTGCCGCAAGCCGAAGTATGGAATGTGCCGGACGACGTGGACGATAAAACCGCGATCAGCATGGGCATCGCTGCGACCGGCGCCATCGTGCCCCTGGAAAAAGCCGCGATTCAGAAGGGTGAGAAGGTGCTGATCCTGGGCGCCACCGGCACGCTCGGCCAGATCGCCCTGCAACTGGCGCGCGGTCTGGGTGCAGGCAAAGTGGTCGGTGCTGCCCGGTCCGCTGAAGCACTGGGGCGGTTGAAGTCGCGAGGCCTTGCCGATGAAGTGGTGACCCTGGGTGGCAGCGATGACGTCGCGGCGCTCAAGGATGCGGCCGATGGCGGATTTGATGTGGTGCTCGACCTCGTGTGCGGTCAACCGATGTTGACGTCGCTGAAGGCCACCAACTGGGGCGCACGGATCATGACCATTGGCACGGGAGCCGGCCGCCAGCTCAATCTGGATATTGCCGATCTGTTGTTTCGCAATCTGTCGTGCATCGGCACTGGCCAGCGCCCGCCCGCAGACCGTGAACAGATCTGGCTGCGTCTGCTGAAGATCGCCAAAGAGCAGCAGATTCAGGTGGATTACCTGGATTTTACCCTCGATCAGGCGGCTGAAGCCTGGGCCGCGCAGGTCAATGGGCCACACGCCAAAATCACCGCCACGATTCGTCGTTAAAGCCCGTATTGCTGGAAGGCGCCCTTGTCCGGGTGCCTTTCAGCGCTGGCGCTGGTGGCGAAATTCCTCGGGTGTGACACCGAGCTCTTTACGGAAGGCCGCGCTGAAAGCGGCGGCGTTGTTGAAGCCGGCCTGATAGGCCACTTGTTTGATCAGCAACCGTGGGTCAGCCAACAGCGCCACGGCTTTTTGCAAACGGGTTTGCGCGGCGTACTGGCGCAAGGTCATGCCGGTGGTGTTTTTGCAGCGACTGGACAGGGTCCGCAACGGCAGTTCGCAGGCCCGCGCCAAGTGGCCCAGTGAGCGGCCTTCGTCACTGGCGCTGTCGAGCAATTCACGCAGGATGTTGAGTTGACGATGGCTGAGTTTTTCAGCGCAGTGTGAGGAACAAGTGGCATCGTCGGGCGCGTCGATAAATTCGCGGCGCAGGTCCAGGGCAATGCTGGTGAGCAGGCACTCGGTGTGCAGCTCGCTGGCGAAGCCGGGGTTGGCGACTTCTTCGGCCAGCCGTTGCAACGAGGCGTGCAAGTAGCCGCTTTGCAGGTTGAGCATGGCTGCGCTGACGTTGTCCTGCCAGTTCCAGCGATAGCTGCCCAGGACGCCGAGTGAGGAGGGGTCGAATAGACACACAAGGGCCTTTTGCTCTCCGGCATCGTGACGCAGGTGGAACTCGGTGCCATGGGGAATGAACAACAGCTTGCCCAGGGGTTGGAATTGAGGCGCACCGTGGCTGGAAAAACCGCCGCAGTTAGGCTTGATCTGCGAGCTGGCCGGCAGCATCAAGCGCAACAGGCAACTGTCGCCGGTTTCTATCAAGGCAGTGCCAGTGTTGGACCATTGCGCGTGTTCAACCCGGATGTCGAAGCCTTGCCTGGCCAATGAAGCTTCGGTCAGGAAATTACCTGACGCTTCACAGTCGTACTCGCTGTAGTGGATCGCGTTCATTTTTCAACCTTCAGCCATTTTTATTATTGGCGCTGAAATTCGAAGGATAACGATACGTCAGGGCAGCTACCCGGTCTCGAGTGTAACCAGCCCGTGGACCGAGCTGTTTCATATATTCAGGCGGCAGGTATCAGAAAATCAGATGACGAAAGGCAAAGATATTTCCATGCGCCAACTGCGCTATTTCGTTGCCGCCGCCGACGCCGGCCAGTTTTCCCAGGCGGCGCTGAAGGCGCATGTATCGCAGTCGGCGATTACTGCGGCGGTGTTGCATCTGGAACAGTCCTTGGGCGTCAGCTTGTTCGACCGCTTGCCCCATGGCGTGGCGCTGACCGCTGAAGGCAACAAGTTTTCCCAGCATGCGCGGCACATTCTCGACACGCTGCAGGACGCTCTCAGTGAACCGCTGTTTCTCGGCCATGCGATGCAAGGAACCGTGCGTGTGGGTGCCTCCTACACGGTGCTCGGTTACTTTCTGCCAGCGCTGCTGGCACGCTTCAAACGTAGCTACCCTCAGGTAGAGATCGACCTGATCGACATGGACCGCCAGAGCATTGAAGCGGCCCTGAGCAATGGCGACCTCGACTTGGGCCTGGCAATTGTCTCCAATACGCCGAACTTGCACGGTTTCGCTCACCATGTGCTAATTCGTTCGCGCCGCCAACTCTGGCTGGCAAGTCAGCACCCATTGATGTCTGCCACCTCGATCAATCTCGAAGACGTCGCCGAGCATGCCTATATCCTGGCCACGGTCGATGAGGGGGAGACCTCGACCATGCGCTATTGGGAATCCCGCGGACTGGCACCCAAGGTGGCTTTTCGTACCTCATCCATGGAGGCATTGCGCGGGCTGGTGGGGCATGGTTTCGGTGTGACCATTCTCTCAGACATGCTGTACCGGGCCTGGTCTCTGGAAGGCAAGAAGATTGAAATCCGGCCGCTGGTGGATGTGATTCCACCCATGGAACTGGGGCTGATCTGGCTGCCGGATAACTGTTTGTCGGCACCGACCCAGGCATTCCGACAGTTTCTGATCATGGCCTGCGCCTCTTGATCCCGCTACTGGCGCACGTTGTTGTCAGGCGGCCAGGTGCCGTTGTTCATCAGGCTGTCGAAGGTTTCGGTCATTTCCCGCGCCGGGTTCGGATAGTCGTGGCGCACCCACCACAACCACAGCCCCACCAGGGCACCGACGAAACAGCGCACGGCGGCCTCGCCACGCAGTTGATCGATTTGGTACAGGCCCTGTTTCCGGTAGTGTTCCCGGACCTGGATGATCAGGATATTTTCCAGGTGCGCGAGAATCACGTTCTGTCCCGGGCCGCTGAAGAACGCCGTTGTCAGTGCCGCATGACGTTCGGTGGCGCTGAACAGCCAGGCCGAAACATCCAGCAGGACACGGCGGTCGCCATCAACTTCGGTGACCTTGGTCGAGGGAACGCCAATGGCTTCGTACCCGGCGACGATCAGGTCCTCCTTGTCGCGAAAGTGCGCGTAGAAGGTGGAGCGCGCGACCCCTGTACTGTCCAGTAATTGCTGGACCGTAATTCCTTCGTAGCCCTTTTCCAGCGCCAGGCGATACATGTGGTCCAGCAACAATTCCCGGGTGCGTTGGGAACGCAAGGCGTGGCGTTGACTGGCGTGATTTTTATCGGCTGTTTGCACGGAAGCTAGGTGAGACATTCTTAACCTCGGCAGCGCTTTTTATTGGTTTCATGACGGCGGGTACAAGAGCTTCCCGGCGGTGATCAGAACACAATGACAGAGGATTTTTTGCACCAGCAGGATTATTTTTAGAACATATTCGGCGAAAGTGTTAATTAATTCCGTCTATGCCGTACAGATTTGCGCTTCTGTTCGTTGTGGCTTTGCGTCTGCGGCCTTACCGTTTCTCCAGTCCGATAGAGACCTGGAGAACAATAATGAATAACGCTCCTGAAACGCCTGCACCTGTTCCTGCGCACATTCCCAAGCACCTTGCCCGCGATTTCGATCTATGGGCAGAGCTCACCGCCCACGGCGAAAACGCCTATCAACCAATCCGGCTGCGTAGGTCATGCCCGCTGCAACAACGTCGCGCCCGCGCTCTATCCACTCGATAACAACGGCTACATCGCCAGCAACGGCTTAAGTGTGCCGATTGGGCAAGAGCGGCTGGCAACCCGCGGTGCCCGTGCCTGCCCGGAACGGGTCATCGAGGTTCGCGATACATCCGACGAACACCGGTGAGTGCCGCCTTGGTAATGGAAGACTTTCAGCAACCCGCAAAAGAAGAACAACAATGAGCAAAACCTACGACTACATCATCATCGGTGCGGGGTCATCCGGCTGCGTCCTGGCCAATCGCTTGTCTGCCGACACGAACGTTTCGGTGCTGCTGATCGAGAGCGGACCGGATCACACCAGTCCGTTGATTGCCATGCCCCGTGGCATTGGCAAACTGCTCAGCCCCGGCAATCCGCATGTGTGGAGCTACAAGGCTGCACGCGGTGAGGGTATGAGCGATGAGCAATGGCTCAAAGGCAAAACGATTGGCGGCTCCAGTTCGGTCAACGGCATGGTCTATGTACGGGGAGCACCCGCTGATTATGATCATTGGGAAGCGCAAGGCTGCGCGGGCTGGGGCTGGAAAGACATGGGCCGGCAGTTTGTCGCCCTCGAAGACCACCAGTTGGGCAAGAGCCAATGGCGCGGAGTCGGTGGCCCGCTCAAAGTCACGGTGCACCCATCGGGCCACGCCCTGTGCGATGCCGTCATCAGCGCGGCCGGTGAGCTGGGTGTGGCGCGCACTGAAGACACCAATCATATCGACTCGGTCACTCAGGGTGGCTTCGGCTATCAGCCGCAAACCACCTGGAAAGGCCAGCGATTCAGTGCCGCCAAGGCCTTTCTCGATCCGGTGCGCGCACGTCCGAATTTGACGTTAATGACCGGCACGGATGTTCAACGCATCGAGTTCAGCAATCACCGTGCCTGTGCCGTGCAGGTCAACAACAGCGCCGGCAAGGAACGCTTCGAAGTGCGCCGCGAGGTGTTGTTGTGCGCCGGTGCCATTGAATCGCCGAAGCTGTTGCAACTGTCTGGCATCGGCCCGGCCGCACTGTTGAACTCGCTGGGTATCAGTGTGCTGCACGACGCCCCCGAGGTCGGGCGTAACCTGCGTGAGCACGTGTACATGGCCATGCAGTATCGGGTCACCCGTGGCAGCTTCAATCACTGCTTCCATGGGATTGGGTTACTCGGTGCAGTGGCCCAATACTTTTTGCGCAAGAAAGGACCGATGACCCACGCCGCTCACGAGGCCGGTGGTTTCATCAAGACGCGCCCGGAGCTGGATCGTCCGGACGCGCAAATCGGCGTCAGCCTCTATTCCATGGATGGCGACGGTAACAAGGTCGAAATCGACAAGGAGCCCGGCCTGACCATCGGTGGCTATTTCCTGCGTCCGCAGAGCCAGGGTGAGGTGCGCATTCAATCGGCGGACGCCACGGTTCCACCCCGGATCAACGCCAATTATTTGAGCGCCGAGATCGATCGCACTTCCGCAATTGCCTTGTTTCGCTGGTTCCGCCGTCTGGCTGCACAGCCGGTGCTCAAGCCATTCATTGTCGGCGAGCTGACACCGGGACCGGAGGTAGAAAGCGACGCGCAAATTCTTGCTGCGTTCCGCCGCTTCGGCCAGACCGCCTATCACGTTTCCGGGACCTGTCGCATGGGTGCCGACAGCGCGTCGGTGCTCGATCCGCAACTGCGTGTGCGCGGCGTCGAGGGCCTGCGTGTGGTCGACACTTCGGTGATGCCGTGCCTGGTTTCCGGTAACACCAATGCCCCGGCCATGGCCATTGCCATGCGCGCTGCAGAAATTATCACCGGCAAAGTCTCAGGAGATCCAACACCATGAGTGTTCCCTTTACCCAGCTGGACAAGCTGTACATCGATGGCGCGTGGGTGGATGTTGACGGTCCGCGCGAAGCAGTGCTCAACCCGGCCACCGAAGCGGTCATCGGTCATGCACCGAATGGTGATCTGCAGAGCGCCGACGCAGCCATCGCCGCCGCACGCAACGCCTTTGATAACGGCCCTTGGCCCTGGTTGAGCATGGCCGAACGGGCCGGGTACATGCGGCGGATGCACGCAGCTTTGGTGGCAAAAAGGGAGGAAATTGCCGCGCTGATTATCGCTGAGGTCGGCTGTTCCCAAGGCGTGACTTATGCCATGCAGGTGGACATGCCGCTGGGCCATGTGCTAACCGCGATCGAGCAGTCTGTGCACAGCGACAGCTTGCAGATTCCGGTGCAGGCCAATCCCAATCCGTTCAACCCGGCAGGGCCGATGATTCTCGGCAGCGGCACGGTGGAGCGTGAGGCCATCGGCGTGGTGGCCGGCATCACCGGCTATAACTTTCCGTTTCTTCTTAACCTGGCCAAGGTGTTTCCGGCCTTGCTGGCCGGCAACACCCTGGTGCTCAAGCCTTCGCCATTTACCCCGTACTCGGCGCTGTTGTTCGGTCAGATCGCTGAAGAAATCGGCCTGCCCCAGGGCGTACTCAACATTGTCACCGGCGGTATTGAAGTGGGCGGCTTGTTGAGCAGCGACCCGCGGGTGGACATGGTCTCGTTCACCGGTTCGGAAACGGTCGGCATGAGCATCATGAGTCAGGCGGCGCCGACCCTGAAGCGCGTGCATCTGGAACTGGGCGGCAAATCGGCGTTGATCGTGCGCGCCGATGCCGACATTCAGGCCACCGCGCTGGGAGCTGTCGCCGGGCTGGCGGTCAACGCGGGGCAGGGCTGTGCATTGCTCACCCGCTTCGTTGTGCATCACTCGGTACGCGAGCAATTCGTGCAGTGCGCCAAAGCCATTGCCGGGCAGTGGAAGGTCGGTGACCCGGCGGACCCGAGCGTGATGATGGGCCCGCTGATCCGCGAGTCGCAGCGCGCCAAGGTCGAGCATTTCATCGCCAGCGGCCGCGACGCCGGGGCCACGCTGGTCTGCGGTGGTGGACGACCTGCGCATCTGCGCCAGGGCTTCTTCAGCGACATCACCCTGTTCGATGACGTAAGCAACGACATGCTCATCGCCCAGGAGGAAATCTTCGGGCCGGTGGGGGTGGTGATCGGTTTCGACAGTGATGACGAGGCGGTTGCCATTGCCAACGATTCGCGGTTTGGCCTCAACGCCGCTGTTTCCTCTGCAGATGCCGCCACCGCCTATGCCATGGCTCGACGAATTCGTGCCGGCAGTGTGTACCTCAATGGGGGTAGCGGCAGCTTGCCTTATGCGCCCATCGGCGGCTTCAAACGTTCAGGACTGGGCCGTGAGTTCGGGCCGAACTGGCTTAAAGAATTCACCCAGGAGAAATCCATCATCTACCCCATCGGCCGCTAGCCATGACACCCCGCGAGCGGGGAGCAGACAAAACGACTGACAATAAAAACAAAAGGTGGTTTGCATGAAAAAGATGAGCAAACAGGGACGCATGCGAGCCCAGCGGGCCATGGTACTGCTGGCGGTAGGGAAAATGGCGTTTGGTTACGGTGGAGCGGTGATGGCTGCGCCGATCGAACTGGCTAATCCAGACTTTCATCTGCGTTGGGATAACACCCTGCGCTACAACCTGGGGATGCGAACGGAGGGGCAAGACCGGCGCATCATGAACAACCCTAACTACGATGAATCGGACGGCAAGTTCGACAAGGGTGACATCGTCACCAACCGCATCGACTTGCTCACTGAACTCGATTTTGCCTACCGTAAAGACTGGGGGGCACGCCTCAGCGCCGCCGGCTGGTACGACCAGGCGTACCACAATGACACGGTGCGCAGTCATGTTGCCGGGTACCAGACCAGCTACGACAACGACCACTACAGCTCTGAAGTGAAGCGTTACGTCGAAGGCCCTTCAGGGGAAATCCTCGATGCCTTCGTCTGGAAAAACCTGCGCCTGGGCGATGCTTCGGTGAACGTCAAGATCGGCCGGCATACCAATTACTGGGGCGAGGGGCTACTGTTCGGTGCCCATGCGATTTCCTACTCGCAAGCGCCTCTGGATGGTGCCAAGGCAGTGACCAGTCCTGGCATTGAAACCAAGGAAGTGTTCTTGCCCATCGGGCAGATATCCGTCAAAGCTCAGGCCACCGACAACCTGACACTGGCCGCTCAATATTTCTACGAATGGGACTACACGCGCATTCCGTACGGCGGCACCTACTTCGGCGCAGCGGACCCGTTCTTCGAAGGCCCGGACCGTTTGCCTGTAGCACCTGGTTTTTCCTTTAACCGGGAGAAGTCCAAATACGGTCGTGACTCCGCCAACTGGGGCGTAATGGCCAAATACGACGTCGAGGCGATTCAATCGACGGTGGGCGCTTACTACCGCCAGTTCGATGACTACCAACCCTGGTTGGCGCCAGAAGTTTCGGCCGCTACCGGCAGCTACCGCCTGGTGTACCCGCGCAGCGTCAAACTGGTCGGCCTGAGTCTTTCGACCGTGCTCGACACGGTGTCGATCGGCAGCGAGATCTCCTATCGCAAGGGCGGTGCGTTGAACGCGGTCGGCGTTGATCCTTCCGACAACGAAGGACCGCGTGGCGATACGTACCACTTCGTCGCCAACGCTGTGTATGGCGTGCCGCGTAACTTTATCGCCAACAACGCCACGCTGATCGGCGAGTTCGCCTACAGCCACCTGCGCAAAGTGACCGAGCACGAAGAGCTTTATCTGGGTGAAAACAACAATAACTGCGTTGACCCCCGCGTCGGCACACCCGGTTCAGGGGACAAGCGCGACGGTTGTTCGACCCGGGATTACGCGGCCATCGCCGTCAATTACACACCGCAATACCTGTCGGTACTCCCGTCCTGGGACATGACCGTACCGTTGACCGTCAATTATGGCCTGTCGGGCAACGCAGCCAGTGCCGGCGGTGGTAACGAAGGCGCGCTGACCTGGTCTGCCGGCGTGCAGATGACGTATGCCCAGCGTTATGAATTTGGTTTGCGTTATTCCGATACAGACGCTCAAACGAAGAACATTCCCGGGGACACCGTCGGGGGCAACGGCGCCGTGGGCGGAACCGACCGTGGCTGGCTGGCCTTCACCTTCAAAACCTCCATCTAAAAAAGCCAAGAAGCGGAGTATCTGTTTATGAAAGGACAATTTGCATGGGCGGTGGCGCTGTTGAGCATCGCCACCGCCAGCCTGGCTGCGGCACCGGCCGACCAGGTTGCACAGATCGGAAAAACCCTGACGCCGTTCGGCGCAATTATCGCGGGCAATGCCGATGGCAGCATTCCTCCCTATACCGGCGGCCTGACGCAGAGCCCGCCAGGCTTCAAGCCCGACAGCGGCTTCTGGGCCGACCCCTTCGAGGATGAAAAACCGCTGCTGCGGATCAACTCGAAAAACATGGAGCAATACGCCGACCGCTTGAGCGGCGGGCAAAAAATGCTGCTGAGTAAATTTCCCGACTACTACCTGGATATTTACCCGACCCACCGGACCGCGGCGTACCCGCAAGCGTTGCTCGATGCCTCTGTGCGCAACGCCAGTAACTGCCGCACGACCAAGGACAACCTCGCAGTCGATCCGGCATGCCGAGGCGGGCTGCCGTTCCCGCTTCCGCAGAACGGCAATGAAGTCATCTGGAATCAACAACTGCGCTACAAGGGAACGGGTTACACCACCACGGCTTCGTCCAACAGTTGGGTAGTGGATTCTCAGGGTTCGGTGACCAAGACCGCCGAGTCCGCGACCATGGAGGAGGCGCCGTACTACCAGACTCAACAGACCGATCGCGATCCGCAGTTGTACTACCGCGCCTGGGCACTGGACAGTTATCCGGCCCGCAGCGCCGGGCAACTGATCATCCTCGCTGACTACCTCGACCCGCAAAGCCAGCCACGGCGTGCCTGGAGCTACACCCCAGGCATGCGCCGCATCAAGTTGGCGCCGGAGTTCGCCTACGACACGCCGGTGCCCAACCAGGGCGGTGTGAACCTGTTCGACGAATTGCAGATGTTCTCCGGTAGCCAGGACCGTTTCGACTACAAACTGGTGGGCCGCAAGGAGATGTATATCCCGTACAACGCCTACAAGTTCTACTTCAGTTGCGGCCAGGAAGAACAGTTCAAGCCGCATCATGCCAACCCGGCTTGCGAGCGCTGGGAACTGCACCGGGTGTGGGTGGTGGAAGCGACTCTGAAACCGGGCAAACGCCACGTCTACAGCAAGCGCACCTACTACCTCGACGAAGACACGTTTGGTGCCGGCCTGTATGACGCCTGGGACCAGGGCGGGGTGCTGTATCGCGCGCTGTTCCAGAGTGGCGTGCAGCTGTACGACAAAAACCTGCCGTACACGGTAAAAAACGTCAGCTATGACTTCAACAAAGGCATGTGGTCTTTGCTCAACGATGGCCTCAAGGGCGGATATCGGGTGCACGACACGCCGTTATCGGAGCGTGACATGAAGCCTGAGTCGATTGTTTCCCAGGAGACCCAACGCTGATTTCATCGGTTGAACACGCATTTGCGGCCTGAGAGGGCCGCTTTTTTTTGTGCGGATTTTATAAAAGGTAGCCCTGCGACTCATATTTAAATGAACACATATTAGAAATGTGTTTATATTATTGAGGGTGCAGTTATCCCTTAAATTGATCCGGATGCCCTGCGAGCGGGTCGTTCGGTCTGCTGGCTAATTACAACAAGGAGAACGCCATGCTGATTGATGTCCACGCCCACTTGCTGACTGAGGGCATGCTGAACCGTCACGAGTTCTGGGGGCCATTCATGAAAGTGCAGGGGCTGACCGTGGGGCATTTTTCCCTCGGCACCAAGCAACCGGTCAAAGCCGCGACGGATGCCGAAGCGCAGGCCAATATCCTCGCGCGCATGAGCCACGCCAGCCGTCGCCAGCTGATGGCCGAGCGGGGTGTCGACAAACTGGTGATGTCCACGCCGTCTCATTGCTTTATGTATTGGGCGGGAGATTTCGCTAACGAATACGCGCGCATCTGCAATGACGAGTTGTCGGCATTTTGTCGGGCTGATCCCGACCACTTCGATTTCTGGTGCCACGCCAACCTCGCGGATCCGCTGAATGCGGCCAAGGAAATTGAACGCGCAGTGACTCAGTTGGGCGCCAAGGGTGTGTGCGTCGGCGGGGCCAACTTCAATGGCCTGGAGGCTCACGACGAACGCCTGTTCCCCGTCTGGGAAAAACTCACCCAGCTGGATGTACCGATCATGGTGCATGGCTTCAATCAGTCGATTTACTGGGGCGAAAAACACACGGACGACAAGTTTGAAACCACCTCCATCGTCGGTGACTGCGTCGATGAAACACTGTTCTTCTGGTACCTGATCTGCGGTGGCGCGCTGGATGTTTTCCCGACCTTGAAAACCTACATCACCCATGCCGGTGGCATGGCGGTTTTCCAGTTGGGGCGCCTGAGCGAACTGAACCGGGCCATGGCACCGGACTCGCGCAATCAGCGTCCGTTGATGGATTACCTGCAGAACTTTTACTTCGACCTTGACGTTCATGCGCCGGGCTTGCGTCGTGGCGTTGCCGAGGTGGTGGGGGCGGAGCGCCTGTTGTACGGCACTAACTTTGGCGGGGCCTACGACCATGGCGATCTGACCGAAGGCATCGGCTTGTCCGCTGAAGACCGCGAGCGGATTCGCAGCGGTAACGCGATCGAACTGCTCAAGCTGAAGGTGCCGGCCAACGCTGGTCGGGTGCTGACGCCGTGACGGATAGCTCGCTGGGGCGGCCCTACCCGCAGCGCAGCGGACGGTTGCCACGGCACCTGAGCGAAATTACCGCAGCCTGGCTAACTCAGCTATTGCAGCCGCGTTATCCGGGCGTCGAGGTGCTGGCGTTAACGGCAGTGGAAGTTCGAAACGGTCACACCACCAAATTCCGCGTCAGGCTTGAGTTGAATGAGGTCGGTCAGCACGCGGGTATTCCTGCGCACGTGTGCCTGAAGTCGAATTGGTCCGAGGGTTTCGAGAGCGGCGATATCTGTGAGCTGGAAGCGCGCTTTTATCATTTGGCGCACGGCTGGTCCGATGCGCCACTGCCAGACACCTATCTCACCGACTGGGACGCCGATGGCGGCGGTCGAGGCGTGGTGATGATGGAAGACCTTGGTCTGGCCGCCGGGAAATTTGGCCATAGCACCGATCACCTGGGCGTGGATGGCGTCGCTCGGGGGCTGGAGTCACTGGCGACGTTGCATGCTGCCACCTGGAACAGTCCGCAGCTACGGGGCCAGGGCTGGCTGCCGGTGTCGATGGCCAACCCGGTGGACTGCGACGGCCTGCTGCGTATGTACAACTACATCAAGGTCAATCTGCGCAAACCGGAGTACCAACGCCTGTTGCCGAAATGGATGTATGAGACACCGGAGTTGTTCAGCCATGCGTTTGATGAATTGGCAGCTTTCGAGCGCGAACAGTCGTCACCCAGCTGCCTGATCCATGGTGATTCGCATCAGGGCAACAGTTTTTTACGCAGCGACGGCCAACGTATCTGGCTGGATTGGCAACTGTCGAGGCGTGGCCGGCCATGGCGCGATATCGCCTATTTTATGCTGGGGGCCTTAACCGTCGAGGAACGGCGCGCCGATGCGCAACGCCTGCTGCGGGTGTACCGCGAAAAACTGATCAGCCTCGGTGCCGAAGGCGTGCTTGACCAGGACGCTGCCTGGGAACAGTTTCGCCGTTGGCCGGTTTGGGGGATGCAGACCTGGATGTCGAATATGGATGACTGGGGGCAGGACGGTTTGCCGATGGTGGAACGTTTCTTCGCCGCTGCAGAAGATTTTGATACCGTGCGTTTGCTCACACATGGGCGTAAGCCTCGCCGTACGCCGACACTGGGGCAGGGCGCGCGTCCGTTAACGCAGGCCTATCAACATCTACTGGAGGATTGAGAATGGTCGGGCAGGAAGAGTTGCGCTTGCAGGGTGCGGATAACTTTCGCAGCCTCAAAGGTATTCCCACCGGTTGTGGTCGTCGTATCGGCGACCATTACCTGTTACGGGCAGAACAGCTGGATCGACTGACCGCTGAAGACTGGCAGACCTTGCGGCGGATCGGCCTGACAACCGTCTGCGATTTACGCAGCGCCGCAGAGCGTGAGCGTTACCCGAGCGGCGTACCCGATTCGGCTATCGCGCAACTCCACCTGGAGGTGCTTGGTGATGTTCGTGCCGACCCACGGATTGCCGCCATGCTCGCTGATAATCCAGAGACTCAGGGCGCGCGAAACATGATGTTGGAGGTCTACCGGCAACTTCCGCACCTGTTGGCGCCGTTGTTGCCAGCGCTGTTCGAGCTGTTCTCTACCCGCAATGCATCGGTGCTCATTCATTGCACGGCGGGCAAGGACCGCACCGGGGTCGCGGTGATGTTGCTGCTGCACGCACTGGGCGTCGCACCGGAGCACATCATGGCCGACTATGTGCTCTCGGCACGTCGCTTCAGTCAGCTGGAGGTGGCGCGTCAGCAGGCCATGAGCACCACGGTGAGCCACCTGGTCGGCCAAGCGGTCAGCGAGGCGGCCATTGATGCAGTGCTGGATGCCCGTCCCGAGTACTTGAATGCTGCGTATGCAGTGATCGACGCCGAGTACGGTGGACTGGATCTTTACCTGCAGCGCTTCAGTGGTTTGAGCCAGAAAGGCTTGCAGACATTGCGCGATACCTTGCTGGTCGCCTAGGTCACGACTTCGGTCACTACCCGCGCGGGTTTCCATTGCGCCAATCCAATTCCCAGTAAAATCAATCCGCCTCCGACCGCGTGGTACAGGTGCAATGTTTCCCCCAGCAACACAATCGCCAACACCGCGGTAAATAACGGGACCAGGTTCATCAGCACGGCGGTTTTTTCTGGCCCCAGGGTTTGCAAACCACGCATCCACAAGCCGGGCGCCAGCGCTGAGGCAAACAGACCCGCGAACAACACCAGCGGGACATTTGCGGTTGTCAGGGCTATCGAAGGGGCCAGCACAAAGGGCGGCACCAACAGCAGGGTGCCGCAGATTATTTGCACGTAAAGGCTTTCCCAGGTCGGCAGGGGAATCTGCCAGCGCTTGACCAGCACGCAGTACAACGCGTACGACAGCGAGGCCAGCAACATCATCAATTCCCCTTGGCCAACCCCGTGTGCCCAGAGCGAGGGCAGGTCGCCTGCGGCCAGCAACCACGTCAGCCCGGCAAACGACACCAGAGCACCGACCAATAACGTCGCGGTCGGTTGGGTATTGAGCAGGGGAAAGGCGAGCAGCACGGTGAGCAGGGGCATGGTCGCCAGGATCAGGCCCATGGAAGTGGCGCTGACAGTGTGCGCGGCGAAATAGGCCAGCGACTGGTACAGCGACATGCCGAGCAAGCCCAGCAGCCACAACTTGGGCAGGTGCGGCCGAATCTGCTGCCGCAACCGCCAGACCTTGGGCAACATCACCGGTGACAACACCAGCAACGCGACCAGCCAGCGGTAAAAGGAAATGGCTGCGGGGTCAATCACCCCAACCGAAAGGCGATTGACCACGGTACTGGCGGCCCAGATCAGCGTGGCAAGAACAGGGAACAGCAAGTTCATCACGGGGGCGCCAACGTTGAGGGTGCGCACTACGCACCGGAGAGTTTGTCGATATGTTTTGGTGTTATTCGCTGGCAGCGTTACGTGCCGCAATCGTCGCGGCAAAATCGCGTTTGAGGGTTGGAAAGTAGGCAATCTGCCCACCCATGCCGCCGGCAATGTCAATCGAGGCGGCGCTGATGAAGCTGGCATATTCACTGGCCAGGAACAGCGCCATACCGGCAACGTCTTCAGGTTTGCCATAACGCCCGAGCGGTACCACCTTCATCACCATGGCGTCGAACTCCTCGCGACTGACGCCAGGTCCCATTTCCTTGTAGTGACGATCCCATTGACCGGTATCGATCCAACCCATGTTCAGGCTGTTGACCAGGATATTGTCTTTGGGCAGTGACATGCCCAATGAGCGGGAGAGGGCGATGCACGATGCGCGATTGATTACTGAGGGAATTCCGTCGGGCGTCGGAATCACCCCGGCCAAGGCGTTGATTTCGATGATCCGTCCCCAGCGCTGTTCACGCATGAACGGCACCACCGCCTGCACGAATCGGAAATGCCCCATCTGCAGAATGTTGGCATGTTCGAGGATGACTTCCGGAGTGAGGGTGTCGAGGTTGCCGCCACGGCCTTGACCGGCGTTGTTCACCAACACATCGACCCCGCCCCACGCGTGTGCAACTTCAGCAACAAACGCCTTGACCCCCTCACTGTCCGTCACGTCGACAGCCCGGGCAATCACCGCCTGGGCGTGTTCCGCAAGTTGCGCGCCGACTTCCCGGACGTCTGACGCACTACGGGCGCATATCGCTACCCGCGCCCCTTCAGCTGCGAATGCCCGGGCGATGGCCAGACCAATGCCCCGCGAAGCGCCCGTGATGATCACGCGTTTGGCACTCAAATCAATATTCATGGTGGCTCCTCTTGTTTTTCTTCTGGCGGTTCACTGCCGTTTTACCCGCGCAACGCCAGGCGTTCTGTGGGATGGCAGGGGCTATTGAAAGCCCAAAGCACAAAAGCGTCAAAGTTTATTTGAACGTTTATCTGTTTTGTGTGCAGTATTTACCGGCGAAACGCCTTTGCTGGAACGATTCTTCACCTTGACGGGTGTGAAATTCTATATGGAGAATGCAAATCTTTATGTGGAATTTTATTTTGTGATCCGTTACGGTGACTTTCAACTGAGGAGGAAAGTGGGTCTGGATGCGTGCCAGACCTCTTCAGCGGACTGTCCAGGCGAGACATTCAACGATATTGTGGGGTAGCGCATATCGCTGGAGCGACCGTTTGAACGCACATAGCGACTGAAAATAACAATAAAAGGTAGTGTGTATGAATCATAAGACCAAGCAGAGTCGGCTGGTACTGGCTCAAGGTGCGCTTACGCTGATGATGGTTGGCGGCTCTCAAGGCGTCATGGCGCTCTCTTTCGATCTGCCGAACCCTGATTATCGCCTGCGTTGGGACAACACGGTCCGCTACAACCTGGGCATGCGGACTGACAGTCAGGACAGTCGCATCATGAACACGCCGAACTTCGACGAGTCCGACGGCAAGTTCGATAAAGGCGACATTGTTACAAATCGTCTCGATGTGTTGAGCGAACTCGACTTTTCCTACCTCAACGAGTGGGGTGGACGCCTCAGTGGTGCCGGCTGGTTTGACCAGGCCTATAACGATCACGATGTGAAAAGTAACGTTCCCGGCTACGCCACCAGCTATCACAACAATCGTTACAGCGACGAAGTGAAGCGCTACATGAACGGCCCGTCGGGAGAGATTCTCGATGCCTTTGTCTGGCGCAACTTCAACATCGGCGACACACCGGTCAACGTGAAAGTCGGTCGTCACACCAACTATTGGGGTGAAAGCCTGTTGTTCGGCGCTCACGCCGTGTCCTACTCCCAGGCCCCCAGCGATGGCGTGAAAGCCTCGACCAGCCCGGGTATCGAAACCAAGGAAGTGTTTCTGCCGGTGGGGCAGATCTCGGCCAAGGCCCAGGTCACTGATCACCTTTCGGTTGCCGGTCAATACTTCTACGAATGGGAGCCCACGCGCATTCCTTATGGGGGTACCTATTTCGGCGCGGCCGACCCTTTGTTCGAAGGTCCGGACCAACTGCCGGTAGCGCCTAACGGAGCGACGTTGCAGCGTCAGGATTCGCGCTTCGGTCGCGATGGCAAAAACTGGGGCGTGATGGCCAAACTCAACGTTGAAGAAGTCGAATCGACGTTCGGCGCCTACTATCGCCAGTTCGACGACTACCAGCCTTGGCTGGCCCCACAGGTCAAGGCAGCGCTGGGTTCGTACCGGGTTGTTTACCCGCGTGGCGTGAAGCTGGCAGGCGTCAGTTTTGCTCGGGTTTTCAACACGGTTGCGGTCGGCTCTGAACTGTCCTACCGCATGAACGGTGCCTTGAATGCCACTGGCGTCAGCGCGCTGGACGACGAAGGCCCGCGCGGCGACACCATTCACTTTATTGCCAACGCCGTTTACGGCGTGCCGCGTAACTTCATTTCGAACAACGCGACCCTAGTGGGTGAGTTCGCCTACAGCCACCTGGATCGCGTGACTGAACACGAAGAGCTCTATAAAGGTGTCGGAAAAGCCGCTTGTACCAATGCCAGAACGCCAGGTATCGCCGGGTCCGGCAGCGAGTCGGATGGCTGCTCCTCGAAAGATTATTATGCGGTCGCGGTCAACTACACTCCGCAATACATCTCGATCTTCCCCTCCTGGGACATGGATGTACCTCTCACCGTCAACTACGGCCTGCATGGCAACGCACCAACAGCCGGTGGCGGCAGCGAAGGCGCGCTGGCTTACTCCGTCGGCGTCAAACTCACTTATGCCCAGCTGTATGAGTTCGGCCTGCGTTATGCCGACACAGCGGCCCAACCGAAGAACCTGGCCAATGGCACCGTCGCCGGTAACGGCAACGTAGGCGGTGAAGACCGCGGCTGGCTGGCTTTTACCTTCAAGACCTCCTTCTGATAAATCAAACAAGAATCGGAGAACGTGTTCATGAAACGTCCACTTGCATTAACTGCCGTCCTGATGAGTTTTGCGACCTGTAGCCTCACAGCCGCCGCTGCTGGCGACGCCTCGGACCTGGGTAAGAGCCTGACGCAGTTCGGAGCGATTCAGGCCGGTAACGCCGATGGCACGATCCCCGCTTACGAGGGCGGCCTTACCACCGCTCCGGCGGGTTTCAAGCCCGACAGCGGGTTTTGGGTTGATCCGTTCAAAGATGAAAAGCCACTGTTTCGCATTGACGCCAAAAACGTCGACAAGTATGCGGACAAGCTCAGTGAGGGGCAGAAAACCCTGATCAAGAAATACCCGACTTACTACATCGACATTTACCCAAGCCATCGCACGACTGCCTATCCCAAAGCGGTACTCGATGCCACCGTGCGAAACGCCAGCAGCTGCGCGATCCAGAAAGATGGCCTGGCCGTTGATCCATCTTGCCGTGGCGGCCTGCCGTTCCCGATTCCGAAGACCGGCAATGAAGTGATGTGGAACCAGCAGGTGCGCTACAAAATCGGCACCGGCTACTCGACCACGACTTCGTCCAACAGCTGGGTAGTCGACGCCAACGGCTCGATCACCAAGACCGCTGAACAGGCGACATTCGAAGAAACCCCGTACTACCAGGTGACTCAGGCGGATCGCGATCCACTGATGTACGCACGAGTGTTCTCGCGCAACGACTATCCGGCGCGGCGCTCCGGTGAAGTGGTGGTGCTCACTGACTTCCTCGATCCATTGGCGAAGGCCCGTCGTTCGTTCAGTTATTCCCCAGGCCAGCGCCGGGTAAAACTCGCACCGGAATTTGCCTTTGATACACCCGTTGCCAGCCAGGGTGGCGTGACGCTGTTCGACGAACTGCAAATGTTTTCCGGGAGCCAGGACCGCTTTGACTACAAGCTGGTCGGTCGCAAGGAAATGTACATCCCGTACAACGCCTACAAATTCTACTTCGGCGTCGGCAAGCAGGAAGACCAGTTCATGCCGCACCACGCCAACCCGGCGAACGAGCGTTGGGAGCTGCATCGGGTGTGGGTCGTGGAAGCCACGTTGAAGCCGGGTATGCGCCACGTCTACAGCAAACGCACCTACTACCTGGATGAAGATACTTTCGGCGTCGGCCTGTATGACGCCTGGGACAAGAGCGGCGCGTTGTATCGCTCGATCTTCCTCAGCGGCGTCCAGCTCTACGACAAAAACATTCCCTATAACGTGAAAAACGTCGTGTATGACTTCAACAAAGGCATGTACGCGTTGCTCAACGATGGTTTGAAGGGCGGCTACAAGTTCATCGACAAACCACTCTCCGAGCGTGACATGAATCCTGAAGCCATTGTGGCTCGGGTCACCCAGCGCTGATGTGATTTCGCCTGTCCTGCCTGCCGGTTTGCGCATCAAGCCGGGCAGGCAGAACAGGTGTGTTTGCCACGCGGGATGGTTAAGGAATAAAAATAATGACTAGCCCTTGCCCTGCTTCTTTTCTTCTCTGCACTTCGCGTCTGCTCCTGGCAGTCGCGTTTGCGGTCGGCGCGAGCTCATTGCTGACGACGCCTGCCTACAGCGCCGTCGCGTTGTCGGCCGATTCGCTCGACGTGCCGGCGCAGCGGATCGATGAACACCTGCCCGCACCCTTGCTGTCGGTCGCCACAGCGGGCGACGCGATGATTGGCGTCGGCCTGCACGGGTTGATCCAGCGCTCCATCGATGAGGGCCGCACCTGGCAACAGGTCGATAGCCCGGTGTCCAGCGATCTTGTGCAAGTGCGGTTTCGCGACGAGCGTCATGGCTGGATCGTCGGTCACGATGCGGTGGTCATGCACACCACCGATGGCGGTCAAAGCTGGCAAGTGCAGCTCGACGGGCGCCGCTTGTTGACCTTGCTCAACGCTTACTACGGCCCACGGGCCGAACAAGGTGATGAAGCCGCAGCCCAGATGCTTAAGGAAGTGGCTATGGCCGCCAGTACCTCGGCGACGCCGGACGTGTTGGCCGCACCCTTTCTCGATGTGATGTTCGATGAGCACGGCAACGGATTTGCCGTGGGTGCCTTCGGCATGTTGTTGCACAGCACGGATGACGGCCAGAACTGGCAGCCGTGGACCGAGCGCAGTGATAACGATCGGCGCATGCACCTGTATGGACTGGCGGAACAAGCGGGCACTTTTTACATCGGCGGGGAGCAGGGTTTGCTGCTGCGTCTGGATGGTCCGCAACAACGTTTCGTGAAAATCGATACGCCCTACACCGGCACTTACTTCGGCGTCCGCGCCTTCGACGGTCTGCTGCTGGCGTACGGGCTGCGCGGCAACCTGTTTGCCAGCCGTGATGACGGCCAGCAATGGCAGCCTGTGGCAACCAATCTCAATAGCAGCCTGGTCAGCATTGTCGAGCAGGGTGATGCCTTGATCGTCGTGAGCCAGGGTGGGCAACTGGTCAGCGTTGACCGGCAGAGTTTGCAGGTCACCCCGCTGGCAGATGCGCGGGTAGGCGAGGTGTATGCAGCCAGTGCCACCAAACAGGCTGGGAGCCTGCTTGTCACGCGCTTCAGCGGCGCCAAGGTCATCGATATCGCCCAGGCCAACTAAAGCCCCCGGCACGATTCCCCTACGAGAAAGAAAAAATGGTCGAGCAAAAATTCAACAGCGGGATGCCAGTGATTGCCAACCTGGAGGACTTTGACAAAAACTCCGGTGGCTGGTTTGAACGGGTCATATTCCGTCATCGCATGGTGGTCGTCGTTGCCTGCTTGCTCGCCACTGTGGTGCTGGGCTTCTTCGCTACACGGCTGCAAGTCAATGCCAGCTTCGAAAAAATGATTCCCAGCTCCAGCCCTTACATCAAGAATTACCTGGCGTATAAAAACCAGTTGCCAGGCCTGGGCAACAGCATTCGCGTCGTGGTGGAAAACAAATCCGGTGATATCTACGACGCCGACTATCTGCTGGCGCTGCAAAAGGTCAACGACACCCTGTACCTGATTCCAGGCATCGACCGCTCCTGGATGAAATCGCTGTGGATGCCCATCGTTCGCTGGAAAGAAGTGACGGAGGAGGGCATTGATGGCGGTGCGGTCATGCCATCGGATTACGACGGCAGTGACAAATCGATCACGGCCTTGCGCCGCAACATTATGCGTTCCGGGATCATTGGCAACCTGGTGGCGAACGACGGCCGGTCGAGCATGATTGTCGCGCCGCTGCTCGATACCAATCCGCAGACCGGACAACCCCTGGATTACGGTGATTTTTCCAAGCAACTGGAAGCGCAGATTCGCTCGCTGGAAAGTGACAAAGTGGGCATCCACATTGTGGGTTTCAGCAAGCTGGTGGGCGACCTGATCGACGGCCTGTATTCGGTCATGCTGTTCTTTGGCGCATCGGTACTGATCGCCGGGTTGTTCGTCTATTTCTATACACGCTGCCTGCGCAGTACCTTGCTGCTGGTGAGCGTGGCAGTGGCGGGGGTGGTGTGGTTGCTGGGTTTGATGCAACTCCTCGGCTACGAACTGGACCCTTACTCCATCCTGGTGCCGTTCCTGATTTTTGCCATCGGGATCTCCCACGGCACGCAAAAAATGAACGGCATTCTTCAGGACATTGGCCGTGGCACCCATAAATACATTGCTGCGCGCTATACCTTCCGCCGCTTGTTTCTCACTGGCTTGACTGCGCTCCTGACCAATATCGTTGGTTTTGCCGTGCTGGTGATCATTGATATTCCGGTGATTCGCGACCTGGCACTGACCACCAGCATTGGTGTCGCCGTGCTGATTTTCACCAAGTTGCTGCTGATTCCGGTGGCGTTGTCGTACCTGGGCGTCAGTAAGAAAGCCGCGCGTATCGCCATCGCCAAAGATCAGGCCGGCGCAGAAAACCGCGGTTTTCTCGGGCGTCTGTGGAGCGGCCTGGATCGCTTCACCGAACGGCCGATGGCCACGGCGGTGATTGCCGTATCGCTGGTGGTGACGCTGATTGGCAGCGTGGTGATGATGCACCTCAAGGTCGGTGATCTGGATCCCGGTGCACCGGAGTTGCGTGCGGATTCGCGCTATAACCGCGATAACGCCTACATCACCAGCCACTACGGACTTTCCAGTGACCAGTTCGTGGTCATCATGAAGACCAACGAAGACAGCTGCCGTCTGTACCAGTCGCTGCAAAGCATGGACAAACTGGCCTGGCGCCTGCGCCAGACGCCTGGTGTACAAACCACCCAGTCGCTGGCCGAAACCGTGCGCATGATCAGCTCCGGCATGGCTGAAGGCAGCCCGAAATGGTTGAGCATCAGCCGCGACCAGGCGATCACCAACTCGGCGGTGGATGCCGCGATGATTTCTGCACCGGGCATCACCAACCAGCAGTGCTCGGTCACTCCATTGATCGCCTACCTGGCTGATCACAAAGCCGACACACTGAGCCGGGTGTTGAAAGTTTCTGAAGAGTTCGCCAAGGAAAACAACACACCCGCTGGCGCCGAGCAGCCTGTGGAATTCCTCCTGGCTGCGGGTAATGCCGGGATCGAGGCCGCCACTAACATTGAGGTAGAGAAGGGCATCATCACCATGTACCTGGCCGTGTATGGCGCTACGGCCTTGCTCTGCCTGCTGACCTTCCGCAGTTGGCGCGCAACCCTGGTGGCGCTGATTCCTTTGCTGATGACTACGATCATCTGCAAGGCGCTGATGGTCTGGTTGGGGATCGGCCTGAAAGTAGCCACCTTGCCGGTAATCGCCGTGGGTGTCGGTGTCGGCGTGGACTACGCGCTGTATCTGCTCAGTGTGCAACTGGCGGTGCAGGAACGCGGTGGAAGCCTGGCGGTTGCGTATCGCCGCTCGCTGGATTTCACCGGTCGGGTCGTGGCGCTCGTTGGCCTGACCATGGCCGCCGGGGTGATTACCTGGGCCTGGTCGCCGATCAAGTTCCAGGCGGACATGGGCATTCTGCTGACCTTCATGTTCCTGTGGAACATGCTCGGTGCGCTGGTGCTGATCCCGGCCCTCTCGCATTACCTGCTCAACCCGAAAGGCAACTCCAAGGCCGGCGTGACCCTCGATCTGGAGGACGCGCGCGCCCAACAGGAACCGCGCAAACCCGCGGCCAGCGCACCTGCACCCCAATTGACCGAGCTCGCCTTACCCCGGCGTGTCCGCTGACTAATAGCCGGGCACAGACCTGGCTGGCAACTGCAAGGAGAGAACAATGTTCGAGTTATTGATGAGTGCCGACATGATGGTTCCGGACCCGGACGGCATGACGGAAATGTTGGTCGACAAGCTCGGCATCTACAAACACGAACGCTGGCGCCAGGCGTTCGATAATCACCCGTATATTGCGCATTTCCTGCGGGTACACAAATCCCTCGCGGTGTCGCCTACGCGCATCGAACCGCAGTGGCACCTGGATCGGCCGAACCCCGGTGATCCGTTGTTCCATGACTTTCTGGAAAGCCTGAAGGATTTCCAGGGGCATCATCGGCCGATGATCACGCACTCCATCGTGCTGGCCCTGCACGGGGACAAGTTCGACGCGCTGGTAGACAAACTGATGCGTCGTCGCTTGCCTTTCCGCATGGCGCAGCGCACCCCGGAAATGCCCTTCGACCGCTTATGGCTGGGTGCCACTCCCGAGCAACCGTATTACCAGCCCACGGTGGATGGCGGTTTGTGCATTGAGATCATGCCGACCGAGCCTTTGCAGATGCCGCCGGAAACGTATCAGTTGCCACCGATGCAGCCGCGTGATCTCAAGCCCGGCGACATGGTCCGCGTCACCGCCCGTGGCTTCCTGGTACGCGACCTCGATGAAACCCTGCGTAAGGTCTCGACCAACCTCGATTGGGAACCGAGCGGGCCGGTCGAGAGCATCGGCAGCGAAGGTTACCGCCGTGCGCGTATGGGTTTCACCGTGCCGAACAGTGCCACCCTCGATGTCCTCGAGGCGACCTACTGGAACACCGACGCCGGCCACTACGTCAATAACTGGGGGCCGGGTCCGTACTACATCCGCATCGGTGTCAACGATCTGGCTGCCAAGGCCGAGGATCTGCGGTCACGCGGCACGCGGTTCCAGTGGATCGAATCCTCCGAGGCCGTCGGCGGCCGTGCGTTGATCAAGATCGACCCACAAGAACTCAATGGCCAGGTCTTCGAGTTCGAGGAGTGCCCTGTATGAGCACAGCGCAAGAACCGCAGTCTCCCGTTTTGATCAACGATGCGGTGCGCCTTGAGCGTGATGCCATGGTGGGTTGGGTGGTACTGACCCGGCCCCGGCAGATCAACGCCATCAACGACGATATTCGTCAGGGCGTGCCGCAAGCACTGGCGCTGTTGCAGCAAGACCCGGACATTCGCGTGATCGTGATTCGCGGGGAAGGTGAGCGAGGCTTTTGTGCGGGTGCTGATATCAAGGAGCGTCGTGGCCCGGAATCGAGCCTGCAAGTGCGGCAGCGCATGGAACAGGTGCGCTGGATCGAAGCGCTGGATGGCATCAGCAAACCGGTGATCGCTGCCATTCATGGTTATTGCATGGGCGGTGGGTTGGAACTGGTGCTGGCGTGTGACATCCGCTTCGCCGCGCCCGATGCCGTGTTCGCCCTGCCGGAAACCGGCCTGGGGCTGATTCCCGGCGGCGGCGGTACGCAACGACTGTCCCGAGTGGTGGCGCCGGGTCAGGCATTGGACATGTTGCTCACCGGTGACCGGGTGGGCGCCGAACAAGCGCAGCGCATTGGTCTGGTCAGCCGCCTGGCCAGCGACAACGCCAGCCTGCTGGACGAAGTACGGGCCTTTGCTCAGCGCATCGCCGTCAAACCACCCACCGCGTCGGCGTTTGTCAAACAGGCAGCACGGGCGGCGCTGGACATGGACCTCAAACGTGGCCTGGACCTGGAGCTTGATCTGTTCGCCTTGCTGGCCCCGACCAAGGATGCCCGCGAGGCGGCCCAGGCGTTCAGTGAACGGCGCGAACCGCGATTTACCGGCGAGTAAAGCGCCACTCAAAACAATAAGGAACAGAGCATGAGCACAGGAAAACTGGCAGGACGAGTGGCCATTATTACCGGCTCCGGTGGCGGCCTGGGCGCTGAGTGCGCACGGGTGCTGGCGTCGCATGGTGCAAGTATTGCGGTGGTCGATATCAATTTCGAGGGGGCCACAGCTGTGGCCCAGTCACTCCTCGCCGAGGGGCATCAAGCCTTGGCGATCGCCACCGACGTCTCCTCGGAAGACGCCGTGCGCGCGATGGTTGCTCAGGTTAAACAGCATTTCGGCCGTATCGACATTCTGCACAACAACGCGGCGATCCTGAACGCCGAGCAACGTCAGCTAGACCGCGATTTCGTCAACCTCGACATGCAGGCCTGGGACCGCGCCATCGCCGTAAACCTGCGTGGCGCGGTGCTGTGCACCAAGCATGTGATTCCGGTCATGCTGGAGAACGGCAAGGGCTCGATTATCTTCGCCACCTCGGGTCTGGGCATGCAGGGCGATATGTCCCTGACCGGCTACGCCACCTCCAAGGCGGGGCTGATGATGCTGCCGCGCATGGTCGCCTCGCAATACGGCAAACAAGGCATTCGCGGCAACGCCGTGCAGATCGGCCTGGCGCCTTCGGAACACGCCATGCCTGAACCCTTGCTCGACATCCTGCGCGACAACCACTGCACTGCCGAGCTGGGCACGCCTCGGCAGATTGCCGATGTGGTGGCGTTCCTGGCCAGTGACGAATCCTCATTTGTCACGGGCACCACGCTGGTCGCTGATGGTGGTTTCAGCAGCCACACCCCCTCCCTGGTGGCGATGCGCGCGCTGTTTGCGCAGATGGGCCGCACCGGCATGTAACCCTTGCCCGGCGCATCCCGTGCGGTGCGCCGCGGCTGATCTTTGCCGCCATAGCCGCCGCGCGCCGCTGTGGTTGAACTCGACTTGGAATTAATTGATGAACCAGAACCAAAATGCGAGCACTACGGATTTTGATGTGATCATCGTCGGCGGTGGCACCAATGGCCTTTCGGCTGGCTGCTACCTGGGCCTGGAAGGCAAGAAGGTGCTGGTTCTGGAGGCATTGGACAAGGTCGGCGGGATGGCCTCCTCGGGTTACCTGATACCCGAAGCGCCGCAGCATCTGGTTCATCCCTGTGCCCTGGACATGATGTCGATGCGCGTGCATTCCCATGTGCCAGCGGAGCTGGGACTTGATCGACACGGTTTCAAATCGATAGAGCTTGCGCCGGGGTATGTGTACTTGCATCCGGATGGCCAATCTCTGATCTTCTGGCGCGATCGCGAGAAAACCGCCGCCGAGATCCGCCGGTTCAGCAGCAAGGATGCCGAGGCGTTTCTGCAGTTCATGAAAGTCATCGACATGTTCCTCGATATCGCGCTGCCGATGATGCGTGTCGACCCGGCCAAAACAAACCTCGGCGTGAAGCTGAAAATGCTTGGCACCGCCATCAAACACAAAGCGCTGAAACCCGAGCTGATGGCGCTGATGACAGGCTCCGCGTTGCAGGCGGCACGTGAGCGCTTCGAGCATCCGGTGACCATTTCCGCGATGTGTGCACTCACTGGGCTGGCAGGGGATATCAGCGCCGATGGCGGTGGCATCTATTACGCCTTGCTCGGTTTCCTTCATCGTTTTGGCGTGGGCCGGGTATTGGGTGGCATGCAGCAGTTGAGCAATGCCATGCAGACTCGACTGGAAGAGCTGGGCGGGCAAGTGCTGGTGTCGGCCAGCGTCAGTGAAATCGTTGCCAGGGACGGTCTGATCAAAGGCGTGAAACTGGCTGATGGTCGTCAGTTCACCGCACGTGCGGTCATTGCCGGCTGCCACCCCAAGCCGGCGTTGGACATGGTTACCCGTGGTGAAATCCCTCAACACCTGCTGACCCGTATCGCCATGGCACCTGCTAACGGCAGAGGGTCGGGACCATTGAAGGTGGATGTTGCCCTGCGTGGGCAGATTTCTTTGCCGCGTTTTGCTGCCATTCGCGGCGATGGCGTGGATTTGCGTAAAACCGTCATGCTGATCGGCACCGAAGAAGCCGTGCTGGAAAACTTCGCCGCCTGCGCCCGTGGTGAAGTACCGAAGTTGCCCTATATCACCGTGGCCGCACCCAGTGCGGCCGACCCTTCACAAGCGCCAACCGGGCAGGATGTGTTGTACATCTATCCGCCGGTGATGCCGGTGAATCCCAATGAAGGTTGGGACGCGCTGCGTGAGCGGGTGGCCGACCAGGTGCAGGAACAGCTGTATGACTACATCGATGGGATCGAGGGGCAGGTGATTGGCCGACATATCGAGGCTGCTCCGGATTTTACTGCGCGCTTGAACACGGTGAATGGCTGCGTGGTGCATATCGACACCACCTCGATGCGCTCGAGCACCATGCGCCCGGCGTACGGTTTGGGAGGCGATACCTTGCCGGTGGCGGGACTGTATTTAGGGAGTGCCGGCATTCATCCGGGCGGTGGGGTAAACGGCATGGCCGGGCGGTTGGCGGCCAAGCGGGTGAGCAAGTATTTGCGTAAAAAGGCTGACTGAAGCGGGTCGCTGATTCCAAGCCCCTAAGCAACCCCCCCCTGTGGGAACAAGCCTGCTTCCACAGGGAAAGCTCATTGGGCGAGAGTGTGTGAACGGTGCTTAAACGCCGTCGACGTTTTTTTCTGCGCCCAGCGAAATACTCGCCAGCACAAAATCCGCCGAGTACTGACGCCAGGTGGCCATGCCTTGCTCCGAGTCCGTATCCAGCCCGGCAAGTGCCGACATCGAATAGCGGTTGGTGAACCAGCCAGTAGTCACCAGCGAAGCGCTGGCCAACAACAGGCGCGGGTTGATGTCTGCGCGAAAATCACCACTGGCCGCACCCCGCAACAAAATCGCGTCGAGCTTGGCGATCAGCTTCGGTGCCATTTCCAGAAAATGGTTGCGAGGTGTTTCGTGGGTGTCATGGTAGCGAATGCCTTCCAGCGCCAGGCTGCCGAGGAAGGGGTCCAGACGGTACTGGTCAAAAAAATGGTTGAGCACGGCGCGCATCGCCACTGGCGGTGAAAGCTCTTCGACATTGAGGTTGACCAGCTCGGACATGATGTTGTCCGAAGACTCATCCAGTACCGCTACAAACAGGCCTTCCTTGGAGTTGTAGTAGTGGTAGACCAGCTGTTTGGTAACGCCGGCTTCCCGGGCAATTTCTTCCACGCGCGCACCGGCCAGGCCTTTTCTGGCGAACTCCACGCGCGCTGCCGCGAGCAGGCGATTCATCGTATTGCGTTTGCCCTGTTCGCCACCTTCTCCTGCCTTTACCGCCACCTCGTCCTCCTCATGCCAGTTTTGGCCAGGTTATTCACACCTTGAAGCATTTCCCCGGGGGCCTTCGTTTGACCCCAAGTCAAACGAAGCGGACTACCGGCGCAGACACAACCACATACCATGGGTCGGCAGCCGGACAATCTTGGTGTGCAAGAAGAATAAAAACAAGACAGGAGCTCCTGATGAGCAACGAAAGCGCAGCACTGGACCTGGCAACCGCATACTCCGCTGTGTCGGAAATGTATCGGGGCACCGACCTGGATATTCACGCGGTGTGCCGCGAGCAACGGCTGAAATCGCCCATCTATGAAGGCGACTTCATCACCCAGTTTGGCGTGCCGACGAATGCCGGCACCCAGCAGGGCACTCGCCCGACCTTCGCCTTGTTCAAATACCAGGATGTAATGACTGTCCTGCGCGATGGTGCGACCTATACCAGCGGTTTTATTGCCGAAGGTCTTGGCGCGTTTTTCGATGGTTTGATCATTCTTGCCATGGACGGTGACGAGCACCGTAAGGTGCGCGCCTTGCTGCAACCGGCCTTTATGCCGGAGACCGTGAACAAGTGGCGCCCGCAGATCGATCAAGTGATTCGCGAGGAGTACATCCAGCCGATGTTGCCGGCAAAGAAGGCCGACTTGATGAAGTTCGGCCTCGAGCTGCCGATTCGCGTCATGTACGCTTTGATGGGCTTCCCCTCGGATGAGCCCTCCAAGTACAAGCAATACGCCGCGTGGGCCTTGGCCATTGTCGGCGGCAACCAGATTGACCCGAGCAAAATGGTTGAAGCGCGACGTCAGGCCGGCATCGCTGTCAAAGGTCTGTACGACGCGCTTGCCGAGGTGGTGGTGCAACGTCGTGCCGAGGGCAGCCAGGGCGATGATGTGGTCGGGCGTTTGCTGCGCGCGGAGTACGAAGGGCGCACGCTGGATGACCACGAGGTGATCACCTTCACTCGCTCGCTTTTGCCAGCCGCGGGCGAAACCACCACGCGCATGTTTGGCTCGGTAATGACTTTGCTCTTGACCACGCCCGGCTTGCTGGAACGCGTCAAGGCCGACCGCTCATTGATCGGCAAGCTGATGGACGAAACCACGCGCTTTGAACCCGTGGCCACTTTCAAGGTGCGCGAAACCGCCCGGGAAGTGGAATTTCACGGCGTGAAAATCCCCAAGGGTTCGTTCGTCCAGTGCATGGTGGTGTCCGCCAACCGCGACGAAGATGCGTTTGAAAACCCTGAGGTATTCGACATTGATCGCAAGCCAAAACCCTCCTTTGGTTTTGGCTTCGGCCCGCACATGTGTATCGGTCAGTTCGTCGCCAAAGTGGAAATCAGCTGCGCTGTCAACGCCATCCTCGACCTCTTTCCCAACTTGCGACTCGACCCGAGCCAACCCGTCCCGCAGATCGGCGGAGCGCAATTGCGAGGCGTGTCCACGCTCCCGGTGATCTGGGACTGAATCACGCTGTAATCCCGTTTCCCTGCCTCAACAAAAACAACAGAGGGCATCATGAGAACGTTTAAAACCATTCCAGAACGCGGTGATTTCGGCTTTCAACAACTGGTTGGGCCGCACAAGGTCACCGGCGCTTCGATGTCAGCCGAACGCGGCTTCTTCGGCCTGCACCTGAGCAAAAGTTCGCCGTTCGGTTCTGTGCGCGATGAGCAAGGCAACATTTACTCATTCGTACGGTCGCTGATGGCGCCCAATGGCACCCCCAACCCAACCAAGTTCTTCTACCTGAACAATCACGTCGATAACGTCAACCTGCGCATGGACCACGAAAAAATGGCCCGCCAGGCGCTGACACCACTGCCGGTACACAGCCTGGAAGGCGATGTCGCACGTTGGGCCAGCCACCCGGGCGAACCCGGCAACTCTTGGGAGATCACCGCCAGCAGCGAACGCCTGACCTGGAAGGAAGAAGGCCTGTTTCACCTCGAAGGCCGACTGCTTGGCCCAGGTTTGCAGTGGTACCTGCCAGGCGTGGAATGGGGCACCTTTTATGTTTCGCAGTTGTGGGATATCGCCGGTGTCTGCGAGGGGCGTCCGGTGAAAGGCGCCATGGCGCTGGACCAGTTCTACATGGCCGAAGGCGGCGCCATTCACTTCAAGAAAGACTTGGTGGTGAACAACAACAAGCATGTGATCTGGTGGTCCTTCGTCACCGTTTATAAAGATGGCACCTGGGATACCGGCTCTTTCATGGTCGGTCACGACCACTTGGGCTACGCCATTTTCAACAATGAAAAAGGCGAGGTTCGGGTCACCACCGATATCGAAGGAAACACCGAACACAAGGACGGAAGCTACTTCCTCAAATCCGCGAAAATCGTGCTGGAAGGCAAGGAAGAGTGGGAGTTTTTGCCTGATGAGAAGGGCGAGATGATCGACTTCGTCGGTGGCTTCCCGATCACTGCGCAGCAGGAAGGCCGTTGGCGTCGGGTTGGCGATACCCGTGAGCCTTCACACTGGCTGGGCTGGGGTGAATCGGACCGGCGTAATGGCTCGGCCCGCAATGTGCCAGGCAAAGACCTGTAAACAGTTGACCGAAACCTTTACCCCTGTAGGAGCTGCCGAAGGCTGCGATCTTTTGACTTTGACTTTTGAAGGCGAGATCAAAAGATCGCAGCCTTCGGCAGCTCCTACAGGGGAGCGTACGCGTTGTATCAGTAGCCTCCACCAATAACAACAATGAGGAATCACGATGAAATTCCGCGACAAAGTCGTGCTGGTCACCGGTGCAGGTCGAGGCATGGGTCGCGCCATTGCCCTGGCCTATGCCCGAGAAGGCGCCAAGGTGGTGGTGTCGGCACGCACCGCTCGATACGGTGAAGAAACGATCGCACAGATCAAGGCCCTGGGCGCGCAAGCCTGCCTGGTCGGTGGCGACATCGCCGACCGCGAGGCGATCAAGTCAATGGTGCAAGATGGTGTAGAGCACTTTGGTGGCCTGGACATCGTGGTGCATTGCGCTGCCGATACCAGTCACGGGCTGATCGCCGAAATGGCCGATGATACGTTTGATCACATCGTTCGCAGCAATATTCAATCGTTGTTCTGGTTGGCCAAGGACTGCGCACCTTATCTGTCGAAAGCAGCCGACAAAGGCCGGCTGATTTTCATCTCGTCCGGCGAAGCCAACCGCAAATACACCCCTCGCCTGATTGCCTATGGTTCCAGCAAAGCCTTCATGAATGCCTTCGCCCGCGGCCTGGCGGTGGAATTCGGTGCCATGAATATTCTGGTCAACGTCGTCGAGCCCGGACTGATCGGCACTGATCACATGCTCGAAACCCTGGGCAATGAACTGCCGCATAAACTCGCTGCACATTTCCCGGTAGGGCGTCTGGGCGAGTCCGCCGACATTGCCAACGCCGTGCTGTTTCTGACCTCCAACGAGGCTTCCTATATCACTGGCACTTCGCTGCTGGTGGATGGCGGCGCCACCATGATCGCGCTGCCCAAGGTCGAAGAAATCCTCAAGGGCCATTAATCAACCCGCACGTCCGCGATGGGAGTCAGGTCATGACATCGGATACACGCAGTAGCAACACCACGGCCCACGCCGGCAATGATTTTTCCGAGTTCAAGCGCGGCTGGCGCGTGGTTGTCCTGGGCCTGTTTGGCATCTGCACCAGTATTACCGCTGCGTTGCTGTACGCCTTCGGCACCCTGGTGATTCCGCTGGAACAGGCGTTCGGCTGGAGCCGGGGCGACTTGCAGGCCTCCATCACCTTTCTGTTCGCCGGTGTGGCGATTTCCACGCAACTGGTCGGCTGGCTGTACCGTCGGTTCGGGCTGCGCCGGGTAGCGATTGTTTCGATCGTGCTGCAGATCGTCGGTTACTTTGCGATCACGCGGATTGAGGGTTCGATCGGCTGGTTGTACCTGGCGTTTTTCAGCATGCCGATCATTTGTGCCGGAACCATTGCGATCACCTGGACGCAACTGGTCAACCTCTGGTTCGAGCGTAACCGTGGTTTGGCGCTGGCCGTGATTCTGTGTGGCACCGGGCTGATGGCGATGATTCTGCCACCGCTGTTGTCGCGGCTGATTGCCGCCTACGGTTGGCAAGCCGGGTTTATTGCGCTGGGGGCGATGCCTTTGTTGTTTACGTTGCCCTTGTCATTGATGTGGCTGCGCATGCCGGCGCTGCTCGCCAGTCCTGACGCGACAACGCAGAAGGAACTTCCGGAGCTGTCCGGCATGTCCTTCAAACAAGCAGTGCGCTCAGGGATGTACTGGGGCTTTAACGTTGCATTGATATTGTCGGTGTCGTTGACCGTCGGCATGGTCACCAACATGGTGCCGATGCTGCAAAGCAAGGGCCTGAGTGCGCAGCAAGCCAGTCAGATCTTCAGTACCTTTGGTATTTCCATCATCGGCGGGCGCTTGTTGGTGGGTTATCTGCTGGACCGCTATTCACCTTCAGTAGTGGCCGCCGTGAGCCTGGCGCTACCCGCATTGGGCTGCGCGATCTTTCTCTTTGGCGGGGCGCAAAACACACCGTTGCTGGTGCTGGCGACCCTGTGCATCGGCGCCAGTGCCGGAGCTGAGTTCGATCTGGCGGCATTCCTGATGGCGCGCTATTTCGGCTTGAAAGACTACGCGCGGATATTTGGTCTGCACCTGTGCCTGATCACCATTGTCTCCGGTCTGGTACCCATGCTGTTCGGCCATCTCTATGACCTGTACGGCAGCTATTCCGCTGTGCTGGTGTGCTGTTTCTGCTGCGCCATTGTCGGCCCGACCATTCTGCTGTGGTTGAGAATGGAGCCAAAATTCCTCGCCCGTCAGCAAAACCTCCAGCTACGACCACATGCCTGAACCCACTTGAGGATGAACGTGAAATGAGCATGGACAAACACACCATCGAGCACTTTCTGCACGGGCAGATCGACTGCTGGAACCGGGGCGACAAAGACGGCTTTTTCGCTCACTACCGCAGCGTCTCGGCCAACGGCTTGAGTATCGAATACGTCGGCAAGCCCCAGGCCGATGCCTGGCAGGTACTGGAAGGCATGTGGGCGCAGCAGCAACCGAAGATTCGCGTTGAAGTGCGCCAGTGCATCGTCAATGGCAATGAAGCGGCGTGCCATCACCTGAACGCCTTTCGCGAGCAGGAAGGCGGTATCGAGACGATCGAGTTGTATCGGTTTGAAGAAGGAAAGTTGTCCGTACGTTACTTCATCAACCAGTAATCGTTGCGCACAGCCTTGTCAGAAAGGCTGTGCGCGTCGTCGCCTAGACGCCATCGGTGGAATGGGACAGCTGCTGCCATTGCTCGATTTCCGCGAGCATCCTGTTGAGCTTGTCGCTGACCTGCTGATAAGCGTCTGAACCCGCCAGGTAACGCAACGGTGGATGTTCGCTGTTGGCCAGGAGCACCAGCGCATCGCCCAGTTTAGCCGGGTTGCCGGTTTGCTGATGGTTGTAGGCGGCCGAAGCGCCTTTGACCTTGGCGGTGAATGCAGCGTAATCCTCCAACCCGCGTGTACCGAAGACCGCGGAGCTGGGGTCGAGAAAGTCGGTACGGAAAACCCCGGGCTCCACCAGCGTGACCTTGATCCCGAACTGCGCCACTTCCTGGGCCAGGGATTCGGAAAAACCTTCCACAGCAAATTTAGACGCGCAGTACAGCGCCGCACCACCCATCCCGACCATGCCACCCATTGAAGACACGTTGAACACCCGGCCACTGCGTTGCTGACGCATGACAGGCAGCACGGCGCGGCAGACGTTGAACACACCGAACACATTGGTCGCGAACTGCTGGTCGGCGTCGCTGGCGAAATTGTCTTCAAACGGCGCCAGTTGTCCATAACCGGCGTTGTTGACCAGCACATCGATTCGGCCAAAACGCGCCACGGCAGTTTCTACGGCAGCCAGTGCCTGGGCTTCGTCGGTCACATCCAGGGCCACTGCCAGCACGCGTTCGCCGTACTCGGCAAAGACAATTTCCAGCGGTTCGATACGCCGGGCGCTGACCACCACGCTGTCACCATCAGCCAATGCGGCTTTGGCAATGGCAGCACCCAAGCCTCGGGCCGCACCGGTAATAAACCAGACTTTGTTCATTGCATCGCTCCAGTCGTTGTGCAAAAAAATGCCGCGTCAGCTTTAAGGCGGGCGCGGCAGCGGGTGTGAAAGATCAGTACGACGTTCAGTCGCGGTTGGCCGCTTCCCAAGCTTTCAGATCGAACCCGTCAGTGGCGGCCTCAACTGCCGTCAGCTTGGGCGCGCGAGCAAGAATCTTGCGCGCCGCCATGTGATCGCCCATGCGATTGCAGGACTCCACGGCCACCAGACGGTCATTGCGGAAACACAGCACAGACGCTTGATGTTCTTCGACTGAACCGAGCACGACGGTACTGTCATAGCCATGCGAGAGTCCGGCGATCTGCAGTTTCAAGTTGCCTTGATCGGTCCAGAACCAGGGCAGGGCGCTATAAGGTGCCGGTTTACCCATCAAGCGTGCAGCCACTGTGCGGGCCTGGTCGATGGCGTTCTGCACCGACTCGAGGCGGGTGTGTAACTCATTGTTTTGCAGGCACGGGAAGCTGGCGACATCGCCTACCGCGGAAATTTGCGGGTCAGAGGTCAGCAGGCTGGCGTCCACCTTGATGCCGTTCTCGATGTCCAGACCGGCTTCAGTCGCCAGCTGCGCATTGGGAATCACACCGATACCAAACACCACCAGGTCAGCAGGGAGTGCACGTCCGTCACCGGTTTGTACCGCGCACACCTTGCCGTTATCGCCGTCGATGCGGCTTAAACCCTGGCGGAAGTCAAAATGGACGCCCCACGCTTCATGGGCCTGGCGAAACAATTCCGACATTTCCCGCGACACGGCACGAGCCATGGGACGCTCGCCCAGCTCCAGTACGTGCACATTAGCCCCTAGGGCAGCGGCCACCGCCGCAAACTCGAGGCCGATAAACCCGGCTCCAATCACCACCACGTTGCGCGCTTCTTTCGCCAGCGGCGCCAGGGCGTCGGCATCGGCTTTGGTTTTGATACCGAACACTTGCGGCAACTCTGCGCCGGGAACCGGCAGGGGGCGGTTGTGGGCTCCGGTCGCCAGTACCAGATGGTCGTAACTGACAGCAGCACCCGAGGCTAACACCACGCGTCGGTTCAGGCGGTCGATCGCGGTCGCCTGGTCATGCAGCAGTTCAATGCGCTGGGTGGTGTAGAAATCAGCAGGACGAAACAGCAGATTGGTCGCCTGGATCTTGCCGAGCAGATAGGCTTTGGACAATGGCGGGCGCTGGTAGGGCAGGCCTGGCTCATCGCCGATCAGGGTGATGCGCCCGTCAAAGCCTTCCTGGCGCAGGGAGGCAGCGACCTGAAATCCGGCCTGGCCAGCACCGACGATAACGACTGAGGCGAGGGTCATGGGAACTCCTTCACGCGCATTCAGAATTGCGACGACGGCAGGTGCAAAACCATGCCGTCCATGTCTTCGCTGATGATCATTTGACAGCTCAAGCGGCTGCTGTCGCGACGTTCGAAAGCGTACTCGAGCATGTCGTTCTCCATGCCTTCCGCCGCTTGCACCTTGCCCAGCCAGGCCTCGTCGACATAGGTGTGACAGGTGGCGCAACTGCAGGCACCACCGCAGTCGGCAGAAATACCCGGCACCGAGGCGAAGGTCGCGGCTTGCATCACCGACTGGCCGATGTCGCCTTTGACTTGATGGGCGGTGCCGTTGTGTTCAATAAATGTCAATGTGGGCATGTTCTGCTCCGATTCTTGTTAGGGGGCTCAGGATTGGCTGGGAATGGTTTGCACGTTGAAGTGCGGCACTCGCCCAAGGGTCAGTAGCAACAGCGGACCGATCAGGCAGCAGGCGGCGCTATAAACCAGCATGGCGTTATACGATCCGGTGCGCGCCAGCATGTACGCAAAGAGCAACGGCGCCAGCGCCGAAGCCACGGTATTGAGGCCCTGATGCACGCCGAACAGGCGGCCGTATTCGCGCAAGCCGAAGTAGCGGGCAATCAGGAACGCGGCAATATCGAACTCCGCCCCGGCGCCAAAACCAACCAGCACCGCCGCCAGCATGAGCGGGGCAAATTCGGTGGTCGGGCTCAGGTAGATGAAACAACCGATAGCGGGCAGCACCAGGCTGATCGCAGACACAATCGGCGGCCACAGACGATCGAGCAGATAGCCGATAAGCATGCGGCCGAAGATCAGCGAAATACCAAAGCAGCTGAAAATGGTGGCCGCGTCCCCCGCGGATAGGCCTCGGGCTTGCAGCATGGGCACGGTGCTGGTGACCATGCCGACAATCGAAGAAATCACCAGGCTGAGCGCCAGGTTACAGGTCCAGAATTTCAGCGAGCCCATGCCTTCACGAAAAGACATGCCGGGCAATTGCTCCAGCGCACGCCCGCCGTCACGGTGACCGGCAACAGAGGGTAGTTTGAACCACAGCAGAATCAGCGGCAGCAGCACCAACAGATTGAGCAGCGCGAGAATCACGAAGGCCGCGCGCCAGTCCCATTGCTCGATGCCCCAGGCCATCAGCCGGGGAATGATGGCGGCAGTGACACCAGTCCCGGACAGACCAATGGCGAGCGCCAGGCCGCGATTGCTGTCGAACCAAAGACTGATCAGCTGGGTCCAGGTTACGGCCAGCGCGCCCATGCCGACGATGGGCAGCAGTGCAAAGGCGATGTACATCGACCAGATCGATTGGGTCAGCTGCGTGGTTGCCAGGTAACCGAGTGACAACAACAGCAGGGAAATAACGGTAACGCGCTTCATGCCGTAGCGCAGGTTGAACCAACCCACCAACTGCAATGACACCACCGCGCCGCCAAACAGAAAGGTGATGCAGGCTTGCAGCTCACTTTTGCTCCAGCCAAAGGCATCGCCGAGCGGCACGACCAGTGTGCCGAAACCATAGAGCAGGGCGGCGTTGATGCTGATGGCCACTCCGGCGACCGACAAAATCAGGATTTTCCAGCTTTGGCGGAATTCGCGCAGATCGATTGCCGCTTCGTTTCTAGACGGGTGCATGGAGTTGGCTTCCTTATAGGTTTTGTTGAGCCAAGCACTGCTACAAGTGGTGATGTGAATCACCGCCAGCAGATTCTTTGAACAGAATCTGGTTTTTTAATCAGAATAAAATCAGAAATTCGGCTTTGTCCAGCGCAGCTATCTGACTAACGGACAAACGAATTTCATGCGTTGCACCCACGGTTGAATCACTCTGAAGCCAGCCGTGTTCAACATCCTGCTGCGATTCCCTTTTTTTAAGCCAAGGCAATGATCAGGGACAGCGGATGAGCCTCAGCATATCCGCGTTAAAAATTAATTGCACATAAAATAAATAAGTGTTCATAATTTGCAAAAGCTGAACCTGATAAAGGAGAAAAAAATGAGTTCAGAAAAAGCGCAGTTCAAAGCGGTGGCCGACCGAAGCCGCTGCTGTGGTTATGGTTTGTGTGCTGCGATTTGCCCCAGCCTGTACAAGCTTGATGCCGATGGCATGGTGTACCTCGACGATGCCCGCGTGCCGCCGGAGTTGGAGGAGGAGGCTCGTGAGGGTGCAGCCGCTTGCCCCGCGGAGGCCATCTGGCTTGAGCCCATCACCCCGGATGACGAAGCCGTTTGATGGCGTGAGCGCCTGCCGCAAACGTGATAACCACTGAGGTGAGGATGTGCTAATGGGTCGATTACCAAACAAGGTCGCGCTGATAACCGGTACAGGCGGCGGCCAGGGCAGGGCTGCGGCGCTACGTTTTGCCCGTGAAGGGGCGATTGTGGTCGGTTGCGATTTCAATGCCGAAGGTCACGAGGAGACTGCAGCGTTGATGCAGGCCGAGGGTTTTACCCTGTACGGCTCGGCACCCGTGGACCTGGGTGATCATGAACAGGCCAAGGCCTGGATCGATGCCGCCGTGGCTGAACACGGGCGCATCGACATCCTGTACAACAACGCTTCCGCCGCACGCTTCGGGCTGGTCAGCGAGCTGTCGATCGAAGATTGGCAGTACACCATGCGCAACGAAATCGACCTGCTGTTCTATACCACCAAATATGCATGGCACCACTTGGCCGAACAGCGCGGAGTGATCATCAATGTATCGTCCACCGCTGCATGGGGTGGCTCGAAAGTGGCCGGCATTTCCGCGCATTCGGCTGCAAAGGGCGCTGTGGTGTCCTTCACTCGCCAGTTGGCGGTAGAAGGGGCGCCGTTCGGTATACGTGCGGTCAGTTTGAGCCCGGGATTTGTCGCGACGCCTGGCACCCGGCCTTTTCTGGAAGACCCCAAAATGCGCGCCATGCTGCTGGATGGCGTATTGATGGATCGCCCCGGCGAACCCGAGGAAGTGGTGGCAATGGCGGTCTTTGTCGCCTCGGATGAGGCTTCATTCATTACCGGTTCGGACTTCGTCATCGATGGCGGGTTACTCGCGATCTAGCACGCGCGGCGCCCTGGCATGGGCTACCGGCACCCTTTCATCTCGAACAATAACAAGGTGAATAACGTGGACATCATCGGTATCGGTTACATGGGCTTTGAGACCCCCAATCTCCAAGCGTGGCGTGAGTACGGCCCTCAGGTGATGGGTTTTGGCATAGGCAAGAACCCCGAGAGTGATCCCGATTCGCTGTACTTCAAGATCGATGATCGTCGGCATCGCTTCGCTTTTCATCCTGGCAAGGTAGACCGCATTGTCTACATCGGTTGGGAAGCGGTGGGGCGCATGGCGTTCGAGGACGGCATCAAGAAGCTGGCAGCCGCCAATGTCGACTTCACTCGCGGTGATGCTGAGCTGTGCGAAAAGCGTGGCGTGCGTGAATTAGTGCGTTTTCGTGACCCGGTGGGGTATCAGCACGAATTGTTTTACGGGCAAAAATGGCTGCCGCGCTCGTTCCAGCCGGGCCGCCCGCACAGTGGTTTCCTTGCCGACGAACGGGGTGCGGGTCATGTGGTGCTGATCACCCCGGACTACACTCCGGAACTGGAAGACTTCCTGCTTAATGTCATGGGTTTCAGCTGGTATGGCGCTGGTGCGGGCAAGGGACGAACCGGTTTCTTCCGCTCCAAACTCAACCATCACACCAGCCATGACATCGCTTATGGTCACGGACCGGGTCGCATGGGCGTGCAGCATGTCGGGCTGTTTGTACGCAACGTGCGTGATGTCGGTGAGACCTACGACATCGTGCGTCAGCGTGAACTGCCGATGATGATGACCCTCGGCCAACATGCCCAGGACCCCCATCTGTCGTTCTACCATTTCAATCCGTCCGGGTTCGCCTTCGAGACCATTGCTGAAATCGAGCCATGGCAAGGCGATCCCTATGAGCTGAATCCAGAAAAACTCAGCCTGTGGGGCCACGAAATGGTCGGGCCAATTCTCGGCGCCAGCGTCAAGACGCCGGAAGAAGTGCTCGACGCCGAGTACCTGCCGACCTACTTGGCCAAGCGCTGACATGCGTCTGGCGCGGGTCGAAGTTGCCGGGCAAGCGTTCTGGGCGTTGCTGAATGCGCAAGCTGATTGCTTTCGGCGAATTAATGCTCCTTTCGCCCACTGGGCCGGGCTAGGGGCGGATCTTGCGCCAGACGCCCTCGACCCGAGTGGCGAATGGTTGCCGTTGTCGGCTGCGCGCCTGCTTGCGCCATTGGAACCCGGTAGCCGGGTTTTTGGTGTGGGCCTCAATTACCTCAGCCACCTCAAGCGCCTTGGCAGTGATTCTCCGGCGCACCCGTTGGCGTACATGAAACCGGAGTCAGCGCTGGTTGGTGCCTATGACGAGATCGATTATTCGCCGCTGACCACCCAGCTTGATTACGAGGTGGAACTGGTCGCCGTAGTGGGCCGCCCGTTGCTGGATGAACCGCATGCCAGCGACTGCCTGCTGGGGTATACGGTGGGCAATGACATAAGTGCGCGCGATGCCGGCAAGCAGATTGGTCGTCTGGACCTGTTGACCCAGAAAGCCATGGACCGCACCACACCGGTAGGTCCATGGATCGTGACCGCGGACGAACTGGGTGTAACGGGGCAACCGGCTTTAGATATGCGCCTGAGCGTTAACTATGAACTGCGCCAGCAGGACAATACCCGGCAGATGATTTTTCCCCTGGATGAGTTGCTCAATTATCTGGATGCACGCATCAGTCTGCGTCCTGGCGACCTGGTGTTTACCGGATCCACCCACGGCGTAGGACTGGAAAGCGGGCGTTTTTTACGGCCGGGTGATCGGGTCGAGGCTGAGATTGCAGGTATCGGTCGACAGAGCAATACCATCGCTGCGCCACGCCAACTCATCCCCGCCCGTGCGGCGGGGCGACTGGGTCAGCCGCTGGACAAGTAATCCCTGAAACTGACTGGCGTAGCCGCTGAGGAGTGATGATGAGCGAGGGTTCGGCGTGGGCGCCGTTTCGCAACAAAGCGTTCCGCGGTTTATGGCTGGCAGCCGCAGTGGTCAACATGGCTATCTGGATGCAGACGGTCGCCGCGGCGTGGATCATGACCACATTGACGACGTCGGCAGCCATGGTCTCTCTGGTGCAAACCGCCGTGACCCTACCGGTATTTCTGTTTGCCTTTCCCGGTGGGGTGATTGCCGATCGGGTAGACCGTCGCAGTTGGCTGATCATTACCCAGTGCATGATGCTGTTCGCCGCACTGGTGTTGTGTGTGCTGGCGTACAGCGCGCACATGGAAACCTGGGGCTTGTTGGCGTTTACCTTTGTGCTCGGTACTGGCAGTGCGCTGGGCATGTCGGCGTGGATGGTGACCATGGTCGGCGTACTGCCTCGCGACCAGGTGCCGGCTGCAGTGTCCTTGAACGGAATTTCCATCAATGCCACCCGGGCTTTGGGCCCCGCGTTGGCGGGTGCACTGATTGCATACTGGAACACGACCTCGGTATTTCTGGTGATCGCGCTGTGTATGTTCGCGGTGCTCCTCTTCCTCTTTCGTATCGCGCCCAACCCGCCTGCCGTGGGCTTGCCACCGGAAACCCTGACCGGTGGCATGCGCAGTGGCCTGCGCTATATCCGGCATTCAGCGGTCCTGTTCAGCGCCATGAAGCAGGTTCTTGTGTTCACCATGAGTGCCAGTGCTTTATGGGCCTTGCTGCCACTGGTGGCCAAGCAGGAATTGGGTATGGACGCTGGTGGTTATGGCTTGCTCATGGCGTTTCTTGGTGCCGGTGCAGTATTGGCTGCGCTGAGCTTGCCGCGGTTGTATCGCGTATTGGGCATGCGTCATCTGCTGGTTTGCGGCGCCATTTCCTTTGCCCTCGCCACCCTCACTGCCGCGCTATCCAACAACCGCTACGCGGTCTGCGCAATGCTGCTGCTGGCAGGGTTCGGCTGGATGGCGGTCAACGCGACCATTTCAACGGTGGTGCAAACCTATGCCGCCAATTGGGTGCGCGCACGGGTCGCATCGGTCTATGTGTTGATCCTGATGGGCGCGATGGCGGCCGGCGGTGCGATATGGGGGGCATTGGCCGAGTATCTGGGATTGAGCCAGAGCTTGCTGCTCTCGACACTGTTGTTGCTGGTCGGCATCGCGCTGACCCGAAATGGCCATGTGGAACTGGGCCAGGAAGCAGACTTTGCCGAGGTGCAGTTGACCGACACACTCCAGCTGGCCAGTCCGGTGTCCCATTCCGAAGGACCGGTATCGGTGGAGATTGTGTACCAGGTGGCGGCGCCGGACCGCGATGAATTTCTGGCTGCCGTATACGCGGTAGGCAAGGCGCGACGGCGCAACGGTGCGCAAAACTGGCGTTTGTACCGCGACATGGCGGACCCGCAACTCTACAGCGAGCGCTTTATTGTCGAGTCATGGCTGGAATACTTGCGCCAACAGGTTCGGGTGACCCAGGCCGACCAGGCCCAAGAGCGTCTCATCGAGCGTTTTCGTCGCGAAGATCTGCAAACCCGTCGTTTGATCTATCAGCCGCCAGTGAAATTAACCGATTGAAGTGTTCGAGTAATTCCCAGATAAAACTTTTACGGCGCCAATCATTCTCAGGTTAGAATGGCGCCACTCTAAAGTTACTGGATTGGGCATGGAACTCACTGACGTCAACGACAGCAGCAAATCGGCCGGCGCAACCCTCGTCAAGCCTGTATCCAACGCCATACGCATCTTGCGCTATCTCAGTCAGGTGGGCACGCCGGAACGTTCAGTGGACATCGCCCGGCAACTGAAAATCAATCCAAGTACCTGCTTCAACATCCTGCGCACCCTGGTGCAAGAGGAGGTGGTCGATTTCAGTGCCCTTTCCAAGCGTTACACCGTGGGCCTGGGCCTGGCGCGCCTGGTTGAACAATTGGTGACTCAGGGTCACCGCGTGCAAATGGCCAAACCCCTGTTGCAGAACCTGGCTGCACGCCAGCGGGTGACCATCACCCTGTGGCGCAAAATGAGCCCTGACCGCATCGTCATTGTCAGTTCCGCCGCGAGCCCGACCGATGTGCGTATCGACATGGCTGAAGGTCAGCGTCTGCCAATTCTGATGGGCGCCAGCGGCCGGTTGTTCGCTACGCAGATCGACCTCGACGATCCGGAAGTACAGAGCAGTTTCGAGACGATTCGCTGGGCCCAGCCGCTGTCGCTCGAGGTCTATCGCGAAGAAGTGAGCGAGGCCGCCGAGCGCGGTTGGGCAATGGACGATGGGCATTTTTCGGGGGGGATTCTTGCCATTGCGGCGCCGGTCTTCTCACCAACCAACAGCATCGATTTCACCGTGTCAGCGGTGATGTTCCGTGGCCAACGGGATGAAGAGGGCCTTGCCGAACTGGGCAAGGCGCTGATCGAGTTCTGCAGCGAAGTGGCCGGCGTACTCTACTGAGGCGCGCCGTTACTCGCGAACCAGTAGCAGGCTACCCCCCAGCGGGCCGCCTCCGGCTGCCACCGTACTGACGCGGTGTTCGCGGGTTTGCCGGCCTTCGGCACGACCCCACAGTTGCAGGCAGGCTTCATGCACGTAACCCAGGCCGTGGGTGCGTCCGCCAGACAGCTGCCCGCCATTGGTATTGATGGGCAAGCTGCCCTCCAGTGCGATGCGCGTGCCACCCTCGACGAACGCGCCACTTTCCCCAATGGGGCACAGGCCCAGGGCTTCAAGCCAGATCAGGGTCAAGATCGAAAATCCGTCATACAACTGCGCAGATTCAACATCCTGCGGGGTGTAGTCGGTGCGTGCCCACATCATCTCGCCAACATCGAAGGCGGCCATTTTGGTCAGGGAGATCTGATCCCACGACCAGGGCTGGTTCAACGCTGCGCCCATGGCCTCGATGCGAATTGGTTTATTTGGCTGGTCCTGGGCGATATCACGACGGGACAGGATGATGGCGGTGGACGCATCACAATGCACGTCGCAGTCGAACATGCGCAGAGGCGTTGAAATCATTCGCGATGCCATGTAGTCGTCCATGCTCATCGGCGTGCGGTACAGCGCCTTGGGGTTGCGCATGGCGTTCTGGCGACACGTCAGGGCTATCTGCGCCAGCTGCTCCGGTCGGGTGCCGTATTCATGGAAGTGACGCTGGGCATACAGCGCCATCAGATTGATGCCCGATTGCACATTGAACGGGGTAAACCACTGCCAGGCGTAGCTGCTGTCGCGACCCTGGGTTTTGTTGGTCAGTGCGCCGGCCTGTTTGTTGAGCATACGGGCTGACGCTTCGGTGATGGTGCGAAACACCAGTACGTGCTTGCACAGGCCCGCCGCAATCGCCATGGCCCCGTTAATGACCCCGGTAAGCGGGCCGGGCCCTTCATAACCGCCACCGAACCAGTTGACGTTGAGCCCAAGGGCGCTCTTCAGCGCACTGGGACCGACCGGTGAGAACGGGTCGCCATTGTTGTTATCACCCGGCCAGCAGGCCACGCCGTCGATGTCGCTACGTTGCAGGCCGGCGTCCGCAATGGCTTCCAGGCAGGCGTCCAGGGTCAGGCGCATCGCTGACTTGGTAGACGGTCGGCCGATCTCTGATTGCCCGATACCGGTAATGGCTACGTCTTTTTCATAACGATGATCGAACATCACTGATCCTTCTCGAACAGAGGCAACCACACATCCTCGACATTGAGGAAGCTGACCCGTACCGGCATGTCGATATGTACATCCGTGACCGGCATGCCCACCACGTTGCTCACGAACTGCAAGCCGGGTTGCTCAACGAGCTCGATGATCGCCACCACATAGGGCACCTCCAGGTCGGGGGTCCAGGGTTGATAGTTGATGGTGAAGCTAAGTACGGTGCCCTTGCCGGACACCGCTTGCGGCGCCACGTCGAAGCTTGCGCAATGCGGGCAGAGCGGGGCGGGCGGGTGGAAATACCGGCTACAGGCTGCGCAGCGATGAACGAGCAGTTCGCCCTGTTGACCGCCTTGCCAGAAGGCGCGGTTGTCGGCGTTGAGTGCAGGCAGTTTTCTAGGCATCAGCGGTCCGCAGGTGAGTGTTTGACTTGAAGTCATACGGTATCATTTGTACATATTTTCTAAAAGTGTCATATATTCATCCGGACAAAGGCGCGAATCGACCGTTCGCGCCGTAAAACAACAACAAGAGGATTTCGCGATGTCCCAATCACTATTGGACAAGAGGGTAGTCGTCACCGGCGGGTTTGGTGCCCTCGGCAGCGCACTTGGCAAATTTCTGCTGGCGCGAGGCGCCCGGGTGGCGTTGCTGGATCGTAGCGAGGCCCCAGCTGCCTTGCTGGATACGGAAAACCTGCTGTGCCTGGGTGGTGTCGACCTGACTTCGAGCGAGTCGGCCAGCGCTGCGTTCGAGCAGGTCGCGGGGCATTTGGGTGGCATCGACGGTTTGGTCAATGTCGCGGGCGGGTTTGCCTGGGAGACCGTCGAAGGTGGCAGCCTGCTGACCTGGGATCGCCTCTATCAGATGAACGTACGTACCGCAGTGGTCAGTTCTCAATCCGCGTTGACACACCTGCTGGATTCCAAGGCCGGGCGCATCGTCAACATTGGCGCGCTGGCCTCTGTCAAAGCCGCAACAGGTATGGGGGCTTATGCCGCCTCCAAGGCCGGTGTGGCCCGGTTGACCGAGGCGTTGGCCGAGGAACTGAAGGATCGTGGTGTAACGGTCAACGCTGTGCTGCCGAGCATCATTGACACCCCCGCCAACCGCGCCGACATGCCTGATGCTGACAGCAGCCGCTGGGTCACTCCGCAGGCGTTGGCGGCGGTAGTGGCGTTTCTTTTATCCGACGAAGCCGCAGCAGTAACCGGTGCGCTGCTCCCCGTGAGTGGTCGCGTATGAGACTGGTGACGTATACCGACGCCGAAGGGTTTGAGCGCGCGGGTGCATTGCTCAATCGGGATCAGCAGGTACTCGACCTGCAACACGCTTACCGCTTGCTGGAAGGTCGTGACAGTGTGGCGTTGAGCAGCATTCTGGCTTTGGTAGAGGCCGGCGAACCGGCGCTGGAATTGGCCCGCTCACTGGTCGCTAAGGCACCCTCGGCGGCGGTGCTGGAGCGTGCCAGCGTGAAGCTGCGTGCACCGATCCAGCCGCCTCCACAAATGCGCGACTGTTCCTGCTTCGAATTGCATCTGCGCCAGAGCTTCGCGGCGGCCCGTCGTGCCCGTGCGCTGCGTACCGAAGACCCGGAAGCCACGCTGAAAGCGATGAACACCCGCGCTGACGATCGGGTCATCGAGACTTTCAACAAGCAGCCTATTTACTACAAGGGCAACCGTTTCGCGGTGATTGGCATCGACGATGAATTTCAATGGCCGAGCTACAGCCGGGCGATGGATTTCGAACTGGAGTTCGGTTGCTACATCGGTAAGCGCGGCAAGGACATCAGCCGTGAAGCCGCCCGGGCGCATATCGTCGGCTACACCATCTTCAACGACATGAGTGCCCGCGACGCCCAGGCCCTGGAAATGCCCGGCATGCTCGGCCCGGCCAAGAGCAAGGATTTTGATACCGCCAATATCATGGGCCCCTGTCTGGTGACAGCCGATGAGCTGGGTGATCCCTATGACCTGAACATGGTCGCCCGGGTCAATGGCGAGGAGTGGGGGCGCGGCAATACCCGCGATATGCGCTGGAGTTTCGAAGACGTGATTGCCCACGTGTCCCGCTCGGAAACCCTGTACCCCGGCGAGTTTCTGGGCTCCGGCACGGTCGGCAACGGCTGCGGCCTGGAGCAATTGCGTTATTTGAAGCCTGGCGATGTGGTTGAACTGGAGATCGACGGCATTGGTGTGCTGCGCACTCAAGCGGGCAAGGCATCGAACAAGGATTGACGCGTACGTGAATGACGGAAGAATTCACTTACAAGTACAAAGTGAATTCTATGTACATAAATAGAGAAAGTGTCTTATATTTCGCTGCGACTACTGTCGTGACGCTCTGATCAGGAGGCAATCATGCTAACAAGAACAAGCCCCGTATTGTCTGATGGAACCAAGGTCTCTGACCTCATCTATCCCTCTAGCCGTGAAGTACAAATGCGCGTGTTGTCTGACCGCGAAATCTACGAGCTGGAGATGGAAAAAATCTTCGGCAAGATCTGGGTACTCCTGGGTCACGAGTCGGAGATCCCCAATTCCGGGGACTTCATGGTCCGCGACCTGGGCTCCGACTCGGTCATTGTTGCCCGTGGTAAAGAGGGCGAGGTGTTTGTAAACCTCAATGTGTGCCCGCACCGCGGCATGCGCATCAGCACCGCCGATTGTGGCAACACGCAAATTCATAAATGCATCTACCACGGCTGGGCCTTCCGCCCGAATGGCGACTTTGTCGGCTCACCCGTCGAGCGTGAGTGCATGCACGGCAAGATGCTGCCAAAAGAAGAACTGGGCCTGAAAAAGGCACGGGTCACGCTGTACGGCGGTCTGGTCTTTGCGACCTGGAATATCGATGGGCCGTCGTTTGACGAATTCCTCGGCGATGCCAAGTGGTATTACGACATGCTGTTCTGCCGCTCCGACAAGGGCATGGAAGTACTCGGCCCACCGCAGCGCTTTATCGTTAACGCCAACTGGAAAACGGCTGGCGAGCAATCGGCGGCTGACGGTTTCCACACACTGACCTTGCACCGTTGGCTGGGCGAAGTGGGCAATTACGCCAAGAAAGGCGAGGGTGAAACAGCCGACCTCAGCCCGGAAATGATCGGAGTTGAAATCAGCTCGCCCCATGGCCATGCCCTGCGCTGCATCGACCTGGCGCGCAAGATCAAGCGCCTGACCGGCCTCGATCCGGCAGAGTTGAGTGTGCAGCAGAAGCTCGAAGCATTGCCGCCTGCCGGCATGACCGCCGACATGGTCGAACAGCTGGCACGCAACTTGACCGAAGATCAGTTGAAAGTGCTCACCAGCATGCCGCCGCAAGTCGGTGGAATGTTCCCGAACATTCTTTTCGGTTTTGTCTACATTCCGCAGCCGGATGGCACTGTCGTCGGCTCGATGACCCTGCACGCCTACGTGCCGCAAGGTCCGGACAAGCTCGAGTTCGTCAACTGGGTATTTGCCGAGAAAGACGCTTCCCCGGAATTGCGCGACAAGATGCTCAAGCAAACCATCCAGCTGTTCGGCACGTCCGGCATGGTCGAGCAGGATGACTCCGATACCTGGCCGCACATGACGCTGGCTGCCAAGGGGGCGATGGGCCGCAAGAGCACGATGAAGTACCAGGCAGTCTTTGAAACGGGGGCGCCGGAAGGCTGGCCTGGCCCGGGCATCGTCAACGAAGGTTTCACCAAGGACGATACCCAGTGGCACTGGTGGTTGTACTGGCATGAGCTGATGACTGCATCGGACGACAAGTAAAGCGTCTGTTACGCCTGGTATGACTGCGGTCCTGAGGGGCCGCAGTTGCTGGAAACCGCATTAACAAGAATAAAAGTGAGGGAATGACTCATGGCTCAGGTTCAACAACGCGGTGTGGAGGATATCCAGCCGGGTTCCCCAGTCGGTACCAAGCGAGTACCGGTAGGCTCGCCGATTTACAACGATGTGGTGACCTTTCTCTACGAGGAAGCCACGCTGCTGGACCAGATTCGCCTGCAGGAGTGGGCCGAACGCCTGGACACCGACCTGGTGTACACAGTGCCGCTACGCCAGACGCGCTTGGCCGCCGAGTTGAAAACCACCATCGTGCGCAGCGTTCAGCATTACCACGATGACTACCGCTCGATCATGGGCCGAATCCTGCGCCTGTCCGGCAAAAGTGCCTGGGCGGAAGATCCTCCTTCGCGTACCCGACGTCTGGTGACCAACGTGTTTGTCGAAGAAACCGACAAGAGCGATGAGTTTGTGGTGACCAGTTACCTGCTGCTGACCCGTAGCCGGTTCAAGGACCACCACGTCGACATTATCAGTGGCGAACGGCGTGATGTGCTGCGCCTGAGTGAAGTGGGATTCAAGTTGGCGCGGCGCGAAGTCATCATTGACCAGGCGGTGCTTGGAACACCCAATCTGGCCGTCTTCCTCTAGTTCGTACCGGCGGTCTGGTTTGAACCCGGATCGCCGTACCTTGAAGGCATTGGCCGCTCTGTTCTTGACGCAAGAGCGAAGCGGCTATTGCTGTTGTCTCAGCCATTGCTGATCCTCTGCGCACAACTTGAGCTGCTCGTGGCTGAAATCCAGAGTCGAGCCTTTCATGCGCAGTGCCTGCTCCGCACGTTCGGGTTGCTGGCTGTAGCAGAGGGCGCTGGTAGCGGCGTGAATCTGGGCGTCGAGGTTGTACGCACGCCCCATCGAAATCAGGGTGCAGCGGCGAAGCAAAAGAGCCGCTTCGGCGGCTTCTTCATTGAGGGTGCTCAGTGCCCAGCGTGCCATACCTTCGCGAAGGTTGATGCCGCAGTAGGGGGCTGGTCTTTCGATCAGGGTGCCATCGACTTCCCAGCTCAGCTTTTCAACGCCGTCGCACAGCAACGTAGCGCGAGTGTGATTGGCAATACGCTGGCCGACGTTGATGTCATAACGGCGCTGGTGGGGGCCTCGAGCGGCCGCCGCGACAGCGAGGCCCGCGAGGTCCAGCAGATGGGTGCATTGATGACTGGCATCGGTCTGACGGGTGACCGAGTGGGCTATCCGGTCCAGTTTCATGCCCACCAGGTGCTGTAATTGATCGCAAGCCTGAGGGCACAAGGAATAAGGGTAGCGAAGCGCTTCGCCGCCAATGGCGGTGACTTCACCTTGATGGTGGCAGACCCAGACACGGAAGTGGTGGAAGTCGTCTTCCAGCGCGGCTCGGACTTCGCCCGTGCCATTGCCGGGATGAGCAATGATGTCTACGCGGCGACGAAATACACTCATCCTCAATATCCTTGCTTCAATGCTGTTCAGGCTGACGAAATCAGCTATATTTGAACACTATAACCAAAAATGTTCACTAAAAAACAAGAAATGGAGTGGCTATGGCACTGCTAAACGAACAGGTCGCGTTGATTACCGGTGCAGGTGGCGGAATAGGCCGCGGTATCGCGCTGAACTTTGCCAAAGAGGGCGCTGCTGTGGTGGTCGCCGAGCTGGATGTCACCAGTGGCGAGGCCATAGTCGCCGAACTCAAAGCGCTGGGTGCCCAAGCGGTGTTCATCAAGACCGACGTGTGCAGCAAGGCCGATATCGAAGCTGCCGTGCAATTGGCCGTTGATCAGTTCGGTGGTCTGGACATATTGGTTAACAACGCCTTTGCGCCAACACCCAATGTCCTTCTGGAAGAAAAAACCGACGCGATGCTGGAGAAAACCCTCGGTTCTACAGTGTGGGCGGCCTGGTGGGCGATGAAAGCCGCACTGCCCCACATGAAAGCGAGAGGCGGCGGCAAGATTATCAACTTCTATTCCATCGATATCGAGATCGGCGCCTGGTTGCACGGCGACTACAACACGGCAAAGGCAGCGATCGTGGGGCTGACTCGTAGCGCGGCTTCTGAATGGGGGCGGTTCAACATTCGAACCAATGCCATCGCACCGACTGCGATGGGTGCGACCTTTCACAAACTCGCTGCAGAGAACCCGGGGTTTGCCGAAATGTCCGCTTCGATGCGTCCGTTGGGGCGCTGTGGCGAGCCTGAAGCTGATATCGGGCCGGTGGTGGTATTCCTCGCTTCGGAGATGTCGCGCTTTATCACTGGCGAGACCATTCACGTCGATGGTGGCCTGCACTTACCCGGTTACAACTCCCGCCCCAAAGGCATTCCCGTGCGCGAGTATTGATTACCCCGGTTGATGCAGGAGCGAGCAAGCTCGCTCCTGCAAAGAAGGCTCCAGGCCCAAGAGACGCGAAAGCCCGCTTCAAAGCGGGCTTTCGACGTTGGATCGACGAGACATACCGGGCAGGACCGTTACTTTTTGGACACCACGATCGATGTGGTTTCCAGATCCCAGGTGGCGGCGGTTTTACCTTCATCGCGCAGCAGATACTTCAACACCCGACCCTGCGGGTTTTTCGGCAAGCTGCTGCGAAACTCGATGTAGCGCGGCAAGGCATAGTAGGGCACCGAGTCGGTGGCCCAATGGAACAGCTGCTCCGGGTCTAGCGTCACGCCTTCATGCAGTACGGCAGTCACCTTCACATCATCCTCGCCTTTATCAGAAGGCACGGCATGCACCGCCACTTCGGCCAGTGCCGGGTGAGAAGCAAAGGCTGCTTCCATTTCAAAGCTGGAAATGTTCTCCCCCCTGCGACGCATGTAGTCCTTCTTGCGGTCGACAAAGTAGAAGAAGCCATCATCATCGAATTTGCCAACGTCGCCGGTGTGGAACCACATGTTGCGCATCAGCTTCTGGGTATCCTCCGGACGACGCCAGTAGCCCTGGAACATGATGTCGGGACGGAGCGGGCGCACCACGATTTCGCCAGGGGAGTTGGGCGGTACTTCCTGATCGAGGTCGTCGACGATCCTAACGTCAAAATCTGCAATACGTTTACCCGACGAGCCGGGCGCGGCGTATTCCCCGGCAGCCAGCGAAGTGATAACGCAGGCTTCGGTCAGGCCATAGCCGTTGCCGCCTACCAGCTTGGTGCCGAAGCGCTCGCGCCAGATCTTTTTGGTTTCTTCGGTATAAGGGTTGCCACGGGCGGTATGGATCTGCCCGACGCAGCGCAACATCGCTTCGTTATCTGGCGCCTGGGCGAGGAGGCCGCCCATGCCACCCAGGATCGAGGCAATGGTCGCGCCCGAGCGCTCCACTTCCGGCCAGAAATTCGAGACCGAGAACCGCGCAAGAATGGCGGCGCGCGCGCCCACCAGAATGCTGGCAATGATGGATACACACAGCGCATTCATGTGAAACAGCGGCAGCGGCGTGATGGTGACGTCGTCGGCACTGGCCGGACCGGCACGTAGTTGCAGGCGCGCCAGATTGCACATGAAGTTGTAGCTGATCATGCAGCCCTTGGAAGGGCCCGTTGTACCCGAGGTGTAAATCAGGCAGGCGAGGTCTGAAGGTTGCGGTTTATTGACGAGTGGGGTGGCGTCATGGCCACGCCATTCATCCAGTGGCGCAATACGAATCGGGCAATCAGGAACTGCTTCGAGGGTGCCACGGTGAAGAATGTGGTGGACGTCCTGCAGTTGTGAGGCGAGCGGGGTGATGCGTGGCAGGTAGGCTGCTTCGCAAATTACCACCGAGGTGCCGGTATCGGCGATCTGATGGCGGAGGAACTCGCCCTTGAGCGCGGTGTTGATCGGCACACTCACGGCGCAGAGCTTGTTGATGGCCAGCCAGGTGGTGACGGCATCGATATTGTTATCCAGCATCGTCAGCACGGTTTCACCGGCCTTGACGCCCAGGGTGGCAAGTGCGTTGGCCATCTTGGTGGAAAGTGAGTCAACCTGAGCATATGTGTATAACTCACCGCTGAAATCCAGCAATATTTTGTCTGGATGCCTTGCTACCGCGCGATCTAACGCGTCAATGACAGTGTCTCGTTCTCCCACTGCCCAGGTGTCTGGATTTCCACTGCTACCCATCAGTTTTCTCCTTTAGGCATCCGTAAGCGGTCGGGTTGCCTGATTTTATTTTGAAGAGAGAATCTGATTCTAAATACAAACGTCTTAAATGTCTTTAGCAATAAGTTGAACATATAGTGTTATTTATGCACAGATCCTGTGCTAACGTTGCACAATCTTTACTCTTCATGAGCCTGTCACGCCATGCCAAAAGCCGCACCCAAGAAAGCAGAGGCGCCAGCGCCGGCTAGCAAACCCAAAAAAAATGCGCCACCTGAAGCAGGGGCGAGCCCGGCTAAACCCGTCGAGCGACGTGCTGCTGCCAACTCAGTGGCAGGAACCAAAGTCAAGCCGAATCGCCGTTCGGAAGAAACCATTGCCAACATCCTTAAAGCCACTGAGGAAGTCGTGCTGATGTCTGGCGCGGATCGTATTTCGATCCTGGATGTGTGCCAGGTAGCGGGCGTTTCCCGTGGCACCTTTTATCGCTATTTCGCTTCGCAAGAGGACTTGCTGGACACCTTTTCACGCCACAAGCGCGAAAGCTTTCACAGCTCGCTGTCCCAGGAACTCGGTCACATCAGTGATCCTGAAGCGCGCTTGAATGCGCTGTTTGCCTATCTCGACAACTACCTGGAGCAAAGTCGGGCTCGGCGTCTTCTGGTGGTTGCACCCGACTACGCGCTGGGCTTCTTCCGACGGATTTTCCACGATTCGATCGTGCGCTTTCAGGATGGCCTGGGCATCGTTTTCGACGACTGGGACGAACGCCTCGGGGTGCGTCTTGACCGTGAGCTGATCTGCGAAATGATCATTCGTTACGTGTTGAGCGAAATCCTCGTGCCAGAAGCCGCGGGGCGTCGATTGTTCCCGGTCCGGGTGAAAAAACTCCTGGGCGCGCTGATCATGGGTTCTACCTCGCGCACCCGCCGCTGACCTTAAAGAACTACCCATCGCGCAAACAAAAGCCCCCGTTTATCGGGGGCTTTGCGTTTCCGTACGCTAATTTTTCCCCTCCTGCATTCCACTCTTTTTCGAGGCTGACTCGAAGTTTTGGACCCCTCTAAGCATTTTTCGACGCGAGTTGAGGGCTCTGGGTCAGGCCTCTCCGCGCGCAAATAAAATAAATTGAACAGTATTTTGATTTCTGCTCAATTTAATCTTAAGCTCTGGTCTTGGCAGTGAGCCGTCGGCTTCCCCTTTTCGCGGCAATTTGATCCAGGCCACGTGAAGGCACCGCACAAATAACCAACAAAAAGTGCCAACTTCGAGGTACCTAGACATGCTTATCGATCTTCACGCCCACGCACCGCACCCTGGCTATTACAACCAGCACCCTCACTGGGGGCCGTTCTTTGAGCAGCACGCCGATGGCGATATCAAGCTGCGTGTCGGTGACTGGATTCTCGGTCTTGGGTCGCCAGAGCGTAAGGCTGCCGTGCGCTCCGGCAAGGGGCCCAAGCTTGAAGAGTATTTTGCGCGCTGGGCTGATCCGAAAGTGCGCTTGGCTGGCATGGATGCGGCGGGACAAAACCTGCAGGTCGTGTCCGTACCGTCCCACTGCTACATGTACTGGACCGAAGCCGAATTCGCCGTGCCTTTCGCCCGTACCGTCAACGAGACATTGGCTGAATACTGCTCCGCAGCTCCTGATCGCTTGATGTTCTGGGCTCACGTGCCTTTGAATGCGCCAGAAGCGGCGGCGGCTGAATTGCGCTACGCCTGCACCGTACTGGGCGCTAAAGGTCTGGTCGCTGGCGGCGCCAACTTCGGCGGCCTGGAGTTCGATTCGCCGGAACTCGACGTGGTGTGGAAAACCCTCTGTGATCTGGATCTGCCGATGTTTATTCACGGCTACAACCAGTCGGTCACCTGGGGCAAGAACGCCAACGACGACCGTTACGAAACCACCGCCATCGTTGGCATGCAGTACGACGAAAGCCGTTGTTTCTGGAACCTGATTTGCGGCGGCGTACTGGATCGCTTCCCTGACCTTAAGGTGTACATCACCCATGGCGGCGGCTATGTCCCGTACCAGCTCGGTCGTCTGGCCAAGACCAACGAGAACCTCGACGTCAAATACAACAAAAAGCCGCTGCTCGAGTACATGAAAAACTTCTACTTCGACGTTGAGCTGCATGAAGTACCGATGCGCCAGGCGTTGGTCGATATCATCGGTGCAGACCATGTGCTGTACGGCAGCAACTTCGGCGGTAGCGATGCCGTGCGTCACGACCTGACCCATGGCCTGAAGTTGTCCGACGCCGACTTGCGCAAGATTCGCTATGAAAACGCATGCCGCTTGCTGCACATCGATCCTGCCAAGTTGGGCAAGGTAGGTGCCTGATGAAGCTGGCACGATGTGAGTATTTTGCTACCGGCGTTTTTTGGGCTGTCGTGGATGAGGCCCAGGACCAGGTGACGCCAATTTCCGGCAATTTCAAAGATTGGGCGCCCGGCGTGACTGCCGGACGCGGCATCAGTTCGTTGCGATTCGCCGGGCCAGCGCTCCCCCTTTCCAAAGTGCGCCTGTTGCCGCCGATAGAACCCGTCAACCGGGTGGTCGTGGCTGGCGCTAATTACGCCAAGCATCTGGTGGAGTTTGGATTGAGTGCGCCGTCCCAGCCAGTCGCCTTTCTCAAGGCTTATGGCGCGCTGATTGGCGCCAATGACCCGATCCGCTTTCCACCGTTGACTGAGGAGCTCGATCACGAAGTTGAATTGGTGGCGGTCATCGGTACTGACGAGATTGACCTGGAAAACCCGCTTGCCTGCGTGCTCGGTTACACCGTCGGCAATGACGTCAGCGCGCGCGATCTGCAGCGTAGTGGGCCGGCGGGCATCGGCATGGATCTGTTCGCGGCCAAAAGCCAGGATCGGACTACTGGACTTGGTCCCTGGATCGTCACGAAGGATGAATTTGCGCAAGGGTCACCAACGCTGCGCCTGACCTTGAAAGTAAATGGTGAGACGCGCCAGGACGGCTCCACCGGCGAAATGACCTGGGGTGTTGATCATCTGATCCGCTTTGTCCAGCAGCGCTCGAGTTTTGCCTGTGGCGATGTGTTGTTCACGGGATCGCCGGCGGGAGTGGGGATGGGCACCGGTCTGTTCCTCAAGGAAGGCGATGTGGTCGAAGCCAGCGTCGAAGGCATTGGCACGTTGCGCAATGTGGTCAGTAAAAAGAACCGCGCCTAATCGAGAGCCAAACATGAACGCCAATAAAGAAAAAGTAGTCGTCGTCGGTGCGGGTCTGATGGGCACCGGTATTGCGCATGCGTTCGCCAGCTCCGGTTTCAGTACCTTGTTGGTCGATACCAATGCCGCCTCCCTGACAAACGCCAGGGCGAGCATCGAAAAAATCCTCGCCGATGGCGTGCGCCTGGGCAAAGTCAGCGAAGAAAAAGCCCGGCAATCGTTGGCCAATCTACTGACCTGCAGCGACTTGACTGAAGCGGCGAGTGGCGCCAATTGGCTGGTTGAAACAGTCTCAGAGCAGTTGGCAGTGAAGAAGGCGGTGCTCGCGCAAGCGGCGCCACTGCTGGCACCGGACGCGATTATAGCGACCAATACGTCGGCCCTGAGCGTGACCGAAATTGCGGCGTCAGTGGAGTGTGCAGATCGCGTGATCGGCATGCACTTCTTCAATCCGGTGCACAAAATGAAACTGGTGGAGCTCGTGCGGGGGCTGGCTACCAGTGATGAGGTCGTGGCGCGCACGCGTACCTTGTGCGAGCAGATTGGCAAAACCTCGATCATCGTCAATGAGTCACCAGGATTGACCACCAGTCGCATGTCTGCGCTGTTGGGCAACGAGGCAATGTGGATGCTGCAGGAAGGCACCGCGACCGCTGAAGACATCGACACGGCTCTGCGCCTGGGCTTTAACCATCCGATGGGCCCATTGGAGCTGGGTGACCTGACTGGTTGGGATACGCGGCTGTCTGTTCTGCGTTATCTGCATCAGACCCTGGGTGAGAAATTCAGGCCGTGCCCGCTGATCATCAAAATGGTCGCTGCCGGGCGACTGGGGCGAAAGTCAGGGCAGGGGGTTTACCGCTACGAAGACGGTAAACAAGTACCAGGTTCAGGGCTCAAGGCGAGTGCGTTATGAAAGACATCGTCATAGTTGATGCGGTACGCACGCCAATCGGCAAGTTCCGCGGCAGCCTGGCCGGCGTGCGCGCCGATCACCTCGGGTCGCTGGTGCTCAGCCGGTTGCTGGAACGGGTCGATGTGTCGCCGACGTTGGTCGACGATGTGATATTTGGCAATGTCACGCAAATTGGCGAGCAGTCCGCCAACATCGCCCGTACAGCCTTGCTCGGTGCCGGTTGGCCGGTCACCGTGCCGGGCCTGACCATCGACCGTAAATGTGGGTCGGGCGAAGTGGCCGTGCATTTGGCCGTTGGCGCCATCGCGGCTGGATCCGCTGATATCGTGGTGGCAGGTGGTGCGGAAAACATGAGCCGCGTGCCCATGGGCAGTAACCGTGAAATTCACGGCGAAGCGTTTGGCTGGATGGCAGTGCAACGCTATGAACTGACCAGTCAGGGCGAGGCTGCTGAACGTATCGCCGACAAATGGGCGCTCAGTCGCGATGCGCTGGATGATTTCGCTTTTGCCAGCCATCAGCGTGCTGCCGCGGCGTCCGATGCTGGTTATTTCGATAATGAAATAGTGCCGGTTGCGGTCGAGGAGCTACGAGAGCAAGTGCTGACGGAGCCAGTTGCTGTGTTGCGCGAGGACGAAACCATTCGCCGTGATACATCGCGGGAAAAACTGTCGACGCTAAAAACCAGTTTTCGTCCGGACACCGGTCGAATCACCGCTGGCAACTCGTCACAGATCTCCGACGGAGCAGCGGCATTGCTGTTGATGAGTGCCGAAACCGCGAAAAAACTCGGGCTCAGGGCTCGAGCGCGGATTGTGGCGTTCACAACCGTCGGGTCCGATCCGACGTTAATGCTCACCGGGCCGATTGCTGCCACCCAAAAGGTGTTGAGCCAGGCCGGGCTGAACATCAACGACATCGACTTGTTCGAGGTCAATGAAGCGTTTGCCTCGGTGCCGCTAGCCTGGATGCAGGAGACCGGTGTGTCGCACGACAAGTTGAACGTCAACGGTGGCGCTATTGCCCTCGGTCATCCATTGGGCGCCAGTGGTGCACGCTTGATGACCACCTTGTTGAACGAGCTTGAGCGCCGCGGCGGGCGTTTTGGCCTGCAAGCCATTTGCTGCGCCGGCGGCATGGGCACGGCGACCATTATCGAACGGCTCGATTGAGATGGCGCGCCTACCGCTGATCCCACTGGATGCCATGCCGGCTGCGTTGCAAGACGCGGTGGAGCGGGGCCGGCGCAGTCGCATGCTCAGTTCAACGACGCCGGTGCAGGTCTGGGCTCACCGACCCAAGGTAGCCCTGGCCTGGCTGGGTTTGATGGAGAGCCTGCACAGCGACAGCCTGCTCGATGAGCGTTTACGCGAGTTGGTGCGGCTGAAAATCGCCAGCATCACCACTTGCCAGGCCTGCCAACTGGCGCGCAAGTCCGACTCAGTTACTGAAGAGGATATTGCGTGCATGGCGACGGACAGCGAGTCCTTCACGCCAGCCGAACGTGCCGCGTTGCGTTATGCCGAGTTGTTTGCCAGCGATTACCTGGAGATCGACGACACGCATTTCTTGCGACTCGGGGAGTTTTTCTCTGACGCCCAGGTGGCAGAGCTGGGGCTGTACTGCGCCCTGATGTTGGCGGGTGGCCGCATGACACTGGTGCAGCAGGCCTATTGACACGTCTCGCAGCACAAATAGTTGATCGAATTATTAATAAGTGTCCAATACCGATCTAGTCAGGCCTATTATCAGCCAGAAGGTATGGCCTTAAGCAGCTACCTGACAAAAAATAATGACAAAAATAGCGGAGACGATCATGTCCACACCGGTGCAGAACGATCTGACGAAGGCTTTCACCGACGTAGCCAGTAATTATCGCGGTACCAGCGATATCGACCTGCACGCGACTTACCGCGATATGCGCGCCAATTCGCCCGTGCTGCAAGGCAACTTCATGGCAAGTCTGGGCGTGCCGTCGATTGCCGGCCTGGATGCCAGCCGGCCAACCTTCACACTGTTCAAATACGACGATGTCATGGCGGTCATGCGTGACGCCGGCACCTTTACCAGCGGTTTTATCGCCGAGGGGCTGGGTGCGTTTTTCGATGGCTTGATCCTCACTGCAATGGACGGGGATGCTCACAAGAACATCCGTAATCTGCTGCAACCGGTATTCATGCCCGAGACGGTGAATCGCTGGAAAGAAACTAAGATCGATCGGGTGATTCGCGAGGAGTATCTCAAGCCGATGGTCCCGGCCAAGGGTGCCGATCTGATGGACTTTGCCCTGTATTTTCCGATCCGGGTGATTTACGCGTTGATCGGCTTTCCCGAGGATCGTCCCGAGCAGATCGAGCAGTACGCGGCCTGGGCGCTGGCCATCCTGGCGGGCCCGCAAGTCGATCCGGAAAAAGCCGCCGCGGCCCGCGGCGCGGCCATGCAGGCCGCTCAGGCTCTGTACGATGTGGTGAAAGTGGTGGTGTCCGAGCGTCGCGCCGAGGGCGCATCGGGCGATGACCTGATCAGCCGGCTGATCAACGCGGAGTATCAAGGACGGTCGCTGGACGATCATGAAATCGCCACCTTTGTACGCTCACTGCTCCCGGCTGCCAGCGAAACCACGACTCGCACCTTCGGTACCTTGATGTCGTTGCTGCTGCAAAATCCGGAGGTGCTGGAGCGGGTGCGTAATGACCGTAGCCTTGTAAACAAGGCCATCGACGAGGCGGTGCGCTTCGAGCCTGTGGCCACCTTCAAGGTGCGTCAGGCCGCCAAGGACCTGGAGATCCGCGGTGTAGCCATCCCCAAAGGGGCAATGGTGCAATGCATCGTGACCTCGGCCAATCGCGACGAAGATGCATTCGAAAACGCCGATAAATTCGACATCGACCGCAAGCCCAAACCTTCGTTTGGCTTCGGCTTTGGCCCACACATGTGTATCGGTCAATTCGTGGCCAAAACCGAGATCAACTGCGCACTGAATGCGATCCTCGACCTGATGCCCAACATCCGTCTCGACCCTGACAAACCCGGGCCGCAGATCGTCGGCGCACAGCTGCGCGGTCCGCACTATTTGCACGTGCTGTGGGACTGATGGAGATGCGCACTCGATTTAATATGAACAGATTCAAAAAATGTGTTTAATTAAATAGAGATGTGCACTATGATTCAGGCACAACAACAAGCCCGAATGCGAAGGGGAAAACAATGAAAGTTGAAGATCTGATTCTTGTCAGCGTCGATGACCACGCGATCGAGCCGCCGAATGCTTTTGCTCGCCACATGCCCGCCCGCTTCAAGGGTCGTGAGCCGCATGTGGTCAAAAAGGGTGATCGTGATGTGTGGGTCTTCGAGGAACAGGCCACTGGCTACATGGGCCTCAATTCCGTGGTCGGTCGACCAAAAGAGGAATACGGCATGGAGCCGCTGGGCTACGAGCAAATGCGCCGTGGCACCTGGAACATCAAGGACCGCGTCGACGACATGAACGCCAACGGCGTACTCGGTTCATTGTGCTTCCCCACCTTTCCGGGTTTTGCCGGACAGCGTTTCCAGGTACACGCTGACCGAGACGTGGCGATGGCGGCCATCCAGGCCTACAACGACTGGCATTTGCACGATTGGTGCAACGCTGCGCCAGGCCGTTTCATTCCGCTGATGATCGTGCCGTGGTGGGACATGAAAGCCGCGGCTGCCGAAGTCGAACGTCTGGCCAGACAAGGTGTGCACGCGCTTTCGCTGTCGGACAACCCGGCTATTCATGGCTACCCGTCGATCCATAGCGATTACTGGGACCCGCTGTGGAAAGCCTGCAGCGATAACAAGGTGGTGATCTGCTGCCATATCGGTACCGGCGTGAAAGCTCAACACGCTTCGGATTTGTCGCCTATCGACGCTTGGATCACCTCCATGCCGATTTCCATCGCCAACTCCGCCGCAGACTGGATCTGGGCGCCGATGTGGAAGAAATTCCCGGACCTGCGCATGGCGCTTTCCGAAGGCGGCATCGGCTGGATTCCTTATTTGCTGGAGCGTGCTGACTTCACCCACCGTCACCATAACGCGTGGACCAATTCCAACTTCGACGGGAAGATGCCCAGCGACATCTTCAACAAGCACTTCATCACCTGCTTCATTGAAGATAATTTCGGCCTGAAGAACCTCGATTATCTGAACGCCGAGATGGTTACGTGGGAAAGCGATTACCCGCACTCCGACTGCACTTGGCCGAACTCGCCGGAAACCGCTTGGGAAGGGTTGCAGCACCTGCCTAAAGAGATGATCGACAAAGTCACTCACTTGAACGCAATGCGTGAGTTTTCCTTCGATCCGTTCGCTATCCACGGTCGGGAAAACTGCACGGTCGGCGCGCTGCGGGCTCAGGCCACGCACGTCAGCACCGAGCCAGCACTGGGCTTGGGTGGTGCCGATCATGGTCGTCACGACAACAAGCCGGTCACCTCCGGCGACATCAATGCGATGTTTGCCGAGGCTGACGCGCAAACCGCGTTGTAAGTTGCCGCTGTTCCTACAGTCGCCGGCCAACGGCGACTGTGGAGCGGTTGCCGATCTGTGGTCGCTTCGTTCGAAGCGATTGCGCCTGTGTTCAGCGTTAGAGAGCGCATATGGCCATCAGTCAATTTTCCTACAGTAATATTCCTCCCGAGGCGGAAGCGCTTCGCACCGAAGTGCGGGCGTTCATTCTCGACACACTGGCCGATTACCCACCGACCTTGAGTGCACAGTCCTGGATGGGCTTCGACGCTGAATTCAGCAAGAAGCTCGGCGCGCGGGGCTGGGTGGGCATGGCCTTGCCCAAAGCCTACGGCGGTGGCGAGGCGGGTCCTTTTGCACGCTACGTGATCATTGAAGAATTGCTGGCCGCCGGTGCGCCGGTATCGGCTCACTGGATCGCCGACCGGCAAAGTGGGCCGCTGATCAATCGCTTCGGTACCGAGCAACAAAAACAGCACTTTCTTCCAGCCATTTGCCGGGGTGAAAGTTACTTCTGCATTGGCATGAGCGAGCCCAATTCCGGCTCGGACCTGGCTTCGATCAAAAGCACTGCTGTGCGTGATGGCGATAGCTGGCTCGTCAATGGCCAGAAGGTCTGGACCACCAACGCGCACCATTCGCAGTACATGATTGCCCTGGTGCGTACCGGTGAGAAACAAGCGGCCCGGCATGAGGGCATGTCGCAATTCATCGTCGACCTGAGCCTGCCCGGCATCACCATTCGCCCGATTCGCGACCTGGCCGGTGGCGAGCACTTCAACGAAGTGTTCTTCGACAATGTAAGGCTACCCGCCGACGCTTTGATCGGCACTGAAGGGAAGGGATGGGACCAGGTGACCGCCGAACTGGCCTTCGAACGCAGCGGCCCTGAACGCTTCCTCAGTTGTATGGCGTTGTTGAAAACACTGATCGACGCGGTGGGCAAGTCCCCTGACGCACTACAAGCGCGGGAGATCGGGCGACTGTCAGCCAAGCTGCTGACGCTGCGCAATATGTCGTTGTCGGTCACGGCACAGTTGGCAGCGGGTGAACATCCAGCCTGGGCGGCCTCCTGTGTGAAAGACCTTGGCAATGCTTTTGAGCAGGAAATTCCCGAAGTAGCCCAGCTGTTGCTGGAAACCGAGCCACGGCAGGACGGCGGCAGCGAGCACGCACGCGTGCTGGCCTACCTGACACAGATGGCGCCCTCATTCTCACTGCGCGGGGGCACTCGCGAAATTCTGCGCGGCATCATTGCCCGCGGCCTGGGGTTGCGATAATGCGCGAGATATTCGAAGCGACGATTGAACGCCTGTTTGCCGATCTGGCGACGCCGGCTTATGTGATGAGCTGTGAAGGCGGCGAATGGCCGGCCGAGTTATGGGCTGCGCTGGACGAGTCGGGCTTCACCCTGGCGGGTGTCACCGAAGCGCTGGGCGGCGCTGAGGCCAGTTGGGCCGATATGTATGTGCTGATCCGTGCCGCTGGGCGCTTTTCAGTACCTGCACCTTTGGGTGAAGCCCTGCTCGGCAATTGGCTGCTGAGCAGGGCTGGCCTGGAGGGCAGGGCAGGTGCCATCAGCGTGGCCGCCAACGCCGATCTGGTACTTGAGGGCGAGCGCGTTTACGGCACCGTCTACTCGGTCCCTTGGGGGCGCAACGTTGAAGCGGTCGTCGCCATCGCCAATAGCCCAACCGGCGTGGCGCATGTGGTGCTGCTGTCGCGAATCGCGGCGAGTGAACTGACGTTGAGTCTGAATGTGGCAGGCGAACCGCGCGATGATTTGGGTTTCACCAGTGCCCAGGTACTGGCACAAGCACCGTTGCCCGGCGGGCTCGACGCCAACGTCCTGGAACTGGGCGGCGCGATGCTGCGCGCGGCGCAGACCGCCGGGGCTTTGCACGCCCTACTGGACATGACCGCCAACTATGCCGGTGAACGCAAGCAGTTCGGCAAGGCAATTGGTTCTTTCCAGGCCATTCAACAACAGCTTGCAGTGTTCGCTGAGCAGGCTGCCGCCGCCGGCATCGCGGCCGAGGCGGCCTTCACGGAATCCAGTGCGGGGCTCGCGGCGCTGACCATTGCCGCGGCAAAAATCAGCACCGCAGAAGCCGCAAGCGTCGGCGCAAGCATCGCCCATTCAGTGCATGGCGCCATTGGCTTTACCGAGGAATATCCGCTGCATCTGCTCACCCGTCGGTTGTGGGCGTGGCGCAGTGAATTCGGCTCGGCCAGCCTTTGGAGTCAACGCCTGGGTACTCAGATATGCCAAGGCGGCAGCGATGGATACTGGCCCTTGCTCACCAGCCATGGCCAACAACCCTTAACCCGTCTCGCGAGTAATCCGGTATGAGCCCGTTTCTACAGATTGAGCGTGAGGGCGGCATCGTCACCGTGCGCATGAACCATCCCGACACGCGCAATGCCCTGACGACGCGCGAGCAGATCCAGGAGTTTGTCGATCTCTGCGCTGAACTGCGCCGTGACATGTCGGTACGGGTAATGGTGCTTACCGGCAATGGCAGCGCTTTCTGTGCCGGTGGCAACGTCAAGGACATGCACGAGCGCGGCGGCATTTTCGCCGGCTCGCCGTATGAACTGCGCAATACCTACCGGGACGGCATTCAGCGTATTCCCCTGGCGATTTATGAGCTGGATATCCCGGTGATCGCCGCGGTTAACGGCCCGGCGATCGGTGCGGGCCTCGATCTTGCCTGTATGTGCGATATCCGGCTGGCGGCGCCCAAGGCGATCTTTGCCGAGAGTTTCGTGCGTCTGGGCATCGTTCCGGGTGACGGCGGCGCCTGGCTGTTGCCGCGCATCATTGGTATCCCTAAAGCCAGTCTGATGGCGTTTACCGGTGACGCTATCGATGCAGCCAAGGCGCTTGAATGGGGGCTTGTCGAGCAAGTCTGCACCCACGAAACGCTGCAATCGGAAGCGCAGGCGCTCGCGCGCCGAATCGCCAGCAACCCGGGTCATGCGTTACGCCTGTGCAAGCGTCTGCTGCGCGAAGGCCAACATATGCGCCTCGATTCGCTGCTGGAATTGTCGGCGGCGTATCAGGCGTTGGCGCATCACACCGAAGACCATCATGAAGCGGTGGCGGCTTTTGTCGACAAGCGCGATCCCAATTACCAGGACCGCTGATTACCCATCGCCTAATACAAGAATCGATCTGGAGTAAGCAAAATGCGTGGCGTATTTCGAGAAGACCACAACATGTTCCGTGATCAGGCCCGCCGTTTCGTCGACCGCGAAATCGTGCCCTACCTGCATGAGTGGGAAAAAAACGGCATCGTTCCCAAGGAAGTCTGGCTCAAGGCCGGTGAGAACGGCTTGTTATGCTCCACGGTGCCTGAAGAATACGGTGGCCCCGGAGGCGACTTCGGTCACTCGGCGGTGATGATCGAAGAGCTGGCGCGGGCCAACGCTACCGCCGTGGGTTTCACCACCCACTCGGAAATCGTCACGCCTTACATCGTTGCCTATGGCAGCGAAGAGCAGAAGCAGCAATGGCTGCCACGTATGGTCAGTGGTGAGTTGATCGGCGTCATCGCCATGAGCGAGCCGGGTATCGGCAGCGACCTGCGTGCCATGCGCACTTCGGCGCGGCGTGACGGTGATGACTACATCGTCAACGGCCAGAAGACCTTTATCACCAACGGCGGCAATGCCGGACTGGTGGTCACCGCCACCAAGATTGATCCGGCGGCCAAGGAACTCACACTGATCTGCGTTGAGGAAGACCGAGCCGGCTTCGCCAAGGGGCGTCTGCTGGAAAAGATTGGCCTGAAAGGGCAAGACACTGCCGAATTGTTTTTTGATGAAGTCCGGGTGCCCGTCGGCAATCGATTGGGTGAGGAGGGCATGGGATTCAAATACCTGACTCATCAATTGGCCTGGGAACGCCTGATCATCGCGATCCGTGCCGCGCAATCCATCGACACGCTGCTGGAAGAAACCATCGGCTACACCCGGGAGCGCAAGGTCTTCGGAAAACCGGTGCTCGACTTCCAGAACACCCGCTTCAAACTCGCTGAAGCCAAGGCCCAGGCCACCATGCTGCGGGTGTTCGTCGACGACTGTCTGGCCAAAGTGATGCGCGGTGAACTGACGCCGGAAATCGCGGCAATGGCCAAGCTGCTGGGCTCGGAGATGCAAGGCAAGCTGCTTGATGAGTTTCTGCAATTACATGGCGGCTACGGCTTCATGAGCGAATACAAGATCAGCCGCGCCTGGGTTGACGCCCGGGTCGCGCGCATCTATGGCGGCACCTCTGAAATCATGAAAGAAATTATCGGCCGTACCCTTTGAAGCACATTTGCATGAGGCAAACAGATGAGTAATTCCCTTTACGACATTTCGCTGAAGCAGATCGATGGAAGCGTCCGCACCCTTGGCGACTATCGGGGCAAGGTCCTGTTGGTGGTCAATGTCGCTTCAAAATGCGGGCTGACCCCGCAATACGAGGGCTTGGAAAAACTGTACCAAGACAAAAAATCCCAAGGCCTGGAAATACTGGGTTTCCCCGCCAACAACTTCAAGGAGCAAGAACCGGGTAGCGATGTGGAAATCGTTGAGTTCTGTTCAGTGAACTATGACATTCACTTTCCGTTGTTCTCGAAAATCTCGGTTGTCGGCGCGGACCAGCATCCTCTCTACGCCGAGCTGACTGCTGCACAGCCCGAGTCCACGGGTGAAGGTCCTTTCCGAGAGCGCTTGACGGGTTATGGCATCAAGTCAGACAACACAACGGACGTACTCTGGAATTTCGAAAAGTTTCTGATTGATCGGCAGGGCACGGTCGTTGCCCGTTTCGCTCCAGACATCGCGGCTGATGATCCTCGTTTGCTTGAAGCAATCGAAGCTCAATTGGTCCAAGAGGCGTGAAGCGGTGCTGACAGTCGATACGGTTAGCGCGCTTCGTGCGCTCGTGGCCCGTGCACGAGGTGAAAACAAGAAAGTCGCGCTGGTGCCGACAATGGGCAACCTGCATGACGGTCATATCGCCCTGATTCATTGCGCAAAGCAGCGAGCCGATTTTGTGGTCGCCAGCATCTTCGTCAATCCACTCCAGTTCGGGGCGAATGAGGATCTGGCCAACTATCCTCGGACCCCCGACGCCGATCGCGAAAGACTGGTCAACGCCGGGTGTGATGCGCTGTTTGCCCCTGCTGTCGAACAGATCTATCCAGATGGAATGCTCAATCAGGCCATCGTCAGTGTGCCGAACGTGTCTGAAGGTCTTTGCGCTGCGGCACGTCCTGGTCACTTTGATGGCATGGCCACTGTCGTCGTCAAGCTGCTGAACATTGTTCAGCCAGACGTGGCTGTTTTCGGGGAAAAGGACTATCAGCAGCTGGCAGTCGTCCGCTCCATGGTCAGGGATCTGAATATGGTGACTGACGTTGTCGGTGCACCGACGATCCGGGCCGCGGACGGCTTGGCATTATCGTCGCGCAACGGCTATCTGAGTGACCATGAGCGTTCGGTGGCCCCCGTCCTTTACGCTTGTTTGAAGCAAATGGAGGCGAGTATCCAGGTTGAGGGGCGGGTGACTGAGCACCTGTTGATTGAATGTCATCAACGTATAAGCGACGCCGGTTTTCAGCCGGAATACTTTGAAGTCAGGAATGCTCAGGATTTAAAACCTCTGACCAGCTCCGATACTCACTTTGTGATTCTTGTGGCGGCGCGCATCGGCAAAACGCGGCTCATTGACAATCTGACGGTGGACCTTCGGCCATCAAAAAGATCACCAGAGGAACAACACCCATGAGCCTCTATCGAGCGTTCACTGTTCTTGGCCTGTGCCTTGTCTCTCTTGTCGGCATGGCTCAACAAGCGCCAGTGGATGCCTATGGTGCCGACACCCAGCGTGCCAACGCCTTGCTGTTAAAAGCTGTCGCCGAATACAAAGCCAAGGGCGACACCGCCCTGGCTGAGTTCAGTCGCCAGGGAGCCTATGTCGATGGAGAGCTGTACATCTACGTTGTCGATACCTCCGGCGTGATGCTTGCCAGCGGAGGGCCTTCGGTTTCACTGGTCGGAAAACCGGTGGTCAGCGTTCTGGACGACGACCTCAAGGCTGCATTCCAGCAAGCGATTTCGCAGCCAGACGACGGCATCGTGCGTAGCGCCGAATACCGCTGGTGGAACTGGCAACACGGTAAGGTCGAGCGTAAGCGCGTGTTCTATCAACGTGTGAAAGATCGGGTGATCTCCGTGGGTTACTACATGCCACGGTCCAGCCCTGAACAGGCACAACAGCTGCTGCGCCAGATTTCGGCGCAAGTTGCCAGCGACGCAAAAGCCACTGTCGGGCGCATTAATCAGCACGATAAGCAGCTCACCCAGGATGATCTCTATGCCTTTGTGGTGGACCTGAAAACCAGGCGGTTCATCGCTCACGGCTTTTCGCCCCGGCTGATCGGCACCGACTTCAAGTCATTGCGCTCTACCGACGGCAAGCCGATTGGCGAGGACATACTCAAGCAGATGAACACGCATGAAGCAGGGGAGATCACTTATCAATGGCGTAACCCTATGACGGGGCAGAATGAATACAAGAGGACTTTTCTGCAGCGGGTTAATGGATACGTCGTCGCCGTGGGCTGCTATGCAATCAAGTGATCAAAACAGGGACCACCGGCGCCCGCAGCAAGGAGTGTGCGCATGACTGATTTAGTATTGCTGCATGGCGGCAACCATGGCTCGTGGTGTTGGAAGCCTTTTGTGGAGGCGTTAAACCAACAACCCGGATGTTTCAAACGAGTGATCACTCTGGATATGCCTGGGTGCGGCAAGAAGCGCGGTCGAGATGTTGCGTCCCTGCGGCTCGACGATGTGGTCAAGGAGCTTAATGACGACCTGCGTGCACTCGGTGTGAACCAGGCCGTGTTGCTTGGGCATTCCATTGCGGGGGTCGTGCTGCCAATGATGGTGTTGGCTGCTCCGCAACTATATTCGCAGCTGGTTTACCTGGCCTGCGCATTGCCCAGTGAAGGCCAATCGATTCTGGAGTTACTTGGCACAACGCTGCATGGCGAAAGCCCGGAACATGTCGGCTGGCCGCTGGACCCCGCGCACACAACCCCTCAAGCGCTGGCGGTGGCCATGTTCGGTCAGGACTTGAGTGAGCAAACCATGAGTTGGTTGTTAAGCGAAGCGAGCCAGGACACGACGCCACTCTGTGTGGCGACAGACTCCATCAGTCGTGCGGGATACCTGGGAATGATTCCGGCGAGTTACATCATCACACTGCGCGACAACATCCTGCCCGTCGACTGGCAACGCCGTTTTGCGCAACGTGCTGGCGCGGGCGTGGTTATCGAGATAGATACGGCGCACGAGCCGTTCGTATCACACCCGCAGCTACTGGCGGATGTCATACGAGGTATAGAGCGGCATGAGTGATGAGCGATATCGGTGTTTCAATCCGTAGCAACGGCAAGGCAATCCGCAGCGATTGGTTGATCCTGTCCATTATCAGCTTCAACTTTATCTCGTACATATGCAGTGGTTTGCCGCTTGCGGTGTTGCCGGGCTATGTCCTCAATGACCTGGGCCTGACCTCGGTTTTCGCCGGCGTGGTTATCAGCTCGCAATACCTGGCGACGCTCCTGGCCCGCCCCTTGGCCGGTGGTGTGGCCGATCGCCTGGGTGCCAAATACGCGGTTGTGTGCGGGTTCAGTGGCTTGATGTTGAGCGGCGCCCTGACGGCGCTCGCCATTATCCTGCCCACCCAACCCTGGTTGACCCTGACGCTATTACTGCTGGGGAGGCTGGTGTTGGGGGCGTCCACGGCCATGATCTCCACGCCCTGCTGCACCTGGGCCATCGGGTTATGTGGTGCCCCGCGGGCGGCACAGGTCATGTCGTGGAACGGAATAGCGGCTTACGGCGGCACGGCTGTTGGCGCGCCACTGGGTGTGCTGCTGCGCAATTCGATGGGTATCGCCAGTGTGGGGTTGTGCACCGTGTTGCTTGGCTTGGCGTTCCTGCTTTTGGCTCTGGGCAAGCGCCCAGCGCCATTGGTTGCAGGCGCCCGTCTGGCATTTCACCGAGTCCTGTTCGCCGTCATGCCCAATGGCCTGGTCCTGGTTTGCAGCTCGGTGGGATTTGGCGGGCTTACGGCGTTCGTCGCACTGTATTTCGATAGTCTCGGCTGGGATTACGCCGCCTATTGCTTAAGTGGTTTCGGCGCAGGTTTTATCGTTGCCCGATTGTCGTCGCCAGGAATACTGCAGCGATTCAGAGGGTACAAAGTGGTGGGCGGCTGCCTGCTTGTGCAGACATTGGGCATGCTGCTGATATGGCTCGCGCCTTCGCCTGCGCTGGCCATTGCCGGCGGGGCGTTAACCGGGATAGGGGTGTCATGGGTCTATCCGGGGCTTGGGGTGGAGACTTTGGCTAGCACTCCGGCCGCGAACCGTAACTCGGCGCTCAGCGCCCTTTCATTATTCTTCGATATTGCAGTGGGGATGGCCGGTCCGGTGATGGGCCTGGTTGCGTCAGGTTTTGGTTTTGCTGCGATATTTCTCTGTGCAGCACTGATGTCGATGGGCGGGTTTCTGGTAGTGCTCTGCCTATGGCGGAAGGGGCGTATACGCGATTAGTGTTAGTTGTTTAATAGCATACCTCTGTTTCACATAACTGACGTGCAAGTAAGCTCTCCGACGATCTGTCAGCGGGAAAATAACAGAACCAGCTATACCGCTATTGGCCGATTGCTGCGTGTCATGTCGGGTCGGAATCGACCCGAACCGAGCTCTCAGCGATATATACATAACTACAAGGAGTTCAGCGTTATAAGAATTCGACTTATGACGACGGCAAAGTCTCTGCGGCTGCGTAGTCTGGAAAGGACATCATCGACTCGACCGGAGGATGCTCGTAGGTTGAGGAAAGAACGGCACTGAGCCGATCGCCCAACAGGTTCCAGGCGCTTTTCTTCTCTTCGGCATAGTCGTGATGCAGGTAATGACGCCTCACCCTAGAGCCGGCCAACACATGATTTTGGCAGCGATCGATGACGTCCAGGCTGACCCCCAAGGCCTGCATCATGGTCGCGCCGGTACGGCGCAGGTCATGCGGGGTCCAGTCACCGTTCTGGCCGTCAGCAAGCACCAGGGTATCGTCATGACGCCGTCTAGAGAGGGCCTTACGGTTTTTGAACCGAGCCTGACGATCGCCGACCTGTTTGCTCACCACTTTCACATCCACATGCCCATCATCCTGCTTGTTGGGAAAGCACCATTCAGAGTTTCCCGTCAGCGTCTTGAGTTCCTGAAAGAAATGCAGGGCAAATGGCGAGAGGAACACATGGTGGTCCTGTTTCTTGCCCCGGGTGCCTTTGACGTTTTCACTGGGGAGGAACCAGGTCTGCCGGTCAAGATCGACATTTTTCCATTCGGCCTGGAGCAACTCGCCAATCCGGCACAGCGTACCCAGGCTGATCCAGAGTGCGAGTTGGGTTTCTTTCTTTAGCGGCCGTATGCCGTCGTATTTTTGCCCGGCGGGCAGGGCGTTGTAATCGGCAGTCATTTGCTGGAAGCGGTTGTGCAGTTCCAACAGCTCAGCCGGTGAAAGGATGCGGCTTCTTTCGGCCTCGTAGTCGGCTGGGATCAGAGGGGAGATGTCGACCAGTTCCGTCGGATCGCCCTCGATCAATAAGGCCCGCCAGGGCTGACGTTTTCTGGCCCAGCTGAACATCTGAGTGAGGTCGGCGAAGAAACTGATGGCTTGCCGGTGAGCGCCGCGGTTGACCACGGCGCGGATCAGCGCCCGAACATCGTGTTCGGAGACGCTGCTCACCGCGGTCTTGCCGAGTGCCGGATAAAGGTCCTTGTTAAAGCGTCGTTGCAATTCAGCATTGCCATCTTTCCGCGCTACGCCATCCAGCAGCCACGCGCTGGCCAGATCCTGGACGGTCAGCGTTTTCACCTTCGTCGTTTTTACTTGTTCAGCCTCTACGTTAGTAGCGGCGTATGCCTGGGCCTTGGCGGTTTTCTTTTGCTCGCTGGGATTGATCTGCTCATCAATGAGCGCCCGGGCCTGGTTGCGGGCCTTGCGGATGTCCGTCAGGGATTTGCGCGGCCAGGTTCCGCAGGCGTACTCTTTGTTTTGATTGCCCCAGCGATAACGGTAGAAAAAGCTGACTGACACGCCGTCCTTGCGGACTGAGATTCGACCGGCGAGATTACCATCCTCGCGGAGGATCCGGCCGGCATCATTGACGGTCAGCGACTCAAGTTCTTTGATGGTGATTTTGGCCATGAAATGGACTCCCCCTACTTTTACCCCCACAAAAACGTCGGCTCTTGATGGACGTTCCTGGACTCTCGTAGAGCAGAACACCGCTGGAGCTCAAGTAAATACTAGCTTAGAAAAATCCAGAGTAAAATTTTGGAATCTTTCAAGAAGTATGAAAAAGGAGATGGGGTGCTAGGGGTCGAGTGTTCGAATCACTCCGTCCCGACCATTATTCCTGAGTAAAATCAGACACTTGAGCCGATCAGATAGATCGGCTTTTTTGTGTCTGCGCAAAACCCGCGCAAAACTGGCGCAAAGCCACCCGGTGATTTCGCTGATATTCAGGTCCGGAATTGCTTCGGACCAGACGATTTCCTCGTGGTCCCGCGGGTAGTTTCTGGTCATGCCCTCGCTCGCATGGCCAGCAATTTTCTGACCATCCTTTCCGGCCTTCTTGTACAGGTGCAGCGACAGCGCTCGCACTTCGTGGAAGCCCGGCATCTCTTCTTCCTTCTATCCCGCGTAGCAGTTCGCCGCCTCCCTGGCCTCCTTGAATGCTCGCGTCAAATACCTCTCCTCAACCTTTGTCCAGTGATCCTTGATCTGTGCCTGTTTCTGTTTCCGGCGCTCGGGCTTTCGGTGCACCAGGTAGGGCGATACGACATCGTCGCGGCATCGGCTGATGACCGCCTGCAACTCCGGCGTTATCAGAAATCGTATCCATGCCGCGTCACTGGCTTTGGCCGTCTTCTTCTGCACCACGTACCGGTAACCCTCCCGACTTCCATCAAAACGCACATCGAGGATGTCTGTCCGACGCTGGGCAGTGATCAACGCTAGGTCGATTGCGTTCTGCCGCCAAGCCGGCGACTTCTCCCGAGTAGCTTTTAGTCCTTCTACCGTGTGGCGTTTGCGCTGCTTCTTCTCGATCCGGTTGATGGTGCTCGCCGCCGGGTTGTCCGGGTACAGGCCTTTGGACGCTGCGTGATTGAAGATGTCGATCAGTAGCGCCCGGCACTGGTTCGCCGTGCGCGGAGTTAGCGCGTCCAGCATCTCCGCGACCATGCGAATGGTTATTTGATCGACGGACTTGCCCTCGAATTGCTTGCGGAAGCGCCGGAAGTGCACGGCGTAGAGGCCCAGTGTTCCTTTGGCCAGCTCGCGCGGTGGCAAAACATCGCGTTCGTAAGTGTCGAGGAAGCTGGCAAATGATTTTGATGAGCTGCCCATCACAGCGCCGATCAGGTCAGCCCCGCGCATGAACTCCAGATTCAGTTGCTTCGCTGCATCGATAGCTTTGATGCGATCGGTTCCGAACTGAAACCACTTCCCGTCGGTTGGCCGCCGGTAGCGATAAGTCGAGCGCCGCGAATCGAAATACAGGTTCTGCGGGAGGCTCTTGTTCGCCTTGTTGCGCGGCCGTGGGACCATCATGCAGCTCCTTTCAATACCATCGCGACCAGGTCGTTGCCGTTCGACCGATTGAACGCGGTCCAGTCAACGTACCAAAGTTTCCCGATCTGTTCGCCGGGCACCATCCCGTTACGGATATGGTTGCGGATCGCCTGCGAGCACTGCGGCGTTCCATTCTCGCCCCAGCGCCTGCGCTGGAACTCACTGATTTTGATCAGCTCTCGTTTCATTGGGTGCTCCAGAAAGTCGCCGACTTGTCGGGGTGGCGAAACTATTTAAAATGAGGTATTTGATTAATCCCGGCAGCAAGCCGGCTAATCAGAACTTTTGAGAGCAAGGAGCACTACATGGGACTTTTCGGGCCTTCAGATACAGGAACCAGCAAAGGTGTGATCGATAGCGGCCGCCAAAAGGACACGGGTGGGCATGATCATCGGTCTAATAAGGGAGATGATCGAACTCCTGCTCAGAAAGAAGGCGATAAAAGCAAACGCAAGTAGCACACCAGGCTGATTAAGCGGCTGGCCCTGTGTCGCGGAAAACCTCCATCTGAGCAGCACTGTCTAGCCAGGCGGCCGCGATCCGCGTCGCGGCCCCTTATAGCAGTACACGTAGGCGAACCAAGCGAGGGCGATCATGGCGTCACCTGCTTGAACGAAACTGCCCAGACCCAAGGGTTTGAATCCCAGTTGCTGCCGGTTGAATTCCAGAGATTGGCGAACGCCCAGCGTGGCGCGCCCAGGCATTGTTCATGGCTGGTGGTCTTGTCCCACATCCAGCCGTCTAGCTGCTGGTGGGTGGACTCTGGTGCCGGGCAAGTGCCGACATCAGTCCAGCCTGTTCCGGAGTGACCGCACTTGCGACCGTAGTCGGTGAAGAAACATCCCTCGGCGATTGCTTGCTCGTCGCTGATGTCTTGCAGCCGCTCCACGCGGACGTCGGTTATCTCCAGAAGGATGCGGCTGTCGCGGCGGAACATGTGGATGCTCGGCTTCCAGTAGCTGCGATCGGATCCGACCCCATCGTCATCACACCAAGACCACGGACCGTAAGCCCGGTAAATTGTCACCATCTCATCGCCTTCACGCGCAATGTGCGGGCGGCCCGGCCAGTCGTCCTGACCGTTTACGTTATAGGTGCGACCCCAGGTCTCGCGCACCCACAGCCGGTCGCCGGGCTTACCGTGCGGGCAGAGCGCATTCGCAGAGTCTTCGACGTACTCGGGGGGGAAGTCAGACAGCCATTTCAGGCCAGCACCTTTCACTGCCCGCCGGGTGACCGTCTTTCGGTCTTCCAGGATGGCGCGGACCATAGGGGCAGAGAATAGGATTGGGCTTTCTTTTATTCCAAGCATATAGGTATTCTCGACATTGCCAAATTAAGAGGCTGTTCATATGGGACGTGTCTTTTTCGAACGATGGTTGCTCCTAACCTACTGTTTGTTATTGTTTGCTTCGGGATGCATCTTCGGTTTCATTTTTACGAAAGATGGTCAAGTTGGTTTGGTGAGTTTTCTAGGTGGCATATCGAGTCTCGCAACGGTTGGTGCTGCTATCACTGCGGTAGTAGCAATGAACTCGTGGAAAGCGCAGTTTCAGCTTCAGAAGAAATATGATGCAGTCATCTTTGTAAGGGCTTTTTTACATGAGGCATCGCATCCGCTCATTTATTTGTCGAGCTTGTCGAATCACTTTTCCGCGTACATTTTATCGCGCAATGATAGGGCACTAGCAAATAACTACCCCGACGAAATTCAACGGAAGTGGTTCGATCACGCTTCTGAATTTGGGAAAGCCTGGGATGTAATGACGGTGTTCCTTTCAAAAAGTGAGTTGGAGAGCTTTGGGTATTCTCCCACCGCTATAAATCAAATGGTTAGGGTTGCTAAAGATGCTCTGATAGAAACAGCTTTTGGCAATAGTATGGGGTTGGAGAAAAGTGATGAGGCAGCTCGAATACTTGGCCTGCAAAACATACTTCGCACGCATACGGTTAAAATTGAAAGCGCTTATGTAGATATGGAAAAACAGAGCAGAGTTTTGCTCGGCGAACTTACTTCATGAACTCAGTCAGTCATCGCTACCCGTTTAGGTGCGCCAATCCACCTTCACGCCGTTTACGAGAAAGCCCCATTCACCGCACCATTTGCTGGTGATGAACAGGGTGATGACGCCGCCGGGCGATACCTCGTCGATCTGGTGGTACTCGCCGTGGTTCAGGCTGGCGGTGTCGCCGGATTCGCGCCAGTAATCGATGTCGCCGTGTCTGCTGTGGCGGCGCTGCTCCTTATAGAAGCCGCGCAGGATGATCGTCCTGGCGTTCCACGGGTGGTCATGCAGATCCCGGTCTTCGTCCGGCCGCATGATGTGGTGGATGCGGAACGACCACGGGAACCACCAGAGCGCCGGCTTGTGCGTGGTGCGGGAGTAGGGGTTGAACAGCCACCAGCGGCCCATGTACATCTCGGTGCCGTCGGCGGACATGATGTGCAGGTAAGGCGTGCGCTGGGTGCGGGCGATTAGCCAGGCGGCAACGGCCGGGCGCGCAAGCAGCTTGGCGACCAGGCGCCAGAAGAGATTGATCATGTGGCCTCCTTCGGCGTGTAGGTCAGCGTGCCGTCGAGTATCGCTTCCTTGATGGCGTTGAACTCCCAGGCGTAGTACTGCGAATCGACGTAGACCCGCATCCCGTCGCGGTAGTCGTGCTTCTTGCGCCGGATGAATGCTTCGGCGGCGGCGTGGGTGAAGTGGGCGTTGACGTATTCCCAGCGATCGTCCCAGCCGGTGACGGTGTGTTCTTCCAGTTCGCCGAGCACGTACCACTGATCCGACTCATCGGCCTTCATGAACTGGCACTCAGACCAAGCCTGCATCTTTTTATTGAGCTGGCTTTTCTGGTAGCTGGACAGACCGTCCCAGTACTCCTTGACCGAATAGGCCACCGACTCACCGCTGTCCCAATACACAAGGCGCTTGTCGGTGTAATCCATGTCCAGCCCGGAGACGATGCGGCGGGCCTCAACAATGAAGATTGCATCAGCAGTGCAGTGATCGTGGACTCGCTTCCCTTTGCAGTCGTAACGCAGGCGCTGGACGAAGTCGGCCCAGGTCGCGGCGTCCAGGTAATGGCCGGTCGCCAGGCTCGGTGCCGGCTCAGCGAGGTTGTTTTCTGTGGGCATGGGGCGTCCTATGCCGGGTCATGCCCGGGCGGTGGAGTCGTTGGAGGTTGTCGGATCAGGCGGTGGCGGAAAGCGCGAGCAAGTCGTCGCCTGCTCGCGCAAGGCCGATGTTCAGGTCAACACTTCGCCCGGCGAGCATGCCCGCGATCTGTGCGTTCATGTCGAGCTCTGTCTGCGGAGTCTTACGGGATTTACCGACGTTTTTGCTGGATAGGTATTCGGCAATGTGCGCCTTGTCCTGGGTTTGAACGGTCACAAGGTCACGGCCCTCACTTGCTGCAGCCGCGTCATCGTCCTCGCCTTGGGGAACCAGAGCCCGCAACTTTCCGTAGACCTGCCCGACCCACGCTAGCGCGAAGTGATCACCAGCTGTCTCGGCTGTGTAGGAGCTTCGATGCTTGCCCGCGCGTACTCCGGCGGCGTACTCCTTGCGAGCCAGGGTTAGTTTTGTCAGCAGCGCCTGATAGGCGTAGAGCGCAATGTGCTGAGCCGGTGTAACGCCGACAAAGGACGCGCGTTCGATCACACGATTTTTGAGCGTGCACCACTTGCGGGTGCGCAACGACGTGCACCCGAACACCTCAGCAACAGCTGCGGATAGGTGTCGGTCCCATGCAGGCAGTCGTTCGGTGCGGGAGAGTTGAGACTCGACCTCGCCAACGTCGCTGAGTTTCACATCCATCTCGGTGAGGCGGTACTCGCGCATCAATGCCTGAGCTTGTCGAAGAGCGGTAGCGGCTTCATTCTCGTTTGAGCTTTCCGCTAATGCCAGACAGTGCTTGATCTTGCGGATGGCTCGCTCGAGTTTCTTTTCATCAATGTGATTGTCGGGCATAGGGGATCCTCGCCGGCTATAGTGGCCTGATCGTTAGTATGGAGATGGCGGATGAGAATTTTTCTGGGTATCACCGGTACCGCTCTTTTTGCTGGAGCGGTGTGGCTCGCTTACTGCTTACTTCAACAAGGCAAATTTTCAGGCACCGAATTTGTAGCATTCGTAATTGCATTCGCTGTAATAGCCTTAGTTCTATGTTTTGGTCAGGAAGTGCAGGAGTTCACAATAGCGGGGAGCGTGGTGAAACTAAAAGAGATAAAAAATGACGCATTAAAACAAATAGAAGCGCTTAAGAGGACTCGGGTTGAACTACTTCGATTGCTGTTGCGAGCCAAGTCATTCGTAAGTGGCAATTTTTCATTCGATGCTGATTATTTGTCTGTCGATCCAGACTTTTGGGACATCGTTGCAGAGGCTAGAAGGAACGGCTCTCTTAAGGATTTGGCGCCAGAGGTGCTAAAGATTGTGGATGTTATGATTCCAGCGTTGTATGCCGTAACAGTCACCTGGGGGAAAACCACAAGGCCGGGTGATCAAACTTGTGAAACATTCGTAGGGCTTGCTATTGACCTAATGAATTCTGATCTTTTAAAGAAGGCTTCGCTAGAGCGCGGGGATGAGAACGAGTCGATTTATAAAAACTTTGTGGAAGGCCGCGTTCTCGAAATTGAAAAACTTTTCGCATTGAAGCGAGAGCTTAGCTTGCTTTAATTCCTACGCGCGATAGGTGAGGGCGTGTGAAGCTGTGCACGACAAAGCTTCGCAAAACTGGCTTGCAGCGTAGAAGTGGAGTATTTGTGTTCAGCCCGGCATGGAGCCGGATCAAGGAGCCGTGATGAAATTTTTGAAGCTGTTGTTCGCGATGTGTTTCGTTGTATCCGGTAGCGAGGTATTTGCCTACGGCGAAATACAAAGTCTTCCAGGGTCGCAAATTCTCGCCGCTGGCGATATTCAGCAGGTAACTTGCCCCATTGGGGGTAAATACGATTGCTTGTCGTGGCCGCACAACCTCTACGAGCTGACTGGTGAGAATGTTTGCTTCACGACAAGTGCGTCATGCGGATATAGCTGTGAAGGGTTCATAGCGCAGAAAAATCAAGTGCAGACTCTGTATGTACTGGGTAGCTTTCCAAAACTGAGTAGTGCGAGCATTCAACTCTTCAAATGCCCGAGCAAATTTTAGATTTGAAATCTCATGTCGCCTGTGCCACGCGCCATGACCGGATGCAGCAGCGAGCAGATGAAGAGTGATAATATTTCAGCTTTGTAATGGGGGGCAGCATGAGTAGAAGGACACGCAAAACGATTCGCTTGATAAGTCGCTGCATTTCTGTAAATAGGCTTAAAATTATAATCGGCACGGCAATCGTTTTGATGGCTGCTGTTCTTATTAATTATTTTGTAAGCTTTCCAGCGATACGATCAACTGATCAGGCTGTTTGGGGCCAGTTTGGTGACTACTTTGGCGGTGTTTTGAATCCGCTGCTAAGTTTCTGTGCTTTGATTGCAGTAGTCCTTAGCTTGAGATCTCAATCTGAAGAAGTAGCCGCTGCAAGAAAAGAGGCAAGTGCTGCTATCGCAATGCAAACCGAGCAAACTCAAGTTTTCCAGCAACAAAGTTTTGAATCTGTTTTCTTTGGGCTTATTCAGCTTCATCTTAAAAACGTTGATCGAGTGAAGGCGCCAGTAAGGGCGGAGGACGCCGGAAATGGAACAACATTCGAGCTCATAATTAGATCATATAATTTGGATAGGGTGGATGACGGCATCGATCAGAACATTCCGCGCGCTTTAGGAGGTACGCAGTATCAACAAAAGCAAGTGAGTGACTATTGCAATAGGTTTATGGAGCAGTATGGCAATAGGATAGTGCATTACTTTGCCACTCTAGAAGAAATTCTTAAGTATGTAGATAGCCGCTCGAGACCAAAATCAGTGGGCTCATCTCAATATATATCGATCTTTAAGTCACTTCTTTCGCCGGAGGAGGTTGAGTGTTTGTTGATGTATGCCATCAGCGATAAAGGAAAGAGCTTAAGACCATTTATGGCGCAACATAATCTTTGTGCGTTGGTGCCGAGGAGGGCGCGAATTGGTCTGGCAGAACAAATACTAGAGTATTGATTTTTAATCTCTCGAGCTGTGCTTTATAAATACGGCTCTACAATAGAATCTTCAGGCTCCCCGTGCGAGTCGCGAAGAGTCCGCAGACTTTCTTTGCGGAACTCCTGCGACACCTTTTCACTTGGCTCATACGGTGTCGTGACACAGCGGAGCATCTGGGCGGCGGTATCGAAGTCGGCGGCGATCACATTGCGCAGCAGGTTCTGATACACCTCCTGCTGGTTGTTGAGCCGTGTTCTTTCATCAGGCGCTTGAGGTCGGGCATGAACACGCCGGCGACCTCAACCTTGAAGACACCAACACCTTTCTTCGCATCGTCCTCCGCTTTCTTGGCCCGTTTTTTCTTCTGTTTCAGCGACTCCGCCGTTGGTTCCTGCTGTTCCTCGGCCATCGACTGCCCCCAGCCTGTCACCATCTTCAAGTGGGAATGCTCTTTGAACTCAACACCCATCTCGCGTAAATGTTGTGGGCTGACACGTACGTCCTGGAACATCTCGGGATAGTCGTGCGGGATCTGCCCGCCACCCATGGCCGCCCGGACATCGTAATGCGCGATCCACACCTCGTCACCGATTGCTCCGGGCCGGTAGTAGTCGATCTCAATGGCGCCGCCTTCGTCCGCTTCTGCCACTGCCAAAAGCCGTCTGCGGGCATCCTCATTCAGTCCTTTCCCCTGATGGGCAAGCATGTTTCGAACGATGTCAGCTGCCGACTCGCTCGACAAGTACCAGCACTTATCGGTTTCGGCGTAAGCCACCCATTTTTGGAGCGTGACTGTCAGGCCTTCCGGTCCGATCGTATCGTCGTATCGGAGATGGTCAGGGCCTGGATTTTTGTTTTCCATGGGCAATACCTGTCCTTTGCCTCCATAGCGGCTGGCTTTTGAAGGAGAGGGATAAAGCTGACCAGTGGTCAGACTGTATGAATTATCTGAGGTGACCGTACTCGACCGTTCGAGGAGCGGCTGTTTCTCAATGGCGGTGAGTTCCGCCCAGGAGAAAGGCAATGGCTTCTATTGACGACTTCAGATTTGAGTCGCACCAGCTTCTATTAGAACTTGACGCTGCCACCATGGGAATGATGACGCTGGTTTCATCTAGGTGTGTTTCAGGTCCCGAGTGGGATGCTGCAAACAAGAGGCAGCACGAAGCCTATAAATGCTGGGATGCCTTTATGAATGCCCCGCTCATCGCCGGCACCAACAATCTCCCGCCTGCTATCTGAGCGACTCATTCAGCGAATGGCGCTGACGTTTAAGGGGGAGGGATTTAAGGTTTCGTGTGGACGTCGAGAAGGTGCTCGACTTGATTCGACTGCATAAGTAGCGCGAAACGCACACGACACCCTGAACCCGGCCACTGCGTCGGGTTTTTTTATGGGGGCTCCATTCCCTGACTATTCTCATTTGACCTGAAACGGCAGAGGGAATTTACATATGAAGCGGAATTGGAATTACATCAAGGCACTTCTTGAGCAAGTCGAGCAGGCAAATAGAAAAGGAATTCTTCAAGAGCATGCTCTGAACGTAGTGTATGGTCACGACACTCATGACCAGGTCAAAAAGGAGCAGGCGACCCATGCACTCCAGCTCATCGTCAAGGAAGCATTCGTGGAGAGCACCGTGGACGCCTCAGGCGTGGATACTTTGATCTCGCTCACATGGCGAGGCCATGACCTGCTTGATGACATGAGAGCGAACGTCGCCAAGTACGAATTCAAGCACTTTCATTGAGTATCCTCCTACTAAGCCTCGCCATCGTGCGGGGCTTTTTCGTTTCAGATGCGTGGTAGAGCAGCGGTCAGCTTGTCGGGCTCATATCCCGAAGGTCGATGGTTCGAATCCATCCCTCGCAACCAATCCACTGCAGCCAGGGCAGCCTCACGGAAGGCTTGGACACTGATAAGCCGGCAATCGCAGTGCTACGACAAAACACCGACAGCCCGCGCATCCAGATCTGACAGTGCTTTCTGAGTGGCGCGAGACTGAATCAGCGAGATTGATGCAATAGGGTGTCGACGTTAGGAGGTCGTTAGCTCGCCATCATAGGTTCGAATCACTCCGTCCCGACCCTATATTTAAAAAGGGTCGCGAGATTTTATCTCGCGGCCCTTTTTTATTTTCAGTGTCCCGTACTGATAGAAAAGCTGCCGCCATTTAGCGCAGCCTTTTCAGCGATCACAGCTCGCTGATACTGACCCAGCGCTGGTCCCGTGCCGCCAGTCGAATCGCCGTCGCCAGTCGCTCCACTTCAAAGGCTTGCTCGAAATCAGTGCCGGCTTGTCCGTGCCCGGCCAAGGCCATGATCAGCTCATGCACTTCCAGCGTCTTCAACTCGTTGTAGCCCAGCTGATGCCCCGGCGCCGGACTGAACGCTGCGTAACCTGGCAGGTTCGGCCCGGCCAATAAACGCTGGAATCCGTCTTGCCCGGCGCGGCACAGGCGTAACTCATTCAAACGTTCCTGATCGAACGCAAGGGTGCCTTGTGTACCACTGATCTCGAAGCTCAGATGATTCTTGTAACCGTGCTTGAGCCAACTGCTGCTGAAGGTACCGCGCGCACCGCTGGAAAAGCGCAGCAAGGCATGAGTCTGATCATCGACAGCAATGTTACGCGGTTCCAGGCTACCGGCCGTGGCCGGGCGCTGACGATGCACGGTCTGGGAATCGGCGCACACTGCTTCGACAGTGCCGAGCAGATGGCGCGCCATGGCGAGCAAGTGGCTACCCAGATCGGCCAGGGCCCCGCCGGCATGTTCGGCCTCACAGCGCCACGACCAAGGGGATGCTGGATCGGCCATGAAGTCTTCGCTGAATTCGCCTTGAAAGCAGATGATCTCGCCGAGACTGCCGTTCAGTATCAGTTCCCTTGCCAGGCCGATGATCGGGTTGTGCTGGTAGTTGTAGCCGACACGCGTGACGACGCCTGCATTCTTGGCTGCCAGGTGCATGGCATTGGCTTGTTCAAGGTTCACCGCCAGCGGCTTTTCGCAGTACACCGCCTTGCCGGCGCGAATAGCGGACATCGCCATCGGGTAGTGCAGGTGGTTGGGTGTGGTGATGGCGATCAGGTTGACCTTGGGATCGTCGACCAATTGCTGCCAGTCGTCATAGGCTTGCTCAAAGCCCCAGGCGGTGGCGCATGCTTGCGCACGAACGGGGTCGGCGTCGGCCAGGGCGGCGAGGCGAAGCGTGAAGGGCAGTTCGAATGCCGCACTGACGTTACGAAACGCCAAGGCATGGGCACGACCCATGAATCCCGTGCCGATAAGTCCGATTCCGAGTTCGCGCATGACAGATCCTTTGGATTCTTGTTTTCAGAGATCCAATTAATAGAATATTTATTCCTTTTTATCAATTTATGAAAATAATATTTACATCAGGCTGCTGGATCGCAGCCAGTGATTGGGCGCAGTGGGTTCGGTTCTGCCTCGACAGCCGCTGCGCGCGGAGCCAAACGTCAACGTCTCGGTCAGTCGTCGAACCCGACCTGCTCGTGAATATCGTCGACCTTCAACTCCAGTCGATAGGCCACGGCGATAAACAGCGCCTGGCACAGGCACAGGGTTGCACTCAATGAACGGAACGCAAACGAACTGCCTTCGTTGACGAGCAGAAGAGTGTTGGCGCGCTTGGCCAGGGGAGAGAGATTGCTGTCGGTGATGATCAGGGTTTTCGCCTGTTGATGCTGGGCGATGCGCAGGCAGTGCTGCGTCTCCTTGCCGTACGGCGTGAAGCTGATGGCGATCACCAGGTCATTGGCGCGCACGCTGCGCATTTGCTCGCGGTAGCTGCCGCCGAGTCCCGAGACCAGGTGGATGCGCTTGTTGGTGTGTTGCAGGTTGTAGACCAGGTAATCGGCTACCGCGAACGAACGGCGCACGCCGACCACGTAGATGTTGTCGGCATTCACCACCATGTCCACGGCCTTGTCGAAGGCCTGGTCATCAAGTTCCAGCCCCAGTCGTTCGATGCCCGACAGGGTCGCATCGATGCACTCGCGCGCCAGGTCGCCGCCGCTGGCTTTCTGCGATTTGTTGGCGATCATGCTGCGAATGCGCTGCTGGTAGTTCTGCACCGGCGTGGTTTTGTGGGTATACGCCTCACGGAACAACGCCTGCATTTCACTGAAGCCGCTGAAGCCGAAACGCTGGGAAAACCGCACGATGGCCGACGGGTGCACTTCGCATTCGCGGGCGATGTCGCTGATGCGGTCGACCATGATCCGGTCGCTTTGCTGGCTCATGTAACTGGCGATGCGTTTGAGCTGGCGCGGCAGGCTGTCGTATTCATTGGTGATCAGCTGCAGCAGACGCTCGGCATTGATCGGGGGGCTGGCGAAATCGCCCTCGGGCGTGCTCTCGGTCGATGCCGGCTGATCGGTGCGGGACATAGGGAATCCTTCAGGCTTGTTCTTATAGGGACGATGGTTCACCTCGTCCCCTGACAATAGGTTGGCTGTGCGCAGTCTACAGGGTAGGCCCGAACAAAATCATGAGCTTGCGGCCATGTGAAGCTTGCTGAATCGATGCACTGCCTCTGGAACGCTCGTATCAAAGTTTATTGGAAAAAATATTCCATGTAAAAAATATATAGAATAATTATTGATATTTCGGTCCCGTACGTTCTAGTCTGCATCCACCAAGAGTGTTCGGCGCGGCCATCGCCTCGAACACAGGCTGATAAAAATAACAGGAGCCAGCATGGGCCAGACTCGTTTTGCCAGTGGACGTCGGTTGGATCTGATTTGTCTGGGGCGCCTTGGCGTCGACCTTTATTCGCAGCAAGTCGGGGCGCGGTTGGAGGATGTGAGCAGCTTCGCCAAGTACCTCGGTGGATCGTCCGCCAACATCGCTTTTGGCACGGCGCGCCTGGGTATGAAATCGGCGATGCTGAGCCGGGTGGGTGACGATCACATGGGCCGCTTTTTGGTGGAATCGCTGGCTCGCGAAGGTTGCGACGTCAGCGGCATCAAGGTCGACCCGGAGCGCCTGACTGCCATGGTCCTTCTGGGGCTCAAGGATCGCGAAACGTTTCCCTTGGTCTTCTACCGCGAAAACTGCGCCGACATGGCACTGCGGGCCGAAGACATCTGCGAAGCCTTCATCGCATCCAGCAAAGCGCTGCTGATCACCGGCACCCATTTCTCCACAGACGGCGTGTACAAGGCGAGCATCCAGGCGCTGGATTACGCCGAAAAGCACAACGTCAAACGGGTGCTGGACATCGACTATCGCCCGGTGCTTTGGGGCTTGGCGGGCAAAGCTGACGGCGAAACCCGTTTCGTCGCCGACCAGAACGTTAGTCAGCACGTACAAAAAATTCTCCCGCGTTTTGACCTGATCGTCGGCACTGAAGAAGAGTTTCTGATTGCTGGCGGCTCCGAGGACTTGCTCACGGCATTACGTAATGTTCGGCGGCTGAGCGCTGCGACCCTGGTGGTCAAGCTCGGCCCGCAAGGTTGCACGGTGATTCACGGGGTGATCCCGGAACGTCTCGAAGACGGCGCCATTTATCCGGGTGTGCGAGTGGAGGTGCTCAATGTGTTGGGCGCTGGCGATGCCTTCATGTCGGGCTTCCTTGCCGGTTGGCTGGAAGATGCCAGCGATGAGCGCTGCTGCCAGTTGGCCAATGCCTGTGGTGGTCTGGTGGTCTCCCGCCACGCTTGCGCCCCGGCCATGCCGACCCGCGCCGAACTCGACTATCTGTTTAACAGTCCGGTGCCGATAACCCGGCCTGATCAGGATGAAGTGTTGCAACGTCTGCATCATGTCAGCGTGCCGCGCAGACAGTGGAAGCAGTTGTTCATTTTCGCCTTCGATCATCGTAGGCAACTGGTGGAACTGGCGCACAAGGGCGGGCGCGAGCTGAGCGCCATCGGTGAACTCAAGCAACTGTTTATCAAGGCCGTGGAGCGCGTCGAAACCGATTTGCGCAAGCAAGGCATCGAAGCCGATGTCGGGTTGTTGGCTGATCAACGCTTTGGCCAGGACTCGCTCAACGCCGCCACCGGTCGCGGCTGGTGGGTCGCTCGCCCGGTTGAAGTACAAGGCTCGCGGCCATTGGCTTTCGAGCATGGTCGTTCCATCGGCAGCAACCTGATCGCCTGGCCGCAGGAACAAATCATCAAGTGCCTGGTGCAATTCCACCCTGACGACGAGCCGTTGCTGCGACTGGAGCAGGAAGCACAGATCAAGGGTTTGTATCAGGCCTCCCAGGTCAGCGGTCATGAACTGCTGCTGGAAATCATCCCGCCCAATGATCATCCGTCGACCCATCCGCATGTGTTGTATCGCGCCCTCAAACGCCTTTACAACCTGGGTATTTACCCGGCCTGGTGGAAGATCGAAGCGCAGAGCGCCGAACAGTGGCAGCAACTCGACGAGCTGATTCAGGCGCGTGATCCGTATTGCCGAGGCGTGGTGTTGCTGGGCTTGAATGCGCCGGCCGCAGCATTGGCCGAAGGGTTTCAACAGGCCAGCAAGAGCCAGACTTGCCGTGGTTTCGCCGTCGGCCGAACGATTTTCCAGGAGCCGAGCCGCGCGTGGATGGCCGGTGAAATCGACGATGAAACGCTGATCCGACAAGTGCAGGACACGTTTGTAGAGCTGATCGATGCCTGGCGCACAGCCCGAAGCTGAACATTTTCAATGTGCGAACACTGAACCTGTGGGAGCGAGCTTGCTCGCGATGGGGCCTTCAAAGGCACCAAGATCAACGCGAGCAAGCGCGCTCCCACAGGGTTTTGTGTCGCTCTTACTGGTTAGAAAAAACAATAAAAGGTGCAGCCATGCCCGCTATTCGAATTGGCATCAACCCGATCTCCTGGAGCAACGACGACCTGCCGTCCCTCGGTGGCGAGACGCCGCTGAGCACCGCGTTGAGCGAAGGCAAGGAAATCGGCTACGAAGGTTTCGAACTCAACGGCAAGTTCCCCAAGGATGCCAAAGGCGTCGGTGACGTGCTGCGGCCGTATGACCTGGCGCTGGTGTCCGGCTGGTATTCCAGTCGTCTGGCCCGTCGCTCGGTGGCCGAAGAAATCGACGCCATCGGCAGCCATGTCGAGTTGTTGGCGAAGAACGGCGCCAAGGTGCTGGTATACGGCGAAGTCGCTGACTCCATTCAAGGCCAGCATATCCCGTTGGTCGAACGCCCGCAGTTCCACACCGAGCGCGCCTGGCAGGAATACGCCGACAAGCTCACCGAACTGGCACGTTTCACCCTGTCCCAAGGCGTGCGCCTGGCCTATCACCACCACATGGGCGCCTACGTCGAATCCCCGACCGACATCGACAAACTGATGGCGCTGACCGGCAGTGAAGTCGGTCTGCTGTTCGATTCGGGGCATTGCTACATGGGCGGTGGCGAACCCTTGCAGGTGCTGCGAAAACACATCAAACGCATCTGCCACGTGCATTTCAAGGACGTGCGCAAGCCAGTGGTGCAGTTGGCGCGCAACAACCTGTGGAGCTTCCCGGACTGCATCATCAACGGCACGTTCACTGTGCCCGGCGATGGCGATATCGATTTTGGCGCTTTGCTCGACGTACTGCTGGCTGCCGATTACCACGGTTGGCTGGTGGTCGAAGCCGAACAGGATCCAGCGGTGGCGCCGAGTTATGCCTACGCCAAAAAAGGCTACGACACCCTGCACGCACTGCTCGACGAGAGGATTGCACTATGAGCCTGCTGGTCAAAAGCAATGCCCGTGGCCGGACCATGGTCGAGCTGGGCAAAGGTGAGCTGGAATACGTCGGCTTCGCCGCTTACCGCTTGAGCCTGGGCGAAACCCTGCCGGTGTCGGCCGGTGATAAAGAGCTGTGCCTGGTGCTGCTCAGCGGCCGGGTCAGCATCAAGGGTGAAGCGCCGGGGCAGGGCGCGTTCGACTGGGACAACATCGGTGATCGTCAGTCGGTGTTCGAAGACAAATCCCCCTTCGCCGCGTACTTGCCACCGGGCAGTCAGGCGCAAGTGGTCGCGCTCAGCGACGTGCAAATCGCCGTGTGCGCCGCGCCCGGTTCAGTGAGCAACGGCCTCGGCCCACGGCTGATCAAGCCTGACACCATGAAGCGCAGCGTGCGCGGCAAAGACGCCAACACCCGTTACGTCTGCGACATTCTGCCGGACACCGAACCGGCTCATTCGCTGTTGGTGGTGGAAGTGCGTACGCCGTCGGGTCACTCCTCAAGCTACCCGCCGCACAAGCACGACACCGACGATTTGCCGCACCAGAGTTTTCTCGAAGAAACCTATTACCACCAGATCAACCCGCCCCAGGGCTTCGTATTTCAGCGGGTGTACACCGATGATCGCAGCATCGATCAAGCCATGGCCGTGGAAAACAGCGACCTGGTGGTTGTGCCGAAGGGGTACCACCCGGTCAGCGTTCCGTACGGCTATGAGTCGTATTACCTGAACGTGATGGCCGGACCGAAACGTGTCTGGCAGTTCCATAACGATCCGCAGCACAGCTGGCTGCTGGATCTCTGAACCAGACAGCCTGAATTCCAACTTCTGCACGGAGAACACGATCAATGAGCAATGCCCCGATCATCGGCCATTACATCCACGGTCAAGTGCTGGACAGCAGCAGCGAACGGTTCAGCAACGTCTTTAACCCGGCCACCGGCAGCGTCCAGGCGCGCGTCGGGCTGGCCAGCCAGAAGACCGTAGACGAAGCCGTCGCCTCGGCCCTGAAAGCCTTTCCGGGCTGGTCCGAACAGTCGTCCTTGCGCCGTTCTCGGGTGATGTTCAAATTCAAGGAATTGCTCGACCAACATCACGATGAGCTGGCAGAAATCATCAGCCGCGAACACGGCAAGGTGTTTTCGGACGCCAAGGGCGAAGTCACCCGGGGCATCGAAATCGTCGAGTACGCCTGTGGTGCGCCGAACCTGCTGAAAACCGAGTTCAGCGACAACATCGGCGGCGGCATCGACAACTGGAACCTGCGTCAGCCGCTGGGTGTGTGCGCCGGCGTCACGCCATTCAACTTCCCGGTGATGGTGCCGCTGTGGATGATCCCGCTGGCGCTGATCACCGGTAACTGCTTCATCCTCAAGCCGTCCGAGCGCGATCCGTCCGCCAGTGTGCTGATGGCCCGCCTGTTGAGCGAAGCCGGTTTGCCCGATGGAGTGTTCAACGTGGTCCAGGGCGATAAAACCGCGGTCGACGCCCTGCTGCAGCACCCGGACATCGAGGCCATTTCCTTTGTCGGTTCGACACCGATTGCCGAATACATTCACCAGCAAGCCACCTCGCGTGGCAAGCGTGTGCAGGCACTGGGCGGGGCGAAGAATCACATGATCGTCATGCCCGATGCCGATCTGGATCAAGCAGCGGATGCCCTGATCGGCGCGGCTTACGGCTCGGCCGGCGAGCGCTGCATGGCGATTTCGATTGCCGTGGCAGTGGGCGATGTCGGCGACTCACTGATTGCCAAACTGCTGCCGCGCATTGATCAGCTCAAAGTCGGCAACGGCCTGAAGGGCGACAGCGACATGGGGCCGCTGGTGACCGCCGAGCACAAGGCCAAAGTCGAAGGTTTCATCGACGAAGGCGTAGCCCAGGGCGCACAGTTGATCGTCGACGGTCGCCACTTCAAGGTGCCAGGCGCCGAGAACGGCTTCTTCGTCGGCGCGACGCTGTTCGACAACGTCACGACCGAGATGAGCATCTACCAGCAGGAAATTTTCGGACCGGTGCTGGGCATCGTACGGGTGCCGGATTTCGCCAGCGCCGTCGCGTTGATCAACGCCCACGAGTTCGGCAACGGCGTGTCCTGTTTCACCCGCGATGGCGGCATCGCCCGTGCCTTCGCCCGCACCATCAAGGTCGGCATGGTTGGCATCAATGTACCGATTCCGGTGCCAATGGCCTGGCACTCGTTCGGCGGCTGGAAACGCTCGCTGTTCGGCGATCACCACGCTTACGGCGAAGAGGGCATCCGCTTCTACAGCCGCTACAAAAGTGTGATGCAGCGCTGGCCTGACAGCATCGCCAAGGGCCCTGAATTCAGCATGCCGACGGCCAATTGATACACCTGTGCGGAGAATAACAACAATGAGCAAACCCCTGCGTTTCGCCCTGAACCGTATGGTCGCCCCACGCTTGTCCCTGCCGGCATTCATCGAGTTGGCGGTGGCCCTCAAGGCCGACGCCATCGAAATTCGCAACGACCTTAAAGGGGTCGAGATCGAGGACGGCACGGCACCCGAGCGCGTCCGTGAATTGTGCGCGGCCAAAGGCGTTACCGTGCTGTCGATCAACGCGTTGTATCCATTTGATGTGTGGAATGACGAGCGCCGTGCGCAGGCCCTGAAACTGGCGGCTTATGCCCGTGATTGCGGCGCGCAAGGGTTGGTCATGTGTCCGCTCAACGACCGTGCCGATCCGCGTACCGAGGCCGCACGCGCTTCAGGGCTGCGCACGGCGTTGACTGAACTGGCGCCGATCCTGCGTGAACACGGCATTGTCGGTTTCATCGAGCCGTTGGGTTTCGAAGAGTGCTCGCTGCGCTGCAAGCGCACAGCGGTGGACGCGATCAAGGCCATCGGCGGGCTGGATGTGTTCCGTCTGGTGCATGACACCTTTCATCACCACTTGGCTTGTGAACATGAATGCTTCCCCGAGCTGACCGGGCTGGTACACATCTCCGGCGTCGAGGATGCCGAGGCCCCGTTGGCGACCATTCGAGACGGTCATCGGGTGCTGGTGGGCGAGGGCGACATTCTTGGCAACGCGGCGCAAATCGACGCTTTGCTCAGCAGCGGTTATAGCGGCTACCTGTCGTTCGAACCGTTTGCCGACAGCGTCCATGGCCTGGCGGATATCCAGCAGGCGATTGGGGCGAGCATGGATCACCTGCAAAAAACCCTGGCCTGAGGCCAACGCGGATCAAATGTGGGAGCGAGCCTGCTCGCGAAAGCGCTGTGTCAGGCGACATCGATATCGACTGTGCCGCGGCCTTCGCGAGCAGGCTCGCTCCCACAGGGTTTCTTCGTTTATTGAAGGATCGGTTATGACTACGACACGACTGACCATGGCCCAGGCCCTGGTGAAATTCCTCGATAACCAGTACATCGAGGTCGATGGGGTTCAAAGCAAATTCGTCGCCGGGATCTTTACCATTTTCGGTCACGGCAACGTGCTGGGCCTGGGACAGGCCCTGGAGCAGGACAGTGGCGACTTGATCGTCCATCAGGGCCGCAACGAGCAGGGCATGGCCCACGCGGCGATCGGCTTTGCCAAGCAGCACCTGCGGCGCAAGATCTACGCCTGCTCGTCATCGGTAGGCCCGGGAGCGGCGAACATGCTGACGGCCGCTGCGACGGCGACCGCCAACCGCATTCCCTTGCTGCTGTTGCCCGGCGACGTTTACGCCTGCCGCCAACCGGACCCGGTGCTGCAACAGATCGAGCAGTTCCACGACCTGAGCATCAGCACCAACGACGCGTTCAAGGCCGTGAGCAAATACTGGGACCGCATCAACCGTCCCGAACAACTCATGACGGCGGCGATCCACGCCATGCGCGTGCTCACCGATCCCGCTGAAACCGGCGCGGTGACCCTGGCCTTGCCACAAGATGTGCAGGCCGAGGCCTACGACTATCCTGATTACTTCCTGCAAAAGCGCGTGCACCGCATCGAGCGTCGTCCGGCGACTGAAGCGATGCTCGGTGATGCGCTGGCACTGTTCAAAGGCAAGCGCAAGCCGCTGATCATTTGCGGCGGTGGGGTTCGTTACTCCGGCGCCAATGCGGCCTTGCAGGCGTTTGCCGAGCGCTTCGATATTCCTTTCGCCGAAACCCAGGCCGGCAAAAGTGCGGTGGTGTCCAGCCACCCGCTGAACGTCGGCGGGATCGGTGAAACCGGCTGCCTGGCGGCGAATCTGTTGGCCAGGGACGCGGATCTGATTATCGGTGTCGGCACCCGCTACAGCGATTTCACCACCGCGTCGAAATCCCTGTTCCAACACCCGGACGTGCAATTTCTCAACCTGAACATCAGCCCTTGCGATGCCCTGAAGCTCGACGGCGTGCAACTGCTGGCGGACGCCAAAGTCGGTTTGCAAGCCCTGGCTGAAGCCTTGGGCGATTACCGCTCCGCGTGGGGCGACCAACCGCAACTGGCCAAGGTGCAACTGGACGAAGAAGTCGACCGGATCTATCAGGTCGAATACCAGGCGAAAGATTTCGTCCCGGAAATCAACGACCACATGGACCCGGCCGTATTGCGTGAATTCATCGAGCTGACCGGTTCCTGCCTGACCCAGAGCCGCGTGCTCGGCGTGCTTAACAAAACCCTGGCCGACGACGCGGTGATCGTCGCCGCGGCCGGCAGCTTGCCCGGGGACTTGCAGCGCAGCTGGCGCAGCAAGGGGGTGAACACCTATCACGTCGAGTACGGTTATTCCTGCATGGGTTACGAGGTCAACGCCGCCTTGGGTGTGAAGCTCGCCGAGCCTGAACGAGAGGTCTACGCGCTGGTTGGCGATGGCTCTTACATGATGCTGCATTCTGAACTGGCGACCTCGATCCAGGAGCGCCGCAAGATCAACGTGGTGCTGCTCGACAACATGACCTTCGGTTGCATCAACAACCTGCAGATGGGCAACGGCATGGACAGCTTCGGCACCGAGTTCCGGTTTCGCAACCCGGAAACCGGCAAGCTCGACGGCGGTTTCGTGCCGGTGGATTTCGCCATGAGTGCGGCGGCCTATGGCTGCAAGACCTACAAGGTGAACACGGTCGAAGCGCTGCAAGCCGCATTGGCCGATGCGCGCTTGCAGACCGTGTCGACGCTGATCGACATCAAGGTCCTGCCCAAAACCATGATTCACGGCTACCTGTCGTGGTGGCGGGTCGGCGTGGCGCAAGTCTCCACCAGCGCCCGCACCAATGCCGCGGCCAAGACCCTGAACGAACGACTGGCCAAGGCCCGTCAGTACTGATTGCCCTGAAACGCACAACAACACATCTAGGAGTCTTTTCATGTCTTTGAAGCTTGGAGTCATCGGCACCGGGGCCATCGGCCAAGACCATATCCGTCGTTGCAGTCAAACCTTGCTTAACAGCCAGGTCGTTGCCGTCACCGACATCAACTTGCAACAGGCCGCCAATGTGGTGTCCGACCTGAAGCTGACTGCCGAGGTCTATCCCGACGGCCACGCGCTGATCAAGGCGCCGGAGGTCGAAGCGATCCTCGTCACCTCCTGGGGACCGAGCCACGAAGAGTTTGTGCTGGCGGCGATCGCGGCGGGTAAACCGGTGTTTTGCGAGAAGCCGCTGGCGGTCACCGCTGCAGGCTGCCGCAAAATCGTCGAGGCTGAAGTGGCCCACGGCAAGCGCCTGGTTCAGGTCGGTTTCATGCGTCCCTATGACGAAGGCTATCGGGCACTCAAAGCCGTGATCGACAGCGGTCAGATTGGTGAGCCATTGATGTTGCACTGCGCGCACCGCAACCCGACCGTGGGTGAGAACTACAAGACCGACATGGCAATCACCGACACGCTGATCCATGAGCTGGATGTGTTGCGCTGGTTGCTCGATGACGACTACGTCTCGGTGCAGGTCGTATTCCCGCGCAAGACCAGCAAAGCCCTCGCGCACCTGAAAGACCCGCAGATCGTATTGCTGGAAACCGCCAAGGGCACGCGCATCGACGTGGAAGTGTTCGTTAACTGCCAATACGGCTACGACATCCAGTGCGAAGTGGTGGGGGAGACCGGCATCGCCAAATTGCCGGAGCCTTCGCAGGTTCAATTGCGCAGCGGGGCGAAGCTGTCCAACGCGATTCTGATGGACTGGAAGGATCGGTTTATCGCCGCGTATGACGTGGAGTTGCAGGCGTTCATCGATGGTGTACGCGCCGGGCAGGTGGGTGGGCCGTCAGCGTGGGACGGCTTTGCAGCCGCAGTCGCTGCAGATGCGTGCATCGAGGCGCAGAACAGCGGGGCGATCGTCAACGTGGCTCTCCCTGATCGCCCGCACTTCTACGGCTAACCGGCCTCCCTGTAGGAGCAAGCTCGCTCCCACAGGGTCCGCGTTCTATAAGGAGAATATTCCATGCGTATCGGACTTGTCGGTTACGGCCATGGCGGCCGGTTTTTCCATGCTCCGCTGATCAGCAGTTTGCCGACGGCGACGTTTGTGGGGGTGGTCACCCGTTCGCCAGAGCGCCGACAGTTGCTGGCGGCCGAGCACCCTGGGGTGCCAGCGTTCGACAGCATCGGTCAACTGGTGGAGGCCGGGATCGATGTGCTGGTGGTGTCCACTCCGCTCAAGGGGCGTCCGGCGCTGGTACTCGACGGCATCGAACACGGTGTGGCGGTGGTCAGCGACAAACCGTTTGCCGCTGACGCGCAGCAAGCGCAAACCCTGATCACCATGGCCGAGCGCCAGGGCGTGCAACTCAGCGTCTACCAGAACCGTCGCTGGGACTCGGACTTCCTGACCGTGCGCAAACTCATCGAATCCGGTGCGTTGGGCCAGGTCACCCGTTTTGAATCGCGGATCGAACGTTACTCACCACAGGCGGTGAACAACGGCAGTGGCGGCGGCTTCCTGCGCGATCTGGGTAGCCACCTGGTGGATCAGGCGTTGCTGTTGTTCGGCCCGGTAACAAAGGTCTACGCCGAACTGGAGTACCTGGAAAAAGGCCAGGTTTTCGATAACGGCTTCTTTGTGTCCCTGACCCATGCCAGTGGCGTGACCTCACACTTGGGCGGCAGTTGCCTGCAAAGCACTCCCGGCCCGCGCTTTCGGGTGACCGGCACCCAAGGCTGTTACAGCGTTGATGGCCTGGACGGGCAAGAAGCATTGGCACTCGCCGGGCTCTCGCCAAAGTCCGAAGGTGAACGTTGGGGGGTTGAAGAGCATCGCCGCTGGGGCTGGTTTGAACAGGGCGAACGGCGCGAACGGGTTCCGTCCGAGCGCGGTTGCTGGAATCAGTTCTATTTACAGCTGCAAGCCGCGCTGCACAGCGGTGGCCCGCTGCCTGTGGACGCCTATGACGCACTGGCGACCACCCGCGTGCTAGACGCTGCGCGACTGAGTTTCGAGCGGCATCAAGTGGTGGAGTTGAGCCCGTTCAAGCGTCATGGAACAAAATCAGAATAAAATTCTAAAATGAGTTGATATGGAAATTATTTTCCAATAAAGTCATTTTCAGCGACCTGCCTCGCGACCCGTTTCAACCCTTTGCGCTTGCCTGCTTACTGAAATCGTCACGCCTCATCCATAAAACCAACAAGAATGTGGAGAAAGACTTTTCATGAAGACCAAGATCCGCTTTGCCTCTCTTGCCTTGTCCCTGATGTTCGCCAGCGGCGCGGCGCTCGCCGATATGAAAATCGGCGTCAGCATGTCCCAGTTCGATGACACCTGGCTGACCTACCTGCGCGAATCCATGGACAAAAAAGCCAAGTCCTATCCCGAGGGCGTGCAGTTGCAATTCGAAGACGCCCGCAGCGACGTGGTGAAGCAACTGAGTCAGGTAGAAAGTTTCATCAGCCAGAAGGTTGATGCCATCGTGGTCAACCCGGTGGATACCGCCGCCACCCGGAAAATCACCGAAGCCGCCGTCAAGGCCGGCATCCCGCTGGTCTACGTCAACCGCCGCCCCGATGATCTGAAGCTGCCCAAAGGCGTCGTGACTGTCGCCTCCAACGACCTGGAGGCCGGGGAAATGCAGATGCAGTACCTGGCTGACAAGATGGGCGGCAAGGGTGACATCGTGATTCTGCTGGGCGACCTCGCGAACAACTCCACCACTAACCGCACCAAGGGCGTCAAAGACGTACTGGCCAAATACCCGAACATCAAGATCGAGCAAGAGCAGACCGGTACCTGGTTGCGAGACAAGGGCATGACCCTGGTGAACGACTGGCTGACCCAGGGCCGCAAGTTTGACGCGGTCATCGCCAACAACGACGAAATGGCGATCGGTGCCGCGATGGCACTTCAACAGGCTGGCGTCGACAAAGGCAGCGTCCTGATCGCAGGTGTCGACGGTACGCCGGACGGCTTGAACGCGATCAAGAAAGGCAACATGACGGTGTCGGTGTTCCAGGACGCCAAGGGTCAGGCCGACGGCTCCATCGACACCGCCGTGAAAATGGCCAAAAACGAGCCGGTTGAACAGGCCGTTTGGGTGCCGTACCGCTTGATCACCCCGCAAAACGTCGACACGTTCAAATAGCCCGTCCGTTTAATAACAACAATAAATACGCAAGGTTGCGACCGCGACCTTGCTGATGGAGTACCTGATCATGTTCGCTTCAGCGACTGCTTCGAGCCCCCCGTTGGTGGGTATCCAGCCGACTGCAACACCTGTCGATGAGCCGTACCTGCTGGAGATCATCAACGTCAGCAAGGGGTTTCCCGGTGTGGTGGCCTTGTCCGATGTGCAGCTTCGGGTACGCCCCGGTTCTGTCTTGGCCCTGATGGGCGAAAACGGCGCCGGCAAATCCACCCTGATGAAAATCATTGCCGGCATCTACCAGCCCGACGCCGGTGAACTGCGCCTGAAGGGCAAGCCGGTGGTTTTTGAAACGCCACTGGCTGCGCTCCAGGCCGGGATCGCGATGATCCATCAGGAACTCAACCTGATGCCGCACATGAGCATCGCCGAGAACATCTGGATCGGCCGTGAACAACTCAACGGTTTCCACATGGTCGACCACCGGGAAATGCACCGCTGTACGGCGAAACTGTTGGAACGCCTGCGGATCAACCTCGATCCGGAAGAGCAGGTGGGCAACCTGAGCATCGCCGAGCGGCAGATGGTCGAAATTGCCAAAGCGGTGTCCTACGACTCCGACGTCCTGATCATGGACGAACCGACTTCGGCCATCACCGACAAGGAAGTCGCCCACCTCTTTTCGATCATTGCCGACCTCAAAAGCCAAGGCAAAGGCATCATCTACATCACCCACAAAATGAACGAAGTATTCGCTATCGCCGATGAAGTGGCGGTGTTCCGCGACGGCGCCTACATAGGCCTGCAGCGGGCCGACAGCATGGACAGCGATAGCCTGATTTCGATGATGGTCGGTCGTGAGTTGAGCCAGTTGTTTCCAGTGCGTGAAAAGCCGATTGGCGATCTGCTGCTGTCAGTGCGCGACCTCACGCTGGATGGCATCTTCAAAGGTGTCTCTTTCGACCTGCATGCCGGGGAAATCCTTGGCATTGCCGGGTTGATGGGCTCCGGCCGGACCAACGTTGCCGAAGCGCTTTTCGGGATTACCCCAAGCGACAGTGGCGAGATGCGTCTCGATGGCGAGGTGGTGCGCATCAGCGATCCGCACATGGCGATCGAGAAGGGCTTCGCCTTGTTGACCGAGGATCGCAAGCTCAGCGGCCTTTTCCCATGCCTCTCGGTATTGGAGAACATGGAAATGGCGGTGCTGCCGCACTACGTCGGCCACGGCTTCATCCAGCAAAAAGCCTTGCGGGTCTTGTGTGAAGACATGTGCAAGAAGCTGCGGGTAAAAACCCCCTCACTGGAGCAGTGCATCGATACCTTGTCGGGCGGTAATCAACAGAAAGCCTTGTTGGCGCGCTGGCTGATGACCAACCCACGCATCCTGATTCTCGACGAGCCGACCCGCGGTATCGATGTCGGCGCCAAGGCCGAGATTTACCGCCTTATCTCCTACCTCGCCAGCGAAGGCATGGCCGTCATCATGATTTCCTCGGAGCTGCCGGAAGTGCTCGGCATGAGCGACCGGGTAATGGTCATGCACGAGGGCGACCTGATGGGCACCCTCGACCGCAGCGAAGCGACTCAGGAACGAGTGCTGCAACTGGCCTCGGGAATGTCCCCGTGTCATTAAATCAAGGGTGAGCACGGTTTCTGTGACGAGGGGGGTTGCTCCCGCCGGGGTGCCAAGCGGCCCCAATGTCTCGGATTGACCGTAGAACTGGCGAGCGCTGCGCACTCGAACGGGAGCAAGTTCCCTCGCCACACTGATTTCATTTGAAGGGTGAGTGGTTATGAACGCGATACTGGAAAACAAACCGGCAACCGCACAGGTCAAGAGTCGCCGGCGCTTTCCGACCGAGCTGAGCATCTTCCTGGTGCTGATTGGCATCGGCCTGGTGTTCGAGATTTTCGGCTGGATCGTGCGCGACCAGAGCTTTCTGATGAACTCCCAGCGGCTGGTATTGATGATCCTGCAAGTGTCGATCATCGGTCTGCTGGCGATTGGCGTGACTCAGGTCATCATCACCACCGGTATCGACCTGTCGTCTGGTTCGGTGCTGGCCTTGTCGGCGATGATCGCGGCCAGCCTGGCGCAGACCTCTGATTTTACTCGGGCGGTATTCCCGTCGCTGACTGACTTGCCGGTGTGGATCCCCGTGATTGTCGGGCTCGGTGTCGGACTGCTGGCGGGGGCCATCAACGGCAGCATCATTGCGATCACCGGGATTCCACCGTTCATTGCCACCTTGGGCATGATGGTCTCTGCCCGTGGCCTGGCGCGTTACTACACCGAAGGCCAGCCGGTGAGCATGCTATCGGATTCCTACACGGCCATTGGTCATGGCGCGATGCCGGTGATCATTTTTCTGGTAGTGGCGGTGATCTTCCACATCGCACTGCGCTACACCAAGTACGGTAAATACACCTATGCCATCGGTGGCAACATGCAGGCGGCGCGGACGTCCGGTATTAACGTCAAGCGCCATCTGGTCATTGTCTACAGCATTGCCGGGTTGCTGGCAGGACTGGCGGGCGTGGTGGCTTCGGCCCGTGCTGCCACTGGGCAGGCCGGGATGGGCATGTCCTATGAGCTGGACGCGATTGCCGCAGCGGTCATCGGCGGGACCAGCCTGGCGGGCGGGGTTGGACGCATCACCGGCACGGTCATCGGCGCACTGATTCTTGGCGTGATGGCCAGCGGGTTCACGTTCGTCGGCGTCGATGCTTACATCCAGGACATCATCAAGGGCTTGATCATCGTGGTCGCAGTGGTCATCGACCAATACCGCAACAAGCGCAAACTCAAGCGCTGAAATGGACTGCGAACAGCGGGAGCCTGTTCTGGCTCTCGCTTCCCAATACCCCGATCGTTGATCGATTGGGGGGGTTATTGGCGCTCCGAGCGAATGGGTATCGCTCCTTGCTCTTCCGCTACTCCCTCAGGCATCGCCACTGCCGTAGCGAAATTTAACGCCGTCATGTACATCAACCCTCTGCCAGGCTCGGTCAGCCTGGCGTTTACGCATATGAAGTCGAACACCTCTTCAGCCTGGGCTACTTCCACCACCACATTGACTACCCGGGTGAGCACCGCCTCTGGCACTTCGTCGCGGGGTGCTTTGGCGGCCTGCAGTATGGCCACGCCTCGGCAATTGACGCTGTCCGCGCGGGTAATGCCATGTGTCTCTCGCAATAGCTGCAGCAGCGTGCGCTCAGTGCCATCGTCGGGCAACACGCAGGTAATGAGTTTTGCAGCCCCACCCGGTACGCCTGCTACCACCAGACTCACGAGGCATTCTCCTGTTTCAGCATCTCGCGGGGGATGTAGGTCGCGACTTTTTCCACGGGGGTCGCATAGATCATTCCAGCTCCGGGAACATTCAAATTGGCCGCGTGATAGATCGCCTCCAGTACCGCATCCTGGTAGTCGGCGGCGACCAGCAAGCTCACTACTTCCTTCTCCGCATCGATGGCGATGCTGAGCAGGCCGAGTCGCTCACGGGGGCCGATCCCGTTGGCGTGGTAGACGATGGCACCTGGCGCGCCCATGCCCTGGGCCGCACGGATCACCAGATCTGCGCGCCCGACGGGGACAATGCAGGTGATCAGTGCAACGTCAGTGAGGTAGGTAATTCCTTCAGCTTTCATCCTGCTTCTCCCGTGCCCATTAATTGCTTCGCAGGTTGTTCCGCGGCGGCCTTTGTCTGTCTCCACAATTGGAAACGCGCCCACTGTCCGAGGAGCATGACGCTGATGACCGGGCCGACGGAGGCCATGCAAAGAATGCCGAAACCCTCGACGGCGTTGGTCGCATTGCCCAGTCCCAGGCCCATGGCCAGAACGAGCGGAACGGTGATCGGCCCCGTGGTGACACCCGCGCTATCCCAGGCCACGTTGACAAATTCTTCGGTCGAAAAAATCGTCAGTACCACCGCGAACAGGTAGGGCGGCACCACCAGCCAGACCAGTGGCAGGCCGAACACCAACTTGGCCACACCCACGGCAATGCCGCAGGCGACACCTATCGATACAGCACGGATAAGGCCGCGCTTGCGGATAAAACCGTTGGTCAGTGTCTCGGCGGTGACGCCGAGCGCATTCAGCGCGGGTTCGGCGACGGTCGCCCCATACCCGAGCACCCAGGCGAAAACCAGGGCCAGTACCAACCCCACCTCATACCGGTAGAGCGGGGAGTCGTCCGAACCCGGCGTCTGCATGAAGGCCGCTGGAATCAGCGAGCCCGCACTACCTCCCAGCTTGGACAGGCCATAGGTCAGACCGAGATTAAACAGGCACATGCCCACCACAGTCAGGGCGATGCCGAGGAAGATCTCGCCGCGCCGTGGCAGGCTTTGGCGCAGCAGCAGTTTCAGGACGATCAGCAGGAATATCACCAGCGGCACGATGGCCCGCAACCCGGAAACGATCTCCAGTCCGGGGCTGACGGTGTGCCAGTCAGCCGCCAGTTGTCCGGCGCTGGCCGCCGCGTGCGCCGCGGCGATGATGTCTGCCGGCGAAGAGATGGCCGCGACGTACAGGCCCAGCAGCATGACGCCGATCACGGGAAACAATGAGGCGAGGGTGACAATACCGAATCCGGACAGCCCGGAACCGCCCTTGCCGGCAGCCGCTGCGATGCCGATGCCCAACGCCAGCACCAGCGGGACCGTGACCGGCCCGGTGGTGACCGCGCCGGCATCCCAGGCCAGGCCGATAATCTTTGCCAGCTCAGGATCACTGCTCATGTACACCGTCAGCAGCAGAACGGGCGCCAGTGACAAATAGATCAACGGCTTCAGGCTCCAGCCGTAGAGGAAGCGCAGCGTGCCGATGACAGCAGCCAGACCGACGCTGGCCCCCACCACCAGAACCAGTGCGCTGGTCCATTGATTGAGGATCGCCCAGAGGTAGGGCGCGCGCTCTGCCGAAACGTTCTGCCCGGCGGCGCGCAGCGCACCGATAGCGGGCTCGGCGAACGTCACCCCGATGCCCAGCAGCAGGGTCACCAGCAACACCACTGGCAGCGATAACTTGCGCGGAAGGTTGCTGCCGATGATTTCGCCGAAAGGCATCAGGCCAAGTTTCAGGCCTTCCATGAACAGCATCAGTCCGACGATGACGGCGAACAGGCCTGCCGTGACAAGCACCGAGTCTTCAACCAACTGGCGCAGGATGATGATCTGAAACAGCACCAGGTACAGGGCCAGCGGCACCACGGCGCTAAGCTGCTCCATAAAACGGACATTGAGATAAGGCTTGAGGATGGCGGCGATCTCGCCGCCACGTAATTTCACTGCTTTGTAAGGGGCGGCCTGCCAGTGGCCATCGGCATCGCGAACCGGTGCGCAGACCAGTTCACGCATGGGAATTTCGCGGCGACCTGCTCCGATCTTATGCAAGTATTCGGCGTAACGAATGGTGTCTTTCATAGAGTCATCTGTTGAGGTTGATCTACGGGTGTTCGACCATCAGGCGGTCTCGTCTTTGTCGCGGTGTTCCCAGACCTCCGTTGAGTCATCAGCGTAGCAGGGGAGATGAGGAGTGACTCGATGTGAGCCCGTTCCCTTGAAACCCAGTTCGAACTGAACCAGGTTAATCAACTCGTACGCATCAATCGGCTTCAACAGAAAGTCGACCACATTCAAATGCATGGCCTCAATGGCATCTCGAACCTCTGCATCTCCGGAAACGATCACAACGGGCAGATCCGCCCACTCGGACTTGCGGATCTCGCGAATCAACGCCAAGCCACCCAGCGGATACATATGCAAGTCAGTAATCACCAGCCCGATCGAACTGTCGATTTCCAACAAACACAAAGCCTCGGCGACACTGTCAGCCGTCACACACGCGACGCCATTGACTTGAAGGATTTCGGCCAGCAACTCGCGTGTGGCGTCGTCATCGTCGACGATCAAGGCTGTTTGAAGTGGCAATCCCGGGGCCTGAATGGCGGCGTTGATTGCCGCTCGCTCGGCGTCACTTAAAAGGTCGTAGTCGATCATCGGCTTCTTGGTCGGGAAGAGGGTTTCAAGGGTTTGAATCGAGCGACCCACAGGGCCGCTCAATTCAACTGCGCATTACCAGAGAATGTAAGCAGAGGCCGTTGTTTGATTCAGATCGATTTCACCAACTTCCAGTACTTCATATTCGGCACGGATACCAATGTTGCGAAATACATCAAATTCAACGCCGGCCCCGTAGGTCAGGTCCACGCCAGTGTCGTCATCGCTGGCATTACCGTCAGCATCCCAAGCGTGAGCACCGACACTACCGAATACTCGCACGCGATCGCCTATCGGAAAGCCGATATGGGCAGCGGCCTGAACTGACTTGCCATCGAAATCAAGATCCTTGTCTTCGAATTGGCCGAGATCAACAAATGCGCCTTCGAACGCGAGATAACTGTTGAGGCGATAGCCTGCAAAAACCTTATAGCTGGTGTCGTCATCGCTCAGCTGGGATTTGTCGGTTTCAATGCTGCTGACGCCGGCGCCAAGATACAAACCCTTGTCATCCGCCAATGCCTGAAAAGACAGTAACGAAAGCAGCGAAACGAAGCCAAGGTTTCGAAATAACATGTGAGGTGAAGTCCTTCTACAGGTTGTCGGTGGTGAGGTGAACGCCAAGAATTTGAGTGATCGCGAAGGTTGATAGAAATCAATGATTGATATTTTGTGTGCGTTATAAGCTGTCAATCAGCCAGGCTAACGCGACGCCACATAGGTACGCGGCCAGGCAAAAGAAGATCTTTTGTTTGAGCGGTAATGAATTCAATCGATAGCGCATGCTGGTCCCTTCGGCTGAGAAATAAGCAATGTTGGCCATTCGGGGGAGCGGAGAAAAATTAATGATTGTTATTTTTTGATCTGGCGCTTATCGAAGTTGCAGTTTGGATGAGTGGCGCCGGGCGGTTTCCGAAGGCACTTCCCCATAAGCATCGTGATACGCCTTGGAAAACCTGCTCAGGTGGTGGAAGTTCCAATACATGGCCGTTTCGGTGACCGTTGGCCAAGTGTTGCGGATCAAGTCTCGGCGAACATTGGCGAGCCTTACATTTCTAATGTAGGCAATCGGCGTCACGCCGAACGTTTCAACGAAACCATGATGCAAGGTACGAGTCGTCGTTCTGAGTTGTTTGACCAGCGCTTTCATGCACAGCGCTTTTTTTGCATTGGCGTGGATGTATTCGATGGCTTCTATCGCCACCCTTCTTCGGGTCGGGGTTTTAAGCGCGGAGCGCCCAACCGGCGTGAGTGCCCGCAGCAGCGAAGTCAGCAATGCACTTTCAATGCCTGAAGCTTTCGAGCTGTCACGCTGTTTTAAAGAAGGGGTTTTGACGTCGATTGCGTAAGCGCTGATGGCTTGAATGGCAGACTGTATTAATTTGAAGTTGGCCACCTGAAAGCGCTGTTCCTTTCGATTGGCCAGAACGTCGATCGCGGGATGATTTTCCAGGCACTGGGCATAGTGTTCCAGCGTCGTGGTCAGGGTGAACAGCGTTTCATTCGGCTCACAGGTGTAACGCACGGGTTCATCGCTGTGCAGCGCGATGATTTCGTTGGGGCGCAGTTCATGATCATTGACGATGGGGCGGCCAACGGAAGTCTGTGAAATGGCAAAGCTTACACAGCCATGAGGCACAGAGCTGATCATCGTGACCGCCGAATCAAACTCCAGCCGACTGCATTGCACTCGGGGGCTATGCATGAGTTTGTGCTGTCGAATGTTCGCCTCATGTTCTGAGGTGATGAGGTTAATCTCCCATCGGCCAATGGTTCTATTGGCGTTGTCCGCAGGAGTAGCGGTTACATGAAAGACTTCATCAGGGATGCTCATGGAATTGAAGGCTCTTCAGCTAAATGGACGGTGCCAGGCGATGCCGGCATAAGCTCCAGCGCCGCGGCAAAAACGTACGCGTCGCTCAGGGGGGTATCCACCAGGCTCTGAAGTTTGCACGGCGCTAGCTTCGACCCGAAAATGGCCGATGTTTCACTGGCCGGGCCGATCGCGGCGGCATCAAAGGCAAAAAAATCGTCGACTCGATAGTCTGTGCAAATCTTGTAACGAGAGTGCTCATCGTCCTGCGACTTCTTGTTGCTTTCAACACGCGTCATGTCGGAATTATAAACTTCCTTGTCATAGGCCATGGCCTTGAGAGAAAGCAATACACCAAACGAAACGGTTGCGAAGTTTTTTAGCTGCATTGACGTGCTTTCCTTGTTAGTGATTTTTCAGTCAGAGCCTGGTGTCAGCCGCATGATGCTCACGGCTTGGTCTGTGGATGATCACGCGCCGGCGATGCTAATTAAAGTCAAAAACTCATATTGCCCAGGGTCAGGCAGTCAAGCGCAGAACAATTATCAAAGCAGGATCAGAGCAGGGTCGTCATTGATGACGTGTTGTGGCGGAGAAGGTCGGGGGGTGTTGTTTGTTCCTTCCTCGTCATGAGATTCATTCTCTGAGTAAATCTGAAGGTGCGACAATTTCAGCTTTTCATTCGGACTCAATTCTATTGAGTAGAAGTCAATCTCGGTGCTGCCGTTGGAGTATTCATCGTGTGCCACTGAATGAAAGGGCAATGCCGCTAGAGACAGGACTGCCAGCATCTTGGTCATCATCGGTATGACGGCTCGCAAAAATGTATGTGTCGGGATAAGCCTGGAGCCGTTGTTGTGCTGAGCGACAGCAGATCGGCTCCGAGAACGGTAGAGGAGGGACTTTGAAGGGGGAGATCGGTTGATACAAATTAGTAATTGTTATTTTTATTATTGACCCGGTTTCAGCAAACTCAGTGATTCATGCAGCGTAGGCGGCCAAGATCATGCACATAAAAACACACGGTGTTTTTATCATTCGTAGGGATCAACTCGTAATTTAGAACGGCGCCTTCTTGCAGAACATATTGACGTCTGAAAAAAAGATCAGGTGTTTTTTCAATCGCAAACAGTTCTGTGTCCTGGCTAAGTTTGACGTTGTTTATTTTTATCTGAACGTGATGGTTGCTTTCGCGAATGATGTCCGCCGTCAGAGTGGCGTTACGAATTTTTCCGTTCAGGCTTTCCAGAGTGGTTTGCGTCAGTCGACCGTGGCCAATGGTCAGATACTCTTCGGTATTGAGCTGATTGAGATCTTCCAGCCATTGACGGGTGATGGTTTGATAACTGATATTTTCCATGTAATAGGATGGCGAATAAACCAGGGAGAAAATGCAAACGGCGTTGATGATTGCCAGCACTGTCCAGTGCGCAATGGGCGGTATTGTCTTCATAGGGTCGTCTCCAGGCATTGGCGGATCATCAATGCGAGGTCTTTTTGATCACTATTTAATTGCAAGTTTACGGTGCTTTCATCCGGGCGAACGCATGAAACGGAATAGTTTGATTTAAACAAGTTCAGCCAGACCTGACCTTTCAAGTTCAGCGAAGCCTGTTGCACCTGTTTAGCTGAAAGATCCCTCAGTGATTCAGCTTCAGCGACGCTATTGCCGACTGCATGGATAGTCAGGTCGTTCTGTTTGAGGCTTGAAACCTCTACATTCCGCGTATCGAAACCAGAGTGGAAACCTGAGTGGAAACCAGCAAATGCGCAGACGCCCAAGGTCAGGACATAACCGACTGACAGCGCCTTCGTCATGTAAGTCGATTGTGTGGTTTTGCCAGGCCGTAGCGGGGCAGGCTGAGTGTCGGCTGGCGCAAGCTCCTCAGTAACGGGCGCAGAAGGTTGCACGGCTTCCTCTGCAGGCACCGGCAAATCCGTTTGTGCATCGACGACATACTGGCGGTTGAAACAATAACCTCGTCGAGGAACCGTCATCAGAATCTCATGATCCCGACTGTCATTAAGCAGGTTTCTAAGGGAAAAAACGGCCTGATTCAAACTGCCGGAGGCGACGACGCGGTCATTCCAGGTGTAGTCGATGATCTCATCGCGGCTTTTGGTCTGGCCGGGTTCCATCAGCAGCAGGTCCAGCAGACGGGATTCAGCCCGGCCTATCGTGGAACTTTGAACATCGCCATAGGGCGTGGTGATGGAAAGCAAGGCGGTATCGGGGTCGAAAAGGGCCATGGCACCATTTTTCAACTTGAAGGCGTAGCGCATGGGAGTCCTCCGTTCGGCGGTTCTGGCTGAGTATACAGACGGTTTGGATGGGCTGGATTTGACGCGATCCATACGGGTCAGGGAGCTGAACGGCTACAAGCGGACAAGCGCGGAAGGTGCGGAGGGAGCCCTTAGAGACGGCTGGGATAGCGCAAAAAAAGCATCACTGGAATCAAGCAAGGGTAACCCACGGAGTTTCTATCGAGGGCAGTGATGATGCTCGATACGGGTCATCGGCGCTAGCCGAAAACTGCGAGGCAGATTGTTCAGGCGGGCCAGCGCTCCATCAAGGAGCGCCTGGATCAAGGCAAAACGTTATAGCCACGCTGTTGCAGGCAGCTGCTGTACACGGAGTTGTTGGCGGTGACGCTTTGGTCGGTGGCGGCAGCGTCCTGACGGCGCTCCTGGCGTTGTCTGGATCCCCCGATCACCACACCGGCCGCGGCGGCACTGCGCGCATTGTTCTGGCGATAGTCTTGCTTGATATCGTCGTCGACCTGGTCGTAGAGGTTGTCGTGTTGGCGGCCTCGAACCTCCGCGGCAGTGGCTCCGACGACCGCCGCTTTGGTCGCGCCTTTTACCCGACCACCCGATGGCGTTGTGTTTTGGATCGGGAATTGGGCATTGGCCTGAGATTGGCAGGCGCTGGTGTCTTGCTGGATCGTCTGGGAAGTTTGGCTCTTCAGCGGCACCACGGTCACCGCCAATGCCTGCGAACTGGCGAGCAATGCCAGGGCCGATAAGGTAAACGTCAGTATTTTCATCAAACCGGACTCTCGTAAAACGTCGTTTCGTGGCCTTACAGTTTGTTCAGGCCAGAGGCTGAAACCCCATGCGCGTCTACTCGCAATGGGGTACTCCGCGGGGGTTACTGCTTGGAAAGCAGTGCGTGAATGTCGTTCGTCACGTCTTTAAGTGCGACCTTGAAGTCATTGGCAGCGATAGGCTGGCTGGCGTTTTTCAACGTCGCGCCGAACACCTTGCGTACCACCTTGGCGACTGCCAAACCGGTGTTGGCGTCGACCAGGTCGGCTTCAATAAACATCTCCGCCGTCTGATCGCGATGGCCGGTAGCGGCTTGAGTGGCCCCGATAATCCCGCCGATTGGAACGGCCTCATACCAATGCATGCCCTCGTTGTTGGCGCTGACATGGGTAATCGCCGCCTGCAAGATCAAGGTCCGCGAAGCGGCCGGTGCCTGTTTTGCAGTCGAGACAATGGTGTAGGAGGGGGCCAGGGCAGTCTTGATACTGTTGCTGGCCATCGTCTGCACGTCTTGCAGGGTTTTCAGGTTGACGCGTTCGGTCGGTTTCGGCGCCGGATACAGCTCTACTTCCTTGAACACGACAGTGGAATAGGCGTGAGGATCAAACCCGGGCGACACCCAGCGCAGCACTTTCTGTTCGCTCGGCGTCGTTTGTTCTTCCAGCCCCTGATAATTGGCCAGGAAGCCCGAATACTGCTCTTGCTGCGCCACTTTCGAGACGCAGCCGACCTGAAACACGCAGCTCAAGGCGATACCCGCAATCCATTTATTCGACATGCTCATGTGTTCTGTTCTCAAGTGATGAAAGTTGTCATTCAGGTTCCGGCAAAGCGGGGCGCATGCTGCCCGCACTGACTGGATAATCCGAATCAATAACCCTCAAAAACTATTAAACACGGCCGCCGGCGCATCTCCGGCCCTCAACCCGAATCTTTCCTCAAGGCGTGTGTCATGAAATGAAAAGCCATTGTCGTCTGATGAGAAGCGGTTCCCAGGGCGGCATCCTACAGTCCAATCAGCGCATTTCGACGCAGCAAGCCAACATTGCAGATTGGAGAATAAGAAATCATGGCCAAAGCCGTACGCTTCTACGAAACCGGTGGTCCCGAAGTCCTTCGCTATGAAGACGTGGAAGTCGGCGATCCCGGTCCAGGCCAGGTTCGTCTTCGTCATGTGGCGGTCGGCTTGAACTATGCCGACACTTACTTCCGCAATGGCACCTATCCGATCCCTATGCCCAACGGAATGGGGGTTGAGGCTTCCGGTGTGGTTCAGGCCGTCGGGGAAGGCGTGACCAATGTGCAAGTGGGGGATCGCGTCACCTACACCGGTTTTCTCAATACCCTGGGTGCCTACAGCACCGAGCGTCTGATCGCGGCCGCACCGCTGATCAAGTTGCCGGAAACCATCAGCTTCGAAACCGCCGCCGCCATGACCATGCGCGGCCTGACCTCGTCGTACCTGATGCGCCGCATCTACGACTTCAAGGCGGGTGACACTATTTTGCTGCACGCCGCTGCCGGTGGTGTCGGCCTGATCGTTTCGCAGTGGGCCAAGTTGCTCGGCGTGAACGTCATCGGCACCGTATCCACCGAGGCCAAGGGCGAAATTGCCCTGGCTCACGGTTGCAGCCATGTCATCAACTACAGCCATGAAGACGTCGCCCAACGCGTTCGTGAAATGACCGACGGCGTGGGTGTCAACGTGGTGTTCGACAGCGTTGGCAAAAACACCTTCGAGGGTTCGCTGGATTCGCTCAAGCGTCGCGGCCTGATGGTGTGTGTCGGGACTGCATCCGGTCCGATTCCGCCGTTCAATCCAGCGCTGCTGGCGATGAAGGGCTCGCTGTACATGACGCGCCCGGCCCTGGCTGACTACATCGCCGATCCGGCGGAAAAAGCCGAGCTGGCCGGCGAGCTGTTCGACCACGTCGGCAGCGGTCGCATCAAGATCGAAATCAACCAGCACTATGCCTTGCAAGACGCCGTCCAGGCCCATCGCGACCTGGAGTCACGCAAGACCACTGGTTCGTCGATTTTCGTCATTTAAGGAGCTGCCAGCCATGAAAGTCGAACAATTGACCTGCAGCATTGGCGCCGAGCTGATCGGCGTCAACCTGGCCGACGCGGTGCATGACGACGGTCTGTTTGCCGAGATTCGTGCCCAGCTGCTCAAGCATCGGGTGGTGTTCCTGCGCGATCAGGACATCAGCCGTGCCGACCACGTGGCCTTCGCCCGTCGTTTCGGCGAGCTGGAGGATCACCCGGTGGCCGGCAGCGACCCGGATCACCCGGGGCTGGTGCGCATCTACAAAAATCCGGACCAGCCAATGGACCGCTACGAGAACGCCTGGCACACCGACGCCACCTGGCGCGAAGCCCCGCCGATGGGCTGTGTACTGCGTTGCGTAGAGTGCCCGCCTGTGGGCGGTGACACCATGTGGGCCAACATGGTCCTGGCCTATGCGAACTTGCCGGAAGACGTAAAGGTCAAGATCGCCGACCTGCGCGCCCGCCACAGCATCGAAGCGAGCTTCGGTGCCGCCATGCCGATTGAAAAACGCCTGGCGCTCAAGGCGATGTACCCGGACGCCGAACACCCGGTGGTGCGCACCCACCCGGAAACTGGCGAGAAAGTGCTGTTCGTCAACGCTTTCACGACGCACTTCAGCAACTACCACACCCCTGAGCGGGTGCGCTTCGGTCAGGACGCCAACCCTGGCGCCGGCGAGTTGCTGCGTTACCTGATCAGCCAGGCGTACATCCCTGAGTATCAGGTTCGCTGGCGCTGGAAGCCGAACAGCATCGCCATCTGGGACAACCGCAGCACCCAGCATTACGCGGTCATGGATTACCCGCCGTGCCATCGCAAGATGGAACGCGCCGGGATTATTGGCGACAAGACGTTCTGAACGATCCCCTCTGAATTTTGTACTCGTAGACGCGCCTGCCAGGCATGACCGGCAGGCGGACAATCATAAAAACTGGAGTTACTCATGCAATTCTTCGACGATTCCCTGCACCCGGAAAACATGGAAAAAGTGGTCATCACCGTGGCCCCGTACGGCCCTGAGTGGATGCCCGAAGATTTCCCGGAAGACATCCCGCTGACCATGGACGAGCAAGTCCAGAAAGCGGTCGAGTGCTATGAAGCCGGCGCGACCGTGCTGCACCTGCACGTACGTGAACTGGACGGCAAGGGTTCCAAGCGCCTGTCCAAGTTCAACGAATTGATTGCCGGCGTCCGTGAAGCGGTGCCGGACATGATTATCCAGGTCGGCGGTTCGATTTCCTTCGCACCGGAAAGCGATGGCGAAGCCGCGCTGTGGTTGTCCGACGATACCCGCCACATGCTGGCCGAGCTGACGCCAAAACCGGATCAGGTCACGGTGGCGATCAACACCACCCAGATGAACATCATGGAATTGCTGTATCCGGAATACCTGGAAGGCACTTCCCTGGCCAACCCTGCCTACCAGGCGGCCTACAGCGAAATGACCGTACCGGCCGGCCCGGCCTGGGTTATCGAGCACCTCAAGCGACTGATGGACAATGATATCCAGCCGCACTTCCAGCTGACCGGCATGCACGCTTTGGAAACGCTGCAGCGCATGGTACGCAAGGGTCTCTACAAAGGTCCATTGAACCTGACCTGGATCGGCATCGGCGGCGGTTTCGACGGCCCGAATCCATTCAACTTCTTCAACTTCATCCACCGCGTACCGGACGGCTGCACCCTGACCTCCGAGTCGCTGCTCAAGAACGTGCTGCCGTTCAACACCATGTCGATGGCCATGGGAATGCACCCGCGCGTGGGCAACGAAGACACTATCATTGATCACAAGGGCGAGCGTTTTGGTTCGGTTGCTCAGATCAAGCAGACCGTGCGCATTGCTCATGAACTGGGTCGTGAAATCGCTACCGGTAAAGAAGCTCGCGAGATTTATCGCATCGGTGTGAAGTACGACACCATCGAAGAAACACTGTTGGCCAACGGCATGGCCCCCAACCGCAAGGCTGGGCAAAAAGGTGTGCCGCAACGCGGCTGACCGACAGCGGGAGCGAGGGGGGTAGACCCCTCGCTCGCTGCAGTGAAACACGCTCGATAACAACAATAAAATAATGTTTCGAGGAGGCTGCATGGCCTTTCACCCTATCGCCGCCGACGATGACGACACCAGTGGTGTCGGTGTTGCGCGCAAATATGCCTGGATCGTCTTCGCACTGACGTTCGGCCTGTTGATTTCAGATTACATGTCCCGCCAAGTGCTGAACGCGGTATTCCCGATGCTCAAGGGCGAGTGGGCCCTGACGGACGGCCAGCTGGGTTTGCTCAGCGGCGTGGTGGCCTTGATGGTCGGCCTGCTGACGTTTCCGCTGTCGTTGATGGCTGACCGCTTCGGCCGGGTTAAAAGCCTGGCGCTGATGGCGTTGCTGTGGAGTCTGGCCACGCTGGGTTGTGCGCTGGCGCAGGACTACCAGCAAATGTTTATCGCCCGCTTCATGGTGGGTGTCGGTGAGGCTGCGTATGGCAGCGTCGGTATTGCCGTGGTGATTTCGGTGTTTCCGAAACACATGCGGGCCACCCTGGCCAGTGCCTTTATGGCGGGCGGGATGTTCGGTTCGGTGTTAGGCATGGCGTTAGGCGGCGCTATCGCGGCCAAGCTCGGCTGGCGCTGGTCGTTTGCCGGCATGGCCCTGTTTGGTCTGCTGCTGGCGGTGCTTTACCCGATCATCGTCAAGGAAGCGCGCATTGCCCCGCAACGCGCCGCCCAGGCGGGCAAAAAAACCGCCGCGGTGGTCAAGCGTCCATTGCGCACGCTGTGCTCCAGCCCTTCGGTGATTGCGGCTTACATCGGCAGTGGCTTGCAACTGTTCGTGGGCGGCACCGTGATTGTGTGGATGCCCAGCTACCTCAATCGCTATTACGACATGGCGCCGGACAAGGCGGGCGGTGTCGCGGCGATCATCGTCCTGTGCAGCGGTGCCGGGATGATCCTGTGCGGCATGCTCAGTGATCGCATGTGTCGTCAGTCGGCCGAACGCAAGGTCGCTTTGGCCATCGCGTATTGCCTGGGCAGTTGCCTGCTGCTGTCGGCGGCGTTTGCCTTGCCGCCGGGACCTGCGCAATTGCTGTTGATTTGCCTGGGCATGTTGATTGCCGCCGGCACAACCGGCCCGGCCGGGGCGATGGTTGCCAACCTGACCCACTATTCGGTGCACGGTACGGCGTTTGCCACGCTGACACTGGCCAACAATTTGCTCGGCCTGGCGCCGGGGCCGTTCATTACCGGCAAGGTGTCCGACCTGATCGGTTTGCACGCGGCCTTCCAACTGGTACCGCTGGTGAGTATCGCGGCAGCGGCGGTGTTCTTTTTTGCCAAGTGTCATTACCACAAGGATATCGCCCGGTTGGCGGGTGAACGTGTCAACGATTCTGTAAGTGAAGCTGTGGTAGAGGTGAAGGTGTGAGTGTTCGTTTACGTATAGATGTGTTTTTCGATTTCATCTGCCCTTGGTGCTTGATCGGTAAGCGCCAACTGGAGCGCGCGCAAGCGTTGCTGCACGCGCAGCAACCGGATGTGCTGGTCACCACGGTATGGCACGGGGTGCAGTTGTTGCCTCACCTGCCGGTACAGGGCGAACCGTTCGCCGAGTTCTACCTCAACCGTCTGGGCAGCGCCGAAGCGGTCACCATGCGTCAGGCTCAGGTGCAGCAGGCGGCGAAAGCGGTAGGGGTAGACGTCGACTTGAGTCGCATCACCACCATGCCCAACACCGCGGACGCCCATCGTCTGTTGGCGCATGCCAACTCGCGGGGTAGCACGGCTCAACGCGACCAGTTGCTGGAGCGTCTGTTCGCCGCGTACTTCCAGAACGGCGAGGACATCGGTCGCCGCGAGACGTTGATCACCATCGCCCAATCGTGCGGTTACGACGCTGACGCGGTGAGGGACTACCTGAGAGACGAATCCGGTCCCTTTGTCGGTAACGAGGTCGGGGCCTCCAGCGGTGTGCCGAGCTTTCTGTTCGACCGCCAGTTAACGTTGGTCGGCGCGCAGCCTGCCGAGGTGATGCTGAGCGTCATGTACGAAGCGCTGGAACGCCAGCGCATGCAGACCCCGTCATGACGCGTCGTGTCCCGGTGCCTGCCGCAAAGCTCCCGCAGGCGGGTGGTCGTGCGCTGTTCGAATTCGAGAACAAAAGCCTCGCGCTGTTCAACGTCGAAGGCGACGTGTTTGCCATCGATGACAGTTGCCCGCACCAGGGCGCTTCGCTGTGCGGCGGGCGCCTGGATGGCCGGGTGATTCAATGCTGCGCCCATGGCCTGCGCTTCGATCTGCGCAGTGGTTACCTGCTCAATTCCACCCAGCTCAAGGTCAACAATTACCCGGTCGAGCTCGTCGACGGCCAGGCTTTTATCGTTATCGCTTCTGAGGAGTCCGCGCCATGAGCGCCATTGCTCTCACCCGTATCCATAGCCGAACACGCGAACTGGCCCCGGGTTTTATCGTCAGTCTGATCGTGGCCGCCGCCGCTTCGTTTTTGTCCGAGCACTACGGTGCACCGGTGATGCTGTTCGCCTTGCTGCTGGGCATGGCGCTGAACTTCCTGGCCGGGGAGGGCGTGTGCAAGGCGGGTATCGAATTTACCGCGCGCACCGTGTTGCGCCTTGGCGTGGCCCTGCTGGGCATGCGCATTACCCTTGAGCAGATTGCCGGTCTGGGCTGGAAGCCAGTGGCGCTGGTAGTGACGCTGGTGGTGGTGACCATTGGCGTTTCGGTGATTGCGGCCAAGATGCTGGGTTTCCAGCGTTTATTCGGCATGCTCACCGGTGGCGCGACGGCGATCTGTGGCGCTTCGGCAGCGCTGGCACTGGCGGCAGCCTTGCCCAATCATCCGCAGAAAGAACGCGCCACACTGTTTACCGTCATTGGCGTGTCGGCCCTTTCGACGATGGCGATGATTGTTTATCCAATGATTGCCAACTGGTTGTCATTGTCACCGCAAATGGCGGGTATTTTCCTCGGCGCCACCATCCACGATGTGGCCCAAGTGGTCGGTGCCGGTTACAGCATGTCGACCGAAACGGGCGACACGGCCACGGTGGTCAAGCTGATGCGAGTCGCCATGCTCCTGCCAGTGATCGTCTGTGCGGCCATGGTCACGCGCATGCAAGGCGCCGAAACGGGCGGCAAGCGACCGCCGCTGCTGCCGTGGTTCGCCGTCGGCTTTCTGCTGCTGGCGTGCATCAACAGTACGGGATGGATAGCGCCCGTCGTTCAAGGCACGGTCAATGACCTGTCGCGTTGGTGCCTGGTGGTGTCCATCAGTGCCCTGGGCATGAAGACTCAGCTCAAGGAGCTGGCCTCCGTCGGCATCAAGCCCATTCTCCTGATGGTGGGGGAGACGGTGTTCCTTGTCGTCCTGGTGCTGCTGTTGCTGCGCTGGGGGTTCTGAGCCCGGTCAACATCCGTTTTATGGCAGCGCCGCACCGGGTTTGACTCCTCAGCACTGTGCGGCTCTCGGTCGGTGTCACAAACGCCGGCTTTTCGCGGCGACTGTATAAGCAGTCGCCGCTTTTTTCGTTGGTTCGAAAACAGTTTGTGATGAGGTAGCTATTGTGGCGAGGGAGCAAGCTCCCTCGCCACAGGGCTGCGGTTACACAGTTGGCTCAATGCTTTTAGCAGCAGCGCTATCTAAAAGGGACGGGTTAAAGAAAATCCCGATCAGGTAATTAGGCCGGGGGGATTTGGCTTGAGAACTGAGCGCGGCTGTATCTAGGCGTTGCAGGTCAGCTGGAATAGATAGGCTGGATCATAAATTTTTTTGCCGAGTATTCCTTCCAACGCACCAAGCTGCTCGGCAGTGAGGTTATATCCCTCCCAACCTTGTTGGTCCGCCGTCCATCCCATAATCGCTTTCAGCTCGTTATCGTAGCCACTCGGCAATTTTTCTTCGAATGCGATGAGCTCGGTTTTTTTATCAAATGCTTCTATGACGTAAATCATGGTTCCACACTCCTGGTCTTATCTGCGGGTTTGGTCTGCTCGCCCGTAGTTGGATCATATTCACCGAGATGACGACCACGTTTGTCGTACATCTCGACAGCTCCGTGCTGCGAGTCCCATTCGAAAATTATCCCTTTTGGGTTTTTCCATCGCTTCCTAAGTCCGCCACCGCCTTTTATGGGTGTTTTACGATTTGACTTCGTCGCGTCAGGAAAAGCAGTAAGGCCTGTCGGTGCCGGATGGTAATTGTGATCAGAAACACTCACCACAATGTAAACCGGCTTCACCCCCGACCCCACCGGGAACACCAGAATGAAATCCTTGTACTCCGGCGGATACACCGGATTCACTATGATGCTGGCCGCCGCCGCCGCCGGCGTCGGCGGGTACACCCAGATATGCGGCGCCGGTGGTGCCGTTTCCAGCGCAGGAATGCCGAGGATGTCCGAGCCATCCACGGCCGGTGTCCAGATCAGCTCGACGCCATCCCCAAGATCCGCCACCTGCTGACTGCCGCGCAGTGTGAACTGCACAACATCGACCATTTCCCAATCACGGTTTTTGCCGGTGTAAAACCCGTAGCCCTTGAGGCTGCCGTCAGCCTGTTGCTCGACCTGAAGCCTAACGCGGGTTCTGGCCTGTTTGAGGGTACGCAGTTGGTCTTCGGTATAGAGCGCGCTATCACCCAGGCTCTGCGTCCAGAACAAGGCGACGACACCGGCCAATGTCGCGGCTCCGGCAGCGCCAAGGCCCAGAACCGGGGCAGCAAGAGTTGGGGCGCTAAGGGCGAGCCGCCCAATGCCGAGGGAGACGGTACTGCCACTGATGGTTTCGAGATTCAGCAGCCCGGCGTCGTCTACGTCACGAGCGCCGAGCCACGCAATTTTGCCGTAATCCTTGAGGCTATCGGTCGGGACCACACCCGAAGGACTCGAGTAATTAATGATGGCGTCTGGAAGGTTGCAGGATTTGGCGAAGACGCATCCTGCGCGAGCGATTTCCGGCTTTTTCGTAGAGGCTTGAAGCCGATCTTCAAAAGCCTGCTGCCGGGCGAGCATGGTGTCGTAGGCGCTTTGTCGCGCCTCGCGCTCGGCCAGTTCGGTGGCCGTCATGAAACGGTAGGTGATGTGATGACCATCACCGGAGGGTGGGTTTTTAACCCTGGGAACTTCCTTGTTACCGGCCATTGATCTTCCTTGCATTCGTCCGTCGATAGCTCCGGAAAAAGGAGCTGTGCGACGTTAACGAACGAGGTTGATCGTGGCTGTAGGACGAGTCCTGAATGTCGCCAGGACTGTTCGCTATCTCAGGATTGAGCCTCGTTAAAGATCAGCGTTAGCTGTGCGGATCGACGTTATCCAGCATCCGGTTCACCGCCATTTCTCCGAGCATCACAGAGTTTTGAATGCCCAGCAGGGTGTGGCGCTGTGTACCGTTCAGTTGCCCCGCGAAATCACTCAACATCACACTCGCTGACGCCAATGTCTCACAGGCGTTGACCAGCAGGGTTTCGTTGTCGGTGTCGGGGCCAACGAAGTAGATTGTGCTGGGTCTGCGCGGGGTGTCTTTTGGAATGACCGGTTTGAGGTAGTAATCGAGGGCGCGGTCGGCGGCTTCGTTGAGTTTTTTGGAGTCGGGGGTTTCGTAAGGGGAAACGTCGTCGGTTTCTGGCGGGTTGGGCGTGATTTTGAACATGGTGAAACTCCTTGATCATGGGAGCCAGCATCCATCGCTGCTAAACGAAGTGGGTGGCGGCTGTACGCGGGTTAGCAGACCAGGGATCAAGGAACCCGGCGCACCGAAGTGCCCCACGCATAGCCGCCATAACGCAGAGCAACTGACGAAACAGTGTCGGTTGATCAGAGGCGGCACTGACGTGCCTTGATATTTGTCCGAGCTGCTAAACCCGATCGCTGAATTGTCAGCGACCCGGAAACGATAGAGACCCGGACCAAGGCGCACAAGCCGGCGGATTCTGGCGTAGCCGTAGGCAACGGCGCAAGGTCTTGTGGCTTTCCGGAAGTAACCTGGAATGGTTTTAAACAGGCGCTTTCGGGCGATGTTTAATACCCCGAATTCCCGGGGGGGGACTCAGGGGTTTGGCGGCCTCAGGATTCGTTATGACCCGGGACAGATTTGGCGCTGCCTTGTTTTTGTGCGCGCCACGCTGCCGGTGGCATGCCGAACTGGGTGATGAACCAGCGCGTGAAAGAGCTCGCCATCGAGTACCCGAGCATGTCGGCGATGCGCCCCAGTGAATAATTCGGATTCTCCAGGTAACGCAGGACCAGATCGCGGCGCACGTCGTTGATCAGGTCGTTGAAGGCGCAGCCATCGTCTTTGAGGCGTCGTTGCAGCGTCCGTACGTTCATTCCCTGGGTCTGGGCGATTTGCTCGATAGTGGCGCGGCCCATGGGCAGCAGCAGGTAAATGGCCTTGCGCACCTCGAACAGCAACGACTCGCCTTCATGGCTCAGCAACGAGTCGAGGTAGCCCTGAGCGTAACGTGCCATGGCCGGGTCGGCGTGGGGGTTGGTCACGTCCAGGCTGGCATTGGGGCAGACAATGCCATTGAACTCGCTGCCGAACTCCACGGTGCAGCCAAACAGGCGACGATGCAGTTGCAGGTTGTCCGGAGGCTGGTGCGTGAAGTTGACGCTGTAGGGGTGCCAGTGCGCGCCGAGCAGGGCGGCGCACAAACGGAACATCACGCCGATGGCCAGTTCGTTGGCTTGCCGTGAAGGCATCGGCGTATCGGTCACGACCTCTTCGCGAATGATCACCATCTTGCCGGCCTCTTCAATGAAGATGGCCAGCGAATCATTCATCAAGTGACGGTAATGCACCACCACCTGCAAGGCTTCGCGCAGTGTGCGCTGGTGCGTGAGCAGCAGGCTGACCACGCCGAAATCCGAGAGCTGGCGTGACTCGGCCATGCTCAGGCCGAAGCTCTGGCAACCACTGGCGACGGCGGAATCTTCCAGCACGCGCACGGCGGAATCGATAGGGATCCGGTGTTCCGGCGCCAGCAACTGAGCCCTGCTCAAGCCGTTGGCAGCCAATACATCACGCGGGTTGAAACCCAGGTAATTAGTGACCTCCAGGTAGTTGGTCAAGACGGCGGCGCGAACAAGCTTGGTCATGCGTGGGTCTTCCCTGGGCCGGTGAGGGTGGAAATGAGCGTGGCGACTATATCCAGCACGTCATGAAATGGAAAGTTGTTGGTTGAGTGTAGTCAGGCGCCCGGTTCTCCCTTTAAACGTAGCCATCTGATCGCGATAAATCCGTCCACGTATTGATTACAGTGGCCTTGGGCAAACCTGCCGTGGTTTTCGACCAGCGGGCACCTCACGTCGACGCCCCCGAATTTGTCATGAAAAGAAAAGCGACTGACGTCTAATGTAAAGCGTCCGGGGTGGGCGCTCTTTAATGTCAGCACTACAAAAACGTCTGACCAATGAGTCAGTCGAGTCATCGAGAAAGCGTAGGTGCTGACGTGGACAAACTGCAAACTGCTGCAACCGTTTTAATCGTACCGGGCTTGCGTGAGCACGTGGCCGAGCATTGGCAGACTTTGCTTGAAGCCAGGCTTGCCAAGGTACGCAGCGTCCCACCGCTTGAAACCGACAAACTCGACTGCGCTGCACGGGTCCGTGCGATCCAGCATGAACTGGAGCAAATCGACGGGCCGGTGATTCTGGTCGCCCACAGTGCCGGCGTATTGATGGTCGCGCACTGGGCCGCGTTGCACAGCCGTCCGATCAAGGGCGCTCTGCTGGCCGCGCCGCCGGACCTCGATGCCACCTGGCCGCAAGGCTACCCTTCTTCCGAATCGCTGCGGTCCCATGGCTGGAATCCGCTACCCGAAGGTCCGCTGCCGTTCCCAAGCCTGGTGATTGGCAGCACCAATGATCACCTGGCCAGTCTCGAAGCCGTCAATCGCATGGCTCGAGGCTGGGGTGCCGAACTGCGCAATCTCGGTGCAGTAGGTCATCTGAACCCGGCTGCAGGATTTGGCCACTGGCCAGAAGCCGAAGCTTTCATTCTCGAGCTGGATCGCTAATTCAGGCGCCGGCTGGCCGCAAGCCAACCGGCATTTGCCCTCAATCCTGAGCAACGCAAAACCCTGGTACAAGGGAATGCGTGAGGGCGGCTGCGCTTAAAACAAATACAAAAGGCGGAGACAACGCAATGCACAACAATAAGAGTCACGGGTTCACGGTTTCGCGTTACACATTGCTGGCCTCAGCCATTCTGGCCGCGTCCATGCCGACCGCCCACGCGGTTGAACTGGATACCGGTAACCCGGACTGGACCGCGCGCATCGATAACACCATCAAGTACAACTACGGTGTGCGCACCGAAAGCGCCGACAAGCGCATGTTGGGGACGCCAAACAACAACGATGGCGACTACAACTTCCGCAAGGCTGGCACCAACATCACCAACCGTATCGACCTGTTGACCGAGATGGACGTGGTCTACAAGAACACCATGGGCTTTCGTGTCAGTGCCGCCAGCTGGTACGACAAGGCGTATGAGAACACCGGCTCCAACTCCAACCCGTTCGTCAACGGCAACGATGCACGCTCCGGCCTGGTCGCCAACGACCCACGCCTGGCTGCCGTCGCCAACGACAACGTCGGTTTTGGCAGCCCGCACCTGAGCAACTACGCCCAGCGTTACTACACCGGCCCGTCCGGTGAAATCCTCGATGCATTCGTGTTCTACAGCACTGAAGTGGGCGAAGAATCATTGCTCAGCATGAAGGCCGGTCAGCACAACGTGTTCTGGGGCGAGACCATTCTCAACCCGGTGCATTCGATCAGCTACGGCCAGTCCGGCCTCGACCTCGCCAAGCTGGCGGCGTCGCCTGGCACTGAAGCCAAGGAACTGTTCGTACCGCGTAACCAACTGTCGACGACCTTCACCGTTAACCCTGAGTTGACCATCGGCGCTCAGTATTTCCTCGACTGGGATGCAGCTCGCTTGCCTGAAGCCGGCACCTACTACGGTGGTTCCGATCTGGTGGGTTTCGGCGCGCAATCGTTCCTGTTGGGCAACACCAACGCCGTGGTTCCGGGCAGCCCGCTGGGTTGCGGCCTGGCGCCGTGCAACGGTTTGACCAACGTGGTGCGTGGGCATGACCTGACGCCGCACAGCAGCGGTGACTGGGGCGTCATGGCCAAGTGGTCGCCGGCCTGGCTGGACGGGACGCTCGGCGTCTACTACCGCGAGACGTCGGAAATCCTGCCGCAAGCCTGGCTGGATGCCCGAGGCATATCGTCGGCCAACCCGAACGGCACCCGACCAGCAGGGCAAGTGCCTGCCGTGGTCAACACGCTCAATTCGTTGAACTCCGCCACTTATCAACTGGCCTATGCCGACGACATCAAGATTTTCGGCCTGAGCCTGTCCAAGGACGTTGGCGGCGTGAGTGTGGGTTCCGACCTGAACATCCGTCACAACATGCCGCTGGCCAGTATCCCGGCAATCGTCAGCTCCACCAGTCCGTTGGGCCTGGGCAAAGGCCTCGGCCTGTTGCCGGCGCGCACCGATGCCACGGGCGTGATCTACGACACCCCGAGCCGCGGCGACAGCATGAGCGCCACCGGCGAGACGTTGCACTGGACGTTGAACGGTCTGATGACCCTGCCTAAAACGCCGGTGTTCGATCAGGCGACAGTGCTTGCCGAACTGTATTACAGCAACCTGTTGAGCATCGATGACAAAAACAAGGCGCTCTACAAGGGTGAGGACAGCTATCGCGGTATCGACAAACCGACCCGTGACAACTGGGGGATCGCGGTCAACTTCACACCGACCTGGTACCAGGTATTCCCGGGCGTTGACCTCAACGCGCCAATGTCCGTCAACGTCGGCATCGACGGCGTGTCCCCGGTGTCCGGTGGCGGTGCCAAGGACACCGGCAACTATGCCTTCGGCGTGGGTGCCGTTGTGTACAACAAATACTTTGTCGACCTGAAGTATGTGGACTCTTTCGGCCAGACCGAGAAGTGCAATAAAAGCGGCGTGAGTACCGGCCCGACGGGGGGCGACGGCTCTACTCCCAACGCCTTTAGTGGTAACGAAAACTATGCGTGCTACGCCGGTGGCTACTCGTCCTTTTCCGGTGGCGGTGCCACGACTGAGGATCGTGGTGCTGTGTACCTGACAATGAAAACCACCTTTTGATTCATCACTCGCTTACTCGACGTAAGCAGGAGAACCTCAACATGAAATTTGTACAAACCGTGTTGGCTGCCTCGCTGGCGATGGTTGTTGCCGCCCAGGCACACGCTGCCGTATCTGCTCAGGATGCCGCCAAACTGGGCAGCAGCCTGACCCTCGTCGGCGCTGAAAAAGCCGGGAATGCCGATGGTTCCATCCCGGCCTATGACGGCGGCCTGACCACGCCACCCGCCAGCTTCAAGGCCGGTGACAGCATGCGCCCGGATCCGTTTGCCAATGAAAAACCGCTGCTGGTTATCGACGGTAAAAACGTCGATCAGTACAAGGGTCAGCTCACCGCAACCACCGCGGAACTGGCCAAGCGTTTCCCGACGTTCAAAGTCGAGGTGTACCCGACTCACCGCACCGTTTCGCTGCCTAAGGCGATCCTCGACAACGGCGTGAAAAACGCCACCGGCGCCAAGTCCCTTGAAGGTGGCCTGGCCATCGACAACGTGCTGCCGGGCGTACCGTTCCCGATTCCGCAATCGGGTAACGAGGCGATGTGGAACTTCCTGTTGCGCTATCAGGGTGTGAGCATCAACTCCAAGTACGACTCCTGGAACGTTGACTCCGCGGGCGTTCCAAGCCTGGCGACCACCGGGCAGGCATTCATCTCTTATCCGATCTACGAAAACCTGGCGCAGCCGATCAGCAGTGCCGACGTGTACTACCAGATGAAGCTGCAATACACCGGCCCGGCGCGTCGTGCCGGCGAAGCGGTGATGCTCAAGGACGCCGCCAACCCGCTGCAACAACCGCGTCGTGCCTGGCAGTACTTGCCTGGCCAGCGCCGCGTGAAGCTGGCTCCGAACCTGGCCTACGACACGCCTAACCCAGGCACCGCCGGCGCCGGTACTTACGATGATGTGTTCGTGTTCAACGGTGCGCTGGATCGCTACGACTGGAAGCTGGTCGGCAAGCAAGAAATGATCGTGCCGTACAACACCTACAAGCTGACCTACGTGCAGGATCCGAAGTCGATCACCACGCCTAATCACCTGGCATCCGATTATGTGCGCTGGGAAAAACACCGCGTGTGGGTCGTCGAAGGCACCCTCAAGGCCGGTGCACGTCACATCTACGCCAAACGTCGCTTCTACCTCGACGAAGACAGCTGGACAGCTTTGGCCTCGGACCAATATGACGCCCGTGGTCAGCTCTACCGTGGTTCCTTTGCCTTCCTCAGCCAGAGCTATGACAAGCAGGTGCCTGACTCCACGCCGTTCATGATTTACGACCTGGTGGGCGGTTCCTACAACATCAACGGTGTAGTCGGCCCTTACGGCGGCATCAAGTACATCGATCCGCTCTCCAAGGCGCAGTGGTCGTCGGAGTCCCTGGCGGGCGCCGGCATTCGCTAAGCAAACCGCAACAAGGCGTTCATCGGTCCACGGCCCGCAAACCGTGTGACCGGCGACGGTCGGTGCTCGCCGATCGTCGCGGCGCCGGTTTTCAACGTCGGGCTGCACGCTTGCAGTCCCAGACGCGGTTTTCCCAAGAGGACGCGGTATGTGTTCGTACAAAAAGTACCTGCAGTTAACGCTCGGCGCCCTGCTTGTCATGTCGCAGGGCGTCACCCAGGCGGCCGGTTACATCGATGTGCTGGACCTGCCCGCCAGAGTCAGTCCGCTGGCGGTCAGCAGCCCGTTGACCGGCATGACCCGTGCGGGCGACCGATTGGTTGCCGTCGGGCAGCGTGGGCACATTCTCTATTCCGATGACAGCGGTAAACACTGGCAGCAGGCTGTCGTGCCAGTGAGTGCCGATCTCAGTGCGGTGAACTTTCCATCAGCCAGGGAAGGCTGGGCGGTCGGTAATGACGGCGTGGTGTTGCACAGCAGCGATGCGGGCGCGACCTGGACCAAACAGCTGGACGGCCGTCAGATCGGTGAGTTACTGATCAAGCATTATGGTGCGTTGGCCAGTGCCGAACCGGACAACGAACAATGGTCACACTGGGCCGCCGAAGGGCAGCGGCTGGTAGAGCAGGGCGCCGATAAACCCTTGCTCGACGTCTGGTTCGCCAATGAAAAACTGGGTTACGCGGTCGGCGTGTTCAACCTGATCCTGCGCACTGAAGACGGCGGCCAGACCTGGACCCCGTTTCAGGACCGCACCGACAACCCGCAAGGCTTTCACCTGAATGCCATCGCCTCCACGGGGGATGCGTTGTACATCGCCGGCGAGCAGGGTCTGTTGCTCAAATGGGACGACGCCAGCCAGCGTTTCGCTGAAGTGCAAACGCCTTATCAGGGCAGCTTTTTCGGCGTGCTTGGCAAACCCGGCGAAGTGCTGGTCTACGGCTTGCGCGGCAACGTATTGCGCAGCACCGATGGCGGCCAGAACTGGACCGCGCTGGACACCGGCCTGCACATCAGCGTCACCGCCGGCCTGATCGATAACCATGGCGACTACCGCTTGTTCACCCAGGGTGGGCAGATGCTGGTCAGCCAGGGTTCTGGCGCGCAACTGCACCTGGTTCAGCAGCCAGTACCGACGCCGATAGCTGGCGCCACCGAAGCCTCCGACGGCTCGTTGGTCGTGGCTGGCAGCCGTGGCGCACTGGCGCTGTCCGTCGTTAAGACCTCGAACCCTTAAAGCGAGAACCCAGACATGGGCAACATAAAACAACAAGAAGCCATGCCGGTGATCCGCGACGTGCGCGATTTCGACCGTCGCTCCGGCAACCTGCTGGAACGCCTGGTCTTCAACTACCGCCCTCTGTTCATGCTGCTGATGGCGCTCGCCACCGTGGTGCTGGGCTTCATGGCGGTCACCCGTCTGGAGCTGCGCCCCAGCTTCGAAAAAATGATTCCGCAGAGCCAGCCGTACATCCAGAATTTCCTGGAAAACCGTGCGTCCCTACGCGGCCTCGGTAACTCGGTGCGGGTGGTGGTGGAAAACACCCAGGGCGACATTTTCGACCCTGAATACCTGGACGTGCTCAAGCAGGTCAACGACCAACTGTTCCTCACCGAAGGCGTTGACCGCGCCTGGATGAAATCGCTGTGGAGCCCGGCGGTACGCTGGACCGAAGTCACCGAGGAAGGCTTCCAGGGTGGCCCGGTGATGCCCGACACTTACCAGGGCAAGCCTGAACAAATCGAGCAGCTGCGCCAGAACATTTCCCGTGCCGGGATCGTCGGCAGCCTGGTCGCCAGCGACTTCAAATCCAGCATGCTGATTGTGCCGCTGCTGGATAAGGCGGGCGCCGGCGGAAAGCGCATCAACTACCACGAATTTTCGCAGATGCTCGAAGAGCAGTTGCGCGACAAGATCGAATACGCCGGTGACAGCGCCGCGCGCAAGTCCGGCGTCGAAGGCAAAGGTCACTACAAAGTCCGGGTGATCGGCTTCGCCAAATTGATGGGCGACCTGATCGACGGCCTGATTCAGGTGATGATGTTTTTCGGCCTGGCCGTGATCACGTCGCTGGTGATCATTTACGCCTACACCCGTTGCGTACGCAGCACCTTGCTGGTGGTCGGCTGCTCGCTGATTGCGGTGGTCTGGCAGCTGGGCATCGTCGCCTGGCTGGGTTACGCCATCGACCCGTACTCGGTGCTGGTGCCGTTCCTGATCTTCGCCATCGGCGTGTCCCACGCCGCGCAGAAGATGAACGGGATCATGCAGGACATCGCCCGCGGCACCCATAAACTGATCGCCGCGCGCTACACCTTCCGCCGTCTGTTCATTGCCGGGGTCACCGCGCTGCTGGCCGACGCCGTGGGTTTCGCCGTGCTGATGCTGATCGACATTCCGGTGATCCAGGACCTGGCGATCACCGCCAGCATCGGTGTCGCCGTCTTGATCTTCACCTCGCTGCTGCTGATGCCGGTGGCGCTGTCCTACGTCGGCGTCGGTGCGAAAGCCGCCGAGCGCGCGCTGAAAATCGACACCCGCGCTGAAAAGCACAAAGGCTTTGGCCGACTCTGGGATTTGCTCGACCGTTTCACCACCCGCAAGTGGGCCACGGGCGCCGTATTGGTCGCGGTGCTGATGGGCGTCGGCGGCTTCATGGTCAGCCTGCACCTGAAAATCGGCGACCTGGAAAGCGGGGCGCCGGAGCTGCGTGCCGACTCGCGCTACAACCGTGACAACGCCTACATCACCCAGCATTACGCACTGTCCAGCGACCTGTTCGCGGTGATGATCAAGACCGCACCGGAAGGCTGCCTGAACTACAAGACCCTGGTATTGGCCGACCGTCTGGCCTGGGAGCTGCAACAGAACCCGGGCGTGCGTGCGACCACCTCGCTGGTCAACGCCGTGCGCCAGATCACCGCCGGCACCTACGAGGGCAACCCCAAGCTCAACAGCATCCAGCGCAACCAGGACGTGCTCAACTACGCCGCGCAACAGGCCTCGGTCAACTCGCCGGAGCTGTTCAACAACAATTGCTCGCTGATGCCGGTGATCGCCTTCCTCAAGGACCACAAGGCCGAAACCCTGGACGAAGTGGTCGCCATCGCCGACAAGTTCGCCAAGGAAAACAGCACCGACGATCGTCAGTTCCTGCTCGCTGCCGGCAGTGCCGGGATTGAAGCGGCGACCAACATCGTGGTGCGCGAGGCCAATCACACCATGCTGCTGTACGTGTACGCGGCGGTGACGCTGTTCTGCCTGATCACCTTCCGCAGCTGGCGCGCGACGCTGGTGGCGCTGCTGCCGCTGGTGCTGACCTCGATCCTCTGCGAAGCCTTGATGGTGGCGATGGGCATCGGCGTGAAAGTCGCGACCTTGCCGGTGATCGCGTTGGGCGTCGGCATCGGCGTCGACTACGCGCTGTACCTGCTGAGTGTGCAGCTGCATTTCCAGCGTCAGGGTCTGTCGTTGTCCCAGTCGTACCGCAACGCCGTGTCGTTCACCGGCCGGGTGGTCGGGCTGGTCGGCATCACTCTCGCCGCCGGCGTGGTGTGCTGGGTCTGGTCGCCGATCAAATTCCAGGCCGACATGGGCATCCTGCTGACCTTCATGTTCCTGTGGAACATGCTCGGCGCGCTGATCCTGATTCCGGCCCTGTCGTACTTCCTGCTACGCGAAAAGTCCCTGGAAACGCGTCCTGTCGAGGACGCTCTGCTGGCGCCCGCCGAAGAAGCCGGCACCTCGCACACTTCACCTGTTCCTCATGCCTTGAGCACACCTGAGTAAGTCACTATGTCCGAATACAAAGCTCCCTTGCGCGACATGCGCTTCGTCCTCAATGAAGTCTTTGAGGTGTCCAGCCTGTGGGCGACATTACCTGGCCTGGCCGAGGTGATTGATGAAGAGACGGCTGCCGCGATCCTCGAAGAGGCCGGCAAGATCACTGGTGAAGTGATCGCACCGCTGAACCGCAATGGCGACGAACAAGGCTGCACCTGGAACAACGGCGAAGTCATCGCGCCGGACGGTTTTGTCGCCGCGTACCAGGCGTTCGCCGAGGGCGGTTGGGTCGGCGTGGGCGGTGATCCGCAGTTCGGCGGCATGGGCATGCCCAAGGCGATTTCGGCGCAGGTCGAAGAGATGGTCAACTCGGCCGGCCTGTCCTTCGGCCTCTACCCGATGCTGACGGCCGGCGCGTGCCTGTCGATCAATGCCCACGCCAGTGAAGAGCTCAAGCAGCGTTATTTGCCGAACATGTACGCCGGCACCTGGACCGGTTCGATGTGCCTGACCGAAGCCCACGCCGGCACCGACCTGGGCTTGATTCGTACCCGCGCCGAGCCTCAGGCCGACGGCAGCTATAAAGTCAGCGGCAGCAAAATTTTCATCACCGGCGGTGAGCACGACCTGACCGAAAACATCATTCACCTGGTACTGGCCCGACTGCCGGATGCACCGGCCGGTCCTAAAGGTATTTCCCTGTTCCTGGTGCCCAAGGTGCTGGTCAACGACGACGGTTCCCTGGGCGAGCGCAACGCGCTGTCCTGCGGGTCCATCGAGCACAAGATGGGCATCAAGGCCTCCGCCACCTGCGTGATGAACTTCGACGGCGCCACTGGCTGGATCGTCGACGCGCCGAACAAGGGCCTGGCGGCGATGTTCACCATGATGAACTACGAGCGTCTGGGCGTCGGCATTCAAGGGCTGTCCTTGGGCGAGCGCTCGTACCAGAACGCTGTCGAGTACGCCCGTGACCGTCTGCAAAGCCGTGCGCCAACCGGTGCGCAGAACAAGGACAAGGCCGCCGACCCGATCATCGTCCACCCGGACGTGCGCCGCATGTTGTTGACCATGAAAGCCTTGAACGAAGGAGGCCGTGCGTTCTCCAGCTACGTGGCCCTGCAACTGGACGCGGCCAAGTACAGTGAAGACGCGACCACGCGCAGTCGTGCACAGGAGTTGGTCTCGCTGTTGACCCCGGTGGCCAAGGCGTTTCTCACCGACATGGGCCTCGAAACCACATTGCACGGTCAGATGATTTTCGGCGGCCACGGCTACATCCGCGAGTGGGGCCAGGAGCAGTTGGTGCGTGACGTGCGCATCACCCAGATTTACGAAGGCACCAACGGCATCCAGTCGCTGGACCTGGTCGGGCGCAAGATCGTCGGCAGCGGCGGGGCGCTTTACCGCTTGTTCGCCTCCGAGGTTCGCCACTTCGCCGCCAACGCCAACGCCGAGTTCAGTGAGTTCAGCAAGCCGTTGAACGCCGCCGTGGACGTCCTCGACGAATTGACCGCGTGGGTGCTCGACCGGGCGAAAAACAACCCGAATGAAATCGGCGCAGCCTCGGTCGAGTACCTGCAAACCTTCGGCTACGTCGCCTACGCCTACATGTGGGCACTGATGGCCAAGACCGCCATCGGCAAGCAGGCCGAGGACGACTTCTACGTCAGCAAACTGGCCACCGCACGCTTCTACTTCGCCCGCCTGCTGCCACGCATCCATTCATTGAGCGCATCGGTCAAGGCCGGCAGCGAGTGCCTCTACGAGCTGGACGCCGCGCAGTTCTGATCGCCAGGCCCCCGCGACTCCCGACTCCGCGTCGGGAGTCGATTGCAACTGAGTGCATCGAGGGGCTCTGAGCCAATAACATAAGGACCAGGAACCCAAACATGATGGCGACAAAAATAATCCCGCCCGCCGATGGCGCCTACGCCTATCCCTTGCTGATCAAGCAATTATTGCTGTCCGGTGCGCGCTACGAACCGGGTCGCGAAATCGTCTACGCCGACAAACTGCGCTACGACTACCAGACCCTCAACAAACGCATCCGCAAACTGGCCAACGCCTTGACGGCCGCCGGCGTGAAAGCCGGGGACACCGTGGCACTGCTGGACTGGGACAGCCATCGCTACCTGGAATGCTTCTTCGCCGTGCCGATGATCGGCGCGGTGCTGCATACGGTGAACATTCGTCTGTCGCCGGATCAGGTGCTGTTCACCATGAACCACGCCGAAGACGATCTGGTGCTGGTGCATGATGATTTCCTGCCGTTGCTCGAGCAGGTCCAGGATCGGTTGACCACCGTCAAAGGCTATCTCCAACTCACCGATGACAGCGCCGCCAGCACCTCGTTGCCGGTGCTGGGTGAATATGAGCATTTGCTGTCGCTGGCATCAGACCAGTACGACTTCCCCGATTTCGACGAGAACTCGGTGGCGACCCTGTTCTACACCACCGGCACCACCGGCGACCCGAAAGGCGTGTACTTCACCCATCGCCAACTGGTCCTGCACACCCTGAATGCCGTTGGCACGCTGGGCGTGTATCAAGGCCAGCCGCTGCTGCGTTCCGATGACGTGTACATGCCGATCACGCCGATGTTTCACGTGCATGCGTGGGGCGTGCCGTATGTCGCCACGCTGATGGGGCTGAAGCAGGTTTATCCGGGCCGCTACGAACCCAACAGCCTGGTCCGGTTGTATCGTGAGGAGAAGGTCACCTTCTCCCATTGTGTGCCGACCATTCTGCAAATGATCCTGAACTGCGAGGCCGGGAAGCAAACCCGTTTCGAGGGCTGGAAAATGCTCCTCGGCGGCAGTGCGCTGACCCTCGGTATCGCCAGCGAAGCCAGCGCCAAAGGCATGGTGGTGCACAGCGGTTACGGCATGTCGGAAACCTGCCCGTTGCTGTGCCTGAGTTACCTGCGTGACGACGTGCTCAAGCAACCCATGCAAGACCAATTGGCAACCCGCATCAAAACCGGCACCCCGGTGCCCATGGTTGACCTGAAAATCGTCGATGCCAGCGGCAACGATGTGGTCCATGACGGTGAGTCTCTCGGCGAAATCGTGGTCCGCGCACCGTGGCTGACCCAGGGTTATTTGAAAGAACCGGCAAAGGGCGCCGAGCTCTGGCTCGACGGCTGGATGCACACGGGCGACATGGCTTCCATCGACTCGATGGGCGGCGTGGAAATCAAGGACCGCATCAAGGATGTGATCAAGACCGGGGGCGAGTGGATCAGCTCGCTGGAACTGGAGAGCCTGATCAGCGAACACGCGGCGGTGATGTCTGTCGCGGTCGTCGGCATCGTCGATGAGCAGTGGGGCGAACGGCCCATGGCGATGGTGGTGTGCGAGCCGGGTCAGTACCTCGACAAGCAAATCCTCGAGACGCACCTGCAGACATTTGTCGAGAGTGGGCGTATCAACAAATGGGCGATTCCGAAGCAGTTCAAGTTCGTGGCCGAGATTCCCAAGACCAGTGTCGGGAAGATCAACAAGAAGCTGATTCGGGAGAGTGAGGCGGGCTGACGGTTGAAGCAGTTGTCCGGCTCGTTGGGTCGATAAAAGAACGTGGCGTGGGGGAGACCTCACGCCACGTTTTCGTTTGGGGTTGCTTGTTGATTGTGGGGTGTTATTTAAGGATTTGGCCTACGCCGTTTTCCTACTTCTCTGACTGCTTTCCTGATTGATCTCCCGCAAAGTCTCGCGCGCTCAAAACGCTGCGCGAGGGCGAAATTTCTGGGCAAGGTCGTCGGAAGTTTCCTTCAAGTTGTGGCGGCTTTGATGAACTGGTGCGAAGTGAGATCCATGGATAGTCTTTGGCTGTCGCTGCAAATGCAGTGGCAGGGTGTAGGAACCCTTGGATTTTCACCGCGCGTCAGCGCTGTCGTGTGATTGCGGCACTTACTTAGTGTCCGTAAGATCGTTCGCGGCGGCTGTGCGCGGGACACGCTTCGGCGTGGCTGAGTTTGGTGGATCCTCAGTTTCCTACTCCCGCGTACGGCTGCCACCCAAGCCCGTAGGAAGGCCGTTGGTAGCTTAAATTTATCCGCCCAAGGTCTGAAAAAATGAAAACCCTTCACCCCGATCCACCCTACGAAAAACCCATTCCCCACCCCAAAAGCCGCTTCATGGCGCTCACCAGCAACTGCACCGACATGCCCACGCTGTTCGTCGACACCCACGCGCCGCTCGATGTTTTATACGAAGCTGCCAACTACCGGATTCGCGCCGTCACCCAGGTACTGGAAAACATGTCGATGCGCGGTTCAGTCGAGTGCGAATCCTTCATCCTCAGCGACTTTGCGCTGCTGTGCGCCATCCCATTGCGCGATGGCTGTGATGTGCTGGATGTAGTGGGGCGGCGATTGCGGGCAATGCCTTCGCAATAGCGACTAGTTGCTTTTGTGGCGAGGGGGCTTGTCGGACCGTCGCACCGCCTCGTTCGGCTGCGCAGCCGCCGCCAAACCAATCTCCGCGGTATGCCTGATAAAACCACATTGCCGGATTTTGGGACTGCTTCGTAGCCGAACGGTGCGGCGGTCCGACAAGTCCTCGCCACAGGGTTGTTGAATGTCCCCTTTATTCTTTCTCCTTTAACACTCAAATTAGTTATGAGCTGGACATAAGTCCATTTGTGTCCAGTATTATAAACATACGCTCATCTAGATTGCCCACCCCAACCACGCAGGGGGTAATATTATCAGGGTCAAAGTTATTAGCTGGACATACCTGGTTCTGATGCAGAGTTATCACGTCTGAGACACTATCTACTACTATTCCGACGGTGCGTGTATTTTCTTTCAAAATTATCACTGTCGTAGATTGATCGTACGTCGGCTTGTCCAAGCAGAATTTGATTCTTAGATCTACAATTGGCACGACGATGCCGCGTAAATTGATGACCCCTTTCAAAAAATCTGGAGCGTTGGCGATTGGCGTTACAGGCTCGTATTCACGTATCTCCTGTACACTCAATATATCAATTGCATATTCTTTCTCGCCTAAATTAAATGGCAGTAGATCTTGGGTTGTGAGGTTTTGCATGATGATTTCCTTGTTGGTTTTGCGGATGTTAAAAGTGCCTGATTAATATTTTTCAATGCGTGCATTTTTTTGGCAAAAGGTACATGCTGTACAAGGGGTTTAACCCTAATCTGCTGGTCAACTAAACACGACAATCGCTATTCGGGGATTTAATGCTCTAGAGATAAGTGTATCTTGGTTTTCGGATGATGGTTATTGTCAAATCTAACAGTTGTTCAGTATGTTTTGCCATAAAACGCCTTGTGCTTAGTGTTTTTTGCTGTACAGCTGAAAGCACACAGAACCACAAACCTACCGTCTGTTTGATTAGCGAATACCGATCAGTTGAAGATAATGTGAGTCTCTGATAATGCGATGCACGCGGGCATGAATGAACAAAAGCTTGCTCGCAACTAATGTGAGCCAATGGGCTTCATCAATCGAAATTGAATTGAATTGAAACAATGCTTTGATTGCGAGCACGGCCGTTTTTGATTGCAAGCCGTTACACCTAACGGCTTCCATGAACGGGTGTGGATAGGTTCCCATCGTCGATAGTCTTTCTCCTGTCGCTGCAAATTCAGTGACAGGGCGTGGAAGCCCTTCTATCGTTAGGCGCATCAAGCGCCACCAGTTCGGCGTTTTTTATCGTCTGTGTTTTTTGGTGGCTGTGCGCGGGGCGCTTTCGAGTGCGCCGGGTGCCTAACGTCCCGGTCTTCCACACCTGCGTACAGCCGCCACCTATTTGCGTGGAAGTGATGTCTGGCGGCTTCAATCCATACGTTAGGACTCAAATCGATGAAAACACTTCACCCCGATCCACCCTACGAAAAACCCATTCCCCACCCCAAAAGCCGCTTCATGGCCCTCACCAGCAACTGCACCGACATGCCCACGCTGTTCGTCGACACCCACGCGCCGCTCGATGTTTTATACGAAGCTGCCAACTACCGGATTCGCGCCGTCACCCAGGTACTGGAAAACATGTCGATGCGCGGTTCAGTCGAGTGCGAATCCTTCATCCTCAGCGACTTTGCGCTGCTGTGCGCCATCCCATTGCGCGATGGCTGTGATGTGCTGGATGTAGTGGGGCGGCGATTGCGGGCGCAGGCTTCGGATTAGCGCCGCTGAATAATCGTTCCCACGCTCTGCGTGGGCATGCAGCCCATGACGCTCTGCGTCAAACGGGTGCCCGGCTTGACACCGGCAGTATGGCTGGAACGCGGAGCGTCCCTTGAGGCGTTCCCACGCAGAGCGAAGGAACGATCATCGCAACGATCGATGCTTTCGCAATAGCGACTCGCCGCAAAGCACATGCGCAAGGAGGGGTCACCCACCGGTGGGTGCCACTCCTTGGTGCAAAAGCTCACTCAGAGCAAGTAACCCGCAGCCTGGGCGAGGTGGTTGTCCTGCACACCAGCGATCAAGTGCAAGGGGATGTGCTGTTGTTCTTCCATGACGGGCACTTCGAAGCACCCCACAATTTGAACGTGCCGCTCACTCAATCCGGACGACTCTTGTGCCTGTAATTTAACCATTCTCGCGTGGTTCGCTGCGATTTCACTGAGGGTTGACACGTTAAATCTCCGGTGACTCACCAGGCGTTTCGCTGGGGTCCTTAAATGTTGAGTGGATTGTCGTCGCGTCAGATTTACGTCGTTTCCGGGCGGCTACGACCGGCCTTTGCAATCCCTGCGCCAGAGCGTCTCGTGCATTGCGCGACACGATTTACCAAGCGACGAATGGTTGAAAGGACAAGAAAGTTTCTGGGCGTGTCGTCGGAGAGTTTATGAAAGTTGCAGCGGTTTAAATGACCGTATGCGCCTTTCGACTGCGCATACGGTGTCGCGAATGCTCTGTAACGTCGCTTACTTGATCTCGACGTCGTTGAATTTCACGACGCTGTCATCGCCGTGATTGGTCCGCAGGCTCAGCTTGAGTGCAGGGGAATTTTGTAGATCACCGCGTCCTTGCTCAAACGCCAATCTCACCCGCGTGGGTACGCCGCGCACAACCGGGAAGGTTTCGCGGTTCATGAACTTTGAAGAGCCTACCTGCATCTTGTCGATGTTCAGCGCCCCACCGGTTTCTTCGAACAGACTTGTGTCGGAGTTGAAGTGAAATTCACCGTCCAGACGGGTATTCGTCAGCTCGAAATCACAGTTGGGCGAACGCCCGATTTTCTCGCAGCCCAACAGTTCGATGCGCACACCGTCAATCACCTCGATGCGTTTGCCCAACATATTGGCACCGCCATTCTCGATGAATTTCTGCTGGTTACGGGCGAAGTCGAAACTCGGTTTTGCGTATTCACCACCCAATGCGAAAAAAATCACCGCCAGGCCCGCCGAGAGGATCACCAGCATTGCACCTTTGAGCATCTGCGGGAGGCGGCTGGCATACCAGCCCAGGAAAATGACCGACAGAAAAACAAAGGCGCTCATGAACAGGATCACGTTTTTCCAGTTCAGAAAGCTCAGCCCGAACACGGTAGGGTCTGGAAACACATAGGTGATTAACCCCCACATAGCAGCCAGCAGTGCACTGATGCCGCCCATGATGCGCGTGATAAGACCGGAGATTTTCTTCGGTGGCAGTGCGGTTTCCATGTAAATCCTTGAGTGATTTCGTCGACGGGCGTTGTTGCCCATCGAGAGAGGTTGAAATAGGGAAGGGCGCTTCATGGAGTCCATTATCGAAGCGTTAGCTGTCAATTTTGAGTGAAATCAAGAGGGGTGGCAATCTAGTGGCCAGGGTCGTCTGTTTCGCCTGAAAGCAGGGAGCGAGAGTGGGTTTTGTTATATCCAAAAAGAATAAATAGATAATTATATATTCCTTTTGTTGCTTGCCTGATGGGTGCACGTTGGAGGCCTGCACATTTTGTGCGTATTGGCCCGACATCAGACAGGAAGCCTCATCATGACCATCAAAGCGATTAACGTCCGGAACCAGTTCAAGGGCGTCATCAAGGAAATCGTCCAAGGCGAAGTGGTGTCCGAAATCGACGTGCAAACCGCCTCCGGCATCGTCACCTCAGTGATCACCACCCGTTCGGTGCGCGACCTTGAACTGAAAGTGGGCAGCGAAGTGATTGCCTTCGTTAAATCCACCGAAGTCTCGATCGCCAAGCTCTGAAGCCCCCAGCCAACACATACTTTGTAGGTTGTGCCATTCCTTAATTTATCGGCATTGGCCAGTCACCCCCGAGGTTTTCATGACGACACCTTTCAAGCGCTCCGCACTAACCCTGTTCGCCACTTCCGTGGTGGCGCTGAGTGCATTACTCAGCCCGGTGGTTCAGGCCGAAGGCAAAATCAGCATTGCCCAGCAATTTGGTATCGGTTACCTGATTCTGGATGTGGTGCGCGACCAGCAGCTCATCGAAAAACACGGCAAGGAGCAGGGCCTCGACATCAAGGTCGACTGGAACAGCATCTCCGGGGCCACCGCCATGAACGAAGCGCTGCTGGCCGGGGCGCTGGATGTGGTGTCGGCCGGCGTGCCGCCGATGCTGACGATCTGGGACCGGACCAAGGGCAAGCAAAACGTCAAGGCCATTGCCTCGCTGGGGTCGATGCCCAATTACCTGCTGACCAATAATCCGAATGTGAAAAGCCTCAAGGATTTCACCGAAAAGGACCGAATCGCGGTGCCGGCGGCGGGGGTAGGTTTCCAGTCGCGCACCTTGCAGATCGAAACGGCCAAACAGTTTGGCGTGGACAATTTCAAGAAGTTTGACGATATCTCGATCAGTCTGGCCCACCCCGATGCAACGTCGGCGCTGATCGCCGGCGGTTCAGAGATCAACTCACACTTCTCCAGCCCGCCGTTCCAGTACCAGGAACTGCAAAGTCCCAACGTGCACAAGGTGCTGAGTTCCTACGACGTATTGGGTGGCCAGGCCACGTTCAACGTGTTGTACACCACCGAAAAATTCCACGACGAAAACCCGAAAACCTACAAAGCGTTTTACGCAGCGCTGGCCGAGGCAGAGCAGATTATCAAGGCTGACAAGCCCGCAGCGGCCCAGACCTATATCCGCGTGGAGCAATCGAAACTATCCTTGCCATTGGTTGAGAAAATCGTCGCCGACCCGGAAATCGATTTCACCGTGGTGCCACAGCGAACCTATATCTATGCCGAGCAATTGCAGACGTTAGGGGTGCTGAAAAACAAGGCAGACAGCTGGAAAGACTATTTCTTTGAGGAAGCACATGGCGGTGCAGGCAGTTGAGACACGCTCGAACATTATGCAAACCCCGACCTACCAACGGCTGGACGTCGCCAACGGCAAGCCGATCAAGCTCTGGACCGAAGGCGTCCCGGTCGAAAACGAAGCCCGGCAGCAACTGATCAACACCGCGAAGATGCCGTTCATCTTCAAGCATCTGGCGGTGATGCCTGACGTGCACCTGGGCAAGGGCTCGACCATCGGCAGCGTGATTCCGACCGTGGGCGCGATCATCCCGGCGGCCGTCGGCGTCGATATAGGCTGCGGCATGATCGCCGCCTGCACCACGCTGACCGCTGCGGATTTGCCCGACAACCTGCACGGTTTGCGCAGCGCCATCGAGAGAGCGGTGCCCCATGGCCGCACGCTGGGACGTGGCGTCCGGGACAAAGGCGCCTGGGACAGTGTTCCGAAACAGGCCGATCATGCCTGGTCGGCGCTGGCTTCACGGTTCAAGGCAATCACCGATAAGTACCCGAAACTCGCCCACACCAACAACCGTGGGCATTTGGGCACGTTGGGCAGCGGTAACCACTTTATTGAAGTGTGCCTGGATGAGACCGACCGGGTCTGGTTCATGCTGCACAGTGGTTCTCGCGGGGTCGGCAATGCCATCGGAAACCTGTTCATCCAACTGGCCCAGGCCGACATGCGACAGCACCTCGCCAACTTGCCGGACCGTGACCTGGCCTATTTCAAGGAAGGCAGTCGGCACTTTGACGATTACGTCGAAGCCGTGGGTTGGGCGCAGGATTTTGCCAGACAGAACCGTGCGCTGATGATGCAATCGGTGATTCAAGCGACCCGGCAAGTGATCAGGAAACCCTTCGAGGCGGCGCTGGAAGCGGTGAACTGTCACCACAACTACGTGCAAAAAGAGCGGCACTTCGGCGAGGACATCCTGGTCACCCGCAAAGGTGCGGTGTCGGCGAAGAAGGGCGAGTTGGGGATCATTCCGGGGTCGATGGGCGCGAAAAGTTTTATCGTTCGCGGGCTCGGCAATGAGCAGTCGTTCTGCTCCTGCAGCCACGGCGCCGGCCGCACCATGAGCCGCACCAAGGCGAAAAGTCTGTTCACCGTCCAGGATCAGGTTCGCGCCACCGCCCACGTGGAATGTCGCAAGGATGCGGCGGTGATCGATGAAATCCCGATGGCCTACAAAAACATCGACGACGTGATGCACGCCCAGCGCGAACTGGTGGAAGTGCTGCACACCTTGCGCCAGGTGGTGTGCGTCAAGGGCTGAACACTTCCACTCACCGAGCGATTACTTGTACTTGATCACGATGCCTTTGAGCTTGCGGCCCTGAATCGTTTCGATGTCGCGGCTCCACAGCGGCCCGCTGACATACGCGCCGACGGTCCCGATATGGTCGTAAACCACGACCACGGCATCGCCGCCAAGCTTGGCGGATTCCTCCCGCAGCTTTTCTTCAACCTGTGTAATCGGCGGGGCTGGGTCGACGCTGGCATCGATCAGCACTTCACCCAACCGAACATGCGGGCGAAGGGGCTCGGTGCGCAACACCACCACTTCACTGGCCAGTGTTGGGGCCGGATGTTCGACACCCACATAGGCTGTGGTCTGGGCATCGACGGTGGCGCAGCCATTGAGCGCGAGCAGGGCGGCGGCGAGCCCTCCCGCCAGCAGCGACATTTTGCAGCGGGTGGACCAAGGGGCATGGGCAGGCATAGCGGGTGTCCTCCGAACAATCCGTTGCCACGCGGGTGGCTTGTTGACGGTAGCAGACGGTCCGGGAGTTGCCAGAAAGCCCAACGTTCGCAGGTTGGGCTTTTTCAGGCCGGAGGCCAAAGCGTGTTACTGATCCTTCTCGCAGTTGACCATCCACGACACGCCGAACCGGTCCACCAGCATGCCGAAACGCGCCGCCCAAAACGTCTGTTCCAGCGGCATTTGCACGGTGCCGTCTTCCGACAAGGCATTAAAGACCCGTTCCGCTTCAGCGATGCTGTCGACATTCAGCGACACCGAAAAACCGGCCATGTCATCGACGGGACGATCCGGTGTGGTGTCAGACCCCATGATCGCCTGATCGCCCACCACCAGGCGGGTGTGAATGATCAGGTTATGAAGGTCTGTCGGCACGTGCTCGCCGGCCGGGGTTTCACCGAAGGTCATCATGGCTTCGATCTTGCCGGGCAAACTTTTCTCATAGAAAGTGAACGCCGCTTTGCAGTCGCCGTTGAAGATCAGGTAGGGGTTGATTTTCATGGTGTGCTCCCGGTAACGAAGGAGGCCGGGCGTGGCTGATCGACCCCCGGCCCACAGTAATTGGACGCCATTAGCAAAGCGTTAGAGGGAGGGTTTGGCAAAATTCGTTTAGATGATTTTTCTATTGAAGCGGGGTGTTTTATCGCCTGGACACGCGTGCACCTGACCTTGCATCAGGTGCTCACGCCACCGCGCGTGGCGCCGAAGGCCGCAGTAGACGCTCAATGGCCCCGCTCACCATGTTTTCCAGCAGTTCATCGCGCTCATGGTCGTTCAGCGGATGTTGCATCAACCAACTGGGGGCGCTGTTGAGCAAATTGGCGATGGCGTGTGCTGTGGCGCGTCTCGCCTGTTCACCGACCCGCGGTTTGGTGCCGAGCATCAGCAGCAGGCGGTGTTCGTATTGCTCGCGCAATTGCCGGACGCGCGCCTGTTGCTCGTCATTGAGGCAACCGCTGTCGCGTTCCGCCAGACGAAAATGCCACGGCATTTCCCGGTGCAGATTCAAATGCGCACGGATCAGGTTTTGCAGCTTGTCGCGTTTCGCCGGGCCCTTTTGATCGAGGCGATCCAGGGTCGCCAGCAGCTCTTCGTAGAACTCCTCGATCAGGTCGAGCAGCAAGTGCTGCTTGCTCGGGTAATGGTGATACAACGAGCCCGCGGAAAGCCCCAGGCACGTCGCCAGCTCACGCATGCCGACCTGACCGAAACCCTTGCTGGCAAACAACTCCAGCACTTTGTCCCGGTACTCGGCAAAGCGCGAGCAACGCTCAGGCATAGGCATGGAAGCCACGTCCTGTTTTACGACCCAGATAACCGGCGGCGACCATTTCCTTGAGCAGCGGAGCCGGGCGGTATTTGCTGTCGTTGAAGCCGTCGTAGAAGGCTTCCATGATGGCCAGCAAGGTATCCAGGCCGATCAGGTCGGCCAGGGCCAGCGGGCCGATCGGCTGGTTGCAGCCCAGGCGCATGCCCGCGTCGATGTCTTCGGCACTGGCCAGTCCTTCCTGGAACACCAGAATGGCTTCGTTGATCATCGGCACCAGAATCCGGTTGACCACGAAACCCGGGCGGTTGCCGGCGGTGATCGCGGTTTTGCCCAAGGTGGTCGCCATGTCCAGGGCCAGGGCATGGGTGGCGTCGCTGGTTTGCAGGCCGCGAATCACTTCAATCAGGCCCATCACCGGCACCGGGTTGAAGAAGTGCAGGCCGATGAAACGCTCAGGCTGGCTGACGCTGGCGGCGAGTTGGGTAATCGACAGCGACGAGGTGTTGGAGGCAATCACGCACTCGGCACTGACCTGCGCGGCGATTTGTTGCAGCACGCGCAGTTTCAGGTCAAGGTTTTCGGTGGCCGCTTCGATCACCAGTTGCGCGTTTTTCAGGCTGTCGTATTGGGTGCTGGTGCGAATCCTGTCGAGGGCGACGTGCTTCTGTTCCTCGGTCAGCGTTGCCTTGGCGACCTGGCGATCGAGGTTTTTGCTGACGGTGGCCAGCGCTTTTTGCAGGGCGCTTTCGGAGATGTCGATCAGGGTCACGGTGAAGCCGGCCAGCGCACAGACCTGCGCAATCCCGTTGCCCATGGTGCCCGCGCCGATCACGCCGATGTTTTGCAGATTCATCTTGCCGTCCTTCCACTCATACCTTGCGATACCTTGGCCGTCACAACGGTCGAAGGCGTACTATTGGCCGCGAGTCTAGAACCGGCCGTTCAGTTGTCCTATGCCGCAACTGTTCAACGCTGCTGGTGTTTTTTGCCATTCAAGTGTCAGGGAGCGAAACGTTCACATGCGGGAAAACGACTCGGTTGCCGTTTATTTCGTGCAGGCCATGATCCACGCTCTGGGAGGAGATTCGCAGCGCCTGACGGCTGTGCTGGAACAGGCCGGTATCGACCCGGCGTTGATGGCTGATCCCACGGCGCGGGTGCCGGCCAGCGCGTTCGCCGAGCTGTGGCTGATTCAGATCCGCGAGTTGAACGACGAGTTTTTCCGGCTCGACTCCCACGGCATGCCGCCGGGCAGCTTCGCCTTGATCTGCCGCGCCTTGATTCAAGAACCCGACCTGCACAAAGCCATGCGCCAGTGCCTGGCCAATTTCGGCCTGTTCCTGCGCGACTTCCGCGGCACCCTGAGCGTGCGCGGCAAGCGCGCAATCATCAGCCTCGACACCCACGCGCAAAACGACGACGTCAGCCGTTTCGGCGAAGAGACGTTCCTGGTGCTGATGATCAGCCTGCTGTGCTGGCTCGGCGGACGACGCATTCCCATCGACCGCGCGGACTTCCGCCATGAGCGCGTGTCCCTCAGTGACGACCGCCTGCTGTGGGGCCCCAACCTGACCTTCGGCGCCGAGCGCACCGAAATCGAATTCGCCAGCCACTACCTGCGCCTGCCGGTGGTGCAAGACCTGGCCTCACTCAAAGTATTCCTGCGCACGGCCCCGCAATGGCTGGTGATCCGTTTCCGCAACCAACACGGCCTGGCCTCGCAAGTCCACCAGCGCCTGCGCAACAGCGACTACAGCGAATGGCCGACCCTGCAGGATTTCGCCCTCGAACAACACCTGAGCCCCAGCACTTTCCGCCGCAAACTCGAGCGCGAAGGCTGCTCGTATCAGGAGATCAAGGACGAAGTACGGCGCGGCGTGGCGTTTGAACAATTACGCCAGAGCAAGGCGAGCATCAGCGACATCGCTGAACGGCTGGGCTTTCAGGAACCGAGCGCGTTTCATCGAGCGTTCAAGAAATGGACGGGGGAGAGCCCGGGGCGGTATCGGGCGCGGTTTCAGGTGGATGTGGAGTAAAGTCGACTGTTCTGGTGTATCAGTCATTCCAAGGAAAGCGCTGAAGGATATAGCGAGGTTTGCTGGAGCCGATTCGCTTGGCGCTTAATGTTATGTCGTAGGTTTTATAGAGATTCGCGTTCACCTCATTCGGATTGGGGATCGCTCTTGGGATACCTCCGTAAATAACCAAACCGTCGATGGTCCGAAATTCGAATGCCCGCTTATCCGGGAGCGCTCCAATAAACTCACCCGTGAACGTCTCTGTCGTTTCCTGGATGTTATCCAGGCTTAGCCGAGTCTTGCTTTTGCGGACCTGTTCACTGTCTGTGAACTGAAATTGACGGGTGGGAGTGGTCAGAGAACAAGAAGCGTCGTAGCTGGACAGCTTCCCCAGAAAATCTGCGACGCTCGACAGGGCTCTATCGGCCAATCTCGACACCGGTTCGGAGAGTTCTTCATCACTCTTCGTCGTGGCTTCGAGCAACTCGGTCATAAGGTCGATGGCTTGTGAAACCAAAGAGATCCCTTCCATTTCCGCTTGCGCCGCAGAAGGGACTTCATCCAGTTCGAAGCCAAAAGAGCCGAGCGCCGTTCCCGTTATGAGTAACTGATTGTTTGACCGATTTGGAATAGGGCCTTTATCGGCAAGAGTTCCGGAGATTGACGCCGCAATGGTAGCAATAGCTTCACTGAACGCTTGCGTTGCTGCCGTACCAAATTCGGCCAATACCCCCTGAGTACCTAAAACGGGGGCGCCACGATAGGTAATGACGACCTTCGCAGGTTGGTGCGTGTTCTGACTATTCGCTTCAAGCGCTGATTTCGCTTGCGCAATTCGAGAGCGAATGGACATTGCGGGTAGCTTGCTGAGCCCAGGTTTGGCTAGCTGCTTCTCCAGAAAGAGGAGCTCTGCCGACGTGTGCAGGTATTCGTTTCTATTCATGTGCTAGCTCCAGTTTACGAGCTGTCAGCATGGCCAGTGCCGCTCGATCCTCGCGAGGATCAAGGTCAACCCGTAGAAATCCTTTCCATTGTTTTGATCGGCGATGAGCCCACATGCTGTACCAGTACGAGGTCATTTCTACTAAGCGTTCAGGGGCATCACGAAGTGACTGAATATAAAAATCAACGCTGTACTGCTGTTTCAAGAAGGTCTGAGCCTCCCGTGTTGCGCCTAACAATCTTAGTTGACCGGGTTGCAGAGCGTCATAGAACTCATCACCTGCAAAAGTGAAGGTAACGACATCGATATCTCTGGGCGCGCGCTGATCAATCAGCTCAATGTTTTCTGCAAAACTACCGTTCAGCCATTGGAATCCTTCAGCCATGCCCATCCTGTGCAGCTCAGAGCGATGCGAGAGATAGCCATGCAGAATTTGACATCGATCCTGACTGATCGCGAAGCGTTCTATGAAGGCCAAGAGATCAACCTCATAGGGAGATCGATCCATCCCGGCAGGGTTTTGTTCATTGATGGGAGGGATAAGTCCCTCCGGGTTCCATTCAGGTATCAATCCCGGCTTCCTTGCTCAGTGATCTGAAAGTCGGTCGATCCTCATCCTGACGTCCTCTTGCGTCAAGCGAACAAACGTTACAGTTGATTCGCATCACGCACATTGCCGGGCTGAAGTACCCTGTCACCTTGTTTGCCCTCTGCGAGCTTTCCCCCCATGCCAGCGGCCCTTAACCGCCTCACCGCTCTGTTCGACCAGGCCCGACGCGCCTTGCTTCTGGTCTGGGGCACCTCCCGTGGATTGTTCCTCGGCCTGGTCCTGGCCACCCTGATTGCCGGTGTCCTCCCCGCGCTGGCCGCCTGGATCGGTCAACGCATCGTCGACGCAGTGGTCAGCGCCATGCAGTTGCACGCGCAGCAGGGCAGTGCGCCGTTGTGGCCGGTGGTGCGTTATGTGTTGATGGAGGCGGGGGTGTTGGCGTTGTTGTCCGGTACGCAGCGGGCGCTGTCGGTTCAGCAGTCGCTGTTGCGCGTGCAGTTGGGGCAGAAGGTCAACACGATGATTCTGGAGAAAGCCCAGACGTTGTCGTTGGTGCAGTTCGAGAACTCCGAGTTTTACGACAAGCTGGTGCGGGTGCGGCGCGAGGCGTCGACCCGGCCGCTGGCGTTGGTGATGAAGTCGTTGGGGCTGATCCAGAACCTGATTGTGCTGATCAGCTTTGGCGTGTTGCTGGTGCACTTTTCGCCGTGGGCGCTGGTGCTGCTGGTGGTCGGTGCATTGCCGGTGTTTTTCGCCGAGGCGCATTTTTCCGGGGATGCGTTTCGGCTGTTCACCCGCCGGGCGCCGGAGAGCCGGCAGCAGAATTACATCGAGACGCTGCTTTCCCACGAGGGGTACATCAAAGAGGTCAAGCTGTTCGGCTTCGCGCCGCTGTTGTTGCAGCGTTATCGCGACACCTTTGCGCGGCTCTACGCCGAAGACCGCCGCTTGACGTTGCGTCGCGATGGCTGGGGATTTGTCCTCGGCCTGCTCGGCACGGCGGCGTTCTACCTGGCGTATGCGTGGGTGGTGGTCGATGCCGTTCACGGCCAGATCACCCTGGGGCAAATGACCATGTACCTGGTGTTGTTCAAGCAGGGACAAACCGCAGTCAGCAGCAGCTTGAGCGCCATCAGCGGGCTCTATGAAGATGGCCTTTACCTGTCGAATCTCTACGAGTACCTGGCCGAACCGGTGGTGGCCGATACCGGGACGCTCACGGAAGGTGCCGTGCCTGGCGATGGTCTGCGATTCGAGAACGTCGGCTTCACGTATCCGGGGGCGAGTCATGCCGCATTGGAAAGCATTGACCTGCACCTGGTGCCGGGGCGCAGCCTGGCGCTGGTGGGGGAGAACGGCTCGGGCAAGACCACACTGATCAAGTTGCTGACCCGTTTGTACCGCCCCGATCAAGGGCGCATTTTGCTCGACGGCAGCGATTTGCAGACATGGCAGGAGGTCGCGCTGCGGCAGCGCATCGGCGTGATCTTTCAGGATTACATCCGCTACCAATTCTCGGTGGGCGAAAACATCGGGGTCGGCGACACCTTGGCGTTCAACGATGAACAGCGCTGGCAGGATGCGGCGGCCCAAGGCATGGCCGCGCCGTTCATCGAGCGTCTGGATCGCGGGTATGCCACGCAGCTGGGACGATGGTTTGCCGGAGGGCAGGAATTGTCCGGCGGGCAGTGGCAAAAGATCGCGTTATCGCGCGCCTACATGCGCCGCAATGCCGATATCCTGATTCTCGATGAGCCGACGTCGGCCCTCGATCCGGCGGCGGAAGCGGCGGTGTTCGAGCATTTCAGCGAGCACACCGAAGGTCGCATGACGTTGCTGATTTCCCATCGGTTTTCCAGCGTGCGCAATGCAGACCACATCATCGTGCTGGACCAGGGCACGATCCTCGAGCGTGGCGATCACGACAGCCTGGTGGAGGCGGGCGGGCGTTACGCGCAGCTGTTCAACCTGCAAGCCCGGGGTTACCGCTAGGTTTGGCTTTCATCAAACCATCGATTGCCTGGCGATACTGACTGCCACCCAGAATCATGCTGTTGTTATGCGTCCCTCCGGGCACCAGCAGCAGGCGCTTGGGTTCATTGGCGGCATTGAATAATTGCTGGCTGAAGCGTGAAGGCATGAACGGGTCGGCCAGGCCGTGGACCACCAGCAGCGGCATGTCGATGCCGACGATCTTGTCGATGGAATCGAATTTCTGCGACACCAGCCAACGCACTGGCAGCCATTTCACGGGCAGGTTGCTGTCGGCCACTTGCGCCACGGCATCGCCCAGCGAGGTGAACGTGGACTCGATCACCAGGCCGCGCACGGGCACGGGGTCATGGTGCTTTTTCGCTTGTGCGGCCAGGTCTGCCGCGAGGTCGATGGCCACCGCGCCGCCCAGGGAATGGCCGTAGATCAGGCGCTTGTTGGCGTCCGGTTGCATCTGGGTGAAACGCTCCCAGGCCGCTCGGGCGTCTTCGTAAACACTGGCTTCCGAGGGCAGGTCACCTTTGCTTTGGCCGAACCCTCGGTAGTCGATGGCCAGCACCGAGTAACCCATGGCGCGCAATTGCTCGATGCGAAACGCCTGGCCCGTGAGGTTCCAGCGCACACCGTGCAGGTAGAGGATCGACGGCGCATCCCGGCGCGCGGCTGGCCACCACCAGGCATGCAGGTTTTGCCCGGCCTTGAAGCTGGCGGGTTTGATGTCGAACTCCTGCACATCGCTCGGCAGGCCGCGGTACCAACCGGCGGTGCCCGGCTCGATGCGAAACAGCAGCTCGCGTTCCTTGTATTTGAGCACGCCACAACTCACCGGCAGTCCGACGATCAGCGCGGTCATGCACAGCAACGGTAGCCAGCGACGGCCTAAGCGGCTCAACCAATTCGACAACATGCGATGGTCCGGAAGATCAGCAGGAAAGGACGGGTTTTAACAGATGCGTGGTGGGGGCGGGAAGAATTTCGACAGCCGTACGAGGTTGTGGGGTGAACGATCGGGCCCCATCGCTGGCAAGTCGAATCGTCGCACCGTCGGTCCCACATGGGATCCCCGGTGTTCACAAAACCACTGTGGGAGCCGAGCTTGCTCGCGATGGGGCCATTGCCGGCAAAGCAAACATCCCGATCAATCCACCTTCAACACAATCTTCCCAACATGATCCCCAGCCTCCATCCGCGCATGGGCCTGTGACGCATCGTTGAGTGCATACACCTTGTCGATCATCGGCAGGCAACGCCCGGCGGCGAGCACTGGCCAGACGTACTCGCGCAACTGTTCAGCAATCGAGGCCTTTTCTTCGCGGGTGCGTGAGCGCAACAGGGAACCGGTGATGATCGCGCGCTTGGCCATGATCGCCAGCAAATCGACATCCTTGGCGTGAGCACCACCAAGAAAGCCCAGCATCACCAGTCGACCCTCCATGCCCAGCGCCGCAATATTTGGATTCAGGTACGAACCGCCCATGATGTCGAGGATCACGTTCACCCCTTTGCCGGCGGTTTTTTGCGCGATGACCTCGGCGAAATCCTGGTCGCGGTAGTTGATCGGCTCGGCCCCCAACTGGCGGATCACCGCACACTTGTCCTCGCTGCCCGCCGTGGCGAATGCCTTGACCCCGAACTCGCGGCACAACATCAACGCGGTGGTGCCGATGCCACTGGTGCCGCCGTGGATCAGGGCGCGCTGGCCTTTGCTGGCGCCGCCCATCTCGAACAGGTTGGCCCACACCGTGAAGAAGGTTTCCGGGACTGCCGCCGCGTGCACCCAATCCATCCCCTCAGGGATCGGCAGTGTCTGGCCGGCCGGTGCCACGCAATACTGCGCGTAGCCGCCGCCGTTGGTCAGCGCGCAGACCTTGTCGCCAACAATGAATTCGCTGACGCCGGCGCCGATGGCCACCACTTCCCCGGCCACTTCCAGCCCCGGGAACGGGCTCATGCCGGGTTTCAGCGGGTATTTGCCGGCACGTTGAAGCGCATCAGGGCGGTTGATCCCCGCAGCGTGCACGCGAATCAACACTTCGCCCGCCGCCGGGGTGGGCACCGGCTCCTGACGCGGCTTCAACACCTCGGGGCCGCCGGGCTCGGTGATTTCAATCAGGGTCATGGTTTGAGGCAAGGTCATGTCGAAGTCCTGGGACAGAGAAGTCATAACAGTGGGACCGCATTGAGGGAGCGGTGATTCAGTTCAAAACAGGCAGCAAATCATCACGACGGTTGAGCAAACGCATGCCCTGTTCCAGCAGCAGTGCAACCACAATCGCACCGGCCGCGATGACAAACAACAAGGCGTGATGACCGCCGCTGGCATTGAACAACGCCGAATAGGCAAACCCGGCGATGGCCTGAAAGGTTGCGAACGAAACCGTCGCGCGGCTCCAGGCCACTTGCTGCTGATGATGCTGCGGGATCAGTTCATGAACCCGTGCCAGCGCCAACGGGACGATGCCCGGCGGGAACGAGCCGAGAATCACCGCCAGCAAGGCCAGCGCCGTAAAGGAACTCGATATCGCCAACAGGCCAACGGCAATTGCTTGCCCCACCAGCACCACGCGAATACTGACCTTCGCGCCGAACTGATCCGCCAGAAAGCCATAACTCACCGGCCCGATAATCGCGCCGAGGCCATACATCACCCAAATCAGTGCGCCGACGTGCGGCCCGGCACCGAGACCACGGGCGACGTAATCCACCAGAAACACCATGGCGGGCACCAGTCCGGCGGCCATGAACGCGTATTGAGCGAACAGCAGGTATACCCGTGGATCAGTGGCCGTCTTGGGCTCGTCGATTGATGGCGCGACGGCTGGGTGGTGCGCCTCTGACGGCCAGCCGAACCAACTGGCAGCGGTGAGCACCAGGGACAACAAACCGAGGCCAAACCAGGTCTGCTGCAAGCCAAGGCTCAGCAACGGCGGAACAATCGTCCCCGAACCGGCAATGCCCAGGCCAATCCCTAGAAAAATCGCACCGCTGGCCAACCCGCGGCGTGATGCCGGCACGTGGGGCAACACGGTCGCGGCCACCAGCACCATGATCGCGCCACCGGCAACGCCCGACAGCAGGCGCCAGCCAAAGAACCAACTCACCGACAAGGGAAAGCCACAGGCGAAAAACGACAGTGTCACCGCCAACATCATCAGCCGCAGCGCGGTTTTGTTGGAGGTGCGTTGCGCGACGGGGCGGCCGATCAGGGCGCCAATCAGATAGCCCACGAGGTTGGCGGCGCCGAGGTAAACCACGTCGCTGGCGCAAAACCAGTGCGCCTGGATCAATGCGGGAATCAACGGCGTGTACGCAAACCGCGCCAGGCCAATGCTGACCAGACTGGCGCTGAGGCCGGCGAAGATCGGCAGCCAAATGGCGCGTCGCGAGGGGGTCGATGAGCTGTGCATGAGCAGGATCCTGAGAGGTGTTTGCTGGCCTTCAGCCTATCGCGATTATCTGATGCAATAACGCAGCGATTTTGCGTTATGGTGATGCGTATATGCATCGGTAGGAGAGCCGCATGAATTGGGATGACGCACGGGTATTTCTCGCGGTTTGCCGAGAGTCGACACTGCGCGGCGCCGCGCGGGTGCTGGGGGTCGATCAGGCCACGGTGGGGCGACGGATTACGGCGCTGGAAAAGTCATTGAGTGCCACGTTGTTCCTGCGCACCTCGGAAGGTTATGCACTGACCGCCGTCGGCGAGGCGGCGCTGGCGGCGGTGGAAAAAATGGAGCGCTCGGCGCTGGAGCTGCAGCGGCAGATCCAGGGGCTGGATGACCGCTTGACCGGGCTCGTCAGGGTCAGCACCACCGATTCCATGGCCATCGATTTTCTGATCCCGGCCATTGCGCGCCTGCATCAACAGCACCCCGACGTACGCGTGCAACTGGACGCCTCGACGCAGATTCTCAGCCTTGCCAAACGCGAAGCCGACATCGCCGTGCGCAATACCCGGCCGGATAACCCGGACCTGATCGCGCGACGAATCGCCCGCTGGCCGGTGGGGCTTTTTGCGTCGCAGGCGTATGTGGACGCCCACGGCGTGCCGGCGCCGGGCTCGGCGTTCGAGGGGCATGATCTGGTGGTGTATCAGCCGTACCTGCAAAACCAGAAGGACATGACGCTGGTGTCGGAGCCGTTGCATCGCGGGCGGATTGTGTCGAGCCTGAGCTCCAGCCTGTTGGTGCGTCGATCGATTGCGGCGGGTATCGGGCTGGGGGAAATTCCGGTGTACATGGGGGAGAGGGACGGGTTGGTCAGGCTGTGGCCGGAACGCACGCGACCGCTGCCGTATGACGTCTGGCTGGTGACCCACGCCGACTTGCGGCACACCGCGCGGGTGCGGGCGGTGATCGATGAAATTGTCGCGGTGTTCTCCGGCACCGGCGAATAACACACCTGTAGCCGCTGGCGAAGCCTGCGTCCGGCTGCTACAGGGATTTGCGTTTAACAGTTATGGCATTTCAGGCAGCTCTTGCGGGCGCAGGTCGAATACCAGCACTTCAGCATCCGCACCGTTGCTCAACGTCAGCACCTGCTCATTGCGAACCCGCACGCCATCACCTTCCTGCAACTGCACGCCATTGAGTTCAACGCTGCCACGGGCCACGTGCACATAAGCATAACGATTCGCCGCCAGTTCCAGCGCAGCGCTTTCCTTGCCGTCGATCAGCGCGGCGTACACACGTGCGTCCTGTCGCACTTTCAGCGAACCCTTGTCGCCGTCGGGGGAGATGATCAGTTGCAGACGTCCGCGTTTCTTTTGCGTGCTGAAGTGCTCTTGCTGATAACGCGGTTTGGCGCCGCTGACTTGCGGCACGATCCAGATTTGCAGGAAATGCACGGGCCGTGTCGCCGAGTGGTTGTACTCGCTGTGGGCCACGCCACTGCCGGCGCTCATCAACTGCACATCACCCGGACGGATCACCGAACCGGTACCCAGCGTGTCCTTGTGTTCCAGCGCGCCTTCGAGCACGTAGGAGAAAATCTCCATGTCGCGGTGAGGGTGTTGGCCGAAGCCTTTACCGGCCGCCACGCGGTCATCGTTGATCACCAGCAGGTCTGAAAAACCCTGTTCTTTGGGGTTGCGATAGTTGGCGAAGGAAAAGGTATGGAACGACTTCAACCAACCGTGATTGGCCGCGCCGCGATCAGAAGCTTTGCGAAGGGTCAGCATGATGAAATCTCCTGTTGGGACGTTGATTCGTCCGAGTGAGGAGAAGATTAATGGTTACTGGTGGGTGCAATAAGTAGATGAAAATTGAAACACTGTCCCGATGAGGTTGACAGTAGTGAGCGGACGATCACGCATTCTTTCCCGACACAGGCGCCACGATTGGCCATAATGCACAGCACCCTTTTAACGCCTTACACACAACCCCCTGTAGGAGTGAGCCTGCTCGCGATCCCGGTGTGTCAGTCAACATTGATATCAACTGATACCCCGCCATCGCGAGCAGGCTCACCTACAGGGCCCGGTGTCTGGCCGGTATTCTTTTTTGACTTCAGTGATTTCTAACCCATGAAAACCGTGGCAATGGTGTTATTCCCGGGCTTCCTCCTGCTCGACATGGCCGGTCCCATGGAGGTGTTTTCCATCGCCAACCGCTACCTGGCCCCGGCTGACCACTACGTCCTCACGACCATCGGCACCGAACCCGGCGCATTGCGTGCGTCCAACGGCGTCAACGTCCAGGCCGATCTGCACATTGATCAGGCAACTCAAGGCTACGACCTGCTGCTGGTGCCGGGCGGCCCCGGTGCCTATAACGAGAAACACCCGCCGTTGCTCAACTGGCTCACGGGCGCGGTGAATCGCGCCGGGCGATACGGTTCGATCTGCACGGGGGCTTTCGTGTTGGGGCACGCCGGTTTGCTCGACGGTTACCGCGTGACCACTCACTGGCACTACACCGAACGGCTGATCAAAGGCTTCCCCAAGGCCACCGTGGAGACCGATCAGATTTACGTGCTGGACCGTAACCTCATCACCTCCGGCGGCGTGACCGCCGGCATCGACCTGGCGCTGGCGGTAGTCGCCGAAGACCATGGCAAAAAAGTCGCGCAGGACGTGGCCAAAGTGCTGTTGGTGGTGATGAAGCGCCAGGGCGGACAGGCGCAATTCAGCCCGTTGATGGCCACGGTTGCCCCGCACGAAACGCCGATCACCCGGGTGCAAAACTATGTGCTGGAACACCTGGATGAAGCGTTCTGCATCGAGCGCATGGCCGGTCTGGCAACCATGAGTGCGCGGCACTTCACCCGGGTTTTTGCCCGGGAAGTGAACATGACACCGATGGAGTTTTTGCAAAACGCGCGCATCGACCGCGCCAGAAGCCTGCTGGAAACCAGTGACCTGCCGCTCAAGACGGTGGCGTTCAAAAGCGGCTTTGGCAGCGTGCGCCACATGCGTTTCCTGTTCGGCGAAAAGCTTGGCCTGACCCCCAGTCAGTACCGTGAACAGTTCAGCTAGCGTGTTGTGTCCGTCATGCGCACCTTGATGGCCGGGACGCTCCCTCCGTGGCCGTTGAACCGTCACGCAGGGCTGCCAAGATACCCCTGAACTCTTTGCAAGGGAGGTGCGGGAGCCTGGAAGGCGAGTGCGAAGGTGGGTTGTGGCACTTAGAGCCTGGCCAGGTTTTCAGCACGCGAACGTGCATGAACAGCCTTACAGATTTGATCAGCGAAGCGGTGCTGCATTTCGGCCCCTACGCGTTTCACCAACGGCAACGGCTGATCCTGGACGGTGATCGGCCGCTGCGCATGGGCGGGCGGGCCCTGGACATTTTGCAGGTGCTGGTCGAGCGCGCCGGGACGGTGGTCAGCAAGGACGAACTGATTGCCCGGGTCTGGCCGACGTCGGTGGTCGAGGAAATCAACCTGCGCGTGCACATTGCTGCGCTACGTCGCGCCCTGGGCGACGGGCAAAACGGTCAGCGCTACATCGTCAACATTCCCCAGCGCGGGTACAGCTTTGTGGCCCCGGTGCAGCACCTGCCGGCGGGTGCACCTGTGTCGATCCAATCCATTCAAAAAGCTCAACACAACCTGCCGGCACGGCTCACGCCGGTGACCGGTCGTGACTCGATTGTCGGCAGTCTGGTGCGGCAGTTGCCGGTGCGGCGTTTGATGACGCTGGTTGGCCCCGGCGGCATCGGTAAGACTACCGTGGCGTTGCGCGTGGCCGAGTTGTTGTTGCAACACTATCAGGACGGCGTCTGGCTGGTTGATCTGGGGGCGATTGATGATCCCGCGCAAGTCGTTGACCATCTGACGCGCGCCCTCGAACCCGATGTCGGGACTGCCCTTGAGGCGTTGGCGCAGCGCCACGCGTTACTGGTGCTCGACAACTGCGAGCACCTGCTGCGGCGCTGTCGAACGCTGGTTGAAAGCCTGCTGATCGCGGCGCCCCGGCTGTCGATTCTGGCCACCAGCCGCGAACCATTGTTGGCCGCCGGGGAAACGCTGGTGCGTCTACCGTCGCTGGCGGTGCCGCCCAACTCCGAGTGGCAGAGTGTGGCGCAAGTCATGGGCTATTCGGCCGTGCAATTGTTCGTCAGTCGCGCCCGCGCCCGTCAACAAGGCTTTGCCCTGCGCGAACAAGACCTCAGCACCGTTGGTGATATCTGCCGCAGGCTTGATGGTTTGCCCCTGGCCATCGAGCTGGCGGCCGCGCAAATCGACGCACTGGCATTGGTCGGGCTGCAATCCCAGCTCGACAATTGTTTTCAGCTGCTGACCCAAGGCCGGCGCACGGCCGTCCCCCGGCACCAAACCCTGAAAGCTGCGCTGGACTGGAGCTATGAGCAGTTGAACCCAAAGGAGCAAACGGTGTTGCAGCGCCTGGCCGTGTTCAAAATGGCCTTCACCCTGGACGCCGCCATGGCGGTGATCAATTGCTCGGTACTGCCGCCCGGATGTGTGATGCAAGCGGTAGAACACCTGGCACTCAAATCATTGTTGTCGGTGGAGGAGGGCCGCGGTGTGACCCGCTACCGTTTCCTCAACACCACTCGCCTCTATGCCTTGGAAAAACTCGAGCACAGCGGAGCGTTGCGCGATTTCGAAAGGCGCTACGCCCGTTTTATCAGCCGAGGGCGCTCCACGTCAGCTGGGCAACTGGCGTTGCAACTCGTCGAGTAACCGGCGGACGTTCATCAGGTCCGGTGTGGCAAAGCCTTCGGTGAATTGCTGGTAGATCGGTGCCAGCAGTTCATGGGCCTGTCGATAGCGACCCTGGCGCTGCCAGAGCCGTGCCATCGACGTGGCGCTTCGTAGCTCCCAGGCGAGGGCGCCCTGGGTTCTGGCCACGTTCAGTGCCCGCATCAGCACGGCCTCGGCCGCCTGGTTTTTCAACGGGCAATCCTCTTCCAGTAGCGCATTCGCTTTGGCCCGTAGAATTTCTGCCGTGCTCCAGCCGGCGATGCCGGTATCCGCGCGTTGCAACAAGGTGTCATCGACGAAACCGCTGTCCAGCGTGACCATGATGTCCTTGATCAACCCACTGCCGGGTGGGGGTGGCAAGTGCCCCTCTGCCTGGTCGATCACCTGCGCGTAGTGACGTGCCCACGTGTAGAACAACAGCACCGAATGTTTTTGTGCTTGCTCCAGCAGCAGGCGCAGGAGCTCGCGGGCGCTGCGGGTGTCGCCGTTGTAGTGGGCGATCAGGCAGCCGGCCAGGGCCAGGGTGTAACAAATGGAAGTGCCATGGTTGATCTGAATCGCGATGTCCAGTGCCTGGCGGGCCGTACGCCAGGCCTGCTCCGGTTGGCCCTGCAACCAGAGGATGCGCGCCAGAATCGTCAGGGACGCAACGCTTTGGTCGTATTGCACGCCAAAACCGTGGGTGAAGCGGTTGAGGTGACCACTGTGGGCCATGCGCTGGATCACTTCTTCGGCGTTGGCCCGGGCCCGCCCCTGATCCCCGGCAAAGTGCAACGCGAGCACGCGCAGTCGGTGGGTGCTCAACGCGAGCACGGCGTCGTCATGCCCACCCAGTCGATCGAATTGCAGGCTCTGTTCCAACGCCAGTTGATAATTTCCGCAGCTTAGATTGACCGCCATGTGCCCGGACACCGCCCGCAACTGACCGGCCATGTCACGGCACTGTCTGGCCAACGTTCTGGCGCTGACGAAGGCGTCGATGGTTTCCACAGTGCCGCCCTGGGTGTGGTAGCAGGAGCTGCCGAGGGCCAGTTTCAGGCTCATTTTCAGCTGAGGGCAGGGCTCGGGTGTGGCATCGAGCAGTGCCAGCGCCTTGCGCACATAAATGCCATGTTCCTTGAGCAGCGACAGTTCCTGCCACAGCGGCATGGACGTTGCGGCCAACTGGATGGCCAATGTTTGCGAGCCGTGCCCGTTCAAGCCCCAATCAAGCGCCGCGCGAATGTCCTCCAGACCCCGGGCATACCGCTTGATCCATAGACTGGTCGGGATGAGCTCCCAGTCATTGCGTGCCTGGTGCATCAACGCCAGGCAGCGTTCGGCATGGCGGACTCGCGTGTCCGGCAGGTCGGCGGCCTGGTCGAGTTTTTCCAGGGCGTAGCTGCGTGTGGTGTCGAGCAGGCGATAGAACACGTCTTCGTCGCCCACTTCCACGTTCAGCAGCGACTTGGCCACCAGTTGGGTGATCGCACCAAACACCTTGTCGGGGTCGATGTGTTCACCAACGATCACCGCCGCTGCGGATTCCAGAGTGAATCCGCCCCTGAACACGCCCAGCCGGCGCAGGCAGGTTTGCTCGCAGGGCGTCAGCAGTTCGTAGCTCCAGTCGAGCGTGGCGCGCAGCGTCTGGTGCCGACCCAATGCCGGCTGACACCCTTGGGTCAGCAGGCGAAAACTGCCTTGCAGCTGCTCCAGCACGCCGCTCAAACCCAAGTGGCCGACTTGCGCGGCAGCCAGTTCGATGGCCAGCGGAATGCCGTCCAGGCGATGGCAGATGTCGATCAACAGTGGCAGCTCGTCATCACTCAGTTCGAAGCTGTCATGGCTGGCCATCGCCCGTTCGACGAACAATTGCAGCGCCGAGAACGTCATGGCCTGAGCGCGATCCAGCACGGCGATGGGCGGTGGGCAATCCAGCGACTCAAGGCGCTGGACGAACTCGCCTTCGGCCCGCAGGCTTTCGCGGCTGGTGGCCAGAATGTGCACCTGGGGCGCGGCGCGCAGGGTGCTTTCACAGAGCAGGGCGATGGCGTCGACCAGGTGTTCGCAATTGTCGATGACCAGCAGCATCTGGCGGTCGCGCAGGAAGGCCGCCAGTGCGCTCACGGGTTCGCCATCGTGCAGGGACAACTCGAGCAGCGTCGCCAAATGGGCGGTGATCATCAGCGGGTCGTTGATCGGTGCCAGGTCCAGCAGGCGAATGCCGTCCCGGTAGCGCCCGATCAACTGTTCGGCGACGCGCAGGGCCACGGTGGTCTTGCCGATGCCGCCGGGGCCGACGAGGGTGATGAAGCGCTGGCGTGCCAGTTGTGTCACCAAATGATCGACCAGGGACTGGCGCCCGATCAGTCGGGTGCGGCGCACGGGGAGGTTATGGCCGTTGGGCACCGGTCCTTCGAGTTCGGGGTGCTGCTCGATCCGTTCCAGCGAATAGGGCGCGACAAAGCTATAGCCGCGCTGTGCCACGGTGACGATGTAGCGCTGGCCGGCCTGGCCGTCGCCGAGGGCTTTGCGCAACGCCGCCATGTGCACCCGCAGGTTGATGTCCTCCACCACGCTTTTGGGCCAGACCGCCGCAATCAGTTGCTGCTTGCTGACCACGTGCCCGGCGTGCTCCAGCAGGATCAACAGAATGTCCATGGCACGTCGGCCCAGGCGCAGGGGCTGGTCGGCCTCCATCACCAGGCGTTGTCCGGGGTAGATCCGGTAGGGGCCGAAATGCACAGCCTGTTCGGGGGAAAGGGTCAACGTGTCGCTCCTGCTTGCATCCGTCTAGTACGCTGTTTTCGAGCATGTTCCGCAGGTTTTCGGATCAGTGCAATCCGGGTGGCGGATGACTGTCGGGTGTTCGCAGCGACTGTGTGTACCCGTCACCCTTGGCCGGTGCCGTGTTTACGGTAACAAAGCCGGGGTTACGGCTTTTGGCGCGCCAGGGAAAATTAACAACGTTTAACTCGTGCTGCGTCTGGTCTACGCCCAAAACTCTGGTTCTTCAACGTCCACCGGTCAGTCGTTGTAGGAATGAGCCTGCTCGCGATAGCGGTGTGTCAGTCACCAACCCTGTCGACTGATAGACCGCTATCGCGAGCAGGCTCACTCCTACAGGGGGGTGTTGGTATTTAAGTCAAGCAGGGATTTATTGTCATGAGGACGCTGGAATGAGCAACGTGGTGGTGGTCTATCACAGTGGCTACGGGCACACCCGTGTCATGGCGCAGGCCGTGGCCCAGGGGGTGGAACGGCACTTGGGCAGCACCTGCCTGTTGATTCCGGTGGAGGAAGTGGACGACCACTGGGACCGCTTGCACAGCGCCGACGCCATCATCTTCGGCTCGCCGACCTACATGGGCAGCGCCTCGGCACCGTTCAAAGGCTTCATGGAAGCCACTTCGGCGTTCTACCTGGCCCAACCCTGGCGCGACAAACTGGCCGCCGGGTTCACTAACTCCGGCAGCCTGTGCGGCGACAAACTCAACACCTTGCTGCAAATGGCCGTGTTCGCGGCCCAGCACTCAATGATCTGGGTCGGCCTCGACCTGCTGCCCGCGCGCTCCGGCACCGGCGTGTTCGATGGGCAGATGAATCGCCTGGGCAGCTCGCTCGGTGCCATGTCCCAATCCAATGTCGAACAACCCCCCGAACTGGCCCCGCCACCCGAAGACCGCTGCACCGCCGCGCACTTGGGCGAGCGCGTGGCGCGGCTGGCCGAACGCATGAACCACTCACCGGTTTGATACACCCCCGACACTCGCAAAGGAGATAACCCATGACAACATTCACCACCCGCGACGGCACCGAGATTTACTACAAGGACTGGGGCACCGGACAGCCCATCGTCTTCAGCCACGGCTGGCCGTTGAATGCCGACAGCTGGGAGTCGCAGATGATCTTCCTGGCGTCCAAAGGTTACCGGGTCATCGCCCATGACCGCCGGGGGCACGGGCGCTCCAGCCAGCCGTGGTCCGGTAATGACATGGACCATTACGCCGACGATCTGGCGCAACTGATCGAGTTGCTGGACCTCAAGGATGCGGTGCTGTTCGGCTTCTCTACCGGCGGCGGCGAAGTGGCGCGCTACATCGGTCGCCATGGCACGGGCCGGTTGGCCAAGGCCGGGCTGATCTCCGCGGTGCCGCCGCTGATGCTCAAGACCGAAGCCAACCCCGGCGGCCTGCCGATCGAAGTGTTCGACGGCATTCGCCAGGCGTCCCTCGTCGACCGTTCGCAGCTGTACATCGACCTCGCCAGCGGTCCGTTCTTCGGCTTCAACAAACCGGGCGCGAAACCGTCCCAAGGCATGATCGACTGGTTCTGGATGCAGGGCATGATGGCCGGCCACAAGAACGCCTATGACTGCATCAAGGCCTTCTCCGAAACCGACTTCACCGAAGACCTGAAGAAATTCGACATCCCGACTTTGGTGGTGCACGGCGACGCCGATCAGGTCGTGCCGTTCGAAGCAGCGGGCGTTGCTTCGGCAAAACTGGCGAAAGGTTCTACGCTCAAGATCTACCCAGGCGCACCGCACGGCTTGACGGATACCCACAAGGATCAACTCAACGCTGATTTGCTGGCGTTCCTCAACGGCTAACACTCGCTGCTACAGGTGCCCGGGCCCCTGTAGCAGCTGTCGAGCCCCGCGTTGGGCGTTATTGCGCGTGAAGTTGAGCGGTGTAGGCGGGTGGATGAGGGTGTGAGCGTACCGTGCGGCAGCGCCAGGCAAACGGATTGATGCCTTCGCTGCGGGTGAAGATGTGGCAGAAGTGCGCCTGATCGCAGAAGCCGCATTCGAGGCTGATTTGCGTGAGGCTCAAGTCGGTGTCGCGGATCAGCTGCTTGGCCCGTGCAATGCGTTGCAGACGTATCCAGTCCTGAGGCGAATAACCGGTGCTGCATTTGAACGCGCGGGAGAAATGACTGCGCGAGAGGGCGCAGGCCCGCGCCAGTTCAGTGACCTCGACGGATTCATCGAGACGGTCGAGGATCAGTTGTTTCGCCAGCCTTTCGCGCCATGGGGTCAGGCCGCCGGTGGTCTTCTTTGGCGATTCAGTGACTGCCACGCGGGCGACGTTTTGCTGAGAATGGGCCATGACAAATGTCCGTGTCGGTGAGCTTCATTCTTCGCCGCGGGGTGTTGGCAGGCGAGTTAAACGTTGTTAATTCCGTCCTCGCGCAAATCCGGCAAAGGCGCTAACTCAGCACATTGCTGCAATTTCTTCAGACGCAGTACTTGCACTATTGAGGTCATCCGGTGGCGTTAGGCGTGGCCGCTTTTTTTTTATCGATCAAGGGTGAAGGCATGAAACATTCTCTGGTTTGCGCATTGGGGCTCGCGGTAGCGCTGGCATCAGGCACTTCCTCGGCGCAGGCACCGGCGCAAGTCGGCACACAGGCACCGGGCTACTTCCGCTTGGCGGTGGGCGACTACGAAGTGACGGCGTTATTCGATGGTTACAACGACCTGTCACCGAAACTGCTCAAGGGCCTGACGCAAAGCCAGATTCGCGCATTGCTGGCCCGTCGCTCGATTGAAACGCCGGGTGTGCAAACCGCGTTCAACGCGTTTTTGGTCAACACCGGCAAGCAGCTGATTCTGGTGGACACCGGCGCCGGCCAGTGCATCGGCGCAACGGCCGGCATGCTCTCGGACAACATGAAAGCCGCCGGGTACGAGCCGTCCCAGGTCGATGCGATTCTGTTGACCCACCTGCACCTTGACCACGTCTGCGGGCTGGTCGACGCAGAGCAAAAACCAGTGTTTGCCAATGCCACGGTCTACGCGGCAAAAGCCGAGGCTGATTACTGGCTCGATCCTCAAGCCATCGCCAAGGCCCCAGAGGGCGCCAAGCCTTATTTCAAAATCGCCCAGGATTCCACCGCGCCTTACGTTGCGCAGGGTCGTTTCAAGACGTTCGAGGCCGGTCAATCGCCCGTGCCGGGTGTGGTCGATGCCACGCTGGAGAGCGGACACACCCCCGGCAGCACTACGTACCGCTTCACCTCTGAAGGGCAGAGCATTCTGTTCATGGGGGATCTGGTGCATAACCTCGCGGTGCAATTCGAGCACCCTGACGTGTCGATCGCTTTTGACGTCAACAGCCAGCAAGCGATCAAGAGCCGGGCCAAGGTGTTCAGTGACGCTGCCGCCAGCAAGACCTGGGTGTCGGCGGCGCACTTGCCGTTTCCGGGCATCGGTCACATCGCAACCGAGGGCAAGCACTTCCAATGGGTGCCGGTCGAATACGGGCCTTACAAACGTGCGGCCAAAGTACCGCTGATCGAGTAAAGTCCCAGCGTTTCGTGCCTGGCTCAACACACAAAGGAACCGTGCTTATGAACCGTAACGATCTGCGCCGCGTCGACATGAACCTGTTGGTGATTTTCGAGGCGCTGATGTTCGAAAAGAACCTGACCCGCGTCGCGGAAAAACTGTTCATGGGCCAACCGGCGGTGAGTGCGGCGCTGGCGCGGTTGCGCGATTTGTTTGACGATCCGTTGTTGCTGCGCAACGGACGCGGCATGGAACCGACCGCGCGGGCACTGGCGATTCTCAAGGAGTTGCAGCCGGCGATGGACACGATCTCGGGCGCCGTCAGCCGGGCCAAGGAGTTTGATCCGGCGACCAGTTGTGATGTGTTTCGTATCGGGCTGTCGGACGATGCCGAGTTCGGTTTGTTTCCGCCGTTGCTGCGGCAGCTGCAAGAAGAGGCACCGGGGATTGTGGTCGTGGTACGGCGCGCCAACTACCTGCTGATGCCGGCGTTGCTGGCCTCCGGGGAAATCTCTGTGGGCGTCAGTTACACCACCGACCTGCCGGCGAACGCCAAGCGCAAAAAACTGCGCGATATTCCCTGCAAAGTGCTGCGCGGGGACAAGCGTCCGGGCACGCTGACGCTGGATGAATACTGCGAACGGCCCCACGCCATGGTGTCGTTCTCCGGCGACCTGAGCGGCAACATCGACCTCGACCTGGCCAAGCTTGGACGTAGCCGTCGCGTGGTGTTGGGCGTGCCGCAGTTCAGCGGCTTGCGCGCGTTGCTCGCCGGCACCGAGATGATCGCCACCGTACCGGACTATGCCGCGTGCGCGCTGGTGGAAGGCTGTGGGTTGCGTGCTGAAGACCCACCGTTTGCCATCGATGCAGCGCAATTGTCGATGGCCTGGAGCGGGGTGCATGACAACGACCCGGCGGAGCGCTGGTTGCGCTCGCGAATTAGTGAATTCATGTCGGGGCCTTTGCCCATTCCAGCCTGAACGTGGCGGCTTACGGACCGGGCAGATTCCCGCCTGCAAGAAACTGTGTGGGTATGACGGCCGGTTTCAAGGCAGAGCCACTCGTCTGAAAAAACCGTCTACCTGTCAGTTCTGACAGTAGCGACTATTCCCGATCCAGTGTGAGATAGGCCAGTACCCCAAGGGCAAGGTCGATCCCGCACTGAGAGCGAATGATGAATAATCTGACTGCCGTAACCACCCATGACTTGCCCCCTCCACGTATCAAGGAAAACCCGGTTTTCACCCTCCTGAGTCCGGTGGCGGTCAGGCATAACCTCACAGTCGTGGCGAACTACGACAGTCAGACCACGGACAGGATCCGCGTCACATGGCAAGGGGCACCGGGCACGCCGGCCGAGGGTTCCTATACCTCGGGCTTCGTCGAGGTCGGAAATACTCGCCCTGCGGAGCTACGAATTCCCAATTCGCTGGTGACCTTCAACCTGGGCCGAACGGTAACGCTGACCTACACCGTCATCAGTGAAGACGACCCGGAGCCCAGAACCTCGCAGCCATTGATTTTGTATGTGCTGCCACTGGCACAAGGCGATATGCCCAGACCGTTCATCCCGCAGGCGGACAACGCGGGTGAAGGCTTGGTTCTGAATGTGAATGACCTGACCGAATTCACGCTGCGAATAAATGGATGGCCCCTGATTGCCTACAATCAAAACCATTGGCTTCGGCTCAGGGGAACCAACGCCAACGGCAGTGCTTTCGAGGCTGTGTACTGGCCTCGCACGGTTGTCGATCAGCAATTGATCCTTCACGGCTTCTATGCCAAAAACTTTGTTGCCGACCCGCTTAAACGGCTCATGGATCGCAGCACTTTGATTCTGGAGTTCATGGCGACGCTGGATGGAAGCGATGATGAGGCCACAGCGCTGATTTTTGCGCCGCGCAACTACATTGTAAGAACGGATGCACCGAAAACGCCGGTGATCCTGTCGGTAAGAGATCCACTCGGTCAGGACATCGCTGATGGAGGTGATACCGAGTACGGCAGCGTGACCCTGGAAGGTACCGCTACAGAGGGTGAAGATGTGGAAGTCTTTGCCAGCAACATTCCAAAAGGCACGGCCACGGCCGATTCCGGTCGTTGGAAGCATCAGGTGACTGGACTGACCGACGGGTTACACGAGTTGAAGGCCAAAGCCTTGTATGGCGACGGCGCGGTATCCAATTCGTGGAGGATAAACGTGAGCCTGCAAAAGCGGCAGTTGTCGATCAAGGAAGCGCCCGATCACGTCAATCTGGATCCCCTGGCGGCGTTGCAAAGACTGACCGCAGTGCTGGATTCTGAAATGGCGCCTGGCGATCTGCTCACTGTGAGGTGGGCAGCCGCGCCCGGCACGCTGCCAGCGGGCTCACACACGACAAGCGCCGTTTTGGCCGGCAATACTCGACCCATCGAAATACCGCTGCCTGTTTCATTGGTCGCGTTTAGCCTGGGTAAAAAAGTAGAGCTGACGTTCACCTATACCCGCGGGACATCGGATCCGGTGACCTCTCAACCCTTTCCCCTTGATGTTCTGACGATCCCGGCGGTCGAGCTCATTGCTCCGGTGATTACCCAGGCGAACGGCACGACCGTGCTGGACCTGAAAGACGTCACGTCCGGCGCGACCCTCAGTTTTGGTGGCTGGCCACATATCGCCCAAGGGCAGCGCATCTGGCTGGATCTGGAGGGTGAAAACGCCAGTGGTGGCAGCCACAATCTCCAGACCTGGGCGGGCTCGCGCAACTCGGTGCACCGTGCTTGGGTCACGAACAATGGCTTTAGCATCACCATTGCGTACAGCTATCTATCGCTATTGAGGGATGGCAGCCGGTTGGCCATTCGCTTCCGGGTAAATATGGATCAGGTGGCAGATGACGCGACAGCGATGGTCTTCGGCACGCGTGAATATACTGTTCGAGCCGTTCCCTGAACCGGGCCGGTTTATCGATACCTTGATCGATCCTGCCCGTCATGCAGGTCCCCTGAGGGCGTGAGCCTGCGTCGCTTGGTAGATCTGTGCTCTTCCACAAAAAGAGCACACCCATCCAATTTTTCCCGTCCCCACACCGGCACTATCGAAAAACGTCCCGGCGCATCATTGCCGGTGGTTTTTCATTTGTGCAGGTAGCCCATGAACACGTCGCTACGGGATGAACGGGTCCAGGACTGGGGACTGCTGTTTCTGCGGGGCAGCGCCAGTCTGTTCCTGCTGTGGGTGCACGGCTTGCCGAAGCTGCTTGACTACAGCGCTCAACTGCACGTCATCGAAGACCCTTTCCACCTTGGCGCCAACCTGACGCTGATGCTGGCGATTTTTGCCGAGGTGCTGTGCCCGTTGCTGATCATTGTCGGACTGTTGGTGCGTTTGGCGTGCCTGCCGATCTTGTGTGTGTTGCTGGTGGCGATGGTGGTGGTGCATCCGCAATGGAGCCTCGAGCAAGGGCAATTCGGCTGGTTGTTGTTGATCTTGTTCACCAGCATTTTCATCGCCGGGCCTGGTCGGCTGGCGCTCAATGTCCGATTCACCGGAGCGTTGCGTTATGCCTGAAGCCAAACCTTTTGAAGAAGTCGTGACCCTGATCATCAAGCACCGGGTCAAGGCGGGTTTTGAAGTGCCTTACGAAGCCTGGCTGCGCAACATTGTCAGCATCGCCGGGCAGCAGGAAGGGCACTTGGGCGTGGACGTGATGCGCGGCAAAAACGCCGGGCTCGACATGTACACCTGCGTGCTGCGCTTTTGCACCACCGAGGCGATGCAGCACTGGCTCGATTCGCCGCAACGCCTGGAACTGGTCCGCGAAGCGACGCCGATGCTCGCCGACGGCGACCAGACCGAGGTCAACCCGGTCAATGAATTCTGGTTCGCGCCCCAGGCCGACGCCGCGTCGCCACCGCCGCCACGCTGGAAGCAGGCCGTGGTGACCTTGTTGGTGATTCTGCCGCACACCTTGCTGGTGCCGCTGATCTGGGGACCGCTGCTGCAACTCAACGCGGTTCTCTCCAATTACGTCGTAGCGACGTTCCTGATCACGCTCACCATCGTGCTGTCGGTGGTGTACCTGTTCATGCCCATGGCGACCCGATTATTCGCGCCCTGGTTATCTCCTTCCCCTCAGCCCAAGGAAACGCGATGAACGCCGATCTGATTCTGTTCAATGGCCAATTTCATACCGTTGACCGTGAAAACCCGCTCGCCAGTGCCGTGGCGATCAGCGACGGCCGCTTTGTCGCGGTCGGCACCGATGCCGAGGCCATGGCCCTGCGCGGTTCGGGCACGCAGGTCATCGATCTCAAGGGCCGCTGCGTCATCCCCGGCCTCAACGACTCGCACCTGCACCTGATCCGTGGCGGCCTCAATTACAACCTCGAACTGCGTTGGGAAGGGGTGCCGTCGCTGGCCGATGCCTTGCGCATGCTCAAGGATCAGGCCGACCGCACACCAACGCCGCAATGGGTGCGCGTGGTCGGTGGCTGGAACGAATTCCAGTTCGCTGAAAAGCGCATGCCGACCCTCGAAGAACTCAACCAGGCAGCACCGGACACCCCTGTATTCGTCCTGCACCTGTACGACCGTGCCTTGCTCAACCGTGCCGCGTTGCGCGTGGCCGGCTACACCCGCAATACGCCGAACCCACCGGGTGGCGAGATCGTGCGCGATAGCAACGGCGAGCCGACCGGCATGCTGGTCGCGCGGCCCAACGCGATGATTTTGTACTCGACGCTGGCCAAGGGGCCGAAGTTGCCGCTGGAGTACCAGGTCAACTCGACCCGCCAGTTCATGCGCGAACTCAATCGTCTCGGTCTCACCAGCGCGATCGATGCCGGCGGTGGTTTCCAGAATTACCCGGACGATTATCAGGTGATCGAGCAGTTGGCCAAGGACCAGCAATTGACCATCCGTATCGCCTACAACCTGTTCACCCAGAAGCCCAAAGAAGAACTCACCGACTTCAAGAACTGGACCAGCAGCGTGACCCTGCACCAGGGGGACGATTACCTTCGGCATAACGGCGCCGGGGAAATGCTGGTGTTCTCGGCGGCGGATTTCGAAGACTTCCTCGAACCGCGTCCGGACCTGCCGCAAACCATGGAAGACGAACTCGAGCCGGTCGTGCGCCACTTGGTGGAACAGCGTTGGCCGTTCCGTTTGCACGCCACCTACAACGAATCGATCAGCCGCATGCTCGACGTGTTCGAGAAGGTCAACCGCGACATTCCGTTCAACGGTTTGCCGTGGTTTTTCGACCACGCTGAAACCATCACCCCGCAGAACATCGAGCGGGTGAGGGCGCTGGGCGGGGGTATCGCGATTCAGGACCGCATGGCGTTTCAGGGCGAATATTTTGTCGAGCGTTACGGCGCCAAAGCTGCCGAAGCGACGCCGCCGATCAAGCGCATGCTGGCCGAAGGCGTACCGGTCGGCGCCGGCACCGATGCCACGCGAGTGTCCAGCTACAACCCCTGGACTTCGTTGTACTGGATGGTCAGCGGCCGGACAGTGGGAGGGCTGGAGCTGCATGCCGAAGGCCTGTCCCGGCAGACCGCGCTGGAACTGTTCACCCACGGCAGCGCCTGGTTCTCTTCCGAGCAGGGCAAGAAAGGCATGATCAAGGTCGGTCAATTGGCGGACGTGGCGGCATTGAGTGCGGACTTTTTCAGCGTCGACGAAGAAGCGATCAAGTGGATCGAGTCGGTGTTGACCGTGGTTGGCGGCAAGGTGGTGTACGGCGCCGGTGACTTCGAAAAACTCGGGCCGGCCAGCGTACCGGTGCTGCCGGACTGGTCGCCGGTGGTCAAGGTCCCGGGCCACTGGCGTCCGACCTCGCCGATGCAGGCGCAGGTTCACCATTGCAGCGGGCCGTGCGGCGTGCATGCCCACAGCCATGAAAAAGCGCGCCTGTCGACTGCGCCGGTCAGCGATTTTGCCGGTTTCTGGGGCGCCTTTGGCTGCTCGTGCTTCGCGTTCTGACGATCACAACAAAGCGCCGATGGACTGTGTCGGCGCCCGACGTAATACCCATCCACCGAGGAGTTTCACATGAGCAACGTTCCGTACAAACGCCTGAACAAGGATGATGCCGTGGTCTTGCTGGTCGACCACCAGACCGGTCTGATCTCGCTGGTTCAGGATTTCTCGCCCAACGAATTCAAGAACAACGTCCTGGCCCTCGCGGACCTGGCCAAGTTCTTCAAACTGCCGACCATCCTCACCACCAGTTTCGAAAACGGCCCGAACGGCCCGATGGTGCCGGAACTCAAGGAGCTGTTCCCGGACGCGCCGTACATCCCGCGTCCAGGCCAGATCAACGCCTGGGACAACGAAGACTTCGTCAAAGCCGTCAAAGCCACGGGCCGCAAGCAGTTGATCATTGCCGGTGTGGTGACGGACGTTTGCGTGACGTTCCCTACGCTGTCGGCGCTGGCAGAAGGGTTTGAAGTGTTCGTCGTCACCGACGCCTCGGGGACCTTCAACGAAACCGTGCAACAAGCGGCATGGGCGCGTATGACGGCGGCGGGTGCACAACTGGTCAACTGGTTCTCGGTGGCCTGTGAGCTGCAAGGTGACTGGCGCAATGACATGGAAGGCTTGGCGAATCTGCTGTCGCCGCGTATTCCGAACTATCGCAATTTGATGAACAGCTATTCGGCGCTGACGTCGAAGTAAGTCCAGCCCCAATGAAAAGTGCCCGCCAATGCGCGGGCATTTTTTTGCCTGACGAATGCGCTTTTTGTAGCAACCGCCGAGCCTAGTCCGACTCCTGTAGCCACTGCTCGTCAGCTGCTACGCGAATTGGGTGTGTAATTGTTGGGGTGTCGATACCCTGAAAAACGGCTATAAAGTGTTCGACTGTCAATCAGGCTGTGACAATGAACCCGTTCGAAGATATGCGTATTTTTTGCCAGGTCATGGACTCCGGCAGCTTCACCGCGGCGGCAGATCAATTGGGGTTGTCCAAGCAATTCGTCAGCCGGCGTTTGATGCAACTCGAAGAGCGCCTGGGCGTGCGCTTGCTCAATCGCTCGACCCGGCGGCTGGACGTCACCCCACTGGGGCAGAGTTATTACGAGTCGGCCTTGCGCCTGCTCGGTGAAGTCGAGCAAGTGGAGCAGGGCATCGCCGGGCAAACCACCGAGCCACGGGGCACGATTCGCATCAGCGCACCCTTGTCGTTTGCATTGGCGCATTTGGGCAGCCTGCTGCCGCTGTTCTTGCAGCGTTATCGCGACGTCACCGTGGAAGTGGACCTGAGTGATCGGCCGGTAGACTTGCTCAGTGAGGGGTATGACCTGGCGTTGCGTATCGGCATTCTTGAAGACTCAACGCTGATCGCCCGACGCATCGCCTCGATCCAGCGTGTGTACTGCGCCAGCCCGACGTACCTGGCCGAACGTGGCACGCCGCTTAAACCCGAAGACCTGCACGACCATGACTGCCTGCCGTACGGCCACGGTCGTCAGGTGCAATGGCGGTTTGAAGGGCAGGGCAAACCGCTGACCGTCAATGTCACGGGCCGGATGCGGGTCAATAACGGCGAGTTGCTCAAGGACGCGGCGATTTCCGGGATGGGGATTACCTATTTGCCGACATTTATCGTCGGTGCAGCCTTGAAGGACGGCAGGCTGGTGCCGGTGCTGGAGGCGTTTCAGCCTGAGCCGCTGAGGTTGTCGGCGGTCTATCCGCAACACCGCCAGAGCTCGCGCCCGGTGCAGGCGCTGATCGAGTTTTTGCGTGAACAGCTGGATCAGACTGAAGACGAACTCTAATCCTCACACAGTTCCCCCTGTAGGAGTGAGCCTGCTCGCGATGACGGAGTGTCAGACGACATCAATGTTGAATGACAAATGGCTATCGTCGGAACGCTGCCCGGAGCAGGCTCGCTCCTACAGTTGGTTTGTGGATGACCTGGGCTTAATGGTGATCAGGTCCTTTTGTCATCGCCGTTGACATGAACACCACGGTCATCACCGACTTCGCCGTTGGCATGGACGCCACGGTCATCACCGACTTCACCATTGGCGTGGACGCCATGGTCATCGCCGATTTCGCCGGCGCGATGAACACCATTTTGGTTGTGTGACACTTCGCCGGAGCGATGAACGCCATTTTGGTTGTGGGACACTTCACCGGAGCGATGAACGCCGTTTTGGTTGTGGGACACTTCACCGGAGCGATGAACGCCGTTTTGGTTGTGGGACACTTCACCGGAACGATGAACACCATGGTCATCGCCTACTTCGCCGTTGGCATGAACGCCATGATCGTCGCCAGGTTCGGCGTGCGTGCCATTGCGACCGGAGTTGGAGGAGGCTGTGTTGCCGGCATTACCAGGGCCGTGGTCGCTGCCGCTGTGACTGCTGCCGCTATTGCCGCCGCTGCCACTGTTGCCGCCACTGCCGCTTCCACCGTGACCGCCGCTGTTGCCGCCGCCACCGTTTCCACCGCCGCCATTGCCTCCGCCGCCACCGCCATTACCGCCGCCACCGCCGCCATTGCCGCCGCCACCGCCGCCACCATTGCCGCCGCCACCACCACCATTGCCACCGCCGCCATGACCTCCGCCATTGCCGCCACCGCCACCGCCACCGCCGCCGCCGCCACCCCCTCCGCCGCCGCCACCATCCTTGGCCTGAGCAGTCGACATACTGGACAGACTGTCCGGTATCAATACGGTGGACGCCGACAAGACCGCGCCAATAGCTACTGCCAGTAAAAGCTTGTTGATGTGCATGTCGTTCTCCGTCTTATTCAGGGTTGGAACGTTGATGAACAATGCAACGTGCTGCTCGATTCAATAGGTGAACACCACACCTTCCGAATTTATTCAGCTGAATCGCCGATAAAAAACGCAACGTAGCGCTATGCCTCATTCCAGAGCCTTAGTGAATGCTTGAGGCAAGCTCGAAAATCGGCATGTACATCAGGATCACGATGACCCCGATCAACAACCCGATAAACGTCATGAGCAGTGGCTCGAACAACCTGACAAACCATTCGAGCCAGCGACTGATTTCTTCGTCGTAGAAGTCGGCGCTGCGTTCCATCATTTGCCCGAGGTTGCCGGACTGTTCGCCGGCGCGCAGCAAGCGCAGGGACACCGGGGTCACCAGGTGATTGAGCTCCAGCGCGGCCGACAGCGATTGGCCCTCGCGCACCCGTTCGCAGGCTTCGTCCAGGCGTGTGCGCGAAGCCACGGTGAGCAAACCGCGCACCATGCCCATGGCGGTGACGAGGGGAATGCCGCCCTGCAACAGAATCCCCAGCGAGCGATAGAAGCGCGCCAGTTCGTACATGAAGATGCGTTGGTGGATGGCCGGGAGTTTTTCGATCAGGCGGTCCACGCCCCGCCGAAAGGCCGGTTGGCGCTGGAGGAAGGCGAGGGCGACGATGATCGCCAGCAACCCGCCGAAGAATTCGCCCTGATGCGCATGGAGGAACATGCCGCTGGTCATCAACACTTGCGACAGCCACGGCAGGTTCGACCCCAGGCCTTCAAACACCAGGCTGAAACGCGGCACTACGTAACCCATCAAAAACAACACCACGCCACCGCCCACCACCAGCAACAGCATGGGGTAGATCGACGCGCTGACGATTTTTTGCCGAACCTCGTCCATGCGCTGGCGATAGCTGACATAGCGGCCCAGGGCTTCGCCCACGGCGCCGGTCTTCTCGCTGGACTGCACCAGTGCCACATACAACGGCGGGAATATGGCCGACAACTGACCCAGTGCCTGGGAGAACGATTTGCCCTCGTACAGCAAGCGCACCAGCTCACTCAAGGTTTTGCGGGCCTGTGGCGCGCTTTCTTTTTCGGCCAGGCTTTCCAGTGCATCGATCAGCGGCAGGCCTGCATTGAGTAGGGTGGTCAGTTCCTGGCTGAACAACACCAGGTTGAAGGTCTCTCGCTGTTGCAGACGCAAGGCGCGCCAGTGCCGTTCGGCATGCAGGCTGACCACCCGCAACCCCTGGTCTTCGACGATGCGCCGAGCCTCGCTGTGACCGGGGGCCTCGACCGTCATCGAGACCACGCCGGCCTTGCCCACGGCTTTGAGATGAAAGCGCATGGTCTTCCCCCGTCATTGCCAACTGGTGACTTCGGCGTTTTCGCCTTCACCACCGGGCTGCCCGTCCTTGCCCATGGACAGCAGATCGTACTCGCCGTTTTCGCCGGGATAGCGGTAGGTGTAGTTACGGCCCCACGGGTCCTGCGGCAATTTTTTCTGCAAGTAAGGTCCGGTCCAGCGGGTTTCATCGCTCGGCGCAGTGACCAGCGCCTGCAAGCCCTGCTCGGTCGACGGGTAGTGCCCGACCTCCAGGCGATACAAATCCAGCGCCTTGCCCAGGCCTTCGATTTGCGCCTTGGCGACCTTGACTTCGGAACGGCCCAGTTGGGCGAAATACTTCGGCGCGACGATGCCGGCCAACAGCCCCAGCACCACCAGCACCACCAGCAGTTCGAGCAGGGTGAACCCGCGTTGCGTACGCGGGGCACAGCACAGACGTAGATTCATGATGACCTCACACAGTCGGCAGAAGGGTCGCGATAAAGGCTTATGCAATTGCCATGCAAAGCCCCTGGCAACCTTCTGAACCTCCCGTGCTACGGCCTTTCACGCTTACGGCACAGTGCTTGCGTATGGCTGATTAACGATCGGCCAGTGGGGCATTACCCCCAATTTTCGGGGCCGGCCAGGGGAGGTAGAACAATGAAAACACTCACCACTGGATTGCTCGGATGCCTGCTATTGACCAGCGTCGCACAGGCCGATGTCTTCGTTTCCGTGGACGCCAAGGGCAGCTACGTTTTGTCCAACGTTCACCGCCCCGGCCGCACCTATGAACGGGTTATTCACGAGCCCACCGCAGCGGTCGTCAGCCTCGACCAGCAACCGCAGATGATCGCCGCGCAACCCTACGCCGAGCTGGTCTCGGCGGCTGCCAAGGCCAATGAAGTTCCGGAGGCGCTGTTACACGCGGTCATTCGCGCCGAGTCCCGCTACAACGCCGACGCAACGTCCGCCAAAGGCGCTGGCGGATTGATGCAGTTGATGCCCGACACCGCGCGGGAGATGGGGGTCAAGGATGTCTACGATCCGAAGGCCAACATCCAGGGCGGCGCCAAATACCTCAAGCGTCTGCTGACCCTGTTCGACAACGACATTGCCCTCGCGGTAGCGGCCTACAACGCCGGCCCGCAAGCGGTGCTCAGCCGTGGCGGGGCGATCCCGCCGTTCGCCGAAACCCAGCGCTACGTGCCGGATGTCCTGCGCCAATACCGGCGTTTGCAGGGCCTGGCCGTGGACGCGCCGTTGTAGTCGAAACCCCGTGCCGGCTTGCCCCAATAGTGGGGAATGATGGCCCCGGCAGAAAAGTGGGGAATTAGTGGGGAATATCCCCCGAGTTATTAAGTCGTCAACTTAACTGACTGAAAAACAACACAATTATTTTTGGCATGGCGATTGCTCCAGCGCACTTGTCGAGAATTGTTCCTTGTGAGCACCCAATGCGAGGTCCGTGATCATGTCCGGCATACCCCACGCTCATTACCTGATTAATCTGCTGTTGTTTTTCGCGCCCTTGTTTGGCATCGAGATGGCCGAGGCGGCCGCCCGTTGCGAACGCAATCTGGTGGCGAACGTCGTGGCGCTGGATCAGCCGCTGATGTTCAACCGCCTCGGCGCACAGAACGCCAACGGCATGATGTTCGCCCTGCGCCGCGACGTGGTCGACGACCACAACATGCCCCTCGCCCAAGGGGGCGCAGCGGTGCCGGGCAAAGTTTCGTTGCGGCCCGACAAGCGTCCGCGTCCACTGGTGCTGCGTGTAGCGGCGGGTGATTGCCTGACGATCAATCTGCAGAATTTGCTGGCGTATCAGGCCAACCCCGGCAAGCACGAAGAGACCGACGTCGAGGGCGCAGAAGGGGGGGCAACCGGTAATGCCGATCAGTTCAAGGTCGATGAGCAAGTCACTGACCGCCATGTCGGCTTCCAGGTCAACGGCCTGCAAGCGGTCAACAGCATTGACGACATCGCGTCCTTCACCGGGCGCAATGCCAACACGCTGATTCCGCCCGGTGCCACGCGGTCCTACACCCTGTACGCCGAGCGTGAGGGCGCGTTTGCCGCCAGCAGCCGTGGCGCCACATTTGGGGGTGAAGGTGATGCGGGCAACGTTGCCAACGGCCTGTTCGGTGAAGTGGTGGTGGTGCCCAAAGGTGGCCGTACCTATCGCAACACCGTGACCGAAGAAGAGATGCGCCTGGCCAGCACCGGCCGCACCCCGGCCGGTCAGCCGATTGTCGATTACCAGGCGCGCTACCCGCAGCGCGAACCGTGGATCCGTGAAGGCAAGGCCGGCACCCCGATCATCAGCATGGTCGATGGCAGTGAAATCATTTCCAGCGAGAGCGACGCGATCGTGATGGGCAGTAACGCTGATGGCAGCTTCCCGCCCGCGACTTATCCGCTGGAAGCTATCGGCAAACGCAACCCGGCGCTGCCTAACCGGCTGGAGCCGTTCCGCGATTTCGCCTCGCAGTTCCAGGATGAAGTGGCTGCGACTCAGGCGTTCCCGGCGTATTGGGCTGACCCGGTGATGGCCCACGTGCTGGAGCCGACCCGCGACGCGTTCATGATCAACTACGGTTCCGGCGGCATGGGCGCCGAGGTGGTGGCCAACCGACTGGGTGTCGGGCCGATGCACGATTGCCTGTCCTGCGCCTATGAAGAATTTTTCCTCAGTTCCCACACCGTGGGGGACGTGGCAATGCTGGTGGATGTACCGGCCAACGCCGGCCTGGAAAACATTCGTCCGGGCGAAACGCCACGCGCCGATCAGGTCGGGGTCAAGGCGACCATGGCGCTGTATCCGTCCGAGCCGGCCAACGTCAACCACAGCTACATCGGTGACTTCGTCAAATTCCGCAACACCCACAACGGCCACGAGCAACACATCTTCCACTTGCACGGGCACCAATGGCTGTTCAACCCCAACGACGATAACTCCGACTACGTCGATGCCCAGGGCATTGGTCCGGGCGCCGGCTACACCTATGAAATCGCCAATGGGGGTTCGGGCAACCGCAACCGCGTGGCCGGCGATGCGATCTATCACTGCCACTTCTATCCGCACTTTGCCCAAGGCATGTGGAGCATGTGGCGGGTACACGATGTGTTCGAGGAAGGCACCAGACTCGAAGTCTCCCAACAGGGCAACGACGGTTATCACAGCGAACCTTACGCGTTGCGCAGCGGTAAACCGGCGGCGGGCGCACGGGCCTTGCCGGATGGCGAGATCATTGCCGGCACGCCGATTCCTGCGGTCGTGCCGCTGCCGGGCAAAGCCATGGCGCCGATGCCGGGCAAAGTCGCGGTCGTCCCGAAGATCAGCGAAACCCTGGTGGCCGGTCATGACGATGACGACGAGGAGGGCGATGACGACGGCGAACATCACGGCGGTAGCGGTGGTGCCCAAGCCATCGGTTCCCTGGCCCTGGTGGATCGCAGTGAAGCCAACCGCAACGCTGACGGCAGCCTGAAAAACCCGGGCTATCCGTTCTGGATCGGTGGCATGGAAAGCTCGGTCGGCCAACGTCCACCAACTCCGCCGCTGGACATGCTCGACGCCGCCAAGGCGCAATCCCTGAAAACCAGTGGCAATGCCTTGTGGGCCAACCTCGATCCGGCGCAGTCCGGTGGCTGGGATGGCGGTCTGGGGCGGCATTCACTGGACGGGTTCTCATCGGGTGGTCAGGCGCACACCGTCACCACGTCGCTGGATTTCTCCAAGGAAGTGACCCGCGCCAAACCGATTTATATGCCCGAAGAGGGCACTGAAGTGGAACAGGCGGCCATGGCGTTCCACGCCCAAAAGGACCACCCGAGCTTCGCCGTGCTGCCGGGCAATCAAGTGGTGGCGCGCAACTTCCGCACCAACGGCGCGTTGCCGATGGCGGGTGCGCCGTATTACGAACCGTGCATGGATGATCGGCAAAAACGCCTGACCGCCAGCGCCGGCACCGGCGAGTTCAACAGCGGCGAACGGGTCGACGGGTTGTCGTTTACCGGTTCCTCGACCTTCACCGCCGACCGTCCGCGCATCTATAAGGCTGCGAACATCCAGTTCGACGCGGTGTACAACAAGGTCGGCTACCACTTCCCGCAAGCGCGCATCCTGGCGCTGTGGGAAGACGCCTGGCCGGTGATCACCAAACAGCGTCCGCCAGAACCGCTGGTGATGCGCATGAACACCTTCGACTGCGTGCAGTACCAGCAAACCAACCTGGTGCCGGCCATCTACGAGATGGATGACTATCAGGTGCGCACGCCGACCGACGTGATCGGTCAGCACATCCACCTGCCGAAATGGGACCTGACCGCCGCCGACGGCTCGGCCAACGGCTGGAACTATGAAGACGGCGTGCTTTCCCCGGGTGCCGTGCAAGAGCGCATCCACGCAATTCGTCTGTTCAACCAATGCGAAGGCACCGACCCGCGTGACGGCACACCGACTTGCCCGGTAGCCAAGCAGCATCCGTTCTTTGGTCAATATGGCCGGGCCGATTGGGTGGGCGCGCGCACAGCGATGCAGCGCTGGTTCGTCGATCCGGTGGTCAACAGCAAAGGCGTCGACCGTGGCCTGGGGACCATTTTCACCCACGACCACCTGGGCCCATCGACGCACCAACAGATCGGCCTGTACGCCACCGTGCTGGCAGAGCCGGCCGGTTCCACCTGGTTCCACGCCGAAACCGGCGAGCCGTTGTACAGCGGCGCGCGGCAGGACGGCGGGCCGACCTCGTGGCAGGCCGTGATTTCTACCGGTGACCTGGACGGCGACGGCAAGAACGACAGCTTCCGTGAGTTCTTCCTCGAATACAGCGACTTCCAGCACGCCTATGAAGCCGGTGTGTACGTGGGCGCCGGGCCGAATGGCGTGCCGGATGCGCAATCCTTCCCGGCCACCGCCGACAGCTTCCGTTATGCGATCAACCCGCCGGTGCGCAAGGAAGCCGCGACCCTGCTTGAACAGGTGGTTGAAGCCCGCGGCGGGCTGTCGCCGGGCTGCCCGAGCCGGCCTTGCCCGCAAGCCATCTCGGTGGATGACCCTGGCATGTTCGTGGTCAATTACCGCAACGAACCGCTGGCCCTGCGGGTGTATGACCCGAACAAGGTCGGCCCGGACGGCAAGCGCGGCATGCAGGCCGACGGCCTCGGTGGCGACCTGGCGTACGCCATGCAAAGCCGCACTGACCGGGCGATCCCGGCGATGAACCTGGCGCCCAACCTGGTCACTGCCGCCACCGGGCCCACCGGCGGCACCACGCTGTTCCCGCCACACATCAACAAGGGCGGCGCGGAACCGGGGGACCCGTTCACGCCGATGCTGCGCACCTACACCGGTGACAACGTGCGGCTGCGGGTGCATGCCGGCGGTCATGAAGAGGAGCACAACGTGACCCTGCACGGCGTGAAGTGGCTGCAAAGCGGTTCCGGTTTCGGCAACAGCTCCAACTCCGGCTGGCGCTCGTCGCAAATGATCGGGATCTCCGAGCAGATGGGCTTCATCGCGCCGGTCTCGATGTTGTCCAGTTCAGCGGCGATCACCGGGGATTACCTGTACTCGATGGACGCATCCCTGGAAGGTTACTGGAGCGGAATCTGGGGGGTGATGCGCAACTACACCGCGCAACGCAACGACCTGTTCGCGCTGCCGAACAACCCGAAACCGGCGGGCATGCGCAACACCGTGGCCTTCGATGGCGCCTGCCCACGGTATGGCGCCAACCCGAACGGCATCGGCACCCGGCCGACCGTGCAACGCAACTATGAAGTGGTCGCGGCGCTGGCCAACGACATCCTCGGCAATCCGCTTAACCTGTCCATGGCGGACCCGGCGGGCCTCGGCCAGCATGTCGGCGGCCCGTTGAATCCGGCGGGCGGTACGCTGGTGTACAACTCCCGCGCGGTGAGCATTCCACAGGTCACGGTAAACGATCCCCAGGATGGGACGACCTTCACCATCGGCGGGCAAAGCGGCCCGCTGCATGACCCGACCGCGATTCTGTACGTGCGCAAATCCGACCTCGACCCGGTCACTGGCAAGCTGAAACCCGGTGTGCCTGTCGAACCGCTGGTGCTGCGCGCGGCGGCCGGTGACTGCATCAACATCACCCTGGAAAACCGTTTGCCGAGCGTGATGCCGGACCTGGCCCAGACCGCTTCGGTGATGGGCATGGTCAAGCGTGACCGCAACGGTGGCGAAGGTTCGACCACCTTCAGCAACAACCTGATGCGGCCGTCCAGCACGGTGGGCTTGCACGCTCAACTGCTGGCGTACGACATCACCAAATCCGACGGCACCAACGTCGGCACCAACCCGATCCAGACCGTACCGCCACGTGTTGGCAACAGCGGTGCATACCCGACGCGTACTTATCAGTACTACGCCGGACACCTGGAGCGTGAAGGCAAGCCGATTACCCAACTGGGCCGCAGCGTCGACAACATCAACGCCACGGCGGTGGAGTTCGGCGGGCTGAATTTCACCCCGGCGGACGTGATCAAGCAGCCACAAAAAGGCCTCGGTGGCGCGATGAGCATCCTGCCGATCGGTGCCACCTGGGTTGAGGACGCGCGCAAGGTCAATGCGACAGTCACCGCGCCAGGGCAAACCACCTACCGCGACTTTGCGATGGTCTGGCAGAAGGCGCTCAACATGCGCTGGGCCAATGGCCGGCCGGTGGAAGGCATTGCCTCGGAAGCGGGTGTGCCGACCGATCCGCAGGACAACTCGAGCATGGCCATCAACTATAAAACCGAACCGATGTGGTACCGCTTCGGCCTGCCGCCGGACGCGCCGTTCGGTCACGCCGATGGCAACGGTTACGGCGACGTGCCCAACGCGCACATGGCCTACAGCAACGCGCTGGTGGGGGGCGATCCACAGACACCGGTGCTGTATGCCAAACCGGGGCAACCGTTCCGCACCCACATCCTGATGCCTACCGGTGGCAGCCGTGGTTCGACGTTCCAGCTGGACGGTCACGTCTGGTCGGTCAACCCGTTCCAGTCGGAGAAGAGCGACACCGGCGGTTACCCGATGATGACGCCGGGCGTGGGTTCGGTGCGGTTCGGCTACAACCCGATGTCGATGTACATCGGCGCCCACGAAAGCATCTTGCCGGCCGCGCACTTCAGCTTCATGCACCCGAGCGCCGGGGGCAGCAATGCGATACCGGGCGACTACCTGTTCCGTGACTACGCCGGCTACGGCAATACCGCCGGGCTGTGGGGGTTACTGCGGGTGACCAACGAACCTGAACCGGCACCGGCGCCGTAGACCGAGGGGATGGGAACGACATCAACCCTGTGGGAGCAAGCTCGCTCCCACAGGGGCTCGGTGGGGCAGTAATTGATCTGAAGGGGAGAGAGGGATGAACAGGACCATCAGAATCGCCAGTGGTGCTCTGGTTTTAGGCGTCGCGCTGATTAGCCTTGGCGTGTGGCGCACCGTGCCGCCGAGCATGCTCAGCGAAGTCGCCTTGCCCAACACCTGGAGCGGCCAGAGTCTCTCCCGTGACGGGGTGTCGGTGGCGCTTGAGGTCAAGCCTTTGGCCACGGACGGTGTACTGCGCGAAGGCGAGTTTGCCGACGTGCAGTTCCGGGTCAAGGACAGCACTTCGGGCCAGCCATTGTCTGGCGTCAACCCTGGCGCCTGGCTCGACCCCGAAACCGTTGCCGCCGACCAGGCCCAGGGCCGCGAGCAAAGCTGCAAATCCCGGGTCGGGGTGTTCCTCAAATCGAGCATTGGCGCGCGGCCGCTGCTGGATCTGAACAGCTACTTCCTGCTGGTGATGAACCGCGATGCCAGTGTTTCAGTGGTCGATCCGTCAGTGTCGGTGGGCGGCATCACCAGCACCATGGCCCGGATCGATCTAAAACAACCGCCGATGGATTGGGTCACCCCGAAGGACAACAAACGGGTGTTTTTGTCGATGCCAGCGGCGGGGGAAGTGGCGGTGATCGACAGCGAACAATTCAAATTGCTGGCGTCGGTGAGCGCCGGCAGCAACCCGGTGCGCGTGGCCCTGCAACCGGATGAGCGTCTGTTGTGGGTCGGCAACAACGCGTCAACCGCCGACGAGTCCGGCGTCACGGTCATCGACACCCGCAGCCTCAAGCCCCTCAAACACCTGGCCACCGGGGCCGGGCATCACGAAATCGCCTTCAGCAAGGACAGCCGCTTTGCCTTCGTCACCAACCGTGACGACGGCACCTTGACCATCATCGACATCGCCAGCCTGTCCGTCAGCAAGCAACTCAAGACCGGCTCGCACCCACTGTCAGTGGCGTACTCGCCGCTGTCCCAGGCGGTGTACGTCGCCGATGGCCAGGACGGCACCGTGACCGTGGTCGACAGCGCCAGCCTGGCGGTGCGCCGGGTGATCAAGGCGAAGCAGGGCTTGGGGCCGATGGGCTTCAGCGCTGACGGTCGCTTCGGCATTGTGCTCAACACCCTGGAGAACCAGGCCTCGGTGATCGACGCCGCCACCGATTCGCTGATCCATGAACTGGACGTGTCGGCCGAGCCCTATCAAGTGGTGTTCACCAAGGCCTATGCCTATGTCCGCGGTCTGGCGTCGGCCAAGGTCACGATGATCAACCTGTCGTCACTGGGCCAGGGCCGTACGCCGATCAGCCAGGGTTTCGAAGCGGGGCCGCAAGCACCACGGCTGGCCGGTGATCTGCCGCTGGCGTCGAGCCTGGCGGTGTCGCGGGACGACAACGCGGTGTTCGTGGTCAACCCGGTGGACAACACCACTTACTTCTACGCCGAAGGCATGAACGCGCCGATGTCCGGGTACCCCAATCGCGGGCAAGTGGCGCGGGCGGCGATGGTCATCGACCGCAGTTTGCGCGAGGTCGAACCGGGGCTGTACAGCGCGCGGATCAAGTTGCCGTCGGCCGGGCGTTTCGACGTGGCGTTCCTGCTCAATCAACCGAACATCATTCATTGCTTCACTGCGCTGGTTGAGCCGGACCCATCAATCGCGCAACACCCCGGCGTGCCCCAAGTGGAATTCATGCTCGACAAGTCCACGGCCACCCTCGGCAGTCCTTATGTGGTGCGCTTTCGCATCGTCCAGGGCCAGCAGCAGACCCGGCGCAGCGGGGTCAAGGATGTTCAGGTGCGCTACTTCCGTGCGCCGACGTCACGGGTGCAAGAAGTCGCGGCCCTCGACGTGGGCAACGGTATCTATGAAGCCCCGGTGACCCTGGACCAGAACGGCGCGTGGTACTTGCACGTTCGTGCGGCGTCGCTGGGTGCGAATTTCGACGACAAGACCTTTGCCAGCGTCCGGGTTCTGCCCGGCACTGCGAACTGAAGAGGACACCGACATGAACCGCATCGCACACCGTGGATGGCTGACGTTCTGCCTGTTGGCGGCCGGTATCGGTCAGGCCCTGGCGCATTCGGCGGACGAGCACGCCGGGCACGACATGCCAGCCAAACCCGCCACGTCCGAAAGCGCACAGGTCAAGTTCGCCGACGTGGCACTCGTGGACCAGAACGGCAAATCAGTGCGCCTGGAAAAGGACCTGATCAGCAACAAAATCGTGGTCATGAGCTTCATCTACACCAGTTGCACCACGGTCTGCCCGGTGGTGTCCTCGATCATGGGCAAGGTGCAAAAACAACTCGGTGCTCGGGTCGGTGGCGAGGTGCAACTGGTGTCGATCAGCGTCGACCCGCAGCGCGACGATGCCAAACGCCTGAACGACTACGCCCGCAATTTCCAGAACGGTCCGGGCTGGAGCTGGCTCACCGGCAGTTCGCAGTCGATCACTGAAACCCTCAAGGGCCTGGGCTCGTTCAGTGGCGACTTCAAGAACCATCAGCCATTGATCCTCGTCGGCGATGGCAACAGCCGTCACTGGACGCGCTACTACGGCTTCACCGACCCGGCCGTCCTGACCCGTGAAGTCGAGAAGATCAGCGGCCAGCGCAATGCCCACGCCAAACACACCGCCATTGCGATGGAGCAACAGCCATGAGAGCGCTCGCCCTGATCCTCTTCACGATGTGCTTTTGCATTGTCAGCTTGATGGCGTTTGCCCACGAAGGGCACCAAGAACCCGCGCCGGCGGTGGCCGGCGCGCAACCGGCGACCGGCACGCACGATGCGAAAACCTGGTTCACCGACACGCCGTTGCAGGATCAGAACGGCGAAACCCTGCGCTTCTACAGTGACGCGCTGCAAAACCGCGTGGTGCTGCTGAACGTGATTTTCACCCGCTGCAACGATGCCTGTCCGCTGATCACCCGCAAGCTCAAGGAAGTACGTGAGTTACTGGGCGACAAGGCCGATGGCATCACCTTTATCTCCCTTACCAGTGATCCGCTGCGCGACACGCCGGCGGTACTCAAGGCTTACACCTTGAAACAGGGCGTCGATGGACCCCACTGGTTTTTTCTTACCGGTGACAAGGCACAAATGGACCTTGTCCTGAGTCGTATCGGCCAGATCGTGCCGACCCCCGAACAGCATTCCACGCAGTTGATCGTCGGTGACGTGGCGAACAAGCGCTGGAGCAAAATCCGTCCCGATGCCCCGGCCGCCGCCATTGCTCAGCGCTTGCAGTTGCTGACCATGCCCGTGGCCGGTCGTTGAGCGCGCCATGAAAACGTCCCTGGTCCTCGGCCTGCTACTGCTCGGCGGCATGCATTGCACCGCCCACGCGTCAGCGCTCACCCCCAGCGAAAGTGCGGGCAAACGCCTGTACCGCGAGGGGCTGTCCGAGAGCGGTGAGCCGGTCATGGCCCGGGTTGGCGCGGCCGACATGATCTTGCCGGCCAGCAGCTTGCCGTGCGCCAACTGCCATGGCGCCGACGGTCAGGGGCGCCCGGAAGGCGGGGTGCGCCCGCCGGACATCAGTTGGTCGCGGCTCTCCAGCCGTTATGGCCAGGAGCAAGTCAACGGCCGTGACTATCCGGCCTACACCGAGGGCGCGTTGGCCCGAGCCATTGCCGAAGGTCGCGATTCGGCCAACAACCGACTCGATCCGGCGATGCCGCGGTTCGTGCTGTCGATGAAGGACCAGCGCAACCTCACGGCCTACCTCAAGCGTGTGGCCGATGACCGCGACCCCGGTTTGACCGCCGACAGTCTGCACCTGGGCACCTTGTTGCCCAGTCAGGGGCCGCTGGCCGATGAGGGCGCCACGGTGGCGGCGGTGCTCAAGGGCAGCGTGGAACGCATAAATCAGGCGGGCGGCATTCATGGTCGACAAGTGAATTTGACCATCCTCGACCCTGGCCCGGACCGCGCCAGTGCCGAGCGGGCACTGGAGCAACTGATCGAACAGGAACAAGTGTTCGCCCTGATCTCACCGCTGGCGCCGGCGCTGGATGTGGACCTGGCGGCGCGCCTGGAACAGGCCGGGATTCCGTTGATCGGGCCGCTCTCGTTACAAGGCATGGCGCAGGCCAGTCGGCAAATCTTTGAACCGTTGCCGGGGCTGCGCGAACAGTTGATCGCCCTGGCCGACTACGGTACCGCCAATTTGCGTGTGCTCAAGGGGCCGACGCTGATTACCTTTCCGGACGAACCGAGCCAGCGGCAGGCGGCGCAGGACCTCGGCCAATACTTGCAGGATCACGGCTGGCAAGAAGTGCGGTTGCAAGCCTACGACGAGGCACAAGACGAACTCCCGCTGGGCTCGCGCTCAGTGTTTTACCTGGGCAGTGGCAGAGGCTTCAGTCGTCTGGCCGAGCGTTTGCAAAAAGCGGGGCAGGTGCCTTACCTGTTCGCGGCCTCGAATCAGGTGGCCGGTGACGTGTTGCAAATGCCCAGCGGGTTTTCCCGACGATTGTTTTTGGCCTACCCGTTCGTGCCCAGCGACTGGACGCTGGCCGGGCGCCTGGCGCTGACGCAATTGCGCGAAAATCAGGGACTGGGCGGTCAGCACGCGGTGCTGCAAGTGGGTGCCTACAGCTCAATGCTGCTGCTGAGCGAAGGCATGAAGCAGGCCGGACGCGACGCCAGCCGCGAGAAGCTCATCAGTGCCCTGGAGGGCTTGCATGATTTCGAGACCGGGTTGACCCCGTTGATCAACTTTGGCCCTGGCCGCCGTCTGGGCTTGAGCGGTGCCCACGTCGTTACGGTGGACTTGCCCGACCAGCGCTTCTTTGTGGTTGCACCCTACAAACCCATTGCTGCCATGCCCTGACCGGAGGCCGATCATGAAACTCAACATTGCGCTGATGCTGCTGACACTGTGGGTCCCGGTCGCGTGGTGCAACAACGGCCCGGCCGCCGCGCGGGTCAATGGCGAGGAGATTTCCGAGTTTCGCCTGGAGCGCTATTTCGCCGAATTCCTCGAGGATCAGGGCAGGGCGGTGGGCAACATTCGCAGCCCCAAGGCTTATAAGCAGCTGCGGCAGAAAGCGCTGGACGCCTTGATCGACAAGGAGCTGTTGTGGCAAGAAGCCCTCAAGCGCGGCGTGGTGATCAGCGATGCCGACGTGCAACGCCAGGTTGACCAGACCCGACAAGCCATCGGCGGCCCCGAGGTGTTTGCCCGCCGGCTCCAGGACGCCGGTTTTGATGAAGCCAGTTTCACTGAATACACCCGCCGTGAACTGGCGGCCCAGCAAGTCTTTGCCGAGCTCGTCCAGGCAGGGGGATCACCGGATGAAAAACAGGTCCGGGCGTTTTACGAAGAACACCGCGCCGACATGAGCCGGCCCGAAGAAATCCAGGCCCGGCACATCCTGGTCAAAGTGCCGCAAGGCGCCGATGCCGCCACAGTTGAAGCAGCGCGGCTACGCTTAGTAGAGATGCGCACGAAAATCAGCCAGGGCGAGGACTTTGCCAGTGTCGCCAAGGCCGGCTCCGAAGATGCCTCGGCCAGCGAAGGCGGGGATCTGGGCTATTTTCCTCGTGGGCGCATGCTGCCCGAGTTCGAAGCAGCGGCCTTCGCCCTGACGCCGGGGGCCGTCAGCGAACCGGTGCGCACGTCGTTGGGCTGGCATTTGATTTATCTCCAGAACCACTTGGAGGCAACCGATGTCTCAGAAACGCAGGGGCTTGAAATGGTCAGGGCTTATCTTGCCCGACAGCAACAGGCTCAAGCACGCCTGCAAGTCCTGGCGCAGCTTCGATCAAACAATCGAATCGAACGGATTGACGATGATTGAAGCTTCACCCCCAAATGTGGGGAAAGCTTCAGTGCAAATCCGGGCGCTTCCCCGTCTTTGGGGGACGGGGTTTGCGAGCGAAAAGGTTTTGTCATGGAAATCAACGCGATGTGTCGACCAAAAAGCGGCACTCAGTCTGGCATGAAGTGTGCGTTAGCCTAATTAAGGCGCGTACTCCCAGGCACGGATATCGGACCTGCGGTTTCAAGGAGTCCACCTTGTTGAACAAAATACTGGTTGTTGAAGACGAACAGCTGCTTGCACAAAACCTCCGGGATTATCTGGTGGCGCAAGGGCTGGATGTCCTGGTAGCGAACGACGGTGCGAAGGCCATCGGCGAAGCCGAAAAATTTGCACCCGATGTGATGGTGTTCGATTACCGCTTGCCCGATATGGAAGGCTTTGAGGTGCTCGATGCTGTCCGCCAGAACAGGAAGTGCCATTTTGTGCTGATTACCGGGCACCCCACCGCTGAAGTCTGTGAGCGGGCCCGGCAACTGGGAGTCAGCCATATCCTGTTCAAACCGTTTCCATTGGCGGAACTGGCCCGAGCAGTCTGTGACCTTTTAGGGATGGAGCGCGAACCCAAAACGGGCGTGAGCACCTCCGAAGGATTCGTCGAACGACGCCAGAGCAGGACCGAGAGTTTCCCGCTGCAGTTGTACGACGGGAGTTGGGTGCTTGCAGATCGCCGACGAAGTACATCGGCCTCCATGGCGCCAGACGACGAACAACTGCTCACCGGGGAGTAATTGGCGCGACCAGACGTTCCGGCACCCGCCGCGATGACTCGCCGCGCCGACAGGGCTCAAAGCCCCGGGCGTTGGAGAGCATGCCATGGACCGTCTATCCCTTGCCGTCGAACCGGCGTTGCTGGACTGCGTACCGTCTCGTTTTTCCAGTGAGCAACTGGCCCAGGCCCGGGCTCGAGCCACCAGTACCGGCGAACGGGTACTGGAAGCCCTCGGGGTGTTGTGCGAACTGGCTCCGATGCCCTTCATCCAGTGCCTCGGCACCACCCTGCATTATCCGGTGCTCGACACCGACAGCCTGTTCAAGGCCATCCCGGTATTTGACCGGGTCACCCTGGCCCAATGCCTCAAGCGCGAATTCATCCTGCTGCGTCACGAAGACGCGGTCATTGGCGTGTTTGCCGACCCCTTCGATACCTCGCGCCTGGCCTGGATCGACGACTGCCTGCACGGTGCGCCGCTGTACCTGGTGCATGCCGACGACCTGAAAGCCTACCTGGCGCGTCACGAAGAAAGCTTCCACGCGGTGGAATCGCTCAATGCCCAATCCGACACCGGCGTTGAAGTCGACAACCTGCAAAGCCTGTCCCTGACCAGCATCAGCGAAGACGCCAGCGTCGTCGTCAAACTGGTCAACTCGACCCTCTACGATGCCTTGAAAATGCACGCCAGTGACATCCACCTGGGCACCACCGGCAGCGGTCTGGTGATCAAGTACCGGATCGATGGCGTGCTCAACAACATCAGCAAAATCCAGGGCAGCGAGTTCGCCGAGCAGGTCATTTCTCGGGTCAAAGTCATGGCCGAACTGGACATCGGCGAAAAACGCGTGCCCCAGGACGGTCGCTTCAAGATCGGCATCAGCGGCCGGCAGATCGACTTCCGGGTGTCGATCATGCCGAGCATTTTCGGCGAAGACGCGGTGCTGCGGGTCCTCGACAAACAGGACCTGGCCGACAAAGTCAGTGGCGTGCAATTGCAGGCCCTGGGTTTTGAAGAGGAAACCCTGCGCCAACTGCGGCGCCTGGCCGCCGAACCCTACGGCATGGTGCTGGTGACCGGTCCGACCGGCAGCGGCAAAACCACCACGCTGTACGCGATGATCACCGAGATCAACCACGGCGTGGACAAGATCATCACCATCGAAGACCCGGTGGAATATCAACTGCCGGGCGTGCTGCAAATCCCGGTCAATGAAAAGAAAGGCCTGACCTTCGCCCGGGGTTTGCGCTCGATCCTGCGCCATGACCCGGACAAGATCATGGTCGGTGAAATCCGCGACCCGGACACCGCGCAAATCGCCGTGCAATCGGCACTCACCGGTCACCTGGTGTTCACCACCATCCACGCCAACAACGTGTTCGACGTGATCGGCCGTTTCACCCAAATGGAAATCGACCCCTACAGCCTGGTGTCGGCCCTCAACGCGGTGTTGGCGCAGCGGCTGATCCGCCTGGTCTGCGCCAGTTGCAGCGCGCCGGTCACCCCCACCGACGACGAATTGCTTGCCTCGGGCCTCGATCCAAAAGACGTCGGCCACTACCACTTTGTGCATGGCAAGGGCTGCGGCCACTGCCGGGGCACCGGGTATCGCGGGCGCAGTGCGATCGCCGAGCTGCTGCACCTGGACGACGAGCTGCGGCAAATGATTGTCGAGCGCCAACCCATTTCGAAGATCAAGGCCCACGCCTGTAAACGTGGCTTGCGGCTGTTGCGCGAGTCGGCCCTGGAACTGGTGCAACAGGGGCGTACCACGCTCGAGGAGATCAATCGTGTCACTTTTGTCTCGTGATCGGTATATCGCCGTGCTTGGCGCCAGCGGTGTCGGCCTCGGCCAACGCCGCGGCAGCGACACCCTGTGGCTGGGCAGCGTCGGCTTCATCGACGAAGGCTTCCACGCCTGGGCCGTCGCCCTCGAAACCCTCGACCGTTTGCTTGTCGAACACGCGCAGGCCGGTGCGGAACTTTGCGTGGTGATCTCCGGGCACTTCAGCCGTTTCTGCCTGGTGCCCTGGAGCGAAGAAATCAGCAGCCCCGACGAACTGCTCGGCTTCGCCCAACTGTGCTTCGAAGACCTTTATGGCGTACCAACGCAGCCCTGGAGCATGGTGCTGTCGGCTGAGCCGGCGGGTTACGACCGGATCGCCACTGCACTGCCGCAAGACTTGCTGGCGCGCCTGCGCAGTCTGGTCAGCGGTCGCGGCATGCGCCTGCGTTCGGTGCAGCCGTACCTGATGGCCGCGTTCAACCACTTCGACAAGAGCTTTGAGGGCGGCGACTTTCTGTTCGTCGTCGCCGAGCCGGTGCGCAGCGTGCTGCTGCTGGCACGGGAAGGGAAGTGGGCGGCGGTGCGTTCGGTGGGCAGCAGTGACAGCGATGCCGCACTGACCGCACTGATCGGCCGTGAAAGCCAATTGCAGGCCTCCACCAGCGAACGGCCGCTCAGCGTCTACCTGCACGCACCGGCGCGCATCGACTCGCATCCCGACGTGCCGGGCGTGCAGTTGCGCACCCTTGAAGAAGACCAGACAGCCGTACGCGACAGTTTGTACGTGATGTCTCGGGCGGTGGCCTGACATGCGCCCGCTGATGCTCGACTTCCAGCCGCGTCGCCGTTCCGGCCCATTGGGCTGGAGCTTGCTGGCCGGTGGTGTGGTGTTGGCGCTGGTGTGTTTCTTCGTCCAGCAACACCTCGACGAAGAGGCCTCGCAACAACAAGGCCATCTGCAACATGCCCAGCGTGCACTCACCGGCGACAACGGCAGCAAGGTCTCCCTGACCCCGGCCGAAACCCGTGAGCAGGCTCAGAACCTGGCCGAAATGCGCAAAGTCTCCCAACAACTGCGCCGGCCTTGGGAGCGTCTGTTCGCCATGCTCGAAGCCATGCCACGCGACAACGTTGCCTTGCTGACCCTGACCCCGGATGCGCGCAAAGGTCAGGTACGCATCAGCGCCGAGGCGCGGGATCTGGAAGCCATGCTCGAATTCCATCAACGTCTGGAAGCCAGCGACGAGCTGTCCGACGTGTCGCTGCTCAGCCACGAAATCGTCGCCAACGTGCCGGAACACCCGGTGCAATTCAACCTGTCGGCCAGCTGGGAGATCGGCGATGCGAATCCCTAAATTGATCGTCCACGAATACCTGCAAGGCCTGGGCGTTCCTGGCCTGGTGGGCATGGCGCTGCTGCTGGTCGCTTTGGTGTATGGCCTGGGCGGCTTGATGCCGGACTGGCAAGCGCTGCAACAGCTGAGCCAGCAGACCCGTGAAGCCGGCGAGTACCTGGCCAAGGTTGAAGACGGCAGCGTCGCCGCCCCGGTGGTGCCGCAGCGTCAACTCGACGATTTCCGCAGCAAACTGCCGTCGCAGCCACAGGCCACCGTGGCCATCGACAAGATCTACGCGCTGGCCAGTCAGGAACACATCACCCTGTCGCGCGGTGAATATTCGCTGGGCATCGACCCCAAGACGCACCTGGCCCGTTATCAGATTCTGCTGCCGGTGCGCGGCAGCTATCCGCAATTGCGACGCTTCCTGCACGCCTTGCTCGGCCAGTTGCCGGCGGTGGTGCTGGAAGACGTGGAGTTGCAGCGCAAGAAGATCGCCGACACCGACCTGACCGGGCGGATCCGCATGACCCTTTACCTGTCGAGGTCATGATGAATACCAAGCGCGTACTGGGTTGGATGGCGTTCTTCGGTGTGGCCGCGGGACTGGCCTGGGGACCTCAATATTTCCAGAAAACCGATGAGGGCGACGAGTCTGTCGCCGCCTCAACCACCCCGGTCAAAAGCAAAACCGGCACGCTGCCGGCTGTAACGGCCAACGGCAAACCGGTGGTGATCAAGGACCTCAGCCCGTCCGGCGACCTGTTCACCGCCCGCAGCTGGAAGGTCGCGCCGACCCTCGCCAGCGTCATCGAACAACCCGTCAACCAAACCCCGGTGGTACAAGCCCCCAGCGTACCGCCGATGCCTTTCCAGTTCATTGGCAAGCTCAATGACCGTTCCGACCTGCAAGTGTTTTTGCAGAACGGCGAAAAAATATACGTCGTACGCAAAGGGGATGTGATCGACGAAACCTGGCGGATCGAGCGGATTTCCGATGTGGAACTCAGTTTTGTCTACTTGCCTCTGCATTTATCCCAGACCTTGTCTGTGGGGAGCGCGCAATGAACACATCCCGTTTGCTGTTGAGTGTCTGCATCGCTGCAGCGCTGGCCGCGTGCAGTTCGGCGCAGCTCGCCAACCAGGAGGCGTCCCAACTGATCGAGTCGGGGCAATACGAGGCCGGCCTGGCCCGTATCGAAGAAGGGTTGCGTGAAGACCCTCGCGACACCGAACTGCACCTGGCCCTCAACAGCGGACGAGCGCTGGCGGTCACGAATTTATTGAGCCAGGGCGACATGGCCCGCGCCACGCGTGATTTCCCCTCGGCACGAATGGCCTATGGCCGAGTACTGAACATCGAGCCACACAACCGTCGCGCCCAAGAGGCGCTGAGCCAGCTCGACTACCTGCGCAGCATGGATGAAAAACTCGAACTGGCCCGTGGCGACCTGCGTCGCGGAGACATCTACGGCGCCGAACGCCAGGTCAAACAGATCCTCGAACTCGACCCCAAGAATGAAGGTGCTCTGGAACTGCAAGGCAACATCCGCCTGGTGCAGAGCCGCAACGTGGTCCCGTACCCACAACTGCGCACCCGCCTGGACCGCCCGGTGACCCTGGAATTTCGCGACGCCAACCTGAAAACCATTTTCGAAGTGCTGTCCCAGGTGGCCGGTCTGAATTTCATCTTCGACAAAGACCTGCGCCCGGACATGAAAGCCACGATCTTCGTGCGTGACGTGCGCATCGAGGACGCGGTGGAACTGCTGCTGCAACAGAACCAGTTGCACCAGAAAGTGGTAAACGAAAACACCTTGCTGATCTACCCGGACTCGCCGCAAAAGCTCAAGGACTATCAAGAGTTGGTGATGCGCACCTTTTACCTGACCAGCATTGATTCCAACACCGCGCTGAACATGATCAAGACCATGCTCAAGACCCGTGACGTGTTCGTCGATGAGCGCCTCAACACCCTGACCATGCGCGACACCGAAGACGCTGTGCGCATGGCCGAAAAGCTCCTGCAATCGCAAGACCAGTCCAACCCGGAAGTGGTGCTGGAAGTGGAAGTGATGGAAGTGGCCCGTCAACGGATTCTCGACCTTGGCCTGCAATGGCCGAACACCTTCGGCGTGATCAACACCGACGGTTCGCCGGTGACGATCCTCGATCAACTCAAAGGCATCGACTCCAGCCGGATCTCCATCTCGCCGTCGCCGCAAGCCAAGATCAACGCCCAGGACAACGACATCAACACCCTGGCCAGCCCGGTGATTCGTGTCAGCAACCGTGAGCAGGCGCGCATCCACATTGGTCAGCGCGTGCCGATCATCAGTGCGACCTCGGTGCCGTCGACCCAAGGGCCGGTGATCACCGAAAGCGTCACCTACCTCGACGTCGGTCTGAAGCTGGAAGTGCAGCCGATCGTGCACTTGAACAACGAAGTGGCGATCAAAATCGCTCTGGAAGTCAGTAACGCCACGCCGCTGGAACCGACCCGCCAAGGCACCATTCCGGTTCAGGTTGATACCCGCAACGCTCAGACCACGCTGCGTCTGCATGACGGCGAAACGCAGATCCTCGCCGGCCTGGTGCGTAACGACCACGGCGCCACGGGCAACAAGATCCCCGGTCTTGGCGACATCCCGGGCCTTGGCCGCTTGTTCGGCAGCAACAAGGACACCGTCGGCAAATCCGAGCTGGTGCTGTCGATCACCCCACGGATCGTGCGCAACCTGCCGTACCAGAGCCCGTCGGACATGGAATTCCCTACCGGCACCGAAACCAGCATGCACATCCAGGCGCCGGATCGGCGGATGGAGCCACGAATTCAGAACGAGCACATCGACCGCTCGGTGCCTGGCGTGACCACCGAAGTGACCGTCGGCCGGCCGGTGGCTTCCGCCACTCCTCAAGTCACTGTTGAGAAGCCTTGATCATGAACGCCTCGCAACGCGGTTTTACCTTGATCGAAGTCGTCGTGACGCTGGCCCTGATCGGCCTGCTGGCCGGTATGGCCGCGCCGCTGACCGAGACCGTGGTGCGCCGGGGCAAAGAGCAGGATTTGCGCACCGCGCTGTACCAGATTCGCGACGCCATTGACGCCTACAAGCGCGCCTTTGACGCCGGCTACATCGAGAAGTCGCTGAACAGCAGCGGCTATCCACCCAATCTTCAAGTGCTGGTCGAAGGCGTGCGCGATGTGCGCAGCGCCAAGGGTGCCAAGTTCTACTTCTTGCGCCGCGTGCCCCATGACCCGCTGACAGCGGTCAAGCGTGACGACGAAGGTGGCTGGGGGCTGCGCTCTTACGACAGCACGGCTCAAAACCCGCGGGAGGGTGAAGACGTCTTTGACGTTTACTCCAAGGCCCGGGGCAAGGGGCTCAACGGCATCGCCTACCGGGAGTGGTGAGCATATGCGTCGGCAAAAGGGCTTTACCTTATTGGAGCTGATGGTGGTCATGGCAATCATCGCGACGCTGATGACCATCGCCTTGCCACGCTATTTCAACAGCCTCGAAACGTCGAAGGAAACCACACTGCGCCAGAGCCTGTCGGCCATGCGCGAAGCATTGGATCACTACTACGGCGACACCGGACGCTACCCCGATTCCCTCGATCAACTGATCGAACAGCGTTACCTGCGCAACGCGCCGATGGACCCGATTGCCGAGCGTAAAGACACCTGGGTGCTGGTCGCGCCGCCGGATGGCGTGGCGGGCGGGGTGGCCGATATCAAAAGTGGAGCCACAGGGAGGGCGCGCGATGGCAGCCTTTATTCCGAGTGGTAAGCCGGCTGACGAGGCGGGGTTCACCTACCTGGGCGTGCTGTTTCTGATCATGGTGATGGGCATGGGCCTGGCCAGTGCCGGCGAGTTGTGGGCAACCGCCTCGCGCCGCGATCGGGAGCGTCAGTTGCTGTGGGTCGGCACCCAATATGCCCAGGCCCTGCGCAGCTACTACCGCAGTTCACCAGGCCTGGCGCAGTACCCGAAAGAACTGGCGGACCTGCTGCAGGACGAGCGTTTTCCCTCGCCCAAACATCATCTGCGCCAGCTGTACCCGGACCCGATTGGCGGGGGTGAGTGGACGCTGATGCGCGGTTTCGACGGGCGCATCACCGGCCTCAACAGCCCCTCGACGGATACGCCGCTCAAGCAGAATGATTTCCCCAGCCAATGGTCGGATTTCGCCGGCATGGCCAGCTACAAAGACTGGCAGTTCGTGGCCGAGAAGGCCTTCCTCGACGGTACGTCCGGCCCGCCGAAAAGCCAGTCCGCACGGCCTCAGGGGCTGTCGCCATGAACAGACACTGGCTCGCTGTACTGATCCTCACGTGTGTAGCGTCTTTCGCCAGCGCTGGCGAAGAAGAGGAAATGCTCGGCTTCATTGTCGATGACACGATCTCGCACATCGGCCACGACTTTTACTACTCGTTTAGTGAGCGTCTGCGCGCCACCAGCCCGATGGATTTCAACCTGGTGGTACGTGAACGACCTTCGGCTCGCTGGGGCAGCCTGGTGACCGTGGAATATCGGCAGCGACTGGTTTATCGGCGTTTCTTGCCGCCGAACACCGTGGACCTTCAGGAGGAAGCCTACCAGGCGGCCGACATGGTTCGCGCACAGATAGCCCAGCAGAAGCTGGAGGCCTTGTTGCAAGACACCACGGACCTGGAGAGGGACGAATTATGAAAACGACAACGTTCTTGCAGTGCACCGGTTTTTTACTGTTCGGGCTTGGCAGCGCCAGCCTGGTCCAGGCCACGGAGCTGGTGTACACGCCCATCAACCCTTCGTTCGGCGGCAACCCGTTGAACGGCACCTGGCTACTCAACAACGCCCAGGCGCAGAACGACTATGACGATCCGGACCTGAAAAACCGTACCGCCGTGGCCGGGACCACAGCCCTGGAGCGATTCACCAGTCAGTTGCAATCGCGGTTGCTGGGGCAAGTGCTGGACAACATTTCCTCCGGTAATTCGGGGAGTCTTTCTACTGACGCTTTTATCGTCAACGTTGTCGACGACTCCGGTGCACTGACCATTGAGGTGACGGACCGATCGACCGGTGAAGTGTCGGAAATCCAGGTGAATGGCCTCGCTCCTTAAAGGGCTTTGGGTCGATGGGGAGTTAGGGACATGAAAAAAATAATTGCGCTAGGGCTGATGTTGGCAACCTTACAAGGGTGTGGTTTGCGCGAGCCGATGTCGGCCGAGCAGGACACCAAGACCCCGACCCTGACACCTCGGGCGTCGACCTATTACGACTTGTTGGCCATGCCTCGACCCAAGGGCCGGTTGATGGCGGTGGTGTATGGTTTTCGTGACCAGACCGGGCAATACAAACCGACCCCGGCCAGTTCGTTTTCAACCAGCGTGACCCAGGGCGCGGCGAGCATGTTGATGGATGCGTTGCAGGCCAGCGGCTGGTTTGTGGTGCTGGAGCGGGAAGGGCTGCAGAACTTGCTGACCGAGCGCAAGATCATTCGCGCTTCGCAGAAAAAGCCCAATACGCCGGTGAATATCCAGGGTGAACTGCCTCCGTTGCAAGCGGCGAACATGATGCTCGAAGGCGGGATCATTGCTTATGACACCAACGTTCGCAGTGGGGGGGAAGGGGCGCGTTATCTGGGGATCGATATTTCCCGGGAGTACCGGGTGGACCAGGTCACGGTGAACTTGCGGGCGGTGGATGTTCGCAGTGGGCAGGTGTTGGCTAACGTGATGACCAGTAAGACGATCTACTCGGTGAGCCGTAGTGCCGGGGTGTTCAAGTTTATCGAGTTCAAGAAGTTGCTCGAGGCTGAAGTCGGTTACACCACGAACGAGCCGGCGCAGTTGTGTGTGTTGTCGGCGATCGAGGCGGCGGTCGGGCATTTGCTGGCGCAGGGGATTGAGCGGCATTTGTGGCAGGTAGCAGGTGATAACACGCCGGATGCCGATGCCACGCTTGACCGGTACCTGACTCAGTCGAAGGTTGATCCGGAGAGTGAGTAAACCGAGGCGGCCTTCGGGCCGACCTGGTTTTTGTTGTTGGGTGTACATATCCGTTGCTGCGGTAACGGCCGCTAATGGTTTCGCTCTTACAGCGAGTCCCTTTTGTCAAACGCGGTACGTGTCAAGGTACCTGTCGCCTTGGTACTTCCGCTGCTAACCCATTGCGCCGTTAACTTCAGGGCGTTCCTTCGTTCCGGTATCCATCCGGGGACACTGCCCTCCGGTCGGCTTCGCTTCGACCTACATGCAGCGTGTTCGACTGCGTCGAACGGCGCTGCGCGCCACTCCCCGGATGCACACCTCCACTCAGCCTCCCGAGGGGGCGGGTGGATCAAGATCAAGAGCTGCAGGCGAGCTAACGCTCGGCCTGATGAGTGGTGAGAAGCCAGGGCTGTACGCCGATTCATTGTAGGAGTGAGCCTGCTCGCGATGGCAGCCTGACAGCCGACCAATCCCTATCAGATGTACTCAATCCTACAATTGGATTGGTTTCTGCCGGGAATTTAGCGCTGTAGTGCGGGTTTTGGTAGTTCGAGGTTGTCCATCATTCGGTTCGCGGCCAGTTAGGCGGCAAAATCGCCGGCCATCACGCTGGCCTGGGCCAGGGATTCACAGGTGTGGGCCAGCAGGTCTTCGTCTTTGAGGTCCGGTGCGAAGAGGAACATGGTGCTGGGTTTGCGGGTGAACGGTGATTTCAGGACCGAGGGATTGAGGTAGTGATTCAGTGCGCGTTCGGCGGCGTCGTGGAATTTTTTGGAATCGACGGATTCGTAGGGGGAAACGTCGTCGGTTTCGGGGAGATTTGGTGTTTCTTTGATCATGGTGAAGCTCCATTCGAAAATAGGGAGTTCGCCACGACTGCGACCAAGCAGTGGGGTGGCAACCTGTACGCAGGTTGGTCGACCAGGGAATGGAACCCGGCAGGGCCTAAGTCCTCCCACGCACGGCTCGCCATGAAGCAAGCATGAAAAGTGCGCCATTCCAAACCTGGGCGACCAAACCCGGTCGCTGAATTTGCAGCGTCGCGAAGGCTGTTTAACATTCAACATTGAAGTCGACTGACACTCCGTCATCGCGAGCAAGCTCGCTCCCACACTTATTTAATGATCGTTCCCAAGCAGAGCGTGGGAGCAATCACACGCAAAAAAACCGCGACCCTCACCAAAGGCCGCGGTTTTTTTCGCCTTGCGATTATTGCTGCAACACGGTTGCCTGGTTGGCGCTACCAAACTGCTGCACGGTCGCCGTCTGGCTTACGCCGCTTTGATCAACACTGGCAATGTTGCCGGTGCCGCCCTGGGTCACATAGGCGACGTTCATGGTGTCCGCCTGTTTGACGGTGATCATGTTGTCGCTGCCATACAGCTGTGTGGTGTAGGCCTGGTTGCCGCTGCCCGACTGGTCGAACTCGGTGCTGTTGCCAGTACCGTTACTGCTGCCCTGGGCCAGGTTGGTGGTGCCGCGCTGGTCGGCGATGAGGATGTTGTCGCTGCCGTTCTGGTCGAAATACAGCTCGTTGTAGGAATCAGCCTGGCTGACCTTGGTTGAGTTGCCGGTGCCGGACTGGTTGGTGGTCATGATGTGGCCGGCGCCGTTCTGGGTGAAGTTGGCGACGTTGTTGGTGCCCACCTGATTGACGGTCGCACGCTGGTTGCTGCCGAACTGGCCACCCGTTTGCGGGCCTTTCCAGTTGCTGGCGTAGACCTTGTTGCCAGTCCCCACCGAATTGGCGTTGAGCACATGGCTATTGCCGCTTTGGTAGGTGAAATGCACGTTGCCGGTGCCCGCTTGATACAGCGCGACGGTCGAGCCGAGGGATTCGAACTGGTCGGCATAGATCGCGTTGAGGTCGCCGACTTGCAGCACCGTCGCCACGTTGTTTTGGCCGAAGCTCTGGTCGACCACGGTTTCGTTGGTCTGCCCCATCTGATTGATGGTGGTCTGGCTGGCAGTCTGGCTGTCTTGCCAGACTTCGCTGCCGTTGCCATCGCCGAGCTGGTTGATGCTTATCGTGCCGCCCAGTCCGTTGCGTTGATCGCCATAGGCATAGTTATCGTTGCCCGACTGGTTGATGTTGATTTGGCCACCCACGTGAAACACCTGCTCGGCGGTGCCGTAGTTGGTGTTGCCGAGCTGGATGATGGACGCAGTGTTCTCCACGCCCAACTGCATCTGTTCGATGTTGGCCTCGTTGTTGTCGCCTTGCTGGAAGGTCGTGCCGGTGGAGCCGTCCTGACTGTCCTGATAGATAAACGAGAAGTTGCCGTTGCCCAGTTGTTGTTGCAGTGCCTGGCTGGCGCCCACGCCAATCGACTGACTGGCATGGCTGGTGTTGAACGTGCCGACCTGCTGCTGGGTGATGGTGCTGCCGTTTTCGTACAGTTGCTCACCATAACCGGCGTTGTAGTCACCGACCTGGGTCTGTTCGATGGTACTGCTGGCATTGTCCTGCAACGTCGCCGCATCGTTGCCCGATCCAGCCTGCTGCTGGGTGGACGTGCTGAAACTGGCCGTGGTCTGTTTCACGTTGGCGATGTTGGCATCGCCGTTCTGGTTCTGGATGGACGTGCTGTCGTCGGCCATCGCCTGGGCACTGAGGATGACCAGTATGGCGGCGGTGAGGGGCATTAATTTGAACATGATGGAACCTCCAAGTGGTGCAGTGCTTTAGCGATATTGTTTGACGGAGACGCTCATGCCGTTCCCGGACTGGGTCACGGCGCTGGAGAGCCCCGTGCCGGCCTGGACGATGCTGGCGTCGTTGTTATTGCCGTTCTGGGAAATCTGCGCACGGTTGTGGCTGCCGGTTTGTGTGATCGAGGCATCGTTGCCGGAACCTTGCTGGTTGATCATGGCCATCAGGTCGTTGCCTTGTTGCAGGATGTAAGCCTCCTGATTGCTGCCCGACTGGACGATATTGCCGAGCAACGACTGGCCGTTCTGTTGCACCAGTGCGATGTTGGCCTGGCCGTTCTGGTCGATCAGCGCGTGCTGGCCAACCGGTGGGGGTAACTCGCCCAGGTCGCCACCGGGACCGAGGTCGTTGTTGTCCATCAAGTCATCGGCGCGCACACCCGCGCTGCTGCAAAGCAGAAGCAGGCAGAGCAGGGCGGCGGTCGACGTTTTCATGGCTGAGTCCTTGGTTGAGGGCTTGCCCCACCGGCCATTGCGGTCGGTGGGGCGAGCGTTTACTGCACGGTGACGGAGACGTTGCGCACCGAGCCCGGGGTTGAACGGATGGTGGCCGTCGGGTTGAGCGATGGGGCGACCGTGGTGTTGGTGACCGTCAGGGTCCAGCGTCCGGTAATCGCCACGGTGGCGGTGCCCAGGGTGACCAGCCCGGCCGGTGTGGTGACCTGGACAGTGACCGTGTTGCCGACGATCGTCGACGAGGTACCGGCGAAGTTCCAGGTGAAGCGGTTGCCGGCACGGGCGGTGACCGTGGCAGCCGTCACGTTGAAGACTTCAAGGACCAGCGGTGGCGACACCTGCACGGTGACCGTGGCCGGTGCCGACAGGGCGCCGAAGCTGTCCCGGGCGACGTAGGTGAAGGTCGTGGTGAAAGGCAGCAACACCGTAGCCGGAGGCGTATAGGTGATCGCCGTGCCGTTGATGGCAACAGTGCCGCGTCCTGCTGCCGGTTGGGTGAGGCTGGCGACGGCCAGCGGCAGGTTGCCTTCAGGGTCAGTGTCGTTGGCCAACACGTTGATCGTGACGGCTGCAGCCTGGGTCGAGACGCTGTCGTTGACAGCCACCGGCGACTGGTTAGGCGCCACAGTGACGGTCACGGTCACCGGATCGGTCGAGGCCAGGCCCTTGGCGTCTTGAACCTTGTAGGTGAAGGTCGTGGTCAACGGTGCATTGACGATGGCGGGCGGGGTATAGACCACATTGTTGACGGCCAATGCCACGGTGCCCTGGCCAGCGGCCGGTTGTGCCAGTGCCGTGACGCTCAGTGGTGTGTTGCCGTCCGGGTCGCTGTCGTTGGCCAGCACGTTGAGGGTGACCGGCACGCCAAAGGTGGTGCTGCCCACATCGGCAACGCCGATCGGCGCCTGGTTCTGACCGGTATCCGGTGCGGTACCGACTACAACAACCGGCTCGGTGTCACTGCCGCCCGCGGCCGACTTGATCGTCACGGTGGCCGGTGGCTGCAGCAGATCCGGAACGGTCAGGCGTTGCAGCGTGCCGTTCTTCGACAGCCGCCCATAACCCTGAGCGACCATGTCCGGTATGCCCACTTCGTCGGTGGAAGTGGCTTCGATCAGCAGGCTGTGATTGCTCCAGTTGTAGCGGGCGGTCTGGATTTTCACCACATCGCTGAGTTTGCTCGACACGGAGGTCGGACGGGTCGAACCGGTCGGGTTGGTGGCGGTGATCACGACGACCGGAGGCACGGCGCCGTTGGCCAGGAGGTGCTGGCCGAAGAACTGGCCGTTGTTATCGCCGACCATGGTGGTCTGACAAGGCGAAACAGGCGGGCCGGGGACCAGGGCGATGCTTTCGCGGAAGCACAGGGCCGAGCCGTTGTCGGCTTTGCCAAAGACTTCGACGCGGGTGCTGTTGCCTCCCGTTCCGCCGGTGCGCCGGTACGTGGCGCGGCTGATTTCCACCGGTGTTTGCGCGCGGCTGTCGAGCACTTTGCCGGACAGGGTGAAGAGGCTAGTCTCGATAGTCCCGGCGGGCCCCTGGATGCGCACGAAGTTGGTGTTGTTGGGGCTGCCGGTCACGGCTTCGGTGAGGTTCGGATCGCCGACGAAGGTTTCGACGGCGCCGGTTTCCGGGTTCACTTCCGTGTATGGGCCGTTCACGCTGCGCAGGAATGGCCCGATGGCACCGTTGACCGCACCGCTGAAGACCCCTGGCGCACCGACGCCGACGTCTCTGGTGATGTTGATCGCACGACGGCCGGGGGTGGTGACGTTGACCGTTTCCACGCCGTAAGGGTGGGTGATGGTGTAGGTGCCGGCGACGGGAATGTTGATCCTCATACGGATCCGCGCGAAGCTGATCTGATCACCGTCGAGCGGGTTCCCGCCGGCAAATGCCGCTTCTATCCCGGCGACGTAGGCGTCCATCCCGTAGCCTGCGGCGTTGTTGGGGATGGTGGTCTCGGCGAGGAACCAGAAGGATTCGTCTGGCCAGTTATCCGGGAACACCATCGGCTGGGTGTCGTCGAAAATGCCCGGTGCCGGCAGCAGGGTGCACATGTAGGCTGGCGGTACAGAGGCGCCTACCCGCGAGCTGACGGCTTTGGACTGGCACAGCTCCATCGACAGCAGATTGTTGTCCTGGTACCAGATCGGGAATTTCCCGGTGGCAAAGGTATAGGGGCCGGGGTCGACGGCAGCGAGTTGCGCGAAAGCACTGCCGGACAGCGATAGAGTCAGTCCCAGGGCGTTGAGCGCCAGGCGTGGCCAATTGTTCATGATGCCTCCTGATGAGGATCTGGGCATGTGAGCGTTCATTGCACGATGACCACTTCTTCGGTGTCGCTGCCGCCATTGGATGACGTCACCCGAACCTGGGCTGGCGGAATCGGCGAGATGCCGGTGGCCAGGCTTTTCACGGCACCATCACCACTGAGCGCGCCGATGGCGGCCCCGGTACCCGAGGTGGCGGTGAGCACCGGTGGCGAGGTTTCATCACTGGTCGAGGCGACGATGGTGATCTGGCCATTGCTCAGGCTGTACTCGGCACGGGAAATCACCACCAGGTCACTCAGGGGCATGGGCAGGGTCGTCGGCGTGCTGCTGGCGATGGCCAGGTGGTTGTCGGCGGTCACTTGCAGGGTGTTCGGCAACGATGGATTGGTCGACGACTGCGCGTACCAATGGCCGGTACTGTCGGCTTCGGTGAAGTTCAACACCGGGTTGTTGCTGTCCAGGGTCACCGTCGCCGGTGCGGGCGGAGCCATGACGAAGACGTCTTGCTGAGCCACCGGTGCGCTGGTACCGGCATGCCGTGAGTAGGTGCTGCGCTGGGCGATGACCGGGGTTGGCCGGACCACCGTCGACAGCTTGCCGGAGACGGCAAAGAGGTTGGTGCGCAAGTCCAGGCCATTGGGGCCTTCGATGCGCACGAAGTTGGTGTTGAACGGACTGCCGGTGACGGCTTCCGTGAGGTTCGGGTCGCCAACGAATTGTTCGGCGGCACCGGTGACCGGGTTGGTCTCGGTGTAGGGGCCGTTGACGCTGCGCAGGAACGGTCCGACATCGCCCTTGAGCGCGCCGTCGTAGGTTTTCGCTGCGCCGATGCCGATGTCCCGGGTCATGTTGATCGCCCGCCGCCCGGGGGTATCGACGGTGAACACTTCGACGCCATAGGGGTGCGTCACGACGTAGGTCCCGGCCGTGGGCACATCGATACGGATGCGGATGCGCGCAAAGCTGATCTGGTCGCCTTCCACCGGGTCGCCGCCGCTGAAGGCTGCTTCAACCGCAGAGACATACGTCAGGTCGATGCCACGGGTTGCATCGACGATCGTGGTTTCGCCGGTCGCCCAGAACGCTTCGTCGGGAAAGTTGGTCGGGAAGACCATCGGTTGGGTGTCGTCGAAAACACCCGGTGTGGGGATCAACGAGCACATGTAAGTCGGGGCGCCGGGTGCGCTGGCGACCCTGGAACTGACGGCCTTGGACAGGCACAGATCAAGGGTGCGACCGTGCGTGTCTTGATACCAGGCGGCGAAATTGCCGTTGGCGGGCAGGTAAGGTCCGGTGTCGACTGCAAACAGCGCCGCCTGCGCAGCGCCTTGGGCCAGAGCGGACACGATCAGGGCGATCGTGGTTTTGGACAGTAAAGGGTGCATGAGTATTCCCTCTATCAGAAGACCTGCCCCTTGGGGGTGGGTCAGTTGAGAGGGCTTCGGCAACTTCCATACCAATCTTTGAAAACCACCGCCTCAGGCCCGCAGTGAAAGCCTGTGGCACTGGCGCAGCAAAATCGTGCCGGGCGTTGAAGCGGGCGACTGTCCCCAGTTTTGGGGGGCTATGGGGGCAGTGGGGCAAACGGGGGAAGTGGGGGGGACAAAACCCGAAGCCGGGCAAACATCGGGCAGTGGGCTATAAACCTATAGGGAGCACCCGGAAACCACGTCGATGACTATTCAAGCCACAGCCCTGCTCAAAGAAGAAGGCGACATTCGCCTGAGTTCGCGCAAACAGCCGTTCAACCTGCTGCGCTGGTTTTCGCTGATCAGCATGGCGGTGATCGGCACGGTGGCTGTGGCGTTGGGCGCAGTGTCCACGCGCTTTGTGATTACCGAGAGCGTGCAGCGTGATGCGTTGCTGACCTCACAGTTCATTGAAGCGATTGCCTCGGCCGAGGTGCGCCATGTGTCCATTCCTCACGTGCGGACCATGGGCGAGTTGCTCGACCCGCGCAAAGACAAGGATTTCCCCGATGTCGACCCGCAGGCCCGAGCCAGTGCCCGGGGTGAGTTCCTCGATCACATCCAGCATTTGCCCGATGTGATCCTGGCCAACATCTACGCCCCGGACCGCATGGTGATCTGGTCCACCAACCCTGAATTGATGGGCACCACGATCCATGCCGACGAGGACCTCGATCAGGCATTCGGCTCCAAGACCCCGGTGTCCGCCAGCTATCACAACGTGGACAAGGCGCGCATGGAGCAGAAGTTCGTCACGCCGCCGGACTACATCTTCATCGAGAATTACATCCCGCTGTTCGACGCCGACCGCAACAACGTCACCGCAATGGTCGAGATCTACAAGGAACCCAAGGACCTGATCGAGCGTATGGAGCGCGGCCTGGCCCTGATCTGGCTGGCCACGGCCCTGGGTGGCGGGCTGATCTACCTGGGCTTGTACTGGATCGTGCGACGGGCGGCGATTCTGTTGGCCACGCAACAAAAACAACTGATCACCAACGAAACCTTTGTCGCCCTCGGGGAAATGTCTTCGGCGGTTGCCCATAGTTTGCGCAACCCGTTGGCGACCATTCGTTCCAGCGCCGAGCTGGCCCTTGAGTTCGACAGTGGCCCGGCCCACAAGAACATCAACGACATCATCGGTCAGGTGGACCGCATGTCGAAATGGGTCCGGGAATTACTGCAGTCTTTGCGACCGCTCAATGACGAAGCGGAGCCGGTGAACCTGGTTGCCTGCTTGCATGACAGCCTGCTCGCCTTCGAGCATCAGATCGCCAAGGCCAATGTTCACGTAGTGTTCGAGCCGAAGGAAACACCGATGGTGTTGAGCCAGCAGGTGCAGCTGACGCAGATCCTCAACAGCTTGCTGGCCAATGCGCTGGAAAGCATGGATAAGGGCGGCACGCTGACGATCTTGCTGGAACCGACCGATACCAAAGGTATTTGTGTGAGCGTCAGCGACACCGGCAAAGGGATGAACGAGGAGCAGCGCAGCATGGCGTTCCGGCCGTTTTTTACCACCAAGCAAGGTGGCTTGGGCGTCGGGCTGGTGCTGGTGAAACGCATCATGGATCGTTTCGGTGGCGCGGTGACCCTGGATAGCCGTGAAGGCGAGGGCACGACCGTCCGTTTGTCGTTTAAACGATTCCCCTGAAACTGGGTGTGAACTTTCCCCGTTAGCGGGTGTCAGGACCCAGTCGTTTTTTCGGCGTATGGCACATTGATGTTGATAAGCCATTGTTTTTTCGGGTGTTAATACTTTCGTATAAATTAGTTACAAATCTGGCGAGCTCCTTGCAAAACCCCCATCACCCCCTTCATGACTTCGAGGCGGCTGGTGATGGACACAAAAGCGCGTTATCCCTTCAAGTGGTTTGGCCTGTTGACGCCTCTGGGCGTCCTTCTGACGATGACGCTGGGCACAGCGAATCTGCGTGCCAGCCCGATTGATGACGAGCGACAGCCAGAACCGTCCGACCCTTCGGCCTACTACGACGAACCGGCTGACGAAGCCACGGCGTTGAATGCCATTTTGACCATGCCGGAGGCCAACGAAGATTCCTTCGACCTGCCCGATGGTGTCAAAGGCACCCGCATGACCACGCGGCAGGAAAATGTCCTGCCGCCGGCGGTGCAGACCAGTTTCAACTACCCCACCAATGGCAAGCCGAGCCCGTTGTTTGGCGCCCAGCCATTCACTCAGCAGTTGGTGCTGTTCGAAGAGTTCGGCCCGGAAAAACTCGACCCCACCACACCGGCGGCGCCGCTGGGTTTTCCGCCGGCAGCGGTAGGCCCGTTGCCACAACAGGACCCGACCAATGCCGCCCGCAGTGCACCACCGAGCGCGGCACTCGATGCCTTCATGCGTCAACCGGGGCTGACACCGTTCCCCAGCCAGTATTCCAACGTGGTGGATCGCAACCCGTGGCAGGCGCAGATTGAAGTGTTCCTCAACCGCCATATCGGCTCGTCGGCTGAAGGTCGTCCACCAGGAAAAGGCTGGTCGCATCAACGCTGGAACGAGTTCTACCCGCAAATGGCCTACAAAACCGTGCAAACCGGGGCGAGGCTCAACAGCGGTTGGCGTGACAGCCTGCAAATGCACCACTACGCCGTGGGCGAGTTCGGCCCCGGTGGCCTGTATCACAACGTCGCCGGGGTGCCGGCTACCGATGGCACAGCCAAAGGGGTCGACGCGCGTTTCCACCCGAGCATGCCGGTGCAGAATCACAATTCGGTCTGGACCTTCGACGGCACGCTGCCGCCTAAATTGCTGATGGTGCGTTATGGCCAACCGGTACTGATGCGTCACTACAACGGCTTGCCGATCGACCCCGCCGCCAACATGGGCTTTGGCTTGCACACCATCAGTACCCACGAACACAACGGTCATGCGCCGGCCGAAAGCGACGGTTATGCCAACGCGTTTTTCTTCCCCGGGCAGTATTACGACTATCGCTGGCCGATCCAGTTGGCCGGTTACGACACCATCAACACCGACGCTCATGATCCACGCGCGGCATTCCCTTGCTCGCCAGGTGAGACCCTGTGGACCAACGATATGAGCCCGAGCCGCAAGACGTGCGAGAACGGCACGATCAAGATCCGAGGCGACTGGCGCGAAACCATGAGCTCCCACTGGTTCCACGACCACATGCTCGATTTCACCGCGCAGAACGTCTACAAGGGCAACGCGGCGATGATGAACTACTACAGTGCCCTGGACCGCGGCAACGAATCGGTGAACGATGGCGTCAACCTGCGTTTCCCCAGCGGCAGTGCCTTGCCGTGGGGTAACCGTGACTATGACGTCAACCTGGTGTTCGCCGACAAGGCCTGGGATCAGAACGGTCAGCTGTGGTTCAACCCCTTCAACACCGATGGCTTCCTCGGTGACCAGGTGCTGGTCAACTGGCAGTGGAAACCGAGCCTCGATGTCCGCGCCCGCAGCTATCGGTTTCGCATGCTCAACGGCTCGGTATCGCGTTACTACAAGTTTGCGCTGGTGCGGGAAATCAAGGGCACCAGTGGCGAGTTCCAAGGGCCTAAAGGCTCGGGTGTGTCCTATGCCCGCGTGCCGTTCCACATGATTGCCAACGACGGCAACATCATGGAACACAGCGTGCCTTTCGACGGCTCCATGGACCTCGACGCCGACGGCGATAAACAGAACCACAACGCAATCCTGCCCACCCAGGGCATTGCCGAACGCTTCGACATCATCGTCAACTTCGCGAAAAACGGCATCAAGCCGGGGGACAAGATTTTCTTCGTCAACCTGCTGGTCCACGACGATGGCAAAGGCCCGAAAGAACCGGTGTCGCTGGCCGACGTGCTCTCTGAAAATTACAAAGCGGTGATCAAGCAAACCAGCAAAGGGCCGATGTGGGACAAGGGCGACCCTGCGGTGGGCAAAGTGTTGCAACTCAACGTCAAGGCCTACACCGGTCAAGACCTGGCGATGAACCCTGCAGCCTACGAACCGGCCAAACCGGGCAAAGCTGAAGGCCTGGTGATGATCCCGCTGAAGATCCATCGCGACAACGCTACTGACAAGGCACTGCTGGCCCAGGCACTTCACCGCACCTTTACCTTCGGCCGTTCCGACGGCACCGATGAAGCACCGTGGACGGTCAAGACCGACGGCGGCTTCGGCTTCCACATGGACCCACGGCGCTTGAACACGGCGACCCACTTGGCCAACGGTCCGACCGATGCCGGTGCTGCGGGTTTCGGCACCCTGGAGGTCTGGAACATCAAGGCCGGCGGCACGGGCTGGAGTCACCCGGTGCATGTGCACTTCGAGGAAGGGATCATCCTCAGTCGCGGCGGCAAGGCGCCACCGGAATGGGAAAAATGGGCACGTAAGGACGTGTACCGCATCGGCTCGGAAAAAGATGGCCTGGATAACGTCGAGATGGCGATCAACTTCCGCGAATTCGCCGGGACCTACATGGAGCACTGTCACAACACCCAGCACGAAGACAACTCGATGTTGCTGCGTTGGGACATTGAGAAACCCGGGCAATTCCAATTGATGCCCACACCGCTGCCAAGCTGGGATGGTGTGCGCTACGTCAACTCCGCCGCGCTGCCAACCTTCCGCACTGGCGACGGCTTCGGCCCTAAAGTGGTGGTCAAACCATGAAACGCCGCGAGGGAGCCGACCTGCACGTGCACACGCCGCGCTCCCGCGCCCTGGGCATGCACCTGATTCTGGTGCTGGTCACTTGTCTGCTGGCCAGTCAGGTGCTGCTGGCCCATGAGGGTGTGCTGTCGCCGACGGAATCGGCGACACCCTGGGGCGGCGACTATTTCCCCAACACTCTGCTGACTGACCAGGACGGTCAGCAGGTGCATTTTTTCGATGACCTGATCAAGGACAAGGTGGTGGTGATCAACTTCATCTTCACCTCGTGCAGCGACTCTTGCCCACTGGAAACCGCGCGCCTGCGCCAGGTGCAAAAGCTGCTCGGCGACCGGGTCGGCAAGGACATCTTTTTCTACTCCATCAGCATTGACCCCTTGAGCGATACACCCGAAGTGCTCAAGGCCTATGCGCAACGCTTCAAGATCGGGCCGGGCTGGAAATTCCTCACCGGGGAATTTGCCGACGTCACTGAGCTGCGCAAGAAACTCGGGCTGTTCATTGAAGGCGTCGACAACGGACGTAGCAAGGACCACAACCTGAGCCTGATCGTCGGCAACCAGAGTACCGGTCGCTGGATGAAAGCCTCACCGTTCGAAAATCCATGGATTCTGGCCGATCAGTTGGCCAACACCTTGCAGAACTGGAAAAAGGCCAGCGCGGAAGAAAGCTACGCCGACGCTCCGCAAATCCGCCCACCAAGCAATGGCGAAGAATTGTTCCGCACCCGCTGCGCGTCCTGCCACAGCCTGGGCCCAATGGACGGGCAGGGCCTCGGCATGCGCAGCATCGGCCCGGACCTGATCGGCGTGACCCGCCAACGCGACCCGGCCTGGCTCAACCGCTGGATTCGCGAGCCGGACAGCATGCTCAAGGAGAAAGACCCGATTGCCGTGGAGCTGTTTGAACGTTTCGACAAAATACCGATGCCCAACCTGCGCCTGGATGAGAAATCCGCGCAGTCGATTGTGGATTTTTTGCAGGAAGAAACCGAGCGCCAGCAGCCCTTGCAAGCGGCACAGGCGCAATAGCGGCGAAATACTATCATTGGGTCATCAGGCACGTTCAATGCGACCTACACTGATCCGTGACATGGCTGAACAGGCTAGATACGAGCATCCAGGACAACCCTATGGCGACAATAGAACAACAAAAAGAACCTGCGCCGGTCACGCCGGCAGCAAAGGGCCAAAACCGGTTGGGACAGTTCAATCTGCTGCGCTGGTTTTCCCTGGGCAGCTTTCTGATCATCGCCGCCGTGGCGCTGGGTTTGGGCTATGTGTCCACGCGTTTTGTCGTCGATGAGAGCATCGAACGTGACTCCATGCTGACCGCGCAATTCATTCAGGCCATCGGTGATGCGGAAATCCGTCACGCGGGCATCCCCCTCACAAGAACCATGGGCGAAATGCTCGATCCGCGCGATGACAACGCCTATTCCGACGTCAATCCAGGCGCCCGTGCTGCGGCCCGCATAGAGTTTCTCGATCATGTCGAACACTTGCCGGACACGCTGCTGGCGGTGGTGTACGCCCTGGATCGCACGGTGGTCTGGTCGACCAATCCACAAATGATCGGCATGCGCGTCGAAGGCGATGAAGAATTGGACGAGTCCTTTGAAATGAAGGAAACCGTCTCTACCAGCTATCACCAGATCGACGAGGAGCGTCCCGAACAGATGCTGTTGCGCGAGCCCAAATATCTGTTCGTCGAGAACTACATCCCGATGTTCAACGCCGACAAAAGCAAAGTGATCGCCATGGTCGAGATCTATAAGGAGCCAGTGGATCTGGTGGAGCGCATCCAGCGTGGTTTCAAGGCAATCTGGATCGCGACAGTACTTGGCGGCCTGGTCATTTACCTTGGGTTGTTCTGGATTGTTCGTCGGGCTGCAACGTTGCTGCAGAGCCAGCAACAGCAACTGATTACCAATGAGACGTTTGTTGCACTGGGGGAAATGTCCTCGGCGGTGGCGCACAGTTTGCGCAATCCGCTGGCGAACATTCGCTCCAGCGCCGAACTGGCCCAGGAAATCGCCAGCCAGAGTGCGCAGAAGAACATCGGCGACATTATCAATCAGGTCGATCGCATGTCGCGCTGGGTGCGGGAATTGCTGGTGTCGTTGCGGCCCATGAATGATGACTACGAAACGGTCGACCTGGTGCTGGCCATCGATGACACCCTGAGTGCCTTCGATGCGCTGATCAAACGTTCGAACGTGGAGGTGCACTTCACACCTCAAACCTGCCCACCGGTCGTCAGCCAACAGGTGCTGCTCACGCAAATTCTCAATAGCCTGTTTGCCAACGCCCTCGAAGCCATGCCCAAGGGCGGCCACTTGACCGTCGAGATCGAACAGCCGCAGCCGGGCCATGTGCGCATGATCCTCTGTGACACTGGCAAAGGCATGAGCGCGCAGCAGCAACAGATGGTCTTCAAGCCGTTCTTCACCACCAAACAAGGCGGGCTGGGCGTAGGCCTGGCCCTGGTCAAACGAATAATGGAGCGTTTCGAAGGCTCGGTCGACCTGACCAGCCAGGAGCAGGAGGGAACCCGCGTCTGTCTCAATTTTAAAGTGGCAACGGGAGGGGAATATGGAGCACAGCATATTGCTGGTCGAGGATGACGAAATCCTCGCCGAGAATATTCAGACCTACCTGGAGCGCAAAGACTTCGAGGTGACGGTCTGCCACTCTGCTGAAGATGCACTGGAGCAATTGAGTACGTTCGCCCCGGACGTGGTGCTGACCGACAATTCGTTGCCTGGCATGAGTGGTCACGACCTGATCCAGAAGCTGCGCATCAGCGCGCCGGATCTGAAAGTGATCATGATGACCGGCTACGGCAATGTCGAAGATGCCGTGGTGGCGATGAAGGAGGGCGCTTTTCATTACGTCACCAAACCGGTGGCCCTTCCCGAGCTCAAGCTGCTGCTGGACAAAGCGTTGGCCACGGACCGCATGGAGCGCACGCTGTCGTTCTATCAGGAACGCGAGGCGCAGAAGTCCGGCGTGCAGGCCTTGATCGGCGAATCGGCGCCGATGAACTACCTGAAGAACACCATCGCCCAATTGCTCGACGCCGAGCGCCGCATGGCCAACGCCGACCTGCCGCCGGTGCTGGTGGAAGGCGAGACCGGCACCGGTAAGGAACTGGTGGCGCGGGCACTGCACTTCGACGGCCCGCGCAGCAAAGGCCCGTTCATTGAATTCAACTGTGCATCGATCCCGTCCAACCTTGTGGAGTCGGAACTGTTCGGCCACGAGAAAGGCGCCTTTACCGACGCCAAGGACCGACGGACCGGCCTGGTGGAAGCGGCCGATGGCGGCACGCTGTTTCTCGATGAAGTCGGTGAAATGGACCTGTTGCTGCAAGCCAAACTGCTCAAGCTGCTGGAAGACCGGACCATTCGCCGGGTCGGCGCGGTGAAGGAGCGCAAGGTCGATCTGCGGGTGATCAGCGCCACCAACTGCAACCTCGAACAAATGGTCCAGCAAGGCAAGTTTCGCCGTGACCTGTTCTTCCGCCTGCGGATCATTTCCATCAAGGTGCCGCGCCTGTATGCCCGTGGTGAAGACATCCTGCTGCTGGCCCGGCATTTCCTGTCGATCCACGGCAAACGCTATGGCAAGCCGAACCTGCATTTCAGCGATCAGGCCGAAGAGCTGCTGCTCAGCTACAGCTGGCCGGGCAACGTGCGCGAGCTGCGCAACATGCTCGAGCAAACCGTGCTGCTGGCTCAGAGCGATACCATCGCCGCGCACCAGTTGAACGTCTGCCTGAGCCTGGTGGACGACCCGCCGATGTATCAGCATGAGCCGCAACACCATGAACCGCGTCCGGTCTACAGCGGCACGGAGTCGATGAACCTGCCGGAAGTCGAGCGCGACATGGTGCGCAAGATGCTCGACAAGACCGACTGGAACGTTACCAAGTCCGCTCGGCTATTGGGCCTGAGCCGCGACATGCTGCGTTACCGGATCGAAAAACTCGGCCTGGCACGTCCGGATAAACGCCAGTGGTAGCGCTTATTGCAGCACCGGGCCCTGACGGCTGAGGCATTCGAGCAGGCAGGTCGGGTCGAGGACTTCCTCGTTCACATAGACGCCATGCTCGGCATCGTAGGTGCGAATGAACACCCGGGTGGAGGCATCGGCGATTGTCGGCAAGCGTGAGTCGGAGAACACGTGCTGGCTTGAAACCGGCACGAAAGTCTGGGGCGACGTCGGGATGTACGACCCCGGCGGAATGATGTTCATGGAGGGGGGAACCGGGTGAGCGAAGGGCTGGTCGGCCCCGTAATAGTTGAATTCACTGCTGTAGTCGGTGGTCGGCGTCAGGCTGTCGTCCGCGTGGGCGGCGCTCGCCAGTGTCAGGCAGACAGTGAGCAGCATCAGATCGGATTTTTTCATGGCAACACCTGTGCATTCGGTTTTCGCGCAATTCCCCAAGGTCATTAACTATAGCTGTCGTGCGGGCACGCGTTCGCGATGCCCGGTTTACAAGATTCCAACAGGTTTTTTCAGCACTCCGATCTAGACTTGGGCCGGTCAATCAAGACCCGAATCTGGAGCGTGCAATGGAAATGCCGACACAAGAACAAGCCATCGCCAGCAACCGCGAGGCGTGGAATGACTCCGCCCGACACCACAAAGACACCCGCGAATGGCGCGATTTGGTGAGTGCCGTGGGGCAGCGGGATTTTTCCTGTCTGGATGCGACGTTGACTGGCGTGCTGGAACAGGTGGGCGTCGATGGCCGGGATGTGGTGCAACTGGGCTGCAACAACGGCCGCGAAAGTCTCTCGCTGTATGCGCTGGGTGCCCGCAGCGTGGTGGGCGTCGATCAGTCGGCCGCGTTTCTCGATCAGGCGCGGGAGTTGGCGTCGCGTTCACCCCATCAGCCCGAATTTATCGAAGCCGATATCCATCAGTTACCGACCTCGTTGCATCAGCGTTTCGACGTGGCCCTGATCACCATCGGCGTGTTGAACTGGATGCCGGACATCGGCGAGTTCATGCAGCATGTCGCGCAAACCCTCAAGCCGGGCGGGGCGCTGGTGGTGTACGAAACCCATCCGTTCCTGGAGATGTTCGACCCTGAATCGGCCGATCCGTATCGCCCGCACAGCTCGTATTTTCGCAGCGAACCGTTTGTGCAGAATCAGCCGATTGTGTACGAAGGCAAGGTCGAACAGCCGGCTGCGGCGTCCTACTGGTTTGCTCACACCCTCGGGGACATCTTCACCGGTGCCCTCGATGCAGGGTTGCAGATCAACCACTTCAAGGAATACCCGCACTCGAATCGGGAGGAAGTGTATGACCGGTATGAGCGGCAGGTGGCGCAATTGCCGATGTGTTTTTCGTTGGTGGTGAGGCGAGCACTGTAGTCAGAAGCGGCTCTCAGTGAGCCGAGTGATTTACCGAATGACCTGGCTGCGCGCAGAGATCAATTCCAAGGGCATGAATGACTTTCAAGACCGTATCAAAACGAGGTTTTGCACCCGGAGCGAAGGCCTTATACAGGCTTTCGCGCCCCATACCTGAGCCCTTGGCTATTTGTGTCATTCCACGTGCTTTTACCACATAGCCGATAGCACGAAGAAACTCCTCGTTGTCGCCGTCGGATGTCCGCCAAAAATCCCCTGTAGGAGTGAGCCTGCTCGCGATAGCAATCGTTCAGTCACATCAGCTTTGAATGTGCCACCGCCAGCGCCATCGCGAGCAGGCTCACTCCTACAGTTTTGACCTTCATGAGACACAGCGTTTGTGTCCGGGCGTAGATCCCTGTGGGAGCGAGCTTGCTCGCGATGACCGCACCACGGTTTATCTGTCAGCCATCAAACCTGAGAGCCCGGATTTTCAGCGGTTCAAATCATCCGCCTCATGCCGTTCAGGCACCTGGCTTTCCTCATCGCCCCACGTACGATTGACGCGCTGCCCGCGCAGGACCGCAGGTCGCTTGGCAATTTCCTCCGCCCAGCGTTGCACGTGGGTGTATTCGTGTGCAGACAGAAACTCGGCCGCCGAGTACACCTTGTCCCGCACCAGTTGGCCGTACCAAGGCCAGACTGCAATATCGGCGATGGTGTAGTGATCGCCCGCCAGGTAGGGGCTTTCGGCCAGTCGGCGATCGAGGACATCCAGCTGCCGCTTGGTCTCCATCGTGAAGCGGTTGATCGGGTATTCAAGTTTCTCTGGCGCGTAGGCATAGAAATGCCCGAAGCCGCCGCCCAGGTAGGGCGCTGCGCCCATTTGCCAGAACAGCCAGTTCAAGGTTTCGGTGCGTCCTGCCACATCGGTGGGCAGGAAAGCGCCGAATTTTTCCGCCAGATACAGCAGGATCGAACCGGACTCGAACACGCGGATGGGCGGCTTCGCGCTATGGTCCAGCAACGCCGGGATCTTGGAGTTCGGGTTGATCTCGACAAAGCCGCTGGAGAACTGATCGCCGTCGTTGATGCGGATCAGCCAGGCGTCGTATTCCGCGCCGGTATGCCCAAGCGCCAACAACTCCTCCAGCAGAATGGTCACCTTCACCCCATTGGGCGTGGCCAGTGAGTACAACTGCAACGGGTGCTTGCCGACCGGTAAGGTCTTGTCATGAGTCGGTCCGGCGGTTGGCCGGTTGATGTTGGCGAATTCGCCGCCAGACGGGGCGTTGTTTTTCCAGACCTTGGGAGGAATGTAGGACGCTTTGCTCATGAGACGGACCCCCATTGTTGACGTGCTGTGATCACAGACTGCAGATGGACAATGCTGTGAACCATGGCAGAAGGCCGTTCAGATGTCACTGATGTCTGGTGAGGGGCCCCTGTAGGAGCGAGCCTGCTCGCGAAAGCGGTGTCACTGACACCGCAACGCTCAAGCACACATCAAGCCTGCGCCGCACTCGTCACCACTGGCCGGCCCGGTTTGCGCAGTGGGTCCAGGCGTGAGCCGGTATAGGTGGATTGGCGGTAGAAGCGCCAGCGGCCGAACAGACCATAGACGTGAGTCACGCGCCCCTGTTCTTGATACCCCATGCGGATGTGCAGTTTGAGGGCCGGGATGTTGTGGGTTTCGCAGGTGTCCACCACCTTGTCGCAGCCTTGCGCCTGCATCGCTTCCCACAGGGCGACCTGGACATCCACCGACAGGCTGGTGCCGAAGTAGGCTCGGGTCATTTCGCCGCCGAATTCAAAGAACTCACCGGGTTTGACCGGGAACCAGCAGCCGTAATAGTGACGGTCGTGATAGTCACGTGTACTGCCCCAGATGAACGCGCAGGCATGGCCTTCGTCGTCCAGGTACATGTGCCCGGTGTGACCTTCGGCGGCGAGTTCGGCCATGGTGCCGACGCGGTCACCAAAATGCTTGGCGAATGCCGTGGCGTTTTCCGGGGTGATGATCACCTTGCGTAAGCCCGAGTAGGGACGCAGTTTGTGCGGCGGCACCGGGCTGACCAGGTCGCGCTCCATCCACAACAGTTCCCAATGGAAAAACACGTAGCGCTTCCACAGCGTATTGAACGTGCGGCTCAGACCTTTTTGTTTGATGCGTTCGCGAAGCTTGTCGAGTGCGTTCATGAAGCCCTCCTTGACGAAGGAATGGTCTTGCGTGGATGAAAGTAGTGTGGGTATAGCGCACAGTGGCCATTTAATGGCGCTGCCATCTCCGGCCTTTTGTTTCAACGTATGTAACCGTTCGGACACATTTTCAGGCGTTAAAAATCCGTGTGGTGTTTATTCCATTACGGCCTCCGCACGCTCGCTGAACGACTTGCCCACCACGGTGTAGGCGACTCGCTCCACCCCCGGCAAACGTTGCTCCAGCAGGGCACTCAACGACTCGCCCTGATCCAGATAAGCATCGCCAAAATCGGCACCGAGCTGATTGGGGTGCGCGACAATTTCCAGCAACCCATCGAGCGGCGGCGCCGCATTGCGCAGATCAACCGGGGTACACACATAGTCAGCGGTGGCGCCGGCCAGATGGGTTAAGCGCCGATTGAGCAACTCCTTGAACACGCGTTTGGGCAGGCTCAGGTTTTGCCCCAGGTTGCGCGCCAGCCGGACCGGCACCCCTTGACGGGCAGCGAAGCGGGCGACGATTTCACCGATGGGCCAGATGTTGTGTACGTGTTGATGGGAGTCCAGATGGCTGGGGCGCACGCCGTTGTCCAGGCAACGCTGCCATTGCGCTTCGAGTTCTTCGAGCACCGCCGCCCGATCCCGGCGACTGAGCCACAGACGGTGGCGGGGCAGGTTGAGGTCGAACACGCCGGCGCTGTCGCAGAACGTCCGGCGACCCAGAATCGACCGGCTCAGGGGCCGCCCGTACGTGAGGTTGAAGTGCAGCCCGATCCGCCCTTCGAGCATCGGGTGCCGTGCCATCACACACGCCGCTTCGAAGGCCGGCATGTTGGCCATGGCCGTGGCGGAACTGATGACCCCGGCCTGAAAGGCCCCGAGGATCACCGCGTTTTCGCAGGCACTAAGGCCGAAATCGTCAGCGTTGACTATGACTTGGCGAGGCATGTTCGCTCTCCATGATGGTTTTTGCCGGCTCGACGGCTTTGGCGACAGGCGCGGCAACCGGTGCGGGTTTGACCGCTGCTGCCGCACGCCGGGCTTTCCACTGTTGCCAGGCCGGTTTGAGTCGCTGCCAGAAGCGCAACGCCAGGCCCAAGGCGAGACCGCTGGGGCGCCAGGAATAGAAACTCCAGCGCCAGTGCTCCAGCTGTCCACTCATGCGTTCGTGCAGTTGATGGCTGGAGTTTTCCAGGCTGACCCGCGAGGCATCGATCCAGCGCCAGTTCTCGTCCAGCCCCCAGCGAATCCATTCTTCAAGCAGCACCCGGCCGCTGCCCAGGTCGGCGTATTGCGGCAGGAAGGCCAGGTTGTAGTCGTACAGCCGACCTTGCTCCAGCAACCCGAGACGGTAGCTGATGCAACGGCCGTCCAGTTCCAGCACCACCGCCCGCACCAGCCCCTGTTCGGCGAGGGCGGTGAAGGCGCGGTCCATCCATTGTCGATGACGCTCGTCAGAGAAAATCCCGACGCCTTCGTCACCTTTCCAGCTCACCGCTTCGACTTCGCTGATGGCCTGCAGCAAAGGGCCCATGGTCAAGGCGTCCGGGGTGATCCGTCGAACCTGAGCACCACACGCGGCGATGCGTTTACGCGCACGCCGCAGTTTGTAGCGCGGGTCGCCGGACACTTCCTGATGGTCGGCCTCGCTGATCAAGTGCACCGGCACCCGGCAGCTGAGTCGGCGTTCGCCGGTCGAGCTGTGGGTCATCCATTGCGTCAGCACGCTTTCCTCGCCAACTGGTTCCGGGAGTTCATTGAGTTGCAGCAAGGCATGGGGCAGCCGTCGACGAATCTCGACCAAGGCCTTGCGCATATCCTCGGCGTCCAGGTTCGTGAGCAAGGCGAGGCGGTCGGCGAGGGGATAACCCAAATGATGCAGCACCCGAAACGGCAACCCGGCGAACCGCTCGACGGACGCCACCAGCGGCAGGCACAACTGCAACTCATTGCCTTGCCAGCCCAGCAGCACGTGCAGGTGCTGCCCGGCAGTCAAAGCCTGTTCAGACGCGGCCATCCAGGCCAGCGTGTTGAACGGCGTGTGGTCCGTCACCCGCAGACGCAGCGCTTCGTAAGCCGCTGCCGGGAAGTCAGCGGCGCACAGTGAGGTGCGCCATTCCAATCGTGCCGCCATAAGGTCAGGTCGCCGAGGCTGGGACAGGTTCACGGGCCGGTTTGCGCAAGGCATCCAGACGCGAGCCTGTGTAACGGGTTTCGCGGAAGAAGCGCCAGCCAAACAGGCTGTACACGTTCATGATCCGCCCTTGCTCCTGATACCCCATGCGCATGTGCAGCTTGAGGGCCGGAATGTTGTGGGACTCGCAGACATCCACCACCTTGTTGCAGCCCTGGGCCTGCATGGCTTTCCACAGTTCCAGTTGCACGTCCACCGAGAGCGTGGTGCCCCAATACGCACGGGTCAGTTCTCCGCCGAATTCGAAGAACTCGCCTTCCTTCACCGGGAACCAGCAACCGTAGTAATGCTTGTCGTGATAGTTGCGCGCGGCCCCCCAGATAAACGCCACTGCATCGCCTTTATCGTCCAGGTGCATGTGCCCGGTGTAACCCTCGCGGGCCAGTTCGGCCATGGTCTCTACGCGGTCACCAAAGTAGCGGGTGAACGCCACGGCATTCTGCGCGGTAATGGTTTCCACCCGCAGTGGCGGGTACGGCCGCAGCTTGTGTGGCGGCACCGGGCTGACCAGGTCGCGTTCCATCCACAACAGTTCTTCGTGGAAAAACACGTAATGCTTCCAGACTTTTTTCAACGTGGCGCTCAGGCCTTTCTGTTTGATCTGTTCACTGAGTTTGTGCAAAGCACTCATGTTATGTCTCCTGACGGCGTTGGCCGTGTTGGGAGTGATGCATCGCGCGGCAAGGGCCTGCGCGGAAAACCAATTCAGGGTGTTCATGAGGCGCTCCAGCCCAGAGCGAACAGGGTTTCCCCTGGCAGATCGAAGCGGACGCGCCCGTTCTGGCAGGTGAAAGGCGCGTCGCGGCTGCGGTTGTCCGCGCCGAAGTAACGCAATGAGCCTTTGAGCAGCGGGCAGGTGATGCCGGCCAGGCTCACCTGCTGCAAACGCTTGCCTTTGTTGACCCCCAACAGGCTGCGTTTGACGTCGTCGGCCATCGCCAGTACGTCGACTTCGAAGGCGTTGTTTTCCATTTGCATCACGTTAGCGAGCCAGTGCTGCTGAATGAACTGCTGGGCAAAACCCACCGGTTTCAATTCGAAGTGATCGTCGCCGAGGACTTTCAACATGCCCTTGGGGTAGTTCGGTTCATCGGCGGCCTGGAACCAGTTGAGCATTTCCAGTAAGCCGTCCTGGGACGAGTTGATGACCACAGATGCCCACCACAGCGAGGCGAAATGCGTGTCCTGATCATAGGGGCTCAGGCTGGAACCGCTGGACATGTTGGTCTGGTCCAGCAACAAGGCTTTGCGTGGCCGGCCCTTGCCATCGAGGCCAACCAGATCGGCGGCGCGGCGCACGCTGTCACGGTAGACCCGGGTCGCCAGCAAGTCGCGAATCATCCATTCGTGCCAAGCGAGGGCATCGACGTTATCGCCCGATTCCGCCAGCAAACGCCGGGCCCAATCGATACCGCGCTTGTCGGCGGCGTTGTCGGCGAACGGACCGTTGACCAGTCGTGAACTGGCCGGCATGGCGATGCGCACACCGGCCTTGGCATTGGCCGGATTGCTGCGCACTTGCCGGGCCATGCTATTGAAAATGCTTTGGTACTGGGCGTAGCTCGAATAGTTGAGATTCGGCTCGTCAGCGAAACCGATGTAGTGCGTGCCCTTGCCACCGAGGGCGCGGGTCGAGGCGAGCCAGGCGTCGAGGCCGGTGTTGCTCATGGTGTCGGCGCGCAAATCGGCCTGGCGCTGGCTGCCGGCCAACAGCGTGATGTCTTGATAAATGCCGAAGCGGTCCTGATACACCTGGCGGAACGCATCTTCGTACTGCGGCTTTTTCGCGGTGACGTCGACAAAGGTGTAGTAGGCGCCGGCTTGCGGCTTGAGCGCATCGAGCACCGCATAACTGGAGGGCGGCGGCATCACGTAGGGCAGGGCGATGCCGAGGTTCGGCGTCGGGCCGAGCACGTCTTTGCCCAGCGTCAGGCGCACATCACCTGCGTCTTCGCGCAGCGGTTTGAGCTGCTGCGGGTCCTGGGCGAACAGGTTGGCGGTGCCGTCGAGCCAGAACGCGACTTTGCCGCTGCCTTGCAGGCGCAGGCGCCACACTTGTTCGTTTGAGGTGACCGGTAACTCGACCTGATCGAACTGCCAATAGGCCCGATAAGGTTTCAGCGCCACCGACACCTGTTTGCCGTCGCTTACCCGTTGCGCTTGCAGGACGCTGACGCCGCCGTGGAACTTACCGGCCAGCACCGCGTGTTCACCCGGCGCGACCTTGAAAAACAACTCGTCGCCGTCATGGGTTTCGGCGCTGAAATGCACCTTGGCCGGGGCGAACAGCGCCACGGTGCTGTCGTCGTGTTCAACCTTGTAGCGGCGAAAGCTGTAACCCGGAATCTCCAGTTGATAGCTGGCGGCGTTTGGCACCAGCGGCCAGCTCTGGGTGCCGCTCAATTCACTGGCGGCAATCTTGCGTTCAGCCTGAAGCTTGCCTTTGCCGTCGAGCAGGTACAGCTGTTCTTCGTTGGCATCCGCTTGCCACGCCGGAGTCCAGCGCACCGTCAGCGTGTCGGGACGCTCCGGTTGCAGGTACAAGCTGCCGTCGCGAATGTCCGCCCAGCGCATCGGCCCGGCGTAGGCGTCGAGGGAAAGACCCAGGCTCACCAGCAGCGCGAAATGCCTCATGCCGATTTCCGTTGCAGCATCAGCAGCATCGGTGCCACGTCGCTGGGCAGGATGATCAGGGTTTGCCACACCGGCACGCCGCTCAAGCGGCAGTACATGACCAGCAGCGCGATGGTGACCGCCAGATAAGCGATGGACGAAGCGGCCGCCGCGCCGACGATGCCGTATGCCGGGATCATGATCAGGTTCAGCGCCAGATTCAGCAGGGCGCCAAGGCCCATCAACAGTGAGATGGTGCCGGGGCGGTTTTTGCCCAGCAAATCGAGGCGCAGGATGCTTGCATAGCACAGGCCGAGCAGGCCCGGCAGCAATGCCAGCAACGCCGGATACGCCGGTTGATACGCTGCGCCGAACAGCGTGACGATCAGCCATTCACCGATCACCGCCATGGTCAGGCAGGCGCCGAGCATCACCGTCGCGGTCAGGCGCAGCGCCAGCGGCGTGACCTTGTCGATGCCTTCTTCCTGTTGCAGCAGGCGTTTCATCAGCGGCGTGGTGACCGCTTCCGGCACGATCAGCAGCAACTCGGCGGCGGCGCTGGCCATGGCGTAATGACCGAGCGCGGTACTGCCGAGCAGGGCGCCGATGAACAGGTAATCGGAACGCAGGATCACTTGCTGGAACAACAGATCCGGATGGCTGCGAGCGCTGTAGCGCAGCAGTTCGTTCTGGCTGGCGCGGTCCCATTGCAACTTCAGCGGTTGATCACGTTTGAGCCAGACCCAGCCCGCCAGCACCACCAGGCTGATCCCCGCCAGCCAACTGATCAGCGCCGCTTCGAGGGCCGACTCTTTCCACATCCAGAACAGCGCGAGGAACAGCAACAGCGGCGCCAGGGATTCCACCAGGCGCAAGGCGTTGAACGCGACCACGCCGCCCGAGGCGTTGTGCAGTGTCAGCAACCCGCTTTTGAGCACGGTCAACGGCACCGCCAGCAACAGCAGCCAGGCGAGCAGGCCCAGTTGCGTGGTGATGTCGAGTTCGCTGCCGAATTCGCGCACCAGCGCCACCACCAGCAAGGTCAACATTGCCGCCAGCAGACAGCCGAACACCAACACTTGGCTTAGCAGCAAACCCATCGGCCGCTGCTTGGCCGCTTGATACCCGACCGCCGAGTTCAGCCCGCCGCTGGTGGCGGCGCTGATCAGGTCAGGCAGGGTGCTGAGCAGGGCAAACAAGCCGCGTTCACTGGGGCCGAGAATCCGCGCCAGCAACACGTTGCGCAGCAAACGCAGCGCAATCATCGCCAGTTTGGTGCCCATGCTCAGGGCGAGGTGCTTGAGGTAATGGCTACGGCTCATGCGCGGGCCCCGCGATACAAACGCCATGACAGCAGTTGTGGGTTGCGCGCCACGCGTTGGCTGACGCCGAAACGCGGCAGGTTCAAAGGGTCTTCGCTGCCGCGATAAATCCCGGTGCCGGTGCCCAATGCAAACGGGAAGTCATGCAAGGCGACCTGATCGCGCACTCGCGCATCGTTGTCGCCGTTGGGGTAGCAATAGACCGGCAACGGCCGGTTGCAACCGTGTTGCAGGGCATCGCGGCTGCGGCTCAGCTCTTCATGCAAGCGTTGATCGTCGAGGCCGGTAAGGATTGCGTGACTGGCGCCGTGCGGGCCGAAACGCACCAACCCGGAAGCTTCCAGCGAACGCACCTGATGCCAGTCCAGCGCCTGGGGCAACGACTCGTCCGGGCAGGCATCGGTCAGTTGGTTCAACGTCATCGGGCTCAGGCTTTTCAGGCTTTGCAGAAAATGCAGCAGCGCCAGGCTGCGGCGTTCCTCATCCAGTTCCGTGAACGGCACCGGCAAGGGGCGGCCAGCCTGTTGCAGTGACTCGATCAAGCGCACTCGGGCGGGCTCACCGTGGCTGCCCCACAAGGTTTCACCGATGCTTTCCCACCAGAACCGCTGACGGCTGCCGATGAAATCGGTGGAGAGGAAAATGCTCGCCGGCACTTGGTATTTTTGCAGCAGCGGGTAGGCATTCACCGCGTTGTCACGCCAGCCGTCATCGAAGGTCAGGGTGATTTTCGGCCGGTCCGAGCGGATTTTTCCCAGGTGCAGAATCTCCATCAGCGGCACGCAATCGAAGTGTTTTTTCAGCCACGCCAGCAAGTGCTCGAACGCCTTGGGCCCGACGCACAATTCATTGCGGTGGGGCAGGGCGGCGGCCTGATCGTCGGCCAGCACCCGGTGCAACATCAGGATTACCCCGGCGCCTTGCAGCTGACTACGCCCGACCGGCGAATTGAGGTAGAGCCAACCACTGGTGCGCTTTAGTAATTGTTTGATCGCCATGGCTCAATCCTTTCAACGATTCTGTTCGGGGTTCCACTGGGCGTACCGTTGGCCGCGCAGGAACTGCCACAGGCCGATGCTCATACCGGCCAGCGTCACCAGCAGGAACGCCGCGAGGCGAAAGGGCTTGGGCAAGCGGTGTTGCGAATCCAGCAGGCCGGCGATGGCAATGGCATAACCAATCAGTTGCGCGATCAGGCTCAGGCGATAAAAACCGTGGTCGTCCCACAGCCAGAAATTGCTCAGCAGCAACGGCAACAACAGGATCGGTGCCAGACGCCGGATCAGCTTGTGGCTGATCAAGGCAATCGAATACAGGCCATGCTTGAGCGGATTGAGCAGCTCGCTGCGCTGCGCCAGGCTTTGCAGGCCGCCGACGGTGACACGCTGGCGGCGACGGAATTGCTTGTCGGCCTCATCGACGCCCTGGTCGATCACTTGCGCCTCGGGCACATAGACGATGCGTTTGAAGGCGACCGGCGCGCAGGTACTGATGAAGAAGTCGTCGTTGACCTCCGCCGGCACGTTCTGGAACAGCTCGCGACGCAAGGCCAGCAACGCGCCGTCAGCGGAAACCATGCAACCGGTGCGATTCTCGACCCGGCGCAGCCAGCCTTCGTAATGCCGATACAGGCTGTCGCCGACGCTCAGGCCACCGCCCGTCACGGGGATCACCATGTGCCCGGCACAGGCGCCGACCTGCGGATCGCTCAGCGGTGCGAGCAAATGGCCGAGGGTGTCGCGCGACCATTGGTTGTCGGCGTCGGTGAACACCAGAATGTCGCCGGTGCTCAGCGCCACGCCGGCATTCAGGGTCGCGGCTTTGCCCTGGCGCGGCAGGTCGAGCACGGTAATGCGCGGGTCAATCACATTGCGTGCGCAGGCCACCGTGTCATCGGTCGAGCCGTCGCTGGCCAAAATGATCTGCAGCGAGGCCGGCGTGTAATCCTGGGCGAGCAGGGTGCGCAACTTGTGTTCGATGTGCCGCGCTTCGTTGTGCGCGGCAATCACTACGCTCACGTTCATCGGTTCCGGCGCGCCATGACGGCGCGCCGCGAACAGCGGCGACAACAGCGTCAGCAACAAGGGATAACCGAGGTAGGCGTAAACCGGGAGCAGCAGGCACAACCAGAAAATGAATTCAGCCACGGGCGGGCCTCCTGGCATTCCAATGACACAGGCTGAGAACGAGCGCGGCCCCGGCCAGGTGCAGGCGCACCCAGTGCAGGCCCCAGAGTTGCAGGGTCAGGCCGACGTCGCGGTGTTTGCGGCTCTGGCGCAGGCTCATGATCAGCGCCGGCACGGTGGTGATGGTCAACATGACCGCCGCGTGATGCGGAAAGCCGTCGCACAGGGCAGAGATCGCCAGCAAATCGAGAAACCAGGCCCCCAACGACAACAACGGAAAGCGCAGCAGTCGCAGGCTCGCGCCATGGGTGCGGAGCAATTGCACGTGGCTGCTCTGGCGCCACATTTCCTTGCCCATCCACTCGCGCCAGTTCATTTCGTAACCCCAATGCAGGGCCACGCATTCATTGACTGCGAGAATCCGCGCGCCGGTCTGGTGCAGACGCAGGGTGAAGTCCTTGTCCTCGCCGGTGCGCAGGCTTTCGTTGAAGCCATCGACCTTGTCGAACCAGCTGCGACGCATCAGCAGGTTGGAACTGGGCAACCAATCCACCTTACGCAGGCTCTGACTCGCAGGGCGCAGTGTGCGGCGCTGCCAGGCCGTGGCGTACCACGGCGCTGCGGCCGGGGTGTGCAAATCCAGGCCGAACACATCGGCCTGCCCCTTGCTTTCGAGAGCGACCAGTCGCGTCAGCCAGTCTTCGGGCATCTCGACGTCGGCGTCGATGAACGCGAGCCATTCACCGGTGGCGATGGCGACTCCGCGATTGCGCAGGGCGCCGATCAGGATCCCCGGCTGCTCCAGGACTTGCGCACCGAATTGCCGGGCAATCTGCGGGCCTTCATCGTGCGAGCCGTTGTCGACCACGATCAGCTCGCAATCGAGGCCGGCCGCGTGGGCGGCTTTTTTCGCGGCCAGCAAGGTGCGGGCAATGTGGCGCGCTTCGTTGTACATCGGAATCACAATGCTGATTCGGCTCATGCCTTGGCCTCCCTTGGCGGGCTTTCTTCGGCTTTCACACGCAGTACGCTGGTCAGGGCGAGCATGATCCACACGTACTTCTGGTTGGGCGCACTGAGGAACATCAGGAACAGGGTCAACGACAGAAAGCTCATCGCCAGGTGCGTCATCAAGTCCGCTTGCTCGCGGTTGGCTCGCTGCATCCAGATGCGTCGGGCGCGGATCAGGTTGTACAAGCCGAGGGCGAGCATGCCGACGAACAGCAGGCCGGCGGGAATCCCCAGTTCACTGAAGATTTCCAGGTAGGTGTTGTGGGCGCGGCGGTACAGGTCGCCGATTTTGCGGTTGGCCGAAAACGCCTTGGCGTAACCGGTGGTGGCGTAGTGCAGCGGGAAGGTGCCGGGGCCGGAGCCGAGCAGCGGGTTCTCGCGGATCATCGCGCTGCCGACCACGATGTACGAGGCACGGCGGCCGAGGGATTCGTCCTGACTCTTGGCCCCTGCGCTCAAGATACTCAGGGACTGGATGCGGGCGATGTAACCGGCGGGCATTGCATAAATGGCCAGGGGAATCACGATCACCACGGCGAGCATGGCAAACCCCAGATGCCGTGGGCGGATCCGCGTCAACTCGGTGCGGTAGTGCCAGGCACCGATGATCAGGCTGAGAAACAACACCACCAGCCCGGAGCGCGATTCGGTCTTGGTCATGCCACCGAGCAACAGCAGGCAGCAACCGCCCCAGAACAGACGATGCAGCAGGTTCGGGCTGCGGATCACCAGCCACAGGCCGAGCGGCACGGCGAAGGCGATCAGCATGGCGAAGGCGTTCGGGTCTTCGAGCAACCCGGCGGCGCGCCCCTGATCCTGATATTTGCTGGAGAACATTGCCAGCACGCAGGTCATCGTGACGCTGGCAGTGACCAGTTTGGCGAACAGATCGAGATTCAAGTCCCGCCCGATCATCAGAGTGATCACAAACAGAATCAGGCCAACACTCAACTCCCGCAGATGCCCCAACGACATGCCCATGTCATCGGTGTTGAGCAGGCTGAGCAGGTACAGCACCAGAAACCAGATCAGGTAGCGCCAGGTATTACTGCGCAGGCGCTCGGACGGAATCTGCCGCAGGGCCAGTTGCAGCATCAGGATCACCGCCAGTGACGCGCCGATGAACTTGGTGCCCGACAGCGAACTGTCCTTGAAGAACCCTTCGAACGGCACCAGCGCCGCGATGCCGAGCAGACCCCAGGTGGGTTTGCGGTACAGCAACGCAACACCGACCAGACCCAGCACCGCCCCCGGCGCCAGAAAAGGATAAGGACTGGCCAGCAAACCGAGGCAGACAAGGCCGAGCAGACTGACGATCGAGAGCGGAAAGATCACGCGCGTGCCTCCCGTGCAGTACGGATATAAAGCTGCGACCAGCGTTCGGCCAGGGCCTTGAGGTCGTAACGATCCAGTTGGGTACGTTTTGCGTTGTCGATCAATTGCGCAGCCAGTGCCGGTTCCATCAGCAAGGTGTCGATCTGGCGGGCGAGGGCGGCGCTGTCGGCGGGCGTTGCCAGCAAACCGTTGTGCCGGTCTTGCAGCACATCGGGAATGCCGCCGACGCCGAACGCCACCACCGGCACTCCGGCCTGCATCGCTTCAAGCAGAATCATTGGCGTGCCTTCGGTGCGCGAGCTGATCACCAGCGCATCGAGTTGGCGCCACCACCGCCCCATGTCGGTCTGATAACCCGGCAAGGTGATGCGCGTTTGCAAACCGGCGGCGTTGATCCGTGCCAGCAGCGTTTCCCGCTCCGGGCCGTCGCCGAGCATCACGGCGTCCAGTTGCGGGTGTTGCTGACACAACGGGATCAGCGCATCGAGAAACAGGTCCGGACCTTTTTCACTGCTCAGGCGCCCGACGTATCCGGCCAGCCAACGCTGACGGTCAACGTTGGGTGACCACTGCGTGGCAGCGGCGGGCAAGCCATTGGGAATCACCTGCAACTTATCGGCCCGCACACTGGCCTGACGGCACAGCGTGGCGATGCTTTCGGCGACGCAAACCACACGATCCACCGAGGCGGTGCGGCACAGTTGCAGGCTCAGCCAGGTGTAGAACTTCTGCTTGCGACTGCGCGGAGTGAAACCGTGCTGGGTGATTACCAGCGGCAAGCGCAACAACGTCGCGCCGACCCAGCCAAACAACAGGCCTTTGAAATTGTGCGTATTGATCAGCGGTTTTTCCCCACGGCGCTGACGTAAATGCGCGAGCAACTCCCCCAGCCCGGCGCAACCACGGCAGTCCACCCCGGCCTCGCGAAACCGGGCGATCAATGCGGGCGGCGCATCGAGAAACAGCACTTGGTGCTGCCCCGGCGTCGCCAGGCAGTGGTCGAGCAGCATCCGCTCAGCCCCATAGAACCCACCGCTGCTGAGCAAATGAATGATCGGCAGGGCGGTGGCAGGGTTGAGCGGCGCGTTCAATTGCGCACCCAATGCACGAGGCGTGGCACGGACCAGTTCTTGTGTGGGTTGATCGGCTCCACGCTTTGATCGTTGATCACCAACAGCACCGGCAAGCCCAATTCGTGGGTGATTTGCGCAGGCGCCTTGAAGCGGTGATCGAAGAACTCACGCACGTAGACCAGGGCAATCGCCAGCAGCAGACCGGTGAGCAAGCCGAACGGGATGATCAGGAACGGCTTGGGAAACGCCGCTTCGGTCGGTTCGTACGGCGGGCTCAGGACTCGGGCGTTGGACAGGTCGTTGTCCAGCGAACGGGCGGTGCTGCTTTCGGCAAAGCGCTGGGCGTAGGTCGAGAACGCGGCGTGCAGGGCGTCGATCTCGGTGTCCATCTGCCGCAGTTTGCTCTGGGTTTCCTGCAACTGGTGGATGCGGTTCTTGAACTCGGCAATGCGCGCGGTCTTCTGGTCGATCACCGAGCTGACAATCGCCAGGTCGTTGGTGCGTTCCTGAATCCGGTTGCTCACCACTTTCAAAAACTGCTGGCGGGTGCGAGTGATCTGCTCGCGGGTCAGCAACATCGGTTCACTGCTGGGCTGGAAGATGGCCAGGTCGTTCATGTAGCGGCTGACCTGGTTGGTCAGTGCCTCACCCATCTGTTTGATCTCGCGATCTTCAAACGCCACGTTGTCCACGGTGGTGGTGAAGGTGTAGGGGAAGGTGTAGTCGTTGAGCTTGTTATTGCTGGCGGCGGCCAGACTGGTTTTCAGGTAGTCGAGCCAGCGTTGGCTTTGCAGGCGGCGGTCCTGATACAGGTTGAGCGCTTGCTCCTCGGTGTTGATCGCGTTGAGGCGGAAGGTGATTTCTTCCTTCGGATCGGACGAGCCGACGCCTTCGAGCAACGCCAGCCGGGTGCCTTCCAGGCCATCAAGGCGCACCTGATATTGGTGCTTCTTGGTTTCGTAGAAGGTTTGTGGCAGGTCGATCGATTGCAGTTCCTGACGGCTGGCCAGGTAGTTTTGCAGCAAGGCCGCGACAAACTGCGTGCCTTGATGCGGATCACCGAAGCTGTAGATGATCGAGATCACGTTGGAGCCCGGCAAGGTTTCAATCTTCAGTTTGTCGATGGCTTCCTGGGTCAACGTATCCAGCGTGGTGTCGCGCACCGGATCGGTTTCCATGCCCAACGCGGTTTTCACCGGGTTGATCACGTACTCACGCAGTGGCGAGGTGATGAAGCGTTTGATCGGTTGCAGCACCAGTGTGTTGAACACGCCGGGGGCCGGGGTGTACTCGCCCTTGTCGCGCAACTCGCTGATGGTCTGCCGGATCAGGGCCGGGGAGCGCAGGATATTGCTCTCGGTTTCCATGTCCGCCAGCGAGGGTGGAATGAAGGTGGCGTTGTCCACGGTCAGTGACGTGGTGGCGTCACCCTGGGAAAGTTTTTTCGACTGCACGATGACTTGCGCGGTGATGTCGAAGCTCTGTTTGAGCACCAGCGGCAAGACCAGGGCGATCACTGCAAAGACCAGGAATACCCGCTTCACCAACTGCTTGTTGGCAAAGAAGATCCTGAAGAACTCGTGCAGGTAGTTTTCCTTTGGATTCATGTCAGGTCACCTGAGAGTCAGTTGTTGTTATTGCTGTCTTTGTTGTCGACGCGGTAGCCGAAGCTGAAGCCCACACCCTGGAACAACACGACGTCTGCCAGTTGCCGCGCAAGCTCACCGGCGCTGGCCAGTTTGGTCTTGGGCACGAAGAGCATGTCGTCCGGTTGCAGGTAGGCGATTTGCGAAGCATCGCCGGCCAGGGCTTTTTCCACGTCATAATGCACGGCCTTAACCTGATTGCCGTTGCGGCGCATGATCACCACCGAATCGAGCCGTGCCTTGGCATTGCTGCCGCGTGCCAGCGTCAGCGCTTCAAGCACCGAGACCGGCCGGCGAATCGGGTAGGAACCCGGTTGGCCGACTTCGCCCAGCACATAGATTTCGTTGCCGGCGGTGGACTTGAGCAGTACGTCGACGGTCATCCGTCCTGGCAGATCGGCGTAGCGTTTGTTGAGGAAGGTTTCCAGTTGATTGACGGTCATGCCTTGCAGTGGCACGGCGCCGATTTCCGGGAAGCTGGCATAACCGTCGGTGCCAACAGTGATCTCCCGGCTCATGCCGGTAGCGGGGTGGTTCAGGGCACTTTTGAGGTTGGATTCGTTGCTCAGCGGGCTGATCACTTGCACGGTCAACTGGTTGCGGTTGGGCTGGAACAGCTGTTTGCGCTGATACGCCCGCTGGATTTCCTCACGCGCCTGCTCGCTGGACAGCCCGGCGATCTTCACTGAGGTGTTGGCGCCTGGCAGTTCGATGGTGCCGTCAGGCAACACCAGTTGATTGCCGTTGAGCTGGCTGGCGGCGGTGAAGTTCAGGCCGATCTGGTCACCGGACTGGATGCGGTAGGCGTCCGAGCCGCTGGTGCTGATGTGGAAGATCACGTCCAACACGTCCTGTGGCCGCAAGGTCTGTTCGACCTTGGGCATGTCGGTGGCCTGGGCGTTGGCCGGTGAGGCCGTGAGGATCTGCACTGGCATTTGGGTTTCGGTCGAATTGCTGGTGCAACCTGCAAGCGGCAGCAACAGCAGGACAAGCATTCTGGCGTTCATGGCGTCATCCTTTTCTGGTTGCTTACAGGTTTTTGTACAGCCATTTCGGCATGTAGTACTTGCGACGGTTGAACACGCTGCCGACCATTTTTGCGCCGGCCTGGGTCAGGCGCTGGACCGCGGCTTGTGCCACTTCCCAGCGGGTGTCTTCCGCGCGCACGACCATGATCACGCCGTCCACCTGCGTGCTGATGACCAGGGTGTCGGCGGCGGAATACACCGCGTCGGCGTCGATCACCACAAAGCGATACTGGCTGCCGAGCTGATCGAGCAACGGGCTCATGCTTTCGGCAGTCAGGTGTTCATTGCCGCGGGCATAACGGCCGTTGGGCAAAATGTCGAAGGGCAGGCTGGCGACGTTCACCACACAGTCCTGCAGCATCGGTGGGCTCTGGTTGTTGAACATCAAGTCGCGAAAGCCGCGTTCCTTGGTCAACCCCAGTTGCTGCGTGAGGTTGTTCGAGGACTGGCTGGCGTCGACCAGCAGCACCTGGCCGCTGCTCATCTGGGCCAGTTGACTGGCCAGTGCCAGCGCGCTGGTGGTGGTGCCCGCGCCGGGGTTGGCGGCGGTCAGCAGTAGGATCCGCAGATCTTGATCCAGCACGGTCGAAGTCAGGTTGGACTCGCTCGGGTTGGCGATACTCAGGCTTTTGGTTGATGAACCGTCCATTTAACTCGCTCCGTGGCCGCTGAATACTTTGAAGGGGGTTTTCAACAGGATCTTCAGATCAAGCAAGAGGCTCTGCTCGGCGATATAGCTGAGATCCAACTCAACGCGCTGGTCGAAGTCGATATTGCTGCGCCCGGAGATCTGCCACAGGCCGGTCATGCCGGGGTAGATGCTCAGGCGTGCGAGGTGGTTATCCTTGTAGCGGTAGGCGTTGAACGAAGTAGGCCGTGGGCCCACCAGGCGCATGTCGCCGGTCACTACATTGATCAGGTTTGGCAGCTCATCCAGGCTACTGCGCCGCAGGAATCCACCGATGCCGGTGATGCGCGGGTCCTTGTCGATCTTGAAGTCGATGGCGTCGGCGCCATGCTTGTTCAAGTGTCGCAGGGACTCTTTGAGCTCCTCGGCGTTGGCCACCATGGTGCGGAATTTGTACATGCCGAAGGCGCGACCGCGGTAGCCGGTGCGTTTCTGCACGAACATCACCGGCCCCGGGCTGCTGAACTTGATCGCCAGCGCCAGGCCCAGCAGTACCGGCGAAATCAACACCAAGATCATCAACGCACCGAGGCAGGCGACCACCCGGTTGGTGCGTGACAACGTCCAGGGTCGACCGCCGTCACGGCCAGTCATCCAGCCACGCCCCTGCATGTGAATAGCCGCATCCATGCGAATCCGGTGCTCGGGATCGAGGCGTTTGTCCCTGCGCATTTGTTTGAGGGGCACACCTTTTTCATGTCCAGTCATAGAGTCCTCCGCTGAAGTTCAGCCGCAAGCGGCGCGTGGGCGATAGGCAGTTGGTAGTAATCGCGGAACCAGGCGATGAAACGCCCGAGTCCTTCATCCAGCTCGATACAAGGCTGAAATCCGGTAGCCCGCGCCAGGTCACTGGCGTCGGCGCAGGTATTGAGGACGTCGCCCGGCTGCAAGGGCAGCAACTCGACGATGGCCTGTTGACCAAGGTGTTTTTCCAGCAGTGCCAGGTAGTCCTTGAGTTCCACCGGGTGCTGGCCGCCAATGTTGTAAATGCGCCACGGCGCCATGCTGCTGGCCGGGTCCGGTTGCTCGCGGTCCCATTCAGCGTTGGCCTGCGGTGGGCGATCGATCAGACGGGCGATGCTTTCGATGATGTCGTCGATGTAAGTGAAGTCGCGCTGATGCTGGCCGTAGTTGAACAGCTTCAGCGGCTGGCCCTCGGCGATGGCGCGGGCGAACTGGATTGGCGACATGTCGGGCCGGCCCCAGGGCCCGTACACCGTGAAAAACCGCAGCCCGGTGCAGGCAATGCCAAACAGGTGGCTGTAGCTGTGGGCCATCAGTTCATTGGCTTTCTTGGTCGCGGCATACAGCGAGAGCGGGTGATTGACGCCGTCCTGCACGGAGTACGGCGTGTGCTGGTTGGCGCCGTACACCGAACTGGACGAGGCGTAGATGAGGTGTTGAACCGGGTGCCGGCGGCAGCTTTCGAGAATGTTGAGGAAACCGCTCAAGTTGCTGTCGAGGTAGGCCCGAGGATTCTCCAGTGAGTAACGCACCCCGGCCTGGGCGGCGAGGTGGATCACCACCTCGGGTTTTTCACGGGCGAACAGGGCTTCGATGGCCGACGTATCGGCCAGGTCCACCGTTGCGAGCTGGAAAGGGCCGACCTGCTCCTGCACCCAATCGACGCGATCGCGCTTGAGTTGCGGGTCGTAGTAATCGTTGAAGTTATCGAGGCCGAACACCTGGTGCCCGTCGCGCAACAACCGCAACACGCAATGGGCACCAATAAAACCGGCCGCTCCGGTGACGAGGATCTTCATGGGCGCGGCGCCTCGGGTGCAATGTGTCGCAAACCGATACCGCTGTAGTGCAAGCCGGCGGCAGCGACGTGCTCCGGGTTGTACAGGTTGCGACCGTCGACGATCACCCGCGAACGCAATTTGCTCGCCAGCAGGTCGAAGTCGACCACGCGGAAGTTCTTCCACTCGGTGCAGATCACCAGCGCATCCGCATCTTCCAGGGTGTCGTCGCGGGTGGCGCATAAATGCAGGTCTTTGCGATAACCGTAGAGACGCCGGCATTCGGACATGGCTTCCGGATCATAGGCCTGTACCGTCGCGCCTTCGGCCCACAGGGCTTCCATCAGGTAACGGCTGGGCGCTTCGCGCATGTCATCGGTGTTGGGTTTGAACGCCAGGCCCCAGATCGCGATGGATTTACCGGCCAGTCCATTCGGGAATTGTGCCTTGAGCTTGCCGAAGAGAATGTGGCGCTGGGTGTCGTTGACGTCGGTGACACTGCGCAACAGGCGCAGCGGCATGCCATTTTGTTCGGCGGTGTGCAGCAGGGCGCGCAGGTCTTTGGGGAAGCACGAGCCACCGAAGCCGCAGCCTGGGTAGATAAAGTGGTAACCGATGCGCGGGTCGGAACCGATGCCCCGGCGCACCGCTTCGATGTCAGCCCCCAGCAGTTCGGTGAGGTTGGCCAGTTCATTCATGAAACTGATGCGCGTGGCGAGCATGGCGTTGGCGGCGTACTTGGTCAGCTCGGCGCTGCGGTTGTCCATGAACATGAGCTTTTCATGGTTGCGGCAGAACGGCGCGTAGAGTTCGCTCATCTGGCTGCGGGCTTCATCGTCGAGCGTGCCGACGATGATCCGGTCCGGGCGCATGCAATCGGCCAGGGCACTGCCTTCCTTGAGAAACTCCGGGTTGGACACCACCCGCACATTCAGCGCGCTCTTGCCACGGCGCTTGAGTTCTTCGTTGGCGGCGGCAGCCACCTGGTCCGCGGTACCGACCGGTACGGTGGACTTGATGATGAAGGTGCGATCGGCCTCCATATGGTTGGCGATCTGGCGGGCGACACTCAGCACATGGCTGAGGTCAGCGGAACCGTCTTCATCGGCGGGCGTGCCCACGGCGATGAAAATCAGCTCGGCGTGTTCGACCGCATCGCTGGCCTGGGTGGTAAACAGCAGCCGACCGGCCTTGATGTTCTCTTCCAGCGTGCTGGAAAGCCCCGGTTCGCTGATCGGTGGCACTGCTTGTTGCAGTTGTTTTATTTTATTTGGATCAATGTCGACACACAGGACGCGATGTCCGACATCGGCCAGTGCCGCTGCTTGTATCAGGCCAACATAGCCCGTACCAAATACGCTCACGTCCATATTGGCGTGCCTCGTAAGACGGTTGAGATAACGAAAATAAGACTGTCAAAAGGGGTATAGCCCAGCGTTGGGAAAGCGTGTCAGCAAAATGACATTCTCTTGTGGTAGCCAAACCCCCATTTTGGGGGCCAAATGCCATCAAGTGCTTGTCGGTGCTGGATTTGTCGCGGTTTTGAGGGGTTTTTAAGGACCTGAAGAAAACGATGGACGGTCTAGTGCCTTGAAAGTCCGGGGAATTTTCCCCACAAGTGTGTCAGATTTGAGTCAACGTTTTTTTGACGCTTTGCGTAAAAGTCCGACAATTCTTGCGCTTTGATGGCCGGGTGCTAGTGTCAAAAAATGGCCGACAATCTATTGGCCAAAAGCCCTTCATGAGTACCTAAAGAGAATGATTCGATATCTCAAAGAAGTACTGTTAGTTCTCTATTTACTTAAGAACTACGACTATTACCTCGAACGTTTAAGTGCGATGGGCATCGGTTTTCCGGTGCTTCTTTTCGGCGGCATGTTTATCGCGCTGACGGTGGCGCTGTTTATGACGGCGTACATCCGGCAGACGCTGGTCCGCCATCTGTTCGCCCTGGTGATGTTCGTGTCGGCGGTGTTTTTCGATGTCTATACGCGGGTCACGGCTGATTACCTGACCTACAGCAGCTTCGTGTCGCTGGTGTATTCGGGCGGCTTCATCCAGGAAGCGATCTACCAGTACCGTGATGCAATCATCAGTGGCCTGCTCGGCGGCATGCTGCTGTTGTTCGGCATCGGCCTCAAACCGCGTCGGCGCATGCCGCTACCCGGTGCATTGATGGTGGCAGCGCCGGTGCTTGGGGTGCTGCTGCTGAGTGCGGTGTTGTTCGTGCGGGCCGGCGAGGGCGCCCGGGGCTTGCCGATCATGTACACGCCGCTGGCCTACCTGAACCTGTTTACCTATGAAGCCCTGCACAACACCGTCGGCCCGCGTGAGCCGGTGAGCCTGGCGCGTAACGACGTACCGGTGGGCCACGACATCGTGTTGATCATCGACGAGAGCATTTCCGGCAACTACCTGGACATCAACGCGCCGTTCGGTGTGCACAGCAACCTCAAGGAGCCGCGCCCGGGTGTCGATATTTTCAACTACGGGTATGCCGCCTCGATTGCCAATTGCAGCGCCGACACCAACGTCACGTTGCGCTACGGCGGTACCCGTGCCGACTACATGCGCATCAACACGACGATGCCGTCGATCTGGCAGTACGCCAGGAAGGCCGGTCTGCGCACCGTTTACATCGATGCTCAGCGCACCGGCGGCAACCTGCAGAACCTGATGAACGATGCCGAGAAAAAGGACATCGACGAGTTCGTGCAATTCGACCAGACCAGCGTGCGTGATCGCGACATGGCGGCGGCGGCCAAACTGGTTGACCTGCTCAATGACGGCAAGCCGGAATTGGTGGTGATCAACAAGGTCGGCGCGCATTTTCCGGTTCACGATAAATACCCGGACGGGTTCATGGCGTACCGTCCGACCTTGCCGCGCGGGCAGTTTGTCGAAGTGGCCGATACCGGAAAGCGTGACGGGTTTAACGGTCAGCCGGATGACTGGGTGTTGTACCGCAATGCCTACAAGAACACCTTGCTGTGGAACGTCGGGGAGTTTTTCTCACGGGTGTTCGCCCAGGCTGATTTGAGCAATGCGCTGTTGATCTACACCTCGGACCACGGGCAAGACCTTCATGAACGGGGCAATCCCGGGCTCAATACCCATTGCGGCGGTGACCCGGTGGAAGAAGAGGGATTGGTGCCGCTGGTGGTGATTCAGGGCAGCGGGTTGAAGACTTTGGACTGGTCCGCGCAATTGGCCGCGAACAAAGATCGCTCCAGCCACTACAACATCTTCCCGACGTTGTTGCAGTTGATGGGGTATGACCTGGCGGGGGTTGAGGCGCTTTACGGAAAACCGTTGAGTGTGTCGACGGCTGATGAGTTTACGTTCAATTATCGGTTCAATGCGCGGCTGGGGGCGAAGCCGGAGTGGAAGCATATTGATTTGGAGAGCATTGTGACGCCGTCTCAGACGCCGACGAGTGTGGCGGTGGGGCAGTAAATTTTGTTGTTGTCTGGGCGGGCCTTTTCGCGAGCAGGCTCGCTCCCAGATTGGATTTGCGGTGTACACAACCCCCCCTGTGGGAGTGAGCCTGCTCGCGATGGCGTCGCCCATTCACCCGTGATCTGAAGGCTGAGCCCACCGCGTCCGATACACTATCCTTGCCTCACGCTTCTTCACGGAATTGCCCATGCTTCAGGTCCAAGGCGTCTTCAAAAGCTACGCCACCCCGCAAGGCCTGCTACCGGTGCTGCAAGGCGTCGACCTGATCCTGAAACCCGGCAGTAGCCTGGCGTTGATGGGCGAGTCAGGCAGCGGCAAAAGCACGTTGCTGCACCTGATTGCCGGGCTGGACAAGGTCGACCGGGGCAGCATCCGCAGCGGTGAGCATCGGCTGGAGCAGATGAGCGAAGGGCAACTGGCCCACTGGCGGCGTACCGAAATCGGCCTGGTGTTCCAGCAATTCAACCTGATCGGCAGCCTGCGGGTCGAGGACAACCTGGCGTTTCAGGCGCGGCTGGCAGGGCGGCATGACCCGCGCTGGCAGGCGCATCTGGTGCAACGCCTGGGGCTGAGCGATGTGCTGCGACGCTATCCCGAGCAACTGTCCGGCGGCCAACAGCAGCGCGTCGCACTGGGCCGCGCATTGGCTTCGCAGCCGAAATTGCTGCTGGCCGACGAACCCACCGGCAGCCTCGACGAAGCCACCAGCGACGAAGTGTTGAAGCTGCTCCTGGAATTGCTCGACGACACGTCCACCACGTTATTGATGGTCACGCACAGCCCACGGGTGGCTGCGCGGCTGGCGGAAAAAGTGGTGTTGCACGGTGGCCGCCTGGTTGGCGCGGACGAGCGCTGAGGTGCGGGTTTTTCGCGAGACGTTACGGGCACTGCTGAGCCATTGGCGGCAGCACCCAGTGCAATTTTTCAGCGTGCTGACGGGGTTGTGGCTCGCCACCAGTTTGCTCACGGGCGTGCAGGCGTTGAACAGTCAGGCGCGGGAAAGCTACGCACGGGCCAGTCAATTGATCGGCGGCGAACCACAAGCCAGCCTCAGCGCGCCCGGTGGCGGGACGTTTTCTCAGGCGTTGTTTGTCGACTTGCGCCGTGCCGGGTGGCCGGTGTCGCCGGTGCTGCAAGGACGGGTGACGCTCAAGGGCCATAAAGAGCAGCGCTTGCAGTTGATGGGCATTGAACCGGTGTCGCTGCCGGCCGGCTCATCCGTGGCGGGGCAGGCGTTGCCGATTGAACAGGTTGTTGAGTTTTTCAGTGCGCCGGGCAGCACCTGGATCTCGCCGCAGACCCTGCAAACCCTGGGCTTGCAGGAAGGTGAGCGTCCGCTGAGTTCGAGCGGTGAGCCTCTGCCACCGCTGCACGCACAAACCGACATGGCCCCCGGTGTGTTGCTGGTGGACATCGGCTTCGCCCAGCAGATTCTCGGTCTGCCGGATCAACTGTCGCGCTTGCTGTTGCCGAAGGATTTCAGCGCTGCGTTACCCGACGCGTTCAAGGATCAACTCCAGCTCAAGACAAGCGGTGAGGAGAACAATCTCGCGCGCCTGACCGAGAGCTTTCACCTGAACCTCGATGCCTTGGGCTTTCTGTCGTTCGTGGTCGGCCTGTTCATCGTCCATGCAGCCATTGGCCTGGCACTGGAACAACGCCGAGGCCTGCTCAGGACCCTGCGCGCCTGTGGCGTCAGCGCGCGCATGCTCATCACCTGTCTGGCGGTTGAACTTGGCGGTTTGGCGCTGGTGGGTGGCCTCGCCGGTGTGGTCAGCGGCTACCTGTTGGCCAGCGTGCTGTTGCCGGATGTCGCCGCCAGCCTGCGCGGCTTGTATGGCGCTGAAGTGGCGGGGCAGTTGAGCCTCAGCTCGTGGTGGTGGCTCAGCGGTATCGGCCTGAGTCTGCTCGGTGCATTGCTGGCCGGTGCCAACAGCCTGCTGCGGGCGGCGCGTTTGCCGTTGCTGGCATTGGCCGATCCACAAGCCTGGCATCAGGCCCACGCACGCTGGTTGCGGCGCCAGGGTTGGGTGGCGGCGACGGCGGCGGTGATTGCGCTTAGCGCTTTGATCTGGGGCGACAGCCTGGCCAGCGGATTTGTGCTGATGGCGGCGCTGTTGCTCGGTGCCGCACTGGCGCTGCCGGTGTTGCTCAATGCCGTGCTCCACCTGGTTTTGCAGCGCAGCCATTCGGTGCTCGGCCAATGGTTTATCGCCGATTGCCGTCAGCAACTGCCGGCCCTGAGCCTGGCCTTGATGGCGTTGCTGTTGGCGTTGGCGGCCAACATCGGCGCCGGCAGCATGACCGCCGGTTTCCGCGAGACATTCAGCAACTGGCTCGAACAACGCCTGACCGCCGAGCTCTACGTCAATCCGCAAACCCCGGCGCAGTCCCGCGAGCTGAACACCTGGCTCAAACAGCAACCGCAACTCTCGGCGGTGCTGCCCAGCTGGCAGGTGTCGATCCAGTTGCAGGGCTGGCCGGCGGATATTTTTGGCGTGATCGATCACCCGACCTATCGCCAGCATTGGCCGCTGCTGGAGTCCTTGGGTGACAACCCGTGGGATCGACTGGCGAAGGACGACGCGCTGATGCTCAGCGAGCAATTGGCCCGACGCCTGAAGGTACGTCTCGGTGATCACCTGACGATTCCCACCCCAGGCGGCCCGTGGTCGCCGCGCATCGTCGGGATCTACGCCGATTACGGCAACCCCAAGGGCCACTTGCTGGTTAACGTCAACCATCTGCTGCACGGCTGGCCACAGCAGGCGCCCAACCGATTTAATCTGCGCATCGAGCCGGCATTGATCCCGGCGTTTGTCAGCGCGTTGCAGGCGCGTTTCGCGCTCGACGACAACCGCATCGTCGATCAGGCGCGGCTCAAGGGCTGGTCGACGCAAGTGTTCGAACGCACTTTCGCCGCCACGGCCGCGCTCAACAGCCTGACCCTGTGTGTGGCGGGCGTGGCGTTGTTCATCAGCCTGCTGACCCAAAGCCAAAGCCGCCTCGGGCAGTTGGCGCCGCTGTGGGCGCTGGGCGTGACGCGTCGGCAATTGATGCTGCTCAACCTCGGGCAAACCTGGCTGCTGGCAGTGTTGACGCTGGTGCTGGCGTTGCCGCTGGGGATCGCGCTGGCGTGGTGCCTGGATGCGGTGATCAACGTCCAGGCGTTCGGCTGGCGCCTGCCATTGCGGGTATTTCCGATGCAACTGTTGCAGTTGATGGGGCTGGCGTTGTTCGCGACGTTACTGGCCTCGGCGTGGCCGTTGTATTCGCTGTATCGCACGCAACCGGCGGACCTGCTGAGGACGTTTGCTCATGAGGATTAAGCTCGGCTTGCTGCTGGTCATTCTATTGAGTGGCTGCGACAACTCCACACCTGTCGAGAAAGGCTTCGCCGGTCTCGGGGGCGAGGCGGCAACGTTTACTCCGGTGGTGCCCGGTCGTGTGTTCAGCTTCCCGGCGGATCACGGGCCCCATGACGGTTATCGCATCGAGTGGTGGTACGTCACCGCCAACCTCAAGGACGCGCAGGGCCGTGAATTCGGCGTGCAATGGACGCTCTTTCGCAGCGCCTTGAAAGCAGCGCCCGAAGTGGCTGGCTGGGCTAACCAGACGATCTGGCTGGGGCACGCGGCCGTGACTTCGGCGACGGTGCATCACGCGGCCGAACGCTACGCCCGCGGCGGCGTCGGTCAGGCGGGCGTGAGCGTGGCGCCGTTCAATGCGTGGATCGATGACTGGCGTTTCAGCAGTCAGGGATCTGATCCTTTAGCGGATCTTCAACTCAGTGCGCGGGACAAGGCTTTCGGTTACCAGCTTCGGCTGACATCCACGCGGCCGCTGGTGCTGCAGCGTGATAAAGGTTTCAGCCAGAAGTCCGAACAGGGCCAGGCGTCGTATTACTACAGCCAGCCGTTTTTTCAGGCCAGTGGCTCGCTGGACATCGACGGTAAAACCTACCAAGTCAGCGGCCCGGCCTGGCTCGACCGCGAATGGAGCAGCCAGCCACTGACTGCCAACCAGACCGGTTGGGACTGGTTTTCCCTGCACCTCGACAGCGGCGAGCAGGTGATGCTCTACCGCATGCGCAACAAGAACGGCGCGCCTTACCTCACCGGCACCTGGATCGACGCCGAGGGGCAGACTCAGCAACTGCACGCCGACGACATCCGCCTCACACCGCAAGACACCGCCAAAGTTGCTGGCCGTACGATGCCCGTGCGCTGGTCGATCAAAATCCCCGGCAAGCACCTCGATATCACCCTCAACGCCCTCAACCCCAACGCATGGATGGATTTGCGTATTCCTTACTGGGAGGGGCCGGTGCAACTGAGCGGCAGCCATGCCGGGCAGGGCTATCTGGAAATGACCGGTTATTGAGGCGGAACTCTCGGCTGATCGACGTCCTCCTACGTTAACAAGCCCGTTCACTGGAGCCCACCATGAGCGACGACCTCAAACCGCCAGACCTTGCCTCATGGCAGCGCCTGTTCGACGACAAAGCCTACTGGCAACAATCCCCCGACGCCCATTACGCCGAACTGCTGCGGGTGGCCGACGACTTGCTGGGGCAGGGCGCCATCGACCTCCAGCAGTGGCAAGACTTGAAGGCCAGGGCCGAGCAATCGCACAAAGACTCGCCGGCCGTGAACGTCGCCCAGGAAGTCGATGATCCTGAAGCCTGAGGCAGCCCCAACGAACGAGAAAGTGATGCCTTACAAGACACTTGGCTGACTTGGCGCAAGGAAAGTGGAAAAAGCACCGACCACAACGAGCCCTCTGGGCAAGAAACTGCAAAAACTCTTTGAAGACCGTCTATGCTCATTTGCACACATCGCGCTGACGCCTGTGCCAGAGCGGTCTGCTGCCCTTTATTACCAAGGAATGTATCGCCTATGAAACTCCATGCACTGACCAAAGCCATCACCCTCGCTACCTTGCTGTCCGCTGTCAGCCTCGGCGCCATGGCTGCCGATATCCCGCTGGCTGGCGTCGTGTTAGAGGATCAGACCACCGCCACCGTCGTCTCGGTCGACGCCGCAAACCATCAAGTCGTGCTCAAAGGGCCTGAAGGTAAAGAAGTTTCTGTACAACTGACCGACAAGGCGAAAAACCTTGGCAACTTGAAAGCCGGCGATCAAGTCGATATCAAAGTCGTTCACGCCGAAGCGGCCTACCTCGATACCGACGTCTCGAAGGCCCTGCCAGGCTCCGCCGAACGCACGGGCGACGTTCGCGCAGCGCCAGGTTCCGCCAAACCGGCTGGTGAAGCTTACCGCCAGGTTGAAGTTCAGCTGAAAATCACCCACATCGACCTGAAGAAAAACCAGGTGACCTTCGAAGGTCCGAAGGGTAAATCCAAAACGGTTGACATCGTAAGACCGGAAGTTCAAGCCAAACTCAAAGACCTGAAAGTCGGTCAAACCGTTGTCGTCACCTACACAGACATCCTGCAAGTGCATACTCACACCCCTAAAAGCTGAGTATTGACTCTATAAAATGATTGTTCTTGTATAAGTTTTTTGTACAAGAACAATCAGTTTTAATGTTCTAGGTGGTGAGTTTTGGTGGCGGTTTAAATAGTATTGCAACCGACATTTTGTTAAACATTGTGTTTGAAAATTTCATGTTCGCTAAGCGGACATATTCGAAAACTTCTATTAAAATGCCCCCGTTCGCCCAGTGTCACGGCTCTTTACCAGTGCATGGAATGCCGAGGCCATCGCACTGGGCGGACACCTTCCTTTGAAGTGTTGGCAATGAATATATATAAAAAACGGGCGATCGTATGATCGCCCGTTTTTTTATGCGGTGTGTTTTTGTAAGCGTCTGCCAATAACGTCCAGCAAGTCGCAGCCGTCGCGCAGTGGAATTGCAATTACCCGGGCTAAGTCCTGAAGTAGCGCGATGTCGGCTTTGAGCGAATCACCCAAGGATAGAGTTTCCACCAGTTGGGTGACGCTGCGGATTCGGTAGGCGGCTGTGTCGTGCAACACATCGAGAGGCGCTTCCGTATCAATCAGCAGGGAAGGGATCAGGCAGTCGATGCCGGTGATGGGCATGTATCGAGCCATGGTTGGGCCTCCTTCTCTCAAGATTGGGTGCTTTGGGGGGCTTCGGATGCGTCGCCAGGAGGGTCGAGATTGTCCAGCGCACGGTTCACCAACAATTCGCCTACTACCGCCAGCTGCTGGATTGATAGCGCGAGGCTGCGGTGTGAGCCTTCGAGTTTGCAGGCCAGGTCGGTGGTGAGGACGTGGCTGATGGGGTCGGGGGTGTTCGGATCTCGGAGGCGGGCGCTGATGGTGCGTTGGGTGGCTTGGCTGAGATCGATTGGGTCGATGGAATCGGGTGGACATTTTTTCATGGTGAAGCTCCTGTAGGGACGGAGCCGCAAAGCGGCATTTGCATGCCTTGATCGTGTTCGGTCTGTCAAAACCGGTCGCTGAGGTTGCAGCGGCTGGGGGAGGTTATCTGGGGGAGTGGGGGAATGAAAAGGAATGAAAAGGGGACGGATTTATTTTCTTGCAAAAGTGAAAAGGGGACGGATTTATTTTCTTGAATGAAAAGGGGACGGATTTATTTTCTTTCGTAAAAATAAATCCGTCCCCTTTTTTTAAGCCAATTTTGGCGGTCAGTGCCAGGGTAAATGCTTCTTCCGACGCGAACCGGGAAGTTTCCAGTAACTCTAAGAACCACTCTGCATTTAACGCAGAGAAAAGTTTCAACCATTCAGCATTATTGGCCTTGTGAGCTGGGACAGCAGATCCACCCAGTCCATGTCCCTTGCCTTCAAAAAAAAGAAAATAGTCATCGGCGTAACAATACCCGATCAACTTTGGCCACTCAGAACTATGGGGGAGCTCCGGTACAAGATCCTTTTCGGCAATTACGTAATAATTTCGGACCTTGGACTCCTGAGGTAGGCGGGAGCCGGAAAGCCAGATAAGGCATTGGGTCGCCCTGTCAATGTCGTCCATCCAGGCAGATTCTTTTTTATCCAGCTCAATAAATGCCCCACCTGATTCCTTAAGATAGAACATCATCCAACCCTCACGTCCTTCGTTGACGATCAAGTAGCTTTGTCCATAACCTTCGACAGTGAGTGACCAGCAGCCGAAAAATACTCGCTGGTCCGAGAATTCGTTAATGGTGAAGCCGGCACGCTGAATTGCATTTTTCAGTTCGGAATAAGGCATCGGTAGGCTCCCGTCATGAAATAAATCCGTCTATTTAACCGCTTTTTCGGAGATCTTTATTGTTAAAGATTCTCTAAATCAGTTGGTCCGCCATCATTAATCAGCTTTGATAGTCGCCTGTTGTAAATCTCGATGTCCTGTGCGTTCGTCGTTTTGTTTATTTCTTGGCGCAGGAATTCCATACATTTAGATATTGTCAGTTTTTCCTTGCTAGACATATCCCTGATTAGGTCAAATCCATCTTCCGATAAAACTGGGGCTTTTTTTCGCATGTAGTAATAGCACCCTATATTTTCGAGAAGATCGTTCGCGTCTTCTACGGTGCTTTTTACAGTCGTTACGTATTTTTCAAATGCATTTTTTAGAACTGACGCTGGATTTTTTTGTGTCTTGAGAAAGCCGCAAAGTCCTTGCCAGTTAATGATGTGTAACTGAGTTCCCCAGTCAGGATCTTTTGTGAAATAAATGCCGATACCTCTGAAGTATTCTGGGAATTCATCTCTGTTTAACGCTTTTTCAAAATTGCTGATCATTGAAGTTGTTCCCAGTCATCAAATTGGCTCAAAAGTTTATTCATGTCCGCTCCGTGATTGATTTTTTCAGATCCAATCAGAGCTGCTTCCTTCGAGAATGTCTACAAATACAGGTAGAGACTGATTTGTTTTATTCAATGAGATTAGTATGATGGCGTCGCCTAGCTTCAGTGCGCCACAACCATCTTCTTCATTAGATATTAATTCGGCCGTTATGTGTAGACTTCCGGTAATGAAAAGGGGACGGATTTATTTTCTTTCGTAAAAATAAATCCGTCCCATTTTTGTTCGCCTTTTTTTACTTTGTCCCCTTTGTTTTTTAGTTGGCTATAGGGGCTGTTGGTTGTGTTCTAAAAAATATAAATCGGAACTCGAATTGTCAATTTTTTTGATTTTTTTTATCTGTGCGTATTGGTTGAGTTCTGCTTCAACTATTTTTAGGTCTGTGTATTTTTGGTGTTTTTCTGGGAATTCGCATGCGTAATTGTAAAGCCGCCATGCGTCAAATCCATTTGTTCTTTCGTTAGGGCCGTAGTCGAAATCTATACAGAATTCTGGGTATTCGATCATGCAACCTCTGCCATGAAGTTGGTAGCTTATACCAGGGCTTAATTCTCCGCGTTGCTCGATTTTTTTTTCACGCCATAACGCTAGGAGAGATCTCGAGCCGAATTTCCTTTCGAGTAATACTAGTGAATCCTCAGCAGCGGTTAAAAAATCGAAAATTAATGACTCAAGCTCTATGTTCTTCATCTTCTAGGACGCTCCAGTCTGTCATTGCCAACATTTTTTGCAGAATCTAACACGTCATAATGCGAAAAGGGGACGGATTTATTTTCTTTCGTAAAAATAAATCCGTCCCCTTTTTTTATTTTTACACGTTTTTTACAACTCCCGAAAACAGAGTGGAGTCACTTTCTACAAAGGCTTTCTATTTTGATTACTAAAAAAACTATTGTAATCTGATAAAGCTTTTTCCCAGTTTTTGAATAGCTGATCCTCAGATCCTCAGATCCTTCGATGCCTTCTGATGCCGGCATGTATCTAATTAGAGGTGAAAGTTCCTCTGGGTAATCGAAGTCTGAATATATCTGCTCCACTATATTTAATGGGTCGCTGTAGCTATCTTTATTATCAAACAAAAATGAAAGCAGTAAAAAAATCCATGGTTTTGCTTTGTCTGTTTCAATAGCTGGTTCGTTGGTAGCAAGTCCGCGGAGTAAATCGAGTGTCAAGTAGCTTTCTTTCGGTAATAAAGACGCAAGGCTAATGGCCTCTTGTGAAGATTTTTCAGTTAAACCCTCGCAAGCGAATTCAGATACTCCCTTTTCGTTTATGAAGCTGTGTTCCAGTCCATAAAGAAGCTCACTCCAGTTTAGCCAGGGTGCGTGTGCATATACGTAGGAACCGTCAAGTAATAAGTCTTTCATACGTTGCCTACTTTGGCATTCTCGATGGTATTTGGTTTGGTGTGCCAGTAATTCTGCCCTCTGGTATAAATCTCTGGTGTGTTAATTTCAATTTCGAGTTCACAATCCATTCGAAGACTCCGCGTTTATCGCTCATTGTCCCTTCGAGTTGAGTGCGAAAAAGAGAAAAGGGGACAGATTTATTTTCGAACAAACAGCGAAAAGGGGACGGATTTATTTTATTTCGATTTATTTTATTTCGTAAAAATAAATCTGTCCCCTTTGTTTGGTCCCCTTTGTTTGTGGCAAAGCGACGAGTATCTCCCGCCATGGGCCGGTGATTTCTGAAGTCAAGTTCGACCTGCTGTTCAGGTTTGGATGGCATGCAAAGTCAATCGAAAAGTCGGAAAACTACAGAGCGTCGCTTGATTTTTATTTCCTCTTCTCAATATCAGTCAGTTTCGTAGTTGGCCCATCTGACTGCAAACGCTCAAGTACGATTTTCGGCCAGCGATTACGGGACCTACGTTTGGCAATGTTGTAGGTGAAATCTTGTATGCGACTTGAAGGATAAAAAAATAAGTTTGCTAAAAGCATTAAAAAATCAATACCGCTAAGGTAGTTTCTTCCTGCGGAGGCGGATCTTTTTTCAGCAATAGTCTGACGTGTGTGTTTTAGAAATTCAGATTGCTTTAAATTTGCTTCTAGCTGGCTTTTAACGAAGGCGTCAGACTGGCTGTGAGTACCGGTTTTGTCAAACCAAGGCCCGTTATTCATGTAGGATCGGATGTATTCCCAAAATCCTTTTTGCATGTCGAGTGTTTTTCCTGAGGGGCTGCCAAGACTTACCATGAGCATATTTTGAGGATTATCGAATTGTTGGACGACCACTTCAAGAGATGCATTGTTTATTCCTGCTGTATAAGGGCCGATCATCTGAAACTCGCAAACAACAGCTTGGGCTACATTCCATGGTGAGTGAAATAGTTCGCCATTATTGTCGAAATAAATCTCTTTAGTGCGTCGGTTAAATAATACCGGTAGAGGGAGTGGGCGGAGAATTTCCCAGAAAAATGGAATCAGAAGCATCGGTATACCAACTAAAAGGCCGTTCACTCCGCCTTCAATTTTTCCTGTAGAAAAAAACCAAATAGCCATCAGTAGACAAGGAACAGCTCCTAGGGCCATCAACCCAGTGACCAGACCACGATCAGTATCGGAGCTGGTTTTTAGTGATAAATAGTTTTCTGTATGTTCATCTGTAATAAAGAGCTCCATCGGAGCTTGCCCGGTGGGCTCATTTGCCGTCAGAACGACACTGGACGCTTCGCCATATTTGGTACGCGCTTCTTGAATGATATCTTTCAAAGCCATGCTATATCCTTAATTTCGATGGAGGGTAAGGTCATCCCCTCCATCGGTGAGTAGGACAGTTTGCCGCTAATGCTATTCAATGCTCTACCTTCTCGATCCGTATGGTAGACGCGTCTGTACGTTGCGACACCAGCTTCTGTTTTTACACGTGTACCTTCGTGTCGGTCGAAACTATTTTCGGTCCATTTGACTTTTTCACGCTTTCCTCCATAGCCGAAAATCCCTCCCCAAACCTCTTCCCCTTCGAAGATTATCATGTCGTCGGTAAGCGTGTTTTTACCAGGCAATCGGAGGATTAAATAGGGAGAAAAGGGGACAGATTTATTTTCGAACAAACAGAATCGAAAAGAATCGAAAAGGGGACGGATTTATTTTATTTCGTAAAAATAAATCTGTCCCCTTTGTTTTTTTGTTTTTGTTTTTGTCCCCTTTGTTTTTCCTTTGTTTTTTTTGTTTGTGCCAAAAGAGTAATAGTGCCAATTTTTTGCCTTTGCGATTATCCTACGCTTCAAGCATGAAGGATTCTATTTTTTCAATAAATGCCTTTTTGTTTTTTGTTCTGAACTCTTCTAGGAATATTTCGGAATTTTTTATGGGTTTTCCTTTGTTGTCATATTTTATTGTTAAAAAATCAATCACAAACTCTCCTTCGGGATCTCCTTCTGGTTCGACCCTTGAGTCGAAGCAGTGACCTGTGCTGCGACGTACCCCCCCCCCTAATAAAGCTGCGCTACTAAACCAGCCAGTGGTTTGTGGTGTTAGTTCAACTTCGAATAAATTGTTGATTGTGATTGTCCACCCGCTGGGGACGCGGATCGGATGGAGTTTGTATTTCAGTTCGGTATTCATTTTACTTGATTTTTCCCATGTATTTTTGAACCTGTTCAGGTGAGGCTGGGAAGCTGTGTATTACTGGTTCCCCAGCTTTCGTTAATTCTATTCTCACCCAGTGCGTCAAATCACCATTGTTGTAGCCAACAGGAGTATTTGATCGATAAAACATGTACCTGGAACCGCCGTGATCAAATACGTTCCCGCCCCGTACTGCGGAGTATGCCGCTTGTTTTTCGAAGCCACTGACGTTGTTTGCTATGTCTGGTAGATAGGAAGCTTCGGGTTTTCCGTCTCTTGTTCCTCGTCCTAGGCTCAACGATCTTGCTTGTTCCGCTGACTGAGCATTTGTATGTTTAGTCGCATGTCGGCCGTCTGGGCGCTTTGGAAATGAAAAGGGGACGGATTTATTTTCTTGCGTGAAAATAAATCCGTCCCCTTTTTCTCTTGGCTGACGCTGTGTGCTTGCAGACGGCCTTGTTCGTCGTACTGGTACTCACTGAGTAGCAGGCCCTGTTGGCGTTTTTGTTCGAGGCCGGCGAAAAGGGGACGGATTTATTTTCTTTCCTAAAAATAAATCCGTCCCCTTTTTTTTCGGAGCGTGGTTAGCCCTGTCCTATTTTATTTGTTTTTATCTATTTAAATCTTTAAAGGGATTCGAACTCGGTAGTGCAACCAAGTTTTTCAGCCTTTGGATTTCTTGTTCGAATGTGTAGTTTGGCAGGTCTTTATTTTGTTTGTCATACTCGTTCCTGAGAAGTCTAAATAGCTTGCCTGTTTTTTCTTTTGTTTTGCTGTTGAGACTGTTAATAAGGTCATAGTTGTCGGCAGATAAAAATTCAAACTTGTACTTTATTACGTAATAGGCTGTGATGTTCGAAAGTAATCCTGCCGCGTCTTCGTAATTTTCTCCGAGGTACTTTGCATACTCTTCAAATATATTTGTCAGTAAGCTTCGTGCTGCGCTTTGCGTTTTAAGTACGCCGCACATTTCCTGCCAGTTGCTGACATAAAGATGATCGCCCCAATCAGATCCCCTCGCGAAGTAAATGCCGTTTCCCTTGAAAAAATCGGCGATTTCATTCTGATCTAGAGCCGTTTCGAAAGTGGTTTTCATTGAAGCTTTTCCCAGTCATCAAAATTTTTCAACAGCGTTCCCACGTCACTATTATGGGAAACGCTATCTGATCCGATCAGAGCAGCTTCTTTTGTCCCACTTTTGGTTGCCCCGCCAGGAACCCATTCGTTCGGGTACGCACCATTTCTTTTCCATTAGGCATTTCATAGCGGAATCTTGGGTCGTCAGGCTTGATTTTAACGATATATATGCCCTCGCCCTCTAGAGTTTTTGCGCCAAGGTTTAGCTCGCTATTTAGCACCCGCCAATCGTTGTCGGCAGCTCGGTATTTCGTCGCCGAACTCCGTTTTCTTTAGCAACTGGCCTTTGAGGTCGTATTCATAAGCGGTACGACGACCGTCGAAGCCGGTTTCCTGCTGGATTAGGCCGTTAGAGTAGTAATCGAGTTGGTAGTGTTCGCCACGTTCGTTTTCGATCTCACTGAGCAGTAGGCGCGCATTGTCGTAGCGATAGCGCAGTTGGCTACTATCCGGATTGATACGACGGCTGACTAGATGCAGGTTTACGACTTAGCTCAAAAAGCGGTCCCTTCCATTTTGTCTTAAGTAGTGCAACTGAAGCTGTTGAGGAACCGCATCCTTAATTATGTAATGAAGCGCCGCCTACTTTCGCTCTATCCAAATTCGACATGCCTTTAAACGAAAGAAGAAACTCTTTAGCCTTGACTGGAGACCGGCTAGTGGGTGTCCCGTTTCATTAGGGTTTTTAGTTGTCTTTTTGGGCGTTGTAGGTTCGTAGCATTTCCTCTGAACCGTCCCAGTTCGGGGGCGTCTCCCAATTTTTATTTTTCTTTTGCCCAATTATTGCGCCAATAAATGTATTTTTTTCATCATAAAAAATGCGACCGTCCCAACTGGCACTGTCAATGAAACGCATTGATAGTATTGCGTCAGGCGCCATACTTGAAAGCGCATTTATAAGCTCTTCAAATCCAGGCATTACCGATGAAGTTGTGTTTGCAATTTCTTTTTGAGTGGTGAGTTCTTTTTTATACGCATCGCTAGTTTTTTTTATAATGTAATCGTTTTTAAAAATGAAACTTTCTTCAGTTGATTTTTTTAATAGTTGGGCCGATTTTATCCCGCCGTCTGCGAGATGAAAATTCTGCTGTAACAAATCTAATATATTCATGGCTTAAACACCTCGATATCCCCGCTGCGGGGTCCTTTCAAGAGAACTTCTTGCTCCCCCCAACGATCTTCCAAATACTGCCATGACCACTTATCGCCTTCTTTTGGGGCGCCAATTTTAACTCTCAGAATAAGTCCATCCTCTTTCGCAAATTGCCTGGCGATATCAGGTGATCTTGTCCATGAAGTATAGGGGCTGTCTCCCGAGTGTCCTCCATAATTGTGATCGTCAGGATTTACTACGCCATCAATTTTTCCGGGAGTTACCTTTCCGGAAAATGCGTCATTTTCGGCAGGATGGCCCTTATGAACACCGCGATACAGATATCCTTCCTCTGGAGTGCTTGGGAGACGAGGAAGACTCTCGTAGTCCGTTTCGCGAGATTGGTTTGATTGCTTCTCATCAGGACCGTCGCACGGTTCGCAGCTCAACCCTAATGGATCCACCCATCCTGTAGGGTTAGGCACGTACTGGTAGTTGTTCAACCCGCCTGCAAGCTTGATCGGATCCGTTTCCGCATCGAAGTACTGACCCTGGAAGCGCAGCGGGTTGTCGATTTCCTCAACGTCGAGAGTGGCGAGGTTGCCATACGCGCGGTATTTCGCCGACCACATGATTTCGCCGCTGTAGTCGGTGAGTTCCTGTGGGGTGCCGAGGTGGTCGAGTTGGTAGTAGAACGGCTCGGCTTTGAGTGGGCCTTCGCCGTCGAGCATTGCCAATGGGCGGAATGACCCCGGTTCGTAGATGTAGCTGCGATAACGGTTGTCGGCGCTTTCGGCGATTAGGCGTTCGCCTTGCCACAGGAACTCCGTCGTGTGGCCATCTACGGTTTTGGCGATGCGGCGGCCAAAGGCGTCATATTTGTAGGTTGCATAGCTGCCGCCGGGGAGGCTAACGCCGATCAGGCGGTGCTGGCAGTCGTAACGGTACTCGGTGACAAGTTTCTGTCCGGTTCCTCGACGTTCGCGCGCCAGGTTGCCGTAGGCGTCGTAATCGTAGTGGCGGTCGCCCTGCATGAGCAGGCGGTTGCCTTTGAGGTTGGCCAGGTTTGCGGTTGGCTGGTCGCCCTGGCCCAGGAGGTTGCCCGCCGGGTCGTGCGCAAAGCTTTCCGGGGTGCTGCCACGGACGTTGATCAGGCGATCAAGCGGATCGTAATGGTAGCTGCGATTACCTTTGCGGCTGTCGTCAATGCCCGCGAGGTTGCCATTGGCATCGTAGGCGTAGCGCCGCTGGAACAGGTTGCGATCTTGCTGACCCACCGTGTGGGCTTGCAGTCGGCCTTGTTCGTCGTACCGGTATTGGCTGAGCAGCAGGCCTTGTTGACGTTGCTGCTCGCGGCCGGCGCTGAACTGGTGCGAAAAGGGGATTTCTGAAGCACGGGTCGATAGGGTTGAGCCAGTACACCCGGATCAATTCCTGAAGTAAAGCTCATCCAGTTGCCGTTTCCGAATCCGCAGATATTCCTCCCATACCTTAGGGAAATCTTCATCTTTAGTGAGGGGGAAGGTCAGATAAATGTACTTGCCTTTAACACTTATATACTCGCGTGCACGTTTGAAGGCAGGTTGTTCGTACATCGAGATGCTTTCATCGTATCCGTCATGGCTGTGGGAGATGCTTACCCTGTGCGGAGCGATCATACCTCGCGCAAAGTCAATCACCCATCCTTGATCCAGCCCAGTGCTCAAATAGCCGAAAACACCATCGTTTGAGAGTCGAATGCATGTTTTCGCCTGAGCACCATCGTCATCGTTGACGACAATGATCTTGTCTCTGAAGTACTGGATTTTTCGCTGATCCGGTCCCTGCAGAACCAGATTCCAGCCTTCAGCTGACATGCGAAATTCCCCCTGATTCTCGAACTCTGCAATCCAGCCGTTTGAAAGACTGATCTGGTGTTTATTCATGAGAGGCCCTGCTTGTTTGATTTATAGGGTAGATGTACTGCGAGTGGTGACTGTCTAACTTTCCTGATTTTTCGGGATCTTGGCGTTTTGTGGTTACGGAAAGTCAGAGAGCCAAGTCAGACATTGGGCTGGCTTATCGGTATCGTCCATCCAAGCCGATTCTCTCTTGTCCAGCTCTGTAATTGTTCCCGCCGCACTAGCTCGATAACAAATCATCCAACCATTGCGTCCTTCATTGACGATCAGATAGGTTGCTCCATGGCCTTCGACAGTCAACGACCAATAACCGAAAAATGCGCGCTGGTCCGAGAATTCGATTACGGTGAACCCGGCACGCTTAACCGCATTGAAAAGAATACGATATAAAAACCAAAGATTTACAAATGCTTTCATTCGAACAACGGCTTCAAAAACTAAAAAAGACGCGCAGCCAGCAGCTGGTCTTGTCGTCAGCCTGGCCTTCGCGGTCCCAGTGGAATTCCACTTTGACGCGGCCGTACTGATCGCAGTGGATCTCTTCACCCTTGGGCCCGGTGACCACGGCGCTTTGGCTGCCGAGGATGCGCGGTTTCTTTTGCGTCAGCGGCGGACGGTTCGGCACGTCCCATGGGGTGGCCTGGAAGCGGTTGCGATAACCCTGGTGGAAATCGCCCTTGAGGCTGGTGGTGTCGCTGGTGACCGATTCTTCCAGCACCTGCGGCTGTTTGCCTTCGTGCAGGACTTCGGTCAGCAGCCAAAGGTCGTTCCATTTGGCTTTCGGGTGTTGGGTCAGGGCCAGGAAATGGCCGCTGACCAGCAACGGCTGATCGCTTTTGCCTTCGGCCAGCTGGAAGTCGCTGCGGTGGCGTTCCAGGTTGCGCTTGGCCAGGTGTTTGCCGCGCTCTCGGTCGATGAAACAGCCTGGTAAATACCGAGATATTGAAAGGCTTTGTGCGGGACTTTGTTGTGCGGGCAGGGGATGTTAATGTTCGGTCTCTGTTGCATTTTATAAGGATATTTCCAGTGCTACGTCAGCTCGTACTTGCCCTGCCAGCCATGATGTTTTTAGTCGGTTGCGAGGCGGAATCCGGTCCTTTGCCTACCAGCAAGAGTCTTGCACCAGAGAAAGTCTCCACCATCGCTGCCACCATTGCGAAGACTTACCCTCATCTTTCCAGCGAACTGCGCGGGAAGGTGCTCAACACCGTCGTGCAGTCCATCGACAATATGGTGTTTGTCGAGGGTGGACAGTTTGATATGGGGGACTTTGGCTGGATTTGTGAATATGATGAAAAGGATGTGTGTACCTGGCCCTGCGGGCAAGACCCCAAGCAGCTTTGTAACATTAGCAGAGATGGGAATGATGATTTTGTACATCCAGTCAAGCTAAGTAGCTACTATTTTTCTAAGTTTCAGACTAGGTTGATTGATTTTGACTTGTATTTTGCCGCGATGGGACAACCATTGTTTGATGCTGAAGATCGAGAGCGCGAAGACTTAAAGTATCTATATGCGCCTGATCTTCCAGCGCCCACCAAAAGTTGGCAAGAAGCAAAAGATTATTGTCTTTGGATTGGCCGGTTAAGTGGGTATCCAGTTGATTTGCCGACAGAGGCGCAATGGGAGTATGCGGCGCGTAGTCGTGGTCAGCATGTACTGTATCCCACTGATAATGGTAGTTTAAACTTTGGGCGTAATTTTCCAGCTAAAAGTACAGGAAATACATATGCGGTTGATAGTTTTACTCCCAATCCGCTAGGTATATATAATATGTCTGGAAATGCTACAGATTGGGTTAGCGACTGGTACGGGAAGGATTATTATCAGCATTCTCCATTGGAGAATCCACGGGGTCCTGAACTTGGTACTCAGAGGGTCCGGCGTGGGTCAAATTATCCTGAGGGACCTATAGCTGCAGCTCCAGTTGTTCGGCGCTGGGCTGATGCCCCATCAAAAGATGCACACTATCCAGGAACCAGTTTTCGTTGTGCTATACAATCGGATAAATCTTTATAGTATCCGGAGTAGGGGGCGCCAAGGGTGCCCCTACTGGTCGTCTGTCTTTAAGCTAATCCGTCAAATAAGTTACTACGTCGAGCAGCTACTAAAACATTTTCTTTGCGCCACGGTAAACCTGGTGTCCAAGCCAGCATTCCCTTAGGTTGAGCGGATGAATTGGTACTTATTGCTAACGAACCGATAAAACGGTTGAATTCTCGTTGTTCGCTTCCGTCTAGAAGAGCATTTAGACGGTCTAAACTATGTATTGCGTTTACTTTGCTGCCATTTTTAGAACAGTGCTCCAACACCTCGATGAAGTGACGCCAACTTCGCAAATGTGACAGCAACAAGACAACAGCTTTTTCCTGATTCTCCGCCCAGCTTTCAACAAAGCTCTCCGTTAATAAATAAAGCATGGGGCCAAGGGTTTCTGGCGGCATCATTTGGAGTGGGATTTTTTTACCATTAACATTGACGAATTGATTACTAAGCAAATATGTCGCAAGGCTTTGAGCTTCTTCCTTTGTAGCCTTTCGTCTCAGCCACCAACGTTCCATGCTATCGAAACCTTCTACGAAAGCTTTTCCAGCTGCTTCCCCCGGATGTGTTGCAACATGAAATAACCCCTTGGCCATGTAGCTAAACGCTTCTTCCGTCACTGCCAGCTGATAATGAAAGTCTGCTTTCGACAATGCACTGCAAAAAATAAATGCAAGATTCCCTACCTGTTCCAAATCTACTGCTGTACCAAATCCACCGCCGGCACCCGGACCAAATACCAGGCTGGCCTTGCAGTTGATTGCCAAGCGATCTGCATTGATCTCAATACCGAAATCAAAACCCGCTCCAATGCCAAGCGCCACATTGCCTTCAGCCTTGACCTCAACTAGACTCGCCCAGTCTGTACTGCCACTATCATTCGCCTGTCCCGCGACAATTTTGCCGCCCCCTTGCTTGGCCGGATCAAGCCACTTCAACGTTCCGGTCAATGTGCCGCCACCTTGTACACCGGCGAAGGCGTTGCCCTTCAAACCAACGCTGCCTCCGCGCTTTTTATCCACCGCCATGCTCGGTGTGCTGAGCAACGCTGTAGCCCCCGACGCTTCAACTTCTTTGGGTTTATATTGCGCTTTGACGCCAGCCTGACCTTGGGCTGTCGCCCCGGCGAAACACGATAGCTCCACTTTTCCGTCGAGACGGAAAATGCCGATGTCACTCACCACTTCTTTGCCTTCGGCATTGCGGTAAGGCATCCGCACCACGTAACCGCCCTGATCGGGGAAGAAACTCTTGAGCGCAACAGAGCCTTCCGCCAGCGAGATCGCTGCACTGCCTTTCACGCCCACTTCGATGTTGCCTTTACCGGGCTCCCAGCTGTTGATGCCGGCGCTGGCGGTGGCGGCAAAACGGAAGGCGTGAGCTTCGGCGGAGACGGCGTATTTCGCGGAGTCTGCCTGATTGGAAGTCCAGGAGCATTCTTTGTGCAGGGCATTAAGCAGGTTGTCGTCTTTGCTCGTCCAGCTCGTAAACTTGGCTTCCAGACTACCAAGGGGGCTGGTTTTTCGGCTTTCATTGACGGCGGACTTGATGTCCTTGAACAGCTCTTTAGCCAGGTTTTTATCGAGTGGCTTGCCCTGCATTACCTTCGTGCTGACCTTCACTTTCCAGTCAAGTTGTTCCCGGTAACTCATCGGTATGTAGTGCCGGCGACTTGGGTCGCTGAACGAGATGACTTCGATAACGGTAATGCCCGTTTTTACTTGTCGACCCTTTTGGCTTTCGGTGGCTTTTCCCTTGCCATGCTTGATGTCCGGCGCAGCGCTGTTGGCGCTGGTGGAACTGTCGCCGGCTTCTGCCTTTCCTTGCGCTGCGATCTTGGTTCGCAGGGATTCAATCTCGGCGTTCAGTTCGAGTACTTTTTTGGCTTGCAGCTGTTTCCAGTTACTCTCCAGATAATTGCCTTCAAATGTTGCCTTGGGCTCATACCGCTGGTACCAGTCACGTGCCTGCTGCACCGTTGCCAACTGTCCCTGCAAGTCTTCTTTACGAGTTATGGTGGCGGTCGCTTTTTTTTCCGGCGGTGGCTCTGAGCGCTGTACCAACCCGGCATCTTCAGCCTTGACGTTCCAGGCGTCTTTGACACATCGCGAGCAGGCGCAATAGGTCTGAGGATTTGATGCCTTGGTGCATTTACTCGCTTCGGTGGCTTTGGCCAGGTTCTGGTGCAGCTCGTCCATGAGTTTCTGGACGAGGTCAGTCTGTGTTTTTAGTGCTTTCGACTCTTTTTCCGTCAGAATATAAAAAGTGTCTTCACCGGTGATATGCACCACGTCCACCAGTTCGTCCTTGCATTGAGCTTCGCCCTTGACACTGGTGGTGCTCTGGTTGTCCGCATGCTTGGGCGGCGGCAACACTTTAGTGGCTGGTAGCTGCAACACCCAACCGGCTTTGATGTGGTTGGGGTCGGTAATAATGGGGTTAAGTGCCCGTAGATCCGCCACAGAGCATTTGTTTGCGCTGGCAATATTGCCGAGGATATCGCCGCTTTTGACGGTATAGGTGTTGCTCATTACTCATCGTCCTTGTGATTCAGAGGCTTTCCAGCTGAGTCAATTTTTCACCCAGCGCCACGTCGTTACGAGCCAAAAGTTCCGCATCCGGGCCATTCGCCCAAAAGGAATCTCCACGGCTTATGGCGAGGCGTAGCCAGCGCTCCTGATCTGCCATTTGTTGGTAGCCCGCTTGTTGTCCTGCCAGCAATTGACGATGTACAAACTCGACAGTGTCTTGGGCAGGCAACACTTCGCGATAGTCTTCGGCAAAGCGTGCTGCAATGACCTTCAATCGACCTTGCTCGATCAACTCTTCGCGATCCCGATTCAGGTACAGCCAAGCGGGAGGTTGCAGTGCGGCCGCTGGGCTCTGGGGCGCCCTGGCGTAGTACCGCCAGCCCATTTCGTTACGCCAGGCCATACTGGTGAATGGCCCAATAAACTGGTTGCGCTCAGTTTCATTAAGGCTGCGCAGCAAGGGCTCTAACCATCGAGGATCGAAAAACCGCATCATCTGTTGCGGCGCGTCGTCGGTGCGCACAGTGAGCAGACTTCGCCAATGTTCAACCCCGTTGTCCAGGTCGTGCTCGTTGCTTAGCCAGGCCACACAGCCGGCATCGGACTGCTCCAGCAGGGCACTGGCATACGCCGTTGATTCGCCTTTTGCAGGGCACACGATAACGTAAGGTCCAGCAGGTTGAAGTTCGGCATATGGCGTATTGAGGAACAGTGGAATACACCGAGGGCGAGATTGTTCGTCACCTTGAAACAGACGCGCCAGCAAATCCACATCAAAGCTGCCATCCAGAATCAGACACAGGGTGCCCAGGGACGGAGGTCGTTCGAACGGCGAAGGAATAGAATCGATCATGCTGATTTACCCGGCTGGTGAATGGGGCAATGGCCGGAAGCATCTAGGTGGCACGAAGGGATAGGTAGTAGCACTCCCGTTTTTGCTTGCGCTTTATACGAAGCCAGGGAAGGCGCAACGACCTGCCCAGCCTTATCCGCATCCGCCTGCTTCAACGGTCCAGGCAACAACGGCGCCGCCCCCGTCCCGCTTCCCGGCCCGCCCCCGGAGTTCATATTGATCACCGGCCCGCTAATGGTCACGCCGCCAGCATCGATCTTGATAAAGCTGCCACCGCCGATCAGGGTCAGTTCGCTTCCCGCTTCAAGCACGACTTTCATGCCGCTGCTCAGGTGAATCTCCTGGCCCGCGTCGATGAATTGCCCGGTACCAATCTTGATGTGCTGATTCACGCCCACGGTCAGGTGGTCGTTGGCGCGGGCTTCGACTTTGCGATCGGCATAAACCGTGTGGTGTTCTTCGGCCTTGAATTCGCTGTAGCTGTTTTGCTCGACGGTGTCGTGGCGTTCGTTGCCGACGCGGATTTTCTGGTCGTGTTCGACGTTTTCGTCCCAGTCGCGCTGGGCGTGCAGGAAGATTTGTTCCTGGCCCTTTTTGTCTTCAATGCGCAGTTCGTTGAAACCGCCGCCCCCGGGGGAACTCAGGGTCTTGAAGGTGCTGCGGGTCTTGTTCGCCGGCAGTGGGTACGGGACGACGTTTTCCTTGTGGTACAGGCAGCCGCTGATCAGCGGTTGGTCGGGGTCGCCTTCGAGGAAGGTGACGAGCACTTCCATGCCGATGCGCGGGATGGCGATGCCGCCGTAGTGGGCGCCGGCCCAGGCAGAGGAGACGCGCAGCCAGCAGCTGGTCTTGTCATCGGCCTGGCCTTCGCGGTCCCAGTGAAATTGCACTTTGACGCGACCGTACTGGTCGCAGTGGATTTCTTCACCTTTGGGGCCGGTGACCACGGCGCTCTGGCTGCCGAGGATCCGTGGCTTGGGATGATGCAGCGGCGGGCGGTTCGGCACGTCCCACGGGGTGGCTTGAAAGCGGTTGCGGTAGCCCTGGTGGAAATCGTCTTTGAGGTTGGTTGTGCTGCTGGTGACCGATTCTTCCAGCACTTGCGGCTGTTTGCCTTCGTGGAGGATTTCGGTGAGCAGCCACAAGTCGTTCCATTTGGCTTTCGGGTGCTCGGTCAGGGCCAGGAAGTGGCCGCTGACCAGTATCGGTTGATCGCTTTTGCCTTCGGCGAGCTGGAAGTCGCTGCGGTGACGTTCGAGGGCGCGTTTGGCCAGGTGCTTGCCGCGTTCGCGGTCGAGGAAGCGGCCGGGGTAGTCGTAGTCTTCGAGGTCGGGCAGGGCGTCGCCACGGTTTTCGCTTTCGAGGGTGATGCGCGGTTTTTCGAAGTCGTAGTCGCGGCGGGTGGTGCGGCTGGTACGGGTTTCCAGGCGCAGGTCGAAACGCTTGATCACCGGGTCGTTGGCGACCATGCCGGAGTCTTGCTGATAGGCCACAGGCGCGAGTTTCGGGAACACCGTCTGGTCATCGCCGAACACCAGCTTGTGGGCCGTGGCGCTGTGCTGGAAGTGGTAGTGGATACCTTCTTCTTCGCACAGGCGCTGGATGAATTGCAGGTCCGATTCATCGTACTGAACGCAGTAGAGGCGTTCGGGATAAATCGCCCCGACTTTGAATTCGTAGGCGTTGCTCTGGATGCCATGCTCTTCGAGGACCTTGCCGATGATTTTCGGCACGCTGAGGTTCTGGAAGATGCGTTGGTTGATGCGGTGCGCCAGGTAGGACAGTTGCGGGCGCAGGGTCACCGCGTAGCGGGTCAGGCGTTTGCCGGAATCACCCTGGGCGGCACGGTAGATCTGGCCGTGAATGCCGCTGCCGTCCGGCGAGAGCTGCAAGAAGGCCGGTTTGTGCAGCAGCGTTTCGAGGTCCAGGGACGGCTGTTCACTGACCAGCTCCACCTCAAACACGAACGGTTGGCTGATCGCCTCCCGGCCTTGCAAGGACAGCACCTGCAAATCGCTGGAGAGACCTTCGATGGTCAGGGCAAAGTGAGTCTGATTGGCCGGCGCGAACATCCCTTGTTCCTCGTGCAGTGCTGCGGCGTGCGCCAATGGCCGAAAAGGCCTCGGCAGACGCAAAAATTCTGGAAGGGCGAAAACAACATCGACCAGCAGAGCTGGCCGATGCTTGAGACGGTCGGCCTGATTTAGGCGACCGGCAGACGCCAGTCATCGGAACCCGAAGTACCGGAAACTTCGTGGGTCCAGGTGATTTTGCGGTAGGTGAACTGCACTTCTTCCAGGTGCGTGAAGTGCGAGTTCGACGGGTCCTGGCAGTTGTGCATTTTGTTGTTGATGGCGACGATGATGGCGTCTTCCAGTTTGGTGGTGTAGTAGTGCTCTTGGGTACCTTGAGCCGAAGTGCGGTACCACTGGATAACGATTTCGCTCATGCGCTCGCCGGAAGTCAGAGCGGCTTGCAGCAGTGGCGAGGACTTGTCGTAGACCTTGGTGATGACCACAGGCTTGTGAACGCGCTGACCGGTTGGCTGGCCGGATTGCGGGTCACGCGGGATGATCACGTCGTGGCTGAAAGCCTGAACCATGACCTGGTCTTCGTGGCCTTCCTGGTAGGTGTTGCCAACCGAATCGGCGGTGAACGCGCCGGCGGTGATCAGACCTTGTTTTTCGCCAGTGACGGACATGTACGCTGGTGTAGCCATGGGTGTGCTCCTTGCTAAAAATTTTGGGGTGCCCGGGAGGCGTGTATCGCCCGGTGGGTGCCTGACTGTTATCAAGGTCCGTGCCAGAAGCGGTTAACGTTATATAAATCAGTGGGTTGAGTCGGTTTTATAACGATGGAAAAGATTTTCATCTTGGAACCCAAAGGAATGTGCGCAAGAACTTGCACACCACTGCGCAACTTCTTGCGCACTCGGCTGGAGGGCCTGACAGGCCGGGCGATCAGCCGCAAGGCAGGACATTTTTGGAGGATGAGTGCGCAACTTCTTGCGCATAACGGCCTTGCGCCACCCGTCATCGGCGCCTGACATCCGGTGCAACGAATGGGCCGGCCGCAGGGTCCATAGAAACAGCGCCGTCGAGCGTCCGAACAACCCTGAAACGGAGTGAGAACGACATGAAAATCCTGATGGTTTTAACGTCCCACGATCAATTGGGTGATACCGGCAAGAAAACCGGCTTCTGGCTGGAAGAATTCGCCGCTCCGTATTTCACCTTCAAGGACGCCGGTGCTCAGCTGACCCTGGCCTCGCCCAAGGGTGGCCCACCGCCGCTGGACCCGAAAAGCGACGAGCCCGACTTTCAAACAGAAGCCACCCATCGTTTTCGCAAAGATTCCGCCGCCCAAGCGGCGCTGGCGTCTACGGCGGTGCTGAGCACCGTGAGGCCGGAGGATTACGACGCCGTGTTTTATCCCGGCGGTCATGGTCCGCTGTGGGATTTGGCAGAAGACCGCTATTCGATTGCGCTGATCGAAGCGTTTATCAAGGCCGGCAAACCGGTCGCGGCGGTCTGTCATGCGCCGGGTGTGTTGCGTCACGTCAAAGGCACGGACGGCCAGCCGTTGGTCAAAGGCAAGCGCGTGACGGGCTTTACCAACTCGGAGGAAGAAGCGGTGCAACTGACAAAGGTCGTGCCGTTTCTGGTGGAAGACATGCTGAAGGAGAAGGGCGGGATTTATTCCAAGGGTGATGACTGGGCGAGCTATGTGGTTGAGGACGGGTTGCTGATCACCGGTCAGAACCCGGCGTCTTCGCAGGCGGGTGCTGAAGCGTTGTTGGCGAAGCTCCGCTAAACCCGCAGCCGCTGGCGCACGTTGTGCCAGCGGCTACATGGGGTGTGTCTCAGATGGCATGCCCCAATGTGGCATAGCATTCTTCTACCGAGCGCCGCTGCGTCTCGGCATACAACCCCAGCTCATCAATCGTTAATCGTCCCAGCGCCTGTTCAAACGCCTGTTGATTCGAATGCTCGCCATAGTGGGTTTGCGCCGCGTCTCCCAGGTTCGACTGGAAAATCCCCGCCGCACTCACCGGCAGAAAGTCCTCATACACCAGCGGTTCGACCCGCAGATACCCGCCGTCCAGCAAATCCTCCAGCGACAACGATTCCAGCTTGTCCGCCTGCAGGCCTTTTTCCGTCACGAAGTAGCGAAAGTACGCCAGTTCCTGTCGGCGCATGCCTTCGTACGTGTCAGGGAATTCGCCAAAGTGCTGGGTCATCAGCGCGTTGTAGCGTGCGGCATTGGCTTCATTGGGGAAGTCTTTCAACTCGTCACGAGCGGCGTTGAGCAAACGGTCGTACAACGCCCGTCCCTTGGGTGTCAGCGCGGCGCCACGCTGCTCGATTTCACCGAAACGCGCGCTGTGGCTGCCACGGGTTTCAGCTTGATCGGTGAATGCAACCGGCTCGTCCAGCGCTTTGAAACTGGTCTGGCGCAGCAGGATCGGGCACTGCCGGCGGGGCGGGCCTTCGACCACCGCTTTAGGGGTGATGCCGTGGGCAGGCATCTGCGCCTGGACGATGTCGATGTCCAGCGTGCGCGGGGTCAGGTGGTTGATGTGCGGGCCTTTGAAGGCCACGACGTCGGCGATCAGGCGATGCTGGTGGCTGAGTTTCTGGTATTGCTCGGCGGTAACCGTGGCGCTGTGGTGCCAGCGGAAGGTTTCCAGCGCCTGTTCGACGAACTGCTGCGCTTCTTGTTCGGTAAGGCCGCCCTCGGTTTCCGCACGTTCGATCAGGGTCAGCGCTGCCGGGGTGAAGATCTGGCGTTTGTCCAGCACCGACTGGGCGAAGGCCCGCAGGTCCAGGTCTTCGATCAGTTCCAGGCGCAGCAGCGAGGTGAATACGCGGAAGGGGCTGACCTGCAACGCGTCTTCATGCACCGCGCGAAACGCCGTGGAATGCACCGGCACGCCGGCCGGGGTCAGGTCGTAATAACCCACCGGTTGCATGCCCATCACGGCGAACAAACGGGCGAGCGTGGCCAGTTCTGCGGCGGTGCCGACGCGGATTGCACCGTGACGTTCCAGATCCAGGCGTTCGATTTCGCCGGTGCTGTTCAGCTGACGGGCGATCTGCGGGTCGTTGTCCAGCACGTATTGGTTAGTCTGCTCCACTAACTCCATGAGTGCGCCGTACAGGGGCACTTCTTCGCGGTACATGTCGGACATCGCTTTGGAGAAGCGTTGACGGATCAGGTCAGGGCTGACGAAGGGTGACTGGCTCATGAAAGAAATTCCCGGCGCGGTGACGTAAAGGATGTGCGAAAAGATCGCAGCCTTCAGCGGCGCCGACAAACGAAGAATCTTACGGACTTCATTCTCCCCAGGACTGCTGCACTACCGCTCGTGTAGCCGCAGCCTCGCGTTGCTCGTCAGCGGCTACAGGGTCGCGTTAGAGGGTCGCGTTACAGGTGCGAGCGGCTTTCGGTGCGCAGCGATCCCAGGAACTCGCGATACAGACGTGCGGTATTGGCCGGCTGTTCGACCATCGGCATGTGCCCGACGTGGTCCCAGATATGCACCCGCAGATCGACGATGCCTTTGCTCCAGACGGCCACGCTGCTGACGTCGATCAAACGGTCCTTGTGCCCCCACAGCAGCAGCGCCGGGCATTTGATGTCGGCCAGTTTGGGTTCCATCGGCGGGCTGGCGCGGAAGTCGTTGAAGATTTCTTCCAGCTCATCGCGACTTTGCTCATAGCGCTGGGCAACGGCGTCCAGCACCACGCCAGGCACCCACGGCGGTTCGGCCATGGTCATGGCGTAGAAACGCCGAAACTCTTCCCGCGAATGAATCAGAAAAGGGTTGTGCCCCTTGGCCAGGTGTCGCTCCAGATCACTGGCCTCGGGCGCAGTGACGCCGGCCGGGTCGATCAGCGCCACAGAAGCGATGCGGTCCGGGTAGGTGGCCGCCAGCCACGCCGCGATGTAGCCGCCCATGGAGTTGCCGATCACATGCACTTTCTCGACCCCGCAGACGTCGAGCAGCTGGATCATCCGCTTGGCCTGCAACGGGATGTCATAGCCGCCACCGGCCTTGAAGCCGGTTTCGCCATGGCCGGCAATGTCTGGAATGATCACCCGATGCGTACCGACAAAATGCCGGGCGAAGCGCAACCACAGGTTTTTATCGGCGCTGTAGCCGTGCAGCATCAGCACACTGCTGGACGCCTCATACGGCCCGCCTTGCCAGGTCGAGACGGTCATTTCGTTGATCGGCACGACGATCTTGTGCAGCCGATACAGCTTGGCTTCAATCGCCATGTTCCAGTCGTACAGCCAATAACCGATGGTCGGGTAGCTCAACCAGCTCCAGGCCACGATAACCGCGATAATGACGACCAATAGAAGCATCGGATGACTTCCTTAAACGTGATCAGGACAGAATGTGGTCGGCCGGTTTCAAGGCCCGGGTCAATCGGTGATAGCTGAAACTAAACCCCGGAAACATGGCGATCACATGACCGCTCTTGCTTTGATACCAGCTGTGACAGCCTCCAGACTTCCAAACGGTGCGCTCCATTTCCCTGTGGATCATTTCAGTGTAGGTACGTTCCGCTTCGGGGCGTACTTCAATGCTGCGTAAACCCTGTGCTTTTAACGTACGGATGCAGTCGAGGATGTAATTCATCTGCGATTCGATGATAAACAGCGCCGAGGTGTGGCCAATGCCGGTGTTGGGGCCGGTGACGATAAACAGGTTCGGGAAGTCCGGCAGGCTGGTGCCCAGATAGGCCCGCGGGTACTGCGCCCAGACGTCCTTGAGTCGTGTGCCGTGTTTGCCGGTGACGGGGTAGGAAATCACCCCGTCAGTGGCGTCGTAACCGGTGGACCAGACGATCAGGTCGAGGTCGATGTGCTGGCCGTCCTGAGTGACGATGCCGGTTTCATCGATGGACGCGATGCCCTGTTCGCGACTGTGCAACGTTACGTTGGGGCGGCTCAGCGCCGGGTAGTAGGTGCTGGAGACCAGCACGCGTTTGCAGCCGATGGTGAAGTCCGGAGTCAGTTTTTTGCGTAGTTCGGGGTCCGGCACCTGGCGCTTGAGAAAGCGCAAGGCCTGATGCTGAACCATGCGGATCGCCGGTTTCGAGTATTTGAAGGCAATCACGCGGGTTTCGAACTGCCAGTAGATCATCCAGCGCAGCAGTTTGTAGGCCGGTTTCAGGCCCAGCAGCCAACGCTGGAAAGGACCAAACGCGCGGTCAGCCCTCGGCAATACCCAGTGCGGCGTGCGCTGGAACACATGCAGGTGCGCGACGTCCGGGGCAATCGCCGGAATGACCTGCGCGGCGCTGGCACCGCTGCCGACGATGGCCACGCGTTTTTTCCGGTAATCGTAGGAATGGTCCCAGTTGTTGGTGTGAAAGGTCTTGCCCTGAAAGCGTTCCACGCCTTCGAAGTGCGGGACGACCGGTTGGCTCAACGGCCCCGTCGCGTTAATCAGAAACTGCGCGTAAAACGTGCCTTTGCTGCCGGTGTGCACGGCCCAGCGTTTGTTGGCGTCATCCCATTCGATGCGTTCGACATTGGCCTCCAGCTCGACCCTGTCGCGCAGGCCGAAGTGTTCCACCACGTACTGGGTGTAGTGGTGCAGTTCCGCCTGTTGGGCGAACATTTGCGTCCAGCGATAGGGCGCAAAGGACAGCGAATAAAGGGGCGAGGGCACATCCACTGCTGCGCCGGGGTAGGTGTTCTGGCACCAGGTGCCGCCAAAAAAGTCCCGCCGCTCCAGCAAGCGAAAATCGTCGATGCCGGCCTTGAGCAAATTGATCGCCGCGCACTGACCGCCAAAACCGCTGCCAATGATCAACACTTGAAAAGTCTGCATGGGCCTCCTTTTTTAGAGTTATTGATTGAACCCTCCCTTCATGTATAGCCAAACATTGGGGACTCGCCTCGTGGCAATACCCCGGTATTCAAGCCGCTCACCGGTGATGGCTATTTAACGTCGCCCTGATAGACTTCAAACGCACCTGCAAGCCCGGTGTAATCCGGTTCCGATGAGTGGCGCAGAGGCCCTATGGCAAAAGCGGGGAAAGGACTTTCATTAGCCAGGAGGCTTTATACATCGCGAACCCTGGGCCTGGCCTTGGGATTGTTGTGCGTGGGCGCGGCGATGTACCCGCTCGACCCGGCACCGTGGGTGTGGGGGCTGATGCTGTTCAACGGCGTGTTGTGGCCGCACGTTGCTTATCAGTGGGCACGTCGGGCCAAGGTGCCGTTTCACGCCGAGCACCGCAACATCCTGGTCGACGCCTTTCTCGGCGGTTTCTGGGTCGCTGCCATGCAGTTCAATCCACTGCCCAGCGTTGCAACGCTGTCGATGATGGCGATGAACAACGTCGCCATCGGCGGCATGCGATTCCTGTTGGTGGGCACCGTCGCGCAAATACTCGGGATGGGGGTGGGGTGGCTGGCGTTTACCCCCGCGTTCATTCCGTTGACAACACCGTTGCAGATGTTCGCCTGCATGCCGCTGCTGATCCTGTATCCCTTGGCGCTTGGCTGGATCTGCTTCCGTCAGGCCACCACCCTGGGTCAGCAAAAGCGCGAGTTGCTGGCCCTGAGCCGTACCGACAGCCTGACCGGCCTGCTGAACCATGGCGCCTGGAAGGATCAACTTGAAGTCGAATTCCAGCGCTGCCAACGCCTGCAGCAGGGCGGGGCGATTGCGCTGATCGACATCGACCATTTCAAAGCGATCAATGACACCTACGGCCATGTCGCCGGGGACATCGTGTTGCGCCAGTTGAGCAAAATGCTCAAGCAAAACCTGCGCGTCGCCGATGTGGCCGGGCGCTATGGCGGCGACGAGTTCTGCGTGATCCTGCCCGATATGCCGTTGAACAGCGCCGCTGCGACGATGGAGGCACTGCGCGACCGATTTGCCACGTTGGGTTACGAGCAGAGTCCGGCGTTGAAAGTCAGTTTGAGTATTGGCCTGGCGTCTTTCAGTACGGCGCACACCGATGCGACGTTATGGCTCAACGATGCGGATCAGGCGTTGTATGAAGCCAAGACCACGGGCCGCAATCGCGTGATCTGCCGCACCAATGGCAAGCCCTTTCGTGAACTGCTCGACCCGGTCTGACCCTTTACTGCAGGTTAATCTTCGGCCATGGATTATTGTGTGTCGCATTCGGTCTAGAGCCTTGCGTCGTAGTCAGGTAGGGTGTTTTTGACCCCGACACGAAACAAGGACCGATTCATGACGCTCAATCTCCCTCGCTCCCTTCTGGTCACCAGTCTGACCCTCGCCCTCGGCGCCTTCGCTCCTGCAGCCTTCGCCGAACCGCACAAACAAGTCCTCGCCGATTCCGAGCAATACAAGGGTGAAGCCCTGAAACTGCTGGAGCGGCTGGTCAACATCGACTCCGGATCCGGCTATGAGCCCGGCCTGACGCAAGTGCGCGACATCGCCATCGACGAGCTGAAAAAGCTCGGTGCGACCATTGAGCTGGTGCCCAACACACCCGACAAAAGCAGCCACGTGATTGCGACGCTGAAAGGCACCGGCAAGGCGAAAATCCTGCTGATGGCGCACATGGACACCGTCTTCAAGGAAGGCTCTGCCGCCGAGCGCCCGTTCCATATTAAGGACGGCCGCGCCTATGGGCCTGGCGTGATGGATGACAAGGGCGGCATCGTCGCCGGGATCTATGCGCTGAAAGTCCTGAAAAACCTCGACTTCAAGGACTACGCGCAGATCACGTTCCTGCTCGACGCCAGTGAAGAAACCGGCTCCGACGTCGCCACCGACCTGATCAAGAAAACCGCCAAGGCCCACGACGTGACCCTCAACCTCGAACCGGGTCGTCCGGCGGATGGTTTGGTGGTGTGGCGCAAAGGCAGTGCGACGGCGGTGGTGGAAGTCAAAGGAAAAGCCGCTCACGCCGGTGTCGCGCCGGAACTGGGGCGCAACGCTGCCATGGAAGCCGCGCATCAGATTCTGCAACTCGGCAAGTTGGGCGATGAAGAGAAGAAAACCACCATCAATTTCACCGTGATCAAGGCCGGCGACCGGACCAACGTGATCCCGGACCAGGCCACGGCCAAGGCTGACGTGCGGGCGGCGGTACCGGAAGAATTCGACCGGATCGAGAAGGATCTGGCGCGGGTTTCCAAGGACAAGCTGATTGCGGATACCGAAGTCACCACCACCCTTCAGCGCGGATTACCGCCGATGCCGCAGACGGCGGAGTCGGATCGGTTGATGGCCATGGCGCAGGGGATTTACGGCGAAATTGGTCGCAAGTTGACCGAAGAAGGCAGCGGCGGGGCGGCGGATGCCAGTCTCTCGGCAGGTGTGGGTACGCCGACACTGGATGGGTTCGGGATTGTGGGCGGCAATATCCATACACCTGAAGAGTACGCGGAGGTAGAAAGCGTGGCGCCGCGGATTTATCTGTTGTCGCGGATGATTATGGAATTGACCAAGCAGTAATCCGCACCACTGATCGTTGATCGTTCCCACGCTCCGCTTCGGAATGCAGCCCTGGACGCTCCGCGTCCCTTCGAAGCCGAACGCGGAGCGTCCGTTGAGGCATTCCCACGCAGAGCATGGGAACAATCATCACTCCTTCACACGCATAAACTCTTCGGCCCAACGAATGTAGTCCTCAGGCTGCGTGTACGTATGCGTCAGCTCCGTCGCGCTCAAGTCGGACGCCTGGGTAAAGATCTGCCGCTGCTCGCGCAAGCTGTCGTACGTCGCCTTGATCGCCGCAAAGTAAGCGCCATGCCCGTCAATGGTCACCCGCACGCCCAGTTCGGCCAGGCGTTTGTCGTCGCGCAGCGCCGGGTTGCCGTAGGTGACCAGCATCAGCGGCACGCTCAGGTGTTCGGCGATTTTTTCCAGTTGATCGAAGTCCTGCACGCCCACCATGCAGATCCCGTCTGCGCCGGCGGCTTGGTACTGCTGGGTGCGGCTGATGATTTCCTGGATCGGCAGAATGCCGGCGTTGGTGCGGGCGATGATCGCCATTTCCGAATCAACCCGGGCTTCCAGCGCGGCGCGGATCTTGCCGACGCCTTCTGCGACCCCGATCAGGTCGGTGGATTTGCGGCCGAATTGCGCCGGCAGCAAGGTGTCTTCAATAGTCAGGGCGGCGATGCCGGCGCGTTCAAGTTCGACGATGGTGCGCATCACGTTGAGCGCGTTGCCGTAGCCATGGTCGGCGTCGGCGATGACCGGTAGTTGCGCGACGCGGCCAATGCGCGTGGCCTGTTCGGCGAACTCGCTGAGGGTGATCAACGCAAAGTCGGGGGCGCCCAGCACCTGCAACGATGCGACGGAGCCGCCCAGAATTCCCACTTCAAAACCCAGGTCAGCGGCAATGCGGGCCGACATCGGGTCGAAGACCGAAGCCGTGTGATAGCAGGTGTTGGAAGCGAACAATTCGCGAAAGTTACGGCGCAAATCTTGATGGGAAAGCCTGGACATACGAGTTCCACCACTGCAATTGGAATGGAAGGGCTTGAGCAAAAGTGTCAACGCCGAAGGAACAAAAGGCTATCACGGGGGCGGGGGGCAAATGATGACGAATTTACAGGGATGCCGGTTTTTTCGTCGGTGCGTTCAGAAAAAGGCCGCAGACCTGATCGGTCTGCAGCTTGCGGCATGTTTAACGGTGGCGCTTTCAGCCGTTAGCCGTCACGTTCCAGATTTGCTTGATTTCATGGATGTTACCCACGTTATAGCGAAGCACGAATTCGCCACACGGGGATTGCTTGGTAGTCTCGACGGGAGTGTTGATCACGTTGGTACCTGCACGCAGCAGCGGGGTTTCATTCCAGTTGTTCGTTGGCTTGTTCATGTTTTCTTCCTTTGGTTTTTATCGGGTAGCGAATGACTACCACTATTAAGCAGTGCCAGCGTTTTTTCAAAGAACGCTGTTTCCTGCGTAGCAATACCGGGATAAGTCGGTATGTAGTTTTCGTCGAAGCACCACGCTTCTTCGTTTTTAACCGATCGTTGAGGATGGATCAGTAAACTCAACGAAGCGGACATTGTTTTCGGGGGGAGCTGCTTGTGTATTTCCTGTAGTGGAAGCATGTGCAGGACCTCGCCGGGTGCGAGTTTAAGTACTCGCTCTTCGCCGAGTATCGGTCTTGCATTCACGCGAATCGGTGTGTCATCAAGTATTTTTCGGGTCACGGTTATATAGCCGTCGCCGCTGTAACCCATGGCATAGATTTCAAAGTCGTGGGTGTGGTTCAAATCGTAGATGAACGTTTCACTTTCGTCTTGAGAAGAGACCGGTGACCAAAAACCCAAACGAACAGTAAACAGGTCGTTGTAATGCAGAACAAAAGCGTAAGCGCTATAGATACTGTTGCGTGTGCTGAAACCTTCTTGCTGAATAATGTTGTAAAGGTGCTCGCTCAGCAAGGTACGGTTGGTACTCAGTTGACGTAAGTCTTCTATTATTTGTGGCTTGTCTCGCTCTAGATCGTAAGCCGCCATTCGCTCAACAAATGTATTCAGCTTCATGCCGCTTCACTCTGTTGTTCGAGTAAAACATTCAGGCGACTGTTTTGCAGGTTTCTCAACAGTGGTACGAAATGCAGTGCGGCTTGCGGATCGATTTTATGAATGACCTGAAATGCTTTCCACGCGACGGCGGGGTGGTAGTGATAAATCAATTCTTCGGCCACTTTGCCAGCCCCTGGATCCTGCGCCGCTTCAAGTAGTTCAAGGCTCACCAGGTAGCGTGCGGCGCTATCGTCATGGGGAAACCAGGCGATTTTGTGTCGAGAGGCACGATCAAATACCCCGATATCTGCGCTTTTATCTGGCAGGTTGATACTGCCAATGAATGTCGCGTGCCCGTCGCCTGTGGGGTTGCTGTCGAACAGGACCTTCGTACCGTCGATGAATAACGGGTTGTTGGCGTCGACAATGACCTGCTTTCCAAGTATCAGATTGTTGGCTTCTACTCCATAGAGCTGGACAGGAAATGACTGGTCGTTGATGGCAAACAAAACACTGTTGCCTGGAACGGTGTACAGCTGCGGTGACGGCGGTGCGCGATCAGGTACTTTGAGACTGATGTTTCCACTGTCGTTGCAGTACAGTGTCAATGTTCCGGTGAGGGTGTTTGTTGACTTCATGATCGTCGCGCTTTTAGATGTTTCATGAGGGTGTTCAGGCGTGTTATGCAGCACGCTGACTAACTTATGAATTTCAGCGGATGTGTCCAGTGTTTTTAAAGTGGTTATCAGTTCGTTGGATGATAAGGTTGCGTTTAAAAGTGTCTTGATCATGAAGTGTTCTGCTTCGGTTCTTTGGGGTGGGGCGATCAGCTGGTTTGAGGTTGTGCGAAATACCGGGGCGTAAGATCAATTGTCTATAGGACGTTGCGTGGTGGGCTCGTTTAATGTGGCCGGTTTGTGTTTTTAGTATGGGGAGGACGACCACTAAAGGCAATTTAGTAGTTGTTAGTTGATGTTGTCAGTTGTTAATGGATGTTTATGGTGGGCTGATCCGCTATGGCGGAACTTTGGTTTACATTGATTATTAACACCAAGGCGACACTGTTACGCCGCCACAGCCTGCTGCTGTTGCTTCAACAAAGGCACCGCACGCACCGAATTGCCAGGTTGCAGTTGCAGGCGTTTGGCGGTGAGGCGGTCGACCACCAAACTGTTGCCGACCAGGCGTGCCTTGGCCACGGTAATGCGGCAGTTTTCCAGGCGTCGGTTGTGGATCAGCCACACCGGGGCCTGTTCGTCGGGTGTGCCAATGGCCAGTACCAGCGCCTGGCTGTCGCGCACGCTACGGATTTTCGCCACCGGCGCTTCGATCACCGGCCCGGCGTCGAAGATGTCGATGTAACCCTGATGGGCAAAGCCCTCGGCATTCAGGAGTTTCATCGCCGGCACGGTGTTCGGGTGCGCTTTGCCGATCACCGCCTGGGCCTGCTCAGTCAGCAGGCAGGTGTAAAGCGGTTGGCGCGGCATCAGTTCGGCGATGAAGGATTTATTGCCCAGCCCCGACAGGTGGTCGGCGTAGCTGAATTCCTTTTTGAAGAAGTGCCGGCCCAGGCTGTCCCAGAACGGTGAACAGCCGTGCTCGTCGGCGCTGCCACGCAGTTCGGCGATGAGTTTGTCGCCGAACAATTGTGGGAACTCGGCGACGAACAGCAGCCGTCCCAGCGACAGCAGCCGGCCGTTCGTACCCTGGCGTTGATCGTGACGCAGGAACAGCGAGCACAGCTCCGATTGGCCGGTCATTTCGTTGTTCAGGAACAAGGTCGGAATCTGTCGCGCAATCCCAAGATCCGGCGAAGCGCTGACAGTCAGCCCGACCCGGTAGTTGTACCAGGGTTCACGCAGGCCTACGGCGCCAGACATTGCACTGACGCCGACCACTTGCTGATCGTCATCCTCCAGCACAAACAGGTAATCGGCATCCGCACGCTCCACCTGTTCGGCAAATGTCCGCTGGGCCCAGCGCACCCGGTGCACCAGGCGATCCTCGTTGGCCGGCAGGGTGGTGAACCCCGGGCCGGCCTGTTGCACCAGATCCATCAAGGCGGGCAGGTCGGTGACGCGAACCGGGCGGACAATCATGATGCAGCTCCTTCTTTGCGCCAGTTCGGGCGCTGTCGTTGGGCACAGGGCCGGGTGATGCTCACAAGGCGATCAGCCGGATCGGGCTGCCATCGGTCACGTTCAAGGCCTGACACATCTCGGCGCTCAACCCCACCGGTTGCCCGGTTACAACATCCAGTTCGACGACGATCGCGCGATAGCCTTCGAGCGCATCGTTGCTCACCAGGTAACGACCGCGTGCATCGATGGATGAGCGCCGTTGCACCGTGCCTGTCTGGCTTTGGGCGATGGAGAGCACGTTCGAAGTGCGCGCATACAGGGTAGGGCCACCGTCGAACAGGTCGATGTAGCTGTTGGTTTCAAAGCCTTCGCGCTCAAGAATATCGAAGGCCTCCTGGCCGTCCGGGTGAATCCGGCCAATGCAGTCCTGGGCCGCCTGGGGCAGCATCGGCACGTAGATCGGGTACTGCGGCATCAGTTCGGCGAGGAAGGTCCGGGTTTCCAGTCCGCACAGCCGTTCGGCCTCAGTGTAAGGCAGGTCGAAAAAGTGTTTGCCCACCGCATCCCAGAACGGCGATTGCCCCTCATCGCTGCTGTAGCCGACGATTTCGGTGATGACCGCGTCGGCAAAGCGCTGCGGATGGGCGGCGATGAACAGCAGCCGTGCCCGTGACAGCAGCTCCGAAAATGCAGTGCGCACCAGCGTGGTATCGATGTGAAAGCCGCGCAGCAAGGTGTGACCGTTGAGGTCCTGGCACAGCGACAGCGCCGGCACGCCATGTTCGATGTTCAGTTCCCGGGAGGCGCTGGTGAAGTGGCGGTTACGCAAGCTGTAGAACGGCTGGTTGAAGCCGGCGGTGGCCAGGAGCTCTGAACAACCTGCCAGGCGTTGGGTCGTCAGGTCCTCCAGCACGAAGAAGTAATTCTCCGGGCCCTGTGCCTCAACGTCTTTTTCGAATGAGGCGCAGGAATCGATAATCCTCTGGCGCAGGCGTTCGGTGTCGTCCGGCAACGACGTGACACCCACCAGGCTGTCGCGCGCCAGTTGTTGTAACTGGGGCAGGTCGGTTAACTCGACTGGGCGTAAGACCAGCATGGATGTACTCCTGTATCAAAGGGTTCGGCGATGTGTTCCGAACCTGACTATCACTGTCGGTTTCCACGCGTTGAAGCAGCGATCGGCTGATTTGTTGTCAGACGCCGCACTTTTTATCTTAAGCCGTTGCTCGGCTCGGACAGCACCCTGGGGGAGCCGGTTTTGTTGAGCAAAAAATAGGTCAGTCCCAAGGCTATGGCGCGGGGAGGGTGCGTAAACAGGCGGGGCCAGTGCAGATGGACTTGTTGCAGGTGGGGACGTGGTTGCAAGAGAGGGCCGAGCCCGTTACGCCGGTACGGGGCCAGCAAGGCGCGTGTGACCTTGCGTTCCGACGACGTCAGCTCCAGGCCGGCGTCGGTGATCAGGTCTCTGAAGGTGGGCATCCGGGCTCCTGCTGGATGGCGATGTCGGTTTCATTTCACAAATTGCGAAAGCAGTATTTATGTAGCCGAGCCTACAAGTCTAGTGAATTTTTCCACGCCTTTTTTGAGCCCTAAAACAGGGCGTAAACCGCGCGCTAAAGGGGCTACATGGTAGTCGATAGAGCTTGTAGGCTATCGCCCATAAACGTGTCGGAGATTGCCGAGTTTCACCGGCCCGCTGCAGGGGCAAGCCAGGCGTGCCGGTTGAAACGAAACGCCCTGAGTCGGGCTTCTTGCGGCACAATCAGGCGAATATCGTCGGCGCGTTGCCGTTTCCGTTTCATCGCCAGGGTGTTTATCCGTGCAAACAACCCGTTTGACCTTGATCTGTCACGCTCGAACCGTCGCACAGAAATTGGCGCGTTTTCCTACGAACGAACCGCTGGAAATGGATTGGCAATCGGCGAAGGGGTCGCGTCGTCATGCGTTCAAAGGGACGCCGCGTTTGCTCTGCGGTCCGGAATTGCGCACCCGGCAAACGGCCGCACTGTTTGGCGATGAAGTTGAAGTGGTCGATGCATTGAGCGATTGCGACTTCGGGCAGTGGCAGGGCGTGCGCATTGATGACCTGCAAACGTCGCAGCCCGAGGCGCTCCAGGCCTGGCTCGATGACCCAACCTCGGCGCCCCATGGCGGTGAGTCGGTGGCGCAACTGGGTCAGCGCGTGGCGCAGTGGCTGCACACCCTTGAGGCAACGCCGGGGCATGTTATTGCGGTCACCCATCCGTTTGTCATTCGCGCTGCGCTCACCCTGGTATTGCAGGGTGCGGCGTTCAACCAGATTGACGTTGAACCGTTGTCAGCCATTGAGTTGCGGTTCACCGGCCGCTGGCGCCTGCGCTTGCTCGGCACTGATGCCCAAGGAGTGCTGTGATGAGAAAACTGTTGGTCATCGGCATCGGCGCCGGCAATCCCGACTACATCACGATGCAGGCTGTGAAGGCGTTGAATCTCGTCGATGTGTTTTTCCTGATGGACAAGGGCCAGGACAAAGATTCACTGATCCACCTGCGTCGCGACATCTGCGAACGCTACATCACCGATCACGACTATCGCTTCGTCGAAGCCCACAGCCCCGAGCGTGAGCGCGGTGAGGTGGACTACACGAGCAGTGTCGAAGACCTCAACCTTGCCAGGCAATTGACCTTCGAACGCCTGATCAACGAGGAAATGACTGACGAGCAATGCGCCGGTTTCCTGGTGTGGGGCGATCCGGCGTTGTACGACAGCACGATCCGGATTTTGCAGGCGATCCTGGCGACGGGGCGCTGTGTGTTCGAGTTCGAGGTGATCCCCGGCATCACCAGCGTCCAGGCATTGGCAGCGCGCCATAAAGTGCCGCTCAATCGCATCGGTCGCTCGATTGAAATCACCACCGGGCGCCGTTTGGCCGCGGGGCAGGTGAGTGACGCGGACAGTGTGGTGGTGATGCTGGATGCGCAAGATGCCTACCGTCAGGTGGCTGATCCGCAGACCGTGATTTACTGGGGGGCTTATTTGGGGACGCCGGATGAGATGCTGATCAGCGGCAAGCTTGAAGAGGTAGCGGATGAGATTGAGCGGGTGCGCAAGGCGGCTCGATTGGCGAATGGGTGGATTATGGATACCTATCTGCTGCGCAAGCCTTGAATCCAGTGGTGTCTAGGCTGGCCTCATCGCGAGCGAGCTCCCACAGGAATTTCAGGCGTTATATCGATCCAATGTGGGAGCGAGCTTGCTCGCGATGGGGCCCTGAAGGTCAGCTCAAATACCAGCCATGTCCCCACGCCCAAACCGCTCCCGGTACACCGACGGCGGCACCCCCACCACCCCCCGAAACGCCACCCGAAAACTCTCCACCGACCGATACCCGCACTGCTCGGCAATCTGATCGGTATTGTGCCCGGTGCCCTCCAGCAACTCCCGGGCCCGCGCCAGTCGCTCATGCTGCAACCAGGCTTTTGGCGACATCCCGGTGGCTTCGGTAAAGCGGCGCAGAAACGTTCGCTCACTCATCGCCGCCTCGCTCGCCAGATCACGAACCTCCAGCGGCTGGTGCAAGCGCTCCCGCGCCCATTGCATGACGCGTGACACGTCACTGCGCGGCGTCGGGCTGACCGGTGTCGGAATAAACTGCGCCTGGCCGCCAGTGCGTTGCGGCGACATCACCAGCCGCCGAGCCACCGTGTTCGCCACTTGCGTACCGAAATCCCGCGCCACCAGGTGCAGGCATGCATCGATGCCCGCTGCGCTGCCGGCCGAGGTAATCAATTGACCGGCATCGACATACAACACCTGCGGGTCCACCAGAATGTGCGGAAAACGTTCAGCCAGTTCAGTGGTGTAGCGCCAATGGGTGGTAGCGCCGTGACCGTCGAGCAAACCGGTCGCCGCCAGCACAAACACCCCGGAACAGATCGACAGCAATCGCGCCCCGCGTGCATGGGCCTTGCGCAAGGCGTCGAGCAAGTGTTCGGGCACCGGCGCATGACGGTCGCGCCAGCCGGGAATGATGATGGTCCGGGCATCTTCGAGCAGCTCCATGCCACCATCGGCCAGCACCTGAATGCCGCCCATGGCGCGCATCGGGCCTTGGTCCACGGCGACAATCCGGTGTTCGTACCACGGGAAGTCGAACTCTGGCCGTGCCAGGCCGAAAATCTCCACGGCAATGCCGAATTCGAAAGTACAAAGGCCGTCGTAGGCCAGAATCGCGACCAATCCAGGGTTAGGCTGCATTTGGCGGAAAGTTCCCGGTGAGTGTCTTGTGCGCCACTGTAGCGGCAAGTGGCGGGCGGATAAAGTCTTCTCACGCCCACACACTATGGAGTACAGAACATGACCAGCCTGGTTCGCGAAATCCCCGCCGCCCCTTCGGCCATTGCCTTGATGCATTTCAGCAACCGCCTGACTTTCGAAACCGACTGTTCCGACGTCCACACCAGCCAACAGGCCGGCGAAGTGGATTTTGTGCTGGTGGACGTACGCGGTCCGCTGGCGTTCGAGCGCGGCCATGTGCCGGGCGCGATCAATATTGCGGGGCGATTGCTGACCGCTGAAGGTCTCGCGGCTTACCCGAAAAGCAGTTTGTTCGTGGTGTATTGCGCGGGCCCGCATTGCAACGGCGCCAACAAGGCCGCTGTGAAACTTGCGGCGCTGGGTTACCCGGTCAAGGAAATGATCGGCGGGGTGACGGGGTGGCTGGATGAAGGGTTTGAGTTGAATGTGGCGGTGCAGCGGCCAGCCTCGACCGCCATAGGGTGTGAATGTTGATCAACCATTGCGCATAGCGGACGAAACGGTCCACCACCCATCCAGCGTCGCCTGCAACCAGTCATATACGGCGGTGTAGGCGGCGCTGTCCTGTTCACCCCGAGGCAACGGTGATTCCTCACCAAAGTGTTCATTGAGCATCGCCACCGACCCGGCATTCCACTCCGGATGGAACTGCAACCCCACACGCATCGGCCCCACCCGATACATCTGCTGTTCGCATTGAGCGCTGCTGGCGAGCAATTGCGCGCCGGGCGGCAGATCAATCGCGTCTTCGTGCCACTCCAGCACCTTCAGCCGCTGGCCATCGGCGAACGTCACCTCAGTCCAGCCGGTTTCGGTTCGATCCATCCGCCGCACCTGTCCGCCCAGACTCAACGCCAACAACTGCGCCCCCAGGCAAATCGCAAACACCGGAGCGCCCTGATTCAGGCTGCCCGCCAACCACTGCCGCTCGGCTTCCAGCCAGGCCGGGCCAGCACTGGATTCGTAAGGCCCACCCAACACCATCACCGGTGTCGCGCTCACCGGCGGCAATTGGCCGAGGTCTGCGCGAAAGACGTTCAGCGTCAAGCCTCGGGACGTGGCCCATTCAGCAATCGCCCCGGGACCTTCGGCGGGGTGGTGCTGGATCAGGTTCAATGTTGGCATCAGGATTCCCTGTCGTTTTTGTGTGTAGGTTTTGTCTGATTAAAGGACTTGTCCTACAGTCTGTGCACTGCGGTGGCGCACACTTCAAGGGACTCCGTTACGCGAGCCACTTTTCTGTAAGTATTTGTCGCTTAAACACAATTTGCCCATTTGAAGCCACTCTAGACTGCCGACCACTTCGGTTTTCACCGGCCGAAAGCCAATCGTAAGCTGCCAATAAAAGCCTCCGCACACGGGAGTTATAAATGAAAAAGCTAGTGATGTTCGGTGCCTTGGCACTGTCGATGTTGTCCCTGACCGCTGTGGCCGATGACGCCAAGCCGATCCGCATCGGTATTGAAGCCGGCTACCCGCCATTCTCGATGAAAACCCCTGACGGCAAACTGACCGGTTTCGACGTGGACATCGGCGATGCGCTGTGTGAGCAGATGAAAGTCAAATGTACGTGGGTCGAGCAGGAATTCGACGGCCTGATCCCGGCGCTGAAAGTGAAGAAAATCGACGCGATCCTGTCGTCCATGACCATCACTGACGACCGCAAGAAGAACGTCGATTTCACCATCAAGTACTACCACACGCCGGCGCGCTTCGTGATGAAGGAAGGCACCGACGTCAAGGACCCGCTGACCGATCTCAAAGGCAAGAAAGTCGGTGTGCTGCGCGCCAGTACCCACGACCGCTTCGCCACCGAAGTGCTGGTGCCGGGCGGGATTCAGCTGGTTCGCTACGGTTCCCAGCAGGAAGCCAACCTGGACATGGTCTCTGGCCGCGTTGACGCGCTGCTGGCCGACTCGGTCAACCTGGACGACGGTTTCCTGAAAACCGACGCCGGTAAAGGTTTCGCCTTCGTAGGCCCGGAATACAACGATCCGAAGTACTTCGGTGGCGGCGCCGGCATTGCCGTGCGCAAGGGCGATACCGCCCTGGCCGAGCAGTTCAATGCCGCTATCACCGAAATCCGCGCCAACGGCAAGTACAAGCAAGTGCAGGACAAGTACTTCAAGTTTGACGTTTACGGCGAGTAATCACGCTGTTCAAAAAAGTGGCAACCGTTGACGCGGTTGCCATTTTTTTTGTGCATTCTTTCTAGCAACAGAGAACGCTGTAGGAGTGAGCCTGCTCGCGATAGCAGTGGGTCAGTCGAAATTTAATGACATGACCCACCGCTATCGCGAGCAGGCTCACTCCTACAGGGGGATCTCACTGTTCAGATTTCAGGAGTTTATCCATGCAACGCACCGACCATTCACTGCCCTGGAGCCACCTGGGCACCGAACGTACCCTCAGCGTGTTTCGCTACGGCGCGGGCACGCGCAAGGTCTACATTCAGGCCAGCCTGCATGCGGACGAACTGCCGGGCATGCGCACGGCGTGGGAGTTGAAGAAACGCCTGGCCGAACTCGACACCCAAGGCCAACTGCAAGGCGTGATTGAACTGGTACCGGTGGCGAACCCGATCGGCCTCGATCAGCACCTGCAAGGCAGCCACATGGGCCGCTTTGAACTGGGCAGCGGCAAGAACTTCAACCGCTCGTTTGTCGAGCTCAGCGCACCGGTGGCCGCGTTGATCGGTGACCGATTGGGCGACGATGCGCAGGCCAACATCGCCCTGATTCGCCAGACCATGGGCCAGGTCCTTGATGGTTTGCCGGCACCGGCCTCGCAACTGGAAGCCATGCACCGCTTGCTGTTGCGCCATGCGTGTGATGCCGACATCACCCTCGATCTGCATTGTGATTTCGACGCGGCGATTCATCTCTATGCCTTGCCGCAGCATTGGCCGCAGTGGCAATCCCTGGCTGCGCGGCTGAAGGCTGGCGTAGCGTTGTTGTGTGAAGATTCCGGCGGCAGCTCGTTCGACGAATCGTGTTCTTCGCCATGGTTGCGTCTGGCGCGGGCGTTTCCTGACGCCGCTATTCCCCCGGCCAACCTGGCGACGACGCTGGAGTTGGGCAGCATGGGCGACACGCGGGTTGATCAGGCTCAGGCTAACTGCGAGGCGATCCTCGGTTTTCTGGCCGAGCAGGGATTCATCAAGGGCGCATGGCCGGCGGCACCGAGCGAATGCTGTGAAGGCATGCCGTTCGAAGGCACCGAGTACCTGTTCGCGCCGCATCACGGGGTGGTGAGCTTCCTGCGCAACGCCGGTGAATGGGTGGAGCGGGGCGATGCACTGTTTGAAGTGGTCGACCCGTTGAATGACCGGGTGACCACCGTGCGCGCCGGGACGAGCGGCGTGTTGTTCGCGATTGATCGCGGGCGGTATACACAGCCGGGGACGTGGCAGGCGAAAGTGGCGGGGCGCGAGCCGATTCGGGTTGGGAAGTTGATTAACGATTAACTTCGGAGTCTCTAGTGCTTCCCCGGGCCTCATCGCGGGCAAGCCCAGCTGCCACAGGGGATCAGTGTTGAACACACATCTGTGATTCAACAAAGCCCCCTGTGGGAGCCGAGCTTGCTCGCGATGGGGTCATCAGCAACACCTGATATATCAGGGCTCACAGTGCTAGGCTCACCCCCGAATCCTGTTTCTGTAAAGGAAGGCCAATGTTGAAATTTCTCGCCATGCTGACACTGCTGGCATCCGCCTCGGTCCACGCTCAAACCCCGCTGCAATCCGATCTGCCCCTCAAGTACCTGGAACAAGCCAACCCCGAGTCGCAACACCAGCCACTGGTGATTTTCCTCCACGGTTACGGCAGCAACGAGCAGGACTTGTTCGGCATCAAGGATGATCTGCCCGCGACTTATACCTACCTGTCGGTGCGGGCGCCGATGACCCTGGAAGAGGGCAGCTACCAGTGGTTTACCAAGAAGGGCGAGGGCGCCTATAACGGCAAAACTGGCGACTTGAAGTCCAGCGGTCAGGTGCTGCTGGATTTCATCGCTCAAGCGGCGAAAAAATATCACACCGAACCCGACAAGGTGTTCCTGGTGGGGTTCAGCCAAGGCGCGATCATGTCCTACGAAGTGGCGTTGCGTCACCCCGAGGCAGTCGGCGGGATTGCAGCGTTGAGCGGACGGGTTCTGCCAGTCCTGAAATCAGCGCTCAAACCGGATGAAAACCTCCAGAAACTGGCGATCTTCATCGGTCATGGCAAAGAGGACAACCGCCTGCCGTACAAGGACGGAACAGACGCCGACACCCTGCTGAAAAGCCTGTCCCTCAAGCCTGAGTTTCATGGCTACGAAGGACTCGGCCATAACATCAGCGAGGCCGAGATTGTGGATTTGAACGCCTGGCTGCAGCGCCTCAACCCTTGAAGCTTACTTGCCGGTGACGATCTGTTTGATCAGCGTTTCATGCGCGGCCATGTCACCCGGACGGGAAATCACCTGAACCACTGCCATGCGGTTACCCGACGCCGCCATCAGCGTGGTGTTGAGGGTCATGCCGCCCCCTTGCGTGGCGGTGCTGTCCACCTGACGCAACCCCAGGCCTGACGCTTTCTGTGTCAGGCTTTTTTCGCTGAGTTTGTTGAAATCCGGCAGGGCCTTGCGTTGTGCGGCTTCGAAATCGGCGGCCGTACCGTCGAGAAACGCGCCGTCGTTGTCTTTGACGGTGACGTCTTTCGGCAGGTTGTTTTCCGCGGCGATCACCACGGTCTTGGTGGTTTCGTTGGTGTACATGGTGCCGCTGGCGCCGGACGGGCTGGCCGGCAGCGTGTTGGCGGTAAAGCCCTTGGGCAGGGAGAAGGTGAACTTGCCGCCCAGCATCGAGACTTTCTGCGTGGACGATGGCGTGGTGGCCGTGGCCTTGGCGGCCTGTGCATTCAACGCGCCCAGACTTGCAACCGCCGTCAGCAACAGGACAACGGCTTTTTTACTCAACAGTGACATGAAAAAAACTCCAGGGATGATCGCGCTTTGAGGGCGATCATCCCATGGACGTTGTGAAGCATTCCAGCGCGGCGGTGGTTTACACCCCGCGTTGCGACGGATAGCTGCTGATCACATCGAGAAACTCGATCCGCCGATCCTCGGCCAGCAACTCCGGCAGCAGCGCTTCGTACACCTGGCGATAGGGTTTGCTCAGGTGACGGGCGATGAAGTCTTCCTTGCTGCAATTCCAGGTTTCGTACAGCACCAGGGTGTTCGGGTCGTCTTGCAATTGGTGGACCCAGGTGTTGACGAAATCCGGCTCGGCAGACATCTGGTGCACCACCTCCAGCAGCCGTTCCCTGGTTTCGGCGAAACGTTCGGGTTTGGCTGGCAGGTAAACGATAAACGCGACTTGATCACTCATTTCATCACCTTCAAATGCTGGAGTCGGGACCGGATCTGGAGACTCAGGCCTGGTTTTGCGGGAACAGGTTGCGACGGGTTTCTTCGTCGAACTCGGCCTTGAGCACCAATTGCTCTTTCAAGCCGTGGGCACGTTGAGCGGCTGGGCGGGCGCTGATTTCATCGAACAGGCGCTTGACGTTCGGGTACGCCGCCAGGCCGTTTTCGCCGAGGATGTACGGCGCGTAGTTGGCCCAGCCCCAGAGCGCCATGTCGGCGATGCTGTAGGTGTCGCCGGCGAGGTATTGATGATCGGCCAGGCGCTGGTCGAGTACGCGGTAGTGACGTTCCACTTCTTTCAGGTAACGGTTTTTCGCATAAGCCAGGTCTTCCGGCGCGTGGTGAAGGAAGTGCACGGCTTGACCCGAGAACGGTGACAGGCCGGTGGCGATGAACATCAGCCACGACAGCAGTTCGGCATTGCCGGCAGCGGTGGTCGGCAGGAAACGCTGATGTTTTTGCGCCAGGTGCAACAGGATAGCCTGGGAGTCAAACACTGTGGCGTCACCATCAACGAGTGCTGGAACCTTGGCGTTCGGGTTGATCGCCAAAAAGGCTGGCAGGTGCTGCTCGCCCTTGAAGGTGTCGACGCCGATCAATTCGTAAGGCGTTTGCAGTTCTTCAAGCAGCAGGGCAACTTTCATCGGGTTAGGCGAAGGGTGGAAAAAGAATTTCATGGTGCAGGCCTCAGTCGGGTGGGTTGTGAACTGAGGCTGATGTTGAGGGAAACCCGTTCGATTGACGTACGAGGTTGTTGCTTTACTCGTTCGATGTTATCGAACGTGTTGCGATAGCCCTCTCGGAGGATCGCGTGGTGGCAATCACCGCGCCACCAATGATCAACAGCGCGGGCACGATCAGGATCGGACTGGCCTGGCTATCGCCCACGGTGATCAACAGCAGCGTGGAAATCAGCGGCGCCAGGTAGGAAAGCGCCCCCAATGTCGCCAGACTGCCGTGCTTGGTGGCGTGGTCCCAGGCCAAAAACGCCAGGCCCACCGGTCCCAGGCCCAGGCAGAGGATCGCGGCCCATTGACCGGCATCCGGCCAGACCGTGGTTTCAAACAGCAGATGGCAGATCAGCCCGCCGATGGCCACCAGGCCGCAGACACCGCCGATGGTGTTGCTGGGCACGTCGCTGAAGCGTCGATTGAAGACTGAATAAACGGCCCAGATCAGCGCACACCCAAACGCCGCGAGATAGCCGGCCACCGGCATCGCCGCACCCGCCGCTGGTGCGTGTTGCTGCATGATGAACGCCGTGCCGGCGAGCCCTAGCAGCGCGCCGAGCATCTGTCGCTTGTGCAGCTTTTCCCCGGCCGATAACGCTGACAACAACACCAGCAACAAGGGCCAGAGGTAGTTGATCAGACTGGCCTCGGCGGCTGGGGCGGCTTTGAGCGCGAAAAAATACAGCGCGTGATAGACGAAGATTCCGCTGAACCCGGTCGCCCAGACGGCCCAGGGTTGTCGCCAGCTGCTGAAACCGGCGATGCCACGTCGCCCCAGAATGACCACGCTCGCCGCGAAGGCCACACCGAAACCGAGCGCCATCAGCTGAAACGGGGGAATGCCTTGGGTGAGGGTGGTCAGCAGCGCGAGGCAGGACCAGAGGAATATGGCGACAACGCCCACGGCAGTGGCTGAGCGGGCAGTGCGCACGGGTAACGTGGCGTGATTCATGTCTGGTCCTTCAGCACGGTGAGCGGGCGACATCCTGGCCCGCAGCTGTGAAGGAGCTTAGCGGTTGATCGCGGATCGTCCAGGCGCGGTCGTCGGCTTGACCGGGCGTGCCAGCAATTGCCGGGTGACCCCGAGCATCGCCACTGAAACCGCGACGCCGAGGGCAAACGCGCTCAGCCCCATGTGCGGCAATGCCAACGCCAACACCAGACAAAACGCCGCGAACGAATACATGCCGGTCGCCGTTGCTCGAAGGAGTGCGGCGGTAAACGCCGGGCCCCGGGTTTGCTGGGAAAACACTGCCATCACGCTGCCCAACACCGGGAACACCGCGAGCAAGCCGCTCCAGCGTTCGCCGACGGTGCTCGCCAGCAACGTAACCGCGAGGGTGAGCAGGGCGCCGGCCATCATGCGCAGCAGCAATTTATCGGACTTCGGCGCCGGGCCGGACACCAGCGGCTTTACCTTGGGGAACAGGTAAGGCGCAGCGAGCAGCGCAGTCGCCGCGGCGATGACTGAGAACACCAGGGACGGCGGGATCAGCGACAGGATGACGGCCGCCAAGGCCCAGACGGACAGCGACACCAGCAGCGCCAACGGCCAATTGGCGTGCTGGGCAACCTGGGCGTAGGTCACGCAGAAGGCAATCATCGCGAACATCGCCGATAACGCGGCCGTCGCCGATTGGGCGGCAAACACTTCACCTTGCTCGATGGCGAGGAAGAACAGAATCGGCCCGACCACCACCGGCAACCCGGACAACCAACCGGCCACGCTTGGCCCCCAGCGTTTACCGGCCAGGGAGATCAGCAACAGAAATCCTGGAATCACCAGCAGTTTGAGCATCAGCACGCACGCATCTCCTTCCTGAGAGAGACGGCAACGTTAGCATCGCGCGCACTGAATTGCTCCATCGATTGCCTGTTTTTGTATACAAAGTCGCCAGCCCTTGAACGTTCCCACGCTTTGCGTGGGAATGTTCATCAACTGCGGGCCCTTGGGTGTGCCGGGCGAAGCGTCTAAGCTGCACCCTCTCACCTGTTTCTGGATGTGTGTGTGAAATTCAGTCTACCCAAAGTCGCCACCGCGCCGTTCTGCCCGCCGGAAGTGGCCGGCACTGTTCCCGTTGATCCGCGCGCATCGTTCTTCAAGCGGGTGCTGAGCTTTGCCGGGCCGGGTTTGCTGGTGTCCATCGGCTACATGGACCCGGGTAATTGGGCGACCGCCATCGAGGCCGGCTCGCGCTTTGGCTACAGCCTGTTGTTTGTGGTGCTGCTGGCGAGTCTGGCGGGGATGGTGGTGCAGTGTTTGTGTTCGCGCCTGGGCATCGCTACCGGGCGCGATCTGGCGCAATTGTCCCGCGAGCGCTACAGCACGCGCACGGCACGCACGCAGTGGGTGCTGGCGGAAATCTCGATCATCGCCACCGACCTTGCCGAAGTGCTTGGCTGTGCGTTGGCGTTTCATCTATTACTCGGGTGCTCGCTGACGTTTGGCATCGCCCTGACGGCGTTCGACACGCTGCTGGTGCTGGCCCTGCAAAACCGCGGTTTCCGTCGTCTGGAAGCAATCATGCTGGTGCTGGTGAGCACCATCGGCGCGTGTTTCTTCGTCGAATTGCTGCTGATCAAACCTTACTGGCCAGACGTGGCGCGCGGCTTCACGCCGTCACTCTCGGCGATTGGCGATGCCGCGCCGCTGTACCTGGCCATCGGCATTCTCGGGGCCACGGTGATGCCGCATAACCTGTACCTGCACACCTCGATCGTGCAGACCCGACTGATCGGCAAGGACCTGGCCAGCAAGCAGGACGCGGTGAACCTGGCGCGCATCGACACCATCGGTTCGCTGGCGTTGGCACTGCTGGTCAATGCAGCGATCCTGATTCTCGCGGCGGCCGCGTTCCACAAGACCGGGCATACCGATGTGGTGGACATCCAGGACGCCTATCACTTGCTGGATCCGCTGGTGGGCGGGGCGTTGGCCAGCGTGTTGTTCGGCGTAGCGTTGCTGGCGTCGGGGCAGAGTTCGACCTTTACCGGGACCATCGCCGGGCAGGTGATCATGGAGGGTTTCCTGAACCTGCGGATTCCGTGCTGGCAACGGCGCTTGATCACCCGTGGGCTGGCGCTGATTCCGGCGTTCATTGGGGTGTGGCTGATGGGCGACAGTGCGGTTGGCAAGTTGCTGGTGTTGAGTCAGGTGGTATTGAGTTTGCAGTTGCCGTTTGCGTTGTACCCATTGATTCGCATGACCAACGATCGCCAGTTGATGGGGGCGTTCGTCAATCGCTGGCCGACTCGGGGTTTGGCGTGGGGGTTGTTTGTGGTGATCAGTGGGGCGAACAGCTGGTTGATCTTGCAGTTTCTGGGGTGACTGTCCGGGCCTCATCGCGAGCCGGCTCGCTCCCACAGTAGATCTTCGGTGAGCACAAACCCCCTGTGGGAGCGGACCTGCTCGCGAAGAATGATGACGCGGTCCCGGCCTGCTCACACAACTTGTAGCCGCAGGCTTCGCCAGCGGCTACAAGGGATTCGGGTATAGCGCAAGGACCCGGCGCGACGTGAATCGCGCCGGGGGTGTTGCCAGGCTGCAGCGGATCTTCGTGGGTCCCCGCGCAGTCTGAAGAACGCTTTACGCTCGTTCGATCGCCAATGCCACGCCCTGACCACCGCCGATGCACAGGGTGGCGAGGCCTTTCTTGGCGTCGCGCTTGATCATTTCATGCAGCAAGGTCACCAGCACGCGGCAGCCCGATGCGCCGATTGGGTGGCCCAGTGCGATGGCGCCGCCGTTGACGTTGACCTTGTTCAAGTCCCATTCCAGGTCCTTGGCCACCGCCAGCGATTGCGCAGCGAACGCTTCGTTGGCTTCGATCAGGTCGAGTTGATCGATGGACCAACCGGCCTTGCTCAGGCAACGACGGGTGGCCGACACCGGGCCGATGCCCATGATCGCCGGGTCTACGCCGGCGTTGGCGTAAGCAGCGATTGTCGCCAGCACGGGCAGGCCGAGGGCCTTGGCTTTATCGGCGCTCATCAGGATCACGGCAGCGGCGCCGTCGTTCAGCGACGATGCGTTGCCTGCCGTCACCGAGCCGTCCTTTTTGAACGCCGGTTTCAGCTTGCCCAGCGCTTCAGCGGTGGTGCCGGCACGCGGTTGTTCATCGGTGGCGAAGGACAGCGGATCGCCCTTGCGCTGAGGAATCAGGATTGGCGTGATCTCATCGACAAAACGCCCGGCTTCGATGGCCGCCGTGGCTTTTTGCTGGGAGCTAGCCGCGAAGGCGTCCTGTTGCTCGCGGGTCAGGCTGTATTTCTCGGCGAGGTTCTCGGCGGTGATACCCATGTGGTAATCGTTGAACGCATCCCACAGACCGTCGCTGATCATGGTGTCGACGATTTGCGCATGACCCATGCGCAGACCGGTGCGAGCACCCGGCATCACGTAGTTGGACAGGCTCATGTTTTCCTGGCCGCCGGCAATGATCACGTCGGCATCGCCGCAGCGAATCGCCTGGGTGGCCAGGTGCAAGGCTTTGAGGCCGGAACCGCAGACCTTGTTCAGGGTCATGGCCGGCACGGTGAACGGCAGGCCGGCCTTGATCGCGGACTGGCGCGCAGGGTTCTGCCCGGCGCCGGCGGTCAGGACTTGACCCATGATCACTTCATCGACTTCAGCCGGGTTCAGGCCGGTTTGCGCCAGCAGCTGACGGATCACCGCCGCGCCGAGATCAACCGCGGAAACGCCGGCCAGAGAGCCCTGGAAGCTGCCAATGGCAGTGCGGGTGGCGGCGACAATGACGACGTCTTGCATGGGGGAATTCCTCACTGGTCAGCGAACTGCATTTCTGGAACGTGATCGGGAACAATCAGTTTACCAGCGGTTTTGGCGACGATTTCCTCGACGCTGACGCCCGGTGCACGTTCCTTGAGAATGAACGCGCCGTTTTCGATTTCCAGATAAGCCAGGTCGGTCAATACGCGCTTGATGCAGCCGGCGCCGGTCAGCGGCAGGCTGCAGTGGTCCAGCAGCTTGGATTCACCGTCCTTGGACGCGTGGGTCATGATGACGATGATGTTGTCTGCGCCAGCCACCAGGTCCATGGCGCCGCCCATGCCCTTGACCAGTTTGCCGGGAATCATCCATGAGGCGATGTTGCCTTGCACGTCGACTTCAAAGGCGCCCAGCACGGTCAGGTCGACATGACCACCGCGGATCATCGCGAAGGACTCGGCCGAGGAAAAGATCGACGCGCCGGTACGTGCGGTCACGGTTTGTTTGCCGGCGTTGATCATGTCGGCATCAATGGTTTCTTCAGTAGGGAAAGGACCCATGCCCAGCAGGCCGTTTTCCGACTGCAGCATGACTTCCATGCCTTCAGGGATGTAGTTGGCGACCAGGGTCGGGATGCCGATACCCAGGTTGACGTAAAAGCCGTCCTGCATTTCGCGGGCGACGCGTTGAGCCATTTGTTCGCGGGAAAGTGCCATTGTTGTTATTCCTTCATTCGGTCCGGGGGCAGGGGATCACTTACGGATGGTGCGCTGTTCGATGCGCTTCTCGAACGTGCCGCAGATGATCCGGTCGACGTAGATGCCAGGGGTGTGGATCTGCGCCGGGTCCAGCTCGCCGGGTTCGACGATTTCTTCGACTTCGACCACGGTGATCTTGCCGGCGGTGGCGGCCAGCGGGTTGAAGTTCTGGGCGGTGTGACGGTAGATCACGTTACCGAAATGGTCGGCTTTCCAGCCTTTGACGATGGCGAAGTCACCGGTGATGGACTCTTCCATCAGGTACTTACGGCCATGGAATTCGCGGACTTCCTTGCCGTCGGCAACCGGGGTGCCAACGCCAGTGGCGGTGAAGAACGCCGGGATGCCGGCGCCGCCTGCGCGCATTTTTTCAGCGAGGGTGCCTTGGGGGGTCAGGACGACTTCGATTTCACCCTTGAGCAGTTGCTCTTCGAACAGCTTGTTTTCGCCGACGTAGGAGGCCACCACTTTGCTGATCTGGCGGTCGGTCAGCAGCACACCGAGGCCGAAACCGTCGACGCCGCAATTGTTGGACACCACGGTGAGGTCGCGGGTGCCTTTGCGTTTGATCTCGTTGATCAGGTTTTCCGGGATCCCGCACAGGCCGAAGCCGCCGGCGATCACGGTCATGCCGTCTTCCAGACCTGCCAGAGCTTCCTCGTAGGAACTCACGCGCTTGTCGAAACCTGCCATATGCACCTCTTTTATTCTTTGTGGGCGGCTGGCTAGCCGAATGAAGGGGAGTGTCTCGCTGTTGTATTCATTTGTTAAGTTGATTTTTAAGGTGGATTGATAGATAAAACTCACCAATCGGCGCTTCAATCTTGCCGCTTGAAGCTTATAACTTACCGCTGGAGCGAAGCGACCATGACAGTCAAGCAGATCCGCGCCTTCCTGGCGGTGGCCCAGAGCCTGAGTTTTGCCGTGGCCTGCGAACGCCTCCATCTGTCGCAATCGGCATTGAGCCTGACGATCAAGGCGCTGGAGGAGGGCCTGGGTGGGCGCTTGTTCACCCGCAACACACGCAACGTGGCGCTGACCGCCGAGGGTGAATCGCTGGTGCCACTGGCTCGCCGGTTGATCGCCGATTGGGACAATGCCGAGGACGAACTGCGCCAGCGCTTTACCCTCCAGCGCGGCCGCGTGACCCTGGCCGCGATGCCGTCGTTTGCCGGCAACCTGCTGCCGCCGATCCTCAAGACCTTCCGTGCGCGTTACCCCAAGGTCAACGTCACGGTGAATGACGTGATCAACGAGCAGGTGCTGGAAATGGTCCGCGACCGCCAGGTTGAGCTGGGCGTGGCGTTTGAGCCGACGCAAAGTTCGTCATTGGCGTTCATGCCGCTGTACATGGACCGCTTTGTGGCCATCGTGCCGAAGGATTCGCCGCTGACCGAGCATGATGATATCGATTGGCAAATGCTGCTCAAGGAGCCGTTCATCACCTTGCAGCGACCGTCGACGGTGCGGGTGATGCTGGAGGAACACCTACAGGCGCGGGGAATGAAGTTGCCGGTGGAATTTGAAAGTCATCAGTTGGCGACGGTCGGCAGAATGGTGGCCAGCGGGTTGGGGGTGAGCGCGGTGCCGGCGCTGTGCGCGGGGCAGATGCAAGAGCTCGGTGCGCGGTGCATCCCCCTGCGCGATCCGGTGGTGGAGCGGGCCATCGGCGTCTTGACCCAGCCTGGCGGTGAACTGTCGGCGGCGGCGCAGGCGCTGTTCGATATCCTCAAGGAAGAACTCGGCCAACCCATCTCCACGCACTGATCATCGGCTTGATAGCCAGCACAAATCTAATGTAGGAGTGAGCCTGCTCGCGATGGCGGTGGATCAGTCGACATCAATGGTGAAGGTACTGGCTTCATCGCGAGCAGGCTCATTCCTACAGGGTCAGTGTTACGTCAGTTTTTGGGCCAGCAGGGGTAAAAGCTGTTCACACGAGCCTTCAATCTTCATATCCAGCAGGTCATCCGCCCGTGTCTTCCCCAGATTCATGGCAATCAACGGCTTCCCTTGATCCGCCACCGCCCGGCACAGCCGAAACGCGGAGTACGCCATCAACGAAGACCCGACCACCAGCAACCCCGCCGCTTTTTCCACCGCGGCCATCGCCTTGGCCGCCGTTGCCTGCGCGACGTTTTCGCCAAAAAACACCACGTCCGGTTTCATCCGCTCGCCTTTGCAATGCGGGCACTGTGGCACTTGAAACCGCGCTTCGAATGCCGCATCCAGCAAGGTGTCGCCATCCGGCGCCTGTACCGCATCGACCCCGGCCAGATAAGGATTGTGCGCTTCCATCAATCGCTGAATGACGTCCCGCTCGCTGTGTAGTCCGCAATCCAGGCACAGCACCCGGTGCAGGCTGCCGTGCAGTTCGATCACATCGTGACTGCCGGCCTGATCGTGCAGGGTGTCGACGTTCTGGGTGATCAGGCCGCTGATCTGTTGCTTGCTTTGCAAATTGGCCAACGCCTCGTGCGCGACATTCGGCTGCGCCAGACGCACACGCGGCCAGCCGAGCATGGCCCGTGCCCAATAACGTCGACGCGATTGCGGGGCGGAGAGAAATTCCTGATACATCATCGGTTGCCGGCCGCGACGCACGCCCTGGTGATCGCGGTAGTCCGGAATGCCTGACGGGGTACTGATGCCGGCACCGGTCAGCACCACGAACGGCTGTTCAGCCATGAGTTGCCGAAGCCGCTCGAGTTGTTCGCGCAGGAGGCTGTCGAGCATGTTCAACACTCCGCAGAGGGTCTTGAGAGTGTGCAGCGTAGCAGACCGATCACCCGGACAGCGCGGCTGTCCGGGTGAAGATTGAGGTTTATTTACGCGCTTCCAGAATCAGGTTGAACGGTGTTTCGGTGGCGCGCCGGAACGACTTGAATCCCGCCTCGGTGAACACCTTGCGTAACCGCGCTTCGCCAGCCTGGGCGCCGAGCCCGAGACCGACTTCCTGGGACAGCGAGTTCGGCGTGCAAATGAATGTCGAGGCGGCATAGAACAGCCGGCCCACCGGGTTAATGTTGTCGTCGAGCGAATCATTGGCGAACGGCTCAACCAGCAGCACTGTGCCGTCCGGTTTCAGCGACTCATAGGCATGTTTGGCCGCGCCCACCGGGTCGCCCATGTCGTGCAGGCAGTCGAAGTAGCAAATCAGGTCATAGTCGCCGCCAGGATAGCTCTTGGCGGTGCCCTGAAAGAACCGGGCCCGCCTGGCCACGCCGCCTTCTTCGGCACGTTGGGTGGCGACGGTGACGGAAGGGGCGTGGTAGTCGAAACCGACGAACCGCGAGTCCGGGAACGCCTGGGCCATGATCACCGTTGAGGCGCCATGCCCGCAGCCGATGTCCGCGACTTTCGCGCCAGCCTCAAGCTTGGCCACCACGCCCTCAAGGGCCGGCAACCACTCGGTGATCAGGTGCGCTTTGTAACCAGGCCGGAAAAACCGCTCAGTGCCGCTGAACATGCACGGATGGTGATCGCCCCAAGGCAGGGCACCGTCGCCGCGCATGGCTTTGACCAGTTTGTCCTTGTCGTGGAAAAACGACGCCACCACGCCGATACCACCGGCTATGTAAACCGGTGAGTCTTCGATGGCCAGGGCCAGGGCTTGTTCTTCGGGCAGGCGGAACTGGCCTTCACGGTGCTCCATGTAGCCGGAGGCGGCGTGGGCGCTGAGCCATTCGCGCACCAGGCGGGAGTTGCAGCCGGTTTTCTCGGCGAGTGTTTCGGGGCTGATTGGCTGACTGTCGGCCATGGCCCGGTACAGGCCGAGTTCTTCGCCGAGGATGACATTGGCAAGCATCGCCGCGCCGCCCATGTCATTTACCAGTTTGCCCATGAAATCATTGAGTCTGGCCTCGTCCATCACGTGTGCTCCTTTGGCAGGATCACGGTCCAGAGGCCGTATTTATCGAGGCATTCGTCTCTGGGCGGTGGTCGTGGGAATGAACAGGACGCCCATGCACGTCCTGGGTGCATTAAGTTTAGTTCGTGGCCCGCGCGCTGCGGCCAGGAGCGACGAAAGCCCCGCTCCCACAAGGGGATTTGTGTTCCCACAGGGGAATGGCGGTGTGTATCGCACTGTATCTAAACCCGCACCCGATACAGTTTCTGCGACTGCCGGCCATTGCCGAACACAGCCCGGATACAAACCTGCGATGAACTGTACAAGCCATCCAGCGCCCGAACTCCGGTTCTGCCGAGGCATTCTCACTCCGTGAAGGGATCCCCCTGATGACTAAGCTTGTGTCTGAAACCAACCCCGTCAATCGCCTGCGCGTCGACCATTACACCCAAGGCATCATCGGCCCGAGCCAGCCCATGCTCGGGCCGCTGGCCGACGGTGGCACGCTGATCACCGGCACGCCGCCGGGCTGCTGGGGGCCGATGATCACTCCGGCGTTCGAAGGCGGCCACGAAGTCACGCAACCGGTGGCCATCGCCGGCGCCGAAGTCGGCGATGCGGTGGCGATCAAGATCAAAAGCATACGCGTGACCTCGCTGGCGACGTCGTCCGGGGTCATGAGTTTTGTCGAGGGGCGCTACAACGGCGACCCGTTCGTCTCCAAATTCTGCTCCAAGTGCGGCACCGACCACCCGGCCAGCCACGTTGAAGGCATCGGCGAAGACTCGATTCGTTGCAACAACTGCGGCGCCGAAGTCAGCGCGTTTCGTTTCAGCCATGGTTACGTGATCGTGTTCGATGCGCAAAACCAGGTCAGCCTCACCGTCAATCAGGACGTCGCCAACCGACTGGCCGGCAATGCCTCGCAGATGTCGGCCCTGCCGGAGTTCGCCGCCCAGCATTCGATCCTGTCGCTGGCCCGCGCTGACATTCCTGGCGTCGCCGCGCACATGCGTCCGTTTCTCGGCAACATTGGCACTACGCCGTCCCGTGACTTGCCCGACTCGCACAACTGCGCCGATTTCGGCCAGTACCTGATCAACGCGCCGCACCGTTTCGGCATGACCCGCGAAGAACTGCACGCAGCGAAAACCGACGGCCACATGGACACCAACTCGATTCGCGAAGGCTGTGTGCTGATCTGTCCGGTGAAAGTACCCGGCGCCGGGGTGTACATGGGCGACATGCATGCCCAGCAGGGCAACGGCGAAATCGCCGGGCACGCCACCGATTGCTCCGGGGAAACCGAAGTGCAGGTGGAAGTGATCAAGCACCTGGCGCTGGAAGGCCCGATCCTCCTGCAAAACCTGGATGACCTGCCGCCCATGGCTCGGCCGATGACGGCCGGACAACGGCAGAAAGTCCGCGAACTGGGCGAGCGCTGGGGTCAGCACGAGATCGAACAGAGCGGCCCAATCACCTTTATCGGCAGCGGTGAAAACCTCAACGTCGCCGTGGAAAACGGCCTGAAACGCGCGGCGTCGGTCACCGGCCTTGCGTATGACGAAGTGCTTAACCGCGCGACCATTACCGGCTCCATTGACATCAGCCGCTTGCCCGGCACCGTCCGCGTGACCTTCCTGTGCCCGATGACCGTGCTGGACCGGATCGGCATCGGTCACCTGGTGCGCGAGAAATACGACCTGGCATAACGCCCACTCACGGGTCTGTACCAAAGTGTGTACAGACCCGCTGCTGATACATCCACCCAGATTTTCTGCCGCAACCGAACACAGCCCCGATACAGCGCTTCGATTAACTGTGATTCCGTTATGGCAATCATTGAGATCCACACCATGCAGACCTCTTCCACACCCACCCAGGCCAGCGTCGGGCTCGGCCTGCGTCGCGGTTTATTGAAAGACCTTTTGGCCGCCCGTACCGGTGATTTCGACTTTCTGGAAGTCGCCCCGGAAAACTGGATCGGCATCGGCGGTGCCCATGGCCATGCACTGCGCACCCTGGCCGAACGATTCCCTTTGTCCTGTCATGGTTTGTCGTTGTCCCTCGGCGGGCCGGCGCCGCTGGATGTCGGTTTTTTGCAGGAAGTCCGGGTGTTCCTCGACCAGCACCAGGTGCCGCTATACAGCGAGCATTTGAGCTATTGCAGCGATGACGGCCATCTCTACGACCTGCTGCCGCTGCCCTTTACCGAAGAAGCGGTGCACCACGTGGCGGCGCGCATCCGTCAGGCCCAGGACATTCTCGGCCGACGCCTGGCGGTGGAAAACGTTTCCTATTACGCCGCGCCGCAGCAGGACATGGATGAGGTGACCTTCACCAACGCGGTGTTGCGCGAGGCCGATTGCGACCTGCTGCTCGACGTCAACAACGTGTATGTCAATTCGATCAACCACGGTTTCGATCCGCTGACCTTTTTGGCCAATGTCGATTCAGGCCGGGTGGTGGGCATACACGTGGCCGGGCATTTCGACGAATCCGACACCTTGAAAATCGACACCCACGGCGCCTCGGTGAAACCGGTGGTCTGGTCGTTGCTGGCGCAAGCGTATGCCCGGTTCGGCGCGCAACCGACGCTGCTGGAGCGGGATTTCAACTTCCCGGCGTTTTCTGAACTGGTGGCCGAATTGCAGACCATTCGCCACTTGCAAACCGAGGGGGTGAACCGTGGATAAGCCCAGCCTGTTGGAACAGCAAACCACCCTGGGCCGCTACCTGCGCGATCCCGAGCACTGCGCGCCGCCCGGCGAAATGAATGCCGCGCGGGCGCAGGTATATCGCGACCTGATTTTCGCCAACCTGTCGACGTTGCTCAGCGGGACGTTCCCGGTGCTGATCAAGATAATCGGTGATGAGCAGTGGCGCACGCTGGTGCGGATTTTCCTGCGGGACCACCGTGCACAGACGCCGAAGTTCGGCGAGATCGCCCAGGAATTTATCGGCTTTCTCGCGGCTGGTCCGCAGGCGCTGAGCGAGGGCACGTGGCCGCCGTTCATGGTGGAACTGGCGCATTACGAATGGGTCGAGATGGCGTTGCAACAATCCGATGCCGAGCCGTTGGCGCCGAGCGATGCGGCGTTGATCCTGCAGCGGCCGTTGCAGGTTTCGCCACTGGCATGGCCGCTGGCGTATGGCTGGCCGGTGCAGTGGGTCGGACCGGATTTTCAACCCCAGGCAGCACCTGCTCAGCCGACGTTGTTACTGGTGCGCCGGGCGGAAGACTGGAGTGTGAAGTTTTCCGAACTGAGCCCGTTGGCGTGGCGGCTGTTGCAGCGGATCGAGGCGTTTCCCGACCTGAATGGACAGGCGCAGCTGGAAGAGCTGGCGGTCGAGGCGGGTGCGCGCGGGTCGGCGGAATTCATGGAAAGTGGCGCGGCGTTGTTGCGCCAGATGCACGGAGAAGGAGTTTTGGGGGTGGCATGATCGTTCCCCGCGGAGCGTGGGAACGATCATTGGCGGTGCGGCTTACACGGAGAAAAAGTACCGCGTCAGGTGAAAGAAGATCGGTGCCGCGAAGCAGATTGAATCCATCCGGTCGAGCATGCCGCCATGCCCTTTGATCATGGTTCCCCAATCCTTGGCGCTCAGGCTGCGTTTGATCGCTGACATGACCAACCCACCGAGAAACCCCATCACCACAATCACCAGCGACATCAGCAACGACTGCCAGAAATTGAACGGCGTCATCCAGAACATGCACCCGCCGATCAGCGTGGCCGACAAGCCGCCACCCACCAAACCTTCAACGGTTTTCGACGGGCTCACCAACGGCGCGACTTTGTGTTTGCCAAAGAGCTTGCCGAACACGTACTGCAACACGTCACTCAACTGAACGACAAAGACCAGATAGAAGAGCAACAACGCGTTCTGCCCGGTGAACCCTTGCAGGTCCAGCAGCAACAGGGCCGGGGCGTGGCTGATGCAGTAGATGCAAATCATCACCCCCCATTGAATTTTGGCCGCGCGCTCCAGAAAGCTGTCGGTGTCCTGGCTCAGCACCGCAATCGCCGGCAGCAGCAGGAAGGCGTACACCGGAATCAACAGGGTGAACAGCGAATACCAGTGCGTGCCGATCAGCACGTATTGCAGCGGGATCAGGATGAAAAACGCCGAGAACAGCGCGTTATGGTCGCCGGGGCGGGTGGGCGTCAGGGTGATGAATTCCCTGAGGGCGAACAGCGAAATGAAGCCGAATAGAATGACCGTCGCATTCCCGCCCAGCAGGTAGGAGACGAAGAAGATGATCACCATCCCCCACCAGGCATTCACGCGCTGATTGAGGTTTTCGATGGTCGAGATCGAGCCCTCGGTTTTCGCCCGTTTAGCCAGCACGCGACCAATAATCGAAGCCACCGCCAGCAGGCAGGCGATGGCGCCAAAGAACCACAAAAACTTTTGTTCGAGCGTCATGCCGACAACCTCACGATGGCGTCACGCGCCCGTTGCAGAAACACCTGTTTTTCCTCATCGACGAACCGTGGCATCGGGTCGCCGATGCGGATAGTGCAGATGATCGGCAGCGGCACGTGTTTGCCCTTGGGCATGGAGCGGTGCAGGTTTTCCAGGTAGATGGGCACCAGATCAACTTCCGGGAACGCCTCGGCCAATCGGTACAGACCGGATTTGAATTCCCCGGGCAAGGCCTGGCTGGAGCGCGTGCCTTCCGGAAAGATGATGATCGAATGGCCGGCGCGCACCACATCGAAAATCGGCTCCAGTACATTGGTCCCCGGTGTCGGGTTGCGGTCGATCAGCACGGCATTCAGGCCTTTCTGCGAGATGTAGCGCAGAAAGCGGTTTTTGCCCCAGTAGTCGGCGGCGGCTACCGGTTTCACATTGACCCGGGCTTCGGGGGGCAGGGCGGCGATAATGGCCAGCGTGTCCATGTGGCTGGTGTGATTGGCAAAATAGATGCGCTGGCGGGTCAGGTCCGGCGGGCTTTCCCAGCGGGCGGTGACACCGATCAGGAAACGCAGCACTGAAATCAGCGCATTACTGATCCACATGGAGATTCCCCTTGAGCTGACGCGAGATGGCCAGGGTTCGCGTGACACAGGTCGCGGCGGATCCGGCGGCGATGATCACCAGCGTGATCAACAGTGCGTAGTGCGTGCCATACATCGTGGCTTCGAACGCATTCAGCAGCAGCCCGGCAGTCATCACGGCCATTCGATGCTGCTTGGCCATGGGGCCGATGAAGGTCTGCTTGAGGCCCAGCGAACCGCCAAACACGCGAACATACGCCGTGAGCGCCGCGGCCAATGCGGCAAACCATCCGAGGTCGCCGTGCCCGATGGCATAACCGAGCCCGATGATCAGCAGGCTGTCGGCAATGCGGTCGGGGAATTCGTTGTAGAGGCTTCCGATGTCGGACTTCTTGCCGCCCTCGATGGCCACCATGCCGTCGAACAGGTTGCACAGCAGGCGCAACTGAATGCCGATGGCGCAGAGGATCGAGCCGATGAGGCCGTTATCGATATTCAGAGCCGCTGCCCCGGCGAGCGCAAAAGCAATGCTGGCGACGGAGATCTGATTGGGGGAAATGTCGCGTTTCACCAACCGGTCGGTGATGCGTTTTGCCCAGCCCGCCGAACGTGTCTTGATGGGCCTTCTGTTGTCATCCATTTACCGATATCCCTATTCATGATGATGCGCCGCAGGGGCAAATCGCCCGGCAGCGCCCCACAATATAGAGGCTTTCCTGTGTCCCTGCGCCTGTTTACTGACTGACAGGTCGAATCGGCAACTTCAGCTCCGCACACAATCCCCCACCCTCACGATTACTCAATACCAGCGATCCACCGATGGCCAACGCCAGTTGCTGGGCAATCGCCAACCCAAGCCCGGTGCCGCCGGTGCTGCGGTTGCGTGAATTTTCCACCCGGTAAAACGGTTCCATCACCTGTGCCAGCTCTTCCTCGGCAATGCCCGGCCCGCGGTCCATGACTTTCACCGACAGACTGCCGTTTTTGCTTTCTACCTTGAGTTCGGCCGCACCCGCGAACTTCAGGGCATTGTCGGTGAGGTTCACCAACACCCGGCGCAATGCATGGGGGCGAGTGTCGATGACGGCTTCACTTTTGCCGCCCAGTTGCACGTCTTTGCCCATGTCCTGATAGTCGAACACCAGGCTGTCGAGAAATGAGTCCATGTCGGTGCGCCGACTTTCTTCGGTCGAGCCGTGAATGCTGCGCGCGTAGGCCACGCCTTCGCGCACCAGGTGTTCCATCTCGCCGAGGTCGTTCCACAGTTTGTCTTTTTCGACCGAGTCGTCCATGAATTCGGCGCGCAGTTTCATGCGGGTGATCGGGGTTTGCAGGTCGTGGGAAATCGCCGCCAGCAGTTGCATACGTTCCTTGAGGTACGCGGCGATGCGTGCCTGCATGGCATTGAACGCCTTGGCCGCGTGGGCGACTTCGGTCGGGCCTTGTTCGTCCAGGTGCACGGCGTGGGTATTGGGGTCGAGGGTTTCCACGGCTTGGGCCAGGCGGGTCAGCGGACGGATGGCGATGCGCACGGCCAGCCAGGTGCAGGCGATCAGCAGCGCCAATTGACCGAGCAACACAAACGGCAGCCATGGCGACAGCGGCACCATCGCCGGTCGTACGTCGATGGTCACCGGGCTGCCATCGGCCAGTTTCAGGTGGACCTGGAAATGTTTGATCGGGCCGGGAATATCGGTCACGGTCATCGGGTAGTCCTTGCCGATGGCGTCCTTGATCGAGGTCACGGCAATCGGCGTGTCGCGCATGGCCGTGCCCGGCGAACCTTCATCCAGCAAATAGCGGTAGTTGCGCCGTTCCAGTTGCTGCAGCCAGCTCGCCCGCTCGGTGGCCGGCAAACGGTCCAGGATGGCGATGGAGGTCGAGACGTCGGTCTCGAGATTACCGAGCATGGTGTTTTTCGCGGTTTCGTAACGCTCGTAATACTGCGCGCCGAAGGACAGCGCCTGGGCGAGGATCAAGCCGATCAGGAAGATCAGCGACAGCCGCGAGGCGAGGGTACGGGGCCAGCGAATTGCCAGGTTCATGAGGGCGCACCGATGACTTCCACTGCCAGCGAAAACACATAGCCCTCGCTGCGCACGGTTTTGATGTAGGCCGGTTCGCGGGCGTCGTCCAGCAAGCGCTGGCGCAAGCGGCTGACCAGCAAGTCGATGGAACGGTCGAACAGGTCAGCGTCGCGGCCCTGGGTCAGGTTCAACAATTGATCACGATTGAGCACCCGTTGCGGGTGATCGAGGAAGACCCGCAGCAGTCGGTATTCGGCGCCACTGAGCGCCACCATGGTGCCGTCCTCGTCCAGCAGGTGCCGGGCTGAAGTGTCCAGGCGCCAGCGACCGAAGGCCAGCAGCCGGCCGCTTTCGGTCACCACCAGGTTCGGCGGCAACATGCGTGTGCGGCGCAGCACGGCGTTGATGCGGGCGAGCAGCTCGCGGGCGGCAAACGGTTTGACCAGGTAATCATCGGCGCCCATTTCCAGGCCGATGATGCGGTCGGTTTCGTCGTTGCGCGCGGTGAGCATCAACACGGGCGTGGCCTTGTGTTTACCGGCGCGCAATTCGCGGCAGAGCATCAGGCCGTCGTCGCCGGGCATCATGATGTCGAGCACGATCAGGTCCACCGGCGTGGTTTCAAGGAAGGCACGCATTTGGCGGCCGTCGGCGACGACTGTGGTGCGCAGGCCGTTCTTCTTCAGGTAGTTGCCTACCAGTTCCCGGATCTCGCGGTCATCGTCGACGATGAGAATGTGATCGACGTGTTCCATGGGGGCCTTGCCTCTGTAAATGGGGGATGTCGCGCAGTCTATCGAGCCTTGGCCCGCTTGCCCGCCACCCTTTGTATTGCAGTGTATCTGGCTTGGCGGCGGATACACGCAGACGCAAAAACACGGTTTTTCAGGGGTTTTGTATCGCTGTGTATCAGGGGGCGGCTTTGATACGTACCGATTTATCCGCGTCTGTTCTCGACACAGAGCAGATACCTCGCGGGCTTCTAATAGGTTCCAACGAGGCAAACCACACCGCCTCGGCTCAATTGAACGACCTACCCATTGAAGCCTTGAGGAAACCGCCATGAACACCAAAGCCATTTACGCCGCTTGCCTGTTTGCTGCCCTGAACATCTGCACCTTGTCGGCCCGTGCCGAAGCAGACGTTACAGCCAAAACCTACACCTACGGCACCCATCTCGACATCAAGAAGGTCGTGTCGCTGAAACAGGATGCGACCCCAGTCTGCGGCGTGGTGGATGCGCAACTGACTTACCTGGATTCGCAGAACAAAACCCAGGTTCTGGACTACCGCAAAGTGGCTGACAACTGCAACTCGGACAACTGATTGCTGCGCTCACCCAGTGCCCATCCCCTTTGAAACAGGAAGAACACCATGAACAACGTAAGCCGCTACCTGACCGCCATTGCCTTCTCCATCGCCGGCGCCGCCGCCCATGCCAATGCCAATGCCGCTGTTGAACAGAACAGTTGTGGCAGCGCCACCTGCTTCCAGCTGACGCCGGTGGCGCACAAGGATTCCAACGCCTTTCTGGCCGAGGATGGTTTTAGCCGTACGCCGCAGGGGCAGATGGTTGCCGAGAACGGCGGCAGCCGGACTCCGCAGGGTCAGCAACTGGATAACCAGACGGCCTGAAAACCCCACCGCCCCCTTGTGGGAGTGAGCCTGCTCGCGATAGCGGTGTGTCAGACAACAATGATGCCGACTGATACACCGCTATCGCGAACAGGCTCACGCCTACAGGGATTGTGTGTTGTGTCGCCCTTCATTATTTCAAGGTGATCCCATGTTTCTCATCGCTTTCCTGGGCGGCGTATTGACCGTGCTCAGTCCCTGTATCCTGCCGGTTGTTCCGTTCCTGTTCGCCGGGGTCAAACGTAGCCGTTCCTCCATCCTGCTGACCCTCGGCGGCATGGTCCTGACGTTCGCCCTGATCTCCAGCCTGGCCGTGGTCAGCAGTGAGTGGGTGGTGCAAGCCAACAACACCGGTCGCCATGTCGCCCTGTTCGTGATGGTGCTGTTTGCCCTGTCGCTGATTTCCGCCCGGATCGGTGACTGGATGGCCCGTCCGTTCGTGGCCCTGGGCAATCGCCTTGACCCCGACACCCGCAAAATGTCCGGCCCGTTGAGTTCAGTGATGATCGGTGTGGCCACCGGGCTGCTGTGGGCACCGTGCGCCGGGCCGATCCTCGGTGTGATCCTCACCGGCGCCATGTTGCAAGGTGCCAATGCGCAGACCAGTCTGTTGCTGCTGGCCTACGGCCTGGGCAGCGCGCTGTCCCTGGGGACTTTGATCTTCGCCGGTCGCGGCCTGGTCAATCGCTTGAAAGCGTCAATCCCGGTCACCGGTTGGCTGCGCAAGGGGGCAGGTGTTGCGGTGCTGGCGGCTGCGGCCGTGATTTCCACCGGCGCTGACAAAACCCTGCTCGCCGGCACCTCGTCCGAAGGCGTCAGCAGCCTCGAACAAGGCGTGCTGGAAACCGTGCCGAAAGTCGTCGACTACTTCGTCAGCAAGGTCAAAGCGGACTCGTCGATGGACAACGCCCAAGGCGCCATGCCATCGCTGAACGGCGCCGTCGAATGGATCAACTCGCCGGCCCTGACCAACGAATCGCTGAAAGGCAAAGTGGTGCTGGTGGATTTCTGGACCTTCGACTGCATCAACTGCCAGCACACGCTGCCGTATGTGAAGGACTGGGCGAAGAAATACGAGAAGGACGGTCTGGTGGTGATCGGTGTACACACCCCGGAATACGGTTTCGAGCGCATCATCGACAACGTCAAGGATCAGGTGAAAAAGCTCGGCATCACCTACCCGGTGGCCATCGACAACAACTACGCGATCTGGCGCAACTTCGATAACCAGTACTGGCCCGCTCACTACCTGATCGACGCCAAGGGCCAGGTGCGTTACACCCACTTCGGCGAAGGCAGCTACGAGACGCAGGAGAAGATGATCCAGCAACTGCTGGAAGAGGCGAAAGCCCCGGCGGCATAAGCGATCAAATCAATGGCTCACAGGCTCCGCGCCGTGGGCCATTGGTTTTTGCGCCTGACTGCGCCGCCACGCAGCCGGCGGTGCGCCGAACTCACGACGGAAGGCCCGGCTGAACGCGGTATCGGTCTGGTAACCCACCTCTTCGGCAATGCGCATCAATGAGCTGTTACTGCTGCGCAACAGGTTGGCCGCCAGCAGCATCCGCCATTGGGTCAGGTACTGCATCGGCGAACTCCCCACCAACTGCTGAAAGCGCTCAGCCAACACCGATCGTGAGGCGCCGGCCGTACGCGCCAGCTCATCCAGCGTCCAGGCGTGGCAGGGTTTGTTGTGCAGTGCGTTCAACGCAGCACCGACAATCCGGTCACCGACCCCGGCCAGCCAACCGGTCCGTCCTTCGCCCTGTTCGTTCATGTGCAGGCGCAGCACTTCGATGAACAACACCTCGGCCAGTTTCGCCAGCACGCCTTCGCCTCCGGGCCTCGGCGAGCGGGCTTCCGCCAGGGCATAACGCACGGAAGACTCCAGCCACATGCCGGCATGCGAGCCACGCACGTTGACCCGAACCACCGCCGGCAGCCCGGTCAGCAACATGCCGGCCAGCCGCGTATCGCACGCCAGATAACCGCACACCAACCGCGTGACTGCGCCACCTCCGCCATAACTCAATTGCCGTGGACGCCGTGCCAGCACCACGTCCAGCCGCGCACCTTTGGCGGGCGGCAGGCCAGGTTTGGAACTCATGCGATGGGCATCACCTTGCGGGAACACCACCACATCGCCCGCTGCCAGCAGCAGTGGCGGATCATCCCCGAGTTCGACGTAACACTCGCCCTCGGTGATCAGGTGGAAAATCACCACGCGTTCGGCACCGGGCTCCAGAAATGGCGCCGCCGTGTCGGCGCTGGGCGACTGGTAGCACCAGGGCGCGGTGAACCGGGCATTGATGAAAATCGCGCCGACCAGGCGTACGACCCGCAAGGTTTGGGACAGAGCGTCCATGGAGGTTTTCCGGTGTATGGATCGCATTGATTGTGAGCCTGTCGCCGGAAGGCAGCCAACCTCCGGACGATCGGACAAGGTTGGCCGACGATCGGGCAGGACGCGAGCGTGCGCCGGGGTGATAGTTGACTCACAGGGCCACTACCGACCCTGTCATCAATAACAAGAATGAGAGGTTGCCATGCCTAAGTTCATCATAGAACGCGAGATCCCCGGCGCTGGAACACTGTCAGAACGGGATTTGAAAGCCGCCGCGCTAAAGTCCTGCGACGTGTTGCGCGAATTGCCAGAGGTGCAGTGGCTTCAGAGTTACGTCACCGGTGACAAACTCTACTGCGTCTACATCTCCCCCAGCGAAGCGCTCATCAAAGAACACGCGACCCGCAGTGGTTTCCCGGCCAGTCGTATTTCCCAAGTGGCAAGCATTATCGATCCCACCACGGCGGAATAGGCCGCGGTCGGTTGCTATCCGTACGGAGCAGACTTCATGAGTACACCGATTGATCTCACTGCCCTGAAAAACCGCCAGATGGCCTCCTGGGCCAGCGGCGACTACGCCATTATCGGCACCACCTTGCAGATTGTCGGCGAGCAGCTTGCCGAAGCCTGCGACCTGCTCTGTGACGAGCGGGTGCTGGACGTGGCCGCCGGCAACGGCAACGCGACACTCGCCGCGGCACGTCGAGGCTGTCACGTCACCTCGACGGACTATGTGGCCGCCTTGCTGGAGCGTGGAGAGGACCGGGCCAGGGCAGAACGCCTGGAAGTGACCTTCCAGGTAGCCGACGCCGAAGCGTTGCCATTCGAGGACGCCAGCTTCGATGCCGTGCTGTCGACCTTCGGCGTGATGTTCACGCCCGACCAGCCCAAAGCGGCCACAGAACTGGCGCGAGTCTGCCGCCCGGGTGGGCGGATCGGCCTGGCCAACTGGACGCCGGAAGGCTTTGTCGGGCAGGTATTCAAGACCCTGGGCCGGCACCTGCCACCACCGGCGGGGGCACAGCCGCCGTCCAATTGGGGCACGGAAGCCTGGCTGCATTCACACTTTGATGAACGCAACTTCCTGGTCCAGGTGACGCGCCGCACCTTCAACTTCCGCTATCGCTCGGCGGCGCACTTCATCGACACCTTCCGCAACTGGTACGGGCCGGTCCACAAAGCCTTCGCGGCGCTACCGCCCGAGGGGGCCAAGGCCTTCGAGCAAGACCTGACCGAGCTGCTGAACCGGATGAACCGGGCGGGAGAGAAGTCGCTGGTGGTGCCCAGTGAATACCTTGAAGTAGTCATCACAAAACGCTGATTTGGCTGAGATGAAAAGTAGGAGTGAGCCTGCTTGCGATGGCGGCGGCACAGTCAACATTGATGTGGCTGACAGACCGCTTTCGCGAGCAGACTCACTCCTACAGGAAATTGTGGTGTTTTTGAGATTTACGAGAGGCTGGCGCCTCGGGCCGTCAGCAGTTCGCGCAATACCGAGCGGTGGCAGTGCGCTTCGTCTTCGCAGTAACAACCAACGGCCAATGAGGTTTGATGGGAGAGGGCGGCCAGCAGGTCCAGTAACTGGCTCGGCGCGGGGTGGTTCATTTCAGCCTTGAACTTGCGCCTGAAGGCTTCCCAGGCCTTGTCGTCGGTGGCCGCTTTGGCCTCGGCCACCAATTCCGCACTGGGCGACAGCAGCGGCTGCCACACGTCATAAAAATCCCGGCTGGCAAACTCGGCCTTCGGTACGCCACGGGGTGGGCGGCGGACCGTGCCCAGGCGCAGGCCTTCATCGGGCGTGCGCGGTGAGCCGAGGCGAACGATATGAATGGCCATGGCGGGTTACGAGTGACGCGAGCCGTCAAACCATTCCAGTGCCGTGCGCCAGATGCAAATCCCCAGAAAGTAAGCCGACATCAGCAACCAAAGCCCCATCACCATTGGGTTGATCACCGGATGATTGATCACCAGGGACAGACTGCACAGCAGCCAGATCGCCGTCACGGCGATGTTGATCGGCATAAAGCGGCGCACGCGAAACGGGTGCAGGAACTTCATCCGGGTCACGGTCAGCAAGGCCAGGCCGATGACCGTAAGCAAGGTGATCCAGGGAGACGGGGCGATGATGTACAGGCACAGCGCAACCACGTTCCACGCGGCCGGGAAGCCCTGGAAGTAATTGTCTTTGCTCTTCATGTTGACGTTGCAGAAACAGAACAGCGACGACACCAGAATCAGCGACACGGTCAGCAGCAGCGTGTAGTCCGGCAGCGGGATGTAGCGGTAGATGAACAGCGCCGGAATAAACACATAGGTGAGGTAGTCGATCACCAGGTCCAGGATTGAGCCATCGAAACTGGGCAGCACCGACTGCACATTGACCTTGCGCGCCAGTGCGCCATCCAGCCCGTCGACGATCAGTGCAACGCCCAGCCACAGCAGGCAATTGGTCGGTTGGTTTTCCAGCAGCGCCAGGGTGGCGAGGAAGGCGGTTACTACGCCGGTCGCGGTAAAACCATGGGCGCCCCATGCTTTGAGCCTGGCAATGTGTACAGTCGAAATCACGGGGGCGTTCTCCAAAAAGTGAAGCTAGCCTGTTATCACCCCTTCAGGTGGAGGTGTCGGCAAACCGGGTCGGGGTGCAGGTATCGACCGGAAATTCGGGCATAAGGTTCACCGTCAGTAAATCTTAGCCAATACCCCGGAAAAAACCGGCGTATTCATTGGGGCGAGCAGGTTTGACGTCAGCCCAACGGTGGTGGCGCATTGGCAGGCGAGGTCTATCGTTGCCTGACTGGGTCACTTTCGTTTGATGAGGACGTCGTCATGAACACCAGCGATTTGCTCGAACAATTACTGCGGGCCGGCCAGGGCTCGATGACGCAGCAGGGCGGCGGTGGCGCGTCGTCGCAAGACCCGCTCGGCGGCCTCGGCGGCTTGCTGGGTGGCCTGATGGGCGGCGGGACCGGCTCAAGTGCTGGCGGTGGCGGCCTGGGCGGCTTGCTCGGTGGTTTGCTCGGCGGCGGTTCACCGATGGGCGGCTCGACCCAGACTCGCTCCGGTGGCGGCACTAACTATGCAGCGCTGGCGTCGCTGGGGATGATGGCTTTTCAGGCGTATCAGGCCTGGCAGCGCAGTCAGGCCTCGGCCCCGCAACAGGCACCGCGCACGGTGGATCTGTTGTCCGGCCCGGAAGTCGAAGATCACAGCCATGCGGTGCTGCGCGCATTGATTGCAGCGGCGAAGGCCGATGGCCGGATTGATGACGCCGAGAAGGGGATGATCAGCGCTGAAATCGGCAAACACACCGATGACCCGGACCTTCAGCAATGGCTGGATGAGGAGGTCGCCCGGCCGCTGGATGCCAACGAAGTGGCGGTGTCGGCGACTGATCCGGCGATTGCGGCGGAGATGTACCTGGCGAGTGTGATGCTGGTGAATGACCAGGGCGAGGCTGAGCGTAATTATCTGGATGAGCTGGCCGGGGCGCTGAAGATAGATCCGCAATTGCAGGTGCATCTGGAGCAGCAGGCCAGGGGTGGTGGTGCCTGACACGGGAGCACAAAAGCTGTGCTGTTCATGAGATTGCTTTCGCGAGCAGGCTCACGCCTACATTTGACCGCGTACTTCAGATAGAACGCGGTCAAATGTAGGCGTGAGCCTGCTCGCGAAGAACGATAACGCGGTCAACCGACCAAAAACCTCACGCCATACGACTCGGCAATCTCCAGTATCCGGGGCAGGTCTTGAGGCACTTTGAGCCGATCCACCGCCGCAAAAAACTGCCCACCTCGCGGATCCGACACCACACCAATCATCTTCGCCGTCGCGCTGATGTTCTTGTAAGCATGGATCGCCCCCCCGGGAATGTGCACATACCCCCCGGCCGAAACCGTATTGGACACACCCGCCACCGTCACTTCAACCTGCCCGTCGACCACATAAAACGCCTCGTCCCACGGATGAAAGTGCGGTGGCGGGCCGCCCCCTTGCACACCTTCCTGAATGTGCATTTCAAAGGGTTTGCTCAGATCACCGCCGGCCAGAATCGTGATTTTCTCGCCGACGACATTCACCGCAGCCGGCGATGTTGCCGACTCGATGACATGAACCGTTCGCATGATTGCTCTCCGAAGAATGAACCCGCACCTGCTGAGTATATTCACTGACATGACCGTCGGAGCTGCGCCACAAGCCCGTCTGTCCGGGCAATTTCAACGCCGATTGAATTTTTTTCCGGCGTCGTCGCTCTGCTGATGTAGAGACGTGTTGCTGAACGTCCTGCCACTGGCCATAGACCGAGAGATGCGCCCATGACTGCCCTGACACGACTCCACTCCCGGCCTGCCCATGCGCAGGCAATGACTGCCGTTGGCAGCCTGAAGCAAACCTACGAGCAGTTGCTGCTGAGCGATAATGCCCAGCCTCTTGCGCGCACATTTCTGCACGCACAACTCCAGCATGCAGAGCACCTTGCGCAGGACATGCCGCAAGACCTGTCGGCCCTGCAAGGCTTCGTCGAACAACACTTTGCCGAAGTGGCCCGCCAATACGCCGAGTACCTGAAAGCCCGCAAAGCCGGAGGCGGGCGACAGTACTTCAGCAACAAGGCTCACGCCCTGTTTTTCCTGCAAGCGGTTGCCCCCACCAAACTGGTCGACGGCGCCTGGCTGTCCGGGTTGCTGCAACACTGGCGCGATCCGCGTTTCGACGGACTGATTTGCACCTATCTGGAAGAGTTGGGCGACGGCAACCCGGCGCAGAACCATGTGGTGATTTATCACAGGCTATTGGCCGATCTGGGTTTGCAGAACAGCGGCGTCATTGCCGACGAGTATTACCTGCAAGGCGCGATTCAGCTGGCGTTGGGTGAGTGCGCCGACGAATGCCTGCCCGAGGTGATCGGCTATAACCTGGGCTATGAACAACTGCCGCTGCACCTGCTGATCAGCGCCTATGAACTCGCCGAGCTCGGCATCGATCCGTATTACTTCACGCTCCACGTGACCATCGACAACGCCAGCACCGGCCACGCGCACAAAGCCGTGCAGGCAGTATCGCAACTGATGCCGCTGGAAGGTGATCGTGACGAGTTTTTGCGGCGGGTCGCGCTGGGCTATCGGCTGAATGATCTCGGGCAGGGCAGTCGGGCGATCATCGAATCGTTCGACCTCTACCGCGAAGTGCTGAACATGCTGGAGCGCAAACGCCCGTTCGGCCAGCACATGCATTCCGACTACTGCCGATTTGAAGGCAAGACCGTCAACCAGTGGTTATCGGCGCCCGAGCAGTTGCCCGGTTTCCTCACCGCCCTGGAAAACAAGGGCTGGATCAAGCGTCACCAGGACCCACAAGCCAGCCGTTTCTGGCAGTTGATCGAGGGTGACGGCGCGGCCATGTTCGGGGTGTTCAGCCCTTATGAAAAACAGCTGCTGCACGACTGGATTGCCGGCGACTGGACACCCGAGTGCCCACCACCGGCCTATCGCCGCAGCCAACACGACGACATCGAACCGCAATTGCCGGCCAGCGATCCGGATGTCCAGAGCCTGCAGTCCGCGCTGGGAGGACGACCCGCTGCCGAACAGATGCAAGTGCTGATCCCGTGGCTGTCGGCGCAGCGCCACGCGCATCCCGCCGGTCTGCTGGCCACGCGTCGTTTTATCGAGCTCAAGTCCAGCCTTCGCTAAGGAGCCTTACATGAATCAGGAAGAACACCTGAGCGCTGCCGACCTGGCGTTACTGCAACTGGGACGCCGCTTGCAGGCTGACGGCTATCGATTCATCACACCGACACCGCTGACGCATCAGCGCGTGCTTGATCGTGCCTTCGGGCGACAGGCCCAGACCCTGCGCGATGTGTTCGGTTGGTCGCGGCCGTTCGAGCCCGGTTTGTTGTCGGCGGATGAGCAGCTTCAATTGCAACGGGCTGGCGTGCTCGAGGAAGGCAACGGTCACCTGAAAAGCCGGGTGCGCTGGTCGAGCCTGGATGACCTGCTGTTTGTGCACTCCGCCTTTCCCACCGACGCGGCGGACGCAGTGTTCTTCGGACCAGACACTTACCGGTTTGCGCAACTGATCCATGCCCATCTGCAACAGAATTTCGCCCCGATCCGGCGCGCCGTGGACATCGGCTGTGGTGCCGGGGTCGGCGCGATTGTGATTGCCCGCGCGCGCCGGGAAGCCGAAGTGCTGGCCGTGGACATCAACCCGGCGGCGCTGCGCCTGACCACGATCAATGCCGCGCTCGCCGAAGTAGCCAATGTCAGCGTCGAGACCAGCGATGTGCTGCAAGACGTCGACGGTCAGTTCGACTTGATCGTCGCCAACCCACCCTACATGGCCGACCCGGCCGAGCGCGCCTACCGACATGGCGGCGGGGCGTTCGGTGCGCAACTGTCGCTGCGCATTGTCGAGCAAGCCTTGAATCGATTGGCGCCCGGTGGTTCGCTGGTGTTGTACACCGGGGTGGCGATGATCGATGGCCACGATCCTTTCCTGCAAGCGCTGACCCCGCGCCTTGAGTCGCCGATGTTCGGCTGGACCTACCGCGAGCTCGATCCCGACGTGTTCGGTGAAGAGTTGCTGACCCCGGGCTATCAACGGGTGGAGCGGATTGCGGTGGTGGCGCTGACCGTTACGCGAGCCGGCCCCGGTATCGGAGGGATTGTTGAGTCAGCAGCAGGTGCGCCATGAACAAGAACCTCGACGACTACAACCGCATGCGCGATTTTTCGGCGACCTCTGAGCCCGCCGCGAACCAACGCCGGGGTAAAAAAGCCGCGAAAGATCACGCGCTGCAATTCTGCATTCAGAAGCATGACGCCTCACACCTGCATTACGACTTTCGCCTGGAACTCGATGGCGCCCTGAAAAGCTGGGCGGTGCCCAAAGGCCCGTCGCTCGACCCCAAGGTCAAGCGCCTGGCGGTCCACGTCGAAGACCATCCGCTGGACTACGCGACCTTCGAGGGCAGCATCCCGGAAGGCCATTACGGGGCTGGTGATGTGATCGTCTGGGACCGTGGCGTGTGGATCCCGCAGGAGGATCCGGCCAAGGCCTACGCCAAGGGCAAGCTCAAGTTCGAGCTGCAAGGCGAGAAGCTCGGCGGGCTCTGGAACCTGGTGCGCACGCACATGCCGGGCAAGCAGGAGCAGTGGTTTTTGATCAAACACCAGGACAGCGCGGCCAAACCCGAGAGTGATTACGACGTGGTCGCGGCCGAGCCCGACAGCGTGCTGAGTGACCGGACCATCGTCGCCAAAAAATCCAGGTCAGCGGCTAAACCCAAAGCCGTCAAGCAACCCGCGCGCAAGGCTGTACCCAAAGTAAAATCGGCGCCGCTCACCGGCGCCCGCAAAGCCCAACTGCCCGACCAGCTCAAACCCGAACTGGCCACGCTAGTGGAGAAGGCCCCGGACGGCGAGTGGAGTTATGAAATCAAGTTTGACGGCTACCGGATCATGGCCCGCATCAATCACGACGAGGTCAAACTGTTCACCCGCAACGGTCACGACTGGACCCACAAATTGCCCAAACAAGCCGAAGCGTTAGCGGCGCTGGGCCTCGAATCGGCCTGGCTCGACGGTGAAATGGTGGTGGCCAACGAGCAGGGCGTGCCGGACTTTCAGGCGCTGCAAAATGCCTTCGACGCCGGTGCCAGCGCCAACATCCTGTACTACCTGTTCGACCTGCCTTACCTCAACGGCGTGGACCTGCGCGAGGTGCCGGTCGAAGAACGCCGGGTGGCGCTGGCGACTGTGCTCAACGCCAATCACGACCCGTTGCTGCGCTTCTCGGATTCGTTTGGCGAAGCGCCGGAAGCCTTGCTTAACAGCGCCTGCCAGATGCAGATGGAAGGGCTGATCGGCAAACGACTGGGTTCGCCTTACGTGTCCCGGCGCAGCAGCGACTGGATCAAGCTAAAGTGCAAACACCGCCAGGAATTCGTGGTGGTCGGCTACACCGACCCGAAAGGTTCGCGCAACGCATTCGGTGCATTGCTGCTCGGCTTGCATGACCGTGACAGCGGCAAGTTGCGTTACGCTGGCAAGGTCGGCACCGGGTTCAACGAGACGACCCTCAAACGCATCTACGCGCAGCTGAAACCGTTGCTGGCGAAGAAACCGTCGGTGGTCAATCCACCGACCGGTTTCGAGGCCAAGGGTGTGCACTGGCTCAAACCCACTCTGTTGGCGGAAGTGGCCTTCGCCGAGATGACCAAGGAAGGCTCGGTGCGTCATGCAGTGTTCCATGGCCTGCGCGATGACAAACCCGCTGAGAGCATCACTGAGGAGCGCCCGAACGTGGTGAAGATCCCAGAGAAAAAACCCGCCCCGGCAGCGAAAAAGAAAACCGATTCACCCGCGCCGTCGCAGATCGGCCTGGGCGCGGGCAAGGTGCGCATCACTCATCCTGACCGGGTAATTGACGCCTCCAGCGGCACCACCAAGGTGCAATTGGCTGAATATTACGCCAGTGTCGCCGAATGGATTTTGCCCGAACTCAAGGACCGTCCCGTGGCACTGGTGCGTGCGCCGGACGGTATCGGTGGTGAACTGTTTTTCCAGAAAAACGCCGAGCGCCTGGCCATTCCGGGCATCACCACGCTGGACAAGGAACTCACCGGCCAACCGGTGATGATCATCAACAACGTCGAAGCGCTGATCGGCGCCGTGCAGATGAGCACCGTGGAACTGCACACCTGGAATGCCACCTCGGACAACCTCGACCGGCCCGACCGCTTCGTGCTCGACCTCGACCCGGACCCGGCGCTGCCGTGGAAAAGCATGGTCGAGGCGACACAGCTAACGTTGTCGATACTCGATGAACTGGGATTGAAAGCGTTTCTCAAAACCAGTGGCGGCAAGGGTATCCACCTGGTGGTGCCGCTGACCCGCAAGCTCGGTTGGGACGAGGTGAAGGACTTCAGCCATGCGATAGTCAGTCACATGGCCAAGCTCTTGCCGGAACGGTTTTCCGCGGTGTCGGGACCGAAGAACCGGGTAGGGCGGATTTTCATCGATTACCTGCGCAACGGTCTGGGCGCCACCACCATTTGCGCTTACGCAGCGCGCACCCGAGAAGGGTTGCCGGTGTCGGTGCCGATCTTTCGCGAGGAGGTGGCTGAACTCAAGGGCGGCAATCAGTGGAACGTGCACAACGTGCATGAGCGCCTGGCCGAAGTGGGCGATGAGCCATGGGCGGACCTCAGGAAAACCCGGCAGACGATTACGGCCGAGATGCGACGGCGGGTGGGGATGAAAAAATAATCGGCGTTTGAAATGCCAGCGCCCCTTTAATGGGGCGCTGGTCGTTTCTCTTTGTTGCTTGATAAACGGTTATTTTTTATTGATGAACGCCCACAAGTCGGAGTTCAGCTTGTCGATGGCCACTTTGAAATCCTTGGCAGTGACTTTCTGGCTTTCGTTTTCCAGTGTGGTGCCAAAGACCTTGCGCACAACCCGGCCTACGGTCTGATTGGTATTGGCGTCGACAAACTCAGCCTCGATGTACAGCTCGGTGTCCTGGTCACGGTGACCGGTCGCCGCCTGTGTCGCGCCGACGACGGCAGCGATTGGAACGACTTCATACCACTTCATGCCTTCGTTCGAGGCGCTGACCCCGGTGATGGCTGCGCGCAGGATCAAGGTCCTGGAACCGGCCGGTGCCGACGTCGAGTTGCTCACAATCCGGTATTTAGTGCCCAGCGTGGCTTTGGCCTTGCTGGTCATGTAGTTCTGGATGTCGGTCAGCGTCTGCTGATTCACCCGTTCATTGGGTTTCGGCGCCGGATAGAGTTCCAGCTTGTTGAACGCCACGGTGTCATACGCATTCGGATTCCACGACGGGCTCACCCAGCGCATCGCCGTGCCACCGCTTGGTGTTTCGACTTCTTTCAGGTTGTTGTAACTGGACAGGTAGCCGGAGTACTGCTCCTTCTCTGTGACTTTTGAAGTACAACCGCTTAGCAACACGCCGGTCAGTGCAGCACCGATGAACAGGTTTCGGGACAGATTCATAGTGGTGTTTACTCCATGGTTTGAGTCATTTTTTTTTCATTAACTACACATCAAAAACGCCAAGTCATGTTCCCGGTCAGCGCTTGTATCCAGGCGTTGTCGAATTGACCGGAAATTCGATTGCCCGAAACGGTTTTGGTCTGCTCGACGGGCATGTCACCCAGCCAGACCATGGCCCAACTGACATTGACGTCGGTGTCTTTGTTAAGAGCATAGGTGGCTCCTGTCGCAATGCGCCAGCTTTCGTTCATTGGCACGATGACGCTGCGATTGCTGTCGGAAACGGCACTGCTGTCGTACGCCACGCCGACGTTCCACAACCATTGTTCGGTGGCCTGGTATTGCGCGCCAAGGGAGAGGTGCCAGGTGTCCTTGAAGCCGGCATCGACCGTTTTTGATTGCGCCCCCGCTGCCGTGGTGTCGACCTGTACGCCGATGTCACCGAACTCCGACCAGTCCTGCCAGTTGGCCGAGGCCAGCAAGGCCCATTGCCGATCCAGTTGTTGATACAGGCTCAAGGTGACAGTTTGCGGCACCGTTATGTCGAGTTTGGTATTGGTGTTGTTGATGCGATCCAGCAAACGACCATCGCCTTTCACATCCAGTCGGTCTTCGAAATCCAGGTCTACCTTGCTGGTGTAGGTCAGGCCAATGCGCGTGCCGGCCTGTGGGGCATAGATCACCCCCACGTTAGCGCCGTAGCCCCAGGTGCCGTCCTTGTATTTGTACTGGCCGTCCGCGCGGTCGGTGAGACCCAAGGGGGAGCGGTCGATGGCGGTGTCCGCCTGCAACATGCCGTACATGGCCTTGACGCCCACACCGACCGACCATTGCTCGTTGAAGCGATACGCCACGCTGGGCACCAGGGACAAACCCAGCAGGCTGGAGTTTTGCGCGAAGTAGCGGCCGGACCAGTCGTTGTCGTAATTGACCGCCAGACCGAAATCGCCGTACTGGCCGAAACCGACGCTCCAGTGATCGTCGAGTTCATGGGTGATAAAGAAGCTGCCGCCAGGAATCGGGTCGAGGGCATTGCCACTGCCGCTGCCGGGGGTATTGGTGCCGGAATCTCGATCGAAGGACAGGTCACCGTAAAGCACTTGCAAACCGCCCGTGATCTGCGTGCCCGGCAAGTAACTCATGCCGGCCGGGTTACTGGCGATGGTCGAGGGGCCTTGAGCGCGGGCGGCGGCGCCGGCGTTGGCCAGGCCGGTGTTATCCGTGCCGATTTCGTAGAGCATGATGCCCCCGGCCCAGGCTTGCTGGCAGCACAGCGCAAGGAGGGTGAAAGTGGGTAAAGCAACTGTTCTTGTTGTCATGGATTTCCCCCGGCATTATTCCCTTCGAACAAGGGTAGCTGACGCCAGCCACCCTTGGATTCGGCTGCTTACTTGCCCATGGCTGCCCGGGCCGCTTCGATCTTGGCTTTGACCGAGTCGAGGTTGAAGCTCGCGCCTTTTTGCATCGGCGGGAACTCGATGGCGGTCTCAGCCAGTTTGGCCACCTGTTGCTGGACAAACACAAAACGCCAGAACTGGAACTTGAACCAGTCAAAGTATTGCGTCGAACCTTGCGCAGCCCCATTGTTCGCCCAACCCATGCGCTCAAACGGGTCGAGTCGCAGGTTGGTCAGGTAGGGCACGTCCACCGCCACTTTTGCTCCCAGCCATGCACTCGGCTGGTCAATGAAACGATATTTGTAGTCATCAATGCGCACTGCACCGAGGGTGCTCTCTCCAAAGTAGAAGATTTCATGCCGGTTGGACGGACCTTTGCCGGTAATCATCGGCGTCTGGTCGTAACCGTCGAGGTGCACCTTGTAGGTGGTATCGCCCAGTTGTTTGCCCTTGAGCAGTTCTGCGGTGATGTTCGGGTTGCCCGCCGCCGCGACCAGGGTCGGGAACCAGTCCATGCCCGAGATGATGCCGTTGGCGACCTGGTTGGCCGGCACTTTGCCCGGCCAGCGGATAATGGCCGGTACCCGGAAACCGCCTTCCATCACCGTGCCCTTACCCATCGCAAACGGGGTGGTGCCACCGTCCGGCCAGGTGAAGTTTTCCGCACCATTGTCCGTGGTGAAGACCACGATGGTGTTGTCATCCAGCCCGTCTTTTTTCAGCTTGGCCATGACATCGCCGACGACGTCATCGAGCTGAGCCATGCCGGCTTCCTGTTCCGACCAGCCGTTTTCTGCATTGCGCATGCCTTCGTACTTGTCGGAAAGGTGGGTAACGATGTGCATGCGGGTCGGGTTCAACCAGACGAAAAACGGTTTGTTGTCCTGCTTGGCCTTGTCGATGAAGCTGAAGGTCTTGTCACGAATTTCTTCGTCGACGGTTTTCATCCGCTCCGGATACAACGTGCCGGCGTCTTCGATTTTCTGTTTGCCGACCTTGCCCCAGCGCGGCATCACGGTGGGGTCATCGGTGGTGGTGGCCCAACTGTGGACCATGTTGCGTGGTCCGACCTTGTCCAGCAGCTCCTGCGGATAGTTGGGGTGCGCCGGGTCTTCCATGGCGTCGAGGTGATAGAGGTAACCGAAGAACTCGTCGAAGCCGTGGACGGTCGGCAGGAATTCGTTCAAGTCGCCCAGGTGGTTCTTGCCGAACTGGCCGGTGGCATAACCCATGGCTTTCAGGGTGGTAGCAATGGTCACGGCTTCGGCGGGAATACCGATGGGCGAACCGGCCTGGCCGACGGTGGTCATGCCGGTACGGATCGGCAGTTCACCGGTGATGAAGTTGGCGCGCCCGGCCGTGCAACTGGCCTCGGCGTAATAATCGGTAAAGCGCATGCCCTCATTGGCGAGCTGGTCGAGATTGGGTGTACGGCCGGCCATCATCCCTTGGTTGTAGACGCCGATGTTGGACCAGCCGATGTCGTCGCCCATGATCACCAGAATGTTGGGAGGCTTATCGGCGGCGTGAGACATGCCGGCAATAGACATCGCAGACAACAGTAGAGGCACGGCGAGTACGGAGGATAATTTTTTCCGGTTCATGTCGAGTTCCTGTGCAGGACGTTAGCACTCGGAGAGAAGCCCCCCGGCCTCACTGAAATATTGGATCCCCCGCGAACAGCGTAGGTAAGGATCGTGAAATATCCAGAAACGGACATGCGAAAACAGGCCAGGCCGGCACACCAATGCGATTTATTCGGCAATGAGTTGATGTGCGTCATCACATTGCACCTTGGGCACCAGCCTGTTCGAGTTCAGCCGGGAAGGTTAACTGCCTTGCGGCACCACCCGGGCATCATTGCCTGAGCCTTCGATGTAAACGTTCATGCCTTTACCCAGGGCGGGATTGATCGGCTGGGTCACCGATACCAGCACGCCACTTTTGACGCGCACGATGATCTGCTGCGCCTCTACCGGTTGATCGTACTTTTTCTTCTCGGCGTAGTTACCGCCAACCGCACCGGCGAGCGCGCCGGCAACCATGGCGACATCGCGACCGGTGCCACGCCCGATCAGGCTGCCGATGCCCAGCCCGCCCAGGCCACCGAGCACAGCGCCAACACCGCTGTCGTGATTGGTCTGCATCTGTGTGAGGGTTATCTGCTCGATCTTTCCTGAGCGAATCTCCATCTCACCGGCACCACCACCGCTTGATCCCACAGCGGCACAGGCACTGATCAACACCATCGCTAACGTGACAGTCATCCAGGATAGGACAGTTTTCATGCTTCGATCCTCGTTATCAGGAGTGGTTTGGAACAGGACTCAACTGCTAATGAACGCCCGCAGATCGGCATTCAGTTTGTCGATCGCGTCTTTAAAGTCCTTGGCGGTGATTTTCTGGCTCTCGTTTTCCAGTTGGCTACCGAATACCTTGCGCACCACTTTGACCATGGTCTGATTGGTTCTGGCGTCAATGAACTCGGCTTCGATGAACAGGTTGGTGTCTTGATCCCGGTGGCCGGTGGCGGCCTGTGTCGCGCCGATAACGGCCGCGATCGGCATCACCTCGTACCACTTCATGCCTTCGTTCGAAGTGCTGACGCCCGTGATTGCCGCACGCAGGATCAGCGGATGCGACCCGGTCGGTGCGGCGGCCGCGCTGGACGCTCTGCGGTACTTCTGGCCCAACACGCTTTTGGCCTTGCTGGACATGTAGTTCTGCAAGTCGGTCAGTGTTTGCTGATTGACCTGCTCATTGGGTTTCGGCGCGGGATAAAACTCCAGCGTCCTGAACGCGATGGTGTCGTACGCATTCGGGTTCCACGACGGGCTCACCCAGCGCATCGCCGTTCCACCGCTGGGCGTCTCCACTTCCTGCAGGTTGTTGTAGTTCGACAGGTAGCCGGAGTACTGCGTCGTCTCGGTGACTTTCGAGGTGCAACCGCCGAGCAGGAGCCCGGCCAATGCAGTGCAAAGGAGCAGGTTGTGGGACAGATTCATGGGGGTGCGTGCTCCATCGATGAGGCCCAATGTTCGGTCGTGACACAGCCGGCCAGCGCCCACCGGCTCTCGAAATCCAGAAACCTCTGCGGAGAGCGTAGGTAGCAATTGCCAAATATCCAGCATTTGCTTTCTTCGCTGATTGTTTACGTTCGTTTCGGCCCGCTATTTTTTCGATGGAATGGCGGATGCCATAAAACTGGGCTTTGCTGATAGGCGACGTCACCTCCGTCACCAGGCGTTCAACGCCTGACCTCTCTCTGCGGAGAACATCCGATGCCCACCCGCCAACAGCCTGTTCGCTGGCTCTCGATCAGCGTTGTCATCGCGGCGTTCACGACCCCGTTGTATGCCGGCCAGACACCCGCCGTCGATGCGCCGACGGCGCAGTTGGAGCCCAAAGCGCTGGATGTTCTCAAGGCCATGAGCGCCCGGCTGACCAGCACTCAGGGCCTGAGTTTCAAAGCCGTGACCACCTACGAAAAGCCCAGCCGGCTGGGGCCGGCCCTGGCCTACAGCACGGTGGCGCTGGTCAATGAACAGCGCCCGGATCGCCTGCGTGTCTTGACTTCGGGCGACGGTCCGGCCACCGAGTTTTATTACGACGGCAAGCAAGCCTATGCCTATGAGCGAAAAGACAACCTGCTTGCACAAGTCGATGCGCCGCCGACCATCGATGCAACGCTGGAGGCTGCGTATAAGCGCGCCGCCATCTATTTTCCGTTTACCGACGTGATCGTCGCTGATCCGTATAAAGACTTGTCCAGGGACATGCGTGTGGCGTTTTACGTCGGCCAGTCCACGGTGGTCGGCGATACCACCACCGATGTGATTGCCTACACCAGCGACACGGTGTTCGTCCAAGCCTGGATCGGTACCGAGGACAAGCTCCCGCGCCGGTTGCGGGCAGAGTTTCTCGATGACCCGAGCCGATCCCGGCATCAGGTCGATTTCAGTGACTGGAAGCTCAGTTCGGCGATGCCTGCGACGTTCTTCAAGCCCGACCAGATCGAATCGGCGCACCGTATCAAGTTTGCCCCGCCACCCAGCCTTCGTGCCCCACAAGGCGTTAAAGAGCCGGTCACAAAACCCTGAACGAGGAGGGTGAATCATGAACAGATCTACCTTGAAGTTCGCGGGGCTGCTAGTCGCCGCGCTGGTGTGTAACGAGGCGGCAGCCTGGTCGCACGCCGGTCGCTTTGGAGGGGGATACGGCGGAGGGGGTTCATGGAGTCGTTCCGGCGAATTCGGCTCGGCTTCGGGCGGCGATGGCAGTTGGAGTGGCGAAACCGATCGCGGCGGCTCGGTGTCCGGCGGTGACGGCAGTTGGAGCGGTTCGGGCTATCGCGGCGGTTCGGCGTCCGGTGGCGAGGGGGCCTGGTCAGGCACGGGTGCCGAAGGTGGAACAGCGTCCGGCGGGGAGGGGGCCTGGCATGCACAAGGTGAAAATGGCGCCTCCGCTGCTGGCTACCACGCGGATGGTTATGGCACGACAGCCTACCGGGGACCCGCTTATGGTGGGGGGGCTTACCAGTCCGTTCCTTACGGGACGGCCTACTACCATCCGCCCGCCGCTGTGATTGCCAGCAGCGGCTGTTATTACTGCGGCGGCGGAGTCAATCCGGCAGCCGCCGTTGCGACGGGCGTGGCGGTGGGTGAGGCGGCGGGGACGGTGGTCGACGAGAATTCCGACGCCGACGATTTTAGCGCTGGCTATAACGCCGGGATGGTTGCTTCAGGACCGCCGACGATGCCCTTGGGCCAGACCTATGCCAGCCTGCCTCCCGGATGTCATTTGCAGACTTTTTCCCAGAACACGTATTACCAATGCGGCAATGCCTGGTTGCAACCCGCCTATGGCGCCAACGGGGTGTATTACACCGTGGTGACACCCCCGTGATCGGCGTTGCTCGGTCATTGGATTCCTGAATTGCGCCGCGACAGTCAGGCGTCCCGCAACAAGTCGTTGGCGTTGAGGATGTCGTAGGCGATTTCCGGGCGCTTCTCAAGGCCACGGCGAATGGCAGCGGGGATTGACTGGCGGGTCTTGCGGCACAGCCCCGGTTGCTCGCCGAGGGTGATGCCGATGCCGCGCATGGTCCGCACTTCGTTGAAACCTGGGGCAATCTCGACGCGGATGCCCAGTTGCTCGAACATCCGCTGTTGCAGGCGTTCGAGGTCGGCCAGGCTCTGGAGGTTTTCCAGGCGGTCGAGCAGGCGCTTTTCTTCCGGGCGGGTCAGAAACAGGATGCGCACGTCCGCACCCGGTGTTTCCAGCAGCGGGTCACGCCCGCAGGTGCAGGCGCCGGGCGGGCAGGGGGAGCGGATCGAAACAGGGGTCGTCATGGGCCCTAATCATAGAGCGCGCCAATCCGCTTTGCCCATAGCTGAATCGTCAGTCCGAGAGATCAGTCGTCGGGATGATCTGCGCATCCTCAACCGCCACACTGCTGGCGGTTTTCTTTTCCCGTCGATCACTCATCCAGGTGTTCAACTGCTCACCGAATTCGGCCGGGGCCTTGCGCCCGACTCTTCTGGCGAGGTCGAGAATGGTCTGCTGGGCGAGCGCTTCTTCCATGCGTTTTTGCGCGGTCATCATCACGGCATGTACCGAGCAAGGACCGTCGAGGGCCCACGCTGGCGGGGCGCCGTCGAACAAGGCGCAACGCCCGCGAATCTCGCGGCAATCGAAGATCAGTTTCTTGCCATCGATGGCGTTGACGATATCCAGCACGCTGATTTCGTCCGCCGGCCGCGCCAGTTTGAACCCGCCGCGCACGCCTTCGGTGGCCACCACCAGTTTGGCCTTGGCCAGGCGAGTGAAGATCTTGGCCAGGTAATCCAGCGGCACGCCTTGCAGTTCGGCGAGGTCGCGCACGCTTGCCTCACGGCTGTCGCCGTAATCGCCTACCAGAAAAATCAGGCAATGAATGCCGTATTCAACGCCCGCACTGTAAAGAGACATCTGGATCTCCGACTGAATGAGTCGCCAATGTTATCAGCCGATGGTGAGGCGGGCAACAATCCATGTTTGTCGCTATCTGCCCCGTGTTGCTTATAGATAAAAGCTGTTGGCGGGATTGTCGAGGTATCGAAGTGAATGATGGCAACCATGGAAAAAAGAACGTTGCACACTGTAACTAGGATAACTATAGTCGCCGTTGTCCGCTCGGCAACGAGTTCAGTCTTTGGTCATCCTCGGAGTTAAAACCATGAAACAGCACATTCTGGTCATCGGCGCAGGTTTCGGCGGCATGTGGACGGCGTTGAGCGCTACACGCCTGTTCGACCTGCATGATCACAACGGGGTAGAGGTCTCGGTACTGGCGCCTCAGGCCGAGCTGCGCGTGCGTCCGCGCTTTTACGAACCGAATGCTCATCAACTGGCTGCACCGCTCGATGAACTGTTCGATGCGGTCGGTGTGAAGTTCATCAAGGGGGCCGCAGAGACCATCGACGTGGAGCAGAAAAGTGTCGGTTACACCGATGCTTCAGGCACCACCCAGAGCCTCAGCTACGACAAACTCGTTCTGGCGACCGGCAGCCGTCTGGCCCAGGCGAACACCCCGGGTGTGTCCGAGCATGCCTTTGATGTGGACCAGATCGAACACGCCGTGCGTCTGGAAAACCACCTCAAATCCCTGGCCAACCAGCCAGAAAGCAAAGCCCGCAACACCGTGGTCGTCGCTGGCGGCGGTTTCACCGGGATTGAAACGGCGACTGAAATGCCGGCGCGTCTGCGGGCAATTCTCGGTGAGGGCGCCGACATTGAAGTGATCATCATCGACCGTGGCGAGAAGGTCGGGGCTTCAATGGGAGCTGAAATCAGCCAGTCGATTGCCGAGGCGAGCGCTGAACTGGGAGTGAAATGGCGCGTGAAGTCGTCGGTGGCGGCGGTCGACGCGAACGGTGTGACCCTGGCCGACGGCCAGCGCATCGAGACCCAGACCGTGATCTGGACCACCGGTGTGCGCGCCAGCTCGCTGACCGAGCAAATCCCTGCCGAGCGTGATGGCCAAGGCCGTTTGCACGTGGACAGCCATCTGAAAGTCATCGGCCAGGACGACATCTTTGCCACAGGTGATGTGGCTTACGCGGCCTGCGACGACATCGGCAACTTCGCGATGATGACCTGCCAGCACGCCATCTCGCTGGGGCGTCACGCCGGTAACAACGTGGCGGCGCAGATGCTGGGCGTGGACCCGACGCCGTACAGCCAGCCCAAGTACGTGACGTGCCTGGACCTGGGCGCCTGGGGCGCGGTCTATACCGAGGGTTGGGACCGTCAAATCAAACTGGTCAAGCAGGAAGGCAAAAACCTGAAGACGCAGATCAACACCGTGTGGATCTACCCCCCGGCAGCTGATCGTGCCGCCGCATTGGCCGCAGCGGACCCGATGATTCCGGTGGCTTAATAGCGCCCAAATGAAAAATCCCGCTCAAGTGACCTTGGGCGGGATTTTTTATATATGGAAAGCTAGATGTGGAAAGCCTGGCGGCCGACCAGCAGCCATTTCCCACCCTTCTTCTGCCAGATCTGGAAGTTCTCGATTTCGGTCGGGATCACTTCAGTGCCCTTGAGGGCCTGGGCCGAGAAATGATTGCGCACCAGCGCCACATCGCCGGAGACGTTGATGGTCTGGTTTTGCATTTCCAGGGTTTTGAACGCGCTTTTGCCGGTTTCGATATCGGCGATGAATTCGCTCTTGTCCTGAACCTTGCCGCTGGAATGCCCGTAGGTCAGGTTCTCGGCGGTCAGGGTTTTAAGTTCGGGAATGTTCTTGTGCAGCATGGCTTGGGTCAGATGGTCGACGGCGCTGGCGACCTCTTTCTCGCCCGGTGCAGGGGCGGCGGCGACGTAGCCACTGAAGAGGCAGAGAAAACCGGCCAGCAGTTTGACGTTCTTCATAGGTGTTTCCTTATTGTTGTGGGAAGGTGACTCGTCGGTCATCGTACAACCTATAAAGAATTTAGAGAATACCCGGCACGACCCGTCTTCCAGGTCGTGCACGGGCAGCGGGTTTCAGGCCAGCATCGACAGCAAACCGCCCTGGCGATCCAGCTTGGCCAGGTCATCGAAGCCGCCGACATGGGTGTCGCCGATGAAAATCTGCGGCACGCTGCGTCGACCGCTGCGGCTGAGCATCTCCTCGAATTTGCCGGGGCTGGACTGGACGTTTATTTCCTCGGCCGCGATGCCTTTACTGGCCAACAGCGCCTTGGCGTTGCGGCAATAGGGGCAGGTGTCGGTGGTATAGATCGTCACGCTGTTCATCGTCGATACTCCTGAATTTAGTGGCCGCGCTTATGCATCGATGGCGGGAAAGTCGATCTCGGTGAGGGCGAGGTTGTTGAGGTAGTTGGTCAAGGTTTGTGCTGCGATGTGGCCCACCACCTCAACGATCTTGGCGTCGGTGATGCCGGCCGCCCGTGCGGCGTCGAGCTGTTCGAGGCTCAGATGGCCACGGCTTTCGGTAATTTGTTGGGCGAGGGTGGCGTAGGCATTCAACTGGCCGTGTCGGGCGCTGACGATGTCTTGTGCGGACAGCCCGGCTTTACCGGCAAACAGCGTGTGCGCCGCCAGGCAGTAATCGCAGCCGTTGACTTGCGAGGTGGCCAAAAAGATGGCTTCTTTTTCCGTCGCGCTCAGGGACGTTTTGCCCAGCGTCGCGCTTTGTTGCAGGTAGGCCGCAAGTACCACAGGGGCGTGCGCCAGGGTTTTGAAGACGTTCGGCAAAAAGCCGATTTTTTTCTGTACGCCTTCCAGCAGTGGGCGGGTGGTGTCAGTCGCGTTTTCGAGGCTCAGGGCGGTGATGCGGCTCATGGGTATTGCTCCGTCGATTCAAGCGCGGTGTGCGCTGGGTACGGGGTCTATGCTATGGGGCGACGCTGGCTTTTAGGGTGCAAATCGTCGAGGATATGCGACAGATCGTCCAGATATTCACCCGGGAGCCGTTCCATGGATCGCTTGTCCACGTTACTCACCCACTTCGGCGTCAGTGCCGGGAGCTTCTACAGCGGGCATTTTTGCGGCTCCGTGGCGTTTGATGGCGACCAGTCAACCGGCCACCTGCACCTGTTGCAGGCCGGCGAAGTGATGCTGAAATTGGCCGATGAGCCCGACCAGGTGCTCACCGAGCCGACGCTGATTTTTTTCCCGCGACCTTACCGTCACCGTTTATTCGCCAGCGAAGACTCGGGCGCCCAACTGGTGTGCGCGTCGCTGGATTTCGACGGTGGCGCCGGCAATGCCCTGGCCGCCGCGCTGCCGGACTTTCTGCTGCTCAAGCTCGACAGCATTCCGACGATGGCCGGCACGCTGGATTGGCTGTTCAGCGAAGCCTTCGGCGGCATTTGTGGCCGTGAAGCGATGATGGATCGACTGTTCGAATTGCTGGTGATCCAGCTGCTGCGGCATATCCTCAGCGACCGCGAACAGAGCCCCGGCATGATGGCCGGCCTCGCCGATCTGCGACTGGCACGGGCCATGAGCCTGATGCACGACGCGCCGGAAAAGTCCTGGACCGTGGCCGAACTGTCGGCGGCGGCGAACATGTCCCGCGCCAGTTTTGCCGAGCATTTTCGTCAGGTGGTAGGGCAGACACCGGTCGACTATCTCGTGAGCTGGCGCATCAGCCTGGCGCAGAAACGCTTGCGCGAAGGCAAGTCGATTGCGCTGATCGCCGATGAAGTCGGCTACGAAAGCCCCTCGGCACTGGCCCGGGCGTTTCGCCGAAAAACCGGGGTCAGCCCGCGGGAGTGGGTGCAGGCCGGCAAACGCCCGCGATGATCGGGTCTGCCGGGTGGTCTGAGGATCCTGAGATAGACTAACCAGCGGACATCCAACGAAGGGAGTGACCACCGTGGCGCGATTCACATGGACTCGCTGATCACCGCCGCCGCCCGTGCATTGGCCGCGGGTGATCCCCTCGGGGCGTTGAACCGGGTGGCCCTGCGCGAAGATGCGCCAGCGCTGGCACTGCGCGGTATCGCCATGGCGCAGCTCGGCGATCTGGAGCGCGCCAAGGCATTGGTCAAACGGGCGGCGCGTGCATTTGGTCCCAAAGAGCCGATGGCCCGAGCCCGCTGTGTGGTGGCGGAGGCTGAAATCGCCCTGGCGTCTCGCGATTTGAGCTGGCCGGAAAAAGCCCTCGACGCCGCGCGGGCAACGCTGGAGGCCCATGGCGATTGGGTGAATGCGGCCCATGCGCGGTATCTGGAGATCCGGCGTTTATTGCTGATCGGTCATCTCGAACAGGTCGAGGAGCGGCTCGCCCGGCTAGACCCTGCGCCCTTGCCACCAGCCTTGCGCGCCGCCCATGAATGGGTGGTGGTCGGCATCGCTCTGCGCCGGCTGGAGATCAAAAAGGCGCGGTCCGCGCTGGAAAGGGCCGGGCGCTTCGCCGGCGAGGCGGGGATTCCGGCGCTGAGCGCAGAAATGGAGAGCGTCGTTAATGTCCTCAACGCGCCCGCCGCCCGGCTAATCAGCCGGGGCGAGGCGCGACCGGTGCTGCTGGATGAGGTTGAAACGCTGCTGACCTCAACGTCACTGGTGGTCGACGCCTGTCGATACACGGTGCGCGGCGCCGGCATGTCGGTGTCGCTGGCCAGGCGCCCGGTGTTGTTCACCCTCGTACGGGCATTGGCCGAAGCCTGGCCAGCCGATGTCACTCGCGAAACACTCATTGCCTATGCTTTTCGTTTGAAACTCAGTGACGAATCCCACCGTGCGCGGTTGCGCGTCGAAGTCGGACGGTTGCGTGCGGCGCTTCGACCGCTGGCCGGGATCACGGCGACGAAACGCGGCTTTGCACTGATGTCGGCGGACGTCGTGGTGCTGGCGCGGCCGGTCGAAGAACAGCACGCGGCGCTGTTGGCGTTTCTGGCAGACGGCGAGTCGTGGTCGAGTTCGGCGCTGGCGATGGCGCTGGGCACCGGTCAGCGCAGCGTGCAACGAGCGCTCGATTCGCTGGCGGTCGCCGGCAAAGTGCAGGCGTTTGGTCGTGGCCGCGCCCGTCGCTGGATGACACCACCGATGCCGGGATTCGCGACGACTTTGTTACTCACGGCTTTGTTGCCGGGTGATTAGGCTCCACTCCACACACCCAGTGAAGAGGATGCAACCATGAAACGTTCAACTGCTGAAATCATCCGTGAATACGGCCCGTTTCCCGGTGTCGACAGCGTGCACGGCGTCTCGTTTGACGGCCAGCACGTCTGGTTTGCTTCCGGCGAAAAGCTCAACGCCCTCGACCCGGACAGTGGCAAGCCGCTGCGTTCGCTGGATATCACCGCAGACGCAGGAACCGCTTTCGACGGCGAGCATTTGTTCCAGATTGCCGGGGAACACATCAACAAGATCGATCCCAAGAGCGGTCGCGTGCTGGCCACGATTCCGGCACCCGGCGGCGGCACCGATTCGGGGCTGACCTGGGCGGAAGGCACCTTGTGGGTCGGTCAGTACCGGGCGCGCAAGATTCATCAGATCAACCCCGACACCGGGGCCATTCTGCGCACCATTGAGTCCAACCGTTTTGTCACCGGCGTGACCTGGGTGGATGGCGATCTGTGGCACGGCACGTGGGAGGAAGATCAGAGTGAGTTGCGGCGGATTGACCCGACCACCGGCAAGGTCCTGGAGGCGGTCGAAATGCCGCCTGGGGTCGGGGTGTCAGGTCTTGAGTCGGATGGTGGCGAGCAGTTTTTCTGTGGCGGGGGTAACAGCGGCAAGGTGCGGGCCGTGCGCCGGCCCGTGGCTTCCTAGAACGTAAACTGACGCGACGAGCGGGGCGCACGTTGGGCCAGTTCGATCTCCAGCAAGTGCTCAACCAGCACGTCATTGAGAAAGCGGAACTGATCATTGAGACCGACCACTTCGTTGTTGAAGTGGTTGGAGGCTGCCGGCATCAGCAGCGCTTCGAAGTTTTTGTCGAACACCAGTGACGGTGCCTGGCGCGACAGGTATTCGTGCGCGTAGTAGTTGGTGCCGAACACCGGGAAGCTCACGGAAAGGCTCACGGAGTGGATCATGATGGTTGCTCCTCGGTCTGACCGATGTCCAGGAAGAAGCGGGAAAACAGGGTCAGCGAAACGGCCGTCAGGGCCAGGCAGGTCAGGAGATGGATCAACATGATGTGGCCCTCCGATGTGGGCGTAGCGTTGTGATGGAGTGATGGTGCTTCAGGCGGTTTTATTGCGGAAGGCATTCGTCGCGATGGTGAATATCAACATTAATGATGGTGTTCTTTCGGGCTCCATCGCGAGCAGGCGCTCAAGTTCACCCTCAACCCAGCGAACAAACCCCGACTCCTATACTCAAATCAATAGGCCTGTGAGTTCCGGGCATTCTGCCCAGGGGCGACTGTAGGAAACTGCGATCTTGAACCTGCGTTCGCTGATCGTCGCCGTGTTGGTGGTGTTGGCGGGTTGCGCCACGCCTGCGCGTGCTCCCGTGGTGGACGTGGTCGTGGTGGTGTCCGACAGCACGTGGCACCAGGTGGATCGCGAAATCGTCGAAGCCTCCCAATCAGCCACCGAACAGACCCGAATCTACTCGCGCGGGGCCATGGACTACTGGCGGACACGGGTCTACCAATTGACCGAAGAAAACTTCATCCCCTGGTTCAGCAGTTATTGGACCCAGGAGTGGCTGTCGATGAAGGTCAGCTGGTACACCATCAGCGCCAAAGGCGAGCAGGATGCCTCGGCCAAGCGCCTGGCGGAGTATTTGCTCGAGCAGTACCAGCAACGGGTGCTGGCGCCGGTCGCGGTCGAGATTGATCCCGATGCGATCCTCGGCCAGGCCACGGCGTTCTACGTGGACATTCTTCAGGAAGAGCTGCAGAAAATTTCCAAACGTCACGGCATACCGATGGCCCAGCTCAACGGGCGCATTCAGAAGATCCCCGCCATCGCCCTCGGACCGCCGCCGGCGCGTAACGCCTCGCTCTACCAGGTCGTCCATACGGCCCCCTTGAACTCGCTGCCGGCGTACGCGGCGCTGATCGACAAGATCCACAAGGCTGGCGGCGACAAAGGCGTTGGCTCGACCGACACCGCCATGGCCCCCGTGGCCAAACGTGCCAGTCAGCGCATGGAAGCCGAAATGGCCCCGCGTGGGGCCGCCAGCGCCGTGGCCGCTGCGGCGGGGAAACTGGCCGGGGGCTTGATCACCGTCGGCGTGGCCGGGGTTCGCGCACTGATTCAAGCCGCCGACCGGCCCGACAGCGAGGCGCTGATTCGCAGCAGCCTGGGCAACACGTTCGACAAGGCCTGGCTGAAGCTGGTGCAGAATCCGACGACCGGCGTCATGGCGGGGACGCTGTACATGGCGGGGCAGATCGAGGGCAACCTGGCGGCGAGCGCCGCACCACCGTCGGTCGGTTCGCCAGACGGTGACGTCGATTGGAACCCGACGCAATCGACTAGCCAGCAGACCGACCCTCAACCCCCCGCAGGAGAATGACCATGTCTTATGTCGATGGCTGTGTGATTGCCGTACCGACCGCCAACCGCGAGCAATTCAAGAAGCACGCCGAAATCACCAGTGCGATTTTTAAGGAGAACGGCGCCTTGAGCATTGTTGAATGCTGGGGCGACGATGTGCCGGACGGCAAAGTGACCTCGTTTCCGATGGCGGTGAAACTCAAGGCAGACGAAACCGTGGTGTTTTCCTGGATCATCTGGCCCGACAAGTCGACCCGCAATGCCGGCATGCAGAAAATGATGGCCGACCCGCGCATGCAACCGGACGTCAATTCAATGCCGTTCGATGGTCAGCGCATGATCTTCGGCGGCTTCAACATCCTCTACCAGTCCTGACACAACCTCCCCGGATCACTCCGCGCTCGGGGTGATCCGGCAACTCTTGCGATGGCGGATTTCGTCATCCGTCGGCCGCTCCCTGACGAACTCGAAACGTGGCTCACCTTCGCTATAGTGAACCAGCCAGCCCCATTCCAGCTCGGACTCATCCTGCCCCGGTTGCGGTGGCATCGCCCACCATGGCTCTTTGCTGATGATCTGCCGCATGGCCCCCTCCCGTTGTTTTCGGTTGGTTCAACTATAACGTGCATGTCAGGAGGTGCCAGGCATGAACGACGAATCCCATGAACCGCTCAAGCGGCTGTTTTTTGCGCTGAACTGCCCGCCCGAACAACGCAGGGCGATTGCCCAGTGGCGCGGCGCACTTGAACTGCGCAGCGGCCGGCCGGTTCCGGCGGATAACTTTCACCTGACGTTGTTGTTTTTGGGTTCTGTCGGTGTGGCGCAGATCGGCGATATCTGCACGGCCGCGGCCAAGGTTCACGTACCGGGTGTGGCGTTGAGCGTGCTGCTTGATCGGCTGGATGTGTGGCGCAGGGCCGGGGTGTTGGTGCTCGCGCCGGAGCAGGCGCCGCCGCAGTTGTTGCGGCTGGTGTATGCGTTGGAACAGGCGATGTTGCCGTTTGGGCTGGAGGAAACGGCGAAGGAGTTTCGGCCGCATTTGACCTTGATGCGTGACTATCGGGTGCCGGTGCCTGAGTCCGCGACGCCGCCGGATTTTTTTCTGCGGGCGGATCGTTTTGTGCTGTTTGAATCGCATAAGGGGCGTTATCGGGCATTGGCCGAATGGCCGCTGGTGCCCGTCTAAAAAAAGGCGCCCGAGGAGGGCGCCCAAATTCACCTTAACCGAGGAAGCCAGGTGAGGCCGTTCTGCTGCAGGGAGCGTGCAGCGGTGGTAAGGCGCTGCGGGAACGGAAAACGGTTGAGTCTTGTGTTGCGAGTGCTGGCCTCATCGCGGGCAAGCCCGGCTCCCACAGGGACTGGTGTTGTGCACAAACCCGTGTTCCGACACAGAAACCTGTGGGAGCCGGGCTTGCCCGCGATGGCGGTCTCACATTCAGCGATTACTTCCCGAGCTTGACCCGCGTCCAGCCCCGGGTCATCACCCGCTGAATGCCGATCGGCATATCCGGAATTGCATACAACGTCGCCATCACCTCCTGCGGCGGATACGAACCCGGATCGTCGCGAATCGCCTCATCCACCAACGGCGTCGCCGCCGCGTTGGCGTTGCTGTAGCCGATGTTGTTAGTGATCTCGGCAATGATGTCCGGGCGCATCAGGAAGTTCATGAACAGGTAGGCGTTCTCGACGTTCGCCGCGTCCCGGGGAATGGCGACCATGTCATAGAAACTGCCGGCGCCTTCTTTCGGGATGCTGTAGTCGATCTTCACCGAGTTACCCGATTCCTGCGCGCGGGCCTTGGCTTGCAAGACGTCGCCGGAATAACCGACCGCCACACAGATGTTGCCGTTGGCGAGATCAGAGATGTATTTCGACGAATGGAAGTACGCCACCGAAGGGCGAATCTTCATGAACAGCGCTTCAGCTTCGGCGATCTGGCCCTTGTCCTGCGAGTTCACCGGGTAGCCCAGGTAGTGCAGGGCGGCCGGGAGCATTTCCGTTGGCGAATCGAGGAAACTGATACCGCAGGCTTTGAGCTTTTCCGCGTTTTCCGGTTTGAACAGCAAGTCCCAGGAGTTGGTCGGTGCATGGGCGCCGAGCACTTCCTTGACCTTGGCCGGGTTGAAACCGATGCCGATCGAGCCCCACATGTACGGGAAGGCGTGAGCGTTATCCGGGTCGCTGGCGGACGCATTTTTCAGCAGGACCGGGTTGAGGTTTTTCCAGTTCGTCAGCTTCGATTTGTCCAGCGTCTGATAGACGCCAGCCTTGATCTGCTTGGCCAGGAAGCTGTTGGACGGCACGACAATGTCGTAGCCGGATTTGCCTGCGAGCAGGCGTGCCTCAAGGGTTTCATTGCTGTCGAACACATCGTAGGTCACGCGGATGCCGGTCTCGTCTTCGAACTTCTTGACGGTGTCCGGGGCGATGTAATCCGACCAGTTGTAGACGCGCAGTACCTTGTCATTGGCCTGGGCGCCGGTAGCCATCGCGCCCAATAAGGACAGTGTCAGCAGAGTCCTGCCAAACATTTTCATCGGTACAACTCCATTCTTTTTATTTAGAACACAAAACCTGTGGCGAGGGCGCAAGCCCCCTCACCACAGTTAACTCAACAACGGTATTAAGCCGTTGCTCCAGCCATTTGCTTGTTCGGTTGCTGCCACGATTCGCTCGCGGTCTGGTCCATCGCTTCCTGGATCGCACGTTTGCGGGTGGCTTCAGCGCGGCGGCTGAAGTACCAGACCATGAAGGTCACGATCGAAACGGCGAGCAGAATCAGGCTGGCCACGGCGTTGATCTCAGGCTTCACGCCCAGACGCACCGCCGAGAACACTTCCATCGGCAAGGTCGTCGAACCCGGCCCCGACACGAAGCTCGCCAGTACCAGGTCATCCAGCGACAGGGCAAACGACATCATGCCGCCGGCCGCCAGCGATGGCGCGATCATCGGAATGGTGATCAGGAAAAATACCTTGAATGGCTTGGCCCCAAGGTCCATGGCCGCTTCTTCGATGGACAGGTCCAGCTCACGCAAACGGGCGGAAACCACCACCGCCACATACGCCGCACAGAACGTCGTGTGGGCGATCCAGATCGTGACGATGCCACGTTCCTGCGGCCAGCCGATCAACTGCGCCATCGCCACGAACAGCAGCAACAACGACAGACCGGTGATCACTTCCGGCATCACCAGCGGCGCCGTTACCAGGCCGCCAAACAGCGTGCGACCCTTGAAGCGCGTAACGCGCGTCAGGACAAACGCCGCCAGCGTACCGAGTGCGACCGCGGCCACCGCCGTGTAGCAGGCGATTTCCAGCGAGCGCACCACCGAGCCCATCAGTTGCGTGTTGTCGAGCAGGCCGGCGTACCACTTGAACGACCAGCCACCCCACACCGTCACCAGTTTCGAGGCGTTGAACGAGTAGATCACCAGGATCAGCATCGGCAAGTAGATAAACGACAGGCCGAACACCAGCATCATTTTTGAAAAACCGAAACGTTTCATCCCCGTGCCTCCATCTCTTTGGCCTGGCTGCGGTTGAACAGCAGAATCGGCACAATCAGGATCAACAGCATCACCACTGCCAGAGCAGACGCCACCGGCCAATCGCGGTTGTTGAAGAACTCTTGCCACAGCACGCGACCGATCATCAGGGTTTCCGGGCCGCCCAGCAGTTCCGGGATCACGAACTCACCGACCACCGGAATGAACACCAGCATGCAGCCGGCGATGATGCCGTTCTTGGCCAGCGGCACGGTGATTTTCCAGAAGTTGTTGAAGTTGCTCGACCCCAGGTCCGAACCCGCTTCCAGCAGGCTTTGATCGTGCTTGACCAGGTTGGCGTACAGCGGCAACACCATGAACGGCAGGTACGCATACACCACGCCGATATAGACGGCGGTGTTGGTGTTGAGGATCTCGATCGGGTGATCGGTCAGCCCGGTCCACATCAAAAACGCATTGAGCAGGCCGTTATTGCTGAGGATGCCCATCCACGCGTAAACGCGGATCAGGATCGCGGTCCAGGTCGGCATCATGATCAACAGCATCAGGACGTTTTGCGTTTCCTTGTTGGCCTTGGTAATGGCGTAGGCCATCGGGAAACCGATCACCAGGCACATCAGCGTGCTGAAAAACGCGACCTTCAACGAGCCGAGGTAGGCCGAGAGGTACAGTTCATCGTCGGTCAGCAACAGGTAGTTGCCGACGTTGAGGAACAGCTGAAACTTCTGTTCGGCGTAGGTGTAAATCTCCGAGTAAGGAGGAATGGCCAGCGCCGCTTCCGAGAAGCTGATCTTCATCACCAGGAAGAACGGCAACAGGAAAAACAGGCACAGCCACAGGAAAGGAACCCCGATGACGAGCTTTCGACCACTCGGCATCAGCCGCATGAACTGCTGATTGAGTGTTTTCATGAGCGCAGTACCACGCCGCTGTCGTCTTCCCACCACACATAGACGGTGTCATCCCAGGTCGGACGCGCGCCACGGCGTTCGGCGTTGGCCATGAACGACTGCACGACTTTGCCGCTTGGCAATTCAACGTAGAACACCGAGTGACCGCCGAGGTAGGCGATGTCATGCACTTTGCCTTGGGACCAGTTGTAGCGGTTCTCGGGCTTGACCGTGCTGAGCAGCATTTTTTCCGGGCGGATGGCGTAGGTGATCGACTTGTCCTGCACCGAGGTGCTGACGCCGTGACCGACGTAAATCTTCTGCTCGAGGTCCGGGCTGTGGATGATCGCGTGACCTTCAAGGTCTTCCACCACGGTGCCGTCGAAGGCGTTCACGTTGCCGATGAACTCGCAGACCATGCGGCTGACCGGTGCTTCATAGATGTCGACCGGGCTGCCGATTTGCGCAATCCAGCCCAGGTGCATGATTGCGATGCGCTGGGCCATGGTCATGGCCTCTTCCTGGTCGTGGGTCACCATCACGCACGTCACGCCGACGCGCTCGATGATTTCCACCAGCTCCAGTTGCATCTGTGAACGCAGTTTTTTATCCAGTGCACCCATCGGTTCGTCGAGCAGCAACAGCTTCGGACGCTTGGCCAGGGAGCGGGCGAGGGCCACACGCTGACGCTGACCGCCGGACAGTTGATGCGGTTTGCGCTTGGCGTATTGGGTCATGTGCACCAGGCGCAGCATTTCTTCAACGCGGGCGTCGATTTCGCTGGCGGGCAAACGGTCCTGCTTGAGGCCGAAGGCAATGTTCTGCGCCACGGTCATGTGCGGGAACAAGGCGTACGACTGGAACATCATGTTGATCGGTCGCTCGTACGGCGGCATGTCGGTGATGTCCACGCCGTCGAGGAAAATCCGCCCCTCGGTCGGGCGCTCGAAGCCTGCAAGCATGCGCAGCAGGGTCGATTTGCCGGAACCGGAACCGCCGAGCAGGGCGAAGATCTCGCCTTGATGAATCTCGAGCGAGACATCGTCTACTGCGCAGGTTTCGTCGAATTTCTTGGTGACGCGGTCGACTTTCACCAACACCTTTTTCGATGTCTGGTGACCTTCAAGAGCCTTCCTGTAAATGCTGGAGGCGTTTGCCATGTGAAACTCCCAACAGGTTTCAGTCGTCGGGCCAACGCGGCCTGACTTAATAGTTGATTGCAAGCCTGAGCCGTGCGAAGTCAGTGAATTCGGCAGTGCCCCCTGTGGGAGCGGGCTTGCCCGCGATGGCGGTGTGTCAGGCGACATCATCGTTACCTGATACACCGCATTCGCGGGCAAGCCCGCTCCCACAGGGATTTTCACCTGCTTCACTGGTATCGCCCGGCCTGGGCTTATTCGGCGCCGCCGTCCTGGCTGCCTGGTAGTACTTGTTGTTATCGCAGTGTGTTGCTGTCGCGAGGGGCGGGCGCGCGAAGGCACGCCCGTCTGACTCGCGGGGGCAGTAATCGGTTGTTTGTGTCTTGAGTCAGCGGCTTTTACGCAGCGCGGCCCGTCGCCGGCACGCATCGCCGAACGCCTGGAAAATACTCAAGTAAGGAGGATGGGTGAGCACCTGCCATTCCGGGTGCCATTGCACGCCGACGGCAAACGTCGGGCTGTGCTCCACCGAGATCGCCTCGATCAAACCGTCCGGCGCAATCGCTTCGGCACGCAGGCCGGGGGCGAGTCTGTCGATGCCCTGGCTGTGAATCGAATTGACCCTGAACTCGACTGGCAACTCCAGCGCTTCGAACACACCGCCCGGTTGCACGGTCACCGCATGCGCCGGTGCGTATTGCACCGCCAGCTCAGGACTGTCCGCTTCGCGGTGGTCGAGCATGCCCGGCAGTTCGTGGACCTTCTGGTGCAGGCTGCCACCAAACGCCACGTTCATTTCCTGGAAGCCCCGGCAGATGCCGAGCACCGGCACGCCAGCCGCAATGGCCGCACGTAATAAAGGAAGGGTCGTGGCATCCCGCGCCGGATCGTGATCCGTGCCGGGAGCGCTGGCCGGGCCTTGATAGTGGAAAGGTTCCACATTCGAAGGGGAGCCGGTCAGCAGCAGACCGTCGAGATGGGCGAGCACATCTTCGATTTCAGTCAATTCGCCTAAGGAAGGGATGACCACAGGCAGCCCCAGCGCCGCGACGCTGACAGCACGCAAGTACTTGTCGCCGCTGATGTGGTAGGGGTGCAGGCCAATCTGTTTGACGCATGCAGTAACGCCGATCAATGGCTTGAATGCCATTTTTATCACCTCGAAGTTTCACACTTGAACGAGCTTTTCCGGAGCTTAGCCTTGTTGATTTTAATTAACAACTCTCATGTAAAAAATTCTAAACGCCGCACGTCTGATCCTCAGCGTTTACGCGGTGCTCAAGGCTGATCTGGCACTCTCGTCCCCTAAAAAGGCCCGAAAATAAAGGTTGAAGGGGCAAGTGTTCGCTATTGACTTCACTTTGCCGTTCGGGTTGACTGGGCTCGTGAAAGGGTAGTGAACATAATAATTAACAGCTAAAAAATAGGTGCATCATGTCGGTCCCTCTGCGTGCCGTTCAACTCAACGAAGCAAACGCATTCCTTAAGAAATATCCTGAGGTTTTGTACGTCGACCTTCTGATTGCGGATATGAACGGCGTGGTGCGCGGCAAGCGCATCGAGCGCACCAGTCTTCATAAGGTCTACGAAAAAGGCATTAACCTGCCGGCGTCCCTGTTTGCTCTGGACATCAACGGTTCCACGGTGGAAAGCACCGGCCTGGGTCTGGACATCGGCGACTCTGACCGAATCTGCTTCCCCATCCCCGGCACCCTCAGCATTGAGCCGTGGCAGAAGCGCCCAACCGCTCAATTGCTGATGACCATGCACGAACTCGAAGGCCAGCCGTTCTTTGCCGACCCGCGAGAAGTGTTGGCCAATATCGTGCGCAAGTTCGATGACCTGGGCCTGACCATCTGCGCAGCCTTCGAACTCGAGTTTTATCTGATCGACCAGGACAACGTGAACGGTCGTCCACAATCGCCACGTTCCCCGGTATCGGGCAAGCGTCCGGTGTCGACCCAGGTGTATCTGATCGACGACCTCGACGAATACGTCGACTGTCTGCAAGACATCCTCGAAGGCGCGAAAGAGCAGGGCATTCCTGCCGACGCCATCGTCAAGGAAAGCGCCCCGGCGCAGTTCGAAGTCAACCTGCATCACGTCTCCGACCCGATCAAGGCCTGCGACTACGCGGTGTTGCTCAAGCGTCTGGTGAAGAACATCGCCTACGACCACGAGATGGACACCACGTTTATGGCCAAGCCCTATCCGGGTCAGGCGGGCAACGGTTTGCACGTGCACATTTCGATTCTCGACAAAGAAGGCAACAACATCTTTGCCAGCGAGGATCCCGAGCAGAACGCCGCGCTGCGACACGCGATCGGCGGTGTGCTCGAGACCCTGCCGGCGCAGATGGCGTTCCTCTGCCCGAACGTCAACTCGTACCGTCGTTTTGGTGCGCAGTTCTACGTGCCGAACTCCCCGAGCTGGGGCATCGACAACCGTACCGTGGCGGTGCGTGTGCCAACCGGTTCGCCGGACTCGGTGCGAATCGAACACCGCGTTGCGGGTGCCGACGCCAACCCGTACCTGTTGATGGCCTCGGTGCTGGCCGGTATTCACCACGGCCTGACCAACCAGATCGAGCCGGGCGCCCCGGTGGAAGGCAACAGCTACGAGCAGAACGAACAAAGCCTGCCGAACAACCTGCGCGATGCACTGCGCGAGCTGGACGACAGCGAAGTCATGGCCCGTTACATCGACCCGCTGTACATCGACGTGTTCGTGGCGTGCAAGGAAAGCGAGCTGGCCGAGTTCGAGAACTCCATTTCCGACCTTGAGTACAACTGGTACCTGCACACGGTTTGATGGGGCAAAACCCGGGTGAGGGGGTGTACACAAAACCTGTGTGCACCGCCAAACCCTGTGGGAGCGGGCTTGCCCGCGATAGCGTCATCACAGTCTCCATTGATGTCGCCTGACCCGTCGCTATCGCGGGCAAACCCGCTGCCACAGGGATCTGCGGTGTACTGATACCCAACAAATACTTATTCCTCTGCGTCGAGTCACAACCATGACAAACACTCGCAGCGACTGGGAACAACGCTTCCAGTCCCTCACCATCGAAGCCCGTGCATTCATCGACGGCCAATACTGCCCGGCACTCAGCGGCGACACCTTTGAGTGCATGAGCCCGGTCGACGGCCGCTTCCTGGCCAACGTCGCCAGCACCGACGAAGCCGACGCCAATGCGGCCGTCGCCGTCGCGCGCCGCACGTTTGAATCCGGCATCTGGGCCAACCTCGCCCCGGCCGAGCGCAAGCGCACCCTGATTCGCTTTGCCGACCTGATCCTGGCCAACCAGGAAGAACTCGCCCTGCTCGAAACCCTCGACATGGGCAAGCCGATCAACGACTCGATGAACATCGACATCCCAGCGACCGCCAACGCGATCCGCTGGAGCGCCGAAGCCATCGACAAGATCTACGACGAAGTCGCCGCCACCCCGCACGATCAACTCGGCCTCATCACCCGTGAACCTGCGGGCGTGGTCGCGGCCATCGTTCCGTGGAACTTCCCGTTGATCATGGCCAGCTGGAAGTTCGCCCCGGCACTGGCTGCCGGCAACTCGTTCATCCTCAAGCCATCGGAAAAGTCGCCGCTCACCGCCATTCGCATTGCGCAACTGGCGCTGGACGCCGGCATTCCGAAAGGCGTGTTCAACGTTCTGCCGGGCTACGGCCACACCGTCGGCAAGGCGCTGGCGTTGCACATGGACGTCGACGTGCTGGCCTTCACCGGCTCGACCGCGATTGCCAAGCAACTGATGATCTACGCCGGGCAAAGCAACATGAAACGCGTCTGGCTCGAAGCCGGCGGCAAGAGCCCGAACGTGGTGTTCGCCGACGCGCCAGACCTGCGCGCCGCCGCACAAGCAGCAGCCGGCGCGATTGCCTTCAACCAGGGCGAAGTCTGCACCGCGGGCTCGCGCCTGCTGGTGGAGCGTTCGATTCGCGAGCAGTTCATTCCACTGTTGGTGGAAGCGCTGCAAGCCTGGAAACCGGGGCACGCACTGGACCCGGAAACCACCGTCGGCGCGGTCGTCGACCAGCGTCAACTGGACAACGTGTTGCGTTACATCCAGGTCGGTAAAGACCAGGGCGCGCAACTGATCGCGGGCGGCAGCCGCACCCTCGAAAGCACCGGCGGTCTGTACGTGGAACCGGCGATTTTCGACGGTGTGACCAACGCCATGACCATCGCCCGCGAAGAAATCTTCGGCCCGGTGCTGTCGCTGATCACCTTCGACACCGCTGAAGAAGCGCTGGCGATTGCCAACGACAGCATCTTCGGCCTGGCCGCTGGCGTCTGGACCAGCAACCTGAGCAAGGCCCACACCTTCGCGCGCGGCTTGCGCGCCGGCAGCGTCTGGGTCAACCAGTATGACGGTGGCGACATGACCGCGCCGTTCGGCGGGTACAAGCAGTCGGGTAACGGTCGGGACAAATCGCTGCACGCGTTCGACAAATACACCGAGCTCAAAGCGACCTGGATCAAGCTCTAATACCTATAAAAAAAGCGACGGTCGCCGGCACGCTGCCGGTGGCCATCGGAGAACGCTATGAAACAAGATTCTGTGAAACACACCCACGTAAACAGCTACTACGCCGCTACCCGTAACTTCACCGGCGACTTCCCGGTGCTCGAACAAGCGGTGGACTGCGACGTCTGCATCATCGGCGCCGGTTACACCGGTTTGTCCTCGGCCCTGTTCCTCGCGGAAGCGGGCTACAGCGTGACCGTCCTCGAAGCCGCCAAAGTCGGTTTCGGCGCCAGCGGTCGCAACGGCGGCCAACTGGTCAACTCCTACAGCCGCGACGTCGATGTCATCGAAGAACGCTACGGCGACAAAACCGCTGAAGTCCTCGGCAGCATGATCTTCGAAGGCGCCGACATCATTCGTCAGCGCATACAGCACTACGACATCCAGTGCGACTACAAGCCCGGCGGCATCTTTGCCGCGATGAACAAGAAGCAGCTCAAAGGCCTGGCCGAGCAGAAAAGCAGCTGGGAACGCTACGGCAACAAAAACCTGAAAATGCTCGACGCGGCGGACATCAAGCGCGAAGTCGGTTCCGATGCCTACGTCGGCGGCCTGCTGGACATGCAGGGCGGCCATATTCACCCGCTGAACCTGGCCCTCGGCGAAGCCTCGGCCATCATCGGCCTGGGCGGCAAAATCTACGAACAATCGGCCGCGGTAGAAATCACCTACGGCGAACCGATTACCGTGCGCACCGCCAAAGGCGTGGTGAAGGCCAAGTACCTGCTGATCGCCGGTAACGCCTACCTGCCGCAGGGTCTCGACAATCGCGTGACCAGCAAAAGCATGCCGTGCGGCTCGCAAATCGTCGTCACCGAACCGTTGTCGGAAAAGGTTGCGCGCAGCCTGATCAAAAACAACTACTGCGTCGAAGACTGCAACTACCTGCTCGACTACTACCGCCTCACCGCCGACAACCGTTTGCTGTACGGCGGCGGTGTGGTCTACGGCGCCCGCGAACCGGACGACATTGAACAACTGATCCGCCCGAAAATCCTCAAGACCTTCCCGCAACTCAAGGACGTGAAAATCGACTACCGCTGGACCGGCAACTTCCTGCTGACCATGTCGCGCATGCCGCAGTTCGGCCGCATCGAGAAAAACGCCTACTACATGCAAGGCTACAGCGGCCACGGCGTCACCTGCTCGCACCTGGCCGGCAAACTGATCTCGGAAATGATCCGCGGCGACGCCGAACGCTTCGACGCGTTCGCTTCGCTACCGCACATGCCAATGATCGGCGGCCGCACCTTCCAGGCCCCGCTCACCGCCATGGGCGCCGCGTACTACGCGCTGCGCGATCGGTTCGGCATCTGATAAACGCTGCAAAACCTGCGGGAGCGGGCTTGCCCGCGATGACGCCAAATCAGCCACCATTGAGGTCGGCTGACACACCGCAATCGCGGGCAAGCCCGCTCCCACAAGTTGATCCCGGTCGATCACAAGTTTTGCGGTCGCCACAGAACCCTGTGGGAGCGGGCTTGCCCGCGATGAGGCCCGACCAGCCACCATCAACCCCAACCAAACACCCTGATTTCAGGCCCAAACAACCTTTTCACCCACCCATTCATCGAACCTGCTGAGCAACACCACCAAACGTGATTTAATACCCGCCTTTCACATTTCCGGGACAGGGAAGCGGTACTTTCGCGGCCAAAAGTCGCCCGCCATCCACCCCCATAACCCTTAAGTATTCTTCGCATAAGGCTGTCATGGACACGGGCTCACGACTCAAACTAGTACGCGAAAGCTACAAACTGTCCCAGCGCGAGCTGGCCCGGCGTAGCGGCGTCACCAATGCCACCATCTCCCTGATCGAACAAAATCGCGTCAGTCCCTCCGTCAGCTCGCTCAAAAAACTGCTCGAAGGCATTCCCATGTCTTTGGCGGACTTCTTTACCTTTGATCAGCCGCCGCGTGAGCACCAATACGTGTTCCGCGCCAACGAACAGCCGGATCTCGGCCGTCATGGGCTGCGGTTGCTGCTGATTGGCGCTTCGGTGCCGAGTCGGCAGATGCGGTTGTTGCGTGAGCAGTACGCGCCTGGGGCGAGCTCGGGGGAAGAGCCGATTGTGCATTCGGAAGGGGAGGAGTGTGGGTTGGTTACGCGGGGGACGGTTGAGTTGACCGTGGACGGCCAAATCAGTGTGCTCAACGCCGGCGACGGCTACTACTTCCCGACAACCCTGCCGCACAAGTTTCGCAACATCGGCCAGGATGAAGCGGAAATCATCAGCGCCAACACTCCAGCCAACTTCTAATCTCAAAACGGACGCAACCCTGTAGCAGCTGCCGAAGGCTGCGTCCGCAGACGGAAAAGGAGACGGAAAAGGTGACTGGGAAAAGGTGACAGATCTATTTGAATACACAGATCTGTTCCCTTATTTCGAACGGCCAGTCAGCTCAAATTTTTACAACCTCGATCGTCCATTCGCCCTGCACGTTCCGTGTGACGTATTGGAACGGCACAAACATTCCATACGTTTCGAGGTAGACGTAAATGTTGGTGCCGTATTGGTAGGTATCTTGGGTGCAGCTGAGTAGCTTGGCACTCCCGGTCAAACTCGGGTGATACGCGCTGGCGGGTTTCTGCGACTGCACCTCACAGCTGAATCGGTTGTCGACCGGCACCAAGGCTCTGGGACCTTTCCCGCCGTTGGTATAAAGCATCTGCATATCCTGCGCCGTGTATCGCAGGAGGGCGCCGACCGGCATGTGCGCCCAATCGCCCTCGAAGCTGAGGTTCGTCAGCGCCTTATCCTCAATCGTTATCTCTCCTGCACGATTGCTGAATTCACTTTCAGCCAGGGTAATCAGTCCTCGGAACGTGGCTTTGACCCACTGACCGCGTCGGTCTTCATAACGCTCCGTCAGTTGATTTCCCGCCTCGCCCAAAAGGTATGTCGAGTCACGCCCGTTGAGCCGTACCGCTTCATCGGAATACTGTCTTGGCTCGGAGTTGTCTTTAAACACCCGGCGTAGCTGCTGAATGCTTTTCTGCGGTTTGGGCATATTCAATGCCTCGATGGCCTTCAACACCGGGGCGGCAACGACAGGGACCGGTGATTCGAAGGGCGACTGTTCGCGCCCTTCAAATGGTTTGTATTGGTCCAGCGATTGCGGTTTGCCGCAGGCCACCTGAACCAACTGACGCTCATCGGCTGTGAGGCTTTGCGAGCCGATGGCTTTGAGATCTGTCTGCACGCTGCCAGCGAGCACACGACTGTGAGTATCCAGGTAGAAATGACTTAACGCGGTCAGTTGTTGCAGGGCGCAGTTGGCTGTCCACCGCTGGCGTACCTGCCCATACAAGACGTTTTTGCCGGGCACCAAGCTCTCGCCGGGCAGTACCCGAGCTGTCCAGAAAGTTACCTCATCACCTTTCACGTTCAGGCTGCTGCGGTCGATCATCTGCCAATCCTGATGCTCGGGGGCAGAGAACATGCGCCATTGAGGAGGTGCGGTCTGGGCACACACCTGCTTCAACTGCGCACTTTGCAGATACTGGCTCTTTTGTTCAGCCGGTAATTGCCAGGACTCCTGCGAACGCCCCCTCGGGTTGTCGGAGAATCGAGACATTCCCCTTTTGCTGCGGTAAGCCATTTGCGCATCGGGCTCGCTGCAGTTGGCGTCGAAACGTGCCAGATAGTGGCGTTCCGGACTTGGGGACGAAGCCACTAAATAGGTGATCCGGTCTCCCTCTCGCACGATCGAATTCGGCTCGGGTTTCTCGAGTATCACACTCTTGAAAACCGCCAGGCCCGGCTGGACCTCAGGTGTTGTGGTTTGAGCGGACGCGGGCTTTGTCGCTTGGCATCCAGAGAGGATCAAAGCAGCGGTCAGCAGTGAAAAAAGGCTGAAAGGGTGGGGTGTGGCGTCCATGCGGGTGTACTTCATTGATTATGATTGGGTGGTGGCATATTAACATGAGTGCTGGCTGCCAAAAGGACGCCGATGCTGGCAGCGTTAGATTTCGATGTTATGGCGCGCGAACAAAGTCAGCCGCGCTGATAGAGCAGACCATCCTCTCGCTAACTCGACAGGGGAATGAAATAAAAAACCCGCAACTCGGTGCGGGTTTTTTACGGCTTAGCTCTTATTACTAATTCTTTGGTGCCTCAAACCCGCGTTGCTCAATCACCCGAAACACATCACTCACATCCTGGATCAGGATTCGGGCGATGTTGGTGACGGTGTTGATGTCATTTTCGGCGTAGTCGGGGAGGCTGGTGCAGGCCGTGAGGTTTAGGTATTTGAGGACGGCGCTGAGGCGTTCGCTGACGCAGTTGTGGAGTTCGCGCAGTGGGGCATCGCTGTCGATGAGCAGGACGGGGTAGTTGGTGGCGAGTTGGGACATTGGGGTGAAGCGGCGGGGCGGGTTCTGGGTTGACATGCATATAGTCCTAAAAAATGAGTCAAAGTCGTCAAAATCCATTCACAGACAGAAACCGGCTGTGTCATGTCTGACGGTATTTGGTGATCTTCTTTTAGGGCTGCGAAACCCTGTCTCTGATGGTCGTCAGTGACGGGTCGAACTTTAAGCGAAGATTTTGGTGCCTGCAAACGGGGTTGTAGGACCGAAAGCGGGTTATTGGTTGATGTCGGAGGCAGAGCTTCCGGCGGGGTTACTGGCGTTAAATCAGAACGTGTTTAAGTGTCTGTGTACCTTGCTCGTTGGATTTACGGCTGCTGTGTAGCCGGACGCAGACTTCGCCAGCTGCTACAGGATGTGGGTGTGTTTAAAAACGCGGTGAAGGGTGGGGCGGCTTCGCTGCCCAGCGGGAGCAAGCTCCCTCGCCACAGAGGGTGGTTTCCTACACGATTTTCGGATGGCCAGAAACGACAAAGCCCCGAATCATCGAGGCTTTGATCCTTTGATGTCATTGCCTGGCTTGAGGCGAGTGCGGGTTGTGTTCGGTGTGTTTGGGGCCGGTCAGTGCCCATGCCACGACGCCGATCAGTGGCACGAAGACGATCACGACGATCCACAAGAGTTTGTTGCTGGATTTGCCTTGGGCTTTTCGGACTCGGTTGATGGCCCATAGCTCGATCAGCAGAAGCACTGCCACGAGTACGATCCAGATTGTTTCGGTTTGCATTGCTCACCCTCCTGATAGTCATTCAGTTAGGTGAGCTGCGGTGGGCGGGGTTCATTTAATTTTTGGTTAAGCGGGGTTGCTCGCGATGGTGGTCTGTCAGGCAATTCAGAATTGACTGTCAGGGCCTCATCGCGAGCAAGCTCGCTCCCACAGGGATTGTGGGGATAGTTAGAGGGAGGTGGCCAGTTTTCCGGTGGAGAGGCGACGCTTGTAGGCGGTGTCGCGGTTGGCCAGCCAGTAGTAGAGCGGTGAGGTGATCAGCAGGCCGACCAGCCAGGAAAGGTCTGCGCCGTTGATGTGTTCCGAAATCGGCCCGACATACAGCGGCGTGTTCATGAACGGAATCTGCACCACGATGCCGATCGCATACGCCAACAGCGCCTGCGGGTTGTACCGGCCGTAGATCCCGCCGTCGACTTTGAAGATCGAGTTGATGTCGTACTGACCTTTGTGAATCGCATAGAAGTCGATCAGGTTGATCGCGGTCCACGGCACCAGCACCACGAGCAGCACCAGGACCATGTCGACGAAGTGGCCGATGAAGTTGGCGGAGGCGCCAACGGCGGCGAAGCAGCACGCGGCGAGGACGATGACCGAGAGCACGGCGCGGCTTTTGGCGGTGGGGATCCAGCGGTAGGCGAAGGTTTGCACCAGGGTGATCAGCGACAGCACGGCGCCGTAGAGGTTGAGGGCGTTGTGGCTGATGACGCTGAGCAGGAACAGCACGAGCATCAGCGGGCCGATGGAGCCGGTGGCGAGTTTGACCGCGTCCATGGTGTCCATGCCGACGGGGGTGGCGAGGACGGCGACGGCGCCGAAGATGAACGAGAGGCTGGAGCCGAGGACGGTGCCCAGGTAGGTGGTCCAGAACGTGGCGGCGACCGGTACGTTGGCCGGCAGGTAGCGCGAGTAGTCGGACACGTACGGTGCGAAGGCGATTTGCCAGAGCGCGGCGAGCGAAACGGTGGCGAGCCAGCCGGACAGGTTGAAGCTGCCACGGGTGAGGAAGTCGGCGGTTTGTACGTGGGTGAATATGTAGCCGAAGCCGAGCACGATGCCGGCGCCGAGCACCCAGGTGCCGATGCGGTTGAGCACGTGGATGAAGCGGTAACCGATGATGCCGATGATGCCGGAACCGAGCGCACCGATGACAATGCCGACGGGCACCGGGACGCTGTCGACCACGCCGTGCAGGGATTTTCCGGCGAGGACGATGTTGGAGGCGAAGAAGCCGATGTACATGACGCCGGCGATCAGCACCACCAGCAGCGCACCGAGGGAGCCGAACTGGGCGCGGCTCTGGATCATTTGCGGGATGCCCATCTGCGGGCCTTGCGCCGAGTGCAGCGCCATCAGCACGCCGCCGACCAGGTGACCGACGAGAATGGCGACGATGCCCCACACCAGGTTGAGGTGGAACATTTGCACGCCGAGGGCGCCGGTGACGATCGGCAGCGGCGCGATGTTGCCGCCGAACCAGAGGGTGAACAGGTCGCGGGTTTTGCCGTGACGATCTTCGGGCGGCACGTAGCCGATGGTGTGTTTCTCGATGAGCGGGGCGGAGGTTGTTGCAGCGGTAACCATGACGAACTCCAAGGCAATGTGAGTACGTGGACGTACTTCGGTGAGCGCCGTATGGGGGCGACGCTTTTCTTGTTGGAGTTGATGATGGGCGGTGGGCGGGGAGAGATAAATTAGTAAGATTGTGGGTATAGACGTTAAAAAATGTATGCCGGTTGGTCGCTGGAAATCCTGGGCGAACAGGGGGGGGTATTACGGACGCGATACTGTGGGAGCGGGCTTGCCCGCGATGGCAGTCTGTCAGCCAACTCAATATTGACTGTCAGGCCCTCATCGCGGGCAAGCCCGCTCCCACAGGGATTTCTGGTGTGTTCGGATGCTTTGCTAGCTGATCGATTGCAGCATCCGTTGCAGCATCGCATCGCAGGCGGTGAGTTGTTGGAGGCTGACGAATTCGTCGGGTTTGTGTCCTTGGTCCATGCTGCCGGGGCCGCAGACGACGGTGGGGATGCCTGCTGCGTCGAACAGGCCGCCCTCGGTGCCGAAGGCCACGGTGCCGAATTCTCGGGAGCCGGAGAACGCGGCAATCAACTCAGCCGCTTCACTGTGCGCATCGGTCGCCAGACCGGGGTACGCCGACAACTCGCTGAAGCGGATCTCACTCTGTTCACTTACGGCACGCATGCGCGGCAACACCTGTCGCTCGGCATAGGCCTTCAGTTCCTGCGCCACATCATTGGGATCAAACGAGGGCAGGGCACGGATTTCGAAGTCGAAGCGACAATCGGCGGGGACGATGTTCAACGCTTTACCGCCAGAAATCACGCCGGTTTGCACGGTGCTGAATGGCGGATCGAACCGCGCATCGTGAAGCTCCGGTGCCTTCAGTCGATGACCCATCCGCCCCAGTTCACCCATCAGTTCAGCCGCGTATTCAATCGCGTTGACCCCCAGCGGCGCGTACGCTGAATGGCACGCTTGCCCGTGAACATCACAACGCATCGCCAGTTTGCCTTTATGCCCGAGCACCGGTTTCAGTTCGGTCGGCTCACCAATGATGCAGAGCATCGGTTTGACCGGACGCTGTTGCAGTTCCGCCAGCAGCGATCGCACGCCCAGGCAGCCAACTTCCTCATCATAAGAAAGCGCGATGTGCACCGGCACGCGCAGCGTGGCCTGCACCAGCGACGGCACCAAGGCCAGTACGCAGGCGATGTAGCCTTTCATGTCCGCCGTGCCACGACCGTAGAGTTTGCCGTCGCGTTCGGTGAGTTCGAACGGTGGAACGGTCCACGGCTGGCCGTCGACGGGCACCACGTCGGTGTGCCCCGACAGCACGATGCCCGGCACGCCCGCCGGGCCGAGGGTGGCGAACAGATTGGCCTTGCTGCGTTGCTCGTTGTAGACCAGTTCGCACGGCACGTCGAAACCCGCGAGGTAATCGCGGACGAACTCGATCAGGTGCAGGTTGGACTCGCGGCTGGTGGTGTCGAACGCCACCAGCGTCTGCAACAACTCGCGGCTGTGGCTCATCGGTCGTCTCCGGCGACGCCGTAGCCAGGGGATTTGTCCGGGGCGAGGGCGCGGTCGATGTAGTCCTGAACCTGCGGGCGATAGGCGTCCCACAATTTCTCGAGCTCACCGATAGGGTTTTCGTCGGCCCAGTCGACCCGCAGGTTGATGATCGGCCAGGTCAGTTCACCCACGACGATCATCGCCGCCGAATGCACCGGCCCGGCTTCACCGCCGGCGGCAATCGCGGCTTTCATCGCGGCGAGCAAGCGGTCGGCCAATTGACCTTCGCCATGTTCGAACGCTGCGACCATCGCTTCGATCACCGAGCGGTCCGCGAGCATGTTGCCGGCCGCCACGCAGTGTTCACCGGACACCGCGTTGTGATTGCCCAGGGTTTGCGCGCCGCTGAAATGCGCGGTGCGGCCGAGGTGGTCGATGGCGGTGATTTGCCGATATTGGCTGTAACCGTTGCGGGTCAGGACTTTGTCCAGCGCCTCGGCCGGTGCGAGGCCTTGCTCCATCAGGGCCAGGGTTTCGGGGCCAAGCGAGGGCAGGGTGATGTTTTGCGTCGAGACCGCGCCGACACCCGGCAGCAGCCAGGGGCAACGGGCGCCGACGGCGATGCTGGAGGAACTGATTGCGATGCCGAACTGACCGGTTTCGGGGCAACGTGCGGCGATGGAGAAGGTCATGGTTTTGCTCCTTGGTTAACCCTTGGCTATTGAGGTGTCTGGGGCAAGTCGAATCGTCGCACCGCCGCTCCCACAGGGATCTTCAGTGGCCACAGAATTGTGTGCGACGATAAACCTGTGGGAGCTGGCGTGCCTGCGATGGCCGCGACTCGGTGTACCTGCTTACTCAGGAATCACCGCAATCACATCAATCTCCATCAACCACTGCGGCTGCCCCAGTGCCGACACCACCAACCCGGTCGAAATCGGAAACACGCCCTTCAGCCACTTGCCCACTTCCTGATAAACCGGCTCGCGATACCGCGGATCAATCAGGTAAGTCGTGGTTTTAACGATGTGGCTCAGATCGCTGCCAGCCTCTTCCAGCAACTGCTTGACGTTGCGCATCGCCTGCTCGGCCTGCGCACGCGGGTCACCCAATCCGACCAGTTTGCCTTCGAAATCAGTGCCGACCTGGCCACGAACATAAACGGTATTACCGGCCCGCACGGCTTGGCACAAATCATTGTCCAGGCTCTGGTTCGGGTAGGTTTCCTTGGTGTTGAACATGCGAATACGGGTATGGGTTGGCGTGGCCATGTGAAGCTCCTGAAAAAAGTCTTAAGCGCTGACAGTGGTTTTATGGGCGACCGGCACGGCTTCAGCCTGACGCTGCGCCGCGTCGTGGTAGTCGAGGTACGACCGCTGGATGGCGATGTGATCGGCCACGTATTTCGCGTCGTGCCAAACGCCCCAGATGAACGAAGACCCACGACGCGACTGCCACGGCAGTCCGAGGAAATAAACCCCGGGCTCGCTCGACACACCGCGCTGATGCTGCGGCTTGCCGTTGTCGTCGAAAGCATCCACCTTGAGCCAGCTGTAATCGGTGGCAAAACCGGTGGCCCAGATGATCGAGGTCACGCCGGCCTTGACCAGGTCGAGCTCAAGAATTGGATTCGTCACGCACGCTGGATCAGGGAAGGTCATGCGCGCTTCAGGTTCTTCCGGCAGGTCCAGGCCGTTGCGCTCGATGTAGGCATCGGCAGCGTTGAGCAGCGCCAGATAGTTTTCGTCACCGCGCGCCAGGTTCTCGGCCAGGTTTGGCTGGAACGTCGCCACGCCGCCATTGAACGATTGGGTCAGGCCGACCAGGGTCATGCCGCGATGGGCGAGGCCACGGAAGTCGACAGTTTTGCCGCCATGGGCACCGCTGACCGCGATGGTCACGTGTTCCCGGCCGGGTTTCATCGCCGCCTGATCCCACTCGCCGAGCACGCCCAGCCACCAGCAGAAATCCCGGTTGCGATAAGCGCGAGGCGGGCGGTCGTGTGCACCGACCGAGAGGTAAACCTGCTTGCCCGAACGCTGCAGTTCATCGGCGATCTGCACGCCCGACGAACCGGCACCCACCACCAGCACAGCGCCTTCCGGCAGTTGCTCGGGGTTGCGGTAATCGGCCGAGTGGGTCTGAATGAACGGCTGATCTTTTGGCGCGATGGGCGGAATCACCGGTTTCTGGAACGGCCCGGTGGCCGCCACCACACGGTTGGCTTCAATCACGCCGTCGGAGGTTTCAATGGTGAAGCCTGGGCGGCCGACATTGCGCTTGACGCTCAGCACGTCCACGCCGGTGCGCACCGGGGCGTTGAATTTCTTGGCGTAGGCTTCGAAGTAATCGGCGACACGTTCTTTCGGGGCAAAGCCGTCGGGGCTCAGGTCATCGAATTCCATGCCTGGAAAGCGGTCGTGCCACGCCGGACCGTTGGCCACCAGCGAATCCCAACGCCCGGTGCGCCAGCGCTCGGCAATGCGGTTGCGCTCCAGCACCAGGTGCGGCACGCCGAGTTTGCTCAGGTGTTCACTCATGGCCACGCCAGCCTGACCGGCGCCAACGATCAGCGTGTCTGTTTTTGTTTTTTCTGTGGTCATCTCTTTACCCTTCGAAGTGGGATTCAGGTCGCTAATGGCCTGCCATCTCTTGGGGTCAAGACTAGGGATCACCCTGGTATCGGTAAAATATTATTAAGCTGGCATTTGAGTATAAATAACTGAGGCAGAGCGCCCGAACCCGCCTGGGCAGCGGGTTTGGCGGGAGGTGTGTCGAATGGCTAGTGCGCTTTCCAGTGCCCGCCGCCCGATTCACAGTCAATCTTTGCCTGACTCAGGTGTTCGGCACTGTAGTAGTACGTCGTGACCTGCGCGTTATCGGGGATATTCAGCGAGGTGCTGTTTTTGTCCTTGCTGGTGGAGTGCGGGTTGGCCAACGATTCCTGGGTCAGTGTGGCAATGCAGGTGGCCTGGTAGTGATCGGCGCACTGCTCGACCTTTTTCTTGGTGCTGGTCAGCATGTCCTTGCTTTCGTTGCTGCACGACCAGTCGATGGCGTTGACGGGCATGCCGTCGTACTCATAGCAGCTATGGGATTCAACCACCGGCACGGAAGGGCTTTGGGAGCGGGTCAGGACGTCGCAGCTTTCAGCCATGGCCAGCGTGGGGCTGAGGCAGGCGAGCAGAAGCAGAAGTCGGGTGTTCATCGGGATTTCCTCTCCAATGGCGCCTGACTTCGTCGAAGTTCGGCGCTATAGGGTTTCGAAAACGCGATGGGCCGCAGGGTTCAATTCGATTGTTGATCCGCTGCAGCCATCAGGCCGGGGCCTTAATGCATCTTGCTGTGATCCATCGTGCCGAGTGCCCGCGCTTCGGCTTGCACTTCGATGGTTTCTTGCTCGCCCTTGGCGTTTTTCACGGTCAGGGTCAGCGGGACTTTATCGCCTTCCTTCACCTGGGCGGTCAGGTCAATCAGCATCACGTGGTAGCCGTGGGGATCCAAGGTCACAGGCTTGCCGGCCGGCAGCGCGACGGATTCGACCATGCCCATCTTCATCACATCGTCTTTCATGCTCATTTGGTGAATCTGTACCGTTTTTGCCACCGGGGACTGAACGCTTACCAGGGTGCTGTCGCTGTCAGCTTGCACGGTCATGAAGGCGCCGGTCGACGGTTGGCCGGCAACGGTCGCGCGGACCCAGGCGTCGTGGACTTCGGTTTGCGCCGACGCCTGGAACGCCAGGCCTATCAGCGACAGGCCCAGAGCCAGTTGTTTGATGCGTTTGAAGGATGTGGCAGTCATTAGCAGACCTCCATGACGGTGAGCAGGTCTTCTGCGCACTCTTGGGCGGTAAGGGACGCGGACAGGCCCAGGCGCAAGTTGCCCCGGGAGTCGAAGACGTAACTGGTCGCGGTGTGGGAGAGGGTGTAGCTGTCACCGTTCGGGACTTTTTCAAAGAACACGCCGAATTCCTTGGCTGTGGCGGCGGTTTCTTCCAGCGTGCCGTGCAGCGCCTCGAACGTCGGGTCGAAGGATTTGACGTATTTGTCGAGCATCTGCGGCGTGTCGCGCTCAGGGTCGAGGGTGATGAAGATCACCTGGAGCTTTTCGCCATCGCGGCCCATCAGTTTTTTCGCTTGGGCGGCGCGGGCCAGGGTGGTCGGGCACACGGCCGGGCATTGAGTGAAACCGAAGAAAATCATCGGCATCATCCCGCGATAGCTGGTCAGCATCCGGGTTTCGCCATCGACGTCCTTGAGCTTGAAGGTCCGGCCCATGATCTTGTCGCTGAGGTCCTTGCCGTACTTGAACGACAGTTTGCTGCTGTCATCACAACCGGCCAGCAGGCCGAGGCTCAACAGGCTCATGCCGCGCAGGACAGTGCGACGGGTATACAACGTACTCATGGGGGAAAATCCTGTGTAGCGACGTGAAATCTTGGGCGGCTGATGTATCAGACGAAAAATGCGCGTGGATATTAACAAACTGTAGTGGTCCGCTGGTCATTGTCGGACCGACGCGGGTTGCGGTACAGAGACAGAACCTGCAGAAAACTACGGATCAGATACGATCCCTGTAGCCGCTGCCGAGCCTGCGTTCGGCAGTTGCTACAAGGTCGGCGTTGCAGCAGACACAATCTCCTCGCCGTTGCGTTACGGCTGCTAAGCTTCGACCTTGCAGCGTCCGAGCCTTCCCCGGCGGGAGCATTGCAGAGGTTCAAGGAGTACGACTTCAGTATCCATTCCACCTCAAAAGAGGTGGTGAGTGATTGTCGATAACCTGCACGGAGGCAGGCAATGGTAATCAAGCACGTTGGCCATTCGAGTGCCGAGGGTGTTCCCGAGCCACTTGATCGTGAAGAAATGGAGCGGGTGCTGGCGCAGTTGTTGGCCAGTCCGGTGTTTGCCAAGTCCAGGCGGATGGGCGATCTGCTGCGCTTCCTGGTCGATCATGACCTTCAACATCCGACCATTGCGCTCACTGAGCACGCCATCGGCCTGGCGGTGTTTCGCCGTGATCCGGCGATTTACTGCACCGGCGACGATCCGGTGGTGCGAGTGCAGGTGGGGCGATTGCGCCGCAAACTTGCGGCGCATTACGCCACCAGCGGTCAGCAAGACCCGGTACACCTGAGCCTTCCGGCTGGATGTTATCGCCTCGCCTATCAACGACTTCGGCCCAAGGCGATCGCGGCGCGCCACCCGGTGTTACAGATTCAGCCGTTCACCTGCATCACCCGCGACGGCGACGACTTTGCCCGGGGCTTGTGTGAAGAGCTGAGCTGCAGGCTGTTCGAATCGTTCGAGCAGACACAAAGCCATGGCAATCACGTATTGATGAAGGTGCCACGCAGCAGCGTCAAAGCCTCGGACCTGGTGCGGGCCGGGCGCGGCAATTATTCACTGGAGGGCAGTGTGCGGGTTGAGTCGACCCGGGTTCGGGCTTCGGTGCGCTTGATTGATGTCGCACAGGGGCGGATTCGCTGGTCAGAACAGTTTGATCGTAATCGACCTTACGGCATCGCCACGCAGGAGGATCTGGCGGAGTCGATTTGCCAATCGTTGACGGGGTATTTCGCCCGTGGCGGCAGTGACGCTTGAATAGACGGGGCAACCGCAAGGTTGCCCCGGTTGCAGGGCTTACACGACGGTCCAGCTGCCTCCGGAGTAGAGGCGGGTGGCATTGTTGTCGAACGTCAGGTCGATTTCGACGGATTGTGAGCGCGACGTGCTGAACATGGTGCTGGTCTGCACGTTCTGTTCGAACCACACCAATAGGGTTTCGATCGGGGTCAGCGCCGTAGAGCCGCGGACCACTGGGTTGGAGGCCACGTAGATCGGGGTGCTGACCTGCATGCCATCGATGCCGGTGGACAATTGGCTGACGCCCGGGTGGATGTTGCCGTAATTGTTGATCAGGGTGATCGACGTGTCAGGGCCGCCGCTCGTCGCCGGGCCCATCAACCCCGAATTGTCGAGTATTGACTGTTGACCCAGACCAATCGTGACGATGTTGGTCGAGACTTCCACTTGCACGTTCGCCTGGAACGTATTGGAACCGAACAGCTGATACTGCGGGGTCCAGCTAAAGGTGTTGTTGCTCAGGTATTGGACATAGGACTGCCAGACCACATTGTAGGCTTCGTTACCGACCTTCTTGGCGAAACACAACTTGTAGCCTGATTGTTTCAGCGTGGTCAGGTCGCCGGCGGCGATCTGGATTTTGACCGACTTTTGAGTGGCCGCCAGCGTCGAAGTCAGGACCTTGGCGTAGTCAGTGCTTTTCAAGGCTGTTGGAGCGGCCAGCAGCGATTTGATGGCGGCCTGCACGTTGTCATGAAGTGTTTGTTGATGCTCGCTTACTGCAATGGATTTGCTCATGGTTTCCCTATTCCTTGGTGTGGTGTGTCGGGCAATCAATGGCTCATTGAGCACATCGACGGCTTCACTGTAGGCGGGCGGAGCGGGGCGGCGAAGTGTCTTGGCGTTACAGCCGGAGAGCTCATCAACACGGTTCCAGCCCGGCAGGTAACAGCGCGTGTAACGGCGGAGTATCAAGCGATAAAACAGCGGGGAGGCCTTTCGACCACCCCGCCGTGGCCTCAGTGCGCGGCCGCACTCACCGTTGCGTCAGCAAAGGTGAAGTTCCAGCTGGTGCGTTTGCCTTTGGCGACCTCGATCAGCTTGTTCTCGAACACCGTGTGATTGACCAGGCCGGTGTAGGTCATTTTTCGGCTGGCGTTGTCGCCGGTCACGTCAACCGGCGTGCCGTCGGACTCGAACATGGCCTTTTTCAGATCGGCTTCCGACGGGACGCTGCTCTGGTTTTTTTCAACAATGACGAAACTCATGGTGTCACCTCTTCCGTGATGGGGGGATCGGCGGGCAGCCGGGCCGAACGTCCGTGCCTGCACACCGAAGGCACTACTCTATTGGCCGGCCAGGCCCCGCAGAAGTGACAACACGGTCGCTAAGGTAACAGCGTGGAGATCGTCGGAATCAGCCACGTAACAAGGGCGTATCACGGCACGCGTTTCTCCATGGTCGCCTTCAGCGCTTCCGTCACCAGCGCCGCCACAATCGGCTCTGACGTCGAACGCATCTCTCCACCGACGGTGGCTTGCTGGGCTTTGACCTTTTCCACGTATTGCGATGCGGGTCCATCGGCGACCAGCGATGACAGCTCTTCCTCGGAGAACGACTTCTCATAGGCCCGCGCCAGGTTCTCGTCCCATTCCGGCTGGTACTTGGGTAGTAACGCGGTGATTTCTTCGGAGACGATGCGGTTGGCGTCGTCAGCCCCCAGCTTCTCGGCAATCACCGACCAGGACACCGTTCCCTGCGCCGTCGACAGGGCGATGGCCGGGAGGTTGCTGCCCATGTGCGCTTTGGCGACCAAGGTGCGCGCTTCATTCAGGGCCGGGGTGTCCGCAGCGGCTGGATTTGAAAGTGTGAATAGCAGCGTTAATGCGAGGGCGGTAGTAGACATCCGATGCACGATTGGGCTCCGTGGTTGGTGAAACAGGGACATCAGAGCAGCGTAGACCAGGCCCATCGACCAACCATTGGTTTAATCAATAATCACCATCAAGGAATGCAAGTTCTGTTTTTTCGCCATGGGAGGAGGATAGCCACATACCGAATTCGCCTTTGAAGGAACCTGTGCGATGAGAATGTCTACCTTGCTGGCTTTTGTCGCCGTATTCACCGGCAGCGTCGCCGCCACCGTGCCGGCCTACGCGGCTGAGCCGGCTTGCCATTTCCCCCCTGTAGCCGACAGCACCGCCAGCCTGCAACATGCCCAATCAGTGGGCGTGCTCTACAGCGAAAACACCGTCAACACCCTTCAATACCTCGAGCAATACCATGCGGTGGCGGTGAACGGCGCGAAGAACCCGCAGCTGGATTCGCGCATCAGCCGCGCGTTCGTCAACAGCTCTGATCCGAAACTTGCGATCAACTGGCTCATGGGCTCGCTGCAAAAACAGTTCGGTTCGGTGACGGTCTACGACAACCTCGACGCACTGGTACAAGCCCACCCCGACGTGGTGGTGATGCTGGACACTTACAGCCGCCTGGTGTCCAAGCGCAATAATCAGGTCGAAGCGCGTTTCATGGCCAAGTTCTACGATGCGAACCTGCAGTACATCGGCCAGGCCGAAGGCTCACGCGCCCAACAAATGCCTTCGGTTTGGGTGCACGGCAAAGCGGCGCCGGACATTGCGGCGCAGATCGACCGGCAAACCGAATTGCAGGTAAATGCGCTGAAGCAGTTTGATGCTTCGCTGAAGGCGTTGGTGACCTCCGGCAACGTGGCGCAGGTGGCGAGTAACTAAACCTTGGCAGGTGTTCAGTTCAACTCTTTCAGGAAGGCCGACGCGGCAAACCCATCGATCAGGCCATCACCTTGAAGGTCGATACTGGACCATTCGGTGTTGGCCGGTTTGGCGATTACTTGCTGACCGGGCTTCAAGCTACTCACTACGCTGTACTCGGTTCCTGGGCCACCACGCAGCCTCAGACTGGTGCGCGCTATCACTTCGTGAGTGGCGGCAACTGGAGGTAGCGTATCGGTCGACGATTCGACCGCAAGCACGAACGCCCCGAAGTCGTCGGTGTGTTGGGGATTGATCAGGTTGAAGTCGAGGTCCAGGCCGCCCAGTTTCGCCGCCGGGGCTTTTTGCTGAATGTGATAGGCGCCATTCTTTATCGCCTCCTTCGTTCCACGAAACCCGGAAGACATCGCCAGCCAGATCAGTGAGCACAAGTTGCTTTTGGACAACGCGCTGGCGGTGGCACCCGAGCCATAGACACCGACCCGATAAGCTGGCTGGCCGCCGGAAACCTCGTTGAACGCCCGCTGCACTCCCTGGAAATACGGGACGATGTTGCTGGTGATTTCGTTGGTGCTGGCATCAAAGTCGACGGAAAAATAGATGCCTGACCCGTCAGGTTGGCCTATGTCGTTGTGGGCATAGCGGTAGGCTCTGCGTCCTGCCTCATACCCTTTGATTTCGGAAAAGTCGTCGGCGTTGTTTTGTCGCTGTTGGAACACCACGGCGATGTTCATGCCTTGTGCACAAATTGATTGCGCCTCAATCAGCGTCAAGCACTTGTCAGGGAACGTTCTCGAGTTGCTGAAGTTGTAGTAACGAATAATGGTTCGTACATTTTCTTTCGCCAGGTTGCGCAGTTTTGATGTGGTGTTGTAGGGGGTGTCGATAATGAACATGATAAGTTTCCTTTCGGCGATGGCGCACTTATACCGAGTGCGAGAGTCGATGGTTTTCGCTCAGGCATTAATAAGAGGCGCGTTTAGCGAGGCCGTCAACACACTTAAATATTTATACTTTCAAGGTGTAAGGGAATTGAATCAGCTGTTAAGTTGATGCAACAAGGTTTGATAAGTTTGTGAGAGGATTGAAGGTGTAATATGTTTTGTGCGTGTTGTTGTATTTATGCTTGCCGGGCTTTACAGCCCGGCAATGTGTTTGAAGTTATCGCGATCCGTTATAAACCCGATTAATCGCGCCGCGAACTGCGTCGCGCCACGCCGGCAACGCTGACCGGGGTGAGAGGGCGACCAACGACGGCTTCGGCCGGGGATATGACACTGTGTACGCCGGGGATCGACAGGGTCTCACCGAGTTCTAGCGCGGCGCTCAGCACCAGGCCGCCGAGCAGCAACCCGCCTGTCTTTATCAAAAGGTTCATTTGGCGGGTCCTTTCACAAAGTTCTTCGGCAAATCATCGCCATTAGGAAGGTCCTTCAAGTCGATTTTCTTCGCATTCGTCGAGTTGTTGAAGGTGAAGTCGTCAGCCGCCACTTCATTGCCGGTCTTCCAGTCACTCAATCGAATGCTGAACTGCGGCCCACCCTCCACCCGTTTTGAGGTGATGACATAGCGGCAGGGGTAGGGGCGCTCACCTTGGGCGATCCAGATCTGCCAATCCACTTCCTTGGTTCTGAACGCCAGGTGATCGCACTCGACCCCACTGATGACGCCACTGCCCAGGTCTTTTATGTCGTTCACGCCCGTCATCAAGGACGCTTGAGGGTTGGACACGAACAGATCGGCGCCGGCTAAAGGTCGGTCGTATTTTTTCCTGAGTACATCAATCAAATTATCCAGGGTGCCGGGCACTTCCACTTGCGTATACGCGTTAACGTTTTTGCCAAACAGGGTCAGGGTTTTTCCGTCAAACAGTATTTCCATGTCGACAAATCCGCTGGCGCGAGTATTGCGTATCTTGTCTGGCCGGCTGATGACGGTTGTGCCGGAAGCGGACAGTGCAAGTTTCTGCTTCTCTTTGGTGGTGACTTCGTAGTCGGTGTCGTAATTGAACGATATGTTTTTTTGCGCTGACATATAGTCGGACATGCTCTTAAGCAAGTTTTTAGCGTACGCCTCATCGGCATGGGCCGTGATCGGACTGTTCAATCCGATGATTAATGCCAGACCGGCGCCAGTGATACGCAGTGTCGCGGATTCGATTAACTGTCGGGCGATCTTTTCCATGGAAGTTCACCGCTTGGAATTGCCGGGTTGCCCGGCCTGGACTTATAACGTTAGTCCCATCACCTACGTATTGAACGACCACTCATCCGGGCTGGTGTTTGAGCGATTAGCGCTCGATTATTCGGTCTATTGAATGACGGCGTTCAGCAAGCGACTCACGGCTTCTGCCTCGACCGCTCCTTCGGCGAAACCTTCGGCAAACACCGCGCAACTCGCGGTGTGGTCACCTTCACCGCAGCGATATACCGCGATCACGCTGCCCGGTCCGCCGCCGGTGTGTCCGCTTAATACCCGCCCACCCTCGACCGCACCTTGCATCAGGCCAAGCGCGTAACCCGGCGCAAGCCACGGACGCCCGGCTATCGGCCCGCCAAGCGTGCGAGCCGTCTGCATCTCGCGCAGCAACGCCGGCGGCAGCGTCTGGCCGGCCAGTAGACGATCGAGACAAACAGCGGCTTGATCCAGCGGGCCAACCAACAGCCCGTGATAAACCCAGCCCGGGTCGTACGATGGTGCGGTGCCCATGTTCACGCCCTGCAGATCGGCTGGCGTTTTGGCGAGGCGTACACCTGACAGACCGAGGGGTGAAAAAACCAGTCGGGTCAACGCTTCTTCCAGCGCAAGACCGCTCAGGCGTTCGATGAATTTCGCCACGTACAGGTAGCCAACGTTTGAATAGCGCCAGCCGTCACCGGGCGTGTAGCGCAACCGGGGCGCGTCCAGCCGGCGCAGCATTTCCTCGGCGGGCCACGGTGTTTCGTTGCTTGCGACGGCCGCGTGGTATTCCGCCAACTCTGCGTAATCCGCCAGCCCGGCTTCATGCCGCAACACTTGGCGCAAGGTAAACGGCCCTTCCGGCAGTGTCTCGTCCAGGTCGAACAGGCCATCACGCACCAGCGACAGCGCGGCGGCGCTGAGCACGGTCTTGGTGAAACTCCACCAAGGAACGATCACCTGAGGGTCTGCAGGCATGGGCGTTGAACCGTTTGAGACAAGGGCAAAAAGCATGGGTAATGGCTGCTCTGGACGAAGGCACCGTGGGAGTTTGCCAGATACCTCATCAATCACCGCCTCGATTGTGTTTTTCCGGCGGCTTGGCTAATCTCGCATAAATACGCATAAACACGCAAAAGCAGGCATAAACATGCAAGATCAGCACGCTGCATCCGAGCTCCCTTCCGTACGCCGGCAGAAAATCCTCCTGATCCTTGAACGCGACGGCAAGGTCATGGCTTCGGAGTTGAGCGAGCATTTCGCCGTGTCCGAAGACACCATCCGCCGTGACCTGTCAGAGCTCGCCAGCGCAGGACTGGTGCAACGGGTGCATGGTGGGGCGTTGCCGCGACCGAAAGACACGGGCAAGGATTTCTTCACCCGGGTGGGTGAAACCGATGAGGTGAAAACGCGCCTGGCGCAACTCGCCGCGCGCCGGGTGCAGGATGGCCAGATTGTGCTGTTCGATTCAGGGAGCACCACGCTGCAGATCGCGCGGTCGCTGCCGGCGGACATCGCCATCACGGCGATTACCGCGTCGCCGATGATCGCCATTGCGTTGGCCGACTACAAAGGCATCAAAGTGATCCTGGCCGGCGGGCAACTCAATCCCGCGACGATGTCGGCCAGCGGGCAGGAAACCCTGCGGCTGATCGAGGGGATCAAGGCTGACTTGCTGTTCACCGGGGTCTGCGCGATTCACCCGGACGTCGGCATCAGCTCGCTGCATTTTGATGAGGTGCCGGTGAAACAGGCGATGCTCAATAGCGCGTCGCACGTGGTGGCCGTGACCATGGCGGACAAACTGGGGGCGGTGGAACCGTTCGTGGTTGCACCGTGCAATCGCCTCCACACGCTGATCACTGAGCAACAGGTGGCGTCGGGCAACGTTGAGGATTATCAGCGGTTGGGTATTGAAGTGATTCAGGTCGATGCCTGAGCTCAACCATGACCCAGCGCAATCGCAAACGACACAACGATGAAGCAGGCAAAGGCAAAATTCAGGTTCATGAGGGTGTCGTCCGACTATCCGAGATGGCGACATCTTGAATAAGCCGGGGACAAATAAAAAATTCGTCTTCGTGATGTAAATGATCGAAGGAATTGATACCTAAACCAGGTACTTGTGAAACCACGTCACGGTGCGGTCCCACGCCAGTTTCGCGGCGGCTTCGTCGTATCGCGGCGTCGAGTCGTTATGGAAACCATGGTTGCAGCCCGGATAAATGTAAGCTTCATAGGTTTTGCCGGCGGCTTTCAGCGCCGCTTCATACGCCGGCCAACCGTCATTGACGCCCTTGTCCAGTTCACCGTAATGCAGCAATAGGGGCGCCTTGATCCTGGGCACGTCTTCAGCCTTTGGCTGGCGGCCATAAAAAGGCACGGCTGCCGCCAGTTCCGGATACGCCACGGCCGCTGCGTTGGCGACACCGCCGCCATAGCAGAAGCCGGTGATGCCGACTTTGCCGGTGGTGGTGTCGTTTTTCATCAGCCACTCGATGGCGGCGAAAAAGTCGTTCATGAGTTTTTCGGGATCAACCTTCGCCTGAAGCTCACGACCCTTGTCATCGTTGCCCGGATAGCCGCCCACCGAGCTCAAGCCGTCAGGGGCGAGGGCGATGAACCCGGCCTTGGCGACGCGTCGAGCGACGTCTTCGATGTAGGGATTGAGGCCACGGTTTTCATGCACGACCACCACCGCCGGGACTTTGCCGCTGGCCTTGGCCGGGCGCACCAGGTAGCCGCGCACATTGCCGTGGCCCTTGGGTGAGGGGTAGGTGATGTACTCGGGCAGGATGTCCGGGTCGGTGAATTCCACTTGTTCGGCGAGCGCGTAACGGGGGCTCAGTGAGGCGAGCAGTGCGCTGGCGGTCAAACCGCCCAAAGCGAACAACGCCGCGCGATCGAGAAACTCGCGGCGGTTGATCTTGCCGTGGACGTAGTAGTCATAGAGTTCGAGCAGTTCGGGGGCGAAATCTTTGGCGGTGAGACGTTCCATCGGGGCGCTTCCCGTTTAATCAGAATTTGAATCAGTAAAGCAGTGTTTGGCACACCACCCGGGCAATGCGCCCGGGCATGCACAATGAGGGTTAATGCCCACCCACCACCATATGACTGAACGGTGCCACATACGCCTGCAACGTCACCAGCCCGCCGACCAGAATCGCCAGCACAATCGAGTGGAAGAACACATACCGCAGAATTTCCCCCTCATGCCCGTACCAGCGTGTTGCCGTGGACGCGACCACAATCGACTGCGCGTCGACCATTTTGCCCATGACCCCGCCAGAGCTGTTCGCCGCCGCCATCAGCACCGGGCTGATCCCGAGCTGTTCGGACGTTACCCGTTGCAAGCCGCCGAACAACACGTTGGACGCGGTGTCCGAGCCGGTCAACGCCACGCCGAGCCAGCCGAGGAGGGTGCCGAACATCGGGTAGAAAATGCCGGTCGCGGCGAAGGCCAGGCCCATGGTCGCGTCCAGTCCCGAGTAACGCGTGAGGTAACCCAAGGCCAACATCGCCGCGATGGTGATCAATGAGTAGCGCACCACCCACAGTGTTCGCAGGTATTGGCGAGCCAGTTGCGGGATCGAGTAGCCCATCAGCAGCCCGCCGAGGATGGCGGACAGCAAGATGCCGCTGCCGGTGGCGGTGAACCAGGTGAACTTGTAGATCGCCTCTTCGGTTTTCGGTGCCGGCACCACCGGTGGCACCTTCTCGACTTGCAGGTGCAGGGTGGTGAAGGTCAGGGCCGGCGAGAAGATCGGGTTGGCTTCGCGCATTGGTTTGCCCTGCGGGTCGAGCTTGACCGACTGGGTCTGCGGATCGATCGCCGGGCGGGTATCGAACATGTTTTTGAAACCCTGGGTGCCCCAGGCGAAGACGAAGATCGTGAGGATGATCCACGGCATCCAGGCGCGCATCACCGCCGGTTTTGCATCGCCGGAGAAGGTCCCGCCGACCGCCGGTGGTTGCTCATGTTCGGCATCGATTTTCGAGTTGTCGACACGCCCGGTCAGGGCGGCCGAGGTGTGGACCGTGGCCGGTTTCCAGACCTTGAGGAAACCCGTGAGGCAGGCCATGGAAATCAGCGCGGCGATCACGTCCACGAGCATCGGGCCGTGGTAGTTGGACACAAGGAATTGCGGGACCGCGAAGCTGACGCCGGCCACGAGGATCGCCGGCCAGATCTCCAGCATTTTTCGCCAACCGGCGAACGCCCAGATCAACCAGAACGGTACGAGCACCGAGAAGAACGGCAGCTGCCGACCGACCATCATCGACAGCTCCATTTCATCCAGTCCGGTGACTTTGGCCAGGGTAATGATCGGTGTGCCCAGCGCGCCGAACGCCACTGGTGCGGTATTCGCGATCAAGGCCAGGCCCGAAGCGGCCAAAGGCGAGAAGCCCAAGCCGATCAGAATCGCACCGGTCACCGCCACGGGCGTGCCGAAGCCGGCCGCGCCTTCAAAAAACGCACCGAAGCAGAAGGCGATCAGCAGCAGTTGCAGGCGTCGATCGTCGGTGATGCGCGCCAGGGAATCCTGCAGCACTTTGAACGAGCCGTTCTCGGTGGTCAGTCGGTGCAGGAAGATGATGTTGAGCACGATCCAGCCAATCGGCAGCAAGCCGTTGGCCGCCCCGAACAACGCCGCCGAGCCCGCCATGTTGGCCGGCATGCCGAAGGCAAAGATCGCGATCAGCAGGGCGGAGCCCAGTGCAAGCAGCGCCGCCATGTGCGCCTTGATGTGGAAAAACGCCAGGGAGGTCAGCATCACCACCACCGGCACGGCGGCCATGAGGGTTGAAATGACCGGGTTACCGAAGGGATCGTAGATTTGCTGCCAGACCATGTTCCACCTCTGCTTTTTATTGTGGGTAGCGCAGGCCCCGGGCGGGGTTGGTGAAATGCAGTATAGGTGGCATTACGCCGCTGTCTCGGCAGGTTCGTCGCCATTGAAACGTGCCGTGGCCGGCGATGATTCCGGGCGAACTTCTACTACGCTCAGAGGGATGACTGACCCGATCCACTCACCACGCGGGGGAGACAGCAATGACTGAACGCCACGAGGAACACAAGGAGACGCTTTCCAACGGATGCTCGATCAAAGTCACAGCCGAGATACTGAAAGACGGCTCCCTGAAAATGCTCATCGGGGTGTACCGGCCGGACGGTTCGGTGATCGAAGAAAACCACCATCCGTCCCCGCACCTGCTGGACATGGAGGCGGCGATGGACTGGGCCATCGAGCAAGCCAAGACCGTCGGCAACAGTCAGCAAACGTTGTAAGAGCGGCTCGTCACCGCTCTGTTCATCATCCTTATTGCGTACCGAACATGGCCGTCCAGTAGATGCCTGCATCGCTTTTCGGATCGTTCGCGTAAGCCGCGCCGAGCTCACGGAACTGTGGGTTCATCAGGTTGGCGCAATGACCGGGGCTGGCCAGCCAGCCGTCGACCACTTTACGCACGGTGTCTTGCCCGGCGGCAATGTTCTCGCCGATCTGCTGAAAGTTGTAACCCGCCAGTTCCGCGCGATCCCCTGGCGTGCGGCCGTCGCGGTCCTTGTGATCAAAATAGTTGCCGTTGGCCATGGCCCGCGAGTTGGTTTCGGCGGCGGACGCGAGGGTGGCGTTCCAGGCCAGCGGCGTGGTCGCGGCAAATGACTGGGCGCCGCACTGACGGGGTTTGCTGCGCGCGGCATTGAGCTCGACCAACAGCTTCTGGCCTTCGGCGGCGGCATCACCCAGGCGCGCGGTCAACAGCGGGCGGGCGAGCACGATGCGCCAGTCGTTGCCTTGGCGGCTGACGCCGATGTCGACGAATTTCAGGTTAAGCACCACCTGGCAGAAGCTTTCCTGTATCGCCATCATTGCCGATTGCGCATCACGCGGGCCGGTCAGGGATATCGCCTGCACATGGAGCATCGGGTACGACGCACGCACCATGGCCTGCTGCAAGTCGACCTGCCCGCTGGCCGGCAAAATCAGGCGCGGATCGCTGGTCAATGGTGGCAACTCCGGCGAGACCTGACCGGCGCAACTCTGCGGCAGGCTGCGAAAGGCGTTGATCGAATCGGCCAGTTGCGATTCCTCGGACGCCATGGCCGTTGTGGCAAGCACCAGACCCAACGACAACCCCGACAAGCGCATAGCGGATGAAAAGACGTGCATGGAAACCCCCTTGGACGGACTGCGCCCATGATGCGCGAATTCCCCCCGTACAAGGCAATGGCTTTTTGCAGTTTGTTGCTGAGTAGTTGATATGATTTGGCTACTACCCTAATCCGACACCTTTCAGAGTGTTTGCACCATGCCCGCTAAATGCATCGCCGCGTTTCTCGCTCTGTGTCTACTTACCGGTCAGTCCATGGCGGACGATCAACAACAAAAAAAGGAGGTTGCGCAAGACAAGGCGCAGGTGCTTGAACAGAAGGCCGCCGAGAAGAGCAGTAATGTGCCGGTGCCCAAGTCCGAGGCCATCACCCAGTCCGAAGTCCAGGCCGTCGACCCGGCCGGCACGGCGCCGCTGGACGACGCGATTACCTGCATGGCGCGCTCCATCTACTGGGAGGCCAAAGGCAAGGACACGGCCGATATGGAAGCGGTGGCCAACGTGGTGATGAACCGCCTCGGCCACGAGGGTTTTCCCGATACGGTGTGCGCAGTGGTCAAGCAAGGTTCCGAAACCAAGAGCTGCCAGTTCTCCTGGTGGTGCGACGGGAAATCGGACTCGGTCCAGGAAGAAACGCAATATGCGCTGGCCAAGGAAATCGCGCGCAAGGCGCTGAACAAGCAACTGCCGGATCGCACCGGCGGCGCGATGTATTTTCACGACAAGACGGTGAAACCGGTCTGGGCCAAGGAGTACATCAAAACAGCGAGCATCGGTTTGTTCGTGTTCTACAAGCCCCATGACGGGTCGGCGAAGTAGCTCGGCCGACCCAGAGGCTCACAGCACTTAAGCCTCGCGACCATGCGCTGCGGCGGCCAGTTGCCCGGTATCGACCCGGACAAACACTGAGTCGCCCACCGCCGTGAGCACGCCGTCGGCATAGACCTCGCAGATGACGCGGGTCTTGCGCCCGACCTCGCCCTCAACCCTGGCGCGCAAGGTCAGCGTAACGCCCATCGGCGTCGGCTTGATGAACTTGATGCCCAGGTTGCCAGTCACGCAGTCGATGCGCGGCAGGGAGCCCGGCTCGCGGTTTTCGGCCCGGTAGTGATACGCCATGGCTGTCCAGTTCGAATGGCAATCCACCAACATCGCAATCAAGCCCCCGTACACCAGATCCGGCCAGCCACAGTATTTGGCCTCGGGCAGGTGCTCGGCGACGACGTGGACGCCGTCCTCGTGCCAGTGGCTCTTGACGTGCAATCCGTGAGGGTTGCGGCTGCCGCAGCCGTAGCACACGCCATCCGGTGCGGCGCGGTCCTGCATGGAGATATCGAGCATGGTGATCCCTTGTTGTGCCTTGAAGTCCGTCTGCGATTAAAGCGCTGGAACGAGGGGAAGTCCATTGCGCCATCCTGGTGCTTTTTTAACAGCGCACGCCGAGCGCCATCGGCTTTCCCATACGGGCACCGGTGCTTTCAAATCAATGAGATAGCGCGGTGATGCAAGTCGGGCGCAAACGTGGCATGCACATTGCTCCTGTCACAGCGCACCTTTTTCGGTGCGAATGATCCGGGACGACCCGGAGGCCTCACGGCTGTGCGATATCTGGACGACCAGGTGACATTTTGACTAATCATCAGGAGGTTACTTATGGCGCCCATGCCTCGAATTGCCCCTCATTCAGCCTTTGAAACCTTGCCCCTCGTCGACATCAGCGGGCTGTTTTCGAACCTCGCATCCGAACGCATAAACGCAGCGATTGCCTTGGGCGACGCCGCCTCGCAAGCCGGGTTTCTCTATGTGACCGGGCACGGTATCGACCCGCAGATCATCCATCGGCTCAAGCAACGGGCAGCGGAATATTTCGCCCAGTCGACCGAGCAGAAAATGCAGGACTACATCGGACTGTCGAGCAATCACAGCGGCTATGTGCCCGAAGGTGAGGAGCAATTTGTCGAAGGGGCTATCGACCACAAGGAAGCCTTCGACGTCGGCTTCGATTATGCGTCGCCGCTGGGGCGACGGCCGATGCTTGGGCCGAATCGCTGGCCGGTCTTGCCGGGTTTCAAGGACGACATCAAGGTCTACTACGACGCGGTGTTCAATCTCAGCCTCACCTTGTTTCGCGGCTTCGCACTGGCGCTGGGCCTGCCGGAAAATGCCATCAGCCAGCGGGTGAACAACCCGCCGAGCCAACTGCGCCTGATCCACTATCCCTTTTCGCCGAATGCCCCGGTGGATCGCCCCGGCATCGGCGCGCACACCGATTACGAATGCTTCACCATCCTGCTGCCGACTGCACCGGGCCTTGAAGTGTTGAACGGGGTCGGGCAGTGGATCGACGTGCCGGTGGTGGACGGTGCGTTTGTGATCAACATCGGCGACATGATGGAAGTGCTGAGCAACGGCCGCTACGTCGCCACCGCTCACCGGGTGCGCAAAGTCGCTCAGGAGCGCTACGCCTTCCCGATGTTTTGCGCCTGTGACTACGACACGGTGATCGAGCCCATCGCACAGTTGCTCGACCCGCAAACCCCCAGCCGTTATGGGCCACACGTCTGCGGCGATCACCTCTACGCGCAAACCCTGCAAACCTTCCGCTACCTCAAACAGCGACTGGCCGCCGGCGAGTTGAGCCTGCCCGACGGCGCCAAGGGTTTGTCTTCGTTTGGTCGCGTCGCCATGGCGGGGGAGGCTTGAGATGAATCTGCTGGATCTCGTTACCCAACATCCGCAACCCGCCGCTGATGGCGTACCGGACTGGATGCTCGGCTTCTACAAACGCCGCTCGATCAGTTTCGCTGACGGCCTGACTGACGTGGACACCCACGTCTGCTGGTTTCAAAGCCGCCACTTCACCATCGATCTGCGCCTGCCGCTGGAAGGCCAACAAGTGCCGGCCAAACCGCTGCTGGAATACAGTGCCGAAGAACTGCAGACCCTGGCCAATTACGAAGGCTGGGAAGCGTTGTGTTCATGGGAAGGCGACGTGTTGAATTGGCACACCGACACCTCGTTACAGTTGCATAACCGTTGGCCCGAGCCCGGTGTGCTCAAGCGCATCGGCAACTGCATGATCGAGTTTTCCCCCAGTGGGGCCTATGTCGAGGACTGGCGACTCCAGGTATCAAAGTCGGGTGCGTTGATCGGCTTGCGCTTGATTGAGGAACGAGAGGTGCTGAGCGGTTTTGTGCTGCACCGTGGCGGTGGTTTGATCGTCTGCGGTGAGCATGCGGCGTTGGTGCTCGGGCGGGCTGATCCGCTCGAATCCAGTCCTGAGGGCGAACCGCTGCGGGATCTGATCGCCCGCCACGGTGAAGACCCGCAATGGCTCAAGCGTGCATTCAACTTTGAGACATCGGTGGCCGAAGGTTCTCTCGAAACAGGCTACAAAGTGACGCTTTCCACCTGCGCCGGGCGTGTCGGTCAGCCGCTAATTTCACTGGAGGGTTTCGAGCGGCTGGCCGACGGCAAGCACGTCTCGCAATCAGTCGCCGTCGATGGCGTTGCCCGAGAACGCCTGTTCGTCATCGACACCCTGGAACCCGACGTCAGCTACACACAAACCACCGGATTCACCGCCAGCGCCGCGCAATGGTACGCACGTGAATCCCCGACCTTGAGCCGCTACACCCAGCCGCTCGTTTGACATCAACGCGTCACCCATTTCATAACCCGTGAGGTTTCCATGAAGGCATTCTCGTGCGTGTTTTACCGTTTCGCAGCGGTGTTGCTGGCCGTCTCCTGTCTCGCGTTCGGCGCTTCGGCGGCGGAGAAAAAGCAGGAGTTCAAGGTGGCGTGGTCGATCTATTCCGGCTGGATGCCCTGGGGTTACGCCAGTGAACACGGGATCATCGACAAGTGGGCGAAGAAGTACGGGATCAAGATCGAACTGGTGCAGCTCAACGACTACATTGAGTCGATCAACCAATACGCGGCTGGCGCGTTCGACGCCTGCGGCATGACCAACATGGACGCCCTGACCATTCCGAGTGCCAATGGCGTGGACACCACCGGCCTGATCCTCGGCGACTATTCCAACGGCAACGATGCCATCGTGCTCAAACACGGCAAGACCTTCGCCGACATCAAGGGCCAACAGGTCAACCTGGTGGAGCTGTCGGTCTCCGACTACCTGATGTCCCGGGCCCTGGACATCCATGGCCTGTCGCAGCGGGACATCAAGATCATGAACACCTCGGACGCCGATGCCGTGGCGTCTTTCACCACCCCCGGCGTGACCGCAGCGGCGCTGTGGAACCCGCAACTGAGCATGGTGATGAAACAGTCACCAACGGCGGTGGAAGTGTTCACCTCCAAGGAAATCCCGGGCGAGATCATCGACATGATGGCCGTCAACACCGAGACCCTGAAGGCCAACCCGGAACTGGGCAAGGCACTGGTCGGTGCCTGGTTCGAAACGCTGCAGTTGATGTCTGGCGACAACGGCCAGGCCATCGCCGCACGCTCCTCGATGGCTGAACGTTCGGGCACCGACCTCAAAGGCTACGAAGATCAACTGACGCAAACCATGCTGTTCTATACACCGGCCACGGCGTTCGAATTCGCCAATTCCGACGCGATCCGCCACACGATGGACAAGGTCCGCACCTTCTCCTTTGCCAAGGGCTTGCTGGGTCAGGCGGCGACCAGCGCCGATGCCGTGGGCATGCAATTCGCCGATGGCTCGACGTTGGGTGACAAGAACAATATCAAGCTGCGGTTTGATACGCAGTTTGTGAACATGGCGGTGGCCAATCAGCTGTGACCGTTCGGGGGGCGTTCGAAGGAACGCCCCCTTATTGGCGGTCAGAACTTGGCGTAGTTCAAGGCATCGACAATGGCTGAACCACCGATGCCGGTCAGCGACAGCAACAGCGCACGAATCAGCGGGTCTTCGGAATAGCGGGAGAACGAGCCCGTGTTGAGCGTGGCGATGCGGTCGCGGATCATCTGGAATTTTTCGTAGTAGCCCGGCTTTTTGGGGGTCTCCAGTAGATAGGCATCGATACGCAGCAATGCCAGCGTACGAGCCTTTTCGGCCGCCCGACGCAGCGACAGTGCGGACGCGAGCAGGATCAGCGTGGTCAGCAGGAATGAAATGACCACGCTGGGAGGCGTCGGCCAGTTGTCGAACAGGCTGCTGCGCGACGCCAGCAGAATCAACATGACCACCGTCGGCGCATAGATCAGGCGGCTGACCGCTGATGTGCGCTTGGCGATCAACTGCAAGTCCACCCATTCATCGATGCAGGGATGCCTGAGAACGCCGAAAATCTTCCCGTGTTCCTGCTGCAGCTTTTCGGGCCAGATCGCATGGTGATTGCTCAGATGCCGTATGAACCGGGTCAGTAGCAGATTGGCGTCCACGACCCAGAACACCAGCACCTGGAAAGCCAGGGTCGGGATCAGCCAAACGAACATCCACCAACTCGACTGACCGCGCACCGGAACCTGTTCCATTGGCCAGATCACAAACAAGACGCTGGTGACCACGATGAACACCCAGGTCGCGAGCAAGGCGCGCAAGAGGCGGGCACCGAACGCTCCGCAGATGCAGTGCTCTCCCCAGAAGCGCGCAATGGAAATCATATTTCGTTCGTCGTCGCAGTTGGCCTGGAACGTTGTGCACGTCTTTGACCAGTTGTCATTGGTACTGACCAACGGGAAAAAAATCAGCAACAGGAAATGCCCAAACTCATTGCACCAACGACGAAAGCTCCAGCGCCTGCCTTTGTGAAAAAAGTGCAGTACCTGGCGGCACAAACCCAATCGGTATCTGCGCATGTAGGCGTGCAACTGGTAGGCGCTTTCTATCTCGGCCCTGTTGATGCGCAGGTTACGCCAGCCCCATGCCAGTGCCGAAAGGCAGATCAGCACGGCGGCGACGCGCAGCGCTACCGTCGGCCAGGCACTGATGCCTTCAAACAGGAACATCGGCTCGCCGAGCCCATTGTTCGTCAAGGTGCTGCGCATTTGGTACGCCAGCATCAACGCGAGCACGAACCCCACGAGAGGGACGACGATGTACCACGTTGGCGAATCGTACACGCCGCTGCTGGCGCTGGCCGTTGCGTTATTTTCCAGTGTCTGCTGGTCGAGGTGACGGGTCCAGTTCGAGGTAATGATGCCCAGCAGGATCAGCACGAACGTGAACCAGAGAAACTCGGCATGCCAGAAGCGGGTGGCGATAAATGCGCAGGCTGCCGCGATCATATAAAGCGTCATGGGCACGCCGCGTACCCAGTCAAGCTTCGTCTCGTGGGCCATTTTTGGCCCCGACACCCATCGCCAGGCAATGAACCCGCCAAGTAGCAGAAGGGTAAACGTCAGCGGCCCAGCCCAGAAAAATGCTTGGGTTCTTTTGAATTCTTCGCGCATGGATTGAGAAGCATCAGGGTAGGGCGGTGGCGATGGATCCTGCAGGCAGTTCAAAGACATCAGATCGTGAGGACGTATGTCTTGATCCGAAACGGTCAGCAGGGTCGCTGCCTCGCAACTCGTCGGGCGTTCATGGATTACCGGGCTGGCCAGCGGGATGAAGCCGCTGATACCCACCTCATACATACCGGGCGAGAGCAGGTTCGATTTCGAATAGTGAAATTTCGCAAACTTGGCGTCGAAGGGTTGTGGTGCCAATGCCGCCAGCACGGACACGAAAACCGAACTTTGCAGACTGTCGCGAAACGGCGGCACGTCTTGTTGCAGGGCGCGCGTCAGCGTCAGCCCATAAGGCGCCGCCAGAATCAGGTTGCGGGTGGTTTCGGCCTGACCTCGTTGCAACATGCGCGCGTCGAGGTCGGTGGAAAAATACAGCTTGTATGGCATCCGGCTCTTGAGCGCCTGCAATACCAAGAGTTTGTCGTAGGTATCGACACCTAATATGCCGATGGCGCCGATGCCTGGTTCGCCGTTTTGTCGATAGACCGCGTCCTCGCGCGCGATGTGGTCGGCAAGGCGTCGCAGGTAGTCGAACTGGGAGTTTCCGTCGGCTTTCTCCAGTGGGCTGAGGTCAATTTTGTTGGCGTCCTTGCTGTTTTTGCCGGCATCGCTGCTGGCGGTTTTGTCATTGCTCGCGGCTTCCTCGGGGAGGCGTCCGTCCAGTCCCCGTAGATAGCTGTAACGTAAAACCCACTTGTCGACTGCTGTCTTGTCGTCGCGTTCGTTCAGGTCGGCCTTGTCGACCACCCAGGCCTTGAAACTTTCGATCAGCGCGCGACTGTAAAAGCTGTCCCATTCGGAAATCAGTGCGATTCGGTCTGGCGGCAGCGGCCAACTGTTCTTTACGCAGAGTTGTCCGTTTCGCTGCCGCTTGTCTTTGCTGCAATGCAGGCTGGTGGCCGGATCGACATTGCGCAGTTTCAGTTCCTCCAGTGTCAGTTGCGCCATGGTGCCGTCGTCGCTGACGGTGCGCAGCAACTTCATGGGTTGTTTGTTCTTTATTGGCGGCTCGGGAACATTGAGGTGGTTTTTCAGTGTCAAGTTGTCCGCAGTGGCCAGGGGCGAGTAGATCTCGACATTGGATGTTGCCCGGGCGTTGGCTTCATCCTGATACATGCCACGCAAGATGGTTGAAGTGGCGGGGCCGATGACTTTGAGCACCGTACGATCGTCAGGCACGCCGGTGCAGGCCAATGGGTAACTGTTTTCGACCGTGCTGCACGCCAGGCTTTGACGCAACTTCTCCAGTTGCTCCAATGGCCGTGGACCCAGTGCGTCCTGCTTGAGCCAGAACACGATGGTGTGGTCGGCGGGTTCGGGGGCGCCTTCAAGAGGTTTGGGTGGATCGAATGGATTGGAAACAAATATTTCATACGGCACATCGATGAAGCGTTGGTCCGGCGAAGGATCAACCGAGAGATCGGCGGCCAGTCTCAAACAATGGATGTACTGCTCCTGATCCGGCACCCGGTGGGAGTTTTTGAACCCGGCAAGCAGGGCATAGCGAGTGCGCCGCCGGCGCTCGACCTCGTCGGCGTAAGGGCCGCCTTCCACCAACGACACCATGATGTCGGGCGGGGTGGAAGTTCCGGGCGGCGAGGAAGCCCTGGGCGTGCACAATTGCGCGGCATCCGGACTCTTGATGTCGTCAAGTTTCTTGCGATAGCGCTCCAGTGCATCAAACGGGTCTTGCCATAACCGCGCCTCAATGGGCAGTTGCGCCTGAAACTGCGCACCGATGGGCCGCGGCTCGAGGAACGGTTCGCGAGTCAGTGCAAACGTCGATACGACCAGACTGAGGATGACCGCACTACCCGGTAGCCAAAACGCCAGATTAGTGCCTGAGTCCTTATTAATGTCCATGGCCTTTCCCTCGAATGGCCGACAGCAACACGTTAGTTATAGACCCGATTGGCAAGTTGGATTTTGAACATGAGTTAGTTTCTGTAGTTGAAACTATTGTTGCGACGGAAAGTTGTAACGCGGTTAATACACTAGTGTGAAATAACCAAAGTTGAAGTATTCGATCCGCTGATCGCCGAATTCTTTCCCCCACGCTAACTGGCGTAGAGTGATGGCTTGAAATCATCTATGCCGCTTTTAAGGTCAAAAGGGATCAACCGCCCATGCACCACATCGGACTCATCGTCTACCCAGGCTTCCAGGTCCTCGGCCTCGCCATGTGCGCCACCTTCGAACTGGCCAATAACACCGCCGAAGAGCCGCTGTACAGCCTTTCCCTGCTGTCCGAGCACGGGGGCACGGTGCAGACCTCCGCCGGATTCGGCGTGGAAACCCAGGCATTCGATCAACGCGCGTTCGATACGCTGCTGGTGATGGGCGACAACCTGATCCGGCCCACGTCGCCAGGCATGGTGGCGTTTTTGCGCCGTGCCAGCGAATCCACCCGGCGGCTGGGGTCGATTTGCACCGGTGCGATTGCGCTGGCCGAGGCGGGTTTGCTCGATGGGCGGCGGGCGACCACGCACTGGTGTCATGCACCGGCCTTGCAACGGGCGTTTCCAAAGGTACTGGTCGAAGAGGACCGCATCTTCATCAACGACGGCAACCTCTGGACTGCCGCCGGCATGAGCGCCTGTGTCGACCTGGCGTTGGCGCTGGTGGAAAAAGACCTTGGCGCCCAGGTGGCGCGCACGGTGGCTCGGCAGTTGGTGGTGTATCACCGCCGCGCGGGTGGGCAATCGCAGTTCTCAGTGATGCTGGAATTGGAGCCGAAGACCGATCGCATTCAGGCGGCGTTGACCTACGCCAAACAGCACCTGAAATCCGCGTTGTCGGTGGAAGAGTTGGCGGGCGCTGCGAATTTGAGCCCTCGGCAATTCAGTCGAGTATTCCATGCGGAAACCGGTCAATCGCCCGCCAAAGCCATCGAAAACCTTCGCGTGGAAGCCGCACGGTTGATGATGGAAACCGGTCGGCATGCCATCGATGTGGTCGCCACCGAAACCGGTTTTGGTGACCGGGAGCGTATGCGTCGGGCCTTTATCCGCGCCTTCGGCCAACCACCGCAGGTGATCCAGCGGTCGAATCGGGTGATGTCCTGAAAAGTGGTGTATTCGACATTTAAGACAAAATATGATTGCCGTAATCTGGATCTCGTTGAAGCCCATTCCCTCCGTGAGATCACCGCCATGACCATCGTCAAAGCCGCTGCCGTCCAAATCGCACCTGTGCTCTACAGCCGTGAAGGCACCGTAGAGAAGGTCGTCAACAAAATTCGCGAACTCGGCGAGAAGGGCGTGCAGTTCGCCGTCTTCCCGGAAACCATCGTGCCGTACTACCCATACTTTTCCTTTGTGCAGTCGCCATTCGACATGGGCTCCGAGCACTACAAGTTGCTCGATCAGGCTGTTGTCGTGCCGTCGGCAACCACCGATGCAATCGGCAAAGCGGCCAAAGACGCCAACATGGTCGTGTCCATCGGCGTCAATGAGCGCGATGGCAGCACCCTGTACAACACGCAGTTGCTGTTTGATGCCGACGGCACGCTGATTCAGGCGCGTCGCAAGATTTCGCCGACCTATCACGAACGCATGATCTGGGGCATGGGCGATGGCTCCGGCCTGCGTGCCATCGACAGCGCTGTTGGCCGTATCGGTCAACTGGCCTGCTGGGAACATTACAACCCGCTGGCCCGGTATGCCCTGATCGAAGACGGCGAACAGATCCACGCCTCGATGTACCCCGGCTCGTTCGCCGGTGAGCGGTTCACCCGACAGATGGAAGTCAGCATCCGCATGCATGCCCTGGAATCGGCGTGCTTTGTGGTCAACTCGACGGCGTGGTTATACCCGGAACAGCAAGCACAAATCATGGCCGACACCGGTTGCGAGATCGGCCCGATCTCCGGCGGTTGCTACACCGCGATCATCGACCCACAAGGTGAAGTCATCGGCGCGCTGACTGAAGGCGAAGGCGAGGTCATCGCTGACATCGACCTGTTCCAGATCGAGATTCGTAAACGTCAAATGGATGGCCGCGGTCACTACAGCCGTCCGGAAATCCTCAGCCTGAACATCGACCGCACACCGCACCGCCATGTGCATGAGCGCAATGCCCAGCCGACACGGGCGGTCACCGGTCAACCGGAAGCGGTGTGATCGGGTAAACGCGAAGTACAAAAAAGGCCCCTTCATCAATCGATGAAGGGGCCTTTTCCGTGGAGGGCAGTTTTACAGTTCCTGGGCCAGGAAGATCAGCGTGTTGCCATGCGCCTCAGCCGCTGCGCGCTGGTTGTAGCTGTCGCGGTGCGAGCAGTTGAAGCCGTGTTCGGCTTCCGGGTACACGACAATTTCCACGTTGTCGTTGGTGTCGAAACGTTCGGCGATTTTCTCCACGGCTTCGAGGGAAATGTGGCTGTCCTGTTCACCGAAGTGCATCAGCAAAGGCACTTCAATGTCGTCGGCGCGGTCCAGGTGATTCTGGATGCCGCCGCCGTAATAGGCGATCGCTACATCCACCAAACCATTGGTGGCCGTGAGGTACGACAGCAGGCCGCCAAAGCAGTAACCGATGGAAGCGATGCCGCCATCCAGCCCCGGCTGGGCATCGAGGGTGTCGATGGCCAGTTTGATGTCGGCCTGGGCCTTGGTGATGTCGGTGGCGTTCATCAGCTCGACGGCGCGTTTCCAGCCGGCTTCGTCGTAGGTCAGTTCGATGCGGTGGCCGTTGCGCCAGAACAGGTCCGGCGCGATCACCAGATAACCATCAGCGGCGTATTGCTCGGCGACGGAGCGGATGTGCTCGTTGACGCCGAAGATCTCCTGGATCAAGACGATCCCCGGGCCACGCTGGGTATGCGGAATGGCCAGGTAAGCGCCAAATTTACCGTCGTCGCTGTCGATCTCGATCCATTGGGTGGTCACGCTCATGGTGGCTCCTGTCTACGCAAGTGAGGTGGAAGGTGAAGCGTGTCACGGTAGCATTTCAACGATTGTGACGGCGCCAGAAAAATCGCGCCAGCAGCGTATCGAGGCTCAGCTTGCCGGCGCCCGAGAGCAGCAAGGGCAGGAGGGCGGCGAGGTAGATCACCGGCAGTTTGAAGTTGCCGTGGCCTTTATTGCTGATGGCGTAACCCTGGGCAAGCTCACTTAATGTAGACCAATCGGCCGGCCAGTGAACGGCGGCAGTGGCGACAACGGTGACCACGATCAGGATGATCGCCGAGACCCGGGTGCCCACACCCACCAGTATCGCGAGGGCGCAAATCAGCTCCGCCCACATCGACAGTTCCCAGTTCAACGTGGCAGGCACGTGATCGAACGGAAATGGAAAACGGTCCTGGATGTCGGCAAACCAGTTCTCGCCGTTCCATTTTTCCAGGCCCGACTCAAAGAATTCCCAGGCAATGAACAACCGCAAGGTCAGGGGCGCGAGCCAGCTACCGGCACGGTCGAGGTTCAGGTGCAGGCCTTTGACGGCCGAAGAGATTGAAGTGTTCATGGGCTAGATCTCCGTCAGGTCAGGAATGCGGGGCATCGAGTGCCCCGCGCAAGGGGACTACTCGGCGGCACCGCACTTGCCTTCGCCACATTTGCCTTCGGCGGGTTTTTCCGCGGTGTCGGCCTGGACCTGGCTGTAACCGTGGGCCAGTTGTTTCATGCTGAACGCTTCGGATTCGGAGGCCGAAGCGATGTTCGACAAGGCCAGGCCACCGGCGATGAGCAGGCCGAGGGTCAGGGAAGAAGTGGAAAGCTTGAACATGGTGATACTCCGTACAGTGAGTGAGTTGAGCGCTTTGATCGGCTTGGCCAATCGACCGGTGCAGTTGACCAAGCCGGTGTATCTGCGATGTGTCGTTGGGGCGGGGTTTTATGGACGGGGTGTGTCAGGGGCGGGGCTGTACACACGCTGATACACAGCCACCGCAAATCCCCTGTAGGCGTTGGGTTTTGGATTGGGGTGAGGCCGCTGTGATTCCTGGCCGACGCGCAGCGTCTAGCCTCAGTGTCCCCGCAATCCCATGGGGCGTGACTTTGGAACCTCGCATGCAAGCGCTGTTGAACGAGATCCTCGACGCTGTCCGGCCGCTGATCGGGCAGGGCAAGGTGGCGGACTACATTCCTGCCCTCGGCACCGTGCCGGCCAATCAATTGGGCATTGCCGTGTACAGCAACGACGGTGAGTTGTACTGCGCGGGCGATGCCGAGACGCCGTTCTCGGTGCAGAGTATTTCCAAGGTCTTCAGCCTGGTGCAGGCCATCGAACACTCCGGTGAGGCGATCTGGGAACGTCTGGGCCACGAACCTTCCGGTCAACCCTTCAACTCGCTGGTGCAGCTGGAATTCGAGCGCGGCCGTCCGCGTAATCCCTTCATCAATGCCGGCGCCCTGGTGATCTGCGACATCAACCAGTCGCGCTTTGCCGCCCCGGCGTTGTCGATGCGTGATTTTGTCCGTCGGCTGTCCGGCAATCCGCAGGTCATGGTCGATGGCAAAGTCGCCGAGTCCGAATACCAACACCGTGCGCGCAACGCCGCCATGGCCTACCTGATGCAGTCGTTCGGCAACTTTCACAACGACGTCGAATCCGTGCTGCGCAGCTACTTCAGCCACTGCGCGTTGCGCATGAATTGCATCGACCTGGCCCGGGCGTTCTGCTTTTTGGCCAACGACGGGTTCTGCAAGCACAGCGGCGAACAGATCCTCACTGCGCGCCAGACTCAACAGGTCAACTCGATCATGGCCACCAGCGGGCTGTACGACGAGGCCGGCAACTTTGCCTATCGCGTGGGTTTGCCGGGCAAGAGCGGGGTTGGCGGCGGAATTGTCGCCGTGGTGCCGGGGCAATTCACGGTGTGCGTCTGGTCGCCGGAACTGAACGCCGCCGGCAATTCCCTGGCCGGGATGGCCGCGCTGGAATTGCTGAGCCAGCGGATTGGCTGGTCGGTGTTTTAACGGGCAGGATTAATGACGCTCCGGAAAATTTCCTATACATTTTCCGGCCGCCCCCTGCATGGTGAAACCGCTTCATGTCTCTTGCGCTCGAACGTCTAGTCGCTGGTACGCCGATTCCTTTTGCCGGTAATCGTGTCACGGTCGTCAGCCCCGAACTGGCCGCACGCTTCCAGCCCGGCGACCACCTGCTGGTGGAACAGGTCAGCGGCGAATTGTTGCTGATCCCGGTGGCGGACCAGCAAGCGGCCAGCGTTGCGATAGAGCGCGCAGAAGCAGCCTTCATCGCGATGTCGGCGGTGTCGGATCAAGCGATCAGCCACTTCTTCGACCTGTTTGCCCAGCGTCTGGAAACCCCGCAATGCTGGGACTTGATCGCGGCCGCCAACCTCGCTGACATCGAGCGCGCCAAAGCCCGTGGACGCTCAACCACGCGCTTGCTGGCCGATGAACGCATGCGCCGCGACATGATCGCCGGCCTGCGGGCGTGGCGCGATGCGTCGGCCACGCGCGGCAAAGTGATCAGTTGCGTCGAACATGACGGCTGGAAAGTCGAGCAAGTGGTGTCGCCGCTGGGCATCGTCGCGTTTGTCTTCGAAGGTCGACCGAACGTGTTCGCCGATGCCGCCGGTGTCTTGCGCACCGGTAACACCGCGGTGCTGCGTATCGGCAGCGATGCATTGGGCACCGCCCAGGCCATCGTCACCCATGCGCTGAACCCGGCGCTGAGCGACGCCGGATTGCCGGTCGGCGCGGTGTCGCTGGTCGAAAGCGTCAATCACGCGGCCGGTTGGGCGATGTTCGCCGACCGGCGTCTGTCCCTGGCCGTGGCCCGGGGTTCGGGGCGTGCGGTCAGCCAATTGGGCAGCATCGCCCAACAAGCGGGCACCGCCGTCAGCCTGCACGGCACCGGTGGCGCCTGGCTGATTGCCGACCAACACGCCGACGCGACGCGCTTCGCCGCCGTGGTGCGCAATTCCCTGGACCGCAAGGTCTGCAACACCCTCAACGTCTGCTTGATCCAGCGCGACCGCGCCACCGATCTGGTGCCGCTGTTTCTCGATGCGTTGCAACAGGCCGGCACTGCACGGGGCCAGGGCTGCAAGTTGCACATCGTCGAGGGCAGCGAGGCGTGTTTGCCGACGGAATGGTTGAGCGCGAGCGTCGAGGTGTACCGCGCCGAAGGCTACCGCACCGAAGCCATGGCCGAGCCACTGCCGGAGGAGCAATTGGGCCGCGAGTGGGAATGGGAAGAAACCCCGGAAGTCAGCCTGATGATCGTCGATGACCTGGACCGTGCGATTGCCTTGTTCAATCGCTATAGCCCGCAGTTCACGGTGTCGTTGATCAGTGAGGATGACGCGGCGCATGAGCGCTTCTACAACGCGGTCAACGCGCCATTTGTCGGCAACGGCATCACGCGTTGGGTCGACGGACAGTACGCCTTGAACAAGCCGGAGTTGGGGCTTTCGAATTGGGAGAGTGGTCGACTGTTTGCGCGCAGCGCGATTCTCTCGGGAGACGGTGTATTCACCATTCGCAGCCGCATGACGCAGACCGATCTGTCGGTCAAGCGCTAGGGATTCCGACCGCAGGCGAGGGGGCACACTATAATTAAGGTGTTTGCTCCTTCGTTCTGAAAGAGGGATCCATCATGAAACTCCGTTCCTTCGAGCAATATTCCCATCACCTGGAATCGGTCGCTCACGATACCTGGCTGACGGCCCGGGTGAAGTCGGCCCTGGCCATGGGCGAACCCACCCTCGCCATGCACATTCACGTCAAAACCCATGCGGGCACCGTGGCGTTGAGTGGTCGGGTCAACACCCATCGGCAATGTGAACAGGCTGTGGCACTGGCCCGCTCGGTTCAAGGTGTGGTCGACGTCGATGCCCGGGAATTACTTACACACGTGTTCAAACCAGGCACTTTTCCCGAAGCGCCCAACGCTGAGGAGAGCGCTGAGCAGCGGCCACGTTCGTCAGACGACCAATGACCCTGTCAGCAGCGCTTCCGGGATCGGGAGCGCTGCGCAAGGGCTGATCATCAAGCGGCTTCGACCGCTTTGCCGTACACCGCGCACGTCGTCGGATGTTCCGCCAGCGAGACGAAGGTGCGGGTGCTGGCCTCCAGGGCGTCAATCGAACCGGTTTCGATGTCGTAGACCCAGCCATGCAAATTCAACAGGCCTTTTTCCTGCGCCAGGCGCACGCTCGGGTGTGTCTGGATGTTGGCCAGTTGCGCAATGACGTTTTCCCGGACCATTGAACTGACCTTCGCCGCATCACTGGCGTGAGGGCGGGATTCGTTGATGACTTTCGCCGATTCGGCGTGCTGCAACCAGCCGCTGACTGCCGGCAGGTGATCCATGCATGTGCACTTGGCGATGGCGGTCATGGCGCCGCAATCCGAATGGCCGCAGATCACAATGTCGGTCACACCGAGCACTGCGACCGCGTATTCAACCGTGGCCGACACACCGCCCGGATGAGGGCTGTAGGAGGGCACGATGTTGCCGGCGTTGCGGATGACGAACAATTCACCGGGTTCTTGCTGGGTCAGTAATTCGGGCACTACACGGCTGTCGGAACAGGTGATGAACAATGTGCCGGGATGCTGGGTGGTGGCCAGGTGTTTGAACAGGTCGGTGCGTTGTGGAAAAGCTTCGTTCTGGAACTTCAAAAAACCGTCGATGAGCGCTTTCATGCTGATGTCCTCATTGTGTTTGTAGCCGCTGTCGAGCCCGCGAGGCTGCGTCCGGCTGCGAAGCAGTCGCCTGTATTGGCGAGGACTGCGTCCTCGGACGCAGCCTCGCGGGCTCGGCAGCGGCTACAGGGGGGTTGTGTCGGGTTAGAACGGGCGCAGTGGCAGGAACTTGCCGTCCAGGGTGATCACCGCACGGGAGCCGCCTTCCGGGTCTTCGACTTTTTTCATGTCGAGCTTGAAGTTGATCGCGCTGATGATGCCGTCGCCAAATTGCTCATGAACCAGGGCTTTGAGGGTGGTGCCGTAGATCTGGATCATTTCGTAGAAACGGTAAATGGTCGGGTCGGTCGGGACACCGGAGAGGCTGCCGCGCAGGGGGATGATCTGCAGGCGGGCCACCGCGTCGGCGTCCAGTTCCAGCTTGTCGCCGATCACTTCGGCAGCGGCTTTGGGCAACGGATGCTGACCGAGGAGGGCGGCGGTGACGTAGGCCAGGCCCAGGCCGGTGCCGTCGGTCAGGTCCTGCCAGGACAGATTCTTGCGGGCCTTGGCATCGAGGATCGAGGTGGTCAGGGCCAGGCTTGGGTCGTTGTAGGCGTGGGACTGTTGCATGGTGATTCTCCTGTCGGCGTGGTGTTGCTTGGGTGTGAAGCCATCTTCTGCCGATTGATCCATAGCGTCCAAGATCGATATACAATGCTGTGCATAAGCCCTGCCTATAGATGGAATCACCATGCTGCTACGACATCTGCGCTATTTGCTGGCGGTCGCCGACCACGGCGGCTTCACCCGGGCCGCCGAGGCGTTGCATGTGTCGCAGCCGACCTTGTCCCAGCAAATCCGGCAGCTGGAAGAAACCCTGGGCGTAAGCCTGTTCGACCGCACCTCGCGCACCGTCAAACCGACCGATGCCGGCGCGGCCTACATCGAGTGTGCTCGTCGCGTATTGGTGGAACTGGAAGCTGGAAAACGTGCGCTGCATGACGTGAAGGACTTGTCCCGCGGCACCTTGCGCCTGGCGATGACGCCGACGTTCATGGCGTATCTCGTGGGGCCGCTGGTGCGCGATTACGTGGCGCGGTTTCCGAATATCCATCTGGAGATTTTCGAACTGTCGATGGGTGACATTGAAGCGGGGTTGGCGGATGACTCACTGGACATCGCCATTGCGTTCAATGAAGTCAGAAATGCCGACATTGAATCGATTCCAGCGTTTACCGAGACACTGGGGGTGATGGTGGGGCGCGCTCACCCGTTGTATGACAGTCAGCTCGCATTGCCCGCTGAAGAACTCGCTCAACTGGAGTTCGCGCTGTTGACCCCGGACTTCATCACCCGCACCCGCATCAATGAGTATTTTGCCCAGGAGCAGATCACGCCGAAGGTGGTGATCGAGGTCAATTCTGTGAGCACCTTGCTGGAAGTCATTCGGCACACGGCAATTGCCACCATCCTGCCGGAAGCCATCGCCAGCCAGGAGCGTGCGCTGCGCAAGATTCCATTGGTGGGGGAGGCGCCAACCCGCGGGGCGGCGTTGTTGCGTCGTAAAAACAACTACCACAGCGCGGCGTCGGTGGCGTTTATGAATCTGGTGTTGGGGCTGTAAAACACTCAGGCACAAAAAAGGGCCTGCTCTTTAATGGGAGCAGGCCCTTTTTTATCAGTAAGTCAGTTTGTTAGTAGAACCGATCAATCACCCAAACTTCGTTTTGGTTCTGCAGCGAAGCCCATGCCTGTTTCAGCGTTTGCAGAACATTACCGATGAAGTCCTTGTCGGCCGCGGCTTTCTTGCCGACATAGCCCTGGCCGCGACGGTACATCTTCAGTCGGGCGAGCAGGTTCTGGTTGTTCTGGTCGAACTCCGCTTCATGAGCGTGAGGCGACAGGCAGTCGATATGAACCTGGCCCGATTTGCTGATCCACAGAATGTGGCTGTCGTGGCTGTCTTTTTGCGCCGCGAACAGACGAGCCAGTTCATCGATAGAAGGTTGATTGTTCAGATTCATAATTTGCCCCTTGACCATTTGGTGATCTTTCAAAGTTGGTTCGCTAATACAAGTAGCCCATCGGTTAGTTGATCCCTGGCACCGAAACCAGGACGTCAGCGGTCGGCCGTCAAATTCAACGGGTCTCGCGTCTGTTGCATGTAGTCGTGTTGAATAACTGCTACGCGTTAGCGTCACAACGAAGAGAAGCAGCGAATACCTGGAGGCCACTGCCGACTTTTCAGGGTCGGCCACAAGCTTCATGAGGATTGATCGCTAGCGCTTCTCGTCCTTGTACTGGACGTTCGGGCCAGGTCAGCTTCTTCAATCTGCCTTGTGGGCAGCGTGTATCCGGGAAAAACAGCTCGGCGGTCAGACGAGCTTGCTCAAACATGTTGCTGTACTCCCGATCGGGGAGATGTCTGCATCATGCAAGGGCAAAACGGAAGCGTCAACCGTTATGTAGTGATTTTTTTCAGTCACTACATATTGTCGGACAAAACGGATTGGAATGAAAAAGCGAGGCCGGGACACGCCCCTCAGGCCTACGGCTGCGGGCTCTGAAAGCGGTAGAACGTGCAGGGATAACCGTCTACTGGCTGCTGATGCAGGGTGAATTGATTGCCCGTAAGATCAGGCATCACTTTGGCCCAGAACCGCCGTGCAGGCGGGTTCGCATCGATGTGGAAAATCTGCCATTGACCGGGGAATTGGCTCAAGAGGGTGGAAACGACAAACTTCGCGACACCTTGGCCACGGAAGCGCCGACTGACAAAAAAATAGCCGATGTTGTACTCGGCGCCTTCGAGGTGGGTGTCGTCGTCCACGGTCACGAAACCGGCCAGCTCACCGTCGACCCGGATCAAAAACGCTCGGGTCGCGGGCTTGCGCCAGTAATCGAGTTTGGGCTGGATGTTGAAAAAACCATGCTCACCCAGTTCCAGCGGCAGCCATTCGCTGAAGTCGTAGACGTAGAACTGCATCAGGTTTTCGAGGGTGTCGAAGTCGTCACGCTGGGCGGCGTGCAGTTCTATCGAAGGCATTGCGGGGCGCTCCAGGTTACGCAGGGCCATCCGTGGCCCTGTAAGGATCACTCAGTGTGGCGCGAAGTCGTACTGGCCGCCTTTCTTCAATGCAGCGAGGTAAGCCGGGCGTGCCTGGAAGCGTTGGACCCAGGCCGCCACATGCGGGTAGTTGGCCAGTTTGCCTTGGGCCCGGGCGATCTCGCCGATGAAGCTCATCTGGATATCGGCGGCGCTGAACTCGTCACCGAGCAGGTAATCGGACTGGCTCAGTGCGGTGTCGAGGTAGCCCAGGTAGTTCGCCACTTCCGAGTTGATGCGCGGATGCAGCGGCGCCCCGGCTTCACCGAGGCGTCCGACATACAGGTTCAGCATCAGCGGCAACATCGCAGAGCCTTCGGCGAAGTGCAGCCACTGGACGTATTCGTCGTAGGCAGGGGTGGAAGGATCGGGTTGCAGGCGACCCTGGCCATGACGGCGGATCAGGTAATCAATGATCGCCGCGGACTCGATCAGCTTCTGCTTACCGTCTTCAATGACCGGCGATTTACCCAGCGCATTGATCGCTTTCAGTTCCGGCGGGGCAAGATTGGTTTTCGGATCGCGCTGATACAGTTTCAGCTCGTAAGGAATCGCCAATTCTTCCAGCAGCCAGAGAATGCGCTGGGAACGGGAGTTGTTCAGGTGATGCACGATAATCATAAATATAATTCCTGTAGCCGCTGTCGAGTGAAACGAGGCTGCGATGTCTTTTCAGAACAGGCAGTCGCCGGGCTTGAAGAACACTAGACCATCCCGGTCCGTTCGAAGTGCCATCAAGCCTTGCTTGTCGGTTTCGCGGCGCGTTTGCTGCCCGTCGAGGGTTTGCGTGTCGCCGGTTTGCGTTTTTTCTTCCACGGTGCGGCACCTCGCCCGGCCGGGCTGGCGGGGCCGCTGATGGTCAGGCTCAAACCGGCGCAACGGGCGACTTGTTTGCTCATCCACGCCGCCTGTTTGGTGACGAACTCTTCCAGGCTCATTTCGCCACTCTGCACCATGTCCAGCGCTTGTTCCCAGATCGCGGTGGTGCCGGGGTCGGCAATCGCGCGCGGCACCGCATCGATCAGGCTGAAAGCTGCCGGGGTAGCGGCCAGCGCTTTGCCGTTCTTGATCAGGTAACCACGGTCGAGAAGGCCCTGAATGATCGAGGCGCGTGTCGCCTCGGTGCCGATGCCGGTGGTGTCCTTGAGCTTCTGTTTGAGCAGCGGGTCTTCCACAAGTTTGGCCACGTTTTTCATGGCCTTGATCAGGTCGCCTTCGGTGAACGGTTTGGGCGGCTGTGTCCACAGGTCCTTGAGCTTCACATCGGCCACGGTGCAATCCAGCCCCTCGGCCAGTGCCGGCAAGGTTTGTGGCGCAGGCGCCTCACGGCCCTTGGCGGGGGCGAGGGCTTCCGGCAGGGCACGCTTCCAACCGGGTTCGACGATCTGTTTGCCGACGGCACGCAGGGCTTCGCCGGCGCAGTTGAAGTCGGCCTGGGTGCGGTCGTATTCATGATTGGGCAGGAACTGCGCCAGATAACGCGCACGAATCAGCGTGTAGACCGCCCGCTGTTTGCCCACCAGCCGATCCAGATTCTTTGCCGCCGCGGTGGGGATGATGCCGTGGTGCGCGGTGACCTTGGCATCGTTCCAGGCCCGTGAGCGCCGTTGCGGTTCCAGGTAATCGTTCAATGCGTTCAGGGACGGATCGGCCTGGCGCAGTGCGGCGAGAATGCCGGGGGCTTCGCTGTGCTGACTCAGCGGCAGAAAACCGCAATCACTGCGCGGGTAGGTGATGACTTTGTGGGTTTCGTAGAGCGCCTGGGCGATATCCAGAGTTTCCTGGGCGCCGAGGCCGAGCTTCTTCGAACAGACTTCCTGCAAGGTGCCCAGATCGAAGGGTAGCGGGGCGACTTCACGCATGCGCTCGGTGCGCAGTTTGATCACTCGTGCGCTCGCGGCGTTGCCAAGCGCTTGTGCGGCGGCTTGCGCGAGGGGCTGGTTCAGGCAGCGATCCTGGTCATCACAAGCATCGGACGTTGCACGCCATTGGGCTGTGAACGCCGTACCTTCGTGCAGCAGCTGCACGTCGATGGCCCAGTAAGCCACGGGGACGAAATCGGCAATGCTGCGATCGCGGTCCACCACCAGCCGCAAGGTCGGCGTCTGCACCCGACCTACCGGCAACACGCCCTGATAACCGGACTGACGGCCCAGCAACGTAAACAACCGGCTCATGTTCATCCCGATCAGCCAGTCGGCCCGGGAGCGGCCCAGCGCCGAATGATAAAGGCTGAATGTTTCGGCCCCCGGTTTCAGCGCAGACAGTGCCTTGCGGATCGACGCATCGTCCAGCGCCGACAGCCACAGCCGACGGATCGGCCCGCGATAGCGGCAGTGCTCGACCAGTTCGCGAGCGATCATCTCGCCTTCGCGGTCGGCGTCGGTGGCGATCACCAGCTCATCGGCCTCGCCGAGCAAGCGTTTGACGGCTTTGTACTGGCTGGCCGTGCGCGGCTTGACGGTCATCTTCCATTTCTCGGGAATGATCGGCAGGTCGGCCAGTACCCAGCGTTTGTAGCGCGCGTCGTAGGCGTCCGGCGGTGCCGTTTCCAGCAAATGGCCGATGCACCAGGTCACCGTGACGTCTGTTCCCAGCCAGCAGCCATCGCCCCGACGCTTGGCGCCGAGCACGGCTGCAATGTCTTTGGCCTGGGAAGGTTTTTCACAGAGGTACAGCCGCATAACCACCATCGTTCATCAAGTGTGCAAGAGGCGCACAGAATGGCCGGTGATGAGCGCCGGATCAATCTTTATCTGTATGGATGTACAGCAAAGCTGTTGCGTCGGGTTGCGGCGGTCAAAACGGCCCGTTCGGCTGCGGGGCCGCGGCGATGCCGAATTTTGGGTTATACCTGACAGTTGTGGTCTCAGGTTTCGGGGCAACGGCGCACGCCATCAAGGGCGGGCCACGCTCCCAGGTTCATCACCGTCATGAGGAACGTATTCCATGAAAAGCTCCGGTCCCAGTCCTGTCATCACCATCGCCGAGCAGCCGGGTTGCCTGCTGGTGAAGTTTCATGGCATTCAGGTCGCCGCGTCCGCGCGCGCTCTGGTGCTGTTGGAGGCCAATTACCCGCCGGTGTACTACGTGCCGCGAGAGGACATCGACGAAAAGTATTATGCCCGCACCGACCACACCAGCTATTGCCCCTACAAGGGCGATGCCAGCTATTACAGCTTGCAAGTCCCGGGGCATGAAGGCGCCAATGCGGTCTGGAGTTACGAGAACCCTAAAATATCCGTCGATCAGATTCGTGGATACGTGGCGTTCTACCCGGATCAGGTGAAATTCGAATTGCTCGATGCCGAAGCCTGAGGATCGTTTTCCAAGGTGTGTGGCGAGGGAGGCCCTCGCCACAAAGCCCCGTCAGTTTTTATCGAGATCGACGTTCTTGGTCTCGCGCAAACAGATCATCCCCACCACCAGGCTCACCGCGGTAATCACCACCGGGTACCAGAGCCCGTAGAAGATGTCGCCGGTGTAGACCACCAACGCAAACGACACGGTCGGCAAGAACCCGCCAAACCAGCCGTTGCCGATGTGATAGGGCAGCGACATCGAGGTGTAGCGGATGCGCGTCGGGAACAGTTCGACCATCAACGCCGCCAGCGGGCCATAGCACATGGCGCTGATGATGATCAGCGCGACGATCAACGCAACGATCATCGGCTTGTTGATTTGCTGCATATCAGCCTGTGACGGATAGCCGGCCAGTGTCACCGCGCCACGCAGGGCCGCTTCGTCGTAACCGTCGATTTTCACGTCACCGACACTGACCTGTACGCCACTGCCCGCGGGTGCTTCGGCGCTCGCGTAAGGCAGGCCTTGTTTGACCAGGAAGGTTTTGACCTTGTCGCACGGGCTATCAAATTTCGCCTTGCCCACCGGGTCGAACTGGAACGTGCACGTCGCCGGGTCGGCCAATACGGTAATCGGTGCCTGACGGCTGGCCTGGTCAATGGCCGGGTTGGCGTAATGCGCCAGGGATTTGAAGATCGGGAAATACAGCGCGGTGGCCAGCAGCAGGCCGATCATCAGCACCGGTTTGCGCCCGACCTTGTCCGACAGCCAGCCAAAGAAAATGAAGAAAGGCGCGCCAATGATCACGCTGACAATCAGCAAACCGTTGGCCACCGCCGGGTCCATCTTCAGGAACTGGGTGAGGAAAAACAGCACGTAAAACTGCGCGGCGTAAAAGGTCACCGCTTGCCCGGCGTTGATGCTGAACAGGGCAATCAACACGACCTTGAGGTTTTCCCACTTGCCGAAGGAATCACGCAGCGGCGACTTGCAGAGTTTGCCTTCCTCTTTCATTTTCACGAAGGCCGGCGACTCGTGCAGGCTCAGGCGAATCCAGGTCGAGATGCCCAGCAAAATGATGGAAAACAGAAACGGAATCCGCCAGCCCCAGACTTCAAACTGGTCGCCAGTGAAGTAGCGGCAACCGAGCACCACCAGCAGCGACAGCAATAAACCGAGGGTCGCCGTGGACTGAATCCAGCTGGTGTGGAAACCGCGTTTGCCTATCGGTGCATGCTCAGCGACATAGGTGGCCGCACCGCCATATTCACCGCCCAGGGCCAGCCCCTGAAGCATGCGCAGCACCACGAGGATGATCGGCGCGGCGATGCCGATGCTCGCGTAGGTCGGCAGTAAGCCGACGCAGAACGTCGCCAGGCCCATGAGTACGATGGTTGCGAGGAAGGTGTATTTGCGTCCGATCATGTCCCCCAATCGACCGAACACCAACGCGCCGAAAGGCCGCACGATGAAGCCTGCGGCGAAGGCCATCAGCGCAAAGATGAACGCCGTGGTGTCGTTGACCCCGGCGAAAAATTGTTTGCTGATGACCGCCGCGAGGGCGCCATAGAGGAAAAAGTCGTACCACTCGAACACCGTCCCGAGTGACGAGGCGAAGATGACTTTGCGGGTGTCGTGGGTGATCGCCGCGACGGGCGCGGCTTCCAGGGTCTGAACATGTTCTGACATATCGGTATCCCTCACAGTGATTGTTTTTGTTGTTCCACTGGTGTTGCGTGTTCCATGTAGAGCTCAATGCCCACAAGCCAAGCTCATTACCCTTGTAGGCGTGAGCCGGCTCCGGGCGGCGTTCCGACGATAGCGGTGTAGCAGTCACCATAGATGTTGAATCTCAGTCAGTCATTGCGAGCAGGCTCGCTCCTCCAGGAATGGTGTTGGCTGTTGATTCGAGGATTAGCTGGGCGGCTTTTTCAGCAATCATCAACGTCGGCGAACAGGTATTGCCCGAGGTAATGCGCGGCATGATCGAGGCATCAGCTACACGCAAACCGGGAATGCCACGGACCCGCAACTCGGCATCCACCACCGCTTCCGCGTCATTACCCATCCGGCAAGTACCCACCGGATGGAAAATAGTCGTGCCGATCTGCGCAGCCGCCTCCTGCAATTCCTCTTCAGTCTGCAAACGGTCACCGGGCAAATACTCGACCGGTTTGAACGCATGCAGCGCCGGCGCAGCAACGATGCGCCGGGTCAGGCGAATGGCATCAGCCGCCACGCGCAAATCCTCCGGGTGACTCAAATAGTTGGGGTTAATCACTGGCGCGTCCTGCGGGCTGGCAGAACTGATGTCTACTCGGCCACGGCTCTGCGGCCGTAGATCGCAAACCGAGGCAGTAAAAGCAGGGAAGGGGTGCAACGGCTCGCCGAAGCGCTCCAGCGACAAGGGCTGCACGTGATATTCGAGATTCGCCGAGGTCTGTTCCGGACCCGAACGGGCGAAGGCCCCCAGTTGACTCGGCGCCATGGACAGCGGGCCGCTGCGGTCATACAGATAGCGCAAACCCATGCCCATCTTGCCCCACACGCTGCCGGCGATCTGGTTCAGCGTTCGCGCATTTTCCAGTTTGTAGATCAACCGCAATTGCAGGTGATCCTGCAGATTGCCGCCCACCCCCGGCAGCTCATGGGCGACGCCGATTCCGAGTTTTTGCAGCAGCGGACGCGGACCGATCCCCGAGCGCTGAAGGATACCCGGTGAGCCGACAGAGCCGGCGCACAAGACGATTTCCTTGCGCGCCTTGAAGGTTTTCGCCTGACCTTGCCAGCGCGTTATCAGCGCTGAGGCGCGACCGTTTTCCAGCAACACGCGGTCCACTTCGACGTCGGTCAGCACGGTGAGATTGACGCGATGGCGGACCGGTTTGAGAAAAGCCTTGGCCGCGTTCCAGCGGATCCCGGCCTTCTGGTTGACCTGAAAGTAGCCGCAGCCTTCGTTATCGCCCTGGTTGAAATCATCAATGCTGGCAATGCCGCTTTGCTCGGCAGCGTTGCGGAAGGCGTCCAGAATCGGCCACGACAGCCGCTGCCGCTCGACCCGCCAGTCGCCGCTGGCGCCGTGAAACTCGGAGTCGCCGGCAAAATGGTTTTCGCTCTTTTTGAACAACGGCAACACGTCGTTCCAGCTCCAGCCCGGATTGCCATCGGCAGCCCAGCGGTCGTAGTCGCCGGCCTGGCCACGCATGTAGATCATGCCGTTGATGGAAGAACAGCCGCCGAGCACTTTGCCGCGCGGGTAACTCAGGGTGCGACCTTGCAGGCCGGCTTGTGCCTGAGTCTTGAAACACCAATCGGTGCGCGGGTTGCCGATGCAGAACAGGTAACCCACGGGAATGTGAATCCACGCATAGTTATCGCGGCCACCGGCTTCGAGCAGCAGCACCCGGTGTTGCGGGTTGGCCGACAGTCGATTGGCCAGCAAACAACCCGCCGGCCCGGCGCCGACCACAATGTAGTCGAATTCATCCAGGAGAGTCTTCATCCCTGACCTCGTCTTGTTGTTCTTGTTGTCGGTCATCCTAGTTGTTCGCTTTCGTCAAAAGAATGTTAGTTTTTGCGCAGCCGCTGTGCGTTTTTAAACAGCATTGCCTCAAGGACGGATCATGTTCGACTGGAATGACCTGCGGTTTTTTCTCGAGTTGCAGCGCAGCGGGCGTTTGCTTACCGCTGCCCGCCGTTTGAACACCACCCACGCCACAGTCGCGCGGCACATCGAGGCCATCGAAAAGAGCCTCGGCACGGCGCTGTTCGTCCAGCATGCCCAGGGTTACGAAATGACCCCGGCCGGCGAAGCGCTGCTCAAACACGCCGAAGCCATGGAAAACGTCGCATTGCTGGCCCAGGAAGAAATCACCCAGTCCACCGCGCCACTGGGCAAGATTCGCGTCGGCGTCACGGAAGGGCTGGGCATCATGTTCCTTGCCAGCCGCATGAACGGCTTGTTCGAACGCTATCCGGGACTGGAAGTGGAACTGGTGGCGGTGCCGCGCTTCGTCAGCATCCTCAACCGCGAAGCCGAAATCAGCATCCACCTCGAACGCCCGGCCGCCGACATGCTGGTCACCCGCAAACTCACCGACTATCGATTGGGGCTCTACGCCAGCCAGGCGTATCTCGATCGCTCACCGCCATTGCGCAGCCGCGAAGACCTCGGGCGCCATGCCTGGATCGGCTATGTCGACGACTTGCTGTTCAGCCAGGAATTGATGTTCCTTAATAGCTTCTGCCGCAATCCACGGGTGGTGTTTCACAGCACCAGCGTCATCGCCCAGCAACAGGCTGCGCGCTCCGGGTTGGGGATTGCGGTGTTGCCTTGTTACATGGCAAGTGCAGATGCGGACCTGGTGCCGTTGTTGCCGGACGAGAGTATTGAGCGAAGTTACTGGATCAGTACCCGGCGCGAGTTGCACAAGTCGGTGCGGCTGCGGGTGGTTTGGGACTATGTGGTGGGGTTGTGTGAGGCGGAGCAGGGGTTGTTGCTGGGATAGCCAATCGCGGCCACTCTATGGGCTGACGACAAGGAGCGTTATCCGACACTCCGTCGTGACAAAGGGAGCTTGCAGCATGGCCGAAGACACAAAAGTAAAAGGACCGGCGTCGTACTTCCCGTCCATTGAGAAAAAGTATGGGCAGCCGATTAGCCACTGGCTGGCGTTGCTCGGAACAGTGAGCGACAAGAAGCACATGGAAATCGTGGCGTGGTTGAAAGATGAACACGGCATGGGCCATGGCCATGCCAATGCGTTGGTCGCGCACTATCTGGCCGCCAACAAAAAGTGACCGGGCAGGGGGGCAGGGCATGTTTGTGCCCCCCCGATCCCTCAGACAAAACACAAAACCCTGTGGGGGTGAGCTTGCTCGCGCCCACAGGGATTTCATTTGTCTGGCGCTTAAACAACAAAACCCGCATCTGTTTAAGCGAAGCCTCCTGTTACCAGCCAAAGGCTACAACGCCTTGCGCCATCGCCTACGGGTAAGACAGAATTCGCCGGCTTGTGCGTCTGGGGCGCGGGTTTTATCGTGGCTGGGTCACTGAAAAACAGTGATCGGGTTTGGTAGCCCAGTATGTCCAGGCGTATAGCGCCACCTTTTACAGAGATCGTTTTAATCTCTGTTTTTTATGGTGCCCATGCGCAGGGCTCCCTCGGGAGCGCCGGGTTCCTGGACCGGTCTACCAACCTGTGTATGGTCACCACCATTCGTTTGGTAGCGAAGGGTGATGGCTCCTCAATAGTTCTTCCAGGAGTTTCATCTATGTTCAAACCAACACCCAACCCACCCGACACCGATCCGGCATCGCCCTACGAATCCCTCGATTCGAAAAAACTCCACGAAGCGGCCGAACGCGCCCTCGACCACTATCTCAACCCGGCCGCCCAGATCATGGCCAGCACCCACGAACCCGAACCGATGTTCCTCGCCAACCCCAAGTGCGACTCAGAATCCCTGCTGGTCAACGCCAGCGAATCACTGGGCTCGGCGACCACCATGCTCAGCAATCTCGCGGCGTTGTTGGAGAACTCACACCGCAAGACGCTGCTGGGGATTACGCAGGTGGTCATGCTGGGGGAACTGGCGGTGAATCAGGCGCTGGATAAGGTTGAAGTGAAGGAGTAAGCACGGCCCCTCTGTGGCGGGAAACTGATTGCTCGCCACAGAGCGCAACCACCAATCGCACCCAGTCAACGCTGATTCCATCAAGGAAGATAAAAACCATGAAACTATTATTCATCACTTTTCTAGGGGGGGTGTCGTTAGCTCAAACATCACTATCCTTCGCTGAAAATGTTAATGGAAAAAACCTCTATTTACAGCGATGCGCCATGTGTCACGGAATAGATCTCAAAGCTACAGGGCCATTGGCTAATAAAAGCAATCCTCCTACACCTGATCTAACAACCTCCGCTTTCAAAAAACGATTAAATGATTATCCGGGCGTGATTGTGTCATCGATAATACTTCGTCCCAATGGAGACTTAATTCCAAAAACGTTACGAGAGAACGGTGTAAAGCTATCGCCGTACTCATGGAGCATTAAAGATCTGCGCGATTTGAATCAATACATGGGGGGTGTTATTTCAAAAAAACGGTGATGTTTGAGATGAGAGACAGGCACAGACAGCTAAAAGCCATTTCAGGTTTGAGGACGTGTGGGGCAATGCAAATGAGCCAGCCGACCTCTCGCAGGTAAATCGCTCATGAGCAATCTCGGAATACAACCTCGGGCGGCTCATCGCATCCAGCAGCAGTCGGCTGCGGTTGTGACAGGCAAATAACGGCCGATTGTGTTGAAAAAGTCGATGTTGATATCCTCAACCGTTCTCGTGGACTGATTCTGGATAGATGCTCATGTTGACTGGCTTGAATCATTTTACGTTGGCGGTTGTGAACCTCTCTCGCAGCATTGAGTTTTATGAGGCTCTACCTGGGTTTAGATTGGCTGCCCGCTGGGAGACGGGGGCTTATCTTTCCCTCGGTGATCTCTGGCTTTGTCTGTCTCTCGATGAGAGTCGTGTGGCGGAAAAACAGCCTGATTACACCCACTATGCGTTTTCGGTGGGGCAGGATGATTTTGAAGAAGTCACCGCTTACTTGCGGCTTCGTAACGTTATTGAGTGGAAATCCAATTCGAGCGAAGGTAACTCGTTTTATTTTTCGGATCCCGATGGGCATCGTCTGGAAGTGCATGTAGGCAGCCTCGCTTCAAGGCTTGAGGAATGTCGGCGCCATCCGTATGCAGGTATGGAGTTTTTTGACTGACCGTTTTCGTCTGATTTTATTGAAAAAGTAGCTCTGCTATCTGGCCTCCGGCAAAATCTCTTCATTGGCCGGAGGGGGATCACACAGCATGATGGGACAGTTATCGAGTGGGCAGGAACGACTGTTTTACTCGTTCAACCTTGAAGATCACATTCCCGCCAATCACCTTCTGCGCAGCATTGATCGGTGTCTTGATCTGAACGACCTGCGCCATTACCTCGCCGACTTCTACAGCCCGATTGGGCGTCCCTCGATTGATCCCGAACTGATAATCCGCATGCTGATCGTGGGCTATTGCTACGGCATTCGCTCAGAGCGGCGGTTGTGCGAGGAGGCCCATTTGAACCTGGCTTATCGCTGGTTCTGCCGCTTGAGCCTTGAAGATGAAGTCCCCGATCACTCGACCTTTTCCAAGAATCGACATGGCCGTTTTCGGGACAGTGATCTGTTTCGCTAGTTGTTCAATGAAGTGCTGTGTCGCTGCATGGACGCAGGCCTGGCCAAGGGCGAAGGCTTTGCCGTGGACGCCAGCATCATCAAAGCGGATGCGAGTCGCCAGCGCGGCGTACCGGGTGATGAATCGGTCAACTGGAGCGATCCGTCCCTGAGCTCCCGCGCGGTGCGTGAGTACCTTGAAGCGCTTGATGAGGAGGCCCTGGCCGAAACGCTACCGAAGCGCCTATCGCTGACGGATCCTCAAGCCCGCTGGACCGCTGCACCGGGCGGCCCTGCATCTTCGCCTATTCCACGAACCATCTGATCGATACCGAGCACGGTGTCATCGTGGATGTGGGACCCACACCGGCTCATCGAACCGCTGAAGTCGAGAGCACCAAGACCATGATTGACCGCGTCGAAGAGCAGTTCGACATCAAGCCAGATCGGCTCTTCGGCGACACCGCGTACGGTACCGCGCCGATGCTGGTCTGGATGGTGGAGGAAAAAGACATCGAGCCGCATGTGCTGGTGTGGGGCAAAACCGAGCGCAAGAACGACAGCTTTTCGAGTAACGATTTCCACTGGAATGAAGAGGCCGAGGAATACCGCTGCCCAGCCGGTAACGCATTACGCAGCGAATGGCGAGCCTTCAAGAATGAGCGTTCGCACGTCACCAAAGCCAGCACCATCATCATCCGATCCAGGCAGACCGACTGCGTTGCCTGTCCGATGAAAGCCAAGTGCTGCCCGAACACTGCGCTCCGCAAGATCGCCCGCAGCGTCCATGAAGCCGCGCGCGATGTGGCTCGGCGCATCGCAGCGACACCTGCGTACGTGCGCTCTCGCCACGAACGTAAGAAGGTCGAAATGTTGTTTGCCCACCTCAAGCGCATCCTGAAATTGGAGCGCCTGAGACTACGTGGCATGAGTGGCGCGACGGATGAATTCATGCTGGCCGCTGCGGTACAGAACCTGCGACGGCTGGCTAAATTTACATCTCAAGGGCCTCCTGCCACGGGATAGGTGCGCCTGCACTCAGCAAAGAACCTCAAATTAACCCACTAACTGAGCAGCAAAGGTCAACGAACGGCCGAGAAACCACTCCATGTGGTGAGTCGGTTCTTAGGCGATGGTCGTGCCTGAGTTCAGGCGAGCGGAAAATCCGACTTTTTCAACAGAATCGGCCAAAAGCAGCCATTCGGCTGGATCTTTCGACCCTTTCCGGTCCCCCGTGTCTGCGAGCTAAAGCCATTTCTTAGCGTCCGAGTGAGGGCGGCCCATAGAGCTCGGTTTCCCAGTCTTCAAGAGGCGGCGTTACTTTGAAAGATGGGTCGCAGTATGACCTTAAGTAGTCAGTCGCTCTCCTTTGGGCATAGGTGAAATTGAGCACGTTGCCTTCGCTGTCCATCTCTATTACGTTCGCGAATATCGCGAAGACCATCTCAATTGCACTCGGCTCAGAGCCATAAATGTCGAGGTACTCTACGTTTTCAAGCATGTAGTGGCTTCCACTTGCCATGAAGTACGCAAACGTTCGGAGTGCTCCACTGAAATCATTACTTAGCTTCTTCATGTACATTTTCTTTTAGTAAATATTCTGGATTTAACTGCTTCATAATCAAGCATGTGCTTTTTTGCCGTTTTATTGTGGTCGAGACAGGCCCGAACCGATCCAAAGCGGCCCTTCGCGAAAAGCAGCTAATAGCCATTTCATCGAGATGTGCAGCAAATGCCCAGTAGTAGACAGAGTGCGCTCAGGTGGATTCGTCATTGTTTTTGGAGGTTCTGGCATCAGGACGGTGCAGCCCCGCTGTGTCCCGCCAGTACAATGTTTCTTCGAGCTGGAAGCTTATCAGGAAGAGGGATGAGCACGTCTGAGCGATGGATTGCGCTATTTTGTCCAGATCGTCCATAGCAGACTGCCCCTCCGGCTCGGGGCCTTTGATTCTGATGGTACAACGCATAGCAACACGGAAGTCGATGCCCTTCGTATCCTCGGAGTAAATTGTTGAGTCCGTGATTACGCCATCGGTACTCAACGTTAGTCCCGAGATAAAGGTAGCTTCCAAACTGTCGCCAACTACGTTGATTTCCCAGGCATCAGCATCGTTTAAGGCTTTCCTCAATGTCGGGGCTGTGAGTGCATTATCCGCTTCCAGGTACAGATCAAGACTCATTTGAAACCCTTCTTCCTGCGTGAACATTTGCTCAAAAGTTTTTGAGTACGATTGTCGCGGCAGTGTATTGGTCAGCGGTTCGAATGTCTGCTCCTGGTCGATTTCTGCCTCACAAGAGGATCCCCCCTACGCTTGCAAAAATCGATCGGGCCGGCATGGACAAAGGGCACTGGACGCCTTGTCATCGATGATCTCCTCGCTGGCCAGACGTCCCACTGTCGCAGCCAAAGTAATTCCAGGGTGCATTGCACAAACGTAGACGCCACCCACTTTGGGTAGATAACCGATGATGGGGATGCCATCGGCAGGCATGGGCCTGAGTCCGACACAAGCCCGTTCCGGATCTATGGAAACAACACCATGGAGTTCGTTCTGGATTGTCTTGGCAGTTCGAAGCGCTATCGCAGCCGGCTGATTTTCCATGGCGTCGTCCAGGTAATCTTCTGCCGCCAGCAACGCATCATCCGAACTTTGCCTCACTTCCATTTCAGGGCTGGAGATGAGGGTGTGCACGAGGTTGGGTTGTGACTTGTAACGAATGAAAATGGCAGGCGAGGCCTCTATTGGCAGGGACACTCCAAGCATGTCTGTCAGTTTCGTGATGCCTGTCCCGGCTGCCAGTACGACAATATCGGCATCGAGGATGCCTATTGTTGTTTCGACTCCGGTCACCGTTGCACTCTGGGTTACAAAACCGAGCACTCGCGTCTGAGTGAGAATCTTCGCCCCATACGCCTGGGCACCTGCGATCAACGCATGCGTAGCTGCCACTGCGTCCAGCGCTCCTTCTTCAGCCGCATACAGAGCAGACTGGGGAGGGTTCTTGAGATTTGGTTCCAGGTCGAGAATCTGCGATCGAGACACCAGGTTTGCCGAAGCTTGGTGACCTGAGATCGGCAGCGCTCCAATCGCCATCACGCTGTAAGACAAGGCACCTGTCCATCTTATCTCCAGACCTGGCAGCTGCGTTTCGAGTCGGCGGTACTCCTTGATGGCAGAACCGCGCAGTTGCGCAATTGGGTCAGGTTCGGGGTGTGAGGCATTGAGCCAAGCGAATGAGCTGCCAGTCACTCCCGAAGCTATATCTTCAGCTTCTACCAAAGTGACATTCGCGCCTTTACCTGCCAAGTGATACGCCAATGACGCGCCAACGATGCCTGCACCAATGACAACGACTCGTTTGTCCTGACCATTTCCCATATCAACCTCCGTTCTGTCGATGTGCCGATGGTACGACAGCTGGATGATTTCATGACATGAGAACCTGATCGTTCAGCTTTTTGAGTGTCTGCTTCTGGCCCAGGCTGTGTGAAAACGTCAGCGTCGATAGGGACGGGGCGTCTCTACGTGAAGTCCGTAGATATACGGAATCATCTTCACTGCTCTGGAGGTCAGTTCTTACGACATTGGTTAAAGGATTTCTTGAGTTCATCGGTATCATTACTCTCGCCCCTCTCAAATCAGGTCATGCCATGAACCAAAACCCTATGGAATCCTGCCCCCGCTGTGGATCGGTCCAACACGTCAGACCAAAGGGAATTCTGATAGGAGCAGCAAGCCCAAAAAACGCTTCAATGGGGAAGAAAAAGCAGGCTATCAACGCTTGGATCAGCTAGCAGTTGATGAATGCAAGCCAGCCCTTCTGAAAGCAGCGCCGCTGGAGCAGCTGGTTGATGGGTTTTATTGCGATCATTGCGGGGTGGGTTTTGTAACAAGCGAGATTGTACAAGGTGTCGACCGAACATCGCTCTAGAGACGATGACGGGGGTTGTTTAGATCGAAACGGCTTTTCATGACAGGCAGAAGTCGAGGAGAACGGGTGAAAACGCCAGTGCTTGTCTAATCTTTTGATCGTCTAGATCGCATCGAGGACGATCATGAAGCGATTCATTGAAGGCGAGGCCCGGACGCAAGTGACTCTGCTGCCGGAGTGTCTGGACGATTACGTAACCGAAGAAAATCCAGTGCGAGTGGTCGACGTTTTCGTCGATGAACTCGACCTGGGCGCACTTGGTTTTGAGGGCGTCGATCCTGCTGCAACGGGTCGTCCGGCCTACCATCCAGCGGTCTTGCTGAAGATCTATATCTACGGCTATCTCAATCGGATTCAGTCCAGCCGTCGACTAGAGCGTGAGGCCGAGCGCAACGTCGAGTTGATGTGGCTAACGGGGCGCTTGGCTCCAGATTTCAAGACCATCGCCGACCTTCGCAAAGACAACTGCAAAGCCATTCGTAGCGTCTGCCGCCAGTTCGTAGTTCTTTGTCGCAACCTCAACCTCAACCTCAACCTCAACCTCAACCTCAATCTCTTTTCTCAGTCGATTATCGCCATCGATGGCAGCAAGTTCAAAGCCGTCAACAATCGTGACCGTAACTTCACCCAGGGCAAAGTCAAGGCACGCATGCAGCAGATCGAACAGAGCATTGACCGTTATCTGGCGGCGACGGATTCGGCGGATCGGGCAACGCCCGAAGTGGCCGAGGCCAAAGCAGAGCGGCTTAAAGAAAAAATAGAAACGCTGAAAAAGCTGATGCAGAAACTCAAGGACATCGAGGCGCAGCTCCACGAAAGTCCAGACCAGCAGATCTCCCTCACAGACCCAGATGCACGTTCAATGGCCACGAGCGGCGGAGGCACCGGAACGGTCGGCTATAACGTACAAACAGCTGTCGACGACAAACACCATCTGATCGTTGCCCATGAGGTGACTAACGTTGGTAATGATCGTGGGCAACTGAGCAATATGGCGAACCAGGCGCGTGAAGAAATCGAGGCTGAATCGCTAACGGTGGTGGCCGACCGAGGCTACTACAAGGGCTTGGAAATCCTTGCCTGCGAGCAAGCCGGCATCACTACCTTCGTACCGAAACCCCTGACATCCGGCAGCAAAGCCGAAGGCCGATTCGGCAAGCAGGATTTCATCTACCTTACTGCGTCGGACGAGTATCGATGCCCTGCGGGGCAGTTACTAACCAGGCGGCATTCGTCGATGGAAGACGGCATGTTATTGCATTGTTACTACTACTCGGGCTGCCAGTCCTGCTCAATGCAAAAGCAATGTACGACGGGTAAGGAGCGCCGTGTGAAGCGCTGGGAGCATGAGGCGGTAATCGACGCAATGCAGGCTCGGCTGGAGCACGACCCCGGGAAGATGAAGGTTCGCCGCCAGACTGTTGAGCATCCTTTGGGAATGCTTAAATATTGGATGGGCGCCACCCACTTCCTGACCAAAACACTTCCGAGGGTAAGTACCGAAATGAGCCTTCATGTGCTCGCCTACAACCACAAACGGCATTACGAACGTCTATGTCGCTGACTAAGGTTATTCGCGCTTCCGCCCGCTGATTCCACAGGCAATCCTCGCGACTCTCGGTTTTCGACGTATTTAGCGCGTTTTCACACAGCCTGGACCCATCGCTGACAGTCGACCTGCAACCCTAGGCTGGGTTGAGCGCGGCGAAATCCATCAATCGCACTTACCGCTCATTCGCATAAGTCGAAAATCAAGTTTCCGTACAGGGCACGATGGGCAGTAATTCGCCATGCGACCCAGGGCATAGGCGTTGTCATCGCTCATGCAAGGGGGTGCAATGAAGAGGGGTAGCCCATTGGGCCTGCTCCTCGCGGATGACTTCGGCTGCCGCGGCAATCTCGCCGCGCAGCCAGCGATGCGCCGGGTCGGTGTGGCGGCGCTCGTGCCACACCAGCGATACTGTGAAGCGGGCCTCTTCGACCGGCGGTTCGAGCACCTGCAAGGGTAGCTCTTTGACGATTCGGCGTGCAGTCAGCTCGGCGATGGTGCCGATCAGATTGGATTCGGCGACCAGGCGATAAGCCAGCAAGAAATGCGGCACGGTCACCGAGGTCTTACTTCGCACCCCGTACTTTTCGTAGAGACCGTTAACCGCCTCCTTCACCGCGCCGTGATGGCTACTGATGCGCAGGTGACGACCAGCTTGGAACTGTTCGAGTGACAGGCTGCCGTCGATTTCGGGATGACCAACGCGCACTATGGCCTTCAGCCGGTCCGAGAACAGCTTGCGCACGTAGAAATTGGGCGTCGCGGTCTCTTCATTCCACAGGACCAGGTCGATCTCGTTGTTCTTGAGGGCGAGGAGGTCGTCCTGTGGCTTCAGCGGCTTGATGCTCAACTCGACCCCAGGGGCGACCTCACTCAGCCGCTTCACCAAGATCGGCAGCAGGATGAAGCCGATGTAGTCGGTAGTGGCGATGTGGAACACGCCATCAAAGCTCGCAGGATCGAACGCCTCGACGGGGCGCACCAGCGCTTCGATGGCATCAAGCGCGCGCCTCAAGGGCTCGGCCAACTCGAGCGCGCGCGGCGTCGACACCATGCCGCGTCCAGCCGACACGAATAGCGGATCGCGAAACAGCTCGCGCAGCCGGCCGAGTGTATGGCTGACCGCCGACTGCGTCATGTGCAACTGCTGCGCAGTACGCGTGACGTTGCATTCCTTGAGCAGGGTGGCGAATACCTGCAGCGACTTCAGATCGACGTTGTGCAAAGTTTCTCCCCCGCGCTACCACGCGCCGCTAGCACAGACCGAGCGCGCGCGCGTGATGACGAAAATGGTCTTCAATAAAGGTCGAGATGAAATAGTAGCCGTGATCATAGCCGGCTTGGCGACGCAGTGTCAGCGACTGCCCGGCCTCGTTACAGGCGACTTCAAACAACTCGGGCCTGAGCTGCACCTCGAGGAATTGATCGGCCAGCCCCTGGTCGATCAGGATCTCGCCCGGATAGGGCTCGCCCAGCGTTTTGAGCAATTCGCACGCGTCGTGGCGTTTCCACACTTCACGATCGTCCCCGAGGTAGCAGCCGAACGCCTTCTCGCCCCACGGCACGCGGCTCGGCGCGACGATAGGTGCGAACGCCGACAGCGACTTGAACCTGTCCGGGTACTTGAAGGCCAGCGTCAGCGCGCCGTGGCCGCCCATCGAATGACCAAAGATCCCCATGCGTGTGATATCGACCGGAAAATGTTCGGCCAACATTCTGGGCAACTCGCCCGCGACGTAGCTTTCCATCCGGTAGTGGCGCGACCACGGTTCGCGGGTCGCGTCGATATAGAAGCCGGCGCCGGTGCCGAAGTCCCAATCCACTTCCTCGCCGTCGATGTTCGCACCGCGCGGGCTAGTGTCGGGGGCCACGAGCGCGATGCCAAGTTCTGCCGCCACTCGCTGTGCGCCAGCCTTGATCATGAAGGTCTCTTCGGTGCAGGTCAGGCCGGCAAGGTAGATCAATACCGGCACCTTGCCGTGTTCGGCCTGCGGCGGCAGGTATACCGAAAAGCGCATGCTCAGGCCGATGGCGCGCGAGTCGTGCTGATAAAAGCCCTGGCGGCCGGAAAAGCAGTCGTGCTGGCTTAGGATTTCCATGTGTTCTCCCAAAAGGTGCGGGCGGCGCTGTGGATACCGTCGCCCGCCAAGGGGCAACCCCAAACTTAGTAGACGACTACAGAGCGGATCGACTCGCCGCGCTTCATCAGATCGAAGCCGTCGTTGATCTGATCGAGGGTTAGCCGGTGGGTGATCATGTCGTCGATGCTGATGCGGTTTTCCATGTACCAGTCGACGATCTTCGGCACGTCGGTGCGGCCGCGTGCTCCGCCGAAGGCCGAGCCCTTCCACTCGCGACCGGTGACGAGCTGGAATGGCCTGGTGCTAATCTCCTCGCCAGCGGCGGCGACGCCGATTAGGATCGACTGGCCCCAGCCTTTATGGCAGCACTCAAGCGACTGGCGCATGGTGTTGACGTTACCGATGCACTCAAACGCGTAGTCTGCGCCGCCGTCGGTGAGCTGGATGATTGCGTCGACGACGTTGTCGACCTCCTTCGGATTGATGAAGTGGGTCATTCCGTACTTGCGTGCCATTTTCTCGCGTGCCGGGTTGATATCGACACCGATGATCTTACCGGCGCCAACCAGCTTCGCGCCCTGGATCACGTTGAGGCCTATACCGCCGAGGCCGAAAACAACTACGTTGGCGCCCGCCTCGACTTTGGCGGTGAAGATTACCGCGCCCAAGCCCGTAGTCACGCCGCAGCCGATGTAGCAGACGGTATCGAACGGCGCGTCTTCGCGGATCTGCGCCAGCGCGATCTCCGGCACTACGGTGTAGTTCGAGAAGGTCGACGTGCCCATGTAGTGCAGGATGGGTGTGCCGTCGAGCGAGAAGCGGCTGGTTGCGTCCGGCATCAACCCGCGGCCTTGTGTCGAGCGGATCGCCTGGCACAGATTGGTCTTCTGCGACAGACAGAACTTGCACGTGCGGCATTCAGGCGTGTACAGCGGGATCACGTGGTCGCCCTTTTTTAGCGTCTTCACGCCCGGGCCGACGTCGACCACTACTCCTGCACCCTCGTGACCGAGGATGGCCGGAAATAGACCCTCGGGGTCGGCACCCGACAGCGTGTAGTAGTCGGTGTGGCAGATGCCGGTGGCTTTCAGTTCGACCAGCACCTCGCCCTCTTTCGGGCCTGCTAGATCGACGGTTTCGATGGTCAGCGGGGCCCCGGCTTTCCAGGCGACTGCGGCTTTGGTTTTCATATTTCGCTCCAGGAGGGTCCGAATACAACGGACAAGTAACAAGTCATGCAGTCGCAGTCTTTTCTACTGCCACTGCCTCAGGTTTCTTCTTTTGGTTTTGCTGTACTCCGTTGAACAGCAAATTCAGCAGTACCGCAGAAATAGCTGCCAGTACGATCCCGCTTTGCAGCAGCGGCGCCATTTCCACCGGGAATTTGTCGAAAAAGTGTTTGGCTAAGACCGGGGCCAGGCCGATGCCGACGCTGACGGCCACGGTAAAACCGTTAAGTGGCTGGTTCACGAAGTCGACATGGCTGAGTATCTTTATGCCAGCCATCGCAATCATGCCGAACATGATCATGCCGACCCCACCGAGCACGAAGACCGGCACCGAGGCGACCACGGCGGACAGCTTCGGAATCAGCGCCAGCACGATCAGGAGCACACCGCCCATTGCACAGACCCAGCGACTGCGCACCCCAGTTACTTCCAACAGGCCGACGTTTTCCGAGTAGGAGGTGTACGGGAAGATGTTGAAGATCGAGCCGATCACGGCACCCAGACCATCGGCCCGGAAACCGCGCACCAGATCCGCCTGCGTCATCTGCTTGTCTGTCATCCTGCCGACCGCCATGAACACGCCGGCGGTTTCGATCACGTTGACCAGCATGACGACCGTCATGCTCACGATTGCCCAGAAATCGAACTTGAGTGCGCCGAAATGAAAGGGTGCCACCAGACCGAACCACGGCGCTTCGCTCACTCCGTCGAAGTGGACCTCGCCTAGCAACAGGCAGACCGCCACCCCGAAGCCGGTACCGAGCAGCACCGAAACATTGTTGAGAAAGCCGCGGGCGAACTTGGCCATCAACAGAATGAACATCAGCACCGCGAACGCTACGGCGATATACAGTGGGTTGCCGAAATCGGGGTTACCATATCCACCGCCAGCCCAAGTCACGCTTACTTCCATCAGCGAAACGCCGATGGCCAAGAGGATTGTTCCGACTACCACCTCCGGGAAGAAGCGCAACATCTTCGCGATCAAGGGTGCTATCAAGATGACGATGGCGCCTGCCACCAACATGGCACCGAATACGCCTGGCAAACCCAAGCCGGGCTTGGCGCCGATGGCGATCATCGCGCCAATACCGGTAAACGAGACACCCATCATGATCGGCAGCTTCACGCCGAACCAGCGCACCCCCACCGTCTGCACGATGGTGATGAGGCCGGAAACGAACAGGTCGGCGCTGATCAGGAAGGCAATCTCGCTCTTGGACAAGTTCAGCGCGCCGCCGATGATCAGCGGCACCGCGATTGCGGCGGCGTACATCACCAGCACATGTTGAAAACCGAGTATGGACAGACGTCCCAGCGGTAGCGCTTCATCCGCAGAACAACGAGACGCGGAGGGGTAGTAACGTTTGGTTTTCATCTTGCTGCCTCTCATTTAATTTTTGTATTAGATGGCCCAGCTTAGGATGCTGCTGTTTCGAAAATGCCGGACATCACGATGAATCCCGGCAAACGTTTTACTCTGTCGGTCCAGCGGCGCAGCGCCGGGTAGTCGATGAGAGAGATGCCGCCCTCATCGGACAGCATTACGTAGGGGAAGCAGGCAATGTCGGCGATGGTGGGGTGATCGCCGCGACAGATCCAACCGCCATCCTCCTGCTCGGAGAACCACAGTCGCTCGTCGAGCGCCCTGAACAGCGCATGGGCACCAGCACGTGCCTGGTCGGCGTCGAGCTCATAACGCAACAAATCGTGCAGACGCGCTGCCGACGCGGTGCTGGTGATGCCGTCGGCGAACGCCAGCCACATATTTACCTCGGCCAACGACTGCGGATTGTCGGTCGGATACCAGCGTCCGCTGTCATCGTAACGCGCAGCCAGATAGGTCAGGATCGCCTGCGCGTCGCGCAGCACGAAGCCGTCGTCGTCGAGCACCGGCAGTTGGCCGAGCGGGTTGATCGCGAGAAAGGTGTCGCTCTTGTGTTCCTTGCCCGGGAAGAACTCGACGCCGAGTTTCTGGTAGTCAAGGCCGAGCATGTTCATAAAGAGGCGCAACTTGTAGCAGTTGCCTGACAGTTCGTAGTCGTACAGTGTGATCATTTTCCACTCCCTTACAGGTCGAGAACCAAGAGTTCGGAACGGCTGCGCGATACACATGGCATCAGGCAGCGGTGGCTCTGTTTTTCGTCTTCGTTTAGGTAGACGTCGCGGTGCTCAGGCTCGCCGTCGACCACCCCGGTGCGACAGGTACCGCACACCCCCTGCTCGCACGAGGTATCGAGCACGACGCCGTGAGCCTTCAGCGTGTCGGACAAACTGACGCCGGCCGGCACGACGAATTCGGTGCCGCTTGTTTGCAGCCTCACGCGAAAGGGCTTGTCCGCGTCGTGCGACACCTCGTTAGCAAACAGTTCGAAGTGGACGCGCGCGTCGGCGATGCCGTTGACCGCCGCCCGTTCTCGCACCAAGTCGATCAACGGACGCGGCCCGCATACGTAGACGTGGCGCTCCGAGCCTGCTGCGATAAACGCTGCATCGACTGCGTCGCGCGTGGCATCCACTGTCAGACCCGTGTGTAGCTGCAGGCCGTCCAGCTCGGCGAGGCGATCGTTGAAGGCGACATGCGCTTTGCTGCGCGCAAAATAGTGGAGTGCATAAGGCAACCCTGCATGTTGCAGCGAGGCGCCCATCGCCAGGATCGGGGTGATGCCGATGCCGCCTGCGATCAGCACGCCACCCTCGTCCGGGACGAGAGGGAAGTGGTTTTTCGGTGCCGCCACGGTCAAGCTGTCGCCGACCTGCAGCGACTCGTGCAGCGAACGCGATCCGCCGCGCGACGCCGGTTCGAGCTTCACGCCGATCACCAGGTGGTCGCGCTCGCCCGGCGCATTCACCAGCGAATATTGGCGCACGAGACCGTTCGGCGTATGCACGTCAAGATGCGCGCCTGCGTCGAAGTCGACGCGTTCGCCATCCAACAGCGCCAGCTTGAACGCGACGATGTCCTCGGCGGTATTCCAGCGCGCCGCGACAGTCGTCCGGATCAAGGTTCTGCTGCTGGAAGCGGTGTTTCGGGAAGCGCTTTGGACGATGGGAATCAAGTGCAATTTAGCCACGGCCTCAGCCAGCGGGGGATGACCCGCGGATGATTCACGGTTTTCCACATGGCGACGTAGCGTCGTCAGCAGGCGGTTGTGCCAGCGCAACGTCTCGCGCTCGTCCATGCCGACAAGGTTGGCTGAGCCATGCACGATGGTCTTGGCCTCGTTCGCTGGCTGCAGCCAGAAGCGTACCTCGCGACCGCCTGACTCGGTCTGCCATGCTAGGTCGATCTCGGCGCGGTTTCGCAACAGCGCGCTTGAGCCAGGCACGGCGTCCTCATCGTAGTCGGCGTAGCGAGCCAGTTCAGCGGCGACCACGTCGAGGCCCGCGTTGAAGGTCAGGCTGCGCAATGCGAGCGGCAATGGGGTGAACTCCGGCGAGAACGCTACGGCGCCGGAGTTCGTCCCCTTCGCCACCAGGCTGACCCACACGTAGCCGTTCGCTTCCGTCGCCGCAAACGTCTGCGCGCACAAGCTTGGGGGGGGGGCGGTCTGGCTTGTGGCGGGAATGAAGGTGCAGCGACCGTCGCCGCTCTGGTACTGCCAACCGTGGTACTGGCAGCGCAGCTTCTCGCCGGTGTTCACGCCGAGCGTGAAGCGCACGCTGCGGTGCGGGCAACGGTTTTCCCAGGCGTTCACACGGCCGTCGTCGGCACGCCACAGCGCGAGCTCGACGCCATGCAGTTGACCTTGAAAGACGTGGCGCATGTGCAGGTCGTCAGTGCGTGCCACCGGGTACCAGGTGTTCTCTTGGGTGTTCATGCTGTACTCCTCTTCGATGGTCGGCGTGATCAGGCGGCGCGGTAGGTGCCGTAGACGACACCCTTATCGGACAGCCAGCGGCGGTAGGCGGCCGACATCGCGTCGGCACGCGTCGGCACCTCGAACTTCGGATCAAGAGGCAAGGTTCGCGGCAGGTGGTTGGACAGGATCATCAGATCCTGGCCGACGATGGTCTGCTGGAACAGACGTAGCTCGCTGTCGGTGTGGACGTCGTCGATGCAGGCCAGCAAGAGATGGGCGACACACCAGTCTTCACTCAAGGGCTGGGTAAACAGACAGATGACATCGCGCCGCGTCGAGTCGGACACGCTGGTCTTATAGAGGATGGAAGCCAGGGGGCGAACCACTCGATAAATGTACTGTGCGTCGATACCGCCCGTGGCAGCCGCGCCGGCCATCGGCTGGTAAAAGGAGCAATCATTGGCAAAAATCTCGTCGTTCTCTTTATCGAGAACGACTTGGTACGGCTTGACATCGGTATGCGGCACTTCGCCCAATAGGCCTCCATGGACGTACGGAAAATGCGCCATATCGAGGAAGTTCTCGACCACGCGCAGACCGGAAGCATGGATCTGCATCGAACCCAGGCCAAGCACGCGCCGGTCGGACTCGTTGAACTCGGGTAATGCGAAAAAGCCCTTGTCTGGCTCGCCGAGTGATATCCAGTGGGTGTGGTAGCAGGTCTGCGTGCGGCACGACGTGCCGCTGCCGTCGGCGAGACGCGCGCTGAATACACCATCAGCATCGCGGCCGTATGCAATCTCGCAACCCAGAACGCGGGTGCGGTACTGAGAACCGTTTTTTAGATCCGCCTCCACCGCGACTGGATACCATTCGTTCCAGACTGCTGCCTCGATTTCCATCTTTTCCTCCTCTTATTATTCTGAATACGGCTCTGTCACCGTCCTGTAGGGCAACAATAAGAGGGGGGATTGAGATCTAACTAACGCCTATGGTTCATTCCAGTTATGAAAACTTTTCATATGTCTGCTCGGAAGCCTTGTATGTGAAATATCGACGATTTTTCTCTTTGCTTACTAGAAAGCGCGCCGACCTTACCGGGCTCGAAATGGCACTCCGTCGAATCGTATCAAGCGGGTATGTCACCAACGATGGACGTCTTCTTCAATATCCCTGGTTTTAAATGATGACCTCTCCATTCAACCATTCCTGATTCATCGTCTCGGCATCCCCCAGGTAATCGAGTAACCAGGCCATGGCCGGCGAATGCTTGTTTTGGTTCCAGGCTACGCAGGACGGGCTGGCGGCGAAGGGCCGCTGCAGGTTCAGGGCGACCAGTTCGCCTTGCTCAATGAGCTGCCGCACCAGGTGTGCCGGCGCCATGCCCACGCATAAGCCTTCGCGCAAACAATCCAGGGCCGAGGCCCAGTTAGGCACCACCAGCCGACGCTGATTGTCCACGGACCAGGTGTCGCGTTTGGGCAGGTGGCGTGAAGTGTCGTTCATGCACAGCGCGGGGTAGGGGCGCAATTGATCGTCGTCCAGCGGACCGTTCAATGACGCCAGCTGATGCCGGGTGCTGGCCACGCACAACCAGTTCAACAGGCCCATGTCGCGGAAGCTGTAGTGACTGGCCACCGGCACGGCACTCGTGGCGCCGATCACGATGTCGGTGCGCTCATCGGCGAGGGCGTCCCACACGCCGTTAAACACCTCGTACCCGAGTAGCAACTCCACGTCAGGAAACTGTTTATAAAAGTCCAACACCAATTGCCGGCAGCGTTCTTGTTTGACGATGGCATCGACCGCCACTTTCAACTGCCCGCTCCAGCCGTTGGCCACTTGCTGGCACAGACGGCGGGTATCGAGCATGGTTTTCATCACGCCCCGGGCCTGCTCAATAAATAGCTTGCCGGCCGCTGTCGGCTCGACGTCACGATGGCGCCGCACAAACAGCGGCACTGCGAGCCATTGTTCCAGCTGTCGCACGGAGTAGCTGACCGCCGAAGGCACGCGGTGCAGCTCCTGAGCCGCGGCGCTGAAACTGCCGTGCCGGGCCACGGCATCGACCACATCCAGGGAATATTCAGACCACATTCAGGTGCCTTCAAAAATATTGATAAGAGCGTCCAATTATTATCGCTTCACACGAAAAACTCACCGCCCATAATGGCACGCTGCTAACAAATTATTTGACTGAAGAGTCAGTTAGGGCGTTGATGAAAAACTCTTTTGGTTTCACCTGCTACCTGGTTGGGCTGAGCATGCTTGGCTACTTGGGCATGGATATGTATTTACCGGCGTTTAGCGTCATCGGCGGCGAGCTGCATCTGTCGGCCGGTGCAGTCGGGGCGAGCCTGAGCATCTTCCTAGCTGGTTTTGCCGTTGGACAATTGTTGTGGGGGCCGCTATCGGATCGCATCGGCCGAAAACCCGTGTTGTTGATGGGCTTGAGCTTGTTCGCGCTGGGTTGCCTGGGAATGTTTTGGGTCGAGACCGCCATGCAATTGTGGGGGCTGCGCTTTATCCAGGCCATCGGCGTGTGTTCGGCGGCGGTTAGTTGGCAAGCGCTGGTGATCGACCGTTACCCGGCGCAGCAAGCCAATCGCTTGTTTGCCGGGATCATCCCGCTGATGTCCCTGTCGCCCGCACTCGCGCCACTCCTGGGCGCGCTGCTGTTCAATCACTGGGGGTGGCAGGCGATTTTTGCGGTGTTGTTTGGCGTCAGCGTCGCATTGCTGGTGCCAACGGCGTTGCTCGAAGCCGCGCCGAAACGGCTGATAGCCAATGGCGAACGCCCCCGCATCAGTTTCGGACAACTCCTAAAATCGACGGCGTTCAGCGGCAACGTATTGATCTACGCCGCCTGCTCGGCGAGCTTCTTCGCCTGGCTGACCGCCTCACCCTTCATCCTCGGCGGCATGGGCTACAGCCCCAGCGACATCGGCCTGAGCTACGTTCTGCCAACCCTGGGATTCTTGATCGGCGGCTTCAGTTGCCGCAGCCTGCTGCAACGGATCAGCGGCAACATCATGCTGCCCTGGCTGATCCTCGCCTATTGCGTAAGCATGGTGGCGCTGTACCTGGTGGCGACGCTGACCACGCCGACTCTCACCACACTGCTAATCCCGTTCTGCGTCATGGGGCTGGTCAACGGTGCAAGTTTCCCGATCATCGTGACGAATGCGCTGATGCCATTTGCCGAAAACTCCGGCAAGGCCGCGGCGCTACAAAACACGCTGCAATTGGGTTTGTGCTTTTTCGCCAGTTTGCTGGTGTCGTCGCGGATTGAGCAGCCGTTGCAGATCACCGTGGAGGTAATGTTGGTGACCGCGCCGCTGGTAGTGCTGGGGTATTGGATTCAACGGCGTAAGCGCGACGAAGCAGAGCGGTTTGAAACAGACCGGTAACAGCGATTCGGCATTTCTTACGGGCGTGGCTGACACGCCAACGCGCAAACAAGAAACGGGCGCCTCCACGGCGCCCGTTTTCATTGTGCGCCAGGCATGGCGCGTTGCGCGCAAGGGCAACCAACTTGGCTGTGGTGGCCACGCTGGTGACTTGGAGGTGAAAGTCCTCTAACTGAGGATGACGGCTGACAGGGCAAAGGCAGCGGCGGCGTCTGTGGCGTGGACGAAAGCGTAGCCGGACACGCTGATGGCGCGAGTGCTTGCACCGGCCAACCTCAAGCGGGCGGCGCGCCATATCGATCGATACGTTAAGCCCCAGGCTTCAGATGCGCCTAAGTGTCAGCGAAACATCTTCCCTCGTTTCCAACCCCAATACTCCAATCGGCAGCGTGACGTCTGAAGCTGACGCGCCGGCAATCCGAGCGGTATTAATAAAATAAAAACTACCTGTTCTGCGCCTGAACGTCGCGATGGAGTTCGCGCGACTTCGCACATGACTCGGTTTTCTGATCTGGCTCAACGTATCTACCGTACCTGGGCGTAGTGTTTGCAATAACGTTTCGTAGACACGGCGGAAATGGGTGCTTACGTCCTTTACGGTTTTCAGTGTGTTTTTGAGATGTTTTTGCCTTTTTCATACTTTAAAGGGTGTCCGATGAAAACCTCATATTTCGTAGCAACGACAATCCTCGCCGCAGGCTTGTCTGCCCTTGCATCTCCCGCCAACTCGCAGACACTCGAAAAAATTGCCGACAGTAATAAAATCACCGTGTCTTACCGGGAGGCATCGATACCTTTCAGCTACTTGATCGGTCCTACCGAAGCGGTGGGTTTCTCAGTCGATTTAACGGATGCCATCGTTGATGATGTGCGCAGGCAGCTCAAGAGACCGAACTTGGAAGTGGCTTACATTCCTGTGTCTTCGCAAACCCGCATTCCGTTGCTGGTTAATGGCACATACGATCTGGAGTGCGGATCCACCACCAACAACGCTGCGCGTGGCAAGGACGTGGCTTTTGCAATTAGTCATTTCTACACCGGCACGCGTCTATTGACCAAGAAGACCTCCGGCATAAAGAACTACGCCGATCTCGCAAAGAAGACGGTCGCCAGCACCGTCGGCAGCACGAACGAGAAGGTTCTCCGCCAATACAGTGCCGACAACAATCTAGACATACAGGTCGTCTTGGGCAAAGACTATGACGACTCCTTGGCGCTGGTTGAAAATGATCGTGCCGTGGCGTTTGCCATGGACGATATTCTGCTGTTTGGCCTCATGGCGAACTCCAAAAATCCCGATTCGTACGAAGTCGTGGGTGATGCGCTGCAAGTCGAACCCTACGGCTGCATGCTTCGCAAAGATGATCCTGAATTCAAGCAATTGGTCGATGGCACCATCACCCGCCTCATGGAGTCGGGCGAATTCGCAAGGCTGTACACCAAGTGGTTTCAATCACCGATTCCTCCAAAAGGAATGAATCTGAATATGCCGATGAGCGAACAGCTCAAAGCCAATCTCAAGGCCCGCAGTGACAAACCAGCGCTGTAAAGCTTGACGAGTACCTGAGCAAATGACACAGAAGTCCGACTTGACTCGGTCATTGCGAGCAGCTGCCGGCTCCACATCGCATCGGGTCGGCACTTAGGCTCGTTGAGAGCGGTTCCAGCCGCAAACTCAGATTAGAGTGGGCTCTATTCACCTAATTGAGTACAAAGCCGATCGGTTGCGTAATCTCATACTCGCGGGACTTTACTTAAACGGTGGGAGGCAACTCCCGTGTCATGTGCGGTAAAGACGTGCGTGGCGAGCTATCCGGAATAGCCAGCGTCGCACGTAACCCGCCTTCCGGTCGGTTGACCAGCGTGATGTGTCCGCCCAGCCGGGTCGCGATGGTGTTGACGATGGTCAGCCCCAGTCCCGCGCCCTGGTCATTGCCGCGACTGTAAAACCGTTCGAACAACCGCTCGCGGTCCGCTTCATCAATGCCAGGGCCCTGATCCTCGACACTCAGCAAATAGAAGCCATCGGCCTGACCTAACTGCACGGTGATCACGCCTTTATCAGGGGAAAAATTTACCGCGTTGCTGATCAGGTTGTTCAGTGCGATGTCGATGGCGGCAGCGTCGGCCACCACTTTGAAGGGGCGGTCCTGGACGTCGAAGGCCAGCTCAAGATTTTTACTCAGTATCCAGGGCGTAAGCTGAGCCAGGCTGCCGCGCACAATTTCGGCCAGGTCGATGCCGTGCTGCAGCGGCGCCATGGCTTTGGGTTCCAGGCGAGCCATGGTCAGCAATTGATTGACCAGGCGGCTGGTGCGGTCGACGCCGGCGATCAGAAACTCCAGCGAGTCACGGCGCTCTTCTTCGGTGCCAGCCTCCAGCAGATTTTGCGCATGGACCCGCAGCACCGCCAAAGGCGTGCGCATTTCGTGGGCTGCATCGGCGATGAAGCGGTGTTCGCGGGCCAGCACTTCCTGAATCTGCGCCAGCATGCGATTGAGCGCTGCTTGCATCGGCTCCAGTTCACTGGGCAGCGGGGTCAGTTGCAACGGTTCCAGCGAGCCGCTGTGCCGTGCCCGCAACGTCGCCGCCATGTTTTCCAGCGGCTTGAGGCCCCAGCCGATAGCGATCCAGATCAGCACCGCCAGAATCAAGCTGCCCAGCACATTGGGCCACAAGGTATGGCGCATGATCCGATCCACCAGGTCCGCGCGCACGTCGTCCCGTTCGCCGACCCAGATTTTCAGCTCGTTCTGTTTGTCATCCAGCAGGAACGCGCGCCAATGGCGATTGTTCAGGTCGACCACATCACTGAAACCGGGTGTTGCTGGCGGTGTGCTGAAAGAGGGCGCGCTGGCCGTATGTACCAGCACTTCGCCGTGACGATTCCAGACCTGAAACGCCAGTTTGGTTTCATAAGGATGGCCGTCGACCCTGGGGTCTGCTTCGCCCAAGGCTTTATTGAAGGCCTGATACAGGTCGGCGTGTTCCTTGTTGGCCAAGGGCATGCGCATCACGCCTTGCAGCAGCCGGGCGTTTTGAGCCAGTTGGGCGTCATAGACTTCGGCGATTTCATGATTGCTGTCGTGCAGATTGAACAGGCTGATCACCGCGACGCCGACCAGCATCAGGCCAATGATGAGCGTGAGGCTGCGGCGTCGAATCGACGTCATCGACGCTCCTCCACCAGATAACCGACACCGCGAATGGTGCGGATCAGGTCGGTGGAGAATTTTTTGCGCAAGTGGTGGATATGCACTTCCAGGGTGTTGCTTTCGGCTTCCTCGCTCCAGCCATACAACAACTGCATCAGGTGATCGCGGGTCATGACCCGGCCTGGCGGCGAGAGCAATTCGTGCAGCAGCTGATATTCCTTGGGCGTCAGTGCTACCGGTTCGCCGTGATAACTGACTTGCTGGGTGCCAGGGTTCAGGCTGATGCCGGCGTGCTCGATCAGCATTTGCGCGCGCCCGACACTGCGGCGCAGCAAGGCCCGCAAGCGCGCCTTGAGTTCTGCCAGGTCAAAGGGCTTGATCAGGTAATCGTCGGCCCCGGCATCCAGCCCGGCAATGCGGTCTTCGGTCGCGTCGCGCGCGGTGAGGATCAGCACCGGCAGGTTGGAACCGCTGTCACGCAAGCGCCGTAATACCTCAAGCCCGTCCATGCGCGGCAGACCGAGGTCGAGCACGGCCAGGTCAAACGTTTCGCTCAATAGCGCGTGCAAGGCGCTGGCACCATCCTGTAGCCAATCGACGGTGTAACCCTCGCGGCCCAAGGCCTGATGGATGCCCTCGCCGAGGGCAACGTCGTCCTCGATCAGTAATAAGCGCACACGAACTCCTGTCAGTCGAGTTTCTTGTTCACGTCCACCAGCAACGCTTCAATCTCTTTGCGTCGCCCCGCGTCGGCGGTTTCCCGTCCGGGCCTTGGCGCTGCCTGCAACGCTTTCTGCAGCGCGCTTTTGGCTTCGTTGTAGCGCTTTTGACGGTAGAGGTGATCGCCCCAGAAGTACAGACTATCGATGCCGTCCGGGTTGAGTTGCAAGGCCTGTTTGAGCAACTGTTCGGCCTTGTCCGAATCACCAAAACCGATGGGCCAGCCCGGTACGCGGTCATACAGCGCACCCAGACTTGTATAAGCCGAGCCTTGCAAGGCTTTCGGGTCCAGAGTCAGGGCTTTTTCCAGATCGGCTTTTGCCGCCTTGACCTTGCTCAGCGCGCCGAGGCCGCCCTGGGCACCGGCCCAACTGCTGTTGACGATGCCGGACCAGATCCAGGCTTCTGCCACCGATTGGCGTTGCTGGGTGAACGCCGACGCCTGGGCCGCCAGTTGTTCAAACGCTGCAGTGCGTTGCGCTTCGGGCACTTCGTATTGAATGTGCGCCCAGCTTTGCTGGATGCCCTTGAGGCGTTGCTGGTCGGCGGGGTCGAGGGCCCAGGCACTTTGGCTCAAGGCGCCGAGTATCAGGCAAGCAATGACTTTTTTCATGGTTTCAAGTGCTCGTTGTCAGGTTTTTCGCTCAGACGACGGATCAGCGGCAATTGCTTGCGCAAGCCCTTGTCCACCAGATGGGGCAGCAGACTGTTCAGGCGCACGAAAAAGCGTTCCGGCCAGCCCAGGTACAAATCGCGGTGATCACCGGCGATGGCATGGATCACGGCAGCCGCGACCGTTTGCGGATCATCGACGTTGGCTTTGAGTGCATCATTCAAGGCTTGGGCCGCCGGGCTGTTCATCCGGGTGCGGGTGGCGCGGGGGGCGACATACAACACGTTGACGCGGGTGTCCGCCAGTTCCCGGCGCAAGGCTTCGGAAAACCCGCGCAGGGCAAACTTGGTGGCGCAATAGCTGGCATAGCCGGGGTAGCCGATGGAACCGTAGGTTGAGCCGACGTTCACCACCATCGCGCTTTCGGCTTCCTTGAGCAGCGGCAGCAAGAGTTTGGTCAGGCAGATCGGCGCGCTGATGTTGACCGCCATCATTGCGTGGATTTCGCTGTCCTCGAGTTGTTCGAGCATGGCGAAGTGATTGATTCCGGCGGCGTTGATCAACAGGTTGATCCCGCCAATGGCTTGGGCAGCAGCCAACACCTTGCGCCGATCGGTGAGGACGGTCAGGTCCGCGCCGATCCAGCACAGCTGCTGCGGATAGCGCGCCAGCAACGGCGCCAACGGTGCCTCTTGCCGCGCGACCGCCAGCACTCGGGCACGGCTGGCGCACAGGGCGGTTGCGATCGCCAGGCCGATGCCACCGCTGGCACCGGTGAGTACCACACGAGCTTCAGACAGGCGCATGCAATGTCTCCCCGTCGCGTGGCAAGCCACGGAACATGTCGGTGTACAGCGTGTACACCACTTTGGACGCGTGAATGACCGCAGCCTGGTCGGCCGGATCATCGAGGGTGTTCATCAGGCGGCGATAAGTCTGCATGTGCTCGATGTCCAGGGAGCCATGGGAGCTGAGGTAGCTGAAGGCACTTTCCGGCAAGTCCAGCCGCTCGCGAATACTGCCGGCGGCGTGAGTGGCCAGGGCGATGCTGGTGCCTTCCAGCACGTTGACCATCCCGAACAGGCCGACCGGGTTGTCCCGGGCAATCAAGTCGTAGAGAAAACTGACCATCAACTCGATGGGCAGGCTCGGATGACCGTCGCGCACCGCAACCTTGTCGCCGCCGCAGGCCTCGATGTCATTGAGGATCCATTGTTCGTGGCCGTATTCATCCTCGATGTATTCGCAAACGGCTTTGCGCAGCCATTCCAGACGCAACGGCAGACGCGCGCCGCAGGCCATCATCAAGGGCACGGTGTGGCGTACGTGGTAATAGGCTTGCGCCAGAAACGCGCGGTAACTTTCCAGGCTGACCTTGCCCTCCAGGGCGTCGATAATGATCGGCAGATTGAACAGCGCATGGCGTTCTTGTTGCGTGGCTTCTTGCAGCCTGTCGAAAAAACTCATGATGCGGATTCCTCGGAAAAGACAGATTCAGACAGTTGCGCCCGGTAACGCTCGACGATGGCGTCACGGCGCAGTCGGCCATTGGCGGTAAGCAGGCCATTGGCGGGGGTGAAGGGTTGATCCAGTCGGGTCCAGTGGTGGACCTGGGCGTAATCGGGCAAGGCTTCGTTGGCCTGGGCGACGGTGGCGGCGAGTTCGTCGTCGGTGCATTCAGGACGCGAGGGCCAGAGCAGCGCATGGTTGTAGGGCAGGGCTTCGCCGTAGACGAAGGCCTGGGCGATGTGGCGGCGCTGGGTCAATTCGGACTCGACCCACTCCGGGTTCACGTTGCGCCCGAAACTGGTGACGAATTGATGTTTCTTGCGCCCGTTGAGGTAGAGAAAACCTTCGGGGTCAAATTCGCCGAGATCACCGGTCGGCCACCAATCATCGGTGGGCGGTGCTTCGCCCAGATAGCCCAGCAAGGTCGAACCCTTGACCAGCACTTCGCCGTCCTGAGCCAAGCGAATCTCTACATGGGGCAGGGGCTGGCCCACGCTGCCGGGACGGCGCGCGCCGGGCCGATTAAGGCACACCACCGAGGCGCACTCCGACAGTCCGTAGCCTTCGTAAACCGGCAGGCCGATACGTCGAGCACGGTGCAGCAATTCCTCGGACACCCGTGCGCCACCCACTGCGGCAAAACGCAGCGTGCCGGGGTTGAAGGCTTTCTGCTCGGCGGCACTGACCAACATTAGTAACAGCTGCGGCACCAGGATCAGGCTCTCGGGGGCGCGGGCGGCCAGGCAACCGAGCATCTGTGGCACGTCCACTCCGCTGGCCCCTTGGATGCCGAGGGATTTCTGGCTGGGCACGCTCAAGGTCGCGCCGGCATACAACGCGGCATAACAACCGAGGTTTTCCAGCAGGATCGCCAAGGGCAACAGCGCCAGGTGATGCTGCGGATCGGTGGGTTTGCTGGCCTGATCCAGTTCGCGAGCGACCGTCAAAATACTCTCCGCGCTCAGGCACACGCCTTTGGGCGTACCCGTGGTGCCGGAGGTGAAGGTCAGTTTGGCGGTCCCCTCGGGCAGGCGATTCGCGTCCATGAAGGTCCGGCACCAGAACCCGTCGGCTTTCTCGTAGCCGGCCTCCTGCAGTTCGGCGTCCAGCTGCGGCTCGGCAATCACCCGTTCGGCGTGACTCTGTTCCAGGCAGTGGCGGCGCTGGGCCGGGCTGAAAAACGGTGGCAACGTCAGGCAGGTCAGGCCTTCGAACAACGCGGCCAGGTCCCAGAGCATCGCTTCAACGCCATTGTCCAGGGCCAGCGCAAGCACCCTGACGTGTTCATCGCGCAGACGCTGCTGGCGAGTCAGCACTTCGGCGTACAGCGTGGCGTAGTCCACCTTCACCTGATCGCCCCACAACGCAATCGTGCTGGGTGTGCGTTCGGCATGGTTGCGCAGGGTCTGTTTGAACCGTTCGGTTTCAGGCGACATGGCTGGACTCCTCATTGGACGTTGGCAACCCCAGGCGACTGAACATCCCGCTGTTGTGCAAATGGATGAAGCCGGCGCGAATGTTGCCCACGTGTACCCAGGGCTTGCTTTCGTAATAACTGCCCCAGTGGTGGCGCTCATCACCCAGCCGCTCGGGATCGGCGGCGCACAGCGTCACGGGTTTCAAGCCCAGGCGATGAAAGCTGTTGACCAGGCCGACATTGCCGGTGAACGCCACCCACTCCAGGCCACCCATGGCCAGAAGGTAGGTGATGGCGATGATGCTCATCCGTGCGCTGCCGGTGTCACTGGCGGCCAGGTTGCCGACTTCGACGATGCCGGCACGGTCCACGGGGCGATCGGCGGCCGCGCTGATCAGCGGGTCGATCGATTCGTCCAGATAACGCTCCAGAAACAACTGCCCAAGACTCGCGAGACGAATCCCGGCCACCGCACACAGTTCGCCCGCCGCGTTGCTCATGCCGAACAGTTCGGGCATGAAATGACGGATGTCGGCACCGTGGGCCTTGCGAAAGCGTTGCTGGATAAAGTCTTCAAAGAGGGGGCGCCGGGGCTCGTCCGGCAGCGCTCTGTGCAAACTCATCTGTTCGGTTTCGGATTGGCCGAAACGCAGGGGGAGCGCGATGTTCCACTCAAAATCGGGCATGGGAAGACGCCTCCACGGTTCAATTGAGGAAGAGTATTGAAGGCAATACTTAAGAGAGTCTGAAGGTGGAAAAAAGGAGGAGGGCAGCGGTCTTCAGACTGCCTTAAGACTTGGCGGGCAATGTGCGGCCAGTCAGTTCGGTGACACATCGGACCCAGGTAAGGCGAATGACTCGCCAGCCGGCAACAACTTTACGAGGCCCCTTATGACCCGCGACTCAGCAGCACCTCGCTATGGAAAACTGTCGATGATCATGCACTGGCTGATGCTGGGCTTGTTTGTCGGCGTCTACACCAGTATCGAGCTCAAAGGCATGCTCCCCCGCGGGCATGCGTTGAAGGGCCTGTTTCTGGGGCTTCATGGGCTGTTCGGGTTGAGCATTTTCATATTGGTCTGGGTGAGGCTGCTGGGGCGACTCACGCCTCGTCCGCCCATCACCCCGGCATTGCCCCTGTGGCAGACCGGCATTTCGCACCTGATGCATCTGGCGTTGTACGGATTGATGATCGCCACCCCGCTGCTGGCCTGGCTGATGCTCTCGGCCGGCGGCAAGCCGATGCCCTATTTCGGGTTCTACCTGCCGTCATTGGTGGCGGTTGATCCTGATCTGGCCCGGCAGTTCAAGCATTGGCACGAACTGCTCGGCAGCGCCGGTTACTGGCTGATCGGTTTGCACGCGGCAGCGGGGCTGTTTCATCACTATTGGGTCCGCGACAACACCCTGACCCGCATGCTGCCGGGCCGATCCGGCAATGCGGTCAATCAGCGCCAGCGATGATCTTGAATTTGGTGCGGGCCAGGCAAAAAGACAATACACGGACTATTGAAGTCCCCTGAATACCCCTCAGGCAAAACACAACCCCCTGTAGGCGTGAGCCTGCTCGCGAAGACGGCCGCCCATCCAGCACCGATGCTGAGTGACACATCGCCATCGCGAGCAGGCTCACGCCTACAGGGATTTCGTTCGCCTGAGGCAGTGCGTCATTTGCCTCTGTTCCGCTGACGATGAGCACGGCGATAGCGTTACACCATCGCTCTGTGTCTCGGGACTCCGGACTGGGTATTTGCAATTTGAATCGGTCACAGGTGTTCATCTGCCGAACTAACACTGATTTTAGCTTCCTGGGCGAATCGAAAAAGACCTACACCGAGGAAGTACGTGGCAACGACGAAAAGTAGACCGGCACCATAGGCGTACTTGAAACCGATGAACTCGGTTAAAAAGATAATAGCGAGCAGCAGGGTGGCGCACAGTCCGCCGCGTAAAGAAGACAGGATACCGGCGCTCAATAAGTCAGCCCTCCGCCGCAATCGCTCCAGGTCGACCCTGAGGTGCGCACGGCTCAGGTCGTCTTCGGGGATCGCATTGAGTACCCGTGTACGGTCGATGACAACTGATAACCTCGAAGACATTAACGAAACGAACGCCGCTATTGCACCCAAGAAAAACGTAGGGGCTGTTGCTTGTGAAAAGATGTGGGACAACCGTACAGCGTCAGGAATGAACTCGTTCAATTGAGAGCCCCCCTATAGGCCGAGTATCTGCCATTTTCCAGGCTGGAATAAGGCGCCACTTGGAACTCACTGCCTCCTCCAGATCGCATCGCCGCAACAAACACAGCTTTGGCATCCCGTTTCGCGGAGGTTGGCCGGCGGTTGGATAGCGACGGTTTAGTTGCAACCGTCGCCGGGTCAATTTACTCCTTGGTTCGTCGGCGCGCGTGCAACCTGTATCGCCGCGTATTTTGAATTCATGCGTTACTCTTTGCCGCTTTCGATGGCTTGCTGGGCCTGCTTCAACTTCTCGATATCGGCTTGGGTCAACTCGGGACGGTCAATCTTCAGCGTCAGTTTGTTCAGCTTGCCGGTGAACGTGAACGGCGGCAGATAGTCAGCGTCGTTGACCCCGGTGAGGGTGTCAGATCCGATATCCAGACTTTCATCCCAGGCCAGGGTGAAGGGAAGGCTGTGCTCCATTTTGTGTTGGTCGACGACTTTGCCGTCCACCTTGAGCGTGCCCATTCCGCCGAGACCGACGCCCGAAAAACTGTTGAACGCCAGCGTTGCAGCGCCGAGACCGTCGTACTTGAAGTCGAATTCCAGCACATGTTTGCCCGGTGTGAGCGCGTCGGCACCAGCCCAGCGTACCCGCTCCAGATCGATCAGGTTCCACAGGAACACCGGTTTGCTCTTCAGAAGGTAGAAGCCGTAGCCAGCGAAACGTCCGCCCTGGGTGATCAACATGCCTTCGGCACCGTTATCGCCAACTTCCACCTCGGCTGTGTAGGTGTAGGACGTATTCAGCACGCTCGGCGCATCGCCATTGGGTGTGCCCTTCAGAGGATGTTCCCAGGTGAACACGTTGCGTCCGGCCGTAATGCTCGGCCTTGGGGCTATCATCCGCGGCAGTACTGAAGTGTCGAGCGGCAGTACCTGATACTTGCGCGCTTCATCCATGAACATGGCCTGCAGCTGTTTGAGCTTCTCCGGGTTCTGCAACGCCAGATCGGTGGACTGTGAGTAGTCCTCGTTCAGGTTGTACAACTCCCATTGCATCTGCATGGGGTCGGAGGCTTTGGCGGTCATATTCCAAGGGGCCCGCACCACTTTGGTACTGGCCATCCAGCCGTCGTGGTAGAGCGCGTGGTCGCCGAGCATTTCGAAGTATTGAGTCTTGTGGGCAGAGGGGGCCTGGGCGTTTGTCTTGTCGAAGGTGTAAAGCAGGCTGTTGCCTTCAATGGGCTTCTGGGCAATGCCGTTGACCGTGTTCGGCGCACTGACGCCGGTGGCCTCCAGGATGGTCGGCACAATGTCGATGACGTGGTGGAACTGGGTACGGATGCCGCCCTTGTCGGTGATTCGCGAGGGCCAGGAAATGGCCATGCCCTGACGCACGCCGCCCAGGTGCGATGCGATCTGCTTGACCCATGTAAAGGGCACATCAAAGGCCCAGGCCCAGCCAGCAGCCATGTGGTTGTAGGTCTGGTCGCTGCCCCAGGCGTCGTAGTATTTCTTCAGTTGCAACTCGACCGGTATTTGCACGCCGTTGAACATGGCGACTTCATTAGGTGTTCCGAACATCTGCCCTTCAGCACTGGTGCCGTTGTCGCCGGTGATATAGATGATCAGGGTGTTGTCCAGTTTGCCCATGTCCTCGATGGACTGGATCACGCGGCCGATCTCATGGTCGGTATAGGCCTCGTAAGCGGCGAACACCTCAACCTGGCGGATATACAACTTCTTCTGGTCGGCGCTCAGGCTGTTCCAGTCGGGCAACAGATCGTTGGGCCAAGGGGTCAGTCGGGTGTCCGGCGGAATCACACCGAGCTTTTTCTGGTTGGCAAAGATAGTCTCGCGCAGCTGGTTCCAGCCGCCATCGAAGAGGTGCATGTCGCTGATCTTCTTGATCCACTCCTGCGTAGCGTTATGTGGCGCGTGGGTGCCGCCGGGTGCGTAGTAGACAAAGAATGGACGGTCCGGGGTCAGGGCGTTCATGCGTTGCATGTAGTCGATCGCATCGTCGGCCATTGCCGTGGTCAGGTTCCAGCCAGGCTTGCCCTCGAATGGATAGATTTGTGTGGTGTTGCGGAACAGGTTGGGCTGCCACTGATTGGTGTCGCCACCGATAAAGCCATAGAAGTACTCAAACCCCATACCGGTTGGCCACTGACCGAAGGGCCCGGCCTGGCTGGCCTGGAAGGCTGGGGTGTTGTGATCCTTGCCGAACCAGGAGGTGTGGTAACCGTTATCTTGCAAAATGCGGCCGATCGTCGACGTGTTTTTTTCGATGATGCTGTCATAGCCGGGATAACCGGTGGCCGTTTCGGAAACAGTCCCGAAACCGACCGAGTGGTGGTTACGTCCGGTAATGAGTGCCGCGCGGGTCGGTGAGCACAGCGCGGTGGAGTTGAATTGGGTGTAGCGCAGGCCGTTGGCCGCGATGCGATCCATGGCGGGCGTTGGAATCACCCCGCCAAAGGTGCTGGATACCCCGTAGCCAGCGTCATCGGTGATGATCAGCAGCACATTCGGCGCGCCCTTGGGCGGCACGATGGTCGCCGGCCAGTAGGGTTTGGAGCTTTGCGCAATGTCCGTGATCGTGCCCCCGAACGGTATGTCGGGCGCCGGTAGCTGATCGCCGGAAATGATTCGGGTGGTGCTGGTCGTGCCCGGCGGACCATTGAGTTGATCGGCCTGAGGGTTGTTGGTGTACACGCCGAGGGCAAGGCATAGCAGCAGGGGAGAGACGGTTCGCCGCACCGAGGTTGAACGAGGAGGGATCATCATTGGCTCCTGTTTGGGAACACACCGCTGCAAACGGGTTGCCGCTCGGACAGGGAATGTGCGCGATTAAAAGTGGCCTGTGTTGGTGTTGCCTTTATTGATATTTGTCAATTGAACCAGTCTTTGCAGGTGCGCTCGGTCAGCGATCAACCGCACAATCCTCGCAGCCAGACAAACCCGTGGACGCGCCGATGCAGCTCAAGAACAAACGCTGGAGCAATGCCATTGTTGCAGTCGGACTTCTGACTGTCGGCCTGGCTTTCGCGGTGTATCAGCACCTTCGTGATCCATCGCCCATGACGCTGGGTGATGGAAAAAATGGCCCCCCGGAGATGGTCTGGATTCCTGCCGGCGAGTTCTTGATGGGGAGCGATAACAAGAAGGCGAAGCCCAGTGAGGGGCCGGCTCACAAGGTTCGGCTCGATGGTTTCTGGATTGACCGTCATGATGTCACTAATGCCGATTTCGCCCGCTTCATTGCTGAAACACATTACGTCACTACTGCCGAACGCAAGCCTGAATGGGACGATCTGAAAGTACAGCTACCCGCAGGTACTCCAGAGCCGGACGACAGTGTCATGGTGCCTGGCGCATTGGTTTTCGTGGGCACGGACAGGCCAATCCCCCTGGATGATTTCAGCCAGTGGTGGGCATTTGTTCCCGGGGCCAACTGGCGTCATCCGTCAGGCCCGGGCAGTAGCATCGAGGGCAAGGAAACCCATCCGGTCGTTCAGGTTTCACATGAAGACGCGGAGGCGTACGCGCAGTGGGCACATAAACGTCTGCTGACCGAGGCGGAATGGGAATACGCCGCAAGAGGGGGGCTGAAACAAGCGGACTATGCGTGGGGGAATGATTTCACGCCGGGCGGCCAAAAAATGGCCAACACCTGGGATGAGGTACAACCGTTTCCAGTGACCGGGTCCAGCAATACATTCAAGATTGGCACCCAACCGGTAGGAAGTTACAAACCTAACGCGTATGGGCTGTACGACATGTCCGGGAACGTTTGGCAGTGGGTCGCCGATTGGTATCGTACTGATGCCTTTAACCTTGAACTCAAACGTCAGTCAGCTGGCGGAGTCTCGTCTAACCCGGTGGGGCCGCCGGACAGCTATGACCCAGCACTCGGGGCAACGGCCAACGCGCCTCAGCGTGTGATTCGAGGTGGATCTTTTCTTTGTAGCGACAGCTACTGCACGAGCTTTCGAACCAGTGCCAGGCAGGGGGCGGATCCGATGAATGCCATGTCACATCTCGGATTTCGCTTGGCGATGAGCAATGATCAATGGAAAAAGATCCGCTGAATACAATCCGCACGCTGGTGTCGCGTAGTGCCGTCAAAAATGTTCGGCCAAGGCGCCCAACCCCTTGAGGGTTCTCTGGTATCGACAGCTCCCCTGGACAACAACCAGCTTTGCAACGCTTCAGTCATTGCCTTCCCGCACCCACCGCCTGACTTCACCCTGCACGGCATACGCTGGCGCCTCCACCGCATTGAAATCCTGCGTATACCGCTGGGCAAATCCCTCAACTCCCCATTCCTGAAACTGCTGGACATGCTTCAGCTCATGAGCCCAGAGCGCAATGTTCACTTCTGCCGTTTGAGCATCCCGAAAGAGGATGACGTCGATCAGCGTCACCGCACCGACATCGGGGTTTTGCAGCATGGCCGCGGCGGCGGTGAATTGGCCGTTATCGCTCACTTTATAGCGCGCGGCATCGAGCACGCCGGGGTCATACCAGCGCAACAGTTGCTCGCGAATGTGCGGTGGAATGGGTTGAGTATCGGCAGTGGCTGCTTCAGCCCGGGCTTGAGTCAGCCACATCGCCAAGGCGGGTGCGGCGATCTGGTAGATGCCATCAGGTGGCAGGCCGAGCAGTTGCCCCACGTCTGGCAGGCAAATGCAGCTATCCAGGCACACTTGTTTTTCACCCGCAGGGCAGGGACTGGTCTGGGCGGGCACTTCAAGGGGCAGGCAAAGAAAAAGCAGCGTCATCAGGCGCTTGGTGATGGGCGGCATTGGGCGCTCCAGGGACGGATGCGGCGCGAACAGTGGATCAAAATTGATCGACGACCCGGATCGCTTTAGCCTAGACCCGAATCAACCCCATCAGCATAATTCCAAAAAGGGGGGGACTTGTTTTCCATGTCTCATCCAAGGGTCAACAGGACGCCGGGGCGGCAGGAGCATGCAATGGAACTGAAGTTCAGCCACATCGATGTACTGGTCAATAGTCTCGACGAAGCCTGTGCTTACTACGCGAACATACTGCAAGCCAGGATCTCTAGAACCCTCATTTGGGAACGCGGTGGTCTGCACGTGCACTACGCGATTGCGCTGATCGGTCAAGAGCGCTTCATGTTGGTACAGCCGTTGGCGGGGAACCTGAAGGAACTGTTGGACGCCTCGGGCGAGGGGATGATTTATCGCCATTGCTACTCGACACCGGACATCGAGAAGGCCTTTGACGAATTGATAGCCGCCGGTGTTCAGCCGGAAGATGAAAACGGCAAGCCATTGGCCCGCGCGAACCTGCAATCCCCATCCGGGACACGCATCCTCTGGTTGCCCAAGCGTTTCGGGCACTTCTCTATCGAAATCCTGGAAGAGAAGGCGCTGGAGGCATTTGTTGCGGCGGCGTTCGAGGACGAGGTCCTCCCAGTCCGGTAAGCGCGGTACTCCTGTGGTAATGGGGGGGCTGATTGGCGACTGCATCGCCGCCGAACGCTGCCTTGCGTTGCTCGTCAGCGGCTACAGGTCAGGGGAGGATTTCGAATGCGGTGCTGGCCAGGCGTTCGCCGTTTACGAGGATGTGCACGGCATGCACGCCCATGTAGTGTTTGCGGGTGGTGAGTTCTTTGATCTGCTGGCCACGGCTGACGAGTTCGCTGGCGTTGCCGGGCAGCGTCAAGGTCTTGAGCTTGAACACCTTCGCCGACGTGCTGCCATTGGCTTTGACGTAATCAATCGCATAGTCGATCACCAGTCGTTGGCTGTCGGGTACGGTGGATTTCACACCAAACGACAGGGTGATTTTCTCTCCGAGCCGAATCACCGCCGGCTCGACCGTCACCCCGACAATCTCGACCTCAGCCTTGCCACTGGCGCCAATAATCGCCAGCGCTCGCTGATTGCCCTGTTTGATCAAGCTGCGCAACGCATGCCTGGCAATCCACGCCGTGTGCTTGTTATCCAGCGCCCAACCCTCGATCAGGTCCAGCACCCATTCCGGATGATCCTTGGTGATGTCATTGAGGTGGTTGGCCACGGACTTGCGCACATAAAGGCTTTCATCCGCCTTCAGGTTGTCGAGAATCGGCGCCGCCAGCGTCGGATCTGCCTGGACCTGCTCCAACCGGAACGACCACGGCAAGCGCGGTCGGCTGCCTTCGCTGGCCAGGCGTCGGACATGCTCATTCTGATCCCGCGACCATTCCTGCATCAGCGCCAATGAACGCTGCAAATCACTGCGCAGAAAATACCGAACCGCAAATTCCGCCGAGCCAAACGCGGTGAAATACTTGAGCGCCTCCATCGACTGCTCGAAATCATGTTCGCCATACATCGCCACATAATGCGGCAGCGAAATGCTGACGAAACCACTGTTCAGCCGAGGGGCGAGGGCGCGCAGCACCTCAAGCGACTCGTCATACCCCAGCGGCAGCACCGCATGCAGGCATTCACTGACCCGCGCCATGCGCTGCATGATCGACAGGTCGGCGAGGCCGTCGTTGGCCATCCTCAGGAAGGCCTTGGCCTTGAACCCGGGGTAAACCGCCGTCATTTCGGTTGCGATGTGCTTGAGGCGCTCGGCGTTGAAGATTTCCTTCAGCGCCGGGGCGGGTTGTTCGGCGGCGGTCATGGGTGAGTCCGGTCGGGTGGGCGGCTCAGGTTATCGGGGTATTGATGAACGCCTCAAGCTTTTCTGCCTGCGCGGTGAAGGCGGCAATTCGCGGGAAGCGCTCGGCATCGACCTGATCCGGGATCACCAGATGGGTGAAGCTCCAGGCGACTGCCACTGTAATCCCGTCCTGCGCGATCAAGGCGCCATTCGCTAACGGCTGCTTTTCCAGTTCACGTTCAAGTGATGAATAAGCGGCGGCCAATTGGCCTTCGACGCGTTCGACCCACGGTTGAAACTGGATCTCGGCGGGACGCAGGTTGCGCTCGTAATAAAGTTGCACTGATTTTTCGCACGCCGCCAACGCCAGGCCGATCACCCGCAAGGCGCGCAGCCGCTGCTTGAGGTCGCTGGGCATCAGGCTTTTGCCGGGGCCGGCGAGGGCTTCGAGATAGTCGATGATCAGGGTTGAATCCATCAACACGTCGCCGTCGTCCAGCACGAGCGTCGGCGCCTTGACCACCGGGTTGATCTGTTGAAATTGCTCGAAGTGCCGAAACACTGAGACCGATTGGTGCTCCAGGTTGATGCCCAGGTGTTGGGCAGAAATGGCCACGCGCCTTACGTAGGGTGAATCCAGCATGCCGATCAGCTTCATTAATACACTCCTGCAGAGGACCCATTCGGGACGGTCAACCTTAGCTGAGGATCCGCGCCCTGCAAGCAAAGGGAGGGCTTGTGCGGCCGTTTGTCTTCTATATACAGCCGCTCGATTGAATTTCTTGCTATAAACGCACTCCGATAACCGCCGCAACGGTCGCAGTAGAGCACTTTGCGTACCTTGTCGGACAAATTCGCTGACTTTTCAGTTGCTGGGGCCTCAAGTCGGCCTTAGACTGCCGCCCCTCGTAAATTGAGTGCCGGGTGGCGCTTGGAATAAACGGCGCCTTTCCGATGGCCTTCAACAGGTCCGCCGGAACGCTCCCTAATTCGCCTTAATGCACGTTTTTTTATAGAGATATCAATGACAAAGGACAAGTTGCTGGCCATGCCGGCGGATGACTACATGAATGCTGAGCAACATGCTTTTTTCAGCGAGCTGTTGCAGAACATGAAAGTCGAAACCCATGAGCGCATCGAGCAGAACCGCATCGCCATCGAGAGCCTGGACACCCCGGCCGATCCGGCAGACGCGGCTTCTGTCGAAGAAGAGCGCACCTGGCTGGTCAACGCGATCGATCGCGACCAGCGCATGCTGCCTCAGTTGGAACAGGCTCTGGAACGCATCAAAGAAGACAGCTTCGGCTGGTGCGACGACAGCGGCGAGGCCATTGGCCTGAAACGCCTGCTGATCAGCCCGACCACCAAGTACTGCATCGAAGCGCAAGAGCGTCACGAACAGATCGACAAGCACCAGCGTCAGGCCTGATTTCGTAGCGCCCCGCATCGCGGGCGAGCCTCACTCCCAAAGGAGCAAGGCTGGCCCGCGATGCTTTTTTTCGTCTGTAAAAAAGCTCATGCGCCTCTATTGATCTACTGCACTACCCACGACTAATGGACCATAGATAATGGCCTTGTAGTGGCGTTTAATGCGAAGACAACAATTAGAAGATCGTGGGGTGACGAAGATGACGAGAGACGGATCTCTGGCGACGGCCGCGCCTGCGCCAGTACTTTTGCCGAAAAACCCCTGGCTGACGCCGACCCTGCAAAGCATCGCCCTGATGCTGTTGTTGTGCGGCATGGCGCTGGGTGGATGGCCGCTTTACCTCGGCTTGCCGTTGGCGGTGATGATTATCTGGTTGCCGCGTCTGCGTTCCCGCGCTGCGCCTCAAGACTCGCCGGCGGAAAACGCCAGCGCCATCACCACATTGACCCGCGATCTTTCCTACACCACCAGCCATAACGCACTGTCTGCGGCTGGCGTGGCCTTTTCAGTCAAGCAACTGGCGGACAAGCTGCAATCGCAACTCAGCGCGGCGGCGCAGATTGTCCGCAATGCCGAGGCAATGATCGCGACCGAAGAAGTCACGTCCAAGCTCAGCCGCGAAGCGCTCGGCGCCGCCAGTGAAGCGCATCAGAGCGGTGCCGCCGGGCGTAAGGAGTTGATCGAGTCCATCGCCCGCATGCATCAACTCAGCGAACGCGCCAGCAACAGTCGCGAGCTGATCGAGGCCCTGAGCCTGCGCAGCGACGATATCCAGCGGGTGACGCTTGTGATCCAGTCCATCGCCAGCCAGACCAATCTGCTGGCATTGAACGCCGCGATCGAAGCGGCGCGGGCCGGGGAGCACGGGCGCGGTTTCGCGGTGGTGGCCGATGAAGTACGGGGCTTGGCCGCGCGGACCGCGACGGCGACCGGTGAAGTCGGCGAGATGGTCGCCGATATCCAGCAACGCACCGCCCAGGTCGTCGAGCAGATCCGCCAACTCTCCAGCGACCTCGATACAGGTGTCGAGCAAGTCGAGCATACCGGTCAGCACCTGGAAAACATTGCGCGCCTGGCGGCGGGTGTCGAGCATCAGGTCGGGGAAATCGCCCGTGGCGCCGACACCAATCGCGAACAACTCGACAGCCTGTTTCATGCCATCGAACAGATGCGCAGCGATCTGGCGATCAGCGACCAGCAGACCCAGCGTCTGGCCCAGGCCGCCGTGCAAATGGAAGGGCAGGCCGAATCCATCAGCGAGCGCCTGGCCGAAGTCGGACTGGATGACTATCACCAACGGATTTATGACCTGGCCCGGGAAGGCGCAAGCCAGATTGCCGCGCGTTTCGAAGCGGATATCGACCAGGGACGTGTCAGTCTCGATGACTTGTTTGATCGCAATTATCAGGCGATCCCCAATACCAGCCCGGCCAAGTTCCAGACCCGCTTCGACCGCTACACCGATCAGGTCCTGCCGACGATTCAGGAGCCGTTGTTGCCGCGTCATGAAGGGCTGGTGTTTGCCATCGCCTGCACACAGCAGGGTTATGTGCCGACTCATAACACGGTCTTCAGCCAGCCGCTGACGGGCGATGCGACGGTCGATACTTTGCAAAACCGCACCAAGCGCAAATTCGCTGATCGCACCGGTATCCGCTGCGGCAGCCATCAGCAGCCGGTGTTGTTGCAGACGTATACCCGCGACACCGGCGAACTGATGCACGATCTCTCTGTGCCCATCCTCGTCAAGGGCCGGCATTGGGGCGGTTTGCGCCTGGGTTACAAACCACAAGGGCCACGCTAGCCGCTGGCGATTGTTACGATTCCGGCAACGAAGCTGTGCAGCCTCGTTGCTGTTTCCTCTCGGATGAACTCATTAACATGCCTTCATTGTTAGGTTGCTAATGAAATTCGAGAGGCCAGCATGCAAAGCAAATTGGATATCGCGGTGATGATTGGCAGCGGGGTGCCCGCCTGTTTGCGCGCGATGGGACAGAGCGTTTGTTGGGTGGTACTGCTCAACGGCGAGCGCCGGGGGACGGCGTTTTCCAGTCGCGGTGAGGCAGAGGAGTGCAGGGCTGCCTGGCTGGCGCAATTGAACGTCGAATCAGCGGGCAGCCTGCACTGACTGTGCTGGCTAGTGACGCTGGTGCAGGCGCAGATTCAGGTCGTCGACCACTCGCGCCCAATCGGCGTCTTTACGTATCTGTTCTTTGAGGAAGCCGGCTTGCTGCGGGGTCCAGAACTCGGCGTCGATCATTTTTTTGTCTCCGGCCAACGGTGAATGGCTGGCGATGAAATCGTCGATGCCTTTTTGGCTGGAGTCCAGACCGAGTTGGTCGAACAAACCTTTCAAGTCGTGTGTAGGTGAATCCATGTTCATCTCCTGGTGGGTCGCGTCGAATGCGAGATCTGAAGGGCGGCTTCATTGCATCTGAGGCGGCCGCGCTTCAGGAGTTCGATGGATGTTCAAAAACAGGAGTGAGCATAGACGGCAAATTTGATGATCAGGCTTTCAATGCCCCTGCATCGACGGCAGCCTTCAGTTCAATGGCCGCTTCCTGAGCGGCGATGGCGGCGACATCTGCCGTTTTGAACCAGCGATCTTTCTCGACCTGGTGATACGTCACCGTGGTCAATTTTGGTTTGGCGCGCATGACTATCACTGCCTGGAATTCGCCGTCGATCTCTCTGGCTTCGCCCCGGATAATAAATTCGCCGATATCAAATTCCGTCACGTAGCAGCCTTCCCTTGGAAATGTTTTGTTGTTTTGAGCGCCGTCCGACGTGGGAACGGGTTTCATGGGGCGGGCAGTATGGCAGTAGTTGCCCGCCGACGGCTGAGTTAACTCGACGGTGTGACGAAACGTCTATTGGAATGAACTCAGGCGTGGCTTTATTCGCGTGATTCAAGTGAGCGAGCAAGCGCACAAGCCTGGTTGTGGTCACCGCGGAAACCTCTGACGCGTCCTGTGGAAGTTTCCTTGATATGGAAAAACGCGTTACCGGCTAGGACGACCTGGAACCTGGGTCGGGCAGGGCTTACAGGAGGGAAGGGCGGTTGTTCGTATAACGCCTGCGACAGCGCTAAGGCGTCGTGCGTGTAAGGCGATTGGTCGGTTGCAAAGTGAGTCATTGTGCACATATGAAGTCCTTTTCATTGTTTTGCCGACGTATGTATGCCGTTTTGGCTAGTCTCTGTCAGCATCGCTGCTCTAGAATCGCCATCAAGGGTGGGCGAATGGTGTCCATCTAAAGCAATTTTTTGCGTGCGATATGTCGGAAAAGTGCTTTTCTTGTAGGGTTTTTTCCTTAAAGTTGGTAGTCCTGTTTTCTCTGGCAGCAAGAAGGGCATTTTCCTTCAACATCTGACGACGTTGAGGGAAGACGGCGCGAGTGTTATTCCAGTACGCTCACTGACCTCGCGATGCATAAGCCCTCTGCCCGGATCAGGATTTCAACCCGGTTTATTTGCTAGACCCTCGGCATGGCCGCTTTTTTCTGCTGCGCGTTTGTCCTGCGTGCGGCATCCATTTCAGATGTGGGGATGTTTCCTTGGCAGTAAGTAATCTCGATATGCATGCTTTGTTCGTGCTGGGTGATTTGCGCGCAAAGTTGGTTAAACAGTTTCAATCTCGTTTCGTCTATGTCACCGAACAGAACGCCGAAGGCATTTACATTGCCGAGATCGACACCGAAGAAGCACTGGTGGTGGATGACAAGCCAGGGCTCAAACTCAAGGTTGGCGATCATTTCAGCGCCTCGGTCCTGCCCAGTCGCGAAGGCGGCAAGCTGGACATCAAGTTCCGCGAGATCAAACTCACGGTGTATGGCTTGGGCGATTACGCGTTTGTCACCACCGCCGATGGCCAGGCGATTGTGTTCAAGGAAGGTCATAGCGTGGTGATGGTGTTTGCCGCTCATCAACAGTTGCAGGAAGGCCTGACCAAAACCCTGAAAGCCGTGACCGCCAAAGCCGCCAAGTGGCGCAAGGGCGAGCTGGTGACCTTCAAGGCCAGCGAGTAATGACCCTGACCCGCGCCGACTTCCACGAACAGAACCAGGCCAGTGCCCACACTGAAGCCCTTCGGATGTTCGAGCAGAAGGCTGTTCTGCAGGGAGCCTGGCTGAATTGGGTGGCGTCACAGCTCTATACGCTGCGCCCGGCGGCGTACGCCAGCATGGTCAGAAGAGAGCTATCCCTCTTGCAGGAATCTTCCGAAAATTAAATCCCGTCCCTCGAAATCAGGATCCTCTACTACAGTCAATTGACTGAATATTTTGAGGCTTGCGGTCTTTCATCAGGCCATCCTGCTATTGCTGTGAACAGCACGAGGTGCAAAAGCATGAAAGGATTTCGACGGTTACTGGCTGCGTCCGTGGCCAGTTTCGGGTTGTTGACGTCACCTGTTCCGGTGTTCGCCGCCCAGGCACCGATCCACTTCGCCGACCTGAATTGGGAAAGCGGCAGCCTGATCACCGATATCCTGCGGATCATTGTCGAGAAGGGCTACGGGCTACCGACGGATACCTTGCCGGGCACCACCATTACCCTGGAGACCGCCCTGGCCAATAATGACATTCAGGTCATTGGTGAAGAATGGGCCGGCCGCAGCCCGGTCTGGGTCAAGGCTGAGGCCGAAGGCAAGGTCGCCAGCCTGGGCGATACGGTCAAAGGCGCGACCGAAGGGTGGTGGGTTCCGGAGTACGTGATCAAGGGCGACCCGGCCAAAGGCATCAAGCCACTGGCGCCGGGGCTGCGCAGTGTCAGCGACCTGCCCAAGTACAAAGACGTGTTCAGCGACCCGGAATCCCCTGGCAAGGGCCGCTTCCTCAACAGCCCGATCGGCTGGACCTCGGAAGTGGTGAACAAGCAGAAGCTCACCGCCTATGGCCTGAACGACAGCTATGTGAATTTTCGCAGCGGTTCCGGAGCGGCGCTGGACGCGGAAATCACCTCATCTATCCATCGCGGCAAGCCGGTGCTGTTCTATTACTGGTCACCGACGCCCTTGCTCGGACGCTTCAAGCTGATCCAGCTGGAGGAGCCACCGTTCGACGCCGACGCCTGGAAGACCCTGACCGACGCTGACAATCCAAATCCCAAGCCAACCCGTTCACTGGCCTCGAAGCTGTCCATCGGTGTGTCTACGCCGTTTCAAAAACAGTACCCGCAGATCACCGAGTTCTTCAGCAAGGTCGATTTGCCCATCGATCCCTTGAACAAGGCCCTGGCCGAGATGAGCGAAAAACACACCCCGCCACGCCAGGCTGCGGAAGCATTCATGAAGGCGCACCCGGATGTCTGGAAGGCGTGGTTGCCCAAGGAGGTGGCCGATAAAGTTTCCGCCGAACTGAAGTAAACCGCTGATCCACACAACTTCATTCGCTATCGCCGCCCGGAGCACGTGTGCTCTCACTGGATGGATAACTGAATATGAACCTGTTGGTTGCGCAATGGATGGCTTCAATCTTTTTGATGATCAGCCTGGTCCATGTGTATTGGGCGTCGGGTGGCAAGTTGGGCAGTGAGGCGGCGGTACCGCGATTGCCCGGGGAGGGGGGCGCGCAATCAAGGCCTGCGTTCAAGCCGTCGGGGTTGGTGACGTTGCTGGTGGCGGTGGGATTGCTGCTGATCGCGATGCTGGTGTGCCTGCGGGTCGGGCTGTGCTTGCCGGCGGTGCAGGACGTGTGGCTGCAATGGGTGATCAGTGGCATCGCGATACTGATGTTCGCCCGGGCGATTGGCGATTCGAACCTGGTCGGGTTTTTCAAAGAGGTGAAGGATTCGAAGTTTGCCCGGCTCGATACGTGGGTGTATTCGCCGTTGTGCGTGGCGTTGGGGGCGGGGTTGTTGACGGTGGCCTGGATTTGAGTGGCTACTGATATCGCTATCGCTATCGCGAGCAAGCTCGGCTCCTACATCTATGGGGGGCTAATAGAGTCCAGGTATCAGCCGCCAGGTCGTGGCGCAATACGCCTCATACTCCCCACCAAACTGCGCCCTCAACAACGCCTCTTCCGAGTGAATCCGCGCAATCAGCGGAATCACCGTCAACGCCGCCAGCAACAGCCCGACCCCCGAACGAAAGGCCAGCGCCCAGCCCACGGCAATCACTAGCATCCCCAGGTAACTGGGGTTGCGCAGGCACCGGTAAATTCCGTCGGTGACCAGCGTGTGCCCCGGCTGAATCGCCACCAGGCCGCTGAAGCGCTTGCCCAGTACAAACACCGGCCACAAGCGTAGCGCGCCGCCGAGGCAGAACAACAATGCGCCCATCCAGCGCAGGCCTTCGCCGCCAAAGGTCCAGAAGTCGATCCGGTCGGTGTAGGCTGGCAGGAATCCGCTGAGCAACCCGATCACCCCGAACGCCGGCAGCACCCAGCGATTGGCCCGGTCTTCCCGTTCGCCGGAACTCAGATTGACCTCGGTGAACAGCGACAACACGGTCATGACCACGGTTGCGAGGGCAACCACCACCAACGACCCATGGGCAAAAAACGCCGCAAACCCGCCCATGCCCCACACGGCAAGACCGAGGTAGGCAAGGGTGCCGACGATGGCGAAGAACGCCAGTTTGGCCGAGATTTTCATGGGCGCCTCCTGATGAGCCTTGGCCCGTTTCAGTTTAGATGCCCACGGTTGTTCACGCGTTCAACTCGGCCCTGGCATTGCGCCGGATCACTTGCGGCGGTTGGCCGAATGCCCTTAAAAAGGCTTCGCGCATGCGGCGTCGGTCGGTAAAACCGGCCTCGGTGGCGATCTGGTCGAGGGTCAGGCGCCCGCGTTCGAGCATCTGCCGTGCCGCTTCCAGACGCAGGTTTTCGATGGCCTTGGCTGGCGTCTGTCCGGTCTCGGCGCGAAAACTGCGGCTGAATTGCCGCGGGCTCAGGCGCGCCACGTCGGCCAGTTGCTCCACCGAGAGCGGCGAGGCCAGGTGTTCCTGGGCGTAGCCAAGAACAGTCTGAATGCGGTCAGATTTTGGCGCCAATTCGAGCAATGCCGAATGCTGGGACTGGCCACCCGCACGACGCTGGTACATCACCAGTTTCTGCGCCACGGAACGCGCCAGTTCCGCGCCGTGATCCTTCTCGACCATGGCCAGCGCCAGGTCGATGCCGGCGGTCATGCCGGCCGAGGTCCAGATCGGGCCGTCGACCACGTAGATGCGGTCTTCTTCCACCTTGATCGAGGGAAAACGCGCTTGCAGGTCTCGGGCATACGCCCAGTGAGTGGTGGCCCGCCGTCCGTCGAGCAGACCGGCCTGCGCCAGCACGAACGCCCCGGAACAAATTGACACCATCCGCCGTGCGGTGCTCACGCTGTCGCGCAGGTAGGTCAGCACGCTGTCGGGCGCCTGTTGGACGATGCAATCGCCGCCGACCACGATCACCGTATCAAATACCCGCTCACCGAACGCCAGGGTTCCGACGCTCAATCCCCCGGAGGCGCGCAGGGTGCTGCCATCTTCGGAGACTACGCTGACGTCATACAGCGTCTCACCGGCGCTGAAGTTGGCGTACTCGAACACCGGCATGGCGGCCAGCGCCATGGACTGGAAACCCTCGAACACCACAAATGCCACGCTAGTCATTGCCAGACCCTCAAAAGGACATGTCCTGAAAACGTACTTTAAACGTCATTTGAGACAAGTGTAAGAGCCTCTATAACTGTTCGCACCCGGCGAACTGATCGCCTCACTGTGAAGGAAACTCGACATGGCTCTCTCATCCAAAGGCACCGCATTGATCACTGGCGCATCGTCGGGCATCGGCGCGGTGTATGCCGACCGTCTCGCGCGTCAGGGTTACGACCTGATTCTGGTCGCCCGCAGTCAGACCAAACTGAACGCTCTGGCGAACCACTTGAGCAATGAAACCGGGCGCGCGGTGGAGGTGGTCGCCGCCGATTTGAAAGTCAAAGCCGATGTGCTGCGAGTCGAGGACATCCTGCGTAACGACGCCAGCATCACCTTGTTGGTCAACAACGCCGGCGTCGGCGCTGTCATGCCATTGCTGGGCAGCCCGGTCGATGAGATGGAAGACATGATCACCCTCAACGTTACCGCGCTGATGCGTCTGGCCTACGCCGTGGTGCCAGGCTTCGTCGGCCGTGGCACCGGCACTGTGATCAACATTTCGTCGATCGTTGCCGTCGCGCCAGAAATCCTCAACGGTGTGTACGGCGGAACCAAGGCTTTTGTCTTGGGCTTGAGTCAGTCGATGCACCACGAACTGGCGGACAAAGGCATTCGTGTCCAGGCGGTATTGCCCGGCGCGACCGCAACCGATTTCTGGAACGAAGCCGGCAACCCGGTGGAAAACCTGCCGCAAGAGATCGTGATGTCGGCGCAAGAAATGGTTGATGCCGCGCTGGTAGGTTTGGCAAACGGCGAAGTGGTGACCGTGCCGAGCCTGCACGACGGCGAACAATGGGACCGTTACGAAGCGCAGCGTCAGACTCTGTCGGGGTTGTTCGGCAACTCCAGCGCCGCAGCGCGCTATCGCTAAACCGGGGGCGGCGGGCAGGGTGAACTAAGCTTGGATAAGAATGGTTCACCTTTGGGACACCCGCGATGCTTCACATCAAGACACCGTTGATCCTGCACCTGGGCCTGTCGACACCGACCCGACGAATCTGGTTGAAGATGGAAAACCTGCAACCCAGCGGTTCGTTCAAGCTGCGTGGCATGGGGTTACTGTGCAGTCAGGCCAAGGCGCAGGGAAAAAGCCGAGTGGTGTGTCCTTCGGGGGGCAATGCCGGTTTTGCCACTGCTATTGCTGCCGCCAGCCTCGGGTTGAGCGCCTGCATTGTGGTACCGCACACCACCCCTGAATCAACCCGCGCGAGGATCCGCAAAACCGGTGCCGAAGTGATTGTGCACGGCAAGGTCTGGGACGAGGCCAATCAACGGGCCAAAGAACTTTCACAGGACGCCGACACCGAATACGTACCGGCCTTCGATCACCCCGTATTGTGGGAAGGGCACAGCACGCTGGTCGATGAAGTGCTGGAGGTGTGTCCTCAAGTGGATGTGATGGTGACGTCGGTGGGGGGCGCAGGCTTGCTGGCGGGCATTCTCACAGGGCTGATGCGCCATGGGCGCACGGATTGCCGGATCATCGCTTGCGAAACCGAGGGTGCCGCTTCTTTCGCGGCGGCCATGAAAGCCGGGCATCCGGTCCGGTTGCCGCGCATCGATACCGTGGCGACCTCGCTGGGCGCGGCGAAGGTGGCGGCCTGGCCGGTGCGGCACCTGCGCGATTTCCGTCACCAATGCGTCGTGCTCAGCGATGAGGACGCGATCATGGGGGTCGTCCGTTTTGCCAGCGACCTGCGTCAGCTGGTGGAGCCAGCGTGTGGTGTGTCATTGGCGGTGGCGTACCTCGACCATCCCGCCATAGCCGATGCGCACGACGTGGTGATCGTGGTCTGTGGCGGGGTGAGTGTCAGTGCGCAATTAGTCGCCGGGTGGGCACGTTTGTCCGCAGGGAAAGCGAAGTAGGGCTGTAAACGCACTCCAGGTGTCACAAGCCCCACCGCTGTTTCCACGGACTTTATTGGCCGGCAGCATCGCCTTCCTGGATCAGGATGGCGCGAGCCAGGTCTTCATCGGTGGCGTTGAGTCCGGGATTGTCCTGACGGATTTTTTTCAGCACCGATTCCAGATAAACCCCGCGAATAGCACCACCACTGGCCACGAAGCTGGAAGCGTCATCCCGCGCGGGAATCATGAGTTTATGGTCCTTGAAGGTCGAGTACAGCGAAGCGGAGACCCCGGCCGACGTGGCAACATCGCCCGCATCCACTTTGGCCATAGCCGAGCCGAAGGGTAAACACAGCATCAGGGAAGAGATGATAATCAGACGGCGCATGACGGTGTCCTCTGAAAGCGTGAAGCAAATAGGAAGTACCTCATAGTTTAGGATGCGCGGCGAGCGCCAGGAGTTCCTTGACCGAAAAATTTCGTTCAAAAACGCACTATTGCTCCGGTGGTCAGCCACTGATCACGTTCCCCTGTCAGATTGCGTCCCGCCACCACATCAACGTCGATACGCTCGCCAAGGTGAAACCGTGGACCGGCCTGCCATGCCTGTTCAGCACCTCGTTGGCCATAGCGTTCGGCAATCAGCGTCAGTGACCGGGCCAGGTCGTATTCGACGCCGGTGCCCCAGGTCCAACGATGGTGTTGTGCCCCGTCGTCATAGGCCTGAGCCCATCCCGTGTTGAGGTTCAGGCGCAGTGCTCGAATCGGCTGGTAGGTGAACGGAAGGTTCAATTCGCTGCCATCGAAAACGTGTGCCCGGTTGAAAGCGAAATGCGCCGTGCCTGCCAGCGCCCATTCAAGACCGAGATCTTCTCGCGCAAACAGTGAGGTCTTGAACTGCGGGCTCAGTTGAGTTTCCGAGTCTGCGTCATCGCGACTGTGCGCAATGGCCGCGCCGAGTTGCAGGGTGGGCAGCCCCTTCAACGTGCAGTCCTGGGACAACGATGCGTTGCTCGATGAGTGATTATGGCGACCGCTCTGGTACCAGGTGTCGATGTTGCATTCGCCCGGTGCATTGATCGCGGCATCATCCACCACGTACGCACCGCCGGCCGCTTTGGCTTTGGACATCACTGTCAGGAGTGCGATCAGGCTCAGGGTGATACTGACGAACCACAGATTGCGCCGCACCCTTCGACCTTGCACGGGTGGCAGGTTGCGCACAAAAGACATGAATTCACGAGTCGGTTTCTGCATGAGGTTTACCTCGAAGTTTTCATTTGAAAAGCAGCCCCCTTTTAACCACACCCCCCTGTAGCAGCTGTCGAGACCCGGCGAGGCTGCGTCCGGGCTCGACAGCTGCTACACAGGGCGTGCGGGGGTGGCAAGCGACAGGGTTTGCAAACCGGCCGCCCGGGCTTGGGCGAGCAGCTCTTCGGTGTCTTCGCCGCCGGGCAGGGCGATCACCACGTCCGGTCGGCTGTCGCGCAACATGAAGTGGTTGCGCAAGCGCTCTGCCGATTTGCCGTGGCGCTGCCAGTTAGGCGGGTAACGCACAAGGTCGATGCCTTGTTCTCGCGCCCATTCTTCGATTTCGCCGCCCAGATGCCGGTTACCGCCATGGATCAGCACACGCACCGGGTGCGCGCGTTGGAAGGCGTCGAGCACCCGTCGGCAATGGCCGCTGTCGGCGTAATGGCGTCCCGCACAAATCAGCAGGCGCATGACGGGGTTTCCTTCGCCGGATCGTTGTTCTCGATCACTCGCTCACCGACGCGTTCAAGCAAGGGATAGGCGAGGGCGGCGATGTGGTGGTGCACGCGGCGGTAATCGCGCAGCACGCGTTGGAAGAGGTCTCCGGACTCGGCCCAGGTGTTTTTGTCATCCTGCAGTTTGCGAAAATGCTCACGGCTGGCGTGCGCTTCCAACTGTCTGACGGTTTCCTTGCGACTGATCAATTGATGGGCGATGGCGATGTCTTCGCGCAGGAATACGCTGATCGCCAGGCTCAGGCTTTCCAGCAAGGCGTCGTGCAGCGGGGCGATGTTGCCCAGCTCGAACGCCGAGAACTGTTCGCCACGGCGCACCCTGCGCATCGCCAATTGCGCGAGGCTGCTGGAGAGAATGTCCGCCGCGTGTTCGAGGTTGATCACGAACAGGAGGATTTCCTGGGCGCGATCGGCATCGTCGTCGCTGAGGCCTTCCTTGCCGATGTCGGCCAGATAGGCACGAATCGCTGCGCTGAGCAGGTCCAGGGATTGATCGATGCGTCGTACGTCGTCGACACAGGTCGGCGCCGAGGTGTGGAACAGCTGCAACAGGCGCCCGAGCATCGCCGAGAACATATCGACCATGCGCAGCGCTTCCCGGGCCGCGTTGGACAAACCGATATTGGCCACGTCCAGGCCGGCCTCGTCCAGATAGTGCGGCATGCCGGGATCGACTTCCCGCACCGGATCCGGCAGCAGCCGGGTCAGGGCATTGGCAAGTACGTCGGTCAAACCGATGAACACCAGCGCCAACAACAGATTGAAACCGCTGTGCAGGACCACCACCAGTGTCGTCGGATTCAGGTTCGTCTCGGCCAGCTCCCCGGCAAACGGCAACACCGCCAGCGCACCGACCACCCGCACCAGCAGATTACCCAGCGGCAAACGTCGACCGACGCTCGATCCAGCGTTGATCACTGACGGCAAGGTCCCGCCAATGTTTACACCCAGGACCAACGCCACCAGGGTGGTCGCGGAGAGCATGCCGGTCGCGGCCAGCGAGACGATCAGCAACACCACGGCCACGCTGGAGTGGCAGAGCCAGGTGAGCAGCAGCGCCACCAGCAGGGCAATCAGCAGGTCGCCGTCCAGGCTTTGCATGATCAGTTGAAACACTGGCGTGGTTTCGACGTGCGCCAGGGTTGAACCGAGCATGTGCAGGGCCAGCAGCATCAGCCCCAGGCCGATCAGCGCACAGCCGATACTTTCAAAGCGTGAGTCATCGCGCAGGCGAAAGACGATCAACCCCGTCAGTAGCATCAGTGGCATGAGCATCGACAGGTCGAGGCTGAGCAATTGCACCACCAGGGTCGAACCGAAATTGGCGCCCAGCATCATCGCCAGCGCCGGGGCGAGCGCGAGGGTGCCGGCGGCGGTGAACGAGGTCGCCATCAGGCTGACGGCGGTGCTGCTTTGCAGGAGGCCGGTGATGCCGATCCCCGACAGCAACGCCATCCAGCGGTTGTTCAGGTGGTGGCCGAGCCACTGGCGCAACGGCGAACCAAAGCCGCGCAGCAACGCCGAAGAAATCATGTGAGTGCCCCACAGCAGCAATGCGATGGCACCTGCGAGGTTGACCAGTAGAGTCGTTCCCGACATGAGAACTCTCCTTATTCCGTGTTGCATTGATTGAAAATCCAACCACAAAAACCTGTGGGAGCGAGCTTGCTCGCGATAGCGGTGTGTCAGTCAACACGGATGTTGAATGTGCTGATGCCATCGCGAGCAGGCTCACTCCTACAGGGGGTGGCTCAAATCAGAACCACTGCTCGAAGCGGCGGATGTAGAGGGTTTTCATGACCTGCGCGAAGACGCAGTAGCTGAGCAAGGTGCCGACCAGCCAAGGGAAATACGCCCACGGTAATGGCTGCAAACCGACCAGCGTGCCCAGTGGCGAGAACGGAATGTAGATGCCCAGCACCATCACCAGCCCGGTCATCAGAATCACCGGCAATGCCGCCGTGCTCTGGAAGAACGGGATCTTTTGCGTGCGCAGCATGTGCACCACCAGCGTCTGCGACAGCAGTCCTTCGATGAACCAGCCGGACTGGAACAGGCCCTGCATTTCCACACTATTGGCGGCGAACACGTACCACATCAGCGCAAACGTGGTGATGTCGAACACCGATGACGTCGGCCCGATCCACAGCATGAAACGGCCGATGTTCTTCGCGTCCCACTTGCGCGGTTTGCTGAGGAATTCCTTGTCCATCTTGTCCCACGGCAGCGCCAGCTGAGAGATGTCGTACATGAGGTTTTGCAGCAGCAGGTGAATCGACAGCATCGGCAGAAACGGAATGAACGCACTGGCCACTAGCACCGAGAACACGTTGCCGAAGTTGGAACTGGCAGTCATGTTCAGGTACTTCATGATATTGCCGAAGGTTTCGCGGCCCTTGAGCACGCCTTCTTCGAGCACCATCAGGCTCTTTTCCAACAGGATGATATCGGCCGATTCCTTGGCAATGTCGGTGCCGCTGTCCACCGAAATACCGACGTCGGCATCGCGCAGGGCGGGGGCATCGTTGATACCGTCGCCGAGGAAACCCACGGTATGACCGTTGGCCTGCAACGCCTTCAGCACCCGCGACTTTTGCAGCGGCGTCAGCTTGGCGAACACCGTGCGTTCTTCGACGCGCAGCTTGAGGGTGGTGTCGTCCATGCTTTCGATGTCCTGGCCGAGCAGCGGGGTGCCCGGTTCCAGGCCGACGTCGCGGCAGATCTTGCAAGTGACGACCGCGTTGTCGCCGGTCAGCACCTTGACCGTCACGCCCATGTCCCGTAGCGCCGCAATGGCCGGGCCAGCGGTTTCCTTCGGTGGATCAAGGAAGGTCAGGAAGCCGCGAATCACCAGTTCGCGCTCATCCTCGGTGGTGTACTGGTTTTTGCTCTGTGCTGTCGGGAACTCGCGGGTGGCGACCAGCAGCACGCGGAAGCCGTCTTCGTTGTACTCGTTGGCGAGGGCCAGCAGGTCTTTGCGGCGTTGATCATCGAGGGCGACGATGCTGCCGTTTTCATGGAGGTGACTGGCGATGGACAGCATTTCCTCGACCGCGCCTTTGCACACCATCAAGTGGTCGTCGCGGCTGTCCTTGACGATGATCGACAGGCGCCGGCGGACGAAGTCGAATGGCAATTCATCGACCTTGCTGTAGGCGAATGGCACACGGAACTTCGGGTTGCTGTTGGCAAATTGCACCACCGCCTGATCCATCAGGTTTTTCAAACCACTCTGGTGATGGCTGTTGAGCCACGCCAGTTCGAGGATCACATCGTCGCGCCGGCCATGGCTGTCGACGTGGTGCTCGAGAATGATCTTGTCCTGGGTCAGGGTGCCGGTCTTGTCGGTACACAGCACGTCCATCGAACCGAAGTTCTGGATCGCGTTGAGGCGCTTGACCACCACTTTGCGCTTGGCCATGGCCATCGCGCCTTTAGCGAGGTTGGCGCTGACAATCATCGGCAGCATTTCCGGGGTCAGGCCGACCGCGACCGCCAGCGCAAACAGAAACGCGTCGCTCCAGTCGCCCTTGGAAAAGCCGTTGAGCAGGAACACGATCGGCACCATCACCAGCATGAAACGGATCAACAGCCAGCTGACACTGTTCACCCCACGGTCGAACGCCGTTTGCACCCGCGAGCCGACAATCGCTTTGGCCAGCGAACCGAAGTAAGTGCGCGAGCCAGTCGCGACCACCACGGCTTTGGCGGTGCCGCTGACCACGTTGGTGCCCATGAAGCAGATGTTTGGCAGGTCGAGCAGGTTCGATTGATCGGCGGCGTTGCCGGTAGCGGACTTCTGGGCGACGTTGCCCAAGGTGTCGTATTTCTCCACCGGCAAGGCTTCGCCGGTGAGCACGGCCTGGCTGATGAACAGGTCGCGGGATTCGATCAGGCGGATATCCGCCGGGATCATGTCACCGGCGCTGAGTTGCACGATGTCGCCGGCCACCAGCTCGCGCATCGGTACTTCACGAAGCGTCGCCTCCTGGCCACGTTGCCCGCGCCGCAACACGGTGGCGGTGGTGCGCACCATGGCCTTGAGGGTTTCGGCCGACTTGGCCGAGCGGTATTCCTGCCAGAACCGCAGCAGGCTGCTCAAGGTAACCATGGTCATGATGATAATGACCTTGGTCAGGTCGGCGTCGTCGCTTTCACCCTGGCTGATCGGCAGCCAGTAATCGGTGAAGAAACTGATGCCAGCCAGGGTCAGCAGTACATAGATGAAAGGATTGTTCAGGGCTTTGAGCAGCTGGACGAGGGCGTGAGGCGGCTTGTCGTGGGCGACTTCGTTGTAGCCCCCACGCGCCAGACGGCCCTCGACTTCCAGTTCGGTGAGGCCGTCCGGGGTTGCATTGAGGTTGGCGAGGGTGATGGCGAGGCCGTTCTGGGCTTCTCGTGCGGCGCGCATCGACAGTTTGGCGTTGTCGCTGCTGGCACCTTTGGCGCGGGTATTCGGGGTTTTTACGGTGGTCATCGCGTGTGCTCCTGCCGCTGACTGGCGGCACGACACACAGCCGGCTCACCCAACTACAGGCGAGCGAATGTATGTCGAGCCGCAAACAAGCGATCGATGTCAGAAGTATTGGTTTGTTGTTTTAACGTTCGCTGGCTATCAATAGGGAAGTGATAGGCAGCGAACCGTCTACTGGCTTCGTCCATAACTAACTCCAATTAACGTGTGTTTTAAAAGGCAATAAGAAGTTGTCGGTTTCCCTTGTCAGGAAACCGTTGAAGGAAGGACTTTAAAGTGCCTTCAAATCAACTGAATGTGCGGTTTGTCAGGCTCGGCTTCGCAGCCGGACGCGACGCGCGATGCGTCGACTCGGTGGTTCCTGGCTGTCGTCCAGGTTCCAGCGTTGCTGAAGTCGACCCGTCATCGGGCAGACGCGCCAGTTGGCACGCGGATGTGCCTTGGAAGTGGACGAAGGGCTGGAAAACGGCGCAATGGCGCGCTTCGCGAGCGTAGGCTCACGGCAGGGCTTGACCCGCATGGTCGAAGCAAAGGCGCGTACGCCGGGCATTACGATGGTGTTGAAGTTCATAACATGCCTCTGGACCGGACGGACACCGGTGAGGCAAGTTACGGTGGAGCATCAAGCTCTAGCGCAGCTCACCCGACCGAAAAGTCGAGTCCCGTCATTTTCTGGGTTATGTGCCAGATTCTGCAGTTTCGCAGCAACCCGACAGCGACTAGATACTGTGTCCATTGGATTCCGTAGTGAATTGAAAAAGGGCCTTCGTCGAAGGCCCGGGCAATTTACTCAGCGAGGTGAAGTCCGTCAACCTTAAAGGCCCGATTAATAGTGTATTAAATGGAAAAGTTGCACATTTTATTATTGAGTTCAGCCAAATGACAGTAAGTTGTCATTCATGTGAAGGCGTGCAGCGAGGGCCGGTTTGAAAATGAGCACAGGACAATCGAGCATCGATACCGACTGCGTAGTGGTTGGGGCCGGCGTGGTCGGGCTGGCGGTTGCCAGGGCGCTGGCCGGGACCGGGCGGGAAGTGATCCTGATCGAAGCCGGCGAGGGGATTGGCGTGGGCATCAGCTCGCGCAACTCGGAGGTGATTCACGCCGGTATTTACTACCCGACCGGTAGCCTCAAGGCGCAGTTGTGCGTTGAAGGCAAGCAACGGTTGTATGCCTTCTGCGATGCGCGCGGGGTTGATTATCAGCGCCTGGGCAAGCTGGTCGTGGCCACCGATGACAACCAGTGCGCGGCGTTGCGGGCATTGTTGGAACAAGGGCGACGGAATGGCGTCGATGATTTGCAGTGGCTGGATGCCGCGCAGGCCCGAGCGCTTGAACCGGCACTGTCCTGCGTCGCCGCGCTCTGGTCACCTTCTACGGGAATTGTCGATTCCCATGCGTTGATGCTCGCGCTTCAGGCGGATGGGGAAGCCAGCGGGATGTCGATTGCCTTTCATACACCGCTGGAATCCGCTCGTTGTAAGGCACACGGTTTTGATCTGGTCATCGGCGGTGCGCAACCCATGCCCCTGAGTTGCCGTGAGTTGATCAACTGCGCCGGGCTTTCAGCGCCTGACGTGGCGAGCCGGATCGAAGGGTTGCCCTCGCAGCACGTTCCAGTGGCCCGATTGTGCAAGGGCAGTTATTTCAGTTTCAGCGGCCGCGCGCCGTTCCGGCATCTGGTCTATCCGGCGCCGGAAAGTGCCGGGCTTGGCGTGCACATGACCCTCGACCTCGGCGGCCAGGCACGTTTCGGGCCGGACGTCGAATGGGTCGATCAGGTCGATTACCGCGTGGACTCGCGCCGCGCCGATGGATTTTACGAGGCGATCCGCCGTTACTGGCCCGGTCTTCCCGATAACGGCCTGCAACCGGCCTACAGCGGCATTCGCCCGAAAATCACCGGTCCGAACGAACCTGCAGCGGATTTCATCATCAGCGGTCCGGCCGAACATGGCGTGCCGGGACTGGTGAACCTGTTCGGCATCGAGTCACCGGGCCTGACCAGTTGCCTGGCACTGGCCGAGCGGGTGGTGCAGCGCCTTACGCAAACCCGTAGCAGCTGACGAGCCGAACGCAGCCTCGCGGTGCTCGTCAGCTGCTACAACGGGGCACGAAGCGCAGGTGCCGGTTATCAGTCGTTGCGATGCCCGGAGCCATGAGGGCTATGCTTTGCAGTGCGCCCATCACCATGGGAGACCTCTGATGATCAACGTACGCACTGCCCGCATGCTTGCCGATTACAAAAACTGGGCCGACCAGCGCCTCTTTGACAGCCTGGCCGCATTGCCGGCGGGTGAGGTCAGCAAAGATCGCGTGTCGGTGTTCAAGAACATGATCGGCACCCTGAACCACATCTACGTCGTGGACTGCATCTGGCAGGCCCACCTCGAAGGCCGAGGGCACGGCTTCAAAACCTCACATGATCTGTTGCACGCCGACCTTGCCGAACTGCGCATGGCGCAACGGGAGATTGATCACTGGTATTGCGACTGGAGCGAAAGCCAGACCGAAACGTCACTGGATAAACCCGTTGAATTCACGTTTGTCTCTGGCGAAAGCGGCACCATGAGCGCTGGCGCGATACTGATGCACGTGGTCAACCACGCCAGCTATCACCGTGGCTGGGTGATCCAGATGTACTTCGAAATCCCGGCCATGCCACCGGTCACGGACTTGCCGGTGTACCTGCGCGAAACCCAGCCGACCGCTTTTAAGTCGCCGCATGCCCCGGCAGTGGAGCCGCCATGTACTGTGCAATTTTCGAGCGCAACCAGCGTTCTGCCGGGTCGTTATCGTTGACGCCGTTCCAGACCATGGACAGTTCGGACAGCACGATATCAAACGGCGGGTCGTCGGCCCGCAACTGGCTGCTGCCTTCGATCAGCGCACACGCGGCATAATCCGGCACCGAGGCGAGCAAATCGGTGCCGGCCAGTAATGAGCGCAATCCGGCAAACTGCGGCACCGCCAGCACTACCCGCCGCGAACGACCGATGCGCGCCAAGTCGTTATCGATGGCCCCGGTCAAGTCCCCGGAAAACGACACCAGCGCATGAGGTCTTTCGCAGAATTCATCCAGTGTCAGAACACCGGGGCGGTCGTCGCCGCGCAAGATTTTTACGCTCAAGTCGCGCAATTTCTTGCGCTTGGCGTTGGCTGGCAGTTCCGTGGTGTAACTGATCCCGACAGAAATCTCGCCGCTGGCGAGCATCGACGACATCAGCAGAAAATTCACCCGCCGCACCACTACCACGACGTTCTGCGCTTCTTCGCGAATCTGCTTGAGCAACGGCGGAAACAAGCCGAACTCAGCGTCGTCGGACAGGCCGATGCGAAACACATCACGGCTGGTGGACGGGTCGAAATCCTTGGCCCGGCTGACCGCGCCGGAAATGGTGTCCATTGCCGGTTGCAGTTCCTTGAGGATCGCCAAGGCGCGCAGGGTCGGCTCCAGCGTACGGCCGTTGCGCACCAACAGCGGGTCGTCGAACAAATCGCGCAATTTGGCCAGTGAGGCGCTGACGGCGGGTTGGCCGAGGAACAGCTTCTCCCCGGCGCGGGTGAGGTTTTTCTCGAACATCAGGGTTTCGAAAATCACCAGCAGGTTCATGTCCACACGGCGCAGGTCGTTGCGGTTCATGTTGGAGGCTCGCAGGATTTTGAGGGTCTGTTCAGTAAAGCATCAAACCTGAGAGGGTCATTAAACGGCGATGTTTAACACACATCTCCAGACACTCTGCGAGGCTACACAACCTTGCGCCATTGCCTACGACTGCGCCAGAATCCGCCGGCTTGTGCGCCTTGGGCCGGGACTCTATCGTTTGCGGGTCGCTGACAAATCAGCGATCGGGTTTAGCGACCCGAACCTTTGTAGGCGCAACAGCGCTCCAAACTCTCTTGCAGAATGTTCATCTCTGCGATTGATGTCATGGCGGCTGTGCGCGGGAGACCTTCGGGTCTGCCGGGCGCCTACACCCGGTTCGCTAACCTGTGTACAGCCGCCACCCTTTCTTGTTTAGCGACAGGTTCAGGTGGCTCCATTGATTGTAGGAGTTTCACTATGTTCAAGATCACACCCAACCCGCCAGAAACCGACACCGACGACGTTTCCCCCTACGAATCCGCCGATTCCAAAAAGCTCAACACCGCCGCCGACCGCGCCCTCGACTACTACCTCAAACCGGTCATCCCCAAAGACACCCCGCGTAAACCCAGTACCCTCTACTTTGTAGGGCACGACACCGATCACGAAACCCTGCTGGTCAACGCCTGCGAGACATTGGTGTCAGCGAGTGTGATGTTGAGCGACTTCGCCGGGCAGTTGAACGGCACTCAGCGCCATACCCTGCTGGGCATTCAAAACTCCGTGATGTTGGGCGAACTGGCGGTGAATCGGATGCTGGATAACGTCGACCCGCATGGCTAATGCCACTACTGCACTGATCGTTCCCACGCTCTGCGTGGGAATGCAGCCCGGGACGCTCCGCGTCCTTCTGAAGCTGGAGCGCGGAGCGTCCCTTGAGGCACTCCCACGCAGAAGCGAGCCCCTACAATCCTTTTTTTGAGGCGAAAAGTAATAACGTTAATAGCAAACTGTTCTTAATTACTGTCATTTATCGCAGGTGTTGATATTTTGAGTTTGATTTAACTTTGCATGGCAACTTACTTTAATAATTGTGGAGGTTGTTATGGCGATTGATAGAAAGCTTGACGATATGTTGGCTTGTAGTATTGTTTATGATGAGCGCATAGATGTCTGGGATATGAATGCGGCTATGGCAGTTGTTATAGAACGAAATGTAGACTCCGAACAACGCTATAATGATCTTCTGATAGAAATTCCCAGTGGGAAACGTGCCGTCGAGCCGCCGACTTACACTCCGAAGCCTCCTGGGGATGACACCCCTCAATGGATTTGGGATAACTATAAAAATGGTGGTCGTACGAGCTAGCTAAGTGTAATGGCTTGCGTTTGAAAACACGCTGGCTCGGAGTCCAGTGTGTTATTGAACGACGCCTTTAACTCGCGCGTTTTGGCGCTGAATTGTTCCACCACGTCCTTCATACGTAACCAATGCGTGTCAACGTAGTCTCCAAGTCGTAGACTAAGAAGGTGGTAGATATATCTAGCAAATAGATCTGCCACCTTTTTTGTCGTTTGAAGTTTATTAAGTAAAGCATCAATCCGGGATTAGCCATTAAACAGCGATGTTTCTCTGCGAGGCTACACAATCCCTGCCAGGCATTCCGCATTCCATGATGTCGGGCGAACTGGCGGTGAACCGCATGCTGGATAAAGTCGATCCACAAAGCTAACGCTGATCTACGGCGAGGCGAGGTCCTGTGGCGAGGGAGCTTGCTCCCGGTGGGCAGCGCAGCGGCCCCACTCACTGGTGACGCGTTCTATCAGGCACGCCGCGGCAAAGGTTTTACGACTACTGCGTAGCCGAACGGGAGCAAGCTCCCTCGCCACACTGGTCAAGTTGACCTTGAATTTTGCAGTGTTTGTTCGGGCCTCATCGCGAGCAGGCTCACTCCCACAGGGATTTTTGTGGACTCACTATTTGTGATCAACACAGAACAATTGTAGGAGTGAGCCTGCTCGCGATTACGGTGTGTCAGATACAGATCATGTCGGCTCAGGCGGGCGGCGCCTCAGTCAATACCTTGCGGAACGTCTCCACCAACGGCCGCAAATTGATCCGGTGCCACGCCGCCCACAGGGGGCGGGTGAGGGCAATCCACGGCACTTCCCGCAGCACCACACCCGGCGGTGCATTGCGGCTCAAGCCTTTCTGAATCATCGCAATGCCCAGTCCCGAGGCCACCAGGGCCATGGCAGTGAAGGGGCCGGTGGCTTCCATGCGGATGTCCGGGGTGAAGCCGGCGCGAATGCAGGCGCTGACGAAGTCTTCGCGGTTACTGACATTCTGGTGGTGCTGCACGCCGATCCACTCTTGATCGGCGAGGTCGGCCGGGGTCAATGTCGTCTGGTTGGCCAATGGATGATGCTCAGGCAATGCCAGCAGCATCGGGTCGTCCAGCACTTGTAAGCCCAGCAGATCCGGATCGTTTTTGGCCGGTGGTTCGCTGACCAGTGCGATGTCGAGGCTGCGCTGGCGCAGGCCTTCAAGCTGTTCAGTAGAGCGCAGGTTGTACAGCGCGACATGCACGTTCGGCCGCTCGACCCGCAACACACGCAGGGCATTTGGCAACACGCCGGCGTGCATGGCGTTTTCGATGTAACCGACGCACAAACCGCCTTCTTCACCGCGACCGAGGCGTTTGCCGAGGGATTCCAGGCGACTGGCGTGGGTCAGCAGGGCGCGGGTTTCGGCGAGGAAGGTCTGGCCGTCGCGGGTCAGGCGAATGCGTTGTTGGCTGCGTTCGAACAGGGTCAGCCCCAGGCGTTCTTCGAGTTGGGCGATTTGCCGGCTCAGCGGTGACTGGGAAATGTGCAGGCGTTCGGCGGCGCGACCGACGTGTTCTTCTTCGGCGACGGCGACGAAGTAGCGCAATTGGCGGATGTCGATCATGTCAGACCTCTGGGGACTCAAGTGCTGCACATTATGTCTTGGACGGTCCGATCGTCGCAATCTAGGATCTGCTCAACGGTCAGGCGACTGGCCACTGAAACTGACGAGGATTGAATCATGAGCTTGAAAGACAAACTGCCCGGCGCGCTGGGTTTCGGCACCGCCCCGTTGGGCAACATGTTCCGCGCCATTCCTGAAGATGAGGCGCTCGCTACCGTGCACGCCGCCTGGGATGCCGGCGTGCGTTACTTCGACACCGCGCCGTTCTATGGTTCGGGTCTGTCGGAAATCCGTTTGGGCGCCGCGCTGTCCCGATACAACCGTGACGACTATGTGCTGAGTAGCAAAGTCGGTCGGGTCATTCTGGATGAAGTCGAAGACACGGCGGCCCGTGACCTGGGCGAGAAGAGCGGGGTATTCGAACACGGCCTCCCGAACAAGATCGTCAACGACTACAGCGCCGACGCGACGATGCGCTCCATCGAGGACAGCCTCAACCGTCTGCAAACCGACCGTCTGGACATCGTCTGGGTGCATGACATCGCGCAGGACTTCTACGGCGATCAATGGCTGGAGTACTTCAACCAGGCCCGCACCGGCGCGTTCAAAGTACTGACCCGCTTGCGCGAAGAAGGCGTGATCAAGGGCTGGGGCCTGGGCGTGAACAAGGTCGAGCCGTGCGAACTGACCCTTGATCTGACCGAAGCACAACCGGACGGTTTTCTGCTGGCGGGTCGCTACACTCTTCTCGACCACGACCGCGCGTTGCAACGCCTGATGGACGCAGCCCTGGCGCAGAACGTCGAGATCGTGGTCGGTGGTCCTTACAGCTCGGGCATTCTGGCCGGCGGTACGCACTTCGAATACCAGAAAGCCAACCCGGCGATTATCAACAAAGTCGAGCACATCAAACGCATCGCCGCCGCGCACGGTGTCGACATAAAAGCAGCGGCCTTGCAGTTCTCGTTGGCCAACCCGGCGGTGGCGGCGGTGATTCCAGGTTCCAGCCGTCCGGAGCGTATTGCTGAAGACGTTGCCGCGCTGTCGGCGGTCATTCCCGCCGCGTTCTGGCAGGCGATGCGTGAGGCAAAACTGATCTCCGAGCGCGCGCCATTGCCGATCACAGGAGTTAGAGCATGAAGATTGATCTGAGTGGAAAACTCGCCATTGTCAGCGGCAGCACCGCGGGCATTGGCCTGGGCATCAGCAAGGCGTTGGCCGAGTCCGGCGCCACGGTGGTGGTGATCGGCCGGGAGACGGCCAAGGTCGAACAGGCACTGGCGAGCATTCGTCAGCGCGTGCCGGGCGCGCAGTTGCGTGGCCTGACCGCGGACCTGGGCACTGCCGAAGGCGCCGAGGTGCTGTTCGCCGCCGAACCGCGTGCGGACATTTTGGTGAACAACCTCGGCATCTTTAACGACGTGGATTTTTTCGACACGCCAGACAGCGAGTGGACACGCTTTTATGAGGTCAACGTGATCTCCGGCGTGCGTCTGTCCCGGCATTACGTGCCGGACATGGTCAAGCAGGGTTGGGGCCGGGTGATCTTCGTGTCCTCGGAATCCGGCATCTCGATCCCGGCTGACATGCTCAACTATGGCGTGACCAAAAGCGCCAACCTGGCAGTCTCCCATGGCCTGGCCAAACGGCTGGCGGGCACCGGTGTGACAGTCAATGCGATCCTGCCCGGCCCGACGCTCACCGATGGCCTGGAGCAAATGCTCAAGGACGCCACCGCCGCCTCCGGTCGGGGTATACGCGAAGAAGCCGATGCGTTTGTGCGCAAGGCGCGGCCGACGTCGATCATCCAGCGTGTGGCGGATGTCGAGGAGGTGGCGAACCTGGTGGCCTACATTGCTTCCCCGCTGTCCTCGGCCACCACCGGCGCGGCATTGCGCGTTGATGGCGGTGTTGTCGACAGCATGGCAATCTGATTTTTTTTAACAGAGAGGAATACATGGCAACTGCATCAGCGACTATTGAGATCCCGGCTTCGGCCGACGAAGTGTGGCAATTGATCGGCGACTTCAACTCGCTGCCAGACTGGCTGCCGTTCATTCCGCAAAGCGAACTGAGCGAAGGCGGGCGGGTGCGCAGCCTGAAAACCGCGGATGGCGCGGTGATCGTTGAGCGGCTTGAGGCGTTTGATAACGCCGGCAAGACGTACAGCTATTCGATTGAGCAGGCGCCATTTCCGGCTACTGCGTATCTGGCGACGATCAAGGTTGAAGCGCAGGGGCAGGGGGCTCGGGTGACGTGGTCGGGTCGGTTTACGCCTGTGGGGGTGAGTGAGGAGGAAGTGGTGGCGTTGTTCGACGGGATTTATCAGGGTGGGCTGCAGGCGTTGCGGGCCAACTACCCGGCTTAGTCAGTACGCTTAAACCTTGTAGCAGCTGTCGAGCCTGCGAGGCTGCGTTCGGCAGCTGCTACAGAGGTTGTGTCAGGGCCGGGTTTTTGCAATCCAGCACCAACCGCGCGCCACCGAGTTCGCTGCTACCCACCTCCAGCGCAAACCCATGCAAACCGGCAATCGCCGCCACAATCGACAATCCCAAACCAAACCCGCTTTTCTGATTTCCACCCTCGGCGCGATAGAACCGCTGAAACACTGCTTCGCGCTCGGCCTCCGCAATCCCGGGGCCGGAATCCAGCACTTCGATCCGCGTAAACCCGCCTTCACTCACCCCACGCAAAATCACCTCGCCCCCCGGCGGTGTGAACTTGATCGAGTTGCTCAGCAGATTCGCCACGGCTTCGAACAACAACGCCCGATCCCCATTAAGCGCTGGCAGCGACGCCGGCAATTGCAGCTTGAAAACCAGTTCGCCTTCTTCCGCCAGTGGCAGGTAGAAATCGTGCAGCTCTTGCAGCAAGGGCACCGGGTCCAGTTGCACGAAACCCGAGCGGCGCTGGCGATCTTCCAGTTCGGAAATCCGCAGTAACCCGCGAAAACGTGCCATCAAGGTGTCCGCTTCACCGAGCACTGAATCCAGTTGCACAGCCAGCGTCGAGTCATCTGCGGCCTGCTGCTGAATCCGGTACAGCTGCGCCCGCAGGCGTGTCAGCGGGGTGCGCAGGTCGTGGGCGATGTTGTCGCAGACTCCCTTGACCTCGTGCATCAAGCGCTCGATGCGTTCGAGCATGGCGTTGACGATGGTGGCGAGCATGTCCAGTTCATCGCGTCGATTGGACAAGGGCAGGCGCCGGGTCAAATCCCCGGCGATGATGGCTTCGGCACTGGCCTGGATCGCTCGGATGCGCCGCAGGGGGCGTCGGCGCAACAGGTGCCAACCGGCGATGCCGGGAATGATCGTCAAGGTCACGCCCCAGAACAACGCATGAAGGATGATCCGGGTGACGGCGAACAACGAACCGTTGTCACGCACCAGCACCAGCCAGCGACCGTCGCGGGTCTGGGTCGCTACCGCGTCGCAACTGTCGGCGGGCAGGATCGGGTCGTCGGAGTCGGAACAATCCTTGAGCATGTGAATCTTGCCGTCCAGCGGCAAGTCTTCGGGGATAAAACGCAGGGCGCCGCTGAGGTAGCGATGCTGGTGATCGAACAGGCCGTAGGCGTCGATGCCACGGATGTCGAAGGTCATGCTGACGGCGAGGGCGTCCACCAGTTGCTCGCCCTGGAAGCGCGAAAACAGATGCTGGCGTTGCATCAGCGAGTGCTTGGCCAGGTTGTCGAGGTAAGCGGACACTTCGTAGTACATGACGCCCATCAGGATTGCGCTCCAGATCACGAACAGCGAACTGTAGAGCGCCAGCAAGCGGCTGCTGGAAGAGCGCCAGCCTTTAGACGGGTTCGGCAATGACATAACCCGAGCCTCGCACGGTCCGAATCAGTGGGGCCTGGCCTTGTGGGTCGATTTTCTTGCGCAGACGACCGATGTGCACGTCGATCAGGTTGGTGCCGGGGTCGAAGTGGTAGCCCCAGACTTCTTCGAAAATCATCATGCGCGACAGAATCTGCCCGGTGTTGCGCATCAGGAATTCGAGCAATTTGTATTCGGTCGGCAATAGGGTCAGCAACAGGCCGCCGCGGCTGGCTTCATGGCTGATCAGGTTGAGTTCCAGGTCGGCCACTCGCAACGTCGTGGCCTGGGCGGTCACCGTGTTCTGGCGGCGCAGCAATACTTCAACGCGGGCGGCCATTTCATCGGTGGCGAATGGCTTGGTCAGGTAGTCGTCACCGCCGGCGCGCAACCCCCGCACGCGCTCATCGACGTCGGAGAGGGCGCTGATCATCAGGATCGGCGTGGCCACGCCCATGGTCCGCAGCGTGGTGACAATCGCCAGGCCATCGAGCTCCGGCAGCATGCGGTCGAGGGTGATCAGGTCATAGTCACCACTGACCGCACGCTCGAGGCCTTCGCGGCCATTGTCGACCCAGTCGACATCGAGGCCGTGGCTGCTCAGTTCGGCGACGATTTCCCGGGCGGTCACGGCGTCGTCTTCGATAGTCAAGATGCGGGTCATAGGGCTGGCCTGATTAGCGGTTCTCAATGATGTGCAGCATTTTGCCAAGAAATGATCGGAGTCTTTCTAAATAAAACTTCATGCACTGAATATTTTGATCAATGCAGAAAACCCGCTGGGTTGAGGCATTCCTTGCAAATTGCATGAGAAAAGGAAGTTCAATCTTTATAGGTTATTGAAAACAGAAGAAAAATTTAGAAATCGTGACTGGCACGCTGACTGCAATGGTGCATTTGAAGAGTTGTAACACCATCTTTCCTGCCTGGAGCGATACAACAATGAATAGATCTTCTGATGGTTTCTATCCCGTCGCAGAAGAAACGAGCACGCTCTCGGGTGTGTCCTGGGGGGCGATCTTCGCCGGGGCCGCTGCGGCGGCAGCGTTGTCGCTGATTCTGGTGCTGCTCGGTTTCGGCCTGGGTTTTTCGGCGGTGTCGCCGTGGGCCAATGAAGGTGTGAGTGCCAAGGGGCTGGGCATTTCAACCATCGTGTGGCTGGCGGTGACGCAAATTCTGGCGGCCGGGGCCGGCGGTTACATTGCCGGTCGCTTGCGGGTCAAGTGGGCCTACCTGCACGGGGATGAAGTGTATTTCCGTGATACCGCCCATGGCTTCCTCGCCTGGTGCGTGGCGACGCTGGTGACCGCGACCCTGGTGGTCGGCTCGGTCAGCAGTGTTATCAGTGGCGGCCTGCAAGCTGGGGCCAATATGGTCGGCGGGGCAGCCAGTGCGGCCACTCAAGCCGCCGGCACCGCTGCTGCCAATACCAATAGCGATCAGTACGGCTATTTCGTCGACAGCCTGTTCCGTGACGATCGTCCGGCCGCCGTCAGCGATGACGCCGCGCGTGGCACCGTAACGCGCATATTTGTGCGCAGCCTGGGCAACAACGGCTTGAGTGCCGAAGACCGGACTTACCTCGCACAAATGGTCGCCCAACGCACCAACCTGACTCAGGCCGACGCCGAACGTCGTGTTGATGAAGTCTATGCCCGTACGCAAAAAGCCGTGGCCGACGCCAAACTGGCTGCCCAGCAAGCCGCTGACAAAGCCGCGAAAGTCGCCGCCTGGACGTCGCTGTGGATGTTCATCGCACTGCTGATCGGCGCGTTTTTTGCCAGCCTTGCCGCCACTTTTGGTGGTCGTCGTCGGGACGCCGTTGTGTACGTGGAAACCGATACTTACGTCACCACCACCCCTGTCCGCTAACCCGGGAGAATCATCATGCGTTCATTACTGCTGTTCTTTCTTGGCGTGCCGATCCCGATCATTATCCTGATCGCCCTGTTCATGCATTGATCCGCTGAGGCTCATGCCTCTGCCGCTTCCGCCTCTGGTGGAAGCGGCGTTTTGCTTTGTGGCCCCCAATAAAGCGAAGATGCCCAGGCCTGTAGGAGTGAGCCTGCTCGCGATAGCGATGTAACGTTCACTGTTTGCAGCGACTGACACTCCGCTATCGCGAGCAGGCTCACTCCTACAAGTTTTGATTTGGGTTGTTTTAAGAAGGGGAGACGTGCGTTGGACAAAAAGGAAATCAAGCGGCAACTGGTGGCGGCGCTCGACGCCGGGCACTCCAAAACCGCGACGTTCAAGGCGTTCTCCGGTGGCGTGGTCAAGGACCGGGTGCTGGCTTACTGGATCGGCGCCAGGCCGGATCCGGCGTTGCGGGAAAAACATTCGCTCAAGGTCAACATTCTGCTCGCACTGACCTGCCTTCAGGCCTTGTTGGGGGCCGTCACCGGATTCTATCTGGGTTCGATGATCGGCCCCGGTGCCGTGGTGTTTTTCACCCTGTTTGCGGCGCTGGTGCCGCTGGCGTTTGCCTGGGGTTTCTACAAGAACTCGGCGCAGGTCTACACCCTTTACATGATTCTGACCGTCAGCCAGATCGGGCGGATGTTTCAGGGGTATGAGGAAGATCCGGTGATGACGGTGGTGGGTGTGGTGATCACGTTGGCCATGGTGTTTTATGTTGCCTGGTTGAAGGCGCTGCTGTTCCCGGACCTGGGGTTTGTCGGGTCGAAAAAGGTTAAGGGGCAGTTTGTGTTTTCCAACTGATGCTCGGGTGGGGGCCAGGCATTGCACCGCGTTATCGTTCATCGCGGGCAAGCCACGCTCCCACAGGGGAATGCAGTTTACTGTGGGAGCGTGGCTTGCCCGCGATGGCGGCATACCTGCCGCCACACCACTTAAGCCTTGCCCGCTTCCTGCTCCTCCAACTGATCCGACTCAAACAATTTAGCCAGTTCTGCCCGCGCTTCCTGCGCCGTCTGCAACACCTTCGCCGCATCGTCATACACCGCGTGCTGCGCCTCCAACACCTGTTCATCGTGATGCTTGAACCGTTTGATCCGCGCATCGGCCTGTGCCTGGGTCAGCCCCAGGCCAATCAGCGTGCGCCGGCTCATTTCCAGGCTCGAATAATAGGTTTCACGAATCGCTTCCGCCCCCAGGTCCACCAGGCGATGCACATGCTGACGGTTACGTGCGCGAGCGATGATTTTGATGTGCGGGTACAACCGGTGCACCACCTCGGCGGTCTTGATGTTGGTGTCCGGGTCATCGGTGGCGATGATGAAGTATTCCGCCTGTTCGACCTTGGCTGCGCTGAGAATCTCCGGGCGCATCGGGTCGCCATAGAACACCGGTACGCCGCCGAAACTGCGGGACAGTTCGATGGTTTCCACCGACGTATCGAGCGCCACAAACTTGATGTTCTGCGCCCGCAGAATCCGCGCAACGATCTGACCCATCCGGCCCATGCCGGCGATCACCACGCGTGGCGCATCGGTGTCGATGTCGCGGAATTTTTCCGGCACCACGACGGGCTGCACCTTGGGTGAATACAACCGGGCGCACAGCAGCAACAACAGCGGTGTCACCGCCATGGACAGGGTGATGGTCAGCACCAGCAAATCGTACAGGTGCGGCTCGAACAGGCCTTGATCACGGCCAATCTTGAACACCACAAACGCGAACTCACCGCCGGCCGCCAGCACGATGCCCAGGCGCAGCGCACTGACTTTGCCAAGGCCGCCGGCCAATCGGCCGACCACAAAGAGCAGCGGCAATTTGATTGCGATCAGCAGCAGGGTCAGCCCCAGGACCGCAAGCGGGGCGCTGAGCAGCAGGCTGAGGTTGGCGCCCATGCCAACGCTGATGAAGAACAGCCCCAGCAGCAGGCCTTTGAACGGCTCGATCTGCGCTTCCAGTTCATGCCGGTATTCAGAGTCCGCCAGCAGCAACCCGGCGAGAAAAGCGCCGAGCGCCATGGACACGCCGACCAGGTCCATCAGCCATGCCGTGCCGATCACCACCAGCAACGCCGTGGCGGTGGACACCTCGGGCAAACGGGTTTTGGCGACGATGCGAAACACCGGACGCAACAGATAGCGTCCACCGATGACTACCACCGCAATGCTGCCCAATACCCGCAAACCGTGATTCAAATCTTCCGCGGCGGTGGAGGTGTGATCACCCCCGGCCAGCAGCGGGACCATGGCAATCAGCGGAATGGCAGCGATGTCCTGAAACAGCAGAATTGCAAACGCCAGTCGACCGTGGGGGCTGGTCAGTTCCTTGCGCTCGGCCAGGCTTTGCAAGCCAAACGCAGTGGACGACAGGGCAAGGCCAAGGCCGAGCACGATGGCGCTGTTCAGCGGCTGGCCGAAGACGAGCAGCGCCAGCACACCGATCACTGAACCGGTCAACAACACCTGCGCCAGGCCCACGCCGAACACCGATTTGCGCATCACCCACAGGCGTCGCGGCGACAGCTCCAGACCAATGATGAACAGCAGCAACACCACGCCGAGTTCAGAAATATGGCTGACGCTTTGCGGATTACCGATCAGCCCCAGCACCGACGGCCCGATGAGGACGCCGGCAAACAGATAACCCAGCACGGCTCCCAGTTGCAGGCGCTTGGCCAAGGGCACGGTGAGCACCGCTGCGAACAGAAACACGACAGCGGCTTGCAACAGGTTGCCTTCATGGGGCATGGCTTACTCCAACACTCGATACGGCGGAGCGCCAAGGATAAAGGGTGCGGCGGGATGCGTCAGCGGTGTTGGCCGACAAACCGTGAATTCCGCTATCGCGGGCAGGCTCACTCCTACAGTCGACCGCGTATTCCCTGTAGGCGTGAGCCTGCTCGCGATAGTGGTCGGTCGGGCAACCGGGCAATCCGATAAACGCCCTGATATGCCCCATCCCCCCGTAGGCGATCAGGGAATCCAGTTCGTTAAAACCGTCAAAGGTCAGATGGCAATGTGCATGGCAATAAATCCTGAGTGTCTTCACGCAGCCTACGCCGACCCGAGGCGCGCCTCCCGGTACAAGTCCGGCACAGATTCATCGCAACGGTATGGAATGATTCAGAGCGAGCACAGTCGGAGTTCAGGTGCCATAACATGACTGGAGGATCACCATGAACCGCAAAACGCTCATCGCCGCCCTGACCATTGCCGTCGGCGTTGCCGGTATCAACCCCATCGTTCAGGCGGCCGAGTCCCCTCAGAAAACCGTTCAGCCCGGCGTCAACAACTCCCGTGAACTGGTGGTCGGCGACCGCGCCCCGGACATCTACCAACGCCGCGAAAAAGCCCTCGGCAATTGGCAGGCCAAAGGCCTGAAAGCCCCGAAGGATCAGGCGCAGTGGGTGCAGATCAATGACAAGTACATGATGGTGATGATCACCAACGGGACGATTGTGGACATCACGCCGGTGGAGCGTTAGAGCCTATTGGCTGTGAGCCCGCACCGGGCTTTCGCCGCCCAACCGATACTGATTATTGCCACTGCGCTTGGCCTCATACATCGCCAGGTCCGCAATATGAATCAGCCGGTCCATGCTCGGCGCGTGGTCCGGGTACACCGCGACACCGAGGCTGGTGCCGATGTGGCGCTGGTCGTTGCCGATGGTGATGGGCGGTGACAGTTCGACGAAGATTTTCTGGCAGATGCTGCGCGCTTCATCCTGCAGGTTGATGCCTTTGGGCAACCCTTGAAGGATGACCACGAATTCGTCACCACCGATCCGGGCGACGGTGTCGGTTGAGCGCAGGATTTTCTTCAGGCGTGTGGCAGTGGTGATCAGGACGCGATCGCCGGCCGCATGGCCGTAGTGATCGTTGATGGCCTTGAAACCGTTGAGGTCGACAAACACCAACGCCACCCGGGTCGCGCCGATACGCGCCTGTTCCAATGCCTCGGACAACCGTTCCTCCAGCACCAGACGATTGGGCAGGCCGGTCAACGGGTCGTAGTGAGCCAGGTGCTGGAGGTAACTGGCGGAGGCTTTTTCCTCGGTGATGTCGCGCACCACGCCCATCATCTTGATGGTGGCGTCGTGGTCGTTCTTGACCACATTGCCGGTCTCTCGCAGCCAGTGAACACTGCCGTCGGGCCAGACGACGCGGTATTCCTCGTCATGGTTTTCGCCGGTTTCCAGGCAGCGCAGCTCCCCGGCCCGCACGCTGGCGCGGTCCTCCGGGTGAACGCAGGCGCAAAACAGGGCGTAGGAGGGCGTCACTTCGCCGATCTTGAAGCCGAACATGCCGTAGATCGCATCCGACCAGTAGAGCTTTTCGGTGTCGACGTCCCAGTCCCAGGTGCCGATGCGGGCGAAGTATTGGCTGCGTTTGAAGCGTTCGGCATCGCCGTCCTGGCGCACGGACGGTCCCTCGGCCAGGCTGGCGATCAGCGCACGACTCTCGGCCAATTGCTGTTTCAGCGAGCGCACGCGACAGATCATCGCGATGAGCAGGGCAAACATGACTGAGCCGACGGCTGCGCTGGTCCAGACCAGATTCATTCAGGGATCGTCATTGGGCATTAAACCGAGGGATACGTTGGTGCTTATGTTAGTTCACCGCGCTGTTGGGTTGCAGTCGCTTTCTGTCTAACGAGCGCTAGACTTTCTGTGCACGCCATCTGCTTCGTGATCATCCGTCAGCCAGGAGATCCTCAGCATGACTCAAGTCAACCCGTCTGGCCCGACGCCCCCACCGCCTGCGCCGGAGAGTTCACAGTTGTCGGCGCACTTTGGTGGGCCAACGCTGCTGTTTGCGGCCTATCTGTTTTTCTATTCCTGGCTGCATTTGTTTTATTACTTCAAGACGTTCGGCATACCGCTGGTATCGCTGGATATCTCGCTCTATTTCTATCTGGCGTTTGCCTGGACTGCGGTGAAACAGTTCGGGGCCTGGATCCCCCTCATTCTGGGCGGCGGTGCCATCCTCTATGTTGCGCTTAACGGCGGCTGGTCTTCGGACCACAGGCTGTTTCGGCATTTTTTGCACAAAGCGCTATTCGCACTTTTTTTGGTCTTGGGACTTTGGGCCACGTCTGTCATGGCCGAGTACCTCGGTACGTTACAGGCCCAGCAAGTCCGCGATGGCGGTGTATTGCACCCGATTCGCCTGCACTTCGAAGAAAAGCAGGCGAAGAACTTTCCGACTGAGTTGTCGACGGCCACCGTTAGCAAGGATGGCGGGATTAAAGAAGCCGTGCTGCTGATTGAAACGGACGAGACGTACTACGTGCTGATTCAAAAGGTGCTGATGAAAACCGATAAGCAGCCGCAACGTTACGATTCATTTGGCACGGTGTACCAAGTGCCGAAGCAGCAGGTGATTTACGTTGAAATGGATGTGCCCAATATGCCGCGTGTTACCAGGACATTGTTTTTAGACGAGTTCCTGTAATCACCACGCGGGACTGGACTAATGGCAGGTGCGCTATGACCAGATGGAAAATTGCCCTGACACTCGCTCTGTTTGTGAGTGCGGCGCAGGGCGAACAGATCTTGATGATGCCCAGTGGCGATCAGTACCTGGGCAACGAAACCGTGGACCATTCGGGCATTTTTGTTGATTGCGCAAAATTTCCCCATAGTTCGGCGGACGGCAAGATCCAGCCGACGAGCCAGCGGTGTGACAACAATGTCATCGTTGTCATGGCGCCCTCGTTGATCACTCGCTCACCGCTGGAGGTGGTCAGCGTGGACCCGACCGCCAAAAAAATTGAAGTGATGGAGGGCAATACGGTCCAGACCCTAGATTTGAAACAGTTCCCGGATCTGCATTGGTTTGATTTCACCAAAGGCGACCAGATCGGCATTGTGACTGACAAGAAAAGCAGTACAGGCAAGTGGATCCTTCCAGAAGCGATCTTCGGCAAAGACTTCGCGGTCGATGCGAAGCAGAAGGAAGACAAAAAAGTCGTGGAAATGTTGACCCACCCCGATAAAGGCACCTGAACGGTTGCCAACAAGTTGATTTTCTGGGAAAACCACGACCCTCGAATTCTGCAAACAGATAAACACCGTCATGAATAACGAACTGCAAATCATCGACCTCCAGCCAGGCGATGGCAAAGCCGCCGTCAAAGGCGCGCTGATCACCACTCAATACCGTGGCTGGCTGGAAGACGGCACGGAATTCGACTCTTCCTACAGCCGTGGCAAACCTTTTCAGTGTGTGATTGGCACGGGCCGGGTTATCAAAGGCTGGGATCAGGGAATCATGGGGATGCAAGTCGGCGGCAAGCGCAAGCTGCTGGTGCCTGCACATCTGGCGTATGGCGAACGTTCGATGGGAGCGATCACGCCGAATTCGAACCTGATTTTCGAGATTGAATTGCTGGAAGTGCTGACGCGGGATGATTGACTGAAAACCTACCCCCGCAACCCTATGAAAAGGTCCAACTCAGTCGGGAGCTGCTCATTGAGCGCTATGGCGATTTGTTGGACCTGCCCGGCCGTCAGTAAACAGTCCCCGTCCTCGCTTTGATCAAGGTTCTTCCAGCCCAGTACGCCCAGTATCACGACTTCTGACTCGGGCGGAACGGTGAGTTCGTATATTAGAAAGTCACCCTCCTGATCACCTTTTAAAAATCCGCTGATCCAAAAAAAATGAAAGGGCTCCTGAGTGGTTTTCGGGTGGCCGTGGTTGTTGCAGGCGCGGTACCCATCGTTGAACGGTGGATTTTGAATCTGAGACATGTCTGTTTCGCGAGCCATGGGTGGTCCTTGTTTCATCCTTTAGAAGCGATGCGAACGCTATCTCAATGGGCAATTGATAGATGTAGGACTGTTCTGAATTTATTGTCATTGTTTCAGATGAAGCTCCTCTCCATAGCTCAGCCTGTTGCGATGCTCTGAGCTCAAGTGAGGAAAACCTCAATGGTTGTCCCTTCGTTCTCCCGGTGGGTCAGGTGAATACGTCAATATCGTCAAGCGTGTCCTCAACAACCCCGTCCAGGGACGGGAACTTGTGCTTCACCTTTTCGAGTGCTGGCAACACCGTTTCTCTGTCCACTTCGCCATGACGGCGAGCAATGTGGCCGAGAGCGGTGATAGCGGATGCTGTAACTGACTCGTTTTCACTGACGAGATATTTCAGGCAAATGCTCTGAGCCCAGATTCTGTTTTCTTCGTTCAGACCGATGGAAATCAATGCCGCAATAACATTCGCGTCCACGTCGCTGGCAAGAAGTCTCACAGCTTCATCGTGGCTTACTGATGGATCTTGATAAAGAAGGCTCACTTTTTCACTCCCGGAATTTTGCCCTTGTTGTCTACCTTCCTAGCTTTCATCAGAGCATTTTTCATATCTTGATGGAGTTTATCCCATGGCCTGACGTGGCCGTGGTAGAGGTCTCCTCCTGTACGGTCAAAGACTACAAACTCATTCGCCCCTGAATCGATGCCGATTCTGCGTGGCGATGTAGGCTTTACCTGAACTGAGTTCTCCAGCGCTTCTTGTCCGTTGGAGGGACCTTTACTTTTGACCGGGGTATCCGTCTTGCCATGGTAGCTAGCTGCATCGAATTCCAGCGCCAATACAATATAGAGAGGCTTGATACCAGAATCGGCCGGGAATACGAGAATGAAATCCCTGTATTCAGGCGGATAAATCGGGTTAACGATGATGTTATCTGCCTGTTCTGTAGGCGGATAAATCCAGATGTGCGGGGCTTGTGGGGCTGCCTCTAGCGGTGGAATTGCTGATGTGTTGGACGGGTCGACGGCGGGCGTCCAAATCAGTGTTGTCCCGTCGCCAAAGTCGGCAACTTGTCGGGCGCCTTCTGCTACGAACTGTATGACAGGAATCAACTCCCAATCGCTGCGTTTCTGGGTGTTGTATCCGTATCCTTTCAGCGTGCCATCGGCTTGTTGTTCAAGATGAAGTCGAACACGTGTACGTCCTTCTTTAAGCGACTTGAGCTGTTCTTCCGTGTACAGGGAGCTGTCGCCGAGATTCGATGGCCACAGCAGTGCAACCATTCCCAGCAAGGCACCGGCTGCAACACTGCCCGTTACTGCAGCCGCACTACTAGCAGTATTTGTCACTGTAGCGACAGAACCTGCCCGACCAAGAAGAAGCGTTCCCAGTTCAGCAGGTAGTGCGCTGCCGCTGATTTTTTTGAGAGGTATGTTCCCCGCTGTATCGGTATCGCGGCCACCTAATAAGGAAAACTCTCCGTAGTCGGTCAATTTCTCAACAGGGACAAACCCGGCGGGATTGTCATGGTTGATCAAGCCGTCGGGAAGATTGCAGCTTTTGGCGAACACGCAACCTATGACGTCGGGGTGATCCTGGTGTTGGGGTTGCCTGAGGAGACGGTCTTCAAATTCCTGTTGTCGGGCCAACATGTCGTCATAAGATTTTTGCCTGGCGTCCCGCTCTGCCAGTTCGGCGGGGGTCATGTAGCGGCTGGTGACATGATGCCGGTCGCCGGACGGAGGGTTTTGAACCCGAGGGATGTCTGTTTTACGAGCCATGAGCGTCCTTGTTTCATCCTTTAAAAGCGATGCGAACGCTATAGCAATGGACACTTGATAGATGTAGGACGGGTCTGAAACTAAGGCCGTTGTAACAAGTCGGTGCTCTGTTACAAATGATGACTAACCCTCAACCCTGAAACGTCTCCCGATACGCATACAACCCTGGTGTACCGCCAGTCATCACAAACAACACATTGTCCCCGCGTTGGAAGCGCCCATGCCGGAGATCGGCCACTAATCCGGCAAATGCCTTGCCGGAATACACCGGGTCAATCAGCAACCCTTCAGCCCGAGCCATCAAGCGCACCGCCTCCTGCATGGCGGGCGTCGGCAGGCCGTAACCGTCGCCCAACTGACTGCCGTCGATAACAATATCCGAAGCCTGAACAACCGCGCTGCTCCCCAGCAACGCCAATACCTCCTGGGTCAATTGCCGGGTTCGGGCCGCTGACGACTCTCTGTCGGACAACACCGAGTACGACTTCACCAGCGAAGTCCCTCGTTCCAACAGCTCAAACCCCGCCGCAAGACCGGCGTGGGTGCCGGCGCTGCCGTTGGGCACCACGACCTGGTTGAAGGTGAGGCCGAGTTCGCGTTCCTGTTGCGCGATCTCCGCCGCGCAGCGCGCATAGCCAAGACTGCCCAAGGGTGTCGAGCCTCCCGTGGGAATCACCAGCACCTTGTGTCCTTCAAGCCGTAGCTGTTCGGCACGCTTCTCGGCTTCAGCCAGCGAATCGCTGCCGCCGGCCAACACGCGGAGGGCGGCGCCAAACAGCTGGTCGAGCAGGACGTTGCCGTTGAGTTCGTAGTCCACTTCCGTTTTGGGCACCGAACGGGTCAGGATCAGTTCGCAGGCAATCCCGAGACGAGCGCACACGGCAGCGGTCAGGCGCGCATGGTTGGATTGGAGGCCGCCGATGGTGATGATGGTGTCGACCCCGGCTGACAGCGCTGCGCCCAGATGAAATTCGAGTTTGCGCAGTTTATTGCCACCGTCGCCGATCAGCATGTGATCATCGCGCTTGAGAAACAGGCCGATGCCTTGCGCCTTCAAACCCAGTTGCTGTTCGAGGCGTTCGGCGCGCTGGATCGGTGTCGGGCTTTGCAGAAGGTCGGCGCGGGTAAAAGAACTCAGTGACGTGTCCAGTAGGGTTTGCATCAATGACGCCTCGTTGTTCAGTGTTATGACCGCGACTCTAGGGAGAAAGCCCCGACGGATAAACGCATCGCCGGTTATTACTCCTTTAACCTGATGTATTTAATGCAAGGCATGTTCATGAGCAAACTCAGGCAAATGGAAGTCTTCGTCGCGGTGGTCGAGGCGGGCAGCTTCTCCGATGCGGCCCATGCAGTCGGCATGTCGGCGGTGATGGTCGGGCGGCATATCCAGGGTCTGGAGAAAACCCTCAACACCAAGCTGATTCAGCGCACCACGCGGCGGCAATCGATCACGGCCGAGGGGCGGCTGTTTTATGAAGAGACCAAGCTTTTTAGCGAAAAACATCTCGCGAAAGCTTGACCGTGAACAGAGTATCTACAGGGGATCTCCAGTGTTCACAAATTCCTTGTAGGAGTGAGCCTGCTCGCGATGAACGATAACTTGGACTTAAGCCAGGTCACGAAACACCGGAATCCGCCCATTCAGCGAAGGCCGATACGCCCAGGCCAACCGCCCGAGCGCAGACCGGTGCAGCAGAATTTCCCGCAACGTCGCACTGGCAATCCCCAACGCCAACACTTGCCCCGGACACTGATGCCGCCCCGCGCCAAAGGTAAAACTGCGACGCTGCGGGCGATCCAGTAGAAACTCGTCTGGACGATCATTTAACTGCGGATCGCGATTGGCCGACGCCAACAGCAGCAAAATCACATCGCCCGATTGAAGGCTCACGCCCTCGATTTCACACGGTGCCGCCACAAACCGCCGTGTATTCTGTACCGACGGGTCAAAACGCTGGGTTTCGGCAATCAGATCATCCACCCGCGCCTCGTGTAGCAATGGATTTCGCATCACCGCCAACAGCGCATTGCCGATCAGCCCTGCAGTGGCCTCGAAAGTCTGGGAAAACAAGCCGATCAGATTGGCAATCAGCGTTTCGTGGTCACCGCTGAAGCGCCCGCGAATCCCGGCGAGCAGCGCGCTTTTATTGTCCGGGTCATCCAGCAATTCAACGAAGTAACCCTGTAAATGCTCAGCGGCCGCCTGTGCAGCGTCGAGTTGCGCCTGGTTGCTCAGCGGTGACAGGCACGCCACGAACTCCGCCGTCAGCGCACTGAGCATCCGCCCCTGAGCCGGGGTGAACCCCAACAACGCTGCCACCACGCACACCGGCCCGCGAAACATGGCGTTGTACAAGCCGTCGGCGTCCGGCGTGATCAATCGCGCGGCCACCAGCGCATTGGCTTCATCCCGATCAATCAACCCCAGCCCCGGCTCAATCGCCGACCTCGGGCAACGCTGCCGTTCGCCTTCATTCATCCGCATCAACTGCCCGAACACCTTGCCCGCCATGCCACCGGCAATCGCCTTGGGCACCGGTTCAGCGCAAGGGCGGACATGGCAATCAGGATGGGCCAGCACGGCGGCGACTGTTCGGGCGCTGCTGGCCACCCACAGGTTCAGTCCGGTGTGAAACATCAGACCTCCTTGGGCACGCAATTGCGCGTAATAGGGATAAGGGTCGGCATGAGTCGCAGCGATGATCGGGTCCATGGGTCGCAGCCTTGTTCGGGGTGGGGAAAGTGTTGCTACTATCTCCAGTCCCAAAGGCCCTTGATTCGTCCGGGAGCGAAATATGAACGCAGAACAACACGACATCGGCGTCTCTCAGGTCGCGGCCGCCATCGCGGAGCCGGCCCGGACGAAAATCCTCTGTTCGCTGATGGACGGCCACGCCCGCACCAGCACCGAGTTGGCGGCGATTGCCGAAGTCAGCGCCTCAACCGCCAGCGCACACTTGGCCAAGCTCAAGGAGCAGGCGCTGGTGCGGCTGCACGTGCAGGGCCGCCACCGTTATTACAGCCTGGCGGACAAGCGCGTGGCCCAGGCGCTGGAAGCGCTGATGGTGATCGGCCAGAACAGCGCGCCGGCGTACAACTCGCGCACGCCGGATCGCCTGCAATTCGCCCGGACCTGCTACGACCACATGGCCGGCACGCTGGCGGTGTTGCTGCATGACCGGATGCTGGAAAAAGGCTGGTTGCTGGAAACCGATGAGCAGGCGTATCGGCTGAGTGACAGCGGCGAGGCGCTGTTTGAAGGATTGGGTATCGAAGTCAAGGACCTGAGCACGCTGCGCCGCCGTTTCGCCTGCCCGTGTCTGGACTGGAGCATGCGTCGGCCACACCTTGGCGGCTCGCTGGGAGCTGCGTTGCTGCAATCGGCGATCAAGCGCAAATGGGTGACGCAGGATCTGGACAGTCGGGCGCTGACGTTGACGGCGGTAGGGCGCAAGGCACTTGGCGTGCAGTTCGATCTTGTGCTGCCATCTTCAAGTGGATCTACGGTTTCTATTGATAAAAAACATCAGGATATTGCTGTTAGTCATTGATTCATTAGACTGGCTGTTGCTGGCTCCAGGCGAAAAAAGCCCGGTTATCCAATCGATAACCGGGCTTTTTGCTCAAGCTCAAGCGAACAGCAGCGTCAGATCAAACCTTGACGATCCAGCCCGCTGGTGCTTCGATGTCACCCGTTTGTACACCGGTCAGCTCCTTGTAGAGCTTCTGGGTAACCGGGCCGACTTCGGTTTCGCTGTGGAACACGTGCAGGTGGTCGTTGTAGCTAATGCCACCGATCGGAGTGATCACGGCCGCGGTACCGCAAGCGCCGGCTTCCTTGAAGTCGGAGAGCTTGTCGATGAACACGTCACCTTCGATCACTTCCATGCCCAGACGCGATTTGGCCAGCTCGATCAGCGACAGGCGGGTGATGCCTGGCAGGACCGACGGCGAGTTCGGGGTGACGAACTTGTTGTCGTGGGTGATCCCGAAGAAGTTGGCCGAGCCGACTTCCTCGATTTTGCTGTGGGTCATCGGGTCCAGGTAGATGCAGTCGGCGTAGTGCGCCTTCTTGGCCTGGGAACCTGGCATCAGGCTGGCGGCGTAGTTGCCACCGACCTTGGCCGCGCCGGTGCCTTGTGGGGCTGCACGGTCGAAGCTGGAGATCAGGAAGTTGTGCGGGGTCAGGCCGCCCTTGAAGTAGGCGCCGACCGGGATGCAGAAGATCGAGAAGATGAACTCGGGGGCGGTACGCACGCCGATGTTGTCACCCACGCCGATCACGAACGGACGCAGGTACAGCGCGCCGCCGGTGCCGTAAGGCGGGATGAAACGCTCGTTGGCGCGGACCACTTCCTTGCAGGCTTCGATGAACTGTTCGGTGGACACCTGTGGCATCAGCAGACGGGCGCAGCTGCGTTGCATGCGTGCGGCGTTCTGATCCGGGCGGAACAGGTTGATCGAACCGTCCTTGCAACGATAGGCCTTCAGGCCCTCGAAGCATTGCTGGCCATAGTGAAGGGCAGTCGAGCCTTCGCTGATGTGCAGCACATTGTCTTCGGTCAGGGTGCCTTTGTCCCACTCGCCATTACGCCAGTGCGACAGATAGCGCTTGTCTGTCTTGATGTAGTCAAAACCCAACTTGTCCCAATTGATGCTTTCGTTACCCATGACACCCTCTATCACTGAACAACCGTCGAAACGGTTCAAGGCTTCTGACGTTTTTTGGATGGGGACAACAATACTTCATTCCGAGGTGGTTTCGCAGCCTGCAATTCGATCTCTGCGACCATCGATACGTCCCGTGTAGCAGCGGCCTCGCGGGGCTCGTCAGCTGCTACAGGGTTTTGTGTCCGGTCTTACAGGTGCAGCGCATGGCCCAAAGCACGCAACGCCGCTTCCTGCACAGCCTCGCCCAGCGTCGGATGCGCATGGATGGTACCGCCGATGTCTTCCAGCCGCGCGCCCATTTCCAGGCTTTGCGCGAACGCCGTGGACAGCTCGGACACCCCGACCCCGACGGCTTGCCAGCCGACAATCACGTGATTGTCCCGACGAGCGACCACTCGCACGAAGCCGCTTTTCGATTCCAGCGTCATTGCCCGGCCATTGGCCGCGAACGGGAAACTTGAAACGATGCAGTCCAGGCCGGCGGCCTTGGCCTCGTCCGGGGTCTGGCCGACCACCACCAGTTCCGGGTCGGTAAAGCACACGGCGGCGATGGCGGTAGGGTTGAACTCACGGGTTTTACCGCTGATGAGTTCGGCCACCATCTCGCCCTGAGCCATGGCCCGGTGCGCGAGCATCGGTTCGCCGCTCAGGTCGCCGATGGCGTACACGTTGCGCATGCTGGTCTGGCAGCGGTTGTCGATCTTGATCGCCGAGCCGTTCATGTCCAGGTTCAGCGCTTCGAGGTTCCAGCCCTGGGTGTTTGGCTTGCGGCCCACGGCGACCAGGACCTGATCGGTTTCCAGGTCCAGGGTGCCGCCATCCGGAGCCAATACTTGCAGGGAGTTATTCGAGGAATCAAAACCTTGAACGCTATGTTTCAAGTAAAGCTTCACGCCGAGTTTCTTCAGTTCGTCGTGGACCGGCTGAGTCAGTTCGGCATCGTAGGCCGGCAGGATGCGCTCCTGTGCCTCGACCACGCTGACATCGGCGCCGAGCTTGCGATAGGCAATCCCCAGTTCCAGGCCAATGTAGCCACCACCGACCACGGTCAGCCGCTTCGGCACGGAGGTCGGCGCCAGGGCTTCGGTGGAGGAGATGATCGGGCCGCCAATTGGCAGCATCGGCAGGTTCACGCTTTTCGAACCGGTGGCCAGCACCAGGTGCTCGCACTGAATGCGTGTGTCGCCGACGTCGACGGTTTTGCCGTCGACGACCTTGGCCCAGCCTTGAATGACCTGAACCTTGTTCTTTTTCAGCAGTGCCGCGACACCGGTGGTCAGGCGATCAACGATGCCGTCCTTCCACTCGACGCTCTTGGTGATGTCGAGGGTTGGCGCCGAAACGCTGATGCCCAAGGCCGAATGCTGGCTGTGGTGTTGCGTCTGGTGAAACTGCTCGGCCACGTGGATCAGTGCTTTCGACGGAATGCAGCCGATGTTCAGGCACGTACCACCGAGGGATTCGCCTTCCACCAGAATGGTTGCAATGCCCAGCTGACCGGCACGAATAGCCGTCACGTAACCGCCAGGGCCGCCGCCAATGATCAGCAGCGTGGTGTTCAAAGACTGTTGCATGACTTACTCCACAAACAAGGTGGCAGGTTGTTCGAGCAAGCCACGAACGGCCTGGATGAATTGCGCCGCGTCCATGCCGTCGACCACGCGGTGATCGAAGGAGCTGGAGAGGTTCATCATCTTGCGAATCACGATCTGGCCTTTGACCACCATCGGGCGTTCGACGATTTTGTTGACGCCGACAATCGCCACTTCCGGCAGGTTCAGCACCGGGGTGCTGACGATGCCGCCCAAGGCGCCGAGGCTGGTCAGGGTGATGCTCGAGCCGGACAATTCGTCGCGGCTGGCCTTGCCGTTGCGTGCAGCGGTGGCCAAACGGGAGATTTCGCTGGCGTTGTCCCACAGGCTGCGGGCTTCGGCGTGACGCACCACCGGCACCATCAAGCCGATGTCGGCCTGGGTGGCGATGCCCACATGCACCGCGCCGAGGCGGGTGATGACCTGGGCTTCGTCGTCGTAACGGGCGTTGATCTGCGGGAAATCGCGCAGTGCGACGACCAGGGCACGGACGAGGAACGGCAGCAAGGTCAGCTTGCCACGGGTGGCACCGTGTTTTTCGTTCAGGTGCGCGCGCAGTTCTTCGACGGCTGTCACGTCGATTTCTTCGACATAACTGAAGTGGGCGGCACGCTGGGTGGCGTCCTGCATGCGCTGGGCGATCTTGCGGCGCATGCCGATGACCGGGATTTGCTCTTCGTCGTTACGCTGGGCGTAAGCAGAGGACACGGTCGATGCAATCGACTGACCTTGCGCCAGATAGGCGTCGAGGTCTTCGTGCAGCACGCGACCGGCAGGGCCGCTGCCACGCACCAGACGCAATTGAATGCCGAGGTCCAGCGCGTGTTTGCGCACGGCCGGGGAAGCCAGTGGCCGTTCGTTGGCCTCGCGAGCCACCATCGGGCCCTGGCAAACAGCAGCTCGCGGCGCGGCGGCAGCTGCGACCGGTTTGCTTTCCACCACGGCTGCCACTTTAGAGGCTGCAACCGGCGCTTCTTTAACAGGAGCAGGCTGCGCGGACTCTTTAACGTTGCCCGCGCCTTCCACTTCAATGCTGATCAGGATGCTGCCCACCGCCATGACTTCGCCCGGCTCACCGCCCAGCGCAATCACCTTGCCGTGGACCGGCGAAGGGATATCGACCATCGCCTTGTCGGTCATCACATCGGCCAGCACCTGATCTTCGACGACCATGTCGCCGACCTTGACGTGCCACACCGACAATTCAACTTCTGCAATGCCTTCACCAATGTCCGGCATTTTAATAACGTGCGTGCCCATTCAGACCTCCATAACCCGATGCAAAGCCGCGCCCACTCGGGACGGACCAGGGAAATACGCCCACTCTTGTGCGTGCGGGTAGGGAGTGTCCCAACCGGTGACGCGTTCGATAGGCGCTTCCAGGTAGTGGAAGCAGTGTTCTTGCACCAAGGCGACCAGTTCGGCACCGAAGCCACACGTGCGCGTCGCTTCGTGAACGATCACGCAACGGCCGGTTTTCTTCACCGATTTGACGATGGTCTCCAGGTCCAGCGGCCACAGGCTGCGCAGGTCGATGACTTCAGCGTCGATGCCGGTTTCTTCAGCCGCCACTTGCGACACGTAAACGGTAGTGCCGTAGGTCAGGATGGTCACGTCCTTGCCCGGACGGGTGATGGCGGCGACGTCCAGCGGCACGGTGTAGTAACCGTCCGGCACTTGAGCGGCCGGGTGTTTCGACCACGGCGTTACCGGACGTTCGTGGTGACCGTCGAACGGGCCGTTGTACAGGCGTTTTGGCTCAAGGAAGATCACCGGGTCATCGTTTTCGATGGAGGCAATCAGCAAGCCTTTGGCGTCGTACGGGTTGGACGGCATGACCGTGCGCAGACCGCAGACCTGGGTGAACATCGCCTCGATGCTCTGGCTGTGGGTCTGGCCGCCATAGATGCCGCCGCCGCAAGGCATGCGCAGGGTCATCGGGGCGGTGAACTCGCCAGCCGAGCGATAACGCAGGCGGGCGGCTTCGGAAATGATCTGGTCTGACGCCGGGTACACGTAGTCGGCGAACTGGATCTCGGCGACCGGGCGCAGACCGTAGGCGCCCATGCCCACGGCGGCACCGACGATACCGCTTTCGGAGATCGGTGCGTCGAACACGCGGGAGGTGCCGTACTTCGCCTGCAGGCCTTCGGTGCAACGGAACACGCCGCCGAAGTAGCCCACGTCCTGGCCGAACACCACGACGTTGTCGTCACGCTCAAGCATCACATCCATGGCCGAGCGCAGGGCCTGGATCATGGTCATGGTGGTCGTGGTCATGGCGGTTTCCAGCTCGATATTGTTGTTGTGGTCGTTCATGTCAGATCCCCAACTCTTGACGCTGGCGCTTCAAGTGCTCCGGCATCTCTTTGTAGACGTCTTCGAACATGGTCGCGGCGCTTGGAATCTGGCCGCCAGCGAGGGTGCCGTACTGTTCGGCTTCTTTCTGCGCGGCGATGACTTCGGCTTCCAGTTCAGCGCTGACGGCGGTGTGTTCCTCTTCGGACCAGTGACCGATCTTGATCAGGTGCTGCTTGAGGCGTGCAATCGGGTCGCCCAACGGGAAGTAGCTCCAGTCGTCGGCAGGACGGTACTTGGACGGATCGTCGGAGGTGGAGTGTGGGCCGGCGCGGTAGGTGACCCATTCGATCATGGTCGGGCCGAGGTTGCGGCGCGCACGTTCGGCGGCCCAGGCAGAGGCGGCGTAGACCGCGACGAAATCATTGCCGTCGACCCGCAGGGAGGCAATGCCGCAGCCGACGCCACGACCGGCAAACGTGGTGGCTTCACCACCGGCGATGGCCTGGAAGGTGGAGATTGCCCACTGGTTGTTGACCACGTTGAGGATCACCGGCGCACGGTAAACGTGGGCGAAGGTGAGGGCGGTGTGGAAGTCCGATTCAGCGGTGGCGCCGTCGCCGATCCAGGCCGAGGCGATTTTGGTGTCGCCCTTGATCGCCGAGGCCATGCCCCAGCCTACTGCCTGGACGAACTGGGTCGCGAGGTTGCCGGAAATGGTGAAGAAGCCATAGTCCTTGACCGAATACATGATTGGCAACTGGCGACCCTTGAGCGGATCGCGCTCGTTGGACAGCAGTTGGCAGATCAGGTCGACCAGCGGAACGTCACGGGCCATCAGGATGCTTTGTTGGCGATAGGTCGGGAAGCACATGTCGTCGACGTTCAAGGCCAGGGCCTGGCCGCTACCAATGGCTTCTTCGCCGAGGCTCTGCATGTAGAAAGACATTTTTTTCTGACGCTGGGCGACCACCATGCGGTTATCGTAGATCCGCGTCTTGAGCATGGCGCGCATGCCTTTACGCAGGATCTCGACCGGTACGCCTTCAGCCCACGGACCGAGGGCATTGCCTTGGTCGTCGAGCACGCGAATCAGGCCCTTGGCCAGATCAGCCGTGTCGGCCGGTTCAACGTCGATGGAAGGTTTGCGCACCGTGCCGGCGTCGGTCAGACGCAGGTAGGAGAAGTCGGTTTTGCAGCCAGGACGGCCCGATGGTTCGGGAACGTGCAGGTGCAGCGGTTCGTACGCTTGGTTCATGGCTTCTACGCTCGATCTTGTGAATTTCTTGTAGTGAGCTGACCGTCATTCTTCTGTGGAAGAAATCTTGTCCTACAACAATCATAGGCCCGGCGAAGAAGAATATTTATCTCTGTTTCGTTGCGCTGGCGATCATTTGAGGATAAAAAATCTGCATAAACATAAAAAACAGGTGGTTTTGTCTCATGCGCAAACTGGACCGTACCGATATCGGCATTTTGAACAGCCTTCAGGAGAACGCGCGCATCACCAACGCCGACCTCGCACGCTCGGTCAACCTGTCGCCGACGCCGTGCTTCAACCGGGTCAAGGCGATGGAAGAATTGGGGCTGATTCGTGAACAAGTGACGCTGCTGGACGCTGATCTGCTGGGGCTGCACGTGAATGTGTTCATTCATGTGAGCCTGGAGAAACAGGTGGAAGAGGCATTGCAGCATTTCGAGGAAGCGATCTCGGATCGCCCGGAAGTGATGGAGTGCTATTTGATGGCCGGCGACCCGGACTATTTGATTCGGGTATTGGTGCCGACCATTCAGTCGCTGGAGCGCTTCATGATGGACTTCCTCACTAAAGTCCCCGGCGTGGCGAACATTCGCTCAAGCTTTGCGCTCAAGCAAGTGCGCTACAAAACTGCGCTGCCGTTGCCGGCCAATGGCTTGACCCTTTCCAGCTAAACCCCGAAACCCCTTTAGCAGCTGTCGAGCAACGCGAGGCAGCGTTCGGCGGCGCAGCCGTCGCAAACCTGACAATCGGGTTTTGTCAGGCAGACTGCATTCGCAGCCTCGCGGTGCTCGTCAGCTGCTACGGAGAATGATGATCGCCCCAATGTTGTGGGAACGATCGAGATCTCAGAGTTTGTTGATGGGGATTTTCAGGTAGGTCACGCCGTTACTCTCGGCGGGTGGCAGATTCCCGGCCCGCACATTCACCTGAATCGCTGGCAGCAACAGGGTTGGCATGCCCAACCCGGCATCGCGTCGGGTGCGCATGTCGACAAACGCCGCCTCATCAACGCCGTCATGCACGTGAATGTTGCTTCGGCGTTGTTCGCCGACGGTAGACATGCACCGGGATTCCCGGCCTTCAGGTGGGTAATCGTGGCAGACGTACAAACTCACACTGGCCGGGAACGCCAGCAGTTTGCGAATCGAGGCAAACAACTGATTGGCGTTGCCGCCCGGAAAATCGCAACGCGCGGTGCCCACATCAGGCAGGAACAGCGTGTCGCCCACCAGAATCTGCTCACCGTCAATCAGGTAAGCCATGTCCGCCGGCGTGTGGCCGGGCACATGCAGGGCGGTGGCCTTGAGATTGCCGATCATGAACGACTCGTCCGGTGCGAATAGATGATCGAACTGCGAACCGTCAACGCGAAACGCCGGCTCAAGGTTGAACAGGCTTTTGAACACCCCCTGAACCTTGCTGATCGACTGCCCGATCGCGATCTTGCCCCCCAGCTCGCGACGCAGATAAGGCGCGGCAGACAAGTGATCGGCATGGGCGTGGGTTTCCAGCAGCCATTGCACCTGCAACTGATGTTGGCGAACAAAGGCGATGATTTTGTCGGGCTGAACGGTGCCCGTTCTGCCGGCCGCCGGATCGTAGTCGAGCACCGGGTCGACGATGGCGCACTGGCCGCCATCGGCTTCGTAGATCACGTAGCTGTAGGTCGACGAGGCAGGGTCGAGGAAAGCTTCAATCAAGGCAGGCATGGTGAATATTTCTATCTGAACAAGCACTGAGGGTAGATTCATTCTCCCTGCATTGGCCAGCACTGCATCAATTCATTTGATGAAAAAATCTGCGCGGGCTCTATCCTGTCAGTCATCGAAACCGGGCGCTCCCGGCCTTGTTGAGCTGATTACGAGTGCTTTATGTTGCTGGCGAGTTTTTTTGGGGTGGTCATGGGCCTGGTCCTCGGGTTGACCGGGGCGGGCGGCGGGATTCTTGCGGTGCCGGCCCTGGTCCTGGGGCTGGGGTTGACCATGACCCAGGCGGCGCCCGTCGCCTTGTTTGCGGTCGGGAGTGCGGCGGCGGTCGGGGCGATTGACGGCTTGCGGCATGGGCTGGTGCGGTATCGCGCGGCGCTGTTGATCGCGCTGCTCGGCGCGGTGTTTTCACCGGTGGGCATTTATTTTGCCCATCAGTTGCCGGAAAAAATCCTGATGATTCTGTTCAGCCTGCTCATGGTCATGGTCGCCTGGCGAATGCTGCGTCGTGAGCGCCAGGACGAGGGGCCGAGCGATCACGGTCACGCCAACTGGGGGCAGAAGAACTGCATGCTCGATCAGCAGACCGGGCGCTTTTCCTGGACCGCCAAATGCACCGCGACGCTGGCGGCGCTCGGCGCGGTGACGGGCGTGGTGTCAGGGCTGCTGGGCGTGGGCGGCGGTTTTCTGATTGTCCCGGCGTTCAAGCAACTGACCGATGTGCAGATGCGCGGGATCGTCGCCACGTCCTTGATGGTGATCAGCCTGATTTCCGCGATCGGCGTGGTCGGCGCGTTTCACGCGGGCGTGCGCATCGACAGCCTTGGGGCATGCTTCATCGGCGCCAGCATTGTCGGCATGATCATCGGCCGCAAGCTGTGCGCCCACGTGCCGGCGCGAGCATTGCAAATCGGCTTTGCCAGCGTCTGCCTTGTGATTGCCGCTTATATGCTGTTCAGGGCTGGCGTCTAAAGCAACACCTGCCTGTGGGCCGGGGCGGATCCACACCACCGCTCTCATCCCATTGAAGCGTCTGACTGCTACCCAAGTAGCATTCGTTGCACGCCACGGGTTTCGTAAACTCCCTGCTCAACCATACGCACCTGCGGGAGGCGACGATGCAGCAGGTCCAGGGTGAAGGTGTCGTCAGCGCAATGTCCCAGGCCACCGATGCCCGGCAAGTGGCGCAGGAACTGGCGCGTCAATTGCTGCATCCGCATCTGGGCTTCGTGCTCTTTTTCTGTTCCGCCGAGTATGACTTGCAGGCACTGGGGCAAGCCCTGCAAGACAGTTTCGGGGGGATTCGCCTGGTGGGTTGCACCAGCGCCGGGGAAATCACCCCGTTGGGCTATGGACGCAATTGCGTGACGGCGGTGGGGTTCGATCACCGGCACTTCTCCATTGCGCTCGAGTTGATCGACGAGATGGAGCGCTTCAGCCTGATCGATGCGCAGCAGATGGTCGAGCGTCTGGTCAGTGGCTGTCGCAGTAACACCCTGGCACCGATCAAGGGCAACAGTTTTGCCCTGACCCTGCTCGATGGTTTGTCCAGCCGTGAAGAAATGGTCCTTGCAGCCTTGAGTGCGGCATTGGGCGACATTCCGCATTTCGGCGGTTCCGCTGGCGATGACAATTACCTGACCCACACCCATGTCTACTTCGACGGCGAGTTCCACAGCGGCGCGGCGGTCGTCGTGCTGGTCAATACCTGGCTGGATTTCGAAGTGTTCACCACCCACCACATGCTGCCCCGGGCCGAAAAACTGGTGGTTACCGGGGCCGACAGCGCCTCGCGCCGTGTTTATGAACTCAATGCGGAACCCGCCGCCGCCGAGTACGCGCGGCTCATCGGCGTGCCGGTGAATGAACTGGATCACCGGATTTTCGCTGCGCACCCGTTGGCCGTGAGGATCAACGAACAGTATTACGTGCGGGCCATCCAGCAGGTGCACGCGGACCTGAGCCTGAGTTTTTACTGCGCCGTGGAGAATGGCATCGTGCTCACCGCCATGACGCCGGGCCCGATGTTGCCGAACCTGAAAAGCCTGTTCGAAGGATTGGAAGAACGCTTGGGTGAACTGTTGCTGACCATCGGTTGCGACTGTTTTCTCCGGCGTCTGGAGCTGGAGGACGACGGCAGTCTCGACGAGATCGGGACGTTTTTGCGCGAGCAACGGGTGATGGGTTTCAACACCTACGGAGAACAGTTCAATGGCATGCACATCAACCAGACCTTCACCGGCGTTGCCATTGCCCGCGGCCGTGCCCCAGGACATCGCTGAGCTGCAGGCCGAACTGGCCAGCCTGCGTCACGACAACCACAAGCTGCAGCGCATCAACGCGGCGCTGATCGAGCGTATCGAGTCGGGCATCACTCGGGGCAATGACCCGTACGCGGCGTTCCAGCACTCGGTGGTGCTGGCCGAGCAGGTCCGTGAGCGCACCGATGCCTTGAACCAGGCCATGGCCGAACTCAAGGCCGGTAACCATTTGCTCAGCGAGGCCCGCCTGCGCGCCGAGACCGCGCATCGACACCTGATCGATGCCATCGAGAGCATTTCCGATGCCTTCGTATTGTTCGACGCCGAGCAGCGCATCGTCTTGTTCAACAGTCGCTTCAAGGCGTTCTGGCGCAACAGCCGGGTGCGGATCAACGCGGGCATGCGCCTGGCCGAGGTCAAGCGCCTGATGATGAGCAATGGGCTGTTCACCGAAGAACCGCGCGGGCATGCCGACGAGAGTCTGCTGTATCGCTTGCAGAACGGGCGTTGGCTGCAAGTCAGCGAGCGGCCGACCCAGGAGGGTGGGCGGGTGATTCTGTTCACCGACATTACCGAGGTCAAACTCAGTGAAACCGTACGCCGCGAACAGGCTGTGGCGCAGAAGTCGCATTTGTTACAGCGGGCGGTCGATAATCTGTCCCAGGGTGTGGCCATGGTCAATGCCGAGGGCATTCTGGAATTGTGGAACCGGCGTTTTCTCGAATTGAGCGGGTTGGCGCCCGTCGCGGCCCATCGACCGTTTGCTGAAGTGATGGTGGACAGCGAATTGAACCTGCTGACCCCGCTCAGTCACGATGGCAATGGGCGGCCAGTACAGGAATGCGAGCAACGCCTCGATGACGGACGAGTCCTGGAAATCCGCACGCACCCGTTGCCGACTGGCGGTTTCGTCAACACCTTCACTGACATCACCGAACGCTACCAGCACGCCCAGACGCTGAGTGAAAGCGAGCGCTGGATTCGCCTGATCACCGACCACGTGCCGGCATTGATCGCCTACCTCAATGCCGATCTGGTGTACGAGTTCACCAATAAGGTCTATGAGGAATGGTATTGCTGGCCCCGAGGCGTGATGCTCGGCCAAAGCCTGCGCGAAGTGCACAGCGAACAGCACTACCAGCGTCTGGAGTCTTACGTGGCGAGAGCGCTGGCCGGCGAGAGCGTCACGTTCGAGTTCGCCGAGACCAACGTCAATAACCAGGAGCGCTACATGCTGCGCTCCTACGTGCCCAATCGCCTGGCCACCGGGGAAGTGGTGGGGATTTTCGTGTTGATCCGCGACATCACCGAGCGTCGCCGCACTGCCGAGGCGCTGCATCAGGCGTATCAGAATCTTGAGCTGCGGGTGCGTGAACGCACGGCGGAATTGACCACCCTCAATGATCAATTGTTGCGTGAAATCGAAGAGCGCCGCCAGGTGGAATCACGTTTGCGCGAGGCCAAGCTCGAAGCCGAGCACGCCAATCTGTCCAAGACCAAATTTCTGGCGGCTGTCAGCCACGATTTGCTGCAACCACTGAACGCCGCCCGTTTGTTTACCAGTGCGTTGCTGGAGCGACGTGAACCGGTCTGCAACGAGGTTCTGGTGCGTAATGTCAGTAATTCCCTGGAAGATGTAGAGAACCTGCTGGGCACGCTGGTGGACATTTCCAAGCTCGATGCCGGGGTCATCAAAGCCGATGTCGCGCCGTTCGCCCTGAGCGAACTGCTGGAAAATCTCGCGGCTGAATACACCCAGGTGGCACGCAGTGAGGGCCTTGAACTGCATTTCATTGCCTGTTCCGCGCTGGTGCGCAGCGACATCCAGTTGCTGGCACGCATCCTGCGCAACCTGCTGAGCAATGCGATTCGCTACACCTACAGTGGACGGGTGGTGCTCGGGTGCCGGCGCCTGCATCAGCGCTTGTTGATCCAGGTCTGGGACACCGGCATGGGCATCGCCGACAATCGCCTGGAAGAGATTTTCCAGGAATTCAAACGCGGTGACGTACAGCGTCCGGACCAGGATCGTGGGCTGGGGTTGGGCCTGGCCATTGTCGAGAAAATCGCCGGCATCCTCGGGCATCGGATTCATGTGCGCTCATGGCCGGGAAAGGGCTCGATGTTCTCGGTCGAAGTGCCGTTGAGCGCAACGGCCCCCAAGCCGTTGCCGGCCTTGCAGATGAGCGAGCCGATGCTTGAACGCCTGCGCGGGGCAAGGGTGTGGGTGCTGGACAACGACGCCACCATTTGCGCCGGCATGCGCACCTTGCTCGAAGGCTGGGGCTGTCGGGTGGTGACGGCGCTGTCGGAAGAGGACCTGGCGCGAAAAGTGGACAACTACCACGCCGAGGTTGACCTGTTGATCGCCGATTACCATCTGGACAACGATCAGAATGGCTTGGACGCCGTGGCCCGGATCAATGCCTGTCGCACGTCACCCATCCCGGCCTTGATGATCACCGCCAACTACAGCAACGAACTCAAACAGCAGATCCGCGAACTGGGCCACACCCTGATGCATAAACCGGTGCGGCCGATGAAACTTAAAACGGCGATGAGCCATTTGCTCGGCAGGCCTTGAGGCGCATCTGCGTTAGTACCACCGTCGTCGCGGGCAAGCCCGCTCCCACAAGGGCAGCGCCGTACCTGTGGGAGCGGCGGTGCGGCGATCCGACTTGCCCGCGAAGGGGGCGCCAAAGTCTTGCTGTCTCAACGTCGCATGTAAGACCCGAAATCAATATCCCCGGCACTCAAGATCGCCTGCACTCGATTGTGCACATTGAGTTTGCGCAGGATCGCCGAGACGTGAGCCTTGACGGTGGTCTCGGCGATTTCCAGGGTGTAGGCGATCTGTTTGTTCGATTCGCCTTTGGTCATGCGTTCAAGCACCTGCAATTGCTTGCGGGTCAGGGCCTGGAGCAGTTCAGGGGGAAAGCTCGGCGTGTCGTTCATCCGGCGGGGAGTGTTGGTTCGGGTGGTGCGGATAATGTCCGGCGGCAAATACACGTTGCCATTGAGGATTTGCTGGATGGCCTCGGTCATTTGCGTGCGCGGTGACGACTTGGTAATGAAACCTACCGCGCCGTAGGTAATGGCTTGCAGGACGATCTGTTTGTCCTGCTCGGCCGAGACAATCACTACCGGAATGGTCGGGGCTTCATTGCGCAGGTTGATCAAGCCATTGAGCCCATGCATGCCGGGCATGTTCAGGTCGAGCAGGATCAGGTCCAGGTCGTCGTGTTCCTGGGTCAGGGCCAGGGCACTGTCGAGGTCGGCGGTTTCCATGACTTCGGAGCCCGGGAAACCGTCGCTGATGACGTTATGAATCGCTTCGCGAAACAGCGGGTGATCGTCGGCAATCAGAATTTTGTACATAGCCTTTCACCTCATTATTTTGTTTAGGGTGTGGCAACAACACGCCAGCGTAAAGATCAGGGGAAAGGCTCGGGCCGGGCCGGTGTCACGGCAAGCCCGGCCGCTTGCCAGGCATCAAGGCCGTCGCGATACCAATACAGTGTCTTATAGCCCATGACGGACGCTCGTTTGACGGCGTTCCAGCTCAGCCAGCAGTCGGCGCGGCAATAAAAGACCAGCGGTCGTGCCGAGTCCCCGGCGGTCAATGCCTTGAGGTTACGCGCAAAATAGCCTTGCCAGTCGGGCGTCAGGTCACCGTCACCAGTATTGGCCAGCCAGTGGCTGCCGGGCAGGTTTTCATGGGGCTGGTCTTCGATGAACTGGCCTTGCAGCCATTGGCGACGGTAGACATCGATCAGCACCGGTGGCGGCGTTTGACTGAGCAGTGTTTGCAAGGCCGGGGTGTCAACGATGGTCGCGCCTTGCAGGCTGTCCGGCGTCGGGCTGCGGTACAGGTTGATGCGATAGCCTTCCGCGGAAAACAGCGGTGATTCGGCGTGCGCAGCATTCAGCAACAGGCAGAGCGGCAGCGCTGCGAGAGAAGGGCGCAACAGACAACGTCGGGCACGCGGCATGGGTTCGATCCTTATAGTTATGGATCTATTACAGGCCAGGCGGGGTGCTTTGTGAATGCGACGATAGACAGGGAAACCAGTACTAAAGTAGTAATTTCTCCCCTGCTCATGGAGATCAATTGTAGGAGAGAGCCTGCTCGCGATAGCTATCCGTCATTCAACATCAATGTCATCTGATACACCGCTATCGCGAGCAGACTCACTCCTAGAGTTGGATTTGGGTGGTCAGGTGGATTTGCGCAGGGCTGCGTGCTGAGGGTTGAAGGTGAGTACGGCGAGTAGCGCGAACACTACGGTCAACCCTGCACACACCGCCAGCGCCAGCGGATTGAAGCGTTCATAAAGGGCGAACCGCACCAATTCCACCGCATGGGTGAACGGGTTCACCGCGCACAACCAGTACAACCACTCGCTGGCTTCATGCATTTTCCACAGCGGATACAGCGCCGAAGACAGGAAAAACAGCGGAAAGATCACGAAATTCATGACCCCGGCAAAGTTCTCCAGTTGCCGAATGGCGTTCGACAGCAACAGGCCCAACGCGCTGAGCATCAACGCCACCAACAGTAATGCCGGCAACACGATCAATAACCCCATGGCCGGCGGTTGCACGCCATAGAGCCAGGCGATCGCCAAAAACGCATACACCTGCAACAGGGAAATCAGCGACGTGGCCAACAGCTTGCTGCACAGCAGAAAAGTCCGGGGCAGCGGGCTGGTCAGCAGCACGCGCATGCTGCCCATCTCGCGGTCGTAGACCATCGACAGAGAGCCTTGCATGCCGTTGAACAGCAGGATCATGCAGGCAAGACCCGGGATGATGTAGACCTCGTAAGGAATGTAGGTGTCATAGGGTTCGATAATGGCGATCCCCAAGGCTGCCCGGAAACCGGCCGCGAACACCAACAGCCATAACAGCGGCCGCACCAGGGCACTGAGAAACCGCGTGCGCTGCAACACAAAACGTAGCCATTCGCGCAGCACGATGCCGCTGAAGCAATGCCAGTACGCATTCATCGCGCCGCTCCTGAAGTGGTCAGGTGAGTGAAGGCTGAACCCAGATCACCGCCATGTTCCAGGCTCAGTGCATCGGCCTGTCCGCTGGCCACCAGCCGACCTTGATGGAGGATCAGCAAATCGTCGCTGGACTGCACTTCATCGAGCAAATGCGTGGTCCAGAGCACGCTGATGGCGTGGTCGCTGCACAAGGTGCGCAGGTGTTGATTGAGCGCCAGGCGACTGGCGGGATCGAGGCCGACACTGGCTTCGTCAAGCAGCAACAGGCGCGGCTCATGCAGCAGGGCCCGGGCGATTTCCACCCGGCGGCGGTGGCCGCCATTGAGTTCGCGCACCCGTTCGCGGCGGCGTTCGGTCAGGGCTTGACGGGCCAGTTCGGCGTCAACCCGGACACTGCTCTGGCGCCGGGACAGACCATGCAGCGCGGCGTGATACCGCAGGTTCTGCTCGACGCTGAGGTCCAGGTCCAGGGTGCTTTGCTGGAACACTACACCCAACTGCCTGAGCGCCGGTCGGGGCGCATCGCGCAATGAACAGCCGCCGACCCGGATGTCGCCGTGCTGAAGATCATAAAGCCGGGTCAACAGGGCGATCAGGGTCGATTTGCCGGCACCATTGGGCCCCAGCAATGCGGCGAAACGCCCCGGAGCCAACTCGAAGTTCACGTGACGCAAGGCTTCCCGAGTCCCATAGGCAAAACTCAGGTCGCTGACTTCCAGGGCGTTCATGGGGTCACCACCACGCCCCAGGGGTAGCGTCCGACTTTCACCGATTTGCTCACCTTGAGGCTGTCGACATCAATCACCGACACGTCACCGCTAACGCCGTTGGTGGCGAGCAGTTGCTTTTGATCGGGGGTGAACGCCAGCTGCCAGACCCGACGTCCGACCAACAGATAGTCGAGAATCTCGAACGTCCTGGCATCGATCACCGCCACATGGTTAGCCGGGCCCAGTGCGACGAAAGCGTACTTGCCGTCGGCGCTGAGCTTGATGCCCACGGGTTGGACCTTGTCCGGGTGCACGCCTTTGATCTGGAAGTTCAGGGTCTTGAGGGTCTTGCGGCTGGCGACGTCGAGAATCGTCACCGTGCCGCCGATTTCCGCTGACGCCCAGAGCTGTGAACCGTCCTGATTGAATTCGACAAAGCGTGGCCGCTGGTCCACCAGCGTGCTGTCGGCCAGGGTCTGGGTGCTGGTGTCGATCCAGTGCAGCATGTTCGTGGTTTCGCTGGTGTTCACGGCCCACTTGCCATCGGGACTGACGGCCATGCCTTCGGGCTCGACGCCGACGTTGATCTGGCTGAGCACTTTGGAGGTTTCGGTGTCGATCACCGTGACCAGCGCATCGTCTTCGTTGGAGACGTACAGCCAGCGGTTGTTGGGGTGCAGGGCGAATTGCTCGGGGTCTTTGCCCGAGGGCAGTTCCTTGATGATCTTGCGGGTGGCCACGTCCATTACCTGGACCCGGTCCGAATCGCTGGCGCAGATGTACAGCAGCTTGTTGTCATGGGACAGCAACAAGCCGCGTGGGCGCTGGCCGACGGGCAGGGTGTCGGTGACTTGCAGGGTCTGCATGTCGATCAGGCTCAGGCTGTTGTCCTTTTCGTTGGAGACCCACGCGGTGCTGGCCGCGGCATGCCCGGCGGCGAACAGCAGGGCCCCGGAAAGCAGGGAGCGGCAGAGCAGGGTGCGGCGCATGGCAGATTCCTTTTTTGTTGTCGTTCTTGTGGACAGTTGGATCAGGGAAAGCGGCAGCTGACCTCGGGTTTGTCGTAACCCAGGCTGTCCATTTCGTTGAAGGGATGCAGAAAGCCGTCCTGCGGCGACGTGCTGACCAGGGCGCGGGGCTGGACGATGGGAATCGGTTGGCGCAACTGGCCGTTCCACGCGCGATAACTGAGCTTGCGTCCCTTGAAACCATCCAGCGGCAGTTGATCGCTGAGTTCCAGCTGACGGATCGCCATCGGCTCGGTCTGGCGCAATTTGCTCACCGCGCTGGCGACGCTGCGCACGGCCATCCAGGCCGCGAAATCGCGGTCGTTCATCCAGCGACCGGTCAGGGCTTCAAAACGCTTTTGCAATTGCGCGGCGCCGTAGGTTTCCACGGTTTTGTGCCAACCCACCGGGGTCAGCCCTTGCGTGCCGGCGACGGGGCGCGGGTACCAGGTCTGGTAGGGCACGTATTCGCCGAAGTCGCCGCGTTCATCGGCCACCAGCACCACGTCATATTCGGCGGTCTGGGTGAACAGCGGCATGTCCGCCTGAGCACTGCGACGTTGGTCGTTATCAAAGCTCCAGGCCTTTTCCGCCACCAGTTGCAGGCCGAAGCGTTTTGCCGCGCGGCGCAGGGCAGCAGCGTAGGCTTGATCGTCGGCGGTCGGGCCAACGATCAGCAGCGCGCGTTGCCATTTGCGCACCACCAGAAATTGCGCCAGCGCATCGGCGAGCATCGCGCGACTTGGCAGGGTGTGCAGCACGTTCGACAGGCAATCGGTGGTCCGCAGGCGATCGTCGGGACTGCCGGCGTTGAATATCAGGCTGTCGGGCAGGGCGGCGCTGAGCTGGCGCAAGCTGTCGGCCGGGGCGTTCACCACAAACAGCCGCAGACCCTGCGCGTGCTGGGCGTTGGCCGCATCGAGCAAGGCTTCAGGGCTGTCGACGCTGGCGCTGACCAGCGCGTAGCTGTGGTTGAGAAAACGTCCGGTGCTGTTGCTGTCGGTGATCGCCAGTTCGGCGCCGCGCAGTCCGGCATCGCTCGGTTCGGGAATCACGTTCGACAGGAGCGGCCCAGGATCGGGCCGATAACCCAGGTAGCCGATCCGCACCTCCAATGGCGCCTGCGCAGCCTGGCTCTGAGTAGCCACGCCGGCGGCGCAGGCAATCGCCAGCAGGTAGAGCAAGGCGTAAGGGGCAAGCAGGCGCATAGGGCACTCCTTTACAGGTAGCGCCAGCATAGGAAGCCTGTGGAGCAGAGGAAATATGCAGAAAGTAGCGGAGAGCCAGTACCAAGGTAGTAACCCCTGCGTACCTGCGCGGTTTTAGCATGGAGCGACAACGGTCATCGCCCCGGAGGAGAACATCCGATTTCAGCGGTAACACAATTTTTGTAGCCGCTGGTGTTATGGCTTAACTGGCCGTTACTGACGCTGCCCGCTTCGCCGGGACACCAGGCCTGTTGGCGACGTACCCGAGGTGTGCATCCATCGCCTTACTACCAAGGGACTAGAAGGCGACCACCAAAGCAGCATGGGGTGTTGGCGATGCCGTTTCTAAGATGAGTGCCATAGCCTCTGCCAAGAGGTTTTGCGTGCAATCCTGAGGGCATAACAATGACAACAAAACGCAACGCCTTGCTCGTCGTCGGTCTGCTGGCCGGCTTTATCAGTGCAGGTTCCGTGTGGGCTCATGGCAACGTGGTGCCGCAAGCGGTTGAAACCCAGGGCCTGACACCGATCAAGGACGCCGGTGTAACGGTGGATGGCGATGGCTGGGCCGCGGCCAACCCCTATCGAGCCTCCCCGGAACACGACAGAGCCCTGGAAATCGGCTCGTCGGCCTACAACCAGAACTGCGCGGCGTGTCATGGCCTGGAAGCCAAGTCCGGCGGGATCGCCCCTGACCTGCGCCTGCTTGATGTCGGCGAGGCGGGTGACGAGTGGTTCGTCGAACGCGTGCGTCATGGCGCCGTGCGTGACGGTCGGGTCTACATGCCGAAAATGGCTGATTACCTGAGCCAGGAAGCGTTGTGGGCAGTGCGCACTTACCTGGACAGCGTTCACGTCGAGGAGTGATTCCATGCGTCTGCTCGCGGTGTTGATCAGTGCGCTGTGGCTGTGTTGCCAGACGGTGCAGGCGCAGGTTCGAAACTATGACGAAATGATTGCTGCCGGGGAGCTGAAAGTGGCGGTTTACAAGGACTTCGCCCCCTACAGTTTTGAGCAGGCCGGCCAGCCCCGAGGCGTCGATGTCGAACTCGCCGAGGCGCTGGCCAAGGCGCTCGGCGTACACCTGACGCTGATCTGGGCCCCTGCCGGGGAAAAACTCGATGACGATCTGCGTGATTACATCTGGCGCGCCAGTGCCTTGCACAACCAGCAGTTGGCCGACCTGATGATGCGTGTGCCCTATGACCGTGACTACGCCCAGAAGCGCAACGAGTTTGGCGAAATGGAAAACGGGCATGTGGTGATGTTCGGGCCCTATCAGACCGAACAATGGCAGGTGGCTTACGATCAACGCCGATTGGACAAGGTCGGCAGCGTGGCCGTGTTCGACTCGCATCCGATCGGCGTCGAGGTCGACAGCGTGCCGTCGTTCTACCTGACGTCGGTGTTCAACGGCATGCTCGCGGGCAAAACCCACCACTACCCGGGCGTACCCCAGGCCTTTGCGGCGATGAAGGCCGGTGAGGTCGACGCGGTCATGGCCATGCGTGGCGAAATCGACTGGCAAGTGCATGAGGCGGCCGACCCGCAATGGGCGTTGGCGCAAAACGCCTATCCGAACATGGGCAAGCAACTCTGGGAGATCGGCATGGCCGTGCACGAAAGCAATCGGCAATTGGCGTATGCCGTGGAAGAGGCGCTGGAAGGCCTGATCCGCGAGGGTTCCGTGAAGACGATCTACAGCCATTACGGCCTGCGGTATGACGTGCCGGAGATGTACCAATAGGAGCGGGTGATGAGCTGGCGAATCAAGTGTCTGTTGGCCTGCTGGTTACCTTTGGCCGCGCACGCCGCGAGTATCGATCCGGGCAAAGACCCGGTGCCCTCGGTGATGTGGGCGTTCTATCACAAGCAAATGCTCGGCGACGCGCCTTTTGTCTTCGATGACCGGGTCAAGCTGCTGGCGCCGCCGTTCGCCGAAGATGCCCGGCAGGTGCCACTGGAAATCGATGCGCGAGCGTTCAAGGGCGAGGTGGTGAAAATCCTCGCCTGGGCCGAGCTCAATCCGCTGCCGAAGATTGTCGACTTCCAGCCGCTGGATCGCGTGTTGCCGTGGTTGTCGATCCGTATCCGGATTGAACAGGCCACCCCTTTACGCGCCGCGGTCCTGACGCGCGATGGGCTGTGGCATGTCGGTTCGACCCTGATCGATGCGGCGGGCGGTGGTTGCACCGCACCCAGTGTGGTGCGTACCCAGCCCGGCTGGGAGGAACACCTCGGCGAGGTTTTAGGCGCGCGCTATCCGCGCACTGACTTCAGCCGTTTGCGCGTGCAGGTGGCGCATCCGATGGACAACGGCATGGTCAACGGCATCCCGGAATTTTTCATCAACCATGCCGAACTGCGAAGCGCGGATGATCAGCTGTTGGCGCGGCTGGAGCTGTTTCCTGCCGTCAGTGAAAACCCCAACCTGGCCTTCGACATCGAAGGGGCAGGGCAGACGCGTCTGATTATCCGGGACAACAGCGGCAATGAATTTGATGCGTCGATTCCCTGAGCCAAAGGAGCCTTTCATGCGCTGGATATTGCTGATGGTGTTGAGCGTCAGCCTGCCGGCCATGGCCGACCTTGAGTATTCGCTCAAGCCCCGGCAGATCGCCGAAGACACCTGGCTGCTGGAAGGCAGTACGGATAATTTCGCCAAGGCCAACGGCGGCAATATCGTCAACACCGCGTTCATTGTCACCGAACGTGGCGTGGTGGTCATCGACACCGGGCCGTCGAAACGCTACGGCGAGGCGATGCACCAGGCGATTGCCGAGATCACCGATAAACCGGTGGTTCAGGTGTTCCTGACCCACCATCATCCGGACCATGTGCTGGGAAATCAGGCGTTCGCTGACGTGCCCATCGGCGCGCTGGCGGGGACGACCGAGCTGTTGCATCAACAAGGCGATGCGATGGCCGAGAACATGTATCGAATGGTGGGTGACTGGATGCGTGGCACCGAAGTGGTGTTGCCCAATCAAGTCGTGACGCCAGGCGTACGCAGTTTTGGGAATCACGATTTACGCTTGCTGGGCCTGGGTGGGCATACGGGAGCGGATCTGGCTATTCTCGACCAGCGAACCGGCGTGCTGTTTGCCGGGGACCTGGTGTTTTATCAACGGGCCTTGACCACGCCCAACAGCCACGGGCTGTCTGTGTGGCTGGCGGACATCGCGACCCTGCAGGGCTTGCCCTGGACGCTGATCGTGCCGGGTCACGGCCCCGTGTCCAGCGACCCACAACCCTTCGAACAAATGCGCGACTACCTGACCTGGCTCGACCAGTTGCTGCAAGCGGGTGCAGCGAATGGCAGCGACATGGCCGAGATGATCCGCAGTCCGATCCCCGAACGTTTCGCCGGGATCACGCTGAGCCGTTATGAATTGATCCGCAGCGTCAGTCATTTGTACCCGCGCTACGAGCGTGGGCAGATGACCCGGGTGGATTCCGGCGCAGCCAGATAATGCTTGAACCCATGCGACCCGCTACTAAGGGATTAGGAATCTCCATATTGCGGGTAATTGTTGTCGGGGCGACGGCGCCCAAGAATCTGCACTACGCCGGGAAACTCTCCCGCGAATAACAAAAAACCGCAGAGGTAGCCGTCATGACTCAACCCGCACGTCGCCAGCCCTTCGTCTTGAGCCTGCTGCTCAGTGCCATGCTGTTGTCTGGCCAGGCATTGGCCGCGGTCACCGACCAGGACATTCTCCAGGACCCGAAAAACCCGGAGCAAATTGTCACCAACGGCCTCGGCGTCCAGGGGCAACGCTACAGCCCGCTGGATATTCTCAACGTCGACAACGTGAAGGAGTTGCGACCTGCCTGGGCATTCTCCTTCGGCGGCGAAAAACAGCGTGGCCAGCAGGCACAGCCGATGATCAAGGACGGCGTGATGTACATGACCGGTTCTTACTCGCGGGTGTTCGCGGTCGATGCGCGCACCGGCAAGAAGCTCTGGCAGTACGATGCGCGCCTGCCGGATGACATCCGTCCGTGCTGCGACGTGATCAACCGTGGCGTGGCGCTGTATGGCGACCTGGTGTTCTTTGGCACGCTCGACGCCAAGCTGGTGGCCCTGAACAAAGACACCGGCAAAGTGGTGTGGAGCAAGCAGGTGGCCGACCACAAGGAAGGCTATTCGATCAGCGCCGCGCCCTTGGTGATCAACGGCAAGCTGATTACCGGCGTGGCCGGTGGCGAGTTCGGTGTGGTGGGCAAGATCTCGGCGTACGACCCGAAAAATGGCGATCTGTTGTGGGTCCGCCCAACCGTCGAAGGTCATATGGGCTACGTCTACAAGGACGGCAAGGCCATCGAGAACGGCATCTCCGGCGGTGAAGCCGGCAAGACCTGGCCGGGTGACTTGTGGAAGACCGGCGGTGCCGCCCCGTGGCTCGGCGGTTACTACGACCCGGAAACCAATCTGCTGCTGTTCGGCACCGGCAACCCGGCACCGTGGAACTCGCATTTGCGTCCTGGCGATAACCTCTACTCGTCGTCGCGCCTGGCGCTCAACCCGGACGATGGCACCATCAAATGGCACTTCCAGAGCACGCCCCACGACGGTTGGGACTATGACGGCGTGAACGAGCTGGTCTCGTTCAACTACACCGAGGGCGGCAAAGAAATCAAAGCGGCGGCCACGGCGGACCGCAACGGTTTCTTCTACGTGCTGGACCGTACCAACGGCAAGTTCATCCGCGGTTTCCCGTTTGTGGACAAGATCACCTGGGCCACCGGCCTGGATAAAGATGGCCGGCCGATCTACAACGAAGCCAGCCGCCCTGGCGCTCCGGGTTCCGAACCCAAGGGCAGTTCAGTCTTTGTAGCGCCTGCGTTCCTGGGCGCGAAAAACTGGATGCCGATGGCCTACAACCGCGACACCGGCCTGTTTTACGTGCCATCCAACGAGTGGGGCATGGACATCTGGAACGAGGGCATCGCCTACAAAAAAGGCGCGGCATTCCTCGGCGCCGGGTTCACCATCAAACCGTTGAATGAAGACTACATCGGCGTGCTGCGCGCCATCGACCCGATAACCGGCAAAGAAGTCTGGCGCCACAAGAACTATGCGCCGCTGTGGGGCGGGGTACTGACGACCAAGGGCAATCTGGTATTCACCGGCACGCCGGAAGGTTTCCTCCAGGCGTTCAATGCCAAGACCGGCGAGAAAGTCTGGGAATTCCAGACCGGTTCCGGCGTCCTCGGCTCGCCCGTGACCTGGGAAATGGACGGCGAACAGTACGTGTCTGTCCTCTCCGGCTGGGGCGGCGCCGTACCGTTGTGGGGCGGGGAAGTGGCCAAGCGCATCAAGGACTTCAACCAGGGCGGCATGCTCTGGACCTTCAAGCTGCCGAAAGACCTGGTGGCCAAGCACTAACCCCCAGTCCACCGCATAACCCCTGTGGGAGCGAGCTTGCTCGCGATAGCGGTGTCTCAGTCACAGCAGTTCTGACTGAACAGACGCCATCGCGAGCAAGCTCGCTCCCACAGTGTTTTGTGTGAAACCTACGACCAAATAACGAGAGCCCTCCTGCCAACGGCGCATTCGTCCGGCACGCGGGGCTCTCTAGTATCGGTTCATCGCTTGTCGGCCCGACAGGCATCGACCCAGACAGAGGCCCACCATGATCTACGCACAACCCGGAACCCCAGGCGCCGTTGTTTCCTTCAAACCGCGCTATGGCAACTTCATCGGCGGCGAGTTTGTCGCGCCGGTCAATGGCGAATACTTCACCAATACCTCGCCGGTGAACGGTGAGGTGATTGCCGAGTTCCCACGCTCCAGCGCCGCCGACATCGACAAGGCCCTCGACGCGGCACACGCCGCTGCGGATGCCTGGGGCAAGACCTCGGCCCAGGACCGTTCGCGGGTGCTGCTGAAAATCGCCGATCGCATCGAACAAAACCTGGAACTCCTCGCCGTCACCGAAACCTGGGACAACGGCAAGGCCGTGCGCGAAACCCTGAACGCCGACGTGCCATTGGCTGCCGACCATTTCCGCTACTTTGCCGGGTGCATTCGCGCCCAGGAAGGCGGCGCTGCGGAGATCAATGAACTGACCACCGCCTATCACTTTCACGAGCCTCTGGGCGTGGTCGGGCAAATCATTCCATGGAATTTCCCGCTGCTGATGGCGGCCTGGAAACTTGCCCCGGCCCTGGCCGCCGGTAACTGCGTCGTGCTCAAACCGGCAGAACAGACGCCACTGTCGATCATGGTCTTCGCTGAGCTGATCGCCGATTTGCTACCGGCGGGCGTGTTGAACATCGTCCAGGGCTTCGGTCGTGAAGCCGGCGAAGCGCTGGCCACCAGCAAGCGCATCGCCAAGATCGCCTTCACCGGTTCCACCCCGGTCGGCGCGCACATCATGCATTGCGCCGCCGAGAACATCATCCCGAGCACCGTCGAACTGGGCGGCAAGTCGCCGAATATCTTCTTCGAAGACATCATGAACGCCGAGCCGCAGTTCATCGAAAAAGCCGCTGAAGGCCTGGTGCTCGCATTCTTCAACCAGGGCGAAGTCTGCACCTGCCCATCGCGGGCGCTGGTGCAAGAATCGATCTACGAGCCGTTTATGGCCGAGGTGATGAAGAAGATCGTCAAGATCAAACGCGGCAACCCGCTGGACACCGAAACCATGGTCGGCGCCCAGGCGTCGGAGCAGCAATACGACAAGATCCTCTCGTACCTCAAAATCGCTCAGGAGGAGGGGGCCGAACTCCTCACCGGTGGCGCCGCCGAACGGCTTGAAGGTGACCTGTCCAGCGGCTATTACATCCAGCCGACGCTGCTCAAGGGCCACAACAAGATGCGCGTCTTCCAGGAAGAAATCTTCGGTCCGGTGGTGGGTGTCACCACCTTCAAGGACGAAGCTGAAGCGCTGGCGATTGCCAACGACAGCGAGTTCGGCCTCGGTGCCGGCCTCTGGACCCGCGACATCAACCGCGCCTACCGCATGGGCCGGGCGATCAAGGCCGGGCGCGTGTGGACCAACTGCTATCACCTGTACCCGGCGCACGCCGCGTTCGGTGGCTACAAGAAGTCCGGCGTCGGTCGGGAAAACCACAAGATGATGCTCGATCACTACCAGCAGACCAAGAACCTGCTGGTCAGCTACGACATCAATCCGCTGGGGTTCTTCTAACCCTCGAACACACCGTAACCCCTATGGGAGCGGGCTTGCCCGCGATGAGGCCTGCACATTCAACATTGATGTTGACTGTCACGCCGCCATCGCGGGCAAGCCTGCTCCCACAGGGGTACTTCGGTGAATTTGAAAGTCCCGTACACCCCCTACCAACGCACCCCGCCATCTCCTTCGAAAGTAGCATTCGGGCGCCCGATGCCCCGTGCATTAATGGCTTTACCGGAATCGCCCGGCACAAGAAGAGGATTGACCCATGTGGACTAAACCCGCGTTTACCGATCTGCGCATTGGCTTCGAAGTGACGATGTATTTCGCCAACCGTTGATTGCTCACCCGGCCAGCCGTCGGGTTGGCCGGGCCTGCCTTTGGAGCCTCATTCATGCACATTCGCATTCTCGGCTCGGCTGCTGGTGGCGGTTTCCCGCAGTGGAATTGCAATTGCCACCAATGCGCCGGGATGCGCAATGCCAGCCTGCGGTCACAACCGCGCACCCAGTCCTCGATTGTCCTGAGCGACAACGGTGTGGATTGGGTGCTGTGCAATGCTTCGCCGGACATTCGTGCGCAGCTTGCGAGTTTTCCGCTGTTGCAACCGGCTCGCCAGTTGCGTGACAGCGCCATCGCGGGTGTCGTGCTGCTCGACAGCCAGATCGATCACTGCACCGGCTTGCTGAGCCTGCGCGAAGGCTGTCCGCATGCCGTCTGGTGTACCGAACGGGTTCACCAGGACCTGAGCAGCGGCTTCCCGCTGTTCAACATGCTGCGCCACTGGAACGGCGGGCTGCAGTGGCAACCGATCGGCCTGGATCGTCAGCCGTTCAGCATTCCTGCCTGCCAGCACTTGCGCTGGCGGGCGATTCCCTTGGTGAGCAACGCACCGCCGTATTCACCCAATCGCGGCCATCCGCAACCGGGCGATACGATCGGCTTGTTCATTGAAGACCGACGCAGCGGTGCATCGCTGTTTTATGCGCCGGGGCTGGGGCAAGTCGATGACGAAGTGCTGGGCTGGATGCAGCGTGCCGATTGCCTGCTGCTGGACGGCACTTTGTGGCGTGACGACGAAATGCGCGTCTGCGAAGTCGGCCAAAGTCTGGGCAGCGAAATGGGCCACCTGTCGCAAAGCGGCCCCGGCGGCATGCTTGAGGTGCTTGAAGGTTTTACCCGCCAGCGCAAGGTGCTGATTCACATCAACAACACCAATCCGATCCTCGATGAAGACTCGGCCGAGCGGGCCTTGCTGGAACGGCGTGGAATCGAAGTGGCTTATGACGGCATGAGTATTGAGCTGTAGCGGATGGCCCCATTGCGGGCAAGCCACGCTCCCACAGTTGATCGCGTGAACCTGTGGGAGCGTGGCTTGCCCGCGATGAGGCCAGACCCGGCAGCACAAATCCATCGGAGAACCGCAATGACCGGCACTGCAATGACCCCCACCGAATTCGAAGCCGCCCTGCGCGCCAAAGGCGCCTACTACCACATCCATCACCCGTTTCACCAAGCCATGTACGCCGGCCGCGCGAGCCGCGAGCAGATTCAGGGTTGGGTCGCCAATCGCTTCTATTACCAGGTGAACATTCCGCTCAAGGATGCTGCGATCCTCGCCAACTGCCCGGACCGCGACGTGCGCCGTGAGTGGTTGCAACGGATTCTCGACCATGACGGCGTGCCCGGCAGTGAAGGCGGCATCGAAGCCTGGCTGCGTCTGGGCGAAGCGGTGGGGCTGGATCGCGAACAGATTCTGTCCCAGGAACGGGTGCTGCCTGGCGTGAGGTTCGCCGTCGATGCCTATGTCAATTTCGCCCGTCGCGCCTGCTGGCAGGAAGCGGCGAGCAGTTCGCTGACCGAGCTGTTCGCCCCGCAGATCCATCAGTCCCGACTCGACGCCTGGCCGACGCATTACCCGTGGATCGACGTTGCCGGTTATGACTATTTTCGCAACCGTTTGAGTCAGGCCCGACGCGATGTGGAGCACGGCTTGCGCATTACCTTGGCGCACTACGTCACACGCGAGGCGCAGCAACGCATGCTCGAGATCCTGCAATTCAAACTCGATGTGCTGTGGAGCATGCTCGACGCCATGAGCATGGCCTACGAGCTGGAGCGTCCGCCTTATCACACCGTCACGGCCGATAAAGTCTGGCACCGGGGGATTGCCCTGTGAGCCTGATCCAACGCGGGTGGTTGCCGTCGTTGCGCCAGGGCTTTCGTTTGCAATGGGAGCCCCGCCAGGACTGTCACGTGCTGCTGTACCCCGAAGGCATGATCAAACTCAACGCCAGCGCCGGGCAGATCCTCGATCTGGTGAATGGCCGGCGCAGTGTCTCGGCGATCATAGAGCGACTGACCGCGAATTTTCCCGGCGTACCGGGGATTGATGAGGATGTGCTGGCATTCCTGGAGGTGGCCCATGCGCAATTCTGGATTGAATGATTCACCCGTCGGCCCACCGCTGTGGCTGTTGGCCGAGCTGACCTACCGTTGCCCGCTGCAATGCCCGTATTGTTCCAACCCGCTGGATTTTGCCCGGCATGGCGAGGAGCTGAGCACCGAGGAGTGGATTCGGGTGTTTCGTGAGGCCCGCGAAATGGGGGCTGCGCAATTGGGGTTTTCCGGCGGTGAGCCATTGGTGCGACAGGACCTGGCCGAACTGATCAAAGCCGCGCGAGACATGGGCTACTACACCAACCTGATCACCTCGGGCATCGGCCTGACCGAGCAGAAAGTCCGCGACTTCAAGGTGGCCGGGCTGGACCATATCCAGATCAGCTTTCAGGCGGCTGACGAAGCGGTCAATAACATGCTCGCCGGCTCCCGCAAGGCCTTCGCCCAGAAACTGGCCATGGCCCGCGCGGTGAAAGCCCAGGGGTATCCCATGGTGCTGAACTTCGTCACCCATCGGCACAACATTGATCAGATCGCGCAGATCATCGACTTGTGTCTTGAGCTGGAAGCGGATTTTGTCGAGTTGGCCACGTGCCAATTCTACGGCTGGGCCGAACTCAATCGCGTCGGCCTGCTGCCCACCCGCGAGCAACTACAGCGCGCCGAGCGCATCACCAACGAGTATCGCGCGCGGCTTGAGGCCCAGGGCCATCCGTGCAAGCTGATCTTCGTCACCCCGGACTATTACGAAGAGCGCCCCAAAACCTGCATGAACGGTTGGGCCAATCTGTTTCTCGACATCACCCCGGACGGTACCGCGCTGCCTTGCCACAGCGCCCGTCAGTTGCCGGTGCAGTTTCCCAATGTGCGAGAGCACAGCATTGAGCACATCTGGACTGATTCGTTTGGCTTCAACCGTTTTCGTGGCGATGACTGGATGAAGGAGCCGTGCCGCTCGTGTGATGAAAAGCACAAGGACCTGGGCGGCTGCCGTTGCCAGGCGTTCATGCTCACCGGCGATGCCGCCAATGCCGACCCGGTGTGCAGCAAGTCGCCGCACCATGGCGTGATCCTCAAGGCCCGGGAAGAAGCCGAAGCCGTGGGGCAGGGCATGGAACACCTGACGTTGCGCAACGAAAAGGCTTCGCAGCTGATCTACCGCGGATGAATCTGGCAACACCAATCCCTTGTAGCAGTGAGCCTGCTCGCGATAGCGGTTTAACATTCAGCATCTTTGTTGGCTGACACTCCGTCATCGCGAGCAAGCTCGCTCCCACAGTGTTCTTTGGTCTGATTGCATTCGCAGCCGGATGGTTTAGTGTGGGTTCTATCTTCCAAAACAATAAAAACAGGCTTTCCAATGAGCCAGAGTCTCAGCCAGCTGCGTAAGTTCGTGTCTCCAGAAATCATCTTCGGTGCCGGCTGTCGGCACAATGTCGGTAACTACGCCAAGACCTTCGGTGCCCGCAAAGTCCTGGTGGTCAGCGACCCCGGGGTGATTGCCGCCGGTTGGGTCGCCGACGTCGAGGCCAGCCTGCAAGCGTTGGGTATCGATTACTTCCTGTACGCCGATGTCTCCCCCAATCCGCGGGTCGAAGAAGTGATGCTCGGCGCCGAGCTGTACCGGGAAAACCATTGCGATGTGATCGTCGCCGTCGGCGGTGGCAGCCCGATGGATTGCGGCAAAGGCATCGGCATTGTCGTTGCTCACGGACGCAGCATTCTCGAATTCGAAGGCGTGGACACCATCCGCGTGCCCAGCCCGCCCCTGATCCTGATTCCGACCACCGCCGGCACGTCGGCTGATGTGTCGCAGTTCGTGATCATTTCCAACCAGCAAGAACGCATGAAGTTCTCCATCGTCAGCAAAGCGGTGGTGCCGGACGTCTCGTTGATCGACCCGGAAACGACCCTGAGCATGGACCCGTTCCTGTCGGCGTGTACCGGCATCGATGCGTTGGTGCACGCCATCGAAGCCTTTGTCTCCACGGGCCACGGGCCACTGACCGATCCCCATGCGCTGGAAGCGATGCGGTTGATCAACGGCAACCTGGTGCAAATGATTGCCAACCCGACAGACATCGCCCTGCGCGAGAAGATCATGCTCGGCAGCATGCAAGCCGGGCTGGCGTTCTCCAACGCGATTCTCGGCGCTGTGCACGCGATGTCCCACAGCCTGGGCGGGTTCCTCGATCTGCCCCATGGCCTGTGCAACGCGGTGTTGGTGGAACATGTGGTGGCGTTCAATTACAGCTCGGCGCCGGATCGCTTCAAGGTAATCGCCGAGACCTTCGGCATCGATTGCCGTGGCCTGAACCACCGTCAGATCTGCGCGCGACTGGTGGAGCATCTGATTGCGCTCAAACACGCAATCGGCTTCCACGAGACCCTTGGCTTGCACGGGGTCAGTACGGCGGACATTCCGTTCCTGTCGCAACACGCCATGCACGACCCGTGCATCCTGACCAATCCGCGCGAATCCAGTCAGCGTGATGTCGAGGTCGTCTATGGCGAAGCCCTCTGACGATCAGCAACGGGCACTGGCGGGGTTACTCGGGTTAGGCAGCCATTCGGCGCGCAAGAGCCATTACCCGGAACTGGCCGCGCGGCTCGACGAGCTGGAAGCCGAGCGCAATCGCTACAAATGGTTGTTCGAAAACGCGGTCCAGGGGATTTTCCAGGCCAGCCTGCACGAAGGCATGCGGGCCGCCAACCCGGCGTTGGCGCACATGCTCGGCTATCAGGACCCGCAAGAGGTGCTGTTTTCCCTGGCGGACCTGGCGAGCAACCTGTTTGTCGGCGGGGCCAGTGAGCTGGAAAACATCGGCGAAATCCTTAAGCATCAACGCAGCCTGCACGGCTATGAAACCCAGTTGCGGCGCAAGGACGGCAGCAGCCTCGATGTCTTGATGAACCTGTTGCTCAAGCCCGATCAGGAAGGCCTGGTTGAGGGGTTCGTCGCCGACATCACCGAACGCAAACAAGCCCAGCAGCGTTTACAACAACTCAACGATGAGCTGGAGCAACGGGTCGCCGCGCGCACCGATGAGTTATTGGAAGCCAACCGCAACCTGCAACAGCAGATCACCCAGCGCAAGCAGATCGCCGAGGCTTTGCGCGATGCCCGCGACGCCGCTGAGGCCGCCAATCGCAGCAAGGACAAATACCTCGCGGCGGCCAGTCACGACCTGCTGCAACCGCTTAACGCTGCGCGCTTGCTGATCTCGACGCTGCGTGAACGAAAGCTGCCTGACGTTGAACAGGTCCTGGTCGAGCGTACTCATCAGGCGCTGGAGGGGGCCGAAGATTTGCTCACTGATTTGCTGGATATATCCCGGCTCGATCAGGCGGCGGTCAAACCCGACGTTGCCCTTTATCGTCTCGACGAATTGCTCGGGCCGCTGGTGTCCGAATTTCAGTCGGTCGCCGAAGCGGCAGGGTTGAACCTGCGCGTGCAGGTGGGCGAGTACGCCATCAGCACCGACCTGCGCCTGATGACGCGCATCCTGCGTAACTTCCTCAGTAACGCCTGCCGCTACACCGACGAGGGCAGCATCCTGCTGGGCGCAAGGCGTCGCGGCGAGATGCTGCGCCTGGAGGTCTGGGACACCGGGCGTGGCATCGCCGCGGACCGACTGGATTCGATTTTCCTGGAGTTCAACCAACTCGACGTCGGACGCGCCGCCGACCGCAAAGGTGTGGGGTTGGGGCTGGCCATTGTTGAGCGCATCGGCAAGATTCTCGGTTATCGGATTGGGGTTAAATCGGTGCCGGGACGAGGGTCGATGTTCAGCATCGACGTACCGATTTCCCATGAGGTGCCGCTGCCGATCAGTCAGGCTGCGCCTCAGTTGACCACGGGCAATCCCTTGCCGGGCCGACGCCTGCTGGTGCTGGACAACGAAGTCAGCATTCTCGAGAGCATGAGCGCGCTGCTTGGGCAGTGGGGGTGCGAGGTGGTCACGGCCACGGATGAATCCTCGGCGCTGGCGGCGCTGCGTGGGCAAGCGCCGGAACTGATCCTGGCGGACTATCACCTCGATCATGGCGTAGTGGGCTGCGATGTGGTCAGGCATTTGCGTGAGCATTACGGCCAGGTGATTCCGGCGGTAATCATCACGGCGGACCGCACGGATCAGTGTCGACGCTCATTGCAGCGACTCGGCGCGCCGCTGCTGAACAAGCCGGTGAAACCCGGCAAGCTGCGTGCGGCGCTGAGTCAGATGCTCGGGTAATGGCGTTATCCGAGCGCGCGATACTGCAGGCTGAACCCAAGCTCCGCCGACTGACCTTGCTCCAGCAACCGTAACCCTGGCCGGCCGGGCAGGTGATGCGCGTTGACGGGGTGGCTCACCGGTTCGATGCAGAAAAACTCCAGACCGACCGGGCAGTAGAGCAGGTAATAATCGCTGCCGGTGGCCTGGCATTCCAGCGCATAACCGAGGTCGGGTTGCTGGATCAGGCAATGGCCGTCCCAGTGGCAGAAACCGTTGTCGACCAGGGAGGCGGGTAAGGCGCGCGGTTGACGGAAATCCCAGTCAGCGGGCAACTCGATCAACTCGGTTGGCAGTTTCGAACCATCGCATAACCAGACTTTCTCGGCCTTGGCCTGTAGCTGCGTGTTCGACGTGCGCGGACAGTAGGGGTGCAAACCGAGGCCATGCCACGCGGCGCGGTCGGCCAGGTGGGTGACCTGTAATTCGATGCTCAACTGGCCCTTGCACAGATGAAACCGCTGCCGGGCGCGATAGGCGAACGGCGTGCTGCTGTCGAGTTGCAGGACCACTTCGTTGGCCGATTGCGACACCACTTGCCACGGTTGCTGCCAGGCGCTGCCGTGAATGGGCAGCGGATCGGTGAGGCTATTGGGCGTCAACGCCAGCCAGCCCTCGGGGCAATCGAAACCACCCTCGGCGATGCGGTTGGACCACGGCACCAGGGGATAGCAGCCGAGTTTGCCCGGCAGGCCGGTGTTCAGCGCATGGGCGTCAGTGTGACGGAGCAGCGGTTGGCCGGTGCTGCGAACCGTCCAGTTGACGAGGCTGCCGCCGAGCTCGGGGGCGAGGGTGAGGTGGGTCAGTTCGTCTTCGAGTTCGAGAAGCGTCATTGTCATTGTGAAATGCCTGGCTCAATGGGGACATTGTGGCGAGGGAGCTTGCTCCCGCTCGGCTGCGAAGCAGTCGCCAATACAGCTGCCTCGATACAAATGAAAGATTGTCGGGGCCGCTGCGCGACCCAGCGGGAGCAAGCTCCCTCGCCACATGGGAAGGCGCTTATTTTCTTCATTCAGTCAGGGAACATTGAACAGCGGTTCCGGCAACCCGGTAACACCCGGATCGAGGGCAAACACGCCACCGGCCAGGGACTGCTCATCTTGGTCGTCACCGGGGCGAATCGAGGTCACAAACAGCGTGTCCAGGCGGCTGCCACCGAAGGCGCACATGCTGGGTTTCTTCACCGGGACGGCGAGGGAGCGATCCAGTCGGCCGTCAGGGGTAAAGCGGTGAATCAACCCGGCGTCATTACCGCAGATCCAGTAGCAACCGTCGGCATCCACCGCCGCACCGTCAGGGCGACCGGGGAACTGGTTCATGTCGACAAACAGCCGCCGATTGGACGGCGTGCCGCTGTCGATGTCGTAGTCAAAGGCCCAGATTTTCTGAACGTGGGGATGCGAGTCGGACAGGTACATCGTCCGCCCATCCGGGCTGAAACCCAGGCCGTTTGGAACGATAAACCCGCCGAGTTGTGCCTCCAGCGGCCCTCGTTGACCGGCGCTGTAGCGGTAAAGCGTGCCGTCAGCCGCGTTGGCGCCCATGTTCAACACCATGCTGCCCGCCCAGAAACGCCCCTGACGGTCGCAACGACCATCGTTCAGGCGCATGTCCGTGCGGGCGTGGTCGACGTGGGCGAGCAATTGACTGTCGAGGCTGCCGTCGGTGTGCGGGTGCAGATGGAAAAAGCCGCTTTCCATCCCGGCTACCCAGCCACCGTCACGGTGGCGGGTGATGCACGCGAGCATTTCCGGCGCGGTCCACGCATCGACGTGTCCGCTGGCGGCACTCCAGCGTTGCAGGGCGCCGGCAGGAATATCGACCCAGTACAGGGCGTTTTCCTCGGGGACCCACACCGGGCATTCACCGACAGCGTTTCGGGCATCGACAATCAATTCGGCTTGCATGGCCACTCATTCCCTTGGTTTTTTGTTGTTGGGGGTCAGTCGCCGAACGGGCCCGACGCGACAAACGCACCACCTTGGTAAACCATCGCCGGGTCATCAGCGGCCGGCATCGGTTGGGTCTCGATTTTTTCGCGGAATACTTCGGAGTTGTCCTGTGGTTGATAACCCAGGCCGGATGCGAAACGGTTGTCCCACCAAACGTGCTTGTTGTCGGACACGCCATACACCACGGTGTGGCCGACGTTCGGGGCGTACAAGGCGCATTCCAGCAATTGGGTCAGGTCGCCGAAGCTCAACCACGTGCTCATCATGCGGCGGTTTTGCGGTTCCGGGAACGATGAGCCGATACGCACGCTGACGGTCTCGATGCCGTAGCGATCGAAGTAAAAACTGGCCATGTCTTCGCCGTAGGACTTGGACAAACCGTAGTAGCTGTCCGGACGACGTGGGGAGTGTGCGTCGATGACCTGGTCTTGCTTGTAGAAACCGATGACGTGGTTGGAGCTGGCGAAGATCACGCGCTTCACACCGTGGCGGCGCGCGGCTTCGTAGATGTGGAACACGCCGCAGATATTGGCGCCGAGGATCTGCTCGAATGAGTGCTCGGTCGACACACCGCCAAAGTGCAGGATCGCATCCACGCCTTCGACCAATTGATGCACGGCTTGCTTGTCTGCCAGATCGCACGGCACGATTTCTTCGCGGTCATCGATCGCCGGAGCGAGGTCGACGATGTCCGACAGGCGAATCACATTGGCATAGGGGCGCAGGGTTTCGCGCAAGACTTTACCCAGGCCACCGGCGGCACCGGTCAGCAGCAGGCGATTGAAAGGGAGGCGGGTGGTCGTAGTAGTCATGGGAATCCTGGACAAACAGTTGTTGTTATTGAGTCGTTGTAGGTTGTCGTACGACTTTGCTGAAGTATCGTAAGGGTCTCAGGGTCTTGTCAACGCGACGTTGGTTGAAATGGACGGAGGGTCAATTCCTGATTGGAAAACCATCCTTGCAGGAGTGAGCCTGCTCACGATGGCGTTGGATCAGTCAACCAAAGTGCTGATTGAACGATAGCTATCGCGAGCAAGCTCGCTCCCACAGGGTCGGTGTTACAACAGCGAAATCGGGTAGTTGATGAAAATGCGGTTCTCATCGAACTCGTTGGTGCTGAAGCTCTTGCGAATGCTCGCGTTGCGCCATTTCACGTTGAGGTTTTTCAACGGCCCGCTCTGTACGGTGTAGGCCAGTTCGGATTCACGGCCCCATTCTTCGCCGTCGGTGATCTTCCCGGTGTGCACGTTATCGCCGCTGATGTAGCGGTTCATCAGGGTCAGGCCAGGAACGCCGAGGGCGACGAAGTTGTAGTCGTGACGCACCTGCCAGGATTTTTCCTTGGCGTTATCGTAGCTGGAGTTGTAGCTGTCGTTGGCCAGGGTGCCGCCGCTGGTCCCGTTGACGCGCATCCATTGATCGTCACCGGTGAGTTTTTGCAGGCCGACGTAGAAGGTGTTGCCGCCGTATTTGGCCGAGAGCAGGGCGAACGCGGTTTTGTTGTCGAGATCGCCGGCCAGGGCGCTGCCGTTTTCCTTACCGATGAAGTAACCAAGGTTGGCGCCGAGGGTCCAGTCGCCAAGCGGTTGGGTGTGGTTCAGGTTGAAATACTGTTGCTGGTAGATGTCGCTGAGCTCGTCGTACCAGACGCCGATCTGGGTGTGTTTGTCGTTGAACGTGTATTCGCCGCCGCCGAAGTTGAAACGATCTGAAGTAATGGACGCGGATTTACCGTTCATGAACATGTCTTCCATGCTCGAGTCATTGCGCGGGCTGTTTTTCTGGAACTGGCCGCCATACAGCGTCAGACCGCTGATCTCGCTGGACGTCACCTGGCCACCGCGGAAGGTTTGCGGCAGGGAACGACCATCATCGGAGCGCAGGATCGGTAGCACCGGCATCCAGTCACCGATCTTCAACTCGGTCTTCGACAGCCGGGTCTTAAACGCTACGTCGGTGCGACCGAAGGTGTCCGCCGGGCGGCCATCATGGTCCAGCGGCAGCAGTTGGGTACCGCCGGTGCCTTTACCGCCATCGAGCTTGACCGAGTACAGTCCCAGCACATCCAGGCCGAACCCGACGGTGCCCTGGGTGAACCCGGATTTGGCGTCGAGGATGAAGTTTTGCGTCCACTCTTCAGCCTTGCCCTGCGGATACGCCGGGTTGGTGTAGTTGCGGTTGAAGTAGGCGTTGCGCAGGTTCAGCGTGGCCTTGGCGTCGTCGGTGAAACCTTCGGCATGGCCGGCCATCGGCAGGGCGAGGGCCAGGCCGCTGCAACCAATGAGGCCCAGGGTATGACGGCGTTTGAACATCGGATGTGGGGTGCAGGCGGACGAATTGCGGACGAGCTTGCTCACAGTAACGCTCCCAGACTTCTTGTTGTTTTTATTTTTGTTATACGTCGTCGTACAACATTGGCGGCGATTATTTGCGAGGGTTTGAGGGCTTGTCAATCAGAAGTTGTACGATGACATGGCGCCATGGGTCAGGACGCCGAAAAACCTGTGGGAGGGGTCAGCTGGAGATCATGGGGGGCAGGGTGCCGAGGAGGGACACTGCTGCGACTGCACCCATCCCCAGCATCCATTCGAGGATTACACTGGTTTTGAGTGTCGACAGACGCTGCTCGCTATCGTTGATGCGCAGGCGATTGAACAGCGCCAAACCGAGCATCGCCGCAATCAGCGCCACCTTGATTAACAGGATCAACGCAAAACCAGTGAACAACGGCGTCGGCCAGAACACTCCGGTCAGGACCCGAACGTTGATCAACCCGGTGATCAGCAGCCCCGCCACCAAGGCGTAACCGACACCACTAAAGCGCTGCAATATCGCTTTGACGGGCTGCTCTGCCGGTTGACGCAAGATCATCACCAACAGCATCAAACCACCGAGCCAGGCACCCACGCAGGTCAGGTGAACGACTTGATTGAGCATCAACAACTGGCCATTGAGCCCGTCCAGCATGGCGCCGTGACCGACCGGTGCGAGGGTCGCCAGCAACAGGCTGGCGAGGCCGATTCGCAGCGACTTGTTGGCCCGCCAAGGGCTCATCAGCAACGCCACCAGCATCCCATTGAGCAACAAGTGCCAGCGCCAGACCTGGCCAAAAAACGTGTTGCCCAACACCAGGTGCAGGGTCGACGGATCAAATGCCGCTTCCCATGCTCCGGCCATGCTCGCGGTGATCAGCAGCAACCAGGCAACGCCGCTGGCCAATGCCACGGCGGCCAGCCAGCGACTGGTCAACGCCAGCTTGCGATCAAGGTGCTCAGCGTTGCCATTGAGCAGCAAGGGCCGAAACACCCACGCCCCGAACAGCATCAGCACCATGGTGAAATGCACAAAGCGACACAGCACCATCGCGCTCGTCATGAATTACTGGCCAACCTTGAAGCTGTAGGCGCCTTCGCTTTTGTGGGTGTCGACGGACACCGCGTGCCACTCGACTTTATAGGTGCCTGCGGTCAGCGGTGCGGCAGGCGTAACGACCAGGGTTTTCTTGTCACTGCCTTCGGTGGCGAGACTCTTCACCGGGACTGCGGCGCCGTCCTTGGTGAGCGTGACCTTGGTGAAGGTCGCTTCAACGCCTTCGGAAAACTCCAGGCGCAACTCCGCTGGCGCGCTCACGGTGCTGTCGGCGGCCGGGGTCTGGCCTTTGAGATGGGCGTGAGCCCACACCGATGAAGCGGCCAGCAGCGAGCCGAGGAGGGCGGTGGTGACCAGGGCTTTCTTGAGCATCGTGAATACCTCTGAGGCAGGTTCGAAGTGGCGCCAGTTTACCCGCCGACAGCTGAGTGTCGAAGTTTCGTTTTAGCCTGTCGCCCTGACGTGGAGCCGGATGCTAGTCTTGGTCAACGCTGGCGTCAGGGAGCCCTCATGGGCAATCACAAGATCGGGATTCGTCGCAGTAACGTCGAGAAAATTCTGCTGGGGGCGGAAAAGGTCTTCGCCGAAAAAGGCTTTGGCGGCACCGCCATGGCCGACATCGCTGCCGAAGTGCAACTGCCACGCTCCAACCTCCATTACTACTTCAGCACCAAGACCGAGCTGTACAGCGCCGTGCTGTTCGATCTGCTGGAAGTGTGGAAGCAGGACGCGTTGTGCTTCGAGATGTTCGACGATCCGCGCGTGGTACTCAGCAGCTACATCCGCGCCAAGATGAACCACTCACGCAGCCGGCCTTACGGGTCGAAAGTCTGGGCCAACGAAATCATCCACGGTGCGCCGACACTCGGTGAGGCGCTGGACGCCAGCCTGTATGACTGGGCGAAGATGAAAGAAGCGAAAATCCGTCAGTGGGTGGATGACAAACGCATCCTGCCGGTGGAGCCTTCGAGCCTGCTGTACATGATCTGGGCGTCGACCCAGCACTATGCGGACTTTGATCATCAGGTGAATATCTTGAATGATCACCAGCCGCTGTCGGACATGCAGTTCGAGCGGGCGGTGCAGACGGTGACCAGCGTGATTTTGCGGGGGATCGGGTTGGAGCCTTGAGCCTGTGGTGATGCTGCCGGCCCCATCCCGAGCAGGCTCACTCTTACCTTGGAACGCATTTCAACTGTAGGAGTGAGCCTGCTCGCGATGGGGCCAGTTCAGGCTCAGCAAATCTCAGACCGCTACATGGTACGGATTCCTCGGATCATGATTCCAATCCAGAAACGGCTTGCCCGTGTCCATCGGCACCATCTCGATGCAGTCCTGCACCGGGCAAGTGATCTGGCACAGGTTGCAGCCCACACACTCCTCATCAATCACTGAATACTGATGCGTCCCGTCCGCCTGCTTCACGCTGGCAATCGCCTGGTGCGACGTATCCTCGCAAGCAATGTGACAGCGACCACACCCGATGCACGTCTCCTGATCAATCTTGGCGATCACCTGATAGTTGATATCGAGGTACTTCCAGTCCGTGGTGTTGCCCACCGCCCGCCCGGAAAATTCCGAAATGCTGGCGTAGCCCTGACTGTCCATCCAGCGTGACAGACCGTCCTTCATCTCCTCTACGATCCTGAAACCGTGCAGCATCGCCGCCGTGCACACCTGCACCGAACCGCTGCCCAGCGCAATGAATTCCGCCGCATCGCGCCAACTGCCAATGCCGCCGATGCCAGAGATCGGCAGGCCCTGGGTCTGCGGGTCACGGGCGATTTCGGCGACCATGTTCAGCGCAATCGGCTTGACCGCCGAGCCGCAATAACCGCCATGAGTGCTTTGGTTGCCCACGACCGGGTTGGCGACCATGCGCTCCAGATTCACGCTGGTGATCGAGTTGATGGTGTTGATCAGCGACACCGCATCTGCGCCCCCGCGATGGGCCGCGCGGGCGGCGACGCGGATGTCGGTGATGTTCGGCGTGAGCTTGACGATCACCGGCAGCGAGCAATACGTCTTGCACCAGCGGGTCACCTGTTCGACGTACTCCGGCACCTGGCCGACCGCCGCGCCCATGCCGCGTTCCGGCATGCCGTGGGGGCAGCCGAAGTTCAGTTCGATGCCGTCGGCGCCGGTGGCTTCTACCAGTGGCAGGATGAATTTCCAGGATTCTTCGACGCAGGGCACCATCAGTGAAACGATCAGCGCGCGGTCCGGCCAGTCCTTTTTGACCTGAGTAATTTCCCGCAGATTGATCTCCAGCGAGCGGTCAGTGATCAGCTCGATATTGTTGAAACCCACCACCTCACGGTTGGCGCCGAAATGCGCCGAGTAGCGCGATGACACGTTGACCGCCGCCGGGTCTTCACCCAGGGTTTTCCAGACCACGCCACCCCAACCGGCCTCGAAGGCACGGACCACGTTGTAGGCCTTGTCGGTCGGTGGCGCGGAGGCCAGCCAGAACGGATTGGGGGCTTTGATGCCGGCGAAGACAATCGAGAGATCGGCCATTTACGCAGCCTCCACGTTGAGCATCAGTTGAGCGTTGATCGCCTCGGCGGCGCGTTTGCCGTGTTGCACCGCTTGCACGGTGAGGTCCTGATCGAGGCTGGTGCAGTCGCCGCCGGCATACACGCCGGGGATGCTGGTGCGCAGCTGTTCGTCCACTTCAATCCGCTCGCCCTGACGCTTGAGCTCACGGGCCAGCGGGTCGGCGAGGGCGCTGCCGTCAAAGGCCTGGCCGATGGCTTTGAAGATGGCGTCAGCGGCCAGTTCGAAGGTTTGCCCGGTGGTTTGCAGGCGACCCTCCACCAGATGGGTGCGGGCGAAGCGCATGCCGCGCACCTTGCCTTGGTCGTCGAGCAGCACTTCTTCCGGCTGCGCCCATGTCAGTAAACGCACTTGATTGGCCTTGGCGATGTCCTGTTCGTGACCGGTGGCGCCCATGTCTTCCACGCCACGGCGGTACACCAGATTCACATCGCGAGCGCCGAGACGGGCCATTTGCACGGCCATGTCGATGGCGGTGTTGCCGGCGCCGAGGACGATGCAGTGGTCCGCCAGCGGCAGTTGAGTCAGGTCATCGGCCTGGCGCAGTTCGCGAATGTAATCGGTCGCCGCGATCAAACCGGGCGCCTCTTCGTGGGCCAGGCCGAGTTGTTTGCTGGCATTCAGGCCGAGGCCGAGAAACACCGCGTCGAATTGTTGATGCAAGTCGCTGAGGCTCAAGTTGTCGCCGAGCTTTTGCCCGTGGCGGATTTCGATGCCACCGATTTGCAGGAGGAACTCCAGCTCCTTCTGCGCGTAGTCATCCACCAGTTTGTACTTGGCAATCCCGTATTCGTTGAGGCCACCGGCCTTTTCCCGGGCTTCGAAAATCACCACGTCATGGCCGTGCATGGCGCTGCGGTGCGCACAGGACAAACCGGCCGGGCCGGCCCCGACCACGGCGATGCGTTTGCCGGTTGAGGGCGCACGCGGGAAAGGGTGTTCGCTGAAGTGCGCGTTGTCGACGGCGTAGCGTTGCAGCAAGCCGATCAAGACCGGTGCGCATTCATGGTCGTTGTTGCGCACGCAGGCTTGCTGACAAAGGATTTCCGTCGGGCACACCCGAGCGCAACTGCCACCGAGGATGTTCGCCGAGAGGATTTTCTGCGCGGCGCCCTGAACGTTTTCCTGATGGATATTGCGGATGAAAGACGGGATGTCGATCTCGCTGGGACAGGCGTTCACGCAGGGCGCGTCGTAGCAATACAGGCAACGCGAGGCTTCCAGATGGGCCTGGCGGTCGTTGAGCGGCGGCGCCAGGTCGGTGAAATGGCCGGCGAGGGCGGCGGCATTCTCGTAAGGATGCGGAAGGTGGTTCAGGGTCTTGATCACGGTAGTGGCCTCACGGTGATGGAGGTGCTGCCTCTGTCGGGCATTGGTTTTTGTGTTGTCAGGGCTGCCGCCATCGCGGGCAAGCCACGCTCCCACATTTGAAATGCATTCCCCTGTGGGCGCGTGGCTTGCCCGCGATAGGCCGAAGGCCGCTTTCAGCGTTTCACAGCAGTAGGCCTGTTCAACTCAGCCCGCTTGCTCAGCAAATCAAACACCGCCGGATACGCCGGCCGTTCGACATACCGCCCCGCCCCCCGCTCGGCGCGCAAGTCGCCATCGGCCCAGACCACGCGGCCCTGGCTGACGGTGTGGCTCGGCACGCCGCGCACGGTCTTGCCTTCAAAGATGTTGAAGTCGACCTGCTGGTGATGGGTTTTGGCTGAAATCGTCCGCGTGCCTTCCGGGTCCCACAGCACCAGGTCGGCATCGGCACCGACCCGAATCGCGCCTTTGCGTGGGTAGAGGTTGAAGATCTTTGCGGTGTTGGTGGACGTCAGCGCCACGAAGTGCTGCATCGACAGGCGCCCGGTGTTGACCCCTTCATCCCAGAGCACCGCCATGCGGTCTTCGATACCGGCGGTGCCGTTGGGGATTTTGCTGAAGTCGTCGCGGCCGGCGGCTTTTTGTTCGGCGCAGAAGCAGCAATGGTCGGTCGCGGTGGTGTGCAGATTGCCGGACTGCAAGCCATGCCACAGTGCCTCTTGATGGCCGCGAGGACGGAAGGGCGGGCTCATCACGTAACCGGCGGCGGTCTGCCAGTCCGGGTGTTGGTAAACGCTGTCGTCCAGCAGCAGATGCCCGGCCAGCACTTCGCCGTAGACTTGTTGACCCTTGCTGCGGGCGTAGGTGATTTCGTCGAGGGCTTCTTTGGTCGAGACATGCACCAGGTACAGCGGCGTGCCCAACGTCTCGGCAATGCGGATCGCCCGACTGGCGGCTTCGCCTTCCACCTGCGACGGACGCGACAGTGGATGCGCTTCCGGTCCGGTGATGCCCTGCGCCATCAACTTGCGTTGCAGGTGATAGACCAGTTCGCCATTTTCGGCATGCACAGTGGGCACCGCACCCAATTCCAGGCAACGCTCAAAACTCGCCACCAGCGTGTCGTCGGCGGCCATGATCGCGTTTTTGTACGCCATGAAGTGCTTGAAGCTGTTGACCCCGTGGTGGTTGACCAGCTCCGCCATCTCCTCGCGCACCTGCTCGCTCCACCAGGTGATCGCGACATGGAAGCCGTAATCCGACGCCGACTTCTCGGCCCAGCCGCGCCACTGGTGAAACGCTTCCATCAGCGATTGCTGTGGATTGGGAATCACGAAGTCAATGATCGACGTAGTGCCACCGGCCAGTCCCGCCGCCGTGCCACTGAAAAAGTCTTCGCTGGCCACGGTGCCCATGAAGGGCAATTGCATGTGCGTGTGCGGATCGATGCCGCCGGGCATCAGGTACTGGCCGCTGCCGTCGAGCACTTCGGCACCTGCCGGAACATCAAGATTATCGCCAATGGCTTTGATCACGCCGTCGGCGCAATAGACGTCGGCGCGATAACTTTCATCATGGGTAACAACGGTGGCGCCACGGATCAACAGAGACATTCCGAGTTCCTCGCAGGCAATGACCGGCTTATGCCGGTTCTAGGTGTTTTATATGAAACTGTCGCCAACAGGTGTATTCCTGTCAGTGCTGTCAGGAATTGAAGCTAGTCTGAGTTTATGAATTCAGCAAGAATATTTTTTATAAGCTTATGACTGTTTTAAATAATTGATTAATAACGATTAAATCAATAATTCACCAAAATGGTGAGGCTTCTCACCATTTTGACGCACTTGACAGGTTCCAAAAATAGACGAGATTTTCTATGTGAAATCAGCCGCTTGAGGATGGTCTATGGTTGATGCGCAACGTTTCAAAAAAGTTTGATGCACCAGTTTGAGTCCTGACGGTTCGGACAACGTGGCTGGCAAGCAGCCTGAGTGAACAGGCATACCGTCCGGGACTTGCCGGATATATGAATAAAAACAGTTGGTTGTAACGTTTTATGGAACTGCCCGATGCGTAATCGAATGGCCCGGCACGTTTATTGATGCCCCGGCTGCTTGATGAGCAAAAAATAATTCAAAGAACAGTGGAGCGGCCATGCAACAGATCAGATCGCAAGTGACCGAGCGTAACGGCTTGTATGAACTCGAAGCCGGTAGCGACGTTCTCGACAGTCCCCGTTACAACCACGACATGGCACCGACCAAGCTGCATGAGCGAACCTGGAACAAATGGCACATCACCGCGCTGTGGATCGGCATGGCGATTTGTGTGCCGACCTACACCCTGGGCGGCGTGCTCACTGCGTATTTCGGGCTGACCGTGGGTGAGGCGCTGCTGGCGATCCTGTTTGCCAACATCATCGTGCTGATCCCGCTGACACTGAACGCTTTCCCCGGCACCAAATACGGCATTCCGTTTCCGGTGTTGCTGCGTTCCAGCTTTGGCGTTCTCGGTTCCAACATTCCCTGTCTCATCCGCGCCCTGGTGGCGTGTGGCTGGTTCGGGATTCAAACGATGTTCGGCGGGTTGGCCATTCACCTGTTCCTGGGCTCGGTGTTCGAGGGCTGGAAGTCGTTGGGCGGCACCGGTGAAGTCATCGGTTTTATGGTGTTCTGGGCGCTGAACCTGTGGGTGGTGATTCGCGGCGCCGAGTCGATCAAGTGGCTGGAAACCCTGTCCGCGCCGCTGTTGATTTTGGTCGGTGCGGGTTTGCTGGTGTGGGCGCTGCCGAATGTGTCGATGACCGAGTTGCTGGCGATCCCGGCCAAGCGTCCTGAGGGCGCGAGCGTGGCGGGTTACTTCGCCGCCGGCCTGACCGCGATGGTCGGTTTCTGGGCCACCTTGTCGTTGAACATCCCGGACTTCAGCCGTTACGCCAAAAGCCAGAAAGACCAGATCATCGGGCAGATTATCGGCCTGCCGCTGACCATGTTCCTGTTCGCCTCGCTGGGTGTGGTCATGACCGCCGCGTCGGTGAAACTGGTGGGCGTGACCGTCTCCGACCCGGTGACGCTGATCGGGCATATCCAGAGCCCGGTCTGGGTGGCGCTGGCCATGGCGCTGATCATCATCGCCACGCTGTCCACCAACACCGCGGCCAATATCGTCTCGCCGACCAACGATTTCCAGAACGTCGCGCCCAAGTTGATCAACCGTACCAAAGCGGTGTTGCTCACCGGGGTGGTGGGGCTGGTGTTGATGGCGCATGAACTGCTGAAAAAACTTGGGTTGATTGTTTCGGACCTGAGCCTGGAAACGGTCTATTCGAACTGGCTGCTGGGGTATTCCAGCTTGCTCGGGCCGATTGCCGGAATCATGGTGGTGGACTATTTCCTGATCAAGAAACAGCAACTGGATCTGGCCGGGTTGTATCGCGATGACGTGTACCCGGCGTGGAACTGGTTCGGTTTTATCGCGTTCGGTGTGCCGGTGGTATTGACGCTGTTGTCGCTGGGCAGCGATGCGTTCAGCTGGTTCTACAGCTACGGCTGGTTTACCGGCTCGGCGTTGGGCGGGGTGATTTATTACGGGTTGTGCTCGTTGCGGCCTAGCCCATCCGTGGCGAAATCTGCGGTGTAAGTGATGGCCCCATCGCGAGCAAGCTCGCTCCCACAGGGTTTTTGTGAGCACTAAAAATTCCCTGTAGGAGCCAGGCTTGCCCGCGATGGCGGCCTTAAGAACACCCAGAAAATACCTGAATAACCTATAACAACTGCCTGAGGAGATCACCATGAACGCAGCCGTAGACGTTCTGCAATCCACCCATCAGCACATCAACCGCGACCGCCTGTGGCAATCCCTCATGGAGCTCGCCAAACTCGGCGCCACGGTCAAGGGCGGCGTCTGTCGCCTGGCCCTGACGGACCTCGACCGCCAGGCCCGCGACATTTTCGTCAACTGGTGTGAAGAGGCCGGCTGCACCGTCAGCGTCGACGCCGTCGGCAACATCTTCGCCCGCCGTCCGGGCCGCAACCCGAGCCTGCCACCAGTCATGACCGGCAGCCACATCGACACCCAGCCCACCGGCGGCAAGTTCGATGGCTGCTTCGGCGTGCTGGCCGGCGTCGAAGTGCTGCGCACCCTCAACGACCTGAACATCGAAACCGAAGCGCCGCTGGAAGTCGTGGTCTGGACCAACGAAGAAGGCTCGCGCTTCGCCCCGTGCATGATGGGCTCCGGGGTCTTCGCCGAAAAATTCACCCTCGAGGAAACCCTGGCCAAGGTCGACGCCGAAGGCATTACCGTGGGCCAGGCACTCAACGCCATTGGTTACGCCGGTCCGCGTCAGGTCAGCGGGCATGCGGTCGGCGCTTATTTTGAAGCCCACATCGAGCAAGGCCCGATCCTCGAAGACGAACACAAAACCATCGGCGTGGTGATGGGCGCGCTCGGCCAGAAGTGGTTTGACCTCAAACTGCGCGGCGTCGAAGCCCACGCCGGTCCGACCCCGATGCACCTGCGCAAGGACGCCCTCGTCGGCGCCGCCGTGATCGTCGGAGCGGTCAACCGCGCCGCGCTCGGTCATCAACCCCACGCCTGCGGCACCGTCGGCTGCCTGCAAGCCTACCCCGGCTCACGCAACGTCATCCCCGGCGAAGTACGCATGACCCTCGACTTCCGTCACCTGGAGCCGGCACGCCTGGACTCGATGATCGCCGAAGTCCGCCACGTCATCGAAACCACCTGCGATGAACACGGCCTGACCTTCGAACTCACCCCCACGGCAGACTTCCCGCCGCTGTACTTCGACCCAGGCTGCGTCGACGCGGTGCGCAACGCCGCTCAAGGCCTGGGCCTGTCGCACATGGACATCGTCAGCGGAGCGGGGCACGACGCCATCTTCCTCGCCGAACTCGGTCCTGCCGGGATGATCTTCGTGCCGTGCGAAGGCGGCATCAGCCACAACGAAATCGAAAACGCCGCGCCGGATGATTTGGCGGCGGGGTGTGCGGTGTTGTTGCGGGCGATGCTGGCGGCGTCGGCCGCGATTGCCAGCGGTGAACTGGCGGCCTGAAACACCTGACGTGCGCTGAAAAAATCAGCGCACGTCACAAACCCCAATCCTCAATCGTCATCCTGTTGAACCCTTTAAACAGTGGAGCAATACGATGTCGTCCAACACCCAACCGGTCAACTTGCTGCAATCGATCCCACAGGTTTTCGAAAGCCTGACTCAGGTCCACGTCACCCTCGATAACCACGACCTGGCACCCACCCTCAAACACCTGATTCATCTGCGCGCTTCGCAGATCAACCAGTGTGGTTTCTGCGTGAAAATGCACACCCGCGAAGCCCGTGAGGCCAATGAACGCAACGAGCGTCTCGACCGCTTGATCGTCTGGCGCCACGTCAGTGATTTCAGCGCCGCCGAATGCGCTGCGCTGGCCTGGACCGAAGCCCTGACCGTGCTCGATGAAAAGACCGATTACGCCCGTTTGCGCGGTGACTTGCGTGAGCACTTCACTGACGCGCAGATCGGTGCCTTGACGGCCGAGATCGGCATGATCAACCTGTGGAACCGTTTGCAGGTGTCGAGGCACTGATCGATGAATTGCGCTGAAAACGCCGCCGCTGTGTTCGAGCAACGTCGGCCCTTTTTGCTCGGTCTGGCGTACCGCATTCTCGGCTCACGCGCTGAAGCCGAGGATGTCGTGCAAGAGCTGTTCATCAGATGGCTGGAGGCTGATCGGGCCTCCATTGCCACGCCGGCCGCCTGGCTCACCACAGCGTGCACCCGGCACTGCATTGATCTGCTGCGGTCGGCGCACAAGTCGCGGGTCGATTACATTGGCACCTGGCTGCCGGAACCGATTCACACCACCCATCAGGATTCACCCGAGCACATGCATGAACTGGCCTCGTCGCTGTCCACGGCGTTCCTGTTGTTGCTCGAACGGCTGACCCCCAAGGAGCGTGCGGCGTACCTGCTCTACGAAATATTCGACATGGATTACGCGCACGTCGCGGATGCGGTCGGGGTTCAGGAAGCGGCTTGCCGAAAACTGGTGTCCCGGGCCAAAACCAGCCTCGGCGCCGGGCACGCGCGCTACCAACCGGAGCCGATGCGTCAGGATCAACTGTTGAACGCCTTCCACAGCGCCATCGCCAGCGGCTCGACCACAGCGTTGACCGCGATGCTGAGCGAAGACGTCGAACTTTGTGCGGACAGTGGTGGCAAGGCCTCGGCCATCCGCGAAACCCTGCTGGGCATTACCCGCGTTGCTGATTTCATTGGCCAGTCGCTGCACGCCTATTGGCAGACCTGCGAATGGTTGCCGATGGAAATCAATGGGGCCCAAGGTGTGATCATCAAGGCTGACGGGGTTATCACAGCGTCAATGACCTTCGGTTTTGACGAGGTGGGGTGCGTGAGCCGGATTTTCATCATGCGTAATCCGGACAAGCTGGCGGGGTTACAGAATTCGTTGCACTTGCAATAACCGGCCCAACGGATACCTACAAAAACCTGTGGGAGCGAGCTTGCTCGCACACAGGTTCTTTGCACGATCCCGCTTCTGCGTGGTCGTAATCTTCACTGGGCGCCGTGCATGGGTGCCGCTAAATGTGTGGAGATCCAATGAGTCAGGACGTCCTGAGCACCGAAACCAATCGTCGCCAGTTGCAACAGATTATTGCCGGTTTGTCCGACGGCGTGATTCTGCTGGAACTCGATCAGACGATCCTCTGGGCCAATGACGCCGCGCTGGCCATGCACGGTGTCGAGCAGATCAACGAACTGGGCGCCAATGCCCGGGAGTACGCCAAGCGCTTCGCCTTGCGCTATCGGAACAATCACCCGGTGCCGAAGGACAATTACCCGGTCAGCCGCGTCGCCCGGGGCGAAACGTTCAGCGATGTGCTGGTTGAAGTCAGTCCGACCGACGATGAAGAGCACATGTGGGTGCACCGGGTGCGCAGCTTGGTGGTGGCCGACAGCGCCGGTGAGCCGGAGTCGCTGGTGCTGATCATGGACGACGTCACCGAATGGGCCAGCGCCGAGCAGCGTTTCGAAAAGACCTTCAACGCCAACCCGGCCCCGGCGGTGATTTGTCGCCTCAGCGATTTGCGTTACATCAAGGTCAACGGCGGTTTCCTGGAGATGACCGGTTTTACCCGCGATCAGGTGATCGGCGTGTCGACTTATGAATTGGACATCCTCGAAGGCGCCGAAAAGAAAGACCTGGCCATCGAGCGTCTGCGCGAGCACGCCACGATTCCACAGATGCAGGCCGAGCTGCGCTTGGCTGACGGTGGCAGCAAACAGGTGATCGTTGCGGGGCAGCCGCTGGAGTTGAACGAAGAAGACTGCATGCTGTTTTCGTTCGTCGACATGGAGCCCCGGCACAAAGCCGAAATTGCCCTGCGCCAGAGCGAGGAGCGCTTCGCCAAGGCCTTTCGCCTGACACCGGTGCCGACGCTGGTGTGCAGCGCGCAGGATCAGGTGGTGATCGACGTGAACGAGGCCTTTCTCGACACCCTCGCGTATCCCAGCGAGGAAGTGCTCGGCAAGACGCTCGCGGAGATCGACTTCATCGACGACAAGGCCGCGCGCACGCAGCTGTTTGCAGCGCTGGAGAAGGCCGGGAGCCTGGACCGCGTCGATGTCAGGATCCGCAAAAAAGACACGCTCCTGATTGACTGCACGATCTCGGCTGACACCGTGAATATTCAGGACAGTCCTTGTTACCTGCTGGTGTTGATGGACATCACCGAACGCAAACGCACCGAGCTTGAACTGGTCGCGGCCATCGAGGAGGTGATGAAAGACGCTTCCTGGTTCAGTCGTACGCTGATCGAAAAACTCGCCAACGTGAAAAGCGTCAACTCGCCGAAGTTACCCAGCGTGTCCTTCACCGACCTGACCGCTCGCGAGCGCGATGTACTCGGCCTGATCTGCGAGGGACTGGCCGACAAGGAGATCGCCGTGCGCCTGAAACTGGCGCTGAACACGGTGCGCAACCACGTGTCGACGGTGTATTCCAAGCTTGGCGTTCACAGTCGCAGCGAGGCGATTGTCTGGTCCCGCGAGCGCGGATTGTTCTCCAGTGAATGGCGCCCCAAGGGCCAGCGCTAGGGTGCAAATGCACTAGTGGAGGCAGTGCAAATGGACGTGTTGGGACCAGACGCCAGTCCTTAGGCTGTAAGGGTGCGAAAAGGGGGCTTTGACCCCTTCGCGTCCTCTACGAAACAGCTCAAGGAATTGCCCTATGCGTCGCCCACTTAATTTCGTTTCTATCGACGAGGTTGCCAGCCAGCTTAATGGGGAATCGCAATGATTTACCTGACGCAATTGCGTGCGCTGCTGGAGCAGCACTTTTCACCACGCGCCTGCGAATGCAGCGTGTCGGGAGACAACTCGGTGACGGTAAAGCTGTATCACCCGGAGTCGGGTGAGGTTGACCTGGTGGTCAGCGGGTTGAAGGTGTCGAGCCTAAATTCGCCACAAGCGCTGGCGTCGCTGATTGAAGAGCTGCGTTACGAGTTGCAGAGCAATAGTTTGCATCACCCAGGCGAGAATCAATAAGAGCTGTCGTTTTTCGGGGTAAAAATCGGCTTGAGTGGCTTATTTGCTGGCATTGGCCGGTGACTGGGCTATAAGAAATGCGAGGGTAAAATTTTCTGTGACCGGTCCGCGACTTCGCGGTGTTGTCGTCGAGTCGCGGAAAACATCGATTACTTACCGCAGGTCAGCCTATGAACAGTCTTGGAAAACGTGCTTTTTCGCCGCTGTCGCTTGCCTTCTGCATTGCGATCCTCAGCGGCTGCTCCAGTCCACCGCCTCCGCCGCCACCGTTACCCCCGGTAGAACGCCACTGCGAAACCATCGACAAGACCGAAGTGTTGGGTGATGCGAGAGCGGAGGGGGAAGTGAAGCGGATGACCACGACCACGCGCTGCATTACCCAATAGACCCCAAACACAGAACCTGTGGGAGCCGAGCTTGCTCCCACAGGGTTTGTGGTGTGCCAACCCTTAACAGGGTTGCTGACGAATCAAATCAGGACAAGTACCCACCGTCCACATTCAACGAAACCCCAGTGGTGTAGCTCGACGCCTCACTCGCCAGGTACAGCACCGCGCCGGCCATTTCACTCGGATCAGCAACACGCTTGAGCGGAATCTGCTGCAACGCGGTTTTCAGAATCGCATCGTTCTTGACCAGTGCCGAGGCAAACTTGGTGTCGGTCAGGCCTGGCAGCAGGGCGTTGCAGCGGATGCCGAACTGTGCGCATTCCTTGGCGAATACTTTGGTCATGTTGATCACGGCGGCCTTGGTCACCGAGTAAATGCCCTGGAAGATACCCGGCGAGACGCCGTTGATCGAGGCGACGTTGATGATGCTGCCGCCACCGTTTTCGCGCATGATTTTGCCGGCTTCCACCGACATGAAGAAGTAGCCGCGGATGTTGACGTCGACGGTTTTCTGGAAGGCGCTGAGGTCGGTGTCCAGCACGTTGCAGAACTGTGGGTTGGTCGCTGCGTTGTTGACCAGAATGTCGAGACGGCCGAACTGTTCCTTGATACCGGCGAAGACCTGGCTGATCTGCTCCATTTCACCGATGTGGCAAGCGACGGCGGTGGCTTTGCCGCCGGCGGCGATGATCGCGTCGGCCACATGCTGGCAACCGTCGAGCTTGCGGCTCGAGACGATGACGTGGGCGCCTTGCTGGGCCAGGAGTTTGGCGATGGCTTCACCGATGCCACGGCTGGCGCCGGAAACGAAAGCGATCTTGCCGTCGAGGTCGAACAACTGAGTCTTGGACATGGGGTTCTCTTATGGAAAGTCTTGTTATTGGGCCAGGCGCGTAATCAAAGGCTGGATTTCTGGATGACTTGCAGGCTCATTTGCTCCAGCAGTTTGTTCATGTGAATGAACTGCGCGAAGCGTTTGTCCTGGGTCTGACCATGGAAGAAGCGGTAGTAGATTTGCTGCACGATACCGGCCAGGCGGAACAGGCCGTAGGTGTAGTAGAAGTCGAAATTGTCGATCTGGATGCCCGAGCGTTCAGCGTAGTAGTCGACGAATTCACGGCGGGTCAGCATGCCCGGTGCATGGCTGGGCTGGCGGCGCATCAGTTGCACCGGTGCCGGGTCGCTGGCTTCGATCCAGTAGGCGAGGGTGTTGCCCAGATCCATCAGCGGGTCGCCGAGTGTGGTCAGTTCCCAGTCGAGCACACCAATGATCTGCATCGGGTTTTGCGGGTCGAGGATCACGTTGTCGAAGCGATAGTCGTTGTGGACGATGCTGGACGTCGGGTGATCGGCCGGCATTTTGTCGTTGAGCCACGCTTTGACCACGTCCCACTGTGGCGCGTCCGGGGTCAGGGCTTTCTCGTAACGATCACTCCAGCCTTTGATCTGGCGGGCGACATAACCTTCGGGTTTGCCGAGATCACCCAGGCCGTAGGCGGTGTAGTCGACACGGTGCAGTTCAACGAACTTGTCGATGAAGCTTTTGCACAGGGCCTCGGTTTTTGCCGAATCCAGACCCAGTTCCGGCGGCAGTTCGGAGCGCAGGATGATCCCGTTGACCCGTTCCATCACATAGAACTCGGCGCCGATCACCGATTCGTCGGTGCAGTGCACGTAGGCTTTGGGGCAATACGGGAAGCCGTCCTTGAGCTGGTTGAGAATGCGGAATTCACGGCCCATGTCGTGGGCGGACTTGGCCTTGTGGCCAAATGGCGGCCGACGCAGGACAAATTCCTGTTCGGGGTATTCCAGCAGGTACGTCAGGTTCGATGCGCCGCCGGGAAACTGGCTGATCTGCGGCAAACCACTGAGGCCCGGAATGTGTGCCTTGAGGTACGGATCGATCAGGCTGGCATCAAGTTCTTCGCCAGAGCGGATACGGGTGGACTGGTCAGTAAGCGCCATGCTTATCCCTTCTGCTTATTTTGGAGGCCTGCGACTATTGGCTAATCTAATCCGCGCACCCGGCACCCACAACCATGAACGGCCCTTATAGGTGAGCGTGTTGCCGGGCAATCATTGCTTTTGATACACCTGTTTGAATGAACTTCAAATCGCAGCGCTGCTCAGCGATGACGGCAGTTCGATGGGGGTCAAGACCGGGTGGCCGGAGAAGAACGCCATCAGATTGCGTCCCACCAGTTCGACAGTGCCTTGAGTCGCCTCCGGGGACAAACCCGCCACATGAGGCGTCAGGATCACGTTGGCCAGCGACTTGAGCGCCTCCGGCACATGCGGTTCGGCATCGAACACGTCCAGCGCGGCCCCGGCAATGCGTCGTTGTTCAAGCGCACTGATCAGGTCGGTGCTGACGATCACGCTGGCGCGGGCGATGTTGACGAGGAACCCGTTGGGCCCCAAGGCGTCGAGGACTGGCTTGTTGATCAAATGTCGAGTGCCTATGCCGCCAGGGGTCGCGATGATCAGGAAATCCGAGGTGCGCGCCAGTTCGGTGGGCGTTGAGCAGAAGGTGTACGGCACATCGCTGCGATGCTGGCGGTTGTGGTAACTGACCGTCATGTCGAAGCCATTGGCGGCGCGTTTGGCGATGGCCATGCCGACGGCGCCGAGGCCCAGGATGCCCAGGCGCTTGCCGGCCAGGGAAGGGCGCATGATCTTCGGCCACTCACCACGACGCACTGCCGCATCACAGCGGGGGATGTCACGCACCAGCGCGAGCAGCATGGCCATGGCGTGGTCGGCGACTGATGAGGCATTGACGCCGGCACCGTTGGTCACCGTGATGCCGCGGTCAGCGGCGGCCTGCAGGTCGACGTGTTCGTACCCGGCACCGATGACGCAAATAATCTTGAGATTGGGCAGGGCGGCGATTTCATCGGCGTAAAGACCCAGCGGGCCGCGTGTCAGCACAGCATCGATCTGCGCTCCATGACGGCTGATGGCCGCCGCGCGTTCGGCGGGTGTGGGGGCAAGAATCAGGTGAAAACCCTGATGTTCGAGAATCGGCAAGTAATCATTGATGGTTTCAACCAGTACCAGAACGGTTGCAGGCATGTTGCGCTCCTGTGGGCATCGAAATTGTCGGGGCTCGAACGTTGCTTCAGATTGCGGACTCCCGAACAGTTTAGCAACGGCCAACAGTCGCACACGCGGATGTTCAGTTTGATGAACCTTTTGACGTCAGAAAGGTGCGGGCGGCGTCGAGAATTTCATCCGATACGGCCTCACCGCGGGTGGCGCGGGCGAGGGTCAGGGCGCCCACCATCAGCGAGTACTCCACCAGTGCCTGTTGCCGATCGGCATCGACATCGCCCGAATCGAGCAGCGAACCATAGGCTTTCAGCAGCCGGTTGAGCCCCTCCATGAAGGTCTGGCGCAAACCACTGTCGGCCGCTTCGTGGCACATGTCCCCGGCAAAAGCCGCCACCGGGCAACTGTCACCCGGGTTGTCGCGGCTGGCTGGCGACAGGTAAGGCTCGATCAGCGCACGACGGGCGGCGTCCTTGTCGTCGACATGGGCGGCGATCCGTTCCCGCCAGCGTTCAGCCGATTGCTCGAACGCCCGACCACTGGCTTCCTGCGCCAATGCCTCCTTGGACTCGAAATGCCCATAGAAGCCGCCATGGGTCAGGCCTGCGGCGCCCATGACGTCGACGACACTGATGCCGTGTACGCCTCGCTCGCGAAACAGCCGCGTGGCGGCCTCGACGATGATTTCGCGGTTGAGGTCGGCTTGCTTGCGGGAAACTCGCGGCATCAGTGGCTCACAGGTATGAAAGGTGGGGAATCAAAGGGCGTATTGGGCAATCCCGTTGCCGAACGACCAGTTCTCTTTTTTAACTTCCACCAGATTGATGAACACATCCTCCAGGCGTACCGCCAGCTCGCGATTCAGGCTCTCGGCGATGGTTTTGTAGAGCAGCTTTTTCTTCTCGTCCGTCCGGCCTTCGCTCAGCGTGATCTGGATGATCACCAGATTGTCGGTGCGGTTGATGCCCAGGTATCCAGGGTCGAAGATGAAATGGTGTTCATCGTGTTCCGTCAGGATCTGGAAGTTATCGTTCTCCGGTACGGCAATGGCGCTGTGCATGGCCGCGTAAATCAGCTGGCCGACGCGTTTGGCGAAGGTAGGGTCTTGGTGTTTTTTGATGTCGACACGAACCAGTGGCATGGGATGTCTCCAGAAAAAAGGCCGGTCAGTTAAAAATACATGACGGAGGTCCTTTATCAAGTCAAAGCTGTCATCTGGCGATGAAACATCCACAGGCTTGGCGTTGTTGGCATGTCGAGGTCGCCGGCCTGCTTGTTGGGTCTCGGCGCCTGGCGCCACTCGCCTCAAACACCGGCCGTGCGCCCCTCGACTTGCGGCGAGGGACCTTCGGCGTTTTGATCCATAAAAAGACCGTCCCGTGAACGGGAACGGTCAACACGAAGCGGTTCTACTATGGTGCGGGCGGTGCAGTTTGGACTCAGCGCTGCCTGAGCATCTGCAGGGAGCGCGTCATGTCGACCGCCCAGCCGTCCAGCACGGCCTTGACGTCCTGGGCGTGCATCGTCTGGGCATCGTTCTCCAGGTCCTTGCCGGTGCCTTTGCGCACCACTTCGGCGACCGTGCGCCGACTACCGCCGTCGAGGAATGCCGCCTCGCTGGCCAGGCGGGTTTGCTGGTCGCGAATGCCGGTGGCGCTACTCACCTGGGCGGCCACGAACATCAGTGGCAGGTATTCGTACGGGCGCAGGTCCTTGTCCGAGGCTTCGACGGCGGTGATCGCGGGGCGCACCACCAGGGTGCCCGGCCCTGGCTGGGCGGCCAGCGGCAGGACCTTGGCGAGTTCGCGCTGCAGCGCCTGGTCATAGTAGCGGGTGATGTCCCGCAGCGTGTCCTGCGAAATCTTCTCGCTGGGCGGCGGTTGCGGGTAGAGCCGGCTCGGCTCGATGTAGACGCGGGTATAGCGCTTCGCGTCGAGGCCGTCGTCGAGCCAGTACAGCACCTCCGTGCCGGACGCCGACTTGCCCTGTTTCAGCACGCTGTAGTCCTTGAGGAACCCCGAATACTGCTCGGGCTCGACGTACTTGCTGGCGCAGCCGGAGAGGGCGAGGGCGGCCACACAGAGTGAGGCCGCCAGACACTTCGATTTCATGGTGTTGCTCCTTGGGGGCGATTACGGAAGGGCGTTGCGGGGTGGCTCAGAACAGCACCGAGAGGACGATGCGGCCGAGCCAGCCATCGACGCCATCCTCGTTACGTTCCACGGCCTCGCCATAGGTCATCTTCAGCGAGCTGGTGCGGTTGAGGTTGACGCCGGCGGTCACGCCGAGCGACAGCGAGCGCTGCTGGTTATCGTCGTCGACACCATCGGTGCGGGTTTCACCGCCGCGCCAGAACAGCGCGTCGGCGGACGCCCAAAAGGCTGGGCCGAAGTTGTGGGTGAGGTGCGCCTCGCCACCGTATAAGGGCTTCTGGCTACTGCGGTCGGCGCCGTAGGGCGAGTCGTTGTCGCCATAGACAATAACCGCTGGTAGCAGCTCGAAGGTGGTCAACGACGGATCGAGATAGGACTCGCCCAGGGCATAGGACGTCGGCAGGCCCAGCTCGAGGGCATAGCGGTGGGTGCCGAGATTCACCGCCTTGTGCGAGTCGTACTCGCCGGTGGGCAGGAACAGCTTGCCGAGTACGCCCAGGGAGAAGCCCGGCCGTTGTTGGACGTACTGCTCCGGTGTCAGCGCAGGCGAACCGATCAGGCCGTAGGCAATGCCCAATTGCGCATCGCCCAGGCCCTTGCTGGTGCTCGTGATGTCTTGCCCAGGCAGCTTGACCGTCGCCTTCACCTCACCGTACGGGAGCACGCCGAACAGCGCCGTTGCATGGCCGCCCACATCGAATACCTCGGTGTACTGGACGACGCCCACCTGCACGTCGACATCGCTGCCGCGGATCACCGATCCGGGCATGGTGGACTGGTTGCCATGGGTGACGATGCCGTAGGCGGTGAGCATCTGCGTACCTACGGGGGCGAGCTGATAGGCGCGGGCTCCGTCGTCAGCGGCGTGGGCCGCGGCGAGCGGGAACAGCAGCGACAGGCTCAGCAAAGCGATCTTGGTGTGCGGATACATGCGTTTTCCCGGAGCCGTCACAGCTGCGATTTGGCAGCGGGGAAGGTCCAGCGACCGTCGAGGATCTCCGCGCGCGGCCGGTACAGGCGCACCACGTAGTTCCAGCCGGGTGTCACCGCCAGGCAGTTCGCCGTGGAGGGTTCGCAACCGCCGAACTGCACGGTGACGACGCCATTGGCGTCCTTGCGCGCGGTCAGGTTGTTCAGCGACACCGCGCCGGGGCCGTTCTTCTCGAAGTAGCCGGCGCCGTTGTACACGCTGATCGACCAGAAACCGTCTACCGGCACGTCGCGGACCCTCAGGCGGTGCACGGTGTGTCCGTCGTTGCGTTGGGGATAGACACTGACGTATTTCGCCGCGTACTCGGGGTTGCCGCCCCAGCCGGTGGCGGTGCCCAGCAGGTGGGCAATGGGGTTCACCTGCTCTCGCGTGCCGAAGCGCACGCCGTCGCCGCCAAGGGCGCTCAACGTGTTCAGCGCGTCACGCACCTTGTCCTGCGAGGCACTGTCCCAATGGGCTGGCTCGTATTGTCCCTTGCCGGCCTGGCGGACACTGATCGCGTCTTGCAGCTTCTGCGCGGCACGGATGTCGTTCTGGTCTTCGGGGTTGGCGAGGGTCCGCACGATCACGTAGACGTAGCGTGTGCCTACCTGGTCGCGATTGTAGGTATGCGGGCCGGGGGTATAGGTGACGTCGGTGACGTAGTGGTCCTGGGAGAACACCTGCATCGACATGAAGCGCTGGCCGGCGTCGGGCAGGGAAAGGGTGACGGGCCCGGCATCCAGGTCGAACACGCCCGAGGAGTAGAGGGTGTCGCGGTTCATGCGCACCACGGTCTGCTTGTCCTGCGGCGTGGGTTCGCGGTCGTGCAGCAACCGGCCGAAGCCGCCTTCGCGGACGGTCTTGGCGAAATACTGATCCGTTTCGGCACGGATGAAGTTGAGGGCATTGACTTTGGTCGGGGTTTCGCCGGCCTGTACAAGAGGGGCGCCCAGGCCGAGCACGAGGCTTGCGGCGAGGAGGGTGCGACGAGAGGGAAACCGCATGAATCGCTCCGTGAAGATTGGCGGAATAAAGCACGCGAGTTTGAGAAGCGCCAGATCGCCAAACAACTCCGCAGCGGACAAAAAGTTGACCCGGAGGGTGGCGTCAGGAATTCCCCGAGGCGGCCTCGGTAATCCCTGAGCGAGCCACCCCGCAGGTCAATTGCCGACGCTGGATTCGAGCGCCTGCAGCGCCTCGCGCAGTTGCCGGAAGCTATCCTCGACGGTGTCGAACGAGGGCGTCTCGGAACGGCTCTCGCGCTCCAGTGCCTCGCAGCATTCGACGATGGTGCTTGCCGCGATCATCTGCGCAGGCCCCTTGATCCGGTGCGCGAGATCGGAGATGGCGGGCAAGTCGCGCTGCTCGATGCGCGCCTGCAGCGCGAGCAGGTCGGCTCGGCTGGTCTGCACCATGGACTGCACCAGCGCACGCATGAGTTCGGCATCGTAGTTGGCGAAGGCAGGCTTGGGCGCGGGTGAGGGGGGCGAAGGCTCGGCGGGGAGCAGGCGGGCCAGGCAGTCCTGCAGATCGTCCAGACTCAGCGGCTTGAACAGGCAGGCATCCATGCCGGCGGCCAGGCATTTCTCGATTTCCTCCTGCTGCGCATTGGCGGTGTAGGCGACGATGGGGCAGCGCGGCGTGCCCGTCTCCGCTTCCCGTGCACGGACCTGCCGGGCTAAGTCGTAGCCATTCAGGTTGGGCATGTTGCAGTCGGTGATGATCAGGTCGACCGCGGCGCCATCAAGCACTGCCAGCGCGGCGTAGCCGTCCTCGGCCTCCAGGAGCGAGTGGCCCATGTGCTGTAGTTGCTGGGTGACCAGCAGCCGATTGGTCGGGTGGTCGTCGACCACCAGCACGCGCAACGGTCTGGCGGGGCCGGTCCGGAGGCTGGCCTGGGGAGCCGCCGTTGCTTCAATCTGCGCATCCGTGGCCAGGGGCAGCGGCAGCTCCAGGTGTACGACGGTGCCCTCGCCCAGGGTGCTTTCCAGGTACAACTGGCCGCCCATCATTTCGCTGATGGAGCGGCAGATCGACAGTCCCAGCCCGGTTCCGCCGCGCGCCGCATGGCCCGGGGCGACGACCTGGGTGAAAGGGGCGAACAGGCGGTCCTGATCGGCGGCGCTGATGCCGATGCCGCTATCGCGCACGCTCAGGTGCAGCAGGATCGCGTCCTGTCCGGCGGGGCGGGTACTGGCGCTGATGCCGACGCTGCCTTCGTCGGTGAACTTGATGGCGTTGCTCAGCAGGTTGGAAAGCACCTGCTTGAAGCGCAGCGCATCGACGGACACGCAGCGGCGCACGCTGTCGTCCAGCGCCAGGTCCAGTTGCAGGCCCTTCTGCTTGGTCAGCCCGTCGAAGACCCGGACCACCGAGAGGATCAGTTCGCCGAGGTGTTCCGCCGCGGGTTTCAGGGTCATGTTGCCGGCCTCGATCTTGGAGATGTCGAGGATGTCGCCAATCAGTTCGAGCAGGCCGTGGGAGGAGTCGTAGGCCACCTCGATCGCCTTGCGGTCGGTCTGGCCGGCATCCAGCTTGCGTAACGCCAGTTCGAGCATGCCGATGATGGCGTTCATCGGCGTGCGGATCTCGTGGCTCATGGTCGCCAGGAAGGTGCTCTTCACCCGGCTGGCCTGGTCGGCCTGTTCCTTGGCCGAGCGCAGCGCGTCGACCAGACGCAGGCGCTCGCCGATATCGATCAGGCCGCCGATGATGCCGCGGATCTCGCCTTCGGCATTGCGGTATGGGTGGATCCAGTGGAAGAGGTGGTGGACGGCGCCATTCACGTGCAGTTCACGGTCGCTCTCCTGGGCCGCCCCGCTGGCGATGACCTGTTCGTACTCACGCTCGAGCATCCGCTGCTCTTCGGCGGGCAGCGTGGTGATCGCCCGGGTGGGTTGGCCGATCACCTGTTCCCGGGACATCTGAGTGAGCTCCAGGAGCTTGTCGTTGCAGCTCAGCAGGTTGCCGTTGCGGTCGCGGACATACACCGGCTGGGGAATGCCGTTGATCAGCGACTGCTTGAACGCCAGCTGCTCGGCCAGCGCCGCCTCGGCCCGTTCGCGCTGGCGGATCTGTCGGCGCAGGTAGATGGCCCAGAGCAGGGTGAGGGCGAGGAAGGCTGCCGAGGCGATCAGCATCTGCAGGAACAGCGGCTTGTAGCGTTGCCAGGTGGTTTCCGTCTGCGCGGCGTTGGTACGCCAGCGGGTGGCGAGGGTATTGATCTCGTTGGGCGGAACCTGCAGCAGGACCTGGTCCAGGACGCCGATCAGGGTCGGGTCCGGGCTGGCGAAGGCGAGCAGGGCATCGGGCGCATCGACCAGCCCGCCGATACGCAGATTCGGGCTGTTGAGGACATTGAGCAGGTACTGGGCCGTGGTGATGCCGGCGACGGTGAGGTCGGCATCGCCGGCAGCCACCGCTCGCAGCGACTCGCGCAGGCTGTCGGTACCGACCAGTTGCAGATCCGGATGACGGGTGTGGAAGAAGCTTTCCAGCGGGTGGCCGCGAGACAGCGCCAGGCGCCGTGGCGTGCTGCCGTCCGAGTCTCCATCGGTGCGGCCGATGTAGACATAGGCGCCGGCGACGAACGGGTGGGTGTAGTGCAGGCCGGGTATGTGGCTGGTAGGCGAGGTGACGACCAGTTGGGTCTTGCCAGTCGCCAGGTCCTGGGTCATCTCGCTGGTTTGGGCATGCCGGCGCAGCTCGAATCGGATGCCGGTCTGCGACGTGGCTATGTTCAGCAGGTCGGCCACCAGGCCGCTGTAGCGGCCGTACTCGTCGTAAAAGGAAATGGGCGGCAAGTCCTCGACGGCGCCGAAGACGATCGATGGGTGGCGGGCCAGCCAGTTCGTCTGCAACGAGGTGAGGTGCAACTGGGTATCCGCGCCGAAGTCCACGCCGCCGATCCAGCGCCGGGCAATTTCCTCACGGCGGTCCTCGGTGATGCCGGCCAGGACAGCGTTGATTGCATGCAGCAACAGGCCGTCATCGTCGCGCACGGCGAAACCGATGCCGCGCAGCGGAGGTATCCGGTAGGCCAGCGGACGAATGTAGTTGTAGTAGCTGCGATTGATCACGTAGCCGGCGCTCAGTGAATTGCCAAAGTACAGGTCCAGGTTGCCGAACGCGACGGCGGCGATGGCCTGTTCATCGGTCTTGAAGAAATGCAGGTTGGCCCCGGGGAACAGCTGCTTCGCCTGGTCGGGGGGCAGGTAGCCGGCCCTCATCGCGATGGAGACGCCCACCAGGCGATCGAGCTGGCGCAGCTCGTTGGTGCGATTGAAGAGGTGGGGGCTGTCCTGGCTGTAGGCGTCGCTGAGCCGGGCCCGGTGGCCGGCGACCTGCTCGGGCGTGATGGTGCTGAGCAGGTCGATCTCGCGCCCGGACAGTGCCGCGAAGGCGTCTTTGAGACTGTCGAACGGGCGTATCTTCACCTCGACGCCCAGGGTGTCCTTCACGATGGCCAGGTAGTCCGCCGACAGGCCTTCGTAGGCCCGCCCGTCGGTGGTGATGTCGAAGGGGCGGAAATCCGGCCGGACCACGCCGACGACGATCCGTTGCCGGGCGGACATGAGTTGCAGGGTCAGCGGATCGTTCAGCGCAAGGCGGTAGTGCGTGCGGGCCAGCAGTTCGAGTTCGTCGGCGCCGGCGAGGCTGGCGGCAAGGGCGACGGCGAGGAACAGAAGTGGGCGAAACAGTCGTTTCATCGTCAGTCCTACAGGCGAGCGAGTGGGAGGCTGTCGTCCGAGGCCATCGCTCGGCGAGCGAGCGCCGAAGCCAGCATCAGGCCAAGCCGTTGCGCCGTGCGCAGTCCACCAGTTCAACGTTGTTGCCCACGCTGAGCTTTTGCATGATCCGCGATTTGTAGGTGCTCACGGTCTTGTCGCTGAGCAGCATGGTGGTGGCGATGTCCTTGATCTTCACGCCGCGGACGATGGCCTGCAGCACCATCATTTCGCGGTCGGTCAGCGAGCCGAAGGCCTCTTTTTCGTTGTTGTGTTCGCGATCGTAGAGGGCGTCCCGCGGGAAAAAACCGTAGCCGGCGGCCACCGCCTTCACCGCGCTGACCAGCTCCTCCAGGTTGTCGCTCTTGTTGATGTAGCCGGACGCGCCGGCGCTCATGCAGCGGCTGGCGAAGAGCGAAGAGGGCCGCGAGGTCAGTACCAGGGTGTCGATGCGCAAGCCGATGCTGCGCATGCGGCCGATGACGTCCAGCCCGTCGAGCAACGGAATGCCGATGTCGATGATGGCGATGTCCGGCATCGCCTCGCGGGCCAGCTTGATCGCGTCGATGCCGTTGTCGGCCTCCGCGACTATCTGGTGACCCTCGCGCTCCAGGATCACCCTGACCGCCAGACGTACAGTGGGATGATCGTCGACAATCATTATCTTACTCATGGTCACCTCGAAGGCTGCACGCCAATTCACTTTAATCCAACTCACTTTAATCCAACCCGCCGCAATGGGTAGGGGAATGCTGCATATTTTCTCGGATTATCCCGAGTGCTGAAAGGCGATTTCCCGGAATAGGGAAAACCCTACAAGGGCTTAGGGGAAGTCTGCTCCGGGTATTGTGTAGCTTTGCCGGCATGCAACCTATGGGGACAAATCATGCAAACCGGCAAGGTCATTCTGCTCGAGGACAATCGTTTTCAGCGTGCCGTCCTGCGCGCCGCGCTCGGGTTGATCGGCGTTACCGACGCGCTGGAAGCGGGCGACGGGGCGGAGGCGCTTGCGCTGTTGCGTGCCTGTGGTGGTGTGCGCCTGGTGATCTGCGATCTGCAGATGGCAGGCATGGATGGCCTGGCCTTCCTTCGGCGCGCCGCGCAAGAGCGGCTGGTGGAAGCGGTGATCATCTGCAGCGATATCGAGCCCTCACTACGCCGGGGTGTCGCCGCCATGGTGGCGGGGCTGGGGCTCGCCTATATCGGTGACCTGGGCAAGCCGTACACGTTGCGCAAGATCGGTGCACTGATGGAGCGTGCAGCGGCAAGCACCCCCCTCCCGACTGTGGTGCCTGGCGTGCCGCCTGCACAGCCTGGGTTTGCCGAAGTGCGGCGTGCCCTGCTGGAGGATGAGTTCGAGCCCTTCTTTCAGCCCAAGCGCGACATCCAGCTCAACCGCGTCGTCGGCGTCGAAGTACTGGCGCGCTGGCGTCATCCGCAGCAGGGGCTGCTCGGTCCGGCGGCGTTCCTGCCGGTCATCGAGGCGTACGGCTTGCTCGACGAACTGTTCTGGGCAATGTTCCTGCCTAGCCTGAAGTTCCAGTGTTCCCTGCGTCAGCGCGGTATTCACCTGCCCATGGCGTTTAACGTTCACACCGCGCAACTGGAATCGCAGCATCTGGTCGAGCGCATTCGTGCCGCGCTGGCCGAACATTGGCTGCCGCCGGGCGCCATCACCCTGGAACTGACCGAGACCGGCGAGATCGCCGACCTGCCCGCCGCCCAGGAAGCGCTGCTGCGCCTGCGCATGCTCGGCTGCAAGGTGTCGATGGACGACTTCGGCTTGGGCTTTTCGTCGTTGAACCGGTTGTGCGAGCTGCCGTTCAACGAGGTGAAGCTCGATGCTGCCTTCATTCGCGCCAGCGATCTGCAGCCACGTAGCGTGGAGGTTATCCGGTCCGCGGTGGACATGGCGCGCGCCATGGGCGTCGAGCTGGTGGTGGAGGGCGTCGAGACGCCGGCACAACTGGCCTTGCTGTGCTCGCTCGGTTGCCGCTATGCCCAGGGCTATCTGCTTGGCCGGCCGATGGCGGCGATCGATATCGCGGCGATGGCTGAATTGAAGGCCGACGTGTTGCCCGAATTGCTCCAGCAGTGACGAGTCAGCCCAGTACCGGGTGCCCTGGCGCAAGGGGTGCGGCGCCCGGTCCTGGCACCTTTTTTCGCACTCGTGCCGGCGGTGCTGCCCGTCGCGAACCCGAGTGCCTTTGCAGATGAACAATGAATACCGATGCCGCGTATCCGTCGGCACGGCCATTTTCTTTAGGGCTCAGTTGGGCCGCAACCGAGGGGAATCATGCGTTTCGCAAAAACCATCATGGTCATGCTCTTTCTGTCCGGTGCCACGATCGTCACGGTCGAACAGGGCGGCCTTCAGGAGGACGCCGGAGGCGCTCGCGGGGAGCGTGAGGAGGGGCGGGGCGGGCAGCCCGACCTGTCCCTGCGCGGCGCGCTTGCCAAGCTACGGCGGGACGAAGCGAAGCAAAACCGGCTTCAGCGCCTGAATCGCCAGGCCGATGTCGAGGCGGGCTTCGCGCTCGGTCAGACGGTGGGCGCTACCGTCGAGTCCTCCTGGCAGGAGGGTGTCGATCTGCATGCTGACTTTCGTGAGGCGGATGCTTTTCGTGGCATCGCTGCGGAGCAGGACGGCGCCTCCTCCTACCGGGGCTTCTGATGGGGCGGGGGGTGGAAGGGGTTGAACAGGCCGTCGGGTCGCGGGAAGGCGGACTGCGCTTTTTCCTGATGACGATAATGAGTTTTTTTCTGATGACGATATTGCGCGTTTTTCTGATGACGATATTGCTGTTCCTGCTGCTGTGCTGAGCGGTAATGCGCGGCGAGTTGCCCGCCGATCTCATCGGTTTCACATCGCCGGTGTCGATGGTTGTTTTATCCATGTTTTGGGTGCTGCGCAATCACTCCGCAGTCTGCTGGGGATGACGTTTTTTAGCGAGTGACCAACGGCTTTTCGAAATTTACAAGTAATGGGAGTAGGTATGCGTTTGTCGAAAATAATTTCCACGATTGTTCTGCTGTCCGGTTCGGCCTTTGCTCTAGCCGACAGCGGCCTGTTTGTCGGCGGCGGCATTGCCCGCTTCGAGGTCGACGAGCGCGAGCTCGACGATTCCGATGAGAGCTACAAGGTCTATGCAGGGTATCGCCTCAATGACTACCTGGCCTTCGAGGGCGCGGTGGTGGACTTTGGCGAACTAAGCGGCGGTCGCGAGAGTTTCAGCGGCCAATCAGCCCAGGCAAGTGCGCAACTGGGGTTCCCGCTGGGGCAGCGTATCCGTGTCTATGGCATCGCAGGGTTGCATGCCTGGCGCAGCGATGATGACGATGTTACTGGTTCGTCCGAGGACATGGACACCCTATATGGCTTCGGTGCCGAAGTGGATGTGGTCGGCGGACTGGGCCTGCGCCTGGAGCAGGTGGCCCTGAAGGTCGGCGATCTGGACGTCGACCAGACCACAGCGTCGGCCTACCTGCGCTTTTAACCGAGCGCAGGATGCTGCGCGGTTTCGTAAGAGCCTTTTCATGGGGGGGCTTTTTTCTGATAGCGATATTGCTGTTCCTGCTGCTGTGCTGAGCGGTGTTGCACGGCGAGCGCCCGGTTATCGAGCGGCGGGATGTTTCCAGCGGTCAGTAGGGAGCGGCTCCCCACTGGCCGCTTTTTTGATTCCTCACTGTATTCCGGGTAACCAAAAAAAGAACGGTGATCTGGTTGAATATGTTTGTACAGCACGGTCTCTAATCCGAATCCGAATCCGAATCCGAATCCGCTGTGCTGATGCCGAAAGCTACTGCTTTCCCCCCCCCCCGTTTGGGAGGGGCGGTTGTATCGATCAATTCCGATGCCCACACCCTGTAAGTCGAATTGGCGCCTACTCCGTGGCATCTGCCCCGCCAGTTGGTGCCGGGGCCAGTCTGTGTGCCTGCTGGCTGCTGCCGCCCGCGCAATGGGCTACCCGCACTATCGCAGGCGCAGTGCACGAGTGTTTTCGAACTCTGCGGAAATACCTTAAACAATCCGTGCAATCGAGGAGGGTCAAGGTTGCCTTCCCTTGGTAGTCCGTGAAGAGCCTTTTCTATTCCTATGTTCGAGCAGTCGCTGATTTAGCGTTTTGGTGGTTTGGAGTGGGGACAAGAATGGGTAAATCCCTACAGGAGAATAAGGGGTTGCAGGGAGGGCAACCGTGGTGTGACTTGAGATTATTACCGCCATCGTAATTTCCGAGAACGGTAATCTCAAGTGAAGAAGCACAATGCTTTAGGTAAAAGTCTTGGTAAGTCTAGTCGAGTAACAGTAGGTCTCGACACTTTTTCTAAGTATAAGAAAGGGCGCTCTTTGGCCGCCAGCGTAGTCCTCGCGCTCTATGGGTATGAAACGATGGCGATGCCGTTTGCTGCGGCGGCAGCACGTGTGGATGTGCAAGAGCGCGGCGTCAAAGTGGCGGTGGAGAAAACCTATCTTCTTTATGTCCCGCAAGGTGAGACGGTCTCTCAGGTGGCGCATCGGTTTGCTGTGAGTGAAGCTGCGCTCACGACGCTGCATACGCAGATGGCTGCTCTGGGGTGGTCTGATAAAGTATGGCTTGTGCCTCAGGAGAAAACTGGCAGCAGCGAAGCTGCGCTCTATCCAGGCTATGTGTTTTACACGCTGCGAAAAGGCGAGTCTTTGGCATCAGTGGCCTTGCAAAGCAATCGCTCGCAGCGCGAACTCACTCGTTTGAATGCCTTGATGATGGGCGAGAAAGGCGTTGCCGGCTTAAAGGCTGGTGACACTATCATTAAACCTGTGCCTAAGGCTAAAGGCGCCAAGGCCGACTCGGCAACCGAGGAGAACAGTCGCGAATTTGAACAACGCTTGGCACAAACTCTATCGCAGTTAGGCCAGGGTCTGTACTCGGCGCAGGAGTCTGACAGTGGTAGGGGGGCCGGTGATGTGTTTGCGCAGCAGGCGGCAAGTGGTGCGAGCAGTGCTTTGTCTCAGCAAGCGGAAGAGCTGCTGAGCCCGTACGGCCGAGCCAAAATTAGTGTGCAGGCTAACATTGAAACCAATGACGTCAACCTTGCGCTTGATTATCTGCACCCTCTGCTTGAGGGGCATGATGACATTCTGTTCGGACAGGTGGCCGTGCGCCAATTCGACGAGCGTAATATCGGCAACATCGGCCTAGGTTATCGCAAGCAAGTCAACGATGAGCTGATGTTGGGTATCAACGCCTTTGTTGATCAGGACTTTAGCCGAAGCCACACGCGTGGTGGGTTAGGTATGGAAGTCTGGACCGAACAGGCTCGTCTGTCTGCCAACGCCTACGCGCCAATCTCCGGCTGGAAGAAGTCGGATCAGGATCGTTTGAATCCCGATACTGAGCGCTATGATCTGTATGAGCGTCCGGCTTCTGGTTGGGATGCGCGTGTAGAAATTGCCTTGCCGGGTGCACCAAAAGTTGCGGGTACTGCCAAGTATTTCCAATGGAAAGGTGAGGGTGTTGATACTTTTGGTGGGGGTAAGCTGGAGCGAGACCCGAAAGGTTACAGCTTGGGCGTCAAGTGGCAGCCGGTTCCGTTGGTGGGGTTCAATGCCGAGCACGAACAAATCACTGGTGGTGACGGTCAATTCAAAGTCGGTATGAACCTGACTTGGAGCTTTGATCGCCCACTCTCGTCGCAATTCGAACCAGGCAGTTCCGCTGCGCTCCGTCCATTGGCAGACGCTCGCAAAGACTTCGTATCGCGTGAATATAATGTTGTGCTCGACTATAAAAAAGAAGAGAAGGTAGCCACAGTGCCTTTTGCTTTCGTTGAACCAACCATGAGCCTGACGGCACCAAGTGGTCGTGCAGCCAGTCCTTTGGTCAGCCCCAGCCCTGCGCTGCAGGGTGTCGATCCTGCTGGCCAGGTGAAATATGAAAAAGGCGCCGTCACGTTGGTCGAGACAACGGCTACCTTCAAAGCCAACAAGTTGCAGGTGACGGTTGATCCGGTGAGCGGATATGTCACCATTCCTGCCGGTATTACAGCGCGTTCGGTCGAGGTATTTGCACATCAAGAAGTTAATGGCCGTTCGACTACTACAGCGAGCTATAAGCTGATCGTCGCAGAGCCAGTCGATACCGATGGTGAAGGCTTGACCGACGATGAAGAGGCTATTTATGGCACAGATCCAGCTAAGCCAGACACCGACGGCGATGGTTGGACCGATAGGGAAGAGGTGGATGCAGGTACCGATCCGCGGGATCCAAATATCTACCCGGGTAGGGGTAAGCCGATCATTGACGTGACCGACATCAAGGGTGTGTTGCAGGTCGGCCAGACCCTGACCGGTGCGTACAGCTTCAATGCCAATGGCGGTAACGGCACCGACGCCTCGGTGATGACCTGGAAAAACGGTGGTCATGCCGACGGCGATGCAAGCTACGTGCTGGATGCCAGCGACGTGGGTCGGGTGCTGACCTTCGAAGTGCAGGCGAAGAACGGTGCGAACGAGGTTGGTAACACCGACAGCCTGAGCACGGCCAGCGCCCCAGGCGTGAGCGGTGGCGGCACCACCCCGCCGGGCTCGATCATCGACCCGGTGGCGGGTGCGCCGATCGTTGACGTCACGGACATCAAAGGTGTTCTCCAGGTCGGCCAGACCCTGACCGGTGCGTACAGCTTCAATGCCAATGGCGGTAATGGCACCGACGCCTCGGTGATGACCTGGAAAAACGGTGGTCATGCCGACGGCGATGCAAGCTACGTGCTGGATGCCGGCGACGTGGGTCGGGTGCTGACCTTCGAAGTGCAGGCGAAGAACGGTGCGAACGTGGTTGGTAACACCGACAGCCTGAGCACGGCCAGCGCCCCAGGCGTGAGCGGTGGCGGCACCACCCCGCCGGGCTCGATCATCGACCCGGTGGCGGGTGCGCCGATCGTTGACGTCACGGACATCAAAGGTGTTCTCCAGGTCGGCCAGACCCTGACCGGTGCGTACAGCTTCAATGCCAATGGCGGTAATGGCACCGACGCCTCGGTGATGACCTGGAAAAACGGTGGTCATGCAGACGGCGATGCAAGCTACGTGCTGGATGCCGGCGACGTGGGTCGGGTGCTGACCTTCGAAGTGCAGGCGAAGAACGGTGCGAACGTGGTTGGTAACACCGACAGCCTGAGCACGGCCAGCGCCCCAGGCGTGAGCGGTGGCGGCACCACCCCGCCGGGCTCGATCATCGACCCGGTGGCGGGTGCGCCGATCGTTGACGTGACGGATATCAAGGGTGTGTTGCAGGTCGGCCAGACCCTGACCGGTGTTTATAGCTTCGATGCCCATGGCGGTAACGGCACCGACGCCTCGGTGATGACCTGGAAAAATGGTGGTCATGCCGACGGCGACGTAAACTACGTGCTGGATGCCGGCGACGTGGGGCGGGTGCTGATCTTCGAAGTGCAGGCGAAGAACGGTGCGAACGTGGTTGGTAACACCGACAGCCTGAGCACGGCCAGCGCCCCAGGCGTGAGCGGTGGCGGCACCACCCCGCCGGGCTCGATCATCGACCCGGTGGCGGCACCGATCGTTGACGTGACGGATATCAAGGGTGTGTTGCAGGTCGGCCAGACCCTGACCGGTGTTTACAGCTTCGATGCCCATGGCGGTAACGGTACCGACGCCTCGGTGATGACCTGGAAAAACGGTGGTCATGCTGACGGCGATGCAAACTACGTGCTGGATGCCGGCGACGTGGGTCGGGTGCTGATCTTCGAAGTGCAGGCGAAGAACGGTGCGAACGTGGTTGGTAACACCGACATCCTGAGCACGATCCGCGCCCCAGGCGTGAGCGGTGGCGGCACCACCCCGCCGGGCTCGATCATCGACCCGGTGGCGGCGCCGATCGTTGACGTGACGGATATCAAGGGTGTGTTGCAGGTCGGCCAGACCCTGACCGGTGTTTACAGCTTCGATGCCCATGGCGGTAACGGTACCGACGCCTCGGTGATGACTTGGAAAAACGGTGGTCATGCCGACGGCGATGCAAACTACGTGCTGGATGCCGGCGACGTGGGTCGGGTGCTGATCTTCGAAGTGCAGGCGAAGAACGGTGCGAACGTGGTTGGTAACACCGACACCCTGAGCACGGCCAGCGCCCCAGGCGTGAGCGGTGGCGGCACCACCCCACCGGGCTCGATCATCGACCCGGTGGCTCCACTAACAGTGCTGATCGACGGCTTTGTCAACGGGTATCCGCAGGTTGGATCACCGCTCACTAGTCGGGTTACTTGTGTGGCGACTTGTGCGCCGGGCTTGACCTATCGGTGGGAGATTGAAAAGGCAGTAGGTGGTGGTGACTACCAGGTCATTCCTGGTGCCACGAATGACAGCTATACCCCGGTGAAGGAGGATCAGCGCCGCATGATTCGTTTAATAGTGAGCAATCCTTGAGGCCCATTTGGCAGCGGTGGACGACGCTGTCCGTCACTACGAATACCATCACTAACTTGGCTGTTGATGATGTCCTGGTTGATTTGCGCCGGGGCATCATGGACGGGCCGGTGATCAAAGGAATGGTGGTTAATAACCAAAATAATCAGGGATTTGGTTTGCGCAAGGGTAATAATGAATAAGTGTTTTTATATGTCAGGGATGGTCTGAAGTAGTCATGTGTTTCTGGCCAACTGCGACCACCGCCGATTCTAAAATTCGCAAGTCGATCCAAGATACTCAGATCCCTGCTCATTCCCGTTTTTTTAGCCGCTGCGAACACCTCGCAGAGGCTATTTCCCGCATTACAGGCGCACCTCTCCTGCATTTCTCAATAAATGTCGGCGAGCCATCCACAGATTCGACAGTGCAAACAGCGTCACCCGTTGCGCTGTGTTCTTGGCCAAGCCACGCAAGCGTGTTTTCACATAACCGAACTGGCGCTTCATCACCCGTAACGGGTGCTCGACCTTCGCCCTGACTTGCGCCTTGGCTTTTTCGATCTTGCGTTTGGCTTTGTGCAGCGCGCTGCGGTTGCCCAGCTTCTGGTAGGTGCTGCGCCGGACGGCAATCTGCCAGATGACCTGGCGACCTTCATGCTCGGGGCGCTTCTCCACTCCGGTATAACCGGCATCGGCATAAACCATGTTTTCGTCGCCGTGCAGCAGCTTATCGACCTGTGTGATATCGGCCACATTGGCTACGGTGCCCACCACGCGACGCACCAAGCCCCGACTCTTCGTCCACGCCGATATGGGCCTTCATACCGAAGTACCATTGATTGCCTTTTTTTGGCCAGGTGCATTTCCGGGTCGCGTTTGCCGTCCTGGTTTTTGGTCGAACTCGGTGCATGAATCAGCGTGGCATCGACGATAGTGCCCTGGCGCAGCGACAGGCCGCGATCACCCAGATAGCCATTGATCACGCCCAGAATTCCCGCTGCCAATTCGTGCTTTTCCAGCAGTCGACGGAAGTTGAAGATGGTGGTTTCATCGGGAATGCGCTCCAGATCAGCCCAGCAAACTGGCGCAGAATCGTCGTCTCGTACAGAGCCTCCTCCATCGCGGGATCGCTGTAACCGAGCCAGTTTTGCATCAGATGGACACGTAACATCGCCATCAGCGGAAAGGCCGGACGACCACCAAGTGCCGATCGATCAGAGCAATCAAACCCTCCCACGGCACCACCCGATCCATCTCTCGATCAGGAACAACTCTTTACGGGGCTGCTTGCGTTTGCCGGGGTACTCGGCATCGGCGAAAGCCGTTTGCTTAATCGGGAAACTCGGCGGGTGAAGTCTGGGCATTTTGCCAAAATCAGGAAGTTTTCTTCAGGGTTGCCTTAGCTTTCGCCGTTTGCTTGAGGTCGGATTGAGGGGATTCCCTACGTGGTTTTAGGGTGTCCCTCGATGTCCTTACTGTGGAGGTTTGGTATGATTCACCTTGATAGTTGCTGGGGGTGTCGGTGTGTTAGGCGTCCATTTGACTTGCCAGCAGAGTGATGGGGCACCGGACATGAAGCCTTCCAAGCATACTTATCTCAAGGCTTACGTTTGAGCATGTTAGTGGCGCGTCTTGTTTGATGCTGACGCTTGAAAGGAAATGAGCATGGCTGGCTGGGCAAGGTTGAATAAGGGAATTTATATTTGCGCCTTTTTTTGCTCAGTATGAAATTTGAGGTGTTTGAAATGAGCAATTTCACCTTGTCTAGTGTGGCTAGTGCCATACTGCTTGCGGCATTGGCTAGTGGTGCACAGGCAGCAGTCGAAACGACGACGTCCGAAGTCAAGGGGCAAGCACCGGTGGTTAGTGCGTTGACCATTACCAATAAGACGTATCCTGGTAGACAGCCCGAGGTTGGCGATGAGCTGAGTGCTGATTACACCTTTGCAGACGCTGATGGCGATGCGCAAAGCGGTACTGTTATTCAGTGGCTACGGGGGGGCAGCAACATTGGTACAGGAGCTTCTACCTACACGACCGTTCCTGCTGACACCGATCAAAGTGTTTCGGTACAGGTGACACCGCAAACGGATCCCGCCATTACGGATCCGTTCACTGGAATATTGGTTGCGTCACCTGCCGTGATAGTGACTGCAGAAAAAGTTGATATTGGTGACTTTTTGACTCCAGACGACGTAGAACGTACGTGGTCAGCTGCGAATAATTACTGTATAGGGCAGGGTGCGCGCTTGCCCACGGTGGATGAATTGCAGAAACTTTTTGTGAATGCTACTTCTTCGCCGACCTTTGAACCTAATTCTGGCTACACGCGCAACAACGAAATGTGCTCCAATTATGGGTGGCCGCTCAGCGACAAGTGCGGGGGCAGAAGCGACGACTACTGGGCCGTCTCAAAGACCCACACGAGCAATGGGGATAGTGCCCACGACCAGGTCGACATGACCACCGGCCTCGACGGCGGCGCGTTCGACACCGACACCACCGTTCAGACGGTATGTGTCCGTTGAGGGTTTTAGTGTTTAGTTTTTAAATTTGCTTTTTGATTTTTGAACTGGAAGAGCAATAGAGTGAATATGGAGAATAGTGAGCGGTTGTAGCTCAGTGAGCCCGCTTTTTGCTTTGCGCTGTTTAAAATCTTCCGTATTCCCCTGAGCAAATGGGCTGTCTTGATGATTGGGACGATGATATTCACGATGAACTATAATCACCCTATTCGGAGTTCGCGCGCTCGTATTTTATCTCGAGCCCCGTAGTGCCTATAGTCACCGGCCCTCGACCAGGTCATTGAGGTGCCGGTGCAGGCTAACAATCCGCTAGAGTCGGGCGACCTGCTCTTTCCAAAGTCACCTACTCGACCTCAGTCTTAAGGGTGATGGTGTCCACCTATATACGGGGACACCACCGCCCTTATCGTCAGGATTCCATGTGTTGATGAATCTATTGCCCCAAAATCTTTAAAGCCCATGTCGTCCAGGAATGCCTACAATCTGGCGTGTCGATGGCCAGCGTAGCCTTGCGCCGTGGCATCAACGCCAACCTGGTTCGAAAGTGGAACCATCAAAGCCCGGTTTCGACACCCCATCGGCGGGTTAATTACATTCGCCTCTTTATACCGTAACCGTCCGGTCAGCACCCACTCCTAACCGCTCTCCAAATTAGCCAAGATAGTGGACACCATTTTTTAGTGGACACTATCTTGGATATAGCTCCTGCTCGTTGCCCCGGTCGTTGCCCCGGTCGCTGCCCGAACTTCCCAACCGTATTCAAACGCAAGGTCGTCGAAGCCTCATACCAACCTGGCTCTTCAGTGTCGAGGATTGCTCGCGAGCACGACGTCAATGCCAACATGGTCTTTCGTTGGCGACAGCAGTACCTGGGCGGGGCATTCGGCCCGGTTAGCCAGAGCGCAACGCTCTTGCCTGTCGAGGTGATCGACGCACCTATCTCTATACCGACTCTGACGCAGTCAATGCTGCGCCTTTTACTCAGTGCTCATCCCTTGGGTTCTTTCCGTCGGCAGCTTGAGGGGGGGCTGTTCGTCTGGACAAACGGCTGCCCCTGATTTGGTTTGTTTTGGGGGCGCAGCAACGGTTGCCGTCTGTATTTTATGGTTTGCCTTGGGGGGTTCCCTACGCGATGTTAGGGCTTTGCTTATTTGAGTTTGCCACCGGATATCGGAAAATAACTCGCGAAGCAACATTTACGTTGCGTGTTCTGCGAGGAAAGTTCTCTTGGCAGAGTTGGCCTGTGTTGCTAGGAATTAAGCGTCCGATGGGCGAAAAAATCAACTATGACTATCGCCTGCGATGGTCGATTTTATGTTGTAAAAGGTGAGTGCAAGTGAATACATTTAAATTGAAAGCATCGCGTCAGTTGTTGGGCTTGGCGATGGGGTTTGCAGTGAGTATTTCAGCGTTTGCAGCAGTGACGTCGGATCCGACGACTACGGTTAAGGGGCGGGCGCCGGTAATGGCTGCACCGAGCATTACTTACGTCGACACCAACGGTAACGACATAGTCGATACGGGTGATACCCTTACAGCCGTCGCTGGCGCGATCACTGATGCCGATCTCGATACGCCTATCGCCTCGACCTATCGCTGGAATGATGGCGCGGCTAACATCGGCACGTCTTCGAGCTATACCATTAGCAGTACCGACTTGGGTAAGACCCTGACCCTGTTCGCGACTCCACATACCGATGGGGCTATTACCGATCCAGCTGATGGTTTGGAAGTGGCAGGTACCATTGGTTCCGGTGGTGAGATTGTTGTAGTGCCAGGCAACCAGCTGCTATCTGTAGCGGTTGCCGGTTATGTTGCTGGTAACCCGCAAGTCGGCACTGCTCTGACCGCGACCCCAACGTGTGTGAGCGCTTGTGGGACGGTTACTTATCAGTGGGAAATCGAAACAGCACCGGGTAGCGGTAGCTACGCCGCTATCGATGGTGCGACCACTTCTACCTACACCCCGGTTAAAGGTGATCAGCGTCGCATGATTCGTGTAGTCGCAGATCAATAATCGAATCAGGTCGATCCGGGAGGGCTGGTGATCGCGTTCTTTAGATTGCTAGCTTTCACGGGCGAAAAGTGTTGCGGGCTGATATTTGCAGCAAGGGAGTGAACTGTAGTCGTGCTTCGGAAATCCGCGGAGTCCGCGAGTTGCAAGGGCGAATATTAGTGGTCGACGGGGCTGGCTGTAAGCGTGCGAGCGGTCACTCTTGTTAGAGTGGCGTGAGTGGGGGGGGAGTTCTCCAGAGCACTTTTGGAATACATTCCTTATTTTCCTTAAATTGTTAATCTCACGGAAATTGATGCAGTTGAGCGCCAAGGTCGCTGATTTGCGAATACACCCGCTAGTGTAAATAATCCGTGACCCATATTTTCTGATGGAGAGGTGCTAGTAAATACTCTAGGCGGGTTGAATGTCAGTGAATGCTGTGCGCTATTTGGGCTGTGGCCTAGTTTAAGCGCTGGATTCTGCTTCAGTTTTATTTGATTGTTTAAGGTACGGTTAATGACTAAGGGTGCCGTTTTTTCATTATTTGGCTTGGTGCTGGCTGCAGGGTATTGCATACCGGGATGGGCCGCCGGAGAGCTGCATTTGAGCTTCCATATGGGAGGCTCAGGTGGCGGGCAGTCATTTGTAGGCGGCACTTTGATCAACAGTGGTGATGCGCCGGTGGTGCATAGTTATGTGGTAGTGACATCGCTCGACGGTCAATGTAAGCCGACAGGTAGTATGTTGGAAAGTTTCGGCAGCATTGCACCCGGGGAGCAGTTGAGTTTTCGGATTCCGGTTAAAAGTGGCCTGAAGCGCTATCGGCTCGCCAGTATCAAGGGTTTTGATGCTGAAGGTTTTGAGCTGCTGGCTGTAGATGATAATGCGCGAATTTTGAAAGGGCGAGAGGCGCAGGAGCGCGAGTCTTGCGCGAAGGCTCAAGAGATAGAGGTGCCTTAGTATTCTAGCCAGGCTGTTGTGTAGCATCACGGCGTAACGTATTTGCTGTTTCTAGATAGTTGAGATAGTCAATCCTCCTCGAGAAATGGTTGTTTTATCTTGTCATCCTGGCTGTCGGTGCGACGAGTTACAAAGTTGCGCAGAAAAATCGCTTAGGCTCTCGCCATAAGTTTTCAAGTGAAATTTCGAGGCCTAAAGTTTGTAATGACTCACGAGTGTGTTGTTTTTATATGATTCCACTAGTTGATCAGCTAAGTGGCTGCTTGTTGTCCCCGTTCCAAAGTAGTGCAAAAAAGGCTAAATCAAGCACGGATGGGCAAATTGCAAGCAGCGCTTCCCAAGACTTGGCTTTCGGCCGATAGGCAGAGCGAATCTGTTTGGTGCATTAATGATTCGAGTGAAGACTGGTTGTTATGAGCCACGATGTCCAACTGCTCACTGTTGTTTCACGAAGGCATGTTTACAGCAACCAAGACACCGGTTAGTTCATGTATGACTTCAGTGCGAGGTAGATCAGGAGGAAGCGGTTTGTGTTTGCCAGGGCGTTTGGTCGGTGCAACGACTTCTTCTTCCTCAGCGTCATCGACAAGAGGCATCGGTTCGCTTTCGACTTCATTGAGTAACGCCAGTTGCGGAGTATTGGGGTCGACCGTTTAGGGGGGAAACCATTCAAACTAAGAGTTTCCCTACAGGTCGAGAAGTTCACGGGGCGACGATTTCCACCGTAGCCATCCATCACGGCATCAACGCCAACGTTATCCGCAAGTGGCTACCGATTTACCGGGATCAATCACCCGCAACTCTGCCGGCCTTTGTCCCCGTACAAGCCGCACCCAAGCGCACAATAGAAGAGACGGTGATCATCTCGCTGCCTCTGGGCGATAAATCCATCACCGTAAAATGGCCAGCGTCAGATCCGGACGGCTGCGCTTGTTTTATGCGTGGCCTGGCCCAATGATTCGCATCGATTCCATCTGGCTCGTCACCCAGCCCACGGACATGCGCGCCGGCACCGACACGGCACTGGCCCGGGTGGTTGCCGTGTTCGGTGCGGCGAAGCCGCACTGTGCCTACCTCTTTGCCAACCGCATGAAGGTGCTGGTGCATGACGGCGTCGGTATTTGGCTGGCGGCGCGGCGCCTGAACCGGGGCAAGTTTCATTGGCCGGGTATCCATCGTGGGGCGGAGGTCCAACTCGACCCCGAACAACTTCAGGCGCTGGTACTTGGATTGCCCTGACAACGAGTCGATGCAGGTGGCGCAATTACATTGCTATAAAACCTGGCTTTTAGCGGTGACAGGAGGGCCGCTTTGGTAAAATCCACGGCAGACTTCCTTTCCCGATCTCGACCAAATGCCCCCCGAACAACTGCGCACACTGGCTGCGCAGTTGATGTCAAAGGTCGACGCCCAGAGCAGAAAGATCCATCGCGATGAAATGATCATCGAACAGCTCACTCACGAGATCGCCATCCTCAAACGCCACAAGTTCGCCAAGCGCAGCGAGCAGATCAGCCCGGCGCAAGGCAGCTTGCTCGATAACCTGCTCAATACCGACCTTGGAGCCATCGAGGCCGAGTTAAAAGCCCTTCATCCAGCGCCCGCCCAGGCAGAACCACGCCAGCAACCCAAGCGTGCGCCTTTGCCGCCGCAGTTCCCGAGCACCGTGATCCATCACGAGCCGGACAACACCCCGTGCGCTTGCGGCTGCCAGCTTCAGCGCATCGGTGAAGACGTCAGCGAGAAGCTGGACTACACGCCGGGCGTGTTCACCGTCGAGCAGCATGTGCGTGGGAAATGGGCCTGCCGGCAGTGCGAGACGCTGATCCAGACGCCGGTGCCACCGCAGGTGATCGCCAAGGGCATCCCCACTGCCGGCCTGCTGGCGCACCTGATGGTGGCCAAATTCGCCGACCACCTGCCGCTCTATCGACAGGAAAAGATCTTCGGCCGTGCCGGCCTGGCCATCCCGCGCTCGACACCAGCGCAGTGGGTGGGTCAAACCGGCGTGCAGCTTCAGCCCTTGGTCGATGCGCTGCGCGAAGCAGTGCTGGCCCAGCGTGTAATCCACGCCGATGAAACGCCGGTACAAATGCTGGCGCCTGGCGAGAAGAAAACGTACCGCGCTTACGTCTGGGCCTACAGCAGCACGCCATTCTCGGCACTCAAGGCCGTGGTCTATGACTTCAGCCCCAGCCGTGCCGGCGAACATGCGCGTAACTTCCTGGGCGCGTGGAACGGTAAGCTGGTCTGCGATGACTTCGCCGGCTACAAGGCCGGCTTCGAGCTGGGCATCACCGAAATCGGCTGCATGGCCCATGCGCTCCGCAAGTTCTTCGACCTGCACGCGGCTAATAAAAGTCAGTTGGCGGAGCAGGCGCTTCACTCGATTGGTGGGCTGTACGAAGTCGAGCGACACGCCAGGGAAATGAGCGACGAAGACCGCTGGCGATTACGGCAGGAAACAGCGGTGCCCATCGCTGAAAAACTGCATGAGTGGATGTTGGCCCAAAGCGAACTTGTGCCCGAGGGTTTGGCCACAGCCAAGGCCCTGGATTGCAGCCTTAAACGCTGGGTAGCGCTGACGCGCAACCTGGAACATGGTGCTGTACCCATCGACAACAACCAGATCGAGAACTTGGTCCGATCGTGGGCGCTTGGGCGGTCGAACTGGTTGTTTGCTGGGGCGCTGCGCAGCGGCAAGCGGGCGGCGACGATCATGAGCCTGATCCAGTCGGCGCGTATCAACGGGCATGATCCGTATGCCTATCTTAAGGATGTGCTGTTGCGGTAGCCGACGCAGCGGGCGAGCAAGATCGAGCAACTGCTGCCCCATCAGTGGATGCCTGTCTGATCTGTGCAAGGTGTGTTCGCTGGCCGCTTACGGTAAGAGCGCGTTGTGCAGAAGTGGTTTTTTTATAAGGATGCCCATAAAGATAAAGGCGGTATTGAATAATTAAGAGCGTGAGTCCAAGAATGTGGCGCTTCATAAATAATGCTCAAGCCCTGTCTTTATTAAGTATGGCGAGCTTGAAGGCTCGTCAAATAGGGGAATGATTATCCGAATAAGGGAAATCCTGATATCTGCTTTTCGCTCGATCTTTCAGGTCGGACCAGCGGAAAAGGGGCGCAAGGTGAAATGATGCTTAGCATGGCTGCTTAACTCTGCTAGAGCGATTCGGGGGACTCTTGAGCGCCGAAAGTCGCCGGGTAGTTTTCTGAGACCGGCCCGTTATGGGCCGGTCAGTATCGCTCGATCTAGGCGAGTAACGCTTGCTTTACAACGGTTTGGTCGAGCAGCCCTGAGCCTGCGCCTTGCCGTCGAAACGTGCCTGGGTCCAGTCCATCAGCGGCTGCTCCAGCGGGGTTCCCGGGCGTACGATAGTGCCGTGGTCACGTTCGGCGACGGTCCAGTACTCCAGGTGCTGGCTGGCCTTGCAGCGTTCGTCGACGTAGCGCTGGGTGATCGACGGCAGCACCACCGGGTCGGCGAGGCCCTGGATGATCAGTTCCGGCATGGGGATCGGCTGGTTGGCGGTGTTCTGCTCCAGCCGGGCCGCAAGGGCCTTGTCCGCCGGCAGGTTCAGCGACGGACCTTCGAAGGTCTTGGTGAGCGCCTGGATACGCTGTGGGTCTTGCGGTGGGAAGAAGCCGCAGAGCCCGGCGATCTCATGGGCGGCGACGCGCGCCTCGGGGCGGATTGCCTGGTCGAATTTGACGTCCGGGTAGAAGCGGCTGTAGGCCTGGGCGATGTACGGGCCGAGACGTTTGTTCACCGCAACGTTGTTTTCCAGGATGTCCTTCATGTTCGCCGCCGGGGCGATGCCGACCACGCCCAGCACCTTCACGTCGGGTGCGTAGCGCGGCGCGACTATGCCGGTCCAGAGCGCCGAGTGGCCGCCCTGCGAGTGGCCCCAGACCACGGTGCGCTCGTCCAGGCTCAATTCGGGCATCTGCCGTGCCGCCCGGGTGGCATCGAGGGCCGCGCGGGCTTCGCCTTCGCCGATGATGTAGGGGTGCGGGCCGCCTTTTTCGGTGAACGAATAGTCGGTCGCCACCACGACCCAGCCGGCCTTGACGATCTTGTCGCGGGCGGGAATGCCCTCAGTCGGCACCGAGATCAGTGACGGCATGCAGCGTTGCACCAGGCCTGTAGTGCCGTGTTCCCAAGTGATCACCGGGCGCGGTCCGGCCGGCATCTCGGTCGGCGCGAAGACGGTCGCCACGGCGGTGGCCGGGGTGTGGTCGTCCACCGAGGTGCTGTACTGGATGCGCCAGCCGCGCATGCCGGCGGGAAGGCTTGCTTCGGCCAGGGGCTCGCTGCGCAGCAACACGCCGGGTTTGGCGGGTGGGTTGGCGGGCGGATCGTAGAAGCTGTCCGGTGCGCGCACCTCGACGGCCGGCGCCGTCGCGGCCAGCGTCTGCGGCGATGTGGACGCAGCAGCGATCAATAGGGAGGCCTGCAGCATGGCAAGGCTCAACAAGCGTATGGAGTGGGGCATGGAGTACCTCGGTCGTGTTGAAGATCCAGGGATCACGAAAGGGCCTTGCGCAGTGGATTCGCAGCCTGGCCAGCCTCCCAGGGGAGGGAAATTCAACTGGCGGTGGCGGGTGCGTTTCTATGCAGGCACCAGTCTATCTGGCAATCGGAACAGGGTTTTCTGATCTTGCACCGATAGCAGTAAAAAACGATTAAACGCGCCCGCGAATTCGCGGGCTGGCCGCGACGGACGGCCACTGCGCAGTGGTCACAGTGCCGCTCCCTTGGCCATCTGCGCTAACCGCTTCTCCCACATGTCCTGATGTTCGATACAGCGCTCTGCGATCGGCTGTGACAGCAGGCGCGCCAGGCCAATAGGTTCGTCACAGATGATGCACCAGCCAAAGTCCTTGCTCACGATTCGCTCACGGGCTTTGCGAATAGCACTCAGGTTGTTCTGGTCATGATTTATCTGGCGCAGGATTTCAATGCGTGCTTCTTCCAGTACTGCAAGATCGACGGGGTCGGCCGACGACCCGAGTTCCAGAATGAGCGTTCGCGCTTCGGCGACACGGTCTTCCAGTTGTTCTTGCTGATCAGCAAGCATGGACCAGTAGAACTTGAGCTGGTCCGGGTTCATGTACTCGTTACTCAACACTTGTAAATCCCTTCTCTCGGATATTCGATGCGTGACATTTAATGGCGGAGCTCCCCGTGGAATCGCCGCGCTGCGGGAGATAAGTTCTCGATTAATCACGGTCAATGATGTTCTGGCGCTCTTGGGTCTTGATCTTGCCGTGCACTTCTTCACGGTATATACGGACGTCCTTTGGCGCTGTGATTGCTAGCGTGATCTCCCCGTTCTGCATCCCGGTGACGGTCACCCGTATGCTGTCAATTCGGAACTCCTCGTTGATCTTTCGCGTAAATACAAGCATCTAATGCTCCGTAATCATTACCAACAGAAACTAACTTTCACCGTACGTGAACGCGTCAAGGGCACACGTCGGTATCCCCGCACAAAGTTAAGTTATGGTCAGTTCAATTTTTATATAAGACTTGAGTCTGCACTCGCGTAGAACGGTGCGCGAAACTATTAGAAATTCGCGCCGATATGTCCCAGGGTGAAGTTCAGAAAGGTCTTGCTGCACCCTCTGCCGGTAACGGCAAGAAAACAGCTCGCCGAATACCGGCTCGAGAGGCCACCCACCGGCGGCAGAAGTTTACCGTGGGGCGTGGAGCAGGCTTTCCGCAAGCTCGAGTAAGAAAATCCTTAATGCAGCGCTACGGTCAGGGCTCGCCCTCTGCCGACAACTCTGTCGGTACATGCCCTGTTAGCCACTAATACATGCACAGGTACAAATGTGGCACATGGAGGTGCGTGGGAAGCCTGCAGGCCCCGATATTGCTGCACTGCAGAGATTCTCACTTCGGGCATAAACAAAAACGCCGACCATTCCATGGTCGGCGTGGCCTTGCCATGACGGCCAAGGCCGGTTTCCCCTCTGTTACACAAGGATCAGCCGAGCTTGATCAGCTTCGGCCCCTCCCAACGCAACTCTTTCATCAGGCCGCGGGGCTCATAAGCGCGCACCATCAGCCAGAAAATATCGCCTCTTTTGACCGGCAACCAATTGGAACGCTTGTCCTCTCCCGGGTCTTCGGCCTGGACATAAATGTCCAGACTGCCATCGCCGCCATACTTCAGGCTGGTCGTGCGATCACCAATGGCGTATCGATTGATCGGATTGTCGATCACCGTGTATTTACTGTTGTAGGCATGCAGCGACCAGAACGCCTCGGCATCGGGAATCTGGTCAGCCGGGAAATGCAGGCTGTAGCGTGAGTCGCCATTGAGGAGGGCGCCGGAGTCATCCATTTGCAGTAAGTGATAAGGGTTCTCGGTCACCGGCAATGCAATGGTGCCGGCCAATGCCACCGAAGCGCGATAGAGATAGTCGCTGTCGGTGTAGTAGCCCAGGCTGGGTTTCGGTAAGGTCCAACCGTTGGCCGTGTGCTGCCCGGCGAGCGCCCGCGAAGCCTTGATCACTGCCTGGCGTCCATCCTGTTCGGCACGTTTGAGACCTTTCTGGACTTCTGGGGTGAGCTGTTCGAAGCCGTGCTGCCCTGGAGCCAATCCCAGGCGGGTAAAACGGTTGGCGACGGCAGCATCTTCTTTCGAAACTGCGCACTCCTGCCACATGTCCTGCAGAACCTTGAAATCGGCGAGCGGATCTTCCGCCGGCAGGGGAGGCCTGGAGAGTTCGGCAGCCACGCCGGGAACGGCGTCCCGGCCGGCGAGGAAATCCGACAGAGGCGCGACGACAAAGCGTTTCTGATAGTCGATGGCCTTCAGGCGGTCGTCGTTATTGGCGAAGAACATACGCAGGACATTGAATGTCTGCGGGATTTTCGCTCTGAGCACAAGATCGATGCCAACAGGCAGCAGCCCGTTCCAGTCGGGACCGACCACTGCTACACGCCCGCCTTTGGAAAAGCTGCGGCGGCTGGGTAGGCCGAAGGTCGACCCGAAAAAATCGCAGAACTGCATGCTCCAATAGCGATCGTCCATTTGCGGAATGGTAACGATGTAAGGCTGCGCACGCAGATCCAGCCACAAGGTTGAGTACAGCGTATCGGTTTGCGGAGCTCCGGGGATTTCAGGCGTCACGGGTACATTGCGATGTAGCCACTGCCCCCGGTTTTGTCGGATCTTCATCATCGGATCGCCTTCCATCATGCGCGTGTAGCGCAGGCGGGCGAAGTAAATCAATGGATAGCCATACACGTAGGCTTGCATGCCAAGCTGATAGGCCGCGTCCTCATCCAATGTCAGGGCGTTTGCCCAAAGATTCGCAGCGGGCAGGCTGGCCGAGACACCCGTTGCCCCCAGGACCGCCAGCGCCTTGAGCATGTCGCGCCGGCAGAACATGCTCGGATTGAGGTTCATCCAGTTACTCGAATCCATCTTGCCCTCCACAGAAAATCAATAGGTTCGTTCCGTCCGCTCACAAGTGGGCGTCGGCTGAATTAAGTGGATGGTTGTGGTTGGGAATGGCGCGAAGGCGTGCCGGTCCCACCTGAGGGCAGCAAGTTGATTTATGCTTCATTTCCTTGATTCACCTGTTATTTTTGTTTGGGCGTGAAGGGAGTGAGTCCCCGAGGTCCCGCAGTCGCGCGACCCTGAAGCAACATGCAGGCAATAGACGAGCAACCATGAATCCCTGGCTGACAAATAATTATCCCAATCACCGAAAACGCCTCTCGCTTTCACCTTCAACGGTTCTGGCCGGCATCCGCCTGCTGGAGTCGCGCGGGATACCGTTGTCCGAGTTGCAGCAACGCTGGAACTTTCCCCTGTCGGCGTTCCGCCAACCCTATCTGCGTTTGCCAGCGTTCCTTTCCCGTCATTTTTGGGTGTGCGCGCGTACGTTAGATAATGACCCTGCCATCGGCCTCGCTGCCGCAAGGCCCGCGGATCTCGGTCAGCTGCTCGGTTTGAACTACCTCATGCAACTGGCACCGACACGCATGGAGGCCCTGCAAACCATGCAACGTTTCTGGCCATTGGTGGCCAGTCACATTGATCTTCGTTTCGAGCAGCAGGGCGACACGCTGCGCTTTGGCCTGCAAGCACCGGCGAAGCTGCGACCGGCTGTGGAGGAGGTGGACTACTGGTGCGCCAGGCAAATTCATCACCTGCGCAGTTGGGTGTGTGCACCGAACCCGATTATCGAAATTCATCTGCGGCGTCCGCGTCCGGTCGATCCCGGGCCCTGGGAGCGGTTAGCGGACAGGCCGGTGTTTTTCTCGGCGCAACGAGACGAAATGCTTTTGGATGTTCAAGCGCTGCATGTCGATCGCCCGGCGGGCCCTTCCAGCGTGCGCCTGGCACTGGAAGAGTCCATGGAGGACTACGCCTGCCAGACCGCCAGGGGCAGCCTGATAGAAATGGCCAGCAGTGCCATGCTGCAGGAGTTGCGCGGTGGACTGAATCTGGAAGACATGGCCGATCGCTTGCACATGACCGCCCGCACCCTGCATCGGGCTTTGCTTCGCGACGGCTGGAATTTCAGCGACCTCATCGATATTCATCGACGCTATCTGGCCCATGACCTGCTGCTGGACAGCACGCTGTCCGTTGCCGAGGTCGCCGATAGTCTGGGGTATAGCGAAGTCAGCAGTTTCACCCGTGCAATCCGTCGCTGGTATGGCACCACGCCCAGCGAACTGCGCGAAGAAAACCCACGGCTGGGTTAATTTTCGTCAGTTACCGACTCGCGCTGATACGGGGCGAGCATTACCTGACAAAAACGATACCGGCATGAAGCGGCGACCGTCGTTAATCGAGTTGTTTTCGGTAACTCAGAGGGGTGATGCCTTTCCATCGTCGGAACGCCCGAATCAAGCTGCTCTTGGAGCTGAACCCCGCGCGGCTGGCGATCTGGTCCAGGGTCAAGTCGGGCATGGCCAGCAGGTTCAGGGATTGAGCCTCTCGGGTTTGATCGAGCAACTGCGCGAAGGTCGTATTTTGTGCAATCAAGGATGACGTCACGCAGTCCACAGGCAGTGCCAGGGTGTTGGCGAGGTGTTGCGCACTGACCTCTTGGCCGAGTATTTCGGCCAGGCCCGCGCGCAGGGCACTCAGCGGCAGAGGGGCGCCAAGCCGGGCCAGGTGCTGCAGGATCGGTTGTTCGACCCGGGCAAGCCAGCGGGCATTGGCACCCGGCAGGGGGCTATCCCAGGTCTCGCGTTTGAAAACCAGTGTCGCGCATTCCTGTCCGAATAGAACCGCAATGCCCAGCTTGAGCCAGGGTGTCGGGTCGGATGGCTGCGGGCGCGGAATTTCAAGGCGCCGCAGAAACTGCGGGGCTTTCAATCCCGATTGGCGTTCGAACAGTTTCACATTGTGATAATTGAAGCAGTCGCGCGCCGCATCGGCTGGCACGCGAGCGCCTGTGAGTCGGGTTTCCATTCGCCAGTCACCCGATTCGTCCTGGACCAGCCGCATGCGGGTAACGGTTGTAATCAATGGAAGAAATAGCACGTAACGTCGTACGGCATCGCCAATCGTAGCGCTGGTGTAGAGCGCCAGATCAATGCCGTAGAGGTCGGCGGGGCCGAGGTTTCGGGCCACGCAAAGACCAAAGTTCGCGTCACCACTGAGTTCGACTGCACGAAGCCACAACGGAGTGATATCGGTCAGATCCAGGCGCAACTCATTATCGTGCAGGATGGCCGGGTCGAAACCCAGACCCGTCAGCATGGGTAACGGATCGATGTCGTATTGCGACTTCAGCGTTTTGGCAATGGCGCGTGCAATCGAAGCCAGGGTGGTTCTGGCTGCGGTGGCGGGGTTGGTTGGCATGGTTTGCATCGCTTGCGCCTGCTGATAGCGACAAAATTCATGATCAGCATGCCGGGCCGCGTTAGCGTGCGCAATCAGCAATGGATGAGATCAAAGCGCTTGCAGGCTTGATAAAAAAAACATCCCAGGCAAAAAGGCGAGGGGCGATATAGAGCAGCGCTCCAGTCGATGATGCTTTTGTCATAGAGCACTCGGGCTCTACAGCGCGTGAAAGCCGGCTCAAGATGCGCTCATTTGCCTGCAGCGGGTGAGTCATTGACTGACAAATAGTTTCCCCGTAACCCGGTCATCGTCTGGCCGCCCTGTGCTTTGTCCACTCCCCAGCGTCCATGACCGGATCGGCAAATACATTTCGGTCGTCTGATCGCGGCGGGGAAACTATTTGTCAGCCAATGACTCATGCACGACCCCTGTTTACTCACATGGTGGCCGCCGAGCATTCGCTTCAGGCGTAGCTCACGCCTGCCATCGGGCAACGCCAAGTGCCCGGTGGATTCGCGAAAGCCTCATCGCCAATAAAAAAATAACAGGTGAGTCAACACATGAAGCATGTCTCAACCATCCGTAGTGCACGCCGTCAAACACCGATTCTTTACCCGCATCTGCTTGCTTTGGGGGTCGCAGTTGGCTGTCAGTCCGCCCATGCCACCACCTGGCAGGTCAACGACGACTGGGGGCTGACCACCAACACAACGCTCAGTCTGGGGACAAGTTGGGCGCTGCAGAATGCCGACAAATTTCAAATGACGGCTGCCGACGCAGCCAGCATCGGGAAAACCGGCACTGGCGTTAACTACAACGCCGACAACGGCAAGCTCAACTTCAACAAGGGCGACACCATTTCAACGGTGTTCAAGGGGCTGACCGATTTTGATTTGAACGATGGCTCGCAGGGGGCGTTCGTTCGCTTCAAATACTGGTATGACCACGCTCTGGAAACCGGAAATGGCGACTTCGAGAAGTTCAATGACTCCGGCTGGCAGGACCTGGCCCGATTCCAAGGGTTCGAAGTGCTGGATGCGTATGTCTGGAAGGACTTCAACGTGGCCGACCACTCGTTGAACGTCAAAGTCGGCAATCAAGTGTTGAGTTGGGGCGAAGCGCTGTTCATCCAGAACGGTGTGAACGTGATCAACCCCCTGGATGTCTCGGCCTTCAACCGGCCGGGGGTTGAACTCAAGGAAGGGCAGTTGCCCGTCGAAATGGTCAGCTTCAACTTTGACCTGAGCAACTCAGTCAGCCTGGAAGGGTTCTGGCAGTACAACTTCCGTCCTTCTGTATACGATGGCTGCGGCACGTTCTTCAGCATTGCCGACAACCTGCAGGAAGGTTGCCAGAACAATTACATGATCGCCGGTGGCACCGGTACCACTGCTCAAAGCCTGCAGGACTTCAATCCCGCCGCAGGAGCGGCCAACGCACAGCGCGAACGTTACCTGCAACGCACCTCAACAGACTACCCGAGCGACACTGGCCAGTACGGATTGGCCATGCATTACACCATCGAGTCGCTGCACGACGCCGACCTTGGGTTGTACTACATCAACTACCACAGCCGTACACCGCAGCTTCAGGGGGTTATTGCTCGCCAGGCGCCTGTCGGGGCTAACGTCAACATCAATACCGGCGATTACTCGAACGTTTACCCGGAAGACATCAGGCTGTTCGGCGCGAGCCTGAGCGGCGTCATTGGCACCACCGCCACCTTTGGCGAGCTGAGCTATCGCCCCAACATGCCGCTGGCCTTCAACGGCGCAGACTTCGTCGGGCTGCTGGCCGGTTCCGGGACCACACCGATCATGCCTTTGACCCCAGCCCAATTGGCGGCGGCCCGTGGCTCTGAGGTCGAGGGTTACGCACGCAAACCAATCTGGCAATTCAGCCTCGGTGCGGTTGATACGGTATCCAACGTGATGGGCGCCAATCGTCTGTCGCTGGCCGGCGAAATGGGTTTCAACTGGATTGAAAACATCGACGGCGATCGTTTCGGTCGTGCCGGAGGATTCGGTCGCACCTTGCCTGCCACAGGTGTTGCAACGTCTTGTGTCGGCGCTGGGGCAGGGGGCATGAGCGCGGCCCAGGTAGCGCAAATGAACGCCGATTTCTGTAACACCGACGGCATCTACACCGATTTTTCCTGGGGCTATCGCCTGCGTGCGGGCCTTTCCTACGAGCAATTGTTGCCGGCCACCGTCATCACGCCGGCCATCAACTGGCGACACGACGTCGAGGGCTACGGGCCCAACTTCCAGGAAGGTCAACAGGCGCTCGGCCTGACACTGACCTTCGACTATCGCAACGATTACTCGTTGGAGTTCGCTTACAACGAATTCCTCGGTACCAACAAATTTTCCACGATCGATGATCGCGATTTTGCCTCGGTGAACCTCAAGGTGAGCTTCTAATGAAAAACTTCACAAAAACATTACCTCTCGTCATGGCAATGATGGTTGCCTGCACCATGGCGCAGGCCAAGCAGGACGACCCTGGTTTAATTGGCTCGAAACTGACACCCATGGGTTCCGAGAAAGCCGCCAATGCCGACGGCAGTATTCCCGCCTGGACTGGAGGCATCGCCGCCAACGCCGCCATCGTCAGTTCGAACGGTGATTACGCCGATCCATTCGCGGGCGAAAAACCGCTCTATACCGTGACCAAGGACAATGTCAGTCAGTACAAGAACGTTCTGACGCCAGGCCAGGTGGCTATGTTCGGGCGCTTTCCCGACTACCGCATGCCGGTGTATCCCACTCATCGTACCGCCAACCTGCCCAAGACCGATCAGGATGAAGCGAAGGCGAACCTGGGTAAAGTCGAGCTGGCCGACGGCGGCTATGGTCTGAAAAATTACAGTTTCGGCGTTCCTTTTGCCGAGCCCACAGAGCCACTGGAAGTGCTCTGGAACCACCTGACCCGTTACCGTGGTGGTTCCTTCGTACGTGAGATCGCCTCGGCAACCGTTCAGGATCAAGGGCAATCCACGGTCGTGACGTACAATCAGGTCGCCGCTTTTCGCGACCGGATCAAGGACCTTGATCCGCAGGAAAACCTGCTGTTTTTCTATCGTGCCCAAACCCTGACGCCTTCCCGTTACGCTGGCGAAGTCACCTTGATTCACGAACCGATGAACCAGGTGACTGAAGCGCGTGCGGCCTGGCAATACCTGCCGGGGCAACGTCGCGTGCGGCGGGCGCCGACCGTCTCCTATGACAGCAGCGCGCGCTATAGCTTTGGCCAGATCACCAGTGACGGCACCGATGGCTTCAACGGTGCGCCGGACCGATATGACTGGAAACTGATCGGCAAACAGGAACTGCTGGTGGGATACAACGCCTACAAACTCAATAGCAAAACCTTGAAATACGCTGACCTGCTCAAGCCCGGTCACCTGAACACGGATCCGTTGCGCTACGAAAAGCACCGCGTGTGGGTAATCGAGGCGACGCTCAAGCCTGACGCGCGCCATGTCTATGGCAAGCGCCGCTTCTATATCGATGAAGACTCCTGGCAGATCCTCGCTTCGGACATGTATGACAGTCGCGGTGAGCTGTGGCGTCTGTTCGAGGCGCACTACGCGATGCTGTACGACGTACAAGTGCCGACCACTGTTGCCGAGACCACCTACGACCTGATTTCGGGCCGCTACGGCGTTTCGCAGATGACCAATGAGGTCAACCAGAAGGTCGCCTATGGCGCGCCGATGGTCAAAGCCGATTTCACGCCGGCGGAAATCAGACGTCTGGGCAAGTGAAAAAACAGCGGGCTTACCCAGGTGAGCCCGCTGTTTTCGATCGCCTGTCGGTAGCGATCCCCGCATCGGGGAGGCAAGTCACTCGGGAGCCGAACAGCAACAGGTGCACGGGCCATGACCACAACCTGATTGGCCTTCCTTCCCAAACCCGAATAACTGCGCTCAGTACCATCCCCGGATCCTTCCTCCGGCACGGCGCCGCGCGCCTTTGCGATTGCTGCTTTATAGACATAAGAATCTACAAACCAGGAACAGTAGAAATGAAAGTAGCCAACACTTCGAGAGCGATTCAGTACGCGCTGGTTGCGATAGTCGCGACGTTCTCAGGTCTGCTGTACACCTTTGTGGCGCTCAAACAGGCGGCCCAGGAGGCACGCGAGATCAGCGAGAGGCGTTACCAGTCTTACTTGCTCGCCGATGAGTTGCGCCAGAGTTCCGATGATTTGACGCGTCTGGGCCGCACCTATGTGGTGACGACGAACCCGGAATACGAGCGCGAATATCTGAAGATTCTGGATATTCGCAATGGCAAGGCACCCCGCCCGAAGGAGTATCACCGCATCTACTGGGATTTTGTCGCCGCGGGTAACGAAACGCCTCGCCCTGACGGCGAGGCTGTGGCCTTGGAAACGCTGATGAAACAGGACGGCTTTACGGACAGGGAGTTTGCCAAGCTCAAGGAAGCGCAGGCCAATTCCGACAGCCTGGTACAACTCGAAGTCAAAGCCATGAACGCGGTCAAAGGCAAGTTTGTCGATGCCCAGGGTCAGTACACGGTCAATGGCGAGCCTGATCTCGCACTGGCGCGCAAGCTGGTGCACAGCGAGCAATACCATGCCTTCAAAGCCCAGATCATGAAGCCGGTGGACGAATTCTTCGAGTTGATGGAGCAACGTACTTCGCAGGAAGTACTGCTGGCAAACAACGCGCTGAGCTTTGCACAGAACCTGTTCGTCACCATTTTGCTGATGTTGATCGGTGAGATTGGCCTGCTGGTCTATCTGGGGCGCAAGCAGATCCTTCAACAATTGGGCGGTGCACCGGCCGAGCTCGATCGGGTCCTGAATGAAATTGCCGGCGGCAATCTGGGCGTGTCGATTCCCCAAGCGCCCGATAAAAGTGCCTTGGGTAGCGTACGGGTAATGACCAATACGTTGCGAGCACTGATTGGAGCGATCACTCAAACCAGCGAGCAGTTGCGGGTTGCGGTGGTCCAGGTGGCCCAGGTGGTTGAAGACACCGCCGTGCGGGCATCTCAACAGCATGAAATGACTGATCTGGTGGCCACTGCGGTACATGAGATGGGCCTGACCGTTCAAGAAATTGCCCGCAATGCCAGTGGTGCGGCCGAAGCTTCTCAAGTGGCAAAAGACGAAGCCCATCAGGCGAGCGGTATCGTCGGTGAGTCTACGGTACACATCGAACGCATGGCCGAGGAAATCGGCATAGCGGACCATTCCGTGGGGGAACTGGCCGATCACGTGTTGTCCATCGATCAGGTGCTGGCGGTGATTCGCGGCATTTCGCAACAGACTAACTTGCTGGCGTTGAATGCGGCTATCGAAGCGGCACGAGCCGGTGAGTCGGGCAGGGGATTTGCGGTGGTGGCGGATGAAGTCCGGACATTGGCGGGGCGCACCCAGAATTCGACGGATGAAATCCAGCACATGATTCAGGGGCTCAAGCTGGGGGCGGAAACCGCCGTCAACTCGATGCGAGCCGGCCAGGCGGCGACGCAAACAGGCGTACAGGCCAGCCAGCGGACCAATCAGTCGCTGGAGGCCATCGCGTCGCAGATTGAGCGGATCAGCGATATGAACAGCCAAGTGGCCACTGCGACGGAAGAGCAGTCATCGGTCACAGAGGAAATCAATCGTAATGTCCAAGGGATTGCCGACCTGGCCCATTCCACATCCAGTGACTCCCATCGTTGCCAGCAGGATTGCCAGACATTGCGACGAGTGTGCGATGAGCTGACGCTACAGATTGGCAATTTCCGTTTGTAGTCGGCAGCTACGGATCAATAGCCCCCAGACGGTATATGCCCGGAAGACTTCCTGGCTGTATCGGGGATTTTAAGGGGTAGCAGGCCAGAGCATTGCCGTGATTAAACAATCGCATTCTCTCGAAGCAGATTTGTGAACGTTTGTATTTTCTTTATGACGCGATTACCTGAAGGTCACATTCGATGATAGGGGATAAAAACAGTGCCTCGGCCGGCAGGACAGATGACTCCCCAATAGTCCTGGACTTGTCCATGTTCGACGCCATTACCGATGCGTCGCCCAATACAGTTCTGGTCATCGATGAGCGCGGCATCATCCAGGCCGTAAGCCGTTCTTCATTGCAGAACTTCAACTTTGCTCAGATGGAGTTGCTGGGGCAGAACATCTCCCTATTGATACCCGAGGCGTACAACAAAAACCAACCCGGTTACCTGGAGTCTTTTCGCAATGTCGGTGAACACCGGAACATGGGCGGCGGGCGTGAAGTGGTCGGGCAGCGCAAGGATGCTTCCTATTTCCCCATGCAATTTAACGTCAATGAGTTCCGATTGGGCGAACAACGTGCCTTCGTCGGCGTTTGCTACGACATCAGCGAGCACCATCGACTCAATAAACGCATTACCCAATTGGCTACTTATGATGATCTGACCGGTTGTATCAATCGCCGTCAATTTGTGGAGATGCTGGAAAAAGCCTTGCTCAGTTGTCAGCAGGCGGAGGGTCGACTGGGGTTGCTTTTTATTGATCTGGACGGTTTCAAACATATCAACGACAGCTATGGCCACGGTGTTGGTGATCGACTGCTCAGAAAGGTAGCCGAACGTTTGCGCGTTGCTCTCAGGGGCACTGACATGCTCGGGCGGGTGGGGGGGGACGAGTTCGTGGCGTTCCTTATGCTCAACGAAGACGACAAGGCCGATCTCATTGCAGAGCGCCTGATCGAAAGCCTCAAAGAACCGTTCAGCATCGATGGCATTCCGTTATTGGCGTCAGCCAGTATCGGAATCAGCATGTTTCCGGAGCATGGCAGCTCGGCTGATAAGTTGATAAACGCCGCAGATATCGCCATGTATCGGGGTAAGGCGGATGGCGGAAGCGGAGTCTGTGTGTTCAGCCAGGAAATGCGCGAGGAGAACGAGCGTAGCTATCGCCTTGTCTCTTGCTTGCGTGATGCGCTTGAACTGGGGCAACTCGAGCTTCACTACCAATTGCAGTTCGATACGCGGACGTATCGGCCTTCGGGTATGGAGGCGTTGTTACGCTGGCGCAATGGAGATGAACTGGTAATGCCTGACCAGTTCATCTCCATTGCCCTGAAGTATCGTCTGATGCCGGCTATTACTCGCTGGGTCATCAACCAGGCCTGCATTGACAACGCCTGGCTTATCGAGCTGGGAGTACTGGACGTGCCGGTAGCGGTGAATGTCTGTGTTGACTCTTTTGTGGATGAGAACTTTGCCCAAATGGTTGAGCAAATTATCAAGGATACCGGACTACCCTCCGGGAGATTGGTACTGGAAGTTACTGAAGATGTGGCGATGAAAGGGGCGGAGCAGGTGATGCGCAATTCGTTGGCATTACGGAGTGCGGGCATTCATCTGGCCATGGATGACTTTGGGACCGGTTACTCTTCACTGGGACGTCTGCGGAGTTTGCAGTTTCATAAATTGAAGATTGATCGCTCATTTATTGCAATGCTGCCCGGCAGCACGGCCGAACAGGAAATTGTCCGTGCCACGCTCAGCATTGCACGTGCATTAGGCATGGAGGCAATCGCTGAAGGCATTGAAACTCAGGCTCAGTTGGCTTTTCTGCAGGCCGAAGGCTGTAACGAAGGGCAGGGATATTGGTTTGCCAAGCCGATGCCTCTGGAAGCACTCATTACATGGCTCGAGGTAGGGGGCCCAAAGTTTCGAGAGGTACTCTAAATTCAAAAAATAATGAAAACCTACGGCAGCCCTGCTCCTGCGTAACACCCTGAACACTGATCCACACAACCATTCTTCAGCTAAGTCTTTGCTTCTGTTGATTAATCCCGGACAATCGCGCCCCTGTTTCGGCCAGGGCGCTGCCTGTCGGGTTTTTCCGACTCGTCCTGGCCGGGTAGCAACTGACCGGAATGCGGAGATCCCACCGGATGAATGATCAGGCCAATAGCGTCGACAAACGCTATGTAGCGGCGGCACCAGCGACTCTTTCGAGCTGGAATCGTCATGACACCACCTGGATGCTGGGCCTGTTTGGCACGGCCATCGGGGCCGGCACGCTGTTTCTGCCGATCAATGCGGGGCTGGGCGGCTTCTGGCCGTTGCTGGTCCTGGCGGTGCTGGCGTTCCCCATGACTTTCTACGCGCACCGTGGCCTGACCCGCTTCGTGCTGTCCGGACGCGAAGGCGCGGACATCACCGAAGTGGTGGAAGAACACTTTGGCATCAAGGCCGGTGCGCTGATCACCTTGCTGTATTTCTTTGCGATCTTCCCGATCCTGCTGATCTACAGCGTGGCACTGACCAACACCGTGGGCAGTTTCCTTGAGCATCAACTGCACATCATGCCGCCCCCGCGCGCGGTGTTGTCGTTCGTGCTGATTCTCGGTCTGCTGGCGGTGGTGCGTTGCGGCGAACAGGCGATCGTCAAGGCCATGAGCCTGATGGTGTATCCGTTCATCGTTGCACTGCTGTTTTTGGCGGTGTTCCTGATCCCGCACTGGAACGGCGGCATTCTGTCCACCGCCAGCACGCTGCCTGAACCGTCGGCGCTGCTGCACACCTTGTGGCTGGCGATTCCGGTGATGGTGTTCTCGTTCAACCACTCGCCGATCATCTCGGCGTTTGCGGTCGACCAGAAGCGTCGTTACGGCGAACACGCCGAAGAGCGCAGCTCGCAGATCCTGTCCCGCGCCCACCTGTTGATGGTGGTGATGGTGCTGTTCTTCGTCTTCAGTTGCGTGCTGACCCTGTCGCCAGCACAACTGGCCGAAGCCAAGGCGCAGAACCTGTCGATCCTGTCGTACCTGGCCAACCACTTCAGCAACCCGACCATCGCCTTCGCGGCGCCGTTGATTGCCTTCGTGGCCATCTCCAAGTCGTTCCTGGGCCACTACATCGGTGCCAGCGAAGGTCTTAAAGGCCTGATCGTCAAAAGCGGCAAGCGCCCGGCACCGAAGACGCTGGACCGCATGACCGCTGCGTTCATGCTGGTGGTGTGCTGGATCGTTGCCACGCTCAACCCGAGCATTCTCGGGATGATTGAAACCCTCGGTGGCCCGGTCATCGCATCGATTCTGTTCCTGATGCCGATGTACGCGATCCGCAAGGTGCCGGCGATGGCGCGTTATCGCGGGCAGGCGTCCAATGTCTTCGTGACGGCGGTGGGCCTGGTGGCGATTACAGCGTTGATCTACTCGCTGACCGCGTGATCGTTCGGCCTGCTCGCGCAGCGCCGGATTGACAGCTACAGTGGCCGCTGCGCGTATTGCGCGCAGCGGTTTTTTTTCGCCTGGAGACACCGGATTGCCCAGCGCCTCACCCCAAAATTTCACTGAACAACCCAATCGCTGGCAGGACCTGCTGGCCGGGTTGTCGATTGCCGGCCTGTTGTTGCCGGAAGCGGTCGCGTATTCAAGTATTGCCGCCGTGGCGCCGCAGGCCGGGGTGATCGCCTTGTTTGCCGGTTTGCTGTGTTACGGGCTGTTCGGCACCAGCCGTTTCGCCATTGTCTCGGCGACATCGTCGTCGGCAGCGGTATTGGCTGCCGCCACCGCGACGCTGGCCAACGGCGATCCGCAACTGCGCTCTGCCCTGGCCATCGGCCTGGTGCTGGTGACTGGCGCGTTCTTCCTGCTGGCCGGGTTGTTCAAGCTGGGCAGCGTGACTTCGTTCATCGCAAAACCGGTGCTGCGCGGCTTTGCCTTTGGCCTGGCGCTGACCATCATTCTCAAGCAAGTCGCCAGTGTGGTCGGGGTGCCCCTGACCAACGGCATTCTGGTGCACTTTCTGCCGCAATTGCTGGAGCAACTGCCGCAATGGAATTGGGTGGCGGCGGGTGTCGCCGCCGTGGCGTTGGCCTTGCTGGTGCTGTGTGCAAGGTTCCGGCGCTTGCCGGGCGGCTTGCTGGTGGTGGTGATCGGCATTGCGGCGAGTCAATGGCTGAACCTGCCGGCGTATGGCGTGAAGCTGATCGGCGTGATCGATCTGAGCCTGGAGGTACCGAAGCTGCCAGAGTTGCCTTTCACTGACTGGTTGCGCCTGGGTGAATTGGCCTTTGCCATGGTGATGATCCTGTACGCGGAGTCTTACGGCTCGATCAGCGCCTACGCGCTCAAGCACGGCGACCGGATCTCGTCGAATCGCGATTTGCTGGCACTGGGGGCGTCCAACCTGTTGTCCGGGTTGTTTCATGGCATGCCGGCGGGGGCAGGGTACTCGGCAACGTCGGCCAATGAAGCGGCCGGCGCCACGTCGCGATTGGCGGGTGGCGTGGCGGCGCTGGTGGTGTTGCTCATCGTTTTGACCGTGTTGCCCTACATCGCCCTGACCCCGGAGCCGATTCTCGCCGCCATCGTCATCCATGCTCTGGCGCGAGGCTTGAGCCTGCAACCGCTGGGACGCTATTTCATCTGGCGACGCGATCGGTTGCTGGTCATTTGCGCGGTGGCCGCCGTGCTGGTGCTGGGTGTGCTGGACGGGTTGCTGCTGTCGGTGGCGATCAGCGTGGTGTTGATGCTCAAGCAAATGTCGGCAGCGGACATTCAGATCCTCGGGCGCATTGATGGCGGTCACGACTTTGTCGACCTGCACCTTCATCCGACGGCGCAAACAGTGCCAGGGGTTTTGATCGTCCGGCCGGGGGAGGCGTTGTTCTTTGCCAACGTCGAGCGGATTCTGGGCAGCACGTTGCACTTGATCCGTCATTCGCAGACGCCGATTCATTCGGTGGTTCTCAGCCTGGAGGAGTCGCCGGACCTGGATGGCACCAGTATTGAGGCATTGCAGGAATTTTTTGTGCGGGTGCGGGGGGAAGGGAAGCAGCTGGTGCTCGCCCGGCTCAAGGATTCGGCGCAGGCCGCATTGGCGGCGTTGCCGGAAGTGCAGGATACACAGGTGATCCTCAGCGGTTTGAGCGTGGATGGCGCGGTGCAACAAGCCCTCAGGACCAGCGCATAACCCTTGTAGGAGTGTGTAAGGGCATAGCCATCGCAGGCATAAAAAAACGCCGCTCATCTCACGATGGGCGGCGTTTTCTATTGCGTTGCAGCGTTAGGCTTGAACGACCGGAATGTTGGCGTTCGCAGCAGCTTCACGGAACTCGGCGATCTGGTCGAAGGACAGGTAGCGGTAGACATCAGCCGCCATGCTGTCGATCTTGCCAGCGTATTCCATGTACTCCTCGACGGTCGGCAGGCGACCCAGGATGGAAGCCACGGACGCCAGCTCAGCCGAAGCCAGGTAGACGTTCGCGCCGTCACCCAGACGGTTCGGGAAGTTACGGGTCGACGTCGACACCACAGTCGAATTCGGTTCTACGCGAGCCTGGTTACCCATGCACAGCGAGCAGCCCGGCATTTCCATGCGTGCGCCGGCCTTGCCGTAGATGCCGTAGTAGCCTTCTTCGGTCAGCTGGTGAGCGTCCATTTTGGTCGGTGGCGACAGCCACAGACGGGTAGGAAGCTGACCCTTGACCTGATCCAGCAGCTTACCGGCCGCGCGGAAGTGACCGATGTTGGTCATGCACGAACCGATGAACACTTCGTCGATCTTCTCGCCAGCAACGCTGGACAGCAGACGGGCGTCGTCCGGATCGTTTGGCGCGCAGAGCACAGGCTCTTTGATGTCGGCCAGGTCGATTTCGATGATTTCAGCGTATTCGGCGTCAGCATCGGCCACCATCAACTCAGGGTTGGCGATCCAGGCTTCCATCGCTTGAGCACGGCGTTCCAGAGTCCGTGCATCGCCGTAGCCTTCGCCGATCATCCAGCGCAGCAGGGTGATGTTGGAGCTCAGGTACTCGGTGATCGACTCTTTCGACAGCTTGATGGTGCAACCGGCAGCCGAACGTTCGGCCGAGGCGTCGGACAGCTCGAAAGCCTGTTCGATGCTCAGGTTGTCCAGGCCTTCGATTTCCAGGATGCGACCGGAGAAAGCGTTCTTCTTGCCTTTCTTCTCAACGGTCAACAGGCCAGCCTGAATCGCGAAGTAAGGAATGGCGTGAACCAGGTCACGCAGGGTGACGCCCGGTTGCATCTTGCCTTTGAAGCGCACCAGGATCGATTCCGGCATGTCCAGCGGCATAACGCCAGTGGCTGCGGCAAACGCCACCAGGCCGGAACCGGCCGGGAACGAAATGCCCATCGGGAAACGGGTGTGCGAGTCACCACCGGTACCGACGGTGTCCGGCAGCAGCATACGGTTCAGCCAGCTGTGGATGATGCCGTCGCCCGGACGCAGGGAAACGCCGCCGCGGGTCATGATGAAGTCTGGCAGGGTGTGGTGGGTGGTCACGTCGATCGGCTTAGGGTAAGCCGCGGTGTGGCAGAAGGACTGCATCACCAGGTCAGCGGAGAAGCCCAGGCACGCCAGGTCTTTCAGTTCGTCACGGGTCATTGGACCGGTGGTGTCCTGGGAGCCGACGGTGGTCATCTTCGGTTCGCAGTAGGTGCCAGGACGCACACCGGCTACGCCGCACGCCTTGCCGACCATTTTCTGCGCCAGGGTGAAGCCCTTGGTGCTTTCGATCGGGGCATCCGGTTTCTTGAACAGGTCGAACGCTGGCAGACCCAGTTCGGCGCGAGCCTTGTCGGTCAGGCCACGGCCGATGATCAGCGGAATACGACCGCCGGCACGGACTTCGTCCAACAGCACCGGGGTCTTCATTTCGAAGGTGGTGATGACTTCGTCGGTACCGTGCTTGCAGACTTTGCCTGCGTGCGGGTACAGGTCGATCACGTCGCCCATGTTGATGTTGGTCACATCAAATTCGATCGGCAGGGCGCCGGCATCTTCCATGGTGTTGTAGAAGATCGGAGCAATTTTGCTGCCGAAGCAGAAACCGCCAGCGCGCTTGTTCGGTACGTAAGGAACGTCGTCGCCGAAGAACCACAGCACCGAGTTGGTCGCGGATTTACGCGACGAACCGGTACCCACTACGTCACCGACGTAGGCGATCGGGAAGCCGCTGTTGCGCATTTCTTCGATCTGCTTCATCGGGCCGATGGAGCCTTGTACGTCGGGAACGATGCCGTCGCGGGCCATTTTCAGCATGGCCAGGGCGTGCAGCGGGATGTCCGGGCGGGACCAGGCGTCCGGAGCAGGGGACAGGTCGTCGGTGTTGGTTTCGCCGGTGACCTTGAACACGCGCAGGCTGATCTTGTCGGCCAGTACCGGGCGGTTTTTGAACCACTCGCCGTCAGCCCAGGATTGCAGCACGCCTTGTGCGTGAACGTTACCGTTCTTGGCGCGTTCAGCGACGTCGTGGAAGGCGTCGAACATCAGCAGGGTGTGCTTGAGTTCTTTGGCAGCCACTGGCGCCAGTTCGGCGTCGTCCAGCAGGTTGACCAGGGTCACGATGTTGTAGCCGCCCTGCATGGTGCCGAGCAGTTCTACAGCGCGCTTCTTGTCGATCAGGGGGGATTTGGCTTCGCCTTTGGCGAGGGCAGACAGGAAGCCGGCCTTGACATAGGCTGCTTCGTCCACGCCAGGTGGAACGCGATTGGTGATCAGGTCAACGAGGAAAGCTTCTTCGCCAGCCGGAGGATTCTTCAGCAGCTCGATCAGGCCTGCAGTTTGTTCGGCGTTAAGCGGCTGGGGAACGATACCCAGTGCTGCACGCTCTTCGATATGTTTGCGGTAGGCTTCAAGCACAGTTATTACCCTCATCAGTGGTCCCAAATGGGTGTCCGGGACGCTCATCCCGAAATTGCCGTACTCATGCGCTGCGTGGCGTTGTGGGCCACTTAGCCAGAATTACCGACAATTCCTTACAGAAGCTGCTTTCAAAGTTTTACGCCTGCAGAACGGGAGCTGATGAGGGTTGGCGTTGGGCTTTTCCCCGCTGGAAAAACCCTTCGCCAACACCGCTCTGAAGGAACGACTGTGCTCGTGACGCTTTGAAAACAGCTTCTAACGGACATTGGCGCCTTAAAAGGCTGGCTGATTCTACGGCAAAAAAAAATTAAAGGTAAGTTAGCCCCCGAATTTTGAGGGGTGATCAATGTTAGACAAAGGGCTAACATGCCGACCTGTTCTGCTTTCCCGTGTTTTGCCTACCTATGCCCAATCAGACCATCAAGACTCCCTGCGTCGGCCTCTGCTCCACCGTTTACGGTGACCTGGTGTGCCGCGGCTGCAAGCGTTTCCACCACGAAGTGATCAACTGGAATGGTTACAACGAGGAGGAGAAGCGCGCGGTATGGCTGCGTCTTGAGCAATTGCTGTCCCAGGTGATGGCCAGCAAGCTGGAGGTTTTCGATCCCCAGCGCCTGCGCTTGCAACTGGAGCAACGCAAGATTCGCTTCGTGCCGCATCAGTCGGAGTATTGCTGGGCGTATCAGTTGATAGCCCGTGGGGCGCGGGTGATCAATAACCTGGAGGCTTACGGGATGGTGCTGATGCCGGAGTTTCGTGACTGGAACCTGCCGGAATTGCGTGATGCCATTGATCGGGAATTCTTTTTGCTGTCTGAGGCGCATTACCAACGGTACATCGCACCGGGCTTTTTAAAAGACGCCTTCGGCGCCTGAAAGCATCGTCGGAACGCCGCCCGGACCCAGCCCGGCTCCTACAGTCAAGCTCCGGTGCCCACAAAACTCTGTGGGAGCCGGGCTTGTCCGCGATGGCGTCCGACCAGGCGCCACAGATTTCAGTGCTGAGCCAACTCGTCAAGGTGATCCTCAATCTCCTGCGGTTTGAGCACCAACACATCACTTTCCACCGAATCGAGCACCACTTCCGCCGTATTGCCGATCAACGCCCCCGACACCCCCGACCGCGCCACGGTGCCGATCACGGTCACCGCCGCCTGCAGCTTGTGCACCATGAACGGAATCAACACATCCGCCGGACCTTCCTCGATATGCAAATGCGCATCGTCGATGTCGAACTCCGCCTGGAACGCCTTGCATTGTTCGCGATAGCGCGCCTCGATGGTTTCGCTGAGTTGAAACGTCGGGTCGGCCGCCGACAGCATCGGCGATGGATGCGCGCTGATCACGTGCAGATGCGCCTTGGCCAGACTGGCGATGTCATAGCCGTAATCGATGATGGTGTTGTGCAGGTGACGGTGCTCACCGTCGGTGTTGCCCACATCAATGGCGGCCAGAATGACTTTGTCTTTCCAGGAACCGGCCGTTTTCACCAGCAGCACCGGTGTCGGGCATTTACGCAATAATTTCCAGTCGTCCGGGGTCAGCAAAGCTTTTTTCAGCGGGCTGTCCGGGTAATGCTGCTTGATCACCAGCCCGCAGCCTTCGGCTTGCTGCACGTCGATGATGGTTTGGTACAGGCTTTCGTTCCAGGCCTGTTCGGTGGTGACGCTAAAGCCGTCCGCCAACAAGGCTGCCTTGAGCACGCCCAACATAGCGCTATGGTCATGTTTGCGGTCACCGACCAGCAGGTGCAAGTGGGCCCGGGTCACTCTGGCAATCAATTTGGCCCGTTTGAGCGCCAGGCTCTCCGAGTGTTCGGGTTCGAGGACCACCAGGATGCTGCGAATGGCTTGCATGAGCGGGATCTCCATAAACGGCTAAAAAGCACGGCGTTGCACAACTATAGTTCCTGCTCGCCAACCAGGTACTTGATGCATATCAACGGTTGGCGACTGGTGGTCTGGCGGCAGGCCGGTATAATCGGCGCCCTTCGTTTTGACCATTTATCCGTGAGCCCCATGATCCTTCCCGAAATTCACGAGTTCCTCGGCTGCCGCACCCCTGACGGCTGGGTGCAGGCCGCACTGGCTGATCAGGAAACCTTGCTGATCGACCACAAGAACTGCGAATTCAAGGCCGCCAGCACCGCGCTGAGCCTGATTGCCAAGTATCACTCCCACGTCGACCTGATTAACCTGATGTCGCGCCTGGCCCGGGAAGAACTGGTGCACCACGAACAGGTCATGCGCCTGATGAAAAAGCGCAAGATCGAGCTGCGCCAGTTGTCCGCCGGGCGCTACGCCTCGGGCCTGCGCAAAGTGGTGCGCAGCCATGAGCCGGTGAAACTGGTCGATACGCTGGTGGTGGGGGCCTTCATCGAAGCCCGCAGCTGCGAACGTTTCGAGGCGCTGGTGCCGTATCTGGACGAAGAACTGGGCAAGTTCTACTTCGGCCTGCTGAAAAGCGAAGCCCGGCATTTCCAGGGTTACCTGAAGCTGGCTTACCAGTACGGCGACGCCAAGGACATCGCCCACGTGATCGACAAGGTGCGCGCGGCCGAGCAGGAACTGATCGAGTCACCGGACGTGGAATTCCGTTTCCACAGCGGTGTACCGGCTGCGGCCTGACACAACCGGAGAGGCGCTTTAGCAGCTCAAACCCAACCGTTCGTGCCATTCGGCAATGGACTCCTCGGGATAAACCTCGAACTGCTGATCACCCGCGTGCGCCTCAACCTCTACCCACGGTGCTTTTGAACCGAGCATCAAGTGCGTGTGCTCCGGTGGTACCGGCAGCGCAGTGTCGATGGCGGAGGCGAACGGGTGGATCAGCTCCGGCCATTCCGGGCTGAACAGCCACAGTCCCGTCCCGCACAGCGAGCAGAAATGCCGCTCGGCGCTGCTGCTGTGCGCCCGTTTATCGCCTTCGTCCTTCAGGCGCGCATGATAGATCGCGATGTGTTTGCGACCGCGAACCTTGAGGCTTGCGGCCTCACCGCCGAGGTTGATCGCAAACCCGCCACCGCCCTGGGTCTTGCGGCAGATCGAGCAATAGCAACGCTGATAAGGGTAGGGGTGGGCACTGTTCAAACTGAACGACACCGCCCCGCAATGGCAGGAACCTTCGAGTTGCATGGCAACCTCCGACTGGTCTGGGGTTTATCCAGACAGACTAGACCGGCACCAGAATCGCATCCCCCGTCGCCACCAGCTTGAGTTGATCACCGCTCTGGGCAAACAGCTCGGCGCGGGCGAATACCTGTTTCTTGCCGGCCTTCACCACCCGGCCGCGAGCGAAGAACACTTCACCGACAGCGGGCGCCAGGCAGTTGACCGAGAAGTGCGAGGCCAGCACGTTGCCGGCGACCGTGCCAGCAGCAAAACCGCAAGCGGTGTCGAGCAGCGCGCCGATCAGGCCAGCGTGCAGAAAGCCTGCGTATTGCGCCATATCGGTGTCGCGAAAAGCCATGCTCAGCTCGGCTTCGCCGCTGGCGGCATGGGTCACCTCAAAACCGGCCCAGCGGTTGAAGGCTGAGGTTGAGTTGATCTGTTTGAGTGCGTCGAGCATCGCGAATCCCTCCAGTTGAGGCACCAACATGCGCCCGGTCTGGAGGGAAGTCATGGTGGATAAGGGAGGGTGATGGGCCTAGGGATTTGTGGTGAATGGGCTGCCGCCATCGCGAGCAAGCTCGCTCCCACAGGGGATTTTGTGAACGCCCGAGGTCCCCTGTGGGAGCGGGCTTGCCCGCGATGAACGATAACGCGGTCCTGCTGGACGCCCGCGAATGGCCAAGGCAGCATGGGCGCCTCCATCACCGGGGCTGAATCATGCGACGACTACCCTCTCTGGCCGCACTGCGAACCTTCGAATGCGCCGCCCGCCACGCGCATTTCGGCCGGGCCGCCGCCGAGTTGTGCGTCACCGACAGCGCCGTCAGCCATCAAATCCGCCAACTCGAAGAACACCTCGGCGTTTCGCTGTTCATCCGCGAAGGCCGACAGATTCGCCCGACCATGGCCGCCGGCCGACTGATGCAAAGCTTGCAGCAAGCCTTCGAACTGATCGGCGAGGCCTGCGATGAGCTGCGCGATCCGTCATCCCTGGCGGTGTTGCGCCTGGCCGTTACCGCCGAGCTGGCGCAAAAATGGTTGATGAGCCGCCTCACGGATTTCTATGCGCGCTACCCGCACATCACCCTGCACCTGTACGAACAACCGATTGACGGCACGGCGCCGGGTGAAGACATCGACCTGGCGATTACCTACGGCACCGGTCCGGTGGACAGCAGTGCGTACTTCGTCAGGCCCTTGCCGGCGTTGCAGTTTTTCCCGGTGTGCAGCCCCGGCCTGTTCAATCAGGGCACGCTGAAAACGCCGAAAGATCTGGCGCGGCATTGCCTGTTGCACGACGATCAGGACGGCAAGACCTGGACGGCCTGGCTGACCAGTCATGCCGGTGATCAACGTCCCGAACGGCAGCTGTATTTCGCTCATGCCGGCCTCGCGCTGGAAGCCGCGGCCCAGGGGCAGGGCGTCGCGATGGGCGATAACCTGACGGCGCAGGAAGATTTGCTCAACGGGCGTCTGGTCCGGCCTTTCACCTCGAGCATGACTGCTCTTGGCCAATACGCACTGGTGTGCGAGCGGGTGCGGCTGGAGCGTCCGGCGGTGGCGCAGATGCTGGAGTGGTTCAACGATCAGTTGATCGATTGATGAGTTGAATTCAACTATTCCGAAATAATCATCGTTGGCGAGGACGGCGCCAGCGACCTTAGCCTGTGGTCATTCCAATCCCCGCTGACGAGGTTTGACCATGGCACGTTTGCTCGATTCCACCCCCAAACAAGACGGTTTCCGCTTGCCCGGCGAATTCGAAACCAAGTCCGGTTGCTGGCTCGGCTGGCCGGAGCGCACCGACGTCTGGCGCAACGGTGCCAAGCCCGCGCAGAAAGTCTGGGTGCAAATCGTCACCGCGATTTCCCACAGTGAACCGGTCACTGTTTGCGCCTCGGCCGCGCAATTCGCCACTGCCCGCCGCCAATTGCCGCCGCAAGTGCGCGTGGTGGAAATGACCTGCAACGACACCTGGTTTCGCGACAGCGGGCCATGCTTCGTGGTCAATGACCACAGTGGCGAAGTGCGCGGTGTCGACTTTGAGTTCAACGCTTACGGCGGTCTCGATGGCGGTTTGTACTACCCGTGGGACAAGGATGATCAGATCGCCAGCAAAATCCTCGAAATCGAACGTTTCGACCGCTATCGCGCCCCGCTGATCGCCGAGCTGGGCGGCATCCAGAGTGACGGCCAGGGCAGCATCCTCACCACCGAACAATGCCTGCTCAACCGCAATCGCAACCAGCATCTGGGCAAGGAAGAAGTCACGCGGCGCCTGACCGATTACCTCGGTGCCGAGCAAGTCATCTGGCTGCCACGGGGCTGCAAATTCGACGAAACCGACGGCCATGTCGATGACCTCGCGTGCTTCGTGCGCCCCGGCGAAGTGGTGCTGCAATGGACCGACAACCGCAATGACCCACAATGGGAAATCTATCAGGAGGCCTACGACATCCTGCGCAGCACCCGCGACAGCCGTGGCCGTGAATTGATCGTGCACAAACTGCCGCAACCGGACGTGCTGGAGTGGACTGCTGAAGAAGCCGAGGGCCTGGATCAGCAGGACAGTACACACACGCGTCAGGCCGGGACGCAAATCTGCGCGTCGTACATCAACTACTACGCCGGCAACACCTCGATCGTGGTGCCGCTGTTTGGTGATCGCAACGATCAGGCCGCCATGGCGACCCTGGCCGAACTGTTTCCGCAGCACAAGATCGTCGGCATCGAAAACTCCCGGGAAATCCTCCTTGGCGGCGGCAACGTGGCTTGCATCACCATGCCTCAGTACGCCGCGCCTGCCAGCCACAAAAAGGGAGTATGAACATGGGCCTGCACAAACTGACTCAAGCGTTAATGCTGGTGCTTGCACCCCTGTGTGTGCAGGCCGCCGACACCGCCAAACCGGTGGTCAACCTGTACATCTGGGGCGAGTACCTGGCGCCGGATACGCTGAGCAATTTCGAGAAAAAAACCGGCATTCATGTGGTGGCCGATCACTTTGATTCACTGGAAACCGTCGAAACCAAATTGCTCACCGGGCGCAGCGGCTATGACCTGGTGCTGACCGCCGGGCAACATCTGTCCAGAGCGATTCAGAGCGGCGCGATCCAGACGCTGGACCGCAAGCAAACGCCGCACTTTCAAGGCGTCGGCGAGGAGTTCCGCCAACACATGGCGGTGTTCGATCCGGGCAACCGCTACGCCGGCATTTATGCCTGGGGCACCACCGGCGTCGGTTACCAGGAAGAAGCGGTGAAGCAGCGCCTGGCCGACGCGCCACGAGACAGTTGGGCGATGCTGTTCGACCCGGCGGTGGTGTCGAAATTTGCCGATTGCGGGGTCAGCCTGCTCAACGATCCCAACGAAGTCTTCGCAGCGGTCATGAAGTACATGGGCCTGGACATCAATCGCCAGAGCCTCGATGACCTGAAACTGGCCGAGCAGCAATTGGCCAAGATCCGGCCGTACATTCGCTACTTCGACAATGACCTGAACATCAGCGACCTGGCCAACGGCAACACCTGCGTGGCGATGTCGTGGAACGGCAACGTGGCCATCGCGGCGGGGCAGGCCGAGGCGGCGAAGAAACCGTTCACGCTGAAGTACCGGATACCCAAGGAAGGCACGTTGATCTGGTTTGACGCCATGGTCATTCCCAAGGATGCGCCACACCCCGAGGCGGGGCTGGCGTTGATGGATTACCTGATGACGCCTGAAGTGATTGCGCCGATCACCGACACCATTCACTACGCCAATGCGATTACGGCCGCGGACGGGCTGGTTGATCCGGCGATTCGCGATGATCCGGGGACGTATCCGTCGGCGCAGGTGCGAGCTTCGTTGTATAGCAAGAATGACAATGGAAAGGCGTTTAACCGGGCGTTGATCCGGGCGTTTAGCCGGTTAAAGTCGGGGTTGTGACATGAGGTGAATGTGATTCCGCCATCGCGAGCAAGCTCGGCTCCTACATTGGATCTTCGGCGTTCACGAAATCCTTGTGGGAGCCGGGCTTGCCCGCGATGAACGATAACGCGGTCTACCGGCTAGGCACCCGCCACAAATACCACGCCGCCACCGTCCGGTACGGGCTCCACCCCAACCCGATCTCCACCATCTGCTTGCGCGTCGGTTGCACCTCCAGCCCCTTCATCCGCCGATAGCCCTCACGTACGCCAAAGTCATCGGCCGGCAAAATATCCGGCCGTTCAAGGCTGTAAATCAGCAACATCTCAACCGTCCAGCGTCCGACCCCGCGCAAGGTGATCAAGCGCTCGATCAACGCCTCATCGTCCATGGCCAACGCCGTCGCATAATCCGGCACCACGCCGTCCAGCGTCGCTTGGGCAATCCCCTGAATGGTCGCGATCTTGCCCGCCGAAAACCCGCAACTGCGCATCTGATCAAACCCGGTCGCCAGAATCTGCTCCGGTCGTGGAAACGCCACTGACGGAAACAACCCCAGCAAGCGACCGACAATCGCATCCCCGGCCTTGGCGTGCAGTTGCTGGTAGGCAATCGCTCGCACCAGCGACTCGTACGGATCGCGAGCCGCATGGGGTTGATGCAGGCACGGGCCGACGGCGGCGATGTGGCGCGCCCAGTCGGCGTCGAGGGACGCCAGAAATTCGGTCGCGGGCCGATAGGGATCGGGCATGGCGATCAAGCGTTCCCGGCCGTTTTCAGCAGGGCGTTGACTTCACCGTACGTAAACGCCTTGAGGTGGCTGCTGTCGAGTTGGCCGGTTTCCAGAAAACCCTTGGCCAGCCCGGCCATGGCGCCATACAAAAACTCGGCGATGCCCGAACCGGCACTCAAGCGCCGCACGCCCAAGGCTTTCAGCGTTTCGGGCGATGGCAGGCTCGCAAGCCCCAGCACGTTCACCGGCAACGTCGTGCCTTGGCACAGTGCGGCGATTTCGTACTCCGCCGACACGCCCGCCGCGAACAACCCGTCGGCCCCCGCCGCTTGATACAACGCGGCACGCTTGAGGGTCTCGGCAACACGGTCCTCGGCCGGCACCAGTCCCTTGAGGTACACATCGGTGCGCGCATTGATGAACAGCTGCACATTGCGCTGATCCGCCACCTTGCGCGCCACTTCGATCTTGCGCACCAGCAACTCGGGCGGGGACGCGCCGTCCTCGATATTGATCCCGACCGCCCCGGCGGCAATCACTGCTTCAATCACTTGCGCGACCCGCGTCAGGTCATCGGAATAACCGGCCTCGACGTCCACGGTCAACGGCACGGAAATCACTCGCGCGATGGACTCGACGGTTGAGACCAGACGGTCGAGGGGCAGGGCGTTGCCGTCCGCATAACCATGGGCCCAGGCCACCGCCGCGCTGCTGGTGGCGACGGCTTTGCAGCCCAGTTGTTCGACGATGCGCGCCCCGGTGGCATCGGCGACGTTGGTGAGGATCAACAAGCCTTCGTGGTGCAGTTGGTGGAATTGCTTGTCCATCGAATGTCCTTCCTTATGACGATTGAGGCAATCAGAACGCCAGTTGTTGGGTCATCTGCAGCGCAGCGTTTTCCAGCCGGAGCAGAAACGCCTTGCGCGGTTGTCCTCCACCATAGCCGGTCAATGAGCCGTCTGCACCGATCACCCGGTGGCACGGCACCACGATGGCCAGCCGGTTGTGCCCGTTGGCCAAACCCACTGCGCGACTGGCGCCGGGCTTGCCCAATAACCTGGCGATGCTGCCGTAGGTGCTGGTCTGGCCGTACGGGATCTGTGCCAGTGCAGCCCAGACCTGCCGGGCGAACTCGCTGCCGGGCGTGTGCAGCGCCACCGTGAATTCGTTGAGTTTGCCGGCGAAGTACTGCGCCAGTTCGGCTTCGATTTGCTGCAAGTGCGCGTTATGCCCCGGCGCGACCGCGTAGCCGTAACGGTTCTGCAGTTCTTCGACTTCACGGGTCAGTGCCGGGCGGTCGAGGAACTCCAGCAACACCAGCCCGCGACGCTCGGCCATGGCAATCATCGGCCCCAGTGGCGTGGTCAGCCGGGTGAAGAGCAGGGGTTCACTCTGTGCGGCCCGGCCCGGGGTGATGTGGAACGACTTCTGGAACGCGTCACGAAAACCGCTGAGGGATTCATAACCCGAATCGAAGGCCGCGCTGTCGATGGAATCGCCCTGTTTGATCCCGCCCAGCGCCATGCCGAGACGGCGGGTGCGCAGCCAGGCGTGAAACGTCATGCCGAAATGCTGTTTGAACCAGCGCCGCAACTTCAGCGGCTCGATGCCCTCGGCCAGCAACTGGGCGTCGGTCCAGCGCTGCTCGGGGTCGGCGTCCACCGACTTCAGCAGTGTCTGTACCCAGTCGGGCGCGATGGCGGCTGCATCCAGCGGTTTGCAGCGCAGACACGCGCGATAACCCGCCGCCATGCATTCATCGGCGTGCGCAAAGAACTCGACGTTCTCCGGTTTCGGCGAACGCGCCGTACACCCGGGGCGGCAGAAGATCCCGGTGGTTTTCACGGCCGTGAAGAACACGCCTTCGTAGGCAGTGTCGCGTTCGAGCATGGCGCGAACCATTTCGGCGTGGGGCGGCAGCACAGCGGTTTGTATGTTCATGGGCTGAGCATAAAACCCTGCGGGCGGTGACTCCACCGGAAAATCGACAGTGAATTTTTGTGGCGCTGGACTACAGTGTCCGGGTTACCGGTCATGCAACCCTTCAGGAACTGATTTCATGCATCCGTTCACGATTCAACACATTGATCACATCGTACTGCGCGTCCAGGACCTGGAGCGCAGCATCACGTTTTACGCCCAGGTATTCGGCGCTGAACTGGTCAAGCGCCGCGATGATCTGGGGCTGGTGCATCTGCGCGCCGGGACCTCGATGATCGACCTCGTCAGCCTGGACGGTGAGCTCGGACGCAAGGGCGGCGCTGCCGCGGGTCAGGAGGGGCGTAACCTCGACCATGTCTGCCTGCGCATCGAACCGTTTGATGAAGCGGCGCTTGTCAGCCATTTGCAGTCTTTTGGTCTGACGCCGGAGAAAGCGGCTAAGCGCTTTGGTGCTGAGGGTTATGGCTTGTCTCTGTATTGCTTCGACCCGGATGGCAACCAGGTCGAGCTCAAAGGGTCGTCCACTGATCAGCCTTAAGCATCCTCGAGCCGCTCTCGTAAAAACTCGATTGGGGAACACGTGAACTTCAAGGGATCAAACTGGCCACTCGATAGGATCCGATCATTTTCTGAAATATGTCGTACGTTTCTTTGATCTTTTTTGAGGCCTTCACGCGTTTAACTTGGCGTGTTTAAAAACACTTGCGGTTACGTCCCGAAGGCTACAAAACCTTGCGCCGTTACCTACGGTTCAGAGAGAATCTGCCGGCTTGTGCGCCTGTGGCTCGGGGCTTATTGTTTCCGTGTCGCTGAATATCAGTGACCGGGTTTGGTAGCCCGTTTGTCCACATGACGCATAGCGTCACCTTTTGCAGATGCTGCTTTTTGGCCTGCGTTTTAATGGTGGCCATGCGCAGGGCGTCTTCGGGCGCGCCGGATTTTCCATGTGGGCCGGTCTACCAACCTTCGTATGGCCACCACCCTTCGTTTGGTAGCGAGGGCGATGGCTCCGACAATCCCACATGGAGTTTTCATCAATGTTCAAAGTGACACCCAACCCGCCAGACACCGATTCACCCGATACCGATCCGCCAAACGCCGATTCAGTGTCCCCGTACGAAACCCTCGACCCCAAAAAACTCCACGACGCCGCCGAGCGCGCGCTCAACTTCTATCTCAATCCGGCGGCGCTCATGAACAACACCCCACGTAAACCCAGCACCATTTACATGATTGCCCCAGACGTCGACCATGAAACCTTACTGGTTCAAACGTGCGAGAACATGGCGTCGGCCAGTGTCATGGCCAGCAACGTGGCGGCCTCGCTAGAGGGGACTCATCGCAGTAACGTCCTGGCATTGCAGCAGGTCATCATGCTGGGGGAGTTGGCGGTGAATCGAATGCTGGATAACTTCGTTCCGCCTAAGTAATCGCTGCATCACGTTGGCGGGGGAGCTTGCTTCCTCGCCAACGGTGCGTGGTGGGCGAGGAAGCCCGCGTGCTCAACTCAACACCGCTTGGCGTACCAGGTCTGTTCACTGCGCAGAAATGGTTATCTTCGAACCCGGTAGCGGGATCGTGACGCTGAAGGCCATGCACCGGGATGTGATTTTCGTGATCGGTTCAGCGGAACCTCATCAGCGGTTATTGCGCAAGATGGAAAAATTCAACGCCGCTGCCACGCAAAGCCACCCAAGGTAAGGCAGCAGAATCAAGCCAGTGATCACATCCAACTGCAACGCCATCACCACCATCACCGCGACCACCAGCCAGAGCAGCATCAGGATCACCATGCTGGCGAAAACGCGATGCGCGCCGAAGAATACCGGCGTCCACAGCGTATTGAGCGCAATTTGCGCGGCCCACAAAGCCAGCACCTCCTGACTGCCAGGGATCAGGGTCAATCGGTACCCGGCCCAGGCGAGCAAAAGGTAGATCGTCGACCAGGCGACCGGAAACACCCAGTTGGGTGGGGTGAAGCCGGGTTTGACCAGCGATTCGTACCACTGGCCCGGTTTGAAAAAGAAGCCTGTGCTTGCGGCGGCACCGCAGGCTAGAAGAAAAACGAGAAAGGTCATCGGCGATCCTTGGCTGAGGTCAGTTGTCTGGGAGCTGCGAAGCCCTGTCGGCAGCATTAAAGAGATGACGCCCGGTGACGCGAAAAGTTTGGAGGGAGGGATGACATTTTTCAGACGCAAAGGAGCGAAGGGGGCGATGCCGTGCTTAAAGAACCATCGTCCCCCCGTTTGATCACGCCCGCTTCGCCATCAACAACACCGAAGCCGCCGCCGACAACAACCCCGCGCAGCACCGGTTGAAAATCCGCTTGCCACGCGGCTCGGCGAACCAGCGACGCATGTGCAATCCCATGTAGGCGTACGCGCTGATGGCGATCCATTCCAGTATCAAAAACAGCGCACCCAGCAACGCAAATTGCGGCGTCACGGCGCGGGTCGGGTCGACGAACTGGGGCAGGAACGCGGTAAAGATCAGGATGGCCTTGGGATTGCCGGCCGCCACCAGAAACTCCTGCCGCGCCAGGGCCATCACACCGACGGGTGGCCGGGTGTCAGCGCGCTCAGCGCCCGGATCGGCACGCCACAATTGCCAGGCGAGGTAAAACAGATACGCCGCGCCGACGATCTTGATTCCGTAGAACAGCATTTCGGAGGTTTGCAGCACCACGGCCAACCCGGCGGAGGCGAGGGCGATCATGCCGGCGAAGGCCAGCAACCGACCGATCCCGGCCACGCAGGAGGTGCGGTAGCCGTAGCGAGTCGAGTTGCTGACCGACAGCAGATTATTCGGGCCGGGCGCCATGTTCAGGGCAAAGCAGGCGGGCAGGAAAAGGGTGAGGGTGGCGAGGTCCATGGCGAGTCTCCGCAAACGAGAACGCCATTTTTATCATGGGCGGTGGACGGACCGCCCGGTACAGCCATGGACACAAGCCGCAGTACACTTTTATTTGGCGAACTTCCTCGCGCCTGCCACGCAGAGAATCACCGCCACGGTGACCCCGAGCATGCCGAGGCTGACCTGTTCGTGCAGCAACGTCGCCGCCAGCGCCAGGCCGAAAAACGGCTGCAGCAGTTGAAGCTGTCCCACCGCCGCAATCCCGCCCTGCGCCAATCCGCGATACCAGAACACGAAACCGATCAGCATGCTGAACAGCGACACATACGCCAGGCTCAACCAGGCCGGCATCGTGATCCCGGACAATGAAACGGGCATCCGCCACACCGTCAGCGCGACCATCAGCGGCAGCGACAACACCAAGGCCCAGCAAATCACCTGCCAGCCGCCCAGTGTTCTGGAGAGTTTGGCGCCTTCGGCATACCCCAGGCCACAGGCCAGAATCGCCAGCAGCATCAGCAAATCACCGACAGGCGACGCGGTAAGGCCTTGGGAAACGGCGAAGCCGATCACCAGCAAACTGCCCAGCACCGAGAAAAACCAGAACGCCGGCCGTGGACGTTCGCCACCGCGCAACACGCCAAACGCGGCCGTGGCGAGCGGCAACAGACCGACAAAGACGATGGAATGCGCCGACGTCACGTATTGCAACGCCAATGCCGTCAGCAGCGGAAAGCCGACTACAACTCCCAGCGCCACAATGACCAAAGGCAACAATTGACTACGCGCCGGGCGCTTTTCCTTGAACAGCCACAGCATGCACAGCGCCAGCACGCCGGCGATGGTGGCCCGGGCGACGGTCAGGAACACCGGGTCGAGTTCGAGCACAGCCACGCGGGTGGCGGGCAGTGAGCCGCTGAAGATCAGCACGCCGATGAAGCCATTGATCAGCCCGCTGGCGTGCTTGTCCAGTGTCGGTCTGTTGAGCGTTGAGGTCCTGTCCATGTGGCGTCTCCGAGGCAGGTTGCGTGAAAGGCATCTTATGAGCCAGGATTAAGAACAATCAAAAAATTGTCATGGATACACCCCACGATGCCACGCTCCCGTTACAAGTCCCTGGTGGACACCCTGGCCGCCGATATTCACGCGGGGCGCTTGCTGCCGGGCACACGCTTGCCGACGCACCGTCAGTTGGCCGCCAGCGAAGGCCTGGCGCTGGTCACGGCCAGCCGGGTGTATGCCGAACTGGAAGCGATGGGATTGGTCAGCGGTGAAACCGGGCGCGGGACCTTTGTCCGGGAGACGTCGTTGCCGCCCAGCCACGGCATCGATCAGCCGGACATTGCGCCAGGGGTGATTGACCTCAATTTCAACTATCCCGCGCTGCCGGGGCAGGCCGACCTGTTGCGCAATGCCTTGCGCCAACTCGCGTTGTCCGGCGACCTGGAATCGCACCTGCGCTACCAGCCTCACTGCGGACGGGCGCATGAGCGCGCCTCCATTGCTCGACATTTGCTTAGCCGTGGCCTGACGGTTGAAGCCGACAACGTGTTGATTGTCAGCGGCGCTCAACACGGTCTGGCAGTGACGTTGATGGCATTGCTGCGACCCGGTGACGTAATCGCGGCGGACGCGCTGACCTACTCGGGTTTCAAAGTGCTGGCCGCCACGCTGCACCTTGAAATCGTGCCCATTCCCGTCACGGAACACGGTCCGGATCTGCAGGCGCTGGAGGACCTGTGCCGCCGCCGGACAGTGCGCGCCGTCTACACCATGCCGACCCTGCATAACCCGATGGGCTGGGTGATGCCGGCCGAGCAGCGCGAACATCTGGTGTCGATTGCGCGCAAGCACGACCTGCACATCATCGAGGACGGGGCTTATGCGTTTCTCGCCGAAGACCCGCCGCCGCCCATCACTGAGTTGGCCCCGGAGCGGACGATTTACGTGTCCGGTTTTTCCAAGAACGTCGCCACCGGTTTGCGCGTTGGTTTCATTGTGGCCCCTGCGCAGAAGGTCGCCGAGCTCGAGCGCACAATCAGGGCGACCACCTGGAACACCCCGGGCGTTATGACGGCCATCGCCTGCGCCTGGCTTGAGGATGGCACCGTCACCCGGCTCGAAGCGCAAAAACGCGAAGACGCACAGGCACGACAGAAGCTGGCCGATGAGGCGCTCAGCGGACTTGCGGTGATCCGCCATCCGTCGTCCTACTTTCTGTGGCTGCCTTTGTCGGAAGACGCACGGGCAGACCAGATTGCCGTGGCGTTGATGCGTGAGCAGGTTTCTGTGTCCACCGCCGAACCCTTCGCGATTTCGCTCCATGTACCGCACGCCTTGCGGTTGGCGTTGGGCTCGGTGGACATGGACACACTTCGACAAGCACTGGTGAAAGTGAAGTGGGTGGTGGACGCGCATACGTAAAAAGTCCAAGGCCCCGGGCGATCTGGACAACAACACACCCTCAATCAAAACCATGGCCTACGCTTGTTCACAGACGCATGTTCAGTGAGCAGGGGTTGCTCCTGAGCGCGATTCAACGGCACCTACAAAAACAAGATCAGGAGACCGCTCATGTTCGCTTTGTTCCGTCGTTTCAACTACGCCGCTGCTGTGGCGATTACCGCTGCCGCACTCTCGACACCCGCCATGGCGCTGGACACCGTCAAGTTCATGGCCCCGGGTTCGGTCGGTGGCGGCTATGACCAGACCGCCCGCGAACTGGGCAAAGCCTTGATCGAGGCCAAGGTCGCTAAATCCGCCACCTTCGAAAACAAGGGCGGGGCGGGTGGAACGCTGGGGCTGGCGCAGTTTGCCAACAGCACCAAGGGTGATGGCGATGCGTTGCTGGTGGTGGGCGCGATCATGGTCGCGGGGATTGAACAGAACAAACCGCAAATCACCCTGAAGGACGTGACACCGATTGCCCGGTTGTTCACGGAGTACAACGTGATTGCAGTGCGCAAAGAGTCCGAGTTCAAAACCCTGGAAGACTTGCTCAAGGCCTTCAAGGAAAAACCGACCAGCATCACGTGGGGCGGCGGCTCCAAAGGCTCGGTCGATCACATCGGCATCGCCGAACTGGCCGGCAAAATGGACATCCCGGTGAACAAGGTCAACTACGTCGCTTTCGCCGGTGGTGGTGAAGTGGTTGCCCAGGCGCTCGGCGGGCAGATCAAGGTGATCACCGGCGGTTATGCCGAACTGGGTCAATACATCAAGAACGGCCAGTTCCGTGTGCTCGCCATCGGCGCGCCGGAGCGTGTGCCTGGCATTGATGCACCGACCCTCAAAGAGAAAGGTTACGACGTGATCATCGGCAACTGGCGCGGTGTGTACGGCGCGGCAGGCCTGAGCCCGGAGCAGCGTAAAGAACTGACCGACGCCGTTGTCGCGGCTTCCAACAGCCAATCCTGGAAGGACAACATCCAGACCAACGCATGGTCGCCGAGCGTGTTGACCGGCGATGAGTTCGGCAAGTTTGTCGCCGAAGAACACGTGCGGTTGCACGCGATGCTGGTCAACGTCGGGCTGCTGAATTGACATGGCCGGCCCGCGCAACATTGTGCCGCCACAGTTGGCGATCGGCCTTGGCCTGATCGCCATCAGCGCCGTTCTGGCGGTCGGTGCCTTCCGGTTTCCGCCCGAGATGGGCTTCGTCATTTTGGGCGCGCATGTCTATCCCTATGGGTTGGCGGTGTTCCTTGGCGTGGTCGGTTTGCTGCTGAGTTATCAGGCCGTTACCGGTGGTTTTCGCGAGCTGGCGGATCACCATGACGAATCGGCCAAAGCGCTGCCCGGCGGCAAACGGGGTGTGGCGTGGGTGACGGCGGGACTGGTGGGGGTGGCGGTGCTGATCAACCTGATCGGTTTCGTCCTCGCCGCCGGGCTGTTGTTTGTCTGTGCCGCACGCGGGTTTGGCAGTCGCCATCCACTGCGCGACCTGGCCATCGGCATTGCCCTGACGCTGCCGATTTATTGGCTGTTCAACGCCGGGCTCGGGGTTTCCCTGCCGCCCCTTGTCAACGCCTGGATCTGATCCGGGCCACAGGAGATCAACCCGGTGGATATTCTTGCAAGTCTGGCGATGGGGTTTTCCGCCGCGCTGTCACCGATCAATCTGATGTGGGGCTTTATCGGCTGTCTGCTCGGCACGGCCATTGGCGTGTTGCCCGGCATTGGGCCGGCGCTGACCGTGGCGCTGTTGCTGCCGATCACCGCCAAGGTCGATCCGACCGGGGCGCTGATCATGTTTGCCGGTATCTATTACGGCGCGCAGTTTGGCGGTTCCACGACTTCCATTTTGCTCAACACGCCGGGTGAGTCGTCCTCCATGGTCACGGCCCTGGAAGGTAACCTGATGGCCCGCAATGGCCGGGCCGGGCCGGCACTGGCCACGGCGGCCATCGGTTCATTTGTGGCCGGGACGATTGCCACGATCCTGCTGACGCTGTTTGCCCCGGTGGTTGCCACACTGGCGCTGAAATTCGGCCCGGCGGAGTATTTCGCGATTCTGGTGCTGTCGTTCACCACCGTGTCGGCGGTCCTCGGCGCGTCGATGCTGCGCGGTTTCGCCTCGCTGGGGGTGGGCCTGGCCATTGGCTTGATCGGCCTGGATTCGACCTCGGGCATTGCCCGCTACACCCTGGGGGTGCCGGAGTTGGTGGATGGCATTGAAGTGGTGTTGGTGGCAGTGGGTCTGTTCGCGGTGGGGGAAGCGTTGTACAGCCTGTTGTATCAAAAAGAAGAAGCCGGCAACCGACACCGCTTGACCTCGTTGTGGATGACCCGCGCTGACTGGAAACGTTCGGTTCCGGCCTGGCTGCGCGGCACCCTGATCGGCTTCCCGTTCGGTTCAATTCCGGCCGGTGGCGCCGAGATTCCGACGTTTCTGTCCTATTCGGCCGAACGCAAGCTGAGCAAATACCCGAAAGAGTTCGCTGGCAGTAAAGGCGAGGGCGCGATTGAAGGCGTGGCCGGGCCTGAGGCGGCCAACAATGCCAGTGCGACCGGCTCGTTGGTACCGCTGCTGACGCTGGGCATTCCGACTTCCGCCACGGCGGCCATCCTGTTGGCCGCGTTCCAGAACTACAACCTGCAACCCGGCCCGATGCTGTTCCAGACCTCGGGCGACCTGGTCTGGACCCTCGTCGCTTCGCTGTACATCGGCAACGTCATCCTGCTGGTGCTGAACCTGCCGCTGGTGGGTTTGTGGGTCAAGCTGCTGCAGATTCCGCGACCTTACCTGAACGCTGGCATCCTGGTGTTCGCCACCATCGGTGTGTACGGCATGCGTCACTCGTCGTTCGATCTTTTGCTGATGCTCGGCATCGGCTGGGGCGGAGTGCTGATGCGGCGTTTTGATTTCCCCGTGGCGCCGGTAATCGTGGGGATGTTGCTCGGGCCGATGGCTGAAAAGCAGCTGCGTAATGCGCTGTCCATTAGCGAAGGCGACTGGACAACCTTTCTCACGCAACCCATCGCCGCATCGTTCCTCGCCCTGACGTTGCTGGTGCTGATCGTCCCGCATTTGCTCCACGCCCGAGGCATCAAGCTGCACGAGGATGATTGAACCCATACGTGTCGCAATGCTTTGGGCAGTTTTCTTCAATACGCGCAGCAGGGTGCTCAGTAACTTGAGCGCTGATTTCCCTGAATTGAAGAAGGTGCGCGATGAGTCTGTTGATTTCCATGGCAACGTTTGCACTGGTGGCGTCGATAACGCCGGGGCCGGTGAACATTGTGGCGTTGAGCTCGGGCGCGCAGTTCGGCTTTCGCGCCAGTCAACGGCACGTCGCCGGGGCTACGCTGGGGTTCGTGTTGTTGCTGGTGTTGATGGGGCTCGGGCTGCATGAGGTATTGCAGGTGTGGCCGGCGCTGACGCGGGTGGTGCAATGGGCGGGCGTGGCGTTTCTGTTGTTCATGGCCTGGAAACTGGCGGCGGACGATGGCCGACTGGATGTGAACGGGTCCGCAAAGGCGCCTTCGATGGTGTACGGCGCAATCATGCAATGGCTCAACCCGAAAGCCTGGCTGGCCTGCGTGGCAGGGATGGGCGCCTTCGTCGCGGACGGTGAGGCGCGGCTGATCTGGCAGTTTGCGGCGGTGTATCTGGTGATCTGTTATGTGTCGGTGGGCTGCTGGGTGTATGCCGGAACATTCCTGCAGGGTTATTTGAATAATCCGGCAGGAATGCGCTTGTTCAATCGGGTCATGGCGCTATTGCTGGGGGCGAGTGCCGTGTATCTGCTGGTTTCCTGACCCCCGGACAACTCGCCTCAATCGAGGCCGTGCAGCAAACTGAACTCGTTTTTTGTCAGCGCAGTGAAGCGGTTGTTTCGCAGTTGGCTGATGGCATACAGCGCGCGACCTGTGCGGCCATTACCGTCGCCCAAACCGTGGAAACCCACGACAGTTGCCAGCAAATGTTTGTCGAAGTACTCATGGCCGGTGTCCAGCGTTTTCAGGTGCTGTTCCATTGCGGCGAAGCCACTGATGTTGCTGGCGTACTTCTTGTCATTGACGCCAATGCGCACGACGTCAGAGGTCGCGGGGGCAATCCGTGCGTGCACCTCTTTGATCACCGCCGGATCGGTCAGCGGTTTATTGTTGCCTGCATAGTCACGCAGGACCTGAACGATGCTCTCAACGTCATTACCGGGAGAGGTCGAACCGTTGACAATCCAGGCACCGGCCCTACGCGAATTATCCGTAAAGCCGTTCGGGTTGAACGTTGCTTCCGGCATGGCCTGGTTAAACGGCGCCTTGCCCAGATCCTGTTTCAGCACGTTTTGCTGGTAGCCCTTCATGTAATTGACGTTTTTTGCTTCGAACTGGGCATAGGTGGCCAGCGTGTCGGCATAACCTTGGGCACCCGATGCGGACCGTGCGGTGGTGTAGCCATATTGCGATTTGTCCAGGACTGCGGCGAACAGGTCATCGACCGCCGTTCGGCCTATCAATGCCTCCAGATCCTGCGCTTGCTTGAATGGGATCGCCGATTCGATGACCGCTTTATTGAACAGATGCTCAAGTTCAAGGTGGGTCGCACCCTCCGGTAATCGAATGTACTTGTCCCCCAGACGGGCGACAATCTGTTCGACCGTCTGAAGGCTGTCGTCCTTGAACAGCGCACGCCCATGGGCAACTGTGTCCAGCGACATGCGAAGCCGGGGCCCGACACCGGTATGGTCGACGGCCTTGATCAAGTTGTAGCTGTTGGCACCGGTTATGTAACGCAGTTGCTGTCTGGCGGCGTGTGCCGCGGAGAGGCCGCTGCCGCTTAGTTTTGTTACGCCCCGGCCGAGTAGCTTGGCGCCCCCCTTGAGCAGATGTGATGCACCGCTGACCGGATTGACCAGACTGACGGCGGTACCGGCCACAACTTTGGACGCAGACAACAGTTTCGATACCAGGGTCGAGGCTTTTGCACTGATCGCGACGACTTTGACGCCGATAATCGCGAAGGACACGACCAGCGCTGCGGCGTCGATGACACACCCCAGTATCGCGTTACGTTGTCTGGATGGAACACCTGAGGACAGATCCTCAATGCACCCTTTGAACGGAACGATCAGGTTCAAAATGACGTTAAAGGCGGCATCGGAACTGGCAATGGCTTGTTCGCGCGCCGTTTCGTCAAGGCTCAACGTTTTCAAGGCGGCTTTGTTGAAGTACGGGTTCTGCTTGGCAATAAAATCGCTGATTTCATTTTTCCGCTGGGAGCGGAAGTAGCGGTTCGGCGAAGTAGTGTCGGTATTGTCAGAAGGTACATTGAACTCGCCGAGTTTGTGGAAGATAACCTGAGAGCGCTGGTCGCTACGGGGTGCCAGGTTTTTATAATACGCCTCGTCGTCTATGGGTGCCTCGTGAAAGACTCTTTTTTCTGGATAGCTTTTTTCGAAGTCAATATCGACGCCTTTTAACCAATACGCTTCAGTCAGTTGTTTGTTTACGACGCATTCCATTCTGAGTGGGAAAAGTTCATAGCCACGAATTTGCGAGTCCTTTCGTGCATAGATAATGACTCCATAAGGGCCTCTTTCGCCCAATGGGACGACGCCATCAAGTCCTCCCGGCCCCCACGAATTGACTTGGTAAATCGCTAGATACCCTTCTTCGATGAACTGCCTGTCCAGGGGGCGAAGTTGCGAAAAAGCAATGTTGATCGAGGCAGATAACGCGTGGGTCATCGTATCGATATGGTCGTCAAAGACGGGCTCGTACAGTTCGGCAACGGGAGGCATGCGGACTAGGTGAGGGAAAGACTTGTAAATACTTTCTCCTGAAATCCGGTCCCAATCCTCAGTATGAAGTTCGTCCCCCATATAAAGGTCTATCACCGATACCTTTCTTCCCGCCCCTCCACCGGTACCGCGATGTTTGACCAACAACTCCTCCGGGTCGCAGTCCGATTCCCAGGATTTCAACTCTTTCAACGCAAGTGCCTTGCGATGGGGTAATGGCTTGCCGAGTTGTTTCACGGCGCTGTTGATCATATCGATGTGCTGTTGATATTCATCCATGGCCAGGGTGACAGCATCCTTACTCAGGTTGCCTTCGGCGTCCCGGGAGACAAGTCTGTTCATCAAGGCCCAGGTGATGACCGGATCGACCGATACCGTCGTCGACAGGTTTTTTACAGCCGGGCTCAATTCCGATATCCGGCCAAACCCGAGCAACTGCTGATACGTCATGCTTCGAGAAACGCCGGGAACAATCGATTCGGCAAAGTGCACGGCTTGGGTGAATACAACCCAGCCGGGCGTTCCAAGGCGTAGTTCGGGCGGCAGATCATGGACCAGATATTCCGGTGCCATGCCTCCCAGGATCAGCTCTGCCACCAGCGGCGAAAAGAGTTCATGCAGTTTGAATGTAGAAACCAAATGCTGTTCAAGTTGCGTGCGCACGTCGGCCGGACTGGCCAGCAAGTATCGTTTGGAATAGAGGTCGAAGCCGGCAAATGTGGTATTGGCCCGATCAGCAGCGGGGTCCAGGTCAAGCAGTATCGCCGCGATGACCAGTTGCTCAATAAACGGCTCTGCGGGTTTGAGGCCCGTCTCATCGGCGAACCATCCCAAGGCATCGATGTACGCTTGCCCATTGTCGGAGGCCCACACGGCGATGTCGATCAGCCGCGCCATTTGGTAACTTTGGCTGGTGGGCAATCCATCGGAAGAACCGCTTTCGAGCCTCAGCGAATCGCCAAGCAGGGCAACCAGAGAAACTTCGCCTGCGGTTTGCTCCTCGGAGACCTGGCGAATGATTGCACGGTTTTCTTCCGTGAGATTGAACGGAGAGTCTTCCGGTGAATCCAGTAGTTGCCAATAATCTTCATACGCAGGGCTGTCTGGCAGTGTCGAGTGATTGATCAAGTCGATCAGCTCTTTGGCGCTTTCTACGGTGCCAGGCAGTGGCAAGCCGTGAATGTTTAACCACTGACTGACCGCCATTTTCTCGGTGGCGGTCACCCACCCACCGGTCAACCTGGCCATACTCGCCAACAGTTGAAGGTCTTCTTCGAACGATTCAAGACCGGCGACATAGTGAGTGATGTCTGTGCGGGCAGAGAAGTAGCCGACGGTGATAACGTCAGTTTCGATGGTGCGGCTGCTGACGTTCTCATGGGTGTAATAGAGATGACCCGACTCATTGACTTGAAAAGAACTTGTCGGGGGGATGGACCGTTCAGCGCGAATCTTTAAAAAGTCGGGGTGACGAATAAGCCTGGATAGGCATATGGCGGCAGGGCGATGCAAGTTATCCAGATGAGAGTTTGCCATGCGTGTGACCGATAAGCGGTCCCACGACCAACCGATGGTTTCCATGACGTCTGCATCACTGAGGAAGTTGGCAATAACCTCGGTAATTGATTGTTTCTCTTGTTGGTTGTTGAGGTTAAAAAGGTTGTTGTATGAATTGCTCAAGTGAGAAGTTCCATCTTCTGGTGTTGGTTTCGGGTGTGACTTGGAAGAGGAGCTTAAATAAGTGGGCGCTGCGTTGTCATTTTAGTTGTATGTCTTTGTATGACTTGTGTATGGGTTTAGTGCGGTTTTAATAGTTTCCATGCAATTAGATAATGCTCTAAGTGCAGAGTGTTTTCTTAACCGCGATACTGTCCGGGTGTCGCTGCCAGGTGCTGTTTGAAGACGCGCTGGAAATGCGCCTGATCAGCAAATCCCGCTTCCAGGGCAACATCAGCAATCAACTTGCCAATGCGCAATTGATCACGAGCGAACTGGATACGCCGGTTAACCAGAAAGGCATGGGGTGTCATGCCGTAATGTTGCTTGAAGGCGCGAATCAGGTAGGACGGCGACAGTTGAGCCGCGTCGCAAATGTCTTCGAGCTTGAGTGGGTGTGTGCAGTTGTCACGAATGTAGTCGGCAGCCCGCTCCAGCTTGAAATTGGGTTCGCGCGGCGCTTGATCGACCGGGTTGAGCCGCTGTTGTACCTCGGTAAAAAACTCTACCGCCGCGCTGTGTTTGCACAACACATCCTGCAGAGGATCAACCAGTATTTCGTACAAATCGTTGAGGCCGGCGAACAGGTTGCCGTCGCGGGTGTGGGTGATGGAAAAGCGTCTGAAGGCCGAATCCTGGCTGAAACCGAGCTGATGTTGCAGATCGGTCAGCCAAGGCGTCTCGACGTACAGCATCAGGTACGACCACGGCTGGTCGTCGATCGGATTGCAGGCATGCACATCATCAGGGTTCATCAACACCACGGTGCCGGTGCTGACCTCGAACTGCGCTTGCTCGTGAAGGTAGGTGCTGCGCCCGGCGGTGATCGCACCGATGGAAAAGTGCTCATGGGAATGCCGGGTGTAGCAGACCTCGCGGCCGTCGGCGATGGAGCGGGCTTCGATGAAGGGCAGGGCATCGTCACGCCAGAAGCGGGGGGCTTTGTCAGCGTCTTTGGCAACGGTGTGCTTCATCGTCAATGTCCTCGGCAGGCCAGCAACGGAGTGTATTAGCTCTCGCCGTCAAAGGCTCGTTGAGACTTGGTGGTGTTCGAGCTTTTCAGCATTTCCGTGCGCTGGATCGGTCAGCACCATGCCCTCGGGCATGGCGTGAATCTCTTGGCCAGCCTTGCCGTAATGGGGGGGGGTAGTGATTTTTGAGTGATCGAAGATCGAACAGTAAAACTTTGCCGCCTCTTCGGCCTGAGTGTCAAACCAAAGGCAGGGAGTCAGTTTTTGCACGCGTTGCAGGGTGGCGCTCCTCTACGGGTTACTCATGCTGGGCTATCAGCGTAGTCGGCCTGGCGCTGACTGGTCGGACCGTAGATCGCAAATCTTGCCGAAGTATCGAGTCAATATGACTTGTTTGTGGGTCATAGTGACTATTTTGTGGTTTGGTCGATATGACTCTTATGCGTTCAACGTATTGATTTTAAAGGGGCCAATATCTGGCACGGCGCGTGATATTCCCAACGTACAACTGACCCGATTCAGGAGTACGACAATATGTTCGATTTTCTCAACAACCCTCTGCGCGTTCTGTACCTGTCGAGCAAAGTGCTCGGCGCCGGCCTGGTCATGCTGTTTGCCGGGATCTATGGCGCCTACCTGTACGACGGTCATATGCCCATCGCGTTGTTGGTGGCGATGCATGCCATGACCATCATCGGCCCTACATTGCTCAAGATCGGCTACGTCATGCGCTTGCTGGCCCAATACCGGTTGTCTAAAGCCCTGATCCCTGTGGTGGCTTGAAGTGAGAAAACGCTGTTACTGGTGTGGCTGCTGGCGCGATTGGCGTGGTTGCTGCCGATACCTGCGCCCATCCTTATTGCCTGATGGGCACTTTGCATCTGGGGCGCTTGTGGCGCTGGCATGATCGAGGGATCTGGCGGGTGCCGACAGCTGCTACAGGCGAACGCAGTGTCGCGGGTTTGGCGGCGGCAAAACAGCCATCAGATTGGGGTTCAAGGTGTGACCGGTGGTCGATGAACCGGTCTCGCCCGGCATTTTGCGCTTAGCTGAAGGGATAACCCAAGGCGCGCACAGGTATTTGATTGTTATGGCGACGCCCTTCAGAACACCGTGAGTCTGAGGAAATTCGCAATGCTGACCCTCAACATCAATGGCAAGGATCAGGCGCTGGATGTCCCCGCGGACATGCCGCTGCTCTGGGTCCTGCGCGATGTCGCGCACCTTACCGGCACCAAATTCGGTTGCGGCATGGCCCAGTGTGGTGCCTGCACCGTGCACGTCGATGGTGCGCCATTACGTTCCTGCATCACGCCCGCGACCGCCGTGGCCAACGGGCAAAAAATCCTCACCATCGAAGGCCTGTCCACTGATGGTTCGCACCCGGTGCAGCAAGCCTGGGCCGAACTCGACGTGGTGCAGTGCGGTTACTGCCAGTCCGGGCAAATCATGTCCGCCGCCGCATTACTGGCAAAAATTCCCAAGCCCACCGACAGCGACATCGATCAGGCGCTCTCCGGCAACATCTGCCGTTGTGGCACTTACCCAAGGATTCGTGCGGCGGTCAAACGCGCCGCCGAGATCGGTTGATGCCATGTGGAGGGAATCAGAACGATGAACAGTATCCTGGATGTCTCACGTCGCCGTTTTCTCAAGGGCAGTGTTTTGTTGGGGGGTGGGCTGGTGGTGGCGTTCGTCATCCCCGGCGCCCATCGTTTCGCCGTGGGCGCGGAGAATGAGGGCACCATTTTTGCACCCAATGCTTTCCTGCGCATTGGCAACGACAACAGCGTCACCGTACTGCTCGGCCATTCGGAAATGGGCCAGGGCATCTGGACCGGCCTGACCATGTTGATCGCCGAGGAGCTGGACGCCGACTGGACGACCATTCGCGTCGAGCATTCACCAGCCTCGGCCGCTGATTACGGTTTGGCCGGGTTTGGTGGTATGCAGATCACTGGCGGCTCGACGTCGACCTGGATGGAGTTTGACCGCTACCGGCAGGCCGGTGCAGCGGCGCGTTTGATGCTGATCCAAGCGGCGGCCAAGCGCTTCGACGTTGCGCCTTCGCAGATCCGTACCGAGTCGGGTGTGGTCATTGCCGGTGACAAGCGCGCCACCTACGGCGAACTGGCCGACGACGCCGGCAAGTTGCCGGTGCCGGATCCGGCCTCCATCAAATTAAAAGAGGCCAAGGACTGGAAGGTCATCGGCAAACCCACCAAGCGCCTGGACACACCGGAGAAAATCACCGGGCGGGCCACGTTCGGCATGGACGTGCAGTTCGACGGCTTGATGACCGCCATGGTCGCCCGCTCGCCGGTGTTCGGCGGCAGCGTCAAATCCTTCGAAGGCGCAGAAGCGCTGGCGGTACCGGGCGTGCATAAAGTGGTGCAGGTGCCCACGGGCGTGGCGGTAATTGCCGATCATTACTGGGCCGCGAAGCTGGGACGCGATGCGCTGAAAGTCGACTGGGACCTGGGGCCGAACACCGGGCTCGACAGCCAGAAGCTGCTGGAGAGTTTCCGCAAACTGGCTGCCACGCCCGGTCGTTCGGCGAGCAAGGCAGGCGATGCAACGGCGGCACTGGGCAAAGCAACGAAGAAGATCGACGTTGAATACAGCGTGCCGTACCTGGCCCATGCGCCGATGGAGCCGCTCAATTGCACGGTGAAAATCTCCGAGGACAAGTGCGAAATCTGGACCGGTACGCAGTTTCAGACACTGGATCAAATGATCGCGGGCAAGATCACCGGGCTCAAACCCGAACAGGTGGAAATCCACACCGAATTCCTCGGTGGCGGCTTCGGTCGCCGGGCCAATCCGACCTCGGATTTTGTCGCCGAAGCCGTGCAGGTTGCCAAAGCGGCGGGCGTGCCGGTGAAAACCGTGTGGTCGCGCGAGGACGACATTCGCGGCGGTTACTACCGCTCGATGTTCCTGCATCAGGCCAATATCGGCCTGGATGCCGGCGGTATGCCGATTGCCTGGAAACACGTGATGGTCGGGCAGTCGATCATGGACGGTACTGCGTTTGCGGCGACCATGGTCAAGGATGGGGTCGACAAGACTTCAGTGGAAGGTGTCGCCGACAGCCCTTATCTGGAAGACCTGGCCAATCACGAGGTGGAGCTGCACTCGCCGAAAACCGGTATCAGTGTGTTGTGGCTGCGTTCGGTCGGGCACAGCCACACAGCGTTCGTCATGGAATCGTTGATCGATGAGCTGGCCGAGGCGGCCGGCAAGGATCCGGTGGAATACCGACGAACCTTGCTCAAGAACCATCCAAGGCACTTGGGCGTGCTCAATCTGGCGGTCGAAAAAGCCAACTGGACCGCGCCGTTGCCGGACGGCCACGCCTTGGGCGTCGCGGTGCACGAGTCGTTCGGCAGCTACGTGGCGCACGTCGCCGAAGTGTCCCAGGACAACCTCAAAATCCGTGTGCACCGGGTGGTGTGCGCGGTGGACTGCGGGATTGCGGTCAACCCGATGAGCATCGCAGCGCAAATGGAATCCTGCATCACCTTCGGCCTCGGCTTCGCCTTGCACAGCAAACTGACCTTCAAGGACGGACAGGTGGTGCAATCCAATTACCACGATTATCAGGTGTTGCGGCTCAACGAAATGCCGGTGGTGGAGGTGCATATCGTGCCCAGTACCGAACGGTCCGGCGGCATCGGTGAGGCCGGCGTTCCACCCACCGCACCGGCCGTCGCCAACGCAGTGTTTGCCCTGACCGGGCAGCGCTTGCGCGAGCTGCCGCTGCAACTGTCGGGGGTGTGACATGAAACGACATCTGATGTTGGGCGCGGTGCTGTTGATTGGTCTGGCGGGCTACGCCGAAGACCTGTTTGCGGACGACAAGGAAGCGATCAAGGCATTCGATACGGTGCAGAAAGTCTTTCAAAGTCCGCGTTGCCAGAACTGCCACATTCCGGGGGATTCGCCGTTGCAGTTCGATGCCGGAACCCCGCATGCCATGAACGTGGTGCGCGGGATGGACGGCAAGGGCGCGGCCGGACTGCCCTGTGCAACCTGTCACGCCGAGGCCAATCCGCCGGCCAGTTACGGGCCGCACGCGCCACCGGGCGCGCCGCACTGGAGCCTGCCGCCCGCGTCGCACAAGATGGCCTGGATCGGCCTGCCGGCGGACAAACTGTGCGCGATGATCAAGGACCGCGCCAGCAATGGCGACCGTGATTTCGCTGCACTGATCAAACACGTCAGCGACGACAAACTGGTGCTGTGGGGCTGGAATCCTGGTGAGGGCAGGGCCCCGGTGCCGGTGCCGCACGACATTTTTGTCACGCAATTCAAGCTGTGGGCCGAGGCGGGTGGCCCTTGTCCGGTGCTGGGTAGCTGACCGGCGGTCCGTTAACAGGGAGTCAATGCAGGTATGGCCGACTCTAAAGACCATACCCGCCACTGGAGTGAGTCATGTTGATCCCAGGCAAACCGGTGAAAAACGGCGTTCGCGCTGATCCATTGCGTTCGCCACAACAGGAGCGTCAATTACTGCGCGACCTGGCCCACAAGGCTGAGCAAGAGCTGATGGGCGTGCAGATGGCGAGCATGGATGAGTTGACGCTGCTGCCCAACCGCCACGGTTTCACCGTATTGGCCCAACAGGGGCTGGACGCCTGCCAGCAACTGGACAAACCGACGACGCTGTTGCATTTCAAGCTCGATGAGCTCAAGCACATCAACTATCTGTATGGCCGCGCCGAGGGCGACCGTGCGCTGAAAACCTTCGCGGATGTGCTGCGAATCGCGTTTCGCGAAAGCGATGTGGTCGGCCGGCTCGGCAGCGACAAATTCGTTGCCTTGCTGCTGGGTTCAAGCATTGTGGATATCGCCGCTATCCGGGCGCGACTCGAAGAAATACTCGCTGAGCGTAACGCCACGGTGCATCGCCGTTCTGACCTGCACTTCAGTCTCGGACAGATCGAATGTGAGCAGCAGTTGCATCAGTGCGCGGAAGAACTGCTGGCTGTGGTCGATGAGGCCATGCGCGCTGGAAAATCGCTGTCAATTCAGGGTTGAGCGATACTTTGCAAGTCCGCGGCTACGTGCTCGGCGGTACGCAATAAGTGACCATCGTCTCTGAACCGTCCGATCAGCTGTAACCCGATCGGTAGACGACCTTCGACGCGATTCAAGGGAAGGTTGATCTGCGGCCAGCCAAACGCTCCCCAGAACTTGATGAAGTCTGACGGTCCGGTGCTTTCAAGGCCGACAGGCGCGACCATCCCGCAGGAGGCGCCGAGCATGGCGTCGAAGGGTTGGCAATGCTCTTCCAAAACTGGTGCAAGTCGGGCCAGACGTGCCTTGGCAGCTGACTCCTGTTCCCAGCTGGTCGCCGCCGCTCGCTCGAACATGGCCAATGTCGAAGGGCTCAATTGAGTCCGGTGCCGTTGAAATTCCTTTGCCAGCGAACGGGCGCCTTCGCAGTCATTGATCAGTTGATGGTCGTCGAACACCCCGGCAAATTCATCGGGTAGCCGGACGTCGCTCACTTGATGGCCGGCGTTTCTTAGCTGATCCGCAGCCTGTTCCAGAGCTTGAGCCACTTGCGGGTCCACTTGATCCCAGCGTGATGTGCGGCAGAAACCCAATCGCAGTGGACGCCGCTCGACGTCAGGTACGACGAAACCAGGGATCAGCACTCGCGCCACCAACTGCAGATCGCGCACCGATCGACCATACCAACCCACGGTGTCGAAGCTCGGCGCCAGCGGTTTTACCCCTTCCAGCGACACCAGTCCCAGCGACGGCTTGAAGGCAAAGAGGCCGCAGTAGGACGCCGGCTTGAGCAATGAGCCAGCGGTCTGGGTGCCCAGCGCCAATGCAAAGAAACCCGCTGCCATCCCTGCAGCCGAACCCGCGCTGGAACTGCCTGGCGTGCGAGCGAGGTCATGGGGGTTGCGGGTTGGACCGGTCTGCATATAGGCAAACTCGGTGGTGTGGGTCTTGCCCATGATCAGCGCGCCGGCCTGGCGCAGCAGTGTAACGACGTGGGCATCCCGGGACGGTTGATGGCCGGTATAAATGGGTGAGTGAAATTGCGTGGGGTACTCAGCGGTGTCGAAGATGTCCTTGATGCCCACGGGCACGCCGGCCAGCAGCCCTTGACCCTTGTTCTGCGCGGCATCGGCGCGTACCTGTCGGGCGTCGAACGAGACGAAGGCCTGAATATCCGGTTCCTGCGCAAGAATGCGCTCGATCATCGATTCTGCAATGGCGAGAGGCGTCGTCTCACCGTTGATCACCGACTCGCTGAGACGCGTGGCGTCCGGGGCGAGGCGGGTCATTTGGCAAACAACTGACTGATGTCCTTGAACGCCTTGAACTCCAGCGCATTCCCGCACGGGTCGAAGAGGAACATGGTGGCTTGTTCGCCCACCAGGCCCTGAAAGCGAATGCCCGGTTCGATCACAAACGCCGTGCCCAGCGCGGTCAGCCGCTGCGCCAGTGCTTCCCATTCATTCATGCTCAAGACCACGCCGAAATGCGGGACAGGCACGTTATGGCCGTCCACGGCATTGGTGTGCGCGGATTCCTGAGAAGCGTTTTTCGGCGCGAGGTGAATCACCAGTTGATGGCCGAAAAAGTTGAAATCGACCCAGTGATCGCTGGAACGACCCTCTTCCAGGCCAAATACCTCACCGTAAAAATTTCGCGCGGCGGTCAGGTCATACACCGGGATCGCCAAGTGGAAAGGGGACAATTGCATCGATCAAGCCTCGGATGGTCGTTGTGTGACGCTGAGTTTAGCGCTGTGCTTTTTGATTAAAAGACGATAGTTTTTGCGTCGAGCTCAAATTATTTCGATCAATCAGGGGCGATCATGCTGCGCGAACTCAAGACGTTCATTGCCGTGACGCAGTACGGCACCTTTGCGGCGGCCGGGATGCACATTGGCCTCACGCAGTCGGCGGTCAGCGCGCAAATGCGCAATCTGGAGCAGGCGCTGGGTATCCGGTTGTTCGACCGTACGGGGCGCCAGGCGATTCTTAATGCGGCGGGGCAACGGGCGTTGCCGATGGCCAGGGAGATGCTGGAAACGTTCAGCCGCATGGCAGTCAGTGATGACGTCAGTGAATACCGAGGCGAGTTGAAGATTGGTGCTGTGGCCACGGCTCAGACCGGGTTGTTGCCCCAGGCGTTGTTGCGCTTGAGGCAGCAGGCACCGCTGCTGGAGCCGAAACTGGTGCCGGGCGTGTCGCTGAATCTGTTGAGTCAGGTGGACACCAGTGAGGTGGACCTGGCCATTTTGATCAAGCCGCCGTTTGAGCTGCCCAAGGAGTTGTCGGCGCAGGTGATTCGCCGGGAACCGTTCGTGCTGATCGTTCCGATGGACCTTGAGGGCGATGACCCATTACACATCCTCGCCAGTCATCCGCATGTGCGCTATGACCGCAACTCGTTCGGCGGACGTCTGGTGACACGGTTTCTGCGTGAACAGCAGATTGACGTGCACGTGGCGCTGGAGCTGGATGAACTGGAAGCCATTGTGAAAATGGTTGAGTGTGGGTTGGGCGTGTCGCTGCTGCCGGAAGCGGGATTGTGGCTGGAGTATGGGGCGAAGGTCAGGATCATTCCGTTGGGTGAGTTGACGTTTTATCGGGAGATCGTGCTGCTGCAGCGTTATAGCCAGCGTACGCAGCCGATCCAGCAACTGTTCGCCCAGTGCCTAAACACAAATCCCGTGTAGGAGTGAGCCTGCTCGCGATAGCGGCCTAACATTCAAAACAGATGTCGACTGATACACCGCTATCGCGATCAGGCTCACTCCTACAGTGGGATCGCATGGTTTCTGGAATCGCAGGCAAAAAAAACCCGCCAGATCGGCGGGTTTTTCACGACTAACCGAAGATCACTCTTCGATGTTGCCCATGGCGGTGGTGTTGAAGCCGCCGTCTACGTACATGATTTCGCCGCTGATGCCGGACGCCAGGTCCGAGCACAGGAAGGCGCCGGCATTGCCGACTTCGTCGATGGTGACGTTGCGACGCAGCGGGGTTTGCGCTTCGTTGGCAGCCAGCATCTTGCGGAAGTTCTTGATGCCGGAAGCGGCGAGGGTGCGGATCGGGCCAGCCGATACGCAGTTGACGCGGGTGCCGTCCGGGCCCAGGGAACCGGCCAGGTAACGTACGCCAGCTTCCAGCGAAGCCTTGGCCATGCCCATGACGTTGTAGTTCGGCATGGTGCGCTCGGCGCCCAGGTACGACAGGGTCAGCAGGCTGCCATTGCGGCCTTTCATCATTTCGCGGCCGGCTTTGGCCAAGGCCACAAAGCTGTAGGCGCTGATGTCGTGAGCGATGCGGAAACCTTCACGGGTGGTGGCTTCGGTGAAGTCGCCGTCCAGTTGGTCGCCCGGAGCGAAGCCGACGGAGTGCACGATGCAATCCAGGCCGTCCCACTTCTTGCCCAGTTCAACGAAGACCTTGGCGATTTCTTCATCGCTGGCCACGTCGCACGGGAAGCACAGGTCAGGGTTGGAACCCCAGCTCTGGGCGAACTCTTCGACACGACCCTTGAGTTTGTCGTTCTGATAAGTGAAGGCAAGCTCAGCGCCCTCGCGATGCATGGCGGCAGCGATGCCGGATGCGATGGACAGCTTGCTGGCGACACCGACGATCAGTACGCGCTTACCGGCGAGAAAACCCATGTGTTGCTCCTCTCTTTCAGGTTATTACGCAGTGGCTGGTGCCAGGAAAGCGGCTTCCAGCAACTGCTGTGTATACGGATGTTGGGGGGCGGCAAAGATACTTTGCGCGTCTCCCTGTTCGACCACTTGGCCATGCTTGACCACCATCAGCTGGTGGCTCAGCGCTTTGACGACAGCCAGGTCATGGCTGATAAACAAATACGTCAGGTTGTACTTGGTTTGCAGTGAACGCAGCAGCTCCACCACTTGGCGTTGGACGGTGCGGTCGAGGGCCGACGTCGGCTCGTCCAGCAAAATCAACGCCGGTTTTAGCACTAATGCCCGGGCAATGGCGATTCTCTGCCGTTGCCCGCCGGAAAATTCGTGGGGGTAGCGGTGCCGGGTTTCCGGATCCAGACCTACCTCCTTCAATGCCGCAATAATCGCCTGTTCCTGCTCCGCCTCGGTGCCCATCTTGTGGATCCGCAGGCCTTCGCCAACGATCTGGCTCACGCACATCCGCGGGCTCAGGCTGCCGAACGGGTCCTGAAACACCACCTGCATCTCGCGGCGCAACGGTCGAACTTCGTTCTGCGTCAGGCAGTCTAGCTGCTTGCCTTCAAAACGGATCGTGCCTTTGCTGCCGATCAACCGCAAAATCGCCAGGCCGAGCGTCGATTTGCCCGAACCGCTTTCACCCACGATCCCCAAGGTCTGCCCCTGAGGCAGGCTGAAATTGATCCCGTCCACCGCTTTGATGTGGTCAACGGTCTTTTTCAGCAGGCCTTTCTTGATCGGGAACCAGACTTTCAAGTCCTCGACTTGCAGCAATGGCGGCCCGATAACATTGGTCGCCGGCGTGCCGCTGGGCTCCGCTGCCAGCAGTAACCGAGTGTACGGATGCTGCGGCGCGCGGAACAACTCTTCGCACGATGCCTGTTCGACGATGCAACCGCGCTGCATGACACATACGCGATGTGCAATTCTTCGCACAAGGTTCAAATCGTGGCTGATCAGCAGCAGTGCCATGCCCAGACGGGCCTGTAATTCCTTGAGCAATTCGAGGATTTTCAGCTGAACGGTCACGTCCAGCGCGGTGGTCGGCTCGTCGGCGATCAGCAATTCCGGCTCATTGGCCAAGGCCATGGCGATCATTACCCGCTGGCGCTGGCCACCGGACAATTCGTGGGGCAGGGCTTTCAGGCGTTTTTCCGGCTCGGGAATCCCGACCATCTCCAGCAGTTCCAGGGTGCGCTTGGTCGCCACTTTGCCGATCAGGCCCTTGTGGATGCCCAGCACCTCGTTGATCTGCTTTTCGATGGAATGCAGCGGGTTGAGCGACGTCATCGGCTCCTGGAAGATCATCGCGATCCGGTTGCCGCGGATGTGGCGGATCGTCTTCTCTCCCATGTTCAGCAGGTTGTGCCCGGCGTACTCGATGGTGCCGGTCGGGTGCCGCGCGATCGGGTAGGGCAGCAGCCGCAGGATCGAGTGGGCCGTGACCGACTTGCCGGAACCGCTTTCACCGACCAGCGCCAGGGTTTCGCCGCGGCGGATGTCAAAGCTCACACCTTCGACCACGCGCTGAGCACGCTCGCCGATACCAAACTCGACGGACAGGTCGCGCACTTCGATCAGATTGTCCTGATTCATTTCACTTCCTCGGGTCGAAGGCATCGCGAGCGGACTCGCCGATAAACACCAGCAAACTCAACATCAATGCCAGCACCGCAAACGCGCTGATGCCGAGCCATGGGGCTTGCAGGTTGGATTTGCCTTGGGCCACCAGCTCGCCCAGCGACGGCGCGCCGGGCGGCAAGCCGAAGCCGAGGAAATCCAGCGCGGTCAGGGTGCCGATGGCGCCGGTCAGGATGAATGGCATGAAGGTCATGGTCGAGACCATGGCGTTGGGCAGGATGTGGCGGAACATGATCGCGCCGTTCTGCATCCCCAGCGCCCGCGCCGCGCGCACGTATTCGAGGTTGCGCCCGCGCAGGAACTCGGCGCGCACCACATCCACCAGGCTCATCCACGAAAACAGCAGCATGATCCCCAGCAACCACCAGAAGTTTGGCTGCACGAAACTGGCGAGGATGATCAGCAGATACAGCACCGGCAACCCGGACCAGATTTCCAGGAAGCGTTGCCCGGCGAGATCCACCCAGCCGCCATAAAAGCCCTGCAAGGCCCCGGCAATCACGCCGATGATCGAACTGAGAATGGTCAGGGTGAGGGCGAACAACACCGAAATCCGGAAACCGTAAATCACCCGCGCCAACACATCGCGCCCCTGATCGTCGGTGCCCAGCAGGTTATCCGTCGACGGCGGCGCCGGGGCCGGGACTTTCAGGTCGTAGTTGATGCTTTGATAGCTGAACGGAATCGGCGCCCACAGCACCCAGGCGTCCTTGGCCTTGAGCAGTTCGCGGATGTACGGGCTCTTGTAGTTGGCTTCCAGCGGGAATTCGCCGCCGAAGGCGGTTTCCGGGTAGCGCTTGAGCGCCGGGAAGTACCAGCCGTTGTCGTAATGCACCACCAGCGGTTTGTCGTTGGCGATCAGCTCGGCGCCGAGGCTCAGGCCGAACAGCAGCAGAAACAGCCACAGCGACCACCAGCCACGCTTGTTGGCCTTGAACAGTTCGAAGCGACGTCGATTGAGCGGGGACAGGTTCATCTCAATGCTCCCGGCTTTCGAAGTCGATGCGCGGATCGACAAAGGTGTAGGTGAGGTCGCCGATCAGTTTCACCACCAGGCCGAGCAAGGTGAAGATAAACAGCGTGCCGAACACCACCGGGTAATCGCGATTGATCGCCGCTTCAAAACTCATCAGCCCGAGGCCGTCGAGGGAGAAAATCACTTCCACCAGCAACGAGCCGGTAAAGAAAATCCCGATGAATGCCGACGGGAATCCGGCGATCACCAGCAACATGGCGTTGCGGAATACATGGCCGTACAGCACGCGATGGCGGGTCAGACCCTTGGCCTTGGCGGTGACCACGTACTGCTTGTTGATCTCGTCGAGGAAGCTGTTTTTGGTCAGCAGGGTCATGGTCGCGAAGTTGCCGATCACCAGCGCCGTCACGGGCAAGGCCAGGTGCCAGAAGTAGTCGAGGATCTTGCCGCCCATGCTCAGTTCGGCAAAATTATTCGAGGTCAGCCCACGCAACGGGAACCAGTCGAAATAGCTGCCGCCGGCGAACACCACGATCAGCAGGATCGCAAACAGGAACGCCGGAATCGCATAGCCGACGATGATCGCCGAACTGGTCCAGACATCGAAGTGGCTGCCGTGCCGCGTCGCCTTGGCGATCCCCAGCGGGATCGACACCAGGTACATGATCAGCGTGCTCCACAACCCGAGGGAGATCGATACCGGCATCTTTTCCTTGATCAGGTCGATCACCTTGGCATCGCGAAAGAAGCTGTCGCCGAAGTCCAGCGACGCATAGTTCTTCACCATGATCCACAAGCGTTCCGGCGCCGATTTGTCGAAGCCGTACATGTGCTCGATTTCTTTCACCAAGGCGGGGTCCAGGCCCTGCGCGCCGCGATAGGCGGAACCGGCCACCGACACTTCGGCACCGCCACCGGCAATGCGGCTGGTGGCGCCTTCAAAACCTTCGAGCTTGGCGATCATCTGCTCCACCGGCCCGCCGGGCGCAGCCTGGATGATCACGAAGTTGATCAGCAAGATGCCGAACAAGGTTGGAATGATCAGCAGCAGTCGCCGAAAAATATACGCCAGCATCTGATTACTCCGTGCCCGCAGGGTCGGCTTGCAGTTTGGTTTCGACTTCTATCGCCGGTGTCGCGTCTGGCTTGACCCACCAGGTGTTGATGCCGATATCGTACTTGGGGGAGATTTTCGGATGACCGATGTGGTTCCAGTACGCCACGCGCCACGTCTTGATGTGCCAGTTGGGGATCACGTAATAACCCCATTGCAGCACGCGGTCCAGTGCGCGGGCATGGGCCACCAGACTTTTGCGTGAATCGGCGTTGATCAGTTGCTCGACCAATTGGTCCACCACCGGGTCCTTGAGGCCCATGGAGTTGCGGCTGCCGGGTTTGTCAGCGGCGGCCGACATCCAGAATTCACGCTGTTCGTTGCCGGGTGAACTGGACTGCGGGAAGCTGCCGACGATCATGTCGAAGTCCCGTGAGCGCACGCGGTTGATGTACTGCGAGACGTCGACGCGGCGGATCACCAGGTCGATCCCGAGGTCGCTGAGGTTGCGCTTGAACGGCAGCAGCACGCGCTCGAATTCGGTCTGGGCCAGCAGGAACTCGATGGTCACCGGTTTGCCGGTGGCGTCGACCATTTTGTCGTCGACGATCCGCCAGCCGGCCTCTTGCAACAGGTGATAGGCCTGGCGCTGGTGGTCGCGAATCATGCCGCTGCCGTCAGTCGTCGGGTTCTCGAAGGCTTCGCTGAACACTTGCTCGGGGATCTTGCCGCGAAACGGATCGAGGATCGCCAGTTGATCGGCATCCGGCAGGCCGGTGGCGGCCATTTCCGAGTTCTCGAAATAGCTGCGGGTGCGCGCGTAGGCGCTGTTGAACAACTGTTTGTTGGTCCATTCAAAGTCCAGCAACAAGGTCAGGGCCTGGCGCACGCGCACGTCCTGGAACACCGGGCGACGCAGGTTGAACACGAAACCCTGCATGCCGGTGGGGTTGCCGTTGGGGATCTGTTCCTTGATCAGCCGGCCTTCGGTAACGGCCGGGACGTTGTAGGCGTTGGCCCAGTTCTTCGCAGTCATCTCCAGCCAGTAATCGAACTGCCCGGCCTTGAGTGCTTCGAGCGCCACGGTGTTGTCGCGGTAGTAATCGGTGGTCATCACATCGAAGTTGTAGAACCCGCGATTGACCGGCAAGTCCTTGCCCCAGTAATCCTTGACCCGCTCATAGCGAATCGAGCGTCCAGCCTTCACTTCGCTGACTTTGTACGGGCCGCTGCCCAACGGCATTTCCAGGTTGCCCTTGTTGAAATCGCGGTTGGCCCACCAGTGTTTGGGCAATACCGGCAACTGGCCGAGGATCAGCGGCAGCTCTCGGTTGTTGGAGTGCTTGAACTTGAACAGCACGGTGAGCGGGTCTTCGGCGACCGCTTCCTCGACGTCGTTGTAGTAACCGCGATACAGCGGGGCGCCGTCCTTGGTCAGCATCTGGAAGCTGAACACCACGTCTTCGGCGCGAATCGGATGGCCGTCGTGGAAGCGCGCTTCAGGGCGCAGGTAGAAACGCACCCAACTGTTGTCCGGGGCTTTCTCGATCTTGCCGGCCACCAGGCCATATTCGGTGAACGGTTCGTCCAAACCTTGCCGGGCGAGGGTGTCGTAGATCATGCCGATATCGTCGGCCGGCACGCCCTTGCTGATAAACGGGTTGAGGCTGTCGAAGCCACCGAAACCGGCCTGGCGAAAGATCCCGCCCTTGGGTGCATCCGGGTTCACGTAGTCGAAATGCTTGAAGTCGGCCGGGTACTTCGGCGGCTCGTTGTAGAGGGTCACCGCGTGTTGCGGGGCGGCGCAGGCCAGCCCGGCGAACAGCAGTCCGCTGGCCTGCAACAGCAGGGTGCGTACGGGTTTCATTGATCTTTCTCCGAAGACTTCAGCCACCACGCGCTCAGGCCCAGGGTGTAGGGCGGCGTGGTCACAAAGGCGAACCGGTTGCGGTAGGCCAGGCGATGATAATTGAGGTACCAGTTGGGAATGATGTAGTGCTGCCACAGCAGCACGCGGTCAAGGGCTTTGCCGGCGGCGACTTGTTCGTCGCGGCTCTGGGCGGCGAGCAGTTGTTCGAGCAAGTGATCGACCACCGGGTTGGCGATACCGGCGTAGTTTTTACTGCCCTTGACGCCAATCTGGCTGGAATGGAAATACTGCCATTGCTCCAGACCCGGACTGAGGGTCTGGTTGAGGGTCATCAAGATCATGTCGAAGTCGAACTGATCGAGGCGCTGTTTGTACTGGGCGCGGTCAACGGTGCGCAGTCGTGCGTCGATGCCAATGCTCGCGAGGTTTTCGACGTAGGGCTGGAGGATGCGCTCCAGGTTCGGGTTGACCAGCAGGATCTCGAATCGCAGGGGTTGCCCGACGGCATTCTGCAATCGCTGGCCATTGAGCTTCCAGCCGGCCTCAGCGAGCAGCCCAAGGGCTTTGCGCAGGGTTTTCCGGGGGATGCCGCGACCGTCAGTGTGCGGCAGGCTGAACGGCTCGGTGAAGAGCTTGGCGGGTAACTGCTCGCGATAGGGCTTGAGCATCAGCCATTCGTGCCCGACCGGGAGCCCGGTGGCTTCGAATTCACTGTTGGGGTAGTAACTCATCGCGCGCTTGTAGGCGCCGCTGAACAGCGTGCGGTTGGTCCACTCGAAATCGAACATCAACCCCAGGGCTTCGCGGACTTTGGTCTCGGCGAAAGTCGGGCGTCGGGTGTTCATGAACAGGCCCTGACTCTGGGTCGGGATCTGATGCGGGATCTGCGCCTTGATCACGTCGCCGCGGCGTACGGCCGGGAAGTTGTAGCCGTTGTCCCAGTTCTTCGCCTGATGCTCGATGTAAACGTCGAACTCGCCGGCCTTGAACGCTTCGAAGGCGACGTCGCTGTCGCGGTAGAACTCGACTTCCATGCGATCGAAGTTGTACTTGCCGCGATTGACCGCCAGGTCCTTGCCCCAGTAATCCTTGACCCGTTCGAAAACGATCTGCCGTCCGGGCGTTACTGATGTGATGCGATACGGCCCGCTGCCCAGAGGCGGCTCGAAGGTGGTGGCCTTGAAGTCGCGACCTTTCCAGTAATGTTGCGACAGGACCGGTAATTCGCCGAGGCGCAGGATCTGCAATGGGTTGCCGGCGCGCTTGAACACAAAACGAATGCGTTGCGGGTTAAGGATGTCGACCCGCGCGACTTCCTGAAGGCTGGTGCGGTACTGCGGATGCCCCTCCTTGAGCAACAAGCGGTAGGAGAACGCGACGTCGTAAGCGGTGATCGGCGAACCATCGTGGAACCGCGCTTCGGGCCGCAGGTTGAACACCACCCAACTGCGGTCCTCGCTGTATTCCACCGATTGCGCGATCAGGCCATAACTGGAGGTCGGTTCGTCGCCGGACGGTGCGTACTGGCCGGTGCCGACCATCAGTGGCTCATTGAGCTCGTTGATGCCGTACTGCAGGAAGTTGGGGGTGGAAACCGGGCTTGAGCCCTTGAAGGTATAAGGATTGAGCGTATCGAAGGTGCCAAACGCCATCACCCGCAACGTACCGCCCTTGGGCGCTTGCGGGTTGACCCAGTCGAAGTGGGTAAATCGGGCCGGGTACTTGAGCGTGCCGAACTGCGCATAACCGTGGCTTTCGCTGATCGTCGCGCTTGCGGGGGAGCTGAAGGCCAGGCTGATCAGGAGCAGGAGGAGGGGACGCTTCAAGTCAGAGATCCGATCCAGGCGGCTTGGGCATTGTGGCCCGTACAGTAACAGCTTGTATCGACAGGAAAAAGACAGGGGGTTAATGCAGGGTTAATTGAACTTGCGGGCCCATGTGGCAGCTGGCGAAGCCTGCGTCCGACTGCGCAGCAGTCGTAAACTGGTGACCACTATTTTCCTGAATCACCGCGCCGCCTGAATTGACGACTGCTGCGCAGTCGGACCCAGGCTTCGCCAGCGGCTACAGGGCATAGTGAAAACCTTCAGGCGAAAAAGAGCCCCTGAATTCAGGGGCTCTTTTTAGCGTGGCGAAGACACCACCAGCATCTGCCCAGGCTTCAACGCCTGGCCAACACGCGGGTTCCAGCGCTTGAGGTGCTGCATCTCGACGTTGAAGCGCTTGGCGACGATGTACAGCGAATCGCCTTGCTGGACCTTGTATTGGGTCTGCGGCTTCTTTTTGTCGGCTTTGCTGTTGGCGGCGACGACCGTGTTGACGCGACCGTTGCTGCGCTTGGTCGTGTCCTGCATCACCAGGGTCTGCCCCGTCTTGAGGTGCTTGCCCGTCAACTTGTTCCAGCGTTGCAAGTCTTCGACGTCGACTTTATTGGCCTTGGCGATCGTGCCGAGGTTGTCGCCGCGTTTGACCCGGTAAGTGGTGCGCTTGACGCTGGCGAGTTGAACATCGTCTGCGCCTTCAAAGACCGGTTTGCGAGGCTTCTTGCTGATCAATTCTTCCGGACGCATGGTCGACAGGCTGGTGGTCAGCAACTGCGCCTTGGACGTTGGCACCAGCAAGTGCTGGGGGCCATCGAGCGTGGTGCGCTGTTTGAACGCCGGATTGAGCTGGAACAGTTCGTCTTCGTCGATGTTGGCAACCTCGGCAACCTTGGACAGGTCCATGCGCTGGTTGATTTCGACGACCTGGAAGTACGGTTCGTTGGCGATCGGGCTGAGGTTCACACCATAGGCTTCGGGCGACAGGACCACTTGCGACAAGGCCAGCAGCTTCGGCACGTAAGCCTGGGTTTCCGCTGGCAGCGGCAGGTTCCAGTAATCGGTCGGCAGGCCGAGCCTTTCGTTGCGCTCGATGGCCCGGCTGACGGTGCCTTCACCGGCGTTATAGGCGGCGAGGGCGAGCAGCCAGTCACCGTTGAACATGTCGTGCAGGCGGGTCAGGTAATCCATGGCCGCGGTGGTCGAGGCGGTAATGTCGCGTCGGCCATCATAGGCACGGGTCTGGCGCAGGTTGTAGTAACGCCCGGTGGAAGGGATGAATTGCCAAAGACCCACCGCGTCGGCCCGGGAATAGGCCATCGGGTTGTAGGCGCTTTCAATCACTGGCAGCAGCGCCAGTTCCAGCGGCATGTTGCGTTCTTCAAGGCGTTCGATGATGTAGTGAATGTAGAGGCTGCCGCGCTCGCCGGCGTTTTCAAGGAACGACGGGTTACTGGCGAACCACAGTCGCTGTTGCTCGATACGCGGGTTGACGCCCAGGCCGTCCTGCAACTGGAAGCCCTGGCGCATGCGCTCCCAGACGTCCTGCGGTACTTGCGGCGAGGGTTTTTCGCTGAGCCAGATCGGTTTCTGTTTGGCGCGAGCGGCGATATTCGGGGTATGTGCCGCGTCGGTCTGCGGCACATGGCTGGAACAGCCCGCCAGAGTGGCGGACACAGCCACCGCGATGGCTTGAGCCAAGCGGGTCAATGCGTCTGAATTGATGGCTTTACGAATAGATGACGACATTGGCTGGAAGTAAGTTCCGGGCAAAAATGTCGGCCGATTCTAGAAAGGGTACCCCCTGCGGTCAACCATTCAGAATTTTCATTGCAATAGCATGACGGCCTAGAACGTATCTTTCCAAGCCCGCAACGCAGCAAAAACCGCACTCGGAGCCCGGTTATCGGGACCATTCCGTTCGTCCACTTTTTCTTTAACAGATGTTTCATCAACCCTTAAAAACGGGTTGGTGAGCTTTTCCAGGGCCAGGGTCGACGGCAGGGTCATGATTCCGGCTGCGCGTTGTTGGGTCACTTTGGCGAGGCGCTCGGCGGTGTCGGGGTTTTCTGGCTCGACCGCTGCGGCAAACTTGAGGTTGCTCAGGGTGTATTCGTGGGTGCAATACACCAGCGTATCTTCGGGCAATGCCGCCAGGCGTGCCAGCGAGGTGTGCATCTGTTCCGGCGTGCCTTCGAACAAACGGCCACAACCGGCGGCAAACAGGGTGTCACCGCAGAACAGCAAGCCATGGTGGTAGTAGGCAATGTGCCCCAGGGTATGGCCGGGGACGGCGTACACGTCGAAGTCCCAGCCGAGCACGCTGACCCGGTCGTTGTCCTTGAGCGCGACGTCCCGCGCCGGGATGGATTCGCTGGCGGGGCCGTAGACTGTTGCGTCTGTCGCTTTTTTCAGCTGCTCGACGCCACCGACGTGGTCATGGTGGTGATGAGTGATCAGAATATCGCTCAATACCCAACCCGGATGCGCCGCAAGCCAGGCCTGCACGGGCGCGGCATCGCCCGGATCGACCACGGCGCAGCGCTGGGTGCGGTGGTCTTGTAACAACCAGATGTAGTTGTCGGTGAAGGCGGGCAGGGCACTGATCTGTATCATCGTCGGATTCGCCAAGCGGAAAACAATGGCGCATCTTAGAACTTCCTGGCGCGTTGGAGAATGCAATGACCGATAAAGCGTTCGCTCAGGCTGATCCCGAGTGGCTGACATTGATCAGCGCGGCCCGTGAATGGCTGTCCGGCCCTATCGGGCAATTTTTGCTGGACGAAGAACGACGCATGCTCGAAGACGAGTTGGGGCGTTTCTTCGGCGGTTACCTGGTGCATTACGGTCCTTCGGCCCAGACGCCACCGTCTGCTCCGCAAGTACAGCGCAATGTGCGCCTCGGTGCGCCATTGCCCGGTGTCGAGATCGTGTGTGAAGAGCAAGCCTGGCCGTTGAGCGAGCACGCCGCTGACGTCGTGGTGTTGCAGCATGGGCTGGATTTCTGCCTGTCGCCCCACGGTTTGCTGCGCGAAGCGGCGAGCAGCGTGCGGCCCGGCGGGCATTTGCTGATCATCGGCATCAACCCCTGGAGCAGTTGGGGCCTGCGCCATGTGTTCGCCCATGACGCCCTGCGCAAGGCGCGCTGCATCTCGCCGTCACGCGTCGCCGACTGGTTGAACCTGCTGGGTTTCGCGCTGGAGAAACGCCGCTTCGGGTGCTATCGTCCGCCGCTTGCGTCACCCGCCTGGCAAGCTCGTCTGGCCGGTTGGGAGCGCAAGGCCGGTGACTGGCAACTGTCGGGCGGCGGCTTCTATTTGTTGGTGGCGCGCAAGATTGTCGTGGGTTTGCGTCCGCTGCGTCAGGAACGACGCGAACCGATGGGCAAGCTGATTCCCTTGCCGATGGCCAAGGTCAATCGCCGTCGCATCGACCCGTAATACCTTTTATTTTCCCGGCCGGGTCAGTCCCGGCCTCGGGCATCGTCGATCACGAATCGGCGAGCCACCGCATTTTCTGGATAGATTGGCATGAGCGATAGCGTAGAACTCTTCACCGACGGCGCCTGCAAAGGCAACCCGGGCCCTGGCGGCTGGGGCGCACTGCTGGTGTGCAAAGGCGTTGAAAAGGAACTGTGGGGCGGCGAAGCCAATACCACCAACAACCGCATGGAGCTGATGGGTGCGATTCGTGGCCTCGAAGAGCTCAAGCGCTCCTGCGACGTGCTGCTGGTGACCGACTCACAGTACGTGATGAAAGGCATCAACGAATGGATGGACAACTGGAAGAAGCGCGGCTGGAAAACAGCGGCGAAAGAGCCGGTTAAAAATGCTGATTTGTGGAAGCTGCTGGATGAGCAGGTCAATCGCCACAACGTCACCTGGAAATGGGTGCGTGGGCACATCGGTCACCACGGTAACGAGCGGGCTGACCAGTTGGCCAACCGGGGCGTGGATGAAGTGCGCGGCTACAAACAGGCATAAATCTACACTGATCGTTCCCTTGTTCCGCGTGGGAACGATCAATCCCTGCAGGAGCGAGCTTGCTCGCGATAGGCAAAACGCGGTGTCTCTGAAAGACCTGAGCGAGCGTGTTAACATCGCCGCTTTTGCACGATTGACCCGTTGAGAGCTGAGCACTGATGGCCACCAGATCCGTTGTACTCGATACCGAAACCACCGGCATGCCGGTGACAGACGGCCACCGGATTATCGAAATCGGTTGTGTCGAGTTGATCGGTCGGCGCCTGACCGGTCGGCATTTTCACGTTTACCTGCAGCCGGATCGCGAGAGTGACGAAGGCGCCATTGGCGTCCACGGCATCACCAACGAATTCCTGGTGGGCAAGCCGCGTTTCACCGAAGTGGCCGATGAGTTTTTCGAGTTCATCAAAGGCGCGCAGCTGATCATCCATAACGCGGCGTTCGACGTTGGTTTCATCAACAACGAATTCGCCCTGATGGGCCAGCACGAGCGTGCGGACATCACACAACACTGCTCGATCCTCGATACCCTGATGATGGCCCGGGAACGTCACCCTGGGCAGCGCAACAGCCTCGACGCCTTGTGCAAACGGTATGGCGTCGACAACTCGGGCCGTGAACTGCACGGCGCGTTGCTCGACTCCGAGATCCTTGCCGACGTTTACCTGACCATGACCGGTGGCCAGACCAGCCTGTCGCTGGCCGGTAATGCGTCAGACGGTAATGGCTCCGGCGAAGGCGCGGACAACTCCGCCACCGAAATCCGCCGCTTGCCAGCCGACCGCCCACGCGCCCGAATCATCCGCGCCAGCGAAGATGACCTGGCCCAGCATGTCGCACGTCTTGAAGCCATCGCGAAAGCCGCCGGTGCCCCGTCACTGTGGCAGCAACTGGCGGACGCCAAGGCCCAGGCCTGATTTGTAGCAGCCTTGCGGTGCTCGTCAGCTGCTACGGGGCGTGTTTGGGCTGCCGGTGACCCAGTTTGGGGCATCGCCACTCGCCACATTCGCCTCAACCCTCTACCCTGAGGGTATTGGCAGGCCACGGTCTGCCGCCTCAGGACACTGAGCCCCATGTATAAAGATTTGAAATTCCCGGTCCTGATTGTCCACCGCGACATCAAGGCCGACACCGTCGCCGGTGATCGCGTGCGGGGCATCGCCCGGGAGCTTGAACAGGAAGGCTTCAGCATCGTTTCGGCGGTGGATTACGCCGAAGGGCGGCTAGTCGCGTCGACCCATCACGGCCTCTCCTGCATGTTGATTGCCGCCGAAGACCCCAGCGCCCACTCGCATTTGTTGCAGAACATGGCCGAACTGATTGGCCTGGCGCGAGTGCGGGCGCCGGACCTGCCGATTTTTGCCCTCGGCGAACAAGTGACGCTGGAAAACGCGCCGGCCGATGCCATGGCCGAGCTCAATCAACTGCGCGGGATTCTTTACCTGTTCGAAGACACCGTGCCGTTCCTGGCCCGGCAAGTGGCCCGGGCTGCGCGCAAGTACCTGGACGGTTTGTTGCCACCGTTTTTCAAGGCACTGGTGCAACACACCGCCGACTCCAATTATTCCTGGCACACCCCGGGCCACGGCGGTGGCGTGGCGTATCACAAGAGCCCGGTAGGGCAAGCGTTTCACCAGTTTTTCGGGGAGAACACCCTGCGTTCGGATTTGTCGGTGTCGGTGCCCGAACTGGGCTCTCTACTCGATCACACCGGTCCGCTGGCCGAGGCGGAAGCGCGCGCTGCGCGCAATTTTGGCGCCGATCACACCTTTTTCGTGATCAATGGCACCTCGACCGCCAATAAAATCGTCTGGCATTCCATGGTTGCGCGCGATGACCTGGTGCTGGTGGATCGCAACTGCCACAAGTCGGTGTTGCATTCGATCATCATGACCGGCGCGATCCCGTTGTACCTGTGCCCGGAACGCAATGAACTGGGGATCATCGGCCCGATTCCATTGAGCGAATTCAGCCGCGAATCAATCCAGGCCAAAATCGACGCCAGCCCGCTGACCAAGGGCCGGGCGCCCAAGGTCAAACTGGCGGTGATCACCAACTCGACCTACGACGGCCTCTGCTATAACGCCGAGTTGATCAAGCAGAACCTCGGCAACAGTGTCGAGGTGTTGCATTTCGACGAGGCCTGGTACGCCTACGCGGCGTTTCACGAGTTCTTCGCCGGACGCTACGGCATGGGCACCTCGCGCAGCGAAGATAGCCCGCTGGTGTTCACCACGCATTCCACGCACAAGTTGCTGGCCGCATTCAGCCAGGCCTCGATGATTCATGTTCAGGACGGTGGGGCGCGGCAACTGGACCGCGACCGTTTCAATGAAGCGTTCATGATGCACATCTCCACCTCGCCGCAGTACAGCATCATTGCCTCGCTGGACGTGGCCTCGGCGATGATGGAAGGCCCGGCCGGGCGTTCGCTGTTGCAGGAAATGTTCGACGAGGCCCTGAGCTTTCGTCGCGCCCTGGCTAACCTGCGGCAACACATCGCGGCGGATGACTGGTGGTTTTCCATCTGGCAGCCGCCGTCGGTGGAAGGCATCGACCGCGTGGTCACCGAAGACTGGCTCTTGCAGCCCGATGCCGACTGGCACGGCTTTGGCGGTGTCACCGACGATTACGTGTTGCTCGATCCGATCAAAGTCACCTTGGTCATGCCCGGGCTAACCGCGGGCGGTGCGCTCAGCGAGCGCGGGATTCCGGCGGCAGTGGTCAGCAAATTTCTCTGGGAGCGCGGGCTGGTGGTCGAGAAGACCGGGCTGTATTCGTTCCTGGTGTTGTTTTCCATGGGCATCACCAAAGGCAAATGGAGCACGCTGTTGACCGAGCTGCTGGAGTTCAAGCGCAGCTACGACGCTAACGTCAGCCTGGCCAATTGCCTGCCCTGTGTGGCACAACAGAGTGTCGGGCGCTATCAAGGCATGGGCCTGCGCGATTTGTGCGATCAACTGCACGCCTGTTATCGCAGCAATGCCACGGCCAAACACCTCAAGCGCATGTACACCGTGCTGCCGGAAATCGTCATGAAGCCCGCTGACGCCTATGATCATCTGGTACGGGGCGAGGTAGAGGCGGTGTCGATCGATGCCCTGGACGGGCGGATCGCTGCGGTGATGCTGGTTCCGTATCCGCCAGGCATTCCGCTGATCATGCCGGGTGAGCGGTTCACCGAGTCGACCCGGTCAATCATCGACTATCTTTCATTTGCAAGGACGTTTGATAGCAGTTTCCCAGGATTCGTCGTCGATGTGCATGGATTGCAACACGAAGACGAGGGCAATGGACGGCACTACACCGTCGATTGCATCAAGGAATGAGGACCTTTCCCAGTATGCAACCTGTCATTAATCCCAAGTACCCCGGCCTGTCGGTGCGTGTCGCCGATGACGGCTTTGCGGCCTATATCTGGGGCAGTGATTTCAGTTTTGAAGTTGCCGCCTATGGTGCTGCCGAAATCGGCAAACCAGTCGAACAGTGGTTGATTACGCCGATCACCCCTTATCGAAAGTGCTACGGCATCGACCCGGAAGAATTCAGCAGCTTTCGCGATGCCGCCGACAGTGCGATTTTCATGGCGTACCTCGACGATGAGCCGGTCGGTCATCTGGTGGTCAGCACCAATTGGAATGGCTTTGCCCATATCGACGAGCTGGCGGTGCATGCACCGGCGCGGCACCACGGGGTGGCCAAAGCCTTGCTGGACGTGGCTCAGTTCTGGAGTCGCAAGAAAAAACTGCCGGGCATCATGCTCGAAACCCAAAACAACAACCTCGGCGCCTGCCGGCTCTATGAGCGTTGTGGTTACGTGATTGGCGGGATGGATCATCTGCGCTATCGCGGAATCGATCCGAACACTGCCGAAGTGGCGCTGTTCTGGTATCGCTTGTTCGATAATGCGCTGGAACACCCGATCAGTTCGCCAGCATCGCCGCGGCTTGTTCCGTGACAATGTCCAGCAGGGTCTGAATGGCGGCGGCTGGCTCGCCGTTTTTCAGGGTCAGGGCGTAGAGGCTGACTGGCACCGCCGGGGCCAGCGGACACACATCCAGTCCACTGGTTTTGGCGCCCAGGGCGGTAAACGGGTCGACAATCGCCAGGCCTTCACCGGCCTCGACCATGCTGCGCATCATCTGATGCGTCTGCACTCGAATATGCACAACCGGGGCTGGACGCAACGCCTGCAATTTGTTCTCCAGGGCACGGCTCAGCGGATCGTGGCCTTCGAGGCCGACCATCGACTGGCCCGCCAGATCCTGCAATGAAATGTATTTCTGCTTGGGTTGCAGCCAGCCATGGGGCGCCAACAGCTGGAGCTTGCCTTGGGCAATCACCTGGCAATGGATGTCGGCGTGATCGGGATCGTGCAGGCTCAACCCCAAATCGCTTTCGCGCAACAACAGGGATTTTATGATTTCGCGGGTTGGTTGGCTCAGCAGGCTGCAAGGCGCATCGGGCAGGCGACGGCGCAGCGTGGCGATGCTCTGGGGCAACAAGTGTTGGGCGAGCGGCGGAGTGCAGATGATGCGCAGGGGCGGTGCCTGATACTGCTTGAGGCTGGCGGCCAAGCGTTGAACAGGCTCCAGCGCTTCGTAGATGTGGGCGATTTGTGCCTCTAGCTCCCGCGCTTCGCGGGTCGCCTGCAAGCGCCCGCGCACGCTGGAGAACAGCATGAAACCCAACTGACCCTCGGCCTCGCGCAAAATGCCTTCAACCTCGGTCACCGGCAACTGCAGCCATTCGGCGGCGGTGCCCAGGTGACCGGTCTGCACAAGCGCGTGGATCACTTCGATATGGCGTAAACGCATGCGTGAAGTCCATGTTCAGCAGGTGAGGGAATCAGTGACTGAATCCTAACTCAAGTGCGCGCATATGACTTCTGCTCATAACGCGGGGTTATGAAGCGACGTTGGCTTCCGGCACGCTACCGACGAATTTGTTGGGTTCACGCACGATGGTCACGTCCGATTGAACCAGCAGAAACTGGTTGTCATCGAGTTTCCTGACGCGATCGCCAATGGCCAGTTTGTAGGTGGTGACAGGCTCCGAGCCGCCGAGGCCGTCCGCCGACGGGGTGGATTCCTCGAACTCATGCACGGAATAAACGCGGCCTTCCGCATCTCTTGCATGGAACTGACCGACAAGTACTGCTGCCATCTGTTTAGAACCTCTGGAGATAATTCACTCAATTTTCGGTTCTGTAGACCGTGGTTGGGCGAAGTAAGTTTTCCTACAAGAAAAAAATAGTCAGGGGCGGTGAAATTCAGAGCCCGCTGGGTGATTCGTCATCTATACCTACAAGTTCTCTCCATCGGACAGTCGAGACATCTTCCATGAGTAACGTCTATACGATCGCCGTCGTGGTCGGCAGCTTGAGAAAGGCATCGATCAATCGCAAGGTAGCATTGGCCCTGGCTGACCTCGCACCGGCCAATCTCAAGCTACAAATCGTCGAAATCGGCGACTTGCCGCTCTACAACGAAGACATTGATGGTGCTTCACCGCCGGCAGCCTACAGCACTTTCCGGCAACAAGTACGTTCATCCGACGCAGTGCTGTTCGTCACCCCGGAATACAACCGCTCGGTACCCGCGCCGTTGAAGAATGCCATCGACGTGGGATCGCGGCCCTATGGCCAGAGCGCCTGGAGCGGAAAACCGGGTGGGGTGATCAGTGTTTCGCCCGGCGCAGTCGGTGGATTTGGTGCCAACCACCACTTGCGCCAGTCCATGGTGTTTCTGGATGTGCCGTGTATGCAGCAGCCGGAAGCCTATCTGGGCGGGGCGGGTTCGGCGTTTGACGAGGCGGGTAAATTGTCCGAGTCTGTGAAGCCGTTCCTGCAGAGCTTCATCAATGCCTATGGCAAATGGGTCGAACAACACAAAAAAGTCTGAAAGCACCGTTCTCCCCTGTAGGAGTGAGCCTGCTCGCGATGGCGGTGTGTCGGCCAAATCAATGCCAACTGACACACCGCTATCGCGAGCAGGCTCACTCCTACGGGGATTAGGGGGAGGGCAGCAATCGGCCGCAGATCATCGACTCGATCTCCGCCAGCCACGCAGCCGTTTGTGCCGCCGCCGGTTGCACAGTCACGCAGTAACGCCGGCCACCCCAGGCGGTGATCAACCAGGCATCGATGGTTGTATCTGACGGATGCTCAGGCAAATCACTACACGCGGCAAACGCTTCGCGCCATTTCTGCGACAACTCCTGGAACACCCGTCGGTGGTGTTTGGGTTCGGCGATCTGGTGTTCAAGGGTCATCCATTCATAGTCGAACAACGGCTGATCAGCATCCGTCGGGTCGCAGGTCATGCGGATCAAGCGTTTGATTCGCACCTGCCAATCCAGATGCGTGGGTCGTACGACCTGTTCATCGATGTGCTGTAACAGATTGTCCAGGCAGTGGCGGACATACCCTGACAGCAGCGCTTCCTTGCTCGGAAAATAATCGTACAACGTCCCGATGGCGACGCCAGCTTCCAGCGCCACCGCTCGGGTGGTCAGCCCGGACCAGCCATCGCGCCGCCAAATCCGAACAAACGCCTCGTAAATCGCTTCCACGGTGAAGATCGCCCGGGCCTGACTCGGCCGTTTCAGCGGTTTGGCGCGGGGATTGAGGGTGGGCGCACTGCCCCTGGTGTTTCCGAACCCGCTCTTCATCGGCTGCCACTACTCTGGTGCTACCCGCCACTCACTCGCAGCAGGAGTCTGAAAGATGCAAAGTCCGAGCACGGTAACACGGCTGATCACCCGCAAAAACGCCCTCGACCAGAGTCGAATCGAACAGGAGCAGCGCAGTCTCGTTCCTGCCGAAGGGGAGGTGATTCTGAAAATCGACCGCTGTGCGCTGACCACCAACAACATCACCTACGCCGCTTATGGCGATTCGATGAACTACTGGGGGTTCTTTCCTACAGGGCTTGAGGAATGGGCACACATTCCGGCGTGGGGATTTGCCGATGTGATCGCGTCAACTGTGGAGGGGGTCGCGGTCGGAGAACGCTTCTACGGCTACTTTCCGATTGCCAGTCATCTGTGGATGCGTCCCGAGCGCGTCACCGACCGAGGTTTCTATGACGCCGCCGAACACCGGCAGGCATTGACTTCGGCCTACAATCAGTACACCCGGTGCAGTTGGGATCCGTACTACAGCCCCGACACCGAAAACCTGCAGATTTTGCTGAAACCGCTGTTTCTGACGTCGTCGATGCTGGCGGATTTCCTGCAAGACAATCAGTTTTTCGGTGCGACCCGGCTGGTATTTTCCAGTGCTTCGAGCAAAACCGCCTATGGCACCGCCGTGTGCCTGGAAAACCACCCCAACATTGAACGGGTTGCGCTGACTTCGGCCGGCAACAAGACCTTCGTCGAAGCGCTCGGTTGTTATGAGCGCACGGTGTCGTACGCCGAACTGGCGAGCCTGGCCAATGATCGTCCCACGCTGTACGTGGATTTTTCCGGCGACCTGGGTTTGCGTGACCGGGTGCATCAGCATTTCGCCGGGCAACTGGTGTACAGCTGCTTCGCCGGTTCCGCGCAAAGCACCGACGAGGCACAACTGAGCGCCATTGAAGGGCCGCAACCGGTGTTCTTTTTCGCCCCGGTCCAGCTGCGCAAGCGCAACGCAGAGTGGGGAGCGGAACGGGTCAGTCAACATATCGGCGAGGGGTTGCAGCGGTTTTATGGGCAAGTGACCGCGCCTGCCAATCCACTGCTGGAGGTGGTGGAGAGTGACGGTTATGAGGCGGCGCAGACGGTGATCACACGGCTGTTCAACGGCCAGGTCGCGCCAATGCAAGGCCATGTCATCCGACTGTAACCCTCCTGTTGTAGCCGCTGACGAGCAGCGCGAGGCTGCTACACGAGCCTCGCGCTGCCCATCAACTGTTACGGGATCGTGGTGTGTCGAAATTGGGGCTTTACTCTGGTCGAGCGTTGCGGCTGAATCGCGGTTTGTTTTTCCGCGCAAGGTTGCTTTGCATGCTCATCGCCTCACTCATTTTCCTGCTGACCATCACTCTGGTGATCTGGCAACCCAAAGGCCTGGGCGTGGGCTGGAGTGCGGTATTCGGTGCCGTGCTGGCGCTGATTTTCGGTGTCGTGCACCTGAGCGACATCCCGATCGTGTGGCAGATCATCTGGAATGCAACCGGCACGTTCGTGGCGCTGATCATCATCAGTTTACTGCTGGATGAGGCGGGTTTCTTTGCCTGGGCTGCGTTGCATGTGGCTCGTTGGGGGCGGGGCAGCGGGCGCAAACTGTTTGCTTATATGGTGTTGCTGGGGGCTTTGGTCTCGGCTTTGTTCGCCAATGACGGCGCGGCGCTGATCCTCACGCCCATCGTGATTTCCATGCTGTTGGCGCTGCGGTTCTCCCCGGCGGCGACCCTGGCGTTCGTGATGGGCGCCGGTTTCATCGCCGACACCGCGAGCCTGCCGCTGGTGGTGTCGAACCTGGTGAACATTGTTTCCGCCGACTTCTTCCACATCACGTTCAACCGTTACGCGGCGGTAATGATCCCGGTCAACCTGGTGAGCGTCGCGGCCACATTGGCGATGCTGCTGTGGTTCTTCCGTCGCGACATTCCGAAGGACTATGACCCCGAACAACTGGAGCTGCCCGCCACGGCGATCCATGACAAGGCGACGTTTTATGCCGGTTGGGTGGTGTTGGTGATCCTGCTCGTGGGCTGTTTTGCCTTGGAACCACTGGGTATTCCAATCAGCGCCATTTCCGCGGTGTGCGCCGCGTTGTTGCTGGGTATCGCCGCGCGCGGCCACAAGATTTCCACGCGCAAGGTGATGAAAGAAGCACCGTGGCAGATCGTGATTTTCTCGCTGGGCATGTATTTGGTGGTGTATGGCCTGCGCAATGCCGGCCTGACCGGGTATCTGGCGGGATGGCTCGATGGCTTTGCCCATTACGGCGTATGGGGTGCGGCCATGGGCACGGGCGTGCTGACGGCGATTCTGTCTTCGATCATGAACAATTTGCCGACGGTGCTAATTGGTTTGCTGTCGATCGATGCCAGTCAGGCCAGTGGTGTGGTGAAGGAGGCGATGATTTACGCCAACGTCATCGGCAGCGACCTGGGGCCGAAAATCACGCCGATTGGCAGTCTGGCGACGTTGTTGTGGCTGCATGTGCTGGAGCGCAAGAGCATCCGGATCGGGTGGGGGTATTACTTCAAGGTCGGGGTGGTGTTGACGGTGCCGGTTTTGCTGGTGACGTTGGCGGCGTTGGCATTGCGGTTATCCGTTTAGACCGAGTTGGCTTCATCGCGAGCAGGCACTACAAAACCTCAACCATTACCCGGCACATTCGGCCAAAGATTCGCCACCAGAAACAACCGCTCCGCTTCCTCCCAGTCCCCCTCGGCATTTTCGGTCAGGCGCACCAACAACTGCGCCGGCGCCAACGGCTCCAGAGTACCGAGCCACGCATTCAATTGCTCGACGCTCCAGGTCTGCTCCGCAGGATAATGCGCCGGCGCCAGCCAGGCATGGCGGGGCAGGGGCTGCCAGCGACCGAAAGGGCGCTGCACGACAAAATCCGCCCAGTCCTTCTGATGCAGCCAGCTACCGCGCAAATGCTGCGGATGCGCGCCGCCGGGCGGTTCGGCCTGTCCCGGCCACGGATACAGCAGGTAACCGCCGAGCCACAAGTGGGCGCTGAACTGCTGGATATCCAGGGCCGCCAGCACTTCGCGGCTTTCGACGCGGGCAGAAATGGGCAATTGATGCTGAGCCAGGTGCGCCAGTTTTCGGTCCAGTCGATCATGGCAGCCGGGGCCGAGCCACTGCGCGGTGTCGTGTCCGTCGCCATGTTGCGGCCCCAGATAGAGCTTGATCGCCAGTTCCAGGTGATGCACGCCGTCGCGATCACGCAGCAGCATGTCCAGTTCGCCCAGCGTGTGGCCTTCACGGCGAATCGGCAGGTTGGCGGCGATCAACTCGATTCCCGGCGCGTGACGCACCGCGTACTGCCAAAGCCGCTCGTAATACAGGCCCAAGCGCCGGGTTCGGGCCTGGGACAGCCAGTGCAGCAAGTCATAACTGTCACGGTCCAGTTGCCGCAACCAGCGTTCCAGGCGTTGCGGTTCTTGCACCCATTCACTGCCGGCCAGCGGATGCCGCTGCGGCCAGGGCGTATCAACGAGCATCGGCGGCGCGAGGATGACCCAGGCCAGGTCGCGCACTTCGGGGTGGCGCAACTGATGGGGCAACGAGAGCAAATCGGGAAATAGGATCATCTTGCGAGCATAGCCCTAAACATGAGTACACCCTTGTGGCTGAAAGGATTTTGTCTATCCCGCGCTTTCGCCCATAATCGTCTTTTTCGCCGTCCTTGCAGGAACCCCATGGAGCAATTTCGTAATATCGGCATCATCGGTCGCCTGGGCAGTTCCCAGGTGCTGGATACCGTCCGCCGACTGAAACGGTTTCTGCTCGATCGTCACTTGCACGTGATCCTCGAAGACACCATCGCCGAAGTCCTTCCCGGTCATGGCCTGCAAACCTCGTCCCGCAAGATGCTCGGCGAAGTGTGTGACATGGTGATTGTGGTCGGCGGCGACGGCAGCCTGCTGGGCGCCGCTCGCGCGCTGGCCAAGCACAACATACCGGTACTCGGCATCAACCGTGGCAGCCTCGGTTTCCTCACCGATATTCGCCCTGATGAGCTGGAAGTCAAAGTCGCCGAAGTGCTCGATGGCCACTACCTGGTGGAAAATCGCTTCCTGCTGCAAGCCGAAGTCCGCCGGCACGCCGAAGCCATCGGTCAGGGCGATGCCCTCAATGATGTGGTGCTGCACCCCGGCAAATCAACGCGAATGATCGAGTTCGAACTCTACATCGACGGCCAGTTCGTCTGCAGCCAGAAGGCCGACGGCCTGATCGTCGCGACGCCCACCGGTTCGACGGCCTATGCGCTGTCGGCGGGCGGACCGATCATGCACCCCAAGCTTGACGCTATTGTGATTGTGCCGATGTACCCCCATACCTTGTCGGGCAGGCCGATTGTGGTCGATGGCAACAGTGAGCTGAAAATCGTCGTGTCCAAAGATATGCAGATCTACCCGCAAGTCTCCTGTGACGGGCAGAACCACTTCACCTGCGCGCCGGGTGACACCATCACCATCAGCAAAAAAGCGCAGAAGCTGCGGCTGATCCATCCGCTTGACCACAACTACTACGAAGTCTGTCGGACCAAGCTCGGTTGGGGCAGTCGATTGGGTGGTGGAGGCGACTGATGCTCGATCCCGCGCGTAGCTACGACCTGATCGGTGACGTGCACGGTTGCGCTCTGACCCTTGAGCACTTGCTCGACCGGCTCGGTTACCACAAACAAGGTGGCGTCTGGCGGCATCCGTCGCGCATGGCCGTGTTTGTGGGCGACATCATTGATCGCGGCCCGCGGATTCGCGAGGCGCTGCACATCGTGCATGACATGGTCGAGGCCGGCCAGGCGCTGTGCATCATGGGCAACCATGAATTCAACGCGCTGGGCTGGAGCACGCCGGCGCCACCGGGCAGCGGCAAGCAGTTCGTCCGTGAACACACGCCGCGCCATGCCCGGTTGCTGGGTGAAACCCTGACCCAGTTCGAAGACCATCCCGGTGACTGGCATGACTTCCTGCAATGGTTCTACGAGATGCCGTTGTTCGTCGATGCCGGGCGCTTCCGGGTGGTGCATGCGTGCTGGGATTCGGGCCTGATCGAGCCGTTGCGCGGATTGTTTCCCAACGGTTGCGTCGATGAGCATTTCCTCCAGGCCTCGGCCGTGCCGGGCAGTTTCGCCTGCACCGTGTTCGACCGGTTGCTGCGCGGCACCGACATGCGCTTGCCCGATGGCTTGACCATGACCAGCGGCGACGGTCTGGTGCGTTCGTTCTTCCGCACCAAATTCTGGGAGGACGACCCGCAAACCTACGGAGACATTGTGTTCCAGCCCGACGCATTGCCTGAGCCCGTGGCCAGGACGCCACTGTCGTCCACGGAAAAAAATACCTTGCTGCGCTATGGCGTCGACGAGCCACTGTTGTTCGTCGGCCACTACTGGCGCAGCGGCAAACCGGCGCCGATTCGCCCGAACCTGGCCTGCCTGGATTACAGCGCCGTGCTCTACGGCAAACTGGTCGCCTACCGGCTGGATCAGGAAACCCGGCTCGATCCGCATAAATTTGTCTGGGTCGATGTCGAACGGCCGGAGGTGCTGCAATGAGTGTGGTTGCCGTTTTACGCCTGCCGCTGGCGGTGGATTTGAGCGGGTTCGTCAAACTGCTGCAGCGCATGCAGGTGCCGCACCGCGTCAGCGAGGAGGCGGGCGAGCAAGTGCTGTGGGTGCCGTCCAACATCAGCGAAGACGTGCGTTCGCTGTACGAACGTTTTCCGGCCGGTGATCCCGATCAGCAGCTCGACATTCCGGCAGCGCAAACCACTCGGCGCCCCGGTTTCGTCGAGCAACTGCGTTACGCCAGGGCGACCGCGGCGATTTTGCTGCTGAGTATCCTGGTGGGTGCGGTGACGCTGCTGGGCGAAAACCTCGACACGATGCGCTGGCTGACCTTCCTCGATTTTCGCGTGGTCGGCGAGTACATCCGTTTCGTACCGTTGGCCGACAGCCTGGCGGCAGGGCAGTGGTGGCGCCTGATAACGCCGATGCTGATCCACTTCGGCATCCTGCACCTGGCCATGAACGGCATGTGGTACTGGGAGCTGGGCCGGCGCATCGAATCGCGTCAGGGCAGCATCAACCTGATCGGCCTGACGTTGCTGTTCAGCCTCGTCTCAAACTATGCCCAGTATTATTTCAGTGGTCCGACCTTGTTCGGTGGCTTGTCCGGCGTGCTGTACGGCCTGCTCGGGCATTGCTGGATCTTCCAGTTGTTGTCGCCGAACCCGGCTTATCGCCTGCCGCGCGGCGTGCTGGTGATGATGCTGGTGTGGTTGGTGCTGTGCCTGTCCGGGCTGGTCTCGATGATCGGCTTCGGTGAAATTGCCAATGCGGCGCACGTCGGCGGGTTGCTCGTCGGATGCCTGACCGGTTTGTTGGGTGGTTTGTACAACCGCCGTAAACTGGCCGCCTAAATCAGTTTATGTAGTAAAGAGCGCGGAGACCCTGATGTCCTCTTTTAACGAAATGATCCAAAACATCACCCCCGAGATCTACCAGAGCCTGAAACTGGCGGTGGAAATCGGCAAATGGTCCGACGGTGGCAAACTCACCGCCGAACAACGCGAACTGTCGCTGCAAGCGATGATTGCCTGGGAAATCCAGAACCTGCCCGAAGACCAGCGCACCGGTTACATGGGCCCGCAGGAATGCAGTTCGAAGTCGATCAGCGTACCGAACATTTTGTTCAAATCGGATGCCATCCATTGATCGAGATTGGCCGCGGTGCAATCAGTAAAATGTCGTCGCGTCTTGACGGGTCCGACGTGCAATATGCGTTTCGCCTGGGCGATGTCGAGGTGCCGGTCAATCCAATGATCGGCACCACCGTACGCCTGGAATACCTGGGGGCGATCTTTTGCTCCCATTGCGGGCGCAAGACCAAAACCAGTTTCAGCCAGGGCTATTGCTACCCGTGCATGACCAAACTGGCGCAGTGTGACATCTGCATCATGAGCCCCGAGCGTTGCCACTACGACGCTGGCACCTGCCGTGAGCCGGAGTGGGGCGAGAAGTTCTGCATGACCGACCACATCGTGTACCTGTCCAACTCGTCGGGGGTGAAAGTCGGGATTACCCGCGCCACCCAGCTGCCGACCCGCTGGATCGATCAGGGTGCCCGTCAGGCGTTGCCGATCATGCGCGTGTCGACCCGCCAGCAGTCGGGTTTCGTCGAAGACCTGTTCCGCAGCCAGGTGGCGGACAAGACCAACTGGCGCGCCTTGCTCAAGGGCGAAGCGGTGTCGGTGGACCTGGCCGAAGTGCGTGATCAACTGTTCGACAGCTGCGCCGAGGGCCTGCAAACCCTGCAGGAACGATTTGGCCTACAAGCGATTCAGACCATTGCCGACGTAGAAACCCTCGAAATCCGCTATCCGGTCGAGCAATACCCGGCCAAGATCGTCAGCTTCAACCTGGACAAGAATCCGATTGCCGAAGGCACGCTGTTGGGAGTCAAGGGCCAATACCTGATCTTCGACACCGGCGTGATCAATATTCGTAAATACACGGCTTATCAGCTCGCCGTGCATCAGTAAGGACTCCAGCATGCGCACCGAACAACCGAAGATGATTTACCTGAAAGACTATCAGGCGCCCGAGTACCTGATCGACGAGACGCACCTGACCTTCGAGTTGTTCGAGGACCACAGCCTGGTCCATGCGCAACTGGTGATGCGCCGCAATCCCGAGCGCGGCCCTGGCTTGCCGCCGCTGGTACTGGACGGTCAGCAGCTGGAACTGCTGTCGGTCACCCTGGCTGATCGCGAGCTGAGCGAAAGCGACTATCAGTTGACGGACAATCACCTGACCCTGCACCCGACCAGCACCACGTTCACGGTCGACACCAGCGTGCGGATTCACCCGGAAACCAACACCGCGCTGGAAGGCTTGTACAAATCCAGCGGCATGTTCTGCACCCAGTGTGAGGCCGAAGGCTTTCGCAAGATCACCTATTACCTCGATCGCCCGGACGTGATGAGCAAGTTCACCACCACGGTCGTCGCCGAGCAGCACAGCTATCCGGTGCTGCTGTCCAACGGCAACCCGATTGCCTCGGGCCCTGGCGAAGACGGCCGGCACTGGGCGACTTGGGAAGACCCCTTCATGAAGCCGGCGTACCTGTTTGCGCTGGTGGCCGGTGATTTGTGGTGCGTTGAAGACACCTTCACCACCATGACCGAGCGTTCCGTGGCACTGCGCATCTACGTCGAGCCGGAAAACATCGACAAGTGCCAGCACGCCATGAACAGCCTGAAGAAGTCGATGCGCTGGGATGAAGAGGTTTACGGTCGCGAGTACGACCTGGACATCTTCATGATCGTCGCGGTCAACGACTTCAACATGGGCGCCATGGAGAACAAGGGCCTCAATATCTTCAACTCCAGCGCCGTGCTGGCTCGCGCCGAAACGGCGACCGACGCTGCGCACCAGCGCGTCGAAGCCATCGTCGCCCACGAATACTTTCACAACTGGTCGGGCAACCGCGTGACCTGCCGCGACTGGTTCCAGCTGTCGCTCAAGGAAGGCTTCACCGTGTTCCGCGATGCCGGATTCTCCTCGGACATGAACTCGGCCACGGTCAAGCGCATCCAGGACGTGGCTTACCTGCGCACACACCAGTTCGCCGAAGACGCTGGTCCCATGGCCCACGCCGTGCGCCCGGACAGCTTCATCGAGATTTCCAACTTCTATACCCTGACCGTGTACGAAAAGGGTTCGGAGGTGGTCGGCATGATTCACACCTTGCTCGGGGCCGATGGCTTCCGCAAAGGCAGTGACCTGTATTTCGACCGCCACGACGGCCAGGCGGTGACCTGCGACGACTTCATCAAGGCGATGGAAGACGCCAATGGTGTCGACCTGACGCAATTCAAGCGCTGGTACAGCCAGGCGGGTACACCGCGCTTGGTAGTGAGCGAGTCCTACGACGCGGCGGCGAAAACCTACAGCCTGACCTTCCGTCAAAGCTGCCCGGCGACCCCGGACAAGGTTGAAAAACTGCCGTTCGTGATTCCTGTGGAATTGGGCCTGCTGGACGCCAAAGGCGCGGCGATTGCCTTGCGCCTGTCCGGCGAAGCCAGCGCTCAGGGCACATCGCGGGTGATCTCGGTGACCGAGGCCGAGCAGACGTTCACCTTCATCGACATCGCTGAACAGCCGTTGCCTTCATTGCTGCGTGGTTTCTCCGCGCCGGTGAAACTGAGCTTCCCGTACAACCGCGATCAACTGATGTTCCTGATGCAGCATGACAGCGATGGTTTCAACCGCTGGGATGCCGGTCAGCAACTGTCGGTGCAAGTGCTGCAAGAGCTGATTGCCCAGCATCAGGCGGGGGAAACGCTGGTGCTGGATCAGCGCCTGATTTCTGCTTTGCGCACGGTGTTGTCGGACGAGACGCTGGACCAGGCCATGGTTGCGGAAATGCTTTCGTTGCCGGGTGAGGCGTACCTGACTGAAATCAGCGAAGTGGCTGATGTCGATGCGATTCACATTGCCCGTGAGTTTGCTCGCAAGCAATTGGCTGAAGGGTTGTTTGAGGCATTGTGGCTGCGTTATCAGGCTAATCGTGACCTGTCGAAGAAGACCCCTTATGTGGCCGAAGCCGAGCACTTTGCTCGTCGCGCGTTGCAGAACATTGCGCTGTCGTACTTGATGCTCAGCGGCAAGCCGGAAGTGTTGGCGGCGACGCTTGAGCAGTTCGAGGCGAGCGATAACATGACCGAGCGCCTGACGGCGTTGGCGGTGCTGGTCAATTCGTCGTTTGAAGCAGAAAAGGCCAAGGCACTGGCGAGTTTTGCCGAGCACTTCAAGGACAATCCGCTGGTCATGGATCAGTGGTTCAGTGTTCAGGCGGGCAGTGCGTTGCCGGGTGGTCTGGAGCGTGTGCGTCAGTTGATGCAGCATCCGGCCTTCAACATGAAGAACCCGAACAAGGTACGCGCGCTGGTCGGTGCGTTTGCCGGGCAGAACCTGATCAACTTCCATGCGGCGGATGGTTCAGGGTATCGCTTCCTGGCGGATCTGGTGATCGAGTTGAACGGGTTTAACCCGCAGATCGCTTCCCGGCAGTTGGCGCCGCTGACTCGCTGGCGCAAGTATGATGATGCGCGTCAGGCATTGATGAAAGGCGAGCTGGAGCGGATTCGTGCTTCGGGTCAGTTGTCCAGCGATGTGTTTGAAGTCGTGAGCAAGAGTCTGGCCTGAGTCTGGTTTTTTCTCCCTCAGGGTTCACTCGGACCCTGTGGGAACTGACTTTTCTGCTTTGACTGCCTACTGATGTACACCGTCCAAAACTGTAGGAGTGAGCCTGCTCGCGATGGCGTCCTGACAGACGACCATTCTCTTCCTCGGTGTACATATCCATTTCTGCGGTAACGGCCACTTGTGGTTTCGCCCTTACGGCGAGGCACTTTTTTCAAACGCCCTCCGTGTCAGGCTACCTGTCGCCCTTGTTGATTGACTCACTCATGCAAGAGGGCGAAGGTGTTTAGCAATGTCCAAGCGCTATAACGA